>NZ_JACVHC010000009.1 GCF_017976235.1 Pseudomonas anatoliensis | reverse complement strand
CTGACTCCACAAGCACCCACACGAATTGCTTGATTCAGTTGTTAAAGAGCGGTTGGTTAAGATCTTTCGTCTCAACCGAGGCGCGCATTCTACAGCAGCCTCATTTGCTGTCAAGTGATTATTTTCATTTAAAATCAATCACTTACACCCGCTAGAAGCAATCTGCTGTCTGGCGGGAGGTGAATAATACAGGACTGAAACTTAGGGTCAACCCCCATTGGAAAATTCTTTTCCTGACAGGAATCAAACGGTTGCAGCCCAGTCTGCACCGACCGTCACAATCCTGTTATCTGCGACTGCTAACCTCCCCCGCCGAACCAAGTACCCGCCTCCACGCGCCCTCCGATCAAGGAACGACCCAAGGTGTTCCCAACCCCACGCCAGCAAATCATCCTGCGCTCCGATAACCTTCGCAGCGACGACTTCGGCGCTCTCTTCTCCAGGCTATTCGGCAACCGCTATTCAGACATGCCACCGCTGCCCTCTAATATCATCATCAGCGGCGTCTACGGTCGGCACGACGGTGTCAGCTTCCGTCGCATGTATTACCACGGCGACTTCACTGTCACCTTCCCCGACCCGCAGGACGAGATCACCTTCGTCATCCCCACCGCCGGCACCATCATCTTCAACCACACCACCGAGACTATCGGCGTTTCGCAGATTGGCCTGGCGATCGACAAAGCCGATATCCGCTCAATGCACTTCCACAACAATCACGCGCAACATGGAATGTCGATCAATCGTGGGCAGCTCACCGAACGGTTGTCGGCGCTGCTGGGCAAACCGATTCCACAAAAGGTCATCTTCGAGCCAATGGTCGATCTGACCGCCGCAGCGTTTCAAGGAATAAAAGCCCTGATTGATCTGGCGACGGGCACCGAGTTCGATCTGCTTATTAATAGCGGGACATTAATGCCGGCACGCCTCAGGGAGATGCTGATCGATGCGGTGCTGGAAGCGTGGCCGCACAATTTCACTGAGGCGTTACGCCGCCCGGCACCATTGGTAGCGCCGCGGCATGTGAAGTTGGCGGTTGAGTTTATTCAGGCGCACCCAGAGCAACTGATCAGTGGCGTCGATCTGGCACGCCTGAGTAATGTCAGTCAGCGGGCATTGCAGGAGGGATTTCGGCGGTTTGTCGGGACGTCTATTGTGGCGTATCAGCGGCAGGTGCGACTGGAACGGGCTTATGAGGCGCTTGCTCAGCGGCATTCGAACTCGGTGACTGACGTGGCGTTGAGGTTTGGGTTCAGCAATGTCGGGCGGTTTTGTCAGTACTTTCAAAATGCTTATGGGGTCAGCCCTGCGGATTTGAAGTCTCGGGGCTGACTTTAAGGTTGCTCAGTAAATAACTGGCTATATATAGCGAGCACGCGTGCGCCCTCGCTATATATAGAAGGCAATCCCTATTTAGAACGCATAGCTGGCCTTGAGGCTGCCGGCGAAACCATGGCTGTCGCCGCCACCGCTGGCACCGACTTCAGCGCCCACGCTCATCGGCCCCAGGCTGGCCATGATGTTAACGCCGCCAGTGAACTGATCACGGTTGTCAAAAGCGGCGCGCTGTTCGACATCAAGTCCCAGCAAATGACTTTCGCTGTCGACCTGGTGGTCGCCAAGCACATGCTCGTAACCCACGCGCGCCCCCGGCACCAGTTGCCAGGAGCCCATTGCGATCGGGGCAAACGACATATCCAGATTGGCAACAGCGCTGCGGCGGGTTTGCTTGCTGTCATCGACGTCCAGCGCCAGTTCGCTGCCCTTCTCGTTAAAGCCCTTCAGGTCGAGGTGGCTGACGCGTACGCCGAGGCTCGGTTCCATAATCACGCTACTCATTGGAACGCGGTAACCCAATGCCAAAGTCGCACCGGTGAGATTGCCGTGAGTGTCGCCTTTGGCTGTGCCGAGGCCACCACCGAGTTCGCGTTTGCTGTCGTAGTCGACGTAACCGGCGCTGACGTTGGCATCAACAAACAAACCACGCTCCAGGCTGGCGAAGCCATAGCGAGCCCCCATATTAAAGAAGGTGAAATCTGTATCAGCCTCACCACCCGCACCGCCGACGGTGCCGTTGCTATAGCCGAAGCCGCCGCGTGCACTGAGTTGTTCGGAGAATCGCTGGGTGATACCGACCATCAGGCCCTGGCTGTGTTCGTTGCTGCTTTCGGCGTGGGAGGAGCCGTCGGTGCCGAGGTAGCCTGCGAGCGCAGTGGTCCACAAACGGTATAGGCCGATTTTCAGGTCGGTGCCGCTGGCGAACGGTGCGGCGGCCTGGTCGATCAGCGCGTTCTGGCGCAGCAGGTAGCTGGCCGCGTCGGCGTGGACCTGACCACCGACCGTGGATTCGACACCGCCGAGGGTTCCGGCATCGATGGCTGATTGCAGGTAGTAGTTATAGGCGCTGTAGCTGCCTGACAAGTCAGAGTTCTGTAACTGTCGCAGCAACTCGGCACCTGCCGCAGCGTTGCCGACCAGACCCGCCTGACCCGGCAAGCTGTTGTACTCGACCAGTTTGCCGCGCAGGACATAGATCGTTTCCTGTGACAGACCCAAACCTTGTTTCAGGTAGTTATCCATCGTGCCGTACTGCGCGGCCACTTCATCGAGACCTGCCTGCAAGTAACTTGCCTCGACGCCGAGTAACGGCTCATAGATAACCGCCATGCTCGGCGGTAGTGCCTTCAATGTCGCGGCGACGCGAGCGGCAGTGTAATCGTTGGTCGCCAGATAGTTGGCCATGATCGTCGCATCGTCGAGGCCAGCGATACTCTGCAACACAGCGGCCGTCCAGCCTGTACGGTCCTTGCCAGCGGTGCAGTGGAATAGCTGGGCAGCATCGACACTCGCGAGCTCGTTGAACAATTTGCCGAACTGGCCGCGCATTCCCGCATCGCTGACGAACGCGCGATTGGTCTGCTCCATCATCGCGATGGCGTCGGCGGCGCTTTTAAACGAGAACGTAGTGATGTTCGCACCGGAGGTCGTGCTGCCGATGATGTCGATGTTTTCGTAGGTCGCTCCGGTAAGTAGCGTGTCCGGGGTCGCTGCAATTTCGCTTGGGGTGCGCAGGTCGTAAATGGCCTTGATGCCCAGACTGTTGAGGGTCTCCAGATCCGCCGCCGATGGGGTCAGCGCGTTGGAACGGTAAAACACGCCGCTGCGCATCGTGCCGTCATTGGCCGTGGAGTACGCGGTGGTGAGGCCGGCGATATCGCGGAAGTTGTCGATGGTGCTCAGGCGCGGCGTATCGAGCGGGAGGGATTCGGCAGCGTTGGCAGCGGCGATGGACAGACTCATAACGGACAGCGAAAACAGAAGACGTCGGAACACAATGCAGCCTCATGGAATAAGCGTTGGGCTGGCTACTATCGGTAATGAAGTGATACTGAATATGACAGATTGAGTGCAGATGGAAATGGCGGCGCGATCGGGCCGCGCAGTGCGCGATCTGTCCATCCATGGGAGTCGCAAGCCAAATCCATGTAGGAGCATTCGAGTGAGACGAGGCTGCGATCCTTTGATCTGGCTTTTAAAAACCAGGATCAAAAGATCGCAGCGTGCCGCAGCTCCTACATGGATATGCTTCAGTGATTAGCGATCACCTGAATCTGTGTGATCCCCACCCGCTCGGCCTGCTGCAGAATCTCCTGCGGCGTCGAGTCTGCGATGGGCATGATCAGGCCGTTTTCGGCATCACCCAGATGCAGTTCCAGCAGATGCATGGCCGCCTCGTGATCGGCCAATTGAGGCTCCTTGAGCTCGAAGGTGTGAGTGCGAGGCTCGCCGTTGAACAGGTATTCCAGAAGATAGGTGTGCATGGTTTCATCCAGGGTTGTAGGAAGAAGCAACTGTTTATCCTGACGCACCAGTCAGCTTTTAGTTCAACTGCATGTCGCTCCGTGCGCGCCTGGAGAAATGTCTTCACTCAATGCAAACTTTTCGCGCCACCCGGCGTCCTTTTCTTACACTCCCAAACAGCTGATCACAGCTAAGGACTGGCGATGACCTTCTTTATATTCCTTCTGGCCTGCGCGGCCGCCGCGACCACTGGCGTCATGTTCAAACCGGGCGAGTGGTATGAATCGCTGGCCAAACCCGGCTTCACGCCACCCAACTGGGCCTTTCCGGTGGCTTGGACAGTGATCTATCTGTTGCTGGCCTGGGCGGGTTACCGCTTGAGCCTTATTCCCGGGAGTCAGACGGTGCTGGCTTTGTGGGCCGCGCAGATTGCCCTGAATACACTGTGGACTCCGGTGTTCTTCGGCGCACATCAAATTCTTGCCGCCATGGTGATCCTGACGCTGCTCTGGCTGGTGGTTGCGGCAATGGTGGTACTGGCCGTGCAGCTTGATCTGATCACTGGTTTAATCCTGTTTCCATATCTGGCATGGCTATGCGTCGCCGCGGCGTTGAATTTCTCCATTCTGATCAAGAACCGCTGATGAACACATTCACCCGAAAAGCACCTTGGCCGGAGGGCGAGCGCGAGTTGGCGCAAGTGCACGCTTTCAACAAAAAACTCGCCTGGTTGCCGCGCTTCAAAATTCGCAATCGCGTGCTGCCGAGGATGATTCAAACGCTGCTGCGCGCCAGTCAGATCGGCGGCGCGAGAAAGCTGCGCAAAAATGGCCTCACGGCTGAAAGAAGGGTGATTGATAGCGGCGGCGTGCCGGTGGCCGTGCGGATCATTCGGCCCAAAGGTCGAGCAAAAGGCGTTGTGCTGGATTATCACGGTGGCGGCTGGGTGATCGGCAACGCGCAGATGAATGACAACTTCAACGTTGCCATCGTTAATACGTGCAATGTGACTGTCGTCTCGGTGGATTATCGGCTCGCGGTATCGACCCCCATTGAAGGAGTGATGCAAGACTGTCTGGCGGCGGCTCGATGGTTACTGACTGACGACGAGTTTGCCGATCTGCCGGTGATTGTCGTTGGCGAGTCGGCCGGAGGTCATCTGGCGGCAGCTACTTTGTTGGGGCTCAAGCAATCGCCCGATTTGCTGCAACGGGTGAGCGGTGCGCTGTTGTATTACGGCGTATACGATTTGACCGGCACGCCGAGCGTCCGCTCAGCGCCGCCGCAAACTTTGGTACTGGACGGTCCCGGCATGGTGGAAGCGTTGCGCATGCTCACGCCAGACCTGAGTGACGAAGAGCGCCGTCAGCCACCGTTGTCACCGCTGTATGGCGACTCCAGTGATTTCCCGCCGGCGCTGATGTTTGCCGGGGAACTCGATCCGCTACGCGACGACACCCTCGACATGGCCGAGCGCTGGATGCGATCGGCGCCTGTCGAGATGTACCTGCTGCCCTCCTCGCCCCACGGTTTCATTCATTTTCCAACCGCCATTGCTGAAAGCGTATTGAGCTACAGCCGTGAATGGATTTGCGCTAGGGTCAGCGGGCATTCGTTATTGAACTGACGTAAAAAACCCGGCTGATAAGGCCGGGCTTCTTTTGAGAACTGCGATCAAGCCATGCACTCACACAGCACGGCGTTCGAGCAGCCGATCTGCACCACCTTCGGCAACCAGATTGCCCTTCAGGCGATCCGCACCATCAGCAGCAACTGCGTCGCTGAACAATGGGTCAGTCTGAGTGGCTGCTGCAACCGCATCGCTGAACAGTGGATCGGTTTGAGTAGCGCCGGCAACAGCATTGAGTGCGAACAGCGAGAAAGCGAGGCCGAGGATGGTTTGGCGTTTCATGTTGATGTGCTCCGTGTGCAGTGGTTGGGTATGGAGCCGATCTTACGCCGCCTATTCGATATGAGAACCTGATTGGGTTAATGGTTCTTATTGACGCAGTCAATGATTGGATTGAAACGCATCAGCCTTGGAATTCGACAACGCGCCCTCATAACAATCACTACACCCGACACTCCCCCGAGGGGAAGGACAGACCATGACCAGCCAAACCGAAACTGCCATCCTCGCCGGCGGTTGCTTCTGGGGTATGCAGGACCTGCTGCGGCGCTACCCCGGTGTGTTGCAAACGCGGGTCGGCTACACCGGCGGCGATGTGCCAAATGCCACTTATCGCAACCATGGCAATCATGCCGAAGCGATCGAAATCGTCTTCGATCCCGCCGTGATCAGTTACCGGCAGATCCTCGAGTTCTTCTTTCAGATACACGATCCGAGCACACCCAATCGTCAGGGTAACGACCTCGGGCCCAGCTATCGCTCGGCGATCTACTACCTCAGCGAACAGCAACGCGATGTTGCCGAAGACACTGCAGCAGACGTTGACGCTTCAAAGTTGTGGCCAGGCCGCGTGGTCACCGAAATCGAACCGGCAGGGCCATTCTGGGAAGCGGAGCCGGAACACCAGGATTACCTGGAGCGTATTCCGAATGGCTACACCTGCCACTTTATCCGCCCGAACTGGAAGTTGCCCAAGCGCGACTGATAGCCAAAGTGAGTTCGCATATCTCCGACATCAGCCCCCGATACCCTTCTCTAAAAGGTACCGGGGGCTGTTCGGCTTTTCCCGTCAGCCTTTAGCAAACTCCGGCCCGTCAATGTGATACACCGTCGGCTCTTGCGAAAAGTAATCCTGCAAGCCCAGCATGAACCTCTGATGGTCATCACTCGCTTCAAAACCCGGGGTGTGATCCTCGAGTGTTTGCCATTGCACAATCAGGTTGAAGACCTCGGGACTTTCGATCCCTTGCGCGAGCGTGTGACCGAGGTAACCCTTTGCGCGAGTAAGTAAGGGCGCGACCTCGGCGAACGCATGGCGGAACTGTTCTACTTGTTCTTTATGGACGGGAAGCAAAGCGATTTCATAAATCATGGCGTGTCTCCAAATAGGTTTTCAATGTTTGAAAGTGCGTACTGACGCAATGAGACTGTCCTCGATGGCAATCGCGATCTTCCCTTGAATTCCATTGTTGGGGCTTTCCAGCCGGGCATGCGCGAGTGGAATGTCGGCAAGCGAATAGACGGCACCCACGTGTGGGCGCAGTTGACCGCGCTCAATCAACGCGCTGAGCTCATCAAGCTTGCCGCGGTTTTGTCGGGTGAAAACGAAGTGATAACTGGCGTTCTTGCCCCAGGCCTGAACGACATTTTGTGGCTGCGCGATATCCACAATCGAGACAACCCGCCCCAATTGAGCGAGCGCGTCGGGGCTGCGTGACAATGTGTTGCCGCCGATAGTGTCGAACACCACATCGACTCCGCGCCCAGCGGTTTCCCGCAGGATGGCGTCGACGTAATCCTCCTTTTCATAATCGATGATTACATCGGCCCCCATACTGCGTGCGAACTCACTGTTTGCTTCGCGCACGGTCGTGAACACCTTGGCGCCGATGGCTTTTGCCAGTTGGATCGCCACATGCCCGACGCCCCCGGCACCACCGTGTATCAGAATGGTTTCGCCCACTCTGAGCGCGGCACGTACGACCAATGCTTCCCACGCCGTCCCGCCGACCAACGTCAGGCTGGCTGCCTCCAGATGGCTTAGCGCAGCAGGCTTCTTGCCGACAATGCTTTCGGATGCAACGTGGTACTCGGCGTAACTGCCTTGCCCGTCAAATATTTGCGGGGTGTACCAGACTTCGTCTCCGGGAGCGAAGGTTGTCACGCCTGGCCCCACCGCTTCGACGACGCCTGAAACGTCATGCCCGGTTATGGCCGGTAGTTGCACCAGGTCTGGATAATCGCCGCGGCGAACCTGGAAATCCAACGGGTTGATCGAAGTCGCGTGCACCCGCACCAGAACCTGCCCAGCTTGGGGCACGGGCTTGGGCACGTCGCAAAGTTCGAACGCTTGCGGGCCGCCAAATGATTTAAGTATCAGAGCTTTCATCGTATATCCTCATTTCGACAAAAAGGGATATCGAGATTTCTCGATATCTTCAGGTAAAAAGACAGCTGAAAACTACAGGTCCTTCCCGATGATCTCGGCAAGAACGCTGATGGCCGCTTCATTGCGTTTGTAGTAGGTCCATTGACCGATACGCCTGACTTCAACCAAACCCACGCGTTGCAGCGTTGCGAGATAAGAAGACACCGTCGACTGCGACAGCCCGACACCTTCCTGGATACTGCTCACACACACGCCCACCGTATGAACGTCACCTTCATCCTGTGGCGGGAAGTTCTTTTCGGGGTCTTTCAAACCCTTGAGGATTTCAAGTCGGGTCTGGTTTGAAAGTGCTTTGAATATTTCGAGTAAGTCCATGCCGCGAGGATATCGACATTTTTCGATATGTCAATACGAGAATCCAGCACATTTCAGTCGACCGGGAGCATTGCGATATGATCCGCAGCAACCCGATTGCGATGGACTCACGCTCATGCCAACCGCGCAAACCCGCCCTACCCCCACGCCATTGCTCAAACCCGGCGAAACCGTGGTGCTGTTCGACGGTGTGTGCAAGCTATGCAATGGCTGGGCGCGGTTTCTGATTCGGCATGATCATCAGCGGCGTGTGCGGCTGGCAGCAGTGCAGTCGCCCGAGGGGCAGGCGCTGCTCGCGTGGGCCGGGTTGCCGATGGACCAGTTCAACACCATGGCGGTGATTCGTGACCGGAATTACTGGGAACGATCGGAGGCCTTTTTCGAAGTCATCGGCCAGTTGTCAGGCCGTTGGCAGCCCTTGCGCTTGCTGCGGATTTTCCCGCGGGCGCTGCGGGACTGGGCGTACGACCGCATCGCGTTGAACCGTTATCGGCTGTTCGGCAAGTACGACAGCTGCCTGCTGCCGAGTCCTGATCACGAGCAGCGATTTCTGAAAATGCCTGCGCCATCTTCAGCACAAGCACACCGATAAAGCGTGCTCAGGACTGCCCGTCAGAAAACTGCACGGACAGGCTCAAGTTGCCCGGATCGTTGATCGCGGACAGGTATTCAGCGACGCTGATTTCGCCGACGCAGGGCCGGGCACCCGGTTGTGGCACATAACCTTCAGCCATTTTCGCGGCCAGCGCGACGGCGGCGCAGCTGGGGATTTCCGGGCCTTTGTCGTTCAGTGCGGTCAGTTGTGCGGTCATGGTCAGCGGTTGTCCTTCAACGCCAGCGCCCTGAACGTCGATGTACATGGCACTTTTGCCATCGCCAAAACGCTCGAATCGGGTGCCCAGCCGATGCAGTCTGGCGGCCCAAGGGAGATGGTCGCGAACCAGCCCGATCTTTACTGCCTGCGCTAACAAAGCGTTGGCAACACCGGCGAGTTTCAGCCCCGCACCTGCCTTGAAGCTCAGCGTGTGCGCGCCATAGCGTCCGGCAAAAATATCCAGGTCCGGCACGTCGACATTCGCCAGCAAGCGGGTGCCCAGTTGCGGTATTTTGCGCAGGGTCAGATCCTGCCAACCCGACACTTCATGCACCTTGCCGTTTTTCAGTTGTTTGATCGGCTTGCCGGCGTAGGCCAGCACACCTTCGATCGTCGACAGGCCTGGCATTTTCGCCGAAGCGGATACGCCGTATTCGATCGAATCGATACGCGAGAATCGGTGACGCTGCTGATCGATGATCGCTGACGAAAGCGTCGGCACCGAACTGCAACCACTGAGGATCGCCACGCCCGCCGCTTTCGCCCGTGCGTCGTGAATACCCACGCCGTTGACGAAGGTTCGACAGTCCGCCAGGTCGCAATAATTCACTCCGGCAGCGATGCAGTTTTCGGCGACCGCATAGGATTGCCCCTGAAACGGCCCGCCGGTGTGGATGACCAAGCGGATACTCAGCGAGCGCAAAGCGGCGCTGAACGCAGGGCCCATGGCATCACCGCACCAACCTTCGGCGACAGCAGCCGATTGGCTGTTCAGCTCATCGACCTTGCGCTGCAACTTATGCGGGTCGCGTCCCGAGAGCAGCAGTTCTACCCCCGGCATGACCGCCAAATGCCCGCAAACGATGCTACCGAAATTACCGTAGCCACCGACCACCATCACCCTGAACGGCATTCAATTCTTCCCTAATTGAAAGGCTGTTCTCAGCCACTATTCGACGCGCATAAACAGCCGTGAAGAATATAGACCCGGGCACCCACAAGCCACTCAACAATTGCGCGATGCCGTCAGCTCGATACCTGTTCAAGAAAGATCAGTTGCAAGGGCTCTTCAAGCAGGTCATCCGCCGTAGCAGCGAAGCGCTGGAAGTACGGCATGGCGAAGTGCGCATCCAGTGCCGCTTGATCCTTGAACGCCTCGCGCATGTAAAACGTGCCGCGCTCATCGCGCAGTTCAAACAACACATAATCGAGATTGCCTGGCTCTGCCCGGGTCGGTTCGACCAGTGCCAGAAGCCCTTCTTTCAAGGCCTGTTCCTGACCCTTTTTGGCCTTGAGTACGGCAATCGAAACCAACACTTCAGTGGACGCATTCATCATCAGTTCTCCGAAAGATAAAACAGGTATTACCGGGTAGGCGCAGGCGTCGCGTCGATTTTCAGACGCAGCAGGCTGTAGGGTTTCTGTCGTTGATCCTGTCCGCCGCGAAACGCCGCCTGGCGGTGCAACTGGTTGGCGATGAAATACAGATAGCCATCTGGGCCAATCGACAACGTGTCAGGCCAGAGCAAACGGGGGTCGTGCACCAGCGTCTGCCATTGGCCATCCGGCAGCCGCTTGCGGATCGAGTTGTGTTCGTAGTCCCCGGCATAGACGGCGCCGTCGGCGTCAGCCTCCATGCCATCGGAGGCCCCTTTCTCGCCCAGATCCTGAACGGCGGCAGCCAGTTGTTGCTCGCTGACGGTGGCATCGCGCAACAGCGAAGTGGACACGGCATACAGGTGTCGACTGGACAGAGGCGTGAAATACAGCGTCTGGCCATCGGCTGACAGGGCAATACCGTCCGACGCCACACCCAGCGGTTTGGGCTTGCCGCCGGCGCCTTCGACCATCACTGGCAAGCCTTCAACGACCGGGACGAAAGCCGGATCAACCGACGTTGCTGGCACGCCGCTCAAACGACGCATGGCACGCCCGCTGGCGATGTCCATGACAATGATCGCGCCCGGGCCTCGCAGCGAGGAGTCGGTCAGATACACGGTGCCCTCGGCGCCGTTGCGAAAGTCGAAACGCATGTCGTTGACATATGTGCTGGGCAACATGACGTTGTCCGGGAACACCAGCCGCTTGACGACTTTGTTGCTGGCAAGGTCTATCGCGACCAGTTTCGCTCCTCGCGGCTTGGGGTCAGCGAAGCCCGGCGCTGCTGTGTCGAGCAGCCAGACACGCCCCTGACCATCGGCCACCACACTTTGCACACTGATTAATCCGTCGCTTGGGTCGTTGGGGTTTTCCGTGTTGATCGCGGCGTTCGGATAGGCCACCACTTTGCCGTCGCGGATCTCGCCCACGGTGAACGGCACGTTGTCGCCCCAGCGCGGAAAGTTGACGAAGACCCGCCCGGTCTCGCTGACGGTCACGCCGGTGGGCATCGCATCGTAGAACGCATGCACTTGTTCAAGCTTGCCGAAGGATCGATCGGCGGGAGCGTCCGCCGGCAAGGCGACAGCGTTGATGGCATGGGCGAACGGCGCACCAAACGCGGCAGCCGATAACAAGGCGATAACCGCGGAGAGTTTTTTCATACGCATAAAGTGCTCCTGACAGGCCCTTTATGGAGCCTGTCTGACGATTCAAGTGACGGATATCAAAAACCTTCGAGAACGATCTTGCCCCGGGCTTTGCCGCTCTCGACCAGCGCATGAGCCCGGCGCATGTTTGCCGCGTTGATCGCGCCGAAGTGCTCGCCGACGGTGGTCTGCAAAACCCCCAGATCAATCAGGTCGGCGACCCGGTTCAGCAGGTGATGCTGCTCGATCATGTCCGCCGTTTCGTACAACGAACGGGTGAACATCAACTCCCAATGCAGCGACAATGACTTGCGCTTGAGCGGCATCACATCAAGGCTCTCGGGATCATCAATCACCGCTAAACGCCCCTGCGGTCGCAGCACTTCGATCAGTTGTAGAAAGTGCTGTTCGGTGTGGGTCAGGCTGGCGACGTAATCGACCTCGGCAATCCCGAGGGCCTGCAACTGAGCGAGCAGTGGCTGGCTGTGATCGATGACGTGATGGGCGCCCAACTGCTTCACCCAACCAGCGGTCTCCGGGCGCGAGGCGGTGCCGATCACCGTGAGTCGGGTCAACTGCCGAGCCAGTTGCACCAGCATCGAACCGACGCCACCTGCCGCGCCGGTAATCAACAGGCATTTGCCCTCCCCGCTGGCCTCGGCGACACCGAGACGGTCGAACAATAATTCCCACGCCGTGATCGACGTTAACGGCAATGCCGCCGCCTCGGCAGCACTCAACGAACGCGGCTTGTGCCCGACAATCCGCTCATCCACCAAATGCAATTCGCTGTAGCTACCGCTGCGGATAATCGAGCCGGCGTAAAACACTTCGTCGCCCGGTTGAAACAGCGTCACTTGCGAACCGACTGCGCGGACGATGCCGGCCGCATCCCAACCAAGGATTTTCGGTTCTTTGGTGAAAGTACCGGCGCGCACCTTGGTGTCGACCGGGTTGACTGAAACGGCCCGTACCTCGACCAGCAGATCACGCGGACCGGGCACTGGCGCAGCCATCTCGATGTCCTGCAATGATTGCGGATCTTCAATGGGCAGGGCGTGTTGTACAAAGGTGATGGCTTTCATGGGCACTCGCTGTCTGAAGGGTTGAAGCATTCACTTGCCACCATCTTCGGCTTCCCACGGAGAAAGAAAAACCTGCAGAATGCGCCAACACTTTCACTGCAGAAGAGAAAATGATCCGCATCGATGATCTCGCCCTGTTCACCCGCAGCGCAGCGCTGGGCAGCTTTACCGCCGCGGCGCTGGAGGCCGATTTGTTGCCGGGGCAGGTCGCCGCCGCCATCAAACGCCTGGAGCGCGAACTGGATGTGCGCCTGTTTGCGCGAACCACCCGCAGCCTGCGTTTGACTGCCGAAGGTGAGCAATATTTGCCCACCGCCCACGCCGTGCTCGAAGCCCTGAAGCAAGGCGAGGAAAACCTGCGGGGTGAAAACGCCACGCTGCGCGGCGTGCTGCAAGTCACTGCGCCGTCTGATCTGGGGCGCAATATTCTGCTGCCGTGGTTGACGACGTTCCGTCGTCAGCATCCGGAACTGACACTGCGCCTTGTACTGTCGGACCAGAAAGCCGATCTGTTTCGCGACCCGGTGGACGTCGCCATTCGGTACGGTACCAACGAAGACGCCAACTACGTGGCTCTGCCACTCGCGCCTTGGAATAACCGGGTGCTGGTCGCATCTCCAGCCTATGTGCAACGCCAAGGGCAACCGAAAACGCCGGACGACTTGTTGAATCATCCTTGCCTGCTCTACCTGCAGAATGGTCGGGTCTACGACAAATGGTGCCTGGCCGGACAGACTATTCAAGTCTCTGGCCCGCTGTTCAGCGACGATGCCGATGTGGTTCGGCGCTGGGCACTGGACGGTGAAGGTATCGCCAACAAATCCTGGCTGGATGTCAGCGCTGACGTGAGCGCAGGACGCCTGCTTGTGCTGCTGCCGGACTTTGCGGGAGAGGCCTCGCCGTTGAGTCTGGTGTGCCCGCATCGCAAACAAATCTCCCCCGCGGTATCGCAACTGTATGCGTGGTTGAGCAACCAGTTTGCCGCTCTACAGCGGGGCTGAACTGAGCGTCCGATAATAGCTGCGGCGTTGACGAACGGTCATTCGAGTGTTCAGATGCCGTCCAGTTTCAGGTGTCCCATGCCGCCGTGCATGGGGTGAAACGGGAAACCGGTACGTTCTTTTTGAACAAGTCCGGTGCTGCCCCCGCAACGGTATGCGCGTGATGCTTTCGACACACCACTGTGGCCAGACGGCCATGGGAAGGTGAAAGCATCGATACGCGTGAGCCCGGAGACCGGCCCGAAATATCTGTTTGGCAAAATCCTGCGGTGGGCGGGCATGGGCCGGTGTCGGCGTGTGCGCGATGCCTTCTCCTGCATGCTCTTCTGCGAAGATCCTTTCGAGAAGACAATGATTCGACCTTTCAACACCTCTGCTCCATCCCTGTTATTCGGTTGCCTGTTCAGTCCGCTGCTGCTGGCTGACGACGCGCCACTGGAACTCAATCAGCAAATCGTTTCCGCACCGTCGGTGGAGTCCACCACCGTCGCCGAAATGGCGCATTACGGTAGCAAAGTGGACATCGTCAGCCGCGAACAGATCGAGCGCGCCGGCCCCGCGGCGGATGTCAGTCGCGTCATGCAGATGTTCATTCCCGGCCTCTATGTCGCCCCGAAAAACGGCCCGTTCGACTACGGCACTTACTCCCTGCTGGGCGGGCGCAACGACGATACGCTGATCCTGCTCGACGGCGTACGCCTGAACAACCGCTTGTACGGCGGCTTGTACCTGGACACCTTGCCGGCCAACGCCATCGAACGCATTGAAGTGCTCAAGGGTGGACAGAGCCTGTTGTTCGGCACGCAAGCGGTGTCGGGGGTGATCAACATCGTCACCCGTTCGCCGCAGAGTCGAAAGGCCTCGGGCGAGGTGAACATGGGCCTCGACACCTTCGGCGGCACCACCGGCGATGCCCGGGTCGAGAACATCTTCAGCAACGGTTTCGGCGATCTGGGCTTGCTGGCCTATGTCAGCCACAACGTCTCCGACGGTTACCAGCCGTTTCGCAACCGCGACATGAAAAACGTCACCGAGAAAAAACGCGCCTATGAAGTCACCACGTTCGGTGGCAAGGCGATTCAGTCGTTTGGCGACGACTCGCGGCTGGAGCTGTTCTATCAATATGCCGACGCCAACCTCGATTTCGCCCGCCCGGTCGATAACCACAAAACCACCAACGACCGCGTGCAACAGATCGCTACGGCGACCTTCGAGCAAAATCTCAATGAGCGTCTGAGCTACTTCGTCAAAGGCCATATCAACGATTGGGACACCCGCTACACACGCATCAATAATGTCGAGGGCGGCGCCACCAAAGCCATCAACCACAACGACTATTGGGGCTTTACCGATTGGGGTGTGCAGGCCGAAGGCAAGGCTGAATCGTCCGGCGGTCATGTGCTGGTGTTCGGCACCGACAACCAATGGTTCAAAGGCCAGGACGATGTGCTGATCATCGACAACGACAAGGCCGAAGCCCACGCGATCTACACCCAGTTGCGTCCGCAGATCGACGCCCTGCCCGACTGGCACCCGAGCGTCGGCGTTCGCCACGAAGCCATGGGCGGCGGCGACAGCGCCACGGTCGGCATGCTCACTTCGCTCTACGATCTAAACGACAACTGGGCACTGCGCGGTCAGTACGGCAGCGCCTACAAACTGCCGAACGCCGAACAATTGTTCGTCAACGAACCGGGCGACGAGATCGGCAACCGCAACCTTAAACCGGAAAAAAGCCGCAACGCCGAACTGGGCCTCGACTACAAGGGCCTGCTGCTCGATCGCGCGTTCAGTGCCAGCGTCACCGTGTTCAAACGCAAGATCGACGACCTGATCACCCTCGACGATAGCCACTGGGTCAACGGCGAGGGCCAGGTACGTATGCGCGGTTTCGAGGCTGACGCGAAACTGGCGATCAACGCGCAATGGAGCCTGCAAGCGGACATGACCCGCAACCTCACCGAATCGCGCAGCGGCGTGACCATCAATGACATCCCGAGCTTCTTCGCCCGTTCGCGCATAGGCTTCGAGTCGGAAAATCGCATGTGGGGTGCCGGCGGCGCGATCCGCTATATCCGCGATGTGACCAGCTCGAAACAGGTCGAGTACGGTCACTATTCAGTGATCGATGCCGATGCTTATCGCTACCTCGACAATGCCCGTCAACACCGCGTCAGCCTGCTGGTAGAGAACCTCTTCGACCGCGATTTCGTCACCAGCCGCGCCAGCAACGTTGACAACCTCGGACGGCCGTTCACCTCAGAAGTACGCTACACGTACCGCTTCTGATGGCTGACTTCAAAACGGTCGACGGCATCGACACGCACCCGGACTGGTCGCACGTTCCCGAACATGCGCGCCACGTGTTCCTCTGCACCGGCCCGCGCTGCACCCAGCGCGGCGCTTTGCAGTTATGGAAAACCCTGCGCCGGCACCTGCTGGCGCACAACCGCATCGAAACCCCGGGCGGCGTGTTGCTGACGCGCACGCATTGTCAGTTCCCGTGCAATCTGGGGCCGATTCTGACGGTGTATCCCGAGACCTGCTGGTATGGCGTGCACAGCGACGCCGACGTGCAACGGCTGGTGGAGGTGCATCTGGTCGGTGGTGAGCTGGTCGAGGATTTGCTGATCAAGGAGCGCTCATGAGAACGCTTGGGTTATGCCTGACGGCCCTGCTTTGCACAGCACCGGCACTCGCTGACAATTATCGAAACTGCGGCGAAACCTGGAGCGCTGCACAATTACCGCCATCGCGCATCATCGCACTCAATCAGCACGCAGCTGATCTGCTGATCGCCCTGGATGCAGGCCCGAGTCTGGTTGGCGTCGCGTATCTGGACGACACCCATACCGGGAGTCGAAAGACCAAGTACGCAGGGGTTCCGGTGATCGCGCCGCGCTATCCATCCAGCGAAGTGCTGTACGCGCAGAAACCGGATCTGGTGGTCGGCGGCTTTGCCACGGCGTTCGGCGATGGCGTGACATCACGCTCGGGTCTGGCGCGCAACGGCGTGGCCTCCTATTTACTGGAGTCCGCTTGCGCGGGGCATTCGCTGGATTATTTCGAGCTTGTGCGCAATGACCTGCTGACCCTCGGTGCGCTGCTGCACAAACAGCAAAAAGCGCAGCAACTGAGCGCCGCCATGGACGCCGATCTGGCCCGCGCCCGCGCACTGATCGGCAGCGAAAAGCCGCTGTCGGTGTTCTATCTGGACAGCGAGGTCAACGGTCTGGATTCAGAGGGCGGGCGCGGCTTCGTGACCACCCTGCTCGCTGCTGCCGGGGCGCGCAATCCATTCGCCGAGGTCAACCAGTATCGCGTGACCATAGATCGCGAAACCCTGCTGATCAGCGATCCCGACGTCATCTTGCTGGCCGACGCCGAATGGTCGCCGGCCTGGCGCAAACGTCAGCTGCTGCAAAATGATCCGGTGTTATCGCGCTTGCGCGCCGTGCGTGAGAATCGCCTGATCGACATCCCCTTCACCCACCTGCTGCCGACGGTGGGCAGCGGCCGTGTCGCGCTGCACCTGGCGCAGCAATTCCAGGCGCTGCAGAAAAATAAATGAACCCGCCGAACCTCAAGCCACCTAAGAAAGACCATCAGGAGGTAGCCAATGCATATCGAAACCGTGTGGATCGTACTGGCGGCAGTTCTTCTACTGATTGAACTGTGGGCCATCAATCGGGTGCGCAAGAGTGAGGGGAAATCGAACAACAAGGGGGTCTGGATTGTATTGATCGTGTTTGTGCCGCTGTTCGGGCTCATCGCCTGGGCAATCGCCGGCCCTAAACACATCAGCCCGAGCACCGCTGCGCGTCCTGGCCGTTAACCAAAAAGTGCCGGCCCTGCTTCACGCATAAAAATCTCGACGGTCTTCGGACCGATCCCGTCAAATTCCGCCAGGTGTTTCTCGAACGCCTGGCGGTCGGCACTCTCGACCACGATATTGCCGACCTTCCCCGCGTATTCATCATTGAGCTTGTGTGCCAACGCCAGAAGGCGCGTAGCGGTGGTTTCGTCGTACCTCACGTAATGCGCTTCGCCAAGCATCACCACCAATTCACGATGGCTGCAGTTCGCCAACTTGCGCGGCGTGTCGCGCTGACGCTTTTCGACGATCACCCGATAGGCTTGCGCAGCAATATCAGCCTGTATGCGTTTGCCCATCAGGAAACTGGCGATCAACCATTTGAACAGCGCCACCTCATCTGCCGCGTCGCCAAAGCTGATCTCCAGATCTTCTGCCGAGATGGTTTTACCCATGAATCCGCCTCACCAAATTGTAAAAAAGAATTTCAAAGGACTGCTGAGGTCTATCCCTTACCTTCCTCAAGAGCTTGTACGAACATGAAATTCGCGTCTTTCTGCCAGGCCCTGTCCAATTGGGCCGGCAGCCCCAAAACCTTCATCGCCGCCATTGTCCTGATCATCATCTGGGCACTTACCGGGCCCTTCTTTCATTACAACGACACCTGGCAATTGATCATCAACACCTCGACCACGATCATCACGTTTCTGATGGTTTTCCTGATCCAAAACACGCAAAACCGCGACAACGATATCTTGCACCTGAAGATCGACGAACTGATTCGCGCCACCAAGGATGCGCAGAACGCCACGCTGGGGCTGGACAAAATGGGCACCCGTGAACTGCGTAAATTGCGCAAGCACTACAGAGCGCTCGGTGAAGCCGATGAGATCGATGTCGAGTCGAAAGTGGAGTGAACGTCAGACAATGGAGTGCCTGCGCACTCCACTGCCCATGAACAATGACTCAGGTCGCCGGCACTAATGCAGGCGTCTCAAACGTCTCCGCCAACGGCACATCGCTGCCGCCCGGCGTGAGAATGACCTTGCGGCAGCTTTCCTCTTTCTTGTCGAAGATCTTGTAGCCCTCGGCCGCCTGCTCAAGCGACATCCGATGGGTGATGATCGCCTCCGGCTGCAAGCGTCCGGTCTCGATATGCCCGAGCAGTTCAGGAAGGAAGCGCTGGACATGGGTCTGGCCCATCTTGAATGTCAGGCCTTTGTCGAATGCATCGCCAAACAGGAAGCCGTGAATCGGCCCGGAATACACCCCCGGTACACTCACCACGCCACCGCGACGCACGGCTGCGATGCACTGACGCAGCGCTTTGCCGCTGCCGCCTTCAAGCTTGAGCGTGGCCATGATGGTTTCCGTGGTGCTGCCCTTGGCTTCAAAACCGACTGCATCGACTACCGCATCCACGCCGCGATTGCCCGGGGTCTGGCGAATGATGGTGTCCGCCGGGTCATCGTCGTCATCGAAATTGATCGGGATCACGCCGTACGTGCGTTGCGCATATTCGAGTCGATAGGCGTGGTGATCGACCATGAAAATGCGTTCGGCACCGAGCATCCTGGCGCACGCCGCGCTGAGCAAACCGACAGGGCCGGCGCCAAAAATCGCAATGCTCGACCCTTGGCCGATACCGGCATTGGTCACCGCTTGCCACGCCGTCGGCAGGATATCGGAGAGGAACAACACTTTCTCATCCGACAAGGTCCCCGGCACCTTGAAGGGCCCGGTGTTGGCCTTCGGCACCCGGACCAATTCCGCCTGGCCACCGGGAATGCCACCGTACAGGCGGCTGTAACCGAACAGCGCGGCCGGCGGTGGAATGACCTTTTTGTTCAACGCCCCACCGGGGCCCGAATTGGTGGTTTCACACGCGGCGTACTGTTCCAGCTGACAGAAGAAACAATCACCACACGCAATCACGAAAGGAATCACCACGCGATCGCCGCGCTGCACGGCCGTCACTGCTGAGCCTGTTTCCTCGACGATTCCCATGAATTCATGGCCGAAGATATCGCCATGCTCAACGGTGGGAATCTTGCCGCGATACAGGTGCAGATCCGAGCCGCAAATGGCCGTGGCCGTGACGCGCAGGATAATGTCGTCAGGCGCTTCGATGATCGGGTCCGGCACGGTTTCGACTCTGACATCATGTGCGCCGTGGTAAGTCATTGCTCGCATGGGGGCGTCCTCGTACTTTCTGATGAAAGGATTGCTGCTTCATTTTCGGAAGGATGAAAGGCGCCACGAGTTCATTGCGTTTTTGCTTATTCGGATTAGTGGAATGTAGAGCGACCTGCGATTGTTCTTCGGCAAATGTCATACAGACTGTGATCTGCAATGCTCGCCGGACGCAGTTCATGCAGCCTGCACGAAGGCTTTTTGCCGCATGCGGCGCAAACCTTTGATCCAGCGCGGTTCAGGGTTGCGCTGCAAGTTGGCACAGCAAATGCGATAGCTACAGGGAATCCCATAGCGCCGTGGCACAACGGCCTGTGTACAACCCGTGATAGCAGAGGCAACCACCATGAACGCCATCGACCTTCTCAAAGCCGACCATGAAAAAGTAAAAGGCATCCTCACCCAACTGAGCGAATCCACCGAGCGGGCGCTGAAAAAACGCACCGAGTTGCTGGCCAAGCTGGAAATGGAAATCTCGATCCACACGCGTCTGGAAGAAGAAATCCTCTACCCCGCGTTCAAGGAAGCCGGTAGCAAAGAGCAGGACATCATGTACTTCGAGGCCAAGGAAGAGCACCGCACGGTGGACTCGCTGGTGCTGCCGGACCTGAAAATGACCGATCCCGGCACGCCGGAATTTGCCGGCCGGGTGAAAGTCGTCAAGGAGTTGCTGGAACACCACATCGAAGAGGAAGAAACAGAAATGTTTCCTCAGGCGAAAAAGCTCTTGGGCAAAGCCAAACTCGATGAACTCGGCGCGCAAATGGAAGCCATGAAGGCCAGCTACAAGAAAGACATGGCGGCCGGCAATATGGCTGCGTAATGCATTGAGCCGATCCCGAGCCCGGCGTACTGCCGGGCTTTTTTTTGCGGTCGATGGCCTGCCCCAGGTCTTGGTGGCTTAGAATTGCCAACTTTTGCCGCAAGGGATTTGCATATGCAACGCATCGCCATTCTGGGCAACTCCGGCAGTGGGAAGTCCACATTGGCCCGGGAAATCGGCCAGCGTCTGGACGTGCCCGTTGTTCACCTTGATCCGCTGTTCTGGGAACCCGGCTGGATCGAACCGGATGACGAGGTCTTCCGCGAGCGGGTACGACAAGCCATCGCCGGAGATGCCTGGGTATGTGAAGGCAATTATTCCCAGCGCACCTTCGATCTGCGCCTGCCCCGTACAGACCTGATCATTTGGCTCGAAACACCGCGCCTGACCTGCCTGCGACGGGTCATCATGCGTAGCGCATTGAACCGGCCACGCGCGGATCTGCCGGCAGGATGCACCGAACGACTGGATAAAGCCTTTCTGGGCTTTCTGAAATATGTCTGGCACTTCGACCGAGTCAATCGCCCAGGCAGCGAGGCCAGGCGAATGGCGATTGCACCGCAGATTCCTGTCATTCACCTGAGCGGGACGCGACAGATTTTGGCGTTTGTGGCGGGTCTGAACAAACCGGCACGTGGTCACAGCATCGACAGCGATAACGTTATTCGTGAGGCTGAATAATGTCGCGACTTGAGCTTGTGAGTATTGATCTAAGTGAAGCGCAAAGTAGCCAGGCACTCCATGGCATGTTGAAAGAAGCCCTCGGATTCCCCGACTGGTACGGCTGCAACTGGGACGCTTTTTGGGACGCCATCACAGGGCTCGTCGAAATGCCCATGCATTTGAACATTTGCGGCTGGGATGGTTTTTCCAGCCGCCTGCCCAGAGAGGCGGCACTGCTGAAAAAATGTCTGGCACAAATGGCGAGCGAGTATCCAGAATCAGCGCCCGCTGTGGCATTCGACTGAAGATTCAATTCATGGGCTACAGCTCGAAAAGGAAGTCATCTCATGTTTGAACGCAACAAACTGGTTCCTGAACTCATGGTTACCCATCTGGATAACAGCTTGGCTTTCTGGGTGTCATGCCTTGGTTTCAGCATTGCTTATCAGCGTGCGGAAGATGGCTTCGCTTATCTGGATCTGAACGGCGCGCAAGTCATGCTCGAGCAAGTTGATCCGAATGCTGGTCAATGGCTGACCGCTACGCTGAGCAAACCATTTGGCAGAGGCATCAATTTGCAGATTGATGTCGAGGCTGTGGACCCCGTCATCCGCAAACTTGGCGAAGCAGGCTTTGCACTTTACCGGGAATGCCGGGACACCTGGTACCGGGCTGATACGGTAGAAGTGGGGCAACGCGAATTCATCGTTCAGGATCCGGATGGTTATCTGGTAAGGCTGGTAGAGCGTCTGGGGGAGCGACCGGTCAGTTCAACCTGAAGATTTGGCTTTGCCGCGCCCCCTCCACTTACTCAAGGAACGTGACTCATCATGGACGACATCATCACCTACCGCATCGCAACTGCTGAAGACGCACTGACCATGTGCGAGTTGGGCCAGTTGCTCAACTCCGTACACCACGCCGCCCGTCCCGATATTTATGCTGCCTCCACTGAAGACTTCTCCCGCGACCTGCCGCATTGGTCGGGGGTTTTCGAGAAGGCGGATCAGGTGGTGTTTATTGCGCACGTCGGCGATCAACCCGCCGCATTCATTACGGGCAGTCTGTCGGCCAGTTCGCCACCGCTGATGCAGCCACAAAAGGTTGTGCGCATCGGCTCGGTGTGTGTCGCCGAGCGGTTTTCCGGCAAAGGCATTGGTCGGGCGCTGATGCAACTCGTCAGGGACTGGGCGATTGAACATGACGCACAGGATTTGCGCCTGACAGTCTGGCCGTTCAATGAGCGTGCGGCGCGCATGTATGCCGAGTTCGGTTTCGAGGACCGCGCAGTTGAAATGGGCATGCGTCTGGCATGAGCAGGCAACGCCGACTCTTGATGATCGCCCTCGGTTTAGTGGTGTTTTACATTGGACTGTGGGCGGCGTCCCAGTGGTGGGAAAAAGCGCTGGCCAACCCTTACGGCGACGCTGACATCAGCCCCGATGGCTGCGTTCGGGTCCAGGCGTTCAGGCCTTATTGGGTGTTGCCAAACTCCTTTCATCCTCAGTTCCATCCTGACGATCCGCAAGATCTGTCCTGGTTCATTCGTTGGGAGAGCCCGGCGTTTTTCCGCTTATACGATAACCGCAATGGTCAGTTGCTCGGTGAGAGCAGGATCTACGACCTGGTGGCGCATGGGGCGCCGGTGTCCTGGGGCTCCAGAGACGACCCTTCCGTTATGGTCGGCCTGATCCAGATTGGTGATCTCCCTCCCGACTGCGCGCGTAACCGGCCGTATTGATCGACGCTCAAATGCAGATGCCAAAACGCGTCTACGCTCACTTGATTCCGGGTGCGGGGCGTTCGTCCATGGAACAAGCGCCGGCCCGACGATCAAGTCTGTTCGGGACTTTATTGCGATGTCAGGAATTGATGTTGCCTGCACCCCGGCCATGCGTCAGGATGCCTGCCCTTTTGGGCCAGAGACAGCGACACTTGCTTATGCGACTCTCTGGTCAAGGCGAGCGAGAAACCCTTCGATCGTCGATATTCAACAGACAACCCGAGTCATCAACATGAACCGCCAGAAAAAACTGAAGCAGTTGTTCAGGGAAAAAGCCAAAAAGGCCAGCGCGAAACTGGCCCCGAAAAAAGAAAAGTACATCAGCAAGGCTGACCGGCTGAAGATGGCTGAGGAAACTGCTGCCGAGCCGGTCGTTACTACCGATAGCTGAGGCAACACCCTCAAGGGCACGGCCACTGGAAACCGTTGGGGAACCATTCATCAACCTTGATCGAGTTCCCGGCCCCCGAGATTAATCCGCACGGCCGTTTCGGCGGGAGGCATTCAATGGAACTGAAGTTCAGTCATGTCGACGTACTGGTCAACGATCTCGAAGAAGCGTGTGCTTACTACGCACTGATCCTCAAAGCCAAAATCTCCAAAACCCAGATATGGGAGCGAGGCGGACTGCATGTGCGCTACTCGATTGCGGTGATCGGGCAAGAGCGTTTCATGCTGGTGCAACCGTTGGCGGGGAACCTGAAGACGCTGCTGGATACCGCTGGCGAAGGGATGATCTACCGTCACTGCTATTCGACACCGGACATCGAAAAGGCGTATGACGAATTGCTGATCGCCGGTGTGCAGCCTGAAGATGAAAATGGACAACCATTGCTACGCGCAGACCTTCAATCACCGTCCGGGACACGCATCATCTGGCTGCCCAAACGCTTCGGACACTTTTCCATCGAAATTCTGGAAGAAAAATCGCTCGAGGCATTTGTCGAGGCTGCGTTTAGCCCTGATTCGCTGTAGGCGTTAGCCAAGGCCTCCAGAACAGACTGCTTTGGACGACTGCGTTCGGCCAGTACGTCTTGGCCAACACCGGAATAAACGCAAGTCAGAACGCTTTGTAAGACATCCATCTACCCCGTCTACGACTGAACGACCAATGATTCGGTCATTTGCGCGTGGCACACCGCCAGAATCTCATCAGCCAGCGCCGAGTCGTCCGGGCAAGCGCGCGATAGCATGATCGCGCCGACCGCACGCGCCAGCAGGTCGATCATTTTCACCCTGGCCTCACCCGATGCCGCCTCCGGCCCCGTCGGGCATTTTTCGCCCAGCGTCTGCAACGTGCGCTCGATGCCTTCAGCGAAGGCCGATTTCAAATCGTCCGACTGACGCGCCGCATCACCGCACAACGCCGCCAGGGTGCAACCCGTGGAGCGCCCATCGCGATGATCCCGGGACACATACACATCGATGAAATCCTTCACGCTCAGCTCTTCGGCACTGGCCAGAGACTGCGCAAGGCTCTTGGCCGAGGCTTCAGCCATCAGGTCAGCCTTCGAGCCGAAATGTTTGTAGAAACCGCCATGGGTAAAACCGGCGGCGGCCATCACGTCGACCACGCCGATACCATCAAAACCCTTTTCGCGAAATACAACTGACGCCGTTTCGACGATGTGTTCCCGGTTCGCCTGGGCCTGAGCCTTGGATACTCGCATGTTGGATACCTCGCTACCGCTGGAAATACATCGCCTGATGATACATAGATGTTGCTCGTAATTAAAACATTGACAGCTTAGATTCCGATCATCATCCTAAATGCAGACAGTACGAACATCCCACATCCCAAACCGTGTGACTTGAAAAGAGCTGACATCATGACTACTCGCCCTACCGTTCTCATCACTGGCGCTTCCACCGGCATCGGCGCGGTTTACGCCGAGCGTTTTGCCCAGCGCGGGCATGATCTGGTGTTGGTCGCCCGCGACCACGCGCGTCTGGAAACCCTTGCCGCAACGTTGCGTGGCGCACATAACGTCACCGTCGAAGTGCTCAAGGCCGATCTGACGCAACTCAACGACTTGCACACCGTTGAAGCGCGCCTGCGTGATGACGCGCGCATCGGCATCCTCGTCAACAATGCGGGCGCAGCGCAGTCCGGCACCTTCATCGAACAAAGCACCGACAACGTTGCACAACTGGTGGCCCTCAACACCACTGCGCTGGTGCGGCTCGCCAGCGCCATCGCACCACGCCTGGCCAAAGCAGGTGACGGCGCGATCATCAACATCGGTTCGGTGGTAGGTCTGGCGCCTGAGTTCGGCATGTCGGTCTATGGCGCGACCAAAGCGTTTGTGTTGTTCCTGTCCCAGGGACTGAGCCTGGAACTCTCGCCCCTGGGTGTTTATGTGCAAGCCGTACTGCCCGCCGCCACCCGCACGGAGATCTGGGATCGCGCCGGTATCGACATCAACACCTTGAGCGAAATCATGGAAGTGGGTGACCTGGTCGACGCCGCACTGGTTGGCTTCGACCGACGCGAGCCGGTGACCATTCCGCCGCTGCATGAAGGCGAGCGCTGGGATGCCTTGCAAACCGCGCGTCAGGGGCTTTTGTCGCAGATCCGCCAGTCCGCCGTGGCGCAACGCTATTTGACGCTAGTCTGAATCATGGCGAGCACGTCATTGATTAACGCGCCTAATCAGTCGGTGGTGGTTGGCGGGATACCCTTCGCCTATCGCGACCTGGAACCCCGCGCCCTTCTCACTCCACCGACCAGAGCATCTGCAACATGAAAGCATTTTTCATCGACCGCTACGGCAAGCAGAACGGACGAATCGGCGAAGTGCCCGACCCGGTAGTCGGTGTGCATGACGTACTGGTCCAGGTGCATGCAGCGAGTGTGAACCCGCTGGACTCCAAGATCAGAACCGGGGAATTCAAACTCATCCTGCCCTATACATTCCCACTGATATTGGGCAATGACCTGGCCGGCGTAGTCGTACGCACGGGATCGGCGGTAAAGCGATTCAAGCCAGGAGACGAAGTCTATGCACGCCCTCCCGAGTCACGCATCGGGACGTTTGCTGAACTGATCGCGGTGAACGAAAACGCGCTCGCGTTGAAACCCGCAAATCTCGATATGGCCGAAGCGGCTTCCATCCCCTTGGCTGCGCTAACGGCCTGGCAGGCGCTGGTTGAGATCGCTCAAGTGGAAAAAGGCCAGAAGGTGCTGATTCACGCCGGATCCGGCGGCGTCGGCACGCTGGCCATTCAGCTTGCCAAACACCTTGGCGCCTTCGTTGCGACCACCACCAGCGCGGCGAATGTCGACTGGGTGAAAGCACTCGGCGCGGATGTGGTCATCGATTACCAACAGCAGGATTTTGCAAACGAACTGCGCGACTTCGACGTGGTGTTGAACAGCCTCGGCGCCGACGTACTGGAGAAATCAGTCAAGGTTCTCAAGCCTGGCGGGCAGCTCATTTCCCTGTCGGGACCACCGACCGCACAGTTTGCCCAAGCGCGAGGTTTGTCTTGGGTGTTGCGGCAAATCATGCGCCTGCTGAGCAGCGGCATCCGCAGAAAAGCCCGCAAGCACGGGGTGAGCTATGCATTTCTGTTTATGCGTGCTGACGGCACACAACTGCAAAAAATCACCACGCTTATCGAAGCCGGTGTCATCAAACCCGTCATTGATCGTTCCTTCCCTATTGAGTCAATTGCACAAGCGTTGCAGTACGTCGAGCAAGGCAGATCAAAAGGCAAAGTCACTGTCACCATCCAATAAGCGTACTGAAAAGAATGTCACTCGAACTCTCGCGAAAGCCTCACCATCGTGAGGCTGTTGGGCGAGGCAATTCCTGCGTGTTGGTTACTGCAGATTGTTCTGAAAGAAGGCAGCCAACTTGTCGAAAGGAATCAGATTGACACGATCATAGAGGTCAACATGCCCGGCGCCCGGGATGATAACCAACTCCTTGGGTTGTCCGGCGAGCTTGTAGGCCTCCTCGCTGAACTCCCTTGAGTGCGCATCAGCGCCGGCAATGAACAACATCGGGCGCGGAGAAATCGTCTCGATATCATTGAACGGGTAGAAGTTCATGAACTTGATGTTGCTCGTCAGAGTCGGGTGCGTCGTCAACTCTTTAGAGGAACTGGACGGTGTGTACTCGCCGCGAGGTGTGCGGTAGAAGTCATAGAACTCGCGTTGAATGGGATGAGTGTTTTCATCCAGTTGATGTACCGTGCCGCTGGTGTAAGCGGTTTTACCGCCAGCGAACTCAACATCACGCTGCTGTGCCGCTTGCGCGATCATCGCCTTGCGTTGCTCAAGCGTTTGCGAATGCTTCAAACCATTGCGATTGGCTGCGCCCATGTCATACATGCTGACCGTTGCGATGGCTTTCATGCGCGGGTCGATCTTGGCCGCGCTGATGACGAAACTGCCGCTGCCACAGATGCCGATTGCGCCAATACGCTCCTTGTCGACGAAAGGCTGTGCACCGAGAAAGTCCACTGCCGCACTGAAGTCTTCGGCGTAGATGTCCGGCGAAACAGCATTGCGCGTACGCCCCTCGCTTTCACCCCAGAACGACAGATCCAGTGACAGAGTCACAAAGCCCTTCTCGGCCATTTTCGTGGCATAGAGGTTAGCGCTCTGCTCCTTGACCGCGCCCATCGGGTGGCCGATAACAATCGCCGGGCTCTTCGATTTTGCGTCGAGGTTTTTCGGGATAAACAGATTCCCCGCCACATTCATTTGATATTGGTTTTTGAAAGTAACCTTCTGCACCGTCACTTTTTCGCTGGTGTAAAAATTATCTGCGCCGTTAGACATATCGGCTCCTGTTGCTGAGAGTGAACTGACAAGAAGCGTTAATAGAACAATGAGCTTTTTCATTGGAATCCCTGTTGATTCGGATTGATCAGTCTTTAGAGAACATCACGCGCACATCCCCTCGCCCTAGCGCCTGAGCCAGGTCAGCGATGTCATCCACACGCCCGAGCCGCGTATAGGAATACGTCGAATTAAAAGTTGAATAGAAAACCACCAGCGTATCCGCGCCATACAACATCAAGTCGCCGTTGTGGATCGTTCCCGGTTTGCTCGCGTTGGCGGGCAAAGTTTCTGGAAGGCTGGCGTGTTTCTCATTGCGGTTGAGATCGCTCATCTCGATTGTTAACGGCAGTAGCCTGGCAAACGCGCCGGCGGCGGCGTTGTCGGCCAAAGTAATGGCGAAGCGTTGTTCCCCGACGGTCATCCACATGCGAGATTTCTCCGGTTTTAAGGACGCCGACGCGGCATCACATACAGCGACGTAACCGCCCAGCACGAGCATTGCAGACAGCAAACCAAGCCAGCGAAGTGCTCTCATGGTCCATCTCCCAAAAAGTTGTAGGACTCAAGCGGATTGCGATATTGGGGAGCGAGATGTCAGCAACGTCACGGACGCGGCAAGTAGCAGCACGCCAGCGCTAAACACGAAAGTGCTCTGATAGCCGCCATGATCGAAAAGCAGTCCGCCGATGTTTGAGCCCAGGGCGATGGCCAGTTGAATCACCGCCACCATCAAACCTCCCCCGGCCTCGGCATTGTTGGGCAAGGCCTGCGCGATCCAGCTCCACCATCCGACTGGCGCCGCGGTGGCCAACAACCCCCAAAAGCCAAGCAGTACAGTGACGACTACGACCGAGGATCCAAAGGGAATCAGTGCCAAAGCGATCAACGCCATCAGCATCGGTATGACGATCAATGTCCGGAAGAGACCGCGCCGTAAAAACGGGCCGATGATCAGAGTGCCGATAAAGCCTGCTACTCCGATCACCAACAGGATCAGCGACAGTGTGGATACATCGACACGCGTCACCGTTTCGAGGAAAGGTCGCAGGTAGGTAAACAGGGCGAACTGCCCCATGAAAAAGGCGCCGCACCCGGCCATGCCGATTGCGACAGATCGGTTCTTCAACAGCTTCAAGGCATTGCCCGTTCCCGACGTGCGCGGCGCTACCTTCATGGTCGGCAGGCTGATCCACAACCAGATGAAGGCAATCGTTGCTACCGGCACCAGACAAAAAAACGCGCCGCGCCAACCGATGATCGAGCCCAGATAGCTGCCCAGCGGTGCGGCAATCACGGTAGCCAACGCATTGCCGCCATTGAAGATGGCCAAGGCTTTGGGCACCTGCGAGGTTGGTACCAGTCGCATCGCGGTCGCAGCGGACATCGACCAAAAACCACCAATGACCACACCGATCAAGGCACGACCGACCATGTACGTCAGATAGTTGGGGGCCAGTGCGACGATCGCGCCGGAGGCGGCCATCAACCCTGCCAATGCCATCAGCAAAATCTTGCGGTTGAGGGTTCCAGCCATCCAGGAGATGGTCAGGCTGCTTAAAACGGCAAATGCTCCGGAGATCGCAATGCCCTGCCCGACCATCCCTTGCGTCACCTGAAGATCATCGGCCATCGGCGTCAGCAGACTGACCGGCATGAACTCCGACGCGATCAGCGCGAAGACACAAAGCGTCATTGCAAAGACGCCGCTCCAATGAGCGGGCGTATTCTGGGGGGAGGAGACAGCGACCATTGGGGCCTCATTAGCATTCATATTCATGCCGACAATGGTGACGAGTGAACGCGACCGCGACTAGCTAATGAATACTTAACAAGGTTATAAGCTCAGCTAATCAATCGACTGTGACGGCGTTTACAAAATGGTCAGAAGAAATCTCAACGATCTGCTGTCGTTCGTAACGGTGGCGCGCGAAGGCAGTTTTACGCGCGCGGCAGGCGTACTGGGCGTCACGCAGTCTGCGCTGAGTCAGGCCGTCAGCGGTCTGGAAGCACGTCTGCAAATCAGGTTGCTGACGCGAACCACACGCAGCGTTTCGCCGACCGCTGCGGGCGAACGGCTGTTGCAGGCGATCGGCCACCGCTTCGATGAAATCGAAACGGAACTGGATATCCTGACGGACCTGCGCGACAAGCCGGCCGGCACGGTACGCATCACCTGCGGCGATCATGTTTTGCGGACAACACTCCTTCCAAAACTCACCGCATTGCTACACGAATACCCCGATATCAATGTCGAGTTCGACGTCAATTACGGATTCAGAGACATCGTGGCGGATCGTTTTGATGCGGGTGTGCGTCTTGGGGATACCATCGACAAAGACATGGTCGCCGTTCCGATAGGGCCGCCCTTACGCATGGCCGTCGTAGCCTCGCCAGCGTACTTCACCACGCACGAGCGCCCGAAAAATCCACGAGACCTGATGAACCACAACTGCATCAATCAGCGTATGCAGACATCAGGCGGGCTCTATGTGTGGGATTTCGAGCGGCGCGGCAAACAAGTGAACGTGCGCGTAGACGGTCAGCTCATTTTCAACACGTCGACCCACATCGTCTATGCCGCTTTGGCCGGGCTGGGCATTGCCTACCTCCCCGAAGAGGAGTTTGAACCGCATCTCCAGGAAGGCCGACTCGTGCGGGTTCTGGAAGACTGGTGCTTACCATTTTCTGGATATTACTTGTACTACCCCAATCGCCGGCAACCTTCGCCTGCATTTACATTGGTTGCGAATGCGCTGCGCGAAGGGGTTTAGTGGGGCGAGCCTATGCTCTTAGATTTGTTATTTTGACCGGGCTCTGAGGATTCATGCTCTTCAAACATCAGCCAAGCGCGGCGGCGGAAGAATACCACCGACAGTTTGCGTTCAGACCGTTCGACAGGTTAACCACGCCCCCCAGAACAGGCTGCTAAAAAACCGCGTAGCCTCGCCGAACCCCGCCTCATGCAGCAACGCCTGAACCGCCGCCTCGGAATGCGGCGGATCTGCGCCCTGAAGAATCTTGCCAAGCTTTGCCCTCACCTCCTCCGCATTGGCGCCCTGTTGCCGCCAGCGTTGACCCCAAGCGCTCAACAACAGCGGTTGACTCGCGTACGCGTAATGATTGCCTGCCACGATCAACGGCGCGCCCGGTTTCAAGCGAGCCTTGATCGATTGCAGGATGGCGTGTTTTTGCTCGTCGCCATTCAGGTGATGGAGTACGCCGATCAGGGTCGCTGCGTCGAATGACTCGTCCGCTGGCAAGTCGTCGACATGCCCCAGATGCACCTTCGTTGTGTGCAGCAAGTTGTTGGCCTGCAAATGCTGCGTCGCGGCTTCCAGCATTGGCTCGGAAGGATCAACTGCGGTGAAGCGCCAGTTCGGCTCCAGCGTGGCCATTGCGATGATTTCCTGCGCCGTACCGCCAGCGCCGACGACCAGCACTTTGGCCGACCGCGAGTGACCGAGACTGGCGGCCAACATGCACGCCGCAAGATCGTGACAGGCATCGTAACCGGCCAATGCGATGCGGCTTTGCCTGGCGTATTCGCTGGCGCGGGAGGTATCGAATTTATCGGCGGGATTGGCAGTGGATGAGTTCAATGGGCGATCTCCTTGTCTTTGCAGCAAGGTACGCCGAGAAACCGGATAAAAAAAATGCATAAATTTTATGCGGTGCATTCCTGCGGGGAATGCATGCCTGGAGCGGCGCTCTGCGGTCGGCAAAAGCAGACACTGAGCGCCACGTATTTACCTAAGGCCTATCGCGTGAGTAGAATGCGATTAATTATCAATCATGTACTTGCTGGGATTCCGATGCGCAGCGACGAAACACTAGGTACTGCAGATCTAGGGCTGCTCTATCGCACCCACCACTCGTGGTTGCACGGCTGGCTGATCCGACGCATTGGATGTCGCGATAACGCAGCAGATCTGGCGCAGGACACCTTCGTACGTCTGCTCAAATCCCGTCAGTCCAGCCCCTTGCGCGAACCACGCGCCTATTTGAGCAGTATCGCCCGCGGACTGATGATTGATCAGTTCCGTCGTCGCGAACTCGAACGTGCCTACCTGGAAAGCGTCACGTTGCTGCCTCAACACGAGGTTCCCTCGGAAGAAAGCCGGCTGATGATTCTTGATGCGCTCGAGCGCATTGACCGCATGCTCGGTACGCTTAAACCGAGAGTTCGCCAGGCGTTTTTATTTGCCCGACTCGACGGTCTGACCTGCGCGCAAATAGCCGAGAAGCTGGGTGTTTCCCGCGCGACCGTGGAACGCGACCTGGCCACAGCCCTGCAACACTGCTATCGCTTGCGTTATGCCGAGGCGTGAGCCGCAGGCGCTGGATCCGGCCATTGTCGAGCAGGCGATTCAATGGCAGGTGCGCCTTCGCTTCAATCAAGCCGATGAACAAACACAACGCACTTTCGAGCACTGGCTGCAGCAACGCCCAGAGCATGTGTTGGCGTGGCAGCGTGTGGAATCGCTTGGGGATGAACTCACAGGCGTGCCAGCTCAACTGGCCCGACAAACCCTTGATGGCTCCCACCATGGAATGCGCCGGCGGGAAAGCCTGAAGCTACTGGGCATATTGGCGACTGTTGGCACGGCAGCCTGGCTCGGCCGGGACTACACACCCGTACCCGCCATGCTGGCGCAGCAACGCAGCAGCACCGGCGAGCAACGACGCTTCCAACTCGATGATGGCAGCCTTATCCAGCTCAATAGCGATAGCGCCGTCGACAGCGATTTCGACGCTCAGCGACGCCTGCTCATTCTGCGGCGTGGTGAAATCATCGTGAATGTCGGCGCGGATCAACACTCGCCTCAAGCGCGACCGTTCTGGGTGCAATCACGTGACGGGATCATGCGCGCTCAGAGTTCGCGCTTTCTGGCGCGCGAGCTTGACGTTGGCACTCTGGTCGCGGCTCAGGAAGGATCAGTCACGGTATTCCCCGGCTCCAGTCAAACGTCTGCCAGCCGCAGTGTCCAGGCCGGACATCAGCTGCTGTTCACATCAAGTGGCGCCCAAATGGTCAGGGACAACGGTCTTGACCTATGGAGCTGGGGTGACGGCGTGATCAGTGCGCGCAACATGCGCCTTAGTGATTTCATCGTGGAGTTGTCGCGTTATCGCCCCGGGGTACTGCGCTGCGCCGAAGAGGTCGCTGATCTGCGCGTTTCCGGCACCTTCCAGCTCGCCGACAACGATCAGGTCCTGGCTTTGATCGCGCAGTCACTGCACCTGCACATTGATTATCGAACCCGTTATTGGGTGACCGTGACCGCTGCTACCACCTGAGCCGATTAGAACTTTGTAGTTCGTGAAAAATAATGAGGTGGTTTCTCATTCTCGTTCGACCTCTTTGGAAGGCCGGAATACAGGCCAGTCTGCCGATGTCCTTTCTTGGAGCGAGAAAATGAGTTCGTCCCCGGTTTCACAGCGCCATCCATTGAATCGTGCCTTGCACGGTGCGATGTTGGGTTTGATCGTAAGCAGCTACGCATTGCCATCGCTGGCGCAAACGTCGAGCGCTGATCACAGCAATCAAATCAAGCAGTGGAACATCGCTGCGGGCCCACTGGCGCCGGCGCTTGACCGCTTTGCGCGCGAGGCTGGCATCAGTCTTTCATTCGACGCGTCGAGTGTAGTGAACCGCACCACTGCTGGCGTGAATGGCACGCTCGATACGTCGGCAGCGCTGTCATCGTTGCTGCAGGGGAGCGAATTGCAAATCGAACAGCAAGGCCCGAACGCCTACCTGCTGCTCCCTCAAGCAAAGCCCGCCGGCCCGCTGGAGCTCGATGCAACGGACGTCGAGGACTACCGCCTTGCCCCCCTGATCATCAATGCCAAGGTCAGGGTCAGTGCCGACGACGACGCCAACTCGGTGGTCGCCAAGGAGCTCTGGGTTGGCGGCAAGGTGGCAACCAGCATTCTCAATACACCGGCATCGGTGTCGGTTGTTACCAACAAGGAAATGCAGCAACGCAGCGTCAGCACCACGGAAGAGGCGCTGCAATACACGCCGGGCGTGATCACTGACTTCTATGGTACGGATGACCGCAACGACTATTTCCAGATCCGGGGCTTCCAGGCCACCACCTACCGTGACGGCTTGACCCTGAGCTCGATGCGCGGCGTACGCGAAGATCCATTCGCTTATGAGCGCATCGAGATTCTGCGTGGCGCCAACTCCACGCTGTTTGGCCCCGCAGACCCGGGCGGCTCGGTGAATTTCGTGACCAAACAGCCGCGCTTCGAGCAGTTTGGCCAAGGCTATGTGACCTACGGTTCGTTTGACCATGTCGAGACAGGCATCGATGTCGGGGATGCGCTGAACGACGAGAAAACCCTGGCTGGCCGCTTTACTGCCAAAGGCCAAAACAGCGACCGCGAGTACGATCACTCACAGGACGACAACCAGTTGTTTATGGGTGGCCTCACCTGGGCACCGACGGATTACACGTCGGCGACGATGATTCTGGACTACCTGAAAACCGAAAGTTCGCCCAATAGCGGCGGTTATCCGCTGGACAAGGAATACGACCGCAGCAAGTTTTATGGCGAGCCCAGCTACAACTTCCACGATGTCGAGCGCACCAGCCTCAGCGGTAACGTCACCCATGACTTCGACAACGGCTTCGTGCTGCGCAGCAATCTGCGTTACAGCAAGTTGACCGACGATTTTGGCTACGTTTACCTCAGCGACAGCGCCGCGCGTGTAGGGACTACTGTTGACCGCTATCAGTTTGGCACGGACAGTGAGGCCGACCAGTTCAACGGCAATCTGATGCTGCAATACGATGCCCGCTTCGAGAACATCGACAGCAGCAGCCTGGTGGGCGTGGAGTACCTCGATTCGACCACCAAGGAAAGCTCGATCTACGCCCTGACGACCCCGATTGACATTGCAAACCCCGTGTTTACTGGCGTTTCACGCTCAATCGCGCCGTATGCCGTGAACAAGCGAGACGCGACCACCAAGGCCGTATTCCTGCAGCAGAACCTGTCGTTCTACGAACGTTTCATCGTCACCGGCGGTGTGCGCAACGACTCGATGGACCTGACCAGCAAAGGCTTGCAATCCACTGAGAAAGACACCTTCTCCGAAACCTCCTACCGAGGTGCGTTGACCTATATCGTCAACGATGAGGTGTCCACCTATGTGAGCATGGTGGAATCCGTCTCGCCGCCGCAGGTTGGCGTAACACCGCAGACGGGCAGGCAGTACGAAGTGGGCGTGAAATATGCGCCGATGGGGATGGACGCACTGTTCTCCGCCGCCGTTTATGACCTGACCCAGGAAAACGTCACCATCGCCGTGGTGCTGCCGAGCGGCATCATTGAGCAACAGACGGTGGGCGAATCGCGGGCGCGTGGCCTCGACCTGGAGGCCAAGGCGCAGGTGACGCAGAACCTCAGCCTGATCGGTGGCTATTCCTATATGGAGTCCGAGGTACTGCGCGGTTCGTTGTACGACGGCAGCTCCCTGAAGGGTAATGAGTTCTCCACGGCACCCAAGCATTCCGCTTCGCTCTGGAGTTATTACGACGTCCCCGCCACTGATGTCAGCGTTGGCCTGGGTGCGCGCTACGTCGGCTCGTATTACTTCGATGCGGCCAACTCCGGCAAAAGCGATGGCACCACGCTGTTCGACGCCGCCTTCAACTACAAGATTGCCAAGGGCACCGACCTTGCGGTGAACGTCAGCAACCTGCTGGATGAGCAGCACGTGGTCGGTTCCGGCACAGCGAACTTCTACAACCCGGGTCGCGAGATTACCGCCAAAGTGAGTTACAACTGGTAAGCAGGCTTGTAAGCCTTTTTCCCTTAAAGGAAGCGGTGCCCGCTTTACCGCGGGCATCGTCAACTTGGGGTCTTTTTCGGTTTCCCAGCCATCAAGGCAATCCAGACACAATCAGCTTGGTCCGGCTGTCGGGCAGCCATAGGTAAACTCAAGCGTTCACCTAAGCTTTTACCTAGTGCGATTACATGGAGAGAATCTGAGCCACTTGATTTTCAAAGCGTGGAGGTTCCGATGATCAGGCGTTTTATTCCTGTTTTTTTACTTGCCGCTACCATCTGTCTCGGTGGCGCGTCTTGTCACGACCAAAAAGAAGAAGAAAATTTGCAAAACAAGCAAACGATGGAAGGCAGCCCGGCTCGCACGGGGACGGGAATAATTCCCCGACAACAAATTCAACCCAGAATGAACAGAATGTAGTCAGACTACGACGTTCTGCCGAACCGGCTAATCCACGTGACGCATGCCGAGATAGCTGCTGACTGCCTCATCTATAGTTGGAAAGAACGCCGTTTCGCCAAGCCTTGCGAAAAGCCCGAATCGCTTCAGCTTGTCCTTGACCGGGTCCTTCATCTCGGCCACGCACAACTTGATGCCCGCCGCGTGCAAGGTTTCGTCCAGTTCACCCAGCATGTCGGCCGAGGTCACGTCCACACTGGTGACGGGTTCTGCTGCTACGACTAACCAGCGCACGGGCGTAGGCGATGCAGCCACTGCGTCCAGCACTCGCTCATTGAACAGTTCGGCGTTGGCAAAAAACAACGGTGCATCCCAGCGAAACAGGACCAGGCCCGATATAAGGCTCGCGTCAGGATAACGCTGGATGTCGTGGTACCCCTTGACGCCTTTGGCTTGCCCCAGCACTGCGGAATACGGTCGCCAGCCATCCCACAGAAATTCGATGACGGCTATTACGATGGCCAGCCCGATGCCCTCAATCGCGCCAAATACAGCCACGCCGAGGGTGCACACGATTGACAGCCGAAACTCCCAGCGCTGGATCCGATAAATTCGCCGCAGGTCGGTGACTTCAATCAAGCCAATGGCTGATGCGATCACCACCGCTGCCAATGCGCTGCTGGGCAAACTCTCCAACAAATTCGGCGCCACCACCAGCAGCAAGGCAACTGCCAACGCGCCAACAACGCCGGTCAACTGGGTTTTGGCGCCTGCGGCTTCAGCCACGGGGGTACGTGAAGAACTGCTACTGATTGGAAAGCCCTGGAAAAATCCAGCCGCCAGATTGGCAAAACCCAGCCCTGCCATCTCTTGGTTCGGGTCCACGTATGTGCGGGTCCGCGCTGCATAGACACGAGAAAGCACACTGGTGTCGGCGAATGACACCAGTGCGACGGCACAACCGCCGATAAGCACGGGGACAATATCAGCGCGGGTAATCCAGGGGATGGCGAACGCAGGTAAACCTTGTGGAAGAACACCGAGCACCGACACCCCGGCCCGCGCGCCAAGGTCCAGCACACCGACGACGACAGTCGCACCGACCACTGCGGCCAAAATGCCCGGCACCCGTTTATAGGGTTTGAGTAGAAGGATCACGACCAATGTGGCTGCGCCGATCATGAACGCAGTCCAGTTGGTCTTTCCTTCCATTACTGCGGTCGAGATGGCCCATATGTTTCTCAGCGGACCGTCAGACTCAATCGAAAAACCGAAAAACTTTGGCAGTTGGCTGATCAATACGGTCAGCGCGATGCCGTTCATGTACCCGTAGCGGATCGGTTTGGAAAGCAACTCCGTAATGAAGCCCAAACGAATGATGCCCGCCAGGATACACACCGTGCCTGAAACGATCGCCATCATGCCCGCCAGGGCGACGGCGCGGTGCGGGTCGCCGCCCGACAGGGGCAGGACGACAGCCAGGATAACGGCGGCCAGTGAGGAATCCGGGCCCAGCACCAGAATCCGGCTAGGCCCGAACAACGCGTAAGCGAGCAACGGAACGATGGTCGCGTAGAGGCCATAGATGCCGGGGACGCCCGATGCCACGGCGTAAGCAATGCCGACGGGTACCAACATCGTGGTGAGCACCAGTCCGGCCATGATGTCGTGACGCAACCAGGCAACCTGATACCCGCGCAGCGTGCGGAGTCCAGGAAGCCAGCGGCCCCAGCCGGTTTCGTCGCCGCCATCGCGACGGGCAATTCGGCCCGGTTCGAGGACGGGAGGCGAAGAATCCAAATCGCTCATAGAACTTTGCCCTTTAGATGTACAACGCAGATTTGCTTACACGTACCCGTCAGAATTTTTCGGGCACTCGCCGGTGCGGATAATCCGGGTCGCGATAGCCGCCTGGCTTCTGCCGTTTGGGCAATATCACCTTCTCGCGCGCGACATCCTTTCACGGAACCTCGGGCTGCATCCATGACTTCAACCATGCCAGGATGGCCAAGACCCTACATCCTCAAGCGCACGGAAAAGCTTAGTTCATACTTGTCTGTCACAACCCGCCGAAAGCAGTCAGCAGTGACTGCTTTCGCCCAAGCCTGCAGCTTGCGAGCTGACGTGACTTGTCACTTGAGCAATTGCATCTGCTGGCGATAGTCGTCCGTAACCTGCCGCGCCTGACTCGCACTGGTCACGACCCGTGGGGTGATCAGGACAATCAGCTCGGTTCTATCGCGCGACTTCGATGTATTGCCGAAAAGCCATTTCAGGCCAGGAATTTTCGACAGACCCGGCACGCTGGAGGTGGACTCCGCATTGTCCTGCTTGATCAACCCGCCGAGCAGCACCGTCTGCCCGCTCTGCACAGCGATTTGCGTGGAGACCGAACGGGTCGAGATGCGCGGATTGGGTTGAGAGGAGGTCACGTTACTCGTATCGGCGTCACTGACCTGTTGCTGGATGTCCATGTACACCAGACCACCCGGATTGATTCGCGGAACCACATCAAGGATCACCCCCGTCTGCACATACTCCACGCTGCTCAAGGTCGTGTCGGAATTGCTCGTATTGACGGTCGTCTGGCTGATGGGAATATTGTCACCGACCTGAATCTGCGCTTGCTGGTTGTTCATCACCACCAGCGACGGCGCCGATAACACCTGCGTGCGCCCGTTGGTTTCAAGTGCATGCAGCGCCACTTGCAGGTTGTTGCTGACGAAGGAATAGAACAGCGAATCCGCTGCACCGAGCCCTGCCCCGCCGGCGCCGAGCGCGCCTTGATTACCGCTGGTGTTGGCGACCGTCGTGCTCGATGAATTGCCGGCCAGATTGCCCAGATACCACTGCACGCCGAGATCCAGTTCGCCGGTCAGTTTGACCTCAAGGATCCGCGTCTCGATCTGCACTTGCATTGGCAGGTTATCCAGCCGCTTGATAGCCGATTCGATCTCTTTCCACTGTGCCGGTCGCGTGCGTACCAGCAACTGGTTGGTGCTTTTCTGCGCGGTAATGCGCACGCTCTGTTGCAGACTCTGCTCCGCAGCCTGCCCGCCGGACTCTGCAGTGTCGGCGCTTTCGCTGTCGCCCGATTCGCCACCAGAGGAATCATCCTCGGCCTCCTCCTCTTCACCGCTCGATTGCGCGCGATTGTTTTCAGCGCCCAGACCGGCAGATGCTTGCGACGTCGCGCCGGAAAGCCCATTGCCGCTGCCATTGAGCGACGACAGCGAGGCGGTGCGCAAACCCGGCGCGACCTTGGCGGCAGTGTCTTCCTTGATCGCGCCGTTGCCATAGATCTGGCGCAGGTATTTGGCCAGATCCGAGGCTTTCATATTGCGCACGTCGTAGACGTACATTTGCGGTTCATTGCCGCCACCCTCGTCGATGGTCGCGATCCAGTCGCCGACTTCCTGCAGATACGCCGGCTGCGACGAGATGGCGACGATGGAGTTGGTGCGTTCGTTGGGCATGAACTTGACCATGCTCGCCAACGGGATGCCGCTGTCAGGCCCGAACAGCTTTTGCAGTTGCGGCATCAATTCGGCCACCGATGCCCGTTGCAGGCCGTAGACGCCGATGGACATGCCCTTGAGCCAGTCGACGTCGAAGGTATCGATGGTGTCCTGATAGTTGGCCAGTTCATCCGGGGTGCCGGCCAGACTCAGCACGTTACGCGCCGGATCTACCAGCAGGAACGCGTTCTCTCGAGCGAACGGTTTGAGCAGTTTCTGCATTTCCGTGGCGGAGATGTAGCGCAGCGGGAACAGGCGCGCGGTGAGGCCGGTGGAAGGTCGGGCGACCGGCATTTCCGGTACCAACTTGCCCGCGACCGCCTGATTCGACGGCAGGATGACGTAGCGGTCGCCCTGGCGGATCATCGCGTTTTCCGTCCAGGACAGCAGGGTTTCCAGAATCGACAAGGCTTGCTGCTTGTTCACCGGTTTGGAAGTGGAAAAACTCACATTGCCTTTGACGCCTTGGGCGATGCTGTAGTTTTCGTGCAGCAGGTCGCCCATCACACTGTTGATCACCGCTTCGATCGGCTGGTCGGTGAAGTTGAAGACGATGTCCCCGCCTGGCTCGGCGCCAGCCTTTGCGCCGGCGGCAGGCGCTGCCGGACGCACAAAGTTCTGGCTGCCGCGAATGATCTGCCGGCGCGCCGGTGTGACGTCATCGGACACTGACGCGCCCGGCGTATCGGCGGGCGCATCCACCACTGGCGCGCGTTGCGAGCCGGTACCGTTGAGTGCTTCCTGCATCAGGGCCGGGTCATTTTGCGTCGACGACGGCGTGGACGCGCAGCCCGCCAGAGCCACGGCCGTGGCGAGACAAAGCAAGGGGCTGCGCAAACGAAGGATTTCAGGAAAGCAATTGTTCATGGTCTCGGTACATTGGGAAGAGTGATAAGGGGCGCCGTAGATGGCGACGGAAGACGTAGCACGGGCAGACTCAGCTGGCGGGTCTGGCCCTGGTACATGAAAGTGGCTTGCAGTGGGCTGAGCGCGGTCAGGGTCCAGCCGTTATCCAGCGCTTTGCCGACCGCGAGCTTGAGCGTGCGTTGGTTGGCCAGGCGCAACAGCGCCCACTGCGCCTGGCCATCGATGACCACGCCGGTCAACGCAACGCCTTGCAGCGCGGCCGTCCCGCCTTTACCGCTGACGAGGTCGGGTTTGCGCTCGGGACTGAAAATCGATTGTTGCCAGCTGAGGCTCAAGTCTTGCGCGGTCAAGGTCGGCAGCGGCTTTGGCGCGGCACTGGCCGGCAGATGACGCGGTTGATCGGCGGGCAGCCAGTGTTCAGCTCGTCCCGAGCCGAGTAACAGCACTACAAAAACTGCGCCCAGCGCCGCGGCGATGGTTAGCAGGAGCAGGTCCATATGGCTGAGCCTCATGCTCCGGGCTCCTTGCCGTTGGCCGGTTGCAGATAACCGCGCAACAGCAGATTCACCTGCAACCGCCCTGCACCTCCGCTGGCTGGCGCGGAGGTTTGACGACGGATGCTCAGATGGTCGACAAACAGAAACGGCTGGCCATATTCGAGATCGTGCAGCAGCCCGGTCAGGGGCTCCATGGCACATTCGAGGGTGAGGCTGACTTTGACCTGGCGATACGGTTCGGCGCTGTTTTGCTCCGGTGTGATCGGCATGCGTTGCGTGACCTGGCATCCGGGCCCCTGAGCGGTATGTGCCTTGACCAGATCGAGGCTGCGTTGCATCAGGTCGGCCGCCACGCCGCTGGGGTCGGTGCCGGGCAGCAGGCTGCTGCGGCTGGCCGGGTCGCGCCGGGCTTGTTGCAACTGCTGTTGCAGAGCGTCGCGTTGCTGCAGGACGCCGGCGTAGCGCTGCTGTTGTTCGCGCAGGCTGTCGGCCTGGTTTTCGATCTGCAACAGGGGGCCGAGAAACCAGCTCTGCACCAGCAGCCACCACCCCGCCCACACGGCCAGTGCCAGCACGATCAGCGCTGCGCCGCGACGTTCGCGCGCGGTCAATTCACGACGCATCGGCTGGCTCCTTGCGCAATTGCGCGTGCAATGAAAAGCGCTCCTTGCCCGTCTGTTCGTCGGGCTGAATGATCCCCTGGAACTGCGCATCGCTCAGGGTTCGGCAGTCTTTGGCGCGGGCAATCAAGGCACTGGCCCGGGCGCTCTGACCGGTGATCGAGACGCCGCCGTCTTCGCTGATGTCCAGTTGCTCGACCCAGGTATCGGCGCCGAGGCAACCGGTGAGGTCCAGCAACACACTGGACACGCTGGGCCGGGCAGTCTTGCGTTGCGCCAGATAGCGGGCGGCACCCTGGGTGTTGACCAACTCACGACGCAAGTTTTGCAGCGCCTGCACTTGTTCGCGTTGCTGATCGACGGCGTCCTGCATCGCTTCCATACGCGCCGATCGCGCGTCCAGCCACAGCACCATGCACGCCAGCAACAGGCCGACGCAGGTCATCGCCAGATAACGCGGCAAGTAGTTGCGACGGGCGCGCTGGTGTTTGTATTCGTCCGGCAGCAGATCGACTCCCAAAGGTTCGCCGTCGCTGCCCCGGCAATCGATGGCGTGCACATGCAGGCCGCGGGCTTGGCAATGATCGAGCACGGTTTGCAGACGCTCACGCGCAATCGCCACCAGCAACACCCGCGCGATGCTTTTTCCACGGCTTTGCACGCGAGTGACAAAGTGCATGTCCTCGCGGGGAAACGGCGTGTACTTGTCCAGTTCAAACCCGACCACACTGCGCAAATCGCGTGTGGCCGCGAGCGGAAGATCCAGCGTTTGCGCCAGAACCATCGCATAAGGCAACAGCAACACAACCCGGTCGTCGCCAGCATCAGGCAGCGCCTCGGGCAGCGGCCATGTCAACCGATGCTCTCGGTTGCGCGGCAGCAAACCGCGCTGCACTTGGGCCGGCAGTGCGTTGCGCAGCTCCTGCAACCACGCCTGCCACAAACGCTGGGCAAGGCTGCCGCGCCAGTGGCTTTGCCAGTGGCCGTGGACCTGGGCAAATCGCCGAGCCAGAGGCTGTGAGATCAATTGCTTCATTCTTGCCAGCGCAAGACCCGGTAAGGTCGTGCCCCCTCCTTCGATGGATTCAATAACAACGTGACGCGAAGCGTCGTGGTGTAACCGCCGGGCAAGGTCGCCCGGCTTTTAACGGTGATGATCGACCCGGCGGGTGAGACGCTCGGGCGTGCTCGTGGCAGGTTCAATGCCTGTTGCAACCAGGGCGTCGCAAAGCGCGGATCCGGCGCTGGCAACCCGCTCCACAACGTCACGTAGGGTACGGCTCGCTGGTAAATCGCCTGGGTCATGCCAGGCAGCTCGCGCAGTTCCTCGACCATCCGCAGCGGCGCCTGATCATTGGCGCGACGTCGCTCGACGGCTTGCGCCAGTTGCCGCGCATCCCCGGGGGGCGCGCCGCATGCCTGTAACAACCGCGCGAGCAACTCGGCAGGCGCAGCGTTTAGATCCACCTGGCCCTGCTCGCTGCGCAGGCTGACGGCCAGCTCGGCATCATCGAAACGCAAGGCATGCACTTGGTTGTCCGCCAGCCAGCGCCGTTGCGGGTCGTGATCGAGTTGGGCCAGCACCGCCATGGCGATACCCGCCTCGGCAGCCAGTTGCCCCTGTAAATGCTGGCGCTTCCAAAGGGCCTGACGGTTCTGTAAATGCACCCAACCCACCAGCCCGGCGAGCAACGTGGCGAGCAGCGCCAACACCCACAGCACCAGAAGCAGCGCGACGCCGCGCTGACGCTTCATGGCGTGATGTTCTCGCCGGACAAATCCAGACGCAGACGAACAACCTGCCTCGGCCACACGATAGCCCCGGCAAATTGCGCGTCGATGCACACCGCGCGCGGCAGCCGTCCGGGCCATGGCCAGTGATCCAGCCACTCCGTCGTTTTCCCCTCGGGCGACAGGCCCCGGTAGCTCATATGTAGCGCTTTTACCTGCTGCAACAGCACTTGCGGTTCCCTGGCCGACTGCAAGGTTTCGCCCTGCAAACGCTGAAGAGTGACCTGCAAACGCCCCTCTACGAGACTCACTTGGTGCCGATAGATACCACCGCCCACCGTCGCGGGAAGCGGCGCGTAAAACCTCAAACTGTCAGCGTCACCCTGAAAGATTGGCGATTGGCTTTCACCCGGTTTTCCCTCTGCCAGAGGCAATGCCTGGCCGATGGCGCTGCGCAAGAAATTCTGCGTCGAGCGCACTTCATCGAGGCGGTTGCTGTAGCGCTCGGCCTTGGCCATGGCCCGATTGGCACCCGATATCGCTGCGCCGATCAACGTCAGTAACACGCCGAGCAAACTGATCACCACCAGAATTTCCAGCAGGGTGAAGCCTCGCTGATTACCCTTCATTTGCCAGCACCGCTGCCTGCGCTGCGCACTTGCAAGGTGCTGTACCGGGCATGCCGGCCGCCATCGTCCACTTGCAGATCCAGCCGATAAGCATTGGCCGATCCATTAGGGCCGGGGACAACGCTTACATTCATTTGCCAGCGCACCCCGCTCCATTCGCCATTGCTGCGCCCGGCTACGAAGGCACGGTCACTGGCGTCGTCGATCAGCGAACGCGCGACCAGACTCAAACGATCACTGCGTTGCACTTGCTGCAAGGCCCGGGCGCTGTTGCCGAACGCCCCTACCAGGACGCTGCTGCACACCGCCAGCACAGCAAGGGCAGCCAGCATTTCCAGCAATGTGAAACCGCGCTGGCGGTTCAATTGAGCGTGTGCAACTGAACGCTGCCCGTCAGCCAGTTGATATCGATACGCCAACGCTTGTCGTTGCGCGACAACATCAGGTGCCCGCCGCTGGAGCCGCCATCCGGATAGAACTCGAATGCCGCGCCGAGTCCCTCGGCGGTGACCAGTTGCACATGCATGTCCTGCGGCAAGCTGTGCGGCTTATGGTCGGGGCCATTGAAGCGCGCCTTGTGCAGATCGAAATGCGTCTGGGCCGGTTGACCGGTGACGATGGCTTGCACCCGCGCAGCGCGCAGTGACTGCACCAATTGCGTCAGCGCCTGACGTTCCTTCGCCGATTGCAGGCCCTTGCCCACGCCGAAGCTGATCAAACCGATGCTGACGCCGATCAAGACGATCACCACCAGCAGTTCGATCAAAGTGAAGCCGCGAGAGCGCTGCAAGGCGTGCACGGTTATTCCCAGTTGCCGAGGTCGGCCTTGTAGGCGTCCCCACCGGGCTGACCGTCCTGACCGTAGAAAATCAGATCGAAACTGCCGTGCTCACCGGGGTAGCGATAGCCGAACGCATGGCCGAACGGATCCTTGAGATCCGAAGGCTTGGCGTACGGCCCGGCCCAGCCGACCGCGTTGGCCGGTTTGTGCAGCAACTGCTGTAAGTTGGCCGGCGGGCTGCCGACATCGAGGCCGTAGCTTTCGACCTTCATGCTCAGGCTGGACAGTTGCGCCTTGCCGGCGCCGTACTTGCCTTTGTCGACGTTGCCGCCAACCTGGCGCACCACAATGGTGGCAACGATGCCGAGCAAGACGATGACCGCGAGCATTTCCAACAGGGTGAAACCGCCTTGCCGACGACGGCCGGCAGCGTTTGGACGGGACATGTTTTTTCCTCAAATGTTACTGGTTAGGCTCATCAGCGGCAGCATGATGGCGAGCATGATCACCGCGACCAGCACGGCCATGACCACGGTCAGACTGGGCACCAGGGCCGCGAGCAAACGGTCGATGCCGCGTTTGGCCTCGACATCGAAAACCTCGGCGACCTTGAGCAACATGGCGTCGAGATTGCCGGCCTGTTCGCCGACCTCAATCATTTGCAGGGCGAGTTCCGGCAGCAGCGGTTGTTCGCCGAAAGCCTGCGCCAGCGTGCCGCCGCCCTTGACCCGCTGCGTGGCCTGCTCGACCTGGGCACGCAAGGCGTGATTGCCGCACACCTCGCGGACGATGATCATTGCTTGCAACAGCGCCACGCCATTGCTCAGCAACGTCCCCAGCGTGCGCGCCAGCCGAGCGGCCTCGATGCGCTGCAACAACGGGCCGATGACCTTGATGAACAACAGACGATGGTCATGACGTTGGCGGCGTTGCGGATCACGGCGTGCGACAGCGATGCCCCACGCCGCCATCACCAGAGCTGCCAGCACCAGCAGGCCATAGGCGCTGAGAAATTCGCCGAGAACGAGGATGGTCTGGGTGATCAGCGGAATCGGCACGCCGAGATCACGAAAGATCGGCACGAATTGCGGCACCACATACGCCAGCAATAGCGCCAGCGAGCCCAATACGCCGACGATGAGGAAGGCCGGATAAATCAGCGCATTGATGACTTCGCCACGCAGTGTCTGGCTGCGCTCCAGATAATCGGCAAGCTGATGCAGCGTGTGCTCCAGCGAACCGCCCGCCTCACCGGCGCGCATCATGCTGATGTACAAACCGGAGAACTGGCCGTGCTCTTCTTCCAGTGCCTGGCTCAGCGGTTTACCGGCCTTGACCTGCTCACGCACCCGCTCCAGCAACGCTCGGCGCCGCGGATCGGTGGCCTGCTTGAGCAGAATGCCCAGCGCGCGCTCCAGCGGTTGGCCCGCACCCAACAACGTCGCCAGTTGCTGGGTGAAGCTGACCAGTGCGGCGCCATTCAGTACGCCACGCCGCAAAGGTCCCGTCAGCCGATCACCGGCGCAGGCTTCGAGGCTGAGTAACAACAAGCCTCGTTTTTGCAGCACAGTGATGGCGCCCGCTTCATCGGCGGCTTCCAGACTGCCCTGTCGAGAAACGCCATCGGCGTCCAGTGCGCGATACTTGAAATGGCTCATGTCAGTCGCCGCGCGTAACGCGCAGCACCTCGTCAAGGGAGGTGATGCCGGCCACCGCCTGACGCAAACCTTCTTCGTACAAGGTACGCAGACCGCCGCGCCGGGCAGCCTGTTCGAGGGTGGCGGCATCGGCCTGGCGCATCAGCAATGAGCGCAGTTCTTCGTTCATCACCAACAGTTCGGTGATCGCGCTGCGCCCGTGATAACCGCCACCAATCGCCGTGGTATCCGCGCGATAGAGCAAAATCGGTCGTTGGTCGGTGAACTGCTCAAGCCCGTGTTCGGCGATCATTTGCGGCGGTGCTTCGAAGGCAATCCGTGTCTGCGGATCGAGGCGGCGCACCAGGCGCTGAGCCAGAATGCCTTTGACCGTGGACGCAATCAGGTAGCTCTCGACGCCCATGTCCAGCAGCCGGGTGATACTCGCCGCCGCACTGTTGGTGTGCAGGGTCGAGAGCACAAGGTGGCCGGTCAACGAGCTCTGGATGGCGATGCGGCAGGTCTCGAGATCGCGCATTTCACCGATCATGATCACGTCCGGATCCTGACGCACGATGGAGCGCAGCGCATTGGCAAAGTCCAGGCCAATGGCCGGTTTCACCTGAATCTGATTGATGCCTTCGAGCTGATACTCGACCGGATCTTCGACGGTGATGATCTTGCGCTCGGCCGTGTTGAGCCGGGATAGCGCGGTGTACAGCGTTGTGGTCTTGCCGGAGCCGGTGGGACCGGTGACCAGCAGGATGCCGTGTGGACTTTCGAGCACGTCGAGGAAGCTGTTCAGGCGTTCACCGTCCATACCGAGGCTTGGGAAATCGAAGCTCACGGTGCGCCGATCAAGCAGGCGCATCACCACCGACTCGCCGAAACTGGTGGGTACCGTCGACACGCGCAAATCCAGCTCCTTGCCCTGAATGCGCAACATGATGCGACCGTCCTGGGGCAAACGCCGCTCGGCGATGTCGAGCCGCGCCATGATTTTCAAACGCGAAATGATCGCAGCGGATGAACTCGATGGCGGCGCTTCGGCTTCATGCAGCACTCCGTCAATGCGATAGCGCACCTTGAGCTGGCTCTCGAAAGGTTCGATATGAATGTCCGACGCCCGCTGTTCCACCGCGCACTGCAGAATCAGGTTGACCAGACGAATCACCGGCGCCTCGGAGGCCAGATCCTTGAGGTGTTCGATGTCATCTTCGGCACCATCGTTTTCGTCCAGCGACTCGATCAACGCATCCATGGCGCTGCGGCCCTGGCCGTAAAGACGCTCGATCAGCGTGTTGACATCAGCGGCTGTCGCCAGCCGCAACGACACACTTTTGCTCGCGCAGTAGCCCATGGCATCCAGGGCGTATTGGCTGAGCGGCGGACTGGCGACCACCGTCACCGTTGCGGCATCCGCAGCCACTGCCACTAGGCCGTGATGGCGCAGGAAACGCTCGCTGCCGATCATCAATGGCTCGATGTCCCAAGAGGCTTCATCGAGTTGCAGACGAGGCACGCCGAGCAACGTCGCGTAAGCCTCGACCGCCTGATCATCACGGACACTGCCCAGACGCAGCAGATTGCGCAGCACCTCTTCTTCGCGACCACTTTCAGCCAGGCACAGTTTGCGCGCGCGATTGACGTCAGACGCCTTGACCTCGGCATTGTCGACCAACCATTGGCATATTGCGGACTGCGAAGGAAGTTGCATCACACTGTTGGTTTCTCTTGGGCACAAACAACTAACGATCGAAATAACCAGGCTCTTGAAGACACTGGGTGAAATCGATCGATCATTAACTTATCTGTAATTAGCGCATCACCAAAACGGCTGGTGAAAGATTTAAAGGGATTTTTCCGTTGATATTTCAGCCCATAAAAGGCGTGTGCAACTGACTGAAAACTGAGTGCCGGGAAAGCTTATCAGAGCACTAAACCTAATTGCAACTAGGTTTATGGTGTGGTTTTTTGTTGCTTTTTTTTCGTAAAAAACGCCGCTTTAACGCATAAATTCGATGATTGATGGCATTTAAAAACCAATTTACTGTAGGTACGCGCTATCAACACCAAAAACCTATCAATTTGCCAGTATCGAAAACAACGCCCGAACGTCGCTTTTCCTTCGCTTCACTTCCCATTTGAAAAAATAGTTTTGCGAGCATTGAACTTTCATGTGCATGCTTCGGACTTATGTGCGATTTCAAGACTACAAGTGTGCAGTCGTGCATTAACGCTTCCTTCACCAAACGAGAACTGATCGATGCTTCGAATCATGTCGCCCCTTATGGGCGCAGTACTTTTGTGCGCGCAAAGTTTGCCCGTCATGGCAGCGGATTATTCCTCTTCGTCGAACGGCGGTAACGCGGATCAACAGCTTCGTGAACAAATCGAGGCCAAGCGCGATCAGCTGACCGGCGCCGCCAACCTCGCCCCTGCCACGCCAAACGGTGTTGGCACCCTGCTCGATGCACCCGTGGAAACCGATGACGCTCCCGCGCAGGTCCAGCAACCATGAACCCGACCAACGCCAACAGGACTTTTGCCTTGTCAGCCTTCAAACACACCCTTGGCTTGAGCGTGCTGACCTTCAGTATCGTCCAGGCCAATCTCGCGCTCGCCGCCGTCACGCCGGCCACCGGCAACGAAGTCGAAGCCCGCGTCAGTTCGATCCTCGACAACATGAACCTGTCCGAAAAGATCAACTTCACCCGCGTCAACGACGGTCACATGATCCCGTCCCTGCTCAAATGGGGCATCAAGGGCACTACGGCGTATGACTCGTCGATGGGCGTGCACGTCAATAACGCCACCTTCGGCGCGCAATACCCGTCGCAGTCGGCACTCGCCGCGACCTGGAGCATCAACCGCGCCAAGGAGTTCGGCCTGGCGATTGCCTATGAAACGAAGATCTCCGGCGGCCAGCAGATGTTGTCCCCGGGCGTGAACCTCTATCGCACGCCTTACAACGGTCGCTCGGCGGAGTACGTCAGTGGCGAGGATCCGTTCCTCGGCGCGGTACTCGCGCCGGCCATCGTCAACGCGATCCAGGCCCAAGGCATCCAGGCCAGCGGCAAGCACTACCTGGCCAACGAGCAGGAAGCCAACCGTCAGGCGGTAAACATCGTCGCCGACGAACGTACCCTGCGCGAGATGTACTTGCCGGGCTTTGAATCGATGGTCAAGAACGCCAACGTCGCCTCGATCATGTGTGGTTTCAACAAGGTCAACGGCGACTACGCCTGCGAAAACCATCACCTGATCACCGAGGTGCTCAAGGGTGAATGGGGCTATCAGGGCACCGTGATCAGCGATTTCAACGCCATTCACAATGCGTTCAAAGGCGCGTGGGCCGGTACCGACATCGACATGCCGTCGGGCCTGCAATTCACCGAAGCCAACCTGATGCCGTACGTGTGGAGCGGGCAACTGACCCAGAACGTCATCGACGACAAGGTCAAACGCAACCTGCGTGCCGTGGTCAGCTACGACTTCCAGGAAAACCTCAACACCGCCAAGACCCTCGACCATCCCGAGTACGGTGCACGCGCTGCGTTGAACACTGCGCGTGAGGCGATCGTGCTGCTGCGCAACGAGAAAACCAGCGCTGGTACGCCGCTGTTGCCGCTGGCGAAAACCGCCAAAGTCGCCGTTATCGGTGATTGGGCCAACCAGGCGCCGGCCTCGCCGTTCGGTACCGCCAACTCGCCGCCGAACAGCTACGTGACTGAACTGAGCGGCCTGCAGCAACTGGCTTCGAGCAGCTCGAACGTCACTTATCTGTCCGAGATGAGTCTGAATCCGAAGAGTTCGGTGTGGTATCAGCCATCCACCGGCAGCAGCGACATCAGCAACTCCGGGGTCAAGGCCGAATACTTCGCCAACACCAGCTTTTCCGGCACCCCGGCGCAGACCCGTGTCGAGCCAGGCGTGAATTTCAACTGGACCACCAGCACCAACGAAACCAATACCGGCACCACCACAGTCGCAGGTTTCAGCCCAACCGCCGGCAATTTCTCGGCGCGCTTCACCGCGAAGATCAAGCCTGTGGTTTCCGGCCCTCAGGTCTTCAAGATTCGCGCGGACGGTCCATACAAGCTGTGGGTCAACGATGAGCTCGTGGTGCAGAGCGACGGCGTGCCGTACTCCGCCGATGTGGTCAATGCGCTGACCACCTCGGGCAAGACCGCCAACCTGGTCGCCGGCAAGCAATACACCGTCAAGCTCGAATACCAACGCGTACAAGGCAACTTCACCCCGGCGCTGGGTGGTCTTGCCGGTGTGCAAATGAGCTGGGCGGCGCTGCGTCCGCCACAGGATTTGTCGAAGTACGATGCCGTCGTGGTGGCTGCGGGCACCAACTATGAGAACGAAGGCGAAGGCTCCGACCACGGTTATGAACTGCCGGATCAACAGGCGGAACTGATCAAGCACGTAGCCAAGGCCAACCCCAACACCATCGTCGTGATGCACGGTGGCGGTGTAGCGGACATGCAGCCATGGGCGAAGAAAGTCGGCGCGACCCTGCAAGCCTGGTTCCCGGGTCAGCAAGGTGGCCAGGCCCTGGCCGAGATTCTCTACGGCAAGGTCAACCCTTCGGGCAAACTGCCGGTGACGATCGACAAGAAGATCGAGGACAACCCGAGCTACGCCTCCTACCCGGATCCAGCAGCTTATCGCGGCGACAACGCCCTGACCGAACTGACCTACAGCGAAGGCCTGTACCTGGGCTATCGCGGCTACGACAAGAAACACACGAAGCCGCTCTACCCGTTCGGTTACGGTCTGTCCTACACCACGTTCGGTTACAGCGATCTGAAGTTGTCGAGCAATGTGCTGACGCCGGGCGCCACGGTTGACGTGAAGTTCACCGTGACCAACAAGGGCGACAAGGCCGGTTTCGAAGTGGCGCAGCTGTATGTGCAACCGGTGAAACCTGCGGTCGACCGTCCGGAAAAAGAACTGAAGGGCTTTACCAAGGTGTATCTGCAGCCTGGCGAGAGCAAGACTGTGAGCATCCCGCTCGACTCGCGCTCGCTGGCTTACTACGTGGATAACACCGCCAGCTGGAACGTCGATGCCGGCAAGTTCAAGATCCGCGTCGGTACCGACTCAGAGGATCTGGCCCTGAGCCAGACTCTGATCACGCTGTACCCGGAGCAATTGACCACCCGCGACAGCAACCCGCTGCCAGTGCCACTGCGCAAAGCCGTGCAAGTATCGGCTTCGCAAACGTACTGACCGTCACATGAGGCTCAGGGATGAGCCTTTTGCTGCGTTTTGAGATCGGCGGCCAGACGGCGCAGATAGCCGTCAAAGACGTTCAACACGTCCACTTCGGCCCGCCCTCTCAGCCATTGGATTTGCAGCCCGTCCATCATCGAGAAAATCTCCTGGGCGAGCGCTTTCACCTCCACGTCCTGGCGAATCTCCCCCGCTTCCTGCAATGACCCAAGGTGCGCCTGGGCATGCCCATGGACCATGTCGAACTTTTCCTTGTACCAGGGAAAGGCCGGATGCTTTTCCGACAGGCTTTCGGTGTTGATCATCACGGATGCCTGACACTCGCGCGCATCCTCGACGCTAAAACTCATGCTCAATCGCAGAAACTGCAAAAACCCTTCCAGCGTCGGCGCGGTGGCCAGATCACCAAAGCGAGCAACCACTCGCTCATCGCGACGATCAAGCAGCGCTCGCAGCAGTGCGACCTTGTTGGGGAAATGGTGGAGCAAGCCGACCGTGGTGATGCCAGCGATATCCGCGACATCACGCATCGACGCGCCGAGATAACCGTCCCGGGCGAAGACCTCGGTGGCGGCATCGAGCAACGCCATGCGGCGCATTTCGCCTTTGGGTGCGCGCCGACGTTTGGGGCTTTGCGCTTGCAGTGGGTTTTGAGTGTCCATGACTGCCATAAAAATCCGTTAAAAAGTCTGCGCCACCACGGCCGGTTCAGCTGCGGTGAATGTATGGGTTCAATGCAACTGCGACGCCTGCGCGCGACGAGCGAAAAATCCTCGCGCTACAAACGAGGCCGTCACGATTGCGGCAATGGCCACCAGTGTGTTGCCTGTCCACATGCCGATCACCGCGCCGCTGGCACCGAAGCCATGGACGCCGACGTACACGAACGGCAAGGTTCCCAGGGTTCCGCGAATCCAGCCGAACACCGGCACCCACCAGGCACGGTTCATTGTCAGGAACATCGACTGCGCGACGAAGTCCAGTCCGAAGACAATCCAGAGCCCCGCACCGATCTGACAGAACGCCATGAACAGCGCTCGGCCCGCGTCGACCAGATGGAAATAATCGGCGATCCAAGGCCCCGCCAACGCCAGGCAAAACCACAGCGTCACACCATAAAGGACGACGCAGCGGCGGGTAAAGACCACAATCGCCTTGACCCGGTCATCACGCCCGGCCCCCAGGTTCTGCGCGATCACTGGCACCAACGCCCCCGGCAAGGCGAAGAACACACAGTAGCCAAATTGCAGGATTCGATCGACGACCGCCATCCCGGCCAATGCCGACGTGCCGACACCCGCCATCGCCACCATCAGGTAGGTGATGCCCACGGGCATGGCCAGATTTCCCACCATCGCCGGGAGCGCGACTCGTAGAGTACGGCGAGTGTGCAGCGCCAGTAACCGAAGATTGATCAGCGCCGACAAACCGATGTGCCGTTTGACCAGAATCAGGCCGAGGCTCAAAGACGTCCCCGCCGCCAGCAGGGATGAAACACCGGCGCCTTCCAGGCCCATGTCCAGGCCAAAAATGAACAGCGGATCGGCCACCGCCAACGTCACCGCCCCCGCCAGCAAAACGCCGAGCGCCAGCCTCACCTGGCCTTGAGCGCGAAGCATCTGCACGCACATCTGTGTCCCGGCAATCAGCAGGCTGGAGGGCACAACCGTCCACAAATAAAGCCGTGCATCCTGATAAACCGCCAGGTCGCCACCCAGCAATCGCGCCAGAGGCAGCGCGAAAAGCAACTCCACAAGGACAATCGAGCCTGACAGCACCAACGCCATGATCAGCATGTGGCTGGTGAGTCTGGCCAACGCTGTGGAAGCATGTCGGCCGATACGTTCGGAAAGCAACGCGCTGGCACCGATCACCAGTCCGGAGGAAACCGCACCGTTGATGAATATCAGCGTCTTGCCCAGCCCCACGGCGGCGAGCAGGCTTTGATCATCGAGCATCGACACGTACATCAGTGTCAGGATGTCGACCAGGAATACGGCGAGCAAGCCCAGTGCGCTGGTGCTTGCCATACTCAATACATGTCTGCTGACAGGCCCCTCCGTGAACCTGGCAAGGTAAGTGGTCATGTTGATGCTCGAAGATTCAAGGCGCAGGCATACCGGTGAAAGCGTAGGTTGAAGCGGCGGTGGGCGGATCATCGAGGATGATACGAGAGCCGTTCGATGTAAGCCAGAAGTTGACCTGCCGTGCGATGAAGCGCATGGCAGGAGATACGGTTGCAGTCCAATGCCTGCTTCTCGCCAAAAACACCCACTCATTCCCTGCTAATCTCCCCCCATGAAAACCGCCATCATCTCCGACACCCACGGCCTCCTGCGTCCCGAAGCCCTGACCGCCATCCAGGGCTGCGACCTCATCCTCCACGCTGGCGACATCGGCAGTTCCGACATCCTCGATCAGCTATCCCAAATAGCCCCCGTCCACGCCGTGCGCGGCAACAACGACCTCAACCTCCCATGGGCTGCCAATATCCCCGACCACCTCAGCCTCGATCTCAACAGCTGGCAAACGCTGTTGATCCACGACATCGCCGACGTCCCTGCCCTACTCGCCGCCAATACCCGACTCATCATCACCGGCCATTCCCACAAGCCGTTAATCGAATGGCGCGACAACCGCCTGTACCTGAACCCCGGCAGCGCCGGTCGCCGTCGTTTCAAACTCCCCGTGACTCTGGCCCTGCTCGACATGCGTGCAGACGCACTGGAACCGCAGTTGATCCACCTCCTCCCGTGAAACTTTTCCACCCCATCCGGCTCGATCACCTAACCTCATAGGCTGTGTGTTCCCTTCGAGCCCGTCCACCCATGCGTAACACGATGAAGTCGTTGTTTCTGGTCGCTTTCATGCTGCTCGTTCCCGGCAGTTTCTCGCTGTGGGCTGCGGATCTGCCGGCGCCTTCCACGACAGCGGCGGCGCCGCTGCCGGTGATTAATCAAAGTGATCTGCAAGCGCTGCAACAGCGTCTCGATGCGCTCAAGCAGCAGATCTCGTCGGCGAACAATTTCAATCAGCTCGAAGGGCCGCAGGATCGGGTTCAGGCTTTTATCCTGGATGTTGATCGGTTGTCGGCGTCGTTGTTGCCGCAGCAGGCGCAGTTGGCGGTGCAGTTGGGGGTGTTGGGTGCGGCACCGGATGCCCAGGCGGCGGCGGAGCAGGCAGATATCGTCGCGCAGCGGGCGGCGCTGACGGAGCAGAAGAACAAGGTCGATGGCACGCTGAAGAGTCTGGCGGCGTTGAAACAGAATGCGGCGGATTTGATCACGCAGATCGCCGGTATCCGCCGCACGTTGCTTGAGAGCGAATTGACGCTGCGCACACTGAGTGTGCTGAATCCGGATTTCTGGGCGCCGCTGGTCAATCCTTCAGAGAGTGATGCCCAGCGTTTCAACTATTTCTCCGACCAGATCCGCAAAATCTGGGCGACGGTATGGGCGCCGGGTGAGTACTTTTTCACGCTGGTGCTGATGTTGCTGGCATGGCTGGTGTGGACGGTCGGACGGCGGTTGGCCGAGCGAGGGCTGACGTGGGCTTGTATTCATCGCATGCCCGAGGGGCGCTTGCGCCGCAGTGCACTGGCGTTTGCAACGGCGCTGGCGACAATCGCCACCACCGCCCTCGCCCTGCACTTGATGTTCTACGCCCTGACTCGGCACGCGCCGTTGGTGCCAGTGCTGACAACGTTCTCCGAAGAGTTCGAGAAAGTCGTCTATGCCTGTGTGCTGATCACAGGTTTGAGCCGCGCGCTGTTGGCGACGGAGCATCCATCGTGGCGTTTGCCAGCGATTGCCGATGAAGTGGCGCTGGCGCTGAAGCCTTATCCGCGCATCTTGTCCTGCACATTGCTGGTGTTGGTGACGCTGGTGCTGGTCGGCAACGCTACGGCCATGAGCAGCCAGATCGTGTTGGCCGGGCGTGGGGTGATCTCCATAGTGGTCATGGCGATTATTGTGACGATGCTGTTGCGCGTCGGCAAAGTGCGCAAGGTGTTGATCGCCGCCAACGATCCACAAGCGGGCAGTACATTTGCCGGGGTAATTTACACGGCGGCGAGTATTTCGATGTTTGTCTCAACGATCGCACTGCTGACCGGTTATGTGTCGTTGGCACGTTTTGTCACGTATGAGCTGGTGTGGGCATATATCGTGCTGTCGGGCTTCTACATGCTGATTCAAGTGGTCAAGGACGGTTGCGAGTACGCGTTTTCGCCCAGGCATTCGAGCGGCAAAGCACTCAAGCATCTGTTCGGGATGGGGGATCGACGGCTGGATCAGATCGCGATTGTGCTGTCCGGCTTCAGCCGCGCCATGCTGTTACTGTTTGCGGTTATTTCGCTGTTTGTCGGCGGCATTGGCACCACGTTCGGGCAACTGATGAGCAACATCATGGCAATCCTCGGCGGCGCCGGATTGCGCAAGCTGAACATTGTCCCCGGTCATCTGCTCAATGCCGTGTTGGCACTGCTGATCGGCATCTGGTTGATCCGTGCCCTGCGCCGCTGGCTCGACAACGAGTTCCTGCCCAAGACCGACATGGATCCGGGCATGTGCGCATCGCTGAGCACGCTGTTTTCCAATATCGGTTACGCGCTGGTGATCTTGCTGACGCTGTCGTCGCTCGGCGTGCAGTGGACCAATCTGGCGTGGATTGTCAGCGCACTGTCGGTGGGCATCGGTTTCGGTTTGCAGGAGATCGTGAAGAACTTCGTCTCGGGCCTGATTCTGCTCACCGAGCGCCCGGTGAAGGTCGGCGATCTGATCAGCATCAGCGGCGTCGAGGGCGACATCCGCCGGATCAATGTGCGCGCCACGGAAATCCAGCTCAGCGACCGCTCGATCGTGATCGTGCCCAACTCGCAACTGATCTCGCAGAACCTGCGCAACGTCACCCTCGGCGGCAGTGCCCAGGGCGTGGCATCGCTGGAGTTGATGTTCCCACTGGATATCGATCCCGAGGAGGTCAAAGAGCTTCTCCTCAACACCTACCGCGAGAACGAAAACATCCTCGACAAGCCGGCGCCGTTTGTGCGCTTCAGCCATTTATCGCCGGACGGGATTACGTTGACGGTAACGGGGTATGTGGGCAGCCCGAGGATTGTCGGGGTGACCAAGAGTGATTTGCTGTTCGAGGTGCTCAAGCGGTTGGGCGCGGCGGGGATTGCGCTGGCGAAGCCGGCGTCGAGTGCTTGATCAGATTCGATATTTTCGCTGGCTGATGCGCCGCTATCGCTGGCAAGCCAGCTCCCACAGGTTGCCGGGTGTCTAAAGAATCTTTACCTGACGCCGATCACTGTAGGAGTGAGCCTGCTCGCGATGAGGCCATTTAGAGGCTGGGGCCTGCTCCGCAGTCCATCGGGGGATGAATCCTCGCCACAATGCGGACACGAATAGAAATACTCACGCGCATTTTGTCCTTGTGGCCCGTAATCACCAGCCCTTATAAAACCAGCCTTTCAGTCACGAAATATTAGGACACGAACATGAGCGACACCTGGAACGAAGGGTATTTCACCGACGAAGGCTACACCTACAGCTATAGCCGGGAAATCAATCCTGTCTTCCAGCGTTATTGCTTGTTGCTGCGCGGCTTTGCCAGCCTGGAATCGAGCGAAAGCCATCATTGCGAACTGGGCTTCGGCCAAGGCGTTTCGATCAATATCCATGCCGCCGCCAACCCCGGTTCCTATGTGGGTACAGACTTCACACCGTCTCAGGCCGCCTTTGCCAGCACGCTCGCCAGCGACTGGAACAGCAACGCGCGGCTGTATGACGACAGCTTCGCGCAACTGCTGGCCCGCGATGACTTGCCGCAATTCGACAGCATCAGCCTGCATGGCATCTGGACCTGGGTCAGTCGCGACAACCAGCAACTGATCGTCGAGTTTGCCCGTCGCCATCTGAAACCGGGTGGAATGCTGTACGTCAGCTACAACTGCTTCCCCGGCTGGTCGCCTGCAGCGCCACTGCGCAACCTGTTCAGCTTGCATGATCGCTTCACCAAATCTGCCTCTGCCGGCCCGGATCAGCGTATTGACGCCGCTTTGCAATTCTCCGAAGCGCTGTTGGCCGCCAATCCCAACTACGCCAGCGCAGCGCCGAACCTGGATGCCAAACTTCAGAGCATCAAGGGGCAGAATCGCCAATACATCGCCCATGAATACTTCAATCGCAGCTGGGATTGCATGTATTTCACTGACGTGGTCGACGCCATGGCCCCCGCCAAACTCGACTACGTCACGACTGCTGTGCCACTGGACTCGGTCGACCCGCTCAACCTCAGGCCCGAGGGCATGGATTTCCTGGAAGGGATCGAGCATCCGATCATGCGCGAACAGGCGCGTGACTATTTCGTCAATCAGAGTTTCCGTCGTGATCTCTACGTGCGCGGCGCCACCCGCCTGTCCACCGCAGAGCAGCGCCAGACATTGTTCAATACCCGTTTCATCCTGCTGCAAGCGCCAGAGAGCGTACCTGTCCACGTTCGCGGCCCTGCGGGTGAAGCCTCGCTGCAGACGGAGATCTACGGCCCGGTACTTGAAGCGCTGGCAGCCAACGACTATGCCCCGAAAACCTTGCGCCAGTTGTCAGCCGCCGCGTCCTCGCTGGCTTCTGACGATGTGCTGCAGGCGCTGAACGTACTGATCGGCATGAATGCCGTGGCACCGTGCCAGAGCGAAGCCGCCGAGAAAGGCGTGCAGGCGCGTTGCAACGACCTGAACCTGGAACTGTGCAAACGCTCGCTGCTGAACGACAAGATCCAGGTGTTGGCCAGCCCGGTGACCGGCGGCGGCATCACCGTCAGCCGTTTCGAGCAGCTCTTCCTGATATCGATCAAGCATGGCCAGGAACAACCCGCCGAATGGGCACAACTGGCGTGGGCCATCCTCGGTGAACAAGGCGAAGTCCTCGTCAGGGACGGCCAGCCGCTGGCCAGCGCCCAAGAGAACATCGCTGAACTGACGCTGAGTGCCCAAGTGTTTGCCAGTAACAAACTGGTGATTCTCAGAGCGTTGAACATCGTCTGACAGGCACACGCGCGCAAAAGTATCGCTCATGAAAAAACCGGCTGAAGAGGCCGGTTTTTTTTTGTCACTACAGGCTCGGTTTCATTCGCGGCAACCGCATTAGCTTCTTCGCAGCTCAAATCATTTGCACTTTGCCAACACCACCTGACAAGTATTCGGCGTGCCGCCTGAGCGCCCGGCATAGCGAATGCAGTTGTTCATGGATTTCTGCCGCGCCATGTTCAGGCTTGAGCCCCACGCCAGACCGCCCTCGCCCACCGTCGGCAACGCCTTGGCGTAGCAACTGTCGCCCACACCTGAGGGCGGATAGTGTTTGCGGTTCGAGCAGCCGGCGCTCAGCGTCAGGCTGAAAACGATGAGCGCAGGCAAGAGCCACTGCGAGCATCGGTGCCGAGGTGTTCCGATCATCGCGTTGCTCCTGTCGCATGAGGGTTGTGACTCATTCAGTCTAGCTGCACTGAACGCGCCCCATTGTAGGAGCTGCCGAAGGCTGCGATCTCTTGACTGTAAAAACAGAATCAAAAGATCGCAGCCTTCGGCAGCTCCTACACGGAGGTCGTGGCCTGGCGGTACTGGCGCGGGGTGAAACCGGTCGAAGCCTTGAACTGGCGGGTGAAGGCGCTGTGATCGGTGTAGCCACATTGCAATGCAACCTCGGTGATCGGCAGGTCGGTATGCAACAGGCGATGGGCGTGTTCAAGCCGCACTTTCTGGATCATCTGTCGTGGCGTCAGGTGGAATACCCGTTTGCAGTAGCGCTCCAGTTGCGCCACTGAAATGCCCGCAATGCGAGTGAGTTCGCCCAGCGTAACGCGCCGATTGAAGTGCTTGCGGATGTGCTCGTCGACTGCGGCCAGTCGCTGGAAGGCCGGATGGGTTTCGCTGGCCGACTGCAAATCGACCGAGATCCCGGCCAGACCGATGATCGCGCCGTCGCCGTTGTACAACGGGTGTTTATGGGTCAGGCACCAACCCGGTTCGCGGCTGCCGTACAAGTGCAGTTCGAGCTGATCCTCCAGCACGAAGCCCTCCTCCAGCACTTTGCGATCCTGCTCCGTGTAGCCCGGCCCCAGTTGCGCCGGGAAGACCTGTGCGCAGGTTTTGCCGAGCATTGGCCGCAGATCCTTCAAGCCACAACGCTGCACCAGCGTGCGGTTGGCCAGCACGTAGCGGGCCTGAACGTCCTTGATGAAAATCGCCGCATTGGGAATCAGGTCGAGCATCGGCAACAGCGGCGCCGCGCCGGCCAAGAGCGCTTCCAGCGTTTGCGGGCGATTGCCTTGGCCGTCCTGGCACAGGATTGAAAACGCGTTGTGCATCGAAGGTTTCTCCCTGTTCACAGGTCGGCCATTGGGTAGTCGCCTGCAGATTGCAGCAACGTCTGCGCCGTGTCGAGTGACGCAGTGCATCGGCGCAACTGTGCCGATTTCGTCATCGATCGCGCCGCAAAACATCAATCGCGCCAACGCCGATCAGTTCAAAGTCTGGCCGTCCCAGTGACACAACTGCCTATCCAATAACTCACAAGAAGGCAACGCCATGTCTGGTCAAGGCAAGTTCAAAAAACAGCTATCACTGATTGATCTCACGTTTATCGGCCTCGGTGCGATTTTTGGCTCGGGCTGGTTGTTCGCGGCCAGTCATGTGTCCGCCATCGCCGGGCCGGCGGGGATTTTTTCCTGGCTGCTGGGCGGCTTCGCCGTGTTGCTGCTGGGCATCGTTTATTGCGAACTCGGCGCCGCACTGCCACGCGCCGGCGGCGTGGTGCGTTATCCGGTTTACTCCCACGGGCCGCTGCTCGGTTACCTGATGGGCTTCATCACCCTGATCGCGTTTTCCAGTCTGGTGGCGATCGAAGTGGTTGCCTCGCGCCAATACGCGGCGGCGTGGTTTCCCGGTCTGACAAAAAGCGGCAGCGGTGATCCGACCTTGCTCGGCTGGCTGGTGCAGTTTGGCCTGCTCTGCCTGTTCTTCGTGCTCAACTATCGCAGCGTGAAGACCTTCGCCAAGGCCAATAATCTGGTGAGTATTTTCAAGTTCATCGTGCCGCTGCTGGTGATCGGTGTGCTGTTCACTTTCTTCAAACCAGAGAACTTTCAGGTACAGGGTTTTGCGCCTTTCGGCCTGTCGGGGGTGGAGATGGCAGTCTCGGCGGGCGGGATCATTTTTGCTTATCTGGGGCTGACTCCGATCATCTCGGTAGCCAGTGAAGTGAAGAATCCACAGCGCACGATTCCCATCGCACTGATCCTCTCTGTACTGCTGTCGACCCTGATTTACGTACTGCTGCAAATGGCTTTCCTGGGCAGCATTCCGACAGAAATGCTGGCCAACGGCTGGGCCGGTGTCAGCAAGGAATTTGCCCTGCCGTATCGCGACATCGCGCTGGCACTGGGCGTGGGCTGGTTGGCCTATCTGGTCGTGGCCGACGCGGTGATCTCGCCGAGCGGCTGCGGCAACATCTACATGAACGCAACGCCTCGGGTGATCTACGGCTGGGCGCAGACCGGCACATTCTTCAAGGTCTTCACCCACATCGATGAAAAGTCCGGTATTCCGCGCCCGGCGCTGTGGCTGACGTTTGCGCTGTCAGTGTTCTGGACCCTGCCGTTCCCGTCGTGGGAAGCGTTGATCAACGTGGTCTCCGCCGCATTGGTGTTGAGCTACGCCGTGGCGCCGGTAACGGTGGCGGCGCTGCGCCGTGGCGCCGGTAACGGTGGCGGCGCTGCGCCGCAATGCGCCGGACATGCCACGACCGTTCCGGGTCAAGTACATGGGTGTGCTCGGGCCGGTGTCGTTCATCATCGCTGCGCTGATCGTCTACTGGTCCGGCTGGAACACCGTTTCGTGGCTGCTTGGCCTGCAAATCCTGATGTTTGTCGTGTATCTGCTGTGCGGCCGCTTCGTACCAACTGCGCACCTGAGCCTGACCCATCAGGTTCGTTCTTCGGCGTGGCTGATCGCCTTCTACGCCATCACCATCGTGCTGTCGAAGCTCGGCACCTTCGGCGGCCTGGGCATTCTCGCCCACCCTTTCGACACAATCGTCGTGGCCGCGTTTGCCACCGGTATTTATTACTGGGGCGCCGCCACGGGCGTGCCGGCACACCTGCTGCGTCTTGAAGAGGACGATGAAGAAAGCGAAGTCGCCTCCGCCGCCACCACCGTGAACGCGCGCCCTGCTGGCGCCTACTGAAATCAACCAAAGGGGCACCTTTTATGAAACGAGTACACGTTATCGATTCCCACACGGGGGGTGAGCCCACGCGTCTGGTGATGGACGGCTTCCCCGAATTACCCGGCAGCACCATGGCGGAAAAACGCGATGCCCTGCGCAATCAGCATGATCAGTGGCGCCGCGCCTGCTTGCTGGAACCGCGCGGCAACGATGTGCTGGTCGGCGCGCTGTATTGCGCGCCAGTATCGGCGGACGCCACCTGCGGCGTGATCTTCTTCAACAACGCCGGTTATCTCGGCATGTGCGGCCACGGCACCATTGGCCTGATCAACTCGTTGCAGTACCTGGGGCAGATCACTGCGGGCGTGCACAAGATCGACACGCCCGTTGGCCCAGTCAGCGCGACGTTGCATGAAGACGGCATGGTGACGCTGGGCAACGTGCCGTCTTACCGCTACCGCAAACAGGTGCCGGTGGACGTGCCCGGTTTCGGCCGCGTGTCTGGCGACATCGCCTATGGCGGCAACTGGTTTTTCCTAGTGTCCGAGCACGGGCAAAACCTGTCGATGGACAACGTCGAGCACCTCACCGCCTACACCTGGGCGATGCTCAAGGCTCTCGAAGATCAGGGCATTTATGGCGAAGACGGGGCCGTGATCGACCACATCGAACTGTTCGCCGATGACCCCGACGCCGACAGCCGTAACTTCGTCATGTGCCCCGGAAAGGCCTATGACCGCTCCCCTTGCGGCACGGGTACCAGCGCCAAACTCGCGTGCCTGGCCGCTGATGACAAATTGCAACCCGGCGAGCGCTGGGTGCAGGCAAGCATCACCGGCAGCCAGTTCGAAGGCCGCTTTGAATGGCACGGCGAACGCATTCGCCCGTACATCACCGGCCGCGCTTACATGACCGCCGACAGCACGCTGCTGATCGACGAAACAGACCCGTTCGCGTGGGGCATCTGAGCCACCGCGTCGACTTTTCAAACCCATCCGAATGATGTGCCAAGGAGTTAAAACAATGAGCGACAACATCTTCACCGGTTGCATGCCGGCCCTGATGACCCCGTGCACCGCCCAGCGCAAACCGGATTTCGACGCACTGGTGGCCAAGGGTCGCGAGTTGATCGATATCGGCATGAGCGCTGTCGTGTACTGCGGTTCCATGGGCGACTGGCCGCTGCTGACCGAAGCCGAGCGCCAGGAAGGCGTGGCGCGGCTGGTGGCCGCGGGCATCCCGACGATTGTCGGCACCGGCGCGGTGAATACCCGAGAGGCCGTTGCCCATGCAGCCCACGCGGCAAAAGTCGGCGCGCAGGGCTTGATGGTGATTCCACGCGTGCTGTCGCGAGGCGCTTCGGCCGCCGCGCAAAAGGCTCACTTCGCCGCGATTCTGCAAGCCGCGCCGAACTTGCCGGCGGTGATCTACAACAGCCCCTACTACGGCTTCGCCACCCGCGCTGATCTGTTCTTCGAGCTGCGCCGCGAGTACCCGAACCTGATCGGCTTCAAGGAATTCGGCGGCGGCGCCGACTTGCGTTACGCCGCCGAGAACATCACCTCCAAGGATGACGGAGTGACCCTGATGGTCGGTGTCGACACCCAGGTGGTGCATGGCTTCGTCAACTGCAACGCCACCGGCGCGATCACTGGCATCGGCAATGCCCTGCCGCGCGAAGTGCTGCAACTGGTGGCCCTGAGCAAGCAAGCGGCGAAGGGTGATGCCAAGGCGCGGCGTCAGGCGCGGGAGCTGGAATCGGCACTGGCAGTGCTGTCGTCGTTCGACGAGGGCTGTGATCTGGTGCTGTATTACAAACACCTGATGGTGCTCAACGGTGACAAGGAATACACCCTGCATTTCAACGACACCGATGCGTTGAGCGACTCCCAGCGCCGCTATGCCGAAAACCAGTACGCGCTGTTCCGCCACTGGTACGAAAACTGGTCGGCAGAGCAGAACTTCGCCTGACCCCTTACGTCGCTTTCTCGCCCGCCGGGTTTGCGGCGGGCGCTTTTTTCTCATCAGGAAGACACCATGACTCTGACGGGCAACATGCTGATCGGGCAGCAACGTATTGCGGGCAATCGTGAAGCCATTCGCGGGATCGACCCGGCCACCAATACCGTGCTGGAACCTGCTTATGCCGGCGGATCGGCCGCGCATGTCGAACAGGCCTGTGCCTTGGCCTGGGCGGCGCTGGACAGCTATCGCGAAAAAACGCTGGATGCCCGCAGCGAATTTCTTGAAGCCATTGCCGACGAAATCGAAGCCCTTGGCGATGGACTGATCGACCGCGCCGCCGCTGAAACCGGTCTGCCACGTGCGCGTCTGCTCGGCGAACGCGGGCGTACTTGTCAGCAACTGCGTCTGTTTGCACGCACGGTGCGCAACGCTGAATGGCTGGACGTGCGCGTCGATACCGCACAACCGCAGCGTCAGCCGCTGCCGCGTTCGGACTTGCGCCAACGTCAGGTACCGCTGGGCCCGGTGGTGGTGTTTGGCGCGAGCAATTTTCCGCTGGCGTTCTCCGTCGCCGGCGGTGACACGGCATCGGCACTGGCCGCCGGTTGTCCGGTAATCGTCAAGGCGCACAGCGCGCATCCAGGCACCAGTGAGCTGATCGGCCATGCGCTTGCGCGGGCGGTAAAAACCTGTGGTCTGCCACCGGGCGTGTTCTCTTTGCTGTACGGTTCCGGACGCGAAGTGGGCATTGCGCTGGTCACCGATCCCCGCATCAAAGCCGTGGGTTTTACCGGTTCGCGCAGCGGTGGTCTGGCCCTGGTTCAAGCGGCGCAGGCAAGGCCGGAGCCGATTCCGGTGTATGCGGAAATGAGCTCGATCAATCCGGTGTTGCTGTTTGCGGCGGCGTTGCACAATCGCGCGCAAGCGCTCGCTGAAGGCTTCGTTGCTTCGCTGACGCTAGGGGCCGGGCAATTCTGTACCAATCCCGGGCTGGTGATTGCGCGTGAGGGTCCCGCGCTGGACAGCTTTATCGCGGCCGCTGCCGAGCGGTTACGACACAGCCCGGCGCAAACGATGCTGACGCCCGGGATCTTCAATGCCTATGAGGCTGGCGTGAATGCGTTAATTGAAAACCCGCGCGCGCAACTGTGCGCTGAGGGTCAGATGAGCACAGGACCAAATCAGTGTCAGGCCCGGCTGTTCGTCACTCAGGCAAGGGATTTTCTGGCCGATCACAGCCTTCAGGCAGAGGTGTTTGGCGCGGCGTCGCTGGTTGTGCAATGCAGCGATGACGATGAAATCCGTCAAGTGATCGAACACCTGGAAGGCCAACTCACCACCACGTTGCACCTTGACGACGCAGACCTTGAGCAGGCCCGCGCATTGTTGCCGACACTGGAGCGCAAGGCCGGTCGGTTGCTGGTCAATGGCTGGCCTACCGGCGTCGAGGTGTGTGAGGCGATGGTTCACGGCGGACCGTTTCCAGCCACGTCCGACTCGCGCACAACGTCGGTCGGCACCGCAGCGATCCAGCGGTTCCTGCGCCCGGTCTGTTATCAGGACTTCCCGGACAGCTTGCTGCCTGGCGCGCTGAAACAGGCCAATCCGCTGGGGTTGCGACGGTTGCTCGACGGGCAAAGGGAAGCGCAGAACAATGCCCAATAACGCCTCGCATGATATCGCCGTGGTCGGCGCCGGCATCATCGGCGTTGCCTGCGCATTGCGTCTGGCTCGCCAGGGTTTGCGAGTTGTCGTCATCGACCAACAGGAACCGGGCCACGGCGCATCGTTCGGCAATGCCGGGCATCTGGCGACCGAACAAGTGTTTCCGATTGCCGATCTATCGATACTCAAGCGCCTGCCGGCCATGTTGATGGACCCGATGGGGCCGTTGCGCCTGGACTGGAAATACCTGCCCCGCGCCCTGCCCTGGTTCACACGGCTGTTATTGAATCTGCGCTCGGAACCCTTTCAGAAAACCGTCGCCGGTTTGCGTGCGCTCAACGAAGGCAGCCTCGATGCCTGGCAACGGTTACTCAGCGATATCGAGCGTCCCGACCTGCTTAAAGTTGAAGGCTCACTGCTGGTATTCGAACGTGCGGATTCACTTCAGGCCATCGAAGCGCTTCAGACACGCTTGCATCAGCAGCAGGTACCCGTCGACTTCTGGCAGGCAGATGCGATTCGCGACACCGCGCCGCAACTCAGCGAGCAGATAAAGGGTGGTCTGTTCTTTCCGCGCACCGGGCATTTCATTGATCCTTATCGCGTGGTTTGCGAGTTGGTTAACGCAGCCAAGGCCAGCGGCGTGAGTTTTGTGAGGCAGCAGGTTCAGGGCGGATATGTTCAGGAGCACGGCGTTTCACTGCTCACCGGAAACGGTGGTGTGACCGCGAGCCGCGTCTTGATCGCCTGCGGCGCGCACTCGGCCAAACTCACGGCCGCGTTGACCGGTAAAACCGTGCCGCTGGACACCGAACGTGGTTACCACTTGATGCTGCCCCAGGAACACAGCCGACTGCCCTTCCCCGTCACCTCCATGGAACGCAAGTTCATCATGACGCCGATGGACGAGGGACTGCGGCTGGCCGGTACCGTTGAGTTCGCAGGCCTTGAACAGCCGCCGAAGATGGAACGCGCGTGGCAGTTGCATCGGTTGAGCCAGGGGTTGTTCCGCAAAGATCTGAGTGCTGAAGCGGCAACACCGTGGATGGGCTTCAGACCGTCATTGCCGGATTCGCTTCCGGTGATTGATCAGGTGTGCGGCGGCAAGGTGCTGCTTGCGTTTGGGCATCAACATCTGGGGCTGACGCAGGCGGCTGTGACGGCGGAGATGATTGTGGGGATGGTGGGGGCGGTAACCACAAAATCGCCGCAAGACCTGCCAGGCACCGAGGCCTATCGACTGGCGCGCTTTTGATCTCGCGTCAAATGCACTGAAGCGCGTCGCCGTGGTGAGGGGATTTAGCGAAACGTCCCACCGCCCCGATCAGCTGCGCAGCAGTCGTAAAACCCGAGCATGCGGTATTCCTGCAAGTTCGCGGTGACTGGTTTTGGGGCTGCTGCGCAGCCCATCGGGGATAAATCCCCTCGCCACAATGGGGTTTCATCGTTTGTACCGGAGCTGCTGATTTGGGTCTGCCGCGTAGCCATCGGGGCGGTGCGACGTTTCGCTAAAGCCCCTTGCCACAATGACTTGTGTGAGGGGCGGAAATCACCTTTTCGTCTGACATGAAAAACCGCCGTCCCGATCATCCGGGACGGCGGTTTTTTTGTTCAGTCCACAGCAAGCCTGATGGAATGAAAGATCAAAAGATCGCAGCCTTCGGCAGCTCCTACAGGAATTATGCGTCGTAGAACGGGGCAACTGAGACGCGACTGCCGACGAAGAAACTATCCGCCACCAACCGCAGCGGTTGCAGGTCGAGGTCGCTGCTCTTGTCATCGATCAGTTGCTGGAAGTGCCGATACACCGCGGCATATTCACCCTCCTCCGAAACGGCCTGGCGCACGCCGTCGATGCTCAACAACGCCCCACCATTGTCCAGTCGCAACACCCCTTCGGCGCAACGAATTTCGATGCTCCAGAGTTCGTCGTGGCCGTGGTCGAAGTCGAATTCGGCGCGTACATCGAGGTGGCGCGCGTCTGACATTTTGATCGACGCGGCAATCGGTGACTGGCAGTTTTCGGGAACGCGCAGTTCGGCGGACTCGACAAATAACGGTAGCGCCAGCAAGTGCGTGACAATCGACAAAGCATTGATGCCCGGATCGAATACGCCCAAACCGCCCGGTTGCCAGATCCAGGTCTGGCCGGGGTGCCATTTGCGCACGTCTTCCTTCCAGTCGATCTGCACGCTTTGCAGAGTGCGCGTGGCGAGCCACTCGCGGGCGGCGGCAATGCCGGGGGCGTAGCGCGAATGCCAGGCGAACAACGCGCTGACGCCTTGCTGCCCGGCCAGGCTGACCAACGCCATGGCCTCACCTAATGTGGCGCACGGCGGCTTTTCCACCAGCACATGTTTGCCGGCAGCCAGCGCCTCTTGCACCAAGGCAAAGCGCCCTTGGGGCGGCGTGCAGAACGCGATCGCATCAACTTGCGGGCCGTTGGCGAGCAACTCGCTCAGGGACTGGAAATTCTCCACGCCGGCGCAAGGCTTGCCCTGTGTGGCGACAGACACCAACTGGAATGCAGGATTGGCGTTGATCGCCGGGACATGTTGATCCTGGGCAATCTTGCCGTAGCCCACCAGACCGAGACGGATCGGTTGCATCAATGACTCCTGTTTTTGTCTTGTTTTAGTCAGCGAGCCGGCAGATTACCCGCAAACGCCGCGCTCGTCTGTCCGTGCAACGTCACAAAGACGCACAGGATCAGGCAAGCATTGCTCGGGAATTCACGACTTCACGTCCGGGTCGCAACGTTGCCCCTGTCGCCGGGATTTGACAGGAAACGCGTAGCTCGACAAAGTCGCACCCCTTTTGCGGCCATCAGTGCCGCAGGTCAGTGTTGAACAGGGGTTGTCGTTGAACGAACACACATTGTCCATGCGTCTGGAGCGCGTGGCGGCGCACGTGCCCGCCGGCGCGCGACTGGCCGATATCGGCTCGGATCACGGCTATCTGCCGGTGGCGCTGATGCGTCGTGGCGTGATTGCAGCGGCAGTGGCTGGCGAAGTGGCGTTGACGCCGTTCCGCTCGGCTGAACGCACGGTGCGCGAGAACGATCTTGAACAGCACATCACCGTGCGTCATGCCAGCGGCCTGGCGGCAATCGAGCCTGGCGACGCAATCACCGCGATCAGCATTTGCGGCATGGGCGGCGAAACCATCCGCGACATTCTCGACAGCGGCAAAGCGCAGCTTAGCGGCACCGAACGCCTGATCCTGCAACCCAACGGCGGCGAGCAACCCCTGCGCCAATGGCTGATGGATAACGGCTACCGCATCCTCTGCGAAGAACTGCTGTGGGAAAACCGCTTCTACTACGAAATCATCGTTGCCGAGCGTGCAGACCCCGTCGCCTACACGGGGCCAGAGTTGTACTTCGGGCCACTGCAGATGCAGGCGCGCAGCCCGGCGTTCCTGAGCAAGTGGCAGCGCATCCTTCGCGAGAAACAAAAGACCCTGAGCCAGTTCGCCCGAGCGCGGCAGGCGTTGCCCGAAGCGAAAGTTCAAGAGATCGCGCAACAGGCGCAATGGATCACCGATTTATTGGCTTGAATGGCGGACGCCTGACAGCACTGATCGCTTCGCTTCCATCCTGGGCGCACATCCGTTGTGACCAAGGCTTCTGAATGACTCCCCCCCGCTATCGCCCTCAGTGGAAGAATCCCGCAGGGTTCGCTCCTTTCGATTTGATACACCACATCACAAATGAAGTACCTCAAGGCGTATTTATCAATCACGCGCCACTTCTTAAAGTTCACTCCAACAGCAGCCCATCATCCCGACAGGCTGGCTAATGGAGTTACTCCAATGCCTTTCATCAGCGTACGCATCACCCGTGACGGCGTCACTCGCGAGCAAAAAGCCCAGGTGATCAAAGAGATCACCGAGACGATGGAGCGAGTACTCAACAAGGACCCAAAACTCACGCACATCGTGATTGAAGAAGTCGACACGGATAACTGGGGTTACGCCGGTATCACCACCACCGAGTACCGCCAGCAGCTAGCGGACGAACAGTCATGAGCCGCACGGTAAAAATCGACTTTGTCTCGGATGTGGTCTGCCCATGGTGCGCCTTGGGCGCTACGGCACTTGAGCAAGCGATTGCGAATCTGGCCGGTGAGATCGATGTTGAACTGACCTACAAACCGTTCGAGCTGAACCCGGATATGCCGGCCGCCGGTGAACACGCCGTCGAGCACATGATGCGCAAATATGGCCGTAGCGCTCAGCAAGTGGCAGAGCGCAACGCGATGATCATTCAACGCGGCAAAGACATCGGGTTCACTTTCGATCTGGAAAAACGCAGTCATTTTTTCAACACGTTCAATGCGCATCGCCTGTTGTTTTGGGCACACATCGAAGGCCGTCAACGCGCACTGAAGAAAGCTCTGTTGCGAGCCTACTTCACCGACGGCAAGAACCCGGATGACGCGCAAACGCTGGTGAATCTGGCGGGCGAAGTCGGTCTCGACACCCGGCGTGCGCAAGAAGTATTGGCGAGCGGCGAGTTCAGTCAGGAGGTCCGCGAGCTTCAGCAGTTTTACCAGGCGCGAGGCATCAACTCGGTCCCGGCAATGGTGCTCAATGACCGAGAACTGATGTCCGGATCGCACTCGGTCGCCGAATACCAGCAAGCGTTACGGCAGGCGGCACGAGAAACCTCTCAGGCCTGATTTGCAGATTTTTCTACCCAATCCCTATCGATTCAATGAGGAATTCATCATGAGCACTTCCAATAAAGTTGTAGTGGTTACCGGCGCCTCGCAAGGCATTGGCGCTGGCCTGGTCAAGGGTTTTCGCGATCGCGGGTATCAGGTTGTCGCGACGTCTCGCTCCGTCAAACCGTCGTCAGACCCGGATATTCTGACCGTCGCTGGCGACATCGCTGATCCGCAAACCGCCGAGCGGGTTATCCGTGAAGCCGTTGCACGCTTTGGTCGCATCGACACACTGGTCAACAACGCGGGCATCTTCGTCGCCAAGCCGTTCACCGATTACAGCAAAGAAGATTACGCCCAGGTCGTGGCGACCAACATGAGCGGCTTCTTCTACATCACCCAACTGGCCATTGCCGAGATGGAAAAAAACCGTAGCGGCCATGTCGTCAGCGTCACCACCAGCCTGGTCGACCACGCGATTGACGGCGTGCCTTCGGTGCTGGCTTCGCTGACCAAGGGTGGCATCAACGCGGCAACCAAATCGCTGGCCATCGAGTACGCCAAGCGCGGCATTCGGGTCAACGCGGTTTCGCCGGGCATCATCAAGACCCCAATGCACGGCGTGGAAACCCACGAAGCGCTGGGCAATCTCCACCCGGTTGGCCATATGGGCGAGATTGATGACATCGTGCAAGCGATCCTCTATCTGGATAACGCGAACTTTGTCACGGGCGAGATCCTGCACGTCGACGGCGGCCAGAGCGCGGGTCATTGATCCAGCCGCTGTCCTTGCCACAACAAACGGCACCGTCGGTCTATACCGGCGGTGCCGTTTGTTGTGGTAAATACCGGGATGAAATATCCGTTGAGACTCGGTGTAATCGATTATGAAGCGCCACTTTGAAGACTTGCAGTTAGGCAGTATCGAACTCTTTTGCCTCGCCGCCGAAGCGGGCAGCTTCACCGCGGCTGCGCAGCTCGCCGGGGTAACTCCGGCAGCGGTGAGCCGGTCGATTCTGCGTCTGGAACAACGGCTCGGTGCTCGGCTCTTCGCGCGAACCACGCGCAGCATTCGCTTGACCGAGGCCGGTAGAAACTTCTTCGTCCAGTGCAGCCAGGCGCTGACCCAACTGGTCGAAGCTCAACAAGAGGTCATGGGCGCACAGACAAGTACCTCAGGACGATTGCGCATCAGCCTGCCGACCACTTACGGGCATCACCGCATCCTGCCGCTGCTGCCAAAGTTTCGTGCGCTGCACCCCGACGTCACCGTCGATATCCACTTGGGTAATCGCAACATCGACTTCGTCGCGGAGGGCTACGATTTGGCGATCCGCGTGCGCGCCCAACCCGACTCGACGATGATTGCGCGCCTTTTAGAGGACGCCAAACTGGTGGTGGTCGCCTCGCCCGAGTATTTGCACAAGGCCGGTACGCCGCAGACGCTGGAGGATCTGGCGGAACACGAGTGCATCCAGTTTGAACTGCCCAGCAGCGGACGGCGGATTTCATGGCTGTTTCAGGAAAACGGCAGCGATCGCGAGATTATTTCGGACGGCGGTTATTCCTGTTCTGACGATGTGCTCGGTGGCGTGACGCTGGCCAAGCATGGTGCCGGGGTGTTCCAGACCTACAAATTCATTGTCGAACAGGAATTGGCGGACGGCCGTCTCGTCGAGGTCCTGCAGCCCTATAAAGGTCGTTCCCGGCCTTACACCTTGCTGTATCCGCACGGGCGCTACGTGCCCCAACACGTGCGGGCCTTCGTCGATTTTCTGCTGCAATACCGTGATCAGTGGGCGGAGCTTTAGCGGTGAATGCGTCGGGCGCTACAGACTGATTGCACTGGCTCTGGCCACACAGGTAGTATTGAGAGAGATTCTCACTAACATCTGGAAAGCTCACCAGTGCAATCTCCTCCGTCCAGCAAGCTGGGATACTTTTTCAGTGATCATCATCGATGGTTGTTGCAGCATATCAATCGTCATGTGCGCAACCACGCGGACGCCGAGGACACCGCCGCCGATACGTTTTGCCAACTGCTGGCGGCCCGCGTCGATCCGGACAGCATCGAGCAACCGCGTGCTTACCTGTCGACCATCGCACGCCGGTTGATCTTTGATCGTCATCGTCGGCGCAAGCTGGAACTGGCCTACCTTGAGCGGTTGTCCGCTCTGCCTGAAGCATTGGCGCCCTCCCCTGAAGAACAACTGCAATTGATCGAAGCCCTGGTCGCGATCGACCGCGCCATCGATGGTTTGCCGTTGATCGTCAAAACCACCTTCCTCTACAGCCAACTGGACGGCCTGAGTTACGTGGCGATTGCGCAGAAACTCGGCCTGTCGGAGCGCACCGTCAGCCGCTACATGAAACAGGCGATGCGCCAATGCTATTTGTGCGAGATGGCACCGTGAGCAAAACCCGCCTCGACCCTGTCAGCGAGCAAGCCATCGACTGGATGGTCAAGCTGCGCGCCGGCACGCCTGACACTGCGCTCAACGAACGCTTCAACGCCTGGCTGGCGATGGATTCTGCGCACAGACAGGCGTGGGACACCTTGCAGGAACGCCTCGGCGGTTCGTTCAACACGGTTCGCGCACTGGATCGACGCGTGCCCGGCCAGGCCGGTGAAGCCCGGCAGATTCTGTTGCAGCCGCAGGCTTCGCGGCGTGATGCCTTGCGCGTCATCGCCGGTCTCGGGCTGCTCGGCGGCGGCCTGCTGCTGGGCAGCAAAACCCGCTTGGGTGAAACGCTGCTGGCGGACCTGCACACCGGGCGCGGCCAGCGGCAGCACTTCAATCTGGCCGATGGCAGTCGCCTGAGCCTGAACGCCGACAGTGCGGTGGATCTGCGCTTCGATGACGCGCAACGCGTGATCATCCTGCGTCATGGTGAATTGGTAATTGATGTCGCGCCAGATGCTCGTCGGCCTTTGGTCGTGCGCACCGCCGAGGGCGAAATGCGTGCACTGGGCACGCGTTTTCTGGTAGCCCAGGAACCGGACGCCAGCCGCCTCGTGGTGTTGCAGCATTCGGTTGAAGCCCGTTTGTTCAACGGCACAACGCAAATCGTCAAGGAAGGTCAGGCGGCGGTCCTCTCCTCGCGTGGCATCACGCTGGCCAGCGGCGATGAACGTCGGCGCGCAGACTGGTTGAGCGGCAAGTTGAATGTACTGGATGAATCACTGGCAGACGTGGTCGCTGCGCTGCGACCTTACCATCGTGGGTTCGTACGCCTGGCCCCGGATATTCGCGGCTTGCGGGTGCAGGGCGTATTCCCGCTGGATGACGCCGAGCGCACCTTCAGCGCCTTGGCCGAAACCCTGCCGATTCGCGTGGATCGCTACGGCCCTTGGCTGACCCTGATCAGTAAAAAGTGATGGGCGAACATTTTTTTGAAAATCGTTCTCGTTTGTGTCCGGTTTTCATTTCTCATCCCACCTATCTCCTGACACTTCAAAACAAACAGGAGAATGTTGTGCTCAACACGTGGCCCCGTACCCTTCCCTTCGCCGTTGCCCTCGCGACCCTGGCAAGCTCAGCGCTGGCGCAAGAGCTGAGCTTCAACTTGCCGGCCGGCGCCCTTGCCAATACGCTCAATGCGATTGCCGGCCAGAGCGGCCAGATCATTTCGCTGGAGCCTGCGCTGGTGCAGGGCAAACAGGCACCGGCAGTGATAGGCCGGATGCCCGCCGAACAAGCGCTGCAAAAGGCGCTGTCGGGCAGCGGCTTGCAACTGCGCGTCACGGGGCAAGGCAACTTCAGCGTCGAACCGGTGACTGACAACAGCGCAGCGCTGCAACTGGGGGCCACCAACATTGTCGAGCGCAGCAACGACGCCACCACCGAGGGATCGGGCTCCTATGCCTCGCGGGCGGTGACCATTGGCAAAGGCACACACACGCTCAAGGAAATTCCGCAGTCGGTCACCGTCATGACCCGCAAACAAATGGATGATCAGGACCTCACCGATCTCAAGGACGCCGCCAATAAAACCACCGGTCTGGTCGGCCTTCAGGGCGTGGGCAAAGGCATGATCCTCACCTCACGCGGTTTTCAGATCGACGACTGGCAGTACGACGGCGTGCCGATCCCGCGCAATACCTATGCGCTGGGCAACTGGGCAACGCAGGACCTGATTTTCTTTGATCGCATGGAAGTGCTGCGCGGCGCGTCGGGCCTGCTGCAAGGCGCCGGCAGCCCCGGTGGCGCGATCAATCTGGTGCGCAAGCGCGGCCAGAACACCCCGACCGTAACCGTCACCGGCAAGGCGGGTTCGTGGGATCACTACGGCTTGCAACTGGATGCCGGCGGACCGTTGAACTCGACCGGCACGGTGCGCGGGCGTTTTGTCGCCGATGAAGATCAGAGCCATTCATTCGTCGATTACGAATGGAGCAAAACTCACTCGCTGTACGGCGCTCTGGACTTCGACGTCAGCGATGACACCACGCTCGGCGTGGCGGTCAGCCATTCGGATGGCGAATCACGGCCAATGATCCGCGGCCTGCCACGTTACGCCGACGGCAAGCCGCTCAACGTGCCGCGTTCCACCTACGGTGGTGCACGCTGGAACCATGCCGACATTGATGTCACTACCGTTTACGCCGATCTGGAACATCGCTTCAACGACGACTGGGCCGTCAAGGTCGGTGCGGTGCGCATGACCGAGACCAACAAATCGAAAAACCAGCGCACGCAAACCAGCGGCGCCGGGGTGCAAGCTGATGGCAGCGGTTTGCAATACGCCGATTTCGTCACGGATTTCGACGCAAACAAACTCGGTCTGGACATGAACCTCTCCGGGCATTTCGAAGCGCTGTCGATGGAGCATGAAGTGATGCTCGGCGGCAACTACGCCAAGTTCACCTCTGACGATAAATTCGCTCGCACCTTCAACAACAGCAGCGACACGATTTTCGACATCAACCACGACCGTCCCGAAATCAGCTACGAAGGTTTGCTCAATACCCCGGGTGGCCGGGCAACGCCGAGCGAATACGACATTCGTCAAAAAGGCCTGTACGGCAGCTGGCGGGTCAAACCGGTCGAATCACTCACGCTGGTGCTGGGTTCGCGCGTCAGTTGGTACGACTACAGCTACAAGTCATGGACGCAAATGGCGTTCAGTGACGTCGCTGTCGAGGAACCGCAAAGCACCGCGAACGAGACCGGCGAAGTCACGCCTTACGCGGGCATCGTCTACGACTTGATCCGCGAGTGGGCGGTGTACGCCAGCTATACCGACGTGTTCGAACCCCAAACCAATCGCAACGCTAACGGTTCCGTGCTCAAACCGGTGATCGGCAGCAATTACGAGGTGGGTCTTAAGGGCGAATTGATGGACGGCCGGGTCAACACGTCGTTGGCGGTGTTCCGTTATGACCAGGAAAACCGTGCAGTCAACGACCTGGCTTCAGGCATGGTTTGCGACGACTGGTATTGCTCGACGGCCGCCGGGAAAGTTCGCAGCCAGGGTATCGAAGCCGAGATCAGCGGCGAAGTGCTGACTGGCCTGCAACTGTTCGCCGGCTACACCTACAACACCACCAAGTACCTCGACGACCCGACTGAAAAAGGCAAAACCTTCAGCACCTGGACGCCGAAACACATGCTGCGGGTGTGGGGCGATTATCAGTTCAGCGGCGACTGGAACCATGTCAGCACCGGCCTGGGTTTCACCACCCAAAGCCATACGCTTGGCTATGAACACACTTACGACGTCGCTGGTTACACCGTCTGGAGCGCCCGTCTCGGTTACCAGTTGAGCAACGAAATCGGCCTGGCGGTGAACGCCAACAACCTGTTCGACAAGCGCTACTACACCGCCGCCTACAACCAGCTCAATGGCAACAACAACTTCGGCGACCCGCGCAACGTGATGTTCAGCGTCAAGTACACCCCCGAGTTCTGAACCGCAGCACTTGGCGTTGGCCTGCCAGAGTTCGGGTCCGGCAGGTCAGTCTGAACGTCAAATGCTGAGCAGTTGTTGCGTAGTCGCCATCGACGTATTCAACGACTGCCCGGTGCGCTGCAACTTGTTCAGCAGGCTGGCACCCAACCACATCTGGTACAGGGTTTCCGCCAACCGCCGGGCATTGCCCTGAGGAAGGCTGTTTTCAGCCTGCCCCTGCTCGATGCACAGGGTAATGCGCGACACCACTTGTTCGGCGCCATCACGCAAGGTGAGGCGCATCGATTCGGACAGATCGGCGACTTCGGCGCTGAGTTTCACCACCAGACACTCATCGCCGTGGCCTTCGAGCGTGCAGCGGTTCTGCCAGCCCAGCCAGTAATCCATCAATCGCTCATAAGCGGTCAGCCCCGGCAACGTCAGGCGTCGCTCCATGTCGGCGAGGTAGCCAACAAAGTAATCCTCGAGCAAGGCCTGGCCATAGAGCTCTTTGGATTTGAAGTAGTGATAGAACGAGCCCTTGGGCACGCCGGCGGTTTGCAGGATTTCATTGAGGCCGACACTGGTGAAGCCCTTCTCGGCCATCATTCGGTGGCCGGTATCGAGCAAGTGTTGGCGGGTGTCGTCGTAGGTCGGTTTCATGGGGCGCAAATTACCAGACAATAGACCAGTCGTATATTTCAGAGGAACGGAAGTTTGCCATATCTGTCAGTGAAAAACCTGCGCAGAAAAAATTACTAGACGACTGGTCTAATTGGCATCTATGCTGCGCTCCGACAACTCATCTCCCGGTGTCGGCGTTTCGCAAATCCGTTGCGCAGCGACGCCACCTGATCAACCAAGGGTGCTTTATGAAAATCTTGATGGTTCTGACTTCGCACGATCAACTTGGCGACACCGGCAAGAAAACCGGCTTCTGGCTCGAAGAGTTCGCTGCTCCTTACTACGCCTTCAAGGATGCCGGTGCCGACGTCACCCTGGTGTCCCCGGCCGGTGGCCAGCCACCGCTCGATCCGAAAAGCGACGAGCCAGACGCACAGACCGCCGAGACCGATCGCTTTCGCAATGACCCGGCCGCCCAACAGGCACTGGCCAACACCGGGCGTCTGGCGGATGTTCGGGCGGATGATTTCGATGCGGTGTTCTACCCAGGTGGCCACGGCCCGTTGTGGGATCTGGCCGAAGACAAGCAGTCGATCGCTTTGATCGAAGCCTTCGACCGCAGCAACAAGCCGCACGGTTTCGTTTGCCACGCACCGGGCGTACTGCGCCACGTTTTGAATGCTGAAGGCAAACCGCTGATCCAGCATCGCCAGGTCACCGGTTTCACCAATGCCGAAGAGGCCGCGGTCGGTTTGACCGATGTCGTGCCGTTCCTGATCGAAGACGAGTTCCAGCGTCTTGGCGGTTACTACTCCAAGGTCGCCGACTGGCAGGTGCATGTGGTGGCTGACGGGCAATTGGTCACTGGCCAGAACCCTGCCAGCTCCGCAGCGGTCGCCGAGAAGTTGCTGAAGATGCTCGGCTGATAAGCCCCTTCGGGAAAAGTCCTCCGAACGCCGTGTGCGTGCCACACGGCGTTTTTTTTACGCCCACCATATAGTTGACTGGTCTAATAAACCAGTGAAAAAGGTAATCCATGAACAACAGCAGTTATTTCACCCCCGCCAAATTGGGCCTGCACACCCTGAAAAACCGCATCGTCCTGCCGCCCCTCACCCGCCAGCGCAGTACCCAACCGGGCAACATCGCCAATGAATTGATGGCCGAGTATTACCAGCAGCGCGCAGGCGCGGGTTTGCTGGTGACCGAAGGCACGCAGATCGAGCCACGCGGCCAGGGTTATGCCTGGACGCCGGGCATTCACACGCCCGAGCAAATTGCCGGATGGCGCAAAGTCACCGATGCCGTGCATGCCGTCGACGGGGTGATTTTCGCCCAGCTCTGGCACGTCGGCCGTGTGTCGCACAGCGCGTTGCAACCTGGCGGCGCGGCGCCGGTCTCGGCTTCCGCCGTGGCGACCGACCGGGTCAGTGTGTTTATCGAAACCGCGCCAGGCAAAGGCGAACTGGTGCCGCCGTCCGCACCGCGCGCGTTGAGCACTGAAGAAGTTCAGGAACTGGTCCAGCTCTATATCCAGGCAGCACGCAATGCGATGGACGCCGGTTTCGACGGCATCGAACTGCACTGCGCCAACGGCTATCTGGTCAACCAGTTCATCTCGGCGCACAGCAATCTGCGTACCGATCAATACGGTGGCTCGCTGCACAATCGCCTGGGTTTTCTGCGCGAAGTGGTAGCGGGCGTCGCCGAGTGCATTGGCAAGGAGAAGGTCGGCGTGCGCTTCGCCCCGCTGTTCACCACCACCGATGAGGCGCGCACGTACCTGGGCCTGGTCGAGGAAGATCCGCACACCACTTATATAGAAGCGATCAAGGTGCTGGAGGACGTCGGCATTGCTTATCTGTCCATCGCCGAAGCCGATTGGGACGATGCGCCAGCAATGCCGCAAACCTTCCGCCAAGCGGTGCGCGACACCTTCAGCGGCGCGATCATCTACGCCGGGCGCTACAACGCCGAATCCGGTGCGCGGCTGCTCGATTCCGGCCTCGCTGACTTTGTCGCTTTCGGTCGACCGTTCATGGCCAATCCGGATCTGCCTGCGCGAATCGCCAACGACTGGCCGCTGAATGCACTGAACCCGGCCACGGTGTATGGCGGCAGCGCTGAAGGTTATATCGATTATCCGGTGTACCCCGGCTAGCAGAAAAACCTATACAAAACTAAATTTCCGTACAACTATCTGAGCAAGGACTTCCCAACCACTGGCTACCTCTATTGCCTCTCATCAGGCTGATTGCGTTCGAATGAAGACTGTTAACCGCTTGTGCCTGGTCCTCGGTGACCAGTTGTCTTTCGATCTCGCCTCTTTGCAGGGGCTTGATCGCGAACGCGATACCGTCCTGTTGGTCGAGGTGATGGAGGAAGCCAGTCACGTTCCTCACCATCCGCAGAAAATTGTCCTGGTGTTCAGCGCCATGCGTCATTTTGCGCAGGCGTTGCAGGAGCAAGGCTTTCAGGTGCAGTACGTCAGGCTCGACGATCCGCAAAACACCGGCGCTGTGCCGAGTGAGTTGCAGCGCTGGCATGCGCTTCTAAAGCCGAACGAGTTGCACCTGACCGAATGCGGCGACTGGCGTCTGGAGCATTCGCTGCGCGATTGTGGTTTGCCCATCCATTGGCACAATGACAGCCGTTTTCTCTGCACCCGCGCCGAGTTCGCCGATTGGGCGGCCGGTAAAAAACAGCTGCGCATGGAGTTCTTCTACCGCGAGATGCGCCGCAAAAGCAGGCTGTTGCTCAATGGCGACGGCACGCCGGTGGGTGGCGCGTGGAATTTCGACGCCGACAACCGCAAGTCACTGCCCAAAGGCGTAAAGGCGCCCTACCCGCTCAGCTTCAGCGCAGACCCGGTCACTCAGGAAGTCCTCGCGTTGGTGCGCGATCACTTCGCCAGTCACTACGGCGCTCTCGATACCTTCAACTACCCGGTGACCCACGCCGACGCCCAAGCGCTGTGGCAATACTTTCTGGATTTCGGTCTGGCCGGTTTCGGCGACTATCAAGACGCCATGGCCAGCGACGAGCCGTTTCTGTTCCATGCGCGCATCAGTGCGGCGCTCAACATCGGTTTGCTCGATCTGCGGCAACTGTGCAGCGACGTCGAGTCGGCCTATTGGGCGGGCAGCGTTGCCCTGAACGCCGCCGAAGGTTTCATTCGGCAACTGATCGGCTGGCGGGAGTATGTGCGCGGGGTTTACTGGCTGAAAATGCCTGACTACGCCGAGGGCAATTCATTCGGTAACAGCAGGCCATTGCCGGAGTTCTACTGGACCGGCGAAACGCAGATGAACTGCATGCGCCAAGCCATTGGTCAAAGCCTCAAACATGCTTATGCCCACCACATCCAGCGGCTCATGGTCACGGGCAATTTCGCCTTGCTGGCCGGCATCGCGCCGAGCGAGATCTGCGAGTGGTATCTGGCCATTTACATGGACGCGTTCGACTGGGTCGAGTTGCCCAACACCCTGGGCATGGTCATGCACGCTGATGGCGGATACCTGGGCTCCAAGCCTTACTGCGCCAGCGGCCAGTACATCAAGCGAATGTCCGATTACTGTCGCGATTGCGCCTACAAGGTGAGCGAAAGTACCACCGACAACGCCTGCCCGTTCAATTCGCTGTACTGGCATTTTCTGATGCGCCACGGCAATCTCCTGCGCAGCAATCAACGCATGGGCATGCTCTACAAAAACCTCGACCGCATGCCTGAAGCCAAACAGCAGGCCCTTTGGCAGCGCGGGCAAATGCTGCTCGACAAGCTGGATAACGGCCATTCGTTGTAGATCCGCAAGCGCCGCCCTTCAAGGCTGCAACTTATGCAGGGCGCGCCGTGTCAATGGGTGACCCGTAGTGTTCGTTTGCAATACGTTGAACGAGCCCGGGCCACAATAATCATCAGGCGTGAGTGGTGAAAATCCTGAAACATCTTACCCGCGAAGCGCTTGAGTCAGAGGTCATGCGTCTGCGCCAGGCGCTCGAAACCGGCACTGGACAAACACTCATCAGCGACGTACAGCACGATATCGCCGCGCAACTGGCCGCCAGCCGAGCGGCGCTCGCCGCCAGTGAAGCGCGCCAGCGGGCAATCTTCGAGTGCGCGATCGATTTCGCCATGGTCGCCACCGACCCGCGGGGCATTATCACCGAATGGAACGCCGGCGCCGTCAATGTCATGGGCTGGACCGCCGAGGAAATGCTCGGCCAGAGTGCTGCGAGTTTTTTCACACCAGCCGATCGCGCCTCCGGCCGTGTTGAACTGGAAATGCAGCGCGCTCTGCTTGAAGGACGCGCCTCAGATGAACGCTGGCACCTGCGCAAGGACGGCAAATTGTTCTGGGCGTCGGGCGAACTGATGCCGCTCTATGCGGATGATCAATCCCATCTGGGCTTCGTGAAAATCCTTCGTGACCGCACCCAGGAGCATCTCGCCGGCCGTGCGCTTTTCGAATCGCAAGAGCGCTATCGCCTGGCGCTCAAGGCAACACGCGACGCGGTCTGGGACTGGGATCTGCAGACCCGGCAGATTGTCTGGAACGAAGCCTTGCAGCAGGCTTATGGGTTCCCTTCAGCAGCCATCGAGCCGACGAGTGACTGGCGCCTTGCCCAGATCCACCCGCAGGATCGCGAGCGCGTCGAAGCCTCGATTCGCTCTGCCATCGACGGCAGCGGATCGACCTGGACCGCCGAATATCGCTTCCGCTGCCAGGACGGTTCCTACGCCGAAGTGCTCGACCGCGGACACTTGATCCGCAACGCCGACGGCCGCGCCGAGCGCATGATCGGCGCGATGCTTGATCTGACGCGCTCGCGCAGTGCCGAAACGGCGCTGCGCCTGAGCGAAGAACGCTTCAGCACCATTCTGGAAACCATCGAAGCCGCATTCGCCATCGTCAACGTCAAATTCGACGCCGACGATCTTCCGGTGGATTACTACTTCGTCGAAGCCAACCCGGCGTTCGAACGTCAATGCGGGGTCAATCTGCGTGGTAAATGGGTGACCGAGTTTGCCCCCAACCTGGAAAAGTTCTGGTTCGAGACCTACGGGCACGTGGCCAAGACGGGCGAGCCGGCGAACTTCGAAAATTACGCCAACACCTTTGAGCGCTGGTTCGACGTGCGTGCCGTACGAGTCGGCGACCCGGCCGACCGGCAAATCGCGATCCTCTTCAATGACGTCACCGAACGACGCGACGCCGAAGAGCGCCTGCGCATCAGCGAAGCGCTCGCGCGTGAAAACGTCGAGCGCGTACAACTCGCCCTCGCCGCCGGCGCCATTATCGGCACCTGGCACTGGGACCTGCCGACCGATAGCTTTACCGTGGATGAAGCCTCCGCCAAGGTGTTCAATCTCGATCCTGCTTTGGGCCGCACCGGTCTGAGCCTGGAACAAGTGGTGACGACCGTTCACCCCGACGACCGCGAAGGACTCATCGGTGCGATCAACGAAGCGATTGCTCGCGGCGGCGCCTATTCCCATCAGTACCGGGTGCGCGACGCCGATGGAAAATACAACTGGCTTGAGGCCAACGGACGCGTCGAGTGCGCCGACGACGGCACTGCGCTGCGCTTCCCCGGCGTGCTGATCGATGTGGAAGAGCGGCGCAGTGTCGAGGCCGAGCGCGATCGGGCCAACGCGGCACTGCGTGCGCTCAACGACACCCTGGAACAACGCGTGATGGCGCGCACTGCCGATCTCATGCAAGCCGAGGAAAAGCTGCGCCAGTCGCAGAAAATGGAAGCCGTCGGGCAACTGACCGGCGGCCTGGCGCACGACTTCAACAATCTGCTGGCCGGCATTTCCGCCGCCCTGGAGCTGATGGAAAAACGCATCGCTCAGGGCCGTATCAAGGACGTCGACAAGTATCTGGTGACCGCCCAAGGCGCGACCAAACGTGCAGCGGCGCTTACCCATCGACTGCTGGCGTTCTCCCGACGCCAGACCCTCGATCCGCGGCCAACGGACGTCAACACGCTGATTGTCGGCATGACCGAGCTGATCCAGCGCACCGTCGGCCCGAGCATTCGCTTGAAGACGTTGGTGGCACCCGATCTTTGGCCGGCGCTGGTCGATGCCAGCCAGTTGGAAAACGCTCTGCTGAATCTGTGCATCAACGCCCGCGATGCCATGCCAGATGGCGGCAGCATCACGGTGGAAACCGCCAACCGCGCCGTGACCATCGAGTCGGTCCACACACTGGACATTCCCGAGGGCGAGTACCTTTGCCTCTGCGTCACCGACACCGGCACCGGCATGAGCGCGGAAGTCATCGCCAAGGCCTTCGACCCGTTTTTCACCACCAAACCGCTCGGCCAGGGTACGGGGCTTGGGTTGTCGATGATCTACGGCTTCACCAAACAATCCGGTGGCCAGGTGCGCGTGCATTCACAAGTCGGCCAAGGCACCACGATGTGCATCTACCTGCCACGCTATCGCGGCGAAGCCAAACAAAATTACGACGCCACCCGCAGCACGACAACACCGCTGGTAAAAGCAGGCGAGACTATCCTCATCGTCGACGACGAACCCACCGTGCGGATGCTGCTCAAAGACGTGCTCTGCGAACTTGGCTACACAGTGCTGGATGCGGCTGACAGCGTTGAAGGCCTGGAGGTACTGCGCTCCAACGCGCAGATCGACCTGCTCATCACCGATGTCGGCTTGCCGGGCGGCATGAACGGCCGGCAAATGGCCGATGCAGGCCGGGAAATCCGCCCAAAACTCAAAACCCTGTTCATCACCGGCTACGCCGAAAACGCCGTCATCGGCAGCGCTCAACTCGGACCGGGCATGCAAGTGCTGACCAAGCCTTTTGCAGTCGACACCCTGGTTTCGCGGGTCAGCAATTTGCTGTCCGAAGCGACAAAGCCGTAAACCGCAACCGGCCCCTGTAGGAGCTGCGGCACGCTGCGATTTTTTGATCTTGATTTCAAACAACAGGATCAAAAGATCGCAGCCTCGTTTCACTCGAATGCTCCTACAGATTTGTGTGCTGGCCGAAGATCTGTGAGCGACGCACAAACCTGTGGGAGCGAGCTTGCTGGCGATAGCGGTGGAACAGTTATCGGATGTTTTGACCGTGTCGACGCCTTCGCGAGCAGGCTCACTCCTACATTGTTCGGTGGGGGCATTAATCTTGTGAACACCACAAAACCTGGTGGGAGCTGCGGTGCCCACACATTTTCGACCCTTGCAGATTTCCTGTAGGAGCCAGCCTGCTGGCGATAGCGGTGGATCAGTCACTGGATGTTTTGCCTGTGCCAGCCCCGATTTAACGCAGCCGATTGACTGAGCGTATTTATGCCGTTGAACTGCCGTTAGCTCGGCTATCAATATTTAAAATGAGAGGGGCCCACAGATGCACCCAACCACGCCCGACGGCCGATATTTCGTGGTCAAAGAACAGCTTTGGCGGTGCAGCAACCCGGCGTTGGACCCGCAACAGCGCCAGCATCTGGTCGACGACTTGATGACAGCGCGACGCGAAGTCAAAGCGGCAAAGTTGCTGGATGACCCGCAAAAATTGAAAGCAGCGAGGGCGCATGTGCACGCCGCCAAAGTGGCACTGGGCGAGCGTGGCCCGGTCTGGTGGGAGGACGGCACTGCGGATTACAACCGGTATAAAGTGAGCAACACGCCGTATGCCGAGTGGTATCAATCGTTGAAACTGGAAGGCGCCTAAGCCATTTCAAATCGCGCCGTGCTGTCACGTGGCGTCAGCTGAAACGGCAACACCACATGTCGAGCAGGCAACGGCTGTTTCTCGATCAGCGCAATCAGCATTTCGACGGCTTTCTCGCCAAACACTTCCGCCGGTTGGGAGATGGTTGTCAGCGGCGGATCGCAGTAAGCCGCCATCGGAATGTCATCGAATCCCGCCAGCGAAATATCCTCCGGCACGCGCAACCCCTGCTCCTTGATGCGCTTCAAAGCACCAATCGCCATCTCGTCATTTTCACAAAAAAGCGCGGTCGGCCGATCGTCGAGTGCGAGCATTTTTCCGGCGCCGGCATAGCCCGCAGCCAGACTGAAATCGCCGTGACAAACTAGCGCATCGTCCAGCGCAAGCCCCGCCTGGCGTATCGCCTGTTCGTATCCCGCCAGACGATCTCGCGTCAGCGGGCTGCCTTTCGACCCTTTGATCAGGCCGATGCGCCGATGCCCCAGCGCGATCAAATGCTCGGTCATCGCCTTGGCGGCCGCGACGTTGTCGAGGCTGATTGTCGGATGACGGCCTTGCTGGATCACTTCGCACGCATTGACGATCGGTGGCAGATCCTTCCCCGAAGCGGAGCCTTCGAAGGGGTCGAAGGCGCGCAGTTGAATCACGCCATCCGCTTGATGGGCATACACCAGATCAGCGAACTGGCGTTCGAGTGTTTCGCGACCCTGGGTGTCGCACAGCAACAATCTGTAGCCGGCGGCTTGCGCAGCCTTTTGCGCACCGCTGATGACTCGGGCGAAAAATGTGTTGGCGATGGTCGGGACCAGAATCACCAGGTTCCCGGTTCTGCGTGAGCGGAACTGCACCGCCATCAGATTCGGGCGATATCCGGCCTGTTCGACGGCAGCCATGACCCGATCGCGGGTGTCGGGCAGTACGCGCTCCGGCGACTTCAATGTTCTTGACACTGTTGCCACCGAAACGCCCGCCAGCCGTGCCACTTCGCGAATATTGGACAAGTCTGCCTCGCTCTTTCAATCAAATCGGCCGCCGAGCTTACCGCACCGCGCCGCCCTCCGAAACGCCGACATTCGTCCGAGATGGTTTGACAGCCGTGCATTTCGAGCCTAGATTTCGCCCACGATGTAACCGGTTACATCATAGACGACTGATGCACTATCCACAGAGACAATTGCCATGATTGCTGCTGCTCGAAAAATAAGAATGGGCTTCGTCGGTGGGGGTGAAGGCGCCTTCATCGCTCAGGCACACCGGCAGGCAGCCGGCCTCGATGGACGCTTTGAACTGGTCTGCGGTGCGTTCAGCCGAGACGCGCAAAACAATCAGCGCAGCGGCGCCGCATTGGGTCTGCCTGCGCAACGCTGTTACGACGCCTGGCAAGACATGCTCGCCGCCGAATCCCGGCTGCCGCCCGATCAGCGCATGGAGCTGCTGGTGATCGTCACGCCTAATCACTTGCACGCCCCTATCGCCAGCGCAGCGTTGAGCGCCGGTTTCCATGTCTTCAGCGAGAAGCCTGCTGCGCTCAATCTGGCCGAAGTGCAGGCGCTCAAAGGCGTCGTCAGCAGCAGTCAGCGAATCTACGCGCTGGCGCACACCTATCTGGGTTACGCGATGGTCTGGCAGGCCCGGGAAATGGTCGCCAGCGGCGTTATCGGGCGCTTGCGCAAAGTCCTCGTCGAATACCCGCAAGGCTGGCTCAGCAGCGACGTCGCCGGCCAAGGCAACAAGCAGGCCGACTGGCGCGACAACCCTGAACAATCGGGCATCGGCGGCTGCATCGGTGACATCGGCACTCACGCGTTTTCCCTGGCGGAGTTTGTCGCCGGTCAGCCCATCCAGTTCGTCAGCGCGATGCTTGGCTCGCACTTCAGCAGCCGCCAACTGGATGACGACGCCGCCATGCTGTTCAAAATGGCCGACGGTGCCAGCGGCGTGTTGATCGCCAGTCAGGTCTGCGCCGGTGAAGAGAATCCGCTGAAAATTCGTCTGTATGGCGACAAGGGTGGTTTGGAGTGGCGCCAGGAAGAGCCCGCCAGTCTGATCCACCGCCCGTTGAACGAACCCATGCGCGTGCTGCGTTCGGGCCTCGGCCAACCGTGGCTATGTGAAGCCGCGACCCGGCGCATGCGTCTGCCCGCCGGGCACCCGGAAGGTTATCTGGAGGCCATGGCCAATCTTTACGGCGACCTCGCACAGGCCATTCTCCAGGGCGCGAGCGGCCCTGATGCGCCCGGCGTGCCCGGCATAGAAGCCGGCCTGCGCGGCATGGCCTTCATCGAAACCGCTCTCGCCAACCATCGCGGTGATGCCAAGTGGAGCGAAATACCTCGCCAGTCAATCGGAGCATCCGCCAATGACAACTGATCAAACAAACCCTGGCGGCATGCGCGGCCCGGGCATCTTTCTCGCGCAGTTCATCTCTGACGAAGCGCCCTTCGACTCCCTCGCCAACATTGCGCAGTGGGCGGCCTCGCAAGGCTACAAGGCCATCCAGTTGCCGACCCTTGGCACGCGTTTCATTGATCTTGAGCGCGCCGCCCACAGTCAGGATTACTGCGACGAACTCATCGCAATTTGCGCCAAGGCCGGCGTGGTGATCAGCGAGCTGTCGACCCATCTGCAAGGCCAACTGGTCGCGGTGCATCCGGCGTTCGACAGCCTCTTCGACGACTTCGCCCCAGAGGATTTGCGCGGCAAGCCGCAAGCGCGCACGCAATGGGCGATCAACCAGTTGAAACTGGCAGCGCGCGCCAGTCAGCGCCTTGGGCTGACTGCCCATGCAACCTTTTCCGGCGCGCTGCTCTGGCCGTATGTCTACCCGTGGCCGCAACGCCCTGCCGGTCTGGTCGAGCAAGGCTTTGCCGAATTGGCCGAGCGCTGGCTGCCGATACTCGACTGTTTCGACGAGGCCGGTGTAGACCTGTGTTACGAAATCCATCCCGGCGAAGACCTGCACGACGGCGCCTCTTTCGAGCGTTTCCTGGAGGCGGTGAATCATCATCCGCGCGCCGCGATTCTGTATGACCCGAGCCACTTGCTGTTACAGCAGATGGATTACCTGGGATTCATCGATCGCTACCACGAGCGCATCCGCATGTTCCATGTGAAGGACGCCGAGTTCCGCCCCGACGCGCGCTCCGGAGTTTACGGCGGCTATCAAGGCTGGGTTGATCGCCCGGGCCGATTCCGCTCGCTGGGCGACGGCCAGATCGACTTCAAATCGATCTTCAGCAAGTTGACCCAATACGACTTCAACGGCTGGGCCGTGCTCGAGTGGGAATGCTGTCTGAAAGATGCCGCGCAAGGCGCTGCCGAAGGCGCCGCCTTCATCGAACAACACATGATCACCAAGACCCGCAAGGCGTTCGACGACTTCGCCAGCGTGAGCGCTGACGAACAATCCAACCGACGTCTGCTGGGGCTTCACGACCACTGATTTACCGCTGTTACCGACATAAAAATAATACGGTGATTGAAATGAACGTAATGAATGCGCGACTCAGCGTGATGATGTTTTTGCAGTTTTTTATCTGGGGTGGCTGGTTCGTCACCCTCGGCACCTTCCTCACCACAACGCTGGCGGCTAGCGGCGGCCAGGTGGGGATGGCGTTCTCGACCCAGTCGTGGGGTGCGATCATTGCGCCCTTCGTCATTGGCCTGATTGCCGATCGGTTCTTTAACGCCGAACGCATCCTGGCGGTGCTGCATCTGATCGGCGCGGTGCTGCTGTTCCAGCTCTATCGGGCGCCAGATTTCAGCGCGTTTTATCCTTATGTGCTGGCCTACATGATGGTCTACATGCCGACGCTGGCCTTGGTCAATGCGGTGGCGTTCCGACAGATCAAAGACCCGGCCCTGGAGTTTTCGCGCATACGCGTCTGGGGGACCGTCGGCTGGATTGTCGCCGGCATCGTGATCAGCTTTGGTTTTGCCTGGGACTCCCAACAAGCCATCGCGGCGGGCGGCTTGCGCAACACCTTCCTGATGTCTGCCGTAGCGTCGCTGGTGTTGGGGTTCTACAGCTTCAGCCTGCCGAATACCGCACCGCTGAAATCCACTGAAGGTTCGGCGAGCCTGAAGCAGATGCTGGGCGTGGATGCGTTGAGCCTGCTCAAGGATCGCAGCTATCTGGTGTTCTTCCTCGCGTCCATTCTGATCTGCATTCCTCTGGCGTTTTATTACCAGAATGCCAACCCGTTCCTCGCCGAAATCGGCGTTACCAATCCGACGGCGAAGATGGCCATCGGGCAAGTGTCCGAAGTGCTGTTCATGCTGCTTTTGCCGCTGTTCATTCAGCGCTTCGGCATCAAGATTGCGTTGCTGGTCGGCATGCTGGCGTGGGCGTTGCGATACGTGCTGTTTGCCTTCGGCGACAACGGTGATCAAGCATTCATGCTGCTCGTCGGCATTGCCCTGCACGGCGTTTGCTACGACTTTTTCTTCGTCTGCGGGCAAATCTACACCGACGCCAAAGCCCCCGAGCGCTTTCGCAGCTCGGCTCAAGGCCTGATTACCCTGGCGACTTACGGTTTGGGCATGCTGATCGGCTTCTGGATCGCCGGCCAGATCACCGACCACTTCGCCTTGGCTAACGGGCATGACTGGCGCAGCATCTGGCTGTTTCCGGCCGGTTTCTCGGTTGCGGTAATGCTGCTTTTCTGGCTGACGTTCAAAGGACGAGACAGCGACAAGGCTGTGATCCCCTCACCCGTCTAAGCACTACCGCCCCCTGTAGGAGCTGCGGCACGCTGCGATCTTTTGATCTTGATTCCGAACAACATGATCAAAAGATCGCAGCCTCGTTGCACTCGAATGCTCCTACAGAATGGTGTGTCAGTTGAACGAACAAAAGCGTGCTTTTGAGGGCAGGCTTTTGGTTAGTCAGCGTCCCATCTAGACCCTACCGCCCCCTGTAGGAGCTGCGGCACGCTGCGATCTTTTGATCTTGATTTCAAACAACAGGATCAAAAGATCGCAGCCTCGTTGCACTCGAATGCTCCTACAGGATGGTGTGTGTTCAGTTGAACGAACGAAAGCCTGCTTTTCAGGACAGGCTTTGGGTTAGTCAGCGTCCCGTCTAAGCACTACCGCCCCCTGTAGGAGCTGCGGCACGCTGCGATCTTTTGATCTTGATTCCGAACAACAGGATCAAAAGATCGCAGCCTCGTTGCACTCGAATGCTCCTACAGGATGGTGTGTCAGTTGAACGAACAAAAGCCTGCTTTTCAGGGCAGGCTTTTGGTTAGTCAGCGTCCCGTCTAGACCCTACCGCCCCTGTAGGCGCTGCGGCACGCTGCGATCTTTTGATCTTGATTTCAAACAACAGGATCAAAAGATCGCAGCCTCGTTGCACTCGAATGCTCCTACAGGATGGTGTGTCAGTCGAACGAACGAAAGCCTGCTTTTCAGGGCAGGCTTTTCGAGTTGTGACAGTGCCAGCTTACTTTTGCTGCGCCGTCAGCGCCGCATAACCATTCATCAAGTTGCGATAGTTCGGAATACGCTGCGACAGCAGATTACCCAGCCCTTCGATGTCGTTGCGCCAGTCGCGGTGCAGCTCACAGGCTACCGAGAACCAGTTCATCATTTGTGCGCCGGCTTGGGTCATGCGGCTCCATGCGGCTTGTTGCACAGTGGTGTTGAAGGTGCCGGAGGCATCGGTGACCACGAACACATCAAAGCCTTCGGCCAGGGCTGACAGTGTCGGGAACGCCACACAAACATCGGTGACCACGCCGGCAATGATGATCTGCTTGCGGCCTGTAGCTTTGATCGCCTTGACGAAGTCTTCGTTGTCCCAGGCGTTGATCTGGCCTGGACGGGCGATGTAGGGCGCGTCCGGGAACATCTCTTTCAGTTCCGGTACCAATGGGCCGTTCGGGCCTTGTTCGAAACTGGTGGTGAGGATGGTCGGCAGTTCGAAGAATTTCGCCAGATCGGCCAACGCCAGAACGTTGTTCTTGAATTCGTTCGGCGAGAAGTCCTGCACCAGAGAAATCAAACCGGTCTGGTGGTCAACCAGCAGTACTACGGCGTCGTCTTTGTTGAGGCGGTTGTAGGTTGGCGTGTTCATCTGTGCAGTCCTTTTTAGTTGGGGAAGTTCTTGTTGCGTTCAAGATGGGCTCAGATTACTGACACTCCAGCGCTGGATAAATCGGCTGAAAAGCGTTTAACCGTCAACTTGAACAGGACAATCACGCGACACTGATCACGGATTTCGCTGGCATCCCGACCTTCCCGGCGATCCTTGTCATACTGTTACCAGCTTCACGTGTGCAATAAACCCAAGGAGATGTTCATGCTCGGACGCCACTCGCCAGAGCCGAACACAGACAACCCCGCATCCCTGAAAGCCGTGCGCGCCGGATCGACGTTCCGCCTGACGGTGAGTTTCATGCTGGTAGTGGTCATGGCCTTTTTGGCGGTCGAGAGCTGGCGAACTTGGCGCGACTACCGTGCAGCCTTCGATTCTGCGCGCAACTCGGTGACCAACCTCGCCCGCGCCACGGCCCAGCATGCCGAAGACACCATCCGCCAGATGGACGTGCTGACCGCCGCCCTGAGTGAGCGGATCGAGGGTGATGGCCTGCAAAACCTGGATGTCCCGCGCATTCACAAATTGTTGGTGCAGCAATCGACAATCATGCCGCAGCTGCACGGCTTGTTTATCTACGGTCCTGATGGACAGTGGATCGTCACCGACAAGGAGGTGACGCCCGAGACCGCTAACAACGCCGACCGCGATTATTTCCAGTACCACCGCACCCATGAAGATCGCCATGTGCGCATCGGCGATGTGGTCGAGAGCCGCTCCACGAAAGACCTGATCATTCCCATATCACGCCGGTTGAACAACGCCGATGGCTCGTTCGCCGGCGTGTTGCTGGGCACGGTCAAGGTCAGCTATTTCGTCGATTACTACGGTGACTTTCGCATCGATGACAAAGGCGCGCTCGTGCTGGCCAGGCGCGACGGCACCATCCTCGTGCGCCGCCCGTTCATCGCCTCGGTGATCGGCAAGAGCCTGGCCAACAGCGAGATCTTCAAGACCTATTTACCCAACTCCAACTCAGGCATCGCGCAAGTGCGCGCCGTCGTCGACGACACCGAGCGCTTGTACGGCTATCGTGCCCTCACCACCTATCCACTGGTGGTCGAAGCCGGTCTGTCGCGTGATTCGATCATCGAACCCTGGCAGCAGGATTTGCTGAAGAACGGCTTCGTGCTGGTGTTTCTGATTCTGGTGCTGAGCTGTTTCGGCCTCATCGTCCTCAGCCAGTTGCGCCAGCGTATGGCGATGGAACGGCAAATCCGCCACGCCCATCAGACCATGCGCGACATGGCGTTGACTGACGCCCTGACCGGGCTCGGCAACCGTCGACGCCTGGATAATTCGCTGGCCGATGAAATTCGATTGGCCCGTCGCCAGGGTTCGGCGCTGTCGTTGATCATGCTCGATGTCGACCACTTCAAACGCTACAACGACCAATACGGACATGCGGCGGGTGATGATTGCCTGAGCGCGGTCGGCCAGGCGATCCAGCAAGCGGTCAAACGCCCGGGTGACCTGGCCGTACGTTACGGCGGCGAAGAGTTCACCGTGTTATTGCCCAACACCGATAGCGCCGGGGCGATTCAGGTCACTGAGGACATTTTGCAGAGTATTCGTGCGCTGAAGCTTGCGCACGCCGGGCATCCTCTGGGGTACGTCACGGCCAGTGCTGGCATCACCACGCGTCATCCTGTCGACGATACGGTCACGCCGGCCTCGTTGTTGAAAGCGGCCGACACCCGTCTCTATGAGGCCAAGCAACAGGGGCGCAACCGTTGGTGTTCGAGTTCGGCGGTGATGAGCTGATAACACCTTCGTCGCTCGCACTGGTCACTTTTTCTTACACCTTTTGTCGCCCTGCGACACCCTGTCAGCCGATCGAAAACCGACTGGCCGGTTCAGTTTGGTATCATGCGCCGCTTTTACGGTTAACCCCTCGCCAGTCCTGCCGACTGACGGGCTGCAAAAGGCGGTATTAGATGACGGCTTTGTTGACTCGCCGCAAGGTACTTGCGGGAATGGGCGTACTCGGGCTCGGCCTGCTCGCCGGCTGCGACACCCGCGGCCAACTGTCGTACAAGTACGGCAAGGATCTGAGTAACAAGATCATGGGCCGCACCTTCAAACTGAAGGACACCGACGGCGACACCATGACCCTGTCGAGCTTCCGCGGCCTGATGCCGATGGTGTTCTTCGGCTTCACCCAGTGCCCGGCGGTCTGCCCGACCACCCTGGCCCGCGCGGCAAAAATCAAGAAACTGATGGGCAAGGACGGCGATCGCTTGCAGGTGATTTTCATCACCCTCGACCCTGAGCGCGACACGCCGCAAATCCTCGACGCCTACGTCAAAGCCTTCGACCCGACCTTCGTCGCGCTGTACGGTACGCTTGAGGAAACCAAGGCCACGGCCAAGGAATTCGACGTGTTCTTCGAGAAGGTGCCGGCCGGCGACACCTACACCATCTCGCACACTTCCACCAGTTACGTCTTCGACTCGCGCGGCGAACTGCGCCTGGGTCTGTCCACCTCGCTTTCGGCAGAAGAATGCACGGAAGATTTGCTTACCGTTATGGAGGTTTGCTGATGCAACCGTTTCTGAACAACATCAAACGCGCGGTACTCGGTCTGTCCCTGCTGGGCCTGGCCTTCCAGGTCTCTGCGCAGACCAAGGTTGACGATGCATGGGTACGTGCAACCGTGCCGGCCCAATCCGCCAGCGGCGCGTTCATGACCCTCACCGCCGACAGCGACAGCAAGTTGCTCAGCGTCGCGACGCCAGTGGCCAAAGACGTGCAAATCCACGAAATGAGCATGAAGAACGACGTCATGAGCATGGGCCCGGTCAAATCGGTCGACCTGCCGGCAGGTAAAGCCGTCAAGCTTGATCCAAACGGTTACCACGTCATGCTGATGGGCCTGACCGGTCAGTTGAAAGAAGGCGAATCCGTGCCGCTGACCCTGACCGTGGAAAACGCCAAGGGCGAAAAAGAAACCGTTGAAGTGAAGGCCAGCGTGCGTTCGCTGACCAGCATGGAAGGTCACGATCACAGCAAGATGCATTGATCTGACGGAGCGGTAACAAAAAAGGGGCGGCCTGATCGTTGATCAGTCCGCCCCTTTTTGGGTTTGGGAAATCGGCTTTTGTGGAAAGCAGGCTTTACATGAGGAAAATCTTTCGCGACTATGTAAAGGGTCTTTTACATAGGAAGTAAGCATGAACCGGTATTACCTGGAAATTGGCGCAGCACTGATCCTTTACACGGTGGCGTTGGTCGCCTCACTGGTTGCCTCGCAATACCTGATGGATGCCAACATTATTCTGCGCTCAGCTGTCGCGCTGACGCCGATCCTCCCGGCAGGTTTGATGTGCTGGGCCATCGTGCGCAACATGCGCCGCATGGATGAAATGCATCTGCGCATCCAGTTCGAAGCGCTGGGCTTCGCGTTTGCCGCTTCAGCACTGCTGACCTTCAGCTACGGTTTTCTGGAAAACGTCGGCGCGCCGCACATTCCATGGACTTGCGTGTGGCCAGTGATGGGCGCGATGTGGATCCTCGGCCTGCAAATCGCCCGACGCCGCTACCAATGAAAAACCGCCTCAAGGCACTGCGCGCCGGGCGCAAATGGTCACAGGTCGATCTGGCTGAAAGGCTCAACGTGTCACGCCAGACGATCAACGCCATCGAAAACGAACGCTACGATCCGAGCCTGCCGCTGGCGTTTCAGATTGCCCGGGCGTTTGAGCTGTCGATTGAAAGCATTTTTGATGATGGCTTGAACTGAACAAAAGTCGGTGCAGGCGGATTCCAGTTTCGGTTAAACAGCCTGAAACAAAAAACCGCCGGCACCGGTTCGCCAGCCATATCCCGGTTAATTGTCAAACACCCACCCCTGACTGGCCCCTAGCCCAGTGCCCACGCTGACAAGTCCGCCCGACATCGGATCACCTTCAAGTTTTAAAAGACGATCAGACCGCTGACCCTTGGTATCATCGCCCACACTTTTTTGACGATTTAATGACTGGAAGGTCTTTTTTTGTGAGCGCTCTTTTTCGCTGGTTGCGGCAGCCGCATGCCCGCCTGTTCTCTCTGATTCTGCTGGTACTGATTGTGCCGGTGTGCCTGCGCGCGGCGCTCGGCTGGTCGACACCGCTGGGCTATTTGTCGGATCTGGCCATTGGCAGTCTGCTGGTGATTCTGCTGCATCGCCGAGCGTGGTGGCTGGCGCTGCCGGTGCTGGTGTTCTGGGCGCTGTTGGCGGTGGCAACGGCTGAGTTGGTCAGCGCCGTTGGCCGTTTGCCGAGTCCTTCCGATCTGCATTACCTGATTGATCCGCAATTTGTCGAAAACTCAACTGGTGGTGGTTTGGCGCACCCGGCGCTGGGCATCACATTGCTGCTGGCGTTGTCGTTGTGGCTGCTGACGCAATTTGCTGCTCGCGGCATCGCTCGCCCGGCCCTGCCCCGCGCCGCGTGGAGTGCGCCGCTGGTGCTATTCGCCGCGCACTGGGGCGCGCAGAACCTGTGGCCGAGCGAAGACGATCCGTGGCGCGCGTACAACCTGCCGCATCAATTGCTCGCCACCGAAGTGGCTGACCTGCAGATACACGCCGAGGAATGGCTGGACGGCGATGTCGAGGAAGTCGCGCCGGCCATGGCCGGGCTCACCGACGTCGACCTCAATGGTCAAAAACTGCTGGCCGCGCCGGGGCAGGCGCGCAACGTGTTGGTCATTGCCCTGGAAGGCATTCCCGGCGCTTACGTCCGCGCCAATCGCGAAGCCATCGGCAGCCATTATCAGGAAGACCTGATGCCCAACCTCAGCCGTTGGGCCGAGCGCGGCATGAACACTCCGGATTACGTTCTGCACACGCACCAGACCATTCGCGGTCTGTACGCGATGCTCTGTGGCGATTACGACAAACTCAACAACGGCACGCCCAAAGGCGTGGAAATGCTCACCCTCACCGAGCGCAATCAGGCGTGCCTGCCGGCGCAGCTGCGCGAACATGGCTTCAGCACCCACTATCTGCAAGGCGCCGGCCTGCGCTTCATGGCCAAAGACAAGATCATGCCGCACATCGGTTTCGATGCGACGCATGGACTGGAATGGTTCACCAATGCCAACTATCTGGAGTTTCCGTGGGGCAAGGATGACAAGGCGTTCTTCGAGGGTGCGCTGGATTATGTCGGCCAACTGAACAAGCAGAAACAGCCGTGGATGCTGACGTTGTTGACGGTGGGCACGCATCAACCCTACTCCGCGCCGGACGAATATCTGGAGCGCTACGAGACACCCAAGCAAGCCGCCGTCGGATACCTCGACGATGCGCTGGACCAGTTCCTCACAGGGCTTGAGCGCCAAGGTGTGCTCAAAGACACGCTGGTGGTGATCACTTCGGATGAATCCCACGGCATCGACGGTGTACGTCTGGCCTCGTCGTGGGGCTTCAACCTGACGCTGGCGCCGGAGCAGGCACAACTGCCGCGCCTGAACGCCGGGGTCTATGGTCATGTTGATCTGAGCACGTCGATTCTCGACTACTTCGACCTGCCGGTGCCGACCGCGCTAAGCGGTCGCTCGCTGTTTCGCGACTACGATTCCGGTCGCGAAATCATGTCGTTCACCAACGGCAAACTGCGTTATCACAACGGCCAGGGCATCTTCTCCGAATGTGATATGCCGCGCCGTTGCCGCTACTACGAAAGCGCCGGTTTCATCGCCGAAAGCGCCACCTTCAAGGGCAGCTACAGCGGCCAGCGCGCCCGGCAAATCGCCGCCCGCGCCACGGCGCTCGACCTGTCGCTGCTGCGCACCCCGCTCAACCATCGCTATCAGTTCGGCAGCACCAACGTCATCCCCCTGCAAGCGCAGATCAAGGACGACTGGGCCGACAACCTGATCGGCGCGCAGTACCTGGAAATGCCCAAGGGCTCGCACACCCGCGTGCGCCTGACCGTACGCTCTGTCGATCCGCAGCAGGCTGCGTATATTCAGCTCAAGGCCAAGGAGTTCGAGCAGGACGTGCAACTGGGATTGCCAGCAGAAATGGTCGCCACGGCGGATCAACCGTTGGAGATGGATTTCAGCTTTGATAACCCGCAACAGCGCAAGGCGTTCTCGTTCCATTTGCTGGGTTATGGACTGGGCGCGGTGGAGGTAACGGATTTCAGTGTGATCACTGAAGTGCCGGGGCAAGAGGACATTCTCGACGACGTGCTTGAGGACGAGGCCGCGCAGTCGAGTTGACTGCGCAATCCCGTGTAGGAGCTGCCGCAGGCTGCGATCTTTTGATCTTGCTTTTTTAAAGGCCAACGTCAAAAGATCGCAGCCTTCGGCAGCTCCTACAGGGGGTTATGCGCTATGGCGAGTGAGGGTTTTGCAGCAACATCTGCGGTAAAAGGTTCTGCCTATCAGCGCCCATCAGTCGGGCTATTAGCTGACTCGCCAACTCGGGTCTAGCCTTACAAGTCCGAAGTCGGCACGAGCCGGCCGTCGCAGACCTGATAAGGACCCGAACATGGCAAACGAATCGAAATGCCCGTTCAACCACGCCGCCGGTGGTGGTACGACGAACCGTGACTGGTGGCCGAATCAACTCAACCTGAAGATCCTGAGCCAGCACTCGCCCAAGTCCGATCCGCTGGGCAAGGACTTCGACTACGCCAACGCCTTCAAAAGCCTGGACTTCCAGGCACTGAAACAAGACCTGCGCGCACTGATGACCGACTCACAGGACTGGTGGCCGGCAGACTTTGGCCACTATGGCCCGCTCTTCGTGCGCATGGCCTGGCACAGCGCCGGCACCTATCGCACCGCGGATGGCCGCGGTGGCGCCGGCTCCGGCCAGCAACGTTTTGCCCCGCTCAATAGCTGGCCGGACAACGTCAGCCTCGACAAGGCCCGCCGCCTGCTGTGGCCAATCAAACAGAAATATGGTCGCAATATTTCCTGGGCTGACCTGATTGTTCTCACCGGTAACGTCGCGCTGGAATCCATGGGTTTCAAGACCTTCGGCTTCTCCGGTGGTCGCGCCGATGTCTGGGAACCGGATGAAGACGTGTACTGGGGCTCGGAAAACGAATGGCTGGGCGGCGACAGCCGTTACGGCAAAAGCAAGGAACCGATGCAGGAGCCTGGTGACGGTACGCTGGTCGCCGAGCCGGTTTTGCACGGCAAAGAAGAAAGCCGCACCGACCAGGGTGAACGCAACCTGGAAAACCCGCTCGCCGCCGTGCAGATGGGTCTTATTTATGTGAACCCGGAAGGCCCCGAGGGCAATCCAGACCCGGTAGCATCGGCCCGCGACATTCGCGAAACCTTCGGCCGCATGGCCATGAACGATGAAGAAACCGTGGCGCTGATCGCCGGCGGCCACGCCTTCGGCAAAACCCACGGCGCCGGCCCTGCCGATAACGTCGGTGCTGAACCGGAAGCCGCCGGGCTGGAAGAACAGGGTCTGGGCTGGAGGAACAGCTTCGGCACCGGCAAAGGCGCTGACACCATCACCAGTGGCCTCGAAGTGACCTGGACCACCACGCCGACCCAATGGAGCAACAACTACCTGGAAAACCTGTTCGGCTTCGAATGGGAGCTGACCAAAAGCCCGGCCGGCGCACACCAGTGGAAACCGAAGAACGGTGCGGGCGCCGGCACCATCCCCCATGCCCATGACCCGAACAAGCGTATCGACCCGACCATGCTGACGTCTGACCTGGCATTGCGCTTCGATCCGGCTTACGAGCAGATCTCCCGGCGTTTCCTGGCCAATCCCGATCAGTTGGCCGATGCATTTGCCCGCGCCTGGTACAAGTTGATCCACCGCGACATGGGCCCGCTGTCACGCTACCTCGGCCCGGAACTGCCGAATGAAGAGTTGCTGTGGCAAGACCCGATTCCCGAGGTCACTCATCCGCTAATCGACGATAACGATGTGGCCACGCTGAAAAGCAAAGTGCTGGCCTCGGGTCTATCTGTCTCGCAACTGGTGTCGACCGCATGGGCGGCGGCGTCGACGTTCCGTGGCTCGGACAAACGCGGTGGCGCCAACGGTGGTCGCCTGCGTCTGGCACCGCAGAAGTTCTGGCAGGCCAACCAGCCTGAGCAACTGGCCAAGGTCCTGCAAACCCTTGAAGGCATTCAGGGCGAGTTCAATGGCGGCGCAACCGGCAAGAACGTTTCGCTGGCCGACCTGATTGTGCTGGCGGGCAATGCCGGGGTCGAACAAGCGGCGAAAAATGCCGGCCACTCGGTCACCGTGCCATTTACCCCGGGGCGTGCGGATGCGACTCAGGAGCAAACCGACGTCGAGTCGTTCGGTTTTCTCGAGCCGATTGCCGATGGCTTCCGCAATTACAGCAAGGGTAAATACACCGTAGCGGCCGAGGCACTGCTGATAGACAAGGCGCAATTGCTCACCCTGACCGCGCCGGAAATGACCGTGTTGCTCGGTGGGCTGCGGGTGCTGAACACTAACGTCGGGCAAACCCGCCATGGCGTGTTCACCAGCCAGACCGAAGCGCTGACCAACGACTTCTTCACCAACCTGCTGGACATGGGCGTGGAGTGGAAGCCGACCTCACCGGACGCGGAAGAGTTTGAAGGCCGCGACCGTAAAAACGGTAGCGTGAAATGGACGGCAACGCGGGTTGATCTGGTGTTTGGTTCCAACGCGATATTGCGGGCGGTCGCGGAGGTGTATGCGAGTGCGGATGCGAAGGAGCAGTTCGTCAAAGACTTCGTCGCAGCGTGGACGAAGGTGATGAATCTGGATCGGTTCGATGTGAAGTAACTGACAAAACGCAAAACCCCTGTAGGAGCTGCGGCACGCTGCGATCTTTTGATGTTGATTTAAAGATCAGATCAAAAGATCGCAGCGTGCCGCAGCTCCTACAGGGTTTTGTGTTTGCCGAAGATATTGATTAGGCGAGCGTTACGCCAAGCTCTTGCTCACCACTTCATACACATCACTCGACAGCGACCCGGAAGCCAGAATCCGCTCCAGCTCCCCTTTCATCAATGCCTGCCGCGCAGTGTCGTATTTGCGCCAGCGCGTCAGCGGTGCCAGTTGGCGCGAGGCGATTTGTGGGTTGAAGCCGTTCAGCTCGATCACCAGATCCGCGAGGAAGCGATAACCGGAGCCGTCCGCCGCGTGGAAGTTGATCAGGTTCTGCCCGGCAAAAGCCCCCACCAGCGCACGCACCTTGTTCGGGTTCTTGATGTTGAACGCAGGGTGCTGCATCAGCGCTTTTACCCGCGCAAGACCGCCCGGCAACGTGCTGCCGGCCTGCACGCTGAACCACTGATCCATGACCAGCGGATTGTCCTTGAAATGCTCGGCGAAACTCGCCAGCGCCAGGTCCTTCTGCTCATCGAACGGCGAGTTGACCAACACGGCCAGCGCGGTCAGGCGCTCGGTCATGTTGTCGGCCGTTTCGAATTGCTCCAGCGCCGCCGCCAGCACTTCCGGCTTGCCGCTGAGCATCAAGTACGACAGCGCGATGTTCTGCAGTGCACGACGGGCAAAGTGCTCGGCCTCGGCCACGTACGGGGTTTTCTTCGACAGGTCGCGGTTGGCCTGATAACGCAGCCACAGCGCCTCGAACAAACCTTCAGCCAGTTGCTTGCGGGCAAATTCACGGGCGATATGGATGGCATCAACGTCTGCGACTTCGCTGATTTCAGTCAGGTACGCCTCACCCGGCAGCGAGAGCATCTCGGCAACCATCGCCTGATCCAGCGATTCATCGGACAGCACGGTGCGCAGTGCCGATACCAGACGCGGATCGAGCTTCAGGTTTTCGCCCTTCTGCTGCTGGCCGATCAGTTCTTGTAGCACCTGTACCGACAGTTGCTGGCCGGCATCCCAGCGGTTGAAACCGTCGCTGTCGTGCTGCATCAGGAACATCAGTTGATCGCGGTTGTACGGGAAGCTCAGTTTCACCGGCGCAGAGAAACCACGCAGCAAGGATGGCAGCGGCTGTTCAGCGATATCGACGAAGGTAAACGTCTGCTCAGCCTCGGTCACCGAGATCACGCGGGTGGTGCCTTGGGCCGACGTTTCACCGGCCAGACGCAGGGCAATCTCGTTGCCTTTGCTGTCGAGCAGGCCCAATTCAACGGGGATCACGAACGGCAGTTTTTCCACTTTGTCCGGGGTTTCCGGGCAGCTTTGGCGGAAGCTCAGGCTGTAGGTTTTCGCTGCAGCATCGTAAGACTCGCTCACTGCCAGACGCGGCGTGCCAGCCTGGCTGTACCAGCGTTTGAACTGGGTCAGGTCGACACCGTTGGCGTCTTCCATGGCCTTGATGAAGTCATCGCAGGTCACGGCTTGGCCATCGTGGCGGTCGAAGTACAGATCGCTGCCCTTGCGGAAGCCCTCGGCGCCCAACAGGGTGTGGATCATGCCGACCACTTCCGAACCCTTTTCGTACACGGTCAGGGTGTAGAAGTTGGAAATCTCGATGAAGCTGTCCGGGCGCACGGCGTGGGCCATTGGGCCGGCGTCTTCAGCAAACTGGTGGGTGCGCAGGTAGGCGACATCCTGAATGCGCTTGACCGTGGCCGAGTTCATATCGGCGGAGAAGCCGGAATCGCGGAATACGGTGAAGCCTTCCTTGAGCGACAGCTGGAACCAGTCGCGGCAGGTCACGCGGTTGCCCGACCAGTTATGGAAGTATTCGTGGGCGACGATCGCTTCGACCCGCTGGTGTGCGGCGTCGGTGGCGGTTTCGGCACGGGCCAGCACGGCGCTGGAGTTGAAGATGTTGAGGCCCTTGTTCTCCATGGCGCCCATGTTGAAGTCGTTGACGGCGACGATCATGAAGATGTCCAGATCGTACTCGCGACCGTAGACCTCTTCGTCCCAGCGCATCGACTTCTTCAGGCTGTTCATGGCGTGCTGGCACTTGTCGATGTTTTCCGGTTCGACGTAGATGCGCAGCGCGACTTCGCGCTCGGTCATGGTGGTGAAGGTGTCTTCAACGCACCACAAGTCACCGGCCACCAGCGCGAACAGGTACGCCGGTTTCATGAACGGATCTTCCCACGTTGCCCAGTGCCGGCCGTCTTCGCCGGGCCCCGAGGCAATCGGGTTGCCGTTGGACAGCAGCACCGGATAGCTGTGCTGTTCGGCCACCACGGTGGTGGTGAATTTGCTCATCACGTCCGGGCGGTCGAGGTAATAGGTGATTTTGCGGAAGCCTTCGGCCTCGCATTGGGTGCAGAACATCGTGCCGGACTTGTACAGGCCTTCGAGCGCCGTGTTGGTTTCCGGGTGGATCTTGACGCTGGTGTCGACCGTGAAGGTTTCGCTGGTCGGTTGCAGGGTCAGGTTGTTTTCGCTGAGTTGATAAGCATCGGCACTCAGTTCCTGATCAGACAGCGTCACCGACAGCAATTCCAGTTGCTGGCCATCAAGCACCAGCGGCGGCAGGCCCGCGCCACGCGCCGGGTTGCGGCGCATCACCAGTTGCGCATGGACCAGGCTGTGGTCCTCGAACAACTCGAAGGTCAGGTGCGTTTCGTCGATCAGGTACTCGGGCGCCTGATAGTCCTTGAGGTAAATCATCTTCGGTTGTTCGGTGCGCATGCTGGAATCCTTATTGATGCACGGCGAGTTGATAAGCCGTGTACTTGCGAATATTGATCACGCCGGTGTCGAAGATCAGGTACTGGCCCTTGATCCCCAGCAGCGTGCCTTCGGCAATCGGGTTCTTGTCCAGGTTGAAGCTGACGATTTTGGCCGGGTATTGCTCGACCGGATAGCGGATTTCGAGAGGTTCTACATCGGCAATTGTCTGAATGGCTTGTAGGCCGAATCGCTCCTGCAAGGCTTGCAAACCTTCGGCGCAGCTTTCAAACAACTGATCACGCACCTGCGCCAGATCCACGGACACCGCGTCGCCCTTGAGCAGTGCGCGCCAGTTGGTTTTGTCCGCCACCTGACTGCGAAACAGGTCTTCAACGAAGCCTGACTGCTGGCGCGTAGACACGCGCATGATCGGCAACGCCTGGCTGGCGCCCTGATCGATCCAGCGCGTCGGCAATTGGGTTGCACGGGTGATGCCAACCTTGATCCCCGACGAATTGGCCAGATAGACCACGTGGTCGGTCATGCAAAACTGCTGGCCCCACACCGGATCCCGGCAGGTGCCCGCATCAAAGTGGCAACGCTCCGGACTCATGATGCACAAGTCGCACTGCGCCAGTTTGGTCATGCACGGGTAGCAATACCCCTGACTGAAACTGGTTTTGGTCTTGCGCCCGCAATGGGTGCAGTGGATCGCCCCCAGGTATTCCAGACGCACCGTCGTGCCGATCAACGGGTTGACCGGCACCTCGACATCATCCAGACGAAACGCGTATTGCACGTTCGGCCCGTCAAGGCGTGCCGACATTTTGCTGATTGCACCGCGGCCAATCTCGATCAATGGATGGCATCCGACTTGAACAGGATGTTCGGCACTTCGATCGACTTCGACGCACATTCTTGCGGGCCCATGTAACCGGTGCGCTGGTCTTCAGGCAGGTTCTGCATTTCCCAGGCGATCATCGCCTGCAACGACAACTCGCGCTGTTCGGCGGTGAGCTTGCCACCGTCGGCCCACTTGCCGATTTCCACCGCCAGTTTCAGGCTCTCGTAGATGTCCGGGGTGATGTTCTTGATCATGTCGTTAAAAGAGGACATCTGGGTCTCCGTGCTCTTTATCTACAAACTAAAATTAGATGGCCAGTTTACGGCGGTTATACAAACCACCCAACAAACCGGTGAAGCATCCGATGAGTAACCCGCTGACATGCGCGGCGTTGGCGATTTCGCCGAAACCGATCATCGAGATCAGCCCGGACATGCACACCACCAGCCACACCAGCATCATCACCAGCACGCCGCGCGGCAGGCGATAAGCCGGGTTCGGCGCCAGCAACTGGAAGATCCAGCAATGCCCGAGCAAGCCGTAAAGCACGCCGGACAGACCGCCGAACAAGGTCGGCCCGCTCCAGACAAATTGCGCGTAGTTGGAAACGAGGCTGAACAATAAGGTCAGGCCGATCAGGTTGATGCTGCCCTGACGCGATTCGATACGCCGCCCCAGCTCCCAGTACCACATGCCATTCATGGCCAGGTGCAGGATGCCAAAGTGAATCAGCATCGGCGTGACCAGACGCCACCACTGCCCCGCCGCGAGGCTGTCGGCCAATGGCGTGAAATGGATGTACTCGCCGATTACGCGAAAATCGAGAAAGGTCAGCCAGCGAAGGGTTTCCAGATTTTCGCCGAGGAAGGTCAGGCCGCCGACTATCAGGCTCAGCAGCAGGATGAACCCGGTGGCTTTGGCATGCTTCAGTTGCTCGGCAAAACCGGGGCGCTTGAAAGTCTGCGTAACCGGGATATCCAGTTGTTGATCCGGGTCGCCAGCGGGAAAACGCTCGTACAGCGAACGCACGTCGTCGCTGATCTCCGCAGGCGCCCACAGCACCTGCTCGCCCGCCTCTTCACTGACTCGATGGGGCACTTGCATGCGTTGCAACAGCGTGACGAAACCGCTCAGATCCACCGCCAGGGGCAGACGCAATACCGCTACCGAACTCATTGCAGCACCTCCGGCCGCTCGACATCGACCCAGACAAATTTATGCGGATCCAGACGTGTTTCCTGATCCAGACGATAGGCGACGAGTTTGCCGTAGAGCACCGCGCTGTAATCCAGGCAGGCGAGGTTCGGGCGGATCGGCGCCGGTTTGCCGCTGCGCCAATAGTGGCCGACGAACAGCAACGGCTCATCGACGCCGTAGCGCAGCAGGGAATTCTTTTCGCTTGAAGTCAGCGGGGTTTGCGCCACCGGTTCCGGCAGTGCATCGGGCTGGAAGACAATGTCGCCGTAGGTTTTCGGATCGTCTTCCCAGAATTTGGTACGGAAGAACGAACGCACCAGACCGTCGCCACTGGTCATGGTCTGGCCATCGGGCAGGCGCATGTCGGTGCCACGCAGCAAGCGGTCGAACACGGTACAGGCGAAACTGCCCGGCACTGCCGAAGCCTGGAGGAAGTGTTCATCAATGCAGCCGTCTGGGAACAACGCGCGCAACGGCTCGATCAGGCCGGCATCCCAACAGGCGTGCACCACGCGAAAACGCCCGGCATCGACGAACAGCGGCAGTTGATAGAACCACTGCTGGAAGTCATGCCAGTCGCCCGGATGGCCTTCGAATTGCGTCAGTGTTTCATGCAGCAGGCGCGCATGGCGCGGCGTGTGCTCGCGCACAAACTGCTTGCCGCTGCCCGGTGGCGCCGGGGTGCTCCAGCCCAGAGCGTTGAATTCGTGGTTGCCCATGATGCACAAGGCCTGACCGGCCTCGACCATGTCGTGGACGATGTGCAGCGCCTCGCGAATCCGCGGCCCACGGTCGATGATGTCGCCGACGAACACGGCCATGCGCGATGGATGCCGCCAGACCCCGCCCTGCTTGTGATAGCCGAGGCGATCAAGCAAGTGTTCGAGGGTCTGCGCGCATCCGTGCACGTCACCAATCAAGTCATAACTGCGCGCGGGATCGAGCATCAGTCGCCTCCACCACCCAACTTGCTGCCCCAGCCGAGCTTGGTCCGGCAGACTTCGTAGTAGTTGTGGTCGAGCGGGTGAATCAGCCGCAGCTTTTGCGCTTTTTTGCTGACGGTGATGGTGTCGCCCGGCGCGCAGGTAAAGTGGTTCTGCCCGTCGCAGGAGACTTGCGGGTAGATCTGCATATCTTTGGACACGACGATTTTCAGCTCACTGTTGCCATCGACCACAATTGGCCTGCTGGACAACATATGGGGGTACATCGGCACGATCACAATGGCGTCGAGCTTGGGATGCATGATCGGGCCACCGGCAGACAGCGCATATGCAGTGGAGCCGGTCGGCGTGGCGACGATAAGGCCGTCGGCCTTTTGGCTGCAGACGAACTGGCCGTCGATGTACAGCTCGAACTCGATCATGCGCGTCGACTTGCCGGGGTGCAGCACCACATCGTTGAGCGCGTCGCCCTGCCCGATGGCCTCACCGTGGCGGCGAACTTCGGCTTGCAGCAGAAAACGGTTTTCCACCAGGTAATGGCCGTCGAGCACTTTGGCGACTTCGACTTCCAGCTCATCCGGGCGAATGTCGGTGAGAAACCCGAGGCTGCCACGGTTGATCCCCAGCACCGGCGTATTGTGTTTGGCCAGCGCCCGGGCGGCGCCGAGCAGGCTACCGTCGCCGCCGACAACGATGACCATGTCGCAGACTTCACCGAGCATCTTGCGCGACGACGTTTGCAGGCCATGCCCCGGCAGGACTTCGGCGATGGTGTCTTCGAGGATCACATGCAGGTGACGATCGAGCAGAAACCGTTTCAGTCGGCGGACGGTATCCAGCACCTGGGAACTGCCCAGGCGACCGATGATGCCGATATTACGAAATTGCTCCATGGGACCTCTGCGGACAATCGAAAACGCGAAAAACCCGATTATGGGCGAAAGCCGCCGTTAGACAAAATCCTTTCAGCCTCAGGGGTGGGCGCGTGTTTAAGGCTATGCTCGCAAGATGATCCTATTTCCCGACTTGCTGCAGTTGCCTCACCAATTACGCCATCCGGAAGTGCGCGACCTGGCGTGGGTGATCCTCGCCCCGCCGATGCTCGCGACCACACCGTGGCCGCAGCGCCATCCGCTGGCGGGCAGCGATTGGGTCAGCGATCCCGAGCGCCTGGAGCAGTGGCTGCGTCAGCTCGATCGCGACAGCTACGGCTTGCTGCACTGGTTGTCCCAGGCACGCACGCGGCGCCTGGGTTTGTATTACGAGCGGCTGTGGCAGTTTGCCGTGCAGCATGCGCCGGGCATTGAATTGATCGCGGCCAATCTGCCGATCCGCCGCGAGGGCCATACCCTTGGCGAGCTGGACATGCTGCTGCGTGACCGCGACGGCGTGCATCACCTGGAACTGGCGATCAAGCTCTACCTCGGCCCGCAAAACGGCGACGGCCATGATCCGGCGCAATGGCTGGGGCCGGGTTGCCATGATCGACTGGATCGTAAACTGGCGCATCTGGCTGAACATCAACTGCCGATTTCGGCGCGCCCGGAAAGCCGCGAAACCCTGGCTGCTCTGGATATCGAGGCGTTCAGTGCACAACTGTGGCTGGGCGGCTATCTGCTTTACCCGTGGCCCGGCAAGTCGCAATCACCGAATGGCGCGCATCCGCAGCATTTGCGTGGCAGCTGGTTGCATCAGAAAGACTGGCCGGCATTCCTGGCGCAGCGTCCGCCGGGACGTTGGCAACCCCTGCCCCGCCATGCCTGGCTGGCACCGGCGCATTACCCGGCGGATCAGACCTGGAGCCGGGAGCATTTGCAGATGTGGCTCGAGGCGCTGGAACCCTTGGCGCCAGCGCAACTGATGGTGCGCCTGACCGAGAATGCGCGAGGGGAATGGGAAGAGGCGGAGCGGCTGTTTCTGGTGTCCGACCTGTGGCCGAACGTGCCCGGCCAGGCCTGAGATTTGTGGTGTTCATACTGGCCCCATCGCTGGCAAGCCAGCTCCCACAGGTTTCGTGGTGCACACAGAACCTGTGGGAGCTGGCTTGCCAGCGATTGGGTCAACCCGGTCAGAGGGATAAGCGGAATGCCAACGCCGCCAACGTCACCAACAACACCGGCACCGTCAGCACAATCCCCACTCGGAAGTAATACCCCCAGCCAATCCGGATTCCCTTGCGCTCCAGCACATGCAGCCACAGCAAAGTGGCCAGACTGCCAATCGGCGTGATCTTCGGCCCCAGGTCGCTGCCGATCACGTTGGCGTAGATCATCGCCTCCTTGACCACTCCGCTCGCCTGACTGGCATCAATCGACAAGAGCCCGATCAGTACCGTCGGCATGTTGTTCATGATCGATGACAACACCGCCGTCAGCACACCAGTCCCGAACGCCGCGCCCCACACGCCATGACCGGCGAAGACATCGAGCCAACCGGCCAGATACCCGGTCAGCCCGGCATTGCGCAGGCCGTAGACCACCAGATACATGCCCAGCGAGAAAATCACGATCTGCCACGGCGCGTCTTTCACCACTTTGCGTGTGGAAATCTTGTGACCACGGGCGGCGATCGCCAGCAGCAGCGCCGCGCAGACAGCGGAAATCGCACTGATCGGAATGCCCAGCGGCTCCAGCGCGAAACAGCCGATCAGCAAGATCGCCAACACCGCCCAACCGGCGTAAAACGTGGCTTTGTCGTGGATCGCGGTTTCTGGACGCTCGAGCTGTTCGGGGTCGTAAGCCGCCGGAATATCGCGACGGAAAAACCACATCAGCATGCCCAGCGTCGCGGCCACACTGACGAAGTTCACCGGCACCATCACCGCCGCATAGCCGTTGAAGCCGATGTTGAAGAAGTCCGCCGAGACGATGTTGACCAGGTTCGACACCACCAGCGGCAGGCTTGCGGTGTCGGCGATAAACCCTGCGCCCATGACGAACGCGAGTGTTGCTGCCGGCGAAAAACGCAGCGCCAGCAGCATGGAAATGACAATCGGCGTAAGAATCAACGCCGCCCCATCATTGGCGAACAGCGCCGACACCAGCGCGCCGAGCAGCACCATGAAGGCAAACAGCTTGCGCCCACTGCCCCGCCCCCAGCGCGCCACGTGCAACGCGGCCCAATTGAAAAAACCGGCCTCATCGAGCAGCAGGCTGATGATGATCAGCGCGACAAAAGTGCCGGTGGCGTTCCAGATGATTTGCCACACCAGCGGGATATCACTCAGGTGCACCACCCCAAAGATCAGCGCCAGCACCGCGCCCAACGTCGCACTCCAGCCGACGCCGAGGCCTTTGGGTTGCCAGATCACGAGGGTAATAGTCAGCAGGAAAATCAGTGACGCAGCGAGCATCTACAGCAACCTTCAGAAAGGGAAAAAGGAGGCGCGAACAATACACCGACTTGTGGAAAGAAGATCCCTGTGGCGAGCAATGTTGTGCAGTCAAGAAATAGGCAGAGTTGAAAATAATCTGTGGCGAGGGGATTTATCCCCGATCGGCTGCGAAGCAGTCGTCAAACCTGCAAACAGGGTATGACTGAGGAATGCTGGGGGTCGCTTCGCAACCCATCGGGGATAAATCCCCTCGCCACAGGGGTTCTCGGTCCTGGCTTACTTCTTGTGTTGTTCGACAAACTGCCCATAGGCATCAATGAATTTTTGCAGGAACGGCTTCACCGTTTCACTCAGCTTGCCCGCCTCGTCAAAAGCCGAACCCGCGCCACCCAAATAGGCTTCCGGTTGCTGCATGCAGTGCACATCAAGAAACACAAACGACTGGCGCAGGTGCTGGTTCGCGCCAAAACCACCGATAGCCCCCGGCGATACGCTGATCACCGCGCCCGGCTTGCCGCTCCAAGCGCTCTTGCCGTAAGGCCGCGAGCCGACATCGATGGCATTCTTCAGCGGAGCCGGCACGGAACGGTTGTACTCCGGCGTCACAAACAACAACGCGTCGGATGAACCCACTTTTTCACGGAAAGTGCTGTAGGCTGCGGGCGGTGAATCACCGTCGATGTCTTCGTTGTACAGTGGCAGGTCGCCAATCTCGATAATCTCAAGCTTGAGGTTCGCTGGCGCCAGCTCAGCCAGTGCCAAAGCGACCTTGCGATTGATCGAAGCTTTGCGCAGGCTACCAACCACTACCGCGACGTTGTAGACATTGCTCATGGAAACTCTCGACTGTCAGTGGGGGAGCCACTAGTTATAGATGATCCGATGACGATTTCACCAGCAGAGGAGGGAAATTCCCGCCTGCTGATTATTTTTTTCCTGTAGGAAAACTTACAGCACTTGATGACGGTCTACCAAGCCGCAAATCAAGCGATTTATCTCCAGAGGTTCTAAGCAGATGGCAGCAGTACTCGTCGGTCAGTTCCATGCAAGAGATGCGGAAGGCCGCGTTTATTCCGTGCATGAGTTCCAGGAATCCACCCCGTCTGCGGACGGAATCACCGGCACGGAGCCCGTCACCACCTACAAATTGGCGATTGGCGATCGCATCGAGAAACTTGATGACGCCGAATTCAAGCTGGTTCAGTCAGGCATTATCCTGACCCGCGAACCTGAGCCAATCGTCGCTTCATAACCGTGCGTTATGAGCAGAAGTCATATGCGCAGACTTGGGGTAGGATTCAGCCTCTGACCCCACCTGCTGAACATGGACTTCACGCATGCGTTTACGCCATATCGAAGTGATTCAGGCGCTCTTGCAGACTGGTCACCTGGGCACCGCCGCCGAATGGCTGCAGTTGCCGGTGACCGAAGTCGAAGAGCGTTTGCGCGAAGCCGAGAGTCAGTTGGGGTTCATGCTGTTCGCCAGCGTTCGCGGGCGCCTGCAATCGACGCCCGAGGCGCGGGCGTTGCAAGTGGAAATCGCCCACGTCTATGAAGCGCTGGAACCAGTGCAACGTCTGGCCAGCAGCCTCAAGCAATACCTCGCACCGCCGCTGCGCATCATCGGCACCCCGCCGCTGGCGCAACAATTACTCCCGCACAGCCTCGCCGCCCTGCGCCGACGCGTGCCAGACGCGCCGTGCAGCCTGCTCAGCGCACCGACCCGCGACATCGTCCGCAGTCTGCTGCTGCGCGAAAGCGATCTCGGCTTGAGCCTGCACGATCCCGAACATCCAGACATTCATTGCCAGCCACTGGCCCACAGCAAGCTGCAACTGCTCGCGCCGCACGGCTGGCTGCAACCCCGACAAAAGTACATTTCCCTACAGGATCTGGCAGGCCAGGCGATGGTCGGCCTCGACGGTCAGGACCCGCTGAGCCCGGCGCTGGATCACAAACTCCAGGCCGTGCGTCCGGCGCCGAGTATCCAGACCCGCGTACAAACCCACCAGATGATGCGCAGCATGGTCGAGGCTGGCGAAGGGTTGGCCATCGTCGACCCGTTTACCGCGCTCGGTGCGCGCGCGGCCGGGCTGGATGTCTGCCCGCTCTCGCCTGCCGTGCCGATCAGCCTCTACGCCCTGACCTTCAAACACGTCGCAGCGTCATCGACGATTCAGACGTTACTGGCGATCATCACGGAACAAGCCGAGGCGATGTTGTCGAGCTGAGCGGATTTTCCAGCGGGTTATCGAACAATCGATACCAGAACAGCGCCTCTTCGGCGGTGTTCGGATCAATACCGCGATAGCGCAACTGGTCGACGCCACCAATCACATACCCGCAACGCTCATACAGCCGACAGGCACCGAGGTTGTTGTTCTGGGTTTCCAGCATGATCCCCGGCAGCTTCTTCTTGCGACTCCAGAACTGCGCCACATCCAGCAAAGCCTTGGCCACGCCATGGCGACGGGCTGGCGCGTGCACCGCCAGTTCATCGATATGGGCAAAGCCGTTCCAGTTGGTGCTGATCACCAGATGGCCCACCGGCTCATCATCGAGGTAGGCCATGAATATCGCGCTGTCGGCAGCTTTGTGAAAGCTGCTGAACTCCTCGGGATCAATGCCATAGCACTTGCGGTACGGCACGATGGGCGTCACACGCCACTGTTCGACGGGTTTGCCGATTACAGCAGCACCATACGCTGCGACCTCAAAACTGAAGTCGCTGCCCCAGATATAAGGCGCAAAACCTTCATCGGCAACCCGCACCGACAGCCCTGGGTGTTTTGGATTCATGACCGGTTGCATGCTCGCAAAGCTCCTCATTCCTTGACGCAATCGACGGTGTAGTGTCGCCCATTGCCTTCATCTTCATGTTGCAGTCCATGCACATCAGCTACAAAACCCTGGAAGCTGCTATCAAACGTGCGGGCAAATTTCAGGTAATCGATGATCGAGCGAGTCGACTCGGTAAAGCGCTCACCGGGCATGATCAACGGGATTCCCGGCGGATACGGCACCAGCATCACGGCGGCAATCCGCCCTTCCAGTTCGTCGATCGGCACCGCCTCGACTTCACCGCGCACCAGATGATCGTAAGCGTGGGCCGGCTTCATGGCGATTTCCGGCAGTACCGTGTACATGCGCTTGAGATGTTTGGCGGTGGCATTGCTGCGATAACAGGCGTGCAATTGATCACACAGATCCCGCAGGCCCATGCCGCGATAGCGCGCGGTGTCTTCCTGGGCGACACACGGCAGACACGTCGCCAGACTGATGTTAGCGTCGTAACTGCGCTTGAACTCCAGCAACTCGGTGAGCAACGTGCTCCATTTGCCTTTGGTGATGCCCATGGAGAACAACACCAGAAACGAATACAGCCCGGTCTTCTCCACCACCAGCCCCCGCTCCCAGAGGAACTTGCTGACCACCGCCGCCGGGATGCCCTTCTCGCTCAACGCGCCACCGGCGTTCAGGCCCGGCATCACCAGCGTGACCTTGATCGGATCGAGCAAAACGTAATCGTCGCTGACCTCGCCGAAACCATGCCAGTCGGCGTCGGGCTTGAGCAGCCAGTCCTCGGTGTGCACGCGGTCGATGCCTTCGACACCCGGCGGCTGCCAGATCGAAAACCACCAGTCATCCGCCGCGATGTGCTGACGCAGATTGGCCAGCGCGCGGCGAAAACTCAGGGCTTCGTCGAAGGTTTCCTGCAACAGCGAGCGCCCGGCCGGGCCTTCCATCATCGCCGAGGCCACGTCCAGCGAGGCGATGATGCTGTACTGCGGCGAGGTCGAGATGTGCATCATGAATGCTTCATTGAAACGATCACGATCCAGTTGTCGCGCGCCGCCGTCCTGCACATGAATCATCGAGGCCTGACTGAACGCCGCCAGCATCTTGTGAGTGGAATGGGTGGTAAATACCAGGGGACTGTCTTCACTGCGCGAAGTGTCCATGCCATAGCGCCCGGCGAAGAACTCGTGAAACGCCGCATAGGCGTACCAGGCCTCGTCGAAATGCAGCACTTCAACGCTATTGCCCAAGCTTTGTTTGATCAGTTCGGCGTTGTAACAGAGGCCGTCGTAGGTCGAGTTGGTGACCACCGCGAGTTTCACTTTCGGCGCGCGCCCCTTGGTCAGCGGACTGGCGTCGATCTTGGCCTGGATTGATTCGCGGCTGAACTCGCTAAGCGGTATCGGGCCGATGATCCCCAGTTCATTACGCTCCGGGCACAGGTACAACGGGATCGCGCCGGTCATGATGATCGCGTGCAACACCGACTTGTGGCAGTTGCGATCCACCAGCACCAGATCATCGCGAGCGACCATCGAATGCCAGACGATCTTGTTGGCGGTCGAGGTGCCATTGATCACGAAAAACGTGTGGTCGGCTCCGAAATTGCGAGCTGCGCGGGCTTCTGCCTCGGCGAGCGGACCGGTGTGATCAAGCAGAGAACCGAGTTCCGGCACCGACACTGACAAGTCGGAGCGCAGAGTGTTTTCACCGAAAAACTGATGAAACGCCTGCCCCACCGGACTCTTGTGATACGCCACGCCGCCGCCATGGCCGGGCGTGTGCCAGGAATAATTGGAGTCGGCGGTGTGTTGCACCAGCGCCTTGAAAAACGGCGGCAGCAGACCATCGAGATACTTGCGCGCCGCCCGCGCGACTTGCCGGGCCAGGAACGGTACGGTGTCTTCGAACAGATAAAGGATGCCGCGCAGTTGATTGAGCTCGGCCATGGCGTCGGCCGGGGCATTTTCCAGGGTGACTTGCTCGCCCAGGGCAAAGATCGGCAGATCCGGCGCCCGCACCCGCGCGAGGCCGATCAGTTCGGCCATGTTCTGCAAAAGATGCGAGTCGGTGCTGGCGTCCTCGGCGGCAATCAACATGCACGCGAGACCATGATGGGTCGAAGCCACCAGACGCCCTTCCGCGTAGTCGGTGGCCGAAACGATACTGAAACCTTCCTGCTCCAACTCCCGGGCAATGCCTCGGATACGATCGCCGGCGACCGTGTCGGCCTTGATGTCGCGATGGACGATCAACACCGGAAATTTCAAATCTTTGTACATGGGGCTCAGTGTCCTGAGGCGGCGGATTCAAATCTGCCAATGCATTCAGGGTAGAGGGTTGCAGCGAAAGTGGCGAGGGTGGCCAGTTGGCTTCATGGCGCCAAAAGCAAAAGATCGCAGCCTTTGGCAGCTCCTACATTGGAATGCAATCCCCTGTAGGAGCTGCCGCAGGCTGCGATCTTTTGATCTTCAGGCTTGGGCGTCAGCCTCGGCAATCTGCGTCCACAACGCCGGGCCACCGGCCGATTTGGCAATGATCTCCAGCCGCACCAGATGCGCAGCCAGTTCATCTTCAGTCGCACGAATAATCCGTGCTGGCTGGCGATCAGCCGGCAAGCGGCGAATTTCGGTAGCGGAGTTGTCCGATCCATCGCCCGTGCCGTTGCCGTCGGAGGCATTGCCGGCCAGCGACAGACTGGTCTGGCCACCGGTCATGGTCAGGTAAACGTCGGCGAGAATCTCCGAGTCGAGCAAGGCGCCGTGCAGTTCACGACCGGAGTTGTCGACGCCATAACGTTTGCACAAAGCATCGAGGCTGTTGCGCTGACCCGGGTGACGTTCCCGGGCCATCATCAGGGTGTCGAGGATCGAGCAGTGTTGCGTGATGTCGGCGAGATCCTGTCGACCCATCAAAGCGAATTCGTTGTTGATGAAGCCAACGTCGAACGCCGCGTTGTGGATGATCAGTTGTGCGCCTTTGATGAACTCGAAGAATTCATCAGCGACTTCGGCAAAGCGTGGCTTGCCGACCAGGAATTCGTTGGTGATGCCGTGGACGCCGATGGCGCCTTCGTCACTCTCGCGATCCGGTTGCAGGTAGACGTGAAAGTGTCGGCCCGTGAGGCGCCGACCGATCAGTTCGACACAACCGATTTCGATAATCCGGTGACCATCGGTCACCGGCATGCCGGTGGTTTCGGTATCGAGTACAACGGATCTGGTGGCCATCAGTGCTCAGCTCTCAACGGGTCAATCGTGCAAAAACGCGGATGTTAACACGCTCGACGGGGTGTTTCAGTCAGACCGTGGCGCGGCCATCGCCAGCAGGCTGGCGATTGGGCCTCCACGGTGCATCAGGAGAAAATCAGCTCTGCTTGTACCCGCGAACCTCATCAACCCCACGGTTAGCCAACTGGTCAGCGCGCTCGTTACCGTGATGACCAATGTGCCCGCGCACCCACTTCCAGGTGACCTTGTGGCGGTTGACCTGCTCGTCCAGCTCTTTCCACAGATCAGCGTTCTTGACTGGCTCTTTGGCAGCTGTCTTCCAGCCGCGCTTCTTCCAGTTGACCATCCACTCGTTGATGCCCTTCATCACGTATTGCGAGTCAGTCACCAGCAGCACTTCACAAGGTCGCTTCAAGGCTTCGAGGCCACGGATCGCGCCGAGCAGTTCCATGCGGTTGTTGGTGGTATTTGCTTCGCCGCCCCACAGTTCCTTTTCGACGCCCTTGCACACCAGCAAGGCGCCCCAGCCGCCCGGGCCGGGATTGCCCTTGCAGGCGCCATCGGTGAACAGTTCTACGCTTTCGACGCTTTCGCTCATGCCAATCTATCCAGAAAAAATGCGTGCCTCGCCAATCGCGGATTGACGATGACCGCGGCCGAAGCAAGTCCGGCCACTATAAAAAGAAGGTTTACGGTTCGATGCGGCGGCGGTTGACCTTGGCCATCGGCAGCGGAATCAGCTTGCCCATCGGCTCGCGACGCTCCTGACGCAGCGGGCGTAGCCCGACCACAATCTTGCGCGCTACCAATAAGTAGAAGCCGCCTCCCGACAATTGCCAGTCACCGGCCTTGCGTTCCCAGCCGGCCAGACGGGCCTGCCACTTGGGCGACGCGAGCGGCGGACGATAGCACCCGAAGCGGCGTTTCTCCAGCGCAAAGCCCAGCAGATTGAGCCAATCGGCAACCCGCGATGGCGAGATGCAGCGCGCCTTGCGCAAGGCGTCATGAGCAAACGCATGGCGCAGGCCCCAGGTGCTCCAGGGATTGATTCCGATAATCAACAAATGCCCGCCTGGGCGCACGCTGCTCGCCGCTTCGCGCAACAGGCCGTGAGGTGACAGACAGAAATCCAGACCGTGTTGCATCACCACCACGTCGGCGGCGTGCTCGCTCAATGGCCAGGCCTGCTCTTCGCAGACGATCTCGACACCCGGCAGAGGCGCACCGAGTCGCACATTGCGCTGCACTTGCGGCGCTGACGGCGGGGTTTCGGCCGAGGGGCCGTAGTGCACCAGATAGCCACCAAAGAACCGGCCCAGCTCGTCTTCGAGCATGCGCCGCTCTTCATCCAGCAGAAATTGCCCGAGCGGGCCCGCCAGCCATTCACGGGCGGCGCTGATCAACGCCAGCCAGTCGGGATCAGCCTGAGCGAACGCTTTATCGGTCATGTCATTCTCCAACGCGCCAGGAACTACTAAGATGCGCCAATGTTTTCCGCTTGGCGAATTCCGACGATGATACAGATCAGTGCCCTGCCCGCGTTCACCGATAACTACATCTGGTTGTTACAGGATCACCGCACCCAGTGCTGCGTGGTGGTCGATCCGGGCGATGCCGCGCCCGTGCTGGCGTGGCTCGACGCCCATCCTGGCTGGACGCTGAGCGATATCCTGATCACCCACCATCATCACGATCACGTCGGCGGCGTCGAGCGCCTGAAGCAGGCCAGCGGCGCCACCGTCTACGGCCCGGCCAGCGAAAACATTCCGGCACGGGACGTGGCACTCAAGGACAACGACAGCGTCAGCGTGCTCGGCTGGGACTTCGATGTCTACGCGGTGCCGGGTCACACCTTGGGACACATTGCCTATTATCACCACGGCTTGCTGTTCTGCGGAGACACGCTGTTCGCCGCCGGTTGTGGCCGCCTGTTCGAGGGCACGCCCGAGCAGATGCACCACTCGCTGAGTCGACTCGCCGCGCTGCCTGAAGATACGCTGGTCTATTGCACCCACGAGTACACCCTGAGCAACCTAAAGTTTGCCGCCGCGGTTGAACCGAGCAACGCAGACATTGCCGCCCGTCTGGAAAAGGTCACCCAGCAACGGCAGAACGGGGTCATGACGCTGCCTTCGACTCTGGCCCTGGAAAAGCTCACAAATCCGTTTTTGCGCACCGCTGAAACATTAGTTACACAAAAAGTGGACGAACGGGAAGGCGCTCAAAACCGGGCGCCGAGCGAGGTTTTTGCGGCTCTGCGAGCATGGAAAGATACGTTCTAAGTACCCCATCGCCTGATACAAATATTCTGAATGGTTGACCGCAAGGGGTGCGCTTTCTAGAATCGCCCGACATTTTCGCCCGGAACTTACTTCCAGCCAATGTCGTCATCCATACGTAAGTCCGTCAATTCAGACGCGCTGACCCGCCTGGCACAAGCCATCGCGGTGGCTGTGTCCGCCACGCTGGCGGGCTGCTCCAGCCATGCTCCGCAGCCTGAAGCGACCCATACGCCGAACATTGCTGCGCGAGCCAAGCAGAAGCCGATCTGGCTGACCGAGAAGCCCACCCCTCAGGTTCCTCAGGATGTCTGGGAGCGCATGCGCCAGGGCTTCCAGTTGCAGGAAGGCCTGGGTGTGAACCCGCGCATCGAGCAGCAGCGCCTGTGGTTCGCCAGTAACCCCTCTTTTCTCGAGAGCGCTGGCGAGCGCGGCAGTCTCTATATTCATTACATCGTCGAGCGCCTCGAAGAACGCAACATGCCGCTGGAACTGGCCCTGCTGCCAGTGATTGAAAGCTCCTACAACCCGATGGCCTATTCTCGGGCCAACGCGGTGGGTCTCTGGCAGTTCATTCCGTCTACCGGTCGTTATTTCAATCTGCGTCAGACCCGCTTCTACGATGGCCGTCGTGATATTACCGCCTCGACCACCGCTGCCATGGACTACCTGACCCGTCTGCACGATATGTTCAACGGTGACTGGCTGCTGGCGCTGGCGGCCTACAACGCCGGTGAAGGCACGGTCAGCCGCGCGATCGAGCGTAACGAAAGGCTCGGCCTGCCAACCGACTACTGGAACCTGCCGCTGCCAGCGGAAACCCAGGCCTACGTGCCAAAGTTGCTGGCCCTGTCGCAAGTAGTCCTGGCGCCGGAAGCCTACGGGGTGAACCTCAACCCGATCGCCAACGAACCGTACTTCCAGGTCGTCGAAATCAACCAGCGCATGGATTTGTCGAAAGTCGCTGCGGTGGCCAACATCGACGAAGACGAACTGTTCCAGCTCAACCCGGCCTTCAAGCAGCGCACCACCATCGACGGCCCTCAGCATTTGCTGGTGCCGACGTCCAAGGCGCAACTGCTGACCGCCAGCCTGCAAACCATGCGACCTGACGAGTTGATCAGCCCGCGTTCGCTGAAGCCGGTATTCGAAGGTGCTGACCCGACCGAAGTGGCGCAACTCAAGCGCGCCTATCGCGTCAAGCGCGGCGACAACCTTGGCACCATCGCCAAGGCCAACAAGGTTGAAGTCAAGGATCTGCAGCGCTGGAACAAATTGACCGGCAAGAATCTCAAGGTCGGCCAGACCCTGGTGATGCAGGACAACACCAAGCGCAGCCCTGCGCGCAAGAGTGGCCGGGTCAACACCGTAATCGCGGCCAACAGCAAGACCAAAGGCAAGGCCGAGAGCGCCCAGCAGACCAAGTACAAGGTCAAGCGCGGCGACACGCTGTATGTGGTGGCCAAGCGTTTCAACGTAGAGATGCAACATCTCAAACGCTGGAACCCGGGCGCCGGCAAGGCGCTGAAGCCTGGGCAGATGCTCACGGTTTATTCGCCGCATTGATTGATGAAAGAGCCCCTGAAATTCAGGGGCTTTTTTTATGAAAAAATATTGAGGGGCTCTTATGCCCAGGGAATTCTGTGGCGAGGGGATTTATCCCCGCTGGGGCGCGCAGCGGCCCCTCTTTTGATCCCCAAAAGGCAGGCCTGCTGCGCAGTCCAACGGGGATGAATCCCCTCGCCACAGGGGAAAAAGACTACTCAGGGAGCTACGATTAACCCCGCATTAACCCGCTATCTTTTTCCTGCCCAGACAAGCTGTTACTGTACGGCCCACAAAGCCCAAGCCGCCTGGATCAGATCTGACTTGAAGCGTCCCCTCCTCCTGCTCCTGATCAGCCTGGCCTTGAGCTCATCCGCAAGCGCGACGATTACCGAAAGTCACGGTTATGCGCAGTTCGGCACGCTCAAGTACCCGGCCAGATTTACCCACTTCGACTGGGTCAACCCGCAAGCGCCCAAGGGCGGTACGTTGCGGGTAATGGCGTTCGGCACCTTCGATACGGTCAATCCGTACACCTTCAAAGGCACCAGCCCGGTTTCCACAGGGAATTTCCTTCAGTACGGCATCAACGAGCTGAACGAACCGTTGATGGTCGGCACCGGCCAGTATTCGCCATCCGGTGACGAACCGGCATCCAGCTACGGCTTGATCGCGCAATCGGTGGAGTACAGCGAAGATCGCAGCTGGGTAGTGTTCAATCTGCGCCCGGAAGCACGCTTCCACGACGGGACCCCCATCACCGCCTACGACGTCGCGTTCTCCTACCGGTTGCTGCTCAAGGAAGGTCATCCGCTGTATCGCACCGCGCTGCAGGAAGTGTTGCGGGTCGACATCCTCAACAAGCAGCGCATTCGTTTCGTGATGAAGCGCTCGGGCAATCCGCTGTTGATCCTGCGCCTGGGCGAGCTGCCAGTGCTGCCGCAACACTACTGGAAAGACCGCGATTTCAAGGCCACCACCTTCGAACCGCCGCTGGGCAGCGGCCCGTACCGCATCACTTCGGTGACGCCGGGGCGTCAGTTGATTTTCGAGCGGGTCAAGGATTACTGGGGCAAGGACCTGGCGGTCAATCGCGGCAAGTACAATTTCGATCGCATGCAAGTCGAGTTCTACCGCGACAGCGACGTCGCCTTCGAAGCCTTCAAGGCCGGCGAGTTCGACATCTACATCGAGCATCAGGCGAAGAACTGGGCCAACGGCTACAACTTCCCGGCCGTGCGCCGTGGCGAGGTGATCAAGGCGCAGATCGCGCATCAGATCCCGACCCAGAGTCAGGGCCTGTTCATGAACACCCGGCGAGCGACCTTTGCTGACACCAAAGTTCGCGAAGCGCTGGGCCTGATGTTCGACTTCGAGTGGACCAACCGCGCGCTGTTCAGCAATGCGTACAAGCGCACCACCAGTTACTACCCCAACAGCGAGTTTTCCGCCAGCGGCCTGCCGGTCGGGCACGAATGGCTGATGCTCAAGCCGTACAAGGAGCAACTGCCGGCCAAGCTGTTTACCGAGCCGTTCACCCTGCCGCAGACCGACGGGCGCGGCGTCCCTCGGGACACCATGCGCAAGGCTCTGGCGTTGCTCGGCGAGGCTGGCTGGAAGCTCAATGGCCAACGCCTGCAAAACGCCGCTGGCCAGCCATTTCGCTTCGAGCTGTTGCTGGTCAATCCGAACCTGGAACGCCTCCTCCAGCCGTACATCGAGAACCTCAAAAGCATCGGTATCGACGCGCGCCTGCGCACCGTGGATCGCGCCCAGTACAAACAACGCCTCGATCAATTCGACTTCGACATGATCCTGATGACGCTCAACCAGACCCTCAGCCCGGGCCTTGAGCAATGGCAGTACTTCCATTCCAGCCAGGTCGGAATCAAGGGCAGCAAGAATTACGCGGGCATCGCCAATCCGGTGGTCGATCACCTGCTCGAACAATTGCTTGCGGCGCGCACCCGCGACGAGCAGGTCGCCGCCGGCAAGGCCCTCGACCGCGTACTGCTCTGGCAGCACTACATCATTCCCAACTGGTACCTCAATTATCATCGCCTGGCCTACCGCAACCGGTTGGCCTTTGTCACCACGCCGCCCTATACGCTGGGCCTGAGCGCGTGGTGGCTGAAGTCTTCGGAGAAAGATCAATGAAACCGATCCGCGCCCTGCTCGTGCAGGCCAGCGGCTTGCTGTTCGCCGGGCTGGCATTTGCCGCCCCGCAACACGCCGTGACCCTGTACAACGAGCCGCCGAAATACCCGGCCGATTTCAAGCATTTCGACTATGTGAATCCCGACGCGCCCAAGGGCGGAACCTTTCGCCAGGCCGGGTCCGGCGGCTTCGACAGCCTCAACCCGTTCATCAGCAAAGGCGTGCCTGCCGATGACATCGGCCAGATCTACGACACCCTGACCAAGCACAGCCTCGACGAGCCGTTCACCGAATACGGTCTGATCGCCGGCAAGATCGAAAAGGCCCCGGACAACAGTTGGGTGCGTTTTTACCTGCGCCCCGAAGCGCGTTTCAACGACGGCCACCCGGTACGCGCCGACGACGTCGTGTTCAGTTTCGAGACGCTGACCAAGGAAGGCTCACCGCTGTTTCGCGGCTACTACAATGACGTTGCCGAAGTCATCGCAGAAGACCCGTTGAAAGTACTGTTCAAATTCAAGCACGCCAACAACCGCGAACTGCCGCTGATCCTCGGCCAACTGCCGGTGCTGCCGAAACACTGGTGGGCCAGCCGTGACTTCAACAAGGGCAACCTCGAAATTCCGCTCGGCAGCGGCCCCTACAAAGTCACCGAAGTAAAAGCCGGGCGCTCGGTGCGCTACGAGCGGGTCAAGGATTACTGGGGCAAGGACCTTCCGGTCAATCGCGGTTTCTACAACTTCGACACGATGACCACTGATTACTACCGCGACAACACCGTCGCCCTCGAAGCGCTGAAGGCCGGCCAATTCGATTTCTGGCTGGAAATGACCGCCAAGAGTTGGGCCAACGCCTACAACATCCCGGCCGTCACCGAGGGTCGGTTGATCAAGGAACAGATCGCCAACGGCAACCCGACCGGCATGCAGGGCTTCATTTACAACTTGCGTCGCCCGGTGTTCCAGGACATGCGCGTGCGACGGGCCTTGAGCCTGCTGTTCGATTTCGAATGGACCAACAAGCAACTGTTCAACGGCGCTTATGCGCGCACCCGCAGCTATTTCGAGAACTCGGAAATGGCCGCCACCGGCCTGCCTGACGCCGATGAGCGGGCGATCCTCGAGCCCTTCCGCAGCAAACTGCCGGCGCAGGTGTTCAGCGAAGCCTTCGAGAATCCGAAGACCGACGCCAGCGGCATGATTCGCACACAGCAACGCGAGGCCTATCAACTGCTGCAAGAGGCCGGCTGGAAGATCGTCGACGACAAAATGGTCGACGCTAATGGCAAACCGGTGGTCATCGAATTTCTGCTGACGCAGACCGACTTCGAACGCGTGCTGCTGCCGCTCAAGCGCAACCTCAGCGACCTCGGCATTGATCTGGTGATCCGCCGTGTCGATGTCTCGCAGTACATCAATCGCGTGCGTTCGCGGGACTTCGACATGATTGTCGGCAGTTTCCCGCAGTCCAATTCGCCGGGTAACGAGCAGCGCGAATTCTGGATGAGTGCCGCCGCTGACAAGCCGAGCAGCCGCAACACCATGGGCTTGAAAGACCCGATCGTCGATCAACTGGTCGAAAACCTGATCAACGCCGATACGCGCAAAAGTCTCGTGGCCCATGCCCGCGCGCTCGACCGCGTGTTGCAGTGGGGCTATTACGTGATCCCCAACTGGCACATCAAGACCTGGCGCGTCGCGTACTGGAACCACATCGGCCACCCGAAAGTCTCGCCCAAGTACGACATCGGGATAAATACCTGGTGGGTCAAACCTGACGCAAAACCGGCAATAGAAGTCGAAACCAAACTGCAAGCCGACCCTGCGGGCACGGAGTAATCAGATGCTGGCGTATATTTTTCGGCGACTGTTGCTGATCATCCCGACCCTGTTCGGCATTTTGCTGATCAACTTCGTGATCATTCAGGCTGCGCCCGGCGGGCCGGTGGAACAGATGATCGCCAAGCTCGAAGGCTTCGAAGGCGCCACCAGTCGCATCGCCGGCGGCGGTGCCGAAGTGTCGGTGGCCGGTTCCGCCTATCGCGGCGCGCAAGGCCTGGACCCGGCGCTGATCAAGGAAATCGAGCACATGTACGGGTTCGACAAATCGGCCCCGGAACGTCTGTGGATCATGGTCAAGAACTACGCCTCGCTGGATTTTGGCGACAGCTTCTTCCGCGACGCCAAGGTCATCGACCTGATCAAGGAAAAGCTGCCGGTATCGATCTCGCTGGGGCTGTGGAGCACGCTGATCATGTACCTGGTGTCGATCCCGCTGGGGATCGCCAAAGCCACGCGGCATGGCAGTCACTTCGATGTCTGGACCAGTTCGGCAATCATCGTCGGCTACGCGATCCCGGCGTTCCTCTTCGCGATCCTGCTGATCGTGGTGTTTGCCGGCGGCAGTTATCTGGACTGGTTTCCGTTACGGGGGCTGACCTCGAACAACTTTGACGAACTGAGCATGAGCGGCAAGGTCCTCGATTACTTCTGGCACCTGGCGCTGCCGGTGACAGCATTGGTGATCGGCAATTTCGCGACGATGACCCTGCTAACCAAAAACAGCTTCCTCGACGAGATCAACAAGCAGTACGTGGTCACCGCCAAGGCCAAGGGGCTGACCCGCCATCGCGTGCTCTACGGCCATGTCTTCCGCAACGCCATGCTGCTGGTGATCGCCGGTTTTCCGTCGGCATTCATCGGTATCTTCTTCACCGGCTCGTTGTTGGTCGAGGTAATCTTCTCGCTCGACGGCCTCGGTCTGATGAGTTTCGAAGCAGCGATCAACCGCGATTACCCGGTGGTGTTCGGCACCCTGTTCATCTTCACCCTGCTGGGGCTGGTGGTGAAACTGATCGGCGACCTCACCTACACCCTGGTCGATCCGCGTATCGACTTCGAAAGCCGGGAGCATTGAGATGAACCTGTCCCCTCTCAACCGCCGCCGCTTCGAACTGTTCAAGGCCAACAAGCGCGGCTGGTGGTCGCTGTGGCTGTTTCTGATCCTTTTCGGGCTAAGCCTGGGCGCCGAATTGATCGCGAACGACAAGCCGCTGGCGGTGCACTACGACAACAACTGGTACTTCCCGGCGATCAAGCGCTACCCGGAAACCACCTTCGGCGGCGAATTTCCGCTGGAGGCCAACTACAAGAGCCCGTACATCCGCGAACTGCTCAAGGCCAAGGATGCGTGGGTGCTGTGGGCGCCGATTCCGTACAACTATCAGAGCATCAACTACGACCTGAAAGTCCCGGCCCCTGCCCCGCCGTCGGCGGACAACCTGCTGGGCACCGATGATCAAGGTCGCGATGTGCTGGCGCGGGTGATTTACGGCTTCCGCGTTTCGGTACTGTTTGCCCTGACGCTGACCATTCTGAGTTCGATCATCGGCGTGATCGCCGGGGCCTTGCAGGGCTTCTATGGTGGTTGGGTCGACTTGGCCGGACAGCGTTTTCTTGAGATCTGGTCAGGTTTGCCGGTGCTCTACCTGTTGATCATTCTGGCCAGTTTCGTCCAGCCGAATTTCTGGTGGCTGCTGGGGATCATGTTGCTGTTTTCGTGGATGAGTCTGGTTGATGTGGTGCGTGCCGAGTTCCTCCGTGGCCGTAACCTCGAATATGTGCGCGCAGCGCGGGCGCTGGGCATGCAGAACGGGGCGATCATGTTCCGCCACATTCTGCCCAACGCCATGGTGTCGACCATGACCTTCATGCCGTTCATCCTCACTGGCGCCATCGGCACCCTCACCGCGCTGGACTTCCTCGGTTTCGGCTTGCCGGCCGGCAGCCCGTCGCTGGGCGAGCTGGTGGCTCAGGGTAAATCCAACCTGCAAGCGCCGTGGTTGGGCATGAGTGCGTTTGCGGTGCTGGCGCTGATGTTGAGTTTGCTGGTGTTTATCGGCGAGTCCGCTCGCGATGCCTTCGACCCGAGGAAGTGAAATGAATCAGGACAATCTGATCGAAGTGCGCGACCTCGCCGTCGAATTCGGTTTCGGCGAGCGCCTGCACCGGGTGGTCGAGGGCGTGAGCTTCGACATCAAACGCGGCGAAACCCTGGCGCTGGTTGGCGAATCCGGCTCCGGCAAATCGGTGACCGCCCACTCCATCCTGCGTTTGCTGCCCTACCCGATGGCGCGGCATCCGGCCGGCAGCATCAATTACGCCGGGCAAAACCTGCTGAACCTGAGCGAGAAAACCATCCGCCACATCCGCGGCAACCGCATCGCGATGATTTTTCAAGAGCCGATGACCTCGCTCAATCCGCTGCACTCGATCGAGAAGCAGATCAACGAGGTGCTCGGCATCCACAAGGGCCTGACCGGCAAAGTCGCGACCAAGCGCACGCTGGAGCTTTTGGAGATGGTCGGCATCCCCGAGCCGCACAAGCGCCTCAAGGCCCTGCCCCACGAACTGTCCGGCGGCCAGCGCCAGCGGGTGATGATCGCGATGGCCTTGGCCAACGAGCCGGAACTGTTGATCGCAGATGAGCCGACCACGGCGCTGGACGTGACCGTTCAGCTGAAAATCCTCGATTTGCTCAAGGAACTTCAGGCTCGATTGGGCATGTCGTTGCTACTGATCAGTCATGATTTGAACCTGGTGCGAAGAATTGCGCATCGTGTATGTGTCATGCAGCGCGGTTGCATCGTCGAACAGGCATCGTGCGCAGAGCTGTTCCGTTCGCCGCAGCATCCGTACACTCGGGAATTGCTCGGCGCGGAGCCCAGCGGAGGCCCGGCGACCAATAAAATCGGGGCGCCGCTGCTTGAGGTCGAGGACCTGAAAGTCTGGTTCCCGATCAAGAAAGGCCTGCTCAAACGCACGGTGGATTACGTCAAGGCAGTGGACGGCATCAATTTCAGCCTGCCTCAAGGTCAGACTTTGGGGATTGTGGGCGAAAGCGGTTCCGGTAAATCCACGCTGGGTCTGGCGATTTTGCGGCTGATCGGCAGCAAAGGCGCGATCCGTTTTGAAGGCAAGCAGCTAGACTGCCTGACGCAGAACGAGATTCGCCCGTTGCGCCGGGAGATGCAGGTGGTGTTTCAAGACCCGTTCGGCAGTCTGAGCCCGCGGATGTGCGTCAGCGACATCGTTGGTGAAGGCCTGCGGATTCACAAGATGGGCACTGCCGCCGAACAGGAAGCGGCAATTATTGCGGCATTGAAGGAGGTAGGTCTGGATCCGGAAACCCGGCACCGCTACCCCCACGAATTTTCCGGTGGGCAACGGCAACGTATCGCCATTGCTCGAGCGTTAGTGCTCAAACCGGCGCTGATCCTGCTGGACGAGCCGACGTCGGCGCTCGACCGGACGGTGCAGCGGCAAGTGGTGGAGCTGTTGCGTTCACTGCAAGCCAAGTACAACCTGACGTATTTGTTCATCAGCCATGATCTGGCTGTCGTCAAAGCGCTGAGCCACCAGTTGATGGTGGTCAAGCATGGCCAAGTGGTCGAACAGGGAGACGCGCAAGCAATCTTTGCCGCCCCTGAACATCCGTATACACAGCAGTTGCTGGAAGCCGCTTTTTTGGCACCAGCCACTGCGCAATAACCTGAAAGAGGAGCAACACATGGGTTTTCTCGCCGGTAAGCGCGTACTGATCGTCGGTGTCGCCAGCAAGCTGTCCATCGCATCCGGCATCGCTGCCGCCATGCATCGCGAGGGCGCTGAGCTTGCCTTCACTTATCAGAACGACAAACTGAAAGGTCGTGTTGAAGAATTCGCCCAAGGCTGGGGTTCGAGCCCTGAGCTGTGCTTCCCGTGCGACGTGGCCAGCGATGAAGAAATCGCCAAGGTCTTCGAAGCACTGAGCAAGAAGTGGGACGGGCTGGACTGCATCGTGCACTCCGTTGGCTTCGCCCCGGGCGACCAACTGGACGGCGACTTCACCGAAGCCACCACCCGTGACGGTTTCCGCATCGCTCACGACATCAGCGCCTACAGCTTCGTGGCCCTGGCCAAAGCCGGCCGCGAAATGATGAAAGGCCGCAACGGCAGCCTGCTGACCCTGTCGTACCTGGGCGCCGAGCGCACCATGCCTAACTACAACGTGATGGGCATGGCCAAGGCTTCGCTGGAAGCTGGCGTACGTTACCTGGCCGGTTCCCTGGGCCCGGACGGCACCCGCGTCAACTGCGTATCGGCTGGCCCGATCCGTACGCTGGCCGCTTCCGGCATCAAGAACTTCCGCAAGATGCTGGCCGCCAACGAAGCGCAAACCCCACTGCGTCGCAACGTCACCATCGACGAAGTCGGCAACGCCGGCGCGTTCCTGTGCTCTGACCTGGCGTCGGGCATCAGCGGTGAAATCATGTACGTGGACGGCGGCTTCAACACCACCGCCATGGGCAACATCGAAGAGTAATCTCGATGTAGAAAAAAACCGCCTTTCGAGGCGGTTTTTTTTCGCCTGCGCAAAAGTCGCGCACGGGCAATAACTATGTACCACCGGAGATTCTCCCCGTCGTTCGACAATCGGCGCTCAGCGGTTTTCAACCGCCTATAGGAGAACACTGATGGACGAAACCGAATCAGATCCAGCTGCCGACCAGGGCGATCAGGCATTGATCCAATGCCTGATCGACGAATTGACCGCAGTGCCCGTCGCCAATGCCACGGAGCCCTCGCGCACCCTTGAGATTCCGCGCGGCTGCCTGTTGCGCGAGTGGACCGAACTCTACTGGACCGCTCTGCAGCGTCCGGATTTTCTCTATTGGGCCAGCCAGTTCGACCTCAACCTCGACACGTTCAGCCCCAAAGGCGAGACATTGCAGGCCCTGACTGCGTCGCTAACGACGCCCACCCTCAGGATATTCACCCTGGAAGATGATTCCGGCTGGTGGCAAATGGCGCCGGTCCTGTTGTCGATTTCGCAACGAATCGATCCGGCGGGGATCGGCCTGCCCTGTATCGGCGGTAAATCCGCCAACCCGCACTCCCGTTTTCCGCGCCGGCTGGTGCTGGCGTTCTACGGCTATCCAGAACCGCAAAACACCCAGCAGGCGCAGGTGATTGTCAATGAGCTGAAAACCAGCGCAATTGCCCCGATCAACAACGACGGCTACACGACGTCTGCGGTGATCAAAGAGCGCACCGCACAGCTTGAAGATTATCGCGCCATCGCGGCAGAACTGGAGCAGGCCCTGCAGACCGCAGACGAGCGCAAACAGCCTTTCGTTCAGTTTCGCATTGCCGCAACGTCGGTATCGCTGACCTCCGACTCTTTAATTGCCAAGACAGAGTCTGAACTCAACCTCGGCTACGTCATAACGCGCTATGGCTTCAAACTGCCGGCCAATGCCAAGGACACCCGCGAGCTGATCCTGCAGTTGCGCCAGGCAAAATGGCCACTCCCCCCCTTTGTCAGTGGCTACGTGCAGACCAATCTGCTCATCAGGCACTACCAGGAAGCGTTTGCTGACATCGAGAACTGTCAGTACATCATCGGGCGCCTGGAGGCGCTGAGCTGGAACAAGGACAGCACCCAGGCGATCAGTCTGGAGGAGTTCAGCAGACCGGAACCTGCATCGACGTTGGGCCGACTGGTGGCGAGGCACATGGAGTCACTGCTGAAGTTCAGGTCCAATCCGGCCTTTCAGGCGATTCTCAAAGGCAAAAACCTCCCGCCGGACAGTCAATTGCTTGTGACCGAATCAGGTCGGGTAGGCACCGCTGACAACAACCACAAGTGGATTGCCCTGAAGCGGCAAGTCGAGCGACACGCGGGACTGAAAGTGTTGCTTGAGCAGCTAAAAACCCTGGCGGGCGATGCAGGAGGAGAGATACGTACCAACGGTAAAGTCAGCCTGGTACAGATGATGCGCTACTACGAAATGGACGTACCTGAAAACGTCGGCGCCGCCCGCACCACCGCGCAGTGGGAAAAAACCCTTCTGATACTGCATCCGGTGCACATGGACCACTGGTATCTGTTGGGCCCTCCCGGAAATGAAACTGAACAGTTCACCTCGCAGGAACGCCAGCTCATCATCGACACCACTGCAGCGTTTCTTCCATCAGGCTCAGCCCCGCTGATCGATTATTTGAACGAAGGCATTGCAACCGACCTGCCCCGATCCGCTCTGCGCGCGAAAGCGGATTACCTGTTCAACCAGATCCTGAGCGCGCCCCGGGCTCAGGATCTTGGCAACCAATTGTTGAGCAAATTCAGATTGACTGACATGGCAAAGGCACTCGACGCGATAAACCGCGAACGCCTGGTCCTTGCTGCCCTGATATTGAGTCTCGACCCGAGTATGGGAAAACACACCCGACAGGTCATTGGCCAACCCTTGAACGACCGCTTTTTCTGGGGCGAGAGTTTCAGCGAAGTACGCCGCTTTATCGACGGTCAACCCGACCTGACGCAAGTCAGAAACAAAGTACTGGCCACACACCTGATGCTATCGGGCATAGCGCCAGAGTTTCTGGTTCGGGATATTCCCCAGTCCGTCGGCTACATGAGTTCGTGCCGTTGGGTCATGCTCAAACAGATGGTGTTGTACGTCGAACAGTTAAAAGCGGGACTGGCGCGGGTGCTCACATTCGAACAACTGATGACTCTGGCCAAACATCCACCCCCTCAATTCCAGACCTTTCGGGCCGGGCACGCGTGCACTTTGGTGCTGGTCGAATGGGCCATCGCCAGAGGCTTGATCCGGTCAGAGCCCGACCTTGATGTCAGCACCTACGATTCGTCCACGCTGGAAAAGGCCGGCACGGCCTTCCGCGCGCACACTCAACAGCTGGACCAACTGTGCCGTGACGGTTTTCACCCGGTCTTTCCCACTCCCTATACGGTGGCATTGGCTGACCTGCGCAGCATTTTCCCCAATCACCGTCACCTCGAAGACAAGGTGCTGGTCTGGACCGACGCAATCGCGGTACCGCAAACCGATCCGCCGCAATATTCCCTGGTGGATCTGCACATGGCCAACCGACTGATGCCCGACATGACGGGCTGGAACTCCAGGCTTGCCCAATTGAATCTGGAAACAATGACGCCGCAGTTTTCCAGATTGAAGAAGGTCTGCGAGCAGTTCTCTTTCGTCCTCACCAACCGCTTGGCTCAAATGAAAAAAGCCAGCCTGGCCTTGATCAAGGAGGCGTTTTGCGAGCTACCTTTGCAACAACGGATTGATATCGAAGATTCCACACTGGAGCTGTTTGCACTGAGTCCGGTGCCGCAGCCAGGCGCGGCAGTCAAACCGAGGAACGACACGGGGCCGTTCGCCATAATCGCGCTGCTACGCGACTACACGCCCCGGGTCTTCGAAGTCTTCGTCCGACACTCGCAGGTTCAGTTGCGCAGGGATATCGACTGGAGATTGTTGACGCCAACAGCCGACAGCGCGGCACCGCCTTCACTGGCAATCGACGGGGACGCATACCTGCGAGGAACTCGCCCCAAGAACCCGGCAAGCAGCAAGGTCAGGATTGAACGCCTCACCGTCGAGGGAGCGCCATTCGCACGACAGCCCGTAACGGTCCCCGACACCTTTTCATCCGCCAAGGTCAACGCCATCGCCCAAGCCGCAGTCAACCAGTTGTACAAAGTGCACGAAGCCGCGGCGCTGGAACGTGCAATGACCGCCGTCGATCTTAAGGACACCGAAACCTGCCACTCGACGTGGATGGCGTTTTATCAGGCGTTGAGTCCGTCGGAGTGATGAAATTTCACTCATGCAGAATCTTCTGGAATGCTTGAAATCCGAGTACACCATAGCCCTTGCGGGAGTGGGCTTACGCGCGATGGCGGTGGCACTTTTTGAATCCTTGCCACCTGACACTGAGTCATCGCGAGCAGGCTCACACCTACATGGTCCGTGGTGTATCGGTTGTGGTCAGTACATGTCACGCCTTGGACAGATCCATTTTGTATCCTGCACCGGGGGCGCCCTCATGCATTGCCGCCTGAATTTCGGCGTACAAGGCATTCGCCTCGGCGGTAGTGATTGATCGCGAACAATCGCGCAAAACCACATGCAAAAGCACATTTTCCTGCCCCGGCAGCAGGCCGAGCCGTTCAATGGCTTGGACTGGAAAATCCGCATACGGCCAACGTCCCTTTATCTGCATCTCTTCAATCCAGTCAGCGCAATCCCCCGCCGCCCGCAACATCCTTTCAGTCAGCACTTCCTCACTAAGGCCTGGCGTTATCGCCAATGATATATCCCGTGCAATTGAAGGCAGGCGCGATACCGAAGTCCATGGACTCAGATCATGCATTTGCGCCTGCACGCGCACGTTCTGATCGCGCAACAAGCGAATATCAGGAATTCCTTTTCGTAACATCGTGAGGCGATCCAGCCCCATCCCAAGCGCCAGCCCGCCATGTCGCAGCGGGTCAATATTCAAACGCTCCAGCAAAGACTTCGCTATAAGGCCGCACTCAATGACCTCCACCGGCGTACCGTCCATGAGAACGTTCACTTCGATTCCACCCTCGGTGTAGTGATGTGGGCTATCGCTGTAAATCCAGGGTTTTTCGGGAGCAGCAACTTTGAGAATATCGCCGATCAGACGCAATAAATTTTCATGTGATGCCAGTTCTGGATCGCCCAATACCCAGATATCCATTTGATGAGGCTCCGCACAATGCCAGCGATCCCGGCTATCACGCCTGAACGTTATTCCCGGCGCAGCCAACAAGATCGTCTGCCCCAGTTGTCGAACCTGAGCGGCTAATTGAAGCGCCTTGGGGATCTGACTCGTGGTTTGGGTTCGCAAGAGGAAGTGTTCATCGACCCATCGAGTGTGTTCACTACCCAGCGTGATCTCTTTCGGGTCGTATCCAAGTAATCCGTAATTTTCTTCAGCGGAGACGATCCGTGGTCCCACTTGCAACTGGGCTTGAGGCCAGCCATTTTCGGCAAGCCCCAGAAGAACTTCATCGAGCAATAGCCGTACAGCGTGGTCAGGATTGCTTTTTTCAGTTAAATCGTCCAACAGCAAAGCCTCGTGAACAGATGCTTCTGTCAGGTATTTCTTTGATACGTGCACTGTGCTTCCCTCCGACCAAGTTTTATATAAACCCAAAAACCATAAATAGACCTAACTACAAAACACTCACCCCTCACAACAACAAAAACCACTGATATTCAATTTTCAGATCGGTACTACAGCCAGAACCCAGACAAATAACTAAAACACGCCACCGACAAAACAGATAGATAAAATTATTCTTAAAAAAATCAAATGAACCATTTAACACGTCAAAAAACTCAGGTACTAATTCATCCCTCCCTAGCAGTTCCGGGAGTAAAAAACAAAAACTAAAAAAGGAAAATCAAATGAGCATCGAAATAACCATCAACGAAAAACTCAAGCGAATTACTTCTGGACCTGAAAATTTCGGATGGGCCCCACTCGCTTGGGCCAACTCTGAAGATTAAACAAAAATAGCGCGTGGCGACACTCACGCCGCGCGCCTGTCCATCAGGAGAGTTCCATGTCAACCTCAAACATGATATCGACACTCTTCGGCCATGAGGGATTTTCAATCATCGCCGACTCGGATGTTTTTCTTACAGAATGTGCACTCCTGGGTTTCAAAACGGCTAACATTTTTGAGCTGACGAAACTACCCAAAAACACAATCGTTTTTTCATTTAGCAACCGAGCTGCAAGAGCGATGTTTGAAATCGCAAAAGTCACAGATAGCAAAAAGAGTATTTTCTGCGCGACTCAAGTGTTCGAGCCCACCGTGACTGCGGTAATCTACAGTCTCAAACTTCTGCTCCGCAGCAATTTTGAACATTCCCTCTTGATGCAACGATCGGTGCTGAGCATGTTGAACTCCAACCAGGAATTCTCCCTGTCTGGTAATAACGCCACAGCCTCAGTTTCGATTCACTCTCACGCAAAACCTTACGCGCTGCTGCCGGAAGATATATCTGGCAATTTTGTTCAGTCCGTTGCGGAGTTCTTTGAAGTCCACTACGCACATATGCACCCTGAAGAACCCAGCCCATTTTCTTTTACCGGCACATTAAGAGTCGCAGGAATATTGACGGTACTCAGAAAGCCAAACCCAACATTACCAGCGGGCTTGAAATCCTCACTTAGATGGCTGAGTGATCGCATCGCTCAAGAGGGTGCACTTCTATCGATACAAGACAACACGATAATTTCATTCAAGACAAACGACGAGGAACAAATAAAACTCCTTGATCTTGCTGCCGGCATTCGTGGCCTGAAATTGACGGAGTTTGCCATCGGAGTGAATGAAGCTATTGCGCCAGACATTGACTACAAAATAAATTCCCAAATGAATGAAGGTATCAACGGCGTTCATCTAGCGATCGGTGACGGTTCATCAGGCTTTCACATCGACTTTCTTAGTCCATCGGTATGCGTAACCCCTTTGCACGCAATATCCGAGCAGGCAATTACGTGAATGCAAGCCTGCTCGTGGCTGTTTCCGATTCAACTACCCTTCAACGCCTGCTTATGCGCATACATCGCCCCATCCGCATCAGCCAGTAACCGATCCACGGTTTCATGGCGCTTCGGGTCGTATTCGATCTGGCCGACGCTGAAGCGGATGGCGTAGCCGCGGTGCAGCGTGGCGTTACGCTCTTCGAGTATTTCCTTCAGGCGTGCCATGACCGCTGTGGTTTCGATATGGCTGGAGCCGGTCAGCAGCGCGACAAATTCATCGCCGCCCAAGCGCCCGACCACGTCGCTCTCGCGAAAGGCGATGCGTAGCACATCGGCGAAGGTCTTGAGTGCACTGTCGCCCTCGGCATGGCCGTACAGATCGTTGATCTGCTTGAAGTCATTGAGGTCAAAAAACAGCAGCGTTGCCGGCCGTTTCAGCCGTGCGCAGGCGTCCAGTGCATGCTGGGCCAGCTGCTTGAAGCCGCGACGGTTGGACAGCAGCGTCAGCTCGTCCATGCTCGCCATCTGCACCGCCGTCAGCTCTTGCTCGGCCATTTCGGCCAGGTCACGCAGCAGTGCACGCTCCTCTTCGTCGAGATCACGGGGTCTGGTGTCGATCAGGCACAATGTGCCAAGTTTGTTGCCCGTGGGCACGGTCAGCGGATAGCCGGCGTAAAAACGAATGTTCGGCTCGCCGATCACCAATGGATTGTCATGAAAGCGCTCATCCTCGCGGGCATCACGCACCAGCAGCAGGTCGTCACTGAGGATCGCGTGACCACAGAACGAGACATCCCGCGATGTTTGCGTGGCATCGAGCCCGACGCAGGATTTGAACCACTGACGGTCTTTGTCCACCAGTGTCACCAGCGCGATCGGCACATTGAACAGGCGTTTGGCCAACCGCGTGAGTCGGTCGAAACGCTCTTCGGGAGCCGAATCGAGAAGATTGAGGCCACGCAGCGCCTGGATGCGCGCCTCTTCGTTGGCAGGTTTTCCGGGAACCAGCATCACACACTCCATTGGCATCAATGTTCCTAAGAGTAGCGCTAAATCTACCCGGACTCACTCAATCAACCACCCACCACCGGACATGGCCCTCCAGCATCGGCCCAGAGCTTGAACTGGTTGACGAATATGTCGTGCGGCACCGGCACTGGCGCGCGCCCTGCGCCGGGGTTCCAGCCCCAGAGCACCAGTTTGTCCTCGCTGACGTGTTTGAGCAGTGCGGCGAAGTCGCGGTCGCCGTTGCTCGAACGATCCTTGATCATCGCGCAGAGTTTGTCTGGCGGCAGGCCGATCCAGGCCATTTTGTGCGCCGCTGGCGGCAGGCTCCAGTGCGGCGCTCCCGGAGGTGCATGGGGGCCGTAACTGGCCGGTGGATTGTTTTCGGCATGACAAGTGGCACAGGGCAGACCGGCGGCGCCCTTGCCGTCCATACCACGCACCACGTTCATCGCATGAGGGATACCGGCGTCGAATTGCAGCGGCGAATCGCCGGGAATGTGGCAGTTCTGGCAGCGCGGGCTCTGGAATACCTTCTGCACCGTGCCGAAGGCTTTCAGGGCCTCCTGATCATCGGCGAACAAATCCGAGGCATAGCCGCCCAGACCGACCAACACCAGCGTTCCCAAGACTAGATGTCGTTTCATCTCACACCCCCGACAGTTGCAGCGGCAGTTCGCGCAAGCGTTGCCCGGTCAGGGCGTACACCGCGTTGGCCACCGCCGGCGCGGTCGGCGGCACACCGGCCTCACCGATGCCGCCGGGTTTGTCGCTGCTGGGCACGATGTGCACCTCGACCACCGGCATCTCGTTGAGCCGCAGCACCTGATAATCGTGATAGTTGGACTGCACGACCGCACCGTCCTTGAGCGTGAGCTTGCTGTGCAGCGCCATGCCCAGACCGAAGGTGATGCACGATTCCATCTGCGCCGCGATGCTCTGCGGGTTGACCGCAATGCCACAGTCCACCGCACACACCACCCGATGCACGCGAATCGCCAGATTGTCCTGGGAGACCTGCGCGACCTGCGCCACATAACTGCCAAACGATTCGTGCACCGCGACACCGAGGGCATGGCCGTCCGGCAGCGGCGCTGTCCAGTTGGCCTTTTCCACCGCCAGATTGAGCACACCGAGATGCCGCGGATGCTCCTTGAGCAATGTTCGCCGGTATTCGACCGGGTCCTTGCCCGCCGCCGTGGCCATTTCGTCGATCAGCGATTCCATGACAAACGCCGTGTGGCTATGCCCCACCGAACGCAGCCACAGCACATTGATCCCGGTCTGTGGCGAATGCAGATCGACCTGATGGTGGGCCAGACCTTTGACGTACGGACTGTCGCTGACACCTTCGACGGACGTCGGGTCGATGCCGTTCTTGACCATGGTCGCTTCCATCAGCGTGCCGGTCATGATCGACTGCCCGACCAGCACATGCTGCCAGCTCAGTGGCAGCCCATCCGCGCCAAGGCCGATTCGCGCCTGATGCAGAAACATCGAGCGGTAATAACCGCCGCGGATATCGTCCTCCCGCGACCACACGGTTTTCACCGGCAGACCCGCCGCTTTCGCCACTTGCACGGCTTCAGCGACAAAATCCGACGTCGGATTGGCCCGGCGGCCAAACCCACCGCCGAGAAATTCAGTGTGGATTTCCACCTGCTCGGGTTTCAATCCGGTGATCTTGCCGGCGACCATTTGGTCGAGCGTCTGAAACTGCGTGCCCGTCCAGATTTCGCATTTCTGCGCGCTGATTTTCACCGTGCAGTTCAAAGGCTCCATCGGCGCGTGCGCCAGATACGGCACGCTGTACTCGACATCAATCTTCTTCGCCGCGTTGGTAAAGTTGCCCTTCGCATCCCCGGCCTGACTGGCGGAAGTGCCCGGTGTGGTGGCCAGTTTGCGAAAGCTTTCCAGTAGTTTTTCGCTGCTCAGATCCGCGTGAGGCCCCAGATCCCAATCGACTTTCAGCGCATCGCGGCCCAGCTTCGCCGCCCAGTAATGCTGCGCAATCACCGCCACGCCAGTCGGCACCTGCAGCACTTTATGTACGCCCGGGATCGCCAATGCTTGGGCGCCTTCGAAGGATTTGACCGTCGCCCCAAAAACCGGCGCTCGGGCGACCATGGCGGTCATCAAACCCTCGAATTGCACGTCCATGCCGAACTTGGCGCGGCCGGTGATTTTCTCCGGCGTATCCAGGCGTTTTGTCGGTTTGCCGATGACTTTCCAGTCCTTGGCCTCCTTGAACGTGATGGATTTCGGATCCGGTACCGGCAGTTGCCCGGCAGCGTCCGCCAGCTCGCCGTAGGTCGCGCGTTTATCGCCGGCAATCACCACGCCCGATTCGGTGCGAATCGTCGAAGGCGCGACGTCAAAACGCTTGGCCGCCGCTTCGACCAGCATCTGCCGGGCCGTTGCGCCGGCCAACCGATAACGGTCGAACTCCATCCAGGTCGACGTCGAGCCGCCGGTAATCTGCATGCCGCCAAAAGCGGGCATGCCGTAATCCGCCGCCGACGCGGGCGAATGTTCGACGCGGATGGTCGACCAGTCAGCGTCCAGTTCTTCGGCGATCAGCATGGTCAGGCCGGTCCAGATGCCCTGGCCCATTTCCGAATGCCCGAGCAGCACGGTGACGCTGTTGTCGGCGCCGATGCGCAGAAAGGCATTCGGCGCAAAGACTTTGCCCTCATTCTCTGCCGCCATGGCAAACCGGTGACCGCCGGGCACGGCAAACGCCACCACCAGACCGCCGCCCAACATGGCACTGCCTTTGAGAAAACCCCGACGCGATACGGGACTGTTCATCGTCTCTCTCCCCGTCGGGTTCAACCGATCTCGGCCGCACGTTTAACCGCTGCACGAATTCTTGGGTAGGTGCCGCAGCGGCAAATGTTGCCGGAGAGCGCCTGATCGATATCGCTGTCGGTAGGTTTGGGGATTTTCGCCAGCAATGCAGCGGCCGACATGATCTGCCCGGACTGGCAGTAACCGCACTGCACCACATCGAGTTCGGCCCAGGCCTGCTGCACAGGGTGCGAGCCATCCGTGGACAAGCCTTCGATGGTGAGGATTTTCTGCCCGTGGGCGACGGCCGTGGCCGGGGTGATACAGGCACGCAGCGGCGCGCCATCGACATGCACGGTGCACGCGCCGCACTGCGCCATGCCGCAACCGAATTTGGTCCCGGTCAGGTGCGCGACATCGCGCAGGACCCAGAGCAACGGCATGTCCGCGGGGACATCGAGCTCTTGATCCTTGCCATTGATATTCAAAGTCAGCATCGGGGTTTTCCTCAGACTCACGGTGTTCTGAAGGGGCGTCACTGCGGCCATAAAAGCCTGCGCGCGCCTCGGCTTATCCCTTTCAGCAAAGCCTAAATTGCGCCTCAAGCCAGACGGTGCGACCGCCGGTCATGCACATGTCGTCTTTAATCCTACAGTTGATAACGGCTCGCACTGCGCCGCCACCGCAACACGCGTACCAGCGAACCGATTCGCGAACACCTCGCGGGTCGCCCCTCCACATTGGTCAGGAGTAGCGAACATGGGATTTGTCACCACCCAAGACGGCGTCGAAATTTTCTACAAGGACTGGGGACCGAAGGACGCCCCGGTCATTCACTTTCACCATGGCTGGCCGCTCAGCTCCGATGACTGGGATGCGCAAATGCTGTTCTTTCTGGATCAAGGCTTTCGGGTGATTGCCCATGATCGCCGTGGCCACGGACGTTCGAGCCAGGTCTGGGACGGTCACGACATGGATCACTACGCCGATGATGTGCTGGCGGTGGTCAACCATCTGGGCGTGAAAAAAGCCGTGCACGTCGGCCACTCCACCGGCGGCGGTGAAGTCATCCACTACATCGCTCGCCATGGCCAGGACAAAGTCCTCAAGGCCGCGATCATCAGCGCAGTACCACCGCTGATGGTCAAGACCGAAAGCAACCCGGGTGGTTTGCCGAAATCGGTGTTCGACGACTTGCAGGCGCAACTCGCGGCCAATCGCGCGCAGTTCTATCGGGATGTACCGAGCGGCCCGTTCTACGGCTACAACCGAGCGGGGGCCAAGGCGCAGGAAGGTGTTATCGCCAACTGGTGGCGTCAGGGCATGATTGGCGGCGCGAAGGCGCATTACGACGGCATCGTGGCGTTCTCGCAGACCGATTTCACTGAGGACTTGAAGCGCGTGACCGTGCCGGTGCTGGTGATGCATGGCGAAGATGACCAGATTGTGCCCTATGAGAACTCGGGGCCTTTGTCGGCGAAATTGCTGCCAAATGGCACGTTGAAGTCGTATCCGGGATTCCCGCACGGGATGCCGACGACTGAGGCGGCGACGATTAATGCTGATTTGTTGGCGTTTATTCGCGAGTGATCATTGCGCGAGCCACACACCCGACCCAGTGGGAGCTGGCTTGCCTGCGATGGCATCAGGTCAGGCACTATCGATGTCGAGGCTGCCGGCCTCATCGCTGGCAAGCCAGCTCCCACAAGGTTTGAGTACATTTTGTCGAGATTGGCCAACTATCAGGCCGTCATCGCCAGCAGGCTGGCTCCCACAAAAAAGCAAAACAAGTAACACACCGCCCCGCTCTGCTCCTCCACCACTCCACAGGATGAGCGTTAGCTCGGCTGCAGCTATTGATCTAAATGGCCCGTCGGCAGGCTTCGTTCCGGGATTCATCCGGGGGGAAACATCGAGAGGAGGTGCAGCGAAGCAAACCGGAGGCGATGCCCCGGATGGATCACGGAGCGAAGGAACCCCGAGCTCCAGCGAGCGGGCCGAACGTCAGGGCAAAGCCTTTTGGGTTACCTTTTCGGCGTTTGGAAAAGGTGACCCGCCGTAAGGGCGGAACCCTAAGAAGCCATCACCAAAAAAACGGATATACACCCAAATAAACCCAAAAAAGCTCAGCTAAAAGCCTGCAATTGACCTGTCACCGACTAATCCTCAGAACGCCCGCTACTCTCTCGATCCCGCTCGTAATGGTGAGCAACGGGCAGCGCCGGCAACCAGGACTCACGCCGAATCGTCCAGAGCTCATAAGTGGGTTTGAATTGATCAGGCTGATCAAGCGATCCCACGTTCACCTCAACTTCATCAGCCGAACGCGTAAACACCGGAGACCCACAGCGCGGGCAAAAAAACCGCCCTTTGTAGTCACGCGTTTCGCCGGTAACCGTCACCGCGCTTTCAGGAAAAATCGCCGACGCGTGAAACAACGCTCCATGGCGTTTGCGGCAGTCAAGACAGTGACAAAGCCCCACGCGATAGGGCTGGCCTGAAGCTTCGAAACGGATGTCGCCGCAAAGGCAGCCGCCAGTGAATCGGTCCATGGTGGGTCTCCTCTGTTCACCTGTGTGTACCGTGCGTAAACACATTCCCGCAAGCCAGTTTAAACCGATCTACGGCACCACTAATCGACCAAGGACTGACTACGCTGTTAATCCAGCATGTCTTACCTGCCGAGGACGACTGCCATGCAACGCTTTCAAAAAATCACTCCGTGCCTGTGGTTCGACAATCAGGCTGAAGCCGCCGCGAAGTTCTACTGCTCGATCTTCGATCACGCGAAAATCACCGGTCTGACCCACTACAGCAAGGTCGGCCAGGAGTTTCACGGGCAGCCGGAAGGTGCCGTGATGACCGTCAGTTTTGAACTCGATGGGCATACCTTTACCGGGCTCAATGGCGGGCCGCTGTTCAAGTTCAGTGAAGCCATATCGTTCCAGGTCAACTGCCAGAATCAGGAAGAAGTCGACCATTTCTGGGGCAACCTTTCTGCCGGAGGCCCCGTAGAAGCCCAGCAATGCGGGTGGCTCAAGGACAAGTTTGGCGTGTCGTGGCAGATAGTGCCGGTGGCCTTCATGCAGATGATGCTGGATGCGGACACCAGCAAGTCGCAACGGGCAATGCAGGCAATGTTCACGATGAAAAAACTCGACATCGCCGAACTGGAACGAGCCTTTGCCGGCCGGAGCTAATACACTCGGACGCTGGCCCGCCGGGAAGGACGATGATGAAACACGCTGCCGCCAAAAACCCTGAAAAGGCCCCGCGCTTCTGGCGTGATGAGGCCCTGCCGTTCATCGAGGCGCGGGCCATCGCCGATGGTCGCGAGGTGTGCTACGCGCGGCATTCCCACGCGCATTTTTCCATTGGTGCGATCACTGCCGGGCGCAGCACGTATGTGCATGAACAGGCGCAGTTCGAGGTGGCGGCGGGCACCGTGGTATTGATGAATCCGGGGGATGTGCATGCGTGCAATCCGATCGATGATCAGCCGTGGTCGTACGTGATGCTTTACGTCGAGACACCTTGGCTGACCGATCTGCAACATCAGCTGGGTTTCAGTGTGGAGCTTGAGTTTCGCCGGTTTGCGACCACCCATGTCAACGATGCCAGCCTGTTCAGCGATCTCAACGACTTGTATGAAACTCTCGTAGACCACCAGCAGGATGTGCTGCGCAAACAGAGCGCAGCGGTGGAGTTTTTCACCGATCTGCAATTGCGCCTGAATCCGGCAGAACAGCCATTGCGCGAACCGAACTTCAAGCTGGAACGTGCCGCCGACTACATCCGTGAACACTGCACCGATCTGCTGAGCCTGGATGACATTTGCCGCGCGGCGCAGCTGTCACCGTCCTATTTGATCCGCGCCTTCAAGCAACATTTCGGCATGACGCCCCATGCCTTTCTGGTCAACCAACGCATCCAGTTCGCTCGCGAGCGGTTACGCAACGGACAGTTGATTGCCGATGTGGCACTAGAGGCGGGGTTTGCCGATCAGGCGCATTTCCAACGGGCGTTCAAGCAGCATCTGGCGGCGACGCCCGGCCAGTATCGCGGCTGACCGCATCGTTCAAAATCAAAAGATCGCAGCCTTCGGCAGCTCCTGCAGGGATCGGTGTAGGAGCTGCCGAAGGCTGCGATCTTTTGATCCTCAAGCAAACTACGGCAGCAACAGATAAACCGCGCTCACCACCAACAACCCCGCCATCAGCCGATTGAACAGGCGCATCCCCGCCGGATTGCCCAGATACCCACGCAAAAACGTCCCGGCATACGCCCAGCAGCCCACCGACACATAGCAGATCACCAGATACACCGCCGCAAACTGCCAGACCAATCGTGCTTCGCCATCAGCGACAAACGCACCCATGCCGGCGACGCAGGCCAGCCAGGCCTTTGGATTGAGCCATTGCATGACCGCGCCATAGAGCATGGATGGCGCACGCCCCGAGTCGCCGGCATTCAGTTGCCCGTCATCGGTTGCGAGTTTCCAGGCCATGAACAGTAAAAACGCCACCCCGGCCAGTTGCACCACGCGAGTCATGAACGGCCAAAGCTTGAGGACTTCGTGCAGGCCCAATCCCATCAGTACCAGCAACAGCACAAACCCCAACGTCGCCCCGGCGACATGTCGCTGGCTGGCGCGAAAGCCGAACTGCGCACCGGAGCTCAGCGCCACGATGTTGACCGGGCCGGGGGTAATGGACGCCGCCAGGGCAAACGCCGCCATCGAAAGAACAAGACTCATCGCACACCTGCTTCAAATCGAGGAACAAGGTGCTCAAGGTAACCAGCGTCTTATTTGCGGTATTGAAGAAAATCACCCTGAAACTGAAACGACTAACCCGTGTAGGAGCTGCCGCAGGCTGCGATCTTTTGACTTTGTTTTTTAAAAACAAGATCAAAAGATCGCAGCCTGCAGCAGCTCCTACAGGGGCGAAGTGCAGGCAATTGGATCAGTCGAGGCGGGGCACGGTGAAGCGGAACTCGCTGCCCTGCCCCGGTTCACTCTCGGCGAAGATCCGGCCGCCATGAGCCTCGACGATGCCCTGGCTGATATATAAACCCAGGCCGGTGCCAGTCGGATTACCTTCTTTCACCGTCCAGTAACGGTCGAACACGTGAGGCAGGTGTTCCTTGGGAATACCTTCGCCACTGTCGCGCACGGTGAAGACGATTTGATTGCCAACTGATTTCGCGTGCACGCCCACCGTGCCGAGACGCGGGGTGAACTTGATGGCGTTGCCCACCAGGTTCGACAACACCTGGAACAGCCGCTCCGGGTCGGCATGGATGCGCAGATCCGGATCAGCCGCGAAGGAAATGCTGATGTCCTTGTCCAGTGCCAGCGGCGCGAGCAAGGCTTGCGCCTCTTCAAACATCTGACTGACGTCGAGTTTCTGCGGTGTGATGCTGTAGCGCCCGGCGTCGATCTTGGAGGTGTCGAGCAAGTCTTCCAGCAGCGTATTCATCCGCCCGGCCGCCTGTTGCATGGTGTCGATGGCCGTGGAAATTCGCCGCGAGGTGTGCGGGCCGTCGGAGCTGAACGCTTTCTGCATCATGCCGCAGAGCATCGAAATGACGGTCATTGGATTGCGCAGGTCGTGGGAAACCACCGCCACCAGTTCATCGCGGGCACGCACGGCCTCCTGCTCACGCCGTACCTGACGGGCCAGATCGTTTTCCAGCGCCGAACGGCGCAAGTCATTGGCCGCAAACAAGTCGCCATGGCTCCACTTGGCGGAAATCCCGGCCATCTCGACCTTCCAGATTTCAAACGAGGTGCGCGGACGCAGGCGCATGCCCGCATCAGAATTTTCCAGATCCAGCGGCTTGCGCGGATCGCCACTCCAGTTGATGTTTTCTTTCACTTCCGGCCGGAACCACAGCACGCCGTTGTCCACCGGTTTCGGCAGGCTCATGGCAAGTACGCCGCTGGCCACTTGGGGAAACTGCGCGGCGGGTGGATAAACGCTGGCCAGATGGTGACTGGCGAACACCGGCTCAGCGCTGTCCTGCAACCATTTGTGCAGGGCGCGGATTTCTTCCGGTTCCGGGCAGTTGCCATAACGATGCAACTGCTTGTCTTCAATGATTGCGACACCGCCGGCATTGGCCAGCGCCATCAGAACCTGTGGCTGATTGGCCAGGCCGTCGAAGACATTTTGCGGCGAATCGATCATTGCCTGATTGAGCAGCGCCAACGCTTCGACCTTCTCTTCACGTTGGCGACTGACCTCCAGCGCCTCCATCGCGCTGATCTGCAGCGACAGCACCTGGCCGATGGTCTGGCACGCGATACGCAATTCATGCGGTACATGCAGCGGCTGACGGTTGCCGCAACTGATCAGGCCCCAGAGTTTGTCGCCCTTGAGCAGGGAAATGCTCATCGACGACAGCACGCCCATGTTCTTCATGTATTGGCAGTGAATCGGCGACACGCTGCGCAGTGTCGCGAAACTCAGATCCAGCGGCGTCTGCGTACCCGGACGCAACTTCGGCACCAGCGGCACCGGTTGATAGTCGGCGTTGGGGATGATGCGCAGCCAGTTTGTGCGATACAACTCGCGCGCCTGCTCGGGAATATCCGAGGCCGGGAAGAACAGGCCGTTGAAGACTTCCATCGACGGATCGGACGCTTCGGCGATGACCTGACCGTGGCCCTCCTCTTCGAAACGATAGATCAGCACCCGGTCGTAACCGGTCATCGCCTGGATTTCCTTGACGCTGATGTCGTACAGCGCCTGCAAAGTCGTGGCCGCTTGCAGACGCTGGAGCATGCGCCCCAGGTTTGTCTGATTGCCAGCGACGTTGCGCGGCTGGAAGTTTTCGACGTGAATCTCCAGCTCAAGAATCAATACGCCCTGATGTCGATGCAGCAACCCCTCGAACGCGGTGCCATTGAGGTGAAGGTACAACCGCGGCGCGTCGAAGAATGCCGCTTGCTGCAAGGCCTCACGCACCTGTGCTGTGTGCACTTCACCCAGCAAATCCAGCAATGGCTGGCCAATTAACGCCTCTGGCGCACGGCCCAGCAGGGTTTCGACGTTGGCGCTGACCTGAATGATCTCAAGCGCCGGTTCGCTCAACGTCAGCAGCAACCCGTGAGGCTGGATTGCGCCGGGGAAGCGGATCGGCTCGTCAGCACAGTTGGCCAGCAGCTCTTCAAAATCTTTCTTGTCTTGCGGGTTCATGCCAATACCTCCTGGCAATCGAGCCAGCGCTCGAAGCAACTGAATGTGGTTTGCGCCGCGATCACAACGGCTTCGCGCTCATCGGCGTCCATCGGGCGATTGCCCAGGTATTCGATAAATTCGCGCCAGCGACGGCCGGTGGCAGCGCCATAGACATCGAGGAAGGCAGCGCCGTTGTCTGCTTCAAGGCCCAACCGTGCGGAGATTTCTCGACGCAGGATCTGTCCGCCGAGGGTTGCGCCTTCGAGCACGTACAGCACACCCAGGCACGCGGCGCTCGAATCAATCACGGGCAACTGGTCGCAGATCGGCAGGTTTTCCAGCGAAGCGGGCGCTAACCCCAACGCTTGCAGATCGCCGCGCAATGTCGAGGTTTTGAGGCGTGGCGTCAGGTCGAAATCGTCGGGGACTGAACCACTGCGCTGCAATGCATTTTCCAGCGGAAAATAGAAGCCGTGATAGGCCGCCATCAACCGCTCAAAAGCAGGTATATCGAGCGTATCGGAAAAAAAAGGAAGGCGTTTTTCCAGTGCGATGTGCAGTTCGGCAGTACCGGCCCGCAAATCTTGCAGCACCGGTGGCACATAAACCTCACGGGCCTTTGCTTGCATGTATGTCGCTCTTGGTGAGGCCGCCTGGGGCCATTCGGGGTGTAAAAACGTCGCGTGAAATTTTACACGTCAAACGACATTTCTGACCGCGCAGATCGTTTTTTCTAACGAAACCACAGCCCTCGGACATTTCAGAGTTCCTTCTGACGCAAAAAGTTCGACCCGACTTGACGCGCCTGCGGTTGCTGTACCGCGACAGCACCGCCTGACTGGATGGGCCTGCGAAACGGGCTTAAGCCTGCGACGGACCTTTGAGTTCGACCTGATTGCCATCCGGGTCGAAACAGTACAGCGACAAGCCGTTGCCCTCGGCACCGAAGCGGGTGGCGGCTTTTTCCACGCTAAGGCCGTGCGCCCGCAAATGCTCGATCAGAGCCGCTTCATCGAATGGCTCGATGCGCAGGCAGAAGTGATCGACGTTGCGCCCCTCCGCACCCGCCGCCCCACCACCCTGGCGGCCGATGTCGCCCGCAAGGTCAACGAGATCGATCATCGACGTACCGGCGCGCAAATGCACCAGCCCCAGCGGTTCATTGCGCTTGACCACTTCGGCACCGAACACCTGGCCGTAGAAATCGATGCTGCGTTGCAAGTCGGCGACGCGCAGGACGATGTGATCAATGTGCTGAATTACAAACGGATGCATGGGCAGACCTCAACAAACTGTAGGAGCTGCCGCAGGCTGCGATCTTTTGATCTTGTTTTTTCAGGATCAACATCAAAAGATCGCAGCCTGCGGCAGCTCCTACAATAGTTCAGCGTCAGCCGGAATTCATTGTCGATTTTTCGGTGGAGCCATCGAGAATCTGGTTTTACTCTCACCCCATGAACATACAAACCGCTGCCCTGCCGCCCCACGCCGAGATGGTTCGCGCCATGCTCGAACGCGACACTGCCTATGAAGGCGTGTTCTTCACGGCCGTGAAAACCACCGGCATCTTCTGCCGCCCCAGTTGCACGGCGCGCAAACCGAAACCGGAGAACGTCGAGTTCTTCGCCCATGCCGACGAATGCATGAGCGCCGGTTACCGCGCCTGTCTGCGCTGCAAACCGCTGGACGCTGCGGCCATCGCGCCGGACTGGGTACAGCGTTTGCTCGCGGCCGTCGACGCGGACCCCGAGCTGCGCTGGAGCGATGCGCAATTGCTCGCCGAAGGCATCGAACCGCTGAAGCTGCGGCGCTGGTTCAAGCAGCATTTCGGCATGACGTTCCATGCCTGGCTGCGCACCCGGCGCCTGGGCATGGCACTGGGTGGGATCAAGCAAGGCACTTCGATCGACCACGCGGCGTTCGATTCCGGGTATGAATCGCTCAGCGGGTTTCGCGATGCCTTTCAGAAGTCATTCCACATCACCCCGGGCCGCACCGCCCAAAGTGAACCGCTTTTGTTTACCCGACTGACCACGCCGCTGGGGCCGATGATTGCCATGGCTGAACAACGCGGTCTGGTGCTGCTGGAGTTCCTCGACCGGCCGGCATTGACCCGGGAAGTCGAGGAATTGCAAAACCGCTATGGCTACGTGGTCGCACCGGGGCATAACGCGCATTTGCAGCAGATCGAGCGTGAACTGGCGCAGTATTTCGCCGGCCGCTTGACCGCGTTTACCGTCGCCTTGCACCTGCCCGGCAGTGAGTTCGCCCGGCAAGTCTGGTCGGCCCTGCAGCAAATCCCTTACGGTCACACCAGCACCTACGGCGCCGTTGCCGCAGGCTTGGGCAAACCCGGCGCCAGTCGAGCGGTGGGACTGGCCAACGGTCAAAATCGCCTCTCGATTGTGGTGCCTTGTCATCGGGTGATCGGCGCGGACGGCTCGCTCACCGGTTATGGTGGTGGTCAGCCACGCAAAGCATTCCTGTTGAGGCTGGAAAACGCCGCCGTACAGCTCACGCAACAACTGGCTTTCTGACGACTTGAATCAACCTGCAAAAAAGGAATTTCGATGGACGCGCTCGACACTCGGTTTCACCAGTTGCACCAACAGGACTTGCTGATCCTGACCAACGTCGCCGACGCCACCGGTGCACGACTGGTCGAACAGCTGGGCGGCAACGCCGTCGCCACCAGCAGCGCTGCAGTCGCTTGGGCGCATGGTTATCCGGACGGCAACGCCCTGCCTCTCGAACGGCTGATTTCGACCGTGGAATCGATCGTCCGGGTGATCAACGTACCGTTGACCGTAGACGTCGAGGCGGGTTATTCCGATGACCTCGGGCGCGTTGCCGAAGTACTCGATGCAGTGATCGCGGCCGGCGCTGTCGGGATCAACATCGAAGACGGCTCGGCTGATCCAGACCTGTTGGCGCGCAAGATCGAACTGGCCCGAACGGTCGCCAACAAACGCGATGTAAAGTTGTTCATCAACGCGCGCACCGACGTCTACCTGCGCGCTCTGGTGCCGGCCGAAGATCGCGTCGCCGAAACGCTGCGCCGTGCCGCGCTGTATCAAGCGGCTGGCACCGATGGTTTGTTCGCCGCCGGCGTCACGGCAGCCTACGAGATCGAAGCGATCTGCAAGGGCACTTCATTGCCAGTCAATGTGCTGGGGGTCGCCGGTCTGCCCTCGCCGTGCGAGCTGCAAGCGCTGGGCGTGCGCCGATTGAGCGCGGGCTCCGGCATCGCTGAATTCCTGTACGGCGCAATGGGTGGGCTGATGAAGAGTTTCCTCACCAGCGGCAAACTCGATACCCACGACCTGAAGGGGTTCACCTACGGCGAAGTCAACGGTTTGCTGAAATAACATGACCGATGTTTATCAGGCGGCCAGCTCATTTCTGGCCGCGCTCGATGTCGACTGGCAACGACACATCGCCGCTGTCGGCCCTTGCCTGCATCAACCGCATCCGACGCGCGATCCGTACGAATCGCTGGTGCGGGCGATTGCCTATCAGCAACTGCATGCCAAGGCTGGAGATGCGATTGTCGGTCGGTTGGTCGGGTTGTTTCCCGGACAAACGTTTCCGCGACCGGAGCAAATCGTCGCCGCCGGGTTTGATCACCTGCGCAGCTGTGGGTTTTCGGCGGGCAAGATTGCGACGATTCAGGGGATCGCCCAAGCGACGCTGGATGGCGTGGTGCCGGATTACGCCACGGCGTTGGCGACGGATGATGAAGCGTTGATCGAGCGACTGGTCAGCCTGCGCGGGGTCGGGCGCTGGACGGTGGAGATGCTGTTGATTTACAGCCTTGAGCGGATGGATATCCTGCCGGCGGATGATTTTGGCGTGCGCGAGGGGTTTCGACGGTTGAAGGGGTTAGAGGTGCAGCCGACCCGTAAGCAGATGGTTGAGATTGGTTTGGGCTGGAGTCCGTATCGGACGGTGGCGGCCTGGTATTTGTGGCGGGTGCCCAAGCTGTAGACCGCATCATCGTTCATCGCTGGCAAGCCAGCTCCCACAGGTTTTGTGTCGGATGGAAAACTTGTGTTCGCCGCCAGACACTGTGGGAGCTGGCTTGCCAGCGATGGCGTCTACACGTTCCGCACATGTTCCAAGACCAGACACTATCCCAATGTAGGAGCTGCCGAAGGCTGCGATCTTTTGATTTTGTCTTTAAAAAAACCAAATCAAAAGATCGCAGCCTTCGGCAGCTCCTACAAGGGACTGCGATGGACTGTATCGCACTGTGTACCGCCAGGCGGCAGACACATCCAATGCACAAATCCGCACAGTGGCGACACACCAACGATACACCCCAACGCTCAAATCACCCGGTCGATCCCATTCACCCGATCCACCGGAGATTCCCCATGACCACCACCCTTTCGAGCGCCGTCAAAGGCTTGCACCTGAACCTTGACCACGCCGGTGCCTGGCTGGCGCCGCTGACCCTGCGCGTGTTTATCGCCTGGGAATTTTTCGAGTCGGGGCTCGAGAAGTTCAACGGGCAGAACTGGTTCGAAGACATTCAGGACAAATTCCCATTCCCATTCGATCACCTGCCGGCGACGCTGAACTGGGAACTGTCGATGTGGGCCGAGCTGATCTGCGCGTTGGCGATTCTTATCGGTTTCGGCACGCGAATCTCGGCCATTTCGCTGATCGTGGTGACCGTCGTCGCCGCCGCCGCCGTGCACTGGCCCGCCGACTGGTCGTCGTTGAGCGAACTGGCGCAGGGTTACGCGATCACCAACAAAGGCTTCGGCAACTTCAAGCTGCCGGCGATTTACCTGGCAGCTTTGGTGCCCCTGGTATTCGCCGGCGCCGGCAAGTTGAGCATCGATGCGTGGCTGGCGCGGGTGTTCTGGAGTCGCCGCGACCGCTGAACCTCAATGCGCGCGATCCAGGCCCACCAACAAGGCATTGTCACGACTGTAGATGTCTGGCGAATAACGCACGTGACCGGCGCTGTCGACCTGCGCCGTCCAGTAGGTCATCAGGATCGGCACCGGCGCCGACAAGCGAAACTCATGGGTGGCGCCGGTGGCGAGCAAGGTGTCGGTACGCGCCTTTTCCGCCGGGCTGAGCAGCAGATCGCGCAATTGCATCGGATGCTCGACCCTTACGCAGCCTGAGCTGAACGCCCGTGGGCCTTTTTCGAACAACGCCTTGCTCGGCGTGTCATGCAGATACACCGAGAACGGATTGGGGAAGCGAATGACCATCTGCCCCAACGGGTTACGTGGCCCCGCGTCCTGGCGCAAAAGGATGTTGCCGGGGTGGTCCCAGTCGATGTCTGCGGCTGCCAACGGCTGACCGTTGGCATCCAGCACTTGCAGATTATGCCGACTGAGGAAGGTCTGGTCCTTGCGGATTTCCGGCAGTTTGTCTTCCTTCCAGATGGTTGGCGGCACGGTCCAGGTCGGGTTCAGCGTCAGCCGCGTGACGCGGGATTTGAGTAGCGGCGTCTGGCGCTCGGCACGGCCGACCTGGGTGCGCGTCTGCCACACCGGTTCGCCGCCCTGATACAAAGTCAGTTCCGCCGCCGCGACATTGACCAGCAAACCATCGGGTTCCATGTCCTGGGCCAGCCAACGGAAGCGTTCCAGGTTGACCCGCAGCTGTTCGCGGCGGGCCATCGGACTGATGTTGAGTTCGGCAATCGTCCCCGGCCCGACCACACCGTCAGCCTGCAACGAATGATTGGCCTGGAAGCTTTTCACCGCGTCCACCAACGCGCCTTCGTAAGCATTGTCGGTCGTGCCGATGGCGTGGCTCAGATAGCCTTCGCTGTATAAGCGCTGGGCCAGTTCCGGCACGCGTTTGTCTTCCATGGACGGGCGCAACAGCGGCCCGCTGCCCACTGACTGCCATTTCGGCAAGGCTGTGAGGCGTTGTGCGGCGTAGAGCTGGCGCAGTTTCTGATATTGCGCCAGACGCGGACGGGCCAGGTCGAACGCTGCAGGAATGTCATGCATACCCGGCACGGCAATCGCCAACAGTTCGGCCTGACGGTCACGCTGGGAATCATCGGCATGCCACAACGGCTCGAAGTGCGATTGCAGCAGACGGCCATAGTGCAGATCCTGCAGGGCTTGCAGGTAATAGCGGCTGATATCGATATCGGCGCACAACTCGCCATCCTGCGGCGCGGTGATCGCGACCGGATAGCGTTGCGGACTGAGGCCATCGTCGGCCAACAAAGGCAATTGCGCCTGCAAGGCCTGCAATCGCCCGGATTCGCTGGCCCACACCGGCATCCAGTCCTGCTGCTGATAGAAGGCTTGCAACTGTTGCAACGACGGGCCGCTGAGCTGTTTTGCGAGCGCCGGGCAGGTCTGTGGCAGACCGATCAATACGGCATGCAATGGACTTTGCAACTCGACCGGCATTTCGGCAGGAGGCGTCGGCAGCGTCTGCAACGGCGGCAGTGATTCATCGGCACAAGCGACAAACGGCGCTGCGAGCAAACAAATGCTCAAGTAGCATGCGTACTTTTTGAACAACTGCTTTACTCCAATCCATGGCCACCTTGATGATGGCCAACCTTACATCAGGTGCGCTGAACAGTCAGGCTCGAACTTCGGGCTTGCAGGTTACGACTGGACGTCAGGAGCCAAAGTGCCAAATAAGTAGCAAGTTGAGGACACTTTATAAATGTTGACGTATTTGCGCCGACTTCTGCTGACCACCGCGACCCTTGTCGCCGTGACCAGTCCAGCTTTTGCCGCCGGCAAACCATCGCCGGTTCTCTTCACCAGCCTCGCGCACGCCGCGCCAGAACTCAATCCCCAAGCGCTGAAAGGTGCCTTGAGCGCCATGCAATGTGCGGTCAATAACGGTGCGAAGCCGTCCCGCCACCTGGCAATCATCGACTATTCGCAGCCGTCCACCGAACGCCGACTGTGGATCTTTGACCTCAACCGGAAAAAACTGGTGCTGCGTGATCTGGTCGCCCACGGCTCCAACTCCGGGGAAAACTTCGCCACGCAGTTTTCCAATGTCGAAGGCAGCTATCAGTCCAGCCTCGGCTTGTTCCGCACCCAGGAAAGCTACAGCGGCACTCATGGTTACTCGCTGCGCATGGATGGTCTGGAGCCCGGCTTCAATGATCTGGCGCGTGATCGCGCTATCGTCATTCACGCCGCCGATTACGTGAATCCGTTGTGGAGCAAGCGTCAGGGCCGCATCGGTCGCAGCCAGGGCTGCCCGGCCGTCCGCCCGCAGATTGCGAAACAGGTGATCGACAAACTGAAAAACGGCCAGTTCATGTTCTCGTGGTACCCGGATCAGCGCTGGCTGAGGAAGTCGCCGTATCTCAACTGCCAGCCGCAGCAAGTGGCGAGCATCATCAGTACCCACGCCAGCTAAAACCCTACTCAATCCCCTGTAGGAGCTGTCGAGTGAAACGAGGCTGCGATCTTTTGATTCAGCTTTTTCAAAGATCAAGATCAAAAGATCGCAGCGTGCCGCAGCTCCTACAGGGATTTGTGGTGTCCATAATTTTTCGGCCCAGGCAGTCTCAGTCACCGGATGCTTTGGCTGTACCGATGCTATCGCCAGCAGGTTCACTCCTGCCGTTAATCTGCATTCGGCTGATGATCAGGGCCATGACCATCAACGCCGTGCCAACGCCGAAAGTGATGTGCATGCCACTGCCGATGACGGCGGCGGGCGCCTGGGTCGGGTTGCCGGTGGCCACGGCAAACACTGCGCCCATCGCCGCCGCGCCGGTGATCAATCCCAGATTGCGGGCCAGCCCGAGCAGCGCCGATACCACGCCGCGCTGGTCCTGACTGACCGCTGCCATCAGCCCGGTATTGTTGGCCGCCTGGAACAGCGCGTAACTGCCGGCGATCACCGTCATCGGCAACACGTAAGCAGGCAATCCGAAACTCATCGGCAGCAGCGCCAATAACCCGCAACCGCAAACCATCCCGAGCAAGGCGCCCGGCACCACCCGCTGTGCGCCGAAACGATCGACCAGCCGTCCGGCCGGCACGCCACCGAGCGCAGCCAGCAACGGCCCAACCGACAACACCAGCCCGACCACCGTGTGGCTGAGATCCAAACCGCGACTCAGGTAAAACGGCCCGACCACCAGCGTGGTCATCATCACGGTCGTCACCAGCAACGTCAGCGCCAGACTGCCGCTCAGGCGCAGATCGGCGAACAATGACAGGCGAATCAGCGGCGCCCTGGCTTTCATCTCGACCGCGATGAACAATCCCGCACCGCACAGGCTGATCAACAGCAACGCCAGCGTGAAACCCTCAAGCGTCATCGCTAGCGCATAGGTTGCCAGCGTCAACACCAGCACCCCGCTGCCGAGGTAATCAAACGCAACTCGCGGCCCTGCGGCCCGATCTGCGGGCAGATAGCGGTACACCAGCCACGCGTTGAGCAATCCCAATGGCACGTTGAGTAAAAATATCGATTGCCAGCCAACATGCGCCATCAATAACCCACCCAGCGACGGACCGAGGGTGGTGCCGGTGGCCGACATCGTCGCCAGCAACCCCATCGCACTGCCCGCCCGCGTTTTGGGCACCGCATCGGCGACCAGTGCGACTGTCAACGCAAACATGATCGCTGCGCCAACGCCTTGCACCGCCCGCGCGCCGATCAGCCAGCCAAGTCCCGGGGCCAGCGCGCAAAACAATGAAGCACTGGTGAAAATGCCTATCCCGATCAACAGCAAGCGCCGCCGACCAAAGCCATCGCCCAGACGTCCGACGCTGACAATCAACGTGGTGATTGCCAGCAGGTACGCCAGAACAATCCACTGCACCTGTTGAAACGTCGCATCAAACGCCGCCGCCAGTGTCGGCAACCCGGCATTGGCGATGCTGGTGTCCAGCGACGGCATCAACATCGACAGCGCCAGACTGGTCAGCGCCCAGCGGGCTTGGGTATTGAGGGGTTGTCTGGGCATGGTGTGCTCACTGTACAAAGGACCTGCGCCATAGCCTGAGCCTGGACAATACAAGGCGCAAGACGCATGCTTTGCATTCAATACCTGCATCGAACGCCATGTCATGACCACGCCGGATCTGAACCTGTTGATCACCCTCGACGTGCTGCTGCGTGAAGGCAGCGTCGCCCGCGCCGCCAAATGCCTGCGGTTGAGCCCTTCGGCCATGAGTCGTGCCCTGGCCCGTCTGCGCGAAACCACCGGAGATCCTTTGCTGGTGCGCGCCGGTCGAGGCCTGGTGCCAACGCCGCGCGCGCTGGCATTGCGCGAACGGGTCAGTCACCTGGTGCAGGAAGCCGAGGCGGTTTTGCGCCCCGCGCAAGTGCTTGATCCCGCCCGGCTACAACGCACATTCACCTTGCGCAATACCGACGGGTTTGTTGAAACCTTCGCTGCCGCCCTGCTCGCCCGCATTGCCGCCGAGGCGCCCAACGTGCGTCTGCGTTTTGTGCAAAAAGCCGACAAGGACAGCACGCTGCTGCGCGAAGGCCGGGTGGATCTGGAGACCGGTGTGGTCGACGACAGCACCGACCCGACGCTGCACAGCCGCATCCTGTTTCACGATCACTGGATCGGTGTGGTACGTGAGGGCCATCCCTTGAGCGCAGGCAAAGTCAGCGCCAAACGCTTCGCCTCAGGCCAGCATATTCTGGTGTCGCGGCGCGGGCGCAGCAGCGGCCCGGTAGACGAAGCGCTACTCGAGTGCGGACTGACACGGGACATCGTCACGTCGTTCGGCGGGTTTTCGGCGGCACTGACGCTGGTGCGTGAATCAGACCTGATTGCCACCGTCCCGGAGCGTCACACCAGCAAACTGCGCACGGGCCTGCACAGTTTCGACCTGCCGTTGAAGATGCCGCAGATCAGCGTGTCGATGCTCTGGCACCCGCGCATGGATGCGGACCCTGCGCATCGTTGGTTGCGCGATTGTGTGCGGGAAGTCTGCGCCTAGCGCGCATCGCCGCCGGCGGGTTTATAGAAGAGGAATTTTTTCGTCTCGGCGGTTTTCCGGTATTCCCTGGCCCAACTCGGGTGGACGTTGCGGTCGTGGAAATACAGCGCGCCGTTGGTGCGATCCTTGAGCTGACGGTTCAGCGCCTTGCCGGCAACTTCCTTGGCGAGCGCGTACTCGGCGTCTTCCTGGACCTGATCCGGGCGCCCGTCACACCACCAGGAAAACTGGCAGCTTCTGGTTTCCGAACCTTGCTTGACCACGGCGCACACCGTGTCTGGAAAACCTTCGTGGCCGAGGCGATTCATCACCACACTGGCCACGGCCTCCATTTCCGGGGTGTCCTTGCCTTTGGCTTCCCAGTAGATGCTACGCGCCAGACAGGTGATCGGATCATCCAGCGGCGCGGCGCCGGCAGGGTCTACCGCCTGCACTTCCTTCGGGGTGATCGCCTCGGATTTCGGCGCCGGTGCCGCGCTGACTTTATCGGCGGCTTTTTCTTCCAGCATCTGGGCTTTCTCTTCAGCCTTGGCTTTGATCGGTGCTTGATCGGTGGCCCAGGCAGCGCTGGCCAACAGAGTGAATGCGAAACAGCCAGCCAACCATTTCAATCCCATGTGAATTCTTCCGGCAGGGCCCGATGCGGGCAAGGTGTTACGTCGGGGAGACGCCCGGATCCCGGGGTCTTGGCTGAGTGTAGACGGCGAAATCGCGCACAGCGTTCCGTAGAAAAAACCGTCGACTGAAGAAAAAGACATTGCACCCACCGGGGGCGTTTCGCGCATCATGTGCGCATTCAGCTCAAGGGAGAATTCCATGCGCTTCATGCCGTCCGTTTTGCGATTTGCCGCGCTGTCCGCAGGCCTGATGTTTGCCGCCTCGGCCTTGGCCACCGACGAGTTGCAACTGATCGAGTCGATCAACAGCTATCGCAGCCAGCCGCAACGTTGTGGCACGCAGGCGTCCAGTGAGTTGCCGCCCCTGTCGGCTGATCCACGCCTGAGGTTGCCGGCCAGCGGCGCCGTCAATCTGCAGCAAGCCATGGCCAGCGCCAGTTACCCGATGGTCAACGTACAGGCGATCACCCTTAACGGCCCGCGCGATGCAGCGTCGGCGATGAAGGCGATTCAGGAGAGTTTCTGTCAGGTGGTGCTGGATCCGCAGTTTGTCGATGTCGGCGTCAGCCGCGCCGATCGCGACTGGCGCATCGTGCTGGCGCGGCCGCTGCTGTCAGCCAAACTTGGCGACGCGCAGAGTGAAGGGCAAAAATTGCTCGAACAACTCAACACCGCGCGCAGCCAGCCCCGCCAGTGTGGCGGCCAGGCCTTTGCCGCCGCCGCACCGCTTGCGTGGAATGCGACCTTGGGCACTGTCGCTCAGGATCACAGCCGCGACATGGCCAACAAAAACTACCTCGACCACAAAGACCGCGACGGCCGCACCCCCGGCGATCGCGCTGAGCTGTCGGGCTACAGCGGTCAACTGGTTGGCGAAAACATCGCCGCCGGCCAAGACACCGCGGGCAAAGTCATCGACGGCTGGCTCGCCAGCCCCGGCCACTGCGCCAACCTGATGAACCCGCAATACAAGGAACTGGGCGCCGCTTATGCGACCGATCCGAAAAGCGATGCGGGGATTTACTGGACCGCGATGTTTGGTGCGCAATAACCCTTAAGCACACCACAAAACCTGTGGGAGCTGGCTTGCCAGCGATGGCGGTGGGTCAGTCAACATCAATGTCGACTGTGCTGGCTTAATCGCTGGCAAGCCAGCTCCCACATGGGATTGCGGTGTTAACAGATTTTCGACCAACACAACTTTCCTGTGGGAGCTGGCTTGCCAGCGATGGCGGTGGGTCCGCCAACATCAATGTCGACTGTGCTGGCCTCATCGCTGGCAAGCAAGCTCCCACAGGGTGTCGCGGTGTTCATGGATTTTCGACCAACACAGCTTTTCCTGTGGGAGCTAGCCTGCTGGCGATGGCGGTGGGTCAGTCAACATCAATGTCGACTGTGCTGGCTTAATCGCTGGCAAGCCAGCTCCCACAGGGTGTTGCGGTGTTCATGGATTTTTCGACCAACACAGCTTTCCTGTGGGAGCTAGCCTGCTGGCGGTGGCGGTGGCGGTGGCGGTGGGTCAGTCAACATTAATATCGACTGTGCTGGCTTAATCGCTGGCAAGCCAGCTCCCACATGGATCGGTGGTGGAGGACAGCCTGCTGGCGATGTTGGTCATCGACGCTATCAATCAGCCGTTAACTTTCACTGATTGGACGCCTGTGGCAGTTACGCCTACCCTGCCCGTCCAAACCCGTTCATCAGCGGTTTCAATACTGCGAGGCAGTCATGACAGAGCGCGTCCTGATCGATGCTCACAACCGCCGGGTCGACTATCTGCGCATGTCGGTGACCGACCGCTGCGACTTCCGCTGTGTCTATTGCATGGCTGAAGACATGCAGTTTCTGCCACGCCAGCAAGTGCTGACGCTGGAAGAAATCTTCCAACTGGCGCAGAGCTTCGTGGCGTTGGGCACCCGCAAGATTCGCCTCACCGGCGGCGAGCCGCTGATCCGTCGCGGCGTGGTGCAGTTGTGTGAGCAGATCGCCGCGCTGCCCGGCCTGCGGGAACTGTGCCTGACCACCAACGGCTCGCAACTGGGCAAGCTCGCCGCGCCGCTGTTCGACGCCGGGGTCAAGCGCCTGAACATCAGCCTCGACAGCCTCGATCCCGAGCGCTTCAAACAGATGACCCGCACCGGCGATCTGGCACAAGTGATCGACGGCATCGATGCCGCGCGCCAGGCCGGTTTCACTCGTACCAAGCTCAACTGCGTGGTGATGCAGGGCCGCAACGATCACGAGATCAATGATCTGGTGAGTTTTGCCATCGACCATCAGCTCGATATCTCTTTCATCGAGGAAATGCCGCTAGGGATCATCAGCGACCACAGCCGCGCGGAGTCGTTTTTTTCCAGCGTGCAGGTGCGTGAAAAAATTGCCGAGCGCTACACCCTGATCGACTCGACGGAATCGACTCAAGGCCCGTCGCGCTATTGGCGTCTGGCCGAGGCACCAGAGATTCGCCTCGGGTTTATCTCGCCGCACAGCCACAACTTCTGCGGCACCTGCAATCGCGTGCGGCTCACCGTCGAAGGTCGCCTGCTACTGTGTCTGGGTAACGAACATTCGGTGGATTTGAAAGCGGTGCTGCGCGCTCATCCGGGGCATCCGCAACGTCTGGAAAACGCCATCATCGAGGCGATGAAAATCAAACCGTATCGGCATAATTTCGAAATCAACGACGACGTCCAGGTCGTACGCTTCATGAACATGACCGGCGGCTGATTCGCCGCTTTCCTGTGGGCACACTGCTCAGTCCCCGAAACAGTCGTTTACACGCCCGCAGATTCCCCCTTACTATCCGGGCACACCGGTTGAGGGGTCAGTCCCGCCGCCGACGTTTTCCGCCAACGGAAACATGCGTTATGAGCACGTCACTACAACAATCAGAATCGTTGAACGTCTCTACTCTGCGCGCCCTCTCTCAAAGGGGCGGCGTATGAATCGTATCGTCAATCTCCCAATGGCCCTGCGCCGTTCCAAGCTGCGTCACTCCGCACGCCCGCCGGATATCCGTTAAGCACTGATGCCAACGCTAAACCTGTGGCGAGGGGATTTATCCCCGTTGGACTGCGCAGCAGTTCCCAGCCTTTGGTTAAGTGGGGCCGCTTCGCGCCCCATCGGGGATAAATCCCCTCACCACAAGGTTCTGTGTTTTTCCTGACTGATTGGCATCAGCGAATTCTCCAGACTTTTTGATATCCCTGCCCAAGACGCCCGCGCCTGTTATCGCACCGCGTCCGGCCTGAATCTGCGCGCCTGTGCGGCGCCAACGTGAGTGTTTGCCATGAAATTCGCAGCCATTGAAGACGCACGTCTGTTCCTTGAACAAAACCCCGACATCGACATGATCGAGCTGTTCATCCTCGACGCCAACGGCGTGCCGCGCGGCAAGCTGTTGCACCGCGAAGAACTGCTCGCCGTGTATGAAAGCGGTCGCCCGCTGCCCAGCACCATCCTCGGTCTGACCGTGCAAGGTGAGGACGTCGAGAACTCCGGTCTGGTCTGGGACGTCGGCGATATCGACTGCCGCGCCTATCCGCTGGAAGGCAGTCTGGTGCGCCTGCCGTGGCGCAAGATTCCGACCGCTGCGGTGCAGGTCAGCATGCACCCGACCGAGGGCATGCCCGCCAGCATTGCCGACCCGCGACACCTGCTGATCAAGGTCATCGACGGCCTTAAGGCCGAGGGCTACAACCCGGTGATGGCCTGCGAGCTGGAGTTTTATCTGCTCGATGCCAAACGCGATCACAACGGGCGACCGCAACCGGCGCTGGATGCTGACGGCGGTCGACCGCGACATACCCAGGTCTACGGATTGCGCGAGCTGGAACAGATCGAACCGTTCCTCGCCGACCTCTACAGCGCCTGTAAACTGCACGGCATTCCGGCGCGTACGGCAATCTCGGAATACGCACCGGGTCAGGTGGAAATCACCCTCGAACACGGCGATGCGCTGGAGGCGATGGACCAGGCGGTGCGCTACAAGCGACTGGTCAAAGCCGTGGCGCACAAGCACGGCATGCAGGCGACGTTCATGGCCAAGCCGTTCGATGATCTGGCCGGCACCGGCATGCACATGCATGTCAGCCTCGCCGATGACGAGGGGCGTAATCTGTTCGCCTCGCAAGACCCGGCCGGCACACCGCTGCTGCGCACAGCGATTGGCGGCATGCTCGCTTCGTTGCTTGATTCGCTGCTGCTGTTCTGCCCGAACGCCAACTCTTACCGGCGCTTCCAGGCCAACAGCTACGCGCCATTGGCGCCGACCTGGGGCGTCGATAATCGCACAGTCAGCCTGCGCGTACCCGGCGGCCCGGCCAACACCCGCCACATCGAGCACCGCATCTGCGGCGCCGATGCCAACCCGTATCTGGCGGCGGCGGCAATTCTTGCCGGCATCCATCGTGGCATTCGGGAAAACCTTGATCCGGGCGCGCCGGTTACGGGCAACGGCTATGCGCAAGCCAAGGAATTGCTGCCGACCGATTGGCTGACTTCGCTGCAAGCGCTGGAAAATTCGGTGTGGGCACGGGATGCGCTGGGCCAGGAATTTCTCGGGGTGTACCTGGCGGTGAAGCGTGCCGAGTATCGGCAGTTCATGGCAGAAGTGGGTGAGCAGGATTGGCGTTGGTATCTGACCGAGGCCTGATTACACCAATGCAACCTGTGGGAGCTGGCTTGCCAGCGATGGGGTCGGCACCTTCAGCATCTCTGGTGACTGACACTCCGCTATCGCTGGCAAGCCAGCTCCCACAGGGGACTGCATCCTGTCTCCCGAATTTGTGTGGAAATTAAAATGACCAATCGCTGCAATTCCTACTACACCGCCACCCTCAACCACGAGACCGACTACTCGACCCTGCAGGGCCGGCACAAGGTTGATGTGGTGATCATCGGCGGCGGCTTCACCGGCGTCGCCACCGCTGTCGAACTCGCCGAAAAAGGCTTGAAGGTCGCCATCGTCGAAAGTAACAAAATCGGCTGGGGCGCCACCGGGCGCAATGGCGGGCAGGTCACCGGCAGCCTCTCCGGCGACGGCGCGATGCGCAAACAGATGCGCCCGACACTCGGTGACGAAGTGGACGATTTCATCTGGCACCTGCGCTGGCGCGGACATGAAATCATCAAACATCGCGTGGAAAAATACGCCATCCAGTGCGACCTCAAACACGGCCACCTGCACGCCGCGTACAAGCCAAGCCACATGACCGATCTGCGCAAGGACTACGAAGAAGCCGTGCGTCGCGGTCTGGGTGACGAGGTCAGCCTGCTCGACCGCAGCCAGGTGCGCGATCTGCTGCAAAGCGACCTCTACCACGGCGCGATCAAGAACACCCGCAACATGCACCTGCACCCGCTCAACCTGTGCATCGGTGAAGCGCGGGCGGCGGAAAGTCTCGGTGCGCTGATCTTCGAAAACAGCGAAGTGCTGGAGATCATTCACGGTGACACACCAGGCGTGAGAACTGCCCACGGCCAGATCGACGCCAACCAGGTGATGCTGGCCGGCGACGTTTATCACAAGCTCGAACCCGGCCAGCTCAAAGGCAAGATTTTCCCGGCCATGGGCGGCATTGTCACCACTGCGCCGCTGGGCGATCTTGCCAGGCAGATCAACCCCGAAGACCTCGCGGTGTACGACTGCCGCTTTGTCCTCGACTACTACCGTCTCACCGCCGACGGTCGTCTGCTGTTTGGCGGCGGCGCCAACTACAGCGGCAAGGACTCACGCGACATCGCTGCCGAACTGCGCCCGTGCATCGAGCAGACCTTCCCGGCGCTCAAAGGCGTGCAGATCGATTATCAGTGGAGTTGCGCGATGGGCATCGTCATCAACCGCATCCCGCAACTGGGGAAACTCTCGGACAACGTCTGGTACTGCCAGGGTTATTCCGGCCATGGCATCGCCACGACGCACATCATGGGCGAAATCATGAGCCGGGCGATTACCGGGCAGATGGAGCAGTACGATACGTTCGCGGCGTGTCAGCACATTCGCGTGCCGATGGGGGATTTGCTCGGCAATCCGTTGCTTGCGGCGGGGATGTGGTATTACCAGATGCTTGAAAAATTGCGTTGACTGTATTGGCCCCATCGCTGGCAAGCCAGCTCCCACAGTGTCCGCGTCGTACACATAATCCATGTACACCAATAAACCTGTAGGAGCTGCCGCAGGCTGCGATCTTTTGATCTTGTTTTTTACAATCAAAGTCAAAAGATCGCAGCGTGCCGCAGCTCCTACAGGGTTGAGCGCTGATTACAAAACTCAGTCAGACAACTGCTCCACCTCAATCCCCAACCGCCGATAATCCTCAACACTGCCCGATGCCAGATGCTGCTCGGTAATCAGCGTATGCACGCGATTGCACGGCGTCACCACAAACGGCTCGACCGCCCCCAGCTTGTCCGCCGTGGTCACAGCAATCACCTGCGCAGCGCTCTCGAACAATGCCTGCTTCACCGGCACCTCATCGAAATACAGCGAGCTCAGCCCCACCTCCGGATGAATCGCGCAGACCCCGGTAAACAGCACGTCAGCCTTGATACTTTGCAGCAGCCGCACGGTTTCGTGGCCGCTGACCGACATCGTCGCCAGATTGAGTTGCCCGCCCGCAAGAATCACCTTGATGCCTTGGTATTCGGCGAGTGTGATCGCGGTCATTGGCGACGTGGTAACAGCGGTGATCCGGATGTCCGCAGGCAATGAGCGCGCGATCTGCAACGTGGTGGTGCCGGAATCGAACAGCACGATCTGGCCGTCCTTGACCCGTCCGGCAGCGAGCTGCGCCAGGCGGGTCTTCACTTCATCGGTTTCGCTGATGCGGGTGAAGTAATCCTTGCCGGTGTCTTTGGGCCGCGGCAACGCCCCGCCGTGTACGCGCTGCACCAGCCCGGCGTTATCGAGTTCGGCGAGATCGCGGCGGATCGTATCTTCGGACACCGCAAAATGCTGGCTCAGCTCGGAGGCCATGACCTTGCCGTCGCGTTCCAGGATCAAAAGGATTTTCTGTCGGCGCAGGGACGGTAGCTCGGTGACGGAATGATCGTGCATGATTCTGCCTGTTTGTGCTTGTAATTGCAGGTTTCGCGCAGATTAGCGAAAGCGTCGGGCAAACACAAACACACAGCTATCGATTGCTTCGATCATTGGAATCGACAAGCCGAATTTTTCCTTTGCATTCAACCTGTTCAGAATGCACCCACTCTAAACAGGCCAGGATGGACCCCGCATGAATCTCAATTTCGCCTTCGCTTGCATGATCGTTGTGTCGTTCGCGGTTGCCCTCGGCCATGCCTGACGGTCACACCGTCGCGGCCAAATGCTCGCGAAACCATTTGTGCGCCGGATCGCGATGCAGCCGTTCGCCCCAGAACATCGCCATCTCGTAGCCCGGCACTTCCAGCGGCGCGTCGACCACTTGCAGTGCCGGGTTGCCGCGCACCAAGCGTGACGGCAGCATCGCCACCAGATCGGTGCTCGCCAGTACCGACATCACCATCAGAAAGTGCGGCACCGACAACACCACTTTGCGCTGCAACCCGACATCGGCCAGCGCCTTGTCAGTCACCCCGAAAAAGCCCCCGCCTTCGCGCGAAACCATCACGTGTTCCAGCGCGCAGAACTCTTCGCGGCTCGGTTTACGCTTCAGCTTCGGATGCCCGATTCGACCGGCCAACACGTAGTGCTCGGTGAACAGCACGCGTTGATGCAACTCCAGCGGCGCCTCTTCTGTGATGTGCAGCGCCAGATCAAACACCCCTTGCTCGGCTTGCTTGACCAATTGTGGCGGCGTCAGGTCGATCACCGCCAAACGCGTGCCCGGCGCCTTTGCGCGTAACCCGCTCAGGGCCGGCAGGACGATGGTCGATTCGCCGTAGTCCGTCGCGGCGATTCGCCAGGTGTGCGCCGCCTGCGCCGGGTCGAACGCACTGGCCGGCGCCACCGCGCGTTCCAGTGCCTCTAGCGCCTCGCGCAACGGCTCACGCAATTCATCGGCACGCGCCGTCGGGCGCATGCCTCGGGGGCCGGGCAACAACAGCGGATCGGCGAAGATGTCGCGCAACTTGGCCAGGTGAACACTCACCGACGGCTGCGACAGGTTCAACCGTTGCGCGGCGCGGGTGACGTTGTGCTCTGCCAGCAACACGTCCAGGGTCAATAGCAGATTGATATCCAGTCGCCGTAAATTATTCATCTCTATACCAGATATGTCAGACATTCATTTCCAATATACCTGTTGAACGCCGATCCTGCCCTCACTCAGCAACGGAGCTTCAACATGAAAGTACTACTGGTTTACGCCCACCCCGAACCCACCTCGCTCAATGGCTCACTCAGGGACTTCACCGTCCAGCGCCTGCAAGCTGCGGGGCATACCGTGCAGGTTTCCGACCTTTATGCAATGAACTGGAAAACCACACTCGACGCCGACGATGCCCCCGCCCGCGACGACAGCCAGCCGTTTCATCCATCGCTGGACTCCAAACTCGCCTACGCCCAAGGCACCCAAGCCGCCGACATCACCGCCGAACAGGAGAAACTGCTGTGGGCCGACGCGCTGATTCTGCAATTCCCGCTGTGGTGGTTCTCGATGCCGGCGATCCTCAAGGGCTGGGTCGAACGTGTCTACGCCTACGGGTTTGCCTACGGCGTCGGCGAACACTCCGACAGCCGTTGGGGCGAGCGTTATGGCGAAGGGAAAATGAGCGGCAAACGGGCGATGTTGATGGTTACGACCGGAGGCTGGGAGTCGCACTACAACCCACGAGGGATCAACGGGCCGATTGATGACCTGCTGTTTCCGATCCAGCACGGGGTACTCCACTACCCCGGTTTTGACGTGCTACCGCCCTTCCTTGTCTATCGCACCAGCCGCATGGATGAAACGCGGTATGCGCAGACAACTGATGAACTGGGACGGCGACTGGATGAGTTGTGGAGCACGCGGCCGATTGCGTTTCGGCAGCAAAATGCGGGGGATTACGAGATTCCGGCGCTGACGTTGAAAGACGATGTTGCACCGGATCTGATCGGGTTTGCTGCACATATCAAGTAGAGCGTTATGCAAACCCGTGGCGAGGGGACTTATCCCCTCGCCACAATAAATTCCAATTCAAAATCAAGGCGAAACCACTTTGGCGGTACGCACAAACAGCGCATGAGCCTTGTCCCAGAAATTCCCCCCCAGCACGAAGAAACTGCCAACAAACATCAAATCCCCAAGCAACTGCATCTGCCACAGATTGGGCCGCAACCCTGGCCAGAAGTTATCGAAATACGGTTCCAGAAAGGACGACAGCAACGGCAGGCAAAACATCACCACGCCAATGCGATGGCGCGTCGGCCCGACCTCGTCCACCGGGGCTGGAATGATCCCCGAGACATAACGCCCGATCGTGCGCTTGAGCTCGGCAAATCCAGCCTTGCCCATCACCGCGATCACCACCAGCAACAACACCTTGTTGCTGATAAACAGCACGCCGGTCAGCGCTGCGACTTTCGAGCCGGGCACATCAAGTGCAGCCGCCAGCGGCACCATCAGCCACGAACCGAGCATCAGGCAAATGATCCCCACGCCAACCTTGAAGCGCCAGGTTGCGGGAGCCGGCGGGGTCAGCGGATCTTGGGCAGTGTCCATGGTTTCTTACCTGTCTGGGTGGAGTTCCGTTGCCTGCAAAGCGTAGCAGCAGATTCGCCCGAGCAACCTGTAATCCTCGGTCTATGCTCCAGTGATATTTGCGGCCTGGGAAACGCGTAATGCCTGCAACAACAACCCTGTTCACGCGGCCCGGTCACCTGCTATTACTTGGCGCCTTGAGCTTAAGCGGCTGCGTGCGCCTGGGGCCGGATTTTCAGCCGCCAGGCGAAGCGTGGAGCAAACAATGGAACAGCACGGCTCTGGAGCAGGCCAGTGAGCGCGCCGCGCAACCGGATCTGCGCCAGTGGTGGCAGGTCTTCGCCGACCCGGTGCTGGATCGCCTGATCAGCGAAGCCGATGCGCGCAACAGCAGCCTGAAAATCGCGGGTCTGCGCGTGCTCGAAGCCCGCGCACAACTGGGCATCGCCGAAAGCGGTCGCTACCCACAATTGCAACAGGTCGGCGTCGACAGCCTGTATGTCGACCGTCAGCAGTCCGGCGGCAACAATCCGCAGGATCTGCACTTCTGGCAGCACAGCGCCGCATTTGATGTTGGCTGGGAACTGGATTTCTGGGGCCGCTTCAGTCGCGCCATCGAGTCTTCCGATGCGCAATATTTTGCCGCGCAAGCCAACTATGAAGACGCCCTTGTATTGCTGCGCGCACAAGTTGCCGACACCTATTTCTCCCTGCGCACCACCGAAGCGCGGCTGCGCGTCGCCCGGGAAAATGCTGTGCAGCAAAAGCGCAATTTCGAGATCACCGAACAACTCTTCAACAGCGGCCAGAGCGCCGAACTCGATCTGCAACAGGCGAAAACCCAATACCTCGGCACGCTGAGCAGCATCCCGGCGTTCGAAGATCAACTGCTGCGCACGCGCAATGCGCTGGCGGTGCTGGTTGGCCAGCCGCCCGGTGGCGCAGCATTGCTGGCCGAACAAACGGCATTGATTCCACTGGTTGATCGCGCGGTGCTGCAAGACGTCCCGGCCAACCTGCTGCTACGCCGTCCCGATGTGCGCGCGGCGGAGCTGAACGTCGCTGCGCAATCGGCGCTGGTCGGTGTCGCTGAAACCGATCTGTATCCGTCGCTGACCTTGCTTGGCAGCATCGTCTGGTCTACCGACTCCCTCAGCGCCACACCGCGCAGCCTCGACCTGATCGGTGGGCCGAGCCTGCGCTGGAACATCTTCGATTACGGGCGCATCCGCAACAACATACGGGTGCAGGACGCGCGCTTGCAGCAACTGATCGAAGCCTATCGCGACAAGGTTCGCCAAGCCGCACGCGAGGCCGACGACGCCGCCAGTGGCTTGAGCAAAGCACTGGAACGCGAGCGGATTCTGCGTGAGGCCGAAGGCGCCGCGCGGCGTTCACTGGTGCTGGCCAACACGCAATACCGCGAAGGCTATTCGGACTTCCAGCGCGTGCTCGATGCGCAACGCGCGCTGCTGGAATTGCAGGACAACTATCTGGTCAGCCGCAGCAACGCCGTGAGCAACCTGATCGCCCTCTACAAATCCCTGGGTGGCGGTTGGCAAAGCACTTCGCCGCAGGTCGACGAACCGACGCGCGAACAGATGCAACAACGCACAAATTGGGGCGACTTGCTCACCGCGCCGCCCGCCCAACCGCTGTATCCACTCCCGTCGCAGGACAGCCGCCATGACTGACGCCGCACCTCCCGCCCCGGCTCCGACTCCCGCGCCAGCCCCGACCGATCCGGCCAAAAAAGGCATCCGCTGGGTGCTGCTGGTGATTGTGCTGAGCCTGGCCTGGTATCTGCTCGCCGACCGCTACACGCCCTACACCCAGCAGGCGCGGGTCGGCGCATTCGTGATTCCGGTGGCGGCGGAAGTCGCCGGTCGGGTCATCCGGGTCAACGTGCGCAACAATCAGGACGTCAAGGCTGGCGACGTGCTCTTTGAACTCGACCCGCAGCCGCTGCAAATCGCCGTGGATCGGGCGAAAGCCGATCTGGAGTCGACCCGCCGTCAGGTCGGCGCCAGCACCGCCGGCATCGCTTCGGCGCAAGCCTCGCTGCGCGCCGCGCAAGCCAACGAACTCAAGACGCGGCAAGACAATCAACGCCTCGAAGGTTTATACAAACAGGATCCGGGCACCATCTCCGTGCGCTTGCTTGAAGTATCGCGAGCCAACCGCGAACAAGCGGTCGCCCAAGTCGCCGCCGCCCGCGCCGAAGTGCAGCGCGCGCAGGAGCAGGAAGGTGGCAACACCGACACCAACGCGCAGCTGCGCAGCGCTGCCTCGGCATTGGCAAAAGCCGAACTGGATCTGGCCAACACTCGCATCGGCGCACGTTCGGCCGGGTTGATCACGGACCTGCGCACCGACGTCGGCCAGTTCACCGCTGCCGGCAGCCCGGTGATGACCCTGATCGCCATTCATGATGTGTGGATCAGCGCCGACCTCACCGAAAACAACCTCGGCCGCGTGCAGCCCGGAACGCCGGTGGCCATCGTCCTCGACGCGCTGCCCGGCGAAGTCCTCGATGGCCGAGTGCGCAGCGTCGGTTATGGCGTCAGCGTCGGCCAGACACCCGCGCCCGGCACCTTGCCAAGCATCCAGAACAGCCGTGACTGGCTGCGTCCGGCGCAGCGTTTTCCGGTGATTATCGAGCTCACTGAGGAGGCGAAAAAACGCCTGGTCGACAACCGCGCGATCCGTGCCGGTGGTCAGGCTGAAGTCATGGCCTTCCCCACCGAAGGCAACCCGCTCAATCCGCTGGGGCGGCTGTTTGTCGGGCTGATGAGCTGGCTGTCGTATGCCTACTGAGCGCAGCGTCCCGGCGCAACGGGCGTTGCGCCTGGCGTTCGGCACCGCGCTGTGCACCGCCGTCAGTTATGCGCTGGCGCTGCCGCTGGCGTTTATCTCGCCAGTGTTGGCGGTGCTGCTGCTGGCCAGTCTGCCCCGACCATTGCCGCTCAAAGGTGCGCTGGTGCTGGCGTTGGTCGCGGCGCTCACCACCAGCATCGGCCTGCTGCTGATGCCGCTGCTGCGTTACTACCCGGTGAGTGGCGTGTTGTTGATCGGCCTCGGTTTGTTTCTGGTGTTCCGCTTTGGTTTGCGCGGCGGCAACCCGCTGATCGTGACCTTTCTGGTGATCGGCATGACCATGATCTCCGCCGCCGGGTTCGCTGAATTCGATCTGGCGATAGCGGTGATTGGTGCGTTGGTCAAAGGCCTGTTGCTGGCAGTCGCGGTGGTCGGCGTCAGCCACGCATTATTCCCGGAACCGGCAAACAGCCCCGTCCCGCCCAAGCCGCCCGCCATGCCCGCCGACGAGGTACCGCGCGTGGCCCTGCGCGCCACGCTGATCGTGCTGCCAACCTTTTTGCTGGCCCTGAGCGACCCGGCCAGCTACATGCCGATCATCCTCAAAGCCGTCAGCCTCGGCCAACAAAGCTCCACGACCAACACTCATCAAGCGGGACGCGAACTGGTCGGTTCGACCCTGCTCGCCGGCGTTTTGGCGGTGCTGGTGTGGTGCGGATTAAGCCTTTTCGTGCACCTGTGGATGTTCTTCCTGTGGATGCTGCTGATCGGGCTATGGCTGGCGCGCAAACTCTATCGCCTCAGCCCGACGCAGTTCAGCCCGGGGTTCTGGCTCAACACCCTGATAACGATGATCATCCTGCTCGGCCAATCCGTGCAGGACAGCGCGGCAGGCAAAGACGTCTACACAGCGTTTGCCGTGCGCATGGGCCTGTTTATCCTGGTAACGCTTTACGGCGTTTTGATGATGCACCTGCTCCAAGGGCACAGAACCCGCCGTCAAGGCGTGACCTGATAGCCGCGTCCTTGCAAACACCCGGTGTAGGCACTGGAACTGGCCGCGGCATCGGTTTTGCTCTGCGCGCGACGCTCTTGCCGCTGTCGAGAGCCGCCGACTACCGCACCGGCCGCAGCGGTTTGCTGGGCACGGTTCTGTCGGTAATCCTGCTTGCGATCATCGTCGACGCGGTCGTAAACCTCATCGTGTTGACGACCGCGGACTTCAGAACCTGCGGCTCCAGCGGCGGCACCGACAGCGGCCCCCTTCAGACGCCCACCCGCCTGGGGTGTTGAAGTCGTTGAAGTCGATGCGATGGAGTGGCAGTCGTTGATGTCGATCTGGGTTTGCTGGGAGGTCTGACCTTTGAGCGGGACGATGGATTCGGCGCTGACGTGAGTGGCGTACAGGGCAGCGATCATCAGCGCGATGGACGTTAGGCGATTCATGATTACCTCCGGCGGGGCCTGGGGTTGGCGGTGATGCGGGGTAATGAGGAAGTGTAGTTCATGGTGCCGAGGAAGAATTCTTGAGGGGCGACGAATCTGACTGACACCCCTCGCAGTGATGGATACCATCAAGACACCTTCATTTTCCCAATTCACGGATCTCGATGCGTCGTTTACTCAGCCGAATCACCGCACTCATCAAGCCTGAAGCCAGGCCAATTTTTGCCGGATACAACCTAAAAGCCCTTCAGTCGTACTTTGTGACACCGTTATCGTCCATCAAGCTGCCAAACCTGTCTGGGACCACATCGCTGGAGCAATCCGGAGTATCTGCCTACCACATCTCACTTTTGACTGAAATCAAAGACACCAGTAGTTTCCAACGATTGGTCGACTCGTCCTTCCGAAAGGTCAAGGAAAGCGCATTCAACGGTCTAACGAAGTTTGAATATGAAGAGCCCCTGAGCAACGAGCGTCTGATATTTTTCACCTCAAACCAAGAGTTCAACGCCGTTTCTATTCAGCTGGTAACAAACAGCGTCAGGTTTCTTGACTTGTTGAGCCGCGAAAAAATCGCTGTCCCCCCACCGTGGGTTGCCTTCGAGAGTTATAACCCTTCGTGGTGGGGAGGGAATATGCAAGGTGCCCAAGGTTTCTACAACGAGCGCTATTTCCTGCCGTTTTTTACTTGTTTGAGCGACGCTGAAAAACAGCGCTATTACGCAAGATTCAATGCCAGCGCCGAGTGGATAGAACAACTGGAGTTGATGTACAGCGATGATTGATTCGTTCAGGCCCCCTCACGCACCCGCCGCACCTGCACCAACAACGCCGGCGCAAAATGCAGCAGCACCATCCGCGCCAAATGGTGGGTGAGGATAAACACCACATTCAGTCCGCCCGCGAACGCGACAATCGCAATCGTTTCGATCGCCCCCGGCATGTACGCAAGCCACAGCGACAGCGGATCACTGTCCAACAATCGCGCCGCCACTTCGGCAAACGCCGCCGCGACCACGATCATCAACCCGACCGAAACCAGCGCCGTGCGGCCATGCCGGCCCAACTCCTTGACGCCCAATCCCTGAAATCGCGAGCCGATTCGTACACCCAGAATCAGTGCCGCCAGATTCAAGCTCCAGTCCGGCATGTGAAAACCGTGTAGCCATCCTGCTTTGACGAAAACCGCCGTGATGATGATCGCCGTGAGCATAAACGGCGCCGGCACGCCGATCACCAGCAGCAAGCGTCCAAGCACGACACTCAAGCCGATCACCGCAAACACGGTCAGTGCCATCCCGGTCGTCAACGGAGCGCTTTCAATCACCACCACCGATGCCTGTCCCGGAATCAAAAAACTCACCAGCACGGTGATCAGCAACAGCCGCATCAGGTGCACGATGATGACTTTGCTTGAGGCCTTTTCCGACTCCAGCAAATCGAAAACCGCTGCCAATGCGCCCGGGTATACCGCCAACAATGCATCAGTGCGATTCCACCCTGCCCCGCGCGTCAGCCACAGCGCGGCCAACGTAATCTGCACGATCAGACACAGCAGCAACACGCCAAGGCTCGGCAACATGGCCGATGCCGTCGCGCTGTCCCACGCCTCGAACATCAGCCCTGTGGCGATTCCCAGCGCCACCTGTATGTAGCCCAAGCCATAAGGCGTCACGGGTGCGAAACCTGATTTAGTGGCGACCAATGCGGTGACAAGAATCGAGCCCAACAGCAAACCGTGAGGCACGCCGAGGGACTGCAACACCGCGCCAAACCCGGCGGCGATCAACAAACAGAGAATGGATTTCATAGATGCCTTCCTGGCAATTAAACTCGATCCCCCGTAGGAGCTGCCGAAGGCTGCGATCTTTTGATCTTGCTCTTAAAAAGATCAAAAGATCGCAGCCTTCGGCAGCTCCTACATGGGGATTGCGTGGTTTTATGAGCGCAACCGGCCAATCGCGCGCCTATACTTTTCGATCCGCTCCAGATCCTCCCAACTCGGCGAGGCTATCCGCGAGAGGTCGCTGTTCTCTTCCAGATCAGCCAGCTTCACCACCCGCCCGATCGGGTTCTGCGCGGCGCGTTCGACGAAATCCTCGTAGGACTCGCCGGGCACTTTGGTCACCGATTCGATCGCGCTAAGCACGCCTTCGCTGAAACCTTCCTTGCGAAGGTCATCGAGACTGATTTCGCAATCCTCGACCACATCGTGCAGCACCGCGACGATGCGTTCTTCCAGCGTGGTCATGCGCAGCATCACCTTCAGCGGATGCAAAATGTACGGCGCCCCGCCCTTGTCCACCTGCCCGGCGTGAGCCGTTGCGGCGATGGCTATAGCGCGTTCGAGTGTTTGAGTCATGAGCATCTCCGTTGGTGCGGGGCGGGAGAGTCGTTGCGACTGCTGATTTCAATCATGGGCAATTTCCACTCCTTGGGCGCGTCGAATGTTTCCGATTGTTTCGCAGTCTACGCGAACCGTGCAAATGAAAAACCCGATTGAACCTCCGTCATCTACGCCCTCTCGAAACCCTATAGCGCCAACTGAATGCTCAGAACCGGCGCCATTGAAGAGGAAACACCGATGAACATTCGATTCCTGCTTCTGGTCGCCACCTTTAGCGTCATTCCCACCTGCGTCATGGCCGAAGGCTGCGACGTCCAGACCCGTTCTTCCAGCTCCGCCGTGCCGGCAGTATCCGGACACAGTTGCTATGAATACGAAGGTACGCCCGTCAACGCCATCGACTGGTCGTGCAGCAATGAAAGCAAAGACATGGTCAACGCGGTCAAGAAAAAGGTCCAGCAGTGCGACGACCACTACCAGGCCACTTGCATAGCCACCCTCACTCAGGAATCCCTCGCCAACCCGCACTCCACCAGCAAGGACAAAAACGCCAAGGCGTTGAACATTCCGGATGGTGCGCAGGTGACCACGTATTACTACGGCGCGGAGGATTTGGGGCAGGCGAAGATTGATTGTGAAAGTGGTGGGGGGAATTGGAAGGCGAAGTAACTGCTTCGAAAGAAACAACCGCAGTACTCAATACGAAAAAGCCCAGCGCAATGCCGGGCTATTTCTTAGAAAGCACCACTCGTGGTCAAAATGACCCCATCAACGTTTCGCATCACACTGTGTCCGCAAGTCGTGGTTGCTGATATTGCCGCAACTGCCATTGCCTTTCATGGCGTTGCAAAAAGCACGCTGGTCGCTATCAGCAATGTTGCCGCAAGAGCCGTTGCCGTTTTCGGCGTTGCAGCGCTCGCGCAAATCATGATTATCGATATTGCCGCAACTGCCACCGCTCTTTCTGGCATTGCAATAGGCTCGCTGGTCGTGATCAGCAATGTTGCCACACGAGCCATTGCCATTTTCCGCATTGCAGCGTTCACGCAAATCATGATCCTCAATGTTGCCGCAACTCCCACCGCTCTCGCGCGCATAGCAATAGGCACGTTGGTCATGGTCATCAATATTGCCGCAACCGGCAAAAGCGTAACCGCTGAACATCAACAACATCGCAAAAATCAGTTTCATCTCACACTTCCTTGGATTGCCAGGAATCAGCCTGGCACTGCTTGATCCGTTCAAAATGAGCGTCGCGACACGCCATCAAATTGACATCGTTTTTTAGGAAAGTTCCGAACGGGATGCAAAGCCATGATTTGAGATTTGACCGAATTTGAAGTCTGAAAAGCGCGTAGGAAAACACCCCTTGTGGTGAGGGGATTCATCCCGGACGGGTAGCGAAGCGACCCCAAACTCGTGAGCCAGATTCTTCTGACACACCGTGGGCGCCGGTTTACGACGACTGCGTCGCCGAACGGGGATAAATCCCCTCGCCACAGGGTGCTGGTTGCGTCCTACAGGTCGGTTGTGGCTTTTGCAATTGCTGCCTAGAGTTGGGCTGTCGCTGACAAGATTTTCAGCAACAGGGTTTCGCAGCCCTGACGATACGTGTAGTAACCTAGCGCCCCCAAAAACGGTGGCGGTCGCACCCGCGTCCGAAATCCGTTCAATGGTGGCTGTGTGTGGGAGATCTTCGGATCTGCCGGGTTCCTCGTATCCTCGGTCTGCGAACCCGCACATAGCTACCACCCTTCGATTCGCAGCGAATGGCAGTAGCTTCTCTCAAAGATACGAGGAAGTTTTACTTATACCGACAGACAAACCGCTCCACCACTACGCCCACATGTCCCACCCCGCCACCGACAACCTCGTCCTACTCATCAACCTCGTTGACACTTCGGAATAATCACCTCCTGACTTCCGCGCCCCTTGTAAGACGCGTCTGAACATCATCAACAGCGAACCGACGCCTCACTGTTCCGGCTTTAGTTGACGGTTACTCTTCAAACAAGAGTTTTCCATTCAATAAAGCAGAGCATCCATGGCCAACCACAGTTACATGAGCATTACCGGAAACCGACAAGGACTGATCTCCGCCGGTTGTTCCGACACTAATTCCATCGGCAACAAGTGCCAACTGGGTCACCTTGACGAAATAATGGTACTGGCCTACTCGCATAACATGACCACCGGCAATAACAGCGGCGTTACCGCTGACCGTGGCAAACACCTGCCGATCATGATCACCAAGAACATCGACAAATCCTCACCACTATTGTCCGCCGCACTTCATGAGCGTGAAGTGCTGGACTGCACAATCTTCTTCTACCGAACCTCCCCCGCTGGCACACAGGACAAGTACTTCAAAATCCACATAACCGGCGCAAAAATCGCACACATCAACCTCCAGGTTCCCCACGCCATCCATTTGAACGACGCCCAGCCGCAAGAATTGGTGTCGTTTACTTATCGCGAAATCAGCTGGACACATATCCAGGCAGGCACGTGCGGTTTCAGCACTTGGGGAAATGACGATGAATGAGGATTCGTGTGACATCAACGACGTTACCCGGGCTGCTTCCGATCTGGTCGCATTCGGGTGCCAGATCGGCGCGACTCAACTGTATGACAGTTTCAATCAGCTGCGATTTAGCGAGATCGTTTCGTCCTATGCGAATGAAATTATTCGGGCTGTTGATGAAGGTATTATTAGTGCCAAACAAGGGTTGCAGGAGCTTAGGGAGGAGTACTCAGAACTTTCTACCACATCCATGTTTTATTTTCAGAATGGAGTGACTATCGCTGCGGGAAGCATGCAACTTCAGGCTGGCGCCTTAGCGATTGGAGCCACCCGAGGTAAAGCTGGCGTTACGGGCATCGCCTTAATCGGGCACGGCGTCAACAACATTTTTGAGGGTGTGGGGAACATCTTCAACGGCCCCGATAAACCAAGTGTTGTCGGGCCTATCAGGATGGGTTATCAGAACGTTTTTGGCATCAAACACGGTAATCTTACCTATTACAGCGTGGATCTCTATCTATCTATTCGAGGCATGATACATCTCGTCCGAAAGCCAGACTCGGTGCAACTCTTCAATAGAGACCCTATAAACCACCAACGGGCCCACAAGCAAATGGGAACACTAACCCTAGCATTCGAAGCTTTAACCGACAGCTTCACGCTGAACTCAATCAGAGAATCAGGCCTTGAACAGTAGTCACAAAACCAGCCCGTCAACGGCGAGAGCGAAACAAACGCTGAAAAAAGCTTAAATAGCAAAACGACCCAAGAAAAGAAACAAACAGAAAAGACGCTACTACCCAGTACGAAACACCATCAAAAAAATCAAACCCCATCATAAAAGGAACAAAAGCAATGGCCAATATTCCAGATAAAAAGACTATTTCGATTAACACCCGTCGTAAGTTATAGTGCTTTTCTTCAATCACTTTCCCATCGAAAATATTGCGAAGCGATGGAACAGAAAAAATAAAACCATGCAAAGCAAATAGAGCAAAAACAACAAAAAACACTACCCAGCTCAGGTCTCCCTCAAGATTTATAAACTGACCAATACAGTTTAAGACCATTACACTCCAGAAAAGTGAAGAAGCAAGAATTAGACAATAAACACGAGATAAACACCGAAGATCATTTAATTGCACAGCCCGCTCCCTCACATAGCTATAACACCCAAAAAAAACCAAGCTCTACGGAAAATCAAAAAAGGCTTAAGATCAACCACCACGCAATGTAAACATGCCAGAAGAGCCATTACATCCTTAACCTCGCCTCATCGCGCACCCATTCAGAACCTTCCTACAAACCAAAACCCTGCCCCCTACAAACATTTCATCCACGCAAAAAAATCCGAAACCCAGTAAAAGGTGTCGGATTTATTCACAACGTGTGCCTAATTTAAACAGCGATCAGAAGTTAGCAGGCGTATTCGCACTAATAATCTCAGCCTCATCCGCCCCGATATTGCGAAACTTATGCGGCAACGTCGTCGGAAAGTAATACCCATCTCCGGCATTCAACACGCTCACCGAGCCATCCACGGTCAACTCAACCGTCCCGCGCGTCACCAACCCACACTCCTCACCTTCCGAGTGAACAATCGGCTCTTCCCCGGAACTCGCGCCCGGTGCGTATTGCTCGCGCAGCAGGCGCATCTGGCGGCTCGGGACTGAGGCGCCGATCAGCAGCAGGCGCAGGCCGTGGCGGCCGAGGTCGGGCTGTTCGTTGGCACGGAAGACGTATTGATGTTCGCGTGGCGGCTGGTCGAAAGTGAAGAAGTCGGCCAGGGACATCGGGATGCCTTCGAGCAGCTTTTTCAATGAGCTGACGGAGGGGCTGACGCGATTCTGTTCGATCAGGGAGATGGTGGCATTGGTCACGCCGCTACGCCGGGCCAGCTCGCGCTGGGAGAGTTTGTAGCTTTCGCGTACTAGTTTGAGTCGAGAACCCGTATCCATGACTGCCTTATGTAAGAACGACTTAAGGGCGATGGGGGTGGGTGGCGGGTGACGCGCCGGGGCGCGGGTCACGTTGCTCCCGTGTCCCGGAACCGTGAAAGGCGGCTATTAAATCACGTTTGGTGGTGTTGCTCAGCAGGTTCGATGGGTGGTGCGGCAAAAGTCCTTCTTGCCTTGGTAATACGGACCTGTAGGAGTGAGCCTGCTCGCGATTGGATGGTACATTCACCATTATTTTTGACTGGATGACCGCCTTCGCGAGCAAGCTCGCTCCCACAGGGATTGGGGTGTTTCTGTGGGAGGGATGGTGGCTGGGCTGGCCTCATCGCGAGCAGGCTCACTCCTACATTTTGATCATTGGTGTGTCAGTGGGGGTTATGGCGTCTTTACAGGCGCCATCGCTGGCAAGCCAGCTCCCACATTTGGATATCTGCGGTGTTGCGATAAGAAAAACCGGCGGGGGTCTTGGGGCCGCCGCCGGGGAGGTAACTTAGATGCCGAAGCGGTCGCGCAGTGAGTAGTAGACGGCGCCGAGTGCGGTCAGTGGGGCTGAGAAGGTGCGGCCGCCGAGCATTGGCATGTGTGGCAAGGACGCGAACGCGTCAAAGCGTTCGGCATCGCCACGGATCATCTCCGAAATCAGTTTGCCGGCCAGGTGCGAGCAAGTGACGCCGTGGCCACTGTAGCCCTGCATGTAGTAGGCGTTTTTCTCGATGCGGCCGAATTGCGGCATGCGTGACATGGTCAGCAGGAAATTGCCGGTCCAGCGGTAGTCGATTTTCACGTCTTTGAGCTGCGGGAAGGTCTTGAGGATCTTCGGGCGGATCAGTTGTTCGATGTCGTCCGGCTCACGCGCGCCATAGACCACCCCGCCGCCGTAAAGCAAACGGTTGTCGGCGGTGAGGCGGTAGTAGTCGAGCAGATAGTTGCAGTCTTCGACGCAGTAGTTGTTGGTGATCAGGCTGCGAGCCTGTTTCTCGGTCAACGGTTCGGTGACGACGATCTGCGAGCCGCACGGCATGCTTTTCGCGGTCACGCGGTTGTCGAGGCCTTGCGGCAGGTAGGCGTTACCAGCGATCAACAGGTACTTGGCGCGCACCAGACCTTTGGCAGTGCGCACGACATTGGGCTCGCCGTAGGTGATTTCCACCGCGGCCGATTGTTCGTAGATCTTGCCGCCCAAACTGACGATGGCTGCGGCTTCACCGAGGGCCAGGTTCAGTGGGTGAACGTGGCCGCCCTGCAAGTCGAGCAAGCCACCAACGTACGCATCCGAGCCGACTTCGCGACGAATGTCCGCAGCGTCGAGCATCTTCAGATTGCGGTTGCCGTAGCGTTCCCAGTTTTTCTTCTGCTCGGCCAGGCCATTCAGTTGTTTCTTGTTCATCGCCGCGAAGATACCGCCCGGACGGTAGTCGCATTTGATGTCGTATTGCTTGATGCGCGAACGAATGATGTCGGCGCCTTCGAAGATCATGCTGCCGAGGATTTCCGCGGTCTTGTCGCCGTAGCGTTCTTCGATCACGTCGACGTCGCGGCTGTAGGAGTTAACCAGTTGCCCGCCGTTACGGCCGCTCGCGCCGTAGCCGACTTTCGCCGCTTCCAGCACCGTGACTTTATAACCAGCCTCGGCGAGGAACAGTGCCGAGGAAAGACCGGTGTAGCCGGCGCCGATGATGCAGACGTCGCAATCCACCGCTTCTTCGAGGGTCGGAAAGTCGATGACTTCGTTGCGAGTGGCGGCGTAGTAGCTGTTTACGTGTTGTTGTTTCATAGGGTTCTCCGCGGGTCGCCGGCACACGCCAGCAACCGCCGCTGTAAAAGAGTTAGAGCTTGATCCAGGTCGCTTTCAGCTCGGTGTACTTGTCGAATGCGTGCAGCGATTTATCGCGACCGTTGCCCGACTGTTTGAAGCCACCGAACGGCGCGGTCATGTCGCCGCCGTCGTACTGGTTGACCCAGACGCTGCCGGCACGCAGGCCACGAGCGAAGGTGTGCGCCTTGCTCAGGTTGCTGGTCCAGACGCCGGCGGCGAGGCCGAAGATGCTGTCGTTGGCGATCTGCAGCGCTTCTTCAACGGTGTCGAAGGTGATCAGCGACAGTACCGGGCCGAAAATTTCTTCCTGAGCGATGGTCATGGCGTTGGTCACGCCGTCGAAAATCGCCGGTTGCACGTACAGGCCACCGGTTTCTTCAAGGGTGCGCTGGCCACCGGCAATCAGCTCGGCGCCCTGCTCGCGACCGATGCTGATGTAGCGCAGCACGTTGTCGAGTTGACGCTGATCGACCACGGCGCCGACGGTGGTCGCCGGGTCAAGGGCGTGCCCGGGTTTCCACGCTTGCAGTGCTTCCACCAGCAGCGGAATGAACTGCTCACGGATCGAACGCTCGACCAGCAAGCGTGAACCGGCGGTGCAGACTTCGCCCTGGTTGAAGGCGATGGCGCCGGCCGCTGCTTGTGCCGCGGCGCGCAAGTCCGGTGCGTCGGCAAACACCACGTTCGGGCTTTTGCCCCCTGCTTCGAGCCAGACGCGTTTCATGTTGCTCTGGCCGGCATAAATCATCAGTTGCTTGGCAATCGCCGTGGAGCCAGTGAAGGCCAGCACGTCGACGTCCATGTGCAACGCCAACGCCTTGCCGACGGTGTGGCCGAAGCCTGGCAGAACGTTGAACACGCCTTTCGGAATGCCGGCATCCAGTGCCAACTGCGCGATGCGGATGGCGGTCAGCGGCGACTTTTCCGAAGGCTTGAGGATGAACGAGTTACCAGCGGCCAGCGCTGGGGCGAATTTCCAGCTGGCCATGATCAGCGGGAAGTTCCAGGGCACGATGGCCGCCACCACGCCGCAAGGTTCGCGAGTGATCAGGCCAAGTTGGTCGTGCGGAGTAGCGGCCACTTCGTCGTAAATCTTGTCGACGGCTTCAGCGCTCCAGCGGATCGCGTTGGCGGTCGCCGGGATGTCGATGCTCATCGAGTCGCTGATCGGTTTGCCCATGTCGAGGGTTTCCAGCAGCGCCAGTTCTTCCTGGTTCTGCAGGATCAGATCGGCGAAGCGGATCAGGATGCGCTTGCGCTCGGCCGGGGCTTTGTTGGCCCACACGCCGGATTCAAACGATTGGCGCGCGGCTTCGACGGCGAGGTTGGCGTCGGCTTCATCGGTGCTGGCGACGGAGGCCAGAAAACGGCCGTCAACGGGGCTCAAGCATTCGAAGGTGTCGCCGCTGATCGCCGGGCGGTATTCACCGTTGATGAATGCGCGGGATTCAATGGTCAGGGACTGGAAGCGTTGTTCCCAGTCGTTGCGGGTCGTTGTCATTGTTATGGCTCGACGAGGGGGTGGTGAGCAGCGGACGAACGCCGCCGATCAAAATCTGGTAACCCGATCCCCTGTAGGAGCTGCCGAAGGCTGCGATCTTTTGATCTTGACCTTGAAAAACAAAGTCAAAAGATCGCAGCCTTCGGCAGCTCCTACAGGGAATGGTGCTGGGCTTTAAACGGTATGCAGATACCAGTTGTACTCAAGGTCAGAGATCGAGTTCTCGAACTCGGCCAGCTCGCTTTCCTTGCACGCGACAAACACGTCGATGTACAGCGGGTCGATGTAGCGGGCCATGACTTCGCTGTCGTCCAGCTCACGCAATGCGTCACGCAGGTTGTTCGGCAGGCTCTGTTCGTTCTGCTCGTAGCTGTTGCCTTCGACCGGGGCTCCCGGCTCGATCTGGTTGGTCAGGCCGTGGTGAACACCGGCCAGCACCGACGCCATCAACAGGTACGGGTTGGCGTCCGCACCGGCTACACGATGCTCAATGCGCACGGCATCCGCAGAACCGGTCGGCACACGGATCGCCACGGTGCGGTTGTCGATGCCCCAGCACGGCGAGTTCGGCACGTAGAACTGTGCGCCGAAACGACGGTACGAGTTGACGTTCGGGCAGAGGAAGGCCATTTGCGCAGGCAGGGTCTCCAGCACACCGCCGATCGCGTGTCGCAGCGCGGCGTTCTGCTCGGGATCCTCGCTGGCGAAGATGTTGTTGCCTTCTTTGTCCAGAATCGAAATATGTACGTGCAGACCGTTACCCGCCTGGCCCGGGTACGGCTTGGCCATGAAGGTGGTGTCCATCTCGTGGTCGTAGGCGATGTTCTTCACCAGACGCTTGAGCAGGACGGCGTAGTCGCATGCCTTGATCGGATCGGAGACGTGATGCAGGTTGACTTCGAACTGCGCCGGGGCGCTTTCCTTGACGATGGCGTCAGCAGGAATGCCCTGTTCTTTCGCGCCTTCGAGGATGTCTTGCAGGCAGTCGACGTATTCGTCGAGGTCGTCGATCAGGTAGACCTGAGTCGACACTGGGCGCTTGCCGGAAACCGGCGAGCGTGGCGACTGCGGACGGCCGTTCACGTTGTCCTGGTCGATCAGGTAGAACTCGAGTTCGAACGCTGCGCAAATGGTCAGGCCGAGGTCGTCGAATTTACGCACCACGTTGGCCAGCACTTCACGCGGGTCAGCGAAGAACGGCTGGCCTTCGATCTCGTGCATGGTCATTAACAGTTGTGCGGTTGGGCGCTTCTGCCACGGCTCGATGCTGAGGGTGCCGGGGATCGGGTAGCAGATGCGGTCAGCGTCGCCGATGTCCAGACCCAGGCCGGTGCTTTCCACCGTGGAGCCATTGATGTCTAGGGCGAAAAGCGAAGCCGGCAGGTTGATGCCTTTCTCGTAAACCTTATGAAGACTGGTGCGTTCGATGCGCTTGCCGCGCACCACACCGTTCATATCCGCAATCAGAAGGTCGACGTACAAAACCTCAGGATATTTCTTAAGGAATGCGTTTGCTTCGTTGAGTTGAACGGTACGCAGAGGGACCGACATGATGCACCTATTTAGCTGTTAATTATTATGTTCACTGCTGTTTCGCCGAGCCAGTCAACCCGAACGGCAAAGTGAAGTCAATAGCGAACACCCTGCCGCTCAGCCTTTATTTTTTGGGCTTTTCTTGACACCTACGTGCCAAAACAGGCGCCAGATGTCCGCCAATCATGAAGATTTGATGAAAGGCGTTTAGAATTTTTTACATGGCAGTTGTTAATTAAAATCAACGAGGCTAAGCTCCGGAAAAGCTCGTTCAAGTGTCAGACTCGAGGTGAATAAAAATGGCATTCAAGCCATTGATCGGCGTTACTGCGTGCGTCAAACAGATTGGCCTGCACCCCTATCACATCAGCGGCGACAAGTACGTTCGTGCTGTCAGCGTTGGCGCTCAGGGGCTGCCAGTGGTCATTCCTTCCCTTGGCAACCTGACTGAAATCGAGGACCTGCTCGGTCAACTCGACGGTCTGTTGCTGACCGGTTCGCCTTCCAACGTGGAACCCTTCCACTATCAAGGCCCGGCCAGCACTCCCGGCACGGATCACGATCCGGCGCGGGATGCCACCACCCTTCCTTTATTGCGTGCAGCCATTGCGGCGGGCGTTCCGGTGCTGGGCATTTGCCGCGGCTTCCAGGAGATGAACGTGGCATTCGGCGGCAGCCTGCATCAGAAGGTGCATGAGCTGCCGGGCATGCTCGATCACCGTGAAGCAGACAGCCCGGATGTGGCCGTGCAATACGCACCGGCTCATGCAGTCACTGTGCTTGGCGGTGGTGTGTTCGAAGCGCTGGAGTTGCCGGGCGAGTTTCAGGTCAACTCGATTCACAGTCAGGGCATCGACCGCCTCGCGCCCGGCCTGCGTGCCGAAGCGGTGGCGCCAGATGGTCTGATCGAGGCGATCTCGGTGGAGCACAGCCCGATCTTTGCCCTCGGCGTGCAATGGCACCCGGAGTGGCAAGTGCTCGACAACCCGAACTACCTGAAGATCTTCCAGGCCTTCGGTGAGGCTTGCCGCCAGCGTGCGGCGCGGCGTAACCAGCGCTGACACAACCAAAGAATACGTAACGATTTACTGCCCCCACGCAAGTCGGGTGTGCCTGCGCGCATCCGTCATTCGTGAAAAACAACACCCGTAATAACAACAAGTACGACCCAGGCAGCCAGGACGGCGGCGCCGAACAAGCCGGAGCAACCTGCCACAGACGCAGTCCCCTGTAGGAGCTGCCGAAGGCTGCGATCTTTTGACTTTGTTGTTAAAGATCAAGATCCAAAGATCGCAGCCTTCGGCAGCTCCTACAGGGACCGTGTGATGACGGGAATTGTTTTTCCAGGCTTGCAATCCACTTAAGCCAGGCCACGTTGGCCAGGCACTGAAACCTGTTGGGAGTTTCACATGGCAAACGCCTCCAGCACTTACAGGAAGGCACTTGAAGGTCATCAGCAACCGAAAAAGGTGTTGGTGAAAGTCGATCGTGTCACCAAGAAGTTCGACGAAACCACCGCAGTGGACGATGTATCCCTGGAGATCCATCAGGGCGAAATCTTTGCCCTGCTCGGCGGCTCCGGCTCGGGTAAATCGACCCTGCTGCGCATGCTTGCCGGTTTCGAGCGCCCGACTGAAGGGCGGATTCTGCTCGACGGCGTGGACATCACCGACATGCCGCCGTACGAGCGGCCGATCAACATGATGTTCCAGTCCTACGCGCTGTTCCCGCACATGACCGTCGCGCAGAACATCGCCTTCGGCCTCAAGCAGGACCGTTTGCCAGCCAGTGAAATCGACGCCCGCGTTGAAGAAATGCTGCGTCTGGTGCACATGACCCAATACGCCAAACGCAAACCGCATCAGTTGTCCGGTGGTCAGCGCCAACGTGTCGCCCTCGCCCGCTCGCTGGCCAAGCGTCCGAAGCTGTTGCTGCTCGACGAACCGATGGGCGCGCTGGATAAAAAGCTGCGTTCGCAAATGCAGCTGGAACTGGTTGAGATCATCGAGCGCGTCGGCGTGACCTGCGTGATGGTCACTCACGACCAGGAAGAAGCCATGACCATGGCCGAGCGCATTGCGATCATGCACCTGGGCTGGATCGCGCAGATCGGCAGCCCGATCGACATCTATGAGGCACCGGTCAGCCGCATGGTCTGCGAGTTCATCGGCAACGTGAATGCGTTCGACGGCACCGTGGTGGAAGACCTTGAAGGTCACGCGATCATCCACAGCCCGGATTTGCAGCAGAAGATCTACGTCGGTCACGGCGTCAGCACCTCGGTGCAGGACAAATCGATCACCTACGCGATCCGTCCGGAAAAAATGCTCGTCAGCACCACCCAGCCCGAGTTTCGCTACAACTGGTCCGAAGGCAAAGTGCATGACATCGCCTACCTCGGCGGCCACTCGGTGTTCTACGTCGAATTGCCGGGCGGCAAAATCGTCCAGTCGTTCATGGCCAACGCTGAACGCCGTGGCGCGCGACCGACCTGGGACGACAAGGTTTACGTCTGGTGGGAAGACGACAGCGGCGTGGTACTGCGCTCATGAGAACCTTTAATCAGCAATTCCTGCGCCTGGTGCCCAGTGGCCGAAAACTGGTGATCGGTATTCCGTTCATCTGGCTGTTCCTGTTCTTCATGCTGCCGTTTTTCCTGGTGATGAAGATCAGCTTCTCGGAAGCTGCGCTGTCGATCCCGCCGTACTCGGAGATCTACACCTACGCCGAACAGAAATTCCAGCTGCTGCTGAACATCGGCAACTACGCCATGCTCGGCGAAGACGAGTTGTACCTGTCGGCCTACCTCGGTTCGCTGAAGGTCGCGGCACTGAGCACGCTGATGTGCCTGGTGATCGGTTTCCCGATGGCTTACGCGATCACCAAGACCGGCAAGGAAACACAAAACGTCCTGCTGCTGTTGATCATGATGCCGACCTGGACCGCGATCCTGATCCGCGTTTATGCGTGGATGGGCATTCTCAGCAACAACGGTTTGCTCAACAGTTTTCTGATGTGGACGGGCCTGACCGATCACTCGATCGAGATCCTCAACACCAACACGGCGGTGTATATCGGCGTGGTTTATGCCTACCTGCCGTTCATGGTGTTGCCGCTGTACGCCAACCTGGTGAAGCACGACGGCAGTCTGCTGGAAGCCGCGTCGGACCTGGGGTCGAGCAACTTCAACAACTTCTGGAAAATCACCGTACCGCTGGCCAAGAACGGCATCATCGCAGGCTGCATGCTGGTGTTCATTCCGGTGGTCGGCGAGTTCGTGATTCCCGAACTGTTGGGTGGCCCGGAGACGCTGATGATCGGTCGCGTGCTGTGGCAAGAGTTCTTCAATAACCGCGACTGGCCGGTGGCGTCTGCTCTGGCGGTGGTGATGCTGTTGATCCTGATTGTGCCGATTCTGCTGTTCAACCGCAGCCAGGCCAAAGAGATGGAGGCACGGGGATGAAACGCTTCGGTTTTGCAAAATTCATGTTGATCTTCGGCCTGACGTTCATCTATCTGCCGATGCTGATCCTGGTGATCTACTCGTTCAACGCCTCGAAACTGGTGACGGTATGGGGCGGCTGGTCGATCAAGTGGTACACCGGTTTGCTCGACAATACGCAACTGATGGGCTCGGTGGGACGCTCGCTGGAAATCGCCTGCTACACCGCCGTTGCGGCTGTGGCACTCGGTACTCTGGCTGCGTTCGTGCTGACTCGGGTAACACGCTTCAAGGGTCGCACGCTGTTTGGCGGCCTGGTCACCGCGCCGTTGGTGATGCCTGAAGTGATCACCGGCCTGTCGTTGTTGCTGCTGTTCGTGGCGATGGCGCAACTGATCGGCTGGCCACAGGAGCGTGGCATCGTCACGATCTGGATCGCCCACACCACGTTTTGTGCAGCCTATGTGGCGGTAGTAGTCTCCGCCCGCCTGCGTGAACTGGACTTGTCAATTGAAGAAGCGGCGATGGATCTGGGCGCGAAACCGTTCAAGGTGTTTTTCCTGATCACCATTCCGATGATCGCGCCGTCACTGGCGGCGGGCGGGATGATGTCGTTCGCCTTGTCGCTGGATGACCTGGTGTTGGCGAGCTTCGTCTCCGGCCCAGGCTCCACCACCCTGCCGATGGAAGTGTTCTCGGCGGTGCGTCTGGGCGTGAAGCCTGAGATCAACGCGGTGGCGAGTCTTATTCTGCTGGCGGTGTCGCTGGTGACCTTCCTCGTCTGGTACTTCGGCCGCAAGGCAGAGGCCAACCGCAAGCGTGCGATTCAGGAAGCGATGGATCAGACAGCGAATGAGTCGTGGCAGCAGCCGCAACGCGCCGCCACCGCATAATCCTGTAGGAGCTGCGGCACGCTGCGATCTTTTGACTTTGCGCTTTTAAGATCAAAAGCAAGATCAAAAGATCGCAGCGTGCCGCAGCTCCTACAAGAGTCGAGTTAGTTGTTCGGTTTTTGTGTTGTGTTTTTGAATAAAAAAAATGGAGTTGTACCGATGAAAATGTTTGGCAGGACTCTGCTGACACTGTCCTTAATGGGCGCAATCGTCATGGGCGCCCAGGCCAACGACAAAGTGCTGCGTGTTTACAACTGGTCCGATTACATCGCGCCGGACACCGTCAAGAAGTTCGAAGACGAGACCGGTATCCGCGTGACCTACGACGTCTTCGACAGCAACGAAACCCTCGAGGCGCGTTTGCTGGCGGGCAAATCCGGCTATGACCTCGTCGTGCCGTCCAACAGTTTTCTGGCCAAGCAGATCAAGGCTGGCGTCTATCAGCCGCTGGATAAATCGAAGCTGCCCAACTGGAAGAATCTCAACCCGGTGCTGCTGAAAAATGCTGCCGCCAGTGATCCGGATAACGCTCACGCGTTCCCGTACATGTGGGGCTCGATCGGCATCGGTTTCAACCCGGCCAAGGTCAAGGAAGTACTCGGCGCTGATGCCCCGACCAACTCCTGGGACTTGCTATTCAAACCGGAAAATGCGGAAAAGCTGAAGGCCTGTGGCATCAGTTTCCTCGACTCGCCGACCGAAATGATCCCGGCCGCCCTGCACTACCTGGGTTACCCGGTGAACGACAAGGACAAGGCGCACATCATGGAAGCCGAAGCGCTGTTCATGAAGATCCGCCCGTACGTGGCGTACTTCCATTCCTCGAAGTACATCTCGGACCTGGCCAACGGCAACATCTGCGTGGCGGTCGGCTACTCCGGGGACGTCCTGCAGGCCAAGGCCCGCGCGATGGAATCGGGCAACAAGGTGAAGATCGACTACAGCATTCCCAAGGAAGGCGCCGGCAGTTTCTACGACATGGTCGCCATCCCGCGTGATGCGGCGAACGTCGACAACGCGTATCTGTTCATGGACTTTTTGATGCGTCCGGACATCATCGCCGAGATCACCAACAGCAACGGCTACAGCAACGCCAACTCGGCGGCGACGCCATTGGTCGACGAAGCGATCCGCAACGACCCGGGCTCGTACCCCTCGCAAGCGGTGATGGCGACGCTGTATGCGGTGCCGGATCAGCCGATCGCGACCCAGCGGATCATGACCCGCGGCTGGACCCGAGTGAAACTCGGCAAGTAACCCACTACCGAATGTAGGAGCTGCCGAAGGTTCGGGCCGCGATCGGACGATCTTTTGATCTTGAAAGCCCAAAGGCAAAAGATCGCAGCCTTCGGCTCCTACAGTGGAATTGTGTGTGGTTTGAGAATTATTGGTTTCCCGTTCACGCAGTGCCTTACCACCGCTGCACCCTGCATATGAACGGCCTCACCTGGCTCCCTCGGCTCAGGTGAATTTCAGGCGCCCTCGGGCGCCTTTTTTTGTGGCTCAGGTCAGTGGCCAATCCTGCAAAATCCGATAGCGACCCTTGTGCGATTCGAACAACGCAAAGCGCTCGGCACGCAGGAAAAACTCTGGCGGCGCGGCCGATTCCGGCTCCGGCGCGCGGTAGTCACGGGCCAGGGTCAGGTGCGGGCGAAACTCGTGGGCAGTCTCTTCAAAACCGAATGGCAACATGGCCTGTTCAAGTGCATAGACCAATCGCAGCAACGACTGCGGTGCCTGCTCCGGCGCCAACGACAAGACCCCGGCGCGATGCCAGACCTGCAAGCGATCCAGTGAAATCTGCAACCTCTCCCCCGGTGTACGTACTTTGCCAGCGGCTTCACAGACTTCGCCGATCTGCGCTAACGGCACGGCGCCGAGAAACAGCAGCGTCAGATGAAAGTTGTCTGCCGGCACTGGCTTGCCGGTTCTGAGGCCCAACTCCGCGCGCCACTGGGCTATTGCCTTGCGCTGCGCCGGCGGGCAGTCGAGCGCGAAGAACAATCGTTTGGAGGGTTCATCCCTGTACGCGTCATCGGTCATGGCCGGGCTCCTTCGCTCCTCGTGATCGGCGTGATTCTACACAGCCTGATCTGACGACTCGCGACACCGGGCTATAGTTCAAGGATTGCCATCGACCGGAGGCCGCCATGCGCGAGATCCTCAGCAAAGAACCGTGGTGGGCCCGACCACCGAATCCCGGGCAAGATGAAACCGAGCTGGAATGGGGCTGGCTGGTGCATTACAGCGAAGGTGAGCCGCGTTTTGAATTCGTCCGCGAACGCCCGACGGACGAACAGATCCGCAACCGCAAAGGCTGCCGGATCACCCCCTCCGCAGAGTGACCCCAAGCCCCGCCCTCCATGTAGGAGCTGTCGAGTGAAACGAGGCGGCGATCTTTTGATCTTGTTTTTTAGGGCAAGATCAAAAGATCGCAGCCTTCGGCAGCTCCTACAGGGATCTGCGGTGTATTCACCATAGATGCCATCACACAGGGGAATCGTGTGGGGTTCAGGGTTCGATCAGGTACTGGAAGCCGCCGAAGATCATCCGCTGTCCATCAAACGGCATCGGGTTGACGTCCGGTTGCATGCGCGGGTCTTCCATCATTTTCGCCATGCCGGTATCGCGAGTGGCTTTGTCCGGCCAGATCAGCCAGCCGGACGCGACGGTTTCACCTTCCTTGAGTTTTACCGCCATCGGGAACGACGTGAGCTTGCCGTCCGGGACATCATCACCCCAGCATTCAGCGACGCTCAGGGCGCCGTATTCCTTGAAGATCACTGCTGCGATTTCAGCGTGCTTTTTGTACTGCTCGCGATTGGCAGTCGGGACCGGCGCTACAAAAATATCGATGTAAGCCATGATCATTCTCCTGGTACGTTGGGTTCGATCTGCTGGGTAGTCGATTCCGGCGGATTCCATTCGACACGATTCGCCCCAAACCCGACCGACGGCTCTTCACTCGCGCCCAGATTGCGCTCCACCTGCCCGGCCATGTGCAGCGTGCCGGCCATCACGCCAGTGGTCGGGTTCTGCACCAGTTTCAGCCAGGCCTTATCGAAGGTGTTGCCCAGGCTGCTGCGGATCAGCGCCTCACTGTCGGGCCGGTCGTTGGCCTGGAGGATCGCGCGGATGCCCATCACGCCGACGGAAATCATCGCCCCGGCCAGTTTGCCCGCCGCTGCTGCCACCGCACTGGCGGCACCGCGCGGGGCCATTTCCGCCTCCATTCGCTGGCTCGCACGCTTGGCTACCGGGGCCATGCCGGCATCCGTCGAACCAATGCCTTTGGCGCCGCCGTCGGTGTGAATCTTGTCGATCAGTGCCGCGTAAGCCGGCAGTGTGGTCAACGGTTCGGTGCTGATGACTTTGTACAACGAGGCATCCCGCGCCGGCGGTGGTCCGAGGGCAATGGCGGGGATCTTCTGCAAACGACCGTTGAGCTGGGCAACCGGCACGCGGTGGCGCTGTGCGATGAGCGGCATCTGCCGAGCCATCAGCTCTGCATAGAACGCCGTGGCCTGGCCGAGGATCGCGTCCGGATCAACCTCCACCGCGACCGGCGCAAGCACCCTTTTCTGATACTGATCAAGCAGATACGTCGCCAAGCGCTTGGCCGAAGCATCCTGCTCGCCACCGGCACTGATCGTGTACCAACTGACCTTCATCGACAGCCATTCCTGGGTCCAGTAGCTGCTGAACCACGGGATGAAATTTTCTTCAGTTTGCTGATAGACGCGAGTGCGCCAATGTTCCATCGAACCCCGGGCGAACAACTTGACCTGCTCGGTGGCTTGTTGCGAGGCGCTGACGATTTCTTGGTCGATCTGTCGCCAGGTCGCGGGCGACACCACGACGGCTGGAGCAGCAGTCACCGGAGCCCGGGGCGACGTGGTGCAACCGGCCAGCAGAAACAGTGCGGCGACGACCAGCGCACGCAGGTTCACGGTGGGGGTGTCCTTTTGAGGAGGGAGCACATTTGAGTATAGGTGGGTCAGTCAGCGGTGTTGCTGGATGTTCCGGCCTCATCGCTGGCAAGCCAGCTCCCACAGGTTTCGCGTCGTTCCTGAATTTGTGTTCACCGAAGATCACTGTGGGAGCTGGCTTGCCAGCGATGGGGCCAGCCAAAGCGCCGCAAAACTCGACCATCAATGCCGTCGATATTCACCATCGCCACGATCACCTTCCGTCTGCCGCCCACGAAGGGCACGATTGCCACATCCGAACCGCAACGAGGAGTTCACATCATGATTCACACCATCGCACTCTCCGTGAGTTTTCCGGTGTTCGGCAGCAACTACTACGACCAGCAAGTTGTGTCGCACAAGGCACAATCACTGGTATTCAACGAAGATTTCGAAGATCTGCTGATGCCCGCCGCGACCAATCATTTCAGTAATGAAGTGGTCGGCATCAACGATCAGTTCCGCTTTCTGAGCGACATCCTCGCCACCCATTTGCTGGATCTCGAGGCCTCTGTGCCTGCGCGTTCCCGCGTCCAGGCGAGCGCTCGTTTTATTTGATGACCGAGGGCTAATGAACGAGGGCGTTCCTTTGCGGGAACGCCCTCTTGTGTTCAATCAATCATCATCCCGATCGCGGTGATAGCGACGGCCATCGCGGCGGTCGTCATCGCGGTCATCCCAGCGCCGATCATTGTCGTAATGGCGCCCATGGTCGCGGTCGTAATGCCGGCCGTGGCGGTGGTCATTATCAAAATCCGCCACACAGCCGCCGAGCAATACGGCGGCGGTAACGGTCAGCAGCATCGTTGTAGCGCGCTTCATTCAACACTTCCCTAAAACCAAGGTCTTGACGACGGAATCGGCCACGCTGCCCTCGCCTTCAGGACGCGGTGCGCGCAGCCGTCAATACGACCGGGTAAAACAGCGATGATTCAGTGGCCACTAATGACCGTTTATCGCCTCGCCCGCCCATCCCGAACGACGGCGAAATGCCACCTATACTGCTTGCAGCCCAACCCCATGCAATGGATCTGCACCCTCAATAACAACAAGCAGAGGTGGACCATGGTCTGGCAGCAAATCTACGACCCGTTCGGCAATCCGGTGATTTCCACGCTCATGGCCGCCGTCCCGGTGGTGGTGATGCTGGCGGCGCTAGCGTTCTTTCACGTCAAGGCGCATCTGGCGGCGCTGCTGGCGCTGGCATCGGCGCTGCTGATCTCGATCTTCGCGTTCGGCATGCCCGCCTCCATGGCCGGGTCGGCGGCACTGTTCGGCGCCGCCAATGGCTTGCTGCCAATCGGCTGGATCGTGCTCAACATCATCTTTCTGCATCGCCTGACCACCGAGAACGGTTCGTTCAAAGTGCTGCAGGATTCGCTGGCGCGGATCACCGATGATCGCCGCTTGCAGCTGTTGCTGATCGCTTTTTGCTTCGGTGCTTTCTTCGAAGGTGCGGCAGGTTTCGGTACACCGGTGGCGGTAACCGGGGCGATCCTCATCGGCCTCGGTTTTTCGCCATTGGCCGCGTCTGGCCTGGCACTGATCGCCAACACGGCACCGGTAGCTTTTGGCGCACTCGGTACACCGATCATCACACTCGCCAAAGTCACCGGTCTGGATGAGATGGAGCTGTCGATGATGGTCGGTCGGCAACTGCCATTCTTCTCGGTGCTGGTGCCGTTCTGGCTGATCTGGGCGTTCGCCGGATGGCGCAAGATGCTCGAGGTCTGGCCAGCGATTCTGGTCGCGGGCGTCAGCTTCGCCGTGCCGCAGTTTCTGGTATCGAACTACCACGGCCCGATGCTGGTGGACGTGATCGCCGCGCTGATTTCCATGGCCAGCCTGACGCTGTTCCTGAAGGTCTGGAAACCGGCGACCATTCACACCTCGGCGGCGCTATCGGGCAGGGTCGACAACTCCAAAGTCGATGAAGAAAAAGTCACCGCCAGCGCCGCGTTCAGCGATCAGGCGCGCCCGGCCGTGATGCGCGCGTGGATGCCGTGGTTCATTCTCACCGTGTTCGTGTTTGCCTGGGGCACGCAGGGCTTCAAAAATCTGTTTGACACCCGGCCGGCGATTGATCCGGTCACACAATCGGCCAAGCTCGATCCGCAAGGCAAGCCGATGCGCGAGGCCAACCCGATCTTCGCCCCGGCCATCGTGTTCACGACGCTGCATCAACAAGTCGAGAAAGTGCCACCCGTGGTGCCGACGCCAAAAACCGAAGAGGCAGTCTACAAGTTCACCTGGCTGACCAGCACCGGCAGCGGAATTTTGCTGGCGGCGATCGTCGGCGGTTTGCTGATGGGCTATTCGATCCCGCAGCTGATCAAGCAATACCTGCGCACGCTGTGGGTGGTGCGTTTTTCGCTGATCACCATCGCGGCGATGCTGGCGCTGGGGTTTCTCACGCGCTACTCGGGCCTGGACGCAACCATGGGCCTGGCGTTCGCGGCGACGGGGATTTTCTACCCGATGTTCGGCACCCTGCTCGGCTGGCTAGGGGTGGCGTTGACCGGTTCCGACACCGCGTCCAACGTGCTGTTCGGCGGACTGCAACGGGTGACGGCGGAACAGCTCGGCATCAGCCCGGTACTGATGGCGGCGGCCAACAGCTCCGGTGGGGTCATGGGCAAAATGGTCGATGCGCAGTCGATTGTGGTCGCCTCGACCGCGACCCGTTGGTATGGGCATGAGGGCGAGATTCTGCGTTACGTGTTCTTCCACTCGATTGTGCTGGCGATTCTGGTGGGTGGGCTGGTGACGTTGCAGGCCTACGTTTCACCATTCACCCACATGGTCGTCGGCGGGAACTAAACGCCCCCCGTGTGTAGGAGCTGCCGAAGGCTCGGGCCGCGATCGGACGATCTTTTGATCTTGCTTTTGATCTTAAAAGCGCAAAATCAAAAGATCGCAGCCTTCGGCAGCTCCTACAGGGGATTTTGCGTATCTGGCGATTCATGAGCTGAGCAAATAACTCTATAGCGAAAATCCGCAAAAACCTTTTCCTCTCTCCAGCGGTCACTCCTAGAACGAGACTGGCAAACATGCCGGCAAGCCCCTATGGGCCATTCACAGCCCTGCCGCCTGATTGAGAGAAAAAGGAATCGAACCATGCCGATTTCCCGACGTAAATTTTTGATTCTCGGCGCCGTGACCGCAACGGCGTTCGCGATGCCGCCATTCATCAGCCTCAAGGCCTACGCCGCCAACCTGGAGCAACCGGCCATGAACAAAGTGACCCTTCAAGTCAACGGCAAACCCCAGTCCCTTGAAGTCGACAACCGCACCACCCTGCTCGACGCGCTGCGTGAACACCTGCACCTGACCGGCAGCAAAAAAGGCTGCGACCACGGCCAGTGCGGTGCGTGCACGGTGATCGCCGATGGTCGGCGGATCAACTCATGCCTGACATTGGCGGTGATGCACGAAGGCAGTGAGATCACCACGATCGAAGGCCTCGGCATGCCGGACAACCTTCACCCGATGCAAGCCGCGTTCATCAAGCACGATGGCTATCAATGTGGTTACTGCACGCCGGGGCAGATCTGCTCGGCAGTCGCGGTTATCAAGGAAATCCGCGACGGCATTCCCAGCCACGTCAGCCCCAGCCTGACCGAGTCGCCAAAGCTGATTGCTTCCGAATTCCAGGAGCGCATGAGCGGCAATATCTGCCGCTGCGGCGCCTACTCGAACATCATCGAAGCCATCACTGAAGTCGCGGAGGTGCCGGCATGAGACCGTTCAATTACACACGCGCCGACTCCCCCGCCGCCGCTGCACAAGCGGCGCAGATCGAGGGCGCGAAGTTCATCGCCGGCGGCACCAACCTGCTCGACCTGATGAAACTCGACATCGAAACCCCGCTGCACCTGATCGACGTCAATCACCTGGGCCTGGACACGATCGAAGCCACACCCGAGGGCGGTTTGCGCATCGGCGCGCTGGTGCGCAACACCGATCTGGCGGCCGACGCCCGGGTCAGGAAAGACTATGCACTGCTGTCCCGCGCCTTGCTCGCCGGCGCTTCCGGCCAGTTGCGCAACATGGCGACCACCGCCGGCAACCTGTTGCAACGCACCCGCTGCCCGTACTTCTACGACACAAATCAGGCCTGCAACAAACGCAATCCTGGCAGTGGCTGTTCGGCAATTGGCGGGGTCACCCGGCAACTGGGGATCATCGGCGTCAGTGATGCCTGCATCGCCACGCACCCGAGTGACATGGCGATTGCCATGCGCGCGCTCGATGCGCAGATTGAAACGGTGAAACCCGATGGCAGCACCCGCAGCATCGCCATGGCGGATTTTCATCTGTTGCCGGGCAACACGCCGAATATCGAAACCAGCCTCGGCGCCGGCGAATTCATCACGGCCGTGACCTTGCCTGCACCGGTGGGCGGCACCCACATCTATCACAAGGTGCGTGATCGCTCGTCGTACGCGTTTGCTCTGGTGTCCGTCGGTTTGATCCTGCAAAAGGACGGCAGCGGTCGCGTCGCAGTCGGCGGTATTGCGCCGAAACCGTGGCGAGTGGAAGCGGCTGACGCATTGCTGCCCAAGGGTGCAAAAGCCGTCAGCGAACGCCTGCTCGACGGCGCAACGCCGAGCCACGACAACCAATTCAAACTGACTCTGGTCGAGCGCACGCTCGGTTCGGTGTTGGCGCAAGCGAGGGAAGAAGCATGAAATTCGACACGCCCGCCACGACCAATCCGATTGATCAATTGAAGGTGATCGGCAAGCCGACCGATCGCATCGAAGGCAAGCTGAAAACCTGCGGCCAGGCGCCTTACGCTTACGAACAGCATGAAGCCGTGGCCAATCAGGCCTACGGTTTCATGGTCGGTTCGGCCATCGCCAAGGGTCGCATCAGCCACATTGATCTCGCCGACGCAAAAGCTGCGCCCGGCGTGTTGGCCATCGTCACCGCCGACAATGCCGGCAAGCTTGGCAAGGGCCAGTACAACGCCGCGCACTTGTTGGCCGGGCCCGAGGTTCAGCACTATCACCAGGCCGTTGCACTGGTGGTTGCCGAGACCTTCGAGCAGGCCCGCGCCGCCGCACAATTGGTCAAGGTCGATTACGTCGCGAGCAAAGGCGAGTTCGATCTGGCCAGCGTGCGTGACAAAGGCGTCGAGCAGAAAGAAGAAATGCCCGACGTCACCCACGGCGATTTCGCGACCGCTTTCGCCGGCGCCCCGGTGCAATTCGACCAGACCTACACCACCCCCGACCAGTCCCACGCGATGATGGAACCCCACGCGACGCTGGCCGCGTGGAAAGACGATCAACTGACGCTGTGGACGTCGAATCAAATGATCGCCTGGAGCGTCGGCGACATCGCCGAAACCCTCGGTCTGCCCAAGGAAAAAGTCCGCTTGATCTCGCCTTACATCGGCGGCGGTTTCGGCGGCAAACTGTTTATTCGCGCCGACGCGATCCTCGCGGCCCTCGGTGCGCGCATGGCCGGCAGACCGGTGAAAGTCGCCCTCGCCCGCCCGCAGGTCGCCAACAACACCACGCATCGCCCCGCCACCATCCAGCGCATCCGCATGGGCGCCACGGCGGCCGGCAAGCTCACCGCCATCGCGCATGAAGGCTGGTCGGGCAATCTCGCGGAGGGCAAGGTTGAAGTCGCAGCGCAGCCGAGTCAGTTGCTGTACGCGGCGCAAAATCGTCTGGTGACCATGCGTCTGGCACCGCTGGATCTGCCTGAGGGCAACGCCATGCGTGCACCCGGCGAAGCGCCGGGATTGATGGCACTGGAAATCGCCATGGACGAAATGGCCGAACAGCTCAAACTTGATCCCGTGCAGTTCCGCATTCTCAACGACACTCAGGTTGATCCGGTGAAAACCGAGCGTCCGTTCTCGCAACGACGTTTGATCGAATGCCTGCAGACCAGCGCCGAAAAATTCGGCTGGGACAAGCGCAACGCCAAACCGGGCAGCCGTCGCGAAGGTCGCTGGCTGATCGGCATGGGCGTCGGCGCAGCGATCCGCAACAACCTGTTGATGAAGTCCGGCGCGCGGGTGCGGCTGGAGCGTGACGGCAAGATCACTGTAGAAACCGACATGACCGATATCGGCACCGGCAGCTACACGATCATTGCGCAGACGGCTGCGGAAATGATGGGCGTAGGCATTGACGATGTCGTGGTGCGGCTGGGCGATTCAAATTTCCCGGTGTCGGCGGGTTCCGGCGGCCAGTTTGGCGGCAATTGCTCGACTGCCGGCGTGTATGCCGCGTGCGTGAAATTGCGTGAGGCGATCGCCGGAAAATTGGGCATGGCGGCAGATCAGGCGGAGTTTGTTGACGGTCAGGTGCGGGTCGGCGGCAAAAGTGTGGCGCTGCGTGATGCTGCGAAAAATGGTGAGGTGGTGGCTGAAGACAGCATCGAATTCGCCGACCTCGAAAAGCAGTATCAGCAATCGACATTTGGCGCGCACTTCGTCGAAGTAGCGGTGGATGCGGCGACGGGCGAGGTCCGCGTGCGGCGTATGCTCGCGGTGTGCGCGGCCGGGCGGATTCTCAATCCGAAAGCGGCGCGCAGTCAGGTGATCGGCGCGATGACCATGGGCGTTGGCGCGGCGTTGATGGAGGAATTGGCGGTCGATAAAAAACTCGGTTTCTTCGTCAACCATGATCTGGCCGGATACGAAGTGCCGGTGCATGCCGACATCCCGCATCAGGAGGTGATTTTCCTTGATGAAACAGACCCGATTTCCTCGCCCATGAAGGCCAAGGGTGTCGGTGAGTTGGGGATTTGCGGGGTGAGTGCGGCGGTGGCCAACGCGATCTACAACGCCACCGGAGCAAGGGTGCGCGAGTATCCGATCACGCTGGACAAGATTCTCGATTCGTTGCCGGCGATGATCTGAAGACCTGAAGAGCCCCTCACCCTAACCCTCTCCCACTGGGAGAGGGGACCGATTCGGGGATGTTCGAGAGGTACGCCGACTTGAACGTTCAGTTGTGAATCCATAATCGACATCGTTGTTTCAGGTCGATGCATAGTGCCAGACACCTCGGTCGGCCCCCTCTCCCTCCGGGAGAGGGCTGGGGTGAGGGTCATCGGGTCACTCGGTGCGCGGATAGTGCGCCTCACTCACCTGCTCCATCCACTCCACCACACTGCCGTCCAACACTTCAGCAATGGCGATATGCGTCATCGCCGTCGTCGGTGCTGCGCCATGCCAATGCTTGGCCCCCGGTGCGATCCACACCGTGTCGCCGGGCCGAATCGCGCGAATCGGCTGGCCCCATTCCTGCACAAAACCTGAACCGGCAGTAACAATCAGCGTCTGACCCAACGGATGGGTGTGCCACGCCGTGCGTGCGCCGGGTTCAAAGGTCACCGTGGCGCCACTGACTCGGGCCTCGTCGGTGCCCTTGAACGGCGCATCGACGCGCACCGTGCCGACAAACCAGTCACTCGGCCCCTTGGCCGAAGGTTGCGAACCGTTGGGAGTTACGGTCACACGCGCGGGTTCATTGGCCTGAACATCGCCAGCGAGCAAGGAAAGAGTCAGCGCAGAGGCAGCAATCGGGTTCATGACATTCTCCAGAAAAATGATTCAATCCCCCTGTAGGAGCTGCCGAAGGCTCGGGCCGCGATCGGACGATCTTTTGATCTTGACCCGCAGGAAAGCAAGATCAAAAGATCGCAGCCTGCGCCAGCGCCTACACGAGACGTGCGTTCACTTTACCGGGCCGTACTGTTTAGATAATCGACTAGAATCTGAAAAAACTTATGCAGGAAACTGATCAATGCTTCGTGAAAACGCCAGCGACCTGCTCGCCTTCCTCGCCGTAGCGCGCGAGCGCAGTTTCACCAAAGCCGCGGCCAAGCTCGGCGTCTCGCAGTCGGCGCTCAGCCATACCATTCGCGCACTCGAAGCACGCCTCGGCTTGCGCCTGCTGACCCGCACCACCCGCAGCGTCTCCCCCACCGAGGCCGGCGAACATCTGCTGCAAACCGTGGGCCCGCGCTTCGAAGAGATCGAGCAGGAACTCGCCGCCCTGAGCAACCTGCGCGACACCCCGGCCGGCAAGATTCGCATCAGCGCCACCGACCATTCGCTGGACTGGCTGCTGCGCCCGGTGCTCAAGACATTCCTGCCGCAATACCCGGACATTTCCGTTGAGATCTGCTGCGATTACGGTTTCGTCGATATCGCAGGCCAGGGTTTCGATGCCGGCGTGCGTTTGGGTGAAGACGTGGCGCAAGGCATGATCGCCACGCGCATCGGCCCGGACATGCGCATGGCCGTCGTCGGTTCGCCGGCCTACTTTGCCACTCGTTCAGCGCCAAATACCCCACGCGATCTGACCGAGCACGCCTGCAACAACCTGCGCCTGCCTACTAACGGCGGGCTGTACACCTGGGAATTCGAAAAGGACGGCGAAAGCCTGAACGTGCGGGTGTCCGGGCAAATCACACTGAACGGCGTCTACCCGTTGCTCGATGCCGCACTGGATGGCTTCGGCTTGAGTTACATCCCGGAAAATCTCGTCGCGCAACATCTGGCCGAGGGTCGTCTGGTGCAAGTCCTGGAAGACTGGTGCCCGACGTTTGCCGGTTATCACCTCTACTACCCGAGCCGGCGGCAGGCGGCACCGGCGTTTGCGTTGTTGCTGGAGGCGTTGCGGTTTCGCGGTGAAAACTAACTCACCAACGCAATCAACTGATGCCGCTGCGCATCGGTGAGCATCGGCCCGAACCCGGCCTTGACGTTATCCGCCATGTAGCGCGGATTACCGGTACCGGGAATCACGCAAGTGACCGCGGGGTGCGCCAGCAAAAACTTCAGCGCCAGTTGCGGCCAACTGTTGACCTGCACGTCCGACACCCAGGCTGGCAGGGGTTGGCCCTTGAGCCGGGCAAGTAAGCCACCGCCACCAAACGGCCGATTGCAGATCACTGCCACCCCACGCTCGCGACACAGCGGCAGGATGCGTTTTTCCACGCCACGGTCATCGAGGGCGTAGTTGATTTGCAGGAAGTCCAGTTGCTCGGCTTTCAGCACCGCTTCGACTTCGTCATAAGCGGACGACGTGTAGTGAGTGATGCCGATGTAGCGAATGCGTCCCTGCGCCTTCCATTCGCGCAGGGTTGGCAGGTGAGTTTGCCAGTCGAGCAGATTGTGAATCTGCATCAGGTCGATACGCTCGGTACGCAACAGACTGAACGACTGCTCCATCTGCGCGATGCCTTCCTCACGTCCCCTCGTCCACACCTTGGTCGCCAAAAATGCCAGCGAGCGCGGTTCGTGGATCGACAGCAGTTCACCGGTCGTTTCTTCGGCGCGGCCATACATGGGCGAGCTGTCGACCACCGTGCCACCCTTGGCGAACAGTTCGTCGAGGACCGCCGGCAGTTGCCGATAGGCCGGATCGCCCGGCGCGACGTCGAAGCCGCGATAGGTGCCCAGACCCACCATGGGCAGGGACTCGGAGCTGGATGGGATGGCACGGGTCTGCATGGCTTGGCCTCCGGGAGCGGCGGACGACGTGGCATTGGCCAACGCCCGATCAAAGGTGAACACCGCCGAAACGCCGGCAGCCAGCGTGAGCAATCGGCGACGAGAGTAACCCTCAGTGTGGCTCATGCTGGTTCCCCTGCTGCGTGGATCTGTTGCACGTTGTGTGCGCAGGCTGCCGCCTGCCAGCGCTGGACTACACTGCGACAGCGAACCTGCCCACCCCGTTAAAAGTAGCCGAATGTCCCGAACCCTGATGTCACTCGTCGCATTGATTGTCGCCGCGTACCTGGTGCTGTGCGCGGCGCTGTTCGTTTTTCAGCGCTCGCTGATCTATTTCCCGCAGCACGGCGCCGTCGATTCGCTGGATTCGCGGCTGAAACTGTCGATGCCGGACGCGGATATCTGGGTCACCACCCGCGAACGCGTCGGCCCGCGTGCGTTGATCTATTTCGGCGGCAATGCCGAGGACGTGTCGCGCAACTTGCCGGAGTTCGCTGAAGCATTTCCCGAGTACGCGTTGTACCTGCTCAATTACCGAGGCTTCGCCGGCAGCGGTGGTTCGCCATCCGAAGAGGCGATTGCCGAAGATGCCTTGGCACTGTTCGATCAGGTGTATGCCAGCCATGCGCAGATTGCTGTGGTTGGACGCAGTCTGGGCTCGGGTGTCGCCGTTCGCCTGGCCAGTCAACGTCCGGTGCAGCAGTTGATTCTGGTCACGCCCTACAACAGCCTCGAAGAAATCGCCACGCGGCAATATCCATGGGTGCCGGTGAAGTGGCTGCTCAAGGATCGCTTCGAGTCAGGCAAGTACGCCGCGCATATCCGCGTGCCGACGTTGTTGCTGGCGGCAAGTGATGACGAGGTGATTCCCCGCGCCAGCACCGAGCGACTGCTGGACAGTTTCCCCAAAGGTGTTGCACTGCTCAAGGTTGTGCCGGCTTCGGGGCACAACTCGATTTCCGAGCGGGGGGAGTATTTGCAGTGGATGGGGGATGTGTTGAATCGCTGACTCCATCGCACGGTAATCCTGTAGGAGCTGCGGCACGCTGCGATCTTTTGATCTTGATCTTTAAAAGATCGCAGCCTCGTTTCACTCGACAGCTCCTACAGGGTTTGTCGGGGCAATTGCACGCGAAGGGGGCGGTCCGCTGAACCAAGTGGCAAAAACCCAGTCCTAGTCGCGCCGTTTTCTGCGGCCAACCCACCTCTAGCGCTGTACTTCTTCAGAGCTGTTCGCCCCATGCGCCACGCCGTCCGTTCGTCTCGCTTCGTTTCGCTGTGCCTGCTGATCTTTTCCCCCCTGCTCGCCGAGTCCGCCCACGCCGGTGCGGAGCAGCGACTGCTGGCTGCCATCAATGACTACCGCGCCCACCCGCAACGTTGCGATCGCCGCTCCGCGCAACGCATGGCGCCGTTGGCCTTGAAGTCAAACCTGGCACTACCGGTCGGTCATCGTTACGGCGGTGGCTTGCGCGATGCGTTGAAGTCGTCTGGTTACTCGGCGGTGACAGTGCGCAGCATCCGCATTGTCGGCGCGCAGGATGCCGAAGAAGCTTTCGACAGGCTGCAAAGCGACTACTGCGGTGCGTTGCTGGACGCTCAGTACGCCGACATCGGCATCAGCCGTGCGCTCAGTGAATGGCAAGTGGTCTTGGCACGACCGGTACTCGACAGCCGTGTCGGCGATAATCGTAGCGTCGGTAAAGCCCTGTTGGCCGAGGTCAATGCCGCCCGCGCCCGGCCACGACTGTGCGGGCGCCAGCGTTTCGCTGCGGCGCGGCCGTTGAGCTGGAATGCCGCGCTCGGCGCTGCCGCACAAGGCCACAGTAAAGCCATGGCCTACGGCAACTATTTCGCCCACCGCGATCCGGACGGCGACCAGCCAGCTGATCGCGCTCGGGCGGCGGGCTATCGGGGTCGGCAGATCGGCGAAAATATCGCGGCCGGGCAGAGTTCTCCGGGCAAGGCGATGGCGGGATGGCTGGCCAGCCCCGGGCACTGCGCTAACTTGATGAACCCGATATTTACTCAGGTCGGCGCGGGGTTTGCCAGTGAGGCGCGCAGCGATGAGGGGACTTACTGGACGATGCTGTTTGGCGCGCCGTGATCGTCGCCGAGCAAATTGGCGGCACATCAGTTATGGATGCTGATAAACCCAGTTTCAAAAGCTCCTTGCGCAGAATCGAAGGCAGCGCCCACACAGGATTCGTATCTCCCGTGTAGGAGCTGCCGCAGGCTGCGATCTTTTGATCTTCAAGCCGCGCGTTGTCCCCCCGCCACCATTGCCGAAGCCGCCAGCATCGCCCGCAACAACACCGCACACCCTGCTGCCAGATCGTCCGGTGCGGCATTCTCGATTTCGTTGTGGCTGATGCCCCCTTCGCACGGCACGAAGATCATCCCGGCAGGCCCCAGCTCGGCGAGGAAAATCGCGTCGTGGCCGGCGCCGCTGACGATGTCCATATTCGACAAGCCCAGACCATTGGCGGCACTGCGCACGGCGTCGACGCAGCCTTTTTCAAAGTACAGGGGCGGGAAATCCGCTGTTGGGGTCAGTTCATAGGTCAGGCCATGTTCTTCGCAGGTGGCCTCGATGACTTGCTTCACCTCGGCGATCATCGAGTCCAGGCGCGCCGGTTCCAGATGGCGGAAGTCCAGCGTCATGCGCACCTCACCGGGGATGACGTTGCGCGACCCCGGATAGGCTTGCAGGCAACCGACCGTGCCGCAGGCGTGGGGTTGATGGCCGAGGGCGGCGCGGTTGACGGCGCCGACGATGACCGAGGCGCCGACCAATGCGTCCTTGCGCAGGTGCATCGGGGTTGGGCCGGCGTGGGCTTCGACACCGCGCAGCTTGAGGTCGAACCACTTCTGCCCCAGCGCGCCAAGCACCACGCCGATGGTTTTATGTTCGTCTTCCAGAATCGGACCTTGTTCGATGTGCGCCTCGAAATAGGCGCCGACCTTGTGCCCGCTGACTTTGCGCGGTCCGGCATAGCCGATCGCATTCAGCGCTTGGCCAACGGTGACGCCATCGGCATCGACTTTGGCGAGGGTTTCTTCGAGGGTGAATTTTTCCGCGAACACGCCAGATCCCATCATGCACGGCGCGAAACGCGAGCCTTCTTCGTTGGTCCAGACCACCACTTCCAGCGGCGCTTCGGTTTCCACGCCGAGGTCGTTGAGCGTTCGCAACACTTCGACCCCGGCGAGTACACCGAAGCAGCCGTCGAACTTGCCGCCGGTGGGTTGCGTGTCGATATGGCTGCCGGTCATCACCGGCGGCAGGCTCGGATTGCGCCCCGGGCGACGGGCGAAGATGTTGCCGACTTCATCGACCGTGACGCTGCATCCGGCGTCCTTGCACCACTGCACAAACAGGTCGCGGGCCTGCCGGTCGAGGTCAGTCAGGGCCAGGCGACAGACACCGCCCTTGACCGTGGCGCCGAGCTTGGCCAGTTCCATCAGCGACGCCCACAAGCGGTCGCGGTTGATGTGCTGATGGGTCGATTGTAGAACGTCTACAGCTGCGTTCATGGGGATCTCCTCAGGCTGCTTTTCTTATGGATATTGCTGTGGTGTTTGTGAGACCGCCATCGCTGGCAAGCCAGCTCCCACAGAGATCAAGTCGTACACAAAATAGGTGTTCACTCAAATACCTGTGGGAGCTGCGGTGCGACGATTCGACTTGCCAGCGATGGGGCCCTCCCTCACACCGCCGATTTCACGCCGGAAGGCTGCGCACGCATCACGCACAACCCGTAATAAATGATTCCTCCCAACGCCGATCCGGTGAACCAGCCGTAGCTGTAAAACCAGCTGAACGCATCGCTGCCCAGCGACAGCAAGGTCAGCACCACCGGCACACCAAACGCGACGAACCCGGCCCAGTTCCACGCCGGATAGACGTCGTCGCGGTACAACCCGGCCAGGTCCAGTTGTTGTTTCTTGATCAGGAAATAGTCCACCACCATGATCCCGGCGATGGGCCCGAGCAGGCTGGAGTAGCCCAGCAGCCAGTTCGAATACACGGTTTCGAGGCTGACGTCGGAGACGATCAGACCGAGTTTTTTCAACAGTTCATGGGCCATCAACACCAGCCCCACCAGCCCGGTCAGCAGCACCGCTTTGGTACGGTTGATGACCTTCGGCGCGATGTTCTGAAAGTCGTTGGTTGGCGAGACGATGTTGGCAGCGGTGTTGGTCGACAAGGTCGCGATGATGATCAACGCCATCGCCAGCGCGACCCATACCGGGCTCTGGATGTGGCCGATGAGGGTGACCGGATCGGAGACGGTCACACCGACCAGTTTCACCGACGCCGCCGTCATGATCACGCCGAGGGAGGCGAACAGGAACATGGTCAGCGGCAGGCCAATGATCTGCCCGACAATCTGATCCTTCTGGCTCTTGGCGTAACGGCTGAAGTCGGGAATGTTCAGCGACAGCGTGGCCCAGAAGCCGACCATCGCGGTGAGCCCGGCGGCGAAGTAACTGACCACGCTCGCACCTTCAGGGCGTTTCGGCGGGATCGCCAGCAGCTCGGTCATCGACACATTGGGCATCGCCCACACCAGCAGGCCGATACCGACCGCGACCAGCAGCGGCGCGGACAAGGTTTCCAGCCACTTGATCGACTCGGCACCGCGGATCACCACCCACAGGTTGAGTGCCCAGAACACCATGAAACCAATCACTTCGCCGGTGCCGCCAAGGGATTTCCAGCCCTCGAACACCGAACCGAGAAACAGGTGAATGGCCAATCCGCCAAACATCGTCTGAATGCCGAACCAGCCGCACGCCACCAGCGCCCGGATCAGGCACGGTACGTTGGAACCGAGAATGCCGAACGAGGAGCGCAGCAATACCGGAAACGGAATGCCGTACTTGGTGCCGGGAAAAGCATTCAGCGTCAGCGGAATCAGCACGATGACGTTGGCGAACAGAATCGCCAACAACGCTTCACCGACGCTCAGGCCGAAATACGCCGTGAGCACGCCGCCCAGGGTGTAGGTCGGCACGCAGATCGCCATGCCTACCCACAATGCGGTGATGTGCCATTTGTTCCAGGTTCGTTCGCGCACCTTGGTCGGTGCCATATCGTGGTTGTAACGGGGACTGTCGAGGACGTCGCTGCCGGCTTCAAGCTCAAACAAGCCGTCGCGCTCGGTCACTTGCGATCTGATCTGTTGCATGGCCGCTCCACTGTTCTTCTGATTATTTTTTTGCTCATCAGGCGGCTGGCGCATGGGGCGCGAGCCGGACGATGGCCGGAGGAACTGACAACTTTCATGCACCGGCCATGGTGTCAGCGGCGGCATCAATAAACGTGCCGGGTGTTCCGCTCAGCGCTCGGGCCGTGCATTAAACGCATTGCAACTTTCTGATATTGCTCGATTTTAATTATTCACTGGGTGAGCCTTCGGAAGCTTGTCTGGGCGCTCAGGCTAAACGCCTGGCAAGTTGTCCGAACAGACAGGACTCAAACTGGTGCACTGCACTTTTTTTGTTTGTGAGCGATCAACCGCAGCTCAACTTCAAGCGGCTGATTTCACATAAGAAATCTTGACCATATTTCCATCCTGTCAAGTGCGTCAAAATGGTGAGCGGGCTCACCATTTTGGTGATTTATAGTTTTTATCGTTATTTTTCAATTACTTAAATCAGATATAAGCTTATAAAAAATAATCTTGATCTATTGCAAAACTGAGACTAGTTTCTATTCCTGACAGCGCTGACAGGAATACGCCCTTCACCGCTGTACATCAATAAAACATTTAGAACCGGCACAAGTCGGTCATGCCTGCGAGGAACTCGGAATGTCTCTGTTGATCCGTGGCGCCACCGTTGTTACCCATGATGAAAGTTATCGCGCCGACGTCTATTGCGCTGACGGCGTGATTAAAGCCATCGGTGAAAGCCTTGATGTTCCCGCCAGCGCCGAAGTGCTCGACGGCAGCGGTCAATACCTGATGCCCGGTGGCATCGATCCACACACTCATATGCAACTCCCGTTCATGGGCACCGTGGCCAGCGAGGACTTCTTCAGCGGCACCGCTGCGGGTCTGGCCGGCGGCACCACGTCGATCATCGATTTCGTGATTCCCAATCCGCAGCAGTCGTTGATGGAGGCGTTTCATCAGTGGCGTGGCTGGGCGGAAAAATCGGCTTCGGACTACGGCTTCCATGTCGCGATCACCTGGTGGAGCGAGCAGGTACGCGAGGAAATGGCCGAGCTCGTCAGCCATCACGGAATCAACAGCTTCAAACATTTCATGGCCTACAAAAACGCGATCATGGCCGCCGACGACACGCTGGTGGCGAGCTTCGAGCGCTGTCTGGAACTCGGCGCGGTGCCGACTGTGCACGCGGAAAACGGCGAGCTGGTTTATCACCTGCAACGCAAATTGATGGCCCAGGGCATCACCGGGCCGGAAGCGCATCCGCTGTCGCGTCCTTCGCAGGTTGAAGGCGAAGCCGCGAGCCGGGCCATTCGCATTGCCGAAACAATCGGCACGCCGCTGTATCTGGTGCATGTCTCAACCAAAGAAGCCCTCGACGAAATCACCTATGCGCGCAGCAAGGGCCAACCGGTTTACGGCGAGGTTCTGGCCGGCCATCTATTGCTGGATGACAGTGTCTATCAGCACCCGGATTGGCAGACCGCCGCCGGTTACGTGATGAGTCCGCCGTTTCGTCCACGCGGCCATCAGGAAGCGCTGTGGCAGGGTCTGCAAAACGGCAATCTGCACACCACCGCCACTGACCACTGCTGTTTCTGCGCCGAGCAAAAAGCCGCCGGGCGCGACGATTTCAGCAAGATCCCCAACGGCACGGCAGGCATCGAAGACCGCATGGCGCTGTTGTGGGATGAAGGGGTGAATACCGGGCGTTTTTCGATGCAGGATTTTGTCGCGCTGACCTCCACCAACACCGCGAAGATCTTCAATCTATACCCACGCAAAGGCGCGATTCGCGTCGGCGCCGATGCCGATCTGGTGCTGTGGGATCCGCAAGGCACGCGGACCATTTCCGCCAAGACCCACCATCAGCAGGTGGACTTCAACATCTTCGAAGGCAAGACCGTGCGCGGTGTGCCGAGCCATACCGTCAGCCAGGGCCGGGTGGTCTGGGCCGATGGCGACTTGCGCGCCGAGCGTGGTGCCGGGCGGTACATCGAACGGCCGGCGTATCCGGCGGTGTTTGATTTGCTGAGCAAGCGGGCCGAGCAACATAAGCCAGTTGCTGTGAAACGCTGAAAGCGGCCTTCGGCCTATCGCTGGCAAGCCAGCTCCCACAAGGTTATGTGAGCACCATAGATCCCTGTGGGAGCTGGCTTGCCAGCGATGAGGCCATCCCGAACGCCACAAAAACCAATGCCCGTCAGAGGCAGCAAACCGTGAGGCAAAAAACCGTGATCGAGACCCTGAACCATCTCCCCCACCCGCACGAAAGCGCGGCCGCCCTCGCCGGTCATTTCACCGATCTGGCGCCGCCGCTCAATGCTCGGCAAGCCCATCTGGAAGCATCGCGTTGCCTGTATTGCTACGACGCGCCGTGCGTCAATGCGTGCCCGAGCGAGATCGATATTCCCTCGTTCATCCGCAACATCCATCAGGACAACGTGCCCGGTGCCGCGCAGAAAATCCTTTCGGCGAACATCCTCGGCGGCAGTTGTGCACGGGTCTGTCCGACCGAAATCCTCTGCCAGCAAGCCTGCGTGCGCAACAACGCTCAGGAATGCGCGCCAGTGTTGATCGGCTTGTTGCAACGCTACGCCGTGGACAACGCGCACTTCACCGAACATCCGTTCCAGCGCGCCACGGCCACCGGCAAGCGCATCGCGGTGGTTGGCGCCGGGCCGGCGGGTTTGTCCTGCGCCCATCGCAGCGCCATGCACGGTCACGATGTGGTGATTTTCGAAGCGCGGGAAAAGGCCGGCGGGCTCAATGAATACGGGATCGCCAAGTACAAACTGGTCGACGATTACGCGCAGAAGGAACTGGATTTCCTCCTGCAAATCGGCGGCATCGAAATCCGCCATGGGCAAAAACTCGGTGAGAATCTGACCCTCAGTGAATTGCATCAACAGTTCGACGCGGTGTTCCTTGGCCTCGGCCTCAACGCCAGCAAACAACTTGGCCTGGCCCACGAAGAAGCCCCCGGCGTGCTCGCGGCCACCGATTACATCCGCGAACTGCGTCAGGCCGATGACCTGACGCAACTGCCGCTGGCCGAGCGCTGCATCGTCCTTGGCGCCGGCAATACCGCAATCGACATGGCGGTGCAAATGGCGCGTCTTGGTGCTCGGGATGTGAATCTGGTGTATCGCCGTGGTGCGGCGGACATGGGCGCTACCGGCCACGAACAAGACATCGCCAAAGCCAATCAGGTGCGCCTGCTGACCTGGGCGCAACCGGAAGAGGTGCTGCTCGATGATCAGGGCCGCGTGCGCGGCATGCGTTTCGCCCGCACGGATTTGGTCGATGGTCGTCTGCAAACCACCGGGGAAACCTTCGAACTGGCGGCCGATGCGATCTTCAAAGCCATCGGTCAGTCCTTCGACGGCAGCGCCCTCGCCGACCCGATGGCCCGCGAACTCAAGCGTCGGGGCGAACGTATCGAGGTCGATGAAAACCTGCGCACCAGCATTCCCGGCGTGTATGCCGGTGGCGACTGCACCAGCCTCGATCAGGATCTGACGGTGCAAGCGGTGCAACACGGCAAGCTCGCCGCCGAGGCGATCAATGCTCAACTGATGCTTAACGTGGAGGCTGCGTAAATGGCCGATCTCTCGATAGTCTTCGCCGGCATCAAAGCCCCTAACCCATTCTGGCTGGCCTCCGCGCCGCCGACCGACAAAGCCTACAACGTGGTCCGCGCCTTCGAGGCGGGTTGGGGCGGCGTGGTCTGGAAAACCTTGGGTGAGGACCCGGCGGCGGTCAACGTGTCGTCGCGTTACTCGGCGCACTACGGCAACAACCGCGAAGTGCTGGGCATCAACAACATCGAGTTGATCACCGACCGCTCGCTGGAGATCAACCTGCGCGAAATCACCCAGGTGAAAAAGGACTGGCCGGACCGCGCGCTGATCGTATCGCTGATGGTGCCGTGCGAAGAGGAATCGTGGAAACACATCCTGCCACTGGTGGAAGCCACCGGGGCCGACGGCATCGAACTCAACTTCGGCTGCCCCCACGGCATGCCCGAGCGCGGCATGGGTGCGGCGGTCGGTCAGGTGCCCGAGTACGTCGAACAAGTGACGCGCTGGTGCAAGACTTACTGCTCGCTACCGGTGATAGTCAAGCTGACGCCAAACATCACCGACATCCGCGTCGCCGCCCGCGCGGCGCATCGCGGTGGCGCGGATGCGGTGTCGCTGATCAACACCATCAACTCGATCACCAGCGTCGATCTGGAACACATGGTCGCCCTGCCCACCGTCGGCAGCAAAAGCACCCACGGCGGTTACTGCGGCTCGGCGGTGAAACCGATTGCGCTGAACATGGTGGCGGAAATTGCCCGCGATCCACTGACCCAGGGTTTGCCGATCTGCGGCATCGGCGGCATCGGCAGTTGGCGTGATGCCGCGGAGTTCATGGCGCTGGGCAGCGGCGCGGTGCAGGTGTGCACGGCGGCGATGCTGCATGGCTTTCGGATTGTCGAGGAGATGAAGGATGGGCTGTCGCGATGGATGGACAGTCAGGGTTACGCCAGCATTGCCGAGTTTTCCGGGCGTGCGGTGGGCAACACCACGGACTGGAAGTACCTGGACATCAACTATCAGGTGATTGCGAAGATCGACCAGGCGGCGTGCATTGGTTGCGGGCGTTGCCACATTGCTTGCGAGGACACTTCACATCAGGCGATCAGCAGTGTTCGCGAGGCCGATGGCACGCATAAATATGAAGTGATCGATGATGAGTGCGTGGGCTGCAATCTTTGCCAGATAACCTGCCCGGTAGCGGACTGCATCGAGATGGTGCCGATGGAGACGGGCAAGCCGTTTCTGGACTGGAATCATGATCCGAGGAATCCGTATCACGTTGCGGTCTGATTCAAGATCAAAAGATCGCAGCCTTCGGCAGCTCCTACACAATCTCTGTAGGCGCTGCCGAAGGCTGCGATCTTTTGCGCTAGGGCTCCAACCCGATCCCACGCAAAATCACACTCGTCACCGTCTGCACCGCGCGCTCGAACTGCATGTCCGACAGCGGCTGGTGATCGTTCAGGATATTCACCTGATGATCAAAGTCGGCGTAATGCTGGGTCGACGCCCAGATCATGTACAGCAGGCTCGACGGCTCTACCGGCAAGATGCGCTTGTCCTCGACCCACTGACGGATCTTCGCTTCCTTCATCTTCGCCCAGTCATACAGGCTGACATCCAGCGCCTCGCCCAACGTCGGCGCGCCATGAATAATCTCATTGGCCCAGACTTTCGAACCATACGGCCGGCTGCGCGAGTGGTTCATCTTGGCGCGGATATAGCTGCTGAGCACCACCCGCGGGTCATCGAACATTTCGAAACACAACGCGTCCTGCTTCCACACTTCCAGCAGATCAAACAGCACCGCGCTGTACAGCTCACTCTTGGTGCTGAAGTAGTAATGCAGATTGGAACGCGGCAGTTGCACCTCAGCGGCGATGTCGGCCATGGCGGTGCTGCCGAAGCCTTTTTCGGCGAAGACTTTTTCCGCGGCGAGGAGGATTTTTTCGACGTTACTGCGGCGAATCTCGATCTTGTGATTGCCCATGTGGGCTCCCTGACAACAACGTTTTCGAAGAGTGTTGGTCAATGCGGCTGGGTATCCCCCGCCGCCGTATCAATACTTACCACCACCGACATCCCCGGCCGCAACCGTTCTTCTTCCTGCTGATCGGGATCGATGGTGATGCGCACCGGCACTCGCTGAGCGATTTTGACGAAGTTGCCTGTCGCATTGTCCGCCTGCAACAAGGCAAACTCAGAGCCGGTGCCCGGGGAAATATGCTGCACATGCCCGGTAAATTTGCGGTGGTTCAACCCGTCGACGGTGAAGTGCACCGGTTGCCCGACCCGGACGTTGTTCATCTGGGTTTCCTTCATGTTGGCGATCACCCATTTCTGGTTCGGCACCAATGCCATCAACTGCGCCCCGGAGTTGACGTACGCGCCGAGACGCACGCCGATCTGCCCGAGCTGGCCGTCGCGCGGGGCGACGATGCGCGTGTTCGACAGATCGATCCGCGCCAGTTGCACGGCGGCGTCGGCGCTGGCCACCGCGGCCTCCAGCGAACCGCGATTGACGATCACTGTTTGCAGATCCTGACGGGCGATTTCCAGATTGGCCTTGGCCTGGGCGACGGCCGCGATACTTTGTGCGTCGGCCGCCAGTGCTACGTCCATCTCACGTTTTGACACCGAGCCGTCTCTCACCAGTTCCTTGTTACGACGCAGATCGGCCGCACTTTTGCGTAACTGCGCCTCGCTGTCGGCGACCACTGCCTGACGCAACTTGATCGTCGCTTCGGCGCTGTTGCGTTGCTGCACCACGTTGGCCAGCGCGGCTTTCTGCACCGCCAGTTGCGCCAGCGATTGATCGAGGCGTTGCTGATAGATGCGGTCATCCAGACGCACGAGCAAATCGCCGGCCTTCACATACTGGAAATCCTGCACCGGCACTTCATAAACGTAGCCGGCGAGCTGTGGGCCGATGATCGTCACTTGCCCACGCACCAAGGCGTTTTCGGTGGTTTCGACGGCGCTGCTGAAGGGTGGCAATTGCCAGGCATACAGCACGATCAACACGCCGACGATGGCAATCGCGGCAAAGCCTAACGAAGAGATAATCCGCACCCGCAGCGAACGCGGTTCGGTGTTCGGCGATGACGGCGGCGCCACACCCTCGGGCGTGGCAGCAATGGCATTGGTGGTGGTAGTGGTCGGTTCGGTCATGAAGAAATGGCACCGCTGTCAGGTACGGAAGGCTTATCGGGAGGAGCGGCGACGGCTTTGGTAGTGCTCATCAGCCACAGCGCACGAATGGTTAACCAGATCATGGTCAGCACCGCGATCACCGCGATGAGCATGAACACATCGTTATAGGCCAGCACATTGGCTTCCCTCGTCGCGGCATTGGCCAGGCTGCGAATCCCGGCCAGATTGCGCAGGTTCGGGTCGGCCAGCAACGAGCCGTAGGCCGAGCCGCCGCTCTGCACCCGCGCGGCCACTAACGGATCAGACAGCGTCAGGTGCTCGACGATCTGGCTGGAATGAAATTTCTCGCGAACGATCTGAAACGTCCCGAGCAACGCCGCACCAATCAAGCCGCCAAGGTTATTGCAGATCCCGAACAACACGGAAAAGCTCACCAGATTACGCGGATTGGTCAGCACGTTGCGCGTGCCTAGAACCATGGTCGGGCCGAGGAAAAACGTACTGCCGAACGCCAGCAAAAACTGGCTGAAATACAGGTTTTCGGGGCGGGTCAGATTGTTGGAAAAACTGTCCATCACGGAGCCCGTCGCCATCAATGCGAGCGAGATGATCAACGGCATCAACAAATGTTTTGGGTCGATGGTCAGCGCACTGGTCAACAATCCCGCGACGCTGCCGATCATCATCACCACGTAGAGGCTGTACAACTGCTGACTGCTCATGTTGAGGTATTGCATGAAGCCGACGGCACCGGTGGATTGCTCGGAGGTGACCATGCGAATCAGGATCACCGCCAGCGCCAGACGAATCATCACCCCGCTGCCGAGCCAACGCGTCATCAACATCGGGTTGCTGCGGTTGTGCTCGATGGCCAGGCCCGTGAGGATCAACGCGATCGAACCGGCCAGGGCGACGCCGAGCCAGTCGGCCTCCAGCCACCAGTCGATCCGCCCCAGCGACAGCACCGCGCAGAGCAGCGCCACACCGCTGGCCAGAATCGCGAAGGTGAGAAAGTCGAGTTTTTCAAAGGTCTTGAAACGGTCTCCGGGCGGCAGCTTGAGCAGCAAGACACAACCCAGCGACAGCAGTGCCATGCCCAGTTCGAACAGGTACAGCCCGCGCCATTCGGCAATCTGCAACAAATCTTCGGAAAACAATCGCGCCAGCGGCAAAGCCAACTGCGAGCTGCCGAGGCCGAGCACCAGCGCTTTCATCCGCCATTTCGCCGGAAATGCCTGAACCATGTAATACAGGCCCAGGGAGCTCAACGCCGCGCCGACCATGCCGTGCGCCGCACGCACCGCCACTGCCGAGTTCAAATCGTTGACGAATAAATGGCCGAAGGTCACCAGCGCATACAGCACCAAAAACACCTCGGTGAACGCACGCAAACCGAACTGCTGACGAAACTTGACCAGCAGCAGGTTCATCGACACGTTGGTCATCACATACGCCGCCGGCAGCCAGGCCATTTCCGCCGTGGTCGCACCGAGCGCGCCCTGCAGGTAAATCAGATTGGCGACCACCAGCGAATTGCCCAAACCGCCGGTCAACGCCACCAGCAAACCCACCAGCGCATAGGCCAGTCGCTTGGGATTGGAGTGCAGTGGCGTCGAGGGGGAACCGGGCAAACTGGGCTTCTCGTGAGGCTGCCAGTTGCGCGGGGCGTATTGATCCATTGAAAGGCCTTGTGCGGGAGGTGGATGAAGTTTGCCGCAAAAGTTGCCGCAACACACATTTCCATGGACAACAGAAAGCCCTGTAGGAGCTGTCGAGTGAAACGAGGCTGCGATCTTTTGATTTGGATTTCATAGACAAGATCAAAAGATCGCAGCGTGCCGCAGCTCCTACAGGGGCATCTGACGTGAAGTCATCGTATAACTTCCTGTTGACTTTCCAGTGAAACCTAGGAAATATCCGCACCCATGTTGTACGACGACGTATAACAAATAATAAAAACAACAACTGATACAGGGAGCGACCCAGTGAGCACACTCGTCTGCAATTCCGTCCGCCCTTTCCGATTTTCCGTCACCCGCCCTCGCCTCACCTTAAGTCTGATCGGCTGTAGCAGCCTCGCCTTTGCTTTACCCATGAGCGCCGCCGCCGAAGGGTTTCTCGAAGACAGCAAAGCCACGCTGAACCTGCGCAATGCCTACTTCAACCGCAACTTCACCAACCCGAACAATGCGCAGGGCAAGGCTGAAGAGTGGACGCAGAGCTTCATTCTCGATGCCAAGTCCGGCTTCACCCAAGGCACCGTGGGTTTCGGCATAGACATGCTCGGGCTGTACTCGCAAAAGCTCGATGGCGGTAAAGGCACTGGCGGTACACAGCTGCTGCCGATCCACGATGACGGGCGTCCGGCAGACAACTTCGGTCGCCTCGGTGTGGCATTGAAAGCCAAAGTGTCGAAGACCGAACTGAAGGTCGGCGAGTGGATGCCGGTGCTACCGATCCTGCGTTCCGACGATGGCCGCTCCCTGCCGCAAACCTTCCGCGGTGGCCAGATCACGTCCACCGAGATCAACGGCTTGAGCCTGTACGGCGGCCAGTTTCGCGGCAACAGCCCGCGCAACGACGCGAGCATGGAAGACATGTCGATGAACGGCCGCGGCGCGTTCACGTCCGACCGTTTCAACTTCGGGGGTGGTGAATACGCCTTCAACGACAAGCGCACCCTGGTCGGCGTGTGGTACGCCGAACTCACCGACATCTACCAGCAGCAATACTTCAATCTCAGCCATAGCCAGCCAATCGGCGACTGGACGCTGGGCGCCAACCTCGGTTTCTTCACCGGCAAGGAGGACGGCAGCGCGCAGGCAGGCGATCTCGATAACAAAACCGCGTTCGCCATGCTCTCGGCCAAATACGGCGGCAACACCTTCTACGTCGGCCTGCAGAAACTCGGCGGCGACGATGCGTGGATGCGCGTCAACGGCACCAGCGGCGGCACCCTGGCCAACGACAGTTACAACGCCAGTTATGACAACGCCAAGGAACGCTCCTGGCAGGTTCGCCATGACTACAATTTCGTCGCTCTCGGCGTTCCCGGTCTGACCATGATGAACCGCTACATCAGCGGCGATAACGTCCACACCGCTACCACCAGCGACGGCAAGGAATGGGGCCGCGAGTCGGAACTGGCCTACACCGTACAGAGCGGGCCGCTGAAAAATCTCAATGTGAAATGGCGCAACGCGACAATTCGCCGAGACTTCAGCACCAACGAGTTTGATGAGAACCGGCTCTTTATCAGCTATCCGATTTCGTTGTTGTAACTCACTGGGTCACCGCCACCCCCTGTAGGAGTGAGCCTGCTCGCGATGGCGTCATGTCAGTCAATGCAAATGTTGCCTACACCGCCCCCATCGCTGGCAAGCCAGCTCCCACAGTGTTGGTGTGAATACAGGAATCGTACGTGCCTTTGATACCTGTGGGAGCTGGCTTGCCAGCGATGAGGGCGGCAGATTCAACATCAATGTTGATAGACACTGCGCCATCGCGAGCAGGCTCACTCCTACAGGGATCGCATTGTCAGACGAGAACCGGGTAATCAGCCCTTCCGTCATTTACACCAAAAGTCGCGTTGACAAGATCCGGAAACCCTACCGATACTTCAGCGCAGTCATACGACAACCTACAACAACCCTAAAAACAATACGTGTAAGGGCTTGCCATGACGTCTACCTCCACCACCCGCGTTCCATTTAATCGCCTGCTGCTGACCGGTGCCGCCGGCGGCTTGGGCAGAGTCTTGCGCGAACGTCTGCGGCCTTATGCCAATGTGCTGCGTTTGTCCGACATCGCCGCCCTCACCCCGGCCGTGGATGATCGCGAAGAAGTCTTGCTGTGCGATCTCGCCGACAAAAACGCCGTGCATCAACTGGTCGAAGGCGTGGACGCGATCCTGCATTTCGGCGGCGTGTCCGTCGAACGACCGTTCGAAGAGATTCTCGGCGCCAACATCTGCGGTGTCTTCCACATCTATGAAGCCGCACGCCTGCATGGCGTGAAACGGGTGATCTTCGCCAGTTCCAACCACGTCATCGGCTTCTACAAACAGGACGAGCAGCTCGACGCCAGCTCCGCCCGCCGTCCCGATGGTTACTACGGCTTGTCCAAGTCCTACGGCGAGGACATGGCCAGTTTCTACTTCGATCGCTACGGCATCGAGACCGTGAGCATTCGCATCGGCTCCTCGTTCCCGGAACCACAGAATCGCCGGATGATGCACACCTGGCTGAGCTTCGACGACCTCACGCAACTGCTCGAACGCTCGCTGTACACCCCCAACGTCGGCCACACCATCGTGTACGGCATGTCCGACAACAAGGACGTCTGGTGGGACAACCGCTTCGCCAGTCACCTCGGCTTCGAAGCCAAGGACAGCTCTGAAGTGTTCCGCGAAAAAGTCGAGGCGCAACCGATGCCGGCCGCCGATGACCCGGCGCGCATCTATCAGGGCGGCGCCTTCGTTGCGGCCGGCCCGTTTGGTGACTGACCTGTCCACTTGATCCCCCTCCAATAAGAACCAAGGGAATGAGTATGCAAGCCGAATTGATCGTCGACGCCCGCAACGCGGTCGGTGAAAGCCCGGTCTGGGTGCCGCAGGAGAATGCCCTCTACTGGGTGGATATTCCCAATGGCGGCCTGCAACGCTGGAGCGCCGACACCGGGCATGTTCACGCCTGGAAAGCCCCGCAAATGCTCGCCTGCATCGCCCCTCACAGCCGCGGTGGCTGGGTCGCGGGCATGGAAACCGGTTTTTTCCGCCTGCACCCAAACGCGGACGGCAGCCTCGACAGCGAATTGCTCGCCACGGTCGAACACAGCCGCGAAGACATGCGCCTCAACGATGGTCGTTGCGACCGCCAGGGCCGTTTCTGGGCGGGCAGCATGGTGCTGAATATGGGGCTGAATGCGCCCGAAGGTCGGCTCTATCGCTACGGCGCCACCGAGTCTGGTGTGATCGACGCGCAACTCGACGGTTTCATCGTGCCCAACGGCCTCGGCTTCAGCCCCGACGGCAAAACCATGTATTTGTCCGATTCGCACCCCAACGTGCAACTGATCTGGGCGTTCGATTACGACACTGCCAGCGGCACACCGTCGAACCGTCGAGTCTTCGTCGACATGAATCAGCACTGCGGTCGCCCCGATGGCGCGGCGGTCGATGCCGACGGTTGCTACTGGATCTGCGCCAACGACGCCGGCCTCGTCCACCGTTTCACCCCCGATGGTCGCCTTGATTACTCGCTGCCGGTGCCGGTGAAAAAACCGACCATGTGCGCCTTTGGTGGCGCCCGAATGGACACCCTGTTTGTCGCTTCGATTCGCCCCGGCGATGACCACGACCCGCAGTCTCTGGCCGGCGGCATGTTCGCCCTGAACCCCGGCGTCAAAGGCCTGCCGGAACCACTTTTCGACGATTTGCTTTAACCCGCCTCTGCTGCACCGCTGTGCCTTGAACACAAAAATAACAAGACTGGAGACACCCCCATGGACTTCAAACGCACCTTGCTCGCCGCTGCACTTCCGCTGATGTTCACCTTTGCCGGGGCCGCTCAGGCCCTGGAAATCAAATTCGCCGACATCCACCCCGCCGGTTATCCAACGGTAGTCGCTGAAAAAAGCATGGGCGAAGCCCTGACCAAGGAAACCAATGGCGACCTGACCTTCAAGTATTTCCCGGGCGGTGTGCTCGGCTCGGAGAAAGAGGTCATCGAACAGGCGCAGGTCGGCGCGATCCAGATGACCCGCGTCAGTCTCGGCATCGTCGGTCCGGTGGTACCGGATGTGAACGTGTTCAACATGCCGTTCATCTTCCGCGATCAGGCGCATATGCGCGCAGTCATTGACGGCGAAGTCGGCGATGCGATTCTCGACAAGATCACCAATTCCGAATTCGGCCTGGTAGCCCTGGCCTGGATGGACGGCGGCACGCGCAACATCTACACCAAGAAACCGGTGCGCAAACTCGAAGACCTCAAGGGTATGAAGATTCGCGTGCAAGGCAACCCGATGTTCATCGACACCATCAATGCGATGGGCGGCAACGGCATTGCGATGGACACTGGCGAGATTTTCAGTGCCCTGCAAACCGGCGTGATCGACGGGGCGGAAAACAACCCGCCTACCCTGCTCGAACACAACCATTTCCAGAACGCCAAGTTCTACAGCCTGACCGGTCACTTGATCCTGCCCGAGCCCATCGTGATGTCGAAAATCACCTGGGAAAAACTGACTCCCGATCAACAAGTACTGGTCAAGAAAGCAGCCAAAGCCGCGCAGGCCGAGGAACGCACGTTGTGGGACGCCAAGTCCACCAGCAGTGAAGAGAAACTCAAGGCTGCCGGCGTCGAGTTCATCACCGTCGACAAAAAACCGTTCTACGAGGCCACCGCCTCGGTCCGCGAGAAGTACGGCGCGCCTTACGCCGACCTGATCAAGCGCATCGAAGCCGTTCAGTAACTCTCTGTCCTCAATGAAAGGCCCGGCAGCGCTGACCTCGTTTGGTGTCAGCGCCTGCCCGGTTACGGTGGAACCCGATGAAGAATCTGCTGCTGAGCATCAATGACCGGATCTACATGGCCTGCATCTGGGTCGCCGGTCTGTCGGTGCTGACCATTTCCCTGATCATCCCCTGGGGCGTGTTCGCCCGTTACATCCTTGGCACCGGTTCGAGCTGGCCGGAGCCCACCGCCATTCTGCTGATGATGGTGTTCACCTTCATCGGCGCCGCCGCCAGTTACCGTGCGGGTGCACACATGGCGGTGGCCATGGTCACTGATCGCCTGAACCCGAACATGCGCAAAACCATGAGCATTGTTTCCCAGGTGTTGATGGGCATCATCTGCCTGTTCATGACCATCTGGGGCGCCAAGCTGTGCATGTCGACCTGGAACCAGTTCATGAGCGCCCTGCCGACGTTGCGCGTGGGCATTACCTACATGCCGATCCCGGTTGGCGGCGCGCTGACACTGATTTTCGTCATCGAAAAACTCTTGCTGGGTGACCAGAGCAATCGCCGCGTGGTGCGGTTCGATCTGGTTGAAGAAAACGAAGGGGCTGCCTGATGGACGCATTGATTCTGCTGGGCAGTTTTATCGCACTGATCCTGATCGGCATGCCGGTCGCCTACGCCCTCGGGCTGTCGGCACTGATCGGCGCGTGGTGGATCGACATTCCGTTCCAGGCCTTGATGATTCAGGTCGCGGGCGGGGTGAACAAATTCTCGCTGCTGGCGATTCCGTTCTTTGTGCTGGCCGGGGCGATCATGGCCGAGGGCGGCATGTCCCGGCGCTTGGTGGCATTTGCCGGTGTACTCGTCGGGTTCGTGCGTGGTGGCCTGTCGTTGGTCAACATCGTGGCTTCGACGTTCTTCGGCGCCATTTCCGGTTCGTCGGTAGCCGACACCGCTTCCGTGGGCTCGGTGCTGATCCCGGAAATGGAGCGCAAAGGCTACCCGCGTGATTTCTCCACGGCGGTGACCGTCAGCGGTTCCGTGCAAGCGCTGTTGACCCCGCCAAGCCACAACTCGGTGCTCTACTCGCTGGCCGCCGGCGGTACCGTGTCCATCGCATCGCTGTTCATGGCCGGCGTGGTTCCCGGACTGTTGATGAGCGCGTGCCTGATGGTGCTCTGCCTGATTTTCGCGCGTAAACGCGACTATCCCAAAGGCGAAGTCATCCCGATGCGCCAGGCCCTGAAAATCTGCGGCGAAGCGCTGTGGGGTCTGATGGCGATGGTGATCATCCTCGGCGGCATCCTGTCAGGGATTTTCACTGCCACCGAATCGGCTGCCATCGCAGTGCTGTGGTCGTTCTTCGTGACCATGTTCATCTACCGCGACTACAAGTGGAGTGAACTGCCCAAGCTGATGCACCGCACCGTGCGGACGATTTCGATCGTGATGATCCTGATCGGTTTTGCCGCGAGCTTCGGCTACATCATGACCCTGATGCAGATTCCGGCGAAGATCACCACGCTGTTCCTGACCCTGTCGGACAACCGCTATGTGATCCTGATGTGCATCAACGTCATGCTGCTGTTGCTCGGCACGGTGATGGACATGGCGCCGCTGATCCTGATCCTCACGCCAATCCTGATGCCGGTGATTCTCGGCATTGGCGTCGACCCGGTGCAGTTCGGCATGATCATGCTGGTCAACCTCGGGATCGGATTGATAACACCGCCGGTGGGCGCCGTGCTGTTTGTCGGCTCGGCGGTGGGCAAGGTCAGCATCGAGAGCACCGTGAAAGCGCTGCTGCCGTTCTATGCCGTGCTGTTCATGGTGTTGATGCTGGTGACGTACGTACCGGCTATTTCGCTGTGGCTGCCGCATCTGGTGTTGTAAACCGCTAAAAGAAGCTCCTACAGGAAGCACATTCCCCTGTAGGAGCTGTCGAGTGAAACGAGGCTGCGATCTTTTGACCTTCATGCGCTCAAGCCCGCAACAACATGTACCCCGCCACCACCAGACATACACTCGCAAACCCCACCTGCAACGCCCGGGCCGGCACCCTCGCGCAAAGCTTGCGCCCGATGATCATGCCGACAACGCTGGCGACAATGAACGCCGCGCCAAGGCTGTCGATCCGCACCCCGGCATGAAACGCGCCGACCACGCCTATCGCCGAAATCAGGCTGATCACCATCAATGACGTGGCAACGATGCCGCGCATCTGCACGTCGGTCAGTTGCTTGAACGCCGGCACGATCAAGAAGCCGCCACCCACGCCCAACAATCCTGAAACCACGCCCGTCACCGCACCCAATGCCGCCAGGGTTGCAGTGCATTTGGCCGTCCAGTCGAAGCGTCCGGTCTCTTCATCGAGCATGCAATTCTTTTGGCCCCAACTGGCGTGGCCATGATCACTCGGCCCTGCTTGCTGACGCTCGCGCCGCAGCATGCGCCAGGCAACCATGACCATCAGCAGACTGAACAGAATCATCAGGATCTTCTCCGGCAACTGATGCGCGAAGTAGATCCCCAGCGGCGAAAACACCGCGCCCAGTGCGGCAATCAACAGCGCCGCGCGGTAACGCACCAGACCATGACGCAAGCCATCGATAGCGCCGACCGCCGCCGCACTGCCGACGGCAAACAACGCCACCGGCGCCGCTTGCGTCATCGTCCAGCCGAGCCCGAGCACCAGCGCCGGCACCGCGAGAATCCCGCCGCCGGCCCCGGTCAACCCGAGGACCAACCCCATCACCACGCCAAACAGACTTGCCAGCAACATAGGGTTTTCTCAATCAACCTTGGACAGGCTGGTCAGCCATTCGCGACCCTTGAGCATGCCGTTCCAGTAGAACCACGGCAGCAGCGTTGCCTTCAACCACCATGCCGAACGGCGTGGCACGGTCGGGTCCAGGGCAAAGGTCGGCAGCAATTTACCGGCATAACCGAACTCGGCGAGGATCACTTTGCCCTTCTCCACCGTCAGCGGGCAGGAACCGTAGCCGTCGTACTTAAGCGGCAACGGTTGTTGCTTGCGCAGGGCCAGCAGGTTCTGTGCGACCACCACAACTTGCTTGCGCACCGCCGCTGCGGTTTTTGCATTGCTGGTGCCACAGATATCGCCCAGTGCAAACACCTCGGGATAACGTGGATGCTGCAGGCTGTGCGGATTGACTTCGCACCAGCCAGCGGCGTCGGCCAATGTACTTTGCGCGATAAAGTCCGGCGAGACCTGCGGCGGCACAACGTGCAGCAGATCGAAGGTTTTCGCCTCGCGGGAGACGTTGCCGTCGGCGTCCTTGACCTCAAACCACGCGGTTTTCGCCGGACCATCGACCTTGACCAGATTCGCGTTGAACGCCAGTTGCGCGTTGTACTTCTCGATGTATTTCATCAACGGTGGCACGAACGTGGCCACGCCGAACAGCGCGGCGCCCGCCAGATTGAATTCGACATTGATATTGTTCAGCACGCCGCTTTTCAGCCAATGATCGCAGGACAGGTACAGCGCTTTTTGCGGGGCACCGGCGCATTTGATCGGCATTGCCGGCTGAGTGAACAGTGCCTTGCCGCCGCGTAGTTTCTGCACCTGATCCCAGGTGTACTGCGCGTGCTGATAGCTGTAGTTGGAGGTGACGCCGTGCTGGCCGAGGCTGTCCTGCAATCCTTCGATTTTCTCCCAGGCCAGACGCAGGCCGGGGCAGACGATCAGGTTTTGATAGCTGATATTGCGTTGATCGCTGAGGGTGAGTTGGCGGTTGTCCGCGTCGATTTGGGTAACCGCCGCTTGAATCCAGGTGGCCTGGCGCGGCATGACTTTGCTCATCGGCCGAACGGTGTCTTTCACGTCATAAGCGCCACCACCAACCAGCGTCCACGCCGGTTGGTAGTAATGCTGGGAACTCGGTTCGATGACGGTGATGTTCAAGTGCGGATCGCGCCTGAGCAGGCTGGCGACGAAGGCGATACCGGCAGTGCCGCCGCCGATGACCACGATATCTGCACTGATGGATGGGCCCCAGTGTTGATCGTTCATTGCTTGTTCCTTATAGCTGCACGCAAGGATTTCTCAGCCACCACACAAAACAAACTGTAGGAGTGAGCCTGCTCGCGATAGCGGTAGTTCAGCCGAAATCTTCATTGACTGACCCACCGCTATCGCGAGCAGGCTCACTCCTACAGGTTCTGTGTGTGGGCGGATATTTATTGGTGACCCAGGCTTTTCAGCACAGCGCCGCAGTAGAGCCCGGACAATGTCTTCATCACCTGAATCACTTCAGGACTGGCCAGGCCGTAAAAGATGTACTTGCCTTCACGACGGGTTCCGACCAATCCCTCATCGCGCAGGATGCCCAATTGCTGGGACAGCGTCGGTTGACGCACGCCGGTCATCTTTTCCAGTTCGCCGACATTGCGTTCGCCCTGCGTCAGTTGACAGAGGATCAACAGGCGATCTTCATTGGCCATGGCCTTGAGCAGCGAACAGGCCTTGGAGGCCGAGGCGCGCAATTGGGCGACTTCACATTCGGTCAGACTGGATTGCATTTGCATGATGCCTTCAACGTCACTTAAGCTGCGAACATTATGTTTTTACATAAAGTGTTGCAACTGACTTTTCCACCCTTGCACAGGTTCATGTCCATGCCCGCGTTGATTGAAGCCTTTCTTGACCCCGCCTCCTCGACCTACAGCTACGTGGTCTACGAGGCCGATGGCGGACAATGCGCAATCGTCGACCCGGTGCTCGACTACGATGGCGCCGCCGGCCGCACCTGCACCGCTCAGGCCGACAAGATCATCGCTTTTGTGCGGGCACACAGCCTGCAAGTGCAATGGCTACTGGAAACCCACGCCCACGCCGATCACCTGTCCGCCGCGCCCTATCTACGCCGGGAACTGGGCGGCAAAATCGCGATTGGCGAATCGATCAGCAAAGTGCAGAACGTGTTCAAGGCGCTGTTCAATCTCGAGCCGGAATTCTGTGTCGATGGCTCGCAGTTCGATCACCTGTTCGCGCCGAACGAGTCATTCACCATCGGCAACCTCAAAGCCACGGCGCTGCATGTGCCGGGGCATACACCGGCCGACATGGCTTACCTGATCGACGGCGAGCAGATTCTGGTCGGTGACACGCTGTTCATGCCGGATGTCGGCACGGCGCGCTGCGACTTCCCCGGCGGCAATGCCCATCAACTGTTCAACTCGATTCACAAACTGCTGGCCTTCCCTGCCAGCGTGAAACTCTACGTTTGCCACGACTACCCGCCTGAAGGCCGCGAAGCCCAATGCCAGACCACCGTCGGTGAACAGCGTAAGAGCAACATTCATGTACATGACGGCATTGATGAAGCGGCGTTCGTCGAGATGCGCACCCAGCGCGATGCCGGGCTCGGCATGCCGACGTTGTTGCTGCCGGCGATTCAGGTGAATGTGCGCGCGGGGAATTTTCCGGCGGCGGAAGACAACGGTGTGGTGTACCTGAAGATTCCGCTCAATTCTTTATAGGAACCAGTCACTCGAACCATCACCAGCTTATTTTTCCTACGAACGCTGGCGATAGTGATGAACTGGTGAAAATCCTCTCAGCGAGCAGACTCCATTGAACAAACATTCAATGGAGTTTTCGCAATATGGATATTCGTCGTAATCACCGTGACATGTCAGCGGCACAGAAAGCCGCGTTCATCAGGGCGATCCTGATTCTGAAGAATCATACCCCCAGCATTCTGCGACCCGGCGAGCAGTGTCGCTACGATGACTTTGTACAGATTCACAAGAACTCCATGGGGCTGGGCAATCCGATCACCCCCAACCCCCATCGCAACCCGCTGTTTTTTCCCTGGCACCGGATCCTGATTCGCCAATTCGAGTGGGAACTGCAAGTCGTGGCTGACGACCCTGGCATTACCCTGCCTTACTGGAACTGGAGCATGAGCGGCGCAGACAATCCCTTCAATGATGACTTCATGGGCAGGGATGGCGATCCCCAGTCAAACCAGCGTGTAACCCTCGGGCCATTTGCTTTCAAAGGTCGCGCCTTTGACGTCAGGGTCTGGAATGGTGACGAAGGAGCTCCGGAACTCAGGCGCGACTTCGGCGCGGACGGCTCGCCACTGCCTGACGCGCAAGAAATCGAGTCGGTCATGATGCGAACACCCTACTGGTCTGAACCTGAAGGGTGGGAAAACACTATTGAGCAGATGCACAACAATGTGCATTCGTGGGTGGGCGGCAACATGGGTACAGCCACATCGCCGAACGACCCGATATTCTTTCTGCACCACTGCCACCTCGATTACCTGTGGGAACGGTGGAAGCGTCAGCACCCTGCCGAACCCGCCATCGCGTTTGCCGATGACGCCTCCCAGGACATGCTCGATGTCACCCTGATCTTTCATCCGGACATCGAGCCTGCACCTTGGCAAAGAACCTGGAAGGTTGGACAGGTCCTCGACACGGAGGCACTTGATTATCGGTATGACTTGAGTGATGGCGCCGCAATCAGGCGCCCAGAATCAGACCGTTGACCGGCAGCGGCAACGCCGTCTTGTAGCGCACCTGTTTGAGTGCAAAGCTCGATCGGATATTCGCCACACCGGGAACCTTGGTGAGGAAGTCCATCATGAAGCGTTCCAGCGACTGAATCGTCGGCACCAGGACCCGGATGAGGTAATCCGGGTCTCCGGCCATCAGGTAGCACTCCATTACCTCAGGGCGATCAGAAATCGCCTCTTCGAAATGCTGCAGCGCCTCCTCGACCTGCTTCTCCAGGCTGACATGGATGAACACGTTGACATGCAGGCCCAGCAAATCGGCGTCGAGCAGCGTGACTTGCTCGCGAATCAGGCCTAATTCTTCCATGGCCTTGACCCGGTTAAAGCACGGTGTCGGCGACAGATTTACCGAGCGTGCGAGGTCGGCGTTGGTGATGCGCGCATTCTCCTGAAGGCTGTTGAGAATGCCGATATCGGTACGGTCCAGTTTGCGCATGAGACAAAACCACCTGTTTTTTATGTTTATGCAGATTTTTTATCTGCAAATCGTCTCCAGCGCAACGAAACAGAGAGAAATATTCTTCTTGCCCGCGCCTATGATTGTTGTAGGACAAGATTTCTTCTACCGAAGAATGACTGCCAGCTCACTACAAGAAATTCACAAGATCGAGCGTAGAAGCCATGACCCAAGCGTACGAACCGCTGCGTCTGCACGTCCCTGAACCCTCGGGCCGTCCAGGCTGCAAAACTGATTTTTCCTACCTGCATCTGACCGATGCCGGTACGGTGCGCAAACCTCCCATCGACGTAGAACCTGCCGACACCGCCGACTTGGCGCGAGGCCTGATTCGCGTGCTCGACGATCAGGGCAACGCCCTCGGCCCATGGGCTGAAAACGTGCCGGTCGAGATCCTGCGCAAAGGCATGCGCGCCATGCTCAAGACGCGCATCTACGACAACCGCATGGTGGTCGCCCAGCGTCAGAAAAAAATGTCGTTCTACATGCAGAGCCTTGGCGAAGAAGCCATTGGCAGCGCCCAGGCGCTGGCGTTGAACGTCGACGACATGTGTTTTCCGACCTACCGTCAGCAAAGCATTCTGATGGCGCGCGACGTGCCGTTGGTCGACCTGATCTGCCAGTTGTTGTCCAACGAGCGCGATCCGCTCAAGGGCCGTCAACTGCCGATCATGTACTCGGTGAAGGACTTCGGCTTCTTCACCATTTCCGGCAACCTCGCCACCCAGTTCATTCAGGGCGTGGGCTGGGGCATGGCCTCGGCGATCAAGGGCGACACCAAAATCGCCTCGGCCTGGATCGGCGACGGCGCCACCGCCGAATCGGACTTCCACACCGCCCTCACCTTCGCCCACGTCTATCGGGCGCCGGTGATCCTCAACGTGGTCAACAACCAGTGGGCGATTTCGACCTTCCAGGCCATCGCTGGCGGTGAAGCCACCACCTTCGCCGGACGCGGCGTCGGTTGCGGCATTGCCTCGCTGCGTGTTGATGGTAACGACTTCTACGCGGTCTACGCGGCTTCTGCCTGGGCTGCCGAGCGCGCCCGCCGCAACCTCGGCCCGACCATGATCGAATGGGTCACCTACCGCGCCGGCCCGCACTCGACCTCCGACGATCCGTCCAAATATCGTCCGGCCGATGACTGGAGCCACTTCCCGCTCGGCGACCCGATCGCGCGTCTCAAACAGCACCTGATCAAGATCGGCCACTGGTCCGATGAAGAGCACGCCGCCGTCAGCGCCGAACTCGAAGCCGAAGTGATTGCCGCGCAGAAACAGGCCGAGCAGTACGGCACCCTCGCCGGTGGCCAGATTCCAAGCGCCGCGACCATGTTCGAAGACGTCTACAAAGAGATGCCGGAGCACTTGAAGCGCCAGCGTCAGCAGTTGGGGGTCTGAGATGAACGATCACAACAACAATATTCAGCTGGAAACCGCCATGACCACGACCACCATGACCATGATCCAGGCCCTGCGCTCGGCCATGGATGTGATGCTTGAGCGCGACGATAACGTGGTCGTGTTCGGTCAGGACGTCGGTTACTTCGGCGGCGTGTTCCGCTGCACCGAAGGCCTGCAGACCAAATACGGCTCATCGCGGGTGTTCGACGCACCGATCTCCGAAAGCGGCATCGTCGGCGTCGCCGTCGGCATGGGCGCTTACGGTTTGCGTCCGGTGGCTGAGATCCAGTTCGCCGACTACGTCTACCCGGCGTCCGACCAGATCATTTCCGAAGCGGCGCGTCTGCGCTATCGCTCGGCTGGCGAGTTCACCGCACCGATGACCCTGCGCATGCCGTGCGGTGGTGGCATCTACGGTGGCCAGACCCACAGCCAGAGCATCGAGGCGATGTTCACTCAAGTCTGCGGCCTGCGCACGGTCATGCCGTCCAACCCGTATGACGCCAAAGGTTTGCTGATCGCCTCCATTGAAAACGATGACCCGGTGATCTTCCTCGAGCCAAAACGCCTGTACAACGGCCCGTTCGACGGCCACCACGACCGCCCGGTAACCCCGTGGTCGAAACACCCTGCCGCGCAAGTGCCGGACGGTTACTACACCGTGCCGCTGGACGTCGCCGCGATCACCCGTCCGGGCAAGGACGTCACCGTCCTGACTTACGGCACCACCGTGTATGTCTCGCAAGTGGCCGCTGAAGAAAGCGGCGTCGATGCCGAAGTCATCGACCTGCGCAGCCTGTGGCCGCTGGACCTGGAAACCATCGTCAAATCGGTGAAGAAAACCGGTCGCTGCGTGGTGGTTCACGAAGCCACTCGCACCTGCGGTTTCGGTGCCGAGTTGGTATCGCTGGTGCAAGAGCATTGCTTCCATCACCTGGAAGCGCCGATCGAACGCGTCACCGGTTGGGACACCCCCTACCCGCACGCGCAAGAGTGGGCGTATTTCCCTGGCCCGTCCCGTGTGGGCGCGGCTTTGAAACGGGTTATGGAGGTCTGAATGGGCACGCACGTTATCAAGATGCCGGACATTGGCGAAGGCATCGCAGAAGTAGAACTGTCGCAGTGGCACGTCAAGGTTGGCGATCTGGTGGTTGAAGATCAGGTACTCGCGGATGTCATGACCGACAAGGCGATGGTCGATATTCCGTCGCCGGTGCACGGCAAGGTGATTGCGCTTGGCGGTCAGCCGGGTGAAGTGATGGCGGTTGGCAGCGTGCTGATCAGCATTGAAGTGGAAGGCGCGGGCAATCTGAAAGAATCGGCTGCGCCGGCTGCGGTTGCTGCCAAGGAACCTGCTGCACCGAAAGTCGAAGCTGTCGTAGAAACCAAACCCGCCGCCGCTGCACCGCGTTCGGCTGCCGTTTGCCAGGGCCCGATGGTTGCCCGTGAGGCGGATGAACGTCCGCTGGCCTCTCCGGCCGTGCGCAAACACGCGCTGGATCTGGGCATTCAATTGCGCCTCGTGCGTGGCAGTGGCCCGGCCGGTCGCGTATTGCACGAAGACCTCGACGCCTATCTGGCGCAAGGTCAGTCCAACGCTCAAGCGCCAGTGGCAGCGGCTTATGCCCAGCGCAACGACGAAGAACAGATTCAAGTGATCGGCATGCGCCGCAAGATCGCCCAGCGCATGCAGGACGCCACCCAGCGTGCCGCGCACTTCAGTTACGTCGAAGAAATCGACGTCACCGCGATTGAAGAACTGCGCGCGCATTTGAACGAAAAACACGGCGCCAGCCGTGGCAAGTTGACCTTGCTGCCGTTCCTCGTCCGCGCACTGGTCGTCGCCCTGCGCGACTTCCCGCAGATGAACGCCCGTTACGACGACGAAGCCCAGGTAATCACTCGCCTCGGCGCTGTGCATGTCGGGGTCGCCACGCAAAGCGATGTCGGCTTGATGGTGCCGGTGGTGCGTCACGCCGAAGCGCGCAGCCTGTGGGACAGTGCTGCAGAAATCTCGCGCCTGGCCAACGCCGCCCGCAATGGCAAGGCCAGCCGCGATGAACTGTCCGGCTCGAGCATCACCCTGACCAGCCTCGGTGCGTTGGGCGGCATCGTCAGTACGCCGGTGCTGAATCTGCCGGAAGTGGCGATCGTCGGCGTCAACAAAATCGTCGAGCGCCCGATGGTCGTCAAAGGCCAGGTAGTGATCCGCAAGATGATGAACCTCTCCAGCTCCTTCGATCACCGCGTGGTCGATGGCATGGACGCGGCGCTCTTCATCCAGGCCATTCGTGGCTTGATCGAACAACCCGCCACTTTGTTTGTGGAGTAAGGCTCGTATGCAATCTCTGAACACCACGCTGCTGATCATCGGCGGCGGTCCTGGCGGTTATGTGACGGCGATTCGCGCCGGGCAACTGGGCATTCAGACCATTCTGGTCGAAGGCCAATCGCTGGGCGGCACTTGCTTGAACATCGGCTGCATTCCCTCGAAAGCGCTTATCCATGTGGCTGAGCAGTTTCATCAGACCCAGCAGCACAACCAGCATTCGGCACTGGGTATCAGCGTTTCGGCGCCGACCCTCGATATCAGCAAAAGCGTCGAGTGGAAGGACGGCATTGTTGATCGCCTGACCACTGGCGTCGCCGCATTGCTGAAGAAGAACAAGATTCAAGTCATCAACGGCTGGGCCAAAGTCATCGACGGCAAAACCGTGGAAGTCGGCGACACGCGCATCCAGTGCGAGCATCTGGTGCTGGCCACCGGTTCGACCAGCGTCAATCTGCCGATCCTGCCGATTGGCGGGCCGATCATCTCCTCCACCGAAGCGCTGGCGCCGAGAAACGTACCGAAACGCCTCGTCGTGGTCGGCGGTGGTTATATCGGTCTGGAGTTGGGCATTGCCTATCGCAAGCTTGGCGCGGAAGTCAGCGTGGTCGAGGCGCAGGAGCGCATTCTGCCGGCCTATGACGCAGAGCTGACGCAACCGGTGCATGAAGCGCTGAAGCAACTGGGCGTGAAACTGTATCTGAACCACAGCGTGCAGGGTTTCGACGGTACGTTGCAGGTGCGTGATCCAAACGGCGACACCCTGAATCTGGAAACCGATCAGGTGCTGGTGGCCGTCGGTCGCAAACCGAATACACAAGGCTGGAACCTTGAAGCGCTGAATCTGGACATGAATGGTTCGGCGATCAAGATCGACGGCCGCTGCCAGACCAGCATGCGTAATGTCTACGCGATCGGCGACCTGAGCGGCGAGCCGATGCTCGCCCACCGCGCCATGGCCCAGGGCGAGATGGTCGCCGAGCTGATCAGCGGCAAAACCCGCGAATTCAATCCAACCGCCATCGCTGCCGTGTGCTTCACCGACCCGGAACTGGTGGTGGTCGGCAAAACGCCGGACGAGGCCAAGACTGCCGGGCTCGACTGCATCGTTTCCAGTTTCCCGTTCGCTGCCAATGGCCGGGCGATGACGCTGGAATCGAAAACCGGCTTCGTGCGCGTGGTCGCGCGTCGCGACAATCATCTGATTGTCGGCTGGCAAGCGGTGGGTGCCGGGGTTTCGGAATTGTCCACGGCGTTTGCGCAAAGCCTGGAAATGGGCGCGCGGCTGGAAGACATCGGCGGCACCATTCATGCGCATCCGACCTTGGGTGAAGCGGTGCAGGAAGCGGCGTTGCGTGCGTTGGGGCATGCGTTGCATCTGTAAAGATCAAAAGATCGCAGCCTTCGGCAGCTCCTACAGGGGTTCGCTGAGCTTTTGTAGGAGCTGCCGCAGGCTGCGATCTTTTAATGGTGGATGCGGATTTTCATAAGCAGGCTATAAATCTGCTATCTCCCGATAGTCCGGGCTGCGAAACCGCTCAAGAATGAAGTATTGTTGTGCCCATCCAAAAAACGTCAGAAGCCTTGAACCGTTTCGGCGGTTGTTCAGTGATAGAGGGTGTCATGGGTAACGAAAGCATCAATTGGGACAAGCTGGGTTTTGACTACATCAAGACCGACAAGCGCTATCTGTCGTACTTTCGCGATGGCGAGTGGGACAAAGGCACCTTAACCTCTGACAACGTGCTGCACATCAGCGAAGGCTCGACTGCCCTTCACTATGGTCAGCAGTGCTTCGAAGGCATGAAGGCCTATCGTTGCAAGGACGGTTCGATCAACCTGTTCCGCCCGGACCAGAACGCTCTGCGCATGCAACGCAGCTGCGCGCGTCTGCTGATGCCGATGGTCGAAACCGAGCAGTTCATCGAAGCCTGCAAAGAAGTGGTTCGCGCCAACGAGCGTTTCATTCCGCCATACGGCACCGGCGGCGCGCTGTACCTGCGTCCGTTCGTGATCGGCGTGGGTGACAACATCGGCGTGCGCACCGCGCCCGAGTTCATCTTCTCGATCTTCTGCATCCCGGTCGGCGCCTACTTCAAGGGCGGCCTGACCCCGCACAACTTCCAGATCTCCAGCTACGACCGCGCCGCCCCACAAGGCACCGGCGCAGCCAAGGTCGGCGGCAACTACGCGGCCAGCCTGATGCCGGGCTCGAAAGCGAAGAAAGCCAACTTCGCTGACGCGATCTACCTGGACCCGATGACCCACACCAAAATCGAAGAAGTCGGCTCGGCCAACTTCTTCGGGATCACCCACGACAACAAGTTCGTGACCCCGAGCTCACCATCGGTACTGCCGGGCATCACCCGTCTGTCGCTGATCGAGCTGGCGAAAACGCGTCTGGGTCTGGAAGTGGTTGAAGGCGACGTGCTGATCGACAAACTGGCTGACTTCAAGGAAGCCGGCGCCTGCGGCACTGCTGCGGTGATCACCCCGATCGGCGGTATCAGCTACAACGACCATCTGCATGTGTTCCACAGCGAAACCGAAGTCGGCCCGGTTACCCAGAAGCTCTACAAAGAGCTGACTGGCGTGCAAACCGGCGACATCGAAGCGCCAGCGGGCTGGATCGTCAAGGTTTGATCTGACGGCTGCTGATGTACGAAAGCCCCCACCGGGAAACCGGTGGGGGCTTTTTATTTAAAGCGAGATCAAAAGATCGTCCGATCGCGGCCCGAGCCTTCGGCAGCTCCTACAGTGACTCAGTATGCTTGGGACATTTGTGTATCGGGTGTTCACGCTTCCCTGTAGGAGCTGCCGAAGGCTGCGATCTTTTATTTAAGCGCAATCCGCTTCCCGGAACGCCCGGCAATCCCGCTAGCCTGCCCATTCTGCTGTTTGCCCATCCGCGCCTGCATGATCAACCCGGGGATCAACTCCCCCTCCGGCAGATTTTTCCAGAACCGCACCGGCAAATGACCTTGCATCACCTTCGGGTTGAGCCGTGCCGGGTTGAAGATGTGGCTGTAGTAGGTCAGCCACAGATCACCGTGCGGATCGTCGACATTCTGTGCCATTTGCTGCCATTCCACCGGGCATTGGCGCTCATGGATTAGTTGTTCACCATCGTAATAAACGCCATCACGCGGGGTAGCGATCAGCCAACGGTGCCGGCCCATGCGCGCGACGAAATGCTCGCTGGCGCTGTGCAGGATGTCGTGGGCCGGTTCATGCCAGGCCACATATTGCGGACCTGGCAAATCTTGCGGCCGCTCGATGAAGCGCACAAAAGCATGCAGGTGATGGGCTTCGCGGCGTATTTGCTTGATCCGCCGCTGTAATTCGCTGCCCAGCTTGTCCCCAGCCATCATCGCCGTGCGATCGCCGTGGCTGACCCGCCATAGAACTTCGTACAAGAGACTCCAGCGCTGGTCGCCGCGATATTGTGCAGCTTGCCCAAGCGTATCGAGCAATGCTCGCGGGATCCGCGCCTGGAATGGCCCCTGCCCTTCGGGTACCTGATGATCACTGGCGAAAAGATCACTGACGCCCTCGCTGGCCCAACTCACCACACTCGGGTCGACTTCATGGCTAAGCAGCCAGCGTGCCTGCTGGCGCCAGGTGTCGAACAGGTCGTCGCAATCGAGATTGATCATCCCCACAACCCCATCTGCTGCGGCATCGGCCGGTCGCGCAATTGCTGATACAGCAATTGGCTGGTGACCTCGGCCTGCTGCGGGTGGTAATCGCTGGTGATGATGAACGGCTTGGCCTTGGCCAGCACACAACGCATGCGCGCCACGTCTTCGTAACGGATGCGCCGCTGCCGGCGCAACTCCACCAGGCGTTCCGTGGTGCGCAGGCCAATCCCGGGAATGCGCGCGATCAACGAGGGTTCGGCGCTGTTCAGGTCCAGCGGGAATACCTCGCGATTCTGCAGCGCCCACGCCAGTTTCGGGTCGATATCCAACGCCAGGTTTCCCGGCCCCTTGAGCAACTCGCCGGCGCTGTAACCGTAGCTGCGCAACAGAAAATCAGCCTGATACAAGCGATGCTCGCGCATCAGCGGAGGCGCGGCCAGCGGCACGCTTTTCGGGCTGTCGGGGATCGGACTGAACGCCGAGTAGTAGACCCGGCGCAGCCGGAAGTTACCGTACAAGGCCTGGGCGCCATGGAGGATGGTGCTGTCGTCGGTGTCATCGGCGCCGACAATCATCTGCGTGCTTTGTCCGGCCGGCGCGAACTTTGGCGCTCGTGGCTCGTTGAGTACGGTCTGCTCGCCGGTGTAGATGGTTTGCATCGCCTGCTTGATCGAACCGATGTCTTTCTCCGGAGCGAGGATTTGCAGGCTGGTATCGGTCGGCAGCTCGATGTTGACGCTGAGGCGATCGGCATAACGTCCAGCCTCCGCGATCAATGCCGGATCGGCTTCGGGAATGGTCTTGAGGTGGATGTAGCCGCGAAACTCGTGCTCTTCGCGGAGCAATTTGGCCACTCGAACCAGCTGCTCCATGGTGTAGTCCGCCGAGCGGATAATCCCCGAACTGAGAAACAGCCCGCTGACGCAGTTACGGCGGTAGAAGTCCATGGTCAGCGCCACGACTTCCTCGGGCGTGAAACGCGCGCGAGGTACATCGCTGGAGCGGCGGTTGACGCAGTATTGGCAATCGTAGAGGCAGAAATTGGTCAGCAGAATTTTCAGCAGCGAGACGCAGCGCCCGTCCGGCGTATAACTGTGGCAAATGCCCATGCCATTGGTCGAGCCCAGACCACTCTTGCCCTCGGAACTGCGCTTGGGCGCGCCACTGCTGGCGCAGGAGGCGTCGTACTTGGCGGCGTCGGCGAGAATACTGAGCTTGTCGATGATTTGCATGGCACGGGCCCTTTACTGGTTGCATATACAGTATAGGGTCGACCTGTCAGGTTCAAGGTGTAAGCGTGCCCTTCGTCGGCAGATCAAAAGATCGCACTACACGTGATCACCGCTCTTTGTAGGAGCTGCCGAAGGCTGCGATCTGTTGATCTGACTGTTCTCAATCGTCAATTCGATACCAAACTTGGCACGAATTTCCTTGCGCCCCACCGCCGTCAACGCCAACGCCCGACTGTCCAGATCCTGCGTCACCCACTTGCGCTTCAACGCCGTTTGCAGCAACGCCGCCCCCAGTGCCCCACCGAGATGCGGCCGGCGCATGCTCCAGTCCAGGCACGGGCAGGCAAATTTGCGCCGCAGTGCATTCAAGTCCTCGACCTCAATGCCCAACCCCGCAAACAGCGCCTCACCGCTGTCGCTCAAGCGATACGCCTGCTCGTCGGTCGCCAGCAACCACCCCGCTTCGAGCAAGCGGTCGTGCAGCATCACCGCCAGTGTCCCGGCCATGTGGTCGTAGCAAGTGCGGGCAAATTGCAGGCGATCCGGTGTGTGCGGCTTGAAGGTTGGCGCGGCGTTCTGGCCGATCACCATCAACGCTTCCAGCGCCTGTGCGACACGTTTGTCGGCGAGGCTGTAATACCGATGGCGGCCCTGAACATGCAGACGCACCAGCGCAAGATCCTTGAGTTTGGCCAGGTGCGCACTGGCGGTGGAGGCGCTGACTTCAGCAACGGCTGCCAGCTCGGTGCTGGTGCGGGCGTGGCCGTCCATCAGCGAGCAGAGGATTTTCGTGCGCGCCGGCTCGGCGATGGCCGCGGCCACCTGCGAGACGCCGATGTCTTGATGTTCTGCGTGCATATTTCGCTCCCGGACGAATCATCGCCGTTACGGACTGCAGATAGTAGCAACACTTTCCCTATCGACAAGGCTGCGAACCATGGACCCGATCATCGCTGCAACTCATGCCGATCCCTATCCCTACTACGCAACACTACGCGGCATGGGTGGACTGACGTTTGATCCCGAACTGAAATTGTGGGTCGCCAGCAGCGCTCGCGCCGTCTGCGCGGTTTTGGTTCACCCGGACTGCCACGTGCGCCCAGCGCTGGAGCCGATACCCAAAGCGATCTCCCAAGGCATGGCCGGCAAGGTCTTCGGCCAACTGATGCGGATGAACGACGGCGAACGCCAGCGCTGCCCACGATCGGCGTTTGAACCGGCGCTGGGGTTGATCGATCAGGACGACGTCAGCGCCCGGGTGAGCGCACGGTTGATAACCACAGACGCCGATGGCCTATACAGCGCCATGTTCCGCGGCCCGGTGTGCGTGGTCGCGGCGTTGCTTGGTTTCACCCCGGCACAGGCACGGACAATCAGTGCGCTGACGGCCGATTTCGCGGCGTGCCTGTCGCCATTGAGCAACGAATTGCAACTGGTGGCGGCCGACGTCGCGGCGCAAAAATTACACGGCCATTTCACTGAGTTGCTGGCAGAGCCTGATGTGCACAGCGCATTACTCGCGGGGATCGGCCAGCGCTTTGACGGCGAAAAGGAGATCCTCATCGCCAATCTGATCGGCCTCTGCTCGCAGACATTCGAGGCCTGCGCCGGACTGATCGGCAATGCGCTGCTGGCGTTGCGGCGCCAACCTGAAATACGGGAAGCACCAATGGACGCGCTGTTGGCGGAGGTCCAGCGCTTCGACCCGTCGGTGCAGAACACCCGGCGCTTTGTCGCTGCCGCTTGCGACATCGACGGTGTGCGCCTGGAGGCTGGCGAGGTGATTCTTGTACTGCTCGCTGCGGCCAATCGTGATCCGGCGTTCAATGAAGATCCGGACCAGTTTCTCTGGGATCGCCCGAATCGGCGCAGTTTCAGTTTTGGCAGCGGGCGGCATCAATGTCCGGGACAAGCCTTGGCGATGAGCATTGCCAGTGCAACCGTGAGGGAGATTCTCAATCACGGCATTGAACTGAATCGCCTGAACTGGCACTACCGGCCTTCGCTCAATGGGCGAATTCCACTGTTCAGCCTGAGAGACCACACCGGGTCTGCGTCGTGCACAAATCCTCTGTAGGAGCTGTCGAGTGAAACGAGGCTGCGATCTTTTGATCTTGTCTTCAAAAATCAGGATCAAAAGATCGCAGCGTGCCGCAGCTCCTACAGGGGCGCATTGCAATTCAGGAGCTGCCGAAGCCTGCCGTCCTTTGATCTTTACCGGCTCGCACCCAGCAACTGCTCGCGCAACTCGGGGTTGCGCGTACGCGGGTCCAGCCAGATATCAAAAAACGCCCGGGCAAACCGGGGATCATTTATCTCGTGCTGCAACTGCTGGCCAACAAAAAATCGTGCGCCCTGCCCCGGCAGATAGACCCCGGTGATACGCGTGCCAGCCTGCACATCGACGAACGATTGCCGCATCTGAACCTGCCACGCGGCAAGTTGTGCAGGACTGATAGTATTGCCGGCCAGACGTTTGATTTCATCGACGCTGGCCTGTACCAGATCGTCCCGGGAAATGTTGCGCTGGTAGATAAGCTCCAAAGCGAACGGCTGGCCGTCCGCCAACGGACGCGAGGCACTCCATAAACGTGCGTTGTACACATCGAAGCCGAACACGCTGAATTCGCCGCGGCCAATGATTTGCGCGCCCGGCACCGCATCCTGCCAATTGGCCCAGGCCGGCGTGGCGAGCAATGCCCAAAGGCCAATGCCGCAGCATCCACGCCATAACCTCAGTGTTCTGTTCATCGCAGCATCGACTCCGGCATTGGCCCTGATAATCAAAGCATAGCCGAGTACCACATCGAAAATCTTGTATACAAAAACCGCACACATCTGCAGCAATGTACGTCCGGCAATGCTACCGTGGCCGTCTCTCACAGACGGAGACACCTGCGTGCTGATCCTCAAACTGCTACTGATTCCCGGTTTTCTGCTGCTGATCTCATTGGCCGGCAAGCGTTGGGGGCCAAGTGTGGCCGGGTGGCTGTCGGGGTTGCCGGTAGTGGTCGGGCCGATTCTGTTTTTCCTCGCCATCGAACAGGGGCCACAATTTGCCGCGCAGTCAGCGGTGGCCGCGTTGTCGGCGATGTTTGCCATGATCGCCTTCTGCATCACATACGCGCAGGTCGCGCAGCGGGCGCACTGGCCGTGGGCACTGAGCGCTTCGCTGGCTGTCTGGGCGGCGCTGGCGTTGGTCTTGTCGCTGATCCCGGCGTCGCTGCCGTTTTCTATAGGGGCGGCCGCAGTAGCTTTATTGGCAGCCCCCTACCTGTTTCCCAAGGTACAACCGGTGCTGAATCGCCCGGCGCCAAAGTCGGACAAACTGATCTGGCGGATGATCGCCGGCGCGGCGTTGACGCTGTTGGTGACGATGCTGGCCAGCACCGTCGGCGAGCGCTGGAGCGGACTGCTCGCGGTGTTTCCGGTGCTCGGCAGTGTCATGGCGGTGTTTTCCCAGCAGACCCGCGGCCCCGAGTTTACGGCGGCGTTGTTGCGAGCCACGGCGACCGGGATGTACTCGTTTTCGGCGTTTTGTCTGGTGTCAGCACTGACATTGCCAAGCCTGGGCTTCAGCGGATTCGCCTTGGGCGTCGCTGTGTCGGTGGCCATGCTTGGCGTCACGCGCAAACTGCTGGCCAAACCGGCACCGCAACCACAAGCCTGACGAGCCGGGCTGGAGTGCCACGGCGCTGCGTGGGATGATCGCCCACCTGGCATGACCACTTCCCGGAGATTCGAATGACATTGTTGAGCAAGAAAGCCGTCGTCCTGTTGCTGGCGGCGGTCGCCGGCCTCGGCGCCATCAACGCTCAAGCGGCCACGGCCAAGGAAAAAACCGCCACCGAGAAGGTCTCGATGTTGGGCGGCAAATTCACTTTCACCTTGCCCAAAGGCTTCGTTGCTGAACCGTTGCCGGCCAGCCCGACCGGTGCCAAGGGCACGATGTACACCAACCAGACCAGCAAAACCGTGGTGATCGCCGCAGAAAACCAGATCCCCGAAGGCAACAACGTCAAGGACAACGACAGCGAGTTTCTGGACGGCAGCGTGTCCGATTTCATCGAAGCCCAGCGCAAAGCGCTACCGGACTTCAACAAACTCAGCGAAAAAAGCCTGACCCAGAAAGGCACTGGCCTGGGCCTGCGTCAGGTCGACAGCACCGCCAGCCAGGGCGGCGGCCAAACCCTCAACACGACGTTGATGGCCGGTTCCGGGACACGCATGGCGCTGGTTCAGGTGATCTCCCGGGTCAGCGACAAGAAAGGTCATGATGCGCTGGTGAAGACCATCGTCAAGGATTGAGCTGCTGCAACCAGGCGTTCAAGTCGCGCAGTTCGGCCGCAGTGATGCTGTGGCCGACGCCGGGATACGCGTGAAACTGTGGTTTGTAATCCAGTTTCTGGAGTAATGCATTGGCCTCAGTACCGTGGTGATATGGCACTGGATCATCGGCTGTGCCGTGACCGATGAAGATGTTCAGCGGCAGCGGTTGTTGTCCGGTCTTCAGCTCTGCTTTCAACACCGGCAATAAACGCCCGCTCAACGCCGCAATACCGCCCACCGCCACGGGTGATCGCAGGCCCACCTCGTAGGTCATCATCGCGCCCTGGCTGAAACCGATCAGGTAAACCTTGTCCGGGGCAGCGTGATATTTCTTCGCCGCTTGCGCGACAAAATCCCGAAGTTTCTGGCCGCTGACCTTCAGATCATCGGTCTCGCCGTTGTAGGCGCCTTCGCCCTTCTTGCGAAACCACTGGAAACGCCCTTCGCCCAACGCCAGCGGTGCCTGCACCGAGAGGTAGTTGTACTGCGCCGGCAGCTGAAATTTCATGCCGATCAGATCGGCTTCATTGCTGCCGTAACCGTGCAGGAAAATCACCAACGGACGTGGATCGGCGTCAGAGTGAACCTGTTCGATGTACTTGAGCGGCAGATCGGATTGCAGCGTGGTTTGAGCATGAACGGCGGTGGACGCCAGGAGGGTCAACAGAGCAAACGCCTTCAACATAAGTCTTCCTTCACAGGGTGTCGGGTTCGGGGGGAGCCTAACATCCTGAAGCAAGGATCCAAATATTGAGGTGCCGCTGATACCGCTATCGCTGGCAAGCCAGCTCCCACAGGTTTTGTGAACGCCCCAGAACAATGTGGGAGCTGGCTTGCCAGCGATGAGGCCCGCAAACACGCCGAAGATCCGTCAGTCGTTATTCAGCTTCCCCGTCCGAAACGGCACCCGCCCCGCCACTTTCGCCTGCCAGATCCCCGGCTCGGTGTAACGCCCGCGATCAATCGCAAACAACACCCCGCTGGTTCCGGCGCGCACGGTAGTTACTCGATCTTTCAACGGATCCACCACCTCGAACAACGCATCCCCCTTCTCTACCCACTCGCCCGCCGTGCGCAGAAAACTCACCACACCATGGTGCGGCGCGAAGAGGTATTCGGTGCCTTCAAACGGCATGCCTTCACAGCAATCGCTCGGCGCCGCCGGCCATTCACCGCTGATGAAACCCTGCTCGGCGAGAAACCCGAGGATCGCCTCGCAATTGGCCTGCGCCTGATCAACCCGAGTATCGCCCATGCTGCCCAGCTCCAGCGTGGTTGCAAGGTTGGCGGGCGGAATCGCCGCGTTCGGGAAGGCTTTTGCCAGGCGCAACCACGGCGTCGAACAGGACTCATCGAACGAACTGCCACCGGAATCTTCACACAACAACGCCACGCCAGCCTTGAGGCGAGCCGCCAGCGATTGCCACTGCGGCCAGTGCTGGGGCAGCGCGTAAAGGTGAATCGCGGCGTCGAAATCGCAGTGCAGATCGAGGGTGATATCGGCATCGCAGGCGTGGCGCAGCAACAAACGATGCAGGGCTTCCAGTTGCGAGGCCGGGGCCGGCAGATCATCGAAAACCTGGCCCATGGTCTGACGAATCAACGCAATGTTGGCGTCGGCGTCAGCCCCCAGACGCTCGCCAATCAACGCTGCCACCGGCGCACTGAGTTCGACGAACGCGCGGTTGAAGTTCTTGCCGCTGCCCAATTCGAAGCGGCCCATGTGATTGCCTTGCAGATGCTGATCGAGCCCGATGGGGTTGGCCACCGGCACCAGTTCAATCACGCCATGCAAACGACCCTGCGCTTCAAGTGCGTTCAGGCGTTGCTTGAGTTCCCACGCAGTGCGCATGCCCGGCAGTTCATCGGCGTGCAGGCTGGCCTGGATGTACACCTTGCGGGCACCCGCGCCGTAACGGAACACGCTGAGGGAACGTTCGCTGCCCAAGTGGCTCCAGGGCAGAAGATGGTCGATGCGTTGCATGGGTAACTCCTCAATATCTGGATCACACAGATCCCCTGTAGGAGTGAGCCTGCTCGCGATAGCGGTCTGTCTTCAATGAATATTCTGGCTGACACACCGCTATCGCGAGCAGGCTCACTCCTACAGGGTTCTGATCTTTATTCGAGTGCAAAAAAAGTGGCCACCGCGTAAACGGGGCCACTTTTTTCTACGGCGTATTAATGGCCGTACACGTCAAAGTCGAAGTACTTGTCCTGCACTTTCTTGTACTCGCCGTTAGCGCGGATTTCGGTGATGGCTTTGTTGAACTGCTCAGCCAGGGCCGCATCGCCCTTGCGCACTGCAATCCCGGCGCCGCCGCCGAAGTATTTGGCGTCTTCGTAGGTCGGACCGACGAATTCGAAGCCTTTACCCGCGTCGGTTTTCAGGAAACCGTCGCTGAGGTTGACCGAGTCGGCCAGCATCGCGTCCAGACGGCCAGACGTCATGTCGAGGTTGGCTTCCTGCTGCGAACCGTAACGCACCAGATCGATCCCGGCCGGTACCAGCACTTCGGTGGCGAAACGGTCGTGGGTACTGGCGCGCAGTACACCGACTTTCTTGCCTTTGAGCTGGGTCAGCGGATCGGTGACATTGGAGCCGGCCTTCATCACGAAACGGGCCGGGGTGTGGTAGTACTTGATGGTGAAATCGACGTTTTTCTTGCGGTCGTCAGTGATGGTCATCGAGGACAGGATCGCGTCGATTTTCTTCACTTTCAGCGCCGGGATCAGGCCATCAAATTCCTGCTCGACCCAGGTACATTTGACTTTCATCTGCTCACACAGCGCATCGCCGATGTCCACATCGAAACCGGTGAGTTTGCCGTCAGGGGTTTTCATCGAGAATGGCGGGTAACCGGCTTCGATACCGATGCGGATCGGCTTGGCGTCTTCAGCCACAGCGGTCAGGGACAACATCGACAGTGCCAGGGCACCGAACATCACTAGCTTCTTCATTTATTACTCCTGTGTGCGGAGGCTTTTATTGGCAGCTTTCGATTCAGCGTCCGGTCAAGGCCATATAGCGGCAAAAACCGAAGTGGTCGGCAGTCTATGGCGGCGCGCACAGGGCAAATTGTTTTTAAGCGACAATTACTTACAGAAGTTCGGCGCACTGATTGACCGGGGTCAACAGGTGCGCCGTCGTGGTGCAAAGGCTGTAGGACAAGCCCTAAATCGATACCAAAAATCTCGTGTAGGAGCTGCCGAAGGCTGCGATCTTTTGACTTTGCTTTTTAGAAACAAGATCAAAAGATCGCAGCCTGCGGCAGCTCCTACAATGGGATCAGCATTCGCAGCCGATTGCGGTTTTGGCGGCTAGCTTAACGCTCAATTGAAAACCTTCATCGAGCCAACCGGTCACGCCACCGATCATTTCTTTGACCGGGTAACCCAGCGCCGCCAGTTTCACCGCAGCCTTGTTCGCGCCGTTGCAATGCGGGCCGGCGCAATAGACCACGAACAACGTGGTTTTCGGGTAGCTGGCCAGTTCCGCCGCCGTCAGCAACCGGTTCGGGATATTGATCGCGCCTGGTACATGACCGCGCTCGAAGGCCACTGGCCCGCGAACATCGACCAGCACAAAGTCGACCGCACCGGCCTCCTGGCTGCTGAACACGTCGGAACAATCGGTTTCAAACGTCAGACGATTGCTGAAATGCATGAGGGCGATGGCCGACGGGGCGGCAGGGATTTCGCAAACCAGGCTGGGCATAAGGTATTGCTCCTTCATCTGAGTGGGTGTGAACAGACTTTATCCAGCCAACGCTTATCGCTACAGTGGCGGATAAGACACTCACCGGGAATTTTCCGCCAAATGCCTACTTCACCAGGTTTGGTCGCGATTCTGGCCTACGACGGCCTCTGCACATTCGAGTTCGGCATCGCCGTAGAAATCTTCGGCCTGACCCGGCCGGAGTTTGAGTTCCCGTGGTACGAGCATGCGATTGCGGCGGTCGATCAAGGCCCGATGCGCGCCATGGGCGGGATTCAGGTGCTGGCTGACGGCGGATTGGAGCTGCTGGCCGAGGCCCGAACCATCATCATCCCCGGCTGGCGCGACCGAAATGCTGCGGTGCCTCCAGCATTGATTGACGCGCTGCGTCAGGCCCACGCACGGGGTGCGCGGCTGTTGTCGATCTGCTCAGGCGTTTTTGTGCTGGCCGCCAGCGGCCTGCTCGATGGGCGCGGCGCCACCACCCATTGGCGTTACACAGCGGAATTGGCGCAACGCTTTCCAGCAATTGCAGTCGACCCGGATGTGCTCTACGTCGACGCCGGCCAGTTGATCACTTCGGCAGGCAGCGCGGCCGGCATCGATGCCTGCCTGCATCTGGTGGCGCGCGACTTTGGCACTCAGGTTGCCAATTCCGTGGCACGGCGACTGGTGATGTCGCCGCAGCGTACCGGCGGCCAGGCGCAATTCATTCCAACCCCCGTCAGCCAGACGCCGCGCAACGATCTGTCACGCGTGATGCAGTGGGCGCGCGAGCGCTTGCACGAGCCGTTGGAGGTGCGCGATCTGGCGAGTGAAGCGGCGATGAGCGAGCGAACATTCCTGCGGCGTTTCACCGAAGCCAGCGGGCAATCGCCCAAGGCGTGGTTGCAGCATGAGCGGTTGGCGCGGGCGCGGGAGTTGCTGGAGAGCACAGACCAACACACCGAGCAGATTGCCGAGCGCTGCGGTTATCGGTCGGTGGAGAGTTTTCGGGTGGCGTTTCGCGGGGTGGTTGGCGTGCCGCCGTCGGTGTATCGGGAGCGGTTTGGGGGTGGGGTGAAGGTCAGTTCTTGAGTGAATCTTGAAGGCCCCATCGCGAGCAGGCTCGCTCCTACATTTTGGAATGCATTCCCCATGTGGGAGTGAGCCTGCTCGCGATAGCGTTCTTTCTGCTCACGATATCCGAAAGCCATACCTCAGGAAGACTTAAACCATGAAGGAACATCACCCCGGCTTCCTGAATACTGAAACAATTTTTGCTGCACTCGAATCAGTCAAGCGGACGCATCCTTCACTGCAAGGGATCATTGAAGACACGCTCGACGATATAGACGTATTCACCTGATCAACACAGATGGTATTTGGATGAAGTAACGAACCTCACCCAAATCAGCGCCCACAACCTCAATCCTCCCGCGTCAAAACCTCCAACAACTCAATCTCGAACACCAGATTCGAATTCGGCGGAATTTTGCCCATGGTCCGTTCCCCATACCCCAGATGCGCCGGCACCTGCAGTTTGCGTTTACCGCCCACCTGCATGCCCATCAGGCCCTGATCCCAGCCCTTGATCACGCGGCCAGTGCCAATCACGCACTGGAAAGGTTTGCCACGGCTGTAGGAAGAATCGAATTCGGTGCCGTCTTCCAGCCAGCCGGTGTATTGCGTGGTGATCAGCGCGCCTTTGACGGCGGCTTTGCCCTCGCCCGGTTGCAGCTCGATGATTTGTAGTTCGTCGGTCATGGCGCTTCACTCAGAAAGGATGGCCCGTTGGGGGCGCGGACGGCGTTTTTCGCAGAATTCGATGCCGATGGCAATGCATGGAACCGAAACACGCGGCGCTGCTCACATAAGTATCGACATCGTATTCAGCCAGGGAAGCTCTGATGACCGACTCACACTTGCTGCGCAGTTTTATTCCGCCGTACATCCTCAACCGCATCATCGCTCATGGTTCGCAGCCGCAGCGCACCGCGGCGATGCTCACCCTCAATCATGTGCGCAGCCTGCTGCCCAACCCCGGCGCGCCCTTGCGCCGGGAAACTCGCGCCATTCTTGCTCCATCGAGCAAACCCGGCATCGCTCAGCGCAGTGTGCATGATGCGCAAAACAAAATGCTGCTGCCCGGGATTGAGGTACGTGTGGAAGGACAGCCGGCGACAGGCGATCCGGCGGTCGATGAAGCTTATGAGGCGCTGGGCGCCAGCTATGATTTCTTCTGGAAGGTGTTAGGTCGAGATTCGATCGACAACAACGGGTTTGCCCTGATCGGCAGCGTGCATTACGGCCAAGGCTACGAAAACGCCTTCTGGAATGGCGCTCAAATGGTGTTCGGTGACGGTGATGGGGAAATTTTCCAGCGTTTCACCCGCTCGCTCGACGTCATCGCCCACGAACTGGCCCATGGTGTGACGGAAAGCGAGGCCGGTCTGATTTACGCGAACCAATCGGGTGCACTTAACGAATCACTGTCGGATGTGTTCGGCGTGTTGACCAAGCAATATTCGCTCAGCCACACAGCGGAGCAGGCTGACTGGCTGATTGGCGCCGATCTGCTGATGCCGCAAATCCACGGACAGGGCCTGCGCTCGATGTCGCATCCCGGCACGGCGTATGACGACCCGCTGTTGGGCAAGGATCCGCAACCGGATCACATGCGTAAGTTCGTCATTACCACTGAAGACAATGGTGGCGTGCATATCAACTCAGGGATTCCCAACCGCGCGTTCTATCTGGCGGCTCGGGCATTGGGCGGCTTCGCCTGGGAGAAGGCCGGACGAATCTGGTACGACACGTTGTGCGACAAACGCTTGAGTCAGGACGCAACGTTTGAGGCGTTCGCCGGGTTGACGGTCGAAAACGCTGGCAAGCGTTTCGGTGCCAGAGAGGTGACTGCGGTGCGTGAGGCCTGGGCTCAGGTCGGTATCGAATTGGTCGTGGAGGTTGTATGAAAATTCTGCCCGAGTTGGGTGACGATTCCGTGGTGCGGGTATCACGCCAGGGTGGCGTGGCGGCCATTCATAGCCTGAGCCGCCCGCGTGAAATCGAATTTGCGCAATGCGACATAAGCGAACGCAGCCGCATCTGTTCGGTGCTGGAGGGGTGTCTGCCGTTCGATAGCGTTGAAACCGGACGCGGTGACCAGCGCTTCTATCAGATAGAAGTGCGCTACCGGTCAGGGGAAATGGTGCTGAAAGTGCCGGAGGATCAGGCACCGGGGGATCTGGTGCATCTTTGGGACAAGGGGCAGTTGTTGTAAGCAAGATTCTACAAAGTTCAGCGCAAGGATATGGGTCCAATCGCGGTTTCAAACGGATTCCAACACCTGACGAAATCAGTCAGTCCCAAATCGCCGGCCAAAAACCACACCGTTAAAGGTGTGCGTACAGCACTGACAGCGCGGCGCCATGTCCTCAGCTTTCAATGCCGGATTGACAATTTGAAGGCGCTTTTGCTGATCGACGTACAAACCATTGAAGTAACTCGACTCGCCCAATCGTACGACTTCCTCGCGATCCTCCTCATAGATGGCGACCATCCAGAATACGGGCTCCGGTCGATCCAGACGCGACACCGCTTCGCTGAAAATCTCGTCCCAGTTACCGCCAACACGAGACAAAAGAAAGCGAAACAAGGGTGTGTAATCCATGCCGTAGCGTTTGCCTGCATGCATCGAACCACGTACGGCGTCGCTGCGATTTTCGCTCTTGGTATTACGCTGATCGCGGTATTGAGCGACTAACGCATTGCGACGCACCCCCCAAGTACGGGTGTTTTCTTTCCGATAAAGAGGTTTCTTGTCCAACTCACTGCTCCTGACTTCCAGTCACTCGAAACACCCCCAGGTTTTTTACCCGAACGGTGCTCGATTGCAATCTGCCTTCCTTGGCCAATTGTTACCGAATGGCTTAACGCTCTACCGGCTGCATCTCGACAATCGTCCCGTTGGTGATCATCACCATCACGTACTGATCATTGATCTGCACCCACTGCGCTTGCTCAACCGGTGCTTTCAAACCTTTCGCTTTCCAGTTTTTCAAGGCTTTGTCGCTGCGTTGATAAACGTCTGGCGCGCGGTCGTTGATCTTTAGTTCACGATCGCTGACGGGGGACTGGACGGAGGGGTCGTTCGAGGTTTGCGCCGCTTGAACAATCGGGCTGATCCCGGCAATGCCGGCGACCAGGGCCAGGCTGGCGATTAGGGTTTTGCTGTTCATCGGTGAACCTCCAGAGATATGTACTACCTGAACTCCGACTGCGCGGCGGCGAAATCATTCCTTGTTTTTTGTTTGGACTGGCTGGGGGATTTCTTTCGTTACACAGGTCGTCATCGCTGGCAAGCCAGCTCCCACAGGGATTTGAGTACACCTGACAGACACAGGTCGGCTGACAGGCCACCATCGCCAGCAGGCTAGCTCCCACAGAAAAACAAAAACACAACCCCCACCGCCCTCGCTTCTCACCACTCAACACAATGAGCGTTAGCTCGAGTGCAGCTCTTGATCTGGAAGGCCCGTCGGGAGGCTGAGTGCAGGGATTCATCCGGGGAGAACATCGAAAGGAGGTGCAGCGAAGCAAACCGGAATCGATGCCCCGGATGGATTCCGGAGCGAAGGAACCCCGAGCTCTAGCGAGCGGGCCGGACGTCAGGGCACAGACCTTTTGGTTACTTTTGGGGCGTTTGCCAAAAGTGACCCGCCGTAAGGGCGGAACCCTAAGTCGCCATCACCAAAAAACCGGATATTCACCCAAAACAACCCAGAGCATGGTCGGCCCAGAGGTCGTCATCGCTGGCAAGCCAGCTCCCACAAATTTTGTGTTGTTCTCAGGCACAAAGGTGCATGCCTAGAACCGATCAGCATTGATCCACTTTCAACATCAATCCATACCAACAATGCAATTAACAGATTGTTACATCTGCGCCACCATCCGCCTCAATAAAAACCGTGCGCCGCCTCCCCGTAGCGCACGTCATAAAAGCGGTGGAGTTTTTTCTATGACAGCCTCAATCCCACAAGGCGGCTCACGAGCCGGTGCCATTTTCCGAGTAACCTCGGGTAACTTCCTCGAACAGTTCGACTTCTTTCTGTTCGGCTTCTACGCCACCCAGATCGCGGCGGTGTTCTTTCCGGCGAGCAGTGAATTCGCCTCCCTGATGATGACCTTTGCAGTGTTCGGCGCAGGCTTCCTGATGCGTCCGCTGGGGGCCATTGTGCTTGGCGCCTACATCGATGATGTCGGTCGGCGCAAAGGTTTGATCGTCACCCTGTCGATCATGGCCAGCGGCACGATATTGATTGTATTGGTGCCCGGTTACGAAACCATCGGCCTGTTCGCCCCGGCGCTGGTATTGATCGGGCGGCTGTTGCAGGGCTTCTCGGCCGGTGCGGAACTGGGTGGCGTGTCGGTGTATCTCTCCGAGATCGCCACACCGGGCCGCAAAGGTTTTTTCACCGCGTGGCAGTCAGCCAGTCAGCAAGTGGCGATCATCGTCGCAGCTGCCTTGGGTTACGCGCTGAACGCGTGGATGGCGCCGGACGTGGTTGCCGATTGGGGCTGGCGGATTCCGTTTTTCATCGGCTGCATGATCGTCCCGTTCATCTTTTTCCTGCGGCGTAATCTGGCGGAAACCGAAGAGTTCGCTGCGCGCAAGCACCGCCCGAGCATGGGCGAAGTGTTCCGCACCCTCGGCCAGAACTGGGGCGTGGTGCTCGGCGGGATGCTGATGGTCGCCCTGACCACCACCGCGTTTTACCTGATCACCGTGTACGCGCCGACCTTCGGCAAAACCGTGCTGCATCTGAGCACGTCCGATGCGTTGCTGGTCACGCTGTTGGTCGGTGTGTCGAACTTCTTCTGGCTGCCGATCGGCGGCATGTTGTCCGACCGTATCGGTCGCCGCCCGGTATTGATCGCGATGTCGCTGCTGGCCTTGGCCACGACCTATCCGGCGCTTTCGTACCTGGTGCAATCACCGAGTTTCAGCCACATGCTGCTGTCGCTGTTGTGGCTGTCGTTTATTTACGGTTTGTACAACGGCGCGATGATTCCGGCGCTCACCGAGATCATGCCGGTGGAAGTACGCGTCGCCGGTTTCTCCCTCGCCTACAGCCTGGCCACAGCGATTTTCGGCGGTTTCACGCCGGCGATGTCGACCTTCTTGATCCAATACACCGGCGACAAAGCCGCGCCGGGGTACTGGATGAGCATCGGCGCGCTGTGCGCGTTGCTCGCCACGCTTTACCTCTATCGCCGCGCGGGCGGCCGTCTGCAACCGGCTACTGCATAAGGAACCATCACCATGAAAAAACTGTTGAATCTGGGCGCCCTCGCCCTCCTCGCTTTCAGCGCCCTGGTGCACGCCGAACAGGTAAACGTGATGACCTCGGGCGGCTTCACGGCGGCCTATAAAATCCTCGGCCCGAAATTCGCCACCGCCACCGGCAACACCCTCGACACCCAGTTCGGCCCATCGATGGGCAAGGCGCCAGAGGCTATCCCCAATCGCCTCGCGCGTGGCGAGCATGCCGACGTGGTGATCATGGTCGGCTACGCCCTCGACGAATTGATCAAACAAGGCAAGGTCGACCCGGCGTCGCGGGTAGAACTGGCGGACTCGCGGATCGGTATGGTGGTTCGCGCTGGCGCGCCGAAACCGGACATCAGCAACGTCGAGAGCCTGAAGAAAACCCTGCTTGACGCGCAATCGGTGGCGTACTCCGACAGCGCCAGCGGCGTGTACATCGAGCAGCAGTTGTTCAAGAAACTCGGCATCGAAGATCAGTTGAAACCGAAGGCGAAGATGATCGCGAAAATCCCCGTGGGCTCGGTGGTTGCCACGGGGGATTATCAACTGGGCTTCCAGCAGGTCAGCGAATTGCTGCCGGTGCCGGGGGTGAATTTCGTGGCGAAGATTCCAGAGTCGGTGCAATCGGTGACGCGTTTCGCTGCGGGTATTCCGGTCAACGCGCAACATCCCGCCGAGGCCAAAGCACTGCTCGCCTACCTCGCTGCGCCGGCCGCACAGGCTGACGTGCAGGCGACCGGGCTGGATTCGGTCAAGCGTTGATAATCGGCGGCTGGACTTTCATTTCCACCACCAGCCGCTCCAGTTCCAGTGCCGCCGGGGTCAGCGTGCGATCCCGGCGCTTGATGATGCCAACGCTGCGTATCACTTGCGGATCCGTCAGCGGTATCCGCGTCAGGATCGGATGATCCGGCCCCGGCATCGCCATCAACGGCACCGCCGCTACGCCCAACCCTGCCTCCACCAGACCAATCATCGTCGTCACATGCCGCGTTTCGCAGATGCTCTGACGCTGCGGCACCACGCTGCTCAAGGCCTGATCGAGTAAAAACCGATTGCCGGAAGTCTTGTCCAGCGAGATGTAATCCTGCTGGTAGAACTCGTCCCACGTCACACTGTTGCGCCCGGCCAACGGGTGATCGCGACGGCACGCCACGACATAGCACTCCTGCACAAGCGGTTCGAAGTCGACTTTGGCATCCTGCGTGCCCATAAAACTCAAACCGAAATCGGCCTCGCCATTGACCACGGCGCTTAGTACATCGTGGGCGCTGGAGTCGAGGACTTTGATCCTGATTCGCGGAAACTGCTGGTGATAGCGCGCAACCACACGCGGCATGAAGTAGTACGCGGCAGACGGCACGCAAGCGACGGTGACGTGGCCCAGTCGGGTCGAGGCGACTTCGCTGATGCCCAGCAGTGCAACGTCCAGATCATCCAGCAAACGTTCGACACTCGGCATGAAACCGCGCCCGGCCTGGGTCAGGCTGACTTTGCGCGTGGTGCGCTCGAACAGTTTCACGCCGAGAGCGTCTTCAAGCTTCTCGATGCGTCGGCTCAAGGCCGGTTGCGAGAGGCGCACGGTGTCGGCGGCCTTGCGGAAACTGCCCTGCTCAACGACCGCCCGAAAGGCTTGCAGGTCGTTGAGGTCGAAGTTGATGGCCATGGCGGGACTCGGGGATTGATTCGCTTGGGTTATAAATGTAACCAATTGATGCAATATGTTACAGATCTGAATCGCCCCATGTAGGAGCTGCCGAAGGCTGCGATCTTTTGATTCTGTTTTAAAAAAGCAAGATCAAAAGATCGCAGCCTTCGGCAGCTCCTACACGGGGATTGTGTTGAACACCCGAATCAGGGGGATTTGGTTTGAGGTGGGTTCAACCCTTATCCTTGTCGCCCCCGCCGTGCCGTTGTCAGGAGTAAACCCATGCCCCATGAAGGCAATTTGTTGCAAGCCGCTGTTGTTTTTCTGCTCGCGGCGGTGCTCACCGTGCCTCTGGCCAAACGTCTGCAATTGGGCGCGGTGATTGGTTATCTGTTTGCCGGGGTGATCATCGGCCCGTCAGTACTGGGCCTGATCGGCAATCCGCAGAGCGTGGCGCATATTTCTGAGCTGGGCGTGGTGTTGCTGTTGTTCATCATTGGCCTTGAGCTGTCGCCGCGACGGTTGTGGGTGATGCGTAAATCGGTGTTTGGTGTCGGTCTGGCGCAGGTGCTGCTGACCGCGTCGGTGATCGGCGTTTTGGCGTTGTCGGTCTTCGGCCAGCCGCTGAACAGCGCGATTGTGCTGGGCCTCGGTCTGGCGCTGTCGTCCACCGCGTTCGGCCTGCAAAGCCTTGCCGAGCGCAAGGAGCTGACCAGCCCCCACGGGCGCCTGGCGTTTGCCATTCTGCTGTTCCAGGACATCGCCGCGATCCCGTTGATCGCGCTGGTGCCGATGCTTGCCGGTGTCGATCATCACACCAGCACTGCCGACGATATACGGCACAGCCTGCAGGTGCTCGGCGTTATTGCCGTGGTGGTGATCGGCGGGCGTTATCTGTTGCGGCCGGTGTTTCGCGTGGTGGCGAAAACCGGTCTGCCGGAAGTCTCTACCGCTACTGCGTTGCTGGTGGTGATCGGCACGGCGTGGCTGATGGATCTGGTCGGTGTGTCGATGGCGCTGGGGGCGTTTCTTGCCGGTTTGTTGCTGGCCGATTCTGAATATCGCCATGAACTTGAAGCGCAGATCGAACCGTTCAAGGGCCTGCTGCTCGGATTGTTTTTCATCAGCGTCGGCATGGGTGCCAATCTGAGTCTGTTGCTCAGCGCGCCGATTACCGTGCTGGGGCTGACGCTGTTGTTGATCGGTTTGAAGCTGCCGTTGCTGTTTGTGGTGGGACGTTTGGCCGGTGGCTTGAACAAGGTCAGTGCGATTCGCCTCGGCATCGTGCTCGCGGCGGGGGGTGAGTTTGCGTTTGTGGTGTTCAAGATCGGGCGCGATCAGGGGCTGTTCGAGCCGCGGCTGTATGACCTGCTGGTGCTGACCATCACCCTGTCGATGGCGGTGACGCCGTTGTTACTGTTGCTCTGCGCAAGGCTGGTCAGCCCAAAAGTGCAACCGGTGGAAGTACCCGAGAAATTCCGCGACATCGACACGGATACCCCGCGCGTGGTGATCGCCGGCATGGGCCGGATGGGTCAGATCGTTGCGCGGATTCTGCGGGCGCAGAACATCAAGTTTGTCGCCCTCGACACCTCGGTCGAAACCATCGAACTGTCGCGCAGTTTCGGTGGTGTGCCGGTCTTCTATGGCGACCCGATGCGCCCGGAAATTCTGCATGCAGCCAAGGTCGGCGAGGCAGAATATTTTGTCATCGCCACGGATGATCCGGAGACGAATATCAAGACCGCCGAGGTGGTGCGCAAGCTCTACCCGCACATGAAGATCATCGCCCGGGCCCGTAACCGTCAGCACGTTCACCGCTTGGTCGATGTTGGCGCCGAGGCGATTCGAGAGACGTACTATTCAAGTCTGGAAATGAGCCGGCGCACACTGGTTGGCCTCGGGCTGACCCAGGCCCAGGCCGATGCGCGGATCAAACGCTTCAAGCACCACGACGAACAGGTGCTGGAGGCGCAACACGCGGTGTACGACGACGCAGCCAAAGTCCTGCAAACCGCCCAGGAAGCCCGGGCGGAACTGGCGCGTTTGTTTGAGTCGGATCAACTTGAAGAAGAATCGCGCAAAGACTGATTGCTGCCAAACCCTGCGCGGGAATGATCGATCACATTCACCTGTAGGAGCTGCCGAAGGCTGCGATCTTTTGACTTTGTTTTTAAAAAGCAAGATCAAAAGATCGCAGCCTTCGGCAGCTCCTACAGGGTTCAGTGATTCAGTGTTTCAGTAATTGCGGTTGGGTTTAGGCCGGCTCTAACTCCGGTGTTTGCTTGACCGCGACTGTCTCAAACCGATCCGCCAGAAACGGCGTGATGTCCAGCGGCAGTGGCTCGTCGTTGACCAGTTTGTCCAGCAACACGCCGGTAATGGCCGAGGTCAGAATGCCGGTACGAAAGTGCCCGCACGCATTCAGATATCCCTCCACCCCACGCATCGGCCCCAAAATCGGCAACTCATCCGGCGAACCTGGGCGCAGACCCGCCCAAGTGCGTTTGAGATTGACGTCCGCAAGCTCGGGCAAGCAGCGCACCGCGCCCTGCACCAGCCCGGCGATTTCCGGGTAGGTGGTGGTGACGTCGAAGCCTTTGTCTTCGGTGGTGCTGCCGATGAGGATCTCGCCGTTGTCCTTTTGCGCCACGTAGCAGTCGCTGGTGGTCAGGCAGCCGTTGAGGATTTTCGGCATGCGCTCGGTCAGCAGAATCTGCCCTTTTACCGGGTTCACCGGAATGCGGATGCCGGTCGCCCATTCGCTCAAGTCCGCCGCCCAGGCACCGCCGGCGTTGATCAGCGTCTTGCAGTGGAACACGCCCTCCTCGGCCGTCTGTACGCCGGTCACCCGCGTGCCGTGGTGCAACACGCCGGTGACGTTGGTGTTGACCAGGATATCGACACCATTCTGCCGCGCGCCTTCCATGTAGGCATCGGCAAGGCGGAACGGGCTGACCTGATGGTCGCAGAGAAACTCCAGCGCCCCGCGTGCTTCATGACTGACGCTGGGCTCGGCTTCGCGCAGTGCGGCTTGATCGAGCCAGCGCACTTGCTCGGCCAGATGCGGAATGCAACCGACGATGTGCTCGGCATAGAGCCGGTCTTCATCGTCATAAATCACGAATTTGAGCCCGGTCTTTTCGAACTTGAAATCCATGCCGTGATTGTCTTTCAGCTCACGGTGCAGCGCCGGGTACAGCGCGTTGGACTGCAAGGCGAAATCAAAGAACGACTCCGGCAGGATGTGCGGCGTGCTGGCGTCCACCGCTACCGCCGCGCCCTGGGTTTCGCGCTTGCGGTTGGCCGACATCATGCGGAAGAAAATCACCCCGCACCCAAGGCCCACCGACTCGCCGATAGCCCACAAACCACCGGCTGACGCGCGGGTCGCGTTGCCCGGACGCTTGGCGTCGATCAGGGCCACCTTGAGGTTTTTGCGTTTGGACAATTGATAGGCGCAGGACGCCCCGATCACACCGCCGCCGGCGATGACCACGTCGTAAAACTTACTCATGGGAAGCGGCCTCCGTGCCGACAGACTGGAATGCGGAAAAAGGGATCGGATCAATCGGGAAACGCGGGCGCAGCCAGCCGACATCCTGGCGTCCGGTGGCCTGACGCAAGCGGTCGCTGCAATAGCCAACGCACATCCGCCCCTGACAGTCGCCCATGCTCACGCGGGTGCGCATTTTCAGGCTGGCAATGTCTTGCACGCCCTGCTCCAGCGCCAGATCGATGTCGGCGCGGGTTGCGTGTTCGCAGCGGCAAATCACCGTGTCGGCGTTCGGCAATGCTGTCTGGCCAACACCGCGTTCGGTGTAGCGATCCACCGCCGCGCGAAAACGCACGATGGCTTTGAGTTTGCCCAGATAGCGGTCGCGGCGAACCAGCGCCAGATCCTCGTCGAGCACACCGCGCTGCAGCAGGATAGACGTCGCTGCAATCTTGCCGGCCAGCATCGCCGCTTCACCACCGCGAATCCCGCCCATGTCGCCGGCCAGATGGATGTGAGGCTGGTTGCTCTGCTGCCAGACATTTGAATGGGCGCGCAGATAACCGTCATCGCTGAAGCCATGATCCAGGCCCATTTGCTGACTGAGTTGGGTGCGCGGAATAAAGCCGTAACCGACCGCCAGGGTCTGCGCCTCGAAGCGCTCGACACGGGACATGTCCGGCGTCCAGGTCTGCGAGTACGGCGCCACACTGACGCTCTTCAGTTCGCCTTCGCCGTGGGCTTCGACCACGCCCCAGCCGTAGTTCATCGCGATGCCGTGCAGTTTCAGGTAGGCGAGCATGCTCAAGCCATCGAGGAACAATTGCGGCTTGTTCAGCAACGCCAGGCTTTCGCGGGCGATCTTGCCGAACGCGCAGGCTTCATACACGCCGGCAACTTTGACGCCCGAGGCATGCAGTTGCGTCGCCACCAACGGCAGCAGTGGGCCGGTCCCCGCAATAATCACCGGGCCTTGCGGTTTGACCACGCCACTTTTGATTTGCAGTTGCAGGCCACCGAGCAGAATCACCCCTGGCAGTGTCCAGCCGGGAAACGGCACGCTGCGCTCGTGGCAACCGGCCGACAACAACAATTGTGAATACTCGATCTCGTGCAGTTGCTCGTCTGCGTCCAACACCACCAGCGCGCGAGTGCCTTCGGCGCCGACCACACGATGGTTCAGGTGCACGTCGATCAACCCGCAATGCTCCTGGAATTCGCCGTGCAGTTTGCCCAGCACTTCGGCGTAACGTGGTCCGAGATAATCCAGCTGCACGCCGTCACGCAGCGGCCCGCGATAGACCACACCGCCGAGGCGCGAGGCCTCTTCCAGCAAGGTGCAGCGCACGCCATGGCGCGCCAGTTCGATGGCCGCCGCCATCCCCGCCGGACCACCGCCGACGATCACCGGTCGCAGGCTCATACGACCTCCTGCCCGGCGATCCGGTTGACCTGGGTTTCGATCTGCATGCCATCGCGCACGACGGTCTGGCAGGCACGGCGTTTATGCCGGCCATTGATTTTCACCAGGCAGCACTGGCACACGCCCATGCCGCAGTAGGCGCCGCTGATCTGATCATGGTCGTTGCGCGCGATCTGGCGCACGCCGAGGGACTGGATAACGCTGAGGACGGTTTCACCGATGGCGGCAGTGACCGGCAGACCGTTGATGTGCACGGTCATATCCGCCTGCGCCAAGGGCTGGATATCAAAGGTTCTTTCTAGGCAGTGCATTGCGATGTTCATCCGTGAAAAGGTTCGGTTGAGGTTGTGTCAGCTCCTTGCTGCACTACACCTGGCGGCCCGTTTGATTCTTGGCTCGGGCGGGCTCGCGGCGTACTCCGTCAGCGCAACAAGATGCGCGCGAGAACAATGTAGTCCATGTCTCAGCAAAGGCCTGGATCATTTACGTTAGGCGATATCGCCAACGGAAATATTGATCCAGGCCAGTGAAATCTGCACACCCCCCCTGTAGGAGCTGCCGAAGGCTGCGATCTGTTGATCTTGCTTGTTAAAAACAAAGTCAAAAGATCGCAGCCTTCGGCAGCTCCTACAGGTCAATGTGCAGGCATTAAAAAGCCGCTTCTACCCGAAGGTAGAAGCGGCCGAGGCATGAGCCTCAATAGAACAGTCGGTCAGTGTACGAACAGCGCAATCAGGATGATGATCGGGATCGGGATACCGAGGAAAAACAGCAGTAGTGAGCGCATGGTGATTCTCCCTGTTAACGAACTGGAGGCAGTGTGGAGGTAGTGGTGTAGGTGTCGACTTCAACGTACTCGACCGCATCCCGACGACGACCGCCGAAGATGGCTGCAAAGCTTGCGAAGAACGCACCGGCCAACAGCGCGACGAACATCCACAGCGAGGTCATGGCAGCGACTTTCGCAGCGGTGTCAGCGGCTTGCTGAGCTTTCAGCTTGGCGTCGGCAATGGCTTTCTGAGTGCGGGCATACACTTCATCGACACGACGTTCGGCGTCGGCCTGACTCAGGTTGGTCCGTTGCGCAACCAGTTGGGCGAGGTAAGTGCGGTCTTCAGCGCTGAGCTGACCATTGGCCAGGCTCTGGGTGAAGATCCGCGCCACTGCGCCGTGTGCAGCGTCATCGCTGACGGACGCTGGACGGTCATCGCGGAACAGGTTGTCGATGTAGTAACCGTACTGGTTGCTATCGGTATTGGCCGCAGCAGTGCCGGCCGCTTGGGTCATGGCGCTCGCTGCACCACCGGCAACACTGGCACCGGCCTGCACGCCGCCGCTGATCACGCTGCTGACCGAGCCAACAACCAGAATCGCGGTGACCAGAGTCGCCACACACCACGCCAGGAAACCATGGGCGGTGTCGCGGAAATACACTTCGTCACCGTGCATGTTCGCCCACTTCACCCGCAGGCGACCGGCGATGTAACCACCCAGCCCGGAAGCAATAATTTGCGTCAGCGCCAGCCAGACAATCGTTGAAATACCCAGGCCCTTGGCGCTCACGCCCTCCCCGGCCCACGGTGAAACGGCAGAGAAACCCAAACCAAAGCCCAGCAGCACCAGAATCATCGACAGTGCAGCGGCCGCCGCGGCACCTGCGAAGATCGCGCCCCAGGACACCCCTGAGACGTTGCTCGACTCTCCTTCGTAGGCAGCATAAAACCCATCAGAGGATCTATTCATTGTTGTAGTGCTCCAGGCATGAAAAATGGTGTTACAACTCGTCAGAAGAGGAATTGCAGCGACCGTGCCAGATGCGCGAATTTAATAAATCCTTCTATTTCAACACGTTAGAAAATCTGAACTTCTTAGGACGTTGCAAATTGCAACAAGTGGCTGAATTCGGCGGGTTTTATGCATTGGCCAAAAGACGATCACTTACGCTTGTAACTCTTGTTGCCACTGGGGGTAAGACAGTACACCCCACCCCGTGGCCCAGTGCAAAACGAACCCGTGCCACAGGCGCATCCATCGTCGCTTTGCAGCAGCGTTTGCGGTCGGCTCTGGCCCTGGTTGCCGTACATCGCCGCACAGCTTTTCTTCGAGCCACTGATAGAGCCGTCGTTGCACAGAAACAGGTCGCCGTCGCAGCGATCAATTCCACCTTTCTTGCCCGAGCACGGGGTATTGGCGGCGACTGCCGAAGCACTGAGCAAGGCCAGCAACACAGTGATAACAGGCATCCAGCCAAAGCGATTGAAAATACGCACGGAACCACTCCCTGTTGAAGTTATGGCCAGATGATATCAATGTTCCGGAAAATTAATCCTCGACCCCGCCCAATGGCAGCTACAACATGAAAGTTAATTTAAAGCGCCACGGAAATTTCTTGGCAAAATGCTGCCATTCCGTTTGAACCGATCAAGGCCAGCCCTATGACACGTATTTTGACCATCGAAGACGATGCCGTGACTGCCCGGGAAATTGTCGCCGAACTGAGCAGCCACGGCCTCGATGTGGATTGGGTCGACAATGGCCGCGAGGGCCTCGACCGTGCCGTGAGCGGCAACTACGACTTGATCACTCTCGATCGTATGTTGCCGGAGCTCGACGGCCTGGCCATCGTCACCACCCTGCGCACGATGGGCGTCGCTACGCCGATCCTGATGATCAGCGCCCTTTCCGATGTCGACGAGCGCGTGCGCGGCTTGCGCGCCGGTGGCGACGACTACCTGACCAAACCGTTCGCCACCGACGAAATGGCGGCGCGCGTCGAAGTCTTGCTGCGCCGGCAGAACAGCGGCGCTACTCAGGCCACCACGTTGCAGGTCGCCGATCTGCAGCTGGACCTGATCAGCCACGAGGCACGCCGCGCCGAGCAAGTGCTGACGCTGCTGCCGACCGAGTACAAGTTGCTGGAATTCCTGATGCGCAACAGCGGCCAGATCCTCTCGCGGATGATGATTTTCGAAGAGGTCTGGGGCTATCATTTCGACCCCGGGACCAACCTGATCGACGTGCACATCGGCCGTTTGCGCAAGAAAATCGACGCGGCGGGCAATGTCCCGCTGATCCGCACGGTACGAGGCTCCGGTTATGTCATTGCCGAACCCGTCTGACGGCTGGCGTTCTTCCAGCAGCCGCTTGCTGGCGCTGTACAGTTCGCTGTTCGTGGCCTGGAGCGCGATCCTCATGGGGGTCATGTATTACGAGGTTTCCGGCTACCTCGACAACCTCGCCAAACATTCGCTGATGCAACGCCAGCATCTGTTTTCGCACTTTCGCGGTGAGCAACTGGAAGACGCCCTCTCCGCCAGCATGACCTTCGACATTCGCGGCATCGACGCCTACGGCCTGTTCGATGCCCAAGGCGTTTACCTCAGCGGCGCCTTGCAGCAGATCCCCGAAGGCTTGCCGCTCGATGGCAAGATCCACATGCTCGCCGAATGCGCCGACTCCGATGATCCGACCTTGCCCAGCGACAGCTGCGACGCCGTCGCGACCCAGACCCGCGACGGCCGCTGGCTGGTGTTGCTGCGCGATAACGGTTCGCTGTTCGCGGTGACGAAGATCATTTTGCATGCGTTGTTCTGGGGAGTGTCGCTGACGATTCTGCCGGGGATTGCCGGTTGGCATTTGCTGCGACGGCGACCGTTGCGGCGCATCCGGGCGATTCAGGCGAGTGCGCAGTCCATCGTGGCCGGGGACTTGACCCACCGTTTGCCGCTGTCCAATCGCCGCGATGAACTGGACATGCTCGCCGCCATCGTCAACGCCATGCTTGAGCGCATCGAGCGCTTGATGAACGAAGTCAAAGGCGTCTGCGACAACATCGCCCATGATTTGCGCACACCGCTGACCCGCTTGCGCGCGCAGCTGTATCGCATGCAACAGCAGGCCGGCGAAGGCTCGCAAGAAGCGGCGCAACTGGATCTGGTGTTGGCCGAGGCGGACACCCTGATGGCGCGGTTTCGTGGATTGTTACGGATTTCCGAGTTGGAGGATCGTCAGCGCCGTTCCGGTTTTGTCGAGCTTGATCCGGTGTCGTTGCTGGAGGAATTGCACGAGTTCTATCTGCCACTGGCCGAGGAAGGCGAACTGCGCTTTGAGCTGAACATGCCGGAGACCTTGCCTGCGCTCAATGGTGATCGGGCGTTGTTGTTCGAGGCTTTGGCGAACCTGCTGAGCAATTCGATCAAATTCACGCCCGCCGGTGGCACGGTCATTTTGCGCGGGGTGAATGATGGCGGGCACACGCGCATCGAAGTGCACGACTCAGGGCCGGGCATTCCAGAGGCCGAGCGTGAAGCGGTGTTCCAGCGTTTCTATCGCGCCGAGGCCGGGCAACCGCAAGGCGGGTTTGGGCTGGGGCTGTCGATCGTGGCGGCGATTGTCAGCTTGCATGGTTTCAAACTGGCGGTGGGCAGCAGTGATGTGGGTGGGGCGAAACTGGTGCTGGATTGTCGGCAGAGTCTGATTTCACAGACTTGATCATTGGGCTCACTCCTACAGTTTTTTGGGTTGCCAGCACACTCTGCGAACAGCACAAAACCCTGTGGGAGCTGGCTTGCCAGCGATAGCGGTGGGTCAGTCGGTATGAATTTGACTGGTCTACCGCCATCGCTGGCAAGCCAGCTCCCACAGGTTTTATGTTGTGGCTATCAGGCCGGGTAGTTGGCGCGCAGCGCCTCTAGGCCACCTTGGTAAATGCCCTGGAACAGCGCCTCCACTTCCTCATCACTCACGCCTTTGGCGCTGAAGCGGCCCGACCAGGTGACTCGCGCGCCCTGCCCTTGGGCCTCCACTTTGATGGTCGCCAGATAGTCGGTGGCCGGGAACGGTGCCTGTTCAATCGAATAGCTGTAGGTCTTCGCCGCGTTATTGAACGTTTCCAAACGCTCAACCACCACCGCGCCATCGGCGGTTTTCAAGCTGCGCACACGCCCGCCATCGCTCAGTTCGCTGCTTGGAATAAACGGCAGCCAGTCCGGCAGCGTGTTGAAGCCGCCGATCAATTGCCAGACCTGATCGGCCGAAGCCGGAATATCGATTGTTGCTGATGCAGTTGCCATAAAAAACGTCTCTCTCAGAAATTCAGATAGTCAGGCTGTCGACCACACCACCATCGACCCGCAGGGCGGCGCCGGTGGTGGCCGAGGACAGCGGCGAAGCGATGTACGTCACCAGATGCGCGACCTCTTCGACATCGGCCACGCGCTGGATGATCGAGGTCGGACGAGCCTTGCGCACAAAGGCGTCGGCCTCATCGCGCAGGTTGCGACCGGACTCGGCGGCGGCATCCTTGAGCATCTCCTCCAGGCCATCGGTGAAGGTTGGCCCCGGCAGGATCGCATTGACCGTCACGCCGGTGCCAGCCAGACGTTTGGCCAAGCCGTGGGACACCGCCAGATTGGCGCTTTTGGTCACGCCATAGTTGATCATGTCGGCCGGCGTCGCCACCCCGGATTCCGAAGACAGGAAGATCACTCGCCCCCAGCCCTGTTCGACCATCGCCGGCACATAATGCCGCGCCAGACGCACGCCGGAGATGACATTGACTTCATAGAAGCGCGTCCACTCGCTGTCCGGTGCGTCGAAGAAATCGACGTCATTGAAGATGCCGAGGTTGTTCACCAGAATGTCGGCTTTCGGTTCCGCGGCGAAGAGTTTTTCTGCACCTTGCGCCGTGCCCAGATCCGCGGTCAGACCGCGCAATTGTGCGCCCGGCACTTTCTGGCGAATGCTCGCCAGCGCCTGTTCGACCTTGGCCGTGTCGCGGCCGATCACCACCACCGTGGCGCCGGATTCGGCCAGCGACTGGCTGATGCCCAAGCCAATGCCAGCGGTGCTGCCGCTGACAATTGCCAGTTTCCCGCTCAGATCAATCTTCATGCTTTCACCTCATCGATTGGCAATGGTGCACGTTCGGACACCAGTTTCGCTTCACGCATGGCCTGCCAGAACCCCGCAGGAATTACCGCTGACAGTGCCGCGACATCTTCAGCAATCCGCCCCGGTTTGCTCGCCCCGGGAATCACTGCGGCGACCGCTGGATTGGCCAGAGAAAATTGCAGTGCTGCGGCTTTCACATCAACGTTATAAGCGGCAGCAATGCGTTTGATCTGCTCGACCTTGGCGATGACTTGAGGGCTGGCCTTCTGGTATTCGAAGTGCGCGCCGCCCGCCAGAATGCCCGAGCTGTAAGGCCCGCCGACGACGATTTCAACGTTTTGCGCCAACGCAGAATCCATCAAGCGTTGCAGCGGACGTTCGTGGTCGAGCAGCGTGTAGCGGCCGGCCAACAGGAAGCCATCCGGCTGCGCTTCGGTCAGGTCCAGCGTCAGTTCACACGGCTCGACCTTGTTCACGCCCAGGCCCCACCCCTTGATCACGCCTTCTTCGCGCAAACGGGTCAGCACTTTGAAGGCGCCGGTGCGGGCCTGATTGAAGTATTCCAGCCATTGATCGCCGTAGAAGTCTTGAGCGATGTCGTGGACCCAGACGATATCGAGGCGATCGGTTTGCAGACGTTTGAGGCTGTCTTCAATCGAGCGCAGGGTCGCGTCGGCGCTGTAGTCGTTGATGATCTTGTTCGGGCGCCCGTGTTCGAACACCCCGCTCTTCTCGCCCAGGTCACGGGCGGCAGCGTCTTCGACTTCATCGAGAATGACCCGGCCAACCTTGGTGCTGAGCACATAGTCGTCGCGGTTGTACTGCTTGAGTGCTTCACCCAAACGAATCTCCGACAGACCCGAGCCGTAAAATGGCGCGGTGTCGAAGTAACGCACGCCGGCCTCCCATGCGGCATGCACGGTGGCTTGCGCTTCTTCTTCGGGGATGGCGCGGAACATGTTGCCCAGTGGTGCGGTGCCGAAGCCCAGTTGGCCGGGCAGTTTGTCTTTCAAGCTCATTGGATTGTCCTCATTCGTTCGTGATCTGCGTGACCGTTGAGCAAATCCTAGATTGCGACGACGAGACCGTCCAAGACATAATGCGCAGCACTTGAGTCCCCAGAGGTCTGACATGATCGACATTCGCCAATTGCGCTACTTCGTCGCCGTCGCCGAGGAAGAACACGTCGGCCGCGCAGCGGAACGCCTGCACATTTCCCAATCGCCACTGAGCCGACAAATCGCCCAGCTCGAAGAACGCCTGGGCCTGACACTGTTCGAGCGCAGCCAGCAGCGCATACGCCTGACCCGCGATGGCCAGACTTTTCTCGCTGAAACCCGTGCTTTGCTGACTCATGCCAATCGCCTCGAATCCCTCGGCAAGCGTCTGGGCCGTGGCGAAGAAGGCGGCTTGTGCATCGGCTACATCGAGAACGCCATGCACGCCGGCGTCCTGCCCAACGCCTTGCGCGTGCTGCGGGTCGATCGGCCCAATGTGCATGTCGCGCTGTACAACTTGAGCTCCGCCGAGCAATTGGAAGGCCTGCGTCAGCGTAGTCTCGATATCGCCTTGGTGAGCGAACCGCCGACCGATGACGATCCGGATCTGCTCGGCTTTCAGGTGCTGGATGATCCGATGCTGCTGGCATTGCCGGAACAGCATCCACTGGCCCGCCAGACTACGCTGAACCCGTCGGATCTGGCCGATCAGGAATGGATCGGCGTGCAGCCGCGCCAGGATGCAAGTGACGAATTTGTCAGCGCGTGCATCCGCGCAGGCTTCACCCCGGATGTGCGCATGCAGGCCACCGAGCCGTTTACCGCGCTGGGGCTGGTGGCGTCGGGGCTGGGGATTGCGATGATTCAGAAGGGGCTGAGCCACAACGCGCCGCCGGGTGTGGTGCTGCGCGAAGTGCCGTGGCTGGCGTTTAGCACACCGCTATGGGCGGCGTGGCACCGGATCAATTTGCGACCGTTGGTGGAGACCTTCCGGAAAGTCCTGACCCACCCCCTCCCGCAGGAATGATGGCACTCTCTGAAATCTCTGAATTTCCGTACTCTCCGGATTCTCTGAACTCTCTGTAGGAGCTGCCGCAGGCTGCGATCTTTTGATTTCGCCTGTTAAAAACCAGATCAAAAGATCGCAGCCTGCGGCAGCTCCTACAGGGGGAATGTGTGGGTCAGGTTTTTTGCAGGTGGAGGTGGCCAGTGCTGTCGACCTTGACACTGATTGCCTCGTAACTGGCCAAGGTCGCGTGTGAAGTTTCAAGCGGGTGCTGATGCGTCGTGGTGATGATCATCAGCGGCGCACCTGCGGCTTCGGCGGCCTGGATGCCGACGGTAGCGTCTTCAAAAATCAGGCAGTCGCCGGGCTCAATTCCCAAGCGGCTGGCAGCCAGCAGGTAACCGGCGGGGTCCGGCTTGCCGGTCTGTACATTCTCGGCGGTGATCAACAATGCAGGCGCGGGAATGCCAGCCGCTGCCATCCGGCGCAAGGCCAGATCCCGCGGGGCCGACGTCACCATCGCCCAGCGCTCGGCGGGCAAGCTATTGAGAAAAGTCCTCGCGCCGGGAATCTCGACAACGCCTTCAACGTCTGCGATTTCCGCTTGCGCGATGAACGCCGCTTGCGCCTCCGCGTCCACACCCGGCAAGTTCAGACGTCGGATGGTGTCGATGGCACGTGCGCCATGAATGGTCGGCAAAAACGTCGCGACGTCCACGCCATGACGTACCGCCCACGCTGCCCAGACACGCTCGGCAGCGGCGATGGAATTGAGGACGGTGCCGTCCATGTCGAACAGGAACGCGCCGAACGCGCGGTCGAAAACACTAGTGTGAGCGGACAAAAGGGTCGCATCCTCTGGCAATGGCAGGCAGGTTGGCCCGGCAATGTAGCACTTTGCCCGGCCGTTGCACCCGGCGTGTCAATGCGCCAGCGGCGCCTTCGACTTCAACGCGCTGTCCACAGTGTCCAGTAATTGACCGATAGCCCAAGGCTTTTTGATGAAGGCCACCGGACGCTTGACCCCGGAGGTCTCCGGCGTTTCATAGCCAGACATCACCATCACCGGTTTTTCCGGCCAGCGATCGCCGACCAGATTGGCCAGATCGGCGCCATTAAGAATGCCGGGCATGGTGATGTCGGTCAGCAACAACGCCACTTGCTGTGCGTGCTGCTCAAGATAAATCGATGCCGCGTCGGCGCTGGCTTGCGGCTCGACCTTGAAACCTTCCTCCTGAAGAATTTCGCAGAGAAACTCCAGAATCAACGGATCATCCTCAACCACCAGAATCAATCCGTCAGGAAGGTGCGTGTCCGCCATCGGTGTTGGGCACATGGAACTGCACTCCCTGAATTGCATTAACGATTTAGCGGCTCAAATCCGCTGCTTATCTGGTATGAGCGGCGACTTTTGCAGAAATTCATTTTTGATACAGCTCTTTTCCGAAAGGTCGTATTTGGCTGTTCGCGACAGGCGTTCGCGATGACGTAATTATGGTTAAAATGCCGACCCTTTTGCTTGCCGACCCTGATCGATGAATCCTGAAGCCCTCGCCACCCTCCACGCCCATTTGTTGCCCGCGCTCGCGGCGGCGCCAAGCGAAACCCGTCGCCTGTTCCACGGGCGCGGGCGTTGCTGGCCGGGTCTGGAACAGCTGACCGTGGACTGGTTGCAAGGCGTGGTGCTGGTGTCGCTGTTCAAGGAGCCTGTCCCCGAGCAGCTTGACGACCTCAAGCGTTTGCTGCTGGATCTGACCGCTTCGGCGCAGTGGCAGCAATCCGGCGCGCATACCCTGTTGATCCAGCATCGCTATCTGCCTCAAAGCACTGCCGAATGGCTGCTGGGGGATGAGATTGAAGAAATGACCATCGTCGAGGGCGGCCTGCAATACCGCGTCGATCTGGGTCGCAAGCAGAACACCGGGCTGTTTCTGGATATGCGTTACGGGCGCGATTGGGTACGCGAGCAGGCCAACGGCAAACGCGTGTTGAACCTGTTCGCCTACACCTGCGGCTTTTCCGTGGCGGCCATCGAAGGCGGCGCCAGCCATGTGGTCAATCTGGATATGTCCCGCGCAGCATTGAGCCGCGGCCGCGACAATCATCGGCTGAACGGGCATGACCTGAGCAAGGTCAGCTTCCTCGGCCACGATTTGTTCAAGTCCTGGGGCAAGGTGATCAACAGCGGCCCGTATGACCTGGTGATCATCGACCCGCCATCGTTCCAGAAAGGCAGTTTCCTGCTGACCAAGGATTACCAGCGCGTGCTGCGCCGCCTGCCGGAACTGCTGACCGCGCAGGGCACTGTGCTGGCGTGCATGAATGATCCGGCGTTCGGCTCGGACTTTTTGATCGACGGGGTGACGCAAGAGGCGCCGAGTCTGCGCTTCGAGCAGCGCCTGGAAAACCCGCCGGAGTTTCCGGACATTGACGCCGAAAGCGGCCTCAAAGCGCTGGTCTTCAAACACATCCACTGACACACCACAAATCCCCTGTAGGAGCTGCCGAAGGCTGCGATCTTTTGATCTTGCCCCATAAAAACAAGATCAAAAGATCGCAGCCTTCGGCAGCTCCTACACGGGGTTATGTGTGCATTTGGCTGCCGAGTTCGCGGGCTACTTCCAACTGCTGCTTGGGATCGCGCAACTCAGACTCAGGCAACAACGTCGAACTCAGCACTGTCGCGCCGCTGTAATCGAAGATCCCGTGTTCGATCTGCGCCTTCATTGCCGCGCCGTAACCATGGCGTTCATAAGTACGCGCATCCGCCCCGGCGAGCTGAACCAGATGCACGCGCATGCGCTGAAGCAGCTTCACGTGCTTTAGATCGCCACTGAAATCAAATGCCCAGCCGTTGCTGAGCACTCGGTCGATCCACCCTTTGAGCAGCGCCGGCATCGACCACCAGTACACCGGATACACCAGCACCAAGGTGTCGGCGCGATCGATACGGGCCTGTTCCGCCAGAACATCAGCGGGCGGCCTGGCCTCGCGGTGATGCACGGCGAAATCCGCTGCGCCGAAGCGCGGTTCAAAACCTTCGGCGTAGAGATCGGCGATTTCAAAGGTGCTCTGCGGACCAGCCAGCGTCAGACCTTCGGCAATCTGTGCCGCCACGCCATGAGTCAATGAATGAGGATCGTGATGAGCGACAACGATCAATGTGTGCATGGGAAATCTCCAATTGGTGATTGTTGACCAAGGCTTATATACTCTTGGTAAGTTACGCTTTGTAAGTTACGTTTGGTATATAGCCATGTCAACCACAGAAATTCCCGATCCCAATTCCCCCGCCCAACCACGCCGACGCCTGTCCCGCGAAGACCGTCTGCGCCAGTTGCTCGACGTCGCCTGGCAAATTATTCGCGCCGAAGGCACCGACGCCCTGACCCTGGGCTATCTCGCCGAGCAGGCCGGTGTGACCAAACCCGTTGTCTATGACCACTTCGTCACCCGCGCAGGTTTGCTCGCTGCGCTGTATCGGGATTTCGATACGCGGCAGACGCTGGTCATGGACGCCGCCATCGCCGATTGCGATCCGACATTGACTGGCACCGCAACGGTGATCGCCACGGCGTACGTCGATTGCGTTCTGCTGCAAGGCAACGAGATTCCCGGGGTGATTGCTGCACTGGCCAGCACACCGGAACTGGAGAGGATCAAGCGCGAGTACGAGGCGATCTTCCTGGAAAAATGTCGCAGCGTCCTGTCGCTTTATGCCAACGGCGGGCAAATCACTCAAGCCGGTTTACGCGCAATGCTTGGCGCCGCTGAAGCGCTGTCCAACGCTGCCGCCAATGGCGAAATCAGCGCTGAACAGGCCAGTGACGAACTGTATGCAACCATCATGGCGATGGTCGAACGAGCCGTCGCGCGAGGGGCTAGTGGTACTTAAGAGCGCCCGCGCAAGTTTCCACGATGGAGATACCCAGCGGCTTTGTTCGACCAGAGGTGCGTAGGCATAAGTGCTGTGAGCCCAGCCTGGAATGCCAATGACTGATCAGTGCACGGTCAGGCGCTGGCGGACAAATTCTTCGGTATGACGCGTGGTCTGGTCCAAATGCCGATCACGTTGCTTCTCGGCGTCGAGCATGGCGCGCTTGCTGTTCTTGTTCAGCAGATAAGTATGAATCTGCTGCACCTCCAGCGAACGGTAGATGGGCGTGGTATCGATAAATCCGCGCAGGCCGTTGCTGCGGTAATGCCGTGTACTCATCAGCACTTGCGTCTCGCGTTGGCCGATCACTTCAAAGCCCAGCGCCTCGAAATACGGGACCTTGCCGACGGTGCACGCCAGTTCGGCGTGGGGATAGCGCCCGACCATCTCGCCGATCATCGCCCGCGCCACACCCTGACGCCGATGCCCTTCACGCACCGCCATGTAGGCGACGCTGCACGCCTCCCAGTCGCCCTGCACCGGCAGGTACAACAGGAAGCCGATCACCTGCTCCGGATCTTCCTCATCGGTTGCCACCAGCAACTCCACCTCGGTGCCCTTCTCGCCATTCAACGCTTCCAGATACAGATGCATTTCGTAGCCAACCGCGTACTGATAGACGTTGTACAACAGGTTGCTCGGGCCCAGGCCCACGGCGCTGATGTCGGTCAGGTAGTCGACGACCATCTGCAGAATCTGGCTGTTGACGCTCTCGGGGCAAGGGGTTTTGTAGTGAGTGATGCGGTGCATGGCGGCTGAACTCCGGCGGAAAACCGCGACATCATAACCTGTCACAGCACTTGCCTCTGTAGGAGCTGCCGGAGGCTGCGATCTTTTGACCTTGCTGTTGATTGTAAAAACCCAAAGTCAAAAGATCGTCCGATCGCGGCCCGAGCCTGCCGCAGCTCCTACAGGGAGGGTCACCCGGGTCACTTGATCCGGTAATGAAAGGTATTGCGCACCGCTGGCACCGACACCGCGACACCCTCGACGATCCGCGGCTGATAACGGAAGGTTTGCGCCGCCGCCAATGACGGGCGAATGAAAAGTGGATGGCAGCCGTCCAGCACCTTGGGATGCTCGACCCGGCCTTGCGGGTTGACCGTGTATTCCACGGAGCAATCACCCTCGATGTTTTTATCCAGCGCCCGCTCCGGATACTCCGGCGCATCTTTGCTCAGCGGTAGATACTGACGGCTGTCGGCGAGTGCCTGCTGGCGTGCGCGTTCGGCCTGTTGTGCCTGTTGCTGAGCCTGATTGGCTTGTTGCTGTGCGGCTTGCTGTTGTGCCAGGCGTTGCTGCGTGGCGGCGTCTGCCCGCTTGCGCTCCTCGGTTTGCTGGCGCTGTTGCTCGGCTTGTTGCTCGCGTTTGCGCTCCTCCACTCGCTTGCGTGCGAGTGCCGCTTGTTCGACTTTTGGCGCCTGAGGTTGCGGCTCGGCCAGTGGTTTCACCGGTTCGACCGGCGCCGCGACAACCGGCTCGGCAATCGCCGCCGGCGTTGGTTCAGGCGCAGGCGCAGGCGGCTGGACCGGGGGTGCGACCATCACCAGTTGCGTGGTCAACACCCGAGGTGGTTTGACCTCGGGTGCCGACGGCGACCAGGTGTTGATCAACAGCGCCAGCACCCCGGCATGCAACGCCAGCGCCAGCGTCGCCGCGAGGCTGTGTTGCCAGAAGTCGTGGTGCGGCTTCGGCGCTGCAAGGGTTGGAGGATTGTGCATGATCATCGCCGTCATTGCGGGGCCTCGGTCACCAGCCCGAGATTGCTGACACCGCCCTGCTGCAACGCGGCCATGGCGGCAACGACGCTGCCATAACCGGCGTCCTTGTCGGCGCGGATATACACCTGCGTATCCGGGCGCTGCGCGACAATCTGCTCGACCTTGGCGCGCATTTCGTCGAGGACCACGGCGCTATCGGTCTGATGCTGCGTATCGAGTTCCCCGCCCAGATTCCAGAAATAGCCGCCGCCGGCCTTCACCGACAGCGTCAGAATCTGCTGGCGGGTGTCGGTGGCCAAGGCTTCGCTGGCGATCTTCGGCAGCTCGACTTTCACCCCTTGAGTCAGCATCGGCGCGGTCACCATGAAAATCACCAGCAGCACCAACATCACATCGATGTAAGGCACCACGTTCATTTCAGCCTTGGGCCCATGCTTGCGTTGTGGCCTGACTAGCATCGTGGTTCTCCTGTTCAGGCCGCAGCGGCGAGGTTCATCGGCGTGCCGTGCAACTGGCGATGCAGCCGCACTTGCAGCTCGTTGCCGAAGGCGTAGTAACGCGTCAGCAGCATCTGGCTACGCGCCGCAAAGCGGTTGTAGGCAATGACTGCCGGGATCGCCGCAAACAGGCCGATGGCCGTGGCAATCAGTGCTTCGGCGATGCCCGGGGCGACGGTCGACAGTGTCGCCTGCTGCACCTGAGACAAGCCGAGGAATGAATTCATGATCCCCCACACGGTGCCGAACAAACCGATGTAAGGGCTGACCGAACCGACGGTGGCAAGAAACTGTAAACCCTTTTCCAGTTGCAGCTCCTGTTCGCTGATGGCGACATGCAGCGCCCGCTCGACACCTTCCTGCACCGCGTCGGCCTGGCTGCCGGGGTGCTGATTGAGATGCCGAAACTCGGCGAATCCGGCGTTGAAGATCGGTTCAATACCGGCCTCGGGCTCTTGCACCTGGGCGGTTTCGCGGTACAGCGGCAACAGCTCGGGCGCCAGGCGAAAGCGCTGGATAAAACCGTTCAACTGGCGGTCGCGCCGTTGCAGCACGCGGCTGCGCTGGATGATCAAGTACCAACTGAGTACCGATGCCAGCAACAGGGTCAGCATCACGGCTTTGACCAACAGGCTGGCGTCGCTGATCAGCCCCCAGATTGTCATGTGTTCGAGCGTGGCCTGCATGGTGAAACTCCTTGTGGGCAATGGCCGGCGCTGCCGAGGCAACGACCGTGCCGCTATTCGATGAAAAAGTGATGACCGATTGATGACGGATCAGGGCAACTTCAGGGCGTTGGTCACCTCGGCCCACGGCACGAACTTGAAGTTCTGGCTTTGCTCGGGCATGCGCTTGCGGCCGTCTTGCACCACCAACAGGCCTTGGCTCCAGGGCCCGCCGAGGTTGACTGAGGTCACCTCCAAGCCATCGGTTTCCGACGCCCCGTCAATCCCGGCCGCCGCGTTGAGCCCGACCCGAAATGCGCCGTGAACGGCAAATGGCGGCTCGGCGTCCAGCAGCAGATAACTGTCATTGCCTTGGCTGGACACCACCAGATAGTCCCGCGCCTGGCTCTGATACAGCGCCAGACCTTCGACGTCGGCGTGCAGCGGCCCACCCACTTTGATCACGCTGGTGAGGGTCGCAGGCTGCTCGGCGCGGGCGTCCACCGCCCAGACCCCGACGTCTTCTTCGCCAATGAACAGACGTTGACGCTGATCATCGGCGACGCAGCCCTCGGGCTGGCTGTCGACCTTGAAGCGGCGTACCAACTCGCCCTGCACCGTGCCGTTTGGGGCGCCGAGGCGGTATTGCAGAAAGGTGCCGTCCTTGTCGTTGGCAATGGCGTAAATCTCGCCGCTGGCCGGCTGAAAGAGGCACAGGCCGTAGATGTCTTTCAACGGCGTCGGCACTTCGCCAATGTCGCGCAACTCGCCGCTGTTGCGGTCGATGGCGAACAGGCTGAGGCTGTTGTGATCGCGATGGCTGGCCACCGCGAGGTCCACCGTCTGCGCGCCCAGTTTGAAGTTGGGCCGCACATCGACGTTGTTCAGGCGACCGACCGGCAACTCCTGCACCTGTTTGCCTTGCAGGTCATACACCATCAGGCCCTGTTTTTTATTGGTGCCAAGCACGCGACTCAGGGATGGCTGCCGCGGATGCACCCAGATCGCCGGGTCGTCCGCAGCATCGCCCTGCCGTGCGACCGGATCGCTCTGCGCTTGCGCCGCGATATTTGGCAGCTTCGGCGGCAACGCCACCGGCGTGGCTTGCCAGTCGAGATTGCCCTGGTAGACGCGGCCATCGTCATCGTCGCGGATCAACACTTGCAGGCCTTTGGCGGTGTTGCGCACGACCAGGTTTTCCGGCTCTTTCAAATCTGCCAACGGCAACGTCGCTTGCGCCGTCCAGCCCTCGCCCTGTTGCTGGTAGAGGTGCAACTGCGCCGCTTTCGGATCGAGCCCGATGACGCCGCCAGGCACCAGCGCCATGGCACCGGCCTCGCCTTTGATTTGACCGAACGGCTCGCGCAGCGCCACCGGCGAGCGTTTTACCTCGGCTTCGGCAGCCGCCGGGTACGCCCACCAGCCGACGTTCTCTTCGTTGACCACCAGTTGCTCGGCGGCATCGTCGACCTGGCAAAACTGCGCCGATGGCGGCAGTGGCAAACCCCGCACCCGTTGCGCCTGAGCATTGAGCGTGCCGCCGTTGCCCACCAGCCATTGCTCACCCTTGCCCTCCTCGCCGACCAGAAACACAAACAGGTTATCGGCGCTGTCGCGGTACAGGCACACGCCGTTTACCGCGAAGTCTCGGGTCGGCAGATACAGCGGCGCATCCCATTGTCGTTGCGCCGGATCGAGGCCGACCACCAACGCTCGCTGACTGGCGTTGTCCAGGCTGGCAACCCACACGTGACGCTCGTCAGCGCGGCTGTCGAGCCCGCTGAAGGAACCGGGCAAACGCGCCAGCTCCGTGCCCTGGCCATCAAGCAACAACAAGCCTTCAGCAGCACTGATGCCAAGGCGCGCATCACCGGGCAAAAAACCCAGCGCTTCAAATTTCAACTTGGGCGCCCACGGCGTGAGTGCCAGGCTCGGCGTGGCGGCCAGCGTCTGGCTGGCGGTCAGGGCGATCAGTGCGCCGAGCAGCCAGTGTTTGTGTCGCAAAGAAATACTCATGAACCGGCAGAATCCTTGTCGTGCGTGGATCGACGGCGGCACCCGGCCGCCCTCCGAGGCTTAGAAATGGGTGAAGGTCAGGCCGAGCTTGTAGGTCGGGCCGTATTCTTCGTATTGGCCGTTGTATGCGCGGTGGCCGGTGTAGACGAAGTACGACTCGTCGGTGAGGTTTTGCGCCTCGAAGCTCAGTTGCAGGTTTTTCGTCAGCGAGTAGCGCGCGCTGAAATCGACGAAGGTCTGCGCATCGACGTGCAGGTCGTGGGCCTTGTCGCTGATCGAAGCCAGTTCGTAGAGGTAGTCGGATTTGTAGTTGGCCGACAGGCGCAGGCTGACCTTGTCGTTTTCCCAGCCGAGCATCACGTTGCCGACGGTGTCGGACTGGCTAGGCAGATCGATGCTGCGTTTGCGGTTAGTGCCAGTGGCGGCATCGAAGCCTTTTATTTCGGCGTCGGAGCGACTGAACGTGGTGTTCGCCCCCAGCAACAGACCGTTCCATGGAGCCGGCAACCAGTCGAATTTTTGCGAGTACGCCAGCTCCAGGCCGTAGAGTTTGGCGCTGTCGCCGTTGGCAAAGGTGTGCGCTTCGGAGAAGTCGGTCCAGGCACCCGTGCCGGCCACGTCGGTGTTGTAGACGAAGTTCTGGATGTCTTTGTAGAACACAAACGCCGACACCGTGCCGGCATGGCCCATGAAGTGCTCGATCCCGAGGTCGAGATTGCTCGACTCCAGTGGTTTCAGCTCGGGGTTGCCGAACGTCGCCTCATCACCATCGATGACAAACCCCGGCGCCAGTTGGCCGAAGGTCGGACGCACCACAGACTTGGTCCACGCCGCACGCACCTGGGTGTTTTTGTCCAGTTGATAACGCGCATGCAGGCCCGGCAGCCAGTGGTGATAACTGCGTTTGGTCTCGGTGGGCTCGAAGTCGCCGTCGGTGGCGCCGGTGCCTTTGGCTTCGAACTCGGTGCCCTCGTAACGCAGGCCCGCAATGAAACGCCAGTCATCGATATCGACCGTGTTCATCAGGTAACCGGCGTTGATGTCCTCGCTCATCTTGAAGTCGTTGACGGTTGATTCGACCGGGTCATAGAAATCGTCGCGGTTCAGTCCGCCGATCAGGTTCTTGATCGCACTGCCACTAATTCCCGGCCCGAACTGGCCCAGTCGATAATCCACCGAGCCCTTGGCGAAGCGGCTGAGGTTGAGTTGATCGTCGCTGAAACCGAGGTCATCGAAATCTTCATAGACCCAGGCATCGAGGTCGTTGTCCTTGTTGCGGCGGCTGACTTTGCCGCCGAACTTGACCTGCGACGCGTAGCCGCTCAAGTCATAGTCACGGGCCAGATCCAGACGCAGGTTTTTCTCGGTGTCCTGGGTGTTCTGCTTTTCCCAGTCGACCTTGTCGAGGCTGAAGTTATTGGCGTCGTAGAAACCCTGGCCCATGATCGGCCGCGGCTTGTCGTTGCTGTAAAAACCGCTGTCGGCGAAATCGTCATTGCCAGCGAACTCCGCGTTGGCGATGTGCCCGGGGCTGTCTTCACTGGAGCGGCTGTAGCCGGCCTGACCGCTGAGCGTCCACAGACCGATCATGCGTTCGCCACCGAACACGTACGACTGGATTTCCTGGGTCTCTTCGCGCTGCTTGAGTTTGCGTTTGCCTTCAGCGTCGCCCAATACGCCGGCGGCCTGTGGGTCGGCAAACTCGATGCTCGTCGAGTTGCGCGTTTCGCTGTCCTTGTAGCGGCTGTAGAGGGTGCGCAGGTAATAGCTGCTGAGGTCGTCGGGTTTGTAATCGAAGTTCAGACCGCCGCCCGTGCGTTCGCGACTGATGTCGTAGTCACGTTGTTCGAACTCTTCCAGTTGCGCGCCACGGGCGAAATCCCAGGCGCCGCCGGTTTCGACGTTGTCCGAACCGAAATCACGCTTCTGCCAACTCAACGCGGCCGCGACACCGAAGTTATCGATGCCGTCGCCCAGGCTGAACCGGTCGCTGACCGCACCGGAGAACTTGGGACTGGTCTGATGGGAGTTCTTGTCGTAACTGGCCTCGGTGCCGCCGGTGTAGAAAAGCCCTTTGTGATCGAACGCCGACAGGCTTTTGACATCGACCGTACCACCCAGCGAGTTGGCATCCATGTCTGGGGTCAGGGTCTTGATGACCGACAGCGACTGCACCAGCTCCGAAGGCAACACGTCGAGCGCCACGGCACGGCGTTCGCTTTCCGGCGACGGCACCAGCGTACCGTTGATGGTCACGCTGTTCAGATCCGGCCCGAGGCCGCGCACGCTGACAAAACGCCCTTCGCCCTGATCGCGTTCGACGCTGACACCCGGCATGCGCTGCGCCGCTTCGGCAACGTTTTCATCGGGCAACTGCGCCATGCCGTCGGCGTGTACCACGCTTTTGATGCTGTCGGATCGACGCTGCTCCTTGAGCGCCGAGTCGATACTCGCCGCCTGACCAACCACTTCGACGTGTTCGACATTGGCACTGGCATCGGCCGCGTGCAGTTGCGCGCTGGCCACCGCCATGGCCAAAGCGGTCAGGGTGAAACTGAAGAGCCCGACGGTGCCGCTGCGCGGATAACTGCTGCGCTGGTACATGTGTGTCCTCCCCCAAAGAATCCGGTCAGGCCAGGCAAGTGGCCCGGCAACTGGAAGGGCAAGCTAGGGGCGGCGGATGACGCTTCTGTGACAGGGTTGACGGTCAGCCGTGTAAACCGGGCATTTGCTGCGGTTTGTCTGTGCAAATGAGCTGAAATGACCTCTTCCACCCACCACGGCACTTGTAGGAGTGAGCCTGCTCGCGATTGCGTTTTTCCAGTCACCATTAATATTGGCTGACTTGACGCTATCGCGAGCAGGCTCACTCCTACAGGGGACGTGGTGTTCTTGAAGAAATATTGCACTGGCCGGTGAGCTGATTCGACCTCCCCCGGCCGTCACCCGACTGTCATAAATATCTGCTGTGCTGGCGCGCATTGCTTCTTCGCCAAAGGATCACGGCCATGTTCTCAGTGCTCAAACCCCATCGTTGGAAACTTGCTGCACTGCTGCTGGCGGCCAACCTCGGTTTGCTGTTGCACCTGGCGTGCGGCGAGCTTAAAGCGGTCAGCGAATGGGTCTGGCTGGACATCATCGGCGAAGGTGGTTCGGCGCTGCTGGCGCTGGTCTGGCTGGGGCTGGTGCTGAAAAGCCGCCCGGCCGGGCGGGTCACCAACTACCTGGCGCTGGGGCTGAGTTGCATCTTCTTTTCCTGGTGGATCGACAGCCTCGACGAGTTCATCCGCCTGCCCGACAGCATCACCTGGGATCACTGGCTGGAGTCGGGGCCGATGCCGGTGGGCATGGTGCTGCTGACCATCGGCATCTATCACTGGCACCGCGAACAACTGGCGATCAGTGCGCAGATGGAGAAACGCGAGCGGCTGTTCCGCGAGCATCGGCTGTTCGACAAACTCACCCCGCTGGGCGGCGCCGATTATCTGAAACGGCAACTGGCCGACAGCCTCGGCGAGAGCATCGCCCAGCAGCAACCGCTGTCCTTGCTGGTACTGGATCTGGATAACTTCGCCGCGATCAATCAGGCGTACGGGCATGCCGAAGGCGATGCCGTGTTGCAGGCCCTCAGCCATTTGCTGCTGCTCAACCTGCGCCGTCAGGATCTGCTCTGTCGCTTGGCCGGCGACCGCTTTGTGGTGTTGCTGCCCAATACGGGCGAACGTCAGGCGCAACTGCTCGCGCAGGAGCTGCAGTTCGCCGTGCAAGCGCTGGCGCATAAAACCCGCCAACACGGCGAGCGCCTGCAACTGGCGGCCAGTACCGCGGCTGTCATGGCCCTCGACGAGACGCCCGAAGCGCTGCTCAAACGCTTGAACCTGGCACTGGCACGCGCCAAGTCGCCCTTGGCCAAAAGCGCCTGAGGCCGACCATGACCGTCAAAACCAACTGGTACGAAAGCGACAGCCGTTTCATCCCCGGGCATTACCAACCGGCGACGCTGATAGACCTGGCGCTGTCGCGTGACATCGACAGCCATCGACTGCTGCGCGGCACCGGGTTGTTTCATGAAGACATTCTGGCCGGTCAGACTCGCCTCAGTCCGCAGCAGTTTCTCGCTCTGATCGACAACAGTCGGCGCTTGCTCGACGCCGATGACAGCAGTTTCCTGTTCGGCCAACGCTTGCTGCCCGGTCATTACGGTGCGGCCAGCCATGCCTTGCGCCACGCCCAGAATCTGCATCAGGCGCTCGACACGCTGGTGCAGCAACAGGCCTTGCTCAGCCCGTTGATGACACCGCGTCTATTGCTCGATGACAGTTTTGCCTACGTGTACTGGCTGGACAGTTGCGGCGCTGGCGAGCAATGGCGTTTTCTGCTGGAAGCTGGCATGACCTCGCTGATCGCCATGAGTCAGTGGCTCAGCGGCCAGCGCCTGCCGTGGGAATGCAGCTTCAGTCATGCCGAGCCGCGTTATGTCGAGCAGTATTGGGTGCATCTGGGCGAGCACACACAGTTCAAGCGACCGCTGGACCTGATGCGCATCCCGCGCGAATTTCTCGCCCGACCGTGGCCCGGCGCCTCCGCCACGGCCGGTCAGGTCGCGCGCCAGGAAGCCACGCGGCAGATCGAGCAATTGGGTTTTGCCGCCAGCTTCACCGATTGCCTCTACAGCCACTTGCAGGATCACGTCCGTCAGCCACCGAGCCTGGAACAGGCTGCGCAGGCATTCGCCATGAGCCCGGCGACCCTCAAACGCAAGCTGCAGAAACACGACAGCGGGTTCCAGCAACAGGTGGATCTGGTGCGCAAACACGTGGCGCTGTACCTGTATCAGGTCAAAGGCATGAGCAACGACGAAGTGGCCGAATACCTGAGCTTTACCGATGCAGCGAACTTTCGACGTTCGTTCAAACGCTGGACCGGCAGCACCCCGAACCTGATCCGTCAGTTGTTCGGCAGTCATTGAGGTGTTGGGCGGGTGTCACTGCTGAGGCGCCACAACCTTGAACTTGATGGCGATGTCTTTGGACACCACGGTGTCTGCCCACTCCCCCGCGCCGAGGCCGAACTCGTCACGTTTGAGCACCAGTTCGCCGTCGAAAATGCCGATGGCGTTGCCTGCTTTCAACTCCACCGGGGCCGCAATTTCTCGGCTGATGCCCTTGAGGGTCAATCGGCCCGTGATCAGGTAGTGGTTTTCGGAAACCTGCGTGAAATGGCTCGATTCAAACACTGCCACGGGAAATTTCGCGGTGTCGAACCACGCCGGTTTCACCAGTTCGGTATTGGCGTCTTCGCTGCCGGCGTCGATGCTGGTGAGGTCGATATGCAAGGTGGTGTGGGCGTTGGCGAGGTTGTCAGTGTCGAAGGCCAGCGTCGCGTCAAACTTGCCGAAGGTGCCGTACATCCGCGAGCCCATCTGGTTGTAGGTGAAGCTGATCTGGCTGGCGGTGGTGTTGACCCGGGTGTATTCAACGGCCTGCGCGACAGGAACGACACACAGGCAAAAAGCGGCAGCGAGCAGCAAGCGGATCGACATGGGATTCTCCAAACATCAGGCAGTTGCGCCAACTGATCTACCTACCCTGTAGGAGCTGCCGAAGGCTGCGATCTTTTGATCTTGCTTTTGAAAACTTCAAGTCAAAAGATCGCAGCCTGCGGCAGCTCCTACACAAATCAAACCAAACGTTCGATTTTCTGATGCTGCCAGACCAGTTTGTAATACAGCGTCTGCAACACCAGCATCCCCAGGTAAGCCACCGGGAACGCCATCCAGACACCTTGCAAACCAAACTGCCCGTCCAGCCAATAGGCCGCCGGCAATTGCACGCCCACCACGCAGACAATGGCGATCACCACCGGCACCAGCACCGTGCCACTGGCGCGCATGATGCCGCCGATGATCGCCTGGAAGCCGAACACCAACAGGCTCCAGAGCATGATGTGCAACAGATGCTCGGCCATTGCCCGAGTCGAATCCTCGGTCAGGAACAAACCGAGCAACCAGTGCGACAACAGGTAACCCAGCACAATCAAGCCGCCGGTTAAACACACGTTGATCAACAGACCGGTGCGCAAGATCGGCCCCATCCGTTCCAGTCGCCCCGCGCCAATGGCCTGTGCGCCGAGGATCGAAGCGGTGATCGCAATCGACAACGCCGGGAACTGCACATAGTTGACGATTTGCGTCACCGCGCCGTACGCCGCCGTCGCTTGCGAACCGTGCTGATTGACCAAGGCCAGGATCACCAATTCCGACAGCGACAACACAATCATCTGCACGCCGGTCGGCAAACCGATACGCAGGACTTTGCCAAGAATCACCCTGTCGAGCCGCAACGCCGCAAAAAATTCGCGGTCCGGCGCCAGTGGATGGTTCTTGCGAATCAGCCGCCACGCCAGCCACGCCATCGCCGCCAGGTTACCCGCGAGGCCCGCATACGCTGCACTCTGAATGCCCAGTTGCGGCAAGCCGAACCAGCCACGAATGAATGCCGGCGTAAGCGCCAGCCCGACACAGGTCGACACTACCAGCGCCAGCAACGGCGACACCGTATCGCTGACCCCGCGCAACAACTGCGTGAACAGCACAAACACCAGCAGCGACGGCAGAATCCACATCATCACGTGGGCGTATGCCACCGCATCGTCCAGAACATCCGCGGGCGTCCCCAAACCCGTCAGCGCCTGCCGCGCAAACACACTGCCCAATACCGCCGCGACCAGACCAATCAATACACCCAGCAACAGCGTCGCCCCGGCAATCGCCTTGACCATATGCGGCTCACGCGCCCCCCAGGCCTGGCCGATCAGCACTCCCGCACCCGCGCCGAGGCCGATCACCAGCGCGATAAAGAAGAACACCACGGGAAACATCCCCGACACCGCCGCCAGCGCCTGAGTGCCAAGCATCTGGCCGATGTAAATGCTGTTGACCGTGCCCGACATGGACTGCAGGAAGTTGGACAGCACCATCGGCGCCAGAAACAGCAGGTAGGTTTGCCAGAGGGGTTTGGTGACGCTGGGGGTCTGCATTGAATAGAGGTCCATCTCGACGGCGGGAGAGCTGATGGAGGATAGCTTCGGTGAGTTGTGAGCGGGGTGCAATTAACATTTAAGACAGGTGTTTATATTTCCCCATCAAGATTGAGAACGGGCGAAGATCAAAAGATCGCAGCCTGCGGCAGCGTTCAATACTCAGCCCTGAGGATGTCGAAGAGTGCCTGCGCCGCCGCCGACAGTTCATTGCCCGGTTCAGTCAGCACGCCAATCGCCCGCTCCACCGAGTCATTCAACGTCAGGCAGCGCGCACCCAATTCCTGCATCTGCTCGGCACACAGCGCCGGCACAGCGCTCACGCCCAGCCCACTGGCAACCATCCGCCCGACTGTTGCCAGTTGGTGGCTTTCAAACTCCACCGGCAACTTCATGCCCCGCGCCTGCAAGTGCTCTTCGAGCATCACCCGCACCGTGGACGGCCGCTGCAAGGTAATGAACGGTTCCTGTAACAACGTCTGCCAGTCGATCTCGGTACGGGCGGCCAGCGGGGAATCCTGCGGCACCACCGCGACGAACCGATCCATGTAAAGCGGTGTGAATGTCATCGAGGTGTTCTGCATCGGTTCGAACGCCACGCCCAGTTCCACCTGACGGTCGCGCACCATCTCCAGCACCTGCTCGTTGATCACATCGTTGACCGTCACGTTGACGTTGGGATAGCGCGCGCGAAAGGTCTTGAGGATCGGCGGCAGCAGGTTGCCGGCAAACGACGGCATTGCCGCCAGCGTCACCCGCCCGCGTTGCAGGCTGAAGCGCTGACGCATTTCGTCTTCGGCGTTGTCCCAGTCGGCAATCAGGCGTCGGGCCAGCGGCAGCAGGGATTCACCTTCTGCGGTCAACGCCACATTGCGCGTGTTGCGGCTGAACAGCCGTCCACCCAAGCCCTCTTCCAGGGCTTTGATGGTCAGGCTCAGCGCCGATTGCGACAGGTGCAACCGCTCGCAGGCCACGGCAAAACTCAGGCTCTGGGCGACGGCGAGAAAGGCACGGATTTGTTTGATGGTCATACTGAATAGCTTCCTGCGATGCTGCCTGGATGAACGCGGTTAAAACTGTAGGAGCTGCCGAAGGCTGCGATCTTTTGATTTTGTTCTGAATGTTCAAGGGTCAAGATCAAAAGATCGCAGCCTTCGGCAGCTCCTACAGGATTTCGTCGATTCGGCCATTAGGCAAAATCGTCGATTCAGTGAGTTTAGCGATTGTTGAGTTTTATCTATCAATCAACCTTAAAAATCAACTTAACAAATATATCCTTCGGCGAGACACTCCAACCATTCGGCTAGCCAGCCGCCCGCAAATAATAAAAGAGGTGCATATGGCAGGTTTCGACAAGCGCGTGAGTTCCTATGAGGAAGCCCTCGCCGGGCTTGAAGACGGCATGACCGTTATCGCTGGCGGCTTCGGTCTGTGTGGGATTCCGGAAAACCTGATCGCCGAGATCAAGCGCAAGGGCACACGCGACCTCACCGTCGTCTCCAACAACTGCGGCGTCGACGGTTTTGGCCTCGGCGTGCTGCTGACCGACCGCCAGATCAGCAAAGTCGTCGCCTCGTACGTCGGCGAAAACAAGCTGTTCGAAGAGCAACTGCTCAAAGGCGAAATCGAAGTCACCCTGACCCCGCAAGGCACCCTCGCCGAGAAGATGCGTGCAGGCGGGGCTGGCATTCCGGCCTTCTTCACGGCGACTGGCGTCGGCACTCCGGTGGCCGATGGCAAGGAAGTGCGTGAATTCAACGGTCGCAAGTACCTGATGGAAGAGTCCATCACTGGCGACTTCGCCATCGTCAAAGGCTGGAAAGCCGATCATTTCGGCAACGTCATCTATCGCCATACCGCGCAGAACTTCAATCCGCTGGCCGCCACCGCCGGCAAAATCACCGTGGTCGAAGTCGAAGAAATCGTCGAGCCCGGCGAGCTGGATCCGGCACACATCCACACTCCCGGCATCTACGTCGACCGGGTCATTTGCGGCACGTTCGAAAAACGCATCGAACAGCGCACCATCCGCAAATAATTCAGGCCTACGGAGAACAACAACATGGCACTTACCCGCGAACAAATGGCTCAGCGCGTCGCCCGCGAAATGCAGGACGGCTACTACGTCAACCTCGGCATCGGCATTCCGACCCTGGTCGCCAACTACATCCCCGAAGGCATGGAAGTCATGCTGCAGTCGGAAAACGGCCTGCTCGGCATGGGTCCTTTTCCTACTGAAGAAACCATCGATGCCGACATGATCAACGCCGGCAAGCAAACCGTGACCGCGCGTATCGGCGCTTCGATTTTTTCTTCGGCCGAATCCTTCGCGATGATCCGCGGCGGCCATGTCGACCTCACAGTGCTGGGCGCGTTTGAGGTGGACGTCGAAGGCAATATCGCCTCGTGGATGATCCCCGGCAAACTGGTCAAAGGCATGGGCGGCGCGATGGACCTGGTAGCTGGCGCAGACAACATCATCGTCATCATGACCCACGCGTCCAAGGACGGTGAGTCCAAACTATTAGCCCGTTGCAGCCTGCCGCTGACCGGCGCCGGGTGCATCAAGCGTGTGCTGACCGACCTCGCCTATCTGGAAATCGAGAACGGTGCATTCATTCTCAAAGAACGCGCGCCGGGTGTCAGCGTTGAAGAGATCGTGGCCAAAACCGCCGGTAAACTGATCGTGCCTGATCATGTGCCGGAAATGCAGTTCGCTGCCCAGTGAGGAATTTGAAAATGCAAGACGTCGTCATTGTTGCCGCTACGCGTACCGCGATCGGCAGTTTCCAGGGTTCCCTGGCCAGCGTATCCGCGGTTGATCTGGGCGCAGCGGTGATTCGCCAGTTGCTCGAACAGACCGGTCTGGACGGTGCGCAGGTCGATGAAGTGATCATGGGCCAGGTACTGACCGCCGGCGCCGGCCAGAACCCGGCGCGTCAGGCCGCCATCAAGGCTGGCTTGCCCCACGCGGTGCCGGCCATGACCCTGAACAAGGTCTGCGGCTCGGGCCTCAAGGCTTTGCACCTCGGTGCCCAAGCGATCCGTTGCGGTGACGCCGACGTGATTATCGCCGGCGGCCAGGAAAACATGAGCCTGTCCAACTACGTAATGCCGGGCGCGCGCACCGGTCTGCGCATGGGTCACGCGCAAATCGTCGACACCATGATCAGCGATGGCCTGTGGGATGCGTTCAACGATTACCACATGGGCATCACCGCGGAAAACCTCGTCGACAAATACGAGATCAGCCGCGAACAGCAGGACGCCTTCGCTGCCGCCTCCCAGCGCAAAGCCGCTGCCGCCATCGAGGCCGGTCGTTTTGTCGATGAAATCACCCCGATCCTGATCCCGCAGCGCAAAGGCGATCCGGTCGCTTTCAAGGTCGACGAACAACCGCGTGGTGAGACCACCGCTGAATCGCTGGCCAAACTGCGCCCGGCGTTCAAAAAGGACGGCAGCGTCACTGCTGGCAACGCATCGTCGCTGAACGACGGCGCCGCTGCGGTAATCCTGATGAGCGCCGAAAAAGCCAAATCCCTGGGCCTGCCAGTACTGGCGACCATCGCTGCCTACGCCAACGCGGGCGTTGACCCGGCGATCATGGGCATCGGCCCGGTGTCGGCCACCCGCCGCTGCCTGGACAAGGCGGGTTGGTCAATCGAGCAACTCGATCTGATCGAAGCCAACGAAGCCTTCGCCGCGCAATCGCTGGCCGTGGCCAAGGATCTGCAATGGGATCTGGACAAGGTCAACGTCAACGGCGGCGCCATCGCGCTGGGTCACCCGATCGGTGCGTCGGGTTGCCGGGTGCTGGTGACCTTGCTGCATGAAATGATCAAGCGTGATGCGAAAAAAGGTCTCGCGACCCTGTGCATCGGCGGCGGACAGGGCGTGGCCCTGGCGCTGGAACGCGCATAAAGAGCACTACCGACCGCGGGCGGATCCACGACATCCGCTCGCTGTCTCCCCAGCACACAGATCCTTAGGGGATCAATGTTCGCCGCAAGATTTGTGTACGACACTGATCAACTGTAGGAGCTGCCGAAGGCGGCGATCTTTTGATCTTGCTCTTGAAAAACAAGATCAAAAGATCGCAGCCTCGTTTCACTCGACAGCTCCTACAGAGGTCGATGTGGGAGCGAGCTTGCTCGCAAAGGGGCCCATTCAAGCACCAAAGATCTAGGGCTTGCGCAGCAAATACGTATCCATGATCCATCCATGCTCCAACCGCGCAGCCTTGCGCACCCGCTCGATTTCATCCGCCACATCGCAAAGTTTGCCGCTGATCAAGATCTCATCCGGCGTGCCCAGGTAAGCCCCCCAAAAAATCTCTGTCTGCAGATCAGCCACGTGGTGGTAGGAATCTTCGGCATCGAGCATCACCACCAAACTGTCGGCATCACTTACCTGCCCTGCCGCCAGGCGCCGGCCAGTGGTGATTTCAACGGAGCGGCCGATGGTATTCAACGGCACCTTGTGCTGCGCCGCCAAGGCCTGAACGCTGGTAATCCCGGGCATCACTTCAAACTCGAAGGCACAGCGACCCGAGGCCAGAATCGCGTGCAGGATGCGAAGGGTGCTGTCGTACAACGCCGGATCGCCCCACACCAGAAAACCGCCGCACTCCCCGTCAGACAATTCGTCGTTGATCAGCCGTTCGAAGGTTTGCTGCTTGGCGCGGTTCAGATCATCGACGCTGGCGATGTAGTCCACGTCGCCGCGCTCGCGTTCCGGGCTGTGGGCTTCGACGAAGCGATACGCTGGATCGGTGATATAGCGCTGACAAATCTCGCGACGCAGATCGATCAATTTGTCCTTGCTCTGGCCCTTATCCAGCAAAAAGAACACATCCACCCGATTCAGCGCTTTCACCGCCTGCATCGTGATGTAGTCCGGATTACCGGCGCCGATACCGATCACCAGCAGCTGCTTCATCAGCGTGTTCCTTCAATGTCGTGACCTGGCAAGCGTAGCCGCCAGCGCCCGGTGAAGCGCAGTTCAACCGCTGACAACGGCTCGACATCAATGTCATGAAACGCCGAGCCCTGCATAACGTGAATCAACGCAGCACGGATGATGAACGGATGCGTGACCGCCACCACGTGCCCCGGCGTGGTTTGCAGACTGACCAGCCACCTCGACACGCGCTCGCACACCTGCGCGATCGATTCACCGCCATGGGGCGTGGCGTGCGGATCTTCCAGCCATTCCTGTAGCGCCGCGGTTTGCGAGCGTTGCAGATCCTTGATCGCCTGCCCGTGCCACTGCCCCCAATCGCAATCGCGCAGCGCTTGATCAATATGTGCGTCAGCACCCAACCACGCGGCGGTCTGACGTGTACGCAGTTCAGGCGCACAGATCAGGCGCCGTGAGGCGTCGAAGCGCGCAGCCAATACGTCAGAAGCCAGGCCGATATTTTCAACAGGCTCATTCGTAGGAAAACGCGCCAGTTTTTGTGCGACGGTTCGCGCATGGCACATCAGGGTCAAACGGGTGGTGTGCACAATCAATCACTCTGTCGAGAGTCATGAAAAACAACGGCGCAATGCCGGTTAGTGGGCAATTGTGCCGTACATCAAGGGCTTCAAGGCTGTTAGCTGCATCGCCTTATCACTTTAAGATGCCAAAAAATCGGCAATGTCTGACATGCCCATGGGCGATGGACTACAAAGCTTGTCGCCAACCGTGTAGCCCTTGTTACACAAGCATCTTGCCCCATTTCAGGGCCTTTTCAACACACTGAAAAATTCACTAGACATGTAGCGTCAGTTACATAAATACTGTTTTAACGGATTGTGAAACGAATTCGACACACCCATCCAGCAGGAGCCAGGATGCCCCCTCTCAGAGACCTGATCACCGATCCCGGCCTCGATCTGACACCGTCAGAACGCAAAGTCGTTCGCGCCCTGCTTGATCAATACCCACGCAACGGTCTGGGACCAATGGCACGTCTGGCCGAACACGCCGGCGTCAGCGACCCGACCATCGTGCGCCTGGTGAAAAAACTCGGTTTCGGCGGTTACGCCGAGTTCCAGGATGCGCTACTCAGCGACATGGATCATCGCCTGCGCTCACCACGCACCCTGCTGCAACCTCGTGCCCAGCAAAACAAGGACGACGCCTGGGGTCATTATCTGGCCGACAGCCATCGCCTGCTGGTTGAAACGCAATCGCTGACTCAACCCGAAGACGTGCGCATCCTCACGGATTGGCTACTCGATACCCGGCATCAGGTGCACTGCTTCGGCGGACGCTTCAGCAGCCTGCTGGCGAGCTACTTGCTCAATCACTTGCGCCTGCTGCGCACCGGCTGCTTTGCACTGGAAGACAACGCGCAACTGCCCGATCGCCTGTTCGATCTGCAACGCCAGGATGTGGTGCTGCTGTTTGACTATCGCCGCTACCAGTCCCAGGCCCTGCGCGTGGCCAGCGCGGCGAAAAACAACAACGCGCGAGTGGTGCTCTTCACCGACATCTACGCCTCGCCACTGCGCGAACTGGCCGACCTGATTATCAGCGCCCCCGTAGAGTCGGCCTCGCCGTTCGACACCATGGTGCCGGCGCTGGCGCAAGTCGAAGCACTGATCGCCAGCCTGACCCTGCGCACCACGAATCTGGCCGATCGCCTGGAAGGCATCGACGCCCTGCGCAACGACTTCAATACGCACCTTCTGGAGGATAAATAAGGATGTTCACCCTTCCACACCGCTCGTCGCGAGACCTGCCATTTGTCACCGACCACACAGCCTTGTTGCTGGTGGACATGCAGCGCGCCTGGCTCGATCCGCAGTTTGAACCTCACCTCACAAGTCCGGATGGCGAATACTTTCTGAACCGCGTCCAGACGCAGGTCGTGCCTAATCAACAACGCCTGCTGAATGGCTTTCGCGAGGCGCAGCAGAACGTGCTGCACACCGTCATCGAGAGCCTTACCGCCGATGGCCGCGACCGTTCGCTGGACCACAAACTGTCGAATCTGAACGTCCCCAAAGGCAGCCCGCAGGCACAGATCATCGCCGAACTGACGCCCGCAGAAAACGAAATCTTCTTGCCGAAAACCTCGTCCGGGGTCTTCAACTCGACCAACATCGACTATGTGCTGCGCAACCTCGCGACCCGCCATTTGATCATCGCCGGGATCGTTACCGATCAGTGCGTGGACATGGCCGTGCGCGACGCTGCCGACCGCGGTTATCTGGTGACCCTGGTCGAGGACGCCTGCGCCACCCGCACTGCCGAACGCCATCACGCGTGCCTTAACGCGATCAAGGGTTACTGCTGGATCACCGACACCGACACCGTTCTCGGGCGGTTGCAGGAGATGCAGCCATGAGCGCCCGTCTGACGCCGCTGCCGATGACCACTATCGTCACCACTGACCTGATCGGCATTACCCGTGGCCGCTCGTTCCCCACCGACGAACTTGAGCATTACCAAGCCCCCGGTTGTGGCTGGGTGCCAGCCAACAGCGCCCTGACCCCGCAGGATTCCATCGCTTCGACCAGCCCGTGGGGCGCTTATGGCGACTTGCGCCTGGTTCCGGATCTGAGCAGCCGCGTCACCGTGAGCAACGGGCCGGATGCCAACGCCCCGCCGCTGGACTTCATCCACGGCGATCTTCGCGAAACCGATGGCCAGCCATTCGGCGCCTGCCCGCGCACGCTGCTGCGCGATGAGGTCGAGCGTTACCGCGACGATTTGGGCTTGCAGGTCAACGCCGCGTTCGAACACGAATTCAACCTGCATGCAGACCTTCCCGAACCTCCGGCGTTCTCGCTCGAAGCCCAGCGCCAGGGCGCCGAGTTCGGCGGCTGGCTGCTCAGCGCTCTGCGTGCCGGCGGCGTCGAGCCGGAGATGTTTCTGCCCGAGTACGGCAAGCATCAATTCGAAATCACTTGCCGACCAGCGCTGGGGGTCGCGGCCGCAGACCGCGCGGTGAACGTGCGCGAAATCGCCCGTGAGATCGCCCGGCAAATGGGCCTGGACCTGAGCTTCGCACCTAAGACTGCCGCTGAGGCGATGTGCAACGGCGTGCACCTGCACGTCAGCCTGCTCGATCTGGACGGCCAGCCGATGCTCTATGACGCAGGCACCAGCAATGGTCTGTCGAGCCTCGGCCAGCATTGGGCGGCGGGAATCCTGCATTACTTGCCGGCGCTGTGTGCAATCACCGCACCGACACCGCTCTCGTACGAGCGCTTGCAGCCACATCACTGGAGCGCCTCTTACGCCTGCCTGGGGCAACAGAACCGCGAAGCGGCGTTGCGCATCTGCCCGACCTCGACGTTGGGCAGCAAATCCGTGGCGAAGCAGTTCAACCTGGAATTTCGCGCCATGGACGCCACCGCCTCGCCGCATCTGGCGATGGCTGTGCTGCTGATCGCCGGACGACTGGGCATCGAACAGCGTCTGGCGCTGAACGCAATCACCAATGAAATTCCCGATTCACTCAATGACGAGCAACGTCAGGCGCGGGGCATCGTTGCACTGCCCGCCTCGCTGGCTCAGGCACTGGATTGCCTGCGCGACAGTGCAGCCCTCAACGAATGGCTGCCCAAACCGTTGCTCGACAGTTATTACGCCCTTAAAACCGAGGAACTGGCGCTGACGGAACAGCTCTCGATCGCTGAACTTTGTGAGCACTATGCACGCGTGTACTGAATCCGCCGAGCTGGGGTTGTTTACCAGACCGGTCTACAACCTGAGCCGCGCCGACTCGACGCATCCATTGATTCTGGTGTGCGAGCATGCCAGCTGCTACATCCCCGAGCCCCTGAACAATCTGGGTCTGGACGATACAGCCGCCCGCGAGCACATCGCCTGGGACATCGGCGCACTGGAACTGGCCGAGCAATTGTCGGCAACACTCGGCGCGACGCTGTTGAGCGCCAACTATTCGCGGCTACTGATCGACCTCAATCGGCCACGGCATGCCCCCGACAGCATCCCGGCGCAGAGCGAGATCTATCAGGTGCCGGGCAACCGCGAGCTGGACGAAGCCACGCGCGAGTACCGTCGGCAAACGCTGTTCAAGCCGTTTCACACGCGCTTGCAAACACTGATCGACGCGCGCATTGCCAAGGGCCAACCGGTGCGCATAGTCGGGATTCACAGCTTTACGCCGGTGTATTACGGCCAGCCGCGCACCATGGAAGTCGGTGTGCTGTTTGGCCAGGCCAAGGCCTACGCCCAACAAGTGCTCGACGGCCTCGAAGCACATCCGCTGGTAGTCGCGGGCAATCAGCCGTACAGGATTGATCCGCTGGGCGACATGACAGTCCCGGTACACGGCGATGCCCGTGGCCTGGATTCGGTGCTGATCGAGGTGCGCAACGACTTGCTGCGCAGCCCCGAAGCGGTGTCGCGCTGGGCCGGATACCTCGCGCCACTGCTGTAATGGAAAACACTGCTGAAGCTGTAAACGATGGACCGATATAACAACTAAAACGACTGATTGGCTTACAAGGAGTTGCGCTTCATGGAAATTGAAGAATTCGGCTACAAGCAAGAGTTGAAACGTAGCCTGACGCTCACCGACCTGGTGGTGTACGGGATGATCTTCATGATCCCCATCGCCCCGTTCGGCGTGTATGGCTACGTCAACGCCGAGGCACCGGGGATGGTGCCGCTGGCGTACATCATCGGCATGGTGGCCATGGTGTTTACCGCGTTGAGCTACGGCAGCATGGCCCGCGCTTTTCCGGTTGCAGGGTCGGTGTATTCCTACGCGCAACGCGGCCTCAATCAACACGTCGGCTTCATCGCCGGGTGGCTGATGCTGCTTGACTACCTGCTGATCCCACCGCTGCTGTACGTGTACGCGGCGATGGCGCTCAACCACTTGTACCCGGACATTCCGAAAGTCGGCTTCATTCTGGCATTCCTCGTCAGCGCCACCTTCGTCAACTTGCGCGGAATCACGTTTACCGCACGGATGAACATTGTCTTTCTGCTGGCGCAACTGGTCGTGCTGGGCGTCTTCCTGTTCTATGCCTGGACCGCCCTGCACAACGGTGGCGGCAATGGCGAGCTGACGTTGGCGCCGCTGTACAACCCGCAAACCTTCAACTTCGCCCTGCTGATGCAAGCCGTGTCGATTGCCGTGCTGTCGTTCCTGGGCTTCGATGCGATTTCCACCCTCGCCGAAGAAATCAAGGGCGACCCGGGTCGTAGTGTTGGCAAAGCTGCGTTGATCACGCTGGTGGTAATGGGCACGATTTTCGTGGTGCAAACCTGGATCGCTACCGATCTGGCAGCAGGCCTGGGCTTCAAGTCCGCCGACACCGCGTTCTATGAAATCGCCGAACTCGCAGCCGGTAGCTGGCTGGCGACCCTGACGGCTATCACCACGGCGCTGTCCTGGGGTATCGCTGTGGCGGTCACTTCGCAATCTGCGGTCTCGCGCCTGCTGTTCGGCATGGCCCGTGACGGCAAGCTGCCAAAAATACTGGCCAGGGTTCATCCGAAACACAACACGCCGTACATGAGCATTTATCTGGTGGCGGTGCTGTCGCTGGTGATCTGCTACCTGTTCATCAACTCGGTCGACACCCTGACCTCGCTGGTCAACTTCGGCGCGCTCAGCGGTTTCATGCTGCTGCACCTGACAGTGATCAACTACTACTGGCGTCGGCAAAAGTCCGGTCAGGTTGTGCGCCACCTGATCTGTCCGGTGATCGGCTTCATCATCGTCGCGGCCATCATGGTCAACATGGGTGTCGATGCGCAGAAACTCGGCCTGATCTGGATCGCTCTGGGCCTGGTGTACCTGTTCTTCCTCAACAAGTTCAGCGCCAGTACCGCGCTGCCTGACCCGAGCAACGGCTGACAAGAAAAAGAGCGGCGTCTGACAACAAATCAGGCGACCGCCGATTTAATGCGTGGAAACCGACAGTGATAGTCAGGTTCGGCAAATTTGCCGAACCTTTTGATACAGGAGTACATCCATGCTGGTCTTACGCCCAGTCGAGCAGACTGACCTGACCCAGCTCCAACAATTGGCCCGTGACAGTCTGGTGGGGGTAACCTCCCTGCCGGACGACAGCGAGCGATTGCGCGAGAAAATCGCCGGTTCCTGTGCCTCGTTTGCCAGTGACGCCACGGCCCACGGCCCGGAGAACTACTTCTTCGTGCTCGAAGACCTCGACAGTCAACGTCTGGTCGGCTGCTCGGAGATTCTCGCCACCGCCGGCTTCGACGAACCGTTCTACAGCCTGCGCAACCGTCACTTCACCAGTGCCTCGCGGGAATTGAACATCGAGCACGGTGTGCCGGCGCTGTCGTTGTGTCACGACCTCAACGACCACACGCTGCTGCGCGGTTTCCATATCGACGCCGCGCTGGTGCGAACGCCATTCTCCGAATTGCTCTCACGGGCACGATTGCTGTTCATCGCGGCCCACGCGCAACGCTTCGCCGACGCAGTGATCACCGAAATCGTCGGCTACAGCGACGAAAACGGCCATTCGCCGTTCTGGGACGCGCTGGGCAAGCACTTCTTCGATCTGCCTTACGTCGAAGCCGAGCGGCTGTGCGGAATGCAAAGCCGCGCGTTTCTCGCCGAGTTGTTTCCGCAATACCCGATCTATGTCCCGATGCTGCCGCAAGCGGCTCAGGACTGTATCGGCCGGATTCATCCGGACGGCCAGGAAGCGTTCGACATTCTTGAGCGTGAAGGCTTTGAAACCAACAGCTACATCGACCTCTTCGACGCCGGCCCGACACTGTTTGCGCGAACGACGAGCATCCACTCGATCGTCCGCAGCCAGATCGCGCCTGTGCAGCAACAACCCCACATTGATGCCCGTGGCCGTTACCTGCTGAGCAATGATGCGCTGCAGGGTTTTCGCGCCATCGTCGCCGAACTCGATTACCAACCCGATCAACCCCTGTCCCTCACCCCTGCAATGTGTGCGGCGCTGAACGTGACCAATGGCAGCCCGATTCGGCTGATCGCCCTGTGAGCCACGTCCGGTTCCGCACCCAACGACAGTGCCCGAACAGGCGCGCAGAAGGAGTTACAGCATGATTGTCCGCCCGGTTAAAGTCAGCGACCTGCGAGCCTTGATGGCGCTGGTAGAACAGGCCGGCCCGGGGTTCACCACCCTGCCGGTCAATGAAGATCGCCTGTCCCACCGGGTGCGCTGGGCACAACGTGCGTTCGCCGAGCAGGTCGAGCGTGCCGACGCCGATTATCTGTTCGTGCTCGAAGACGATGACATGCGTGTGGTCGGTGTCAGTGCGTTGGCCGGGGCGGTCGGCCTGCGTGAACCCTGGTACAACTATCGGGTCGGGTTGACCGTGAGTTCGGCGCCGGATCTGGGCATTCAACGGCAGATCCCGACCCTGTTCCTCAACAACGAACTGACCGGGCAATCGGAACTGTGCTCGTTGTTCCTGGGCCATGACCATCGCCACGGCAGCAACGGTCGCTTGCTGTCGCTGGGGCGTCTGCTGTTCGTTGCCGAGTTTCCGCATCTGTTTGGCGAGAAGATGATCGCCGAACTGCGCGGCAGCGCCGATGAAACGGGTTGTTCGCCGTTCTGGGACAGCCTTGGCCGGCACTTCTTCCAGATGGATTTCTGCCACGCCGATCACCTGTCGGGGCTGGGCAACAAGTCGTTCATCGCCGAACTGATGCCGCGCCAACCGCTGTACACCTGCCTGCTCACCGAACAGGCGCAAGCGGCCATCGGCCAGGCGCACCCGAACACTGAGCCGGCGCTGAAAATCCTTCAGGCCGAGGGTTTCGCCCACAAGGGCTATATCGATATTTTCGACGGTGGGCCGGTGATTGAAGCGCCGATCCGCAACATCCGCACGGTACGTGACAGCCTGGAATTGTCCTTGAGCCTTGGCAGCCCGGACGAACAGGCACCGCTGTGGCTGATCCACAACCGGCGCCTGGAAAACTGCCGTATCACCGTCGCACCGGCGCGCCGGGTCGGCAGCAGCCTGGTCATCGACCGTCTCACGGCCAAACGCCTGCAGCTGCAACCGGGGAATTCGGTGCGGGCGGTGATGCTGCCCAATCAACAGCAGCAGGCTGTGGCTGCCTGAACCTCGGAGATCGCATTTTCCCGTTAGGGAAAATCACCTGTGGCGAGGGGATTTATCCCCGATCGGCTGTGCAGCAGTCGCAAAACCGGTAACCGCGATGTACCTGAAAGAAAATCAGTTGTGCGGATAAGGGGGCCGCTTCGCAGCCCATCGGGGATAAATCCCCTCGCCACAGGTAAATTCCCTGCCCTTACAGATCTGCTCACCACAGATAAATCCTTCGCCACAGGTAAATTCCCTGCCCTTACAGATCTGCTCACCACAGATAAATCCTTCCCCACAGTCAAATCCCCGCACCAAAGATGAATCCTTTCAGCTAAAGATCATCTGAAAATGCCCCCCTCGAAAATTCGTCATGATCCTTGACCCATTCGCGTGATAGCCTTTTCATCCTTCGGCGTTGACACCTTTGCTCAAGCCGTTCCATTCCTTTGGTATTGGTGGAACTCGTATGACCAGGCTTTCTCATCAAGATTTGCGCCGCAATTTCCGTCAACTGCTGGCCTCCGACACTTGCTACCACACGGCTTCGGTGTTCGACCCGATGTCCGCCCGGATTGCCGCTGACCTGGGTTTTGAAGTAGGGATTCTCGGTGGCTCCGTGGCCTCGTTGCAGGTGCTGGGCGCACCGGACTTTGCCTTGATCACCCTCAGCGAGTTCGCTGAACAAGCCACCCGCATCGGCCGCGTCGCCCAATTGCCGGTGATTGCCGACGCCGACCACGGCTATGGCAACGCCCTCAACGTGATGCGCACCATCGTCGAACTGGAACGCGCCGGCGTTGCCGCCCTGACCATCGAAGACACCTTGTTGCCCGCGCAATTCGGGCGCAAATCCACCGACCTGATCACCGTGGCCGAAGGCGTTGGCAAAATTCGCGCGGCGCTGGAAGCCCGGGTTGACACGGAAATGGCGATCATCGCCCGCACCAATGCCGGGATCCTGCCGATCCAGGAAATCATCAGCCGCACCCGCCAGTACCAGGGTGCGGGTGCCGATGGTATCTGCATGGTTGGCGTGCAGGACTTCGATCAGCTAGAGCAGATCGCCGAGCACCTGACCGTGCCACTGATGCTGGTCACCTACGGCAACCCGGCGCTGCGCGACGACAAGCGTCTGGCCGAACTGGGTGTGCGCGTGACCATCGACGGCCACGGCGCTTACTTCGCGGCGATCAAGGCCACATACGACAGCTTGCGTGAACAGCGGCAGATCTTTACCCAGGCCTCCGACCTGAGCGCGACCGAACTGACGCACACCTACACCCAGCCGGAGGAATACATTCTCTGGGCGAAGGAATATATGAGCGTCAAAGAGTGATGTGCTGGCCGAGCTGACGCCATCGCGAGCAGGCTCACTCCCACAGTGGATCTTCAGTGAACACAACGTTTGTGCTCGACATGGATTAAATGTAGGAGTGAGCCTGCTCGCGATAGCGTCAGCCGCTACACCGCTAAACCGGGGTTTTGTAAGCCTCTTCCCGCTGCGCCGCCCGCGCTTGAATCACATCCAGAATTGCACACCCTTCCCGCATCAACAGGTGCACCGCGCTGGTGACCCGCGTCAGGTCAAAGTCTGAAATGCCTTTGAGGTTGAGGCTGGACAAGGTGTCCGCCAAATCGCGCACGACCACAAACCGGTGCATCGCGCAGGCCGCCATGTCGCTGAGTTCTTTGTGGGTATTGATGAAGAGCACCGGGGATTCGGCGTCATAGGTGTCGATGGGAAGGTAGCGTGGCGTTACTTGGTCGTTCATCGGTGTATCTCCAGGTGTCGCAACCACCGTTCGCGGCCAAACGAATAAGGTGGCAGCTGTGTGCGGGTTGGCCGACCAGATACCTGAAAGATCCGGCACACCCGCAGGTGTCCCGCGCACAGCTGCCATAACACGATGGAAGCTGCTGCGTTTCAGGTTTCCGACCGGCCAAGGTCGTTCGCGGTAAATTCCGCGAGCCCGAACTATAGGGGTCGATACCGAAACGCGGCAACAGGGTACGTTGTAGGAAACGTCTTGGAAAGTTGTGCGCCGCTCATGCCTTCCACTTTTCCTACGAAATAGCCCTCACCCTAACCCTCCGGGAGAGGGTTAGGGTGAGGGGCGGCCACACCACAAATCCGACGTGGTTCCCGCAGTTCCAACAGGGGGGATTTATCTCAGACCGAGTCCAGCAACGGCTGCTTTGGCAAACTATCGCTGTTACAAATCACCCGATTCCGTCCGCTCGCCTTGGCTTCATACAGCGCCTGATCGGCATCACTGAGCCAACGGGTCGCATCGGGGTGCGCCGGATCGTACGCCGCCAGGCCAATACTCAAACTGACCTTCAACGCCGGATTCTGCTCATAACCCAACGTCGCGAAACGCTCACGCAACGCCTCCATGGCCTGGGCCGCATTGAACAGCGGCAACTCCGGCAGAATCACGCAGAACTCATCGCCGCCGTAACGCCCGGCTACGTCGGTCGCACGCAGGTTCTGCTTGAGCATCTTGCTCAATTGTCGCAACACAATATCGCCGGCCACATGCCCGTAGGTGTCGTTGATTGCCTTGAAGTGGTCGATGTCGATCAACGCAATGGCCGCGCCCTGCTTCTGCCGTTTGCAACGCTGAAAAGCGATTTCCAGTTGATCCTTCCACGCACCGTGATTGAGCAGGCCAGTGAGGCTGTCGGTGCGGCTCAGCGCCAGCAATTCACGTTTATGCACGCCCAGCGTATAGGCCTGCCGAAAGCAGATCCAGCCGAGCGCCAACGGGTACAAAAGCAGCAGCGGGAAACAGGCATACATCTGCGCCGGCGTGGTTTGCGGAATGAACGCCGGGGCAAACACCACCAACCCAACGCCGACGCCTAGCAGCTGCGCCGCAGAACCGGCCAGCAGAAAACGCGCCCCACCGATGGCAACGTTGTTCATCGCCATCATCGAGATGGTTGTTGCAGTAGGCAGTGGATTGAAGTGCATGGCGGCGACCCAGAAGCCGCCGAAAAAGGCGTCGATCAACAGGTTGCGATGTTCGGCATGAAAAGGCACTCGAGCGCGGCGCGCCAGCTGATAAGCCAGATGAGGCCAGACCAGGCCATTGGACAACATCAGCGCCCAGACCCACAACGGCGGATCGAGCGAGTACATCGACACAGACACACACAAAAGCCCAAGCAGCAGCCCGAGGACTCTCGATGTGTACAGCCTCCTGGCCAATGAAAGTCCCTTTCCTCCCGTTTTTCCCATAAGGGCCTCGACCACTCGACGGAACCTGCAAAGTGCAGGGCGGACGTCTTCGGAGTCTAACAGGGCAACGTTAAATAGCCATCACCGGTCAGCGCCCTGAATGCAGGAGCTGCGGCACGCTGCGATCCTTTGATTTTGAACCTTAAAACAAGATCAAAAGATCGCAGCCTCGTTTTACTCGACAGCTCCTACAGGGTTTTGGGGTGGACGGAGGAATGGGGAAAGATGCGGTAACCCTTGCGACCGGGCACCGTGCAAATTTTTGGCTATACATGAAAGGAGTAAAACGGAAAAACAACTATAAGAAGGAGGCCCATGCAGACTTACCAAGTGTTGATCATCGGCAGCGGATTTGGCGGTCAGTGCGCGGCGATCAACCTGCTCAAGGCCGGGATCGACGATTTTCGCTTGCTGGAACGGCGCGACTTCTTTGGCGGCACCTGGTGCCAGAACACCTACCCCGGCGCGGCGGTGGATGTGCCCTCCCCGCTTTATTCGCTGTCGTTCGCGCCGTACCGCTGGTCACAGATGTTTGCAGCACAAGCGGAATTGCATCGCTATACCGAGCACGTGATCGATACGTTCGGCCTGCGTGAGCGCGTGGAGCTGCAAGCCAATGTCGAACACGTCGAGTGGGATGACACGGAAAAACGCTGGGCCGTCCACACCGCCACCAAAGGCACGTTCCATGCGCAGTTCCTGATCAATGCCAGCGGGCCATTGAGCCAACCGGTAATCCCGCACTTCCCTGGGCAGGATCGCTTTCAGGGCAAGACATTTCATACAAACAATTGGGATCACAGCTACGACTATCGCGGTAAACGCGTGGCCATCGTCGGCAGCGGAGCCAGCGCCGCGCAGGTAATCCCCGTTATTGCCCCGCAGGTCGAGCAACTGCATGTATTCCAGCGCACGCCGCATTGGGTGCTGCCGCGAGCCGATCGCGTATTCGGGCCGTTTCAGCGCTGGTTACTCGGTTTGAAACCGGCCTACAAACTGCTGCGCTGGTTGATTTACTGGCAGTTCGAGACACGGGTGATCGCCTTCAAATACTCGAAACCGGCGATTCACATGGTGCAGAAACAGGCGCTGCGCTTTCTCAAACGCCAAGTGCCCGATCCCGTGCTCCAGCAAAAACTCACGCCGGACTTCACCATCGGCTGTAAACGGGTGCTGGTCTCCAGCACCTACTACCCGGCACTGACCCGGCCCAATGTCAGCCTGCACAGCCGCGAGCAGGGCATCGCGTCAATCGATGAAAGCGGAATCAACACCCAGGACGGCGAGCACATCGATGTTGATCTGATCGTCTGGTCGACCGGTTATGACGCTACCGACGGCGTTATTTCCTACCCCGTCAGCGGAAAGAACGCCGTGCAACTCAGAGATGTCTGGGCCGAATATCCTCGCGCCTACCTCGGCACCAGCCTGCCGGACTTTCCCAACCTGTTTATCGTCACCGGGCCCAATACCGGTATTGGCCACACTTCGGCGCTGTTCATCATCGAATCGCAGATGAACTACATCATCGACTGCATCCGCACCGTGCAAGCCAAAGGTCTGCGCAGCATCGAAGTGCGCCCCGAGGCAGAACGTACCTACACTGCAATGATCCACCGGGAGATGGAGCGCACGGTCTGGAAGTCCGGCGGCTGCCACAGTTGGTATCAAAGCAAGAGCGGTCATGTGATCGCGATGTTTCCCGGCTTCAGTTTCAGCTATCACCGTTTGACCCGGGCGCTGAAACCGGCCGACCACATTTTGTCCTGACTACGTATAAGGAAGACGTCGATGCTTTTGCTGTTTGTCGCCCTCGCGGTGTTCGTGGCCTGGAGCTGGTTGAGTTATCCGGCGGTCGGCCATTGGCTGTATGACCTGAACATGGCCATTGAGGCCAAGTTGTACAAACTGCACAAGATCGAAGTGCCGATCGCCGAGATGACAGTCTCGACCTGGCAGGGCGGGCCATATGAAGCGCCCAGTGCGATCCTGATGCTGCACGGCTATAGCGGCGACAAAAACCTGTGGCTGCGCTTCTCCCGGCATTTCGTGCGCGAGTACCGGGTGATCATTCCGGATCTGGCCGGCCACGGTGAAACCGGCTTCAAGGCGGGTGGCGGCTACGACATTGCGGTTCAGGCCAAGCGCATGATCCAGTTGCTCGACGTCTGCGGCGTGGAGAAAGTGCACGTGATCGGCAACTCCATGGGCGGTTACATCGCGGCCTGGCTGGCGGCAACGTATCCGGAGCGGATCGCTTCGCTGGCGTTGATCGACCCGGCCGGCGTCGCCGCGCCCGAGGTCAGCGACATGGAGCGCCACCTGGCCCGTGGGCACAACCCGTTTCTGATCAACTCCCGGGAAGAATTCCAGCAGTTTTATGCGATGACCATGGCCTCGCCGCCCTGGGTGCCGAAACCCGTGCTGGATGCGATCGCCCAGCGTTATGAAAACCAGCGCGATGAACTGGAAGAGATCTTCCGCGATTTCCGCGCCAGCCCGCCGATGGAGCCAAAACTGGCCGACATCAAATGCCCATCGCTGCTGCTGTGGGGCCGCAAGGATCGCTTGATCGATGTCAGCAGCGTGCCGATCTGGAGCAAAGGCATCGCCAATTTGCAGGTGGATGTGTGGGACCACGTCGGGCATATGCCAATGGTCGAACAGCCCGCAGACACCGCGCGCTTGTATCGAGAGTTTTTGGGCAAGCAAAAATGAAAACCTGCACACCCCTGTAGGAGCTGCCGAAGGCTGCGATCTTTTGACTTTGGTTTTTAAGAATCAAAAGCAAGATCAAAAGATCGCCGCCTTCGGCAGCTCCTACAGGGGGAGTGGTTGAGAGGTTGAGATGAACATTCTTTACGACGAACGCCTCGACGGTCCGCTGCCTGACGTCAACAAGGCCGATCTGCTCAAGGCCTTGCAACAGGCCATCCCCGACCTCGACATTCTCTGGCGCGAGGAAGAACTCAAACCCTACGAATGCGATGGCCTCTCCGCCTACCGCACCACGCCGATGCTGGTCGCCCTGCCCCGGCGGCTCGAGCAGGTGCAAACCCTGCTTAAACTCTGCCATCAACAAAACGTTCCGGTGGTCGCCCGCGGCGCCGGTACCGGTTTGTCCGGCGGCGCGTTGCCGCTGGAAAAAGGCCTGTTACTGGTGATGGTGCGCTTCAACACCATCCTCCACATCGACCCGGCCGCCCGCACTGCGCGGGTTCAGCCCGGCGTGCGCAATCTGGCGATTTCCCAGGCCGCCGCGCCGTTCGGGCTGTATTACGCGCCGGATCCATCGTCGCAAATCGCCTGTTCGATTGGCGGCAACGTCGCCGAAAACGCCGGTGGCGTGCATTGCCTCAAGTACGGCCTGACCGTGCACAATCTGCTGAAAATCGAAGTGCTGACGATTGAAGGCGAACGCCTGACCCTGGGCTCCGAAGCCCTCGATTCGCCTGGTTTCGACTTGCTTGCGCTGTTCACCGGTTCCGAAGGCTTGCTGGGGATCATCACCGAAGTCACGGTCAAACTGCTGCCCAAACCACAGGTCGCCAAAGTGCTGCTGGCCAGTTTCGATTCCGTGGAAAAGGCCGGACGCGCCGTGGCCGAAATCATCGCCGCAGGGATCATTCCCGGCGGCTTGGAGATGATGGACAACCTCGCCATTCGCGCCGCCGAAGACTTCATTCACGCCGGTTACCCGGTCGACGCCGAAGCCATTCTGTTGTGCGAACTCGACGGCGTCGAAGCGGATGTCCACGACGACTGCCAGCGGGTTCGCGACGTGATGACCGAGGCCGGTGCAACCGAGGTGCGTCAGGCTCGTGACGAAGCTGAACGCGTGCGTTTCTGGGCCGGGCGCAAAAACGCTTTTCCGGCCATCGGCCGCTTGTCGCCGGACTATTACTGCATGGACGGCACCATTCCGCGGCGCGAATTGCCCGGCGTGTTGCAAGGCATCGCCCGCCTCAGCGAGGAATACGGTTTGCGCGTGGCGAATGTGTTCCATGCCGGCGACGGCAACATGCATCCACTGATTCTGTTCGACGCCAACCAACCCGGCGAACTGCACCGCGCCGAAGCTCTGGGCGGCAAAATTCTGGAATTGTGCGTGCAGGTCGGCGGCAGCATCACCGGCGAACACGGGGTCGGCCGCGAAAAAATCAATCAGATGTGCGCGCAATTCAACAGCGAAGAATTGACCCTGTTCCACGCCGTCAAAACCGCGTTTGACCCGCAAGGCCTGCTCAACCCCGGCAAGAACATCCCGACACTGCACCGCTGTGCCGAGTTTGGCGCGATGCACATTCATGCCGGGCAACTGCCATTTCCCGAGCTGGAGCGCTTCTGATGGCTGACTTCGACGGCGCCAGCATCCTGCTCGATCAGGTCAATGTAGCGCGGGCCAATGCCACGCCACTGAGAATTCAGGGCGGCAACAGCAAGGCGTTTCTCGGTCGCGAAGTGGCCGGTGAGGTACTCGACATCCGCGTGCATCGCGGCATCGTGCGCTATGAGCCGACCGAACTGGTGGTCAGCGTGCGCGCAGGGACGCCATTGTCCGAGTTGCTCGCGGCACTGGATGCCGCCGGGCAAATGTTACCGTGCGAGCCGCCAGCATTCGGTGAAAGCGCCACGGTCGGTGGCATGATTGCGACGGGTTTGTCCGGCCCTCGGCGGCCATGGTCTGGCTCGGTGCGCGATTTCGTTCTGGGTACACGAGTGATTACCGGTCTGGGCCAACACCTGCGTTTCGGCGGCGAAGTGATGAAAAACGTTGCCGGTTATGACCTCTCGCGGCTGATGGCCGGCAGTTACGGCTGCCTCGGCGTGCTCACCGAAGTCTCGCTCAAAGTCCTGCCCAAACCCCGGCAATGCCTGAGCATTCGCCTGGATATCGATTGCGCTCGGGCACTGGCCAATCTCGCCGAATGGGGCCAGCAACCGCTGCCAATCAGCGCCGCGTGCCACGATGGCGACAGTTTGTATCTGCGACTTGAGGGTGGCGAGGGCTCGGTGACGGCGGCGCATCAACGCTTGGGCGGTGAACCACTGGACTCGCTGTTCTGGCGTGATTTGAACGAGCAACGTTCGCCATTCTTTGACGAAGGCCTGCCATTGTGGCGCCTGTCGCTGCCGAACAATCTCGGCGCGTTGGATCTGCCCGGCGCGCAACTGATCGACTGGGCCGGCGCGCAACGCTGGTTGAAATCCGACAGCCAACACATTCATATCCTTGCCCAGGAACTCGGCGGCCACGCTACCTGCTTCACCCATGGCGCCACCTCGTCACCGTTCCAGCCATTGCCCGCCACGCTGCTGCGCTATCACCGGCAACTCAAGGCGCAACTCGACCCGCAAGGGCTGTTCAATCCCGGCCGGATGTACGCGGAGTTTTAGCCATGCAAACAACCCTCAGCGAGCAATCCCGACAGTTGCCCCGCGCCGCCGAGGCGGAAAAGATCCTCCGTAGCTGCGTGCATTGCGGCTTTTGCAACGCGACATGTCCGACGTATCAATTGCTCGGCGATGAGCTCGATGGTCCGCGCGGGCGCATCTATCTGATCAAGCAAGTGCTCGAAGGCGCACCGGCGACCGCACAAACGCAACTGCATCTGGACCGCTGCCTGTCGTGCCGCAATTGCGAAACCACCTGCCCGTCCGGCGTCGACTATCACAACTTGCTCGACATCGGTCGGGCCGTGGTTGATCAAGCGGTGCCGCGTCCGGCGGCGCAACGCTTGTTGCGTGAAGGCCTGCGCGCACTGGCGCCGAATCCGCGATTGTTCAAAGGTTTGCTGCGGGTGGGCGCTACGTTTCGGCCGCTGTTGCCGCGAATGTTTGAAAGCAAACTGCCGCAGCCCATGCTGACGTCGGGGTTGCGTCCCGCCCCTCGGCATGCGCGCCGCGTCATGTTGCTGGAAGGTTGCGTGCAACCGGGTTTGTCGCCGAACACCAATGACGCCGCGGCGCGTGTGCTCGACCGACTCGGCATCAGCGTCATCCCGGTAGCCGAGGCCGGTTGCTGTGGTGCGCTGGATTATCACCTCGACGCCCAGGCCAAAGGCCTCGACCGCGCCCGGCAGAACATCGACGCCTGGTGGCCACATCTGCAAAACGGCGCCGAAGCCATCGTGCAGACCGCCAGCGGCTGCGGCGCGTTCATCAAGGATTACGGGCATTTGCTCGAGGCCGATCCGGTCTATGCCGACAAGGCACGGCGGATCAGCGAAATGACCCTCGATCTGGTGCAGGTTCTCGCGCAAGAACCGCTGGAGCAGGTCTGCGCCGCCAGCGAACAGCGGATCGCCGTGCATTGCCCGTGCACCTTGCAGCACGCATTGAAACTCGGCGGTGCGGTGGAAGCGGTGCTGACCCGCCTCGGCTTCAACCTGACGGCGGTGCCGGACGGCCACTTGTGCTGCGGCTCGGCGGGCACCTATTCCCTGACCCAGCCGACACTGGCGCGGCAACTGCGCGACAACCGCCTCAATGCCTTGGAAAGCGGCCGCCCGCAGCTGATCGTCACCTCCAACATCGGTTGCCAGAGCCACTTGGCCAGCGCCGGACGCACACCGGTTTTGCACTGGATCGAACTGGTGGATCAGTCGTTGGCAGAATGAAGTTCGTAGGATTCTTCGTTTGCCCGCGCAGGAGAAGGCTGCGATCTTTTCTCCTATCCATTACGTGACCGTGGCAGGAATTAATTTCATGACCGTGCAGCCTTTCGTCAGCCCCGACCTGATCCGCCAACGCTTCTCCAAAGCGATGTCCGACATGTACCGCGAAGAGGTGCCTCTGTACGGCGCACTGATGGAACTGGTGGAACAGACCAACCGTGACGTGCTTTCCCGTGAGCCAGGCATCGCTCGGCAGCTAGACAGCACCGGCGAAATCGAACGCCTGGACATGGAACGCCATGGCGCCATCCGCGTCGGCACCGCGACGGAACTGGCCACCCTCGCCCGCTTGTTCGCGGTCATGGGCATGCAACCGGTGGGTTACTACGACCTGACGCCTGCGGGCGTGCCGGTGCACTCCACGGCATTTCGCGCGGTGCATGAAGATGCGCTGCAGACCAGTCCGTTCCGGGTGTTCACGTCGTTGTTGCGGCTGGAGTTGATTGAAGACCCTGAGCTGCGCGCTTTCGCCGAGTCAGTCCTGGCCAAACGTTCGATCTTTACCGACGCGGCGCTGCGTTTGATCGCCCAGGCTGAAACGGCTGGCGGACTCGACGAAACCGAATCGCAGGAATTCGTCCTACAGGCATTGGAAACCTTTCGCTGGCATCACAGCGCAACTGTTACCGCTGCGCAGTACCAGACGTTGAGCGCCCAACACCGGTTGATCGCTGATGTCGTGGCGTTCAAAGGCCCACACATCAATCACCTGACCCCACGCACGCTGGACATCGACATCGTCCAGGAACAGATGCCCGCCCATGGCATCACGCCCAAAGCGGTGGTCGAAGGCCCGCCTCGCCGGCAATGCCCGATCCTGCTGCGCCAGACCAGTTTCAAAGCGCTGGATGAGCCAATCGCATTCACCGATCAGAGCGAAACCCGAGGCAGCCACAGCGCGCGTTTCGGCGAAATCGAACAACGCGGCGCCGCGCTGACCCCCAAGGGCCGGGCGCTGTATGACCGATTACTGAATGCTGCCCGCGATGAGCTCGGTGATTTCCCCAACGAAGGCAATGCCTCACGCTACAACACGCTGATGATTCAACACTTTGGCGAATTTCCCGACAGCGTCGACGGCATGCGTGAACAGAGCCTGGCGTACTTTCGCTATTTCACTACTGAAAAAGGCTTGGGGGCGGGTAGTCTCGGTGATACCTCGCTGGAGGGCTTGTTGCGCGATGGCTATGTGAAAGCTGAGCCACTGGTGTACGAAGATTTCCTGCCGGTCAGTGCGGCGGGGATTTTTCAGTCGAACCTTGGGGATGCGGCGCAGGCGCACTATGGCGAGCACTCCAATCGACAGGCGTTCGAACAGGCGCTGGGGCGCCCGACCATTGATGAGTTGGGGTTGTATGCCGAGACGCAGAGGCGTTCGATTGAAGAATGCGCGCAAGTGCTGGGCCTGAAAATAATCTAACGGCAGGTCGTCGGTAGATCAAAAGATCGCAGCCTTCGGCAGCTCTTACATCTGGAATGTATTTTTCCTGTAGGAGCTGCCGAAGGCTGCGATCTTTTTGCTTTTGACTCATCGCACTGCCAGTGACGGCCTTCGGCCGTACTGCGCAAGAAGTTGCGCAGTACCCCATAATAAAACACCCCTCTGAAGCGCTACAGCCTATACGTCACGAGGCCTGCAGCCAAGTGCGCAAGAAGTTGCGCAGTACTGCGCAACTTCTTGCGCACTTTCGCCTTCGATTCTGTGTAAAAAACCCTCGCAACCGCAGTCCAGAGCACTTTGCCCCCCGCGCTCCGGGGACTTTGCAAAACCTGGCACGCTCCTTGATAACAGTCAGGCACCCACCGGGCGATTTCGCCTCCCGGGCACCTTAAATTTATCCGCAAGGAGAGCACCCCATGGCAACACCAGCGTACATGTCGGTTACCGGCGAAAAACAAGGCCTGATCACTGCAGGCGCATTCACCGCTGACTCCGTTGGCAACACCTACCAGGAAGGCCACGAAGACCAGGTCATGGTTC
>NZ_JACVHC010000008.1 GCF_017976235.1 Pseudomonas anatoliensis | reverse complement strand
AGGCTTCGATGAACTGAAGCGCCCCGCTCTCGAAACCTACTTAACTCATTGAATCTCAAGGAGTTTTCCGTTTCGGCTGCGCCGGAAGTGGGGCGAATTATAGACGTCTGGAATCTGCCGTCAACCGTTAATTTCACTTTTGTTGCAGAACCTGCTTTTTGGGCACTAAACGCGGGATTCGACGAGCCACCGGAGGGACACGCAGCAATAGAAGCAGCCCACCTATAAAGGCATAGATCGCCCATTCCTTAAGATCAGCACGCGCGATCCACAGCATATGCAGAAGACCCAACCCAAGAATCACATAGACCAGCCGATGCAGCTTCTTCCAGCGAACACCTAAACGGCGCTGACTGTAGCGATTGGAGGTCACCGCTAACGCCAACAATCCGAGGAACCCCAGCGCACCGACAATAATGTAAGGCCGCTTGCGCAACTCGACACCCAGTTGAGACCAGTCGAACCCCAGGATGAAAGCCATATAGCTGCAAAGGTGCAAAACCACATAGGCAAAACACCAAAGGCCCAACTGTCGCCGAACAGCAATCCACCCCGCCCAACCGGTCAGTTTCTGCAAAGGCGTCATGCTCAAGGTGATCAACAGCAACACCAACGTGCCAAGGCCCAGCCTATCAACCAGCACCTTGCCAGGATCCGGCCCAAGCAGATCTGCGAAAGCCTGATAAAACCACAGCAATGGCCAGATCGCTGCGGCAATGAAAACACCCACCCGCCAGACCGGATATCGCATCAGTAGTTCTTCCGTAGATCGAGCCCTGTATATAAAGAAGCGACTTCATCCGAGTAGCCGTTGAACATCTGTGTATCGCGCACATTCGGCTTGAACAGACTGTTCGGCAGCCTCCGCTCGCGCGCTTGCGTCCAGCGCGGATGATCGACTGTCGGGTTCACATTTGCATAGAAGCCGTATTCGTCCGCCGCAATGCTTTGCCACGTCGTTTTCGGCTGCTCACTGACCAGACTGATACGCACGATGGATTTGACGCTTTTGAAGCCATACTTCCATGGCACCACCAGCCGCAGAGGTGCTCCGTTCTGATTCGGTAGCTCGCGCCCATACATGCCCACCGCGAGGATCGCCAACGGATTCATCGCCTCATCCAGACGCAAGCCTTCTATATAAGGCCAGTCGATCAGTGCGAAGCCGGAGCGCTGCCCGGGCATGCTTTTCGGATCCTGCAGGGTTTCAAACCGAATGTACTTGGCATTGGAGGTCGGCTCGACCTGCTTGAGCAGCGCCGCGATGGGAAACCCGATCCACGGAATGACCATCGACCAGGCCTCGACACAGCGCAGACGATAGATACGCTCCTCCAACTGGTACGGTTTCATGAAGTCTTCCAGCGCATAACGCCCCGGCTTACCCACCTCCCCGTCCACCACCACACTCCACGGCTCGGTTTTCAGCGAACCGGCATTAGCGGCCGGGTCGCCCTTGTCAGTACCGAACTCATAGAAGTTGTTGTAGTGAGTCGCGTCCTTAAAAGGCGTGATCGCCTCATCCTTGACGTTTACCGCCCCCCATTTAGTAGAGGGGAGTTTTTCGGTAAACCAGGCGGGCGCCTTGCCAGGTTCGACATCGGCATATCGCGCCGCATCGTCAGCACTGGCCCAGCGCGGAAGACTGCTCACGGCGATGCCGGCCGCGGTGGCTCCGAGCAGCTGGCGGCGAGACAGATAGATGGATTCAGACGTGACGTCCGACTCATGGCAGTCAGACGCTTTGGGGATTTTGATGAGCATGGCAACTCCGCAGCTTTGGAGGACAGATGCACCCATAGACTGCGGAGTATGCTGGAAATTACATCACTCGGCGTTTTTGTGACGACGAAGATGCAACAGATACTGGATTGGGCCGGAAGCCGCATAAGCGAGGAACACCAGCAGCAGAATGCGCGGTGGATCGCTGAATACGACAGCGAACACCAGCACTACCGCGAGGATCGCCACGAAAGGCACGCGACCTTTCAAATCCAGCTCCTTGAAGCTGTTGTACTTGATGTTGCTGACCATCAGCATGCCGGCAGCCGCCACCATCAGTGCGACCAGAAACGACATCTTCGAACCCTGGATGCCGTAATCGCTGAACGCCCAGACAATGCCTGCCACCACACCGGCAGCTGCCGGACTGGCCAGACCGATGAAGTAGCGTTTGTCCGCTGTCCCCACCTGAGTGTTGAAACGCGCCAAACGCAACGCTGCGCCCGCTACATAGATGAAGGCGACCATCCAGCCGACCTTGCCCATGTCACCTAGCGCCCAGCCGAAGGCCAGCAACGCAGGCGCTACACCGAAGGCGACCATGTCGGACAGCGAGTCATACTCGGCGCCGAAGGCACTTTGCGTGTTGGTCATGCGCGCGACACGACCATCGAGGCCGTCCAGCACCATCGCGACAAAAATCGCGATTGCGGCGAACGCGAAATACTTGCTCGCGTTGACGGAATCGCCAGCGCTCAAGGCCGCCTGAGCGCTCATCGAGTTGATGATGGAGTAAAACCCGGCAAACAGGTTTGCGGTGGTGAACAGATTCGGCAGCAGATAGATACCACGATGCCGGACTTTACGACCTTCTGCGTCATGCCCTTCTTCGATGTGCTCATCGATGGGCAGCAGGCTTTCGGCGTCTGAAGCCTTGTTCGGCTCTTCGGGACGTTCGCTCATGGACATTACCTTGCAACGGTTTGGAAAAATTCGACAGATGCCTGTGGACGACGGTTCGGCCACAAACGATGCAGCTTTATACCAGAACCACCGACCCAAACGAAAAAACGCGGCCGAGGCCGCGTTTTTCGTACAAGGGACGACGACTTAGTTTTTGGCTTTGTCGACGATCTTGTTGGCACCGATCCACGGCATCATGGAGCGCAGTTGCTCGCCGATGATTTCGATACCGTGAGCGGCGTTGTTACGACGCTTGGCGGTCATCGAAGGGTAGCCGGTTGCGCCTTCGCTGATGAACATTTTGGCGTATTCGCCGTCCTGAATACGTTTCAGGGCGTTGCGCATGGCCTGACGGGATTCGGCGTTGATCACTTCCGGGCCGGTCACGTACTCGCCGTATTCGGCGTTGTTGGAGATCGAGTAGTTCATGTTGGCGATACCGCCTTCGTACATGAGGTCAACGATCAGTTTCAGTTCGTGCAGGCACTCGAAGTAGGCCATTTCCGGCGCGTAGCCAGCTTCAACCAGAGTTTCGAAACCGGCTTTTACCAGTTCAACGGTACCGCCACACAGAACGGCCTGCTCGCCGAACAGGTCGGTTTCAGTCTCGTCCTTGAAGGTGGTTTCGATGATGCCGGTACGACCGCCACCAACGCCTGCAGCGTAGGACAGAGCCACGTTTTTGGCGTTGCCGGAAGCGTCCTGGTAGATCGCGATCAGGTCAGGAATACCGCCGCCTTTCACGAACTCGGAACGTACGGTGTGGCCCGGGGCCTTCGGCGCGATCATGATCACGTCGAGGTCGGCGCGCGGAATAACCTGGTTGTAGTGGATCGCGAAGCCGTGGGAGAAGGCCAGGGTGGCGCCTTTCTTGATGTTCGGCTCGATTTCGTTCTTGTACAGAGCAGACTGGAACTCGTCCGGGGTCAGAATCATGACCAAGTCGGCAGCAGCAACAGCGGAAGCAACGTCGGTCACTTTCAGGCCGTGAGCTTCGGCTTTGGCAACGGTGGCCGAACCTTTACGCAGACCGACGGTAACGTCGACACCGGAGTCTTTCAGGTTGCACGCCTGGGCGTGGCCTTGGGAACCGTAACCGATGATGGCAACTTTCTTGCCCTGGATGATCGACAGGTCGCAGTCTTTTTCGTAATAAACTTTCATGAAATTCCCCTATATATCCAGGCCGTTCAGGCCATTCACTAATTTGGTTTAGATGCTGAGTACTTTGTCGCCGCGGGCAATACCGGTTACGCCACTACGGACGGTCTCCAGAATCGATGCGGTGCCGATGGACTGAATGAAGCTGTCGAGCTTGTCGCTGGTACCGGTCAATTGAACGGTATACACGCTCGCGCTGACATCGACGATCTGTCCACGGTAAATATCGGTGGTGCGTTTGATCTCGGCGCGCTGGGCGCCAGTGGCCTTGACCTTGACCAGCATCAGTTCGCGCTCGATGTGAGCACTTTCCGACAGGTCCACCAGCTTGACCACTTCGATCAGCTTGTTCAGGTTTTTGGTGATCTGCTCGATGACTTCATCATGACCCACAGTGGTCAGCGTCAGACGCGACAGGGTCGGGTCTTCGGTCGGGGCCACGGTCAGGCTTTCGATGTTGTAGTTGCGCTGCGAGAACAGGCCGACTACGCGAGACAAAGCGCCGGGTTCGTTTTCCAGAAGCAAGGAAATAATGTGCCGCATGATTAAGTACGCTCCGTCTTGCTCAGCCACATATCGCGCATGGAGCCGTCTTTGATCTGCATCGGGTAGACGTGCTCGCTGGTATCAACCGAAACATCGATGATCACCAGACGATCTTTCATGGCGAACGCTTCTGCCATCTTCGACTTCAGATCTTTCGATTCGGTGATGCGTACGCCGACGTGGCCATACGCTTCAGCCAGCTTGACGAAGTCAGGCAGCGATTCCATGTAGGAGTGCGAGTGACGGCTGCCATAGCTCATGTCCTGCCACTGACGAACCATACCCAGAACACCGTTGTTCAGGATGACGATTTTCACTGGCAAGCCATATTGCAGGCAGGTCGACAGTTCCTGGATGTTCATCTGGATACTGCCTTCGCCGGTGACGCAGGCAACGTCGTCGTCCGGGAAGCTCAACTTGATGCCCATGGCTGCGGGGAAACCGAAGCCCATGGTGCCCAGACCACCGGAGTTGATCCAGCGATTCGGCTTGTTGAACGTGTAGTACTGCGCAGCGAACATCTGGTGCTGACCCACATCGGAGGTGATATAGGCATCGCCCTTGGTCACTTCGCACAGGGTTTCGATAACGGTCTGCGGCTTGATTTGGCTGCCGTCGCCCTTGTCGTAAGGGAACAGGCCGCGATCACCGCGCCATTCATCAACCTGCTTCCACCAACTGGCCACGGACTCCTTGTTCGGGGTCTCGCCGATTTCCTTGAGGATCGCGACCATTTCGGTCAGGACGCTTTCCACCGGACCAACGATAGGCACGTCGGCCTTGATGGTCTTGGAAATCGAAGCCGGGTCGATGTCGATGTGAATGATCTTGGCATTCGGGCAGAACTTCGCCGGGCCATTGATCACTCGGTCATCGAAACGTGCGCCAACCGCCAGGATCACGTCGGCATGGTGCATCGCCAGGTTGGCGGTGTAGCTGCCGTGCATGCCGAGCATGCCGATGAACTGACGATCGGTGCCTGGGAAACCACCCAGGCCCATCAACGTGTTGGTCACCGGCAGGTTGAGCATTTTCGCCAGTTCGGTCAGCGGAGCGGAACCGTTGCCCAGAATGACGCCGCCGCCGGAGTACAACACCGGGCGCTTGGCCGCCAGAAGCATTTCTGCTGCCTTGCGGATTTGCCCGGAGTGGCCACGAACGGCCGGGCTGTAGGAACGCAGCTTGGCTTTTTTCGGGAAGATGTATTCGAACTTCTCGGCCGGGTTGGTCATGTCTTTCGGGATATCGACCACGACCGGGCCCGGTCGACCGGATTGCGCCAGGTAGAAGGCCTTCTTCATGACTTCCGGGATTTCCGAAGCGTGCTTGATCATGAAGCTGTGCTTCACGATCGGCCGGGAGATACCGATCATGTCGGTTTCCTGGAACGCGTCGGTGCCGACCATGGTGCTTGGCACCTGACCGGAAATGATCACCATTGGAATCGAGTCCATATAGGCAGTGGCAATACCGGTGATGGCGTTTGTGGCGCCTGGACCGGAAGTCACCAATACCACGCCGGCTTTACCGGTGGCACGGGCGTAGCCGTCAGCCATATGGGTTGCCGCTTGTTCGTGACGAACCAGGATGTGAGTCACTTCCGGTTCTTTGAACAGGGCATCGTAAACATGCAGGAGAGCACCACCCGGGTACCCGTAGATATATTTGACGCCTTCGTCACGCAAGAAGCGGACGAGCATCTCACCGCCAGATAAAAGCTCCACGTTGTTCACCTCTAAAACGCCAGAATACCGCCCACGAAAAATGGGACGGGTCTTAATAGGTTTACTTCTCGGCAGAGCATGAGCGACGGTGGTCGCCGACTACGTCAGCACTGACTGAGCAAGTATTGGGATCGTCCCAAGTGTTGCGGGCCTTTCCCACCCAGCGCGAGGTAACGCGTTGCGGGTGTAACAGGTCGGCGCGGGTGTGCGCCTCATGATCTACCGAGTGGGTCTGCTTCTGGCAGTCCCTCTACAGCGGACTTTGGATTCTTCTGTTTCGCCCTCTCCAAGTCAAGTCGTCTGTGTGGTTAATTGTGGGTAAGCACATGAGAACGCAAGAAAAAACCTGAAAACGGCTACTCTGTTAGCGTCAATTGCGCAATTTTGCCAAGGAATCAGCATGCGAATGCTTCTGTTAACCCTGCTGATCGGCCTCAGCCCATGGTGCACAGCCGCTCAGATCTACAAATGGGTCGATGCCCAAGGTGTTACGCACTTCGATGCGCAACCTCCGCCGGGCCAACCATCCACCACCGTACAGACGCACTCGTCACCACCCGCAAAACCTGCAGCAATGCCAGGCAGCGGTGTGCTGGGCGATCAGAAAGCCATCGACGACAAGGTTAAAAAGCAGGTCGACGACCAACAGGCGCAGCTCAAGGCATTTTGTGAGCAGGCGAGGACGAACCTTGCGCAATTGCAGAACAATCCGCGTTTGCGAGAGGAAGTCGGGGGGAAATTGCGGCGGCTGGATGATGCACAACGGCAGGAGCGCACTATCGAAGCGCAGAAACAAATTGCGGAGAACTGCCAGTAGAAAACTGTAGGAGCATTCGAGTGAAACGAGGCTGCGATCTTTTGATCTTGAGTTTAAAGATCAAAGGATCGCAGCCTGCGGCAGCTCCTGCAGGGAGCCGGTGTCAGCGTTCAAGAGCACCGTTCCAGCAAAGGACAGCGTAAGCGTTCTTCAGCGAGAAGCGGTGATCAGCAGGTCAAACTCTTTGAGCAGCACCTGCAGTTGACGATCCCGTCCCTGAACGTTGCGCTGAGCGAAGACCATTTCCGCCATTTCCTGAATACCCGAGGCGTTCGGCAGCGGCAGATCCTGTTCAAGGATCATCTTCATGCGGGGCAGGAAGATCCATTGCAGCCACTGCTCGAAATCGAGCGTGTCGACCGAAAACGGCTCGACACTGCTCAAGGCCTCGGCCGACGGCGAGACCTCATCCCACCAGCCCTGCGTACGCAGCTCACGCTCGATCAGCAATAACTGATCGGCGATTTTCGGGAAACGTGCATCCATCACAGCGTTACCTTGGCCTTTTGACGGGCCAGGGCAGCGCCGGCGGAATCACCTTGTTTCTCACGGGACTGAGCGATGATTTCCCACAGATTGGCCTGCAAATCCGGACGACCATTGGCCATGGTCAACGCACGACGGGCGAACTGCTCGGCCTGCGGCGCATCGCCTTGAGCCATGCGCACCTGAGCCAGACGATAGAGCACTTGCGGCTCACGCGGGGCAACACGCTGCGCGCGCTCAAGGCTCGACGACGCACCGTTGAGGTCGCCACCAGCCTGTTGCTGTTGAGCAGTCGTCAACAAGGCGAGTACCGGACCATCCAGTTGCTCGTCCGCCGACAAACCACCGCCACTGCTGGCCGAAGGAATGCCGCTCGGTGTCGAAGGCATGCTGTAGCTGCCGGAGTTGATCGGCGCCGACTCGACTGGCGACGGGTTGTATGGCCCCGACGTAATGCCGCCGGATGCCGGGCCCGGCACAATTGGCGAAGCGCTGATCGGTGCCGACGTTGTCGCGCCACCGCCCGGCACCATTACTACGACACCGGTATCGCCTTGCGGGATGGCTTGAGGCTGGCCCTGCACAGGACGCTTGACCGTCGTCTGACGGAAACCGCCATTGGCGGAAATGCGTTCGCTGTTGGACACGGCTGAGCCCGAATCCACCACTGGGATCGAACCACGCTGAACGGTAGAGCAGCCGCTGAGCAAAGCCACGGCGGTCACCGCTGGAATCAACCACTTGTTCACTTGAAACCCTCTTTGCTTAATTCATCCAGCCCTTGACCCAATCCATCACCGACTCGCCAGATGCAGGCGTCTCGCTTGCACACGCAGCGCCGGGTGGTGGTTCGCTGCCGCGAATATACGGCATCTGCACCGCACCCGGGCAGTTGGCGTCAGAACCTTGCCCGGTACGCGAATCAACCCATGCCTGCACGACGTTGTCCGGCTGCGGCATGTCCAGCGGCAGCGGATCGGCCTTGCGCATGAAACTGCTCCAGACCTGCAACGCACCGGTCGCACCGGTGAACGGCGTCTTGCCGTTGTCATCACGGCCCAGCCAGACCACTGCCAGCAAGTCCTGACTGAAACCTGCGAACCAGCTGTCGCGCGAATCGTTACTGGTACCGGTCTTGCCGGCCAGCGTCAAAGTCTTCGGCAACACGTTGTAAACCGAGCTGCCGGTACCCTCGCGCATCACACGCTGCATGGCGTTCTGGATCAGATAGATCGACGCCGGATCAAACCGCTGCTCGATCTGGAACGGATAGCGCTTGAGCGGCTCGCCTTCGGCAGTCAGTACGCTGCGAATGCCGCGCATCGGCGTATTGAAGCCACCGTTGGCCAGCGTCTGGTACATGGTCGCCACTTCCATCGGCGTCATCGCGCCCGCCCCCAGCAACATCGACGGGAACGCCGGGAACTCGCGGGTCACACCCAGACGGGCCAGCGTCTTGAGGACATTCGGCACGCCCACTTCCAGACCCAGGCGCGAGGTCGAGAGGTTGTAGGAATGCGCCAGCCCCTGATACAGGAACACGGTGCCGTGGGAACGACGATCATAGTTCTGCGGCTTCCAGACTTGACCGTTCGCGCCTTTGACCGACAACGGATCATCCGACAGCCAACTGGTCAGTGTGTACTGGCTCGGTTTCTCCAGCGCGGTCAGATAAACCGCCGGTTTGATCAACGAGCCGATCGGCCGCACGGCATCCAGTGCCCGGTTGAAACCGGCATAACTGGCCTGGCGGCTGCCGATCATGGCCTGGACTTCGCCGGTCTCCGGATTGGTCACGACCATCGCCGCTTCGACGTCATCGGAGCCCTTGCGACCGGCCAGACGCTTGAAGGTGTCGTTGACCGACGCCTCGGCCTTCATCTGCAGGATGGGGTCAAAACTTGTGAAGATCCGCAGGCCTTCTTCAGTCAAGTCTTCGTCGCGATAGTCTTCGCGCAGTTGACGTTTGACCAGGTCGATAAAGCCCGGGAAGGAGCTATCGGCCAGTTTGCCGCGAGTGGTTACACCCAGAGGCATGTTCTTCGCCGCGGCAACTTGCTCGGCAGTCGCTACGCCTTGCTGCTCAAGCACGTCGAGCACCAGATTGCGACGTTCCAGCGCACGCTCAGGATTGCGACGCGGGTTGTAATAGGACGGGCCTTTGACCATGCCGACCAGCATCGCGACCTGATGCAGTTTCAGCTCGGACAATGGCTGACCGAAGAAGAACTGACTGGCCAGACCAAAACCGTGCACGGCGCGCTGACCATCCTGACCGACAAAGACTTCGTTGAGGTACGCCTCAAGGATTTCCTTCTTGTCGTAATGCAGTTCCAGCAACATCGCCATCATTGCTTCAGTGAGCTTGCGGCTCAGGCTGCGTTCGTTGGTCAGGTAGAAGTTTTTCACCAACTGCTGGGTCAGCGTACTGCCGCCCTGAGTCATCTTGCCGCCAGAGGTGTTGACCCAGATCGCCCGGGCAATCGACTTCGGCGACACGCCCCAGTGGCTGTAGAAGTCCCGGTCTTCGACGGCGACCAAGGTTTCCAGCAGATACGGCGGCACCTGATCCAGTTTGATCAGGATGCGGTCTTCGAGGTTCTTCGGATAAATCCCGCCGATCAGAACCGGCTCCAGACGTACCACGGACAGTTTCGAACCGTTGGTCGCCGACAACTCGGCCACGTAATCGCCCGAGAAGCGCACACGCACAGGTTGTGCCTTCTCAAGCCCTTCATAGAACTGGAAGCCACGGGTATTCAGGTCGACGGTGTTTCCGGAAACTGCGGCAGCGCCGGGGCCATTGCTCACGGCTTCGCGGCGATAGCCGAGTGCGTCGAGTTCGGTGAGGAAATCTTCCTTGCTGAGCTTCTGTCCGACGAACAGCTCAAGCGGGCGCGCGTATACCTTGGCCGGGATGGTCCAGCGCTTGCCGGAGAACTTCTCCTGCACCACGGCATCGAGGTAAACGGCAAAGCCGGCCAGCACTACAAGGCCGACCAGACTGAGTTTAATGGCCCAACCCATCCATGGGCGCAGGCCCTTGGAAGGTGGTTTTTTCTTGGTACGGGGAGATCGAGTTCGAGTCATGGCGGCGGATTATACGCACTTTATTCAGACTCAACAGGCGCGCTCCGAGGTTTGCGTCAAGCGGGCGAGCGGCCATAATGGCGACCTCGAATTTCCCCCAGTCTCTGAAGGATCGCCCGTGAGCCAGTCTCTGATCGCTGCCCTGCAAAACCCGGCCCTGTATCCGCACCCCGTCGAAGGGTTCCAGGTCATCGAAACCCATATTTCGTGGGTGATCCTCACCGGCCCCTATGCTTATAAAGTGAAGAAGCCGGTGAATTTCGGCTTCCTCGACTTCACCGGTCTCGATCAACGCGAACACTTTTGCGCTGAAGAGCTGCGTCTGAACCAGCGTTTGACCGACGATTTGTATCTGGAAGTGTTGCCGGTGACGGGCAGCGTCGACACCCCGCAACTGGGCGGCGACGGCCCGGCAATCGAATATGTGCTGAAAATGCGTCAGTTCCCTCAGACCGGTTTGCTCAGCACCCTGCAAGCCAACGGCGAGCTGACCACCCAACACATCGATGAAATGGCCGAGCAGATCGCGCACTTCCATCTCACCGCGCCGAAAGTCCCGGCCGAACACGACGCCGGCACCCCGGACAGCGTGATGGCGCCGGTCCGCCAGAACTTCGAACAGATTCTGCCGTTCCTCAGTGACAAGAACGACCTGCTGCAACTCGACGCTCTGCAAGCGTGGGCCGAAAGCAGCTTCGAGCGCCTCAAGCCTCTGCTGGCTCAGCGCAAGGCCGACGGTTTCACCCGCGAATGCCACGGTGACATTCACTTGGGCAACGCCACCGTCATCGACGGCAAAGTGGTGATCTTCGACTGCATCGAATTCAACGAGCCGTTCCGCTTCACCGACGTTTACGCCGACACCGGTTTCCTCGCGATGGACCTGGAAGACCGCGGCCTGAAGTCGCTGGCTCGCCGCTTCATCAGCCAATACCTGGAACTGACCGGCGACTATCAAGGCCTGGAAGTGCTGAACTTCTATAAAGCCTACCGCGCACTGGTTCGCGCCAAAGTGGCCCTGTTCAGCATGCCGGCAGACGCGACTCCGGTGCAGCGCGCCACCACCCTGCGCCAGTACCGCAACTACGCCAACCTGGCGGAAAGCTACAGCACCATTCCTTCGCGCTTCATGGCCATTACCCACGGCGTTTCCGCTGTCGGCAAGAGCCACGTGGCCATGCGCCTGGTCGAAGCACTGGGTGCCATTCGCCTGCGCTCGGACGTTGAACGCAAGCGCTTGTTCGGCGAACAAACCGTCGCAAATGATGTACAGGCCGGCATTTATAGTGCCGAGGCCAGCACCAAGACCTACGCGCGTCTGCATGAAATTGCTGAAGTGATCCTGCACGCCGGTTTCCCGGTGGTGATCGACGCGACTTACCTCAAGCGTGAGCAGCGCGACAACGCCGCGAAAATCGCTGAAGCCACTGGCACACCGTTCCTGATCCTCGACTGCAACGCGCCGCAAGCAGTGATCGAGAGCTGGCTGTCGATTCGTCAGGCCGATAAACAGGATCCGTCCGACGCCACGTTGGCTGTGATCGAAGCGCAACAGGCCAATCGCGAAGCGCTGACGCCGGAAGAGATTCTGCGCAGCAAACGCGTTCAGACCAATGAGTCCGGGACGCTGGACACCGTCGTCGCGCAGATCCGTCAACGCCTTCCAGGCCTGTAAGAAACTATTTCGGCCGTGAAGCCCTCGCTCGCTTCACGGCCGCTAAATAGTGGCACTATACTGGCGTCATAAAACCAACAGGTGATGTGACATGAGCCAGCCGAAACTTCTCGACACCCCGCTGTACGCCTTGCTGCATAAAGATGACATCACAGGTTTCAACAAGGAGCGCCCACAAGACGGCCCGATCGACATGGTCGGTGGCGACTTCCGTGGTCTCGATTTGCGCGAATTGAACGCCGATGGCGTGGATTTCCGGGACGCGTACTTCCGTTCTGCCGATCTGCGTGGCATTGATTTCCGCAAAGCGTCGCTTGAAGGCGCCAGCCTGGCCCACGCGCAAATTTCCGGGGCGTACTTCCCGCCGGAACTGAGCGCTGACGAGATACTGATGTCGATGAATTTCGGCACACGCCTGCGTTATCGCACTCGCTGATTGCTTCATTATTCCCTGATACAACACCATCCCTGTAGGAGTAAGCCTGCTCGCGATAGCGGTTTAACTTTCAACACATGTGTGCCTGCCAGTCCGCTATCGCGAGCAGGCTCACTCCTACATTGATATGTGTGTTCCCCCCTCTTTTCTGCGCTCGCAGGCCGTTCCAGTCCCCTTTCTTAGAAGCGTTTGCGTTGAATCCAACCAAACAACCACGCTTTTCCTACTGATGGCTACACTCCTGAGAAGCTCGCCCACGCACCATTCGGCCGTCGCAAGGAGGCTTGATGAATGATGAACTGCAGCACCTGAAGAATCTTGGCAAGACGTCGGCGCAATGGCTGCATGCCGTGGGCATCCACAGCGCCTCGGACTTGCGTCGCCTGGGCGCGGTGGACGCCTACAGGGCCGTGCGAACCCGCGGGTTTCGCGCATCGAAGGTGTTGCTGTATGCGATCGAAGGAGCGTTGATGGATGTGCACTGGAACGACATCCCCGCCGAACGCAAGGACGCCCTGAACAAGCAGCTCGAAGCCATTTCCACACGCCACAAAAACTGAACGGGCGCTGACTGCCATGTACCTGCTTGGGGAACAATCGGCATTGGCCGACGCATTGATCAACCGTTTGCAGAGTCTGCCTGCACAGTGGCTGGAAGGCCTTTTATCGTGCGGGCCGGCAATTGAGCTGGAAGCGACTGATGACCTGTCGGCGCAGTTGCCCGGCGATCAAGTGTTTCTACTGGCAGAAGGGGTGGTCAACGGTTTCATCGGTTCGCGCGCGCTGTTCTATTGGCAGGAAGGCGACTTGATCGGCCTCCAGCAGAGTGACGCCTGGGCCGATTGCCGCTTGCGCAGTGACGGGCCGTTACGTTTGCTGCCTTATCGGCGCAGTGACGTTTTCCAGCATTTATTGGCGGACGCCAGCCGTGCGGAGCAATTTCTCGAGTATCTGCTGGGACAAATGGCCCTCCTCGCCCACGCCGTAGCCGAACTGAAACCGCGGGAGTTTCGCAGTACCAACGGTTTCAAACGGGTCGAGGCCGGGGAAACCCTGATTCACCAGGGCGACCCCGCCGATCACGTGTTCGTAATCATCGACGGGCATGCCGAAGCCTTTGTCGATGGACACAAGGTCGGTGAGGTTCCCAAGGACGAGATCTTCGGCGCCATGGCGCTGTTCACCGGGGAGCCGCGCAACGCTACGGTGGTCACGCGAGAACCTTGCACAGTCATGCTGATTCCCGGTGATCAATTTTTGAGCATGACTCGCAGCAATCCGAAGATCGCCCACAGCCTGATCGAGAGCATGGCGCGGCGCATCGGCCAACTGAACAAACAGATCGCCCAACTGACGACTGACAAAGGGTAGCTCCAACCCTTTATTTACGGGGCATTCCGGCCATTGCAGAGACTAAATCAAATAAATGCAGAATCAGCGATTGACTTGGTAATGAGAATCGCTATGATTATCACAACTGGTCGCGAGATCAGTCGATATTCTGAAAAGCCCTTGGTTCGGACTCTCAGATTATCTCCTCATCAGGCTAATCACGGTTATTTGACCCGGTTTTTACCGGGTCTTTTTTTGCCTGTGGAAAAGTCATTTGCCGAACTGTTTACGCATCTCTTCACAGTAATCGCGCTTCGGCGTGGCGGGGGTGTACCAGACGTAATCGGCCATCGCCTCAGTTACTTCATCGCCCTGCTCTGCCAGCATCAGCACCGTCGGTGCTCGGGACTCGCCCACATCCACGACGTGCAGCGGCACCCCGACATCCTTGCGCGCATGCCAGCCGCCGGCCAACAGCAAGGACGGAGTCGGCGCCGAGAGCAAACGCTCTGCCATGCGTCGATCCCGTTGCTGCTGAACCGCCAGCATCGCCGGCATCTGTGAATCTGGCAGCAGACCACAGTGAGAATCGCCGATCTGCCCCAGCAAAGTTGCTTTCACTGCTTCAGCATTGCTGCGTTCGCCGCTCAAAACGGGCGGACTGCGATAGAAGGCACGGATTTCGCCGTTATCCAGGTTGGCGGCCAGCAGCGGATACGGTTGCGCGAGGGCGAAGCGGACAATTGGTCCGTAGAGATTCCAGTCCCAACCCTCCTGCCAGGCCAATGCGCCGGGAAGGTCAGAGGGAGACGACGCGGACTGGCGAACCGCAGTAACTTTGGCCTGTTGATCCGGCGTGAGCATTTCCAGCAGCAGGCTGCCCTGCGGCCGTAGTTCGCCAAGCGACTGTAAAAGCCATAACTGCGCAGCGTGATGGTCGGCGTTGTCATGCTGCTCACCGACGATCACCCGATCAGGTTCGGCGAGGCGTGTGAGCAATTGCTGCGCGGTCAGCACCTGACCGCTGTGCAGATCACGAATCTGACCACCGATAGGCGGCGCAGCAACATGCTGACACCCGGCGAGCAACAACACAGCCAACAGCCACATCCCACGCATGCGATCACCTTGATAAGAAAGTCAGCGGGCGATGATCAGCGGATGCCCACGCTCCGGGTGCGGCTGCACCAATACCTCAAGGCCGAACACGGCTTTGAGCGTATCCGGCTGCAATACCTGTTGCGGCGTATCCAGTGCTACCGGACGCCCACCTTCAAGCAGCAACACGCGATCACAATAACGTGCTGCCAGATTCAGATCATGCAGGATCACCAGCACGGCGGCGCCACGATCGGCAAACTCGCGCACCGCTTGCAGTGTGGTGTGTTGATGCAGCGGGTCGAGCATCGAGGTCGGCTCATCCAGCAACAGCGTTTGCCCCGCCTGCCCCGGCCAGAGTTGCGCGAGCACCCGCGCCAGATGCACGCGCTGCCGTTCGCCACCGGACAACGCCAGATAACTGCGACCGCTCAGATGCCCGGCGTCTGCGGCCGCCAGTGCCGCGGCGACAATCTCGTCATCGCGCACCCGGCCACTTTGATAAGGCAAACGCCCCATGCCGACCACTTCTTCGACGCGAAAGGCAAAATCCAGCGTCGACACCTGCGGTAACACGGCCAGGCGTTGCGCGCGCTGGGTGCCGGTCCAATGGCTCAACACGTGCGCGTCAAGCGAGACTTCTCCCTCACTGGCCGTCAATTCACCGCACAAAGCGCCGAGCAAGGTGCTTTTACCGGCGCCATTCGGGCCGAGCACACCGAGTACTTCACCCGGTTCAAGCTCAAGGGTGATACCGCTGAGCACGTTTTTACGACCACGGAGGATGTGCAGATTGTGCGCACGCAACATCAGGCACGCCCTCGCAGCAGCAGATATAGAAAGAACGGTGCACCGATAAACGCCGTGACGATACCGATCGGCAATTCCGCCGGCGCCAGGGCCAGTCGAGCCACCAGATCAGCCAGCAACAACAGGCTCGCCCCGGCCAACACCGAGGCCGGCAGCAAGACCCGGTGATCCGGCCCTGCCAGCAATCGCACCAAATGTGGCACCACCAGCCCGACAAACCCGATCATCCCCGCCGCCGCCACTGCCGCACCGACACCCAGCGCCGTACAGAACACCAATTCCCGCTTGAGCCGTTCGACATCGATACCCAAATGCCCGGCTTCGGATTCACCCAGTAACAAGGCGTTCAGTGCTTTCGCCCGACGCGGCAACCACAACGCCACACCGGCACTGATGATCAGCAATGGCCACAACCGCGCATAACTGGCGCCATTGAGGCTGCCGAGATTCCAGAACGTCAGCGTGCGCAGGGTCGCGTCGTCCGCCAGATAAGTGAACAGGCCAACCGCCGAACCGGCGAGTGCCGTCAGCGCGATCCCCGCCAGCAACATGGTCGCGACATTGGTTTGCCCATTGCGCCGACCGAGCCGATAAACCAGTGCCGTAACACCGAGCCCCCCAAGAAACGCGCACGCCGACAACAGATAAGGCCCGAACCATTCCGGCAAGCCGCCAAAAAACGAGCCGCCGACAATCGCAACCGCCGCCCCCAGCGCCGCGCCACTGGAAACGCCAACCAGCCCCGGATCTGCCAACGGGTTGCGAAACAACCCTTGCATTGCCACACCCGACAACGCCAGCACGCCGCCGACCGCGAGCCCGAGCAAGGTTCGCGGCAGCCGAATCTGCCCGAGAATCAGCTCAGCCTGCTCCAGACCTTCCGGTGCCAGCGGTACGCCGATCATGCGCAACGCCGCACGCAGGGTATCGAAGAGCGGCAAGCTGACCGGCCCCAACGCCAACGACAACCAGATCGCCAGCAAACACAGAAGTGTCAGGCCAATGAACAGGCTGCGGGGTTTTACCAGTGTGGTCATTGGCCGCTCTTGGCCGGGTAAAAACCGTCAGACAGGGTTTTCAGCGCTGCCGGCAAACGTGGTCCGAGCCCGCCGACCAAGAGGGTCGGATCGAGCTCCAGCACCCGTCCGGCCTTGGCCGCGCGGCTGGCGTTGAGAATCGGATTTTCCTTGAACAACGCAACCTTGGCCGCTTCACCGGTTAACGCTCGGTCGGAGAACACCAGCACTTCAGGATCGAGGCTGGCGAGGGATTCCACAGAAAACGGCTTGTACCCGGTGTGGGTGGCGAGATTACGCCCGCCTGCCTGTTCCAGCAGCCAGTCAGCGGCGGTGTCCTTGCCAGCAATCAGCGGCTTGCCACCGGCATGCCCGAGCAACAGCAGCACGCCCGGCGCCTTTTGTCTGGATTGCGCGTCAGTCACCCGCGTTTTTTGCGCGTCGAGTTGCTGTTGATAACTCTGCAGCAGTTGCGTGGCCTGTTTTTCCGCTCCAAGTAGCTGGCCCAGATGGGAGACGTTTTTTTCCAGTGTCGGCAGATCCGGTTGGGCCGAGAACAATTCCACTCGAACGTTGGCCGCTTTCACCTGCGCCAGCACTGGTGGCGGGCCCATTTCCTCGGTACCGATCAGAATGTCCGGACGCAAGCTGAGGATGCCTTCCGCAGACAGACTGCGCTGATAGCCGATGCTCGGCAGGGCCTTCAAGGCTTGCGGATGCTGACTGGTGGTATCGACGCCGACCAGTTTCGACTCGCCGCCCAGCGCACTGACCCATTCCGACAGCGCACCGCCGGCACTGACCCAACGTTGCGGCAAATCAGCCGCTGCAGCCTGGTGACTGACCAGAAGTCCGACACACAGCACAGCAACGCGGGTACTCAGGCGCATACACAGCTTCCTTGAACAAGGTTTTCCCGGGCGTCAGGATGTCAGGCCAAGTATCCTCGGCATCTGGCCGGCGCCTTCGGGTGAAGGCCGCCATTTGATAATTGTTTGCATTTAAACGTCAAGCTCGGACATATCCCGACACGACACTAGAGGATAGCCATGAAGTTTCTCTGCGCCGGCACCGATCTGGCCGAGGCCGGCAGTCGCGGTTTTGATGTCGATGGGCAAAAACTGTTTGCCGTGCGTCGCAACGGTCAGGCGTATGTCTACCTCAACCGCTGCCCGCACCGCGGTGTAGGGCTGGAATGGCATCCCGATCAGTTTCTCGATCAGAGCAACAGCCTGATCCAGTGCGCCACCCACGGTGCACTGTTTCTGATCGAGGACGGTGAATGCGTTTCCGGACCGTGTGCCGGGCAATCGCTGACGGCCATACCCTGCCGCGAAGATGCGCAAGGCCTGTGGATAGATGTTTAACCGTTGAGCAGCACGTCGAGGCGGCGGTCGATCACCATTTCTTCATGGCTCAAGCGAACGCCGTAAGCCAAAACCTCAACACCGCAGGCGACCGCTTCACGCAAAGCCTCGGCGTAGGCCGAATCGATTTCTTCGGCCGGACGCACCGCTTCAATCCCGCTGAGATTCACGCAATACAGCTGCACTGCACGAATCCCGTCCCGCGCCAGGTGCGCCAACTCACGCAAATGCTTGGCGCCACGCTGGGTCACGGCATCTGGAAACGCCGCCACGTTCGTGCCATCGAAACCCAGCGTGACGCTTTTCACTTCGACATAGGCCGGGCCGCTCGGGTATTCGAGGCGGAAATCAATGCGGCTTTTTTCCTGTCCGTAAGCCACTTCGCGCTTCAACGCGGTAAAGCCGTTCAACTCGGTAATGACGCCGGCCTGCAACGCCTCTTCAACCAATCCATTGGCTCGTGCGGTGTTCACGCAGAACAACCGTCCCTGCGGGGTTTCACCGATCTCCCAAGTGCCGGGCAGTTTGCGTTTCGGGTCGTTGGAGCGGCTAAACCAGACTTGCCCGCCCTCGACCTGACAATTGAGCATCGAACCGGTGTTCGGGCAGTGAATAGTCAACAACTCGCCGTTAACGGTCTCGATATCGGTGAGAAAACGCTTGTATCGACGGATCAGTCGCGCCTCTTCCAGAGGAGGATAAAAACGCATCAGGCTTGCCAGCTCTTCAAGCCACGGGCAATCCGCTCCACCGCTTCCTGTAAGCGAGGGAGGTTTTGCGTGTAGGCAAATCGCACATGGTGACTGGCCTGATACCGGCCAAAGTCGAGACCCGGCGTGAACGCAACGTGCTCGGTTTCGAGGAAATGACGGCAGAACGCGAAGGCATCGCCGCCGAACTTGCTGATATCCGCATAAAGATAAAACGCGCCTTCAGGTTCTACCGCGATGTTGAAACCCAGTTCGCGTAATGCTGGCAGCAGGAAATCTCGACGTCGGCCGAATTCGGCGCGGCGCTCCTCAAGAATCGCGATGGTATCCGGCTCGAAACACGCCAGCGCCGCGTACTGGGCCATGCTCGGTGCGCTGATGTAGAGGTTCTGCGCGAGTTTTTCCAATTCACTGACTGCCGCATCCGGTGCGACCAACCAGCCGAGACGCCATCCGGTCATGCCGAAATATTTGGAGAAACTGTTGAGCACAAAAGCGCTGTCATCAACTTCCAGAACACTCGCCGCGTCGGTGCCGTAAGTCAGCCCGTGATAGATCTCATCCACCACCAGATGCCCGTGCCGCGCCTTGATGGCTGTGGATAACCCGGCGAGTTCATCGCGGGTCAGGATCGTCCCGGTCGGGTTGGCCGGCGACGCGACCAGTGCGCCAACGCTGTCGTGATCCCAGTGCCGCTCGACCAGATCCGGAGTCAGTTGGTAACGCACCTCCGGCCCTACCGGAACAAGCTGCGCCGCGCCTTCGACCAAGCGCAGGAAGTGTCGATTGCACGGGTAACCCGGGTCCGCCAGCAACCAGTGTTTACCGGGATCGACCAGCAGGGCACTGGCCAGCAGGAGGGCCCCGGAGCCTCCCGGCGTGATCAGGATGCGCCGTGGATCAATGTTCAAGCCGTAACGCGATTGATAAAAACCGGAAATCGCCTCGCGCAGCTCGGGAATACCGCGCGCGGCGGTGTAGCGCGTCTTGCCCGCCGTCAGTGCCGCGTGTCCCGCCTGGATGATCGGCTCGGCCGTGGTGAAGTCCGGCTCGCCGATTTCCAGGTGGATCACGTCGTGGCCCGCGGCCTGCAATTCATTGGCCCGCGCCAGCAGCGCCATCACATGGAACGGTTCGATCGCACGACTGCGCGCACTGTAGGGCTGAGCCATTGGCCTTCCTTCGACGGGGGAAAAGAAACGATTCTACCCATCTGCCGGAACGAGCGAGAACCCGTAGCGGTCACAGCCACAAGAACGCTGGACTGTAACGATACGAACGTACGCTCCAGGATTGACTAAAATCAGTGATTGAACAGGTCTTCAACACCGCCAGACATGGCTTGGCAAACTTTTCCAGGCACCGTCGGCCGCAGCCTCGACATCCGGGAGTAGCGCGGGCCGAATTGATCTGGTAAGTTCGCCCGCTTGCAGCCGCAGGGCCGGCAGGTGTCGGTGATGGAGCAATCCTGCGCAATGGATTACAAGAGTAGAGGCGGTCCATTTCATGCCCACCCAAGCAAAGCAACAGGCTAATCCGACCGTCAGCGGTTTCGAACCTTATGTTCAGGCCAAAGACGAAGAGTATATGGGCGCTCCAATGCGTGCCCACTTCACCAAGATCCTGAACAAGTGGAAACAGGACTTGATGCAGGAAGTCGACCGTACCGTCGACCATATGAAAGACGAAGCGGCCAACTTCCCTGACCCGGCCGACCGTGCCAGCCAGGAAGAAGAATTCGCCCTGGAGCTGCGCGCCCGCGATCGCGAGCGCAAGCTGATCAAGAAGATCGACAAGACGCTTGATCTGATCCAGAACGAAGATTACGGCTGGTGCGAATCCTGCGGCATCGAGATCGGCGTCAAGCGCCTCGAGGCCCGTCCTACCGCCGACATGTGCGTCGACTGTAAGAACCTGGCTGAAATCAAGGAAAAGCAGGTCGGCAAGTAATATCGACCTGAACGAAAAACGGAGCGTGCGAACGCTCCGTTTTTGTTTCTGCCGTTTGCCCCTTGTAGGAGTGAGCCTGCTCGCGATAGCGGTGGGTCAGTCAATTACGATGTTGAATGCCAGACCGCGATCGCGAGCAGGCTCACTCCTACAAGGTGTGGTGTACCCCCCCTGAAAGTAAATCCGCCGCCATGACTGCCAAGACATCCCCCGCCTACATCGGCCGCTTCGCCCCGACACCCAGTGGCCACTTGCACTTCGGCTCGCTGGTCGCTGCCCTCGCCTCGTATCTCGACGCGCGTTCGGTCGGCGGCCGCTGGCTGGTGCGTATGGAGGATCTCGACCCGCCGCGCGAAGAGCCCGGCGCGCAGGTAGCGATCCTCAAGGCCCTGGAAAGCTACGGCTTTGAATGGGATGGCGAGATGGTGCGCCAGAGCGATCGACATGACGCTTATGCCCAAGTGCTCAACAGCCTGTTCAATCACGGCCTGGCCTACGCCTGCACTTGCTCGCGCAAACAACTGGAGCCTTATCACGGGATTTATCCGGGGTTGTGCCGCAACGCGGGCCACGACCAGCAAGACGCGGCGATCCGCCTGCGCGTGCCGGAGCTGGAATATCACTTCATCGATCGGGTGCAGGGCGAATATCGCCAGCATCTGGGCCGCGATGTCGGCGACTTTGTGATTCGCCGTCGCGACGGCCTCTATGCCTACCAACTTGCCGTGGTGCTCGACGATGCCTGGCAAGGCATCACCGATATCGTCCGTGGCGCCGATCTGCTCGACTCCACGCCGCGCCAGCTCTATCTGCAAGAACTGCTGGGCTTGCGTCAACCGCGTTACCTGCACCTGCCGTTGATCACTCAACCGGACGGCAACAAACTCGGCAAGTCCTACCGCTCGCCGCCGCTTGAGGCGGATCAAGCTACGCCGTTGCTGCTGCGGGCCCTGCGTGCATTGGGGCAAAATCCCGGCGCAGAACTCGAACACGCCACGCCGCAGGAACTGCTGAAGTGGGGCAGCGCGCACTGGGATGCCACCAGGATCCCGCGCACACTGACCCTGCCCGAAGCGCAACTGCTATGACGACACTTGCAGTCGCGCAGCCATCCGTTACCATCGCCGCACGTTTTCGGGCACGCGCATAAAAAAGAGAGGCCGGGATGTACATCTATCGCTTGGTCCTGCTTTTGGTCGTGGGGATATATCTGTTTTCGCCCGCCATCATGGATTGGTGGATCGACGCTACGGGCGCCTGGTATCGCCCCTATCTGCTTTGGCTGATCCTGATTGTCGTGACCTTCATCCTGCAGAGCCAAAAAGATGCCGATGAGCTTTAGCCTGACCCAGATGCTGCTGATCAGCGCCGCCTACCTGGCCGCACTGTTTGGCGTGGCCTGGATCAGTGAGCGTGGAATGATTCCACGGGCGATCATTCGCCATCCGCTGACTTACACGCTGTCGCTGGGGGTTTACGCCAGTGCCTGGGCGTTCTACGGCACGGTGGGCCTGGCCTATCAGTACGGCTATGGCTTTCTGTCCAGTTATCTCGGGGTGTCCGGCGCATTTTTGCTGGCGCCGGTGCTGCTCTATCCGATTCTGAAAATCACCCGCACCTATCAACTGTCGTCGCTGGCGGATCTGTTTGCCTTCCGGTTTCGCAGCACCTGGGCCGGGGCGCTGACCACGATTTTCATGCTGATCGGCGTGCTGCCGCTGCTGGCGTTGCAGATTCAAGCGGTGGCCGATTCCATTGGTATCCTCACCGGCGAGCCGATTCAGAGCCGCGTGGCGCTGGCGTTCTGTGCGCTGATCATTCTGTTCACGATTTTCTTCGGCTCCCGGCATATCGCGACGCGCGAGAAGCACGAAGGGCTGGTGTTCGCGATTGCTTTCGAATCGGTGATCAAACTGATCGCCCTCGGCGGCGTTGGCCTGTATGCGCTGTACGGCGTATTCGACGGCCCGCAACAGCTTGAGCTGTGGCTGCTGCAAAACCAGACCGCCCTCGCCGCATTGCACACGCCGTTGCAGGAAGGCCCGTGGCGCACGCTGCTGCTGGTGTTTTTCGCTTCGGCAATCGTGATGCCGCACATGTATCACATGACCTTCACCGAAAACCTCAACCCGCGCTCATTGGTCAGCGCAAGCTGGGGTTTGCCGCTGTTCCTGCTGCTGATGAGCCTGGCAGTGCCGCTGATTTTGTGGGCCGGCCTCAAGCTCGGCGCCACTACCGACCCGGAATACTTCACCCTCGGCATCGGCATCGCCGCCAACAGCAAGCCGCTGGCATTGCTCGCCTATGTCGGTGGTTTGTCGGCGGCCAGTGGCCTGATCATCGTCACCACCCTGGCACTGTCGGGCATGGCGCTGAACCACCTGGTGCTGCCGCTTTACCAGCCGCCCGCCGAAGGCAATATCTATCGCTGGCTGAAGTGGACTCGCCGGGCGCTGATCGTCGCGATCATCATGGCCGGTTTCGGCTTTTATCTGATGCTCGGCGCCGGCCAGGATCTGGCCAACCTGGGCATCGTCGCTTTTGTAGCCACGTTGCAATTCCTGCCGGGGGTGTTGTCGGTGCTGTACTGGCCGACCGCCAATCGTCGCGGTTTTATCGCCGGTCTGTTGGCGGGGATTCTGGTGTGGGTGGTGACCATGCTCTTGCCGCTGGTCGGCAATCTGCAAGGTTTCTACATCCCGCTGCTGAACATGATTTACGTGCTGGACGACACCAGTTGGCACATGGCGGCGATCGCCTCGCTGGCCGCCAACGTGCTGATGTTCACCCTGATCTCGCTGTTCACCAACGCCAGCCCGGAAGAGGCGTCCGCTGCCGAAGCTTGCGCGGTAGACAATGTGCGCCGCCCGCAACGCCGCGAACTGCACGCCGCCTCGCCACAGGAATTCGCCACACAACTGGCTAAACCGCTGGGCGCCAAGGCTGCGCAGAAAGAAGTCGAACAGGCGCTGCGTGATCTTTACCTGCCGTTCGATGAACGCCGCCCGTATGCCTTGCGCCGTTTGCGCGATCGTATCGAAGCCAACCTTTCCGGTCTGATGGGCCCAAGCGTCGCTCAGGACATGGTCGAAACCTTCCTGCCGTACAAGGCCGGCGGCGAAAACTACGTCACCGAAGACATTCACTTCATCGAGAGCCGCCTCGAGGATTACCACTCGCGCCTCACAGGTCTTGCCGCCGAACTCGATGCCCTGCGCCGCTACCACCGCCAGACCTTGCAGGAACTGCCGATGGGCGTCTGCTCGCTGGCCAAGGATCAGGAGATCCTGATGTGGAACAAGGCCATGGAAGAACTCACCGGGATTGCTGCGCAACGCGTGGTCGGCTCGCGCCTGAGCACCATCGGCGATCCGTGGAAAGAATTGCTCCAGGGCTTTATCAACCTGCCCGATGAGCACTTGCACAAACAACACCTGGCCCTCGACGGCCAGACGCGCTGGCTCAATCTGCACAAGGCAGCGATTGACGAGCCGCTGGCCCCCGGTAACAGCGGTCTGGTGCTGCTGGTCGAAGACCTCACCGAAACCCAGATGCTCGAAGACAAACTGGTGCACTCCGAGCGCCTGGCCAGCATCGGTCGCCTTGCTGCGGGGGTGGCCCATGAAATCGGCAATCCGATCACCGGCATCGCCTGTCTGGCGCAGAACCTGCGCGAAGAACGCGAAGACGATAGCGAACTGACCGAAATCAGCGGGCAGATTCTCGAACAGACCAAACGCGTGTCACGCATCGTCCAGTCGCTGATGAGTTTCGCCCACGCTGGCAGCCATCAGCACAGTGACGAGCCCGTCTGTCTGGCCGAAGTCGCGCAGGATGCCATCGGGCTGCTGGCGTTGAACCGACGCAATTTCGAAGTGCAGTTCTACAACCTGTGCGATCCCGATCATTGGGTCGAAGGCGATCCGCAGCGGCTCGCCCAGGTGCTGATCAATCTGCTCTCCAACGCCCGCGACGCATCGCCGCCGCACAGCGCGGTGCGGGTCAAGAGTGAAGCCGGCGAACACACGGTCGATCTGATCGTGGAGGACGAAGGCAGCGGTATTCCGAAGAACATCATGGACCGATTGTTCGAACCCTTCTTCACCACCAAGGACCCTGGCGAAGGCACCGGTCTGGGCCTTGCACTGGTCTATTCCATCGTTGAAGAGCATTATGGACAAATCACCATCGACAGCCCGGCTGATGTACAAAGCCAACGCGGCACCCGTATCCGGGTGACCTTACCGCGTCATGTCGAAGCGACGTCCGCTGTGAACTGAGACCGTCGAGAGTATCGAATCAATGCCGCACATTTTGATCGTCGAAGACGAAACAATTATCCGCTCCGCCTTGCGCCGCCTGCTGGAACGTAACCAGTACCAGGTGAGCGAAGCCGGTTCAGTGCAGGAAGCACAAGAACGCTTCACCATTCCTACGTTCGATCTGATCGTCAGCGATCTGCGTTTGCCGGGCGCCCCTGGCACCGAGCTGATCAAGCTTGGCCAAGGCACGCCGGTGCTGATCATGACCAGTTACGCCAGCCTGCGCTCGGCGGTGGATTCGATGAAGATGGGCGCGGTGGACTACATTGCCAAGCCTTTCGACCACGATGAAATGCTTCAGGCTGTCGCGCGAATTTTGCGTGACCGTCAATCGGCGCCTGCCGCCGGGGAGACCGTTACCGCCAAAACCGCCAATGGCAGCGGCAAATCCGCCGTCGACAACAGCAATGGCGAAATTGGCATCATCGGTTCGTGCCCGCCGATGCAGGACCTGTACAGCAAGATCCGCAAAGTCGCCCCGACCGACTCCAATGTGTTGATCCAGGGCGAGTCCGGCACCGGCAAAGAGCTGGTGGCGCGTGCGCTGCACAATCTGTCGAAACGCGCCAAGGCGCCGATGATCTCGGTGAACTGTGCGGCCATCCCGGAAAGCCTGATCGAGTCCGAACTGTTCGGCCACGAGAAAGGTGCGTTCACTGGCGCCAGCGCCGGGCGCGCCGGGCTGGTCGAAGCGGCGGACGGTGGCACGCTGTTCCTCGACGAGATCGGTGAACTGCCACTCGAAGCCCAGGCCCGCTTGCTGCGTGTGTTGCAGGAAGGCGAAATTCGCCGGGTGGGTTCGGTGCAGTCGCAGAAGGTCGATGTGCGCCTGATCGCGGCCACTCACCGGGACCTCAAGAGCCTGGCGAAAATCGGCCAGTTCCGCGAAGACCTTTATTACCGCCTCCACGTGATCGCATTGAAACTGCCGGCCCTGCGCGAGCGCGGTGCTGACGTCAACGAGATCGCCAGCGCCTTCCTCGCCCGCCAGAGTGCGCGCATCAACCGTACCGACCTGACATTCGCCGCGGATGCCGAACAGGCCATCCGTCACTATTCCTGGCCGGGTAACGTGCGTGAGTTGGAAAATGCTGTCGAGCGCGCTGTGATTCTCAGCGAGAGTCCGGAAATTTCCGCGGAGCTGCTGGGCATCGACATCGAGCTGAGCGATCTGGAAGACGACGAGTTCATCGGCCTGCCACCGCAAACGGGCGGTAACGCCAGCAACAGCAGCCACGAACCGACCGAAGACCTGTCGCTGGAGGACTACTTCCAGCACTTCGTCCTCGAGCATCAAGACCACATGACCGAGACCGAACTGGCGCGCAAACTGGGCGTCAGCCGTAAATGCCTGTGGGAACGTCGTCAGCGTCTGGGCATTCCACGGCGCAAGACCGGGGTTGCCAGCGAGAGCTGAACGTTACCTGTCGAGTGTGCGGGTAACGTTTGAAGATGTGAAAAAACTGTTACCTCAGTCCATTCACGTAACAGAAGCCGGGGTTATCGGTAACGAAACCCCGGCTTTTTTTCGTCCCGACAAAACGGTTATATCGACCTAACCCCTTGTTTTATTGGGCCTCGCAAAAGTTGGCACGCCCCCTGCTATATGTTTGGTACAAGAACAATAACAAGCAATGCACAAGACAATAAAAATAAGACGAATCGACTCACGCACAATAAAAACAAGACGGCGAGAGGCGCAGCTAACTGATTCTTTTGGAGAGGCGTTGTATTTGGGGCTTGCCCCACGACCAGGCCGAGAACAACAAAAACTGTCCTAAGACAGAGCCTGTACTGGTTGGATCGAGAGATCACTGCAATTCAGCGACCAAAGCAATCCGTTTGCTCTTGGCTCCCGATTGGGAGGGTCATGAAGGAAAAGCTTCATGGCGAGGGCACTCAACAAAAACAAGAAGCCCGAATCAACAATAAAAAGAGCACGCAACTACTTTCTTGGGGAGCTTCGGCTCCCCTTGTAGTTTCTCCCTTCTGTAAAAATCCCCGTTTTCATAGCGTCAGAAGCCTGTAGCCCGCGACTTGCACGGCAAATCGGCTGTCTCCTACACCATCCCCTGACTAAATGCTAGAATCTGCGCCCATCATGCGGTCATTCTTTGGTATGGCCGAACATTCCTTCAAACAGTGCATCCCATGCTGAAGAAGTTGTTCCAGTCATTCCGAACTCCCGTGCGTCGTACGCAACACATCCGTAGCACCCCTGAAGTGCTCAACAGCGGTCAACATTCGCTGCAGAAAACGCAATTCAGCCGCTACGCGGTCAACATTGTCGAACGCTTGCAGGGCGCCGGTTACCAGGCCTATCTGGTCGGCGGTTGCGTGCGTGACATGCTTTTGGGTATCACACCCAAGGATTTCGACGTCGCCACCAGCGCCACTCCCGAGCAAGTCCGCGCCGAATTCCGCAATGCGCGGATCATCGGCCGTCGCTTCAAACTGGTGCATATCCATTTCGGTCGCGAAATCATTGAAGTCGCGACCTTCCGCGCCAATCACCCCGTAAACGAAGACGACGAAGACAGTAACCAGTCTTCGCGTAACGAAAGCGGCCGGATTCTGCGCGACAACGTCTACGGCACCCTGGAAGAAGACGCGCAACGCCGCGACTTCACCATCAATGCCCTGTATTACGATCCGGTCAGCGAGCGCATTCTCGATTACGCCAATGGCGTACACGACATCCGCAATCACCTGATCCGCCTGATTGGCGATCCAAAGCAGCGTTACCAGGAAGACCCGGTACGCATGCTGCGGGCCGTGCGTTTCGCCGCCAAGCTCAATTTCGGCATCGAAAAACACACCGTTCAGCCGATCCGCGAACTGGCGCCGATGTTGCGCGAGATTCCCTCGGCACGCCTGTTCGAAGAAGTGCTCAAGCTGTTCCTCTCCGGACACGGTGCGATCACCTTCGAGATGCTGGTCGATCTGCAACTGTTCGCCCCGCTGTTCCCGGCCAGTGCCGACGCGCTGGATCACAACCCGGATTACACCCACACATTGATCAGCGAAGCGCTGACCAACACCGACCTGCGCATCAAGCAGAACAAACCGGTGACCCCGGCGTTCCTGTTTGCCGCGATGCTGTGGCCCGCCCTGCCGGCCCGCGTTTTGCGTCTGCAAGAGCGTGGCATGCCGCCGATTCCGGCGATGCAGGAAGCCGCGCACGAGCTGATCGCCGAACAGTGCCAGCGCATTGCGATTCCAAAGCGCTTCACCATGCCGATCCGCGAAATCTGGGACATGCAGGAACGCCTGCCACGGCGTAGCGGCAAGCGTGCCGATTTGTTGCTCGACAACCCACGCTTCCGCGCCGGTTACGACTTCCTGTTGTTGCGTGAAAGCGCCGGTGAGCAGACCGACGGCCTGGGCGAATGGTGGACTGACTATCAGGACGCCAACGACAGCGAACGTCGCGACATGATCCGCGACCTCAGTGGCAAGGGTGACGATGCCAGCGGTGCGCCGCGCAAACGTCGTCGCAGCGGCGGTTCCAAGCGCAAGCGCGCCGGTGCGCCGAGCGCCACGGGCGAGTAAGGCATGGAACGCATCTACATCAGTATGGGCAGCAACCTCGCTGACCCTGCCGAACAATTGCGCAGCGCGGTCGACGCGCTGGGGCAGTTGCCGCAGACCGCACTCGTCGGCGTTTCCGCGTTCTATCAAAGCGACTCGCTGCTGCCGGGCCAACCGCGTTACACCAACGCGGTCGCCGCGCTCGACAGCACGTTAGCTCCGCTGGATCTGCTCGACGCACTGCAAGCCATCGAAAACGATCAGGGCCGCGAACGCCTTGAGCGCTGGGGTCCGCGCACGCTGGATCTGGATATTCTGCTGTTCGGTGATCGACTGATCGACGAACCAAGACTGAAAGTACCGCACTACCAGATTCAGGAACGCGCGTTCGTCCTGTATCCGATGGCCGAGCTGGCTCCTGCCGATTTGCGCCTTGCCGATGGCCGCAGCCTCGCCGATCTGCTGGCAGCCTGCCCCTTCGTCGGCCTCGAACGCCTCCCCCAAGCCTGAAGCAAATCCCCCTGTAGGAGCTGCCGCAGGCTGCGATCTTTTGATCTTGCTCTTGTTTTAAAACCCCAAGGATCAAAAGATCGCAGCCTTCGGCAGCTCCTACATGGATAGCGTGCGGCATCGCTATTTTTGTCCGACAAAAATTCTCTGATTCAGCCCCGCCGCGCCGCTGAATCGCATCAGTAACGCCGGTAACACTCCCCACGTAACAACGCGGTAACACACGCAATTGACTTCCGCTTGGCTCCTCACGACTATAGGCGTCCCGCTGCCGCCAACCCGGCACATACGGGCGCAATCCAGGCCTTATAAGCACGACAAAAGACCGTGCGCCTGAGTAGATAAAGAATCACGCGCGTTACTCGCAGTAGTTTCCAGAGCGCCTGAACGAGGATTTTTTACATGCCAGCCATCACCCTGACCACGCTCCAGAGCCTCAAGCAGAAAGGTGAAAAGATCACCATGCTGACCTGCTATGACGCGACTTTCGCCCACGCCTGCAACGAGGCCGGTGTCGAAGTGTTGCTGGTGGGCGACTCACTCGGCATGGTTCTGCAAGGTCACGACAGCACCCTGCCGGTGACCACCGCAGAAATGGCCTATCACACTGCCTGCGTCAAACGCGGCAATCGCGATGCCCTGATCATGGCCGACCTGCCGTTCATGGCCTACGCCACGCTTGAGCAAACCATGACCAACGCCGCCATGCTGATGCAGGCCGGCGCGCACATGATCAAGGTCGAAGGTGCGCTGTGGCTGGCCGAGTCGATCCGTCTGCTTGCCGAACGCGGTATCCCGGTCTGCGCGCACATGGGCCTGACGCCGCAAGCGGTGAACATTCTCGGTGGCTATAAAGTGCAGGGCCGCAATGAAAACCAGGCGCGGCAGATGCGTGCGGACGCAATCTCGCTGGAACAGGCTGGTGCGGCGATGCTGCTGCTCGAATGCGTACCGAGTGAACTGGCTGCCGAAATCAGTCAGGCAGTGAAGATTCCGGTCATCGGAATCGGCGCTGGCAGCGCTACCGATGGTCAGGTCCTGGTGCTGCACGACATGCTCGGTCTGTCGATCTCCGGCCGCGTACCCAAGTTCGTGAAAAACTTCATGCACGGTCAGGACAGTATCGATTCGGCCCTCAAGGCCTACGTCAGCGAAGTCAAAGCCGTCACGTTTCCTGGCATCGAACACGGATTCTCTGCATGAACACCGTCAAAACCGTACGCGAACTGCGCGCTGCTGTAGCCCGCGCCCGTAGCGAAGGCAAGCGCATCGGCTTCGTGCCGACCATGGGTAACCTGCACAGCGGCCACGTTGCGCTGGTGACCAAAGCCACGCAACGCGTGGATTTCGTGGTCGCGAGCATTTTCGTCAACCCGCTGCAATTCGGCGCCGGCGAAGACCTCGACAAATACCCGCGCACCCTCGCGGCGGATCAGGAAAAACTGCTGGAAGCCGGTTGCTCGCTGCTGTTCGCGCCGACCGTCGAAGAGATGTATCCCGATGGCATGGCCGGGCAAACCCGGGTCAGCGTGCCGCAACTTTCCGAAGGTCTGTGCGGCGCCAGCCGTCCGGGGCATTTCGAAGGTGTGGCGACGGTGGTCAGCAAACTGTTCAACATGGTCCAGCCGGATCTGGCGATTTTCGGTCAGAAGGACTTCCAGCAACTGGCGGTGATCCGCGCGCTGGTGCATGACCTGAACATGCCAATCCAGATCATCGGCGAACCGACAGTCCGCGCTGACGATGGCCTGGCACTGTCGTCGCGCAACGGTTTCCTCAGCGAAGAACAACGCGCCGTAGCCCCAGTGGTCTATCGCACCCTGAGCACGATTGCCGAGTCGATTCAGCAAGGTGAACGGGATTTCCCGGCACTGATCAGCGCGCAACTGCAGCAGCTCGAAGCCGCTGGCCTGCGCCCGGACTATCTGGAAATCCGCCACGCCGTGACCTTGCGTCCGGCCGCGGCTGAAGACCGTGATCTGGTGATTCTGGTGGCGGCGTTCCTCGGTACTACGCGATTGATCGATAACCTGCACCTGAATCTCGATAGTCCTGTCTGAAAACACCGCCCCCCCTGTAGGAGTGAGCCTGCTCGCGATGAGTACCTGACATTCAGCATCATTGTTGAACGTCAGTGCGCTATCGCGAGCAGGCTCACTCCTACAGTGTTTTCCGGCGTTGTGAAGATTGCATTTCAAGGTTTGTTGCCGCTCTTGAAGACTTCGGGTATACCCCTCCCTCCCCTTTTGTCGGCCAAATCCCATTACTGATGTTAAAAAAGTACAGGGATCGGGTCAGACAAAGTCAAGACAGATTGCAGCGCGAGGTTTACTGTATTCGCCCTGTGTCCAGAAACCGTGACAACGCAGTTGGCCCACGCCCAAACATGGCGTGCAGGCCTGTTCAGTGTTCAAAAGGCCGTTCAAGTAAAAAGGAAAACCGCAGCGATGGCGTATTACCTCAATCCTCAAGACGTTACCGCTCTGCCCGCCTGGCAAGCGTTGAAAGATCACCGCCAAGCCATGCAGGATTTCAGCATGCGCGAAGCCTTTAACGCCGATCCGCAGCGCTTCAATCAGTTCACCCTCAGCAGCTGCGGGCTGTTTCTCGATTATTCGAAGAATTTGATCAACGCCCAGACCCGCGATCTGCTGGTGAGCCTGGCCAATGAAGTCGATCTGAAGGGCGCGATCAAAGCGTTGTTCGACGGCGAAATCGTCAATACGTCCGAACAGCGCCCTGCGCTGCACACCGCCCTGCGCCGTCCGGTCGGCGACAAGCTGTCGGTCAACGGCGTCAACGTGATGCCGGAAGTGCACAAGGTGCTGAACCAGATCACCGATCTGGTCGGCCGCATCCACGACGGTCTATGGCGTGGTTACACCGAGAAGCCGATCACTGACGTGGTCAACATCGGCATCGGTGGCTCGTTCCTCGGCCCAGAGCTGGTGTCCGAAGCCTTGCTGTCCTACGCGCAAAAAGGCGTGCGTTGCCACTATCTGGCGAACATCGACGGCAGCGAGTTCCATGAACTGACGCAAAAGCTGCGCGCCGAAACCACGCTGTTCATCGTTTCGTCGAAGTCGTTCAACACCCTCGAAACCCTGAAAAACGCTCAGGCCGCACGCGCCTGGTATCTGGCTCAGGGTGGTTCGGAAGCCGAGCTGTATCGTCACTTCATCGCTGTCTCGAGCAACAACGCCGCTGCCGTGGCGTTCGGCATTCGTGAAGAAAACATCTTCCCGATGTGGGACTGGGTTGGCGGCCGTTACTCGCTGTGGTCGGCCATCGGTTTGCCGATTGCCCTGGCCATCGGCATGTCCAACTTCAAGGAACTGCTGTCCGGTGCCTACACCATGGACCAGCATTTCCAGACCGCGCCGTTCGAACAGAACATGCCAGTGCTGCTGGCGCTGCTCGGCGTGTGGTACGGCAACTTCTGGGGCGCGCAAAGCCACGCGATTCTGCCGTACGACCACTACCTGCGCAACATCACCAAGCACTTGCAGCAACTGGACATGGAGTCCAACGGCAAGAGCGTGCGTCAGGACGGTACTCCGGTCTCGACTGATACCGGCCCGGTGATCTGGGGCGGCGTCGGCTGCAACGGTCAGCACGCCTACCACCAGCTGTTGCACCAAGGCAGCCAACTGATCCCGGCCGACTTCATCGTGCCAATCGTCAGCTTCAACCCGGTGTCCGACCACCATCAGTGGCTGTACGCCAACTGCCTGTCGCAGAGCCAGGCGCTGATGCTCGGCAAGACCCTGCCGGAAGCCGAAGCCGAATTGCGCGACAAGGGCATGAGCGAGGAGCAGGTGCACCAAATTGCTCCGCACAAGGTGATCCCGGGCAACCGTCCGAGCAACACCCTTGTGGTCGAACGCATCAGCCCGCGTCGTCTCGGCGCGCTGGTGGCCATGTATGAGCACAAAGTGTTTGTGCAAAGCGTGGTCTGGGGCATCAACGCCTTTGACCAGTGGGGCGTGGAACTGGGCAAGGAATTGGGTAAGGGCGTTTACAACCGCCTGGTCGGCAGCGACGAAACCAACGCTGACGATCCGTCTACCCAGGGCTTGATCAACTACTTCCGCGGTCGTCACCGCGGGTGATAGGCTGAAGGGGCGGTTTGCCTGCCCCTACAGCTTGCAACATCGACAGTTCCACGGCACCGGGCTAATCGCAGAATCGGTGGCGTACACGATCTGTGTAGGAGCTGCCGAAGGCTGCGGTCTTTTGATCTGATCTTAAAAACAAGATCAAAAGATCGCAGCCTTCGGCAGCTCCTGCACGAGTCGTACAGCTCCCCTCTTGTCGCACAACAAGAATAAGGAACCGTCATGTTCGATATCAGCACGTTCCCCCAAGCCGATGCCGTCCGCCGGGCTGCTCAGTTGAGTCAGGACGACTATCAGCGCCTGTACCGCGAATCCATTGAACACCCCAGCACCTTCTGGGCCGAACAGGCCACGCGCTTCCTCGACTGGAGCACGCCGTGGCAGACCGTTCAGCGCTACGACCTGAAAACCGGTGAAGCCGCCTGGTTTGCCGGCGGTAAGCTGAATGTCAGTTACAACTGCATCGACCGTCACCTTGCACAGCGCGGCGATCAGACCGCGTTGCTCTGGGAAGGCGACGACCCTGCCGAATCGGCGCAAATCACTTACAAAAAACTCCATCATCACGTCTGCCGACTGGCCAACGTGCTGAAAAGCCGTGGCGTGAAGAAAGGCGATCGGGTGTGCATCTACATGCCGATGATTCCCGAGGCCGCTTACGCCATGCTCGCCTGCACCCGAATCGGCGCCGTTCACTCGGTGGTGTTTGGCGGCTTTTCCCCTGACTCCATGCGCGACCGTATCCTTGATGCCGACTGCCGCACCGTGATCACCGCCGACGAAGGCGTGCGCGGGGGCAAATTCGTGCCGCTGAAAAGCAACGTCGACAAAGCCCTGCAAAGTTGCCCGGATGTCAGCACTGTCATCGTGGTCGAGCGCACGCAAGGCAAGGTCGATTGGGTCGAGGGCCGAGACCTTTGGTATCACCAGGCCGTGCGCGACGTCAGCGACGATTGCCCACCAGAACCAATGGACGCCGAAGACCCGCTGTTCATCCTCTACACCTCCGGTAGCACCGGCAAACCCAAAGGGGTGCTGCACACCACCGGCGGCTATCTGCTGCAAGCGGCGATGACCTTCAAATATGTGCTCGATTACCGCGACGGCGAAGTGTTCTGGTGCACGGCCGACGTCGGCTGGGTGACCGGCCACAGCTACATTGTCTACGGACCACTGGCCAATGGCGCGACCACGCTGATGTTCGAAGGCGTGCCGAGCTATCCGAGCAGCTCGCGCTTCTGGCAGGTCATCGACAAGCACAAGGTCAATATCTTCTACACCGCACCGACGGCACTGCGCGCGTTGATGCGCGAAGGTGCCGAACCGCTGAAGGAAACTTCCCGACAAAGCCTCAGATTACTCGGCAGCGTCGGTGAGCCGATCAACCCGGAAGCGTGGGAATGGTATTTCAACGTGGTCGGCGAACAACGCTGCCCCATCGTCGATACCTGGTGGCAGACCGAGACTGGCGGCATCATGCTCAGCCCCTTGGTCAGCGCGCAGCGGATCAAGCCAGGCTGCGCCACGCAACCGATGTTCGGCGTGCAACCGGTGCTTCTCGATGAACACGGCAAGGAGATCAAAGGCGCCGGCAGCGGCGTGCTCGCCATAAAATCAAGCTGGCCGGGGCAGATCCGCAGTGTCTACGGCGACCCGCAACGGATGGTCGATACCTACTTCAAGCCCTACCCCGGCTACTACTTCACCGGCGACGGCGCCCGCCGCGACGAGGACGGCGATTACTGGATCACCGGACGTATCGACGATGTGATCAACGTTTCCGGCCATCGAATCGGCACCGCCGAAGTGGAAAGCGCGCTGGTGCTGCACAACAGCATCGCCGAGGCCGCGGTGGTCGGTTACCCACATGACGTCAAAGGCCAGGGCATTTACGCCTTCGTCACACCGATGAACGGCACCGAGCCCGGCGATGAATTGAAAAAAGAACTGCTGGCCCACGTCAGCAAGGAGATCGGCAGCTTCGCCAAACCGGATCTGATCCAGTGGGCGCCGGCCTTGCCGAAAACCCGCTCAGGCAAGATCATGCGGCGCATATTGCGCAAGATCGCCTGCAACGAACTCGACAGCCTCGGTGACACATCGACCCTGGCCGATCCGAGCGTGGTGCAAGGCCTGATCGACACGCGCCTCAATCAGTAACCCTGGCGGGCGCGGCCAACCGAGCGCGCCCCTCCTCTCTCACTGAGTGCTCATGGAATTCATCCGCAGCCGTATCGAAAACCAACTCATGAGCCTGACCGGTCTGTCCCTCGGTCAGCTTGATCTGGAAAACCCCAAGGGCGACCCGGGGCTGTTTGGTCCCGAGTCGGTCAGTTGGCAGGTGCACGGTGACTTCAGCAGCATGTTGATCGGCGGTATCAGTGCGCTATTGCTGCAGGCGCTGCATCCGCTGGCGCTGGCCGGGGTCTGGGACCACTCGAACTTTCGTGAAGACATGGTCGGACGTTTGCGCCGCACCAGTCAGTTTGTCTCCGGCACCACTTTCGGTTCACGCCGCGACGCCGACTGGTTGATCGAGAAAGTCCGCACCATTCACCTGCAAGTGGTCGGCACGGCGCCAGATGGCCGGCCTTATGCGGCCAGCGATCCGGATTTGCTGACATGGGTGCATGTGGCGGAAGTCAGTAACTTTCTCGCTGCGCATCTGCGTTATCGCAATCCGCAGTTGTCATTGGAAGATCAGGACCGTTATTACGCGGAAATCGCCGTGGTCGCCGAGCGTCTCGGCGCCCGGGATGTGCCGAAATCGCGGCAGGCCGTGGCGGATTATCTGCAACGCATGCGCCCGCAATTGCTCTGTGATGAGCGCAGCCGCGAAGTTCTGCGCCTGCTGCTCGAAGCCCCGGCCCCCAGCCTGATGGCGCGGCCATTTGGCGATCTGATGATGAAGGCCGGCATCGACCTGTTGCCAGACTGGGCCAGCGACATGCTCGACGCCCGGCAGAATCCGCTGCAACGCCAACTGATCCGCGCCAGCGTCAAGCGCAGCGCGCCGATGCTGCGCTGGGCGATGCGCAATGGCTCGGTGCAACGGGCAAAGCGGCGGATGGGGCTGTTGACCTGACCGGAACCAAAGGCTTGCTCGCGAAGGCAGCACCTCGGTCGCCCGCCAAGCTGCTAAACTCCCGCGCCCCAATTCCCTCCAGCAAGGCGCCCGCATGTCTTCCTTGAATCAGGCGCTGCGCGCCGCCCTCGATCAACGTCAGGACTTGCTCTCTGTACTGCACAGCCAGGGCACCGACTGCTATCGCCTGTTCCATGGCAGCCAGGAAGGCGCCGGCGGCCTGACCATCGACCGTTACGGCCCGCAGTTGCTGGTGCAAAGCTTTCACCAGACGCTGGAGCGTGACGAGTTGCTGCAACTGCACGCCATCGTCAACCAGACCCTGGGCCTGGAGACCTTGCTGGTCTACAACGACCGTTCTCGCGGCAATTCGCGTATCGACCGTGAAGACCACGTCTACCGCGCCGACGACGCTGCACTGGCGGATCTGGTCGGTCACGAATGGGGCCTGAATTACCGAGTACGCGGACGCCATGCCGGGCAGGATCCGCTGCTGTTCCTCGACCTGCGCAACACCCGCGGCTGGGTCAAGGATCACGCCAGAGGCAAAAGCGTGCTCAACCTGTTCGCCTACACCTGCGGCGTTGGCTTGAGTGCCGCGGCCGGTGGTGCCCGTGAAGTGTGCAACCTGGATTTTGCCGAGGGCAATCTCGCGGTCGGTCGCGAAAACGGTTTGCTCAATCCGCAGTTGCCGGAAATGGAGTTCGTCCAGTCCGACTACTTTCCGGCCATCCGCCAACTGGCCGGTCTGCCCATCAGTCAACGACGCGGGCAGAAACTGCCGAGCTATCAGCGCCTGGAACAGCGCCAATACGATCTGGTGCTGCTCGATCCGCCGGCCTGGGCCAAGAGCGCGTTCGGCACCGTCGACCTGCTGCGCGACTATCAAAGTCTGCTCAAACCAGCCCTGCTGACCACCGCCGACAACGGTGTACTGATCTGCTGCAACAACCTGGCGAAAGTCAGCATGGACGACTGGCGCGAACAGGTCCTGCGTTGCGCCGAGAAGGCCGGGCGCCCGGTGCGTGAGTGGAGCGTGATGACCCCGGGCGCGGATTTCCCGTCGCTGGACCAACAGCCGCCACTGAAAACCCTGATCCTGCAACTCTGAACACATTCCCATGTAGGAGCTGCCGCAGGCTGCGATCTTTTGACTTTGTTTTTTTTGATCAAAAGATCGCAGCCTGCGGCAGCTCCTACAAAATTGCAGACAAATCTGAACAATCCTGCTCCACACCAGGTACTTCGGAACCAGAATCGCGTGCCATACTCCAAGGCACTCCGATTACGACAGATGAAGCCGCACATGCCCAAAGGATTGATTCGCGCGATTGGCGCACTGTTGACCGTTCTGGCCCTTTACAGCTTGCTGGGGTTTCTGATTTTACCGGGCATCGCCTTGCGTGTTGCCAACCAGCAACTGGCCAACTACGCGGCGGTGCCTGCGCATATCCAGCGCATCGAACTCAATCCGTTCAGCCTTGAAGTCACCTTGTGGGGCCTGGTCATCGGTGAGCCCGGCAAAGAACAGGTCGGTTTTGAACGCCTGTACGCCGACCTGGAGCTCGACAGCCTGTGGACGAAAGCAGTCCATCTGTCCAACATCGAACTGGACAAACCGAAGACCGAAATCCTCTTCGCCAAAGACGGCAAGCTCAACCTGCTCGGTCTGTTCAACATACCCGCCAGCGAACCGACACCCGTCGATCCCGAAGCCAAGCCGTTTCCTCTGCGCATCGACCAGATCAAACTCGCCAACGGTGTCGTGCACTTTCAGGATGTGCGCCCGAGCGAACCCATCGAATTCCTCTACGACGATCTCAACTTCGAGCTGAAAAATCTCAGCACCCTGCCCGAAGACAGCGCCGACATGACTCTGGTCGCGATTGGCCCCAACGGTGGCCGAATCGACTGGAGCGGCAATTTCAGCCTGATCCCGATCGCCTCCGAAGGCACGCTGAAAATTACCGACGGCAATATGAAAGCGTTTTGGCCTTACGTGCGAGACGCAGTGCCCTTGGTTCTTGAAAACGGCGTAATGAACCTCAGCACCGAATACAAACTCAATCTGTCGAAACAAACCGAGCTGCAGTTGAACAACGTTGCGGTGAGCATCGCGCCGTTCGCGATCAAGGCACCCGATGGACGCCCACTGGCAAAACTCGAACGCCTCGACATCAGCGAGACCTCGGTGGACCTGGCGAAACAGCAAGTGGTAGTCGGCAAGATTCGCAGCCAGAAACTCGAAACCTGGGCCGCTCTGGAGGCCGACGGGCAACTGGACTGGCAGAAACTGTTCGCCAGCCAGCCGTCGAAACCTGCCGCCAAAGCCGCCGCCGAACCGGCCAGCACACCCGCAACCGCCGATTCGCCGAAACCTGAACCGAGCGCGCCAGACAAGCCATGGCAAGTACTGCTCAAAGATGTGCAACTGCGCAACTACACCGTCCATCTGGCCGACCGGTCGGCCAATCCACCGGTGACACTGGATGTCACCCCGCTGAACGTCGATCTGCAGGATTTTGACAGCCTCAATGGCTCACCCTTCAAGCTCAAGCTCGATACCGGGCTGGGCAAGCAGGGCAAGATCCTCGCCGATGGCACGGTCAATCTGGCGCCGGTCAACGCCCAGCTCAACGTTAAAACCCAGGACATCGACCTGCGTGTCGCGCAGTCCTACATCAATCCGTTCATTCGTCTCGAATTGCGCAGCGGCATGCTCGGCAGTGACCTCAAGGTCAACCTCAAGAGCACCGAACCGCTGGCGCTCAGCGTGACCGGCCGCGCGCAGATCGATCAACTGCACACCCTCGACACCCTGAAAACCCGCGACTTCCTCAAGTGGCAGCAAGTGGTCGTGGAAGGCCTGAACTACCAGCACGGCGACAGCCTGTCGATCGACAAGGTCAACCTGTTCCAGCCGTACGTGCGCTTCATGATCAACGATGACCGCACCACCAACATCGATGATCTGCTGATTCCGCAGCCTGCCGACAGCGGCGCAAAAACCGCCGCCGCCAAACCGGCCAGCAAAGACAAACCACTGGGCATTCGCATCGGTGGTATCGCCATCAACGACGGCTCGGCCAACTTCGCCGACTTCAGCCTGACGCCGAATTTCGCCACCGCTGTCCAGCAACTCAACGGCCAGATCGGCACCATCGACAGTCGACAGTCGAAACCGGCCACTGTCGATATCAAAGGCAAGGTTGATCGCTATGCGCCGGTGACTATCAAGGGTGCGGTCAATCCGTTCGACCCGATGGCCAGCCTCGACATCACCACCAGTTTCAAACGGGTCGAGCTGACCACCCTGACGCCCTACTCCGGCAAATTCGCCGGATACCGCATCCGCAAGGGCCGGCTCAACCTCGACCTGCATTACCTGATCACCAAGGGCCAACTGAAGGCCGAGAACAAAGTGGTGGTCGAGCAATTGCAACTGGGTGAGAGAGTCGACAGTCCGGACGCGACAAGCCTGCCGCTGAAACTGGCAATCGCGTTGCTCAAAGACGTCGACGGCAAAATCTCCATCGAATTACCCGTAACGGGCGACTTGAACAATCCGCAATTCAGCGTGATGCCGATTGTCTGGCAGACCCTGCGCAATCTGATCGTCAAAGCCGCTGCGGCGCCATTCAAGATGATTGGTGGATTGGTCAGTGGTGGCGGCTCCCAGGATCTCGGCACAGTGTCGTTCGCGCCGGGCTCCAGCGAGTTGAACAAGGATGCCGAGGGTGCGCTGATCAAGCTGTCCCAGGCACTCAAGGAGCGTCCGGCCCTGCGCCTGGAAATCGAGGGTGTCGCCGCCAAAAGCAGCGACGGCCCATTGCTCGCCGAACAGCGCCTGGAACGTGAATACCAATACAACTACTACAAGATGCTCCAGCGCCGCGGCGATAAAGTCCCGGCTCAGGCGTCCTTGATTGACGTGCCGGACAGCGAGAAAGGCCCACTGCTCGAAGGCATTTATCGCACCCGTCTGAAGACTCAGCCGCCGGCCGAATGGAAGGATCTGGGCAAGGAAGAACGCACAGCGAAAATGCGCGCAGGCGTGATCCAGTTCTGGAGTACCAGCGATGTGCTGCTGCGTCAGTTGGGTCAGGACCGTGCCAGCAGCATCAAGGATTTTCTGGTGGACAAGGGCCAACTGGCTGACGACCGCGTGTACTTCATCGACACCAATCTGGGCGAGGCTGAAAGCGACGGTCGGGTAGTGACGCAAATGCATCTGGATGCCGAATGAGCAAACGCAAATGGCTGGCGGCAATGGCACTGACATTCGTTGCTGGCCAGGCGTTGGCCTCCGATACGCTGCGTTGCGGCAGCCAACTGATCAGCCTCGGCGACCGCGCAAGCGAGGTGCTACAGAAGTGCGGCGAGCCGGTGAGCCGCGATGTGCTGGGTTACAAACGCAGCGCCAATCGCCGGGAAGAGTTTCAGGTCGAGGAATGGACCTACGGCCCGAGCAACGGCATGTATCAATACCTGCGTTTCGAAGGCAATCGCCTGAAGCAGATCAATAGCAAACGCGGTAACTGAACAGATCAAAAGATCGCAGCCTTCGGCAGCTCCTACAGGGGAACCACATTCCTGTGTAGGAGCTGCCGAAGGCTGCGATCTTTTTGCTTCTACAAAATAAAACAGGCCCCGACACAAAGTGCCGGGGCCTGTAATGGTCACATCCGTGTGACCGGTCGCATGAACTCTAAAGTTGCGGCAGACGTATTGCTCGGCCCGTCTGTCGCCCCTTCTCCCGGTCCAGGCGAGAAGTCATGCCTTACTCGGCTTTCAGGCCGTCAGCGGAGACCGCTTTAACGCCTTTGATTTTCTTGGCGATGGCTACTGCAGTAGTTTTCTGCGAATCGGTTACGGCAGTAGTCGACGACAGCGATACAACGCCTTGGTTGGTTTCAACTTTAATGTCGGTACCTGGAATGCCTTTTTCGGTTACCAGGTCAGCTTTGACCTTGGTGGTGATCCAGGTATCGGAAGTATCTTGTTTCATCTCGGTGACTTCACCGGCAGCCAGAGTCATTGGAGCCTGGGTAGCCTGAGCCGATTGTGCGAATGCACCGGAAGCCATGGTCAGGGTCAGCGCGGTAGCAGCAGCGGCAGTGATAGCGAACTTCTTCATACGAGTAACTCCTGTTTTTCTGGAAAGTCTGCTGGATGTCTTGTCAGCAGGGTTACCGTAGATATTGCGAACGCTGTGCCAACTTTTTGGAAGACATAAAATCGTTATAAATCAACAGCTTACAAATAATGCAAAATTCCGGATTCATGCAAAATGCATGACTTGTTGAATATTCACATGCAAGTTGCGGCTTTTTGAAAAGTTCCTAAGGCGCTGAAATTATTGAAGCTTTTGTGAAGCGCTGCGCAATGAAAAATGCCCCGCATTGCGGGGCATCTATTGAATGTAGCCTGACGAATTACGCACCGCTGGCCGTGCAGCCTTTAGGGGAATATTCGGCATTAACCGTCGTTGCACACGTCCACACGCCCGATGTGGCACCCGTGGTTGCGCCTGAGCGACTGAGTGTGATGGTTTTGCCCAGCACCGGACCTGGCGCATTGACCAGTGTGCAAGTGATTGAACCGGCACCCGACGAGGCTGTGCCCGTAGCCGCCAATGTACAGTTGGATGTCGTCGCCGCAGCACCACCGGCCACCAGTGTCAGCGTCGGATCGGTGCCCTGATTGATGGTGTCTTCAAACGGCACTTTCAGAGCGCTGATCTCTGCCAGCCCCGCCGTTACCTTGGATCGCGCCTGATATTTCGAATACTGCGGCAGGGCGATAGTCGCCAGAATCCCGATGATCGCCACAACGATCAGCAGCTCGATCAGCGTAAAACCTTGTTGTTTTTTCATAGAAACGCTCCATGCATGAGTCGAAATCTCATGATCTGAGATGAACCGAGCATAGCCCATGCCAAGCGCCTGAGCCCTGCACACAAAGCGCCAGCGTCGCCCTACGCAGTTTCCTACAACCCGCAACCGCACTATCTGACACTTTTTGTCACCTGCACCGACCGTGTTAGGCGCTCTCACTTGACTAGGCTATAAGTCATGAACGGCAAGCGTGCGGAATCCCCATGAATGACATCGCTCTGAGCGGTCTGGCCAAACAATTGGTGCAGGCCGAACTGCTGACGGAAAAAAGCGCCGAGCAGGCCTCGCAACAGGCCCAGCGCAATCGGCTGTCGCTGGTCAGTTATCTGGTGCAGAACAAACTGGTAAAGAGCGCGCAGGTAGCCGAGATCGCCTCCGAGCACTTTGGCATGGCGTTCCTCGACCTTAATTGCCTGGACAAGGAAACCCAGCCCAAAGGCCTGGTCAGTGAAAAACTGATACGCCAGCATCACGCCCTGCCCTTGTGGCGACGCGGCAACAAGCTGTTCGTGGGGATTTCCGACCCCAGCAATCATCAAGCGATCAACGACATCCAGTTCAGCACCGGATTGAGCACCGAAGCCATCCTGGTGGAGGACGACAAGCTCAGCGACGCCATCGAAAAATTCTTCGACACCCACGCCAGCGGTCTCGAAGACATGGCCGACGTTGATCTCGACGGCCTCGATGTCGAATCGATCGACGACAACAAGCAGGACGCCATCGGCGGGCAAGACGCCGACGATGCGCCGGTGGTGCGTTTCGTCCACAAGATGCTGCTCGATGCGATCAAGAGCGGCTCCTCCGACCTGCATTTCGAGCCTTACGAAAAGAACTACCGGGTACGGGTGCGCACCGACGGCATTTTGCGCGAGGTGGCCAGGCCGCCGATCCAACTGGCCGGGCGCATCGCCGCACGTTTGAAAGTCATGGCCAGCCTCGACATCTCGGAACGGCGCAAACCGCAGGACGGACGGATCAAGATGCGCCTGTCCAAAAGCAAGTCGATCGACTTCCGGGTCAATACCCTGCCGACCCTGTGGGGCGAGAAAGTGGTGATCCGGATCCTCGACCCCTCCAGCGCGCAGATGGGCATCGACGCCCTCGGCTATGAGCCTGAGCAGAAAGAGCTGTATTTGGCAGCACTGAAGCAGCCACAAGGGATGATTCTGGTCACCGGCCCCACTGGCTCGGGCAAAACCGTGTCGCTGTACACCGGGCTGAATATTCTCAACACGGTCGACATCAACATATCCACCGCCGAAGACCCGGTGGAGATCAACATGGAAGGCATCAACCAGGTCAACGTCAACCCCAGGCAGGGGCTCGACTTTGCCCAGGCCTTGCGCTCGTTTCTGCGTCAGGATCCGGACGTGATCATGGTCGGCGAGATCCGCGATCTGGAAACCGCCGAGATCGCGATCAAGGCTGCGCAAACCGGTCACCTCGTATTGTCCACACTGCACACCAACAGCGCCGCCGAAACCCTGACGCGACTGCACAACATGGGTATCCCCGGTTTCAACATCGCCACCTCTGTCAGCCTGATCATCGCCCAGCGGCTGGCGCGCAAGTTGTGCAGCCACTGCAAGAGAGCCATCGAGATTCCGCGCGAAACCCTGATCAAGGAAGGCTTCCCCGAGGAACGCATCGGCAGTTTCACGATCTACGAGCCAGTCGGTTGCGATCACTGCAATGGCGGTTACAAGGGACGCGTGGGGATTTATGAAGTGGTGAAGAACACAGCAGACCTGCAACGACTGATCATGGCCGAGGGCAACTCGCTGGAAATCGACATTCAGATGCGCCGCGACGGCTACGACGACTTGCGTACCTCAGGTCTGCGCAAGGCCATGCAAGGCATTACCAGCCTGGAAGAAATCAACCGGGTCACCAAGGACTGAACATGGCAGTCGAGGCAGCGAAAATCAGCGTCTACGCCTGGGAAGGCACGGACAAGAAAGGCAGCAAACTCAGCGGTGAATTAAGCGGGCAGAACCCGGCACTGATCAAGGCTCAACTACGCAAACAAGGGATCAATCCGGGGAAGGTGCGCAAAAAAACCGCCTCGTTTTTCAGCTTCGGCAAACGCATCAGGCCCCGCGACATCGCCCTGTTCACGCGGCAGATGGCGACCATGATGAAGGCTGGCGTGCCGCTGCTGCAGTCGTTCGACATCATCGGTGAGGGCTTCGAAAACCCGGCCATGCGCAAACTGGTCGACGAGGTGAAACAGGAGGTCGCCGCCGGCAACAGTTTCGCCAACGCCCTGCGCAAGAAGCCGCAATATTTCGATGAGTTGTATTGCAACCTCGTGGATGCCGGCGAACAGTCCGGCGCCCTCGATACGCTGCTGGAACGGGTCGCAACCTATAAGGAAAAAAGCGAAGCCCTCAAGGCCAAGATCAAGAAAGCCATGACCTACCCCACCGCCGTGGTGCTGGTTGCAGCCGTGGTAACCGGGATTCTGCTGGTGAAAGTGGTGCCGCAGTTCGAGTCGGTTTTTTCCGGTTTCGGTGCAGAGTTGCCTGGGTTCACCCTGATGGTCATCAGCCTCTCGGAATTCATGCAGCAATGGTGGTGGGCGATACTCGTTGCTCTGGTGGCCGCTTTTTTCGGCACCCGCCATGCGCTGAAAAAATCCCAGGCGATGCGCGATCGCAAAGACACCTGGCTATTGAAGCTGCCGTTGGTAGGCACGCTGATGTACAAATCCGCCGTTGCACGCTTCGCCCGGACCTTGTCGACCACGTTTGCTGCCGGCGTACCGTTGGTGGAAGCGCTCGACTCGGTGGCCGGCGCCACGGGTAACGTGGTGTTCAAGCGTGCGGTATTGCGCATCCGCCAAGACGTTTCCACGGGCATGCAGTTGAATTTCTCCATGCGCACCACCGGGGTTTTCCCCAACATGGCGGTGCAGATGACTGCCATCGGCGAAGAGTCCGGCGCGCTGGACGAGATGCTCGCCAAGGTCGCCGGGTTTTACGAGGACGAAGTGGATAACATGGTCGACAACCTCACCAGCCTCATGGAGCCGTTCATCATGGTCGTCCTGGGGGTGATTGTCGGCGGTCTGGTGGTGGCGATGTACCTGCCGATCTTCCAACTCGGCTCAGCGATCTGACATGCCTATCGACGAACTGTTTGCCCTGTACCCACTGGCCTTTGTCTTCACCGCGTTGCTGCTCGGTCTTATCGTCGGCAGCTTTCTCAATGTGCTGGTCTGGCGCTTGCCGAAAATGCTCGAACGCGATTGGCGCCAGCAGGCGCAGGACGTACTCGGTCTACCCGGCGAAACGCCGCAGCCCACTTACAACCTGATGCTGCCGCACTCCGAGTGTCCGCACTGCGCACATCGAATTCGTGCGTGGGAAAACATTCCGCTGCTCAGTTATCTGTGGCTGCGCGGGCGCTGCTCCGCGTGCGCAGCGCCCATCAGCAAACGCTATCCGCTGGCCGAACTGAGTTGTGGACTGCTTTCAGCGTTTATCGCCTGGCATGTGGGTTTTGGCTGGGCGGCCTGTCTGTTGATCTTCCTCACCTGGGGCTTGCTGGCGATGAGCCTGATCGACACCGAGCATCAATTGTTGCCCGATGTGCTGGTGCTGCCATTGTTGTGGCTGGGGCTGATCGTCAACAGTTTCGGGCTGTTCGTGCCGCTGCACGATGCCATGTGGGGCGCGGTGGCCGGTTATATGGCGCTGTGGTCGGTGTTCTGGCTGTTCAAACTGCTGACCGGCAAGGACGGCATCGGTCACGGTGATTTCAAGCTGCTGGCGCTGCTCGGCGCCTGGGGTGGCTGGCAGATTCTGCCGCTGACGATCCTGTTGTCTTCGCTGGTGGGAGCGATTATCGGGGTGATTTTGCTGCGTGTGCGCGAGCAGAAAACCTCGACGCCGATCCCCTTCGGACCTTATCTGGCAATTGCCGGCTGGATTGCCTTGCTCTGGGGTGGTCAAATAACCGACTTCTATTGGCAGTTTGTCGGTTTGAAATGAATACCCCTGTGGAAAAACCCTGGATTCTCGGCCTGACCGGCGGCATCGGCAGCGGCAAAAGCGCCGCGGCCCAGCACTTCATCGACCTTGGCATCCATGTGGTCGACGCTGATCACGCAGCACGTTGGGTGGTCGAGCCGGGGCGCCCGGCGCTGGCCAGGATTGCCGAGCACTTCGGCGCTGGCGTGTTGCAGGCTGACGGCACGCTGGATCGCGCCGCCCTGCGCAAGCTGATCTTCGAAGTCCCGGAGCAGCGCCGCTGGCTCGAAGCCCTGCTGCATCCGTTGATCGCCGAGGAAATCGCCCATCATCTGGCGCAGGCAAAATCGCCCTATGCGATTCTGGTTTCGCCGCTGTTGATCGAATCCGGGCAGTACGCGATGACCCAGCGAATCCTGGTGATCGACGCTCCGCAACAACTGCAGATCGAACGCACCTTGCAGCGTGACCAGACCAGCGAACAGCAGGTTCAGGCGATCCTCAAGGCCCAGTCGAGCCGTGAAGACCGCGTGAGCCGTGCCGACGACGTGGTGGTCAACGACCGCGACCTCGCCTGGCTGCACAGCGAGGTCGAGCGCCTGCATGACTTTTACCTGACTTTAAGTGGAGGCCAATCATGAGCCAGATCCCAACCGTAGAATGCCCAACGTGTGGCGCCCCCGTGGAATTCACGCCGGATAACAAATTCCGGCCGTTCTGCTCCGATCGCTGCAAACTGATCGACCTCGGCGCCTGGGCCTCCGAAGAGCACAAGATCCCGGTCGCACCGGATGCCGAGGATGAACTGTTTTCCGGCGATTTCGATCCGCGCCACTGATCCCGTCAGGGTCGCATGAAGCCGTAGTCCTGATCGTCGTCGAGGTTTTCCGCCAGAAAGCGCAACTCGTCGGCCAAGTCTTCGGCGTTGCGCACGGTCTTGCTCTGTTGCACCACCGCACTGAGCAAGGCGCGCAAGCTCAAACCCGGGTCAAAACCTACTTCTTGCGCCATCTCCAGACTCTGCCGGGTTTGCTGCCGCGCCCACTCGTAAACACTCATGCTGCCACTCCTGAAGGGATTTGGCCGAGCATGAAATGCCGCGCGCGTGGCGGGTTTGATATGGATCAAGACTTGGGGTCGTCGTCCTTCCAGGGTGCCGAAAGGTAGCGCGTGCGATTGAACGTCTCCAGCCATTCCGGGCTGAACACCACCAGTGCGCTGACCACCATGCCGTTGATGAAAGCCTCGGGGAATATGATCAGCCACAGGTAGCCGATAAAGTCTTCCAGCCATTCGGGCATGGCAAACAGGCCGTCGTACCAGAGCAATGTCAGGCTCAGCAGCAGACACAGCAACGCCGACAGCGCGGCGGCGAGAAACCCGGAGCAGAAGATGTACACAAAAGGATTGCGTGGCTGGGCGCGCTCGACGAGGATCGCCACGCACTCGGTAATCAGCACCGGCAGCAGAATGAACAACGCACCGTTGACCCCCAGCGCCGCGAGATCCTGGCGCCCGAGCAGCAACAGACCGACCTGCGCCACCAACCCGCCGACAATCGCCAGCGGCCAGTCCAGTAGCAACGTCACCGCCGTCATGCCAATGAAGTGATAAGACACTCCGGTGTCGAAATCTCGGCGCACCAGCCACAACAGAAACAACGCGAACACCGTGCCGAACAACAGATGCTGGCGACGGCTGTCACTGAACAATTCGACCCAGGGAGCACGAACAATCGCCCAGAGCAGCACCGGCAGGTAAATCAGCCATCCGAGCGTCAGGCTTGTGGATGACAGCAGTTCGGCGCCGATCATAGGTGAGCCTTCGCTGACGCCTGGGGCCACGCCAGCCGAAGATCGAGCAGCAACACTGATATATTTTTCACGCGGATCTCCCGTCGAGACAGATCTCAGTCTATACCGCCGTTTGCGACTCGCCGTGTCACGCTTCTGCGCGTGGCGTGCAGTAAATACGGAGGAAAGAAAAAGTTACGAAAACTTTACGGGACGAGACAACAGGCCCGCCGATACTGCGCGGCGCTAACAAAACAGGCGTTATCTATGTCCATTGCGGTAGTACGGCTCATCAGCTTCATTCTGGGAATTATTCTGATCACGCTGGCGGTGAGCATGCTGATACCGATGCTGACGCTGGTGATCCATGATCGCAAAGATGATATGTCGGCCTTCCTGTGGTCGAGCTTGATCACAGCGCTTTGCGGGCTGCTGATGATTAACAAGGGTCGCCCCGAGAACGTTCATTTGCGTCCTCGCGATATGTACATGCTGACGACCGCCAGTTGGGTGGTTGTGTGCATATTCGCCGCATTGCCCATGGTGCTTATCCAGCACATCAGCTACACCGATGCGTTTTTTGAAACGATGTCAGGCATCACCACGACTGGATCGACCATCCTCACCGGGCTGGACACGGCATCTCCAGGATTGCTGATCTGGCGATCGATGCTGCATTGGCTGGGCGGGATCGGCTTCATCGGCATGGCGGTGGCTATCCTGCCATTACTGCGGGTCGGGGGCATGCGGCTATTCAAGACTGAATCATCCGACTGGTCGGAAAAGGTCACGCCGCGCTCCCATGTCGCCGCCAAATACATTCTGGGGCTTTATATCGGGCTTACCGGTCTTGCCACGCTGGCCCTGTGGATAGCAGGGATGACGCCGTTCGAAGCCATCAACCATTCAATGTCATTGATTTCCACAGGAGGATTTTCGACCTCCGATGCCTCGCTCGCACATTGGACGCAACCGTCCATTCATTGGGTGGCGGTCGCTATCATGATTCTGGGCAGCCTCCCTTTCACGCTGTATGTGAGCATGCTTCGCGGCAACAAACGGGCCTTGTTCAAAGATCATCAGGTACGCGGGTTCATTGGCTTTTTGCTCATTACCTGGGTGCTGGTCGGTACCTGGCTGTGCTTGCACAGCGAGTACGGCTGGTGGGAAGCGTTCCGGATCGTGGCGGTCAACGTGACATCGGTGGTCACGACGACCGGCGTAGCGCTGGGGGATTACACGTTATGGGGCAGTTTTGCCGTATTGCTGTTCTTCTATCTGACCTTTGTCGGAGGCTGCTCCGGTTCCACCGCTGGCGGTCTTAAAATATTCCGCTTTCAAGTGGCCGGCACACTGCTGATGGGCAGTCTGAATCAATTGATCCACCCTCGCGCCGTGATCCGAAAAAAATACAACAAACACCCCATCGACGAAGACATCGCCCGCTCGCTGCTGACGTTTTCATTCTTTTTCACCATCACTATCGGGGCGATCGCCATGGGGTTGGCGCTCATCGGCCTGGACTGGACAACTGCATTGAGTGGCGCGGCTACCGCCGTCTGCAACGTCGGGCCTGGCGTTGGCTCGATCATTGGCCCGGCGGGTAATTTTTCCACACTGCCCGATGCTGCCAAATGGCTGCTGACTGTCGGCATGCTTTTGGGAAGACTGGAGATCCTCACCGTCCTGGTGCTGCTCACACCGGTTTTCTGGAAATACTAGTCTCGACAACCCTTTGAGATTTATTGCCTAGACTCCTCTTGTCCACCGTGCAAACGCTTTTGAGCCATGAACCGCACGAGAACTAAAACAAGAGGAACATCTCAATGCTTAAATCATTGCGCAACGCGGTCGTCTGCGCCCTCGCGCTGGGCGTATCGGGCCTGGCGCTGGCGGCCGATCCAATCGTTATCAAGTTTTCCCATGTCGTCGCCGAGCAAACGCCCAAAGGCCAAGGCGCCCTGCTGTTCAAGAAACTCGTCGAAGAGCGTCTGAAGGACAAGGTCAAGGTTGAGGTCTACCCGAACTCTTCGCTGTTTGGCGACGGCAAGGAAATGGAGGCACTGCTGCTGGGTGATGTGCAGCTCATTGCACCGTCGCTGGCCAAGTTCGAACAATACACACCGAAACTGCAGCTATTCGACTTGCCGTTCCTGTTCAACGACATCTCGGCCGTCGACCGTTTCCAGCGCAGCCCTCAAGGCCAGGAACTGCTCAAGTCGATGGAAAGCAAGAACATCACAGGGCTGGCTTATTGGCACAACGGCATGAAGCAGCTGTCCGCCAACAAGAAGCTGGTTGTACCGGGCGATGCCCGGGGTCTGAAATTCCGTGTACAGGCGTCGGCGGTACTGGATGAGCAATTCAAAGCAGTGAAAGCCAACCCGCGCAAGTTGAGCTTCGCCGAGGTGTATCAGAGCTTGCAGACCGGTGTGGTGAATGGCGCGGAAAACCCTTACTCGAACATCTTCAGTCAGAAAATGCACGAGGTGCAGAAGTTCATCACTGAATCCGACCATGGCTTGCTCGACTACATGCTGATCACCAACACCAAGTTCTGGAATGGCCTGCCGCCGGATGTGAGAACCGAACTGGACAAGATAATCGTCGAGGTTACCGCCCAGGTGAACAAAGACGCCGAGAAGCTCAACCAGGACGCCAAACAGCATATCGTCGACGCCAAAACCACTGAAATCATCCTGCTGACTCCGGAACAACGCGGCGAGTGGCGTGAAAAAATGAAGCCGGTCTGGGCGAAGTTCGAAGGTGCTATCGGCGCCGACCTGATCAAGGCCGCCGACGCCTCGAACCAGGCTCAGTAAATCTGCCCGCGTGTGCTGCCTCAAAGGGGCGGCACCTGTTTCATTGTCGTCACTCGATCGGGAGCAGCCATTCATGAATGCCTTGCGGCGCATCTGGGACCACTTCGAGGAAGGCTTCATTGTTTTCCTGTTGGCGGCAATGACGCTGGTGACGTTCGTTTACGTCATCCTGAACAACCTCTATAGCGTTTTCTACAGCTTCGCCGAGCAATGGCAAGGCGCCAGTGAATCGTTATTCGCAATTGGCGACAGCATCATGGGAATGGCCCAGGCCATGACGTGGAGCATCGCGTTGACCAAAGCCCTGTTTGCCTGGCTGATCTTTTTTGGCCTGTCCTATGGCGTGCGCACTGCCGGGCATATCGGTGTCGATGCCTTGGTGAAGCTGGCAAGCAAACCGGCTCAGCGCATCATCGCCATCATTGCCTGCCTGTGCTGTCTCGGCTATGCGGGGCTGCTCAGTGTCAGCAGTTTCGAATGGATTCAAACGTTGTTCATCGCCGGTATCGGCGCTGAGGATCTCGGTCACTACGGCATCATGCAGTGGCACATCGGGCTGATCGTGCCAGTCGGTTTCGCTCTGGTGTTCATTCGCTTTGCCGAAATCCTCGTGCGCATCGTGCAGAACCGTCAAACCGGCCTGGGCCTGGCCGATGAAGCCGCAGATGCGCTGAAACTGACCGACCATGAGGATGACAAGAAATGACCATTCTGTTCCTCTTCGTCGCCCTGTTCGTGCTGATGTTCATCGGTGTACCGATCGCCATTTCCCTAGGTTTGGCCGGCTCGATGACGATCATTCTGTTCAGCCCCGACTCCGTGCGCTCACTGGCCATCAAGTTATTCGAGACATCCGAGCACTACACGTTACTGGCGATCCCGTTCTTTTTACTGGCCGGTGCGTTCATGACCACGGGCGGCGTCGCGCGACGCCTGATCGACTTTGCCAATGCGTGTGTCGGTCATATTCGCGGCGGCCTGGCCATCGCAGCCGTCCTCGCGTGCATGTTGTTCGCCGCGCTGTCCGGCTCGAGCCCTGCAACGGTCGCGGCCGTAGGTTCCATCGCAATTGCGGGCATGGTTCGCTCCGGTTATCCACAGGCGTTCGGTGCCGGCATCGTGTGCAATGCCGGCACGCTGGGCATTCTCATTCCGCCCTCCATTGTCATGGTGGTGTACGCCGCTGCGACGGAGACTTCGGTCGGCAAACTGTTCATGGCCGGAGTCATACCGGGTTTGCTGCTGGGTACTTTCTTGATGATTGCCATCTACATCGTCGCCGTCAGGAAAAACCTGCCCGCCATGCCTCGAGCCACCGTTCGTGAATGGTTTACGGCAGCACGCAAAGCCATCTGGGGTCTGTTGCTGATGGTCATCATCCTGGGTGGCATTTACTCAGGAATGTTCACCCCGACCGAGGCGGCGGCAGTGGCGGCGGTCTATTCGGCATTCATTGCACTGTTCGTCTACAAGGACATGACCTTCCGTGAAACGCCGAAAGTGCTGCTGGAATCCGCCAAGCTGAGCATCATGCTGATGTTCATCATCGCCAATGCCATGCTGTTCGCTCATGTGTTGACCACCGAGCAAATTCCGCAACAGATCACCGCCTGGGTCATCGGCGCGGGGCTGACGCCGGTGACTTTCCTGCTGGTGGTGAACATCGTGTTACTGGTGGCGGGGGCGTTCATGGAGCCCTCGGCAATCATCCTGATCCTGGCGCCGATCCTGTTTCCGATTGCCGTGCAGTTGGGGATCGACCCGATCCACCTGGGCATCATCATGGTGGTGAACCTGGAGATCGGGCTGATTACCCCGCCCGTGGGGCTGAACCTGTTCGTCACGTCGGCGGTGACAGGCATGTCGCTGGGTGCCACCATCCGTGCCGCGATGCCTTGGCTGATTATCCTGTTACTGTTCCTGATCTTGATAACCTATGTACCGTGGATTTCGCTGGCCCTGCCAAACTGGCTGGGGATGACGTAACCGGGAAGAGTTGTTCCTGGCCACTACTTCGATCACATTTGAACGCTAAGCTTGGCCTATGGATGACTCAGATTACTTACGCCTGCTGACCATCGCGGCCGAGCAGGCCAACGCATTCCTGTCCAATGCCCGCAAATGGGAGCGTGAGCGTTGGGTCTGCCAGCGCCTGCTGCAAGGCCTGAACATTCCTTATCGCGCCGACGAGTTCGCGCCTGCCGGCGAGCCGCCGGACGTGCTGTTTCGCGACGCCAACTTCGAAGTATTCTTCGTCCTCGACGAGGGGCGCAGGCTTAACGACGAATGGCGCGATGAACTGCAACGTCGGCGCAGCGCATTTTCCCTCAGTCAACTGGTGCGCCGCGAAGCCAAGCCGAAGCGGATTCCGGCCAATGAATTCCTCTTGCGCCTCGCCCCGACGCTGCGCAAAAAAGCCCACAACTACAAGGAACGCGGCATGGATCTGGGCGAACTGGACATCATCGCGTTCGCCAGCCTCAAGCGCGAAGTGCTGGACCTCAACAGCCACTTTCCACCGCCAACCGAATATCTGCGTCAGGGCTGGCGCTCGCTATCCCTCGTCGGCCCGACGTTCGCCCGCGTGCTGTTTGCGCACCCCGATGCACCGGACTTTCTGCGCAGTAACCTGGGGCGCAGCATCGTCTTCGATGTAGGGATCAGCCTGTGACGCCGCTGCAGCAATTGATCGCCGATGTCCCGCAAACCGGCACGGTGCGCTGGATCGGCGTGCGCCCCGAATCCCGTGGACCGATGCTCGAACTTGATGCCGTTGAGGCACGCCTTGAAGCCGGACTGACCGGCGACCACGCCCGCCCCGGGGTGCGCAATGCGCGGCAAGTGACGCTGATTCAGTGGGAACATCTGGCGGTGATCAGCGCATTGATGGGGCGACCACACGATCAACCGGTAAAACCTGAAGATCTGCGGCGCAATCTCGTTATAAGCGGGATCAACCTGTTCAGCCTCAAGGGCCGGCGCTTTCGTATCGGTCAGGCGATTTTTGAAACAACCGGCTGGTGCCAACCCTGCGCACGCCTGCAGAACAACCTCGGCCCCGGCACCTTTCAAGCGGTGCGCGGGCATGGCGGAATCACCGCGCGGGTGTTACAAAGCGGGATCATTCGCCTCGACGATAGCCTGTCTGTCGAACCGGTACCGGACAGCGGCTATGCTGCGTTCAACCCCGGTTGAAAACCGCTGTAGCTTCTGCACATTCAGCAACGTCTACCTGACGAGGCCTTTATGACCAGCCGCCTGAAACCCGAAGACCAAAAGCATGTCGAAGAGTACCTGCAACTGTCCCAACACCGTGTCGAGCGCCGGCCTTTCAGGCCGTGGATGCTCCTGGTGCTGGTGCTGGCAGTGACCATTGGTCTGGGCCTGTTGAGCCGATTTATCAGTTACCTGACGCTATGAGCAGCATCGCGCTCGCTCGGGTAACCGCACCGATTTCCTTTAAAAACCTTGCGAGTTATCCCCATGTCCCATCGTATTGTTATTGTCGGCGGCGGCGCCGGCGGTCTGGAGTTGGCTACCCGTCTGGGTAAGACTCTGGGCAAGCGCGGCACGGCCAGCGTGATGCTGGTCGACGCGAACCTGACGCACATCTGGAAACCGCTGTTGCACGAAGTAGCGGCTGGATCGCTGAACTCCTCCGAAGACGAACTCAACTATGTTGCCCAGGCCAAATGGAACCACTTCGAGTTCCAGCTGGGGCGCATGAGCGGGCTTGATCGCGCCGCGAAGAAAATCCAGCTGGCCGCCACCTACGACGAAAACGGCGTCGAACTGGTGCCAGCCCGCGAAGTGGCGTATGACTCGCTGGTGATCGCAGTCGGCAGTACCACCAACGATTTCGGCACTCAGGGCGCGGCGCAGCACTGTCTGTTCCTCGACACCCGCAAACAGGCCGAGCGCTTCCACCAGCAACTGCTCAACCACTATCTGCGCGCACATGCCGGACAAACCGATGTGATCCAGCAGATCAGCGTGGCCATCGTCGGCGCTGGCGCTACCGGCGTCGAGCTGGCGGCAGAACTGCACAACGCCGCGCATGAACTGGCAGCGTACGGCCTCGACCGCATCAAACCGGAAAACATGCACATCACCCTCATCGAAGCCGGGCCGCGGGTGCTGCCTGCCCTGCCGGAGCGCATCAGCGGGCCGGTGCACAAGACCCTGGAGAAACTCGGGGTCAACGTGATGACCAACGCGTCGGTCAGCGAAGTGACGGCCGACAGCCTGATTACCGCCGATGGCAACGAAATCAAGGCCAGCCTGAAAGTCTGGGCGGCGGGCATTCGTGCACCGGGTTTCCTCAAGGATATCGATGGCCTGGAAACCAACCGCATCAATCAACTGCAAGTGCTGCCAACTTTGCAGACCACCCGCGACGAAAACATCTTCGCGTTCGGCGATTGCGCCGCATGCCCGCAACCTGGCTCCGACCGCAACGTGCCGCCGCGTGCGCAAGCCGCGCACCAACAGGCGTCGCTGCTGGCCAAGTCGCTGAAACTGCGTATCGAAGGCAAGACCCTGCCGGAATACAAATACACCGACTACGGCTCGCTGATTTCGCTGTCGCGCTTTTCGGCTGTGGGTAACTTGATGGGTAACCTGACTGGCAGCGTGATGCTTGAAGGCTGGCTGGCGCGGATGTTTTACGTGTCGCTGTATCGCATGCACCAAGTGGCGCTGTACGGGCCGTTCCGCACGGCGATGCTGATGCTAGGCAGCAAAATTGGTCGCGGGACTGAGCCGCGTCTGAAGCTGCATTGATGCAACATCTGTAGGAGCTGCGGCACGCTGCGATCTTTTGATCTGGCTTTTAAAGATCAGGATCAAAAGATCGCAGCCTCGTTTCACTCGAATGCTCCTACAGGGTTTGAGGGTGATCTGGAGAGATGTGTCTGACTGTATCCTCCCCCGCCATCCCCACCTTCGCTTACAAACGCCCCGCTCCACGACACAGACGCGATACACCACCACCGCCTAATGGCCCCACCCGAGCACACCTGCTCCGGCGGATCGTCCTTAACGTGTGGTTGCGCTGTGCAACCGTAGGAGAATGCAATGTCCCATCACTCGACTCTCGGCAAAAAATCCATTGGCCTGTTCGGCGCAGCGCTGGCAGGAGGTCTGATGCTGTCCGGCTCGGTATTCGCCGCGCAGCCGCTGGCTCAGGGCTATATGGTCGCTTCAGCAGAAACCTCGGTAAAAACCCCGGAAGGCAAATGCGGTGAAGGCAAATGCGGCGATGCCTCGATGGCCAAGACTGACAGCGATGGCGACGGCAAAGTCTCACGCGCTGAATTCATCAAAGTCGCGCCGAAGTCAGATTTCGACAAGATCGACACCAACCATGACGGCTTCATCGATGAGCAAGAGGCCTACAACAACGTGAAAGCCAACTTCGAAGCCAACGGCAAGAAAATGCCCAAGGGCCTGTTCGAACACCTGAAAGATCAAGACGGCGCCTGAGTCGGCCTTGGACAAAGCCGCGACTTCCTTTGGAAACGCGGCTTTTTTACGCCTCAAACAACCACTGTTGCTGTTGCGCTTATAAATTGCGGACAAAAAAAATCCCCGTATCTTTCGATACGAGGATTTTTAATATGGTCGGGGTAAGGGGATTCGAACTCCTGACATCCTGCTCCCAAAGCAGGCGCGCTACCGGACTGCGCTATACCCCGGTAAAAAAAAGGCGACCTTTCGATCGCCTTCTTCGATCAGCGCTTTTGGCCTCTGATCTTAAGATTCGATCCCAGCGTTAACTGGTTTCAAAAATGGTGGGTCGTGTGGGATTCGAACCTACGACCAATTGGTTAAAAGCCAACTGCTCTACCAACTGAGCTAACGACCCAAAAATGGTCGGGGTAAGGGGATTCGAACTCCTGACATCCTGCTCCCAAAGCAGGCGCGCTACCGGACTGCGCTATACCCCGGTTTGAAATTGGCTCCGTGACCAGGACTCGAACCTGGGACCCAATGATTAACAGTCATTTGCTCTACCGACTGAGCTATCACGGAACTACATATTTCAATTTACAACGGTGAAACTTGAAGCTTTCAGACTCCGTTCGCATCGCTGCGTTCGTGTGTCTGAGGCGCGCTATTCTACAACCTAGAACACCTCTGTCAACCCCCTAAATCGCTTTCAAGTTAATGATTTGCAACTTATTTCAGATTTCCGCTCAGTGAGCTGAAACCCTTGTGGGTGACTGACTGCGGGGCGCACTTTACAAGCCTTTTCCTTTCAGTTCAACAGCCTGGCGAAAAAAAGGCCTCGCAATGCGAGGCCTTCCTTATTTCATTGACGCTGCGGATCAGTTGAAAACGATTTCATCGTTCTCCACTGCGCCTGTTGCTGTCGCGCCAGGCAGGAAATGCCCCGACAGGATCAGTTGCGCCAACGGGTTTTCGATCCAGCGCTGGATCGCCCGCTTCAGAGGACGTGCGCCATAGACCGGGTCGTAGCCGACGGCTATCACCTTGTCCATCGCTTCCGGGCTCAGTTCCAGCTTCAGCTCGCGCTCGGCCAGACGGCTGCGCAGGCGGCCCAACTGGATCTCGGTAATACCCGCGATCTGATCCCGCGCCAAAGGCTCGAAGATCACCACCTCGTCGACCCGGTTGATGAACTCCGGACGGAAGTGCGAAGTCAGCGCATCCATGACTGCCGCACGTTGTGCCTCACGATCACCGACCAGCTCCTGGATCTGCGACGAGCCGAGGTTAGAGGTCATGACAATCACGGTATTGCGGAAATCGACCGTACGGCCATGACTGTCGGTCAGGCGACCATCCTCAAGCACTTGCAGCAGAATGTTGAACACATCCGGATGCGCCTTCTCGACTTCGTCCAAGAGGATCACCGAGTAAGGCTTGCGCCGCACCGCTTCGGTCAGGTAACCGCCCTCTTCGTAACCCACGTATCCCGGTGGCGCACCGATCAGCCGAGCAACGGAATGTTTCTCCATGAACTCGGACATGTCGATCCGCACCATCGCCTCTTCAGTATCAAAGAGGAACTCGGCGAGTGCCTTGCACAGCTCGGTTTTACCGACACCGGTCGGGCCGAGGAACATGAACGAGCCGCTCGGACGATTCGGGTCGGACAACCCGGCGCGCGAACGACGCACCGCATTGGAAACCGCCACGACTGCTTCTTCCTGACCGATCACGCGCTTGTGCAACAGGCTTTCCATCTTCATCAGCTTGTCGCGCTCGCCTTCGAGCATTTTCGAGACAGGGATGCCGGTCCACTTCGACACGACTTCCGCGATCTCTTCCTCAGTCACCTTGCTGCGCAGCAACTGGTTTTCGCTCTTGCCGTGCTGGTCGACCATTTGCAGGCTGCGTTCCAGATCCGGGATGACTCCGTACTGCAACTCCGCCATGCGGTTCAGATCGCCTTTGCGGCGCGCGGCTTCCAGTTCCTGACGGGACTGTTCAATCTTCTGCTGAATCTGTGCAGAACCCTGCACCTCGGCTTTTTCCGAGTTCCAGATTTCTTCCAGGTCCGAGTATTCGCGCTCGAGACGGACGATTTCTTCCTGAAGTTTTTCCAGGCGTTTCATCGCCGCTTCATCGCTTTCTTTCTTCAGTGCCTGAGATTCAACTTTCAGCTGAATCAAACGGCGCTCCAGACGATCCAGCACTTCCGGCTTGGAATCGATCTCCATGCGGATGCGGCTGGCGGCCTCGTCGATCAGGTCGATGGCCTTGTCCGGCAACTGCCGATCCGTGATGTAACGGTGGCTGAGCTTGGCTGCCGCAATGATCGCGCCGTCGGTGATCGCGACTTTGTGGTGAACCTCGTAACGCTCTTTGAGGCCACGCAGGATCGCGATGGTGTCTTCTTCGCTCGGCTCTTCAACCAAGACTTTCTGGAAGCGCCGCTCGAGGGCCGCATCCTTCTCTATATATTGGCGGTACTCGTTGAGCGTGGTTGCGCCAACGCAATGCAACTCGCCGCGAGCCAGCGCAGGCTTGAGCATGTTGCCCGCGTCCATGGAGCCTTCGCCCTTACCGGCGCCGACCATGGTGTGCAGTTCGTCAATAAACAGAATGATCTGCCCTTCCTGCTTCGACAGCTCATTGAGCAGCGATTTCAGGCGCTCTTCGAACTCACCGCGATACTTGGCACCGGCAATCAGCGCGCCCATATCGAGGGACAGCAGACGCTTGCCCTTGAGGCCATCCGGCACTTCGCCATTGATGATGCGCTGGGCCAGACCTTCGGCAATCGCGGTTTTACCCACGCCAGGTTCACCGATCAGCACCGGGTTGTTCTTGGTGCGACGCTGCAGAACCTGAATGGTGCGACGGATTTCGTCGTCACGGCCGATCACCGGATCGAGCTTGCCGTCTTCGGCGCGCTTGGTCAGGTCGACGGTGTATTTATCCAGCGCCTGACGCGACTCTTCGTGGTTGGCGTCGTTGACGGCTTCGCCACCGCGCAGGTTGTTGATCGCGTTTTCCAGGGCTTTCTTGCTCACGCCCTGGCCGAGCAACAGCTTGCCGAGCTTGCTGTTTTCGTCCATCGCAGCGAGCAACACCAGTTCGCTGGAAATGAACTGATCGCCCTTCTGCTGGGCCAGACGATCAGCCTGATTGAGCAGGCGCGCCAGATCCTGCGACATATTCACGTCGCCAGTCGGGTTCTGGATTTTTGGTAATTGATCGAGCTCTTTGGTCAGCTCTTTTCGCAGGCTGTTGACGTCGAAGCCTACTTGCATCAACAGAGGTTTGATCGAACCACCCTGCTGTTCAAGCATGGCCTGCATCAAGTGCGCCGGCTCGATGGCCGGATGATCGTGGCCGACAGCCAACGACTGGGCGTCGGACAAGGCCAACTGTAATTTGCTGGTTAAACGGTCTATACGCATGGGTCACCTTCCTTTTGAGCAGGCCGGACCTAAAAACCATCCTGAATAAAGAAACCTGCCAGATACCACTGTAGATGCGGTCGATTCTGCGAGATTCAAGCGGCGGAGAGTTGATGCAGGTCAGGCAAGTCTAGCGGGTGAGCCAGATAAGGGAGGCGAACCGACCAGTGCGAGATGCACGGCGGTAAGAAAAGAAGCGCGGGTCGGTCACGGTGCAGAAACCGCCACCATAAACAGCAGTGACACCACGGGCTGCCAGACGCAGGCGCGCCAGCATGTAGATGTCAGCCATGAACTTGCCGGCATTGTCGCTCGGTACGAACGCTTCTGCTGCTTCAGGCAGTTGATTGATGAAGACTTCCCGCACTTCCGGGCCGACTTCAAAGGCTTTCGGGCCAATGGCTGGACCGAGCCAGACCAGCACCTCTGCAGCCGGAACATCGAGGCTGTCGAGAGTTGCCTCAAGCACGCCCGCCGCCAGACCACGCCAACCGGCATGGGCTGCGGCAACGCGAGTACCCGCGCGATTGCAGAACAACGCCGGCAAACAATCTGCGGTCATTGCGGTGCAGGCAATACCGGGCGTTGCAGTCCAGCTGGCATCGGCAGTCGCAACAATGCCTGGGTCAGCATGTGCCACGGCAATCCCGTGAACTTGCTGCAACCAGGCAGGCTTTATAGAGAAGTGATCGGTCAGACGCCGACGATTCTCGGCAACCGCCTCGGGACGATCATCAACATGATCGCCCAGATTGAGGCTGTCGAACGGCGCCTCGCTGACACCCCCCTCGCGGGTGGTGACACAGGCCTTGACGCTGGCCGGCGCAGGCCAGTCCGGCGTCAGCCAGTTCATCCGATGAAGGCCTCGCGATCCTGTTTGAGCAGGGTCAGCAGCCAGACGAAATCTTCCGGCAACGGCGATTCCCAGCTCATGCGCTGACCGGTCGTCGGATGATCCAGCTCAAGGAAACGCGCGTGCAGTGCCTGACGCGGGAATTGCTTGAGGGTTTCGACCATGTTCACGTTTGCAGCTGGCGGAATGCGGAAGCGACCGCCGTACGCCGGATCGCCGACCAACGGGAAGTTGATGTGCGCCATGTGCACGCGAATCTGGTGAGTACGACCGGTTTCCAGTTTTACCCGCACGTGAGTGTGGGAACGGAAACGCTCCAGCACGCGATAGTGGCTGACGGCAGGCTTGCCGCCCTCCATCACCGCCATGCGCTGGCGCTGCTGGCCGTGACGACCGATCGGGGCGTTGATCTTGCCCCCGGCGGTGACAACACCAATCACGATGCACTCGTAGATCCGGCTGACGCTGCGACTCTGCAATTGAGTAACAAGCTTTGTCTGCGCCTGAATGGTCTTGGCCACCACCATCAGACCGGTGGTGTCCTTGTCCAGACGATGCACGATACCGGCGCGCGGGACATTGATGATGTCCGGCACGTGGTGCAGCAAGGCGTTGAGCAAGGTGCCATCGGCGTGACCGGCAGCCGGGTGCACCACCAGGCCCGCAGGCTTGTTGATCACCAGGATGTCGTCATCTTCGTAGACGATATCGAGTTCGATGTCCTGGGCGATCCACTCACCCTGAGCTTCCTGCTCGGCAGTCAGTTCAAGGATGGCACCGCCATGAACGATGTCGCGCGGGCGGATGACCGCCCCGTCCACAGTCAGGCGACCTTCTTTGATCCAGGCGGAAAGGCGCGAGCGAGAGTGCTCAGCGAAGAGTTGGGCAGCGACTTGATCGAGGCGTTGGCCGCCCAATTCGGACGGCACCTCTGCGCGAAGTTCAATTTTATCGGACATGCTCTGACTGTGCGTCGGCACAGCTTTTGGTTTCGGCTGCGCGCTTGTGGTTAAATACGGCGTCTTTTGCCCCGAGGCTTTTCAACGGGGCGCTCATCATAACAGGACGGCCCCGCCCAAGACAGCGGCCGTCATAGGGACGCAAGCCGCCATGCAAGTGAAACACCTGCTGCTGATCGCCATCCTCGCATTGACCGCTGCTTGCTCATCGAAGGAAGTCGTAGACGAAAACCTGAGTGAAGCCGAGCTGTATCAGCAGGCTCAGCAGGACCTGGACAACAATAGCTACACCAGCGCCACAGCCAAGCTGAAGGCTCTGGAGTCGCGTTATCCATTCGGTCGCTACGCCGATCAGGCACAACTCGAACTGATCTATGCGAACTACAAGAACGCCGAGCCGGAAGCTGCAAAGTCTGCCGCCGAGCGTTTCATTCGTTTGCATCCGCAGCACCCGAACGTGGATTACGCGTATTACCTCAAGGGTCTGACTTCCTTTGACCAGGACGTCGGCCTGCTGGCGCGCTTCCTGCCGCTGGACATGACCAAGCGTGACCCGGGCGCTGCCCGCGACTCCTACAACGAGTTCGCCCAGCTGACCAGCCGCTACCCGAACAGCCGCTACGCGCCGGACGCCAAGCAGCGCATGATCTACTTGCGCAACCTGCTGGCCGCCTACGAAATCCACGTAGCCGACTATTACCTGACCCGTCAGGCCTACGTCGCCGCCGCCAACCGTGGCCGTTATGTAGTGGAAAACTTCCAGGAAACCCCATCGGTCGGCGACGGCCTGGCGGTGATGACCGAGGCTTACCAGCGTCTGCACCTGGACGAACTGGCCAACACCAGCCTGGAAACCCTGAAGCTCAACTACCCGGATCACCCGACCCTGCAAGACGGCCAGTTCGTGCCAAGGGTTGCAGAAGCCGACAACCGTTCGTTCCTGAGCAAGGCGACCCTCGGTCTGATCGAGTCGCGTCCGCCGCTGCCGCCGGGAGAGACCCGCGCCAACCAGGACGTGCAGAAGCAGTATCAGGACGCGAAAGATTCGATCCCGAACGAGCTCAAGCCTAAAGACGAGAACGGCGACGTGATCGAAGAGCCGGAGCCGGAATCTACCGACACCGACCGCTCGTGGTTCAGCTACATGACTTTCGGCGTGTTCGACTGATCACACCGGATGTACAGAAAAGGGAGATCTTCGGATCTCCCTTTTTCATTACCGCGCTTTAATAGCGCTGTGCGCTTGTCAGGACCTTGGCTAAACTGCCGAATCATCCGTCGAAAAGCCGCTCATCATGCTTCGTTTATTGTTCTGGATTGCCCTGATATTTGCCGCGATATGGCTGTGGCGCAAGTTCAAGGCCCCTGCTTCGTCCGCCCAATCCCCTCGCGAGCAAGATGCTGCGCCGATGGTGCGCTGCGCCCATTGCGGCGTGCATCTGCCCCGCGACCGCGCGCTGAGCCTTCAACAACAGTGGTATTGCAGCCAGGCTCACCTCGAGCAAGGCCCAGGCTCCAGTGATCGCTGAGGCCGCCCACGCCGACAGCAAACAGGCTCAGCGACTGCTGCGCCTTTATCATCTTTACCGCTTAAGTGTCGGCATCACCTTGGTGCTGCTGATCTCCAGCAACATGGACAACCGCCTGCTGACGTCGGCCAACGACGATCTACTGCGCAACGGCAGCTGGCTGTATCTGGTGCTGAACATTTTGCTGGTGGTGTTCCTGGAGAACGTCCGACGCCCGGCGCAATTATTCAGCCTGGCGCTGGTCGACGTACTGCTGCTGTGCGGCTTGTTCTACGCGGCTGGCGGCGTGGCCAGTGCGCTCGGCAACTTGCTGATCGTTTCAGTGGCGATCAGCAACACCTTGCTACGCCGACGCATCGGTCTGCTGATCGCTGCCATCGGCGCCCTCGGCATTGTCGGTTTAAGCTTTCTTCTGAGTTTCAGACATCCCCTGAGCGCCAACGAATACCTGCAGGCCGGCACCCTCGGCGCGCTGTGTTTTGCCGCATCGTTGCTGGTGCAAGGGCTGGTCCGGCGGCTGGAGGTCAGCGAAACCCTGGCCGAGCAAACCGCCAGCAAAGTGGTCGGCCTGGAGGCTCTCAATGCGCTGATCCTGCAACGCATGCGCACCGGGATCCTGGTGCTCGACGAACAACGCCGTGTACAACTGGCCAATCACAGCGCGCAGACCCTGCTAGCGCAATCGCACCTTCAGGGCCATTTGATCGACGATTACTCGACCGCGCTGGTCGAACGCCTGCAACTGTGGCTGAACAACCCGACACTGCGTCCACAGAGCCTGAAAATCCCCGGCAACGGTCTGGAATTGCAGCCAAGCTTCATCGCCCTCGAACAAAGCCCCAATCAACAAACCCTGGTGTTTCTCGAAGACCTCGCGCAGATCGCTCAACAAGCCCAGCAACTGAAACTTGCCGCGCTCGGGCGTTTGACCGCCGGCATTTCCCACGAGATTCGCAATCCGTTGGGTGCCATCAGTCATGCGGCGCAGTTGTTGGGCGAGTCCGAGGAACTCGATAGCGCGGATCGGCGTCTGACGCAGATTATTCAAGACCACTCCCAGCGCATGAACCGAGTTATCGAAAACGTCCTGCAACTGTCCCGCCGTCAACAGAGCGCTCCACAACGGCTGGACCTCAAGCCGTGGCTGGAAAACTTCGTCACTGAGAGCCGCATGCAGGCTACCGAGCGGCAGAAGATTCATCTGCGGATCAACTCGGGCGACTTTGCGACCCTGATGGATCCCGACCAGCTCACACAAATTCTCGACAATCTTTTACGCAACGGCTGGCGTCACAGCGCCTTGCTGCATGATCAGGCCGAGGTCTGGCTGGCCCTGTTCATCGACCCCGACAGCCAACTGGCGGTGCTCGAAGTGCAAGACAACGGCCCCGGCGTGCCGCTTGATCAGCAGCCGCATCTGTTCGAACCGTTCTTCACCACCAGCAGCCAAGGCACTGGCCTGGGGCTTTATCTGTCCCGTGAGCTGTGCGAAAGCAACCAAGCGCGCCTAGACTTCAATCCACGCCAAGGCGGCGGCTGCTTTCGCATCACCTTTGCTCACGGACGGAAACAAAGTTGAACACGAGCCCACGGCAAAAAATCCTCATCGTCGACGACGAACCGGATATCCGCGAACTCCTGGAAATCACCCTGGGACGGATGAAACTCAACAGCTACAGCGCACGCAATCTGGCTGAGGCCCAGGCGCTGTTACAGCGCGAGACCTTCGACCTGTGCCTGACCGACATGCGCCTGCCCGATGGCACGGGGCTGGAACTGGTGCAGCACATTCAGCAACGTTATCCACAACTGCCGGTGGCGATGATTACCGCGTACGGCAGCCTGGAAACGGCAATCAATGCGTTGAAGGCCGGGGCTTTCGACTTTCTGACCAAACCGGTAGATCTCACCCGACTGCGGGAATTGGTTGCGACAGCACTGCGCATGCCCGCCGTTGGCGACGCTAGCACCTCAATTGATCGACGCCTGCTGGGTGATTCGCCGCCGATGCGCAACCTGCGCAAACAAATCGACAAACTCGCTCGCAGCCAGGCACCGGTGTACATCAGCGGTGAATCCGGCAGCGGCAAAGAGCTGGTCGCACGACTGATCCACGAACAAGGGCCCCGCGCCGGCAAGCCGTTCGTGCCGGTGAACTGCGGGGCAATACCCTCGGAACTGATGGAGAGCGAGTTTTTCGGCCATCGCAAAGGCAGTTTTACCGGCGCAGTCGAGGACAAACCGGGCCTGTTCCAGGCTGCACAGGGCGGGACATTGTTTCTCGATGAAGTGGCGGACTTGCCACTGTCTATGCAGGTAAAGCTGCTGCGGGCGATTCAGGAAAAAGCCGTACGCAGTGTCGGCGGTCAACAGGAAACCGTAGTCGATGTGCGCATTCTCTGCGCGACGCACAAGGACCTCGACGCAGAAGTCGCCGCCGAGCGCTTTCGTCAGGATCTTTATTACCGGCTAAACGTGATCGAATTGCGTGTGCCGCCCCTGCGCGAGCGACGGGATGACATTGAAGTGCTGGCGGCGCACATGCTCGCGCGCTTGGCCAAGGACACTTTGCAACCGGTGGCGGCCCTGCATCCGCAGGCCTTGGAAGCGCTAAAGAACTACCGGTTTCCGGGGAATGTGCGGGAACTGGAGAACGTGCTCGAGCGTGCGCATACCTTGTGCGAAAACCGTACGATCGAGGCTGAAGATTTGCGCTTGAGCGAGGGCAACTGTGCGGCGGAGGGTGGCATTGCGGATCTTACGCAGATCGACAATCTGGAGGATTATCTGGAGAACGTCGAACGTAAACTGATTTTGCAGGCGCTGGAGGAGACCCGCTGGAACCGGACTGCGGCGGCGCAGCGGTTGAGTCTTTCGTTCCGCTCGATGCGTTATCGCCTGAAGAAACTCGGTCTGGACTGATTCTTTACAAGATCGCAGCCTTCGGCAGCTCCTACAGGAAACGCATTCCAATGCAGGAACTGCCGAAGGCTGCGATCTTTTGACCCTGGTTTTAAATCCGCCCGGCCGGTGCATACGGCGCTGGATCAATAATCGGCGCTCGCCCCAGCATCACATCTGCAAACAACTGACACGACGCCGGCGCCAACACCAACCCGTTGCGGTAATGCCCGCAATTGAGCCACAAACCTTCAAACCCCGGCACCCGGCCAATATAGGGAATTCCCTCCGGCGAACCCGGACGCAACCCTGCCCAATGCCCCACCACTTCGGCATCCGCCAGTGCCGGCAACAGCTCAACCGCCGAGGCCTTGAGGCTTTGCAGCGCCACATCGGTCGGGGTCTTGTCGAAGCCTTCATGTTCCAGCGTGCTGCCAATCAGTATGTGCCCGTCGCGACGCGGAATCGCATAGCGCCCCTTGGCCAGCACCATGCTCGGCAGAAAGTCAGCCGCACACTTGTAGAGGATCATCTGACCTTTGACCGGCTCGACGGGCAGCGTCAGATCCAGCGTCTTGAGCAGATCACCGCTCCACGCACCAGCCGTAAGGACGACCTGATCGCCAGTGATCACGCCAGTGGAAGTCTGCACGCCAACAACCCGCTCGCCCTCGCGAACAAAACCGCTGACTTCGCACTGCTCGTGAATAGTCACGTTCGGCAGCGCCAGCAAGGCTGCTTTCAGGGATTTCACCAGGCGTGGATTTCTGACGTTGGCCACATCGGCCATGTAGATAGCCCGCGAGAATCCAACACCGAGCACCGGCACTGCATCGTGCGCAGCCGAGATATCCACAGCCCGCAACGGACGGTTTTCCCGTTCCGCCCACGCCAGCGCGTCGGCTTCGTCGTCCAGATCCAGCCAGTACAAACCCGTGGTATGGACTTCAGGATCAACGCCGGTGTCGGCAAACAAACGCTCGCCGAGCTGTGGATAAAAATCCTGCGACCAATGCGCCAGGGCGGTGACTGCCGGGCTATAGCGCCACGGATACAGCGGAGAAACGATACCGCCGCCCGCCCAGGACGATTCCTGGCCGACATTCGAGCGGTCCAGCAGCACCACGCTGCGCACTTCGGAGGCGAGATTGTAGGCCGTCAGCAGGCCAATCACCCCGCCACCGACAATCACCACTTGCTGTTGCCTGGTCATGTTTGATCCAACCGTAAAAAAGACAGTGGGCGCAAAAGGCGCCCGAAGATAAGCGCCTCAGCGGCCCCAGCAATCCTTGGTGGTCAGCCCGGTGGTCGCGTTGTTCATGCTTCTGACGCCGGTGTTGGTCAGGGTGAAATCCCCGCACTTGTCGGTGGCCATGGCCGTGCCCGTTTTACGGGCGGCAGTCAGCAGGAAGGTCTGATCAGTGATCGTCGGCGTGAGGGTGTAGAAATCATTACCCGCGCTCAGGCCGGTGATGCCGGTATAGACATTGTTCTTGGTGTAGAAGCGTTCGAGGCTCTGTGCCTGTTCCGAGAGCAGCGACACCACTTCGGCGCGGCGGCCTTTCTTCACGTATTCGTTGTAACTTGGAATGCTGATGGTGAGCACAATCCCGATGATCGCAATCACGATCATGATTTCGATCAGGGTGAAACCTCGGTTGGATCTGCGCATGCCTCAAACTCTCACTTACTGTATTTGTCGCCACATGATACGACGACTGCCGCCGCCGCCCTTTTCTACAATGATGGTGATGGTGCCGCTGGTGTCGGTCATGCCTTTGCGTTTGCCGTCACTGGAGATGAAGTTCAGCGTCGGAATGCCGCCAGTGAATATCACGCCACTGGAGATCGTGTCATTGCTGTCGACCAGGCTGTCGGAATTGGTGTCGAGCACGGCATAGTTGAGCATCTTACCGCTGAACGCATCGAGTTCGACCAGTTTGCCGGTACCGAAACTCGCACAGGGATCGGTGGTGTCGACGCTGGCCGTGGTGAAGACGATGCGGCCCAGCACGATACTCGCTTGATTGATCACCCGCTCGCCGGTCAGCACGTTGTTATACACCAGCGGCAAGTACCAGCCCTTCTCCCCCGGATACGTCGTCTCGTTCTGCGTTGTGGTCAGGAATTGCCCGGTGCTACCGGAGAATGAGCCAGTAATTGCCTGCGGCTGCAAACTGCTGACGGTCAACTGCCCGGCCCCGCCATCGGCATCCCACACTGAATAGAACGCCTGCAAATCCTTGTTGGTCTTGTCGGCGGTTTCGTTGAATTTACCGGTACCGACGAAGATCTGTTTGCCGCCCGCTGCGTTGTCCGCCAGCAAAGGTTGCGCCGTGATCGGCTGCGTCGCCCCGCCCGCCGTGGTGAACAGCGGCTTGCCGGAAAACGCCACGCCCCAGCTGTCGGGTGCTGTGGCGCTGAGGTCGAATTTCCACAACCGCCCCTTCAAGTCACCGCCATAGGCAGCCTGCACCACGTTTTGCGAGTTGACCTTGAGCTTCACCGAGGACAAACCGTTGCTGGTGTCCGTACTGTCGACAACGATCTTTTTGATCAGCGAACCGTCGCGTATATCCAGCACATACAGCGCTGCCAGCCCCGAATTGCTGCCATAACCGTTAGAGATAAACGCGGCCCAGCGACCATCGGCCAAGCGTGCCACTTCCGGTCGCGCATAGGCATAACCCAGATCATTAAAAACGTTGCCGGTGTTGGCGATGGCCGGCGCGCTGACTTCCCACAACGCACGCATGACGTTGCCTGCGGAGGCATCGAACAGTTGCAGCGCGTAGAAGGTTTTGCCACCCGCACCGGTGCCGCCAATGGCGAGGGTTTTCCAGGCGTTGTTGAGTTGCGCGTCATACACGCCGACCTGGCCGTCGACCAGAAACTTGTGGCTGACGCCATTGATGTAATTCGGGTCGGCGATCAAGCGCAACGACGGCAACACACTGGACGGCATGTAGGCGTAACGCCGGGTACCATTGGCCGAGTTGATGACGTTGACGAAACCATCGTTGGCATTCACCACCAGGCTGGCGCTCATGTTCGCCGCTTTGGTCGTCAGGTAAGTGCTGTAAGTGGTGTCGCCCGACAGGTCGGAGGCGGTTTTGTCCGTGGGCGAGGCCAGCACCAGTGGCGAATTGATGATGTCGCCGAGCAATACACTGCGAGCCCTGAGTCCGCTCTTGTTGGTGCCCTTGCTCCACTCCACCAGATCAATACCGGTAATGCCGGTAGGCAGACCTCCACTTAGCGTCGTCTGCTGCGCCGCGGAAAAATTACCATAGGCCAGGGTGACGGCAGCGTTGCTTGAGGTGTTCCAGGATTGGTAGGTCGGCGCGGTGGCCCCCGGAACAACTGTGGTGTCGGTGCTCCAGAGTGCCGTCGATGTATTAACGGTTCCGGCCGATGTGAAGCCGAATGCCTTGATCGTGCCGCGCCAGTCCTTGGGGTCATAGGTGGTCTGATAGAAACTGCTGCTACTGCTGAGGGTGGTCCCGCTGACAACACCGGCACCGCCCGAACCGGCCTTGGAGGTGATGTCGCTCAGCGCCGATGACAACGCCGCATTGAGGCCAGCGCTGTCGGTCGCCTGATAGTAACGACCCTGCCCGTAACTCGCCGCGTCGGAGAGCATGTCGTTGTCAGCGGCGAAGCCCACGGTGTAGGTGTTCATGTTCTGCTTGGGGAAATCCACTGCGTTCCAGCTCTTGCCTGCTGCGTCGGTGCCGGTGGAGCGCATGTCGATGTCATAAGCAAATTTGGCGATGTCATCCAGATACAACGTGTCACCCTCACCGTCGCCGTTAAGGTTGTCGCCGTCATTGTTGACGCCGTCCCAGTTCGGCAAACGGTTTGTGGCCAGCGGATCATTGGTCGGGAAGGTACGGTCGAACGTCGGCAACCCGTCAGTGATCACCACGCCGTAATTTTTCTGGCAGCGGTACTGGATCGGGCTGGTGTAGGTGCTCGGTGTACTGTTGTAGAACGGCGCCATGCCGCGCATGTAGCGAGTGACTTCGTAATAGGTTTCCGCCAATGGCGTGTTGGCCACGGCGCTCAAGTTGTTGATCGAGGAGATCAGCACGTTGTAATTGGAGTCAGCCTGGGCCTGGGTCACGCTACCGGCGACCGCTGACAGATCAGCAATTGAGCGGGCAATGTAGCCACCATTGCCAGAGTTGGTGCTGGTCGCCGGGTTGAACGTCGACAGGCCCATGCGCAAAGTCCGGTTGCTGCTGACCAGTGCCGTGGAAACGTTGCGTGCGACGTTGATTCGGTAATCGTTGGGGATCGCCCCGGTGGTGAAGTCGCGGGTGCCATTGTTGATCGCAAGACTGACCACGTAAGAAATGTAATCCCCTGAATAGCGTGTATTACCGCCACCCACCGGGTCCGGCAGCTTCAGGCAAAGCGGCGCAAGGCTGTTGTTGTAAAACGCATAGGCACCGCCATAGCAACCTGAGGTCGGCAGACTCGACAAGAACACGGTATCGCCCGTAATCGCTGGCGCATTCAGGCCTGAGCACAACCCCAGGAACGCATTGCACTCCCGGGCGGGCGTGCGGTTGAGCGTCGGATCGAATCCCGCCGCATAGATGATGCTGTTCATGCTCCCCGAATCGTCGATCAGCAACATAACGTTCGGTGGCACCGCCGCCGCACTCAGCAATGGCGAGTCAGACGGCGTGAACGCATAAGCCGGTGCGGCCAGATAGAAAGTCAGCAGCATGCCGGTCAGCAGAGATGCGCAGCGTTCAAAACTTCGCATAGATACTCTCCACAACGCTACGCGAAGTGCCGGCGATGCCGACAGCGGTCACCCGATAAAGGGTCGCCGACGTGTTGCTCGGTACATTCACGGCGGTCAGCGTCGTACCGATGTTCTGTACGCCATAGAAGCCGTTGCCTGCGGCGATCCAGAGTACCCCCGAGGTCGAATTGAGCCCCGCCGCACTCACCACCGACGACTCGGCTGGCGGCGCACATTGCGTGGTGCCGCTGCACACTGCCAAAGCAAAACTGTCCAGTTGCACCGCGCTCTCGCCCACACGCAACGCCGCTTCGGCGGTCTGAAATGATTGATTGCGCAGGCCTACGCTGCCGGCCATTTTTTCCTGCAGGTTGGCACTCTGCATCGATGAAAGGCCGATCATCGTCATCAGCAACAGAAACACCAGGCTGACCAGCAGCACCATGCCCTTCTGTGCCTGACGCTGATGGAGAGAAATCCTCATCACCCTGCCCCTCACTGCAAGCGGTTGCGCAAAGCGGCAACCACGTTGAAGGTTTGATTGCGCACCCGGTTGTTGGGGTCGGCGAGGGTCAGGCTCAGGCGCACGCTGCGAATACGTGCCGGATCGCCCGGATTGGTGCTGTAGGTCGAGGCTGCGACATCCGTCGCGGAACTCGCCAGACCGAATGTCACGTTGAAAGCACTGACGTTGTTCACCAGCACCTGTTGCGCCGGGTTGCCGCTGCCAGTACCCATCAGTATCTGGTTGTTGCTGAAGCTGTAGATCAGACGTCGTATCGGGAAGGCGATCTGCCCGGTTGCCGGGCTTCGCAACCCGGTGTAAGCCGTCGCGCTGTTGCGGCAATCAGACAGCACTGTCCAGGTGGGTGTGCCGCCGCTACCACCAATATCCGCCGTGACCAGCGTCAGCTTGAGATTGGCGTTATCCCAATTGATCGGCGTGATCTGCGCCGCATTGAAGTCCCCGGCATTGCTTGAATCGGTGATGACGCCAAGGCAGCCGAACATTCCGACCATGCGGATTTCCTGGATCATTTTGCTCAATACGAAGCGCGCGTCTTCCTGCATGGCAGCAGCGCTGTTCTGGCTGACGTAGGTGTTTTTTGCGGCAATGAAAATCTGCACCACGCCCAACACTACGATCAGCCCCAGCGCCAAAGCGATCAGTAATTCGATAAGACCGAAACCGTGGTTTTGGCGCTTCATGGCGTGACCACCGGATCAACGGCGGCTCGACTGCTCAGGACAAAACTGCGTTGAGCATTGGCCGTGTTGGCCGCGCGCGCGTCACTCCAGGTGATGGTGATGGTGTAAACCCGCTGGTTGAGGGTGATGCTGCCAGTCGCAGTCGGCCCGCCGAAGTTGACGATACTGGTGGTGAAATCGTAGAGATCCTGATCGCGGGCGTTGCCCAGGTTGGCCGAGATCGGTGGCGTAATGGTGTAATTCGCGCCGGAGTTGGCGCGGATGCGGTCCATCATGTCGTAGGCGATGAAACTGGCCTGACTGGTCATGCGTGAACTGTCGGTGTATTTCAGTGCATTCAGTTGCACCGCCGCCGCACCGAGCAGCCCGACCGTCAGAATCAGCAACGCAACCAGCACTTCGATCAGCGTCATGCCCTGCTGTACGCCTTTGCTCCCTGCCCTCATCCGCAACTTCCACCCAGTTGAATTCGTCCGTTCAAACACACGTTAAGCGTCCTGCTCTGCGTTCCCAGCGTGTAACTGATGACCACTGCCGTTGAGGGTGCGGCCAGACCGCCGAGGTTGTTGAAATCCAGCGCGGTCACTCCTGAGGTTAGCGTCAGAGTGGCGCCGCTGCTCATCGCCGGAACAACCCGCAACACATTGGCCGCAGTGCCAGTACTGTCGTAGACAGCCAATTCACCGGTCCAGACGCTGCCCCCGGCGGTCGGACGCAGGCGCAGAGTGGTGCCGCGGTCAATCGCTTCGAGCCTGGCGAAATTGATCGCCCGTTGCAGATCGCCCATTTCGGTATCGGCCTTGCTGCTTTGTATCGATCGGGTGAAAGCGGGCACCGCCAGTGTGATCAGGACCAAAAAAATCGCGATGGCGACCAGCAACTCGATCAGCGTGAAACCTTTTGTACGATGATCCATCGATGCCCTCCGTTGCCGTCGGCTATACCTGCTTCTACACGCTAGAACATTCAATCAATACATGTCGGTTGATTTACTCGCAGCGGCGCAGGGAGCGCGTCGCTGATCACACTCCAAGGAAGGCGTTTTCATGTCGCAACAAGGCTTCAGCCTGATCGAACTGCTTATGGGACTGGCGATTGGCGCAATTGTTCTGCTGCTGGTCAGTCCGGCATTTGCCACGCTCACCGAATCGAACCAGCGCGACCAGGCTGCACAGTCATTGATCGAGGGCATCCGTAACGCTCGCACAACGGCCATCACGCGTAATCAGACCACGGTGATTCACGGCATCAACGGCGATTGGAGTCAGGGCTGGCGGATCATTCTGGATATCAGCGGCAAGGGGCCGGAGGACAGCAGCAACCCGCTGCTGCTGGAGCATGCGAGTGACGCGAAGGTACCGATTGTCGGTAATTGGCTGGTGAATCGTTATGTGCGGTTCAGCAATCTGGGGCAACCGCTGATGCCCGGGCGCAAGTTTCAGGCGGGGACGTTACATATCTGCTCGACTCGCGAGCCGGTCAGCCAGCGCCAGATAGTGCTGGCGGCGACCGGTCGCGTGCGCCTGAGCAGCGAAAAGACTGAACAGGCGCTGTGTCGAAAAGCAAAAAGCGTTAGATCGAACGGACGCGCAGCTCTTTCGGCATCGAAAACGTGATGTTCTCTTCGCGCCCGGCCAGCTCATCGGCACCAGTAGCGCCCCACGCGTGCAACTGCCGAATAACGCCGCGCACCAGCACTTCCGGCGCCGAAGCACCGGCAGTGATGCCGATACGCTCGACGCCATCGAACCAGCTCTGTTGCAGGTCTTCGGCACCGTCGATCAGGTAGGCCGGCGTGGCCATGCGTTCGGCCAGCTCACGCAAGCGGTTGGAGTTGGAGCTGTTCGGGCTACCGACCACCAACACCACGTCGCACTCGTCGGCCAGTTGCTTGACGGCGTCCTGACGGTTTTGTGTGGCGTAGCAGATGTCGTCCTTGCGCGGGCCACCAATGGCCGGGAAACGCGTACGCAGCGCATCGATGACACGGCTGGTGTCGTCCATCGACAGCGTGGTCTGGGTGACGAAGGCCAGTTTCTCCGGGTTGTGCACCTGCAGTTCGGCGACGTCTTTCTCGTCTTCGACGAGGTAGATCGCGCCGCCATTACTGGCGTCGTACTGACCCATGGTGCCTTCGACTTCAGGGTGACCGGCATGGCCGATCAGGATGCATTCACGACCGTCGCGGCTGTATTTCGCGACTTCGATGTGCACCTTGGTGACCAGCGGGCAAGTAGCGTCGAACACCTTCAGGCCACGACCAGCGGCTTCGGTACGCACGGCTTGCGATACGCCGTGAGCACTGAAGATCACAATGACGTCGTCCGGCACCTGATCCAGTTCTTCAACGAAAATCGCACCGCGACTGCGCAGGTCTTCGACGACGAACTTGTTGTGCACCACTTCATGACGCACGTAGATCGGTGGCCCGAAGACTTCCAGGGCGCGGTTGACGATTTCGATCGCCCGGTCCACACCGGCGCAGAAGCCACGGGGATTGGCGAGTTTGATTTGCATGCTGTGCCTCGTGTCTTGCGCGCGAAAAAACAGTGAATAACTACTGTGGGAGCGAGCTGTGTGGTGAGGGGATTTATCCCCGATCGATTGCGCAGCAATCGCAAAACAGTCGGTGCTTTCTCATTCGAAATTGCAGTGACCAGACTTGGGGGTGCTTCGCACCCCATCGGGGATAAATCCCCTCGCCACATAGGCTCCTGTGTACTTTTTAGAGAGCTTTGACGGAGAAAATTTCCACGTCAAAGGTCAACGTCTTGCCCGCCAGCGGGTGGTTGAAGTCGATGGTCACTTGCGCGTCATCGAACTCTTTTACCACGCCCGGCAGCTCAGTATTGGCCGCGTCGTTGAAGATCACCAGCAAACCGGGTGACAGTTCCATGTCGGCAAACTGCGAGCGCGGGATGATCTGCACGTTCTGCGGGTTCGGTTGACCGAAAGCGTTTTCCGGCTCGACGGTCAGTGTGCGCTTGTCACCCGCCTTGAAGCCGAACAGCGCCGCTTCAAAACCCGGCAGCAGGTTGCCGTCGCCGACCTTGAAGGTCGCCGGGGCCTTGTCGAACGTGCTGTCGACGGTGTCGCCGTTCTCCAGGCGCAATGCAAAGTGCAAAGTGACTTCCGTGTTCTGGCCAATGCGTTGCTCAGCCAATACTTGTTCAGTCATGAGCGGCCTCTTCGGTTTTCTTGGATTTGAACATATCCAGTGCCAGCATCACCGCGCCAACGCTGATAGCGCTGTCGGCGATGTTGAACGCCGGGAAGTACCAGCGGTTCTGCCAGTGCACCAGAATGAAATCGATCACATGGCCCAGGGCCACGCGGTCATACAGATTGCCCAACGCACCACCCAGCACCAGCGCCAAGGCGATGGCCAGCCAGGTTTCGTTGCGACCCAGACGCTTGAGCCAGACCACCAGCACCGCACTGACCACAATCGCGATCAGGGCGAATAGCCAGCGCTGCCAGCCGGAGCTGTCAGCCAAAAAGCTGAAAGCAGCGCCAGTGTTGTAAGCCAGGGTCCAGCTGAACAGATCGGGGATCACCACGATCTGCTGGAACATTTCGAGCTTGTTTTCAAAGTAGAACTTGCTGGCCTGGTCGATGACCAGCACCAGCAAGCTCAACCAGAGCCAGCCCAACCGTCCGAAACGGCCAATGGCATTAGGCATAGTGACGAACCTCGCCAGCGCCGCTGATGTTGTCGACGCAACGACCGCAGATTTCCGGATGCTCCGGGTTCACGCCGACGTCTTCGCGGCAATGCCAGCAACGAGCGCATTTCGGGAAAGCCGATTTGACGATCTTCAGCTTCAGGCCGCTGACTTCGGTCACAACCGCGTCGGCCGGGGCCTGCACGAATGGCGCAACGCTGGCGGTCGAAGTGATCAATACAAAGCGCAGTTCGTTGCTCAGCTTGGCCAGGTCGGCAGTCAGAGCCTCTTCGGCAAACAGCGTCACTTCGGCTTGCAGGTTGCCACCGACAGCCTTGGCTGCGCGCTGGATTTCCATCTCTTTGTTGACCGCGACTTTCACTTCCATGATGCGATCCCAGTACTCACGGCCCAGCTCGAAGCCTTCCGGCAGTTCGGTCAGACCTTCGTACCAGGTGTTGAGCATGACGGATTCGTTACGCTCGCCCGGCAGGTATTGCCACAGTTCGTCGGCAGTGAAGGCGAGGATCGGCGCGATCCAGCGCACCAGCGCTTCAGAGATGTGGAACAGCGCAGTCTGGCACGAGCGACGTGCCTTGCTGTCGGCGCCGGTGGTGTACTGGCGATCCTTGATGATGTCGAGGTAGAAACCACCCAGCTCCTGCACGCAGAAGTTGTGGATCTTGGAGTAGACGTTCCAGAAACGGTATTCACCGTAGTTCTCTTGCAGCTCGCGTTGCAGCAGCAAGGTGCGATCCACCGCCCAACGATCCAGCGCGAGCATTTCTTCAGCCGGCAGGATGTCGGTAGCCGGGTTGAAACCGGTCAGGTTGGAAAGCAGGAAGCGCGCGGTGTTACGGATCCGGCGGTAGGCATCGGCACTGCGAGCCAGGATCTGCTCGGACACGGCGATTTCGCCGGAGTAGTCGGTCGAAGCCACCCACAGACGCATGATGTCGGCGCCCAGGGTGTCGTTGACTTTCTGCGGCGCGATCACGTTGCCCAGGGATTTGGACATCTTGCGGCCGGACTCATCGACGGTGAAGCCGTGGGTCAGCAGTTCGCGGTACGGCGCGTGATTGTCGATGGCGCAACCGGTCAGCAAGGAGGAGTGGAACCAGCCACGGTGTTGGTCGGAACCTTCCAGGTACAGATCGGCACGCGGACCGGTCTCGTGGCCCATCGGGTGCGAACCGCGCAGGACGTGCCAGTGCGTGGTGCCCGAATCGAACCAGACGTCGAGGGTGTCGCTGATCTTGTCGTACTGCGGCGCTTCATCGCCCAGCAGTTCGGCGGCGTCCATCTTGAACCAGGCTTCGATGCCTTCGACTTCAACGCGCTTGGCCACTTCTTCCATCAGTTCGACGGTGCGTGGGTGCAGCTCGCCGCTTTCCTTGTTGAGGAAGAACGGGATCGGCACGCCCCAGTTGCGCTGACGCGAGATGCACCAGTCGGGACGGTTAGCGATCATCGAATGCAGTCGCGCCTGGCCCCAGGCCGGAACGAACTTGGTGTCTTCGATGGCTTTGAGCGAGCGAATACGCAGGGTGTCGCCGCTGACCGGCTCTTTGTCCATGCCGATGAACCACTGCGCGGTGGCGCGGTAGATCAGCGGAGTCTTGTGACGCCAGCAGTGCATGTAGCTGTGTTCGATGACGGTGGTGTGCATCAGCGCACCCACTTCGGTCAGTTTTTCAACGATGGCCGGGTTGGCCTTCCAGATGAACTGGCCGCCGAAGAATTCCAGCGTCGGCACGTAAACACCGTTGCTCTGAACTGGATTGAGGATGTCATCGTTGACCATGCCGTACTTCTTGCAGGTCACGAAGTCGTCCACGCCGTAAGCCGGAGCGGAGTGAACCACACCGGTGCCGGCGCCCAGTTCGACGTAGTCGGCCAGGTACACCGGCGACAGACGGTCATAGAACGGGTGACGGAAGTTGATCAGCTCCAGTTCTTTACCGGTGGTGGTCGCGATGACCGAGCCTTCCAGGCTGTAGCGAGCCAGACAGGCTTCGACCAGCTCTTCAGCCAGCACCAGCAACTTGTCGCCGACATCAACCAGCGCGTAGTTGAATTCCGGGTGAACGTTCAGCGCCTGGTTGGCCGGGATGGTCCACGGGGTGGTGGTCCAGATCACGATCGAGGCAGGCTTGGCCAGCGACGGCAAGCCGAACGCGGCAGCCAGTTTGGCTTCGTCAGCGATCGGGAATGCCACGTCGATGGTCGACGACTTCTTGTTTTCGTACTCGACTTCCGCCTCGGCCAAAGCCGAACCGCAATCAAAGCACCAGTTCACAGGCTTGAGGCCCTTGAACACGAAACCGCCCTTGACGATTTCGGCGAGCGCGCGGATTTCACCGGCCTCGTTCTGGAAATTCATGGTCTTGTACGGGTTGGCGAAGTCGCCCAGCACGCCGAGGCGGATGAATTCGGACTTCTGCCCTTCGATCTGCTCGGTGGCGTAGGCACGGCACAGTTCGCGGGTCTTGTCCGCGCCCAGGTTCTTGCCGTGGGTCACTTCAACCTTGTGCTCGATCGGCAGGCCGTGGCAGTCCCAGCCAGGCACGTACGGCGCGTCGAAACCCGACAGGGTTTTCGAGCGGATGATCATGTCCTTGAGAATCTTGTTCAGAGCGTGACCGATGTGGATCGTGCCGTTGGCGTACGGAGGGCCGTCGTGCAGGACGAACTTCGGACGATCCTTGCCAATCTCGCGCAACTTTCCGTACAGGCCAATACTGTCCCAGCGCTGCAGAATCTGCGGTTCGCGCTGTGGCAGGCCGGCCTTCATTGGGAAGGCGGTGTCCGGAAGGTTTAGCGTGGCTTTATAGTCGGTCATTTAAGGCTCTTCATTAGCGATGGGCGCTAGGTGCGGCTAGTGCACGGGCGGTGGCGACATCCGCATTGATCGCCGTTTTCAGCGCCTCCAGAGAGGCAAATCGCTGCTCTTCACGCAGCTTCTGGTGGAAAACCACCGTCAAACGCCGGTCATACAGATCGCCGGCAAAATCTAAAAGATGGACTTCAAGGTGGGCCTTGCCATCACCTTGCACCGTGGGCCGTACGCCAATATTGGCGACGCCGGGCCAGGTCTTGCCGTCGATGTCGACATCCACCAGATACACCCCGGTGAACGGCACACGACGACGCTTGAGTTGAATATTGGCAGTGGGCGTACCCAATTGCCGGGCCAGCTTCTGGCCATGCAGCACACGACCGGCGATGCGGTATGGGCGACCGAGCAAACGTTCGGCCAAAGCAAAATCGGCGGCGGCCAAGGCGTTACGCACTTGGGTGCTGCTGACGCGAATGCCATCCAGCTCGACGGTTTGCGCGGCTTCGACGGTAAAACCGTGAACCTGCCCGGCCTGCAACAGGAAATCAAAATCGCCGAGGCGGTCGCAGCCAAAGCGGAAATCGTCACCGACCTCCAGATGCTGCACGCCGAGCCCGTCCACCAGAATGGTGTCGACGAACTCACTGGCGCTGAGTTTGCTCAGACGCTGGTTGAAGGCCAGGCACAAGACCCGGTCGACACCTTCGGCGGCCAGCAGCTGCAGCTTGTCGCGCAACCGGGCCAAACGCGCCGGGGCGGTGTCGGGGGCGAAAAACTCCCGCGGCTGCGGCTCGAAAATCACCACGCAGCTGGGTACGCCCAACTCGAGCGCACGCTCACGCAGTCGGGCCAGGATAGCCTGGTGACCACGGTGAACACCGTCAAAGTTGCCAATAGTGGCGACGCAGCCCCGATGCTGGGGGCGCAAGTTGTGGAGGCCTCGAACCAGCTGCATAACGCGCTTCTTGCTCATAAAGTGGTCGATTATAACCACACCCGACGGTCGACGACAGGCAACACCGTAACGCAAAGTGATCGAGCCGACAAAACTGTCGGCCCGCGCCCATTCATAAAGGGTAAAACCTCAGCTCAAGGCCTTGCGATTGAAGTCGCGCAGACGGAAACCGAGCAGCAGCAACATACCGAAATACGCAACCACGCCCGCCGCCACCAATGCGCCCAGACGCAGGAAGCGCTCAAGCATGTGGCCTTGATCCCACGCCGGCATGAAATGCATGCCGATCAGCAACACAACCGACATCACCGCCACTGCCACGATCAGTTTGAAACCGAACTTAGCCCAACCCGGTTGCGGCTGGTACATCTGCTGTTTGCGCAACTGATAGAACAGCAGCCCGGCGTTGAGGCACGCACCGGCACTGATCGCCAAGGCCAGCCCGGCGTGGGCCAGCGGCCCAATCAATACCAGGTTGAACAACTGAGTGCAGACCAGCGTGAAGATTGCGATTTTTACCGGCGTACGGATGTTCTGTTGCGCATAAAAGCCCGGCGCGAGCACTTTGATCACGATAATCCCGAGCAGACCGACAGAATAGGCAACCAATGCGCGCTGAGTCATTTCAGCATCAAAGCCACTGAATTGACCGTACTGGAACAGCGAGACGGTCAACGGTTCGGCGAGGATCCCTAGCGCCAGCGAGCACGGCAGCACCAGCACAAAACACAGACGCAGGCCCCAGTCGAGAATCCGCGAGTATTCGTGACGATCCTTGCTGGCGTAGGTTTTGGCCAACGTCGGCAGCAGAATCGTGCCCAATGCCACACCCAGCACACCGGATGGCAACTCCATCAAACGGTCGGCGTAATACATCCAGGACACTGAGCCGGCGACCAGAAACGAGGCGAATATGGTGTTGATGATCAGCGAAATCTGGCTGACCGATACGCCAAGGATCGCCGGCAGCATCTGTTTCATCACCCGCCACACGCCGGTATCACGCAGATTCAGGCGCGGCAGCACCAGCATGCCAATCTTTTTCAGGTGCGGCAGTTGAAACAGCAACTGCGCCAGACCACCGACCAATACCGCCCAGCCGAGCGCCATGACCGGCGGATCGAAGTAGGGCGTGAGGAACAGCGAAAACACGATCATGCTGACGTTGAGCAAGGTCGGCACGAACGCAGGCACCGAGAAGCGGTTCCAGGTATTGAGGATCGCACCGGCCAGCGAGGACAGCGAGATCAGCAATATATAGGGGAACGTCACCCGCAAGAGGTCAGAGGTGAGCTGGAATTTTTCCGGGGTATCGGTGAACCCCGGGGCGGTGGCCCAGATGACCCAAGGCGCGGCGATCATGCCCAGCGCCGTAACCAGCGCCAGCACCAGCGTCAGCAAACCCGACACATAGGCGATAAAGGTGCGGGTCGCTTCTTCGCCCTGCTGGCTTTTATATTCCGCAAGAATGGGCACGAACGCTTGGGAAAAAGCCCCTTCGGCGAAGATCCGCCGCAGCAGATTGGGCAATTTGAAGGCGATAAAGAAGGCATCTGTCGCCATTCCGGCGCCGAATATTCGAGCAATCAGCGTATCGCGAACAAACCCGAGAACCCGGGAAATCATCGTGATAGAGCTGACGGCGGCCAACGATTTGAGCAGATTCATTGAAGGAGTTTGTGCCTGTCGATAAACAGCAGGCGAATAAAGCGCCCACTTGTGCGATACTCCGCGCCGCAGCAGCACAGAGCCAAAGCTCGCGAGTTTACAGGTCAAGCGCCGGAAATAAATATCCCGCCTCTTTATACCTACCACTTAGCGGAACGATTCAAGTGCCCTTGACAAGACTTCTCTTCATCGGCATGATTCGCGGCCTATTTTGTTTGCTATTTCCTAAAAAGTCTTTCGAGGAGCTCGACGGTGGCCAACTCACCTTCCGCCAAAAAACGTGCAAAACAGGCTGAGAAGCGTCGCAGCCACAACGCCAGCCTGCGTTCCATGGTTCGTACCTACATCAAGAATGTAGTTAAGGCCATCGACGCAAAAGACGCTGAAAAAGCTCAAGCTGCATACGTTCTGGCTGTGCCAGTTATCGACCGTATGGCCGATAAAGGCATCATCCACAAGAACAAGGCTGCTCGTCATAAGAGCCGTCTGAATGGCCACGTCAAGGCACTGAAAGAAGCTGCCTAAGCGACGTAGTCATTAAAAAACCGACCTTCGGGTCGGTTTTTTATTGCCTGCGATTTGGTGAATTCAACACAAAAAAATGTAGGAGTGAGCCTGCTCGCGATAGCGGTTAGTCAGTCAGTGATTATTTATCTGACAGATTGCTATCGCGAGCAGGCTCACTCCTACAATTGGTTTTGCGCTGTTATTGCTGAACCGGCACCCACGGCAAAATCGGAATGGCCGTCACCGCATTCTGTGGACTGCCCTCGATCACGCGATCGCTATAGACCAGATACACCAGCGTATTGCGTTTCTTGTCGAGGAAACGCACCACCTGCATGGTCTTGAACACCAACGATGTGCGCTCCTTGAACACCTCATCGCCATCCTTCAGCTCGCCCTTGAACTTGATCGGACCGACCTGACGGCAGGCAATCGAGGCTTCGGCGCGATCTTCCGCCAGACCCAGACTGCCCTTTACGCCGCCCGTTTTGGCGCGCGACAGGTAGCAGGTCACACCTTCGACTTTGGGGTCGTCGAACGCCTCGACCACGATCCGGTCGTTTGGACCGACAAATTTGAACACCGTCGACACCTGACCGATTTCCTCGGCCGAGGCCAGCAATGGCAGCGCCATCAACAGACCCAACAATCCTTTTGCTACGCGCATCTAATTTTCCTTAAACCAGAATCAGGTTGTCACGGTGAACCAGTTCCGGTTCAGCCATGTAACCCAGCAAACCGACAATCGCATCCGACGACTGACCGATGATTTTTTGAGCTTCCAGCGCACTGTAGTTGGCCAGGCCACGAGCGATCTCACGACCATCCGGCGCAACGCAAACCACCATTTCACCGCGACGAAAACTGCCCTGCACCAGCTTGACGCCCACCGGCAGCAGGCTCTTGTTACCTTGAGACAGCGCCGACACGGCACCATCATCCAGCACCAAGGTGCCGCGAGTCTGCAGATGCCCGGCCAGCCATTGCTTGCGCGCCGCCAGCATGCCGCGCTCAGGCGACAGCAAGGTGCCGATGCGCTCGCCCGCTTTCAGGCGATCCAGCACACGCTCAAGCCGACCACCCACAATGATGGTGTGCGCACCGGAACGCGCCGCCAACCGTGCTGCGCGCAGTTTGGTCTGCATGCCGCCGCGCCCCAGCGCCCCACCGGTGCCACCCGCCACCGCATCCAGGCTCGGATCATCGGCGCGCGCTTCATAGATCAGCTGGGCTTCTGGATTGTTGCGCGGATCAGCATCGAACATGCCGTCGCGATCCGTCAGGATCACCAGCAGATCAGCCTCAACCAGATTGGCCACCAACGCCGCCAGCGTGTCGTTGTCGCCGAAACGGATTTCGTCGGTCACCACCGTGTCGTTTTCGTTGATCACCGGGATGACTTTCAGCTCGACCAGCGCACGCAGGGTGCTGCGGGCGTTCAGGTAGCGTTTGCGATCGGACAGGTCATCGTGAGTCAGAAGAATCTGCGCGGTGTGCCGGCCATGCTCGGCGAAGCTTGATTCCCAAGCTTGCACCAGACCCATCTGACCAATTGCAGCGGCCGCCTGGAGCTCGTGCATCGCACTGGGTCGTGCGGTCCAGCCCAAGCGACTCATGCCGGCCGCTACCGCCCCGGAGGACACCAGCACCAACTCGACGCCAGCCTCATGCAAGGCCACCATCTGCTCGACCCAGACACTCATTGCCGCGCGATCCAGCCCTTTGCCATCAGCTGTCAGCAAAGCGCTGCCGATCTTCACGACCCAACGCTGCGCACCTGTCACCTTGCTCCGCATCATCTTCAACCTTAGCTTGAGGGCAGCGCGACCCAGCGCCGCCCATGACGTTATTTGTGACTTGCGATTTCCAGATACTAAAACGCCGCTCGATTGAGCGGCGTTCAAGTTTATCGCAACGGATCAGTCACGCACGTAAATGATTTCCGGACCGTCTTCGTCATCCACATCTTCTTCGTCCCAATCATCGTCGCCGATGTCGTGGACCGACTTCACGCCACTGCGACGCAGGGCACGCTTGTCATCCAGCGCCTGCAGTTGCGCGCGCGCCTCGTCTTCGATGCGCTGATCGAGATCAGCCAGCTCTTCCTTGTAGACAGGGTCGTTGGCCAGGCGATCGGCACGATCTTCCATGTAACGCATGATGTCGTGGCACAGACGCTCGGTACCCAGCTTGGAAATGGCCGAGATCACGTAGACCGGACCAGTCCATTCCAGGCGATCAACGATCTCCTTGACGCGCTCTTCATGATCTTCTTCAAGGATCTGGTCGCACTTGTTCAGCACCAGCCAACGATCACGCTCAGCCAGGGACGGGCTGAACTTGATGAGTTCATTGGTGATCACTTCTGCAGCATCCGGAGCGCTGGCATCATCCAGCGGCGCCATGTCGACGAGGTGCAGCAGCAGACGCGTGCGCGCCAAGTGCTTGAGGAAGCGGATACCCAGGCCGGCGCCATCGGAAGCACCTTCGATCAGGCCTGGAATATCGGCAACGACGAAGCTCTTCCAGCGATCGACGCTGACCACACCCAGGTTTGGCACCAGCGTGGTGAACGGGTAATCGGCAACTTTCGGCTTGGCTGCCGAGACCGAACGGATAAAGGTACTTTTACCAGCGTTCGGCAAGCCCAGCAGACCTACGTCGGCGAGCACTTTCATTTCCAGTTTCAGGTCGCGCTGCTCACCCGGTTTACCCGGAGTGGTCTGGCGCGGCGCACGGTTGGTACTGGATTTGAAACGGGTGTTACCCAGACCGTGCCAGCCGCCCTGCACCACCATCAGTTTCTGACCAGCCTTGGTCAGGTCACCGATGACTTCCTGAGTAGCGGAGTCGATCACGGTCGTGCCGACCGGAACGCGCAGAATCAGGTCTTCACCTTTTTTACCGGTGCAGTCGGTGCTGCCGCCGTTGGAACCACGCTCGGCATCGAAGTGCCGGGTGTAACGGTAATCAACCAGGGTGTTGAGGTTTTCGTCGGCCATCATGTAGATGGAACCGCCGTCACCGCCATCACCACCGTTCGGGCCACCGTTCTCGATGAATTTTTCCCGACGGAAACTCATGGCGCCATTGCCGCCATCACCAGCCTTTACTCGAATCGATACTTCATCAACAAACTTCATAACCAACGCCTCTCGCCATACGGACGAGCCGAAAAACAATCAAGACATAAGACTCTTGCAAAAATGAGCGCAGCGACCCCAAAACACGACCTGTATCGCACGCCGACAGCCCATACAAACAGTTTTGCAAGAGACTCACCCCACAAACGAAAAAGCCCCGTCGCAAGACAGGGCTCTTCCAGCGATCTCGCGATTAAGCCGCGACAACGCTCACGTAACGGCGGTTGAACGCGCCTTTTACTTCAAACTTGATCACGCCTTCGATTTTCGCGAAGAGGGTGTGATCTTTACCCATGCCAACGCCGTAACCAGCGTGGAATTGGGTGCCGCGCTGACGCACGATGATGTTGCCCGGAATGATCTTCTGGCCGCCATACATCTTCACGCCAAGGCGTTTGGCTTCTGAGTCGCGACCGTTACGGGTACTACCACCAGCTTTTTTGTGTGCCATGAGTTCAATTCTCCTAGTGAGGAATTAGGCTGAAATTAAGCCTGAATACCGGTGATTTTGATCTCGGTGTACCACTGGCGGTGGCCCATACGCTTCATGTGGTGCTTACGACGACGGAACTTGATGATGCGGATTTTATCGTGACGACCTTGGGAGATCACTTCAGCCACAACAGTAGCGCCAGCAACAACTGGGGCGCCGATGTTTACGTCGTCGCCATTGGCAACCAACAGAACGCGATCAAAGGTAACGGATTCGCCGGTAGCGATTTCCAGTTTTTCGATCTTCAGGTATTCACCTGGGGCGACTTTGTACTGCTTGCCGCCAGTAACGATTACTGCATAAGACATGGTGTTTCTCCGATAATCCTGCTCACCCAGCTCTTTATAAGAAGAGGTATTGGCTGGCATGGCTGCATGGGGCTGGAAGGCCCGCTAGCAATTGCGTAAGGCAGGTGCTGCCCAGGAAGTTCAGGGTGCGCGATTGTACGCAAGCTAACGCAGGCTTGCAAGTAGCCGTCCATCGCGCCTTGACAGGTCTGGACGGGGGTCCTAGCATGCCGCGCAACCCTTCTGGAGCGACTCTCGCTGATGCAACCCCAAGCTTTCTACCGCGCGGTGGCGGACGATTTTAGCGCCGTCGACGGCATCATCAAGAAGCAGCTGACTTCCCGAGTGCCGCTGGTATCGAAAATCGGCGATTACATCACCTCGGCCGGCGGCAAACGCCTGCGTCCTTTATTAGTGTTGCTGTGTGGCAAGGCCTTGGGTCGCGAAGGTGATGACATGCGCCTGCTCGCTGCCACCATCGAATTCCTGCACACCGCGACTTTGCTGCATGACGACGTAGTCGACATGTCCGGCATGCGCCGTGGCCGTTCGACTGCCAACGCCATGTGGGGCAACGCGCCAAGTGTGCTGGTGGGCGATTTCCTGTACTCGCGCTCGTTCGAAATGATGGTCGAACTGGGCTCGATGCCGGTGATGAAGATCCTCTCGCAGGCCACGCGCATCATCGCTGAAGGCGAAGTGCTGCAACTGTCCAAGGTCCGCGACGCCAGCACCACCGAAGAAACCTACATGGAAGTCATCCGCGGCAAGACCGCGATGCTTTTCGAAGCCTCGACCCACAGCGCCGCCGCGCTGGCCGGTGCGACCGCCGAGCAGAGCGAAGCCCTGCGCACCTTTGGCGATCACCTGGGCGTGGCATTCCAGTTGGTCGACGATCTGCTCGACTACAAGGGCGACGCAGAAACCCTGGGCAAGAACGTCGGTGACGATCTGGCCGAAGGCAAGCCGACCCTGCCGCTGATCTACACCATGCGCGAAGGCACGCCTGAACAGGCTGCACTGGTGCGCCAGGCGATCCAGAAAGGCGGGATCGAAGACCTTGAAAGCATCCGCATCGCCGTGGAAGCTTCCGGTTCGCTTGAGTACACCGCGCAACTGGCCCGCGATTACGTGGCCCGCGCGATCAAGTGCCTCGAAGCGCTGCCGGCCAGCGAATACCGTGATGCACTGGTTGAATTGAGTGAGTTTGCGGTCGCCCGTACACACTGAAATCGCTGAAAACAGATCGAAAGATCGCAGCCTTCGGCAGCTCCTACAGAGCTGTTGAGGCTGCGATTTTTTGCTTTTGGCGCCAGCAGCCGAGAAACCCTATACAATGTGCGACTTTTAGCGATCCCCTCTCAAGGAGCCCTAGTGAGCACGTTGCCACCCTGCCCGAAATGCAATTCCGAATACAGCTACGAAGACGGCACTCAACTGGTGTGCCCGGAGTGCGCCCACGAGTGGTCTGCCAATGGCGAAGCCGAAGCAGCCTCCGATGACGCCGTGAAGAAAGATTCGGTCGGCAACGTCCTGCAGGACGGCGACACCATCACCGTGATCAAGGACCTCAAGGTCAAAGGCACGTCGCTGGTAGTCAAGGTCGGCACCAAGGTCAAGAACATCCGCTTGTGCGATGGCGACCACGACATCGACTGCAAGATCGACGGCATCGGCCCGATGAAGCTCAAATCCGAGTTCGTCAGAAAAGTCTGATTCTGCTGTCATCCATCCCGCGCCCGCCGTGGGATGGAGCTCCGCCCTCCCCTGTTTCCCTCAGCACATCCACGCGATAGCCAAGCGCCAGCCGTTTTGACCTTACGCAATCTTTACCCTGAAAAATCTGCAATCCGCCAATAGGCGCTTGCTATTTGATGAATAAGAATTATTCTCATTGAAACCCTTTCAATGGAGATGAGAACCATGACTTATTTGATCGACGCCTGGCTGGATCGCCCACACCCGTACCTCAGAATCCTGCATCGGGAAACCGGGGAAGTCTGTGCGGTGCTTGAAGAAGAAGCCTTGCATGAGCTGCAGGATCAGGGTGATCTGGATGTCAGCAGCCTGAATTCCAGCGAACCGCTGGTGCTCAAGGAGCTGGTGCGCAATCTGTTCCTGTTTTGCTACGCCCGGGCCTTGCGCCCGACCAATGAACTGCATCACAAGATAGAACTATGAGAGTCACGGAAAAAACTGTGGGAGCCAGCTTGCTGGTGATGGCATCAACGCGGTCTTGAACAAAAACCGGTGTCGACCCTATCGCCAGCAGGCTGGCTTCCACATTAGCCTGTCATGCAGACAGGCCAGGTCTTACAGAACGTCCAGCAGCTCGACGTCGAATACCAGAACGCTGTGCGGCGGGATGCTGCCGACGCCTTGAGCGCCGTAAGCCAGTTCGCTCGGCACGTACAGGCGCCATTTGCTGCCGGCATTCATCAGTTGCAGGGCTTCGGTCCAGCCGGCGATTACGCCGCCAACCGGGAATTCTGCTGGCTGGCCACGCTCGTAGGAGCTGTCGAACACAGTGCCGTCGATCAGGGTGCCGTGGTAGTGAGTACGCACTTGATCTTCACGGCTTGGCTTGGCGCCTTCGCCCTGGGTCAGCACTTCGAATTGCAGGCCGGAAGCCAGAGTGGTGATGCCGTCACGCTTGGCGTTTTCAGCCAGGAATGCCAGACCTTCGCCTGCTGCAGCTTCAGCCTTGGCAGCCGCTTCGGCTTGCATGATCTCGCGGATCACTTTGAAGCTGGCGGACATTTCTTCCTGACCTACACGGCTTTCCTTACCGGCGAAAGCGTCGGTCAGACCGGCCAGAATAGCGTCAAGGCTGACACCCGGTGGCGGGTTGTCGCGCAGCTGGTCACCCAGCTGACGGCCGATACCGTAGCTGACGCGAGTTTCGTCGGTGGACAGATTTACTTCGGACATGACACTGCTCCGCTGTGCGGACGGCCAACAGACGTGCCGTGCGTACACAGCGCGTCCCGGCGCGCCCGGAACCAAAAGGGCGAGCAGACTAGCACAGATGCCCTGCCGTTTGGGGCGACGGGGCTACAGCGCGGAACGCCAGGCGAGCGGCACTTTCAGACTTTCCTCGCCACTGGCGCCGAGGCCACACATTTCATCATGTACCGAGGTGTGTACGAGGTTGAACGGCAATACCGGAAAGGTATGCAACACATCACGGGCATGTTCGACCGAGCGTAGCGTCAACATCTGCCCTTGAGGGTTGCTGAGCGGATACGCCGCCCCACGCATACGCGCTTCGAGCAGGTAAATGCCGCCTTCCATGGAGATCAGGTTCAGCTCATCGACCTTGCCGGCGATGGCGTACGCGTTCAACTCTTGCAGGTTCATGAACACACCTCACGCAGTGGCGAGCCAGTAGGTCTACAGGGATATGCCTGCGGGCAAAAAAGCACAAGCCAAAAACGACACCGCCCGTCTGTTTCGCAACAGACGGGCGGGTTTGCAGCGATCAAAGAATGATCAGTGCTTGGTGAGCTTATCCAGGTAACCCATGGCAAATGCCGAAATCACAAACGTCATGTGGATGATCACGTACCACATCAGGTGCTCGGGATCGACGTTCTTGGCGTCCATGAAAATGCGCAGCAAGTGGATCGAGGAAATCGCCACGATCGAAGCCGCCACTTTCATCTTCAGCGACGAGGAGTCCATGGTGCCCAGCCAGCTGAGCTTCTCTTTGCCCTCGTCGATGTCCAGCTGCGAGACGAAATTCTCGTAACCGGAAATCATCACCATCACCAGCAGGCCGCCGACCAGCGCCATGTCGATCAGCGACAGCAGGACCAGAATCAGGTCCGACTCGGCCATCGAGAAGACGTTGGGGAGGATGTGGAAAACTTCCTGGAAAAATTTCAGTGCCAACGCCAGGAGCCCGAGGGACAGCCCGATGTAGATCGGCGCCAGCAGCCAGCGCGTGGCATACATTGCATTTTCGATAAAGCGTTCCATTGAATCTCACACAAGGGGGGTTGTAATGGGGGGCGAGTATACCAGCCCGCTGTGACAGCCAGAAACAGCCTGAAAATCCGCTACCGGCGCACGTGTGCGGCATTTTTTTCTGCTAGTGTCCAAACCATTGACGGCCCAGCGAAAGCGGACAGGAAAAGTGGAAATGGATGTGCGATTGCCGATAACGATTGCCGGAATTTGCTTCACCCTGCTCCTTGGCGGTTGCTCGCAAGGTGACGAAAAGCACACGGTCAGCCTTGAAGAAAAAACCGCAAAATTCGAACAGTCACTGGACGCCATCACCGATCCGAAGCTCAAGGACGCCGTCACCGAACTCGGCGGTTCGCTGCTGTTACTCGAACGCGCGCAGCTCAAGCTCGACAGCAATCCGGCAAAAACCGAATATGGCGAAGACGCCCTTGGCGTGCTCAAGCACTACCCTACCCCGCAGGCGCTGGTCGATACCTTCATCAATGGTCTGTTTGTGCTGCACAAAGATTCCAGCTCCGATTACCTCATCGACTTGCAACCGGTTTTCCCGTTTAACCTGAACATTCCCGGCGGCTTCCTGTTCCCGCATGGCGTGGAGTGGCAATCGGTGACGCTAAGTAACAAGCGCGTCATTGCTTATCAGCCGGAATGGTCGGAAACCGATCCGGGCATTCAGCTCAGCCCATCCAGCTCCAACGTCACCAACCCCGATGACCTGACCGTGACCTACCCGTTCATCGATGGCCTGGACGTCGACAAGAAAAACCTGCCGCAACCGGTGAGCCTGCAAGGCCAGGTCGAAGTCATCGCGCCGCGCCGCCTATACAGTTTCGACCTGACGCAGAAAGATGTCGGCCAGACCCGTACCAACGACAATCTCAGCGTCAAACTGCTCAAGCTTGAAAAGAACTACGCCGAAGTCGAATTCAGCAACAACCTGCCGCTGGCCCCGGAAGTCGCTGACGCCCAGCTCAATCCGCTGATTGTTCAGGCGCGCGACGGCAGTGGTCAATACCTGGTGCGTGCCGGTTCGATCAACGAAAGTCCGGAGCAGGTTACTTTCTACGAAAAACAACTGACGCATCTGCAACAGCAGAAAACCTGGAGCGACGCGCTGGAAAAGCAGCTCAGTGACGACCAACTGGCGTTCGAGCAACAACACCCGCGCCGCTACAACAAGGTCTACTTCAACGGCCCGATCGAGACACTGGAAGTCAGCCTGCTGGATTTTTCCTCGGCAACCGTGACACGCAAGGCACTGGATCTGCCGATTCGCACCTTCAACCCGCACACCGTGGAAAAAACTGTCCAGCCATTGGACTTGCCGATTGTGGTGTATGACGATCTGGCCGCGAACTGGCTCAAAGGCGCGAGCCTGACCGAGGATCAGTTGAAGGCCGGTATCCGTATTCAACAATCGGTGGAGGACTCGAGCGCTGCGCGCATCGAGTTTTCTCACCGCCGCACCTTCAACGACGAACTGCTCGGTGACGACTTCAACCCCGGGGTCAGCCCGGTGACGTTCTTCACCGAAAAGCGCAGCGGCAAACTCGATGAACCGATCGAGCTACCGCCCGAGGCTTATCAGGTCGATCCACTGAACGCGACGATCACCTACGATTTGAACCTGTTTCCGGATACGCCGGCGATTGCCGTCGGCTCAATGCCGCTGTTTCTCGCATCGGTCGAGAAAAAAACCTATGACGCCAAGTCTTTGCCCAAAGGTCTGGAGATCAGGAACAACACGCTGGTGGTCGACTTGAAGCTGTTCCGAGCCGATGAATGGCGATTCTTCGTCAAGGACGACAGCGGCAAATACCTCAAGCAGATTCTCTCGGTCAGCCACGATGCGAGCGCAGAAGGCCCGGCGCTGTCTGGCGTGCACTACTTCTATGGCCGTCCAACCCACGTGGAAACCTATCAGCGAACCAACCTCGCCACCGTGCAATATGGTTTTGAGGTCAAACTCGACAAGGCGCAAGTAGCTGAGACTGCTCCTTGAAAAGCAAAGTCAAAAGATCGCAGCCTGCGGCAGCTCCTACAGGGGCGCGTGTCAGTTGAGGCTGCGGCCACGCCCGCCGTTGATCTGCCGAAGCTGGGCTTGCAGGTGCAGGCTCCAGATCTGCGGGTCGTCGGCCAGCTCATAGCCGTGCAACGTCAGACTTTCAACGATGGTGTCGAGAATCGACTCAGCGGCAATCGGGCCGTGGAACGGACCCTGGGCTTTGATGGCGGAAGGTTGTTCGCCGGCCATGCCGGCAGCGAAGAGCAGTGTCCACATGCCGTTATCGCCGGCCAACGGTTTGATGGCGCATTCGATACGGGTCACGAGACCCAGACATTGACGGGTGAGGCAGAGGTTGCGCGACATGGCGGCGACCCTCGGTAAAGCCGGTATTCAGCCCTCTCGGGAGGACTGGCTCGATCCAGTGATACTGTCGATATCCTTGAGCTGAGAATAGAAGAAAAGTCCGCCGGGCAAGCTTTATGAAACCAGAATGCGCCGAATGGTCATTGTGTGAATATTGGCGTCAGAGTTGTGGCGATTTCCCTGAAGATCGACACAAAACAAATGTAGGAGTGAGCCTGCTCGCGATGGCGGTGTGTCAGGCAACATTTTTGTCGACTGACACACCGCTATCGCGAGCAGGCTCACTCCTACAGTTTGACCGCGTTGGGCGTTAAGCCGGTTTGGCTTCTACCAACGCCTCCTGCGCCAACTCCTTCTCGGCTTCTTTCAGATCTTCTTCGCTGATCATCTCGGCAATATCGCGCAGGCGTTCAACCACTCGCGCATTGATGCTGCCCTCCGGGAATTCACCATCGGCATTCGGCTCACCGGCCGGCTCACCGGCCAGCAGGCTCAGCGCTTCGTCGGCCTGACGCACCGCGTACACGTGGAATTGCCCTGCGCGCACTGCCGCCAGCACTTTCTCATCAAGCATCAACGTCGCGACGTTGGCCTGCGGGATGATCGCGCCTTGCTCGCCGGTCAGGCCGCGTGCTTCGCAGAGGCGGAAGAAGCCTTCGATCTTCTCGTTGACCCCGCCCACCGCCTGCACTTCACCGAACTGGTTGATCGAACCGGTGATCGCGAAGCATTGCTTGAGCGGGGTTTTCGACAACGCCGAAATCAGCGTGCACGCCTCGCCCAGCGACGCACTGTCGCCGTCGACGTAACCGTAGGATTGCTCCAGTGCGATGCTCGCGGAAATCGCCAGCGGGAATTCCTGGGCGTAACGGCTGCCCAGATACCCGGTGAGGATCATCACGCCTTTGGAGTGGATCGGCTGGCCAAGATTGACCTCACGCTCGATGTCGACGATACCGCTGCCGCCCGGGTACACCGTGGCGGAAATCCGCGCCGGCACACCGAACGCCGAGTCACCGACTTCAAGCACGGTCAGCCCGTTGCACTTGCCGACCGCCGCGCCATCGGTGTCGATCAGGATGATCCCGGCGAGCATGTCATCGAGAATCCGCGCCGACACACGTCCGGTGCGAGTGGCCTTGGCTTTCAGGGCTCGCTCGATGTGACCGGCATCGGTCATCTCATCGCCGGCCAGATGCCGGATGAAATCCGCCTCGCTGACCAGCTGGAAAAGATCACCGATGCGCGCCGACAAACGTCCTTGATGTTCGGCCAGGCGTGCGCTGTAAGTCGCCAGACGCGCGACCGCATCGGCCGTCAGCGGTGCCATGCCCTCTTCCGAAGTACGGGTTTTCAGGAGCTGGGCAAATTGCTCCAGGCTCTCGTCGACCATCGGGATGTCTTCGTCGAAGTCGACCAGAACGCGGAACATCTCCTGGAAGTCCGGATCAAGGTCCTGCAGCGTGTAGTACAGCGACCGCGCGCCGATGATGATGACTTTGACCTGCAACGGAATGTGCTGCGGGTTGAGGGTCACGGTGGCGAAGCGGCCCATCTCGCCCAGCGGCGATTCCATTTTCAGCTTGCGCGATTGCAGGGCGCGCTTGAGCGCATCCCATACGAACGGCTCGCTGAGCATTTTTTCCGCTTCAAGAATCAGGAAACCACCGTTGGCGCGGTGCAAGGCACCCGGACGCAACTGGCGATAGGTGGTGTAAAGCGCGCCCTGATCGGTGGTGTATTCAATGCGACCGAACAGATTTTCGTACGTCGGGTGCGGCTCGAAAACCACGGGCGCGCCACCGCTGGACGGATGACCGACCACCAGACTCGGCGCGTATTGCTCTTCCAGCAGTTTGCGGGCGACGGCGTCGGTCTTGCTGTCGTCGACCAGTTGCTCGACCACGGTTTTCAGCAGGTACACCTGCATCGCTTGCAGGTAACCGCAGACCGCTGCGTTCTCCGCATACTTCTCGGACAACGGCGACAGCAATGGCTGCAAGGCCAGGGTGATGGTTTCTTCATTGAGCGAACGCAGTTGATTGTTCGACTCACGCTTCCACTGCGGCAGGCTGGCGAGTTCTTCGTTCAGGCGTTCTTCGAGACCGGAAATGTCTTCGTGAAAACGCTCGCGATCGGCTTCCGGCAACTGGGCGAATTCAGCTTCATCCAGCGCCTTGCCGTCGAGCATCGGCGTGAACGCGATGTTGCTGCTGTCGCGATACAGGGCAACGTCTTTTTCCAGGGCCAGGCGCTCGATGATGTCGAGGGCCTTGTCGTAGCGCTGGTTGAAGGCGCGGTCGATGGCGCTTTTCTTTTGCTGGTAGGACGGGTGTTCGAAGACCGCCGGAAAAGTCGCCAGCAGATTATCGATCAAGCCGTTGATGTCACCGATGAACGCGCCGGCCGTGCCCGATGGCAACTCCAGTGCGCGCGGTTCGCGCGGTTCATCGAAATTATTCACGTAGACCCAGTCTGCCGGGGTCTGCAGGCGTTTGCCTTCGGCTTTCAGGTAGCGTTTGACGAACGAGAAGCGACCGGTGCCGGGCTCGCCCATGACAAAAACGTTGTAACCGGGGCGTGGCATGGCCACACCGAACTGCAAGGCTTCGACCGCACGTTCCTGGCCGAGCACACCGCGAAAGGGCTCCAGATCATTGGTGGTAGTGAAGCTGAACTGTTCAGCGGAAAACGGACGGGTCAGCGCTTCGGGCGCTAGACGCAAGCTGGCAGCAACAGGATCAGGCATCGGGCTTCCTTAACAATCAGGCGGGGCAGATAGCGGCATTCTGGCGCTGCCCGTACCCCACTGGCAAGGCGCGCCATGTGACAAAGCATAGACAAACGCCCGGCCCGTGACCCGCGCCCTTGAAACCGGGGTTTATTCCAAATATTTTGCAAAAACTCACGGAACCCCAGGAACGTGCCTAAACTCCAAACTGCGCGGCTGGAACTAATACCGGCCCACTGGCACCGTAAGGCGCCAGAACCCTGTCCATTGGTATGCACATAAAGAGATAAAAGCTATGAAACGGATTCTTCTCGGTACTCTCTTCACCGCTGTATCCATCAACGCAATGGCGCAAGCTCCAGGCGGCCCGGATTGCGGTTGGGGCAACATGCTGTTCGAAGGTCAGCGTGGCACCCCGGCTCACTTCCTGGCATCCACCACCAACGGCACTTCCGGTAACGCCACGTTTGGTATGACCTCCGGCACCAACGGTTGCTCGACCAACGCGTCGCTGACCTATGGCGGCAAATCCTGGTTTGCCATGAATGGCATGATGAACGAGCTGTCTGAAGACATGGCCAAGGGCAACGGCGAAGCGCTGACGACCTATGCCGTGGTACTGGGCGTGGCGCCGGAAGACCGTGCGCACTTCGCTGCTGTGACTCACGAGCACTTCCAGCAGATCTTCAGCAAGGCTGACGTGACCGCTGAAGACGTGCATACCAACACCCTGTCCGTGCTGAAATCAGACGCACGTCTGGCCAAGTACGCAACGCAGGCTTAAGCTCGACCCCGCCCGCTTCCTTCGGGGAGCGGGTTTTATTTTGAGTGCCGTCAGTCAATTGTGACGCTGAACCTGTGGCGAGGGGATTTATCCCCGTTCGGCTGCGAAGCAGTCGTGGAACCTGTGCATGCGGTGTATCTGATGCATTGGGGATACAGGTTCTGGGGCCGCTTCGCAGCCCAACGGGGATAAATCCCCTCGCCACAGGGTGAGTGATCACACCCCGATCCGGGTTTTATTTTCTTTCGACTTAAGTTGCCACTTATGCTCAAACGCCTTGCCTGGCTGGCGCTCTGTGTCTGCGCCCCGCTGTCCGCCGCGCCAAACATCGATCCTCAACGTTTGCAGCAACTGGCCAACGACCGCTTCTGGATTTCCCTCGGTCATTACGAAACCGCCAAACTCGGTGGCTGGCGCAGCTATGTCAGCGACAGGAAATTCTTTCTCGCGCCCGATGGCAATGAACACCCCGACCGTGAGCTGGCCGCCACCGTGCAGGCGTTGTACGCCCCGGCCAGTCTTGGTGAGCAGCACGCACAATGCGTCTATCCGGCCCGCACCCGCTGGTTGAAAGCACAGCTCAACCTGACCGATCTGCCGACGCCGGCGTGCGCCGAATACAAAAAGTGGTTCAAGGACGTTTCGCCGCACAGCGCGGTGATGATCTTCCCGGCGGCGTATCTCAACAGCCCGTCGTCGATGTTCGGCCACACCTTGCTGCGCATCGATCAGGCGGACGTGCAAAGCGACAAGACCTCGCTGCTCAGTTACGCGATCAACTTCGGCGCCTACATCGAAGGTTCGGACAACAGCATTCTCTACGCCTGGAAAGGTTTGATGGGCGGCTATCCGGGGCTGTTTGCGCTGGTGCCGTATCAGGAAAAACTCTCCGAATACCGCAGCCTGGAAAACCGCGATCTGTGGGAGTACCGGCTCAACCTGACGCAAGAAGAAACCGCGCGCATGGTCGAGCATGTGTGGGAGTTGAAGCAGATCCAGTTCGACTACTTCTTCTTCGACGAAAACTGCTCCTACCGTCTGCTCGAACTGCTGCAAGTGGCCCGGCCGAGCCTGCGCCTGACCGAACAATTCCCGCTGACTGCAATCCCTACCGACACGGTCAAAGCCGTTAAAGAAGCGGGTCTGGTGGAAAGCATCGAATACCGCCCGTCCCGTGAACGCGAATTGCTCAGCCGCGCCGAACCGTTGACTGACGAAGAACAGCAATGGGTGCTGCAAGTCAGCGCCGATCAACAGGTGTTGCAAGCGCCCACTTTCAAGGCCCTGCCCCGCGCCCGGCAAGCGCTGATCATCGACGCCGCGTATCGGCTGGAGCGCTACCGCGCCAACGGCCAGGAACGTGATCCGCAACGGGCGCAGCGCAGCTTTGAACTGCTGCGGGCGATCAACAAAAACCCGGCGCCGGAGCTGGAGATCCCTCGTCCTGGCTTGCCGGAGGATGGCCACGAATCGCGCACCTGGCAGGCCGGGCTCGGTACTCGCGGCGACCGTGCGTTCGCCGAGTACGGCTTGCGCATGGCGTATCACGACCTCAACGACAACGCCGAGAGCTTCCCGCTCGGTGCGCAAATCGAAATCCTGCAGATGAAGCTGCGCCAGTACGAAGGCAATCACTGGCAGTTCCAGCAACTGGATCTGGCGACCATTCGCTCGCTGACACCGCGTAACGAGTTGCTGCAGCCATTGTCGTGGCAAGTGACTGGCGGGCTTGAGCGCGTGCCGGGCAAGCACGATGACGAAACCCTGGTCAGCCACGTCAATGGCGGCGGTGGCGGTACGTGGCAATTGGGTGAAGACGTGCTTGGTTTTGCCCTCGGCACGGTGCGTGTCGAACACAACAATGACTTCGCCGAGTTCGTTTCTCCTGCTGGCGGTTTCAATACCGGCGTGCTGTGGAAAAACCCGCTGGGCAATCTCAGCCTCGAAGCCAAGGGTGATTATTTCTTCAATGGCGAAGTGCGCCGTAGCCTGAGCCTGAATCAGCAGTGGGAGTTGTCACGCAATCTCGGTCTGCGCCTGAGTGCGCAGCGGGAGTTCAGTCATGTGGCGACGCCTGAAACTGAAGTGATGCTTGAGGTGAAGTGGTATCACTACTGATCCTGAACACATCCCCCCTGTAGGAGTGAGCCTGCTCGCGATAGCGGTAGTTCAGTCAAAGCAACAGTGACTGACCCACCGCTATCGCGAGCAGGCTCACTCCTACAAGGGAAATGCGCTGCTCAACGAATTACTCACATGCCTTTCACCAACGCCCGACGAATCCCCTTCTAGACTTTCCCCATAAGCGGTGTGACGGCTCGGGAGAGTGCGATGTGGCGGTGTGCGGTTTCGCTGGGTGTTTTGCTATTGCTGAGCGGTTGCCAGACCACTCACGAAGATCTGATCGCCAAGGGTTATCCACCGGCCTTTGCCGACGGTTTTGATGACGGTTGTGTCAGCGGCCGACAGGCCGCCGGATCGATCAGCGGCGAGTTTCGCAAGAATGTGCCGCGCTATCTCAAGGACAAGCAATACGCCGAGGGCTGGACCGACGGCTTTCGCCAGTGTCAGGCGATGCTGGAAAACAAGGATCGCAACGACTATCGCAACGAGCACTGGGACGAGCGCGAGCGTGCCTGGCAGCAGCAGAAGGATCAGGGCGCCGCGCGGGCCTATCGCTCGCAATAGGTCGTTGGCAGACATCCGATGAAACCAAATGCCTGCAAGCATGGCCCAACCCATTAACGGGGAGGACACCATGAGCCGTGCTTTCGTCAACGAAGACAACGCCGCCGCGCAAGCCGATCAGCCAGTCGAACGGCAGGTCAGCGCGCAGCCCAATTACGTCACACAGCAAGGTCTGCAACAGTTGCAGGCGAAAGTCGCCGAGCTACAAGCCTTGCACGCCGAGCAAACGGCAAAAGGTGAACAGGCTGACAAACAACGCCAGGCCGATCTCGAACGAGATTTGCGTTACTTCAATCAGCGCCTCGGCAGCGCACAAGTCGCCGTCGCCGCGACGTCTACCGACAAAGTGCAAATCGGCAGTTGGGTAACCTACGCCGACGAACACGACACCGAACGCCGCGTGCAACTGGTCGGTGAAGATCAGGCCGACGCAGCCAAAGGCCTGATCAATTGGGGCTCACCGCTGGGCCGGGCCCTGCTTGGAGCCCGGCTCAACGACGAGGTGCTATGGCAGCGCCCCGCCGGCGATCAAATGATTGAAGTGATTCGCATCGAACCGAATCAGACCACACCCTGAGCCAGCATCGCATCCGCGACTTTGACGAAGCCGGCGATGTTCGCGCCTTTGACGTAGTTGATCTGCCCGTTCTCTTCGCCGTAATGCACACAGGCGTGGTGGATCGACTGCATGATCGCGTGCAACTTGCTGTCCACCTCGCCCGCCGTCCACAACAGGCGCATGGCGTTCTGCGACATTTCCAGACCGCTGACGGCCACGCCGCCCGCATTGGATGCCTTGCCCGGCGCGAACAGAATCCCCGCCTCGATGAAGATATCCACAGCCTCCAGTGTGGTCGGCATGTTTGCGCCTTCGGCCACGCACACGCAGCCGTTGCGCAGCAGCAGGCGGGCGGATTCGGCGTCGAGTTCGTTTTGCGTGGCGCACGGTAGCGCTATGTCGCAGGCCAGCGACCACGGCAACTGACCGGCGCGGAACTCCAGGTTGTAGGCTGCCGCCAATTCGCTGATCCGTCCGCGTTTGACGTTTTTCAGTTCCAGCAGCGCCAGCCACTGTTCTTCGCTCAACCCGGTTTCGCAATACAACGTGCCTTCGGAGTCGGACAGGGAAATCACCTTGCCGCCCAGATCCATGACCTTGCGCGCGGCGTATTGCGCAACGTTGCCGGAACCGGAGATCGCCACGCGTTTGCCTTCAACGGTCTGCTCGCGACGCTTGAGCATCTCTTCAGCGAAATACACGCAGCCAAAACCGGTGGCTTCCGGGCGAATCAGGCTGCCGCCGTACGTCATGCCCTTACCGGTCAGCACGCTGGTGAACTGGTTGCTCAGGCGCTTGTACTGACCGAACAGGAATCCGATCTCCCGCGCACCGACGCCGATGTCGCCGGCCGGCACGTCAACGTCGGCGCCGATATGGCGATACAACTCGCTCATGAACGCCTGGCAGAACCGCATGACTTCGGCGTCGCTCTTGCCCTTCGGATCGAAGTCCGAACCGCCCTTGCCGCCGCCCATTGGCAACGAGGTGAGCGAGTTTTTGAAAGTCTGCTCGAAGGCGAGGAATTTCAGCACGCCCATGTTCACCGAAGGATGGAAGCGCAAGCCGCCCTTGTACGGGCCGATTGCGCTGTTCATCTGGATGCGGAAACCACGATTGACCTGGACCTTGCCCTGATCGTCGACCCACGACACGCGAAACACCACCGCCCGCTCCGGCTCACAGATGCGCTCCAGAATCCCCGTGGTCAGGTAATGCGGATTGGCCTCAAGAAACGGCCACAGACTGCGCAGGACTTCTTCGACAGCCTGGTGGAATTCGGGTTGATCCGGGTCGCGTTGTTTCAGGCGTGCGAGGAAGGATTCGACGGATTCGATCATGGGAAAAGTCTCGGCAAATTTATTGTCGTTGGAAGAGATTGGGCCGGACTGTAGCAAACGAATTGCGCACAGGAACAGCGCAAAATGTCGCAGATATGAAATTAAATGGTGCACAGGATATAAATCAGACTGTTTTTTGGCCTGTTACGCACCCGAATGGTGAGATCAGGTTCAAGTTATGCACCAACAGTTATACCCGCCATCGCTGGCAAGCCAGCTCCCACAGTTTCAGCGGTGTTCACCTATTCCGGGCACATCACAAATCCTGTGGGAGCTGGCTTGCCAGCGATGAATCCACCTCGGTACCCCGAAAAAACGCTGGCAAAAAAAACGGAGCCCGAAGGCTCCGCTTTTTCATGCAACCAACCCGAATCAGGCCAGTTTTTTGTGGCGTACCCGGTGTGGCTGGGCCGCCGCTTCGCCGAGGCGCTTTTTGCGGTCGGCTTCGTACTCGGTGTAGTTACCTTCGAAGAAGATCGCTTGCGAGTCGTCTTCGTACGCCAGGATGTGGGTCGCGACGCGGTCAAGGAACCACCGATCGTGAGAGATCACAATGGCGGCGCCCGGGAAGTCCAGCAGGGCTTCTTCCAGAGAACGCAGGGTTTCAACGTCGAGGTCGTTGGACGGTTCGTCGAGCAGCAGGACGTTGCCGCCCTCTTTCAGAGTCAGCGCCAGGTGCAAGCGACCGCGCTCACCACCGGACAGGTCCTTGACGAACTTCTGCTGATCGCCGCCCTTGAAGTTGAAGCGACCGACGTAGGTACGCGACGGGATCTCGTAGTTGCCGATGCGGATCTGGTCGGAACCGTCGGAGATCTGCTGGAACACGGTCTTGCTGCCGTCGAGGTCTTCGCGGCTCTGATCGACGCACGCCAGTTGCACGGTTTCGCCGACTTCGATGCTGCCCGAATCCGGTGTTTCCTTGCCCATCAGCATGCGGAACAGGGTCGATTTACCGGCACCGTTACCGCCGATCACGCCGACAATGGCGCCCTTCGGCATCGAGAACGACAGGTTATCGATCAACACGCGATCGCCGTAGCCCTTGGAAACGTTCTTGAATTCGATGACCTTGTCGCCCAGACGCGGACCGGCCGGGATGTAGATTTCGTTGGTTTCCGAACGCTTCTGGAATTCCTGCGATTGCATTTCTTCGAAGCGTTGCAGACGAGCCTTGGATTTCGACTGGCGGGCCTTGGCGCCTTTGCGCACCCACTCCAGTTCTTCTTTCATGGCTTTTTCGTGAGCCGACTGCTGCTTGGATTCGGCAGCCAGACGATCGGACTTGGCTTCAAGCCAACCCGAATAGTTGCCTTCGTATGGAATGCCCGCGCCGCGGTCGAGTTCCAGAATCCAGCCAGCAACGTTGTCCAGGAAGTAACGGTCGTGCGTGATCGCAACCACGGTACCCGGGAAGTCGTGCAGGAAGTGCTCCAGCCACGCCACGGAGTCAGCGTCCAGGTGGTTGGTTGGTTCGTCGAGCAGCAGCATGTCCGGAGCGGACAGCAGCAGACGGCACAGGGCCACACGACGCTTTTCACCACCGGAGAGGAATTCGACCTTGGCATCCCAGGCCGGCAGACGCAGCGCGTCGGCGGCGACTTCCAGTTGACGGTCCAGGTTGTGGCCGTCGCTGGCTTGCAGGATCGCTTCGAGCTTGGCCTGTTCGGCAGCCAGTTTGTCGAAGTCGGCATCTTCTTCAGCATAAGCCGCGTAGACCTCGTCCAGGCGCGCCTGGGCGTTCTTGATCACGCTGACCGCTTCCTCGACCACTTCACGCACGGTCTTGGTCGGATCAAGTTGCGGCTCTTGCGGCAGATAACCGATGTTCAGGTCCGGCATCGGACGGGCTTCGCCCTCGAACTCGGTGTCGACGCCAGCCATGATTTTCAGCAGCGTGGACTTACCCGAACCGTTGAGGCCGAGCACGCCGATCTTGGCGCCGGGGAAGAAGGACAGCGAAATGTTTTTGAGGATTTCCCGCTTCGGCGGAACAACCTTGCCCAGCCGATGCATGGTGAAGACGTATTGAGCCATGGAGAACCTTGGGTCAGTGACAGATGAATGATTGGAGCGCAGGCGATGCCCGGCCAGACCGATGCGCGTCGTTCACTTGATAGTCATCAATGCGTGCGCGCAGAAAAAGTCTGATTGTAGGAGCTGGAACGCTCCCGCGTAACCGGCAAAGCTACCTTAATGATAGAAGGCAGTCCAGCCGCGCGGGGCTGGCACTTCGCCACGACTCAAGGCATGCTAGCCCCCCTCTGGGCGTCCGGCTTATAGTGCACGTCGCGCCAGTCCAGCCAGACCGCAGGATTTCAGCTTGTCCAATGTCACTCCGCCAGCCTCTGTGAGCAGCACCCAACCGGCGCCAGGCTCGCCCCTGCGCGGAACATTAAAGGGTGCGCTGGCAACTCTCGTGCTTTTGCTGTTGGCGCTGCTGTTCTGGCAACTGCTCGACCAGTTGCGCGAAACCCAGAAAAACCAGCGCCAGTACACCATCGATTACACCGCCGACCTCGCTTCGCAGGTCAGCCTGAACATGGCGCTGAATGCGCAGATCGCGCTCAATCTGCTACCGATCGTCGAACAGCCGCAGTCAGCCGACGAACAGCAGGCGTTGCTGCGCAAGCTCCAGCAATCGTTGCCCGATCTGCGCAGCATGGTGCTGCTCAGCCCTTCCGGCAGAATTATCAATGACAGCGCAGCGGACAGTTCCGACGCTGTCTACCTGACTGAACTGGTGCGCCGAAGCCGCTCCCAGGCGCATTACTTCAGCAACGCGGACGACGGATCTCTGGTGCATTTGCTGCTGCATCAGGCCAGCGGCAACACGCGCGGCTACTGGGTCTTGCGCCTGACGCCGACCTTCTTCGACTCGCTGACCAAACAAAGTGAAACCGGCCTGCGTCCACTGTGGCTGGTGGAAAACCGTCTCAACCATCAGATCATCAGCCGCGATGAAGCACTGTCGTCGGCCAAGCCCGGCGTACTGAGCCCGGATGATCTGGCCAACACCGTGCTCACGGTGCCGCTAAGCAGCAGCGACTGGCAGTTGCGCGGCCTGTTCGACCGTCAACGTGTACTTGAAGAGTTGCTGCCGGCGTTCATCGGCAAATGCCTACTGGGGCTGGCCTTCTCGATGCTGCCGGTGATCGCTTTGCTGAACATGCGCCGCCGTCAGCGCCAGCTGCATGAGGGTCGCCGCCGTTATCAGGATATTTTCGAGGGCACCGGCGTGGCCCTCTGCGTACTCGACCTGTCCGGTCTCAAGCAATTTTTCGACAAGGTGCAGATCCAGACCAGCGATCAACTCAAGGCCTGGCTCGATCAACCGCAACAGCGCCAGCAATTGCTCCAGGAATTGCGCGTCACCGAAGTCAATCAGGTGGCGCTGCAACTGCTCAACGTCAATTCCTGTGACGACGCCTGGCAACTGCTGATCGATGGCCATCCGCACCGTCACTGCGCGATCGGCAATCAGATTCTGGATGCCGTGCTGCAACAGCAAAAGCAGCTGGAACTGGAAATCAAACTGCCGGACATCAATGGCCGCGACCAGCATCTGTGGATGGTGCTGCGCCTGCCGACCGAACAGCATGACTACAAAGCAGTGATCCTCAGCATCAATGACATCACCAGCCGCAAACTGATCGAGCTGTCACTGCTGGAACGTGAAGGTTTCTGGTCGGACGTGGTGCGTACCGTGCCGGATCATCTGTACGTGCAGGACGTAATCAGCCAGCGGATGATTTTCAGCAACCACCACCTCGGCCAGACACTCGGTTACAACCGCAGCGAACTGCATCAGATGGGCGAGTACTTCTGGGAAATCCTGCTGCACCCGGAAGATGCCGACTACTACCATCGCTCGCGCCAGTTGCAGCGCCACGCCGGTTACAGCCAGTTGTTGCAATGTCAGTTGCGCTTCCGCCATCGCGACGGCGAATGGCGGCGCTTCGATATCCGTGAACAGGCACTGGCCCGCGACAAGCACGATCAGGTCACGCGGATCATCGGCGTGGCCAAGGACATCACCGAGCAGATCGAGGCCAGCGAATCCCTGCGCGACAGCGAGCAGCGCTACCGCATGCTCGCCGAAAGCATCAGCGACGTGATCTTCTCCACCGACAGCAAGCTGTCGCTGAACTACGTCAGCCCTTCGGTGCAGGCGGTGCTGGGCTACGACGTCGATTGGATTTTTCAGAACGGCTGGCAATCGACCATCGCCAACCCGCAGCAACTGAATGGCATCCATGCCCTGATGGATCGGGTCAGCAAGGCTTTGGACAACCCCGAGCAACTGGCGCTGTTGCGCAACCAGGTGCAGACGCAGCTGTTCCTGTTCGATTGCCTGCGCGCCGACGGCCGCAAGATCCCGATCGAGTTGCGCCTGGTGCTGGTGTGGGACGAGCACGGTGCGTTCGAAGGCGTGCTTGGCGTGGGGCGCGACATCAGCCAGCAGCGCCGCGCCGAAAAAGACTTGCGCATGGCCGCCACGGTTTTCGAACATTCGACCTCGGCGATCCTGATCACCGACCCGGCCGGTTATATCGTCCAGGCCAACGAAGCTTTCAGCCGGGTCAGCGGTTACGCGGTGGCCGAAGTCCTCGACCAGTTGCCGAACATGCTCACCGTCGACGAACAACAGGACGCACACCTGCGTTACGTGCTCAAGCAATTGCATCAGCACAGCACGTGGGAAGGCGAAGTCTGGCTCAAGCGCCGTAACGGCGAGCATTACCCGGCGTGGGTCGGCATCACTGCGGTGCTCGATGACGAGGGCGATCTGGCCAGTTACGTGTGCTTCTTCAGTGACATCAGCGAGCGCAAGGCCAGCGAACAGCGGATTCACCGCCTCGCCTACTACGACGCCCTGACTCATCTGCCGAACCGCACGCTGTTCCAGGATCGTCTGCACACCGCGCTGCAATCGGCCGAGCGGCAGAAGTCGTGGGTGGTGCTGATGTTCCTCGACCTCGACCGTTTCAAACCGATCAACGACTCCCTCGGCCACGCGGCCGGCGACCGCATGTTGAAAGACATGGCCACACGCCTGCTGGCCTGCGTCGACGATGACGACACCGTGGCGCGCATGGGCGGCGATGAATTCACCCTGTTGCTGCAACATCGCTCCAACCGTGAACTGGCGCTGAACCGGGCGATTCATGTCGCCGAGCAGATTCTCGCCAGTCTGGTGCGGCCGTTCGTGCTCGAAGGTCGTGAGTTCTTTGTGACGGCAAGTATCGGCATCGCTCTCAGCCCGCAGGACGGTAACGAGCTCAGCCAGTTGATGAAGAACGCCGACACCGCGATGTACCACGCCAAGGAGCGCGGCAAAAACAACTTCCAGTTCTATCAGGCCGACATGAACGCCAGTGCACTGGAGCGTCTGGAGCTGGAAAGCGACCTGCGCCATGCCTTGGAACAAGACGAATTTGTCCTGTATTACCAACCGCAATTCAGCGGCGACGGCAAACGCCTGACCGGTGCCGAAGCCCTGCTGCGCTGGCGTCATCCGCGGCGCGGACTGGTGCCGCCGGGAGATTTCATTCCGGTACTGGAAGAGCTCGGGCTGGTGGTCGATGTCGGCGATTGGGTGATCAGCGAGGCATGCCGCCAGCTCAAGACCTGGCACCAGAACCGTGTGCGCGTGCCGAAGGTGTCGGTGAACATCTCGGCGCGGCAGTTCTCCGACGGCCAGCTCGGTACGCGGATCGCCACGATCCTGCGCGAAACCGGTCTGCCGCCGGCATGTCTGGAGCTGGAACTGACCGAAAGCATCCTGATGCGCGAAGTCAGCGAGGCGATGCAGATCCTCGCCGGCCTGAAAAACCTCGGCCTGAGCATCGCGGTCGATGACTTCGGCACCGGTTACTCATCGCTGAACTACCTCAAGCAGTTCCCGATCGACGTGCTGAAAATCGACCGTACGTTCGTTGATGGCCTGCCGTCCGGCGAGCAAGACGCGCAGATCGCCAGGGCGATCATCGCCATGGCTCACAGCCTTAATCTGGCAGTGATTGCCGAGGGCGTGGAAACCCACGAACAACTGGACTTCCTGCGTGAGCATGGCTGCGATGAGGTTCAGGGGTATCTGTTCGGGCGGCCGATGCCGGCGGGGCGGTTTGAGGCGCAGTTCAGCAATGATGCGCTGTTCATGTTCGACTGAGAATTTTTGGTGTTGCAAAAAAGATCGCAGCCTGCGGCAGCTCCTACAGGGATTGATGTCGATCACAGTATTCGGGATTGGCTCCGATTACTGTAGGAGCTGCCGAAGGCTGCGATCTTTTGAGGCCGGCACAATTACCATCGATCTGCGCATGAACGCCACTTGTCTGCGACATGATGTCGTTTCATATGCCATCCAAAACCCATTGGGTTAGAATGCCCCCCTTTTCTGCCCCCGATCCTTGAGGACCGCCATGTTCAGCCGTGATTTGACTATTGCCAAGTACGACGCCGATCTCTTTGCCGCCATGGAGCAAGAAGCCGTGCGCCAGGAAGAGCACATTGAGCTGATCGCTTCGGAAAACTACACCAGCCCAGCGGTGATGGAAGCTCAAGGCTCGGTATTGACCAACAAATACGCCGAAGGTTATCCGGGCAAGCGCTACTACGGTGGTTGCGAGTACGTCGATATCGTTGAGCAACTGGCCATCGACCGCGCCAAAGAACTGTTCGGCGCCGATTACGCCAACGTTCAGCCGCACGCCGGTTCGCAAGCCAACAGCGCCGTTTACCTGGCATTGCTGTCGGCCGGTGACACCATTCTGGGCATGAGCCTGGCCCACGGTGGTCACCTGACCCACGGCGCCAGCGTTTCCTCCTCGGGCAAGCTGTACAACGCTATCCAGTACGGCATCGACGCCAACGGCCTGATCGACTACGACGAAGTCGAGCGTCTGGCGGTTGAGCACAAGCCGAAAATGATCGTGGCCGGTTTCTCTGCCTACTCGCAGATCCTCGACTTCCCGCGTTTCCGCGAAATCGCTGACAAGGTTGGCGCTTACCTGTTCGTCGACATGGCTCACGTAGCCGGTCTGGTTGCCGCTGGCGTTTACCCGAACCCGGTGCCTTTCGCTGACGTCGTGACCACCACCACGCACAAGACCCTGCGCGGTCCACGTGGCGGCCTGATCCTGGCTCGCGCCAACGCCGACATCGAGAAGAAGCTCAACTCCGCCGTATTCCCGGGCGCCCAGGGTGGCCCGCTGGAGCACGTGATCGCCGCCAAAGCGATCTGCTTCAAGGAAGCGCTGCAGCCTGAGTTCAAGACTTACCAGCAACAAGTGGTGAAAAACGCCCAGGCCATGGCCAGCGTGTTCATCGAGCGCGGTTTCGACGTGGTTTCCGGCGGTACTGAAAACCATCTGTTCCTGCTGTCGCTGATCAAGCAGGAAATCTCCGGTAAAGACGCCGACGCCGCTCTGGGCAAAGCGTTCATCACCGTGAACAAGAACTCCGTGCCTAACGATCCACGCTCGCCGTTCGTCACTTCCGGCCTGCGCTTCGGTACTCCGGCTGTGACCACTCGTGGCTTCAAGGAAGCAGAGTGCAAAGAGCTGGCCGGCTGGATCTGCGACATCCTGGCTGACCTGAATAACGAAGCGGTGATCGACGCCGTTCGTGAGAAAGTCAAAGCCATCTGCAAGAAACTGCCGGTATACGGCGCTTAATTGCGACGCTAAAACCGCAGCATGAAAAACCGGCCAAGTGATTGGCCGGTTTTTTTTCGCCTGAAGAAAGATCAAAAGATCGCAGCCTTCGGCAGCTCCTACATTGGGATTCGCGTTTCCGTGTAGGAGCTGCCGAAGGCTGCGATCTTTTGATCTTTGGCCACTGGTCAGACCGGTCATGCCAATTTCACTATTTTCACTTGTCATTCCAAAAAAACCGAGCGTAGACTGCACCCGCACTGGACATACCGGTAAGACCACAATAATTAAGTCCTGAATCTGATACGCCCCGCGTACGGCAGCCAGGACACCGACCAGGATTCCTCCCATGCTCAGATGGTGCTCGCGTTCAATCTTCCTCCAAGTGGTTCTCGGACTGGTGCTCGGCATCGTCTGCGGGCTGACCCTTCCGGAATACTCCGCCCAGCTCAAACCGCTCGGCGACGGCTTCATCAAACTGATCAAGATGCTTATCGGCCTGATCGTGTTCTGCGTGGTAGTCAGCGGCATCAGTGGCGCGGGCGATCTGAAGAAGGTCGGCCGGATAGGCCTCAAGTCGGTTATCTATTTTGAAGTGCTTACCACCATTGCCCTGGTGATCGGCCTGGTATTCGCCTTCAGCACTGGCATCGGCAGTGGCGCGAATATCCACTTGGAGCAATTGTCCACCGCCGACATGGGCGATCTGGCCGAGCGCGGCCAGCACATGCACACCACCACGCAGTTCCTGATGGACCTGATCCCGACGTCGGTGATCGGCGCCTTTGCCGAAAACAACATTCTGCAAGTGCTGCTGTTCTCGGTACTGTTCGGCAGCGCGTTGAACCTGGTTGGCGAAGCGGCATCCGGGATCTCGCGGCTGATCAACGAACTGAGCCATGTGATCTTCCGGATCATGGGCATGATCGTGCGTCTGGCTCCAATTGGAGTGTTCGGCGCCATCGCCTTCACCACCAGCAAATACGGCATCGATTCGCTGCAACATCTGGGCAGTCTGGTCGGCTTGTTCTACCTGACCTGCATCGCGTTCGTCAGCGTGATTCTGGGCCTGGTGATGCGTGCGTCCGGCCTGCGTATGTGGCCGCTGCTCAAGTACCTGCGCGAAGAACTGCTGATCGTCATGGGCACGGCATCGTCCGATGCGGTGTTGCCGCAGATCATGCGCAAACTGGAACACCTCGGCATCGGCAGCTCGACCGTCGGGCTGGTGATTCCCACCGGCTATTCGTTCAACCTCGACGGTTTCTCGATCTACCTGACGCTGGCCATCGTCTTCATCGCCAACGCCACCGGCACGCCTTTGGCCATGACTGATTTGCTGACGATTCTGCTGGTGTCGTTGATCACCTCGAAAGGCGCCCACGGTATCCCCGGTTCGGCCTTGGTGATTCTCGCGGCGACATTGACGGCAATTCCGGCGATCCCGGTGGTCGGTCTGGTGTTGGTGCTGGCGGTGGACTGGTTCATGGGCATCGGCCGCGCGCTGACTAACCTGATCGGCAACTGCGTCGCCACCGTGGCCATCGCCCGCTGGGAAAAAGACATCGATGTACAACGCGCGAACAAAGTACTTAGCGGTCAGCAGGGCTACACCTTTCAGCCGCGTAAAACAGCAACTCCGGCGCACCAGCAGGAGTTCTGATTTCAACCCTGCCGGGATTGCCGCTGGGCTGCGATCTTTCGATCTGGCCTGCGGCAGATCCCGCAGGCACATGGAGCAAGACAAGTGATTACCACATCAACCGTCGTCAACTCAGTCGTAGAAAAACTCCGCGCCGCACTGGCCCGGGGTCAGTGGCGCACCGGCGACATGTTGCCGGGCCAGCGCGAACTGGCCGAACAACTGGGCATCAGCCGCCCAAGCCTGCGCGAAGCGGTGATCGTCCTGGAAACCCTCGGCCTCGTCCGCTCGATGCCGGGCAAAGGCGTGGTAGTGCTCGACGCGCAACTCAGCGACAGCCAGAGCCACGACAGCGCGGTGGCCGGTGCCAGTCTCGAAGACGTGCTGCAACTGCGCTACACCCTTGAACCGTTCATTGTCGGCCTGGTGGCGCAGTCGATCAGCAGCAAGGAAGTCGGCCAGTTGCGTCTGACCCTGATGGACATGCGCGAAGCGCTTGAAGCCGGCGACAGTGAAGCCGGGGTCAGCGCCTACATCGCGTTCCACGAAGAGCTGTTCACCCTGACCTCGAATCCGATCTTTCAAAGTGTGGTGCAGCAGACCAGCAACGCCCTCAAGCAAAGCGCCGAAGTGCTGCGCAACTCCCCGGAACATCTGGCCGAACGGCTGGAAGAAAACGAGGCCGTGGTCCGTGCGATTCGCAGCAAGAACAGCGCCCAGGCCAGTGCAGAAATGCGCCGGCACATTCTGCGTGAGGCGCAGCGCATGGGCATCGAGATGAACATTCCGGACGACCACTTGAGCAACTGAAATATTTCACACTGGAGACCGGCCATGAACAGCCTTGCCACGCCGTCGCACCCTCGCCAGATGTCAGCCGCCCTGCCCTTCTCCCGCCTGCGCGCGCCGGTGGATGATCTGTACCCGCGCCTGTTCGACGCGATTCTGGAGCAGCGCATCGATCCGAGCAGCCGCTTCACCGAAGACAGCCTCAAGCAGATGTTCGGCGCCAGCCGCGCGGACGTGCGCCGGGCGCTGACGCAGCTTGGCAACGAGCACGTCATCGTGTTGCGCGCCAATCATCGGCCACGGGTGGCCGCGCCGGATGCAGAGCAAACGCGGCAGACTTTGCATGCACGACGGCTGACAGAAAACACGCTGGTGCGCCTGGCGTGTCAGCGTCCAAAGGCTGACGGTTTGAAACGTCTGCGAGCCTTGATAGAGCGTGAACGGCAGGCCGTGGAACAGGATCGGCGGGGCGCGGCGATTCGCTTGTCCGGGGAGTTTCATCTGCAATTGGCGCGCATGGCGGGGAATGCACCGCTGGCGCATTTTCTGGGCAGTCTGGTGCCGCTGACTTCATTGGCGATTGCGCGGTGTGGCGGGACTACGCACAACTGTTGCGCGTGGCAGGAGCATTTGGCATTGGTTGAGGCGGTGGAGTGTGGGGATGTTTGCAGAGCCGGTATGCTGATGAATCAACATCTGGATCATCTGGAAAACACCCTTCTGTATTCCGTCAACGACCGCTGCGTCGTCAGTTAGATCGCCACCACCTTGGCAAACCCCGCCCGGATCTTCTCTTCCGGCAAATCATCGGCAATAAACACAATCACACTCTCGCGTTTCTCACCCTCGGCCCATTCGGTGTCCCAGTCGAAACCGTAAAGTTTCAGCACGCCCTGAAACACCAGACGCCGATCTTCGCCGGCAATGTTCAGCACGCCTTTGTAACGCAGCAATTGCTTGCCATGTTCTTCCAGCAGCTCATTCATGAACTCGCTGAGCTGGTCGATATCCAGCGGCTGATCGGTGCGCAGTACCAGACTTGAGATGCGGTCGATCGAGGGGGCTTTGCTCACCGGGCGCAAACTCAGGCCACCGCCGAGATCGGCATTCAGGTTGAAGCCGCGCACATCCAGCAGTTCGGCCAGATCGATGTTGCCATGCTCGACCACGCGGATCGGCGCACGCCGGTTGATTCGGGTCAGACGTTCGCTCAGCGCGGTGAATGTGGCTTCGTCCACCAGATCGGTCTTGCTCACCAGCAAACGGTCGGCGAAACCGATCTGCGCCTGAGCGATGGTCTGGGTCAGGTGCACGTCGGCGTGAGCTGCGTCGACCAGGGTGATGATGCCGTCGAGCAGGTAACGCTCGCGCAGTTCTTCGTCGATGAAAAAGGTCTGCGCGACCGGTGCCGGATCGGCCAGACCAGTGCACTCGATGACCAGACGATCGAAGGCGATCTCGCCGCTGTCCAGACGCTCAAGCAGCAGGTACAGGGCTTTGGTCAGATCCGTGTGAATGGTGCAGCAGACGCAGCCGTTGGCCAGGGTCATGACCTGCACCGGCTCGTCGCCCAGCAACTGGGTGTCGATACCGGCATCGCTGAATTCGTTCTCGATGACGGCGATTTTCAGGCCGTGCTCGGCTTTCAGGATATGGCGCAGCAACGTGGTCTTGCCGGCGCCGAGGAAACCGCTGAGCACTGTTACGGGTATTGGAGAAGACAAATCGATCCCCTTCACAAAATGAATGAACAACACAAAACAAATGTGGGAGCCAGCCTGCTGGCGATGAGGGTGTGTCATTCGACATGGATGTCGACTGACACGCCCTCATCGCTAGCAGGCTAGCTCCCACAGGGGGGATTGCATCAACCTCAGGCTGTCAGATCAACAGCACTTCGGCCCACCCTTGCCACCGTAACGGGCCTCCTGACGTTCGCGAAAGAACATCTCGTAACTCATCACCGGTTTGTCCGGATGTTTGTTTTGCATGTGCTCGACGTAGGTGTCGTAGTCGGGCATGCCGACCATCAGGCGCGCGGCCTGACCGAGGTATTTACCGAGGCGACTCAGGTCATTGAACATGCTGCAATCCTCTGGTTACGCATCCGGCAGAGCCTGGAATGGCGATTCTTTATCCGTACGCTCTTTTTTGCCCCAGGCAGCGATGCCGACCTTGAGCGCATAGAACAGGATGCTGAATACCACGAACAGGAACAGCACCGTCAGCGTGGCGTTGGTGTAAGCGTTGAAGATCACGTGCTGCATCTGCTCGACGCTTTTCGCGGGAGCAATCACCTGACCATTGGCCAGCGCATCGCTGTACTTCTTGGCCAACGACAGGAAGCCGATCGCCGGGTTGGCGTCGAACAGCTTGATGAAGCCTGCGGTCGTGGTGCAGATCAACAGCCAGGTTGCCGGCAGCAGCGTGACCCAGATGTAGCGCTGGCGCTTCATCTTGATCAGGACCACGGTGCCGAGCATCAGCGCGATACCGGCCAGCATCTGGTTGGAGATACCGAACAGCGGCCACAAGGTGTTGATGCCGCCCAGTGGATCGATCACGCCCTGGTACAGCAACCAGCCCCACATCGCCACACAACCGGCGGTGGCGATCAGGTTGGCGGTCCAGGATTCAGTACGCTTGAGCGCCGGAACGAAGGAGCCGAGCAGATCCTGCAGCATGAAACGTCCGGCACGAGTACCGGCGTCGACTGCGGTCAGGATGAACAGCGCTTCAAACAGGATCGCGAAGTGGTACCAGAACGCCATAGTGTTCTCACCCGGCAGGACACTGTGCAGGATCTGCGCAATACCCACCGCCAGGGTCGGTGCACCGCCGGCACGGGCGAGGATGGTGGTTTCGCCGATGTCATTCGCCACGGCTTGCAGCGCCTCAGGCGTAATCGCAAAACCCCAACTGGTGACCACTTGCGCAACCGACACCACGTCACTGCCGACGACAGCCGCCGGGCTGTTCATGGCGAAATACACGCCAGGCTCGATCACCGATGCAGCGACCATGGCCATGATCGCCACGAATGACTCCATCAGCATGCCGCCGTAACCGATGTAACGGGCGTTGGTTTCGTTATCCAGCAGCTTGGGCGTGGTGCCCGAAGAAATCAGCGCGTGGAAACCGGAGACCGCACCGCAAGCAATGGTGATGAACAGGAACGGGAACAGACCGCCCTTCCACACCGGGCCGGTGCCGTCGACGAACTGGGTCAGCGCCGGCATTTTCAGCTCGGGCATGGTCACCAGAATGCCAATCGCCAATGCGACGATGGTACCGATCTTGAGGAACGTGGAGAGGTAGTCACGCGGCGCCAGAATCAGCCAGACCGGTAGCGAAGCAGCGACAAAACCGTAGCCGACCAGCATCCAGGTAATCTGCACACCCGTGAAGGTGAACGCCTTGGCCCACACCGGATCGGCGGCAATCTGCCCACCGAGCCAGATCGAACCCAGCAGCAGCAAAACGCCGACCACGGAGATTTCACCAATGCGGCCCGGGCGGATGTAGCGCATGTAAATGCCCATGAACATCGCGATCGGGATAGTCGCCATCACGGTGAAAATGCCCCACGGGCTTTCGGCCAGTGCTTTCACCACGATCAGCGCCAGCACCGCGAGGATGATGATCATGATCAGGAAGCAGCCGAACAGTGCAATGGTGCCGGGAACACGGCCCATTTCTTCACGCACCATGTCGCCCAGGGAACGGCCGTTGCGACGGGTCGACATGAACAGAACCATGAAGTCCTGCACCGCGCCCGCCAGCACCACACCGGCAATCAGCCACAGCGTGCCGGGCAGATACCCCATCTGCGCCGCCAGAACCGGACCGACCAGAGGCCCCGCGCCAGCAATCGCCGCGAAGTGGTGACCGAAAAGAATGTGTTTGTTGGTTGGAACGTAGTCCAGACCGTCGTTGTTGAGCACGGCGGGGGTGGCCCGACGCGGATCGAGTTGCATCACATGGGTTGCGATGAACAGGCTGTAGTAACGGTACGCAACCAGATAAATGGCCACGGCAGCGACCACAATCCACAAGGCGTTAATCGCCTCGCCTCGGCGCAATGCCACTACGCCCAGGGCGCACGCTCCTACGATTGCCAGCACTAGCCAGGGTAAGTGGCGTAGCAGGCTATTATTGTTTTTCATTTTATTATTCCAGCCAGGGTGGACAAGAAAGACAGCCACCCCGAGTTTAGCGCTTACGGCGACAAAGGCCATACCCCGACATAGGTCTAGACGCCCTGATCGTTGGCTGCACCCGGTTGGTCGGGTCTATAGTCAGCAAACCTTCGAGAGGATTGCGCCATGAGCGAGCACCCAGCAGAGCGTCGCCGATTCAAACGTATCGCGTTCGATGCCAGAACTGAATTGAGTCAGGGCGAGTACATCTGGCCGGTCAAGTTGATCGATCTGTCGCTCAAGGGACTGTTGATCGAAAAACCCGAGCCGTGGCTGGGCAATCCGCAGTGGCACTTTCTGGTCGATATTCATCTCAATGATGAGGTCGGCATCAAGATGGATGTGCAACTGACCCACGATGACCACGGCCAGTTGGGCTTTGTCTGCAAGCACATCAGCCTTGAGTCGATCGAACGGCTGCGGCGCTTGATCGAGTTCAACCTCGGTGATCCGCAGGAGCTGGAGCGGGAATTGGGTGCGCTGATCGAAATCTGATCAAACCGGCCCCCTGTAGGAGCTGCCGAAGGCTGCGATCTTTTGATCCTGATCTTTTAAAAGCAGGATCAAAAGATCGCAGCCTTCGGCAGCTCCTACAGGGGATTTTGGTTATTCGAAGAGGGCGTCGAGGGCCTGTTCCAGGCGGGTCACGGCGATGATCTGCAAGCCCGGCGGCGACTCTTTTGGCGCATTGCCCTTCGGCACAATGGCGCGTTTGAAGCCATGCTTGGCCGCTTCCTTCAAGCGCTCCTGACCGCTGGGCACCGGACGCACTTCGCCGGACAACCCGACTTCGCCAAACACCAGCAGGTCATGGGGCAACGGCCGATTGCGCAGGCTCGACATCACGGCCGCCATCAGCGCCAGGTCAGATGCGGTTTCCAGCACCTTCACCCCACCCACCACGTTCAGGAACACATCCTGATCGTGAGTCGGTATGCCGCCATGGCGATGCAAAACCGCCAGTAACATCGCCAATCGGTTCTGATCCAGACCCAGCGTCACACGGCGCGGGTTGGCCAGATGACTGTCATCGACCAGCGCCTGCACTTCCACCAGCATCGGCCGGGTGCCTTCCCACGTCGCCATCACCACGCTGCCCGGGACTTCTTCCTGGGCACGGGTGAGAAAAATCGCCGAAGGGTTGGAGACTTCTTTCAAACCCTTGTCGGTCATGCCGAACACGCCCAACTCGTTGACGGCGCCGAAGCGGTTTTTCACCGCCCGCAGCAAACGCAAACGGCCATCGGATTCGCCTTCGAAATACAGCACGGTGTCGACCATGTGCTCAAGCACGCGCGGGCCGGCAAGCGCGCCTTCCTTGGTCACGTGGCCGACGAGGAAAATCGCCGTGCCGCTCTGCTTGGCATAGCGCACCAGCAACGCCGCACTCTCGCGTACCTGAGATACGCCACCGGGCGCCGATTGCAGTTGTTCGGTGAAGATCGTCTGAATGGAGTCGATCACCATCACCTTGGGCTTTTCCTGACGTGCCGTGGCGATGATGGTCTCGATGCAGGTTTCGGTCATCACCCGTAGCTGATCCTGAGGCAAACCGAGGCGGCGGGCGCGCATGGCCACTTGCTGTTGGGATTCCTCGCCGGTGACGTACAGCGCCGGCATGCTCTTGGCGAGGTTGCACAGGGTCTGCAACAGAATCGTCGACTTGCCGATACCCGGGTCGCCGCCGATCAACACCACCGAGCCATCGACCAGGCCGCCGCCCAGCACACGATCGAGCTCACTGGAGGCTGTGGAAAACCGTGGAATCTCTTCGACGCTGACTTCGGCCAGGGTTTTGATCTGCGCCTGCTGCCCGGTCCAACCGGTGCGTCCGGAGGGGGCTGTCGCGCCGCCGCTCTCGATCATGGTTTCGGTCAGCGTATTCCAGGCACCGCACTCGCCACACTGGCCGGCCCACTTGGGAAAAGTTGCGCCGCACTCGGTGCAGCCGTACATGCGCTTGGCCTTGGCCATCAGAACCCCCGACAAAAACCGCGATGATAACGCACGCGCCGCCGATCAGCGCGGCGCTGCGGTACGGATCTCGCCGCTGGCCAGACGCGCGGCACTGTTACCCAGCGGATCCTCAGCATTCAGGTCGGCGCCTTTGGCTTGCAGCGCGTCGAGCAATTCAAGGCGCTTGAACAAACCCGCGTACATCGCCGCCGTCTGACCGGCACCGTTGCGTTGATCGGGGCTGCAATCGGTGGCCATCAGTCGGCGGGCAATCTGTAACTCACCCTTGAAAATCGCGCCCATCAGCGCCGTATTACCGCGCTGGTCCTGAGCACAGGCATCCGCACCGGCGGCGAGCAAGCGCTCCACTGCGGGTGCCTGACCGTGATAAGCCGCCAGAATCAGCGCGGTGTAGCCCTTGTCGTCGCGCGTATCGAGTGAATAACCGGACTCGATAAAGGTATCGAGCATCGGCACATCACCGCGCCGGGCGGCGTCGAAATAGTAATCCTGTAGCTGTGCCTTGATCGCGTCAGGGCTTTGCACGGCCGGTGCTGCCAGCGCACCACAGGACATGACCCCGAACAACAGCAAAAGATAAACACGCATCAGCAATCTCCCTCAGCGAAACGGGGCCTGACTCAGGCCCCGCGTTACGTTGCGTGGAATCAGTCGACCAGTTTGGCTGCCAGGGCCTTGACCCGGTTCAGATCACCCTTGGCCACCTCAGTGACACCGGTGCCGTACTCGGGATCAGCCTTATAAAGGAAGGACAGGATGATGTGCTTGCTCTCGTCATCGGTGGTGGCCAGCGAGCCGCCAAAGCTGTCGATCAGATCGCGACGCTCTTTCTTGCTGAACGAGCGGTACAGATCGCCTGCCTGCTTGAAGTTCTGCTCACGCTGGATCTTCGCCTGCTGCGTGCTGCCCGACAGCGCCATCTGGCTGTAGCGCGCGGTTTGCGTTTCTTCACGCGGTTGCAGACGGCTCGGTTGATAGTTCACGCCGGAAGCGCTGGCACCGAAGTTCATCGCACCATCCTGATTGCCATTGTTCACCGCAACTTTCGGTGCGTTGATCGGCAATTGCAGGGCATTGGCACCGAGGCGGTACATTTGTGTATCGGCATAAGAGAACACTCGACCTTGCAATAAACGGTCTTCCGAAGGCTCGATACCAGGAACTACGTTAGCCGGCGCCATGGCAACTTGTTCGGTTTCCTGGAACACATTTGCCGGATTACGGTTTAGAACCATTTGTCCAACTTTTCGCTCCGGGATACCCGGCCAGATCTTTGTTGCATCCAATGGATCGAAATCAAACTTGGACAAATCTTGTGGTTTTAGCACCTGGATGTACAAGTCCCACTTCGGGAAGTTGCCCTTGTTTATATTAGTAACCAAATCGTTAGTCATGTGACTGTAGTCTTGACCCTGGACTTTGCCGACTTGCTTGGGCGTCAGATTGTTGATGCCCTGCAAGCTCTTCCAGTGAAACTTGACGTAATGCACCTCGCCTTTGGCATTTACCAACTTATAAGCATGCACACCATTGCCATCCATCTCTCGATAACTGGCCGGAGTACCCGAGTTGGAATACAACTCGGTCAGCGTGCGCGTAGCCTCGGGCACATGGGAGAAGAAATCGAACCGGCGCGAATCGTCATCAAGGTTGGTACGTGGGTCAGGCTTGAACGCGTGCACCATGTCCGGGAATTTGATTGCATCGCGAATGAAGAAGGTCGGGAAGTTGTTGCCGACCAGGTCCCAGTTACCGTCGGCCGTGTAGAACTTGGTGGCGAAACCGCGCGGATCACGCAGGGTTTCAGGGGAGTGGTTACCGTGAACCACGGCGGAGAAACGCACGAATACCGGAGTGCTCTGGCCGGCGGCGAACACCTTGGCCTTGCTCAAGTCGCTAAGGTCGTTGGTAACCGTGAAATTGCCGTGGGCACCGGTGCCGCGAGCATGTACCACACGCTCGGGAATGCGCTCGCGGTCAAAGCGCTGCAGCTTCTGGATCAGTTGCACGTCCTGCAACAGCACCGGGCCATTGGCCCCTGCCGTCTGCGAGTTCTGGTTGTCACCCACCGCCGCACCGTTGTCGCGGGTCAAGGGAGCGGCATGCACGGAAAAGCTCAACAGGCTGGCGGTGATTACCCCAAGCGTGCGGCGATGGGGAAAAGCCCCCAGTCCAATAGCGGAATTCATATCAGGATCCTCTGTTTTTTTTGGGCGCATCCAGGTGCGCCAACCCAAGGCTAGAGGCCTGCGGCGTTGAACATAAATAGAAAGAACGTAACGCAATGATTGAAAAAAATGCCTTCCAAGTCATGTGCTTATGGCGTAATCCGCGCGCGATTAGTGGCACTTTGCAAACTAATCGCCTGATCATGTGTCGATAAAAACGTGCATTGTAAGAAGGTGTTTCGCGCAGGACGCGTTTTGCTGATTTACACTGCGCACACCAAAACTCATCTGTAACAAGGAAATAACCTATGGGCGTGCTTAACGAGTTCAAGGCCTTCGCGGTCAAAGGCAATGTGGTCGACATGGCCGTCGGTATCATCATCGGTGCCGCCTTCGGCAAAATCGTTTCATCCTTTGTCGGTGACGTGATCATGCCGCCAATCGGCCTGTTGATCGGTGGAGTGGACTTCAGTGATCTGGCCATTACGCTAAAAGCCGCTCAGGGCGATGCACCTGCGGTGATGCTCGCGTACGGCAAGTTCCTCCAGACCGTTTTGGACTTCGTGATCGTCGCTTTCGCGATTTTCATGGGTGTCAAAGCCATCAACCGTCTGAAGCGCGAAGAAGCCGTGGCGCCTACCCTGCCGCCGGTTCCGACCAAAGAAGAGGAATTGCTGGGCGAGATCCGAGATTTGCTCAAGGCTCAGAACAATCAGCCCTGAATCAGCCACACCAAAAAAAAACGGCGCCTGCGAGGCGCCGTTTGTTCACCAGTAGTTTTCAACCGCCACCTGGCCAGGCCTCCGAGTAAGGCTCAGGCTCATGTGCCGCTGTTTGAGCAAGGCGCGCGTGTCGTCGATCATCTGCGGATTGCCACACAGCATGACGCGCGAGTGTTCAGCAGACATTTCCACACCGGCGGCTCGCTCAAGCTCACCGTTCTCAATCAGTGTCGTGATCCGCCCGTTCAGCGCGCCGGGGTGCGTCTGGCGAGTGACAGTCGCAATGTACTGCAGCTTGTGGATGTGCTCCGCCAGATAATCACGCTGTGCCAGTTCAGCGATCAACGACTGATAAGCCAATTCGCGCGCTTCCCTGACGCTGTATACGAGGATGATCCGTTCGAATTTTTCCCAGACTTCGAAATCCTGCAGGATAGAAAGGAAAGGCGCGACTCCCGTACCCGTGGACAACAACCACAAATCCCGCCCGTCGACGAAACGATCAAGGGTCAGATAGCCATAGGCCTGACGTTCAACCATCAAGGTATCGCCGACCTCCAGTCGACTCAGTTCACTGGTGAACTCGCCTCCGGGTACTACGATAGAAAAAAACTCAAGAAACTCGTCAAACGGTGAGGACACCATGGAGTAGGCGCGCCACACCGTGCTGCCATCGGCCTTGATCACGCCGAGTCGGGCGAACTGACCGGCTCGGAAGCGAAACCCGGGATCCCGGGTGGTACGCAAGGTGAACAGGCTGGGCGTCAACGGCTGCACGTCGAGCAAGGTCTGATGGGTGAATTTTTCTGTGCTGGCAGTCATTGGGCACTCCATTCAACGGTTGACCAACAGTCTCGCGCAAAGTCGTGCGCTTAAAAACCACTGATTTGTAGTAATATCAGGATGTCTGTCCTTTGGATAAGGTGAGTGCACTTTTCCATTTCTTGTTCACAAGTAAAATTCTGTAACAATGATAAGTCACATATAAAACACTCTGTACTTAATAACCAGTCATTCAAATAATCACTTGATCCAAGAGCAAAATAATCAGAACGCCAAGTGGGAAACGTCCTACACTCGTTTTCGTGCGGATCGGATTGGATCCAAGAGGCACCCCAGAAATTGCACGGAGCATTTTTTAATGGAAACGTGGAAGGAGTCGCAGTTGAAGCAGCTGACTTTCGCCAAGGGCATCGATACTGCGTATCCGATATTGCTCAGATTTGCCGAAAATCTTGGTTTCAACTTTTGTGCCGTAACTGTTGCGTTGCCGAAACAAGTTACATCGCCAAACACCTTGCAAATCAATAACTACCCCGAAGAATGGAACACGCAGTATGAACAAAAAAAATTCAGTTCAATAGATCCAGTAGTAGCACACTGCAATCACTCAATGATGCCGATTGTCTGGAATGAAACGCTGTATGCGAAGGCTCCGCATGTGTGGCAAGCCTTGCAGCAACAAGGCCTGCAACATGGCTGGTCGCAATCCTTCCATCACAAGGAAAGCGGCTTGTGCAGTATCCTCAGCCTGGCGCGCAAGCACTGCCCGATCAGCCCACTCGAACTGTATGAACATTTCGGCTACATCTTTTACGCAGCCAGTCATTTGAGCGAATTGTTTGCTCGTACATTGCCAAAGCAGTCGACCAAGCCCGACCAGCCGCACCTTTCGCCACGAGAACTAGAGGTTCTGCAATTGTCCGCCGGCGGAAAGACAGCGTATGAGATTTCAAAAATTCTCAGCCTGAGCGAGCGTACCGTCAACTATCACGTACAAAACGTGATTGAGAAACTCAACGTCTGCAACAAGATTTCTGCGGTTATCGCCGCTGCCAGAGCTGGCATTATCTGAACCTGCCGCTTGGCGTCCTTCAAAACTTACGGGTATTCCACTGGAAAAAAACGTACCATTTGTGCCCTTCCCGAGTGATGACGCTGTCTTTCAGAGTCGCAGTCCACTGGGTCGGGTTCCGCCGCAACAGACCCGGCCGCGGAACACACCTTGATCACCCTGAGTCCCCGCCCCATGCCCTTGCTTGACACGCCCTTCGCCCAACTTGACCTGATCCGCCAGCCCGAACAGCAAAATGAACCGCTGCAAGCTTTCGACGCAGCCGATGAATACCTGCTCAATCATCTGGCGGCGCAGCAACCGGCGGCCAGCACACGGGTACTGGTCCTCAACGACAGTTTCGGCGCGTTGGCCGCCAGTCTGTTGGGCAAGGTTGAAGTCAGCAGCAGCGGCGACTCATTTCTGGGCTTTCAGGGCCTGGAGAAAAATCTGCTGCGCAACGGCCAGGCCTTTGATGCGATCCAGGGCATCCCGGCGAGCGAGCCTTTGGTCGGTCCGTTCGACCGAGTGCTGATCCGCGTACCGAAAACCCTGGCCCTGCTGGAAGAACAACTGATTCGCCTGCAAGGGCAACTGGCGCCCGGCGCAGAAGTGGTCGCCGCCGCCATGGTTAAACACCTGCCGCGCGCTGCTGGCGATTTGCTGGAACGCTACATCGGCCCGGTGCAGGCTTCACTGGCAGTGAAAAAGGCACGACTGTTGGTTGCCACCCCTGAAGCGAAAGAAGCGGCGGTGTCGCCCTACCCTTCGCGTTATCGTCTCGACACTCCGGCCATCGAACTGCTCAACCACGCCAACGTATTCTGCCGGGAAGGCCTGGACATCGGCACCCGTGCCTTTCTCCCGCATCTGCCGAAGAACCTTGGCACTGCACGGGTCGCCGACCTTGGCTGCGGCAACGGTGTGCTGGCAATTGCCAGCGCCCTGCAAAACCCCGACGCGCACTACACGCTGGTCGACGAATCGTTCATGGCGGTGCAGTCGGCTGCCGAGAACTGGCGCGCAGCGCTCGGTGATCGCGACGTGATCGTGCGTGCCGGCGACGGTCTGGCCGGTCAGGAAGCGCAATCGCTTGACGTGGTGCTGTGCAATCCACCGTTCCATCAGCAGCAAGTGGTCGGTGATTTCCTGGCCTGGCGCATGTTTCAGCAAGCGCGCGAAGCGTTGGTGGTAGGCGGTGCGTTGTACATCGTCGGCAACCGCCATCTGGGCTATCACAGCAAACTGGCGCGGCTGTTCCGCGGCGTCGAGCAAGTGGCAAACACACCGAAATTCGTGATTCTCAAAGCCCGCAAGTAAAACGGCAGGCAAAAAAAACCCTCCGTTCGGAGGGTTTCAAATCCACGCCTCGAAGGCGACCAGACGTTTCAATGAGTGGTCAGACCTGCAGCGTTCATGAACATGCGCATCAGGCTCGCAACGATAAACAGTGCGCCGACGCTACCAATCCAGATCATGGCCAACCAGCCGAGCCGCTGCCACAGCGGCTTTTTTTCGGCTTCTTTAATGTCGTGCAGGGAATGTTTGCCAGTCATTGCATCGATCCTCAGTCAGAACGATGGCGCCGCAGCCGACGCCATCGGCGGAACGCCACCCGGAACAAGTCCGCTCCCACAGCTTTAGTGATAACCGTCTTCATGGGTAACCTTGCCGCGGAACACGTAGTAGCTCCAGAAGGTGTAACCCAGGATGAACGGGATGATGAACAGCGTGCCGACCAGCATGAAGCCCTGACTTTGCGGCGGTGCGGCAGCGTCCCAGATCGAGATCGACGGCGGCACGATATTCGGCCACAGACTGATGCCCAGACCACTGTAGCCGAGGAAAATCAGCACCAGCGTCAGCAGGAACGGCATGTAGTTGGCGTTACGCGCCACGGCGCGGATCAAGCCATACATCGTCACCAGCACCAGAATCGGCACCGGCATGAACCAGAACAGGTTAGGCATGCTGAACCAGCGCGTCGCGATGTCCGGATGGGCCAGCGGCGTCCAGATACTGACAATACCGATCACCGCCAACAGCACGAATGCCAGTGGTCGAGCGAGGTTATGCATCTGCTCCTGGAGCTTGCCTTCGGTCTTCATGATCAGCCACGTACAGCCGAGCAACGCGTAAGCCACCACCAGTGCCGCGCCGCAGAACATCGTGAACGGTGTCAGCCAATCCAGCGATCCGCCGGCAAATTGCCGATTGACCACCGGCAACCCATCGATGAACGCCCCGAGCGCGACCCCCTGAAAGAACGTCGCGGCCACCGAGCCACCGATGAATGCCTTGTCCCACAGATGGCGCTTGTCGTCTTTGGCCTTGAAACGAAACTCGAACGCCACTCCGCGGAAAATCAAGCCGATCAGCATGAAGATCAGCGGCAGGTACAACGCCGATAACACCACCGAGTACGCCAGCGGGAAAGCGCCAAACAGCGCCGCGCCGCCGAGCACCAGCCAGGTTTCGTTGCCGTCCCAGACAGGGGCGACGGTGTTCATCATTACGTCACGGTCGACCTTGCCCGGAATGAACGGGAAGAGGATCCCGATCCCGAGGTCGAAGCCGTCCATGACCACGTACATCATGATGCCGAAGATGATGATCACGGCCCAGATCAGCGGAAGATCAATACCCATGAGTCAAATCTCCTTGTTCAGGGTGACGTCGTCGCCGTGGTCGGCATCGGACGAATCGTCGGCTGCGGACAACGGACGGGCCGGTGTGCGTTTCTTGCCAGGCCCACCTTCCGGTGTTTCCTCGCCCTCGCTGATCTTCGGCCCCTTACGCACCAGGCGCATCATGTAGCCGAGACCGGCACCGAACAGCGCGAAATACACCACCACAAACATGATCAGCGTGATGCTCATCTGCGCGAAGCTGTGATTGGAAGACGCATCCGCCGTGCGCATCAACCCGTAAACCACCCACGGCTGGCGGCCGATTTCAGTGGTAAACCAGCCTGCAAGGATCGCAATCAGACCGGACGGCCCCATCCACAGCGCCAGATAAAGAAACGGACGCGAGGTGTAGAGCGTGTCGCGCTTGCGCAGCCACAGGCTCCACAGGCCGGTGAAAATCATCAGGAATCCAAGGCCGACCATGATCCGGAACGACCAGAACACGATGGTCGAATTCGGCCGGTCTTCGGGCGGGAAGTCCTTGAGCGCAGGTACTTGCTTATCCAGCGAGTGCGTGAGAATCAGGCTGCCGAGATACGGAATCTCCACGGCAAATTTGGTTCTCTCTTCCTTCATGTCCGGCCAGCCGAACAGGATCAGTGGTGTCGCTTCGTCACCCTTGTTTTCCCAGTGGCCTTCGATCGCGGCGATTTTTGCCGGTTGATGCTTGAGGGTATTGAGACCGTGGAAATCACCGATGACAGCCTGGATCGGCGCAACAATCAGTGCCATCCACATCGCCATCGACAGCATGGTGCGGATCGCCGGGTTGTCCTTGCCGCGCAGCAAGTGCCAGGCCGCTGACGAGCCGACGAAAAATGCCGTCGCAACAAACGCCGCAGTCGCCATGTGCATCAGGCGGTAAGGGAAAGACGGGTTGAAGATGATTGCAAACCAGTCGGTTGGGATCACCTGACCGTTGATGATTTCGAAGCCTTGCGGCGTCTGCATCCAGCTGTTGGAGGCCAGAATCCAGAAGGTCGAGATCAACGTACCGATCGCCACCATCACCGTGGAGAAGAAGTGCAAGCCGCGGCCGACCTTGTTCCAGCCGAACAGCATCACGCCAAGGAAACCGGCTTCAAGGAAGAATGCCGTGAGCACTTCATACGTCAGCAAAGGCCCGGTGACGGCACCGGCGAAGTCCGAAAAACGGCTCCAGTTGGTGCCGAACTGATAGGCCATGACCAGCCCGGAAACCACGCCCATGCCGAAGTTGACGGCAAAGATCTTCGACCAGAAATGGTAGAGGTCACGGTAGGTGTCGTTATGAGTTTTCAGCCACAGGCCTTCGAGCACCGCGAGGTAACTCGCCAGACCGATGGTGATGGCCGGGAACAGGATGTGGAACGAGATGGTGAACGCGAATTGAATTCGGGCGAGATCGAGTGCCTCTAAACCGAACATATGGCTTCCTCTGTCAGGTAATACCGGCTGCGGACCCGGAGGCCTGCACCCACTGCCCCCACGGATATGGAGTGCGGCGAATTCTGATTCGTTCTTTTTAAACACATCGCGACGCAGGGAGTCTGGCCAACTGGCCACCGGATCAATTCCGTTTGAGGTCTTGATCTGGATCAAGCAACGTTGAAAGAGTAGTCCCATTTGCGACGAACAACCGCGTGGCCGTTTGCCGCGTGACAAGTTGCCTCATTGCCTGATCGAACACCTGAACCGGTTTTTTTGATGAGTGCAGTTCCCTGTGGCGAGGGGATTTATCCCCGTTGGGCAGCGAAGCGGCCCCGAATCCATTCAACACGTCTCTTCAATAGAATCGCGTCGCCGAATTTGCGACTGCTGCGCAGCCGAACGGGGCGGTGCGACGTTTCGCTAAATCCCCTCGCCACAGGGTTGATTCGCGTTCATAGGAAAATCGATGTCTGCCTAACTAATTTTTTTGTCATAGCAACTTCCTGTTACAGACTGGTGATAATCTCGCAATTCCCTCCGAGCCAGACCTGCCTTCAGATGCCCAGCCAAGAGCCCCTGCTGTTACGTCATCATCGCCCCTTCCTTGCGTTCTGGTTTGCACGGATTTTCACGGCCAGCGGCTTTCAGATGCTCACCGTGGCCATCGGCTGGAACCTCTATCAACTGACCGGCAACGTCCTCGATCTGGGACTGGTCGGGCTGGTCGAATTCGCCCCGCGCCTGCTGTTCATGCTGCACACCGGGCACGTCGCCGATCGCTACGACCGGCGCAAGGTCGCTGCCATCTGCCAGTCGTTGCAGGCGTTGATCGCTCTGGCGCTGGCCATTGGCAGCGCCACTGATCACGTCACCCGGGAGATGATCTTCATCCTCGCCTTCCTGCTCGGCGCAGCGCGCTCGTTCGAGATGCCGACCACTCAGGCGCTGTTGCCGAGCATCGTGCCCAGTGCGCTGTTCCCGCGGGCCGTCGCGGCGGCGCAATCGGCGCAACAATCGGCAACCATCGTTGCCCCGGCGCTCGGCGGTCTGCTCTATGCGTTCGGCAGCGTCTGGGTCTATGGCCCGACCGTGCTGCTGTATGTGATTGCCTGCACGTTGATGCTCAACCTGCCGGCCCGTCAGACACCGTTGAACAAAGGCAAAGCCACGCTGGACTCACTGCTGGCAGGGATTCGCTTCATCCGCAGCCGCCCGGACATTCTCGGGGCGATTTCGCTGGATCTGTTCGCGGTGCTGCTCGGTGGCGCCACTGCGCTGCTGCCGGTATTCGCCAAGGATATTTTGCTGACCGGGCCGTGGGGTCTTGGTTTGCTGCGCTCGGCGCCGGCAGTCGGCGCGCTGGGGATGTCGCTGTTCCTGGCAAGATTTGCCGTAGAGCGCAATGTCGGCCGGGTGATGTTCACCGCTGTCGGGATCTTCGGCGTCGCGACCATTGCCTTCGGCCTGTCGACTTCGTTCTGGTTCTCGCTGGCGGTGCTGGTGGTGCTCGGCGCGGCAGACATGATCAGCATGGTGATCCGCGCCTCCTTCGTGCAACTGGAAACCCCGGACGAAATGCGCGGCCGGGTCAGCGCGGTCAACGGCCTGTTCATTGGCGCCTCGAACCAGTTGGGCGAATTCGAATCCGGCGTCACCGCCCACTGGTTCGGCACCGTGCCGGCGGTGGTCATGGGCGGGATTGGCACGCTGGTGGTGACGGGGACGTGGATCAAACTGTTCCCGACACTGGCCAACCGCGACCGGATGCATGTGCCGGTGGAAGAGGTGAAGGTTTGAAGCTATTCAAACCACCAACTCCCCCGCCACTTTCACCCGTAACGCCTTGCCGCCCAGTTGCTCGACCAGCGTCAGTGCAAACTCCAGCGCGGCGCCAGAGCCCTGGGCGGTGATGCAGTTGCCGTCGACGACCACGGGTTGATCAACAAACGTACAACCCGACAATTGATGGCTGGCGCTCGGCAGGCAGGTCATGCGTCGCTGGCGTAAAACACCGAAGGCTTGCAGGGCGACGGCCGGGGTTTCGGCGATGGCGGCGAACAGGCGTCCGGCGCTGGCCTGATCCTTGAGCAGTTGTTGCAGTGGTTGATGCGCCGCCAGGTGTTGCGAACCGACGGCACCGCCGGGCAGGACGATCAGGTCAAAGGTCTGCGCCAGCACATCGACCAACATGCCGTCAGCGGTCAGGCGTGTGCCGCGGGCGCAGGTCAACATGCGCCGGCCTTCGATGCTGGCCGCCAGCACTTCGATGCCGGCGCGGCGCAGTACGTCGATCAGGGTCACGCTGTGCAGATCATCGATGCCCTCGGCGAGGGTAATCAGGGCTCTAAAGGTCATGGGCGCTTTCCGCTGGGTGATCTTCAAAGCGTAGTCAGCTTCGCCCGGATCGCGCAGCAACAGCCGTTACTTGATGTAAAGCTGCGTCGACATCGTATTGCGCGGAGCGTTGATCGAGGTGTTGCTGAAGGTGAAGGTGCCTTCCTGCTTGCCCGCCAGATCGAAGGTATAAAGAGAGCCGACGGTTTTGCTGCCGGGCGTACATTCAGTCAGATTGCCGGTATCAAAGGCACAGACCGGGGCCCGGGTGCCATTCACTTCAAAACCGTCGAGCGTGGCCTGCGGCTGGTTCTGGCCATAACCGACTTCCAGCACGTAGACCTTGATACTCGCGCCGTTGTGATTGCACTGGGTTTGCGCCTGACCATCGGCGATGTCTTCAAGGCCGCAGGCCGAAGATTGCACCTTGATCACTTTGACTTGCGACAAGGGCGGCGCCGAGGCGGCCCACACTGCCGACGTCCCGGCCATCAGGCCTGCGATCAATCCAAACGCTGTAAACCGGCACTTGCTCATGCTTCCCCCATCACCAAAAAACTGCGCGCAGTATGGCGCAGTTGACCACAGCGCAAAACTTCGCCGACGATCGACACCAACATCCGCCATATTCCTCACGCTGCTGGTATGATGCGCGGCTTTTTCCGGCCCACCATAATTTCCCAGGCGCTTGCTACGGTCTGTGCTTTGCTGTTGAGGTCGATACATTCACGGCGCCACGCGCGCCACGGGGAGCGGACATGCTGGAAAGGCTGTTTCAACTCAAGGCACACAACACCAACGTGCGGACCGAGATTCTGGCGGGCATCACGACTTTCCTGGCCATGGCCTACATTCTGTTCGTCAACCCGAGCATTCTCGGCGAGACCGGCATGGACAAGGGCGCGGTGTTCGTCGCCACGTGCCTGGCCGCGGCCATTGGCTCGACGGTCATGGGCCTGATCGCCAACTACCCGATCGCCCTCGCACCGGGCATGGGTCTGAACGCCTTTTTCACCTATACCGTCGTCCTGCACATGGGCCACACCTGGCAAGTCGCGCTGGGTGCGGTGTTCATTTCCGCGGTGCTGTTCTTCCTGTTGTCGATCTTCCGCATCCGCGAATGGATCATCAACAGCATCCCGCTGCCCCTGCGTTCGGCAATTGCTGCCGGTATCGGCCTGTTCCTGGCGCTGATCGCCTTGCACAACGCCGGCATCGTGGTCAGCAACCCGGCGACCATGGTCGGCCTCGGTGACTTGAAACAACCTGCGCCAATCCTCGCCACCCTCGGCTTCGCCCTGATTGTTGCTCTCGAAGCGCTGAAAGTGCGCGGCGCGGTGCTGATCGGCATTCTGGCAGTGACCATCACCTCGATCGCCATGGGCTTCACCCCGTTCGGCGGCGTGACCTCGTTGCCTCCTTCGCTGGCGCCGACCTTCCTGCAACTGGACATCAAAGGCGCGTTGGACATCGGTCTGGTCAGCGTGATCTTCGCGTTCCTGTTCGTCGACCTGTTCGACAACTCCGGCACCCTGATCGGCGTTGCCAAGCGTGCCGGCCTGATGGGCAAGGACGGCCACATGCCGAAAATGGGGCGCGCACTGATCGCCGACAGCACCGCGGCCATGGCCGGTTCGCTGCTGGGCACGTCGACCACCACCAGCTACATCGAATCCGCGGCTGGCGTGAGTGCTGGCGGCCGTACCGGTCTGACGGCCATCGTCGTGGCGATTCTGTTTCTGCTGGCGTTGTTCTTCTCGCCACTGGCGGCCAGCGTTCCGGCGTTCGCCACTGCACCGGCGCTGCTGTTCGTCGCCGTGTTGATGACTTCGGGCCTGGCGGAAATAGACTGGGATGACATCACCGTCGCCGCGCCTGTCGTTGTGACTGCGCTGGCCATGCCATTCACTTACTCGATCGCCAACGGCATCGCGTTTGGCTTCATCTCCTGGACCGCGATCAAGCTGCTGTCGGGCCGCGCTCGTGAGCTGAACCCGGCGCTGGTGATTCTGTCGATTCTGTTCGTGATCAAGTTGGGTTGGTTCAACGCATGACTTTCGATTCCAAAGCTTACGCCGAACAACTGGAAGCCAAGGTCACGCGCCTGCGTGATCTGCTGGCGCCGTTCGATGCACCCGAGCCGACCGTGTTCGACTCGCCGCTTGCGAACTTCCGCCTGCGTGCCGAATTCCGTCTGTGGCGCGAGGGCGGTGAGCGGCATTACGCAATGTTCTCCCAGGACGACAAGCGCACGCCGATCCTCATTGAAGAATTCCCGATTGCCAGCCTGCGCATCAACCAGTTGATGCCGCAATTGAAGGCTGCGTGGCAGGCGAGTTCGGCGTTGAGTCATAAGCTGTTCCAGGTGGAGTTCCTGACCACACTGGCCGGCGACGCAATGATCACCCTGTGCTACCACCGTCCGCTGGACGAGCATTGGCACGCGGCGGCGACCCGGTTGTCGGCGGATCTGGGCGTCAGCATCATTGGTCGCTCCAAGGGCAAACGCGAAGTCATCGGCCAGGATTATGTGGTCGAGCAACTTGAAGTCGGCGGCCGCACCTTCAGCTACCGCCAGCCGGAAGGCGCGTTCACCCAGCCTAACGGCACGGTGAACCAGAAGATGTTGAACTGGGCTTACGAAGCGCTGGGCGATCGCACTGACGATCTGCTGGAGCTGTATTGCGGCAACGGCAACTTCACCCTGCCGCTGGCGACTCGCGTGCGTAAAGTACTGGCCACCGAAATCAGCAAGACGTCGGTCAACGCCGCGTTGAGCAACCTCAGCGAAAACGCTGTGGATAACGTCACGCTGGTACGTTTGTCCGCCGAAGAGCTGACCGAAGCGCTCAACGAAGTCCGTCCGTTCCGTCGCCTGCACGGTATCGACCTGAAAAGCTACGAGTTCGGTAGCGTATTCGTCGATCCACCGCGCGCCGGCATGGACCCGGACACCTGCGAACTGACCCGGCGTTTCGACAACATCCTGTACATCTCCTGCAACCCGGAAACCCTGGCGGCCAACATCGCCCAGTTGCACGACACGCACCGCATCACCCAGTGCGCGTTGTTCGACCAGTTCCCGTGGACGCATCACATGGAATCGGGTGTGCTGCTGACCCGGCGCTGATTGCAGATGCTGGATACAAGAAAGCCGTCGTGATGACGGCTTTTTTGTGGGTGCCTTAAAAGATCGCAGCCTTCGGCAGCTCCTACAGGGGGAGTGCGTTCCAAATGTAGGAGCTGCCGAAGGCTGCGATCTTTTGATCTGTGCGATCACCGAACAAAAAACCCAAAGCAACCAAGCGTTCAATTGACCCGTGTAACCATCTAGTACATTTTAGCTCCACAGGCTGAAACCCTCGGCCAAAGCCAAAAACAATAAGTGGAGTTTCCTCTCATGCCCCCTATCGTTCTGGTGCTTAACGGCCCGAACCTGAATCTGCTCGGCACCCGTGAGCCGGCGACTTACGGCCACGAAACCCTCGCAGACATCTCTGCCCTGTGCGGTCGTGCCGGTGAGGAGTTCGGCCTGACCGTGGAGTTTCGCCAGACCAATCACGAAGGCGAATTGCTCGACTGGATTCACGCCGCCCGTGGCCGTTGCGCCGGGATCGTGATCAATCCGGCGGCCTGGACGCACACCTCAGTGGCGATTCGTGATGCATTGGTGGCCAGCGAATTGCCAGTGATCGAAGTGCACCTGTCCAACGTCCACGCACGCGAGGCGTTCCGTCACCACTCCTTCGTTTCCGCCATCGCCACGGCAGTGATGTGCGGGTTTGGCAGCCATGGCTATCGTCTGGCCCTGGAACATTTCAGCCAGCGGCTGAAGGGATGCGCGGCATGATTCGCAAAAACGTAATACTGGCCGGGCTGATCGGCGCCGGCATTCAGGCCTCGCGCACGCCTGCGCTGCATGAGCACGAAGGCGACGCACAGGGCCTGCGTTATCTGTACCGGTTGATCGACCTCGACCAACTGCACATGGATAGCAGCGCCCTCCCCGACTTGTTACTGGCTGCCGAGCGGATGAACTACACCGGTTTGAACATCACCTTCCCGTGCAAGCAAGCGATCATCCCGCTGCTCGACGAACTGTCTGACGAAGCGCGCGGCATCGGCGCGGTGAATACCGTGGTGCTGAAGGATGGCAAACGTGTCGGCCACAACACCGATTGCCTCGGGTTTGCCGAGGGTTTTCGCCGTGGTTTAAAGGACGCTGCCCGCGAGCGCGTCGTTCAGATGGGTGCCGGTGGCGCTGGCGCGGCAGTGGCCCACGCGCTGTTGAGCGAAGGCGTACAGCAACTGAGTATTTTCGATGTCGACCGTGACCGTGCCGAGAGTCTGGCAAATAACCTGAATCAGCATTTTGGTCCGGGTCGCGCGGTAGCTGGTCACGACTTGCCAAGCACACTGAATCAGGCTGACGGCCTGGTGAATACCACGCCAATGGGCATGGCCAAACTGCCGGGTATGCCGGTGCCGGTCGAGCTGTTGCGCAAGGAATTGTGGGTGGCGGAAATCGTCTATTTTCCGCTGGAAACCGAGTTATTGCGCAACGCACGCGCATTGGGCTGCCGGACACTGGATGGCGGCAATATGGCGGTGTTTCAAGCGGTGAAGGCGTTTGAGTTGTTCAGCGGCGTGGTGCCGGATGCGCAGCGGATGCTGGCGCATTTTCAAAGCATGGACAATTAAAGATCAAAAGATCGCAGCCTTCGGCAGCTCCTACAAAACCTGTAGGAGCTGCCGAAGGCTGCGATCTTTTGATTTGTCAGGCTTGCAGATAGCGCAACACCGAATCGCAAATCATCTCGCGATGACGCTGCTTGATGCTTTCGTCCGGCAGATCAATCTGAAAAATCTCACTGAACGTGTGGCGGTTCGACACGCGATAGAAGCAGAACGAGCTGATCAACAAATGCACATCCAGCGCATCGAGCCCGGCGCGGAATACTCCCTCCTCGGCACCCCGGCGCAGAATCTCGCCCAGTGAATCGAGGATGGTGTTGTTCATCGCCTTGATCGCGTCGGATCGCTTCACGAACTCGGCGTTGTGGATGTTTTCGATGCACACGATGCGCACGAAATCGACGTTGCGGTCGTGATGATCGAAGGTGAACTCGACCAGCCGCCGAATCGCCACCACTGGCGGCAATTCAGCCAGGTGCAGACGGTTTTCCGTGTTACGGATGTCGCCGTAAAGTTTTTCCAGCACCTCGACGTACAACTGCTCTTTGCTGCCGAAGTAGTAGTAGATCATGCGTTTAGAGGTGTGGATGCGCTCGGCAATCGCGTCGACGCGGGCACCGGACAATCCCTGCTGGACGAACTCGACGATCGCCTCCTGCAAGATGTTCTCACGGGTCTTTTCCGGGTTGTTCTTGCGACTTTTGCGCGGCTCTGCGGCGGACTCGACGGGGGCTGCGGAAAGTTCTGAATTTATTGTCATTGCGGGCTCACGGCCATCACTGCACAGGCTGGCGATTATGGGCCGAGCCGCACAGTGAAGGAAGCCGCGCGACCCGTGTTTAATCCCGCGTTTACGAATTACCTACAACTTCGCCTGACGCACCGCGCCACTGCGTGATTTGGCCATTGCGGCCAAACGCACCGCAACGTTCGCCGCACCATACCCGGCATAGCCATTTTTACGCTGGATGATCTCGAAGAAGAAGCGCCCCTCAAACGGCTCGGTGTAGACGTGAAACAGCTCGCCACCCTGCGCATCGCGGTCATACAGCACGTTGTAATACGCCAGCTCACTGAGGAATTCGTCGTCGAAATCAAAACGCGCGGCGAGATCGTCGTAATAGTTGAGCGGGATATCCAGCAACGGGACACCCGCCTCCTTGGCACGACTGACTTCGGCGAAGATGTCATCACAATCGAAGGCGATGTGATGCACACCGGAACCGCGATAGCTCGACAGTGCGTGGGAAATCGCCGTGTTGCGGTTCTCGGAAATATTCAGCGGCAATCGGATCGAGCTGTCGCGACTGCGCAGCGCACGGCTCTTCACCAGACCATACGGGTCGGGCAGGACCACCTCGTCGTCGGCCTCGAAATCCAGCAGGCTTTTATAGAACAGCACCCAACTGTCGAGGCTGTCCGCCGGCAGTGCCATGGCCATGTGATCGATGCGCTTGAGGCCGCCACGTCCCGGTGTGTCGGGCAGCAGATTGAAGTCGGTGCCGTAGACATCCGCCTGTTCATCCACCAGATAAATCAGGCTGCCGTCCGGCGCGCGTACCGCCGCCAATTCCAGCTCGTTCGGCCCGACCAACCCGCGATAGGGCTGACCTTTATAAGCAACGGCACGGGCCAGCGCACTGGCGCTGTCCTTGACCCGTACTGCGGTGGCGCACAGCGATGGACCGTGGGCCTCGAAGAAACTGTGCGCAAACGAGTACGGTTCAGAGTTGAGGATCAGGTTGATATCACCTTGACGCAGCAGGCTCACGCTTTTGGAGCGGTGCTGCCCGGCCTTGACGAAACCCAGGCGTTCCAGCCAGTTCGATAGCTTGGCGCCGAGGCTTTCGTCGACGGCGAACTCAAGAAACTCGACGCCGTTGTACTCGCTGGCCTTGGGCGTTTCGAAGAGAATTTCGCGATTGGCAACGGGGGTCGCGTCCTGCTCCAGGCGCAGCCGAGTCTTCTCCTCCAGGTACAGCAATGAACGCAAACCGTCGGCCGCGTTAGCCCGTGGCGGCGCGGCACGGAAACCATCGTTGAAGATTTCCAGCGACAGCGGCCCGGTGTAACCGCTCTGGATGATCGGCGCAAGAAACCCTGGCAGATCGAATTCGCCCTGCCCGGGGAAGCAGCGGAAATGTCGGCTCCACTCCAGCACATCCATCGCCAGAATCGGCGCATCAGCCATTTGCACGAAAAAGATCTTGTCGCCGGGTATGTTGGCGATGGCAGACGGATCGCCTTTCAGCGACAAGGTATGGAAGCTGTCGAGCAATACGCCAAGGCTTGGGTGGTCGGCCTGACGCACGATATCCCAGACCTGTTGATAAGTGTTTACGTGTCGGCCCCACGCCAGCGCTTCATAACCGATGCGTAAACCGCGTGCCCCGGCGCGCTCCGCCAGAAGCCGCAGGTCATCTATCAGAATCTGCTGATCGCCAACGCTGTCGGCCGAGGCGTTACTGCACACCAGCACCAGGTCGGTACCCAGTTCCTGCATCAGATCGAACTTGCGTTCCGCCCGCTCCAGATTGCGCGCCAGCCGATCGCGGCGGCAGCCTTCGAAATCCCGGAACGGCTGGAACAGGGTGATGGCGATGCCGAGATCGGCGCACATCTGTTTAATTTCCCGCGGGCTGCCGTCGTAGTACAGGAGGTCGTTTTCGAAAATCTCCACCCCGTCGAACCCGGCGGCGGCGATGGCTTCGAGTTTTTCCGGCAGGGTGCCGCTCAAGGAAACCGTGGCAATGGAACGCTGCATGTTTCTACTCCCGGACTGCGCCGCTTTATCTTTACTGTAGGAGCTGCCGAAGGCTGCGATCGTTTGATCTTGATTCCCAAAACAGCAAAATCAAAAGATCGCAGCCTTCGGCAGCTCCTACACGAGATGGTTTTTATCGTGGTGAAATTATTGGCTGCATCACCTCGCGCAGCAATTTAAAGTGTACTACCCGGTTAGTTTTGCGGGCGATTATCGAACACAATGGCGGTTTGACGAATTGACGATTTTTCGTCCACTGCCCAACATCGACTGCACATTGAGTCCGGACATGAACCACCGGTCGCAGTGTTCGACAACAAAAGAACACCAAATAACAAATCCAAAAACGGGTGGAACACATGATTCCTTCACAGACTTCCCGCATGGCCCCGGCCATGAGCACTGCCAACGGTGGCATCGGCGACAAGATCCGCGGCGCCATGGCGGTCGGCAAAACCCGTTGGGGCATGCTGGCGCTGGTGTTTTTCGCCACCACCCTGAACTACATCGACCGCGCCGCCCTCGGCGTCATGCAACCGATCCTCGCCAAGGAAATGAGCTGGACGGCGATGGATTACGCCAACATCAACTTCTGGTTTCAGGTCGGCTACGCCATCGGTTTTGTCCTGCAAGGGCGGCTGATCGACCGGGTCGGCGTCAAGCGCGTGTTCTTCTGCGCCGTTCTGCTCTGGAGCCTGGCCACCGGCGCACACGGCCTGGCTACTTCGGCGGTGGGTTTCATGGTCTGCCGGTTTATTCTCGGCCTGACCGAGGCGGCGAATTACCCGGCCTGCGTGAAAACCACGCGCCTGTGGTTCCCCGCAGGGGAACGTGCCGTCGCCACCGGCATCTTCAATGCCGGCACCAATGTCGGCGCCATGTTCACGCCGATGCTGTTACCACTGGTTCTGCATGTGTGGGGCTGGCAGGCAGCGTTTCTGTGCATGGCGGCACTGGGCGGCATCTGGCTGGTGTTCTGGGGCTTGAAGTACTTCAACCCGGAAGACCACCCGAGCGTGAAACAGTCCGAACTGGATTACATCCAGCAGGAAGTCGAACCGGAACAGGCCCGCGTGCCGTTCTCGAAGATCCTGCGCATGCGTGGCACCTGGGCCTTCGCCCTCGCCTACTCGCTGACCGCGCCGGTTTTCTGGTTTTACCTGTACTGGCTGCCGCCGTTTCTCAATCAGCAATACAATCTGGGCATCAACGTGACCCAGATGGGTATTCCGTTGATCATCATCTACGTCACGGCCGACTTCGGCAGTGTCGGTGGCGGCATTCTGTCCTCGTTCCTGATCGGTCGCGGCATGAACTCGATCAAGGCGCGGTTGCTGTCGATGTTCCTGTTCGCCTGCTGCATCATCGGTGTGGTCATGGCCGCCGGTTCCGCCAATCTGTGGGTTGCTGTGGCTGCCATCTCCCTGGCGATCGGCGCGCATCAGGCCTGGACCGCGAACATCTGGAGCCTGGTGATGGACTACACGCCCAAGCACATGATGAGTACGGTGTTCGGCTTCGGCGGCATGTGCGCGGCGATCGGCGGGATGTTCATGACCCAGATCGTCGGCCACATCCTGACCGTGACGAATAACAACTACACCGTGCTGTTCACCCTGATTCCGGCGATGTATTTCCTCGCGCTGATCTGGATGTACTTCATGGCGCCGCGCAAGATTCCAACCATCACCGAGTGATCCAACCCCTGTAGGAGCTGCGGCACGCTGCGATCTTTTGATCTTTAACAACAAGATCAAAAGATCGCAGCGTGCCGCAGCTCCTACAGGGGTTTTGTGTCGCTACTTTCAGCGGCGGCTCTGCTGCCACGCTGCCGCCAAACCGCTGCAACAGATCACTGCAATACCGATCACCGTCAACCCACTCGGCGTGTGATTGAACAGCAGCCAGCCCAACAGCCCCGCAAACACAATCTGGCAATACCCGAACGGCGCCAGCAACGCCGGCGCGGCATGGCGGAATGCCTGGGTCAGGAACAGGTGCGCGGTCATCCCGCAACTGCCCAGCGCCAGCATCAGCCCGGCATGGGTCAACGTCGGCACCTGCCAGAAGAACGGCACCAGCGCACTCATCACCAACGTGTTGCACAACCCGGCGAAGAAGTTGCTGGTGGTCGGGCTGTCGACTTCGGCGAGCTTGCGAGTGAGCAACTGGTAGAAGCAAAAAAACAGTGCCGAGCACAGCGGCAGCAAAACAGCCGGTGTAAACAGTTCGCCACCGGGATGGACGATGATCAGTACGCCGATAAAACCGCAAATCACCGCGATCCATTGACTACGGGTCACTCGCTCCTTGAGCAGTGGCACCGACAACGCTGTCACCAGCACCGGCGCCAGAAAGTTCACCGCCGTGGCTTCTGCCAGCGGGATGTACATCAGCGCCGTGGTGAAGAACAGACTGGTGCCGAGCAGGCAAAGTGCGCGGATCAACTGCCACAAAGGCTTCTTGGTGCGCAGGACGCGCAACCCGGATTGCGGCAGAAAAATTCCCGCCATCAGCAGGGTGTGCACCACATAGCGCGCCCACACCACCATCACGATCGGATAAAACCCGGAGAGGTACTTCGACAGCGCGTCATGACTGGAGAACAGGAAGGTCGCCACGACGATCAGCATGATCCCTTTGAAGGGTTGGTTGACGCCGGATAACGGTGTACTGACGGTCATGAGCACTCCTTGTAAATACTGCGAAACAATCTAGAGCCGGGCGTCAGACTCTCACAGACAACATTCGAAATAGTGGGCGAACAGCGCACGGCATCGCCGGGAAACCTTAGAACACGAGCGCAAAACCGGTGCTGCCTGCTAGCCGAGTCTTTTATGACATAGGCAACTTCGACAAGTTAATACGGAAAAAAAGCACTTTGGTCTTTTTGGCTGGAATCGTCTTACGCGCTTTTACAGATTTGCCCTGCAAGCAATTGACCACCGCGGTTATTCATAGGCCTGGCGATTTCCGCCTGATCAACCTATGAGAGATACGCACAATGTTATGGAATAAACCAAAACCCAGCCAAAACGTGGACGACCAAAGGAAGGACAACCGGGTCCATAGCAAAACGGGGGCTCTGCTGACTGCAGGCCTGCTCGCCTCCATTGGAGCCGGCTCTGGCGTTTACTGGATGGGGGAGTCGGCAAAAGACCCAGCACCGGTCGCCTCGACGAAGGGCGAGATTGATGCGGTGTTCTTACCTTATGCCAAAGACGATCCGCATCGCTCTTTCGTGGAGGCGGTGCTGGGAAGTACCGAAGAGATATGGAGTGAGCTTTTGGCAAATCACGGGAAACTATATTCGCCGCCAACTCTGGTTCTGTATGACGTAAATACTTCGACGACCTGCGGTGTATTGCGCACAGGTGTGGACGGCCCGATGTATTGCCCACCCGATCAAAAAATCTTTATCAACCTCGACTCCCTCGCGCGACAGGCGGCCATCTCTTCGACCGTCAGCGATTTCGCCCAGGCGTATGTCATCGCCCATGAGGTCGCGCACCACGTCCAGAGCCTATCGGGACACTTGAAGAAAATTCAGGACGCCGATGACAGAGGCGAATCCATCGCCGGAGAAAACGGTCTCAGTGTCCGCGCGGAGTTGCAGGCAGACTGCCTGGCGGGGGCCTGGGCTCGCGCTGCACAAGAGAAGTTCAACTGGCTGGAACCGGGAGATATCGAGGAAGCCCTGACGGTTGCGCGCGCGTTAGGTGACGACAGACACGGAGTTGCCCCGAAGCACTACACCCATGGCACATCCGAACAGCGAGTCAAATGGTTTAAAACCGGCTTTGACAGGAATGGAGAATGCGCAACTATTGATAGCGCGACGTTATAGTGCCAATTCCGTACATGAGTCCGGATTTACACGACGATAGAACCGCAGGGCCAACCCGGGTGTCTGACGACCGGACTGGCGCCATACTCACGCACCAGCAACACTCATCATCACGTTCAATAGAGGATTCCCACATGCTATGGAAAAAAGGCCGACGCAGTGACAACGTCGTCGATGCCCGTGGTGATGATGCCGGCGGTGGCGGTGGCATGCGCTTTGGCGGCGGCAAGGGCCTGAGCATCGGGGCGATTCTGCTGATCGTCGGCATCGGCTGGATCACCGGGCAAGACCCGCTGCAGATCCTCGGCCAGCTCACCGGGCAAATGTCCGAACAACCGGCAGCCACTTCGCAGTCCCGCCAGGCACCGCCGGCCAACGATGAACAGGCAGAGTTCGTGCGCTCGATCCTCGGTGACACCGAAGACACCTGGGGCACGATTTTCCAGCAGGCTGGCCGGCAATATAAGGATCCGACCCTGGTGCTGTTCAGCAACCGGGTCAACTCCGCGTGCGGCCTGGCCACCTCGGCCACCGGCCCGTTCTACTGCCCGGCCGACCAGAAAGTCTATCTGGACATGGCGTTCTTCCAGGAAATGTCGCAACGCTTCAAGGCCGCCGGCGACTTCGCCCAGGCCTACGTGATCGCTCACGAAGTCGGACATCACGTGCAGACGCTTCTCGGTGTCTCGGCGAAAATTCAGACAGCCCGTCAGCAAGGTCGGCAGATGGAAGGTGACGGTGGCTTGCTGGTGCGTCAGGAGCTGCAGGCCGATTGTCTGGCCGGCGTCTGGGCCTACAGCGCGCAGAAGCGCCTGAACTGGCTGGAACCGGGTGACATTGAAGAAGCCATGAACGCGGCCAACGCCATCGGTGATGATCGCTTGCAACAACAGGGTCAGGGCCGTGTGGTGCCGGACTCGTTCACTCACGGTACGTCGGCGCAAAGGGTGCGCTGGTTCAAAACCGGATTCGCGCAGGGCCAGGTCAGCCAGTGCGACACCTTTGCGGCGAAAAACCTGTAAATGCATAAATGGCTTTTGGCTTTACTGATCGTCGGCAGCACCGCGCAAGCGGCTGGCGTCGACGCAATCAGCCCCGGGCGATTGCAACTCAAGGCCGGGGAAATGGCGGTGGGTATCGGCCCTGCGCCGGAGAAAATCGAGCGTGTGCTGATCGTCATTCATGGTCGCCTGCGTAACGCCGAGACCTATCGCAAGAGTGCCGAAAGCGCAGCTGAACTGGCGGGGCAAACCGCGCACACGCTGGTGATCGCCCCGCAGTTTCTCAATGAAAGTGACGTGCCCTTGTACTCATTGCCCGCGACAGTGTTGCGCTGGAAAGGCAACGAGTGGATGGGCGGCGGTTTATCCACAGGTCCGAATCCTTTGAGTTCCTATGCGGCGCTGGACGAAATCGTCGCCCGTATCACCGATCGCAAACAGTTTCCGGACGTCAAGCAGATCGTGATTTTTGGCCATTCCGGCGGAGGCCAGGTGGTGCAGCGTTATGCCCTGCTCGCCAAGGATCAGCCTGCGCTCAAGGCCAACGGCATTCGCCTGCGTTACGTGGTGGCGAATCCTTCCTCGTACGCCTATTTCAATGAACAGCGGCCCGTGGCATTCGATCACGCGCAATGTCCTGGCTTCAATCGCTGGAAGTACGGTCTGTCAGACATGCCGGTGTATGCCGGTGGGCAAACGCCGCTGCAGCTTGAAAGCAGTTACATCAAACGTGAGGTAATTTATCTGCTCGGGCAGCAGGACATCGACCCACAGCATCCGGCGCTGGACAAGAGTTGCTCGGCAAAAGCGCAGGGGGCGTATCGCCTGCAGCGGGGCAAGCTGTTTTTCGGTTACTTGCTGCGCCGCCATCCGGAAGGGGTGAATCAGCGCCTGGTTGAGGTGCCGGGGGTTGGGCATAACGGCGATGAGATGCTGACGTCGCCGGAGGGGCAGAAAGCGTTGTTTGATCAGTAAGTCTTGTGCTGAATCCTCTGACGCCATCGCGAGCAGGCTCACTCCTACAGGGGAACGCATTCCAATTGTAGGAGTGAGCCTGCTCGCGATGAGGCCCTTACTAACAACAAAACCTTCAGGCTGAGAGCATCCGCCGCAACTCGACACAATCCTGCGCATGCCAATCCGTCAGTTCCGGCCACGGGTTATCCGGCAGATTGACCAGCACCGTGCGCGCGCCCGCCGCACGGCCGCAATCCAGATCAAAACGGTAGTCGCCGACCATCACCATCTCACTGGCCGGCACATTCCACGCCTCTGCCAGTTTCAGCAAACCACCCGGGTGCGGCTTCGGTGGTGCTTCATCGCGGCCTAGCACATCGTCGACGGCAAAGCAGTCAGCCAGGCCGATTGCCTCCAGCGTCACATGCGCCAGTTCGCGCGCGTTGCGGGTCAGAATGCCGAGGCGATAACCGCGCGAATGCAGATCACGCACCAGCTCCACCGCGCCCGTCGCCGGAGTCGAGCCCAAGGCCAGATCGCGCTCATGTTCGAGCAACCACGCATGCTTTGCCGCCGCTTCATCGGCCGGCAAGGCGGCGAGATGGGTGAGGATGTCATCCTCGGGCGGAATCGCCAGCGCCACGCGAATCGCTGCGAAGTCATGCACCGCGACGGTCAGGGTGCCGTCCATGTCGAACACCCAGTGACGGACTTCGGCCAGGCTCATGCCCAATCCTTGCGATGCCGAATCAGGCCTTCCTGGGTGACCGAAGCAACCAGTTGCCCGGCACGGTTGAACACGCTGCCACGGGAGAATCCGCGCGAGTTGCCGGCCCACGGACTGTCCATCGCATAGAGCAACCAGTCATCGGCACGCAGGTCATTGTGGAACCACAGCGCGTGATCAAGGCTGGCGACCTGCATGTCTTTCTGCCAGACCGATTTGCCGTGAGGCAGCATCGAGGTGGTCAGCAGACCGAAGTCCGAGGCATAGGCCAGCAGGTATTTGTGCAGCGCCGGAATGTCGGCCAACGCACCGTCGGCGCGAAACCACACGTATTTCACCGGGTCCGCTGGCTGCGGGTTGTAGGGGTCTTTTTCGGTGACCGGGCGCACTTCGATCGGTTTCGGACACAAGAGTTTTTCGCGCATGTGCTCGGGGATCAGGTGCGCACGTTGCTGAGTCAGCTCCAGCTCCGACGGCAAGTTTTCCGGGCCGACCACGACTGGCATCTGGGTCTGGTGCTCGAAGCCTTCTTCGTCGTACTGAAAGGAAGCACTGCACGTGAAGATCGGATGGCCCTTCTGGATTGCCGTCACACGACGAGTGCTGAAGCTGCCGCCATCGCGCACGCGATCAACCGAATAGACCACCGGCAACTTGGCATCGCCCGGACGCAGAAAATAGCCGTGCATCGAATGCACATGGCGGGTTTCTTCAACGGTCTGACTGGCCGCCGACAGCGACTGGCCGAGCACCTGACCACCGAACAACTGACGGAAACCCAGGTCCTGGCTGCGGCCACGGAAGAGGTTTTCTTCGATCGGTTCCAGGGTCAGCAAATCGACCAGATCTTCCAACACTTGGCTCATTCAGGCTCTCCTCACACAAAGCTATACCGCGCAGTCTTGGCTACGGCGGTCGATTCAGATTCTGGCGCAGGCCAATGATTTGGCGGCCATTGTAAACGTCCGTGTCGGCTTATCCATGCAAGGTTTGCAGCCATTGTTCCCGGGTGATGCGATACAGCACATGCCTTCTTAACGGGTGTTCGACGGGGAGTTTCGGATGATCAAAGTCATCGGCCGGCGCGTGATGCATGCCGATCGCCTGCATGACTTTCTCCGAAGGCAGATTGCTTTGTGCGGTGAAAGACACGATCTCTTTCAAGGCCAATCGATCAAAGCCGCAGCGCAGAGCGGTCCACGCCGCTTCACTGGCGTAACCCAGGCCCCAATGTTCCTTGGCCAGACGCCAGCCGATTTCCACTGCCGGCGTGAATGACGCGTCGAAACCGACGACACCCAGCCCGGTGAACCCAATGAACTCGCCGCTGTCCTTGCGCTCCAGCGCCCACAAACCGTAGCCATGCTCGGCAAAATGTCCGCGTACCCGGCCAATCAGCGCGGCACTTTCCAGTCGGCTCAAGGGTGCCGGAAAGTAGCGCATGACCTGAGGATCGGCACACATCGCCGCAAATGCCGGCAAATCCTCGTCCTGCCACTGACGCATCAGCAGGCGTGCGCTTTCCAGTTGCAGTATCGGCTCCATCGTGCCCCTCCGTTTCCATGCCGCAAGTCTACATCGCTGGTAGGATCCTTCACTCTTTCCAACGTTCCCACGCGAAAAAGCCATGCCATTGCCGCTGATCTACCACGAAGACTACAGCCCCGAGTTCCCAGCGGATCACCGCTTTCCCATGGACAAGTTTCGTCTGTTGCGCGATCACCTGGTCGACAGCGGCCTGACCCGTGACGCCGATCTGTTGCGCCCCGAGATCTGTCCCAACGACATCCTCGCGCTGGCGCATGACCGTAGCTATATCGAACGCTACATGAGCGGCGAGTTGTCTCGCGAGGACCAGCGGCGCCTCGGCCTGCCGTGGAACGAAGCACTGGCGCGGCGCACGGTGCGGGCGGTCGGCGGTTCGATTCTGGCGGCGGAAAAAGCCCTGGAACATGGCTTGGCTTGTCATCTGGCGGGTGGCACCCATCACGCGCATTTCGACTACCCGGCCGGGTTCTGCATCTTCAATGACCTGGCGATCATCAGCCAATACCTGCTGCAAAGCGGCCGGGTCAATCGCGTGCTGATCTTCGATTGCGACGTGCATCAGGGCGACGGCACCGCGCGCATCCTGCACGACACACCGGAGGCGATTACCGTTTCCCTGCACTGCGAGAAGAATTTTCCTGCACGCAAAGCCGAAAGTGACTGGGATATTCCGCTGCCCAAAGGCATGGGCGATGCCGATTATTTGAAAGTAGTCGACGACACGCTCAACTATTTGCTGCCGCTGTATCAACCGGATCTGGTGTTGTATGACGCCGGCGTCGACGTGCACAAGGACGACGCCCTGGGCTATCTGCAACTGACCGACGAAGGTGTCGCCGCCCGCGATGAAAGCGTGATGCGCCATTGTCTGGGCCGTGACATCCCGGTGGTCGGCGTGATTGGTGGCGGCTACAGCAAGGACCGCCACGCCCTCGCCCGCCGCCACGGCATTCTTCATCACAGCGCGCAGCGGGTCTGGACGTCACACGGTTGTCATTGAGCTGTGCTGCGTTACCCACAATCGCTGTGGAACTGCCTGTGGATAACCTGAGTGAAAGGGACTACAGGCCACAGCGAACATAGCGTACAGCGCACTGATCACTTTTTAACCAGAACCCTGCAGGAGCTGCCGAAGGCTGCGATCTTTTGCTCTTGGCCGTAAAAATCAACAGCAAAAGATCGCAGCCTTCGGCAGCTCCTACAAAGATCCCGGCTGTTAGAATGCGCGCCTTATCCCGCCATACCGCAGCGCACGCCATGACTCAGAACACCGCCTCCTCCCCCGCTCACGTCGCCATCATCGGCGGTGGACCTGCCGGCCTGATGGCCGCCGAAGTGCTGAGCCAGGCCGGAGTACGCGTCGATTTGTACGACGGCATGCCCTCGGTGGGCCGCAAGTTCCTGCTGGCCGGGGTCGGCGGCATGAACATCACCCATTCCGAAGCCTACCCGGCGTTCCTTTCGCGCTACGCCGAACGTGCACCGCAAATCGCCCCGTTGCTGCGCAGCTTCGATGCCGATGCGTTGTGCCGCTGGATTCACGATCTGGGCATCGAAACCTTCATCGGCAGCTCCGGCCGTGTATTCCCCACCGACATGAAAGCCGCCCCGTTGCTGCGCGCCTGGCTCAAGCGTCTGCGCGACAGCGGCGTAGTTATCCACACCCGCCATCACTGGCTCGGTTGGGATGAACAAGGTGCGCTGCGCATCGACAGCCCGGAAGGCGAGAAAACCTTAAAGCCGGACGCCACCCTGCTCGCCCTCGGCGGCGGCAGTTGGTCGCGACTCGGTTCCGACGGTGCCTGGATGCTGGCGCTGGAACAGCGCGGTGTAGGACTGGCGCCATTGCAGCCAAGTAACTGCGGCTTCGAGGTGCAGGCATGGAGCGAATTACTCGTCAGTAAATTCGCCGGCGCGCCGCTGAAAAATATCGCCATCGGCTTGAACGACGACATTCCCCGCTTGGGCGAATGCGTGATCACCGCGACCGGCATTGAAGGAAGTTTGATCTACGCGTTGTCGGCACCGATGCGTGAGGCGATCAACGCGCACGGCTCAGCGACCATTCACATTGACCTGCTGCCGGGCCGGCCTGTGGATAAAATTCAGGCTGCGTTGAGCAAACCGCGTGGCTCGCGCTCGATGTCCAAGCACTTGCACAGTCAGGTCGGGATTGATGGGGTGAAAGCGGCGCTGCTGCGTGAATTGACTGACGCTGCAGCATTCGCTGATCCGGCGTTGTTGGCCCGGGCGATCAAGGCATTGCCACTGACCGTGGTGAAAACCCGTCCGCTGGATGAAGCGATCAGCAGTGCGGGTGGCGTGACGTTCGAGGCGATGGATGAGCGACTGATGCTCAAGGCATTGCCGGGAGTTTTCTGCGCGGGCGAGATGCTGGATTGGGAAGCGCCGACGGGCGGGTATTTGCTGACGGGGTGTTTTGCCAGTGGACGGGCTGCGGGGTTGGGGATGGTGGAGTGGTTGCAGCGTCAGGACTGAAGACAGCACAAAACCTTTAGGAGCTGTCGAGTGAAACGAGGCTGCGATCTTTTGATCTTTCTTGAAGCAAGATCAAAAGATCGCAGCGTGCCGCAGCTCCTACAGGGGTATCGCGCTGCGTCGAAGTGATTGGGCCTGCCTGACAGGCTCCGCGACTTTTATGGCTTGCGCTTACGCGGCCCAGTGTTAAACACCGGCACCTTGCGCACAGGCTTGATCGAAGGCTCCGGCGCCTGCGTTTCGCCGCTATCGACCCACTTACCGAGATTGCGCTTGCCGCCACCGCCGGAGGTTTTCGGCTTTTTCGGTTTCTTCGGCTTCTTGATCACCTGACCGCTGGCATCGGTATCCGGCACGCGGTGCTCAGGCTCGAAATCCGGCTCGTTCTGACGCTTCAACGTCTGACGCGTCAGCATTTCAATCGCCGACAACATGTTCACTTCGTCCGCGCACACCAGCGAAATCGCCTCGCCGGTCGCACCCGCACGGCCAGTACGGCCGATCCGGTGAATGTAATCCTCGGCGACAATCGGCAGGTCGAAGTTGATCACCAGCGGCAGATCTTCGATATCCAGACCACGGGCCGCGACATCGGTGGCCACCAGAATCTGCACTTCGCTGAGTTTGAAGCGATCCAGCGCACGCTGACGGGTCGCTTGCGGTTTATCACCGTGGATACCGTCCGCGTTGACACCCAGCCCCTGCAGTTTTTCCACCAGCGCATCGACGCCGTTGCGGGTCTTGGCGAATACCAGCACTTGCTTCCACTTGTTCTTGCGCATCAAGTGCACGAACAGTTCCGCCTTGCGCTTCTTGTCCACCGTCACGATCCACTGCTTGACGGTGTTGGCCGCGACGTTGCGCGGGCTGACTTCAACGCTCAGCGGATCGTTGAGCATCTGCCCGGCCAGCAGGCGGATGTCATCAGAGAAGGTCGCGGAGAACAGCAGGGTCTGGCGCTTTTTCGGCAGCATGCGGTAAATGTTCGCCAGTTCTTCGGAGAAGCCCAGGTCGAGCATACGATCGGCTTCATCCAGCACCAGAGTCTGCAACTGATCGAGTTTCAGCGCGTTCTGGCGGAACAGGTCGATCAGGCGACCAGGCGTGGCGACCAGCACGTCGACGCCGCCGCGCAGCTTCATCATCTGCGGATTGATGCTGACACCGCCGTACACCGCGTAAGTGCGCAACGGCAGGTTCTCGGCGTACTGACGCACGGCTTCGTGAACCTGCTCGGCCAGCTCGCGGGTCGGCACCAGAATCAGCGCACGCGCCGAATTGGCAGCGACTTTCGGCCCTTCCATGGCCAGCAACTGCAGCAGCGGCAAGGCGAAACCGGCGGTCTTGCCAGTGCCGGTCTGGGCGGCAGCCATCAGGTCACGACCGGCCAGCACGGCCGGAATGGCTTGCGCCTGAACCGGCGTCGGGGTCTGGTAGCCGAGCGTCTCAAGGGAGCGCAGCAAGGGTTCGATCAGGCCAAGAGAGGCGAAAGTCATGGAAGTACCGTAGGAAAATTCAGCGCGATTGTGCAAAACGAATGTGCAATGCCGCGCAGTTTACCCTAATTCGTACGCTGTTCCGCGGGAACGGCTGTCGGCGCTGCGACTGGCGGCAGTACTGGCCGGCGCCACTGCGGCAAGCCAATCAACACCACAGCGCTGATGATCACCAGCATCGCCAGCGCCTCTTCGATACCAATAGTCTCGCCAACAAACACGATCCCGAGCAACACCGCCACCGCCGGGTTGACGTAGGCATAACTGGTCGCCGCCGCCGGGCGCACGTGCTTGAGCAGGTACATGTAGGAATTGAAGGCGATGATCGAGCCGAAGAAAATCAGATACGCCAGCGCCAGCCAGCCTTCAATCGGCGGCAGCGCTTGCAGGCGTTCGCCGCTCAGCGCACTGCCGATCAGCAGCACCACCCCGCCGACCAGCATTTCCACGGCACTGGCCATCGCACCCTGCGGCAGCGGCAGATGCCGGCTCCACACCGAACCGAAAGCCCAGGCCGCTGCAGCAAAAATCAGCAACGCGGCACCCAGCGGACTCGATTGCAGATTGGACCCCATGTTGAGCATGGCAATGCCGACAATGCCCAAGCCCACCCCGGCCCACTCGAGACGAGTATTACGTGCGCCCCAGAAATAACCGAAGAGCAAGGTGAACAACGGCACCGTCGCCACCGCCAACGCCGCCACGCCCGAAGCCACCCCCGAGTGCTCGGCCACACTCACTGCACCGTTACCGAAGCTGAGCAGCAAAATCCCGATGATCCCCGCCGCTTTCCACTGCGCCCAAGTCGGCGCCGGTGCCCCGCGCCAGCGCAGGAACCCGTACATCAACGCGCCGGCAATCACAAAACGCACGCCGCCGAGCATCAGCGGCGGCCAGTATTCGACGCCAATGCGGATCACCAGATAGGTCGATCCCCAAATCACATACAACGCAAAAAACGCGGCGATCAGCGGCAAGGAAAAACGGCGCAGGGCAGACATGAGCAACTCGACAGTCAGAGTCAGGAGACTGGATATTCTAGAAAGGCCAGCAGGCAAAAATAAGCTACAAAACCTGTTTATCGCGCCGGTACACTTTGGAAATCACGGAGATCGACCGCGATTCGACAGTGGCGAAGTTCTGGGTTAGCGAGACATCGATTGTGTTGTCGAGCGCCATCGAAAAGCGCGTGCCGTTGGGGCACATCGAAGGCAACGGCAAGTAGAGTTCTCCTGTAGGAGCTGCCGCAGGCTGCGATCTTTTGATCTTGCTTTTAAAAACAAGATCAAAAGATCGCAGCCTCGTTTCACTCGACAGCTCCTACAGGGAAGCTTCAGTGATTTTGGGATCAGCGATAGCGCTGCAGATGTTCGCTGACTTTGGCGGCCGGGACTTTCTGCAGTTTGCACAGCAGGTCATGGGATAACTCACGCACGCCATGCTTGCTGCGCAATTCATCCGCCAGATGCGCCATCAGATTCGCCGCCATCTCCGCATCCGCCATCGCCCGGTGAGCCTGACCGGTGTGCGGCAGACGCGCAAACGTGGTGAGCGTGCCGAGCTTGTGATTCGGCGCGGCCGGCATCAAGCGGCGAGCCAACAGTAGCGAACAGGCGAAGTTTTGCAGGCGCGTGCGCTTGATCCGCCCCAGCTCGAAGTCCCAGAACTTCTGGTCGAACGAAGCGTTGTGCGCGACCAGTGGCGTGCAGCCGACAAACTCGTTGACCTCGTTCATCACCTGCTCTGCCGGTGGCGCGGTGCGCAGCATGGCGTTGCTGATGCCGGTCAGTTGTTCGATGAACGCGGGGACGCGCACACCGGCGTTCATCAGGCTCTGGTAACGCTCGACTATGCGGCCGTTTTCCAGCATGACCACGGCGATTTCCGTGGCGCGACAGCTGCTGTTTGGCGAGAGGCCAGTGGTTTCAAAGTCGATGACTGCAATGCGTTCCAAACCGGGTTCAACTCCGTACAAATCAATTCTTCAGTAACCGCTCAATTCTTCAGTAGCAGTGCGCCTTCGATCGGCACGTAACGGCTGGCGGCGCGGATCAGCGAGTTGGCGGTGAGGCCGGGAACACCGTAAGCGACCGCTTGCACCCCGTGTTTGCTGATGATGCGCTCCAGCAGCATGTCGAAATCGCCATCACCGGACGCCAGCACAACTTCGTCGACGTGGTCGGCGGCGTCCATGATGTCGAGGGTGATGCCCACGTCCCAGTCGCCCTTGGCCGAGCCGTCGCTGCGCTGGATGTACGGCTTGAGCTTCACGATGAAGCCGAGGTTGCGCAGGATCTGCTGGAACTGCTGCTGCTTGCTGTCGCCACGGTCGATCGCGTAGGCGTAGGCCTCGACGATCTGCCCGTCCTTGCTGATGTCTGCCCACAGCGCCGCGTAGTTGAAGTGGCAACCATAGGCCTGACGCACGGTGTAGTAGAGGTTCTGCACGTCGGCGAACACTGCGATTTTTTTCACCGGAGTTCCTGTGAGCGCACAAGCGCACGAAGCGGGATCAGGCGCCAGGCCCGAAAATGGCGCTCAGTATGCCAGCCAAGAGGAAGGTTCAGCGAATAATCACCGGCAGGCGCCAAGGTAGCACTGACGAGTGGTGACCTGTGGCGAGGGGATTTATCCCCGTTGGGGCGCGCAGCGGCCCCCTGAAAAACGGGGCTGCTTCGCAGCCCAACGGGGATAAATCCCCTCGCCACAGGGTCGGTGTCACATTCGAAAGGGTGGATTAGACAAAGGAATCGTCGTCATCGAAGAACGATGAATTGTCATCGCTGTAGTCGGCATCGGAAACGCCACTCTGGTCGTTACCGGCCATGCGCTGGTCATCGCCCCAACCGCTGTTGCTCTGATCTGCAACCTGCGCTGGCTCTTCCTTGATCACTTCAACAATTTCTTCCGGCTGCTGATTGTGATGAAACAGGCTGCTGATGCCCTGCGCCAGCATCACACCACCGGCCACGCCAGCGGCGGTTTTCAATGCGCCGCCGAGAAAGCTGCTGCCTGCCGCCGGAGCCGCTTGTTGCGCGTAGTTAGGCGACTGTGCGCCGAAGCCCTGCTGCGGCGCGGGCGCATTGAAGTTCTGCTGCGGTGCCGGTTCACGCCAGCCGCCAGTGGATGCCGGGGTGCTCTGGGCCGGTGCCGGACGCGAATTGCCGCCGCCAAAGATGCTCGATAGAAAACCACCGCCACCGCTCGGCGTCGGCGCCGCACCTTGGGCCTTGGCCGATTGCAGTTCGGCCTGCAACTGCTGGACTTGCCGGGTCAGTTGCTTGTTCTGTTCGTCGAGGCTCTTGAGCGCTGCCTCTTGCACCAGAATCGCCTGGGTCATGAAATAACCTGCCGCCGGTTGGCGTGTCAGGTGTTCCTTGATCCGCGTCTCGGCCTGGGCGTCGCGCGGGGCTGCTTCCGTTTCGGCCTGTTGCAGCCGGGAAAACAATCCATCGATCAGGGTTTGCTCTTCGCTGTTCATGGCGACCTCGTAGATTGCCGGGGAAAACATTGCCCTCGTCCACACTGGACGGGGTGCTCACCTGTAATGGCGACGGTGACAGGATGTTTCAACGACCTTTACCGAATGTTTACGTTTGTGCCGCGCCGCACATCATCGGTTAAAGTGAGCCACTGTTTTCGACCTGCGATACCGACTGATGAATGCCTTCGAAGTGCTGCGCGACTCTCTGTATTTTTTCAAACGCCATTTGGTCAGCATCGTGCAGCTGTGCCTGCCGCTGGTGATCGTCGAAGCCATTTTGCAACAGGTGGTCGATCGCGCCACCGGGCCGGAGAGCTTTGCGGCGAGCAGCATCATCGTCGGCCTGGTGATTTATCCGTTGTATACCGCCGCGCTGATTCTGTTTCTCGATGCCCGCAGCCGTGGCGAGTCGCCGCGCAACCGCGACCTGCTGGCGATGGCAGCCACCCTGTGGCCACGCTTCGCCTTGCTCACGGCGCTGAATACCTTGCTGATCCTGTTGGGCATTTCGCTGTACTTCCTGCCGGGCCTGATCCTCATGGTGATGCTGGCGTTCGGCGAATACCTGCTGGTCCTGCGCGGCCTCAATCCATTGCACGCCATGAAAGAAAGCCTGCGCCTGACCCGTGGGCATTTCTGGCGAATCCTGCTGTGCATTCTCTGCGTGATGACACCGCTGTGGCTGCTCAAAGGGGCGAGCCTGGCGGTTTATCCAGAGCCGCAAAACCCGGTGATCGCCGTCCTGATCGACAGTGCCCACAGCTTCCTGCAACTGTTCACCAGCGTGGTGCTGTTTCGCCTGTTCATGCTGATCAGCGAATCGCCTGACAAACGTAGCGGCGCGGTCTGACTGCTTTGGCCTTGGGCGACGGGCGCGCACTCGGGTATGCTCGGGGCCACTTTCTGTAACGCTATAAGCCGAGCCATGACCCGTCTGCTGCGCTACACCCTGTTGCTTGTTGTGCTCGCCATCGCGCTGATCGGCGTGCTGTTGTTCAGCCTGACCTGGCGCCCCGACACCCGGGAAAACCTGCCGATCAGTTGCACCGGCACCCCGCCGACACTGGTGCCCGGGCAAGCGCTGAAAGTCATGACCTGGAACGTGCAGTACCTGGCCGGCAAGCGTTACGTATTCTGGAATGATCTGGCCCAGGGCAACGACGAAGCGCCGACCCTGGAAGACATGGCCTTCAGTCTCGATGAAGTGGCGCGGGTGATCCGCGACGAGCAACCCGATGTGGTGCTGTTGCAGGAACTGGATGACGGCGCCAAGGCCAGCGACTATCAGGATCAGCTCAAGCTGTTGCAGGAGCGGGTCGCCGATCTGTATCCGTGCAGCGTCAGCACTTTCGACTGGAAAGCCGACTTCGTCCCCGAACCCCACATCTTTGGCAGCGTCGGCCGGCAACTGGCGACCCTGAGCCGCTACCGCATCGAACATGCCGAACGCCTGCAATTGCCGGTGGCTTCGAGCAATTTCATCAGCCGCCAGTTTCAGCCCAAAAACGCCCTGCTTGCGACCCGTCTGCCGCTCAGCGATGGCGGGCAACTGACCGTATTCAATACGCATCTGGAACGACCCGGCCAACCGAATGACACCTTGCAGGCGCAGGTGACGGCCGTGGCCAAGGTACTCGACAAGTATGAAAGCCAAGGCTTGCCGTGGCTGATCGGCGGCGACTTCAACCTGCTGCCCCTCGGCCAATATCGCCGTTTGCCCGCCGAGCAGCGCACGCCCTACGCCGCCGACAGCGAGTTACATCTGCTGTGGGACAAATACCCGATGATCCCGAACAACAACGAAGCCAGCGGCATCAATCGCGCCCAGTGGCTGACGCACTACCCCAACGATCCCGGCCTCAACGGCCCGGATCGCACGGTCGACTATCTGTTCTACAGCCCGAAGATCAAACGGGTCGAAGCGATGGTGCGCCAGGACGATACCTTGCGCATTTCCGATCACTTGCCAGTGATCGCCCGCTTCCTGCTCCCGTCCACCCCATAGCAACGGCATTGCTCCAGCGGCCCTCGAATTTACAACATGGAAGACGCATGAAAATCTTGTTGATGTGCAAGGACATCGGCGGTTATGCCCGTAAATTGGCTGACTATCTGAGGAAGCATAACGACGTGTGCTTCATTGATACGTCGGCAATGGCCAACACGTTCGATCGAGCCCCCAAGATCATCCGTCGCCCGCTCAAGCGTTGGGCCCAGTTGCGCCAGGTCAAACGCGCCATAGGTGCAGGCGGTCGATTCGACGTTGCCCTCATCATCAACCCGGCGCAAATCGATCCGAAGCAGTTAGCGGCGGGATTCAGTGCCAGCGACCGCAAGATTGCCTACCTTTACGACAGCTTCAGCCGCTGGCCGATGAGTCACGAAGAGCTGGCCAGTTACGACGAGGTGTTTTCATTCGACCCGGAGAATGCCAAGAGTCACGGTCTGAAAAAACTGCACAATTTCATTTACGACGATTATGTTGCTGACGGTGCGCCCGGGGATTATTCGGCGTTTGTGGTGATGGCCGGCAAGGACCGGGTACCGGCACTTGAAGGTCTGGCGAAAGCGTTCGATCGCCTCGGCATTACCGATTACAGGTTTCTGGTGCAGTGCAAACCGATCCCGGGGGCTCATCCGGGCATTACGTTTTTCGAGCAGCGAATGTCGCTGGAATCTGTGGGCGAGTTGGTAAAACGCTCGCGGATCATTCTGGACATTTCCAAGCCGGGTCAGACCGGTTTGAGCTTTCGCTTTTTCGAAGCCATGGCCTCGCGAAAAAAGGTCATCACGACCAACAAAAGCGTTGTCGATTACGACTTCTACAATCCGGCGAACATTCTGGTCATCGACGAAAACAGCCCGGTGATTCCGGAGCATTTCATCACAACCCCGTACGTGGACATCCCTGCACCCATCTATGAGAAATACACGCTGCAGGGTTGGGTAAGGACGGTTTTCTCGCAGCAATGAATGTGTGGCCAACTCACATCCTGTAGGAGCTGCCGCAGGCTGCGATCTTTTGATCTTGAAAGACAACATCAAAAGATCGCAGCCTGCGGCAGCTCCTACACGGACGGGGTACAGCGCTGTTCGAGCGATGAATTACGGGCTGCGATCGTTTGTTCTTCAGGTGCCACGAGGTTTGGCCCGGGCAGTGGCCTCGGCCACCAACGGATCATCCGGCCAATAATGCTTGGGATACCGTCCCTTCAAATCCTTCTTCACCTCGGCATAAGTGCTGCGCCAGAAGTTGGCCAGATCCTGCGTCACCTGCACCGGCCGCCGCGCGGGTGACAGCAGATGCAGCTTGACCACTTGCCTGCCGCCAGCAATTCGCGGGGTTTCGGCCAGCCCGAACAACTCCTGCAAACGCACCGCCAGAATCGGCGGAAACTCGCTGTAATCCAGACGAATCGACGAACCCGACGGCACGCTCAGATGATGTGGCGCCAGCTCATCCAGCCGTTGCGGCAGCGGCCACGGCAGCAGATTGCGGACGATGCTCGACAGATCCAGATTGGCGAAATGACTGAGCCGCGAAACTTTGCCCAGATACGGCATCAGCCAGTGTTCAAGGGACTTCATCAGCGCAGCATCGCTGACGTCCGGCCATTGGCTTGCGTCTTGGGTCTGCAGATCCAGCTGCCGCAGCAGGGCGACACGCGCCTGCCACTGGCGCAGTTCCGGAGTCCACGGCAGCAACTCAAGACCCTTGCGCCGCACCAGATTGACCAGTGCCTGACTGCGCGCGCTTTCATCGAGACCGGTCAACGGTTCACGACTGAGGATCAACTCACCGACCTTGCGCTGACGCTCGGCGCGCAACACACCTTCGCGCTCGTCCCAGTCCAGTTGATCGACGCACTGCACCTGCTCGGCCAGCACCGAATCAAACAGCGTCGGATCAAAATCCGCCGCCAGATAAATCCGTTCTTCGCGCTGGCCCTGACGGCTGCCGAGGTCGGCAATCACAATCCACGGCTCTTTCATCAAGCTGTCGGCTTCGGCGAACAGCGCGGCGCGACCATTGGCCAAGCGATATTCGGCGCCACCAGCGCGGCGCTGTTGGGCGACACGGTCTGGATAGGCCAGCGCCAGCAAAGCGCCAAGCCAGCGCGGATGATCCGGATCGTCGACCGGTTCACTCGCCTTACCGCGCAGGTAACCGCGATATTGCCGCGCCAGTTGCCGCGCACGCTGCACGCCGCCCTGCGCCCCACGGGTTGCGCGCTCTTCGCCCGAAAGCAGAACCAGTCGGCTGTGCAGGTCGGCCCCGGCGCCGCGCAAGATATCGCGCTCGCCCAGCAGCGCGGCGACATCGCAAGCCATCGTCGCCAGCCCCAACGCCTGACCGCGCAGCAATAAGTGGCCGATACGCGGATGCGCCGGCAATTCGGCCATGGCCTGACCGTGCGCAGTCAGCGCCTCGCCGTCCAGCGCACCCAGACGCTGCAACAAATCCTGCGCCTGTGCATAAGCCGCTGCCGGCGGCACGTCGAGCCAGACCAGTTCGCCCGGCGTCACGCCCCAGCGCCCCAGTTGCAACGCAAGGCTGGCCAGATCTGCCGAGAGAATTTCCGCACTGCCGTATGCCGCCAGTTGCTCGTGTTGATCCTGCGACCACAAGCGATAACAAACGCCCGGCTCCAGTCGCCCTGCCCGGCCTGCGCGTTGGGTGGCGCTGGCCTTGGAAATGCGTTGAGTGTCGAGGCGGGTCATGCCGCTGCCCGGATCAAAACGCGGTACCCGCGCCAGCCCGGCATCGATCACCACCCGCACGCCGTTGATGGTCAAACTGGTTTCGGCGATGTTGGTCGCCAGCACCACTTTGCGCTGACCGGGCGGAGCCGGATCGATGGCGGCTCTTTGCGCGTTCAGATCAAGCTCACCGTGTAACGGACAGAGCAACACGTCGCTGCGCGCGCCGATGGCGTCGCTCAGTTGCTGATGGACTCGACGGATTTCCGCCTGCCCCGGCAGAAACACCAACACGCTGCCGGTTTCATCATTGATTGCTTCGAGCACCGTGTGCGTCACGCGTTGATCAATGTATTCGCCGGGCTGAAACGGCCGGCCCCAGCGCATTGTCACCGGGTACATGCGCCCTTCGCTGCGCAGGATCGGCGCGTCGTCGAGCAAACCGGCCAGGCGTTCGCCTTCCAGCGTTGCGGACATCAGCAAAATCTTCAGCGGCTGTTCAGCGCGAAACAGCTCGCGACCGTTCAGACTTAATGCCAGCGCCAGATCGGCGTCGAGGCTGCGTTCGTGGAATTCGTCGAAGATCAGCAGACCCACGCCTTCCAGCGCCGGGTCGTCCTGCAAGCGGCGGGTGAGAATGCCTTCGGTGACCACTTCGATGCGGGTATTGGGGCCAACCTTGCTGTCGAGGCGGATGCGATAACCGACGGTTTCGCCGACCTTCTCGCCCAACTCGCTGGCCAGTCGCTCCGCTGCGGCACGCGCCGCCAGACGACGCGGCTCAAGCATCAGGATGGTTTGGCCATTGAGCCAGGCCTCATTGAGCAGCGCCAAGGGCACGCGGGTGGTTTTACCGGCGCCGGGCGGTGCTTCGAGCACGGCTTCGTGGCGTGTCGCCAACGCTTCACGCAGGGCGGGTAAAACTTCATCGATCGGCAAAGAAATCATGCTGGCTCCCCAGGGCGTGCCCACAGTAAATGGCGAGTCACGTTAAAGATGTGAGCGTGCCAGGCAAGGCGCGGGACGCAGGTAAGGGTCGTTTCCTTGCCAAGTCCCGCAACGCAGCATGGCGCGCTCACAGCTTTAGCCCGGAGGGCCGAACCCCGACAGGACTCATCAGCCTTCACGCGGTGTCGAACTGGAGAAAACAACTTCAATCCTCAACATATTTCGGTAGGGGTGAGACGAGGCCGCAATTTACTGTGGGCACGCCCTGCCAGCGGCGAGTATAACGGCGAACTGCTTGGCGTTCGTCAGGGTCTTAACTTCACACGACGACGCTTCGTTATTAGATGACTCAGGAGATATTTCCCATGCGTTTACCTTTTCGCCTGATCGGCGGCGTGCTGGTCGCCACCCTGCTCACTCAAATCACCGCGTGCGGCTCGATTTTCTATCCGGATCGTCGCGGCCAGATCGACGGCAAGATTGACCCGGCGATTGCCGTGCTCGATGCGGTCGGGCTGCTGTTCTACGTGATCCCCGGGCTGATCGCATTTGCTGTCGACTTCGCCACTGGCGCGATCTATTTCGAACCGGGGCACACCGCACAGATCGATCCGGCCAAGCTCAAGCAAGCCGTCGGCCCGGACGGTCAGGTCGATAACCACAAATTGCAGGCTATTCTCGAAACTGAGCTGGGGCGCAACTTCCCGCTGGACGATCCACGCCTGATCCAGCACAAGGGCAGCACTCAGCAACTGGCGATGTTCGGCCTGCAACCTGCCGCATAAGGAATCACCCTGCCCATGACCTCCAGCCCCGAACACGCCCGCCTGCTGCGGCTGGCCACCCGCGCCTCGGTGGCGGTGGCCTGTACGCTGATCGTCGCCAAAGCCATCGCCTGGTGGCTGAGCGGTTCGGTGAGCATGCTCGCCGGTCTCACCGACTCGACGCTGGATGGCATCACTTCGTTGCTCAATCTGCTTGCGGTGCATTACGCGTTGCGACCAGCGGATGACGATCACCGCTATGGCCATGGCAAGGCTGAGTCGCTGGCCGGCATGGCGCAGGCGCTGTTCATTGGTGGCAGTGCGGTGTTGATCGCATTTCAGGCTTATGAGCGGTTGACCAATCCGCAGCCGCTTGGCGCGCCATGGCTGAGCATTGGCGTGATCGTGTTTTCCCTGCTGCTGACGCTGGCGTTGCTGGTGTTGCAACATCGGGTGATCAAGGCGACCGGCTCCAACGCCGTGCGCGCCGACTCGCTGCACTACCGCTCGGACATGCTGCTAAACGGCAGCATTCTGATTGCGCTGGTGCTGGCCGGGTTTGGTTTTGAGCAACTGGATGCGTGGTTCGGCCTGGGGATTGCTGCCTACATCCTGTGGAGCGCGGTGCAGATCGCCCGAGAAAGTTTCTCAGTGTTGATGGACGAGGAACTGCCGACCGACGTCAGCCAGCACATGCTCGAACTGGCGTGCAGTGTGCCGGGAGTGCTGGGCGCGCATGACTTGCGCACGCGAATCTCGGGCAACCACTGGTTTGTGCAGTTGCATCTGGAATTGCCGGGGGAGCTGACGTTGTCCGTCGCGCACGGCATCAGCGATCAGGCCGCCGATGCCATTCACAAAGCCTACCCGCGAGCCGAAGTGCTGGTGCACGCCGACCCGCAGGAAGTAGTGCTGGCCGCCAGGGCTCAGTAGCTGACCTGATAACCGCGACTGCTCAGGCAATTACCCTGAGCCTGACGGTAGGCCTGAACCACCTCGGGCGCCGGTTGATACGTCGCGGTGCGCGGATCGAAACCGCTTTGCTGCACCGCGAACTGATAACACTGGTATCCGTCCTGCTGCACCTGCTGCGGCGACTGTCCATTGGCCGGATAGGCCTCGACGTCGTAGCCTTGGGATTGCGGCTGTTGCTGCTGCACGGGCGGCGCGACCACGATGTAATCCTGCGTGGCCTCCTGATACGCGTAGTACGAACCGGCAGCGAGAAACAGCAGCGACCCACCGATCCACACTTCACGGGCGTAATCCGGCAAGTACTGCGTGCGAATCCCGCGCGGCGGTTGCACGACGATGTAGCGCGGGCCTTGCGGGCGATACCAGTAGCCGCCGGAATAGAAGTAGTCCTGACCGCGATACGGCACGCGATAGTCACGATCCGGGAAGCGATCGATCACATGCCCCGGCCGATATTGCGGGCCGGGGCCCCAACCATTGCCGTGACCGTCCGGACGTCCGGGCCAGCGATGGTCGTCGGGCCGATTGCCGGTCTGCCAATGCTGGTTGTTGTAGCCGTTTTGTGGACGCTCATCGCGGTAGTAACCCTGACGCGGTTCCTGGGTCTGGCGCACGGCGTCGGGGCGCGGCTGGATCGGCAGGCTGTTGGCCGGTAACTGCGGCGGTGGAGGAGGCTGGCGCACCGGATTGGGGTTGTAAGCCGGACGGTTCTGGCCGTTGTTTTGCTGACCGTTGTGCTCGAACTGGCGGCTGTTGTCGCCACGAATGATCTCGTTGTTCTGCGGGCGCGGCTGATTCTGCTGCTGCGGATTGTTCTGCCCACGCGGCTGATGGTCGCCGCCATGGCCCTGATTATTGCCCTGATGCTCCGGCCCGCGGCCGCCGCCATCCGGGCCACGATTTTGCGGCTCATCGGCCAGTGCCTGCGCACTGATATTCATACACAGCAAACCAACACCGGCCAGCTGCCAGATGCGCGACTTCATGAAATTCCTCACTGCGGCTCAGAGCCCTGAATTGGAGTGGCCTGTAGCTAAGACCGGGGAAATACACACCGGGTTCTGCAACAGGTTATCAGTCGCGCAACTTATTTATTGAGCGGCGCAGCAGCAAATCGCGCACAAGAAAAAAGGGAGACCCGTCGGCCTCCCCTTAGAGAACTTCGTCCTGGCTCGACGCTTTTGACGTCGGCTCACCTCACGCCGTCTTGTGGACAGTGCGTAGCTCGGGGGCCGGCCCAACCCCGGTGGGGGTGGCGGCCGCGGCAGGCCGGATTGGGCGGGCCGCGTGGACTGTGTTACCGAGCAGTGATTCTGGTAATAAGAATAGGCTTGAGGCCGCGACAGAGGATTGCGAAGATTGCTCAAATAAACACCACTTGCGCAATTTTTAACCCTGGATAGATAATCCGCCGCAATAGTTACAAACAAGGACAGATTGATGAGCAAACTCGACCGTTACGACCTGAGCATTTTGGCGGAATTGCAACGCGACGCCCGCATCTCCAACCAAGAGTTGGCCGAGCGCATCGGTCTGTCACCCTCCCCTTGCTCGCGCCGGGTCAAGCAACTGGAAGACGACGGCTATATCTCGCGTCAGGTGGCGCTACTGGACCGCAAGATGCTCGGCCTGAGCCTGACGGCTTACGTGCTGATCGGCATGGACCGGCACACGCCAGAGCGTTTCGAGAATTTCGAAGCGGCGATTCGCACGTTGCCGCAGGTGCTGGAGTGCAGCCTGGTGACGGGGGTGGATGCTGATTACCAGTTGAAAGTGGTGGTACCGGATATGGACCACTATCAGAAGCTGTTGCTCGGTCACCTCACCCGCATCGATGGCGTAACAAGCGTTCGCTCAAGCTTTGTGCTGAATCAGGTGTTGAACAGCACCGAGTTGCCGCTGACTCATCTGCGTAGCTGAAACCTCCCCCTGTAGGAGCTGCCGAAGGCTGCGATCTTTTGATTCTGTTTTTAAAAGATCGCAGCCTTCGGCAGCTCCTACAGGGGGAGCGGTGGTTGAAGAGGTGTGGCACACAGACGCAGGTCAATACTTCACCAATCGCCCATGGCGTATAATCGCCGCCGCCCTTTAGCCCCGCCCCGCGCCGGAGATGTCCGATGGATCCTGCACTACTCGAAGAGTGGATGATGACCGGTCTGGTCAGCATCCTGATCATTTTCATGGGTTTCATCGTCTGGGATCTGGCGAAGAAGTCCAAGGCCGGTCGCTTCGGCTCGCTCATTCTGTTCTTCGTACTGGGCCTGGGTGTGGCCGCGTTCATCATCAAGAGTGTGGTGATCGGCCTGATCGAATCCGGCGCTTTATAAGCGCGTCGGCACCTCCGTCCACTGGCCCTGATCGAGACCGTCGATCGTCCAGTCACCAATCCTGACCCGCACCAACCGCAGCGTCGGCAGCCCGACCGCTGCAGTCATGCGCCGTACCTGACGGTTGCGCCCCTCGCGAATCACCAATTCCAGCCAACTCGTCGGCACGCTTTTGCGAAAGCGCACGGGCGGGTTGCGTGGCCACAGCTCAGGCTCGTCCAATTGCCGCGCCTCGGCGGGCAAGGTCATGCCGTCATTCAACTCGACGCCATCACGCAGACGCTGCAACTGCTCGTCCGTTGGCTCGCCTTCGACCTGCACCCAATAGGTTTTCGCCAGTTTGTGTTTCGGGTCTGCGATCCGCGCCTGTAACTGGCCGTCGTTGGTCAGCAGCAGCAAACCTTCGCTGTCACGGTCCAGACGCCCGGCCGGGTAGATGCCCGGCACGTCGATGTAATCCTTGAGCGTCGCCCGCCCTTCACCGTCGCTGAATTGCGTCAGCACATCGAACGGTTTGTTGAACAGGATCAGCTTCGGCTCGGCCGGCGGCGCCTTGGCGACACGGCGAGGAGCAGAAGACGGAGGCTTCACGCCGGGGCGGCGGGAAGGTGGACGCGGGGGACGGGACATAGCGAAAAGAACATCTAACGGTCAGGGCTGCCAATGCTAGTAGCCTGACCGTTAAATGACCATCAACAAATCAGCGGAATGGCGGTTCGTCGAAGCTGCGCAGTTTGCGCGAGTGCAGCGAATTGAGTTCGGTGCGCAGCAGATCGACCGCTTCGATGCCGATCTTCAAGTGCTGGCTGACCGCGCGTTCGTAGAAGGCGTTGGCCGAACCCGGCAGCTTGATTTCACTGTGCAGCGGTTTGTCCGAAACGCACAGCAACGTGCCGTAAGGCACTCGCAAGCGATAACCCTGCGCAGCAATCGTGCCGCTTTCCATGTCCACTGCCACCGCGCGGGACAGGTTGATCAACGGTCGCTCCTGAGCCCAACGCAGCTCCCAGTTACGGTCGTCGTAAGTCAATACGGTACCGGTGCGCAGGCGTTTCTTCAGATCATCGCCCTTCTCGCCCGTGACATTGGCTGCCGCTTGTTGCAGCGCCATTTGCACTTCGGCCAGGGCAGGGATCGGGATGTTCGGCGGCACCACGCGATCGAGAATACCGTCGCGACGCATATAAGCGTGGGCCAGCACGTAATCGCCGATGGTCTGCGACTGACGCAGGCCGCCGCAGTGACCGATCATCAGCCAGCAATGCGGACGCAGCACCGCCAAATGGTCAGTGATGTTCTTGGCATTGGACGGGCCGACACCAATATTGACCAGGGTCACGCCGTGGCCATCGCTGGCGATCAGGTGATAGGCCGGCATCTGGTAGCGGTGCCAGACCACACCGGCAGCAATTGCCGAGGCTTCGCCGTGATCCATGCTCTTTTCGATAATCACGTTGCCCGGGAGCACCATGCGCACGAAACGCGGATCGCTGCGCAATTGCTCCAGACCATGAACGATGAACTGGTCGACGTAACGGTGATAGTTGGTCAGCAGGATCCACGGCTGCACATGACGCCAGTCGCTGCCGGTGTAATGCACCAGACGGCGCAGCGAGAAATCCACACGCGCCGCATCAAACAGCGCCAATGGCAGCGGATCGGTGTTTTCCCAATCGTAGAGGCCGTCGGCGATGCCATCGGTGGCGGCAGACAAATCGGTACTTGGGAACACACGCGCCAGCACCGCAGCCGTCACGCCGGAACCGGCCAGTTCGTCGCCCTGCTCGACCACGTACGGATACGGAATGTTTTGCTGGCTGACGCCGACTTCCACGGTCACGGTGAAGTCGTGCATCAACGGCACAAGTTGTTCGAGCAGGTATTTGCGAAAGGCCGCCGGGTGGGTGACGGTGACGCTGTAGGTGCCCGGCAGTTGCACCTTGGCGTAGGCGCGGGTGGTCTGCGGGACCTCGCCCTGGCAGTGATAGGTCAGACGCAGTTCGGGATAACGAAACTGGGCACGCTGCTCGGCGTCGGGCTCGACGCGATCCTTGAGGTACCGCTTGAGCGCCGAATTCAGCGCAGAGGTGGCCCGCTCATGCAGCTCGGCCAGACGATCCACGGCTTGTTCGGCGGTTTGAACGACAATAAACGCTTCGGTCACGATCAGCTTCCTGTGTTCTGACTTGCAGAGCTTCATCTTGCCTGCATCGTGGCGCGACGGGAACAGTGGCATGTTGGCAACCGCACAATATGTGCGACTCCCACGCCCCCTGTAGGAGCTGCCGAAGGCTGCGATCTTTTGATCTTGCCTCTAAAGATCAAAAGATCGCAGCCTTCGGCAGCTCCTACAGGAGATTTATGTAATTAGAAAATCCGGGGGGTCGAGCGGGCGACGATGGCTTCGACGTCCAGCCCACGCGGCAGCGCGCCGTAGACTCGCCCGCCACCACTCAGACGACTGGCAATAAATGCATCACTGACCGTCGAATTCCCCGCCTCCAGCAACAGTTTGGCCTGAAGCCCCAGCGCAATATCCTCAGTCAACTGCCGCGCCCGGTATTGAATGTCACTCGTGTCCTTGAACTGCGCCTGCAACTGCTGAATATGCGCGGCCAGACGTTTATCGCCATGGCCGTCACCGAGTTCGCTGAACAACACATCCAGCACGCCCGGCTCTTTCGACAAGGCACGCAACACGTCGAGGCACTGCACGTTGCCCGAACCTTCCCACGTCGAGTTGACCGGCGCCTCGCGATACAGCCGTGGCAGGATGCTGTCTTCGACATAACCCGCACCGCCCATGCATTCGGCGGCTTCGTTGATCATGGCCGGCGCACGTTTGCAGATCCAGTATTTGCCCACCGCCGTCACCAACCGGGCGAATTGCGCTTCGTGGCGATCATCCAGATGATCGAGCGCTTTGCCCATGCGCAGGCTCAGGGCCAGCGCGGCTTCGCTTTCCAGCGCCAGATCGGCCAGCACGTTCTGCATCAACGGCTGTTCGCTGAGCAGTTTGCCGCCGACCATGCGGTGCGCGCAGTGATGGCTGGCCTGGGTCAGCGCCTGACGCATCAGCGCGCTGGAGCCGACCATGCAATCGAAACGGGTCATGGCCACCATCTCGATGATGGTCGGCACGCCGCGCCCCTCTTCGCCGACCATCCACGCCAGCGCCCCGCGAAATTCCACTTCGCTGGAGGCATTGGACTGGTTGCCGAGTTTGTTTTTCAGGCGCTGGATGTAGAACTGATTGCGCGTGTCATCGGGACGATGGCGCGGCAGCAGAAAACAGGTCAGGCCTTTGTCGGTCTGCGCCAGCGTGAGAAACGCATCGCACATCGGCGCCGAGCAGAACCACTTGTGCCCGACCAGTTCATAGGCCTCGCCCGGCCCGCTGGCACCGACCGGATAGGCTTTGGTGGTATTGGCGCGCACGTCGGTGCCGCCCTGTTTCTCGGTCATCGCCATGCCGATGGTGACCCCGGCCTTGTGCGCCATGCCGACATTGCGCGGATCGTATTCGGTGGCGAGGATTTTCGGCAGCCATTGCTCGGCCAGGTTCGGCTGCAAACGCAGGGCCGGAACGCTGGCGAACGTCATGGTCAACGGGCAGCCACTGCCGGCCTCGGCCTGGCTGTGCAGGTAACTCATGGAGGCCCGGGCAACGTGAGCGCCGTCCTGCGGGTGCGCCCATGGCAAGGACGTCAGGCCATGCTCGATGGCCGTGCGCATCAGCTCGTGATAAGCGGGATGGAATTCAACCAGATCGATGCGATGACCGTAGCGGTCATGGCTCGCGAATACCGGTTTGTTTTGATTGGCGAGGAACCCGGCTTCCATCAGCGGCCCGCCCGCGAGAGCACCGTAGGCATCAATTCGCGATTCGGCCCAACCGGCGCCAAACCGGCGCGACCACTCCTGCAACGGCAGATCAATGCGGTACAGGTTGCTGCCGTCCAGCGACGGCGGCTGGTTGGTGACTTCGTGGGTTTCGGCGAACTGATGCAGGTTCATGACGGGTTCCTTCTTCAGCGAGAAGGTCAGTTAAGCACCGCCCCCACGCCGAACAAAGTGTCATATCCGCCGTTTTTGCGGCGCTTTTACCCTATCAACAGCAGAGCACGCGCCGCTCCAGCGCCGCCTGCAAATCTTCGAATTTCACTGGTTTGTTCAGGTAATCGATCACCGCGCCAGGGCTGCACATCTCGCGGTCGGCACTCAGCGCCAGCATGAACACCGGCAAATGCGCGCAACCCGGCAACGCGTGGATCTGGCAGCACAATGCCGCGCCGTCATGAGCAGGCAACTGGCAATCGATCAGCACCGCGTCGAAGCTTTCGCGCCGCAGGTAATCGAGCGCTGCCGAAGCATTGTCGGCGGTGCGCACGCGGAAACCGAGCTTGAGCAGCATGCCGCGCATCACCAGTTGATTGACGCTGTTGTTATCGACCAGCAGCACCGTGCAGTCCTGTGGTGCGCGTATGCAATCGCGGGCAGGCGTCGCTATTGGCGCAGGTTCGACCACCGGCAGTTCGAACTCCACGTCCAGTTGAAAGCGGCTGCCACTTCCCGGCTCGGAACGGTGGGTGAGCTTGCCGCCGAGCAACTCCGCCAATTGTCGGCAAATCGCCAGCCCGACGCCCAGCCCGCCGTACTCACGGGTCATTGAGCCGTCGAGCTGGAAGAAGCGCTGATACATCGTCGCCTCGCCCAGATCGGTGAAGCCGATGCCGGTGTCGATCACCGCAAACGACAGTGCCATACGATTGTCCGTCGACGGTTTGCCGGTAACGCGCAGCGCCAGACCGCCCACGCGGGTGAACTTGATCGCGTTATCCAGCAAGCATTCCAGACATTGCGCCAGTTTCGTGCTGTCGCCGTTCAGGCGATCCGGCAGGGTCGGCAGCACGTCGACCTTGAAGTCCAGCGACTTGCTCGCCGCATTACTTTCAAATTGCAGGCGTAATGCCTCGACCACGCCGCGCAGGCTGAAAGTGCCCGGTGTCGCCTTGAGCTTGCCGGCCTGCAACTCGGTGAGGGTGAGGATGCCGTTGACCATGCGCATCATGTCCCGGGCAGAACTGGCGGCAGTTTGCTGGTATTGCTCAAGTTCCGGGTCCAGGTCGACGGTCTGCATCAGTTCCAGCGAGCCGATAACACCGTTCATCGGCGTGCGCAGTTCGTGGGTCAGGGTTGCGAGGAATTCATCCTTGAGCTTGTTGCTGTGGGCGAGTTGCTGGTTGAGGACTTCGAGTTTCTGCCCGGCATCGAACAGAGTCTGCGCCTGTTGCTCGCGCATCGCGTTGATGCGGTCGGCCAGCGCCAGCGACAAAAGCGCCACCTCGATGGCCGAGCCGATCTGGCTGGCGTACATGGTCAGGAATACGTTCGGCAGCAAACCGAGCACCATCAGCGTGTTGACGATGCCGCCGAGCAAGAATGCCGACCAGGCGATGATGAAGTAGCGCGCCACCCGCAGGCCGCGGCACCAGGCCAGAATCCCGGCGGCGAAAATCACCACGGTGAAGGTCAGCGCCAACGTTGTTGCCAGGCGCAAGGCCAAGGCGTAACTGGCCATCAACGACAGACCGACCACCAGCGCACCGAATGCGATCAAGGCGATCAGCAAGCGGTCGAGCCAGCGGCTGTGCATCTTGGTCTGCAAAAAGCTGCGGGCGAACTGGCTGCCGAACAGCCCCGCGCAACCGATGAAGAACGGTGTGGCGGCGTTGGCCCACCACGGATTGTTCGGCCAGAAATACTCGACCGCCGCGCCATTCACCGACAGTTGATAGAGACCGAACGAGGCAATATAGAAGATGTAATAGAGGTAACTGGTGTCTCGCACGCTCAGGTAAATGAACAGGTTGTAGACCACCATCCCCAGCAGCACGCCATAAATGATGCCCAGCACGTACAGACGCACCGGCTGATCTTCGAGGTACGCAGTGCTCGACCACAATGTCACCGGCGCCTGGATCGAACCTTCGCTGGCGAGTCGCAGGTACACGGTCTGCTGTTGATCGGGCGCGAACGTCAGGTCGAACAGATAGTTGTTCTGGCGGATCTCACGACTGGCGAACGGCAAGGCATCGCCGGTTTGCCTGATCAGGCGAAAGTCGCCATGGGCGTCGGGCAGATACAGGTCGAGATGGTCGAGCGGCGGATACGCCAACTCCAGCAGCCAGGTGCGCTGGGCGGCCGGATTGCTCGGGCGGTAATGCAGGTCGATCTTCAGCCAGAACGCCGAGCGGGAGTACCCGGCATTGAGCGTGGCTTTGTCGTGAGCTATGAAATTGCCGGCAGCGGCCTGCGCACGGACATCGGCAATGCTCGCCTGACCGCTCGGGTCTTCGAACACTTGCAGTGACCGGCCCAGAGGGAGGCTCTGGGTGAATTCGTCGAACTCGACAGCGCTCGCCATGAGGGGCAAGCAGAACAGCAACATCAGCAGATAGCGCATTGAAGCCCCAGCGTGGCTCGTCCGGTTGTGTCAGGAAGCCCCCCCATTCCTTTTGAGTAGACGTAAAACCGGTATTACCTGTTATTGGTTTGGATCCAGACTAGCATAGCCGTTGATGGCCATTGAGCACCATCGGAATTTTTCCTACAAAGGCTCTAGAACGGGCGTTCTAGAGCAAAGCACCGCGCTAGAGCTGTTGGGTTGGTCAGGTAGATCAAAAGATCGTCCGAACGCGGCCCGAGCCTTGGGCAGCCCCTACACTGGAATGCGTTCCCTGTAGGAGCTGCCCAAGGCTGCGATCTTTTGATCTTGCTACACCAGCCACACCCGAAAATCAGCTTTGGTGGTAAGCTCGCGCACCATGAATATCTACAGCTCCCGCCCCGTTGTCCTCTGTCTCTCCGGCCACGACCCCAGTGGTGGCGCCGGCTTGCAGGCAGATATCGAAGCCCTGCTCGCGCAGGGTTGCCATGCGGCTCCGGCCGTCACCGCCCTGACCGTGCAAGACACCGTCAACGTCACTGACTTCCGCGTCCTCGACCGTGAGTGGGTGTTGGCCCAGGCCAATGCCGTGCTCAACGACTCCGAAGTCGCTGCGGTCAAACTGGGCATGCTCGGTTCGCTGGAAATGGTCGACACCGTTGTCGAACTGCTGTCCGCGCACCCGCACTTGCCGGTGGTCTGCGACCCGGTGCTGCGCGCCGGCGGCGGCGGACGTCTGGGCAAGGACGAAGTCGGCTATGCGATGCGCGAGCGTCTGCTGCCACTGTCGATCATTGCCACCCCCAACCTTCCCGAAGCACGCATCCTCGCCGAACTGCCCGAAGGCACCGCGGACGAGTGCGCTGAAAAACTTCTGCCATTCGTCAAGAACCTGCTGATTACCGGTGGCCACGGCGACGAAACTGAAATCCACAATCGCCTGTACAGCCGCGACGGCCTGCGTGAAACCTTTTACTGCCAGCGTTTGCCGGGCAGTTATCACGGTTCTGGCTGCACCCTCGCCAGTGCCTTGGCCGGTCGCCTGGCGCAAGGTGAAAACCTCGCCAGCGCCGTGCGCAGTGCACTGGATTACACCTGGCGCACCCTGCGCGATGCCGAACAACTGGGCAAAGGCCAGTTCGTCCCGCGTCGCCTGCCGCTGGATTTCTGCTCGTAACGTCGTGAGGTCTGCCTGATGAAACTACGTGGCCTGTACGCCATTACCGACAGCCAGTTGCTGGCCGGCAAGTTCCTGTCGTATGTGGAGGCGGCGCTGGAAGGCGGCGTCACCCTGCTGCAATACCGCGACAAGAGCAGCGACGAGGCCCGCCGTCTGCGCGAGGCCGAGGCGCTGCGCAATTTGTGCGAACGCTACAAGACGCAGTTGATCATCAACGACGACGCCGAACTGGCCGCGCGCCTGAACGTCGGTGTGCATCTGGGCCAGACCGACGGCCCGCTGTCACCGACCCGCGCCCTGCTCGGCTCGAAAGCGATCATCGGCTCGACTTGCCACGCGCAAATCGAACTGGCCCAACAGGCTGCCAAGGAAGGTGCGAGTTACGTCGCCTTCGGTCGTTTCTTCAATTCCAACACCAAACCCGGCGCGCCGACTTGCAGCCTCGATCTGCTCGACGATGCCAAACGTGCGCTGCATCTACCGATCTGCGCGATTGGCGGCATCACCCTCGACAACGCGGCGCCGCTGGTGGCCCACGGCGTCGACTTGCTTGCTGTGGTCCACGGTTTGTTCGGTGCCGACAGCACCGCCGAAGTGACCCGCCGCGCCCGCGCATTCAATGAATTGTTCAAATCCTGATTTTTGAGAGCCCGATCATGTCTCGTTCCGAAACCCTGTTTGCCAATGCCCAGAAACACATTCCCGGTGGCGTGAACTCGCCGGTTCGCGCGTTCAAGAGCGTGGGTGGCACGCCGCTGTTCTTCAAACACGCCGAAGGCGCCTACGTCACTGACGAAGACGACAAGCGTTATGTCGATTACGTTGGCTCGTGGGGCCCGATGATTCTTGGCCACAGCCACCCGGACGTGCTGGACGCGGTGCGCAATCAACTGCAACACGGCTTGTCGTACGGCGCGCCGACCGCAATGGAAACCGAGATGGCCGACCTGGTCTGCTCGCTGGTGCCGTCGATGGACATGGTGCGAATGGTCAGCTCCGGCACCGAAGCGACCATGAGTGCGATCCGTCTGGCCCGTGGTTTCACCGGCCGCGACAGCATCATCAAATTCGAAGGCTGCTACCACGGTCACTCCGACAGCCTGCTGGTCAAGGCCGGTTCCGGCGCGCTGACCCAAGGCGTTCCGAGCTCGGCGGGTGTACCGGCGGCGTTCGCCAAACACACGCTGACCCTGCCGTTCAACGACATCGACGCGGTAGAAAAAATGCTTGGCGAAGTCGGCCAGGAAGTCGCGTGCATTATCGTTGAGCCAGTGGCCGGCAACATGAATTGCGTGCCGCCAGCGTCGGGCTTCCTCGAAGGTCTGCGCTCGCTGTGTGACAAACACGGCGTGGTGTTGATTTTCGACGAAGTGATGACCGGTTTCCGCGTGGCCCTCGGTGGCGCACAGGCTTACTACGGCGTGAAGCCAGACCTGACCACCTTCGGCAAGATCATCGGTGGCGGTATGCCGGTCGGCTGTTTCGGCGGCAAGCGTGAAATCATGGAGCGCATCGCGCCGCTGGGCCCGGTTTACCAGGCCGGCACACTGTCGGGTAACCCGCTGGCCATGGCTGCCGGTTTGACCACTCTGCGCTTGATCAGCCGTCCGGGTTTCCACGACGAACTGACCGATTACACCACTCGCCTGCTCGACGGCCTGCAACAACGCGCCGATGCAGCAGGTATTCCGTTCGTGACCACTCAGGCCGGCGGCATGTTCGGCCTGTACTTCAGCGGTGCCGACGACATCGTCACCTTTGAAGACGTGATGGCCAGCGACGCTGCCCTCTTCGGTCGCTTCTTCCACCTGATGCTGGAAGGCGGCGTGTACCTGGCGCCGAGTGCATTCGAAGCCGGTTTCACCTCTATCGCCCACGGCGAAGCCGAGTTGAAGTTGACGCTGGATGCAGCCGAGCGCGCCTTCGCCAAACTGAAATAATCGCCGAACCGCTGACGTTGGCCATTGCCAGCGTCAGCTTTCACCTACACCCGAGCTGTTTTTCCGACGCCTCTGCTAAATATCCGCCTAAAGTGGGCGATATATTCCCCGCGCAGCAGAAAAACGAGTAAAGACTTTGTAAGGTTGGCCCTGCTTATTTCATAATGCGCGCTTATTGGATCCCTCGATGGGTCCGCGTGCCCTTCAGAGGTAAGTCGATTCCCATGAACCGCACCGGCCGCACCCTTGCCTTGGGCTGCCTGTTGCTCCTTCAGCCCCTGCTCGCGCATGCACAAGCAGGCGGCAACTCGTTGTTGATCCCGGCGATGGGTCGTTGCACCCTCAATACTCAGCCGCAAGACGTCACGCAGGCACTGGCTGCCTGCCAAAAGGCTGCGGATGAAGGGGATGCGCAAGCGCAATATGAGTTGGGTGAGTTCTACTACGACGGCAAGAATGCGCCGCGCGACCTCAATCAAGCCCTGAGCTATTTTGAAAAGGCCTCGCTGCAAGGCCACGCCCAGGCGCAATTCAAGCTCGGCACCATGTTTTTCCACGGTGAAGGCGTTCAGGCCAATAACATTCAGGCGTACATCGTGCTGAAGATGGCTGCGGTCAACGGCGCCGAAGAGGCGCTGGACACTGCCGACGAAGTCTCTGAAAAAATGTCCCGCGAAGACCTCGAAACTGCCACGCAGGTGCTCGGGCAAATTTTCCGTAAATACCTGATGGAATTGCAGAGCGCCGATGGGCGTACGCCGTTTTCGCCACTGCCCTGAGTTCTGCTGACCTCTAGGGGTGATATGGCTGATGGGATTTTGTGGCGAGGGGATTTATCCCCGATCGGCTGCGCAGCAGTCGCAAACCATTCGATGCGGTGTGTCAGAAAGAGTTTGATTGCAGGTTTTGGGGCCGCTTCGCAGCCCATCGGGGATAAATCCCCTCGCCACAAATAAAACCTGTTCAGCCACTCAACTAAATCCTATTCAGCCACTGAATCCTGTTCAGCCACTAAATCTTCTTCAGCCACAGAAAAGGGTTTTACTTCTCAGGCATCGGCATCGGAAACGGCATCACATTGCCGACCGTGCCACGGGCTTCGCTGATTTTCGGTGTACCCAGACGCTCGACCTCGTCGATGCGCACGATCGAATGCATCGGCACAAAGCTGCGCACCACGCCTTCGAATTGTGCCTTGAGCTTTTCTTCGCTCGGATCGACGACCATCTGCGTGCGCTCGCCAAAGACGAACTCTTCCACTTCCAGGAAGCCCCACAGATCACTTTGATAGATCTGCTTGGCGTACATTTCGAACACCTGGCCCTGGTTGAGGAAAATCACCTTGTAGATTGGAGCTTCGCGTTTGGTCATGGCGGGCGGATAACATCGGGGATAAAAATGAGGGCGCGAACTATAGCATAGCCACCGGACGCACAACGGTAGGAACATGGAGACATGTTCCCTATAATGCGCGGTTCTTTGAATCACGTGACGATCCTAATCCATGGCCAAGAAGCTTTACATCGAAACCCACGGTTGCCAGATGAACGAGTACGACAGCTCGCGCATGGTCGATCTGCTGGGTGAACATCAGGCCCTGGAAGTCACTGCTCGCGCCGAAGATGCCGACGTGATTCTGCTCAATACCTGCTCGATCCGCGAGCGCGCCCAGGACCGGGTGTACTCGCAACTGGGCCGCTGGCGCGAACTGAAACTGGCCAACCCGGACATGGTGATTGCCGTCGGCGGTTGCGTGGCCAGCCAGGAAGGCGCGGCGATCCGTGATCGCGCACCGTACGTCGACGTGGTGTTCGGCCCGCAGACCCTGCACCGCCTGCCGGAAATGATCGACGCCGCACGCATCACCAAATTGCCGCAAGTCGACGTCTCGTTCCCGGAAATCGAAAAGTTCGACCACTTGCCCGAGCCGCGCATCGACGGCCCGAGTGCTTACGTGTCGGTGATGGAGGGTTGCAGCAAGTACTGCACGTTCTGCGTGGTGCCTTATACCCGCGGCGAAGAGGTCAGCCGCCCCTTCGACGACGTGCTCGCCGAGATCATTCATCTGGCCGAAAACGGCGTGCGTGAAGTGACTTTGCTGGGGCAGAACGTCAACGGCTATCGCGGCACCACCCATGACGGTCGTCTGGCCGATCTTGCCGAATTGATCCGCGTAGTCGCCGCCGTCGATGGCATCGATCGCATTCGCTACACCACCTCGCATCCGCTGGAGTTCTCCGACAGCCTGATCCAGGCCCACGCCGAAGTACCGGAACTGGTGAAGCACCTGCACTTGCCGGTGCAATCGGGGTCCGACCGGATTCTGGCGGCAATGAAACGCAACCACACGGCGCTGGAGTACAAATCCAAATTGCGCAAACTGCGCGCGGCGGTGCCGGGAATTTGCATCAGCTCGGACTTCATCGTCGGCTTCCCGGGCGAAACCGAAAAAGACTTCGAACAGACCATGAAGCTGATCGAAGACGTCGGTTTCGACTTTTCCTACTCGTTCGTTTACAGCCAGCGCCCGGGCACACCGGCCGCCGATTTGACCGACGACACGCCGGAAGCGCTGAAGAAAGAACGCCTGAACGCGCTTCAGCACCGCCTGAATCAGCAAGGTTTCGAAATCAGCCGACAAATGGTCGGCTCGACCCAGCGCATTCTGGTGACCGATTACTCGAAGAAAGACCCGGGCGAACTGCAAGGGCGCACCGAGAATAATCGGATCGTCAACTTCCGCTGCGACAATCCAACCCTGATCGGCCAGTTCGCAGATGTGCACATCGACGCGGCGCAACCGCACTCGTTGCGCGGCTCGCTGATCCAGTAACAACATATCTCCTCTGTGGGAGAAGGTTTTTGTGGCGAGGGGATTTATCCCCGATGGGGTGCGAAGCGCCCCCAAAACCTGCAACTGCGGTGCATCTGATATGCCGCACTGGATGGTTTTACGACGGCTGCGCCGCTGATCGGGGATAAATCCCCTCGCCACAGATGAATTCTTCAGCCATAGAGAAAGCGCTCGAGAGCGGCAGCGATATTTAAGAGCTTTCGCACCCAGGCCACTGGCGTTATCCTTGATTTCATCTTAATTGCCCCAGGGCGGCTAAATACGACCTTGAACGCTCCCATAGAACCACATCGTTTTATTCTCGAGCCCTTTGAGGCTCATCGCTTCGCCAATCTGTGCGGGCAATTCGACGAGCATTTGCGCTTGATCGAACAGCGCCTGAGCATCGAGATCCGTAACCGCGGAAACCAGTTCGAGCTGATCGGCGACCCCAAGCACACCACGTCTGCGGAAAATCTGATTCGCCGCCTGTACCGCGAAACCAAGGGTACGGAGTTGTCGCCAGATATGGTTCACCTGTTCCTGCAGGAATCAGCCGTCGTCGAGCTGGACAACCACGCCCCCGCGGAAGCCTCCGTCGCCCTGCGCACCAAAAAAGGCATGATTCGCCCTCGCGGCTTGAATCAGTTGCGCTACGTGAAGGAAATTCTCGGTAACGACATCAACTTCGGCATAGGCCCGGCCGGTACCGGCAAGACCTATCTGGCCGTGGCCTGCGCGGTCGATGCACTGGAGCGCGAGCAGATCCGGCGCATCCTGCTGGTGCGTCCGGCGGTTGAGGCAGGTGAAAAGCTCGGTTTCCTGCCCGGTGATCTGTCGCAGAAGATCGACCCCTACCTGCGCCCGCTCTATGACGCTCTCTACGAAATGCTCGGCTTCGAATACGTGGCCAAGCTGATCGAACGTCAGGTGATCGAAGTCGCGCCGCTGGCCTACATGCGCGGTCGTACGCTGAACAACAGCTTCATCATTCTCGACGAAAGCCAGAACACCACCGTCGAACAGATGAAGATGTTCCTGACGCGTATCGGTTTCGGCTCTACCGCGGTTATCACAGGCGACATCACCCAGGTCGACCTGCCGAAAGGCACCAAGTCGGGCCTGCACCATGTGATCGAAGTGCTCAAAGACGTGCCAGGCATCAGCTTCACGCACTTCATGCCTAAAGACGTTGTGCGCCATCCGCTGGTGCAGCGGATCGTTGAAGCCTACGAGCGCTTCGAAAACCGTGACGAGGCGCCCAAGGACACTTCGCGAAATGCTTGAGCTAGACCTGCAAATCGCTACCGAAGCGAGCGCCCCGAGTGAAGCCGACTTCCGCCAATGGTGCGAACTGGCCCTGCGCCAGCGCACCGCTGACTCGGAAATGACCATTCGTCTGGTCGACGAGGAAGAAGGTCGTGAGCTCAATCACACCTGGCGCCAGAAGGATTACGCGACCAACGTCCTGTCGTTCCCGGCTGACGTGCCCGACGAGTTTCTCGACATCCCGCTGCTCGGCGATCTGGTGATCTGCGTGGCCGTGGTTGAGCGCGAAGCTGCTGAACAAGGCAAGGAACTAAAGGCCCATTGGGCACATCTGGTCATTCACGGCTGCTTGCATCTGCTTGGTTACGACCATATAGATGACGAAGAAGCCGAAGAAATGGAAGCACTGGAACGCGAGTTGCTTGCTGAACTGGGCTATCCCGATCCGTACGCGGACGACGAAACCGAACCATCCCCTATCGTTACAACAAAGGATTCAGAGTAATCGCTATGAGCGAAGATCGATCGAGCAACGGGCAGAAGTCATGGCTGGGTAAACTGACCCAGGCTTTTGCCCACGAGCCGAAGAACCGCCAGGAGCTCCTTGAGCTGCTGCGCGATGCACATCAGAACAAACTGCTGGACAGCGAAGCGCTGGCCATCGTCGAAGGCGCCATTCAGGTGGCTGACCTGCAAGTTCGCGACATCATGGTGCCGCGTTCGCAGATGATCAGCATCAAGGCGACCCAGACACCGCGTGAATTCCTCCCGGCCGTGGTCGATTCCGCCCACTCGCGCTATCCGGTCATCGGCGAAAGCCATGACGACGTGATGGGCGTGCTGCTGGCCAAGGATCTGCTGCCGCTGATCCTCAAGGAAAACGGCGACAGCTTCAACATCAAGGATCTGCTGCGCCCGGCCACCTTCGTGCCGGAGTCCAAGCGTCTGAACGTGTTGCTGCGTGAGTTTCGCGCCAACCACAACCACATGGCCATCGTCATCGACGAATACGGCGGCGTGGCCGGTCTGGTGACCATCGAAGACGTGCTGGAACAAATCGTCGGCGACATCGAAGACGAGCACGACGTCGAAGAAGACAGCTACATCAAGCCGCTGCCCAGCGGTGACTTCCTGATCAAGGCACTGACGCCGATCGAGAACTTCAACGAGTTCTTCGACAGCGAGTTCTCCGACGACGAGTTCGACACCGTCGGCGGCCTGGTGATGAGCGCGTTCGGGCACTTGCCAAAACGCAACGAAACCACTGAAATCGGCGCCTATCGTTTCCGCATCCTGAACGCCGACAGCCGTCGGATTCACTTGCTGCGACTGTCGCCGATCGCTCGTTAATTCTAAGGACTGAAATGCGCTGGACAACCCGCCCCGGCTGGCCCGGTAACCTGCTGGCCGTGGCGGCCGGTGCAATCACCACGTTCGCTCTGGCACCCTTCGATATCTGGCCGCTGGCTCTGCTGGCGGTCGGTTTGTTCTATGCCGGTCTGCGCGAGCTGAGCCCGCGCCAGGCGCTGGGCCGGGGCTGGTGCTTCGGTTTCGGCCTGTTCGGCGCCGGTACCAGTTGGATCTATTACAGCATTCATCATTTCGGCGGCGCTTCGGTGCTGTTGGCCGGATTTCTGATGCTGCTGTTCACCGCGGCGATTGCGTTTTTCTTCGCCCTGCCCGCTTGGCTCTGGGCACGCTGGCTGCGCCGTAACGAGGCACCGCTGGCCGATGCCTTGGCATTTGCTGCGTTGTGGGTCGGTCAGGAAGCTTTTCGTGGCTGGTTCCTCACTGGCTTCCCGTGGCTTTATTCCGGTTACAGCCAGCTTGACGGTCCATTGGCCGGTCTCGCGCCAGTGGGCGGGATGTGGCTGGTGTCGTTCGTTCTGGCATTGACGGCTGCGCTGATCTACAACGCGCCGCGTCTGCTGCAATCCGGCCGTAAAGCGTTTGTTGCCGTTGGCCTGCTATTGCTGGTCGGGCCTTGGGTGGCGGGGATTGCACTCAAGGGCCACGCCTGGACCAGCCCTTCAGGCGAGCCGCTGACCGTTGCTGCCATTCAGGGTAACGTCGAACAAAGCATGAAGTGGGACCCGGCGCAGCTCAACGCGCAACTGGCGCTGTACCGCGATCTGAGTTTTCGCTCCAAACCCGTGGATCTGCTGATCTGGCCGGAAACAGCGGTACCGGTACTCAAGGAGTCCGCCGAGGGCTACCTGAGCATGATGGGTAACTTCGCCGCCGAGCGTAAATCGGCGCTGATCACCGGCGTGCCGATCCGCGAGACGGTGCATCACGAAAGACGCTTTTACAACGGCATCACTGTGGTGGGCGAAGGCGATGGCACTTACCTGAAGCAGAAACTGGTGCCGTTCGGTGAATACGTGCCGTTGCAGGATGTGCTGCGCGGACTGATCGCATTCTTCGACCTGCCGATGTCGGACTTCGCCCGCGGCCCCGCTGATCAGCCGATGCTGCAAGCCAAGGGCTATCAGATCGCGCCGTTCATCTGCTACGAAGTGGTGTATCCGGAGTTCGCCGCCAGCTTGTCGGCGCGCAGCGACCTGCTGCTGACGATCAGCAACGACACGTGGTTCGGCACCTCGATCGGCCCGCTGCAACATTTGCAGATGGCGCAGATGCGCGCGCTGGAAGCCGGACGCTGGATGATCCGCGCCACCAACAATGGCGTGACCGGCCTGATCAACCCGTTCGGGCAGATCACCGAGCAGATTCCGCAGTTCGAACAGGGCATTTTGTATGGAGAAGTCGTGCCGATGCACAACCTGACGCCGTATCTGCAATGGCGTTCGTGGCCGCTGATCGTCCTGTGTCTGGGGCTGTTCGGTTGGGCGTTGATGGCTAGCCGGATGTCCAAAACCCTCTAAGCAAAAAGATCGCAGCCTGCGGCAGCTCCTACATGGGATTTGTATTCCCCCTGTAGGAGCTGCCGCAGGCTGCGATCTTTTGATCTTCAGCGATAGAAAAGCGAATACCCCACCTGCCCCACCGCGTCATTCAGCAACTGCCCGCTCTGCCAGATCGACTTGAACTCCGGCAGCCAGCCACCAAACGGCCGAGCGTTGTCTGTACCCAGGAAGCCCACTGGCGCTGGCACCACTTCAAATCCTGCCTGTTCAAAACTCCACACCGATCGCGGCATGTGCCAGGCCTGCGTCACCACAACTACGCGTTTGATCCCCTGGGGCAACAGCATATCGGCGCTGAATCTGGCGTTTTCCCAGGTGGTGCGGCTTGCCCCTTCCTGCCAACGCACGCTCACACCGAAATCGTCCAGCAATGAATCGGCCATCAACTTCGCTTCGGTCGGCGGCGTGCCGTAATGCAGCCCGCCGCTGGTCAAAATCGGCAGTCCCGACGCCTTCGCCAACCGCGCCGCATAGCGTTGACGCTCAAGCCCCACGCCGGTCGGCTGATCGTCGCCCCAGGCCAGATCACCCCGCTCACGCCCGGAACCCAGCACCACAATCGCATCGGCACGTTGCGCCAGTGTCGCCCAATCTTCGCGGGCCAGCGGGGGCTCGCGTTCGAGGGCTTTGGCGCCCCATTGCACCACCACCGGCAGGCTCATCAGCCAGAGTCCGCCAAAACCGAGGGCAAAACACAATCCAGCCAGTCGCGGCCGTGAGCGGCGCAGCCACCACGCGGCCAGCAACAGCAGCAAAAGAATGCCGGGGGGCAATAGAAGTTGTTTGATGAAATAACGAAAAGGCATCGGGCATCTCCAAAGATGCCCGAAGCCTAAGTGGGTTAATACAACGCGACAACCGATAGGGTGGGATCCTGTTGAAAAAGATCCGTTTCTTGACCTGCCATGCGCTTACTTGGCCCGTAAAGCACGCACCTTGACGGTGTCTTTGCGGGGCGCCTTGTCCTTGAGCCAGATGACCTTGGCCGAATGTGTTGCATCGAGCTGCTTCACTGCTTGCGACAAGCATCCGTGCGTTTCACGTTCACTGCGATCCAGATAGGCCTTGACCAGTTTGAACTCGGCGGGGCTCAAGCCACGCAATTCCAGTTCCAGGGGGCGCTCGTCGCGCAGCCGGTCTGCGGTTTTTGCAGCGTCCAGGGCCATACCCAGACGTTCCATCAACCGCTCGTACAACTCAGGTTTCGTGATGTTTCTTTGCTGTTGCTCCACCATCCCTCACCTCATTGAAGATAAGACTCACTCCCCAGTTAGAGCTTAGCTTCGCTGCACAAACCGGCTGGATGCCGCGACCAACGGCCCTCGCCACCCACTGCGCGGGTCAAACAGCTGTAATCAGGGTTTCCCTAGGCCAAGCACGGTCATGTATGCTACGGCGCTTCCTGTCATTCCACTTCCAGCTCGTCCGGGCCGTCCCGAATGCCGCGTTGAAGAGGATTAGGCCACCCCTATCCAGTACAAAAGTAGCCATGCACGAACAATATCAGCCCCGTGAAATCGAAGCCGCCGCCCAGTCGTTCTGGGATGAGCAAAAGTCCTTTGAAGTCAGTGAACAGCCAGGCAAGGAGACTTTCTACTGCCTGTCGATGTTCCCTTACCCCAGCGGCAAGCTACACATGGGGCACGTGCGCAACTACACCATCGGCGACGTGATCTCCCGCTACCAGCGCATGCAAGGCAAGAACGTCCTGCAACCAATGGGTTGGGACGCCTTCGGCATGCCGGCGGAAAACGCCGCGATGAAGAACAACGTAGCGCCCGCCAAGTGGACCTACGAAAACATCGCCTACATGAAAACCCAGCTGCGCAGCCTGGGCCTGGCGGTGGACTGGTCGCGTGAAGTCACCACCTGCAAGCCTGATTACTACCGCTGGGAACAATGGCTGTTCACTCGCCTGTTCGAAAAAGGTGTGATTTACAAAAAAAGCGGCACCGTCAACTGGGACCCGATCGATCAGACCGTTCTGGCCAACGAGCAGGTGATCGACGGTCGCGGCTGGCGTTCCGGCGCGTTGATCGAAAAGCGCGAAATCCCGATGTACTACTTCAAGATCACCGCTTATGCGGATGAACTGCTGGAGAGCCTCGACGAACTGACTGGCTGGCCTGAACAGGTCAAGACCATGCAGCGCAACTGGATCGGCAAATCCCGCGGCATGGAAGTGCAGTTCCCGTACAACGTCGATTCCATCGGCGCAGCCGGCACCCTGAAAGTCTTCACCACCCGTCCGGACACACTGATGGGCGCGACCTACGTTGCCGTCGCCGCTGAACACCCGCTGGCTACTCAGGCCGCGCAGAACAACCCTGAGCTGCAAGCGTTCATCGCTGAATGCAAGGGCGGCAGCGTCGCTGAAGCCGACGTCGCCACTCAAGAGAAAAAAGGCCTGCCGACCGGCCTGTTCGTCGAGCACCCGCTGACCGGTGAAAAACTCCCGGTGTGGGTCGCCAACTATGTGCTGATGCATTACGGCGACGGCGCGGTCATGGCTGTGCCAGCGCACGACGAGCGTGATTTCGAATTCGCCCACAAGTACGACCTGCCGATCAAATCGGTAGTGCGCACCAGCTCCGGCGAGACCAACCCGGCACCATGGCAAGACGCCTATGGCGAGCACGGCACGCTGATCAACTCCGGCGAGTTCGATGGTCTGGATTTCGCTGGCGCGTTCGATGCAATCGAAGTGGCGCTGATCAAAAAAGAACTGGGCGCCTCGCGCACCCAGTTCCGCCTGCGCGACTGGGGCATCAGCCGCCAGCGCTACTGGGGCTGCCCGATCCCGATCATCCACTGCGATGCTTGCGGTGACGTGCCGGTACCGGAAGATCAACTGCCCGTCGTACTGCCGGAAGACGTGGTGCCGGATGGCGCCGGTTCGCCGCTGGCACGCATGCCAGAGTTTTACGAGTGCAGCTGCCCGAAATGCGGCCAGCCTGCCAAGCGTGAAACCGACACCATGGACACCTTCGTCGAGTCTTCGTGGTACTACGCCCGTTACGCCTCGCCGCACTTTGAAGGTGGCCTGGTCGAGAAATCCGCGGCTGACCACTGGCTGCCGGTGGATCAGTACATCGGCGGTATCGAACACGCGATTCTGCACCTGCTGTACGCACGTTTCTTCCACAAGCTGATGCGTGACGAAGGTCTGGTGAGCTCCAACGAGCCGTTCAAGAACCTGCTGACCCAAGGCATGGTAATCGCCGAAACCTACTACCGTCGCGAAGCCAACGGTGCCTACACCTGGTTCAACCCGGCGGACGTAGAACTTGAGCGCGACAGCAAAGCCAAGGTCATCAGCGCCAATCTGATCGCCGACGGTCTGCCGGTGGAAATTGGCGGTACCGAGAAAATGGCCAAGTCGAAGAACAACGGCGTCGACCCACAGTCGATGATTGATCAGTTCGGCGCAGACACCTGCCGCCTGTTCATGATGTTCGCCTCGCCACCTGACATGAGCGCCGAATGGTCCGACTCCGGCGTGGAAGGCTCGCATCGCTTCCTCAAGCGCGTCTGGCGTCTGGCGCAAGCCCACGTTACCCAGGGCCTGCCGGGCAAGCTCGACGTTGCCAGCCTGAACGACGAGCAGAAAGCCGTTCGCCGCTCGATCCACCTGGCCATCAAGCAGGCCAGCCACGACGTCGGCCAGAACCACAAATTCAACACCGCCATCGCTCAGGTCATGACGCTGATGAACGTGCTGGAAAAAGCCGCGCAAGGCACCGAGCAAGATCGTGCGCTGGTGCACGAAGGCCTGGAAGCCGTGACTTTGCTGCTGGCTCCGATCACACCGCACATCAGCCATGAGCTGTGGAATCAACTGGGCCACGCCGATGCCGTGATCGATGCCGGCTGGCCTGCTGTGGACGAAAGCGCACTGGTGCAGGACAGCCTGACCCTGGTCATCCAGGTCAACGGCAAGCTGCGTGGCCAGATCGAAATGCCGGCGAGCGCGACGCGCGAAGAAGTCGAAGCCGCCGCTCGCGTCAACGAAAACGTGCTGCGTTTCGTCGACGGTCTGACCATTCGCAAAGTGATCGTTGTGCCAGGAAAACTGGTCAACATCGTCGCCAGCTAAATTGGATTGGGCGTCAGGTTTGCCTGACGCACTGTAAAACCTTTCGGGCCGCCAGGTCGGCCCACATGGTTTCAAGGGGAGCAACACAATGATCAAACGCAATCTGCTGGTGATGGGCCTCGCTGTTCTGCTGAGCGCCTGCGGTTTCCAGCTGCGTGGCACTGGCAGCAACGAACTGACGATCAAGGAACTCGATCTGAGCGCCCGTAACGCCTACGGCGAGACCGTCACTCAAATGCGTCAGGTGCTGGAGTCCAGCGGCGTCAAGGTTTACAGCGGCGCGCCTTACAAGCTGTACCTGGCTGACGAACAGGAAAGCCAGCGTATCCTCAGCTATGCAGGTGCCGGTCGCACGGGCGAGTATCAGCTCAGCACAGTTCTGAGCTACGACATCCGCGGTGAAAAAAACCTGTCTCTGCTCAGCGACAAGCTTGAAGTGCAGAAAGTGTTCATCCACGACGGCAACAACCTCGTCGGCTCCGATCAGGAAGCCAACGACGCCCGTCGCGATATCCGTCGCGATCTGGTTCAGCGCATGATGCTGCGTCTGCAACAGCTGACCCCGGGTCAACTGGAGCAACTGCAGCAGGCCGCCAATGACCGCGCCAGGGCAGAAGCCGATGCGCTGGAAGCGGCGCAAAAGATTGAGGCGGAAACCCCGCGTCAGTCGCCGCTCGAAATCCCGCAGCAGTAAGAAGTTCGGGGCGCTCAGGCGCCCCGTTCGACCTCTCTTATGAAGCTCGCTCCCGCGCAACTCGGCAAACACCTGCAAGGCGCCCTCGCGCCCGTCTATATCATCAGCGGTGATGACCCGCTGCTGTGTCAGGAAGCCGCCGACGCCATCCGCAGTGCTGCCCGCCAGCAAGGTTTCGACGAACGCCAGGTGTTTGCCGCCGGCGCCAATTTCGATTGGGGTACGTTGTTGCAGGCCGGCGCCAGCATGTCGCTGTTTGCTGAAAAGCGTCTGCTGGAACTGCGTTTGCCATCGGGCAAACCCGGTGACAAGGGGGCTGCCGCATTCATCGAGTACTGCTCGCGTCCCGCTGAAGACACGGTGCTGCTGATCAGCCTGCCCAAGCTTGATGGCAGCGCGCAGAAGACCAAGTGGGGCAAGGCGCTGGTTGAAGGTCAGCAGACGCAGTTCATCCAGATCTGGCCAGTGGATGCCAATCAGTTGCCGAGCTGGATTCGTCAGCGTCTGTCGCAGGCCGGGTTGTCGGCCAGCCAGGACGCCGTCGAACTGATTGCTGCACGTGTGGAGGGCAACCTGCTCGCCGCCGCGCAGGAAATCGAGAAGCTCAAGCTGATGGCCGAAGGTGGGCAGATCACTGTCGAAACCGTGCAGGCCGCTGTGGCGGACAGTGCACGATTCGACGTGTTTGGCTTGACCGACGCGGTCCTTAACGGTGAACCGGCCCACGCCCTGCGCATGCTCGAAGGGTTGCGTGGTGAGGGTGTCGAACCGCCAGTGATCCTCTGGGCACTGGCGCGGGAGTTGCGCCAACTGGCCAATATCGCGCTGCAGTACAGCCAGGGCACGCCGCTGGACAAGTGCTTCAGTTCAGCGAAACCGCCGGTGTGGGACAAGCGCAAACCCTTGATGAGCAAAGCCCTGCAACGTTACTCGGCGCAACGCTGGGCGCAGTTGCTGCTCGAAGCTCAGCGTATTGATGCACAAATCAAAGGTCAGGCAGCCGGATCACCGTGGATGAGCCTGAGCCGCTTGGCACTGTTAATGGCTGGCCAACGTTTGTCATTGCCTGCCGAATAAAATCAAAAGATCGCAGCCTTCTGCAGCTCCTACACCAATCCCTGTAGGAGCTGCCGAAGGCTGCGATCTTTTGATCTTGCTTTCCTACAAAACGACCTGCATTTGCCCTATAGACAGACGCCCGACATCGGCAGATTATTTCCCCCGCAAAACCCACTCACTCGAGAGAACCCTCATGAGCAAAAAGCCATCGAAACATGGCCCGAACAAGGCCAAATCCATCATCGCCCAACCCCTGTTCCGCAGCCGCCAGGAACAACCAGCCAAGGGTAAAGGCAGCTACCGCCGCGAAGCCTTCCAGTCTAATAGCTGGGAGGCTTCTTACTTTCTGGCAGCTTAAAGCGCAGCACCCCCCGGTCATGTTAAGGTCTGCACCTGATTCGTATCCTCTGGAACTGTGCATGCCCTTTAGTCTTTCCCGTCGTTGGCCTGTTCGCCAATTGATCGCTGCCTCCAGCTTCATTCTGCTTGTCGCCTGTGCGGAAAAACCTACCGCCGCCGATGCGCAACCTCTTCAAGCCGCCCCTGTCGCCACGGCCCCAGCGATTATTCCGCCGGTAGTGCCGTCCGCCGACCCACTTGATCTTCAGCCGACCCAGACCTTTGCCGAATGGCAGGCAGGTTTTCGCAAGGATGCCTTGGCCGCTGGTATTCGCGCCGAGCTGTTCGACCGTGCGTTCGCCAATATCAGTTTCGACGCCAGCGTGATTCGCGCCGACCGCAGCCAGCCGGAGTTCTCCCGCCCGGTGTGGGAATACCTCGACGGCGCACTGTCGCCGCTGCGCGTGCGCAAGGGCCAGGCGTTGATCATTCAATACGCCGATATCCTGCAAAGCATCGAGCAGCGTTATGGCGTTGATCGCCAAGCGCTGGTGTCGGTTTGGGGCATGGAAAGCAACTTCGGGCAGTTCCAGGGCAGCAAGTCGGTGATCAACTCGCTGGCCACCCTCGCCTACGAAGGTCGTCGCCCAGGCTTTGCCCACGCGCAACTGATTGCTGCCCTGCAGATTCTGCAACAGGGCGACATCACGCCGGAGAAGATGCTCGGTTCCTGGGCTGGCGCCATGGGCCAGACGCAGTTCATCCCGACCACCTACAACACCCATGCCGTGGATTTCGACGGTGACGGGCGCCGCGACATCTGGGGCAGCCCGGCCGACGCACTGGCCTCGACCGCACACTATCTGCAAAGCTCCGGCTGGCAGCGCGGCCAGCCGTGGGGCTTTGAAGTGCAATTGCCCGGCAACTTCGACTACACGCTGGCGGATGGCACCCTGCGCAAGAGCGTCGCCGAATGGCGTCAGCTGGGCGTGATGCTGCCCAACGGGGCTCAGGCGCCCGCCGGAACCGAACAATTGTCCGCCGCCCTGTTACTGCCGGCCGGTTATCGTGGCCCGGCGTTCCTGGTCCTCGACAACTTCCGGGCGATCCTCAAGTACAACAATTCTTCGTCGTACGCGCTGGCGGTGAGCCTGCTGTCCGAGCGCTTTGGCGGCGCTGGCTTGATCAATGGCTCTTGGCCTAAAGATGATCTGCCGCTGAGCCGCACCGAGCGAATCGAGTTGCAGACCTTACTGAGTGCACGCAACTACGATGCCGGCACGGCAGACGGGATCATCGGCGCCAATACACGCAAGGCGATTCGCAGTGCACAGCAGTCGTTTGGCTGGCCGGCGGATGGGTATCCGACGCATAAGCTGCTGGAAAGCCTGCGTAACCAATAAAGCAAAATCAAAAGATCGCAGCCTGCGGCGGCTCCTACAGGGTTTACGTTAATCCCGTGTAGGAGCTGCCGCAGGCTGCGATCTTTTTGCATCACCCGCAATTATCGGCGGGTGACCACATCCTGCTCCAGCATCAGTTCCTGCTTCCCCGCATCCAGTCGAACCAATGCCCCCATCGGCAATGTCAGGTTCGGATCGCAATGCCCGCTGCGCCATCCTGAAAGCACCGGAATCCGTAACGGCTCAAACGTCTGCTTGAGCAGCCGGTTCAAAGCTTCGACGTCCACCCCCGCGACATCCCCAACCAGAACTCCGCGCAATTTGGCCAGTTTGCCGGCCAGGCGCATCTGGGTCAGCAGTCGGTCGATCCGATACAGGGGCTCGTTGATATCCTCGATGAGCAGAATCACCCCCTCCACATCGATTTCGTAAGGCGTCCCCAGAGTCGCAGCGATCATCGCCAGATTGCCGCCGAGCAAACGCCCGTGGGCGATGCCGGGCTCGACCGTCGTCAACGGATAAGCCGCCGGGTGGCTTAGCACACTGCCGCTCTTCAGTTGGCCACGCAGCATGGCGAAGAACGAAGTGACGGTTGGCGGCTCCTTGTCGCCCAACAGGTCAGCGTTGAGCAGCGGCCCGTGAAAGGTCACGAAGCCTGCGTATCGGCTGATGGCCAGGTGCAGCGCGGTGATGTCGCTGTAGCCAACGAATGGCTTGGCATGGCGGCTCAGCAGGTCGTAATCGATCCGGTCAAGCAGCCGTGGCGTGCCGTAGCCGCCACGCAGGCAAATAATTGCATCGACTTCGGGATCAGCGAACGCCGCATGAAGATCGCGCAAGCGCACGTCGTCGCTGCCGGCCAGATAGCCATCCTTTTCATAAACGCCGGGGAACACCTTAAGCCCATAACCCCGCGCGCGAATCCATTGCACCGCCTTATCGGTGTCCAATACACCCGGGCCGGCTGGTGCAATGACGCCGATCAGCCCTTCTGAGGGCAACGCGGGCACGGCTTTGTGCGGGCAAAGTGTGTGGGTTGGTCGAACGGTCATCCTTGGATCTCCCTGTGAGTCATGCACACACAGTAGTCAGGAACGGCGGTAAACAGAAGAGGCTCGGCCACGCCGCAGGTTGCAGGAAAAATCAGCATTGAATGTAAGACAGGCAAAAAAATGCCCGCCGGGCGTTAAAGCCTCGGCGGGCATTTTTTATATCAGCGCTGAATCAGGAACCCATCAGCTCAGCCTTGACCAGCTTCGCCTGCTCATCGGCATGGTACGAGGAACGCACCAACGGCCCGGACGCAACGTTCTTGAAGCCCATCTTGTAACCTTCCTCGGCGAACCAGGCGAAGGTGTCCGGGTGCACGAAACGCTGCACCGGCAAGTGGCTGCGCGACGGTTGCAGGTACTGGCCAAGAGTCAGCATGTCGATGTCGTGTTCGCGCATGCGCTTCATGACTTCGATGACTTCTTCGTCAGTCTCGCCCAGACCCAGCATCAGGCCGGATTTGGTCGGAATGTGCGGCATCATCTGCTTGAAACGTTGCAGCAGAGTCAGCGACCACTGGTAATCCGAACCCGGACGCGCAGCCTTGTACAGACGCGGCACGGTTTCCAGGTTGTGGTTGAAGACATCTGGCGGCTCGGCGGCGGTGATTTCCAGGGCGACGTCCATGCGGCCACGGTAGTCCGGAACCAGGGTCTCCAGCTGCACGTTCGGCGACAACTTGCGGATTTCGCGGATGCAGTCGGCAAAGTGCTGGGCACCACCGTCACGCAGGTCGTCGCGGTCAACCGAGGTGATCACCACGTACTTGAGCTTGAGGTCGGCGATGGCGATGGCCAGGCTCTGCGGCTCGTTGACATCCAGCGGCTTCGGACGACCGTGGCCCACGTCGCAGAACGGGCAGCGACGGGTGCAGATGTCGCCCATGATCATGAAGGTCGCGGTGCCGCCGGAGAAGCACTCACCCAGGTTCGGGCAGGACGCTTCTTCGCAAACGCTGTGCAGCTTGTGTTTGCGCAGCAGGCTCTTGATACGGTCGACTTCCGGGGAAACCGGGATACGCACACGAATCCAGTCGGGTTTCTTCGGCAGCTCGGTGGTCGGAATGATCTTTACCGGGATGCGTGCAACCTTCTCGGCACCGCGCAGCTTGACGCCGGCTTCAACCTTGGGACGCGGGGCCGGGCGCTCGGTCACGTCGAGCGTCGGGATCATGGTTTGCACTGCATCAGTAGTCATATCAGTCGATTCCGCCCGTCAGGGTCGTCTGCTCAGCATAGTCGAGGTGTTTGACGAGCTGCGCGCGCAGCCGGGCACTTACCTCGGCAAATTCAATCGATCCTGCGTGATCACTCAGCTGGGTCATCGCCAGCCCGGCGTAGCCGCAGGGATTAATCCGTCGAAACGGTTCCAGGTTCATATCCACATTCAGGGCCAGCCCATGAAAGGAGCAACCGTGGCGAATCCGTAAACCCAGAGAAGCGATTTTCGCGCCATCGACGTACACGCCGGGAGCGTCTGGCTTGGCCGCTGCGGTCACACCGTAGCTGGCCAGAAGTTCGATCAGGCATAGCTCCATGCGACTGACCAGATCACGCACGCCAAAACCCAGCTTGCGTACATCCAGCAACAGATAAGCCACCAGTTGGCCGGGGCCATGGTAAGTCACCTGCCCGCCGCGATCGACCTGCACCACCGGAATTTCACCCGGCAGGAGCAAGTGTTCGGCCTTGCCGGCCTGACCCTGCGTGAACACCGGTGGGTGCTCGACGAGCCAGATTTCGTCGGCGGCATCGCTGCCGCGTTCGTTGGTAAAACGTTGCATGGCATGCCAGACCGGCTCGTAAGCCATCTGGCCGAGTTCGCGAAAGCCCAGCGTGCCTGGCATCACAGCACCATGTGCACGAAACCGGTCGCCCGCAGTTCGCTGTTGATGTCGTACAGCTGGTCTTGACCGGTGGCGACGATGTGCAACTGGATCGTGGTGTATTTACCGTTGCTGCTCGAACGCTCGTCAATACGATCATCGTTGATGGTCGCGTGCTTCTTGACGATTTCGATGATCTTGTCTTTGTTGCCGACGCCCGTGTCGCTGATCACCTTAACCGGGTAATCGTTGGCAGGGAATTCGATCTTTGGCGCCTTTACTTCGGTATCGGTCATGGCGTAACGGCCTCTATAGCGCAAGCCGTGGTAACGCACATGGCCCCGCACCGGATCGGGGCGGGGCCATGCAGGTCAACACAAATCAGTTGAACAAGCCGTAGAAGAATAGACGGATGCTATCCCACATGCGGCGGAAGATACCACCCTCCTCGACGCCGTCCAGAGCGATCAGGTCAGCGCTGTGCACAACCTTGTCTTCCAGTTTGACTTCGACTTTACCGATTACGTCGCCCTTGGCGATTGGCGCGGTCAGTTGCGGGTTCATGGTCATGCTGGCAGCGAGCTTCTTCAACTGGCCTTTTGGCAGGGTCATGGTCAGGTCTTGCGCCAGGCCGGCCTTGACTTGACTGGTGGTGCCTTTCCACACCGGGGCCTGAGCCAGTTCGGTGCCCTTCTGATAGAAGGTCTGGGTTTCAAAGAAGCGGAAGCCGTAGGTCAAGAGCTTCTGGGTTTCAGCGGCGCGAGCCACATCGCTGTTGGTGCCGAACACCACGGCGATCAGACGCTGGCCATCACGAACAGCCGAGGACACCATGCAATAACCGGCTTCGTCAGTGTGGCCGGTTTTCAGACCGTCAACGGTCTTGTCGCGCCACAGCAACAGGTTGCGGTTAGGTTGTTTGATGCCATTCCAGAAAAACTCTTTCTGCGAGTAGATCGCGTAGTGAGCCGGGTCTTCGTGGATGATCGCGCGAGCCAGGATCGCCATGTCATGAGCCGACGAGTAATGGTCAGGGTTTGGCAGACCGGTCGGGTTCATGAAGTGGGAGTTGGTCAGGCCCAGTTCGGTGGCCGTCTTGTTCATCACGTCGGCGAAAGCGTCTTCGCTACCGGCGATGTGCTCGGACAGTGCCACGCTGGCGTCGTTACCGGACTGGATGATGATGCCGTGCAGCAGGTCGCTGACAGTGACTTGCGAACCGACTTTGATGAACATCCGCGAACCGCCGGTACGCCAGGCGTTTTCGCTGACGGTCACCGGATCGTTTTCACCGATCTGGCCACGACGGATTTCCAGGGTCGCGATGTACGCGGTCATCAGCTTGGTCAGGCTGGCCGGTGGCAGACGCTGGTCGCCATTGTTTTCAACCAGCACGTTGCCGCTGCTGGCATCCATGAGCACATAGGACTTGGCGGCCAGTTGTGGTGGCGAAGGCATCATCTCGACCGCGAACGCGGCTGGCGAGAGGAGCAGCGGGACTAGCAGGAAAAGGCGTTTGGCAAAGGTGGTGATGTTCATCCGTCTCTCGAAATCGCTAATGCAAAATTTAATCAGATGACTTTCTGACGAGTCATCGCGTGTTCAGCTGCTCACTCCAGTCACCCTTGCCGGGCTTTTGTTCTTCGACGAGCCAACAACCTGGTTCACCCCCCAATACCGCAGGTGAACCGTCAATCAAGTTCTACGTTTTACTCGGTGACCACACTTGGCGAACCAAGGTTGGCCAGGCGCACGCTGTTCTGCACCTGGGTGATTTCACCCGGCGAGCCGATCGGCCCCAGGCGTACCCGGTGCAGAGTCTGCTGATTGCGCACGATCGAGCTGATGAACACCGGAGCGCTCACCATCCCGCTGAGCTTCGACCTCAGCAGCTCTGCAGCGTCCGGGTTGGCGAAGGCGCCCACCTGCAGATACTGGCCAGACGCTGTTGCAGAAGCGTTTTTTTTTGCATCGATCTGCACTGGCACAACGGCCGCGGCGTGTTGCTGCGGCGGAGGGGTCCATTGCTCGACGGTGCCGGCCGACGCTGTGATAACCGGGGCGCTGTTCTGCGCAACTTGCGGCTCATTGAGCATCAACGGCGCCGGACGGCCCTTGGCGGCCCACCATTGCTGCGGGTCGATGCCCTCGACCTTGACCCGCGCAGTGCCGGTTTCGGCATAACCGAGTTTTTTTGCCGCCGCGTAGGACAAATCGATGATCCGGTCGGAATAGAAAGGACCGCGGTCGTTGACCCGCAGAATCACTGTGCGGTTGTTGTCCAGGTTGGTCACCCGAACATAACTTGGCAGTGGCAAAGTCTTGTGGGCGGCGCTCATGCCGTACAGGTCATAAACCTCGCCATTGGCGGTGTTCTGCCCGTGAAACTTGGTGCCGTACCAGGACGCCGTGCCGGAAGCGACGTAGGTCTTCGATTCCTGGATCGGGAAGTAGGTCTTGCCCAGCACCGTGTACGGGTTGGCCTTGTACGCACCGGTGTGCAGGGTTGGGGTGGCATCGGGGATACGCGAAACATCGACATCCCACCACGGTGCGCCATCTTTGTGCGCGCGGTTGATATCAAGAACCGGCTGCTTGCGCACAGCGGTTGTGGGCGCCTTCTGAGTCGGGGTACGGCTGGTCGAACAACTGGCAACCAGTACCGCCAACGCAGCAAATGCCACCAACTTCAGGGGTTTATTGTTAGGCAATGCCCGCATTACTTGACGCCCCGTGCTTGTACAAGCTGTTCAGACAGTTGATGTACGGCCATGGCGTACATCACGCTGCGGTTATAACGCGTGATCGCGTAGAAATTCTTCAGGCCCATCCAGTATTCGGGGCCGTTCTCGCCTTCAAGGCGAAATGCCGTAACCGGCATATCATCGCGCAGCGCATCATGACTTGACCAGCCCAGCGCCCGCAACTGCGCGACAGTCTTTGTCGGCTCGATACCAGTGGTCAGGCCTTCATCGGCCTGCTCGCCACGGACATCGGCGCGGCTGACCACCGGTTCGCCGGCGACCCAGCCGTGACGCTTGAAATAACTGGCGACGCTGCCGATCGCATCATCCGGGTTGTTCCAGATATTGATGTGGCCGTCACCGTCGAAATCCACTGCATAAGCGCGAAAGCTGCTCGGCATGAACTGCGGCAGACCCATCGCCCCGGCGTATGAACCCTTGAGCGTCAATGGATCGACCTGTTCTTCGCGCGCCAACAGGAGAAACTCACGCAGCTCCTTGCGGAAAAATTCGGCACGGGGAGGATAGTCGAAACCGAGCGTCGACAAGGCATCGATCACCCGATAATTGCCGGTATTACGTCCGAAAAAGGTCTCAACGCCGATGATCGACACGATGACTTGTGCCGGCACGCCATATTCCTGCTCGGCCCGGGCCAGCGTGGCCTCGTGCTGACGCCAGAAATCCACACCTCGCGCAATGCGCGCGTCAGTGATGAACATCGGGCGGTATTCTTTCCACTGCTTGACCCGCTCGGCAGGTCGGGAGATGGCGTCGAGAATCGCCTGTTTACGCTGAGCCTCGCGAAACACCCCCATCAGTTGCTCACCGGCGAAACCGTAGTCGCGGGTCATTTCACCGACGAATTCGGCCACCTGGGGTGAGCCTTCGTATTCGCCGGCCAGCGCTTCCTGCACGCTGCCAAGGAGGCCAACCAGGCCAACCCATGGCGCGCATCGAGTCGCCCAGCCACGCATTACTTGCATTGAACTCTTCACCTTATTCAAACCTGTGCGATCCACTTGCGATGGGTATGGATCGACATCAAAACCCCAAACGCTGACAGCAGTGTCACCAGCGAAGTTCCTCCGTAGCTAATGAACGGCAATGGAACCCCTACAACCGGCAACAGGCCACTGACCATACCGATGTTGACGAAAACATAAACAAAAAACGTCATGGTCAACGCGCCGGCGAGCAATTTGCCGAACAGCGTCTGCGCCTGAGCGGTGATGACCAGCCCCCGACCAATCAACAGCAAATAAATCAGCAACAGCGCGCAGATGCCCACCAGGCCGAACTCTTCGCCGAGCACGGCAATGATGAAGTCGGTGTGGCTTTCCGGGAGGAAGTCCAGGTGCGACTGGGTACCGAGCAGCCAGCCCTTGCCAAATACGCCGCCGGAACCGATCGCAGCTTTCGACTGAATGATGTTCCAGCCAGTGCCGAGCGGGTCGCTTTCCGGATCGAGGAACGTCAATACGCGCTGCTTCTGGTAGTCGTGCATCACGAAGAACCACATCGCAACCGACACCGGAATGGCCGCGGCCAGCACGCTGACGATCCAGCGCCAGCGCAAACCGCCCATGAACAGCACGAACGCCCCGCCGGCCAGAATCAGCAGCGAAGTGCCGAGATCCGGTTGACGGACGATCAGCGCAAATGGCACGCCGATTAACATCAGGCTGATGCCAACATGCTTGAGCTGTGGGGGCAATGTCCGCTTGGACAGATACCAGGCAATGGTCGCTGGCATCAGGATTTTCATGAATTCCGAGGGCTGGAAACGGATCACACCGGGAATGTTGATCCAGCGTGTGGCGCCCATGGCGTTGTGACCCATGATGTCCACCACCAAAAGCAGCAGCACGCCGATCACGTAGCCGAGCGGCACCCAGCGCGCCATGAAACGCGGTTCGAACTGGGCGATGATGATCATCGACACCAGACCGATACCGAACGAAGTGGCCTGCTTGCCCAGCAGATCCCAGCTCTTGCCACTGGCCGAATACAGCACGAACAGGCTGCCGGCAGCCAGGATCAACAACAGGATCAGCAGCGGCCCATCGATATGCAGTCTTTGCAGCAGCGTCGCGCGGCGGCGCATCACATCCTCACTGGAGAGCATGCGATCAAAGTTATTCATCACGGGCCGTAGCCTCCGCACTGGTTGGGCTGGCGTATTCGGCCTTCAAACGTCCGTCCTGACCCAGAAGCCAGGCGTCCATGATCTGGCGCACCACGGGAGCGGCGACGCCGGAACCGGACTCACCGTTCTCGACCATCACCGAAACAACAATTTTCGGGTCATCGGCCGGAGCGAAACCGACGAACAAGGCGTGGTCACGATGGCGTTCCTGAACCTTGGAGCGGTCGTACTTCTCGCCCTGCTTGATTGCCACGACCTGGGCCGTACCCGACTTGCCAGCAATACGATATTGCGCGCCAATGGCCGCTTTACGCGCGGTACCCCGGGCGCCGTGCATCACTTGCTGCATGCCGTGGTTGACCTTGGCCCAGTCAGACGGATCGCGCAGGATAATGTCCGGTATCGGATTTTCGTCCACCGGCTTCACCCCTTCGAGGGATTTGGCCAGGTGCGGCCGGTTCCACACGCCTTTGTTCGCCACCAGCGCCGTGGCCTGAGCCAACTGCAGCGGGGTCGATTGCATGTAGCCCTGGCCGATGCCGAGAATCAGCGTTTCGCCCGGGTACCACGCCTGTTTGCGAGTCGCGCGCTTCCACTCGCGGGACGGCATCAGGCCGGGAGATTCTTCGAACATGTCCAGCGAGACCTTCTGGCCGATGCCAAACTTGTTCATGTAGGCCGACAACCGGTCAATGCCGAGCTTGTGGGCCAGGTCATAGAAGTAGGTGTCGTTGGACCGCATGATCGCCGTGTCGAGGTCGACAAAGCCGTCGCCCGTACGGTTCCAGTTACGGTATTTGTGATCGTAGTTGGGCAGCATGTAATAACCCGGGTCGAACACCCGGCTCGACGCTGTCACCACACCCGAATCGAGGCCGGCGATTGCCACGGCAGGTTTGATCGTCGAACCCGGCGGATACAGGCCGCGCAGCACGCGGTTGAACAGTGGCCGGTCGATGGAATCGCGCAACTCGGCGTACGCCTTGAAGCCGATGCCGGTGACGAACAGGTTGGGGTCGAAGCTCGGCTGGCTGACCATCGCCAGCACTTCGCCGGTCTTCGGATCGAGGGCAACCACCGCGCCACGACGACCGCCCAGCGCAAGTTCGGCGGCTTCCTGCAATTTGATGTCCAGGCTCAGGACGATGTCCTTGCCGGGAATCGGATCGGTACGCTTGAGTACACGCAGAACGCGGCCCCGAGCGTTGGTCTCGACTTCTTCGTAACCCACCTGCCCGTGCAGTTCCGGCTCGTAGAAACGCTCAATGCCGGTCTTGCCGATGTGGTGGGTGCCGCTGTAGTTGACTGGGTCGAGGGTTTTCAGCTCTTTCTCGTTGATCCGCCCCATGTAACCCACCGAGTGCGCAAAATGCGCACCCTGCGGATAGTGACGGACCAGTTGCGCAACGACTTCCACGCCCGGCAGACGGAACTGGTTCACCGCAATGCGGGCGATCTGTTCTTCGCTGAGTTCGAACAGGATCGGCACCGGCTCGAACGGCCGGCGCCCCTGGCGCATGCGCTTCTCGAAGATCACCCGATCTTCTGGCGTCAGCTCCAGCACCTCGACGATCACGTCGAGCACTTGCTGCCAGTCGCCGGAACGCTCGCGGGTCATGCTCAGGCTGAAGCTCGGCCGGTTGTCCGCCACCACCACGCCGTTGCGGTCGAAAATCAACCCACGGGTCGGCGGAATCGGCTGCACGTGAACACGGTTGTTTTCCGAAAGCGTCGAGTGGTACTCGTACTGGATCACCTGCAAGTAATACAGCCGCGCAATCAACACGCAGATCAACAGCACGACTGCAATGGCCCCGAACACGACGCGGCTACGCACCAGGCGTGCGTCCTTTTCGTGGTCCTTGATGCGGATCGGCTGAGACATGAGGGCAGGATTACTTGTGGTAAGGGTGACCGGACAGCACGGTCCAGGCACGGTACAGCTGTTCGCCGATGAGGATCCGCACCAGCGGATGCGGCAAGGTCAGCGGCGACAACGACCAGCGCTGATCAGCGCGGGCACAGACTTCCGGCGCCAGCCCCTCTGGGCCGCCAACCATGAAGTTGACCGTGCGCGAATCCAGCCGCCAACGGTCGAGTTCGACCGCAAGCTGCTCGGTGCTCCAGGGTTTGCCGTGGACTTCCAGCGTGACCACCCGCTCGTTCGGCCCGACCTTGGCCAGCATGGCTTCGCCTTCCTGGCGGATGAAACGGGCCACGTCGGCATTCTTGCCACGGGTATTGAGCGGTATTTCCACCAGTTCCAGCGCCAGCTCGGACGGAAGACGCTTGGCATATTCATGCCAGCCTTCTTCCACCCACTTGGGCATGCGTGAACCGACGGCGATCAGTCGCAGTCGCACAGCAATCCCTTACAGCTGGTCTTTGTTGAGCTTGGTGAAATGCTCGTGGGTGTTTTCCGGGCTGTGGTGCTTGGCGTCGGCCGCACGGCTTTGCTCGGCACCGGCCCACAGGCGCTCCAGGTCGTAGAACTGACGCGCCGAGGCGGTCATCATGTGCACGATCACCAGGTCGAGGTCGAGCAGCACCCAGTCACTGTCGCCCTTGCCTTCTTCGCCCAGCGGCTTGGCGCCCTGCTTTTTGACTTCTTCGCGAACCTTGTCCAGCATCGCGTTGATCTGGCGATTGGAAGTACCGGTGGCGATGATCATGTAGTCAGTGATGCTCTGCTTGTCGCGAACATCGATGATCTGGATGTCTTGCGCCTTGACGTCTTCAAGAGCGGCAACAGCAAGCTTGACCAGTTCGTCGCCTTTGAGCGGCTCGTTGGTGTTGGCCACTTCCGGCAACGGCGCGCTTTTGAATGTGCCTTTACGTTTTACTTTAGGTAGGTCTTTGTCAGTCATATAAAACTCGTTTTGCTCATATATTCGGCGGCTTGGCGACACGTGGATTCGTATCAGTTAAGCACGCCTTGTTCAGTTCGACGCACGATACAGACCGTGCGCATCGATGTAGGCCAGGACCGCGTCGGGCACCAGGAAACGTACCGACTTACCGCTGGCCAGCAGTTGACGGATCTGGGTGGCAGAGACCGCGAGCGGTGTCTGCCAGACGAATGCAATCTGTCCGCTCGGCCCTTTCAGGGCCAGCGGGTCGCTCACCGAACGCGCTGCCAGCAGGTTGCGCAAGGCATCCGGCGGTTCGCTGTCGGCGTCCGGGCGCTGTAGCACCAGGATGTGGCAATGCTGGAGCAACTCTTCCCAGCGATGCCAAGTGGGCAGGCCGCAAAATGCGTCCCAGCCCAAAAGCAGAAAAACCTGGGTCTCGGCGGCCATTTCGGCACGCATCAACTCCAGGGTATCAATGGTGTAGGACGGTTTGTCCCGCTGCAATTCGCGGGCATCCACCACCAGCGGCGGCACTCCTGCCACCGCGCACTCGACCATCGCCAACCGGTCCTGCGCCGACACCTGCGGCGTACCGCGATGCGGCGGGCGCGCGCTCGGCGTCAAACGCAACTCATCCAGCCCCAGCGCTTCGGCGACTTCCAGCCCACCGCGCAAATGGCCGATGTGCACCGGATCGAACGTGCCACCCAGTACGCCAATGCGCCGAGGACGGGGTTCGCTGCCGGGCGCCGGCGTTGTCAGGTCGAGGTTGGTCAAGTCAGACCGTCGCCTGGCCGCGCAACTGGCCATCACCGACCACGATGTACTTCTCGCAGGTCAGTCCTTCGAGACCCACCGGGCCGCGGGCGTGCAGCTTATCAGTAGAAATGCCGATCTCGGCACCCAATCCGTATTCAAATCCATCGGCGAAGCAGGTCGGGGTGTTGATCATCACCGACGCCGAGTCGACTTCAGCCACAAACCGCCGGGTGTCAGCGAGGTTTTCGCTGACGATCGAGTCGGTGTGGTGCGAGCCATAATGGTTGATGTGTTCGATCGCCTGGTCCAGACCATCAACGACGCGGATCGACAGAATCGGCGCCAGATACTCGGTGCTCCAGTCTTCTTCGCTGGCAGCCACGGCATCGATGATCGCCCGGGTGCGCTCGCAGCCACGCAGTTCGACGCCTTTATCGCGGAACTGCGCCGCCATCGACGGCAGGAAATCCTGGGCGACCGCTTGATCGACCAGCAGGGTCTCCATCGCACCGCAGATGCCATAACGATAAGTCTTGGCATTGAACGCGATGCTCTGGGCTTTCGGCAGATCGGCGTGGGCACTGACGTAAACGTGGCAGATGCCGTCCAGATGTTTGATCACCGGCACGCGGGCATCGCGACTGATGCGCTCGATCAGGCCACGACCACCGCGCGGTACGATCACATCGACGTACTCGGGCATGGTGATCATGGCGCCAACGGCGGCACGGTCGGTAGTTTCAACCACTTGCACCACGGCGGCAGGCAGTTCGGCTTCGGCCAGACCGCGCTGGATGCACGCAGCAATCGCACGATTGGAATGAATCGCCTCGGAGCCGCCACGCAGGATGGTCGCATTGCCGGACTTCAGGCACAGGCTGGCGGCATCGATGGTCACGTTGGGCCGGGATTCGTAGATGATCCCGATCACACCCAGCGGCACGCGCATCTTGCCGACCTGAATCCCTGACGGGCGAAAGCTCATGTCACGGATCGCGCCGACCGGGTCCGGCAGCGCAGCCACCTGACGCAGGCCGACGATCATGCCGTCGATGCGCGCCGGGGTCAGTTCCAGACGCTCCAGCAATGCAGGCTCCAGACCACTGGCGCGACCGGCAGCCAGATCCTGTTCATTGGCTGCCGCAAGCTCGGCGCGAGCCGCATCCAGAGCATTGGCAGCAGCCTGCAAGGCGCGGTTTTTCTGCGCGGTGCTGGCACGGCCGATGACCCGGGAAGCTTCGCGGGCGGCGCGACCCAATCGGGTCATGTAGTCAAGAACGGACTCAGTCATGGTCTGCTGGGGTCTTGGCAAAGAGGAAAGCGGCAGATTATAGCTGTCGCGTCCCGGGACTAACAGCGGTGACGGGCGGATGGTCGAAATGGACTACAAATTGCCAACGTTCAGCGGTGATTAAGACTCAAATTGTTATCATCGCGACCTCTTCAGCCTGGATAAACGTTGCCTGCCATGTCCAACCTGACCACTCCCACCCAAGCCGAACGCCTGCCCCAGGGACTTGCGGACAGTTTTTTCGACCGTGACGCGCAAACACTGGCGCGGGATCTGCTCGGCAAAGTCATCCGCCATCGGGTCGGCGATCTGTGGCTGAGTGCGCGAATCATCGAAACCGAAGCCTATTACTTCGAAGAAAAAGGCAGCCATGCGTCACTCGGCTACACAGAAAAGCGTAAGGCTTTGTTTCTGGATGGCGGACACATCTATATGTATTACGCACGCGGCGGCGATTCGCTGAACTTCAGCGCGCAGGGGCCGGGCAATGCCGTACTGATCAAATCGGCTTATCCGTGGGTCGATGAAATCAGCGGCCCGGCGAGTCTGGCGCAGATGCTGTTGAACAATCCTGATGCGCAAGGTCGGCCGCGGCCATCGCAGAAGCTCTGCGCCGGGCAGACTTTGTTGTGCAAGGCGCTGGGTTTGAAGGTGCCGATGTGGGACGCCAAGCGTTTTGATCATGAACTGCTGTTGGTGGAAGATACCGGGCCGGCGCCCACGCACATTATTCAAACGACGCGTCTGGGTATTCCCCATGGCCGTGACGAACACCTGATGTACCGCTTCGTCGACGCCGCGTATGCGCAGTGGTGTACGCGGAACCCGCTGCGTCGGGGTCAGGTCGAAGGTCGCGACTATTTCCTGCTGTAACTAAAAACCCCTGTAGGAGCTGCCGAAGGCTGCGATCTTTCGCTTTGAAGATCAAAAGATCGCAGGCTGCGGCAGCTCCTACAGGTGGCAATCATTGAAATGGAGTTTTTGGTATGGGCCCATGGCTCGATAGCGTGACCGGGTGGCTGGCGGCCAATCCAGAGTGGCTGGCCGTTGCGGTATTCATTGTGGCTTTTGTCGAATGTCTGGCGATTGCCGGTTTGATTGTGCCCGGCACGGTGTTGCTGTTTGCCGTCGCTGCACTGGCCGGCAGCGGCGCACTGTCGTTGAGCGAAACCCTGTTGCTGGGTTTTCTTGGCGGCATTCTTGGCGATGTGATTTCGTACTTCGTCGGTCGACACTTCCACCAGAACATCCGCAGACTGCCGGGGCTGCGCCATCATCCTGAATGGATGAGCGGCGCCGAAAGTTATTTCCAGCGCTACGGCATCGCCAGTCTGTTGGTCGGACGCTTCATTGGTCCGTTGCGGCCGATGCTGCCGATGGTGGCCGGGATGTGCGACATGCCCTTTCCGCGGTTCGCCGCCGTCAGCCTGTTGGCCGCCGCTGGCTGGAGCCTGGCCTATCTGCTGCCGGGCTGGGCGACCGGTGCGGCATTCCGTCTGCCGCTGCCCGAAGGTTTCTGGCTTGAGGCCGGGATCGTCGCTGGCGCCATCGCGGCCATGGTCGGCCTCAGCGTAAACAGCAGTTTGCGCCGCCACCGCCGGGCAACGGTGTGGATCAGCAGCATGAGCCTGTTGATTCTTATTGGTCTGTTTATTGGTTATCCGTATCTGAGCGCGCTTGATCAAGGCGTGATGACTCTGGTGCAGGAACATCGCCAACCGCTGCTGGATGAAATCGCGGTCACCCTCACGCTGATCGGTGAATTCCGCAACATGTTGCTGTTCAGCATCCTGCTCACCGTTTTGCTGCTGCTGTGCCGGCAGTGGCGTCAGGCGATCTTCGCCGGCAGCACCCTCCTCGTCACGGCACTGGCCAATACCGGAACCAAAATGTTTTTTGCCCGGGTACGCCCGGAAGTGCTGACCGATCCGATTACCAGTTACAGCATGCCCAGCGGCCACGCCTCGGGCGCGTTCGCGCTGTTCCTGACCCTGGCCGTCCTCGCCGGTCGCGGGCAGCCGCCACGCATGCGTCTGACATGGCTGTTGATCGGCTGCATTCCGGCCCTGTCTATTGCGCTGTCGCGGGTTTACCTCGGCGCACATTGGCCAACGGACATTATCGCGGGCGCGATGCTGGCCGCTGGCGTATGCGCGGCGAGCCTGTGGCTGAACCAACGCCAGTCGCCGCTCCCGGCGATGCCGTTCAAGGTCTGGTGGCTGATACTGCCGGCGATGGTGGCGCTGTTTGGCTTTTTCGTCCTGCGTCATTTGCCGCATACGCTGTTGCGTTACGCCTATTAAGTTCGCTGCTTAATTCGACATACCCTCTCCCCCCACTCACTCTCCGAGGATTCTTCCGACGAGAGTGCAGCCAACTTCTTATTTAAACTTACCTGTTTTCCTGCACAACTTACCCCGCACTGCCTCGCATCACCCACAATCAATTTCAAGTTACATATCCAACTGAATATATCCCCTCACACACCTTCCAACCCCGACGATTTCATTTAGATTGGGCGAGCAAACCCGCCTGAAACTTTAACTTCAGTACATTCAACCAATACAAACTTGTATTACATCCATAGTTAATACAAAAACATCACCCCCGCCTCGGACACTATAAAAACTTCAAACAAGTTTAGTCCCCACGGAATATTCAATGAGCCCGAAAATACCCAGAAAGCCGTCAGCATCCACAACGGACATTGCCAACCCCGCCGCTCGACCGTCCGTAGATGCCCAGTTGCTCTCGCCATCCACCTCAAGATCGCCATTTACAGCGAACATCTCCAATGAGCCAGATCACTTCACTGCGGCGCACGTCCACAGCCATGCATTACGCCAACCCGACATAGTCGTCAGAGAAATACCTGGCAGCAGAATTGCCAATGCAAGGACAGACAACTCGATCAGCCGGTACGGCCTGTCCACCGAATTCCTGCGGGGCCTGCAAGCCGCCAATGCGGACGGTTTCCGCTTCATTGTCGGGCGCCGATTCGTCGACATCGAACATGACGGCGCAGTGTTGACTGCACATGTCCAGTTCGATGAAAACCTGGGCACCTGTCAGGCGAAACTGCTGACTGAACGAGTAGCTTCCGGGCCGCATCTGCTGAAAAATGCCGAACGTCCAACCTGGCGCCTCGCCACACCGGCCGCCGAGGCGCTGGCACAGGTTTCGCCACCCAAGCGCCCGGCCGCGACGGATGACGTTCAGCCAGGCCTTGCGCCCAAACGACCACGCGGTTCCGGGAGCGGGACCAGGGTTCGGCAATTTCTTTACGACGCCTCCAGACGATCTCCCGACGCGCAAGGTTATTTCGAACTCTCGCCCAGGAATACATGGGATCAACACCCGACAACGTTTGCATTCAAGGCAAGCGGTGGCGACTGGATTCTGGTGGATGCACCGCAGGGCGGATTCGGCGCACAGCCCACTCATCTGCAACGCTGGACCGACATGGAAATCTGGGAGCTGTACGGCATTCACGGCGAGGACATCAGACACTTTCGCAGCGAAGCGCAGACACTCGGCAAGCCGCCGCAATGGGTCGAAGCCGATGTAGCGCGCAACGCCACGACCGACCTGCTGCGCAATGCCTTTCGCTGGCTGAGTCCAACCCTCGACGCGAAGGCACGCGCGGCACAGTTGCAATCCTACAACTTGTTGCCGAGCCAGTTGCTTCAATTGCAGTTGCACTTGAAAACAGATCTGAGCATTCCGCAATGGGTGCTCGCGCACAAACAGCGAAGCGAAGACCTGAGCGATCCCCAGAGCCTGACGAAATGGAGTGAGGCTTTGATCAATGAATTGAGTCTCAAACGTGGCAACGGGTATCACTGGTACGACCCGGAAACATGCATGACCCGCGCGTTTCGCGAAGCGCTTCTAATGAAAATGGGTTATCGGCGCAACCTCAACAACTGCCTGTACCGCACTGACGTGCCCGCGTTGTTCAGAGGTGATGATCGCACTCCGTTCGAACTCGCGAACGACGATGCGATGCTCCCTCGTTATCACCACCAGCGAGGAGGCACCACCCACAAACCGTTGAGCGCGACCTTCAGCCTCAATGAGGCCCTGATGTATGGCAGCGCTCCGGATCCGGAATACCTGCTGTACAACACTCAAAAGAACAAATATCCCGGCAAAAGCGCCGCTGTAACAGACTCGGACAACCACTCAAGCGACAGTGACAGTAGCGCGTCTTCCGACTGGTCGGATGCAGATAATCCGGTCTCCCTCGATAACGAGCGCAACTATGAAACGGTTCGCGAACGACAGTCTGAAATGTTCATCTACGCGCTGGATACGCGATCCCTTGAAGTCGTGCCAAACCAGGAAAACCGCTTGTTCAACTGGACGGCACAGGACACCGGTGCCAGGTTTCCCGACGATGACTTTGAAGGTTTGATTTCAGTAACCCGCTCGGGTCTGGACAGCGACCGGATCTGGTTGCTGAACTCGTCACTGACAAAAGGCGCAGCAGTTCAGGACATCGCAGATATGGCCGGCGATAGCGCCGGATACATCGAGCGAAAAACGCATGCGGGGCATGCCACCCAGCATGAATACGATCGACTGATCGATGAAGCCGAGGCAGCGGGACGGCCGATACTTTCACTGTCCGGCAACAAAACCGAGTGGGGCGATGACATCCATTGGCCTTGAATCAAAACGTCAACTGACACACTAGTTGATACGCACCACGCAATACGATTGATTACTTTTTTGTTCATCCACCGGTACGGAAACCGGCGTATTTTTCAAGGATTGAAACTGTGTCAAAACTTATCCAGCCCGCTATTGAACTACTTGCTTACCGCCCTCTTCAAGTAACGCCTATTACCAGTTCGGCCAACAGCCATGCACCCCGAATCGAGCCCCCCAGCGCTCCAGTGGTAACGCCGGGCAAAGTCGATAAATCCAACCCGCCCACGCTCGAATCCCTCGACAAGCGCCATGGCCCGCTAACCCTTGGCAAATTCACGATTTCCCGGGTTGAGCTGGAAGCCATGGGCGCCAGGATCGGCGGGCAAAATGTCAGCCCGCAGAACGTCAATATCAAGGTGGCTGACCAGGCGTTTCTCGATTCCATGAGCTTCCACCCGGCCAAAGTCCTGGCCCGCATGGCCTCAGCCGAGATAGCCGACGCCAGCCTCGTCGGCACCCTGATGTTCGAGATCGCCACCTTGCGTTCGGTAGATGCACCGCCGCTGATGGTCAGCGCGGATCCGATCACTCCCGGCAGTTCAATGGAACGCCTGGACAAACTGACCCGTGCGGCGCAGCAGATCGATATCCACCGCGTCGATTCACTCGACCACTTGCCGGGCTGGATCAACAGGAGCAAAAGCTACCTCACCAGCGGCGCTGGCGTTGGCCTGCAAGCTTACGGAATCTACAGCGGGCTCATGGGGATAGTGGACGCCGTCAAGGTTCGCGACTGGGGCGAGGCAGCATTCAACGGTGGTTCCGTTGTGGCTGAAGTCGAATCGTTGATTATCGAGCGCGGCTTGAGCATAACGGGTGAAAAGATGCTCAGAAGCGGTGGCATGGTATTCAACCGCTTTCCCGCCACCTCTGCCGGTAAATTCCTGTCCCGCGGCGCCGGCCTGTTCGCCAGCGCAATCACCTTGCCGTTCGACATCATCAGCGCCGTCAAATCGTTCAACGCAGCGGCCACCACCACCGGCAAGGAACAGCAGGACCATTACGTCGCCGGCGCTACGGCCGTGGCCGGTGCGACCGTCAGCATTACCTTGGGCATCGCCGCTCTGGCAGGTTTTGGCAGCGTCGCCGGCCCGGCCGGGCTCGTGGCTGCTGCCGTGCTGATCCTTGGCTCCGAAATCTATCGGGCGGCAAGGGTCGTCGACGACATCGATGACTACATCGAGCTGACCGCCCTTGAGCGTCTGCGCTCCGGCTGGTTTGCCTTTACCCGGCAGGAGCTCGACGAAGACGTCATGGATCGCTTCAAAATCTCCAAATACACCGCCGACTACACCAGGCTGCTGCAGACCTCGGCCCAGGCACTGCTCGAGGGCGCCTACAAGCATTACGTGGCACATGTGGTCAACGGCAGCTTCAACGTCGAGCTCGAACCGGTGAAAGTCTGGCGCTACCAATGGGACGCGGCGAAAGGCGAGAAGCCGTACAAAATGGACAAGGAGACCATCGTTGTCGAAGGCAACGACATCATCGACGCTCGCGACGGTCTGCCCGCTGACCTTCAGGGCGTGGTCACCGGCACCGCCGACGCGGACAAGGCCGTGTTGTGGAACCTGGGCGCGGGTGATGATCAGGTCACAGGCGTCAAGGCCAGGCCCAATCTCTTCACTTACAAGAAAGGCATCAAGCTTCTGACCGGTGGCGACAAGGACGATACCTTCTACTTTGAATCGGCCGCCAGTGAGCTCGACCGAGGTACGCCACCGGCGACACTGAGCATGATCGACGGCGGTGAAGGAAGTGACACACTGACCTTCGAAGGCGCCCGCCCTCCCGGCGATACCCGCTACGTGGGTTACGACGTGAATCTGCAGACCGGCAAAGTTGCCCTGCGCAGCCACGATGCCACGGTCGATCCGGTTGACGTCGCACAGGTCAAATCCGTGGAAAACGTTTTGACCCTGCGCAATGGCTCGAACCGAATCACTGGCAGCGACGGCGACAATCAAATCTCGGCCAATGGCAGCGACCAGGTCATGGCGGGCAGCGGAAACGATGTGATCGCCATTCGCGGCACGGATTGCCGGGTTGACGGTGGATCCGGAATGGATCGCTACATCATCCCGGCTACGTCTACCCGACCGGTGATAATCGACGACGGTGAGGAAGTCAGTGTCATCGAGTTCACCTGGGCGCTGGAGCGGATTCAGCGCTGGCAGATCATCGGCACCTCGATGGTGATCACTTCATTGCATGGACCAGACGGCGAAGATCTCGATCATGAGCTGACGATTGAAGGGGTGTATCAGCAAGTCGACAGCAAGCGCGTGCTGAAAAACAGCCGGTTGCTGTTCAAAACCCAGGATCGTTATGAGCTGGAAGCCCTCTTGCCGCTTGAACTCAATGACCCCGCTGATCACGACTTCGAGTGCCGAGTGATCGTCATCGGTGATGCACCTCCCGCGCCATACATAGCCAACAGTGATTCCGCGGCCATTTTCACGCACCCGGCCGTGCACCATTTCGCTCCCCGCTCCGGCCAGCGGATCAACTTTTTCGCCCCCGCCAACAGCCCTGCCGCCGCGAAAACCCTCTATCTGGATTACGACGCATGGGAGATCCATGACGTCAGGGTCAGCTACGACGTGACGGTCACGCGCAATGACGCCGGCGTGCGCTATCTGCGCTACGAACAGATCAATCTCTGGATTTTTCTGCCATCGAAAACGCTTAACTTCACCGGCGTCATAAAAGCCACAAGCGATCCACGCGGCTCAACCGGTATCAACGGCATCAAGACCACCATCGTGCAAGTCAGGCACCCGGTTGTCCTGATCATGCGCGATGGAACCTCATACAACGTCGCGGCACCTCGCGTGCCTTACCGCGAGGACGCCGACACCCCAGGCGCCAAAACCCTTACCGCTCGCGAGTGCCTGAAACTCAGGCACGGCAAGTACAAGTTCGTAAGACCGGGGCTGCTCAAGCCGTTCTTGTTGAAGGCCACACCCCATGAAATCAATTTCCCTGCTCTGCCGCACAATGGCACTTACGTCCTTCACGGCCAGGCCTCGACTTACGATGTCTATCCCATCAGCAACAGCACGTTCAGCCTTGTAACGCCGGGCGCTGTTGCGCAAACGTCCAATGCCTCGACATGGACGATATTCACGACAAAAATGCACGAAAATGTCACCCGCAACGACATCCGCCTGGACGCGAAAAATCTGTACATCGGCAGCGTCACGATGCTACTGCCGAATATGGAACACGAAGGCCCGGTGGAATCCATCAGCGTGGCGACGTCTGCCGGCAACATCTACGCCGTCGAACTGTTGTTCGACCTGCTGCAGCTGACCGTCATCGATGCCCGGGGTTACGCGAACCTGGCTGAGCTGCTGGCAGATATCCGCGCCCACCGCGATCGTAACGAGTTGTCCACCACCGTCGTGGTCAAACACCTGGACGTCACACCCGCGATCAATGGCACCGTGCATTACCACTCAGCGCAGGATTACTGGGGTGTCGACACGAACCCGACCCTACGCATCGCAACTGAAAACCTGACCATAAAGCCCAGTAAGGCCACCTGACCGCAATTGAGCAGAACGAGCACCAGAACAGTTCGGGATGACGTTTACCTGCATCCCGAACCTGTTTCATTCAGCCAACGGACCGGCTGATTCACACAAAACCGAAAGGACACAACTTATGCGCAACAAGCCTAAAAAACCTCGGCTCTCACCGGAGCCCGCTACTCCCGGCCCTTCGACCTCTCGACCACATTCGCCCGACGATGGACGAAGCGATCTGGACTTCACTCTGCCCGGCCGCGTCCGGGCCGACGCTGCTGAAATTTCATCAGGCGTGACGAGCGACAACCCCACACCAGGCACCTCGCACGGCAAAGCCAGTGTGTCAGTCACGCCCATGGACGCTTCCGCCACGACCCACCCGGTAGTGGGCCAATCACCGCTGCTGCCCTACGTTCAGATGCCTTCGAGCAAGTTGTCCTTGCACGATGCCGACGGACTGCGTTCGTACAAAGGCAGATTCTTCGCCGACGTTGTCAGCGATGATGCCCAAACCGGCATCGAAACGGTGATGGTAGTGTTCCACGATGCAATGAAAGCCTATCGGGCGAAATTGCCCACAGAGCGGGCCCCTTCCGGCCCCCCCCTATATCGCATTGCCGACACCAACACCTGGAGTTTGCAAAAGCCGGTCGCGTACTACGAAAACAGCAGGGATCGCGTGTACATCGCGCCTAATCCTGCCGATGCCCAAGGCTACTATGCCGTCCACGAACGACTCACTCCTCAGCACGATGCTCCCTACAGCTATCTCCCCGAATACGAGATGACAAACAGGGCCATCGGTTTCGCCCTCAAGGATGCCCGCGCCAAACTGGTCCGGGTCGACCCACTTGAGGCCCGGGGAGATCCGTCAGTGCCATTGAAGCTTGCGCATTGGACCGATGGCGATATCTGGAGTGCGTACCGCTTGCGGGAGTCAGAGGCCTTGGTTTTCCGCAGTGAGGCAGAAGCTCAGGGGCGCCCGCCCACCTGGGCAACACGCTTCGAAGACCCGGATACCCACCAGTACCTGACCCATTCCTTGCGCTGGTCCCATCCGCACAAATCCCCGGCCGAACGCACAGAGATCCTGCGATCCTACAATTTGACCATCGCCCAACAGAGCAGACTGCGAAAGGACATGGAACACGGTGTGTTTCCGGAATGGGCCGAGCAACACAAGCGACTGACGCAGAGTAACGACGATCAGCGTTTCAGCCAGATTGCCGCAGAGCTGGATCCGTATATTCTCAGGTTGCGAAATGAAGGCCAGCGTCTGAGGAACGCGCTACCCAATGTTGAGCTGCGTTACGAAAGCGAGTTTCTGGAAGGCTATCTGAAGCGCGCAGGCTATAAGCGAAATATGCACGGAATGTTATACCGAACCGACATCGCTGGCATGTTCCGCGCCGATCTGCGCACGCCCTTTGAACTGGCGCGGGACAAACGCCTGTTCAGACTGAAGGGCAACGACCCCGAGTCGACGACCAAATTGGCTTTTAGCACGACATTCGGTCTAGACGACGCCTCGAATTACATGGCATTCGATTACTATTCCGAACCTCGGCGGTACAACAGCCAGGCCAATCGGTATCCGGGAGATGCCAGCTCTGACAGCGATTCGTCGACAGGATCGCGCTATGGTACTGGGAACGAATCAGATAATTCGTTTGAATTGGATTATTCGCGTGACTATCCATTGCGCCGGCGCAATCAGGGCCTGAGCTTTCTTTATGTCATCGACACCCGCGGCGTCGAGGTGGTACCCCAAGCAGAAAACAGGCATCTGGGTAACATGGATTTTGAGGGAGATCCAATGGAAGGCCAGATATCAATGCCCTCACGAGGAATCAGCGCCGAGAGAATCTGGCTGGTGCACTCGGACAAACGCCGGGCTGCGCGGGTTGAGGATATCTTTCGAGCAGCCGGAGAGAATGCTGAGGCTATCGAGCAAGCAACGTGGGATGGAACTGTCTCTCGTCACCCGTCTCCCTACGACGATCTGATAGAGAAAGTCGCCAGCTCAGGCGGAGTTATTCTGGACTTGCCGAAGGGTACGGAAACTTTCGCCAACGACATCATCTGGCCGGTTCCCGAGCACTACCGCCCTTGATGCGGTAAACCCTTGAAAACGCGCTATTCATCACCGCGATGAATAGCGCGTCTTATCATGCGACGAGGGGAAGTTGATCAATGATCTTGAGTACAAAGGTCACCGGTTTATTATTAAAAGCATTATGCCCCGTGATATTGGGATCAACGCTTTTAAAGATATTCATTCTATCGGCTGTACTTCGATACAACGGCTTCTTGTTTGATTCGCTTTCAATTCCGATATAAAGCGGCCCAGGCTCAAGATCGCTGGATACTGCACGTAGCAAACCCGCCTTGCTGATCGAAAACAACTCGCCGCGCTCTTCCTGACCCGCCAGCACATTGCGCGTGGAACTTTCAATGACCAGCCGCGCACCGTCGTGAACACCGCGCAATGCAACAGTGATCGCGAAGCTGTCACCGTGGGGCGTAAAGGTCAGCAACAATGGCTTGTCGTCTTCGTGATCGGCGAGAGTGAGAAAGCTGGTCTCGCGGTTGTCCGCCAGTGCCGCCTCCACGTCCAGCTTTTCACGTCGGGTGATGCGCGGATCGCGCAGGCGCAGGCGCAGGCGCAAACGTTGCAGATTGAGCACCACCGGCAGACCATCGACATATAGATTTGCGGTAAAGGACTTGTTTTCTTTTTTATTCGTAGACATGTAACCACCTCTGTGCGGGCGCCCGCCGTCAATAAACTTTGCACGGCAGACCGTGGCGCACATCACAAAATAATTCAGGCCATTGGGGCTGCAACCACAGATTCGGCGGTCGCGGTCACTCGGGGGATATCGCCAGCAGGAATTTTGGCGGCTTTACGTTTGCGCCGTGCGAGCACCATCATGTCGGAGTAAGTCGCAGCGGCATCAACAATATATTTGGCGTTATGATCCATCCCGGCATTCTTGAGAATATATTTACCGGCAATGTCGTCCCAGAAGCCCCATTCATCCTCGTAAACAGTCATGATTTATTCCTTATTATCATTCAAGTCACCCGCGTCCTGCGGGCAACTTGAAGTTAAGTCAAAGAACGCTTCACGACAATGCTGGCAAGTGCCAGTATTTAATTCAAATAACAACTACGCAAATAACTCACCCTGCAACTCATCGAGCAAGGCCTGAATGGCATCGAGGCGCTGCTGGGGATCGTCGAGTTGCAGCAAGTCGATCTTGTCCTCTTCGGCGAACGGCAACAGGTAGGCCAACTGATTGGCCAATGACTGCTGACCAGCGGCTTCGGTGCCCATGTTCAACGCTTCGACCATCGGGTGCTCGGCCAGCGCCTTGAGCAGCGCCACCAGATCGGCGTCTTCATCCTGCAAGGGTTGCTCGGGTTCGTCGTCCAGCCACTCGACGTCGGCGAGGATCAGCTGGTCGCGCTGCACTTCGGTGCGCAACACATGGAAGCGCCGCCCACCTTGCACGCGAATACCCAGCAGGCCGTTGTCCTGCTGCTGGAAATCGGTGATCCGCGCTTCACAGCCCACCAGCGCATAACCTGCGGGGGCGACGCCGACTTCATGGCCTTCAAGAATGCACACCACGCCAAAGCCACCGCCCTGCTTCATGCAGCGGCCAATCATGTCCAGGTAGCGCGCCTCGAAGATCTGCAAGTCGAGGTTGCAGCCGGGAAACAGCACTGTGTTCAACGGAAAAAGCGCCAGACTCATAGACATTTCCTTACACCACCATCGACACCGCCAACGGCAGGAACACCGCCGTGGCCACGCCCATCAGACTCATCGCCAACGCCGCGAAGGCACCGGTCTCATCACTTTCCTGCATCGCCACCGCCGTGCCGACGGCATGCGCGGTCATGCCCAGCGCCATACCGCGTGCTTCAGGGCTGTGCACCCCGAGGCGGGTCAACAGTGTCGGGCCGAAGATCGCGCCGATGACCCCGGTGATCAGCACGAACACAGCCGCCAGCGCAGCGACGCCACCGATCTGCTCGGCCACCAGCATCGCAATCGGCGAGGTCACCGATTTCGGCGCCATGGTCATCAGGATCATGTGATCAGCGCCGAACCACCACCCCAGCAACACGCCCATGCCCGTGGCGACCACCCCGCCTATCACCAGCGTAGTAAAAATCGGCCAGAACAATTGGCGAATGCGCCGCAGATTCAGATACAGCGGCACCGCCAGCGCCACCGTCGCCGGCCCGAGCAGAATGCTGAGGATCTCGGTGCTCTTGCGATACTCGGCGTACGTCAGGCCGCAGCCGACCAACACGCCGATCACCAACAGCATGGAGACCAGCACCGGTTGCAGAAAGATCCACTTGGTTTTCTCGAACGCCGCCAGCACCAGTTGATAGGCACCGAGGGTGATACCGATGCCGAACAGTGGATGGTGAATCACCGACGTCCAGGCGCCGTGCCAATCGAAGAACATCAGGACTCCTCCGACGGCGGCGCGTGACGCTTGACCAAGCGCTGCATCAGCACACCGGCAAAGGCCATCGACAGAATCAGCGACACCACCAACGCGCCCACAATCGCCCAGAAATCTGCAGCAATCGCCGAGGCGTAAACCATTACGCCCACTGCCGGCGGCACCAGCAATAACGGCAGATAACGCAGCAGGCTGCCGGCCGCCAGATTCAGCGGCTCGCCGACTTCACCGCGAATAATCAGGAACACCAGCAACAGCAGCAGACCGATGATCGGCCCCGGCAGCACCGGCAAAAGTAAATGATTAAGTGCCGTGCCGAGCAATTGGAACAGCACCAGCAGGGTCAGGCCACGTAACAACATCTGACATCTCCAACAAAAAGCGCCCGGCATTATAAGCACGCCTGCGCTATGGATCGGCATTCGCCAAAAGCATGGTCGGTTGACCTGAGCAAATTGCCATGATGATCTACAGTGGTTCGCAGGGCGGTCAAATCCCCCACCTGAAAAACTATAAAACAGATGAACCCAAGGAGAGTCTCAATGCCCTATGTTCCAGTTGCAGAGCTCAAAGATTATGTCGGCAAGGAACTCGGACGTTCCGAATGGCTCACCATCGATCAGGAACGCATCAACCTGTTCGCCGAAGCCACCGGTGATTATCAGTTCATTCATGTCGACCCGATCAAAGCCGCGCAAACGCCTTTTGGCAGCACCATTGCTCACGGTTTCCTGTCGCTGTCACTAATGCCCAAATTGATGGAAGACATCCTGATCCTGCCCGAAGGCGTGAAGATGGTCGTCAACTATGGCCTGGACAGTGTGCGTTTCATCCAGCCCGTGAAGGTCAATTCGAAAGTCCGACTCAAGGTCGACATGGTTGAAGTGACCGAGAAGAAACCTGGCCAGTGGCTGCTCAAAGCCACCGCAACACTTGAGATAGAAGGCTCGGACAAACCGGCCTACATCGCTGAACCGCTGTCGCTCTGCTTCGTTTAAGCGCCGGGATGCGAACCGGCGCACGCTGTTTCGCATCCGCTCCCCTTCGGCGGCTGTATAAGGTCACATAGCTGCGGCATACTCGGTCGCCTAATTGCCCGGATCCCGCTATGCGCTCACTCGCTTGTCTTGCACCCCTTGCCTTGACCCTGTTGCTTGCCGCTTGCGGCGATGGCGAATCGCTGTTGCCCCCAGATGCGCGCCTGCCGGACGGCGGACGCTATCGCGGCGAGTTGGTCGATGGCTTGCTGCAAGGTCAGGGACGTGTCGACTATCCCAACGGCAGTTGGTACGCCGGGCAGTTCGACAAAGGACAGTGGCATGGGCAGGGCGAATGGCATGGCAGCAATGGCGAGATTTATCGCGGCCAGTTCCAGCAAGGTTTGTTCGACGGTCAGGGCAGCCTGACCACCAATGCCAGCAGTTACACCGGCGGCTTCAAACAGGGCCGGCGTGACGGCGAAGGCACGTTGAAAGAAAACGCCATGACCTACCGTGGCGAATTCAAGGCTGATCATTATTCCGGGCTCGGCCGGCTCGAAATGGATGACGGCAGCTCCTATCAAGGCCAGTTCGCCCACGGTAAACCCAATGGCGAAGGCCAGCGCGGTGATTCCAGCGGCAACTCGTTCACCGGTCATTTCGTCAACGGTCAGCTTGAAGGCAACGGTACGTTCAACAGCGCTGACGGCGACATCTATGTCGGTGGCTTCAAGAACAACCAACTGCACGGTAAGGGCCGCTACGAAAACGCTGACGGCGACGTCTGGCTGGGCCAATTCAAGGAAGGCGCGCTGACCGGCAAGGGCGAACTGATCGGTGCTGACGGCAGCCATTACATCGGTTCGTTCAGCGACTGGCGCTTCAGCGGCCAAGGGCGCTTGAACCTGTCCGATGGCAGCTTTTATATCGGCGGATTCGACAACGACAGTTACGCCGGACGCGGCACACTGGTGCTGACTGATGGTAGCGTAATGAGCGGCACCTGGATCAACGGCCAGCGCGTGCGCGACGCCGATGGCAAGTTGCTGCCCGACACCCTCGAACTCGGCTTGCTCGCTCAGGGCCGTTTGCTTGATGAGGCATTGGCGGCGATTCCGCCCTCGACGCCTGCGGTGGAGCTGTACACCCTGACCCTCGGCGGCGACGGCAAGCAGAGCGTGTTCCTGCGCGAATCCGACTACGTCGCCAACATGCTCAATACGCGTTTCGGCGCGCATGGCCAGATTCGTCTGGTCAACCACCGCGACCACCTCGGCGACCGGCCGATGGCCACTCGCGAGAACCTGCGCCGCGCTGCACTGACCCTGGCCGAACGCAGCGGCCCGGAAGATTTGCTGTTCATCTACCTGACCAGTCACGGCACCGCCGAACACGAACTGGTGCTCGACCAGCCGCGCATGGAACTGGCCGACCTGCCCGCCGACGAACTTGCCGCCGTGCTCGCGCCGCTGAAAAACCGCGACAAGATCATCGTGATTTCCGCGTGTTACTCCGGCGGCTTCATACCGGCGCTGAAAGACGAACGCACGCTGATCATGACCGCCTCGCGCGCTGATCGCGTGTCCTTCGGGTGCTCCGAAGAAGCCAACTTCACCTACTTCGGCGATGCGCTGTTCGCCCAGGCATTGAACCAGACCGACGATCTGGAGCAAGCCTTCAAACTGGCCAAGGCCACCGTCGCCGAGCGTGAACTGGCGGACAATTTCGAAGCGTCGGAGCCGCAGATCTGGGCACCGAAAACCGTTTTGTCGCACTGGCAGCAACTGCGTAAACAGCAAGCGCGAAAAGCTTTGCAAAGTGCTGCGTTGAACGACGGAGCGACAAAGAGCAACTAAGCTGAACAGTATCAAGGGAGAGACACTATGTACTTGACGCCTCAGCACGTATTGCTTGCCGGAGCCACCGGTTTGACCGGTGAACATCTACTCGACCGTTTGCTCAACGAGCCAACGATTTCTCGCGTCCTCGCCCCTTCCCGTCGGCCACTGGCCGAGCATCCGCATCTGGAAAACCCGGTCGGCGACCCACAGGCATTTCTGCCGCAGCTCAGCGGTCGCGTCGACATCGCCTATTGCTGCCTCGGCACCACCATCAAGCAGGCCGGCTCGGAAGCTGCGTTTCGCGCCGTCGACCTGGACATGGTGGTGGCGTTTGCCAAGCGCGCGCGGGAGATGGGTGCGCGGCATCTGATCGTGATCAGCGCCATCGGCGCCGATCCGAAATCCTCGGTTTTCTACAATCGGGTCAAAGGGGAAATGGAGCAGGCATTGCGCGCGCAAGACTGGCCGCAACTGACCATTTGCCGGCCGTCGCTGTTGCTTGGTGAACGATCAGAGCCACGCTTGGGCGAACAGCTTGCTGCGCCGTTTTCGAAGTTGATTCCGGGTAAATACCGCGGGATCGAAGCGTGCCAACTGGCCCGGGCGATGTGGCGGTTGGCGCTGGAAGAGCAGGATGGGGTGCGGGTGATTGAGTCGGATGATCTGAGGAAATTGGGCAAATAACGTTGTGGTGTCCGGGCCGGCCTCTTCGCGGGCAAGCCCGCTCCCACAATGTTCTTCAGCGAGCACAGTATTGGTGAACGACATCGAAACCTGTAGGAGCTGCCGAAGGCTGCGATCTTTTGATCTTTACAACCCGCCAGTCGCCTGAAAGCTCACGCCTATCACCGTCAGCAATGACAACGGCAACAACAGCGTATCGAGCAAAGCACTCCCCGGCAGATCCACCCCCGGATAACTCGGCGCCTCAGCACCGAACCGATCCATCGCACAACACCCGCCATTCAACGCATACAAATCCAGCCGTGTCCCGGAATACACCACCGGCGCCCCCGGTTTCGCCGCGTCCAGCGTGCGCGCAGTGGCGCACCCGGTCATTTGCAGCGCCAGCACAATCGCCAGCAGCTTATTCATCGCTGCTCAGATGATGCTCGCCCCAACGCGGCAGCATGTCCTGGGGAATGCCCAGCAGATTGAGAATCCGCGCGACGACGAAATCGATCAGGTCATCGATGGTCTGCGGCTGGTGATAGAAACCGGGTGAGGCCGGCAGAATCGTCACGCCCATGTTCGACAGCTTGAGCATGTGCTCCAGATGAATGCTCGAATACGGCGCCTCGCGCGGCACCAGAATCAACTGGCGACGTTCCTTCAAGGTGACGTCTGCTGCGCGTTCGATCAGGTTGTTGCAGGCACCCGTCGCGATGGCCGACAGCGTCCCGGTCGAGCACGGCACCACCACCATCGCCGCTGGCGCACCGGAGCCCGAGGCCACCGGCGACATCCAGTCTTCCTTGCCGTACACGCGGATCTGCCCGGCCGCTGCCCCGGTGTATTCGGTGAGGAACGCCTGCATCATCTGCGGCTTGGGCGGTAGCGAGACGTCGGTCTCGGTGGCCATCACCAGTTGCGCGGCTTTGGAGATGAGGAAGTGCACCTCGCGATCTTCCCGCACCAGACAATCGAGCAGGCGCAAACCGTACTGCGCGCCCGAAGCACCGGTCATCGCCAGCGTGATGCGTTCCGGGCCGCCGTTCTGCGAAAAAGTGTTCATTGCAGCGCCTCGGCGAGTTTGCCGTGCAGACCGCCGAAACCGCCGTTGCTCATGATCACCACGTGAGTGCCGGGCTGAGCCTGGCTTTTCACGCGTTCGATGATGCCTTCCAGCGTATCGCTGACAATCGATGGCACTTTGCACAGCGCAGCGGTGGCGGCCAGATCCCAGCCAAGGTTGGCCGGGGCGTACCAGATCACCTGATCGGCATCGTTCACACTGTCCGGCAAACCGTCACGGTGCGCGCCGAGCTTCATCGAGTTGGAGCGTGGTTCGATGATCGCGATCAACGGTGCATCACCGATGCGCTTGCGCAGGCCATCAAGCGTGGTGGCGATCGCAGTCGGGTGATGGGCGAAGTCGTCGTAGATGGTGATGCCGCGTACTTCAGCGACTTTCTCCATTCGGCGTTTGACGTTCTTGAACGCGCTCAACCCGGCGATGCCCATCGATGGCACCACGCCAACATGACGCGCAGCCGCCAGTGCAGCCAAGGCGTTGGCAACGTTGTGCTGGCCAGTCAATTCCCACTCGACCGTGCCTTGGGACACACCTTCGAACATCACTTCAAAGGCCGAGCCGTCTTCGCTGAGCAGTTTGACCTGCCACTGACCGCCAGCACCGGTGGTTTGCACCGGGGTCCAGCAGCCCATCTCGATTACCCGCTGCAAGGCAGGCTCGGTGGTCGGATGGATGACCAGGCCTTCGCTCGGAATGGTGCGCACCAAATGGTGGAATTGCCGCTCGATGGCCGGCAGATCGGGGAAGATGTCCGCGTGATCGAACTCAAGGTTGTTGAGAATCGCGGTGCGCGGGCGGTAGTGCACGAACTTCGAACGCTTGTCGAAGAAGGCGCTGTCATACTCGTCGGCCTCGATCACGAAAAACGGCGTACCGCCCAGACGTGCGGACACCGAGAAGTTCTGCGGCACACCACCGATCAGGAAACCCGGGCTCATGCCGGCATGTTCCAGCACCCAGGCGAGCATGCTGCTGGTGGTGGTTTTGCCGTGAGTACCGGCAACAGCCAGTACCCAGCGACCTTGCAGTACGTGATCAGCCAGCCACTGCGGGCCAGAGACGTACGGCAGGCCTTTGTTCAGCACATATTCCACCGCCGGATTGCCGCGCGACATGGCGTTACCGATCACCACCAGATCCGGTGCCGGATCGAGCTGGGCCGGATCGTAGCCCTGCGTCAGCTGAATGCCTTGGGCCTCGAGCTGCGTGCTCATCGGCGGATAGACGTTGGCGTCGGAGCCGGTCACGTGATGGCCCAGCTCTTTGGCCAGAACCGCCATCGAGCCCATGAAAGTCCCGCAGATACCCAGAATATGAATGTGCATAGTCGACCTCGTAAAACATGGCCGCAGGTTAGCGTAGGGAGGGGGAAATCGCACTCTTTAGGTGATGGGCCGGGGTTGGTTGGGCGCAACATTTCGGTATGGCTCAGGATTGCTACCCTCACCCCAGCCCTCTCCCGGAGGGAGAGGGGGCTGACCGAGATGTCTTTTGCTATACGTCGACCTGAGAGACTGAGTCGATTATGGATCTACAACTGCCCGTCTCCTCTCAGAGCTAGAGCTCGACTCGTTTTTTCAGGTCGACGTACCCCGCAAGAACACCTCGGTCAGTCCCCTCTCCCTCTGGGAGAGGGTTAGGGTGAGGGCCTTCTAACTGACACACCGCTCAATCCCATGTTTGCGCAGCTTTCTATAAAGGGTGTTCCGGCTGACGCCGAGCTGCAGCGCGGTTTGGGTCATGTGCCAACGGGTCTGCTCCAAAGTATTGAGCAAGGCCAAGCGCTCGGCATCCTCCAGCGGATGATCGGATTGCATAACCTCCAACTCTACCGCCGGCCGCACCTGCCGGATCATCGCCGGCAAATCCTCCAGCCCGATCTGCCCCTCATCACACAACGCCGCCAGCGTGCGCAGGACATTGCGCAACTGCCGCACATTCCCCGGCCAGTTGAACGCCAGCAACGCCTGACGCGCCGGCTCATCAATCACCACCACATCCCCGCCCGCCTCTTCGGCCAGCAAAAAATCCAGCAACTGCGATTTATCACTGCGCTCACGCAACGCCGGCAACGCCACTTCCAGGCCGTTGAGCCGGTAATACAGATCCTCGCGGAAACTGCCGTTCTCCACTCGCTCCAGAAGATTGCGGTGAGTCGCACTGATGATCCGCACGTTGACCGCTTCCGGCTCACCGCCGATCGGCACCACTTGCCGGTCCTCAAGCACCCGCAAGAGACGGGTCTGCAAGGCCAGCGGCATGTCGCCGATTTCATCAAGGAACAATGTGCCGCCATCGGCCTGCTGAAGTTTGCCGCGCATACCGTCCTTGCGCGCGCCGGTAAAACTGCCACCACGATAGCCGAACAGCTCACTTTCGATCAGGCTCTCGGGAATCGCCGCGCAATTGAGCGCTACGAAGGCTTTGCTCGAGCGCTGACTGGCCTGATGCACAGCCTTGGCAAAAGCCTCTTTGCCGGAGCCCGTTTCACCATTGATCAACAGCGGCACATCACGTTCGAACACCCGCAGCGCTTTGCGAAAATCGGCCTGCAACGCCGCGTCGCCAAGGCAAATACCCGACAGACGCGGAGCCTGCGCCACGACCGGCGCGGGCGTGATCGGTATCGTTTTGCGCGACTCGCCGCGCAACACGGCAAACAGATTTCGCCCATCGCGGGTGCGTAACGGCCAACTGGCGCTGGCATTGGCGCTCGCACGACCGAGCAACTCATCCAGCGAACAATCGAAAAACGCCTCGACCGGTTTACCGAGCAAGCCGCCGCGAATATGCCCGAGCAGGTTCAGCGCGCTCTGGTTGACTGCGCTGATCCGCCCTTCTCCATCAAACGCCAGCAGCCCTTCGCTGAACAGCCCGACGGACTCGGCCTGCAAATGAAAGCGCAGCAACCATTGATTGTCGAAACAGCGCAGGAAGTAGCAGCTCTCGATCATCTTCGCCGACAGATTGACCAGTGCCATGGTGTGGAACTGGCTTTGGCGCGAGACGTCGTGACGTGCCGAGGACACATCAAGTACCGCCAGCAATTCGCCGTGCGGATCGAACACCGGGCTCGCCGAGCAGGTCAGGCCAGTGTGGCGCCCGCGGAAATGTTCATCCTGATGAATGGTCAGCGCCTGGCGCTCGACCAGGCAGGTGCCGATGCCATTGGTGCCTTCACAGGCTTCGCTCCAGTCGGCGCCCAGCCACAGGCCGGCACGCTCAAAAATCTTCCGTTCGGCCGGCGCGGTGACGCAGTTGAGGATCACCCCACGGGCATCGGTCAGCAGCACCGCGTGTCCGGCGCCGGAGAGTTGCTGATGCAGGCTGCTCATTTCATTGCCGGCAATCTGCAACACCTGTTGCAGACGTTCTCGGCTTTCAAGAACGCGCCCGTGCTCGAGCACGGTAGGCGCCATGCTCAGGGCAGGGTCGAGGTGGTAATCCTCAAGACAGCGCAGCCATGAGCGGGCAATCGACGGATCGGCTCCGGGCCCGTGCAGGTGCGGTTTGCCTTGGGTGGCGGTAAGAACCTGTTGGGCATGGCGATTCAAATGGTTGTCGTGCATTTCTTATTGTTCTCCCCGAAAGGTCGACTCGTTCCCCATGTAGGAGCTGCAGAAGGCTGCGATCTTTTGATCTTGATCTGCAAAAAAGCAGAATCAAAAGATCGCAGCCTTCGGCAGCTCCTACAGGTTTCGGTAGGGACCATCAAACCGATGATGCCCAGAGCATCCTCCTGCCGCTGCACCATTGCAATGCTGGCCAGACTGCCCGGTCACTGGCTGTGCCAAAAGCGGTACAAACTGTCCTCCCATCTGTACCGAAACCATAACAGTGGTAATCCGCCCGTCCGACATAAACCTCGCAACGCCTTGATTTACCTGACCTGCACGGCAGTGGCCCGACCTTTGCTCTACGCTTATAGCAAGCGCACTTGCGCGTTTCTCTAATAAGTACAAAGCCAAGGAGAACATCATCATGCGTTACGCTCACCCCGGTACTGAAGGCGCCAAAGTCTCGTTCAAGAGCAAGTACGGTAACTACATCGGCGGCGAGTTTGTCGCGCCTGTCAAAGGTCAGTACTTCACCAACACCTCGCCAGTCAATGGCCAACCGATTGCCGAATTCCCCCGCTCCACTGCCGAAGACATCGACAAGGCACTGGACGCCGCCCACGCCGCCGCTGACGCCTGGGGTGCAACCTCGGTGCAGGCGCGTTCGCTGGTCCTGCTGAAAATCGCCGACCGTATCGAACAGAACCTCGAACTGCTGGCGATCACCGAAACCTGGGACAACGGCAAAGCCATCCGCGAAACCCTTAACGCCGACATCCCGCTAGCCGCCGACCACTTCCGTTACTACGCCGGTTGCATCCGCGCGCAGGAAGGCAGCGCTGCCGAAATCGACGGCAACACCGTGGCTTATCACATCCATGAACCACTGGGCGTGGTCGGCCAGATCATTCCGTGGAACTTCCCGATCCTGATGGCCGCGTGGAAACTCGCGCCAGCGCTAGCGGCGGGTAACTGCGTGGTGCTCAAGCCTGCCGAGCAGACTCCGCTGGGTATTTCCGTGCTGGTCGAACTGATCGGCGACCTGCTGCCGCCGGGCGTGCTGAACGTCGTGCAGGGCTTCGGCAAAGAAGCCGGCGAAGCGCTGGCGACCAGCAAACGCATCGCCAAGATTGCCTTTACCGGCTCGACACCGGTTGGCTCGCACATCATGAAATGCGCCGCCGAAAACATCATCCCATCCACCGTGGAACTGGGCGGCAAATCGCCGAACATCTTCTTCGAAGACATCATGCAGGCCGAGCCGACCTTTATCGAAAAAGCCGCCGAAGGTCTGGTGCTGGCGTTCTTCAACCAGGGCGAAGTCTGCACTTGCCCGTCTCGTGCGCTGGTTCAGGAATCGATCTACGACGAATTCATGGCCGTGGTGATGAAGAAAGTCCTGCAAATCAAACGTGGCGATCCGCTGGACACCGACACCATGGTTGGCGCCCAGGCGTCCGAGCAGCAATTCGACAAGATCCTGTCCTATCTGGAAATCGCCAAGGGAGAAGGCGCGGAGCTGCTGACCGGCGGCAAAGTGGAAAAACTCGAGGGCAATCTGTCGACCGGCTATTACATCCAGCCGACCCTGCTCAAAGGCACCAACAAGATGCGTGTGTTCCAGGAAGAAATCTTCGGCCCGGTGGTGAGCATCACCACGTTCAAGGACGAAGCCGAAGCCCTGGCCATCGCCAACGACACCGAGTTCGGTCTCGGCGCCGGCCTGTGGACCCGCGACATCAACCGCGCCTACCGCATGGGCCGGGCGATCAAGGCCGGTCGTGTGTGGACCAACTGCTACCACCTGTACCCGGCGCATGCCGCGTTCGGCGGGTACAAGAAGTCCGGCGTTGGTCGTGAAACCCACAAAATGATGCTCGATCACTATCAGCAGACGAAAAACCTGCTGGTGAGCTACGACATCAATCCGCTGGGTTTCTTCTAAAGCCCTTGGGCGACACAGATATTTCTGTGTCGCCCTCTCGTCCGCTTTCGCGAGCAAGCTCGCTCCCACAGGGATCTGTATTAGATCTCAATGTTGAGCTAACCACGGAAATCTGTGGGAGCGAGCTTGCTCGCGAAAGCTGCGTGCCATTCAACCCGACAGTTCCTGACGGAACAGCCGGGCCAATACAACAATAAAAATGGTGAACCCTATGCCTGGCGAATCCCCTGCTGGCGCTCCGGCGACCGGCTCTTCCGTCGACTTTGAAAAAGTCGGCTCGGACTACTTCCAACAACGCGAATTGAAAAAAGGCGCCGCCGGCTGGGTTCTGCTGGTGGGGCTTGGCGTCGCATATGTGATTTCAGGCGACTATGCCGGCTGGAACTTCGGCTTGGCGCAGGGCGGCTGGGGCGGCATGTTCCTGGCGACCTTGCTGATGGCCACCATGTATCTGTGCATGTGCTTTTCCCTGGCCGAACTGTCCTCGATGATTCCCACCGCCGGTGGCGGCTACGGCTTTGCCCGCAGCGCGTTCGGCCCGTGGGGCGGCTTCCTGACCGGTACCGCGATCCTCATCGAATACGCCATCGCACCCGCCGCAATTGCCGTGTTCATCGGCGCCTATTGCGAGTCACTGTTCGGCATTGGCGGCTGGATGATTTATCTGACGTTCTACGTCATCTTCATCGCCATCCACATCTTCGGGGTCGGCGAAGCGCTGAAGTTGATGTTCGTCATCACTGCCGTCGCAGCGCTGGCGCTTGGCGTATTTCTGGTGGCGATGGTGCCGCACTTCGACGTCGCCAACCTGCTCGACATTCCGGTGACCAGCGCTGCCGGCGCCAGCCCTTTCCTGCCGTTCGGCTATGTCGGCGTCTGGGCGGCGATTCCCTACGCAATCTGGTTTTTCCTCGCCGTTGAGGGCGTGCCACTGGCCGCCGAAGAAACCAAAAACCCTAAACGTGACCTGCCACGCGGACTCATCGGCGCCATGCTGGTGCTGCTGGCCTTTGCCCTGCTGATCCTGATCGTCGGGCCTGGTGGCGCGGGCGCCAATTCGCTGCTGACGTCGGGCAACCCGCTGGTTGAAGCGCTGAGCAAAGCCTATGGTGGCTCGACCTGGATGGGCAGTTTCGTCAATCTCGTGGGCCTGGCCGGGCTGATCGCCAGTTTCTTCTCGATCATCTATGCCTACTCGCGGCAGATTTTCGCCTTGTCGCGCGCAGGCTACCTGCCGCGAAAACTCTCCGAGACCAACAAAAGCAAGGCGCCCGTGCTGGCCCTGATCATTCCAGGGATCATCGGTTTTGGTCTGTCGCTGACCGGCCAGGGCGACCTGCTGATTCTGGTGGCGGTGTTCGGCGCGACCATTTCCTACGTACTGATGATGGCGGCGCACATCACGCTGCGCATCCGCCGCCCCAAAATGGATCGGCCGTACCGCACGCCCGGCGGCATTTTCACCTCCGGTGTGGCGCTGGTGCTGGCTTGCATCGCCGTGATCGCGGGTTTCCTCGTCGATCCACGGGTGGTGATCGGTGCCGCTATCATCTATGGAGTGTTAATTGCTTACTTTGCTTTCTACAGTCGACATCACTTGGTAGCAGGTACGCCGGAAGAAGAATTCGCGGCGATTCAGAACGCTGAAAAAGCCCTGCACTGACTGTCGAAAACCACGGCGCAGGGGCACACCTGCGCCGTCACGGAGAATTCTGTATGGCGAGTTTCGCTCACACGGTCGGCGCCCAGACCTACCGCTTCGACAGCCTCAAGGACGTCATGGCCAAGGCCAGCCCGGCGCGTTCCGGGGACTTTCTCGCGGGTGTTGCCGCACTCAACGACGGCGAGCGCGTGGCCGCGCAAATGGCACTGGCCGACATACCGCTGACGCATTTCCTGCAGGAAGCGCTGATCCCCTACGAAGCCGATGAAGTCACCCGGCTGATCATCGACACTCACGACAAACCGGCCTTCGCCGTGGTCAGCCACCTCACCGTCGGCGGTTTTCGCGACTGGCTGCTCAGCGACGCCGCCGATGAAACCAGCCTGCGCGCCCTCGCCCCCGGCCTGACCCCGGAAATGGTTGCCGCCGTGTCGAAGATCATGCGCGTGCAGGATCTGGTGCTGGTGGCGCAGAAGATCCGCGTGGTCACAAAGTTTCGCGGCACCCTCGGTCTGCGCGGGCGCCTGTCGACGCGCCTGCAGCCCAATCACCCCACCGACGAGCCCTCCGGCATCGCCGCGAGCATTCTCGACGGTCTGCTGTACGGCAATGGCGACGCGATGATCGGCATCAACCCGGCCACCGACAGCATCGCCTCGATTTGCGCGATGCTGGAAATGCTCGACGCGATCATCCAGCGCTACGACATCCCGACCCAGGCCTGCGTGCTGACCCACGTCACCACCTCGATCGAGGCGATCAACCGTGGCGTGCCATTGGATCTGGTGTTCCAGTCGATCGCCGGCACCGAGGCGGCCAATGCCAGTTTCGGCATCAACCTCAATGTGTTGCAGGAAGGCTACGACGCCGGGTTGAGCCTGAACCGCGGCACCCTCGGGCAAAACCTGATGTATTTTGAAACAGGGCAAGGCAGCGCCTTGTCGGCCAACGCCCACCACGGTGTCGATCAACAGACCTGCGAGACAAGAGCCTACGCCGTGGCGCGACATTTCAAGCCGTTTTTGGTGAACACCGTCGTAGGATTTATCGGCCCGGAATACCTCTACAACGGCAAACAGATCATCCGCGCCGGCCTCGAAGACCACTTCTGCGGCAAGTTGCTCGGTGTGCCGATGGGTTGCGACATCTGCTACACCAACCACGCCGAAGCCGATCAGGACGACATGGACACCCTGCTGACCCTGCTCGGTGTGGCGGGGATCAACTTCATCATGGGCATCCCCGGCTCCGACGACATCATGCTCAACTACCAGACCACCTCGTTCCACGACGCGCTCTACGCACGCCAGACCCTGGGCCTGAAACCGGCGCCGGAATTTGAACAGTGGCTGGCGAACATGGGCATCTTCACCCAGGCGGACGGCAAGGTCCGCTTCGGCAACAACCTGCCGCCGGCCTTCCGCCAGGCCTTGGCGCAACTGGGATGAGCCTGATGGATAAACCGCCTGTCGACCCACAAAACCCATGGCTGGAACTGCGTCGCCTGACCCCGGCGCGAATCGCCCTCGGCCGCACCGGCACCAGCCTGCCAACCAGTGCGCAACTGGATTTCCAGTACGCCCACGCTCAGGCGCGGGATGCGGTGCATCTGCCGTTCGATCATGCCGGGCTCAGTGCGCAACTGAGTGAGCGTGGGCGCGAAAGCCTGCTTTTGCACAGCGCAGCGGTGGACCGCAACAGCTACCTGCAACGCCCGGACCTGGGTCGCAAGCTCAGCGATGAGTCAGCGCAGGCCTTGCGCGATTACGCAGCGGCCCATCCGGGCGGCGTCGATCTGGCGATTGTCGTGGCTGACGGTCTATCGGCGCTGGCGGTGCATCGCCATACCCAGCCGTTTCTGCTCCGGCTGGAAGAGCAAATGGGCGGCGACGGCTGGTCGATTGCGCCCCTCGTTCTGGTGGAACAGGGTCGCGTTGCCGTCGGTGATGAGATCGGTCAACTGCTCGGCGCAAAAATGGTCGTCATGCTGATCGGCGAACGCCCGGGCCTCAGCTCCCCGGACAGCCTCGGTTTATATTTCACCTACAATCCAAAAATCGGATTGACCGATGCTTATCGCAATTGCATTTCCAACGTGCGGCTTGAAGGCCTGAGCTACGGCATGGCGGCCCATCGCTTGCTGTACCTGATGCGCGAAGCCTGCCGGCGACAGCTGTCGGGGGTCAATCTGAAGGACGAAGCACAGGTTCAGACGCTGGAGTCGGACGCAGGTGCGGACATGAAAGGAAACTTCCTACTCCATCCGCCCCAAACCTGAACCGTTTCCGCATTGCGTTTCTGCGCTGGTTTAAGGCAGGATCGACGCACGGCCGCCAGGGTTTCCCATCGCCGTCAGAGCAGTTGAAGACAGCCACTTGAAGACGAGACCTATCATGCGGATTATTCAAGCGACCCTCGAACATCTGGATTTGTTGACTCCGTTGTTCGTCAAATATCGCGAGTTCTACGGCTCCCTGCCTTACCCGGATTCCTCCCGCGCGTTTCTCGAAAAACGCCTGCGCCGCAAAGAGTCGGTGATCTATCTGGCCCTGGCCGATGATGACGACAAAAAGCTGATGGGCTTCTGTCAGCTGTATCCGAGCTTCTCCTCGCTGTCGCTCAAACGCGTGTGGATCCTCAACGACATCTACGTCGCCGAAGACGCCCGCCGACAACTGGTCGCCGATAACCTGATCCGTACCGCGAAGAAAATGGCCAAGGAAACACAGGCCGTGCGCATGCGCGTCTCCACCAGTGCCAACAACGAAGTGGCGCAGAAAACCTACGAATCGATTGGCTTCAAGGAAGACACCGAGTTCAAGAACTACGTGCTGCCGATCAGCGACGAGCTCTGAAGTCAAAAGATCGTCCGAAGGTTCGGGGCGCGCCCGGACGATCTTCTCCCAACTCCCGATATGCGCTGTTTCCCTGACAATTCCTCACACCCCGACATCCGCCGCTACAAAACCAACACGCGCGTCATCATTCAAACCGTATAATCCCGATCTTTCCGGCTTGTAAGAAAAACTACATCCCGCTGTAGGCTTACACGAAGTCATCCGCACAGGCCCACAGAGTAGGGCCGCCATACAGGTGCCCCCATGGATTTCAACCCGCTCGACCTTATCCTGCATCTCGACGTTTACCTCGACTTGCTGGTGAACAACTACGGGCCGTGGATCTACGCCATCCTGTTTCTGGTGATTTTCTGTGAAACCGGCCTGGTGGTGATGCCATTCCTGCCGGGCGATTCGCTGCTGTTCATTGCCGGCGCTGTTGCGGCCGGCGGCGGCATGGACCCAGTGCTGCTGGGCGGTCTGCTGATGCTCGCGGCAATCCTGGGTGACAGCACCAACTACGTCATCGGGCGAACGGCTGGCGAAAAACTGTTCAGCAACCCGAACTCGAAAATCTTCCGCCGCGACTATCTGCAAAAAACCCACGATTTCTACGACAAGCACGGCGGCAAAACCGTGACCCTGGCGCGGTTCCTGCCGATCATCCGGACTTTCGCACCGTTCGTCGCCGGTGTAGCGAGGATGCCGTACCCGCGCTTCTTCGGTTTCAGCGTGTTGGGCACCATCCTCTGGGTGGGCGGGCTGGTGACCTTGGGTTACTTCTTCGGCAACGTACCGTTCATCAAGAAAAACCTGTCGTTGCTGGTGGTCGCCATCATTCTGCTGTCGCTGATTCCGATGATCATCGGCGTGGTGCGCAGCCGTTTTGGCGGCACTAAAGTCCAATCGCACTAAGCCGATGTGGTCGCTGAGCGCCTGGCGCCGCCGGCGGATTCTGGCCAGGCACCCGATTGCCGACGAGATGTGGCAACGGGTGCGCCATCACCTGAGCTTTCTTGATGGCATCACGCCCGCTGAAGATCAGTGGCTGCGCGAAGCCTGTGTGCTGTTTCTCGAAGACAAACACCTGAGCGCCCTGCCCGGCGTCGAATTGCATCAGGAACAACGCCTGCTGCTCGCCGCCCAGGCGCAATTACCGCTTTTGCATCTGGGCGATTTGAACTGGTATCAGGGTTTTCACGAAATCGTTCTCTATCCCGACGACTTCCTCAGCCCACAGCGTCACCGCGATGCCAGTGGCGTCGAGCACGAATGGGATGGCGAACACAGTGGTGAAGCCTGGCAGCAGGGGCCGATCATCCTCGCTTGGCCGGGCGTGATAGCCAGTGGTGGCTGGGAAGGCTACAACCTGGTGATCCACGAACTGGCGCACAAACTCGATATGCTTAACGGCGACGCCAACGGCCTGCCGCCGCTGCACACCGACATGCGCGTCAGCGACTGGGCCGACGTGATGCAGACGGCTTACGACGATCTCAACCGCCAGCTCGACGACAATCCTGACGCAGAAACCGCCATCGATCCCTACGCCGCCGAGAACCCGGCCGAGTTCTTCGCCGTCACCAGCGAATACTTCTTCAGCGCCCCGGATCTGCTGCACGAGACTTATCCACAGGTCTACGCGCAACTGCAGCTTTTCTACCGCCAGGACCCGTTGGGCAGGTTGCGGCAACTTCAGGCCAGCGACCCGGTCTATCAGGCGCACGACTAAGTTCTGCACGACTTTAGGTTCATGGCGTCGACGGCAGAATATGCCTATAATCGCCGCCACTTTTTGGTCAATCCGGCCAAGTGTTTTTGGTCAACTACGGGGGCAACGCCCAATGAGCTACAGCAAGATTCCGGCTGGCAAAGACCTGCCGAACGACATCTACGTCGCGATCGAGATCCCGGCCAACCACGCGCCGATCAAATACGAAATCGACAAAGACAGCGATTGCCTGTTCGTTGACCGTTTCATGGCCACCCCAATGTTCTACCCGGCCAACTACGGTTACATCCCGAACACCCTGGCTGACGACGGTGACCCCCTCGACGTGCTGGTTGTAACCCCTTACCCGGTTGCGCCAGGCTCGGTAATCCGCGCTCGCCCGGTCGGTATCCTGAACATGACTGACGACGGCGGCGGCGATGCCAAAGTTATCGCAGTGCCACACGACAAGCTGTCCCAGCTGTACGTCGACGTGAAGGAATACACCGACCTGCCACCGCTGCTGATCCAGCAGATCGAGCACTTCTTTGCGAACTACAAAGATCTCGAAAAAGGCAAATGGGTCAAGATCGAAGGCTGGGCCGGTGCAGACGCCGCCCGCGAAGCGATCACCAAGTCGGTTGCTGCCTACAAAGGCTAAGCTTCACGACTTGTGACAGGCTTGAAAAAAACCCGGTTGATCCGGGTTTTTTTTTGACCTGCCAGCCCGACTTAAACAGCCTGTTTATTGCGGACTACAGAAAAGTTTTAACCTGTGTAATTTCCCACAAGCACGTCTTACATCCAGTCGCAAAATTCAGCCCGTTTTTGAACGTCAGGTTTATTCAAACCCCTGTAGCACGGCCGTAGACTCCGTGTTTATGAGAAAGAACACTAGCGGTCCAAGATTCAAGGCACTCCTGGAAAAAGCGAACATCTCCACCACGGGTTTCGCGAAGTTCTGGGGCACGGAAGCCCAAAATGTCCACAACTGGTACACCCGGGGCGTCCCGGCGTATCGCATGGAAGAAGTCTCACGCCTGCTGTCCGTCAACAGCGAATGGCTGAAAACCGGTGAAGGCACAAAAGAGATACCAAGCCTGACCCCGCCCGCGAGCAATGGCGACACCTTTGACGCTCACGCCATCCGCGGCGTCTACACCGTCATCGACCCCAATGACATCGACCTGGCGTTCTTCAAAGAAACACCGCAGACCAACGGCTCTGGAAAAACCCACGTCATCCAGGACCCGGACCTGTCCATCCGCCTGCTGCGCGCGCACCTCGATCAACTGGAAATCCGCCCAGGCGACGCTATCTGCGCGCACATGATCGGCAACAGCATGGCCGACCGCATCGATGACGGTTCCATCGTCGCCATCGACCGAAGCCTCACCCAAGTCGTCGACGGCGAAATCTACGCCATCGAACACGACGGCATGCTGCGCATCAAATACCTGCACCGCATGCCCGGCAACGGCCTGCGCCTGCGCAGCCACAACAGCGCCGAATACCCGGACGAAGTCTTCCGCCCCGCACAAATCGAAGAGCAGCGGATCCATATATTGGGTTGGGTGTTCTGGTGGTCGACGCTGAGCAAACGAAGGCCGGTGGTGCCGTTTCTCTGAGTTGGTTTGGCTGATTCTGTATTCACACAGAACACTGTGGGAGCGGGCTTGCCCGCGAAGAGGCCCGGAAAAACAGTGCAAAATCCTGATTTGTACCGCTACGGTCGCTCTAACCCGCACTTCACACTGGGAATCCAAAGCAAAACTCAGTATCCTGCGCCCCACATTCGCGCATCGCCCCGCTCCCGCGGCTCAGATGACGCCCGACGCGGCAGACCAACGTCTGACCAAGTCCCACAGCCGGACGCAGATCCGGGTGTACGTTTTGAAGGCTGGCAAGGCTTACCAAAAATAGGCCAAGCCAGTCCCCGAGAAGCCGGCCACAAGCCGGCTTTTTAATGCCTGCCTAAAAACCTGAATCGGGACTTGTTGTTCACCGGGCGTAATGGTTACGGTAACGACAAGCGTCATTACAGGTATTTCATCATGGCATTCATCAGAATTCACATTGACGACGATCTGAAGCAGCGCTCCTATACCGAACTCGAAAGGTTAGGTATCACGCCCTCAGAGCTTTTGCGCCAAACACTTCAGTACGTCGCCGACCGGGGCAAGTTGCCATTCAAAACGGCGCTACCCAGTGATCAGGATAAAAAACTGATTGCCGTCGCCACCGAACGTATTGCCACTCCTCAGCGGGTAACGGTAAGGCTGGATGACCTATAACTCTCTCGCCCAGTGATGACTAGGTCTGAAATCGGTCAGCAGCCTGCTGACCGATTCAATTGGGCAGCAACCTGCTGCCCATTCCCCCTCACGGATAACTAAACGCCTTAACTAACGTCAACTCCCCAGCCGTCCGCATCGGGATCAAAAACGTCTCCATCTTCTCGCTCGGCGTACCTTCTTCAGTAATCACCGTCACCTGCGCCGTCGTCAGCGCCTGCACTGCTTCATCCCCACCTTCGTCATCCCCGCGATAGCCACCGCCGTAGTAATTCACATACACCAGATACTGGCCCTTGATCGGTGCCGGCATGGCGAAGATTTCCGGGCCGTAGCCGGTGGTGACGTCGACGTCGAGGGCGCCGCCGTTGGGGGCGGTGCGGTTGCCGTACCAGATGTGGCCGCCGTCGGGGGTGACGAGGTGCAGGTCGAGGTCGGTGCCGTCGCTGTCCCACGCGAGCAGGACGCGCAGTTTGGCCGGGGTGGCGCCGCCGCTGGTGTTGAGGAATTGGGTGCGGTGGCGTTGTTTGCCGTCGGGGCTGCGGACTTCGACGCTGTTGCTGCCGTTGGGGAAGGAGAATGGGCGGTCGAAGCGGCCGGCGTCGTCGATTTTCAGCGGCATGCTGACGCCGTTGACGATGAGGCGGCCGGGCTCTGGGCTCTTCGGTGTGGTTTTGATTTCGCCGCTGATGCGTGCGGTGTTGGCTTGGCCGATCGGGGTGTTCACCGAGGAGGCTGGGTAGTTGACGGTCTGGCGGAAGCTTTCGCCCTCGCCTTGCGGCGCGCCGCTGCGCCAGCCGCCGACCGGGGTGTCGAGTTTGACGCTGTCGGCGGCGATGGCCGGCGATAGCGCGGTTAGCGTGCAGAGCAGCAGCAAGACCTGTGGATAACGGAATGTCATGGTCTATTCCAGCAAGAGGTGACGGGCGAGCCCTTCGATGTAGGTTTCATCCTGGCCGTTGGGATGTGCTTCAAAGGCCAGGTGCAGATATTCGTGGGTGAGGTCGAGGCGATCCTGCAGGGTCAACACGCCGCGCACATAGATTCGTTGGCGCTCGCGGTCGACGAAGGGTCTGCCAAAAGCCAGTTTGCACACGGCGAACGTGCTGACTTCGTTGTAGCCGGTTTCGCTTTCAAGCTTCGGGCGCCAGCCGCGTCGTTGCTTGTGCAGCCAGTCTTGGGCGGCGGGCAGTGCTTCGCAGGAAGCGACCGGATTATCCCAACGGCTAAGGCTTGCGCGCGGATAGGCGTGGAGCAGAATCGCGTCGTAGCGCTGGCCAGCATTGGCCTGTTCGACGGCTTGTTGCCAAGCGAGTTTGTCCGGGCCGGGTTGATCGGAATGATAGGTGACGGTGCTGCCGGCCAACACCAGATCCGCGGTCCATGCGGCGATACTGCGAGACTCCGCCGAGGCCGGACGCGGGGCGACGCGTTGGCGGGTGCTGCTGTCATCGATACTCAGGCAATCGCCGTTACGCGCAGCGTTTTGCAGCAGGTAGGTGCGGATCGCCACGGCCAGCGCTTTGGCGGCTTCGGCGGGTTCGGGTTTGGCTTCGCGATCCAGCACGCGGGCGACGTATTCTTCGCGACCCAGACGCGCGACAAGTTTGTTGTTGAGCAGAAACAGTTCGCCGTCGCTGTGGATATCCAGCGCATTGCCGTTAGCGAATTCGACGCGGTAATCGCCCTGCAACGGGCCGGAAGTCACCGCCCGCTCGCCAGCCAAAACACGTAAAACCGGATAGCGCGAGAACAGCCCGACTTCGACACATCGGCCCGTCTCTGCTGGCCAAGCAGTAGGCAACACCGTCGCCAGTGCCTGACCGTAATTTCGTAGAACCATCTGACTGGTGCCACGCCCACCCGCCCACACAGGCGAACCGTCCACCGTCCAACCGGCAAATCCGCCCTGCCTCGATTGTGGATCCTGATCGCCGAGCCAGCTCCAGGTTTTCACCCGCAAGCGCCCACCCAATTCACCCACGACGTTGCCATCCGCCACATTCAGAACGACATCAAGCAACACGCGGCGCATCTGGTCTTGAGCTGGCAGCGAAGATAAAACCATTAACAAGTCAGCCACAGAAACTCGCGTGGCCGGTTGCACCATTGGCAGATCCAGCAACCACGACGGTGCCTGCCGCGTCTGCCAATACGCCCGCCAATCAGCAGAAGAAATCCCCAACCGCGCAGGCTCAAAATACAACCCACACGACTTCACCAACGCCTGATCACGTTCGATCTTGCCGCCGGCGCTGCAGCAATAAACTTCTTCTTTCGACTGCCCGCGGCATTCATAAGCGGGCTCGCGAGCGCCGGTATCCACCAGCCACGCATAAACAAACAGCTTCCACAGACTGCCCAGCGGCGCATCCAGCGAAGGTGGCAACGGCTCGCGAGCGATCAGTTGCGTTTGACTCAACGACAACAATTCGCCCTTGTAGGCCACGCGCAAAGGCTCATCCTGCGCTGTCGCCAGCGCGGGAATCACACACAACGTCAGCCACAGCAGCGGCCGCTTCATGTCAGTTGACCGTGACCTGACCAAGGGCGGCTTTCGCTTCCTGAGCCTGATGCTGCGGCGCGTAGACCTGAGTGAAGCGCACTGGCGGCAGATTGAACTGGCCCTTCTGCGAGAAACGCACGAGATGGCGCAGACGCAATTCGCCGCTCAGCGCATCCACCGGCACGGCATAAGCCAACTGCCCCGGCTCGAAACGCGCTTTCTCCAGCGCGGTCGGTTCGGTGCCGTCCTTGCCCTGCAACTTGATGCCCCACGTTGTGCGCTCGACATCGGCGCCCGGCGGCAGCGGCACTTCCAGCATGCCGTAGCGCAGCGGTTTCGGCGCTTTGCTGGTGAGGATCACTTCGTCCAGATACAGGCTGTCGCTGGACAGCGGCTTAGTGCCGACCGGTTCCAGTTTGAAGGTGAACGCTTCGTCGCCCGGCACCAGTCGCGACAGGCGACGGGTGATGGTCACGGCCATTGGATCGACGACTGGCTGTTGAGTCTGGAAACTCAGGGCCGCACGCAGCGGACGCTCCTGAGTGCCAGAAACCGTCAACACGCTCGGCACTGGCGTCGCCCCCTGCCACGTCCAGAACATCTCGCCACTGGCACCGTAGCTTTTCTTCCAGCCTTCACCCGGCGTCAGCGCAATGGTCGGCGAAGCCTGGGCGATGCTGCGTTGCAGCCAGGTCAACGCCAGTGCGCGTTCGAGCGTCGATTGCTGCGGCAACAGGCGTTGCAGCAAGGCCAGGGCGCGAGCCTGATCAAATGGTTGCAGCGACAGATTCAGCGCTTCGACAAACGGCTGCGAACTGACCGACAGACGCTGTTGCGCAGCGCCTACCTGACGATTGAATGCGTCAGGCAACGCGACTTTCGACTGCGTGGCCAGCGATGCGGTCAACACTCGCGCCGCCGCCAGACCGAGCGCCGAATCCGGATCGCTCATCACCAGACTGTCTACGCCATCGTCCATCAGGGTTTCGGCATTGCCTTCACCGGCCTTCGCCAGATCTTCCATCAACCCCGTCAGCAGCGTGTTCACCGGCAAATGCATCTGCTTGGCGAACGACAGAATCAGCGCCCGTTGCAGCAACGGCGTGTTCGGCGCCTGTTTGGCGTACACCTCCAACACCCGCTGCCAATGCTCCGGCGGCAGCGTCAGATCCAGTACCTGGCTGGCGTTCCAGTCGGCGAAGTAAGCGTACGCAGTGAGGAAAGCATCGGGCTCACCGTCGTAGCCCCACCAGGTGAAGCTCGCCGACGGCCCGGCCATTTGCACCAACCGCAGACGGCTGTTCTGCATGATCAGACGCAAGCGATCGCGGATCTGCGGGCTCGATGCCAGCGACGGATAAGCAATGCTCAGCGGCAACAAGCGACTGGCGGTCTGCTCGACGCCGCCGTACGGAAAGCTGAGCAGATCATCGAGCACCGAGCGGAACACCGCTTGCGGACTGTCATCCAGACGCAGACGAATGTCGGTCGCGTCCGCAGGCAAGCTCAGCGCCGTGTCGCCGCTGGCCACGTCGAGGCTTTGTATTTGCGTCACTTGCCAGCCGTCACCGGTTGCGCTCAAGCGTACGGCCAGGGAATCAGCGATTTTGCCGTCTTGCACCAACTCCGCCGTCCACTCGCCGGAAGCCAGTGCGAACGCCGGCAGCGGCAGGTAGTTGATGCCGTTGTTCAGGGTTACCGGCATGCGTTGTTCGGTGCCGGCGTAGTGGGTGACCAGCTCAGCCTTGACCGGTTTCTCGGCTTGGCTGAACGCGAAAATACCGAGTTGCGGCTGATCGCCCCTACGGAATTTGCTCGGCCCGCTCCACTTCAGGTACAGCGGTTTTTCCGAGCGGACAAACTGCTTCTTCTGGCCGACCTGACCGTCATCGGCGATGGCGCGGGCGGTGATGCGCCAGCGGGTCAGCGAGTCCGGCATCTTGAAAGTGAAGCGGGTTTTACCATCGACACCGGTGAGCAATTCCGGTTGCCATGCGGCGGTGTCGACGTCTTCACGACGCGGCCGCTCCAGCACTTTTACCCCGCGTTCACTGCGGTTGGCTTTGCCCGGTGCGCCCGGGCTGCCCGGCAGCGCCACGTCGTAACTGATGAACGACAGGCTGGCGCTGGTGCGCACGTTGTTGCGCCGTGGATGGTAGAAGAACTGGTCGATGGTCGGCGCGACTTCCGGCTGCAACGCGTAAACCATTTCGTCGACAACACTCACCGTCAGATGCGCCGGAATTGCTTTGCCGGCGAACTGCGTAGTCAGGTCGACGGTGACCGTGTCACCCGGCAGATACACCTGTTTGTCGGTGCTGATCGCCACGTCGATTTGCGGCGCGATCACTTTGATCCCGGCATTTTGGAAGCTGTACTGACCGCCCTTGGTGTACAGCACGGAGAAGGTCAGGTTCGGCGCGAAATTGTCCTTCACCGGAATGCGTGCGCGGTATTGGGTGTCGCTGAGTTTTTCCAGTTTCAACCAGTCGCCGCCCTTGGCCAGCAGCGCGGTGGCTTCGACCTTGTCACGCTCCAGCGACAGCAGTGCATCATTGACCGGCTCAGGAAAAGTGATCAGCGCCAGCGCTTCGTCGCCGGCCTTGTACTCAGGTTTGTCGAGGACGATTTCCACCGTGCCTGGCACCGCTTTGACGCCGTCACCGGTGACCGCATGACCGGTGGCGCCGAGGACGCGACCGTGCTGATCCTTAAGCGTCAGGTTGTAAGTGCCCGGACGTTCGAAGGCCAGACTGAAGCCTTTGTCAGTTGCCGCGAGTTTACCTTCGCCGGTGCTCTGGTCTTCCAGACGTACCCAGCCGTAAGTGCTCGGCGTGACCGCTTTGCTCTGCTCGGCGCCGCCCTCATTGGCGTAGCTGAACGCGACCTTGTCGCCGACCGCACTGAAACGCTGCGGCGCGCTCAAGCGGAAACTCGCGGCGCCACGGTCGATGAGGATTTCCTTGGTGGTCTTGACCCGATACGCCGCGCCATCGCTGGCGAACACGGTGAGCATGTAGCGGCTCGGTTTATCGGCGGCCGGCAGGTCGAGGGTGGCGTTGCCTTTGCTGTCGGTGGTCAGTTCGGTGCTGGTCAGTTCCACCGGGAATTGCCCGAGATATTGCAGTTCGTTGTCGACCATCGACAGTTGTTGCGCGCGCAGGCTCAGGGTCAGTTTGGCGTTGGCCACCGGTTTGCCGTCCGGGTACAGCAGCACCAGACTGCCTTTGACCAGCTCGCCGGTGCGGTAATCCTGCTTGGCCAGATTCAGCGAAATCTCGAAGTGTGGCTTGATGTATTCAGCCACGCGGAAGGCGCTGCTGTAGGCCTGATCCTTGTAGTTGAAGCGAATTTCATAACCGCCCGCCACCGCGTTATCCGGTAGCTGGAAGCGGCCCTGAGTGCCGGCCTTCGAATCGAGTTTCAGATCAAGGCGTTGCAGCTCGGTGCCAGTGGCATCAAGCACGCTGACATTGACGTCTGCGGCGCCCGGCAGCACCGAGTCCCGCGCATTCTTGAACTCGCGGCCGACGATTTTCAGCGACACCCAATCACCTGGGCGATACAGCGGTCGGTCGGTGAAGGCATAGAGTTTGGTGTCGTAAATTTCGCTGTCGTAATAGAAGTTTTCCGAGACGAATACACCGCCCTCCTCGTCCTCGCCGATGACGAAAGAACGCTCGGGGCTGACGTGTTTCAGGCGCAGCAAACCATCGGCATCGGTGGCGCCACTGCTCATCACGCCGAGGCCGTCGGTCCACAGCACATTGACCTTCGGCACCGAACTGCCTTCGTGCTTGCGCGCGGCCCAGACCAGCAACTCGTCACCGGCAATCTTGCTCACCGCAACGGTGTTGGAGACGAAGACCATGGTGGTCGCGCGATATTTACCGATGAGCGCTTCGACCAGATAAAGGCCCGGTTTCAACTGACCCAGCGGAATGTAAACGTTGCCCGGTGCGACGCTGACAAAGTCGCTGGAAGACCCGGCCAGGTTGACCCCGGCCGGCGGCTGAATCGGCTTGGCCTGCCACAGCGGATAACGGAACTGGCTGACCACCGGCAAGCCCGGAATCAGCGCGAATTGCGGCTGCGCGTCATACGGTGTCGGCGCCGCGATGGCGTTGCCCATCTTCAGTTCCGGCACTTCCTCGGTGACCTGTTTGCGCGACTCATAGGAGAACGCTCGCTGCATCACCCGACGGGATTTTCGGTACCAGTTGTCCCACAGATACGCGAGGGTGTTGGACAAGCCTTCGCCCTTGAACTGACCGTCGCTGACCACCCGGTGCAGGTTCTTCTGGCGTTTGAGGAAGTCCAGCGGCTTGTCGATGCGGTACACGCGAATGTCGGCGCCGCCGTAAGGCTCCATGCGGAAACGCCGATAATCGCGACCCGGCGCTTCGAGGCGAACCATGGCCTGCTCGTCGGCAGCGAAACTGCTGTCAGCCAGCAGGAAAAAACTTTCGCCGGACACCGGCGTATAGCCGCTCGGTGCAACAGTGTCTTCGGCGTTCACTACCGAAAATGGCAGGGCTAATAGCAACAGCAGAGGCAGTAAACGCAGCATGCGGGCACCGGTCATTGGGAGAGAAAGTTCAGTCGATAGACGCCGATGAAGTTGGGGTTGGCTGCGTCGGGTATCCATCGGGTGTCCTTCCATGTCATGAGTTGCTGCAGGCTTGCCGAACGCATGCCGTTGTCAGTCGGGGTGGTGGTGCCGGTGTGATAGGCGATGTAGCGGCCCATCCAGATCATCAGGTGCTGGTCGTCGCCCTGATCGAAAAACATCAGGTCACCGGGCCGCGCCTGCGACACGTCGCGGCTGACCAGATGACTGTTGAACTGAATCAGTTTGATTGCGTTGACGTACGGCCCGATCTTGCCGCCGCCCTGCTGCCATTGCTGGGCGAGCTTGCGCTGATCTTCGCTCAGCGACAGTTCCGGCGGCAGGTAACGATTGGACAGGCCATTGCTGCGCAGCCATTTGTCGTCGTGGACTTTCAGCGCTTCGTTGGCAGCGAAGCGCACCAGCCCGGCGCAATCCTGTTGATACCAGCGCGGGCTCGGGCCCTGGCTCAGTTGCTCCTGGGCGATGCGCACGAACCAGGCGCGAAACACCTGGGATTGTGCAGGATCGAGCGCAGGCGTTTCGACGGCTCGGGCGCCGGCGCTGAGTAACAGCGCGAGTAAGCCGAGGCTGCGGATCAGTGCCGTCACAGCGCTTTCCACTCCAGCGGCAGCCACTGCCAGTGACCATCCGGCTCGCTGCCTTCTGGCAAGGTCAGGGCATATTTGCCGTAGCCGCCGAGAGTGCGAAGTTTCGGGATCAGATAGGTTTGCGCGGCGTTGTAGAACACCGGTTCCATGTCTTGCGGCAGGCTGTCGAGGGTTTCCTGCTGCATCAGTTGCGCCATCGAATCCGGGCCGAAATAGATCGGCATCAGCACATCTTTGGGCAGCACATCGGCCATCGGCGGGAAGCGTTTGTCGAGGGTGCCGAGGGCCTTGTCGACGAGTTTGTCGTCGAGGGAAAACAGCAGCGTCGAGCCGTGACGGGCGAGGCTGACCTTCATGAACGCCTTGCCGCTGACTGCATCCGGATTCTCTGCGTCCTTGGCCGCGTATGGACCGAAGTTGGAGCTGACCTGACGCTGCCAGACGTGGCTCTGGCCTTCCTGTTTCTCCACCACCGGGAATACTTTTTCTTCGACGTTGGACTCGAAGGCGCCGACCATCGAACCGAACAGCTTGCCGAGATCACCGTCGAGCTTGCTGCTGTCCTCGTCTTTAAGACTGGCGACCAGCAATGGCGTGTACAAACGCGAATCGGCGTACCAGCACAGGCCCGCGGCGCCAGCCACGTGTTCGGTGAGCGTCTGCGCCACGGCGTCTTCGGCGCCGAGTTTTACCAGCAACGGCTTTTGCGGTTCGGCAGCTACCGGCAACGTTACGCAGGCACTGGCGCCCAGCGGCATGGCTTGCCAGACCGGTTTGAAATCGAATTCCGGCTGGTTTTCCAGCTCATCCATTGCGAGATAGCTGTGCCAGCCCTTGTCGTCCATGTCGAAACGCAGGCCGGCGAAGTTCGGAATGAAGCGCTGGTAGCCCATGGCGAGGACGCTGGAATTCACCGAGAGTCGCTGTTTGGTTTCCGGGGTTTTAGCAGGCAGGCCGAAGGCTTCGGGGAACAGCTTTTCGCCGTTGAGCAATGCCGCCAGTGCTTGCGGTGAAACGTGGCCGGACTCTTCGGACACGCCGCTTTCAGGGTCGTAGTACTTGGCCGGATTGGACAGCACCACCAGTTTGTCGCCGCGCGAAGCGAACAGCAGCGATTTGCTGGCGTTGTAGCTCAATTGGTACAGCGGCACCTCGTCACTGCCAACCTTGAGGTTGCCGAAAACGCTGAGTTGCGTGTCATCCAGCGCCACTTTCGCCAGCGGCTCCAGCAGCTTGGCCAAACCACCGCGATCCATTACCAGCAGAAAGTCCTTCAAGCGACCATCGGCACCGCGCCACAGCGCGACATCGGCTGGCTGATCGAAAAGTTGTTCGATCAAGCTGTCCTGCAACTTCAGGTCATGCTCGTAAATGATTCGGCGCAGACTGCCGATCAAGCCGAGGCGATCGGCGTGGGTTTCGTAATAGAAGACGAAATCTTCGGTGAGCGTGGCCTTGAGGAACGGCACCGTCAGCAGGTCTTTGGGCAACTGGCTCAGCGAGCGGGTTTCCAGCAATGCATCCGGGCGGCTCAGGCCAAGTTTGTCACCGGCAAGCTCCACCGGCGGCGCCTTGGGTTTGAGCAGCAGCCAGCCAAAACCGCCTGCTACGCCAGCCACCAGGCACAGCCCGGCCAACAGCAACGGCCAGCGCCGGGAAGGTTTGCCAGCAGGTGTTTCGGCAGCCGGGGTAACAGTGTTATCGCTCATCTTCACGCTCATTCCCAAAGCTCACGATTTCATCCATGGCGGGATACTTAATAGTTGAAAGTCTTGACCAGCAGCAGATCACCAATCGCCCGCAGGGGCACGATGAACGTCTCGCGTTTTTCGTCGACGGTGTTTTCGTTGAGCACCAGCGTGATTTGCGAAGTAATCACCTCGTTCTGGTTGCTGGTCTCCTCGAAGTTATAGCCGCCATTGCCGAAGTTGCCCCAATAGTTGACGTAAACCAGATAGGTGCCGTGCAGCGGCGCGGTCATGGTGAACATCTCAGGGCCGGGGCCATCGACGCCATCGGGGTCGAGGCCGCCGCCATTGCTCAGCGCCGGCCGCGCCCAAAAGGCATGCTGGCCATCGGGCGTGACAATGTGCAGATCCAGCTCAGCCTTTGGATCGTCCCATCCCAAGACAAGACGAATTCGCGCCGGCGTGCGCAAATTATTTGCTTCATAAAATTGCACGCGCTTGAGCGACTGGCCCTCGGCGCTGATCACCTCGACGCTGTTGGAACCGGCGCCAAAGGCATATGGCCGGGCGAAACGGCCCTGATCGTCGGTGTACAGATTCAGCGGATTGCCATTGACGGCGAGGCTGTGCGGCGGGCGCATATGGCCGATGGCCTTGAGCTGGCCCTGGATCATCGTGCGATTGCGCTGGATGCCGCGGTCGATCGGCGGCGTCGGATAGGCGACTTGCGGGTTTTCCGTGCGATCGAGAAAGCCGTGATAACGCCAGCCACCCACCGGTTCCGACAGCTCGGCACTCGGTGCGGCCAGCAGCGCGGATGCGCAGGCCATCCCGATCACCAGCAAAATGAATGAACGCATGTAATGCCTCCTGCCATGCCTGAACGAAACCTTGCACCCGATCCTCGGTACTTCACAGCCTCTAAAACTGCGTTTCGTCTGAAAGACCCGTGACTGCCGGGTCGTTGAAGGCGCGAAGATTAGCCATTCGGCGGTTTTTTAACAATCGGATACATGTGCTATCGCTGTAGGAAACCTGCCTTTTGAAGGTAGTGAGCCGAATAGCGAAGTTATTCGGCTCACAAAATGAGCCGAATAACCCTGAATCACCACAAATCCTGTGGCGAGGGGATTTATCCCCGTTGGGCTGCGCAGCATCCCCAAAAGTTAAGAACACCTATCTTCAGGTCTACAGAGTCAGCATTGATTACGACTGCTGCGCAGCCGATCGGGGATAAATCCCCTCGCCACAAGGGATCTTTGTTCTTGCTGACATCGCCCCGCTCATTTGCCCATACCCCCCCTATCTGCTAGTGTAGCGCCGGTTTAACGTCAACCGGAAACTGCCGCCATGGCCCGCAAAAAAGCTGCACTGGATTTCGAACAGTCCCTCGCCGACCTGCAAACACTGGTCGAGCGTCTGGAGAACGGTGAATTGTCGCTGGAAGACTCGCTGACCGCTTTCGAGCAGGGCATCGGGCTGACCCGTGACTGCCAGGCAGCGCTGGCTCAGGCCGAGCAGAAGGTGCAAGTGCTGCTGGAGCGCGATGGCGAACTCGCCGAGGAACCCTTCGACGCGGAACAGCCAGAATGATTGCAGCGTATTCGGCGACCAGCCAGGCCCGGGTCAACGCGGCACTGGAAAGCCTGTTCAACGCCCCGTTGCCGGAGCTGGCGCGCCTTTACGAGGCCATGCGCTACAGCGTGATGAACGGCGGCAAACGCGTGCGTCCGCTGTTGGCCTACGCCGCGTGCGAAGCCCTCGGTGGCAAGCCTGAGCAGGCTAACGGCGCGGCCTGCGCGGTGGAGCTGATCCACGCCTATTCGCTGGTGCACGACGATTTGCCAGCGATGGACGACGACGACCTGCGTCGCGGCCAGCCCACCACTCACAAAAAATTCGATGAAGCTTGCGCGATTCTCGCCGGTGACGGCTTGCAGAGTCTGGCGTTCAGCGCCTTGCTCGATCCGCGCCTGAGCGACCTCAGCGCCGATATCCGTTTGCAGATGGTCAGTGCGCTCGCACTGGCCGCAGGCCCGGCTGGTATGGTCGGCGGTCAAGCCATCGACCTCGGCTCGGTCGGTCTCAAGCTCGATCAAAAAGCCCTCGAGCAGATGCACCGGCACAAGACCGGTGCGCTGATCGAAGTCAGCGTCAAACTTGGCGCCTTGGCCAGCGGCCGTGCCGAGCCGGATGAACTGCAATCCTTGCAGACTTACGCACAAGCCATCGGCCTCGCCTTCCAGGTGCAGGACGATATTCTCGATGTCGAAAGCGATACTGAAACCCTCGGCAAACGCCAGGGCGCCGATATCGCCCGGGATAAGCCGACCTACCCGGCGCTGCTCGGCCTGGACGCGGCCAAGGCCTACTCCCTGGAGCTGCGCGATCAGGCCCTGCACGCCCTGCGACCGTTTGACGCGGCAGCCGAGCCGTTGCGCGAGCTGGCCCGGTATATCGTCGAGCGCCGCAGCTGACGGCGAATCGGCCAAAAAAGATCAACGCGTGGGCAGTGGGCGATGCATCAGGTAAACTGCCGCATCTTTTATACCTATAACGATTCGCCTGATGCCCACGACGTTTCATGAGATTCCCCGCAAGCGCCCGACCACGCCCCTGCTCGACCGTGCGAATACGCCGGACGGCCTGCGCCGGTTAGCCGAAGCCGAGCTGGAAACCCTGGCTGATGAGTTGCGCCTGGAATTGCTCTACACGGTCGGCCAGACCGGTGGGCATTTCGGTGCCGGTCTGGGCGTCATCGAGCTGACCATCGCGTTGCATTACGTCTTCGACACCCCGGACGACCGGCTGGTGTGGGACGTTGGTCATCAGGCTTATCCGCACAAGATCCTCACCGGTCGCCGTGAGCGCATGGAATCGCTGCGCCAGAAGGACGGCATCGCCGCTTTCCCGCGTCGCGCCGAGAGCGAGTACGACACCTTTGGCGTCGGCCATTCCAGCACGTCGATCAGCGCAGCGCTGGGCATGGCGATTGCCGCCCGCCTGCAGAACAGTGATCGCAAGGCGATTGCCGTGATCGGCGACGGCGCATTGACCGCCGGTATGGCCTTCGAGGCGCTGAACCATGCGCCGGAAGTCAACGCCAACATGCTGGTGATCCTCAACGACAACGACATGTCGATCTCGCGCAACGTCGGTGGTCTGTCGAATTATCTGGCGAAGATTCTTTCCAGCCGCACTTACGCGAGCATGCGCGAAGGCAGTAAAAAAGTGCTGTCGCGCCTGCCCGGCGCCTGGGAAATCGCCCGCCGCACCGAAGAATACGCAAAAGGCATGCTGGTTCCAGGCACCCTGTTCGAAGAGCTGGGCTGGAACTACATCGGCCCGATCGACGGCCACGACCTGCCGACCCTGATCGCCACGCTGCGCAACATGCGTGACCTGAAGGGCCCGCAATTCCTGCACATCGTCACCAAGAAAGGCAAAGGCTTCGCCCCGGCAGAAGTCGATCCGATCGGTTACCACGCCATCACCAAACTCGAACCTGTCGACGCACCGGCCGCTGCGCCGAAGAAAACCGGCGGGCCGAAGTATTCGGCGGTGTTTGGCGATTGGCTGTGCGACATGGCCGCAGTTGATCCGCGCCTGGTCGGGATTACCCCGGCGATGAAGGAAGGCTCGGATCTGGTGGCGTTCAGCGAGCGCTTCCCGCTGCGTTATTTCGACGTGGCGATTGCCGAGCAACACGCGGTGACGTTCGCCGCCGGCATGGCCTGCGAAGGCGCAAAACCGGTAGTAGCGATCTACTCGACGTTCCTTCAGCGCGGTTACGACCAACTCGTCCACGATGTGGCGGTGCAGAACCTCGACGTGCTGTTCGCCATCGATCGCGCCGGCCTGGTTGGCGAAGACGGCCCGACCCACGCCGGCAGCTTCGACCTGTCGTACCTGCGCTGCATCCCGGGCATGGTCATCATGACCCCGAGCGATGAAAACGAATTGCGCAAAATGCTCACCACCGGTCATCTCTACAACGGCCCGGCGGCGGTGCGTTATCCGCGCGGCAACGGCCCGAATGCGGCAATCGAGAAAGACCTCGAACCGATCGAGATCGGCAAAGGCATCGTTCGGCGTCAAGGCAGCAAAGTCGCCCTGCTGGTGTTCGGCGTGCAACTGACCGAGGCGCTGAAAGTCGCCGAGAAGCTGGATGCGACAGTGGTCGACATGCGCTTCGTCAAACCACTGGACGAAGCTCTGGTACGCGAGATTGCCGGCAGTCACGAGTTGCTGGTGACCATCGAAGAGAACGCGATCATGGGCGGTGCCGGTGGTGCGGTCAGCGAATTTCTTGCCCGCGAGAATATCCTCAAGTCGATGCTGCATCTGGGTTTGCCCGATGTTTACGTCGAGCATGCAAAGCCTGTGCAGATGCTGGCCGAGTGTGGGCTGGATGAGGCCGGGATCGAAGCGTCGATTCGCGAGCGTCTGGAACTGTTGAACCGCTAACGCGGCCCCCTGTAGGAGCTGCCGAAGGCTGCGATCTTTTGATCCTGATCTTCGGCAGCTCCAGACTTTTTAAAAGCAAAATCAAAAGATCGCAGCCTTCGGCAGCTCCTACACGGTTTTGCATAAACCATGGATTGCCATGAAACTCTCGCGTCTCGCCCTGCCCTTCCTTCTGCTACCGACCGCCAGCGCTGTCGCCGACACTTTCGAGCGCGATCAAGCGCTGAAGCTATCGGACGTGTTGATCAGCGCCAATCGTCAGGTCGAAGCGCGCAATGACAGCAGCGCCGCCAACACCGTGTTCACCCGCGAAGACATCGATCGTCTGCAACCGAGCGATGTGCCGGACCTGCTGCGTCGTGTGCCAGGCGTGCAAGTAGCGCAAGCAGGTGGACGCGGCAGCTTGCCCGGGGTCTATATCCGCGGCACGCAGTCGGCGCAAAGCCTGGTGCTGGTCGACGGCCAGCGCATCGGCAACTCCACTTCCGGTGACAGCAATCTGCAGCACCTGAACATCGAGCAGATCGAACGCGTGGAAGTGCTGCGCGGTTCGCGCTCGGTGATTTACGGCAGCGATGCGATTGGCGGGGTGATTCAGATTTTTACCCGCCGTGGGACTGAGCAAGGCTTGCAACCGCGCATGCATGTCGGCTTCGGCAGCCATCAAACCTGGGAGCGCAGCCTCGGCCTATCCGGTGGCGACGACAAAACCCGCTTCAACCTCGGCGCCAGCCTGGATGAAACCGCCGGGATCGACCGTACTCATGAGTCATATCCAAGCGACGGCGATCACGACGCCTACCGCAACAAGTCCGTCAGCCTGAGCCTCAGCCATGCGCTGACTGATGACATAGAAGTCGGCGCCAACCTGCTGGATAACCGTGGCAAAAGCGAGTTCGACAATCCGTTCGGCCGCTTCGACATGACCACGTTCGAAGCGGTCCAGCAACAGCCTTACAGCGATTTCAACGTTAGTAGCGTCAGCAGTTACGTCGATGCCCGGGTCAACGATATCTGGAAAACCCGCGTCGAATTCGGCCACACAGAGAACCGCGAAAAGACCCTCGACAAGCTCAGCGACGAGCGCACGGTATTCAACACCTACCGCGACTCGGTGAACTGGCAGAACGACCTGACCCTGGATGCGCGCAACAGCCTGATCCTGGGCGGCGACTGGTACGAAGACCGGGTCAACAGCAGCACCGCGTTCGACGAGGACAGCCGCTGGAACCGCGCCGCGTTCATCCAGCACCGTTATCAGGCCGACAGTTTCTCCACGGAGCTGGGTTTGCGTCACGACGACAACCAACAGTTCGGCAGCCAGAACACCTGGAGCGGCACCTTCACCCTGCCGCTTAATCCGGACAACGATCTGCTGCTCAGCTACAGCGAAGGCTTCCGTGCACCGACCTTCAACGACCTGTACTACCCTGATTTCAGCAACCCGAACCTGAAACCGGAAACCTCGAAAAGCTATGAGCTGCAATGGCGCAGCCAACTGAGCGACAGCAGTCGTCTGGAAGCGTCGCTGTACCGCACGGACCTTGAGGACGCGATCATCTTCGGCAGCAACTCACGGCCGGAAAACGTGGCTTCAGCACGGATCAACGGTTTCGAAGCAGCGCTGAAGCAGGAATTGTTTGGTTGGCAGAGCAACCTTGGCGTATCGATCATCGACCCGCGCGACCGTGATACCGGCCATACGTTGGCGCGGCGGGCACGGCGGACGTTGAGTTGGGATCTGGATCGGCAGTTTGATCGACTGAGCCTCGGCGCCAGTTGGCAGGCGGTGAGCAGCAGTTATGACGACCTGAACAACAATCAAGCACTAGGCGGCTATGCGCTGTTCGGCCTGCGCAGCAGTTGGGCGCTGAACCGGGAGATCAACCTGGATCTGAAGGTGGATAACCTGCTGGACAAGGGTCACAGCCGCGCAAACTACAGCTATGACGGCAGCCAATATGGTTATCGCGAAGAAGGTCGAGCGTGGATGTTTGGGGTGACCTGGACCCCCGAACTGCGCTGAAACTTCTGAAACTTCTGAAACTTCTGAAATTGCTGATGTTCCCTGTAGGAGCTGCCGAAGGCTGCGATCTTTTGATCTTATAAAACAACAACAAAAGATCGCAGCCTGCGGCAGCTCCTACAGGGGTTAATTGTCAGGCTGGATGAGGTGGCAGAGTTTGGCGGTAGCGTCGATCATCTGAGCGCTCGGGCGTTCCAGGCCTTTGTCGGTGACCAGCAGCAATTGCCTCTGCTTTACAGCCGTCACCTGCGGCCACGCCTTCCACGCATCCAGCTGCGCCTGATCACTGGCCAGAATCACCTCGGGATCTCGCTGCAACACCGCCTCAATGCTGACTTGCGGCGCCGGCAGACTCAAGTCGCCGAACACATTGCGCGCCCCGCACACCTCAAGCGCATCGCTGATGATCTGCCCCCCGCCGACGGTATACAGCGGCTTGTCCCACACCTGATAGAACACCTTAAGTGGCCTATCCCGGTGATAACGCTGGCGCAGGTTCTCGAGTTTCTTGCGAACATCCGCCGCCAACGCAGCCCCGCGCTCGGGCCGACCGAGCTGAGACGAAATGGCTTCGATCTGCGCAGAAAGCTGTTCAAGACTGTGCGGTTCGGCGACGTAAGTAGGGATGTTCAGCCGCTGGAGCTGATCGCGCTGCGCCGGCCCGACACTGCCGGGCCAGAGCAACAACAGATCAGGTTTGAGGCTGAGCAAACGCTCCATGTCGAGCTGGCCATAGCGACCGACCGAGGGAAGATTCGCAATTGCTGCAGGCCGCTCGCCCGCATCCAGCACGCCGACCAGCAGATCGGCGGAATCCAGTTCAACGACGATTTCAGAAAGCGACGGCGCGAGGCTGACCACGCGCAGAGCGGCGAATACAGGGCCATTGATGGCCAGCAGCAGAACCGCCAGCCAGAGATGGCGCATCAGCCGAGTTGACGCGGGATACGGTAGAGGTAAAACAGCACGACGGTGGACAGCGCCAGCAACATCAGCGGTATGGCTTCAAGGCCGACAAATACCGCCAGTGCACCGACCCACGCGGGCAACGCGGCCGCTAGAAATGCCGCTCGGCGACTTGCTGCGAGGGCGATCCAGGCCGCCGGTTCATCTGCAGTGTCGAGGGATTTCTGCGTGGCGATCAGCGCATGTTTGTAGCGGCCAAAAAACTTCAGGCTGACGAACATCGACGCGACACCGGCGATAAACAGCGGCATCGCCAGCACCGGCAGAATCGGCTCGTTCTGAGCAAACACAGCATTCAGCACGAACAACGGCACCAGCGCTAACGCCAGGTATTTCCACCAGTCGACGCTGAGGCGACGCTTTACCTGACCGCGAGTCACGCCCGGTCTACCTCGCCCTGATGCTCGTTGCCCATCATGTGGTCGAGCTTGCTGGCCTTGGTCGCCAGGTACAGTTTGTTGTGCGGGTTGTGGCCGGTGTGCAGCGGCACGCGCTCGGCGACGACGATGCCCATGTCGGTCAAGGCTTTGACCTTGCGCGGGTTGTTGGTCATCAGACGCAGGGCTTTGACCCCGAGGTGTTCGAGCATCGGCAGGCACATGGCGTAGTCGCGCTGGTCGGCGGCAAAGCCCAGACGCTCGTTGGCTTCAACGGTATCGGCGCCGCCATCCTGCAATTCGTAGGCGCGGATCTTGTTCAACAGACCGATGCCGCGACCTTCCTGACGCAGGTAGAGCAATACGCCACGACCTTCGCGGGCGATGGCCTTTAGCGCGCCCTCAAGCTGCGAACCGCAGTCGCAGCGCTGGCTGAACAAGGCATCGCCAGTCAGGCATTCGGAGTGCAAACGGCCGAGTACCGGGGCACCGTCGGCAAAATCACCCAGGCTCAGCACGACATGCTCGCGGCCGGTGGCTTCATCTAGAAAGCCGTGCATGGTGAATTGCGCAAAAGGCGTTGGCAGCTTGGAAGCGGCGACAAAAACGACAGGCACCGGTGTGCTCCTGATCTAAAAAAAGTCTGAAGATTCGCTGGGCGGCATTGTAACAGCAGGTTCCTACAGACGCTTAGGCTGAATTATCGGGCATAACGATCAAAAAGTTTGATGACTTACCCGACAACACAGACCCGTGTAGGAGCTGTCGAGTGAAACGAGGCTGCGATCTTTTGATCCGGCTTTCAAAATCAAGATCAAAAGATCGCAGCGTGCCGCAGCTCCTACAGGGGATTCGCCGCGCCCGCGCTAAACGGATACGGCTGCTTCCACTTCTCGAAAATCGGTTTCAGCTCGCCGCTCTTCACCAGTTGATCCATGCGCCGGTCAAACAGCGCCATCAACGTGCGGGCCTTGGGGGTATTGGCGAAGCACAGGTACAGCGGCAACTCGGCAACATGGGTCGTGCGAAATTGCGACGGATCCCTCGCCCGACTGAGCACGTAATTGATTTCAGTCAGCGCGTCGATGTAATAGTCGGCACGGTTGTGGGTCAGCATCGACAGGATCCCGGTGCGCCGGATCACTTCGTTGAAGCTGCGTACATTGGGCAAGTAGCTCTGATAGTCGTAGCCGCGCACCCAGGCCAGCCGATAGTTGCCCAAGGTCTCCAGCGTTGGTGCCGGGTTGCTGGCAAGGCCCAGCGCATAGACGTGATCGGTGTCGAAATTCCAGCGCGGATAGAGCAGATCACTGAACTCTTCGTGATACGAGCCCACGCAAGCATCGACTTCAGCACGCTGCGCCAGCCCTACAGAACGCGTATAGGGTTCGCTGCGAATATCGAGTTTTACTCCGACCGGTTCGAACACCTTGCGCAACACATCCCAGGCCAGCCCATGGCCATCGGCAGCGGTGTAGTCTTCCCAGACTTCGCTGGCCAGACGAATAACCGAGGGCGCCGGCGCGGTTTCCTGCGCACTGGCGACAGTGCCCAGCACAGCCAAAACCACCCCTGCCAACCAGCGCCGCGACATCCTAATTACCCTCTTTAGCCTGACAACCCTCGAATCAGGCAAATACCCACACCAGTCCCTGCATCGCCAGCCAGGCGAACACGCCGGCCAGCACGTCGTCGAGCATGATGCCGACTCCGCCATGAACATGCCGGTCGATCCAGCGGATCGGCCACGGCTTGAGAATGTCGAAGAAGCGGAACACCAGGAAACCCGCGAGCAACCAGTACCAGCCTTCCGGCACCAGCCACAGGGTGATCCACATCCCGACCATTTCGTCCCAGACGATGCCTTCGTGGTCGTGCACGCGCAGATCGTCGGCGACCTTGCCGCACAGCCAGAAGCCGAACAGCATGGTGATGCCGAGCATCAGCCAGTACCCCCAGTCAGGCAACATCTGCCACAACGGGATAAAGGGTAGCGCAACGAGCGAACCCCACGTGCCCGGCGCTTTGGGCAAAGTACCCGAACCGAAGCCGAAGGCGAGGAAATGCCAAGGATTGCGCCAGACAGAAGGCGGGACGAATTCGGCCGGAACCTGTTTCGGGTGATCTGTCACGGTGACTCCTGAAAATGTTGATAGCCCCGGATTTGCGGGGTGATGTCGTGCCCTTCGCGGTCCAGTAGCGCCACGCCCTGCCCCTGCGCCACACGACCGATCACATGGATCGGCCAACCATCGGCGAGCAGTGCCGGCAACTCGACGGACGGTAACGTGAAGGCCAGCACGTAATCATCGCCACCGCTCAGCGCCGCACGCTCGGCACCGCGCTGACCGAGAAACGCCACTAGTGCATCCGACAACGGCACACGCTCACGTTCAATTTCAAGTCGCACCTTCGACGCCAACGCGATGTGCCCACAATCGGCGAGCAAACCGTCGGAGATATCCAGCGCTGACGTGGCTTTGCCGCGTAGCGCCTGACCGAGCGCGAGTTGCGGTTGCGGTGACCAGTAGTGATCGAGCAGCGGCTGAGCGATATCCGCCGCGGCGTAGCGCTGGCCCAACACCAGCGGCAACGCGCCAGCGGCATTGCCCAGTTCACCGCCGACACACAGCAAATCACCTGGCTGCGCGCCACTGCGAGTCAAGGCCAATCCGGTCGGGACGCGACCGAACACAGTGACGGTCAGGCTCAACGGCCCGCGCGTGGTGTCGCCACCCACCAGAGCCACGCCGCAGTTCTGCGCCATGCGGTTCAAACCGTGGGCATAGGCTTGCAGCCAATCGGCGGTCACCGTCGGCACAGTCAGGGCAAGGGTAAAGGCAATGGGTGTGGCGCCCATGGCGGCCAGATCGCTGACCGCGACGGCCAGCGAGCGCTGACCGAGCAAAAACGGATCGCAGGGATCGGCGAAATGCACGCCGGCCACCAGCGTATCGGTGGAAATTGCCAGTTGTTCCCCGGGGGGAACCGCCAGCAAGGCGCAGTCGTCGCCGATCCCGAGAGCAACGCCCTCGCCGCCCTGCGCACAAGGCGCGGCGGCGAAGAAATTGCGGATCAGCTCAAACTCGCCCATTGGGTATCAAGCGCATATCAGCGCTTGAACGCCTTCACTTCAGCTTCACGCAGACGCGGGGCCAGCTTGTCGAGCACACCGTTGACGAACTTGTGGCCGTCGGTCGAACCATAGACTTTCGCCAGTTCGATGCCTTCGTTGATCACCACGCGGTACGGTACGTCGACGCGCTTGAGCAGCTCCCAGGTGGACAGGCGCAGCACGCACAGCTCAACCGGGTCCAGCTCTTCGATGGTCAGGTCCAGGCACGGCGCCAACGCAGTGTCGATCTCGGTCTGGTTAGCCGGAACACCGTGCAGGATGTCGTGGAAGTAGCTGGCATCGGCAAAGGTAAAATCGTTGTCGACGCGAAACTGCGCTTCGATTTCGTTCAGCGAAGTGCCGGCCAGAAGACGCTGGTACAGCGCCTGAGTCGCCAACTGACGGGCAGCCCGGCGCTTTTCGCTTTTCGAAGGCTTGCCGGCGTCCGCTGGACGTGGGTCGCGCGGGTTGAAACGATCGCTTTCGTCGCTAATCACTTGGCCTCCAACTGTGCCAGCAGGCTGACCATTTCCAGCGCGGACAGGGCTGCTTCAGCACCTTTGTTACCGGCCTTGGTGCCGGAACGTTCGATGGCTTGCTCGATGGAATCAACGGTCAGGACGCCGAACGCGACCGGAACGCCGAACTCCATGGACACCTGGGCCAGGCCCTTGGTGCACTCGCCTGCCACGTATTCGAAGTGCGGAGTACCGCCACGAATGACCGCGCCGAGGGCGATGATTGCTGCGAACTCGCCTTTCTGAGCGACTTTCTGCGCAACCAGCGGGATTTCGAAGGCGCCAGGAGCGCGGATGATGGTGATGTCGCTTTCGCTCACGCCGTGGCGAACCAGGGCATCCACTGCACCGCTGACCAGGCTTTCAACAACGAAGCTGTTGAAACGGCCCACTACCAGAGCGTAGCGGCCTTTAGGGGCGATGAAGGTACCTTCGATGGTCTTCAGGGTCATTCGTCAGATCTCTTAAAGAGCCGGGACGCGTCTCGTACGCATCCCTCAGTGATATTAGCCACGAATACATGATCGCAGACACCGCATTGCCGTTCCATTACATCCTGTGGCGAGGGGATTTATCCCCGATGGACTGCGCAGCAGTCCCAAAAACAGGGGCCGCTGCGCAGCCCGTCGGGGATAAATCCCCTCACCACAAGGGTACACACCAGCAATACGAATCTGCGGGTCATTATTCGGAGGGCACGTATTCTACAACTTCCAGATCGAAACCGGATATCGCATTAAATTTCATCGGTGCCGACATCAGGCGCATTTTGCGTACACCGAGGTCACGCAGGATCTGCGAACCGGCACCAACGATGCTGTAAGTGGTCGGTTTTTTTGCCGGTACCTGATCGCCGGTTTCACGAATATGCGCCAGCAACACGTCGCCATCGAGCGGATGACCCAGCAACAGCACCACGCCACTGCCGGCCTCGGCAACTGCAGCCATGGCGGCGCGCAGGCTCCAGCGGCCCGGTTGTTTGACCATCAGCAGGTCGCGTAGCGGGTCCATGTTGTGCACGCGAACCAGGGTTGGTTCTTCAGCGCAAACGGTGCCCAGCGTCAGGGCCATGTGCACGTCGCCTTCCACCGAATCACGATAGGTCACCAGGTTGAATTGGCCCAGTTCGCTGTCCAGTGGCTGCTCGGCAATCCGCTGAACGGTACGTTCGTGGATCATCCGGTAGTGAATCAGGTCGGCAATGGTGCCGATCTTGATGTTGTGTTCAGCGGCGAACGCTTCCAGCTCAGTGCGACGAGACATGGTGCCGTCGTCGTTCATCACTTCGCAGATCACGCCGCTCGGCTCGAAACCGGCCATGCGCGCCAGGTCGCAAGCAGCTTCAGTGTGGCCGGCGCGCGCCAGGGTGCCGCCAGCCTGAGCCATCAGCGGGAAGATGTGGCCAGGACTGACGATGTCTTCAGCTTTAGCGTCTTTCGCGGCGGCAGCCTGCACGGTACGTGCACGGTCAGCGGCGGAGATGCCGGTGGTCACGCCTTCGGCCGCTTCGATCGACACGGTGAACTTGGTACCGAACCCGGAACCGTTGCGTGGCGCCATCAGCGGCAGCTTCAACAATTCGCAGCGCTCGCGGCTCATCGGCATGCAGATCAGGCCACGGGCGTGCTTGGCCATGAAGTTGATGTGTTCGGCCTTGCAGCACTCGGCGGCCATGATCAGGTCGCCTTCGTTCTCGCGATCTTCGTCATCCATGAGGATGACCATCTTGCCTTGGCGGATGTCTTCAACCAGTTCTTCGATGCTATTGAGCGCCACAAGGCACCCCCTTCAGTCAGGAATTGAGGTAGCCGTTGGCGGCCAGAAAGCTTTCGGTAATCGTGCCACCAGCGCTCGGCTCTGCGGCCTTGTCGCCTAACAGCAGGCGCTCCAGATAACGCGCCAGCAAGTCGACCTCCAGATTCACCCGACGACCCGGCTTGTAGGAAGCCATGATGGTTTCGCTCAGGGTGTGCGGAATGATCGTGAGCATGAACTCGGCGCCATCGACTGCGTTCACGGTCAGGCTGGTGCCGTCGACGGTGATCGAGCCTTTATGGGCGATGTACTTGGCCAGGTCTTTCGGTGCGCGGATGCGAAATTCCACGGCGCGGGCATTATCGGCGCGCGAGACGATTTCGCCGACACCGTCGACGTGACCGCTGACCAGGTGACCACCCAGACGAGTGGTTGGGGTCAGGGCTTTTTCCAGATTGACCGGGCTGCCGCTTTTCAGGTCATTCATGGCGGTGCAGTCCAGCGTTTCGCGGCTGACGTCGGCGGCAAAGCCGTTGCCCGGCAGCTCGACAGCCGTCAGGCAGACGCCGTTGACCGCGATGCTGTCGCCGAGTTTGACATCGCTCAGGTCGAGCTTGCCGGTTTCAACATGCACCCGTACATCGCCGCCCTTTGGGGTCATTGCACGGATGCTGCCGATGGATTCGATGATGCCGGTAAACATGGGGTTCTCCTTGAGAACGAAGCCAGCGCTAACGCGATGGCCGGGAATTATACGCTCGCCGTAAGGACAGGGACGGCAGTGACTCGCCAGTCATCGCCCACCGCACGAATTTCAGTGATTTTCAGCTCCGGCGCATCCTTCATATAGGCCAGCGGCCAGTCCAGCAATGGACGCGCCGTGGAGCCAAGGAACTTGCCGGCGATAAAGATCACGAACTCATCGACCAGACCGAGTTGGGCAAACGCCCCCGCCAGACGCGGACCGGCCTCGACCAGCACCTCGTTTACGTCACGGTTGGCCAACTCGACTAGCAGTTGATGCAGGTCGACCTGACCGTCATCACCCGGCACGATCAAACATTCCGGGCCGTTGGCGTATTGCTCTTCGACGGCCATGCAGGTCGCGACCAACGCCGGGCCAGCCTTGAAGAAAGGTGCATCAAGCGGCACCCGCAGACGCCCGTCGATCAAAACCCGCAGCGGCGGACGGCTCATGGCCAATGCGGTTTGCTCGGCATCCAGACCCAGTTCGTCGGCGCGAACCGTCAAGCGCGCGCCATCGGCCAGCACGGTATCGGCGCCGGTCAGCACCACGGCCGCCTGAGCGCGCAAACGCTGCACCGCCGAACGCGCAGCCGGGCCGGTGATCCACTGACTCTCGCCGCTTTCCATCGCCGTGCGACCGTCCAGACTCATGGCCAACTTGACCCGCACAAACGGCAAGCCGTGTTCCATGCGCTTCAGAAATCCGTGATTGAGCTTGCGCGCTTCAGCTTCCAGCACGCCGCTATCAGTCGCAATGCCGGCATCGGCCAGACGCTGCAAACCACGCCCGGCCACTTGCGGATTCGGATCACGCATTGCCGCAACCACTCGGCCGACACCGGCAATGACCAGCGCATCGGCGCACGGCGGCGTGCGCCCATGGTGGCTGCAAGGCTCGAGGGTGACGTATGCCGTAGCGCCGCGGGCCAGTTGACCGGCGGCGCGCAAGGCGTGGACTTCGGCGTGAGGTTCGCCGGCGCGCTCGTGCCAGCCTTCGCCGACAATCTGCCCGTCCTTCACGATCACGCAGCCAACCCGAGGATTGGGGTGCGTGGTGTAGTGACCTTTGCGGGCCAGTTCCAGCGCGCGCGCCATGAAGTGGGCGTCGAGGATGGCCTGCTCGGCGACGGTGGTCATTCTTTCACCGGTTCGCGGGCGAGACGGTCGATTTCTTCGCGGAACTCGTTGAGGTCCTGGAAGCGCTTGTACACCGAAGCGAAACGGATGTAGGCGACTTCATCAAGCTTTTGCAGCTCGGCCATGACCAGTTCGCCGACCACGAGGGATTTGACCTCGCGCTCGCCGGTGGCGCGCAGCTTGTGCTTGATGTGGACCAGAGAGGATTCGAGGCGCTCGACGCTCACCGGACGTTTCTCCAGAGCGCGTTGCATGCCCGCGCGCAGTTTTTCTTCGTCGAACGGTTGGCGGCTGCCGTCGGTTTTGATCAGGCGCGGTAACACCAGTTCGGCCGTCTCGAATGTCGTGAAACGTTCGCCGCAGGCCAGGCATTCACGCCGGCGGCGCACCTGTTCGCCCTCGGCGACCAGACGCGAGTCGATGACCTTGGTGTCGTTGGCACCGCAGAAGGGACAGTGCATGGTGGCTGGCAACAAAAAAAGGGAGGGCCATGGTAGCGCATCCCGGTGGCAAGACAAGACATAGGGTTTGCGGTATACAGACGGGCATGATCGTTTGATCCATGGATTTCATTTTGCCGGAGCTGCCAATGCCTTTACGTCCGCTCGTTTTGCTCAGTCTTTTCAGCCTGCTGGTGGCCTGTGGCAGCGATGCGCCCAAGCCTCAGCCGCCGACACCAGGCCCGGCGCCGCAGCAGGCGCAGAAAAAAGCCAATCAGGCCGCTGCCCTCGGCCCGCTGCCCGCCCATCAACGCGAATTGAGCGGCACCCTGCAAGGTGTGCCGGCCGGTGCCGAAGTCGAACTGGCGCTGCTGGTGATCGACGAGAAGGATCGCCCGCAACAATTGCTCGCCAGTTCAAGCCTGATCGGCAACAACCAGATTCTGCCGTTTCACGTGCGCTTCAACCCCGAGGCCTTTCCGGCGGGCGCGCGGGTTGAGTTGCGCGGCCGTGCGAGTCAGTCCGGCCAACTGATCCTGCATCTGCCATCGCAGACCATCACCCAGCCGACCACACAGGCGTTGGGCCAGCTGCAATTCGTCAAAGCACCATGAATGCACCGCTCGACCTGCAACAGGCATTGGGGGAATTGCTCGGCGACGCCAGACTCAAGGCTTGCGCGTTGCCGGGCACCGATTTACAGCTCTGGCTGATCGACGGCGACAACATGGCGCGCGAATTCAGCCAGGAAGAAACCCAGCGCATACTGCATGAGCCGCCGTACTGGAGCTTTTGCTGGGCCAGCGGTCTGGCGGTAGCGCGCTATCTGGCTGAGTTTCCCGAATGGGTGCGCGGCAAACGCGTGCTGGATTTCGGCGCCGGTTCCGGCATCGCCGGGATTGCGGCGGTGAAGGCCGGCGCGCTGGAAGTGGTGGCCTGTGATCTCGATCCGCTGGCGATTGCTGCCTGTCGGGCGAATGCCGAACTCAATGATGTGCAGATGAGTTATTCGACGGACTTCTTTGCCGAGGCGGATCGCTTTGATCTGATTCTGGTCGCGGATGTGTTGTACGACCGGGCGAATCTGCCGTTGCTGGATGCGTTTCTCAGCCGTGGCCGCGAGGCATTGGTGGCGGATTCGCGGGTCCGGGATTTTCGCCATCCTTTGTATGAACGCATAGAGATGCTTGAGGCGATGACTTTGCCGGATCTGGCGGAGCCGGAAGAATTTCGGCATGTCAGCCTTTACCATGCGCGACGTGATTGATAACGCCAAAAGATCGCAGCCTTCGGCAGCTCCTACAGTGGTCGGATCCACCGCCAATATTGCGGATGAACGATAAACCTGTAGGAGCTGCCGAAGGCTGCGATCTTTTGCTTCACCCCTTATAGTGCGTTCATTGACGCTTAAAAGAGATCCCCCATGAGTCAGCAAACGCCGTACATCTTCGACGCCACGACTGCCGATTTCGACCAGTCGGTGATCGAGGCTTCTTTCAACAAACCGGTGCTGGTGGATTTCTGGGCCGAGTGGTGTGCGCCATGCAAGGCGTTGATGCCGATGCTGCAGGGCATTGCCGAGAGCTATCAGGGCGAGCTGCTGCTGGCCAAGGTCAATTGCGACATCGAGCAAGACATCGTCGCCCGTTTCGGCATTCGCAGCCTGCCGACCGTGGTGCTGTTCAAGGACGGTCAACCGGTGGACGGTTTTGCCGGCGCGCAACCGGAATCCGCCGTGCGTGCGTTGCTCGAACCGCATGTGCAGATGCCGCCGCCAGCCGCAGCCGATCCGTTCGAACAGGCTCAGGCGCTGTTCGATGACGGTCGCTACGCAGATGCCGAAGCGGCGTTGGTGGTGATGCTTAATGAGGACAACACCAACGCCAAGGCGCTGATTCTCTACGCACGCTGCCTGACTGAACGTGGTGAACTGGACGAAGCGCAAACGGTGCTCGACGCGGTCAAGAGCGATGAACACAAAGCCGCGCTGGCCGGGGCCAAGGCGCAGATCAAATTCCTCGGCCTCGCCCGCGATCTGCCGGACGCCGCCGACCTGAAAGCACGTTTGGCGAAAGATCCGCAGGACGACGAAGCGGTGTATCAACTGGCGATCCAGCAACTGGCGCGTCAGCAATATGAAGCGGCGCTGGATGCCTTGCTCAAGTTGTTTATCCGCAATCGCGGTTATGCCGAGGGCTTGCCGCACAAGACGTTGTTGCAGGTGTTCGAGTTGTTGGGCAACGAGCACCCGTTGGTGACTGTTTACCGTCGCAAGATGTTTGCTGCGCTTTATTAAGATCAAAAGATCGCAGCGTGCCGCAGCTCCTACAGGGGATCGTGGACCACCCGTTTTGCGGATGTACGCAGATCGTGGGCGCCACCCGTTTTGCGGATCAACACGGGGCGCGGGCGCCACACCTTTTTGCGGGTGAATGCTGAACCTGTAGGAGCTGCCGCAGGCTGCGATCTTTTGCTTTTGCGCGCTACTCGATCCAGCTGTAGAGCGGCGTATCCCCGCCGCTCATCACCTTTACATCCGCACTGTGCCGCAGTCGCACCAGCAGGCGCTTGCCTGACACCGCGCTGCCGGTCAGCCCTTCGAGCTGTTCCAGCAGATCCGGCCCGCTGAGTTGCCCGGCCTTGCGCAACAGATCCTTGGCGACCTGCCACAACGCATCGTCCTGGTTCAGCGGTTTCGCCGCTGGCGTTATCGCAACCCCTTCAGGTTGAGCAATTGGCGCCTGCGCATTCAAGGCCGAACCGAGCTTGGCCCAATCACTGTCATCCAGTTCCACCGTCAAATCCACCGGCAAGTCACCGACGGTTCCGCGTATCCGCAACATTGAGTTCGCTCCCGCACATTTCTGACCTGCATGCTCCCATGGGACTTGTGTAACGCCAAGCGCACGGGCAAACTCTGCGCACTTTCGTTATAAGATTACATAACAAACTTTTCATTTTATTGTTCGGAGACCGCCATGCGTCGTCTGTTGCTCGCTTTGCCGTTTGCCCTGTTGCCGCTGGCCGTTGCCCATGCTGCCGATGAGCATGACCACGATCACGACCATGAACACGGTAGCCTCGGCGCGCATGAACATGGCGTTGGCCGTCTCAACGCTGCACTGGATGGCCAGACGCTGGAACTTGAGCTGGAAAGCCCGGCGATGAATCTGGTGGGGTTCGAACACGCCGCCACCACGGATGCCGACAAGGCCAAGGTTGCCGCTGCCCGTGCGCAACTTGAAAAGCCATTGGCCCTGTTCAACCTGCCCGCCGCTGCCGGTTGCAAAGTGGTCAGCCAGGAACTGGAAAGCCCGCTGTTCGGTGACAAGCCCGACGCAGACGATCACCACGAAGATGAAGCCGGCAAGGACGGTCACGAGCATCACCACGACCACAGCGAAATCCACGCGCACTATCAGTTCAGCTGCGCGACTCCGGGCGCATTGAAGACGCTGGATCTGGCGACTATCTTCAGCACCTTCCCGGCGACTCAGAAAATTCAGGTACAACTGATCAGCGCAAGCGGCCAGCAAGGTACGGAAGTGACAGCGAAGGCTGCCTCGCTGAAATTCTGAATCCAGTGAAATACCCCTGTAGGAGCTGCCGAAGGCTGCGATCTTTTGATCCTGGTTTACAAAAATCAAAAGATCGCAGCCTTCGGCAGCTCCTACAGGGTTTGTGTTCAACTCTTGAAATTGGTGTCATGACCCAAGCACTCATCGAACTGTCCGACCTGGGCTTCAGTTGGCCCGGTCACCCACTGCTGCTGGACATCCCGGCGTTTCGGCTGGAAGCGGGTGAAACCCTGTTCCTCAAAGGCCCCAGCGGCAGCGGCAAGACGACCCTGCTCGGCTTGCTGGGCGGTGTGCAGAAACCCGATCGCGGCAGCATTCGTCTACTGGGCCAGGAGCTGACCGAACTCTCTGCCGGTGCCCGCGACACTTTCCGCGTGGACCACACCGGTTACATCTTCCAGCAGTTCAACCTGCTGCCGTTTCTCTCGGTGCGCGAGAACGTTGAGCTGCCCTGCCACTTTTCGAAATTGCGCGCTGGACGGGCGAAACAGCGTCACGGCAGTGTCGATCAAGCCGCGGCAACCCTGCTCGCGCATTTGGGGCTGAAGGACGAAAGCATCCTCAGTCGCCGCGCCGACTCGCTGTCCATCGGTCAGCAACAACGTGTGGCCGCTGCCCGTGCGTTGATCGGTCAGCCAGAACTGGTGATCGCCGACGAACCGACCTCGGCGCTGGACTACGACGCCCGGGAAAACTTCATTCGCCTGTTGTTCGCCGAATGCCGCGAGGCCGGTTCCAGCCTGCTGTTCGTCAGCCACGACCAGAGTCTGGCGCCGCTGTTCGACCGTCATCTGTCCCTGGCCGAACTCAATCGCGCCGCCACGTCTGCCGAGGTCTGAGATGTATCTGTTTCGTCTGGCCATGGCCAGCCTGGCCAACCGCCGTTTCACCGCGCTGCTCACTGCATTCGCCATCGCCCTGTCGGTCTGCCTGCTGCTGGCCGTCGAGCGTGTGCGCACCGAAGCCAAAGCCAGTTTCGCCAGCACCATCAGCGGCACCGACCTGATTGTTGGCGCCCGTTCCGGTTCGGTGAACCTGCTGCTGTACTCGGTGTTTCGCATTGGCAACGCTACCAATAACATCCGCTGGGACAGCTTCGAACACTTTGCCAACAACCCGAAAGTGAAGTGGGCGATCCCGATGTCCCTAGGCGACTCCCATCGCGGCTATCGGGTGATGGGCACCACCGAAGCCTATTTCGAGCATTACCAATATGGCCGCCAGCAGCATCTGGCGCTGGCCGACGGTCGCGCCTTTGCTACCGACCCATTCGAAGTGGTGCTCGGCGCCGAAGTGGCCGAGGCGCTGCATTACAAACTCGGCGACAAACTGGTGCTGGCTCATGGCGTGGCCGCGATCAGCCTGGTCAAACACGACGACAAACCGTTCACCGTGGTCGGCGTTCTCAAGCGCACCGGTACGCCGGTGGATCGCACGCTGCACATCAGCCTTGGCGGCATGGAGGCGATTCACATCGACTGGCACAACGGCGTGCCGGCCCGTGGCAATGGGCGGATCAGTGCGGATCAGGCGCGAAACATGGACCTGACGCCGCAAGCGATCACCGCGTTCATGCTGGGCCTCAACAGCAAGATTTCCACCTTCGCCCTGCAACGCGAGATCAATGAATTCCGTGGTGAGCCGATGCTGGCGATCCTGCCGGGCGTGGCCTTGCAGGAGCTGTGGAGCCTGATGAGCACCGCCGAAAAAGCGCTGTTTGTGGTCTCGCTGTTCGTGGTGCTGACCGGGTTGATTGGCATGCTTACGGCGATTCTGACCAGCCTCAACGAGCGGCGCCGCGAGATGGCGATTCTGCGCTCGGTGGGTGCGCGGCCGTGGCACATCGCGAGTCTGCTGGTGCTGGAAGCGTTCGCTCTGGCGTTGATCGGAGTGATCGCCGGGCTGGCGTTGTTGTACATCGGCATTGCGGCTGCGCAGGGTTACGTGCAGGCCAATTACGGTTTGTTCCTGCCGCTGGCGTGGCCGAGCGAGTATGAATGGACGCTGCTCGGTGGCATTCTGGCGGCCGCGCTGCTGATGGGCAGCGTGCCGGCCTGGCGCGCCTATCGCCAATCTTTGGCCGATGGCCTGTCGATCCGTTTATGAGGATGTTCACCATGCCCCGCGCACTGCTCGCGCTGTTATTAATGGTCGCCCTGCCCGTGTGGGCAGCCGCGCCAAAAGACCTGACCTGGTCGGAAATGATCCCGCCGGACGCCGCGCCGGAAGTGCCGAACATGACGCCTCTGCACGACCTGTCGAAAATGAGCGATGCGTTGTCGGCTGAGTCAGCGCCAGCAGCCAAACAGGACTTGCCGAATGCACCGGTGGTGCAGAGCCTCGACGGCCAGAACATTCGCCTGCCGGGCTATATCGTGCCGCTGGAAGTCAATGAAGAGGGGCGCACCACGGACTTTTTGCTGGTGCCGTATTTCGGCGCCTGCATCCACGTGCCGCCACCACCGTCGAACCAGATCGTGCATGTGAAAAGCGAACTCGGGGTGAAGCTCGACGAGTTGTATCAGCCTTACTGGATCGAGGGGCCGATGCAAGTCAAGGCGTCCAGCAGTGAGCTGGCGGATGCCGGGTATCAGATGGAGGCGGACAAGATTTACGTGTATGAGCTGCCGGAGTAAACCCCGGCACTTTCAAGATCAAAAGATCGCAGCCTTCGGCAGCTCCTACAAGGGATAGCATTTCAACTGTAGGAGCTGCCGAAGGCTGCGATCTTTTGGCGCCATCACTGTTTCATTGAGCTGAATCAAAAGACCGTATCAGTTGGCTTCATACAATAGGACATCAGAAAATTTCAACGTCCTTTTGGAGCCCCCATGAACAAGTCCTTGCTCAGCGCTTCGCTGGTTGCCCTCGCGCTCGCAGCCCCGCTCGCCCACGCCCACGAAGCCGGCGACATCCTGATCCGTGCCGGTGCAATCACCGTCAACCCGAAGGCCGACAGCTCCAGCGTCAAGGTCGATCAGGGTCCGTTGAGCGGCGCCAATCTGGGCGGCAAGGCGACCATGAGCAGCGACACTCAACTGGGTCTGAACTTCGCTTACATGCTCACCAGCCACGTCGGTATCGAATTGCTCGCTGCCACGCCGTTTGAACATGACGTGAAGCTCAAGGGCACTGCCCTGCCAGCGGCCAACGGCAAACTCGGCACGCTGAAACACCTGCCACCGACCCTCAGCGTCGTCTACTACCCGCTGGATTCGAAGTCGGCTTTCCAACCGTATGTCGGCGGCGGCATCAATTACACCTGGATCTACGACGAACACGTCGGCAGTGAAGCCAGTGCCAACGGCTTCAGCAATTTCAAGGCGAAAAACTCCTGGGGTCTGGCGTGGCAGGTCGGTGCGGATTACATGATCACCGACAACATCATGCTCAACGCCCAAGTGCGTTACATCGATATCGACACCCGCGCGACCGTTGAAAACAACGCTGTTGCACCGGGCACTCGGGCACGGGTGAATGTGGATGTGGATCCGTTCATCTACATGGTCGGTTTGGGCTATAAGTTCTAAGCCGGATTTACAGAATGTTCACGTGGTGGTGAATGAGGCTTGGTGGTGAGCAGGTTGAAACTGAAGGCGACTGATGTGCAGTCGATCGGGGAATAAGATTCCCTTGCCACAGGGATTGAGACAAATCCCGGCCGTGAAAAAGGCGCCTGTTGAAGGGCGCCTTTTTCATGTCTGACAGATTTGTGCAGTGAGTTGAATCGAACCCCCTCACCCCAGCCCTCTCCCCCAAGTGGGCGAGGGGGAAAGGGAGCCGATCTCATGCAGTTCAGAACCTGAGTTCAACTCGGACTTTCACGTCGACATAGCTCGACCATCCACCTCGGTCAGTCCCCTCTCCCTCCGGGAGAGGGTTAGGGTGAGGGGCCTTTCAGGCGCGCCCCAACAACCGCGCCAGACCAACGTTCATCGGCGTTTGCGGTGGCATTTCGAATCGCTCGAGCAACCGTCGATTGTTCGCCCGCGAATGGCGGATGTCGCCCGAGCGAGCCGGGCCGTAGCTGATCGGCGGCAACTCTCCGACAACCTTTTGCAGCTCGGCGAGCATCTGTTTGAGGCTCATCGCCTGATTCCAGCCGACGTTCACTGCGCCGGTTTCGACAACAGGCTTTTCGATTGCCTGCACCAGAATGTCGACCAGATCCTCGACATAGAGGAAGTCGCGCGTCTGCTCGCCATCGCCGAACACGGTGATCGGCAAGCCGCTCTGCGCGCGTTCGCTGAAGATGCTGATGACCCCCGAGTACGGCGAGGACGGATCCTGGCGGGGGCCGAAGATATTGAAGAAGCGGAAAATCGCCGGCTCAAGACCATGCTGGCGGCGGTAGAAATCGAAGTAGTGCTCGCCGGCCAGTTTGTCCGACGCGTAGGGCGTCAGCGGGGCTTTTGGCGTGTCTTCGTCAATCGATTCGCCCTCGCCGTTGTTGCCATACACCGCTGCGCTGGAGGCGTATAAAACACGCTTGACCCCGGCCAGACGCATGGCTTCGCAGACATTCAAGGTGCCGATGAAATTGCTCTGGTGAGTCTTCACCGGGTCATCCACCGACGCTTGCACCGAGGCCACAGCCGCCAGGTGGGCGACCGCGCTGCAGCCCTGCATCGCCTGGGCAACCAGCGCCGCATCGGCGACATCGCCAACAATCAGTTCCACCCGAGGGTTGTCCAGCGGCAGGTTGCTGCGTTTGCCGGTCGACAGGTCGTCCAGTATCCGCACCGAATGCCCCTTGGCGAGCAAGGCGTCAGTCAGGTGCGAGCCAATGAACCCGGCGCCGCCGGTGATTAAAACAGTGCCTTCAGCCATGGCGATAAAACCTATCCAATAAGCCCGGGAGCGCGGCACGCCAGGCGCGCGGCTTGATCCCGAAAGTGTGCAGAATTTTCTTGCAGGCGAGCACCGCGTGTTGCGGTTCCTCGGCAGCGTCCGGCCGTGCGGCGTGAGCCTGGGCGGTCGGTGCTTCGATGGCCAGCGCGTGGAGACTGCGGGCCTCGGTCAGAATCGCCTGACCCAGCGCCAGCGGTGTGGTCGCCTCATGCCCGGCGTAGTGATAAGTGCCCCACAGCGGTGCCGCGCAATCGAGTTGCTTGAGCACCGAGATGATCACCCGTGCGGCGTCGTCGACCGGCGTCGGATTGCCTCGGCGATCATCGGCCATGAGCAATTCTTCCGGCAGTTCGGCGCGGGCAAGGAAACGCCCAAGGGTGCCTTGCGCGCTGTCATCGAGCAGCCAGCCGAATCGCAGCAACACATGCTGTGGGCAGGTGGCGCGAACGCTTTGCTCGATCCGCCACAACGCCTGACCGCGCAGGCCCAAGGGCACCGGCTCATCTTTTTCGCTGTACGCGGTAGCACGCGAGCCGTCGAACACCCGATAACTGGACGGTTGCACGAGGACGATATTGTGGTGCTGGCACAGTTCGGCCAGACGCTCGATGGCGCGTTCCTGCCCGGCCATACGGCTTTCGCTGACCGTTTCGGCCTGGAACCAGTCGAAATAGTAGGCGAGGTTGATCAACGCATCCGGACGAGTGTCGTCGAGCAGTTGCGTCAGGCTCGCGGCATCCCAGCCGTCTTCTGGCGGGCGGGGGGCGAGGAAACCGATGTCTTCTTCCGCACCGAGGCGAATCAGCGCCTGCCCAAGGGCATTTCCGCCGCCCAGTAACATAAGGCGCATTCGCATAGAGTCAGCAGGCCCAGTCTGATTGGAACGATGGCTTTGGCGACGATGCTTGCAGCAGCGTCGTCGATAATTGCCGGAATCGTTGCATTTTGCGGGTTTAGTGCGCAACCGTCACCCGTAAAGTGTAGATCCCCGGGATTTGTACCAACGCAACTGGCCCTATCGCTGGCAAGCCAGCTCCCACAGGTTGCGCGGTGTCTGCAAATTCTGTGGGATAGCTCAGAGTTTGTGTTGAAGCAACAACGGGTTGGAGGTGTTCACAAATCATGTGGGAGCTGGCTTGCCAGCGATGAGGCCCCGATTGCCAGCCGAGATACCCGGCGGTACTTGCATCTTCCCGCCCTCGCCCGCATAACTTAAGCCATGAATCTGCCCATCCCCACGGACGCGGCCCTGGCAGGCTTTCACCCCGCCGTCAGCGCCTGGTTCAGGAACACTTTTGCGACGGTCACCGCCGCTCAGGCCCGCGCATGGCCGTTGATCCGGCAGCGCCGCTCAACATTGATTGCCGCACCCACGGGTTCAGGGAAAACCCTCACCGCGTTCCTCGCCGTGCTCGACGACCTTGTCCACCGAGGCCTGGAAAACCCCGCCGGCCTGCCTGACGAAACCCTGGTGGTCTACGTCTCGCCGCTGAAGGCGCTGTCCAACGATATCCGCATCAACCTGCAAAATCCGCTCGCCGGGATTACCGAACAGTTACGACAGATGGGCTTGCCGCAGCTGGAAATCACCACCGCCGTGCGCACCGGCGACACCCCGCAAAAAGAACGCGCGGCCATGCGCAAGACCGCGCCGCACATTCTGGTGACCACCCCGGAATCGCTTTACGTGCTGCTGGGCTCAGAGTCGGGACGCAAAATGCTCGGCACCACGCGCACCGTGATCATCGACGAAATCCACGCCATGGCCGCCGGTAAACGCGGCAGTCACCTGGCCCTGAGCCTGGAACGCCTGCAAGCGCTGTGCGCTGAACCGCTGACCCGCATCGGCCTGTCCGCCACGCAGAAACCGGTGGAAGCCGTGGCGCAGTTTCTCGTCGGCCATGATCGAACCTGCGACATCATCGATATCGGCCATGCGCGCCCACGGGATCTGGGCATCGAGGTGCCGTCGGTGCCGTTGTCCGCCGTCATGGCCAACGACGTTTGGGAATTGGTTTACGACCGCCTCGCCGAACTGGCCCGCGAGCACCGCACCACGCTGATTTTCGTCAACACCCGCCGCCTCGCCGAGCGCCTTAGCCGCCACCTCAGCGAACGCTTGGGCAAACACGCAGTGGCCGCGCATCACGGCAGCCTCGCCAAGGAATTTCGCCTCGATGCCGAACAGCGGCTCAAGCGCGGTGAGCTACAAGTGCTGATTGCCACCGCATCGCTGGAGTTGGGGATTGATATCGGTGAAGTCGATCTGGTCTGCCAGATTGCCTCGCCCCGCTCCATCGCCGGGTTTCTGCAACGAGTGGGACGTTCCGGCCACCAGGTCGGCGGCACGCCTAAAGGGCGATTGTTCGCCACCACCCGTGACGATCTGATCGAGTGCGCCGCGCTGCTCGACTGCGTACGCCGTGGCGAACTCGACACGCTGCACATCCCCGAAGCACCGCTGGACGTGCTGGCCCAGCAGATCATCGCCGAAGTCAGTTGCCGGGAATGGTCAGAAGACGCGTTGCTGGCGATGTTTCGCCAGGCCTCGCCCTATCGAAATCTCGACCAAAACCACTATCAGGCCCTGCTGACAATGCTCGCCGAAGGCTATAACGGCCGTCAGGGCATTCGCAGCGCCTACCTGCACCGCGACGCAGTCAGCCGCACCTTGCGTGGCCGGCGTGGCGCACGACTGGCGGCGGTGACCAGCGGCGGGACCATTCCGGACAACGCCGATTACAGCGTGATGCTCGAACCGCAAGGCCTGAACATCGGCAGCGTCAACGAAGACTTCGCCGTGGAAAGCATTGCCGGTGATGTCTTTCAGCTCGGCAACACCTCCTATCGCATCCTGCGGGTGGAAACCGGCAAAGTCCGCGTCGAGGATGCGCAAGGACAGCCACCGAGCATTCCGTTCTGGCTTGGCGAAGCACCGGGGCGCAGCGACGAATTGTCGGCCGCCGTGGCGCGTCTGCAAGCGACGCTCGACGAGTTGCTCGGCGCCAGCCTCGGCAATCTGCAACCTGCGCTCGACTGGCTCACGCAGACCCTTGGCCTGAACGTCGCCAGCGCCGAACAACTGGTCGAATATCTGGCCCGTGCACGACAGACGCTCGGCGCCCTGCCTTCGCAAGACACGTTGCTGATGGAGCGGTTTTTCGACGAGTCAGGTGGCACGCAACTGATCATCCATTCGCCGTTCGGCAGCCGCATCAATCGCGCCTGGGGCCTGGCCCTGCGCAAGCGTTTCTGCCGCACCTTCAACTTCGAATTGCAAGCTGCGGCCAGTGAGGACGCAATCGTGCTGTCGCTGTCGACCAGCCACAGTTTCGAACTCGATGATGTCTGGCGTTACCTGCACAGCAACAGCGCCGAACACCTGCTGATTCAAGCGGTACTCGACGCACCGCTGTTCGGCGTGCGCTGGCGCTGGAATGCCGGGGTGGCGCTGGCGTTGCCGCGTTTTACTGGCGGTCGCAAAGTCGCGCCACAGTTGCAGCGCATGAAGAGTGAAGACCTGATCGCCAGCGTGTTTCCCGATCAGATCGCCTGCCTGGAAAACCTCGCAGGCGAACGGGAAATCCCCGCGCATCCGCTGGTGGAACAGACCCTCGACGATTGTCTGCACGAGGCGATGGACTGTGAAGGCTGGCTCACCCTGCTGCGGCGCATGGAGGCTGGCGAGGTGCGCTTGATCAGCCGCGATCTGCCGGCGCCGTCACCGCTGGCGGCGGAAATCCTGAGTGCCCGGCCGTATGCCTTTCTCGACGATGCACCGCTGGAGGAACGCCGCACTCAAGCGGTGATCAACCGTCGCTGGAGCGATCCGCAATCCACTGACGACCTCGGTGCGCTGGACGCCGACGCAATCAATGCTGTGCGCGAAGAAGCCTGGCCGACACCGGGCAACCTCGATGAAATGCATGAGGCGCTGATGAGCCTGGCGTGTATCAGCGATCTGGAAGTTGAGGCCAACCCACAGTGGCGCGAATGGCTGGATGCACTGACCAGCAGCGGTCGCGCCTGTTTCCTGAAGATCAACCCACAACGTTCGTTGTGGCTGGCGCGGGAACGACTGACGTGCCTGCTGGCGCTTTATCCACAGGCCACGCTGCAACCGCAGCAGCAAGCCCTGCCCGGTTTCGATGAAGCCTGGACTTTCGATGAAGCGCTGGTCGAGGTCATTCGTGCGCGGCTCGGTGCATTCGGCCCGCTGCCGTTAAGCGCCATCGCCGAACCTTTGGCGCTTGCCGGCGCGCAAGTCGCGCAGGCTCTCGCTCATCTTGAGCGCGAAGGTTATGTGCTGCGCGGCCAGTTCACGCCGGGCGTGGCAGTTGAAGAATGGTGCGAGCGGCATCTGCTGGCGCGCATCCACCGTTACACGGTCAAGCGCCTGCGCCGGGAAATCGAACCCGTGGCGTTGCAGGACTTCATGCGTTTCCTGTTCGACTGGCAGCATTTGTCGCCCAGCACTCAGGGCCAGGGCAACGCCGTACTGCCGGCAATTGTCGGCCAGTTCGAAGGTTATGCGGCCGCCGCATCGGCGTGGGACAGCGACATCCTGCCGACGCGCCTGAAGGACTATTCACCGAGCTGGCTGGATGACCTGTGTCGCAACGGCAAACTGGTGTGGACACGTCTCAGCGCCCGGCAGAAAGTCAGCGGTACGGCGTTGCGCAGCACACCGGTCGTGCTGCTGCCGCGCAGTCAGGTCGGTTTGTGGAGCGGGCTCGCCGAGCAGACGCCGGTTAGTGAACTGTCGGCAAAAACGCAGAAAGTGTTTGAAGCCTTGAGTCAGCACGGCGCGTTGTTTTTCGACGAGTTGATTCACGAAGCGCATCTGCTGCGCACCGAGCTGGAAATCGCCTTGCAGGAACTGGTCGGCGCCGGTCTGGTGAACGCCGACAGCTTCGCCGGCCTGCGTGCGTTGATCACCCCGGCGAGCAAGCGCCAGCAACGCAGCAGTCGGCGCGGGCGCGGAGCGTTTATCGGCGGCATGGATGACGCCGGGCGTTGGGCATTGTTGCGGCGCGGGCCGGTTGTGGATAACCCGAGCGTCCCCGCCGAAACACTCGAACACGTCGCCATGACCTTGCTACGGCGCTACGGCGTGGTGTTCTGGCGTTTGCTTGAACGTGAGGCCGACTGGTTGCCGAGTTGGCGCGAATTGCTGCGCACGTTTCATCGACTCGAGGCGCGCGGCGAGATCCGTGGCGGGCGCTTTGTCAGTGGCCTGGCGGGTGAGCAATTTGCTTTGCCAGAGGCGATTCCGCTGTTACGCGAAGTGCGACGGCGACCGCATGACGGCAGCTTGATTACGGTGTGCGGAGTTGACCCGCTGAATCTGGCCGGGACGTTGTTGCCGGGGGCGAAAGTGCCGGCATTGGCGAGTAATCGGCTGGTGTATCGGGATGGTTTGCCAGCGGGGGCCGTGATCGCCGGCAAGCAGCAGGTCTGGATTGAGCTTGATCAGGAACACATGATTGAGCTCCAGCGCGAGCTGATCCGGCATTGATGTCGCCGAGTCTGGCCTAATCGCGGGCAAGCCCGCTCCCACAGGTTTGCGGGTGATGCCTTGATAGCCGTCACACCATAAACCACTGTGGGAGCGGGCTTGCCCGCGATTAGGCGAGCAATCCCGGCGCAAAACTGCTGTCAGGTCCGAGAAGGCTGCGGCAACACCACCGGCGAATTCTCAGGCGCCGCCTCCTGCACGACCTCCCCTTGCCGTTGCGGCAACAAAACCTGCTGTGGATAAGTCTGCGCGAAATGCACCGACGGGGTGTTATCCACAAGCTTCTTCAAACGCTGATTGAACGCTCTGCTCACCGCATATTGCCCACCCGACACCGTGCGGAATTGCGCCGTGAGCACCACGCCGTTGAGATCCATCTTGTCCACGCCAAACACATCCAGCGGCCCTTGCAGGTTGTATTTGAGGAACGGGTCTTCGCGGATCGAATCGCCGGTCTCGCGAATCAGCTCGATGGCCTTTTCGACATCCGTGTCGTAGGTGAACTGCACCGAGAAGAACGCGAAGGCGAACTGCCGTGATTGATTGGTCACAGCCTTGATTTGCCCGAACGGTACCGAGTGCACAAAGCCCTTGCCGTCGCGCAGGCGCAACGTGCGGATGGTCAGCCCTTCAACCGTACCGGCATGCCCAGAGTCGAGCACCACCCAGTCGCCGATCGACAGCGTGTCTTCGATGATGATGAACAACCCGGTAATCACGTCCTGCACCAACTGCTGCGAGCCGAAACCGATAGCCAGACCGACTACCCCGGCACCGGCCAGCAACGGTGCAACGTTAATCCCCAGATTGGCCATGGTTGTGATCGCGCAAATCACCACGAGGATGATTTTGATCGCATTACGCAGCAGCGGCAGGATGGTTTTTACCCGGGTGCTGGGCTGGCGCGCCCCGCGCTTGCTGACCGGCGGTTTCAGCGCTTCCTGAATCGCCGTGTCGAGCACTACCCACAGCAGCCACGTCACCAGGAAGATCAGGCCAATGCTGCTCAAGGCATTGCTGATCGCCCGGCCGACCGTGCTGCTCTGCGCGAAATCGAGTAGCGACACGCCCCAGATCCGCCCGAGGATATCGATGAAGGCAATGGCGATGACGATCCGCAGCAAGGCATGCAAAAGGCTGAGGAAACGCTCTTTGTAAGCACTGCTACGCTTGATCGTCTCGGCCTTCCGCGACTTGAACAGGTGCTGCAGGACGGTGCTCAAAAACACCGTGCCGATCAGCAGCACCGTGGTGAACAACGCGCAGCGCAGGGCCTTTTGATTGTCCTCGCCGATGCCGATCAGATTGACCGCCGACACCAACACCATCAGCACAATCGGCCAATACCACAACCCGGAAAAAATCCTCAGCGACTCCTGCAATGACGGCTGTTTCAGACGCTGGCTCAGTGACCGATTGCGGATCAGATGCGCCACCGGGCGGCGCAGGCGAATCACCAATAAACCGAAGATGATCGAAGCCATCAACCCGGTGAACACCGCAACACTGCTGGTGATGTTGCCGCCCAGCTGCCGGGCGATTTGCGGACTGGTCAACGCATCACTCAGCGCGGCAAGAAAGCCGATCAGGAACAGCGGTCGCGGGCAGTAATCGCGGATGATTTTTGCCGCCGGGCGTTTGTGCCCGACATTGAACATCACCACCACGCACAACAGCATTGACGTGGAAAAGATGCCGCTGCTGGTCGCATACGCAAAACACAGCGCCAATGCTCGGCCGACAGATGCTTGCAGGAAATGGCTGACGTACAGCGTCAGCGGCAGGCATATCAGCGCCGGCAGTGTGTACGGCAACAAATAGCCGAGCAAATCCTGGCAGCGCTGGCGTGTGCGAAACCAGCGCCCTTCGCGCAGACGTTTTGCCAACAGGCTGCCGAGTACGGTCAACAGGGCGAATGTGCCGAGCCACACCCCGGACAACATCAGGAAGTCCCCGGCGACACTCCAGCCAGAGCGGTTCGAGGGGTGATTGACCAGCTTGTCGACCTCATTCGCGGCGCGGTCGGCGCGCAGGCGCCAGGCATCCACCAGATTTTCGTTGAGGTCGAGTTTGTCTTGTACGTCGTCGATGCTCGTACTGATGGCACCGAGCAACCCGCCCTGCACAATCGGTTCGGGCTTGGCCGGCTCTTCAGTGGCGGCCGGCAACCCCGGCAGTGTCGCGGCTTCGAGCTCGCTGGCACCGAGAAACAACAATGCTCCCAGCAGAATGGCGATCCTGAACTTGATCAAAACTCCGATCTCCCGTTGGCTGAACCTGTAAGGAACTGATCGGTGAAAGGAGGACAAGTTCGGTTTTGGCCTGAATAACTCACTGAGCCCAGTGCAATCCCCATCAATGCTTCTTTTGAAATCCACCTTTCCCCCGTGGCGAGGAGATTTATCCCCGATGGGCTGCGAAGCGGCCCCAAACCTGTATCGCCAATCCCCCTGTCAGACCGAGTTGCACGGTTTACGACTGCTGGCCGGCCGATCGGGGATAAATCCCCTCGCCACAAAAGCGCTCTACCGTCCGTAACACCGCCGAAACTTTCCCGAACCGCCAGCAGTCATCAACAGACAGAGGCAACACGAGGACTTTCGACGGGAGGGCGGCATGGCAACGATTCACATTGGTATTTCAGGCTGGCGCTACGCCCCGTGGCGCGGGGATTTCTACCCCGATGGACTGGCGCAGAAACGCGAATTGCAGTTCGCCTCGCGAGCGGTCAACAGCATCGAGATCAATGGATCGTTCTACGCCCTGCAACGGCCCGAACGCTATGCCCAGTGGTACGCCGAAACGCCCGACGACTTCGTCTTCAGTGTCAAGGCGCCGCGGTTCATCACCCACATCCGTCGCTTGCGCGAAATAGAAAAGCCTTTGGCGAATTTCTTCGCGTCAGGTGTGCTGGAGCTCAAGGAAAAACTGGGGCCGATTCTTTGGCAGTTCCCACCGAACTTCAAATTCGACGCCGAACGTTTCGAGCATTTTCTCGCACTATTACCCCGCGACACCGAAGCCGCTGCCGCCCTCGCCCGTCAGCACGACTCGCACCTGCATGGCCACGCCAGCATGAAAGCCTGGCGCAAAAAGCCGTTGCGCCATGCCGTGGAAATTCGTCATGAAAGCTTCGTCGATGTCGACTTCGTGCGCCTGTTGAAGCGCCACAACATCGCACTGGTAATTGCCGACACCGGCGGTAAATGGCCATATCGCGAAGACGTGACCAGTGACTTCGTCTACCTGCGTCTGCACGGTGCCGAAGAACTCTACGCCAGCGGTTACACCGCGCCGGCACGCAAGCGTTGGGCGGATCGGATCGACGCCTGGCATCACGGAAAACAACCGGCAGACGCCCATCTGATCGCCCCGCGCCTGAAACCCCGAGTACGCAAATCACGCGAAGTGTTCTGCTATTTCGACAACGACATCAAAGTCCGCGCGCCCTACGATGCGCGCGACTTGCTGCAGCGTTTCGACCTCGACCACGATTTGGCCACCACGCCCGGCGAACCGGCTGGCGAAGGAGTGCTGGCATGAGCATTTCAGAACCGGTCGGGTTCACCGACGAAGGTGCCGAGGTCGAGTCATCCGTGCGCAGCTTCACCGTGCTGACGGTCAACACCCACAAGGGCTTCACCGCACTCAACCGGCGTTTCATCCTGCCGGAGTTGCGTGAAGCAGTGCGCAGCGTCGCTGCCGACGTGGTGTTCCTGCAAGAAGTGCACGGCACTCACGAGCACCACCCCAAACGCTATTCCAATTGGCCGACGATGCCGCAATACGAATTCCTCGCCGACAGCCTCTGGCCGCAGTTCGCCTACGGACGCAACGCGGTGTACCCGGATGGCGATCACGGTAATGCCGTGCTGTCGAAATTCCAGATCATCCGCCACGACAATCTCGACGTTTCAATAAGCGGTCACGAAAATCGTGGCTTGCTGCATTGCGTGCTGCGCATGCCCGGCGACGGCAAAGAGGTGCATGCAATCTGCGTGCATCTGGGCCTGCGCGAGAGCCATCGCAATGAGCAACTGGGTTTGCTGATGCAACGCCTCGCCGAACTGCCGGACGACGCTCCGGTGATCGTTGCCGGCGACTTCAATGACTGGCGCCAGCGCGCTGATGCATTGCTCAAACCCTGCGGCCTGCGTGAAGTGTTCGCCGAGCATCACGGCAAACCGGCGCGCAGTTTTCCGGCGCGTTTGCCGACACTGCGTCTAGACCGCATCTATGTGCGCAACCTCAAGGCCAGCCAGCCAAAAGTGCTGGCGAACCGGCCTTGGTCACACCTTTCCGACCACGCACCGTTATCGGTGGAGATCGAACTATGAGCAGCGCACCGATGGAGAAATCCGCTGTGGAACCGATAAGCATCAACCCGCCTGTGCGCCAACCGGGGCAAGTCGATGTCGAGTACCACTGGCAGGGCGGCAACCGCGTGGAACTGCTGGAAAACGGCGAGGAATATTTCCCCCGGGTGTTTGCCGCGATGCGGGCGGCGAAGAGTGAAATCCTGCTGGAGACCTTCATCGTCTTTGAAGACAAGGTCGGCGCCGAACTCCAGGAGATCCTGATCGATGCCGCCCGCCGTGGCGTACGCACCACGGTCAGTCTCGACGGCTTCGGTTGCGGCGAATTAACCACCGCCTATCTCACGGCGCTCAGCGATGCCGGCGTGCATTTGCAGATCTTCGACCCGGCCCCCAAACACTTGGGCGTTCGCACCAATTGGTTCCGCCGTATGCACCGCAAGATCGTGGTGGTCGACGGCTTGGTCGCGTTCATCGGCGGGATCAATTTTTCCGGCGATCACCTGGCCGATTTCGGCCCTGAAGCCAAGCAGGATTACTCGGTGGAAGTTCAGGGCCCGGCGGTGGCCGACATCCATCATTTCGCCCTGCTGCAAAGCGGTCGCCCCGGCCGGGCGAGGTTCTGGTGGCAACGCCGCCGCCAGCGCCGTGCTGAAATGGCCTTCACCGAACACGACGGCCAGGTGCGCCTGGTGTTTCGCGATAACGACCAGCACAGCACCGATATCGAAGATGTGTATATGCAGGTGCTGCGCCGCGCCAAACATCGCGTGGTCATCGCCAATGCTTACTTTTTCCCCGGCTATCGCTTGCTGCGCGAGATGCGTAATGCGGCGCGGCGCGGGGTTGATGTCAGGCTGATTCTTCAGGGCCAGCCAGACATGCTGGTGGCCAAACTCGCGGCGCGAATGACCTATGACTATCTGCTCAAGGCCGGCGTGCAAATTCACGAATATTGCGAGCGCCCGCTGCACGGTAAAGTCGCGCTGGTAGACGAAGAATGGAGCACCGTCGGTTCGAGCAATCTCGACCCGCTGAGCCTGTCGCTGAACCTGGAAGCCAACGTGTTGATCCGCGACCGCGCGTTCAATCAAATGCTGTTTGAACGCCTCGAAGACCTCAGCCAAAACCACTGCAAAGCCATGGATGCTGCAAAGTCGCCGCGCGGACGCATCTGGCACATGACCGTGGGCTTTCTGGTATTCCACTTCCTGCGGCACTTTCCGGCCATGGCCGGCTGGTTGCCCGCGCACAAACCCCGGCTCAAGCCATTTCGAGGTGATCGCTCATGAGCCATTCCGACGCGCCATCCGCCAGCCATTCGGCCCCGGCAACCCACTCTCGCTGGAGCAAGTGGAAACGTCCGCTGACTATATTGTTCTTTCTCGCGCTGATCGTGCTTTTGACGATGTTCGCCACACGCATCGAATGGGCCGAGGTGCTGCAAACCCTCGCCGACTTCAAGGTGCGCACGCTGATCATCGCCGCCAGCATCACGCTGGTGAGCTTCCTTACGTACGCCAGTTTCGATTTGATCGGCCGCACTTACATACGCCAGGATCTGACCTGGAAACAGATTCTGCCGGTGGGCATCATCAGCTACGCGTTCAACCTCAACCTGAGCGCCTGGGTTGGCGGGATCGCCATGCGTTATCGCCTGTATTCACGGCTCGGCGTGAGCAAAAGCAACATCGCCAAGATTCTCGGCCTGAGCCTGGCGACCAATTGGTTCGGCTACATGACCATCGCCGGCGTGGTGTTCAGCAGCGGGTTGGTGAGCATGCCGCCGGGCTGGAAAATCAGCAGCACGGCGTTGCAGGGCATAGGAGTGCTGTTGCTGTTGATCAGCGCCGGATACCTCGCGGCGTGCCAGTTTTCCAAACGCCGCGAGTGGTCGATTCGCGGGGTGGAAATCAACTTGCCATCGCTGCGCATGGCCGTGCTGCAACTGCTGCTCGGCGCGTTGAACTGGTCACTGATGGCCGCCGTGATCTTCACGCTGCTGCCGAGCAAACTGGATTATCCGCTAGTGCTTGGCGTGCTGTTGATCAGTGCGATTGCCGGGGTCATCACGCACATTCCGGCGGGACTTGGGGTGCTGGAAGCCGTGTTCGTGGCGCTGCTGCAACACGAGGCCTCGCGAGGCAGTCTGGTGGCGGGGTTGCTGGCGTATCGAGCGATTTACTTCCTGTTGCCGCTGCTGATTACCCTGGTGATGTACCTGGTTGTGGAGGCGAAGGCCAAGTCATTGCGGATCGAGAAAGCACCCAGGCATTGAAAGCCAAATCAAAAGATCGCAGCCTTCGGCAGCTCCTACATCAGGAATACGTTTCCACTGTAGGAGCTGCCGGAGGCTGCGATCTTTTGATCTTCAAGACTGGATAATGCTCAACCGCTCGCCCACAACCATCTCGGTAATCCAGTCCACCAGAATCGACGTGTACGCCTGCTGGGACACCGGCTCACTCAGTGCATGATCCGCCCCGTCAATGATGCGGTGCGTCAGCGAATGCGTCTGCTGACAAGCGGCGCGATAACTCATGATCGTTGCGTGCGGCACGAAATCGTCGGTTTCCGATTCAACCAGCAACACATCACCGGTGAATTGCGAACACGCATGCAGCGCACGGTTGTTGTCAGCGCGTACCAGTGCGCCGCGATAATCGCGCAGGTCAGCCTTGTCCAGATCACGTTTTGGCGTGTGCCACTGCTCATCGCGGTACAGCGCCGGCACCCGTAGCGCCAACCAGCGCACCGGGCGCAATGAGGTAAGGATCGACGCAAGGTAGCCGCCGTAACTGGTGCCAACCACGGCGATGGCCGATGTGTCGAGCGCCGGGTGGGAGAGCAAGCGGTCGTAGGCCGCCAGCAGATCGCGCAGATTGTCTTCGCGGGTAACCCGACTCAGCGAAATTCCGCTGCCGCCAGTGTGGCCGCGCAAGTCGAAGGTCAGACAGACGCAGCCGAGGCCGGCGATCCCTTTCGCCCTTTCAAGATCACGCTCCTGGCTGCCGCCCCAACCATGGACAAACAACACCCCCGGCACCTTCGATTTGGGACTGAGAAACGTCCCGCTCATCTGTTCATCATCAATGTCGATTTGAATGCTTTCGCTTCTAGCCGTCATAAGATTTGACCGTTACGTATTTGAGGAGAAATTCGCTGTTCTCAGCCGGGCCGCGATACACCTCGATGGCGTCCGCCGGCAGCGGCTGATCGATATAGGTTTCCACTGAAGATACGCGGATTGCGCGCATTGCGGGGTCGTTGACGAAACTTTGCAGTGCCGCCACTTCAGCGCTGCTGGCGCCGCCCATGCGCCAGGACTGTTCGAGTACGCCGCTGCGGGTTTTGCCGTTGCTGTCCAGCCCTTGGGCGATGTCGTAGTTGCGGCGCGAGGCGTAAAAGCGCGGATAGGCCTCATCGGCGGCGCTGTCGAATACTTGCGCCTGCTCGATGGCCAAACGCACGTTATCGGGCAACTCCAGCGCCAGCAAATCCTCATAACCGCCCTGCACCACCAGTAGATTCGAGCCGCCGTAGACGTCTTCGCCATGAGCATCTTTGGTCAAGTATTGATCACCGCAGTAACTCAGCACTCTGTCACCGATGAAAGACTGGCCGACGCTGTGGGTGATGACCTCGCTCAGGTCCTGCTCCAGCACTACGCCTTCGCTGAACAGCTCGTGCGCTTCAGGTCGGGCGAGAATTTCGTCGAAGGCGTCGAGGCTTTTGATGACTTCCTGGCCGCGACCGGCGCAAGCGTGAATCGGCTTCAGACGGATCGGCCCGCTGTACAACAGATGCTCGGCAGCAGGCCGCGCATCTTCGAAGGCGAACACGCTGAGACCGTCGAGCACCACGCTGCGCACGCGTTCAGAAAACAGTGGCGACCAGCCTTGCGGCGCGTGGGCCAGATGACTGCGCAGGCCATGGCTGATGGCTTTGGTGCAGATGAAGTCGTATTCGACGTAGCCGCCCCACAAATCATCGGGGCCTTTTACCCCAACTGCCTGAGCGTTGGCGGCGCCGACAAGGGTTTGCGTCGGCAACAGATACAGATCACCGCCGCGATGTTTCGCGGGGTCATAAGTGCCGCCGAATTTGAACCCGAGAATCTGCGCCAGCCAGCGCGCCAGGGCCTTGTTGGTTTCCACCTCGTGCTGCGGCGCATCGGCGCGGACTGAGTGGGCAACCACGGTTTTTTTGCGGGGTTTCGGTGTCATGCATCCCCCTTCAGGCGGTCCGATGAATGTAGACAGGACAGGTGCAGAGATCAGGCCAACGGTAAACCTGTGAAAAGCGCTGGTGAATCAACTACTTGGCGAAACCGTAATGGCACCGCGCCTGTTTCAATCTGCACGACACCGCGCAAATCTCCTTCAATTTGCACGATCTCGAAAATTACACGGTCCCCTGTAGGAGTGAGCCTGCTCGCGATAGCTATCTTTCATTCAAAAATGCATCCGGCTGACCCACCGCTATCGCGAGCAGGCTCACTCCTACATTAGAGCGGTGTTGTTTTCACCTGTGGGCTTACACCAAACCGCCCCCGATACTCACTCGGCGCCAGCCCGGTGATCTTCTTGAAAATCGCGCGGAATGCCCCCGGGTCCTGATATCCCACCGTCCACGCAATATGATCGATCGTGCCATTGGTGAACTCGAGCATCTCCCGCGCCTTGCCCACCCGCAGGTGCTGGCAATACTCGGTCGGCTTCAACCCGGTCGCCGCTCGAAACCGACGCAGAAACGTGCGTTCCTCCAGCCCTGCCCGCTCGGCCATCGTGGTCAGCGAAACATCTGTCGCGCCGGTGCCTTGCAACCAGTGCTGTACCTTGAGAATCGCTGCATCGCCATGACTGAGAATCGACGCGAAATTACTCCCGCACTCGCTGGCGCTGTCGCTGTGCTCCATCACCAGAAACCGCGCCGTGGCGGTGGCGATACTCGGCCCGAGCAGACGATCGACTAGACGCAACCCCAGCTCCGACCACGCCATCAAACCGGCCGTGGTGATCAAGTCGCCGTCATCGACAATCGGTGTGTCAGCCTTGAGCTTGATCTTCGGATAACGCTCGGCGAATGCCTTGGCCGAGGTCCAGTGGGTCGTGGCGCTGCGGCCGTCGAGCAGACCGCTTTCGGCGAGCATCAACGAGCCCACACAAACCCCGCCAAGCGTTGCGCCACGGGCGTGTTGCTCACGCAGCCATGGTGCCAGACCAGCCGGCATGTGCGCCGCAGAGAATCCACCGATCGAGGGCGGTATCAACACCGCCAGCAAATGGCTTTCTGTGCCGGGAAGACTGTCGTAAACCCGTGCCGGTGGCCGATCGCTTTCGGCCTGCCAATGACTGACGCGCAACAGCGGCAATTGCGCAGCCTGATGCTCGCCAGCGATCCGGTTGGCCACCGCGAACAGATCAGTCAAACCATGCACCGCCGCCATCTGCGCGCCGGGATAAATCAGCACGCCCAATTCAGCCACGGCGGCCCTTTCTGCGCCCATTGTCAGTTTTCCCCTGTCTATTGTCGGTGCGGCCAATCCTCGAATCATCGGCCAGCGCCAATACTGCAGCCACTTCCAACCAATACCTCAAGGACACATCCATGGCCAAGCAAGCGCTCATCGTAGTCGATATCCAGAACGACAACTTCCCACAAGGCAAGTGGCCGCTGGTCGGTGCCGACGCCGCTGCCGACAACGCCGCCCAACTGATCGCAGCGTTCCGCGATGCGGGGGATTCGGTGATCCATATCCGCCACGAATTCACCTCACCCGAGGCACCGTTTTTCACGCCAGGTTCCGACGGCGCGAAGCTGCATCCAAAAGTACTCAACCGCGCCGACGAACCCGTTGTGCTCAAGCATTTCGTCAACTCGTTCCGCGAAACCGAACTGCAATCGATTCTGGATGAACAAGGCATCAAGGAGTTGGTGGTGGTCGGTAGCATGAGCCACATGTGCGTCGACGGCATCACCCGTGCGGCGGCGGATATGGGTTACAGCGTCACGGTGATCCACGACGCCTGCGCCAGCCGTGATCTGGAGTTCAACGGTCTCACCGTCCCGGCAGCGCACGTCCACGCCGCGTTTATGTCGGCGCTGGGTTTTGCGTACGCCAACGTGGTGTCCACTGACGAATTCCTCAACGCCAACCGCTAAAACCCTGCAGCGCGACATTTTGTAAACACAAGGGCCCGCCTCGCAGCGGGCCTTTTTTCGTCTGTCATGAAAATCTCACGCGTGAGTCATTGATGGCACTTTGAATTGGTTGTAGTGTGGCTCACGCGTGAGACATTCATAACCGAGTCAATGCCATGAAAAGCCGCTCCCCCGCCGTTGCATCAGAAAGCCCCAAGGGAGAGCGCTCGAAACCGTCCGCGAAAAAACCGTCGAGTTTCTATATGAAACAGATGCGCGCGGGCCTGGCTGCCGCCGGTTATGTGAAACACGAAACTTGGGTGCTTCCCGAAAACCGAAGCTTGCTCAAGCAGATGGAGCAACAGCTACGCCAACCGATTCTGGCTGGCTCAATCATGTCGGAGAATTACATGAGCGCAGGCAACAACTGGAACATCGATAGCCTCTTCAACGCCCTCAAGGCACTGGACGAGGTGGCTTCGCAAGAGATCACGCTGTCTCTGATCCAGAGCTCCGAACCCAGCATCAAGCTGGAAATGAACGATTTCGGCGGCCTGCCGATTCACATCGCCCTGGCCGGTCAGCAGATCATCGTCGACACCGTGCTGGTGGACATCGATTCGATCACTGACGTCCAAGCCTTCAACGACGCCGTGCTGCGCAGCCGGGAAATGTTCCCGCTGTCGTCGATCGGTATCGAGTCGATGCCTAACGGCCAGACCGTTTACAACATGTTTGGCGCCCTGAGCGCCGACTCGAGCCTGACCAACGTCGTTACCGAGGTGAAAACCCTGGTCGACAACGTGCAGCGCGCGAGCGAAGCCTTCGAACACTTCTTCAAGTAATCAACAGGGAATATCCAATGACTCAGTCCATCTGGAGCAAGTTGTTCACCGCACTGCGCGGCGGCGCCAGTGAAGTCGGCGAAAGCATCGTCGACCAACAGGCCCTGCGTATCCTCGACCAGGAAATCCGCGACGCCGATACCGCGCTGTCGAACGCCCGTCGTGAACTGGTCACCATCATGGCCAAGCACAAACTGGCCGCCGACCGCGTGAGCGAGTACGACGCCAAGATCAAGGATCTGGAAGCCAAAGCTGTTTCGGCCCTGAACGCCGGCCGTGAAGACCTGGCACTGGAAGTGGCCGAAGCGATTTCGACCCTGACCAACGACCTGGATGTCGAGAAGAAACAAAGCGACGAGTTCGGCACCTACGCCGCCAACATGCGCAAAGACATCAACAAGGCCGAATCGCGGATCAAGAGCCTGCGCCAGCAAGTGGACATGGCCAAGGCCCGTGACAGCGTGCAGAAAGCCCAGGTCAGCGCGTCCATCGCCAGTGGCGGCGCCAACGGCAAACTGGAAACCGCAGTCGGCACCTTGAACCGCCTGCAAGCCAAACAGCAGCAACGTGCTGCCGAACTGAGCGCTGCGGACGAACTGGCTGATGCCGCGACCGGCAACGATCTGGATCGCAAACTGCGCGACGCCGGCATCACGCCGAACGAAGGCAGCGCCAATGCGATCCTCGAACGCCTGAAGCAAAAATCCGCTCAGTAACACGCACCGTGTAGGAGCTGCCGAAGGCTGCGATCTTTTGATCTGTTGTCAAAATCAAAAGATCGCAGCCTGCGGCAGCTCCTACACGTTTTTATGCATCCGCAACATTTGCATTTTGCCTGCTCGTTCACCACGCAGCCCGGTACACTAGCGACGTTTTTTTGCCAACGAACACCTCCACCCGCTTCAAGGAACGTACCCATGGGATGGTTTAAAGATTTGCTGGGCACCAGCAACTGGCAGACCGCTGTGCCAACGCCAACCGTTGCCAGTGGCCCACTCGGCATGGCGCAAGGCAAGGGTGTCAGGTTCGATTCGACCCTGTCGTTGTTGCTCGACGGTTCGACCTCGGTGCGCGTGCCCTTCGATCAGGCAGTCTGGAGCGCAGGCTGGGTCGATCTCGGCCAGTCCAACAAACTGCACCGCTATTACATGAATGACGAGGATTTCTGGGTGCAGATCCACGTCACTGGCGATGACCAGATCGAATCGGTCACGCTGTTCAACTATCTCAGTTACGTGACCGTCAACAGCGATGCCGAACTGCAGCGCCTGGCCGGCCCCAACAGCCTGATCGGCCTGCCGGCCTACACCCACGACGGTGTCGAATACACCCGCGAGTGGGGCACCGAACAAGGCCAGACCGAACTGGTGCCGATGACCGAACATGTGGTTAATGCGGACGAAAGCTACACCATCAACCACCACTCGATGCTCTACGCACGCGAGACCGGCCTGACCGATCGCCGCGAACTGCTGCTGTTCTCCGTCGAACAGGATGAAGAAGGCACCGTCAGCCTGAGCACCTCGCTGGGCATCTCGTTGTACACGACTGACCTGAGCACCATTTAAATAAGGAAGTTTTCCATGCTGGAAGTGCTGGCCGTTTCGCTTAACAAGACCGCGTTGACCGGTTTCATCGTCTACCTGATTGGCGCCGTGCTGCTGTTCATGCTGTTTCAGTTCGTCTACACCCGCGTCACCCCGCACAAAGAGTTCGAGCTGATTCGTTCCGGCAACACGGCCGCTGCCGTCGCGCTGGCCGGTGCAATCATCGGTTTCGCCATTCCTGCCAGTAACGTGATTGCCTTTTCGGTCAACGTTGTCGACTTCGTGGTTTGGGCGGTGATCGCCGCAGTGGTGCAACTGCTGGCGTTCCTTGGCACGACCCTGGTGCTCAAAGGTACTTCCCAGCGCATCGCCAACGGTGAAGTGGCCGCTGGCATCTATGTCGCCGCCGTCGCGATCAGCGTCGGCATGCTCAACGCTGCGTGCATGACACCGTCCAACTGATCGGCAGGAAGCCCTAGATGAAACGAAGTAAATACGTTCAGCTGTCCCTCGCGGCGTCGGTGGCCATCGCCATCTCCGGCGAAGCGGCGGCAGTCGATCAGCCACGCAACTTCCAGAGCGTGGAACAGTGCGTCGATGCCGAAGTCGCTGCTGATGTTTGCTCCAATGCCTACGTTGCGGCCCTCACCGAGCACCGACGCATCGCTCCGGCGTACGACGACAAAGCCAAATGCGATGCGGATTTTGCCGCCGACTGGTGTCAGAAAAATTCCGATGGCCGCTTCGTGCCGAAACTCGGTGGCTTCAAAGTGCCGCAGCCCGGTGAAGCCGCGCAAAATCTCGATGCCATCGCCGACGCGCAGATGCCGGCGGGTGACACGACATCCAGCAACGCGACACAGAGCACTTCGCACTACTCCGGTGGTGGGGGCGGCGGCAATGGCATGTTGACCGGGTGGCTGATCGGCAATGCGATGAGCAACAACTCCAACCGCACGGTTTACCGCGACCGCGATACACGCCAGACCTACAACACTTCGACGCAGTACCGCAAAATCGAATCGGCACCGCGCAGCCAACCGGACTACGAGAGCACCAGAAGCAAACCGGTGAACGTCGCCTCCTCGACTTCCCGTGGCGGCTTCGGCAGCCAGTCCAGCGCGCGCAGCGGTTGGGGTGGCTGGGGTAGCAGCTCCGGTCGTTCGAGCAGCTGACCATGAAAAAGATCCACTGCGCCGAGCGCCCCGACTGGAAACAGACAGCCGAGAGCCTCGGCTTCATGTTCCACACCATCGACGACGAACCCTACTGGGACGAAAGCGCGTACTACCAGTTCACGCTCGCGCAGATCGAAAATGATCTGGAAGACCCGACCACCGAACTGCACGAGATGTGCATGGATCTGGTCGACCGCGTGGTGCGCAGCGAAGCGTTGCTTGATCGGTTGAGCATCCCGCCTGCGTACTACGACATGATCCGCACGTCCTGGCTGGAAGGTCATCCGCATCTGTACGGACGCATGGACTTTTCCTACAGCGGCAACGGCCCGGCAAAACTGCTGGAGCTCAACTACGACACGCCGACCAGCCTCTACGAAGCGGCGGCGTTCCAGTGGGGCTGGCTGGAGCAATGCATCGAGCGCGGCACGCTGCCGAGCCATGCCGACCAGTTCAACAGCATCGACACCAAACTGCATCAAGCCTTCGCCGAGTTGCAGCTCAAGCGGCCGTTCTACTTCGCCTCGATGAAAGACTCGGTTGAAGACAAGGGCACCACGGACTACCTGCGCCTGATCGCGGAAAAAGTCGGCATCGAATCACGGCACATCGACATCGAGGACATTGGCCTCAGTGCCGACGGCCGATTCGTCGACCTGCAGGATCGCTGGATCCCGCACCTGTTCAAGTTGCACGCCTGGGAGTTCATCTTCCACGAGCCGTTCGGCGCGGCGATTGCCGCGTGCGATACGCAGTTTTTCGAGCCGGCGTGGAAAGCGATCCTGTCAAACAAAGGCGCGTTGCCGTTGCTGTGGGAGTTGCACAAGGGCCATCCGAATCTGCTTGCGGCACATCTCGATCCGAATCCGGCCAGCGCCGTGCCCAAGGGCTGGGTGCGCAAACCATATTTTTCCCGGGAAGGCGCCAACATCGAGCTGCAAACCGCGGACGGTCTGATCGTCAAAGAAGACGGGCCTTACACCGATGCGCCGTTCATCCTGCAGGAATTTGCGCCATTGCCGAAGTTCGACGACAGCTACACGCTGATCGGTTCCTGGGTAATTGGTGATCAAGCGGCCGGGATTGGTGTGCGTGAGGACAACAGTCTGATTACCAAGGATTCGAGCCGGTTCTTGCCGCACCTGATTCTGGACTGAGCCGTTAAAACGCAAATTGTCAGCAACAAAAAACCCGTAGCGTGGAAGCGCTACGGGTTTTTCGTTTCTGGCCTGGCTTATGAAAATTCGGTCGAGCGTACCGGATTCGGTACTGCAGGCGTTTCCCTGGTCACTTCGGGGGTGCTGGCGCGGGCCATTCTGCGCTGGGCAATTTCCGCACCGCGGCGGCGTAGGGGTGTTTCGACAAAGCGGTAGTTCAGCTCGCTGCAGACCACCATGATCGCAAACGAGGTGAGCAACATTTCTACGGTGAACTCAGGCCCCAGTTCAACGCCCCTTTCGCTGGCCACTCGACTCCAGATTTCGGTGCTCAAGTGATAGGCAAACATATGCACGACATACAAGGCGTACGAGCGCGACCCCAGCCATTGTCCTAGCCCGCTCAAGAACGCCGGGCAATAGATATAGCCCTTCTGGTAACTGGAGAGCCAGACCAGAATCAACGCATTTAATGCGATCAGGCCGACCGCAATTGGCATGGCGATCAGTTGACCGGCAATGGCACCGAGCATGTAAAGCAGGAACAGCGTCAGCGCCAGCCGTTTGGCCAGGCTGCCGCCCAGCGCCACAGGCTCGATGTCCTTGTATAGCGAGGTGCGCGTAAACAGGCACAACAGAATGCCCCACATCATCGCGTCCACGCGGAACGAGAAAAGCATGCCGGCCAGCGGCCCGCCAAACGCATAGCGATTGAACGGGAACTGCACGGCAATCAGCGCGAGCAGTGCGATCACCCGCCAACGGGTTGAGGTGATAAGCAGCAGGAACAGCGGGAAGATGAAATAAAACTGCTCCTCCAGCGCCAAGCTCCAGTACACCGAGTTCGGCCCCAGTAGCACGCCGTACTGATTCGCCAGATTCCCCGTGAACGTGGCGATTGCAGTGAAGCTGCGCAGATTTTCGAACCACGACTGAAACGCATTGGACTGGTTGAAGAAGATCGAGAACGCCAACGGAATCAGCACCCACAGCCACGCGGTGGGCAGCAGACGATAAGCGCGACGGATCCAGAACGACGTGGCGGCAACGCCGAACCGGTTCTGCTCACGGTTTTTATCGAAATAGTCCAGGTACGCCTTGCTGACCACGTAACCGGAAATACAGAAAAACAAATCCACCCCCGACCAAGGGGAATAAATGTTGAACAGTTTCTGCATGAACTCAGCATGAAACGGCAGCAACATGGAGCTATGGGCAAACACCGTCATCAGGATCGCCACGCCGCGCAGGTACTCGATTTCCTTGTTCTTGCTACTGCTCATGGGTTTCTCTTGTTGTTATGGAACAGCCCCTACACCGGGGGACCTGTTCTTGCAGAAAATCGACTGGATCGCCAGTCGCCGGGACGGATCATGGATCGGCTTGGCCCTGCCTTCAAGACTCAGTACAAAACTTTACCGCCGCGATCGCCGGGACCGCTCGGTCACCTCATGGAGCGTCCGCCACTTTCAGCCCTGCCAAAACGACAAAACCCCCGCAATGCGGGGGTTCTGATACTAAATCCGGAGCGATTCAGGAGACGAATCAGAACGGAATATCGTCATCAAAGCTGTCGAAATCCGGAGCCGGTTGCGGCGCGGCTTGCTGTGGAGCCGGGGCCGAACGCTGTTGCGGAGCCGACTGCTGCGGGCGCGGAGCCTGCTGACGTGGCGCTGGAGCGGACTGCTGATAGTTGTTGCCGCCGCCTTGTTGCTCGCCCTGTTGTGGACGGCCGCCAAGCAGTTGCATGGTGCCTTGCATGTCGACCACGATTTCGGTGGTGTAACGCTTGATACCGTCTTTTTCCCACTCACGGGTCTGCAGCTTGCCTTCGATGTAAACCTGCGAGCCTTTACGCAGGTATTCGCCAGCGATTTCTGCAACCTTGCCGAACATCGAAACACGGTGCCATTCGGTCTTCTCGACCTTCTGACCGGTTTGCTTGTCGGTCCACTGTTCGCTGGTTGCCAGACTCAGGTTGGTCACGGCGTTACCGTTAGGCAGGTAGCGAACTTCGGGATCCTGGCCGCAAGTGCCGACCAATATGACTTTGTTAACCCCACGGGCCATAACGTTCTCCTAGGCTTCGCAAGCAGCCCCGGCCGGGTTGTTCACCAGGCGTTCGAGGGTGTCGCGATCCACTAATTCTTTGTCCAGTTTGATGTAAACAGCCGCTTCATCAGCAACTATCACTGCATCGGTTACCCCTACGAGGGCCTTGAGGCGCTCGACCAGACCCGCTTCGCGGATCGCCTCGGGCGACAACGGCAAGCGCAGGCTCGTCACGTAGGGAGGTTCGCGCATGGTAACAGCAAAGGCCAGCCATATGGCAGCCAGCCCGGCACATCCAAGGAACACAACCGACAGACCGCCATGCTGAAACAACCAGCCGCCGAGTATCCCGCCGAGTGCCGAACCGAGGAACTGGCTGGTGGAATACACGCCCATGGCCGTGCCCTTCCCGCCCGCCGGTGAAACCTTGCTGATCAGCGACGGCAATGAAGCCTCCAGCAGATTGAACGCGGTGAAAAACACCACCGTGCCGATCACCAGAGCCCGCAAGCTGTCACCGAACTGCCAGAAGAATAGCTCAGTCAGCATCAGCGTCATGACGGCACCGAGCAAAACTCGTTTCATTTTGCGTTTCTTCTCGCCATAGATGATGAACGGGATCATGGCGAAGAACGAAATCAGCAGTGCCGTCAGGTAGACCCACCAGTGCTGCTCCTTGGGCAAACCGGCTTTTTCCACCAGTGCCAGGGGCAGCGCGACGAAGCTCGACATCAACATGGCATGTAACACAAAGATGCCCAGATCCAGGCGCAACAGATCCGGATGCTTGAGCGTCGGCAGCAACGCCTGCCGCGCCACACCCGATTCACGGTGCTGCAACGGCCCGGTGGATTTCGGCACCATGAACATGACGATCACGATTCCGACCAGCGCCATCGCGCCAGTGGCGAGAAACAATCCGGACAAGCCGAAAGCACTGGTCAGCAGCGGCCCGACCACCATGGCCACGGCGAACGACAGGCCGATGGTCATGCCGATCATCGCCATCGCTTTGGTGCGGTGTTGTTCACGGGTCAGGTCAGACAGTAACGCCATGACCGCAGCGGAAATCGCCCCGGCGCCTTGCAGGATCCGCCCGGCGATCACGCCCCAGATCGAGTCAGCCTGAGAGGCCAGCACACTGCCGAGGGCGAAGACGATCAGCCCCAGGTAAATCACTGGCCGACGGCCGATGCGGTCGGAAATGAATCCGAACGGAATCTGGAAAATCGCCTGTGTCAGGCCGTAAGCGCCGATAGCCAACCCAATCAGGGCCGGGGTCGCTCCTGCCAGATCCATGCCGTAGGTCGCCAGTACCGGCAACACCATGAACATGCCAAGCATACGGAAGGCGAACACCAGGGCCAGACCGCTCGCTGCGCGGGTCTCGCTGCCACTCATGCGTTCGCTGTGGGGATCGTGCATGGAAAAACCTCGTGTGAACCGGCGGCGATTCTACCAGTCCCATCGAAAGACGGGGTATATCGCGACGCTTTGCCACGCATAGATGAAACTCTCTTCATGCACGGCAAAAAACGCTTGGCTTGATAGTGTGCATCCATCCAGTATTTGCCCGTATACTCCTACGTTTTCGACGCCCGCCGAGCGAGGCCACTTTGGACAAGATCCTGATACGTGGGGCCCGTACCCACAACCTGAAGAACATCGACCTGACCCTGCCACGGGACAAACTGATCGTCATCACCGGCCTGTCCGGATCCGGCAAGTCGTCCCTGGCCTTCGACACCCTGTACGCCGAAGGTCAGCGCCGCTATGTCGAATCCCTGTCGGCCTACGCCCGGCAGTTCCTGTCGATGATGGAAAAACCTGACGTCGACACCATTGAAGGCCTGTCGCCGGCAATCTCCATCGAACAAAAGTCGACCTCGCACAACCCGCGCTCCACGGTCGGCACCATCACCGAAATCTACGACTACCTGCGCCTGCTCTATGCGCGCGTCGGTACGCCGCGTTGCCCGGATCACGATATCCCGCTTGAAGCGCAGACCGTCAGCCAGATGGTCGATCTGGTGCTGGCGCAGCCGGAGGGCAGCAAACTGATGCTGCTGGCACCGGTGATTCGCGAGCGTAAAGGCGAGCATCTGTCGGTTTTTGAAGAACTGCGTGCGCAAGGTTTCGTCCGCGCCCGGGTCAATGGCCGAATCTGCGAACTCGACGAACTGCCGAAACTGGATAAACAGAAGAAGCACTCGATCGATGTGATCGTCGACCGCTTCAAGGTTCGCGCCGATCTGCAGCAGCGTCTGGCCGAGTCTTTCGAGACTGCACTGAAACTCGCGGACGGTATCGCCCTCGTGGCGCCGATGGACGACGAGCCAGGCGAAGAGATGATCTTCTCCGCACGCTTTGCCTGCCCGATCTGCGGCCATGCAATCAGCGAACTCGAACCCAAGCTGTTTTCCTTCAACAACCCGGCCGGCGCCTGCCCGACCTGCGACGGCCTGGGTGTTAAGCAATTCTTTGACATCAAGCGACTGGTCAACGGCGAACTGACGCTGGCCGAAGGCGCGATCCGCGGCTGGGACAGGCGTAACGTCTATTACTTCCAGATGCTCGGCTCGCTGGCCTCGCACTATGGTTTCAGTCTGGAGAAGCCATTCAACGAACTGCCGGCCGATCAGCAGAAGTTCATTCTGCACGGCAGCGGCTCGCAGAACGTCGACTTCAAATACCTCAATGACCGTGGCGATATCGTCAAACGTTCGCACCCGTTCGAAGGCATCGTGCCGAACCTGGAGCGACGTTACCGCGAGACCGAATCGGCGAGCGTGCGTGAAGAGCTGGCCAAGTTCCTCAGTACCCAGTCCTGCCCGGATTGCCGAGGCACCCGTCTGCGTCGCGAGGCCCGGCACGTCTGGGTTGGCGAGAAGACTCTGCCGGCGGTGACCAACTTGCCAATCGGCGATGCCTGCGAGTATTTCGGCACGCTGAAGCTGACCGGTCGTCGTGGCGAAATTGCCGACAAGATCCTCAAGGAAATCCGCGAGCGTCTGCAGTTTCTGGTTAACGTCGGGCTGGACTACCTGTCGCTGGACCGCAGCGCGGACACCCTTTCCGGCGGTGAAGCCCAGCGAATTCGTCTGGCCAGCCAGATCGGTGCCGGGCTGGTCGGCGTGCTATACATCCTCGACGAACCGTCGATCGGCCTGCACCAGCGGGATAACGACCGACTGCTCGGCACACTCAAACATCTGCGCGATATCGGCAACACGGTAATCGTGGTCGAGCACGACGAGGACGCCATCCGTTTGGCCGACTACGTTGTGGATATCGGCCCGGGCGCCGGTGTGCATGGCGGCCATATCGTCGCCGAAGGCACACCCGCCGAAGTCATGGCGCACCCGGACTCGCTGACTGGCAAATACTTGTCTGGCAGGGTGAAGATCGCAGTGCCAGCCAAGCGCACGCCACGCAACAAGAAGCTGACCCTGTCACTCAAGGGCGCGCGCGGTAACAACTTGCGCAATGTCGATCTGGAAATCCCGATCGGTCTGCTGACCTGCGTGACCGGCGTATCCGGTTCGGGCAAATCGACGCTGATCAACAACACGCTGTTCCCACTGAGCGCTACGGCACTCAACGGCGCGACCACGCTGGAAGCCGCAGCACACGACAGCATCAAAGGCCTGGAACATCTCGACAAAGTCGTCGATATCGACCAGAGCCCGATCGGTCGTACGCCGCGCTCCAACCCGGCGACCTACACCGGGCTGTTCACGCCAATCCGCGAACTGTTCGCCGGCGTGCCGGAATCACGTTCGCGTGGTTACGGGCCTGGGCGCTTCTCGTTCAACGTCAAGGGCGGTCGCTGCGAAGCGTGCCAAGGCGATGGTCTGATCAAGGTGGAAATGCACTTCCTGCCGGACATCTATGTGCCGTGCGACGTGTGCAAGAGCAAGCGCTACAACCGCGAAACCCTTGAGATCAAGTACAAGGGCAAGAACATCCACGAAACCCTCGAGATGACGATCGAGGAAGCCCGGGTGTTCTTCGATGCGGTGCCGGCGCTGGCGCGCAAGCTGCAAACGCTGATGGATGTGGGGCTGTCGTACATCAAGCTGGGGCAGTCGGCGACTACGCTGTCCGGCGGTGAAGCGCAGCGGGTCAAGCTCTCTCGCGAGCTATCCAAACGCGACACCGGCAAGACCCTGTACATCCTCGATGAGCCGACCACGGGCCTGCACTTCGCGGATATCCAGCAATTGCTAGACGTGCTGCATCGCCTGCGCGATCACGGCAACACCGTGGTGGTGATCGAACACAACCTGGACGTGATCAAGACGGCTGACTGGCTGGTTGATCTCGGGCCTGAAGGCGGTTCCAAGGGTGGACAGATCATCGCCACCGGCACGCCAGAGGAAGTGGCCGAGATGAAGCAATCTCACACCGGTTACTACCTCAAGCCGTTGCTGATCCGAGATCGTGCCTAAACACCGGGCATGAAAAAGCCCCTGTCACTTCATCAGTGACAGGGGCTTTTTTGTATCTTTGCAATCAGGAAGTATGAGACTGCAGATAGTTCTCGAGACCGATCAGCTTGATCAGGCCCAACTGCTTTTCCAGCCAGTAGGTGTGATCTTCTTCGGTGTCGTTCAGCTGGATCCGCAGGATCTCACGACTGACGTAGTCCTTGTGTTGCTCGCAGAGCTCAATGCCTTTGCACAGCGCAGCACGGACTTTGTACTCAAGACGCAGATCCGCTTCGAGCATCTCCGGTACCGTGGTGCCGACATCCAGATCATCCGGACGCATACGCGGTGTGCCTTCAAGCATCAGAATCCGGCGCATCAACGCATCGGCGTGACCTGCCTCTTCTTCCATCTCGTGGTTGATTCGCTCGTAGAGCTTGGTGAACCCCCAGTCCTCATACATCCGCGAATGCACAAAATATTGGTCACGCGCGGCCAGTTCGCCGGTCAGCAACGTGTTGAGGTAATCGATAACATCTGGGTGGCCTTGCATCGCCCTACATCTCCCTGCTTGAAAGGCTGTAGTTTGAACCAACCTGACTGGAAGGTCACCCTTTCTACGCAATAAAAGCGAAGATATTCTGAGAAAAGCGGCCTAAATAACGCAAAAACCGCCCAAATGAGGGCGGTTTTGCTTCTCGTTTAGACTTCGTTAAGCTGTACGTTGAGCAGCTTTGCGATTGCGTCTCCATACGCCGGATCGGCTTTATAGAAGTGCTGCAACTGACGGTCGACGACGTCAGGCGAAACCCCGCTCATTGCCCCGGCGATGTTGCTGACTAACAACGCTTTTTGCTCGTCACCCATCAAGCGGAACAGTGCACCGGCGTGGCTGTAGTAGTCAGTGTCTTCGCGGTGATCGTAACGATCAGCCGCACCGCTCAAGGCCAGCGCAGGCTCAGCATAATGCGGCGCTTGCTTTGGCGACTCGATGTAGCTGTTCGGCTCGTAATTAGGTGCCGCACCACCGTTGCTGCCAAAAGCCATCGAGCCATCGCGCTGATAAGTATTCACCGGACTGCGCGGAGCATTCACCGGCAATTGCTGGTGGTTGGTGCCGACACGGTAGCGATGGGCATCAGCGTAAGCGAACACACGACCTTGCAGCATACGGTCAGGCGAGAGACCGACGCCTGGAACCATGTTGCTGGGGCCGAATGCGGCTTGCTCGACTTCAGCAAAGTAATTCAGTGGGTTGCGGTTCAATTCCAGCTCACCCACTTCGATCAGCGGGAATTCTTTCTGCGACCAGGTTTTGGTGACATCGAACGGGTTCTCGAAATGCGCCGCAGCCTGAGCTTCGGTCATGATCTGGATGCACACGCGCCATTTCGGGAAGTCACCACGCTCGATCGCTTCGAACAGGTCACGCTGGGCGTAATCCGGATCGGTGCCCGCCAGACGTGCAGCGTCTGCCGGCGCCAGGTTCTTGATCCCTTGCTTGGTCTTGTAGTGCCACTTCACCCAGTGACGCTCGCCCTGCGCGCTGATCAGGCTATAAGTGTGGCTGCCGAAACCATGCATGTGACGGTAGCCGTCAGGAATGCCGCGATCAGAGAACAGGATCGTGACCTGGTGCAGGGCTTCGGGTGAGTGCGACCAGAAGTCCCACATCATTTGCGCACTTTTCAGGTTGCTTTGTGGCAGACGCTTTTGAGTGTGGATGAAGTCTGGAAACTTCAGGGGATCGCGAATGAAGAACACTGGCGTGTTGTTGCCAACGATGTCCCAGTTGCCTTCTTCGGTGTAAAACTTCAAAGCGAAACCACGAGGATCGCGCTCGGTATCAGCCGATCCACGCTCGCCACCGACGGTGGAGAATCGCAGAAAAGTCGGGGTTTGCTTGCCCACAGACTCGAACAGCTTGGCGCTGGTGTACTGGGTGATATCGCGGGTAACAGTGAACGTACCGTAAGCACCCGAGCCCTTGGCATGTACGCGGCGCTCAGGAATGTTTTCACGGTTGAAATGGGCGAGCTTCTCGAGCAAGTGAAAATCGTCGAGCAGCAGCGGGCCGCGAGGGCCGGCAGAGCGAGAATTCTGGTTATCAGCGACAGGAGCGCCACTGGCAGTCGTAAGCGTTTTAATCTGGCTCATACGGTCTTCTTCCTCTTTCAGTCTTCAAACTGCCGGCTAATCGGCTTGGTGGGAAGTATTGATCATCAACGTGACACCTACAAATTCATTACCTTGCGGGCATCGATAGAAAATTACTAATGATCATTTCCCGCACATGATGACAAGAGAACAGTGTCGGAAGCTTGTACGAATCACTCATTTTCTTTCAGGCACAAAAAACCGGGCACTAGGCCCGGTTCTTCGTTTCAGACTGACGTCTTACTCAGCGGATACAGCTTCACCGCCGGTAGCACGATCAACCAACTCGACGTACGCCATAGGCGCGTTGTCGCCAGTGCGGAAGCCGCACTTGAGGATGCGCAGGTAGCCACCCTCACGGGTAGCGTAACGCTTGCCCAGGTCGTTGAAGAGCTTACCAACGATAGCTTTCGAACGAGTACGGTCGAAAACCAAACGGCGGTTAGCCAGGCTGTCTGTCTTGGCCAAAGTGATCAGCGGCTCAGCAACGCGACGCAGTTCTTTAGCTTTCGGCAGTGTAGTTTTGATCAGCTCGTGCTCGAACAGCGACACCGCCATGTTTTGGAACATGGCCTTGCGGTGCGAGCTGGTGCGGCTCAGGTGACGACCACTTTTACGATGACGCATGGTTCATTCCTTACCAAACACTACGTTCGGTGATTACGACGATCAGGCAGTCGCCTTGTCGTCCTTCTTAAGACTTGCAGGCGGCCAGTTGTCGAGGCGCATGCCGAGGGACAGACCGCGGGAGGCCAGAACGTCCTTGATTTCAGTCAAGGATTTCTTGCCCAGGTTCGGAGTCTTCAACAGCTCTACTTCGGTACGCTGAATCAGGTCACCGATGTAGTAGATGTTTTCCGCCTTAAGGCAGTTAGCCGAACGTACAGTCAGTTCCAGATCGTCAACCGGGCGAAGCAGGATCGGATCGATCTCGTCTTCCTGCTCGACAACCACTGGCTCACTGTCACCTTTGAGGTCGACGAACGCAGCCAACTGCTGTTGCAGAATGGTTGCAGCGCGGCGAATAGCCTCTTCAGGATCCAGAGTACCGTTGGTTTCCAGATCAATAACCAGCTTGTCCAGGTTAGTACGCTGCTCGACACGGGCGTTTTCCACCACGTATGCGATACGGCGAACTGGGCTGAACGAAGAGTCAAGCTGCAAGCGACCGATGCTGCGGCTTTCGTCTTCATCGCTCTGACGCGAGTCGGCTGGTTCATAACCACGACCACGAGCTACAGTGAGCTTCATGTTCAGGGCGCCGTTAGACGCCAGGTTAGCGATTACGTGATCGGGATTAACGATCTCGACATCATGATCCAGCTGAATATCGGCAGCGGTAACCACCCCCGAACCCTTCTTCGACAAGGTCAGCGTAACTTCGTCACGACCGTGCAGCTTGATGGCCAGACCTTTAAGGTTCAACAGGATTTCAATTACGTCTTCCTGTACACCTTCGATGGCGCTGTACTCGTGGAGCACACCGTCAATCTCGGCCTCGACTACTGCGCAGCCGGGCATTGAGGACAACAGGATGCGTCGCAGCGCGTTGCCCAGGGTGTGGCCAAAACCACGCTCGAGAGGCTCGAGAGTGATCTTGGCGCGGGTTGGACTGACAACCTGCACATCAATATGGCGGGGTGTCAGGAACTCATTTACCGAAATCTGCATGGATGCACCTATTTTCTAGCCCTTACTTGGAGTAGAGCTCGACAATCAGGCTTTCGTTGATGTCGGCGGACAGATCACTGCGAGCAGGAACGTTCTTGAAAACGCCCGACTTCTTCTCAGTGTCTACTTCTACCCATTCTACGCGGCCACGTTGGGCACACAGATCGAGAGCTTGGACAATGCGAAGCTGGTTTTTTGCTTTCTCGCGAACTGCAACCACGTCACCAGCACGAACCTGATACGACGGAACGTTTACGGTCTGACCGTTAACGCTGATCGACTTGTGCGATACCAGCTGGCGGGATTCGGCACGAGTCGAACCAAAGCCCATACGGTATACAACGTTGTCCAGACGGCATTCGAGCAGTTGCAGCAGGTTTTCACCGGTTGCACCTTTCTTGCCAGCAGCTTCTTTGTAGTAGCCGCTGAACTGACGCTCGAGAACGCCGTAGATACGACGGACCTTCTGCTTTTCACGCAGTTGGGTGCCGTAGTCGGACTGGCGACCGCGGCGTTGGCCGTGGATACCAGGTGCTGCTTCAATGTTGCACTTCGATTCGATCGCGCGCACGCCGCTCTTCAGGAAGAGATCGGTGCCTTCGCGACGAGCGAGTTTGCATTTTGGACCAATGTAACGAGCCATTCTTTACAATCTCCTGGATTACACGCGGCGCTTCTTCGGCGGACGGCACCCGTTGTGCGGGATTGGCGTCACGTCGGTGATGCTGGCGATCTTATAGCCACAGCCGTTCAATGCACGGACAGCAGACTCACGACCTGGACCTGGACCTTTGACGTTAACGTCGAGGTTTTTCAGGCCATATTCCAGCGCAGCTTGACCAGCACGTTCAGCAGCTACTTGAGCAGCAAACGGGGTGGACTTGCGGGAACCGCGGAAACCCGAACCACCGGAGGTAGCCCAAGAAAGCGCGTTACCTTGACGGTCGGTGATGGTCACGATTGTGTTGTTAAAAGAAGCATGGATGTGGGCGATGCCATCAACCACTGTCTTTTTAACTTTTTTACGAGGACGAGCAGCAGGTTTTGCCATGATTAATTTCCTGTCGATTCGCGTGGGCGATTACTTGCGGATCGGCTTACGCGGACCTTTACGGGTACGCGCGTTAGTCTTGGTACGCTGACCGCGCACTGGAAGACCACGACGATGACGCAGACCGCGGTAGCAACCGAGATCCATCAAACGCTTGATTTTCATGTTGACTTCGCGACGCAGGTCACCTTCAGTGGTGAACTTCGCCACTTCGCCACGCAACTGTTCAATCTGCTCGTCGCTCAGATCTTTGATCTTTGCGGCTGGGTTTACCCCAGTCTCTGCGCAAATTTTCTGCGCAGTAGTGCGACCAACACCATAGATGTAGGTCAGCGAGATAACAGTGTGCTTGTTATCTGGAATGTTAACGCCTGCAATACGGGCCATTCAGTGGGACTCCAATTGACAGCTACCTACGCCCCGGAAGCCAAGAAATAGGGCGCGAGATAATATCGCTGTAATAACAAATAATCAACCCGGCAGCGCACTAGCTGCCGGGCTTCAAGCGGATCACACTCAGCCTTGGCGCTGTTTGTGACGCGGTTCCGCGCTGCAAATTACTCGAACAACACCTTCGCGGCGAATAATTTTGCAGTTACGGCACAGCTTTTTCACCGATGCACGAACTTTCATCACCAACTCCTCGAACCTTATGGGTACTCAGCGCAACATGCCGCTGCCGTAACCCTTCAGGTTGGCTTTCTTCATCAGGGATTCGTACTGGTGCGAAACGAGGTGCGATTGTACTTGGGACATGAAGTCCATCACAACCACGACCACGATCAGCAACGAGGTCCCGCCAAGGTAGAACGGAACGTTTGCCGCAACCACCAGGAACTGGGGCAACAGACATACGGCCGTCATATATAGAGCACCGAACAGGGTCAAACGGGTCAGAACGCCATCAATGTAGCGCGCCGACTGCTCGCCCGGACGGATACCCGGAATAAAGGCACCGGACTTCTTCAGGTTTTCCGCTACGTCTTTCGGATTGAACATCAACGCCGTATAGAAGAAGCAGAAGAAAATAATCCCTGCACTAAACAGCAGAATATTCAACGGCTGACCAGGAGCGATCGACTGCGAGATGTCCTGCAACCAGCCCATACCTTCAGACTGACCGAACCAGGTACCCAACGAAGCCGGGAACAGCAAAATGCTGCTCGCGAAAATAGCCGGAATAACACCGGCCATGTTCACCTTCAGCGGCAAGTGGCTAGTCTGCGCAGCGAAGACCTTACGGCCCTGCTGACGCTTGGCGTAGTGAACAGCAATACGACGCTGACCACGCTCAATGAACACCACAAAACCGATAATCGCTACTGCCAGCAAACCGATCGCAACCAGGGCAAAAATGTTGATATCACCCTGACGCGCAGACTCGAAAGACTGCCCGATCGCTCTCGGAAGACCGGCGACGATACCTGCGAAAATCAACATCGAGATACCGTTGCCAACACCACGCTCAGTAATCTGCTCACCCAGCCACATCATGAACATCGCACCAGCCACAAAAGTGGATACCGCGACGAAATGGAAGCCAAAGTCACCAGTGAACGATACGCCCTGCCCTGCCAGACCAATGGACATGCCAATAGCCTGAACGAGAGCGAGAACGACAGTGCCGTAGCGGGTGTACTGAGCAATCTTGCGACGCCCAGCTTCACCTTCCTTCTTCAACTGTTCCAGCTGCGGGCTGACGGCTGTCATCAGCTGCATGATGATCGATGCCGAAATGTACGGCATGATCCCCAGTGCAAAGATGCTCATCCTTTCCAGCGCGCCGCCGGAGAACATGTTGAACAAGCTAAGAATGGTCCCCTCATTCTGTCGAAACAGTTCTGCGAGTCGGTCCGGGTTAATACCTGGAACCGGGATGTGTGCGCCTATTCGGTAGACGATAATCGCCAGGAACAGAAAACGCAGACGAGCCCAGAGTTCAGACATACCGCCTTTGCCGAGCGCAGAGAGAGCACCTTGCTTAGCCATTTATTCCTCGAACTTGCCGCCAGCTGCTTCGATAGCCGAACGCGCACCTTTGGTGGCGCCGATTCCCTTGCCGATAGTGACAGCGCGAGTCACTTCACCGGACAGCATGATTTTCACACGCTGTACGTTGACGTTAATCACGTTGGCATCTTTCAGGGACTGCACGGTGACGATGTCGCCTTCCACTTTAGCCAGCTCGGACAGACGCACTTCTGCGCGATCCATAGCCTTGAGGGAAACGAAACCGAACTTCGGCAGGCGACGATGCAGCGGCTGTTGACCGCCTTCAAAGCCTGGAGCAATGGTGCCACCGGAGCGGGAGGTCTGACCTTTGTGGCCGCGGCCACCAGTCTTACCCAAACCGCTACCGATACCACGGCCCGGACGATGCTTTTCACGACGGGAACCCGGCGCTGGACTCAGATCATTGAGTTTCATCGATTAACCCTCGACACGCAGCATGTAGTAAGCCTTGTTGATCATCCCGCGATTCTCGGGAGTATCCTGGACTTCTACAGTGTGACCGATGCGACGCAGACCCAAACCCTTAACGCACAATTTGTGGTTAGGGATGCGGCCGGTCATGCTTTTGATCAGCGTTACTTTAACGGTAGCCATGATCAGAAGATCTCCTTGACGGTCAAGCCACGCTTGGCAGCAATAGACTCAGGAGATTGCATGGCTTTCAGACCCTTGAAAGTGGCGTGAACCACGTTTACCGGGTTAGTCGAGCCGTAGCACTTGGCCAGAACGTTCTGAACGCCAGCAACTTCGAGGACAGCACGCATAGCGCCGCCAGCGATGATACCGGTACCTTCAGAAGCAGGCTGCATGTACACCTTCGAAGCGCCGTGAGCGGACTTCATTGCGTACTGCAGAGTGGTGCCGTTCAGGTCAACTTGGATCATGTTGCGGCGAGCAGCTTCCATTGCCTTCTGGATCGCAGCAGGCACTTCACGTGACTTGCCACGGCCGAAGCCAACACGCCCTTTACCATCACCCACCACGGTCAACGCGGTGAAAGTGAAGATACGGCCGCCTTTAACGGTTTTGGCTACGCGGTTAACTTGAACCAGCTTCTCAATGTAGCCTTCGTCGCGCTTTTGGTCGTTATTTGACATAACTTAGAACTCCAGCCCAGCTTCACGAGCAGCATCAGCCAGCGCTTTAACGCGGCCGTGGTACTTGAAGCCAGAGCGGTCGAAAGCCACTTGCGAGACGCCAGCGGCCTTAGCACGCGTAGCGACCAGCTGGCCAACCTTTGTGGCCGCGTCGATGTTGCCAGTGGCACCATCACGCAGTTCTTTATCCAAAGTCGAGGCGCTTGCCAAGACTTTGTTGCCGTCGGCCGAGATGACCTGGGCGTAGATGTGCTGCGACGAGCGGAACACGCAGAGACGCACGACTTCGAGTTCGTGCATTTTCAGGCGTGCTTTGCGAGCGCGACGCAGTCGAGTAACTTTTTTGTCGGTCATTTGCTATGCCCTACTTCTTCTTGGCTTCTTTACGACGGACGACTTCGTCCGCGTAGCGCACACCTTTGCCTTTGTACGGCTCTGGTGGACGGAAGTCGCGGATCTCAGCGGCCACTTGACCTACCAGCTGCTTATCGATGCCCTTGATCAGGATATCGGTCTGGCTAGGAGTCTCAGCGGTGATGCCTTCCGGCAGTTCGTAATCCACTGGGTGCGAGAAGCCAAGGGCAAGGTTCAAAACCGTGCCTTTTGCTTGCGCTTTGTAACCAACACCGACCAGCTGGAGCTTACGCTCGAAGCCTTGGCTTACGCCTTGGACCATGTTGTTTACCAACGCACGCGTGGTACCGGCCATTGCGCGAGTTTGTTGATCGCCATTGCGAGCAGCGAAACGCAGCTCACCAGCTTCTTCAACAATCTCAACGGACGAATGGATGTTCAGTTCAAGAGTGCCCTTGGCACCCTTCACCGAAAGCTGTTGGCCTGCGAATTTTACTTCGACACCGGCTGGCAGCTTAACGGGGTTCTTAGCGACGCGAGACATGCTTATCCCCCCTTAGAACACAGTGCAAAGAACTTCGCCGCCGACACCGGCAGCGCGCGCAGCACGATCCGTCATCACACCTTTGTTGGTGGAGACGATAGACACGCCAAGACCGCCACGAACTTTCGGCAGATCTTCAACGGACTTGTACTGACGCAGGCCTGGACGACTAACGCGCTTCACTTCTTCGATAACCGGACGGCCTTCGAAGTACTTCAGCGAGATGGACAACGACGGCTTAGCGTCGGTGGTGATCTGAAAATCCGCGATGTAACCTTCGTCCTTCAGGACTTTTGCTACAGCCACCTTCAGCGTGGAAGACGGCATGCTTACGACAGACTTTTCAGCCATCTGGGCATTACGGATTCGAGTTAGCATGTCCGCTAACGGGTCCTGCATACTCATGGGCTAGACGCTCCTAATACAGAAAAATTAGCCTTGCGGCTACTACTTGTCGCCGAGAACTTCCGGGCATGAAAAACACGGGCTCAGGCGAGCCGGTCATTCTAGACACACCCCAGAAATGAATCAAGCCCCAAAAGGGGCTTGATTCAAATTCAAGGCCACCGATGGTCAGGTTCTTACAAACCCGACCATCAAGGCTTTGACAGCGATTACCAGCTGGCTTTAACCAGACCTGGAACGTCACCACGCATTGCAGCTTCACGCAACTTGTTACGGCCAAGGCCGAACTTGCGGTAAACGCCGTGCGGACGACCAGTCAGGCGGCAACGGTTACGCATGCGCGAAGCGCTTGCGTCACGTGGTTGCTTCTGCAGAGCTACGGTAGCTTCCCAACGCGCTTCTGGACTTGCGTTCAGATCAACGATGATAGCTTTCAGCGCTGCACGCTTGGTGGCGTACTTGGCAACAGTGAGCTGACGCTTCAGCTCACGGTTTTTCATGCTCTTCTTGGCCATTTTCCTACTCCAATCAGTTGCGGAACGGGAATTTGAAAGCGCGCAGCAGAGCGCGGCCTTCATCATCGTTCTTGGCAGTGGTGGTCAGGGTAATGTCCAGACCGCGGAGAGCATCGATCTTGTCGTAGTCGATTTCCGGGAAAATGATCTGCTCTTTTACGCCCATGCTGTAGTTACCACGACCATCGAAGGACTTGGCATTCAGGCCGCGGAAGTCGCGAACCCGAGGCAGGGAGATCGACAGCAGACGATCCAGGAACTCATACATACGCTCACGGCGCAGAGTCACCTTGACACCGATCGGCCATCCTTCGCGGACTTTAAAGCCAGCGATGGATTTACGAGCGTAGGTCACAACGACTTTTTGGCCGGTGATCTTTTCCAGGTCAGCAACAGCGTGCTCGATGACTTTTTTGTCGCCGATCGCTTCGCCCAGACCCATGTTCAGGGTGATTTTGGTAACGCGCGGAACTTCCATCACGTTCGAAAGCTTAAGTTCTTCCTTAAGTTTCGGAGCGATTTCCTTCCGGTAAATCTCTTTTAGTCGTGCCATGGTCTTCTACCTAGCAGTGTTCAAGCATCAACCGCTTTTTGGGTCGACTTGAAGACACGAATTTTCTTACCTTCTTCTACTTTGAAACCAACGCGGTCAGCCTTGTTGGTTTCGCCATTGAAGATGGCTACGTTAGAAGCGTGCAGTGGCGCTTCTTTCTCGACGATACCGCCTTGTACGCCCGACATCGGGTTAGGCTTGGTATGACGCTTGACCAGGTTCAGACCACCAACAACCAGACGGTTGTCAGCAAGAACCTTCAGCACCTTACCGCGCTTACCTTTGTCTTTGCCGGCGATCACGATGATCTCGTCGTCACGACGAATCTTTTGCATGTCGGATCTCCTTACAGCACTTCTGGGGCGAGCGAGACGATCTTCATGAACTTCTCAGTACGAAGTTCACGGGTCACTGGCCCAAAGATACGGGTGCCGATCGGCTCTTGCTTGTTGTTCAGAAGAACAGCAGCGTTGCCATCAAAGCGGATAATGGAGCCATCAGCACGACGTACGCCGTGACGAGTGCGGACTACAACAGCAGTCATCACTTGGCCTTTTTTCACTTTACCGCGAGGAATTGCTTCCTTCACGGTAACTTTGATGATGTCACCGATACCAGCGTAACGACGATGGGAGCCACCCAGCACCTTGATGCACATAACACGGCGAGCGCCGCTGTTATCGGCCACATCGAGCATGGATTGAGTCTGAATCATATAATTTCTCCGACCCCTAGTCCTTAGACTTCCACAGCGCGTTCGAGAACATCAACCAGTGCCCAAGACTTGGTCTTGGCCATCGGACGAGTTTCACGAATAGTGACTTTGTCGCCGATGTGGCACTGATTGGTTTCGTCGTGCGCGTGCAGCTTAGTCGAACGCTTAACATATTTACCGTAGATCGGGTGCTTTACGCGACGCTCGATCAGAACGGTGATGGTTTTGTCCATCTTGTCGCTGACAACACGGCCAGTCAGCGTACGGACAGTTTTTTCGGCTTCAGCCATGATCACTTACCTGCCTGCTGGTTAAGCACAGTCTTCACGCGAGCGATGTCACGCTTAACTTGCGAGAGCAGATGAGACTGCCCCAACTGGCCAGTTGCTTTCTGCATACGCAGATTGAACTGGTCGCGCAGCAAGCCGAGCAGTTGCTCGTTCAGCTGCTGTGCGGATTTTTCACGAAGTTCATTCGCTTTCATCACATCACCGTCCGTTTAACAAAGGCGGTGGCGAGCGGCAGCTTTGCAGCAGCCAGGGCAAAAGCCTCACGCGCCAGCTCTTCAGTTACACCCTCGATTTCATACAGGACTTTGCCTGGCTGAATCTGGGCAACCCAGTATTCCACGTTACCCTTACCTTTACCCATACGAACCTCGAGAGGCTTTTTGGAGATCGGCTTGTCCGGGAATACACGGATCCAGATCTTGCCGCCACGTTTAACGTGACGGGTCAGAGCACGACGCGCTGACTCGATCTGACGAGCGGTGAGACGACCACGAGCTACAGACTTCAGCGCGAACTCGCCGAAGCTGACTTTGCTACCGCGCTGAGCCAGGCCACGGTTGTGACCTGTCATCTGCTTGCGGAACTTCGTACGCTTAGGTTGCAACATTTGGCGTACCCCTTACTTAGCAGCTTTTTTACGAGGCGCTGGTGCTTGTGGTTTCAGTTCTTCTTGGCGACCACCAATTACTTCGCCTTTGAAGATCCAAACCTTTACACCGATCACACCATAAGTGGTGTGAGCTTCGTAGTTGGCATAGTCGATGTCGGCACGCAGGGTGTGCAGTGGCACACGACCTTCGCGATACCATTCAGTACGTGCGATTTCAGCACCGCCGAGACGACCGCTCACTTGGATTTTGATGCCTTTGGCACCAATGCGCATGGCGTTTTGTACAGCGCGCTTCATAGCGCGACGGAACATAACGCGACGCTCCAGCTGCTGAGCTACGCTCTGCGCAACCAGCATACCGTCGAGCTCCGGCTTACGGATCTCTTCGATATTGATGTGCACAGGCACACCCATTTGCTTGGTCAGGTCCTGACGCAGTTTCTCAACATCTTCACCTTTCTTCCCGATAACGATACCTGGACGAGCGGTGTGGATGGTGATACGTGCAGTTTGCGCCGGACGATGGATATCGATACGGCTTACGGACGCGCTTTTTAGTTTGTCTTGGAGATACTCACGCACCTTCAGATCAGCGAACAAATAGTCCGCATAAGTCCGACCGTCTGCGTACCAGACGGAGGTGTGCTCCTTGACGATTCCCAGGCGAATGCCAATGGGATGTACTTTCTGACCCATCTCTTCGACTCCGTTACTTGTCAGCAACCTTGACAGTGATATGGCAAGACCGCTTGACGATGCGATCAGCACGGCCTTTGGCACGTGGCATGATGCGCTTCAGCGAACGCCCTTCGTTGACGAAAACGGTGCTGACCTTCAGGTCATCAACGTCTGCGCCTTCGTTATGCTCGGCGTTGGCTACGGCCGACTCCAGCACTTTCTTCATGATCTCGGCGGCTTTCTTACTGCTGAAAGCCAACAAGTTGAGCGCTTCGCCCACCTTCTTCCCGCGAATCTGGTCGGCGACCAAGCGGGCTTTCTGGGCGGAGATTCGAGCGCCCGACAACTTAGCGGCTACTTCCATTTCCTAACCCCTTAACGCTTGGCTTTCTTGTCTGCCACGTGCCCACGATAAGTGCGGGTACCGGCAAACTCGCCCAGTTTGTGGCCGACCATGTCTTCGTTAACGAGAACTGGGACGTGTTGACGACCGTTGTGTACTGCGATGGTCAGACCGACCATTTGTGGCAGGATCATAGAACGACGCGACCAAGTCTTAATTGGTTTGCGATCGTTCTTTTCCGCCGCCACTTCGATCTTCTTCAGTAGGTGAAGATCAATAAAAGGACCTTTTTTCAGAGAACGTGGCACTGTCGTATCCCTCTATTTACTTGCGACGACGGACGATCATTTTGTCGGTACGCTTATTACCACGAGTCTTCGCGCCCTTAGTCGGGAAGCCCCATGGCGATACCGGATGACGACCACCAGAGGTACGACCTTCACCACCACCATGTGGGTGGTCAACCGGGTTCATGGCAACACCACGAACGGTTGGGCGAACGCCACGCCAGCGTTTGGCACCAGCTTTACCCAGCGAACGCAGGCTGTGCTCGGAGTTCGAGACTTCGCCCAGGGTCGCACGGCATTCAGCCAGGACTTTACGCATCTCACCGGAGCGAAGACGCAGGGTAACGTACACGCCTTCACGAGCGATCAGCTGTGCCGAAGCACCAGCGGAACGAGCGATCTGCGCGCCTTTACCTGGCTTCAATTCGATGCCGTGTACGGTGCTACCAACTGGAATGCTGCGCAGTTGCAACTGGTTGCCCGGCTTGATCGGAGCCAAAGCACCCGAAATCAGCTGGTCGCCAGCGCTCACGCCTTTAGGGGCGATGATGTAACGGCGTTCGCCGTCTGCGTACAACATAAGAGCAATGTGAGCAGTACGGTTTGGATCGTATTCGATACGCTCAACAGTGGCTGGAATGCCATCTTTGTCGTTGCGACGGAAGTCGACCATACGGTAATGCTGCTTATGACCACCACCGATATGACGGGTAGTAATACGGCCATTGTTGTTACGACCACCAGTCTTCGATTTTTTCTCGAGCAGCGGTGCGTGAGGAGCGCCTTTATGCAGCTCCTGGTTGACCACCTTGACCACAAAACGGCGGCCAGGGGAAGTCGGTTTGCATTTAACGATTGCCATGATGCACCCCTTCCTTACTCAGCACTGCTGCTGAAATCGAGATCTTGGCCTGGCTGAAGGGAGATAACTGCCTTCTTCCAGTCATTGCGCTTGCCCAGACCGCGAGCCGTGCGCTTGCTCTTACCCAGAACGTTCAGGGTAGTAACACGCTCAACTTTCACGCTGAACAGGCTTTCGACGGCCTTCTTGATTTCCAGCTTGGTTGCGTCAGTTGCAACCTTGAAAACGAACTGGCCTTTCTTGTCAGCCAGAACCGTAGCCTTTTCGGAAACGTGCGGGCCAAGCAGAACTTTAAATACGCGTTCCTGGTTCATCCCAGCAGCTCCTCGAATTTCTTCACGGCCGACACGGTGATCAACACCTTGTCGTATGCGATCAGACTAACTGGATCGGAACCTTGAACGTCACGTACATCTACGTGCGGCAGGTTACGAGCAGCCAGGTACAGGTTCTGATCAACAGCGTCCGACACGATGAGAACATCGGTCAGGCTCATGTTGTTCAGCTTGCCCAGCAGATCTTTGGTTTTTGGAGTTTCAACAGCGAAATCCTGAACCACGATCAGACGATCAGTACGCACCAGCTCAGCAAGGATGGAACGCATTGCTGCGCGATACATCTTCTTGTTCAGCTTCTGGGAGTGATCCTGTGGACGAGCTGCGAAAGTGGTACCGCCGCCACGCCAGATTGGGCTACGGATAGTACCGGCACGAGCACGGCCAGTACCTTTCTGACGCCATGGGCGCTTACCGCCACCACGAACGTCGGAACGGGTCTTTTGCTGCTTGCTACCTTGACGGCCGCCGGCCATGTAGGCCACGACTGCTTGGTGAACCAGCGTCTCGTTGAATTCGCCGCCAAATGTCAGTTCGGAAACTTCGATCGCTTGAGCGTCATTTACATTTAATTGCATGTCAGCTTCCCCTTAACCGCGAGCCTTGGCTGCTGGACGTACAACCAGATTGCCGCCAGTAGCGCCAGGAACAGCGCCCTTGACCAACAACAGATTGCGTTCAGCGTCCACGCGCACTACTTCCAGGGACTGCACGGTCACGCGCTCAGCGCCCATATGACCGGACATTTTTTTGCCCTTGAATACACGACCAGGAGTCTGGCACTGGCCGATAGAGCCTGGGACGCGGTGGGATACGGAGTTACCGTGGGTGTTATCTTGCCCGCGGAAATTCCAACGCTTGATCGTACCCTGGAAGCCTTTACCCTTGGACTGACCGGTTACATCAACCAGTTGACCAGCGGCGAAGATTTCAGCGTTGATCAGATCGCCAGCCTGGTAGTCGCCTTCTTCAAGACGGAACTCCATGACAGTGCGACCAGCGGCAACGTTCGCCTTAGCGAAGTGGCCAGCCTGAGCTGCTGTAACACGCGAAGCACGACGCTCGCCTACAGTGACTTGCACTGCACGATAGCCATCGGTCTCTTCAGTTTTGAACTGGGTGACGCGATTCGGTTCGATCTCAATGACCGTGACCGGAATGGAGACACCTTCTTCGGTGAAAATACGGGTCATACCGCATTTACGACCGACTACACCAATAGTCATGTTGTAAACCTCATGAGTGTACGGGGCTTTCACCCGCTATGGCCGCCCATTTCAGAGCGTTACACGACTAAGACCGAGTCTTAGCCGAGGCTGATCTGTACTTCCACACCGGCCGCAAGATCAAGCTTCATAAGCGCATCAACGGTTTTATCCGTTGGCTGGACGATGTCCAGAACGCGCTTATGAGTACGGATCTCGTACTGGTCACGCGCGTCTTTGTTGACGTGCGGAGAGACCAGAACGGTGAACCGCTCTTTACGGGTAGGCAGTGGAATTGGACCACGCACTTGAGCACCAGTACGTTTCGCGGTTTCCACGATTTCCTGGGTGGATTGGTCGATCAGGCGATGGTCAAAAGCCTTCAACCTGATACGGATTTGCTGATTTTGCATTGGATTTCAGACTCCGGCTGCTATTCCCACCGAGCGCAATACGCCCGTTAAAAGGAGGCGCAATTCTATAGACGCCCCAGATAGGTGTCAACCCAATAAAAAAAGCCCCCGCTAAGCGGAGGCTTTTTTCAATTCATCATTTAACTCAAAAGAGTTAGGCGATGATTTTGGCTACGACGCCAGCGCCGACGGTACGACCGCCTTCACGGATAGCGAAACGCAGACCATCTTCCATTGCGATGGTTTTGATCAGGGTGACAACCATTTTGATGTTGTCGCCTGGCATTACCATTTCAACGCCTTCCGGCAGTTCGCAGTTACCGGTCACGTCAGTGGTCCGGAAGTAGAACTGTGGACGGTAGCCTTTGAAGAACGGAGTGTGACGACCGCCTTCTTCTTTGCTCAACACGTACACTTCAGCTTCGAAGGTAGTGTGCGGCTTAACCGAACCCGGCTTAACCAGAACCTGGCCACGCTCTACGTCGTCACGCTTGGTGCCGCGCAGCAGCACGCCGCAGTTCTCGCCAGCACGACCTTCGTCGAGCAGCTTACGGAACATTTCAACACCGGTGCAGGTGGTGACGGTAGTGTCACGCAGACCAACGATTTCCAGTGGATCCTGAACGCGAACGATACCGCGCTCGATACGACCAGTCACAACAGTACCGCGACCCGAGATCGAGAATACGTCTTCGATTGGCATCAGGAACGGCTTGTCGATTACGCGAACTGGATCCGGAATGTAGGTATCCAGAGTCTCAACCAGCTTACGAACGGCAGTGGTGCCCATTTCGTTGTCGTCTTTGCCTTCCAGAGCCATACGAGCCGAACCGATGATGATCGGAGTGTCGTCGCCTGGGAAGTCATAGGTGGACAGCAGGTCGCGAACTTCCATCTCAACCAGTTCCAGCAGCTCAGCGTCGTCTACCAGGTCAGCCTTGTTCAGGAAAACCACGATGTACGGAACGCCAACCTGACGGGACAGCAGGATGTGCTCACGGGTTTGCGGCATCGGACCATCAGCGGCCGAGCAAACCAGGATTGCGCCGTCCATCTGAGCAGCACCGGTGATCATGTTCTTCACATAGTCAGCGTGACCTGGGCAGTCAACGTGAGCGTAGTGACGGATCAGCGAGTTGTATTCAACGTGCGCGGTGTTGATGGTGATACCACGAGCTTTTTCTTCTGGTGCGCTGTCGATCTTGTCGAAATCAACGATTGCGGAACCGAAAACTTCGGAGCAAACGCGAGTCAGAGCAGCAGTCAGAGTGGTTTTACCGTGGTCAACGTGACCGATGGTGCCAACGTTGACGTGCGGTAGGGAACGATCAAATTTTTCTTTAGCCACGACAATTAACTCCTAGCCTAAAGGGGCTGAATCAGCCTTGTTTTTTGGTAACAGACTCGACGATGTGCGACGGGGCTGTATCGTATTTTTTGAATTCCATAGAGTAGCTTGCGCGACCCTGGGACATGGAACGAACGTCGGTCGCATAACCGAACATTTCACCCAGCGGAACTTCAGCACGAATTACTTTGCCGGAGACCGTGTCTTCCATACCCTGAATCATGCCGCGACGACGGTTAAGGTCGCCCATGACATCACCCATATAGTCTTCAGGCGTAACAACCTCTACAGCCATGATCGGCTCGAGCAACTCACCACCACCCTTCTGGGCCAGTTGCTTGGTCGCCATGGAAGCAGCCACTTTAAACGCCATCTCGTTGGAGTCGACGTCGTGGTAAGAACCATCGAACACGGTAGCCTTCAGGCCGATCAGCGGATAGCCGGCAACAACGCCGTTCTTCATCTGCTCTTCGATACCCTTCTGGATAGCCGGGATGTATTCCTTAGGAACCACACCACCTACTACTTCGTTCACGAATTGCAGACCTTCCTGACCTTCGTCAGCAGGAGCAAAACGAATCCAGCAGTGACCGAACTGGCCACGACCGCCGGACTGGCGAACGAACTTGCCTTCGATTTCGCAGTTCTTCGTGATGCGCTCACGATAGGAAACCTGAGGCTTGCCGATGTTGGCTTCGACGTTGAACTCACGGCGCATCCGGTCAACCAGGATGTCCAGGTGCAGCTCGCCCATGCCGGAGATGATCGTTTGACCAGTCTCTTCATCAGTCTTAACGCGGAAAGATGGATCTTCCTGAGCAAGCTTGCCCAGAGCGATACCCATTTTTTCCTGGTCATCCTTGGTCTTAGGCTCTACGGCAACCGAAATAACCGGCTCCGGGAAGTCCATACGAACCAGAATGATTGGCTTGTCAGCGTTGCAGAGGGTTTCACCAGTGGTGACGTCCTTCATGCCGATCAGGGCCGCGATGTCACCAGCGCGTACTTCCTTGATCTCTTCACGGGCGTTTGCGTGCATTTGCACCATACGACCCACGCGCTCTTTCTTGCCTTTAACCGAGTTGATCACGCCGTCGCCGGAGTTCAACACGCCCGAGTAAACACGGACGAAGGTCAAAGTACCCACGAATGGGTCAGTAGCGATCTTGAACGCCAGAGCCGAGAACGGCTCCGAATCGTCTGCGTGACGCTCCAGCTCGATTTCCTCGTTATCAGGGTCAGTGCCCTTGATAGCAGGAATATCGGTTGGCGCAGGCAGGAAGTCGATAACGGCGTCGAGAACCAGGGGAACACCCTTGTTCTTGAAGGAAGAACCGCAAACAGCCAGAACGATTTCGCCGGCGATAGTACGCTGACGCAAAGCAGCTTTGATCTCTTCGATCGTCAGCTCTTCGCCTTCCAGGTACTTGTTCATCAGCTCTTCGTTGGCTTCGGCAGCAGCCTGAACCATGTTGTCGCGCCATTCGGCAGCCAATTCCTGCATATCTTCAGGAATAGGCTTACGAACAGGAACCATACCTTTATCAGCATCATTCCAGTACACAGCTTCCATGTTGATCAGGTCGATCTGACCCTGGAAGTTGTCTTCTGAACCGATAGCCAACTGGATTGGCACCGGAGTGTGGCCCAGACGCTTTTTGATCTGTTCGATCACGCGCAGGAAGTTCGCACCAGCACGGTCCATCTTGTTTACGTAAACAAGACGTGGAACACCGTATTTGTTGGCTTGACGCCATACGGTTTCCGACTGAGGCTCAACACCCGAAGTACCGCAGAACACAACGACAGCGCCGTCGAGTACGCGCAGGGAACGTTCAACTTCAATAGTGAAGTCTACGTGGCCCGGGGTATCGATTACGTTGAAGCGGTGCTCGTCTTTGTACTGCTTAGCAGAACCTTTCCAGAAGGCGGTAATGGCAGCAGAAGTAATGGTAATACCACGCTCCTGCTCCTGAACCATCCAGTCTGTGGTCGCGGCGCCGTCATGCACCTCGCCCATTTTGTGACTTTTGCCAGTGTAAAAAAGGACGCGCTCGGTGGTGGTGGTTTTACCAGCATCCACGTGAGCGACGATACCGATGTTACGGTAGCGACTAATCGGAGTAGTACGAGCCATAAAGCCCTCGCAAAATTAGTGAAGCTAAAATTAGAAGCGGTAGTGCGAGAAAGCTTTGTTGGCTTCTGCCATACGGTGCACGTCTTCACGCTTCTTAACAGCAGCACCTTTACCTTCAGCAGCATCCAGCAGCTCGCCAGCCAAACGCAGAGCCATAGACTTCTCGCCACGCTTACGTGCGAAGTCTACCAACCAGCGCATTGCCAGAGCGTTACGACGGGAAGGACGAACCTCGACCGGAACCTGGTAAGTAGCACCACCAACGCGGCGCGACTTCACTTCGACCAGCGGAGCGATGGCGTCGAGTGCTTTTTCGAAGAGTTCCAGGGGATCGGTGCCAGCCTTACGGGTCGCAACGGTTTCCAGGGCACCATAAACGATACGCTCGGCAACGGCTTTCTTGCCGCTTTCCATAACGTGGTTCATGAATTTGGCGAGGATCTGGCTTCCGTATTTCGGATCGTCCAGAATCTCACGCTTTGCTGCTACGCGACGTCTTGGCATGATAAGCCCTCAAGCGGTCTTCAGGTTAGCTCGGGACAGATCCAAAGGATGCGTGCCCGACCTTACTCTTATCGACTCAATAAAATAAAAATCTGCAAAACGGCCGATTACTTCGGACGCTTGGTACCGTACTTCGAACGACCCTGGTTACGACCTTTAACGCCGGAAGTATCCAAAGAACCGCGAACGGTGTGGTAACGAACACCTGGCAAGTCTTTTACACGACCGCCACGGATCAGTACGACGCTGTGCTCTTGCAGGTTGTGGCCTTCACCGCCGATGTACGAGGAAACCTCGAAACCGTTGGTCAGACGCACACGGCATACTTTACGCAGTGCCGAGTTAGGTTTTTTCGGCGTGGTGGTATACACACGGGTGCATACGCCACGACGTTGCGGGCAGTTCTGCAGCGCAGGCACGTCGGATTTCTCGACGATACGCTTACGCGGCTGACGTACCAGCTGGTTGATAGTTGCCATCTACTAGCTCCACTGTTGTCTTGCGACGCTATTGTCTTGCAAGAAAAGCAAAATGGCAGGAACGAATTCCCGCCAAATTTAGGGGTACAAGAGTCTAAAGAGGATCTTGTCCCCAGTCAAGGCAAGGCCCCGACCTCCCCACTCATCGAACCTCGACAATTTGTCTCGATTCGATGAACGGCGCGATCAGGGCCTTACGCTCATATATCGCAGAACTCAGTTACCGCTCGAGTTCAGCGCTTCGGTCAGTGCAGCTTCCACTTCACTGGCGCTTACGCGCAACGGCTTGTCTGCTTCACGACGACGCTTGCGCTCGCTGTGATATGCCAGACCGGTACCGGCCGGGATCAGACGACCCACGACTACGTTTTCTTTCAGGCCGCGCAGGTAATCGCGCTTGCCGGTGACGGCTGCTTCGGTCAGTACGCGGGTGGTTTCCTGGAAGGAAGCCGCCGAGATGAACGATTCGGTCGACAACGACGCCTTGGTGATACCCAGCAGAACGCGAGTGAACTTGGAGACAAATTTGTCATCCGCGCCCAGACGCTCGTTCTCTACCAGTACGTGAGTCAATTCCATCTGGTCGCCCTTGATGAAAGTGGAATCGCCGGATTCAGCGATTTCAACCTTACGCAGCATCTGACGCAGAATGGTCTCGATGTGCTTGTCGTTGATCTTCACGCCTTGCAGACGGTAAACGTCCTGGATCTCGTTAACAATATACTTGGCCAGCGCGCTCACACCCAGCAGACGCAAGATGTCGTGCGGATCGCTTGGACCGTCGGAGATAACTTCGCCGCGGTTTACCTGTTCGCCTTCAAACACGTTCAGGTGACGCCACTTCGGAATCAGCTCTTCGTACGGATCAGTACCATCGTTCGGGGTAATAACCAGACGGCGCTTGCCCTTGGTCTCTTTACCGAACGCGATGGTGCCGCTGACTTCAGCCAGAATCGACGCTTCTTTCGGACGACGGGCTTCGAACAAGTCGGCAACACGCGGCAGACCACCGGTGATGTCGCGGGTTTTCGAAGTTTCTTGCGGGATACGAGCGATAACATCACCGATCGCAATCTTCGCACCATCCGCAACACCGACCAAGGCGTTGGCTGGCAGGAAGTACTGAGCGATAACGTCAGTGCCTGGCAGCAACAGATCCTTGCCGTTGTCATCGACCATCTTCACAGCCGGGCGAATTTCTTTGCCGGCAGCTGGACGATCTTTCGCGTCGAGTACTTCAATGTTGGTCATACCGGTCAATTCGTCAGTCTGACGCTTGATCGTGATGCCTTCTTCCATGCCCACGTAGGTCACGGTACCTTTCATTTCGGTAACGATTGGGTGAGTGTGCGGATCCCACTTGGCCACGATTGCGCCAGCGTCGACCTTGTCACCCTCTTTAACCGAAATCACAGCGCCGTATGGCAGCTTGTAACGCTCGCGCTCACGACCGAAGTCATCAGCGATTGCCAGCTCACCGGAACGGGACACAGCAACCAGGTGACCATCCACTCGCTCAACGTGCTTCAGGTTGTGCAGACGGACGGTACCGCCATTCTTCACCTGAACGCTGTCAGCTGCGGAAGTACGGCTTGCCGCACCACCGATGTGGAACGTACGCATTGTCAGCTGGGTACCCGGCTCACCGATGGACTGGGCAGCGATTACGCCGACCGCTTCACCGATGTTCACCTGGTGACCACGAGCCAGATCACGGCCGTAGCACTTGGCGCAAATGCCATAGCGGGTTTCGCAGCTGATCGGCGAACGCACGATCACTTCATCGATGCTGTTCAGCTCGATGAACTCGACCCACTTCTCGTCTACCAGAGTGCCGGCAGGAACGATAACGTCCTCGGTACCTGGCTTGAATACGTCACGGGCAATAACACGACCCAATACGCGCTCACCCAACGGCTCTACAACGTCACCGCCTTCAATGTGCGGAGTCATCAACAGACCGTGTTCGGTGCCGCAATCGATCTCGGTTACAACCAGATCCTGCGCCACGTCTACCAGACGACGAGTCAGGTAACCGGAGTTCGCAGTTTTCAACGCGGTATCCGCCAGACCTTTACGAGCACCGTGAGTGGAGATGAAGTACTGAAGTACGCTCAAACCTTCACGGAAGTTCGCAGTAATCGGCGTTTCAATGATGGAACCGTCCGGCTTGGCCATCAGACCACGCATACCGGCCAGCTGACGAATCTGTGCTGCGGAACCCCGCGCACCCGAGTCAGCCATCATGTACATCGAGTTGAAAGATTCCTGGTCGACTTCGACGCCATGACGGTCGATGACTTTCTCTTTCGAGAGGTTGGCCATCATCGCCTTGGAGACTTCGTCGTTCGCTTTCGACCAAAGGTCGATCACTTTGTTGTACTTCTCGCCCTGGGTTACCAGGCCGGAGGCGTACTGGCTCTCGATCTCTTTCACTTCGTCGGTGGCAGCACCGATGATGCGGGCTTTTTCATCCGGGATAACGAAGTCGTTAACACCGATGGAAACGCCGGAGATGGTCGAGTAAGCGAAACCGGTGTACATCAACTGGTCAGCGAAGATCACGGTCTCTTTCAAACCAACCACGCGGTAGCACTGGTTGATCAGCTTGGAGATCGCCTTTTTCTTCATCGGCAAGTTGACGACGTCGTAAGACAGACCTTTTGGCACAACCTGGAACAGCAGCGCACGGCCGACGGTAGTGTCGACGATACGAGTACCGCTCACGCTGTTGCCGTCACGGTCGTTGACGGTTTCGTTGATACGTACTTTGACCTTGGCGTGCAGTGCGGCTTCGCCGGCACGGAACACACGGTCAACTTCCTGCAGATCCGCAAATACACGACCTTCGCCCTTGGCGTTGATCGCTTCACGAGTCATGTAGTACAGACCCAATACAACGTCCTGCGAAGGAACGATGATTGGCTCACCGTTGGCTGGCGACAGAATGTTGTTGGTCGACATCATCAACGCACGCGCTTCCAACTGAGCTTCCAGTGTCAGCGGTACGTGCACGGCCATTTGGTCGCCGTCGAAGTCGGCGTTGTACGCGGCGCAGACCAGAGGGTGCAGCTGAATAGCCTTACCTTCGATCAGTACCGGTTCAAACGCCTGGATACCCAGACGGTGAAGGGTCGGTGCACGGTTGAGGAGAACTGGGTGTTCACGGATCACTTCAGCGAGAACGTCCCAAACCTCTGGCAGTTCGCGCTCGACCATTTTCTTGGCCGCTTTGATGGTGGTCGCGAGACCGCGCATTTCAAGCTTGCCAAAAATGAACGGCTTGAACAGCTCGAGAGCCATCTTCTTCGGCAGACCGCACTGGTGCAGACGCAGGGTCGGGCCAACGGTAATTACCGAACGCCCAGAGTAGTCAACACGCTTACCGAGCAAGTTCTGACGGAAACGACCTTGCTTACCCTTGATCATGTCAGCCAGGGATTTCAGAGGACGCTTGTTCGAACCGGTGATAGCGCGGCCACGACGACCGTTGTCGAGCAGTGCATCGACAGCTTCCTGCAACATACGCTTTTCGTTGCGCACGATGATGTCCGGAGCGGACAGATCGAGCAGACGCTTCAAGCGGTTGTTACGGTTGATCACTCGACGATACAGATCGTTGAGGTCGGAAGTCGCGAAACGACCGCCATCCAGCGGGACCAGTGGACGCAGATCTGGCGGCAGAACCGGCAGAACGGTCAGCACCATCCACTCTGGAAGGTTGCCGGAACCCTGGAAGGCTTCCATCAACTTCAGACGCTTGGACAGCTTCTTGATCTTGGTTTCGGAGTTGGTTTGCGGAATTTCTTCACGCAGACGGCCAATCTCGTGTTCCAGGTCGATAGCGTGCAGCAGTTCGCGGACAGCCTCGGCACCCATGCGGGCGTCGAAATCATCACCGAACTCTTCTAGCGCTTCGAAGTACTGCTCGTCGTTCAGCAACTGACCTTTTTCAAGGGTAGTCATGCCCGGGTCGATAACGACATAGCTCTCGAAGTAGAGAACGCGTTCGATATCACGCAGGGTCATGTCCATCAGCAAACCGATACGCGACGGCAGCGATTTCAGGAACCAGATGTGGGCAACCGGCGAAGCCAGTTCGATGTGCGCCATGCGCTCACGACGAACCTTGGCCAGCGCAACTTCAACGCCGCACTTCTCGCAGATCACACCACGGTGCTTCAAGCGCTTGTACTTACCGCACAGGCACTCGTAATCCTTTACCGGGCCAAAGATCTTGGCGCAGAACAGACCGTCACGCTCAGGTTTGAACGTACGGTAGTTGATGGTTTCCGGCTTTTTAACTTCACCGAACGACCATGAGCGGATCATCTCAGGCGAGGCCAATCCAATACGGATGGCGTCGAACTCTTCGACTTGACCCTGGTTTTTCAGCAAATTCAGTAGGTCTTTCAAGGCCTTTCCTCCTGGCGGAGCAGAGAGCGGGCAATCCTGCCCCGCTCTCGATTCGCGTCACGTGTTATTCGGTTTCCAGATCGATATCGATGCCGAGGGAACGAATTTCCTTGATCAACACGTTGAAGGACTCGGGCATGCCCGGCTCCATACGGTGATCGCCATCCACGATGTTTTTGTACATCTTGGTACGGCCGTTCACATCGTCCGACTTCACTGTGAGCATTTCTTGCAGAGTGTAAGCAGCACCGTAAGCTTCCAGTGCCCAGACCTCCATCTCCCCGAAACGCTGACCACCGAACTGTGCCTTACCACCCAGCGGCTGCTGGGTAACCAGGCTGTACGAACCGGTAGAACGAGCATGCATCTTGTCGTCTACCAAGTGGTTCAGCTTCAGCATGTACATGTAGCCAACGGTAACTGGACGCTCGAACTTGTTGCCGGTACGGCCGTCAGTCAGCTGCATCTGGCCGCTTTCCGGCAGGTCTGCCAGTTTCAGCATGGCCTTGATTTCGCTTTCTTTGGCGCCGTCGAACACTGGGGTGGCCATTGGAACACCGCCACGCAGGTTCTTCGCCAGATCCAGGATTTCCTGATCGGAGAAGCTATCCAGATCTTCGTTACGACCGCCGATCTGGTTGTAGATCTCGTCCAGGAAAGTACGCAGTTCTGCGACTTTACGCTGCTCTTCGATCATACGGTTGATCTTCTCGCCCAGACCTTTGGCCGCGAGGCCCAGGTGGGTTTCGAGGATCTGACCAACGTTCATACGCGAAGGTACGCCCAGTGGGTTGAGGACGACGTCGACCGGGGTGCCATTGGCATCGTGCGGCATGTCTTCAACCGGCATGATCACGGAGACCACACCTTTGTTACCGTGACGACCGGCCATCTTGTCGCCCGGCTGGATGCGGCGACGGATTGCCAGGTAAACCTTGACGATTTTCAGCACGCCTGGAGCCAGGTCATCGCCCTGCTGCAGTTTGCGCTTCTTGTCTTCGAACTTGTCGTCCAGCAGACGGCGACGATCAACGATGTAGGCCTGAGCCTTCTCGAGCTGCTCGTTCAGAGCATCTTCAGCCATGCGCAGTTTGAACCACTGACCATGCTCAAGACCGTCGAGAACTTCGTCGGTGATGTCCTGACCTTTCTTCAGACCTGCGCCGCCTTCAGCCTTGTGGCCTACCAGAGCGGAACGCAGACGTTCGAAAGTCGCGCCTTCAACGATACGGAACTCTTCGTTCAGATCCTTGCGGATCTCGTCCAGCTGAGTCTTCTCGATCGACAGGGCACGAGCATCACGCTCAACGCCGTCACGAGTGAAGACCTGTACGTCGATGACAGTACCTTTGGTACCGGTAGGTACACGCAGGGAGGTGTCTTTAACGTCGCTGGCTTTTTCACCGAAGATTGCACGCAGCAGTTTTTCTTCCGGAGTCAGTTGGGTCTCGCCTTTCGGAGTGACCTTACCTACCAGGATGTCGCCTGCGCCAACTTCAGCACCTACGTAAACGATGCCTGCTTCGTCCAGCTTGTTCAGTGCAGCTTCACCCACGTTAGGGATGTCCGCAGTGATTTCCTCTGGCCCAAGCTTGGTGTCACGCGCCACACAGGTCAGTTCCTGAATGTGGATCGTGGTGAAGCGATCTTCTTGAACAACTCGTTCCGACAAGCAGATGGAGTCTTCGAAGTTGTAACCGTTCCAGGCCATGAACGCGATGCGCATGTTCTGACCCAGTGCCAGCTCACCCATATCGGTGGACGGACCATCAGCCATGATGTCGCTACGCTGAACCCGATCACCTTTACGCACCAGCGGACGCTGGTTGATGCAGGTGTTCTGGTTGGAGCGGGTGTACTTGGTCAGGTTGTAGATGTCGACACCAGCTTCGCCGGTTTCAACTTCGTCATCAGCAACACGAACCACAATACGGCTGGCATCAACGGAGTCGATCACGCCGCCACGACGAGCCACGACGCAAACGCCGGAGTCACGAGCTACGTTACGCTCCATGCCGGTACCTACCAGCGGCTTGTCAGCGCGCAGAGTTGGTACAGCTTGACGCTGCATGTTCGAACCCATCAACGCACGGTTGGCGTCATCGTGCTCGAGGAACGGGATCAGCGACGCTGCAACCGAAACTACCTGCTTCGGCGAAACGTCCATCAAGGTGACTTCTTCAGGCGCCTTGACGGTGAATTCGTTCAAGTGACGAACAGCTACCAGCTCGTCGATCAGCATTTTCTTGTCGTTCATCGCGGCCGAAGCCTGAGCGATCACGTGATCAGCTTCTTCGATGGCGGACAGGAACACGATCTCGTCGGTAACCAATGCGTCTTTCACCACGCGGTACGGGCTTTCCAGGAAGCCGTACTGGTTGGTGCGCGCATAGGCGGCCAAGGAGTTGATCAGACCAATGTTCGGACCTTCCGGCGTTTCGATCGGGCAAACACGACCGTAGTGCGTCGGGTGTACGTCACGAACCTCAAAGCCGGCGCGCTCACGAGTCAGACCGCCAGGGCCGAGTGCAGACACACGACGCTTGTGGGTGATCTCGGACAGCGGGTTGTTCTGGTCCATGAACTGAGACAGCTGGCTGGAACCGAAGAACTCTTTCACCGCCGCAGCCACTGGCTTGGCGTTGATCAGGTCTTGCGGCATCAGGCCTTCGCTTTCAGCCATCGACAGACGCTCTTTGACCGCACGCTCAACACGCACCAGGCCAACGCGGAACTGGTTCTCGGCCATTTCGCCGACGCAGCGAACACGACGGTTACCCAGGTGGTCGATGTCATCGACGATGCCTTTACCGTTACGGATGTCGACCAGAGTCTTCAGTACCGCGACGATGTCTTCCTTGCACAGCACGCCCGAACCTTCGATTTCGGTACGACCGATACGACGGTTGAACTTCATCCGGCCGACCGCAGACAGGTCATAACGCTCAGGGCTGAAGAACAGGTTGTTGAACAGGGTTTCGGCAGCGTCTTTGGTTGGCGGCTCGCCTGGACGCATCATGCGATAGATCTCGACCAGCGCTTCCAATTGGTTGCTGGTGGAGTCGATCTTCAGCGTGTCAGAAACGAACGGACCGCAGTCGATGTCGTTGGTGTACAGGGTCTCGATGCGAACAACCTGAGCCTTGGCGATTTTGCCGAGGATCTCAACGTTCAGCTCGGTATTGCACTCAGCCAGGATTTCGCCGGTGGCTGGATGCACGATGACCTTGGCGGTGGTGCGACCGAGGACGTAGTCCAGAGGCACTTCCAGCGTCTTGATGCCGGCTTTTTCGATCTGGTTGATGTGGCGCGCAGTAATACGACGACCCGCTTCAACGATGACCTTGCCTTTTTCATCCTGGATATCCAGAACGGCAATTTCACCACGCAGACGCGATGCAATCAGTTCCAGGCTGAGGGTTTCGCCGCTCAGGTGGAATACGTTGGTGGTGTAGAACGCGTCCAGTACTTCTTCGGTGGTATAACCGAGCGCGCGCAGCAGTACCGATGCCGGCAGCTTGCGACGACGGTCGATACGCACGAATACGCAGTCTTTCGGGTCGAACTCGAAGTCCAGCCACGAACCGCGGTAAGGAATGATACGCGCGGAGTACAACAGTTTGCCGGAGCTATGCGTCTTGCCGCGGTCGTGGTCGAAGAACACGCCCGGGGAACGGTGCAGCTGGGAAACGATTACACGCTCGGTACCGTTGATTACGAAGGTACCGTTCTCAGTCATCAATGGGATTTCACCCATGTAGACTTCTTGCTCTTTGATGTCCTTGATCGCTTTGTTCGACGATTCTTTGTCGAAAATGATCAGGCGCACTTTTACCCGCAAAGGTACGGCGAAAGTTACACCGCGCAATACGCATTCTTTGACATCAAATGCCGGTTCGCCCAGGCGATAACCGACGTACTCCAGCGCAGCATTGCCGGAGTAGCTGATGATCGGGAAAACGGATTTGAAGGCCGCATGCAGGCCCACGTCGCGGAACTGATCTTTAGTCGCTCCCGCTTGCAAGAATTCACGATACGAATCCAGCTGGATGGCCAGGAGGTAAGGCACATCCATGACGTCCGGCAACTTGCTAAAGTCCTTGCGGATACGTTTTTTCTCAGTATATGAGTAAGCCATCAGCGTTCCCCAGCTTGGTCACCTGCTTGTTTGGCCCCTCCCGACGGGAGCAGCCAGAAAATCGTGCAAACCCCATGGTTTGCTCCACCGCATCGGGTGGTTACAGCTCGTTACCAGCACCGACCCAGTCGGCTGCCAATAACGGAAAAAGGCCGGTGGCAAGAGCCACCAGCCATCAGCCTGTCGCTTGACGCTCGGGCTGGAGGAGCAAAGTCGATGCTTACTTCAGCTCGACTTTAGCGCCTGCTTCTTCCAGCTTCTTCTTGGCGTCTTCAGCAGCTTCTTTCGAAACGCCTTCCAGAACAACCTGAGGAGCGCCGTCTACTTTCTCTTTGGCTTCTTTCAGGCCCAGACCGGTCAGTTCGCGAACTGCTTTAATGGCGTTTACTTTCTTCTCGCCAGCTTCCAGCAGAACAACGTTGAACTCGGTTTGCTCTTCAACAACAGCGGCAGCAGCAGCTGGACCAGCAGAAGCAGCGGCAGCGGATACGCCGAACTTCTCTTCCATTGCCTTGATCAGCTCAACGATTTCCAGAACCGATTTTTCGCCGATTGCGTCGATGATTTGTTCGTTAGTCAGAGACATGACTTATTTCCTGAATTGGGGGACAGCCTGTAGGCCATCGAAATAAACAAAAATACGCGAGAGTTGAAACGCTGAGCCTTAAGCTGCAGCTGCTTCTTTCTGGTCGCGAAGTGCCGCCAGAGTACGAGCCAATTTGCTGGTAGCGCCTTGAATCACGCTCATCAGCTGAGAAATTGCTTCGTCACGGGTCGGCAGGCTTGCCAGCACGTCGATCTGATTAGCTGCGAGGAACTTGCCCTCGAACGCAGCTGCCTTGATCTCGAACTTATCCTGACCTTTGGCAAATTCCTTGAACAAACGGGCAGCAGCGCCAGGATGTTCGTTGGAGAATGCAATCAAGGTCGGGCCGGTGAACACGTCGTTGAGAACACTGTATTCAGTGTCAGCAACAGCGCGCTTGAGCAGGGTGTTACGTACAACACGTACGTAAACGCCAGCTTCACGAGCCTCTTTACGGAGTCCGGTCATTGCGCCTACTGTTACGCCACGTGCATCAACCACGACAGCGGACAGAGCGACTTTGGCAGCCTCGTTGACTTCAGCGACGATGGCCTTCTTGTCTTCGAGATTAATTGCCACGGGTTTAACTCCTGCTTGTTACCGTTTCATTCGATCGAAACCGAATGTCGTTTTGGTGTCTGATTCGGTAAGGAACCGGGAGCACCATCTGCGTAGGCTTATGGTTTAAGACTTGCGTCGCCTACGGTCTTGGATAGCCCCCGCCAGGCAGGGACCCCAATCTTTCAACTGGCGCGAATAAGCGCGCCAATTTTTTTCTTACGCGTCCAGCGAGCTCTGATCAATGATCAGACCTGGGCCCATAGTGGTGCTCAGGGTAACGCGCTTGACGTAGATACCTTTCGAAGAAGCTGGCTTGATACGCTTCAGATCAGCGATCAGGGCTTCAACGTTTTCCTTCAGCTTGACGGCATCGAAGCCCATCTTGCCAACGGAAGTGTGAATGATGCCGTTTTTGTCAGTGCGATAACGAACCTGACCAGCTTTTGCGTTCTTAACCGCAGTAGCTACGTCTGGAGTTACAGTACCAACCTTAGGGTTAGGCATCAGACCACGTGGACCAAGGATCTGACCCAACTGACCTACAACGCGCATGGCATCCGGGGATGCGATCACTACGTCATAGTTCAGGTCGCCGCCTTTCATTTCGGCAGCCAGGTCGTCCATACCTACACGGTCAGCGCCGGCAGCCAGAGCGGCCTCAGCAGCAGGACCTTGGGTGAACACAGCAACGCGAACGGTCTTGCCAGTGCCGTGTGGCAGCACAGTAGCGCTACGAACAACCTGGTCAGATTTACGCGGGTCTACACCCAGGTTTACAGCAACGTCGAACGACTCGCTGAACTTGACAGTCGACAGCTCAGCCAGCAGAGCAGCGGCGTCTACAATGTTGTAGGCCTTGCCTGCTTCGATTTTGCCGGCGATAGCCTTTTGACGCTTGGTCAGCTTAGCCATTACACACCCTCCACGTTAAGGCCCATGCTACGAGCAGAACCGGCGATAGTACGCACGGCTGCATCCATATCAGCTGCAGTCAGATCCGCGTTTTTGGTTTTCGCGATTTCTTCCAGCTGAGCACGGGTAACAGTGCCAACCTTAACGGTGTTCGGACGAGCGGAACCGCTGGTCAGACCGGCCGCCTTCTTCAGCAAAACCGAAGCAGGGGTGGATTTTGTTTCGAAAGTGAAGCTACGGTCGCTGTAGACAGTGATGATCACTGGAGTCGGCAGACCTGCTTCAATACCCTGAGTACGGGCGTTGAAAGCCTTGCAGAATTCCATGATGTTCACGCCGTGCTGACCCAGAGCAGGACCAACAGGTGGGCTTGGGTTAGCCTGAGCGGCCTTCACTTGCAGCTTGATGTAAGCGGTAATTTTCTTGGCCATGAGGCACTCCAATTACGGGTTCAAACGCCTCGAAAGGCTCCCCGGTTACTTGCGCGTATATCCCAGTGACGACAAAACCCCACAGCCTAAGGCTGCGGGGTTGGGATGCTTGCTCAGTTAGACCTTTTCGACCTGACTGAACTCCAACTCTACCGGAGTAGAGCGACCGAAAATGAGCACCGCCACTTGGATCCGGCTCTTTTCGTAGTTAACTTCTTCAACGACACCATTGAAATCAGCAAATGGACCATCATTGACTCGTACGGTTTCACCTGGCTCGAAGAGAGTCTTCGGCTTAGGCTTGTCGCTACCATCAGCAACACGACGCAGAATCGCTTCTGCCTCTTTATCAGTAATCGGTGCAGGCTTATCAGCAGTACCGCCGATAAAGCCCATCACCCGAGGAGTATCCTTGACCAAGTGCCAAGTACCCTCGTTCATGTCCATCTGTACCAGCACATAGCCTGGAAAGAACTTACGCTCGCTTTTGCGCTTCTGGCCATTACGCATTTCAACCACTTCTTCAGTGGGAACCAGAATTTCGCCGAAGCCATCTTCCATGCCAGCCAGCTTTACTCGCTCAACGAGCGAGCGCATGACATGCTTCTCGTAACCCGAGTAAGCATGCACAACGTACCAACGCTTAGCCACGGGACACCCTTAGCCGACAATCAAGGAAACAAGCCAGCCGAGCAGGGAATCAAGCCCCCACAACAGCAACGCCATAACCAGAACAACAGCCACCACAATCAGGGTGGTCTGCGTGGTTTCTTGGCGAGTTGGCCACACGACTTTACGAATCTCGGTACGAGCTTCCTTAACCAGTACAAAGAAAGACTTGCCCTTCGCAGTCTGCAGGCCTACAAAGGCAGCTACAGCAGCAATGACAAGCAAAGCCAGTACACGGTACAGGATCGGCGAAGCAGCGTAATACTGATTGCCAACAACGCCTACAACCACCAAAGCGACTACTACAAGCCACTTGAGCAGATCGAAGCGAGAGCCTTGTGCTTCAGCCTTAGGAGTCATCTATGAAGATCCTGTGAAAAGAAAGCCAGATACACCGAGTGAATCTGGCAGGTCAGGAGGGAATCGAACCCCCAACCTACGGTTTTGGAGACCGTCGCTCTGCCAATTGAGCTACTGACCTAAAACAAAATCAGGCCGACCATTATGCCGGCCCGAAAAATACATTACAACCGCTTATTCGATGATTTTAGCTACGACACCAGCGCCGACGGTACGACCGCCTTCACGGATAGCGAAACGCAGACCGTCTTCCATAGCGATGGTTTTGATCAGGGTGACAACCATTTTGATGTTGTCGCCTGGCATTACCATTTCAACCCCTTCCGGCAGCTCGCAGTTACCGGTCACGTCAGTGGTCCGGAAGTAGAACTGTGGACGGTAGCCTTTAAAGAACGGAGTGTGACGACCGCCTTCTTCTTTGCTCAGAACATAAACTTCTGCTTCAAACTTGGTGTGCGGCTTAACCGAACCCGGCTTAACCAGAACCTGGCCACGCTCTACATCGTCACGCTTGGTGCCGCGCAGCAGCACGCCGCAGTTCTCGCCAGCACGACCTTCGTCGAGCAGTTTACGGAACATTTCAACACCGGTGCAGGTGGTGACGGTAGTGTCACGCAGACCAACGATTTCCAGTGGATCCTGAACACGAACGATACCGCGCTCGATACGACCAGTCACAACAGTACCGCGACCCGAGATCGAGAATACGTCTTCGATTGGCATCAGGAACGGCTTGTCGATTACGCGAACTGGATCCGGAATGTAGGTATCCAGAGTCTCAACCAGCTTACGAACGGCAGTGGTGCCCATTTCGTTGTCGTCTTTGCCTTCCAGAGCCATACGAGCCGAACCGATGATGATCGGAGTGTCGTCGCCTGGGAAGTCATAGGTGGACAGCAGGTCGCGAACTTCCATCTCAACCAGTTCCAGCAGCTCAGCGTCGTCTACGAGGTCAGCCTTGTTCAGGAAAACCACGATGTACGGAACGCCAACCTGACGGGACAGCAGGATGTGCTCACGGGTTTGTGGCATCGGACCATCAGCGGCCGAGCAAACCAGGATTGCGCCGTCCATCTGGGCAGCACCGGTGATCATGTTCTTCACATAGTCAGCGTGACCTGGGCAGTCAACGTGAGCGTAGTGACGGATCAGCGAGTTGTATTCAACGTGCGCGGTGTTAATGGTGATACCGCGAGCTTTTTCTTCTGGGGCGCTGTCGATCTTGTCGAAGTCAACGATTGCAGAACCGAAAACTTCGGAGCAAACGCGAGTCAGAGCAGCAGTCAGAGTGGTTTTACCGTGGTCAACGTGACCAATGGTCCCAACGTTGACGTGCGGTAGGGAACGATCAAACTTTTCCTTAGCCATCGATATCACCCCTATCAGAAGAATTAAGCAAACAACAAAAGCCATTAAAACAAAGGCAGATATTTTCATATCTGCCTTGTTATATGGAGCTCTTGAGCGGATTTGAACCGCTGACCTCACCCTTACCAAGGGTGTGCTCTACCAACTGAGCTACAAGAGCGAAACACTTTGCACAACCTGCAAACTTGGAGCGGGTAGCGGGAATCGAACCCGCATCATCAGCTTGGAAGGCTGAGGTTCTACCACTAAACTATACCCGCAGAGCTTGCAGCTCACGCTAAAATCTGGTGGAGGGAGAAGGATTCGAACCTTCGAAGTCGTAGACGTCAGATTTACAGTCTGATCCCTTTGGCCGCTCGGGAACCCCTCCTAATCAGGCCGGCATTCTATACTATGCCAAACCCTTGTCAAGCAATTTCTCATTTAAAAACCTGAGGTTAGCTGCTTTGACATCGCCCTACTTCGTCGACCTTTGAAAGGTCTTCACTGCGGAGCGGGCGCCATTCTATTCAAACTATTCAGCAGGCGCAACCCCCTCACAGCGCATTATCTTATGTTTTAACTCATTGAATTCGTTGGAAAGGTTTTGCAACTGCGCATCCCCCAGCAAACGCTGGCTTTCAGGTGCAATACGCATCCAGAAACCCGCTGCAGGAGAACCCTCAAGCGATGGCTGAGCCTTGATATCCATTTGAGCCAAACGCTCGCCCAGCACCACAACCATCTCCTGACGGGCAAAACCACCGAGATAAAGGCACTGACTTTCAATTCGTTGCGGACCAGACTTCTCCTTGGCGGCCCTTCCACCTTCACTCAGCAGACGAATATCCTGCTGTGAACCTTTGTACAAACTCAGCGGCGTTACGTCCTTTGCCCGCAATGGCGCTTCCTGTTGATGCCAGACGTAATAGAAAATATTGAGAACAAGAAGTAGCAGGAACATCCAACGCATACATACCTCAAGACAAAGGACACGCCACAGCTAAACCGACGAAGACCAGATCTGGAACAAACCTGGCCCCAGGCGCTACGCTTGCAACCAGATCCGCATCTCCACCTGTAATAAATACGGTGAAGCCCTCCCCCCAATAGGATCGCGCCATTTCCAACTGGGTAAGCACGAACCCCTTCAGCATCAACGAGCATCCACGCTCTACTGCCTCAACAGTACTTCGCCCCGGCGCCTGGCTTGTCAGTGCGCGCTCAGCGGCAAAATCGTCATAGCGAATTTTTCGCGTATGGGTGCGCAACTGGTTGCGCATCAACGGCATACCAGGACAAATGAAACCACCAAGATGATCCCCATCTATCGCGATAAAGTCCGCTGTCACTGCAGTACCAAAGTCCAGCACGAGGCATGGACCTTTGGCCAGATGGAAAGCACCCAGCATCGCCAACCAACGATCGAGACCTAGACGCTCGTAATCTTCGTAACCGTTTCTAACACCAGACATTTCACGAGCAGGTTTCGCGCAGATAACCGAAACACCGAAGTCTCGCTCAAGCATCTCAATTAAGGCACCAGTCTCCGCAGCAGTGCGAACACTAACCATGCGGCATCTTCTTAGCGACAGCCCACTCAGCGCGCGCAAGCCTTCGCAAAGCGCCAGGTCCGAATCAACCACTCCCTCCGCGACCAAAGCAACAGCCTCAGCACCATTCAGCACTCGCCATTTTATGAAGCTGTTTCCGCAGTCGAGCTCAAGAATCATCACGCAACCTCAGACTGAGCTCACCACCACTAAAGACTTTTTCCACGCCATTCACCTTTAACCGCAGCGCACCCTGGCTATCAATTCCGAGCACAACTCCGTCTATCTGACTGACACCAGCAATCAGGGATACCGAGCGCTCCTGCCACAAATGATTGCCTTCCCATTCCGCTTGGAGAACCGAGAAACCATCCACTTGTTGACGCTCGATGTATGCCTGCAACTGCTCGCTCAACTCGGCTACGAGAACATTGCGATCACAGCTTTTACCAGACTCAAGCCGCATGGACGTCCATTGCTGATCAACCTCTTCTGCGACCTGCATATTCACGTTAATGCCTATCCCCAGAACCACGTGGCAGACATCCGCCGGATCTCCAACCAGCTCTAGCAGGATGCCGGCGATTTTCTTATTACCAACCAGAACATCATTGGGCCACTTCAAACCAGCGCCAGTCACTCCCAGCTTTCGAAGGGTTTGCAAGACCGCCAGCCCAACCACAAGGCTCAGACCCTCAAGCTGGCGCATACCTCCATCGATCCGCAGAACAAGACTGAAATAGAGATTTTCGGCAAACGGGCTAACCCACTTGCGACCTCTGCGCCCACGCCCCGAAGTCTGTCGCTCGGCAAGCACCAAAAAGGGAGCCGCCCGCCCCAAGCCAATGGCGCGCAATGCTTCAGCGTTTGTCGAGTCGGTAGAGTCGAGAACCGTGGCTGGCCAGCGACCCTTTATTCCCGCAATTTTAAGAGGGTCGAGCAACACCAGTGGAGCAGCCAACTGATAGCCACGACCTCGGACTTTGTGAATGGACAGTCCAAGCTCAGCCTCAAGGTGCTGAAGCTGCTTCCATACCGCACTTCGACTAACTCCCAAGGCAGCGCCAAGGTCCTGACCAGAATGGAATCGCCCATCCTTCAGAAGATTCAACAACGTCAACATGCAGGTTTCGCCTCACAATGAGGCCCGAATGATAGCTATGCCCCGGGCTGTTGCATAGAAATCAAGCAAGTACATTTCCTGCGGGCAAAACAAAACCCCAACTGCTTTCGCAATTGGGGTTTCGGAATTTAATCTTGACGATGACCTACTCTCACATGGGGAAACCCCACACTACCATCGGCGATGCATCGTTTCACTGCT
>NZ_JACVHC010000007.1 GCF_017976235.1 Pseudomonas anatoliensis | reverse complement strand
AAGAGTCGGTGACCAGCGACACCACCGCGCTCAAAGACGATTTCCATCAGGGCTACCGCAACCGCTTCCAGGCCACCCCGTGGGACGTGCCGAATCGCCCGCCCCTGCGCCACCCGAAACCGCGCATTCTCGGCAGCCAGAGCGCCGTGGTCACTGGCCCCAAAGGTGAAGAAATCCACTGCGACCAGTACGGCCGCGTCAAAGTCCAGTTCCACTGGGACCGCGAAGGCCAGGCCGACGACAAAACCAGTTGCTGGCTACGCGTCTCCAGCGCCTGGGCCGGCGCCCAGTACGGCGGCATCGCCATCCCGCGGATCGGCATGGAAGTGCTCGTCACCTTCCTTGAAGGCGACCCTGATCAACCGCTGATCAGCGGCTGCCTGTACCACAAGGAAAACACCGTCCCGTACGCGCTGCCGGCGAACAAAACCCGCAGCACCTTCAAAACCCTCAGCTCCATGGGTGGCGGCGGCTACAACGAACTGCGCATCGAAGACAAGAAAGGTCAGGAACAGATTTACCTGCACGCCCAGCGCGACTGGGACGAGAACGTCGAGCATGACCAGAAGATTAGGGTTGGCAACGAACGACACGACACCGTGGAGAAGAACAGCTACAGCGAGTTCAAGGCTGAAGAACACCACACGGTTTATGCCGATCGCAAAGTTGAGGCGCGGGCGAATGATCACCTCACCGTGGGCGTCAATCAGCACATCAAGATTGGGACTGGGCAGTTCATCGATGCGGGGCAGGAGATCCACCTGAGCAGCGGTATGAAAGTGGTGCTTGAGGCGGGGGCGGAACTGACGCTCATTGGCGGCGGTAGTTTTATCAAGATTGATGCTGGCGGCGTGACCATGAGTGGGCCGGTGATCAACATGAACTCCGGCGGTGGACCGGGTAGCGGCACGGGGGCTGCACCGTTGTTGCCGGGGCCGTTGAAGCAGGCGGATGCGGATAAGGCTGGGCAATTGCTGGTGCCGGCCCAGCGGCAGGCGTTGATGCAGAAGAAGCCGATTTGTGCGGTGTGTGAAGCCGCCAAATTAGCCGCGCAAAAGGAGGCACAGTAAATGATCGAACTACCGCCGCTCCCGAGTGATCTGCCATGGAAAACCCCAGCCTATCTACTGCTGGATGGCGTCAGTGTTCCCAACCTCGCGCAGCAATTGTTTCAGTGGGACAACCAAGCCTACAGCCTGTACCAGTCCACTCGCTGGCAGGAGCTGGCAGATATCTCCCCCTATTTGATTGCTCTTAAAGGCGCCAACGATCCGCTATTGGCGTACTTCCGCGAGCACGCGGCCCTTGAATGGGGTTATTTACTGTTCAGTGATGCCGATGCTCACCAACTCTGGAGCCACTTGCGCCATCTGCTGACTGTAGAGCACCCCAGTGGTGTGGAGGTCATGCCACGTATTGCCGACCCAGCAGTCATGCGCCCGCTGTTCGCACTGGCGGAGCAAGCCAGCAGTGCCCGTTGGTTTGGTCCGGTTACGCACATCTGCCTGCCGGATGGAGTGGCGGCTGAATGGCATCGACACCAGCGCCCCGATCCCGCAAATGCCGAACCCGATACCTATCGTTTGACGGATTCAGAACTCACGGCGTTAGGCGAAGTCGAGTTTCGTAATTTCGTCTCAGGGTTGAGCGAGCATCTGCAGACTTATTTTCCAGACTTTATGTCATCCTTTGCAGGGCCTGCGCGTCGTCAGTATGCGCAGAAAATTGCAGATGATGCGTATCAGCAAGGCTTCGCCTCTGAACAGGAAATAACACTTTACGCGAACGTTTTCGGGTATTTGGCCGGTGAACCTGTGACTGAACACCCAGATATTTTTCTCCTGCTGGCGGAGTCAACACCAGAGGCGCCATTGAAGCGTCTGGAGCGCGCGGCCGAATTAGCAGAGAACCGTGCCATTGATCGACAAGGAAGCCCATCGTGACTACCCAGCAACCGCCAAAACCCAGCGCTAATAACGCAGCGATGGCCATGAGTGCGAAGGACACCCGCGTTCCCATGGGTGAGTGCCAATTGGCGAAGAAAAAAGTGCAGTTACTGCCGCTGCGTTTTGGACTGGTTGAGTATCTCGATCCGAAGGCTGAACTGGCCATGCCATTTCAGACGAAAAGCCAGCCGCTGGGTATCCGGCTGTTACGCGACGGCTACTTGTACATAATCGACGGCTCTACTGGCTACCTGCACGAATACCGCGTCGAAAGAGGTCAAATCACCAAGCTTTTGTGGAACAGTCAGGAAGTATCGGGCGACACCCGAACCAGTTCTATTGGTGAACCACACTTGGTTTTCCCTCGCAATCATGCGTTGTACGCCAGTTACTCGGAAATTCAATGGACGGCCTTCAAGTGCTCTCAAGTTCTCAGATCCAAGGATGAACGAAAGCGCTTAATGCAGTCCGTCGAATTGGCCAGTGTCTGCCCTGAGAAGGGAGGTAAAAGTCTGCTCAGCAAAATGCAGGCAAAAAAATGGTTAGCCGAAGTGGCTGAGAACGAAACCCGGGCCATGGCGCTGCTTGAAGGTGCCGACTCCGAAGAGAGCAAACCCTACAATTGGGAATATGAGCCGCTGTTTCAAAATACGGCGATAGAAACACTGACCAGCAAAGTACAGGGCCCGTACAAGGATGATTATCTGTTCCTGGTGCTGCGCGACGATATTGGTGTCATGCGAGATCTTGCCAGCGCACAATTGAAAGTAGCTGACTGGCTTGGAAAATGGAGTGCCGACGATAAGTGCCAGGCACAGTATCTTACCGGATCCTACATTCAGTCTTTGTATGATGTTAATGCCTCACGACTGACTGCCCTGAGCGGCACAGATCCCGACGTCAAAGCGCTGAAAGACGAAACTAACGAGCAACAACAGTCAAAAATCTACGACTACCTAAAGGCTCGTCGCGACCATCGTGACCCTGGTGTGTATGGCGATGAGTCTCAGTGGCGAAAAGCAGCATTGACCAACCCTTACGCGAAGGCATTTGTCGATATGACCGATGCAATGGGGCAGCCGCTTTATCGCAAGCACCAAAGCACAATCAATACGCTAAGCCTGCAAACGTGGGAGGCCTTACATGGCAAGGATCTTGGCCAGCGCGGTATCGCGAATCTTGTCAACCGAGAAGAAATGGAAACATTTGTTACTCGCCAGCAAAATCTCCTCTCACATTGGAACAAGCGACTAGGAAAAATACGCGAAGATCGCTTGACGATGTTCACTGACGGACTCTTCCACCGGGCTGCGTGGTATTACGACTTTCATCTTGATGCCCAAATCGAGCATCGTTTGAAAACCGAGTTCGTCTGCGTGGCAGCCATGTGCCCCGATAGAAAAGCAGTTGAAAAGCTCGCCACCTATTTAGAATCGAATCTGTTAACAGTCGTACCTGGACTCGACACGTTAGGACTGATAGATCAAATTGATATTGCTAAGAAACTCGTTGACCTGAGCAATTTGGCTGTTGGCATTTTGTCAGCGAAGGAAAATTTGGTAAATGCCGACGCGCTTGGCAATCAATTCAGTAGTTTGGTCTCTGCGCGCCTACCCAATTACGCAAAATTGAGCACTCAATTCGCCGGTTTGCAAAGCATGCTTACTGAGGCGTATAACCCGGCAACCCAACTAAAGGCTGCTGATCAACTGAAAAAAGCACATGATGCATTCAAAAGAATGCAAAATATTGACCCAAACACCTATATACGAAATATCGGCAGCCCCGCACGATTGCAGTTGCTACGCGAATTTTCCACCAAAGGCCTAACTTTACGGGCAGCAACGGCCACGGAGATCGCTAATTACAATCAGGCCAGCGAACAATCACTAAGCTTGCGTGATCAATTGAGCGCGACCTATAAACTGCGGAATCGGGAACTGATGCTGCAATCATCAGGTTCAGCCCAAGCGGGCAGTGAGGCTGTTTACCAGCAGCGAATTGACCAACTGAAACTACAACTGATACCTCTGGAAGAAAAGCTAAGTGGTGCCCTAGCAGTGGGAGGTAACAGCCCCGCACAAATTGGCACCGTCATCGATGGCTTAGACCCACAATTACGTGCGGAAATGGACAGGACAGTTAGAGATTTTCGATCAATGGGAACCTTTAATAAACCTCTGAGCGGAGCCTTAAAGTCGAAGGGAGACTTACTGGCTTTTGGACTGTTCATCATTCAGGGACAGAAATTCATCGAGGCAGTGAGCACTCTACTTAAAAAAGACAAAACCTCCTTGTCAGCGAGCGATGCCTGGTCTTTTACTGAAGCGTTTGTTGGTATCGCTGGCGCCGGATTTGCCACAGTACAGGGGCTTTCAGTTACGATTTTCCAAGCGCACATTGAGGATATGGCAAGTACGGCCGGTAAGCTAAATACTATGACTCGACTAGGTCGCTGGGCTGGTGTCGCGGGCATCGGCGCTTTCGGTTTTAGTGTGTTATCTGCTTCACTGGATTTGCGCAAACACTCTATCCAGTGGACGAAAGCACTCGCCCAAGGAGATTCCAAAGGGCTGGGTGCCTCAACGCTACAAATTAGTGGCGACGCAATATTGATCGGCGCGGGTACATGGGGAGCCAAGCATACTGGCTCTATTGTTAAAACCGTAATAAAAACACCGACTGAAATGCGTGTATTTGCTTGGGCAGAAGCAAGCCCAGAATTGGTGTCAATTGGTGCACGCGCTAATTTGATTGGTTTAATAGGCACAGCTCTGCAGCTGATCGGTGAAGGACTTTATAATTATTTCAATTTAGACGAACTGCAGAAGTGGATGCAATCCAGTGCATGGGGAAACCAGACAAAGAATCGTAGTACCCAAGATGAGTGGAGCGAGTTGGCAAAGGTGGTGCAAAAGCCCACTTGCGAACTCATCCGCGATGAGAAGCAGACCTATTTGAAACTGATCCTCCCGGGTGTCAGCACGAAAGAGATGGATAGCCGTCAATTACAGTTACTTGCGTACCAGCAAAAACGTGATGCTCCAATGCGAGGGGGATACAATCCAAATCTCCCACCACTACGCTGGCAAGAAAGTACTGCCACTTGGGCCACAAGGTTTATGGTCGCCAGCAAAGGAAATGAAGCACTGACACTCAAACTCCCTATCAGTGACTCCTTGCAAACTTCCGACTTTGCTTTAGCCTTCAACATTGGCTATCAATTGGAAGCAGAACGCGATTTGATACATCGCACCTGCTTCGTTTTAAAGGATTTACGAATCACCACGAGCTATGGAGTACGAATCCCTACCAAGGGCAAGTACACACTCGATCCTGTTGATACTTTGCCGAGCGGGACGGGAAAAGGCACGTTTAAAATATTCAAGAAAGAAGAACTGGCGACCGTCGATGTTTAAAAATATTTTCAAACGCAGTGACAAGCTTTCAGAAACACTAGATGCGCCGGACATTAAAAGTCAGCGACCCTGTGCGGGCGAGATTCGCACAGGAAGATTAAACGAAACCTTATTCTTAGCCCCACTACCTGTTTACACCGGACAAACACAAGGTTCTAGCCGTAACTTTTCCGACATAAATGACGTATTCCTTGAGATAGGTGGAAGCAACTGGGGAATGGTTGAGCAAGGAAAAATACTCGCTGCGGCTATTTGGATGGCGCTGTTTACAGCCTTCATAATGCCTAGCCTAGTAATCCTTGCCGGCGTTATTTTTTACCCTGAAAATTTTCCTGAGCCGCTTACAGATCTAATTACCTTTTTACAGGTGACGACTAGTGTTTCTCTCTTATTCGCCATACCAATAGGAGCCTATTTATATGGAATGTTTTCCGACGTAATTTTTTCTCCAAAAAAATATCCAGTGCGCTTCAATCGCCAACGTCGTGAAGTTTGCTACGTTGACCATAATACTGATCGCGTACTGGTGGTGCCATGGGAGGGCGTGGTTGCTTGGGTCGCAAAAACCCAAGGTATCACCAGCTATGGCGCGACACGCCAATACACCTTTGGGATGGCTCTTGAGGATGCCGAACAAGACAAAGTGCAGTTTCTTCTTCTCCCACAGCCCAGTGACGCACACGCGCTAGGGATGTGGACATCAATCCGAAACTACATGGAAGACGGACAGATAGTAGATACGCCGAACCCAATGCTAACTGCTTTGGGACTTACTCCGACAGGTGATCGCCTGAAATCATATGAAGGGCTGCACACTTTTGAAATCGAGCGCGATGACGCTCGCTGGATGTGCAATTCGAACGACGAAGGGGCCAAACTTACGGACAAGGAGCGTGAGCATTATGGTTACCCCAAGCGCACACCGTGGCCATTACGTCGTTGGTACATCTGGCGCGTGCTGAGCTTTTGGAAAATGCCTTACATACTGGCCGAGTGGAGCTACCGGAAGGGAGGTCGCGCTCTACCGGAAAAAGTAGATATTTGGTCCCAACCCTTGCCGAAAGAACAATGGGCAAAACCAAGCCCTGCATTGATAAACGCCAATCAGGCGGTAAAAAACGCAATGGATAAAAAAGGCGCAACGTTTGTTGAGGCATGCAAGACCGCCGGTCTAATTTAAAGAAAAAAGTGGCACATAATGGGATCAGTTTTTTCCTTAATTGGAAAAATAAAGCATGTCAGAAGTTATCGCTTTTATAACTCGAAAGACCATGTTTACTCGGTCAGTTATATCATGCGTTACTTTGATACCGAAAACATGATCCGCTCTCGGTAAAGCCTTTTCTCTTTGAGGTGGAGCTGGTCAGTGAGCAGCCGTCGCTGGACCTCGAAACCCTGCTGCACAAACCGGCCTTCCTGCAACTGTCGCCCGACGGCAGCGGCATCCACGGCCAGATCTATCGCGCCGCGCAAGGTGACTCAGGCAAACGCCTGACCCGTTATTCGGTGACCCTGCGCCCGCAACTGTCGTACCTGGCGCACCGCGTCAACCAGCGCATCTTCCAGAACCTCACAGTGCCGAAAATCATCGGCCAAGTGCTGGAAGAGCACGGCATCCAGAGCAACGCCTACGAATTCAAGACCGGTTCGATCTACCCCGAGCGCATCTACTGCGTGCAATACGACGAATCCGACCTGCATTTCATCCAGCGCCTGTGCGAAGAAGAAGGTATCCACTACCACTTCCAGCACAGCGCCACGGCGCACAAACTAGTGTTCGGCGATGACCAGACGGTGTTCCCGAAACTCAAGCCTGTGGCCTATCAGCAAGACTCCGGCATGGTCGCCAGCGACCCGGTGATCAAGCGCTTCGACCTGCGCCTGGAAACCCGCACCAGCCGCACCACGCGTCGCGATTACGACTTCGAAAAACCACGCCTGACGCTGGAAAGCGAAAACCGTGGCGACGCCCTGCCCGACCTCGAAGACTACGATTACCCGGGCCGTTTCATCGACCGCGAGCGCGGCAAACACCTGGCCAAACGCGCCCTCGAACGCCACCGCAGCGACTTCCAACTGGCTGAAGGCAAGAGCGATCAGCCGTTGCTGGTCAGCGGCCACTTCCTCGCGCTGACCGCGCACCCGAAAGCCAAATGGAACGACCTCTGGCTGCTCACCGAAGTCCTCCACGAAGGCAAACAGCCGCAAGTGCTGGAAGAGTCGGTGACCAGCGACACCACCGCGCTGAAAGACGATTTCCATCAGGGCTACCGCAACCGCTTCCAGGCCACCCCGTGGGACGTGCCCAACCGCCCGCCCCTGCGCCATCCAAAACCGCGCATCCTCGGCAGCCAGAGTGCCGTGGTCACCGGCCCCAAAGGTGAAGAAATCCACTGCGACCAATACGGCCGCGTCAAAGTGCAATTCCATTGGGACCGCGAAGGCCAGGCGGACGACAAAACCAGCTGCTGGCTCCGCGTCTCCAGCGCCTGGGCCGGCGCCCAATACGGCGGCATCGCCATCCCGCGCATCGGCATGGAAGTGCTCGTCACCTTCCTTGAAGGCGACCCCGACCAACCGCTGATCAGCGGCTGCCTGTACCACAAGGAAAACACCGTCCCGTACGCCCTGCCGGCGAACAAAACCCGCAGTACCTTCAAAACCCTCAGTTCCATGGGTGGTGGCGGCTACAACGAACTGCGCATCGAAGACAAGAAAGGTCAGGAGCAGATTTACCTGCACGCCCAGCGCGACTGGGACGAGAACGTCGAAAACGACCAGAAAATTCGGGTTGGCAACGAACGACACGACACCGTTGAAAAGAACAGCTACACGGAATTCAAAGCCGAAGAACACCAAACGGTTTATGCCGATCGCAAAGTTGAGGCGCGGGCAAATGATCACCTCACCGTGGGCGTCAATCAGCACATAAAGATTGGGACTGGGCAGTTCATCGATGCGGGGCAGGAAATCCACCTCAGCAGCGGCATGAAAGTGGTGATGGAAGCCGGCGCCGAACTGACATTGGTCGGTGGCGGCAGCTTCATCAAGATTGATGCTGGCGGCGTGACCATGAGCGGGCCGGTGATCAATATGAACTCCGGCGGTGGACCGGGTAGCGGCACGGGCGCTGCGCCGTTGCTGCCGGGGCCGTTGAAGCAGGCGGATGCGGATAAGGCTGGGCAGTTGCTGGGACCGGTGTTGCGCCAAACCCTGAAACGGGCGGCCACAACGGCTCAGCCGGTCTGCGAGATATGCCAAAAACTGAAGGCGCTGAAATGATCCCCGGTGCCACGCGTTATCTGCTTCTGGATGGAGCAAAGATCGAAAACCTTCCGGCCCGTTTGTACAGTCTGGACGACAACCCTGTTATCGAATGGCTGTATCACGCAACGCCCTACCAAGAGGTATTTGATGTCGGCCCTGCGCTGGTCGTATTGCGCGCCAACAGCGCACTTGAAAAGGCCTTTACTGATGACTGGCAAAACGATGCTGGCATCATCATCGAAAGCGATGCGCCTCTACAGCAATTGACTGAACATCTGCGCAGCCTCATCCACGCGCGGGTGACCGGTGAAGCGTCAATGCTGTTTCGCTACTACGACCCGCGAGTCATGCGCCATTGGCTGCCGGCCCTGAACCCCGGGGAAAAAGATCACGTGATGGGCCCGATCAGACGCGTACGTCTGCCAGCGCGAGAAGGCCAGGAAGAACAGTGGATCGTTCGTGAGCAGGATCGCCAAAGCGCCCAGCAATATGCTGAGCGTCCGTGGCTTCACCTCGATGAGCAACAGTTGCAACGGCTCAATCAAGGCAAGCTGGAAATGTTTGATCAACAGTTGCTGGCGCACGTTCGTACCTACTTTCCCGACTGCCTGGCTCAGCGCTCGGCCGTCGAACAGCAGCAATGGGCGGTCCTTTGCCGTGAAGGCGCCGCCAGCCACGGTTACTCGGCGCCCAACGAAGTGGCACGCTGGTCTGCTCTGGTTGCTGAGCACGGGACCGAGTTCCCCCAAGCGCCTGAACATCAGGCCTACCGCGAGATTCTTCAACAGCCGACGCTCAACGCCACACAACGCCTGGATGCCTTGTTGGTAGAACTGCATCGCCATTGGCTGCTGACTGACAAGGAGTCCAATGCATGACCACCGCACCGCTCGATAAAAACCGCAACCTGGCCGCTGCAGATCAGGCTGCACAATGCCAGTTCGGCGACGAAGACCTGTCCAGCCCGGCTACCACCTGCCCTGCGCGCCAACCCGAAATCTTTGTGGTTCCCAGCCGTTACGCAATGGCCGAACAGGCCGCCGAACACGCCGATTTCGCGCCATCCAGCCCGACCAAAAGCCACCCGATGGCCTTGCGTCGCTTGCGCGCGGGTTACGCCTATCTTTGGCATGCCGAAGGACCATTGAAACGCTACGCGGTGGCGTCTGATGGTTTGCTGGTTGAACAACCGCTGACGCAACCACACTCTGCTCTGACGACCGGTGAAAACGCCGGAATCGCATTGAACAAAAGCACCGACGCGTGGATGCTCTACAGCGAAGTGCCATTGGGCAAAGACGCCTGCGAGCGCCTGAAAAAGACCGGTGAACGACGCAAGCGCATGCGTCAGATCGCCCTTACCGACGTAGCCAAACGCCTGTCGGCCAAACACTGCCTACCGCTCGAAAAAGCCCCGACACTTGTCGCCGAACTCATGCCGAAAGTGCGCGAAAAAACCCTTGCGCATGAACATCAGAAGAACGGCGCGACTGACCGCGAAGGCGTGAAAGAACAACGCAAAACAGCGCAAGCCGCGCCGACTCAAGAAAATATCAAAGCCTACTCCGCTAGCTCGGAATCTCTGCGCGAACGCGAACAGGCGGCCGGCATGCAACCACCGGGCGAGCCCGTGGTCGAGCCCGGGACTTGGAGCGCCAGCCCTTGGGAACTGGCACCTACGCAAGCCTGGCTGGACAAAGCCAAGAGCGAGTCGGCTCCGCTATATGCGGTGTTTGCTGCGCTGGATGATGATCTGGGGGTGTTGCGGGATATCGACCACGAACAGAACAAGGTCGAGGCAGAACACGAAGAGTGGGTAGCCGACAATAGCTTGCGCCAGACCATCGGCAGCTTTATCCGCAACATGGTTACCGAAGACGGTGGCGAAGTTGCCAACCTGCTCAACTACCGGTATCGCGAACATAACCTGCAACTGACACCGGAACAGGGCGACACCCTGATCGACAGTCAGAAGCAGCTGAACACCCTGATGCTGGAAGAAACACGCATCAACCAACAACGCGGCCGACAGTATGGGCATGCTCAAGCGGATGGCCTGTTGGCTGAGGTTCGATCCCGTGAAGAAGCCGTGCTGAACAAGGTGCGCAGCTTCATCCCGAGCGAATTGCATCAGGAAGCGCAACAGGTTGTGCGGGATTATCGCCAGGAAAAAGTCAGCAATCTGGAAGGTGGCGGCGGAACCAAGGTTGGTGAATACATCGACTTGGCGAGCATGGACCATTGGCTGGATCAGGAGGCGCCGCAGCACTTCAAACAGGTCGAAGAACGCCATCAATTGCTGTACGCCGATCGCAAAACCTACCTGCCACGCAACGACAGCGGCACGTGGTTTGTCGACCAGAGCAGCGAAGAGCACCTCAAGTGGCTGGAAAGCCTGACGATCGCTTGCCTCAGCGCTCAGTGCAGCCGTAGCGAAGGCGCGAAACAGTTTGCCGACTACGTGAGTAGCGATGACCCCGGTTTGCTGCGTCTGGTGTTCCAGGCGTGGAGTCCGAGCTTGGAAGCGGCGGTAAACAATACCTCGCGCCTCAACGAACTGGTCACGGCGCTCAGTCTGGAAAACCTCGCCGACTCCCGCGCAGCCGCAATCAAGATTCTGGACACTGACACCCTACGCAATATCGAGCGGTTGGCGAGTAATCTGGAAGGTGCCTGGACGGCGACCATGACCCGCCTCGGCGCGTCTTTGATTCATGCAAGCAAAGGCACGGCGATGGCAATGGGATTATTCCTGGTCATCCGCCTCGGCGATAACACCCGCCTTGTGCAGGGCGTAGAGAACGGTATCAAGGTTTGGCGCTTGGTCGGCCAGAACGCTGAAGCCCTCAGCCAATGGACCCGAAGCACCGCTCAGGCCATCAGCCTCGGTCGCGTCAACGGCATCGTCAACGCACCCTCGATCAAAGCCTCGGGTGGCCTACTGCCGCTGGCGGCGCTGGTGGTCAACATTCTCAACGCCGGCACCTATGCCGGACAGGCAGCGGCGCTGGAAGGCAGCGATGAGCAGCGTCAGGCGGACTCTCTTTCTGCGTATTTATATGCAGGGGCGGCGTTGGGGGCGGTGATTCAGAATTGGATGCTTTTGGGGAAAGGAGTAAAGGACATAACCGGTCGACTGCCTCTGGGGCTTTCTGCAACGGCTCCAACGCTCACTCTGTTCAGTGGAGTTGTTGGATGGCTATCCGCTGCAGCAGCCTATAAAGAATTCAAGTCGCTTCAAATTCAAATAGAGAGTGCTCAAAGCAATATCGATCCGTGGCTTAAAATCAAACAATTGGCCGTTGCCGGGCAGGTTGCCGTGTATGGAGCGCAAGCACTTCTAGGGCTTGGACTAACGGGGATGCGGCTATCAAATCAAATTTCAACTCCAGTGGCCATAAAACGCTTTCGCCTTGGGATGGGGCCAATGAATTTCTTGTTGTTGGCACTCGGGGGTCTTTACCTGTTCGCCTGGCTCCGCCAAGCCAGTCCGTTGCAGAATTATTTGGCCAATTGCTGCTGGTCCCATCGCCGTGCAAATACCAATAAGGCTATCGAGCCTCAGGCACAACTGGACGAAATCAACGAACTGATGATGTTGTTGTATCAGCCGAGAGTGTCGATGGAGACTCGAGAAGTTCGTATCAGCGGGGTTCTGGGCGACACAATCACCCAGGACGCCATTACCCAATTAAGCATTGACTTGCCGGGTGCTGCACCAGAAGCGGCACAAATCGATTTATCTATGAGCGGCAATCCTACCCCAGTCTCGGCGGGGTTCGGTACCGGTACTCGAGGTACGCCCACCGACCTGGGTGCTACTTGGCTGAATGCCAGCCAGTGCACTTGGATTCCCGCCGATGCCGGCCAGGGCTTGCGCCTTACCGGCAGCTTCTCGCAGCCGCTTACTCGCTTGTCCTTGCGCATATGTTACCTCAGTCCCGTGGCACTGCTGGCCGGTGACGGTGCTACCATCGGCGGCACTAAAGGCCTCGCGTACACACTATCGCCCAATGGCGGCTTACTGAGTCCGGATGGTGAAATCATCACCCTGCGATCGGGCGAGCCAACTCCCGAGCTAGATCGGGCCAGCGTTCACCGTCTTGGCCCACAACAGAACTCTAACTACCTGACCCCCAAGGATAAGGCATGACCTCAGCCGCAACCGGCACTCGCAAAGGATTGCTCTCACGAGAGGACTATCTGGCACCACCAGCAATCCCGACGGGGCAAACACCCAAAGATGTGCTTAACAGCATTTGGCGCAAGAACGACGTGTTTCTTGATATTGGCTCCTACAGCATTGGCTCTGCCGTCATGGTTATTTGGCCAGTGCTGCTTATGAGTATTTGGTTTGTGCAGCATGAGAGTTCTTCTGAAGGATATTTTGGAGGTGCATTAGCGCTTTCGTTATTTATCGTTGGCCTTCCAATTCTTCTAGTCTTCAAAGGCTTGATCAGCCCAGTACCACCTCCTATTCGCTTCAACCGCCAACGGCGCGAAGTCTGTGTCCCATTCGAAGATGGCCGCTACTGGATCGTGCCTTGGGAACAGGTTACCGCCCAAGCGGTGGCGATGGACTCCGTAGGCCAGCACGGTAAAACAACTCAAGGCTTATTGGTGGTGGGTTTTCGTAATCCCGATCCTGATGCGCCTGAAAAAGAACGCGATTTCAGCCTAGGGTTCAGTTGCGGCGGCGGCGAAACAGCCATGAGCCTTTGGGAATGCATGCGCAGTTTTATGGAAGTTGGACCGGACGCTACTCCACAAGGAAATGACCTGGAGGGCATTCGCGGAAAACTTGGAAGAAAAGGCACATTTTGGGGTATCTGGTACGGTTTCTTTATAAGTATTCGTGACCACCTGATAGCCAAGGAGTTTGGCCAAGCACTGTGGCTGTTTGTATCCATTTTTCTTCTGGGAACGCCTCTGGCCATGATGCTTCAGGTGTGGAAACTCGCACCACCACCTGATCTGACTGATCCCGCCATCGTCGAATGGTCCAAACCCCTTCCTCCCGAGCAATGGGCCAAACGCTCGCCTGAGTTGGAGGCGGCCATCGCCAAGCGTGAGACAGAAATGGCCGAGCAACCACTACAGTAATTGGCTTAAGGGGGTGCCGTGCGCCGTTACCTGAGGACAACACATGAGTACGCCAGTGACGGCTACCTTCCAAAACGCTTTAGACCAACATGAAATCCCTGATTTCTTCAAAGGCAACGGGTTCTACTTCGCCAAAGGCTGTGACTGGGGCGACCACTTGCACATAAACAACTGGCAAGGGATGTGTGCCGTGTTGAGGCACCAAGACTCAGCGCAAGTACAACTGACCCGGATCTTTGAGGAGTACGTTCAAAGCCTCGAGGAAAACTACATCGACTCGGACGGATTGCTTTCGAACCTGAGGGCCTATTACATCCTGAGGAAGAAGAACCCGTTTCTATCCGGGGCGGGTTATGACCTTACCGCCGCCCTTGGTAAAACCAGCCGAAATAAAGCAGGCGTGTTGTTCAGGCTGCTCCGAATATCCTACGACAAGGAAAATGCTGGCACTTCGAAATACTCGTTCGCTCAAGAGCTTCAGAGACTGCGTAGCCTTGGTTGCACACTCGAACTCGAATCGCTTTAGCCTCGAACCATTGAATCTGGAACTCACGTGAACACCCGCCAAATCACACTCGCCAACGGCTGGACCGCCACCTTTGAAAACAACGGTGAATTCCACATGGGGGCAGAAGGTTGGAGCTTGCTCCTGCAAGGGCCCGATAACAGGATGATCCAGTATTTCGCAGACCAGATTGTTTTGGTCAACGATGAAGACGGTACTCAGGCCAATTCATGTATTCGTTTGTCGAGCGATGGTGTTTACGGGTACCTGAGCACAGCCGTTGATAATTGCTGGGTAATCGATTTTGCGCGGGGCATGATCGCGCCGCACCGAGTGAGCATCCGTCATCACCATGACGCCTACGATGAGAGCGTCGCGCTTTTCGAGCAGCCGGCTTTCAAACGTGCGCGGCAATACATCAGTGTTGTCGGAAGATACATTTATCTGACCTTTCCGCTGACGAGGGATGAGGACTTCCCCAAGGTATGGGATGAATATCTGTCGATACGCAGACGTCAGCTCGACGAGCTTTATTTCAGAAACTGATCAGACGCGGCGCGCCTTGTTCAGCGAAGCATATTTGCGCGTGCCCTATCCGATCAGCTCGTCCGCCACCGCATACTTGACCACCACACGATTGCGATAAAGCCTCTCCCGCATTACCAATGTCCCCACCTGCCCCTTTTCCCGAACTTCCCGCCAGATCTCATTCTCCCGATAGACCCGCTCCCCTTCGCGCGCAAACCGATGCCCTTCCTGAAACACGTGATACCGATACGCCCGCACCTGATCACATAACAACTCCCCTTCCAGTTGCGTCTGCCCGACATTCAACTTCAGCTGAAAACACCGATCCGTCGGGTTATGCAGCACCAGGTCAATGTAGTTATAGAAAATCGCCGCACCGGAGCCAAACGGCAGTACGCGTCCCTCATCCGGAAACGGATCGAAGCTGTGATTGGAGCGTTCAACCACTACCAGCGGTGAATGTATGGCCATCCAGTGAATCAGATTGCTCAGTTGGCATATCCCGCCACCCACCCCGGTGCGGGCCTCGCCGAAGGACAGTTCCATCCCTTCGACGTAGCCACGTTTACGCGTTGGGCGGCCGACGAGCCGGCAGAAGGAGAAGTGTTCGCCAGGGGCGATGATGACGCCATCGATGGCGGCGACGGCGAGTTTGAGGTTGATGACTTTGTTGTGTTGCAGGGCAAGATCGGAGTCGCCGAGTTTACGGATGAGTTTCGAGGTGTGTTTGAGGTAGCGAAATGGCAGGCGTCCGGTCAACGCAACGGGTCGTGCGTAACGCTTGCTGGAGCAGTGCCAGGCGATGTGCCGGAACAGTCTTTTTTGCCACACGCGCAGCCAGTACAAGGCTGGGTGGTAGAGGGAAAGTGGTTTCATCCGTGACGCAACGGCGATCGCCGCTTCTTCCTTGAATCGTGAAATGGGCGGGCATTCTAGCCTGTAACCCGAGCGCGCCACGCATATTCCTCGACTCACTTCGACACATTCTGAAGCGCTGCCAGACCTGCAAATTAAGCTTCGCCTAAGGTTGGCTCGCTACCCTCCCGGCTCATAAACCCTGTCGTCATTGACCCGTGGATGAGTCTTTCTGTTATGAGTGCGTTTAATCTGCCAACCCAACCACAGCCGAACTTCAGCCTTGTCCTGGTCAATTACAAGACCGCGGACATTACCCGGATGTGCCTGGAATTATTGCACCAGCATGTCAAGGAACAGCGCATTCCAGTCTGGGTGGTGGACAACGATTCAGCGGATGAAAGTCTGGACTACCTGCGTTCGCTCGACTGGATCAACTTGATCGAGCGGCCTTCTCCGTGCAAGGAAGCAGGCCATATTGCCCATGGCAAGGCACTTGATCTGGCGCTGGAAAAGGTTGAAACCGATTATTTGTTTTTGCTCCACACCGACACCTTCGTCTATGACAAAGAAGTGTTTGCAATGATGCTGCGCGAGTGCACAAAAAGTGCGGATATCGCCGCAGTTGGTTGTGTCGAGCAGATCAATCGGGGGATTGTGCGGGATACCTGGCGTTTAACTTCACGCTTTTGCAAGCATTATGTTCGCCAGGCAAAAGTTCGTCTGGGTATGAAATCCAAACCGCCAAGACCATATAAGGAAACTCACCTGAAAAGTTTCTGTACGTTGTGGAACGTGCGACTGATGAAGTCTCAAGGCCTGCACTTCTGCATGGATGATCGCGTACCCGGTTACACGCTGCAGGATCGAATGGTGAGCCTTGGATACGGCATCAAGCTGCTTTCGCCACGCACGATTTTCCGTTATCTCGATCACATCCAGGCAGGAACGGTCGCCGCGGCGGGCACCTACGGGAAAAATCACCGCCGTACGAAAATGTACCAAGCGACTATCGAGCGCTTCCAGGGACAGCGAGGCAAACCCGGGATACAAACATCGGTTTAACTCATGGCAACAAAAAGGGTGACTTTAAAAGTCACCCTTTTTTTAACTGAAATTGTATACATTTGCTCCAACGGAGGTGTTCGCCCAGTGTAATGGCCTGGCAATCCATGCACCGGTAAAGAGCCCTGACACTGGGCGAACGCGAAGGATTTTAATAGAAGTTGGCGGATATGTCGCCATACTTCAATGTAAATATTATGTACAAGAAAGTTAATAGATATTTATCGATGAAACCCTTCACGAACCTTTCACGAAACTTTCAGAAACCCTACAAGCAACTAATAGTATGACTACTCTAATACAAAAACTGTACAAGAGTAGTCATCCTGTAGAGCTAAAACTCAACTTTCGTGCTGACTGGTCACTTTTAATACATCGGTATAAGTGACAACAACGCTCTGCCCGACTTTGAGGTTCTTCAGTTTGTCCTGAATATCAGGCCGTTCGACGTTGAGGGTTTTCGATACACCGGCAGGGTTTTGCAGAGTTACCTGATTTGTTTTCAAATCAATTTTGGTGATTTTCAATTGCACCTGAACCTGACGGTAAGCTTCGCCGCCGGGGTTGCTGCTGCCCGGAGCGTTGCGCAGTTCGCCGGTTCGCTCGGTGGTGCCAGGCAGACCTTTATCCACATCGGTGTCGAGGTAGGCCGCGACGGAACGCATGACTTCCACGTTGACCTGGTCGCCGACCTTCAGATTGGCGAGGTTTTTCGCTTTCTCCGTGAGCTGTACGTGAACCTGCTGGCCTTCGGCGCCTTCCAGCACAACCTGGTGTTTATCCGCGTCAACCGCTAGCACTTTGGTGGTGACTTTGTCGGCTTCAACCGTTGCCGACAGCGGTATGTCGGCGGCAAACGCAGTGAGACTGGAGGCGGACAGCAGCGACGCGAGGGCGATGGACTTGGCGAGTGCATGAAGCTTCATAAGCGTACTTTCCCTGTCAATGATTGGCAGCACCCGACGCCGGAATCATTTCAGACGTGGGGTGTGTCACTGAGCATAGACGCTGTTCAGGGCTTGGCTTTGGTTTGTGGCGCGGCAGTTTCCTGTGCGGTCGATTCGCCACTGGCCGTGCCTTTGCCGCTCTTCTCACGCTGCTTCGGATCGGTCGGACGCAGAGCATCATTGTCGCGCTCGGTTTCCCCCGGTGGCCGGGGCTCGTCAGGATGCTGGTTTTCAGATTCAGGTTTCATCGGTGTTGTCCTCAGGCTTCGGGGTCGTCAAGTTCGCGGGCGACGTTTACGGCGGGGGAATCCTTGTGCAGGTCATCGGCCTTGGCACGCAGGATCTGCCATTGCTCAAGGTCGATGGCGCCCTGACCGAGCATGTCATCGGCGATGCGTTGCAGGTCTAAGAAGTGAGCGTCGGGGGACTGCTGCCACAAAGTGTCGTCGTCGAACAGACGTTGCCAAGTGGTGAGGTCTTGGGGTTGCAGGTCGTCGCTCATGGCTCATCCTCGACAGGTATTACTTTTGTAGAGGTTCAGCGAGCAACCGGAGTTCAACCCGATCCCTGTAGGAGCTGCCGAAGGCTGCGATCTTTTGATCTTGCGTTCAAAGACCACCGTCAAAAGATCGCAGCCTTCGGCAGCTCCTACAGGGATGTGTGTCGGCAGATAGAGATGAGCCATTCCAGGATTTTGAGCATCAGTACCCGGTCATTTCCAGGTAGCCGTTGCCGCCATGACTACCACTGACGCGTACTGGGCCTTCCCAATAAGGAATGCGCAGGTCCATCCACGCGTTGGGGTTGAGCGCCGAGAGACTGATATCGAGGTGCTTGTCTGGAATGCTGATTGACCAGCGCACCGGCATCGCCCGGCCGGCGACTTTGACGGTGTCTTGCGGGACGAGTTTGATCTGCTCGCTGCGCAGCGTTTGCGTCTGGCCGTCGGCGCCGATCCAGGTGCCGGTCAGGTACGGCGCGCCCTCCTTCTGGCGCATGCGATAAAGCATCAGGTGTTCGCCGCTGTCCAGGTGCAGGGAGAACCAGTCCCAGCCAGTCTGGTTGGCGGTCAGCGGCTGACTGCTCCACTCGCGGTCGAGCCACGCCGGGCCGCTGACGGTGTAAGTCTTGCCATCGATTTGCAGCGTGCCGCTGGCCTGAAAAAACGGCTGACTGTAGTAATACGATGCCTGCCCTTGTTCGGATTTCTGGCTGAAACCGTTGTCGCCTTGCAGCACCAACGGACGGCTGGACGTGAGATGCAGTTGATAGGCGAAGGATCTATCGCGGGCGCTGAGTTGCAGGTCACTTAGGGGATCGACCGCCTGACTGCTGAACTGCCAATCATCGATCCACGCCTCGAACGGCGCCAAACGTACGCCGGCCTGACCGACGCCGCCCCTGGCATAACGCTCGGCGGAATGATGCGCGGTCGCCGAAGTCACCGCGGCATGCCCCAGCCAGATCGTTTGACTCCCCCACCCGGCCTGCTCCGGCAACGGTTTGAGGGCGCTGCGAAACAGCGTCCATTGCACGCCGAAATCGTTGCCCTGCTGATCCTTGAGATTGGCGGTGACGTACCACCACTCGATGCGAAACCCCTCATGGGCGCCGTGATCCGCCGGAAAGCTGAACACCCGACCCGGCACCACCGGGGTAAATGCCTGTGCCTGATCGCCCATTCCGGCGAAGCCCTTTTGCTCGGGCACTGACTGATCGCAGCCGCCGAGCAACAGCAGAACCATCAGCACAACGAAGTTAGTCCTCATGGGCAAACGTCCTCAGCAAATCCGCCGGTTGCGTACGGTACAGCGAATACAACGGCCACGCCGACGCCAGCAATGTGGCCAGCAACGCCAACCCCATCAGTTGCAAAAGCTGCCAAGGGAACACGCGCAACGGCAGACGCCAGCCAAACGCCTGCACGTTGATCACCGCATCCAGACACCACGCCAGCGCGATCCCCAGCGGCAACGCCAATACCAGCGTCAGCACCGCCAGCAGCCAGGTCTGACCAAGATTGAACAGCATCAATTGGCGTCGTGTCACGCCCAGCGCCCACAGCGGCGCGAGTTGGCCGAGACGGCTTTGGCTCTGGGTCAACAGGCTGATAAACAGCGCCACGCCCGCCACCGCCAGGGTCAGAGTGTTCAAAGCCGCCGTGGCGGCAAAGGTGCGTTCGAACACTTCAACCGACCAGCCCTTGAGCCGCGCCTGATCGACGATGCGGCTGTCATCCAGCTGAAAACGCGCCTGTAATGCACGCGAAAATGCCGCAATGTTTTGCGGATCGATGCGCAGATTGAAACGGTTTGGCGTCAACTGTGGCCAGCCGCGCAGCAGATGGTCGCTATTGACCAGCAAGTGGCCCTTGGGATTGCCGTAATCGGCATAAATGCCAACGATTCGCGGCGACCACGCGCCATTCGGAGCAGGTATCGTCAGGCGATCGCCGGCGCGTACCTGCAGGCGGCGGGCGAGTTGCTCGCTGAGCATCACCGCATCATCCGTCGCCAGATGCGCCCACGGATCACCGCCACTGGCATCGAGCAATGGCCAATGCTGACGATAATAAGGATGATCAATCACCCCGTAGACATCCGCCGGCCAGCCTTGCAATGTGATCGATACCTGCCAGTTGGGCAGCACCGCCGTCACCAGTGGCTGCTGTTTCAGCCAAGTGGACATCTCGCGGGCCTGGGCCGGGTTGCTCGGGTTGATGTAAAGCTCGGCGCTCAAGCGTTGTTCGAGCCAGTCGTTGAAGGTCTGGCGAAAACCGGCGGTCATGCTGCCGGCGCCGATGTTGGCCGCCAGCGCCAGAAGCAACGCCATCAGCGCCAGGCTCAGTGCCGGCAATTGTTGGCGGCAGTCGGCGAGAAACCATTGGCCGAGCACCGAACGACTGCGCCCGAGCAGTTGATTCAACACGCCACTCAACAGCACCGGCAAGGCCAGCGCGGCGCCGAGCAGCAACCCCGCCATCAGCACAAAACCGCTGGCCAGGCTGTCGCCCCAAATCAACGCCACCAGCGCAATCACGCCCAGCACCAAGGCCAGCCAGCCCTGACGCCGCAACCAGCGCGTGTATTGCTGATGCCAGGCTTGCGGATCCGCCACCGCCAGCAGTGGCAAACGGGCAGCGCGAAGCAGGCTGTTTGCCCCGGCCAGCAAGGCGCCGAGCAGGCTCAAACCGATCCCGCTGACCCACCACCAAGGGCTCAGGCGCAACTGCCCCGCCACTTCTGCGCCGTACAATCCGCGCAGGCTGGCGGCGACGTCCGGCAGCAGCACACTGGCCAGCCAATAACCGCTGATCACGCCGAACACTCCGCCGATCAGCGCCAGCGAACCCAATTCGAAAATCAGGCAACCCATCAACATCCGCGCACTGACCCCACAGGCACGCAATGTGCGCAGCAAGCCACGGCGTTGCTCCAGCGCCAGGCCGATGGCTGCATGCACGATGAATAAACCGACAACGAACGAGAGAAAACCCAAGGCATCCAGATTGAGATGAAAGCTCTCGGTCAGGCGCGCGAGATTGTTTTCCTCGCCACTGCTTTTGAGCTGCAACTGGCCTGTGAGCGCGGCCGGCAACTCACCGTGAAAATCCTTGGGCAGCAACAAACGCGAGAGTTGTCCGGGTTGTTCGAGCAGGGTTTGCGCGACGCCGATGTCGACCAACAACACGCCCGGCGCCATGTCCTTTTGTGCCAGCAACGGCGGCAACGTCTGGCCACTGACCGTTTGCGGCGTAGCACCTTCGCTCAGGTTCAGGGCCCGCAAGGTTTCCGGGGAAATCCACGTACTGCCCGGCGGCGTGAAGAATTCGACGACACGCTCGATCGGCATCGCCTGCCCTGCCACAGCGGAATCGGCTGGCAGCGACACCGGTTCGATGCCCATCAGTTGCAGGCGTTGATTGTCGTGATCCTTGAGGATCAAGCGCCCCTGCAACAGCGGCGACACCGGCCAGCCCTGGCGCCGCAGGTCGATGAACCATTGCTGGGGGAACGTCGCACCGTTCGGCGTACTGAGGCTGGCCTGCGGTTCGCCGCCGATCAATTGGCTGGCGCGAGCGTAGCTGTCGCGAGCCTGACTGTTCAGCGCCTCGACGCCAGTCAACAGGCTGGTAGCCAGCCACAACCCGGTCAGCACACTGAAAAACTGCACCGGATGCCGCCGCCAATGGCTGAGCAGCGCACGCAGGGTTTGCCGGAAAACGATCACGTCAGACGTCCGCTGGACAGCACCACCCGCTGCGACAACCGCGCCGCCACACGAGGGCTGTGAGTGACCATCAGCAAGGTCGTCGGCGTGTCGTCGAGCAGCTCCAGCAACAATCGCAGCACTTCGTCGCTGGTCGCTTCATCGAGGCTGCCGGTGGGTTCGTCGGCCAACAGCAGTTTCGGCTGCGAGGCCAGCGCCCGACCCAACGCGACGCGCTGCTGCTGACCGCCCGAGAGCTGCTCGGGATAGCGCTTGAGCAAATCGCCTAGGCCCAGACGTTGCACCAGATGCGCTTGCCAACGCGGATCGTGACGCCCGGCCAGGCGCGCCTGAAACGCCAGATTGTCTTCGACGCGCAAGCTGCCGATCAGGTTGAACTGCTGGAACACCAGACCGATTTCCGTGCGTCGCCAGTTGGCCAGTTGCGCTTCGTTCATGCTCTCGAGCCGATGCTCGCCGCTGTGAATACTGCCGCTGTCGACCTTGTCGAGACCGGCGATCAAGTGCAGCAAGGTGCTTTTGCCACTGCCGGATTCGCCCATCAACGCCAGGCTGCTGCCGGGTTCCAGCGTCAGGTCGACGCCTTGCAGCACGGGTAACGGGCCTTGGGGGGTGGCGTAGTTTTTGAAGACGTTGCGAACCTCAAGCATGGGCAAACCTGATCGATGGACGTGAGCCAAGGATAGCGGTGCTGAATGGTTTTTGTCCGCGGATGATCATCGCCGTGCCTTCGCTGCGCCCTACCCTCAAACCCTGATCCAGCCATAACGATAATAATTGGAGAATCCATGCCCCGTTTTACTTTGAGCCCCCGTGGCCTGCTGGCCTGCCTGATCACCGCATGCCTGAGTCAAACAGTCATCGCCGCCGACGCAGCCGTTGCCGCCAGCGCCCAGACGTCCGCCAGCAACGCCGCCGTCCTGCAACAATTGCCGTTCAGTGATCGCACCGACTTCGAATCGGTCAGCAAAGGCCTGATCGCGCCGTTCAAGGGCCAGGTCAAGGACGCCGCCGGCAAGGTCATCTGGGATGTGCAGGCCTACGACTTCCTCGCCAAGGATCAGGCCCCGGAATCGGTCAATCCGAGCCTGTGGCGGCTCGCTCAACTCAGCGCCCATGCCGGCCTGTTCGAAGTCAGCCCCAAGCTGTATCAGGTGCGCGGCCTCGATCTGGCCAACATGACCATCATTGAAGGCGACGCCGGGTTGATCATCATCGACCCGCTAACCATGGCCGAAACCGCCAAGGCTGCGCTGGACCTGTACTACGCGAACCGTCCGCACAAACCGGTGGTCGCGGTGGTCTATAGCCACACTCACGCCGACCATTTCGGCGGCGTGCGCGGCGTGATCGACGAGGCCGATGTCAAGGCCGGCAAGGTCAAGGTGTTCGCCCCGGCCGGGTTCATGGAACACGTGATGAGCGAGAACGTTTACGCCGGCAACGCCATGAGCCGCCGCGCGCAGTACCAGTTCGGCAGTTTGCTGCCGCGCGGTGAACAGGGTCAGGTCGACGCCGGCCTGGGCAAGAGCACGCCCAGTGGCGGCACTATCACGCTGATTCCACCCACCGACCTGATCACCAAGGAACTGGAAACCCGCACCATCGCCGGTGTGCAGGTCGAGTTTCAACTCACGCCGGGCACCGAAGCCCCGGCCGAGATGAACCTCTATCTGCCCGAGCTCAAAGCCCTGTGCATGGCAGAAAACGCCACGCAAATGATGCACAACGTGCTCACGCCGCGTGGCGCCCAGGTACGCGACGCCAAGGCGTGGTCACAATATCTGGACGCCAGCCTGGTGCGCTACGGCGACAAGGCCGACGTGCTGTTCGCCCAGCACAACTGGCCGACCTGGGGTGGCGAGCGGATTCGCACGCTCCTCGCCGACCAGCGCGACATGTACGCGTTCCTCAACGACCGCACGCTGCACCTGCTCAACAAGGGCCTGACACCGCTGGAAATCGCCGATGCGGTCAAGAAGCTGCCGGGCTCGCTGGACCAGAAGTGGTACACCCGCAGCTATTACGGCTCGCTGAGTTTCAACGTCCGCGCGGTGTATCAGCGCTACATGGGTTTCTATGACGGCAACCCGGCCAACCTCAATCCGCTGCCGCCGGTGGACACCGCCAAACGCACGGTCGAGGCCATGGGCGGTGGCGCTGCGGTGCTGGAGAAAATGTGCAAAGCCATGGCCAGCGGTGACTATCGCTGGGCTGCGCAGTTGGGTAATCAGTTGTTGTTCGCCGAGCCGGACAACGTCGACGCGAAAAAGGCCCAGGCCGAGACACTGGAGCAAATGGGTTATCAAAGTGAAAACGCCACCTGGCGCAACATGTACCTGACCGGCGCGATGGAGCTGCGCAATGGTGTGCCACCGCACGCCGGGACTTCGGTGTCGATAGACATGGTGCGGGCGATGAGCCCGGAAATGTTCTTTGATTATCTGGCGGTGCGCCTGGACAGTGACAAGGCGGTCGGCCATGACCTGACGCTGAACTGGACATTCGAGGATCAGCACAAGGACTTCAATCTGACCTTGCGCAATGGCGTCCTCACCCACCGCGCCGGGCTCAATCCGGCGGCAGATGCCAGTGTCAGCCTGAGCAAGGACACGCTGGAGCAGATCAGCCTCAAGCAACTGGACTTCCCGACGGCGATGCAAAAAGGCTTGATCAAGTTGCAGGGTAACGGCAAGAAACTGGGTGAGTTGATGGGCAGCCTGGATACGTTCGGGCCGCAGTTCAACATCGTCACGCCGTAACCGCGTCGCCCTCTTCGCGAGCAGGCTCGCTCCCACATTGAAACCGCGCCCCCGGCTAAATGTGAGAGCGAACCGACAAAAAAAACGATCAACGCCGAAGTTACAACGGATTGAGCCGGAACTGCTTCGGCGTGATGCCGAACTGTTTGCGGAACGCGCGGATGAAGTTGCTCGGCTGGCGGTAACCGAGGCGCGCGGCGATGCGCTCGATCGGTTGATCGCCGGCTGTCAGCCAGTGGCGGGCCATTTGCAGACTGTCGTTACGGCTGGGGGCGGATGATTCAGCCTGCCAGTGACGGAGCATGCTCTGATGCAGGAAAGCATTGGCGCCCAGCAGCGTATCGTCAAGACTTGCACGGCGCAGCGTCAGGCGCGGATGCTCGCCCTGCTCAACATTAATGCCGGCGCCGCGTAGCCAGTTTCCGGCCGCTTGTGGCGGGCACAGACTGACGCTGACAAACACTTCCTCGGGCGCCTTGCCCAGTCGCCCGGCGATATTGCGCACCAAAGTGAGCGTTGCAGCATCAAGGCCGAAGTGATGCGCATGGCCCAGCACCGGGCGCAAATGCAAATGAGCGAAAAGGCCGATCTCCTGCAGTTCGACAGCCACGTAATTGGCCACTCGCGGGACGAACATCACGAAGCATTCAAGGCTGGCGCGCAGGGTGGGCGCGGAGTCGAGCAGAATGTTCAAGCCTTGCAGGCAAGTAGTCGCCATTGAGTTGACCAGCTCGCAGCCGAACGTCGGGGCGACACCGGCCTGTTCGCATTCAAGCCACAGTTGCTCGACCGCGTGTGCGGGAATCTGCCGAGCTTGATCCTGCAGTGCCGCGTGGCTGATTCCGGCGCGCGCCAGCAAGGTCTGCGGGCACAGACCGGACTGCTCGGCGTGGCCGAGAATGGTCCGGGTGAAGGCGCTGGAGGCGAACAGGAGGTGGGACATGGCGACGGCTACCAAGAGACAGGCGTGTACTTATGCCAGCCAACGTGATATCGATCCAATGCATTAAAAGTATCCGCAGAATGCAGGAGACGCATGATGGATTTGCGACAGCTTCGCCACTTGGTCGCCCTCGCTGACTACCGCAACTTTGGCCGCGCGGCCGAGGCCATCAACCTCAGTCAACCGGCGTTCAGCCGCAGTATCCAGACGCTGGAGCGCGATCTGGACTGTGAACTGGTCGAGCGCAGCAGCCGAGAATTTCGTCTCACTGGTCAGGGTGAACTGGTGTTGCAACATGCTCGGCGCCTGCTCGCCGGCAGTCAGGCATTGCACAACGAACTGACGCAATACAACGGCCTCACCAGCGGTGAGTTGCAATTCGGTTGTGGCCCTTATCCGGCGCAAGTGTTAGTGCCGGAAGCGCTGGCGCAATTCATCCAGGCGCACCCAGCGATCCGCACGCGTTTTCATCAGGGCGACTGGCAGCAATTGTCGTTGTGGTTGCGTGAGCAGCAGATCGAATTTCTGGTGGCGGATGCGCGTTATTTCGTTGGCGATCCGCAGTACCACGTGCAACTGCTGCGTACCCGACCGGGGCGGTTTTTCTGCCGCGCGGGTCACCCGCTCGCCAGTCAGCCTGACTTGAAGCTGCGTGCCCTGCTCGACTACCCGGTGGTGGGCACACGCATTCCGCCGATGATCCGCAAAATCCTTGCCGATGTATTGGGCGAACCCGATTTCACCCCCAGCGTCGAATGCGCCCAGTTCGACGCGATCCAGCGCGTGGTGCTGCGCTCCGACGCAGTGGGCCTGGCGACGCTGGAGGCACTGCGTGAGCAGGTCGATCAAGGCGTGATCCACTTGCTCGAATTCATCGACATACCCCACGACGATCCGGCTCTGCAACTGAGCTACGGCATCGTCACCCGCGCCGGCTATTCCATGACCCCGGCGGCGCGGGCGATGGTGGAAGCGATTCTGACCGTCGATCAACGCCTGCTCGCGGCCAACCACTGAGCCTTGTAGGAGCTGCCGAAGGCTGCGATCTTTTGATTGTGATATTTACAAGCAAGATCAAAAGATCGCAGCCTTCGGCAGCTCCTACAGGTGACCGTATTTATTCAGTTGGAATGCGATCAAATGTAGGAGTGAGCCGAAGGCTGCGATCTTTTGATTGTGATATTTACAAGCAAGATCAAAAGATCGCAGCCTTCGGCAGCTCCTACAGGTGACCGTATTTATCCAGTTGGAATGCGTTCAAATGTAGGAGTGAGCCGTGTTCCGAAACAAGCGGTGAGCCCTATATGACAAAAATCGATCAGCCATCCGCCAACGCTTTTTACGCACCGAGCCTGTTGCCGGCCATCGAAGAATTGCTTGCGCGCGGTATCGCGCAAGACGCCATCGAGGCGCAGTTTCACCGCAGTCTGTTCGATTTGCGCACGCCCTTCATGCGCATTCCGCTGGTGCTGTCGCGGCGGTTCTGGGTGTTTGCCATCGAGCAGACCGGCGATCCGCTGATCGGTCTGGCGGCGGGCCGGCGCTTTGTTTCTACGGCCACCAATGGCCTGACGTATCTGTTCGATGTCGCGGTGTCGCTGCAAAGTGCCTGCGATTATTTCGAGCGGTTCTTCCCTTTCTTCAACGGCCATTACCGCGCGCAGATCGTCCGCGACGGCGATGCTGTCGAACTGCGTTTGCTGGATGCCGGCAGCTTGCGAGCGTGTGCCGCGACGGCCGATTACATCCTTATCAGCCTGTGCAGCATGTTGCGGCGCAAGTTGCTCGCCAGTGGTCTTGGGCGTGATCCGGTGTCGAGTGTGGCGCTGGTTTCGGCCAGCAGTGCAGAACATGAGCGCGCCTTCCGTGCGCCCGTGCAGGGTGGGCAGGCGTATCCGGCGATTCGCCTGGATCCGCAGTTGTTTGTGGCGCCGTTGACGCCAGGCAATCAGTCGCTCGAACAAACGCTGGTGGAATTGCTGGAGCAGACCCGCCGCAACAGCGAGTCGACCTTGCTGGAGCAGCTCAGCGACTATTTGATTGCAGACCTGGCAGCGGCCGACTGGAAGCAGTTTTGTGCCGCCCGGCATTTGATCGAACGCACAGCGGCTCGGCGGTTGAAGGCGTTGGGCTGGCGTTTTTCCGAGTTACTGGACGAGTATCGGCGCTACCGGGCCGAGGATCTGTTGCAGGCAGGTGAGCTGGAGTTGGTCGAGGTCTCTGATCGTTTGGGCTATAGCGATGTGCAGAGTTTTAACCGCGCATGTTTGAGGTGGTTGGGGTGTGCGCCGGGGGTGTATCGGGCGCAGTGGCAAGTCTGAACAGCAAGATCAAAAGATCGCAGCCTGCGGCAGCTCCTACAGTGGATCGCGTTTTTAATGTAGGAGCTGCCGCAGGCTGCGATCTTTCAGGGCTGCCCCGCCGCCACACTCGCCGGCGCCTGGGTCGGCGTCACGATGCTGCCCAGATCAATATGCTTCCACTCAGGCTTGGCCCCCAACCGCGCATTGAAGCGATAGTTGAAGGTGAATTCATCCACCGTTGGTACCGACAGCGGCTTGCCGTACGCCGACTCGATCGCCGCCAGGTCATACCCCATCAACTGCAACAGCGTCGGGAAAATGTTGTAGTGACTGGAGCGATCCTTGTTCGCCGCCAACTGCGCCGACCAGTCGAGCGTTTTCAGATCGCGGCCCTGAATCACCACCAGCGGCACCAGGCCCTCCTCCTCCACCGGATCCCCGCCGCAGTGGGTGTTAAGCCCCGGGTTACCGCGTTCGTGCAGATCCTGCCCGTGATCGGAGGTATAGATCAGCAGTGCATTGTTCAGATTGCCCTTGGCCAACACCCGCGCAAAAAACTCGCCGACGTTCCATAAAACCGTGTTTTTGTAGGCGTTGCGATACAGCACCCAGTCATCCACCTGACCATTGAAACCATTGCGTTCACCGGTATCGGCGACTTCCGTGAACTGCCCGCGCGGCAAGGTCGGGCGGTAAGCCATGAAGGCATCCGGGTATTTGTCGTGCACCGGGAAATGCGCGCCGACCTTGTTGATCAGGATCAGCTCGGGCTTGTCGTCGTTGAGCAGTTCGATCAGCTTCGCCGCCGCGGCCATGTCTCGGTCGCGCACGCTGGTGCGGTCGAATTGGACAAACTCGTCGATGTCCTTTTTCTCGGCGTCGTTCATCAGGTTCTGCAGATTGCCGCCAGTACGCTGGGCGTCGATGTACACCGTGCGCATTCCAGCCTTTTTCGCGTACTGCCAGATCGACGGCAGCGTGCTGTTGATGCGCATGTAGTCGGCGCGGGTGCCACCGTAGCGCAGGGTGATGTTGGTGTCGGCGCTGCAATTGGCGATGGAGGCGGCATAGCCGTAATTGAAAATGTCGACGCCTGCGTGCGGCTGTTTGAGGTTGCTGTGCACGCCAAATGGCGCGTTGATATCCAGATAATTGCCGGAGATGCTCTCGTCGATGATCAGCACGATGTCATGCCCCACCGCCTGCGAAGTGCGCGCCAGCGTGACCGGTTCACGTGGGCCCACCGTGTTATGAAGCGCCTCATAGGCAAACAGGTTCAGATAGGCCAACGGCGTGTACATGATCGGCAAACCGCGGGCACCCTCGCCTGCGCGCAAAAACAGCACCGCGCTGAGCAGCAACACGCCACACAACGGCGCCGCCACGCGCAACGTGTTCGGTACGATGAGCGAATGGCGCGGTTTGAGACCTATGGCAAACAACAGCAGCAGGCCACTGAGCGCACCGCGAATGATTGCGTCACGGTACTGGTACGCCGCTTCCTGAATGAAGCCGCCGGAATACACCAGCGAGACGAAATTGCTGTAGCTCAGGTAATCCGCGGTGACCCGGGTATAGATGTCGAAAAACACCGCCGAAACAAACATCGCCAATGCGAATAAATGGCGAACGAGTGTTTGTCTTATATACGCCGTTAGATATAACGCCAAAGTGAGCGCCAAAAACATCGCGCCAAAAAGAAGTACAGAAAAACCGAGGCCGATAGCATTTAACCGCTCAATGTAATATTCGGAATAAAGGAGCAGATAAGTAATTAAAAGCAGTTCTTTGGCATATTTGAACATGGCGATTCCGCTGGTGCAAAAGGCAGAAAGTCAAAGGTTTGTCGGTCAAAACCTGACACTAGCACCCGGCCCTCAAAGCGCAAGAATTGACTGTTTTTTTTATAATGCGTCAAAAAAACGGTGACTCAAATCTGACACACGCCATGCGCTGAAAGCCTTTAAATTAAAGACTTACAACCGTCTATCGCTTATTTTAATTCTGAACAAATCTGCAAAAAATCAACAAATCCAATCGCAGCAATGACTTGATGGCCAATCGCCAAAAAGCGCTCAAGTGTTATACAGATGCAACATGTCATTTTGCTGACACGCTTTTCAAACCCTGCGCTATACCCCTTCTACGGTCTTCTCAAGAACTTCTTCTTTTCGCTCTATCGAGGGTGCGCAGATGGACGTGAGCGTATTTGGCACGGGCTATGTTGGACTTATACAAGCTGCCGCACTTGCAGATGTCGGACATCGGGTTTTATGCGTTGATATAGACCCGAAGAAGATTAAACAACTGCAACAAGCCGTGCCGCCCATCAGCGAACCAGGACTGTCCAGCGCACTTGAAGAAAACATCAAGGCTGGGCGTCTGCTGTTCAGCACCCAGGCCAGCGATGCGGTCGAACACGCCGAGCTGATTTTCATCGCGGTCGGCACCCCGGCCGATGAAGACGGCTCCGCTGACCTCAGCCACGTGCTCAACGTTGCCCGGCAGATCGCCGGTTTAATGGAGGCCGATCGTACCCTGATCATCAAATCCACGGTGCCGGTCGGGACCGCCGATCAAGTCCTCGCCACTTCCAACAGCGAATTGCTGCGCCGCGCCAGGACTGACCTGAAAGTGCGCGTGGTGTCCAACCCCGAATTCCTCAAGGAAGGTAGCGCTCTGGCCGATTGCATGCGCCCCGACCGGATTATCGTCGGCACCCGCGATGACGAGGCCCGCGAGCAGATGAGCGAGCTGTACGCACCGTTCTGCCGCAACCACGAAAAACTGATGTTCATGGACAACCGCAGCGCCGAGCTGACCAAATACGCGGCCAATGCGATGCTCGCCACGCGCATCAGCTTCATGAACGAGCTGGCCAACCTCACTGAATTGCTTGGCGCCGACATCGAATCAGTGCGCAAGGGCATCGGTTCCGACCCGCGCATCGGTTATCACTTTATCTATCCGGGCTGCGGCTTCGGTGGCTCGTGTTTTCCCAAGGATCTGCGCGCCCTGCTGCACACCGCCGAACACAACGGCATGCCGTTGAAACTGCTGCGCAGCGTCACCGACGTCAACGACAGTCAGCGGCACATCCTCTTCAGCAAACTGAAAGCGCAGTTCCCCCAGGGCCTGGCCGGCAAGTCCATCGCGATCTGGGGCCTGGCGTTCAAGCCAAACACTGACGACATGCGTGAAGCCCCCAGCCGTTACCTGATGGATGCGCTGTGGGCCGAAGGCGCGAGCGTGCAGGCCTACGACCCGGAAGCCATGTCCGAGTGCCGGCGCCTCTATGGTTACCGTAACGACTTGCACCTGTGCGCCACCCGCGACGACACGCTGGAAGATGCCGATGCACTGGTGATCTGCACCGAGTGGAAAAACTTCCGCGTGGTGGATTTTGAATGGCTGGCCAGCAAGTTGCGTTCGCGGGTGGTGATTGACGGTCGCAACCTCTACAACCCGGAACATCTGGCCGCCGCTGGCCTGCATTACAGCGGCATCGGCCTGCGCCACATCGCCCCCGAAGGGCTACGGCCATGAAAATTCTGGTCACAGGCGCGGCCGGCTTCATTGGTGCCCATTGCGTATTGCGGCTGATGCGCGACGGACACACAGTGGTCGGCCTGGATAATTTCAACGCCTATTACGATCCGCAGCTCAAGCACGATCGCGTGCAATGGGTGCGCGAGCAGGTCGGCGATTTCCAGCTCGCTACGGTTGACCTGGCCGATGCGTCGGCCATCGAAGCGCTGTTCGTCCGGGAATGTCCGCAAGTAGTCATCCACCTCGCGGCGCAGGCCGGGGTGCGTTATTCGCTGGAGAATCCGCGGGCGTATCTGGACAGCAATCTGCAGGGTTTCCTGAATATTCTGGAAAGCTGCCGGCAGCATCCGGTCGAGCACCTGATCTACGCCTCGTCGAGTTCAGTGTATGGCGCCAACCAGACCACGCCGTACTCGGTGAAGGACGGCGTCAATCATCCGCTGTCGCTGTACGCCGCGACCAAGAAAGCCAATGAGCTGATGGCCCACAGCTACAGCCACTTGTTTGGCATCCCCTGCACCGGGCTGCGCTTTTTCACCGTGTACGGGCCGTGGGGCCGGCCGGACATGTCGCCAATCCAGTTCGCCAAGGCGATCAGCGAGGGGCAACCGCTGAAGCTGTTCAACTATGGCGAGCATCAGCGCGATTTCACCTACATCGACGACATCATCGAAAGCATTGCCCGCCTCATCCCGCAACCGCCAAAAGCCAACCCCGAGTGGAACCGCGAGCAGCCCGACCCCGCCAGCAGCATGGCGCCGTGGCGGCTGTTCAACATCGGCGGCCAACATCCGGTGGAACTGAAAACCTACCTGGCGCTGATCGAAAAACACCTCGGTCAAAAAGCCTTGGTCGAGCTGCTGCCCTTGCAGCCGGGCGACGTACTCAACACCTGTGCCGAGGCCAGCGATCTGGCCCAGGCCACCGGTTTTCAGCCCCGGATAGAGCTGGATGAAGGACTTGGGCGCTTCATCGCCTGGTTCCGCGACTACTACCCAACTGCCTATCGCCCACGCGCCGCACGCGGCTGACCATCAGTGGAGGTCTTTATGACTGGACATGAAAAAACAATACCGATGCAGGAACTGCGCCGTGACAAGCGCATTGATCCCGAGCACCGCATGCGCCTCGATGCCGCGATTCATCGCCAGGGCCGCGGCTGGATGACTGGCCGTGACGGTGGCCGACCATGGCAGCTGTCGCGCACCAATCGAGTGGTCGCCTGCTTTGGCGCGCTGGTCATTCTGCTGGTGTTTTCGCCGCTGTTGATCGGTCTGGCGCTGGCCGTCAAGTTCACCAGTCCAGGGCCGGTGATGTTCGTGCAGAAACGCACCGGCTATCGCGGGCGCAAATTCGGCATGTACAAGTTCCGCACCATGGTCGCCAACGCCGAAGACCTCAAGGAATCGTTGCGCCACCTGAACAAACACGGTGTCGATGCCATTGATTTCAAGATCGACAAAGACCCACGGATCACCGGTATCGGCGGTTTCCTGCGCCGGACCAGCCTCGACGAACTGCCCAACCTGATCAATGTGATCAGCGGCGATATGCGCCTGGTCGGCCCGCGTCCGACCTCCTTCAACGCCTATCGCTACAAGGACAGTCACCTCGCACGCCTGAGCATCTACCCCGGCATGACCGGCGTGTGGCAGATCTCCGGGCGCAGCAATATCGACTTCGACCAGCGCGTTGAGTTGGACCTCAGCTATATCGCCGAGCAGAGCCTTTTGCTTGATCTGAAGATCCTGTTGAAAACCCCCTTCAAAGTATTCAGCGGCCACGGAGCAAGCTAATGGACGGTTCAACCAATAAAAGCCTGAGCATCGCCAACCCCAGCGAATCGAACCTGACATCGACCGTGCTGGATCTGGATCTGCGGATTCTGTTCCTGACCGCCGCCAACCCCGGCGCCGGCACCACCACCAGCGCGCTGGCACTGGCCAGTCAACTGGCACAAATGAGCAGCGGCCAGGTGCTGCTGGTCGACGCCAGCCAGTCGGCGAGCAACCTTACCCAGCAGATGAACCTGAGCAAGGAGCGCGGCCTGCGCGACCTGCTGTTCAACCCGGACAACCCGCCGCTGTTGCAGGACTGCGTCGTGCAGGTCTCGAGCCTGCCCTTCGATGTGCTGCCAAACGGCCGGCCGATCCGGACCATGGAACACCTGACCGCCGAACGCCTGAGCCCGTTGCTCGACCAGTTGGGCAGCCAGTACCGCTTCGTGGTGATCGACGGTGACGCGGTGTATTCCGCCGCCGACACGCTGGTGATCAGCACCCAGGTCGATGGCGTGGTGTTCGTGGTTCGCGCCGAAGACACCCGTTGGGAAGTCGCCCAGGCTGCCGTGCAACGGCTGACCCAGGCTGGGGCAAAAGTGGTCGGTAGCGTGTTCAACCGGCGCAAGTACTACATGCCCAAGTGGCTTTACAAAAACCTGTAAGCGAACGCAAAGGATGACGCCATGAACGCCAAAATGCTTGTCCTGCTGTTGCTGCCGCTTGCGGGCTGCTCCAGCAATACCGATACCCGCAACATGCCGGTGAATATCCTCACCGCCGCACCGGCCAACGCCCAGGCAACCGATATGCCGAGGGTCGAGCAGACCCTGCGCCCGAAAGACGTGCTGGATGTGATTTTCCACATCAGCACCAGCGGCTCGGACGCTTACCGCGTCCAGTCGGGTGACCAGATCGGCCTGAACTTCACCGCCGCCAGCCAGCTCAACGGCACGCAACTGGTGCTGCCCGACGGCACCATCGAACTGCCGGGCGCCAACACCTCGGTGAAAATCGCCGGGCTGACCAGCGAGGAAGCGCGCCAGGAAATCCAGCGGGTTTATCAACGCAAACAACTGTTCCAGCCCAACCGCAATCAGCTGAGCGTGCAAGTCCTCAGCCCGTTGAGCAACGAACAGAACCTCAAAAGTGCCCTCAACCACCCCGCCACCGGCATGAGCCGCGAGATCACCGTGGGGACTGACGGCTACGCGAGCTTCCCGGAAATCGGTGCCGTGCCAATGCAAGGCATGACCGTCAATCAACTGGAAGCCTTCCTCAACAAAAAATACGCGCAATTGCCAGGGCGGATGAGCGTCGATGTGCTGCTCAAATCCACGGCTGGCAACGAGATCTACGTCTTGGGCGAAGTGGCCCAGCCTGGCTCCTACCCGATCCGCCGTCCGGTCTCGGTGCTTGAAGCCCTGACCCTCGCCCGCGGCACCAACGTCAAGGCGCGCCTCGATTCGGTGGTGATCATGCGGCGCAATGGCAATCAGGTGCAGGCGATGAATTACGACGTCGAGAAGGCGTTGTCAGGCGAGGCTCCGCAGATCGCCTACCTGCAACCGGACGACATGCTCTACGTGCCAAAAACCAAGCTTGCCAGCGCCGGCGAACTCGCCCGCCAACTGGCCGACGTGGTGCTGTTCCAGGGCGTGGGGTTCAGCTTCGGCTACCGCGTCGACAACAAAGGCAGTGACAACTGACTCTCAGGTGAACGACATGAACCCAAAAGAAAATTACCTGCACGAGTTCTTCAGGATTTTCTTCGCCAACAAGCAACTGGTGAAGCGTGTCTTCCTGATCTTTGCAGTGATCGCGCTGGTGCTGCCGCTGTTGCTCAAACAGAGCTTCGATATCACCGCGCAGGTGATCGTGCAGTCGAAAAAACTCTCCCAGGGCGATGCGACCACCTCGCTGACCCAGGACAACGCCACGTTCATTCCGCCGTCGCTGGCGGACATGGAAACCGAAAGCAATATCCTGCGTTCGCCGGCGCTGATTCGTCAGACCATCAGCGAGCTGCGTGACAACGGCGAGTACACCCCAGCGCCAGGCATGTTCAGCAAGCTGCTCGGTGAACCGTTCAAACGCTACGTCAGCTCGCCGTTGCGCGAATACGTGGTCAACCCGCTGCGCAGCACGCTGGGCCTGGAAACCGATCCCGTGCGCGACACGGTACTCGACGGCTTGACGCAAGAAGCCATCGACAATCTGAAGATCGAAACCCTGCCGGGTTCCAATGTGATTTCGATTGTCTACAGCTTCCCGGATCCAGCCCAGGGCACGACGTTTGTCGCAGCTTTGCTGCAAAACTATCTGGTCAGCCGTCAGGCGCTGCAATCGATCGAACTGCCGCACTCGTTTTATGAAACCAAAAAGCATCAATACCAGGTGCGCCTCGACGGACTGGAAGGTGCTCGGCTGAGTTTGCTCGAAGGTGTCGGTTCGTCCGACCCGAAAGAGGAAATCACCTTTCGCCTCAATGCAATCAACACCGAGGAGCAGGCACTCAATCTGTACCGCGATCGCTTGCTGCAAAGCCAGCGCTGGCTCGATTACCTGAAAACCAGCCTGGCCGCTGCCAACACCAACAAACTCAACGACTACACCTTCCCGTTCACCTTCACCACCACGGTGGACAACATCGCGTTCGAAGACCGCGAGATCAGACAGATGGGCGAGGCGCTGACCACTCAGGTCAGCCGCTACATGAATGATCTGGCGGTGTTCCAGCCCGGTAGCGAGCCGATGTTGCTGACCCGCGAGCAAATTGCCCGCACTCGCCAGCAGTTCCTCAAAGTGGTCAATAACCGCATCCAGGAGCGCACGATCGATCTGTCGGTGGTCAGCCAGGTGATCGAGCAGAAAACCGCGCGCATTGCCGAGTTCAAGGAGCGTATCCACCAGTTGCAGCAAACCCAGAGCAAGCTGCGGCAGATGGACACCGAGATAGGCGCCCTGCACGCCGCGTTCTCGACCTACGCGCAACGCTTTGCCGAAAGCAGCACCACGCGCTCGCTGGACAACGACCTGTCCAACGCGCGGGTGTTGAGCCCGCCGTTCGAGCCGACTGAAGCAGCGTTCCCCAAACCCATGTTGATCATTCCGTTCGGCATGCTCACCGGCCTGCTGTTGGCGATCGCGTTCGTCTATGTGCGGGAGTTCTTTGATCATCGCTTCAAACATCCGGCGCAAATCAGCCATGAACTGGGGCTGCCGGTGCTGTTGGTGATCAACGAACAGGAAGCGCTGCCGGGCAATCCGCACAAGAGCTGGTCGGTGCCAAGCTTCGTGCACTGGGTGCGCAATTGAACATGTCGACCCCGCCGAACGCCGCCCTGCCGATCATTCATTTGCTCAGCAGCGGTGGCTTCTATGGCGCCGAGCGCATGTTGCTCGATCATTGCCTAGCGACGCCGGGACAGCATCAAGTGCTGTTCCTCGACGCGCCGCCGGAACTGATCGCGCGCTTTCGTGAGGGCGGGGTCGACGCGCAGGGTTGCACTGGCCTGGGCACCTTGCTGCGGCACTTGCGTCAACGCCGCAGCGAACGGCCGCTGATCAATACGCACAATTTCAAAGGGCTGTTATTCGGTTGGCTCGGCGCGACCCTGTTGCGCCTGCCGCTGGTCATCACCCAACACGGTTTCACCCCGCGCAGCCGCAAACAAAAGTTCTACACCTGGCTGAGCCTGCAACTGTGCCGCACCGCATCGGTTGATCGGGTGGTGTGCGTGGCTGAAAGCATCGCGGCCATCCACCGCCAGGCCAGCGTGCGGGCCGACAAGCTGCAAGTGATTCCCAACGGTTTGCCGGCTCACGCCGAGATGATTCCCAATGCTGATCGCCAGCGCTGGCTCGCCGGTTACGTCGGGCGCCTGAGCAGCGAGAAAGGCCCGGATCTGTTTCTCGACGCGCTGATTGCGCTGTGCCTGCAACACCCGCAACTGGACGCGGTGATGCTCGGCGATGGCCCGGAACACGAGGTGTTGCAGGCGCGTATTGATGCCGCCGGTTTACAGCAGCGCATTCGTTTGCCGGGTTATCAGACCGACATGCGCCGCTGGTGGCAGCAACTCGATGCGCTGGTGATCAGCTCGCGCACCGAGGGCACGCCGATGATTTTGCTGGAGGCCATGCAGGCCGGGGTGCCGGTGGTGGCCTTCGCGGTCGGCGGGATTCCCGATGTGCTGGAAGACCGGCATAACGGCCTGCTCGCCGCGCCCACCGACAGCGCAGCCCTCGCCCGCCAGCTCGAGACGTTGCTGATGCAACCGGGCCTGGCCCGGCAACTGCGCGACAACGCGAAACGCACGCAACAGGATCGCTACGACCTCAAGGCCTTGGCCGAACACTGGTCGCAGCTGTACATCCGCACCGCACGGGAGGCACGCGCATGATTTTCCCGCTCTCGATCGTCAGTCTGCTGGCACTGGTCTGCATGGCTTTGCTGGTCAGTCCTTATCCGTATCTGGCGCCGGGGGCAGTGCTGGGGCTGCTGGGTTTCACGGTGCTGTACCGCAAACCGTCCTGGGGCCTGCTTGGCATTGCCGCGCTGGTGCCGTTTGAAGGGTTCTTCAAGGACAGCATGTTTTCCGGGAGCAAATTCCTCGGGGCTTCGCTGGCGCTGATCCTGATGCTGCAACTGGCATTGCACCAGATTCCATCGCAGCGCCTGCGCAGCAATCTGTGGCGCTACCTGATCGGTTTCATGGCGCTGTACCTGCTGAGCCTGCTCGCCACCGACAACCTGGGCATGTCACAGAGTCATCTGCGTGAACTGAGCGTGGGCCTGATTCTGTTCGTGATCACTTTGTTGATCGGCCGCGAGCTGAACCTCGATCTGTTCGCCCGGCTGGTCACGCTCAGCGTCAGCGCCACCTGCGCCATGGCGATGTTTTCCAGCAGATTCCAGGACAAGGGCCGCGCCGCCGGCCTGCTCGATGACCCCAATGCCTTTGCTCTGCTGATCGCCTTCGCCGTGCCGCTGGGCCTGCTGCTGGTGATTCGCAGTCCGAACCTTTTGCAGCGTTTGTTCTGGGCTGGCTGCTGCCTTTTGCTGCTCGGCGGCATGACCAAAACGGAGTCGCGCTCAGGCTTGGTGGTACTGGCCTTGAGTCTGGCGATCGGTGTCTGGCATTACCGCCAGCACCTCACCCGCGTCCGTCCCCGGCATTTCGGCTTTGCCATGCTCGGCGCCGCCATCGTGCTGCCATTGGCGATTTATGCGATGCCTGCCGGTTATCTGGCACGCATCCAGTCGCTGAGTATCTTGAGCGCCGGGGCCAAGGCTCAGGACGAATCACTCGGCCGTCGCGCCTCCTACATTGTCGTCGGCAGCCAGATCATCCGCGAACATCCGCTGCTCGGCTCCGGCCCCGGGACCTTCCCGCTGCACTACGCGACCACCGGTTACGCCAAGGCATTCTCGGCCAACCGCAAGATCGGTGACCTGTATCGCCGGGCGCACAACACTTACCTGGAGATTTTCAGCGAACTGGGGATTCCGGCCGGCCTGCTGTTTGTCGGCATGCTCGTGCAGGGTTTCTACAACCTGATCCGCGCACGACGCGCGTGGCTGCAACGGCGCGAGTGGCAGCACGCGGACGTGGTGACTCATCTTGGAATGAGTTTTCTGTCATTGACGTTGTTTCTGATGTTTCTCAGCGCGCCGAACCTGAAATACCTGTGGATCATGCTTGCCCTGACCTGGGTGCTGCGCCTGAAAGCCGAGCAAGCACCGCTGACGGAGGTCAGGGCATGAGCCGGGTCAGCATCGTCATTCCGATGTACAACGAGGCACGGCACATCGGCCGCACCCTCCTGGCCGCTCGCAAAGCCGCGAACGCCGCTGACATCGACTGTGAACTGATTGTCGTCGACAACGGCTCTATTGATGACGGGCCACAGATCGCCCGCGCATTCGGCGCGCAGGTTCTGGTGTTGCCCGGCCTGCTGATCGGCGCTTTGCGCAATCGTGGCGCAACGGTTGCCAGTGGTGAATGGCTGGCGTTCATCGATGCCGACATTGAAATGCCCGAAGACTGGCTGAGCCAATTGTTCGCCCTCGAAGCAGACGCTCAGGGCGACATCTTCGGCCTGGACCTGCACACCCCCGCCGCCGCGCCGTGGTACGCGACCGCCTGGCAACGGCGCATGCTGCGGCCATCAGCGCACGCCAGCCGCACCGTGGACTGGCTGCCCAGCGCCAACCTGCTGATGCGCAAACGCTGGTTCGATGTCGTCGGCGGTTTCAACGAAACCCTGCGCACCGGCGAGGACAAGGAATACACCCTGCGCCTGAGCAAACAGGGCGCACGGCTGCTGTCGATCAATACCAGCATCGCCCTGCATTGGGGCTACGAAATGAATTGGCGCGAGTGGATGGGCAAGGAACTGTGGCGTCAGGGCAGTCACCTGCAGTTGCTGCGCACCCATGGCATGAGCCTGCGCCTGCTGCGTTTTCCGCTGCTGTCGCTGCTGGTCTGGGTGACGGATTTTCTCTTGATCGTTGCCTTGCTCGCCGGCCTCGCGCAGCTCGCGGTGATCCTGCTGGTGCTGACCCTGCTGCCGAGTCTGGTGCTCAGCGTGCGGCAGAGTATCAAGCACCACAACGTTCGCCTCACCTTGCAACTGTGGGGTCTGCACTGGTTACGCCTGCACCTGCCCAGCGCGGCACTTGTTCTCAGTCTGTGTCATTGGAACGCCAGGAGGCCTGCCCGTGGCTGAATTCATTTTCTGGATGTGCCTGCTGCTGCCGGTGTACGCCTACGTCGGTTATCCGCTGCTGCTGACCTTGCTGGCGCCGCTGTTCCCGGCTTGGCGCCATACGCCAGCGCCGCCTCTGAACATCAGCATCGTGATTGCCGCGCATAACGAGGCGTGGCACATCGAGCACAAGTTGCGCACGCTGCTGGCTCAGGATTATCAGCCGGCGACGCTGCAGATCATCCTCGCCAGCGACGGCTCGACGGATGACACCGTGGCCTGCGCGCACAAAGTGGTTGATCCGCGCATTACCGTGCTCGACCTGCCCCGCCAGGGCAAAGCCGCTACGCTGAATGCCGGCGCAGCGCTGAGTACCGGCGACATTCTGGTGTTCACCGATGCCGACAATCAATGGTCACGCGACACCCTCGGCCACTTGCTCGCGCCGCTGAGCGATCCGCAGGTCGGCGCGTGTGCAGGGCACATGGTGATTCCGGTCACCGGCGGGGGCCTGAGCGTCGGTGACAGCCTGTACCGGCACTACGAAGGCTGGCTGCGCCGCGTGGAGAATCGCACCGGTTGCATGGTTTCCGCCGATGGCGCCCTGCTCGCTCTGCGCCGCGAGTTGTTCCAGAACGTGCCGGCCGAGGTCAACGACGATTTCTTTATCAGCACCTGTGCTCCGGTGGCACGCAAACGCATCGTCTACGTGCCTGAAGCGCAAGTGATCGACCATGGCGTCGATGAGGCGGGCAAACAATTTCGCCGGCGTCAGCGCGTCACCGTTGGCGGCTTGCAAAGCCTGGCGCAACGCAGCGAGCTGCTCAATCCGTTCAAGCACGGCCTGTATTCGATCGCCTTGATCAGCCACAAATTGATCCGCCGACTGGCGCCGGTGCTGTTGCTGCCGTTGCTGCTGAGCAACTTCTGGCTGTGGCAAGAACACGGTTTTTATCGCTTGAGCCTGATCGCGCAGTTGATCGGCTACACGATCGCCATCGCCGGCCTGCTCGATTCGCAACACCGTTTGCCCAAACCATTCCGTCTGGCGGCGTTTTTGCTGGTCACCCTGGCGGGCATGAGCCTCGGCCTGTGGCAGTTTCTGCGCGGCCAGCGGTATGCCCAGTGGAATCCGGAACAGAACCGATAAAAAAGGACTGAGGCCATGGCGATCAAACAACTTCTAAAACGCACCAGTGGCTGGCTCTATCTCAACTCGTCCGTGGGCCGCAATCAGTTGCACGGCGCCGGGGTGATCCTGATGCTGCATCGGGTGCTGGCCAACGACCGCGCCGCCGATCTGCCGCACCGCAATGAACTGTGCGTCGGGCCCCAGGCCTTCGAGCATTTGCTGGTGTGGCTGCGCAAGCATTTCGATTGCGTGCCGCTGATGGAAATCCTTCAACCAAATTCGCTGCGCACCGAGCGCCCGCAAGTGGCGCTGACCTTCGATGACGGCTGGCGCGACAACGCCGTCAACGCCTTCCCGCTGCTGCAAAAACATCAGGTGCCGGCGAGTATTTTTCTCTCCACCGATTTCATTGGCAGTCGTCAACGATTCTGGTGGGAAAGCCTGGGCGAAACGCTGTGGGGCAGCCATGGCGACAAGGCGCGGATGCACTTGATCGAATACCTGCGCTCGATCGGTAAGCCATTGCCGGTGCTGGTCGATGACATCGATGTGCAGCGGCGCAGTCTGGCCCTTTTGCATTATCTGCAAAGTTTGAAAGATCTCGACCCGCAGGTGCTGGAACGGCTCACCGACGAGTGCCCGCAGGATTCTCTGCCGCAGGCCCTGGATTGGCATCAGGTGCGCGCAATGGAAGCTTCGGGGCTGGTGCGGTTCGGTCCGCACGGCGCCAGCCACGCGATTCTTACAGGCCTTGATAGTGCGCGCCTGACCCAGGAAATCAGCCGCAGTCGCGACGCCTTGAACAACGGCTGCAATCGGCCGTTACCGGTGTATTGCTACCCCAACGGCGATAACGATGAGCGCGTGCGCGAGCAGGTCGCCAATCACGATTATCCGTTTGCCCTCGGCACCGCTACCGGTCTCTATCGTGGGGCCGGCGACCCTTTGAACCTGCCGCGCTTCGGCGTCAGTCAACGCACCGCACGCAATCCCGAACTGCTGTCGTTACGCATCTTTCGCGGGGCACGCACATGAGCCGAGGCAACTACCTCAAGCATCTGGCCCTGAGCATGGGCACCAAGCTGGCGATGATCGCCTTGCGTCTGCTGCGCAACGTGTTGCTCGCGCGGATACTGGGCCCCAGTGAACGCGGTTTGTTTGCCTTGCTCAGCACCCTGCCGGACTTGATCAGCGCCGCCACCAGCGGCGGGCTGAATTCAGCGGTCGGCTATCAAGCGGCCAAGCAGCGGCCGATGGGTTTGCTACTCGCTCAGGTGCTGGTGTTCGGCTGTCTGCTGGCGGGGCTGCTGACCTTGCTGGTGGTTGCGTTGGTGCGTGAGTTCGGCGGCGAACTGGATATAACGATGCAACTCGGTCTGCTGGCCTGGCTGTTGCTGTTGGCGGTGCCGCTCACCGTACTCAAAAGCGGCCTGCTGACATTGCACAACGCCTCTGGCGGCGTGGTCGCGTTCAACGTGCTGCGCCTGATCGAATCGCTGGCGCCGCTGCTGCTGTTTCTTGCGCTGTTCTGGATGTGGAAAAGTGCTGCGCTGGAAGCGGCGCTGATCAGTTGGCTGGCCGGGATCAGCCTGGTGGTGCTGGTGGGATGGATGTGGCTCAAACGCGCGCAACCGATACAGCTGCAATGGGACCGCGCCAGCCAGAACGAACTGCTGCGCTTCAGTGCACGCAGCCATCCGGATCTGCTGTTCCAGCAAGTCATCCTGCGCTCCGACTACTTGTTCATCGGCGCCCTGCTCGGCAGCACCGCGCTGGGTCACTACGCAATGGCCAGCGCCGCCGCCGAACTGCTGCTGATCGTTCCGGAAGCGGTGACCACGCCGCTGATGAAACGCCTGCTGCAACAGGACAAAGGCATGGACAAAGTCACTCCGCTGGCGCTGCGACTGACGGCGACGGTGATGCTCGGTGCCTGCCTGACCATGGCGGTGATCGGCGAGTGGTTGATCATCACCTTGTTCGGCGCTGCGTATCAACCGGCCTATCCGGCGCTGCTCGCGTTACTGCCGGGCCTGCTGGGCCTGTGCTACGCGAGCATTCTGCGTCTGGACTTGATTGGCAAAGACCGCCCCGGCACGGTGTCGTTACTGATGGGCTTGGGCGCGGTGTTCAATCTGGCGCTGAATCTGCTGCTGATTCCGGCCTACGGCATTGTCGGTGCAGCGGCGGCTTCATCGATTGCCTATCTGGCCGTCACCGTGGCGATGCTGGTGCTTTATTGCCGCTTGAGTGGCGTGCCGTTCTGGCAAACCCTGATCATTCTGCCCAGCGACATCACCCCGATGTGGCTGATGTTGCAACGCCGGAAGGCAGCATGAAACGCCTGGCCCTGCTGCTCGGTATCGGCCTGTCGCTGGACGCCTACGCGGCGTCGATGCGCTGGGGCGATATCCGCGACGGCAGTTTGTATCTGCAGGCCGATCGCGCCGACACCGTGACCGTCAGTTGGGTGCCAGCGTGGCAGGCAGAGGCCAATGAAGAACATCTGTATCTACTCGACGGTCAGGGCAAGTTGCAGGGCGAACGGTTGATCAAGGCCAATGAAACCCGTGGCAGCCAGAGCTGGCCGCTGGCGCCTGGCGCGGCGAGTTATCAACTGGAGATTCCCGGCTACAGTTTCCGCGGTTACCGGATCGAACATGACGAAAAAACCGTGGCGCTGTTTGCCCCGGCCAAGGTGCATTTCAGCGCGGAAGTGCGTAACGGCACTGAGCTGTATTTCAGGGTCGCACCCGGCGAACATGCGGTGCTGGCCGGCAAGTTCCATGGCGGCATCAGCGGTTTGCAGGCACAGCGGGTTGGCGATGGACAGCAACTGTCATTGGCACTGAAACCCTATCGTGCCTATTGGCAGTTCGATCAAGTCGCGCTGCCCGTCAGCGAACAACCGCAGGTCTGGCGCCTGCTTCTGCAAGGCAGGGGCAAAGCAGCATTCTGGCTCGACGGCACGGCGAATCTGTTTGCGCAGAATCCGCAGCAGCTCAAACCCTTGCAGTCAGAACCGGGGCAGACGCGTCTGACCCTGCACGACAAAGTCCTCGGACGCACGCCGGATCTGGGAATCGCACTGCCTTACCTCGTACCGCCGCCGTCCAGTCACGCCCTACTGGATGCCTTGAAACCCAGCGCTGCGAGTTACTACAGCTTCGTTGACGTCACCTCGAAGAATCCGCATTTCGAAGACGCTTTTCGTCAGCTTTATCAAAATCGCTTCGGCATCCGCCAGGACATCACCCTGCTCGCCGGCACCGGGCGACAGGCCGATCTGCGCGCCGATGTACAAAGCAACAGTGGCCTCGACGCCTGGCTCGCGGGCACCCGCGCCCTGGGTGGCAAAGGCACGCATTACATCGGTTTCGCCGACGAGCCTAACCTCAACTATTCAAGCTACGAACAATACCGGGCGATCTTCAACAGCATGGCGCAGCAGGTGCGCAGCGACCCGGCCAACGCCAAGGCAGGGGTGCGCATCGCGATGCCGGCCAGCTCACGCTTGGTCAACGGGCCGTTCACCGAAAACGCGGCGGACAAGCGCGGCATCGACTGGGCACGGCGTCTGCTCGGTGAATCTGCCGATCAGGTCGATGCCTTGGCCTGGCATGAATGGATGATTCGCGACCTGCTCGCGACCCGGGTCTACCGCGACAGCGTGCGCCGCGCAGCAGACCTGGTGGGGCTGGACGCCAAAGGGCAACCACGCAAAGCGTTGCTGCTGGATCAGACCAATCTGTCCAGTGGCTCAGCCCTGAGCCCCTACGATCAGGAAACCCATTTCACCTCGCTGTGGTGGGCCTCGGTGGTGATCAACGCTTCTCAGGATGGGCTGCTGACCATGCTCAACTGGTTTCAGGCAGCCGATGAACCGCCCTACGGCAAAGGCATGGTGCGGGTGCTGGACAATGGTCGTTTTGAATTGAAACCGGTGGGCCTTGCCCAGCAATTCATCGCGCGGCATTGGCTGCCGCAAGTGCTGCAACTGGATAACGACGCTTTTGAGGTGGATGTCCTGGCGATGGCCGGCGACGAGCAGCGCGCACTGCTTGGGGTGAACAAAGGCACGCGCCTGCAACGGGTTGAACTAAGCGGTGCCAGATGCCCGCTGAAACATGGCGCCCTGCGTTACTTCGGCGCCGACAATCGCAGACAGGACGCACCGTTTGTCTGTGAAAACGGGCGTGTGCGTTTCGAATTGCCGGGGCAAACCCTGTTTGCCTTGAGCTGGAGCGCTTCATGAGCCGCCCTTCTGCCCTGCGAGCGTCATGCCGCGCGTGGCTACCTTCATTAGGAGAAGAGACCATGGATCTTTTGCAAAAACTCAGCGGACATATCCGTCGTAACGGCCTGCGAGCGACCTTGGCCAAGATCCGCAGAAAGTACATTTTCGCCCATCAGCAATTGCTGTGGATGGAGCGTGATCTGGTCAGCCCCGTGCCGCCGCACAACCTCAAACCCTACCCACCGCTGCGCGTAATGAAGATCACCGCAGACAACGCCAGTGCCTTCACCCGTTACTTCGGCGACCGTGTCGGCGTCATGGCCGAGCTGGCCAATGAAGGTCGCACCGGGCATATGCATGTCGACGAGCATGGCGATGCCGTGGCGTTTATCTGGGGCACGCCGCGCGATTATTTCGATCGGCATTACTACGGTTGCCGGTTCCCGGTGAAACCCGGCGAGTTCTTCGAATTCGGTGGCGAAATGACCCGCGCCTACTGGGGCACCGAATTGTCAGTCGATGTGCAAGTGCGCCTGTGGAAAGCCATGGCCGAGGAAGGCTGCAGCAAAGTGGTCGATGTCTGTGAGTCGACAAACATCCCGGCACTCAAGCTGCACGTGCGCATGGGCTATACCGAACAACAGCGGATCATGAATATCTACACGCTGTTCGGTCGCTGGCGCTTCTACCGCGAATCCCGCTACAGCGGCTCGCGCCTGGAAGAACTGCGTAAACCTTCCCGTCCACCTGTCACAGCAACGGCGGCCTGAACCTATGGTGATGCGATTCGAATGGCGCACGTCCCTGTGCGCTGCCGATTTCCCGGCAGCGGCCTACGAGGCACTGCGTCTGCGTGTGGCCGACCACACGCCGTTCAACAACCTTGGCTGGTTGTGCGCGGCAGAACAGGCCTTGGGCGAAGATCAGCGCCTGCACATTCTGCTCGGCTGGGAAGCAGAGCAATTGCATCTGTGCCTGCCACTGGTGGCCAGCCGCGAACGCTTCGCTGGCGTGCCGTTTCGTGTTTTGCATCACTTGGGTTATCCGCTGGCCGATCGCCTGGCCCTGCTGTCGTTGCTCGGCAGCGAAGACATGCACAAAGCGCTGGTGCTGATCCGTGAGCGTCTGCCCCATGCGCTGCTGCAACTCAATGAACTGTCAGAACCTGCCGGTGAAGAAAGTGCGCTCACCGAATGGATGGCGCGCAGTTCCACTGCTGAACGACGCCTGAGTTGCCGGGTGCCGGTGCATCTGATCAGCGATGCCGATCATCGCGAGGTCTCCGGCGACCCGCGCTACAAGCTGCGTCGGGCGCGCAAACGGATAGCTGCATGCGGCGCGCAAGTGCGGCGAATCACCCCCGATGCGCTGTCGATGCCTACGATTTTAGAAGCGCTGCAGGAAGTCGAGTCGGTCAGTTGGAAAGGTGACGAGGGCGTCGGGATTTTCGCCACCGAACGCAGTCGTCAGTGGATGGAAAGCGCCTTCACCGCCCTCGCCGACCAAGGCCTGGTGCGGGTCGTTACGCTGGAGCTGGACGGCCGCTGCATCAGCTATCGCCTCGGCCTGCTCGAACAGGGCCGGCTCTACGATTACAACCTGGCGTTTTTGCCACAGTACGCCGACCTCGGTAGCGGCCGGGTGTTGCTGGAGGAATGGATTCGCTGGGGGCTGGATGAGCATTGGCGCTGGATCGATGCGTCCCGGGTCAGCCTGGAAAGCTCCAGCCACCAACTGCACGAACGCATGACCGGACAACTGGAGCACTGGCGCTGGAGTTTCTACTCGTGGCGCCCGAGCGGCTTGCTGCTGGGCCTGGGGCTACGCCTTTGGCACCACGTCAAACCGTCCCTGCAAAAATGGCGCGCACGGCGTGCCGGCAAGTCGACAGCGGCGAACACATCCGAAATTCAACCGGCAACACCATCCACCACACCTGGGCTAGCACCTCGGAGAGCATCATGAAAGCCATCGAAAAACTGCTTCTGCGCATCAGAGAAAGAGGCCTGCGCCGCACCCTTGGCGCGCTGGGCAAACGTTACGTATTCGCTCACCGTGAATTGCTGTGGATGGAGCGCGATCTGGTCACGCCGATTGCCCCGAACAAACTGCGCCCTTGTGAAGGTTTGCGCAGAGTCGACATCACCGAAGAAAACGCCAAGGCATTCAGCAAGTACTTTGGTGACCGCGTGCAGACCATGGCCGAGCTGGCCGCTGAAGGGCATACGGGGCACATGTACCTGGACCAGGACGATCACACCGTCGGGTTCGTCTGGGCCAGCACTCGCGACTATTACGACCGCCACTTCTACCGCTGCACGTTCCCGGTCAAGCCCGGTGAATACTTTCAGTTCGGTGCCGAAATCACCCGGCAGTATTTCGGCAGTAGCTTGACCGTCGATGCACAGACCGCACTTTGGCAAGTCATGGCTACCCGAGGTTTCGAAAAAGTGGTGGATATCTGCGACGGCGCCAATGTACAGGCCCTGAAGATGCATATGCGTTTGGGCTATCAGGAACAGGGGCGTATCACGCATGTCTACGACCTGTTCGGGCACTGGCGTTTCTTCCGCGAAACACGCTACAGCGGCTCAAGACTGGAGGCTTTACGCAAGCCGGAAAGACCGGTGGTGACGGCAGCGGCGCAGGCTTGAATCAGTCCCGAGATTGATGGCGGCTATTGGGCCGCCATCGCGAGCAGGCTCACTCCTACAGTGGGCTTCGGCGAGCACAAACTTTGTGTAGACGCCGATCCAGTGTAGGAGTGAGCCTGCTCGCGATGAGGCCAGTCAGGGCAATACAGACCTCAGTTCTGGACGGCGATGAGGGTGAAACACATCGGCAACTGCGCTTCTTGATTCAGGTACTGGTCATACACCTCTTCCCGATTCGAATGCGCATACTCCTTGAAGTGCGCGATGTTCAGCCCTGCCCCGATGGCGCCGCTGAAGATCGCGCCGAGGGTGTGCACGAACCAGTAGGATTTCGCCGCCTGCTGTTCGACCTTGCCGACATAGACGATCGGCTCTTCCTGCACGAACGGCTCAGCGCGGAAGTACGAGCTCGCGAGGCGATACGGGTCTTCGCCATCAGGATCGACCATTTCCAGAAACGGATGGGTTTCGTAGATCACCAGTTGTCCGTCCGGCTTCAGAACCTGCGCGACGTGGCGAAAGAATTCGCCGATGTCGGGCATCCAGTTCAGCACGCCGATGGTGATCAGCGCGACGTCGAAGCGGTTGTGCAACGTCGCCGGCAGGTGATGGATATCGGCTTCGATGAATTCGGCGTTGTGCGGTGACCGACTGTTCAGTTCGCGGGCCTGTTCGAGAAAGGCGCTCGACTGGTCGACTCCAACCACTTGCCGCGCACCGAGGGCAAACAGCGACAGGCTCTCCCGGCCGTTGTTGCAGCCCAGTTGAATCACCTCTTTACGGTCGACACCGACCTGTTCCAGCACGCCACGCAAAGTGTCGTCCAGGCAGGAAAAATCCGCCTGCGCGACTTCGCTGAGCAATGCCTGCCAGTCCGGCGAATCCTGGTGATGACGAGCAGAATCGTTCCACGCCTGACGATTGCTTTCGATGGCGGTTTTACTGTTGGGCACTTCCATGGCGCACTCCGGACGATGCTCCTGATTGAGCGGATCCGAGTCTAGATCAACCGCCAGTTGCGGTTGTTGCAAACTTGTAAGCCAACTCTGTAGGAGCTACCGCAGGCTGCGATCTTTTGATCTTGCTTTTAAAAATCAAAAGATCGTCCGATCGCGGCCCGAGCCTTCGGCAGCTCCTACACGTTTGGGGCTTTCTGCCTACATACGCTGCCGATGCTTCCATTATTGATAAAGGATTCGGCCGACCTCTTATTCGTATCCACTTGGATACAGTCGGGCAATGAATTATCTTATTCAACAGACAGCAGTCTTCCACGCTTGGCATCGATCAATTCGCGACCTGCGGGCCAAGGTGGCCATCGCACGTCGCATTGATCGAGCCTCTACAGGTAATCTCGGCGATGTTAAATCAGTGGGCGATGGCGTGTCCGAAATGCGCGTAGATATCGGCGCGGGGTTCCGGGTGTATTTCACAATGCGTAACGGTGCAATGATCGTCCTGTTGGCCGGAGGCGATAAATCCTCACAAAGCGCAGACATCCGACGCGCAAAAAAAATGGCAAAGGAGGTTTAACCATGAGCCAGACCTTGACGAGTTTCGACATGGCAGCGCTGCTGGACAGTGACGAAGCCATCAGCGAATACCTGTCTCAAGTCCTCTTGGACGGGGATAACGAAGAGTTTCTTCGAGCAATCGGCTATGTGGTCAAGGCCCGCGGAATGACGCAAATAGCCAAAAACTCAGGATTGGGTCGTGAAAGTCTGTACAAGGCATTCGCGCCAGGCGCAAAACCGCGTTTCGATACGGTTTTGAAGATCATCCATGCCCTTGGAATCGATCTTTGCGCACAGCCGGGGCATGTGATCAATCAATCGGCGTCTTGAATGCGGGACCTGCCGCAGGGCAGCTATAGTTAATAGCCTTGGGGAAAACCGCACTCGCAGGTGCCGCCATGCATATGTTCGAACGGCTGTTGTTGACCGGTTGTCTGCTCGCCGCCACACAGGCGCAAGCGCTGGACAGCAATTTCATCTACTACGGGCCGAACCAGCCCTTCGCCCACCCTGCTCCGCCGTCGTTGTCCGCGCAGCCGCCACGGCCGTTTGATGACACCGCGCCGGAGGATTTCGTGGTCATCCCGGATCGCCACGTGTTTCGTGATTCGCAACTGCCGACCGTGGCGGATGCGACGGTGCGGGTATTTGTTCGCACGTACGATGCCGAGCGCGGGATTTATGTGAATGATGAGGTGCTGGATCCGACGTGCCTGTTGGCTTGCCTCAGCCGCCAGCAGCATTGAGACTGAGCCCTGAACACCTCCTGTAGGAGCTGCCGCAGGCTGCGATCTTTTGATGTTGATTTTTAAAGATCAAAAGATCGCAGCCTGCGGCAGCTCCTACAGGGTGCGTATCCATTGTTCCATCGTTCGCACAGCGGAGTTACGGTGAGACTGGACTCACCACTGGCGTTTGTCCGGTCTGGCCAGGCCGAGTTTTTCGATGCGATAACGCAGCATGTCGCGGCTCAGGCCCAGCAGGCGAGCGGACTTGGTGACGTTCCAGTCGGTCTTGTCGAGCATCTTGCGCACCATGTCGCGCTCGACTTCCGGCAGGTTCATTGATTCCATGTTGCTGGCCGGACGCGGCTCGTAATGCGGCGCCGGTTCGTAATGTTGATGCTGCTGATGCTGATGTTGCGGTGGCAACTCGTCACAAAGGCTCATGCAGACGTTCAACTGGTGCGCGGCAATGGTGTCGTTCGGCGCCAGCAGCACGGTTTGCTCAAGCATGTTGCGCAGCTCGCGCACATTGCCCGGCCAGGTGTAACTGAGCAGCAACTCTTCGGCCTGATCACTGAAATGCAGATTCGGTTTGCCATAGCGCTTGCCATGGCTGGCGAGGAAGTGTCGGGCCAGCAGCAAAATGTCTTCGCCACGCGTATGCAGGCGCGGGACCTTGATCGAAATGATCCGCAACCGGAAGAACAGATCGCGCCGGAATTTGCCCTGCTGCACCATTTGCTCAAGGTTGCAGTTGGTCGCGCTGATCACCCGCAAATTGACCTTGCGCTCCTTCACCGAACCCACGCGGCGAATGGTCCGATCTTCAAGCAGCTTCAAGAGTTTGGCCTGCAACAGCAGATCCATTTCGCCGACTTCATCGAGAAACAGCGTGCCACCGTCCGCCGCTTCCACCAGACCGACACGGCGATCCTTGGCGTCGGTGAACGCGCCTTTCTCATGACCGAATAACTCGGACTCCACCAGATTCGACGGAATCGACGCACAGTTGAATTCAATAAACGGGCCTTTGCTGCGCGGGCCGTCGAAGTGCAGCGCGCGGGCCACCAGTTCCTTGCCGGTGCCGGTTTCGCCCTCTACAAGCACCGGCGGCAGATCGGTGTTGGCCATGCGGCGTTCGGCGTCGAGCAACTGGCCGATGGTGTTTTTCAGGTACTGCATCGGCGCCGATTCGCCAATCAACGCCTGCACCCCGGACTTCTGCGCCTCGCGCTCCTGATAAAACGACAGCGTGCGTTCCATTCGCTCGGTGGCCAGGGCCTTGTCGAGCAGCAGTTTGAGTTCCGGCAGTGCGACCGGTTTGGTGACGTAATGAAAGGCGCCCTCCTTCATCGCCACCACCGCATCTTCGACGTTGCCGTAACCGGTCATCATGATCACTTTGAGATCCGGCGCGCTGATGCGCAGCTTCTGGATCAGGTCATGACCACTCATGCCCGGTAACGAGTTGTCGGTCAGCACGATGTCCGGCATGAAGGTTTCCAGTTGCTCCAGCGCGTCTTCAGCCGAGTGGCAGACGGTCACCTCGAAGTCTTTGCGCTCCAGGTAGGTCTGAATATTGTCGGCCAGCAGTTCATCATCCTCGACCAGCAGAATGCTGTGTTCCATATTCCCCTCCCGATGCCACCTTAAAGTTGAGACTGACGCGGGTTCCCTCCTGCTCGCGGCTGGTCAAGACGACCGACCCCTGAAACCGTTCCATGATTCTTTTGACCAAAGCAAGACCTACGCCGAGCCCGCCCTGCTTGGTGGTAAAAAACGGTTTGAACACCAGTTGCTGCTGCTGCGCGCTCATGCCTTTGCCTGTGTCGCCCAGGATCATGCTTACCTGATCGGGCTGCAGCGTTTCGATCTCCACGGTCAACACGCCGCCCTTGGGCATGGCTTCGAGGGCGTTGGCAAACAGGCTGTTGAGAATTTGCGTGAGCAGCACCTGCTGACTGACGATGGGCGGGCAATCTTGCGGGGTGAATCGCACGACAACCCCGTTGCGTCGAATCAGCGCCTCGAACGCGCCGAGGGTGTCTTCGACCGTCGCGAGCAAGTCCACCGCCTCACCGTCGTCACTCATTGGCCGTAACGACACCAGCAACTCGCGCACCCAGCGTGACATGCGGTCAACCTGGCTGATGATGTCGCCTATATTGCGCTGGGCGCCGTCGCTGGCGACTTCCTGAGCCAGTTCGGCGCTGGAGCGAATGGTTGCCAACGGGTTGCGCAAACTGTGCGCCACCGCCGAGGACATTTCCCCCAGCGCGACAAAGGTTTCGTTGCTGATCAGTTGCTGTTGCTGGCTTTGCAGCAGCGTTGCGGCGCGGCGCACGATCCAGAACAGCCCGAGATAAATCGCTGCGCCGCCGAGCAGGGTCGCCGCCCAGATCGAGGCGAATCCACGGTCGATCCGGTCGACCAGATCGGACGGTTCCTTGTAGATCTCGACCATGGCGACGACTTTGCTTTGGTCGGCATTGAACATCGGAATGTAATTCTCGATGAACAGGTATTTCGGCTCGCGCGACAGTCGCTGCTCAGGCTTCTCGTCGTCGATCTTGTGGTAGCTGGAGGACACCGGGACTTTCATTTCGAACGACTCGTGCAACTCGTCATCGTCTTCAATCTTGACGTTGATCAGCTCCGGGTTGGTTGACCAGATGATCGTGCGATCAAGCGCATAAACAGTGGCCAGCAGAACGTCGGGCAAATGTTCGACATGGTCGAGAAACTCAATGCGTGCCGAAGCGTGCACCGCCGGATCGACGTCGGGGTAACTGTTGTCTTCGCGTGGGTCGAGCATTTCGCCCATGGTGCGGTTCGGGTTGATTTTGGCGTGGCGCATTTCGGCCTCGCCGATGGCCTGGACGAATTGCGCAGTGAGCAACGCATCGCGCTCCACGCTTTCGGTGACCACGAAGCGCGTGGAAATATAGCCCAACCCCAGCGCAACGGCCGCGATGATCAGAAAACTGCCGAGCGAAAACCAGCGCAGCAAATTGAACTGCCCGCGCCAGCCTGTGCACACTGCTGCCGTTGCGCTCGGCGCAGGTATTTTTTGTGATTCCTGTCGCTGCATGGCCGTGCCCTGGAGGTTGTGCATCAATCCGTTCGTTGCCGCCATCACTGATCAGTGTAGGCGGCAATGAACGTGACTCACGGCCTGATGATTCTATTTTGCCGCTATTGGCTGCGCACCGGGCCGAGATTGCGTTAATGACGCCTTGCAACTAACTCGCCACTTCAGTAATTGCTTATAAAACATTAAGTTAGCGGAACGGACCCAATTTCGCCACGCGACGAATGGGGACGATCACCCGATAGTGGGGCAAGTGTCGAGAAAGCAGATCTGCCCACTTCATCGCCACCCGCGGGGGCAACCCGACAAGCACCCGATGGGCGTTAATGGATGAGCTGGAACGCCAGACGCACGGTGGTGCCCTCACCTTCGCGGCTGTCGAGGGTCACGCCGCCGCCGAAGCGCTCCATGATCCGTTTGACCAGCACCAGGCCGACGCCGAGCCCACCCTGTTTGGTGGTGAAGAACGGACGGAAGGCCAGGCTGCGTTGTTCTTCGTTCATGCCTTTGCCCGTGTCGCTGAGCACCACGCAGACGCTGCGGTTGTCGGCCGGTTCGAGGCTAATGGTCAGCGTGCCGCCCTTGTCCATCGCTTCCAGGGCATTGGCCAGCAGGCTGTTGAGGATCTGCGTCAGTTGCACCGGCTGGCTGAGCACCATCGGCGTGTTCTGCGGATGAAACGCCACGTGTATCTGGTTTTTGGCGATCTGCTGTTCGAAGGCGACCAGACTTTCGTACAGCGCGGCCACCAGGTTTACCGGCTCAGGATCATCGTTGAGCGGGCGCAGGGATTGCAGCAGCTCCCTCACCCATTTCGACATGCGGTCGACCTGACCGATGATGTCCTTGATATTTTTCTCCGCCGGCCCGGCATCGAACTCCAGCGCCAGCTCGGCACTGGAGCGGATGGTCGCCAACGGATTGCGCAGACTGTGCGCTACTGCCGAGGACATCTCGCCCAGCGCGACAAAGGTTTCGTTGGCGATCAGTTGCTTTTGCTGCGCCGCCAACAATATCGCAGCGCGCCGCACGATCCAGTACAAACCCAGGTAAATCAGCCCGCCGCCAAGCGCCGTGGCCAGCCAGATCAGCACCATGCCGCGCTCCATGCGGGCGATCAGGTCCTTGGGTTCCTTGTAGATCTCGACCATCGCCGTGACATTTTTGCCTTCGGCGTCGAACAGCGGGATGTAGTTCTCGATGAAGATGTACTGCGGCGGCACCACGAATTTCTGCTCGGCGCGGTCCTTGTCGACGTCGTGGTAACTGGCCGACACCGGAATCTTCTCGTTGAAGGCCCGATCGAGATCTTCATCGGCATGAATGCTGGTGCCGATCAGCTCGCGGTTGGTTGACCAGATCACTCGCCGGTCGGGCGCGTAAATATTGGCGAGAATCACATCCGGCAAATGCTCGATGTGATCGAGAAACTCGCCCCGCGCATCGGCCCGGGCTTGCGGATTGACGTCTGGAAAATCCTTGTCCTGGCGCGGATCGAGCAATTCGCCCATGGTCCGCACATTGGGAATCGCAACGTGGCGTACCTCGGCCGAAGCGATGGCCTGAATGAACTGAGCCGTCAGCAATGCATCACGCTGCACGCTCTCCTCAATCACAAATCGCGTCGACACCGCTCCGAGCGCGACGGCGACTGTGCCGATCACCGCCATGCTGATCAACGAAAACCAGCGCAACAGATTGAACGGCTGCTTGCGCGAGCCCAGCCGCAGGCTGCTCTCATCGACTGGAAGTGATTTCGACTGCATGTTCATGGCGGCGACTTCCCGAAACTTCCCTATAGGGTTATAGCCCACGGTTGGGTGTTTGCCCGGATGCGGGGGCACCAATTTCCCGATCAACCAAAAACCTTCTGTAGGAGCTGTCGAGTGAAACGAGGCTGCGATCCTTTGATCTTCACAATCAAAAGATCGCAGCCTTCGGCAGCTCCTACAGGGGTGCCCCACCGGCCCCAATGCTGGGGACTCATGCCCTATCCCCCGAATGCTGTATCGCCCGGCCGCTTATTGACAAACCCCTCTAAACCGAGCCTTTCAAGCCCATTCGCCAGACCTTGGCATGGAAGGTGTACAGGCCCTCTGCAACTGACCCACCCCCAAGGGGCAGGTACTTCGATAGAGGGCTTAACTCATGCACCCTTTACTGTCCAAAACCGCGACCGTCCTGGTCGTGAGCGCATTGGCCCAGGGCATTGCCCAGGCCGCCTTGTTTGCTGTTGACCCCGGCCCATACGCCCCGGCCACCGGCGGTTTCGCCAGTTGGTATCAAGACACCCACGGTCGCACGCTGGAGCTGTGCCTGTCCAAAGCGCTCAGTTCTCGGGTGCCCAGCGCACCCGGCGCGCCTTCGTACATGTGCTCGCTGCTGCCGACCCCCGGTGTGTTCGATGACGCGCAGCCGATTGTCTTCCCCACCAACTTTCCCGATGAAGCGTTCTGGTTCACCGGTGAAACTGCACTGGTCGATGCGGCACGCGGGATTGACCTCGGTTACGTGAGCGCCATCGAAGCCGCGTTCGCCGCTGAAGAACCCGTCGAAGGCGATCAGGTCAGCTTTGCGCGAATCCGCATTCGCGTCGATGTGCCGACCGCCGGCACCTACGTGATCACCCACCCTTACGGCGTCGACGTGTTCAACATCGACACCCCCGGCCGGCGTGCGATCAACATGACCCGCGACATCGGCATCGGCTCGCCGAAAACCTACGATGGCGCGCTCAAAGGCGACATCGGCCCGTTCCTGCGCAGCGTCAACGGGCCGTACACCGAGACCAACCCGCTGACCGGCGCCGCCGAACAATTCGTTGGTGACCCGAACCTCAGCGAAGCGGTCACCGGCAGTCCGTTCAACACCAATTACGTACGGATCGAAGGGCCTAACGGTCTGGATTTACGCACGACCACGTTTGCCGTCTCCGGCAAGCTGTCGACCGTGGTGCGACCAACGCCAATGATCCCGCAGCGCAGCACCTATTCGCGCAAGGCCGGTGAAAGCGCACCCGTGGCCCAGCAAGACGTGTTTGTCCTCGCACCGCCAGCGCCCGGCACCGCAGCAATCACCAGCAGCACCCCAGTGCTGAACATGACCGAAGCCAACAGCACCGGCAGCTGGTACGCGCAATCTTCGCTCAACCCGACCTTGCCGACCACGTTGCAAGTGATCGCCGACAACCACCTGGCCATCGCCAGCAGCACGCCGACCACCCTGCCGATGGTCCTGACCGATCTGGTGATTATCCAGAGCGCCCAGTACAGCCTGAGCTCCGGGCAACTGACCGTGGTCGCTTCGACCAGTGACGAAACGTCGCCACCCGTACTCACCGCCACCTCCGGCAGCGGCGCCGCCATCGGTGCGCTGGGCGGCGACGGCGCGGTGAAAACCCTGGCCACCGGGATCTCGCCGATTCCACCGTCCAGGGTGTTGGTGACGTCGTCCAACGGCGGCAGCGATACCGAAGAAGTGGTCATCGTGCAATGAACGCTCACATGCCCAGATCCGTATCAGGAGGCATCATGAACAAGTGGCCACGCTTCGCGCTCAACGCGCTCGGGCTTGCTCTTTCACTGACCGGCAGTGCGTACGCGCAACTGGCCGCCGTCGACCCCGGCCCCTACACCTTCGCCACCGGGAAATTCCCGATGTGGTATCAGGACGAAAACCAGCTCTCGATGGAGCTTTGCCAGTCGCGCGCTGCCAGCTCGCGGGTACCGGCCAGCAACCCACCATCGTACATGTGCATTCTGCTGGCTGAGCCGGGTATCTACGACGATGCCCAGCCGATGATCTTCCCCGATAACTGGCCGCCGGAAGCGTTCTGGTTTCTCGCCGAAACCACCATCGCCGACAATGGCGCCGGTTATGGCGTGGACGCCTACGTGGCCGGGATCGAAGCGGCGTTCGCCTCGGAAAATCCGGCGGACGGTGATCAGCAAAGCTTCGCGCGGATCCGCATCCGGGTGAACGTCCCGGTTGCCGGCACCTACACCATCACTCACCCGTACGGCGTCGAAACGGTCAATGTCACCACGCCGGGCCGCCGCGCGATCAATATCACTCGCGACATCGGCATTGGTGCGCCGGGCAATTTCAGCGGCGCCGTCGGTGGCGCAATCGGGCCGTTCCTGCGCAGCGTCAACGGCCCTTACACCGAAGTGAACCCCGACACCGGCGCCACGGAAACCTTCGTCGGCGACCCGAACCTCAACGAAGCGGTGACCGGCAGCCCCTTCAACACCAACTTCCTGCGCATCACCGGGCCTGCGGGGACGATCCAGTCCACCGTGTTCAGCCTGTCCGGCAAAGTGCTCGACAACCGTCAGCAAACCCAGGTCGAAATCGACCGCGCCACCTATCGTCGCACCGCCGCGGGCGTGCGCGCTGAAGTGTTCGCCAAGGCTGATAACAGCTCGACCCTGTGCTTTCGCGAAAGCGTCGCGCTGCTCCCTGGTCCGCCGCTGACGCCATGCCAGACCAATCTGTTGGGCGACAACAACGGACTGTTCTTCGGCCAACGCCTTGGCACTGGCGCAGTCCCACCGGTGGTGGTTGTGACCGCGACCAACCCGACCGGAACGACCCGTCCAACCGCCGTGTCGGCGAAACTTACCGACGTGGTGAAAGTGCAGACTGCACGTTACAACTGGGCCAACCACAGCCTGCTGATCGAAGCGACATCGACCGATGAAGTGGCGATCCCGGACATGGTTGCCCAGGGCTACGGACGCCTGTCGAAAACCGGCACCCTGCAACGCATCACCGTCGCCGACCTGACTCAGCCACCGGCCACCGTGACGGTGAAGTCCGCGGCTGGCGGCAGTGACACCGAGGCCGTCGTGGTCGTAGGCAATGCGCCGGACACCGGTGAAAACCAGGCCCCGCTGACCGTCGCTGACGCAGGCTCCACCAGTTTCGGTGTGCCAGTCACCCTCAACCTGCTGACCAACGACAGCGACCCTGACGGCGACACACCGCTGGGTATCACCGCGTTGACGCAACCGGCAGCCGGCCAAGGCAGCGTCGTCCTCAACGGCACCACATCGGTGGTTTACACCCCGCCAGCCGTAGTGAATGCACCGCTGACCACCACCTTCACCTACAAGGCGCAGGACGCCAAGGGCCTGGCTTCGGCCAACCCGGCGACCGTGACGATTACTGTCGCGCCGAACCAGGCACCAACCGCCGTAGCCGACAGCATCGCCACTTTAGGGGTAGCCATCCCGATCAACGTGCTCGCCAACGACAGCGATCCGGAAGGCAACGTACCACTGGCAGTGAACAGCCTGACTCAACCGGCCGCCGGCCGCGGTACGGTCAGCACTAACGGCGCGGTGGTCACCTACACCCCACCGGCCACCGTGACAACCGCGTTCACCACGACCTTCACCTACATCGCCCGGGACAGCGTAGGCGCCCTGTCGACGCCGGCCACGGTCACGGTGCAAGTGTCGCCACGGCCAGCGGCGGAAAACTTCGCGGTCACCGTTTCTACCGTGCAGGCGCGTTCCGGCGGTCGCTTCAACTGGGACTTCACCGGCACTTCTTCAGTGACCACTGGCAACACCATCACTGTGCAAGTCACCACCCCGACCGGGCTGGTAACGCTGGGCACGACCACGGTGCCGTTGACCGGACGCTGGCGGCTGACGCTGGCCAACACGTTGATAGTGCCATCGGCTAACCCGACCGCAACCATTCGTTCGTCCCAAGGCACCGTGCGCACGGTCTCGGTAAACACACTCTGACCCTGCGCCCCGCCCACCTTCCGGTGGGTGGGGCAAAGGCTCGGCCACATCAACACAGGACAACGCCATGAACACGCCGACCGCCACCCTGCTTTGCCTGCTCGCCTTGTGCGCCAGTGCGGGTGTACGCGCCGACGATTTAATGGAGAACGATGACCTGGCGCCCACCAGCATCGACCTCGGCGAACTGCCCCTCCCCATGGGCCAGCAAGCCCTGATCGAGCAGATCGGCCAGGCCAACGTCGCCCTGCTCTCTCAGAACGGTCAGTCGCTGCTTGGGCGGATCGTTCAGTCAGGCAGCAATCAGGAGGCGTACATCCTGCAACAAGGCAGCGACCTGATGGCTTTGATCACCCAGAACGGTTCCGGCAACGCCGCTTCGATCACGCAAAACGGCAGCCACAACCGCGCGCAGATTTCGCAAAACGGCAACAACAACGACGCCAGCATCGACCAGGCCGGCGCGGGGCTGCAAAGCGCCGTGACCCAGTCGGGCAACGGCATGAGCGTCTCGGTCAAGCAATACCGCTAAAGCACTGCAACCCCTTGGAGATATCATCATGTTCAAATTGACGCCCCTCACCGCCGCGATCCTGGTCATGATCAGTGCCCAGGCCATGGCCGACGACAGCCTCTCCACCCAGAACCAGGCCGGTACCGCCAACATCGCCGATGTAAAACAGCTACAGGCCCCGTTCAGCACCGCCACCCAGACCCAGCTCGGTCAAGGCAACGACGCCGCTGCCGTGCAAGACAACGCCACCAGCGTCATCACCCAAGATGCCGTTGGTGACTACAACGCCGGTTACGCCGAGCAACTGTTCGAAAACAACGGTGTGATCACCCAGCAACAGGTCGGCGCGTTCAACACCAGCCACGCCAGCCAGTCGCTCGGCTTCGGCGCCGGCAACCAGGCGCTGCAACAACAGCAAGGCACCGGCAACTTCTCGTTCGTCTATCAGGACTCGCAGAACGGCAGCGAAGGCAAAACCTTGCAGTTCGGCGACAGCAACGAAGCCAACATCGAACAACTTTACGAAGGCGTGGGCAACAGCTCAGTGATCACCCAATACGGCACCGCCAACTACGGCACCGCCGAGCAGGTCCTCCACAACGGCGGGCAGATCGGCATCAACCAGGCCGGCGAAAGTAACTACGCCTACGCCGACCAGCGCAACGGCACGGGCGGCAACATCACCGTCAACCAGTTGGGCAACATGAACGGCAGCGAAGTCTGGCAAGACTCGCAACTGGCCAGCCAAGCCACCATCAACCAATACGGCGACAGCAACGAAACCGTGGTCGACCAAAGCTTCGGCGAAAACAACAACGCCGCCGTCACCCAGATCGGCAATACCAACGCGATCTATGCCGACCAGTTCGAGTCGGTCAACTCGACGCTGGCGCTGTATCAAGTCGGCAACGGCAACGTGCACTTCACCTACCAGAACGGCGACAGCCACGTGTTGACCGCCACCTCCGTGGGCAACGACAACAAGGTCTACGCCAGCAACTGGAAAGGCCCGCAATCGGGTGGCCAGTTCGGCAGCGCCCAACGCGCGACGGTCACCCAGGCCGGCAGTGGCAACATTGCCAGCTTCACTCAGGATGGGGTCGGCCAGATCATGACCACCAACCAGACTGGCACCGGCAACAAAACCACGGTCAGTCAGGCTGATTCCTACAACGAGTTGTATTTTGATCAGAACGGCAGCGACAACATCCTCATCGCCGACCAGCGCGGGACTACCAACCTGGTGCAGGGCTCGTCGAACGGCACCGGCAACAGTGCTGAGTTTGATCAATCCGGGACTGGCAACCAGGCGTACACCGCGCAGCTGTATGGCAGCGACAACATGATCACTGTCAAGCAGGCGGATACGATGAACGTGGCGTATGTGACCCAGGGGGGGATGGGGAACATCGCCAATGTCGATCAGAGTGGGGTTACGCAGACGGCGAATATTCAGCAGTTTGGGTCGGCTAACCAGGCGAGTGTTTTGCAGCAGTAAGGGTTGGGTGTTGATGGGCCGCGATTCTCTGGTTAAGGGGGGGTCGCGGTTTTTTTGTAGGCTGACGTAACCACATGCGAGGCTTGTCAGATCAGCCGAGTCCTACAGAAAAAAGAAAGCTTTTAGTAAATCGGTGGTGTTTTCCTACCACTTCTGGCGGTTGGCCGTCGGAAGTACGGCGTCTAGGATTCTTCGGGACAAATTGATCCTCATGGAGCTTGACCAACGTGCTATTCATCCAGCCAGCGACGACAGCAAATGCTTTACCGAATAGACTTCGAGGCATTAAACCCGGAGGTGCCATGATCGACCCGTCTTTAATCGACCCACTGTGCCCAGTCGTTTCAGATCTTGACCTTGAAGAGCAAGCTGCGAGCTATGATCGCTGGTTGATCGCCAAAGTGCAGGCTTCTATGAATGATCCACGACCGAGCATTCCAAATGATCAGGTTATGGTCGAGATGCGTGCCCTAATGGAAGCAAAGCGTAAAAAATACGATGCAGGTTGAGTGGCAGCCCGAAGCTCGGGCTGAACTCCTGAAAATCCTTGATTACATCAGTGACCGGAACTTAGTAGCGGCTGACAGACTTTCCCAAGCTATCGAAGGTGCTACGGTTACCCTTGCTCAACATCCACACCTCTATCGAATAGGTCGAGCGCCCGGCACTCGCGAGATGGTTGTGCACCCCAACTACCTGATCATTTATCAAGTGGTGGGTCGGATAAATATTTTGAGCATTTTGCATGCGCGTCAGGAATATCCATAACGCAGACCGAAAAATGCCGGCAGATCAAACGTAATTATTTTGTTAACGACAAAAACGCGACCTTTTCGAGGATCGCGTTTTTTGTTTCCCATCCTTCCTGAGTTATGGGGGACTCTTGGATGGTGATTCCGGGCAACTCAAAGATTCAGCCCAGTCCTGCACTGCTTGATCATCAATAACGCGACCAGCATCCACATCGGCCAACGCTTCCAAGGTCAGACGGCGCTTTTCTACTTCCTGATCGTTTTGGATCTTCGGGGAATTAGCCATCCTTCAACTCGACGTGATCGAGGGCTTGATTGACGGCCAGTTCGCCCAGCATCACGACTTGTGCAATACCGAGCGCGGTCTTGCGGTGTGAGGGCGGCAGCAAAGCAGCGAAGTTGTTGAGCATTTCACTGGCCGAGCCGAGGGTTTCGCTGGCGTTGGCGAGCAGGGATTCGGTGTTGTACCTGGGGTTAGCGAAGTACATGGCTTCCGGCTCGTTGGTGCTGGCCATGATGCCGGGGTCGGGACGGAGGTAGTAATCGAGGGCGCGGTCGGCGGCTTCGTGGAGTTTTTTGCTGTCGACTGTGGCGTAGGGGGATGTGGTGTCGGGGGTGGCTTCGGATTCTGGCGGGTTGGGTGTTGGTTTTTTCATGGTGAATCTCCGATCCTGAAGTGGAGCTGGCCCATTCGGTTTCCGAACGAATAGGTGGCAGCTGTACGCAGGCTGGAAACCCGGGGAACGGAGAACCCGGTTGACCCGAAGGTCTCCCGCGCACAGCCGCCATAACGGAGTGCACACAATAAAGGTGCGCAAGCATACGTCATGAAAAGCGCTAATGCGCTCGGTTCACGTCGGGGTTTCCAATCCCGGTCGCTGATTTGGCAGCGACGAACACAGGCTAGAGACCGGACGTCCGACGGACAACCTGAAAACATTGTGGGAAGGTTCCGCGAATTCGAAACACCGTTAAACATCCAGAATTGAAATACGCAAAGGCAGGAGCTGCCGCAGGCTGCGATCTTTTGATTTTTCAAAAGCAAGATCAAAAGATCGCAGCCTGCGGCAGCTCCTACAGGGATGCGTACAACCCCAAGAAATTGGCCGGCTGTCAGGCCGCCATCGCTGGCAAGTCGAATCATCACACCGCAGCTCCGACAGAAAAGCAAAATCAGAACCCACACCGATTGGATGCATTCATAAAGGATGGGCGGTGCCAGGCAAACGCTTTGCGACGGGGAATTTGATATTGGTAATCCGCGACTTCCTGATGAAAAGGTCGCGGATGTTTATGTGCTGGTGAACACTCAGCTCTTGTTGCTCTTTGTGATAACGAACCACATTCCCGTGTATTCAAGCGTGATCGATGAGTAAGTCAGGTCGCCGACTATCCGCTGGACGCCCAGCTTGGAGTTGAAATTCGCAATAGAGTCATGGAACACGTCCATGACGATTTTCTTGTTTTCCTCCACCGGGATATCAGGGTTGAGTGCCTCAGTCGTCGCAAGCAAAACGGTCAATATCCGCCGCTGCTCTTCCTCGCTTCCGCTCGGCGAAAAAATCATCAGGGTCACGCCATCTACATTGGCATCATTAGTATCAATGGTTCCCTGCATCAGCAGATCGTTGCTCAATTGATACAAGAACGTTGGCTGGGCTCCACCTGTCCGTACTTCAAAGTCGGCGATTTTATAACTTTTATTGTATCGGCCAATGGCAGCGTTGAACGCATCATGGAATTCGGGAGCAGTCAGCCCCAACGAGGTCGCTGAAGGTGCAGCGTTGCGGTTGGCGCTGGCGGACACCACCTCAGATCTACCGGCGTGCTGAATTTGGGTTGAGAGATAGGTCAGAAGAGCGAAGGACAGCGACGTCAGCAATATCCCCGTCAGAAAACTGCTCAACCGGCCAGGGACGTTGCCGGTTTTTTTGTTCCTGTATACCTTCGGTGCTATCAGGCCAACCACCCCATAAACGGCAAACACGACGGTCAGCACAAACACCAGCCCGAACAATATGAGCCCTTATTCATTCCTTTTGATTTGCGTTGCGAAAGTGATGGCATTCTAACGTCACCCCTCCCAAAAATCTCGCCTGCGCCTGCAGGTGAGGCATTGCCTGCAGACTGGTTCCTACAGTTTGGATTCGGTGTATTCAGACAGGAATGGGGCGGCGGTCAGCCGCTATCGCGAGCAGGCTCACTCCTACAAGAGCAAGAGCAAGAGCAAGAGCAAGAGCAAGAGCAAGAGCAAGAGCAAGAGCAAGAGCAAGAGCAAAAGATCGCAGCCTTCGGCAGCTCCTACAGTAAACGCGCCCGCCATTAGGCCGAGTGTCAGCTCGCCTGCTCTTGATCTTGATCCACCAGCGACGTCGGAAGGCTTCGTTCCGGGATTGATCCGGGCGTGGGAGCGCAGCGACCGTTTGGCGCAGCCAAACACAGCGAGAGGAGGTGCAGCGAAGCAAACCGTAGGCGCTGCGCCCGGATCGATCCCGGAGCGAAGGAACCCCGAGCCTCAGCGAGCGGGCCGCACGTAGGAGCAAGCGTTTTTTTGCTTACTTTTTTTAGGCGTTTGTAAAAAAAGTGAGTCGCCGTAAGGGCGAAACCCTAAGCAGCCATTACCGCAGCAACGGATATGTACTCAATCAACAAGAACCTGGTCGGCCCAAAGGCCGCCATGTTCACTCAGCGTCAGCCTCAGCCTCCGGATCCACTTTGTTCTGACTCAAATACCGATTCAACACATCATCCTGCGAAGGCGAAGAACTGTCCCCCGCCACCTGCCACAACCGCCGCTCGATCCCCTGGGCCACCATATGCCCCACCGCCGCCTCAATCGCCGACAACACACAAAGCTGCGCCGGCTCGTTAGTCGTGTAACCCACCTCGGCCTCAAGCAACTTCTTGAACTCGATAAACTTGAACACCCCGGCACTGCGCGCCACCGAATAAATCGTCTTGCTGGTCATCACATTCGACAACACCTGCCCGCTACGCACATCCACCGCGCGCAAATTCACGGTCACCTGATCCACCCGATACTCCCGGGAAATATCGATCCCCAGATACCGCGCCCCTTCCCCACCGCTACGCACATTCGTGTCATAAGCGATGATCCCGCCCTCAAGCATCATGTTCGCCGCCTGCAACGGTGGCAGCTCACCCTGAATATTCACCGGAGTATTGGGCTTCTTCTGCGACGCGCGAATGATCTTGCGCTCAGTCAGCAGGTTCTGCAGCCCTTCACGCTCCAGCACCACAAACCAGCCACTGGCCTGCATTGCGTCCATCAACATCGACGCCGCGCCCTGGGTCACGCTGGTGGAAAACGAACTGGCCGGCGTCGGCTTGTACTGCCCGGTCTGATCACGAAAACCGTACACCACCGCCATCAAGCGCCCCTTGGGCCGCGGCATCTTCAGCAAGTCATAGTAGGTCGACGCCCGTGGTGTCAGGGTCGGGGTTTCGGTGTCCTGCTCGGCCGACATCGGCTCGCGCAGACTGCACCCTTGTAATGTCGCCAACATCAGCCCTAGCGCGATTATTTTTTTCATGTCCAGCACTCCCCGGAACCGTCAGCCCGTCATGGGTTGAGGCCGTTCACCTGAATTTCCGAAATTTCACCGGTCACCCGATCGGTCACTTCAATGCTCAGTGCCCCGGAGTCGTCGATGACGTTGACGATAAAAGAGTCAGTGGACAGGCTCCCCGTGTTGCCGGTGGAGATGTTGTCCAGCAACTGCCCTAGCAGTCGCGATTGCAATTGACTGGTGAAGCGCTCCAACGCCGAAGTGCCGGCCACGCTCGAACGGCTCTTGAGGTCCGGGTCGTCGTGATCGTTTTGCGCCTGGGCGTTGTTGAGCAACCAGGTGCCGTTGAGCGGGTTGCCGCCGAACGATGGATTGACCGGCGTGTAGACAAGCTCGGTGGCCTGGACGGCGGCAGCGCTGGCAAGGCCGACCAACAACCCCGAGATCCAGAATCCGCTGCGCCGTGAGAACGTTGTGGTTTTCATAATTCGTCCTTCTCAAGGTCGGTGGTGTCCTGCAACAGTGCCTCCAGCTTGCGCTGGACAACCTGGCGTCGAACCCAGTCGGCGGCCGCGTAGGCCTCGTCCTTCAGTTCCACGGTGTTCGGCGGCAGGAAGCGCCGATAAACCAGGCGTTGCTGATATTCCACGGTCACCAGGCTTCCCCAGCGCGCGTCGGGCCGCTCGCGCACCACCAGGTTGAAATCCATCTTGCTGGTGTCGCGCAGGCGTTCACTGAACGAGTAATAAAAGTCGTGGCCGATGTGCGAGATCGTGTCGTCGACGATGAAGCCCATCAATTCATCTTCTTCACCGGCATGGGCGCAGCACGCCACCACGGTGAGGGCCAGCGCGCACCACCATTGGCGAGTCATGGTTGCAACGCCTGCGGCAAGTTCGACTGTCCCTTGGCCGGGCCACTGGTGCCGTCGAGGAAGGCTTTTTCAGCGACGAACTGCCAGTCCGAATAACGCTGCATGCCTTCGAAATCCGACCACTGCGTGGGGAAACCCGATTGCTTCATCGGCACCTCGGTCGAAGGGCTGTTGAGACCGGTGATGCGTCCGTCAAAACCGCGCTGCAATGCCCATTCGCCTTGGCCGATCGGGTCCGGATAGAGCTGACGCAGGTGATGCCGCGCTTCGGGAAAACGCTGATCGTCGAGCAGGTCAGCAAGCTCTTTCGGGTACTGCGCCAGCCCCGGCGAACTGCGGTAGTAGCTGCGCAGCGCCTGGGCGTACTGGGTGCCGACCCAGAGCAATTGCTTCTCGCGATCGCGGCGAGACGCGGTCGACCATAATTCGCCGGCACTGGCCAGGCCCATGCCCATCACGACGATCAGTAACAGCACGCCCAGGTAGGTGAAACCGCCCTGCTGCGCGTGTTTACCACTCGGCATATTGGCTGCCATCACGCGCCCTCCCGGTAGCACCGCTCTTGATGTCGGCCACGCCGCCCGCCACACCGTCCGGTGGCGCGATCAGCACCCACTGGTCTTTGCGTTCGGTGATCGGATCCAGTGGTGCATTGCGCAGGTAACGTTGCTCGATCAATTGCTCGATGGAGTCGGGGTAACGACCGGTGTCACCGTAGAAGTGGTCCAGCGCTTCGCGCATCGCCGACAGGCTCTGGCGCAAGGTGGTTTCCTTCGACGCTTCAAGGCTGTTGAAGTAGCGCGGCAGCGCAATGGTCATCAGCGTGGCGATAATCGCCATCACCACCATCAGCTCCAGCAAGGTAAAACCTTTTTCGCGGCGCATGAGGTTCACCACTCGCGGTAGGCGATGCCGTTGAGGCCCTTGCCGCGTGCCACGGAGTAGACGTCGAAAACGTCCTCGCCATCGCGCGGGTTTTGAGCCGAACTGTTGTAGGCGCGGACGCCCCAACCCCCTTCGTCATCACGTTTGGCCGGCACCAGCGGATCACGCGGGATACGGCGCAGAAAGTAGAACTTGGCGCCTTTGGCACTGCGCACATCGCGCACGCCTTCGACCAGTATTTTCAGGTTCGGCGGGTAGCCGCTGCTGTTTAGCGACTTCTCGATGTAACCGGCATCGAATGCGCGTTTGTAGGCGTCGATACCATCACGAATCTGATACAGCGCGGTGCGCAATTCCTGCTCCTTGCCACGCCGCACCAGGGTCTCGGTCAACGGCGCGGCCATGCTCGCCAGCAAGCCAATCAGGGCCAGCGTCACCACGACTTCGATCAAGGTAAAACCGCGCTGAGAGGCGTTCATGATCAAGGCTTCTCGACAGTGACACGGGTCGCCACGGCCGACTCACCGACAGCACGAGGCTGTGCGGCTGGCGCGGGCGTGGTGGAGGTCTGCATCGAGCGATCCGGCGCCTGAATGTGCATGCTGGTTTCGGTGCCGGTGGAGAACTCCATGTCCGACGGGCTCTGGTACGGCAGGTTGCGCACGATCCGTGGGGTGATCGACAGCACCAGCTCCGACTTGCCGACGGTGTCCTTGTTGCTGCCGAACAAGCGGCCCAGACCCGGAATATCGCCCAGACCCGGAATTTTGTTGCCGGTCGCGCCGTGGTCGTTGCGCATCAGCCCCGCGAGGATCTGTGTTTCGCCGTCGTGCAGGCGCAGTGTGGTCTGTGCGTTGCGGGTGTCGACCTGCACCGGAATCGTGCCCTGGCGGGTCGGTTCCAGCGGGGTGGCGTTGCTCACTTCGAGAGCAATCTTGATCGCCACTTCGTTGTTCAAATGCACGGTCGGCTGCACTTCGAGTTTCAGACCGACATCCAGATAAGTGACGCTTTCGGTGATCACCGGGCCTTGGGTCGACGGCACCGAAGTGGCACTGATGATCGGCACGCGCTGACCGATGTGGATACGCGCCTGTTCACGGTTGCTGACACGGATCACCGGGCTTGCCAAGGTATTGATGTCGTTGTCCTGCGCGTTGATCTTGGCTTGCGGCGATGGCGAGATGCTGATGCGGCTGGAGTTGATGCCCTTGAGCTGATCGAGCAGCGTCACCGCCGAGCCGTCGCTGTTGACCACGCCGAAAGTGTTTGGCCATTGCAGGCCGAGGTCGAGAATGCGCTGGGTGGCAACCTCCATCACTTCAACTTCGAGCACCACTTCCGGGTTGGACTGGTCTTGCGATTGCAGAAGTTTTTCGGCCATGCGCACGGCGTCTTCGGTGTCGCGCATGGTCAGGGTGTTGAGGCGCTCGTCGACGAATACGTCGCGGGTCTTGAGCATGGTCTTGACCATGTTCAGCGCGGTGTTGGCGTCAATGCTGGTCAGGTAAAAGGTGCGCATCACCAGTTCCTGGTAATCCTTCACTTTCTGCGGCGAGTCCGGGTAGATCAGCAAGGTGTTTTCGTTGACCACTTTCTGATGCAGCTGATTTTGTTGCAGCAGCAACGCCACAGCATCTTCGATACGCACGTCACGCACGAAGATTGTGGCTTTCATGTCGGGACGCAGGTCTTTGTCGAAGATGAAATTCAACCCGGCAACCTGCGACAGCACTTCGAAAATGGTCTTGAGGTTGGCGTCGCGAAATTCCAGGGTCACCGGCCGGTCGAGCTTGGTGCGCAGTTGCGGATAGGCAATCACGTTACGGCTCTGCACCAGACGGATGTTGCCTTGCAGCTCCAGCGCGCCGTCGTTTTTCGGGTCGAGTTCGAGGATCTGTTTGACCTGACGGTCGGCGCCGTAGATGTCGCCGCGACGCAGGTCACCCCGGGCCAGTTCGAGTTTCTCGTCCATGCTGCGCAGGTATTCGAGTTGACGCAGCGCATCCTGGGCGCGGCGGTTGTTCGGCTCGATGGTCAGCACGCGACTGTAAGCGGTGCGGGCCGAAGCGAAATCGCGGCGTGAGCGGTCGGTGTCGCCTGAGGTCAGCAGCGCGGTTATGGCTTTGGCCCGGCCGCTGTTGAGCAGCAGGTGCAGTTCGGTATCACGCGGATTCTCGCGCAAGCCTTCCTCGACTCGCGCCAGACCCGCCTCGTACTGGCCCTGTTCGATCAGGTCGGCGGCTTCCTTGTTGGCCACTTGCGCGGAGCTGCACGCCGTCAGCCCGGCACACAGGCCAAGGCTCATCAGCAAACGGGATCGGTTCATTGCGTACTCCCCACAGACAAGGTCTGCGACAAATGCAAAGGCAGGTAGACCAGACTCAGTTCCAGATCGGAAATGCCGGTGATCTTCCAGGTGTCGTCGATCACATCCCCGTTGCGCACGACGTAGATTTTTTCGCCGTTCTGCAAAAACACTTGCAGGTCGCTGCGGTCATGCAGCTTGCCGACGAACTGAAACGGCACCGGTGGCAGGCTCGGGGCTTGCACCACGGGTGTGAGATTGACGGCTGTTTCGGTGACCGTGGCCAGGGTTGGCGCGGCCTTCCACGATTTCCCGGCGAACAGATCGCCCGCCGGGGTCAGGTCCTTGATGGCTGCTGTTTTGGCCTTTGTGGTGTTTGCCGGCAAGGCGCCACGGGCGGCGGTTTTCGCCGGGGTGGCCACGGCAACATCCGTCGAATCCGCATCGTCGCTCGGCGAAAAATATTCCGGCAACCAGGCCAGCGCGGCCGTCACGCCGAAGAACGCCACCCAACCCGTCACGCGCTTGGTATTCATCACGACCTCGACAGATAAAGGGTCATACGGATCCGGCCATTGAGGTCGGTGTCGCCAATCTTCTTGCGTTGAAACTCGACGTCTTCCACCACCACCGCAGGCAACTGGCCGAGCAAGGCGTGCAGGAAGCGGCGCAGTTGCGGGTAACTGCCGCGCACCGGCAAGAGGATCTGATAGCGCGCCAGATGGGTTTTCGGATCGATGCCGAGGGCGTATTCACCGCGCGCCAGGGTGATGTGTTCTTGCGCCGCAAGGGCGTAGATGCGGTCGATGGCCACGGTGGCCTGCGGTTGCGACGGCAGTTTGTTGCGAAAATCATCGAGTTGGCGTTGCGGCACCACGGGCGGCGCGATGCTGCCATCCTCGACTTTGGCCAGGTAGGCATTGGCTTCATGCGTCTGTTGGCTGAGGTGCTGCAACGATTGCCAGCCCGGCAGCAAGCCGCCCAGTGCCCAGGCCAGCGCAATCAATACCAGCGCCAGCCCGGCCAGGCCCGGCAGGCCGAGGCCTTGCAGATATTCGTGAACGATCAGTCTAGGGATTCGCATCGCCAATCTCCCAAGTCGCCGACAGGTTGAATTGCACCGGTTGCTCCGGCGATTTGACGACGATTTCATGGCTGAGCAGCGACACGTCGGACAGCTCGTCACTGGCCTCCAGGCGCTTGTGGAAATCCAGCATCGCTGGCAGATCACGTGCTTCAGCGCTGATCCGCACTTGCCCCTTGCGGGCATCCGGGGTCAGGGTCAGCAAGGCAACATCGTCGCGCGGCATGCTTTCGAGCATCGCAAACAGACGTTCCCAAGGGCGGCGCAACTGCTGCGAGACCTTGCGCATTTCGGCGAGGTTCTGCGCTTGCTCGCGGGTTTCGGCCGGGCTCAAGGTACTTTTACTTGCACTGTCGCCGGTGAGCTGGCGTTGCGTGGTTTGCAAATGACCTTGCTGCTGTTCGGCTTGGGTATCGAGATGCTGTTGCACGCCCAGACACAGCAGCGCCAGCAACACACCGCCGCCGAACAGGCTCCAGCCCAACGGGCCGGAACGGCGACGTGGCTGAAAGTCGAGATTCAGGGCGCGCATGTCAGGCCACCGCCCGGGACATGACGTACAAGCCGTCACGCACGGTCATCGCGTTGTCTTCGAGGGTGCGCAATTGCACGCCCGCCACTTGCGGCTGCGCATCGAGGCGCGCCGGTGCATGCAGATAAACGTTGAAGGCGCGTTCGCTGGTCGACGCCTGCAATTGCCGTTCGCGGCCGATCAAGGCTCTGAGCGCCACGTCGCTGTCGCTGCCGCCCACCGAGCGCACGCCGGCCCAGCGCCCTTCCCGCGCCAGCAGCAAGACGCTGCGCTGCGGTTCGGCGACAACGAACAAGAAGTCGCCGGCCTCGAGGCTTTTATCGAAACGGTTGAACGCCGTCATCAGATACGGCTGCACCGAATGCAGGCGCAGACGGCGACCGCTGACCAGGGCTCGCAGGCGATCAAGCAAGTCTTGCGGCAAGGCGCTGGCGATGCGGTCGCACCCTGCCGGTTCGGCGGACAGCACCAACCCCCAGGTTTGCGTCGGTGCGCCGAACAGGTCTTCGAAACACAGTTGTGCGAAGCCGCGCAGTTCTTCAGGGCTACTGATGTGCGCGCTCCATGGCACCAGGCAGAACCGGCAGAAGTGGCTGGAAATCACCACGCTCAACTCGGCACCGGCGCGGGCGTGTTCACCGAGCAGACGGTCAAGGGTATCCAGCGCCACCGCGTAGCTCTGGAAGCCTTCGTCGATGTAACCGACGCTGCCCAGCCACAGGGTTTCGCTACCCCGCCGCTGCGCCAGGCCGACACCGCTGGCGCCAAGCACGGCGACAAATTGATCACGCGATAAAAGTGACACGATTGATCTCCTCCAGCGTGGTCCGACCTTGCTCCACCAGCTCCAGCGCCGATTCGCGCAACAGGCGCAAACCACGGGCACAAGCCAGGGCTTTGATTTTGGTAATCGGTTGGCGCTCGACGATCATCTGGCGCAGTTCGTCGTCCAGGTGCAGCAGCTCGGCGATTGCCGTGCGCCCGCGATAACCGCTGCCCCGGCAGTGACCGCAGCCCTTGCCGTGGACGAAGTGGTAGTGATCGACTTTCTGCGGATCGAGGCCCGAGGCGCGCAGTTCTTCATCGCTCGGATTGACCGGCGTGCTGCAACTGGCGCACACCAGTCGGATCAGGCGCTGAGCGAGAATCGCGTTGAGCGCCGAGACCAGGCTGTAGGGGTCGATTTCCATTTGGGTGAAGCGGCCAATCACGTCGAAGACGTTGTTGGCGTGGATGGTGGTGAACACCAGGTGGCCGGTGAGTGCCGATTGCACGGCGATCTGCGCGGTGTCCGGATCGCGGATTTCACCGACCATGATCTTGTCCGGGTCGTGACGCAGGATCGAGCGCAGACCACGGGCGAAGGTCAGGCCTTTTTTCTCGTTGACGGGGATCTGCAGGACGCCGGGCAACTGGTATTCGACCGGGTCTTCGATGGTGATGATCTTGTCCACACCGTGGTTGATCTCGGTGATCATCGCGTACAGCGTGGTGGTCTTGCCGCTGCCGGTGGGGCCGGTCACCAGCACCATGCCGTAGGGTTCGGCGGCGAGGCGCCGCAGCTGACGCAGGGTTTCGTCTTCAAAGCCCAGCGCCTGCAATTGCACGCCGCAGACCTTGTCGGCCAGATCCTGTTTGTCGAGCACCCGCAACACCGCGTCTTCGCCAAAGATGCTCGGCATGATCGACACGCGAAAATCGATCTGCCGACCACTGATGCCGATCTTGAAACGCCCATCCTGCGGCACGCGCTTCTCGCCAATATCCAGTTCCGCCATGACTTTGACCCGCGAGATCACCTGCTCGGCGAACTCGGCGCCCTGAACCTTGCTGATGTTGTTGAGCACGCCGTCGATGCGGTACTTGATCACCAGGCCGTGGCCGGTGGTGCCGAGATGGATGTCACTGGCGTGCATTTTCAGCGCGTCGTAGAGGGTCGAGTTGACCAGTTTCACCACGCTGCTGGCGTCTTCGCTGATGCTGGTCAGGGACAGGCTTTGCAGGGTGTCGATTTCGCTGTGGGTGTCGCCCTGGGCGTTCAGCGATTCGACGGCGTGGAAGCTTTCTTCGTGGCGAGCCAGATAAGCCTTGAGGTCGTCGGCGTGCACCAGATACAGCGGCGCGCCGTGCAGGCAGTCGTCGATCCAGGCCAGCCGCGCCGAATCGAAGGGGTCGGCGAACACACCGATGACTTCGTCGTTGTGGCGCAGCAGGATGAATTCACGCTTGAGGCATTGTGCGAGGGTGACCCGGTCGAACACCGGTGTCGCGGCAAACAGGCCGTCGGTGTCGAGCACCGGGTAATGCAGGGTCGCGCCGAGGCAATCAATGAACGGCATCGGCGCCAGTTCGCAGAGCACGCCGAGCGCATCCAGCACCCGTTCGCCGGAACTGGCGGCCCGCGCCCGGGCCTGGGACAGTTGTTCACTTGAAAAACTGGATGCAACGTTTTGCGCAACCTGCGGTTCGACGACAACGGACAGACGATCCATGGCTTGCTCTCCAACACCCGGGGCTTGAGGCCCTGACGGCGCGGGAGGCAATTGCGGCGAGTGCCGGAACGTCTATCGCGCCATTACTCCCCGGTGAGCATTTGATCGTCGTCCGGTGCCAGGGTCGCCAACCTGTTTCTTCGGCGATCCGCCAGCACCCAACTGCCATCGTACAACTGCAACGGGAAGCTCTCGGTCCTGCTCTGGCGTCGTTCGACGAAGCCCTCGGAAGGGCTCGCACCGGGTTTCGCTTCGCGCTGGATGCCCAGAAGGTCGCAGACAGCTCGGGCCAGTTCCGCCAATGGAAACGGTTTGAACAGGATGTGGCTGACGTCCAGTTGCCGCGCCCGCTCACAGACTTCAGCGGTCGGGTGACCCGTTATCAGCACAAAATGGCACGTCCTGTTCTGGCGGACCGCGTCGAGCACCTCAAATCCTTCCATATCGGGCAAGCGGTAATCGAACACCAACACTTGGGGAGCGAACGCCTCGGCCAAGCCGATACCCGTCGCGCCGTCATGTGCAATCCGGACGTCCAGCCCTTGCGCCGACAGATAATCCTGCAGGTTCTGTGCAAGCAGCTGTTCGTCTTCGACAACCAGTACTTTGTTAACCAAGGTCGACTCCTTGAAACCTGCAAGTCCGAAAACTGAACCCGCTGAAGTGCGCCTTACAATGGCTAACGCACACTTCATGCCAGGCTGAGTGCCGGTAAATTTAAGTCTTCATGTCCTTGAATTTCATGACAATGCCCGCTCGTCCCGGTACCCCGTTCCCCAGAAACGGGGAAGCACCTGAATGGGCATCGAAGCCATTCCCCACTGTTGGGGGGGAACCTTCAATCGTCGTCAGTTCGTTCAATCCTGTTCTGCGCCCGTAATTGCGCGAGCACCTGGCGACGAGCCTGGGTCTGTTGCTGTCGGGCGCGCTGCGTCCGAGCTGTTTCAAGCCCCTGCAAATCTGGGACATCGCCCGCCTCCAAGTGGTTCGCCACATAGATCAAATGCCAGCCGAATGGCGAGCGTACCGCATCGCTGGCGAAGATTGCGCCATCAATGATAGAAGCTCGCATCTTCATCAAGCGTAGACGCGCCGCCGCATCTGTGGCGGCATCCGCTTGCGGCTCGACCCGAACCAGCAGGTGCCGTGGTTGCAAAGTGTTGGCGCGGATCAGTTGGGCGAACATTTGCTGCGCGGCCAGCTCACGGCGGGTGTATTCGGTGAACGAGGCTTCATCGAAACCGGCATCCTGCAAACGCCGCACGAATCGTTCGTTGCCGCCGATGGCCTGGCGGGTTTGCTCGACTTGCTGCTGCACCGTTTGGTCATCGATTTGCAGGCCGCGTTTGCGTGATTCCTGCCAGAGCAATTCCTTGTCGATCAGCGCATCGAGTGCGGCCTGACGCAGCTGTTTATAGGCCTTGGGACTGCGAATGCTCGCCACTGCGCGGCCCTGATCCTCCAGGTATTCGGCAAAAAATCGCTCAAGACGAAACTCGGAAATCTCTTCGCCATTGACCCGCGCAGCCGCCGGACCATTACTGGCGAAAGCCATCGGCAACCAGCACGTCAGCAGTATTAACAGCATCTTGAGCTTCATGAGCAGAGCCTCCATTCAGGGGCTGGCGACAATCGGTTTGTAGGGTGCAACCAGATAGAAACGCTGATCGGGCAAATCCACGGTGACCACATGTGCGCCGCTCAAGCCCAGACGTCGTCCGGGGCCGAAGCTGATGCGCGGGGTCAGGCCGGTGTCGAAGTCGTGCAGGCCTTCCAGCGCTGCCACCAGTTTCTCGCGGCTGGCGTCACGTCCGGCCTGCTTCATGCCTTCGCCGAGCAGCAGCATCGAGGCGTATGCGCCGACTTGCAGCACCGCATGCTGGGCGCCGAGGCCTTGATGCTCGCGCAGCAGCGTCAGGGCCATGCGCCCGGTCTGGGTCCAGTCGCTGGGAACGAAGGGATAGGCGAGGAACACCCGCCGTGAAAATCCTTGCGGCACGTTCAACAGATCCCCGGCCACCTGGCTCGACGCCGCGAACAGATACGGCACCTGCCCGGCACGCTGCAAACCCGCCGCCAAATGGCTGAAGCCGCCGCCGCTGCCCAGGTAGAACACCGAGCGCGAGCCCAGCGGCAAGCTGTCACCTGTCGGGTCGTAGGCCTGAATCTGGACGTTCTGCCAGCCGTTCCTGTGCAAATACTCGCCAAGCACTTTGGCTGTCTGCGCCTGCGCCGGGTCGTCGAGATAAGCGATCAGTGTCGGCCCTTGCAACACGCGCAGGCTGGCGGTCGCGTAATCGGCCAGAGCGATCAACTGTTCACGCAAGCCCGGCAACGGCTCGAAAATTTGCGGGCTGGCCTGCACCGCTCCGAGCAACGACAAAGTGCCGATCAGCGGCACGCCAGCCTGTTCCAGCCGTGGGGCCAGTTCGCTGCCCAATGCCGGGGCCATCGGCGCGATCAGGGCAAACACTTGTTCATCGTCGATCAGGCGTTTGAGCGCTTGTTCGGCACTGGTGCGATCAGCGCCAGGATCGGCGATGGTCAGGCGCAGTTGCCGGCCGTGAATCCCGCCAGCCTCATTGATCCGCGCCACGCTGCCGTTGAGCACCGCTGCGACCGTCGCGCCCTCCTCGGCCAGTGGCCCCTGGCTGGGCAGCAACGTGCCCAGATGCAAGGTCTCGGCATCGAGGCCGGGGTCGCGTTCATCGGCAAGGCGTTTGAGGTAAGCGGTGAGATTGCGCTGATCCTTCATCGACAGCACAAAGCGCGGCATGCTCGGGTCGAGGCGGTTGTTGCCGGGGTCGCGGCCCTGTTGAATGACTGTCGCAAGGCTTGCATCGTTATAGGCCGGATAGTTGCGGCCGTTGACCTGTTGCTGGCCGTAAGCGCTGGTCAGTCGCGACCAACTCAACTGCGGCGGACGCACCCCGCCTTCGGGTCGCCCAAGGCCGTCGGCGCCATGACAATTGGCGCACGGCAGACTGGTGGCCGGCAGCAACATATCCGCCGCGCCGACCCGCGCCATGATCGCTTCACCGCTGGCCGACAGACCTTCGCGGTACAGGCGTTTGCCAGCCGCCTCCTCCGGCGTCAGCGGCAATGCCACCGCGCCGAGGCTGACGCTCGCGAGCAGGATCAGGGCGAGGACGCGGGCGCTGTTCATGGCGCGGACTCAGCGACCGGCCACGGGCATTGTCAGCAATTGCAGGCGCTGGGCAATGGCGGCGGCCGGCGCATCGGGGCGAATCTTGCTCCAGCGTTTGTTGGCGACATCGCCGACGATCAACTGTGTGGAATGTTGCTCAGGCGTCGGCACGATCTGGCCGATACGGCTCAGCACCAGATCCATCTGCGCCTTGTCGCCGGTGAGAAAAAGCCAATGAGGGTCATCGGAACCCTGTTTCAAGGTGTAAGCCTTGAGCACCGCCGGCGTATCGCGCAGCGGATCACTGGTAAGGGAAATGAAGGTGATGCCGTCGGCCTTGTCCCCGAGCAGCTCGCGGACTTCCTTGAGCTTGCGCGTGATCAAAGGGCAGGCGTCGTTGCAACTGGTGAAAATCACGTTGAGCAGCACCACGCGGTTTTGCAGCGCATCACTGTAGAAGCGCAGAGTTTCACCGTGCTGATTTTGCAGCGGCGTATCGGTGAACCAGGCTTGCGCGTCGTGGGTACCTTTAGCGGGCGCGGCGGCAACCGCGGTTGACGGCTCAGGGGCATGCCCCTCGTGGGCAAACGCGACATTGCTGAACACCCAGAAACACACGGTGAGCGCTATCCAGTCGAGCATTCTCATGGCTGTTGCTCCATGGCGATGGCGGTGTGTTTGGCATGAGTGCGCTGGCCGCTGAGTTTCTCGACTTCCTTGGCCAGCACTGTCGGGTCGGTGAAGCCGTAGTAGCGCATCCAGTGTCGGCTGTTGCCGTCGCCGACGAGGATCAGCGGCTGATGGCTCTTCAAGTCGCCGCTGAAACTGCCCAAACCCTTGAGGGTTTCATTGATCGATTGTGGCGAACCGGTCAGCCAGCTCCAGCCCGGGCCTTTCTGGAACGCGCGGGCGTAATCCTGCAAGCGCTTGGGGTCGTCGCGTTGCGGATCGATGCTGATCGACACCAACTGCACTTCGTTGCCAACCCGCGCACCGAGCTGTTTCTGCACCTTGCCCATAATCGACGAGACCACCGGGCAGACCGTGGTGCAACTGGTGTAGATGAAGCTGATGACGACGATTTTGTCCTGCACCAGATCTTGCTCCAGACGCACGGTTTTGCCGTTCTGATCGAGCAGCGGCACGTTGGCGAATTTCACCTGGGCGTGTTCCTGCGTACTGCTGGCGGGCGCGGTGTGGCCGGCGTGTTCATCCGCCGAATGCGCCTGGACTTGCTGGACGCTGACGGCCAGCAGACACAGGCTGAGCAAGCCACGGCAAGTGATGTCTTTCATGGTGATGTCCTCTCACTGAGTCTGGCCGGGGGTGACCCGAACACTGGCAAATGTCTTGTCATCGAACCCGGCACCCAGCGATGCCGCGCGCACATGCAAATACCAGGCGCCGCTGCGGTCGAGGGTCACGGGCGCTTCGTACACGCCATCGGCAACTTCCTGCGCGGCCACTTCGCGGGGGTGTGAAGTCGGCGCGAGGAAGTAGCGCAACTGCACATCCTTGACGCCGCTGCGCTGGATTTTCTGCTTGCCCTGCACGATGCGAAAACGCACCACGTAGGGGTCGTTGAGCGCGACGGCGGTCTTGTCCAGAAGGAACTCGACCTTTGGCACGCCGACATGTTTTTCCGGCATGCCGTCTGGTTCGATCTGCGCGGTGAAGCAATGGATGATGTTCGGTTGATTGAGCAGGAATGCCACGTCGAAACGTCCCGCCGCCGGCAGTTTCACTCGCGCGCTGTACAGCCCCGGCGAGACCTCGCGCAGGCTGCGGTCGATGACCATCGCGGCCCGGGCGATCTGCCCGCGATTGGGGTAACCGGACATCGGCGCGTTCATGCCTTCGGCGTAGAAATAGGTGGTGTTGTCCACCGGGTTGACCACGAACACCGCGTTGTCATCGCGCGACACCGCGAGGCTTGAGGCGAGCGGCAAGTCACCGGCCATGCGCGGCGCTTGCGGCCCGGCTTCGAAGCCTTGGCTGATCGGCTGGCGGCCCTCACCGAGCGAGGCCAGGTTGATCATGGTGACTTTTGGCGAGGCCAGTCCGCGCACGTAGGCGTAGGCCTTGGTGAACACCACTTGATAGGGTTCAGCGGACACGTCCAGGTCGTGGATAGCGGCATCGGTGGAGGCATCAATCACCGTCGCGCGGTTTTCCACGGTGTTGAGCACCACACCGAAACGCCCGTCGGCGCTGAAGCCCATCGGGCCGAGCCCCTGTTGCAGTTTGATCACCCGGCGCACGCTGTGGCTGGCACTGTCGACCACCGTCACCGTGCCGTCCTTGCCATCGGCGACGTACACCGCGCCGGACAATGGCGAGTACGCCACCGACAGCGGGCTGGAGCCAGTCTTGATTTGCTCGACGATGCTCAGGCTGGCGACATCGACCACGCTCAGGGTGCCGTCGTCGCGATTGCTGACAAAGGCGAAACGGCTGTCCTTGCTGAAGGTGATTTCGTGGTGACCGAGGCCGGTTGCCAGGTGCTTGAGCGGTTTGAGGCTTTGGGCATCGATCACAGTGACGCCGGATTCGTTGGGTTTGGCGGCATTGTTGCCGACCCACAGCAGGCGTTCATCCGGTTGCAGCGCCACCCGCACCGGTTGGCTACCGGCGCTGATTGAATCGATGACTTTGAATTGTTCGCTGTCGATCACCGCCACTTCGCCGGCCATCGGCATCGAGATGAATACGCGTTTGTTGTCTTTGGGCGTGACCCAATCCATCGGCGGCTGCTTGAGTTCGATGCGCGCCAGGGTGCTGGTGATGCCGCCGACCGATACTGAGGGATCGACCACTGCGACGCTGGCATCGCGGTTCATCACCAGCAGGAAATAGCTGTTGAGGTCGAGTAGTGGCCGCGCGCCGATGTTGGATTTGAGGTACACGCCGACGCGGGATTTGCAGCTTTGGTCGCGGCCCTGGGCCTGATCGGCGGCCAGCGCCTGCGCATCGATCCACGCCCCCGGCGCCACGCCGGACAATGGCTGGCCTGACACGCCGTCAGTGACACGGAACTGCACGTCGGCAAACTCGCCTTCACGCAACTTGCCGTCGCTGGCCAGCGGCTGGAGGTTGAAGGCGATGGATACGCCGTCGCGGGCCAGGGTCTGGCCGGGCTCGGTCTGCGCCAGCGCAACCTCGCCAAGCGTCAACAAAGCGCCTGCGATGGCTAGCGTACAAACACCGATGAAATTGATGATCCTGTCCATGTCGCTCTCCCCTGACTCTAATTGCAAAACACCGCCGTCCCCTGTGGGAGCTGGCCTGCCAGCGATGGCGGCAGTTGCTTCACCATCCAAAACCGCGTCGATCCTAATCGCTGGCAAGCCAGCTCCCACAATGGATCGCATTCATCCCGCACTTTCCCTACATCAACTGAACCTGTGGGAGCTGGCTTGCCAGCGATGGCGGCATCCGCTTCACCAGCCAAAACCGCGTCGATCCAATCGCTGGCAAGCCAGCTCCCACAATGGATCGCATTCATCCCCCACTCCCTCTACCAACCACTGAACCTGTGGGAGCTGGCTTGCCAGCGATGGCGGCAGTTGCTTCACCAGCAAAAACCGCGTCGATTCCAATCGCCAGCAGGCTGGCTCCTACAGGGATCGCATTCATCCCGCACTCTCCCTGCCAACCCCTGAACCTGTGGGAGCTGGCTTGCCAGCGATGGCGGCATCTGCTTCACCATCCAGCTACTGCGCAGGCGGTGCCGGTTCTGGCTCGTTGGTCACTCGCAACAATCCCCACAGGCCCGAGGTGTTGCCGTAGGCGCCGTAGTCGCGGAACAGGTAATCACCCGGTATCGCGTTGCTGCCTCCGGCGCTCGGGATCATCGAGCTGAAGTGCGCCGCCGGTAGCACGCTTTCGCGGGCGCCGATGTACATCGACATCGGGTTGTAACCGAACCGCACCGACCCCACGCCCGGCGTCCCCGTCGGATAGCCGCCGACATCACTCTTCTCGGCCAGGAACGGGTTGACCGACCACACGTGCCCATCCATCTGGAAGGTGCTGCCGCGGCTGCCACCGGTTGGCATCAGAATGTGCGTACGGAACGGTTGCCCCGGTTTGGCGTAAAGCACCGGCGTTTGCGGATCACCGCCGACCAGCGCGTTGCTGTAGGCCATGTGCGCGTTGACCATGTCGCCATAACCGGCACCATCGGCATGTCCGAACGGTGCATCCGGGGCAAGGCCGAAGCGATACCACATCGGCTCGGTCTTGTAGTTGATGGCCATGCTCGAGTTGTCCTGCGGATCGGTCGGCATGCCGAAGCCCTCGGCGGCAATGCCTTCCACCGGCCGGCCATTGGCCCAGCGCGTGTTCAACGCCTTGTGCCAGACCATCGCAAAGTCGCGGTAGACGGTTTGCCCCGGCGCGGTGACCGTGGCGTTGGCCTTGCGCGCATCGTCGACCCAGGTAGAGCCGATCGGCAGGATGCTCATCGCGCCGCCCAGACCTTTTTGCGATTGCTTGATCACGTCAGCCGGCGTGAAATTCAAGCCGCCGAACTCGATGGCCGTGGCGTTGATGTTGTCGACACTGCGGCCCAACTGAGTCACCGGTTTGCCTTCACGCTCCAGGTGCCCGGCGTAGTACTGATAAGTACGGGTCGGGTACGCGCCGCTGCTGCCGACTCTCGGTGGCACGGTCTGGATCGGGTTGGCACCGACGTTGACGCCGTCGGATTTGGTGATGTCATAGGCCAGCAGTTGCGCATGCAGACCGACATGGCTGGACGGCCGCATCAGGTTATTGCTGAAGGTGGTCGAACCCTGGCCGCTGTTGCGGTCGCGTTTGACCATGCCTTGCATCACCGCAGTCTGGGTCAGGTCGGGCATCATGCTCGGCAGGCGGTTTTCCAGGGTGATGTTGATGCAGTCACCGGCGGCTGCGCGCAGCACCAGCGGTTCGACCGGGATACCGGGTTTGAGCTTGCCGGTTGTCGCATCGAGGTCAGATTTGCGCACATACAGAATCGCGGTCGGATCATGCAACGGCCCGCTCTGGCCGCCGATGGTGATGGTTTCGCCATCCTCCGGATCGGTCACCGTGACCTGTGGAATGCTCACGGTGCGCGAGTTCAGGACCAGGGTGCCGCCCGCCGGATTCAATGGCCCGCCGACATGCTGGCCGATACCGTCCGGGTCTCCGATGGTCAGGCCCAGCGAGTTGCCGAGGATGTCGTTGGCCAGTGCCGCGACCACTTCATAATTGCGCTGCACAGTCGGCCGGGTGCCGATGCCGTTGGGGTTGGCGCTGATCCGTGGGCAACTGCCGTCGAACGCCACGGTGTTACGCATCCCCATCGGTTTGGCATTGTTCGGCAAGGCGAACAGGTCGCTGCGCTGCGCAGTGTAGTTGCGCATCACGCCCCAGATGCCGCTCCAATAGCCTTCGATCGAGGCGTCCATCGAGTACAGATAATCCCCGGTGGTAGCCGCCGAACTGGACAGCATCGACACGGGCGCAATGAAGCCCATCTGCTCGGAGATGCCGATCATCTGCGAGGCGCGCCAGCCCGAGTTGGAGCTGCTGCCGAAGCCGGAACCGCTTTGCAGCCACTTCACGCCGTGCAGGGTGACGTTGTGTTCCTCTTCATGACCGCCGGCATGCACCCGCAGCCGCACGTTGTCGCCGGTGTAAGTGCGCAGCATCGGCGTGAACGGATCGCCAGGTTCCGCGCCGCCCTTGTTGATGTGCGGTGGGAACAACGTGGTGCCGCCGGTTGGGCCGGTGGCGGACGTGATCAGGTTCGGCGCCAGGTTCATCGCCGGAATCGCCCGATCAGTGCGGCTGTGCATGGCGAACGAAAGATCACCGCCGAGGCCGTCAGCCTGCATGCCGCGCTTGCCGTCCGGGCCGAGTTTGTTCGGGTCGTAGACGCGCAGGGCCAGCGGCTCGTTGCGATAGTTGACGACGAACATGCCTGGGTCATCCACCGAGATCGCCTGTGGGCAAGGCCGGCTCGGGCAGCCTGGGACCTGACCGCCCTGCACTTCCACTATGCCGTCGAGCAAGGTGCTGGCGTTGTTGCGCACCGGCGGGTTGATCGCGTAGCGGAAGCTGTCAGCCGTGGCCGGGAAGCTTTGCGGGTTGGGCACGCCGTTCGGCCCGGCGCCCACGTACACGCCGGCTTCATAGGCGTGCTGGAAGTCGCTGTATTCGAGGAAGAACTCGCGGAAGCTGTCGTTCTTGCCGTCGCCGTCGAGGTCGCCGGTGTTGATCACCGCTTGCCACGAAGTCGGCCCGCCGTCCTGACGTGCGCCGCTGTACAGAGGCTCGCCGGTTTCGGCGTGGAACCAGGTAGAACCGGCAGGTTCCGCGAGCACGGTGGCGTACAGCCCGATCTGTTGGTGCGTCGATGGGCCGAGGTGGTCGTGGGTGAAGATGGTGCCGAGGCCGCGATCAACGCCTTTGGCATTGACCACCGGGTCGACGAACCAGCGTTGCATCGCCGTGCGTGCGCCCATCCAGTCGCTACGTCCGTACTGACCGAAGAACGGGTGCGCCTTGGCTTTCGGGCATGCTTGCGTGCCATCGCGCGGGTCGGTGCCTTCGCATTGGTTGAACTCGCGGATCGCCAGAATGCGCTCCTGCACGGCGCCTGGTGAGAGCACGCCATCCTCGTAGTTCCAGCCATTGGACGAGCCGTCGGCCGAGGTCAGGTCCCATTTCGGCAGGTGAATATGCTGGCCGATCACGTCGGTCGGCGTACGCACCTGATAGTCGTCCATCTCATAAGTGGCCGGCACCAGGTTGGTTTGCTGGTATTGCACGCAGTCGAAGGTGTTCATGCGCATCACCAGTGGCTCTGGCGGACGCTGCTTGGTGATCACCGGCCAGGCGTCTTCCCACAGCGCCAGAATGCGCGCCTGCGGGAAGTGATAGCCAACCTTGTTGTACACCGCGTCGAACTGAATATTCGCCGCTTTGTAGATGCGCGGACGGTCGGCGGTAAAGGTCGAGGCGCCGGTGAAGGACATGCCGTCGATGCGTTCGCCGCTGTTGAATTCACCGGTGCCGGCGCTGCTGGTCAGGCGTTTGGCCCGATCATCCATGCAGGGTTCGTAGTACGGCGCGCCCGCCATCGGCAAGGCGCCGTTGGTACGGAAGGCCTTGGCCACCACCTGGTTGCCGGGCAGCAAGGCAAAGCTTGGGTGATCTTTTTTCGCGTGGAAGGCCATCGCCGATTGCTCGACTTCGGTGCCTTCTTCCGGCAGATAAATCGGCTTGGCGCGGGTGACTTCCTTGGAGAAATCCAGCGAGGTGGTCACGGTGTTCGCCTCGCCACCAGCGGATACGCCGTCGAGGGTATGACGTTGCAAACCGCCATCCCAGCCGCCCGATTGCGCAGGGTCGAGGTTGGCCCACAGCGCTTTGCCGCTGGCCTTGAGTGCTTGTGCGGTGGCAGCGTCGAGCATGTCCAGCGGTGGAGTGGGTGGGCGTTGGCCGACCGAACTTTCCATGCCGCCAATCCAGAATGGGTAGCCAGGGTTTTTCAATGTGCCGTCAGCGTTGCGGTTGGCTTCGCTGCGGTCCACCAGCGCCAGCGAACCGATGGCTTGGCCAGCCGCGTTGCCGCCGTGATGTTCGCCGTCGTCGCCCTCTTCTTCCTCTTCGTCGTCATTGCCGGCAATCAGGGTTTCGCCGATTTTCGGCACCACCACTACTTTGCCGGGCATCGGCGCCATGGCTTTGCCGGGCAGTGGCACAATGGCCGGGATCGGCGTGCCGGCGATGATTTCACCGTCCGGCAAGGCGCGTGCACCCGCTGCCGGTTTGCCGCTGCGCAAGGCGAACGGTTCGCTGTGATAGCCGTCTTCACCTTGCTGCGAGACTTCCAGGCGAGTGCCCTCTTCGAAGACGTCGTGCACGCGCCACATGGCCCACATGCCCTGCGCGAAGTGCGGATAGAAGTGGCAGTGATAGATCGCGTCACCGGCTACCCGATTGCGATTGCCCGAACCGCCGTTGGCGATTTCATAGGTGTAACCGGCGCCCGGACCGATGCCTTGGGCGTCGACATAATCGGAGTTGTCGTCATTGGGATTGAACAGCCACTGATGGCCGTGCAGGTGGAAAATGTGCTGCTCGTGACCGTTATGGGTGTTGCGGAATTTGACGAAGTCCCCGATGTAGCTGTGGTTGACGTTGGACGGTTCAGACGGATACAGGGCCATGGTCGCTTTCACGCCAATCTGATCGGCGCGGGGGATCTGCCCCGGCGCGATGTTCTCAAGCCCGGCGTTGGCCGGTACGTCGACCAGCATCGCCACGTCACCGACGGTGTGCGAGCTGAGGAAGAATTCTTCGTAGGCGCAGGACAGGCAGTCGTGCATCGGCCCCACGCCCAACCGGTTGGCGACCACTTCCGCGCCCATGCCGCCGGAGCCGTAGTTGATCATGAACGAGTCGCGAGTCGGCTCCAGCACATGCGCCATCACCGGGTCGGCCCAGTAGGCAGGAAAGGCTTGAGTCGCAGCGGTTTCGTCCTGGAACTGCGAGGCGAAATCGCGGAACGGTTCCAGTCGATTGGGGATCGCCGGGTTGCGTTTGCCCACCGACTCCAGCGGATAGGTGCTGGCTGGAAAGCTGCCGTCAGCGTTGCTGCCCATCACGATGGCATCGCTTTCGCTGGAGATGATTTCGTTGCCATCGACCATATTGATGATCGGTGTGCCGGCCTTGCCTTCGCGCAGCCACGGTTCGCGCTGCGGGTAGCGCGCCTGGTAATCGACGATTGGATGACCGGCCGGCGTGCGCCCCGAAGTCGCCAGACGCATTTCTTCTTCAGTAAGCGTATTGCGGTAAGTGCGGCCGCCCTTCGGCACCACGACCACTTGACCGAACAGGCCATTGGCAACGTTACCCGCGGCGCCCTCGCCACCGAAAGTTGCGCCACGGCTGCTGACGGCAAACGCGCCTTCGCGTTCGGCGAACAACGTATAGGAACGGCTGGCCCCCGGCACCACCAGGCTATTGGCGTTGCGGCCGGTGTACGAAGAAATATCGTCGATGCTGTTCACCGCTTGCAGGCCGTTGACCTGGAACCCGACGTGGCGGTCGGCGACCTGCTCATCGACCTTGAATTGTTCGCCGGCATTGGCGTTCTGTACGCCGTCTTCGCCTTCCTCTTCACCCTCGACTTCGAAGTGCTTGTTCGGGTTGGCCTGATAGTCGAGCAGGTTCTGCAGATTGATCGTCAGGCAATCCCCGGCGGCTACGCGCAACACCAGTGGCCGTGGACGCTTGTCGGCGCGCAACGAGACTTTGCCCGGCACTGCCGCGCCGCCGAAAGCCAGCGAGACGTCGTGGTCATCGACCACGTCGCGGCGCAGCGCGAACATCATGCCGTTGGCGTTCTGCGCGCCGAGGCGGTTGAACATCAGCGGCTGATCGAACGCCACGACGTTGGCCACCAGGTTTCGTTCGCAGCGCACCGCCGCGCTGACCACGTCGACGCTGAGCATCGGGGCCAGCAACAGCAGCAGTTTGATGAGGGACGGAGCGGAATGAAGGCCGGCCATGATCAGAAACCTCGAAATGGGTGCTCGCAGGGAACGATGCTCGACAAAACCCTTGGAGCAATCCGCGTGCCACAAAAAAATCCGTTTGTTTTCAACCGTCTACTTAAATCACTTGAGATTCCGGGGGATATTCCCCACCCGATTCCCCACTCTTCGCGCTTGCCGGGATTGCCCCGATAGTGGGGGAAACCGGGGACATCCTTTACAACGGCGCGTCCACTGCCAGCCCCTGCAAGCGCCGGTACTGGCGCAATACGCTGGGCACGTAACGCTGGGTTTCGGCGAACGGCGGGATCACCCGTCCCCGGCTGAGCACCGCATCAGGCCCGGCGTTGTAAGCCGCCACGGCGAGGGTGATGTCGTTGTCGAACAGGGTCATCAGGCGCTTGAGGTATTTGGCCCCGCCCTGGATGTTGGCCTTGGGGTCGTAGACGTCGGTCACGCCCATTTCCCGCGCGGTGGCCGGCATCAATTGCATGAGCCCGCCCGCGCCTTTGGGTGAGGTGGCGCCGGGGTTGTAACGCGACTCGGCGTTGATCACCGCATGCAGCAGCGCTTCAGGTAATTGATTGACCTTGGCCGCCGCCGAGACCAGTTCCGCGTACGGCTGTCTGGCGATCATTTGCGGCTGCTGATCAAGGCTGACCAGGGGCGCTTGCGCCTCGTGAATCACCCGTTCATAAGTGCGTCCGGGACGATGCACATTGGACAGAACGTAGCTGCCCTTGGCGTCCACGGAGATGAATACATCGGCTTGCGCGGCACCGCTCAGCAGTACACAACCGAGCAATCCGCCAGTCAGAAATTTCATGTCGGGCCTCCCCGGACCGACCCCGATAAATTGGGGGAAATGCCCCAATGGCCGATCACGTTTGAGCCATACGCAAGCACTGTGCCGACTCGTGAAAACCCCGTAATGCAAGGGCTTGCGGCCATCAGACGAATTTTGTCGAGGCTGAGCATGGCAATTGCATAGACCCTTCAGGCGACTCGACTGCCACTCACGGGAGGTCATCATGAAGCTGCATTTTCGTCCGCGTGCCCAACGCGGTTTCACCCTGCTCGAATTGCTCGTGGTGCTGGTGGTGCTCGGCCTGTTGGCCGGGATCGTCGCGCCGAAATACTTCGCTCAACTTGGCCGCTCGGAAGTGAAAGTGGCCAAGGCGCAGATCGAAGGCCTGAGCAAGGCGCTGGATCTGTATCGCCTGGAAGTCGGCCACTACCCGTCCACCGAACAAGGCTTGCAAGCCTTGGTGGCTGCGCCGAGTGACGAGGCGAAATGGACCGGCCCGTACTTGCAGAAAAAACTCCCGCAGGATCCCTGGGGCCGCAGCTACGCCTACCGCTACCCCGGCGAAAACAGCGAGTACGACTTGCTGTCGATGGGCAAGGACGGCCAACCCGGCGGTGAAGGCGAAAACGCCGAAGTGACCAACTGGCAGTAAGTGGAGCGCGGCCCATGCGATTTCATCTGAAAGCCGTCGGCAAGGCGGGCGTGGTTTCCTTGAGTATCGAGGCGCCGGGGCATAGCGAAGCGCGGCATATTGCCGAGGATCAAGGCTTGCGTGTGCTCAGCCTGCATGCCGAAAAACACTGGCGCTCGTTGCGCCTGCGTCAGCGCGAAACGTTCAATCTGGTGCTGTTCAGCCAGGAGCTGACCACCCTGCTCAATGCCGGCCTGCCGTTGATCGATGCGCTGGAAAGCCTCGCCGAAAAAGAAACCGCCCCTGCTGCGCGCAAAACCCTGAGTGAACTGGTGCGCCTGCTGTATGAAGGCAAATCCTTCTCACAGGCCCTCGGTCAGTTGTCGGCAGTGTTTCCACCGCTGTACGTGGCGCTGGTGCAGTCCAGCGAGAAGACCGGCGCGGTCGGCGAGGCGTTGGGTCGTTACGTCAGTTACCGCCAACGCATGGACGAGGTGCGGCAGAAGATCGTCAGCGCCTCGATCTACCCGTTGCTGTTGCTGGTGGTCGGCGGGGGTGTGGTGTTGTTTTTGATGGGCTACGTGGTGCCGCGCTTCAGTCTGGTGTTCGAAGGACTGGGCTCGAATCTGCCGTGGCTGTCGCAGATACTGATGAGCGGCGGCCTGTTTCTGCACGCGCATCAGTTGGAGTTTTTTGGCGGGCTGGCGGCGATCGTCACCGCCCTCGCCGTGGTGCAGAAACAACCTGGGTTTCGCCGTGGGCTGGATCGACTGGTGGAGAAACTGCCCGCCGTGCACCAACGGATTTTCATGTATGAACTGGCGCGTTTTTACCGTTCGCTGGGGATTCTGCTGCAAGGCGGGATTCCACTGGTGACTGCCATGGGCATGGTGCGCGGCTTGCTCACCGTAGCTTCGCGGGCGCGGCTCGATCAGGCCTGCGAACGCGTGCGCGAGGGACAGTCGCTGTCCACCGCGCTGGAGCTCAATCGTCTGGTGACACCGGTGTCGCTACGCCTGCTGCGCGCCGGTGAACAATCCGGCAACCTGGGGCAAATGATGGAACGCAGCGCCGACTTCTACGACGAAGAAATCAGCCGCTGGATCGAGTGGTTCGTGAGGTTGTTCGAACCGCTGTTGATGACCTTCATCGGCCTGCTGATCGGGGTGATCGTGATCCTGATGTACATCCCGATTTTCGAACTGGCTTCCAGCATTCACTGACCGCGGGAACGGGTCGGATCAATCGCAACAAAGCACATCCACGTTCCCACCCCAGACAACAAAACGGAGAACGATATGCACATTAAAAAGCTCATGCTCGCGATGGCCATCGGCGCGGTTCTGTCGGCGTCTACGGTAATGATTCCAGACAGCCTGTCGGGCATTTCCAGTGTTCAGGCGAAGGAAGGCGGAAGTGGCGGCGGTGGCGGTGGCCATGGAGGGAGCGGTGGTGGCGGCAGCGGCGGCGGTCATGGAGGGAGCGGTGGCGGCAGCGGAGGTAACGGTGGTGGACATGGCGGCAGTGGAGGCAGCGGCCATGGCGACGGCGGCGGTCACAGTGGCCGCGGTGACAGCGGTGGTCAGGGCGCCGGACACTCCGGCAGTTCCGCATCCTCCTCGGGACGCAGCGGCACCCACTCAGAGCCAGGCGACGATCATGGTGTACACCGTGCCGGTGAGGTCGGGGACGATCGCGGCGTGCATGTCGGTGGCGAACCAGGCGATGACAAACGCACTAACTAAACCATCCTGAAAACACCGCAATCCCTGTAGGAGCTGCCGCAGGCTGCGATCTTTTGATCTTGTTTTTAAAGACCAGATCAAAGGATCGCAGCCTGCGGCAGCTCCTACAGTTGATTTGCGTACGGCTTAAAGGGCGACGTTGCTCTGATTCAACCGTTCCCGCAGAAACTCGACCAACGCCTGCACCGGGCGTGAGGCCTGACGGTGCTGCGGGTAGACCGCCGACAAGGTCAGCGGCTCTGGCCGCAGATCATCCAGCACCGCCACCAATCGCCCCTCTTTCAACGCCGCGCCAACAATAAACGTCGGCAGATAGGTAATCCCCATCCCCTGCACCGCCGCATCCCTGAGCAACTCACCGTTGTTGACGCGCATGCGCCCGGCGACATTCACCAGCAGCGGTTTGCCCTGCCCCGCGTTGAACCGCCACTGCACTGAACGCCCATGGCCATACGGCAAGCAGTCATGCCCGAGCAGATCTTCCGGTTTGAGTGGCGTGCCGCGTTCGGCCAGATACGCGGGGCTGGCACAGTACACCCGTTCGATGCTGGCGATACGGCGAGCGATCAGCGTCGAGTCTTCCAGCACACCGATGCGCAGCGCCAGGTCGTAACCTTCGCCGAGCAGATCCACCGGACGGTCGCTCAAATCCACTTCCACCGTGACCTCGCGGTAGCGCTGCAAAAACACCGGCAGCAAGCAACCGAGATGCGCCACGGCAAAAGACAACGGCGCGCTCAGACGAATCGTGCCGCGAGGCTCGGCAGTCTGCCCGGCGATGCCTTGTTCGACCTGTTCGACTTCGCCGAGCAGGCGCAGCGCCGATTCGTAATAGCTCTGGCCCAGCGGCGTAACGTCGAGGCGGCGGGTCGAGCGATTGAGCAAACGCACGCCGAGGCGGTCTTCGAGTTGCATCAAGCGGCGGCTGACGAATTGCTTGGACAGGCCCAACTGATCGGCCGCCGCGGTGAAGCTGCCGGAGTCCATGACCTGGCAAAAAATACGCATGTCTTCAAACGGGTTCATTGTCACTCTCTGGTGGACAGTTAAACGCTTTATAGCCGCTTTTTCACTTCACGGCACCCTATTAATCTGTGTCCACGGTGTTGAAACCAACCTACGAGCCAATCGCGAACACACTTGAAAAAGGAATTGAACATGATCATTAAAAAGACGCTGACCGCTACCCTCCTCGCCCTGTCCATCGGCAACGCTTTCGCCGCCGAGACCAGCGGTGTCGAGCACAACACCCAAGCTTTCCTCGACGCCCTCGCCGCTGGGGGTGGCAAACCGCTGGAGCAACTCAGCCCGAAAGACGCCCGTGCAGTGCTGACCGGTGCGCAGGCTTCGGTGAAAGTGGACCTGTCCGGTGTTGAAGTCAGCGACAAGGCGATCAAGGTCGATGGCCAGACCATCAACCTGAAAGTGGTGCGTCCGGCCAAGGTCAAAGGTGAACTGCCGGTATTCATGTTCTTCCACGGCGGCGGCTGGGTGCTGGGCGACTACCCGACTCACCAACGCCTGATCCGTGATCTGGTTGTGGGTTCTGGCGCGGTAGCGGTGTACGTCGATTACACGCCGTCGCCGGAAGCGCAGTACCCGACCGCGATCAACCAGGCTTACGCCGCCACAAAATGGGTGGCCGAGCACGGCAAGGACATCGGCGTCGACGGCAAGCGCCTGGCGGTGGCCGGCAACAGCGTCGGCGGCAACATGGCGGCGGTCGTCGCGCTGATGGCCAAGGAACAGAAAACCCCGGCCCTGCGCTTCCAGTTGTTGATGTGGCCAGTGACCAACGCGCAATTCGACGACGGCTCGTACCAGCAATTTGCCGAGGGCCACTTCCTCACCAAAGGCATGATGCAGTGGTTCTGGGACAACTACACCACTAACCCGGCCGAGCGCGCCCAGATCCATGCCTCGCCACTCAACGCCAGCACTGAACAGCTCAAAGGCCTGCCCGCCGCACTGGTGCAGACCGCCGAGTTCGACGTGCTGCGTGACGAAGGCGAAGGTTATGCGCGGCACCTCGACGCGGCCGGCGTGCCGGTGACGTCGGTGCGCTACAACGGGATGATTCATGACTTTGGTTTGCTCAATCCGCTGAGTCAGATTCCTGAGGTGAAGGCGGCGGTGCGTCAGGCGGCGGCTGAACTCAAGACTCACTTGCAGCCTTGACGGCAAAAGATCGCAGCCTGCGGCAGCTCCTACAGGGGACGTGCCGGGGCTGCGTTTTTTGTGCCTGATCTTGAAGCTTCCTCGCCTCAGACTCCCATCCGCCTCGGAGAATGCCCAATGTCCTTCCTCTTCGCCCACCTGCTGTCCTGGAGTGCCCTGCTGCTGGTGGTTGACGCCGTGCTCTGGCACTTCACGCCATTTACCCATCGTGCGCCACGGGTCGGGGTGCGGCTGGCGCTGTTCCTGGGGTTTAGCGCGCTGGTCATCAATGCCGGTGTCAGCCCTTTGCAGGCGCCGCTGTTCGTCGATGACCGGGTGGCGCAGCTCGGGGCGACGGCGTTGGGCATTCTCTGGTGGCTGTATGCGGCGCGAGTGCTGACGGAGGTGATCGGCCTGGCGCTGATGCGCCGCATCGGCCACAGCGGTCGCTTGTTGCAGGACGTGATCGGTGCGCTGGTGTTTCTGGTCGCGATTGTCGCGGCGGCGGGTTACGTGCTGGAGTTGCCGGTCAAAGGCTTGCTCGCAACCTCCGGTGTGGTCGCCATCGTCGTCGGTCTGGCGCTGCAAAGCACCTTGGCTGATGTGTTCAGCGGGATCGTGCTCAACACCACAAAACCGTATCAAGTCGACGACTTCGTGGTGATCGACGGCGTCGAGGGCAAGGTGCTCGACATCGACTGGCGCGCCACGCACTTGCTGACCAGTGCCGGCACCATGGCCGTGGTGCCGAACTCGGTGGCGGCCAAGGCCAAGATCGTCAACCTCAGTCGCCCGAACAACATGCACGGTGTGTCGATCAGCATCAAAGTCCCCAACCACATTCGCCCGCGCCGCGTACTGGATGCCCTTGATCGCACGCTGCAAGGCAGCAGCAGCCTGCTGTTGTCGCCGGCGCCGAAAGTGGTGTTGAAAGAAGCCGGTGAGGAAATGTCCGAATACGTGGCCAGCGGTTTTATTGCCGAGCTGGGCAAGAAAAGCGAAGTGCGCAATCAACTGTTCGACCTTGCTCATCGGCATCTTGAGGCTGCCGGAATTTCGCGGCATCCGGACGGCGTGATCGAGCCTACGACCCGCGCCCGTGCATTGCTCGATGAAGTGAAGATCTTCCGTTCGCTGAGTCCTGATGAACGCGACCGACTGGCAGAATCGATGGTCGCGCAGCAGTACAGCGCCGGCCAGGTCGTGCTTGATTTGAATGAAGTGCCGGACAGTCTGTTTGTGATTGCTACCGGCGTGGTCAGCGCGACGGTGCCGGATGGCGCTGACCAGACTGAAGCCGGGCGCATGGGGCCGAGCGAGGTCATGGGTGAGCAAAGCATTCTGGCGGACACGCCTTCGCAGGCGACGTTTACCGCGATGACGTCTTCGATCATCTACCGTCTCGACAAGACCCTCACGCGCCAGTGCATGGAAAAGCGCAGAGAGGTGGGGACGGCGCTGAACAAATTGCAGGCCGTACGGCAGCAGAGCAGTCAACTGGCGTTGTTGGCCAACGCGGCACCGGTCAGAAAAGGTGGGTTTCTGGGCTGGTTGCAGAAGCGTTAAAGCAAAAGATCGCAGCCTGCGGCAGCTCCTACATTGGACTGCGTTCCCCCTGTAGGAGCTGCCGCAGGCTGCGATCTTTTGATCTTACTTAGCGGTGAACTTGGTATAGCTGTTGATCAGGTTGCGATAGTTCGGCAGGCGATTCGACAGCAGATTCGCCAGGCCTTCCATGTCGTTGCGCCAGTCACCCTGCAACTCGCACGCCACGGAGAACCAGTTCATCAGTTGCGCACCGGCCGCCGACATCCGCGCCCACGCTGCTTGCTGCACGGTGGTGTTGAAGGTGCCGGAAGAGTCGGTTACCACGAACACTTCAAAGCCTTCAGCAATCGCCGACAGGGTCGGGAATGCCACGCACACGTCAGTCACCACACCGGCGATGATCAGTTGCTTGCGACCGGTTGCCTTGATCGCCTTGACGAAATCTTCGTTGTCCCAGGCGTTGATCTGGCCTGGACGTTGAATGAACGGCGCGTCCGGAAATTGCTCCAGCAGCTCAGGCACGATCGGGCCGTTGGGGCCGGCGTCGAAGCTGGTGGTGAGGATGGTCGGCAGTTTGAAGAACTTGGCGATGTCGCCCAGCGCCAGCACGTTGTTCTTGAACTCGTTCGGCGAAAAATCCTGCACCAGCGAGATCAGGCCGGTCTGATGATCGACCAACAGCACAACCGCATCGTCTTTGTTCAAACGTGTGTAAGGAACGCTCATGGGGAAACTCCTTGATGGACGGATGGATGTTGCGTGAAGCGTCGACCGCATGGCCGACGCTTTTGAAAGAGATCAGAAGGCGAAGCAGGAGCAACCGAACGCGCCCCAGAAACCGGCGAAGTCACTGACCGGCGCATTCGACAAACGCGCTTTTTCATGGCTGTGCGAGTGCACGCCACAGGGGCCGCTGCACTGGTGCACTTGCGCCTGCAACGGAGAATTCGGCCGCCAGTGGCCCGGGACTTTGACCACGGGCGACCAGTCCGGCAGCACCGGCACGCTGGCCGGCCCGAGGTCCTGAAAATCGCCAGAGGCGTAGACGATCTTGCCGCCAACCACGGTCAGCACCGACTCAATCCACTTGATCGCCTCTTCCTCGACGTGGAAGAAGTCCGCACTCAACGCCGCCAGATCCGCCAGTTGCCCGACCTTGATCTGGCCCTTCTTGCCCTGTTCGGAGGAGAACCAGGCGCTGCCGTGGGTGAACAATTCCAGCGCGGTGGTGCGTGGCAAACCTTCTTCGTACAGCGCCAGCCCACCGACGGTGCGACCGCTGACCATCCAGTACAGCGAGGTCCACGGGTTGTAGCTGGACACCCGCGTGGCGTCGGTGCCGGCGCCGACCGGCACGCCTTCGGCCAGCATGCGCTTGATGGGTGGCGTGGCTTCGGCGGCTTTTGCACCGTAACGGTCGACGAAATACTCGCCCTGGAACGCCATACGATCCTGAATCGCGATACCGCCGCCCAGCGCTTTGACCCGTTCGATGTTCTGCGGGGTGATGGTTTCGGCATGGTCGAAGAACCACGGCAAACCGTTGAACGGAATGTCACGGTTGACCTTCTCGAACACGTCGAGCATGCGGCTGATGGATTCGTTGTAAGTGGCGTGCAAGCGGAACGGCCAACGCTGTTCGACGAGGTGGCGCACCACCGGCTCCAATTCCTGCTCCATGGTCTGCGGCAGGTCCGGGCGTGGCTCGAGGAAATCTTCGAAGTCCGCCGCCGAGAACACCAGCATTTCGCCGGCGCCGTTGTGCCGCAGGAAGTCGTCGCCCTGATGCAACTTGACGCTGCCGGTCCAGTTCTGGAAATCGGTCAGCTCTTCTTTCGGCTTTTGGGTGAACAGGTTGTAGGCGATGCGCACGGTCAACTGGTCGTCCTTGGCCAGTTGTTCGATCACCTGATAATCGTCCGGATAATTCTGGAAACCGCCGCCAGCATCGATCGCACTGGTCAGGCCGAGGCGATTGAGTTCGCGCATGAACTGACGCGTCGAGTTGACCTGATATTCCAGCGGCAGCTTCGGCCCCTTGGCCAGCGTCGAGTACAGAATCATTGCGTTGGGTTTGGCCACCAGCATGCCGGTCGGGTTGCCGTTGGCATCGCGCACGATCTCACCACCCGGCGGGTTCGGCGTGTCACGGGTGTAGCCGGCCACGCGCAATGCGGCGCGGTTGAGTAGCGCGCGGTCGTACAAATGCAGGATAAACACCGGGGTGTCCGGCGCGGCCTGATTGATCTCTTCGAGGGTCGGCATGCGTTTTTCGGCGAACTGGAATTCGTTCCAGCCCCCCACCACGCGCACCCATTGCGGGGTCGGCGTGCGGTCGGCTTGCTCCTTGAGCATGCGCAAGGCATCGGCCAGCGATGGCACGCCTTCCCAGCGCAGTTCGAGGTTGTAGTTCAAACCGCCACGAATCAGGTGCAAGTGCGAGTCGTTGAGCCCGGGAATGACGCAGCGGCCGTGCAAATCGACGACTTGCGTGCCCGGACCGCGCAAGGCCATGGCTTGCGTGTCGTTACCAACGACCACGAAGCGGCCGTCCTTGATCGCCACCGCGCTGGCCAGCGGCTTAGTGCGGTCTACGGTATGAAATTGGCCATTGAACAGAATCAGATCGGCGCTCATCGCAGTTCCTTCGACAAAAAATGAATGGGCTTCAGCGTGACGGGTGTTCTGTGGGGTCGACGTGGGCATGGGCCTGACCGGCTTCCAGCCAGGGCGCGAACAAACGGGTCACGGGGGGCATGAATACGTAGACCACCGACAGCACGATGGTCAGGGTGATCAGGAACGTGGCGACCACGTAGTTGGAAAGCAGTGGATGCAACCCGAGTAGCGGCCCCCAGATCAGCGGCACCAGCAGGGTGTGCGGAAAAATCACCAACAGCGTGATCACGGCCTGCTTCCAGCGCGGCGGCGGCGTGGCGGCATCGGCCAGCGGGGCGAACCAGAATTCGTTGATTGGGGCGACTTCGGTCTGGTCGCCATCGGCCAGCATTGGCGCGGCTTCGTCGACCAGCGCCTGGCGCTGCGGCGACTCCAGCCACGTTTGCATGGCTTCGGTCGAACTAAAACGCAAAACGCAGGTGTATGCGTCGAGTCCCGCCAGCTTGCCGCGCACAACGTCAACGCCCAGATGCCCTTCGCGCAGCCCCGCCACCCGGACAATATTGCGCAGCCAGGCTTCATAGGGCTTTTCAAACCCGGCCTTGACCCGGTGCTTGACGATCAGCGTGACGGTCTCACCGGCCCCCGGTGCTGTTGGACTCAGGACTTCAGGCATAACGCAGCACTCCGGGCAAACGAGTATTGAGCGCCAGCCGTCCGGGCCCGGCGATGAATACAGTGGTAAAGAGGATTAACAGCAGCCAACCGAACTGCCCCTCGGCCACAGACCATTGCGGATGCACGATCAGCAAGGCCACCAGTAGCACAAAGAGAATAGGCAAGCAGGCCAATCGCGCCAGCACCCCGGCGACGATCAGTAGCGGACAGAGGACTTCGGCGAAGATCGCCAGGATCAATGTGAGGTGGGCACCGAGGTGGAACGGGTCTTCGATCAGTTGCAGTTGCGCTGTGAAGTCGAGCAACTTGGGCATGCCGTGCACGCAAAGCAGAAACAACCCGCCGCTGACCCGCAGGAACAGCAAACCGACGTCGCCCGCCCGTTCATCGCATTGTGAAGCGTTCATGACCCGACCCTTGAAATGTCATTGGCCTGAATAATGCCGATGCCGGGCGCGAGGAAATTGGATGGGTGTGCTCACTTTCGACAACTCCTGTAGGAGCTGCCGCAGGCTGCGATCTTTTGATCTTTTTTTTCAAACCAAAGTCAAAAGATCGCAGCCTTCGGCAGCTCCTACAGGGTTTGGGGTTGTTTCAGATTGAGGGGATGTCCAGCGCTGCCGACATGAACTGGCTGATCTGCGCCCTGAGCCATTTTTCGGCCGGATCGTTGTCGTGCACACCGCTCCAGGCCATCGACAATTGCGCGGCATCAATCGGGAACGGCGGGTCTTCGGCGCGCAGGCCACAGCCCTCGACCAATGCACACGCGGCGTAATCCGGCACGGTGGCGATCATTTCGGTGCCAGCGAGCAAGGCACGCAAGCCGCTGAACTGCGGCACGCCAAGAACCACACGGCGCGAGCGGCCAAGCTTGGCCAGGTCGAGGTCGATATTGCCGCTCAAGTCGCCAGAGAACGACACCATTGCGTGCGGCCGCTCGCAATACTCGTCCAGAGTCAGCGGCCCCGGGCGATCATCGCCGCGCAGGACTTTGCAGGGAATGTCGCGCAGTTTCTTGCGTTTGGCGTTGGCGGGCAGATCCGTGGTGTAGCTGACGCCGACGGAGATTTCTCCGGAGGCCAGCAGGGCCGGCATCAGCAGGTAATTGGCACGCCGCACCACCACGACGATGCCCGGCGCCTCTTGCTGCAACTGGCGCAACAGCGGTGGAAACAGACCGAACTCGGCATCGTCCGACAGACCGATACGGAACACGTCGCAACTGCTCGACGGTTCGAACTCTTTGGCGCGACTGACGGCCCCGGAAATCACATCCATCGCCGGTTGCAGTTCCTTGAGGATCGCCAGAGCGCGGGCGGTCGGTTCCATGCCGCGACCGTTGCGCAGCAGCAACGGATCATCGAACAGATCACGCAGACGCCCGAGCGCCGCACTCACCGCCGGTTGGCCCATGAACAGTTTTTCGGCGACGCGGGTCAGGTTCTTTTCGAACATCAGCGCTTCGAAAATCACCAACAGGTTCATGTCGACGCGACGCAGATCGTTACGGTTCATCGGCTCGGTTTCCTTCTATGGCCAGCCACACGCAAGTGCTACGCACTTTACCCGATCAATGGCGCTGTAAACGCCGCGCCAGCGCGAAATTAACAACGATTAACTCGTCAGTCACAGCGCCCCACTCAACAATGAATGCCTCTGCGCAGCGTTGTTTTTTTGATTGAGGGAGAGCGCTGACCGTGCCTTCCCCACCGACACGGACATTGGCCATGGCTCAATTACACCCCACCGTCGCCCTCGCCCCTGCCAGCGAACCGCGCAAAAGCGGGATCGGCGGACTCAGCCCGCAACGCGAACGACGCGTCAAGCAACTCATCCTCGAACGCCTCGGCGAAAGCCTGGAAGTCACCGAACTGGCGCAAGCCTGCTCACTGTCACGCAGCCACTTCTCCCGGGCATTCAAGTGCAGCACCGGGCTCTCGCCGCAAGACTGGATCCGCACCCAACGCATCGCCCGCGCCAAACTGCTGATCCAGCACACTGGCCTGAGTCTGACGCAAATCAGCCTGGAATGCGGTTTCTGCGATCAGGCGCATTTCTGCCATATGTTCACCCGCAGCGAAGGCATCAACCCTTTTGCCTGGCGCTGTCAGGCCATGCGTGAACTGAAAAACCAGCGCCCACAACCCACCACGTTTTGATCTTGACGCCTGCCTTGCCCGTTGCACTGACGCTCAAACCTGAGGATTATGCCCGGACACTCCGGAATAGACGGCCTGCGCGTATGCCAAGCCCTGTTCCGGCATGCCCGTCGCAGCACCGCAGGAGTGAGTTGTTGAGTCTTCCCCCGAATCAGGCCCTCGGTTTCGGCCCCTATCGGATTCATCCCGGGCAACGGCTGCTGCTCGAGGGCGATCAGCCATTGCGCCTGGGTCGGCGAGCGATGGACATTCTCCTGACTCTGCTGGGCCACGCCGGCGAGGTGGTGAGCAAGCAGCACTTGATGGCCACAGTCTGGCCGGACAGCGTCGTCGAAGACATCAATCTGCGCGTGCACATGGCAGCGCTGCGCAAGGCCTTGGGCGACGGTCAGGCAGGCCAGCGCTATATCGTGACCGTGGCGCAACGCGGTTACAGTTTTGTCGCGCCGATCCTGCACGAGTCTATCGAGCAGCGACCGGCGGGCGATGCCGTCGGCCGGCACAATCTGCCCCTGCGGCGCACGCGAATGATTGGCCGTCAGCCGCTGGTCGACCAGTTGATGACGCAACTGCCGCGCCGACGCTGCATCACCCTGGTCGGCCCCGGAGGCATCGGTAAAACCACGGTGGCCTTGCGCGTGGCGGAACAGTTGATCGGGCATTATCGCGACGGCATTCGGCTGGTGGATCTGGCGCCGCTCAACGACCCACAGCTGATTTGCTCGCATCTGGCAGCGCTGCTGGACCTGTCACTGCTCGAAGGCGATCCGCTGGTGTGTCTGGTCAATGGTTTGCGCGAGCGCCAGATGCTGCTGGTGCTCGACAACTGCGAACACCTGATCGACGCCGTTGCAGCGCTCAGTGAAAGCATCCTGCGCGGCGCCGCGCAGGTGCATATTCTTGCCACCAGCCGCGAAAGCCTGCGCGCGGAAGGCGAATTCGTGCAGCGTCTGGAATCCCTCGACTACCCACCGTTGCCTGGTGAACTGGATCGGACCGAGGCGCTGGGCTTTTCCGCCTTGCAGCTGTTTGTCGAACGGGCGATGGCCGCGCAGGAAAGTTTCGAGTTGAGCGACGCCCAGTTGCCGCAAGCCATCGAGATTTGCCACCGACTGGACGGTATCCCACTGGCGCTGGAACTGGCAGCAGCGCAAGTCGCCGAACTGGGGCTGGACGGCTTGCTGACGCAGTTGCAGGGCCGCTTGCCACCCTTGGCGGCGGGTAACCAGAGTAGCGCCGAGCGCCATCTGACTTTGCGCGCCACGCTGGACTGGAGTTTCAACCTGCTCGATCGCTGCGAGCAAACCTGCTTGCGTCGACTCGGTGTGTTTCGCGGCGGGTTTACTCTGGAGTCGGCGGCGGCCGTCATCGTCGGTCAGCAGATCGACCCCGCTGCGGTGTTCGCCTCGATCACGCAATTGGTGGCCAAATCCCTGCTCAGTGTCGAGGTGGGTGATGAAGAGGTGTTCTATCGCCTGCTCGATACGACACGCCGCTATGCCCTGGAAAAACTCGATGTCGCGGCTGAACTCGATGAGACCCGCCAGCGCCACGCCGAACGTTGCCTGACCCTGATGCAGCAGGCGCAATCGCACTGGGAAAACACTCCCACTACGTTGTGGATCGAGCGCTATGCCCGAGGTCTGGAGGATTTGCGCGCAGCGCTGGAGTGGAGCCTGGCCAGAGACGGGGCGGATGATCTGGGCATTCAGCTGACCGCGGCCTCGGCGCCGTTGTGGCAAGAGTTGTCGCTACTCAAGGAATACGGCGGCTACGTGCGCCGGGCGTTGCATTTGCTGGATGAACTCGACGACCCCTGCCCACACCTGAAAATCGCTTTGAAACTGGCTCTGGGCAGTGCCTGTTATCACACTTGGGGCGCCACCCCGGAGACCATCGAGGCTTTTGTCGACGCCCGCCAACTGGCCCACGCCCACGCGGATATCGCCGGCCAACTGCGCGCAATATCCGGGCATCTGGCGGTCAATCTCAGTTGCGGCCATTACCGGATGGCGCTGGAGCAGAGCGAACAATTCGACCGCCTCGGCCTGCATGGCGACCCGTTGCTGTCGCTGAGCACGCACCGCTTGCGGGTGCTGGCCCTGCATTACGCTGGCGACCAGCCACAGGCGCGTATTCATGCCGAGCAAGTGCTTGAGCGCATGGCGCACAGTGGCCATCTCAACCGCTTTACCCACGGTTTTGGCGTGCAGTACGACCAGAGCGTCGCCTCGCTGACCGTGCTCGCCCGGGTGCTGTGGCTGCAAGGATTTCCCGAGCAAGCGTGGCGCACGGCGCGACAGGCGCTGGACATTGCCGTGCAGATCAATCACGGCACCTCGATCTGCTACACCCTGGCATTGGCCAGTTGCCTGATCGCCCATTACAACGGCGACAAGCAGAACGCCCGGGCGCTATTGCATCTGTTGCTTGAGCAAGCACAGAAGCATTCGGTGCTGTTGTTTTATCGCTGGGCGCTGCATTACGCGCAGGTGATCGACGCTGAAGCCGCTATGCCCGTACCGGCGGATGGCAGCGGGCTGGTCCGGGAAATCATGGTGACGCTGGATGAGCGCTTTGTTGATGATGATTTGCTGAATCGGGCGCTGGCCGGTGATGCGGGGTGGAGCACGGCGGAGATTTTGCGGGCTCGGGCGAATGCGTTATTGATTGGAGATTTGAATCATCTGGGCGGGCCTCATCGCGGGCAAGCCCGCTCCCACAGTGGATCTATATTGAACCCGAAATATCGGTATACCCTGAAATCCTGTGGGAGCGGGCTTGCCCGCGATGAGGCCCGTCTGGACGCCGCAAATATTCAGGAAGCCGAAGCCATCCTGCAACAAGCCCTGTCCATCGCTCGCACCCAAGGTGCCCTGGCCTGGGAATTGCGCAGCGCCACCTCGCTCGCCCAGCTCTGGCAACGTCAATCCCGCCATCATGAGGCGCTGGATCTGCTAACGCCGATCTACCAACGTTTCACCGAAGGCTACGCCACGCCGGACCTGTGCAAAGTGCGCCAGCTACTCGACGAGTTGCGCGATCCCGTACTCGCTTGATGCATGACGCACACGACTGATAAAGCGCGCATGTCGGCGCTCCAGATCAATGCCTTCACCGCTGCGCTCAAGTTGTTCGCGGCCATAACGCCGGGTGGTATTGAGCATCCGGTATCTGCCCGCGCCAGCGCCCTGCTCCACCGCCAGCAATGACTTGTGTACCAACTGCTCGATGACCGCCGTGAGTCGCGACGAAGGCAGTTGCGGGCAGCTGATCACGCCCAGCGCCGCTTCCAAAGTGAAGGCCAGTTTGAACACCGATAAGCGTTGCAGCACGCGCTGCTCCTGCTCGGTCAAGCGCTGATAACTCCAGTCGAGTGCAGCCTGCATGGATTGATGACGCGGCACCGCCGTGCGCCGGCCGTGGTTGAGCAATTGCAGGCCATTGGTCAGTTGCGAGTGCAGTCCAACCAATGCCAATGCGTCGATCTGCGCCGCCGCCAGCTCGATCGCCAGCGGCAGGCCGTCTAGCTGACGACAGATCTCGCGCACGGTGGGCAGATCCTGTTCGCGCAAGCTGAAATCATGCTGTCGAGCGCGGGCACGGCTGACAAATAGCTGCACCGCCGGATAGCCCATGGCTTGCGCGACGCAATCGACAGCCGAACTGTTAGGAAAAGTCAGCGGTAACAACGGTTGAACGGTTTCCAGACTGGCCTGCAAGGCCTCACGACTGGTGGCAAGAATCGTCAGTTGCGGCGCGGCGTCCAGCAGTGTCTCGACCACTGCCTTGCAGGCCTCGCGCCGGTGTTCGCAATTGTCCAGTACCAGCAATGCATGACGCGCGCGCAGCGTGGCGAAATCGCAATTCAGGGCGTGCAGCAGATGCTCCAGCAAAGGTGTTTCGACATCGACCTGTGCCAGATCGACCAACCACACGCCATCACGAAAATGTTGCAGCAGGAGTTCTGCCACGCGCAGCGCCACGGTGGTCTTGCCGACACCGGCGGGCCCGGTCACCGTCATCAACCGACACAGGGGCAGGCGCCGCACCATACCGCCAACCAGCGCATCACGGCCAGTGATCGGGGTCAGCCGCGCGGGCAAATTGTGTTGCGGTGCTTGCAGCCGTTCGAAGACTACTGGCGGCACGCTGTCGTAATGCACCGGGGCGACAAAGCTATACCCGCATTGCGGCACATTGACGATGTAACGCTGCCCATTCTCACCATCGCCCAACGCCCGCCGCAGCGCAGCGATGTGCACGCGCAAGTTGATTTCTTCAACCACCGACGTCGGCCAGACCTGAGCAATCAATTGCTCCTTGCTGACCACCCGGCCGGCCCGCTCGACCAGCACCTGGAGAATATCCAGCGCACGACCGCCCATGCGCAACTGCCGATCCCCTTCGAGGATCAGCCGCTGGCGCAAATGAAACGCGTAAGGGCCGAAACGCAGCACCGCCGCCGAGTTCACATCGTTGAGATTGTCCATGCCAACTATCTTGGCAGCCTCAGGTGACGGCACAACCGCCACACAGGACGCCGCACGGACATCCGGGTGCTCTGGACGGACAGAACCGCTCTAGCTGAACTGTTCGCGGTACTGCGCAGGCGTCAGGCCAAGCTTTTCAGCGAACAGCGAACGCATGTGCCGCACGCTGCCGAAACCGCTTTTATAGGCCACGGTTTTCAGCGGCAGATCGCTGGTTTCGAGCAAGTTACGTGCGCAGTCGATGCGCGCACTTTGCAGAAACTCCATCGGCGTCATGTTGACGTCGCGGGCAAACACCCTGGCGAAATGCCGCGCACTCATATTTGCCAGCCCCGCCATGCGCTCGACGGTGAACGCCTCATCGAGGTGTTCCAGCACATAGTTCTGCGCCCGGGTGACGGGGGTTTCCTGCGGTGCCACAGCCGCCATCAACGGACTGAACTGGGCTTGACCGCCTTGGCGCTTCATCACCACCAACAACACTTTGGCCACATCCTGGGCGAGTTTCTTGCCATGATCCCGGGCGACCAAGGCCAACGCCATATCGATACCCGCAGTAACGCCGCCCGAGGTAATCAGCTTGCGGTCTTCGACGTAGATCTGATCGGTCGTCACATTGGCTTTCGGGAATCCCTTGATCAGGCGTTCGGTGTAATTCCAGTGCGTGGTCACGCGGTAACCGTCGAGCAATCCGGCATGGCCAAGCACGAAGGCGCCCGTGCAGATCGAGCCATACCGCTCGGCACGCTGCACGGCACCGGGCAACCAGGCGAACAGTGTCGGGAATTTTTCGTTATAGGCACCCGGGCCACCCGGCACCAGCAGCAAGTCGTAGCGCTCGTCGTTGTCACCGATAGGCAGGTCAGCGTGCACGCATACGCCATTGGAGGCGCGCAGCGGGCCGCGCTCGGTCCCAAGGGTGATCAATTGATAATGTGATTCTGCCTTGAGGAAACGATTGGCAACCGAAAACACTTCCATCGGCCCGGCCATATCAAGCAGCAGAAAGTCGGGGAACAACACCATTGCCACGGTTTTCATGGGTTTACGTCACTGATCAAAAAAAATAAACACAACAGTCAGGCTGAGCATTATGGCCAAGCGAGCGCTGAACGTCGGAAAAGAATGCGTGAACTGGCGAGCAGAACTGTCAACCTCATCGCGACAGTGTTTCAGTTTCCATCTACTTATTGCTTCAAACGGTTAACAGTAAGCTTCTCCTCACTCGGACGAATTCACGTCCCGCCAGGAGATTTCATCATGCTGACTCTTCGCAAAGCCTCCGATCGTGGCCTCGCCAATCATGGCTGGTTGAAGTCGTTCCACACCTTTTCCTTTGCCAGCTATCGCGATCCGCGTGAACAGGGCTTTTCCGACCTGCTGGTAATCAACGATGACCGCGTTGCCGCCGGCAAAGGTTTCGGCCAGCATCCGCATCGCGACATGGAGATCTTCTCCTACGTACTCGAAGGCGCGCTGGAACATAAAGATACCCTGGGCACCGGTTCCGTAATCCGCCCCGGCGACGTACAACTGATGAGCGCCGGCAGTGGCGTGGCGCACAGTGAGTTCAACCATTCGGCCACCAAACCTGTGCACTTCCTGCAAATCTGGATCGTGCCGGAAGTCAGCGGCGCCAAACCGCGCTATCAACAGGAGCACTTCAGCACCCAGAAAAAACGCGGTCGGCTGCAATTGATCATTTCGCCTGACGGCAGCAACGGTTCGTTGAAAGTACGCCAGGATGCGCGAGTGTTCGCCGGGCTGTTCGACGGCAAAGAGAGCGCTACGCTGGAACTGCCCGCCAATCGTTACGCCTACGTGCATGTGGCGAGCGGCAGCGTTGAACTGAACGGCCAGCGATTGCAGGAAGGTGACGGCGTGCGGGTTCGCGAAGAACAGGCGCTGACGTTGAGCAATGGCGTGGACGCCGAGGTGCTGGTGTTTGACTTGCGGCCGCAGGAGTTGCCGCAGATGCCATGAGGTTGCTTGACGACCACAAAAAACGGCCTTCTTTTGAAGGCCGTTTTTTATGGCGGTGGTGTAAGTGAGGGTAATGCCAGCGGTGACGGTGCATGTATATCCTTGCCCGCTTGAACCGCCGCCAGGGTGGTTTGTATCGCGACATACATGTTGGCTTGATTCGCGTAATAGGCCCCTGCGACGATGGCAACAATTCCAAGCAACTGGACGACAGTGGCTGCCCAGACATTAGCCTTGACGGTAGCCCCTTGCCTCGCGGCTTCCTCAGCTCCCCGGGAAATTTTTCGCATCTCCTGCGAAATCAGGTCGTAGCGTTTGTCTCTTTCAACTTGAGTCTTGTCTCGTTCAATTTGAGTCTGATCTCGCGCCTTGTCCCGCTCGCTCTGAATCGCAAGGAACTCGAGGATTTCTGCGCGTACACCGTCGATTCGAGCATCCATTCTGGTTTCAATGGTCTCGATCCTGGCATTGAATTCTTCGCGGCTTACCGTGCTCATGACTTGAGTATTCCGACCTTTGCTCGATGTCTCACTGACTGGATATTGATGTAACTCACTGGCTTTCAATCCGATCCCCTTCCATGGTTACCGATACCCGTCTCTGGTTTATCACTCACAAGCGTGATTTCCATCGCTGCGAGCTGCAGCAACAATAGAGCCCATCAACCAAGCCCGCAAGCCAGCGGATTCTGCCTGAGTTGTAGGCCGTTTCGTCAGGCAACGTAGCTTCTCCAAAGCAGGCCAGACACTCACTCATTCTCCAGCGCAAACCCTTCGACAATCTGCTCGATTACCGCCCGAACCCTTGCGGTATGGCGCAAATCCGCGTGGGTCACCAGCCACACTTCATAGGGCTGCGGGCGATTACGCTCCGGCCAGAGCCTGACCAAGCCATCGCGTTCGCCCATGTACACCGGGATTTCTCCTACACCCAGACCTGCCGCAATCGAGCGGCGCACCAACAGGCTGGAACTGAGGCTGGCGACGATACGCCCGCGATGCAGCGGCTCGGCGACCAGCGTCATGTCCTTGTTGTTCTGCAAATACGGCTGGTAAACCACCAGGTCATGGCCCTCGAAAGCCGCGCCCTGAGCAGGAATGCCATGAGTGTCGATATAGGCCTGTGAAGCGAACAACCCCACGGGCCACCGGGCAATCCGCCGTGCGATCAGGTCTGGATTGTCAGGTCGGGTATTACGCACGGCGATGTCCACCTCGCGCTTGGCCAGGCTGAGGATCTGGGTGGAGGCATCGAGTTGCACGCGCACGTCTGGATGCCGCTGGTGCAAACGGGCGATAGCCGGGATCAGAAAGTCGATGGCCAGCGAGTCGGTGGTACTGACCCGCACGTTACCGGTCAGGCGATCATCCAGGCCCTGAATCTGCCGCTCCAGCTCCAGCGCCGAGTGCTCCATTTTCTCTACGTTTTTGAGCGCCGCCTCGCCAACTGCCGTCAACGCGTAGCCTTCAGAGGTACGCAAGAACAGCGTCGCGCTGAGGGACTTTTCCAGCGCTGTGATCCGCCGCCCGACGGTGGCCTGATCCACACCCAGAACCCGCGCCGCGCCACGTAATGTCGATTCACGACAAACCGCGAGAAATACCCGTGCATCGTCCCAATTCATCTTGCCCCCCTTGTGATGCAGATTTGCATCGCTGCGCAGCCGATTCGCTGCGCGAATGCAGCAAACATAGCCGATATGCTGGGCGCCATAAACCTTCTCGAGATCGCGCTCATGCGTACTTCATCCTCTGCATCTGCAATCTTCGCCGGACTCTGCGCCAGTCTGGTCAGCATCGGCCTGGCACGCTTTGCTTACACTCCGCTGATTCCCGCGCTGATTCAGGCGCAGTGGTTTTCCGCCAACGACGTGGTCTATCTCGGCGCGGCCAATCTGGTCGGCTACCTGATCGGCGCCCTGCTCGGGCGGCCAATCGCACGCTACCTCGGCAATAAAAACGCGTTGCGGCTGATGATGCTGCTGGTCACCGCTGCGTTTTTTGCCTGTGCGTTTCCTTTGTCGGTGAGTTGGTTTTTTGGTTGGCGGTTGCTATCGGGAATTACCGGTGGCGCGATCATGGTGTTGGTGGCAGCGACGGTGTTGCCGCATGTGCCGGCAACCCGAAAAGGGCTGGCCAGCGGCGCGATCTTCCTGGGCATCGGCCTGGGGATTGCCGGCTCCGGGACAATTGTCCCGCCATTGTTGACCTTGGGTCTGCAATCAACCTGGTTGGGCTTGGGCGCATTGTCGTTGCTGTTGACTGCGATGAGCTGGTTCGGCTGGCCTGCCGACTTGCCGCATCCGGTTGCGCCCCAAGCGAGCGCGGCGGCTCAGCCAACCCCGCCGGGCGTGTATTTGCTGTTCGCGCAATACGCCTTCATGGCCGCAGGTCTGGTGCCAGCGATGGTGTTTCTGGTGGATTACGTGGCGCGCGGGCTCGGAGCCGGAGCGCACGTCGGCGCGCTGGTATGGGTGATGTACGGGTTGGGCGCGATTGTCGGGCCGGTGAGTTATGGCTTTCTGGCGGACAAGTTGGGCGCGCGGACGAGCATTCGTCTGGTCTTGGTGGTGCAGGCGATCACGCTCGGGCTGCTGGCGACTTCCCATTCATTTATAGCCTTGGCATTGCTGGCGGTGATTCTCGGTTCATTCCCGCCCGGCATCGTGCCACTGGCTCTGGCCCGCGTGCATGAATTGATTCCTGAACATCATCGCCAGCAAATCGCCTGGAGCCGGGCCACCGTATCGTTTGCCACGTTCCAGGCACTGGCCGGGTTTGCCTACTCGGCGTTGTTCAATGCCTCGGGTGGGCATCACTCGTTGTTGTTCGTGATTGCCGCCGGCGCGATTGCAGTGGCGTTGTTGCTGGAGCAGGCAATGAGGTGGCTGCCCTCTTCCATTGAATCGCGTGTTTGCACTCACTGAAGGGAATCATTGCCTTTAAACCACGCTCCCATCTACAGAACCTTTAATCACAGGAGTCGACATGACGTTACCCAATGAAATGACCCGAATCGAAATTACCCAACCTGGTGGCCCGGACGTTCTGCAACCCAAGCGCGTGCCGTTGCCGGTGGCCGCCGAAGGCGAAGTGCTGATCCGCGTGCACGCTGCCGGCATCAACCGGCCGGATGCCTTGCAGCGCGCCGGAAAGTACCCGATGAAACCCGGGATGAACCCGATTCCCGGCCTGGAAGTGGCCGGCGAAGTCGTGGCACTCGGCGCTGGTGTCAGCCAGTTTGCCCTCGGCGATCGCGTGTGCGCGCTGACCAATGGTGGCGGCTACGCCGAATACTGCAGCGTTCCGGCCGGCCAGACCCTGCCCATTCCGGATGGAATCGACTGGGTGCAGGCCGCCGCGATTCCGGAAACCTTCTTTACCGTGTGGGCCAACCTGTTCGGTCTCGGTGGCGCCAGCCGAGGGCAGCGCGCGCTCATCCATGGCGGTACCAGCGGCATCGGCACCACGGCGCTGATGCTTTGTCGCGAATTCGCCATCGAAGCCTTTGCCACGGCCGGTAGCCCGGCAAAATGCGCAGCGATCAGCGAGTTCGGCGGCCAACCGATCAACTACCGCGAAGAGGATTTCGCTGCGGTGATCGCCGAGAAAACCGCCGGCCAGGGCGTGAACGTGATTCTCGACATCATGGGCGGGTCCTACTTCAACAGTAACGTCAGCGCTCTGGCGATGGATGGGCGATTGGTGATGCTGGGCTTCCTTGGTGGCGGCAAGGCAAACGACGTCGATCTGCTGGCGATCCTAGGTAAACGCGCGGTGGTCACCGGTTCGCTGTTGCGCGCACGCACTGCGGCGGAGAAATCGGCCATTGCCGATCAATTGCGCGAGCACGTTTGGCCGGTGCTGAGTGCCGGTCGCTGCCTGCCGATCATCGACAAGGTCTATGCACTTGAAGAGGCGGCACAGGCCCATGCACACATGGAGGCCGGCGATCATATCGGCAAGATCGTGCTGAAGGTGAACTGAGCCGTTGCAGCATTTTGTAATCGTTGCGTACGGGCGGTGGTCGAAAATATCGCGCGCAGACCGAGGCATCTGGTAAAAAGCGTTCTTTGTCTGCGCCGTGGTGAAACGTTTAATGTTCCTGTCCTTCATGACTCGTCTGCGCCGTCGCCGCTTGGCGTTTGCCTGCATGGCCGCTTTGATTATCGGCGTGCCGACGAGTTGTGCCGTGCTGGAACATACCGAGCGCAAACTGTTGTTTCGCATCGAGCCGGGCAATGCCGGCTGGTATCGCGGTTTGCCGGGCAGCGTGCAGGAACTCGATCTGCAACCCAAGAGTTTCAAGGCCGGACAAAACATTCATGCCTGGTGGTGGCCGGCGGAAAAAGCCAACGCCCCGGCGATCCTCTATCTGCATGGCGTGCGCTGGAACCTCACCGGGCAGTTGTTCCGCATCGAGCAATTGCGTGCGGCAGGTTACTCGGTGCTGGCCATCGATTACCGCGGATTCGGCCAGAGCAAGGGCGATCTGCCCTCGGAAAGCAGCGTTTACGAAGACGCGCGGGTGGCGTGGGAGCGCTTCAAACTGCTGCAACCGGATCCGAACAAACGCCTGATCTACGGCCACTCCCTGGGTGGTGCCGTGGCGGTTGATCTGGCGGCCGAACTTGGCCAGGACGCCACGCGTAACAAGACGCCGCTTGCGGTGCGCGGTTTGGTGATCGAATCCACCTTCACCTCGCTGGCGGATGTGGCTGCCGCCGTGGCCAACACCTCGTTGCCGGTGCGCTGGCTGCTGTCACAGAAATTCGATTCCATCGACAAGATTGCCGAGATTCACATGCCGTTGCTGGTGGTGCATGGCATGGCCGATGCGTTCGTGCCGCCGCGTTTCAGCGAGCAACTGTTCAACGCTGCTCAACAACCTAAACGCTTGTTGTTGGTACCCGGCGCGACGCACAACAACAGCATGGCGCTGGGCGGGCAAAATTATCGCAAGGCGCTCGATGCCTTGATGCAGACCAAACCGTTGCCACGTGTCGCGGGGCCGGCGCCGCTGCGCAATGCGCGCGACTCCTAACGGTAACCGCGAGCCTGTAAATCGAAGAGCTGCGCGTAATGCCCGGCAGTCTCAATCAAATCATCGTGGTCGCCCTGCTCCAGAATCCGGCCCTGTTCCAACACAATGATGTGATCGGCATTGCGCACACTGGAAAACCGGTGCGAGATCAGTAACGTCATGCGCCCTTCGGTGTGCTGGCTGAAATGCTCAAATACCGCCGCCTCCGCTGCCGGATCAAGGGCTGAGGTCGGCTCGTCGAGGATCAGGATATCGGCCTCACGGCGCATGTATGCCCGAGACAAGGCGATCTTCTGCCATTGCCCGCCCGACAACTCCTGACCACCGGCAAACCAGCGGCCGAGTTGTGTGGCATAACCGCGTTCCAGCCCCTCAATGAAGCGCGCAGCCATGCCTTCGGCAGCAGCGTCTTTCCAGCGCTGTTCATCACTGAATGCCGAAGTGTCGCCAACACCAATGTTTTCACCGACGGTGAACTGGTAACGGATGTAATCCTGGAAGATCACCCCGATGCGCCGACGCAACGTGTTCTCCTCCCAATCCTGCAAATCGCTGCCATCGAGCAGAATGCGCCCCTGATCAGGCCGATAAAGTCGCGTCAGCAATTTGATCAGTGTGGTCTTGCCTGAGCCATTTTCACCGACCAGTGCCATGCTTTTGCCGGGCACCAGATGCAGGTCGATGCCCTCCAGTGCCGCACGGGTAGCCCCCGGATAACGGAAGCCGACGTTCTCAAAACGCAGACCATCGCCCGGTCGCACGCCAGCGGTTAGATGACCACTATCGGCCAACACCGGCTCAGCCAGGTATTCGTAAAGATTCGACAGGTAGAGGCCGTCTTCGTACAGCCCACTGATCGCACTCAAGCTACTGCTGACCGCGCCCTGCCCCTGCTTGAACAGCACCAGATACATGGTCATCTGGCCCAGACTGATATTGCCGTGCACGGCATCGATCACCACCCAGGCGTACGCCACGTAAAACGCCGCCGTGCCGAGCAATCCTAGACCGAAGCCCCAACCATCGCGACGCAACGTCAATTGCCGGTCTTCGGCGTACAGTCTGGCGAAGGTGTCCCGGTAGCGCTGCAACAGCAGCGGCGCGAACCCGAACAGTTTGACCTCTTTGATGTACGCCTCGTGGGACAGCAAGGTTTCGATGTAACTTTGCTGGCGGCTCTCCGGCGCCCGACGGGTGAACAGCCGAAAAGCATCGCCGGAAAAGTGCGCCTCGGCAAAGAAGACCGGTAGCGCGCCGATCACCAGCAAGGCTAGCGCCCATGGCGAAAAATGCACCAGCAGCACACCGAAGCTGATCAACATGATCAGGTTCTGGACCAGCCCCAGTGACTTCATGACCAATGCCAGGGGCCGTGTCGAGGCTTCGCGGCGTACACGCACCAGCTTGTCGTAGAACTCGGAGTTCTCGAACTGCACCAGTGACAGGGTCTGCGCCTTCTCCAGAATCAACGTATTGACCTTCTGCCCCAGCTGCACCCGCAACAACGACTGCTGCACCGACAGCGCCCGTTGTGTCGCAGACAACAACGCCAGCACCCCGGCCTCCATCAGCACGTAACGCAACACCGGCCACAGCGGCGCATCGCCCTGCTGCGCATGCAACTGCATCGCCGTCACCACCGCATCGACAATCCGTTGGCCCAGCCACGCCGCCAGCGCCGGCAACACACCGGCAACCAATGTCGCCAGCACCAGCCCCAGAAACAAACTGCGCGATGTGCCCCAAACCAGGCGTAAGGCACGCTGCGCCTGGTCGAGCAACGAAATGACGCGCGATAAAACAGGCATAGGGCATTGAGCTCGGCAAAGGATGAGAGTGCGTCATGGTACTCCAGCGCCGACGTTACGAATCTTCGAGGCAAGAAAAAGCCCGACTTGAAAAAGTCGGGCTCGATGCCGCAAGCGCTTAATCGAACGCGCCGTTGAGGACTTCATAAATGAGGCCAGTGGCGAGGGCGACCAGTATCAGATCCGTACCGGCTTGCTGCCATTCATAACCGTCGTAGTGCGGAAGGTGGCCGAGCAGACGATTGTCGAGTTTTTTCGCAATGCCCGGAGGTAACGGTTTGCCACGCGCGAGATTTTTCTGGACTCCGGGGGGCAATGCAGGGCCGGGTTGCCAATAGTCACGATATCCACCGACCAGTCCGATGACGTGGCTGCGGTCGACGCTCGGGCCATGGCTGTAATCCCCGTGGTTAGCGTTTTTGCCTTTGTTTCCTGCCCCTTGTGCATTGTGCGGGTTGCCTTTGCTATTGCCCTGCCCCTGTCCCTGTCCCTGTCCCTTACCGTTGCCGGGATCCGCGAGCGCGGCCATCGGGCCGGCGACCAGAACCAGCGACATCACACCTGCAATGCATCGAGTTGATCTGAACATATCCGTGCTCTCAGACGATGGCGTTATTCACAGGATAGTAGATCGGGATGCCCGCAGTCGTTGGCCGCGCTGATTCGTCCCTAGCGCTGAGCCAGCTCGTGGCGCACACATTGCTCATAGTAGGTCTGCTTGACCGCCGCCGGCTTGAGCTTCGAGGTGCTGTTATAAGTCTGCTCGATAATCCCCATCGCGGTCATGCGCATCCACGGCTGCTGGAATTTGCGCACCTGCAACTGCTTGCGCGCCCCATACAAAGAAACTCCCGACAGTTTGGAATGCTGCGCACCTGCGGCGATATCCGAACCCCAGGTACAGGCAAAACGATGACCTTTGCTCAACTCTTTCGCCTGGGCTCCAGAAGCAAAGACAGCCAGGGAAAGCGCTGCCACGGTGATGACAATCGTCCGCATATAGCCAACCTAACCTTTTGAAAAAAGGCGAGTTTGACGATGAAAATGGCACTCGGGGGCCAGCAGTTTGCCCTACCACTCGTCCAGCACCCTGCACCTTTGCTTCTCTCGCACCTCCAAGCCAGTACATCCCCTCGCGTGAAGGCTTAGATGATGAACAAGAACATTGCGGCGCTATCGTTTGCCAGCCTGCTCATTATTGGTCCGATGAGCGCCATGGCGACAGAGCAAAACACTGCTGAATCTGCCGCCCCGCCGAATGCCCTGCCGGGCGTCAATCACTCGAAGAGCTCGAGCGCCCACGATGACAAGGCCGACAAGAAGGGCGAAGAATCTTCCGGAGGTAATGCGGGCGCAGAGTCGCATGAGACCGAGAAGGATGCGGCGACTTCGAGTGATTCAGAAGACATCAAGAAGGCGCCGAAACCTTAGGGCTCATTGACTGACATTCGCGCCGTGCCCGGAGCGGAAGTGGTCAGGGCCTGGGAAATGCCCGGAGGTTGAGAGATCTCCGTGCTTAAGAGCGGCGTATCAGGTTCCGGCTGGAGCGCCCGCTCGCGCAGCAGGAAATAAGACAGGGCAGGAATCAGCACCAGCGCGCCGAGCATGTTCCACAGGAACATAAAGGTCAGCAGGATGCCCATGTCGGCCTGAAACTTTATCGGCGACCAGACCCAGCACACCACGCCGGCCGCCAGGGTGATGCCTACCAGACCTACGACCCGCCCGGTAAACGACACGGCGTTGCGGTAAGCCTGGGACAACGGCAGACCCTGGCGCTGGTAATGCAACTGGACGCTGAGCAGGTACAACGCGTAATCCACGCCGATGCCCACACCCAACGCGATCACTGGCAAGGTCGCGACTTTCACGCCAATGCCCATGATCACCATCAATGCCTCGCAAAGAATCGAAGTCAGTACCAGTGGCAACAGGGCGACCAGGGTAGCGCGCCAGCTGCGGAACGTGATCAGGCAGAACAACGTCACCGCCGCGTAGACGTAAAGCAGCATCGTACGATTTGCCTCGCGCACAACAATGTTGGTCGCCGCCTCAATCCCGGCCGACCCGGCCGCCAGCAGGAACTGTCGATCTTCGCTGGTGTTTTCCCGCGCGAATTTTTCGGCGATTCCCACCACGGCATCGAGCGTCTCGGCCTTGTGATCCTTGAGGAAAGTGATCACCGGCATCAGCGAGCAATCGGTATTGAACAGCTCCGGGGAGTTGACCGAGGCTTGCTGCGCGGCGTAGTTCAACACGTCCTGATTGCGCTGGATGCTGTTGAGTTTGGGGTTGCCTTCGTAAGTGCCGGCGGTGATCTGGCGCACCGCGTTAACCAACGACGCCGTCGCCTGTACGCCCGGATACTGCTGCAGCTCCCAAGCCAGACGGTCGGCGAGTATTAACGTCTTGTAGTTCAGGCAGCCTTCCGGTGCGGTCTTGATCATCACCGCGAACAGGTCGCTGGACAGCGCGTAATGGCTGGTGATGTAGGCGTTGTCACGGTTGTAGCGCGAGTCGGCACGCAACTCCGGCGCGCCACTTTGCAGATCGCCTATCTTCAGTTGCAGGCTGACGACAAAGCCGCCGATGCCCATCAGCCCCGCGACCAACACCGCGCCGGTAGCCCACTTGCGTGTAGTGAAACGGTCGAGCAGGTCCCACAGTTTGCCAAAGCCTTTGTGCCCTTCTGCGCGCGTGTCGATTTTCAGCGCACGCTCGGCAGCCTTGTGGCCAACGCCGACATAAGACAGCGACACCGGCATCAGCAAGAGCGAGGTAAAGATCAGCACCGCCACACCGATACTGGCAGTGATCGCCAGGTCGCGGATCACTGGAATATCGATCAGCATCAGCACCGCGAACCCTACGGCGTCGGCCAGCAGCGCGGTGACGCCGGCAATAAACAGACGACGGAAGGTGTAGCGTGCGGCGATCAGTTTGTGCGTGCCGCGGGCGATGTCCTGCATGATTCCGTTCATCTTCTGCGCCGCATGGGACACACCGATGGCGAAAATCAGAAACGGCACCAGCACCGAGTACGGGTCGATGGCATAGCCGAGCCAGGCGACGATGCCGAGTTGCCAGACCACTGCGATCAGCGAGCAGCCGACCACCAGCAAGGTGCTGCGAACGCAACGGGTGTAGGCATAAATGATGATCAGCGAAGTGACGACGGCCAGGCCGAAAAACATCATCACCTGAATCAGCCCGTCGATCAGGTCGCCCATCAATTTGGCAAAACCGATGACCCGGACTTTGTACTGACCCTTGCCCTCCTCCCCGGCCTTGCGTGCAGCGGTGTCACCGGCGAACTCGATCTTGTCGCGCAACTGCTCTTCGAGCATCTGCGAAAAAGCGTGGTAGTCGATGCGTTGACCGCTGGCAGTGGCCTTGTCCAGCAGCGGCACGATCAGCATGCTCGATCGGTAGTCGCTGGCCACCAGACTGCCGACGATACCGGCGCGGGAAATATTCTGGCGCAGCTGTTCGATCTGCTCAGGCTTGCCTTCATAGGTATCGGGCATCACCGGACCACCCTGAAAACCTTCCTCGGTGACTTCGGTCCAGCGCACCGCCGGGCTCCACAGCGACTTCATCCAGGCGCGGTCGACGCCTTCGGTGAGGAACAGTTTGTCGTTGACCTGCTTGAGCACGTCCAGATAACCGGGGTCGAAAATATCGCCCTGAGTGTTCTCTACCACCACCCGCACCGAGTTGCCCAAGCCGCGCAACGACTGGCGGTTTTCGAGGAAGTTCTGAATGTACGGCTGGCTCTGCGGAATCATCTTTTCGAAGCTTGGACGCAGCTCCAGCCGAGTCGCTGCCATGTAGCCCAACACCACGGTGACCAACGCCATCAGCAGCATGAACAGCGGACGATAGTTGAACACCCACCGTTCCAGCAGATTGCCGGACTGTCGGTCGAAGTCGCGCAGGTCGCGGATCACCGGCATGGTTTCTTGTTTGATATTGCCCATGTCTGGGGTCTCGCTCTAAGGGTTCGAGGGCTTATTCAATGGACAGCGTCCGTGCACCACGGCTGCCAACCGCCATCAGCGCACCGTCGGCGGCGCGCGTGATGCCCGTCACGGGGAACGGCTCGGCTTGCCGCACCCAATGCATTTGCGCAGCGGCGCCCTGGCTTACCAGCCTCTGCCCGCCCTGGGTGAACAAGCGGTAATTACCCTGCGCATCGACGAGGCCGGCGGTGATACTGACTTGCAGGCCTGTGTTCTGCGCAACCCAGCTGAAACCGCCATCGGTACTGCGCAGAACATTGCCGCGCAAGCCGTAGACGAGCACTTCCCCGGGCTTACCGAGCACGCCGAAAAAACTGCCCTGATAAGGCGTTGGCACAGCGGCGAAGCGCTGTTGTGCCTCGTCCCATTTCAGCAACAAGCCCTGCTCGCCGGCGATGTACAGCGCATCGCCGGTAGAGGCGATGGCATTGAGGTGAAAACCCTGTGGGTTGTCGGTGCGGTCCTGGAACGGTGTCCAGCTCTGGCCGCCATCCTCGGTACGCAGGATCAGGTTGAACACGCCGACCACATAGCCGAGGCGATCATTGGCGAACCAGACATCGAGCAAGGGTTTGTCGGCACCCTGCGCCAACAGGCGCTGACCTTCAGCAACGAGAAATGACCATTGCTCGTTGGCCGGTTCTGCACTGGCCAACGCGCTGTAGTGCTTGACCAGCAAGGTACCGATCTCGCGGCCGTCGAGTTGCTTGCGCCAGGTCGCACCGGCGTCGTTGCTGTGCAATATCACGCCGTCGCCACCCACCGCCCAGCCTTGGGTGGCCGAAGGAAAACTCACGGCATTGAGGTCGGCACTGACAGGCACCGCGGCCTGCTGCCAGTGCTGACCGACGTCATCGGAAAACAGAATGTGGCCACGCTGACCGACGGCAATCACGCGTTCGCCCGCACGGGCCGTGCCGGACAACGGACTGTGGATGGCCAAGGCGCTGACCTTGGCGGGCAGGTCCAGGACATCGAAATAATCAGCCGCGCAGGTGACGCCCTGCAACAGGCCGAGCACGACACCCAATGCCACCTGTAAATAATTCTTGTACGAACACATACCGCGTCCTCTTCGAAAAACCGCGCCGGGGGCACACTTGCGTGTGCCTGGCGTTCACACCTGACGCCGCGACGGTCGGCGTGCACCGACCGCCACACGGCCCATGCTGGTGAGCAGTGGACCTTGCGAGCGCTTGCTTGCGGCCGGCTTAGCGAATGCCGCTGCCGGCGAGGGATTCCGACGACCATTGCGCCTTGGAGAGCGGATCGATGTACTTGATGCCGCCGTAAGGCCCGACCACGCCGTTGATGTTGTACGAGCCCCCCACCAGGTCGTAGATCATGAAAGGCGTGGAATCCGGGATCTGCTTGTCGTAGCTCTGGCTGAGGAACGCGAAGGAGCCACGGTACAGTTGGCCACGGGCGTCGTATTGATCAGAGGCCAGAGCGGTCCAGCTGTCTTCGTCGAGGTAGAAGCGGCGTTTCTGATAGATGTGTCGCGCACCGGCCTTGAGATTGCCTTCCACTACCCAGACGCGGTGTTTTTCCCAGCGCACGAAGTCCGGAGCCAAGTGATTGGCGGTGGTCAGCGACTTCGGATCCTGGGCGTAAGTCAGTTTGTAGGTGTTGTAGGGGACGATCATTTCCTGCTTGCCGACCAGCTTCCAGTCGTAGCGATCGAGTGCACCGTTGAACACGAAAACATCGTCGTAGGTGCCCGCACCGGCAGTGCCGGGGTTAGGCGTGTCGTAGGCCAGGTTCGGCGCCAGCTTGACCCGACGCTGGCCTGGCAAGTATTGCCAGGCTCGGCGCGGCTGTTGCAACGGGTTGGCGGCATCCTTGAGCATCACCGCTTCACCGGCCCGGCGTGCGGGGCCGGTGTAAGACAATTTCATCTGGTAGTACACGTCGGCGCTGCTGATCGGCTGCGCGAGGTTTTCGTAGATCGGATACGAAATGAACGCCTGCCCGGTGGTCGCCAGGCTCGGCACGCCGGCGGAGTCGACGTTCCAGGAGTCGTACTTGGAATTGATGCTCACGCCCTGATAGCGCAGCAGGAAGTTCCACATCGCTTCATTGCCCGATTGCGGGATCGGGAACGGCACGCCCGGCAGCACGTTATCGATGGCCAAGCCACCTTCAAGGGACTTGGCCCCGCTGGCATTCTTCACGCCGTTATCGAGGATGGCTTTGGGCAGAGAAACGGTGCGATGCGTCGGGTATACATCGACACGAAAAGTCGGGAAACGCCTGGCCAGTTCCGCCGTGGTCGCACTGAGCAAGCCTTTGTACTGATCAACGTTTTTGCCGTCGATCACCAGCAACGGTTTCTCGTTGGCGAAAGGATCCGGACGCATGCTGTCACCGGACTTGAAACTGGCCGGCGGCGTAGTCAGGCCGCCGTCATAGGCAGGGATGGAGCCGTCAGCATTGCCGGCCTTTTCAGCACCGACCAGGGTCAGGTTGTTGCCCAGTCTGGCAGCGTCCTGAGTTGAAACAGCGGCCTGTGCCTGGGCGACAAGGACCATGGCCAGCGAAGCGGCCAACACGGTTTTGGCGAATGTCATCTTGTTATTCTCCTGCTTGCATTGAGCAAATCAGTGGTGAATCAAAAAGTGGTTTTCATCGTCAGGTACACGGCGCCACGATCTTCAGTCGTGGCACCACCACCGGAAAAGGCTGAGTAGCCACCGGCGTAACAGGCGTAGTTTTCGTTACCGCTAAAGGCGTTCGGCGCAGCGCCGTCACCTCCGGTCGGGCCGGTACTCACGCCGCTGACACCGCACTTGTCGGCCTTGCCGAAAGCGTCCACGTACTTCAGGTCGACAAAGTATTTGTTGTACACAACGGCCCCGAGGCCAACGGCGTAGTTACCGGTGTCTTTGGCGCCACCCCCGGAGACCGGCGAGACGCCGTCGAGCCCGACGTTGATGGACATCGGTGCATTGAGGTCGACTCCGGGAAACACCTGGTACCAGGTCGGCGTGAAGTTGACCGCTATGCCCCAGTTGTCGCGGGTCGGCTGATCGATACCGCGATAGGTGTCCTTGCCTTTGTAGAGCGCTTCGTTCTGGCTATCGAGTTTGAGCAGGTTGCTGTAATACAGCTCACCCAGCAGGGCTGCCGAATCGAACACCGGGGTTTTGGCAAAGGTCATCAAACCGTTGAGCGTCCAGTGCAAGGTGTCGCCAGTGGCGGCCATGCTGTCGCCCTTGTGCGGCGTGTCGTAAATCACACCGGTGGCCGCCGTACGCGCCGGCAACAGGCCAAGCCCCGCGCCCAGGCCCAGCGGACTGTTAGTGCTGACAACCGCCGGAATACTCGCCAGCGGCATGTTGTGGCGGATATTCAGGTCCGAACCGACGCTAACCCCGCCGAAGTCCTTGGACAGGCTCAGGCCAACGATCTTGATGCTGTCGGCATAGGCCATTTGATAGGTGGCGGTGCTCAGCGAGTTGAGCGTATTGATCACCGCAGGCACTTGCCCTGCCGGACGAGTGCCGTTGGGGTTGGCCGAACTCAGGCCTCTGGCATCCAGCCAGGCTTGCGGCAGGATTTCCGAGGTTTCGCGGTAGTAAACGCCGAGTGTTCCGTCGAGCCAGGCTGGCGACCACTTGGCCATGACGCCCCAGTCCCCGCGCTTGTCCGGCGTCAGGTCATGACCGCGACGCACATTGGTCAAGCCGTTGCACGGCGCCAGACCACAACCCAGCGGACTGCCCGGCACCACGCTATTGGTGTTGCCCAACAGGAACGATTGCCCACCGAAACCGACCAGATCGGAACCACCGTAATAAGTGCCTGCTTCCGGCAGGCGCGCGGCGTCCCAGTCGAGGAAATACTGCGCGCCCACGGTCAATTCGGGATTGACCGTGAACGACATCGACAACTGGTTGCGCGGCACGAACAGTTCCTTGGCTTCGGTACCGGGCGAGGCCGCGAGTTTGGCCAGATCGAGGCCGGACTGGCCGTAACTGATCGAATGAACCGGGTTGAGAATGGTCTCGCCCCAGAACACGTTGTGCTGTCCGGCCTTGACGCTCAGCAACGACTCCTCGCCGACTTCGGTGCTGTAGAACACGAAGGCATCAAGTATTTCGCCGGACGGACCTGCGTAGTAACGCTGGGCGTAGTTGTTCAGGTGCGGGCTGCCATTGCCGACGTTGTCAGCGGTGACCCCGGCCAGGCGCGGATCATTGGCGACCAGACCCGATCTTGCGTCGTTGCCGTTAACGAACGGATTGGAATTGGAGCCGGTGTTCTCGTAGGCCTTGTCGTACCAACTGGCCGCGCTGACGCGAAAGCCCATGTGGTTCTGATAGACCACATCCATCTCGGTCAGCAGGTCGACACGCTGGGTGATGTTGGTCCCGGCCTTGCGGAAGTTGTAGTCGCCATCGTTGTTGTTCGGCGTCGCCAGCATGCGTTTGTCGGCGCTTTCGGTGCGCACGCCGTAGTTGTACTTCACCGTGTTATCCAGGCGCACGGTCCAGTCCGGGTTACCGGTGTCGAGCTCGACGGCCTGCGCGACCGGCATGGCGGCAGCCAGAATCGCCGAGGCCAACAGGGTGTAACGCGAGGGTGCAAACCCGTGACTCTTATTGTTATGCATTGCGTTGTCTCCGCCTTTTTGTATTTGTTTTAAGCGCAGCCGCCCTCGTGCAACCCCTTGTTCCAGGGATTTACATTTTCAGGAGTGAGGGCAAATGCCGGATGGCGCGGGCCAACCGGCGCCTGAACTAGCGATCCAGCTCGAGGATGAGTGCTTCGGCTTGTGGCCAGTGCCCATAACCGGCAGCAGGATTGAGATGACCGACTTCGCCGAAATTGAGCAGTTCGCTGCCCCAGCCTTCGGCCATGTGCGTGGCAGCTTCCAGGCTGGCGAGGTGGTCGTTGGTACTGGCGACCAGCAGACTGCGGAACGGCAATCGACCGTTGGGCAGAGGAGCCCAGCCTTGGCTGCGCAGGGTTGCGGCGGATGGGTAACCTTGCGGCCACTCGGCATCAAGATCCGGCGGCGCGACCAGCAGCGCGCCCTTGATCGACCGACTGTGTCGGGCAGCCCAGTGCGCAACCATCAACACGCCGGCGCTGTGAGCGACCAGAATCACCGGCCCGTCAATCTGCGCCAATGTGTGTTGAATCGCTTCGACCCGCTTGCTGCAATCGAGTTTGTCGGCTTCCAGCGGCGGCACACTGCGCACCTTGTACAGTCGGGTGTGCAGCAACGTCTGCCAATGTTCGGCAACGTGCTCGCGCAGACCCGGGACGATCAGAACGGTTGCGACAGTTTGCAGTTTGTCCACTTCAACACCTTCGCTTTCTCGATGACTCGACTGGCTCTGTTCGCCAGGGGCTTTTTATAGATCCGACATTAGATAGCGCCCGCCCGAAGCGCTTTTCATTGGACGTCAGGCTCTTTTCTTTTCATGACAAAGTTTCAGGTATTGGCGCGAAGCGACCATTGGTCGAATATCCCCGCAGGTTCTCCACAGCTCACTGTAATCAATGGGTGAGCGTCGACTGCGGCACAACGGCGGGGTGATTCTGGACAGCATCGGGCGACGGTTTTCGACAACGTCACAACTGTTCAATTGCTGATGTGCTGGCTATAGTCGCCACGCAAATTTGAATCGCAACCGGCTCAGGAAAGACCTTCGCATGCCCAAGCTTGTTCGCGCCGCCGTCTTGACCAACTACCTGGAGGTCACTCAATACCTGGGATTCAATCCGGGTGATGTGCTGGCCGGCGTCGGCTTGAGCAAGGCCAAACTGCAAGCGCCGGAACATCGCATCCCGATCGACGCCGCCGTGCGTCTGCTTGAGGATTCGGCAGCGGCCAGTGGCTGCCAGAGCTTCGGGCTGAGCATGGCCGAGTCACGCCAGCTCTCGGACTTTGGCGTGGTCAGCCTGCTGCTCAGCCATCAGCGGACGCTGCGCGACACGTTGCAAGTGTTGGTGCACTACCGCCATCTGATGAACGATTCGCTGGCCCTCTTCATCGAGGAGGCCGGCAAGATGGTGATCATTCGCGAAGAGGTGGTGACTGAATCGCCGATGCCCTGCCGACAAGCCAATGAACTGGCAATCGGGGTGATGTTTCGCTTGTGCGCGGCCCTGCTCGGCGCCCACTGGCATCCCTACAGTGTCAATTTCACGCATCAGCCCCCCGACAACCTGCAACTGCATCGTCGCCTGTTCGGCTGCAAGCTGGAGTTCGGTAGCGAGTTCAATGGCATTGTCTGCCCCAATACCAGCCTTGACGTGCCCAACCCCTTGGCTGACCCGGCAATGGCGCGCTATGCCCAGAGCTACCTCGACTCATTGCTGAACCACGAAGGCCCTTCGATGCTGTTCGAGGTGCGCAAAGCCATCTACCTTTTGTTGCCGATGGGACGCGCCACCATCGAGCAAATCGCCCAGACCCACGGCATGAACGTTCGAACGTTGCAGCGCCGTCTCAAAGATGACGGCTGCGCCTTCAATGACGTGATCAACGACGTGCGCCGTGACCTGGTGCTGCGCTATCTGGAAAACCCGAATTACTCGCTGGGCCGGATCGCGGACATGCTCGGCTATTCAATGGCAAGTTCCTTCACACGTTGGTTCATCACCCAGTTCGGCATGCCGCCGGCAGCTTGGCGCAGCGCGCAAAAACAACCCAAGCCAGCCAGTACGCCGAGCCCCCTGCCCGGCCACACGGAACCCTGAGACGACTGAAAACCCCTCGCGCAACTGACAAAAAAAACGGCAATTGTTGGTGCAATCGCCGCAAAAGACCGGTGTTCATCACTCCGGTCGAAGCCCCACTGCGATCAGAGTCAAACGCAGTGCAGCCCTGCCATAAGCGTTCGCGTCAGGCTCTAGAGGCCCCAACGCAGCAACAACAGCACCAGCACAACAAGGAACATCGTCTCCCCGACCATCAGCAGGATCGGCTTGATGCCGACAGCCGCCAGCTCCTTGAGCTGGGTTTTCATGCCCAAGGCACTGATGGAAACCACCAGGCACCAGCGCGACAACTCATTGACCGATCCCTGTACCACCGGGGCTATCCATCCAGTGCTATTGATGCAGGCCAGAATCAGAAACCCGACGGCGAACCAAGGCAGCAGCGGCGGCCGTTTGCCGGTGGGGTCAGCGCCCTGCATGCGAGTAATCATCGCCGCGCACACGATCACCGGCAGCAGCATGGCGACCCGCATCAACTTGACCACCGTTGCCGTATCACCGGTTTCGGTCGACATGCTGTAACCGGCGCCGACGACCTGGGCGACATCGTGGATGGTCGCCCCGAGGAATACGCCTGCCACTTGCGGTGACAACGACAGCCAATTGGCAATCATCGGGTAAACGATCATCGCCAGGGTCGACAGCGCCGACACCCCGATCACCGTGAATAATGTCGCGCGTTCTTTCTGCGGATGGTTCGGCAATGCCGCCGCCAGCGCCAACGCGGCCGAGGCACCGCAAATCGCCGTGGCGCCACCGGTGAGCATGCCGAACAAACGCTGAAAGCCCAGCGCCTTGGCCGCGATCACCGAGACGCCGATGGTCACCACCACCAAAATCACCACCAGCACCACAGGCTTCCAGCCTAACGCCGCCATTTGCTCGAGGGTGATGCGCATGCCCAGCAGCGCCACGCCGATGCGCAACACCGTGCGCGCAGTGAACTCAATGCCGGCCTTGCAGACACCATCACCGGCAAGAAAATTGAGCGCCATGCCCAGCAACAAAGCGAACAGCATCACCGGCGCAGCGTAATGCTCGGACAAAAAAGAGGCTGCGGCGGCAACGATCAAGCTGACGACAAAACCTGGCGCCAGCTCCCGTGTTCGGCTGTGAATACGAGTCAGAGCAATGGCGCTCATGGCGCGGACTCCTCGGCAACGACAACGATGTATGCCTGACCGTCGATGAGTTCGACCGGGTAGCTGGCAACTTTGACTGCGCTGGAATTGAGCAAGTAACCGCTGCGCAGATCGAAGCGCAGACCGTGGGCGCAGCACTGAATCACTCGCCCATCAAGGCGCCCGCCACACAACGAGGCGCCTTGGTGCGGGCAACTGTCGTCGATGGCGAACAGATCGCCCTCGACGTTGAAAATCGCCAGGCTTTTGTCATCGAATTCGAACAGTGCACGAGCGCCCACGCGCGGGAGTTTTCCGGCAGGCACAGGGATACGAAGACTCATGTCGGCTGCCGCTCGCGATCACTTTCTTTCAGTGACTGACTCATGGCCCCAAGCAATGCCGCAGCAGGTTGCGCGCCTACCACCGTCATGCGGCGGTCGAACTGAAAACTCGGCACGCCACTGCTCGCTCCGGGTGATCCGCCAAATGCCGTGCCATCGCCCGTCAGGCAATCGGCGAAGGCCTCCGCATTCATGCCGCAGGAGCGGACAATCGCGAGCAAGGTCTCGCGGCATCCAAGGTCTTCGCCTCTCTGGAAATAAGCGGCGAAGAGGCGCTCAAGCAAGATGTCACGATGGGCAAGATTGCCCAGCTCACTGGCGCGCTGGAACAAACGATGCGCGTCTGCGGTGTTAGGCATTGTCGCGATATGGCTGAAATCGATGGCCAACCCAACCGCTGCGGCAGCCTGCTGCACCTGGGTTTGACGCATGAGTACTGCATCGGCATTGCCCAGGCGCTTGCGATAAAAATCAGCGAAGGGCTCACCTTGTACCGGCAACTGCGGCAACAACTGCATGCCATGCCACACCGTGGTGATCTGCACACCCGGATGGCGACTGCGAAACTGTACCTGCGCATGTTCCAGTTGACGCTTGCCGATCAGGCACCAGGGACAGATGAAATCGAAGAACACATCAATACGTAAACGACCACTCACAACTTCACCCCTACGACGGATTCGTCCACCAGATCATCGATCCGCTCACCCTGAAGCCGGGCAATGTCCTTGTGGTAATGACACTTGGCATAAAAGAACACGGCGGCCGCCGCGATGCTGAGCAATGGCACAAACTGGAAAGCTGCCTGCAAGCCGATCACATCGGACAGCCTGCCGGTGATGAACGGCCCAGGCGCCAGCCCGAGCATGTTGTTGGCCAGGGTCAACGTGGCGAAAGCCGTGCCATGGACCGAGTAATGCGTGAGGTTGGCGACCATGGCGCCGCAAGGCCCAGTGGTGCCGGCCGCGATCAACATGCCGAGGCCGATCAGCGCCAATTGCACCGGCCCCGCCGGCAGGGCGAACGCTGCCGACAACAACAGGCAACTGCCCAGGCAGTAGGCGATGGCCAGGGCGACTTTGCGTTCCGGCGAATGGCGACACAGTCGATCGCTGAGCACGCCACACAGAATCATTCCCGCGCCGCTGCACAGCACGATGATCGCCGCGACCCCGCCCGCCTTGTCCGTGGCCATGTGGTAATAGCGATTGAGATAACTGGGCATCCACACAATGACGGTGCCGGCGACGAACAGTTGCAGGCCACTGCCGATATAGGCCGCGATCACCGAGCGGCTGGAAAACAGCGTGCGCAATGGCCGCTTGATTGCTGCCGCCGCTTTGTTCGCCGCAAGGGATGCACGCTGCGGAGCAATGCGTGCTTCCTTGACGATGATCGGGTAAAGCACTGCCAGCAGCAGGCCGAACAGCGCCATACCGGCAAACGACCAGCGCCAGCCAAGCTTGCTCGCGATTGCCCCGCCCAGCGCCATACCCAATACCGAACCGAACATCCCGCCCGCCATGAAGGCACTGGCCAGCGTTGCCCGCAGGTGTTTGGGAAACACCGAGATCACCACCGCGATGCCGACGCTGCCGTACGCCGCTTCGCCGACGCCAACCATGAATCGCGCAATGAACATCTGTTGATAGTCCTGCGCGAAGGCGCAACCCAATGTGGCCAGACTCCACAGCAATGCCATCAGCGCCAGGCTCTTGACCCGGCCAAAGCGGTCCGCCAGCAACGACAGAGGGAAAGTCAGCAGCCCCACCATAAGGGCGACGATGCCACTGAGCAGGCCGAGCTGGCCGTCGCTCAGCGCCCATTCGCCCTTGAGCAGCGGGAACACCGCATTCAACACCTGGCGGGACATGTAATCGGAAATCAACAGCCCGAACGTCAGTGCAAAGACGATCCAGGCATACGGGCGCGCGACGCCGACAGCATCGTCGTCATCGTCTGCGGCGATTGGGTGAAAGGCCATTCAGCCTCCTCAAAGCTTTGTCTTATTGTTGTTATCAAGCGTGTTGCAGTGCAGCGGGCGGGAGGCCATGGACCTTCCGCCTCTACTGCCAATCAGCCGCGTTGCGGCACACCTTTTTGCCCAGCCTTGCGGTTGGGCGCCATACCGTTGGCCAACAGGGTTTCTTCGATGCTCTGGTACTGCACGCCGATGCGGTAGATCTCACGCGCTTCTTTGCCGGTGGCGATGTCGCGACCCAGTTCATGCGCGATCCGCACGGTCTGTTTGATCTGCGCAACCGAGCCGAAACGATCACCCTTGTGATCAATGATAGTGTCCTCATTGCCCACACGCGGGTGCAGACCCATGGCCATCGACATCGTGTTGAACGGCATCACATTCTTGAGCAGCGACTCTGAGGTCAGGGTGCAACCGTCCGGCGCGCGGTGGATGAAGTTGAAGAAGTTGAACGGGTTGGGGCCATCGAAACCGCCGCCGATGCCGATCCAGGTCAGGTTCAACGGGCCCTTGTAGACGCCCTTGCGCACCAGACGCTCAAGGGTTTCCATGGCATGCATGCCCGTTAGCTGGAAATGCGGCTGGATGCCGTTGTCCATCAGACGCTTGAGGTGCTCGGCAACCCAGGCCGGGCCGGCCGGCACGGTCATTTCGCTGTAGGCGGCCTGAACCAGCGGGTTGGCCAGGGACGTGCCTTCCAGATATTGCGGATAGAGCAGCTCCATGATGTTCATCTGAGTGGTGTTGATCGCCACCGTGACCTGATCCGGTTTTGGCGTCAGTTCGGCGAGCATATGTCGCGTATCGTCCGACAGCCACTTGGCGGCTTCACCATCGCTTTCTGGGGCAAAGGAAATCGAACCACCGACCTGGATGATCATGTCCGGCACGGCTTCACGCACGCCGGCAATCAACTCGTTGAACTTGGACAAACGCTTGGAGCCCTTGCCGTCCAATTCGCGCACGTGCAAGTGCAAGACCGTGGCACCGGCCTCATAACACTCGACCGCTTTTTGCACCTGCTCGTCCATGGTCAGCGGGATGTCTTCGGGGAAGTCTTCCGGCATCCATTCCGGGCCGTACGGGGCCACGGTGATGACCACCTTTTCCATGTTTTCCGGGTGCAGGGAATCGTCGAAGAATTGCATGGGTTACTCCTGTTCTTATGATTGTCGCGCCCACCCTCGATCATGCCGGGCAGACGTGTTTACGAGTGCGATGCAAAAGAGGTCGATCAGTAAGTCTTGTCGCCGATGATTCCGGCACGCTCCATCTTGCGATGGCACGGCGAGTAATCCATGACGGCATAGTGCTGGGTGCTACGGTTGTCCCAAATGGCGATGCTGTTGGGCTTCCAGCGCCAGCGCACCTGATACTCGGGGATATAGGCCTGGCTGATCAGGTATCGCAGCAACTCGCTCGCGCCGGGGTTGGCGTCCTGACCAAAGCGCACTCGGTCGGGGGTGTGGTAGTTGCTCAAGTGCGTGGTGAACGCGTTGACAAACAGCACCTTTTCCCCGGTTTCCGGGTGGGTGCGCACGACCGGGTGCTCGGCATCCGGGTACATATCCTTGAGCGCCAGACGCTTCTCGATCGGCATGGCGGCGCCAAAGCTCGCTTCGATGCTGTGACGGGCACGCAGGTCGGCAATCTTCACCTTCACGTCCTCCGGCAAACGCGCGTAAGCCTCGACCATGTTGGCCCACATCGTGTCGCCGCCCACCGGTGGGCACTCAACGCAACGCAGCACGCACCCCATCGGTGGCGCCTCGCGCCAGGTTGCGTCGGTGTGCCAGGCATTTTCGTAGCGATCCATCGGCTGATCGGGGTTCTTGTAGATGCGCACCAGCCCGGGATGCTCCGGATCACTGCCCGCCACCGGATGACCTTCCAGCTCGCCGAAGCGACGGGCGAACGCTACGTGCTCGGCGCGAGTAATGTCCTGATCACGCAGGAACACCACCCGATGCTTGAGCAACTGGGCACGAATCTCGGCAAAAAGACCGTCGTCATGCACCGCATCGGCGAGGTTCACGCCGACCAGTTCGGCGCCAATGCTGCAGGTCAATTGTTCGACTTTCATGGCAGGCGACTCCCTTAAATGACGAAAATCGACGAGCCTGTGGTCTTGCGTGATTCCAGGTCGCGATGAGCCTGGACAGCGTCCTGCAAAGCGTAGTGCTGGTTAATCCCAATCTTGATCCGACCACTGCCAACATGGTCGAACAACTCACCCGCCAACGCGGCTTTTTCCGCCGGGTCGGCGATGTAATCGGCCAGGGCCGGACGCGTCAGGAAAAGCGAACCTTTCATCGCCAGCATCACCGGATCGAGAGCCGGAATCGGACCAGACGCCGTGCCGACGCAAACCATCAGACCACGGCGCTTGAGCGAATCGAGCGAGCCCATGAAGGTGTTCTTGCCGACGCTGTCGAACACCACGTTGACGCCGACGCCATCGGTCAGCTCGCGAACGCGCGAGGCGACATCTTCATGGCTGTAATTGATGACATGGTCACAGCCATGGGCCCGAGCGACTTCACCTTTGGCCTCGGTGGACACCGTACCGATGACAGTCAGGCCAAGCAGCTTGGCCCACTGCGAAACGATCAGGCCCACGCCACCAGCAGCGGCATGCAGCAAAATGCTGTCGCCGGCCTTGAAATCATAAATGCGCCGCATCAGATACGCCGACGTCAGGCCGCGCATCGTCATGGCGGCGGCAGTCTCGAAACTGATGGTTTCCGGCAGCTTGATCAGCGGCGCGGCGGGGATCAAACGCTCAGTGCTATAGGCACCCAGGGTATTGAGAAAACCGGTGTAAGTGACACGATCACCCACTTGTACATGGGTAACCCCTTCGCCAATAGCCTGAACCACACCGGAGGCTTCAACCCCCATGCCATTTGGCATCGGGATCGGGTAAGTACCATTGCGAAAGTATGTATCGGCATAGTTCAGGCCAACCGCCACATGACGCAGCCGAACCTGGCCCGGACCGGGGTCGCCAACGTCGACCTCCTCATAACGAAGGACTTCGGGACCACCGGTTTCGTAAAAGCGTACGGCTTTGGCCATGTTTTCTTATTCTCCAGTCTGCCAGTTTGGCGTGCAGCGTCGATTAACGCTGACTGGACTGTAGGACGCAGCCTGACGAACCGCTTCTCATCAGACGACAATGGCTTTTCATTTGGTGACAAATGGGGGGATGGGGCTTGGGAGATGTTTAGGGGGCTTGTCGAGCTTGTTGGGTGGCCCGACCTTCTTAAGGATCTGAGAAGACAACGGGCAGTTTTGCGCGGGTACAAAAAAGCCGACCTATGTGATCTACTTAGGTGTCTGATTTTATTCAGCAAATATGGTCTGGACGGAGTGATTCGAACACTCGACCCCTAGCACCCCATGCTTGAAAACGGGATGAAACCCCAGTATTTGTTGAGTCTTCTATCGGCGCTCGCTGCAAACGGTGCCGCACTGACCTTCACTGAAATTTACGAATCCCCGAAAAAGTCCCCGCGCCTATTTGGCGCTCTCCCCGGCGCTCTGCCAACAATCAATCTCCCTGCTACTCTGGTTTCGTCCACGGAGGAAACCAAAATGCCGAACTCTGATCTGCTCCCTTCCCTACTCTTCAAGATCAACGAAAACCAACTCGCGCTCGAAGCCGCCATCATGGAATTGACGAACTGGGTCGAACAGCGCGGATCTGCCGACGTCGCGGAGAACGTCCGCGGCGCACTATGGGTAATCGACAAGAACGAAGAATTCATCAAGATGACGCTAGCGGTTTTGATGACGCCCGACTAACTGCTATCAGCCAGAAGGGGAAGTTCGGTTCCTGCGTTAACCCCCAAATGAAAGCGGTCCGCAATACATCAGGGTGTTGCACATAACCATCTGGGCGACCATGAATCCCGAGGCAGTTCCCAGAAAGCCAATGCCCGCGACGATCCACGGCAAACTTGCTTTCACGCGGTATCTCAACAGCCAGGCCGACGCTGATGCACCAACCAACATGCCGGGCATTGAGAACACATGCCCGAGCCCAAACAACCCTTCGGGGTGGTCGAGGCTGGCGATGATGTTCATGTAGATCAACAGTGTGGCCACCGCCGCGGCTGTCGTACCAGTCAGAAACAGGGCAGGCGTTCGAAAAATCGAGGCCAGTACGAACACGGCCGCGGGGACTGCAACAAGGTAACCACTGCCTGTATACAGCGGGTTCGCACCTATACTGGCGTAAAGGAGAACCGGAGTGATCAACAGGATGGAATAGGCTAGATCATCTCTGCGGCCAACTGTCATCCCAATCCTCGCTTTCAGTATCGTGCTTGGTGGAATAGCGTAGCTGACGCAAACATTCTTGCTTGGAGGCTCCGTTTTGGGCCGATTAAGGCCTCACGACAGGCAGAGATCGGCCAATAGCTGACCGTCAGCATACTCCCCCTCAAAGAACTCCTGATCTATAGTCACTGAAGATTCCATAGGGCGCGGTAAAATTCAACTCGCAGGGAGCGTATCAATGACTCGATTGCAAACACTCAAGTTGATTCAGATAGCTATTGCCCTTCCAGCCTATACCGTACCTTCAAGCACTACATTCGTATTCACTCTTTGGTTCACCATCACCTCGACGATCAACCTGTTCACCTCACAATCCTTTTCGGGTTGGGGGGTGATCATGTTCTTGCTTCTGTTGTCGCTGTTTTCGCAATGGGCATGCTGGAGCATTTTTTCCGACTCGCTGGAGGACAGCCCTTCTGTGCAACACCTGCCACTACTTGTACTTGGGATATTATCAACCCTGATTTTAGGTTTGAGTGCCTGGGCCCTTTTTCACATAGGCCTAATCTGGTTTATGTGCGGTACACAAGGTATTGCAGCCGGTGTGCTTTTGATGATCAATTGTGTGAGAAAAAGACGTCAAACTGGCAACTTGCTCAGTACATGAGTTCATCAAGGTGTCGGCCTTTTGCTGAGGCTGGAAGCGTTAAAGCAGATGTTCTCTATCAGCCTATGCAACGGTTCGGGGTGCGGCAGCGTCCGGTCAAAAGACACCACTCCCGAGCGGCTGCTTATGGCCGACACCCGCCTCTCAATGCAGCTCGTCGCGTCACCCTCGCCCACCCGCCGCGGGTCTATTGTTGTATATAAAAACAGTTTTCAGAAAGGCATTCGCGTGGACCCCCTTTAATTAGAAGACACCGACGATTGGCTCGGAAGCCCAACGCTAATCGAAACCTGCCGGCATCAAATCCTGCTCTACGAGAACGAATTTGCGGAGCGGAACCTGCAACTGCGCCAGGCTCGGGACAAAATTTTCAGATTGTTGGAGATGAATAACGAGGTTGCCGGCGAGCGAGATGCGCTGCGCTCGCAACTGGCTGACCGAAGGTCTGAAATTGCCTGCATACAAAGCGAGAGCACGGAGTTGCTCAGCCAAGTCAGGAACCTCACGCAGGTCGCAGATCAGTGTGACCGTCCGCTCCATGAGAACCAGCGACTGCTCAATGAGCAGGCGGAGCGAGAATAGCGTACAGAATCCGGATAAGCAGACTGCGCTCACGCAACGCAGGGGATTAGCTGACAGAGCTAGCGTACGATTAAAGCTCTTTCAAGGCTGTTAGTCGCAAGAATCCTGGAGGGGATAGGTCGTCAAAAAGGCGTAGCCAAAGATAACCAAATGGGATGGATTGACGTAGAATGCGCCAATTTCAGGCCTAGACGGTTAACATGAAAACCATGAGCAAAATCAGTGCGGCAGCTTTTATGTCTCTCACAGCGGTCTTTCTTTCAGGCTGCGACGACAACACTGCGAGTAAAACCGTAACTATGAACGGCTCAGATAAATGCAGCGTGGATGTAATTTCTGGAAAACCCGACGCTATTGTATATGTTAAGCGAGGCAAAGTTGAAATTCAGGGCTGGGCATTTGACGACGCCACACAAGTTACAGCGCAAAACCTGCAAATGCGCCTAACTGGCGCACAAGGCGAAGCAACTGCCAAGGACCCTGTGCGATTCGACCGTCCTGATGTAGCTAAGGCCTATAATAACAAGGAGCTTACTAATTCAGGGTATAACTTTGTTTTAGACACTACAGCGCTTGTACCGGGAGCTTACGCAATCGCCCTAGAGATTCCAAAAGGTAATGCAATGTATGTATGTCAGTCTAAAAAGCTTGTGGTCATTATGTAGATTTACTGCGCATCTATCGACGCGATATTTGTAACTTATACCGTGGGAATATCACCTAGATTCAAATTCTTGCAGGGAATCTCGCTTACGGGACGTCTCTGAAAAAGATGTGGTAACCGAGCTTTAGCGTCTGAGTCGCTTCCTTGGCCCAAGTCGGAACCTTTGGCATAGAGGTGGCGTAATAGTGAGTGGCGCCGCCGGTTGGGTCGGCGACCTTTCCGTCGATTACCTGGTCAGCCGCGACCCGACATTGCGACAGTTCGCGGAACGGGATCTGTTTCACGCCGATCAGGAACTGATAGTTCGGGTCGGTCTTGTTCCAACAACTGAACTGGTACGGCTTCTGGCAAACGCCCGCGTAGCCTTCTCCCCACCATGACTTCTCCTTTCCGTCGAACACACGATTGCGGATCGTCCACGCCACGGCCACTTGGCCGGCCGTTCCTTCGCCGCGCGCCTCACCCCAAAGCGTGCGGGCAAGAATGTCGCGCTCTCTTTCAGTGACAGTCATACTTTTCTCCAGGCGAAAAAAAGCCGGCGCAATGGCCGGCTCGGCTTTAGATCAGGGCTATTTCAATATGCGAAGGAAATCTTCGGCATAGATGCGACTCCCCCTTTCGGAAAGGTGGTGGGAGTCTCGATAAAGCAAAACCCCACCCTTGCTGATGCTGCAAACGTCATTCTCGCAGAAGACGCCCAGCGGGTCGTACACTTCCAGTTTCGGGTGTTTAGCTTGCAGCGCTTCAAGCATGCGCCGAAGCTCACCCTGTCGGGCGAGAACATCGGGCCGCGTCAGCGTGCAATTCATCAATGGATTTCTCAAGCAGTCCCGGGGAAACCAAGGGAGTTCGGGGGCGTCGATATTCACGACCACTCGCTTACCGGATCCCTCCAGTCTTGAAATCGCGTTATCCAGCCCCGCTTTGAACATATCGGCATAAGACAGGCCTTCTACTCCATCCATGCTGATTTTCACAAAGCCCGGCCCCAGACCGCTCTTGACGTGATCCGCTGCGTATTTGGTTGGCAGGAAGTACCCACCGAAGAACGACAGCACAACGACGCGGACGCCCTCCTGTTGTTGCAGCCAGCCGAAAATCGCCTCCATACGGCGACTGCAATCTGGCTGACTACCGACTACTGAAACGCCAAGCACTGGCGGGCAACTGTTGTTGGCGAGCAATATCCACGACCGTTGTGTGTCGCGCGCCACGATGCCCGGGAACTTGTCGTCGGCGTGGCTATCACCCACAAGAGCGATATTCGGTGCGACTGTGCCTGGCTCCTTACACATATCCAAACCAGACAAACCAGCACCTGTACACGCCCTATAATCAGGAATGTCCTTTGCGGGCTGCAGGTCGGTCGACTTGACGGCAATAGCGCGCGCCGGCGCCCCGCCATTTGTGAAGATAGCGAAGCCAGTAGCACCTATTACAAGCATCATGAAAACCAGCACTGGGGCGAGCGAACGAACATGCTTCGTGCGGCGCTCGATAACAACGTAAGTCGCCCAGGCCAAAGCAATTGATGCCGCAACCAAGGCTGTACGCATGGCGAAAGACGGCTCTCCACCTTGAACAATTCGGGCAAATGACAGCAACGGCCAATGCCAGAGGTACAAAGGGAAGCTGATCAGGCCGACCCAGACCAGAACTCGATTGGAAAGCACGACGCGGTTTAGCCACGCATGCGGTCCGGCCGAGATAAGCAAAGCCGAGCCGAGCACAGGAAGTGTTGCCCACCAGCCCGGGAAAGCCCTGTCCTTGCTCGCCAGAACTAACGCAGAACCAACCAGAAAAGCACCAAGCAGCGCCTTCAAATTCCGCAGGAGCTTGCCATTTACAGCTTCGCTCCCCGAAGGACGATACATCAAGAGGTAGGCCAAAGCAGATCCGGCCAACAGTTCCCAGAATCGGGTCTGAGGAGAATAAAAGGTCGCTACCTGATCTTTTTCAACCCCGATGATGTTTAGCAGGAACGAGGCACAAGCCACCCCGACCAGCACCCACAGGAAGTTCAGCCGTGCTTTGTGAAAAGCCCAAAGTAGGATCGGCCACACGATATAGAACTGCTCTTCTATACCCAAAGACCAGAGGTGAAGCAGCGGTTTTGTTTCGGCGGAATTGTCGAAGTATCCGCTTTCTCCCCATAGGACGAGGTTTGAAACGAACCCGGCGCCCGCAGCGGTGTGTTTGCCAAGCTGCGAATACTCATCGACAAACAGCAGAAACCAACCTGCAAGCAACGTGAAAAGCAGCACGATGATCAGCGCCGGAAAGATCCTGCGAATACGACGGCTATAGAACTCTGCAAAACTGAACGTCGCGTGGTCGAGGCTGCCGAATATGATGCCGGAGATCAGAAACCCAGAAATGACAAAGAAAACGTCGACGCCAACAAATCCTCCTCGAATGAACGAGGGGAACGCATGAAACCCAACAACGGCCAAGACAGCGATGGCCCGCAGACCATCAATGTCGGCACGATATTTTGGATGAATCGAAGCATGAGATTTCTTTGAGACGGTAAAACGGCCTTCCGGCTGGGCAACATTCATCAGGCGTAAATCTTCTAGATATCGGATTTGCGCGACAACTTACCTGAACAACCTCATCAATCCAATGCTGAATGAACCGTTCATAGTCTATGTTCCGTCAGTGCAAGCCTCACTTTTTCTCTGCCGTTAGTGCGAAGGCGCAACGGCGGGATCTGTGCCGTTTGGATCCATCTATTGAGCGTTCGCCTTCAGCTCATCGAGTTCGGCCTTTAGAGTTTTAATAGCCGATACTAGGTAGGGAATCAGGCCGGTGTAATTCACGCGCCAGATGTCCTGCTCATTTTGCGAATCCGCCGGAGTGACCAGCAACGGTGTGATCTCGAAAAGCTCCTGAGCGATTACCCCCACTTCATGGTGGGGGTATTCAGTGGAGTCAAGGAAGTCACGACGGTCAAACTCGACCGGGCGGATTTGCATGATTCGATCAAGTCCATCGAGAATTTCGACGTCGTTTGTCTTCAGGCGACGGTCCGAACCTTGGCTTACCGTACCAGGAACATTCAAGTTGCCGACATAGGTGTAGGTCATGGTGGGACCGGTTGCGGTATTGTTTAGATTCACAGAGCGCCAACTGAAGCCGCCCGTGCCACCACCTTGGTTGCAAACCCAATCACCCGATCCGACCAAACCACCCGCGCCGGTATTCCAAAGCTGATAAAGCCCCTGACCTTGCGCCACATTGGTTGTGCCGCTTGTACGAACGTAGGCAGTCGCTAAAAGACCCGTAATATCATTATTATTGCCCTTGAGCGCTCTACCGGTTATTTGCGCCTGAAGCTTCCCAAGTGCTGAAAGAACATTATCACCCGCAACGATTACGGCTGCGCTGGCTGTACTCAATCCCTCCAACAAGGACGCTAGCACTCTGCTGCCGGAAAAGTATTTGTTGGTAGACCCTTCGGCGACTACATCAGTATTCAAATTTGAAGTCCCCGTTCCTCCTTTCGATACGGGCAGCACTTCGTAATTGCCGGTGGTGCCGAGCGCGGAAAGCTTCGCTCCCCACTGACGATTGATATCGCTGAAAGCATCAGCAAGCGCTTTCGGATAACCTTGAACGGGCATAATCGCGTACGCCACGCCACTGGCTGTTGGCCCTTTATAAGCCGGAATAATCGAGATGACAGTCGCGCTGGCGACGTTGCCAATCTCATAGTTCGCACCGTCAGGACCGACAAACGCGTCACCGTTTTTTGCATTCGCGGCAAAATCTGCATTTGTGCCGACAACAGTCGTTGATCCATTGGTGACGGCAACAGTCCCACCTCTAAGCCAAGGCATGGAAGTATCCTAATTCTGGTCAATAAAAAGCCCGCACTGGGCGGGCTCGGATTTTCATAACGGACGCATGGGTCGTGCAGCAAAAGTAGTTCTGCCGTTTTTGGCAGTGCCGCCCTCCGAACTCACCATAGCCCCGACGTATCCATTCAATGTCGTGCGGACTCCGGCGTGGAAACCGCAGGGCGTGTCCAGTGTTGTGTTGCCGTTGTAAATCTTCCCTCCGAGCAATGTCGACGCCAGAAAGTAATCATCGTACGAGCCAGTCCAAGGCATTTGGTATCCGCTCCAATAGACCCCGGATACCTCGCCCCCGCGGTTGTCCAACGACCAGCCCTCATTGATTGGGAAGCCTGTCATGAGCAGAAGGTTGTCTGCGCCAACAAAGATCTGTTCATTAGCGGCATTGCGTAAACGCAGATCGTATTCATTGGGTGGTGACGTTGAACGGAATGTAGCGACCAGCCACCGCCCGCTACAGTCGGTGCTGTTGAAAGGTGCCATCAAATGCAATTTGAAATAGAAGCCGGTCCAGTTGCCCGGCCCGCCCATCTGCATCAGCGTGTGATACATGCCGTGATTTTTCGGATTCAAGAAAACATGCGGCGCTTCGGTAGTTGTTATTGGTGTCGGGTAGGTGATGACTGCCGTGGTAATGGTTGTCGATGATGTTGGAGTTTTTCCTATGGCGTAGCTCCCTGACGCCGCAACGTTCAAGACTTTGTTGTCACTGTCAATCTGGAAGAAATTCTGGCCGTTGCGCGACCTGAACCCGTAGTCCATGCCACCTCCTATTGGTAAGTCAGAATAAACACGTTGAGCACCAGCCCTTGGCCACGCCGAACTCTGAGCTGTCCTGCCGACCAGAACACAGCGGGCAATGCGGCAAACTCATTCGCCTGACTGGCAAGGGTCACGCACACAAACGACTGCGCAGTAATCTCCGGCATGCTGATAAAACTCGTGAAGTTACTGGTGATGGGCGGAACGGTGACTTGCCTGGTCACAATCGACCGGACTGTCATCGTTGACGACTCAAGCGTTACCCGCCCCATGGCGTCTTTCGTTCTCGCACCGTAATAGTCCATTACGTCATCTTCCCGAGCGCTGCGCGTTCGATGTAGTTCAAGTCATAGACATAGATGCCGTTGTTGTTCAGCAACGTATAACCGGTGCTGGACTGGCCACGAAGCGTGAACGTACCCGCCGGTATGTCGATCTCCAGCAATGGCAACCCTTGCGAGTTGAGAGCCGCCGATCGAAGCGTCATACCCAAGACCAGCTCCTTGATGAAGGCTTGGCTGATGATTGCGGTGTTCATGAACACCTGGCCGCCCTGTACAACAAATGGCGCAATCATTTGGCCGCTCACCTCATCGAGGATCGCGAACCGTTGAGCGAACGCAAGGATCTGCGACTCTTGCTGCTCACCTTCCACGCCGATGGCGAGTCCGGCCATCACCGTCCTGTTACCGACGGTAGTGGATGTTTTGATGGTGGTGAGCGCAGACACTTTGCCGTTCAAGCCGGAAACAGCAGTGCTCGCGGTTTCTGCTTTTGCGGTGGCGTTGTTGGCGGTGGCCGAGATGGTCTCGATTCGCTGCGCAGTAGCTTCCTTGTCCGTTGCAACCGCAGATTCTAGCGCTGAGAGATTGGCGGCATTCTTCCCCACAGCGGCATCGAGGGACGTGAAGCGCGTCGCTGACGCAAGCTTCTCCTCCGCTACCACCTTCTCATTCGTCACGATGCTGGCCGTGTTCTGATACGCCTTCAGCGCCTCGCTCATTGCGCCGGTGCCGTCATCCTCTCGCCACGCCGCTTGCAGGGCCTGCATCGTTGACGCCTGCGCGGTGACCTTGCCGTCGATGTCTTCAATTTTGGTCGAATGCTGCTGGATCTGCAGCGCCATCGCGTTGGTGGTCTCGGCAATCGTGCCCATGTCGTACCAGAACTCTGCATTCGGAGGAGCAGTGCCGACTGGCACCGCCTTCACCGCCGAGAACAATCGTCCATCAAGCCGGACCACCTCGCCTTTGCTGTACGGCTTGGTCGGGTCATACGCCATGGCGTCGGTGATTTCGCTGATTAGGTCTTGCAGTTCCTGCTTGGCCTGCTCAAGCCGCTCATTCACCGAGCCTTCACCGTCACCAGAAATCTTCCCGATTTCCTCAAACAGCTTTTGGCCGAGCGCCGACTCCTGGATCTTGCCGAGGAAGTATTGCTCGTACTCGGACTGGTCGATGCTTACCTGCCCGTTGACCCCGTTTACCGCGGGGAACCATGGGCCAACGTTTCCAGTTCGATCTACAAGCCGCGCCCAGAAAAACAGGCTGGTACCGGGAACGACGTTCTGCATTTCGTGATTCGCCTGTGGATAGGCAAAGTCTGCCAACTTCGCAGCAGCGGCGAGGTCGTTGGTCTTGCTATTCCAAATCTCGGTGCGCTGAGTATCTTCAGCACCAGATGGAAACCCCCACTCAAGGCCGATGCCGTATACCTTGTTGACAGTACGCAGGAACGACACCGCCGGCGGCAACCCCTGCTTACCGCTGAGGTTGGTCAGGATCGAGTTGCGCCACGGGGACGTGATGTCGAACGCGCTCGCCGCACGAACCCTGGCCACGTAGGCGCCGGCATAAATGCCTACGACGTCCACGTTGGTCATGCCAGTACGCTGCACCTTGATCCAATTGCCGCTGTCCTTACGCCACTCGACGTCATAGCCGACTGCGCCATCCACGACAGGCCAGCTGATCGTCATGGTGGCCACGGCCATCCCCTGAACGATTGAGGATGTCGACGAGACAGTGACACTCGCCGGCGCCGGAACTACGGTGATCGGGATTACGCTGATCGGGCGCTCCTCCAGTCGGGCGCCCGTGTCGATGTAAGCAAACTTGCTCGGCTCGAACTGGAGCGCACTGATTTCGTAGTCACCTTCGGTGGTGCGCTTTGTGCGCAACACCCGATAAAGCGGGATCGCTAGGTCATCGGCATCAATCGCCCATTGCAGCTGCGCAACCGGTGGCTCGCTGTAAGCGACCGTTACGGTGACAGCCCGCCCATTGACGCTTTGCACGGTGCGACCTTCGGCACGGCCGCCAGGAAGGTTGATGATCAGCCGGTCACCGGCCTTAGCCTGGGTGTCGCGATCTAGGGTTACAACCCGCCCCGCCACCGCCGAGATCCGGCCGCCGACTTCGCGACCGGCGAGCAGAGAATCCGCCACAGGGATGATGTGGCCCGGCAGTGGAATCACGCCTTCCATACCGGTCTTGAACGAGACGGTTCGGTCTTGGTTGTTGCTGAGAATCGCCCACTTACCGCGGCGCTGAGCCTCAGATGCGCGAGTGCAGCCGATGGCACTCAGCTCCGTCGGCCGGTCGCCGTAGCGGCGCTGCAGATTCAGATCAGCGAATGGGATGACGTCGGTGTCGTAGTTGTTGGCCGGGTTGTCGTAACTGACCAGTGCCCGGGTGTAACGGGTTTTAGCCGAGGCACTGCCATAGGAGAACTTGCCGTCGATGACGTTCGATCGGGTGAAGACGTAATCGATGTCCTGCGCACGCGGCATGTCGGCTTGCATCACCAACTGGCCTTGCGCCCAGTACGTCATGCCTCGGTAAATCGCAGAGATGTCGCGCAGCAGCGACCAGGCATCGGCCTTGCCCTGCAGGTTCATGTCGCAAAGGAAACGTGGCTCGGTACCGCCAATTCCGTTCGGCACTAACTGATCGCAGTACTGCGCGATCCGGTACAGCTCCCACTTGTCGACCATAAACGGTTTGATGCGTTTGCCCAGGCCGAAGCGATCCTCGGTGCAGATGCCGTAGGTGATCCACGCCGGATTATTGGTCCAGGCCGACTTCATCGAGCCATCCCATGTCCCAGTGTAGGTGCGCGCGATCGGGTCGTAATTGCTCGGCACCATCCAGCGCCGGGCCTTGCACTTTACGGTCACGGCTGGAATGTTGGTGAACTGCTCGGCGTCGAATTCGATGTAGAGCAGCGCGGTGTTTGGATAGCGCAGCTTGGCGTCAATCACTTCGGTGTAACCGGCCACCAGCATGGTGTCGGCGATCTTGTTGGTGTTCTGGTTCGGCGTCAGGCGGCGCACGCGGATCTGCCAGCCGGTGGTGGCATCAGGCAGATCGATACGGCGAGAGCGCTCGTAGCGCGTAGTGGTCTTGCCGTCGACGGCGTCCACCAGCACCTGCTGATAGGCGCCGCCATCGGTGGCCACGTCGATCGCGTATTCGATGCGGTAGCCGCCAACGTTGCCCTGATCATCGGAGCGTTGCAGCGCTGGCCACGCCAAACGTATGCGCACGGCGGAAAGCTGGGTGTTAGTGATGGACCGCACCCACGCGGTATCGCTGCGCAACTCGATGTTCAGCGAAGTCTCGTTCTCAACGGATGGAATGCCCGGTATGTAGGTCTGATCCACCGATCCCGGGCGCCAGTCCCACTTCACGTTCGGGAAGTTGTAGTTGCCGCTGGCATCGCGAATCGGCGTGTTGTCCAAGTAGATGTCGTAATCAGACGGGACGCTATCGAACTCGCCCTCGCCCACGGCGATCAGCAGCTTTGCCAAGTTGGTCGAGCGCAGGCTGTCGCTGGCTTCGGTCGGCGACTTCGGCTTACTGCTACCGCCCTTCTCGCCGTGGATATCGATCTGTGCTGCTGCGCCCATGCTTTCCTCCAGGCATAAAAAAACCGCCGAAGCGGTTTTTTTAGTTTCAATTACAGTGACAATAATGGCAGCCCAAGAACATGAATTTGATTAAGCAATTTATGCTGGGGAATACCGGTACAAAAAGAGTATTTTACCAAAAGCTCTCTAAAATCTACGTTACCGACCGCTATTGCATAATAGAACACCAAAACCCTCTCGGAGTCAGAAAATAAAGACTTGTACATCCCGACATACAAATCCTCACCGTTTAAAGACCCATCTATGTACGAAAGAGAGATATGTATTCCAGCCATATACTGCTGAAGCTCTTCTCCATCTTTCTCCCAAAAACTCATGAAAGCAGAAACGGCACCTTTTGGACTGTCTCGAGAAGGAAGAACACTTATAAAATTACCTTTTACTTGTCCAATTCCAGAAGCAGGTGGTTGAGTACAATTTTTAAAATGCTGAGTGAGCCTATGACAGAAGACTCTCATGCAATCACGCCCTCTTGTGACATGATGATCTTTATCCACCAAGTCAATCGCACTGAGAGTAGATATATGGGTATCAACCATTTTATAGAATGTAGCCACCGCATTTTGCAACCTAAAATACTCCGATTGCAACTCCAGCGCTGCAGCTGACTTAGCCAGCTCCGCACGCGACTCTTTCAGCTCAACTCGCTGTATAGTTATTGTTATCAAAAGTCCAACGAACGCAAAAAATGTCAAAATCGGATTTGTAACCCCACCAAAAAAATCCCCGAACACACCATGATCAAAACCGCTCTCTCTTTTATAGAAAGCAATCGAAATATCGAAAAAAAACGTTACAAAAATAACCGCCAATGCAAATATGAAAACCCGATAAAGCTTCTTAACACCGTCCTCTTCACCTGGGAGCACTAACTCCTCAAACCATTTATATGGCATGTTTGCGATTTTGCTTAACCATCCCTGCTTACCATTCATTGCTCGCTCCAAAACAGCAAAAAAATGGATGGTGCTACATTTTATCTTCTGCGTAAATTGAGGCCGAAATGATCATCCCGCCCCACCGGCGCTCTCCGATGCAGATTGGTACCGGGTTGCCGCTGGCTGTGGTGTTCTTGGCGCTGCCGAATGCGTAAGACGGTGAGTTTTCAGGGGATGCACTTTGCTTCAGGCCTGAGGCCTGGGGGCTGAGCATTTGAATGACGCCGCCGATCGCCATGGACGCGCCGGCCGCATACAAAAACGGCGATGCGGCTGCAAACGGAGTGAATGACAGTACATAGGCTGCGGCGATCATCACTGTGCCGATAATGGTCTGTAACCCCCCAGCACGCTTACTGCCACCAATCACTGGAACAATGCGGATTTCCCGTGTACCGCCGAGATCGAATCCGTCCATTCCGATGTTTGCGCGATTCCGGAAGATCGCAAACTTCAGTCCAAGGCGCTCCAGTCGTTTAATTTCCTCGGCGAAACCATCAATGGTCGCATTGAGCGCACGGAACACCTCCACGGCCGATCCGCCGTCTAGAAGGAAAGGCTTGCTTCGAAAAAACTTCTTTGCAAGCGAGCCGGACAACATGACTTTCGTCATTGGCGTGTAGGTAATTGCTGAGCACATGCCATTCTCCAGGCAATAAAAAACCGCCCGGAGGCGGTCTGTTCAGAGAGTCGTGGGCAGTATGTCGATCTGCCCATCGCCTCCGGTGAAAACTCGGTATTTCTTGACTGCACCGTCTTTCACGATCGCTTCCCGCTCCACTCGGGCCGCGCCCATGGAGCAAATGCCAGAGCCGGTGTAAGCCGCGCCGACTGAAACCGAATCAGGCGGCAGGTAGAACGATGCCTTCTGACCCGGCTCGAGCTTGGCAGCCTGTTTGCCATTGATAAAAACCGCCATCGCGCAAAGGCTCCCGGTCTGCCCAGAGTCTCGGATCACTTGCAGTGTCCCGTATGCCCCTAATGGTTTCGCCTGATATGCCGACAGCTGACTGACCGGCGCCTGCTTGGCTTCACTGGAAGGCGTTGGAGAAGTCGCACACCCCGCCAACAGCACTACCGCCAACGCTCCTATAAAAATCCGCATATTTACTCCTTGTGGTCTCGCACGCTGACGGTGAAAAAATAGAACGAAATTTTTCTACTTCCTCAATATTCCTCAATTCGTGCCGGATTCTATCCAGACCATCGTCGATGCGAGTCACGACGAGGTCCATGAATTGGGTTAGTTCGCCACCGAAGCTGCTTAGATTCAGTGCGTTAAAGTTACGAAAAACAGCCGTCACGCCCTCTATTTCTGGGCGTTTGGTGGACGACCTAGTCAACGTGAGATTGTATTCGAAATCCACCAATTCGAGCTTCATCGAAGCTACGCAATTGTGCTCGAAAAAAGAGTTCGTTCAAGCGAAATAGCTCCATTTACAACCCCGATGACAATCAGGTGCAGCCCTCAGCCCCACATCGCCCTACGATCAACGATCAGCGTCATATCGTTTCCTTTTAGAGATATCAGTAAGTGCTCGGCGAACACACTTTCTGAACCCCAGCATTAAAAGCGATGGTGTCCGCCCATTTTGCGCGCACAACAGCCCTCGACGTCGGGTGGACAGTGATCCGTTAAAGGCTAAGCTTGGAGCCTAGAGTACAAAAAACCTGATTAAATTTCCAAAATTGCAAGAAGAAATTCGAGAGATGCTACAACACAGCCCTACTTTTTGTTGTTTTCGGTTTTAGCAGATTATCCGAACGGCTTGGAAGCCGTATTGGCAAACGACTTGACGAGCTGCTTACGTAACCTCGAAACCCACACAGGCAGCGCCGTTAAAGTCCATGGAGGCAACATCCGATGGTCCAAAAATCACTCTTGGCGTGTGCGATGCACATCGATACATTTGCTCAACAACAGTTGAGCTTGCCTGACCGGCTGAATTTGCTGGTTCAGGCTCTACAACAGGTGGAAGCATACGCTGCGCTAGACGATTTGGACCCAAAGGGTTTGCTGATAGCACCGGAGTACCTGTTCTGCTCACCTGTGCAAGGCGGTATCCACCGAGCAGTCAACGACCGATATCTTAATGAAGCGATGAAAACCAGGTTGCTCGAAGATTTAAGCCGGATTAGCCAACATTTCCCACGCTGGATCATCATTCCTGGCACGGTCGCTTGGGATAAACCACTTGCGCGGACGGGGGCAAAACTTCAGCACGGAGCAGGCAAATTGAACGCCGGTCAACTCAAAACGAAGAGCCGCCCCCAAAAAGCGCAGGAGGCCGTGGAACGGTACGCGAATGCCTTTCCAGGGACGGTGGGGGCTTTCGACGGTAGAGACCCGAAGCTTCACCAAGAAAAAATAGATGACATGGTTGTCGCTGGTTATTTTAATGAGCCTGTTGGAGGTATCGGACGTAACACCGCGTATGTGTTCTACAACGGCCGCTTGATTCACAAATATAACAAGCACGGCGACTTCCACGAAACCTTGGGCGCCAGCAATACGACCTTCACTCCGGGTGTCCTTCCAGGCCGTTTCAGCATCACCACCAGCGGACCAACGCCAAGGGAGCTGACCTTCGGCTTGGAAATCTGTCTCGACCATGGTGTCGGCGTGCTGCGCAATGACAACCAGGCCAAGGTACACGTTCATATCATCCTATCGGCCACTGTAAATTTCGTGCCTGCAAACGGTCATGCAAGGCCCGACGGGTATGTGTTGCACGCGGACAACAGACACCCTACGACCGTTTGGCACATAAATAATCCCACTGTTGCGCTCACGAACCCAGCGGCCTTCCGGTTTGATTTCAACCTGCCTTGATCGACTTGAGCATAAAAAAACCTTTTGATCGTAAGTAGCAACCCAGCCAGCTTCAACTTACCGAGCATCTATCACCGCGGCTGCCTTCTAGACCGGTGCATGTTCTACAGAACAACGCGGGCGTCAAACAACTAGATGCTGCTCGAGCCTCTTGATCCGCCGCCTGCTGTACTCCAAGAGTAGTCTAGGTTCTGCCGCCTTTTTTAAGACTGTAGAAATCCTTAGTAACGCCCCGCCAACAGCGCTACCGTCAGCGCTCCTACGATCAATTTCATGCAGGTCACTCCCTTAATTACTGGTACTGATCGTAAACGTACCGGTTGATTGATGGTTTAGGCTCTGTATATGCATCTTCCCAATCCCGAGCATAGGAGGGGAAATTCTCAATCCTTGAGATTTGCCAGTTGCCTGATGTGTCTTTCCGCTCAAGCGTATACCGGTATTTCTCCCCAGACTCTTTGGCCTCTCTATCGCTATCGTCAAATTCTGCTCCAGGGTCCGGAGGGGTGGAGTTTTTAATCACCGCCATGACCACTGATCTAGTATCAGACTCAATTTCAACCTTGGTGATTTTTCGGTCAAACGACAATGGATCGTCGACGATGCATACTTCCGGGACTAGGAGATCTTTCGAAGCCAGTGCTTTTAGTTTCTTGATCGTAGGGCTTTTCATCTTCTCGAATTCATAACAAGCCTCACGATCAAGGGCTATGCCCGCGTCTCTGACTGCCCACCACGACTTAACAGCTGCATCAGGGGATTTGGCAGCTATCACGATTCCTTCTGCCTGCTTCGTTGCGTTAACAAGCCCTTCTGGCCGCTTGCTCTGGTCGAGACACCCGACCAACGCCATGGACAAAACAGCTCCTACGATCAATTTCATGCAGGTCACTCCTGTGGGAAAGGACGCGCTGTAAGGCCAGCGCTCTCAGGCTTCCAGTTTCGGCCAGTTGAACTTGTAATTAAGAGGCGGCAGTTCGAAATGCTCAGCCAGATAGAGTGCGAGCATTTCTCCCTCCTTTGCGTAAGCAGCAGCCTTATTCGCAGTCGGGAACCAACTGACCCACAGCGTCTCAAGTGGAAAAACTTTTTCAAAGGAAAAGTAATTGAATCTCCAGCCCGCCATATGACCGGCCTTGCCAGAGTGACTAGCGCAACGCATGAAGGCGCTTAGACGGCGCCGTAGGTTGTCTGACTCGCCGATGGTCAAAACACCATATTCATCACTGCCCACTGCCCGCTGAATGTTCTTGCAGGTACAGATAATGTAGACACCCGGCAATGACGGAGCATTTTGAAAATGCTCTGTCAATTTGAGCCATTCAGGCTCCCAGCCTTCCCAACTCGTCACCTTCATCGTTTGCTTCCAATGTTAAATGCATAACGATATCACGGCCTGTACGAATCCTCAGTAACACCCCGCCGTTCTCGGATAGTAGCCTCTTGCCCCCCGCCCGCACTAGGACAAGGTATGTTCGAATTAAAGGAAATCAGTATTCAACAAGAAATCTACAGCGCCGCGCTTCAAGAGCGCTACCACAAGGGCTCAAGTCCGAAGACTCACGACTTCATTGCGCTTTCAGGTGACGCAGAAGCAGGGCTCCTAATCTACGAAGATTGGGGACATCCCGAGGGCTTCATCCACGAGATCTTCGTACTGAGTAATTTCAGAAAACGGGGTATCGGGAACTGGCTCTTGTCACAAGCGGAGGGTATTGCGGCTGAACTTGGTAATACAAAGATCAGATTAGACGCTAGATCTCTTGATTGGAGCGAACGAACTCACGAAGAATTAGCCTGCTGGTACGAGAGTAAAGGATATGTTCGCGTAAATACTGATGTCGGTACTTTAGAGAAGATACTTTGACGCAGACCCTACATCCACTTGGAGAAAAATGTGCCCGAAGCAGCCCTCACCTTCAAATGCCTTGGTCACATCAAACGTGATGACGGTTTGATTGCACGTTACAACCTGCAAGTCACCGATACCCGGAGCGGCAAGACTGCGACGATCTCAGTCGACCCCAAACACATGGGCTCGGCTCGCAGCATGAAGACAATCCTTCTAGACCGATGCATGCTCTACTCAGTTTCTCAGAAGACCCATGATCAGATGCTTCTTGAGCTGTTTGACTGCTCCGATGCCCAAGCTGAGAGCGAAGATTTGCGTTGAGCTGAATGGGCACGCATCTCAGGTCACTCCTGTGGGAAAGCTGGCAATGTAGCATTGAGCGCTGGAGCTTGCCGAGCCGCGGACTTTCTTTCCCCGGGCCTTATCGTCAGCGCCTCGGACGTTGTCCATCCGGCATTCAGACGATCATTCAGGGTTGTTTTATTAATGCCTGTCCGATCGGCCCATTCGGCGATACACAGAGTCTCGCCAAGGTGCTCGACGATTCTGTTGTTTCGCTTGTTTCTGCATTGCTCGCTACCAGTTGCCCACCGGCAATTATCTTTTTCGTAATTGCCATTTACGTCGCGACGATCAAGCGTCATACCGGCCGGCCTATCGCCCATATCTTCGACGAAACTCAAAAAATCCGCCCAGCGATCACAAACCTGAATCCCCCTGCCCCCATAATTGGCATATTCGATATCATTTGGGTTCTCGCACCTCGCCCTCATTGACGACCAGGTTTTATACAGCGGATTCTTTTTTACCTTGTGAGGGGCTGAGTCGGAATTTCTTTTTGATAGCATTTCTCGTCGAATGCATCCGCAAGAAGAAGTGTTACCGTTTCTTAAGCTAGGAGTAATCACGTCGATTCGCACCCCGCAATCGCACAAGCACGTCCATTTGCTTGAGTTTCCGGTTCTTGCCGTCTCGGCAATGACTACGAGCCTGCCAAACCTTTTGCCGCTCAACTCTAATTTTGCCGGCATATCGAACACCTCTATTCGATACCTCAGATGGGAGCGCGGCAGGCACTGAGGTAAGTGCTTTTCAACTGGCCGGTCTAGCCGCGCATTGACATTATAAGGCGTTTCGGTGGCGTAGAATTATTCTTGTTTTCTCCCACCACGGCCCGCCGAAGACAATGACCTCTGACGGTCTTCCGTATAGGTGATGCAGCAGGAACGGCCCGGGGCCGAACGTAGCGGCATCCTCGCCAGGCAGCGCAGGATCAGAGCCGAGGAAGATCCCGGCGTGGTTCGGGTAAACCGTGCGTCCCACTTCCATCACGATCATGTCGCCGCGCTGCGGCTGGTCGACTCGATAGAAGCCGGCCGCCTCGTAGTTCGCCTCGTACAAACTGGCGCTGTCCTTGCTCTCCCACCAGCCATCGGCGCGCTTGAAGGCTTCGAACTCCAGCCCCCACTCGCGTTTGTACCAGTCTGCACAGACCTGCCAGCAGTCCCAGGCGCCGTGCACGAAGGGGCGTTTCAGCAACGGCACTTCACCGGACGGCATGACCGTTCGCAAATCGCCTTCGGGCCAGCTCAGGATGTGCCAGGGCAACGCGGTCGCTTCGCACATGGCCAGGTCGCGCGGTGACGGCCGGCTGGTCGCGTCCGGATGCGAGTGCACCACACCGATCACCTCGCCGACGTCCTCGGCCGCTGCGTATTGCTCGGGATCGATCCGGAATTCTTCGTTCGGCTCGGTCGAGACGTTGCGGCACGGGTAATACTGCTGTTTGCGGCCCACGGCCAGCAGCAGACCGCACGATTCTGCGGGATAGCATTGCCGCGCGTGCGCCTGGATCGCGTTCAAAATGTGTTTGCGCATGTCAGCTCCGGGCAATGAGAGAAACTGCGGGAAATCCACCGAACGGCAGCGGGTTGCCTTCGCCGAAACGTGGGATGCAACCCTTGCCCAGCGTGGCGTCGCATTGGTCCAGTTCAGGGTTATCGGTGATGACGCCGTCTTTCGTGACGTACGGGCCGGTGTAGCCGCAGTTCGGCCCGCGATAGCCGCCGGTGAGACACCAATGGCAAAGGGTTGTGGCCTGTCGACCGATTGACTCGTTGCCGACGTCGCCAGGGCTGGCCAGCTCCCAGCTGACCGTCCCCCCGTCCTCGTTCGTTTTCTGGTCGATGTACCAGACCTCGATCGTCTCTTGGGTTGGGTCTGCCGTCGGGTTGCCGCCTGGGAAGTTCACTGCGTCCAAGTAGGTGCCTAGCGTGTGACGCATGGTCAGCTTGAACTCAAGCAAATCCTCGAACGCCAGACAGAGAGCAGTGATGCGCCCGTTGACGTTGCCCACCGATAGAGTGGGCCGAACCGCAGTCCCGTCGCCGTTTGCCTCGATGCCGTCGATCTGCATTGGCCAAGCGCTGTACTCGTTGCCCTGCCAGTAGATCGCCTTCGCCGGTAGTTGGTCGGCATCGGCGCCGGCCGCAATCAGTTCGGCCGGCGTATGCGGAATCGCGTGCCCATGAAAGCGCAGCACGTCCGCACCGTATTCCGTGCCGTCCAATTCAAAGAGCAGCACTTCGCTGCCAGGCTCAAGCACCTGGATGTCACTGATCAGCGGCATGGTTGCCCCCTTATGGATGAAAAGCCCGCTCGAAAGTGGCGGTGAGCTTAAAGACGCCGCCGCCCATTGGAGTGGGAGCGGGATTTTTGCAGGTGAAGAGACCGAGCTCGCCGAGAGGCGATGTCCACAGAAACGCCTTCGCTCCTGCATGACGGTCAAGGAACGCCATGATCTCCAGTACCTTGGCCTTCCGGCCTGAGCAGGTGATCGGGTATGAGTCTTCTTTGTTATTTGGTCCGTCGCCAACAGTCTGCGCGTAGCCACCGCCGAACTTTGAGGTGCGCACCCGATAATTGATATCGGGCGCTTCCCCACGCTCGGTTGACCAAGTGAATTTCTCGATGGCCATCAGGCCCTCCCATTTGCATTTCGGAAGCTGGTACCGCCCGCGCGCCAAGAGTCAGCGACGGCTTTCTCGGCCACGGCCTGCATTTGCGATTGCAGGTTTCTCGACAGTGCCTGCTGGTCGATCTGCATCCCTTCGGAGCCTCGATCCTGCGTCACCACCGTTACCGGTGCGCTGATGCTGATTGCAGTCCCGGAGCCACCGCCGGCCGCGAGAACACCAAGCTTGCCGCTGGAAGTCCGGGTCAACGGCATGATTGCCTCCGGTCCTGACTCCCCCATGACGCCCGCCCGGCCGCCGGCCATCCCGAAGGCGGTCGGCGTGCTGACGATGCTGTTGGTGAAGGCGCCGCCATTGGCAAACATTTGCACGCCCGACGACCAGGCACCACCGAGCGCCTGCGGGAAATAGCTGCTGGAGTAACCCGCCGAGGACGCCCCGAGGTTCGACGACGTCGCACCTGCTGATCTAGCCGCCAGCCCATTACCGCCACCACCGCCAGTGAAGTAACTGGTGGCAGCGCCGACGAGGCTGCTAAGCAACGCAGAACTGGCCTGACGGGTCGCGATCCGTGCCATGTCCGCCAGAATCGACTTGGTGAAATCCGCAAACGACAACTTCCCGGTCATAGCGAAGTTGACGACAGCGTCTTCCATCGAGCTGAAGGCTTTGCCGAACAGGGTCTTTGTCTGGCCGGCGATGTTGCTCGCCGAATCAAGGTAATTGGCCCAAGCCGACGTTGCGCCCTTGGTCCAGTCCCCTTGAGCTTTCTCGACATCGGCGTAGTTCTGCCGGATCTGATCGGTTGCGGCCTTGTTCGCATCGGCGAGAGCCTGCGACTTACGGGCGAACTCCTCCTCCGACATATTCCGCGACGGGTCGGACTTCTGATTTGCCAGCTCCAGCGACTGCTGTGCGAACCGATCCTGCTGGCTGTTCAGCTCATTGTTGAGTGCTTTCTGGCGATCGCCCTGCCCGACGCCGAGAACGGCTCGCTGCCCTGCCAGTTCCAGCGCTCGCTGCTGCTGAGCCAACGCCTGAACGTAGGTCGTGATCGCACGCTCTTGTCGGGCGAGACGGCCGGTCTCGTTCGAGGCAAGAACCTCGAGCTGGGTGTCCGCGTCCTTCTGCGCTTTGACCATGCCGGCGCGCGCATCGGCGATCTTCTGATCAAGCTGGATGCTTTGGGCGGCAGAGGTGGTCTTTTTCGCCTTCGCGGCTTCTAGCGCGGAGATCTCAGCCTCGTAGGCTGCGGTCACTTCGTCGCGCTCGTTGCCGATCAGCGCTTCGCGTTTCAGGGCATAGTCGGCTTGAGAAACGAGTCCGGCCTTCTGCGCGGCGTCCAGTTCCTTCTGGGCGTTTTTGTACTCTTCGCTGATGGCTGCCAAGTTATTCTTGGCGTTGTTGAAGCCGGTCAGATCGACCTGAGTGCCTGCCGTTTTCGCATCTTTGAACTGGTCATTGATATTCGCCAGATTCTTGTCGATCGCCGCCTGATGCAGTCGCGGGTCGTTTGGTGCGACCTTGCGGATGTCTTCGAGCTGCCGCTTGTAATCCTTGATCGCCTCGGTGCGCTTCTGCTCATTCGTCCATGCGGATTTGGTAAGAGCGTCAATCTTCGCCATCGACGAAACAGCAGCCCCTTGGGCTTTCGCCTGCTCGCCCTCCCATTTGGCGATATCGGCTTCCGCAGCCTTCTGGTCCTCAAGCATGTTGAGACGATTCTGGTAGAGATCAATCATCTCCTGCTTGTTCTGGAACAGGCCGACATTGCCTGCCTGAGCGCCCGCCAAGTCTCGTTGAGCTTGCTCGATATCGGCGCCGATATCGCTACGCCCAATATTCTTCAAGCCATCAGCAGCCCGAGCAACAGCGTTGTAGCCCTTCTCCCAGAAACTCAGGTTTTCCAGGATGCGCGGGGTGCGCTCGTTGATTGCGTCGGCGAAAGATTCGGTTGCCAGCTTCACAGCGCCAGCATGATCGCCCTGCTTCTCCAGCGCGGTGATTTGCGAGTAAACCGAAGCAGTAAGGTAGTGATACTGCTCATTCAGCGCGGCAGACGCCTTCACCGGGTCGTCTGCGAGCTTGGAGAACTCGGCGACAGTCTCGCTAACGGCCTTGCCGGTTGCTTCCTGCATCGACACGGCGGCCTGCGTGATGCCGGTGAAACTCTCGCCGGCGATCTTGCCGTTGCCCGCCAGCAGCGACAGAACTTCAGCCGCTTGGCCGGTGGTACCAACTGTGGCGCTCACTTGGCGCGCCATGTCGCCAAGCTGTCCAGCACTCACGCCGGCGTAGTTGCCGGTAAGAATCAGCGATTTGTTGTAGCTGTCCTGCTCCTCGCTGCCCTTGTAAAAAGCGTATGCCAGTCCACCCACGGCAGCGGTGGCCAGCGCAAGCGGGCCAAGAATGGCAAGCAGTCCCGCCGCACCCTCACCTGCACCAGCGCCCAATTGTGCGACTGCGCGAACGCCGCTACCCCAGTCTCCCGAAGACAGCGCATTCCCCAGTTGCACGACGTTTTCCTGCGCCTGGCGCGTGCCGAGTCGCAATTTGTCGAAACCGGTGGTGGTTCTGTTGAGCTTGTCGTAGTCCTTGTCGATCTTGCTCAGGGCGGTGTTGTACTCGTCCTGACTGATCCGACCGGCATCCAGGTGCTTGCCCAATTGCTCCACCTGGGTATCAAGCTTCGCCAGCGCAGCGCGAGCCGGGTCAATGGCGCCCAGCAGGCTGTTCAGTGCCTTCTGTTCATCCATGGCCGACTTGGCCAGAGCGACCTGCTGCTTGTCGAGCTGCGCCGAGATCTTCGCGGCCTCAGCCTCGCCATAGGCGCCAGTTTTGGTCAGCTTCGCCAACGCATCGCGTTGGTTGGCAAGCTCCTGCGTAGTCTTGGCGCTGGTAGAGAGCGACTTCTCCAGCGCCTGCATTTCGTTCATCAGCGAAACGGCGGACTGCTCGGCCCGGCCGCCGGCCTTCGCCATCTCATCCAGGCTCGTTTTGGCCTCGATCGCATCGGCCGAGTCGATCTTGACGCCGAGTTCTGCAATGTTCATCGACTCACCTTGAATAAGTGCCCGTGATTACGGGCTGTTTTCCCTTTCATCCGCCATGACGCGCAGGGCTTCGCCTTCCAGCACTTGAAGGTCAGGAAAGATTTCAGCGAGTTTCTGTTTCTTGATGCCGAGGAATTCGGCGACGTCGCGAATGCAGTTGTAATCGAGGCCGATTGCGCCACCGGCGCCGACCCGCCACTGCGTGGACATTCGGTTGAACAGGAGGAAGGCCGGCCAGTTGCATGGCCAGACCTCTACGTCGTCACCGGACAAATCGGCAGCCGTCAGCCCGAGGATTGCCAACTGCTCAGCAGATGGTCCGCTTTCGTACAACGCTGCGGCTGCCGCCCTCAGTTTCCCAGCCGGGCCTGATTGAATGCGCTCTGGTAGGCATTCACCACCGCTTCAGCAGTTCCTTGGCATGACTTCACAAGGGCGAGGATGCTCTTGTCGTCGAACTTGTCATCGAAGCCCCAGCCCGCGACCAGATCCTTGATCTGCTGCACCTGATACTCGGTTTCGGCAGCAACGACATCCGACAATGTGGTGCCTTCCCCGAATCCCTCGCGCATTTCTTTCGCCTTGAGGTTCCACTCGTCGAACAGCGCGGCGAGAGCCGGGCGATCGCGATACTTGAAGGTGAACTCGATTGCCTCGGGCTCACACCCAACGATGGGTATGTGCACGAGAGCCTTGAACGTAGGGTTCTGAGCGATCCTGATCTTTGCCATGGGAAATCCTTATGCGCCGGCGAGGTAACGGAGCGAGCGAGCCGAAAGCCCGATACTGATGGTTCGCGTCATGACGTTGTTTCGCTCCATCGTCGGATCAGGAGTGATGCTCACATAGCCTGGGTAGAGGATTTGATCGCCATTGCGCAACTTCATGCGCACGACGGCCAGCTCTTTGGTGTCATCGAAGCCTTCGACAGTCTCGACGTATTGAGCGGTCGGCTGATCCTCCACCACGATAGTGATCGTGGTCGGGTTTCGGTTGGTTGGAAATTGCTTGTCGTCGTCATCTTCCAGATAGCCGACAGTTTGATATTGCTGCTCGCCGCCAGAGGATGTGAAAGAAGTGACTTTCGAGATCTGCGTCCATCCGGACACCGGGATCACGGAGCCAGACCCTGCACCTACCGTGAATTTGTCGGTGTTGGTGGTATTGAGACCGGCCAACGCAAATGCATCGGCGGTAACGCCGGACGCCTTTACTGCGCGGTCATTGATCAGCGCCCAACCGGAGTCGACCAGCAAAACATCGCCGTTTTCGATGCTGTGCCCTACAGAAGCAGCGACCGGCGGCTTCGCATTGGTCAGGGCGGTGAAAGCGACGGCGGATCCCATAATGCTGGCAATCTCCAGCACAGCGCCGTTCGGCAGCGGAAAGCGTGCGGCCATGGTGTGTTTCCTCTTGAATGCCCGCCTGACGGCGGTAGGTTATGCCCCAGCGGGCGGTTGGTCTGCGACACCTGCGTAGGTGAAGCTGGCCGGGACCGTGTAGGTCGCCGACTCTGTGATGGTTGGCCCCTGATCTACCGGCTCAGTGATGAGTCCATCGAACCCGTTGCGGGCCAGTGGCGTGTCCACGCGAAAGAGCCGTGTCAGCTCTTCAACAAGAGTCTCTGCGGTAGCCATGGCCTGGGCAGATGGACAGATGATGCTGATCTGATAAACGCCGGTGTACTCGTAGGCGTCCCCGCCGAGATAACGGCAGGTGGTGCTGGCTGGTAGCTGGAAGGCCCGCAGATAGGTTTCAGATGGACCCGGTGTAAATGGCTGATTCGAGTAGGCCACTCGTATCGGACGCGCAGCCGACCATGCGGCCAGCTTCGTTTCTATGGCCTGACGGGCGCGTGCGTGACTCATACCTGATTGTTCCTGATGGCCTCCTGAACGATCTGCTGGAAGCGAGCCATGGTTACCCGAAGCATGCCGCCGGGGGCCTGAGTGGAATGGCCGAACTCCAGAGGAATCGCATAGGGCAAGTTGTTGATGATGTAAGCGATCTGGCCGGCGGTGAAGTCGCTCATTCCGGCGACCAGCGCGGCAGTGGTTTCGGCGCCGCTCGGGTCTACCTCGTCAAAGGTGACGTTCTCGACTACGCCGAGCGAGATGTGCCAGTTCGCACGGAACCGGCCGCCGACGTAGCCTTCCGGGGCAGCGATATCCATGCCGTCGTTGAGCTTGCGCCCCTTCTTGAGCCTGCCGCTCTTAGTCAAGTTGGCCGGATCGCTACGCAGCGCTGCGTTGTGGTCGTCGACGGCCTTGTTGTACTGTGTTGCGATAGCGTTCTGTGCCCAGATCTCCGGGTTACCCACGGGAGACATGCGGATCAGGCTGCTGCCGACTTCGATGATGATCTCGCGCACGCTTGCGTCGATGGCTTCGCTGGTCTGGGCCGCGAACTCGACCAGGCTCAGGGCGAAGCTGCCGGATTGACCGGCGCCAGCCCGGCTCATGAACGCACCTGCAGCTTATACAAGATCGATTTGTCGAGCAGATTGAGCTTTCTCGGGCCTCGACTGATAATTCGTAGAGCTAATTTAGCTAACCCCTCATAGAACCACCGCATAAGGAAATCCTCTCTATGAAAAAGCCGCATACACAACGATCTAGCATTCCAAGCACCGGACTGAAATTTGGTGAACAGGCGGCTAAAAATATCGAGAATGCAAGGAAGCAAGTACAAGCCGACACGGCCAACCGCAAAGATCTTACTAAGAGCGTAAAAAATCTCCGGGATGCCGTTGCGGCTAGTTGTAGAGAATCTCACCCCGAATGGGTAACAAAGTTTGCAACAGGCAAAATGCCCTCTGACCTGGAACTGTCTGACGAAACCATCGAGCTTCTAATTGTGCTTGAGCAAGAACTCAGGGATGGAAAGGTGAACCCAGAAACACTTGACCAGCTGGACGAAATGCTTAGTTATTAGCCTTTTAGAATCACGTGCAGATTGAGTAAGAAACCGAAAAATCTAAATGAAAGCTATCAGCTTCATATTGTTTTTCACTTCCTCAACTGCGCGGTCCACGCTGCATCAGCAGGGTCGGCAGACACGTTCATCACACGCAGCCCGTTGACGATATCGCCGATGGCAGGGATAGCCGGAACCGCCGTCGGACCACCCTCCTCGGACACGAAGAGTTCGTTTTGCAGCACCAGCAGCTTTTTGTCGGTGGTCTGGATGAGCGAGCCGTCGATTTCTTTGGACAGGTAGCTACCCAGAACACCGCGCCCTATGTACGTAACGGTGGTGTCCGGCGTCTCGCCGCCCAGATCCGGGTCGTACTCGCCCGCGACCTTCCGCACACCGGTCACCGGTTTGACCGCGTCAGCCAAACCATCAGGATCGTCGAACGCCTCGGCCATTTCGGCCTGAATCTCTTCGCGCATACCCATGATCAGATCCTTTTCAGCATCATCACGCCGGAGCGCTTGATCCAAGGTTCCAGCAGCGCCAGGGCGAAGTTCACACCCGCCGACTGATCAGTAGATCCGGCCACGTAGGTCTTGCTCACGGAGGTGCCGGGCTGAGCCGAAACTGTTTTGCTCTGCACTTCCTTCTGCGTGGCCGTGTACAACTTGCCCGTAGACGCCTCTTTGGCGACCTGGGCGCCGGCTGTTTTGATCTCGGTCGGAACTGGATCGGGAACAACCCGCTTAATCTTGGCCGTGAGCCAGGCGTTGGCCATGGTCACGGCAAGGACCGGATCACCGGTGCCAGCCCAGCCAGGACCTAGCAAGGCATCAACATCCGCAACGGTGATGAAGTCGGTCATTTGCTCGTCCTTATTCCGCTGGCACCAGAGCCTGCAGGTCTTCTTTCTTGGCAGTCGGGTCGAAGGTGATGCCCTTCTCCGTCAGCCAGTCTTTCAGCTCGGGGACCTTCATTTTCAGAGGGTCGGTTTCGGCGTTTTCTGGCTCCTTGCCGTCCGAGACTTTGATGCCCGCTGCTTCGTAGGCATCATAAATCTCGGGCGCGTCACCATCGACGACCACCTCGGTAGCTGTGCCGATAACGCCGAAGAATTCGCTCAGCAGGCGGTAGCACACGCCGCGCTCTTTGCCCGGTTTGTCCGTGTAGATAACTTTCATGATTCACCTCAATGCAGCCCGGCGCCCTTGCGGACGCCAGGGCAAGTGAAGGCCGGATTACGGCGTGGTGGTACCGCTGATGACGGCGGCGAATGGGACCTGCTTGCGGCTGAACACGCGTTCCCAGTTCGCAGCAGCGGCATACTGGGTCGCGGTCGGGCTGAGGTTCTGAGCCTCGGAGCCCTTCCAGCTGAAGCCAGCAGGCTGGAGGATGTAGGTCTTCCGCTCCCACAACACTTCCGCACCGCCACCGTTGCCACCACCTGGCTTACGCTCCAGCTCGACCGGCACCTTCGGCGTGCCCTCGCCGTAGCCGAAAGCGCCTTGGCCGAAGAACACGGACAGATACTTGCCCGCGCCATACACCAGGGCGTCGTCCATGAACACTGGCTTGCCGAGGTAGGTAGCCAGGATGATCTTGCCGTCGGAGTCACGCAGGTACTCGATCAAGTCTTGCTTGACCATCTGGTTCATCACGACCGAGTGCACGCCGATCGCGCCGAATTGGTCAGCGGCATCGCCCGCAGTGAACGCGGCATCCTGAAAGGCATTGGCGTTGATGGTCGCGCCCGCGTCGATGACCATGTCACCGCCGTTACTGGCGATGTTCGAGGCGATGATGCCGCGAGCGGCACCCAGGGTGTAGCGCTGCCACTGACGGGTCCAGTAGGTGCCGAAGCGGTTCCGGATCTGCTGCTGTGGCTCGTTGTTGGCCAGCTCCGCTGTCAGATCGGTTACGCCGTAGCCTTTGTTGAGGTAAAGGACACGGGCACGCATGCTGTCCTGCTCGACCTTGCCGACTTCACCTTGGTCATTCGGGTCATCGTTGCTGATGTTCGGAGCTTCATCAGCGTTGAGATCCTGCCAGTAGCTGATCTCCGCGGTGCCCTGACTGCCGGACGCGATCGCGTCTAGTACAGGCGAGCGAGTCACGATGCCCGACTCGTATACAGCAGTCTTTTCCGGGCTGTTAACCGGCGCCAGGGAGGCGTAGTAGTCGCCGACGAAGATGTCGGTCAGTTGGGTAGTTGCCATAAATTAGGTTCCTTTGGTGGCCTGGATTTTCTTGAAGAGCTCGGGGTTGTCACGGGCGATCGCAGCGCGCTCGGTTTCCGTGTACTCGCCCCACTTTTTCGTGGCCTTGCCACCTTGATCGCCGACCTGTCCGGCGCCCTGAGCCCTTGGCCACAGGTGTGTTGCTGTCTCACGCAGCGATTCCGCCCATTCGAGCGGCGACAGCGGGGTTTTCCCGTCCTTCCCGTAAACGACCTCGCCGTCACGGTCGGTGGCGATCGCCTCGCCGTCTTCGCTGAGTTTGAAAGTGCCCCGGGCGCGCAGGATGATGTCCTCGGCAGCCTCAGGGAGCGCGCCGGCCTTGATGGCAGCAGCGCGGATGGAGTCGGCAAGGACTTTGTCGCTGTACTTGGCGGCGAAGGCTTGGGCCTTGTCGGCGCGCTCATTGGCGGCTTTGATTTGCTTATCGGAGTCAGTCCGCAGGCGCTCGGTGCGGCGGTTGATCACCTCGTCGAGCTTTCCCTCGGCAATCAGCTTCGTTTCTTCGTCCTGGCCGACCTTGTTGAGCAAGCTTTTTACCGCTTCGATATCCAGGCCCTCAAACTGACCTTTCAGCTTGTCCAGTTCGGTCTTGATGGTCCGGTTAGAACCTAGCAATTCCTGGTTCTTGGACTTAAGCCCGTTTACTTCCTTGTCCAGATACTCCTGAACCTTTCCGCCAAGCGCCTCCTGGAGGGCCGCGGTCTGAGTTGCGTCGAGGGTGAGGCCAGCGGCGGCCGGGTCAAATTCAAATGGCATGGGTGTCCCCTGGGGATTTGGTTGGCCCGCCTGACGGGCATAAAAAAACCCCGGCATGGCCGAGGTCGTAAACGATTAACAATTTTCAGAAAGCCCCTCTACAGGGACTTGAGCTGGCCATCAAATCACGAGCGGTGGTCTCTCCCCGTGTGATTTCTTATTTCCTGGAATCTCTTCTCACGCAGATCGTTTGATAGCCTCGCGACTAAATCGCCAACGAGATGCTTTGGCGCTTTAATCTTGTAATCTTTATGAAGAGTTACAACCTTAATGAATAATGTCTCGTTTGAAATCAGCTGGAACTTTTCAAAGTAAGATTCATTAACTGCAATTGCCTCATAATCGGCGGGCGAATCTCCATCCTGCTTTAGCTTTTCGAGGTAGGGTGCACCCCACTCGTATAAAAGGCTCTGAAAGCCAGTAGAGTCGATATCGACTATATTTTCTGCGCTCCCTCTGGTGATGTTTTTTAAATTAGCAGAGCCTGGCCTGTTGAACTGCAAAAGATCCAAATCCTTGGTATCGGCCCGCGCAAGATAAACGCCTATTACCGTCGCAGGGACTAAACCCTCCGATATCAGGGTAAGCTTCCAGCAACAGTTAGCAAATTGCTGGTGAAACTTACATATCGCACGATCGCGAGACCGTTGATTCAATGCTAACCACAGAGCGACAGCTGCGGCGCTAAAGGAGGCTAATGCTGAAACCCAATCTCCTACGTTACCAGAAGCGGTTATATTTACAGCGGAAGCACCGGAGCCGGAAAAATACCAAAATACAGCAGCCCCGATTAAACAACCAAACAGAAACACTACAGACATTTCAAATGTTCTAAGCATAAAACTCTCCTTGTTTTATTCTTTATACCAGATCATTTGCTCATCCTCTAGGTGATGGGACTACCCACAGTCCGCGCATCACTAGGTAATCGGCGAATTGAGTCCTGCTCGGCGCATATGGCGGCGGGCGCATGCGCAATCCGGGCGTATCGCGGTTCAACCGCGTACGCCGGCCGTTTGGCTCAGTGCAGTGAGTTGGCTCTTTGATCTGGAAGCCCTGCTCGTCGGCGTACAGCTCGACCGCCAGCCGCACCTGGCCCCACTCAAGCTCAAAGGGCACGAATGTCTCGGAGAGCGTCTGGTATTCGATCTTGCAGTCACGCCGTGGCCAGGCCATAGCCTGCTTGGGATTGGCCTTGTTGCCTTTCCACTGGCGAGCGTTGATATCGGCTGCAGCGCGCAGCAGCAACTCGACCTGATCGGCTTCTGCTTCAGGTATGCGGAACCCGTAGTAGTCGCGGTAGAAGGTCAGCTTCTCCAGCGGCACGAAGCTATTCGCGTCCGGTCTGCCCTTCCCGTCCTCAACGATGATCTGCATGTGCTATCTCAACCTGGTTGAGCGCCGAGTGTAACGCCTGCGCGGATGAACATGTCCGGCTCAGCAGCTTTCAGTTGCGCCAGCGTCAGCGGCTTGAACGACTTGTCGAGCTGCAACTTGGCAAACTTCTCAGGTGTCAGGCCGCCATCCCGGAACAACTTGGCTCGCACAGGGCCCAGCGCATGATCCTGAAAGCTCGCCGGCTGCGTCGCCAGCCACTCGTAATAGTTCAGGCTCGCATCTACCTGTGCTCCGCCGTTGTCGCCCACCGAAGCGCGCGTGGCGTCCTTGGCGAACAGCTCCGAAAGCCGCGTCGTCGGCACTGTGGTTGACCGGCAGTTGATGTGCGCCGGCGGCAGCGGGCCTTTGCCCAGGTCGAAACGCATCCCATCTAGGCCCTTGCACTGCTGCGATGTCTTGCGATCGAGCGTCGACACCCAGCGGTAGCCCAGCACCACGTCGCTATTGGCTTTCAGCGTCTCCATTCGTGCCGTCGTGGCCACGTGCTGGATTGCCGTCTGCACCACGGATGCAGCGTTGCGATTGCTCACCGCCAAGATGCCATCCGTGAAGTTCTGCGCGGCGGTACCGCGAATCGCCTGAATGATTTGGGCGTTCGTCTGGCCCTGGCCGAAGCCGAGCCTTATTGTGTTCGTCACACGCATCGTCTCCGTGCGCGTCCAGCCGCTGACGAAACTCTTCAGCAGCTTGCCGCCGTCGATGCCTTTCACCTGCAGCGGATAAGAAAACACCGCCGCGCGAATGACCGTATTGCTCGGCACCACAGCGTCGATGGACAGCGCATTGCTCAGGCTGTTGGCCTCGAAGGTCGACTCGTACAGTGCGATATCGACTAGATCGGCCTGCACCAGATCACCATAGGCCTTGTAGATCTCCAGCAGCTTGCCGTCCACTCGGGCCAGAAACTGTTCAAGACGGTCCCGGCTGTAGGTAGTCAGCTCCTTGCGGGTCAACTGCTCGCGCACCAGCTTGTCAATCTGGCGCAGGTACTTCTCGAATTTTTTGACCTCGCCGGCCTTAAGCCGCTCCAGCATTACCGAGTGGCGCGTCGTCTGCTCCAGCAGTTGGCTGTCCGCCTGCGCCAGGTTTGTCGTTGGCATCGTCTTTGTCCAAGTTGATGCCGGCCGACTCGCGCTCATCGCTGATCAGGTCGGCTTCGTCTTCGTAGGGGCGATCCGGCAACTTGCCGGTGGTGAGGTACTGCCAGTAGGTGTCGGCGCTGATCGTCCCAGCCATCACGCCCTTGAGCAGTTCGGCAAGAACCTGGGCGCTCACCTCAGGCGTTACGAACTCAGGGTTCACCTTGAACTTGACCTGCGTGGGGTCGTACCCCTTCCACTCAGCGGCGTATCGCAGACCCTGCTCTACCGCCTCGGCCACCGTAATGACGATGCTGTGTAGTGTGGCGTGCTGGTCGTTTTGGCGGGTCTTGCGGGCCTCGCCCGACTCGGTGCCGCCCACGTCCATGACCTTAGCGCCGGCTTCAAGCGCGGCGTTTTTCTGGTCCTCCATGGCCTTGTGGACCGCTTCAATGCCGGCACCTTGGAACTCCAGGTAACCGCACTCGCCATTCGGGCCAAGATCCCAAGCAGCTGATGGCCCGGTCACGCTGAGCTCTACAGACTCATCAAGTCCGGACACCCACGGTTGAGGGTGACTGGTCTGGTGCAGCGCGGTGAAGTAGTCAGCACTCAGCTGGTACGACTTCAACGCGGCGCGCGCCATGGTCAGTAGAGGCACCTCGTCGACGTCCGGCGAGTTGTCGGTAGAACCGCAGTAGATCACCGGCAGGTAGGTCAGGCCTCTGACCAGCCGGTTGTCTGTGCCGGTAGTGCCCAAAGGCTTCTCATCCTCGACGAGCTCGCCCCCCTCATTACGCACTGCGGTGTGGCAGACAGTGTCTTTCATGAAGAACTCACGGAAAACCGTGTCGCAGTCGTGGCTGTAGCGATCGCCGCCCTTCTTGCGGAACTCGCGGAACACCGAAAGAACCAGATCCTGCCGCCCACCTTGATCAGCGGTATCCCAGTTGATCGCGTTGCGCGTGGCATACGTCGAGAAGTACGGCTCGCCGCGATCATCGATGTTCACCACCAGCGGCACCCGACCGTGCGAGACCGCCTGGCGCACCATGCGGAAGAACAGCTGCTTCAGGCCGAAGCCGTCCGCCGTGGCATTGTCCTCCAGCCCCTTCAGGCCGGCGGGCAGTTCAATTTCCGGGATCAGTCGCGAGACTAGGCCCATCATCGAACGCAGCGAGTCACGCACCCAGTGTTCGTACTGAGCCCGGTTCGTGTAGTTCTCGTAGAGGTATTTGTTGCCGGTACCGTCGAGCTTCTCGGCTTCAACCATGCCGCTCGGCTTGGGCAGGTTGCGGTCGTTGCGCTTGACGGCACATTCGCCTTCGAGGGCGTCGTCCATCATCTCCCACTCGGCGATGTGCGCGTCGTAGTCGGGGTTTGTCGATTGCACTGGCATCAGGCCAAGCCTCCAATTCGGCGTGTTCCGCCTGTGCGTTTGCGTCGGCCCATCGAGACAGCGAAGTAGCGGAAGGCGTCCGCGCCGTGCGATGACCAGTCGTGAAGTGGTTTGTCTTTCCAGCAGCCGCGCTTGTCGTCCCACTCCTTTCGGTAGTTCTCCAGGCAGGAAATACCCAGTTCGCATTTGGACTCATCGAAGGCACAGGCCGGAAGAATCTCCCGAACCTGCTCAATGCCTTCGTCGATACCGAGCTTTGGAACAACGCTGAACTTGAGGCTGTATTTTTGCCCGTCGATCTCGTAGCCCTCTCGGGCCAGTTCGCGCCGGGTCTTGCCGTCGCTGCCGAATTCACGGTTATCGATGTCGTGGGGGCCCCAGTGATCGCCGTATGTGTACTTGCGATCCTTGAGCACCTTCATGTAATGCCGAAGACCTTCCCCGCTGTTCTCGTAGAAGTCGATGACGTGGTATTCCTCGCCAACGATCCGAACAAACCAGATGGCCGTGGAGTCGCCGACGCCGATATCCCAAATCGTGTGTACCGGCAAATGACTATTGTCGGGCAGCGCGCCAATGCGCTGAGAGGCGTATAGCTTGGTGAACTGCTTGGCGTAATAAGCGCCCTCAATCGACTGCTGGAACGCTTCGGCCGGCAGAGACGGGTATTCCCGTTTCATGTCGTCGCCGAGCGTCTTCTCCTTGGCTGCGTACCAGGCGCGCTGACCAGGATTGGTCTCGATGCCGTGCTTGGCGAACAACTCGTTGAAGTAGTCGGTCAGGCGCTGCGGGATAACCGCGTCGGTCGGGTCGAGCCAGTAGGCCTTGTTCTTCCACCAACTGAAGAAGAAAAACTTCCAGTCCAGCTTGCCCAGCGGCGTGCCGGAGAGCAGTTGCTTCTCGGCAGTTTGCGAGTAGTCGAAGAAGTAGCCAGCCCGGCCTTCCGCTGTCGATTCAATCGTGACGAAGCAATCGGTGGCCACCGCCTCAAATGCGCCGGTGACGATTTCGCGCGCCTTGTGCGGAAACTTGGCGCAGATCTTCCCGAACTCGGAGACGTGCAGGTAACGCAGCGTGCCGCCCCGGAATGAGGTGCTGACATAGAGCGAACCGCCCTTGCTGAACACCAGCTCGCCGGCGGCATCGTTGCTCGCAGGGTTCGCGGCGCGGATCTCTTTCGGCAGATTGTCGTAGGCGTACTTCACCTTCTCCCGGAACAGGCGTTTGGCGTCGTTCAGGGTATGGGCGATCAGTGCGCACTTGGCCGACTCGAACAGTGCGGCGTCGAGTTGGATGATGCAGCACTCAGTGGTGAAGCCGAGCTGACGAGCCTTCAGGATGATGTTTCGCGTGTGCATCCCATCGAAGTATTCAATCTGCTCGTCCGTCATCCGGAAGCGGGTTTTCTTACCCTGCTTGTCGGTGATGAAGTAGAGATTGTTCAACCGCCAACGCTTATCCCGGAGCAGCTTCATGTGCTCGGGCTTCATGTCAGGCGTCCTTCGATAATTCGTCCATCATCTTCGAGAGTTCGTCGGCTTCGTCCGTCTTCTCCTTCTCGTCCAGGCTGTATGCCTGACGCTCCAGCACCTGCAAGTTTTTCATCGCAGAGGAAAGCTGGAACAGTGTTTTGGAATTGCTAGGCAGCGCCACAGCGGCGAGCATCGAAGCCCGGCGCATGCCGTTGTTGTCCTCGGACGTTTCCGCTTCGATGTCTTCTTCGATCTCGACGCGGCGCTGAATGGTCGACAGCAGATCATCCATCAGCAGGTTCGCAAGATTCGTCGCCTTGCGAATGTCTCGCCGGTGACTGCGAACCACCCGGGCGCCTTCCTCTGCGGCCTCTTCGATGATCTCCGCATCAAGTTCGCAGTTCGCGCCTTGGTCGTTGCGAACCTCTCCGCGAACCAGCTTGCTGCGAACCTCTTTGCGCACCTGGTCAGAAAGGTCTCTCGCCCATCCAAGGGCTTTGGCCTTCTTCCTGATTGCGGTGTCGCTTACACCTTGGCGCTCAGCGATTGTTCGGATGGAAAGCGAACCAGCCCGGTAGGCTCGTTCGATCGCCTCCCAGTCGGGTTGCTTGGTTGTCATAGCGCTACTCGGAGGCTTGTAATGATGGCTGGATGCCGGTATTAAGTCCGCGCAAACATCGGTGCAGAACTAAGGTAGGAAATGGAAAACCTGACAAAATTGCGAGTCGCGCTGACAATCGGAGCACTTGTCGGGCTTCTGCCAATCACCCTCCTCTTCGCAGCTGGCATCGTGGGTTTGCTCATTCCACTCTTTCTTGTCATCCAAGAGCGCCCTCTAGTCCTGCTGGGAGGTATATGCGCCTTCATCGTCTCGTTGCTTGCGATATGGTCAACATGGAAAATTTATGCCCTCGCGATGGCAGCGTCACCAAACGTGCGCAACCCTCGAACGCTCGCATTGGGTGCTGTGGCTGCCATGATTTGGGGGATGTTTCTCGCTTACTATCTGCGCGGGCTTCCCGAACTCACGTGCATATTCCTAATGCCTGGAATAGTCTCGACAGCCATGCTCGCCGTTACGTTGAAAAGGCAGAGAGCCTGACGCAGGTGGTACACCCCTAACGTCGTTCATTTGATGCGACACAATTTGCCCACTCGCGAAACGTGTCGCGACCTACTTGCTCTTCTGTGCTGCGGCGTATGCCGCCTCACACGCAAAGCCGGCTATTCGGCTTCGATCAAGCGCTTCTGCCAGTCTTCCCGCTTCTTCGTCAGCGCTTCTACGCAGGTCGGCGAGCAGAACGGCAAGGTCGGCTCTTGCCTGGCTTCCGCTGGCAACCTCGGCAGAACAGGACTGTCGCTTGGCGAGGAGGTCGGTGATTTGCTGCTGCAGGCTGCGAGCCCTGTTATCAGCAACAATAACGGCAGCCGAAACATGCTCAGTCTTGGCTTTCGCATCGTCGGAGACTCGGTTGATGTCATTGGTGATCTCGCGCTGAAGGCGGAGCGTGTTGGTGAGCGAATCCACACGGGCGTTTGCAGTGTCGCGCTCGCTCGTAATGGCTGCTCGATCACTCTTCACGCTATCCAGCCGAATCGCCAGGTAACTAATGGAGCCAACGGCAGCCAGGGCAACCCACAGCCAAATCGGGACCAACCGGATAAGACCGCTCACGGGAGTTTTCTCGACGGCGCCTCTCCAGGCTTGTCCGATCCCGTCTGGCGATCGCAGCTCAGGCATTGTTCACAGCTCATCGTGCGGCAGAGCCAGGCTTTCACTCGCTGCCACCAAATGACCATGAAGATGTGTCGCAGACCTGCGAGCGCAAGCGATACGTGCAACGTAATCCCGGCGGTGGTCGGCCCCATCATGAAGATGTTCTGCTCCCGGCTCATCACGACAAAACCGCTGATGGCGATCGCCGAATAGATCAGCTTTCCAATGACACCGTCCCGCACTCGTCCGCTAAGAACACACCAGCTCGCCCAGAAGGCAATCAAGCCGCAGGCGATGGAGTTGATCAGTTCAAGATTCATGGTGGATTGCCTCCCCCGAACCGCTGGCGAATAAGCGCCCAGAGGTCAGCGGCTTTGATGGCTCGGTTGATGGCTGCCAGTAGCGAACCACCGAAGGTGCCGAGCAAAAAGCCAATGCCGGCGACGATCTTCGGCTCAGTCACGCCCAAGTAAGTGCTGACCATGCTCGTGAGATAAAGCGAGCATGCGATACCGGTGATCAGGAAGATCAGCCAGGCACGCCAGTCTGCTAGATCGTCCTTGTGCCACCAGCTCGCGACGACAGCGCCGACCAGTCCCGCGATCAGCAATTCAAACCTGTCGATCTTGTCGAGCAGGCGCTGCAAGTACTCCATGCGCTCGACTCCGTGGGTGCATGATTGAATAAGTCGGCGTCCGCTGCACTCCCAGCTCGGAGCAATGGGTGTGGGGAGCCGAAAACGAAAAAGCCCCGATCAATATCGAGGCCTTGAAATAGGTGCGAAACATCTCGCTTTTAAGAGGGTCGCCCATACAGGCGCAACCCTTTTGCTACTCCCGCCTCATCTGCGCGGGCTGAGCCTGGGCATTACGCCGCAAGTTTGTGCGGGTAACGATCAGAACTCCCAGCCGATATGGCCGTAGGTTGGGTATGGCGCGGTACCGTTATGTTCAGGACTGGTGGTATCGGGGTAGTACACCTTGCGTCGACGCACAGTCGGCGTGTAGCCGAAACGAGCCCAAACCGGGCTTTCCTGAATAACAGACAAGTTGCCATTTGGCTGCAGACGCAGAGTAGCGCCAGGATGGCCGCCGGTGCCTGCCTGCCAGATCGGTACGTCATTCGCCGCGTACACCACGAAATTACCATCCGCTTGAAAAACGGCCTTAACTGCACCTTTATTCTGGGTGTAGCTGGCCCAGCGAACACTCCAGTTCGGCCCGTAGTTCACAACGTTGCCGTCACCTTGGAAGATCAGTGCACCATCGCCACAGCTGTAAGGCACCCCCATCTGCAGCTCGGCTGGGCCTCCGAACAGAATTGCGCCGGAAGTCGGATCCAGCGGAATGGATGGAGTGCCATTCCAAATCGCCTGAGAATCAATCAGCACGATGTTACCGTCGTCCTGCAACGACATATGAGTTCGGTTCCACTGATCCTCGCTGGTGAACGTCGAGTTGTTTGTCAGCCAGGTACGGCCCCGAGTCGGATCATCGAGAAACGCGCCATATTGAACGTAGAGTTGCACCGGCACCTTGTACCGCAATGGTACGGTGGAGGAGTAAGGCGTAGCTTCGTTGGCGACCCAAACCACTACACCATTGTCCTGCAACGCCAGGTTACCGTCGGTTTGAAGCAACAGCTTGAATCGGCCGTTTGGCGAAAGTAGGAACTGCCCTGCGGACATTGTTTGGTAAGCAGGGAGAATCGAAGTACCGCTTCGTTGAAACGGAGTACGTGTACGTCCAGCCATGTTGTTCACCTATTGAGTCGAATGATTGTTCGCGGAGGATTCCGCTTTCATGTCGCTCAAAGGCGATCGAGATGAGCTCCCGGCTCTTAGATTCGTGTGTTAGGCGGTTCGGTAAGCAAGAGCTACGTCGTAGCCCGACCAGGTCAACTGATAAAGCTGCACGCCGTCTACGCCAAACCCGGCGTACTCGACATGACCAGCATCAAGCAACAGTTTTAGGTGTGCGTACTCGAGCTCATTGCCGTTCCGCCCGAATTTTTTCTTGAAAACAGCCAGAGCATCGACACCACCGATTGGTGCGACATCACGGAAACCTTCCAAGATATTTTTTACAGTGTTTGCGTAACGATCCATGTGTTTCTCCTTAGAGTTGTCCCGTCAGCCCTATGCCGAAAGGGATCCTGCAGCTTTAACCGCAGGCAGTTCGCTCAAAGGCGATCGCTCGAGGCTCGTGGCCTTCTCATGATTCAACGTCCCGCATCGGGAACATTTGATCTGGAGCTCGGTAAACTCACCCACGCGGGCGAGAAGTCTGTTGCATTTTCCGCATCTGCATTCTTTTAACATCTGCAAGTCCATTTGTTTTTCTGCTAGGCTCCGTCCCGCTCGCGCGAGCAGTGAGGGCCTTGGCTGGCTTGCAGGCTCTATCTGCGATCTGGCGTCTCTTTTGGGTGTTAGCGCACCCTCTGGAGTCGCCCTCTCTTTTTTCCGCGCGCATAAAAAAGCCCCGAAGATGTCGGGGCTTTTTGCTTTCTGGCGGACATAAAAAAACCGGCTCGCTGGCCGGTTTTTAAGTAACTTGCCGTAGGCAAAATACTAACTATGGGGAAATGATGCCCTCAGCCGTGCGGGAAGTCAAGCGGCCTCTTTCATCTTGTAAATCACTCCGCCGATTGGACTCAATGCCCGAGCGTCGATGTCGTAACAGGCATCGAAGCAAAGCTGCACGAATGGCTCCCAATCACGGCCCCAGGCTGCGGACGGCAGCTCGACTTCGTACTCCCCTTTCATCCAGGCTCGGAACAACTCGGGCTTTATCAGCGGATCTGCGTTGGCCGATTGTCCGCCTTGGTGCATGTAGCGGTAACGACGGAACACGCCCTTGGCAACGTACTCGGCCCGCTCCCGCTTGCTGGCGGTCATGCGTGCTGCTCGCGAACATGCAAGATTGAAAACCGCAGCTTCGGCCTCCTCCCGATCATCATCTGTCGGCTGAGCCGCATACATGGCATTGCCGAAAGCCCGAAGTTGAAAGTGAAGCCGTGCGATAGCCGACTGAATATGACCGGCTAGCGTTGCGTGCATCGCGGGATTCGCTGTCGGGCCTCGCTCAGTGCTCTGCACCACCACACCCAATTCAGCAGCATCAGAAGTTTGGCCCGGGGCCGGGTTGTAGTTGCAGTCGTGCCAAGCTTGGCGCGCGGAATGGATTTTCATGCTGCCGTCCTCTTCAGTTCCCTTGTTTTCGCCCTATATTCGGCCTTGATGGTTTTGATTTCTTCGACGGTGTACTTGCGGGGCTCATGAGGCCCTTCCAGCCAAGCAACGGTTTCGGCGCCGATGCGCAGCACCAACCGGATGCGGTACTCGACCGCGTTACCGGACAGGTTGCGGTTGCACTTCACGCACTGGCGATGAATGTTCAGTGGCTCGAAACGCAGCTCAGGACAGGCGCCGACGGATCGGTAGTGGCCAGCGTCCCAGCGGCTGCCCGTCATCAGGTCGTTGTCGTTCGGCATCGAGTCGCAGCTGATGCAAGGGAGGTGAGCGTCACGCAGGCGGACGTACTCGTTGATCGCAGCCTGGGCTTCGCGCAGGTGATCCGCCCTGGTCTTTAGCTTCTCCTTGCGGACCTTGATCTCGCGGCGACCAATCTGAGCCAGCGCCTTGCCGGCCTTCGCCTGATTGACTTCCTTGATGGCTAGGCCGCACTTGTATCCGCACACCGCCTGCCCGAGTCGCTGCGGAACGAATGAGTCCCCGCAAGCTGGGTTCTTGCACTTCTTCGGTTTCGGAGCCTTCTTCTCCTTGAGGGCTACGCGCATTGTTCGATCTCCTTGGGAACAATCGTCGCGTGAGCAGACCGATAGCTGTAATCACCGCACACCGAAACTACGGTGTAGTCCTTGAAGCCCAGACGGAAAGTGTCGCCACACTCTGGCGGCGTTTCTTCGGCAGTTTTGATGATCGCGGTGCCCTGCAGATACCAGGTGACAAGGCACTTGGTAGGCGCGTCGGCGATGGTGAAGGCTTTGGCTTCTCGCATCAGTAGCGCCCTCCCCATTTGTCAGACTCAGTCCAACGCACGTCATGCTCGGCGCCGAAGGCATGCATCAGCTCGAACAGATCGCTGAACCACTTCTGCGACTGCTTGCGGGTCGATACGGCCATCACCACGAAGCCACCGTCGAGGCCTGGCTCTGCGCGCTGCTTCTCCAGCGAGGCACTGAAAAGGCACTTCCAGTCCTCACTGGTCAGCTTCTTGCCGTGCCAGATCACCTGCTCGGATACGTCCTTGAGCATTGCCCACATTTTCCGGTTGCAGACGTCCGGGCGTTTCTCGTCCTTGATGACCACGATCTTGGGTTTGGTGAAGTCGGTGGCGTGCAGGACGCCCATCAGACGGCTGATATCGCGCTGGCTGCGGATGGCGAACTCGTTCATTGCCCGAACTCCCTCAGCAATTGGCGCGCACCCATGACGGCGCCTCTGTCGCCAGATGTTTTGCTGATGTCTGACAGGTATTCGCGCAGTCGCTTGTTCTCAGCCAACAACTCCAGCGCTACTTCCTCCACGGTCTTCTCCCCGAGGAATTCCTGCAGCGCCTCGGTGTTGCGCTTCCAGTCTGCGCAGTCGGCACGGTAGGACGCGGCTTCAGCCCACAGCAGCTTCTGGAGTTTTTGTTTGTCGATGGTCATCACTTCGACCCCTCGCCGAAATTGCACGAGATAGCAGCGCTCTTTACCCACGCAGACCAAGCATGCTGGGTGCCGTGATCGACGTAAAAACCGCCAATTATCTTGTCCAGCCTCATCCCTTTGCTTTTGGCGTCCGCTTCGAACGCCGCTTTTTCAGCGTCCCAATCAGGCTCAATCAAGAATTGTCCAGTCATCAAAAGCCCTCCTTGCCGCGCTGAGATTCCCAATCGAACGGGACCACGATCATTCCGCCCTCGCGCAGGCGATCGACGCAGCGGTCACCCATTGCAGCCGGCAACTGGCTGGCTTCGAGGTTGGAGATCACCACCGTCGGGCGCTCCTGCTCGTACCGGCCATTGATGATTGCGAACAGGGTCGTCAGTTCGAAGTCGCTCGGCTGCTCCTTGCTCACGCCCACCTCATCCAGCACCAGCAGATCGGGATCGATCAGGCTCGACAGAATCTCGGCCTCGCTGCGTTCGCTGTGCTTGTCGTACGTGGAGCGGATCGCCTGCAGGATTGCGCCGACAGTGCGGTACACGGCAGTGCGTGACGTGTTGTGCAGCAGCTCGTTGGCCATACCGGCGCCGAGATGGGTTTTCCCGGTACCGGGCTTGCCGATCATCACCATGCAGCGACCGGACTTCAGGATCTCGTCGAAGATCTGCACGTAGTGCTGGCAGAACCGGAGGGCTTTGCGCTGGCCGTCGTTCTCGGCCTGGTAGTTGCCCAGGGTGCGAGTTGTGAAGCGTTTCGGGATCAGCGCATCGCCCAGCTTGCGAGCGAGGGACATACGCAGTTCCATCGCCTTGTTGGCCTTCTCGGCCGCGTCGGCTTTCTCGCGGGCGATACGGCTGCATTCGGGGCAGTTGCTTCTGAGCTCCCGGCCGAGCACGGCATAGACCTTCTGCTCGTAGGCGCCGTGGGGTTCGCACTCAGCAGGCTGGATGCGGGTTCCCGGCGGCAGTTCTGGTGTTGCTTGGACTGGCTCAGAGCGCATAGCTGCCATCCTCCCGCTGCTTCAATCCGGAGGTGTAATCGCGTTCAGCGAAACCGGTGTGGCGCGATTGTGGGAACGGGTGCACGTTGCTGGCGACTTTCACTTCGTCTTCCCAGCGCTTGCCGTTCAGCCATGTCGCTGGGTGGGGAACGAACTGTCCGCCATCCTTGACCCATGCCTCGCAAACGACTTGCGCGGCCAGGCCTTCAGCAATCTGGCCGAACAGGTCAGCAGTGACCTTGAGTTTCTTCCAAGCTTTTTCAGCTGCGGCCTTACCCTTCTTGTTCGGGTACAGCTTCCAGAACTTCGGGAATAGGTCGTCACTCGGCGAAGTCGGCAATGCCGGAGGCGTTGACGCGTTGAGGGGATCAGCAATCAGGGATCCGGAATCAGGAATCAGAGAATCAGCCGGAGCGCTACCGAGAATGGCAGAAGTACTTCCGCCAAAATCGGTAGTGATACAACCCTCTGATGCAGAAGGGATAACTGACTCCGGTTCATTACGATGCGGGTTCTGATGTTTGTCGAAGTTCTCAACCTGGATGTACCGCTTCGGACCGACTGAGTACCGAACGATGAAGCCTTCGCTTGCGAGGAACCTCAAAAGCCCCTCGACATCCAGCCCGTCGCGGTACGGGAAAAGCTCTCCCTTGATTCGCATAGGGCGATCTTCCAGACGGCCAGCCTTGTCAGCCAGCAGCCACAATCCTTCGAAAAGAAGCGTTGCCATCGGATCAGCGACGCCAAGGATTTCATTCTTGAACAATGCCGGTTTGATGTTACGTGCGCGGGCCATTACGCAACCCTCTTTGCTTGGGGCACAGCCGATCTGCGACGCCCAAACTTCCGAGCCTCGTCAGTTGCGCCATGATTGGGATGGAAACCGAGAACCAGCTCAGCGGCCTTTCTCGCTGCCGTTGCTTCGCTCAGAGTCGAGAATCTGCCGAGACGGATCTTCTTGCCGCTGACCTTGATTCGAGCAGTCCAGAGGCCGCACTCAAGCGCGACACCGGTCACGCCGGAAGTGTTGTCTATTCGGATGTGCTGATTTCGTTGGTTTCCCTGGGCCGTAACTTCGCGCATGTTCTCAATGCGGTTGTCGTCTCGGACACCATTGACGTGGTCGATCTGTCCTTCAGGCCAGCGACCGTAAGTCATAAGCCAAATGATTCGATGAACACGGAACTGCGCGCCTTTCACGCGGACCCGCAAATACCCATCACCATTTGGAGACCCAGCGAGACAGCCTGGCTTTGCTCGCCGACCGCGAGCCACCTTATTGATGAGGTTCCCATCCCGGATTTCAAAAAGCTCCAATGCTTCTTTTTGGGTGAGAAGAGATTCGATTTCTCTCCGCGACACTTTTTCTTCGGAGTCGAAACGTGTCGCGACACCGACGGTATTGCTTTGTTTTGCCTGTTCCATATAAGATTGCCTCAACTTGATGTAGCAATTAGCCGGGGCGCAATCCCGGCTTTTTTGTGCCCGCTGATTGGTGAGGGCCTCTTGCCTACCCCGAAGAGTCCCTCTCAGAGGGGCTAATTCGGGGCACCAATTCCAATACCCTCGCCCTTCTCCTTCCAACTTCCGAAAGCGCGCCACTAGCGATGGCGGTTTCGGTCATTTCGTTGATGGCGCGACTGAAGCTCCAGCCATTGGCGCGCATCAACTCCTCCACCCTTTTCCGCGTTTGCGGAGGCAGCTTTTCAAGTTCAATGCTCATTCGGGCCTCCAAAAGGCCTCTAGCCCGCGATATCTTCTTGTTTGTCCTGCATGAGTTCCTCGATCACGCCATTGGCCACTGCCCACTCGATGATTTCGTAGAGGTAGGTGGCGTGCTGCATACGGGTTTTGGTCGCGGCCTTACGCAGAATCCGATCAAGCACTGGTTCAAAACGAACCTTCACCGGGATGGCGCGCTTTTGATTGGGGTCCATGTACATGCTTCGATGCTCCTGGCTGTTGAAATTGGTTATGCGGCGGATTTCTGGGACGGAAACGGACGCTGCTCTTGCGCCGACAAGCTGCCGTCGTCTTCGAGGGTCACGTACACATCACGGCCTACGCGGATCGCCTTGCTGAGGGCGCCCTGCGTACAGCCGAGCAGCTGCGCGGCCTTTGTATGCCCGTGTTCTTTGGCAAATTCGGTGAGTGGGATTCGGCGCATTGCGGCGTCCTCTGCGTAGATTTCGCCACAAGTATGACCGCCGGTATTGTTAACAGTCAATACCGGCGATATTGGTTAAGTAAATACCGTGGGTAATAACATCACTCCATGAAAAAAGACTCCCGACGGCTTCCGTTATCTGACTGGCAGCTGCAAGACAGCGCTCGTCTGAAATCCCTCTTCCAGGCAAAGCGCGGGGAGCTGAAGCTCACCCAAGAAAAACTCGCCGCAGAACTGGGCGATGGCGTGACGCAAGGCGCTGTGAGCCACTTTATGAATGGGCGCACAGCCTTGAGCGTCAATGCTGCTGTGGTTTTTGCGAAAGCGCTGCAGGTCCCTGTGTCGGATATAAGTCCAACACTTGCCGCTCAGATCGAGAAGATGGCGGCTTCGCTTCCGGATATGCGCCCTACTCATCGAGAGACAGACGACATTCGCGTACCGGCGAGGAGCTTCGATCTCCGAAATGAGCCGGCCTACACAGGCGTATTGCAGCTCACCGCACGCGGCTCGACCGGTGAAGGCGACGACAACCCTCACGTAGAGATTCGTGGCGTCATGGCGTTCAAGTCGTCTTGGCTGCGCGCGAACAACCTGAACCAGCGACACCTGGACGTCATTTACGCGAACGGTCACAGCATGGAGCCCACCATCAACGATGGCGACGTGCTGCTGGTGGATGAATCAAAGATTGAGCCTAAAGACGGCCAGATCTTCGCCATGCAGAGCGCCACCAAAGGGACGATCGTGAAGCGCCTGGTGAAGTCGGATATCGAGGGCTGGATTATCCGTAGCGACAACTCTGACAAGGCGCGTTACGGCGACGAGATTTTGCGCGACGGCGAAATAAACGAAGTACGGATCATCGGGCGCGTCGTTTGGCGTGGCGGGATGCTGTAAGTAATAAATTAAGCGCGCAGCGCATGGAGAGCACGTGAGCACAGAGCCGGATATGGTGAATATTGGTGGAATTCACGACATGCCTTACTGGTGTGAGCCCAAGGAGATTTTCGCCTACCTGGATACGATTGCGCCTCAAAGAGGGTCGAGATTTTTATGCCCGGTTTGCTCAAGTAACCAATGGGGCTGTTCGACGATAGGCTTAACAGACGAGGCAGGGGTTACGAAAGACGTCGTTGCCCCATGCCAATTCCCGCTAAGAGCACCTGGTGGCGGTACGGTTGGAATGAACGGTAAGGAGCTTCCAAATTATCATTACGCCCTGACTTGCTTGACGTGTGCAAACACGATTTTCCTCAACGCAGCGATGGTGCAAGGTCGTATCCAACTCTTGCGGGAGCGGTCGGATGAGCAATCCTAGATTGTTTCAGGACTACCATCTTCCTAATGGCATAGGGCTTGCTACCAACCCTTCTAATGATGATTGCGAGAACAAGAATCTTGATGAGGTTCTGCAAGGCATTCAGTCAGATTATTCAGTTGATGAATTCACACGACTGCTAGAAAGATATGAAAAATCCTTAACATCAAAGGCAGCGCTAGGCCCTCTCGGTTTTTTACACGACTCCTATTTTCAGAAAATGTACAGCCTTCTGAGCCCGATGCCGTTACCGCTTTATGACAAACATGTTAGGAATGCCTTCGTACACTTGGGGGTTCGAGAAGAACCGAAACTATCGAATGATGACAAGCCAGACGATGCTGTCCATACTGAAGACATGACTGAAATTACGCGTGACGAGCTGAAAGCCCATCTTGAGAACCAAGACCTCAAGGTCGACGCTCGCCTTGGGAAATTCGAGCAGCGAGTCTCTGATGGTCTCACAGAGATGAATCATAGCTTGCAGTTGCTCGACAAGGACCTCGCTGGTCTTCGAGGACTCAAGGGCACCATAATCCTAAACTCGGTTTTATCCGTAATCGCTGTCGTTGGTATCGTCATCGCGGTGATGGCTTATGGTACGTCGAGTTTCGATTCTGGTAGGGATACGGCACAGCTCCTCCAAGAGCTTCGCCAGCAATCGTTCGAAAATAAACAAATGCTCGAACAGATAAAGGCCAACCAAACGCCTAGTAAGTAAGCAGTGAGCAAGCCCGGCCCAGCGCCGGGCTTCTTGTTTCTGCCCTCCCCGATCTGATCCGAAGCCCGCCACTGAGCGGGCTTTTTCATGCCTTTTGAAAAATACATGACCGGCGGTATTGACCATATACAATACCGGAGGTATTGTTCACCCATCGCAGCGACACACAGCCACTGCGAAGGGCCTCAAGAGACCCGCCGCTCTTTCACAATTTGGAATCTTCGCGGATCGATCCCCGGAAACGGGCATAGCGCGAAACACAAACTTCGATCTCCATGCAGGCTCTGGAACCTGCCGGACTCCCCATATGGGAGGACGCCAAACCATGCAAGCCAGCCGGCGAATAACACTGAACACGAAATGTGTGACGCCGGCCAGGTGGGGAAACCGCGGCGCCGAGCATGGGATGGAAATCGAACTCTGGCAATTTTTGCCATGGTTCAAAAACAGATTTCACTGGCTGGCCTTGGCGACAGGGCCAGACGGGAAATCAACCGAGGGCAGGACGATGCGACCAGTAATGACGATGAAGGCGCTCCACGACAATTGCGGGCGCCGGACAGGAATCGAAGATGCGGCCGAGGGTAAGTTTCACGGCTGGGGAGTTGAATACGAAGAGTTCGAGAGCGGGCCCGGAAACTTCAGCGTGGCAATCGTCGAAATGGCTGATGGCACGATCCAGACCTTGATGCCTTGGGCGATTCGCTTTCTCGACAGTGACAAAGCGAAATCCGACGCCCTTGACCATTCGCTGAGGCACCCAATCAGCGGCTGAACAACCAGCGCCACGACAGCCCTGTCGTTAACTGCCCGATCCTCTCTACGAGAGCGCATCGGGGTGTGATCTGAGGCCAAGCCTTGGGCGGCGGATGTGCCAACAGGTAGTCTTCAGGACTGCCCCATTCGCTTAATGCCGGTTGAGCCCCGGCCAGATCCTACCCCGATGCGGACGAAACTGCGGCCTATAACCGCCCACCTGCATCGCAACCAACTACCGAGGAATGCTCGGCAGTTGCCTTCAATCAGAGGAATGGCAGCCATGTAAAAGTGAGCGATTCACCTGCGCGGCGCGGCAAGCCTGAAGTCCGGCGCCCATCACTCATACAGGCAGCGGACAGTAGGCCGTCGATGTCACCGCGCATCGGCCGAATGCGGTAGGCCACCCCAGCCCACGAAGACAACTTGATGATGCAAACCCGGTCTGTCGCCAGCAGCGAGACCGGGCCACTTTCCCCGACCAATCCCGAATGCACTCCCCTCCGCGCCCAACGGCAACCAGCGGAGCGGATGAGTGCATCCGAGTTTTGTTGGATCAACACCCGCCGCTCTGGAGGCAACCATGAACGCAGCAATGAATATCTGTCAGTCCATGCACGATGCGAAGTTGCCTCCGGCGGTGAGCGAGCCGGACGAACAACGGGAGTGGATGGAAAGCGCCGCTGAGCAGTTGGTGTGCGGTTCGGATGTGGAATGGAAGCGCCGATTTGCCCCGGTCCAGAAGGTGACCAAGGCGCAATATGCCGAACACCTGCAGCACCACCTGAACCAGCGGCAGATCGACGGGCTGGATGATCGCGACTCGTTCGCCAACCTGGTGTTGGCCGTCGTGGTCGGCAGTCCGTCCGAAGCGCTGACGCACGCCAAGCACCTTCTGGGGAGTAACAGCCCAGTCACGCAACTTGAGGCGATCGCCGCCGACTTCCTCCGCCCGCACGCTGCCAATGCCGTAGCCGCGGAGTGCGAGGCGGCCGAAGACGATGTGGATGGCGACTTGTGAGCCCTCACATCCTGATCGACCAAGCCCTTGATGGAGTGTCGGCGCCCGCCGGCGAAGAAGACATCAGCCTTCTGGTTCAGGGGTTGATCACCCGCCTCTTCACTGACGGCGCGATCACCATCGACGAGTTCAACCACTACTGCAAACGTCTGCGTGACACCTGTCAGCGGCGCAAGGAGGACGCATGAGTACGGCACCGGTTAAATCGCTGATCGACGAGCAGCTAGAAGACATCGAACACAAGATTGCCCTGCTCGGCTTTGGTCTTCCTTTCAACGAGGTGATCGGCCGCAAGCGCGAGGAGCTGGTCGCTAATCTCCCGCAGCGCCTGGCGCCATCCATGAAGGGCAAACGAATTGCCGTGAAGGTTCGGCCGTGACCGCTCGCCAATGGGCGCGCCGCCTGATCATCTGGCGCGGCGCGTTCTCCTCCCTCGGCGTTTTCACCTTCCTGATGCTGCTCAGCGCCCTCGCCGATCGCATTACTCAATAACCCCATCTTTCAAAGCCGCCCTCCTGCGCGGCGGGAGATAGTCATGTCTGCACCTAACCTAGCTCTATGGGAAGAGGTCGAAAAGACCGACCCAAAATTCACAAAGGAATACACCGGTCTCGGCGGTTTCACGGGTACTGCAGTTAATGCCCAGTATCTGGCTAAACGCGCTACTGAGCAGTTCGGCCCATGCGGTGCCGGCTGGGGTTACGACGTCATCGAGGAACGCTTCGATATCGGCGGCCCACTTTTGAACAAAGAAGGTTCGGTGCTGGCACATGCCCAGGTGCACACCCTCAAGGTCGCGCTTTGGTACTTGGGCGGCGACGGTGAGCGCAAGACAATTACGCACTACGGGCACACACCTTTCATCACTCAGAACAAATTCGGGAGCATCAGCACTGACTTCGATGCCCCAAAGAAATCCCTCACTGATGCGATCGGCAAGTGTCTGAGTCAGCTCGGCTTCTCCGCCGACGTTCGCTTGGGTCTTTACGACGACATTCACTACGTCAACGAACGCCTAGGTGAAGCAGAAATTGAACGCGCCGAGGACAAGATCGAAGCGAAGGAACGTTTGGCTGCCGAATACCGCGATTGGCTAAATGAAACACTCCGCCTGATCGGTACCGCGCAATCACTCAACGAGTTGGAGCAGCTCTACAAATCAGCGATGCGCAAGCTGGACTTGCGCAAAACCGAACCAGAGTGCGCTGCCCACAAACTCAAATTCACGCGCGCCAAAGACGCCCGTAAAGCAGACCTTGAAGATGCCTTGGAGGGCGCAGCATGACCGATCTCTACAAACTGAATGTGCAGATGGCCGAGCTCGCAGCCTTGGCTGACAGCGACGAAGAAGGACTGCGCCAGGCCATCCAAGACACCATGGACGGCATCAAAGGCGAGTTCGAAGTGAAGGCTGATAGCGTCGTCATGCTGCGTCGCAACATCGAAGGTGACATCGACGCAATCGACAAGGAGGTCGACCGTCTGAACGAGCTCAAGCGCATCAAGAAAAATACCGTTGGGCAACTCAGCGATTACCTGCGCCGGAACATGGAGGCCGCAGACATCAAGTCGATCAAGCGACCACTGTTCACTATCACACTGGCGCTCTCGCCCGAGAGGGTCATCGTCGACAACGAGCAAGCAGTTCCTGACGAGTTCGTCACGTTGAAGAGCGTGATCACTCCAGACAAGAAAACTATCGCCGTGAAGCTCAAGGAGATCCGCGAGCATAACGATGCGGTGCGCAAACGCATCGATGCAGGCGAAGACGCGGAGCATGAGCTGCTGCCGGAACCGGCCTGGGCCCACCTTGAGCGCGGCGAAAGCTCGATCCGGATCAAGTGAGGCCAGCATGATCAGTAACCACCTCAACGACGTCGAGCGTCGGCGTCAGGACGCAAACGACCTTTCCGCTCAGATTGCCCAGTACCTGGCCGCTGGTGGAAAGTTCGACGTGCCAGAACCGGCGCCGATCAAGTTCACCAGCACCTCCGAGCGGAAGCATCCACCAAGCTTTCAGCGCCCGAGTGCGAAGGACGAAACGACTGCGCGCGTCGCACGAATCCGAGCAATGGCCAAGACACTGACCCGGAACGAGATCTGTGAGCGGGAAGGAATCGCGCTGGCCACGCTGAAGGCGATCGCCACCAAACACGCCATCAAGTTCCAAGTTCGGCAGAAAATCGGCACCGCGCCAAACAAAGCGCCGCCAGATGTGGAAGCGCGATTGGTCGCTCAGATCAATGAATGCATCGCCGGCGGCATGAACCGGAGCCAGTGCTGCAAGGCTCTGGCGATCAGTTACAACATGCTCGACCGGATCACCCGGGACAACGAGATCGACTTCCCAAAGCTGAAGCCAGCATTTCGATGAAGCGAAGGCCCCAACAACGCAAACGACAGACCTGGCTGGACTTGCCGGCCAGCGGAATTGGAGAGGTACGCCATGGCCAAGACTGGACAGGAGCGCTCTGCAAAGAGCGCGGCGAAACGCAAGGAGCGAGGCGAGGAAGAATTGCGTCACCGTGTCCGCCAGGGTGAGAAGCAGATGCTTTCCGACCTCATGGCTTGGACTGAGGACACTGAGCAAGCGTCGGTTATGGCCGGATCTCTGCGATATGTGCACTCGCTCGGTCCGGACGGCGCGCGTAAAGCTCTTCGTTCGCGCCACGTTTACGATGTTAACGAAAACGTGGCGGTAGAACTCTACATTCGCGGACAGCGCCAAGCCTCACGGCTCGACGCTGACGAGGCATAAACCACTTTGCTGGTTGCATTCGGCGAAGAGCAATCCTAGATGCCCTGCGTGGCTTTTCGCATCATCGAATTTATGGCGAAATCAGACATAGGATCGGAGTTTGGGACGCTCAAGTTTTTTCCCAGCGCACTCATTATAAAGAACATCAAGCGCATCAACTGCTTCTTTCAGAACGTTCAAAGCATATCCAGGAAAGCCGTCCACATATTCTTCTAACAACTTATCTTCACAGATTCTAATAATCGAACTTCGAATATGTCTCGCCTCGGCAAGGCATTCGTAGGTGACCTTTGACTTTTCAAACAGCTTCTTATCAATTACTGCTAAGTCTACGACTACTTTATCGAATATAGAGGTATAAACGTTCCAAAGCGGCCCATACTCTCCCTCCCTGCCTACATGGACAGCTATCTGCTCAGATCCAGAAGACGTTCTCCTATACGAAATGCCAGTAAAGTGCTCATCATCAATAGCATGACAGATGCTCGTCAAGTAATTCAATGTCCAAAGATTTTTTTCAAGCTCCTCACAAAGAAGTATTTTATAGGCTGATATTTTTCTTTTGCGCTCCGAGAACCGCTTAAAGAATTCGACAACTTCCTTAATGATGAACAACATCACAGCGGCTAGAACACTAACAGGCAGTATTGAGTCTATTTTGCTCTGCAATTCAATCATAAACCCGATTATCCGATTTTGTGTTGATCGCCCGTAATGTCTTAACCCCTACCAAATTGCCACCACCGGTCACAGAGGGCCGTGCCTGACTCACGTTAACGCAGCGATCCGAGAGCAATATTTTCTGCCAGTAAGGCATCATTCCTCCTCGACTTCCATTCGAGATGGCTTCCTACCACGATCTCGTTCTTCATACTTGTCGCGTACGAGATCAATAATATCTTTCATATCCATCTCTTCGAAATCTGCATACGCTAGGGGGTTATAGAGCGCTTTTACGGATTCATTTGAGCCAATTGAGCGTGGATCCAACGTCTTCAACATAGAATATTTTTCTACGTAGAACTTGAGGCCGCGCCCTTGCTCTGAAAGACAGTTAAGAAATAAGCACGCAACCTCGCTACTGCTGAGCTGTGCTCTTAAAATGTTCGCATAATCTCTTTGAGCCCTATATAGACGAACCGTCCGCCTCATCTCCATGCCTAAATGAGACTTGGATGAAGACGAAAACGATGTCCGCCCAAACCCATCGACATATTTCAATATCTGGTACAAATTCCTAAAATAGTGGCCTACCGAACCAACATGAGCATCGAGAAACTCCTGAGATTTAAGTGTTACGTTTTTTATTTGCTCCTCACTCGAAATATATTGTTGAGACATCAAATAATCCCGTCTTAGATATCTTTTTGCAATATACCGAAACGCTTCCTCCCCTGAGTAATGCTGTTTAGTAGTATGTGCCACTGTTATTTCCATGTTCGTTGATAACCGCGAATGAGCCTCAAGCAGTCTGAAAAAAACCGACTCGAAATTTTGCCTTTCAAATATTTCGCTCTGCTTGGTTTGTATGCTTTGAGCGTCTCTGGCATCTTTACGAGCAAGCGCAAGCTCCTCACGTTGTAGAGAAAGGTTGTAAAGGACTGCGATAAGCGCGCAGAAACTAAGAATCGGATTCAAAATTCCGCCGACGAAATCCCCTATTTGCCCCCAATATTGCGCGGTTTCAGGATGTTCAATTTTAACAAGCCACAAATCAAGCCCAAGCTGAAAGTGCGCAAAAACTAAAGAGGTAATTATCGCTGACAATACAAGTGCCAAGATACCTAAAAGGTATATGTAGTTTTTACGTATCCAATCCAAGCGACTTGGGTGTCGGACTTTTATCGAGACTTTCATAACCCATCCCAAACAATCAAAGCCCCAATATACCGGCAGGAGGCCATCATGCCCATCACTTACGGCTCGGTCTGCTCCGGCATCGAGGCGGCAACGCTCGCATGGAAGCCTCTCGGGATGCGCGCCACCTGGTTCGCCGAGATCGAAGCCTTTCCCAGCGCGGTGCTGGCCCATCACTACCCGAAAACGCCGAACCTCGGCGACATGACAAAACTCGGGGCCCAGGTGCTGGCCGGCAAGATCGCCGCGCCGGACGTCCTCGTCGGCGGAACACCGTGCCAAGCCTTCAGCGTGGCCGGGATGCGCGAAGGCCTCACCGACCCGCGCGGCGCCCTCACCATCAAATACGTGGAGCTCGCAGATGCAGTTGACTATGTTCGAGCAGGCCAGCGAAAGCCGCCCTGCGTCATCGTCTGGGAAAACGTCCCCGGTGTCCTCAGCGACAAAGGCAACGCCTTCGGATGCTTTCTTGGCGCGCTTGCTGGGGAAGACTGCGAACTGCAGCCTTCAGGGAAGAAATGGCCGGACGCTGGTTGTGTGTATGGACCCAAAAGAACAATCGCGTGGCGGATCCTGGACGCCCAATATTTCGGCCTGGCCCAACGACGCCGCCGTGTGTTCGTTGTCGCAAGTGCTCGAGATGGATTCGATCCCACCGAGGTACTTTTTGAGCGAGAAGGCATGCGCCGGGATACTGCGCCGCGCCGAGGCGAGGGGCAAGACGTTACCGGATCAGCTCCTTTCGGCCCTGCGCTCCAGTGCGGATGCGGATACACCTTCGACGAGTCATTAGGGCAGTACGGCTGTCCGAACTGCGAGGGCGACGAAGGGCCGGCGGTTGATGTGTTCTGCGGTGTGCCGGCGTTCGGTGCTGGCAACAGCTCAGGATCAGTCCAGCGATCAAGTACCCTCACCCATCACGGCGGCCGGCAGGACTTCGAAAGCGAGACTTTCTTTGTTGCGCCAACGCTCGCAGGCGGCGGACGCAAGTCCGGAGGCTACTCGCTTGACGATATCCCAATCACCGCGCCAGCACTTCGGGCCCAGGCACAGAGCAGTCACCGCGCCGACTCTGAAGCGTTTATTGTGGCTGGCACCCTCAATGCCAACGGAAAGGCGGCCGGCAGCGCAACTCAGCAGGATGCAGAATCCGGGCTTTTGGTTGTGCATGGCACGCAAGACCCGGGCGTAAGTGACTCAACAGCCTTCGCACTCGGCCGCAATAACGGACAGGAGAATGCGATTCTCGCCTTCTCCTGCAAGGATCACGGTGCAGACGCCGGCGATATCGCACCCACGCTGCGCGCTATGAATCACTCCGGTAGCCATGCCAATGGCGGCGGACAAGTTGCGATTGTAGCGGCGGTCTCGCCGACGCTTAGATCAGGAAACATGCGCAACAACAGCAACCCGGTGACTGAGGCAGAAATGCTGGTTGGCGGCTCTAAGGTTCGTCGATTGATCCCGCGTGAGTGCGAACGCCTTCAAGGAATGCCCGACGACTACACCCTGATCCCTTGGGATGGATGGCGAAAGCTGGATGCGGACGAGACTCCGGAGCAATGCCTAGCCGATGGAATGGATGTGCGACAGGCGAAGAAGAGCAAAGCATGGTATGTCCGTGACGCTGACGGGCCGCGCTACAAGGCGATCGGGAACAGCAAGGCGGTCACCGTCGTGCGCTGGATAGGTAGGAGGATTCTGAGACAGATTGAACGCTGATCAACGAGAGCCACCTTCAAAGCTGCCCGGCAGAAAAGGCCAACCTCCGCGCTTTTTCTTTCCTGACTTCTCTGCGCTGGCAGCTATGCGCTCGCGCTCAAGCTTTTCATAGAGTTTTGCCTGGTACTCAGATGGGGTCGACTCAAGCAGTTCTTTCATTTCCTTGAAAGGATGTTTTCTCTTAAGGCGCTCAGCCCTAGTTAATCTCTTCTTGCCTTCCATGAACTCAATCCTTCCGCGCCGCTGACTTGTTTCAGCAAAGTTAGCTCAGCCCATTTAAAACTTCCACCCTCCACCGCCCGGGCATGCCCCGGCATAGGACGCCCCATGCCCTCAGAAAACACTGAACTTGGCTTTAATCTGAATACGCCAGATGGCGGACGCGGTTACGTCGCCAACCTGTTCAAAACAGTGCTCAAGCGCCACGACTACCGGCAGTACATCAGTGAGCGGTTGGCGGGCGACTTTGCGTGCACACTGGCTCAACACCTGGATCGCATCACCGCCGAGCGTCACGCCATGCAGCAGCGCCTGAACGCAGCGGATCAGAGGATTGATGAGTTGACCTTTCAACAGGCTGAAGCGGTCGATCTGCTCAAGTACCTCAAGGACGAACGCGAATACCCAGATGATTTCGAACAACGCCTCAAAGCCGCAACCCAGCAGTAACTCCCTGCCCCTTCAAAGTCAGCGCCATTCGCCTAATTCGACGTTTCGACTTCAGCCGGAAGCTTGTCGGTGTCAGCGATGGGCGGGGTATTCATAAAAGCATCCCAACTTCGATAGGCTTCGCGCTGCCTTTCGTTGGCAGCATCCCAAGCTGGGCCTGATACACAACTGGATGAAACCAGCGTCATCATTCCCATGGTGGCAGCATCAAGCTCTAAAAGGAGCTGGTGCGACTCAAATCTGAAGTCGTCGATGGAAGGCATAACCTTTCTCCTGCGCGGAACTCACCGCCATTGAGAAACAGCTGCTCCTCGAACAGTCGAGTACGATCACTTCTGATAATTCATGCGGTCTGACCACCGGTCAATTTTACGCTCATCCCTCCGCGCTCAAAGTCAGCCGCTATGGAGACAGCAAGGGGTACTTCATCAGCTTTAAATTCGGAGATCTAAATACCTCGGCTTGAGCCTTTGCGAGGGAGTTGCTCGGGTTTTGAAATCGGCGCGGAGCCCTTAGTCATGGCGACAAACTCTTTTGCACGTGCCAATCCCCAAGTCATGGCCTGAGTCATCGTTTCGCCCGGACGGGAATCGAAGGACTCTTCGAGCAACATCGCTCCATGTTGGCCGTATACGCCTAGGAAGAGCTGCGTTTCGCCGGTCCTTGAGGTGCGAACCTGTACGCTCAGAAATGTGCCATCTGACAATCGCTCATCTTTGTTACGAAAGTGGATCTCAGGATCAGCCCACTTCCAGTAAACGCTTCCGCGTATGCGCATCGCCTACCCTCTATTTGGATGCGCAATTATGCATCAGATGATAAGCGACACTTTATCGCTCAATATCGACGAAAACAGTGACATAGAGCAGCGCATAGCGAATTAGCTTAGGGGGACGTCAGACACTTCGTTGGCATCGACAGCTTCGAGCCAGGCCGCGTAGGAGCACTTCTGCCTTGTAAGTGCGTCATTCCAAATCTTGCCCGTCACCTCACCGGCGACGACAAGCAGCATAAGATGGTTGTTGGTTGCTTCAAGGTCGAGCAAGTAGTGGTGAGCCTTGAATCGAAAATCTTCATCCGTAAGCATTTGAACACGCACGCCCAGCAGGACTGACTCGGAAATACGAGTCGATATTCCTATGAAAGCAGTATGGCACCCCAGTCTGCTGTTAGATACGAACACCCCCCTCCCCCTTCAAAGTCAGCCGCTATAGCGGCAAGGACGAAGTCATGCCTGAAGAAATCAAATTGATCCAGTCAGCCCCAGTCGTGCGGGACGAAATGGGCTCATTCCAGCATCCGGATATGCCCGACTTCGACGAGGGTGACGGCGACAAGTGCAAAGCCTGGGTTGCGGAACAGGGGCTGACCGTTACACAGGTCTGCCTTGAATACGCTGACGAAGCCGTTGCTGATCGCTACTTCGAAGCCGACGCCCCTGATTTCAGTTACTGGGAGCCTGACCGCCCTGAAGGCGAAGGCTGGTTCTGCCTGGCTATTCACAACACCGACGATGGCCCGGTCTGCTGGTGGGCACGCCGCGAGGTGACGCCATGATCTTCGCCCCGCTCTACATGGCCTACCTCATCTACAAGGGGCCGTGGCGATGAACCCGTCCAGGCAACAACGCCGCACGCTGGAAAAGGAAAACGCCAAGCTTCCGACCTACCTTCAGCAAGTCCCGCCGGAACAGTGGCCCGGCTTCAAGCCTCCCGACCTCGTTGAGGTTTGGCGATCGCGCAACTTCCTCGTCCAGATCTATACCGAGCCTGCCGGTTACCAGCGCATGAGCATCTGCCGGTCAACACACAACGGAGACAGCTGGGTCGACCGGTGACGTGGGATGAACTGATGCGCCTCAAGCGAGAGTGCGGGCGCGGCGACCGGGATGCGGTGGAGGTGTTCCCGGCAGATCGCGACATAGTCAACGTCGCGAACATGCGCCACCTGTTCTTCCCGCCTACGGACTTACCCTTCAAGTGGAAGAAGCCATGACCCACCAACCCAAAGGAGGCATGTGCGCCACTTGCGCCCACGCCCACCGCAATTGCAGCCACCTTCCCTTCAGCACAATGCCGCCGCTTTCGAGCGACGGGCAGACGGTGATCGTGCGCTGCACTGGCTTCCAGAGGCGCGAGCGATGAACCGCATGGTCAGCGTCCGCACCGAGGAACTGAACGGCCCGGCGCTGGACTGGGCAATCAACGCGATTGAGGGTGAGCAGCAGCCAGTTGCTGGCCAGCTTCAACGGTTCGCCCAGCCCGACGCCGAGCAACTGATCACGAAGTACGGCGTCTGGGTCGATGTTGGCCACCACAAGCCTTGGCTGGCCGACGTCATCAACGATCCGTTCAACCGCCAGCCAGGCGAAACCCGAACCATCGCAGTGTTTCGCGCCGTGGTTTTCGCCAAGCGCGGGGCGACCGTGAAAATCCCCGCTGAACTCATCCAGCAGTAACCCCTCCCCCCAACTCAACAGCCTGCCGGTGTACGGCCAAGTTGCGGGGGACAACTCAAAACCAGTTCAGCACTCGCAACGCTCTCTCGAATGTTCGCTCGCTCGCTAGGCAGGTCAGCATGACAAGCCCGCCTCCGCCGACGGCGAAAATAAGGCCACCAACTGCATCAATGACGATGAGAAATATTCCCAGCGTCAAGAGTGCGGCACCAAGCAGACCTAGCGACACGCGGCTTTGCTTCTGCTCGGGATACTTGTTGAACATCCATTTACTCCAGATCAGTTTCCTTTCGAATCAACTGTAGCCCATGCGCAACCAACCAATATCAACCACCTTCTGCCGCCACGCGCGGCATGGAGCATCACATGGCAAACGCCACAGCGGCAAAGGCCAGCAGCATTCAACCGCGCTTCATCAGGTTTGGCGATGCTCCTGGTTACCTCGGCATGTGCCGGGACGAATTCAACAAAACAGTTCGCCCAAGCGTTCGGGAATTCCCGATCGGTAAACAAGGTGTGGCCTTCGACCGGATCGAGCTTGATGAATGGGCGGACGCCTATGTCGAGCGCAAGTCGGTTGAAAAGGCGGCGAATCAGGACAACAATCACCCCCGCAGCGAGCGCCAGGGTGAAGCCAAAGGAGGCAAACCATGGCGAGAAAAGCGATCTCCGGTCTCTACCAGAAAGGTGGGGTCTGGCAAATCGACAAGGTTTTCCGAGGTGAGCGACTTCGAGAAAGCACTGGAACTGGTGACAGGCAAGAAGCAGAGCAGTACCTGATTCATCGCCTTGAGCAGCTTCGGCAGCAAAAGGTATACGGCGTACGCCGAACCAGAACTTGGGAAGAAGCAGCAACTAGGTTTTTGATCGAGAGCAAGGATCAGCCGTCAATCAAGCTGACGGCGCACCACCTGAAGTATTTGAATCCTTATCTCAAGGATCTGCCATTGACTCACATCGATGACCAAGCACTTGAGCCGTTCGTGAAAGATCGTTTGAAAGGAATGGTGTTGCCGTGCGGGAAGCAGTTGAAGCCGGTAGCGCCTCGCACGATCAATATCTCAATCGAGCGGGTGATTCGGGTTCTATCGCTTTGCGCAAGAAAGTGGCGGGACGAGGAGCGCAGGCCTTGGCTTGATTCAGTTCCGATGCTGGCCAAGCTGGATTTGAAGAAGAAGGTTCGCGAGCCCTACCCAATGACTTGGGAAGAACAGTCGATTCTTTTCGGAGAGTTGCCGGCTCACCTGCAAACGATGGCCCTGTTCAAGGTGAACACGGGTTGTCGCGAGCAAGAGGTCTGCAAGTTGAGGTGGGATTGGGAGATCTCGGTGCCAGAGCTTGGCGCCAGCGTGTTCCTGATACCGTCCGACTTCGGCGGCCGCAACGAGCGATCGGGGGTGAAGAACGGAGACGAGCGACTGGTGGTGCTCAACTCCGTAGCCAAGTCAGTCATCGAAAAGCAGCGCGGCCTGAGCAAGGAATGGGTTTTCCCTTACAACGGCACTGCTCTACATCGAATGAACGACTCGGCTTGGAAAAAGGCGCGGGTGAGAGCCGCAAAACTCTGGCAGGAGGAAAACCTTCGCCCCGCTCACCCAGGGTATGCATCCATCAGGGTGCACGATTTGAAGCACACGTTTGGCCGTCGCCTTCGGGCGGCAGGTGTCACTCAGGAAGACCGAAAGGCTTTGCTGGGACACAAGAACGGCAGCATCACCAGTCACTACTCGGGCGCCGAGCTCGGGCATCTGATTGAGGCTGCAAATATGGTGTCAGCAACAGACTCACGCGGGCCGGTGCTGACGATCTTAAAAAGGAAAATTGGGTGAAGTCCCGAAAAACTCCCCACCAATGAAAAAGCCCAACTGGCTAAAGTTGGGCTAAGTCATTGAAAAATATGGTCGGGACGGAGTGATTCGAACACTCGACCCCTAGCACCCCATGCTAGTGCGCTACCGGACTGCGCTACGCCCCGACTGGTTTTGCATCTCGTTCTTCACCTCGAAGAACGCTCAAGAATATATCGCAAGCTTTTGAAAACTGGAAGTATTCAAACGCAGCTTTTTATTTCTTGAGTACCACCAGCACATCTTCGAGTTCGGCGATCATCTGGCGGATCATTTGCTTGTATTGGGTGGTGTCGTCTTTGGCTTCATCGCCGGACAGACGCAAGCGTGCGCCGCCGATGGTGAACCCCTGATCGTAAAGGAGCGCGCGGATCTGCCGGATCATCAGCACGTCCTGGCGCTGATAATACCGGCGGTTTCCGCGGCGTTTGACGGGGTTGAGCTGAGGAAACTCCTGCTCCCAGTAGCGCAGCACGTGTGGCTTTACGGCACACAGCTCGCTGACTTCACCGATGGTGAAGTAGCGTTTGCCCGGGATGACGGGTAGTTCGTCGTTATGACTTGGTTCCAGCATAAGCCTCAACTCGGGCCTTCAACTTCTGCCCTGGACGAAAGGTGACCACACGGCGAGCCGTGATCGGGATTTCTTCCCCCGTTTTCGGGTTGCGGCCAGGCCGCTGGCGCTTGTCCCGAAGGTCGAAATTGCCGAAACCGGACAATTTGACCTGCTCGTTGTCTTCAAGAGCGTGCCTGATTTCTTCGAAAAACAGTTCCACCAATTCCTTGGCTTCCCGCTTGTTCAGGCCCAGCTCTTCATACAGACGTTCCGCCATCTCAGCTTTCGTCAAAGCCCCCATACGTCACTTCCTTAACGTGGCGTTCAACCTTTGTTCGAGCGAGGTGAGGATATTTTGCGTCGTCGAATTCACCTCATCGTCATTAAGAGTGCGCGATGGATGCTGCCAGGTCAAGCCAACTGCAAGGCTTTTTCTATCAGGATCAATACCTTTACCCTGATATACGTCAAACAGCCTGAGATCTGTGAGCCATTCGCCTGCATTTTCACGGATTACGTCCAGTACAGCCGAGGCTGCGACGTCTTTGTGCGCGATCAGTGCAAGGTCACGACGCACTTCAGGAAAGCGCGACAACTCGTGGAATTTCGGCATTTTACCGAGCGCCACTTCCGCCAGAACCAGCTCGAAAACGAAGACCGGACGGTCCAGACCCAAGGCTTTCGACAATTCCGGGTGGATAGCGCCGATGAAACCGACTTCACGCCCTTCACGTTCAATGCGCGCGGTTTGACCCGGGTGCAGCGCCGGGTGTTTGCCCGGAGCGAAAGTGAACGAATCCAGCGCACCGGCGAAGCCCAGCACTGCTTCCACGTCAGCCTTGACGTCGAAGAAGTCGATGGTGTCGCGACCTTGCGCCCAGCCTTCCGGCAGACGGCTACCGCAGACAACACCGGACAGCATCGGCTCTTGCTTCAGGCCTTCGAGCTGACCAACGAAGCGCAGGCCGCTTTCGAACAGACGCACGCGATCTTGCTGGCGGTTCAGGTTGTGCTGCAGCGCCTTGACCAGACCTGGCCACAACGACGAACGCATGGCAGCCATGTCGTTGGAGATCGGATTGGCCAGCAACAGCGGCTCGACGCCCGGGTTGAACAATTCGAACTGCCGTGGATCGATGAAGCTGTAAGTGATCGCTTCCTGATAACCGCGAGCGACCAGCAGGCGACGCAGTTCTGGCAGATCACTGCGCGCTTCAGCCTTGGCTTGTGGCGCCAGACGCGCCTGCGGGTAACGAACCGGCAAGCGGTTGTAACCGTACAGACGGGCCAGCTCTTCGATCAGATCAACTTCCAGGCTGATGTCGAAGCGATGGCTTGGCACTTCTACGCGCCACTGCCCTGCTCCATCAGCAGAAATGTTCAGACCCAAGGCGCTGAGCAGACGCTCGACCTGTGCCGAATCCATTTCCATGCCAAGCATCTGGGTGATGCGCTGCGCACGCAGGGTGATCGGCGCGATCGACGGCAGATGTTGCTCGCTAACGGTCTCGATGATCGGGCCGGCTTCACCGCCAGTGATTTCCAGCAGCAGGCCAGTGGCACGCTCCATGGCTTCACGGGCCAGTTGCCAGTCGACGCCACGCTCGTAGCGATGCGACGCGTCGGTGTGCAGGCCGTATGAACGAGCCTTGCCAGCGACAGCGATCTGATCGAAGAACGCGGACTCAAGGAATACATCGCGAGTGGTCGAAGAGACACCGCTGTGCTCGCCACCCATCACACCGGCAATTGCCAGGGCACGCGTGTGGTCGGCGATGACCAGCGTATCGCTACGCAGGCTGACTTCCTGACCGTCGAGCAACACTAGCTTCTCGCCCTCTTCGGCCATCCGCACGCGGATGCCGCCATTGATTTCGGCGAGATCGAATGCGTGCAGCGGCTGGCCCAGCTCAAGCATCACGTAGTTGGTGATGTCGACGGCGGCGTCGATGCTGCGCACGTCGGCGCGACGCAGACGCTCAACCATCCACAGCGGCGTTGGCTTGGACAGATCGACGTTACGAATCACACGCCCCAGATAACGCGGGCATGCGGCCGGCGCCAGCACTTCTACCGAGCGAACTTCATCGTGCACGGCAGGAACGGCAAGCACCACTGGACGGGTGACCGGAGCGGCATACAGCGCGCCGACTTCACGGGCCAGACCGGCCAGGGACAGGCAGTCGCCACGGTTCGGGGTCAGATCGACCTCGATGCTGGCGTCTTCCAGCTCCAGATACACACGAAAATCTTCACCCACCGGGGCATCGGCCGGCAGTTCCATCAAGCCGTCGTTGCCTTCACCGACTTGCAATTCGGCTTGCGAGCACAGCATGCCGTTGGACTCGACGCCGCGCAGCTTGGCCTTCTTGATCTTGAAGTCGCCCGGCAGCTCGGCACCAATCATGGCGAACGGAATCTTCAAGCCCGGACGCACGTTTGGCGCACCGCAAACAACTTGAAAGGTTTCCGCGCCATTGCTGACCTGGCAAACGCGCAATTTGTCGGCATCAGGGTGTTGCTCGGTGCTCAGCACCTCGCCCACGACCACGCCACTGAATACGCCGGCGGCCGGCGTAACGCTATCGACCTCAAGACCGGCCATCGACAGACGAGCAACCAGCTCGTCGCGATCTACCTGCGGGCTAACCCAGCCACGCAGCCATTGTTCACTGAATTTCATCCTGCTCTCCTAAGAATTCGTTACGACTAGCGAAATTGCGCGAGGAACCGCAAGTCGTTGTCGAAGAACAGACGCAAGTCGTTCACGCCGTAACGGAGCATGGCCAGACGCTCGACGCCCATGCCGAAGGCAAAGCCGGAGAACTCTTCCGGGTCGATGCCGGACATACGCAACACGTTCGGATGAACCATGCCGCAACCCATCACTTCCAGCCAGCCAGTCTGCTTGCAGACACGGCAGCCTTTACCGCTGCACATCACGCATTCCATGTCGACTTCAGCGGATGGCTCGGTGAACGGGAAGTACGAAGGACGAAAGCGTACGGCCAGCTCTTTCTCGAAGAACACCCGCAGGAATTCTTCGATGGTGCCTTTGAGATCGGCAAAATTGATGTCGCGATCGACCAGCAGGCCTTCGACCTGGTGGAACATCGGCGAGTGGGTGATATCGGAGTCGCTGCGGTACACACGGCCTGGGCAGACAATGCGGATCGGCGGCTGTTTCGATTCCATGGTGCGGACCTGTACCGGCGAGGTATGGGTGCGCAGCAACATGTTGGCGTTGAAATAGAAGGTGTCATGCATCGACCGGGCCGGGTGATGGCCTGGGATGTTGAGCGCTTCAAAGTTGTGGTAGTCGTCTTCGACCTCAGGGCCTTCGGCAATGCCGTAGCCGATGCGAGTGAAGAACTGTTCAACACGCTCCAGAGTCCGCGTAACCGGATGCAGACCACCAGAGGTCTGGCCACGGCCCGGCAGCGTTACGTCAATGGATTCGGCAGACAGTTTGGCAGCCAGTTCGGCTTCTTCAAACAGGGCCATGCGCGCATTGAGAACGCCTGTAACACGTTCCTTGGCAACGTTGATCAGGGCGCCGACTTGCGGACGCTCTTCTGCTGGCAAATTCCCCAGGGTCTTCATCACCTGAGTCAATTCACCCTTTTTGCCAAGGTATTGAACCCGGATTTGCTCCAGGGCATTGATATCTTCAGCGCTTTGCACAGCCTCTAGTGCTTGAGAGACCAGCGCATCCAGGTTTTCCATGTACAGACTCCAGATACAAAATAGGGGAAGAGCTTGAAGGCTCTTCCCCTATTTAAGACGTTTACCACCTGGCCCCACGGAAGTGAGGCCGGGTGATTGTCGGGGGTACTTAAGCCAAGGTGGCTTTAGCTTTCTCGACAATCGCAGCAAACACCGCTTTTTCGTTCACTGCCAGATCAGCCAGAACCTTACGGTCGATCTCGATGGACGCTTTTTTCAGGCCAGCGATGAAACGGCTGTAGGACAGACCGTTAACACGAGCACCAGCATTGATACGAGCGATCCACAGAGCGCGGAACTGACGTTTTTTCTGACGACGGTCACGGTAGGCGTATTGGCCAGCCTTGATAACCGCTTGCTTGGCAACACGGAATACGCGCGAACGTGCACCGTAGTAGCCTTTAGCAAGTTTCAGAATTTTCTTGTGGCGCTTACGCGCCATGACGCCACGCTTTACACGAGCCATGAGTTACTTCCTCTATTCTTGACTAAAATTAACGAAGGCGCAGCATGCGCTCGACTTTTGCAACGTCCGACGGATGCAGCAAGCTGCTACCGCGCAGTTGACGCTTACGCTTGGTCGACATTTTAGTCAGGATGTGGCTCTTGAAAGCGTGCTTGTGCTTGATACCGTTAGCAGTTTTCAGAAACCGCTTAGCAGCACCACTTTTAGTTTTCATCTTTGGCATGTTCGGTACTCCGCATTCAGTTGATAAACATAATCAGAAGGCCTGCCGTGCCCTATTGATTACTTCTTCTTTTTCGGGGCGATGACCATGATCAGTTGGCGTCCTTCCATCTTAGGATGCTGTTCGACCGAACCGTACTCGAGCAAGTCACCTTCAACTCGCTTGAGGAGTTCCATCCCCAGCTCCTGGTGGGCCATCTCACGGCCGCGGAATCGCAAGGATACCTTGGCCCTGTCCCCATCACTCAGGAAACGTACCAGGTTGCGCAGTTTTACCTGGTAATCCCCTTCCTCCGTCCCTGGACGAAACTTGATTTCTTTAACCTGAATCTGCTTCTGGTTTTTCTTGGCTGCGGCAACCTGCTTCTTCTTCTCGAAGATCGATTTGCCGTAGTCCATCAGTTTGCAAACAGGGGGTACTGCATCGGCGGAAATTTCCACCAAATCCAGTTTGGCCTCTTCAGCCTTAAGAAGCGCGTCTTCAATTGACACAATCCCAAGCTGTTCACCTTCAGCCCCAATTAACCGAACCTCGCGTGCCGAGATATTCTCGTTGATCGGGGCTTTCGGTGCAGCTCGTTTATCTTGTCTCATTTCACGCTTAATAGTAATTACTCCGAATCTGGGCGACCACGCCGGGAAACCGCTTGCGCGAGAAACTCAGCGAACTGGGCGACGGGCATCGAGCCCAGGTCAGCACCTTCACGAGTACGCACAGCGACAGTCTGCATCTCGACTTCCCGATCCCCGATAACCAAGAGATAGGGAACCTTGAGCAAAGTATGCTCGCGGATTTTAAAGCCGATCTTTTCATTTCTCAAGTCAGACTTGGCACGAAATCCGCTTTCGTTGAGAGTTTTTTCAACCTCGGCGGCAAAATCGGCCTGTTTGTCAGTGATGTTCATGATCACTGCCTGGGTCGGAGCAAGCCACGCAGGGAATGCACCCTCGTAGTGCTCGATCAGGATTCCGACGAATCGTTCGAAGGATCCAAGGATCGCCCGGTGCAACATTACCGGGTGCTTGCGACTGTTGTCTTCGGAGACGTATTCGGCTCCCAGACGGATAGGCAGGTTAAAATCGAGCTGCAGAGTACCACACTGCCAGACACGGCCAAGGCAATCTTTGAGCGAGAACTCGATTTTCGGACCGTAGAACGCACCCTCACCCGGCTGCAGATCGTACGCAAGGCCCGCACTGTCAAGGGCTGCGGCCAATGCAGCTTCCGCGCGATCCCACAATTCGTCGGAGCCAACGCGTTTTTCCGGACGAGTGGACAGCTTCATTTCGACATCGGTGAAGCCGAAGTCGCGATAAACGTCCATGGTCAGCTTGATAAACGCAGCGGACTCGGCCTGCATCTGCTCTTCGGTGCAGAAGATGTGAGCATCGTCCTGAGTGAACGCACGCACGCGCATGATGCCGTGCAGCGCACCCGATGGCTCGTTACGATGGCAAGCACCGAATTCGGCCAGACGCATCGGCAGTTCGCGGTAGCTTTTCAGGCCTTGATTGAACACCTGCACGTGGCACGGGCAGTTCATCGGCTTGATGGCGTAGTCGCGATTTTCCGACTGAGTGGTGAACATGTTGTCGGCGTAGTTGGCCCAATGCCCGGATTTCTCCCACAGGCTGCGGTCAACGACTTGCGGCGTCTTGATCTCAAGGTAGCCATTGTCACGCTGCACCTTGCGCATGTACTGCTCGAGCACCTGGTACAGAGTCCAGCCGTTCGGGTGCCAGAACACCATACCCGGGGACTCTTCCTGAGTGTGGAACAGGCCCAGGCGCTTGCCGATCTTGCGGTGATCGCGCTTTTCGGCTTCTTCAATACGCTGGATATAGGCCGCCAACTGCTTCTTGTCAGCCCATGCAGTGCCGTAAACGCGCTGCAATTGCTCGTTTTTGGCATCGCCGCGCCAGTAAGCGCCCGACAGCTTGGTCAGCTTGAAGGATTTCAGAAAACGAGTGTTCGGCACGTGCGGGCCGCGACACATGTCGACGTATTCTTCGTGATAGTACAAGCCCATGGCCTGCTCGTTCGGCATGTCTTCGACCAAACGCAGCTTGTAGTCTTCGCCGCGAGCCTTGAACACTTCGATCACTTCGGCGCGCGGAGTGACTTTCTTGATGACGTCGTAATCTTTCTCGATCAACTGCTGCATGCGCTGCTCGATGGCAGCCATGTCGTCCGGAGTGAAAGGACGTTCGAAGGCGATGTCGTAATAGAAGCCTTCGTCAATGACCGGGCCGATGACCATTTTAGCCGTCGGGTACAGCTGCTTGACCGCATGGCCAACCAGGTGGGCGCAAGAGTGGCGAATGATCTCCAGCCCCTCTTCATCCTTTGGCGTGATGATTTGCAGCGTCGAGTCGCTGTCGATGATGTCACTGGCGTCAACCAGTTGGCCATTGACCTTGCCGGCCACAGTGGCCTTGGCCAGACCAGCACCAATGGATGCGGCGACCTCGGCTACGGAAACCGGATGATCGAATGAACGTTGACTGCCGTCGGGAAGAGTAATAGTTGGCATGGCGCCTCCTCTCCTAGTGGTGACCCCTACCAAAGGTCACGTGGGTTGGGATGAGCCAGTACAAGATCCGATCCAGGCCATTCAATGACGAACGCCTGCCTTACAGCGGCAGGAGCCTTGCGGCCAACCGGAAAACCGAACCAGAGTGACTGGGATTCAAATCGGGAGTTTTCGTGCGCCGCCGCTGCCGGGACCAAAGGTCATCCGAAGCCTGCAAACGCCCGAGTCGGGCATGCTAGCACAGATGAACGGTCGCCGATGTACTCTGGGCTTGCCGTGAGGCAAATCGTCCGTTTTATGCCAGAGTGCTGAACTTGATTGGCCATTCAGCCATCAGATAACAAGACATTGACCCACAAGGAGCATCCTTCCATGCGTCTGAATAAACTGTTCGCAGTAGTCGCCCCTATCGTTCTGCTACTGCCGTTGAGCGCTCACGCAGACTGGCCAAAGGGCGAACGTGAGAAATACATGGCGCAATGCTCGCAGGCCGCGACGCCTCAGATCGGCGCTGCAGCGGCGAAGGCTCACTGCGCGTGTGGCGCTGATGCCATCAAGTCTTATCCGGCGAGTGACATTCAGGCTTTGATGGACAACAAGGCAACGCCTGAACTGCAACAGAAAGCACTGGGCCAGATTGCCAAATGCAAGGCCAACACCCCGGCGAAAAAGTGACAAAAAATTCATTTTGGGCCGGGTTTAACCTGAGAAAAAGCTGCTGATTTGAGCTTTTCTGATCGATTTATGCAGGTTTTACAGGTTTTTTTATAGTCTTTACTTTTCGATGAAAGCCTTTTAAACCGGGGCTTTCAGACGAAAAGACTCGTAAAGAAAACACGACTGATTGGCAAACAGCACGTCCGGGGGGTTACAAAGTGAACATTTCGACTATGATATCCCGGTGTGCCCAGTTGGCCTGAGCAGCACAGTACTGAAAAATATATGTTTCTTGGAGATACACCATGTCTAATCGCCAAACCGGCACCGTTAAGTGGTTCAACGATGAAAAAGGCTTCGGCTTCATCACTCCTCAAGGTGGCGGTGACGACCTGTTCGTACACTTCAAAGCTATCGAAAGCGACGGTTTCAAAAGCCTGAAAGAAGGCCAGACCGTTTCCTTCGTGGCTGAGAAAGGCCAAAAGGGTATGCAAGCAGCACAAGTTCGCGCAGAGTAATTTCTACGCGCACTAAAAAAACCCCGTCCATGTGACGGGGTTTTTTATGCCTGCAACAAAAGCTGCCGGCTATCAGCCGCAGTTGACGCGAGTAACCACCAGACTGTTGTCGGTATTCAGGTTCAAGCGATCAGAGCGGTATTCCAGAGTGATCATGTCATCCGGCTTGAGGAAGCGGGCATTTTGCGCGCCGGCCTTGGCGCGGGCCTGCTCCAACAGGGCGGGCGAAGCTTTCTTGCCAATGGCGAACTCCGCAGCCGTTGCTTCACAGCGGCTATGACCGGCTTCGGTCGCCACAGGATCCTTTGCCGACTCGCTGGAGGTTGTGCTGCAACCGGCCAACATGGCAACGGCCATTAGTGCACCCAGTGATGCGAACTTCAAAGGCATGAAGCCTCCTTGTTTTCAAATAGTTAGCTGAGATCGTGCGACCGCCGATCCGGCGTTTGGTTTCATGACAAATGCCATCACCCTGCCCCACAATCGGAAAAACGCAGAGTGTGCCTGAGAGGCGCACGCGGCTCTTCAATCAATCGTGACTGAATATTAACGAGCTCAGTAGACGTCGATGTAGTCATAGGGCGGATTTGGCCAGTTTTCCTTGAGCGCGTTGAAAATCTGCATCACCCACACCTCGTCACTGGCCGCGACATTGCCAACGTAACCCGACCCCTTGGCCCAGGTTTCCAGACGAAACAACAAGCCATCGATATCCTGCCCGCCCGTCACACCTGAAGAGATGTAAGCCATACCGCCCTTGGTCACTCGCAACTGCGTGTGCTCATCATCGCTGGCCGAGGCCAGCAATCGACGCACAGCATCAAGCGTAAGGCCGTCAGGGGTATTCAAATCGATCTGCACAGCACTGTCCTTGGATTCGCCGGAAAAGACCAAGTGTCGCATAGCACTGCGCTCATGCCTAAGTCGCAGTGCCAAATGCCCGACAAAATGGTTAACTCGGTACACAGACCTCCCGACTTTTCGAGCCTCATCATGACCAGTGTAAGCATCGACGCCGACATCAAAGCCAAATGGGCAGACGGACACAGTTCCTACAGCCCGGGGTCCACCGAAGAGTTGGCGCTTATTGGTATCGATCTATTGGTCAAAGAGCTGGGCACCGAAGCGGCCCAGCAATTCATCAAGCAGATTTTCGAGCGGTACCCGGTCGAACAGACCGAGCACGCGCTGGGGGAATAAACCCGCAGGCTGGCACCTGCGGGCGGGGTTTTACTTCAGGCGTTTCAGGCGTTCGGTCAGCAGATCGAAGAAACCTTGAGCGTCGCCATTTTCCACCCAGAATGCATTCTTCGGAGCCTTGAGACCGTCATACCAATCGACGACGGTCTGACCGAAAGTCGGCCCCTCACGGCTATCAACCACGACATTCACCGAGCGACCGGTGAACAGTTCTGGCTTGAGCAGATAAGCCACGACAGTAGCGTCATGCACCGGGCCACCCGGAATGCCGTAATGCTCCATATCCCCTTTGATGTACTCGTTGAGGATGTCGCCGACAATTTTGCTCGCGTTGTTGTTGAGCGCAGCAATCTGCTTCAGACGCGCATCGCTGGTAAGAATCTTGTGGGTCACGTCCAGTGGCAGATAGGTCAGCTTCACGCCGCTCTTGAGTACCACTTCAGCAGCTTGCGGATCGGCAAACAGGTTGAATTCCGCCACCGGGGTGATGTTGCCGCCGTTGAAGTGCGCGCCACCCATGATCACCACTTCCTTGATGCCCTGCACAATCTCGGGCTCCTGAATCAAAGCCAGTGCGAGGTTGGTCTGTGGGCCAAGCATGGCAATGGTTATGCTGTGCGGCTTGGCTTTTTTCAGGGTATCGATCAGATAATTGACCGCACTGCCTTCTTCCAGGCCTTTTTTCGGCTCGTGCACGGTGACACCCGACAGGCCTTCCTTGCCATGGATGTTCTCGGCGTAGATCGGCGTACGCATCAGCGGCTTCGGCGCGCCGGCGTAGACGGGTACATCCTCGCGCCCTGCCCACTCGCGAGCCAGACGCGCGTTACGCGAAGTCTTGTCGAGGCGTACGTTGCCGGCCACGGTGGTCAGCGCACGGATGTTCAACTCGTCTGGCGAAGCCAGCGCGAACAGCAAGGCAACAACGTCGTCGGCACCCGGATCGGTGTCGATGATCAGGTCGATTTTTTCCGCCGCGTGAGCGCCGGTTGCAGATATCAGGGACAAAAGCAGCAGACTCCGGAGCAGTTGGTGCAGTTTTTGAGCATAGCGTTGCATGGCGCATTCCTTGTGCATGTGAAATCGAAAGTTAGAACGTTACACCAGCCACCAGAACGATGTTGCAGTACGGCTGACATTCGCCTGTACGAACAATCGCTCGTGCCTGTCGGCTAAGAACCTTGAATTGCTCATGACTGAGCAGATCGCGACGACCCAGTGCGCCTTCTTCATTCAACGCGTCGAGCACGGGCAACGCCGTCGGTTGCTTGTCGAAGATTTCCTTGGCCAGCGCATGGCTTTCCACCTGCATCTCGCTGAGCACGACTTTCAGGGTGCTGACGAAGTCCGGGACGCCATGGGTCAGCGCAAGGTCGATCAGCTCGACACCCGGCGGCACCGGCAAGCCGGCATCACCAATCACCACCATGTCGCCATGGCCCAGAGATGCGATCAGTCGCGACAGCGCGACGTTCAGCAAAGGAGTCTTTTTCATGCGGGTTTAAAGGCCTGTACGTCGGACATGGTTGGAATGGAAGGCTGCGCGCCGGCGCGAGTAACCGACAGAGCGGCGGCAATCTGCCCGTAGCGGATCGCTTCGGCCTCGGACTTGCCGGCGGCCAGCGCAGCGGCAAAACCACCGACGAAGGTGTCCCCCGCCGCCGTGGTATCGACCGCTTTCACTTTCGGCGCCGGGAAATGCTCGAAGCCTTTGCCGTTGGCGAACAACGAGCCCTCAGCGCCAAGGGTGATGATGACCTTTCCTGCGCCCATCGCGATCAGGTGACTTGCCGCGCTTTCTGCAGTTTCCAGCGAATCAACCGGCAACCCGCTCAAGGCAGCAGCTTCGCTTTCGTTGGGAATCAGATAATCGATGGCTGCGAACCAGTCTGCCGGCAATGGACGGCTGGCAGGGGCGGGATTGAGGATTACGGTCTTGCCCAGTTCACGCGCACGCTTGAGCGCATGGCCCACGGTTGCATCCGGAATCTCGAGCTGGCAGATGATAACGTCGGCTGCTTGCAACACAGCATCGAAGCGGTCGATCACCGCCGGCGTCATGGCGCCGTTGGCACCGGCGACAATCACGATCGCGTTCTGACTGTTGTCATCGACCACAATCAGCGCCACGCCACTCGAATCCTCGACGACGCTGACCGCCTGACAGTCGATCTGCTCGGCCAGCAGCGCGTTTCGCAACTGCACGCCGTAGTCGTCGCTACCAACGCAACCGACCATCGCCACTTCAGCGCCCAGGCGTGCGGCAGCCACCGCCTGGTTGGCGCCCTTGCCGCCAGAGACGGTGGCGAAGGAATGTCCGATCAGCGTTTCACCGCCCCGGGGCAGCCGTGGCGCCCGGGTTACCAGATCCATGTTCAGGCTGCCTATTACCACTACATTTGCTGGCATACATCACTACTCGTCAATTCGGTTTCAGCGGTACTCGGTGAACACGCCGGACAGCGGCGCAGTCGATTCGCGCAAGACAATACTCGGGGTCACGATCCGTTGATCAGTGACCAGGCCTGGGGTAGCAATCCTTCGCAGCAGCACTTCAGCCGCCATCTCGCCCAGTTGCAGGATCGACTGGCCGACGGTGGTCAGTGCCGGGTACACGTAACGGCTCATCTGGATATCGTCGAAGCCGATCACCGACAGCTCGCTCGGCACTCGCACCTTGCGCTCAGCCGCCGCTCGCAGCACCCCGATGCCAATCATGTCGTTCCCGGCAAAAATTGCGCTCGGCGGATCGTTCGCAAGCAGCGTCGTCGCCGCGTTGTAACCGCCGGTGCTGGTGAAATCACTCTCGAGCATGCGCGCTGGCGACACTTCGATGCCCGCCTCTTTCAGCGCCCGGCAAAAACCGGCCTGACGCATTTGCGCCACGCTGGTGCTCGCAGGACCGCCAATGGTCGCGATATCGCGGTGGCCAAGCTCCAACAGATGACGGGTGGCGAGGTAAGCGCCGTACTCATGGTCGATGCGCACCAGATCGGCATCCACGCCATCCAGTCCACGGTCGACAATCACCATTGGCGTCTTTACCCCGGCCAGCCCCTGCGCCAGACCACTGTCACCGCCGGCCGACGCGACGATCAAGCCGTCGACGCGTTTTTCCAGCAAGACACGCAAGTAGCTGCGCTGCTTTTGCGGGTTGTCATCGGAGTTGCAGAGAATCACACAGTAGCCATTACGCTCGCAGTAATCCTCAATGCCCCGCGCCAACTCGGCGAAGTACGGGTTGAGACTGTTGGGCACCAACAAGCCAATGGTTGCAGTGGTTTTGGCCTTCAGCGAGCGCGCCACCGCACTCGGCACGTAATCGAGACTCTTGATGGCCGCCTCGACTTTCAACCGGACCTCCTTACTGACCGGTCGTGTGTTGTTCACCACGTGAGACACCGTCGTGTAGGAAATCCCCGCGAGCGCCGCCACATCCTTGATTGTCGCCATGTTTCAAGCCCGCCGACTGGCGCGTTGGCTGCGATAGGTATCGAGCACAACCGCGATCACAATCACCGCACCGGTGATGATGCGCTTGGTCGGTTCGCTTGCACCGATCTGCGCCAGACCGGCCGCCAGTACGGAAATGATCAGCACACCGAAGAACGTGCTGATGACCGAACCGCGCCCACCCATCAGGCTGGTGCCGCCGATCACCACCGCGGCAATCACTTGCAGCTCCAGGCCTGAGCCGGCATTCGGGTCCGCCGCTTCCAGGCGAGAAATCTGAAACAGCGCGGCGATACCGGCCAGCAGGCCCATCAGGCTGAACACCATAATCTTGTAGGGTTTTGGATTGATCCCCGCCAGCCGCACCGCTTCTTCGTTGGTACCGATACCGATCAGGTAACGACCGAACACGGTGCGCGTCAAAACTGCCTGCGCAATAAAAATCACCAGCAAGGCAATGATAAACGACGGTGAAATACCGAAAGCGATCGGGTTCGACAGCCAGGCAAACGAATCACCAATATAAGCCGTGCGCGAGCCGGTCATCTGGTAAGCCAGACCACGGGCCATTTCCAGCACACCGAGAGAAACGATGAACGAAGGAATCCGCCAGGCCACGGTAATCGAACCCGTCACGGTGCCCGCCAATGCCGCCACCGCCATACCGAGCAACGCCGCCGGCAACACGCTCCAACCCCAACCGAGCATGGCCACGCTGACCGTTGATGCCGCGAGTGCCAGCACCGAGCCCACCGACAGATCGATGCCGCCAATGATCAACACGAAGGTCATGCCGACGGCCAGCACCATCAGGTCGGGAATCTGGTTGGCCAGCGTACTGAAAGTGTTATAGGACAGAAAGTGGCTGCTCAAGACCGAGAACAGCGCAATCATCGCCAGCAGTGCACCGGCCAGCCCCAGATAGGTGCCCAGTCCGTAAAAGTTGCCACCACGCTTGCTGGCAGGAGATGCAGTTTTCATGGGAGATCCCTAGGCGCCGCTTCATTGAGCAACGCATCACGTTTTTGGTAGCCGGCGAACGCGGCAGCAAGCAAATCATCCTGGGTCCAGCTGTCGCGCTCGAAGGTGTCGATCAGACGCCCCGCCGACAACACACCGATCCGATCGCAGATCAGCATCAATTCACGCAGGTCACTGGACACCACCACCAGGGCTTTGCCCTGGCGCGTCAACTCACCGAGCAAGGCATAGATGTCGAACTTGGCACCGACGTCGATGCCACGGGTCGGTTCATCGAACAGCAGCACCGAACAATCACGCTCCAGCCAGCGACCGATCACGACCTTTTGCTGGTTACCACCGGACAGTTCCGACACCAACTGCGTCGGGCTCGAGCTGCGGATGCGCATCGCGTCGATCTGCCGTTGCGCCAGTGAGATTTCGTCACCGTTGTTGACGAAACCACCACTGGAAATTTCCGGCATGTTGCCCAAGGCAATGTTGGCGCTGATCGATTGGCTAAGCAGCAAGCCTTCGCCTTTGCGATCTTCGGTGATCAACGCGATGCCATTGCGCACCGCATCGACCGGCGAACGTACGCTCACCACTCGCGCGGGCGAGCCCAGTGCAATTGTGCCGCTGTCAGCGACGTCGGCACCAAAAATCAGCCGCAGCAGTTCAGTGCGCCCTGCTCCGATCAGGCCGGAAATCCCGTAGATCTCCCCGGCACGCACTTCGAACGAGACGTCGCGCACCTTGTCGGAACGAGTCAGGCCTGTGACCGTCAACGCAGGGGCACCGATGTTGCGCGAGCCCATGTCGATGTGTTCGCCCAGCTCGCGCCCGACCATCAGCGTGACCAGTTGCTCGCTGTTGTAATTGGCCATCGGCTCGACGCACACCAGGTTGCCATCACGCAGCACAGCGATGCGCTGCGCGACTCGGGCCAGTTCTTCGAGACGGTGGGATATATAGATGATGGAGACGCCGCGCGCCTGTAGGCGAGTGATCTGCTCGAAAAGCATTTCGACTTCACGCGCCGTGAGCATCGCGGTCGGTTCGTCGAGAATCAGCACATGGCAATCGCCGATCAGGTTGCGGGCGATTTCGACCATCTGCTGATGCCCGATGCCCAATTCGCCGACCAGGGTGTCCGGATCGATCGCATCAAGCCCAACCTGCGCCATGGCTTCGATGGCTGCCTTACGCAATTGCTTGCGGCTGATCCAGCCGCCGTTGCTCGGCAGGTTGTCGAGAAACAGGTTCTCCGCTACCGACAATGTCGGCAACAGATTGAGTTCTTGCATGACCATGCGCACGCCGAGATCTTCAGCCTGGGTACGGCTGCCCGGGCGATAGTCTTTGCCCTGGAACTGCATCTGCCCCGTGGTCGGGGTAACCAGGCCACCAATGATCTTCGACAGGGTGCTTTTACCGGCGCCATTCTCGCCGGTCAGCGCCAGTACTTCACCGCGCATCAGCGTCAAATCGATGCCTGTGAGCACCGGTTGCGCATAGGTCTTACCGATACCGCTGACCGAGAGGACAGCGTTCGGAGCGGAAACTGACATAAAAATCTCCATGCGCTCGCCCGGGCGGACGAGCGCCGTTGTATCGCCAGAGGACTTACTTGGTGACCAGTTCGACCGGCGTTTCAATCACGCCATTGGTACCGCTGTCGACCTTCTCGCCCTTGATGATTTTCAGCGCGGTCTCGATACCGAACACAGCTTGTTTGGCGGCATCTTGATCGGCAGTCGCCAGTACGCGACCGTCCTTCAACATTGGCTTGATGGCATTGATGTTGTCGTAGCCGACAACCTGCACCTTGCCTGCCTTGCCCGCAGCACGCACGGCGGAAACGGCACCGACTGCCATGCTGTCGTTACCGGCCAGCAACGCTTTGACATCCGGGTACTCACTGAGAATCGACGCGGCAACCTTGTTGCCTTTATCGATCTCCCAGTCACCGGACTGCAGGGAAACCACCTTGATCTGCGCCGCCTCCATCGCATCCTTGAAGCCAGCGGTACGTTGCTGGGCGTTGGTCGTCGTGGACACGCCTTCAATGATGCCGACTTCGTCACCGGCCTTCAGCTGTTTGGCCAGATATTCACCAACCAGACGCGCACCTTTGCGGTTGTCCGGGCCTACGAATGGCACGCTGATGTTTTTGCTTTTGACGATTTGCGGATCGAGCTGGTTGTCGATGTTGATCACGGTAATACCGGCATCGACGGCTTTCTTGATCACCGGCACCATGGCCTTGGAGTCAGAAGGCGCGATGACCAAAGCATTGACCTTCGCCAGAATCATTTGCTCGACGATGCGCGTCTGGCCTGCAGTGTCGGTTTCGTCCTTGATGCCGTTGGAGATCAGGTCGAAATCGGCAGAGTGTTCTTTCTGGTAGGCCTTGGCGCCATCTTCCATGGTCAGGAAGAATTCGTTGGCCAGAGATTTCATGACCAGTGCGACTTTGGGTTTTTCAGCAGATTCGGCGAACGCCGAAGAGACGGGTAATGCAGCGGCTGTGGCAGCCAGCATAGCGACAGCAAGAAGACGTCCAGCGAATGGCAGCTTCATGGGTTCACTCCGATCTTATGATTATTGTGAGCAACGCTTGCGCTGGCGTCAGCTATAGCGCTTCCAACGATGGAGTACTACCCCATCGAAGCCGCGCAAACGTTTGCGTAGATCGAACTATGCGAACCTCGCCGCGATTTGTCAATAATCGGAAATCGCCAATTATTGTAGGACGAATCATTCGACTCGCCCCTTCGCTGCTTATGCCGTGGTGCTGACCAGATTGCCACTGGTGGAACTCTTGGACATTTCCTTGACCAACGCGCCCGCTACTTCCGCCATCGCGCCGCTGGTTTGCGCGATCTGCCCCTGAATGGACATGACCGCCTGGGATTTGGCCTCCGGAGTCGGATAGCTCTGAGCTTGTGCCGCAGCCAGTTGCTGCTGCTGTTCCTGGAGTTGCTTCTGCAATTCCTGCATCCGCTTCAGCAGCATTTTGACCGTGATACTCAGGTTGTCGCCGCTTTCAGCTTTGCTGTCTTCCTGCGCGGGACCACCGGTTCGGACCTGATTGCTCGTTTCTTTCTCAGTGCCCAGCGCCTCAGCTGAAGCGTCCGCCTCCGCTTCACTCAATGCATTGATCGTCGCAGCGGTTTTGCCGCCGATGGTGACAGCGGCGGGATTTGATAAACCTATCGTCAGTGACATGAGAACTCCCTAAATATTAGTTTTCCTGAACACGCATCGGCCAGCGCGAAGGTTTCTTTAGCACCCATTCCAGAAACGGCAACCCGATTCGTTCGACAGAAGCAGTAGTCCTTTTCGGAGAGCCGAACATGAAAGCTCACATTGTTCGGAAAACCGGATATCCGAAGCCAGACGCTATTTTTAGAATCAAAAAATATTGATGTAAATCATCAGGTTAAACATTTCTCTGACGCATAGTACGGCTGGTACAGATCCTGCTCCCTTCACCGTACCCCGGCATCCAGATCGGCTCGGGGCGCATCTAGATGAACCTGCATCAGCACTGTCTCACTACTAGAGAGAAAAATAATGAAATCTGCTTTCAACACCTTCGTTCCGGGCGCCTTGGCCCTCCTCCTGCTCCTGCCGACTGCCCTTCAGGCAAAAGAAGTCGAAACCCAGACCAAACTCGCCAACGTCGTGGTTCTCGCTACCGGCGGCACCATTGCCGGGGCCGGTGCCAGTGCAGCTAACAGCGCCACTTATCAAGCGGCCAAAGTCGGCGTCGAGCAATTGATTGCCGGCATTCCCGAATTGAGCAAACTGGCTAACGTGCGTGGCGAACAAGTCATGCAGATCGCCTCGGAAAGCATCACTAACGACAATCTGCTGCAATTGGGCCGCCGCGTCGCCGAGCTGGCTGACAGCAAAGATGTCGACGGCATCGTCATCACCCACGGCACCGACACGCTGGAAGAAACTGCTTACTTTCTTAACCTGGTAGAGAAAACCGACAAGCCAATTATCGTCGTCGGCTCGATGCGTCCGGGTACCGCCATGTCCGCTGATGGCATGCTCAACCTGTACAACGCCGTAGCAGTGGCCAGCAGCCAAGAAGCTCGCGGCAAGGGCGTTCTGGTGACCATGAACGATGAAATCCAGTCCGGTCGTGACGTGAGCAAAACGATCAACATCAAGACCGAGGCCTTTAAAAGTGCCTGGGGCCCACTGGGCATGGTGGTTGAAGGCAAATCCTACTGGTTCCGCTTGCCAGCCAAGCGTCACACCATGGACTCCGAGTTCGACATCAAGAACATCAAGAGCCTGCCTGACGTAGAAATCGCCTATTCCTACGGCAACGTGAGCGATACCGCCTACAAGGCACTCGCCCAATCCGGTGCAAAAGCCATCATCCACGCAGGCACGGGTAACGGCTCGGTGTCCTCGCGCGTAGTCCCTTCACTGCAAGCCCTGCGTAAAGAAGGCGTGCAAATCATCCGCTCATCCCACGTCAACGCTGGCGGCTTCGTTCTGCGCAATGCCGAACAACCTGACGACAAGTACGACTGGGTTGTCGCTCACGACCTGAACCCGCAAAAAGCCCGCATCCTGGCGATGGTCGCACTGACCAAAACCAACGACAGCAAAGAGCTGCAACGGATGTTCTGGGAATACTGATTGACCCTCGCCCGATCAACTCTTGATGGGGCAATCCTCGCACCACCCGCCTGATTCGCAGGTGGTGCGTCGCCTACAAATCCCCGCGCATCTCCCTAGAAAAATTTCGACTCGTCCTACACCAAAACAGGAAAAGCGCTGTCAGAGGATTTTCTTGAATTTTAAGCAGTTGCGAAAATGCTTACAGTTAAATACTGTATGTGCGTACAGCTTAATAAGGATAACCTCGTGGCCACCTCCCCTGATGCTCCTGACGCTTATGAACGCATGGGTATGCGCGTTCAAAAAATCATCAATTCCCCCACCGCACAGAAAGCCAAAGCCGCACTGATCTTCCGCCTGCCGGACGAGCCGATGGATGACTGGGAGCGCCTGCTCGAGGAAATCGACGAGAACGACAACGTTACCCTCGCCTACCGCGACGATGGTGGCGTGCAGATTTTTTGGGTTGTGCCGAAGGAAGATTGATTCAATGATTGTCCGCTGTTTTGCTTTGCTCCTGCTGTTCATCGCCATGGGCGCCCAAGCGGGCGCACCTCGCACATTTTCTGAAGCCAAGAAGGTCGCCTGGAAACTGTACGCACCGCAGTCCACCGAGTTCTATTGCGGCTGCAAATACACTGGCAACAGAGTTGATTTGAAAGCTTGCGGTTATGTACCGCGCAAAAATGCCAAGCGCGCGTCACGTATCGAATGGGAGCACATCGTGCCCGCCTGGCAGTTTGGCCATCAGCGCCAATGCTGGCAGGAAGGCGGACGCAAGAACTGCACACGCTACGATCCAACCTACCAGAAGGCCGAAGCCGACCTGCATAACCTGGTACCGAGCATTGGCGAGGTCAATGGCGATCGCAGCAATTTCAGCTACGGCTGGCTGCCAGTGCAATCCGGTCAGTACGGTTCTTGCCTGACCCAGGTCGACTTCAAGGCCAAGAAGGTCATGCCCCGACCTTCAATTCGCGGCATGATTGCCCGCACCTATTTCTACATGAGCAAGCAATACGGCTTGCGTCTGTCGAAACAGGATCGGCAGTTATATGAGGCGTGGGACAAGACCTACCCGGTGCAAGACTGGGAACGCCAGCGCAATCAGAGCGTGGCGTGCGTAATGGGGCGCGGCAATGAATTTGTCGGCCCGATAAACCTGAAAGCCTGCGGTTGATCGCAGCACAAAAAAGGCCTCGAACGTTATGTTCGAGGCCTTTTTTTGTGGCTAGCTGCCAGATTTGTTGTAGCGCCAATACCCCATCAGGTTGAGCGATTCACGAGGGATCCCGCAGTCCTTGATCAGGTACTTGCGCAAGCTCATGACGGCCGCACTTTCGCCGGCGATCCAGCCGTAAAATCCTTCTTCGGCCGTATTGGCGATTTCCCAAAGAATGTCTTCATCGATATCGACTTCGGCGAGTTCGATGGCCTGGTTCGCTGACGAAGCATGAATTGGCAAGGTCGCCTGCCGCACCGCCTCAACCATCAGCGTCCCGGCGACGGTCGCACCTGCCTGCTGACGGATCAACCATTGCACTGTAAGCCCCGGCCAGTCGGGCACTGGAAGCATGTCTTGTGCACTGTCGACTTCGAAGAAAGCTTGCGTCTGGGGTGGTTCGGCAAGGGCGGCCAACTCATCAAGAATGCCCATGACTGCCGGCAACGCCGTCGAGTCGGCAACCAGCAATACTTGCTTGAGAGCCTTCGGCGGCCGCCACTCGAACCCTCCGGCTTCCTTCGCAGAAAAACGGTTGTCAGGCGCAAGGATCTGCATCGACTCGCCCGGCTGCGCTCGCAACGCCCAGCGCGAAGCCGGTCCTGTTTCACCGTGCAAGACGAAATCAATGTCGACCTCACCTTGTTCGGTACGCAGATGACGAATCGTGTAAGTACGCATCGCCGGGCGGCGGCTCGCCAACATCGAACGGAAACGCGCGTACCAACCTTCCTCCTGCGCAAGGTTTGCAGGAGAGCCATCTGCGGCAGGGAAAAAAAGTTTGACCCGCTGATCGGGTGCCCAAGTGGCCATGTTGGCAATTTCAGGGTCAGCGAAGGTGATCCGCATCAAGTGCGGACTCAACAGGGTTTTACGCTGCAGCACAGCACTGAAGAGCTTGTAGGGATTGGCGGAGGCCATGCGGAGCTCCTTCAAGAAATCGTAAGTGACTCGTATAAGACGAATCGCATCCGACGCCCTTTAGGCTGCTCCGCTGAAAGCAAAATTTACGGTTGGATCGGATGCTCGATCACCACCGATTCAATATTCTGTTTTTTGGCCTTTACCAATGCTGCATCGACCTGCACCTGACGAGCTTCAGCCTCTGCCTTGGTGTTGAACGGGCCAATCAGAATCCGCGCTTTACCGCTGCTGTCCTTGATTACCGTTGGAACAAACGCATGCTCGATCAGCCAGCCGCTCAGATCACTGACAGCCTGAGGCGTTTCGCCGCGCACCTCGAGATCCCACTGCGGAGCGGAGGCCACCGCAGGAGCAGCCGCGACCGCCGTTTTCGGCTTTTGCGCGTCTACACTCTTGCCTTCACCACATCCTGCCAATGCCAGTGCCGCGACCATCCAGACCAATTTGCGCACAACGGTTTCCTCGGAAATCTCAAAGCGGCGATCTTACCATTCATAAATACTTCGCGAGCCCCGCAAAATGGGCACGAAACAACGAGATTGATGATTGCAGCCTCTGTATAGTTACGCCCTGGGAATTAATGCCGCATCTGCGCGTCAGAAAGAGGCACCCAAACCGTGAGACTTCGCACTAATCTATACGTACCACCGACCTCTGCACTGTCTGAATCAGGTGCCCTACAAAGCAATCAAGGAGAAGACCATGCTGATACTCACCCGCAAAGTCGGTGAAAGCATAAACATTGGCGATGACATCACCATCACCATCCTGGGCGTTAGCGGCCAGCAAGTACGAATTGGCATCAACGCTCCGAAGAACGTTGCGGTGCACCGTGAAGAGATCTACCAGCGCATTCAGGCTGGTCTGACCGCTCCGGACAAACCACAGACACCCTGATCCGCATCGCAGTCAGTAGCCAGTTCGTTTGCCCAGCACAATGACTGGCTAGAGATACACGCGCCGTATTGCCACCCGCTTCCCACTCTGTTGGGCACGGCGCCTGACACACCCATCCCCTTCCGATTCATTCTCCCCATCCCTTGTTACCGCTCGATATTACCGGCCATTCCAAAGGCTGGCTGTCGGACGATTCCGATAGAGCACAGGGAATTCGCCCTCCTAAGCGAATGTCACGCCACGCGCCATGCCGGTGGCGGCAACCACCATCAGCATCAGCAACAACGCCTCGACATGACTGATTCGCGCGTACAACTTTGCACGCCCGGTATCGAGTGCCGCACCGCGGGCTGACGCAATGCGCCATTTGACCAATGTGATCATCGGCGCGAGCTCTATCAGCAGAATGAGCACAAACAGTGTCATCTTCAAATGGAACAGTGGCTGGTGAAGGTAATAGTCAGTGCCCTTCTCATACCCGCCAAAGGCACGCATCCCGCCCGTTATCAACAGAATCAACGCAGAGATGCCCCACAGATTATCGGCGAGCAACACGCGCCTGACCTCCCCCGCACCGGCCGCCAAACGACCGAACGCCGCTCCACGCGTCAGTACCGCCCAAAAGCCCAAGGCAAAAGCCAGTAGATGAATAGCCGCGAGAAACCAATGACCCAGCATCGACACACTCCTTTATAGAGAGTTGAAAATCGGCCAGTCAGTAGTAGTCGAAAAAATGGAGATTCGCTCGTGCCACATCGCCAGTGGTGACGCCGAGGAACGCGATAGAGAAGTGCTGCAAAAGCCAAATCGCAGGCAAAAAAAATCCCAAGCAGCTGATGGAAGCTTGGGATTAAAAATGCATAAACCGTGGTGGTGAACGCGGAGCGGATATTACTGATTAATCGCTTCAGCGACAATATTTTTTCGATAACCGGTCGGTTAAAAAAACTCGTAACTCATTCAATATCCACACTATTTTTAAGGAATGAGAGTTTGACGCGACGGAATGACTGGCTATATGCGCTAGCGCTGAAGCCGTCTCATCAATCTGGAAAGAGAAGGTAAGCGTACGTCGAGGTGAGTGTCGAGTTGGTGTTCTGAAGCGAGGATTTTGCAAAGGGTTTGCAAACCCCAGACAACAAAAAAGGGCCCACCTTTCGGTGAGCCCTTCTAGACCGCCCAGCAGAGCGGATTTTGTTTGGTAGGCGCGATTGGACTCGAACCAACGACCCCCACCATGTCAAGGTGGTGCTCTAACCAACTGAGCTACGTGCCTGCTGTGAGGCGGCATTCTACGGAATTCCGGAGGGGTGTCAACACCTTTTTTTCACCTAACCCTATGAATATGCAAAATATTTAATTTCCACCCAGCGACACAGATTTTTCCGTGGCTGGCGGAGGTTTTTCAACTCGGGTAGGATCGGCGCACTCGTAAAATATATTAAACAGAGGCTGCAGGATGGCGTACACCCTTTACCCAGAGTCTTATTACGCGGCGTCGGCGAATGCCGTACCGGCACGTCCAGCCTTGCAGGATGATGTGGAGACGGATGTCTGCGTGATTGGTGCCGGGTATACCGGGTTGTCCTCCGCCCTTTTTCTGCTGGAGAACGGTTTTCGCGTGACCGTGCTGGAAGCCGCCAAAGTCGGTTTCGGCGCTTCAGGGCGCAACGGCGGCCAGATTGTTAATAGCTACAGCCGCGACATTGATGTGATCGAACGCACCGTCGGCCCGCAGCAAGCGCAACTGCTTGGCCACATGGCCTTCGAAGGCAGCCGGATCATTCGCGAGCGCGTCGCCAAGTACAACATACAGTGCGATTTGAAGGACGGCGGCGTGTTCGCGGCGCTGTCAGCCAAGCAGATGGGCCACCTGGAATCGCAAAAGCGTCTGTGGGAACGCTTCGGCCATACGCAGCTTGAACTGCTCGATCAACGTCGTATTCGCGAGGTCGTGGCCTGCGATCAGTACGTCGGCGGCATGCTCGACATGAGTGGCGGCCATATTCATCCGCTAAACCTGGCGCTAGGCGAAGCAGCAGCGGTCGAATCGCTGGGCGGCGCTATCTATGAGCAATCGCCCGCCGTGCGGATCGAGCGCGGCGCCAACCCGGTTGTGCACACGCCGCAAGGCAAGGTCAGAGCGAAGTTCATCATCGTCGCCGGTAACGCCTACCTCGGCAATCTGGTGCCGGAACTGGCGGCCAAATCGATGCCGTGCGGCACTCAGGTAATCACCACTGAACCGCTGGGCGATGAACTGGCGAGAACCCTGCTGCCACAGGATTACTGTGTCGAAGACTGCAATTACCTTCTCGACTACTACCGCCTGACGGGCGACAAGCGCCTGATCTTCGGCGGCGGCGTGGTATATGGCGCACGGGATCCGGCGAACATCGAAGCGATCATCCGCCCGAAAATGCTCAAGGCCTTTCCGCAGCTCAAGGATGTGAAGATTGATTACGCCTGGACCGGAAACTTCCTGCTGACCCTGTCGCGTTTGCCGCAGGTTGGACGCTTGGGCGACAACATCTATTACTCGCAGGGTTGCAGTGGTCATGGTGTGACGTATACGCATCTGGCCGGCAAAGTGTTGGCCGAGGCGTTGCGTGGTCAGGCGGAGCGTTTTGATGCGTTTGCTGATCTGCCGCACTATCCGTTCCCGGGCGGGCAACTGCTGCGTACGCCGTTTGCGGCGCTGGGGGCCTGGTATTACGGGTTGCGCGACAGATATGGGTTCTGATCAGGTTTTCTGACCACAGAAGCATTTGTGGCGAGAGGATTTATCCCCGATGGATTGCGCAGCAGTCCCCTGCTTTTCAAAAGCAGGGCCGCTTCGCGCCCCATCGGGGATAAATCCCCTCGCCACAGATAAATCCCCTAACCCCCAGATACCCCCTCCGACCACAGATCCGTTCACCACAGATGGATCTAAAAATCCGTATCAGAGCTGATCCCGAGCAATCCCACTGCGTATGCGCAAGATATCCGCCAGCACCGCCAACGCAATTTCCGCCGGCGTCTTGCTGCCCAGGTTTAGACCGATCGGCGCATGAATCCGCGCCAACTCGCCCTCCCCCAGCCCGCCAATCCGACGCAAACGCTCGAAGCGTTTCTGCGAAGTCTGCAGCGAGCCCATCACGCCAATGTAGAACGCTTCGGTCCGCACCGCCTCCATCATCGCCAGATCGTCGATGCGCGGATCATGGGTCAACGCCACGACCGCGGTATCGCGATGGCAGCCTCCATCGGCAATGAACACCGACGGCAGTTGCCGCCGAATCTCCACGCCATTGAGCACCACACCTTCGAGCACTTCATCGCGCGGATCGCAGAGGATCACTTCGAAACCGAGGCCGACCGCAAACTCGGCGCAGGCCTGCGCCACGCTGGAATATCCGGCGAGTAACAGACGCTGCGCCGCACCGATGCGGATCCGCACCCGATCAATCTCCCGCTCGATACGCGCACCCTGCTCGCGATCAGCGAACAGACTGCGCGCACCGCTGGCCAGATCGACCTCGCGAATCAATCGACGCTGACCGAGCAGCGCCGACTCCAATTCGCGCAGATGCGCCTGGACGTCGCAGTCGGCGTCAAATTTCTCTACCAGCACATCGAGAATGCCACCGCAGGGCAGGCTGACCCGCGAGCGCGGATCGTCACCTTCGCCGTAACGCACAACGTTGACCGCATCGAGAAACGCACCTTCGGCGACGCGTTCGAGAAAATCTTCCTCGACGCAACCGCCGGACAGCGACCCGATCCACTGTCCACCATCATTCACCGCCAGCAGTGAACCCGGCGCACGCGGTGCCGAGCCGTAGGTGGTCAGCACGGTGCAAAGCCAGATGCGCTGCCCCGCCACCGACCACTCCAGCGCACGTCGCACCACTTGCAGATCGAGATGCTGCATGTCAGTGCGCCTTGTGCTCGATGGTCGGGGCGTCGGCTTGCAGCTTCTGCACGTCGCTCACTGCCAGCTCGGCGGATTGACCGCCCCAACCTTGGCGCAGGTAGTTCAGCAGATCGGTCAACTGCTCAGGACTGAGCTTGTCGGCAAAACCCGGCATCGGTTGCATGTGCTCGAAACCGGAGAACTTCTGTTCGCCGATACCATCTTCGATCACGCGCAACAAGTTGCGTGGATCTTCCAGACGCAGCGTGGTGTTGCCGCGCATGGCCACCGCGATATGCGGTTTGCCCTCGCCACCGACCGCGTGACATCCGGCGCAGACGTTCAAGTAATCCTGACGGCCACGCTGGGCGCTCGCGCTGAGTTTGTCCACTGGCACTTCGACCAGCGCTTTGGCTGCCGGCGGCTGATCACCGAGCAGGAACGTGGCCATCGCCGCCAGATCGGTATCGGTCAGGCCCTGAGTGCTGTTGTGGAACACCGGGAACATCTCGTTGAACATCGTGCCCTGCGCACTCATGCCGTGCTTGAGGAATGTGCTCAGATCCTGATGATTCCAGCCGCGAGCAGCCAGATCGGTGGCCAACAGGCTCGGTGCCAGATAACCGTTGAGGATGCCGCCGGTCATGCGTTTGTCCATCTGCATCGCGCCCGGCAGGCCGCGTGGCGTATGGCATTCGCCGCAGTGGCCAAGAACGTCGACCATGTATTGGCCGCGCTTCCACGCTTCGCTTTTGCCTTCGCCCGAATCCAGCTTCACGTCTTTACCGTACATCATGTTCCAGCCCATCAGGCCCAGACGCACGTTGAACGGAAAGCTCAGGCTGGTGACCGGTGCCGCACGCTCGATCGGTGCAACAGTTTTCAGATACGCATGGATCGCGTCCGAATCTTCCCGCGGCACCAGGTGATAGGAGGTGTACGGCATCGCTGGATACAGATTCGCACCGTCGCGGCGCTTGCCTGCGGTCAATGCAGCGAAGAACTCGTCATCGTTGTACAAACCGATGCCGTGCTCTTTGCTCGGCGTTATGTTGGTGCCGTAGATCGTGCCGAACGGCGAGACGATCGGCAGACCACCCGCATACGGCGCACCACCCGGCGCTGTGTGGCAGGCCACGCAGTCGGCAGCGCGGGCGAGATACTCGCCGCGCTTGACCTGATCATCAGCGTGCGCCAACAACAGCGGCGCAGCCAGCCCGACCGTCAGGGTCAGGCGGGTCAATAAAAGCTTCATGCTTAACCCTCCTTGACCAGGCCGAGATCGGTCAGCACATTGCGGGTAGCGTTGTAGTAACGCACGTACCCGGTGCAACGACAGATGTGATGGCCGAGGCTGTCCTCGATGACTTGTTCCAGTTGGCTTTTGACGATCGGCTGGCGTTGCAGCTTTTCCACCAGCACGGTCGCGGCATTGACGAAGCCCGGTGCGCAGTAGCTGCACTGGAAGGCGAACTCGTCGACGAAACGCTGCTGGATCGGATTCAGCTCAGTGACCTGACCATCTTCGTCACGCTTGGCGTGGCTTTCGATGGTGCGGACTTTCTTGCCTTCGAAGTAATGCGCGCCGGTGATGCAGGTGCGCACTTCTTCGCTGGTGCCGTCCGGGTTGTCGACGATCACGACGCAGGCGTGGCAGATACCCTGACCACAGCCCAGGCGCGAGCCGGTGAGATTCTTGTATTCGTGCAGGTAGTCGATCATCGGCAGGTCATCAGGGATGTCCACCGGGCCGACGGATTGACCATTGAGGGTCAGTTGAAGCGGACGGTTAGCCATTGAGGGCCTCCTTGATGCGCGCAGCAGTGATTGGCAGATCGCGAACACGTTTACCGATGGCGTGCGCCACGGCGTTACCGATGGCACCGACTACCGGGATCATCACCACTTCGGCGATGCCTTTGGACGGATCGCTTGGCGACAGCGGCGGCAGAATTTCCGCCGTCTGTTTCCACACCGCAACGTGACGCGCCATTGGCAAGCGGTAACGGTTGAAGTTCCAGTCACCCTCCCCCGGCCCACCTTCGTACAGCGGCATTTCTTCCATCAATGCGTGGCCGATACCCATGGCGATACCACCTTCGAGCTGGCCCTTGACCAGTTCTTCGACCAGCACGCGCCCGCACTCGACCCACGAATGGTGATTGAGCACTTCGACTTCCAGCGAACCTTTGTTGACCTTCAACTCGACCAGCGTGGCGACCGGGCTGTAGTACGTCACGGCAGCGTTGTTCAGTTGGGTCACCGGATAGTTGATGTTCTGACGATCCAGCAAGTGGAAACCCGCAGTACTCATCAACGCTTGCTTGGCCTTCGGTGCGCCGTCGCCATACCTCACCGCCAGACCGTCCAGCGGCAGACGCTCTTTCACGCCGTCGATGCTGTATTCAGCCTCGGCCCAGCTCCAGCGGTTGAAACCGTGGACTGTCGCTGCTGTGACCAAGCCGCGCTCGTGCGCGCGTTTGGCCAGCTCTTCAAAGCTCAGCGGCTGCATGCCGTTGGCGGTCAGTTTGCCATCGACCCAATGCGCGTCTTCACGTCGCACCACGTAAGGGTTGGCCTGGCCGCCATAAGGGCCCTGACGCCAGATCTCCAGCGCCGCCGGCCACAGACCGTGATTGAACAACACACGCGCCGCTTCACGGGTGGCATGGCTGAAGTAGTAAGCGGAGTTAGTCGCGGACGACGCCGAGGCCAATTTGCCCACCCAGCGCGGGTTGCGCAGCAGGTTGTCTTGCTCGGCCTGGCTCATGATGTAAGGGTTACCGCTGGTGATCAGCTGCATTTCCTTCCATTCGGTTTCGCCAGTCTTCACTTCGTGCGCCGGGCTACCAAGGAAATCGGCGACGACCAAGGCTTGCGAAGTGGACATGCCGGTGCCGATTTCGATGCCGATGTGGCGCAGGGTAATGCGACCGTCGGCCGTGAATTCGATGCTGGCCATCGGCGCTTCGGAACCGGTGCCGAAGTCTTTCTGGCAAATGGCAAAACCAACGCCATACCAGTTATCCGGATCTGCCGCTTCGCGCTGCTTTTTGATCGCGTCGCGGTTTTTCCAGACTTCGTGCACCGAGGCCTTGTCGAGAATCTCGTGCAATCGCAGCGCGCCGGCCGGGATCGCACCCTGGGTGTTTTTCATGCCGGAACGCAGAGCGTTCTTGCGACGCAGATCGATCGCGTCGACGCCCAGGCGATTGGCGATTTCGTCGACCATCATTTCGGTCGCCGCCATGCTTTGCAGGGTGCCGTAGCCGCGCATCGAACCCGCCTCAACACCGCGCGAGTGATAGGCGGTGACTTGCAGGTCATTCTGCGGCATGTAGTAGATCGACTGTGCTGCCGTGGCACCCACTGCGGCTACCGACGGGCTGTAGTTGATCCGACCACCGCCGTCGACGCTCATTTCGGAGCGGAAAATCTTGAAGCTGTAATCGTTCTTGTCCACGGCCAATTGGTAGCGGATGTCGAACGGGTGACGCTTGATGCCACTCTGGAACTGCTCGTAACGGTCGTTGGCCAGACGCACAGGCACACCGGCGCCGTACAGCGCAGCGAGGGCCGCGTAGTAAACGAAGATGTTGTGGTCTTTGGAGCCGTAACCCACGGTGTAACCCGGGTGCATGTTCAGATTGGCCAGGCCGAAGCGCGACGGCGCGATCATTTTCGCGGTATCGGTCGCCGTTTCCAGCGGGCACTGGGTCGCAACGACAAAGTGCAGGGTTTTGGTCTTCGGGTCATACCAGCCGTTGCCGTTGTCCGGCTCCATGGCGGCCGGCTCAATCGACGGAGTCTTGTAGCGCTCATCGAACACCAGCCAGTTGTCCGGCGGCGTGTCGATCTCTTTCTTCATGCGATCGGCGTAGAACAATCCGCGCTCGGTCAGGTTGCCATGCAAATTCGGCGATGCATTCCACACCGGGCGGCGGTTTTTCAGCATCGGGAACAGGATCGAATCCTTGAGGCTGGCGAATTCGTCTTCATCAGCCGAGGTCGGGCCGCCGACGCGCACATAACGGAAGCTGCCGTAGGGGTCACGCTCGTAGAACGGCACTTGAGCACCGTAACGAATCGCCTTGTCATTGAATTTGAGCTGGTTCTTGGCCTGACGGAAACGCTCGAAATCGTTCCAGATCAGGATTGCCACCGGGTGCCCGATGAACATCGGCACTTTGCCTTCCGGCAACAGCGGATCCGGAGCGTGCTCTTCCGGAAAGACGATGCCGTCCTTGTCCAGGTCAGCAGCGGTAACGATGCGATCCGGCTGCAAGTCTGCGCCAAGCCACGACAGGTCGTAGCCGGCATAGATGCGATCAGCCTTGATGGTTTTCAGCAGCATGGCGTGGCCTTGCTGTTCAGGCCAGCCCGGCATGTCCTTGGAACGGATGTCACGGGCGAACACTTTACTGCCGCAGACCTTGGACAGTGCATCGTTACGCTGACGCGCCTTACCGTTGTTGCCGAGCCACTTCTCGGACGGCACGGTGACGCTGTTTTCCATCAAGGCAGCCAGCGCCTGACTGCTGAGCGGCGTGAGCGTGACGCTCACTCCCGCTACCAGCCCGCCCTGAAGGAATGAGCGCCGGGATATTTCACGGTTGGACATGGATCATCCTCTGGACGGTTATTTGTCCGCCCTTCTGGTTATCTACTGGGAATCTCGAGTCTTGCAGAAGCTCTTTCTGGCGAAGCAAAGAGCTGTGTTGACAGTGCAAAGCTGACCGAAAGGTTAACTTTAAAGGTTTCTTGGCTCGCAGCAAACAACCAGTTACATAATTCTGACTAAAGAATCAAAAAATCAATGCGACGTGGCACCGCAGCAAGCCGATAGAAAACTCTGCGCGCAAGATCTTTGCGAATACAAAACTCTGTAGGAGCTGTCGAGTGAAACGAGGCTGCGATCTTTTGATCTGGTTTTTTAATAATCAAAATCAAAAGATCGCAGCGTGCCGCAGCTCCTACAGGGGTATCGTGCAGGGACGTAAATAGGAGAGAGGAAAGAGGAAGGTCAAATTTCAGACACAAAAAACCCCGGTCTTTCGACCAGGGTCTTTGCTATCGATTCCGAATCAACCAATGGTTGCTTTCGGTGCTTCAAGACGTTCAGTGGGCCTTGAGGCAGATATGGCGCAGCGGACGGGACTCGAACCCGCGACCCCCGGCGTGACAGGCCGGTATTCTAACCGACTGAACTACCGCTGCGTATCGCTTTGAGCTTTCGCTCAAGTAACTCGTTTTGATTGAAAGCTTCGGTGCTTTTCAATCGCGAACCAGACAGCGTCTGACTCGTTAAATATGGCGCAGCGGACGGGACTCGAACCCGCGACCCCCGGCGTGACAGGCCGGTATTCTAACCGACTGAACTACCGCTGCGCGTCGGTGCAGGCACTTTCAGCCTACCCTCTTGCTTTCGCAAGCTACCCGGAAGTGGTGGGTGATGACGGGATCGAACCGCCGACATTCTGCTTGTAAGGCAGACGCTCTCCCAGCTGAGCTAATCACCCGTTTGCATCTCCGAGGCCGCGAAATTTACGCAGGTAGCGAACCTAAGTCAATAGCAGGATTGAAGTTTTTCTGAAAAAGACAAAATCGAGTCATTCCTGAAGAAGCCATCAACCGCAAGACCGCTATCGCGAGCAGGCTCACTCCCACAGAGATCGCAGCTTCGCACCCTACTCGCTGTAGATCATCTTCTTGGTCATGCCGCCGTCAACGACGAATTCCTGCCCGGTGACGAACCCGGCATTCCTCGACAGCAGCCACGCGACCATCGCCGCGACATCTTCAACCGTGCCTACCCTGCCCGCCGGATGCTGAGCGTGATCGGTATCGGCCAACGGCTCGGCACGGCGTGCAAACGGGTCCCGCGCATCAATCCAGCCCGGGCTGACGGCGTTGACCCGAATCTCCGGCCCGAGGCTGATGGCCAGCGCGTGAGTGAGGGCCAACAAACCGCCCTTGCTCGCCGCGTACGCCTCGGTATCAGGTTCGGACTGTCCGGCACGGGTCGACGCCAGATTGACGATCGAGCCATTGTGCGCCCGCAGATACGGCGCGCAATGCTTGGCCAGTAGCATCGGCCCGCTGAGATTCACTGCCAGCACCCGATTCCAGTAGGCCAGATCAAGGCTTTCCAGGGTGATGTTGTGGGGATCAGCCACCGCCGCGTTGCACACCAGCGCATCGAGACGCCCAAACTGCCCCAGTACTTCAGCCACGCCCAGTGCCACCTGACCTTCATCCGCAACGTCCATGGCGATGAACCAGGCGTGCTCGCCCAGCACCTTCGCCACTTTCGAACCGCGCGCACGATCCAGATCGGTCAGCACCACTTGCCAGCCCTCGCTGATCAGCCACGCAGCGATGCCCAGACCAATGCCGCGCGCGGCGCCCGTGACCAGTGCAACGCGGCCATGGGTACCCGCTTTCGCAGTGGACAACTCGATCACAGCGCCGCCAGACCGCGCGCCAGATCGGCTTGCAGATCAGCCACGTCTTCCAGACCGACCGCAACGCGAATCAGACTGTCACGAATACCCGCCGCTTCACGCTCCTGCGGCGCCAGACGACCGTGGGAAGTGGTGCTCGGGTGGGTGATGGTGGTTTTGCTATCGCCGAGGTTGGCGGTGATCGAAATCAACCGGGTGGCATCGATAAAGCGCCACGCGCCCTCTTTGCCGCCCTTGACCTCAAAACTCACCACCGCACCAAAGCCCTTCTGCTGACGCTGGGCAAGCTCATGCTGCGGATGGCTCTTGAGACCGGCGTAATGCACCTTCTCGATACCGTCCTGTTGCTCCAGCCATTCGGCGAGTTGCTGGGCGTTGGCGCAGTGCGCCTTCATCCGCAGGTTCAGGGTTTCCAGACCTTTGAGGAAGATCCACGCGTTGAACGGGCTCAACGTTGGCCCGGCGGTACGCAAGAAACCGACGACTTCCTTCATCTGCTCGCTGCGACCGGCAACCACGCCGCCCATGCAACGGCCCTGACCATCGATAAACTTGGTCGCCGAGTGCACGACGATGTCCGCACCGAGCTTCAGCGGCTGCTGCAACGCAGGCGTGCAGAAGCAGTTGTCGACTACCAACATCGCGCCTTTGGCGTGGGCGATTTCAGCCAGCGCAGTGATATCGACCAGCTCAGCCAGCGGATTGGATGGCGACTCGACGAACAGCAGTTTGGTGTTCGGCTTGATTGCCGCATCCCACGCCGGCAACTCTGCCAGCGGCACATAGTCGACTTCGATGCCGAAACGCTTGAAGTACTTTTCGAACAGGCTGATGGTCGAGCCAAACACGCTACGCGAGACCAGCACGTGATCGCCAGCACTGCACAGGCTCATCACCACCGCCATGATCGCGGCCATACCGGTCGCCGTCGCAACAGCTTGCTCGGCGCTTTCCAGCGCAGCAATGCGCTCTTCGAACGCGCGAACCGTCGGGTTGGTGTAGCGCGAGTAAACGTTGCCTGGCACTTCGCCGGCAAACCGTGCTGCTGCGTCGGCGGCAGTGCGGAACACGTAGCTTGAGGTGAAGAACATCGGATCACCGTGTTCGCCTTCCGGCGTACGGTGCTGACCGGCACGTACGGCCAGGGTATCGAACGCTACGCCTTCGAGGTCGCTATCCAAACGACCGGCATCCCATTCCTGACTCATGCTGTCACTCCTTGCCTGTTCTCGATAAATAAAAAGTCTTTTGCCAGATACAAAACCGGCCCCTCAGGGCCGGTAGAAACTCAGTTGTTATACAGATCGATGATCGCACTGACCGCCTGGGTCTTGACCTTCGAGAGATCATTGCGAGCCTGTTCGATCTTGTCCAGGTACGCCTCATCGACGTCACCGGTGACGTACTTGCCGTCGAACACTGCGCAGTCGAAGTTTTCGATCTTGATCTTGCCGCCGCCGACCGCTTCGATCAAGTCAGGCAAGTCCTGATAGATCAGCCAGTCAGCACCGATCAGATCAGCCACGTCCTGAGTCGAACGGTTGTGGGCGATCAGTTCATGGGCGCTTGGCATGTCGATGCCGTAGACGTTAGGGAAGCGCACCGCAGGAGCGGCCGAGCAGAAGTAGACGTTTTTCGCGCCGGCTTCACGGGCCATCTGGATGATCTGCTTGCAGGTGGTGCCGCGCACGATCGAGTCATCGACCAGCATCACGTTCTTGCCGCGGAATTCCAGCTCGATGGCGTTGAGCTTCTGGCGTACCGATTTCTTGCGGGCAGCCTGGCCCGGCATGATGAAGGTGCGGCCGATGTAACGGTTCTTGACGAAACCTTCGCGGAATTTCACGCCCAAGTGATTAGCCAGCTCCAGCGCAGCGGTGCGACTGGTGTCCGGAATCGGGATGACCACGTCGATGTCGTGCTCTGGACGCTCGCGCAGGATCTTCTCGGCCAGCTTCTCACCCATGCGCAGGCGAGCCTTGTACACCGAAACACCGTCGATGATCGAATCCGGACGCGCCAGGTAGACGTGTTCGAAGATGCACGGGGTCAGGGACGGGTTGGTCGCGCACTGACGGGTGTGCAACTTGCCCTCTTCAGTGATGTAGACCGCTTCGCCCGGTGCCAGGTCGCGAATCAGGGTGAAACCGAGCACGTCCAGGGAAACACTTTCCGAGGCGATCATGTACTCGACGCCTTCGTCGGTGTGACGCTGGCCGAACACGATCGGGCGGATGCCGTGCGGGTCACGGAAACCGACGATGCCGTAACCGGTCACCATGGCCACTACCGCGTAACCGCCGACGCAACGGTTGTGCACGTCGGTCACGGCAGCAAACACGTCTTCTTCGGTCGGTTGCAGCTTGCCGCGCTGGGCCAGCTCGTGGGCGAACACGTTGAGCAGCACTTCCGAGTCGGAACTGGTGTTGACGTGACGCAGGTCGGATTCGTAAATCTCTTTGGCCAACTGTTCAACGTTGGTCAGGTTACCGTTGTGCGCCAGCGTAATGCCGTAAGGCGAGTTGACGTAGAACGGCTGGGCTTCGGCCGAAGTCGAGCTACCCGCGGTTGGATAACGGACGTGGCCGATACCCATATGGCCGACCAGGCGCTGCATGTGACGCTGATGGAACACGTCACGCACCAGGCCATTGTCCTTGCGCAAGAACAACCGGCCATCATGGCTGGTCACGATACCGGCAGCGTCCTGGCCGCGGTGCTGGAGCACGGTTAGCGCGTCATACAGCGCCTGATTGACGTTCGACTTACCGACGATACCGACGATGCCACACATGCGACGCAACCCCTACTTAATGGATCTGAACTGAACAACACTCACTGCGGCGTTTTGGCCGACGGCAAGAGCTGCTCCTTGAACGGAATTTCAGCGGGTACGCTGATTCCGCTGGCAAGCCACTGACTGCTCCACCCGAGAATCAGGTTTTTGGACCAGTCGGCGACCAATAGAAATTTTGGCACGAGCTGAGATTCTTTCCACCACCCGTCCTGCTGTACCGGCCCCAGGCTCAACAGCCCGACTGCGACGACCACCAGCAGCACGCCACGCGCCGCGCCGAAGGCCATTCCCAGGAAGCGGTCGGTCCCGGACAACCCGGTGACGCGAACCAACTCGCCGATAAGATAATTGATCATTGCGCCCACGATCAGCGTGGCGACAAACATGATGGCACAGCCCGCGATCACGCGAGCCGATGGGGTTTCGATGTATCCGGCGAGGTACTCGGACAATGAACCACCGAACATCCAGGCGACGACTCCTGCGATGATCCAGGTCACCAGCGATAATGCTTCTTTGACGAAGCCGCGGCTCAAACTGATCAATGCGGAGATGGCGATGATTGCAACGATCGCCCAGTCAACCCAGGTAAATGGCACAGTGCAGCCTACAGACGGATAAGGCGGCGCATTTTAGCAGAGCGCATGGCTGTCGGTAAGCTGCGATTTTCAGTGCATTTCAATCGAATCGATAGATCCTAGCCACGCTCGGGCTGGAAGCGCACGACAAAACCCTTGAGGTTCTGCTGACGGCTCAAAAGATCACGCAGACGATCGGCTTCGGCGCGCTCGATCAGCGGACCGACGAACACCCGATTCTTGCCATCGGCTGAACGGATGTAAGCGTTGTAGCCCTGGCTGCGCAGCGTTTTCTGCAGACTCTCGGCGCTGGCGCGGCTCGACAGGCTGGCCAGTTGCACCGACCAGCTGACCGACAGACCATTGGCGTCGACGCGGCTCTGAGTGGTATCAGGCTTGGTTGTCGCTGAAGCGATCGGCTGGGCAGGCGCAGGAATCGGCTTGGACACCGGCGGCGGCGCGGCAGGCTTGGCGATCTGGGCCGGCACAACAGGTGCCGGGGCGATCGGCGCAGAAGGCGCGACTTGCTCGGCGATTTCGTCATCGCTTGGCACGGGCTCTTGCGGCAAGGCTTGCGGCTCGGGAACGGCGACCGGTTCCAACTGCACCTGCGGCACGGCAGGCGCATGCGGAGCAGCCGGGGCCTCTACGGTCACCTGACGCTGTTCGTCCTGACGGGAAAACAGCATTGGCAGGAAAATCACCGCCAGCGCCACCAGCACCAGGGCACCGACCATGCGCTGTTTGTACGCTTTATCCAGCAAAGCCATTTGCCGCTTCCTCCGTGGAGCGCCGGGCCAACCATTCAAGGGCCTCGGCGACACAATAAAATGATCCGAACAACAGAATCTCATCGTCGCTGGTTGCGACTGCGCACTGCCCTTCAAGTGCGGCGGCAACACTGTCGTAAGACGTGACCGACGCGCCAAGGTTCTGCAATGCCGCGTGTAATTCTGCAACCGGACGTGCGCGCGGCGAATCCAAGGGCGCCACGGCCCAGTGCTCGACACTAGCATTCAATTCGCCGATAACACCATCCAGATCCTTGTCCGCCAGCAGACCGAACACCGCCAGACGCTTGCCGACCGGAGGCCGCGAGGCCAGACGTCGAGCCAGATACTCCGCCGCGTGCGGGTTATGACCAACATCCAGCAACAGATTCAGGCGCTTGCCATTCCATTCGAACGAACGGCGATCCAGACGCCCGACAACTCGCGTCGCCCGCAAGGCCGCCACAATCTGCTGTGCATTCCACGGCAAACCGAGCAGCAGATACGCCTGCAACGCCAGCGCGGCGTTTTCCATCGGCAGATCGAGCAGCGGCAAATCATGCAGCTCGACAACCCGGCCCTGCGCATCGGTACCGCGCCACTGCCAGTTCTGATCAGTGATGCCGAGATCGAAATCGCGCCCACGCAGGAAGAACGGGCACGCCAGCTCACGCGCCTTGTCGAGCAACGGTTGCGGAGGATTCAAATCGCCACACAGTGCAGGCTTGCCCTGACGGAAGATGCCGGCCTTCTCGAAGGCTACGGATTCGCGGGTATCACCCAGATAATCGGCGTGATCGACACCAATGCTGGTAACCAGCGCGATATCGGCATCCACCACGTTGACCGTGTCCAGACGCCCGCCCAGACCGACTTCCAGCACCACAGCGTCGAGCCCTGACTGTTGAAACAGCCAAAACGCCGCCAAGGTGCCCATTTCGAAGTAAGTCAGGGAGGTTTCGCCACGCCCGGCCTCGACCGCAGCGAAGGCTTCGCACAGCTGTGCGTCAGTGGCTTCGACGCCATTGAGCTGCACCCGCTCGTTGTAACGCAGCAGGTGCGGAGAATTATAGACACCAACGCTCAGGCCCTGCGCCCGCAGCAATGAAGCCACGAAAGCGCACGTCGAACCCTTGCCGTTGGTGCCGGTGACCGTGATCACCCGAGGCGCCGGCTGGCCCAGCCCCATGCGGGACGCTACCTGTTGCGAACGCTCCAGACCCATGTCGATGGCCGACGGATGCAACTGCTCAAGGTAGGCGAGCCACTCGCCAAGGGTGCGCTCGGTCATATGTTGGCAGGCACCGGCGGAACGACGATCGGCTCGATTGGCGCAGCAACGAATGTCGGCGTTGGCTTACCCGTCATTTGTGCCAGCAGGTTACCCAGACGCGGACGCAGCTCCTGACGATGAATGATCATGTCGATCGCACCGTGCTCCAGCAGGAATTCGCTACGCTGGAAGCCTTCCGGCAGTTTCTCGCGCACGGTTTGCTCGATAACGCGCGGACCGGCGAAGCCGATCAGGGCTTTAGGTTCGCCAACAATCACGTCGCCGAGCATTGCCAGACTGGCGGAAACACCACCGTAAACCGGATCGGTCAGCACCGAGATGAACGGAATGCCTTCTTCGCGCAGACGCGCCAGCACGGCCGAGGTCTTGGCCATCTGCATCAGCGAGATCAGGGCTTCCTGCATGCGCGCACCACCGGAAGCGGCGAAGCAGATCATCGGGCAGCGGTTTTCCAGCGCGTAGTTGGCAGCGCGTACGAAACGCTCACCGACGATGGCGCCCATGGAACCGCCCATGAAGCTGAATTCAAACGCCGAAACCACTACCGGCATGCCCAGCAGGGTGCCGCTGACGGAAATCAACGCGTCTTTTTCGCCGGTCTGCTTCTGTGCAGCGGTCAGGCGATCCTTGTACTTCTTGCCGTCACGGAATTTCAGACGGTCAACCGGCTCCAGATCGGCGCCCAGTTCGTTGCGACCTTCGGCATCGAGGAAGATGTCGATGCGCGCACGTGCGCCGATGCGCATGTGGTGGTTGCACTTTGGGCAAACGTCCAGGGTCTTTTCCAGCTCCGGACGATACAGCACAGCCTCACAGGACGGGCATTTGTGCCACAGACCTTCAGGCACCGAGCTCTTCTTGACCTCCGAACGCATGATCGAAGGGATCAGTTTGTCTACTAACCAGTTGCTCATGCTTTCTTTCTCCAGTACCGGCGGCTCGAACGCTCTGGTTCGCAGCCCCGCGTATGCCCTTCAGCTAAATTCATGTGTGGCGATGATCAAGGATGGCCGGGTCAGTAAAACTGACCTTCGTACAACCCAAAAACCCTCAGCCTCTTTTGTACCAAGCTGTGGACGGCGGCAGTGTGCCAGCCGTCACATCATGCACAGGCCTAAATGCCCCTGACGGCGCCGATGAACGCCTGAACTTTTGCGTGATCCTTGATGCCCTTGCTCGCCTCGACCCCACCGCTGACATCTACTGCATAGGGTTTTACCCGAGCCACGGCGCCTGCGACGTTTTCCGGGGTCAAACCACCCGCCAGAATCAGCGGCTTGCTCAAACCTTGCGGAATCAATGACCAGTCGAACGCCTCGCCGGTTCCGCCCGGCACGCCTTCGACGTAGGTATCGAGCAACACGCCACTGGCGCTTGGGTAGGCATCGACAGCCGCGGCGATGTCATCGCCGGCCTTGACCCGCAGCGCCTTGATGTAAGGACGGTGCCAGCCCTCGCACTCTTCGGCGGTCTCGTCACCATGGAACTGCAGCAGATCCAGCGGCACGGCATCGAGAATTTCCCCCAACTCGCAGCGGCTGGCATTGACGAACAGACCCACGGTGGTCACAAACGGCGGCAAGGCCTTGATGATTTCCCGCGCTTGCTGGACCGAGACTGCGCGCGGACTTTTGGCGTAAAACACGAATCCGATCGCATCAGCCCCGGCTTCGACGGCGGCCAACGCATCTTCTATGCGGGTAATCCCGCAGATCTTGCTGCGAACGGCTGACATATCGAGAAAAACTCCGAGGCAGAATCCGGGAAAGTCCCGGATGGTAACAAAAGCGCTCGAGGGCGTCAGCCGTCAAGTTCGGAGAACCCCGTAAGGAAATGCGGACCGATAAAACGCTCGGGCAGCGGAAATTCGTCGTGGTACTCGACTTGCACCAGATACAACCCGTAGGGATGCGCTGTCACGCCGCCAGACCGGCGCTCGCGACTTTCCAGCACTTCTTTCATCCACTCGACCGGCCGCTCGCCAGCACCGATGGTCATCAGCACGCCGGCGATGTTGCGCACCATGTGGTGAAGGAATGCGTTGGCGCGGATGTCGAGCACGATCATCTTGCCGTGACGGGTCACGCGCAGGTGATGCATCTTCTTGATTGGCGATTTCGCCTGGCACTGGCCGGCACGGAACGCACTGAAATCGTGGGTGCCAATCAGATACTGCGCGGCCTCAGCCATGCGCTCGGCGTCCAGCGGGCGGTGGTTCCAGGTGATTTCTTCATTGAGATGGGCCGGGCGAATCTGATCGTTGTAGATCACATAACGATAGCGCCGGGCGATGGCCTTGAACCGCGCATGGAAATTCGCCGGCATCACCCGCGCCCAACTGACACTGATGTCGTGAGGCAGGTTGATGTTGGCGCCCATCACCCAGGCCTTCAGCGAGCGATCGACCTGAGTGTCGAAATGCACCACTTGTCCGCAGGCATGCACACCCGCATCGGTACGCCCGGCGCACTGCAAGGAAACGGGCGCGTTGGCGACTTTCGACAAGGCTTTTTCAAGCGCTTCCTGCACCGTCGCCACACCGGTTAACTGACGCTGCCAGCCGCTGTAGCGCGAGCCTTTGTATTCAACGCCCAGCGCCACGCGGTAAAAGCCGTCGGGGGCCATTTCGGCGACCGGGTTATCTATGTTTGCCAAGGTGGGACAGCCTGCTGTTTTTGCAAAGGCGGGCATTATAAGGCCTCAAGATCAAAAGATCGCAGCCTTCGGCAGCTCCTACACAAGAATCGGCGTTTTCCTGTAGGAGCTGCCGAAGGCTGCGATCTTTTGATCCAATGCGCCAAACAAAAACGGCAGCCTCATGGGCTGCCGTGTTCTTTACCGCTGAACCTGATTTACAGGCTCGAGAGCATTTCCTTGGCTTCGCCGCGCTGCTTCTCATCACCCTCGGTCAACACTTCGTTGAGGATGTCGCGCGCGCCGTCGCTGTCACCCATGTCGATGTAGGCCTGCGCCAGATCAAGTTTGGTGGCTGCTTCGTCGGTGCCCGCGAGGAAGTCGAAATCGTCTTCACCCAGATCATCACCCAGCGCCGCATCGGCCTCGGTGAACGTCGGCTCGGCAATGCTCTGCGACAGGCGATCCAGCTCGGCGTTGACGTCATCCAGTTCGGCGGCAAATGCATCAGGCTCGGCCGCCGGATTGGAGTCCATCTCGTCAGCCAGCGACAGGTCGAAATCGGCTGGCAGCTCCAGATCATCCTGCGGCACATCGGCGACGACGGGTGGCTCTACCGGCGACAGATCCTTCACGCCGTCATCCAGATCCAGCAGGAAGTCATCATCGGCCAACGGTGCCGGAGCAGGAGCCGGCTCAGCGCCAAGGTCCAGATCCAGGTCGAAATCCGAGAGATCATCGAGATTCTCTTTGGTGTCGGTCTGCTCTTTCAGCACCGATTCAAAGCTCAGATCGTCGTCCGACGGGAACTCGTCCAGTTCGACCGGCGCTTCGGGCTCAACGATTGGCGCCGGCTCAACCGGAGTGATGTTGTCGAGATCGTCCAGACTCAGGTCGAACGCGCTGTCCAGATCGTCCGCAACTGGCGATGGCTCAGGCGCTTCTGGCTCATCCAGCAGCAATTCCTTGACGTACTGGGCGTCCAGCTCGGCAGCGATGGCGGCGGCTGCCAAACCACCGGCGACCGCTACGGCCATGGCCGGGAAACGGCTTTTCAGCTCTTCGACCTTGGCGAAGTTGTCGCCATTGGCTACCAACTGACGCTCCTGACCTACGAAAGCATCGCGATCGCCCTGCTGACCATAGACTTCCATCAGCTTCAGACGCAGATCACTGCGCTGCGGCTCAAGACTGATGCCCTCTTCCAGCAACGCAGCAGCCTGATTCAGACGTCCGGCGTTAATGTGCGATTGAGCCTTGTCGAGGACATCATCGGAGCGCTCGCCTGCCGGGGCAACCAGCGGTGCGGCGATTGGCTCGGCCATCACGATTGGCGCCACAATCGGGGCGACTACTGGCGCAGGCGTAGGCGCTGGAGCCGGCGTGTTGAGCTTGACGCTCGCGGCCGGGGTTTCCAGACCTTCGAAGCTGCTTTCCGGCAGATCGTGCTCGGCGGAGAACTCTTGTTCCTCAGCCAGAGCGCGCGCCATGCGCACATGCTTCTCGGCTTCCTGCTGAGCTTTGCGGCGACGGGCCAGTAGCAACAGCAACAACAGCAAGACCACGGCACCGCCACCGACCAGACCCAGCAAGATCGGATTGGTCAGCAGCTCGTTGAAGGTTTTTTCGTCATCAGCGGCAGGTGTGGTTTCGACCACCGGCTCGACCACTGGCTCAACTGGCGTCTCGGCCGGTGGTGCAATGGCCGACTCCGGCGTCGGCGCTGCTTCTGCCGGTGTCGCTGGCGGTGTGGCGGCCAACTCGGCAGTGATCGCAGGCACCGCCGGATTGGCGCCTGGCGCAGCACCCGGCCCTTCGGCCTGCATCTTCGCCAGTTGATTGTTTTTCAACTCGATCAGACGTTGCAGCTTGTCGAGCTGACTTTGCAGATCGGTCATGCGGCTTTTCAGTTCCTCGTTGTCACGACGGGTCGTGTCGAGGCTTTCTTGAGTGACCGCGAGCTTGTCGCTCAGGGCCTTGGCGTCGCCCGCCGGGCCTTTGCCGCGGGCCTTGGCGCTTTCAGCGGAAACCAGGCTCAGGTTGTCTTGCGCGTCAGGCGCAGCGCCAGTATTGCCGCGACCACGGTTGGTCGCATCAAGTTGCTGCTGACCGGTGCCAGGCTTGGCCACATAACGACGGCCCTGACGCCAGGCTTCGTTTTGCGCCGCGACTTCAGCGATGGCCGCCGACTGTGGCAGCGCAGTGCTTTGCACCGAATCCGGCAGACGCAGGACCTGGCCGACTTTCAGGCGGTTGATGTTGCCGCCGATAAACGCATCCGGGTTCAACGCCTGAATGGCCAGCATGGTCTGCTGCACCGAGCCGCCGGTACGGGCCTTCGCCGCGATTTCCCACAGGGTGTCGCGCGGGGTGGTGGTGTATTGCGTCGAGTGCGTGGCGCCGGTGGTCGGCGCCGTGATGGTTTGCGACGGCGCCGGTTGCGCAGCGGCGTCAGCGGTCTGCGGCGAAAACTTCGACGGGTCCAGCAGCACGCTGTAATCGCGCAACAAGCGGCCGTTCGGCCACATCACCTGGACGAGGAATTTCACCATCGGTTCCGACAGTGGCTTGCTCGAGGTCACCCGCAGCACGCTTTTGCCACTGGCGTTAAGCACTGGCGTGAACGTCAGATCATTGAGGAAGGCCTGGCGGTCGACGCCGGCCTTGGCGAAGTCTTCCGGCGAGGCCAGGCTCGGCACCACTTCGGCAGCGGTGAGATCCTTGACGTCGAGCAGCTCGATTTCAGCCACCAGCGGCTGGTTCAGGGTCGACTTCAGGGTCAGCTCCCCGAGCCCGAGGGCATGCGCCATACCGGAGGACAGCGCCGAGGCGGCCGCTATTGCTAACACCAGTTTGCGAACTTGAACCATAGCCTCATCCTTTGTTTGAACGTTCCTCGGCCAGCGAGAAGATGTTGAATACCGCTGCCGTAAGGCATTGCGCGCGACGACGACAGACTGCCGCGCGCGATCATTTCTTTGATGCCCCGGAAAGTCCCGGAGGGTGACTCGTTATCAACTGCTTCGGCCAAGCATAGCGCCCAGCTAGAATCAGTCGACAAATTGTTGCCAAGTATCTTTTACAGCAGGTCTTTTATCAACAACTCGGCAACCTGCACAGCATTGAGTGCTGCGCCTTTGCGCACGTTATCTGACGTCAGCCACAGATTAAGTTCCGCCGGGTCATCGACACCACTGCGAACACGACCGACATAGACCACGTCCTGCCCCACCGCGTCACCGACCGCCGTCGGGTAATCACCGGCATCGACCAGTTCAATGCCCGACGCAGCTTCCAGCGCGGCATTGACCTTTTTCAGGTCGACGGCCTGCGCTGACTGCAAGGTCACGCTAAGGCTATCGCCAAAAAACACCGGGGCTTGAACGCAACTTGCGGAAATCTTTAATAAAGGCTGCGCCAGCACCTGACGCAACTCACGCACCAGGCGTTTTTCCAGTAGCGTATGGCCCTGCGCGTCAGGCGTGCCGACCTGAGCCAGCAGGTTGAACGCCATCTGCCGATCGAAAAACTTTGGCTCCAACGGGCGCATGTTCAGCAGCTCGGCGGTCTGGCGTGCCAGCTCGGCGACGGCTTCACGACCCTGGGCAGAAACAGCCAGATTGGCGGTGACGTTGACGTATTGCAGATCAATCAGATCGAGCAACGGCGCGAGCACTACGGCAAGAGTGGTCGCCGACGGACTCGGGCTGCTGACTTGGAACGGCGCTTTCAAGCCGGCGAGCACAGCAGCATTGGCTTCGGGCACCACTTGCGGCGCCTGATCTGCCGGCAAGGCGCCGGACAGGTCGATCAGCGAGCAACCGGCGGCGTGAACGCGGGCGGCGTAGCTCAGGGTGATGGCTGGACCGGCAGCGAAGAACACCAGTTTGACCTTGCTGAAATCGAACTCGTCGACCTCACGCACGCGCACGTTCTTGTTGCGGAACAGCACCGAGCTGCCGGCGGATTCGCTGCTGGCCAGCAGATGCAGGTTGCCGACCGGGAAATTACGTTCTTCAAGAATCTGTACGAGGGTTTCGCCGACAGTACCGGTGGCGCCGATCACGGCAATATCAAGGGTCTGGGTCATGGTGCGAGCCTCTGGCGAAACGGGGGGAGCGGCACTTTACCGGGTGACTGGCGCACAGGCAATTTCTGCCGGAGGTTTGCGGAGACTGTTCAGGCCTCATCGCGAGCAGGCTCACTCCTACAATGATTGGTGTGGAACAGAAAACTTGCGTTCACCACCGCCCACTGTAGGAGTGAGCCTGCTCACGATGAGGCCAGACCTGACACTCAAGAAATTTCAGGCATAAAAAAACCCGCACCTCTCACAAGGCACGGGTTCTTTTATGACTTCAAACGATCAACGCTCAAGCAAAATCCGCAGCATGCGACGCAGCGGTTCGGCCGCGCCCCACAGCAGTTGGTCGCCGACGGTGAAAGCGCCCAGATACTGGGTGCCCATGTTCAGCTTGCGCAGTCGACCGACCGGCACATTCAGGGTGCCGGTGACCTTGGTCGGGCTCAGCTCCTGCATGCTGATCTCGCGCTGGTTCGGTACCAGTTTGACCCAAGGGTTGTGCTGGCTGATCAGCCCTTCGATGTCGGCGATCGGTACGTCTTTGTTCAGCTTGATGGTCAGCGCCTGGCTGTGGCAACGCATGGCGCCAATGCGCACGCAGATGCCGTCGACCGGGATAGGGCTCTTGAAGCGACCGAGAATCTTGTTGGTCTCGGCCTGGGCCTTCCACTCTTCGCGGCTCTGGCCGTTCGGCAGTTCCTTGTCGATCCACGGGATCAGGCTGCCAGCCAGCGGTACGCCGAAGTGTTCGGTCGGGTACGCTTCGCTGCGCATGGCCTCAGCCACACGACGGTCGATATCCAGGATCGCACTGGCAGGGTCAGCCAGTTGCTCGGCAACAGCGCCGTGGGTCACACCCATTTGCTTGATCAGTTCACGCATATGCTGCGCGCCGCCACCGGAGGCAGCCTGATAAGTCATGGCGCTCATCCACTCGACCAGACCGGCTTCGAACAGACCGCCCAGCCCCATCAGCATCAGGCTGACGGTGCAATTGCCGCCGATGTAGTTCTTGGTGCCCGCATCGAGCTGCTGGTCGATGACCTTGCGGTTGACCGGATCAAGAATGATGACCGCGTCATCGTTCATGCGCAGGCTGGAAGCCGCGTCGATCCAGTAACCCTGCCAGCCGGCTTCGCGCAGCTTGGGGAACACTTCGCTGGTGTAGTCGCCGCCCTGGCAGGTCAGGATCACGTCGAGGGTCTTCAGCTCTTCAATGCTGTAAGCGTCCTTGAGCGGGGCAATATCCTTGCCCACGGACGGGCCTTGGCCACCGACATTGGAAGTGGTGAAAAACACCGGCTCGATAAGATCGAAATCCTGCTCTTCCAGCATCCGCTGCATGAGCACGGAACCGACCATACCGCGCCAACCGATCAGACCTACACGTTTCATCGCAACTACACCTTCTTGAAAAGTGGGCCGCTGCTTTGTATTGAATTTCGCAGCGGGCCCGAGAGATTACAGATTCCGCAGCGCGGCGACTACTGCGTCGCCCATTTCCTGCGTACCGACTTTGTTGCAACCGGCCGAATAGATGTCGCCGGTACGCAGGCCTTGATCCAGAACCACGCTGACAGCTTTCTCGATGGCATCGGCCGCGTCATGCAGATTGAAGCTGTAACGCAGCATCATCGACACCGACAAAATGGTCGCCAACGGGTTGGCGATGCCTTTGCCAGCAATGTCCGGCGCCGAACCGTGGCAAGGCTCGTACATGCCCTTGTTGTTGGAGTCGAGCGAGGCCGACGGCAGCATGCCGATGGAACCGGTAAGCATCGACGCTTCGTCGGAGAGGATATCGCCGAACAGATTGTCGGTGACGATCACGTCGAACTGCTTCGGTGCGCGCACCAGTTGCATGGCCGCGTTGTCGACGTACATGTGGCTCAGTTCGACTTCCGGGTAATCCTTGGCGACCTGCTCGACCACTTCACGCCACAGTTGGCTGGAGGCCAGCACGTTGGCCTTGTCGACCGAGCACAGCTTCTTGCCACGCACCATGGCCATGTCGAAACCGACGCGGGCGATGCGGCGGATCTCGCTTTCGCTGTATGGCAGGGTGTCGTAGGCCTGACGCTCGCCGTTTTCCAGCGTGCGGGTGCCGCGTGGCGCGCCGAAGTAGATGCCGCCGGTCAGCTCACGGACGATCAGGATGTCCAGACCGGCAACGATTTCCGGCTTCAGGCTCGACGCGTCGGCCAGTTGCGGGTACAGGATCGCCGGACGCAGGTTGCCGAAAAGGCCCAGTTGCGCACGGATTTTCAGCAGACCGCGCTCAGGGCGGATGTCACGCTCGATGGTGTCCCATTTCGGGCCACCGACAGCGCCCAGCAGGACGGCATCGGCAGCGCGGGCACGGTCGAGGGTTTCGTCGGCCAGTGGCACGCCGTGCTTGTCGATGGCCGCGCCACCGATCACGTCATGGCTCAGCTCGAAACCCAGGCTGTACTTGTCGTTGGCCAATTCCAGCACCTTGACCGCTTCGGCCATGATTTCCGGACCAATACCGTCGCCTGGGAGAATCAGAATCTGCTTGCTCATGCTTTCCTCGTGTCTTCAGTCGGTGCGCCCTCAACTGGCGCCCCCGGAAAATTCTTATCGTTCGGCCATCAGTACGATCACATCTGTACTGAACGAGCCATCGGCTTCAATCTCAAAATATTCGCGTACTTCGTTGCCCATCGACTGCTGCAACTGACGGATCGCGGCGCGCATCACTTCAGGTGTGCGCATGCGCTCGACCCAACTGCTGTAATCCAGGCGCAGACGCTGCCGCGCAGTGCTACGCGCATGCAACCCCGCCTCGCTAACCTGCCGCAACCACTCGCCGGCAGAATAATCGCGCACGTGACTGGTGTCGCGCAGCACTTCGACGCTTTGCAGGTAAGTGTCGAACAACGGGCTACCCGGCGACAACACATCCACGAACGCCGCCACACCACCCGGCTTCAGCACCCGACGTACTTCGCGCAGGGCCACACCGAGATCGCTCCAGTGATGCGCCGAATAACGGCTGAAGACGAAATCGAATTCGCCATCGGCAAACGGCAGATGCTCGGCGGCCCCGTTGACCGTGGAGATATTGCTCATGCCGCGATCCAAGGCAGCAGCAGCCACGACGTCGAGCATTTGCTGCGACAGGTCGTAGGCGACCACTTCCTTGACCAGCGGCGCCACGTGAAAACTCACATGGCCGGCGCCACACCCCAGGTCCAGCAACCGCGCTTCGCCCTGCCCTGTCAGTTCAGCCTGTAGCAAGGCGAATTCAGTGCCTTGCGCATGAACGGCGCTGCTCAGGTAGGCGGCGGCCTGTTCACCGAATTGCTTTTGTACAACCTGACTGTGCTGGGCGGAGCTGGTCATGGGAACCTCCTTTTCAAGATCAAAAGATCGCAGCCTTCGGCAGCTCCTACAGGTGTACGGCGCTCCATGTAGGAGCTGCCGAAGGCTGCGATCTTTTCGGTGTCACCTCAAATCACGCGTCGCGGAACAACCACGGCTGGCTCACGCGATGCTTCGCTTCAAACGTCGCAATCGCTTCGTGGTCCTGCAAGGTCAGGCCGATATCGTCCAGACCGTTAAGCAGGCAATGCTTGCGGAACGCATCGATCTCAAAGTGGTAAACCTTGCCATCCGGACGCGTCACGGTTTGCGCTTGCAGATCGACCTGCAATTGATAGCCCGGCTCAGCCTCGACCTGCTTGAACAATTCATCGACTTCAGCGTCGCTCAAGATGATCGGCAGCAAGCCGTTCTTGAAGCTGTTGTTGAAGAAGATGTCGGCGTAGCTCGGCGCGATGATGCTGCGAAAACCGTACTCTTCCAGCGCCCATGGCGCATGTTCACGGCTGGAGCCGCAACCGAAGTTCTCGCGGGCCAACAATACGCTGGCGCCCTGATAACGCTCGGCGTTGAGCACGAAGTCCTTGTTCAACGGGCGCTTGGAGTTGTCCTGATACGGCTGGCCAACATCAAGGTAACGCCACTCATCGAACAGGTTCGGGCCGAAACCGGTGCGCTTGATCGACTTCAAGAACTGCTTCGGAATGATCTGGTCGGTGTCGACATTGGCACGATCCAGAGGCGCGACAAGACCAGTGTGCTGGGTAAAAGCTTTCATGCTGCGCTCCTTTAAATCAATTCACGAACGTCGATGAAACGACCGTTCACCGCCGCCGCAGCAGCCATGGCCGGGCTGACGAGGTGGGTGCGGCCACCGGCGCCCTGACGGCCTTCGAAGTTACGGTTGGAGGTCGAGGCGCAATGTTCGCCGGACTCCAAACGGTCCGGGTTCATCGCCAGACACATTGAGCAACCGGGTTCACGCCATTCAAAACCGGCTTCGAGGAAAATCTTGTCCAGACCTTCAGACTCGGCCTGCGCCTTCACCAGACCCGAGCCCGGCACGACGATGGCTTGCTTGATGGTCGAAGCCACCTTGCGACCCTTGGCAATCACTGCGGCGGCGCGCAAATCTTCGATCCGCGAGTTGGTGCAGGAACCAATGAATACGCGATCGAGTTGAATGTCGGTGATCGCCTGATTGGCGGTCAAACCCATGTATTTCAGGGCGCGGACGATCGAGTCGCGTTTGACCAGATCCATCTCTTTAGCCGGGTCCGGCACGTTCTGATCAACGGCCAGGACCATTTCCGGCGAAGTGCCCCAGCTGACTTGCGGCTTGATCTGCGCGGCGTCGAGTTCGACAACCGTGTCGAATTTGGCGTCGGCGTCGGACACCAGGTCTTTCCAGGACTCGACCGCCATCTCCCACTCGGCGCCTTTCGGTGCGAACGGACGGCCCTTGACGTAATCGACAGTCTTTTGATCCGCCGCCACCAAACCCACGCGGGCGCCGGCTTCGATGGACATGTTGCAGATGGTCATGCGGCCTTCGACGGACAAATCGCGAATCGCGCTGCCGGCGAATTCGATGGCATGGCCGTTACCGCCGGCGGTGCCGATCTTGCCGATCACCGCGAGGACGATGTCCTTGGCGGTCACGCCGAACGGCAATTGGCCTTCGACGGACACCAGCATGTTTTTCATTTTCTTGGCGACCAGGCACTGAGTGGCCAGCACGTGCTCGACCTCGGAAGTGCCGATACCGTGAGCCAACGCGCCGAACGCGCCGTGGGTCGAGGTGTGCGAGTCACCGCAGACCACGGTCATGCCCGGCAAGGTCGCGCCCTGCTCCGGGCTGATCACGTGGACGATGCCTTGGCGGACGTCGTTCATCTTGAACTCGACGATGCCGTATTCATCACAGTTGTCATCGAGGGTCTGGACCTGCAAACGCGAGACCTGGTCGGCAATGGCTTCGATGCCACCCTTGCGCTCCGGGGTCGTCGGTACGTTGTGGTCCGGGGTCGCAATGTTGGCATCGATGCGCCAAGGCTTGCGCCCGGCCAGACGCAGACCTTCAAAGGCTTGCGGCGAAGTCACTTCGTGAATGATGTGACGATCGATGTAGATCAGCGCAGAGCCATCGTCGCGCTGCTTGACCAAATGCGAATCCCAGAGCTTGTCGTAGAGCGTTTTGCCGGCCATCAGACGGTTCCTCATCAGCTTGTTTCTATGCCCTGGGTATTTGAGAGATTCAATAACCCTTTGGCTTGTGAGGTCGATCCTATGGGGTTAGATTAAATAACTCAAATTCATATTTTTTATGCTTTGGATAACCAACTGGAATACCACCATGGATCTGGCTAACCTCAATGCTTTTATCGCCATCGCCGAGACCGGCAGTTTCTCCGGCGCCGGTGAGCGGCTGCACCTGACGCAACCGGCTATCAGCAAGCGTATCGCCGGTCTGGAGCAGCAACTCAAGGTGCGCCTGTTCGATCGACTGGGGCGCGAAGTCGGCCTGACCGAGGCCGGCCGCGCCCTGCTGCCGCGCGCTTATCAGATTCTCAATGTGCTGGACGACACCCGCCGCGCACTAACCAACCTGACCGGCGAAGTCAGCGGCCGTCTCACATTGGCCACCAGTCACCACATTGGCCTGCACCGCTTGCCGCCGCTATTAAGGGAGTTCACCCGCTGCTACCCCCAGGTCGCGCTGGATATTCAGTTTCTCGATTCGGAAGTGGCCTACGAAGAAATACTCCACGGCCGTGCAGAACTGGCGGTCATCACCCTTGCCCCCGAGCCGCACACGCTGGTCAAAGCCACGCCGGTGTGGGATGACCCGCTGGATTTCGTGGTCGCCCCGGAGCATTCGCTGATCAGCAACGGCGCCGTCAGTCTGGCGGACATTGCCGGCCATCCGGCGGTTTTCCCCGGCGGCAACACATTCACACACCATATTGTCCAACGTTTGTTCGAGGCCCAAGGGCTGACGCCGAACATCGCGATGAGCACCAACTATCTGGAAACCATCAAGATGATGGTCTCCATCGGCCTGGCGTGGAGCGTACTTCCGCGCACCATGCTTGATGAACAGGTGGCAAGCATCGCATTGCCGGGCATACAGCTCAGTCGCCAGCTAGGCTATATCGTGCACACCGAACGGACGCTATCGAATGCAGCAAGAGCGTTTATGACCTTGCTGGATGCACAAATCGATCTGCCAGGGACTCAGGGCTAACTTGTGCTAATCCTATAGTGCCGCTGTCTCTGTGCCTAAATGCCACCACCCGCTCAAGGCCTGTTAACGATGCCGAAATCTGTTGACCGAATTCCGCCGATGCCGCGCATTCAAGCGATTGACCCGCGACATTCCGAGCAGAGCTGGGAGAGCGCGCCGCAATTGCTCGCAGCGCTCAACGGCGCACGGCTCGGCGCCTGGTATTGGGACATCGAGCGCGGTCAGATCAGTTGGTCACGGGGCACGCAGGCATTGTTCGGCTTCGATCCGCGCCAGCCGCTGCCGGCAGATCTCGAATACCTCGACTTGCTGCCGCCCGAAGACCGGGCGAAAACCGTCCGTGCCTTCCACGCGGTGATTGCCGGCGCCCCGCTGGAACAGGCGATGCATCACCGCATCCGCTGGCCCGACGGCAGCCTGCATTGGCTGGAGATCAACGGCAGCCTGCTGCCAGACAAAAACGGCCGCCCCCGAATGATCGGGGTGATTCGCGAAATCACCCACCAGCGGCAACGCGAACAAGCCCTGAGCAGTTCGGAGAAACGTTTCGCCACGCTGTTTCATCTGTGCCCGAACATGGTCCTGCTGACCCGCCAGGAAGACGGCCTGATCAGCGAAGCCAACCAGTATTTCGAAAGCCTGTTCGGCTGGCCGGTGCAAAGCGCGATTGGCCGCACCACCCTGGAACTGGGCTTGTGGGTAAACCCTGAGCAGCGCGGCGAACTGGTCAAGAAGACCAAGGCCAAGGGCGAATTGATCAGCATGGAAGTGCAGTTTCGCGCCAGCAACGGGCAGATCCATGACGGCATCCTCAGCGCGCAAAAGGTCGAACTTGAAGGCCAGCCTTATCTGCTGAGCACGTTCCTCGACACCACCGAGCGCAAAGCTGCGGAACACGCCTTGAAAGACAGTCAGGAACGCCTCGACCTGGCACTGGACTCAGCCCAGCTCGGCACCTGGGACTGGCACATTCCCAGCGGCATGCTCTATGGCTCGGCGCGCGCCGCGCAATTGCACGGACTCGACCCGAAACCCTTCCATGAATCCTTCGATGAGTTTTTCGAAGGTGTGCCCGGCGAGGAGCGCGACAGCATGCGCGACGCCTATCGCAGTCTGCGCGAAGGCCCTGCGGGCAATTACCAACTGACGTATCGCGTGCAATTGCCGGACGGCAGCTCACGTTATCTGGAAAGTCGCGCCCGCCTCTATCGCGACGACAATGGCGCGCCGTTGCGCATGGCCGGCACTTTGCTCGACATCACCGATCAGGTCGAACGCGAACAACGTCTGGTGGCCTCGGAAGAGAAATTCGCCACGCTGTTCCAGGTCAGCCCCGACCCGATCTGCGTCACCCGTCAGGACAGCGGCGAGTTCATCGAAATCAACAACAGTTTCACCCAGACCTTTGGCTGGAGCGCCGCCGACGTAATCGGCCGCACCGCCGAAGACATCGGCCTGTGGGACGCGTCGGCGAAAAGTCTGCAACGCATCGAACGGGTGATCCGCGAACAAGGCCTGAGCAACGTCGCGATCATCGTCCAGCACAAGGACGGCCAGTCGTTGACCTGCGTGATTTCCAGTCGGCAGATCAGCGTCGGCGATCAACCGTGCATCGTCACCACATTGCGCGACATCACCCAGCAGCAACGCTCGGAAGCCGCGCTCAAGGCCAGCGAAGAGAAGTTCGCCAAGGCGTTTCACTCCAGCCCCGACGCCATCACCATCACCGAGCGCGACACCGGCCGCTATCTGGAGGTCAACGACGGTTTCTGTCGCCTCACCGGCTATCGCGCCGATGAAGTGGTGGGCAAAACCGTGCATCAGGTCGGTATCTGGGCCGAGGAAAAACAGCGTTCGGCCCTGCTCGCCGAACTGCAGATCAAGGGCCGCGTGCACCACCAGGAAATGCTCGGGCGCAACAAGCGCGGGGAAATCCTCACGGTGGAAGTCTCGGTGGAGCCGATCACCCTGAATGAAACGGCTTGCCTGCTGCTGACCGCACGAGACGTCAGTCTGTTGAAAAACGCTGAAGCGCAAATCCGTCATTTGGCTTACCACGATCCGCTGACCAACCTGCCCAACCGTGCGTTGTTGATGGATCGGCTGAGCCAGCAGATCGCCCTGCTCAAACGCCACAACCTGCGCGGCGCCTTGCTGTTTCTCGATCTCGATCACTTCAAGCACATCAATGATTCACTCGGCCATCCGGTCGGTGACACGGTGCTGAAGATCATCACGGCGCGGCTCGAAGCCAGCGTGCGCATGGAGGATACGGTGGCGCGCCTGGGCGGCGATGAATTCGTGGTGTTGCTCAGCGGCCTGGAGGGCACGCGCAATGAAGTCAGCTTGCAGGTACGCGAACTGGCCGACACCCTGCGTGAACTGCTGTCGGAGCCGATGTTCCTCGACGGCCAGCGCCTGCAAGTGACACCGAGCATTGGCGTGGCGCTGATTCCGGATCACGGCTCGACCCCGACCGACCTGCTCAAGCGTGCCGACATTGCCCTGTACCGAGCCAAGGATTCCGGGCGCAACACCACGCAGATGTATCACAACACCATGCAGAAAGCGGCCAGCGAACGCCTGCGCATGGAGACCGACTTGCGCCTGGCGCTGTCGCGCGGCGAATTCAGGGTGCATTTCCAGCCGCAAATCGACGCGCAGGACAACCGCATCATCGGCGCCGAAGCCTTGGTGCGCTGGAACCACCCGAAACTCGGCGCACAGTCACCGACCGAGTTCATCAAGGTTCTGGAAGACAGCGGTCTGATTCTGGAAGTCGGCACATGGATACTCGATGAAGCCTGTGCGGCGTTCAAACAATTGATCGCCCTGAAACTGGTCGACCCGCTCAATTTCAGCTTGTGCGTCAACATCAGTCCGCGACAGTTCCGCCAGAACGACTTCGTCGAGCGTATCGAACACAGCATGGTCAGCCACGGCCTGCCGTGCTCGCTGCTGAAACTGGAGATCACCGAAGGCATCGTCATCCAGAACCTGGAGGACACCATCAGCAAGATGCGCCGCCTGAAAAAGCTCGGTGTGAGTTTCGCCATGGACGACTTTGGTACCGGTTATTCATCGCTGACTTACCTCAAGCGCTTGCCGGTTGATACGTTGAAAATCGACCAGTCGTTCATCCGCGATGCGACCACTGACCCGAACAACGCAGAGATCATCCGCGCCATCGTCGCGATGGCTCGCAGCCTGGAACTCGAAGTGATTGCCGAAGGCGTGGAAACCCCGGAGCAGCTTGCGTTTTTGCAGGGCCTGGGTTGCCATTTGTATCAGGGTTATCTGCACAGTCGGCCATTGCCGCTGGAGGGCTTGAAAAAGCTGCTGGCATAACGCGCTCAGCTTGCACCAGGCCAACAATTGCCAGTGTTGGCGGCAACCTGTAGGGTCGCGTTTTTTGCGCCGTTTCGAGATCAATCATGCAGGATGCAACCCTCCCCCGCCCGGCCCTGCTGGGCATCGACCTTGGCACCACCAACAGTCTTATCGCCGTCTGGCAGGACGGTCAGGCCCGGTTGATTCCCAACGCCCTCGGCGACGTGCTGACTCCATCGGTGGTCAGCCTCGATGAAGACGACACGATTCTGGTCGGCAAAGCCGCGCGCGCCCGACTGACTACGCACCCGGAACGCAGCGCCGCTGCTTTCAAGCGTTTCATGGGCAGCGACAAGCAGATTGAACTCGGCAGTCGTCAATTCAGCCCCGAAGAATTGTCGGCACTGGTGCTCGGCTCACTCAAGCAGGACGCCGAAGCCTTTCTCGGCCACCCGGTATCCGAGGCAGTGATTTCCGTACCGGCGTATTTCAGTGACGAACAACGCAAACGCACGCTGTTTGCCGCCGAGCTGGCTGGTTTGTCCGTGACGCGCCTGATCAACGAGCCGACCGCTGCCGCCATGGCCTATGGGCTGCATGAGCAGAAGTTCGAACGCACGCTGATTTTCGATCTGGGCGGCGGCACCTTCGATGTCACGGTGCTGGAATATGCGCTGCCGCTGATCGAAGTGCATGCGTCCACCGGCGACAACTTCCTCGGCGGCGAAGACTTCACCGCCGCGCTGTTGCAGGCCTGCCTCAAGGCCTGGCAATTGACCCCGTCAATGGTCGATGCGCAAGGCATGGCCAGCCTGGGTGATGCGCTGGAGCAGCTCAAGTGCAAACTCGGTGAAGGCACGCAGCTTTTGAGCTGGCGCCACGCCGACAAGACATTTGAATGGTCGCTGGATGAAGCCGCTGCGGTGAAGATCTGGGAGCCACTGCTCGGCCGTTTGCGCGCACCGATCGAACAAGCCCTGCGCGATGCCCGGCTCAAGCCGCGTGATCTCGACAGCCTGGTATTAGTGGGCGGTGCCACGCGAATGCCGGCGGTGCAGCAGATGGTCGCCACGCTGTTCGGGCGCCTGCCTTATCGTCATCTGGATCCCGACACCATTGTCGCGCTCGGCGCGGCGACGCAAGCGGCGTGCAAGGCGCGCGACGGTGCGGTGGAAGAGCTGATCCTGACGGACGTCTGCCCTTACACATTGGGTATCGAGACCATGCGCGGCAAGGGGATCGAAGGCGCCTTCTCGCCCATCATCGAGCGCAACACCATCATTCCAACGTCCCGGGTGGAGCGCTATTACACGACGCATCCGCGGCAGGAAAAAATCCGCATTGCGGTGTATCAGGGCGAACGTCCATGGGTACGCGACAACATTCTTATCGACGCTTTCGATGTCACGCTGATGCCCACCGAGCACATCCAGCAACTGGATGTGCGTTTCAGCTACGACATCAATGGCTTGCTCGAAGTTGACGTCACCCTGCTGGAAACAGGTGCACGGTACAGTCACAGCATCGACCGCAGCCCCACCGGACTTGATGAACAAGCCCGACAAAACAGTCATGAGCGGCTCGCCGCGCTCAAGGTTCACCCGCGCGATGCATTACCCAACCGCACGCTGCTGGCACGTCTGGAGCGCGCATGGATGCAGAGCCTGGGGACGGAACGCGAGCGCATTGCCGAATGGCTGCACAGCTTCACCACCGTGCTCGGCGGCCAGCAATCGTCAGAGATCGCCAGCCACCGCTCACAGCTCAACAGCGCGCTGGATGAGTTGCACCTCTAGCCAATGAGCCGGCGCAACGCTGCCTGCAACCCACCGGACAAAGGATCCTCACGGAAACTCTCCGGTGGCACGCCGTAGCGATTGGGCAGCTTCTCGCCAGGAAAACCGAACAGCACCAGCGGCAGAAACGGCAAAACCGGTGTCAGCCCCGCGAGCACCAGAAAGGTCGCGACGCCTCGGCCCATGTCGTGCAGGCGCCGCAGCATGGCGCTGAGCAACAGCAGCAGCGCCACGGCCAACACAACGAAGGCCGAAGTCATTGAGCCGCTGAACAATGCCAGCAGCGGCGTCAGCAACACGATACCGATCACTTGCCCGATAAATGCCTCACGCCCCAGCCGTGTGCCCAGACGCCAGAACGCCGTGGCGGCAACTGGACGTGTGTCGGCCTTGGCCAACAACAAGCGCTCCGACCACGACAGCAATGCGCTGAAGGCAAACCGTAAACCGAGCCCGTTCTGCGTATCGTCCTTGGCGCGTTGCAGGCGCACCAGGGTTTTCTGGCGCGGCACGCCGGCATTGCCGTAAAGCACCAGGTCCTTGAGCACGTCGAGCGCCAGGTAAAACCCATCGATGTCGTTAACGCCCTCGTCTTCCAGAGCCTCGCGTGGTGGGCGCGTTGGCTCGCCTTTGATCAGACTGTGGCGGAAACCGTCGAACCAATCCTGGGGATTGACGACTTCGGTCATTCTGTCGAGCAGGAAGCGCCGCTGTTTGGCGTCGAACAATCCGCAGTGATAGAGCACGGCCGTCAACAGCATCCGCCCCAGCAGATCGTCGTCAAATGCACTCAAATCGCTGCGCATGCATTCGAACAGGCGGTCGTTGCTCAACAGTCGCAGGCTGGCGAGCGCTTCCTGCACACCGCACATTTGCCGGGCCAGCAGCGCATGCACCGGGTCCGCCGTTTGCAGCAGGCCAAGCAAGCCCTCACAGTTACCCTGTTCACGCAACAAGCGCTGCAACAACGGCTGCAACCGGCTGAGCGGATGGGCCGGGTTGTAAGGCAGTTGCTCCAGCAGTCGCACGTCGATCAATGGCAACCAACGCTCGGCTTGCCCCAGCAACACCAACAGAAACAGCGTTTGAGCGTGCCATTGCCACAGCGCCTCAGCCGCCCCCGGCGACGGCAACTCTACATCGCCCTGACTCAGTTGCAGCAGCAGCGCCAGCTCTGACAAATCGAGGGTGGCGCGCGCATCGTTCAGTTTGAAATCTTCGGCAATGCGCTCAAGCGCGGTGCGACTGTAAGGACGCAATCTGCGTAACCAGAGTCGGCAGAGGCTGTGCGCAAAACCTTCTTTCAGGGCTTCGGGCAGTTGTGGCAAAACCGCGTTCGCATCGGTGTAGGCACTCATCGCCAACGGGATCGGTGCTTGCGTCAACCAACGCACATGTTGCTCGGCCTGTTGCTTGAATCCGCTCAGCACCAACGCATCAAGGGCATCCACCGAAAACGGTTCGTCGAGCATTTGCTGTAACAGCGGCACGTCACCGCGATGCAGTGCCCAGGCATGTCGATAGAGGCGCTGCAACCTTGGGTCGTCATGGTTGCCAAGCAACAGTGCCAGCAACGGCAGTTCATCGTCGGCCATGCGCCAGTCGACGAAGGCCTTGGCCAGGCCCTGAAGTTCGAGGCCGCCAATCCCCAGCCATCGCGCCAGGGTTTCCGGTCTTTGTGAAGGGCTGCCATATTGCTGACTGACATGGTCGAGCTCGCGGGACCAGTCACTGAACACCTGCGCTCGATCAAATGCCTGAATCAGCAGCGGCAGAAAGTCTGGCTGACGTTCTGCGCACATTGCCATCAAGTGGCTTTCAGCCTTCGGATGACGATGCTCCTGCCAGAGCCGGATCCAGCACGGCCACGCCTGATCGTCCAGGCCCAGTAGAGTGCTTTGACAGGCGAGCAGGTAGAGCCAATCGACATCCTCAGGATGTTTGCCCTGCTGCTCTTCGCAACACTGCAGCCACCCTGCACCACCCATGCCCGCCTGAGTGAACTGCGTCACAAGCCGCTTGAGGTACATTTCATCGTTCGGCAACGGCAGGCAGGTGTGCCGACTGGCAAAGTCGGCGAACTCATCGAGCGGACGCTGGGCGAAGATGAAATCCAGACTGCGCGCGTACCACAAAGATTCGGTCTGTGCGGCTTCTGACCAGGCGCTCATCAGATCCGTATCGAACGGATCACCCGCCTTGATCCGTTGCAGAAATGCTTCGACACGCTCTGCGTCGTCGAACGACAGATCCAGCAACTGCTGGTCCCAGGCCATGCGCTCGGCCAACAGGTTCGCGCAACGATAGGACAGCGGCCCGGCATCAGCCAGCCGATGGTACAAGCCCCAACTGAGGTCATCGAGAGACTCGAGCGGCAGTTGATCCAGCCCTCGGATAAACGCCTGCCACGCTGCAAAGTCGAAGCGCCGTAGAGGATCGTCAAGCAACTCGCAGAAATCCACGAAGGCCTGCGGCACCTCGATGATTGTCTGTTCCGTCTCTGCGTATTCCTCGAATTCTTCGGGTTCTTCTTCATCGCCTTCGCGCGCCAGACGCAGCGCTTTTTCGTAGGCCATGCGCAGCGCCTGAAAACCTTCGGGATCGGTCTCCGGGTGATGTTCCGGCAGGCGTGTGCGGTAGGCGTTGCGAATGAGGGTTTCGTCGGTGGTGGGCTCGATGCCCAAGCGGATCCAGCAACTCATGACCAGTCGAACTCCTTGAGCGATTCGGGACGTTGCGACAGATCAAGCGCCATCTGCCAAGGCAAGTCCGCGAGGAACTGCGGGATGTTCCGGTCGAGCCCACGGGCAATCAGCAGGTTATGCGAACTCTGCCCTTGTCGATCCAGTTCAAACGCCAGCTCATCGTCACTTTTACTTAAGCAACACCAGAAGGAACGGCCGACAAGGAAGCCATTGAAGTAAGCCATCCAGCTGCCGTAATGGTATTGCGCTCTGACGGCCAGACGACCATGCAACCAATTGCTTTCTACCAGATCGATCCACTGGTTGCGCACGGCGCAACGCAAGAGAAACCCCATCCGCCCGTAGTCCCAGGACAAGATCCCACCCGGCCCGCAACTGCCAAACGTGCGACTGGCAAACTCATGCAGGATGCGCTCTCGCGGTTCGAGGCGCTCAAGCAATGCCTGCCACTCACCCGGCAGACAACGCTGCCACGCCCGATAAGCCGCTTCGAGGTGCGTGGCATGGCCGTCATCGGCCATACGCTCGATCATGTCGAACAACTGCTGCCGGTTGTCGATGCCCCAGCTGTCTTTAAGATCGATGTAGTTGTCGTCGCAGAAAGCCGGATCGTCGTACCCGGCTCCAGGATTGAGCGCCGCCATCGGTGCAGACAGGGCGCACAGCCAACGCTGTTGAATCTCATCCATGAAAAAGGCTCCAGGCCGACCGCCGAGAAATGGGGTCGGCAAAACTGCGCAGATTGTAAAGAGCCGTGGTAATAGCGGCAAACGTTGCGAACACTTTTGCAGCGCGCACAAAAAAGGCCCCGACGTATCGGGACCTTCGTTCAGCGGCTCAACGCTTGTTCAGACGCTTGTGTGTCTGCGCGTGAATCAGTGCTGCAGAACCGGTTTTTGCGTCCCGTTGATCGGGATGCGTTTGGCCTTCGCTTCTTCCGGGATCACCCGCAACAGGTCGATGCTCAGCAGACCGTTGCTCAGATCGGCAGCCTTGATCTCGATGTGATCGGCCAGACGGAAGGACAGCTTGAAAGCACGCTGGGCAATGCCCTGATGCAGGAACGTCACGCCTTCGTTGGCATCACGCTTGCCGCCACTGATGGTCAACACGCCCTTCTCGACTTGCAGCTCCAGGTCTTCTTCCTGGAAACCGGCCGCGGCTACGACGATGCGGTATTGATCGTCACCGTGTTTTTCCACGTTGTAGGGTGGATAGCTGCTGCCTGGCTCGTTGCGCAGGGCCGTTTCGAACAGGTCGTTGAAGCGGTCGAAACCCACCGAGGAACGGAACAGTGGCGCGAGGGAAAATGCAGTACTCATGGTTCAAATCTCCTGAAAACAATCAGCAAGGTTTTTTATCTCCGCGACCCGAATTCGGCATCGCGTAACGCTTAGATAGGGACCGCTGATTTGATTTCAAGAGAGTATTTGCAGATTTTTTTCAGGCCACTTCGGCGACTGGCAAACCCAACAAACGCGAGACGTGATCCGGTTCCGTCTCACGGCGCAGCACGGTAAACAGCTCGGTCGCTTCAGGGTAATTGCGCGTCAACATGGCCAGCCACTGCTTCAAACGGCCCGGCGATTGACGCGCGGTCATCTGCGCTTTGGCTTGCAGCCAGAAATCCTGGATCAGAGGCAGCAGCTCGGCCCAGGTCATCTCGACCACTTCTTCACCGGCGCGTGCAGCGGCGATTTGCCTGGCCAGGTCCGGGCGCGAAACCAGACCACGACCGAGCATGATGTCTTCCACGCCGCTGATTTCGCGGCAACGACGCCAGTCCTCGACGCTCCAGATATCACCGTTGGCGAACACCGGCACCTTGACCACTTCCTGTACGCGCGGGATCCATTCCCAGTGCGCGGGCGGTTTGTAACCGTCCATTTTGGTCCGGGCGTGAACCACGATGTGCTCGGCACCGCCTTCGGCCAGCGCCGTGGCACAGACCAGCGAGCCATCCGGGCTGTCGAAGCCCAGACGCATCTTGGCCGTGACGGGAATGTGCGCAGGTACGGCGCGACGCACGTGCTCGACGATCTGATTGAGCAACTCGGGCTCTTTAAGCAGCACCGCACCGCCACGGGATTTATTGACTGTTTTGGCCGGGCAGCCGAAGTTGAGGTCGATCACTTCGGAGCCGAGTTCGCAAGCCAACGCAGCGTTTTCCGCCAGACACACCGGGTCAGAACCCAACAGCTGAACACGCAACGGCACACCGGACGCGGTGCGGGCACCGTTGAGCAGTTCCGGGCCGAACTTGTGAAAGTAGGCTGGGGTGAGCAACTGGTCATTGACGCGAATAAATTCGGTCACGCACCAGTCGATGCCGCCAACACGGGTCAGCACGTCGCGAAGGATGTCGTCGACCAACCCCTCCATGGGCGCCAGAGCAATTTGCATGGGGAAAACACTACTTGAGGAAAAACGTGCGGCAGTTTACTGGATTGCGCAGGTTAAACCCACGACCACCTGTAGGAGCTGCCGAAGGCCGCGATCTTTTGATGCTGTCTTTAAAAACCAACATCAAAAGATCGCAGCCTTCGGCAGCTCCTACAGGGATTTACGCTGATTCTGGGGTTTGGATCGCCGGGCCATAGCCTTCGATGAACTCCGCCGGCATGCGCTTGGGCTTGCCGGTGGACAGCTCGATGCAGACGAATGTGGTCTGGGCGCGCAGCAGCGTGGTCTGGTCGCTTGGGCGGATCAGCTGGAAATGCCGGGTCATTTTCAGGCGTTGATCCCAATCGACGATCCAGGTCGCCAATTGCAGCTCGTCGCCTTCATAGGCCGCCGCCAGGTAATCGATCTCGTGGCGCACCACGGCCATCGCGCGATCCAGCCGCCGGTACTCGACCAGATCCAGCCCCAGACGCTGCGAGTGGCGCCAGGCGCAGCGTTCGAGCCAGGTCACGTACACCGCGTTGTTGGCGTGCCCCAGCCCGTCGATGTCCTCGGCGCCCACTTGCAGATCAATGGTAAACGGCGTCGCCCGATCCCAGCCCATGCCCCACTCCCGGTCAGATTATTCAACCGGGGCAGTGTAACGGATGCTCACGCCGATTGGCGCGCCTGAAGGCTGCGGCCGGTCAGCAGTGATAACACACCATCAATCACCCGAGGGTCGGCCAGCACGCGTTGATGACCACCGTTTTCGAGGCGCAACAAGCGGCTGTCGAACCAGGATTCGTGGATCAATTGCGATTCCTTGACCGAGACAAAATTGTCATCCTCGGCATGCACGATCAGCCCGGGCATATCCAGTTGATAGTGCGCGACGTCGAGGGTGGCGGCACGCATGCCGACATCTTGCTCAACCTGGCGAATGAAGGCGGAACGCGCTCTGGGCGGCATTCCCACGTAGCGGGCAAAACCGCGCAGCACGCCAAGAATGCGAGCGGGGGCGGCGATGCTGACGAGGGTTTCGGTACGCAGGCCCAATTGCACGGCAAGCATCGCACTGGCGCCGCCCATGGAGTGACCGATAACAGCTTGCAAGGGTGGCAGTTCGGCTGCAGCTTCAAGCATGGCGCGGGCAAACAACACAACATTGGCCTCACGCCCCGGCGACCGACCGTGGGCCGGGCCGTCGAGCGCAACTACCGTATAACCAGCGTCGACCAGCGCGGTGATCAGTGCAGCAAATTGAGTGGGTCGCCCCTCCCAACCGTGCATCAGCAACACGGTCGGACCGTGCCCCCAACGTAGTGCGGAGAGGCCGAAGCGCAAAGTGATCCGTTCGGAATTGGCCAGCAGCGGCAACTCCCAATCGCGCAGCGGCAGCGCGCGCGGCGTCATGAACGCCAGGCGCATTTTGCTCGCCACCCGTTGCGGTGCAATCCAGCCCAAGGTGCCATTAACGCCACGAACCCACTTCAACGTGTTCATCGCTCTCTCCTCAGGCGTGCTGCCTTCAGGTCAACGCACCGCCGACTTGGCAGCGCGCAGCAATCGATCGGATAAGTCTCCGGGGCCGAGCGCTCTTGCGAGTGCCAGACCACCCACCATCAAGGCCACGTCGGCCAAAGCTTTGTCGGTGTCCTCAGGGCTGGACGCCAACTGCGCAACCATCAATTCCAAGTGTTCGTTCAGCGCGATGCGGAACGACTCCGGCAAACGGCCCAATTCGCCAATGGAGGCAGGAATCGGACAGGCCGATTCGCTGGAATCGCGGTGCTTGCGCGACAGGTAGAACGCAGCGACCAGCGCGCGGCGCTCTTCGCCAGTCAATTCGGTGTCCATGTCGGCAATCAGGTCGCGCCGCCGACCCAGCAACTGCTTGAACGCTTCGAGCATCATCGCGTCCTTGCTTTCGAAGTGCGCATAGAAGCCACCGACGGTCAGGCCGGCTGCGCCCATCACTTCGCCCACGCTTGGGTCTGCCGGGCCGCGCTGGATCAGTGCGGCGCTGGCAGCCTTGAGGATGCGTTCGCGGGTTTGAGCTTTTTTATCGTTCATCGTTGCCTCCGAATATTACGACTAGAATATTATTCGCATAATAATATTCTGCAAGTCAAGGATATGACCGCTGGTCTGAAGCACAGTGTAAGGAAAAAGGAGAGTTGGCCAAACGCCAGACAAACAAAAGGGCCATTCAATAATTGAATGACCCTTATAAAATCCCGCAGAGCGGGTAATCGTGGCGTCCCCTAGGGGACTCGAACCCCTGTTACCGCCGTGAAAGGGCGGTGTCCTAGGCCACTAGACGAAGGGGACACAAACCCTTCTATACAACTGATCAGTGCTGAGATCTGATCGATTCAAGGCCGGTGTGGCCAGACCTTGAACTTGTAAAATTGGTGGAGCTTAGCGGGATCGAACCGCTGACCTCCTGCATGCCATGCAGGCGCTCTCCCAGCTGAGCTAAAGCCCCGGATTTTTCGCCTCGCGGCGGAGTGACATTTTGCAACATCACTTCTGTAAAACTGGCGTCCCCTAGGGGACTCGAACCCCTGTTACCGCCGTGAAAGGGCGGTGTCCTAGGCCACTAGACGAAGGGGACGCAAACCCTTCTATACAACTGATCAACGCTGAGTGTTGATCGCTTCAAGGCCGGTGTGGCCAGACCTTGAAGTGTAAATTGGTGGAGCTTAGCGGGATCGAACCGCTGACCTCCTGCATGCCATGCAGGCGCTCTCCCAGCTGAGCTAAAGCCCCTCATCGTTGATGTCATCGCTGAGGACGGGGCGAATCTTAATGGCGCTTCGGAGGGCTGTCAAACTTATTTTTAAAATATTTCAAAGTTTTTTGCCGACATAACAATCACTTACCGCCCTCCCCCCGTAAATTCGGGAGGTTTACAACCTACGCAGACTGTAGGAGCTGCCGAAGGCCGCGATCTTTTGATTCTGTTTTTACAAACCAACGTCAAAAGATCGCATTGTGCCGCAGCCCCTACAGGGGATCAGGCGATGGCGTCCAGCAGTTTTTCCCACTCTTTGTTTTCTTTCTTCGAAACGCCGCCCAGCAGGTCGATCGCCTGACGCAGACGGAAGCGGGTCAGGTCCGGCCCGAGGATTTCCATCGCATCGAGCACCGACACCGAACTCGCCTGCCCGGTGATTGCCGCGAACATCAACGGCATCGCATCACGCAGTTTCAGCTCCAGCGACTCAACCACGGCCTGAATCGTCGCAGTGATGCTGTCCTTCTCCCACTGACGCAGGCTTTCCAGCTTCCACAGAATCAACTGCATCAACTGGCGAACCTGATCGCCCGAGAGCTTTTTCGATTCAAACAGCTTGGCATCCGGATTAACGCCACCGGCGAAGAAGAACCCGGCCAACGGTGCGACCTGGCTGAAGGTTTCAACACGGCCCTGCACGTGCGGAGCGATCTTCATCATGTATTCCGGGTTCAGCGCCCAGGTCTGCAAGCGGCTGGCGAACTCTTCCACCGGCAGATCACGCAGCCACTGGCCGTTGAGCCACGACAGTTTCTCGATGTCGAAGATCGGCCCGCCGAGGGACACACGCTTGAGGTCGAAGTTGTCGACCATTTCCTGCAGCGAGAACTTCTCGCGCTCGTCTGGCATCGACCAGCCCATGCGGCCCAGGTAGTTGAGCATCGCTTCCGGCATGAAGCCCATGCGCTCGTAGAAAGTCACCGAGGTCGGGTTCTTGCGCTTGGACAGCTTGCTCTTGTCCGGATTACGCAGCAGCGGCATGTAGCACAGCTCCGGTTGTTCCCAGCCGAAGTACTCGTAAAGCAGGATCAGTTTCGGCGCCGACGGCAGCCATTCTTCGCCGCGCAGTACGTGGGTGATGCCCATCAAGTGATCGTCGACCACGTTGGCGAGGAAATACGTCGGCAGGCCGTCGGTCTTCATCAGCACTTGCATGTCCATGCGGTCCCACGGGATCTCGACATCACCACGCAGCATGTCCGGGACCACGCAGACGCCTTCGCTCGGCACTTTCATGCGGATCACGTGGGGCTCGCCAGCGGCCAGACGTGCGGCAACTTCTTCTTTGGACAGCAGCAGCGCGCGGCCGTCGTAACGTGGAGTTTCGCCACGCGCCTGTTGCTCGGCGCGCATCTGGTCCAGCTCCTCTGCCGTGCAGAAGCACGGGAAAGCGTGACCCAGCTCAACCAGTTGCTGGCAATATTTCTGGTAGATATCGCCACGCTCGCTCTGACGATACGGGCCGTGCGGGCCGCCGACGTCCGGGCCTTCGCTCCACTCGATGCCGAGCCAGCGCAGGGCGTCGAAGATCTGCTGTTCGGACTCGCGCGTCGAACGCAACTGATCGGTGTCTTCGATCCGCAGGATGAACTCACCGCCATGCTGCTTGGCAAAGCAGTAGTTGAACAATGCGATGTAAGCGGTACCTACATGGGGATCGCCGGTAGGCGATGGCGCGATGCGAGTGCGGACGGTGGTCATGGCATGTCTCGAAAAGAATGAAAAGCAAAGATCAATAAGCGGCGAATGGTAACAGGCGACACCCGCCCCGCTCCAGCGGGCACGGTATTTAAGCCAGGTTTGTGTCTGTCAGGCCCGCTGGCCGCGATGAGGCCGGATAATTCACCGCACAATCAAACAGCCAGAAGACGCTCGCGCAGCTTGGCAATTTCATCACGCATCTGCGCCGCCGCTTCAAACTCCAGGTCCCGGGCAAGCTGATACATCTTCTCTTCCAGCGCCCGAATTCGCTTGGTGATCTCGCTTGGCGAGCGCAATTCGGCCTCGTACTTGGCGCTTTCTTCGGCGGCCTTGGCCATGCCCTTGCGCTTCTTGCTGCGCGAGCCAGGCACCGTGGCGCCTTCCATGATGTCGGCAACGTCCTTGAATACGCCTTTAGGCGTGATGCCATTGGCCAGGTTGAAAGCGATCTGCTTGTCGCGACGGCGTTCGGTTTCGCCAATCGCGCGCTCCATCGAACCGGTAATGCGGTCGGCGTAGAGAATTGCCCGGCCATTGAGATTACGCGCCGCACGGCCGATGGTCTGAATCAGCGAGCGCTCGGAGCGCAGGAAGCCTTCCTTGTCCGCATCGAGGATCGCTACCAGCGACACTTCCGGCATGTCCAGGCCTTCACGCAACAGGTTGATCCCGACCAGCACATCAAAAGTGCCCAGGCGCAGGTCACGGATGATTTCAACCCGCTCGACGGTGTCGATATCCGAGTGCAGATAACGCACGCGAACGCCGTGATCGGCGAGGTAATCGGTCAAATCCTCCGACATGCGCTTGGTCAGCGTGGTGACCAACACCCGCTCCTCCAGCGCCACACGCTTGGTGATTTCCGAGAGCAGATCATCAACCTGAGTCAACGCCGGACGGATTTCGATTTGCGGATCCACCAAGCCGGTCGGACGCACCAGTTGCTCGACAACGCGACCGGCGTGTTCCGCCTCGTAATTGCCCGGCGTGGCCGAGACGAAAATCGTTTGCGGGCTGATGCCTTCGAATTCGTCGAAACGCATTGGCCGGTTGTCCAGTGCCGATGGCAGACGAAAACCGTATTCAACCAAGGTTTCCTTACGCGAGCGGTCACCTTTATACATCGCGCCGACCTGCGGCACGCTGACGTGGGATTCGTCGATCACCAGCAAGGCGTCGGCCGGCAGGTAGTCGAACAAGGTCGGCGGCGCCTGACCGGAGTCGCGACCCGAGAGATAGCGCGAGTAGTTTTCGATGCCGTTGCAGTAGCCCAGCTCAAGAATCATCTCCAGATCGAAACGAGTGCGCTGCTCCAGACGCTGGGCTTCCACCAGTTTGTTGTTGCTGCGCAGGTATTCGAGACGCTCCTGCAACTCGACCTTGATGCCCTCGATGGCGCCAAGCAGGGTTTCGCGCGGCGTCACGTAGTGGCTTTTCGGGTAAAACGTGAAGCGCGGCATCTTGCGGATGACTTCGCCGGTCAGCGGATCGAACGCGGAAATACTCTCGACCTCGTCATCGAACAATTCGATGCGGATCGCCTCAAGATCCGATTCCGCCGGGTAGATGTCGATCACATCACCGCGTACGCGAAAGGTCGCGCGAGCAAAGTCCATATCATTGCGGGTGTATTGCAGGTCAGCCAAACGCCGCAGCAGCGCACGCTGATCGAGCTTGTCGCCGCGATCGACGTGCAACACCATCTTCAAATAGGTTTCCGGGCTACCCAGACCATAGATGCACGACACCGTGGTAACGATGATCGAGTCCTTGCGCTCCAGCAGCGCTTTAGTCGCGGAAAGGCGCATCTGTTCAATGTGGTCGTTGATCGACGCATCCTTCTCGATGAAGGTGTCGGACGACGGCACATACGCTTCGGGCTGGTAATAGTCGTAGTAGGAAACAAAATACTCGACCGAGTTGTTCGGGAAAAACGCCTTGAACTCACCGTACAACTGCGCGGCCAGGGTCTTGTTCGGCGCCAGCACCAGGGTCGGGCGCTGAATTTGCGCGATGACATTGGCGATGCTGAAGGTCTTGCCCGAGCCGGTCACACCGAGCAGCGTCTGGTGCGCCAACCCGGCCTCGATGCCCTCAACCAACTGGCGGATGGCTTCCGGCTGATCGCCGGCGGGCTCAAAGCGGGTGACTAGCTGGAATTCGGACATACACACCTCTGGGATCGCGGGGTTCCGAGCAAAGCGGAACACCACGGGGACGACCGCAAACGACCGATGTCGCGCAAGAAAAAGCTGGATTGTGCTGAATGTGGTGGCGATTGCCTTGGCTTTCAAGGCAAACGTCCTACATCCGGTAAAAACTCTGACACGCTCAATCGACTAACGGTCAAGAAATAATCGGAAAAACTTACTCTAAAAGCCGAATCGCCTGTCGCCATTGCTCGGTGATGGCCTCTATACTAGCTCCCCGTTTGTGCACCGCTCTAGTGCATCCGGCTGGAGCGCGACACGTCCCTCCACTCCCCATTCAGAGCCGCCGCAAAAATGAGCCTGTTCTCCGCTGTCGAAATGGCACCCCGCGATCCAATCCTGGGCCTCAACGAAGCATTCAACGCCGATACCCGGACCACCAAGGTCAACCTGGGCGTAGGTGTTTACTGCAACGAAGAGGGGCGAATTCCACTTCTGCGCGCCGTTATCGAAGCCGAAACGATTCGCGTCGCTCAACACGCTTCGCGCGGTTACCTGCCGATCGATGGCATCGCTGCCTACGACCAGGCCGTGCAAAAGCTGCTGTTCGGTAACGACTCGCCGCTGATCAGCGCCGGTCGCGTCATCACCACTCAGGCCGTCGGCGGGACCGGCGCACTGAAAATCGGTGCCGACTTCCTCAAGCAACTGCTGCCCAACGCTGTTGTGGCGATCAGCGACCCGAGCTGGGAAAACCACCGCGCGCTGTTCGAAACCGCTGGTTTCCCGGTGCAGAACTACCGTTACTACGATGCTGCCACCCACGATGTGAACCGTGCCGGCATGCTCGAAGACCTCAACGCCCTGCCGAACGGCTCGATCGTTATCCTGCACGCCTGCTGCCACAACCCGACCGGTGTCGACCTGACCCCGGCGGACTGGAACAACGTGCTGGAAGTGGTCAAGGCCAAAGGTCACGTGCCGTTCCTCGACATGGCTTACCAGGGCTTCGGTGACGGCATCGACGAAGACGCCGCGGCTGTGCGCCTGTTCGCAGAATCGGGCCTGACCTTCTTCGTTTCGAGCTCGTTCTCCAAGTCGTTCTCGCTGTACGGCGAGCGCGTTGGCGCCCTGTCGATCATCAGCGAGTCGAAAGAAGAAAGCGCACGCGTGCTGTCGCAAGTCAAACGCGTGATCCGCACCAACTACTCCAACCCGCCGACCCACGGTGCAAGCATCGTCGCCGCCGTGTTGAACAGCCCGGAACTGCGCGCGCAGTGGGAAGCGGAATTGGCGGAAATGCGCTTGCGTATTCGCGGCATGCGCGAGCAAATGGTCAGCCTGCTGGCAGAAAAAGCACCGCAGCGCGACTTCAGCTTCGTCGGCCGTCAGCGTGGCATGTTCTCCTACTCCGGCCTGACCACTGAACAGGTTCATCGCCTGCGCAACGAGTTCGGCATCTACGCCCTGGACACCGGCCGCATCTGCGTGGCTGCGCTGAACCAGAGCAACATCAAGGCTGTAACGGATGCGATTGTTCAGGTCATCTGATTTCGCATTGTGATGAAAAACGGGAAGCCTTCGGGCTTCCCGTTTTTATTTGTGCCGGAAAAGGGTTCACACCCTCTAAACTGCACACAAATCCAAACTGCAGGAGTGAGCCTGCTCGCGATAGCGCTTTGTCAGTTGCAGCTTCATTGCTTGACACACCGCTATCGCGAGCAGGCTCACTCCTACAGGGTTTGTGAACACCTCAGAATTCTGCGAGAAACCCATGAAAAACGACAACCTGCGCGCCGACCGTGACGATCTGGATGACTTCATCCCCCGCGCCCCGGCCAAACGCGAAAAAAGCCTGGTGCTGCAAGTGGCGGCCGGGGTGTTTCTCGGCGGTCTGGTCTTGTGGCTGGTGCAACTGGCGACCACCGCGGCTTACGCCAAGCTGATGATGGGCACCATCACCTTCGGCAGTTAAGCCAGTTCGCTCGCACGCTGGCTGGCGGCATCGTCATAGACAACGTACAGCGATTCGGCGATCTGGCTTTTGATGGCCTTGGCAGTTTCCAGGCCGAGGACAAAACCCTCGGCCTTGCCGCCAGCGCGGTTCAATTCTTCAGCGGTGCTGGCCTGGGTGATTGCATCGAAGAGTTTTTCGGCGTGCGGGCCGACGCCTTTTGGCAGGCTGATTTGAGCGGTGGTCATGCGAGCACCTCGATGTGCAGTGATGTGTGATTCATGGCGCGTACCTTTTCGGCGAATGGCCGGTAGCGCGTGTGACCACTTCCGGGCGGCCATGGTAGACCCCTGAGGCGATTCTGGTAACCGCCAATCGCCGATAAACCACCGTCCGTCCTGACGAATTGCACAATTCAACAACTGACGCTTGACTTCTCTTTTTGAATCAGTAACATACGCACCAATTCCGCAATAGCTCAGTTGGTAGAGCAAGTGACTGTTAATCACTGGGTCCCTGGTTCGAGTCCAGGTTGTGGAGCCAAATAGCAAAGCCCCTGAATCGAAAGGTTCAGGGGCTTTTTTGTGGGCGCTCGAAAAGATCAAAAGATCGCAGCCTTCGGCAGCTCCTACAGTTTGAAATGCATTCCCCCTGCAGGAGCTGCCGAAGGCTGCGATCTTTTGATCTCCACGAAAACGAAAAGGCCGATCTGTCTTCCAACAGATCGGCCTTTTTATTCGATCAGCGATCAAACATGTTCGCTGCTCTTCACCTGCACCTTCGGGGCACCGTGACCATGGTCGTGATCTGCATCCACTTCGATCACCGGCACTTCCTTGCCATCGCAGTCATGCAGTTTGCCGTCGCAGAAGTAGTCACCCTCACGCAGCGCCGCCAGATCGCGATAGCGCAGAGTTCGCTCCTCCGCTACCGCAAACACCGACTGCTGGTCAGAGTTACCGGTTGTGAAGTGGTTGAACGCCAGGTTGAGCAGGATCGCCATGATCGCCGACGAGCTGATGCCCGAGTGGAAAATGGTCGCGAACCAGCTCGGGAATTGATCGTAGAAGCTCGGCGCAGCAATCGGGATCATGCCGAAACCAATTGAGGTCGCGACGATGATCAGATTGACGTTGTTGCGGTAATCAACCTTCGACAACGTACGGATACCACTCGCGGCGACGGTGCCAAACAACACAATACCTGCGCCGCCGAGTACCGAAGTCGGCACTGCCGCGATCACTCGGCCCATGAATGGCAGCAGGCCGAGGACCACCAGAAACAGACCACCGGTGGCGACCACGAAACGACTCTTGATCCCGGTCACCGCCACCAGCCCGACGTTCTGGGCGAAGGCACTTTGGGTAAACGAGCCGAAGATCGGCGCAAACATGCTCGACAGCATGTCCGCGCGCAGACCATTGCCCAGACGCTTGGAGTCGACCTTGGTGCCGATGATTTCACCGACCGCAAGAATGTCCGCCGAGGTTTCCACAAGCGTCACCATGACCACGATGCACATCGACAGGATCGCTGCGAAGTGGAAGGTCGGCATGCCGAAATGGAACGGCGTCGGGAAGCCGAACATCGGGCCGGTGGTGACACTGGAGAAGTCCGCCATACCGAGGAACACCGCCAGCACCGTGCCGATCACCATGGCCAACAGGATCGACAAGCGCGAGATGGTCGAGCTGCCGACCTTGCTCAGCAGCAAAACCAGTACCAGCGTGACCGCCGCCAGGCCAATGTTTTGCATGCTGCCGAAGTCCGGCGCGTGGCTATTGCCGCCCATGGCCCAGCGCGCGGCCACCGGCATCAGCGTGAGGCCGATGGTGGTGATCACAATGCCGGTCACCAGCGGCGGGAAGAACTTGGTAATGCGCGAGAACACCGGGGTGATCAGCAAGCCGATCAGTGACGCCGCAATCACCGCGCCAAGCACCGACTGGAAGCCACCCTCCCCGCCACTGCTGACGATCGCGACCATGGTCGCAACGCCGGAGAACGACACACCCTGTACCAGCGGCAACTGACAGCCGAAAAACGGTAGACCCAGGGTTTGCAGCAGTGTCGCCAGCCCCCCCGCAAACAATGAAGCAGCAATCAACAAACCAATGTCTGCGGGCGACAGCCCGGCCGCCTGACCGATGATCAGTGGCACCGCGACGATACCGCCATACATGGTCAGAACATGTTGCAGGCCGTAAGCCATATTCGCGCCGACCCCGAGGTTTTCGTCCTCGGGCCGTTGGTGTGAAACATGGGGCGTTTTCATGGTGGGGGGTTCCCTGGTTTTTGTTATGCGCACACTGTATTCAAAAGTCGCGACAAGTGTCTATCGCTTTGTATACAAAAAATCATCTCGAGTTGTCCGAAACCGGTACCGCGAAGAGCTATTGAGCTCAACCTCGGCGCGTGGCAGGATCGGCGGCATGCCGTAGGGATTAACGGAAACCCTTTCCGGGATCAGATAAGGAATTCAGCATGAGTGGAAAACCAGCCGCACGCGCTACAGACGCCACAAACTGCCCAGGGCATGCCGCACAGAAAATCGCTGCCGGCTCGCCCGACGTTTTTTTCGATGGATTGCCAGCCGCGCGCCTCGGAGATCCTGCCTCTTGCGGCAGCACAATCAGTGGCAATATTTCGGCAACGGTCTTCATCAACGGAAAAAATGCCGCTACGCAAGGCAGCCTTGGCACTCACGGCGATGTCATTGTCGGCGGCTCCGGCACAGTCATCATTGGCCAAAGTGGCGGTGGCGCAGCGGTCAGCCCAGTCCCCCCGATCAACCTCGGCTTCGACGAGCAATTCACCCTGTCGGACGCCGACGGCGAGCCTGTGCCGGACTTCGCTTATAAAATCACCACCGCCTCAGGCAAGATTTTCCGCGGAGTCACCAATGAACGGGGGCTGACCCAACGCGTTTCCACCAGGGCAACCGAACTGTTGCATCTGGAACCCGACGACCTGGCCTGAACAGATGGAACCAGTCTGCTGAAAATTATCTGAAGGAGTTGTAACCAGCATGGCGCTTGCGATCCTGAACAATAATCTAGCCCCCTCGAACAGGCAGGGCGGCAGTACCCACCCGTCTACCGTGGTCACCAAATACACCAAACGCGCTGACGACAACGGCTGGCTAAGCGTAAAGCTCGAACCGAAGGGCACCCTCGTCGCGCTGTGCGAATTCACCAAAGTGACCCTCGCCAAGGAGTCAGGTGGTCGAACCTACTTCCGGATTGCCGATGGCAACTCTGAATTCGTCGGGCAGACCGCCAGCCTGAAGACCGAAAATGCCTTGAAGTACCTGATGGACACGCCGCCCACAGGGCCGGCGACTGTGAAGGTCAAATACACCGGCGCACCGGCCCATGCCGTATCGGAGTTCAAGGGTAAACTCCTTCAGCAATGGGCCCAGGTCAGTTTCAACGGCATCACGGCAAAGGTGACACTCAATAGTCAGTGGGGTGGCCAGTACACACCGATCCCGCCCGGCCGCCACCGGATCATGGCACCCGACCGCTCTCACGGGAACATTTCAACCGGCGGCTATAAGACCAAAGGCAGCCTGCATTGCACGGATGTCTGGTTTCCAATCGAACTGCAAGGCACGAAAGGCAACAGTAGCCGTTACATCCATGTCGGCCATTTGTCCGACGGCTGCGTCACTTTTTATGAGCTGATCAAATGGAACGATGTTTACGATTACCTCATTGGCCGGCGAGTCAAAGGTGAAGGCGGGAAATATGTCGGCGAACTGCTGGTGGAGAAATAAATGATTCGGCTGTTCCTGATCCGATTGATACCCGCGCTGTTGTTGGTAATTGCCAACAGCGCCAGTGCCGACTTTGGCTGTGATGACTTTCTGTCGAAGCTCGCAGACAAGCCATCGTTTGTTGAATTCAAAGGCTGCAAGCAGGCGCTTGACCGCATGGGCCAGCCATTTTCTGCCAGCTATGAAGTATCCGGGGCCAATGCTTCGAAAGCCGAACAGTACCTTGAACAGCACTTCGGGATATCGCCGATCACGCGCGCCTGTTGCTCCTGGGACTCAACCCAAAATGGTTTCAAGGATCCGGCAACAGGCATCAACTACCTGATCAGCATTGGCTCAGAGGAAACAGAGGTCGGGCAACGAGAGTCGTGGGCCAAGATCAATCTCTTTACGATCCTGGTCGATGCTTACGCTGAGGATCCCTGACCCGACTCGATAAGGCGTCTGAGCACCGGCCTCAACAATTCTGGGCTCGCGACCTGTATCCCGAACTCAACCTCAAGCAGATCGAGTAGATCTTCCACATCCGCTACATCACGCCGCTCGCTCTCGGCACCGATGCGGTGGATCGCGAAGCTGCCATTGTTCAATGTACGCCGCCAGCCATCGCCAGTACGCGCAACCATCAGGCGATTGGCGAACGGTGATTGCGGATGCGCCGAGACATACCAGTTGCCGATGGTGAAATCGATGTCTTCCTGGCGTTGCAGATCGAACAGGTACATCGACCGCCATTCGCCCCCGACATTGGCGCGCAGCATGTAGCCGTCGGGTTGTTTTTCGATGCGATACGGCTCGTGCGGTGTGGCTTGCTCGGCCTCGGTATCCAGCATCAACGGTGCGGTTGGCACCATGCCGCCGAAGCCGACATCGGTGATGTAGCGCACGCCGCCGAGGGTTACCAGACTCAAGCGATGGGTGCGCGCGGTCCAGGTGCCTTCGGGCTGATTCATGACCACTCGCCCGCTGATGGCCCGAACGTCGAAGCCCAGTTCAAGCAACAGGGCAAAAAACAGATGATTGAGTTCGTAGCAGTAACCGCCGCGACCACCGTGCAAGACTTTCTGCTCAATCGAGGCAAGATCGATCAATACCGGAGTGCCGGTGACCGTTGCGAGATTTTCAAAGGTGAAAGCGCCGGTATGGCGCAATTGCAACTCGCGCAGGGTTTCCAGGGTCGGCGGCGGTGGTGCCTCGAAACCCAGGCGTTGCAGATACCGTTTCAGACTCGTCAGGCGGGGCTCACTCATTGCTCGGTCCTTATGCATGGGGCCGCAGGTCACTGCGTTGATGGTCGCCATGTATACGGTATCGGGCACTGAATTCGACAATTGATTTCACCAATCGCCCCTAGCGTTTTTTCCGTGAACCGATGCGAATCCATGTCGGTGCATGGTCGCTGGCGTGCGGTTCATTGCGCACCCAGGCATCTACGCCGGCCTCGTGCAGGTAAGGACTCAGCGCCGGATTGAGTAACAGATGATCGATGCGCAGGCCAGAGTTGCTCTGCCAGTGCTGGCGGAAATAATCCCAGAAGGTATAGAGGCGCTCTTCGGGATACAGATGCCGCAGCGAATCGGTCCAGCCCTGATCCAGCAATCGCTGATAACACTCGCGGCTTTCGGGTTGCAGCAACGCATCTTTGAGCCATGAGCGGGTGTTGTAGATGTCCATGTCGGTGGGCACGACGTTGTAGTCGCCGGCCAGTACGACGGGGTGATCGCTGCTTTGCAGGTCTTTCGCGTAGCTGATCAGCCGCTCGAACCACGCCAGTTTGTAATCGAATTTCGGCCCCGGTTGTGGGTTGCCATTGGGCAGGTACAGGCAACCGACCAACACGCCGTGCACCGCCGCTTCCAGATAACGGCTGTGCTTGTCCTCGGGATCACCGGGCAAGCCGCGCCGACTCTCCAGTGGTTGCGCATCGCGGGCGAGGATCGCCACACCGTTCCAAGCCGCCTGACCGTGCCAGATCGCGCCGTAACCGGCAGCTTCCAGGTCGGCGGCAGGGAACGCGCTGTCGAGCGATTTGAGTTCTTGCAGACAAACGATGTCCGGCTGCTCGCGTTTGAGCCACTCCAGCAGATTGGGCAGCCGCGCGCGCAGGCCGTTGACGTTGAAGGTGGCGATCCGCAGGTTTTTCATCGTCCGGGGCTCGTGTCAGAGGTTGTGAAAATTCTGACCTTGTCGGCCTCGCACTGGTTGCATTGAATCGTCCCGCTACGGCGTGCGACAACAGCGCTGAAGGGTTCAGGCGCGACTGCGCAGCCATTGCAAAAAGCCTTTCTTGGGCACCACCACGGGCGCTTCCTCGGTCAGCGATTGCGCCTTGTGCAGACGGTAATCAAACAGCGCCGTCATTGCATCGTTGATGTCGTGCCGCGCATCGAGACACGGTTTGAGATAGGACTTCTCGATGCGATACAGGGCGCAGAAGGTTTTTGCCGTGAAGTCCGCCGGCAGCGACGTATCGGCGAGAATTCCGGCCTCGCCGATCACTTCGCCCGGGCCCATGCGCCCGGACTCGAACGGTGTGCCGTGACGTTTCAATGTCACCGAAACCACCCCGGACTCGACAATGAACAAGTGATCGCTGACCTCCCCGCCCGCCAGAATTACCTCCCCGGCGCGGAAAGTCTGCAGGACCATGTTCTGGCTGAAGGTGTCCTTTTCTTCCTGGCGCAGCGTCGAAAAGATCGGTGAGCTGTCGAGCAACGCACGCGGTCGCGACGACTGGGTCGGTGCGTTGCCTTCATCGCTCGACAGCAGATTGACCCCGGATGCCTGCAAGTGCCGATACGCCAGATCAAACAGCTGATTGCGCACCAGCCGTTTCTCGCTCATCGAGGCGACGAAACCGCTGATCTCGTATTCGGCGCCGTTGCTGCCGGAGCTTTTCAACGCCACGCTCGGAGCGGGTGTGTCGAGCAGTTGCCGACAGCCCTGCATCGCCCGCTCCAGCGCGTCGATCACCGAATGGGGCCGAGCATGGGGGCTGACCTGCACGCTGACCGATACGCCGAACATGTTGCTCGGTCGACTGAAGTTGATGATCTTGGCCTTGGCCGCCAGCGAATTGGGAATCACCGCCATGCTGCCCTGACTGGTTTGCAGACGCGTGGCACGCCAGTCGATATCAGTGACCCGGCCTTCGGTGCCGTCGATGGAAATCCAGTCATCCAACTGATACGGCTTGGTGGTGTTGAGGACAATCCCGGAAAACACGTCGCTCAGCGTGCTCTGCAAGGCCAGACCGACGATGATCGCCAGCGCGCCGGAAGTCGCCAGCACTCCTTTGACTGGCAGATCCAGCACGTACGCCAATGCCGCGATGATTGCTATCAGGAAAATCACCGCGCCGAGCAAATCCTGGAGCAGCCGCCCGGTGTGCCCGACCCGCTGCATCATGACTGCACCGATCAACACCGTCAGCGTGCGCGCGCCGAATAACCACCAGCCGATCTGCAACCCGGTCGCCGCCAGGTGCAGCGGAACGTTGTCGGCCCACGGCGCGGGCTCCATCGGATTGAGACCTTCATTGAACAGCAGAAGGCTGAACACCGTGAAAATCAGCACCCGCACAAGCAGTTTCCATTCACTGCCACGGGAACTGATCAGACGCCAAAGTCCGAGATCGAGCAGGATCAGGATAAACGCGCAAAACAACGGATGTTCAGTCAGCAGAGACAGCATCAAACAACTCCGACGAAGGCCAATCGCGCGAAGATCGCACAGATTGGGGACAGTGTAGGAGTAATTGATTTCAGCCTTCAAAAAAACACTAAGCCCCCTGTAGGAGCTGCCGAAGGCTGCGATCTTTTGATCTTTAAAAACCAAATCAAAAGATCGCAGCCTTCGGCAGCTCCTACAGGGTTTGGTGTGGCTGGAATTACCCGTGCATTCGGCCAAAACGCCCGGACTGGAAGTCAGCGAAGGCCTGGTGGATTTCCTGCTCGGTGTTCATCACGAACGGGCCGTGGCCAACGATCGGTTCGTCGATCGGCTCGCCGCTCAGCAACAACACCACGGCGTCGGTTCCAGCTTCGAGAGTCAGTTGACGGCCGTCGCGCTCGAACAACACAAGTTGCCCCTGCTCCGCCGATTCCTGTTCATTGATCTGCACTGAACCTTTCAACACCACCAGCGCAGTATTGCGTCCTTCGTGCAGATCCAGCGCCAGCAACTTGCCAGCGTTCAAGCGCATATCCCAGACATCAATTGGCGTAAAGGTGCGCGACGGACCTGTGTGACCGTCGAACTCACCGGCGATCAAACGCAGGCTACCGGCATTGTCCTTGAGCGCAATGCTCGGGATGTCGTGATCAAGAATTGTCTGGTAACCCGGCGCAGCCATTTTGTCCTTGGCCGGCAGGTTGACCCACAGCTGAACCATTTCGAGCTTGCCACCGGTTTTGGCGAAGTTTTCCGAGTGGAACTCCTCATGCAGGATCCCGGAAGCGGCAGTCATCCATTGCACGTCGCCCGGGCCGATGGTGCCACCGCTGCCGGTTGAGTCGCGGTGCTGCACTTCACCGTCGTAAACAATCGTCACGGTTTCAAAACCACGGTGCGGATGCTGACCCACGCCGCGCTGCTCGGTGGTCGGCGTAAATTCAGCAGGCCCCGCATGATCGAGCAGCAAGAACGGGCTGATGTGTTTGCCAAGGTTGTCGTAGGAAAACAGTGTGCGAACCGGAAAACCATCGCCGACCCAATGGCCGCGAGGGCTGGTGTAAATACCGATGATGTTTTTCATGATTGGCTCCAAAGGTGTGAATAACGCAATGGATTGAGCTTAATTGCATGACGATGATTGCACTAGACGGCAAAAATCAGCTTCAGCGTTCTATCTGGAGGACAGTGAACTTCGACAGCCACAAGACCGAGTCGCGGCGATCGCTGGCAAGCCAGCTCCCACAGGTTTCGGGGGTGTAAATAGAATTCAGCACCAACACAATTCCCTGTGGGAGCGAGCTTGCTCGCGAAGAGGCCTGGCCAGACATCACAGGTCTCGGAATTGATTCATGACTTCTGATCAACAGTGCTTTGCCCCGCCAACGGTTTTTCCCATGGCCGCAGACGCGGATACTCCCCCCATTCCCACTGCAACCTCTGGAGTCTTCATGTCTGTTCCCGCTTTCGGTCTTGGTACGTTTCGCCTGCAAGGCCAGGTGGTCATCGATTCGGTGAGCACCGCCCTCGAGCTCGGCTATCGGGTCATCGACACCGCACAGATCTACGAGAACGAAGCCGACGTCGGCCAGGCCATCGCCGCTAGCGGCATCCCACGTGAAGAGCTGTTTATCACCAGCAAGATCTGGGTTGCCAACTTCGCCAAAGAGCGCCTGATTGACAGCCTCAAAGAGAGCCTGCAAAAACTGCAGACCGACTACCTCGACCTGACGTTGATCCACTGGCCATCGCCGGACGATCGAGTGCCCGTCGAAGAGTTCATGACGACCCTGCTGGAAGCCAAGCGTTTGGGCCTGACCCGGCAGATCGGTATTTCCAACTTCACCATCGACCTGATGAAACAGGCCATTGCTGCCGTAGGCGCCGACAACATCGCGACCAATCAGATCGAGCTGCATCCGTATCTGCAAAACCGCAAAGTAGCCGAGTTCGCCCGGAGTCAGGGCATCCACATCACCTCATACATGACCCTCGCCTATGGCGAAGTGCTGAAAGATCCTCTGATCCAGCAGATCGCCGAACGCCTGCACGTCACCCCGGCGCAAGTCACTCTGGCCTGGGCCATGCAGTCGGGTTACGCGGTGATTCCGTCATCGACCAAACGCGCCAACCTGCAAAGCAATCTCGGCGCCACGGCCCTGACGCTGAGCGATGCCGAGATGGCGCAAATCGCCACGCTGGATCGCGGCCATCGCCTTACCAGCCCCAAAGGCATTGCGCCTGCCTGGGATTAATCAGCGCGATTGAATGCTCAGCCCTGAAGACGCTGCGCCAGGCTGTTCATGGCCTCGCGCAGCGTATGGATCGCCTTGACCACGGCAACGGCTTCAGCCTCGATACATGCCTGTTCAACACCCGCGCACGCCGACACCACACGCGCCGCCCCCACCATCTGCGCGCCGCCCTTGATGTGATGGGCCAGTTCGCGCAACCCGTCACTGTCATGCTCGTGGTTCAGATCGTCGAGGCGTTGCAGGTCGTGGTGCAGGCTGCGCAAAACTTCTGCACGCAGGCGATCAATCATCGAATGATCATTGCCGGCCATCTGCTCCAGCGCGCTCAGGTCGATTTCTGTCAGGGTCGTGCCCTCGACCGGTTCGACACCACTGTCGCACTGGCTGGCACCCGTCAACGCCTGCTGCAGGTCGTGCAAGCGAATCGGTTTGAACAGGCACTCGTCCATGCCGGCATCAATGCAACGAACCTTCTCCTCGACCTGAGCATTGGCGGTAAATCCGATCAAGAGAGAGGGCGCGCGGTCGCTAGCGGCTTCTTCGTCACGGATGGCCCGCGCCAGTTCATAGCCGTTGCGCCGCGGCATGTTGCAGTCGGTGATGACCACGTCGAATGGCTGTGCCAGCCAACGTTCCAGTCCTTCATGGCCGTCTTCAGCAGCAATCGTCCGGTGGCCCAGTTCACTCAACTGCCAGCACAGCAACAAACGGTTCACCGGATGATCGTCCACCACCAGAACGCTCAGTGAGCACACTGGCATATCCTGCGTAAACGGTGATGCCGGGGCATGCGCGATGGCGGCCAGCAGTGGCAGTTCGAGGTTGACTTGCACTTGTGTACCGCGCCCCGGCTCGCTGTCGAGGTGCAACGAGCCGCCCATCATTTCGCAGAGGCTGCGGCTGATCACCAAGCCCAATCCGGAACCACCGCGCGCCGATTGAGTGTTATTGCTCGCCTGTACGAAAGGGCTGAACAACCGTTGCCGGTCCTGCGTACTGATGCCGATCCCGCTGTCTTCGATGAGCACTTTCACGGTCAGTCGCTCGGCCGATACCGCCGTCACCGTCAGCCACAAGCTGACCTCGCCCTCCTCAGTGAACTTGATCGCGTTGCTGAGCAAATTCGACAACACTTGTTTGAAGCGCGTCGGGTCAATCAATACATCGACATCGCTGTGCGCACCGAGCTCGACATGCCACAGCAAGCGCTTCTGTCGCGCCAGCCCCTCAAACACCCGGCACACTGACACCACCAGCTCCCGCAGGTTGGCCCGCTCGGGGGCCAGGGACAAATGCCCGGTTTCAATGCGCGCGATGTCGAGGATATCGCCGATCAGTGCCAATAACTGTTGCCCGGCATTGGATGCCACCTGAATGGCCAGGCGATCCGTCACGCCCTCATCGGCGCGTTTGAGCGCCAACTCAAGCATCCCGATCAGTGCATTCATCGGCGTGCGAATTTCATGGCTCATGGTCGCCAGAAACGTGGTTTTGGCCCGATTGGCGTCGTCCGCTGCGTCTTTGGCTTGCTGCAATTGTTGTAACCACTGCTGACGCTGACGGATCTGCCTGCGCTGAAAACCGATCCAGATCAGCGCCGCCAACAGCAGGCTTGCCGCCCCCGCAAAACCCAGCAGTATCTCGCGGCGATGACGCAGCCAATAGCTCTCTTCCACCACCACATCATGGCCCCAGCGGGCAATCAGTTCGTCCATCTGTTGCGGAGCGATGCTCAGCAACGCCTTGTTCAGGATCGAATGCAACATGGAAGACTGCGGTGCGGTGGCCAAGGCAATTCGGGCTGGTTGATCGCCAATGGTGCTGGCAATACGCAGACGCTCGCGATGATGACGGGCGATCAGAAATCGAGCCACCAGCAAGGAACTCACGGTGGCGTCTGCCTGCCCCCTGGCGATCAACGCCATGCCTTCGGCGGGGCTTTTGACTTCGACAAAACGTAATGCCGATACGCGCTCCTGCAAATAACCGCGCAACGGGTGGCCGCGATAAATCGCCAGCCGTTTATCCATCAGGTCATCAAGATTGCGCGGGCTCGCCGCCGTTGTCGCACTGACCAGCACGAACGGATTGTTCAGATAGGCCCGAGTGAATTGCAGTTCGTTTTCACGCTCACTGCTGGGCGTCACCACGGGCAACACATCAAGCTCACCAGCCTTCATCTGCTCGATCTGGCGATCCAGCGACAACCCTCGCACGATCTGGAAATTCAGGCCGCTGCGTTGACTGATCAGGCTGAGTAGTTGCGCCGCAAGCCCACTGAAACGGCCATCCGCGTCGAAAAAACTCAGCGGGGCGAAATCTTCGATGCCGCCGACCCGCACCACCGGATGTTGATCCAGCCACTGCTGTTCTGCGGCACTGAGCTGCACCCGTGTTTGTTCAGCCATCTCGGCAAGACCGACACTCCAGCGCTGTTCGATACGCTGCCGGTGCTCCATGGGAATCGCCGCCAACGCCTTGTCGACGAGACGTTTGAGGCGCACATCGCTGCGCATCAGCGCAAAGCCGAATGGATTGGCATCAAGCCCCGCGGGCCCGGCCAATCGCAGGTCATTGCGATAATTGGTGTTGATCAAGTAGCTGGCACTGATGAAGTCGCCCAGATAAACATCATCTGCACCAAACGCCACTGCTCCCAGTGCATCCATTGCCGCGGAGTAAAGTTGCACGCTCGCTTCGGGGTAGAACATCTGCACCGTCGCCAGCGGCATGTAGTCCTCGACCATGGCGATACGCTTGCCGGCGAGATCCAACGGCATGGACTCTTCGAGCCGGGTAACCAGCATTGGCTGATCTTCGGCATAGGGTCGGGATAGAACGATCGCAGGATCTGCGATCTCAAAGCTGTTGGATGTCCCCAGCACATCGAGATCGCCACGTTTGAGTGCCACCATCACCGCATCCCGGTTGGCAAAACGCTGGACTTCGATTCTCAGGCCAAGCAGTTGCGCCAGCAGGTCGGCGTAATCGGCCGTGAGCCCTTCCAGTTCATGCTGATTGCGGGTGATCTCGAACGGTGGGTAATCGCGACCGGAAATGCCCATGCGCAACACCGGATGCTGACGCAGCCATTGGCGGTCATGTTCGTCCAGACGAACCTGGACATGGTCCAGGCCGGACCGGGTCAGCACCTCAAGAACCTGCGGCGTTTCACTCGCCCAGCAAGAGGTTACAAGGCTTAGCCACAGCCAACAGATACGCCCTCCCTGGCTCATGTCCGGCTACTCAGATCAAATGATTGCGCTTGGCGAAATCGCGCAAGTGCACCGCTGTACCCATGCCGAGCTTCTTCATCAGTCGGGTTTTGTAGGTACTGACAGTTTTGTGACTGAGGTGCATGTCCTCGGCAATCGTCTTGTTGGCCTTGCCCTGCGCCAGTTGCACGAAAATGCTCAATTCTCGATCAGAGAGCTGATCGATCATCTGTTTTTCCGTGGCTTGCACTGCATTCAACACGCTGACGTTGTCGGGCATCGCGGAAAAATAGGTGTAGCCCGACATCACTGCCTGTATCGCTTTGTGCAACTGTTGCAATTGGTTGGTTTTAGTTACGTAAGCCATCGCCCCGGCGCGCAGGCAACGTTCCTAGTAAAACAAGGGATCGTGGGAACTGAACACCAGAACTCGGCACGCAAGATCGTTGGCCTTGATTCGGGCCAGTACGTCCAGCCCGTCGAGTGCTGGCAGATGCAAGTCAAGCACGACCAGTCGGGGCCGGTGTTCGCGGATCAGTTGCACCACCTCGTTGCCACTGGACGCCTCGTGAATCTCCTTGAAACCTTCGGTTTGCAGCACGATTCGGATGGCGGCGCGCACCACCGGGTGATCGTCGACGATCAGCGCTGACTTCATTTCCACTCCCGCTACAAAATCTGGCAATAAGACCACCGGGATCGGCTGATCCAGACTCAATGGCTGCGCAGCGACTGTTACACGCAATGGAATGGAAATCACCTGTCAGATCTGACAGTTGTGGTGAGGGTGTTTTTATGCATATGCCCGACGCTGCTCAACGCCATCCTGTTTCCATTTGGCCGCATCGACCAGCGCCATCAAGTGCCTGATTGCCTGCTCGCCGGGCGACGCCGCATGACTGATCTGCACGTTCTCCTGCGCGAAACCTGACTTCACCTGCAATGGCGCCGAGGGCTCGTTGTAGATCAGCGCATGACGCACCTGGGGGTTGTCGAGGAAAAACCCCAGCAGATCCAGCGACCCCATCGCCAGTTCAGCGTTGATGACCACCACGTCGAACGGTTCACAGCCGTAGTCCACCAGCGTCAACAGCTCGGCGATACTCTGCACCGGGGCAACGCGGTAGTAGCCGAGGCTGTTGAACAGACGCTCGACTTTCATCCGGTGAAAATGCTGCGGATCAGCGATAAGAATACGCAGAGCTTTATTGATCATGGTCAATCTCCCGGTGATCAGGTTTCTGGGTGCGGCAAGACTACGCAACCTCAACGGCAGGTTCTGTAGGACTTTTCCTAAAAAACGTCATTCGCCCGAGATCTGCTGATAACTGCGCCGTTGCAGCCAGTTCAGCAAATCGGTTCCGGCCATCGGTCTTGCGTACCAGTAACCCTGTCCTTGCGTGCAGCCCAGTGCCAGCAGTTCGCGGCGTTGCGCATCGGTCTCGATGCCCTCGATCACCACGGTCATGCCGAGGGTTTCGCCGAGCGCCAAAGTGCTGCTGATCGCTGCGCGGCAACGGGGTTCACGTTCAAGGTTACGAATGAAATCAGCGTCGAGCTTGATCTCGTTAAAGGGCAACTGACATAGCCGTTGCAGCGAGGAAAATCCGGCACCGAAGTCGTCGATCGACAAGCGACAACCCATCATCCGCAACCGCACCAGGCTTTCCAGGCTGGTAGCCGGCGCTTCCAGCAAGCCGCTTTCGGTCAGCTCAAAGGTCAGTCCCAAGCCTTGGGCAGCGTGGCGCGCCAAAATGCCTTTGAGGGTCGCGGTCAGCCCAGCGCTGGCCAACTGCACGGCTTGCAGGTTGAACGCCAGATTCAGGACGAAACCCTGCTCCCGGGCGCTTCGCTGAATATCCAAAGCCTGATCGAGCTGAGAGAACAACAACTCGTCGAGCAGGCCACAGCGTTCCAGCACTGGCATGAACTGCGCGGGCGAAATAATGCCCCGGGTTGGATGCAGCCAGCGGCAGAGCACTTCTGCACCGCAGACTTCACCGCTGCGCAGATCGAATTTTGGCTGATACCAGGCATGCAACTGCCCATCGGCCAAAGCCCGCCGCACGGACACCTCACTGGCCAGAGTAACAACCGCCGACGCTGTTTCGCGAAGGCTCGGCCGCTCAACATATTTTTCCAGCAGATCGGCCAACACCTGGGTATGCAGTGGTTTGCCGACATCGCCCAGCAGATCCAGACCGAGCAGCGTCACCATTTGATGTACCGCCCGGCGCAGATCGACCGACAACGAGCTGCTGATGATGACCGACTTGACCTGCCCGGACGCGCCGACGCGTTGCAAGAACTGCAGGCCGTCCATGCCCTCCATTTGCAAGTCGCACAAGGCAATGTCGACGCAGCCGATGTCCTCCAACAGGGCAAGTGCCTGCGCACCATCGCTGGCTTCGTATATCTGCCGACACCCCAGGCTTTGCAAGATGCTGACCGCAACGGAGCGTTGGAACGCGTGATCTTCAAGCACCAGAATTCGAAGCGGCTGAAGGGGCATGATCATTGCCTCGCGGATGGTGAAATTCACACAAGTGTCCTGTGTTTGTGCGTAGAACTCGTTAGGAAAAGTCCCAAATCCCATAGGAAATATCCTAAATATCGAGTTGTTCGAGGAGTGCAGCCAGGGTTTGCCGATCCGCAGTACGGATCAGCGTCAACTGGCGTCGTTGGTTGGCATAAATCGTTTCTGCCTGTGCCTGGCCACGGCGTGCGTCATAAATCACACCGTGACGAATCTGCGAGTTGCTCTGGAAAAACCGCACCGGATCAATCCCGGCGGCAGCGATCAGCTCACCGTTGATGACCAGCAGATCAAAGTGCTCGAACGGTTCGAACGAGTAATGGGTCACGCCCAGCAGTTCACGAAACGAACGCACCGGTGTGAGCGTGCGATATCCCAGTTCATTGAGGGACTTGCAGATTCGGTTGTGCGCGATGAGTTGCTCTTCAGCAACGAGAATTCGCCAGTGTTTGTAGGACATTGATTTCGGCGGCCGTAGGAGATGTTTCCAATCAGCGGAACACTCTAATCAATGGGCGCCGTAAAACATGTAAGACAAGTCTGATAAACGAGCGGGATTTTCTGGCGGCAAACAAGAAGAAGGCCACACCGCAATGACCCGGAGTGGCTTACTTGATTGATCAAAGGCAGCGGATGCCTTTGGTAACGTCATTCAGTGGTACTCGGACTCCAGAATGCCTGCACCACCAGCGCCGACGTCGAGATCCGCGCGATCAGTGCATCCAGTTCATCGCCGTCCACCGAAGTGGTCGCCAGGGTCGCTTCGATCTCGACTTCATCGGCGCCAAAGGCGTGCACGTCGACGTCGCTGGCCGGGTAGTTGCTGCGTTCCAGCTCGGCTTCGAGTAAGGCGAGCACAGCTTTTTGCTGTGAACGTCGGGCGATCACGTAGACGATATTGGTGACTTCGGCCGAGACCACGTCCAGTGGCTGGCGGTTGATGTTATTGACGATCGGCCGCAACAAAGTGTTGGCGGCGAGGATGAACAGCGTGCCCAGCACCGCTTCGGCCAGCAGGTCGGCACCGGCGCAGGCACCGACCGCAGCAGAGGTCCACAGGGTGGCAGCAGTGTTGAGGCCGCGCACGTTGCCCTCTTCGCGCATGATCACCCCGGCACCGAGAAAACCGATGCCGGAGACCACGTAGGCAACCACACGCACCGCGCCTTCGGCCCCGGCGAGACGGTTGGCCATGTCGACAAAAATCGCCGCGCCGACCGCCACCAGCACATTGGTTCGCAGGCCGGCTGTACGTTGCCGGTATTGGCGCTCGAAGCCGATCAGCCCGCCGAGAAGGAAAGCTGCGCTGAGGCTGACGAGGGTGTCGAGCAGTGAGCTCAGGTTGAGGTTGTTGATGGCTTGCATGATGAAATCCTTGAATAAACCACAGCCCCTTATTGGGGGCTGAAAACACATACCCTGTAGGAGCTGCCGAAGGCTGCGATCTTTTGATCTGGCTTCTAAAAACCAAGATCAAAAGATCGCAGCCTTCGGCAGCTCCTACAGGGGGAGCGATCTTCTGATCTTGAAAAAATCAAAGGATCGCAGCCTGGGTGTTATTGCCAGCCGAACCGGCGGATGTAGAAACCTTTCACCGCCTGAGTCAGCGCCATGTACGCCAGCAGAATCATTGGCAGGAACACGAAGTAAATCGACGGCAACGCCTGCAATTTGAAGTAGTGCGCCAGCGGCCCCATCGGCAGGAAGATGCCGACCGCCATGATGATCCCGGTCATCACCAGCAGCGGCAGCGCTGCACGGCTTTGCACGAACGGAATCTTCGGCGTGCGGATCATGTGCACGATCAGCGTCTGGGTCAGCAGGCCCACCACGAACCAGCCGGACTGGAACAGCGTCTGGTGATCCGGGGTGTTGGCATCAAACACGTACCACATCAAGGCGAACGTTGTGATGTCGAAGATCGAACTGATCGGCCCGAAAAACAGCATGAAGCGCCCGACATCGCCCGGCTGCCAGCGCTGCGGTTTCTTCAGCATCTCCTCATCGACGTTGTCGAACGGAATGGCGATCTGCGAAATATCGTAGAGCAGGTTTTGCACCAGCAGATGCATCGGCAGCATCGGCAGAAACGGAATAAACGCACTGGCAACCAGCACCGAAAACACGTTGCCGAAGTTGGAGCTGGCGGTCATCTTGATGTACTTGAGCATGTTGGCGAAGGTGCGGCGCCCTTCGAGCACGCCCTCCTCCAGCACCATCAGGCTCTTTTCCAGGAGGATGATGTCGGCCGCTTCCTTGGCGATATCGACCGCGCTGTCCACGGAAATACCGATGTCGGCGGTGCGCAACGCCGGCGCGTCGTTGATGCCATCACCCATGAAACCAACCACATGGCCATTGCCCTTGAGGATGCGCACGATGCGCTCCTTGTGCGACGGCGTCAGCCTGGCAAAAACGTTGGTGGTTTCCACTGCCACAGCCAGTTCGGCATCGCTCATGTGTTCGATGTCGTTGCCCATCAGCAGGCCTTGCTGAGCGAGGCCGACTTCGCGGCAGATTTTCGCCGTGACCAGCTCGTTGTCACCGGTCAGCACTTTCACCGCCACGCCATGTTCGGCCAAAGCCTTGAGCGCCGGTGCGGTGCTTTCCTTCGGTGGATCAAGAAACGCCACGTAACCGATCAACGTCAGCTCCTGTTCATCGGCCAGGCTGTAGGTGTCGCGCCCTTCAGGCATCGAGCGTGCCGCTACTGCCACCACGCGTAAGCCTTCAGCGTTGAATGCTGCAGTGACCTGACGAATCCGGGTCAGCAATTCATCGCTCAAGGCTTCATCGACGTCGCCGTGACGCACCTGGCTGCACACCGCCAGCACTTCTTCCACCGCGCCTTTGCAGATCAGCTGATGCACTTGGCCGCGCCCTTCCACCACCACCGACATGCGCCGACGATTGAAGTCGAACGGGATCTCATCGACCTTGCGAAACGCTGTGCCGACCTTTAGCTCACGGTGGACTTCCACATGTTCCAGTACGGCCACGTCCAGCAGGTTCTTCAGGCCGGTCTGGTAGTAGCTGTTGAGGTAAGCCATTTCCAATACGTCGTCAGAATCTTCGCCCCAGACATCAACGTTACGCGCGAGGAAGATTTTGTCTTGGGTCAGCGTGCCGGTCTTGTCAGTGCACAGCACATCCATGGCGCCGAAGTTCTGGATCGCGTCGAGGCGTTTGACGATGACTTTTTTGCGCGACAGAAACACCGCGCCTTTGGCCAGCGTTGAGGTGACGATCATCGGCAGCATTTCCGGGGTCAGCCCGACCGCAACCGACAGCGCAAACAGCAGTGCTTCGGACCAGTCGCCCTTGGTGAAACCATTGATGAACAGCACCAGCGGCGCCATCACGAACATGAACCGGATCAACAGCCAGCTGACTTTGTTGACCCCTTGCTGAAACGAAGTCGGCGCCCGATCAGTCGCACCAACCCGCTGCGCCAGCGCACCGAAATAGGTGCTGTTGCCGGTGGTGAGAATCACCGCCACCGCCGTGCCAGACACGACGTTGGTGCCCATGAACAGGATGTTGTCCAGCTCCAGCGGATTGCGCGTATCGCGATCCGCCTGACGCGGGAATTTCTCCACCGGCATCGATTCACCGGTCATCGCGGCCTGACTGACGAACAGGTCTTTGGCGCTGAGCACCCGGCAATCGGCGGGAATCATGTCGCCGGCCGACAACACGATCAGATCGCCCGGCACCAATTGCTTGATCGGCAACTCGCTGCGCGGCGCATCACGTCGCATCACTGTGGCGGTGTTGCTGACCATCGCTTTAAGCGCGTCGGCAGCCTGGTTGGATTTGCTTTCCTGCCAGAAGCGCAGCAGCGTCGACAGCACCACCATGGAGAAAATCACCACGGCGGCTTTCATGTCTTCGGTCAGCCACGAGATCACTGCAAGCAGCGTCAGCAGCAGGTTGAACGGGTTTTTATAGCAGTGCCACAGGTGGGTCCACCACGGCAGCGGCTGCTCGTGTTCGACTTCATTGAGACCGTATTGCGCACGCAGTGCATCGACTTCGAAATCGGTAAGGCCATCGGAGTGCGTACCCAGTGAAGACAACAATGCCGAGCTGTCGCTGTGCGCCGCATCGACCAGCGTATTGGCCAGGGTTGGCGGGACTTCACGGCTGACCGTGGTGTCGTTGATGGTTTCCAGCAACGCCAGGCGGCGGAAGTGCCGGGCGATGTGGCGGGTACGCAGAAAACCTGCGAAAAATTCCTTGAGCGTAAGTTTCATGGCTGTTGCCCCTATGGTCAGCCGGGAAACCGTCAAGCAGGTACAACCGCGCCTCGTCCGCCGGGAAAACCGGCACGGCAAGGCATGGCGCGCCGGTCAGAAAAGACAGGCGTGTCGATAGGGCTGCGATGGCGACTCTAAAGTCGACATCACGCTCTGTTCAGCGTCGATGAGAAGGACGTCTAGACATGACCAAGGACTGGCCATGCACGGGATGCCGCTGCTCGCTTTTACGGCGAGACAACGGCAAAAAAATGCGCGTTATCTTGCCGAGAATCTGCCGGTTACCGAGACCGGCCGACAACTGTCACTCGAACAAGTACCCACTGTGGGTCTCCGCTATTGATGAAAACGCGCGAAGCTTACGCCTCGATGTCTGGAGAGTAAACCCGTGAAAGGCAGTGTGGCGGGGAATGTCGGGGTTCTTCAGGAAGGGTTCAGGATTGTGAAATTCTGGTGTTTTCAAAGACCCCATCGCGAGCAGGCTCACTCCCACAGGGAATCTCCTGCGAACACAGTTTTTGTATTCATCAAAGATCCAAATGTGGGAGCGAGCCTGCTCGCGAAGGCGGTGGCTCATCAAAGGTGATGTTGCCTGATCTGCCGCCTTCGCTGGCAAGCCAGCTCCCACAGGGATCAGTGTTGAGTAAGCGATAGCTGACATCGCACAAAATACTGTGGGAGCTGGCTTGCCAGCGATGGCGGTGTAGCAGGCGGCGCAGATTTTAGCTGGCAGTCGCCAATAGCAAATCCGCCATCGAACGATGCCCACGATGCTTGCCATGCTCATACAAAGAACCAGCAATCTCATCGGCACGAATCGGCAGCACCGACAGCAACGTGTCGCTCAAACCATGGCTGGCCTGGCAGAAGCCCTGCATGTAAATGCCAGCCTTGCAGCGCTCGTCGGTGATCAGTTTGTAGTTGCGATCAACCTCGAACTCGCCCAAATATTCTTCCAGCGGCGCCAGCAATTTGCGGTGCATCTGCCGCTCGTAACCGGTGGCCAGTACCACGGCGTCGTAGTTGCGCACAGTCACTTCGCCAGTGGCGTTGTGGCGTACCGCCAACTCGATTCCGTGTTCGGTGGCGGTAGCACTCTCGACGGTGGTCAGGGTGCGGAACGCATGACGGGCAATTCCGGAAACCTTCTGGCGATAGAAGATGCCGTAGATGCGTTCGATCAGGTCGATGTCGACCACCGAATAGTTAGTGTTGTGGTACTCGTTGACCAGACGCTCACGCTCGGCGCTGTTCTGCTGGAACACCAGATCGGTGAACTCCGGCGAAAACACTTCGTTGACGAACGGGCTGTCGTCCGCAGGCTTGAGGGCCGAGCCGCGCAAGATCATGTCGACCTGCACCGACGGGAACGAATCGTTCAGGTCGATGAACGCTTCCGCGGCGCTCTGCCCGCCCCCGATGATCGCGATGCTCATCGGCTGATTGTTCACGCACGGCTGCTTGGCCATCTGCGACAGGTACTGCGAGTGATGGAACACACGGCTGTCGCCCTTCAGCGCCTTGAACGCCTCCGGAATACGCGGTGTGCCACCGGCACTGACCACCACCGAACGGGTGGTGCGTACATGTTGCTGGCCATCGCTGCCACGAGAAATAACGCGCAGTGCTTCAACCTGATGGTTGTGCAGCACCGGCTCGATGGTCAGCACTTCTTCGCCATACCGGCTCTGCCCGGAGAACTGTCCGGCAACCCAACGCAAGTAATCGTTGTATTCCATGCGGCACGGATAAAAGGTGCCGAGGTTGATGAAGTCAACCAGACGACCGTGGTACTTGAGGTAATTGACGAACGAGTACGGGCTGGTCGGATTGCGCAAGGTCACCAGATCCTTGAGGAAGGAAATCTGCAACTCGCTCTGGGTCGACAGCGTATTGCCGTGCCAGCTGTAGTTGGCCTGCTTGTCGAGGAACAGCACATCCAGTTCGCCCTGGGTCGGCCCGCGCTCTTGCAGCGCGATGGCCAGCGCCAGGTTCGAAGGGCCGAAACCGACGCCGATCAGGTCGTGAACGATGGGCGATGCAATTGCCTGTGTCATTTCCAGTGTCCTCTGGATGAACCCCTCAACCTCGGGGATAAAGCCTGAATGACCTGACCGGCCCGAAGCAGGACAGCAGGTCGTCTGTTGAGTAGGAACGAGGACGGTGAAAAAAAATTTAACGGGGAAGGATCAATGGGCGTCCCATTGTTGGATCCGCACCCGGCAATGTTTCATGGCGTTGACGATGTGTTTTTCCACCAGCGCTTTGGAAATACCGAGACTCTCGGCAATTTCGTTGTGGGACAGACCTTCGATCTTGCGCAGCAGAAAACTGTCACGACACAGCGGTGACAATTCTGCCAGCGCTCGCTGGAGCATCTCCAGGCGTTGACCGTGATCGAGGGTGCCGTGGGGAGACGGGGTGAAATAACGCTCTTCATTGTCGAGCACTTCAAGGGATTCGACCTGCCGCAAGGCATTGCGTCGATGATCGTCGATGACCAGATTCAGCGCGGTGCGATAAAGAAACGCCCGGGGTTGTTCGATCGGCGTGTCGCTGGAGCGTTCCAGCACCCGCAGATAGGCGTCATGCACCACATCTTCGGCAACCTGACGGTTGCCCAGCTTGGCGTTCAGGAAACACACCAGCTCGCGATAGTAGTTTTCCAACATGACTCCTGGCCGCAACGACGCGGTTTTTGTCCTTGGGCTCACCCATCCGCCCTGCACTAACAGGCAGTAGCAAGATAGTGGCAACTTAAGTGCGTAATTTATAGTAATTCTCATATAGATTTAAAGTCTTGTTTCCACATACCAGCCGAATAGTGTCGGACGGGCACCTGTAACCTGATGTGTTAGCGCTTAAATTCCCTCGTACATTCATCGTTTACATGACAGCTCCCCGTTTCTGTCGTGCCTTGCGACAGCGTTCAAGTGCCCGAACATTCCGTGCACCTGCTGAACGTCGGGCCGAACCCACTGGCCGGAACCCTGCATGAAACGTCCCCGCCCCGCCCGACGCGCCTTGTTCGCCGCCCTCTGTCTGATTCCCGTGATCGCCGTCGCCGCATGGCAAGTCCTGCCGCCGGGACGCGACACCCTGGCGACCGTACAAGTGACCCGCAGCAATATCGAAAACAGCGTGACAGCACTGGGCACTTTGCAGCCGCGACGCTATGTAGACGTCGGCGCGCAGGCCTCGGGGCAAATCCAGAAGATCCACGTCGAGGCAGGTGATGCGGTCAAGGAAGGCCAACTGCTGGTGGAAATCGATCCGTCGACGCAAAAAGCCAAACTCGACGCAGGTCGTTTCTCCATCGAAAACCTCAAGGCCCAATTACAGGAACAGCGCGCTCAGCACGACCTGGCGCAGCAGAAATACCAGCGCCAACAGAAACTCGCCGCCGGCGGCGCCACCCGCGAGGAGGACGTGCAGACCGCCCGTGCCGAAGTCCGCGCCACCCAGGCACGCATTGACATGTTTCAGGCACAGATTCGTCAGGCCCAGGCAAGCCTGCGCAGCGACGAAGCGGAGCTCGGCTACACGCGCATCTTTGCACCAATGAGCGGCACCGTCGTCGCTGTGGGCGCGCGCGAAGGCCAGACACTCAACGCGCAACAACAGACGCCACTGATCCTGCGCATCGCGCGGTTGTCGCCAATGACGGTGTGGGCCGAAGTTTCCGAAGCGGACATCGGCCACGTCAAACCCGGTATGACCGCCTACTTCACCACCCTCAGCGGTGGCAGCCGGCGCTGGAGCAGCACGGTGCGGCAGATTCTGCCGGTGCCCCCGCGCCCCCTTGAGCAAAATCAGGGCGGCAGCCCCACCGGCGGTCGCAGTGGCAGTGAGCGAGTGGTGCTCTACACCGTACTGCTCGACGTCGACAACACAGACAACGCCCTCATGACCGACATGACCGCTCAGGTGTTCTTCGTCGCACAACACGCGCAGGACACCCTGACAGTGCCGAGCACTGCCTTGCAACCGGGCTCGCGCCCGCAATGGCAACTGGCGCAGATCGTCGCTGCCAACGGGGAAATCCAGTCGCGCGAAGTCCGCACCGGCATCAGCGACCGGTTACGTACACAAGTCCTCGAGGGCCTGGCCGAAGGCGATCACATTCTCAGCGCTCCCGCTGTCGGCAACGGAGGCTGAATGCAAACGCCCCTGATTGACTTGCGCCAGATCCGCAAAGCCTACGGCGGCAACGACAGCCCGCTGGTGGAGGTATTGCGCGGCATCGATCTGTCGATTCACGCCGGCGAATTCGTGGCCATCGTCGGCGCCTCCGGCTCCGGCAAGTCGACGTTGATGAACATCCTCGGTTGCCTCGATCGCCCGACCAGCGGCGAATACCGCTTTGCCGGTGAAGACGTTGCGCAACTGGACACCGACGAACTGGCGTGGCTGCGTCGCGAGGCATTCGGCTTTGTGTTTCAGGGTTATCACCTGATCCCGTCCGGCTCCGCACAGGAAAACGTCGAGATGCCGGCCATCTACGCTGGCACGCCTGCGGCCGAACGACACGCCCGGGCCAGCGCATTGCTGGAACGCCTGGGGCTGGGCAGCCGCACCGGCAATCGCCCGCACCAGCTCTCCGGCGGTCAACAACAACGCGTATCAATTGCCCGAGCACTGATGAACGGCGGCCACATCATTCTCGCCGACGAACCTACCGGCGCCCTCGACAGCCACAGCGGCAAAGAAGTCATGGCCCTGCTTGACGAGCTCGCCAGCCAGGGCCATGTGGTGATTCTCATCACTCACGATCGCGAAGTGGCGCAACGTGCCAAGCGCATTATCGAAATTCGTGACGGCCTGATCATCAGCGATACCGCCGAGCAACCAGGTGCCCCTGCCCGTACCGCCAATTCCGGCGCCTTGCAGGCAGTGGATCTGCGCCAGCGCCTGAGCGCCGGCAGCACCGAGACCGGCGCCTGGAGGGGCGAACTGCTGGATGCCGTGCAAGCGGCCTGGCGGGTGATGTGGATCAACCGTTTCCGCACCGCGCTGACGCTGCTGGGGATTGTCATCGGTGTCGCGTCAGTGGTGGTGATGCTGGCGGTCGGCGAAGGCAGTAAACGCCAGGTGATGGCGCAAATGGGGGCGTTCGGCTCCAACATCATTTACCTCAGCGGCGCGGCACCCAACCCGCGCACGCCACCGGGCATCATCACCCTCGATGACGTTGCCGAACTTGCAACGCTGCCCCAGGTGGAACGAATCATGCCGGTCAATGGCTCGACCGCCGGTGTGCGCTTCGGCAACGCCGACCACTCCAGCTACGTCGGCGGCAACGACACCAATTTCCCGATCATCTTCAATTGGCCGGTGGTACAGGGCAGCTACTTCACTCAGGCCGATGAAGACAGCGCCGCCGCAGTCGCGGTGATCGGCACCAAGGTTCGCGACAAATTGCTCAAGGACGTGGCTGACCCGATCGGTCAATACATCCTGATTGAAAACGTTCCGTTCCAGGTGCTCGGCGTGCTGGCGGAAAAAGGCTCAAGCTCCGGCGACTCGGACAGCGACAACCGGATTGCCGTGCCGTACTCGGCGGCCAGTACGCGCCTGTTCGGCAGTCGCAACCCGGAATATGTCGTGATCGCCGCCAGGGACGCACGCAAGGTCAAAGACGCCGAACAGGCCATCGAGCAATCGATGCTGCGCCGGCACAACGGCAAAAAGGATTTCGAGCTGACCAACAACGCCGCCATGATCCAGGCCGAGGCTCGCACCCAGGGCACGCTGTCACTGATGCTCGGCGCCATCGCTGCCATTTCCTTGCTGGTCGGCGGCATCGGCGTGATGAACATCATGCTCATGACCGTGCGTGAACGCACCCGCGAGATCGGCATTCGCATGGCCACCGGCGCCCGTCAGCGCGACATCCTGCGCCAGTTCCTGACCGAAGCGGTGATGCTCTCCGTGGTCGGTGGCATTGCCGGCATCAGCCTGGCGATGCTGGTCGGCGGCGTTCTGTCGTTCAGCGGCGTGGCAATCGCATTTCAATGGATGGCCGTAATCGGCGCCTTCGCCTGCGCCCTGGTCACCGGTGTCATCTTCGGCTTCATGCCTGCCCGCAAGGCCGCCCGGCTCGACCCGGTCACAGCCCTTACCAGTGAATGATCAACCTATGAAAGCGCAACTGACATTCCTTGCCGCCAGCCTGTTACTGGCGGCCTGCAGCAGCCCTGCGCCACGCCCTGACAGCGGCGTGCAATCACCGCTCGCCTGGCAATCGCCAGACCATCCCGGCGCGGTGCAAAGCAATCGCCAATGGTGGACGCAGTTCGGCAGTCGCGAACTCGATCAACTGATCGAACAGGCGCGACTGGGCAGCCATGACCTCGGCGCGGCCGTTGCCCGCGTCAGACAGGCGCAGGCCAGCGCGACGATTGCCGGGGCCCCGCTGCTGCCCGAACTCAAGGCCGGAATCAATGCCAATCGGCAGAAGCTTCTGCACGGCAAAGGCTACAGCCAACTGGATGTCAGCCCGGACAATCGCTCGCTGGATTACTACGACGCCGAGCTGAGCGCCAGTTACGAAATCGATTTCTGGGGTGGTAAACGAGCCGCCCGTGACAGCGCCGTGTTCGGTGTGCAGGCCAGTGAGTTTGATCGCGCCACGGTCGAGCTGACCTTGCAAAGCGGCGTCGCCAACAGCTACACCCAGGCGCTCGCCTTGCGTGAGCAGGCGCGCATTGCCGAACTCAATCTGGCCAACGCGCAGAACGTGCTGCACCTGGTGCAAACCCGCTTTGACGCAGGCAGCGCCACCGCGCTGGAACTGGCCCAGCAAAAAAGTCTGGTGGCCGAGCAACAGCGCAAATTGCCGCTGGTGCAGCAACAGGCCCGCGAAGCGCTGATCACCCTCGCCGCCCTGCTCGGTCAACCGGTGCAGGCGCTGTCCTCGCCTCAGCAGGCATTCGCGCAATTGCAGTGGCCAAACATCGCCAGTGGCGTGCCCAGCGATCTGCTGAGTCGACGTCCGGACATCGCCAGCGCAGAAGCCAGACTGGCGGCGGCCCAGGCTGACGTCACCGTAGCCCGCGCGGCCATGCTGCCAAAAATCACCCTCACCGCCAGCCTCGGCACCGGTGCCGATCTGGCGGCGGATCTGCTGCGCACAACGTTCTACAACCTGTCATCCGGATTGACGGCGCCGATCTTCAACAACGGGCGCTTGAGCGCCGAACGCGACAAGGCCAAGGCCCGTCAGGATGAATTGCTGGAGACCTATCGCGGGGCGATCATCAATGGCTTTGCCGATGTCGAAAAAGCCCTGAGCACCATCCGTGGCCTCGATGAGCAACGGCAGTGGCAAAGCGAAGAATTGAGTCAGGCGCAAACCGCTTTCGACATCGCGCAAAGCCGTTATCAGGCGGGTGCCGAGGACTTGCTCACCGTGCTGCAAACCCAGCGCACCTTGTATGCGGCGCAGGACATGAACGTGCAACTGCGCCTGTCGCGACTGCAGGCGAGCATTGCCTTGTACAAGGCGCTGGGCGGTGGCTGGCAAGTTATCTGACAGCGAACACTCACACTCTCTTTTACCGAACCAAAAACCTGTAGGAGTTGCGGCACGCTGTGATCTTTTGATCTAGAAAAACAAGATCAAAAGATCGCAGCGTGCCGCAGCTCCTACAGGGGGTATTGCGTTGTGTCGGATGGGTGACGCTTAAAGTTGCCGGCCTTTCACCTTCAAATGCCTGGCGTACCACGGCCGCTGCGGCACCTTACGGAACAGGTCGGCCATGTTGTCTTCGTCACCGAAGGTGATGCGCAGGGCGAGCTTCATGGTTTCCGGGTCCATCTCTACCGAGCGCCCGACTTGCAGGCCGGGCACGCTGCTGCAGCCGTGAGTGTCGGGGCCCAGCCAGGGGTCATCGACCTCAACCCAGCGCCCCGGCGCAAACCACGGCACGCCGTTGACCTCGAGGCGACTGACTTCCCCCGGGTGAAAACGCTCGTGGGCGCGGAACCAGTCTTCAAGCCGATCATCGATCCAGCCATGAAAACGCCAGAACACCGGGTTCACATGGGAGGAAAACGGATCGCCGAGAAAGTCGTTTTCCGGGGCATACCAACGCGCGGCGAAATCCGCCTGATCCCGCGCCATCGGCACTGGAATGTTGTTGGACGGGTCGCGGGCCACCGATGCCCAGCGCATATGCAACCAGTCGTGCAGGCCCAGTTCGACTTCCGAGCCGAACTGGCCGAGGGTGAGTTTCGACAAGTAGCGCGGATCGCGGTACTGCGACTCCCACACCTGAAAATTACTGTGATAGGTTTCGGCCGCTTTGATGTCGCTGACCCACTTGGTGTACTCGTCGTCGCCTTCGGTCAGCCACGTTGGCGGCAATGCGTTGCCGTCGTGATTGTCGAAGTAGCGGGCGAAGCCCTGACGGTCACGCTCCAGCTCCGGCTGCGGCATGGGGAATGCCTGCCATGACGGCAAGTCTTGCATCGAACGGGCTTTGCCCAGCATGTGTCGATGCATGAAGAAAAAATCGATGCCCGAGCCGTTGCGATCCTTACGCGGCCCACGGGCATCACGCTCCTTGTCCCGTGGGCCAGGTTGCCAGCCGATACCACGTAACGCATCACGTTTTTTTTCGGAGAGTTTGTGCCACTTGTCCCGCGACGCATGCCAGAGCTGATGGAACAGCCGATGTTCGGGCGCTACCAGCCACGCCAGAAACGCCGGATTCAATCCGACTCTTTCTCGGGCTTCGGGAAACCGTCGCTTGATCGCGATGAAGTGATTGTCGAGTTCTGGTAGACCCAGCGCGCGATCCAGTCGCAGCACTTGTCCGGTAAACGTGCCGCTGCCAGCGTTGCCGAACGCGGCCCAGACTTCGTCCAGTTTTACTTTGAATTCGTACACCGCCGGCGCTTGCGGCGCATCGCTGCGCATCAGACGCCAGAACATCTCGGCGCCATTACCCGGCGCCAGATCGCCGATGACTTGATAACGCACTGGCGCCTCGGAACGCAGGTTAGCCCCCGTGTCGAGATAACCGCGCAAACCGCGGCCACGGTGGGCAATGTCGAGAAACAGCTCCAGACCTTCATTGGGCAAGCCATCCAGTCCAGCGGCAGCACCAGTGAAACGAATGTCCCACACGCCGCGCAAACTGTCCGCCAACTGCTGGCCAGCCGTGTCCGCCAGGTCGACCGTGGCCTCTCCCGGGGTGATCGGAAACTCCTCACGGGTCAGTTCACGATGTGCATAAAAAGCGGCAGGCAGCGCGGCGCCCGTGAGTGCCATGCCCGCCATGAACCAGCGTCGAGAGATCGTCATTGCCCTACCTGTGTCAGCCATGAAGCAGGCTTTATCCAAGCTAGAACGTTTGCTCGCCGAGGAAATTTATGGCCGCGGTGAAAGATCCCGGCATTCGCCGTCGCCTTTTCACCTTCCGTCCCTAAATTACCCGCTCCGCCGCTCGTTCCTCCCAGATAGCAAAGGCCCCTGCGCCTGAACCTCGACGGCGAACCTGAATGAGATGGCAATGACAAAACCGCGTTCGAAAAAGGCTCTATTTATCGGCCTGCCGCTGGCCTTGGCGATCAGCGCCGGCGCAGGGTTTCTGGCTTGGGATTACTGGTTTCGGGACAACCCCGGCTATCCGGTCAAAGTGATGAAGCAGGCGACCGAACTGCAGGATCGCATCCTCTCTTTCGACAGCCACATCACCGTGCCGTTGAGCTTCGGCACTCACGGCAACGAAGCCGACAAGGATGGCTCGGGGCAGTTCGACCTGATCAAGGCCAACCGTGGACGGCTGTCCGGCGCAGCACTGACCGTATTTGGCTGGCCGGAAATGTGGAATGGCCCGAATGCACCGCACCGCCCGACCGAAGGTTTTGTCGAGGAAGCGCGCAACCAGCAGGAAGTGCGCTACAAGATCATTTCCGGGATGGTGCGCGACTTCCCCAATCAGGTCGGCATCGCCTATACCCCGGATGATTTCCGCCGTCTGCACGGTGAAGGCAAGTTTGCGATTTTCATCAGCATGCTCAACGCCTATCCACTGGGCAACGACCTGAGCAAACTGGACTTGTGGGCCGGACGCGGCATGCGCATGTTCGGCTTCAGCTATATCGGTAACAACAGCTGGGCCGACTCTTCGCGCCCGCTGCCCTTTTTCAATGACTCTCCCGACGCGCTCGACGGTCTCTCCGACATCGGCAAACAAGCCGTGCATCGCTTGAACGATCTGGGGGTGATCATCGACGTCTCGCAGATGTCGACCAAAGGTCTGGAGCAAGTCGTGCAGTTGAGTCGTACGCCGATTGTCGCCTCGCACTCGGCGCCGCGAGCGGCGGTGGATATTCCACGCAACCTCAGCGACAAAGAGCTGCAACTGATCAAAAACAATGGCGGCGTAGTGCAGGTGGTCGGCTTTTCGCAGTACCTCAAACCGCTGACTCAAGGCACCCAGGACAAACTCAACGCCCTGCGCGCACGCTTCGACCTGCCGCCACTGCCGAACCTGGCCATGGCCCTGATGCCGGGCGATCCGATCATCACCGCCTGGTCCGAACAGAAACTCGGGCAATACGCCAGCGGCCTCTACGGCATTCTTGAAGAAGAGCCGAAAGCGACCCTCAAGGATCTCGGCGACGCCATCGATTACACCGTGCGCAAGATCGGCATCGACCACGTCGGCATCGCTTCGGACTTCAACGATGGTGGCGGCATCAAGGGCTGGGAAAACGTCGGCGAAATCCGCAACGTCACCGCCGAGCTGATCCAGCGTGGCTATTCCGAAGCGGACATCGCCAAGCTGTGGGGCGGCAACTTCCTGCGCGTTTGGGATCAAGTGCAAAAGGCTGCAAAACCCACGCTGATTTCCCGTCAGGATGCGGCCAAGCCATGACTGACCGTCGTACATTCCTGAAACAGGCCGGCGTACTCGCCGCTGCCCTGCCCCTGGGTTCCAGCCTTGCCTGCGCGACCGCTGCCACCCCTCACCCTGCGCTGCCGGGCAACAAATGGGCGCAATTGCGCCAGTTGTTCGATCAGGATCCGCAGGCCATTCACTTCGCCAACTTTCTGGTCACTTCACATCCCCGCCCCGTGCGCGAGGCCATCGAACGCCATCGCGCAGCGCTGGATCTGAATCCGGGACTGGCGATGGACTGGGACCTGGGCGTCACCGAGCAGCGCGAAGAAAACGTGCGGGTCTGGGCCGGCAAGTACCTGCAAGCCAAACCGAGCCAGATCGCTCTCACCGGCAGCACCACCGAAGGCCTGGCGATGATTTATGGCGGCGTACATGTTCGCCCGGATCAGGAGATCCTGACCACGGTTCACGAGCATTACTCAACCCGCAACATTCTCGAATTCCGTAGCCGGCGCGACGGCACACAAGTTCGCAAACTCAAGCTGTTCGACACTTCGCAAAGCATTTCGCTGGATCAGGTACTCGACACCATCAACCGCAACATCCGCCCCGAAACCCGCGTACTGGGCATGACCTGGGTGCATTCGGGCAGCGGAGTGAAATTGCCGATCGCCGACATCTCGCGTCTGGTCGATGAACACAATCGCGGACGCGACGACAAGGATCGGCTGATTTACGTGGTCGACGGGGTGCACGGCTTCGGTGTCGATGACCTGAGCTTCGCGCAGATGAACTGCGATTTTTTCATTGCCGGCACCCACAAGTGGATGTTCGGCCCCCGCGGCACCGGCATCGTTTGCAGCCGCAGCGAAGAGCTCAAGTACATCAGCCCCAGCGTACCGACATTTTCCGAAGCCACGACGTTCGCCAACACCATGACCCCGGGCGGTTACCACGCCTTCGAACATCGCTGGGCGCTGGACGAAGCCTTCAAGTTGCACCTGCAACTGGGCAAGGCCGACGTGCAGGCCCGCATCCATCAGCTCAACAGCTACCTGAAACAGCGCCTGCGCGAACAGTCGAACATCGAACTGGTAACCCCGCTCGATCCGAAGTTTTCCGCCGGTTTCAGCTTTTTCCGGGTCAAGGGCCAGGACAGTGATGAAGTGGCCGCTTACCTGATGAACAACCGGGTGATCTGCGATGCCGTCAGCCGCGATGTCGGTCCGGTGATTCGTACGTCGCCAGGGCTGCTGAACAACGAAACCGAAGTCGACCGGTTCATGGACATCCTCGGTAAAAAACTGCGCGCCTGATTCCTCGACTCCAGTTTTCCTTTCACAGAGACGACTCATGAAAAAGCCTCACACCCGCTTCACTTTCAAGGCGCTCCCCGCCCTGGCTCTGACTGCGCTGTGCGCCGGCCTGTTGCCCGGCGCCGCTCAAGCTGCCACCCCGCCGGCACCCGGAAAAGTGTTCAAAGACTGCAAGGACTGCCCGGAAATGGTGGTGTTGCCGACCGGCAGTTACACCATGGGCACCCCGGACGACGAAGTCGGTCGCGAACCGGACGAAGGCCCACGCCACGAAGTGACCTTCAGCAAACCGTTCGCCATCAGCCGCTTCCAGGTGCTGGTGGGCGAATGGGACGCGTATGTGCGCGAAACCGGCAACAAACCTTATGACTTCGATGATCGTCCGGGTCGTCGCTGCACGGCCGGAAAACCCGAATTCAAACAGACGGCGCGCGATCCGGCCGTGTGCATGAACGTCGCTGAAGCCCAAGGCTACATCGACTGGCTGTCGAAGAAGACCGGCAACGCTTATCGCCTGCAGAGCGAATCGATCCGCGAATACGCCGCCCGCGGTGGCAGCACCGGGCCCTTCCCGTTCCCGTTCGATGAAGGCAACAACTACCAGATATCCAAACACGCCAACACCTATGGCGCCGCCGACGGCTACAACTTCACCTCACCGGCCGGCACCTTCCCGGCCAACGCGTTTGGCGTTTATGACGCCCACGGCAACGTCTACGAATGGACCGCCGACTGTTATCACAAGGATTATTCCGACGTACCGAGCGACGGTCGCCCATGGACGCAGGAAAATTGCGAGCGCCAGGTCATGCGCGGTAACGACTGGGGCGAAGCGCCGGTGTTCTCCCGTTCCGGCAACCGCAACAGCAGCTGGCCAACCAGCAAGGGCGACTGGCTCGGGTTTCGAGTAGTGCGCGACCTCTGATCCCGCCTCACGCGACCGCAGCCCACCTGCGGTCGTTTAAAGAAAGTCCGTGACCATTCGTTTTCCTTAAGTACCGGCACTCCCTCCGCATCGAAGCAGGAATCCTCCATGACCAAGCCTACGCGTGGGGCGATCAACGAATTGTTCGCCCTGCTCAAGCCCTTCCGCCTGATCGTCTCTGCGTCCATCGTGCTTGGCATGATCGGCGGCCTGAGTGTCACTGTGCTGCTGGCGACCATCAACAATGCCCTGCACTCCGACGACGGCCTGACCCGCACCGTAGTCATGATCTTCGCCGGCCTGTGTGCACTGGCGCTGCTGACGACGATTCTGTCCGACATCGGCACCAACTATGTCGGCCAACACATCATTGCCAAGCTGCGCAAGGAACTGGGGGAAAAAGTGCTGTCGGCGCCGATCGACCAGATCGAACGCTATCGCAGCCATCGCCTGATCCCGGTATTGACTCACGACGTCGACACCATCAGTGACTTCGCCTTCGCCTTTGCGCCGTTGGCGATTTCGATGACCGTCACCCTCGGCTGCCTTGGTTATCTGGCGATGCTGTCGTGGCCGATGTTCCTGATGATGCTGGTGGCCATCGCCATCGGCACGACCATTCAGGCGATTGCCCGGGCCAAGGGCATGCGCGGTTTCTACGCCGCCCGTGATTGCGAAGATGAACTGCAAAAGCACTACAACGCGATTGCCGAGGGTGCCAAGGAACTGCGCATTCATCGTCCACGGCGTCAGCGCATGTTTGTCGCCGGGATTCAGAAAACCGCAGAAAAAATCTGCGACACCCAGATCAAATCGATCAACACCTTCGTCATCGCCAAGTCGTTCGGTTCGATGCTGTTCTTCGTGGTGATCGGCCTGGCGCTGGCCCTGCAATCCTTCTGGCCTAGCGGCGATAAAGCGGTGATGAGCGGTTTTGTCCTGGTGCTGCTGTACATGAAGGGGCCGCTGGAACATCTGGTCAGCACCTTGCCGATCATCAGCCGCGCACAAATTGCCTTCCGCCGCATCGCCGAGCTGAGCGAGCAGTTTTCCTCGCCCGAACCGCATCTGTTGCTGGAGGATCACGGCAAGAAACCCGGCGTCGTCAACAGTCTGGAACTGAACAATGTGCGCTACGCCTTCCCTCCAGTGGAAGGCAGCGAACCGTTCCGTCTGGGGCCAGTCAACCTGCGCATCGAACAGGGTGACATCGTGTTCATTGTCGGCGAAAACGGTTGTGGCAAAACCACGTTGATCAAACTGTTGCTGGGTCTCTATGCACCGACCGAGGGCGAAATCCGCGTCAACGATCAACCGATCACCGCGCTCAACCGCGATGATTACCGGCAGAACTTCACCACCATCTTTGCCGACTATTACCTGTTCGATGATCTGATTCAGGGCGACCGCGAAGTCCCGCAGGACGCCACGCGCTACCTGGAGCGTCTGGAGATTGCGCACAAGGTCAGCGTGCGCGACGGCGCCTTCAGCACCACCGATTTGTCCACCGGCCAACGCAAGCGACTGGCGCTGGTCAACGCTTGGCTCGAAGAGCGTCCGGTGCTGGTGTTCGATGAATGGGCGGCGGATCAGGATCCGACGTTCCGGCGCATTTTCTACACCGAACTGTTGCCCGACCTGAAACGTCTGGGCAAAACCATCATCGTGATTTCCCATGATGACCGTTACTTCGACGTTGCCGATCAGCTTGTGCGCATGGAGGCCGGCAAGGTCAAAAGCGAACTGCAAACTGCTTGATTGAAGAGGCCGTGGCCAGGCTGGAAAAAATAATTTTCCGGTTTGCCGCGGCTTCCTCGTCTTAATGAGATGAATAAGAACCATTAACAACTATACCTGCCAAGGTCTTAACCTCATGTCCGCATCCCGTTTCATGCTTCGCCCTCTGACTCGAGCCCTGCTGATGCACGGCGCGACAAGCTCCCGACTGGCCAGCACCGGTCTGGGTCTGGCACTGACTGTCGCTGCCGCCCCTTACGTCCAGGCGCAGGAATGGACCCTGAACATTCCGGCTCAGCCACTGGCGCAGGCGCTCCAGGCGCTGGGCCAGCAGACCAGCCTGCAAATCATCTACAGCCCGGAAAACCTGCAAGGTCTGCGCTCCAGCCCGCTCAGCGGCCGGTATCAGGATGACGACTCGCTCAAAGCCATCCTCAAGGGCACTGGCATCAGCTATCAGCGCGACGGCAATACCGTCACGGTACTCGGCCCGACCACAGGCGATGCAATGGAGTTGGCACCGACCAACGTCAACGCCCAGCACCTGACCGCCACCACCGAGGGCAGCAACTCCTACACTACAGGCGCAGTGACCATCGGCAAGGGTGTGCACTCGCTGAAGGAAACACCGCAATCGGTCACGGTGATGACCCGCAAAATGCTCGACGACCAGAACCTCAACACCATCGAACAGGTGATGGAAAAGACGCCGGGCATCACCGTTTACGACTCGCCAATGGGCGGCAAGTATTTCTACTCACGCGGTTTCCGCATGACCGGTCAATATCAGTACGACGGCGTGCCGCTGGATATGGGCAGCAGCTACGTACAGGCCGACAGTTTCAACAGCGACATGGCCATCTATGACCGCGTGGAAGTCCTGCGCGGTGCAGCGGGCATGATGAAAGGCGCAGGCGGCACAGCCGGTGGCGTCAACTTCGTGCGCAAGCGCGGCCAGGACACCGCGCACACACAACTGTCGCTGTCGGCAGGGACGTGGGACAACTATCGCGGTCAGGTCGATACTGGCGGCCCGCTGAACGACGCTGGCACCATCCGTGGTCGCGCCGTGGTCACCGAACAGACCCGTCAGTACTTCTATGACGTGGCCAGCCGCAAGGACCAGATCTACTACGGCGCCCTAGACTTCGACCTCAGCCCCGACACTACCCTGGGCCTGGGCTTCGCCTGGGAAGACGTCGATGCCACGCCGTGCTGGGGCGGTCTGCCGCGTTACGCCGACGGCTCCGACCTGCACCTCAAGCGCTCCACGTGCCTGAACACCGCGTGGAACAACCAGCGCAGCAAACGCGCCACTTACTTCGCCGACCTGAAACACCAATTCAACGACGATTGGTCGCTCAAGGTCGCCGGCGTCTACTCGCGCAACACTCAGGACATGGAATACGCGTTCCCGAGCGGCGCAGTACCGATCGGTGCCACCGCCTCCAACACGCTGATGCTGGGCAGCATTTACGACTACGACCAGCGCGACTACGGCTTCGATGCCTACGTGGATGGCAAATTCGACGCCTTCGGCCAGCAACACGAACTGACGGTCGGCGCCAACGCCAGCCGCTCGCACAAGGATGACTTCTACGCGGTAGCCGCCCTGCCCCAACGGCAGAACGTGCTCAACCCCAACCACCACATCCCGCAACCGGACGAAAGCTACTACCTGGCCAATGCCTCCCGTGGCGGCCCGGTGGACATGCACATCAAGCAGTACGGCGCTTACTCCATCGCGCGCCTGAAACTCGCCGATCCGCTGACCCTCGTACTGGGCAGCCGTGTGAGCTGGTACAAGTCCGACACCGACTCGGTGCAGTACTTCCGCGGTGAGGGCACCCAGGTCAACACCAAGTCCACGGAAACCGGGCAGGTCACGCCGTTCGCCGGTGTGCTGTTCGACCTCAACGACAACCTGACTGCGTATGCCAGCTACACCGACATCTTTACCCCGCAAGGCGCCTACAAGACTATCGATGGCAGCACCCTCAAGCCATTGGTTGGCCAGAGCTACGAGTTGGGGATCAAGGGTGAGTGGTTCGACGGACGTCTGAACAGCTCCTTCAACCTGTTCCGCACCCTTCAGAAAGATGCGGCTCAGGATGACCCTCGCTGCGAAGACAGCTCTTGCTCGATCAACTCCGGCAAGGTGCGCGCGCAGGGCTTCGAGGCTGAAGTCAGCGGTGAGGTGATTGATCGCCTGCAATTGTTGGCTGGCTATACCTATACCCAGACCAAAGTGCTGGAGGATGCTGACGCCACCCAAGACGGCGTGATCTATAACTCCTACGTGCCGCGTCATCTGTTGCGTGTGTGGGGTGACTACAGCCTGAGCGGGCCGCTGGATCGCGTGACGATTGGTGCTGGCGTTAATGCGCAGACGGGCAACTACCGGACTTCGCCCTTGGGCGGTGACAACATTGATGGTGCCGGTTATGCCGTGTGGAACGGTCGCATTGGCTACCGTATCGATGACACCTGGTCGGTTGCGTTGAACGGGAATAACCTGTTTGACAAGCGTTACTACTCGACCATTGGTACCGAAGGGTTCGGTAACTTTTATGGTGATCCGCGTAATTTCGTGATGTCGGTGAAGGCTGACTTCTGATTTTTCGCTTTTAAGAAAGCCCTGCCTTGGTGGGGCTTTTTTTTGGCTTTTTTTGGCGGCCTTTGGGCCGACCATGTTCTTGGGGGTTGGGTGAATATCCGTTGCTGCGGGTGTTGCTGATTAGGGTTCCGCCCTTACGGCGGGTCACTTTTTCCAGACGCCGAAAAAGTAACCAAAAAGGCTTTACCCTGACGTACGGCCCTCGCTTAGGCTCGGGTTCCTTCGCTACGGGATTGATCCGGGCGCAGCGTTTCCGGTTTGCTTCGCTGCACCTCCTTCCGCTGTATACGACTGCGTCGTACGGTCGCTACGCTCCCTCGCCCGGATCAATCCCTCCACTCAGCCTGCCGATGGGCCTGGAGATCAAAAGCAACGTCAAAAGCCAAAGCCAAAGCCAAAGCCAAAGCCAAAGCCAAAGCCAAAGCCAAAGCCAAGCAGATCAAAAGATCGCAGCCTTCGGCAACTCCTACAAGGGGTTGAGTACATCTATCAAAACTTGGTCGGCTGTCAGGCCGCCATCGCTGGCAAGTCAACTCCCACAAGAAAACAAGTACACCCCGCACGCGGCGCATGCCGCCCCACTCAACACAATGAGCGCAAGCTCGAGTACCGCTCTTGATCTTGATCTCGGAGCCCGTCGGCAGGCTGAGTGGAGGGGTTGATCCGGGGGTGGGAGCGCAGCGACCGTTTGGCGAAGCCAAACACATCGAAAGGAGGTGCAGCGAAGCAAACCGGAGGCGATGCCCCCGGATCAATTCCGGAACGAAGGGACCCCGAGCCTCAGCGAGGGGCCGAACGTCAGGGCACAGACCTTTTGGTTACTTTTGGGGCGTTTGCCAAAAGTGACCCGCCGTAAGGGCGGAACCCTAATCAGCAACACCCGCAGCAACGGATATTCACCCCCAACCAAACCACAATCAACCCAAAGCCCGCGCCAAAACCCGGCTCAGGCGTTCATGCACCTGCAAAACATCAGGCATAACGCAAGCCATACGCAGCAAGTCATGGGTCAACCCCGAACAATGCTCAAGCTCAACACTCACACCGTGCTCACGCAATTTATCCGCATAAGCCTGCCCCTCATCCAGCAACGGATCAAACCCGGCCAACAGCACAATCGCCGGAGCCACACCACGCAAGTCCTCCGCCAGCAATGGCGAAAAGCGCCAGTCTAAATAGTCCTGCGGGCTGCGGGCATAGTGCTGATAGAACCAGTCCAGCGTATCGTTCTCCAGCAGATAACCCTCGCCGAACAGCAAGCGTGAATCATGAGTGCGCGATGCATCGGTAACCGGATAACACAACAACTGCACCTTGGGCGCGACGGCCACCGTCGACGGCTGTACCACCGCTTGCACAGCCAGCACGGTGGCCAGGGTAGCACCGGCACTGTCGCCGCCAAACGCTACGCGCGAGGTGTCGAGACCCAGGCCCGCAGCGTTTTCCGCCAGCCACGACAAGGCATCCTCGCCATCTTCCAGCGCCGTAGGAAAGCGATGCTCCGGTGCCAGCCGATAACCAACCGAAAGCACCGCACAGGGTGTACGTTGGCAGAATTCACGACACACACCGTCATGGGAGTCGAGGCTGCCGACGACAAAACCGCCGCCGTGAAAATACACCAGCACCGGCATCGGCGCAGACGCACCATTGGGCCGGTACAGACGCAACGCCAATGGCGCACCGTCGCGAGCCAGGGTGTCGACCGGTGTAACGTGCAGATCTTCGGGCACAGGCCAGCGCAACTGCGCCGTGGTCTGCTCGAAAGTCGCCCGGGCTTCGCTCGGGGTCAATTGGTGCATGGCCGGCAGGCCGGCGTCCTGGCTGTCTTGAGCGAGGTCGAGGAAGGCTTCCAGATCAGGGTGTAACGACATCGATAAGGTCCTTGTATGAGCAAACAAGGGGCGCGCACGGGCGACGCCCCCCACAAGAGTCAGTGCAATTGGCGATCAGCCCACGCGTGCCATGCAATGCTCGACCAACGCCTCCAGCTCACGCTGGAAATCGTTCATCAAGGCATCCATGGTGCCGGCGCGATACCGCTGGCTGCTGTAGATGCAGCGCATGGCCAACTGACCGTCATAGACCTGGCCGACAATTTCCAGCCAGTTGCCCAGGTTGGCTTTGAGGCTGTAGTTGTCACCGGTTTCTTCCAGCGCCGGCACCAGCAACGCCTGCTCGTCGAAGCTCTGGTCGAACTGGCCCAGGTAGTTGAACGTGACCCGCGCTTGCGGCAGCTCGGCCAGTTGCCGGGACACCTCGGCCCCCGCCAGATGACGCAACACGCCGTAGCCGATGCCCTTCTGCGGCACCGCTGCCAATTGCGCCTGCACGTTGATGATCGAACGGCCAATGTCATCGCTGTCTGGACGCAAACGCACCGGGAACATGCTGGTAAACCAGCCCAGACTGCGGCTCAGATCAATGGTCTCGAACAGGTCTTCGCGACCATGGCCTTCGAGCAGGATCAGCGCCGACGGTTGTTGACTCCAGCGGCACAGCGCGCGACTGAGTGCCGACAGCAGCAGATCGTTGATCTGCGTGCCGTACACCGCCGGGGCTTGTTTGAGCAGTTGTTCGGTGTGTTCGCGTGACAGTTTGAGCCGCGCCTGCGCTTGTTGGCGCACGAGGTTTTTGCCGCGCGGGTTGTCGCACGGCAGATCGACGCCCGGCTGATCCAGTTGCTCCAGCCAATACGACAGTTCCTGCTCGGCGATCACCGGCGCCTGGGTCTGTAACGCCTCGGCGAACGAACGATAACTGCTGGTGCGAATCGGCAGTTTCGGCTCCTGCCCCTGCACGCACGCCTCGTAGGCCACTTTCAAATCGTCGAGCAGAATCCGCCAGGACACGGTGTCGACCACCAAGTGATGAATCACCACCAGCAATCGCGCCTGGCCATCGGGCAAGGCGACGTGCATCACCCGCCAGACCGGCCCGTCGTCGAGTTTCAGGCTGCGCTGGGCGAGGTTGGCCAGCGCTTCGACCTGCTCGCTGTTGTCCGCTTCGCGACGCCAGAGCAACACTTCGCCCTGTTCGTTGAGGTCACAGTAGCGTTGCAACCAGCGTCCGCCTTCGTGGCTGAAACGCAGACGCAACGAGTCGTGATGTTGCTCGACCCAGCTCAGCGCTTGCTCCAGTGCGTCCAGATCCAGCGGCTGGCGCGCGCTCAGCAGCAGCGACTGATTGTAGTGATGCGCCTCGGCCATGCCTTCGGCAAAGAACCACTCCTGAATCGGCAAGAGATTGAACAGCCCCTCGGTGGCCACTTGCGTGACGTCCGTCTGTGGCTGGGCCGTGCCCTCCTTCGCCACTTCCTGCTCGACGATGCCGGCGATGGTCTGATAACGCATCAGGTCGCGCAGCTTGAGATCCATCTGCAACGTCGGGTGGTTTCTGACGCGGGAGATCACCTGCAAACTCAGAATCGAGTCGCCGCCCAGTTCGAAGAAGTTATCGCTGATACCCACCTGCTCGACCTGCAGCACCTGCGCCCAGATGTCCGCGAGCAAGCTTTCCTGCTCGTTGCGCGGCGCGATGTATTCCTCGGTTTCGAATTCCGGTTCCGGCAACGCCTTGCGATCGAGCTTGCCATTTGGCGTGACGGGGAAAGCATCCAGGCAGACGATCTGCGCCGGCACCATGTATTCCGGTAACGAAGCACGCAGGCCAGCCTTGAGTTCATCGCCGATGTCTTCGCCAGTTACGGTGACCACATAACCGATCAGTTGCTTGCCAGAGGCATTGTCACGGGCGATCACCAGTGCATCGGTGACCGAAGGCAATTGGCGCAGACTGGCTTCGACTTCGCCCAGTTCGATGCGGAAGCCGCGCACCTTGACCTGATGGTCGATACGGCCAACGTAATCGACCACACCGTCGGTACGCAAACGCACCAGATCGCCGCTGCGATACAAGCGCTCGCCCGCCGCGAACGGGTTCGGTACAAAGCGCTCGCAGGTCAGGTCCGCACGCCCGTGATAACCACGGGCGACACCGTACCCGCCGATGTACAGCTCACCGGCAAAACCGGGCGGCAACGGGTTCAAATCCTCGTCGAGCACGTACAACGAACGCGCGCCGACGGCGCGGCCGATCGGTGCATAAGCCGCTTCGCAATGCTGGCTGACCGGGACTTTCCAGAGCATCGGCGTGACCACGGTTTCGGTCGGGCCGTAGCCGTTGGTGAAGTACTCGGGACGCAGCGCAGCCTTGACCTGCTCGAAAGTCTGATCCGGCACCGCATCGCCGCCGAAGCAATAGATCCGCACGGGCGGCGGCGCAATGCCGCTGGCCGCCGCATATTCAGCCAGTTGTTTGAGGTAGGCCGGCGGGAAGCAGGCGATGGTGATGCCGTAATCGTGCAGCGCCTGATAGGTCTGCTCCGGCGTCCACAGGCAACCGTCACGGATCACCAGGCGACCACCACTGTACAAGGTGCTCAGCCAGCGCTCATGGGCGCCGTCGAAGGCGAACGACATGAAGTGCAGCTCGCAACTGCTGGCGTCCATTTCATACAGCTCGGCAATCGCCTGGCAGTGCATGCTCAGCGGGCCTTGGGTGACCGCCACGCCTTTTGGACGCCCGGTGGAACCGGAGGTGTAGACCAGATACGCCAGACCCTGCTCGTGAACGCGGCAGTCGGGAACGTGGTCGGCGTAGCGGCTTTCATCAAGGTGATCGATTTCCAGGCGCAGCAGACCTTCCGGCGCCGGCAGCGTCGCGCGCAGGCTGCTCTGGGTCAGCAGCAGTGCCATGCCCGAATCTTCGATCATGTATGCCAGACGCTCCGGCGGATACTCAATATCCAGCGGCACGTACGCCGCACCGCTCTTGAGGACGGCGAGGAAGCTCACCACCATCTCCAGCGAACGCGGCAAGGCCACGCCGATCACTACTTCCGGCCCGGCACCGTGTTCGATCAGACAGTTAGCCAGACGATTGGCCCGCTGTTCGAGTTCGCCGTAGCTCAGGCTCATCCCCGCGCATTGCAAGGCAATCGCCTGCGGCTGCTGTTGCGCGTGACGGCTGATCAGTTCAGGCAACAGGGTCGTTTGATGCGAGTGAGCCGGTTCGGCGCTCCAGGCCTGTGCTGCTTGCCATTGCTCGTTGCTCAGGCGCTGCAAGTTGCCGAGGCGCTCGTACGGTGCCGCCAACATCGCGGCAATCGTGTTCTCCATGGTCTGGCGAATACCGACAACGGCGTCGGCACTGAAGTGGCTGCGCAGATACAGGTATTCGATCGACAACTCGTCGCCGAGCATCACCGCGAGGTCCATCGGCACGTTGGTCACGCCATGGCCGATGGATTTGCCGAAGGTCAGGTCGGTGTCGTTTTCTTCCTGCAAACGGTCGTCGATCGGGAAGTTTTCGAACACTACGATGCTGTCGAACAGCGCCTGCCCACCGAGGTTGGACCAGCGTTGTACATCGGCCAGCGGCGCCTGGGAATAATCGCGAATGTCGAGGTTGTAAGCCTGCACTTCGCCCAGCCAGTCCGCCAGACGCTGATCCGCTTGCGGCGTCTGAATGATCGGCAAGGTGTTGATGAACAGACCCAGCATGTTGCCGACATTCGCCAGGCTTTCCGGACGTCCCGACACTGTGGCACCGAAGGTCACCGTCTGCTGGCCGGTGTAGCGTTGCAACAGCAGCAGCCATGCGCCCTGAATCAGCGTGTTGGGGGTGATGCGCAGATCGCGGCAGAACTGCAACAGGCGCGTGGTTTGCGCTTTGTCCCAATTGGAATAGATCGCATCGTGGCCGGCGACATCGACGCTGTGGCGCGGATGCATCGCCTGGCTCAGGGCCGTCGGCTCGTTGACCACGGCCAGACGCGCCTTCCAGAACAGCTCCTGAGCGTCCTGATCCTGCGCCTGCAACCAGGCGATGAAGTCGCGGTAACGACCGTTCTCGCCGATGATTTCGCCCTTGGCGTAGTACTGCAAAACCTCGCCGAACAGGCGCGAGCTGCTCCAGCCATCCATCAGGATGTGGTGGCTGGTCCAGATCATTTGATACTGATCGTCGCTCAGGCGCAGCAGGGTGATCCGTTGCAAGCGCGCATCGGCCAGGTCGAAGCCCAGGGCGCGGTCATCGCTGGCGAACTCGGCGATAGCCGCTTCGCTGAAGTCGCGTTCGCGCCAGTCGAGCACCTGCATTTGCAACGGCGCATGGCGATGCACCACCTGTAACGGTTTGCTCAAGCCATCCTGCCAATGAAAACTGGTGCGCAGAATGGCCTGGCGGACAATCACGAACTCCCAGGCCTTGCGGAAACGCTCCACGTCCAGGCCCTTGATCGGCAGGCTGACCTGTTGCATGTAAAGGCTGCTGCCGTTATCCGACAGCGTGTGGAAGAGCATGCCTTCCTGCATCGGCGACAGCGGGTAGACGTCCTCGATCATGTCAGCCGGCATCGGCAATGCATCGAGCTGCGCTTGATCCAGTTGGGCCAACGGATAGTCCGCCGGGGTGTCGCTGACGGAGTCGGCGTGATCGACCGAGACCACCGTGGCGAGTTTCTGCACGGTCTGCTGCTGGAACAAATCTTTCGGGGTGAAACGAATCCCCTGCTGACGCGCGCGGCTGACCAGCTGAATCGAGATGATCGAATCGCCGCCCAAGGCAAAGAAGTTGTCGGTGACGCCGACGCGTTCGATTTTGAGAATGTCCTGCCAGACTTCAGCCAGTTGTTGCTCCAGCGGCGTCGACGGCGCCACGTAATCGCGCTGCGACTGGCTGGCGTCCGGTGCCGGCAAGGCCTTGCGGTCGAGTTTACCGTTCGGGGTCAGCGGCAACTGCTCGAGGAACAGCCACTGCGCCGGCACCATGTACTCCGGCAGATGCGCCTTGAGCACGTCCTGCAACGCCTGGCTCAGAGCGTCCTGCTCTTCGAGGCTCAGGCTGCTGTCGCTCGGTACCACGTACGCGACCAGTTGCTGACCGCTCGGGCCATCCACGGCCAGCACCACGCCGTCGCGCACGCTGTTGCGGGCCAGCAAACGCGCTTCGATTTCACCCAGTTCGATGCGGAACCCGCGCACCTTCACCTGATGGTCGATGCGCCCGACATATTCGATACGGCCGTCGTCAGTGAAGCGGGTCAGGTCGCCGGTGCGATACATGCGCTCGCCGGTTTTCGACAGCGGGTTCGGCACGAAACGTTCGGCGGTCAGGCCCGGGCGGAACAGGTAGCCACGGGTGATGCCATCGCCAGCCAGATACAGCTCGGCCGCCACTCCAATCGGCGCTGGCTGCAATTGGCCGTCGAGCATATACGCCGTGGTGTTGACCAACGGCCGACCGATGTTCGCCTGACCACCGAGTGCGCGGCGAGTCCAGGTCGAATAGGTCGTGTCTTCCGAAGGCCCGTACAGGTCGTAGACGTGAGCCACCGAGGTTTCGCGGTAAAGGGTATCGACCAGACTCTGCTTCAGCGGCTCGCCAGCGAGGTTGATGATGCGCACGCCCTGCGGAATCTGCCCGATGCGTTGCAGTGCGGCAATCGCCGACGGCACGGTGTTGATCAGGCGTACCTGATCACGCTCCGGCAAGTCCGGTAGCTCCAGCGCATTACGCGCCATGACGATCGAACCGCCACGCGCGAGGGTGACGAAAATCTCCCACACCGACAGGTCGAAACACACCGACGTCGAGGCCAGTACACCTTGCAGATCGTCTTCGCTGTAGACATCGGCGGACCAGTGAATCAGCGCCTGCACATTGCGATGAGCGATGGCCACGCCTTTCGGTTTGCCGGTGGAACCGGAGGTGTAGATCACGTACGCCAGATTGGCGGAGTCGCCCTGCGCCGGCAGATTGTCCGAAGACAACTCGGCAAACGCCTGCCCCCCCGCCTCGACCAGTACCACTTCGGCGTCGGTCTGCGGCAATTGCGCCAGCAGCGGCTGTTGCGTCAGCAGGACTTTTGCCTGGCTGTCCTCGAGCATGTAAGCCACGCGATCGGCTGGATAATCCGGGTCCAGCGGCACATAGGTGCCACCGGCCTTGAGCACCGCCATCAAGGCGATCACCAGCTCCGCCGAACGCGGCATCACCACGCCCACGCGGATTTCGGGGCCGACCCCGAGCACCTGCAGATGACGCGCCAACTGGTTAGCGCGCTGATTGAGTTCGGCGTAGCTCAGGGCCACGCCGGCGTGACTCAGGGCCTGTGCGTGCGGATGCATTTGCACGCGGGCTTCGAAGCTTTGCGGGATCAGACGTCCAGCCGGATACGTGGCGTGATTGTCGTTCCACTGCGCCAGTGTCTGGCGTTCAGCGACCGACAGCAGGCCGATCTCGCCCAACAGCCGTTGCGGCGCCTCAAGGAACTGACGCAGCACTTCTTGCATATGCGCCGCCAGCCCCTGCACGCTGCACTCGGCGAAGTGCTCGGTGAGGTAATTGAAGTCCAGATTCAACACGTCGCTGGCCCCGGCGATCAAGGTCAGGCCGTAGTTGGTTTGCTCGCGGTGTTCTAAACCTGCGAAACGCAGGCCACCGGGATTGGCTTCCAATGCTTCGGACACCGGATAGTTTTCAAACACCAGCAAAGTGTCGAACAGCGCTTCGCCGCTCAGTTGCGCCAGACGCTGGATGTCCTGCAACGGCGTCTGCTCGAAGTCACGCAGCAACAGGTTCTTGTCCTGCACACTGCGCACCCAGTCGCCGACGCTGACCGTGGCCTGCGGGCTGGCGATCACCGGCAAGGTGTTGATGAAAAGACCCAGTTGCTGCTCGATGCCCGGCAAATCAACCGGGCGCCCGGACACGGTTGCGCCAAACGCAACGGTGGCCTGGCCGGTGTAGCGTTGCAGCACCAGCAACCACGCCGCTTGCACCAGGCTGTTGAGGGTCACTTGCTGCTGACGGGAGAAACTGTTCAGGCGCTGAGTAAAGACTTCGTCGAAATGCAGACGATGCATTTGCTTGCCCGGCCCCGGCACGGTACGCCCATGGCAGGCCGAGGCCAAACGGGTCGGCTCGTCCAGTTCAGCCAGTTGCCCGCGCCAGAAATCCTCTGCGCCGGCCTTGTCCTGACCTTGCAGCCAGACCAGGAAGTCGCGGTAACGACCCTGTGCACTCGGCACCGGGTGACCGGCGTAATCCTGCAATACCTCGCCGAACATCCGCGAGTTGCTCCAGCCATCCATGAGGATGTGGTGGCAGGTGAAAATCAGACGATGACGGTCATCGGCAGTACGTAGCAGGCACAGGCGCAACAGGGGCGGGTTCTGCAGATCGAAACCGCGCTCACGGTCGGCCTGCGCCCGCGCTTCGAGCACGGCCGGCAGATCCGTCACACCGCGCACATCGACTTCCGGCATTTCCAGGGTCAACTGCCGGTTGATCACTTGCAGCGGCGCATCGAGGCCGTCGCGGCCCCAGATGAAACCGGCGCGCAGCACTTCATGGCGATCCACTACGCGCTGCCAGGCTTGCTGGAAGCGCGCCACGTCGAGGCCGTCGATGTCCAGCAGCATCTGATAGACATAGGCGCTGGCATCGGCGTCGTACAGGCTGTGGAACAGAATGCCCTGCTGCATTGGCGCCAGCGGATAAATGTCCTCGATGCGCTGGGCAGGGATCGGCAGGCTGTCCAGATGCGCTTGGGACAACCCCGCCAGTGGCACGTCGGACGGCGTCAAACCACCGCTCGGGTGGCTCAGGCAATGGTCGATCAACTCGCCCAGCGCCACTTCATACGCGCGGGCCAGCGCGTTGATGGTGGCCTCTTCAAAAACATCGCTGCTGTAGGTCCAGGTCAGGCTCAGTTGGCCCTGATAGACCCGGCCGTCGATGGTCAGCCAGTTGGCCATCGGCGCGTTTTCGTCCTGGCCGGCGCCCTTGTCTTCGGTGGCCGGCACCCACAGGGCGTCGGCGTCGAAGTTGTTGTCGAACTGGCCGAGGTAGTTGAACGTCACCTTCGGTTGCGCCAATGGGTTCAGGGAAGCTTGCGCCTCGGGGCTGCCCAAGTGACGGAGCAAGCCATAGCCGATGCCTTTATTGGGGATCGCGCGCAGTTGCTCCTTGATGCCCTTGATCGACGCTTCGAGATTGACGTCGGGGGTCAGGCGCACCGGGAACATGCTGGTGAACCAACCCACCGTGCGGCTCAGGTCGACGTCGTCGAACAGGTCTTCACGACCGTGACCCTCAAGCTGCACCAGTGCGCTGTCGGTGTGGGTCCACTGGCACAAGACCCGGGCGAGCGCGGTCAGCAACAAGTCGTTGACCTGGGTGCGATAAACCGCTGGCGCCTGTTGCAGCAACTGACGGGTGCGTTCGGCGTCCAGACGCGTATCGACACTGCGTTCGAAACGGTTGCTCAACTGGCCCTGCGGGTTGTCCAGCGGCAGTTCGACCGACACATCGCGCAGCTGCCCGCGCCAGTAATCCAGTTCGCTTTCCAGCTCAGCGCTGCGGGCATGCTCCTGCAGACGCTTGCCCCACTCCTTGAACGCGCTGGTCTTGGCCGGCAGACGCACGGCTTGCTCGGTGCTCAGTTGTTGATACGCGGTTTGCAGATCTTCCAGCAGGATCCGCCACGACACACCATCGACCACCAGGTGATGGATCACCAGCAGCAAGCGCTGGCTGGCGTCCGGCAAATCGACCAGCGCCGCGCGAATCAGCGGGCCATCGAGCAAATCGAGGCTGCGTTGCAAGTCCAGGCACAAGGCCGGCAATGCCGCGCTGTCGTCCAGCGTAAAGGTGCGCAGCAACGCTTGCGCTTGCTCCGCAGGCGCATGGCTCTGTTGCCAGCCATCGCTGGATTGGCGATAACGCAGGCGCAGGGCGTCATGGTGCCGTTGCAGATGCTGCAACGCCTGCGCAAGCGGTGCCGCTTGCAGCGCGGTGGCCGGGGTCAGCAGGATCGACTGGTTCCAGTGATTCCGCGCCGGGATGTCGCTGTTGAAGAAGTAATGCTGGATCGGCGTCAGGACCGCGTCGCCCAGTACCTCGCCCTGCTGGGTCTGCACCGCATCGCTTTGTTGCGCGACAGTGGCCAGACGCTGCACGGTCTGGTGCTGGAAAATGTCCTTGGGGGTGAAACGAATGCCCGCCTGACGGGCGCGGCTGACCACCTGAATCGAAATGATCGAGTCGCCGCCCAGCTCAAAGAAGTTGTCGTTGAGGCCGATCCGCTCGACCTTCAACACGTCCTGCCAGATCTCGGCCAGACGCTGTTCCAGTTCGTTGCGCGGTGCCGCGTACGCTTCCTGCACCTGGGCGACGTCGGGCTGTGGCAGTTGCTTGCGATCGAGTTTGCCATTGGCCGTCAGCGGCAGACGTTCAAGGAATGCCCAGCTAACCGGTACCATGTAGTCCGGCAGGGATTCGCGCAGGTGAACCTTGATCGATTCGCGCAGCGCGCCCTGCCCTTCGGCGTCCAGCGCCTCGTTGGCGACAATCCAGGTCGCCAGTTGCTGACCGCTGAGGCCATCGACCGCCAGCACCACCGCCTCGCGCACTTCGGGGTGCTTGAGCAGTTGCGCTTCGATTTCCCCGAGTTCGATACGAAAGCCGCGGATCTTCACCTGATGGTCGATACGGCCGATGTATTCGATCACACCGTCGCCGCGCAACCGCGCGAGGTCACCGGTGCGATACAGACGCTCTCCCGCCTGCGGATTGAACGGATCCGGCACGAACCGCGTAGCAGTCATTCCCGCCTGATTCAGGTAACCACGGGCCAGACCGGCGCCGGCGATGTACAACTCGCCGATGCAGCCTTGCGGCACCAGGTTCAGCGAGTTGTCGAGCAAGTACCACGACAAGTCGACAATCGGCTCGCCGATCGGGCTGCTGTGGCTATGCTGCAAGTCAGCCAGCGACAACGGCCGGTAAGTCACGTGCACAGTGGTTTCGGTGATGCCGTACATGTTGATCAGCGTGGGTGCACAGTCGCCGAAACGCTCGAACCACGGACGCAGGCTCTGCACTTCCAGCGCCTCGCCACCGAACACCACATAACGCAGCGCGTTATCGCGTGTCGACTCGCTGGCCACCTGCATCAACGGTTTGAACGCCGACGGCGTCTGGTTCAGGACGGTGACATTTTCGTCGCACAGCAGGGTGTAGAAATCCTCCGGGGAGCGGCTGACGTCGTGGGGCACCACCACCAGTTTGCCGCCATAGAGCAGCGCACCGAAGATCTCCCACACCGAGAAATCGAAGGCGTAGGAATGGAACAGTGTCCAGCTGTCCTGCGGACCGAAATCGAACCAGTGTTCGGTGGCGCTGAACAGGCGCATGACGTTGCTGTGCGGCAGCAGCGCGCCTTTCGGTTTGCCGGTGGAGCCGGAGGTGTAAATGACGTAGGCCAGATTGTCCGGCGTAGTCAGGCACACCGGGTTGGTGTCGTTGCCATGGTCTGGCGTTTGATTCAGATCGAGGCACGCCAGCCCTTGCGGAACCGGCAGTTGCGCCAGCAGATGCTCTTGGGTCAGCAGCAACTCGATGCCGCTGTCTTCGATCATGTGGCTCAGGCGATCATCCGGGTAACCCGGGTCCAGCGGCACATAGGCACCTCCGGCCTTGAGCACCGCGAGGATGGCGACGATCATGTCCAGCGAACGCTCAACGGCGACACCGACGCGCACGTCCGGGCCGACGCCACGCGCGATCAGCACATGCGCCCACTGGTTGGCGCGGCGATTGAGTTCTGCGTAGGTCAGGCGTTGCCCGTCGCAGGTTACGGCCACCGCATCGGGATGACGTTCGGCCTGGGCTTCGATGGTTTGGTGAATGCATTGCTCGACCGTTTGCTCGACCAACGCCGGGTTCCACTGTGCGAGCAATTGTTGCTGCTGGCTGCCATCGAGTATCGGCAACTGGCCGATGCGCTGCGTCGGCTCGGCGACGATGGCCTGCAACAGTGCGGTCCAGTGTTGCGCCAGACGCTCGATGGTTGCCGCGTCGAACAGATCGGTGGCGTACTTGAGCACGGCTTCGATGCCATGCGCCTGTTCGGTGGTGTTGAGGGTCAGGTCGAATTGCGCGGTCTGGCTCTGCCATTCCAGTGGCTCGATGCTCAAGCCGTTCAGACGCGTCTCGACGCTCGCGCGGCGTTCGGCCTGGTGGTTGAACATCACCTGGAACAAAGGACTGTGGCTCAAGCTGCGGCCCGGCTCCAGCGCTTCGACCAGTTGCTCGAACGGCAAGTCCTGATGGGCTTGCGCTTGCTGCGCGGTCTGCTTGACCTGACGCAGCAGCTCGACAAACGGCAGTTGCCCGTCGATGTCGGCCTTGAGCACCTGAGTGTTGACGAAGAAGCCGATCAGACGCTCGATTTCGACCCGCCCACGGTTGGCCACCGGCACACCGACACGAATGTCGGGCTGCCCGCTGTAACGGTGCAACAAAGCCTGGAACGAGGCCAGCAGCAAGACGAACAGCGTGACATTTTCCTTGCGCGCAAAGGCCTTGAGCGCGTTGCTCAGCGTCGGGTCGAGAATCAGGTTATGGCTGGCGCCGGCGAAGCTTTGCTCGATGGAGCGCGGGCGATCCATCGGCAGTTCCAGCACCGGTTGCTCGCCGCCCAGCTTCTCCTGCCAGTACGCCAGTTGCCGTTCCTGCTCACCGGCCTCCATCCACTGCCGCTGCCACAAGGCGTAGTCGGCGTATTGAATCGGCAATGCCGGCAGACCGGCGTCGTGACCGAGATTGAAGCCAGCGTAAAGCTGCACCAGCTCTTCGATCATCACTTGCAGCGACCAGCCATCGGACACGATGTGGTGCAGGGTCAGCACCAGTACATGATCATGCGGGGTGACTTGCAGCAAGGCGGCGCGCAACAGCGGGCCGTGCTCCAGGTCGAAAGTTTTCTGGCTCTGGGTCTGCACGAACGCCTGAATTGAAGCCTCAGGGTCGTTCGCCAGCGCAGCGCTCAGTTGATGGATCTCCAGTGCAAAGGGTCCTGCGGGCAGGACCACTTGCAAGGGTTGCCCGGTTTCCTGAGTGAACACCGTGCGCAGGGTTTCGTGTCGTTCGATCAGCGCCTGGACGCTGCGCTCCAGCGCAGTCACATCCAGCGGTCCCTGCAAACGCAGGGCCGTCGGAATGTTGTAGGCCGCGCTGTGCGGCGCCCACTGCCAGAGAAACCACTGGCGCTGCTGAGCGTAGGACAGCAACAGCGGCTCTTCAGCCGTGCGCTTGAAAACCGGGGCAATGTCAAAGAGGTTGACGCCTTTCTGCTTGAGCAGAACCGCCAGAGCCTTTCTTTGCTTAGCCGAAAGTTGTCCTACCGACTCGATTAACTCTTGCACGCGTTTTTCCCTCTCAAGAAATCAGTTTTTCCAGATCATCGAGGGATAGACGTTTGAGGGCCTCCAGGGATTTAGCCAATTCATCCTGAACGGGCGACATTTCGACGCGCAAGACCTCGATCCGCGCGCAGAACGCCTTGAGGGTGTCGGTTTCGAACAGCTCTTTGAGCGGCACCTTGTCGCCCAGACGCTCCTTGATCCGGGTCACCACCAGCGTGGCCAGCAACGAGTGCCCGCCGAGCTGGAAGAAGTTGTCGGCCAGGCCCACCTGTTCGACCTCCAGCACCTCTTGCCAGACCGTCGCCACCTCCCACTGCAAATCGGTCTGCGGCGCCTGATAGTGCTGCTGTGTCGGGCTGTCGCCCAACGCCATCAAGGCCTTGCGATCCAGCTTGCCGTTCGGGGTCAGCGGGATGGCTTCGATCAGGTGCAAGTGTCCCGGCACCATGTGCGCCGGCAAGCGGCTGGCCAGCGCGTTGCGCAAGCGTTCCGTCAATGCGTGCTGATCCGTCACCGCCTGCGCCGCCACGACGTAGGCATGCAGGTGTTTGCCGGCGGCACCGTCCTGAGCGAGCACCACCGCTTCGCGGATTTCGTCCTGCTCCAACAGCCGCGCTTCGATTTCGCTGAGTTCGATACGGAAGCCGCGAATCTTCACCTGATGGTCGGCCCGGCCGATGTACTCGATGTTGTCATCACTGCCCTGGCGCACCAGGTCGCCGGTGCGGTACAGCCGTTCGCCGTTGCTGGCGTACGGGTTCGGCACAAAGCGTTCGGCGGTCAGTGCCGCGCGCATCAGATAACCACGGGTCACCCCGGCACCGCCCAGATACAGCTCGGCGGCCACGCCGTTCGGCAGCACCTGCAACTGGCTGTCGAGCAGATAAGCCACGGTGTTTTCCAGCGGCCGGCCGATGTTGGCCTGCCCTTGCGCGGTACGCAGGGTGAAGGTCGAGTAAGTGGTGTCCTCTGACGGCCCGTAGAGGTCGTAGACCTGCTTGACCGATGTGCTTGCGTACAAACTGTCCACCAGATTTTGCTTGAGCGGTTCGCCAGCCAGATTGATCGTGGTGACCGAATCTGGAATCTGCCCGGCGCGTTGCAATGCGGCAATTGCCGAAGGCACTGTGTTGATCAACGTGACCTGTTCGCGGGCCGGCAAATCGGCCAGCGCCAGCGCGTTGTCCGCCAGCACCAGGCAACCACCGCAAGCGAGGGTGACGAAGATCTCCCAGACCGACAGGTCAAAGCAGATCGACGTCGAGGCCAGCACGCCGCGCAGCTGCTCCTCGCAATAGACCCCGGCCGACCACTGAATCAGCGCCGAGAGGTTGCCATGGGTGATGGCCACGCCTTTCGGTTTGCCGGTGGAACCGGAGGTGTAGATGACGTACGCCAGATTCTGCGCCGACACTTTCGCCAGCGGAGCCGTCGACGGGAATTCGCTCAGCGCGCCCTCTTCCACCAGCAGCACCTGTGCGCTCAGCGCTGCGGGCAACATCGTCTGCGCCGCCGGCTCGGTGAGCAGCACCGCGGCGCGGCTGTCATCGAGCATGTGCAGCAAACGTTCCTGTGGATAATCCGGGTCTAGCGGCACATAAGCGCCACCGGCCTTGAGAATTGCCAACAAGGCCACGAGCATGTCCGGTGTGCGACGCATGCACACCCCCACGCGCACCTCTGGCCCGACCCCCAGCGTTTGCAGCTTGTGCGCCAAACGATTGGCCCGGACATCGAGGCCTTGGTAATCGATCCGTTGCTCGGCGAACACAATGGCGTCCGCCTGCGGTTGCCGCTGCACTTGCGCGGCGATGTGTTCCAGCACGCTGCGTGAATCCAGCGCCTTGACATCGGCCCGCCCCCAATCGATCGCATATTGACGCTCGGGCTCTGCGAGCAATTCCAGGGTTCCCAACGGTTGCGTGGCATCAGCCAGGAACTGCGCCAACAGACTCTCAAGCTGTGCACTCAATGCAACGACTGTCGTCGCAGCGAAACTGGCCTGATCATAACTGACCCCCAGACTCAGCTCGCGACCGGTGACCGCTACCAGCGTCAACGGGTAGTTGGTCTGCTCCTGACGGCGAATCGCCGAGAACGTCAGGCCGTTGGCCGGACCTTGTTGCAGGGCTTCGGCCATCGGGTAGTTCTCGAACACCAGAATGCTGTCGAACAACGCCCCATTACCCGCTCCCGCCCAACGCTGGATATCGTAGAGCGGCGTGTGTTCGTGCTCGCGCAGCGCCAGATTAAGGCTCTGCACCTGTTGCAGCCACTGGCTGACGACGATGTCGGCGGACGGCGCTGCCACCACCGGCAAGGTATTGATGAACAGACCGATCTGCTGCTCGACGCCCGGCAAGTCGGTCGGACGCCCGGCCACGGTCGCGCCGAACGCGACGTTGTCCTGACCGGTATAGCGCTGCAACAGCACCAGCCACGCGGCTTGCACCAGAGTGTTGAGGGTGACTTTCTGCTCGCGGGCGAAACGGTTCAGATCAGCCGTCAGTTGCTCACTGAACACATGCTCGTGATCGGCGTAACCACTGGCACTGCGCTGCCCGCCAGACACGGCATTGGCCAGACGCGTCGGCTCTTCAAGGTCAGCCAGGGCCGCCGTCCAGAATTCGCGGCTGGCCTGCTGATCGCGCTGGCTGAGCCATTCGATGTAATCGCGATAGCGTCCCTGCCCGACCGCCGGGGTCATGCCGGCATAACGCTGCAGCACTTCACCGAACAACTGCGAGGTACTCCAACCGTCCATGAGGATGTGGTGGCAGGTGTAGATCAAGTGATGCGTCGAGTCGTCCGTGCGCACCAGCGTCACCCGCAACAGCGGCGCGGCGGTCAGGTCGAAACCGCTGGCGAGGTCGTCGCCAGCCAGTTGCTCCAGCGCCGTACCGAGGTCATCGCGACCACGCCAGTCCTGCAAGCGCCATGGCATCTGCGCACTCTGGCGAACCACTTGCACCGCAGCGGCGGCATCTTGCGGCCAGACGAAAGCCGTGCGCAGGATTTCGTGGGCGTCGACGGTTTGCTGCCAGGCCTGACGGAAACGCTCGGTGTCCAGATTCTGTACATCGACACGCAGTTGGTTGGTGTAGGCCGGGCTGTCCGGATCGTTGACGCTGTGGAACAGAATGCCCTGCTGCATCGGCGACAACGGGTAGAGGTCGACGATGTCGCGGGCCGGGATCGGCAGTGCCGACAGCTGTGCCTGGGTCAGGCTCGCCAGAGTGAAGTCCGACGGTGTTACACCGGCCTCACCACTGTCGCAGCAATGCTCGATCAAACGCTCCAGCTCACGACGATAGGCTACGGCCAGGGCTTCGATGGTTTCGGCGCGGTACATGCCCGTGCCAAAAGTCCAGGTCAGTTCCAGTTCACCGCCGTACACCTGACCATCGACGCTCAGCCAGTTACCCAATGGTGCCGCAGCGTCCTGATTGGCCCCGGTGCTTTCACCTGCCGGAATAAACAAGGCGCCTGCGTCGGCATTGAACGCACCATCGAACTGGCCCAGATAATTGAACGTCACCAGTGGCTGAGCCAGCCCCTGCAACTCGGCGGATCGGGTCAAATAGCGCAGCACGCCGTAACCGATGCCTTTGCCCGGCACCGCACGCAATTGCTCCTTGATCGCGCAAAGAGATGCGCCCGGCTGCGCTTGGGGGGTCAAACGTACCGGGAACAGGCTGCTGAACCAACCGACCGTGCGACTCAGATCGACTTCATCGAACAAGTCTTCGCGACCGTGCCCTTCAAGTTGCACCAATACCGAAGGCTGTTCACTCCAGTCGCACAACACCCGCGCCAGCGCGGTCAGCAGCAGGTCGTTGATTTGTGTGCGATAGGCAGCAGGGGCGACTTTGAGCAGCTTGTGAGTCAGCGCCTGGCTCAGGCGCGAACTGGCCCGAGCCGCTTGTCCACGGGTCTGACGCTCTTGCGGGAAATCCTGTGGCAGTTGCGCGTCACCCGCCTCCAGGGTTATGCGCCAGTATTCGCTCTCAGCAACCAGCGCCTCGCTCTGCGCATAACGCTGCAGGTGTTCAGCCCAGCTGTGCAGCGAAGTGCTTTTGCCCGGCAAGACCATCGCGGTACCGGTGGCGAGCGCGGTATAAGCGTGCTGCAGATCTTCCAGCAGAATGCGCCACGACACGCCATCCACCACAAGGTGATGGATGACCAGCAACAAACGTTGCTCGGCGTCCGACAGGTTCACCAGCACGGCGCGCAGCAAACGCCCCTGTTGCAGATCCAGACTCCGCTGGGCCTCATCGGCAAGGGCCGGCAACGACGCCAGACTGTCCAGTTCGCGCACCCACAACAACTCCGGGTCACGCTGGGTCTGCGGCAATACCTGCCACGTATCGCTCGACGCCTGGAAATTCAGCGCCAGCGCGTCATGCTGTTCAACCAGCGCCGTCAGCGCGGTGCGCAGGTGATTGGCGTCAAGAGTGGTAGTCGGCTGCAACATCACTGACTGGTTCCAGTGCTGACGCCGGGCAATCTCGGTCTCGAAGAACCGCGCCTGAATCGGCAGCAATGGCAGCGGCCCACGCGCCGGCTGCGCGCTGGCAACCGCTGGTTTGGCTTCGATCAGTTTTGCGACGGCGGCCAATTGGCCGACCGTCTGTTTTTCGAACAGCTGCTTGGGGCTCAACTTGATGCCCTGGCGCTTGGCCCGAGCAATGATTTGCAGACTGAGGATGGAATCACCGCCCAGCTCGAAAAAGTTATCGGTGCTGCCGACGCGCTCAAGCTTCAGCACATCAGCCCAGATCGCCGCCAGCTTCTCTTCGATCTCACCCATCGGCGCGACGAAATGCTGAATGACCACCCCCGGCACCGGTAAGGCACGTTTGTCGAGTTTGCCGTTGGCCGTCAGCGGCAGTTGCTCCAGCAGGACGATCTGCGCCGGCACCATGTAATCGGGCAAACACGCTTGCAGTTGCTCGCGCAGCGCCTGCGCCTGCAATGTCAGACTCGCCGCCGGCACGCACCACGCCACCAGTTGCAGCCGCGCCGGATCGTCATCCAGTGGCAGCGCCAGCACCGCCGCCTCACTGACACCGTCGAGCCCGAGCAGCACGCGCGCGACCTCCGCCGGCTCCACGCGATAACCGCGCACCTTGACCTGATCGTCGGCGCGGCCGATGAATTCCATCGATTGCTGACGATTGCGACGTACGCGGTCACCGCTGCGGTAAACCCTTGCACCCGGCGCGCCGAACGGATCCGGGAGGAAACGCTCTGCGGTCAGCCCCGGCTGGTTCAGATAACCCAGCGCCACGCTGTCACCACCGATGTACAGCTCGCCGGCTACCTGATCGGCAACGTTGTTCAATACGTCGTCGAGCACATAAACGTGAGCTCCGGCCAATGCGCTACCGACCGGTACGCCGCGCGTCAGGGTCAGATCGCCGACTTCATGGGCCAACACGCCCACCGTGGTTTCGCTCGGTCCATAGTGGTTGATGACGCGGCAGCCCGGTTTAAGCTGACGCACGCGCTCCACCAGTGCCGGCGCACACGCCTCACCGCCGACGATCAGCGCGTGTTCCGGCAATACGTCAGCAGCCCGTGAGGCCTGCAACAAAGCGCTCAGATGGCCCGGGACGATTTTCAGCATGCCCACTTGATGCGTGGCCATGTACTCGGCAAAGCGATCCGGATCGAAGCCCAGTTCCTCCGGCAATACATGCAGCAGCCGCCCGGAGCACAGCGCCCCGAACAGCACGGTAAAACCAAGGTCCGCCGCGATGGTGGAGACGAGCGCCATGCTGGCGTCCGGTGCCGGCGCCAGACGCTCCAGCACACCGCGCACATAGCTGGCCAGCGCACCGTGGCTGACCAGCACACCTTTGGGTTGTCCGGTGGAACCGGAGGTGTGGATGACGTACGCCGGCGATTGAGCGCACAACGTCACGGCTGGACAAGCGCCCGCCATTGACTGCCACTGCTGCGGTGTAAACGCGATGCCCTGACAGCCGTCAACCGCCAGCCCGCAAACACGTGCATCGCCTTCGGCGCATAACAGTACCCGCGCGTTGGCAGCGCCGAGCATCTGCTGCAAGCGTGCGTCCGGCGCCTTGACGTCCAGCGGCATGTACACCGCGCCAGCCTTGAAGATCGCCAGCACACAGGTCAGCCAATCCAGCGAACGCTCCATCAGCACTGCCACCGGTTGGCCGTCGCGCACGCCTTGGGCGCGTAAATGATGGGCCAGGCGATTGGCCGCCTGATCCAGCGTCCGATAACTCAAGACTTGATTCAAATCGCGGGCAGCCGCCCCTTCAGGCTGGCGGGCGACTTCACGATCCCAGTGCTGCAACACCGACAGTGCCGGCTCGGCAACTGCTGGCAGTGCCGCAGGTGAGATCAGCGCGACGCTGTGCAGCGGCGCTTGCGGCGCTTTCAGCAATTCACTGAACAGACCGAGCAAGGCCGGCACGAAACCGGCGACAGTCTGCGCGCGATAGAGGTCGCTGGCATAAGTCATCTGACCGTGAATCAGCGTGCCGTCGTCGGTGATGTCCAGCGCCAGATCGAAGTGGGTGCCATCCTTGTCCAGCGGATATTCCGCCACGCTCAATCCGGGCAGGGCCATCGCACGCTGCTTCTGCATGCCGACGTTCTGGTTGAACTTGACCTGAAACAGCGGGTTATGGCCCAGGGTTCGCTCTGCGACAAACTCGTCCACCAGTTGCTCGAACGGCAGCTCCTGATGCGCCTGGGCGCCGAACGATGCTTCACGCACCCGCGCCAGTAGATCCGTGAAACTGCCGCGCTCATCCACCTCACAACGCAGCACCTGAGTGTTGACGAAGAAGCCGATCAGCCCTTCGACTTCGGCACGTCCACGGTTGGCATTCGGCACACCGACACGAATGTCGCGCTGCCCGGCGTGTCGCGACACAAACAGCGAAAAACCCGCCAGCACCAGCATGAACAGACTGATGCCCTGACTGCGGGCAAACGCGTTGAGTTGCCGCGACAGGTCCGCACCAAAGTCAAAGCTCAGGGTCTGGCCTTCGAAGCTCTGGGTCAGTGGCCGGGCAAAGTCCGGCGCCACTTCCAGTAGCGGATGTTCCTCGCCCAGCTGCTGGCGCCAGTAATCGAGCTGACGCTCGCCCTCGCCGGCTTCCAGCCAGCGCCGCTGCCAGATCGCATAGTCGGCGTATTGCAACGCCAGTGCCGGCAATTGCGGCTCGCGCTCCAGGCTGAACGCCTGATAGCACTGGACGAATTCCTTGACCATCACGTCCATCGACCAACCGTCGGAGACGATGTGGTGCATGCTCACCACAAGCACGAACTCTTCGTCAGCCAAGGCAAACAGACTGGCTCGAAGCAACGGCCCGTGGCGCAAATCGAACGGCCGCGCCGTGACGGTTTGCACCTGTTGCGCCAAGGCCGGCTCGCGCTCAGAAGCAGGCAGCGTCGTGAGGTCGATGCGTTCCAGCGCAATCGGTTGTTGATCGAGAATTACCTGATGCGGTTGATCGCCGTCGGTCTGGAACACCGTGCGCAGCACTTCATGGCGCGCCACCAGAAAATCGAAGGAGCGTTGCAGCGCCGCTTCGTCCAGACGCCCGTTCAGACGCAGGCCGGCGGCCATGTTGTACGCGGCGCTTTGTGGTTCCAGCTGCCAGAGAAACAACAAGCGCTGCTGCGCGAACGACAACGGAATCGGCGTGACTTCGTGACGGCTGACTGGCAGTGGCAACAGGCTGAAATCCTTGCCGTCCTCGCGCAGTTTGGCCAGAAACAGCCGACGCTGCTCCAGCGGCAAGCCGACGAACCTTTTCGCGATGCGCTCCGCCATAGTGCCGCTCATACTTCTTCTCCTTCCAAAGCATTCATGAACTGATCCATGTCGGACCACTCGTCGTCCGTTGCACTGTCAGCCAGTTGCGCCAGCACCGCCGCCAGATCAGCCAGCAGCGGTTTTTCGAACAGGCTGCGTAGCGGCAACACCACGCCCGATTGACTTTTGATACGCGCAATCACTTGTGCGGCCAGCAGCGAGTGGCCGCCCAGCTCAAAGAAGTGATCATCCAGACCGACCCGCGACACTTGCAGGACCTCCACCCAGATCTGCGCCAGTTGCTGTTCGGTGTCCGTTTGCGGTGCGCGATAGTCGCCTTGCAGTTGGCTCGGATCCGGTGCCGGCAACGCCTTGCGGTCGAGCTTGCCGCTTGGCGTCAGCGGCAGATTCGGCAACAACAGCAAGTGCCCCGGCACCATGTAGTCCGGCAGATGGGCTTGCAGCGCGGCGCGTATTTGCTGGCGGAACGCCGACTGAGTGGCGGTGCTTTCCAACACGGCCTGATCGCAGACCACGTACGCCACCAGTTGCTGGCCACCGCTGAGCGGCACGGCCAGCACCACCGCTTCGCGAACCCCTGAGCACTGCTGCAGGCGCGATTCGATTTCGCCCAGTTCGATGCGGAAACCGCGAATCTTCACTTGATGATCGACCCGGCCGACGTACTCCAGCGCACCATCGGCACGCAGTCGCGCACGGTCACCGGTGCGGTACAGGCGTTGGCCAGCGGCGAACGGGTCGGCGATAAAGCGCTCGGCACTGAGCATCGGCTGACGGTGATAACCACGGGCGAGGCCCGGGCCGCCGATGTACAACTCGCCCACCGCGCCTTGCGGCAGCAGGTTCAAATGATCATCGAGCACATACAGGCGACGGTCATCCAGACCTTGGCCGATGGGAATGCCGCGCCACGACACAGCGTCCGCCGTCAGTGCCGTGCAGTCATGAATCGTCGAAACCACCGTGGCTTCGGTCGGGCCGTAGGTATTGAGCAAACGCACATGGCCCAAACCGGCCTGTTGCCAAAGACGCAAACCGTCCACCGCCATGGCCTCGCCACCAACGTGAATCTGGCGCAACGCACCGAAATCGGCCGGTGGATTAGCGGCGTATTCCTGCACCAGCCAATACCAGTAAGCGGCCGGCAAATCGGCCAAGGTGATGCCGTGGTCGACTATCACTCGATGCAACGTCGCGCTGTCCCACAGCTGTGCATCGCGTAGCACCACGCCAGCGCCATGGCACAGTGGTGGAAAAAACTGCTCGACGAAGCCATCGAAACTGCTGGTGGCGAACTGCAGGACGCGGTCACCTTCGCGCAGGTCGCTGTAACTGATGGCGCGGGCGATGAACTCACTCAGCGCACCGTGGCTGACCGCGACACCTTTCGGCCGCCCGGTGGAACCGGAGGTGTAGATCACGTAGGCGAGGTTTTGCGCTGCGACCGTCACCGACAGATTGTCGACGTGGTCACTGTCGGCCAGTTGCTCCAGGCACAGGCAATCGACACCGTCGAGGGGCGGCAGGCTGGCGAGGCTGACGCTGTCGGTCAGCAGCAGTTTCAGGCCGCTGTCATCCAGCACATGGCGCAGGCGTTCGGCCGGGGTTTGCGGATCCAGCGGCACATAGGCGCCGCCGGACTTGAGTACCGCCAGCAAAGCCACCGCCAGTTCCAGCGAGCGCCCTAACGCGACGCCGACCAGCACGTCAGGGCCGACACCCCGCGCACGCAACTGATGCGCCAGACGGTTGCTGCGGGTGTTCAACTCGGCATAGGTGAGTGACGGCGACGGTTCGCTCGCCAGAATCACCGCCGCTGCCTGCGGCGTGCGCACCACTTGCGCTTCAAACAGGGTTTGCACGCTGGCGAAATCAGGTTCCGACGCAGTGGCCTGAATCAGCTGTTTACGCTCGGTATCTGCCAGCAGCGCGACGTCGCCGACGAATTGCTGCGGGTCGCGGCAGACGGACACAAGAATGTTGCGCCAATGCCCGGCCATTGCGGCGATGGTCGCGGCATCGAAGATATCGGTGGCGTAGGTGAAGGCGGCGAACAGTTGCTCGCCCTCCTCGCGGGTGTCGAGCATCAGGTCGCTGGTGGCCGCGTGTTGCCGACCGCTGCCGGCCAATTGCGCTTCGCTCAGATAGTCCACCTGCAAACCGGACTCAAGCTGCACGTGCTGCAAGTCAGTCACCAGCGGCTGGTGGTTGAACATCACCTGGAACAGCGGATTATGGCTCTGACTGCGCGCCGGTTGCAGGGCTTCGATCAGGGCGTCGAACGGTAGCTCCTGATGGACCTGGGCGCCGAGCGCAGCCTCGCGCAGGCGCTGCAACAGCTCGGCGAAGCGGGTTTGCGCGGTGACTTCGCTGCGCAGAATCTGCGTGTTGACGAAGAAGCCGATCAGGCCTTCGGTCTCGCTGCGGGTGCGGTTGGCAATCAGACCGCCGACGCGAATGTCGGTCTGGCCACTGTAGCGATGCAGCAAGGTCTTGAACGCGGCCAGCAGTACCACGAACAGGGTCACGCCTTGACGCTGGGCAAGGCTTTTCAGTTCTTGGCGCAGCGCGGCATCAATCACCGTTTCCAGACGCGCGCCCTGATGACTCGATTGTGCCGGATAAGCACGGTCGGTCGGCAATTCCAATACGGGATGCTCGTCGCCCAGCTGTGTGCGCCAGTAATCCAGTTGCCGCTCGCGCTCACCCGCCTCCAGCCAGCTGCGCTGCCACAGCGCGTAATCGCGGTAATGCACAATCAGCGCCGGCAACGACGGCTCGCGCCCCGCAACGTGGGCGTCGTAGGTGCGCATGAACTCATCGATGAGAATGTTCATCGACCAGCCGTCGGCAATGATGTGGTGCAAGGTCAGCAGCAGCACGTGTTCCTGCTCGGCCAGACGCAACAGCCGCAGGCTCAACAGCGGGCCGTGTTCCAGGTCGAACGCTTGCGTGGCCTCGGCCATCATGTGCTGTTGCACCAGCGGCCAGCGCTGCGCCTCGGGCACGCGGCTCAAATCGGTGAGCGGTAGTTGCAATGCCTGCGGCTCGGCCACACGCTGGAAGGCACGTTCGCCGGCCTGGCCGAAGGTGGTGCGCAGGCATTCGTGCCGCGCCACCAGCAGGCTGAACGCCTGCTCCAGGGCCTGCACCTGCAACGCGCCGTTCAGGCGTACCGCCATCGGCAGGTTATAGGCGGCACTTTGCGGGTCCAGCTGCCAGAGAAACCACATCCGCTGCTGCGCGTAAGACAGCCCTTCGCGCTCGGCGATTCCCTCACAGGCCGTCATGGGCAGCTGCGCAAAATCAATGCCTTCGCGAGCCATGCCGGCGAGAAACAAACGTCGTTTGTCCTGCGGCAATTCGATAAAACGGCGGGCTAGTTTCTGTGCGTCTGCGGCATTCATGCATGGGGTCCTTGCTGATCGGCGGCGTGACCAGGAGGCCCGGTCGTATCAACAAGAACGAATGACAAACGCAATGATTTAGCAACCCGGCGCAATACCGGCCCAGCGGCAGCCTGCGCCAGACGCACAAATGCCAAAGCCGCTACAGGAACGGCTTCGGCATTTATTCAAGCAAACCACCGGATCGTTCAGCGCACGTCCATCGCATGCCCCTCGGCCATGGCGACAATAACTTTGCGCGGGCCTTCGAACGGGGAACGGGCGTGAGCCGACAGCATGTTGTCGAGCATCAGCACATCACCCTCCTGCCAAGGGAAGCTGATCGCGCACTCGTCGAGTACCGCGCGAATCTGAGCCAGGACTTCATCTTCGATAGGAGAGCCATCGCCGTAATAAACGTTACGCGGCAAGTCTTCTTCGTCGACGATGTCCAACAGGCTTTCACGCACTTCCGCTTGCAGGTTGGAAATGTGGAACAGATGCGCCTGATTGAACCAGACGTGGTCGCCGGTCACCGGATGCACCGCCACCGCCTGACAGGTCTGGCGGGTGCGCAACTCACCGTCATCCTTCCACTCGCAGAGGATGCCGTGGGCTTTGCAGTAAGCTTCGACGACATCGCGGTCGTCGGTGTTGAACACATCTTCCCAGGCCACATCCAGCCCGTTGCCGAAGTTGCGCACATACATCAGGCCTTTGCTGACGAAGCGCTCACGGATCGCCAGCGGAATACGCTGATAGACTTCGCGACTGTCGGCAATCGGTGTTTCGCCACCGGACTTCGCCGCGATCATGCTGTAGAACCAGATCTTCATCGGCCAGTCGCGGGAGTAGGCCTGCTCGTTGTGCAGCGGAATACTCTGGTGCGCCGGGTATTCGGTGGAGGTGTAAACCCCTTGCGTCACGTTGGTGCGCGGCGTGGAACCGAACTCGTAATTCAACAGCGGATGACCGAAGCTGGCCGCGAACTGACGAAACGGCTCGGCCCCGTCCAGGCGAAATCCGCGGAACAGCAACCCACCGTCGCGCAACAAATGTTCGTCGACCAACACTTTCAATTCGTCGAACACCGCCAACAGGTCGGTGTCCGGATCGGTCGCTTCCACCAATAGCGGCAAGCGCCCCCGATGCGGCAACAGCGGCCGAACGGAAAATCCCACAGCAACAGCCATGACTGGCCTCCAGTAATCATTTGATAGGAGAGCCGCGCGTTAATACGCGGGCGCCACCGATTGCGCATGGCGCCGGTGATGGACTTCCAGATGGGTCTTGATCGTGCGGATGACCCGGGCCTCGTGTTCATGAATGAAGAAGTGTCCTCCGGTCATCATGTCCACCGAGAAACTGCCCTGGGTCTCTTTGCTCCAGCCGATCAATTGTTCGGTGGTCGCCCGATCTTCCTTGCCACCCAATACGTGCACGGGGCAATTGAGCAGCGGTCGGTCGATCGGAGTGAAACGCCCGCACATCATGAAGTCGGCACGCAGCACCGGCAGCGTCAGGCTCATGAGTTCCTGATTGGCGAGCACTTCTTCGCTGGTGCCTTGAAAGGCGCGCAACTGCTCGATCAGTTCTTCGTCACTGCGCGGCTCGGCGAAACCTCGGTCGTAATCGCTGCGCATGCTTGGCGCCGCGGTTCCGGAAGCAAACAGCGCCACCGGCTCAGCAACGCCAAGTTCGCGAAAGGCGTGAGCCATTTCACAAGCCAGCAGTGCGCCGAGGCTATGCCCGAACAGCGCATAGGGGGCCTGCAAACCGGGTTTGTGCTCACGGGCCAGTTGCCGGGCAAGCTCACGCATATCGATTTGCAGGGGTTCGTCGTAACGGGCGCCGCGCCCGGGCAATTCCACCGGCTGCAGTTGCATCCACGACGGCAATTGGCGCCGCCAGCGGCTGTAAACCATGGCGCTGGCGCCCGAATAGGGCAGGCACAGCAGTGTCAGCTTTGTCACCGCGTTTACCTCAATGGGTTATCTGTAAAAGAGAACGTATGAGGCCTGACCGGAATTAGTCCGCGGATCGATCACTTCAAATGCCGGAAGCTCTGCACCGCAGAGCCCAGCACCACCGCCCCCGCCGCAATCGCCAGCCAGAATCCGCTGCGGGCGCCAAACGCATCCACCAGCCAACCCGACCCGGCGGCGCCTACCGCCACGCCAATACTCAAACCGGTCACCAGCCAGGTCAGCCCTTCGGTGAGTTTGGCCGGTGGCACGATGCGCTCGATCAACGCCATCGCCACAATCAGCGTCGGCGAGAAGAACAGCCCGGCAATGAAAACCGCTACCGACAAGCCAAAAATGTTGCTCGCCAGCAACAGCGGCAACGTGGTCACTGCTGTCGCCACTCCGCCGTACAGAAACAGTCGCGGCAACGGCAGTTTCGAACGCATCGCGCCGAACGCAATCCCCGCCAGACAGGAGCCGATCGCATACACCGACAGCACAATACTCGCCGCCGCCGGTTGCCCTTGTTGCTGAGCGAACGCGACGCTGACCACATCGATCACACCGACGATGATGCCCATGGCGATCATCAATGCCAGCAGCCATTGAATGTCGGTCGAGCGAATGATCGAAGCATGATGCCCGGACGCATGCGGATGCACGGGTGGTTCGGTGCTGCGCTGCGCTACAAATGCAGTCACGCCAATCGTCAGCGCCAACAGTGCCGCCAACGGTCCGGCCTCGGGAAACACTGCAACGCACAACCCCACCGACAGCGGCGGGCCGACGATAAAACAGACCTCGTCAAGCACCGACTCCAGCGCATACGCCGTCTGCAATTGTGGCTGGCCACGATAGATTTCAGTCCAGCGCGCCCGCACCATCGCCGACATGCTCGGCATGCAACCGGCCAGCGCGGCGAAGATGAACAGCGTCCAGGTCGGCGCCTGCAGACGCGTGCACAGCAGCAACATCAACAGCGCCCCGCCGCCGATCAACGCCGACAGCGGCAGAATCCGTCCCTGGCCAAACCGGTCGACCAGCCGTGACACCTGCGGCGCGCAAAACGCCGTGGCCAAGGCAAACGTCGCCGCCACCGCACCGGCCAACGCGTACCCGCCGTACAGCTGCGAAAGCATGGTGATCACGCCGATGCCGGTCATGGAAATCGGCATGCGCGCAATCATCCCGGCCAGCACAAAATTGCGGGCGCCGGGGGCATTGAATAATTCGCGGTAGGGGTTTGCCATCGGTCACAGCCTCATCAGGGGCGGCCAAGTTGCCATATGGATGAGGGGCGTGGAAGCGGGGAATTGTTGGTGGAATGTGAAGGGCCTAAAGATCAAAAGATCGCAGCGTGCCGCAGCTCCTACAGGTGAATGTGATCATCTGTAGGAGCTGCGGCACGCTGCGATCTTTTGATCTTCTGGCTGAACTCTCAAGGCTGGCCGTCGGTCAGCTGAATAGGCCCTCACACAAGGCGCGCCTTTGCATGCAGATCTCCCTAGCCAGACAAGTTGCACTCATCACCGGCGCCAGCTCCGGCATCGGCCACGCGGCCGCCAAAGCACTGGCCGCCGCTGGCGCTGCAGTGGTCATCAACTACAACCGCCAGGCCGAACCCGCCGAAGCTCTCGCCCGACAAATCATCGCTGACGGCGGTCAGGCGCTGGCCATCGGCGCCGATGTATCGAAGGAAGACGAGGTCGAACGGCTGTTCGCCCAGACCCTCGACGCCTTCGGCTCACTGGACATTCTGGTGGCCAATTCCGGACTGCAAAAAGACGCCGCAGCGGTGGACATGACCCTGGATGACTGGAACGCGGTGATCGGCGTCAACCTCACCGGCCAGTTCCTCTGCGCCCGCGCTGCATTGCGGATTTTCAATCGTCAGGGCGTTCGCGAGGGTGTGTCCCGCGCCGCCGGCAAGATTATTCACATGAGTTCGGTGCACCAGCGCATTCCGTGGGCCGGGCACGTCAATTACGCCGCGTCCAAGGGTGGCGTCGATCAGTTGATGCAGACCCTCGCGCAGGAAGTCAGCCATCAGCGCATCCGCATCAACGGCATTGCGCCGGGGGCGATTCGTACGGCCATTAATGAAAAAGCCACGGAAGGTGCAGCGGCTGAAAAGCTGCTTGAGCTGATTCCCTATGGGCGTATCGGCGACGTAGATGACGTCGCCAACGCCGTGGTTTTCCTCGCCTCCGACGCCGCCGATTACATCGTCGGCACCACCCTGTTCATCGACGGCGGCATGAGTCTCTATCCGGAGTTTCGCGGCAATGGCTGAGCATCATCAAGAACGACAAAGCCCGATCGACGCCCACGGCATCATCGGCGATATGCGCAGCGCGGCGCTGGTCAACGACAAGGGCAGCGTGGATTTTTTCTGCTGGCCGGAGTTCGACAGTCCGTCGATCTTTTGCTCGTTGCTGGACTCGCCAGACGCGGGGATTTTCCAACTCGCACCGGACTTGCCCGATGCGCGACGTGAGCAGATTTACCTGCCCGACACCAATGTCCTGCAAACCCGCTGGCTCAGCGAATTTGCAGTGGTGGAAATCACCGACATGCTGCCAGTGGGCGACAGCGAAGATGACCTGCCGCTGCTGATGCGCCGCGTGCGCGTGGTCAGTGGCGAGGCAACGTTCCATATGCGCTGCGCCGTGCGCCACGACTACGCCCGCGCAAACACGCGCGCGCAGGCGGATCAGAAAGATGTCCTGTTCAGCGCAACCGGACAACCGACGCTGCGTCTGGCGTCGAATCAGCCGATGCAGATTGACGCCGACGCAGCTGTCGCACGCTTCACGCTGAAACAGGATCAGACGGCCGGGTTCATGCTCGGCGCGACCGACGACCCGCGTTTCGTCGAGGGCGCCGGCGATTTCTGTATGGAACGCACGCTGAAGTTCTGGCGCGAATGGATCGGCCAGTCGATCTACCGCGGACGCTGGCGCGAAATGGTCAACCGCTCGGCGCTCGCGCTCAAGCTGCTGACCTCACGCAAACACGGCGCGATCCTCGCCGCCGCCACTTTCGGCCTGCCGGAGACCCCGGGCGGCGAGCGTAACTGGGATTACCGCTACACCTGGATCCGCGATGCCTCGTTTACCGTTTACGCGTTCATGCGCCTGGGGTTTGTCAGCGAAGCCAACGCCTACATGGGCTGGCTGCGCGGACGGGTCAGTGATTGCTGCGGCCAGCCGATGAAACTGAACATTCTGTATGGCATCGACGGTCAACAGGAACTGCCGGAAACCGAACTTGCGCATCTGTCGGGGCATGGCGGCGCGAAACCGGTGCGCATCGGCAACGGCGCGTATGACCAGATTCAGCTGGATATCTTCGGCGAACTGATGGACGCGGTGTATCTGGTCAACAAGTACGGCGACGCCATTTCCCACGAAGGCTGGAAACATGTGCGCGAAGTTGTCGACCAGGTGTGTGAGACATGGCAGACCAAGGATGTAGGCATTTGGGAAATGCGCGGTGAGCAGCATCACTTTTTGCACTCACGGCTGATGTGCTGGGTGGCGCTGGACCGAGCGATTCGCCTCGCCTCGAAGCGCTCGTTGCCGGCACCGTTCGCCCAATGGGACCAGACCCGCCAGGCGATCTACGCCGACATCTGGGACAACTTCTGGGATGAAGAGCGCGGGCATTTCGTCCAGTACAAGGGCGGCACCGCACTCGACGGCTCGATGCTGTTGATGCCGCTGGTGCGTTTTGTCAGCGCCAAGGATCCACGCTGGCTATCGACCCTTGAGGCCATCGAAAAGAGTTTGGTGCGCGACGGCATGGTTTATCGCTATCGCAACGAAGAGGCAGGCATTGATGGTCTGGCCGGGACCGAAGGCGCATTCGCCGCATGTTCATTCTGGTACGTCGAATGCCTGGCCCGCGCCGGCCAGGTGGAAAAGGCCCATCTGGAGTTCGAACAGCTGCTGCGTTACGCCAATCCGCTGGGGCTGTACGCCGAGGAATTCGACAGCCATGGCCGGCATCTGGGCAATACACCGCAGGCACTGACGCATCTGGCGCTGATCAGTGCGGCAAGTTTTCTCGATCGGCGGTTGAGTGGGGAAAAGAGTGAGTGGCAGCCGTAAAAGTCGCCGGAGTTCGTCGGAAATATCCCGCACGCCTGCTCCAATCAAAGCAGGTCCTACACGCGGCAATCCCCTGTGGTGAGGGGATTTATCCCCGCTGGGCTGCGAAGCGGCCCCTAAACCTGCAAACTCAATACTCAAGAAATACCGCATTCACTGGCTTTGCGACTGCTGCGCAGCCGAACGGGGATAAATCCCCTCGCCACAAAGAATGCAACTTCGTGCCTACAAACATTAAACACCCCCTGTTCCCTCCCTCCCCCGCAACTTGCACTTACACCCCGAAATACCTTGTTGCCAGCTGTTACATCCGCCCCTACCATCCACCGCAACGGGCACAGCGGAGCTGTCCAACAAAACCCGAATTCAAGGAAACAGAATGTCCCAGCACGTCCAGCGCAACATCGACAGCGCCCTACGCACCGGCCTGACCCGCACCCAGCTCTGGGAAGCCGCCGATAAAGGCCTGATCAAATGCTGGGAAATCGGCCGCCAGCGCGCCGCCCGTTTCCCCGACCTCGCCCAACGCTGCCTCGCCAACGAACTGCCCGTCCTCGGCTGGAAAGGTGGCGTTAGCCGCAGCCTGAAGAAAAACGAAAAATACGGCTCACTGAAATACCTCGCGCAGTGGCAAGGTTTGCGTGGGGAAGATCTGGATATCGATTTGGCTGAGGAGCGCTCGTTGACGTGTTCGCGTACGAAGATGGTGGTGACGTTTACGCCGGATCGGACGAAGTATTTTAATCAGGTGGCGGAAGTTGAGGCCTGAATCATCTGTGGCAAAGGAGCTCGCTCCCTCGCCACAGGTTCAGCATCGCGCGATGACTTCAGTGTTGATTGTTGCAGCGCTGACCGAAAACCGCTCCCGATACGCCTGCGGCGTCACCCCAATCGCCCGCAGAAAACTCCGGCGCAATGTTTCCTCACTACCAAACCCGCAATTGGCAGCGATGCGCTTCACCGGCAATCCCGTATCACTGAGCAAGCGCCGGGCCGTTTCGACGCGGATCAGTTCGATCGCACGCGCCGGAGTCTGGCCGGTGTCGGCGCGGTAATGGCGGACGAAGCTGCGTTCGCTCATCCCGGCCTGTTCGGCCAGAGTCGGTACGCCGAGGTCACAGGTCAGGTTTTCGGCGATCCATGCATGCAGCTCATCGAAACGGTTGCCTTGGTTCTGCAGTGATAACGTCACGCTGAACTGTGACTGCCCGCCCGGGCGTTTGAGGAACACCACCAGATGGCGGGCGACGTCCAGGGCGATGTCGCTGCCGAGGTCTTGCTCGACCATCGCCAGTGCCAGATCGATGCCTGCGGTAACCCCCGCCGAAGTCCAGACCGGGCCGTCGTTGATGAAGATCGGATTGGCCTCGACCTGCAACTTCGGATGCTGCTGCGCCAGTTGCTCGCAACGCGTCCAGTGAGTGACGACGCGTCGACCGTCGAGCCAGCCGCTGGCCGCCAACAGAAATGCGCCGGTACACACCGAAGCCACGCGCCGGCATTTCGCTGCATGTTGGCGTACCCAATCCACCAACGGCAGATCCTCCGCGGCCGGATAAATGCCCCAGCCGCCGGCGATGATCAGCGTATCGCTGGCCTCTTGAGGTAGCGGTTCGGCAAGCACCGCCAGCCCCGCGGACGACATCACCGCTCCGCCTTCGCTGGCGATCACACTTGGCGCATAAGGCGTCGGCAGGCCGCGTTGACGACAGAGGTCATTGGCCGAAGCAAACACTTGCAACGGGCCGGTGACGTCGAGGATCTGCATGTTGGCAAACGCGAGTACGTGAATGGCTTTGGGCATTTGGCGTAATTCGTGGGGTGATTGGCGTATGCGCCAGAACCTACGCGCCTACAGTGAAGCCGTCCACCCCCTCAATGGAGAAAAACCCCATGACGTTGCAGATCGGTTTTCTGTTGTTTCCGCAGGTTCAACAACTCGACCTGACCGGTCCTTATGACGTGCTCGCGTCGTTGCCGGGTGTGCAGGTGCATCTGATCTGGAAGGATCTGATGCCGGTCACGGCCAGCACCGGTCTGGTGCTGAAACCGACCACGACCTTCGAGGACTGTCCTGATCTGGATGTGATCTGTGTGCCCGGTGGCGGTGGCGTCGGGCCGTTGATGGAGGATGAGCAGACGCTGGCCTTCATTAAACGCCAGGCCGCGCAGGCGCGTTACGTGACTTCGGTGTGCACCGGCTCGCTGGTGCTCGGCGCGGCGGGTCTGCTGCACGGCAAACGCGCGACGACACATTGGGCTTATCACGACCTGCTACCGACGCTGGGGGCGATTGCCGTGAAGGATCGGGTGGTGCGTGACGGCAATCTGTTTACTGGCGGCGGAATTACCGCAGGGATCGATTTTGCCTTGGTGCTGGCGGCTGAGCTGGTTGATGCCGACACGGCGCAGTTGGTGCAGCTGCAGCTTGAGTACGCTCCGGCGCCGCCATTTAACTCGGGCTCGCCGGATTCAGCGCCGAATGCAATCGTCGATGAGGCCCGGTTGCGAGCGGCGCCATCGTTGAAACTGCGCACGGAAATTACTGAGCGTGCTGCGGCGAAACTCAACCTGCTTTAAAGGCAAGATCAAAAGATCGCAGCCTGCGGCAGCTCCTACAGATCCGGCGTTTATCCGCGCAATTGGCGGCGAATGCGATCCTTGTAGGAGCTGCCGCAGGCTGCGATCTTTTGACTTTTGCTTTCCGCCGCCCAGCCGTGTAGAAAGCCCTTCCACCCATTTTCACAGGGAGTTTCGATGAAGGCTTTGCCTTGGCTTTATCTGGCGCTGCTCAGCCTCGGCTACGGATTGGCGCTCAGCTACGGCCAACTCGGCTGGCTGGCACTGATTTCCGTCGGCCTGCTGCTGTTCGCCGGGTACGCGGTACGCCAGCAACAAGTGCCGTTCGCACGCTACCTCGGCCACGGCCTGTTCATCGTGATGACCTTGGCGTTGGCGATGCATTGGTTGCCGGGTTTTTACAACGGCCGCGCTATTGATCCGCAGCGTTTCACTGATAACGCTGTGCGCTTTTCGATGTACCTGAATCAGGACAAACCACTGGTTGGCTTCTGGCTATTGCTGGTCTGCCCGTGGATTGTCGCGCGACGCTCCTTGCGCCTGACCGTGTACGCCACCGCCCTCGGCCTGACGTTAAGCGCGGCCCTCGCACTCGGTGGTGCGGTGTTGCTTGGCGTTATCGCCTGGGCGCCGAAATGGCCGGATCAGGCGTGGCTGTGGGTGCTGAACAATCTGCTGCTGGTGACGCTGGTCGAGGAAGCGCTGTTTCGCGGCTATATACAAGGCGGTTTCAGCCGACGCTTCAAACACCTGCCGTATGGCGAAAACCTCGCGCTGCTGCTCGCCTCGTCACTGTTCGCGCTGGCGCATGTCGGTGCGGGCTGGACTTGGGTGTTACTGGCGGGACTGGCGGGTGTCGGCTATGGTCTGGCCTACCGTTTCGGCGGACTCGGGGCGGCGATCGCCACACACTTCGGGCTGAATGTGCTGCATTTTGGCTTGTTCACCTATCCGATGCTGGCCGGTTGAGGCAAGCCGCGTTTTGCGACGCCGTGCTGATTACTGAAAGAAAAATTCAATAATTTCCTGCCAGCGCCGACAACCTTTCAAAGCCTTGCGGATTGAAAAACATGCGTAACAACCAGCCCATTACACAACGCGAACGGACCTTCCCGGCTCAGCAACGGTTGATTTCCACAACCGACGCCAAGGGCATGATCACCTACTGCAACGACGCTTTCGTCGAGATCAGCGGGTTTTCGCGTGAGGAACTGATCCGTGCGCCGCACAACCTGGTTCGTCACCCCGACGTCCCGGCTGCGGTGTTTTCGCACATGTGGGGCACACTGAAACAAGGCTTGCCATGGATGGGCATCGTCAAGAATCGCTGCAAGACCGGTGACCATTACTGGGTTAACGCCTATGTAACACCGGTGTTCGACGGCAATCAGGTGATCGGTTACGAGTCGGTGCGGATCAAACCCACCGCCGAACAGATCCGCCGTGCCGAAGCGCTTTACCAACGCATCAACCAGGGCAAGTCGGCGATTCCTTCCAGCGATAAATGGCTGCCGGTGTTGCAAGACTGGCTGCCGTTCATTCTGGTCAGCCAGCTTAGCTTCGTCATCGGCGCAACCCTGAACTCGCAGTGGGGCTTTGCCCTCGCCGCTGGTCTGTCGGTGCCACTCGGCCTATTAGGTCTGCAATGGCAGCAGAGAGGCCTCAAGCGCTTGCTGCGTCTGGCCGAACAGACCACGTCCGACCCGCTGATCGCGCAGATGTACACCGACAGCCGTGGCTCTCAGGCGCGTCTGGAAATGGCGATCCTCAGTCAGGAAGCCCGTCTGAAAACCTGCCTGACCCGACTGCAGGACACTGCCGAGCACCTGACCGATCAGGCCAAGCAGTCCGACGCTCTGGCACACAGCAGCTCGACCGGCCTGGAACGCCAGCGCGTGGAAACCGAACAAGTCGCCACCGCCGTCAACCAGATGGCCGCGACCACGCAGGAAGTGGCCAGCCACGTACAACGCACCGCCGACGCCACTCAGGAAGCCAATCGCCTGACCGGTCGCGGACGCGACATCGCCGGCGAAACCCGCGAAGCCATTCAGCGTTTGTCGGTTGTTGTGGGTGAAACCGGCCTGACCGTCACCCAACTGGCGAAAGACAGCGACGAAATCGGCGGCGTGGTCGATGTGATCAAAGGCATCGCCGACCAGACCAACCTGCTCGCGCTCAACGCCGCCATCGAGGCGGCTCGTGCCGGCGAGATGGGCCGTGGCTTTGCCGTCGTGGCGGACGAAGTTCGTCAACTGGCGCAACGCACCAGCGAATCGACCGGGCAGATTCACGCCCTGATCGCCAAGCTGCAGCAGACTGCTTCGAGCGCTGTGCAAACCATGGAAGCCGGGCATCGCCAGGCCGAAGAAGGTGTGGCGCGGGTGCTGGAAGCGGATCAGGCACTGGTCGGGATCAGCGAAGCGGTGGCTAATATCACCGACATGACCACGCAGATCGCTGCGGCGACGGAAGAGCAAAGTGCGGTGGCTGAAGAGATCAGCCGCAACATCAGCAATATTTCGGAGTTGGCGGATCAGACGTCGGAACAGGCGCATAACTCGGCGTTGCTGAGTGAAGAGCTGACCAAGACGGCGAATACGCAGTACTCGTTGGTGGAGCGGTTTAACCGCTAAAAGCAAAAGATCGCAGCCTTCGGCAGCTCCTACATTGGAATGCATGTTCCTGTAGGAGCTGCCGAAGGCTGCGATCTTTTGATCTTCAAAGCCCGGACGGCGAAAGCTTCCGGGTTTTTTGTTGCCTATGTGAAATCAATGGCATCTGGAAGACCGCCATCGCGAGCAGGCTCACTCCTACAGGGGATCTGCGGTGACCACAGCTTTTGTGCCCGACCACAATCCCTTGTAGGAGTGAGCCTGCTCGCGATGAGGCCATAACAGCCAGCGAAATTACTGAGGCAACTTCAGCTTCTCTAATAGCCGATTGACCAACAGTTCGTTGAGCATGATCACCTGTTGCAGCGCCAGCAGCGGTTTGCGCTCCGGGCCGCCGATTGAGTGGGCGATGTTACCGGCCATGGCATGGGCGTAAGACAGCGACTCGCAGGCTTCGACGAGCAGGGTTTCGTCATCCAGGGTGGGGTCGACGAGAAAGACGGGGCGAAACTTGGGCGAGGTTGGCGGAGCCGCCAGGTCGTCGGGCTTGAGGTAGTAATCGAGGGCGCGATCGGTTGCTTCTTTGATCTTTTGTGGGCTGAGCGCTGGGTCGTGGGGGATTGGATCTGTGGGTGGTGGGTTTGGTGTGATTTTGAACATGGATGAAACTCCTATCGCAGTTTAAGGAGCCATCACTCTCGCTACCAAACGAGTGGGTGGTGGCCATACGCGGGTTGGTAGACCGGCTGCAATAGGAACCCGGCGCTCACGAGTGAGCCCCACGCATGACCACCATAAAGCCAAGCCCCAAGAAAGAGACTCTGTAAGGTGCTGCCACACAGCTATTACAGACGGGCTACCAAACCCGGTCACTGTTTTGCAGTGACAGGTGAACGATATAGCCCGGCACGTATCCGTGTAAGCCGGCGGATTCTGGCGTACGCGTAGGTAACGGCGCAAGGAGTTGTAGGCCCGATGGCGTAACGGGTTGTGTGATTTAAACGTGCTTGCAGGATTGCGTTTACTGATAGAGAAAACTGGAAATTCCCCTGTTGTATTGATGTTGTTTTTGAGGCCGCTTTCGCGAGCAGGCTCGCTCCCACAAAAAGCAACAGCAAGATCAAAAGATCGCAGCCTTCGGCAGCTCCTACAGGAATGATATGTACTACCCGCACGCGGCGCATGCCGCCCCACTCAAAGGATGAGCGTTAGCTCGGCTGCCGCTCTTGATCTTGATCCACGGGCGACGTCGGAAGGCTGAGTGGAGGGATTGATCCGGGGGTGGGAGCGCAGCGACCGTTTGGCGAAGCCAAACACAGCGAGAGGAGGTGCAGCGCAGCAAACCGGAGACGCTGCGCCCGGATCAATTCCGGAGCGAAGGGACCCCGAGCCTCAGCGAGCGGGCCGCACGTAGGAGCAAGCGTTTTTGGTTACTTTTTAGGCGTTTGTAAAAAGTGACCCGCCGTAAGGGCGGAACCCTAAGCGGCCGTTACCGCAGCAATGGATATGTACCCAAAACGAAAACTGTGTCGCAGCTAATATCCATCTCCCTCACCCCAGCCCTCTCCTCCAAGGGGCGAGGGGGAAGGGAGCCGATCTCCATGAAGTTCAGAATCCCGGTCACCCCTTGAGAAATTCGGATACTTTCTGCGCGGCACTGGCCAAATGCTGCTCATGGGTAAATCCCGAAACCTTCAACGGCTTCAAATCATGATCCCCCGCCCCCAACCAAAACACCTCAATCCCCGACGCTAACGAATACCCCTCAACCGCCGCAAGATTGCCAAGCGCATCCCGCTCCCCCTGAACAATCAACGTCCGCGTCTGCAACCCAGCCAAATGCTCAACCCGAGGCTTCTCCGGCTTCCCCACCGCATAAAACGGATACCCCAAACACACCAGCGCATCAGCCCCCAACTCATCCGCCACCAGACTCGCCATCCGCCCGCCCATCGACTTCCCGCCAATGGCCAAAACCCCAGTGACATGACGTCGCACTTCAGCAAACACCTCACGCCAAACTTCCTGCAATTTGGCAGCAGGATTCGGCGGCCGCTTCACCCCATCAACGCGCCGCTGCGCCATATAAGGAAACTCAAACCGCAACACGTTCACCCCAAGTGCAGCAAGGCGCCCAGCCATGTCGTTCATCCACTCACTGTCCATCGGCGCCCCCGCCCCATGCGCAAGGATCAACGTCGCCGAAGCCTCGCCACTGGCGGCGTTCCAAAGCCACCCATGATCACGTACGCACTGCGCCCATTGATCCCCGTCAATACTGGCCTTGTGCTGTTTGTTCATGCTTGCCTCGCTTTTAGTCTGCCTATAACTCCAGGCGAAGGATTTGCGGCTCTTTTGCGCGCGGTCACTTCGGCTGAACCGTGGATGGGGAACCATGAACACTTCTATCAGTACCGCCTACAACTACAAGGTGGTCCGCCAATTCGCCATTATGACGGTGGTGTGGGGCATCGTCGGCATGGGGCTCGGGGTTTTTCTCGCGGCCCAATTGGTCTGGCCCGAGCTCAACTTCGATTTACCCTGGACCAGTTTCGGCCGTCTGCGCCCACTGCACACCAACGCGGTGATCTTCGCGTTCGGCGGCTGCGCGCTGTTCGCCAGTTCGTTCTACTCGGTACAACGCACCTGCCAGACCCAACTGTTTGCGCCAAAGATTGCCGCATTCTGCTTCTGGGGCTGGCAACTGGTGATCCTGTTGGCGGCGATCAGCCTGCCATTGGGTTACACCAGCTCCAAGGAGTACGCCGAACTCGAATGGCCGATCGACATCCTGATCACCATTGTCTGGGTCGCCTACGCGGTCGTGTTCTTCGGCACGATCATGCAGCGCAAGACCAAACACATTTATGTGGGCAACTGGTTCTTCGGCGCGTTCATCATCACCGTGGCGATTTTGCACATCGTCAACAACCTGGAAATTCCGGTCAGTTTTACCAAGTCCTACTCGCTGTACTCCGGCGCCACCGACGCGATGGTGCAATGGTGGTACGGCCACAACGCCGTAGGCTTTTTCCTCACCGCCGGTTTCCTCGGGATGATGTATTACTTCGTGCCGAAACAGGCCGAGCGTCCGGTGTATTCGTATCGCCTGTCGATCGTGCACTTCTGGGCACTGATCACCCTGTACATCTGGGCCGGCCCACACCACTTGCACTACACCGCGCTGCCGGACTGGGCGCAGTCGCTGGGCATGGTGATGTCACTGATTCTGCTGGCACCGAGCTGGGGCGGCATGATCAACGGCATGATGACCCTCTCGGGCGCCTGGCATAAGTTGCGCAGCGACCCGATCCTGCGCTTCCTCGTGGTGTCGCTGGCGTTCTACGGCATGTCGACCTTTGAAGGTCCGATGATGGCGATCAAGACCGTCAACGCCCTCTCCCACTACACCGACTGGACCATCGGCCACGTACACGCCGGCGCTCTCGGTTGGGTAGCGATGATTTCCATTGGCGCGCTGTACCACATGATCCCGAAAATCTTCGGCAAGGCGCAGATGCACAGCGTTGGGCTGATCAACGCGCACTTCTGGCTCGCCACCATCGGCACCGTGCTCTACATCGCTTCGATGTGGGTCAACGGCATCGCTCAGGGCCTGATGTGGCGCGCGGTCAACGAGGACGGCACGCTGACCTACTCCTTCGTCGAAACCCTGGTGGCCAGCCATCCAGGCTTCGTCGTGCGGCTGGTTGGCGGGGCGATCTTCCTCAGCGGCATGTTCCTGATGGCTTACAACACCTGGCGCACAGTGCGGGCCTCGCAGCCTGCTGACGTCGTTGCCGCCGCGCAGATGGCCTGAGGAGTCCGCCATGAAACACGAAACGATTGAAAAGAACGTCGGCCTGCTGATGCTGTTGATGGTGTTCGCCGTGAGCATCGGCGGTCTGACCCAGATCGTCCCGCTGTTCTTCCAGGACGTCACCAACAAACCGGTGGAGGGCATGAAGCCCTACACCGCGCTGCAACTGGAAGGTCGCGACATCTATATCCGCGAAGGCTGCGTCCAGTGTCACTCACAGATGATCCGGCCGTTCCGCGCTGAAACCGAGCGTTACGGGCACTACTCGGTGGCCGGGGAAAGCGTTTGGGATCACCCGTTCCTGTGGGGCTCGAAACGCACCGGGCCGGATCTGGCACGGGTCGGCGCGCGTTACTCGGATGACTGGCACCGCGCGCATTTGTACAACCCGCGCAACGTTGTCCCGGAATCGAAAATGCCGGCCTACCCGTGGCTGGTCACGCAAGCGGTCGACAGCAGCCACACCGAAACCAAGCTCAAGACCATGCGCACCCTCGGCGTGCCGTACACCGACGACGACATCAGCGGCGCGGTGGCCAGCCTCAAGGACAAGACCGAAATGGACGCGCTCATCTCCTACCTGCAAGTGCTCGGCACTGCAATCAAGAGCAAGAGGTGAGCCATGGTCGTTGAAATGAGTGCAGGACTGATTCGTGGCTTAGGCACCGTTGTGGTGTTCGTCGCCTTCGTTGGTTTGACCCTGTGGGTGTTCAACCGCAAGCGCAATCCGGAGTTCGCTGAAGCGCGCCTGCTGCCGTTCGCCGACGAACTGCAACCCGACACTACCCCAGCATCTGAAACAACCCAAGCACCTGAACCAAGGAGTACCCGGCCATGACCACCTTCTGGAGTACGTGGATCTGCGTACTGACCATCGGCAGCCTGATCGGCCTGACGTGGCTGCTGATCGGCACCCGCCGGGGCGAGACCAAGGGCAGCGTCGACCAGACCATGGGCCACAGCTTTGACGGCATCGAGGAGTACGACAACCCGCTGCCGCAATGGTGGTTCATGCTGTTCGCCGGCACCTTGGTATTTTCCGTGGGCTACCTGATCCTTTATCCGGGTCTGGGTAACTGGAAAGGCATCCTGCCGGGTTACGAGGATGGCTGGACCGGCGTGCACGAGTGGGAAAAGGAGATGAACAAGGCTGACGCCAAATTCGGCCCGATCTTCGCCAAGTTCGCCGCCATGCCAGTGGAAGAAGTGGCGAAGGATCCGCAAGCGCTGAAAATGGGCGGCCGTCTGTTCGCTTCCAACTGCTCGGTGTGCCACGGCTCCGACGCCAAGGGCGCGTTCGGCTTCCCAAACCTCGCCGACAGCGATTGGCGCTGGGGCGGCGATGCCGACACGATCAAAACCACCATCATGGGTGGCCGGGTGGCAGCAATGCCGGCCTGGGGCGAGGTGTTGGGCGAAGCGGGCGTGAAGAACGTTGCGGCGTATGTTCGTCACGAACTGGCCGGCTTGCCATTGCCTGCCGACAGCAAGGTTGATCTGCAAGCCGGACAGCAAGCCTTCAGCACCACTTGCGTGGCGTGTCACGGTGCAACCGGTAAAGGCACCGAAGCCATGGGCGCGCCGAATCTGACGCACCCGGCCGGGTTTATCTATGGCACCAGCCTCACTCAGCTTGAACAGACCATTCGCCACGGTCGTCAGGGCCATATGCCAGCGCAAACGGAGCTACTGGGTAATGACAAGGTGCAATTGCTCGCAGCTTATGTGTACAGCTTGAGCCATGGATTGAGCACAGAAAAACTTATTACTGAAGACAATAAATAAACAGCATTGCGTACACCTTTGCCGCACCGATTACGGTGCGGCAGTTTCCTGCCCCTTTGCGACGCATTGTCGCACCCTTCACACCCTCGCCTTTCGGTTCCCCCGATTCGGGTCTACGCTTGCTCGGTGAGGACTGGTTCGCGCCGGTTCCAGGTCGACCCTAACCGCTGTGTTCTGCGAAATGGCTGACTGATGTCGCCGCAAACGCCGGTAGATACCGGCTGTCGAGCCGATTGCCTTCCGTCAGCCGAACGGAGCGTTTGAACACACCTCGTTACAAGCGACCTGAACCCCTCGCTTTTTTCATCCGCTGCGACATTTTGTCCGAGGCTGATTTTGTCCTTACGCGGCGCATGGAAAGGCCGCAGAATCAGCGTTGGAAAGCATTGACCCAGGTCATGGCGCGTTGCAATGACCCCCTGCTTTGCCCATACTTGCGGCCGAATTACATCCTAATAAAATACCCAAACCGTGGAACCTTAGAATGAGCACAGCAATCAGTCCGACTGCTTATAACTATAAGGTAGTCCGCCAGTTCGCCATCATGACGGTGGTCTGGGGGATCCTTGGCATGGGGCTCGGTGTTTTCATCGCCTCGCAACTGGTCTGGCCGGAATTGAACTTCGGTCTGCCGTGGACGAGCTTTGGACGCCTGCGCCCGTTGCACACAAACCTGGTGATTTTTGCCTTCGGTGGTTGTGCACTCTTCGCCACTTCCTACTATGTCGTGCAGCGAACCTGCCAGACGCGACTGATTTCCGACAGCCTCGCCGCCTTCACCTTCTGGGGATGGCAAGCGGTGATCGTCGGCGCGATCATTACCTTGCCGCTGGGTTACACCACCACCAAGGAATACGCGGAACTGGAATGGCCGATCGCCATTTTGCTGGCCATTGTCTGGGTCACCTACGGTCTGGTGTTCTTCGGCACCATCACCAAGCGCAAAACTAAACACATCTATGTCGGTAACTGGTTCTACGGTGCTTTCATCGTCGTGACCGCAATGCTGCACATCGTCAACCACGCTTCCCTGCCGGTGAATCTGTTCAAGTCCTACTCCGCCTACTCGGGCGCGACCGACGCGATGATCCAGTGGTGGTACGGCCACAACGCCGTGGGTTTCTTCCTGACCACCGGCTTCCTGGGGATGATGTATTACTTCGTGCCGAAACAGGCCGAACGTCCGATTTACTCCTATCGCCTGTCGATCGTGCACTTCTGGGCACTGATCACCCTGTACATCTGGGCCGGCCCGCACCACTTGCACTACACCGCGCTGCCGGATTGGGCACAATCGCTGGGCATGGCGATGTCGATCATCCTGCTGGCGCCAAGCTGGGGCGGCATGATCAACGGCATGATGACCCTCTCGGGCGCCTGGCATAAGCTGCGCACCGACCCGATCCTGCGCTTCCTCGTGGTCTCGCTGGCGTTCTACGGCATGTCGACCTTCGAAGGGCCGATGATGGCGATCAAGACCGTCAACTCGCTGTCGCACTACACCGACTGGACCATCGGCCACGTACACGCCGGCGCTCTGGGCTGGGTGGCAATGATCTCGATCGGCGCGATCTACCACATGATTCCGAAACTGTTCGGTCGTGCGCAGATGCACAGTGTCGGCCTGATCAACGCGCACTTCTGGCTCGCGACCATCGGTACCGTGCTCTACATCGCTTCGATGTGGGTCAACGGCATCACCCAGGGTCTGATGTGGCGTGCAATCAACGATGACGGCACCCTCACCTACTCGTTCGTCGAAGCGCTGCAAGCCAGCCACCCGGGCTTTATCGTCCGCGCTCTTGGCGGTGCGTTCTTCGCCAGCGGCATGCTGCTGATGGCTTACAACGTCTGGCGCACCGTGCGCGCCTCGAACCCGGCTGAAGCCGAAGCCGCTGCCCAGATCGCTGTCGTTGGAGCTCACTGATGAAGCATGAAGCTGTCGAGAAGAATATTGGCCTGCTGGCTTTCTTCATGGTCATCGCCGTCAGCATCGGTGGCCTGACCCAGATCGTTCCGCTGTTTTTCCAGGACGTTACCAACAAGCCGGTCGAGGGCATGAAGCCGCGTCCGGCCCTGGAACTGGAAGGCCGCGACGTCTACATCGCTAACGGCTGTGTCGGCTGCCACTCGCAGATGATCCGTCCGTTCCGCGCCGAAACCGAACGCTACGGTCACTACTCGGTTGCCGGTGAAAGTGTCTGGGACCACCCGTTCCTGTGGGGCTCCAAGCGCACCGGCCCGGACCTGGCCCGTGTCGGCGGTCGCTACTCCGATGACTGGCAACGTGCGCACTTGTACAACCCGCGCAACGTGGTGCCTGAGTCGAAAATGCCGGCTTACCCGTTCCTCGTGGAAAACAAGCTCGACGGCAAGGAAACTGCCAAGAAAATGGAGGTCCTGCGTACGCTCGGCGTTCCTTACACCGATGAAGACATCGCCGGTGCTCAGGATGCCGTGAAGGGCAAGACCGAAATGGACGCGCTGGTGGCCTATCTGCAAGGCCTGGGCACCATCATCAAAAGCAAACGGTGAATTAGATGGATATCGGGATGATTCGTGGCCTGGGCACCGTTGTTGTGATGGTGGCCTTTATCGGTCTGGCGTTGTGGGTGTTCAGCCCCAAGCGCAAGTCGGAGTTTGAAGACGCGACCTTGCTGCCTTTTGCGGATGATCCCGAAGCCATCAAGCACGTCGAGCAAGCTTCTAGGAGTAACAAAGAATGACTACATTCTGGAGTCTGTACGTCACAGTCCTCAGTCTTGGCACCATCTTCGCCCTGACCTGGCTGTTGCTGTCGACCCGCAAGGGCCAACGCAGCGAGCAGACGGACGAGACGGTCGGCCACTCGTTCGACGGGATCGAGGAATACGACAACCCGCTGCCGAAATGGTGGTTCATGCTGTTCGTGGGCACCATCATCTTTGCGCTGGGTTATCTGGTGCTGTACCCGGGCCTGGGTAACTGGAAAGGCCTGCTGCCGGGCTACAACTACCTCGATACCGAAAAACAGACTGCATTCGCCAACGGCCAGACCGGCTGGACTGGCGTGCACGAGTGGGAAAAGGAAATGGCCCGTTCGGACGCCAGATTCGGTCCGATCTTCGCCAAGTTCGCAGCCATGCCAATCGAAGAAGTGGCCAAGGATCCGCAAGCGTTGAAGATGGGGGGCCGCCTGTTCGCCTCCAACTGCTCGGTTTGCCACGGTTCCGACGCCAAGGGCGCCTACGGTTTTCCTAACCTGACCGACGCCGACTGGCGCTGGGGCGGCGAAGCGGAAACCATCAAGACCACCATCATGGGCGGCCGTCACGCGGTCATGCCGGCGTGGGCTGAAGTGATTGGCGAGCAAGGCGTGGCTGACGTGGCCGCGTTCGTGGTCACCAACCTCGATGGTCGCAAGCTGCCGGAAGGCGCCAAGGCAGACGTCGCCAATGGCCAGAAGCTGTTCGCCGCCAACTGCGTGGCTTGCCACGGTCCGGCCGGTAAAGGTACGCCAACAATGGGCGCACCTGACCTGACCCACCCGGGCGCGTTCATCTACGGTTCGAGCTTCGCGCAGTTGCAGCAGACCATCCGTTACGGCCGCCAGGGCCAGATGCCTGCGCAAGAACAGCTGCAAGGCAACGACAAGGTTCACCTGCTGGCGGCTTATGTTTATAGCCTGTCGCACGGTGAGAAAGCAGCGGAAGCGAAGGCCGAGTAAGGCCAACGCCTGAAGCAATAAAAAACGGCCCCGTCATTTGACGGGGCCGTTTTGGTTTCAGTCCATGAATACATTCAGCGAACCGGAACAGTGGCGATGACCTTGCGTGATGGCCAGCTGTTGCCGGATACCTGATGCACGTTGATCGACTTTCGATCCGTGGCGAAGCTCGCGATCAAGTAAGTCTGATTTGACGCCCCACCGCTCAGGAAAACGGGCACATCGCCAAAATATTCGCGGGTTCTCCAACTCGTATAACCCCCCGGATCGTTATGGTAGTGACCGGCAAATACGGCAGTCACCTGATAGCGTTCGACCATTGCCCTGAATCGGGCAATTTTTTGATCGTCGCCCTGCCAGCGATCCGGTTTGTGCATATTAAGCAAAATGATCTTGCCCTGACTCTGGGCCTTTTGCAGGTCTCGCTCCAGCCAGTCCAGGGCATCAGTAATTTCGAAATTAACGCGAAACAGAGGAAACCCCGAGACAAACTTTACCGAGTACGTGGGCTCATTATTCAACTGAACCAGATGGACATCGCCAAATGTTTTCGAATAAGCAAGACTTCCATACAACACTTTGGCGCCACTCTCACTGCGCGCCGCCAGGTCCATACTCACTTTCCCCCAATAGCGTTCCTTCAGATCATTGACACTGCCTGCCGCACAGTTATTCTCTGGAAAACTGCAATCATTGATGTTGTTTTCATAATCATGATTACCCAAACCATAATCGTAAATGCCGCTCAACTTGTTATCCAGAATCGACCGGGTAGTGCGACGCTCACCGCCATGACCGAAAGCGGTCATGTCACCATTGATCATGACCGGAATATGGTTCGGATCAACACTGAAGTATTTTCTGAAACTGGCAACGTCCGAGTATTGAGTTTCGATCAGCCAGCGCGAGCGCTTGTCACGCTCGGAAGCGGACTCATCGACGCCGGCATCCGAATTTTCGGTCCAGGGAAACTGTGGATCCGACGTAAATACAATGTGATCAGGCAGCGTAATTGCTGAGGCATTGACCGTTAATGCGGCAACACTCAAAAGCAGGCCACAAAGCAGCCTGATGTTTTTTATAAAGGACATAGAGCACTCTTAAAATCTTTAAAGTTAAGTTATTCAGCACCGCAGTGCTGCCAGTGCAATTTATTCCAGATAGAAACCAAATCAACCCCCACAAGCAGGACAATTAAAAGATGATATTTCCCAACTGTTTTTTCGACCAAAGCCATTGCACTGACTGATAATAAATAACTTTAAAAAACCCGAGTCACACACGGCAACACCATTACATTACGCCAGTACTGCGTTAGCCGATAATTTTCAACAGCGACAACAGCAACACTCAATCTACTATCAGTTTTATAAAACAAAAATGTTCAACTTGAACGAGCAAAACAATGTATTGGACCCAACCCCTCCCGCCGATAACGAAGCCGTCCAAATGGAGGGTGAAGAGGCACACAACCCTGCCCCGCGTCGGCAGCATCTTTCGCTGCGCTTCGGTTGAAAGAGCGGACGGCGGTCCAAAGGATTCGTCTATAGTCAATTGACCTGCATCAGGCTTTTTCGCATTCGCTACACCATCCAGATTTTTTCCCCAACGCGACCAAAGGTCGCACCCGTTCATCGGCGTGACAGGCGTATCATTGCGCCACTGCAACGCCCTTTCTGACCCCGGTTGGCACGTATCGACCGAGGCATTTTTCCACTGCCGTGGGATGCAATGATGAGTAACCAGATTCCGGTACACGACGTCACGCCACCGAGTAAAAACGCGAACAACAGCGTCGATCTTTACGCCTCTCGAGAAAAAATCTACACCCGTGCTTTCACCGGTCTGTTCCGCAATCTGCGGATGATGGGCGGCGCCGGTCTGTTCCTGCTGTATTTCGGTACGGTGTGGCTGAACTGGGGCGGCCATCAGGCCGTGTGGTGGAACCTGCCGGAACGCAAGTTCTTCATTTTCGGCGCAACCTTCTGGCCGCAGGATTTCATCCTGCTGTCGGGAATTTTGATCGTCGCCGCGTTCGGGCTGTTTTTCATCACCGTTTATGCCGGGCGCGTCTGGTGTGGCTACACCTGTCCGCAAAGTGTCTGGACGTGGATTTTCATGTGGTGCGAGAAAGTCACCGAAGGCGACCGCAACCAACGCATAAAGCTCGACAAGGCGCCGATGAGCGGCAACAAGTTTCTGCGCAAACTCGCCAAACACTCGCTGTGGCTGCTGATCGGTTTCGTCACCGGCATGACCTTTGTCGGCTACTTCTCGCCGATCCGCGAACTGGTGTTCGAGTTCTTCACAGGGCAAGCCGATGGCTGGTCGTATTTCTGGGTCGGTTTCTTCACCCTCGCCACCTATGGCAACGCCGGTTGGCTGCGCGAGCAGGTGTGTATCTACATGTGCCCGTACGCACGCTTCCAGAGCGTGATGTTCGACAAAGACACGCTGATCGTTTCCTACGACCCGCGCCGTGGTGAAAGCCGTGGCCCGCGCAAGAAAGGCGTCGATTACAAGGCCATGGGCCTGGGCGACTGCATCGATTGCACCATGTGCGTCCAGGTCTGCCCGACCGGCATCGACATCCGCGACGGCCTGCAGATCGAGTGCATCGGCTGCGCCGCGTGCATCGACGCCTGCGACAGCATCATGGACAAGATGGATTACCCGCGCGGCCTGATCAGCTATACAACCGAACACAACCTGTCCGGCCAGAAAACCCATAAACTGCGGCCACGCCTGATTGGCTATGCCGTGGTGTTGCTGGCGATGATCAGCCTGTTGGCGGCTGCGTTTTTCATGCGCTCGCTGGTCGGTTTCGACGTCAGCAAGGACCGCGTGCTGTACCGCGAGAATGCCGAAGGCCGGATCGAAAACGTCTACAGCCTGAAGATCATGAACAAGGATCAGCGCGACCACACCTATCTGCTGCAAGCCAGTGGTCTGCCGGATCTGCGCCTGCAAGGCAAACGCGAGATCAAGGTCGCCGCCGGGGATATCTTTACCATGCCGGTCGAACTGTCGAGCGCGCCGGAACAATTGCCGTCGAGCACCAACGAGGTGAAATTCATCCTCAAGGATGCCGATGACGACAGCGTCCACGTTGAAGCCAAGAGCCGATTCATCGGCCCACAAATTCGTTGAGAGAACTGAACATGCCCGCAGCAAACGCCGCAAGCCCTTGGTACAAGCACCTCTGGCCATGGATCATCATCGCGATTCTGGCCTGTTCGGTGACGCTGACCCTGTCCATGGTGACCATCGCGGTGAACAACCCGGACAACCTGGTCAACGACAACTACTACGAGGCCGGCAAAGGCATCAACCGTTCGCTGGACCGCGAGTTGCTGGCCCAGACCCTGAACATGCGAGCGACGGTGCAGCTGGATGACGTGACCGGCGAAGTCAATCTGCGTTTGAGCGGCGACAGCCAACCGAAAACCCTCGAGCTGAATCTGATCTCGCCGACTCAGCCGGAGAAGGATCGCAAGATTGTCCTGACCCGCAGCGAAACTGAATCGGGGCGCTACATCGGCCAGTTGAACGATAAAGTCGAAGGTCGCCGCTTTGTGGAACTGCTGGGCACGCAGGATGAGCACATCTGGCGGATGTTCGAGGAAGAACTGGTCAGCCACGACAAGGACCTGCTGCTGGGTGATGAACCGCTGCAAGGCGCGGAAGACCTGAAAAAGTAAACCGCTCCCTGTAGGAGCTGCCGCAGGCTGCGATCTTTTGATTTTGTTTTTAAAGCAAGGTCAAAAGATCGCAGCCTGCGGCAGCTCCTACAGAGGCGGTATTGATTCAGCAGTATTAGTGAATATCCGATGACCACCCCACTCCCCTGCTACCACTGCGCCCTGCCCGTTCCGTCCGGCAGCCGCTTTACCGCCGTCGTACTCGGGGAGCCCCGCGAATTCTGCTGCCCTGGCTGTCAGGCCGTGGCTGAAGCCATCGTTGCCGGCGGGCTCGAAAGCTACTATCAGCATCGCAGCGAAGCCTCGGCCAACCCCGAAGCGCTGCCGGTGCAACTGGTCGATGAACTGGCACTGTATGACCGTGCCGACGTGCAAAAACCTTTCGTCCGCCACGAAGGCGACCTGGCCGAAACCACCCTGTTGATGGAAGGCATCAGTTGCGCCGCCTGTGGCTGGCTGATCGAGAAACACCTGCGCACGCTGCCCGCCGTGGCCGAGGCGCGATTGAACCTGTCCAACCATCGCCTGCACGTGAGCTGGGCCGATGGGCAATTGCCGCTCAGCCAGATCCTCGCTGAACTGCGCCACATCGGTTACGCCGCGCATCCGTATCAGGCTGACCGCGCCAGCGAGCAACTGGCCAGCGAAAACCGTCTGGCCCTGCGTCAACTCGGCGTGGCCGGGCTGCTGTGGTTTCAGGCGATGATGGCGACCATGGCCACCTGGCCGGAATTCAACATCGACCTCAGCCCGGAGCTGCACACCATCCTGCGCTGGGTCGCGTTGTTCCTGACCACGCCGATCGTGTTCTACAGTTGCGCGCCGTTTTTCAAGGGCGCCATGCGTGATTTGCGTACGCGGCATCTGACCATGGATGTCTCGGTGTCGCTGGCGATCGGCAGCGCTTACATCGCCGGAATCTGGACGTCGATCACCGGCGTCGGCGAGTTGTATTTCGATGCGGTCGGCATGTTTGCGCTGTTCCTGCTCGCCGGACGCTATCTGGAACGCCGCGCCCGGGAACGCACTGCGGCCGCCACCGCACAGCTCGTCAATCTGTTGCCTGCCTCGTGCCTGCGTCTTGATGAGACCGGCCAGAGCGAGCGCATCCTCCTCAGCGAGTTGCGGGTGGGCGAGCGAATTCTGGTGCAACCCGGGTCGATCCTGCCGGCGGACGGCAAGATTCTCGACGGCCAGTCGAGCATCGACGAATCACTGCTGACGGGTGAATACCTGCCGCAACCGCGTGCACCGGGCGATGCGGTCACTGCCGGCACACTGAACGTCGAAGGCGCGCTGACCGTGCAAGTGCTGGCCTTGGGGCAAGACACCCGGCTGTCAGCCATCGTTCGTCTGCTGGATCGCGCTCAGGCCGAAAAGCCGCGACTGGCGGAAATCGCCGATCGCGCCGCGCAATGGTTTTTACTGTTGTCACTGATCGCTGCGGCCGCCATCGGCCTGTTGTGGTGGGAGCTGGATTCGTCGCGGGCGTTCTGGATCGTCCTCGCCATGCTGGTCGCAACCTGCCCCTGCGCGCTGTCATTGGCGACACCCACGGCGCTCACCGCTGCCACCGGCACCCTGCACAAACTCGGCCTGCTGCTGACGCGCGGCCATGTGCTGGAGGGTTTGAATCAGATCGACACGGTGATTTTCGACAAGACTGGCACGCTCACCGAAGGTCGCCTGGTGCTGCGCTCGATCCGTCCTCTAGGCGCAATGGACAGCGACCAATGCCTGAGCCTCGCCGCCGCGCTGGAAAACCGTTCGGAACACCCGATTGCCCGTGCGTTCGGCCGTGCACCGTTGGCCGCTGAAGACGTCCATAGCACGCCGGGGCTTGGCCTCGAAGGCGTTGTCGGCGAGCAACGTTTGCGTATCGGCCAGGCTGAATTTGTCTGCGCCCTCAGTGCCGCGGCTACCCCGGCGATGCCGGATGAGCCAGGCCAATGGCTGCTGCTCGGTGATGGTTCCGGGCCACTGGCGTGGTTCGTGCTCGACGATCGTCTGCGCGACGATGCGCCCGCCCTGCTCGCCGCGTGCAAGGCGCGTGGCTGGCGCACGTTGTTGCTGTCCGGCGACAGTTCGCCGATGGTCGCCAGCGTCGCCGCCGAATTGGGCATTGATGAGGCCCGCGGCGGTTTACGCCCGGATGACAAGCTGCAAGTGTTGCAACAGTTGCACAAGGAAGGTCGCAAAGTGCTGATGCTCGGCGACGGCGTCAACGATGTGCCGGTGCTGGCCGCCGCCGACATCAGCGTGGCCATGGGCTCGGCCACCGATCTGGCCAAGACCAGCGCGGATGCAGTGCTGCTGTCCAATCGCCTCGATGCGTTGGTGCAAGCCTTCACGCTGGCGCGGCGCACCCGTCGGGTAATCATCGAGAACCTGCTGTGGGCCACGCTGTACAATGGCCTCATGCTGCCGTTCGCCGCCCTCGGCTGGATCACCCCGGTGTGGGCCGCGGTCGGCATGTCGATCAGTTCGTTGACCGTGGTGCTCAACGCCCTGCGCCTGACTCGCCTGCCGAGTTCGCCGCAAGCCTGCGCCCGATCAGAAACCCGTCCGCTGCCGGCCTGAGCCGCGCGGGCATGGAGTACAGATGCCAGCTCTCTACGTGATGATCCCGGCCGCCCTGCTGATCGTGGCCATCGCCGTGTACATCTTCTTCTGGGCGGTGGACAGCGGCCAGTACGACGACCTCGACGGTCCGGCCCACAGCATCCTGTTCGATGATCAGGACCCGAACCACACCGCAGCGGTGGACGAAGCCCGCGCGCAGAAACCGGACGACAAGGCCCCTCCTCATGCTTGAGCTGGCGCCACTGCTGGTGTCGGCGCTGATCCTCGGGTTGCTCGGCGGCGGCCATTGCCTGGGGATGTGCGGCGGCTTGATGGGCGCACTGACCCTGGCGATCCCCAAGGAACAACGCAGTCGTCGCTTTCGCTTGCTGCTGGCGTATAACCTTGGGCGCATTCTGAGCTATGCCACGGCCGGATTGCTGATCGGCCTCGCCGGGTGGGCGGTGGCCAACAGCCCGGCCGCGTTATTCATGCGTGTACTGGCCGGGTTGCTGCTAATTGCCATGGGCTTGTACCTGGCCGGTTGGTGGAGTGGTCTGACTCGCATCGAAAGCCTGGGTCGCGGTTTGTGGCGCTACATTCAGCCAGTGGCCAACCGTTTGCTGCCGGTGTCGAGCTTGCCCCGCGCCTTGCTGCTTGGCGCACTGTGGGGCTGGCTGCCGTGCGGACTGGTTTACAGCACGCTGCTGTGGTCAGCGAGCCAGGGCAATGCGCTGGACAGTGCGTTGCTGATGCTCGCCTTCGGGCTCGGTACGTGGCCGGTGTTGCTGGCCACCGGCCTCGCCGCCGAACGGGTGACGGCGCTGTTGCGCAAGCGCAGCGTGCGGATGGCCGGCGGCTTGCTGGTGATTCTGTTCGGGATCTGGACATTGCCCGGTCCGCATCAGCATTGGTTGATGGGGCATTAAAATCAAAAGATCGCAGCCTTCGGCAGCTCCTACATTGGAATGTGTCCCCCTGTAGGAGCTGCCGCAGGCTGCGATCTTTTGATCTTATGCTGTTGATGCAAATCAACAGCCCCATCGCTGCACCCCGATAGACTCGCCACACTGCCAGCCTATCCGGGGGAATGCCCGCATGCTCGACGCCATTCGTTGGGACACCGATTTGATCCGCCGCTACGATCTGGCGGGGCCGCGTTACACCTCGTATCCGACGGCCGTGCAATTCAACAGTCAGGTCGGCACGTTCGACCTGTTCCATGCCCTGCGCGACAGCCGTAAAGCCCAGCGCCCGCTCTCGTTGTACGTGCATGTGCCGTTCTGCGCGAACATTTGCTATTACTGCGCCTGCAACAAGGTCATCACCAAGGATCGCGGCCGCGCCCTGCCGTATCTGCAACGGCTCGAACAGGAAATCCAGCTGATCGGCTGCCACCTCGACCCGGCGCAGAAGGTCGAGCAACTGCACTTTGGCGGCGGTACGCCGACCTTTCTCAGCCACGACGAACTGCGCCAACTGATGGCGCATCTGCGCAAGCACTTCAATCTTCTGGACGATGACTCCGGCGATTACGGCATCGAAATCGACCCGCGTGAAGCCGACTGGTCGACCATGGGCCTGCTCCGCGAACTGGGCTTCAACCGGGTCAGCATCGGCCTGCAAGACCTCGACCCGGTGGTGCAGCGAGCGGTCAATCGCCTACAAAGTCTGGAAGAAACCCGCGCGGTGATCGACGCCGCGCGCACGCTGCAATTTCGCTCGATCAACATCGATCTGATTTACGGCTTGCCCAAACAAACCCCGGAGAACTTCGCCCGCACAGTGGAAGAAGTCATCAGCCTGCAACCGGATCGGCTCTCGGTGTTCAACTACGCGCACTTGCCGGAACGCTTCATGCCGCAGCGGCGGATCAACGGCCATGACCTGCCGAGCCCCGCGCAAAAACTGGAAATGCTCCAGCGCACCATCGAACAACTGACCGCCGCCGGTTATCGCTATATCGGCATGGACCACTTCGCCCTGCCCGACGACGAACTGGCGATCGCTCAGGAAGAACACACCTTGCAGCGCAACTTCCAGGGCTACACCACCCATGGTCATTGCGATCTGGTGGGATTGGGCGTGTCGGCGATCAGCCAGATTGGCGACCTGTACTGCCAGAACAGCAGCGACCTCAACGCATACCAGAACACCCTCGCCTCAGCGCAACTGGCGACCAGTCGGGGCCTGGTGTGCAATGCCGATGATCGGTTGCGACGGGCGGTGATTCAGCAACTGATCTGCAATTTCAGCCTGGACTTCGCCGAGATCGAGCAACAGTTCAACATCGATTTTCAGGGTTACTTCGGCGCTCTGTGGCCTCAACTGCAAGAGATGGCCAAGGATGGCTTGATCACCCTTGATCGCGAGCAAATCAAAGTATTGCCAGCCGGACGACTGCTGGTGCGCTCGGTGTGCATGGTGTTCGACGCCTACCTTGAACAGCAGAATCGCCAGCGCTTTTCGCGGGTAATCTAGTTTTTCATCAACAGCGAACCCACTTTCAGGTTCTGATCAGACGTCAGACCCGACTGCCCCACCACTTTGGACAAAGCCAGATTGGCGGTGATGAGACCGGTGTTCAACGCGGCAATGGCGCCGCGCAGCGCGCCAACCTTGATGATCTTTTCTTCGTTGGAAAGACGCTTGTCGGCCATGATCTTTTCGATGAGCGCCTTTTTCTCGGCGATCTGTTTTTGCAATTTACGAATCATCTTCAGCAGTTGCTGAATGTTCTCGGGCAAGCCGCTCTCTTCAATGTCGCGATTATCGCCACCGGAACCGGCCGATCGCTCGATTGAAGCACCGGACAGCGACACTTTGACGCCTTCGACCAAGGTCGGGGTTGCCTGTGTAGTCGAGTCGGCGTCGCGGTCTTTGCCGTCGGCGTTTTTAAACGTTTCCGACAATGCCTCAACACCGCTGCTAGCGGGGCCCAGCGTACCAATGGCAGCCATTGAACCGGTTCCTTCCAAAGCTCTGATAACAGTTTATCGGCCAATTGCCCTGCGGCTTTACGCCCGTGGGACAAACTCGCCATAAACTGGCCTGAACGTCCTCCCGTGAGTTACCCTTACGGCTTATGTGTGTTTTCCCACAAGGATTGAAGAAATGTCCGAGCCAGTCAAACTGCGCGCTCACACCCAGGCCCATTGCAAGGATTGCAGCCTGGCCCCCCTCTGCCTGCCACTTTCTCTGAATCTGGAAGACATGGAAGCGCTGGACGAAATCGTGAAACGCGGCCGCCCGTTGAAAAAGGGTGAGTTCCTGTTCCGCCAGGGCGACACGTTTGATTCCGTTTATGCAGTACGCTCCGGCGCCCTGAAAACCTTCAGCCTGAGCGATGCCGGTGAAGAACAACTCACCGGTTTCCACCTGCCGAGCGAACTGGTCGGCCTGTCCGGCATGGACACCGAGAAACACCCGGTCTCGGCTCAGGCACTGGAAACCACTTCGGTTTGCGAAATCCCTTTCGAGCGCCTCGACGAACTGGCCCTGCAACTGCCGCAGCTGCGCCGCCAGTTGATGCGCGTGATGAGCCGCGAGATCCGCGACGACCAGCAAATGATGCTGCTGCTGTCGAAGAAAACCGCCGACGAGCGCATCGCGACTTTCCTGGTCAACCTGTCGGCACGCTTCCGCGCTCGCGGGTTCTCGGCCAATCAGTTCCGCCTGAGCATGTCGCGCAATGAAATCGGCAACTACCTGGGCCTGGCGGTGGAAACCGTGTCCCGCGTATTCACCCGCTTCCAGCAAAACCAACTGATCGCAGCCGAAGGCAAAGAGATCCACATTCTCGATCCGATCCAGCTCTGCGCCTTGGCTGGCGGTTCGCTGGAAGGCTGATCTCGACCCGCGGCCGAGCGAATCGATTCAGCCGCGGGTATACTGCGCCGTTTGCAGCCCTGCCAGGACACCTCGACGATGGTCTTCGACTCCTTCGACATCAAATCCTTGATCCGCCCCGTGATCGACTTCCCGAAACCGGGCGTGATCTTTCGCGACATCACCCCGCTGTTCCAGTCGCCAACGGCCCTGCGCCTGGTGATGGACAGCTTCGCTCACCGCTACGTCGAAGCCGACTTCACGCATATCGGCGCGATGGATGCTCGCGGCTTTCTGATCGGTTCGGTATTGGCCTATCAGTTGAACAAGCCGCTGGTGCTGTTCCGCAAGCAGGGCAAACTGCCGGCCGACGTACTGGCTGAAGGTTACGCGACCGAGTACGGCGAAGCTTTCCTGGAAGTGCACGCCGACAGCCTGTGTGAAGGCGACTCGGTGGTGATGTTTGATGATTTGATCGCGACTGGCGGCACGCTGATTGCGGCGGCCAACCTGATTCGCCGCATGGGCGCACGAGTACACGAGGCGGCAGCGATTATTGATCTGCCAGAGCTGAACGGCTCGCAGCGTCTGCAGGATATGGGAATTCCGACGTTCTGCCTGACGCAGTTTGCCTTGACTGATAAGTAATAAAGATCAAAAGATCGCAGCCTTCGGCAGCTCCTACATTGAAATGTGCATTTCCCTGTAGGAGCTGCCGAAGGCTGCGATCTTTTGCTTCTAAAGCCCCATCTGCTTACTGATGATCTCGTTCATCACCTCCCGCGTCCCGCCGCCGATCGACAAGAGGCGGTTATCCCGGTACAGCCGCTCCACCAGACTTTCACGCATGTAACCCAACCCGCCGAGTATCTGCACGGCCTCGGTGGTGATCCGGTCCGAGGTGTCCGTGGCAAAATTCTTGGCCATGGAAATCTCTTTGATCACACTCTGTCCCGCCGCCATTTTCGCCGCTTGCCGGTAGGTGAACTCGCGCGACACTTCCAGCGCCGTGGCCATTTCGGCGAGGCGATGCTTGATCACTTGAAACTTGCCGATCGGCTTACCAAACGCTTCACGCTCGCGTGCCCACTTCAGGCTCTGCTCAAGCGCAAGCTGCGCGGTCATGTTGGCCATCAGTGCCAACGCCAGCCGTTCGCTCTGGAAGTTGCCCATGATGCAGGCGAAGCCCATGTTCTCAGCGCCGATCAGGTTTCCTACAGGCACCCGGCAATCGTCGAAGAACAATTCAGCCGTGTCCGACGCCCACCAGCCCATTTTCTTCAACTGCCGGCCAACGGTGAACCCCGGGGTGCCCTTCTCGATCAGCAGCAGGCTGATGCCGCCAAAACCCGGCGCGCCAGTACGCACGGCGACAGTGTAGAAGTCGGCGCGAACGCCGCTGGTGATAAAGGTCTTGCTACCGCTGACGCGGTAGAAGTCGCCGTCGCGCACGGCGCGGGTTTGCAGGTTGGCGACATCGGAGCCGCCCCCGGGCTCGGTGACGGCCAGCGCGCTGATCTTGTGGCCGCTGAGCACTTGCGGCACAACGCGATCGCGCACTTCAGGTCGCGCCCATTTGACGATGGGTGGCAGGCCGATATCCAGCGAACCCAGCCCGGCCACCAAGCCGCCAGAGCCGCAGCGCATCAGCTCTTCACTGGCGGCAACCTTGGCGAACAGATCGCCTTCGTGGCTGCCGCCCAGTGCTTCGGGGTAGCCAATGCCAAGGATGCCGGCGGCACCGGCTTTCAGGTACAGCTCACGGGGAAAGCTTTCGGCTTCTTCCCACGCATCAATATCCGGCAGGACTTCGCGCTCGACGAAACGTCTGACGCTGTCGCGGACCATTTGGTGGCTGGGGTCGAAGTATTCCTGAAAGGCAGGCATGGGCGAACTCCATCGAAGAGTTCGCCGACGTTAACCGAGCGCTTGCTTGGTTTTCAAGATGCAGAAGATCAAAAGATCGCAGCCTTCGGCAGCTCCTACAGTTGAAATGCATTCCCCTGTAGGAGCTGCCGAAGGCTGCGATCTTTTGCTTTTTTCAGAGAGCGATCGGTTTACGCCCGGCAAACGAATGCGCCAGCGTGCCACCATCCACCAGCTCCAGCTCGCCACCCAGCGGTACACCGTGGGCAATTCGCGAAGCGATCAGACCTTTGTTGTTGAGCAACTGAGCGATGTAATGCGCCGTCGCTTCACCTTCCACCGTCGGGTTGGTGGCCAGGATGACTTCGGTAAACGTACCCGCCTCTTCAATCCGCGTGATCAATTGCGGAATGCCGATGGCCTCAGGCCCGAGGCCGTCCAGCGGCGACAGATGCCCCTTGAGCACGAAGTAACGCCCACGGAATCCGGTTTGCTCGACCGCGTAAACATCCATCGGTCCCTCAACCACGCACAACAACGTGTCGTCGCGGCGGGTATCGGCGCACTGCGGGCACAGATCGTCTTCGGTCAGCGTACGGCACTGGCGGCAATGCCCCACCCCTTCCATGGCCTGGCTCAGCGCCTGGGCCAGGCGCGTACCGCCGCTGCGGTCACGTTCGAGCAACTGCAGCGCCATGCGCTGGGCAGTTTTCTGACCCACACCCGGCAGAATTCGCAGGGAGTCGATCAGTTGGCGAATCAAAGGGCTGAAGCTCATGGGTAAAAAGTCCGACAAAACAACGAGACGCGGTTTATACCCGCGCCTCTGGCCAGCGTCAAATACTCAGTCCTGGGCAACCCGCACGACCAGTTTGCCGAAGTTGCGTCCTTCCAGCAGACCGATAAACGCCTCGGGCGCCTGCTCCAGGCCTTCCACCACGTCTTCACGGAATTTGACCTTGCCGTCGCGCACCCACGGCACCATGTGGCTGATGAACTCCGGCTGACGATCGCCGTAGTCATCGAACACGATGAAACCTTGAATCCGCACACGCTTGGTCAGCAACGTGCGTTGCAGCATCGGCAAACGATCCGGGCCTTGCGGTGCTTCGTGGGCGTTGTAACCGGCAATCAGGCCGCACAGCGGAATACGCGCCTTGGGATTGAGCAGCGGCACCACGGCATCGAAAACATGACCACCGACGTTTTCGTAATAGATGTCGATGCCATCGGGACAGGCCTTGGCCAGTTGCTCGGCGAAATCCGCAGCCTTGTGATCGATGCAAGCGTCGAAGCCCAATTCCTCGACCACGTATCTGCACTTCTCGGCGCCACCCGCCACGCCGACCGTGCGCAGACCTTTGATCTTCGCCACCTGGCCGACAACCGAGCCTACAGCGCCGGAAGCGGCAGCCACCACCAGAGTTTCGCCTTCTTTCGGCTGCCCGATGTCCATCAGGCCCATGTACGCGGTCATGCCGGGCATGCCCAGCACCCCAAGGGCCATCGACGGGCTCGGCAGCCCGGACGGGATCGGCATGATGTCGCGCCCGTCGCTGATGCTGTGGCTTTGCCAACCGGTGGCACCGACGACCAGATCACCTTCATGGAATTTCGGATGACGCGAACGCTCGATTCGGCTGACAGCGCCACCGGTCATCACTTCACCGATTTGTACCGGGGCGGCGTAGGACGGAGCGTCACTCATGCGCCCGCGCATGTAGGGATCGAGCGACAGGTACAGGGTTTTCAGCAACACCTGGCCATCTTCAAGATCCGGCAGGGCTTCGCGCTCCAGGCGAAAGTTCTCGGGGGTCGGCGCGCCAACCGGGCGCGAGGCCAGCACAAAGCGCTGGTTGAGGGTCAGAGGGTCGGACATGTCAGCGTCTCCTTTGAATGATGAATTCCGGGGTATAGGGAGCAGACCTTTGTGGCCGTGGCGGGTTCGATGTTTCGTCGCTGCACACTATCCATGTAGGAGTTGCGGCACGCTGCGATCTTTTGATTTTAAAAGCCCGAATCAAAAGATCGCAGCCTCGTTTCACTCGACAGCTCCTACAGGAGCCTGGCCTGGCAAAGATTTTGTTACACACGTTGAAATCTGCCAGAAACAAAAATGCCAGGCGCAATGCCTGGCATTTTGTGTAGCTCATCTGCCGCCGGATGGCGAATCAGAATGGCAGTTTCATACCCGCTGGCAGGTTCATGCCGGCAGTCATGCCGCCCATTTTTTCCTGGCTGTTGGCTTCGATCTTGCGCACGGCGTCGTTGACGGCGGCGGCAACAACGGCCTCGAGCATTTCCTTGTCGTCTTCGCTCAGGCCTTCAACCAGACTTGGGTCGATGCTCACGCTTTTCACGTCGTGACGACCGGTCATCACCACGGTGACCATATCGCCACCGGCTTTACCGGTGACTTCGGCGTTGGCCAGTTCTTCCTGCATCTTGGCCATTTTTTCCTGCATCTGCTGCGCCTGCTTCATCAGGCCGGCCATGCCACCTTTCATCATGGGAATCACCTCAAAAGTACTTGGATCAAAAACAGCGCCCGGCGATTAACACCGAACGCCTTCAGTTATTAGCCCTGAGCGACCAGAGCGTCGACAGGTTCAATAGTATCGCTTCGCACGACCGCGCCGAACTGCTGAACCATCTGCTGGATGAACGGATCACCGTGGATCGATTCTTCAGCTTCGCGCTGACGGTTGACGCGCCGACGCGAGGCAGCCTGTGCCGGGGTTTCCTGCTCAGGCTTGATCAGTTCGATGGTCAGGCCCAGCGTGCGGCCATGGTACTGGTTCAACGCATCGTTGAGACGACGCTGTTGAGTGGCGTTGAACAGAGCACTGTGCGCCGGGTCCAGGTGCAGCAACCAATGGTCGCCATCGACCGCGATCAATGTGCAGTTGGCGGCGATGCTGCCAGTCATGCCGGAGATCGGCAATTTAGGGAACAACTCCAGCCACTGCAACGCCAGACCTGTGGCCGGCATCGCGGCGGGCTCTGGCTCGGGTTCCGGAGCCGGCTCTGCGGCGTGTTCGCTGGCCAGTTCGTCGAGGTAACTGTAGGCCGAATCGATGTCCGGCTCGATGTAATCCTCATCCAGCGGCGGCTCATCGTCCGCGTCCATGCCCGGTGTGGCGGCATCGACTTCGGCAACGCTCGGCTCAGGGATCGGCGCGGCGGCCCACTCTGGCGCGTCAGGGACGACGCTGTCGGGGGTCGGCAGCGGCATCGGCGGCAGATCAGGCTGCTCAGCGGCGGTTTCCAGCATGGGCTCGACGGCAGGTTGCTGCACCGGCTCGGGCTCAGGTTCTACCGGATCGTTCCAGGGCAGATCGATGACAGCTTCGACAGCGACTGGCTCGGGTTCAGGTTCCGGCGCAGGCTCGGGCTCAGCTGCAACCACAGGCTCGGGAGCCGGTGCGGCGACTGGCGCTGGAGCCGGCACTGGCACTGGCGCAGGTGCAGGTGCAGGTGCAGCCACTGGCGTTGGCGTTGGCGCAACAGCCGCAGCGACCACCGGCGCAGGTTTAGGCGCGGCAGCCACGGAGTTTGCGGAATCAACTGTGGCCTGGCTGATCCCCACTGGCTTTAGCGGTTGCCTCGGGGCGTCCGCGGTGTCTGCGGGCCTGAAGGCCAGCATTCGCAACAGAACCATCTCGAAACCGCCACGCGGGTCGGGTGCCAGCGGCAAATCGCGGCGCCCGATCAGGCCCATCTGGTAATAGAACTGCACGTCTTCGGCCGGCAAGGCCTGCGCCAATGCCAACACCCGATCACGGTCGCCATGGCCGTTATCGACACCATCCGGCAACGCCTGAGCGATGGCCACGCGGTGCAACACATTGAGAATTTCCGAAAGCACGCCGTTCCAGTCCGGACCCTGCTCTGCCAGGTGACGCACGCCTTCGAGCAACGCCTTGGCATCGCCCTCGATCAACGAGTGCAGCACGTCGTAGACCTGGCCGTGATCCAGCGTGCCGAGCATCGCCCGCACGTCGGTGGCCATAACCTTGCCTTCGCCAAACGCGATGGCCTGGTCGGTCAGGCTCATGGCATCACGCATCGAGCCGTCAGCGGCACGACCCAGCAGCCACAGCGCGTCGTCTTCGAACGGCACGTTTTCGGCACTGAGGACGTGGGTCAAATGCTCGACCACGCGCTCAGGCGTCATGTTCTTCAGCGAGAACTGCAGGCAGCGCGAAAGAATCGTTGCCGGAAGTTTCTGCGGGTCAGTGGTCGCCAGGATGAACTTGACGTACGGCGGCGGTTCTTCGAGGGTTTTGAGCAGCGCATTGAAGGAATGGCTGGAGAGCATGTGCACTTCGTCGATCAGGTAGACCTTGAAGCGCCCACGGCTCGGCGCGTACTGCACGTTATCGAGCAGCTCGCGGGTGTCTTCGACCTTGGTGCGGCTGGCGGCGTCGATCTCGATCAGGTCGACAAAACGGCCTTCATCGATTTCGCGGCACACCGAACATTCGCCACACGGGCTGGAAGTGATACCTGTCTCACAGTTCAGGCATTTGGCAATGATCCGCGCAATAGTGGTTTTACCCACCCCCCGCGTACCGGTGAACAGGTACGCGTGGTGCAGCCGCTGGCTGTCCAAGGCATTGATCAGAGCCTTGAGCACATGGGTCTGGCCGACCATTTCGCGGAACGAGCGCGGACGCCATTTACGTGCAAGAACCTGATAACTCATCGAAAACCGTCGCAACGAAGGAAGCTGAAGCGGCTAATGCTAGCGGAGCAAGGGCAAAATTGCATCCGGTGTCCTTCTCTAATATGGCTAAGCTGCATCAGCAGAGGCTTTTATCGGCTCGGGATCGGGAATTACCGGAGCGTTTATGCGTTGGGCCGTGGGGGCACTGCTGGGGATCAGCCTGAATGTGACGGCAGCGCAAACCCCGTTGCGCTTCGCCATGCCCGACAGCTGGGCGATGCCGATGGTGCAATACGAACGCGGCCGACCGACACAAGGCATCCTCTACGACATCATGCTCAGCCTGGCCACTCAGGTCGGCGTGCCAGCGCAGTTCAGCGTCCTGCCCCGCGCCCGAGTACAAAGCGCCATGGAGCACGGCGAGATTGATGTGCGTTGCTATGCCGCTCAGTCGTGGCTGCCGAATCAGTCCGGCGATTACATCTGGAGCCTGCCGCTGTTGTTTCAACGTGATTTGCTGATCAGTCGCCAGGGTTTGCCGAACACACTCGATCCGGCTGACCTGCCCCGCCAGTCGATCGGCACCGTACTCGGTTACACCTACCCTACCCTGCAACCGCTGTTCGATGCCGATCAACTGCAACGCGAAGACGCGCGCAATCAGGAACAGGTGCTGGAAAAACTGTTGGCCGGGCGTTATCGCTACGCCGTGAGCAACCAGTGGACGCTGGACTGGTTCAACCAACGCCTGACGCCGGAGCAGCAACTGCAAGGTGTGGCGGTGCTGCAGGAGCAGCATGTGGGGTGTTATGTGAGGAATGATCCGAAGGTGCCAGTGCAGAGGATATTGCGCACGTTGCTGCGGATGAAAATGTCGGGGGAGATTGATGAGATTATCCGGCTGTACACCGGCAAACCCGAAAACACCCCATAACCCTGTGGGAGCTGGCTTGCCAGCGATGGCGGAATATCAGTCAAATAAATGAATCTGGACCACCGCTATCGCTGGCAAGCCAGCTCCCACAGGGTCATCGTCAACATGGAAATTCGTGCTGATTTGATAAATCCCAGGCACAAAAAAACCGCAGTGGGCGAAACCCATGCAGTTCGGTTGAAGCGTTCGATTGTTCGTTAAGGTGGTAACCCCACCAGCCACACCCCGGCACACAATGTTCCCGTTGTGGCTGCTTCCTTCCGGATCTGACCAGGTTCACGGGTAATCGTTGCGGGGGGACCGATGGGGTCACCATAACGACGCTTGCCTGTCGGCGAGCCGCGCCATTGTACCTATCTGAGACGAAGTTACAACCGTTCGGGCGGATAAAAAAACATGAGTCTGTTCAAGGACATAAAGATCGCAGCCTCCGGCAGTTCCCACATGAGGCGCATACCCCTGTAGGAGCTGCCGAAGGCTGCGATCTTTTGATCTTATTGCGCGGCTAATACTTCATCCGCCCTGCCGCCCGCCTGCTGAATGACCAGATGAATGAAATGCAGCTTGGCAATCGCCGGCGCCGGCAACACGAACGGATAGAAATCCGGCTGCCCCATGCTGCGTGACAGTTCATTGAGCATGCCTGCCAGTTCGATCCACGCGTTGACGAATGACAGGAACGCCTCCCCACCGGGGTGTTCCGGGTCGTACAACGTACTAGTCGGAAAAGGCTGATAGTCGAAGTCCATCTCGCGCGCGCTCATGCCGAAACCCAGCGCGGTGTCGACGGCGTCCATCATGTGCAGGTAATGCGCCCAGGTTTCCGCCCAGTCCTCCCATGGATGCATGGTCGCGTAGGCGCTGACGTAGTGCTGCGGCCAGTCCAGCGGCGCGCCCTGCTGATAGTGGCGGTCGAGCGCCTCGGCGTAGCTGGCGCGCTCGTCGCCGAACAGGTTGCGAAAAGAGTCGAGCCACGGGCCGTTGGCGATCAGTCGATCCCAGTAGTAATGCCCGACCTCATGACGAAAATGCCCGAGCAGCGTGCGATACGGCTCGTGCATCTGCGCCCTCACCTGCTCGCGGTGGGCGTCGTCGGCTTCTTTGATGTCGAGGGTGATCAGGCCGTTGGCGTGGCCGGTCATGGGCGCATTGCCTTCGAGGTCGACGCCGATGAAGTCAAAGGCCAGCCCGGTGTCCTCATCCACGGTTTTCGGGAGGACCCGCAAGCCGAGGGTGATCAGTTGCGCGACCAGACGACGCTTGGCGATTTCGACTTTGCGCCAGCGCTCGGGGTTTTCCGGGACGGACAGGTCGGGGATGGTGCGATTGAGGTTGCAGGCGATACACAGTTCGTCGTGACCGTTGAACGGCAGCAGCCAGTTGCACGCAGCGGCGGTGTCGAGGTTGGCGCAGCGGCGAAACAAGCCGGCATCAGGGTCGGCGTCGAGTGTCCAGATGCCCTCCTGCGATCCAGGTTGCAGTGAGGTCAGGCGACTCGCTTCGGGTTGATAACCGAGCAAGGCGTTGCAGGCCAGACATTGGCTGTTGCGAAAGAACAGCGACTGACCGCAACGGCACGGCCAGACTTTGCTATTGCGTGAGGACTCGGCCATGAACGGCGCGACGATGCGAGAACTGAGCTGCTCGAAAAAGCGGTACATGGCGATCTCTCCCTGGGGCTTGCCAAGACTAGATCATTGCCATGACAACATCGTTCCCGCGCTTTGCTGGGGATAAATCAAAAGATCGCAGCCTGCGGCAGCTCCTACAGAGGATCAATGCGCATCCACATCAGCGTGGCGCAACACTCATACTGTAGGAGCTGCCGCAGGCTGCGATCTTTTGATCTTAAACGGCGACGCCGTGGGTTTTGAGGAAGGCGATAAAGGTTTCTTCGTCCATCACTTTCACGCCCAGCTCATTGGCCTTGGTCAGCTTGGAACCGGCGCCGGGGCCTGCAACCACGCAATGAGTTTTCGCCGAGACCGAACCAGCGACTTTCGCGCCCAGGCTTTCGAGGTGATCTTTAGCGACATCGCGGCTCATCAACTCGACCTTGCCGGTCAGCACCCAGGTCTCGCCGGACAGCGGCAAGCCTTCGACGACTTTTTTCTCGCTATCCCAATGCATACCTAGTTCGGATAACTGAGTTGCTGCAGAAATCGATTTCGATTTATTTTTTTCATCAGAAAAAAAATCGAGCACAGACGTCGCCTGCTTCTCGGGCAAGGCCGCTCTTAAATCAAAAGACGTTGCTTTGAAAAGCTCCTCCAAGCTGCCAAATTTCACAGCAAGCTTCTTAGCACCTCCTGGCCCCACGAAAGGAATGTGTAACTTATTCAACAGGTCATCAAAAGTTGTACTGGCAGCAAGATCAGCAGCCAACTCACCCTCATCTTGGATTCTTATCCCTCGCTCCAACAGTGATTCGATTACCTCATTGTTGTGCACATCCAAGAAAAAACTATGAATTTCGTGTGCCACCTCAAGACCAATATCAGGTAAGTACGTAAGAACCAACGGCACAGCTTTGCGAATAGATTCAAGCGAACCGAGCGAGCGTGCGAGCACCTTGGCGGTCTCTTCGCCGACATCGGGAATGCCCAGCGCGTAGATGAAGCGCGCCAGCCCCGGCGTCTTGCTGTCGGCGATGGCTGCCAGCAGTTTGTTGCTGGAGACTTCGGCGAAGCCTTCCAGATCGACGATGTCATCGAACTTCAATGCGTAAAGATCCGCCGGTGAGCTGACCAGACCTTCGTCGACCAATTGCTCGACGCTCTTGTCGCCCAGGCCTTCGATGTCCATCGCACGACGTGAGACGAAGTGAATGATCGCCTGTTTCAGTTGTGCGCCACAGGCCAGCCGCCCGACGCAGCGATACACTGCGCCCTCACTGACGGTTTCCTTGCCCTTGCTGCGCTTGATCAGTTGCGTGCGCTCGACGTGTGAACCACAGACCGGGCAGTTTTCCGGGATCGCCACCGGCCGCGCATTTTCCGGACGGCGTTCGGTGACCACTTGTACCACTTGCGGAATCACATCACCGGCGCGGCGGATGATCACGGTGTCGCCGATCATCAGGCCCAGTCGTGCGACTTCATCCATGTTGTGCAGCGTGGCATTGGCCACGGTAACGCCCGCAACCTTGACCGGTTTCAGACGCGCCACCGGGGTGACAGCGCCGGTGCGGCCAACCTGGAATTCCACGTCGAGCAACTCTGTGAGTTCTTCCATTGCCGGGAATTTATGCGCGATCGCCCAACGTGGTTCGCGAGCGCGGAAGCCCAGCTCACGCTGATCGGCAATGCTGTTGACCTTGAACACCACGCCGTCGATTTCGTAGGTCAGCGAGTTGCGTCGTGCGCCGATGTCGCGGTAGTAATCCAGGCATTCGCCAATGCCTTTGGCCAGTTTCAGTTCATGACTGATCGGCATGCCCCACTTCTGCAACTGTTTGAGGTTGCCGATGTGCGTATCGGAAATATCGTGAGAGACCTGACCGATACCGTAGCAGCAGAATTCCAGCGGACGGTTGGCGGTGATCTTTGAGTCGAGCTGACGCAGACTGCCGGCCGCCGCGTTACGCGGGTTGGCGAAGGTCTTGCCGCCGACTTCCAGTTGCGAGGCGTTGAGGCGCTCGAAACCGGCCTTGGACATGAACACTTCACCACGCACTTCCAGGGTCGCCGGCCAGCCTTCGCCGTGCAGTTTCAATGGAATGTTGCGCACCGTGCGCACGTTGACGCTGATGTCTTCGCCAGTGGTGCCGTCACCGCGCGTGGCGCCGCGCACCAGTACGCCATCCTGATACAGCAGGCTGACCGCGAGGCCATCGAGCTTGGGCTCGCAGCTGTATTCCACCACCGAACTGCCACCGAACAGATCGCCGGCCGGCAGATCCAGACCTTCGGTCACCCGACGGTCGAACTCGCGCATATCGGTTTCTTCAAACGCGTTGCCGAGGCTGAGCATCGGCACTTCGTGACGCACCTGCGTGAACGCGGTGAGCGCCACGCTGCCGACGCGCTGGGTCGGCGAATCGCTGGTGATCAGGTCGGGGTTGGCCGCTTCCAGCGCCTTGAGCTCATGAAACAACCGGTCGTACTCGGCGTCCGGAATGCTCGGCTCATCGAGGACGTGATAACGGTAGTTGTGCTGATCGAGTTCAGCGCGCAGCTCTAGAATGCGGTTTTTGGCGGCGGTCATGGGTGTTCTCTCATAAAGCAAAAGAGCAGCCGAGGCTGCTCCATTTCAATACATCATTGGCAGCGGATTCAAAAGATCGCAGCCTTCGGCAGCTCCTACAGAAAACACAAACCCTGTAGGAGCTGTCGAGTGAAACGAGGCTGCGATCTTTTGATCTTCAGCCTTAACGCTTGTGGGTCAGGGCGCGGCGCTCGAATTCGACGATGCGCTGACGGTAGTGCTCGATAGTCTGCGCAGTCAGAACGCTGCGCTGGTCATCTTTCAACTCGCCGTTCAATTCCTGCGACAGCTTGCGGGCTGCGGCCACCATCACGTCGAAGGCTTGCTTCGGATGACGCGGGCCTGGCAGGCCGAGGAAGAAGCTCACCGCCGGGGTGCTGAAATGGTCGATATCGTCCAGATCAAAGATGCCCGGCTTGACCGCGTTGGCCATGGAGAACAGCACTTCACCGTTGCCGGCCATGCTTTCGTGACGGTGGAAAATATCCATCTCGCCAAAACGCAGACCGCTTTCCAGAATGTTCTGCAACAACGCGGGGCCTTTGAAGCCGGCGGCGTCACGGCAGATCACGCTGATCACCAGAACTTCTTCGGCTTGCGGTTGATCCTTTTCGACCGCAGCAGGCGCTGGCTTGGCGTCTTCTACGAAGTCGTCACGGCTGCTGAAGCTCGGGCCGCCGTCCAGATCCAGATCGAGGTTCAGGTCGCCCTGGGCCGGACCGTTGCTGCCGCGCTTGCCACGTTTGGCGCCGGATTCGCGAGGCTCGCGTGCTTCGCGGGCCGGCATGCTCACCGACGGCAGATCGTGCTCGTCCAGTTGCGGTTCCTTGTGTGTGTCCAGTACGCGGGCCGGGCCCAACAGCTCAGGGCTGGTGTCCTCGTCCGGCAGGTTGGACAAACTTCGATCAAGACGGAATTTCAGTTTTCCCTTGCCGCCGCGCATCCGGCGCCAGCCATCGAAAAGAATACCGGCTATCACAATGATGCCGATGACGATCAGCCACTCGCGCAGACCGATTTCCATGTAATCCCGTGCCTCTATAAAAAATGCTGAAAAATAAGGGGTTTACACTGTGCAAACCGCTTTAAAACGTGGCGCCAACTCTATGTTCTGACAGGCGTTTTGCCCACGTATACGAAAAATTGACATTAAACTAGCACGACCATAGACAACTTTACACCGTCTGTCTCATCGGCTTGCGCGAATATGTCGATTGGCCAGCAAGTCGAGCCCGGTAAAAAAGTCCTACAACCCCCTAATACCTTTCCCACAAGATGCCGAATCAGGCATCCACCATCGCCATTGCCTCCTCGACATCCACCGCGACCAGTCGCGAACAACCCGGTTCATGCATCGTTACGCCCATCAACTGTTCGGCCATTTCCATGGCGATCTTGTTGTGAGTGATATAGATGAACTGCACGGTCTGCGACATCTCTTTGACCAAGCGCGCGTAGCGTCCAACGTTAGCGTCATCCAGCGGCGCGTCAACCTCATCGAGCATGCAGAACGGCGCCGGGTTCAACTTGAAGATCGCAAAAACCAGTGCCAGCGCGGTCAGGGCTTTTTCCCCGCCGGAGAGCAAATGGATGGTGCTGTTCTTCTTCCCTGGCGGCTGCGCCATGATCGTCACCCCTGTATCGAGTAGATCTTCGCCCGTCAGTTCCAAATACGCGCGTCCACCACCGAAAACTTTTGGGAAAAGCGCCTGTAATCCGCCATTGATCTGATCAAAGGTATCCTTGAAACGGTTACGGGTTTCCTTGTCGATCTTGCGGATAACGTTTTCCAGGGTTTCCAGCGCTTCGACCAGATCGGCGTCCTGCGCATCCAGATAACGTTTACGCTCGGATTGTTGCGTGTATTCGTCGATGGCCGCGAGGTTGATCGCGCCCAGACGCTGAATCCGCGCGTTGATCCGTTCGAGTTCTTCTTCGGCTTCGCGTTCACTGGCTTGCGCCGTCAATGTGGCGAGCACGCCGTTGAGATCGTAGCCGTCTTCGAGCAGTTGATCCTGCAGGGCCTTGCGGCGCACGGTCAGGGCCTGCCACTCCATGCGTTGCTGTTCGAGCTGGCCACGGATCAGTTGCGATTGCTGCTCGGCTTGCGTGCGGCGCTTTTCTGCGTCGCGCAGTTCGCGGTCGGCATCTTCGAGCGCGATCTGCGCAGTCTTGAGTTCTTCATCGACGGTCATGCGCTTGTCGAGCAACTCTTCGAGTTTCAGGCGCAGCTCTTCCAGCGGTGCTTCACCCTCCTCCAGATTCAGACTCAGCTGTTCACGCTTTTCGGTCAGACGCTCGGACTGCATTTCCAGACGTTCCAACGCCTGGCGCGTGGAGTCGTGCTGCGCGCGCAGCGAGCCCAGGCGCACGGCCAATTGGTGCGCGTGATCCTTGTGCTGCCGCGCTTCCTGACGCACGCGATCGAGGCGTTCGCGCAGGCTGTCGCGCTGGGCCAGCAGCAACTCGCGCTGCTCGGTGTCCAGCGCCATCGCATCGAGGGCTTCCTGCAAGTGCATACGCGCTTCGCCGATGTGTTCATGCTCCAGCGCACGTTGTTCGCCGAGTTCGACCAGTTCTTCATCCAGACGAGTACGACGCAATGTCAGCTGCTCGGCCTTGGCTTTACCGGCGGACAATTGCGCTTTCAGTTCACCCTGCTGGCGCGCTTCGTCTTGCAGCAAACGCCGCAGATGTTCACGACCGTTTTCCTGCTGACGCTGCTGCGCGCGCAGGGTTTGCAAACGGTTCTCCATGGCTTCGACCGTGGCTTCGCGCTCTTCGCGCTCAAGGTGCAGCGCTTCGATTTCCTGGCCACGGGCGAGCATGCCGCTTTCGGCTTCGCTGGCCCGTCGCACGCGCAGAAAGTGCCGGCCGACCCAATAGCCGTCGCGGCTGATCAGACTTTGCCCGGCGCTCAACTGGCCGCGCAGGGCCAATGCCTGCTCCAGACTGTCGACCGGTTTGACCTGACCGAGCCACGGCGACAGATCGATCTGCGCCTCGACTTTGTCCAGCAGACTGCCCGCCACACGAACACCGTCGGTGCCAGGGCTGAGCAGGCGCAAATCGCCCTGAGTAAAACCGGACAGATCGAAACCGCTGAAATCATCGACCAGCACCGCTTGCAGATCGGCGCCGAGCACGGTTTCTACCGCCAGCTCCCAACCGGCCTCGACCTTCAGGCCTTCGGCCAGACGCGGGCGCTCGGCGAGGTTGTGTTCCTTCAGCCATTCGGCGGTGCCGGTACCCGGATCGAGCGCGGCTTGCTGCAAGGCTTCAAGGGAGGCAAGGCGACCATTGAGACGCTGCAAATCGCCCTGCGCCTGTTGCTGCGCGGTCAGTGCTTGCTGCAATTCCTGACGCAGTTGCTCAAGCTTTTCGACCTGGGCTTCTTCGCTGGTCTGTAAATCTTCAAGGGTCGCTTCGGACTCGGCGAGTTGCTCGTTGAGTTCCATGATCGCCGCGTCTTCGGGGTCCGCCGAGAGCAACGCGCGCTCTTCGCCGAGGCGCTTTTGGCGATCGGCCAGGCGCTCCATGCTGGTTTCGAGCTGCTGAATGCGCGACTGCTGCACTTCGGCCTGACGCCGCGGTTCGGCAGCAGTGAGGTTGAAGGTGTCCCACTGCTCCTGCCAGCCGTGCATGACGCTTTCCGAGTCTTCGAGTGCAGCGGCGGCTTCTTCGGCGGCAGCGCTGGTGATTTCCTGCTCGGGGGTGAGCATGTCCAGCTCTTCGCCGAGGGTCAGCAGCAACGTGCGGTCGTGGCCAAGATGCGACTCGGTTTCCAGTCGTGCGCGCTCGGCTTCTTTCAAGTCGTCCTGCAACTGACGCAAACGTTGCTGGCCGTGCTGAATGCTCTGCTCGACCCGGGCGATGTCGCCACCGACCGAATAGAAGCGGCCCTGCACCAGATTGAAGCGCTCGGAAAGGTCGTGATGCCCGTCGCGCAAGCGTTCAATCGCCGCATCGGCGTTACGTTGCTCGGCGACCAGCGCTTCGAAACTGATTTCCTGGGTACCGATGATCGACTCGCGCTGGCCAACCTGTTCGTTCAGATCCTGCCAGCGCAGGGCCGACAGTTGCGCCTTGAGCTGACGCTCCTCGGCTTTGAATTCCTGATACTTCTTGGCGGACTCGGCCTGACGGTGCAAGCGTTCGAGCTGACGTTCGAGCTCATCGCGCAGGTCGGTCAGACGGGCGAGGTTTTCGTGGGTGCGGCGGATGCGGTTTTCGGTCTCGCGCCGGCGCTCCTTGTACTTGGAGATCCCCGCCGCTTCTTCGATGAAGTTACGCAGGTCTTCAGGCTTGGACTCGATCAGCTTGGAGATCATCCCCTGCTCGATAATCGAGTAGCTGCGCGGGCCCAGACCGGTGCCGAGGAAAATATCGGTGATGTCACGACGACGGCATTTGGTGCCGTTGAGGTAATAAGTGGTCTGGCTGTCGCGGGTCACTTTGCGGCGAATCGAAATCTCCGCGTAAGCCGCGTATTCGCCCAGCAGCGTGCCGTCAGAGTTGTCGAACACCAGTTCGATACTCGCCTGACTCACCGGCTTGCGGCTGGTCGAACCGTTGAAGATGACGTCGGTCATCGACTCGCCACGCAGGTTTTTCGCCGAACTTTCGCCCATCACCCAGCGTACGGCGTCGATGATGTTCGACTTGCCGCAACCGTTCGGCCCGACGACCGCCGCCATGTTACTGGGGAAGTTCACCGTGGTCGGGTCAACGAAGGATTTGAATCCCGCCAGTTTGATGCACTTGAGCCGCACGCTTAGGCGACCGTCAGGGCAGACACCACCAGATCGCAGCTGCGCTGGGCGTAAGCCGTCAGCACGATGCGGATCTGCGGCAAATCGCGGGCGAGCACGGCAGCCAGCAAGCGCTCGAACAGTTCGAGGAACTCACTCATTTCGGCCTTGCGCTGTTCGAGGGCGAGGAAGTACGCACGGCTCATGGCCGGTTGCAGGTTCTCGACAGTTTCTTGCAGGTACGGGTTGTTGGCGAACGGATAGGCGGCGCGCATGACGTTGAAACTGTCATCGACGAACGTGCGGATGTCCTGACGCTCGTAGCTGGCGGTCAGGCGCTGCTGGATCTGCACGAACGGCGCCATGTCCGACTGGACCTGCCAGCCATTGGCCACCGAGTTGCCGAGCAGGATGTACAACTCGCTCATCAGCGTGCACAGGCTCTGCACCTTGTGCGCCGTCAGCTCGGTGACATGCGCGCCACGGCGCGGCAGGATCGCGATCAGGTGGCGGCGCTCGAGGATCAGCAAGGCTTCGCGGACCGAACCGCGGCTGACGTTGAGCGCCAGCGTGACCTTTTGTTCCTGGATGCGCTCTCCCGGCTTCATTTCGCCACGAATGATGCGTTCGGCGAGGTGGTGAGCGATTTGCTCGGCGAGGCTGTCCGGGGCCTTGAACGTCATGGTGTCCTTCAAATTCTATCGATCTGCACAAGCGGCGCAGTGTAGCGCAAATGCAAGGTCATGGCGGAGTGCCCACTCAGCGGTTTTTGGCACGATTCCCGCAAAAAGGCAGGGGACTCGATGAGGGTCAATACTGAATAGACAGGTTGTTGATCGACGAAATGGATTTTCTTGACCTTTAAGTCAGAAAACCATTGACCGAAAAGTCAGAGCTGCTAAATTCGGCTCAAGTCGCTTAACAACAATAATGAGTCTGCGAGGCCTTCCGTGATCCAGTTTTTACTTAACCAGGAACTCCGTAGCGAGCACGCCCTGGACCCGAATCTGACTGTGCTCAATTATCTGCGTGAACACGTCGGCAAATCCGGCACCAAAGAAGGTTGCGCCAGCGGTGACTGCGGCGCCTGCACCGTCGTGGTCGGCGAGTTGCAGACGGATGACGCTGGCCGCGAACATATTCGCTATCGCAGCCTCAACTCGTGCCTGACGTTCGTTTCGTCCTTGCACGGCAAGCAATTGATCAGCGTTGAAGACCTCAAGCACAAAGGCGAACTGCACAGCGTGCAGAAAGCCATGGTCGAGTGCCACGGTTCGCAGTGCGGTTTCTGCACCCCCGGTTTCGTCATGTCGCTGTTCGCGCTGCAAAAGAACAGCGATGGGCCGGACAGCGCCAAGGCCCACGAAGCGCTGGCCGGCAACCTTTGCCGTTGCACCGGCTACCGGCCGATTCTGGCCGCTGCCGAGCAGTCGTGCTGCGCCAAGCAACCGGATCAGTTCGACGCCCGCGAAGCGGACACCATCGCCCGCCTCAAAGCCATTGCCCCCACCGATATCGGCGAACTCAACAGCGGCGACAAGCGCTGCCTGGTGCCCCTGACCGTCGCCGATCTGGCCGATCTCTACGATGCTTACCCACAAGCACGCCTGCTGGCGGGCGGCACCGACCTGGCGCTGGAAGTCACCCAGTTCCACCGCACGCTGCCGGTGATGATCTACGTCGGCAACGTCGCCGAAATGAAGCGCATCGACAGTTTCGATGACCGCATCGAAATCGGCGCCGCCACCAGCCTCTCCGACTGCTACGAAGCGTTGAACGCAGAGTATCCGGACTTCGGCGAACTGCTGCATCGCTTCGCTTCCCTGCAAATCCGCAACCAGGGCACCCTCGGCGGCAACATCGGCAACGCCTCGCCGATCGGTGACTCGCCGCCCCTGCTGATCGCCCTCGGCGCGCAGATCGTGCTGTGCAAAGGCGAAACCCGGCGCACCCTGAACCTGGAAGACTACTTCATCGATTACCGCGTCACTGCGCGTCAGGAAAGCGAATTCATCGAGAAGATCATCGTCCCGCGTGCCAGCGCCGAGCAGTTGTTCCGCGCCTATAAAGTCTCGAAGCGTCTGGACGACGACATCTCCGCCGTCTGCGCCGCATTCAATTTGCGCATCGAAAACGGTGTGATCAACGATGCCCGCGTCGCCTTCGGCGGCATGGCCGCGATCCCCAAGCGCGCCGCCGCTTGCGAAGCCGCGCTGATCGGCCAACCGTTCAACAATGCCGTGATCGAACGCGCCTGCGCTGCCTTGGCCGAAGACTTCACGCCGCTCTCGGACTTCCGCGCCAGCAAGGAATATCGCCTGCTCAGCGCGCAGAACCTGCTGCGCAAATACTTCATCGAACTGCAAACACCGCACATCGAGACTCGGGTGACCGCTTATGTCTAACCATCACGCCGTAGAGAAGACCCAGGCTGAGCTGGCCGAATTGTTCGCCCAGGACCTGACCACCGGTGTCGGCCGCAGCGTCAAGCACGACAGCGCCGCCAAACATGTGTCCGGTGAAGCGCAGTACATCGATGATCGCCTGGAATTTCCCAATCAGCTGCACCTGTACGCACGCCTGTCGGACCGCGCTCACGCGAAGATCATCAGCATCGATACCAAGCCTTGTTATGCCTTCGAAGGCGTACGCATCGCCATCACCCACGAAGACGTCCCGGGCCTGAAAGACATCGGCCCGCTGATGCCGGGCGACCCGTTGCTGGCCATCGATGATGTGCAGTTTGTCGGGCAACCGGTGCTCGCCGTGGCGGCGAAAGATCTGGAAACCGCACGCAAGGCAGCAATGGCTGCGATCATCGAATACGAAGACCTCGAGCCGGTGCTGGATGTGGTCGAAGCGCTGCGCAAGCGTCACTTCGTCCTCGACAGCCACACCCACCAGCGCGGCGATTCGGTCTCCGCACTGGCGACGGCCGATCATCGCATTCAAGGCACGCTGCACATCGGCGGTCAGGAACACTTCTACCTGGAGACGCAAATCTCCTCGGTGATGCCTACCGAAGACGGCGGCATGATCGTTTACTGCTCGACGCAGAACCCGACCGAAGTGCAGAAACTGGTCGCTGAAGTGCTCGACGTCTCCATGAACAAAATCGTCGTCGACATGCGCCGCATGGGCGGTGGTTTCGGTGGCAAGGAAACTCAGGCGGCAAGCCCCGCGTGCCTGTGCGCAGTGGTTGCGCATCTCACCGGCCAGCCGACCAAAATGCGCCTGCCGCGCGTCGAAGACATGCTGATGACCGGCAAGCGTCACCCGTTCTATGTCGAATACGACGTAGGCTTCGACAGCACCGGGCGCCTGCACGGGATCAACATGGAACTGGCCGGCAACTGCGGCTACTCGCCGGATTTGTCGGCGTCGATTGTCGACCGCGCGATGTTCCATTCGGACAACTCGTATTACCTGGGCGATGCGACCATCAACGGTCACCGCTGCAAGACCAACACCGCCTCGAACACCGCCTACCGTGGTTTCGGCGGGCCGCAAGGGATGGTCGCGATCGAAGAAGTGATGGACGCGATTGCCCGTCACCTGAACCTCGACCCACTCGCGGTGCGCAAGGCCAACTACTACGGCAAGACCGAGCGCAACGTCACCCATTACTACCAGACCGTCGAGCACAACATGCTCGAAGAAATGACCGCGGAGCTGGAAGAAAGCAGCCAATATTACGAGCGCCGCGAAGCGATCCGTCGCTACAACGCCAACAGCCCGATTCTGAAAAAAGGCTTGGCGCTGACCCCGGTGAAATTCGGTATTTCCTTCACCGCGAGTTTCTTGAACCAGGCAGGTGCCTTGATCCACATCTACACCGACGGCAGCATCCACCTGAACCATGGCGGCACAGAAATGGGCCAGGGCCTGAACACCAAAGTCGCGCAGGTCGTGGCCGAAGTGTTCCAGGTCGAAATCGATCGCGTACAGATCACCGCGACCAATACCGACAAGGTGCCAAACACCTCGCCAACCGCTGCTTCCAGCGGCGCTGACCTCAATGGTAAAGCCGCCCAGAATGCCGCCGAGATCATCAAGCAACGCTTGGTTGAGTTCGCCGCACGGCACTTCAAAGTCAGCGAGGAAGACGTCGAATTCCATAACGGCCACGTACGTGTTCGCGACCACATCCTGACCTTTGAAGCGCTGATCCAGCAGGCGTATTTCAATCAGGTGTCGCTGTCGAGCACCGGGTTCTACAAGACCCCGAAAATCTACTACGACCGCAGCCAGGCGCGTGGCCGTCCGTTCTACTACTTCGCCTTCGGCGCGGCGTGCTGCGAAGTGATCGTCGACACCCTGACCGGCGAATACAAGATGCTGCGTACCGACATTCTCCACGACGTCGGCGCCTCGCTGAACCCGTCCATCGACATCGGTCAGGTTGAAGGCGGCTTCGTTCAGGGCATGGGCTGGCTGACCATGGAAGAGCTGGTCTGGAACAACAAGGGCAAGCTGATGACCAACGGCCCGGCCAGTTACAAGATCCCGGCCGTGGCGGACATGCCGCTGGATCTGCGAGTGAAACTGGTAGAAAACCGCAAGAACCCGGAAGACACCGTGTTCCACTCCAAGGCCGTTGGTGAGCCGCCGTTCATGCTCGGCATTGCCGCGTGGTGTGCGATCAAGGATGCGGTGGCGAGTCTCGGCGACTACAAGCATCAGCCGAAGATCGATGCCCCGGCGACCCCGGAGCGGGTGTTGTGGGGCTGTGAGCAGATGCGGCAGCTTAAGGCTGTGAAAGCCGTCGAAGCTGAAACCGAGTTGGCTTCGCTTTAAGACCGAGGCGCGGCCATCGCTGGCAAGCCAGCTCCCACAGGGTTTTGTGGTGTTTAACCGATAGGCGTTACACCGCAAATCCTGTGGGAGCTGGCTTGCCAGCGATGAGGCCCGAACAGACAACAACGATGTCGAGGTGGATATGTACAACTGGATCGACGCCCTCGCCGACCTGCAGAACCAGGGCGAGCCCTGTGTGCTGGTGACGATCATCGAAGAGCTCGGCTCGACGCCACGCAATGCCGGCTCGAAAATGGTCGTCAGCGCCCGCCAGATCTTCGACACCATCGGTGGCGGGCACCTGGAATACAAAGCCATGCAGATCGCCCGTGAGATGCTCGCCAGCGGCAAGCAGGATACTCATCTGGAGCGCTTCAGCCTCGGTGCCAGTCTGGGTCAGTGCTGCGGTGGCGCCACGGTGTTGCTGTTCGAACCGATGGGTCAGGTGCAGGCGCAGATCGCCGTGTTTGGCGCCGGCCATGTCGGTCGCGCCTTGGTGCCGCTGCTCGCCAGCCTGCCCTGCCGGGTGCGCTGGATCGATTCCCGGGAAGAAGAATTCCCCGCGCAGATTCCCCACGGCGTCCGTAAAATCGTCGCCGAAGAGCCTGTGGATGAAATCGATGACCTGCCCGCCGGCAGTTATTGCATCGTCATGACCCACAATCATCAATTGGATCTGGAACTCACCGCCGCCATCCTCAAGCGCAACGATTTCACCTGGTTCGGCCTGATCGGCTCGAAGACCAAACGCGCCAAGTTCGAACACCGTCTGCGTGACCGCGGCTTCGACGCCAGCGTCGTGCAACGCATGCGCTGCCCGATGGGTATCGGCGAAGTCAAAGGCAAGTTGCCTGTGGAAATCGCCATCTCCATCGCCGGCGAAATCATCGCCACCTATAACGCCAATTTCGGCCAGCACACAGCCAGCGCCGAACCGATTGCCAAACTGCTGCCCCTTTCGCGCCGCAGTCCGGCCACCAAACTCAAAGCCTCAAACTGATTAGAGAACCCTCATGCCTCTGACTCGCAAAGCCTACCGCGCCGCCATCCTGCACAGCATTGCCGATCCCGCCGAAGTCGGTATCGAAGCCTCCTATGAATATTTCGAGGACGGCCTGCTGGTGGTCGATGGCGGCAAGATCAGCGCCATCGGCCACGCCAGCGAATTGCTGCCGACGCTGCCGGCAGATATCGAAATCAACCATTATCAAGATGCCCTGATCACTCCGGGCTTTATCGACACCCACATCCACCTGCCACAAACCGGCATGGTCGGCGCCTACGGCGAGCAACTGCTCGACTGGCTCAACACTTACACCTTCCCGTGCGAAAGCCAGTTCGGCGACAAGGCGCACGCCGATGAAGTCGCTGACATTTTCGTCAAGGAACTGCTGCGCAACGGCACCACCACGGCGCTGGTGTTCGGCAGCGTTCATCCGCAGTCGGTGAACTCATTCTTTGAAGCGGCCGAGAAACTCGATCTGCGGATGATCGCCGGCAAAGTGATGATGGACCGCAACGCGCCGGACTACCTCACCGACACCGCCGAATCCAGCTACGTCGAGAGCAAGGCGCTGATCGAGCGCTGGCACGGCAAGGGCCGCCTGCACTATGCGGTCACCCCGCGTTTCGCGCCGACCAGCACCCCGGAGCAACTGACCCTCGCCGGGCAATTGCTGACTGAATATCCGGATCTGTACATGCAGACCCACATCAGCGAGAACCTCAAGGAAATCGAGTGGGTCAAGGAACTGTTCCCGGAGCGCAAGGGCTACCTGGACGTTTACGATCACTACAAGCTGCTCGGCGAGCGCTCGGTATTCGCCCACGGCGTGCACCTGTGCGACGACGAATGTGCGCGGCTGGCGCAAACCGGCTCGGCCGTTTCGTTCTGCCCGACGTCGAACCTCTTCCTGGGCAGCGGCTTGTTCAATCTGCCGATGGCCGAAAAGCACAAGTTGAACGTGGGTCTGGGCACTGACGTTGGCGGCGGCACCAGTTTCTCTTTGCTGCAAACACTGAACGAAGCCTACAAAGTGATGCAGTTGCAGGGCGCGCGTCTGAGTCCGTTCAAGTCGTTGTATCTGGCGACGTTGGGGGGCGCGCGGGCGCTGCGTCTGGAAGACAAGATCGGCAACCTGCAACCGGGCAGCGACGCTGACTTCCTGGTGCTGGATTACAACGCCACGCCGTTGCTGAGCTATCGCTTGAAACAGGCGAATAACATTGCCGAGACGTTGTTTGTGTTGATGACGCTGGGCGATGACCGGACGGTGGCGCAGACTTATGCGGCGGGTGCGCTGGTGCATCAGCGCTAAGTTTTCACAGGCACAAAAAATCCCCCGGTGGTGTTGAGCCCCGGGGGATTTTTTTTGCCTGTCAGAGCGCTATCGCGAGCAGGCTCACTCCTACAGTTGATCTTTGTTGTTCACATATTTTGTGTGCACCGCAGATCCAATGTAGGAGTGAGCCTGCTCGCGATGGAAGCGACTCGGTATCAGCTCAAAGCTTGGCCGCTGGACGTCCCGGCTTTTTGGTCTGCAACAAATGCGAGAACACCGCATGCAGATCATCCGACGCGCCTTCCTCATCGAGATTGAGTTTGCTGTCGATGTGATCCATGTGATGCATCATCAGATCCACCGCCAACTCACCGTTGCGCGCTTCAATGGCGTCGATCAACTGGGTGTGTTCGTCGTAGGAGCAGTGCGAGCGGTTACCGCTTTCATACTGAGCGATGATCAGCGAGGTCTGCGAGACCAGGCTGCGCTGGAAGCTGACCAGCGGCGCGTTCTTCGCCGCTTCCGCCAGTTTCAGGTGGAACTCACCCGACAGACGAATACCGGCGCCGCGATCACCGCGCGAGAAGCTGTCGCGCTCGTCGTTGACCATTTGGCGCAATTCGGCGATCTGTTCGGCGGTGGCGTGCAGCACGGCCAGTTCAGTGATCGCGCGCTCGACCAAGCGGCGGGCCATGAACACCTGACGCGCTTCTTCCACGCTCGGGCTGGCAACGACGGCGCCACGGTTCGGCCGCAACAGCACCACACCTTCATGGGCCAGACGCGACAGCGCGCGGCGAATGATGGTGCGACTGACCCCAAAGATTTCCCCCAGCGCTTCTTCGCTCAACTTGGTGCCGGGCGCCAGACGCTGTTCGAGGATGGCCTCGAAGATGTGCGCGTAGACAATATCGTCCTGGGTCCCGCTGCGGCCGGCTTTGCCTGCTCGCGGTTGTTTCTTGAGGGGTTGCAACTGTTCGTTCATGGGCACTCGAGTCGGGAGAACTGCGGCGAATAGACCGTGACTGTAATACGGCACAGTAGGTCGCTGGCAAGTATCGCGTAAAAAACAGCGCGATTGTACACAATGAATGGTGGCAACACGACTGTACGGCTGTTTGTGACCACCGCTGTATTGCAACGATCCGTTACTTTTAAGTTTAGGCTTCATCACAGAATCCGCCGCCCAAACGCGATCTGCTCATGTAGGAGCTGCCGAAGGCTGCGATCTTTTGATGTTGTTTTTTAGAAGCGAGATCAAAAGATCGCAGCCTTCGGCAGCTCCTACAGGGAAATAATGTCATTGATATAAGGAACACCGCCGTCATGAACGACGCCACGCACACGCAACTACGCCCCTTCGCGGACACATCGCCTTCCGCCATCGTCGCCGGTTTCATTGCGATGATGACCGGTTACACCAGCTCCCTGGTGCTGATGTTCCAGGCCGGGCAAGCGGCGGGCCTGACCAGCGGGCAGATTTCTTCGTGGATCTGGGCGATTTCGATTGGCATGGCGGTGTGCTCGATCGGCCTGTCGCTGCGCTATCGCACGCCGATCACCATTGCCTGGTCGACACCCGGCGCGGCGTTGTTGATCACCAGTCTTGGCGGCGTGAGCTATGGCGAAGCCATCGGCGCCTACATTACCTGCGCGGTGCTGGTGACGATCTGCGGGCTGACCGGTAGTTTCGAACGACTGATGAAGAAGATCCCGGCCTCACTGGCGGCAGCCTTGCTGGCGGGGATTCTGTTCAAGATCGGCAGCGAAATCTTCGTCGCCGCGCAACACCGCACCGGCCTGGTATTGGGCATGTTCTTCACCTATTTATTGGTCAAACGCCTGTCGCCACGCTATGCCGTGCTCGCCGCACTGCTGATCGGCACCGCGCTGTCGGGCTTCATGGGACTGCTGGACTTCAGCGGTTTTCATCTGGAGGTGGCAACGCCGGTGTGGACGACGCCGCACTTTTCGTTGGCGGCCACCATCAGCATCGGCATTCCGCTGTTCGTCGTGGCCATGACTTCGCAGAATATGCCCGGCATTGCCGTGCTGCGCGCCGACGGCTACACCGTCCCGGCCTCGCCGCTGATCACCACTACCGGTATCGCTTCGTTGTTACTGGCGCCGTTCGGTTCACACGGCATCAACCTGGCCGCCATCAGCGCGGCAATCTGCACCGGGCCGCACGCCCATGAAGATCGCAACAAACGCTACACCGCAGCAGTGTGGTGCGGGATTTTCTACGGGATCGCCGGTGTGTTCGGCGCAACTTTGGCCGCGTTGTTTGCCGCACTGCCGAAGGAACTGGTGCTGTCGATTGCCGCGCTGGCGCTGTTTGGCTCGATCATCAATGGCTTGAGCATCGCGATGGCTGAAGTGAAGGAACGCGAAGCGGCGCTGATCACGTTTATGGTGACGGCATCGGGGCTGACGCTGTTTTCCATCGGTTCGGCGTTTTGGGGGATTGTTGCGGGGGTTGTGACGCTGCTGATTTTGAATTGGCGTAAAGCGTAAGATCAAAAGATCGCAGCCTTCGGCAGCTCCTACACGGGCTATGTGTAAATCCTGTAGGAGCTGCCGAAGGCTGCGATCTTTTGATCAACGAAAAAAAACGGCGACCCTCAGGTCGCCGTTTTTTTCAGTATCACTTAGCCGCGTTGATCGGCTTTTCCGGATACCAAACGTCCAGCAGCGGGCTGACGGTTGCTTCAGTCAGTTCGCTACGGGTTTTCAGCCAGGCTTCAACAGCAGCGCGCTGCTCTTCGTTGACCGAGCCACGCTTCTGCAGGCATACCAGACCAAAGTCGTCGCCGCCAACATAACCCAGACCATTGGCTTCCATGGCTTCTTTGATGAAGGCTTCGAGGAAAGCGTCAATGGCTTCTTCGGACAAATCTTCTTTGAAGTCCAGGTTCAGTTCGAAACCCAGCTCTTGAAATTCATCAACGCACAGTTTTTTGCGCAGACGCTGGGAACGGTTAGTCGCCATTGGAACAATCCTCTTAAGTAATAACGGCCGGCACTTTACCAGTTTAAGACGTCATTTGCCCGACTCTCTGGACACTATGGCCGACCGCCTGTAAAAAAATCACTGATTAGCCACCCCGGGGACGGCACAAGCGGTTACACCTTGGGGCATAATGCCGACACTTTCGTGACCACTGAGGACTTTTTCATCCATGTCCTCGTTTTTCTCCCCCTCTTTTGCAGGGTTTTATTTCATATGATCAAATCGTTGCGTCCACTGTTTTTCGCCGGCCTTTTTCTTCCTCTGGCCCTGCCTGTCTCTGCTGCCCCAATCAATACCGCCCTCACCCCCAACGTCGAAAAGGCCCTCAAGGCGAGCAAACTGCAGCCTAACGCCCTTTCGCTGGTGATGGTGCCGCTCGATGGCCCAGGCACAGCCACCGTGTTCAACGCCGATGTGTCGGTCAACCCGGCCTCGACCATGAAACTGGTGACCACCTATGCAGCGCTGGAAATGCTCGGCCCCAACCACCAGTGGAAAACCGAGTTCTACACCGATGGCACCCTGAGCGGCGGCATCCTCAACGGTAACCTCTACCTCAAGGGTGGCGGCGACCCGAAGCTGAACATGGAAAAACTCTGGCTGTTGATGCGCGATCTGCGTGCCAATGGCGTCACACAGATCACTGGCGATCTGGTGCTGGACCGCAATTTCTTCGTGCAGCCACAACTGCCGGAATTCAACGATGACGGCAATGACGAGAACAAACCGTTTCTGGTCAAACCCGACTCGCTGCTGGTCAACCTCAAGGCCCTGCGCTTCGTCGCCCGCAATGACGGTGGCCGAGTGTTGATCTCGGTGGAACCGCCGATCGCCAGCATCCGCATCGAAAACACGGTCAAGGCTCTCCCTTCCAAGCAATGCACTGGCGGCGTGCGCTACAACCCGGTGCCACAACCCGATGGCAGCGTGACCGTGACGGTGGGCGGCCAGTTGGGTGAAGGTTGCAGCTCGCAGACCTACCTGTCGCTGCTCGACCACGCGACTTACACCGCGGGTGCCGTTCGCGCGATCTGGAAGGAGCTGGGTGGCAGCATTCAGGGCCGGGACCGTCTCGCGCCGACCCCGAGCAACGCCAAACTGCTGGCTCGCGCATTCTCGCCGGATCTGGCGGAAATCATCCGCGACATCAACAAATACAGTAACAACACCATGGCTCAGCAGCTGTTCCTGAGCCTGGGTCAGAAATTCCGCAACGACGCCGACGGTGACGATGCCAGGGCAGCGCAGCGCGTGGTCCGTCAGTGGCTGGCGAAAAAAGGCATCACCGCACCGCACCTGGTGATGGAGAACGGTTCCGGCCTGTCCCGTGCCGAACGGGTCAGCGCCCGAGAGATGGCCAACATGCTGCAAGCCGCGTGGCACAGCCCGTATGCCGCCGAATACATCAGCTCACTGCCGATTGCAGGCACCGACGGCACCATGCGCAAACGCCTGAAGACCACCGCCATGCGCGGCGAAGCCCACGTCAAGACCGGCACCCTGAACACCGTGCGCGCGATTGCCGGTTTCAGCCGCGACGTCAACGGCAACACCTGGGCAGTGGTGGCGATCCTCAACGACAAGGCGCCGTTTGGTGCATCGTCGGTGCTGGATCAGGTGCTGCTGGATCTGTATCGCCAGCCGAAGCTGCCGCAGACTGCTTCCGTCCTTTAAAAGCAAAAGATCGCAGCCTTCGGCAGCTCCTACAGGTGAATGCGAAACCCTGTAGGAGCTGCCGAAGGCTGCGATCTTTTCGTTTCACCCAATCAATTCATCTGCCGCTCAACCCGATCCCGCCCGCGCTGCTTCGCCATGTACACCCCTGAATCCGCGCGCAGCAGCAGCGAATCAGCGCCCTCCCCCGGTCGCCAACTGGCGATACCGAAACTGGCGGTCACCACGCCGACCACATCAACCGGCGTACTGCGCAGCCCTTGCCACAATTCCATGGCGAGCATGTGCGCGTGTTCGCCGTCGATGTCCGGGCAGAGCACCATGAATTCCTCACCACCCAAGCGACAGAACACATCCGTGCGGCGCAAGCGATGACCGATGCGCTCGCACACGGCTTGCAGCACGCGGTCGCCTACGGCATGGCCGTACTGGTCGTTGATCCGTTTGAAATGGTCGATGTCGAGCATGATCACCGACAGTTCACCGCCGCCGCGCTCCACCCGGGCCATTTCGGTGGTCAGGCGCTCCTGGAAATAGCGACGGTTGTGGATACCGGTCAACGAATCCGTGATCGACAGCGCCCGCAGTTCCTCCTCCACGCGCTTCAAATCGGAAATGTCCGAGATGTAGCCATGCCACAGCACGCCACCACCCGGCAGCTCCTCCGGCGTCGCCTCGCCGCGCACCCAGCGCAGACCGCGTGCGGGCAACTGCACGCGATATTCCTCGCGCCATGGGCTGAGGTTGTGCGCTGATGCCCGAATCGAGGCGCGCACGCGGATTACATCCTGCGGATAGATACGGGAGAAAATTGCCTCGGCATCGAGCAGCAGCACATCCGGTTCGAGTTCGTAGATCTCGCGGATGCCGTCGCTGGCGTAGATCACACTGAAGCGACCGTCGAATTCCATCTTGAACTGGTAAATGCCGCCGGGCACGTGAGCGCTGAGCTTTTTCAACAGTACATCACGCGCCGCCAGCGCCTCGTGCACACGCTTGCGCTCGGTGATGTCGATACAGATCGCCAGATGCCCGACCCACAGGCCCTGCTCATCAAGCACGGGGGTGGCGAGCATGTTCACCGGCAGATGACTGCCGTCATGGCAGATCAGCGTCCACTCGCGCGCCTCGTGCCCGCCGACTTCGCCGCCCTCGACCAGCATCGCCTGACAGGTCGGAATCGTTTTACCGTAACGCGCACTCAATTCCGCGGCGCGGGCCATCAGTTCGCGCGGAAAATGCAGGTTTTCCAGGGTCATTCGGCCGACCACTTCGTCGCTGCGGTAGCCCAGCATCTGTTCGGCGCCGGGGTTGAACGTGCTGATCACCCCGCGCAGATCGGTGGCGATGATTGCCACCTGCGTTGCGGCATTCAGCACGCCGCGCAACTGCCCGTGAGTGCCGCGCAGTTCCTGTTCGCTGTCGTGCAACTCTTGCGTGCGCTGCTCGACCAGATGCAAGGCACGCTGGCGCTGGCTGACCAGCACATAGAGCAACGCGCTCAGCAGCAGGCTGAGCAATCCACCGAGAACCAGCACACTGCCCACCGACGAGTGGTTGGCCTGCATGAACGCGTCGCTCGGCAGAATATCAACCTGATAGTCGTGATCGGCCATGCGTACCAGCCGCGTCGTGGCCAGCGCACTGGGTGCCGGATCGTTGCTCGATTCGTAGAGCACCTCGTGCTGATCAGGGATCGACAGGTCGAGAATGCGCACCGAAAGGTAGTCATGGAACGCGTCCGGCAAACCGTCTGCCAGCAACTGGCGCATGCTGATCACTGCCATCACATAGCCGAAAGGCTTTTGCTGGCCCTCGCGAATGACTGGCGCCATCAGCAAGACCCCGCGGGCATAGGCTGGCTCGACACTGACCAGATGCATCGGTTGCGAAACGACCAGATTACGCAGCTCATCGGCACGCTGCAGGGCGTCGCGGCGCAGCGGTTGCGCGAGCAAATCGTAGCCCAGCGGCGAGCCCAGACGGCTTTGGGTCTGGCTGTATAACACCGGCACGTATTCATCTCGGGCGCCCGCCAGTTGCAACTCGCCCTGCTCATTAAGTTCGCGAATCGTAAACGTGCTCAGGCCTTCCTCACGCACGCTCTGCTCAAATTCGGCGCGCTCGGCAGCACTGACCCTGAGGGCAAACGAATAGGCCTGGGTACGCAGTAATAAGGGTCGGGTGTAACCATCGAACTCGGTGCGAGACACCGATCGGGAATTGGTGAAGAAGCGGCGCAGGCTGTCGAGGCGTTGCTCCTGGTCCTGAAATCGCTCTTCGATGCGGCTGTAACGCTCATTGGCCAGCAACTGAAAGCGCTGACGCAGTTGTTGCTCAAACTGACTATAAGTGGCCCAGGCAAGCAGCCCCGTGAGTATCCCGCCGGCGAGCAATACCAGCATCGCGACCAGCCAGGCCGAGACGTCTTCGCTGATGAAACCCAGGATCTTCGGACGCACGGGGTGCAACGACATAAGGGCAACTCACTACGTCAGCATTGCGGGGGAAACCCCCATTGGCCATGAGTGAGTTTATAGCTATTAGCCATCAATTTGGCTAGCGTTGATCAGATCCAAGAGCCTTTAAAAATCAAGGCTCTGTGGATCCAATCGTTTGAAGCGTCAACGAGCCGTGATTTTCCAGGCGCGGTGAATCTTGGTGTTACGCGCGAAATCCGGATCAATGGTCTGCGCGCTGATTTCCTCAACCGCGTAACGCTCGGCGAGGTTCTCTTCCAGCTGGAACTTGCGGAAGTTGTTGGAGAAATACAACACGCCGCCCGGCGACAGGCGGGCCATGGCCAGGTCGATCAACTGCACCTGATCACGCTGCACGTCGAAAATGCCTTCCATGCGCTTGGAGTTGGAGAAGGTCGGCGGATCGATGAAGATCAGGTCGTACTCTTCGCGGCAACTTTCCAGCCACGCCATCACGTCGCCCTGCTCCAGACGGTTCTTGTCCGAGAAGCCGTTCAGCGACAGGTTGCGGCGCGCCCAGTCGAGGTAGGTTTTCGACAGGTCGACGCTGGTGGTGCTGCGCGCACCGCCCTTGGCCGCGTGCACACTGGCGGTGGCGGTGTAGCAATACAGATTGAGGAAGCGCTTGCCGGCCGCCTCCTTCTGAATGCGCAGGCGCATCGCCCGGTGATCCAGGAACAGCCCGGTGTCGAGGTAGTCGGTGAGGTTGACCAGCAACTTTACGCCGCCCTCGGTCACTTCATTGAACTTGCCCTGCGCAGCCTGACGTTCGTACTGCTTGGTGCCACTCTGGCGCTCGCGACGTTTGACCACCACGCGACTCTTGTCGATGTTCAGCGCCTGCGGAATCGCTGCCAACGCATCGAACATGCGGATCGAAGCCTTTTGCGGGTCGATCGATTTCGGCGCGGCGTACTCCTGAACGTGCACCCAGTCGTGGTACAGATCGATGGCCATCGCGTATTCCGGCATGTCTGCATCGTAAACGCGGTAGCAATCGATGCCTTCGCGCTTGACCCACTTGCCCAGTGCCTTGAGGTTTTTTTGCAGACGGTTGGCAAACATCTGCCCGCCTTCGCTCAAGCGCGCCTGCTCGACCACCGGCGCCGGTGCAGGCACGGGTTTGATCGGGTTGCCGTTCTTGTTGAATTTGCGCTCTTGTGGCTCGTCCGGCGTCTGGTCGTAAGCCGCTTGCTCACGCTCGACCTGACGCTGTTCCGGGGTGCGACGCTCGCCAGTGACGAACTGATCCGGGGTGACTTTGATCAGCAGCAGCTTGCACGGCAGTGCGCCGTTCCAGAACGAATACTGTTTGTGGCTGCGGATGCCCATGCGCTTGCCCAGATCCGGCGCACCGGTGAACACCGCCGCTTCCCAGTTCAGGCAGGCCTGACGCAGACGCTCGCCGAGGTTCTGGTAGAGATAAAGCAGGCTGGCTTCGTCACCCAGACGCTCGCCGTACGGTGGGTTGCAGATCACCAGACCTTTCTGGTTCTGATCCGGACGCGGCTCGAACGTCGCCACTTCGCCCTGGTAGATCTTGATCCACTCGCTCAGGCCGGCACGTTCAACGTTGTTGCGGCCCGGCTGAATCAGGCGTGGGTCAGCTTCGTAACCACGAATCCACAGCGGCGGCTTGGCCAGACCGGCGGCGGCACGTTCGGTCGCTTCTTCGTGAAGTTTTTTCCACAGCGCCGGCACGTGGCCCAGCCATGCGGTGAAGCCCCACTGCTCACGACGCAGGTTCGGCGCCATATCGGCGGCGATCATCCCCGCTTCGACGAGGAACGTACCAACACCGCACATCGGGTCAGCCAGCGCGCCGCCATCGGCAGCAATGCGCGGCCAGCCGGAACGGATCAGGATTGCTGCTGCGAGGTTTTCCTTCAGCGGCGCTGCACCTTGCTGCAAGCGGTAGCCGCGCTGGTGCAGGCTGTGGCCGGAGAGGTCGAGGGAGAGAATCGCTTCGCCGCGATCCAGGCGCAGGTGAATACGCAGATCCGGATTGAGCTTGTCAATCGACGGACGGTCGCCCTGCGGGGTACGCAGTTTGTCGACGATGGCGTCCTTGACCTTCAAGGCGCCGAAGTGAGTGTTGTCGATGCCCGAGCCGTGGCCGCTGAATTCAACGGCCAGGGTGCCATCGCTGAGCATGTGATCTTGCCACTCGACGTCGAGCACGCCGTGATATAGGTCTTCGGCGTCCTTCATCGGGAAGCGCTTGAGCACCAGCAGCACGCGGTTGGCCAGGCGCGACCACAGGCACAGGCGATAAGCGGTTTCCATGGTCGCCATGCCACGCACGGCGGAAGTGTGCTCGCGGGCTTCTTCAAGGCCAAGCCCGACGGCTTCCTCGATGAGCAGGCCTTCAAGGCCTTTGGGGCAAGTGAGGAAGAGTTCGAATTGGTCGGACATGGTATTTCCAGAGCCTTTGGCTATGTGAACCGGCAACGCATTGCCGATCCGGTTTTCAATCAGGCGCTTTTCTAAAAGAGCGCCCGCGTGGCACGAAGGTGTGCCGTCCCATCCCTGCTGCTCGGGTTAAAAGAGCTTAGATGCAAGGACAGAGAAAAATGTTGAAGCAACAAAATGACTCAAAACAACCCTTCGTCGAATAGTACCCCAGTGTAAACGTGGGTCATTCTCACTAAAGGATTAACCCCATCATGCAGCGCGGTGCCGATCATACCGGGGTTTGCTCAATAATCATTGAACAAATACGCAGTTACTTATTGCCGTAGCACCCTTTTCGTTACGTCCTTATGACAAAACGGTCATTCCATCGGTGTGACTCATTGGTTAGAAATGACCACAGGTTGACGTCGCAACGGCGTCAACACCTTGGCTCGCCACGCCGGCAGCGAGCCGCCCCCGGCAGAGTTTTTCTGCCAGACCTCGGTTGAGGTCAACGCGACACATACAGTCAACAAGTGAGGGAAACACCCTATGAGAAGACTTAAGCGTGATCCGTTGGAAAGAGCATTTTTGCGCGGATATCAATATGGCGTTGGTGGCAAATCCCGTGAGCTTTGCCCATTTACTCTACCGTCGGTACGCCAAGCCTGGATTAACGGCTGGCGAGAAGGACGCGGCGACAACTGGGACGGTATGACCGGCACTGCGGGAATCCACAGACTCAACGAACTTCACGCCGTCGGCTGACACAGGGCATTTATTCCGACACGACAATCTGAATTTGTAACGCATTAACCACGCACGTCCTTCCCGGACGGCGGGCTACGGCCCAGGGGCTCCTTCGAGGAGCCCTTTTTTATGCCCGGTCGATTTGCCTTTCGAATGTCTGCCGACTACCCCTGTAGGAGCTGCCGCAGGCTGCGATCTTTTGATCCTGTTTTTTTAAAATCGACATCAAGATCAAAAGATCGCAGCCTTCGGCAGCTCCTACATTGGCCGGGACAGCCTGGGTTATTTGCGCAGGGCGGCGATGGCGTCGACGGATTCACGAATCAGCGCCGGGCCCTTATAGATGAAGCCCGAGTAAATCTGCACCAGACTGGCACCCGCAGTGATCTTCTCAGCAGCGTGCTTGCCTTCAGTAATCCCGCCCGCCGCAATGATCGGCAAACGCCCACCCAACTCAGCCGCCAGCACTTTCACGGTGTGGGTGCTCTTGTCCCGCACTGGCGCACCGGACAGGCCGCCCGCCTCGTCACCGTGCTCCATGCCTTCAACGCCTACACGGCTCAGCGTGGTGTTGGTGGCAATGACCGCGTCCATCCCGGTTTCGATCAGCGCTTGCGCGACCTGCGCGGTTTCTTCGTCGGTCATGTCCGGGGCAATCTTGATCGCCAGCGGCACATGCTTGCCATGGCGCAACGCCAGTTCGGCGCGACGAGTGGCCAGGTCAGCCAGCAACTGCTTGAGCGAATCGCCGAACTGCAAGCTGCGCAGGCCCGGGGTATTCGGCGAGCTGACGTTGACGGTGATGTAACTGGCGTGGGCGTAGACTTTGTCCAGGCAGATCAGGTAATCGTCAACCGCGCGTTCAACCGGGGTATCGAAGTTCTTGCCGATGTTGATCCCCAGCACGCCCTTGTATTTGGCCGCGGCTACCCGCGTCAGCAGGTTATCCACACCCAGATTGTTGAAGCCCATGCGATTGATGATCGCCTCGGCTTCCGGCAGGCGGAAAATCCGTGGTTTCGGGTTGCCCGGTTGTGGACGCGGGGTCACGGTGCCGATTTCGACAAAACCGAAACCCAACTGCGCGAAGCCGTCGATGGCCGCGCCGTTCTTGTCCAGACCCGCCGCCAGACCCACCGGGTTGGGGAACTCCAGGCCCATGACCGTCACCGGCACCTTCGCTGGCGCCTTGCACAGCAGACCGTTGAGGCCCAAACGCCCACCCGCGCCGATCAGATCCAGCGACAGATCGTGGGAGGTTTCCGGGGAAAGTTTGAACAACAGCTGACGGGCCAGGGTGTACATGGGCGGCGATGACTCGGGCGGCGAAAAGAGGCGGCGATTATAGCCGGGCATCGACCCACCGCGCGAGGCGCACGCGCAAATCGACGCGACTGGCATATGCCTTGCACCCTTCTTGCCATCAGCCCGCACGCCAATGGCGGCGTACGGGCCGGGACAATGGCGTCGTCATGGGGTTTTGCCTGCGCAAAACCGGTGGCGGCGTTTTTTTTGAAGGCGGCTTTTGCAGGTGCATGCGATGAATGAACCCTCCGTCGGGCCGCTGGCCTGGGTCAACGGCAGCGATGCTCCGGAAAAGACTGCGATCAACCTTGGTTTCATGGCCCTGAGCGATTGCGCCTCGGTAGTGGTGGCCGCCACTCAGGGTTTCGCTCAACCTTATGGCCTGACCCTGAACCTCAAGCGCCAGACGTCATGGGCCAACCTGCGCGACAAACTGGTCAGCGGCGAACTCGATGCCGCCCACAGCCTGTACGGTTTGATCTACGCCGTGCATTTGGGCATCGGCGGCGTCGCATCCACCGACATGGCCGTGTTGATGGGCCTCAACCAAAACGGCCAGAGCCTCAACCTCTCCCACGGCCTGCAAAGCCTCGGCGTGAGCAGTCCTGAAGCGCTGGATCGCCACGTGCACCAATCCCGCGCAAAACTGACTTTCGCCCAGACCTTCCCGACCGGCACACACGCGATGTGGCTTTATTACTGGCTGGCGAGCCAGGGCATTCATCCGTTACAGGATGTCGACAGCGTGGTGGTGCCGCCGCCGCAAATGGTCGCGCACCTGCAAGCGGGACGAATCGACGGCTTTTGCGTCGGCGAACCGTGGGCCGCCAGCGCGGTGCAGCAGGATCTCGGCTTTACGCTGGCCACCAGCCAGACCATCTGGCCCGATCATCCGGAAAAAGTCCTCGGCTGCACCCGCGCCTTCGTCGAGCAATACCCGAACACCGCGCGCGCGCTGGTGATGGCGATTCTCGAAGCCAGCCGATTCATCGAAGAAAGCCCGGAAAATCGCCGCAGCACCGCGCAATTGCTCAGCGCCCCGGATTATCTCGACGCGCCGGTTTCGTGCATCGAACCGCGCTTTCTCGGCGACTACGCCGACGGCCTCGGTAATCGCTGGCAGGATCCCCACGCCTTGCGCTTTCACGGCAATGGCGAAGTCAATCTGCCGTATCTCTCCGACGGCATGTGGTTCATGACCCAGTTCCGCCGCTGGGGTTTGCTGCGCGAAGACCCGGATTACCTCGCCGTGGCGCGTCAGGTTCAGCAATTGGGCCTTTATCGCGACGCGGCGACCGCTGTCGGCGTTGCCGCGTGGGGCACGGACATGCGCAGCAGTCAGTTGCTCGACGGCAAGATCTGGGACGGCAGCGATCCGGCCGGTTATGCGCGCAGCTTCAAGCTGCACGCTCTGAGCGACGACGCTCCCCTTCTCGCCCGCCGCTGACAGGAGACCGCCAACATGCTGCGCATTCTGCTGATCAACGACACAGCGAAAAAAGTCGGACGCCTGAAAGCCGCTCTGACCGAGGCCGGTTTCGAGGTAATTGACGAGTCTGGCCTGACCATCGACCTGCCCGCACGCGTCGAAACGGTGCGCCCGGACGTCATCCTGATCGATACCGAGTCACCGAGCCGCGATGTAATGGAGCAAGTGGTGCTGGTCAGCCGCGACCAGCCACGCCCGATCGTGATGTTTACCGACGAACATGACCCCGGCGTGATGCGTCAGGCGATCAAGTCCGGGGTCAGTGCCTACATCGTTGAAGGCATTCACGCACAACGTTTGCAGCCGATTCTCGATGTGGCGATGGCGCGCTTTGAAAGTGATCAGGCGTTGCGTGCGCAGTTGCAAGCCCGCGACCAGCAACTGGCGGAGCGCAAGCGCATCGAACTGGCCAAGGGGCTGTTGATGAAGATGAAGGACTGCAACGAGGAAGAGGCCTACACCCTGATGCGGCGCCAAGCCATGAGCCGCCAGCAGAAGCTGATTCAGGTGGCGGAGCAGATTATTGCCATGAGTGAATTACTCGGCTGAATAACCAGCAAGATCAAAAGATCGCAGCCTTCGGCCGCTCCTATAGGAGTTCGATGCTCCCCCTGTAGGAGCTTTCGAGTGCAACCAGGCAGCGATCTTTAAGCCTTGGCACAAATCTCGCTACACATTCCATACAGGTAACCAACGGCGGTTGCCCCACCTACGACAAAGACGTCGCTGACCCGCTCGCCCCTCCCGGCGAATCAGGTAGCGGCGTTTTTGCGTTTTGGCCCCACAGCCCGGGGCCGGTGGTGCGGCCGTGGCGGCGCCCCACTTTGCTGACTCATGACTCCTTCTCGAGACTCTTTACAGCTGAGGTGCGCGATGAATAAAAGCTTCTGGAAATCCGGCCATACCCCGACCCTGTTCGCGGCCTTCCTCTACTTCGACCTGAGTTTCATGGTCTGGTACCTGCTCGGCCCGCTGGCGGTGCAGATTGCCGCCGACCTGCACCTGACCACGCAACAGCGCGGGCTGGTCGTCGCCACGCCAATCCTTGCCGGCGCCGTACTGCGCTTCGCGATGGGCATGCTGGCGGATCGGTTGTCGCCGAAAACCGCCGGGCTGATCGGCCAGGTCATCGTCATCTGCGCGCTGTTCGGCGCCTGGAAACTCGGTATTCACAGTTACGAACAGGCGCTGATCCTCGGTCTGTTCCTCGGCATGGCCGGCGCTTCGTTCGCCGTAGCGCTGCCGCTGGCATCGCAGTGGTACCCGCCTGAGCATCAAGGCAAAGCCATGGGCATTGCCGGCGCGGGCAACTCGGGCACCGTGTTCGCTGCACTGCTCGCGCCGGTACTGGCCGCATCCTTCGGCTGGAGCAACGTCTTCGGCTTCGCAGTGATTCCATTGATCCTCACGCTGGTGCTGTTCGCCTGGATGGCAAAAAACGCCCCGCAACGTCCGAAAGCCAAGTCCATGGCCGACTACTTCAAAGCCCTCGGTGACCGCGACAGTTGGTGGTTCATGTTTTTCTACAGCGTCACCTTCGGCGGCTTCATCGGCCTGGCCAGCGCCCTGCCCGGCTACTTCAACGATCAGTACGGATTGAGCCCGGTCACTGCCGGCTATTACACCGCTGCCTGCGTGTTCGGTGGCAGCCTGATGCGGCCATTGGGAGGTGCGCTGGCGGATCGTTTCGGCGGCATTCGCACCTTGTTGGCGATGTACACCGTGGCGGCTATCTGCATCGCAGCGGTCGGCTTCAATCTGCCAAGTTCCTACGCGGCGCTGGCACTTTTCGTCTGCACCATGCTCGGTTTGGGGGCAGGCAACGGGGCGGTTTTCCAACTGGTGCCGCAGCGCTTTCGTCTTGAGATCGGCGTGATGACCGGGCTGATCGGCATGGCTGGCGGCATCGGTGGTTTTGCTTTGGCGGCAGGCATGGGCGCGATCAAACAAAGCACCGGCAGCTATCAACTGGCCCTGTGGTTGTTCGCAAGCCTTGGCGTGCTGGCGTGGTTTGGCCTGCACGGCGTCAAGCGGCGCTGGAGAACCACCTGGGGTTCGGCAGCCGTGACTGCGGCTCGAGTCTGAGGACTGAATGGCCCTGCAATTGAGTTTCGCCGAAGCCAGCGCCACCGGCCCGCGCGCGGAGAATCAGGACGCCCTGCGTCTGGTCACGCCAGCCCCGGCGCTGGCGGCGAGCAAGGGTTACCTGTTCGCCATCGCTGACGGTGTCAGCCAGTGCGCCGATGGCGGACTGGCTGCGCGCTCGACCTTGCAAGCCTTGGCCCTCGACTACTACGCCACCCCGGAAACCTGGAGCGTGGCCCAGGCACTGGATCGCCTGCTGCTGGCGCAAAATCGCTGGTTGCAGGCCAACGGTGGTGGGCAGCCGTTGCTCACCACTGTCAGCGCTTTGGTCATGCGCGGTAGGCGCTTTACCCTGGCCCATGTAGGCGATTGCCGGGTTTATCGCTGGCATGCCGACAGCTTGCAGCGGATATCCAACGACCATGTCTGGGAGCAGCCGGGCATGCAGCATGTGCTCAAGCGTGCGTTAGGGCTTGATCAGCATCTGGTGCTGGATTTTCTCGACGGCGAATTACGCACGGGCGAGTGTTTCGTGCTGCTCAGCGACGGCGTGTGGTCGACCTTGGGCGATACCGCCATTGCGGCGATCCTGCGCGACCAGCCGGACCTGAACAACGCCGCGCACACACTGGTGAACGCCGCGCATCTGGCCGGCAGTCAGGACAACGCCAGCGCCTTGCTGGTGCGGGTAGATGCCGTCGGTGAAGCGAGCATCGGCGATGCACTGATGCATTTGCAGCAATGGCCGCTGCCCCCGCCGCTGAAATCCGGGCAATCCTTCGAAGGCTGGCAAGTGGAAGAAGTTGTCAGCCAGAGTCAGCAATCACTGCTCTATCGCGTGCGCGACGACCAAGGTCAGCCATGGTTGCTGAAAACCCTGCCCGCACGACTGGCCGATGATCCACAGACCGGGCAAGCGCTTCTTTCGGAGGAATGGTTTCTGAAACGCGTGGCCGGTCGGCATTTCCCTGAAGTCCATGGGTGCCTTCAGCGTCAGCATTTGTACTACGTGATGCGGGAATATTCCGGGACGACCCTGGCGCAGCGTTTCCAGCGAAGCGGCCCGTTGCCATTGGCACAATGGCAGGAACTGGCCGAGCGGCTGCTGCGTGCAGTGGGCCTGCTGCATCGACGGCAGATTCTGCACCGGGATATCAAACCGGAGAATTTGCTGCTGGGTGACGATGGGGAATTGCGCCTGCTGGATTTTGGTCTGGCCTATTGCCCCGGCCTGTCCGAAGACGCTGTTTCGACGTTACCGGGAACCCCAAGTTATATCGCCCCGGAAGCCTTTCGCGGTGACCCGCCCGGCGCTCAACAGGACCTGTATGCGCTGGGCGTGACCTTGTATTTCCTGCTCACGGGGCATTTTCCCTATGGCGAGATCGAAGCCTTTCAACGGCCGCGATTTGGCTTACCGGTCAGTGCCAGTCGCTACCGCCCCGATCTGCCGGAGTGGTTGGCGCAGAGCCTGGAGCGCGGTGTTGCTGCCGATCCGCAACAGCGTTTTGAAACGGCGGAAGAATGGTTGTTGGTGCTGGAACAAGGCGAGCGGCGCAGTTTGAGCGTACGCCCCAGACCACTGCTGGAGCGTGAGCCGGTAAAGGTCTGGCGGACGATGGCACTGGTGGCGTTGCTGGGGAATCTGGTGCTGCTGGTTTTGTTGTTTCATCAGCCTTGAAAAGATCGCAGCCTTCGGCAGCTCCTACAGGATGTGCACGATTCCCGTGTAGGAGCTGCCGAAGGCTGCGATCTTTTGACTTTGCGCCTCAAAATCGCGCAACACGCCTCCAGACAGTGCAGAAAAATTCCATTCCTGGCAGAAAAGTCCCGTAATCACGGGATTGGGAATACTTGGCACAACCACTGCATTAATCCTTTCAACACACACATAAAGCCCAACCTTCAACGACGAAGGTTGTGCTCCCCGAGAGAACGGGACCAGGACAAAGGCGTCCTCGCTAGGCAACTAGCGGGACGCCTTTTTTTGTTTGCGCAAAATTTCTCGAGCAAGGCCTGAAGCCCACAAGAGGCCAGCCGCAGCTCCCCGGAGAACCTGATGAAAAAACTCAAACTGGTGATGATCGGCAATGGCATGGCCGGCGTCCGCACCCTCGAAGAACTGCTCAAGCTGAGCAACGAGCTGTACGACATCACGGTCTTCGGCGCCGAGCCGCACACCAATTACAACCGCATCCTGTTGTCGCCGGTGCTGGCCGGTGAGCAAACTTTCGAAGAGATCGTGCTCAACGACCTCGACTGGTACCTGGAAAACAACATCAAGCTGCTACTCAACCGCAAAGTGGTGGAAATCGACCGGGTCAAGCGCCGGGTGATTGCCGAGGACGGCACTGAAGCCGAGTACGACCGTCTGCTGATTGCCACCGGCTCGACGCCGTTCATCCTGCCAATTCCCGGCAACACCTTGCACGGCGTGATCGGTTACCGCGACATCGCCGACACCCAGGCAATGATCGACACCGCAAAAACCCACAAGCACGCCGTAGTGATCGGCGGCGGCCTGCTCGGCCTCGAAGCTGCCAACGGCCTGATGCTGCGCGGCATGCACGTCACCGTCGTGCACCTCGGTGAGTGGCTGCTGGAGCGGCAACTGGACAAGACCAGCGGCCAACTCCTGCAAAGCGCTCTCGAATCCCGTGGCCTGCATTTCCGTCTGTGCGAACAGACCCAAGCCCTGCACGACGCCGGTAACGGTCGGGTCGGGTCGGTGCAATTCAAGAACGGCGACATCATCCCCGCCGACTTGGTGGTCATGGCCGCCGGCATCCGCCCCAACACCGAACTCGCGGAAAAGGCCGGCATCCCGTGCAATCGCGGCATTCTGGTCAACGACACCCTGCAAACCTACGACCCGCGCATCTATGCCATCGGCGAATGCGCCAGCCATCGCGGTATCGCTTATGGCCTGGTCGCACCGTTGTTCGAACAAGCCAAAGTCTGCGCCAACCACCTCGCGCAGTTGGGTTTCGCCCGCTATCAGGGTTCGGTCACGTCGACCAAATTGAAGGTCACCGGCATCGACCTGTTTTCCGCCGGCGACTTCATGGGCGGCGAAGGCACCGAAACCATCACCCTCTCCGACCCGATCGGCGGGGTGTACAAAAAACTGGTGATCAAGGATGACGTTCTGGTCGGCGCCTGTCTGTACGGCGATACGGCAGATGGCGGTTGGTATTTCCGACAGATTCGTGAGAATCACGCCATCGGCGAGATCCGCGATCACTTGATGTTCGGCGAAAACGCCCTCGGCGACGTAGGACATCAGGGCCAGGACAAAGCCATGGTCATGGCCGACACCGCTGAAGTCTGCGGCTGCAACGGCGTGTGCAAAGGCACCATCGTCAAAGCCATTCAGGAACACGGCCTGTTCAGCGTCGATGAGGTGAAGAAACACACCAAAGCGGCCAGTTCCTGCGGCTCCTGCGCGGGGCTGGTCGAGCAGATCCTGATCAACACCGTCGGCGGCGCGGCAGACGTCAAACCGAAAAGCGAAAAAGCCATCTGCGGTTGCAGCGACCTCAATCACGGCCAGATCCGCCAGGCGATCCGCGAGCAACATCTACTGACCATCGCCGGCACCATGAGCTACCTCAACTGGCGCACACCAAACGGCTGCGCGACGTGCCGCCCAGCGCTCAACTATTATCTGATTTCCACCTGGCCGGGAGAGGCCAAGGATGATCCGCAATCGCGCCTGATCAACGAGCGCGCCCACGCCAACATTCAGAAAGATGGCACCTACTCGGTGGTGCCACGGATGTGGGGCGGCGTGACCAACCCTTCGGAATTGCGCCGAATTGCCGACGTCGCCGACAAGTACAACGTGCCGATGGTCAAGGTCACCGGCGGTCAGCGCATCGACTTGCTGGGCATCAAGAAACAGGACTTGCCCGGCGTCTGGAAAGATCTCGACATGCCCTCCGGCCACGCCTACGGCAAATCGATTCGCACGGTGAAAACCTGTGTCGGCAGTGAGTTCTGCCGCTTCGGCACGCAGAATTCGACGCAATTGGGCATTGAACTTGAACATGACCTGTTCAACATGTGGTCGCCGCACAAAGTGAAGCTGGCGGTTTCCGGATGCCCACGCAACTGCTCGGAAGCGGGTATCAAAGACGTAGGAATCATCGGCGTCGATTCCGGATGGGAGATGTACATCGGTGGCAACGGCGGGATCAAAACTGAAGTCGCCGAATTCTTCGTCAAGCTGAAAACTGCCGAAGAAGTCCGCGAATACAACGGCGCGTTTTTGCAGCTCTATCGCGAAGAAGCCTTCTACCTCGAACGCACCGTGCACTACCTGCAACGGGTCGGCATGGAGCACATCAAGAAAGCCGTGCTTGAAGACCCGGAACGTCGCAAAGCTTTGAACGAGCGCCTGCAATTCTCCCTGTCGTTTGAGCAGGACCCGTGGAAAGAGCGCCTGGCGCAGCCGCAACTGAAGAAAGAATTCGACGTGATCCCTGTGAAAAATCTGGAGGTGCCGGCATGAACTGGCTCGATATCTGTGCCCTGGAAGAGATCAATACCCTCGGTTCGCGGATCATTGCCGGACCCAAAGGTGACATCGCGATTTTTCGTACAAGTGACGACGAAGTATTCGCCCTCGACGACCGCTGCCCGCACAAGGGCGGCCCGCTGTCACAAGGTTTGATTTACGGCAAACGTGTGGCCTGCCCGCTGCACAACTGGCAGATCGACCTGCAATCCGGTGAAGCCCAGGCGCCTGATATCGGATGCGCCCACCATCACGCGGCGCGGATTGAAAATGGCCGGGTGCAATTGGCCCTGCGGGACGCTATCTGATGAACCGCCAGACGACCGCCTCGACCTGCTGTTATTGCGGGGTCGGCTGCGGCGTACTGATCGAGCATGACGGCGAGCGCATCCTCGGCGTCAGTGGCGATCCGGCGCATCCGGCCAACTTCGGCAAACTCTGTAGCAAAGGCTCGACCCTGCACCTGACCGGCGACCTCGCTGCCCGGGCGCTGTATCCGGAATTGCGCCTGGGCAAAGGCCTCGCGCGCAGCCGCACCGACTGGGACACGGCGCTGGACCATGCTGTAAATGTGTTCGCCGAAACCATCGCCGAACACGGCCCGGATAGCGTCGCGTTCTACATTTCCGGACAGCTGCTGACCGAGGATTATTACGCCTTCAACAAACTGGCGCGGGCGCTGGTCGGCACCAACAACATCGACAGCAATTCACGCCTGTGCATGTCTTCAGCCGTGGTCGGCTACAAACGCAGTCTCGGCGCCGACGCACCGCCGTGCAGCTACGAAGATCTGGAACTCAGTGACTGCGTGATGATCGTCGGCAGTAACATGGCCTACGCCCATCCGGTACTTTTTCGTCGGCTCGAAGAGGCCAAATCGCGCCGTCCGCAGATGAAAGTCATCGTTATCGACCCACGGCGCACCGACACCTGCGATCTGGCCGATCTGCATCTGGCGATTCTGCCGGGCACCGATGTCGCTTTGTTCCATGGGATTTTGCACCTGCTGTTGTGGGAAGAATGGATCGACCGCGACTTCATCACCGCCCACACCGAAGGTCTGGCCGAGCTGAAAAGCCTGGTGCGCGATTACACGCCACAGATGGTGTCGCAACTGTGCGGGATCAGTGTCGAGCAACTGCAGCAATGCGCTGAATGGGTGGGGACTGCGCCGAGCTTTCTGTCGCTGTGGTGCATGGGTTTGAACCAGTCCACCGCCGGCAGCGCAAAAAACAGCGCATTGATCAATCTGCACCTGGCCACCGGGCAAATCGGTCGTCCGGGTGCAGGACCTTTCTCTCTCACCGGTCAGCCAAATGCCATGGGCGGGCGGGAAACCGGCAGTCTGTCCAATCTGCTGCCCGGCCATCGTGACGCGGCCAACCCCGAGCACCGCGCTGAAGTCGCGGCTTACTGGGGCGTTGATCGGTTGCCGGAAAACACCGGGCTCAGTGCTATCGAACTGTTCGAACAGGTGCGCAGCGGCAAGATAAAGGCGTTGTGGATAGCCTGCACCAACCCTGCGCAATCGATGCCGGATCAACACTCTGTGCGTGCAGCGCTGGAGGCGTGTCCGTTCGTGGTGTTGCAGGAAGCCTTCCGCACCACCGAAACCGCTGCATTCGCCGATCTGCTGTTGCCCGCCGCCAGTTGGGGCGAGAAGGAAGGTTCGGTGACCAATTCCGAGCGACGCATTTCCCACGTACGCAAAGCCATTCTCGCACCGGGTGAAGCACGGCCAGACTGGGCGATTACGGTGGATTTCGCACAGCGTCTGGAGAAACGTCTGCGCCCGCAACGACCGAGCCTGTTTACCTTCGATCAACCTTCGCAGCTGTTTGATGAGTTCAAATTGCTCACCCGCGGGCGTGATCTGGATCTGTCCGGGATCAGTCATGCACTGCTCGACCAGATCGGGCCGCAACAATGGCCCTTCCCCGCTGGCGCCCGGCAAGGAACAGCACGGTTGTACAGCGACGGTATTTTTCCTACAGCCAATGGCCGCGCGCAGTTCATTGCCGAGCCTTACCGCGCCGCCAAGGAGCAGCGTGATGCGCGCTTCCCGCTGACGCTGATCACCGGCCGCCTTCGCGATCAATGGCACGGCATGAGCCGCACCGGCACGGCGGCGCAACTGTTCGGCCATGTCAGCGAAGCGGTATTGAGCCTGCACCCGGACGAACTGCGCCGGCACCGTTTGCAGCCGGGTGATCTGGTCAATCTTAAAAGTCGTCGCGGCGCTGTGATTGTCGCGGTGGGTAGCGATGACGGTGTGCGTCCGGGTCAGGCTTTTTTGCCGATGCACTGGGGCGATCGTTTTCTCAAGGGCGGCGTGAATAGCTTGACGCTACCAGCCTTCGACCCGTTGTCCAGGCAGCCGGAACTCAAGCACAGCGGTGTGCGCCTGGAACCGGTCAATCTGCCGTGGCAACTGTTCGCACTGATCGAGGGTGATGTTCAACGGCACTTCGAGACGCTACGACCACTGTGCGAGGCGTTTTCCTACGTGAGTCTGAGCCTCGTCGGACGTGAACGTCCGGCATTGCTGATACGCGCTGCCAGCGGCGCGGCACCGGACCCGCAGTTGCTGGGTGAGATCGACCAATGTCTGTCGCTGATCGATGGCCCCGTATTGGCCTATGACGACCCGCGCCGGGCCATCGGCAAACGTGTACGCATTGAGAACGGCCGGATTACCGCGATTCGCCTGGCTGGCGAAACACTCGCGCAACACTGGCTGCAAGGTTTGTGGCTGGAAGGTCGCGCGGATGAACAACTACGACGCTGGCTGCTGGCGCCAATGAGCGCGCCGCCGGGCAACGCCGGGGCGCAGGTCAGTCGCGATAAAACCTTGTGTAACTGCAATAACGTCAGCTTCAACGCAGTCTGCGCCGGTATTGGCCAAGGACTTGACCTGCAGGGTTTGAAAAATCAACTGGGATGCGGCACGCAATGCGGCTCATGCGTCCCGGAAATAAAGCGCTTGCTGGCTGCCAACGTGCAGCCGGTTGCCGTCATTTGATGAGGGAAGACACCATGAATGCGAAAGTCTGGTTGGTGGGCGCAGGCCCTGGTGATCCGGAACTGTTGACCCTCAAAGCGGTGCGCGCCTTGCGTGAGGCCGATGTCGTGCTGATTGATGATCTGGTAAACGATGCCGTGCTGGAACACTGCCCCGCCGCGCGAATCATTGCGGTGGGCAAGCGCGGTGGCTGCCGCTCGACGCCGCAGGCCTTCATCCATCGTCTGATGTTGCGCTACGCCCGTCACGGCAAATGCGTGGTGCGGCTCAAGGGCGGTGATCCGTGCATCTTCGGTCGTGGCGGTGAAGAGGCTCAGTGGTTACGCGAGCGTGGTGTCGAGGTCGAGTTGGTCAACGGCATCACTGCCGGGCTGGCCGGTGCGACGCAGTGCGATATCCCCCTGACCCTGCGCGGTGTGGCGCGCGGCGTGACGCTGGTGACTGCGCATACGCAGGATGACAGCCAATTGAACTGGCAGGCACTGGCGCAAGGCGGGACGACGCTGGTCATCTACATGGGTGTGGCCAAGCTGGGCGAGATTCGTGAGCAATTGTTGGCGGGCGGGATGGCGGAGGATACGCCGGTAGCGATGATCGAAAACGCCTCGCTGCCACATCAGCGCGAGTGCCGAAGTGATCTGATGGCGATGGAGTGGGATGCCTCTGCGTTTGAGCTGAAAAGTCCGGCCATCCTGGTGATTGGTGCTGTCGCTGCAGTTGCAGAAGATCAAAAGATCGCAGCCTTCGGCAGCTCCTACATTGGGAGTGCATACGCCTTGTAAGTGCTGGCGCTTTACCAAATCGCAGACAAAGAAAAGCCCGGCCTAAGCCGGGCTTTTCTCAGAGCGGCAGCTAATTACTTAGCTTGAGCTTCAACCTGCGCTTCTACGCGACGGTTTACAGCGCGGCCAGCGTCAGTTTTGTTGTCAGCAACTGGGCGGGATTCGCCGTAGCCAACAGACTGAACGCGGGACGATTCAACACCGTACTGGTTGGTCAGAACTTGCTTAACGGCGTTTGCACGACGCTCGGACAGTTTCTGGTTGTAAGCGTCAGGACCGACGGAGTCAGTGTGACCTTCAACAGTAGTGGTGGTGGATGGGTACTGCTTCATGAAGTCAGCCAGGTTTTTGATATCGCCGTAGCTGTTGGTTTTAACAACAGATTTGTCGAAGTCAAATTTAACGTCCAGCTCAACACGAACAACTTCAGCAACTGCCGGGCAGCCATCAGCGTCAACAGTTACGTTGGCTGGGGTGTCTGGGCACTTGTCGACGTTGTCGCAAACGCCATCGTTGTCGCTGTCGGAGCAGACTTCAGCTGGTGCTGGAACTGGAGCAGCAGCAGGCTTGGAGCCGCCACCGAAGTTCACACCGATACCGACGCTTGGAGCCCACTCGGTGTCGCCCTGGTCGATGTTGTACTGAGCTTCAACGCCAGCACGGGCGTAGAAGTTGTCAGTGAAGTACAGCTTGGCACCGCCGCCAACGTTGGCGAAGGTGGAACGGTTACGACCGTTCGAACCGTTCTGGTCGATGCTCTGGTCAGAGAAACCGGCCGAAACGTACGGACGCAGCATGTCGCCCGGGTTGTTGAAGTGGTACAGAGCGTCCAGAGCGGTGTTAGCGCCTTTTACGTTCTTGCCGTCGTCGGCACGTACGTTGTGCACTTCGTCGTAGCCCAGACGCAGTTCAACGTCGTCGGTCAGGAAGTAACCGATCGAGCCGCCGAACAGGTTGCCGTTGTTCTTGAAGTTACGAGCGCTGTCGAATTGTTCTTTCTTAGCGAAGCCTTCGATTTCAACTGCGCCTTGGCCTTGTGCCAGAGCGCCGAACGAAGTGGCAGCAATAAGAGAACCAATGGCCAAGCCCAAGGTGTTTTTCAGTTTCATCCGTTAAATCCCCATCTGGTGATTGTGAAGCAGTCCCGCAAACCGGGGGACAACTCGGCGGCAAGTCTATCAGAACTTGCCTACACGTAAGAGATATTTGCGCTGAACTAAGTTTCAGCAATGCCTGCAAATTTCTCACGCAATTTATCTAGAGCGCGTTTGTACCGCATTTTTGTAGCACTCAAACCCATGTGCATGATGTCTGCGATTTCCTGAAATTCAAGCTCTGCGACAAATCGTAGCACCAGAATTTCGCGGTCAATCGGGTTCACATACACCAGCCAGCGATCAAGCCCGCCCTTGTCCTCGGGTTTTGGCGTCTTTTCTTCGGACGCTTCCTCGAGGGGGTCAAGACTCAATGCGTCCATCAAGCGACGCTTTCGCCGTTCCTTCCGATACTGCGTGATGCATTCGTTGTAAGTGATGCTGTACAGCCAGGTTTTGAACTTCGATTTCCCCTCGAAATTCTTCAGGCCATACAACACCTTCAACATCACTTCCTGACAGACATCGTCTGCATCGCGATCGTTCCCAAGATATCTCGCGCAGACGTTAAATAATGTTCGCTGGTAACGCCGCATCAGTTCTTCATAGGCGCGCGTCACGTGAAACAGCTCGGTATGCGAGCGCGCGACCAACTCCTCATCAGAGAGCTCGCGGGGGTCGTAGCGCGTAGATAACGTTTGGGCTTTATTCAAAACAAGTCGTGCCGACAGTCAGGTCAATGTCCGCCGCAACCAGCTTCGGCTGGCTTTCGCGGCGGCATACATTAGCAGGGTTTGCCGGATTAGCGGCTACTCACATGCTGTTCCAGCAGGATCCGATTGGAAAGAGAGACTAGCTCACCCTCATCGGTCAGCAATGTGGTTTTAACCGTGCCGATCTCTTCGATCTGACCTTCGACCTCGCCAACACGCACTTGTTGCCCAACCTGGTACAACTCACGCACATAGATTCCCGCAAGAATCTGACCGGCAATTTCCCGGCTTCCCAACCCCATGGCCAGCGCAACCGCCAGACCAACGGTAATCAATACAATGACAATCACATGGTTCAGCAGGTCGGTCTTGACCTCAAGCTGACTGATCGCGACCGAGATGCTGATGATGATCACCAGCCCCTGAGCGATTCGCCCCAGCCCCGAAGCGTAGTCCAGGCCTACGCCTTCTGCCGCCCCACGCACCAGCCCATTGGCCAATTGCGCGAGCAAAACGCCCACCAGCAACACCAGGGCTGCGCCAAATACTTTCGGCAAATACAACGCCAGCATATCGAGCGTAGCTGAAACTCTCTCAAGGCCAAGGGATTCTGCTGCAGAAACCAGAAAAATAAGCAGAACGAACCAGTAAACGATCTTGCCGATCAGTGTCGAGATCGGAACCTGAAGCCCTGCGCGCGACAGCAACTTGGTCAGCCCGGTGCCGCCCATCAGGCGATCGAGGCCCAATTTGGCGAGCAGTTTGGACAGCAAGGTATCGAGCAGCTTGGCCACGACGAAACCCAACAGCAGCACCACCAGTGCGCCGAACAGGTTCGGGATGAAGTTGGCGACTTTGGTCCACAACGCAGTCATTGCAGTGACGAGGCTCTGAGTCCAGAGATCAAGTTCCATATTCAATCAGCCTTATCAGCAGTGCGAGCGGTAGGTTTACGAAGACGGGAAACCGGCGAGACGTGGGCCGATCCGTTATTAAGGGCGATCATCAGCGCGGGCAGCCAGCGGCCCAGCAGGCTGAACAGATCGCCGGCGCCGACCTGACGGTTGGCGGTTTTGAGTACGCGGCCCAGGCACGCATCGTCGTCACGGCTGGACGGCGAGGCGTTGAGCATGTCGCGCAAAGACTGTTCAAACGGATCGTGCATACGCACCTCTCGTGATGTCTGTGAAAGACGCGGGCAGATTTGGTCGGGTCACATGCGCCATGTTCAGACCCAGCGCAAACGACGGAATAACCACCATTGGCCGAAGGCCATGGCGAGCACCGTCAAGCAGGCGATCAGGAAACCATAAGGGCTGCTCGCGAACGGAATTCCGCCCACATTTATACCCAGCAGACCGGTGATAAAACTCATTGGTAAAAAGATGCAGGTGATGATGCCGAAGCGGTACATCGTGCGATTCATGCGCACGCTCAAACGCCGGTCTTCTGCCTCCAGGACAAGCCCCACGCGCTCTCGGGTCAATTCGAGTTCTTCGAGATAGCGGGTCAGGCTGTTGTTCAATTCGTTCCAGTAATCGGCATCATCATCGACAAACCACGGCAGTTTTATCCGCGTCATCTGGCCGAAAATATCCCGTTGTGGAGCGAGAAACCGCTTCAGTCCGGCCGCCCTTCGACGGATGTGCAAAATCGATCCGTGCTCCGGGGTATACCGTTCGTCGGCATCCATCTTTTCTTCTTCCTCATCGGCGATTTCCGAGAGGCAAGTGACCAGATCCTGCACCTTGTTAGTGAGGAATTGCGCCAGATAAAGGATCAGCTCGGAGGACGTTTTCGGGCCTTTGCCCTCTGCCAGAATCGTCAGCAGTTCATCCGTGGCCCGCAACGGACGCAAACGCAGGGAGATAACACGCTGGGCAGAGGCAAAAATCCGCACCGAAACCATGTCTTCCGGTTCGGCACCCGGATTGAGGTTCACACCGCGCAAAAACAGCAGCAACTCGGAATCCGGCAACGGCAACAGGCGCGGCCGGGTGTTCTCTTCCAGCAGCAAGTCGCAGGTGAATTCGTTCAGGCCGCTGGATTTGCGCAGCCAGGTCTGGGTTTGCGGATGACTGCGATCCCAGTGCAGCCACAGGCTTTCATGGGCCTGTAGCTGCAAATCGTCGAGCTCAGTCCGGGCTATCGAACGCGCACCGCCTCTACCGTCCAGCACCAGGGCATGCACCAGCCCCCATTGCGCGTTTTCTTCCTCGAACATCCTCATCCCTTTGTCAAAAGCTTATTCAGGCATCTTCAGCGGGCTCGGCGAGATGATCACGCCGTTGTTGTCCGCATAAATGTAGTGGCCCGGGTGGAACGTCACACCGGCGAAAGTTACTGGAACGTCAAGGTCGCCGAGCCCGCGCCTGTTGGACTTCCTCGGGTGGCTAGCAAGGGCCTGCACGCCCAGATCGGTCTGCGCGATGATATCGACGTCGCGGATGCAACCGTAGATCACCAGCCCTTCCCAACCGTTTTTCGCGGCTTTCTCGGCCAGCATGTCCCCCAGCAGGGCATGACGCAGCGAACCACCACCGTCGACCACCAGTACCTTGCCATTCCCTTTGAGCTCGACCTGCTCCTTGACCCGCGAGTTGTCTTCGAAGCATTTGATGGTCACGATTTCGCCGCCGAATGAATCACGGCCGCCGAAATTGCTGAACATCGGTTCCAGCACCTGGACCAGTTCCGGATAGGCGTCGCACAGGTCAGGCGTGAGGTAATGGTTCATCGAAAAACTCCTGTAAAAAGGAAGACGATCAAGGATGACGCACTCTTGTGAGACGAGTTCCGGCAGTCGCTGTTTACCTTAGTTCATGCAAGGGTCGCTGAACGAACCTGAACAAACGCTGAAACGTAATAGCAAATCAGCCACTAAAAGTGACCAGAACCGCACAATGCGTCATATCTTAGCCGCAAGCCGACCCGAACGAAATGGCCTTTTTTCAGCGCCTCGCGACTCAGACCGCTGCCGCCAGATCCGGCTTCTCACCCAGTAACGGCGTGTGCTGATCGTTCAACCAGCGTGCCACCAGTGGCCATACCTGCGTCTGTGCAGCCTTGCTCACCAACATTTCGACATGGCCGAAATTATCGTTGTAGCCCTGTTCGCGCCCCAGATTGATGAACTGTTTGTGCTCAGAACCCATCTGCTCGAACAGTTTGCGACAAGCCCACGCAGGATCCTGATGATCCCCCGCCGCACTTACCGCCAGCACCGGCACCTGAACATCAGCCAGACCGGCCCACCAGTCTTTGTCCTTGTCACCAAACCGGCCGAACAGGCCGTACCAGCGCATGCTCTCGATGGCCAGGCCAATGGGCTCATCTTCCGGTCCGCGCTTGAGGCGTGAGCCCGACAACTGCGCGAAACGCTTGAGAATGAAGCGACCGCTCCATTCAACCGGCGGAATCTTCAGCGGCCAGTAAGTACGGCTGACCTGAGTGCCAAAAAACGCTGCCGACGCTACGGCAGGTTCGCCCAGATACTCGCCACCGAGAGCCGCCGCCAGGGTAATGCCGCCCAGCGAATGGCCAATCCAGTGCGGCACCTGCCCACTCTGCTCACGCACGAATGCGGCGATTGCCGGCAAATCGTACCTGGCGTAGTCGGCGACACGGTTCCTGCGGTATTCCTCGTTGCGCTGCGATAAACCGTGACCGCGCATCTCCGGAATCCACACGTCGAAGCCCAGCCGTGCCAGATAAGCGCCGAGCCCCAGACCCTTGGGCGAGAACCAGAATCGCCGGTTGGAAAAACTGCCGTGCAACAGAATGACCGGCACACCGCGCACCGCCGGTTCATCGGCCATGCCCAAACGGGTGACGGCGATTTCTACGGACCAGTCCGGGCTGTTGCCGGGTTTCAGACGATAAACGTCTTCGCTCAGATCGCCGCGCCGCTCGGCGCTGATCAGGGCGACAGGAAATAGGTTACTGCTGCTTTGCATAATGCTCTTGCACAAAAAAGGGCGGCATCCGGAGGCGCTCGCCCTACTTAAATCTCAAAGCCTTACCCCTTGTGGGAGCGAGCTTGCTCGCGAAAGCGGTACATCTGTCGACATCGATGTTGAATGCCAGTCCGTCTTCGCGAGCAGGCTCGCTCCTGCAGTAGAGCGGCCCGTTCACATAACCATCAAGCCTGCGCTTGGCCTTCCGCGAGGAAGAACCAGGTTTCCAGCACGGTGTCCGGGTTCAGCGACACGCTTTCGATGCCCTGCTCCATCAGCCAGCGCGCCAGATCCGGGTGATCGGATGGGCCCTGACCGCAGATACCGATGTATTTGCCAGCCTTGTTGCACGCCTGAATCGCGTTCGACAGCAGTTTCTTGACGGCCGGATTACGCTCGTCGAACAGGTGCGCGATGATCCCGGAGTCACGGTCCAGACCCAGCGTCAGCTGAGTCAGGTCGTTGGAACCGATCGAGAAACCGTCGAAGAATTCAAGGAACTCTTCAGCCAGAATCGCGTTGGATGGCAATTCGCACATCATGATCACGCGCAGACCGTTTTCGCCACGCTTCAGGCCGTTCTCTGCGAGCAGATCAACAACCTGACTGGCTTCGCCGAGGGTGCGCACGAACGGCACCATGATTTCGACGTTGGTCAGGCCCATCTCGTTGCGCACACGCTTCAGCGCGCGGCATTCGAGTTCGAAGCAATCGCGGAACGATTCGCTGATGTAACGCGAAGCGCCACGGAAGCCCAGCATCGGGTTTTCTTCTTCCGGCTCGTAGAGCTTGCCGCCGATCAGGTTGGCGTATTCGTTGGACTTGAAGTCCGACAGACGCACGATGACTTTTTTCGGCGTAAACGCTGCTGCCAGGGTGCTGATGCCTTCGACCAGTTTGTCGACATAGAAGCCAACCGGATCATCGTAGCCGGCAATACGCTTGTCGACGCTGTCCTTGATTTCCTGCGGCAGACCGTCGTAGTTCAGCAGCGCTTTAGGGTGCACGCCGATCATGCGGTTGATGATGAATTCCAGACGGGCCAGGCCCACACCGGCGTTCGGCAGTTGCGCGAAGTCGAAGGCGCGGTCCGGGTTGCCGACGTTCATCATGATCTTGAACGGCAGATCAGGCATGGCGTCCACGGAGTTCTTCTTGATGTCGAAGCCCAGTTCACCTTCGAAGATGTAACCGGTGTCGCCTTCAGCGCAGGACACGGTTACGCCCTGGCCATCTTTCAGCAACTGGGTGGCGTTGCCGCAACCGACAACGGCCGGAATGCCCAGCTCACGGGCGATGATCGCCGCGTGGCAGGTACGCCCGCCCCGGTTGGTCACGATGGCGCTGGCGCGCTTCATTACCGGTTCCCAGTCCGGGTCGGTCATGTCGGAAACCAGTACGTCGCCCGGCTGGACCTTGTCCATCTCGGACACGTCCTTGATGATCCGCACTTTACCTGCACCGATGCGCTGGCCGATGGCGCGACCTTCAACCAGCACGGTGCCGGTTTCTTTCAACAGGTAACGTTCCATGACGTTGGCCTGGGTGCGGCTTTTCACGGTTTCCGGACGGGCCTGCACGATGTACAGCTTGCCGTCGTCACCGTCCTTGGCCCACTCGATGTCCATCGGGCACTGGTAGTGCTTCTCGATGATCATCGCCTGCTTGGCCAGCTCGCTGACTTCAGCATCGGACAGGCAGAAACGCGCGCGATCAGCCTTGTCGACGTCGATGGTCTTGACCGACTTGCCGGCCGTGGCGACTTCGCCGTAAATCATCTTGATGGCTTTGCTGCCCAGGTTGCGACGCAGGATCGCCGGACGACCGGCCTCCAGCGTGCCCTTGTGGACATAGAATTCGTCCGGGTTCACCGCGCCTTGAACGACGGTTTCGCCCAGACCGTAGGCGCCGGTGATGAACACCACGTCACGGAAACCGGATTCGGTATCGAGGGTGAACATCACGCCGGCGGTGCCGGTTTCCGAACGCACCATGCGCTGCACGCCGGCAGACAGGGCGACCAGTTTGTGGTCGAAGCCCTGATGCACGCGGTAAGAAATCGCACGGTCATTGAACAGCGAGGCGAACACCTCTTTGGCAGCGCGGATAACGTTTTCCACGCCACGGATGTTCAGGAAAGTTTCCTGCTGACCGGCGAAGGATGCGTCCGGCAAGTCTTCGGCGGTGGCGGAAGAACGCACGGCCACGGCCATGTCAGGGTTGCCGGCCGACAGCGTGGCGAACGCGGTGCGGATCTCGGCGTTGAGTTTTTCCGGAAATTCGGCGTCCATGATCCATTGACGGATCTGCGCGCCGGTCTTGGCCAGTGCGTTGACATCATCAACGTCGAGCGCATCGAGGGCCTGGTGGATCTGGTCGTTGAGGCCACTCAGTTCGAGGAAGTCGCGATAGGCCTGAGCGGTGGTGGCAAAGCCGCCGGGGACCGACACACCGGCACCCGCCAGGTTGCTGATCATCTCGCCCAGGGATGCGTTCTTGCCCCCCACATGCTCAACATCGTGTTTGCCGAGCTTATCGAGGGAAACTACGTACTCTACCAAGGTGATCTCTCCACTAACTGTGTTGGAAAAGCTCAGAAACCGGCTGCTCGGGGGAGCGTTGGCCGGTTGTATGGCCTGGACCTGGAAAATAAGTGAGAATGCTGGCCAATGGCGGCCGGCAAATCGCGCCTATCATATCCAAGATTCGTTATTAGCTTAAGGCCCAAGGTGCAAATGAAACGATCTGCTTTCTTTATCTCCGATGGCACCGGCATTACTGCCGAAACCCTGGGTCAAAGCCTCCTGGCGCAGTTCGAAAACATTACCTTCAGCAAATTCACGCGACCGTACATCGACAGCGTGGATAAAGCGCGGGCCATGGTACAACAAATCAATAAAGCCGCCGAAACCGACGGCTTTCGCCCGATTATCTTCGACACCATCGTCAATCAGGACATTCGTGAGATTCTCGCAACGTCCAATGGTTTCATGATCGACATTTTCTCGACCTTCCTGGCCCCGCTTGAACAGGAACTGACCGAGCATTCTTCCTACACCGTCGGCAAGTCGCATTCGATCGGGCACAACTCCAATTACATGGAGCGGATCGAGGCGGTGAACTTCGCCCTCGACAACGATGACGGCGCCCGCACGCACTATTACGACAAGGCCGATCTGATTCTAGTGGGCGTGTCGCGATGTGGTAAGACGCCGACGTGTCTGTACATGGCCATGCAATTTGGTATCCGCGCGGCCAACTACCCGCTGACCGAAGACGACATGGAGCGCCTGCAACTGCCGCCCGCCCTGCGCGCCCATCAGCACAAGCTGTTCGGCCTGACCATCGACCCGGACCGCCTCACCGCGATCCGCAACGAGCGCAAACCCAACAGCCGCTATTCGAGCTATGCCCAGTGCGAATTTGAAGTGCGCGAAGTGGAAAACCTGTTTCGCCGTGAAAACATCCCGAACATCAATTCCACGCATTTTTCGGTGGAAGAGATTTCGGCGAAGATTCTGGTGGAGAAAGGGGTGGAGCGGCGGTTCAAGTAACCCCGCATGCCCCCTGTAGGAGCTGCCGAAGGCTGCGATCTGTTGATCTTGTTTTAAACATCAACATCAAAAGATCGCAGCCTTCGGCAGCTCCTACACAGGATTGGGTTCCGTCAAGGCGTGCTTCAGAGCCTCAAAGCCTGCGAGCAACATGCTGTCATCCCCCACCGTATTACACACACTCACCCGAATAAACTGCGGCACCGCCGCATGCCCCACCGCAAACGCCTCAGCGGTCGCCACCAGATAGTTGTTTTCTTTCAACTCCGCGGCAATCTGCGACGCTCGCCACAACGCCGGCACCTCTACCCAAAAGTGCGGACTGTAGGTGTGCGTCTTGTAGCTCAAGCCGTCCAGTACGCCCGCAACCAACGCCTTGCGGCGGCCAATTTCCGTGATCTGCTCATCCAGCAAGCGTTCGGCCATGCCGTTTTCGATCCACAGGCTCGCCACCTCCATCGACAGCGGATTAGCCATCCAGCACGTCGTACGAATGGCTGAACTGATGCGCCCGATCAACGCTTGCGGCGCGTGCAGATAACCGACCCGCAACCCGGCGGAAACAGCCTTGCTCAAACTACCGATCAACACCGAGCGCTCAGGAGCGAAATAACTCAATGGCAGCGGGCGCTGGCGGTCGAGCACAGCGTGGGCTTCGTCTTCGATGATCAGCAGATTGTGCTGGCGGCACACCTCGGCAATCGCCTCGCGCCGTGGGATCGACATCACGGCGGCTGTAGGATTCTGGATCGTTGGCGTGCAATACACCGCCGCTACCCGATGCTGACGGCATATATCCTCCAGCGCCGAGGGCAACAGTCCTTCGTCATCCATCGCGGCGCCGATGAGTTTTATCCCAAGTTGACGTGCGACGCTGATCAATCCGGGGTAGGACAAATGCTCGGTCACGACCGTGTCGCCGGCCTTGAGCAAAGCCATCAAGGCGCACAGCAAACCGTGCTGACCTCCGTTGACGCACAGCACCTGATCGGCGTGTGGCACGAAATGCCCGTGGCGCAACCACACCGCCCCCGCCACCCGATGCCTGGCCAATCCGCCTTCGGCGGTGTACCCGGTCAATTGCTGTAACAAGCCCGGATCATTGGCCAGCTCGACCAGACATTCGCGCATGAACGCTGCTTCCTGGCCGGGGATCGGCTGGTTGCGACTCATGTCGAAACACGCAGGCGGCTCGTCGCTGACATTGCGAAAGCCTTTGTCCTGCGGCCGTTCCATCCCGCGCTGACGCACATAGGTGCCGTCTCCTACGCGGGCCACGACTAATCCGACACGCTCAAGCTCACCGTAAGCACGACTGATGGTGCCGATGGTGACGCCAAGACTATCGGCCAACAGTCTGTGCGGTGGCAGCTTGCTGCCTGCCTCGATAACGCCCTCGCCGATGGCCTTTTCGACCGCATCGGCCAAGCGTTTGTACTTGACGCCTGCGCCATGGGCGAGGCCGTCACGAAGGATTGACACCATGGCAATACTTGCTTTGACACTCATTCTCGCCCCGAATAGCGTATTGAAAACAGGTTCAATCAGGAATAGACCTTTTCAGTCATGAGGTCAATTCCCAGCTCGGAGCACCCAACATGTCGACCGCCATCAGCTCACCGATGAACATCAGCAAACCCTGGCTTGCCGGATTGATCACCAGCAGCCTGTTTCTCATCGTTTGCCTGAGCTGGGGCACCACATGGCTGGGGATCAAGATTGCCGTGGAAAGCGTGCCTCCACTCACCGCCGCTGGCCTGCGCTTTCTGATTGCCTTCCCACTGTTCCTCAGCTTCGCGGTGTTGCGCAAGGAACCCCTGCTGTTTCCGCGCCAAAGTCGCTGGTTTTTTGTGTTCGTCACGCTGTCGTATTTCAGCCTGCCCTACTACCTGCTCAACTATGGCGAGATGCACGTGTCGTCTGGCCTGACGGCGCTGCTGTTCAGTTGCATGCCGGTGTTTATCCTGCTGTTTTCGGCGGTGTTTCTGCGCGAGAAAATCTATCCGTCGCAAATGCTCGGCATCGCCATCGGCTTCGCCAGTTTGTTCATGATCATTCGCAGCCAAGGCTTGCATCTGGATCAGGCGGAATGGCTTGGTGTGCTGGCGATTCTCTGCGCAGCGGTCATGCATGCATTGTGCTACGTAGTGACGAAAAAGCACGGCAGCGCCATCAGCGTGATCACCTACAACACGCTGCCGATCGGCATCGCCGGGCTAATGTTATTTATTGTCGGCTTGGGCTTCGAAGCGCCGAGCTTCCAGGACGTGACCGCGCGCTCATGGGCTGCCCTGCTCTATCTCGGGCTGGTGGCGTCGGTGGGTGGATTCATCGTTTATTTTTTGCTGCTTAAACGCCTGAGCCCGATCATTCTGTCGTTCGTGTTTATCATTTTCCCGGTGTTCGCCGTGATCATCGGCGCCTGGTACGAAGGGCAAACCCTGTCCCGGGAATTGATGATCTATTCGGCGATTTTGTTGGGTGGTTTTGCGATCACCAAACTGCCCATCGAAAAATGGCGCAAATCGTCCGTGTAGGAGCTGCCGCAGGCTGCGATCTTTTGATCTTGTTTTTTTACAATCAAAGTCAAAAGATCGCAGCCTGCGGCAGCTCCTACAGGGTTTGCGTCAGATCACGAAAAGGTCTACGAAGCGGTTTACGGGAGTGGCTTCCAGCCGCGACTGATCTTTGCACAGCGCGAAGATCTCGGCGCTGCGCTGGCCGGTGAAGCGTGTTGCCAGGTTCGCCTTGAACTTGTCTTCCAGCAAAGGAATGCCCTGCGCACGGCGGCGGCGATGGCCGATCGGGTATTCCACCACGACGTTGTCAGTGCTGGTGCCGTCCTTGAAAAACACCTGCACGGCGTTGGCAATCGAGCGCTTGTCGGCCTCGAGGTATTCGCGGCTGAAACGCGGCTCTTCGACAATAAGCATTTTCTCGCGCAGCACATCGATGATCGGATGCGCTTTGTGGAAATCGTCCTCGTATTGCTCGGCGATCAGGTTGCCGAAGGCCAACGGCACAGCGGTCATGTATTGAATGCAGTGATCGCGGTCGGCAGAGTTGGCCAGCGGCCCGACCTTGGAAATAATGCGGATCGCCGATTCGTGGGTGGTGATGACGATTCGCTCGATTTCGTGCAGACGATTGCGCACCTGCGGATGCAACGTCACCGCGGCTTCACACGCGGTTTGCGCGTGGAACTCGGCGGGGAAGCTGATCTTGAACAGGACGTTTTCCATCACATAACTGCCGAATGGCCGTGAGAAAGCGAAGGCGCGTTTGTCTTGCGGCTTCAACGCCAGATCGCTGTTGGTGTGGCTGAACAGTACGTCGTAAAAACCCCACTGCTTGGCACTCAACACACCGGGAATGCCCATTTCGCCGCGCATGGCGATGTCGGCCAGACGCACGCCACGGCTGGACGCATCCCCCGCTGCCCAGGATTTTCGCGAGCCAGCATTCGGTGCATGACGGTAGGTGCGCAGCGCCTGACCGTCGGCGAATGCATGGGACAGCGCCGACAACATCTGCTCACGATTGGCGCCCATCAGTTTGGCGGTCACGGCGGTCGAGGCGACTTTGACCAGAATGACGTGATCAAGCCCTACGCGGTTGAAGGAGTTTTCCAGAGCAATGACGCCCTGAATCTCATGAGCCATGATCATCGCTTCCAGCACATCGCGAATCGTCAGCGCTGCTTCAGCGTTGGCCAAGCGCTTCTGCGAGAGGTGATCGGCCACCGCGAGAATTGCGCCGAGGTTGTCCGACGGATGCCCCCACTCGGCGGCGAGCCAGGTGTCGTTGTAGTCGAGCCAGCGCACGATACAACCGATATCCCACGCTGCTTTCACCGGATCAAGGCGATAGCTGGTGCCCGGCACTCGAGCGCCAAACGGCACGACGGTGCCTTCGACGATGGGGCCAAGGTGCTTGGTGCATTCGGGAAAACGCAGCGCCAGCAGACCGCAACCCAGCGTGTCCATCAGGCAGTGGCGGGCGGTGTTCAGGGCTTCGGTGGATTCAACTTTGAAGGTCAGAACGTAGTCGGCGATGTCCTGCAGGACACGGTCGTAGTCGGGGCGGTTGTTCAGGTCGACGTTGGCGCTCATGTTCGATTCACTCTTTAAGTGGTTCGTTGATGGGACCTCGGTTCAGGCAATGGACTTTTAGAATTGAAATGCGACCCCCATGTAGGAGCTGCCGAAGGCTGCGATCTTTTGATCTTTCCTTTAAGAACCAGATCAAAAGATCGTCCGATCGCGGCCCGAGCCTTCGGCAGCTCCTACAGGGGAAGTTGTCGTTTAGAAAGAATCACCAGGGACGCGCACATAGCCTTCCATCAGGACGCGCGCACTGCGGCTCATGATGGCTTTTTTTACCACCCACTCACCGTTTTCCAGACTGGCCTCGGCGCCCACGCGCAACGTGCCGGAAGGATGGCCGAAACGCACGGCGCTGCGCTCAACGCCACCCGTCGCAAGGTTCACCAGCGTCCCGGGAATGGCCGCCGCAGTGCCGATTGCCACCGCAGCCGTGCCCATCATGGCGTGGTGCAATTTGCCCATCGATAACGCACGCACCAGCAAATCAACGTCACCGGCAGCAATCGCTTTACCACTGGATGCCACGTAATCCGCAGGCTTGGCGACGAACGCGACTTTCGGCGTGTGTTGGCGCTTGTCCGCTTCATCAAGACTCGAGATCAGGCCCATGCGCAAAGCGCCATAAGCGCGGATGGTCTCGAACATCTGCAAGGCTTTCGGGTCGCTGTTGATCGCACTTTGCAGTTCGGTGCCGGTGTAACCGATGTCTTCGGCGTTGACGAAAATCGTCGGAATACCCGCATTGATCATGGTCGCCTTGAACGTGCCAACACCCGGCACTTCCAGCTCATCGATCAGGTTGCCGGTGGGGAACATCGAGCCACCACCGCCCTCTTCTTCTGCCGCCGGTTCCATGAACTCCACCTGCACTTCGGCCGCTGGAAAGGTCACGCCGTCGAGTTCGAAATCCCCGGTTTCCTGCACTTCACCGTTGGTGATCGGCACGTGGGCGATGATGGTTTTGCCGATATTGGCCTGCCACACGCGCACCACGGCGACACCGTTGTGCGGAATGCGGCTGGCGTCGACCAGGCCGTTGCTGATCGCAAACGAACCGACCGCCGCCGACAGATTGCCGCAGTTGCCGCTCCAGTCCACGAACGGCTTGTCGATGGAGACCTGGCCAAACAGGTAATCGACGTCGTGATCCGCCTTAGTGCTTTTCGACAGGATCACGGTTTTGCTGGTGCTTGAAGTGGCGCCGCCCATGCCGTCGATTTGCTTGTCGTACGGGTCGGGGCTGCCGATCACGCGTAGCAGCAAGGCGTCGCGGGCGGGGCCTGGAACCTGCGCCGCTTCAGGCAAATCTTTCAGGCTGAAGAACACGCCTTTGCTGGTACCGCCGCGCATGTAGGTGGCGGGAATCTTGATTTGCGGAACGTGAACCATGGTGCTCCTTAACGAGGGCATGGGACTTGAAGTCCCATGCCCACATCCGATGATTTAAACGGCAACCGCCGACTCTTCGAGGAAGTCCTGCGCGAAGCGTTGCAACACGCCGCCGGCCTCGTAGATCGACACTTCTTCAGCGGTATCGAGGCGGCAGGTCACCGGCACGTCGACGCGCTCGCCATTCTTGCGATGGATCACCAGCGTCAGGTCGGCGCGCGGTTTGCGCTCGCCAATCACGTCGTAGGTTTCGCTGCCGTCGATGGCCAGGGTGTGACGGTCGGTGCCCGCCTTGAACTCCAGCGGCAACACGCCCATGCCCACCAGGTTGGTGCGATGGATACGCTCGAAACCTTCCGCGGCAATTGCCTCGACACCCGCCAGACGCACGCCTTTGGCCGCCCAGTCGCGGGACGAACCCTGACCGTAATCGGCGCCGGCGATGATGATCAGCGGCTGCTTGCGTTCCATATAGGTTTCGATGGCTTCCCACATGCGCATGACTTTGCCTTCCGGCTCGACACGGGCCAGCGAACCCTGCTTGACCTTGCCGTTTTCCAAGACCATTTCGTTGAACAGTTTCGGGTTGGCGAACGTCGCGCGCTGGGCGGTCAAGTGGTCGCCACGGTGGGTGGCGTAGGAGTTGAAGTCCTCTTCCGGCAAGCCCATTTTCGCCAGGTATTCGCCGGCGGCGCTGTCGAGCATGATCGCGTTCGACGGCGACAGGTGATCGGTGGTGATGTTGTCCGGCAGCACCGCCAGCGGGCGCATGCCCTTGAGCGGACGCGCGCCGGCCAGCGCGCCTTCCCAATACGGCGGACGGCGAATGTAGGTGCTCATCTCGCGCCAGTCATACAGCGGCGTGACTTTCGGGCCGGTGTCTTCATGGATGGCGAACATCGGGATGTAGACCTGACGGAACTGCTCAGGCTTGACCGAAGACTTCACCACGGCGTCGATTTCTTCGTCGCTCGGCCAGATGTCCTTGAGGCGAATTTCCTTGCCGTCGACCACGCCCAAGACATCCTTCTCGATGTCGAAACGGATGGTCCCGGCGATGGCATACGCGACCACCAAGGGCGGCGATGCAAGGAAGGCCTGCTTGGCGTACGGGTGGATGCGGCCGTCGAAGTTGCGGTTGCCCGAGAGCACGGCAGTCGCATACAGATCGCGGTCGATGATTTCCTGCTGGATCACCGGGTCCAGTGCGCCGGACATGCCGTTGCACGTGGTGCAGGCGAACGCCACGACGCCGAAACCGAGTTGTTCCAGTTCGGTGGTCAGCCCCGCTTCGTCGAGGTACAGCGCCACGGTTTTCGAACCCGGCGCCAGCGAGGATTTGACCCACGGTTTGCGCGTCAATCCGAGTCGGTTGGCATTGCGCGCGATCAGGCCGGCGGCAATCACGTTGCGCGGATTGCTGGTGTTGGTGCAACTGGTGATGGCCGCGATGATCACCGCGCCATCGGGCATTTGCCCCGGCACGTCATCCCACTGACCGGAGATGCCTTTGGCCGCCAGATCCGAGGTTGCTACGCGAGCGTGCGGGTTGCTCGGGCCGGCCATGTTGCGCACCACCGACGACAAGTCGAAGGTCAGGCCGCGCTCGTATTGCGCGCCTTTGAGGCTGTCGGCCCACAGACCGGTGGTCTTGGCGTAGTGCTCGACAAGCTGCACTTGCTGATCTTCACGTCCGGTGAGTTTGAGGTAGTCGATGGTCTGCTGGTCGATGTAGAACATCGCCGCGGTGGCGCCGTATTCCGGGGCCATGTTGGAGATGGTTGCGCGGTCGCCGAGGGTCAGCGCGGCAGCGCCTTCACCGAAGAACTCCAGCCACGCGCCGACGACTTTCTGCTTGCGCAGGTATTCAGTCAGCGCCAGCACCATGTCGGTGGCGGTGATGCCCGGTTGCAGCTTGCCGGTCAGTTCGACCCCGACGCTTTCTGGCAGGCGCATCCACGAGGCGCGGCCGAGCATTACGCTCTCGGCTTCGAGGCCGCCGACGCCGATGGCGATCACGCCCAGCGCATCGACGTGCGGGGTGTGGCTGTCGGTACCGACGCAAGTGTCGGGGAACGCCACGCCGTCACGCACCTGAATCACCGGAGACATTTTCTCCAGGTTGATCTGGTGCATGATGCCGTTGCCCGGCGGGATCACATCAACATTCTTGAAGGCTTTTTTGGTCCAGTTGATGAAGTGAAAACGGTCTTCATTGCGACGATCTTCGATGGCGCGATTCTTCTCGAACGCCTGCGCATCAAAGCCCCCCGCCTCGACCGCCAGCGAGTGGTCGACGATCAGTTGCGTCGGCACCACCGGATTGACTTGCGCCGGATCACCACCCTGCGAGGCAATCGCGTCACGCAGACCGGCGAGGTCGACCAGTGCGGTCTGACCGAGAATGTCATGGCAGACAACCCGCGCCGGGAACCAAGGGAAATCGAGGTCGCGCTTGCGCTCGATGAATTGCTTCAGGGATTCGGTCAGCGTGGCCGGGTCGCAGCGACGCACAAGGTTTTCCGCCAGCACGCGCGAGGTGTACGGCAGGGTGTCGTAGGCGCCGGGCTGGATCACATCGACAGCCGCACGGACGTCGAAGTAATCCAGCGGAGTGCCGGGCAGGTTCTTGCGAAATTCTGTGTTCATCGGGTCAGGACTCGGGTCACGGGAGTTTCAAAGGGTGGGGGCTGACACCAACCCTGAACCGACCCCGATCCCCTGTAGGAGCTGCCGAAGGCTGCGATCCTTTGATCTTGCTTCTAAAACTCAAAATCAAAAGATCGCAGCCTTCGGCAGCTCCTACAGGGTTTTCGGTGTGGCTCAAGGTCGGGGTCAGCTCACCATTCAGCGACGTTCGATTGGCACGAACTTGCGCTGTTCTACGCCGACGTATTCGGCGCTTGGACGGATGATGCGGTTGTTGGCACGCTGTTCGAACACGTGCGCGGCCCAGCCGGTCAGGCGCGAGCAGACGAAGATCGGTGTGAACAGCTTGGTCGGGATGCCCATGAAGTGGTACGCCGAGGCATGGTAGAAGTCGGCGTTCGGGAACAGTTTCTTCTGCTCCCACATGGTCTTGTCGATGGCTTCGGAAACCGCGAACAGCACCTTGTCACCGACTTCATCAGAGAGCTTTTTCGCCCAACCCTTGATCACCTCGTTGCGCGGATCGCTGTCCTTATAGATAGCGTGGCCGAAGCCCATGATCTTGTCTTTGCGCTCGAGCATGCCGAGGGTGCCTTTGATCGCGTCTTCGGGCGTTGAGAAGCGTTCGATCATTTCCATCGCCGCTTCGTTGGCGCCGCCGTGCAGCGGGCCGCGCAACGAACCGATGGCCGCAGTGACGCAGGAATACAGATCGGACAGGGTCGACGCGCAAACGCGGGCGGTGAAGGTCGAGGCGTTGAATTCGTGTTCGGCGTAGAGAATCAGCGACACGTTCATCACTTTGACGTGCAGTTCGCTCGGCTTCTTGTCGTGCAGCAAGTGCAGGAAGTGGCCGCCGATGGATTGTTCATCGGTCACGCAGTTGATGCGTTTGCCATCGTGGCTGAAGCGATACCAGTAGCACATGATCGCCGGGAACGCGGCCAGCAGACGGTCAGTCTTGTCCTGCTGCTCGGAGAAGTCCTTCTCCGGTTCGATGTTGCCAAGGAACGAGCAACCGGTGCGCATCACGTCCATCGGGTGGGCGTCGGCGGGGATGCGTTCCAGCACTTCTTTCAGCGCTTGCGGCAGGTCGCGCAGCTTGCTCAGTTTGCCTTGATAAGCGTCGAGCTCGGCCTGGGTCGGCAGTTCGCCGTACAGCAGCAGGTACGCCACTTCTTCAAATTGCGCATCGGCTGCCAGTTCGCGCACGTCGTAGCCGCGATAGGTCAGCCCGGCACCGGCCTGGCCTACGGTGGACAGTGCGGTTTGCCCGGCAACCTGGCCCCGGAGCCCGGCGCCACTGAGTACTTTTGCTTCGGCCATTGCTGTCTCCAATTTTTGAATTTGTTAGGGAATCTGCAATTTCGGTGTTGTTTGTAAAAGATCGCAGCCTGCGGCAGCTTCTACAGATATCCATGTAGGAGCTGTCGAGTGAAACGAGGCTGCGATCTTTTGATCTTCATTTTTTCGCCGCAAACAACGCATCGAGCTTCTGCTCGAACGTGTGGTAATCGATGCGATCGTAGAGCTCCATGCGAGTCTGCATGGTGTCGATGACATTCTGCTGCGTGCCGTCGCGGCGGATCGCGGTGTAGACATTTTCCGCAGCCTTGTTCATCGCGCGGAACGCCGACAGCGGATACAGCACCAGCGACACATCGGCGCCGGCCAGTTGCTCGGTGGTGTACAGCGGCGTCGCGCCGAACTCGGTGATGTTGGCCAGAATCGGCGCTTTCACGCGGTTGGCGAACAGCTTGTACATCTCAAGCTCGGTGATGGCTTCCGGGAAGATCATGTCGGCGCCGGCCTCGATGCACGCCGCGGCGCGATCCAGTGCAGACTCCAGACCTTCAACGGCCAGCGCATCGGTACGCGCCATGATCACGAAGCTGTCGTCGGTACGGGCATCGACGGCAGCCTTGATGCGGTCGACCATTTCCTGCTGGCTGACAATCTCTTTATTCGGACGATGGCCGCAGCGCTTGGCGCCGACCTGGTCTTCGATGTGGATCGCCGCCGCGCCGAACTTGATCATCGATTTGACGGTACGCGCCACGTTAAAGGCCGAAGAACCGAAACCGGTGTCGACATCCACCAAAAGCGGCAAGTCGCAGACGTCGGTGATGCGCCGTACGTCGGTGAGCACGTCATCCAGACCGGTGATGCCCAGATCCGGCACGCCGAGGGAACCTGCGGCCACCCCGCCACCGGACAAGTAGATCGCCTTGAAACCGGCTCGTTTGGCCAACAGCGCGTGGTTGGCGTTGATCGCACCGACCACCTGCAAAGGGTGCTCGCTGGCGACCGCATCGCGGAAACGCTGGCCTGGAGTGTTCGGGTTGGAACTCATGACTCACCTCGTTCAGTGGCTGTCTTATTGTGGGCGCCGTCCTGGTAATGACGGGCGATGTTGCGTTTCGAGGCGCCGATGTGGCGGCGCATCAACAATTCCGCGAGTTCGCCGTCACGGTCGGCGATGGCATCGAGAATCCTGTGGTGTTCGGCGAAGGCCTGGCGCGGGCGGTTCGGCGTGGTCGAGAACTGGATGCGGTACATGCGCACCAGTTGATAGAGCTCGCCGCAGAGCATCTGCGTCAGCGTGCGGTTGCCGCTGCCCTGGATGATGCGGTAGTGGAAATCGAAATCGCCTTCCTGCTGGTAGTAACCGACCCCGGCCTGAAATGCCGCGTCGCGCTCGTGGGTTTCCAGCACCCGACGCAGCTCATCGATTTCTTCGACGCTCATGCGTTCAGCCGCCAGACGACAGGCCATGCCTTCGAGGGATTCACGGATTTCGTAGAGTTCCAGCAATTCGGCATGGCTGAGTGATACCACTCGCGCACCGACGTGCGGCACGCGCACCAGCAGGCGCTGACCTTCCAGACGGTGGATCGCCTCACGCAACGGCCCACGGCTGATGCCATAGGTGCGTGCCAGCTCAGGCTCGGAGATCTTGCTACCCGGAGCAATCTCACCTCTGACGATAGCCGCCTGAATGCGTCGAAAGACGTTTTCCGAGAGCGTCTCGGAATCGTCGCCGCTGATGACCGGGGGATCGAGTTGATCCAGCATGATTGTCGACACCTTGAAATCCAATGCGGCAAAAACTAGCTAATTAAGCCTAATCAGTCAAAGGATAAATAGATATTGTCGACAATCGTCTAATAACCGGAAAAGATCGCAGCCTTCGGCAGCTCCTACATCGATCCCTGTAGGAGCTGCCGAAGGCTGCGATCTTTTGATCTTTTATAGACCGGCCCAAGCGCTGGCGCCATAAACCCACCGTGCTAGAATGCCGCCCGCATTTGCTGGCCATTTGTACGGCTTGTCATAAAAAGCTGAAAGGCACACGAAGGGACCTGCGCAAGTTTTGCCAGGCACCTGAACCGAAAACGGAACGCTGCGCACCAGGATTTATGAGACTCAAGCCTTTTCCCACATTCTTCGCCCTGTTTTGCCTGCCCGGCCTAGCCGCCGCGGGGGAAAAAACCGTGTATGGCCTCAACGAATACGCTTCGCTTGACGGCATCAATCTGGAAGTCGCGGCCAAACTCGATACCGGCGCTAAAACCGCCTCGCTGAGTGCCCGCGACATCAAACGCTTCAAGCGCAATGGTGAATCCTGGGTCCGTTTCTACCTGGCGATCGACGCCGCGCATTCGCACCCGATCGAACGTCCGCTGGCCCGCGTCAGCAAGATCAAGCGCCGGGCCGGCGACTACGACCCGGAAGAAGGCAAAAAGTACACCGCGCGCCCGGTGATCGAGCTGGATATCTGCATGGGTTCGGCAATGCGCAGCATCGAAGTGAACCTGACCGACCGAAGTGCGTTCCAATACCCGCTTTTGATCGGTTCCGAAGCGCTGAAACGCTTCGACGCGCTGGTCGACCCCAGTCTTAAATACGCTGCAGGCAAACCCGCTTGCACCATCGCCGCTCATACCGCCGAGTAATTTCCATGCGTTCTCTAACCTTCCACCTGAAAATCCTGATCACCATTCTGGTGCTCCTGGGCGTTTCGGTTACGGCCTATCAGATTTTCGTACTCGGCATCCCGGTGACCGAAGACGCCACCGACGACTTGTGGAACATCGACGCCAAAGTCGAGTTCGTCGCCAGCACCAAAGACCCGGTGAAGATCCAGATGTTCGTGCCGCCGCTGAGCCGCGATTACGTCAGCCTCAACGAGAGCTTCATCTCCAATAACTACGGCGTGTCGGTGAACCGCGTCGACGGCAACCGCAAAGTGACCTGGTCGGCGCGACGCGCCAAGGGCAATCAGACCCTTTATTACCGTCTGGTACTGACCAAGCGTTACACCGCAGAAAAAACCAAGACCAAAGGCCCGACCTTCCGCGACAGCATGGTCATCGAAGGCCCGGAAAAAATCGCCGCCGAATCGCTGCTCGCACCGATTCGCCAGCACTCGGCCGACGTTGAAACCTTCATCGGCGAAGCGATCAAGCGCGTCAACAACGTCAACGACGACAACGTCAAACTGCTGCTGGCTGGCGATCCATCGACGCCGCACAAAGCCAAGATCGTCGAGCTGCTGCTGTCCATCGCCCACGTCCCGGTGGAAAAAGTCCACACCATCCGCCTCGTCGCCGATCAGCCGCAAACGCCTGAACTGTGGCTGCGCAGCTTCAACGGCACGGACTGGCTGTACTTCAATCCGGAAACCGGCGAACAGGGCCTGCCGACCGACCGTCTGCTGTGGTGGACCGGCGATGAAAACCTGATCACCGTCGACGGCGGCAAGAAAGCCAACGTGACCTTCAGCCTGAACAACAGCGAGATGAACGCGATTCGTCTGGCCAAGCTGACTGACGAAAACACTGACGCCAACTTCCTCGAATACTCGCTCTACGGCCTGCCGCTGCAAACCCAACAGACCTTCATGATCATGGTGATGATCCCGATCGGCGTGCTGGTGATCCTGATCCTGCGCAACCTGATCGGCCTGCAGACACTCGGCACGTTTACCCCGGTGCTGATCGCCCTCGCCTTCCGTGAAACGCAGCTCGGGTTTGGCATCCTGCTGTTTACCGTGATTACCGCGCTGGGCCTGTCGTTACGCTCGTATCTGGAACACCTGAAGCTGCAAATGCTGCCGCGACTGTCGGTGGTGCTGACGTTTGTCGTGGTGTTGATCGCGGCAATCAGTCTGTTCAGCCACAAACTGGGTCTGGAGCGGGGCCTGTCGGTGGCGCTGTTCCCGATGGTGATTCTGACCATGACCATCGAACGCCTGTCGATCACCTGGGAAGAACGCGGTGCCAGCCATGCGATGAAAGTCGCGATCGGCACCTTGTTCGCAGCGTCTCTGGCGCACCTGATCATGACCGTGCCGGAGCTTGTGTACTTCGTGTTCACCTTCCCGGCGATCCTGCTGATTCTGGTGGGCTTCATGCTGGCGATGGGTCGTTATCGCGGGTACCGCCTGACCGAACTGGTGCGTTTCAAGGCGTTCCTGAAGAAGGCTGACAGCTGATGTTCGGTTTCTGGAAGACCTGGAAGGCCCTGGAAGCCCGGGGCATCATGGGCATCAATCGGCGTAACGCCGACTACGTGCTCAAGTACAACAAGCGCAGTCTGTACCCGATCGTCGATGACAAGATCATCACCAAGGAGCGCGCCATCGAGGCCGGCATTCACGTGCCGGAGTTGTATGGCGTGATTTCCACCGAGAAGGAAATCGACAAACTCGGCGAGATCATCGGCGGGCGCAGCGACTTCGTGATCAAGCCGGCACAAGGCGCTGGCGGCGACGGCATCATCGTCATCGCCGACCGTTTCGAGGGCCGCTATCGCACGGTCTCGGGCAAGATCCTCGCCCACGAAGAGCTCGAGCATCACATCTCGAGCATCCTCACCGGCCTGTACTCGCTGGGCGGCCACCGTGATCGCGCGCTGATCGAATACCGCGTGACCCCGGACCAGATCTTCAAAAGCATCAGTTATGAAGGCGTGCCAGACATACGCATCATTGTGTTGATGGGGTATCCGGTAATGGCGATGTTGCGCCTGCCGACCCGTCAATCCGGCGGCAAGGCCAACCTGCACCAAGGCGCCATCGGCGTCGGCGTGGATCTGGCGACAGGCCTGACTCTGCGCGGCACCTGGCTGAACAACATCATCACCAAACACCCGGACACCACCAACGCAGTAGATGGCGTGCAACTGCCCTACTGGGACGGTTTCATGAAGCTCGCTGCCGGTTGTTATGAGCTGTGTGGTCTGGGTTATATCGGCGTGGACATGGTGCTGGATCAGGAGAAAGGTCCGCTGATTCTCGAGCTGAATGCGCGGCCGGGGCTGAATATCCAGATCGCCAATGATTGCGGCCTGACGTTGCGTACCCATGCGGTGGAAGCGCGACTGGAAGAGCTGAAGGCGCGCGGGGTGACTGAGTCGGTTGAAGAGCGGGTGGCGTTTACTCAGGAAATGTTTGGGCATATTCCTGCGGTAGAGGGCTGAGCCGAAACCGAGTCGCGGCCATCGCGAGCAGGCTCACTCCTACAGGGGAACGCATTCCAATGTAGGAGTGAGCCTGCTCGCGATAGCGGACTTCCTGCCACCGCACGAGTCAACCTTGCCGCCAATCTACCATTCCCCGACATCCCTCTAGGAGCAAGCTCCCCAGAGGACTACAATCCCCACCCCGCTTCAACGGCCGATCTGCCCCGCCCATGTTGACCTGCTCCGTACACCCGCTGCCCTACCGCGCCAATCCCGCCGACTACTTTGCGGCAATCCGCAACGCCCCCGGCGCTGTGCTGCTCGACAGCGGTCGGCCGAGTGCCGAGCGTGGCCGGTATGACTTGCTCAGCGCCTGGCCGCTGGAACAACTGGCCGTCATGCCGGACGAAAGCGGCAGCCTTTTCCTGCAACGTCTGCGCGATAACCTGAGCCGTTTGGGTGAGGCGCAATTGCCCGCTACGCATGAACTGCCGTTCGCCGGGGGGCTGATCGGTTACCTGAGCTACGACTTCGGTCGACATCTGGAACACCTGCCAAGTCAGGCGCGAGATGATCTGCAATTGCCCGACGCACGATTTGGCCTATATGCCTGGGCGCTGATCAGCGATCACCAGACCGCTACCAGCCAACTGGTTTTCCACCCGTCCATCGTCGACAGCGAAAAGCAGCGCCTGATTGCGTTGTTCACTCAACTGCCCGCTGACTCGCTGGCCCCGTTCAAACTGAACAATCCGATGAGCGCCGACCTCTCGGCAGACGATTACCATCAGGCGTTCGAACGCATCCAGCAGTACATTCAGGCCGGTGACTGCTATCAGGTCAACTTCGCCCAGCGCTTCCGCGCTACCTGCCAGGGCGATCCATGGCTGGCCTATTGCGCCCTGCGCGAAGCCTGCCCGACGCCGTTTTCCGGGTTCCAGAGCTTGCCGGACGGTGGTGCGGTGTTAAGCCTGTCGCCGGAACGCTTCGTCAAAGTCAGCCAGGGTCAGGTGGAAACCCGTCCGATCAAAGGCACCCGCCCACGCGGTCTGACGCCGGCCGAAGACGCCGCCAATGCCGCCGAACTGCTGGCAAGTCCCAAGGACCGCGCGGAAAACCTGATGATCGTCGATCTGCTGCGCAACGATCTGGGGCGCACCTGCCGCATCGGTTCGGTGCGGGTGCCGGAGCTGTTCAGTCTGGAGAGTTATCCCAACGTCCATCATCTGGTCAGCAGCGTGACCGGTGAACTGGCGCAGGATCGCGACGCGTTAGACCTGATCGCCGGCAGCTTCCCCGGCGGCTCGATCACCGGCGCGCCGAAGATTCGTGCGATGCAGATCATCGACGAACTGGAGCCAACCCGCCGCGGCTTGTATTGCGGGTCGTTGCTGTATCTGGATGTGCGCGGCGAGATGGACAGCTCCATCGCGATTCGCAGTCTGTTGGTCAAGGATGGGCAGGTGTGCTGCTGGGGCGGCGGCGGGATTGTTGCCGATTCGCACTGGCAGGCGGAGTATCAGGAGTCGATTACCAAAGTGAAAATCCTCCTCGAAACCCTGCAGAACCTCTGAACACCACAACCCCCCTGTAGGAGCTGCCGCAGGCTGCGATCTTTTGATCTTAAAAAGCCAAGATCGCAGCCTGCGGCAGCTCCTACAGGGATTGGGTTTACAGGGACAGTTCGCGATTCGAGGCCTTGAGGAATTCCTGTTTCAGTTCAGCAAACGTGTGCACCGCCGGAAACTGCGGGAACTCGCGGATCACATTGTCCGGCGCATGGAACAGAATCCCCGCATCCGCCTCGCCCAGCATCGTCGTGTCGTTGTACGAATCACCCGCCGCAATCACCCGGTAATACAGGCTCTTGAAGGCCAGCACCGACTGACGCTTGGGATCCTTCTGACGCAACTGATAGCTGGTCACCCGCCCTGTTTCATCGGTAATCAGACGATGGCAAAGCAACGTCGGAAAGCCCAACTGGCGCATCAGAGGCTGGGAAAACTCGTAGAAAGTGTCTGACAGAATCACCACCTGGAAGCGCTCGCGCAGCCAGTTGACGAACTCCACCGCGCCGTCCAGCGGCTTCAGCGTGGCGATCACTTCCTGGATGTCCGAGAGCTTCAGGCCGTGTTCATCGAGGATGCGCAGGCGCTGCTTCATCAACACGTCGTAATCGGGAATGTCCCGGGTGGTGGCCTTGAGGGATTCGATTCCGGTTTTTTCGGCGAAAGCGATCCAGATTTCCGGCACCAACACCCCTTCAAGATCCAGGCAAGCAATTTCCACAAGACACTCCCGTTTGTATTGATTATTGAGTCGAGCGAGGCCGAACTCTAGCGGCTCCACCACGGCCGTGCAACGCACAGCACGCGCCAACTCGCGCAGCTTTTTTGTTACCATCGCCGCCATATAGAGCGCCCAGCGCCACCGACCTGTAGGAAGCCGCCCTGATGAGCCCAACGTTCGATGTCGTGGAACTCGCCACGACCTATGCCAACAAATCCGCTCAGGACATCCTGAAACTCGCGTTCGCCGAGTTTGGCGATGAGTTGTGGATATCTTTCAGCGGCGCCGAGGATGTGGTGCTGGTGGACATGGCCTGGAAGCTGAACAAGAACGTCAAAGTGTTCAGCCTCGACACCGGCCGCCTGCACCCGGAAACCTATCGCTTCATCGAGCAAGTGCGCGAGCACTACAAGATCGACATCGAAATCGTCTCGCCGGACTACACGAAACTGGAACCGTTCGTGAAGGAAAAAGGCCTGTTCAGTTTCTACAAGGACGGCCATGGCGAATGCTGCGGCATCCGCAAGATCGAGCCGCTGCGGCGCAAACTCTCCGACGTCAAAGCCTGGGCCACCGGCCAGCGCCGCGACCAGAGCCCGGGCACGCGCAGTGCCGTGGCCGTGATGGAAATCGACAGCGCATTCTCGACACCGGAACGTACCCTGTACAAATTCAACCCACTGGCACAGATGACCAGCGAAGAGATCTGGGGCTACATCCGCATGCTTGAGCTGCCGTACAACAGCCTGCATGAACGCGGTTTTATCAGCATCGGTTGCGAGCCTTGCACCCGCCCTGTCCTGCCGAACCAGCACGAGCGCGAAGGCCGCTGGTGGTGGGAAGAAGCGACCCAGAAGGAATGCGGGTTGCATGCGGGGAATATCATCAGCAAGGCGTAAATTCCTGCCACGCTGATTTTCCCTTGTAGGAGTGAGCCTGCTCGCGATAGCGGTGTATCAGCCAAAAAATTCATCGACTGGTACACCGCTATCGCGAGCAGGCTCACTCCTACAGGGATTTGTAGCGACTCTAAAAACGTGTACACACAAATGTCACCATCGGTGCCATTTATGTGTGCACTTTTTTGTTTCTGCGCCCTGAAAAGTTACACGCGCTCTACGACTCCCTTCTCTCTGGCGTCCGCCAAAATTCCTCGCAAAAAATAAATACCTGTTCAATCGGTCAATTTTTAACCAATTATTTTCAACGACTTAAGGATCTTCGATAACTTTTCGAAATGAGACGCGCATTTCATATGTGGGTAACTGGCACAAATCTGGCTTTGGTGCATACATGTTTTGTATACAAAACTGCAAAACATAAACACACTTTCGATCCGCAAGCCTGAAGCGCCCTATCCCGTACAGGCTGCAGATGCCCCTAACCTGTGATGGTTTCACTGCCGCGACGAAGATTTGTCGAGCCTGACGGCTTATGCACAGTCATCGCGGCCTTGAACATCAGGAGCCTGCCGGAATGCGTACAAGTCTCTCCAATAACATCGCGCTGAATCTGCCCGCCTCTGCACTCGATCACCCCTCCCCCCACGACGGACTGGTCGACCCCCTGCAACTGAGCCCCCGCTTGCACAACAGCGACCTGGCACCGACCAAGGCCGAGGGGCGACGCTGGGGCAAATACAGCATCTTCGCGTTGTGGACCAACGATGTGCACAACATCGCCAACTACTCGTTCGCCATTGGCCTGTATGCCTTGGGCTTGGGTGGCTGGCAGATTCTGCTGTCGCTGGGGATCGGCGCGGCGCTGGTGTATTTCTTCATGAACCTGTCCGGGTACATGGGGCAGAAAACCGGCGTGCCGTTTCCGGTCATCAGCCGGATCAGTTTCGGCATCCACGGGGCGCAAATTCCTGCGTTGATCCGTGCTGTTATCGCCATCGCCTGGTTCGGCATTCAGACGTATCTGGCATCGGTGGTATTTCGCGTCTTGCTCACGGCGGTTCATCCCGGATTCGCCGAGTACGACCACAATTCGATCCTCGGGCTGTCGACGTTGGGTTGGGTGTGTTTCGTGGTGATCTGGCTCGTGCAACTGGCGATCCTCGCCTACGGCATGGAAATGGTCCGCCGCTATGAAGCGTTTGCCGGGCCGGTGATTCTGGTGACCGTCGCGGCCCTCGCCGCCTGGATGTACACGCAGGCCAACGCGACCATCGCCTGGTCGACTCGCGACCCGCTGACCGGTGGTGAGATGTGGCGCAACATCTTTGCCGGCGGCGCGTTGTGGCTGGCGATCTATGGCACGCTGATTCTCAATTTCTGCGACTTCGCTCGTTCCTCGCCGTGCCGGAAGACCATCAAGGTAGGAAATTTCTGGGGTTTGCCGGTGAACATTCTGGTGTTCGCCGCGATTACCGTCCTGCTGTGCGGCGCGCAGTTTCAGATCAACGGCCGGATCATCGAGAGCCCGACCGAAATCATCGCCTCGATTCCCAATACCTTCTTTCTGGTCCTCGGTTGCCTGGCCTTCCTGATCGTCACCGTGGCGGTGAACATCATGGCCAACTTCGTCGCCCCGGCATTTGTGCTCAGTAACCTGGCGCCGAAGTACCTGACCTTCCGCCGCGCCGGGCTGATCAGCGCGGCCATCGCCGTGTTGATCCTGCCGTGGAATCTCTACAACAGTCCGTTGGTGATCGTGTATTTCCTCTCCGGTCTCGGCGCCCTGCTCGGCCCGTTGTACGGCGTGATCATGGTTGACTACTGGCTGATCCGCAAAGGCCGGATCAATGTCCCGCAGCTCTATAGCGAAGATCCCAACGGCGCTTATTACTACAGCCACGGGGTCAATTTCCGTGCAGTGGCGGCGTTTATTCCTGCCGCGCTGATCGCCATCGTCCTGGCGCTGGTACCGGGTTTCCACAGTGTTTCGCCGTTCTCCTGGCTGATTGGTGCCGGGATCGCCGGATTGCTCTATCTGATCATCGCCAAACGCCAGCCTGACTACGCCGACGTCAGCGGCGAATGCATCGCTGTCGACAACGTCTGCCATTAACTCCTCGCGGCCCGCACTTCGGGCCGCAAACTGCCCGCTATAAGGACTCTCCATGCGCATTCTCGTGGTCAACGTCAACACCACCGAATCCATCACCGATGCCATCGCCCGCTCGGCGCAGGCTGTCGCGTCACCCGGTACGGAAATCGTCGGCCTGACGCCCTACTTCGGCGCCGATTCGATTGAAGGCAATTTCGAAAGCTATCTGGCGGCCATCGCCGTGATGGACCGGGTGATGGCCTACGACCAACCGTTCGACGCGGTGATTCAGGCCGGTTACGGCGAACACGGTCGCGAAGGCTTGCAGGAATTGCTCAACGTTCCGGTGGTGGATATCACCGATGCGGCGGCCAGCACCGCGATGTTTCTCGGCCATGCCTATTCGGTGGTGACCACGCTGGATCGCACCGTGCCGTTGATCGAGGATCGACTGAAACTGTCCGGGCTGTGGGATCGCTGCGCGTCAGTGCGCGCCAGTGGCCTGGCCGTTCTGGAGCTGGAACACGAACCGCAACGCGCGCTGGAAGCAATCGTCCATCAGGCTGAGTTGGCGGTGACGCAGGACAAGGCCGAGGTGATCTGTCTGGGTTGCGGCGGGATGGCCGGGCTTGATGAACAGATTCGCCGGCGCACGGGCGTGCCGGTGGTGGATGGCGTGACGGCGGCGGTGATGGTTGCGGAATCGCTGGTGCGTTTGCGGTTGTCGACGTCGAAAGTGCGGACTTATGCGACGCCGCGGCCGAAGACGATTATTGGCTGGCCGGGGCGGTTTGCACGGTAATCCGCGTTATCGTTCATCGCGGGCAAGCCACGCTCCCACAGGTTCTGCGTTGCTCACACACTTTGCGTACGACGCGAAACCTGTGGGAGCGTGGCTTGCCCGCGATGGCCGCAACTCGGTCCCAAGCCTTGCTCAAACAGCACTAAACCTCTGCACCAACCCCTGCTCCAAAAACTGCTCAATCACAAAATCGACAAACGCCCGAGTCTTGCCCGGCAACAATTTGTGCTCGGCGTAGTAGATCGAGATGTTGCCATCATCGACAAACCAATCCGGCAACACACGCTGCAATGTGCCCGCCTCCAGATAACCCACCGCAAACGGCATGCTCACCAGTGCAATCCCCAGGCCTTGCGCCGCTGTGGCGCAGGCAGCCTCCGAATCGCTCATGGTCATTCGTGCCTTGAGTGTCAGCGGGCTGTGCTGTCGAGTGCGGTGCGTCAGATGCCAGGAACGCACACGTCCGGTTTGCGGGGAGCGGATCAAAATCCCGTCGTGTTGCTTGAGATCGTCCGGCTCGGTGATCGGAGCATTTGCTTTCAGGTAATCGCTAGAGGCCACCAAGACTCGATGCGCGGGCGTCAGTCGCCGCGCGACCACGCCTTGGGGCAGCTCGAAACCGCCACCAATGGCAGCATCGAAACCCTGAGCAATCAGATCAACCTGACGGTTATCGAAATGCCAGTCCGGGTTGATCGCCGGGAATCGCCGCAGAAACTCACCCAGCAATGGCACGATATAGAGACGGCCAAACACCGTGCCCATGCTGACTTTCAAAGTGCCTGCTGGTTGCCCTCCGGCGCTGGCGAGATTGGACACCGCGTTCTGGATCGTGGTCAGGCTGGCGCTGACCTCGCTCAAAAACAGCTGCCCCGCTTCTGTCAGCGTAAGGCTGCGAGTGCTGCGCTGAAACAACCGCACACCGAGCCGTGCCTCGAGTTTCGCCACACTTTTGCCGACCGCCGCCGGGGTCAGGCTCAATCGCCGTGCGGCTTCGGCAAAGCTGCCGACTTCGGCACTGCGGACAAAGCATTCGATACTGCTGAAGGTTTCCATAGGGACCACTATAAACTTCTGGTTTACACAGACTATAGCAAGCAGTGTCTACACGGCTGTCGGTCAGAGGTCGATACTCGGCTCCAACAACAAGGCAGTCCCGCCTTGAACAGTCTGGAGATCGAACATGACCACTCAACACCTCAGCGGCAAAGTCGCTCTGATTCAAGGCGGTTCCCGTGGCATCGGCGCCGCTATCGTCAAACGTCTGGCCGCTGAAGGCGCTGCAGTAGCCTTCACCTACGTGAGCTCCACCGCCAAAGCCGAAGAGTTGCAGAACAGCATCACCGCCAACGGTGGCAAAGCCCTCGCGATCAAGGCCGACAGTGCCGATGCCGCCGCCATCCGCCATGCGGTCAGCAGCACCGTCGAAGCCTTTGGACGTCTGGACATTCTGGTCAACAATGCCGGTGTGCTGGCCATCGCACCACTGGAAGACTTCAAGCTGGAAGACTTCGACCAAACCCTCGCGATCAACGTACGCAGCGTATTCATCGCCTCGCAGGAAGCGGCCAAGCACATGGGCGAAGGCTCACGCATCATCAACATCGGCAGCACTAACGCCGACCGCATGCCCTTCGGCGGCGGCGGTGTTTACGCAATGAGCAAATCGGCACTGGTGGGTCTGACCAAAGGCCTTGCCCGCGATCTCGGTCCACGCGGCATCACCATCAACAACGTGCAGCCCGGCCCGGTCGACACCGACATGAACCCGGCGCACGGTGACTTCGCCGAAAGCCTGATCCCGCTCATGGCTGTAGGTCGTTACGGCACCGCCGATGAAATCGCCAGCTTCGTCGCCTACCTGGTGGGCCCGGAAGCCGGTTACATCACCGGTGCCAGCCTGACCATCGACGGTGGCTTCGGCGCCTGATATTTCTCAATCGACTGTACGAAAAACGCCGCCCTTCCTTTAACGGAGGGGCGGCGTTTTTTGGTTGATCGTGTTACCGCTCGATCAAGCCCATTCCAGCGCCGGCAAACCGCAGGCACTTGGCGTAAACGCCTTCAACGTACGAAGAATCCCGTCGGCGTGGGCGTATTTTTCATCGGCCATGGCGGCGTCGGGAATGGCGATGGCCGTCATGCCCGCCGCTTTCGCTGCGGTAACCCCAAACGGCGAATCCTCGAACACCAGACAATCTTCAGGAGCGACCCCGAGACGACGGGCCGCGGTGAGGAAAATATCCGGCGCGGGTTTGGCTGCGCCGACTTCCGGATCGTCCGCCGTGACAATGAAATCAAACAGCGCAAACCACTCGCGGTGCAACGTGGTTTTCTGACCGAACGACTGTCGTGACGAACTGGTGCCCACGGCGATTGGAATGTTGTGGGCTTTGAGGTGACGAACCAGTTCTTCGGCTCCCGGCATCGCCTGGGCCTTGGGAAAACGCTCGCGCATCAACGGCTCACGGATCACCAGAAACTCTTCGGCTGTGATCGGCAGATCCAGCGCTTGCACCACGTAGTTCGCCAGATCGTTGGCACCGCGGCCAATGATGTTCTGCTTGACGCTCCAGTCGAAGGTGCGCCCGTAACGCTCGGCAATCATCGAGGTGACCTCGGTGTAAATGCCTTCGGTGTCCAGCAGCAAACCGTCCATATCGAAAATCACGGCCTTGATCGGGCCGAACGCCTTCAGCGGTGCATTCATCATCGGATCCGTTATCAAAGACATCCCAGGCGGCGGGTAGCGCCGCTGCTCGGATCTGATTAATGGGTTCAGCAGCATAACGAGCACGGCCGACATTGAGCAACGGGCAATATCTTCTCAAGCGATGAACTGATCGCAGGCAAATAGCGAAACGCCCTACAGATATTGCCTACCTTCCCGACTTCTTTCCTTTTTGATCCCCCGCAAAGTCCGCGCACCTTTATTCACATGCGCGAGTGACTGCGAATGCTTCCACCCAATCGGCTTCTGCCCCTGAACAACAGCATCGGCCTGCTGGTGGTTGCCGCCCTTAATCCTGAGCACCCGGACTTTGAAACCCTGATCCGGGAGTTTCGCCTGTGCCTGAACAACTACGAAGCCTGGGCCGAACAGTTCTGGATGGGCTCGGCGCTGGACATCGAGCAGGTGTTCAAAGTCGGCAACGACGTCAACCTCAGCGCGCCCGTCAACAGCCGTAAACCCATCAGTTCTTCAGTGTTCATGTGCCCGGCCAGCGGCCCCTTGACCCTGGTGCACATGTTTGAAGCCGCTCGCTTTGTACCGATCGGCAACACCCCGCTGACACTCGAACCGGTGATTGCCGACGTCGGCGGCGTGTTGTCCTTCGGCGAACCGCAACGTTATGAAATCGGCCCGAGCGGCATTCTGGAGGTGAGCGATTGCGACCGGGGCCAGCGTTATCGCATCACCTTCTTTCCTGATGTTTCTACCCGGCATGTCCGGGCGCTGTATGCCTCTTATGAAAGTGTCATCAGTGGCCTGGAAGACTGGTTGCGTGGTGAATGGGCAGGGTTTCAGCCGCTTTGGACGGAGTTTTCCAGCGCCGGATTCCGCGAGCGTTTCGGTCAACTGCAACAGGCCGATTGGCGCGGCTTCGACAATGCCTTGCACGGCGTCTGGGATGACATCAAACAACTATTCGCCCTGCTCGCCGACTTGCAGGCCAATAGCGAAAAGCTGCTGGATTATCTGAGCGACATTGAGCTGGACGGTTTGCTGCAGGCTTCCCACGAGGCGATAGCCAACGGCCTGTTGATGCTCAGCGACGAGCCGCTTTTGTTCATTCATCTGGCGGCGTTCACCAGTTGGCTGAAGATGCTGCCGCCGCAATACGTGGCGGAAGTGGTCGCAGAAGTCCGTGTCGAATTGTTGATCAGTTTCTTGTTGATGCGCGTCTCTGGCGGCATTGGCGTGCAGCTGCGTTTGAGCAGCAAAGTGCTGGCGAAAATCAAATCGCCGCGCGCGCGGGAATGGCTGGCGGCTTCTGCTTTGCGCCTGGCTGAACTGAATTCCTCGCCTGATTTGACTCGCCATGCCGGCGCTTTGAAACCGCTGGTGCTCAATGTGCGTGACGTTGAGCTGAAACCGACGCCGTCGATTCCACTGAACATTCGTCAGGCCGATTCCGTGGTTTTGACGGTGCCGAATCCGGCGCCCCTCGCGCGGGACAAGTCGCATGGCATGAGCCGGATGGAGCGCCATGAGCCTCACGATGACGCGTCCGACCAAGCAAAAAACCCCAACGGCGACAGCGCCGATTGTGTGCCGCAGACCTGCACCAACGGCTGTCCGGTGTCGATGGTTACCGGCGAGGAACTGCTGACCCTGACCGATGGCGTGCTCGACGGGTTGCTGCCATTCGAGTTCACAAGGCTGTATCGCACGAGTGCCGCCGAAATCGACCTCGGGCTGGGGTTTGGCTGGAGCCATTCGCTGGCGCATCGGCTGGAGTTCGATGGCGATGGTGTTGTCTGGGTTGACCATGAGAACCGGCGTACGCGGTTTCCGTTGCCAAGTGTTGAGCGGCCGGCGATTCATAACAGTCTGTCGCGAGCGGCGATCTTTCTCGGGGATGAACCGGAGGAATTGATCCTCGCGCTGGCGGGGGACGCGGCGCGGTTTTATCACTTTCGGGCCGGGCGGCTGACGGCGGTTAGTGATGCGTATGGCAATCGTCTGCGCATTGTTCGGGATCGGCAGGATCGGGTTCAGCGTCTGGACAACGGCGCGGGTCGGGCGCTGTTGTTGCGGTATGACCGGGCGCATCTGATCGCGGTTGATTACCAGCGCTTTGACTCGGCGCTGAACCTTGCCGAGCCTTGGCACACCGAACACACCCTCGTCAGTTACCGCTACGACGCCTACCAGCATCTGGTCGAGGCGCGTAACGCGGTCGGCGACAGCGAGCGTTACGACTACGACGATCAGCACGTCATTCTCCAGCGCCAACTCACGGGCGGCGCGAGTTTTTTCTGGGAGTGGGAACGCGCTGGCAAGGCTGCACGTTGCGTCAGGCACTGGGCGTCGTTCTCGCAGATGGACACGCGCTACGTCTGGAATGACGACGGCAGTGTCGTCGTGCATCACGTCGATGGCACCGAAGAAACCTACGTCCACGATGACCGCGCACGACTGGTGCGCAAGGTCGAGGCCGACGGCGGTGAACACCTCAAGGCCTACAACGCTGCGGGCCGTTTGGTCGCCGAGCAGGATCCCTTAGGCGCCGTCACCGAATACCGCTACGACGATGTCGGACGGCTGATCGCGCTGCTTCCGCCAGACGATGAACCAACGTCCTACGAATACCGCAATGGTTTCCTGCACAGCCGCTGCCGTGGCGAGGCGGTGTGGACGTATCGGCGCAATGCTCAGGGCGACGTCACTGAAGCGGTCGATCCTGATGGTCAGGTCAGCCATTACCACTACGACGCTCGCGGGCAGTTGCTGTCGATCCGTTACCCGGACACCAGTCGACACGTGTTTGTCTGGAACCCCCTCGGTCAGTTGGTTGAAGAAACCCTGCCCGATGCTGGCGTGCGGCGTTTTTCCTACGATGCGCTGGGGCGCAGGACTACCACTGTTGATGAACACGGTGC
>NZ_JACVHC010000006.1 GCF_017976235.1 Pseudomonas anatoliensis | reverse complement strand
ATTCGGTGACCCTGCGCCCGCAACTGTCGTACCTGGCGCACCGCGTCAACCAGCGCATCTTCCAGAACCTCACAGTGCCGAAAATCATCGGCCAAGTGCTGGAAGAGCACGGCATCCAGAGCAACGCTTACGAATTCAAGACCGGTTCGATCTACCCCGAGCGCATCTACTGCGTGCAATACGACGAATCCGACCTGCATTTCATCCAGCGCCTGTGCGAGGAAGAAGGTATCCACTACCACTTCCAGCACAGCGCCACGGCGCACAAACTGGTGTTCGGCGATGACCAGACGGTGTTCCCGAAACTTGCGCCTGTGGCCTACCAGCAAGACTCCGGCATGGTCGCCAGCGACCCGGTGATCAAGCGCTTCGACCTGCGCCTGGAAACCCGCACCAGCCGCACCACGCGCCGCGATTACGACTTCGAAAAACCACGCCTGACGCTGGAAAGCGAAAACCGTGGCGACGCCCTGCCCGACCTCGAAGACTACGATTACCCGGGCCGTTTCATCGACCGCGAGCGCGGCAAACACCTGGCCAAACGCGCCCTCGAACGCCACCGCAGCGACTTCCAACTGGCTGAAGGCAAGAGCGATCAGCCGTTGCTGGTCAGCGGCCATTTCCTCGCGCTGACCGCGCACCCGAAAGCCAAATGGAACGACCTCTGGCTGCTCACCGAAGTCCTCCACGAAGGCAAACAGCCGCAAGTGCTGGAAGAGTCGGTGACCAGCGACACCACCGCGCTCAAAGACGATTTCCATCAGGGCTACCGCAACCGCTTCCAGGCCACCCCGTGGGACGTGCCGAATCGCCCGCCCCTGCGCCACCCGAAACCGCGCATCCTCGGCAGCCAAAGCGCCGTGGTCACTGGCCCCAAAGGCGAAGAAATCCACTGCGACCAATACGGCCGCGTCAAAGTGCAATTCCACTGGGACCGCGAAGGCCAGGCCGACGACAAAACCAGCTGCTGGCTCCGCGTCTCCAGCGCCTGGGCCGGTGCCCAGTACGGCGGCATCGCCATCCCACGCATCGGCATGGAAGTGCTCGTCACCTTCCTTGAAGGCGACCCCGATCAACCGCTGATCAGCGGCTGCCTGTACCACAAGGAAAACACCGTCCCGTACGCGCTGCCGGCGAACAAAACCCGCAGCACCTTCAAAACCCTCAGCTCCATGGGTGGTGGCGGCTACAACGAACTGCGCATCGAAGACAAGAAAGGTCAGGAGCAGATTTACCTGCACGCCCAGCGCGACTGGGACGAGAACGTCGAAAACGACCAGAAAATTCGGGTCGGCAACGAACGCCACGACACCGTGGAGAAGAACAGCTACACGGAATTCAAAGCCGAAGAACACCACACGGTTTATGCCGATCGTAAAGTCGAAGCGCGCGCCAACGATCACCTGACGGTTGGGGTGAATCAGCACATCAAGATTGGGACTGGGCAGTTCATCGATGCCGGCCAGGAAATCCACCTCAGCAGCGGCATGAAAGTCGTGCTTGAAGCGGGGGCGGAACTGACGCTCATTGGCGGCGGTAGTTTTATCAAGATCGATGCCGGCGGCGTGACCATGAGCGGGCCGGTGATCAATATGAACTCCGGCGGTGGACCGGGTAGCGGCACGGGGGCTGCGCCGTTGTTGCCGGGGCCGTTGAAGCAGGCGGATGCGGATAAGGCTGGGCAGGTCGTGAAACCTTCCCTTGGCTCGTTCAAGGTTCAGTCGAAAGCGGGTGTGTTACTGCCGACACCTTCGTGTCATCTCGATGCAACAGGTTGCTGCCCTATTCACCAATCGGGTGCGTCTGCATGATTGTCTCCATTGCGTCGCCCTTCGAACAGCCTGCGGCTACCGGTGTGATGTGTCTGATTCTGGATCGCAGTTTTGATCCGGATCTCCTGAACCATTTGTTTCATGGTGAAGAGCAATCCAGGCCTGACTGCATTCCCCTGTTTACAAGCACACCCTATGCCGATCTCCAGCCTGCCGGCCCCTATGTCGTCATGTACCTGGGAAAACAATCAGCCACAACCTATGCCAGCACGCTACTGGAACAGTCCGACGCAGGATGTGTCGCTTGGTTGAGCAATCCCGGATTGCTGGATCAGGCCCTTGAACACTGGCGCAGCCTGTTGACCGTGAGAACCGATGAAGATCCGCTGCAAATGATGCGTTTTTTTGATCCGCGCTGGCTGGAGCCATTGCTGCTTTCACTCAGTGAAACCGAAAAGGCACAGTTCCTTGGGCCATTCAGCGGCCTCGCGTGGAGAAACGAGATCGGCTGGCGTTATTACGCAATAGCGCCGCAAAACCAGAAGAATGTGGTCCAGCCTCCCGCTTGGTTGTACTTGAGTCCGGAGCGTCAGGCGTTGATCGAGCAGAATCGGTTGAACGTCATAGCGACCCGCTTTGCCAACGATTACCACGAGGTTTTACCCTCAGAAGGCAGCGTCGAGTTCGTCTACCGCCAATTACTGGCCGGACAAGACCAAGGCTATGAACAAATAGCCGAGCAGGAACGATGGCTGCGTTTAGCCATTCAGCATGGTGACAGTTTCTGGACTAACGCCCCTGCCGCCGAATTGCTGGCACGGGAAGACATCGCGCTGGGCGACAAGCTGACTCAACTGGAAAGTCTATAAATCACAAGGACGACGAGCAATGAGCAACACCTACACCGTTAAGAGCGGCGACACTCTTGGCAGCATTGCCGCCGCCAATAAATGCTCTGTGGCTGATCTGCGGGCCCTGAATCCGATCATTACCGACCCCAACCACATCAAGACCGGTTGGGCGTTGAAATTGCCTGCCACTTCGGCCAAGGCAATGCCACCGCCTAAGCACGCGGACAACCAGAGCACGACAGCCGTTAAAGGCGCCGTCGAGTGCAAAGATGAATTGGTCGAAGTCATCCATATCACCGGCGAAGAGCATTTCTACATACTGACGGAGAAACAGTCGAACGCGCTCAAGAAGCAGTCCGACCTCGTCAAAAAACTGATGGACGAGTTGCATCAGAATCTGGCCAGCGCGACCGAAGCCGCCAAGTGCACCAAGACCAAAGACCCTCAAGCCTCTTGCTCCTGCACGAGTTGCGTTAAAGATAAGTGGAATGCCAAGGCTGAAGAAGCCGGCCTGCTGCAGCGCTCCCCTCCAATTGTGGCAAAACCGAAAACCGTCATCGAGCGCAAGGAAGATCTGCAGGGCCAACTGGCAACCGTGCAACAGGCTCGTGACTGGTATAGCCGTTACACACCCCAGCCGGCCTTTGAAGGCAACTATCTGGAAACCAACTGGGAAGGCTTGCGAAACAAAAAAGTCACCGAGCTGAACGCCGAGATTCAATCGCTGCGTACCCGGATAGCTGCGCAAGGCAAGGCCGAAGCTGGGGACAGCTCCACAAGCGCAAACGGTGCAGCACCGGATATCAAGCATGGAAAGGGAAAAGCCTCTGATACCCAGAAGGGAAAGCAGGTAAAAACCGGTATCACCACCGTCGAATACATTTCCTTCCGTGATCCGACCCGGCGTCATTACATCCCGATTCGCACTCGCGAGCAGTTCACCTGGAGTGTCAAAGTTCCTACCACAGTGATGCAAGGCAAGCCTTTCGATAAGAATCTCGCGAAAAATCTGATCAAGGACATCAGAACAGCTGTATCCGATGGCCGCAAAACCAGCCCTCTCGGCAGCCTGGAAGCCAAACTCACTTCTTGGACGAGCAAGGACGACAACCTGCTTAACGCATTGCACAAAGAGTGCTCCTGGACCTCCAACGAAGCGGACTCGGCGATATACGCAGTCTCCGCTGAGGCTCACGCCTTTCGCTTTGCTGCCTCGGCCAGTGCCGGAATCAACAGTTGGGAGCCAGGCAAGGGCAATATCGAGGTCGGCGTCAAAGGCAGCGCGGCGATCTCATTGGCGGAAGGCTCCGTAGCGATGAAGGGCTACTTTCCCGACCAGGGTGGATACGTGGTGCGCATGCCGTACCGTAATGCCGAAGGCAAGGAAGTCGTCAGCGATATCGGCATCTTCCGCCTCGAAGGCAAAGTGGAGTTGTCATGCTTCGTCGGCGCCACCGCGCAAGGTCAGGCCGGCGTCAAAGCCCAATACAAACCAAAAGAAGCTGAAGCCTCTGGCGCAACCGCTTTGCTAAGCACGCCCGACATCGCTGTCGACAAACGACGCGGCGGCAGCCTGGGCGTGAAGGGTAACGCTTTCGCCGGCGTACAAGGCGGCGGCACCGTGACCGGAACATTGAAGTGGCTTGATTCAACTAAACAAGGGGTCGGAAAAATCGTCGCAGGACAGGCAAACGACAGCGGCAGTACGGATTGGTCGAGCCTGGTGGAGGTCAAGGCGGAAGGTAATGCGGCACTGGGTATTGGAGCGGGTTTTGATTTTGGGATTGAGATTCGCGCGGATCGTTTGGCGATTAACTGTAAAGCCAGTCTGGTTTTTGGACCTGGTGCAGGGGGAGGCTTTGGTACAACGGTCGACATCGAAAAAATCGGTGATTTAATCTATGTTTTCTGCAGTGCATTATCTAAAGCCGACTTCCACTATCAGTTGGCGGTAACTGAAGAAGCTTTTAACTATATGGCTATGGGATTATTTCAAGTCATCAGCCAGCCAGGCGAAACGTTAGGTAAGGCTTTTTCAGATAACGTTGAGGACATGAAGGAATGGTGGAAAAAGCGAATTGCAACTAAGCATGAAGCGCAAAAAATAGCTAATTACCTGCTCAACAACCAAGCCATCAAGGTGAATGGCAAGAACATCCCTATTAGCCTCCTGCCACCCGAAACAATTGGACCAATGATCTATCTTCTGACAGAAAGCTTTGTCGAAAGCTGGGCGGAAGACCAAGAAAAGGCTGTTGTATTCTTACTATCCCATCTCCGCACATGGCGACATCTTATCCAGGTATTAGAGCATTGCTCAAAAGACGGGAAAAAAGTTGAGGCAATTAAAAGCCTGAACCGAATCAATGCATTACTGGATGGATCTGAGCAATTACAATTCAACCAATTCATAAAATCTTTGGCAACCAACAATGACTCACTGACCTCGACCACAATGCTCGCTTGGACCCCAAAACTTTCGTGGTATAAGGAAAAAACATTGATCGCCGCCCGAAAGAGCCGTTTATTTGACGGAATAGCTTGAGATTAAGTGCCCCCCCGGGGGGGGGGGGGGGGCTTTAGGGGCGCTTAATAATATCCAATTAAAGCGGCTCACCTTGTTGAATAGCACACCTGAAACTCATAGTACTTGAGTGATATTTATGCATTAATTTCGCAGGCCAACGACGAACTAGCGGAGCTGCCGATAATGGTGCATCCGAAATATTCGAACCTCGCCTAACTTTTAGTTCACCAGACTTTGGCCCCTGCGGATTTTCGAGAGGGGAAATTTTGTAGTAATCTTCCCCATACCAATCATTTACCCAATCAGTGGAATTCCCAGCAAGCCCGTATATCCCAAGGGGATTGGGTGCAAAGCGATTCACCGGGTGGCTTTCACTTTCATTTTCAACGGGGAAATTCTTACCATAATCCAGGCTTCCGGTATTAGTGGGGAACAAAATATGCTGCCCGCGGTTACGGGCCGCAAACTCCCACTGGGCCTCTGTAGGCAAATCAACTTCATAACCACTTAAAGATCCAATCCATGCACAGTAATTTTTTGCCTCCTGCCAGCTTTGGGTAGGTGCTGGGAGTTCAGGTAAATATTGATCTTTCAAATCCTCGCGCTTTCGATCCTCTTCATCATAGAGTGGCTTACCGTTAGCCACGAAAAACAGATCAAAATCCCGCAAGACAGCCTGATACTTCGAAAGATAATAGCTGCTCAATTTTACCGGATGAACAAAATCGTCATCTCCATTCCCGCTTATATTACAAAGCTGCTCCGGCTCCTGCCCACAAGGCCAGGTACAAACATCTTTTTCATCGTACTCACAAATCCAGCCAAAATCGCCCATGTCAAACTGGCCACCTTCGACAAACACCATATTGTCGATCGACTGAACAACCGTATTGAGCACCTTGTCGCGCAGTTCGTTCGAGAGGTCCGGATATTTCGTCTTGATCGTCGCTGCAATCGATGCGACTTTTGCCGCAGGCAAGCTTTTGCTGGTTGGCAAAGGGCCTGACTCGGCTTCGCAACCTACCAGCAGCATAATGAAAGGAAGGGCAAGTAAAGACTGACGTAACACGAGCAATATCCTTATAAGGTGCGTCAAAGCACAAACCTTAACATCCCATACCAAGACTACAAAACACATGAACAGCCACCGCAGCGACTTCCAGCTCGCCGAAGGCAAAAGCGATCAACCGTTGCTGGTCGGCGGCCACGTTCTAGCGCTGACCCAACACCCGCAAACCAAGTGGAACGACTTGTGGCTGCTGACCGAAATCCTTCACGAAGGCAAACAACCACAAGTGCTGGAAGAGTCGATGACCAGCGACACCACCGCGCTGAAAGACGATTTCCATCAGGGTTGTCGCAACCGCTTCCAGGCCACGCAGTAGGACGTGCCCAACCGCCCGCCCCTCAAGCACCCGAAAGCCCGCATCCTCGGTAACCAGGGCGCCGCGGTCACCGGCCCCAAAGGTGAAGAGATCCACTGCAACCAATACGGCCGCGTAAAAGTGCAATTCCACTGGGACCGTGAAGGCCAGGCCGACCACAAAACCAGCTGCTGGCTCCGCGTCTCCAGCGCCTGGGCCGGCGCCCAATACGGCGGCATCGCCATCCCGCGCATCGGCATGGAAGTGCTGGTCACCTTTCTTGAAGGCGACCCCCGACCAACCGCTGATCAGCGGCTGCCTGTACCACAAGGAAAACACCGTCCCATACGCCCTGCCGGCGAACAGAACCCGCAGCACCTTCAAAACCCTGAGCTCTATGGGTGGCGGCCGTTACAACGAACTGCGCATCGAAGACAAGAAAGGTCAGGAACAGATTTACCTGCACGCCCAGCGCGACTGGGACGGGCGCCAAAGGCGCCTTATAAATATTTAAATGAAACAAAAGTGGCCAGATCTAGATAAACAGAAAACTTACTATCATCCTATAATTTTTGATCTGACTGGATAGAGCAACGAAAACTCGTTCCGCCAGAGTATCGATCATTGGAAGGATCTACTGCCCAACGACGAACAAGCGGTGCAGAAGATAATGGCGCCTCCAAAACGGTTGATCCGCGCCGAATTCGTTTAAGACCAGTGCTTGGGCCTTTTGGGTTTTTCAGAGGGGAGTTCTCATAGTAATCTTTGCTATACCAGTCGTTTACCCAGTCAGTCGAATTTCCAGCGAGTCCATAAATACCTAATGGGCTTGGAGCGAACCTACTAATCGGAAAATTATTCCCCTCATCATCAAGTGGAAAATTTTTCCCATAATCAAGACTGCCGCTATCCGTTGGAAAAAGTATATGCTGCCCTCTATTACGGGCCGCGTATTCCCACTGTGCTTCTGAGGGCAAGTCAACAGCGTACGCGCTTATTTCTCCAAGCCATTCACAGTAGTCTTTTGCCTGTTGCCAACTTTGAGTCGGAGCTGGCAAGTCCGATTGGTAGCGAAACTTTAAATCTTCACGCTTACGTTTTTCAGCGTCAAAAAGAGGCAACCCTTTTGCGGTAAAAAACACATCAAAATCACCCAGCGAAACTTGGTACTTTGAGAAATAGTATGAAGTGAGCGTTATAGGATGAACAAAATCATCATCACCATTACGACTGATATTACAGAGCTGCTCCGGCTCTTGCCCACAAGGCCAGGCACACACATCCTTCTCGTCGTACTCGCAAGCCCAGCCAAAATCGCCCATGTCAAACTGGCCACCTTCGACAAAAACCATATTATCGATCGACTGAACTACTGTTTGGAGCACCTTGTCGCGCAACTCGCTCGACAGATCCGGGTATTTCGCCTTGACCGTGGCCGCAATGGACGCGACCTTCTCCGGCGACAGGTTTTTACTGCTTGGCAAAGAGCCGGATTCGGCTTCACAACCGACCAACAGTGTCATAAAAGGAAGGGCAAGCACGAACTGACGTAACACGAGCAATATCCTTATAAGGTGCGTCAAAGCACAAACCGTAACATCCCATACCAAGACTACAAAACACACGACCAGCCACCGCAGCGACTTCCAGCTCGCCGAAGGCAAAAGCGATCAGCCGTTGCTGGTCGGCGGCCACTTTCTAGCGCTGACCCAACAACCACAAGCCAAGTGGAACGTCTGTGGCTGCTGACCGAAATCCTCGACGAATGGCAAACAACTACAAGTGCTGGAAGAGTCGGCGACCAGCGACACCACCGCGCTCAAAGACGATTTACATCAGTACTATCGCAACCGCTTTCAGGCCACGCCGTGGGATGTGCCGAACCGCCGGCCGCCACCCGAAACCTTGCAGCCTGTTTCTCTGGGACGCGGAAAGCTACAAGCCAAAACCCCTCGAACGTCTGGCCAAAACCAACATTCCGCTGCGCGAACTCAGCAGTGCTTCTTCCACGTCGATCCTTAACCACATCAGCCTGAAACATCTGGCTCAAGCGGGTGGCAACGCGTTCCAAGGCCAACTTAAAGAGCTGGCGACCAGTTTGCCCAAGTCGATTGCCAAAGAAGCAGACGATGATCTTGTGTTCAATGATTGGCTGGAACAGGAAGGCGCGCTGCAATTCGATGAAAAAGGCCCATGGTTCGATGAGCATGGTCTGTTCCTGCCAGAAAAATTCTTCGCTGCGCTGGAAGCCAAAGGCTACAAAGTCGAAAGCATCAAAGCCGAAGCCAAGAAAAAAAGCTGGGGCGAAAACCTCAAAGCCATGGTTTTCGAAGACAAACAGCTTCGTAACCTCATGCTTTTTGACAACAGCCCGCAGGCTCAACTGGTGCGTTGCCTGCTTCCGGAAGGTGCCAACCTGCTGACCGAAGTCAAAATGGAAGGACCCACGTTGAAAAGTGGCAGTCCCCAACTCGCGAACGTTGAGGTCGCGCTGGATGTGGCGGCATGGCGAGGGGAAGTGACCTTGCTGAAATTCGAGTACCCCAAACGGGCCAAGGCCGAGCCTTGGACCGCTCAATACACCGCCCACGACGGCAGCATTCGCAGTGTCAACTTCGGCAAATTATCCCTTGATCTGGAGGCCAAGGCCTGGGGGTTCGCCGGTGCCAGCCTCATGCTGTCGCGCGATCTCACTCTCGATCAAAAAACCGGTTACACCAGCCTTGTCGGTGTAGACCTTGCCGAAAAATCCGGCGACCTCGCCAAGTACGAGATATTCGCCGGCGCCCAGGCCGGATGCAAAGTCACCGGCAAACTGGTCTGGTGCCCGCCACCCAGCGTCCTCCCCCCTGCCCCAGTACCCAATCGCGTATTAGCCAACCAATGGCGCCCGTTGGCCAAACTGGAAGTCGAAATGGCGGTTGCACTAGGCGCAGGCATCTCGGGCGATATGCACCTTCGCATGCAAAACGGACACCTTTTGCTGTCGATCAAAGGCTCACTGGTCTGGGGTGCGGGTGTTAAAGGTTATTTGACCTTTGAAGTGGGCTACGACAGCATCGTCGCATTGACGGAACTGGTGCGACAGGAAATGGCCGCGAACCAATACAAGGATCTCGATTGGGTAGATAAGGAAGCCTCAGCCTATATGGAAAAACTGAGTTTCCTTGGCGCCACAGGTATTGATGTCGTATTTGCGTATGTGCGTGGGTATGCAATTGTTAAAGAGATTTTTGATGCGCTGACCGAAGGGGATCGGGGTGGGCAGATTGCGTATACGTTAGTTAGAGATAAGAACCCGCAAGTGATACGGGACTGGGTGATCAATCTTCAACCCCAAGCGCTGGGCCCACTTCTTTTAACTTTGAGCAACGCTCCACAGGCTTTCACTTCTGAAGATGAAGAGCAAACTGAAGCCTTCGACGAAGATCAAGCGTATCTTCTTCAACAGCGAGCTATTGAGAAGTGCTTAACCTGGATTTCGGCCAAACCTAACGCCTCTCTTCAATTTGAAGAAGCGATCATTTGCATGAATAGAGACGGGGCGCGGCCAAGTCAGGCTGGGTTCGTTTACTGTGCAAATAAGCTAAAGCTGGACACTTTTATGGCTGAGGGCGTTTTGTCTTTACAAGTTGGTGCAAACGAAATGAGAAAACGTTATCGATCGCTAGTTTCGACTATGGGTGCTCGCTTAAACGGCCATTGCAGTTATCAGACAGAATACAAAGGACCCGCTTTCGCCCCCGTCCAAAAAATCAAAAGCACCTACAAAGGGCCAAACATTGATTAAGCAACTTACTTTTTTAGTTTTCATGTCATTGGCGCTGTGTGGAACAGCAAGCGCTGAACTAACTTCAACACAAAAAAATGCTAGGGATAAGGGTATCGCCATTTTCCATCAAAGTGACTGGTACGATTCCCAGCCTCTGTTGGAAATTGCAGCAGAAGCAGGAGATCGTGACGCCCAATATTATTTGGGAGAAGCGATTAGACTCAGTCAACGCTACACCACTCCAGAAGCAAAAAAATGGTATGAAGCATCAGCCGAACAAGGAGCCTTATACGCAATGCTTCGATTAAGCAATAAAAATGACTTATGCGGAAGCATGGATACTTGCGCTAATAAAAACGGGATTGATTGGCGAGAACATGCTCTGATTACCGCTCAAGAAAGAGCAAAAAAAGGCGATACAGAGGCAATGACTGTTCTATTTACGGCCGGCCAGGGTCTGTCATGGCTAGAGAAAGCGGCTGAAGCGGGTGACAGTTATGCCCAACAACTGTTGGCTAGCGCTTATAAAAGTGGCGCTGGATGGTTCTTGATTCCGGGCAGTAGAGAAAAAGCAATAATCAAATGGTTTAAAGCATCATCTGAAGGTGGCAACCCAAGAGGCATGTTCCTCTATGCGAACTATTTATATGACCATAACGGCAGTAAAGAAGATATAGCATACTGGGTCAAAAAAGCAGCGGAACACAGCCACATAGATGCAGTGGGCACCTACGCATACAAAGTTTCAGACCCATCTAACGAACTAGGTTACCCAGAAAACCTGGCTGAAGCTTATGGCTTGACGCTTTTACTTTCGAAACTCGAGGCAGGTACAGCACCTGAAGATGCGAACAGACTGCTCCCAGAGTTAGAAAAAAAAATGAGCCCTGAAGAAATAAAAAAAGCAACGGAGTTCTCTAAAGACTGGGAAAGATCTCACGCGCCTTTATCTTATTTTGATCCCATTTACGGTTACTAGTCATGCCGCTACAATCAGAGAAAAACCAACAACACAAAAGAGATGGGTTTATTTAATAAAAACTACAATTAAATAAACCCATCCTATTTTGCTGCCCCTTTTTACCCGCCTCAACACCATAACAACGATCTCAAAGCCATTAACAACGGATCTAACATTGATCAATCGAGCAATTTTAAGTTTCCTTATATTCCTTTTCTTATCCAACGCTTCCGCTGGACAATTGACAGAGTCCGAGGCAAAGGCCAGAGACAAGGGAATTGTTTTTTATCAACAAGGAGCATGGACTTCCTCGCAACCGTTTTTGCGAGCTGCGGCCGAGGCTGGCGATAAAAAGTCTCAATATTTCCTGGGCGAGGCGATACGACTGAGTAATCGATACATGACGGAGGAAGCCAGAAACTGGTACGTAGCTGCGGCAGATCAGGGCGACCTATACGCCATGTTACGTCTAAGTAGTAAAAAGGATCTGTGCAACTTATTAGATGATTGCGCAGGGAAAGGTAATATTGACTGGAGAGAGCAAACTTTAAGAATTGCTCGTGAGCGTGCCGAAAAAGGTGACACTGAGGCAATGGTTGTGCTGTTTACAGCAAATCAAGGATTGGAATGGCTGGAAAGGGCCGCTGAATCGGGTGATACGTATGCTCAAAAACTACTCGCTAGTGCTTACAAAAGTGGAGAGGGCTGGTTCTTGATCCCCGGCAGTCGCGAGAAAGCAGTTAAAAAATGGTTTAAGGCTTCAGCAGAAGGAGGTTACCCCCCGGGTATGTACCTGTATGCAAACTATTTATATGAACACAATGGCAGTAAAGAAGAGATCGGAACCTGGCTCAAAAAAACAGCCGAATCCGGACATATAAACGCACTAGGGGGGTATGCACTAAACATCGCCCATCTTCCTGACACTTATGGATTTCCTTTAGATTTGGTTAAGGCTTACGGATTCACCTACTTAATAGCAAACCTCAAAGGCGGAGCAATCGCACCGGAAGATGCAAGATTGAATCTCGTGGAAATTGCAAAAAAAATGCAACCTGAAGAAATAAAACAGGGAATCGCACTTTCTAAAGAATGGGAAAACAATCACCCTCCTCTTTCTTACTATGCCCCCATTTACGGCTACTAAGCAGTTTCGCTGAAGGGTAGATTTGCAAAGCGCGTAATTTCATCGCCACAAAAATGCAAAAAAATCGCAGCCCAACGCTGCGATTTTTTTTTCGTACCGTTTACACAGCAGCCAACCGCACCTGCTTCTCCAACTCCACCTTCAACCCCGGCTCCAGCTTCAACTGCCGCGCCAGTTCATCCAGGTAGCTCTTCTCCATAAAGCTCTCCTCGTCCACCAGCATCACACTGGCGATGTACATCTCAGCCGCCATTTCCGGGGTGCTAGCGGCGCGGGCGACGTCTGCTGGGTCGAGGGGTTTGTTGAGTTCGGCGTGTAGCCAGTGTCGCAGTTCCTGATCGTTGTCGAGTTTGGTGAATTCGCCTTCGATCAGTTGGCGTTCGCGGTCGTCGATATGGCCGTCAGCTTTGGCGGCGGCGACCAGAGCCTTGAGGATCGCCTGGCTGTGTTGTTCGACTTGCGCCGGTGGCAAGCGGTCGAGGGTTTGTGGTTCTGTCTGCGGAGCTTTGCCTTGCTGGGCGTTCCAGTTGCCGTAAGCCTTGTAGGCCAACACGCCCAGCGCGGCGAGGCCGCCGTAGACAGCCACTTTGCCGCCGACATTTCGCGCCTTTTTACTGCCGAGCAGCAGGCCCATGGCGCCCGCCGCCAATGCACCACCACCCGCGCCTGAGAGCAGACCGCCGAGGCCTCCGCCGCCGGAAGACCCGCCAAGCAAGCCGCCCAAGCCACCGGCAGCCGATTTGTTCTGCGATCCGCCGGCCTTGTTCTGTAACAGATCCTGGCCGGATTTGAGAAGTTGATCGAGCAAGCCACGGGTGTTCATGTTTCGCCTCCAAACTGGGGTTATCAGGATCTATAAGGCCCTCAGCCTAGTTCGAAAGTGCCCTGGACAGACTTACAAGTGTGCTTCCAGATGTTGCTCGCCCTCCCTATCAAGCCCAGCCCCGTGACTACGCGCTTAGCTCGCATTTCCTGCAGGCAAAAAAAGGGCGGACTGTTCAGTCCGCCCTTTTTTCATTTCACAACTCAAAACCGCGAAACACTCCTCATCGCGTCCACCAGATAGCGCATCGCTATCCGATCACTCTCCGAAAGCTCTCGATAACGCTCCACCAGTTTCAGCTCATCGGAGCTTAGCCGGCGTCTTCTGCGGCCGCTGCCCAGACACGGAAAGATGCCCAACATGTCGGTGATGCCTTGTATTTTTGCCATGGACGATGTCCTTCTCTAATACGTCAAAGAACTGCTAAACCACCACATCGCCCTGCCCCTGTCAGCAGCGTCGAGTGCCCCACCGGTCTGAAGGTTCGCAGCCGGTCATGCCTATAGAATAGAAATTAAATCGGTGCTGAAAAGGGTTATTTAGAGTAATTAGTCGATAAAAGCAGATATGTCGTATAAATCAGAAAGCACTGTCGGAAAAAATACAGACATGTCTTGTTTCATTGCCAGATGGCGCCTTGTAATCAATCATTTCTGCTCGACAATCGAACGGTTTAAGCTATCCGGCATCTGTTTATAGTCCGTTGCGTTTGGTCGAAGGCTTGTCCGAACCGTTATTTATGATCCAGCACGTGCCAGGAAAGGCGCGGGATTGCACACGACAGGTTGTATTTATGCACCGCAGGAATTTGCTCAAAGCGTCCATGGCCATTGCGGCTTACACCGGTCTTTCGGCCACCGGCCTGCTGGCCAGTCGTGCCTGGGCGGCCCCCAGTGGTGGCGCCGCCGATGGCGAGGCGCAGGCCTTCGATTTCGAAGCGCTGAAGCGTCAAGCCAAGCAACTCGCTGGCAACGCCTATCAGGACACCAAACAGGTACTACCGCCGACCCTGGCGACCATGACCCCGCAAAACTTCAACGCGATCCGCTACGACGGCGAGCATTCGTTGTGGAAGGAGAACAAGGGTCAACTGGACGTGCAGTTCTTCCACGTCGGCATGGGTTTCCGTCAGCCGGTGCGCATGTACAGCGTCGATGCCAAGACACGCACCGCCCGCGAGGTGCATTTCCGTCCGGCGCTGTTCAACTATGAAAACACCTCGGTCGACACCCAGCAGCTCAAGGGCGACCTGGGTTTTGCCGGTTTCAAGTTGTTCAAGGCTCCGGAACTTGATCGGCATGACGTTCTATCGTTTCTCGGCGCCAGCTATTTCCGTGCAGTCGATGCCACTGGCCAATATGGCCTTTCGGCGCGCGGACTGGCGATCGACACTTACGCGAAGAAACGCGAAGAATTCCCTGACTTCACCAAGTTCTGGTTCGAGACACCGGACAAGAACGCCACGCGTTTTGTGGTGTACGCCTTGCTCGATTCGCCGAGTGCCACAGGCGCTTACCGTTTCGACATCGATTGCCAGGCCGAGCGCGTGGTAATGGAAGTCGACGCACACATCAATGCGCGTACTGCCATCGAACAGTTGGGCATCTCGCCGATGACCAGTATGTTCAGTTGCGGCACCCACGAACGCCGTATGTGCGACACCATTCACCCGCAAATCCACGATTCGGATCGCCTGGCGATGTGGCGTGGCAACGGCGAGTGGATCTGCCGCCCGCTGAACAACCCGGCAACCCTGCAATTCAACGCGTTTGCCGATACGGATCCGAAGGGCTTTGGCCTGGTGCAGACCGACCATGAGTTCGCCAACTATCAGGACACCGTCGACTGGTACAGCAAGCGCCCGAGCCTGTGGGTAGAACCTACAACCGCGTGGGGCGAAGGCTCTATCGATCTGCTGGAAATTCCTACAACCGGCGAGACCCTCGATAACATTGTGGCGTTCTGGACACCGAAAAAACCGGTGGCTGCCGGGGATTCGCTGAATTACGGCTACAAGCTGTACTGGAGCGCCCTGCCGCCGGTGAGTACGCCGTTGGCGCGAGTGCACGCCACGCGCTCCGGTATGGGCGGTTTCGTCGAAGGCTGGGCACCCGGCGAGCATTATCCGCCAGTCTGGGCGCGTCGTTTCGCCGTGGACTTCAACGGAGGCGGTCTCGACCGCCTGCCGCAGGGCACCGGGATTGAGCCGGTGATCACCTGCTCGAACGGCAAGGTTCAGGACTTCAGCGTGCTGGTGCTGGATGACATCAAGGGCTATCGGATCCTGTTCGACTGGTATCCAACCAATGACAGCGTCGAGCCGGTTGAGCTGCGGTTGTTCATCCGTACCAATGACCGCACGTTGAGTGAGACCTGGTTGTACCAGTACTTCCCACCGGCGCCGGACAAGCGTAAGTACCCTTGATGGTTCCATAGCGTCTGAACGGACCTCATCGCTGGCAAGCCAGCCCCACATGGATTCTATGTTCACATTGGCAACTAGTGACTGTACGGGGTCCATGTAGGAGCTGCCGGAGGCTGCGATTTTCTGATCTTGCTGTAGGTTTTCTGAGTCAAAATCAAAAGATCGCAGCGTGCCGCAGCTCCTACACGGAGCGAAGTTGAAATGTGAAGTGTGTTTCACCACAAAACCTGTGTGAGCTGGCTTGCCAGCGATGGCGGCTCCCCAAGCACTACAGAATCAGAAAGATGAAAACAAAGCCCCGACCATCACTGGCCGGGGCTTTTTGTTTTCTGGCGGTTCAATCAATCGCGCAGGTCAGACTCGTGAATCGGCTGATCACGATGGGTCGCGCGCTGATATTGCGCCGGCCATACGGCTTTGCGCCCACCCAGGTCATCATCGGCGTGCAGCGGCCAGTACGGATCACGCAGCAGTTCGCGGGCGAGGAAGATGATGTCGGCCTGACAGGTTCGCAGAATGTGCTCGGCCTGGGCGGGCTCGGTAATCATTCCCACAGTGCCGGTGGCGATGCCTGACTCCTTGCGCACGCGTTCGGCGAAACGGGTTTGATAGCCCGGCCCAACGGGAATCTCAGCGTTGGCTGCGGTGCCGCCCGACGAAACATCGATCAGGTCCACACCGAGGGTGTGCAGGCGACGCGCCAGCTCCACGGTTTCGTCAGGGTTCCAGCCATCCTCGACCCAGTCGGTAGCCGACACGCGGACAAACACTGGCAACTCTTCCGGCCAGACAGCGCGAACGGCTTCGGTGACTTGCAGCACCAGACGAATGCGGTTTTCGAATGAGCCGCCGTACTGATCCCGCCGTTGATTACTCAGCGGCGACAGAAACTGATGCAGCAGATAACCGTGGGCCGCATGCACTTCGACCACACTGAAACCCGCAGTCAGCGCGCGCTTGGCGGCATCCACAAAGGCTTGAATGACGTCGGCGATTTGCCCTTCATCCAGTTGTTTGGGTTGGGTATGTTGCGGGTCGAAGGCAATGGGTGAAGGGCCAACCGGTGTCCAGCCGCCATCATCGGGTTTGACGCTGCCATGTTTGCCAATCCAGGGGCGGTGAGTGCTGGCCTTGCGCCCGGCGTGGGCCAGTTGAATGCCGGCGACCGCGCCCTGAGCGGTAATGAATCGGGTGATGCGTTGCAGCGCTTCGATCTGTTCGTCGTTCCACAGGCCAAGGTCTTCGGCGGTGATCCGCCCGTCGGCCGTGACCGCCGTGGCTTCGGTGAATATCAGCCCGGCGCCGCCCACTGCGCGGCTGCCGAGGTGCACCAGATGCCAGTCGTTGGCCAGGCCGTCGACGCTGGAGTATTGGCACATGGGCGATACGGCGATGCGGTTGGGCAGGGTCAGTTGGCGAAGGGTAAAAGGTTCAAGCAGCAGACTCATGGGGCACCTCTCAAATCAGTGGGCAGGCTCCAGGGTTCTGTTTGAAAAGTCGACGAGTGACAGGAAAAGGTGCAGCACCCGCCCCCGCGGGCAAAAAATTCGACAAGACGTCACAAGGCCAATCAAGCAGTGCTTAGAGCCTAGTCGACAACGGGGGATCGGGGGAAATTCAAGAAAAGATCGCAGCCTTCGGCAGCTCCTACAGGGCGCATTCCCATGTAGGAGCTGCCGAAGGCTGCGATCTTTTGGTCTTCAGCGCGGTTCGATGTGGGCAATCATCAGTTGCACTGTCTCGTTGCCGCGGAACTCGTTGACGTCGAGTTTGTAGGCCAGCTCTACCCATTGAATCGTCGGATTGGGCCAGATATCACGATCGATACCGAACGCAATGCCGTCGAGCTTCACCGAGCCGCATTCGCTTTTCAGAACCACTTTCAGGTGACGCTCGCCGACCACGCGCTGCTCGACCAACTGGAACACACCGTGGAACAGCGGCTCAGGGAAGTGTTGCCCCCAAGGCCCGGCATGGCGCAGGGCGCGGGCCAGTTCGAGGTGGAATTCTTCAACGGCCAGCGTGCCATCGGACAGCAAACGCCCGGTCAGGTCTTCTTCGCGAAGTTGCCTACGTACTTCGGCGTCGAATGCTTCGGCGAATAACGGAAAATTCTCTTGCGGCAAGGTCAGGCCAGCCGCCATCGCGTGGCCACCGTACTTGGCGATCAGGTTTGGGTATTGCGCCGCGACCACGCTCAACGCATCGCGAATATGGAAACCCTGCACCGAACGCCCAGACCCCTTGAGCAATCCGTCGCCAGCGTCGGCGAAGGCAATGGTCGGACGGAAATAACGCTCTTTCATCCGCGAGGCAAGAATACCGATAACACCTTGGTGCCATTCAGGATCAAACAGACACAGGCCAAACGGCATCGACTCAACGGGCAGATCCTTGAGTTGGGCCAGCGCTTCACGCTGCATGCCCTGCTCGATGGATTTGCGATCCTGATTCATGCCATCCAGTTGCGCGGCCATTTCCCGGGCCAGGTTGGCGTCGGCGGTGAGCAGGCATTCGATGCCCAGGCTCATGTCATCCAGACGCCCGGCGGCGTTCAGGCGAGGGCCGACGATGAATCCCAGATCGGTTGAAGTGATACGCGCAGCATCACGCTTGGCCACTTCGAGAATCGCTTTGATCCCCGGCCGCGCGCGCCCGGCCCGAATCCGCTCCAGCCCCTGATGCACCAGAATCCGGTTGTTGGCGTCCAGCGGCACCACGTCAGCGACGCTGCCCAGCGCCACCAGATCGAGCAGTTCACCGATGTTCGGCTGTGGGCTGTTCTCGTACCAGCCGAGGCTGCGCAGGCGCGCCCGCAAGGCCATCAACACGTAGAAAATCACTCCGACCCCGGCCAGCGCCTTGCTTGGGAACTCGCAGCCCGGCTGGTTTGGATTGACCAGCGCATCGGCCAACGGCAGTTCATCGCCGGGCAAGTGGTGGTCGGTGATCAATACTTTGAGCCCGGCCTTCTTGGCGGCAGCCACACCTTCGACGCTGGAGATGCCGTTGTCGACAGTGATCAACAATTGCGGCTCACGGGTCAGCGCGACTTCGACGATTTCCGGGGTCAGGCCGTAGCCGTATTCAAAGCGGTTCGGCACCAGATAGTCGACATGCGCCGCGCCCAACAAGCGCAAGCCGAGCATGCCGACTGTGCTGGCCGTCGCGCCATCGGCATCGAAGTCACCGACGATGAGGATGCGCTGACGTTGTTCCAGCGCCGTCACCAGCAGGTCTACCGCGGCCTCGATGCCCTTGAGTTTCTCAAACGGGATCAAGTGCTTGAGGCTCTTGTCCAGTTCCACCTCGGACTGCACGCCCCGCGCCGCGTACAAGCGCGTCAGCAGCGGCGGCAGATCACCGAGAAATGGCAGAGTGGCAGGCAGTTCGCGAGGTTCGATGCGCATGGGGTAACGGATACTTCTCTTCAATACGTAGGATTAGTCAGCGAAGGCGGATCAGCCGCGCTCGCCTTGCAGCCATTGCAACTGGACTTCGTGTTGACCACGGTCGTCGGTGACGAAAATCGTCCCTTCGCTGATCATCACGTCCCACTTGATGACGCGGGGCATGTCCTTGGCCAGGGTTTCCAGGACTTCTTGCGGGACGGCGGCGATGTTGACGTTTTTCAGGTTCTTGATCGCCGGAATCACCTTGGTCTCCCACACGCGCAGGCTGCCGTAGGCGAGCAGGCTGGTGCGTTCGGTACGGCGCGAGCACCAGGTCAGACGGTCGGAATCCGGCTGGCCGACTTCGATCCAGTGCAGGACACGGTCGTCCAGGCTTTTTTCCCACAGCGCAGGTTCATCCACGTCTGACAGACCACGGCCAAACGACAACTGCTCGTTGTACCAGAGGGCGTAGGCCAGCAACCGCACGGTCATGCGCTCTTCGGTCTCCGAAGGGTGACGGGCGATGGTCTGCTTGACGCTCTCGTAGACACTGCGGTCGAGGTCGGTGAGGTTCAGTTCAAACTTGTAAGTGGTGGAAGGCTGGGCCATGAACGGGCTTCTTGATACGAGGAAAGTCGGCAAGTCTAACCGATGCGGTAGGCAATCATCGAATTGATGGCGATCAACTTTGGGCGCCTGACGGCCGGCTATGTTAAAACGCTGTATACGCTCAGCCTTGTCCTACAGGATTCAGTATGCCGTTCGCCAATAAACCGCTCAGCGGTGTGAAAGTCATTGAATTGGGTACGTTGATTGCCGGGCCGTTTGCCTCGCGCATTTGCGGCGAATTCGGCGCCGAAGTGATCAAGATCGAATCGCCGGACGGCGGTGATCCGCTGCGCAAATGGCGCAAGTTGTACGAAGGCACGTCCTTGTGGTGGTTTGTTCAGGCGCGCAACAAGAAGTCGCTGACACTGAACCTCAAACATCCTGACGGTTTGGCCATCCTGAAAAAATTGCTCGCTGAAGCCGACATCCTGATCGAGAATTTTCGACCCGGCGTCCTGGAGAAACTCGGTCTGAGCTGGGAAACCCTGCACGCCTTGAACCCGAAACTGGTGATGGTGCGACTCTCCGGTTTTGGTCAAACCGGGCCGATGAAGGATCAACCAGGTTTCGGAGCCGTGGGCGAATCCATGGGTGGCTTGCGCTACATCACCGGTTTCGAGGATCGACCGCCGGTGCGTACCGGGATCTCCATCGGCGATTCGATTGCGGCGCTGTGGGGCGTGATCGGCGCGCTGATGGCGCTGCGTCATCGCGAGGTCAACGGCGGTTTGGGCCAAGTGGTCGATGTCGCACTGTATGAAGCGATCTTCGCCATGATGGAAAGCATGGTGCCGGAGTTCGATGTGTTCGGTTTCATCCGCGAGCGCACCGGCAACATCATGCCCGGCATCACGCCCTCCTCTATCCACACCAGCGCCGACGGCAAGCATGTGCAGATCGGCGCCAATGGCGATGCGATTTTCAAGCGTTTCATGCTGACCATCGGCCGTGAAGATCTGGCCAACGACCCAATGCTGGCCAGCAATGACGGGCGCGACAGTCGACGTGACGAGTTGTATGGCGTGATCGATCGCTGGGTCAATTCGCTGCCACTGCAAACCGTGCTGGATCTGCTCAATCAGGCCGAGGTGCCGGTCAGCCGGATCTTCAGCGCCGAGGACATGTTCACCGATCCGCAATACCTGGCCCGGGAAATGTTCCTGCACGCCAAATTGCCGGATGGCAAACCCTTCAAGATGCCCGGAATCGTGCCGAAACTCTCAGAGACACCGGGCTCCTCCGAATGGGTCGGACCGCAGCTCGGTGAACACAATGCGCAGGTACTCCACGATCTTGGCTACGACGAGAAGCAGATCGCCCAGCTGCGTGAAGACGGAGCCATTTGAGCTGAAAAGCCTGCAGAAATCGAACGCCAACCGCGCCCACCACTGGTGGACGTGGCGGCTGTTCGGCCTGTTGTTTCTGCTGGCCCTGCCAGCCTGGGTACAGGCGAAACCGACGTTGGTCTGGTTACTGCGCGATCTGCCGCCACTGACCATTTTTGAAGGCCCGAAAAAGGGTCAGGGAGTCATCGACCACCTTATGCCGATGCTGATCGCCGGCATGCCGCAATACGAACACACGCTGATGCGGGTCAACCGCGCCCGAGGCATGCAGATGCTTCAAGAAGCATCCTTCACGTGCGACCCGTCGCTGATGTGGAGCAAGGAGCGCGCGCAATGGATCGCTTTTTCCATCCCCGCGTTCCGCGCTGTCAGCAATGGGCTGGTGGTGCGTCAGAAAGATCACGGCGTGTTGGCGCCTTTTCTGGTGGACGGTGAAGTTGATCTGGCGGCGCTCCTGGCCAATGGCGAAGACAAGGTCGGCGTCGTGGCGGAGCGCAGTTACGGTGAGCTGGTCGACAATTTGCTGCGCCAGGCACCGAAGGATGCACTGACCGCCCATTACGGCAACGACGCCCTTAACAGTCTGCTGCTGATGCAGCGCCTCGGTCGTTTGCAGGCGGTGCTGGGCTACTGGCCGGAGATCCGTTATCAGGCTCATCTGGCGCAAATTGCCGAAGACGAATTGCGCTTCTATCCGATTCGGGACAACGGAAAATATCTTTCGGGTTACATCGGCTGCTCCGACACACCTGAGGGGCGCCAGGCGATCACCGAGATCAACCAGTTGCTTCGCACTCTGCCTCACGATCCATTGAACCAGCGCTACGCCGACTGGCTCGATCCTGAGATGCGCACCGATTACGTCGAACAGGCCCGAAGGTTTTTCGAACACCAATCGGCGCAGTGAATAAATCGCGGACAAAAGAAACCCCGAGAAGTGGGGAGACGACTCGGGGTTAAACGTGGCCTACATAAAGGCCAGTAGCAGCAAGCGACAAGCACCGGAGCACAATGCTTGATCTTGCTGTTACGGGGTCTGACTGACAGGGATGCAGGAAGGTTCCCACAAAAAATAATTCATCTTTAGAGCACAGGACGTTTGTCCAGAGCGGCATTGCGCAAGGCCGCGATCACGCAGGGTTCCAGGCGTCCTTCGGCAATCAGGATGTCACGGTGCAAGCCGTCGACAACATCGGTCAACTGACGCTTGTCGGTCAGCTGCGCCTGATTGAATTCGCGTTCCACCACAATTGCGCCGCTGCTGTTCTTCAAGCTCACCAGGCATTCGCCATGAGCACCGTTTGGAGACAACGAAACCTGATACGGGCTCAGAGCCTCACCGAGCAATAGACTGATACTTTCCATCTCGATCTCCACTCAATAGTCCGAAAACATTGTGTCTGGGGCATGTCTACATTAAATGACAATCGGCCCGAGAAGAAAGTTCTGTATTCCGGTCGCAAGCATTGGAGTGTCACCGGTCTGTCAGAGCATGCACGGCGAAGGTGACATAAAAATAACCGTACGCATCAGACCTCGACAGGTTGCATAGAGGCGATCAGGTAGCTGTCCAGCAGCCCTCTCATCAATACCGCCGATACCGGCGTTTGCAGACGTCCCAACAGTCGCAATCGATGTTTGCTCAACAACGGCTCAAGATCGCTCAGCAGACTCGGTGCGACCGTACCCAATAGAATCAGCGCACGCGCCTCACGCTGCACCGCCAGATGCTGGATCAAGGCCAGGCCATGGCCGCCCTTGAGCTGTGGATCGCAAATGGCGATATCGACTGCACCGCGATGCCCCAGCGAACACAAGGCCGCTGCCAGCGACGGCGCGGTGAGTACGTTGTATATGCCGATGGCATTGAGCATTTGATGCAATGCCATCATCTGAAACGGATCGGGTTCAAGAATCAGGACTTTAAGCGAGCGCATGGGCGACCTCTGGAGCGACAATCGCGGACTCTCACCGCATTTATCGTCCACTCTAGGGCAGCCGTCTTAAGCCTCCCATCGGAAAAGTAGCCGCGTCTTATAGGACATTTCCGATCTTCAATGCTGACATCGACACCCACTTTCCATCCGACGCTGAGTGATGTCCGTCCAGCCGCCCAGCAAACCACGCAAATTTCCGTCGGCACTGTAGAACGGCACCGTCCACTGATAGATCTCGCGGCGACCGTTCTTGAGCTGCAAATGCCGTTTGATGAAGCATGACTTGCGTGTGCGCAACTGCACCATGAACTCGCCGTGCAGCATCAACGCCGTCGCTTCGGGCAAGGCATCAATTTCGATCAACAGCCGCCCCTGAATCTGATCCAGCCGAACCGAAAGCGCCTCCTCGTAACTGCGGTTGCACATAATCAAGCGCCCTTGCAGATCACGGACGAATACGGGATCGGGCATGGAATCGATCAGCGCATGCTGAAAGGCCAATTGATCGCCAAGGTCTTTCTCGGCCGCCCGCCGCTGCTTGATCACCACCGTCAGCCGTCGATTCCACACCAGCGAGAGCAGTCCAAACACGCCAAAGACTACCGTTGCCCAACAGCCCCACTCAATTATCCGTTGCCAGAGCGAAGGCACCGGAGCCAGGGAAATACCCTCTAGCCACTTCAGTTGAATGGCGCGCAGTTCGGCCGCGGGAAACGCCTCCAGCGCCTTGTTGAGAATACTCAAGAGTTCGGGCATGCCCTTGCGTATTGCCAGGTGATCAGCCTCCCACTTGCCCTCCACCAGAGCGCCGACCTTGAGCAGACCCAATGGATAAAGCTGCGCACCGATTTCGTTTTCGATGGTTGCGTCGGCCTCACCGCTCTCGACCAATGCTCGCGCTTCGGCGTAAGTCTTGACCGAGCGAATCTGGATCGACGGGTAATCGCGGCGGATCATGTCCTCCAGTGCGTGCCTGGCCGGTAGCACCAGCACCCGTTTGGCCAGTTGCTCCAGAGACTCCACCGATGGTGCTCCAGCGCGGCCGACAAACACCCATCCTGCGCCGCCAAATGCGTGACTGAAATCCAGAAACACTTTGCGCTCATCGCTCATGGCCAGGGTGGTACTCATGTCAGCCTGCCCACTCTCGAGGCGCTCGAGCATTTGCTCGGTAGAAAACGACTCGTGATGCTCAAATCGCAGACCGGTCATCGCAGTGACGCGCTTGAGCACATCAATGTTCAAACCGCTCCAGTGCCCATGTTCATCCTGAAACAGATACAACGGGTACTGCACCGACGCCACCGTCACCTTGGGGTTGTCGCGAATCCATTGGCGCTCGCGTGCATCCAGCTCGACAGGCTGGACGCCAGACACCTCGGCGTTTTCTTGCAGTGCCAATTGCGCCGCCACACTGCAGCGCAACAGTCCCAGCACCCCGAAAAAGACCAGGCAAACCAGTGCCGGTTTCAAACCTCTATAAAACAGCATTGCCACATCCTTCGTGATCGACTCACCCGTCCTTCGTGGGTGAAAACCCGAGCAGTGTGGCAGTAGAAACAAAAAAGCCCGTCAGGAGACGGGCTTCAAAATGTGACAGCTTTCGCGGGCTTAAAGTGGCTTGCCGCGGTTGCCATGCTGGCTGACAAAGGCCTGCACGGCTTTCAGGTCGTTCGGCAGAACGGTGCTGCGCTCATTTCGCTCAAACAAATCAGAAAGATGTGCAGGTAGCTCGAGAGCTTTTCCTACACCGGCCTTCTCCACCGCGTCCGGGAATTTCACTGGATGGGCAGTGCCCAAAATGACCATCGGGATGTCCAGGCTGCGACGGCACTCGCGCGCGGCTTTGACACCGATGGCCGTGTGCGGATCCAGCAGTTCACCGGTCTGCTCGTAAACTTCGGCGATGGTTTCACAAGTCTGGGCATCGTCGACAGCCAACGAGTCGAACAGTTTGCGTGCTTCGGTCCAGCGCTCTTGCTCGACGCTGAAACCACCGCCCTGCTTGAACGAATCCATCAGCCCGGCAATCGCTGCACCGTTGCGACCGTGCAGGTCGAACAGCAGGCGCTCGAAGTTCGACGAGACCATGATGTCCATCGACGGCGACAATGTCGCGTGCAGGGTTTCCTTGACGTACTGATTGCCGCTCATGAAGCGGTGCAGGATGTCGTTGCGGTTGGTGGCGACGATCAACTGGTTGATCGGCAGGCCCATGTTGCGTGCCAGGTAACCGGCGAAGATGTCGCCGAAGTTGCCAGTTGGCACCGAGAACGATACCGAACGCGCCGGGCCGCCCAGCTGCAGGGCTGCGTGGAAGTAGTAAACGATCTGGGCCATGATCCGCGCCCAGTTGATCGAGTTCACTGCCACCAGACGTGTGCCTTTGAGGAAGCTCTGGTCGGCGAAGCTGGCCTTGACCATTTCCTGGCAGTCGTCGAAGTTGCCTTCAATAGCGATGTTGTGGATGTTCTCGCCGAAAATCGTGGTCATCTGGCGACGCTGCACTTCGGACACACGGTTGTGTGGGTGCAGGATGAAGATGTCGACGTTTTCGCAGTGTTTGCAGCCTTCAATGGCAGCCGAACCGGTATCACCCGAGGTGGCACCGACGATCACCACGCGCTCGCCACGCTTTTCCAGCACATAGTCGAGCAGACGACCGAGCAGTTGCAGGGCGAAGTCCTTGAACGCCAGGGTCGGGCCGTGGAACAGCTCGAGCACCCATTCGTTGCCGTTCAACTGACGCAGCGGCGCGACGGCGCTGTGCGAGAACACCCCGTAGGTTTCTTCAAGAATTTTTTTGAAATCGGCGTCCGGAATACTGCCGGTCACGAACGGTCGCATAACCCGAAAGGCCAGCTCGTGATAAGGTAGGCCAGCCCAGGAAGCGATTTCTTCCTGAGTGAAACGGGGCAGGACTTCCGGGACGTACAGACCGCCGTCGGTGGCAAGACCTGCCAGCAGGACGTCTTCGAAATTCAGGGCCGGTGCCTGGCCGCGGGTACTGATATAACGCATAAGGGCAAACCTTCGGTTTGAGCTACAAGCTGTGAGCTGCAAGCTACAAGTGAAAAGCGGCTCTGCTTTTACTTGCAGCTTGAAGCTTGAAGCTTGCCGCTGCTGTTAATTCAAGTGTTCGACGCGGATCCGCACAACCGGACCGTCCACGCCGGCAAGGGCCTCGAGAGCGGCGATCGCATCGTTGATACGCTTTTCCACCACACGGTGGGTCAGCAGGATCATCGGCACCAGACCGTCGTGTTCCTCGACTTCCTTCTGCATGATCGACTCGATGTTGATGCCGCGCTCCGAGAGGATGCTCGCCACCTGAGCGAGAACGCCCGGATGGTCCTTGGCCTGAATACGCAGGTAGTAGGCGCTTTCGCAGGCTTCGATCGGCAAAATCGGATGGGCCGACAGCGAATCCGGCTGGAAGGCCAGATGCGGTACGCGGTTTTCCGGGTCGGAGGTCATGGCGCGAACCACGTCCACGAGGTCGGCGATCACCGACGAAGCCGTCGGCTCCATGCCAGCGCCAGCACCGTAGAACAGGGTTGAACCGGCAGCGTCGCCGTTGACCATCACCGCGTTCATCACGCCGTTGACGTTAGCGATCAGGCGATCGGCCGGGATCAGCGTCGGGTGTACACGCAACTCAATGCCGGCGTCAGTGCTGCGCGCCACGCCGAGGTGCTTGATGCGATAGCCCAGCGCTTCGGCGTAGTTGACGTCAGCCGTGGTCAGCTTGGTGATGCCTTCGGTGTAAGCCTTGTCGAATTGCAGCGGAATGCCGAACGCGATGGAGGCCAGAATCGTCAGCTTGTGCGCCGCGTCGATGCCTTCAACGTCGAAAGTCGGATCGGCTTCGGCGTAACCCAGTGCCTGAGCTTCGGCCAGCACGTCTTCAAAGGTGCGACCCTTCTCACGCATTTCGGTGAGGATGAAGTTGCCTGTACCGTTGATGATCCCGGCGACCCAGTTGATGCGGTTGGCGGACAGGCCTTCACGGATCGCCTTGATCACCGGAATGCCACCGGCCACTGCCGCTTCAAACGCCACGATCACGCCTTTCTCGCGTGCCTTGGCGAAAATTTCATTACCGTGAACGGCAATCAGAGCCTTGTTCGCGGTGACCACATGCTTGCCATTCTCGATGGCCTTGAGTACCAGCTCGCGGGCAACGGTGTAGCCGCCCACCAGCTCTATGACGATGTCGATCTCAGGGTTCGTGGCCACTTCGAAGACATCGTTGGTAATCGCAATACCGGTCGTCTGGAACTGAGGCTTTGGCGTGCGCATGGCAATTTGTGCCACTTCGATCCCACGCCCGGCACGACGAGCAATTTCCTCGGCGTTGCGCTGAAGTACGTTGAAGGTACCGCCACCGACGGTCCCTAACCCACAGATGCCTACTTTGACCGGATTCACTGTGAACTCCCCATAAAACGGCCGACGCAGGGTCGGCCGGAAAACAACCGCGTGCTCGCGGTTCTCTATTAATGGCCCGGCGATGCTGCCACCGGACCATGATCGTCAAAGGCTGACCGTGACGATGCGAATTACTTGACGCCCAGCGCCAGTTTGGCGACTTGTGGCGCCGGCTGGTAGCCCGGAATGACTTGTCCGTCAGCCAAAACGATGGCCGGTGTGCCATTCACGCCAATCGACTGACCGAGCGCGAACTGTTTGGAAACCGGGTTCTCGCACTTGGCGGCCTTGATTTCCTTGCCATCGACCATTTTGTCCATGGCGGCTTTCTTGTCTTTCGAGCACCACACGGCTTGCAGTTGCTCGTCGCCCGGCGAACCGAGGCCCTGACGCGGGAACGCCACATAACGCACTTCAATGCCGCGCTTGTTCAGCTCAGGCACTTCGGCGTGCAGTTTGTGGCAGTACGGGCAGGTAGTGTCGGTGAATACGGTGATGTGCGATTTGGTTTCGCCCACGGCCGGGTACACCACGGTTTCGGCAACCGGAATGGCGTTGACCAGTTTGGAGACGCCGAGACGCTCGGTCTTCTCGGTCAGGTTGACGGGCTTGCCGTCCTTGAGCTGAAACAGATAGCCCTGAACGATGTATTGGCCGTCGGCGCTGGCGTACAGCACGCGACTGCCCTTGAGCTTGACTTCATACATGCCTGGCAGCGGGCTGGCGTTGATGCTTTCTACCGGAACCTCGAGTTCGAGTTTTTCGAGACTTTGACGAATGGCTTTGTTGGCCGCGTCATCGGCGACGGCAAAGGTACTGACCAACGCAATGGCTGCGGCGGCGAAAATCTGGGTCAGACGCATGAGAACTCCTGAAGGCGGACAAATGGATCGATCAGAACGCCCGTGCCGAAACACCGGGTCATAACCGTCCATCGTGCAAACCGGCAAAGCCTAACACATAAGGTCACGGTGGCCGAATGCGCTGGATGCCAGAGAAACTGTGATGCTCGATTGGCAATCCTCAGCGTGGCGAGGGGATTTATCCCCGATGGGTTGCGAAGCAGCGCCAAAACCATCCGCCATCATTCAGTCAGGCAAACCGCGTTGACTGGTTTTGCGACGACTTCGTCGCCGAACGGGGATAAATCCCCTCACCACAGGTCAGCATTCCAACATTGGAACCTGCATCAGCCTCTTGGGTGGTGTTTGGCGTGCAGGTCCTGCAATCGAGCGCGGGCGACGTGGGTGTAGATCTGCGTGGTCGACAGATCGCTGTGCCCGAGCAACATCTGCACCACGCGCAAATCCGCGCCATGGTTGAGCAAATGGGTGGCGAACGCATGCCGCAAGGTGTGCGGCGACAGCGACTTGCCGATCCCCGCGACCTTGGCCTGATGCTTGATCCGGTGCCAGAAGGTCTGACGAGTCATCTGCTCACCCCGCTGACTGGGAAACAGCACGTCACTGGGCCGGCCGCCGAGCAACTCGCTGCGACCGTCCCGCATGTAACGCTCGACCCAGACAATCGCCTCCTCGCCCATCGGCACCAGCCGCTCCTTGCTGCCCTTGCCCATCACCCGCAGCACGCCCTGACGCAGGTTGACCTGTTCGAGCGTCAGACTGATCAACTCGGTGACCCGCAGACCACAGGCATAGAGCACTTCAAGCATGGCGCGGTCGCGCTGGCCGATGGCTTCGCTCAGATCCGGCGCCTTCAGCAGCGCCTCGACGTCCGCTTCCGACAGCGACTTGGGCAGCGGCCTACCCAGTTGGGGCATGTCGATGCGTAACGTCGGGTCAACGGTGATGATCTTTTCTCGCAGCAAATACCGATAAAAGCCACGCACGCCGGAGAGAAATCTGGCGGTAGAGCGTGGCTTGTAATTCTGCTCCAGACGCCAGGACAGGTGATCGAGAATAAGCTCACGACCGGCGCTGATCAGCTCCAGGTTCTTTTCCTGCAGCCAGCCGTTGAACAGCGCCAGATCGCTGCGGTAGGCATCGCGGGTGTTATCGGACAGGCCTTTTTCAAGCCATAAAGCGTCGAGGAATTGGTCAATCTGCGGATGGTCGATGGCAGGCATAAAGGCTCAAGTCAGGCAGCAACTGCGGGTGGTCGACAGTCTTTCACAGAGCAACCGATCACGGAACACTCAGCCGGCAAAACCCGGAAGCACCGGCACCGGTCGCTTGTCATCATCAATGGCGACAAAGCTGAACTGGCCATGAATCGCTTTCTCGCGACCGTCGCAGCTCATGCTTTCAACAAACACTTCTACCTCGACCTTGAGGCTGGTGTTGCCGACCTTGATCACCTTCCCCACCAGCTCAACGATCGAGCCCGCCGGGATCGCATGATTGAAGTCGATGCGGTCAGTGGACACGGTCACCAGTGGCAAGCGGCAGAAACGCGTGGCGGTAATGAACGACACTTCATCCATCCATGCCAGCGCAGTGCCGCCGAACAGCGTGTTGTGGTGGTTGGTGGTCGGCGGAAAGACGGCTTTGGTTACGCGGGTCACCGAGAGTTCGGTGCGGCGTTCGATTTCCTGGTCGCGCGGGGTCATGGGGTTACTGCTCTTGTGTGACGGGCTTCCGAATGAAAAGCAAGATCAACAGATCGCAGCCTTCGGCAGCTCCTACAGGGGGGATTGGTGAATTTCGGGCAACAAAAAAGCAGCCCGAAGGCTGCTTTTTTCTGCATCGGAAGCTGGACTTAAGCCAGTTTTTCCTTGATGCGAGCTGCTTTGCCCGACAGGTCGCGCAGGTAGTACAGCTTGGCTTTACGTACGTCACCGCGACGTTTGACAGCCATGCTGTCGATCTGCGGGGAGTAGGTCTGGAAAGTACGTTCTACGCCAACACCGTTGGAGATTTTACGTACGGTGAACGCACTGTTCACGCCGCGGTTACGCTTGGCGATAACAACGCCTTCGAACGCTTGCAGACGGGAACGATCGCCTTCCTTCACTTTCACCTGAACGACAATGGTGTCGCCTGGGGCAAAGGTAGGGATTTCTTTGGTCATCTGCTCTGCTTCGAGTGCAAGGATGATTTTGTTGGTCATGCTGTGCTCCTAAGGTAAATCAACTGATCTACCATCGATACGTTGTTAACTATCGTCCCGCTCGCGGATGTATTCCTCGAGCAGCTTCTTCTCTTCTCCAGAAAGCGAGCGGCTTTCCAGAAGATCGGCGCGTCGTTCATAGGTCCTACCAAGGGACTGCTGTAAACGCCAACGCCGGATATGCGCGTGATTGCCACTTAGCAACACGTCGGGAACACGCTGATCCGCATACACCTCAGGTCGGGTGTAGTGCGGGCAATCCAGCAAACCATCCGTAAAGGAATCTTCCTCAGCGGAGTCCGCATGCCCTAAAGCTCCAGGCAGCAGCCGTGTAACCGCATCGATCAGGACCATGGCCGGCAGCTCACCGCCAGACAGTACATAGTCGCCAATCGACCACTCTTCATCGACATGAGCCTCAATAAAGCGCTCGTCAATGCCTTCATAGCGGCCGGCAATCAGGATCAATGCATCCGATTGTGCCAACTCGCGTACCGCCGACTGATTCAGTTGACGGCCTTGGGGGGACAGGTAAATAACCTTCGCCTCCTCCCCGGCTGCTGCCTTGGCCTGAGCCAGCGCATCTTCCAGGGGCTTGATCTTCATCACCATGCCCGGACCACCGCCAAACGGGCGATCGTCCACAGTGTGATGCCGATCCGTCGTGTAATCTCGCGGATTCCAACAGGTCAGCTGCAAGAGCCCCTGTTTGACCGCACGACTGGTGATGCCGTAGTCGCCAATGGCGGAAAACATCTCGGGAAACAAACTGATCACTTCTACGCGCAAGTTAGCCACGCTTAGAAGTCCGCGTCCCAATCCACCTTCATCTCGCCCGCTGCGAGGTCGACTGCCAACACGCATTGCTCCGTATAGGGCAACAGGCGTTCGCGATCATCCAGGCTGCCAGCGCAAGGCTTGACTACCATTACATCATTGGCGCCGGTTTCCAGAAGATGATCGATTTTCCCGAGCAATTGCCCAAGGGTGTCGATGACCTTCAGACCTTCGAGTTGGTACCAGTAGTACTCACCGTCGGTCAATTCAGCGAACAGGTTGCGCGGCACGCAGATCTCATAACCGGCCAGAAGACGAGCTTCTTCACGATCATCAAGACCCTTGAGCTTTGCGACCAGGAACTTGTCGCTCCCGCGTCCACTGACCAGCTCAACCTGTTTCACATTACCTTCGCGCTTGAGCGTCCAGGTTTTGTACTGCAACAGGTTTTCAGTCGGATCAGTAAAGGAATAAACCTTCACTTCGCCGCGAACGCCATGAACAGAATAAATTTTGCCAATAACGATCAAATCATCGGCAACAGCAGGCGTCGCGTTCATATTGCTCAGGCCGCAGCCTTGGCAGTTTCCTTCAACAACTGAGCAACACGCTCAGAAGGTTGTGCACCAACGCTCAGCCAGTAGGCTACGCGCTCTTGGTTCACGGACAGACGGATTTCCTGACCACGGGCAACAGGGTTGAAGAAACCAACCTGTTCTTTGTGGGAACCGTCACGCGGGTTACGCGAGTCGGTTACGGTCAGGTGGTAAAACGGGCGCTTTTTGGAGCCGCCAAGGGCAAGACGGATTGTTAGCATGTGAACATCGTTCCTGTAGTCGGTGCTGCAAATCTAAAGGCACAGCGGGCATAGGTGCCCGAAAGGCCGCATATTCTAAGGAATATCCGGACTTTTGCAAATGTCTTTTTCCGGCGGCCTATCGGACGCCATGCAGATTTGCTATAGAGCCGTCGTTGAAAACGGCCAGTCAGCTCCCGCCAAGTGCGGGTTTGCTGTTGATCCCGCATCCTTGCGGGGCCTGCGCCGGTGCGACGACCGGCCAGTTTTTTACATTTTCGGCATACCGCCGCCGGGCAACATACCGCCCATGCCGCGCATCATCTTGGCCATTCCGCCTTTGGCGGTGAATTTTTTCATCATCTTCTGCATTTGCTTGTGCTGCTTGATCAAGCGACCGATGTCCTGCACCTGAGTGCCGGAACCCATGGCGATCCGGCGCTTGCGCGAACCGCTGATCAGCTCAGGGTCGCGGCGCTCGGCCGGGGTCATGGAGTTGATGATGGCTTCCATTTGCTTGAACTGCTTCTCTGCGGCGTTCTGGGCATTGCCCATTTGCGACAGGTTGACGCCGCCGATGCTCGGCAGTTTGTCCATGAGCCCGCCTAGGCCGCCCATGTTTTTCATCTGTTGCAGCTGATCGCGGAAGTCTTCGAGATCGAAGCCCTTGCCCTTCTTCAGCTTCTTGGCCAGCTTGTCGGCCTTGTCCTTGTCGAGGGTCGCTTCAGCCTGTTCGATCAGGCTGAGCACGTCGCCCATGCCGAGAATCCGCGAAGCGATACGCTCAGGGTGGAACGGATCGAGCGCTTCGCTCTTTTCGCCCATACCGATGAACTTGATCGGCTTGCCAGTGATGGCGCGCACCGACAGGGCCGCACCACCGCGCGCATCGCCGTCGACCTTGGTCAGGATCACACCGGTCAGCGGCAGTGCATCGCCGAAGGCCTTGGCAGTGTTGGCCGCGTCCTGACCGGTCATGGCATCGACCACGAACAGGGTTTCGACCGGGTTGATCGCGGCGTGCAGCGCCTTGATCTCGCCCATCATCTCTTCGTCGATGTGCAGACGGCCGGCGGTATCGACGATGACCACGTCGATGAATTTAAGCTTTGCTTCTTTAATAGCCGCAGCGGCGATGTCGACCGGCTTCTGGCTCAGGTCGGACGGGAAGAAGGTGACACCGACTTCACCGGCCAGCATTTCCAGCTGTTTAATAGCAGCAGGACGATAAACGTCCGCCGACACGACCATGACCGACTTCTTCTTGCGCTCTTTAAGGAAGCGCGCAAGTTTACCGGCGGTGGTGGTTTTACCAGCACCCTGCAGACCGGCCATCAGAATGACGGCGGGCGGCACGGCGCTCAGGTTCAAGTCTTCGTTGGCTGCGCCCATCAGGCTTTCGAGTTCGGCCTGGACGATCTTCACGAACGCTTGGCCCGGCGTCAGGCTGCGCGACACCTCGGTGCCGACAGCGCGCTCCTTGACCGAATTGACGAAGTCCTTGACCACCGGCAGGGCGACGTCGGCTTCGAGCAACGCCATGCGCACTTCACGCAGGGTGTCTTTGATATTGTCTTCAGTCAGCTTCGCCTTGCCGGTGACATGGCGCAGCGTCTGCGAGAGACGGTCGGTTAAGTTTTCAAACATTGCGCGATCCTTTCAGGCCCTGTGTAGACCGGGATAATGGCGGCCCAGACCGGAATCAACATGTGCTCGGCGAGCCTGCGGCGTGGGCAGGTCGCGGATTATAGCGAAGACTGCGTCTGGCGGACACCTCGCTGTCAGCTTCCTGAGTCTTTCGTGTCATGGCGGTTCTATGCCAAACTCAGCCCCTTTCGGGCTTGCCTAACAGGATTTATGCTCCCCTTGTCACCCAGTTTGCTGACTACCCTCGCCGCCGCCCTTCTATATGCCGCTGCGACCCTTTATCAGAGCACTCGTCTGGCCACCGGCGCCAAGGCGAACAAGCGCCTGCTGGTTACGCTCGGCGTCCTCGCCGTGGTGGCTCACAGCGCCAGCCTGCTCACGCATTTGCTGACCCCGATCGGTCTGGGCCTGGATTTCTTCAGCGCCTCCAGTCTCATCGCGGCGGCAGTGATCGCCCTGACACTGCTCGCCTGCTCGCGGATTCCCGTAGAGAACCTGTTGGTGCTGCTGTTCCCGCTGGGTGCGATCACCGTGTTGCTGGCGCAGTTCGCGCCGGCCGGCACGGTGCAGATCATCGATGAAGAGCCGGGTATTCTTGCGCACATTCTATTGTCGATCCTCGCCTACGGGATGTTCACCATCGCGGTGTTCCAGGCCTTGCTGCTGCTGGTGCAAGACCACCAGCTCAAGCACAAGCACCCGTCCGGGCTGATCAAGAACTTCCCGCCGCTGCAAACCATGGAAAGCCTGCTGTTCGGTTTCCTCTGGGCCGGCTGGACGCTGCTGTCGCTGTCGCTGATCTCCGGCTGGCTGTTCGTCGAGAACCTGTTCGCCCAGCATCTGGTGCACAAGACCTTGCTGGCGTGTCTGGCCTGGATCGTTTTCAGCGTGCTGTTGTGGGGCCGCAATCGTCTGGGGTGGCGCGGCCACAAGGCGATTCGCTGGACCCTCGCCGGTTTCTGCCTGCTGATGTTGGCGTACTTCGGCAGCAAACTGGTTCGTGAATACATTCTGCACATCTGACGGGCGGCATAAATGGACGGTTTGCCCATAGGGCCGATGCTCGCGGTATTTATCCTGCTGGTTTTATGGTCGGGGCTATTTACCGCCGTCGAAATCGCGCAGCAGCACCTGCTCGCACAACGCACAGCCTCGCGTGCCAGCGATAAACCGCTGGCGAAGCTGAGCTTCCCGCTCGACAGCCTGATCCTCTGCAATACCCTGTGCCGTGCGCTCGCGGTGATGATCGCCACGCTACTGGCGATTTTCCTCTGTGAAGAAAACGGCCCGTGGGCGGCGTGCCTGGGTGTCGGTGCGGTATTGCTGGTGTTTGCCGATTACTTCCCGCGCTCCCTCGCCCAGCGTTATCCGGATGCCGTGCTGGCGTTTGGCAATTCGCTGCTGGCGGTGCCGCTGAAAATCGTTTACCCGTTCGCCTGGCTGTTCAGCCGTATCAGCGCTTTGCTGCTGACGCCGCTGGTGCGCAAAGTCCAGGTCGTGCAGCAAAGCGAAGACGATGCGCCGACTGATCGTCACGATGCCCCGGAGCACCCGGTTCGCGCGCACCCGGTGTCGGGTATCCATGCGCTGGACAACATTACGGTCAACGACATTCTGGTGCCACGCAGTGACGTCGACGGTATCAACCTCGACGACCCGATCGAAGAAATCATCGAACAACTGCGCAACACCAAGCGCACGCGCCTGCCGCTGTTCCACAGTGATATCAACCAGGTTGAAGCCGTGCTCAACACCCGGCAGATCCGTCACTTGCTGAACGATGACGACCTGACCCGCGAAGCGCTGCTAGCCGCCAGTTACGAGCCGTACTTCGTGCCCGAAAGCACACCGCTGCAGCTGCAACTGCTCAACTTCCACAAGCAGCAGCGACGTCTGGGTATGGTGGTCGACGAGTACGGCGAAGTGCTCGGCATCGTCACGCTGGAAGACATTCTCGAAGAAATCGTCGGCGAATTCGAAAGCGAGCACAGCCTCGATAATCCGCACATTCACCCACAAGCCGATGGCCGCATGATGATCGACGGCACCGCCTCGATCCGTGAATTGAACAAGTGCCTGGGCTGGCACTTGCCCAGCGATGGGCCGAAAACCCTCAATGGCCTGGTAACCGAGGCGCTGGAGACCATTCCGGAAAGCGCTGTTTGCTTGAAGATCGGGCGTTATCGGCTGGAGATTCTCGAGACCGAGGAGAACCGGGTGAGCAAGGTGCTGATCTGGCATACCTCTTCTGTACCTGCTCTGGTGCCTGCCAGATAGAAGATCAAAAGATCAAAAGATCGCAGCCTTCGGCAGCTCCTACATTTTGGAATGCGGTCCCCTGTAGGAGCTGCCGAAGGCTGCGATCTTTTACTCTTGTTTGATTGTTAGCCACCTTCCTATAATCCAGCCGGCTTACCCAAGCCTCGCCGAACCTTGTGCTTACCCCGCACTACACGGATCTCGACGATTTCCGCTTCACTCCGACGACTGTTCCTACTCGAAACAGCGCTCGCGCCTGATCCCACATCCCTGGGTGCTCAACCATAATAATTCGCTCCACCGGAGCTCATGACTGTCAGGGATCACCGCATGACGACCAGTACCGCTTTCAGCGAAACCACGCCAGCCCAACCGACCAACTCCGCCACCCGCGTAGCCACGGCGAGTTTTATCGGCACCGCGATCGAGTTCTATGACTTCTACGTCTACGCCACGGCTGCCGCACTGGTGATCGGGCCGGTGTTCTTTCCGCAAACATCCGGCACTGCGCAGATGCTTTCGGCGTTTCTCACCTTTGGCATTGCCTTCCTCGCCCGGCCGTTGGGTTCGGCGCTGTTCGGTCACTTCGGTGACCGCATCGGGCGCAAATCGACACTGGTCGCCTCGCTACTGTTGATGGGCGTGTGCACCACGTTGATTGGTGTGCTGCCGGGTTACGCCACCATCGGGGCCTGGGCGCCGATTCTGTTGTGTGTGCTGCGCTTTGGTCAGGGCCTGGGATTGGGCGGCGAATGGGGCGGTGCCGCGCTGCTGGCCACGGAGAACGCGCCGAAAGGCAAACGAGCGTGGTTCGGCATGTTTCCGCAACTCGGCCCTTCGATTGGTTTTCTCGCCGCCAATGGTCTGTTCCTGACGCTGGCCATGACGCTGGATGACGAACAGTTCCGCAGTTGGGGCTGGCGCATTCCGTTTCTGCTCAGCGCAGCGCTAGTGATGGTCGGTCTGTATGTACGTCTGAAACTCCACGAAACGCCAGTGTTCGCCAACGCCATGGCGCGCCAGGAGCGGGTCAAACTGCCGCTGGTCGAACTGTTCAGCCAATATTGGGCGCCGACCCTGTTGGGCGCGGCGGCAATGGTGGTGTGTTATGCGCTGTTCTATATCTCGACGGTGTTTTCCCTGAGTTACGGCGTGTCCACCCTCGGTTACAGCCGCGAGACGTTCTTGGGGCTGCTGTGTTTTGCCGTGTTGTTCATGGCCGCAGCGACCCCACTGTCAGCCTGGGCCAGCGATCGTTATGGACGCAAACCGGTGCTGATCATCGGCGGTGTACTGGCGATTCTTTCGGGGTTTCTGATGGAGCCGCTGCTGACCCAGGGTTCGACCTGGGGCGTGGCGCTGTTTCTGTGCATCGAACTGTTCTTGATGGGCGTGACGTTCGCACCGATGGGCGCGTTGTTGCCGGAACTGTTCCCGACCCACGTGCGCTATACCGGCGCGTCGGCCGCGTACAACCTTGGCGGCATTGTCGGAGCCTCGGCGGCGCCGTTCTTTGCGCAGAAACTGGTGGCGATGGGTGGTTTGAGTTATGTCGGCGGGTATGTTTCGGGAGCGGCGGTGATCAGCTTGATCGCGGTGCTGTGCTTGAAGGAAACGCGCAATAACGATCTGAATCAGATTGCCTGATAGATCGCTATCGCGAGCAGGCTCACTCCTACAGGGGAACGCATTCCAATTGTAGGAGTGAGCCTGCTCGCGATGAACGCGCCTCGGTTTACAGCTCTACAACAACAGCCTGAGCAGCACGGGTCGCCTTGGCACGAGCAGCCTCGATCGACTCATCCCGTGCCAATGCCACGCCCATCCGGCGCTGACCATTCACTTCAGGCTTGCCGAACAGACGCAGTGCCGTATCCGGTTCGCTCAACGCAGCACCCAGGTTGGCGAATGCTGTCTGGGTCGACTGCCCTTCCACCAGAATCACCGCCGAAGCCGATGGGCCGAACTGACGGATCAGCGGCACCGGCAAGCCCAGAATCGCGCGGGCATGCAGGGCGAATTGCGACAGGTCCTGGGAAATCAGCGTTACCAGGCCAGTGTCATGCGGACGCGGCGAAACTTCGCTGAACCACACCTGATCACCTTTGATAAACAGCTCGACACCAAACAGCCCACGGCCACCCAGCGCTTCGGTTACCGCTTTGGCAACACGCTCGGATTCCGCCAACGCAACCGGGCTCATGGCTTGTGGCTGCCAGGATTCCTGATAGTCGCCCTTCTCCTGACGGTGACCGACCGGTGCGCAGAATGTCGTGCCACCGATGTGACGCACGGTCAGCAGAGTGATTTCGTAGTCGAATTCAATGAAGCCTTCGATGATCACCCGCCCTTTGCCGGCACGACCACCTTCTTGGGCGTAGTCCCAGGCTTTCTGCACGTCATCGGCGCTGCGCAGCAGGCTCTGGCCTTTGCCCGACGAACTCATCACTGGTTTGACGACACATGGGAAACCCAGGTCTTCAACAGCTTTGCTGTAGTCCTCGAAGGTGTCGGCGAAGTGGTACGGCGAGGTCGGCAGGTCCAGCTCTTCGGCGGCCAGACGACGGATGCCTTCACGGTTCATGGTCAATTGCGCAGCGCGAGCAGTCGGGATCACGGTGAAGCCTTCGGCTTCCAGCTCGACCAGAGTGGCGGTGGCAATGGCTTCGATTTCCGGCACGATGAAGTGCGGCTTCTCGGCTTCGATCACTGCGCGCAGGGCGGCGCCATCGAGCATGTTGATCACGTGGCTGCGATGCGCGACCTGCATGGCCGGCGCGTTGGCGTAGCGGTCGACGGCAATCACTTCAACACCCAAACGTTGCAGTTCGATCACCACTTCCTTGCCCAACTCACCACAGCCACACAGCAATACGCGGGTCGCGGTTGGCGACAATGGAGTTCCGATACGGGTCATCTCAGGTCCTCAAAGAAGCGGATCATCGAGGAAAGCGTCGCCATGCGCGCTTTCCATGGGGAGAAAGCGCGGCATTTTACATGAACCCGAGGGTTTGGCTTCAGCTGGCGACGGCCTGTTTGCGATCGCGCCAGGCCATGATCAACCAGACAGCGGTGACGCCGGCAAACTTCGAGACCAGCGCAGTGATGATCACCGGCGGAGTCAGCAGGTCAATCATGCCGAAAAAGATGAAGGTGTCGAGGGGAATGCTCAGTGCCGAACTGATCCACAACCGGTCGCGCAATGGGCGCTTGGTGATGCTGAACACCAGCCAGTCGATGCATTCGGAGACCGCGAACGCCGTGGCACTGGCCAGAGCGATGGACGGATCAGACGTGACGTAGGACAACACCAGTGCCGCCAGCATGGCAATGATTGCGCCGTGGCCGAAGCGGGTTTGCACCATGTCACGCAGCACGAACACCAAGCCGCCCCACGCCGACCAGATGATGTCCAGGTGTGGCGCGGTCGAGAAAGCGAAGTTGATGAGTACAACGCTGCTGATGTAGGCGATGAGGAAAATCATGGGGGCGACCTGTCAGATTGGCGCACAGGGTACTTTAGACACAGCAGAATCAAAAGATCGCAGCCTTCGGCAGCTCCTGCATTAACCGTGTTCGCCGCCCATTCCGCAGGAGCTGCCGAAGGCTGCGATCTTTTGATCTTGAATTATTGGCCCGGCGTCTTACCTATCATCCACACCAACCCACTCGCCTTCGCCCGCTCATGACACAACCCCAACACCACCCGCCGCTCATCGTTATTCATCCGGCTCCAGCGCGTAATCTCCGCCACCGTACGCTGGCACCCGGTGCAAATATCAGCCTCATCCAGCGCACAAATATTCACGCACGGCGAGGCGACTGGTCTTTCCGGCGTAGTCATTCTTCCTGCTCAACCAGATCGCGGGCATAACGCTGAGCGTTATGCACATAGTGGGCGGCGCTGGCTTCGAGCATTTTTTTCTGCGGCTCGGTCAGCTCACGTACGACTTTGCCCGGCGAACCCATGACCAGCGAGCCATCGGGAATTTCCTTGCCTTCGCCGATCAGCGAGTTGGCGCCGATGATGCAGTTCTTGCCGATCTTTGCGCCATTGAGAATCACCGCGTTGATGCCGATCAGGCTGTAATCGCCAACTGTGCAGCCATGCAGCATGGCGTTATGGCCAATGGTCACACCGGTGCCGATGGTCAGCGGGTAGCCCATGTCGGTGTGCATCACCGTGCCGTCTTGCACATTGCTGTTCTTGCCGATCAGGATCAGCTCGTTGTCGCCGCGCAATACGGCGTTGAACCAGACGTTGGCGCCCTCTTCCAGCTTGACCTTGCCCACCAGCACAGCGTTGGGGGCGACCCAGCTCTGTGGATGGGTCTCGACACGGGCGTCGCCCAAGCGGTATTTCATCTTGTTTTCCTCAGGGCTCACGAGTGGCCATTCGAACGATGGCTTATGACTTCAGGTATTGATAAAGCTTTTGGGCGGCTGGTGCAGACTGATTTTCGCGTCATAGAGCAGATTGATCAACTCGACAATCATGATCGCCGTCAGCCCCCAGATCTTGTACTCACCGTATCGATAACTCGGCACGTACCAACTGCGGCCCTGATAGTCGATGCGATGGGTGTGTTCGCGGGGATCGGTACGGAAGAACTCCAGCGGGACGCTGAACACGGCGGCAATTTCTGCGTCGTTGGGCTGGTATTCGACAAAATCGGGGATGACGCCGACATAAGGCGTGACTTTGATACCGTGCAGGGAGATCAGCGGGCTAAGCGGACCGATCACTTCGACCAGTCCTGGCGGCAGGCCGATTTCTTCTTCGGCTTCGCGTAACGCGGTGAAGATCAGGTCGGGGTCTTCCGGGTCGCGGCGCCCACCGGGGAAGGCCACTTCGCCGCCGTGGGTCGAGAGGCCGCTGGCCCGCAGGGTCAGCACCAGTTCCGGCTCGTCACTGCGGGTGATCGGCACCAGAACGGCGGCCTCGGGGAAACGTTTGTCGGTCTCCAGCGTGCGCGGTGTGTGGTTGCTTACCCTATGCAGTAGCTCGTCCAGCATGAGTGTTCTCGATCTGTGCCTTACCCTGCATCATGCACCAATCATTGCAGCCGCCCAACCCCCTCACGGGGCCATGTCGCGAAACGACAACTTGCCGACCGACACCGCTGCACGCCAAGATAGGCGCAGCCTTCAGGAACCCAAGCATGAAATTTTGCAGCCAGTGCGGTAACCCGGTGACCCAGCGCATTCCCGAGGGCGACTCGCGACTGCGATTTGTCTGTGATAGCTGTCAGACCATTCACTATCAGAACCCCAATATCGTCGCCGGCTGTGTCGCGACCTGGGGTACTAAAGTGCTGCTCTGTCGCCGCGCCATCGAACCGCGCCTCGGTTATTGGACCCTGCCCGCCGGCTTCATGGAAAACGGCGAGACCATCGAGCAGGCCGCGATCCGCGAGACCGCCGAGGAAGCCTGCGCCCGGGTGCGCAACCTGAGCATCTATACCCTGATCGACGTGCCGCACATCAGTCAGGTGCATGTGTTCTTCCGCGCCGAGCTGGCCGAGCCGGATTTTGCTGCCGGCCCCGAGAGCCTGGAAGTACAACTATTCGACGAAGCCGACATTCCATGGGATGAGCTGGCTTTCCGCACGGTGGGGCGTACTTTAGAATGCTTCTTCGCGGATCGGCGCGCCGAGACCTACCCGGTTCGTTCCGAATCGATTCCGCCGCTGGCCCAGCCGGTCATTATTTGATCCGGCGACGGCACCGGCTAGAAGATCAAAAGATCGCAGCCTGCGGCAGCTCCTACACTTAACGTCATATTTGCGTCACTTCCTGGGGAATCGTTTCAATGCGTTGGTTGCTTGCCCTGTTCTGCCTGTCGTTCGTTACGGTCTCGCAAGCGTCATTCGTGACCACCGTGACGCCTTCAAACACCCCGATGATCGAAAAAGTCCTGGTGCTCAAATCGGCTCATCGTCTGCAGTTGATTGCCGACGGCAAGCCGCTCAAGACCTATCGCATCTCGCTTGGCAAGGGCGCGAAAAAGGGTCCGAAACTGATAGAAGGCGACAAACGCACTCCAGAAGGTTTCTATTGGATCGACTGGCGCAAGACCAGCGAGAAATTCAATCTGTCGATGCACATTTCCTACCCGAACATCACCGATTCGGCCCGCGCCCGCCGTGAAGGCGTCGAGCCCGGCGGGATGATCATGATTCACGGCACGCCTGACACGGAGGAAAACCCCGAAGACCTGCTGCACACCCTGGACTGGACCGACGGCTGCATCGCCATGCGCAACGTCGATATGCGCGAAGTGTGGGGTCTGGTGCCGGACGGCACGATGATCGAAATCCGCCCTTAATCACCGACCGCCGGTCACCTGCAAAAAATAAATCAAAAGATCGCAGCCTTCGGCAGCTCCTACAGGGTTGATACCACTTCCTACTGTAGGAGCTGCCGAAGGCTGCGATCTTTTGCTTTTTACAGTCCAGCCCTAATACCACTTCAAGCCCACCGACCTAAAACCCGCCATTTCATTGGCCTAATGGCCATTTCACTGCGTTGACATGGTATTCAAGTGGTATTAATTTCCGCCCCACAAGCGAGCCACAACAATCCAATACTCGCGCCGGAAATGACCGACATGAATGACCTCCACGTCCTACGCCCCGACGACTCCCAGCCGACGCCGCTGTACCTGCAACTGGCGCGCAACCTGGAAGCGGCGATTCATTCCGGTCAATGGAAAGCCGAACAGGCGATGCCTTCGGAGCGCAATCTCAGCGAGCAGCTCGGCATCTCCCGAGTCACCGCACGCAAGGCGCTGGAAGTGTTGTTCGACCAAGGCCTGATCCGGCGCTTGCAAGGTTCCGGCACGTTCATCACCCCACGCCTGGAACAACCCCTTTCACGCCTTTCCGGCTTCAGTGAAATGCTTCGCCTCAAGGGCTTCGTGCCCAGCTCGCAATGGCTGGAGCGAGAAATCACCCTGCCGACCCACGAAGAACTGATCCGTCTCAGTCTGTCGCCGAACGACAAGGTCGCGCGCATGAAACGCCTGCGCAAAGCCGACGACACCGTGATGGCCATCGAGATGAGCACCCTGCCCGCCTCGATCATGCCCAAGCCGCAAGCGGTGGGCGATTCGCTCTACGAATACCTCGACGGCATCGGCAAACCGATCGTCCGCGCCTTGCAGCACATTCAGGCGATCAACGCCTCGGACGAGTTCGCCGCCCTGGTCGGTATCGCCCCGGGTACCGCCATGCTGCTGATGACCCGGGTCGGCTATCTGGAAGACAACACGCCGATCGAAGTCACCGACACCTATTGCCGCAACGACTACTACGACTTTGTTGCAGAGCTGCGTCGTTAAGAGCAGCCATAAGCGAGAACCAAAATGTCCGAAGACAACATCCTCACCGCCAGCGGCTGGATTCGCGGCCGGCTGATTCACGAACACGGCAAAGTCGTGTCGATCGAAGGCGTGCCTTGCGACCCGGCAGACAACGACCTGCCCTATCTGCTGCCAGGCTTCATCGACCTGCACGTTCATGGCGGCGGCGGCAAAGACATCATGGAAGGCGCCAGCGCCTTCGAGACCATCACCAAAACCCACGTGCGATTCGGCACCACCTCGCTGCTGGCCACCACCATGACCGCACCGAGCGCGGAGATTTCCAGCGTCTTGAAAGAGGTCGGCGAGTTCTGCGAGCAGCGCCCGAAAGGCAGCGCGCGAGTGCTCGGTGTGCACCTTGAAGGCCCGTATATCAATCCCGGCAAACTCGGCGCCCAACCGAACTTCGCCCACACCGCGTTGATGGCCGAGGTCGAAGAGTATCTGGCGCTCGCGCCGATTCGCGTGATCACCATCGCCCCGGAAATCGCCGGCCACGACGCTTTGATTCGTGAACTCAGCAGTCGCGGCATCCGCATGCAGATCGGCCACACCCTCGGCAGTTACGAGGAAGGCGTCGCCGCACTGGACGCCGGCGCGACCAGCTTCACCCATTTGTACAACGCCATGAGCCCGCTGCATCACCGCGAACCCGGGATCGTCGGCGCGGCACTGGCCCACGCCAAATTCGCCGAGCTGATTCCGGATTTGTTGCACGTGCACCCCGGCGCCATCCGCGTCGCCCTGCGTTCGATCCCGTGCCTGTATTGCGTCACCGATTCGACCGCCGCCGCCGGCATGCCCGACGGTGAATACAAACTCGGCAGCCACACCGTGACCAAATGCCTGGGCGGCGTGCGCCTGCCCGACGGCACGCTGGCGGGCAGCACGCTGACCATGGATCAGGCCCTGCGCAATCTGGTGAAGATCGGTTTGCCGATTGCCGAGGCTTCGCAACGTCTTTCGCAATTCCCCGCCGACTATCTCGGCATCACCGAACGCGGGCGCCTTGTACCCGGCGCCTGGGCCGACTGCGTGCGGCTGGATCGCTCACTCACACTGACCGCCGTCATGGTCGAAGGAGAAGACATTGACTTCAAAAATGCTTGAAGAGGCGCTGTCCTCGTTCGAGGCCGTGCAAGCCCAACTGCAGCAACTCGACCCGCAACTGATCGAGATCGCCGGGCGTCTGCGCCGTCAGCCGCCACAAGTGGCAATGACCATCGCGCGCGGCAGCTCCGACCACGCGGCGAGCTACTTCGCCTACCTGACCATGCAGCAACTGGGCGTGCCCGTGGCGTCGATTCCGATGTCGGTGGTGACCATGCAGCAGGCCCCGCTGAAGGTCAGCGGTCAGGTGGCGTTTGCCTTTTCGCAATCGGGCCAAAGCCCGGATCTGGTCAACAGCCTGCGTTTGTTGCGCAAGCGTGGCGCGCTGAGCGTGTCGATGGTCAACGCCGCCGATTCGCCACTGGAAGCCGCGTGTGAATTCAGCGTGCCGCTGCTCGCTGGCATCGAAAGCAGCGTCGCCGCGACCAAGAGCTTTATCGCCACCCTCAGCGCCAGCGCCCGTTTGATCGCGCACTGGAAAGAAGACAGCGAACTGCTTGAGGCGCACAACGCCCTGCCCGAAGGCTTGCGTGCAGCAGCCCAGCAGGACTGGAGCGTGGCCATCGACGCCCTGCGCGATTGCGAACGCCTGATGGTCATCGGCCGTGGCGCCGGTTTTGCCATTGCCCAGGAAGCGGCATTGAAGTTCAAGGAAACCTCGGCGATCCAGGCCGAAGCGTTCAGCAGCGCCGAAGTGCGTCACGGCCCGATGGCGCTGATTGACGAGCACTACCCACTGTTGGTGTTCGCCCCACGCGGTGCCGAACAGGCTGGTCTGTTAAGCCTTGCGGCAGAAATGCGTCAACGCGGCGCCCGGGTATTGCTGGCCGCGCCAGATGATGTGAGCGAACGCGACCTGACCCTGACCCGCGCCGAACACCCGGCCCTTGATCCGATTCTGGCCATCCAGAGTTTCTACGTGATGGCCGCAGGTTTGGCCGTGGCCCGAGGCATGGACCCGGATCAACCGCGCCACCTGAGCAAAGTGACCCGCACGCATTAACCACTGATGAGCTCCTACAGGGTTCAGCGAAACCGTGAGATCGCGATGCAGGCATTCAGCAACACCGTGGAATCGCGACATTCCGAACTACTGATGAGACCGAGCCATGCAAAACAACAACAATAAAGAGCTGACCCTCAGCGCCCCGCTCAGCGGCCCGGTGCTCACGCTCGCCAAAGTCCCGGACGCGGTGTTCGCCAGCGGTGCGATGGGTGATGGCATTGCCATCGATCCACTCAACGACACCCTGTATTCGCCATGCGCCGGGGTGATCATTCACGTCGCCCGCACCGGCCACGCCCTCACCGTGCGCGCCGACAATGGCGCGGAAATCCTTCTGCACCTGGGCCTCGACACCGTTGAGCTGAACGGCGAAGGCTTTTCGATGCTGGTCAAGGAAGGCGTGCGAGTGAGCAACGGACAGCCGCTGTTGCGATACGACCTGGACAAAGTCGGCCAGCAATGCAAAAGCCTGGTCAGCCTGTTGATCCTGACCAACAGCCAGGATTTTCAGGTGCGACCGATCACCCTGAAACCGGTGAAAGTCGGCGAGCCGTTGTTGCACATCGTGGCGCGCAACGCTTCGGCGGCGAATGCAGAAGAACTCGGCGGGCCTGAGGTTAACGGTCATGTGCGGGTCGCGCATCGAGGCGGTCTGCATGCGCGCCCCGCTGCGCTGATTCGTCAGACTGCGCAAGGTTACAAAAGCCAGTCGCAGCTGTATTTCGCCGGCAAATCGGCGCCATGCAACAGCCTGATCGGGTTGATGGCGCTGGCAATCGGCGAGCAGGATGAAGTGCAAGTCAGCTGTCAGGGACCGGACGCCGAAGCCGCGCTGCAAGCGTTGCTCAGCGCATTGGCCACCGCACTGCCGGATGATCATCACGCCGCCGCACCTGTGCGCGGTGCATCCCCCAAGCGTCCGGCCGAGGCTGGCGTGTTGCAGGGTGTTTGCGCCGCACCGGGATTAGTCGGCGGGCCGTTATTTCGTTTGAACACCATCAACTTGCCAGTGGATGCCGGCAATCATGATCTGCTGGAACAGCAGCAGAAACTTGAGACTGCGCTGACTCAGGTACGCAACGAAATCAACGGCACCCTAGCCCAGGCGAAAAAACAACGTAACGCCGACGAAGAAGCCATCTTCGCCGCGCATTTGGCATTGCTGGAAGACCCGGCCCTGCTCGACGCTGCACAGCAATCCATCGACCAAGGCAGTGCAGCAACTCACGCCTGGAGCCAGTCGATTGATGTCCAGTGCGAAGTCCTGCAACACACCGGCAGCGCGCTGCTGGCCGAGCGCGCCAACGATCTGCGCGACCTCAAGCAACGCGTGTTGCGCGCCCTGCTCGGCGAGGCCTGGCACTACGACGTCCCGGCCGGCGCCATCGTCGCTGCCCATGAACTGACGCCGTCGGATCTGCTGCAACTCAGCGTGCAAGGTGTCGCCGGTTTGTGCATGGCCGAGGGCGGCGCGACTTCCCACGTGGCGATTCTCGCGCGCGGTAAAGGTCTGCCCTGCATGGTTGCACTAGGTTCAGCACTGCTCGATCAACCGCAAGGCCAAGCGGTGGTGCTTGATGCCGATGGCGGTCGCCTCGAACTGACGCCAAGCGCTGAGCGACTGGCCGAAGTCCAACAAATGCAAATCGACCGCCAGCAACGCCGCGATGCGCAGCAAGCCAAAGCGCATCTGCCGGCCGAAACCCGCAACGGTGTGACCATCGAAGTCGTCGCCAATGTCGCCTCCAGCGCTGAAGCAGCAGACGCCTTCGCCAACGGCGCCGATGGCGTCGGCCTGCTGCGTACCGAATTCCTTTTCGTTGATCGCCAGACCGCACCGGATGTCGAAGAACAACGCTGTGCCTATCAAGCGGTCATCGATGCGATGGGCGACAAGTCGGTGATCATCCGCACCATCGACGTCGGTGGCGACAAGCAGCTCGACTATCTGCCGCTGCCCGCCGAAGCCAACCCGGTGCTCGGCTTGCGCGGTATTCGTCTGGCTCAGGCGCGGCCAGAAATCCTCGATCAGCAACTGCGTGCGCTGCTGCAAGTCAGCCCGTTGCAGCGTTGCCGAATCCTGTTGCCGATGGTCACTGAAGTCGATGAGCTGCTGCACATCCGTGAGCGTGTCGACGCGTTGTGCCTTGAGCTGAACATCACTCAGCGCCCGGAAATCGGCGTGATGATCGAAGTCCCGGCCGCCGCATTGCAAGCCGAGCAACTGGCCGAACACGCCGACTTCCTGTCCATCGGCACCAACGATCTTTCCCAATACACCCTGGCCATGGACCGCGACCACGCCGGCCTCGCCGCACGTGTCGATGCCTTGCACCCCGCGCTATTGCGCCTGATCGCCATGACCTGCGAAGGCGCGGCGGTGCACAAGCGCTGGGTCGGTGTCTGCGGCGCCCTTGCCTCTGACCCGCTGGCGACGCCGGTGTTGATCGGCCTCGGCGTCACTGAATTGTCGGTGAGCCCAGTACAGATCGGTGAAATCAAGGATCGCGTACGTCAGTTGCACGAAGCCGAATGCCAACGCCTCGCCCGCGACCTGCTCAAGCTGAGCAGCGCCGCCGCGGTACGTCACGCCTGCCACCAACACTGGCCTCTGCGCTAATAACAACAAGAAGGAGAACCGCCATGTATCAACTCTTCATCGAAGGTCTGCAACGCCTCGGGCGTGCACTGATGCTGCCGATCGCGATCCTGCCCATCGCCGGCCTGCTGCTGCGTCTGGGTGACACCGACCTGCTGAACATCGCGATCATTCACGACGCCGGCCAGGTGATCTTCGCCAACCTGGCGATGATCTTCGCCATCGGCATCGCCGTCGGTTTCGCCAAGGACAATAACGGCACCGCGGGCCTGGCCGGGGTGATCGGTTATCTGGTGATGATCTCCACCCTTAAAGTGCTCGATGCGAGCATCAACATGGGCATGCTCGCCGGGATCGTCAGCGGCCTGATGGCCGGCGCACTGTACAACCGCTTCAAGGACATCAAGCTGCCGGAGTATTTGGCGTTCTTCGGTGGCCGACGATTCGTGCCGATTGTCACCGGATTCGCGGCCGTCGGCCTGGGCGTGGTGTTCGGCTACATCTGGCCGCCGATCCAGCACGGCATCAACGCTTTCGGCGCCCTGATGATGGAAAGCGGCAGCATCGGCGCGTTTGTCTTCGGCGTGTTCAATCGCCTGCTGATCGTCACCGGCCTGCACCACATCCTCAACAACATGGCGTGGTTCGTCTTCGGCAACTTCACCGACCCGACCACTGGCGCACTAGTGACCGGCGACCTGTCGCGCTATTTCGCCGGCGATCCGAAGGGCGGCCAGTTCATGACCGGCATGTTCCCGATGATGATCTTCGGCCTGCCCGCCGCGTGCCTGGCGATGTATCGCAATGCTTTGCCGGAACGCCGCAAAGTCATGGGCGGGATCTTCCTGTCGATGGCGCTGACTTCATTCCTGACCGGGGTGACCGAGCCAATCGAATTCGCCTTCATGTTTTTGGCGCCGCTGCTGTTTCTGCTGCACGCGCTGCTGACCGGGCTGGCGATGGCGATCACCAATGCGCTGAATATTCATTTGGGCTTTACGTTCTCTGGCGGCTTTATTGACATGGTGCTGGGCTGGGGCAAGTCCACCAATGGTTGGCTGGTGGTTCCGGTCGGGCTGGCTTATGCAGTTGTGTATTACGCCGTGTTTGATTTCTGTATTCGTCGATTCAACCTGAAGACGCCGGGCCGAGAAGATGTCGCTGTCAGTGAGAAAGCCGTACTGACTGAAAACGAGCGCGCCAGTGCCTACATCAAAGCATTGGGCGGCGCTGAAAACCTGCTGACTGTTGGCGCTTGCACCACGCGATTGCGGCTGGAGATGGTGGATCGCAACAAGGCCTCGGATGCCGATCTGAAAGCACTGGGTGCAATGGCGGTTGTGCGTCCGGGTAAAGGTGGGAGTTTGCAGGTAGTGGTCGGGCCGCTGGCCGACAGCATTGCCGATGAAATTCGCCTGGCGATGCCGGCGTTGGGGCGTGCTGTTATTGCCGAATCTGTTGCCGTTGTCGAAGAGCCGAAAGCGCTGATGGTCGCGGGCGCCGAGGCACAGAAATGGCTGAATGCACTGGGTGGCGGCGGCAATGTGCTGCAACTGGATTGCATCGCCATGAGCCGGATTCGGCTGTTGCTGGCGGATGGCAAGGCGTTGTCCGAGGCTCAGTTGAAGGAATTGGGCTGCCAAGGTGTCAGCCAGTTGGAAGGTGGGGTCTGGCATTTGCTGGTGGGGGATAAGGCGGCGAGTTTGAGTGGGGCGATTGAGGCTTTGGTCGATCGTAGCGAGGTCGGCGCCAAGGTCTGACCTACCATTTCACCCATGTAGAAGCTGCCGCAGGCTGCGATCTTTTGACTTTGTTTTTTGACAGTCAAAGGCAAGATCAAAAGATCGCAGCCTTCGGCAGCTCCTACAAGGGATGCTCTCAACCCCTAGAGTCAAGTCGTTTGGCAAGCCGCCATCGCTGGCAAGCCAGGCTCCCACAGGTTGTGCAGTGTTCTCAAGATCGTGCACGCCCCGGTGGAGCCAGCCTGCTGGCGATGAACGGTGACACGGTAGTCAGTTTTGCGGGTCGACCCGATCCAGCGCCCTATTCACTGCCAGTTCGGCGAGCATGACGATTTGCTGGATGCCTAATGCCGTGCTGCGCTGCAGACCGCTTAGCTCATTGGCGAAGTTGCTGGCGGCGGCGCTTGCGCTGGCCAACGATTCGACCGCGTGAGCGAGCAGGCTTTCGGTGTCGGCCTGGGGGCAGACCATAAACATGGTGCTCGGTCGGCGGGGTTTTGCGGGTTCGGGGCACAGGTAGAAGTCGAGGGCGCGCTTGATGGCTTCGCGGTTTCGGGCCTGCTCCTCGGCGCGGAGGGCTTCTTCGAGTGGGGTTTTGGTTTCGGGTGGGTCGGGGACGATTTTAGTCATGGATCGGTCCTTGCTGGTTGGAGCCATCCAAATACCGTTTCTCACGCGGCGAATTGGGTGGCAGCTATGTGCGGGGTGAGAAACCGGGCAAAGACCAGCAAACCTCCGGCCGGACCGAAGTCCGCCCGCACATAGCCACCATAAAAATGCAGCAGCGAATGAGCTGGCGGCAATTATGGGACTACTGGCGCTGGAATGACACTTACCCGGGTTCTCACGCCCGATCACCGCATTGGCAGTGACAACTCAAGCCTAGAGACCGCACGTCCGACGGACAACCTGAAAACCTTGTGGGAATCCTCTGTCTGTTCCACACACAACTAAACATACCGAATTGAAATACACCCCGTGTAGGAGCTGCCGAAGGCTGCGATCTTTTGACTTTGACGTTTCAACATCAAAATCAAAATCAAAATCAAAATCAAAATCAAAAGATCGCAGCCTTCGGCAGCTCCTACAGGGGATAGCTACACCCTCAGAGACTGGTCGGCTGTCAGGCCGCCATCGCTGGCAAGCCAGCTCCCACAGAAAAGCAAAGCAGCGCCACCTACTCGCTCCTGCTCCTCACCAACCAACAGGATGAGCGTTAGCTCGGCTGCAGCTCTTGATCTTGATCCACCCGCCCCGTCGGCAGGCTGAGCGGAGGGATTCATCCGGGGGTGGGAGCGCAGCGACCGTTTGGCGAAGCCAAACACATCGAGAGGAGGTGCAGCGAAGCAAACCGGAGACGATGCGCCCGGATGGATACCGGAGCGAAGGAACCCCGAGCTTTAGCGAGCGGGCCGAACGTTGGGGCAAGCGTTTTTTGCTTACTTTTTTAGGCGCTTGTAAAAAAGTGAGTCGCCGTAAGGGCGAAACCGCCAGCCGCAGCACTCGAAGAAATGGATATTCTCTCAATCAGACAGAGCATGGTCGCCTGTCAGGGCGCCATCGCGAGCAGGCTCACTCCTACAGAAAAGCAGATCGCAGGCAACAAAAAACCCGCAGACAATCACTGATCTGCGGGTTTCCTGTTTCAGCAGCAAGGAAGATTAGAAATCTTCCAGCCGCCACACCTCATAAGCCGGCGTCTCGTACGGATGACTAAGCTTCAAAGCCGCCACAACAGCAACAATCAACTCATCCGCAACAACAAGCTCAACCTTCCATTCCTCAACCCGCTCAACCTGCCCCGCCTCACCAATGAACGGCTGACTCCCGTCCAAAGGTCGAAACTGGCCCAAACCAAGCACCTGCCACGCACAGTGGTCATAGTCACCGATCCGCCCACCACCGGCAGCGAACACAGCCCCTTTGACCACCTCGACATGACTGTCAGGAACAAAAAACGCGAGCTTGTACACAGGTCTTAGTTCACCCGCTTTTAGTTTACCCAGACCCGAGCATTACGGAACATACGCATCCAAGGTGCGTCTTCGTTCCAGTCTTCCGAACGCCACGAGTTCTGCACGGCGCGGAACACACGCTCCGGGTGCGGCATCATGATCGTCACACGGCCATCACGGCTGGTGAGACCGGTGATCCCGCGCGGCGAACCGTTCGGGTTGGCCGGATACGACTCAGTGACCTTGCCATGGTTGTCGACAAAGCGCATCGCCACGCAACCCGACAGATCCGCTTCCAGCAGTGCTTCTTCGCTGGAGAACTCGGCATGACCTTCACCATGAGCGATGGCGATCGGCATACGCGAACCGGCCATGCCCTGCAGGAAGATCGAGTTCGATTCCTGAACCTGAACCATTGCCACACGCGCTTCGAACTGCTCGGAACGATTGCGCACGAAGTGCGGCCAGAATTCGCTGCCCGGGATCAGCTCGTGGAGGTTGGACATCATCTGGCAACCGTTGCACACGCCGAGGGTGAAGCTGTCGTTACGCTCGAAGAAACCCTGGAACGCGTCGCGGGCGCGGCTGTTGAACAGTGCCGACTTGGCCCAGCCCTCACCGGCGCCGAGTACGTCGCCGTAGGAGAAACCACCGCACGCCACCAGACCTTTGAACTCGTTCAGGTCGACACGGCCGGCCAGAATGTCGCTCATGTGCACGTCGATCGCGTTGAAACCGGCGCGGTCGAACGCGGCGGCCATTTCTACCTGACCGTTGACGCCCTGCTCACGCAGCACGGCAACCTGTGGGCGGATGCCTTTCTTGATGTACGGCGCGGCGATGTCCTGGTTGACGTCGTAGCTCAGCTTGACGCTCAGGCCCGGGTTGTCTTCTTCCAGCAGCACGTCGAACTCTTGTTCGGCGCAGTCGGCGTTGTCGCGCAGACGCTGGATCTGGTAGCTGGTCTCAGCCCAGGTACGCTGCAGCAAACGACGCTGGCCTTCGAACACGGTGTCACCGTTGAAGGTGATGTTGATCTGGCCGTTGTTGATTGGCTGACCGATCACCGACACGCAATCGCCCAGACCGGCAGCGCTGAACTGCGCGAGGATGTCTGGCGTGGCGTCCTGACGAACCTGGATCACGGCGCCCAGTTCTTCGTTGAACAGGATCGCGGCGATGTCGGCTGCCGTTTCAGCCAGACCGTCGAGGTTCAGGCTCAGACCGCAATGACCGGCGAAGGCCATTTCCACGACGCTGGTCAGCAGACCACCGTCGGAGCGGTCGTGGTAAGCCAGCAGGTGACCGTCGGCGTTGAGGCCCTGGATCACGGCAAAGAAGGCTTTGAGATCTTCAGCATCATCGACGTCCGGCGCTTGCGAACCGAGCTTGCCGTGAACCTGAGCAAGGATCGAAGCACCCATGCGGTTCTGACCGCGACCGAGGTCGATCAGGATCAGGTCGGTGGTGCCCTTGTCCATGCGCAGTTCCGGAGTCAGGGTCTGACGGATGTCAGCCACTGGCGCGAAACCGGTCACGATCAACGACATCGGCGAGGTCACGGTTTTTTCTTCACCGTTGTCATTCCAGCGCGTGGCCATGGACATCGAGTCCTTGCCCACCGGAATGGTGATGCCCAGCTCAGGGCACAGTTCCATACCGACCGCTTTCACGGTGTCGTACAGACGCGCGTCTTCGCCCGGGTGGCCGGCGGCGGACATCCAGTTCGCCGACAGTTTGATGTCGGAAATCTTGTTGATGCGCGAAGCGGCAATGTTGGTCAGGGTTTCGCCGATGGCCATGCGGCCCGACGCCGGAGCGTCCAGCAGAGCCAGCGGAGTACGCTCGCCCATCGCCATCGCTTCACCGGTGTAAACGTCGAAACTGGTGGCGGTAACGGCAACGTCGGCCACCGGAACCTGCCATGGGCCGACCATTTGGTCACGGGCGACGAGGCCGGTGATGGTGCGGTCGCCGATGGTGATCAGGAAGCTCTTGCTCGCCACGGCCGGGTGATGCAGAACGCGTTCGATGCTTTCGCTGATGTCGAGATTCGACGGATCGAAGTCATCGCCCAGCTCGGCTTCACGAACAACCGAACGGTGCATGCGCGGCGCCTTGCCCAGCAACACTTCCAGTGGCATGTCCACCGGGTTGTTGCCGAAGTGGCTATCGGTCACGGTCAGTTGCGGCTCGGCGGTGGCTTCACCAACGACGGCAAACGGGCAACGCTCGCGTTCACAAATGGCCTGGAAGCGCGCGAAGTCTTCAGGGCCAACGGCCAGCACGTAACGTTCCTGGGATTCGTTACTCCAGATTTCGTGCGGGGCCATGCCCGGCTCGTCGTTTGGAATGTTGCGCAGTTCGAAACGACCACCGCGCTCGCCGTCGTTGACCAGTTCCGGGAAGGCGTTGGACAGACCGCCCGCGCCGACGTCGTGGATGAAGCTGATCGGGTTCTTGTCACCCAGTTGCCAGCAACGGTCGATGACTTCCTGGCAGCGACGTTCCATTTCAGGGTTTTCACGCTGAACCGAAGCGAAGTCCAGATCCGCCGAGCTGGTGCCGGTGGCCATGGAGGAAGCCGCGCCGCCGCCCAGACCGATCAACATCGCCGGGCCGCCAAGCACGATCAGCTTGGAGCCAACGACGATTTCGCCTTTCTTGACGTGTTCTTCGCGAATGTTACCCATACCACCGGCCAGCATGATCGGCTTGTGGTAACCGCGAACTTCGTCACCGTGCGGGGTGGTGATCGATTGTTCGAAGGTACGGAAGTAGCCGGTCAGGGCCGGACGACCGAATTCGTTGTTGAACGCGGCGCCGCCGAGCGGGCCTTCGATCATGATGTCCAGCGCCGTAACGATGCGCTCAGGCTTGCCGTACGGCACTTCCCACGGCTGTTCGAAGCCCGGGATCTGCAGGTTGGATACGGTGAAACCGGTCAGGCCAGCCTTTGGCTTGGCGCCACGACCGGTTGCGCCTTCGTCACGGATCTCGCCACCGGAACCGGTGGATGCGCCCGGGAACGGGGCAATCGCGGTCGGGTGGTTGTGGGTTTCAACCTTCATCAGGATGTGCACCGGCTCCTGCACCGCGCCGTACTGGCGGGTTTCAGGATTCGGGAAGAAACGGCCGGCAACGTTGCCGACGATCACTGAAGCGTTGTCCTTATAAGCCGACAGAACGCCTTCGCTGTGCATCACGTAGGTGTTCTTGATCATGCCGAACAGGCTTTTTTCCTGGTTCTCACCATCAATATCCCAACTGGCGTTGAAGATCTTGTGACGGCAGTGCTCGGAGTTGGCTTGGGCGAACATCATCAGTTCGATGTCGTGCGGGTTGCGCTTGAGACCGTTGAAGGCGTCGACCAGGTAGTCGATCTCGTCTTCGGCCAAGGCCAGACCCAGCTCGGTGTTGGCTTTTTCCAGCGCGGCGCGACCGCCGCCGAGGATGTCGATCGCCGTCAGCGGCTTCGGCTCGGCGTGACTGAACAGACCGGCGGCCTGCTCAAGGTTGCCGAGGACGATTTGCGTCATGCGGTCATGCAATACATCAGCAATCTGCTGCGCTTGGGCGTCGCTGAACTGACCGGCCACGTAGAACGCGATGCCGCGCTCCAGACGCTGGATCTTGCTCAGGCCGCAATTGCGGGCAATGTCGCTGGCCTTGCTCGACCATGGCGAGATGGTGCCAAAACGCGGCAACACCAGGAACAGACGGCCGGTCGGCTCTTGAACCGGAACACTTGGACCGTACTTCAGAAGGCGCGCAAGCACCTGCTGTTCATCGCCGGTCAGGACGCCGGTAACTTCGGCGAAGTGAGCGAATTCAGCATACAAGCCACTGACAGCCGGAACCTTCTGGCTCAGTTGCTCAAGGAGTTTGCTGTGGCGAAAGGCAGAAAGGGCAGGAGCGCCGCGCAGGATCAACATCTTCGGGACAGCCTCGGGAAGGGGTGTGCTTTGAGGCCGTGCATTCTAGCCTAAACCGCCCTCAACATCACCCGAAACGCTACGCACGGTTGCACTCGGGTGTCGATCTGTGTTTCTGCCTCGAGAGTCAAATTTACGGGACAAGTGAACAACGTTAATTTTTACTGTAACAAAATGCCCTTCAGGCCCGTTTCTGCGGGGTTTCGGCTGGTTTTGTGATCTCTAGCAGAGTCGCCCTGCACTGTCGAGATATGGCGCCCGCAGTCCTTTGCGTATACTGCGCAAATGTTTTTCCCAACGGCTTTGCGTCCGCGGTACGCCAAATGGCTGATCGCAACCGGACTCTTCCTGATGCTCGGTGGCTGTGTTGATAAACCCAACACACTCGAGCGCGTAAAGGAGGATGGCGTGCTGCGGGTGATTACCCGAAACAGCCCCGCCACCTACTTCCAGGATCGCAGTGGTGAAACCGGCTTCGAATACGAGCTGGTGAAGCGCTTTGCCGACGATTTGGGTGTCGAACTGAAAATCGAGACCGCCGACAATCTCGACGACCTTTTCAACCAGATCGGCAAGCCCAACGGGCCGGTACTGGCGGCTGCCGGTCTGGTCAGCAGCGACCAGCGCAAACAGCAGGTGCGGTTCTCCCACTCCTACCTCGAAGTCACGCCGCAGATCATCTATCGCAACGGCCAGTCGCGGCCGACCGACGCCGGTGATCTGGTCGGCAAGAAGATCATGGTGCTCAAGGGCAGTACCCACGCCGAGCAACTGGCCGAGCTGAAAAAGAAATTCCCCGGCATCGAATACGAAGAGTCCGACGCTGTTGAAGTGGTCGACCTGTTGCGCATGGTCGATGAAGGCCAGATCGACCTGACCCTGGTCGACTCCAACGAAGTGGCAATGAATCAGGTTTACTTCACCAACATCCGCGTGGCCTTCGACCTCGGCGATGCGCGCAGCCAGAGCTGGGCGGTAGGCCCGGGCGAAGACAACAGCCTGCTCAACGAAATCAACGCTTATCTGGACAAGGTGCAAAAGAACGGCACCTTGCAACGTTTGAAAGACCGCTACTACGGCCACGTCGACGTCCTTGGCTACATGGGCGCCACCACGTTTGCCCAGCACTTGCAGCAGCGCCTGCCGAAATACGAACAACACTTCAAGAACTACGCGAAGAAAGAGAAAGTAGACTGGCGCCTGCTCGCCGCCATCGGTTATCAGGAATCGCTGTGGCAACCGACGGTCACCTCGAAAACCGGCGTGCGCGGCTTGATGATGCTGACTCAGAACACCGCTCAGGCGATGGGCGTGTCCAACCGCCTCGATCCGAAGCAAAGCATCATGGGCGGCGCCAAGTACATCGCTTATATGAAGGATCAGCTTGATGATTCGATCAAGGAGCCGGATCGCACCTGGTTTGCACTGGCGGCGTACAACGTCGGCATCGGTCATCTGGATGACGCGCGCAAACTGACGGCCAAGGAAGGGCTGAATCCGGACAAGTGGCTGGACGTGAAGAAAATCCTGCCGCGTCTGTCGCAGAAGCAGTGGTACAGCAAAACCCGCTACGGCTACGCCCGAGGCGGCGAGCCCGTGCATTTCGTGGCGAACATCCGTCGTTACTACGACATTCTTACCTGGGTGACCCAACCGCAGCTTGAGGGTGATCAAGTGGCCGAGGGCAACCTGCATGTGCCGGCGATCGACAAGTCCAAGCCGACCCAAGAGCCTGCTCCGCTTTAAAAGCAAAAGATCGCAGCCTTCGGCAGCTCCTACAGGGGATCACATGCGCCGCAAAATTGCGGGGTCAGCATGATCCCCCTGTAGGAGCTGCCGCAGGCTGCGATCTTTTGATCTTCAGCCCTTCAAGGCAGCCGCCAGAATCAGCGCCTTCATCTCAGACACCGCAGACTTGAAACCCACGAACAACGCATGCGCCACCAGCGCATGGCCGATGTTCAATTCGTTGATGCCCTTGATCGCCGCGACCGCCTCAACGTTGTGGTAATGCAGGCCATGACCGGCATTGACGATCAGCCCCTGCGCCAGACCAAACGCCACACCGTCCGCCACACGCTTCAACTCTTCGGCGACTTCAGCCGGGGTTTCGGCATCGGCATAACGCCCAGTGTGCAGCTCAATCGCCGGTGCGCCCACACGTTTGGACGCAGCAATCTGGCGCTCGTCGGCGTCGATGAACAGCGACACTTCACTGCCGATTTTCGACAGACGCTCAACCGCTGCCTTGATCCGCGCTTCCTGCCCCGCCACGTCCAGACCGCCCTCGGTGGTCAGTTCCTGACGGGTTTCCGGTACCAGGCAAATGTGCGCCGGGCGGATAAGTTCGGCGAACACCATCATTTCTTCGGTGACGCCCATTTCGAAGTTCATGCGGGTTTGCAGCACATCCTTGAGCAGCAGCACATCGCGCTCTTGAATGTGGCGGCGGTCTTCACGCAGGTGCACGGTGATACCGTCAGCGCCCGCCTCTTCCGCGTCCAGCGCAGCCTTGACCGGATCCGGATAGCGCGTGCCACGGGCCTGACGCAGGGTGGCGACGTGGTCGATGTTCACGCCAAGAAGAATGCGATTGCTGGTGGTCACGGATGCGCGCTCCTGAAGGAAAAGATTCGGCGCACAGCATACGTGAGATCAGGGCTTGCGAAACAGCTCGCGACTGACGAGAGGACGACCGCCCAAGTGAACGGCCAATGCCTGACGCATCAACCGCTTGGCAGCGGACAATGCACCAGGCGCCGACCAATCGGCTTCGGCCATGGCCAGCAATTCGGTGCCGTTGAACAGCCCCGGTTGCAGCAGATACACACGCTCAAGCCCTGCATCCACTTGCAGGCGATAGAGACCGTCCGGCGCGACAGGTTCGCCGTGAACATCAGTGTTCATGGAAAAGCCGTAGCCAAGATCATCCAACAATCGCCATTCGAAGGAGCGCAGCAAGGGTTCCAGCGGTCGGCCTTCAGCCAGGGCCGACAAAGTCGCGGCGTAGTGATCGAACACCGCCGGATGCGGATCTTCCGAAGGCAGCAAGCGGATCAACAGCTCGTTTAGATAGAGGCCGCTGAACAGTGCCTCGCCAACCATCCAGGTCGCGGTTCCGGCACTCTCCATGCGCCCGACGTTCTTCAGTTCACCCTTGCCACGAAACTCCACTTCCAGCGGCACAAATGGCCGCGCCAGTGTCCCGGCCTTGCCCCGCGCACTGCGCAACACCGCCCGCAGCCGACCTTGCGGCGTGAGGAAATCCACCAAAGCGCTGTTTTCGCGGTAAGCGCGTGAGTGGAGGACGTAGGCGGGTTGGGCGGGAGGCGGGTTTTGCGACATGAGGGCTGTTTCCCGGTCGGAGATTGCAAAAAAGATCGCAGCCTTCGGCAGCTCCTACAGGTATACACAAAACTCTGTAGGAGCTGCCGAAGGCTGCGATCTTTTGATCTTGGTACCGCTTACAGGTCGCCGTAACCCAGCGAGCGCAATGCACGCTCGTCGTCGGACCAGCCGCCCTTCACCTTGACCCACAGGTTGAGCATGATCTTGGAGTCGAACAGCAGCTCCATGTCCTTGCGCGCTTCGGTGCCGATGCGTTTGATGCGCTCGCCCTTGTCGCCGATGATGATCTTCTTCTGGCCATCACGCTCGACGAGGATCAAGGCGTGAATGTGCAGGGTCTTGCCCTGCTGCTTGAATTCTTCGATCTCGACGGTGATCTGGTACGGCAGCTCGGCGCCCATCTGGCGCATGATTTTCTCGCGCACCAGTTCGGCGGCAAGGAAACGGCTGCTGCGGTCGGTGATCTGGTCTTCCGGGAAGAAGTGATCATTTTCCGGCAAGTGGTTGGCAATCACCTTTTCCAGCGCTTCAAGGTTGTGCCCGTGCTGCGCCGAAATCGGGATGATCTGCGCGTTCGGCAGCTGCTCCTGCAACCACGACAAGTGCGGCATCAGCTCGGCCTTGTCTTCGATGCGATCGGTCTTGTTCAGTGCGACGATCAGCGGGCCGGTCACGTACTGCACGCGCTCCAGAACCATCTGGTCTTCGTCGGTCCACTTGGTGCGATCAACCACAAAGATCACCACGTCGACGTCTTTCAACGCCGCCGAAGCGGTCTTGTTCATGTAGCGGTTCAGCGCCTTTTCGCCACCCTTGTGCATGCCCGGGGTGTCGACGTAGATCGCTTGCACGTCACCCTCGGTCTTGATCCCGAGCATGTTGTGGCGAGTGGTCTGCGGCTTGCGCGAGGTGATCGCGAGCTTCTGGCCCAGGATGTGGTTCAGCAGCGTGGACTTGCCCACGTTGGGACGGCCGACGATGGCAACATAGCCACAGCGAGTTGCGTTTGTATCAGTCATTGCCATTCTCCACGCCCAGGGCAATCAGTGCTGCGGCGGCCGCTACCTGTTCGGCAATACGACGGCTCACACCCTGACCTCGGCTTTTTTCATTCAGTAAGACAACTTCGCATTCGACGAAGAAGGTTCGGCAGTGCGGCTCACCCTGGATATCCACCACTTCGTAACGTGGCAGGTCGCAACCGCGCGATTGCAGATGTTCCTGCAGGCGGGTCTTGGGATCCTTGTTGGTGTCGACCAGCGTCAGGCCTTCGAACTCGCCGGCCAGCCAGGCCAGTACGCGTTCGCGGGCGACGTCCATGCCGGCGTCGAGGTAGATCGCACCGATCAGTGCTTCAAGGGCATCGGCCAGAATCGATTCGCGACGAAAACCGCCGCTTTTCAGTTCACCGGAACCCAGACGCAAATAATCGCCGAGGTCGAAACCGCGAGCCAGTACGGCCAGCGTCTCACCTTTCACCAAACGTGCGCGCAAACGCGACAACTGGCCTTCGCGGGCCAGCGGGAAGCGATCAAACAGTGCTTCGCCGGCGACGAAATTGAGGATGGCGTCACCGAGGAATTCCAGGCGTTCGTTGTTGCGCCCGGCAAAACTGCGGTGCGTAAGGGCCAGGAGCATCAGCTCCTGATCCTTGAAGGTGTAACCGAGCTGACGCTCGAGACGGCTTAATGAGGCGCTCACGGTTTACCCACGCTGTGTTCAAAGCTGGATTCCACCGCCATCGCCGGGGTACGGCGCAGGCCTGGGACAATTAACGCTGTGTTCAAAAATTAAATCCTGGCGATAGCGAAGCCGATTGTGTCGACTCCAGAAATGCATTCGGCGCTGTGGTCAACAGCGCCGTGTGTGATTACTTGATCAGGCCAACCCGCGAGAAATTCGGCAGGTGGCTGAGTTTCGGTTCCGGCCAGCTCATCCAGACCGCGAAGGCCTTGCCGACGATATTCTGGTCGGGAACCATGCCCAGCAGATCCTTGGGAATGTTCGGATCATCCCAGTAGCGACTGTCGTTCGAGTTGTCGCGGTTGTCGCCCATCATGAAGTAGTGCCCGGCCGGCACTGTCCACGTACGATCCGGCGGGGTGCGGTAGCGGCCCATTTCCTTGCGGATAAGGTGCTCGGCAGCGCCAAGTTTTTCCTTGTAGAGCTCTGCACTGCCCAGCGTGCCCGGCTCGGAGCCGACCAGTTGCTCGGCAATCGACTCGCCATTGACGAACAGACGCTTGTCAGCGGTGTATCGCACGGTATCGCCCGGCAAGCCGACTACACGCTTGATGTAGTTGACGGCAGGGTCGCTCGGGTAGCGGAACACCATCACATCGCCACGCTGTGGATCACCGACTTCGATGATTTTCTTGTCGATCACCGGCAGGCGGATCCCGTAAGAAAACTTGTTCACCAGAATGAAGTCGCCGACGTCCAGGGTCGGCTTCATCGAGCCGGATGGAATCTGGAACGGTTCCACCAGGAACGAACGCAGCACCAGCACGATGAACAACACCGGGAAGAACGACTTGCCGTATTCAACCAGCAGCGGCTCTTTGTTCAGTTTCTCGACCACTACCCCGTCAGGCTGGCTGACGCTGCCCTGATAGGAGGCAATGGCAGCACGCCGACGCGGCGCGAGGATCAACAGATCAAGCAACGCCAACAGGCCGCAGACGAACACGGCGATGACCAGCAACAGCGGGAAATTTAGTGACATAGGACCTAACTATCCAACCTGAGCACTGCGAGGAAGGCTTCTTGTGGAATTTCCACGTTGCCGACCTGCTTCATGCGTTTCTTACCGGCCTTTTGCTTCTCCAGCAGTTTCTTCTTACGGCTGACGTCACCACCGTAGCATTTGGCCAATACGTTCTTTCTGAGTGCCTTGACGGTTGTCCGGGCAACGATCTGACCACCGATGGCGGCCTGGATCGCGACGTCGAACATCTGACGCGGAATCAGTTCTTTCATCTTCTCGGTCAACTGGCGACCTTTGTAGTGCGAGTTGTCACGGTGCACGATCAACGCCAGGGCATCGACCTTGTCGCCGTTGATCAGCACATCCAGTTTCACCAGATTAGCCGATTGGTAACGATCGAAATGGTAGTCCAGCGAAGCATAGCCGCGGCTGGTGGATTTGAGACGGTCGAAGAAGTCCAGGACCACTTCGTTCATCGGCAGGTCGTAGGTGACCTGCACCTGATTGCCGAGGAACAGCATGTCGACTTGAACGCCACGCTTCTCGATGCACAGGGTGATGACGTTGCCCAAGTGTTCCTGCGGCACCAGAATGTTGGCCCGCACGATCGGCTCGCGCATGTCTTCGATCGACGACACATCCGGAAGCTTGGATGGGTTGTCGACGTAAATCGTTTCACCGGTTTTCAGCACCAGCTCGAAGATTACCGTCGGCGCCGTGGTGATCAGGTCCAGGTCGTACTCGCGCTCGAGACGTTCCTGGATGATTTCCATGTGCAGCATGCCGAGGAAACCGCAACGGAAGCCGAAGCCCAGTGCATCGGAGCTTTCCGGGGTGTATTGCAGCGACGAGTCGTTGAGGGTCAGCTTCTGCAGCGCTTCGCGGAAATCTTCGAAGTCGTCGGAGCTGACCGGGAACAGACCGGCGTAAACCTGTGGCTGGATGCGCTTGAAGCCTGGCAGCACTTCAACGTCCGGCGTCGAGCTCAGCGTCAGGGTGTCACCCACCGGAGCACCGTGAATGTCCTTGATGCTGGCGATGATGAAGCCCACTTCGCCGGCCTTCAGATCAGCCGTGGCGGTGTGTTTCGGGTTGAACACGCCAACGCTGTCGACCAGATGGATCTTGCCGGTGGACTTGACGAGGATCTTGTCGCCCTTCTTCACGCGGCCGTGACGGACACGTACCAGGGAAACAACGCCCAGGTAGTTGTCGAACCAGGAATCGATGATCAACGCTTGCAGCGGATCTTCGATATTGCCGGTTGGCGCAGGAATGGTGTGTACCAGACGCTCGAGCACCTCATCGACACCCAGGCCGGTTTTAGCACTGCAGGTGACGGCGTCGGTGGCGTCGATGCCGATGATCTTCTCGATCTCGTCCTTGACGCGATCGGGGTCGGCCTGTGGCAGGTCGATCTTGTTCAGTACCGGCATGACCTCAAGGCCCTGCTCGATAGCGGTGTAGCAGTTGGCCACGGACTGGGCTTCAACACCCTGACCCGCGTCGACTACCAGCAATGCACCTTCGCACGCAGCCAGGGAACGGCTGACTTCGTAGGTGAAGTCGACGTGGCCCGGGGTGTCAATGAAGTTCAGCTGATATTTGATGCCGTCTTTGGCGGTGTAATAAAGGGTGACGCTGTGGGCCTTGATGGTGATCCCGCGTTCACGCTCCAGGTCCATGGAATCCAGTACCTGGGCTTCCATTTCACGCTCGGCCAGGCCGCCGCACATCTGGATGAAGCGATCGGCCAGCGTCGACTTGCCATGGTCAATGTGGGCGATGATGGAGAAATTGCGGATATGACTCAAATCACTCACGGATCAACACTCAAAAAGGCTGCAGGCATAGCCCGCCGAAAAATAGCCGGGAATTGTACCTGATACACGGCGCAAGCGTCACGTTCACCTGTCACCCGGATTGCATGCAAAAACGCCCCGATCTGTCGACCGAGGCGTTTTCAAGGTTAAACGGCGGATGAAAGCTTGTTCATCAACCGGCTCGTCTAAGCAGCCAGACACCCGCCAGCGCACAGACCCCAGCCGGTACAAGCACCGCAAACAAAGGCGAGAAACCGAACACCAGGCTCGATGGGCCGAGCAAATCCTGGACGATGCGGAAGGTGAAACCCACCAGCACACCCGTGAACACACGCTGACCCAATGTCACCGAACGCAACGGGCCGAAGATAAAGGAGATTGCCATCAGTACCAGTGCAGCGGTCACCAGCGGCTGCAACACCTTGACCCAAAATGCCAGCCAGTAACGACCGTTGCTCAGGCCCTGCTCGGCCAGATAGTGGATGTAACCCCACAAACCGCTGATCGACAGCGATTCCGGCGCCATGACCACGGTGCTGAGCAATTGCGGGCTCAGTGCGACATCCCAACGCTCGGTTGGCATGTTCACGACTTCAGTGCTGCGCTCATTGAACCTGGTGGTCGACACGTCGCTGAGCTGCCAGTGATCGCCGTCGAACTCGGCCTTCTTGGCAAAGCTCGAACTCAGCAGGTGGCGCTCCTTGTCGAAGTGGTAGCGGGTCACGCCATACAACAGGCCGTTGGGTTGCACGGCATTGATGTGGATGAACTCTTCACCCTGACGGTGCCACATGCCGTGCTTGGCGCTTTGCGCGTCGCCACTGCCCTGAGCCAGCGAGCGGTTGGCCTGGGCCATGCTTTCGGTGGCTGGCGCGACGTATTCGCCGATCAGCACGCCGGCCAGCATCAGCACCAGCATTGGCTTCATCACCGCCCAGACGATACGGCCGATGGATACGCCCGCGGCGCGCATCACGGTCAGCTCGCTGCTGCTGGCCAGACTGCCGAGGCCAATCAGACAGCCGATCAACGCCGCCATCGGCAGCATTTCGTAAAGACGACGCGGTGCGGTCAGCAGCACGAAGCTCAGCACGTCAACCAAGGTGTAGGTTTCGCTGACGTCTCCCATTTCATCGATGAAGGCAAACAGTGTCGCCAGGCCGAGAATGATCGCCAACACAGCGATGATCGCCATGAACACGCTGCTGCCGATGTAGCGGTCGAGTTTAACCACGAGCCACCTCCAGCGCAGCGGCGCGACGGCTGGCCATCTTCAGGCGCAGCGGCTCCCAATAGAGCAGGCCGAGGCCGATGAACAGGAAGATCGCATGCACCCACCACAAGCCGAGCGTCGGGTGGATCTTGCCTTTTTCAAGGGCGCCGCGCGCGGCAATCAGGATGGTCAGGTAAGCCATATAAAGAAGAATCGCCGGCAGAAGCTTGAGGAAGCGCCCTTGACGCGGATTGACTCGCGATAGCGGCACCGCCATCAGGGTCACGATAAACACCAGCAACGGCAGAGACAGGCGCCATTGCAGTTCGGTCTTGGAGCGGATGTCGTCGCTGCCCAGCAAAGACGAAGTCGGCATGGCGTCACGGTCGGTGACTTCTTCACTGACGTCCGGCTTGGGCAGCAGCACGCCATAGTTCTCGTAATGAATGGCGCGGTAATCAGCCTGGCCCGGGCTGCCGTCGTAGCGATAGCCGTTATCGAGGATCAGGTAGCGATTGCCGTCGGGGCGGATTTCCTGACGACCCGATTCGGCTACCAGTACGGAAATCCCGCGGTCCTTCTGATCGGCGCCGAGGTTCTTCTGCGAAATGAACACGCCGCCCAGATTGACGCGATCATCGCTCAGGGTTTCGGTGTAAGTCACCCGACTGCCGTCGCGCAGGGCCTGAAAGCGACCAGGCTCCAGGGTGTCGAATTCGGTCAGCGCGTCCTGCTTGTTCAGCAGCAACTGGAACTGGTTGGCACCTTGCGGTGCCAGACCCAGGCTCAGCCAGGCCACGACCAGCGCAACCAGCGTCGCCGGAAACAGGGTCATGCGCAGCAGCTTCTGCTGACTCATGCCGGTGGCCGAGAGCACGGTCATTTCGCTTTCCAGGTACAGGCGACCGTAGGCCAGCAGGATCCCGAGAAACAGGCCCAGCGGCAGAATCAACTGCAGGAAGCCCGGCAGGCGAAAGCCCATGATCAGGAACAGCGAGCCCGGATCGAGCTGGCCGGCAGCGGCCTGAGCGAGGTATTTGATGAAGCGACCGCTCATGATAATGACCAGCAGCACCGCACTCACGGCGCTGAGGGTCAACAGAACTTCGCGGGACAGATAACGGAAGACGATCAAACCAGACACTCCAGGGTTGTCAGGCTAAGGCGGCCAAACAAGCAAACACATCGACCGGCCCGCTACGCAGAGCCGTCGGAAAAAGATGCGGCATTATCCTGTGATTGAGGGCGCCTGTCACTGCGCACACTCATCCACGCACGCAATACGTTGAAGATCGTCCAGCCCAGGGGGCGTTCTCAATTGGTTTTCACACCGCGCCGGGTCTGCTGTTGTGCAGGGCAAGGCGCGAGAAGCGCGGTTTGGTCATTCCAAATAAGCTTCGAGCAACGCAGCCCTGCACAACAGCAGGCCCGGCCCTTCGGGTTGTGCTTTAAAGCCGGCCAGGCTGCGTTGCAGGCCTTGGAAAGGGAACAACCATTCCCAGCGGCCTGCGCCTTGCATGGCCGGCTTTAAAGCGACAACGCGGTGTGAAAACTAATTGAGAACGCCCCCTAGGGTTGTCAGGCGCGGGGAGCGAGGTTCAAACTGCGGCCCTTGTCGCAGGCTTTGGCCTGCGCCTCTTCTATTTATAAGCAGGCGACTGCGGACACCGTCGAACGCCTGTGTGTTGACCATTCATTCAGGGATCCGGACATGGAACTGGTTGTAAAAAGCGTTAGCCCAGAAACGTTGAAAACCGCCACCCTGGTGGTTGCCGTCGGCGAAGGCCGCAAACTCGGCGCTGCTGCCAAACAGGTCGACGAACTGAGCGGCGGCGCCATCAGCGCCGTACTCAAGCGTGGCGATCTGGCCGGCAAGGTCGGTCAGAGCCTGATGCTGCACAGTCTGCCGAACCTCAAAGCCGAGCGCGTTTTGCTGGTCGGCGTCGGTAAAGATGAAGAACTGGGCGATCGCCCGTTCCGCAAAATCGTGGCCGGCATCCTCACCACTCTCAAAGGCCTGAATGGCAGCGATGCCGTGCTGGCGCTGGACGAAGTCATCGTCAAGGGCCGCGACAGCTACGGTAAAACCCGTCTGCTGGCCGAAACCCTGGTCGACGGCGAATACTGCTTCGATCAGTTCAAGAGCGTAAAAGCCGAACCACGCGCACTGAAAAAAATCACTCTGTTGACCATCAAGGCTGCACAAGCCGAAGTGCAACGCGCCGTGACCCACGCCACCGCGATTGCCAACGGCATGGCCTTCACCCGAGACCTGGGCAACCTGCCACCGAACATCTGCCACCCGACGTTCCTTGGCGAGCAAGCCAAGAATCTGGGCAAAGAGTTCAAGGATCTGAAAGTCGAAGTCCTCGACGAGAAAAAGATCAAATCCCTGGGCATGGGCTCGTTCTACGCCGTCGGCCAAGGCAGCGAACAGCCGCCGCGCCTGATCGTCATGCAATACAACGGCGGCAAGAAATCCGAGAAGCCGTACGCCCTGGTCGGTAAAGGCATCACCTTCGACACCGGCGGCATCAGCCTGAAACCGGGCGCCGGCATGGACGAAATGAAGTACGACATGGGCGGCGCCGCCAGCGTGTTCGGCACCCTGCGTGCCGTGCTTGAGCTGAAACTGCCGATCAACCTGGTGTGCATCCTCGCCTGCGCCGAAAACATGCCAAGCGGCAATGCGACCCGTCCGGGCGACATCGTCACCACCATGAGCGGCCAGACCGTGGAAATCCTCAACACCGACGCCGAAGGCCGTCTGGTGCTGTGCGATGCCCTGACCTACTCCGAGCGCTTCAAGCCGCAAGCGGTGATCGACATCGCCACCCTGACCGGCGCCTGCGTAGTTGCTCTGGGCGCTCATACTTCGGGCCTGCTGGGCAACAACGACGAACTGATCAGCCAACTGCTCAGCGCCGGCCAGACTGCCGACGATCGCGCCTGGCAGCTGCCGCTGCTCGACGAGTATCAGGAGCAACTGGACAGCCCGTTCGCCGACATCGCCAATATCGGCGGGCCGAAGGCCGGCACCATCACCGCCGCATGCTTCCTGTCGCGTTTCACCAAGAACCTCAACTGGGCGCACCTGGACATCGCGGGCACCGCGTGGACCAGCGGCGGCAAGGACAAGGGCGCCACTGGCCGTCCAGTCCCTCTGTTGACCCAGTACCTGCTGGACCGCGCCAAAGCCTGAAACCGCTGATGAGCGGCGTCACTTTCGGGTGACGCCGTTTGCCGCTCTGGAACCGCAATGACCAAAGTCGACTTCTATATCCTGCCCAGCGCCGATCCTTCCGCGCGCCTGGACTTTGCCTGCAAGCTCACCGAGAAAGCCTGGCGCATGGGTCACCGCATCTATCTGCATTGCAGCGATGCCGCTCAGCGTGATGATCTCGATGCGCGCCTGTGGGCATTCAAGGGCGAAAGCTTCGTGCCTCACGGCCCGACTGACAGCGAACCGGACGGTTTGATTGTCCTGGGGCTGGGCGATGACTGCGGTCAGCATCAGGATTTACTGGTCAATCTGGACCTGAAAGTCCCGGCCTTCGCCAACAAATTCGCCCGAGTGGCGGAAGTGGTGGTAGAAGATCCGACGATTCGAGCTGCCGCGCGGGAGAGTTTTCGCTTCTACCGCGAACAAGGCTATCCTCTGCAAGACCACCGATTACAGCGACTCTGAGCATTCCAATGGACACTCCGAAACCGCAGCAAAAGTCCGCGCACCTGCTGGATGATCTCGAATCAATCCGCCAGTTGCTCGGCGATGACAACCTGCAACCGCCACTGCTGACCGATACGGTCGATGACGGTGAGCAGGAACAGATTCCGATGTTGTTCGACTCGGTCGGCAACGTCCCCCCAGCCGCTGAATCGCCACCGGCACCCGCTGCGCAACCTGCAGCAACCGTCGATAAAGGCCCGGATGCCCTGCTACACCTGGACAGCGAACTGCGCGCCGCCGCGCAATTGATCATGCAAGACGTGATCGACGACTTCGCGCCGCACATCGAAACCGAAATCAAACGCCGCCTCGATGCGCGCATGGAACGGCTACTCAGCCAGTACGAATAACCCCCGATCCCTGTAGGAGCTGCCGCAGGCTGCGATCTTTTGACTTTGGTTCTAAAAAACAGGATCAAAAGATCGCAGCCTGCGGCAGCTCCTGCGTGGAAATCGTCGAACCATAAGACTGGTCGACGCATTGTCCTGCCCCGCTCGCCCTCGGCCCCATGGCTCGCTATACTTCCCGGCTTTTCCTGAATAAATGCCAATAGGGTCCCGCCGCGCATGGATAAGACCTACCAGCCGCACGCCATTGAAACTTCCTGGTACAACACCTGGGAGTCCGAGAACTACTTCGCCCCGCAAGGCGCGGGCGATTCCTACACCATCATGATCCCGCCGCCGAACGTCACCGGCAGCCTGCACATGGGTCACGGTTTCAACAACGCGATCATGGATGCCCTGATCCGTTTCCGCCGCATGCAGGGTCGTAACACCCTGTGGCAGCCGGGCACCGACCACGCCGGTATCGCCACGCAGATGCTGGTGGAACGTCAACTCGAAGCCAAGGGCCAGAGCCGTCACGACCTCGGCCGCGAGAAATTCCTCGAGAAAATCTGGGAATGGAAAGATGAGTCCGGTGGCAACATCAGCCGTCAGATCCGTCGCCTCGGCTCGTCCGTTGACTGGAGCCGCGAGCGCTTCACCATGGACGACGGTCTGTCCGAAGCGGTTAAAGAAGCGTTCGTGCGCCTGCACGAAGACGGTCTGATCTATCGCGGCAAGCGTCTGGTCAACTGGGACACCAAGCTGCACACGGCGATTTCCGACCTCGAAGTGGAAAACCACGACGAGAAAGGTTTCCTGTGGAACCTGAAATACCCGCTGGCTGACGGCGCGAAAACCGCTGAAGGCAACGATTTCCTGATCGTCGCGACCACCCGTCCGGAAACCATGCTCGGCGACTCCGCCGTCGCGGTGAACCCGAACGACGAGCGCTACAAAGCCCTGATCGGCAAGTTTGTCGAACTGCCACTGGTTGGCCGTCGCATCCCGATCATCGCCGACGATTACTGCGATCCAGAATTCGGCACCGGCTGCGTGAAAATCACCCCGGCCCACGATTTCAACGACTACGAAGTCGGCAAGCGCCACAACCTGCCGCTGCTGAACATCTTCGACAAAAATGCCCACGTACTGCCGGCCTGTCAGGTGTTCAACCTCGACGGCACGCTGAACGAGAGCATCGACGGCAAGATCCCGGCTGAATACGCCGGCCTCGATCGTTTCGAAGCGCGCAAGCAGATCGTTGCCGCGTTCGACGCTGCCGGCCTGCTGGTCAGCGTTGACGACCACGGCCTGAAAGTGCCGAAAGGCGACCGCTCCGGCACCATCATCGAGCCGTGGCTGACCGACCAGTGGTACGTGTCGACCAAGCCTTTGGCCGAGCCTGCGATTGCTGCTGTCGAAGACGGCCGCATCCAGTTCGTGCCGAAACAATACGAAAACATGTACTTCTCGTGGATGCGCGACATTCAGGATTGGTGCATCAGCCGTCAGTTGTGGTGGGGCCACCGGATTCCGGCCTGGTACGACGAGTCGGGCAAGGTCTACGTCGGTCGCGACGAAGCCGAAGTGCGTGCCAAGAACAACCTTGGCCCGGACGTTGCGCTGCAACAGGACAACGACGTTCTCGACACCTGGTTCAGTTCGGGCCTGTGGACGTTCTCCACCCTCGGCTGGCCGGAAAAAACCGAGTTCCTGAAGAAATTCCACTCCACCGACGTGCTGGTCACCGGTTTCGACATCATTTTCTTCTGGGTCGCCCGGATGATCATGATGACCATGCACCTGGTGAAGAACGAAGACGGCACGCCGCAAGTGCCGTTCAAGACCGTTTACGTGCATGGTCTGGTGCGTGACGGCCAAGGCCAGAAGATGTCCAAGTCCAAGGGCAACGTCCTTGACCCGCTGGACATCATCGACGGCATCGACCTGGAAACGCTGGTGCAGAAACGCACCTCGGGCCTGATGCAGCCGAAACTGGCGAAGAAGATCGAGAAGCAGACTCGCGACGAGTTCGCTGACGGCATCGCCAGCTACGGCACCGACGCCCTGCGCTTCACCTTCTGCTCGCTGGCGTCCACCGGTCGCGACATCAAGTTCGACATGGGCCGCGTTGAAGGCTATCGCAACTTCTGCAACAAGATCTGGAACGCCGCACGTTATGTTCTGGACAAGGGCGAAGACTGCGGCCAGAACGGCGAAGCCTACGAACTGTCGCTGGCGGATCGCTGGATCATCTCGCAGCTGCAACGCACCGAAGCCGAAGTGACCCGTCAACTGGATCAGTTCCGTTTCGACCTCGCGGCGCAAGCGCTGTACGAGTTCATCTGGAACCAGTACTGCGACTGGTATCTGGAATTGTCCAAGCCTGTGCTGTGGGACGAAAACGCCCCGGTCGAGCGCCAGCGCGGCACCCGTCGCACGCTGGTTCGCGTACTGGAAGTGGCGCTGCGTCTGGCGCACCCGTTCATGCCGTTCATCACTGAAGAAATCTGGCAGCGCATTGCGCCGCTGGCCGGTATCCAGGGCAAGACGATCATGCTGCAACCTTGGCCGGTGGCCAACGAAGAGCGCATCGATCCGGCTGCCGAAAGCGACATCGAGTGGCTCAAGGAACTGATGCTCGGCACGCGTAACATCCGTGGCGAGATGAACATCGGCCCGGGCAAACCACTGCCGATCTACCTGAAGAACGTCAGCGCCGAAGACCAGCGCCGTTTGACCGAGAACGAAGCGCTGCTGAAGAAGCTGGCGCGTCTGGAATCGATCACCGTTCTGGCCGCTGGCGAAGAAGCACCGCTGTCCGCCACCGCACTGGTCGGCGAGATGGAAGTGCTGGTGCCTATGGCCGGCCTGATCGACAAGGCTGCGGAACTGGCGCGTCTGGACAAGGAAATCCTGCGTCTGCAGGGCGAAGTCCAGCGTGTTGGCGGCAAGCTGTCCAACGCCGGTTTCGTCGACAAGGCCCCGGCCGAAGTCATCGAGAAGGAACGCGCCAAACTGGCCGAGGCTGAACAAGCCCTGGGCAAACTGGCCGAGCAGCACGCGCGGATTGCCAGCCTGTAACGGCAAATCGCAATGAAAAAGGGAGGCCCGCAATGGCCTCCCTTTTTTTGTACCCACCACAAACCTCGTGTAGGAGCTGCCGAAGGCTGCGATCTTTTGATCTTGTCTTTTAAAATCAACATCAAAAGATCGTCCGATCGCGGCCCAAGCCTTCGGCAGCTCCTACATGGGTTCGGCGTAGACTTCATCAATGTGGGACAATACCCGCCACTTTCAGCCATACCCGAATCGACCACGCCCATGAACGCCCCCCGCACACCTCGCCCGCCGCGCAAAAAGCCTGATTCCGCCACCCCGGCCAAAGCCGTGGAACCGCGTGAAAAGGCCAGCCTGCACCCGCGCAACCGCCATCAGGGTCGTTACGACTTCCCGGCGCTGATCAAAACCACGCCGGAACTGGCGAAGTTCGTGATCATCAACCCGTACGGCAAGGAAAGCATCGACTTCGCCAGTCCAGACGCGGTGCGCGTGTTCAACCGGGCGCTGCTCAAGTCGTTCTATGGCATCCAGCATTGGGATATCCCGGCTGATTACCTTTGCCCACCGGTCCCGGGCCGTGCCGATTACGTGCACTTCCTGGCAGATCTGTTGGCCAGCATGAACGACGGCAAGGTCCCGCGCGGGGCGATCATCAACGTGCTGGACATCGGCATGGGCGCCAACTGTGTGTATCCGCTGATCGGTAACAGCGAATATCGCTGGCACTTCCTCGGCTCGGAGGTTGACCCGACGGCCGTGGCCGCAGCCAAGGCTATCGTCCAGTCCAACGACCTGAACAAGGTCATCCAGCTGCGCCTGCAGGAGAACCGCAAGCACATCCTGATCGGCCTGCTGGAGCCGGGCGAGCGTTTCGACTTGACCATGTGCAACCCGCCGTTCCACGCCTCGATGGACGAAGCGACCAAGGGCAGCGAGCGCAAATGGCGCGCACTGGGCCGCGCCGATCCAACACGCAAACTGCCGGTGCTGAACTTCGGCGGTCAATCGGCCGAGTTGTGGTGCGAGGGTGGTGAAGCACGTTTCGTGACGCAATTGATCGCCGAGAGCGCCAACTTCCAGCACAAAGTGCTGTGGTTCAGCACTCTGGTCTCGAAAGCCTCGAACCTGCCAGCCATTGAAACCGCCCTGAAAAAGGCCGGCGTACTGGAAAGTCAGGTGGTGGAGATGTCTCAGGGGCAGAAACAGAGCCGCTTCGTCGCCTGGACCTTCCAGACCAAGTCCGAACAGCAGATCTGGCGCCGCGAGCGCTGGACGCGCTAAGACTGAGTCACTGCATGATGTTCGTGTAGGAGTTGCGGCACGCTGCGATCTTTTGATCTTGTTTTTTCACAAGCCAGATCAAAAGATCGTCCGATCGCGGCCCGAGCCAGGGACCCAGTGAAGATTCACCAAATCGCAGACACAAAAAAACCGTGCCCGGATCACTCCGGTGCACGGTTTTTTCTTGCTGCGTCTTACTTGTTCACAGCGTCGGTCAGGCCTTTGGCCACAACCAGCTTGATCACTTTCTTCGCAGGGATTTCGATGGCAGCGCCAGTCGAAGGGTTACGGCCAGTGCGGGCAGGACGCTCGGTCACTTTCAGCTTGCCGATACCTGGCAGAGTGATTTCGCCGCCGTTTTCCAGCTGATCGGCAACGATTTGGCCCAGTTGGTCCAGAGCGCTACGCGCGGTGGTTTTCGGCGCGTCGATAGCTTCAGCGATGTCGGCGATCAGTTGGTCTTTAGTAAGAGCCATGTAGTGTTCCTTCCCTATCAAATTCATATGGATTGCAGAGTGCAGTGTCAGCCATCGAGCCCGATCTTCTGGATCTGGCACCCTCGGCGATAACCACGACGAGTCGGGTTATAGATACCGAAATCAGGGTTTGGTTCGACCTGACAAATGCTGATTGCACGCTTAACGCAGTGACTTCGCGTAAGACCGGGCAAAACTAGCACAGAGACAAGGAAATATCCGCCTCTAGCTACCCATTTGGTCAGCTTTATTACGCTAAACCGGTAAAAAACTGCATAAGCGCCGCACAGCGCCCAGGTTTTGCCCCTCACCCGGCGCCAAAACCAGTGATTGCGGTACACTGGGCGCTTTTTCGGGGGAGCCTGCCCTCCTCCCATCCAACAGCCGAGAAGCCCATGCCGATCCGTCATTGCATCGTCCACCTGATCGACAAAAAACCCGACGGCACGCCCGCAGTTCTGCACGCCCGTGATTCTGAACTGGCAGAGTCGGCGGCCATCGAGAACATGCTCGCCGACCTCAACGAGAGCTACAACGCCAAACAGGGCAAAGCCTGGGGGTTGTTCCATCCGGAATCCGGCGCGTTCCCGTTCAGCGGATGGCTGAAGGAATACATGGAAGGTGGCAGGGACTTCACCGCGTTCAGCAAAGTGGCGGTCGAGCATCTGCAGAAGCTTATGGAAGAGTCGAACCTGTCAGTCGGCGGCCACGTGCTGTTCGCCCACTACCAGCAAGGCATGACCGACTACCTGGCCATCGCGCTGCTGCACCACAGCGAAGGAGTGGCCGTCACCGACTCGCTGGACGTGACCCCGTCGCGCCACCTCGACCTCGGCCAGTTGCATCTGGCAGCTCGGATCAACGTCTCCGAGTGGCAGAACAACAAGCAGTCCAAGCAGTACATCTCGTTCATCAAAGGCAAAAACGGCAAAAAGGTTTCGGAATACTTCCGCGACTTCATCGGCTGCCAGGAAGGCGTCGACGGCCCGGGCGAGACCCGCACCCTGCTCAAGGCTTTCAGTGACTTCGTCGAGAGCGAAGACCTGCCGGAAGAGTCCGCCCGCGAGAAAACCAAGACCCTGGTCGATTACGCCAGCAGCCAGGCCAAACTCGGCGAGCCGATGGGCCTGGAAGAGCTCTCGGAGTTGATCGACGAAGAACGCCCGAAAGCCTTCTACGATCACATCCGCAACAAGGATTACGGCCTGTCGCCAGAGATTCCGGCGGACAAACGTACCTTGAACCAATTCCGCCGCTTCACCGGCCGCGCAGAGGGCCTGTCGATCAGCTTTGAGGCGCACCTGCTGGGCTCGAAGATCGAGTACGACGAAGAGAACGGCACCCTGATGATTAAGGGTCTGCCAACCTCTCTGACCGATCAGCTGAAGCGCCGCAACTGATGCTCGGCAATGTGCTGAAGAAGGTCGCGCTGGTTCTGCTGGTGGTCGTGATCTATCAGAACTGGGGCAAGATCGAGCGGGTGTTCAACCCCTCGCAGATGGTTGCCGAGCAGACGCGGGCGCAGGCTAATGTCGTGCTGTATGCCACAGACTGGTGCGGCTACTGCAAGCAGACCAAGCGCTTTCTCGACAGCAAGGGGATTCCCTTCAAGGAATTCGACATCGAGAAGGATGGCGAGGCGCGCAAGGCGTACGAGGCACTGGGTGGGCGCGGGATTCCGCTGATCGATGTGAATGGCACGTTGATTCGCGGGTTTGATCCGGACGAGATCCTCGCCGCATTGAAATAACAGCAAGATCAAAAGATCGCAGCCTGCGGCAGCTCCTACAGTCGGATTGATGTTATCCGTGTAGGAGCTGCCGAAGGCTGCGATCTTTTGCTTTTAGCGTGCTTCGATACGGAAACCGAACCGCGGGAAGTGCACATGCACCACGCCGGCACGCTCGTCTTCGCGCCGCACGATCAACTGCTCACGACCGGCAAACAGCAACTCACCTACCACCGGATCAACCCCGTAATCCGTTGCGGCAATTGCCACCTGCTGCCCGGCCTTGAACCCGTTCGGGTCAACAAACTGTTCATCCGGCAATGCCGCTGGCGTCGCATTGCGTGCAACCTCCAGCGCCTCGTCGGACGTCATTTCGCTCGCAGCGCCATGCCCGAAGCCCAACACACGTCCCAGCCACGCGACGACGGCTGGATACTCATCCACCAGAGGCGCTGTCACATGGGTCGCCTTGAGAAACCACATCGGGGGCGCCAAAGCAAAGTCGGCAATCGATGGATCGCCGAACAGGAAATCACCTTGCTCGCGCTGCAACTGCTGCTCCAGACGCGCCATGATCGTCGGCCATTGATGCTTGGCTTGCTCGGTAGACAAACGCGTGGCGCTGCCGCCACTGAACAGGCCGGCACGGTCGGCCATAAACGCCTTGATCGCTTCCGGCGGTAATTTGCCGAAACGCACGGCAACCGATTCCGGCTGGAACACCAGGCTGACGGCATGCTGGAACACCACCGAGTCCGCCCACGTCGCGAAGCTGGCGGTGGTCATCTCCTGACCTTCGGGGAAAAACGACGGCTGTGCCTTCTCTTGCTCAAGTCGGCGGGCGATCAACGAAGTGTCGCAATAGATGTCAGCGCCGATCTGCAGCACAGGGGTTTTGCGATAACCACCGGTCAGGGCGGTCAGATCCGGTTTCGGCATTACCGGCGAGATGTTCACCGAGCGCCAGGACAGACCTTTGAAACCCAGCAGCAGACGGGCCTTCTCGGCAAATGGAGAGGTCGGGTAATGATGCAGAATCAACTCGGACATGCTCGGCTCCGCCGCTCAGAAAGTGAGTCGGCAGCTTAGCGCGCATTTACTTAGCAGCCTACAGATCTGGCTGATGGGAACTGATCAGTCAGATTGATAAGACGCGACCAGACACTCCTTCGCACTCTTGCGCAGTTTTTTGATCAACCTTTCCTGCCGCAAGGCGTCGCTCTTGTCGCGACAAAGCTCGGTGTAAACCAGCGCCATCGCCGGGCTGGACAGGAAGAAGCGCGCGCCTTTACCGCTCTGATGCTTGGCAAAACGGCGGACAGGATCATCGCTGATCCCGCAATACAACGAACCGTTGGCCGCGCGCACGAGATAGACGAACCAGGATTTGCTCACTGGCTCGACAACATCGACAGATTTTTCGCTAAGGCTGGTCACTTCGGGATCAAGACGCGTAGGAAACAGGCCGCGATCTTATCAGCGACCGGCCTGAAATGCCTTCAGTCCCTTCAGCGCCTGGGCACGCACTGCGTTACGCACCAGAGGCGTCCAACCGAGCAGCAGACCTTTGAAACCGAGGGCCTGACGCGACCAGCGCCACAGATCGAAATGATCATGGTGCTCGCAGATCTTGCCGTCACGGAACACGAAGCGTGCCTGGATATCGTTGACCACCACATTGCCGGTCTGGCTGAACACGTAAGTCGCGACCCAATGCGCGCCGCCGCTGCGCTCGTCGGCGCGAACGTTGTCGAAAGTCAGCGAAAAGTCTTTGGCGCGAGTGGTGAGCATCCGCCACATGTCGCCAGCATCACGCCCGCGCAGCTCACCAAAGGCCGGATCGCTGAACACTACATCGTCGGTGTAACACGCAGCCATCGCCTCGGCGTCGAGACGCTGGAAGGCCTGATAGAAGCGGGTGATCAACGCAGCGTGGGCGTCACTCATGGGCAAACTCCAAGGAATGGACAGATTGCCAGCACGATAATCTGCAAAGCGCGGAAACACTATCGGCATTCGTGCACCGAATATCAGCAGCGTCTTCGTTCAGCACAAACCCTGTAGGAGCATTCGAGTGCAACGAGGCTGCGATCTTTTGATCCTGGTCTTTAAAATCACCATCAAAAGATCGCAGCGTGCCGCAGCGCCTACATGAATCAGATTTTTTCGCTTGTGACCTGCACATACAGCGTCCGCCCGGCGCCAAGGCCGGCGATGATCGCCCCCGTGCCAATGATGCCGAAGATCCAGCCCACCGCATTCCAGCCGCCTGTCCAGTCATGCACAACGCCGACTGCAAACGGCCCCATCGACGCCAGCGTGTAGCCGAAGCCTTGGGCCATGCTCGACAGGTTGGCTGCGACATGGGAGTCACGCGAACGCAGTACGATCAACGTCAGCGCCAGACTGAATGCACCACCCTGCCCCAGACCTAGCAGAATCGCCCAGCCCCACAGGCCTTCGATCGGCGCATAAAGGCAACCGAACAGACCGCCGAGGGTCAGCGCCATCACCACCACAATCGCCAGACGCTGATCCTTGCCACGAGTCGCCAGCCACGGCGCCGCGAGTGAACTGGCGAGCTGAACGATCACCGAACCGGACAGTACCAGGCCGGCCTGAGTCGGCGTCAGACCGCGCCCAATCAGGATCGACGGCAACCAGCCGAACACGATGTAAGCCAGCGACGATTGCAGGCCCATGTACAAGGTCACCTGCCACGCCAGCGGATCACGCAACAGCCCGCGCACGCGATAAGCAACATTGTGCGCACCGTGTTTCTGGCCGACTTGTGGTAGCCAGAACACCGCAGCGACCAGCGCCGGAATCACCCAGAAACCCAGTCCCACCGCCCAGCTGCTGCCGAAGTGTTCACTTAACGGCACGCTCGATCCCGCCGCCATCGCGGCACCGAGACACAGCGCCATGGTGTAAACGCCCGTCATGGTGCCGGCGTGTTTGGCGAAGTCGCGCTTGACGATGCCCGGCAGCAAGACGCCAATGATGCCGATACTGGCGCCGCCCAATACGCTGCCGGCAAACAGACCGATCTCACCGAAATTGCTGCGCAAAATAATCCCGCCTGCGAGGGTCAGGAGAATCCCCAACACCACTCGCTCGGCACCAAAACGCCGCGCCAGAATCGGCGCCAGCGGTGCAAACAGGCCGAGGCACAGCACCGGCAGCGTGGTCAGCAGACCCGCCTGAGCGGCAGACAGCCCGAGGCTTTTCGAAACATCGCTGAGCAGCGGTGCCAGGCTCGACAGCGCCGGACGCAGGTTCAGCGCCACCAGAATCAAGCCCAGCAGCAACAGCCACGGCCGACGCACCAGCGGATGGCTTTGCTGTACTTGCTCGTCATCAGCCTCGGCATCGATCAGCAGCTCTTCAAGCTCTGCCGTGCGTTTCGGGGCTGTGGATATCTCGTTGCGGGGCATGGATTTCTCTGTTTCAAGGTTCATTGATCAACTGCCTCGATAAGGCTTTGGCCCGTTCCGGGTCGCGTTGTTCGACGGCATCGAGCAACTCGATGTGCAAGTCGAACACTTCCTGACGGCGCGGAACGATGTTCAGCGTCTGGCGCAATTGCGCGCCGACGATGCTGGAGAAATAGCGATACAGCTCGCTGAGCGTCGGGTTGTGCGCGGCGTCGACCAAGCGGCGGTGGAACACCAGATCGCAGGCGATGTAGGTATCGAGATCGCCGTGGTAATGACTGCCGCTGGTGCCGAGCGCTTCACGCAAGGCGACCAGGTCTTCATCGGTGCGGCGCAACGCCGCGAGGCCAATGGCCTCGACCTCAAGGATGTGCCGGGTTTCCCGCGCTTGCTCTAGCGAACAACGCGAGAGCGCCTTGAGGGTGTCCAGCGGATCAATCAGCGCACGCAGATAACTACCGTCGCCCTGGCGAATTTCAATCAACCCGGAAAACGCCAACACGCGCATGGCTTCACGCACGGTGTTGCGGCTGATGCCCAGCTCGGCGCACAGCTCGGGCTCGGTCGGCAATCGCTCGCCGACCTGCCAGGTGCCGCTGTTGATGCGCTGACGCAATTGATCCAAGGCCTGATCGACCAAGGACCGCTTAACAAGTGGAGAAATGTCTGACATAGGATTCGCCCTTTCATCCAATCATAGGATGAATTTTCCGACATGGTAGTCAGACCCGTGTAGGACGGCAACCACCTAGGGTGAATGGGAAGGAAATGGAGCGGAATTTTCGATTAGTCAAAATTACCCTTTAAGGGTAATTTCAGGGACAGGGTTTTGGTTTCTTATTGAGAAGAACACGCCCCATTACGACTTGGCGGTGATCAAGGCTGAGGTCCGGCGGCTTGGAAAAAAAGCCTTCACAAAGACCTCGGCAGATTCAGGCGAGTATCTCGGCTTTAGCATCAGCGAGATGCAAGAGATCGTTTTCGAATTCCAGAACAGGATGTTGTACAAATCGATGACCAGCTACGACGATCATCGGGTCTGGCAAGACGTGTATCACACCCATTCACAAGATCTGGAGATTTACATCAAGGTGACCTACCGCCCCGGTGGCGGCCCACCGGTAATCTCCTTCAAGGAGAAAAACCCATGAAAACCCAGCAATGTGTCAGCTGCGGTGCACGTGAGGGAATGAGACATTTTGCAGGGCGCGGCGAAACCCTGAGTGTCAAAGGCATGGAGCGCCGTGTAGATGATCTTTCTGGTTGGGAATGCCAGCAGTGCGGAGAGGTTGAGTGGGATCACGATACCGATAGCGCAGAACGTTATTGTGATGCAGGGGATGAGTTGGTTTTCGCTGCCAGGCAAATGATCGGCGCCGAGATGAAGCGTATTCGGCGCAAATTGCACCTCACGCAAAAAGAGACGGTGCAACTGCTGTCCGGTGGAGGGCATAACGCGTTCTCTCGCTACGAACGCGGCGAAATACTACCGCCCAAGGCGTTGATGCTGCTGATGCGACTATTGGATCGTTACCCGTACTTGCTGACCGATGCGAAAATTCTCGGTGAAGGTGCAGACTTGAGAGGCTTCAAGCACACCATCCACAAAGAACACGAAACCCTCACCGTATCCTGACCCCAAAAAAACAAACCCGGCACTTGGCCGGGTTCGTTTTACACATCAGCCATCAATGCAGAATCTGGCTCAGGAACAGCTTCGTCCGCTCATTCTGCGGATTATCGAAGAAGTCGTTCGGTGCCGCCTGCTCAACAATCTCGCCCTTGTCCATGAAGATCACGCGATTGGCCACGGTACGGGCGAAGCCCATTTCGTGGGTTACGCAGAGCATGGTCATGCCGTCTTCGGCCAGACCGATCATGGTGTCGAGCACCTCTTTGACCATTTCCGGATCGAGGGCCGACGTCGGTTCGTCGAACAGCATGATTTTCGGTTTCATGCACAGCGCGCGGGCGATCGCCACACGCTGTTGCTGACCGCCGGACAGTTGCCCCGGAAACTTGTGCGCCTGCTCCGGAATGCGTACGCGTTCCAGATAATGCATGGCGATTTCCTCGGCCTTGCGCTTGGGCATCTTACGCACCCACATCGGCGCCAGGGTGCAGTTCTGCAAAATGGTCAGGTGCGGGAACAGGTTGAAATGCTGGAACACCATGCCGACTTCACGGCGGATCGCTTCGATCTGCTTGAGGTCGTTGGTCAGTTCCACGCCATCGACAACGATGCGGCCCTGCTGGTGTTCTTCCAGTCGATTGAGGCAACGAATGGTGGTCGACTTGCCGGAACCCGACGGGCCGCACAGGACGATACGTTCGCCCTGTTTGACGTTGAGGTTGATGTCTTTGAGCACGTGGAACTGGCCGTACCACTTGTTGACGCCCTGCATCTGAATAATGCCTTCAGGGCTCACAGGCTTTTTGATTGCTTCACTCATTACAGAACTCCTAACGCTTGTGGCCAGTGTCGAGCTTGCGTTCCAGATGCATGGAATAGCGCGACATACCAAAACAGAAAATCCAGAACACCAGGGCGGCAAACACGTAGCCTTCGGTGGCCATGCCCAGCCATTTCGGATCGGCAGCGGCTTGCTTGACGCTGTTGAGCAGGTCAAAGAGGCCGATGATGATCACCAGACTGGTGTCCTTGAACAGCGCGATGAAGGTGTTGACGATGCCGGGGATCACCATTTTCAGGGCTTGCGGCAGAATCACCAGGCCCATCGAACGCCAGTAGCCCAGGCCCATCGCAGCGGCCGCTTCGTACTGACCCTTGGGGATCGCTTGCAGACCGCCGCGCACCACTTCAGCCACGTAGGCCGACTGGAACAGGATCACGCCGATCAGCGCCCGCAGCAACTTGTCGAAGTTCATGCCTTCGGGCAGGAACAGCGGCAGCATTACCGAAGACATGAACAGCACCGTGATCAACGGCACGCCGCGCCAGAACTCGATGAAGGTCACGCAGACCACTCGAATCGCCGGCATGTTCGAACGTCGACCCAGCGCCAGCACAATCCCCAGCGGCAAGGCTCCAGCGATACCGACCGTGGCGATTACCAGAGTCAGCATCAAACCGCCCCATTGGCTGGTCGCGACGGTTTGCAGGCCGAATACGCCGCCGTGCAGCAGGCACCAGGCGGCAATCGGATAGATCACCAGAAAACTCAGCCCGTATACCGCTTTACGCGGGAAGCGCGAGATGAACAGTGGCGCCACGCCGATCACTGCCAGCCACACGGTCAGGTCCACGCGCCAGCGCAAGCCGGTCGGGTAGTAGCCATACATGAACTGACCGAAGCGTTGCTGGATGAACACCCAGCAGGCGCCCTCCTTGGTGCAATCGGCCTGGGTGGTGCCGATCCAGTTGGCGTCGATGATCGCCCACCCCAGAATCGGCGGAACGATCAGGTAGATCAGGTAGAACGCGAACAGCGTCAGCAAGGTGTTGAGCCAGCTGGAGAACATGTTCGCGCGCATCCATGCCACTACGCCGATGCTACTGCTCGGAGGGGGCATGTCGGGTTTGAAAGTATGAGTACTCATGCGCTTTTCCTTACCGCTCGATCAGCGCAATGCGCTTGTTGTACCAGTTCATCAGCAGGGAAATGCTGATACTGATCGCCAGGTACACGCTCATGGTGATCGCAATCACTTCGATCGCCTGACCGGTCTGGTTCAGCACGGTGCCGGCGAACAGCGAAACCATTTCCGGATAACCGATACCGGCGGCCAGCGAGGAGTTCTTCGCCAGGTTCAGGTATTGGCTGGTCAGCGGCGGGATGATCACCCGCAGTGCCTGGGGAATGATCACCTTGCGCAGGGTCGGGCCTTCACGCAAACCGAGCGAACGGGCCGCTTCGGTCTGGCCGTGGCTGACCGACTTGATCCCCGAACGCACGATCTCGGCGATAAACGCCGCGGTGTAAACGGTCAAGGCCAGGGTCAAGGCCAGCAGTTCCGGGATAAGCACCCAGCCGCCAACGAAGTTGAAGCCCTTGAGCTCAGGCATTTCCCAGTGCAGCGGAGCACCGAAGATCAGCGCGCACAAACTCGGGATCACCAGCAGCATCGCCAGACCCACCCAGAACTTGTGGAACGGCTCACCGGTCGCTTCAAAGCGTTTGTTGGCCCAGCGGCACATCAGCACGATGCCGACGATGGCCACCACGACACTGATCACGAACGCCCAGAAACCATCAGCTGCCAGCGCGGCCGGCATGTTCAGGCCACGGCTGCTGACAAAGAAAGTGTCGCCGAAGTTGTGGCTGTTGCGCGGTCCCGGCATGGTCAGGAACACCGCGAAGTACCAGAACAGGATTTGCAGCAGGGGCGGAATATTGCGGAAGACTTCCACATACACGGTCGCCAGCTTGCTGATGATCCAGTTCGGCGAAAGACGCGCGACACCAATGATGAAGCCCAGCAGAGTCGCCAGGATCACGCCGATGATGGTCACCAGCAATGTATTGAGCAGACCGATCACAAACACGCGGGCATAGCTGTCCGCTTCGGTGTAGTCGATCAGGGTTTGAGCGATGCCGAACCCGGCACTGCGCTCCAGAAAGCTGAAGCCGGAGGTGATGCCCCGGTGTTCAAGGTTGGTTTGTGTGTTATCGAACAGGAACCAGCCCAGGGATACGACTGCCACGATAGTGACGATCTGAAATACCCAGGCGCGCACTCGTGGATCGCTGAGGCTAAACCTCTGCTTTGGTGCGCCGATTGAATTTTGCATGAAGTGCCCCGGAAAAAATGGAACAAGAACATCACCCGGCGGTTGGCCCGCCGGGCGATAGAACCATTAGCGCACTGGTGGTGCGTACTGAATGCCGCCGTTGTTCCACAGGGCGTTCAGGCCACGGTCGATTTCCAGCGGAGTGTTCTTGCCGAGGTTTTTCTCGAACACTTCACCGTAGTTGCCGACCTGCTTGACGATCTGCACGACCCAGTCCTTCGGCAGTTTCAGGTCTTTGCCGTATTCACCGTCAGCACCGAGCATACGAGCGACGTCCGGATTCTTGGTGGACTTGGCTTCAGCTTCGACATTCTTCGAAGTGATGCCGGCCTCTTCAGCGTTGAGCATGGCGTAGCCAGTCCAGCGCACTACAGCCAGCCACTCGTCGTCGCCGTTACGCACGACCGGACCCAGTGGTTCCTTGGAAATGGTTTCCGGCAGAACCACGTAGTCTTTCGGCGAAGCCAGTTTGCTGCGCTGGGCGAACAGCTGGGATTTGTCGGAAGTCAGCACGTCGCAACGACCGGATTCCAGCGACTTGGCGCTTTCATCGGAGGTGTCGAAGGTGATTGGGGTGTATTTCAGACCGTTGCCGCGGAAGTAGTCGGAAACGTTGAGCTCGGTGGTAGTACCGGCCTGGATGCAGATGGTTGCGCCGTCCAGCTCTTTGGCACTCTTCACGCCCAGCTTGTTGTTTACCAGGAAGCCGATGCCGTCGTAGTAGGTAATGAAGCCCGGGAATTTCAGGCCCATGCCCGCATCACGGGAGCTGGTCATGGTGGTGTTGCGCGACAGGATGTCGATCTCGCCGGACTGCAGCGCGGTGAAGCGCTCCTTGGCGTTCAACTGACTGAATTTGACCTTGGTTGCGTCGCCGAATACGGCAGCGGCTACTGCGCGGCAGAAGTCAGCGTCGATGCCGAGGATCTTGCCGGTAGCGTCCGGAACCGAGAAGCCCGGCAGACCGTCGCTCACGCCACATTGCACGAAACCTTTCTTCTGCACGGCATCCAGGGTTGCACCCGCCTGAGCGAACCCGCTGACGCCGAGTACTGCTGCTGCAGTCACGATCGCCAGAGTGGATTTCAACATCTTCATTCAAACCTCCAGTTTTGCTCTTGTTGTGTCGGAGCTTGAGTCCAGTCGCACCCTTTTGAGGCGGTGTTGACCCTAGTTGGCTTTTTATTGGGTCAACCGACGTAAAGACCTTCGCTATGAGTGTTTCAGGAGAAAATCCACATCATGGACAACTCACTTCTCACCAATTGGCCGAACGGGCTGTAGCCCTTTCATATTCGCTAAGCCCATGGCGGCCATTGGCGAACATCCATTACCGGATTCTTTGCATCCCATCGCCAGGCGTTCACTGATAGTGTTACCGCCAGACGCGAGATCGGTTGCACGCTTCAAGCCATAGCAAAGCCCGTACCACACCGGCCGCTGAAGCACATAAGCGACAGGTCAATAGCAAAACTTGTACCCTTGCGACATCTTCTTAACGGATCAACCGGGCGCGCACTTCAATCACGCACTCAATGAGAGCGCCCGCACATATTTGGAGCAGACATGACCGAGCCCTTGATTCTTCAGCCTGTTAAGCCCGCAGACGCCTGCGTGATCTGGCTGCACGGCCTCGGCGCCGACCGCTATGACTTCCTGCCGGTCGCCGAGGCATTGCAGGAAAGCCTGCTGAGCACACGCTTCGTGCTGCCTCAGGCGCCGACACGCCCTGTGACAATTAACGGCGGATACGCCATGCCGAGCTGGTACGACATTAAAGCCATGAGCCCGGCGCGGGCGATCGATCGCGATGAGCTGGAAGCATCGGCCGATCACGTCATTGAATTGATCGAAAACGAGCGAGCCAGCGGAATAGACGCCTCGCGGATTTTTCTCGCGGGTTTCTCCCAGGGTGGCGCCGTGGTCTATCACACCGCTTTTCTGAAATGGCAGGGGCCGTTGGGGGGCGTGATGGCGTTGTCGACGTATGCGCCGACGTTCAGTGAAGAACTGCAGTTATCGGCCAGCCAGCAACGAATTCCGGTGCTTTCGTTGCACGGTCAGTTCGACAACGTTGTGCAAAACTCCATGGGCCGCACTGCTTATGAGTATCTGAAGGCCCATGGTGTCACCGTGACATGGCAGGAATACCCAATGGAGCACGAAGTGTTACCCGAGGAAATTCGTGATATCGGTAGCTGGCTGAGCGAGCGCCTGCGCTGATTATCCGCACAACGTCCGCCCTTTGATCATCACACTACGCCGCGCCCGTTTCTTGCATTACACTGGCCGGCGTACATTCCTTAACCAATTGATGAGATGACCGTGCTCGAAGCACTCAAGAAAATGTTCGGTAAAAGCGAGGCTGAGCAGCTCGCGCCAGTTACCCGTGCGCCGTCGCACGCCGCCGGTCATCGCAACGATGCCCCGCAGGCCGACCGCCCCGCTCCCGCAGCGGCACCGAAGCAACAACCGCAACCTGCACCGGCCGCGCCAATCGCCGCCGAGCCTGCCCGCAGCGAAGCGCCAAAACCGCTCAAGCCGCGTCGCGAACCCAAGCCCAAGGCACCGGTCATCCCGTGGAAACTCGAAGACTTCGTCGTCGAACCTCAGGAAGGCAAAACCCGTTTTCACGATTTCAAGCTTTCTCCAGAGCTGATGCACGCCATTCAGGATCTGGGCTTTCCTTATTGCACGCCGATCCAGGCGCAGGTGCTGGGCTTCACCCTCGCCGGCAAAGACGCCATCGGCCGCGCCCAGACCGGTACCGGTAAAACCGCCGCGTTCCTGATCTCGATCATCACTCAGTTGTTGCAGACCCCGCCGCCGAAAGAACGCTACATGGGCGAACCCCGTGCGCTGATCATCGCGCCGACCCGTGAGCTGGTGGTGCAGATTGCAAAAGACGCCGCTGACCTGACCAAGTACACCGGCCTCAACGTGATGACGTTTGTCGGCGGCATGGATTTCGACAAGCAGCTCAAGCACCTTGAAGCGCGCCACTGCGACATCCTCGTCGCGACCCCAGGCCGTCTGCTCGACTTCAACCAGCGCGGCGACGTGCATCTGGACATGGTCGAAGTCATGGTGCTGGACGAAGCCGACCGCATGCTCGACATGGGTTTCATCCCGCAGGTTCGGCAGATCATTCGCCAGACCCCGCCGAAAAGCGAACGTCAGACGCTGCTGTTCTCCGCGACGTTCACCGAAGACGTGATGAACCTCGCCAAGCAGTGGACCACCGACCCGTCGATCGTCGAGATCGAATCGCAGAACGTGGCCAACGAAAACGTCGAGCAGCACATCTTTGCCGTGGCCGCTGCCGACAAATACAAACTGCTCTTCAACCTGGTCAACGATAACGGCTGGGAGCGGGTGATCGTGTTTGCCAACCGCAAAGACGAAGTACGCCGAATCGAAGAACGCCTGGTGCGCGATGGCATCAACGCCGCGCAACTGTCTGGCGACGTGCCGCAGCACAAGCGCATCAAGACCCTGGAAGGCTTCCGCGAAGGCAAGATTCGCGTATTGGTCGCCACCGATGTTGCCGGTCGCGGCATCCACATCGACGGCATCAGCCACGTCATCAACTTCACCCTGCCGGAAGTCCCGGACGATTACGTGCACCGCATCGGCCGTACCGGTCGTGCCGGCGCCGATGGCGTGTCGATCAGCTTTGCCGGTGAAGACGACTCCTACCAGTTGCCGTCCATCGAAGAGAAGCTCGGCCGCAAGATCAGCTGTGAAACACCTCCAACGCATCTATTGCGTGCAGTCGAGCGCAAGCGTCCAGAGTAAGCGACACGATAAAAGAGAAGCGCAGCCGGCAACGGACTGCGCTTTTTTTGTGCCTGCCTTTTTTCCCGGAGGATCTTGCCCGATAAAACTAAAAGTCCATAATAGACAAATAAGTTTAGATTTCGCTTCCGGAGCCTGACATGTCCAGTACGCCCTACGTGATCGACCAAACCCAGGCCCGTGAGTTGCTGGCCCGCATTGATGTGCCGCAGACATTGCGCAAACTGTTCCGTGATCTCGCTGCCGGTAACGCGGTACAACCGGCGCAGCAACTGGTGGAATTCCCACAGGGCGCTGGCGACTTCATCAACTATCTGGGAGTGCTGGCCGAAGACGGTGTGTACGGCGTAAAGACCTCGCCGTACATCGTCCGCGAGCAAGGACCGTTGGTGACCGCGTGGACCTTGTTGATGTCGATGCAGACCGGCCAGCCCTTGCTGCTGTGCGATGCCGGCGAACTGACCACTGCGCGTACGGCTGCGACCACCGCAGTGGCCGTCGATGCCCTCGCCCCACTGGACGCGCGGCGACTGGCGATCATCGGCAGCGGCAAAGTTGCACAGGCGCATCTGCATTACGTGAAGTCTTTGCGCGACTGGCAAAGCATCAGTGTGTATTCGCCGAGCCTGAATGAGGATCCTGAAACCCAGGCGCAGCTCAAAGCCATTGCTCCCCTGCTGACGGTTGCCAAGAGCCGTGAAACTGCCCTCGCCGATGCCGATGTGATCATGCTCTGCACTTCGTCAGCGGGGCCGGTGATCGACCCGGCAGCACTGAGCAAACCCGCGTTGATCACCTCGATCAGCACCAACGCCCCCCGCGCCCACGAAGTGCCACCGCAAAGCCTCAACGACATGCAGGTGTTCTGCGACTACCGTCTGACCACGCCAGGCTCGGCGGGCGAGATGCTGATTGCTGTTGAGCAACATGGCTGGAGCAGGGATTCGATCATGGGTGACCTCGCCGATCTGCTCAGTGAAAAAGTGCAACGCCCGGATTACCACCGTCACGTGTTTTTCCGCTCGATCGGGCTGGGCCTGGAAGACATTGCCCTGGCGAATGCGGTTTATCGCCTGAAGCACTGACACCTCGATCCCCTGTAGGAGCTGCCGCAGGCTGCGATCTTTTGATCTTGCCTTCAGAAAATCAAAATCAAAAGATCGCAGCCTGCGGCAGCTCCTACAGAAAGCACATTCCAGAGTGGATGTCGCCGAAGGCAGATCCACAGAAAACGCATTCCAAAGTGGGTGTCGCCGAAGGCAGATCCACAGAAAACGCATTCCAGAGTGGGTGTCGCCAAAAGGCAGATCCACAGAAAACGCATTCCAGAGTGGGTGTCGCCGAAGGCAGATCCACAGAAAACGCATTCCAGAGTGGGTGTCGCCAAAAGGCAGATCCCACAGAGAACCTCGATACCTTTGGAGATGTTCATGAGCCAGGCAGATTTCATCATCATCGGCGGCGGGATTGCCGGCGCTTCCACCGGTTTCTGGCTGTCGCCCCACGCCAAAGTGATTGTGCTGGAGCGTGAATCTCACCCGGCCTATCACTCCACCGGGCGGTCCGCCGCCCTGTTCACCGCTGCTTATGGCACACCGCAGGTACGCGCGCTGACTCAGGCCAGCCGTGAGTTTTTCGACCAGCCGCCGGCCGGATTCTGCGAGCACCCGCTGCTGACCCCACGCGGCGAAATGACCGTGGATTTCACCGGTGACGCCGCCGAACTCAACAACCAGTACCTGAGCGCCAAAGCCACGGTGCCGCAAATGCAACTGCTCAGCGCTGATGAAGCCTGCGCGCGCCTGCCGATCCTGCGCCGGGAAAAAGTCCACGGGGCGATTTACGACCCGACAGCCTGTGACATCGATACCGACGCCCTGCATCAAGGCTACCTGCGCGGTATCCGCCGCAACCACGGAGAGGTGCACACCGACTGCCAGGTGCTGAGCCTTGAGCGCGATGCCAATAATCTCTGGCAGGTGCAGACCAACGGCCAGACCTTTAGCGCGCCAGTGATCATCAACGCGGCCGGCGCCTGGGCCGACAAGATCGGCGCAATGGCCGGAGCACAATCGCTGGGCCTGCAACCGAAACGCCGCGCCGCGTTCATCTTCGCCGGGCCCGAAGGCGTCGACATTCATCACTGGCCAATGCTGGTCAGCCTCGACGAATCGTTCTACATGAAACCCGACGCTGGCATGTTCCTCGGCTCGCCAGCCAATGCTGACCCGGTCGAACCTCACGACGTGCAGCCTGAAGAACTGGACATCGCCATGGGCATCTATCAGATCGAAGAAGCCACAACACTGACCATTCGCCGCCCGACCCGCACGTGGGCCGGTTTGCGCAGTTTCGTCGCCGACGGTGATTTGCTCAGCGGGTTCGATGCACAGGTGCCGGGCTTGTTCTGGGTCGCAGCCCAGGGCGGGTACGGCATCCAGACGTCACCGGCAATGGGCCAGGCCAGCGCGGCCCTGGTACGCGGTCTGCCGTTACCCGAGCAACTGCGTCAGTTCGGTCTGAGCAGCAACATGCTCTCCCCTGCCCGGCTCGGTTAATCCGCGCTGCGGATGACGCGCCCAACCGATTGCGGCAAACTCGCAGCGCCCCTGTTCATGGGGGCGCTGACGCTGCCTGGAGCTCCACTGTCATGACCGCCCCCGAACTCGACCCGGCACTGGATAACTTCCGGGCCATCGCCGACGCCATCGCCACGCTGTTTTTTCCCCACGCCGAAGTGGTGCTGCACGATTTGCGCACGCAAAAAGTCGACTACATCGCCAATAACCTGTCCAAACGCGAGATCGGTGACGAGTCGTCACTCGAAGACATGCTCAGCGAAGACGTCAGCGAGCGGAACATCGGCCCGTACGAAAAGTTGAATTGGGATGGTCAGAAGATCCGCAGCCTCAGCAGCGTGCTGCGTGACAGCGAAGGCCTGCCGCTGGCGGTGCTGTGCATCAATCTGAATATTTCGCTGTTCGAGAATGCCAAGGCGGCGCTGGATCTGTTCCTGTCGCCAAGCAAACTGATCCCGCAACCCGACTCACTGTTTCGCGATGACTGGCAGGAGCGCATCAACACGTTCCTGCACGCCTGGCTGCGCGAGCGGCAATTGAGCCTGAATCTGCTGACCCGCGATCACAAACGTGAACTGGTGCTGGCGCTGCACGCCGAAGGCGCGTTCAAGGGCAAGAGCGCCTCGAACTATGTGGCCAATGTGCTGAACATGGGGCGGGCGACGGTGTACAAGCATTTGAAAGAGCTGAAGGGCTAGAGATTTGCGGTGACTGATCTGACCCCATCGCGAGCAGGCTCACTCCTACATTTGAAATGCGTTCCCCTGTAGGAGTGAGCCTGCTCGCGATAGCGGATTATCAGTCACCGTAGATATCGGACTTGAAATACTTCTCGGAAATCTTCTGATATTCGCCGCTCGCGCGAATCCCGTCGATTGCGGTATTCAGCTCGCTGACCAGCTCACTATTACCCTTGCGCACCGCAATCCCCGCACCTTCGCCCACATACTTCGGATCCTTCAGCTCCGGGCCGACAAACGCATAGCCCTTGCCGCGTGGCATCGACAGAAAGTCATTCAGCGGAATGGTGTCGGCAAAAATCGCATCAAGGCGACCGGCTGCCAGGTCCATGTAAATCTCTTCGTTGTTGCTGTAGCGCTTGACGTTGACGCCCTTGGGTTCAAACACCTCGGTGGCATAACGGTCGGTGGTGGTTGCGCGCTGCACACCGACGTTCTTGCCTTTGAGGCTGGCGTATTGATCATCGACCGTGGCGCCTTCCTTCATCACCAAACGCGACGAAGTGAAGTAATACTTGTGTGTGAAATCCACCGACTTCTTGCGGTCTTCGTTGATGGTCATGGACGACAGCGCCATGTCGATTTTCTTCACTTTCAACGAAGGAATCAGGCCATCAAACTCTCCTTCGACCCACACGCACTTGGCCTTCATCTGCGCGCACAGAGCATTGCCGATGTCGTAGTCGAAGCCGACGATTTCGCCTTTGTCGGTTTTCGAGGCGAATGGCGGATAAGCAGCTTCGATACCGATGCGCAGGGTTTTCTCGGCGGCAAAGACGCTGGAGCACGCCAACAGACTGAGGGCCAGACCGGTGATGAGGGGGAGTTTCTTCATGTTCATTCTCTCGCGGGTTGTTGTTGGTTTGGCAAGATGAAGAAGAGCAGCTGGGAGCGGGGAGCTACGAGCGGCAAGACTGAAGCTTTTTTTGTACTTGGAAATCCATATTGGACTTATAGGTACAGATCGTCAATCGGACAGATAAGCAAGATTTCGGTGATGCCGATGACGCCATCGCGAGCAGGCTCACTCCTACAGGGGATCGGTGGCGAACACAAAATCTGTGTCCATGAAGATCCACTGTAGGAGTGAGCCTGCTCGCGATGGCTGACTTGGGGACACTGAAGAACTTACTGTTTCCAGCGATCCGCCGCCGCATGATCACTGTCCCGCCCCTCAACCCAGCGCGGCCCATCACTGGTGTTTTCCTTCTTCCAGAACGGTGCACGGGTTTTCAGGTAATCCATGACGAAAGCGCAGGCGTCGAACGCAGCCTGGCGATGGGCGCTGGCAGCGCCGACAAAGACGATGGGCTCGCCCGGTTCCAGCGCGCCGATGCGGTGCAGCACTTCCAGTTTCAGCAACGGCCAGCGCTGCTCGGCCTCGACGGCGATCTTGCCGAGGGCTTTTTCAGTCATGCCCGGATAGTGTTCGAGAAACATCCCCGCCACATCCAGCCCGTCGTTGAAGTCGCGCACGTAGCCGACAAAACTCACCACCGCGCCGACGCCGACATTGGCCGCGTGCATCGCGTTGATTTCAGCACCCGGATCGAACGGCGCGGCCTGCACACGAATCGCCATGGCTCAGCCTCCGGTCACTGTGGGGAAAAACGCCACTTCGTCGCCATCGACCACTGGTTCGTCGAGCTGGCACAAGTCTTCGTTGCGCGCGCACATCAGGTTCTGCTCGCTCAGTACCTCGGCGCCGTCACGCTGCGCCAACAGCGCGCGCACGTCATCGACGGTGGCGAAATCGCCGTCGACCGTTACCGAGTCAACGCCCAGCGCTTCACGGTAACGGGCAAAAAACTTAACCGTCAGCTTCATGCTTGATCCGCCTGAAAGTGCCCGCTCTTGCCGCCGACCTTTTCCAGCAGACGCACGCTTTCGATGGTCATGCCGCGATCCACCGCTTTGCACATGTCATAGATAGTCAGCGCGGCGACGCTGGCAGCGGTCAGCGCTTCCATCTCGACGCCGGTCTGCCCGGACAATTTGCAACGCGCGACGATGCGCACGGCGTCTTCGCCTTCAGCGCTGAGCTCGACTTTGACGCCAGTGAGCATCAGCGGATGGCACAGGGGAATCAGATCACTGGTTTTCTTTGCAGCCTGAATACCGGCAATGCGCGCCACGGCGAACACGTCACCCTTGGGATGGCCGCCGCTGACGATCATCTGCAACGTTTCGGGGAGCATGCGCACCAGCGCTTGAGCCGTCGCTTCACGAAACGTCACGGCTTTTTCAGTGACGTCGACCATGTTGGCGCGACCTTGGGAATCGAGATGAGTCAGCACGGGATTACTCCTGATCAGGAGCGGGGATTGTAAACCTGCGAGTCAAATTTCCGCACGCATGAATATGGCGTTCTTCGTGTAGGAGCTGCCGAAGGCTCGGGCCGCGGTCGGACGATCTTTTGACTTTGATCTTTAAAAACAAGATCAAAAGATCGCAGCCTTCGGCAGCTCCTACATTTGATCGGCATTTATCCATAAAAAAACCGGGCAGCTTTTTCGGCCGCCCGGTTTGTTTCGAAGGGTTACAAATGCGTTTCGGCGTATTCGGCCAGGATCGAGCGAGGCACCCCTTGCAGGGTGATGTGCACACCGTTAGGGAAATCCTTGAAACGTTCGGTCAGGTAGGTCAGCCCGGAGCTGGTCGCGGACAGGTATGGGGTGTCGATCTGTGCGAGGTTACCCAGGCACACCACTTTGGAACCCGCGCCGGCACGGGTGATGATGGTTTTCATCTGGTGCGGCGTGAGGTTCTGGCATTCGTCGATCAGGATCAGGCTCTGCTGGAAGCTGCGACCGCGAATGTAGTTGAGCGATTTGAACTGCAACGGCACTTTGCTGAGGATGTAATCGACGCTGCCATGGGTGTTTTCGTCATCCATGTGCAAGGCTTCGAGGTTGTCGGTGATGGCGCCCAGCCAAGGCTCCATTTTTTCCGCTTCGGTGCCAGGCAGGAAACCGATTTCCTGGTCCAGGCCTTGCACGCTGCGGGTGGCGATGATGCGCCGATAACGCTTGCTGACCATGGTCTGCTCGATCGCAGCGGCCAACGCCAGAATGGTTTTACCGGAACCGGCCGCACCCGACAGGTTGACCAGATGGATGTCCGGATCGAGCAGCGCATACAGCGCCAGGCTCTGGTAGATGTCACGCGGTTTCAGGCCCCAGGCTTCCTGGTGCAACAGGGGTTCCTGATGCAGATCGAGAATCAGCAGGCGGTCTTCGTCAATCTCCTTGATCCAGCCAACGAAGCCCTGTTCATCGATGATGAACTCGTTGATATGCACTGCTGGCAGGTTATCGATCAGCTTCACTTCGTGCCAGGTGCGGCCGTGGTCCTGACGGGTTTCAACCTTGCTCACCAGGTCCCAGAAAGAGCCGGTCATGTTGTGATAACCGTTGGGCAGCAGCGACACGTCGTCAACCAGTTGGTCGGTGCTGTAGTCCTCGGCCGCGATCCCGCAGGCGCGCGCCTTGAGGCGCATGTTGATGTCTTTGGTCACCAGAACCACAGGTTTCTGTGGGTCACGGGTGTGCATATCGATGAGTTGGTTGATGATTTTGTTGTCGTTCAGATGCTCGGGCAGAATCAGATTCGACTCGGCCTGCTTGCTCATCAGAATTGACAGCAAGCCCTTCGGACCGCCCTTGCCGCGCTGAATCGGCACGCCCAGTTCGACGTCCTCGGGGGAGGCATCGCCCAGGGTCTTGTCGATCAGCCGGATGGCCTGACGGCATTCGGCGGCAACGCTGTGATGCCCGCTCTTGAGCTTGTCCAGCTCTTCCAGCACGGTCATCGGGATCGCGACGTGGTGTTCTTCGAAATTAAGCAGGGCGTTTGGATCGTGAATCAGTACGTTGGTATCGAGTACATAAAGGATTGGCTGGTTGGAAGGGCTACGTCCGTGATCATCCATACTCGGTCACCTTTGTCAGAGCCATTCGACGCAATACCTCTACAGTGCTGCGCCTCGAAGTGACTGCCGATTCATCTGCCGGGCTTTTATTGAAAGAGGCAGGTGACTTGCACACAAAGTGGGTCTTGGAAGACGCCACCTGTGTTGCAGGTTTCGGCGGTCTGTCTTCGTAATACTCCAAAACCCATGACAGGAAAAAGCACTTTGACGGTTTTTTGAAGTTTATTTTGCAGAGTGACGAAAAGCCCTTGGCGGACCGTTCAGACCCCGCTAAAGTCGGAAGTCCGCCTGCATCGAATCCTGTAAAAAAATCGCCCCAAGCCCAATGTTTACGGGCTTTCTTCGTTTCTCAGCGAAACCCGTCCAGACAGTCTTCCCAACCGATGCCGCTTTGCGAAGTTTGCGTGATCAGCCAAGGCATGGCGGTCTTCACGGCATCCTGTTTCATGTTGAAATTGATCACTCCGTGACGCCACAACAGCATCAGGGTCAGCACTCGCTGTGCACTCTGCGGGCCTTTGAGTTTGCCTGCGCCGTCCGCGGCATCGATGTCCCAAAGCGCCACTTGCAGGCCCTGCGTGTTAAAGAAGCCTTTTGCATCGCTGCGCCGCTGGCCATCTGGCGGACGAAACAGCGGTACATAGTTTTCCGGCAGTTTGTTCTTCACCAGATCGGCACTGCGGCGCACCGAGTCCTGCCAGTCCTGCCAATGGCTGTGGGAACGGAACTCCCAACCCTGCACGCCGACGCATTGCTGCGAGAACGCCGCTTGCAGGCCGCTCACGGAACGGTCACCCAGTCGCGCCTGAATATCCTTGCCCAACATGAAGAACGTGCCGCTCATGTTGGCCTTGCGCAGGTACTCGGTGAGCCAGTCGGTGTTGTCCGGTTGCGCGTTGGCGGCGCTGTCGAAGGTCAGCAGAAACAGTCGGTCATGCATCTCGTCGCCGTTGCGCTCATAGTCGCCGAAACGATCGATTTCGCTGCTGGTCTGCGGGAACAGCGCAGCCTTGCGCAGCAGTTCGTCCAGATACTGCAAATGGAAGATCCGACTCGGCTCGGCCCACTTGGTGTAATAGCTGTCATCGCTGACGACGAATTTGGCGGCTTGCTCACGCAGCGTCGGCAAGTCTTCGACGAGGAAGCAGAACGAGGCGTCCTGATCGCAACTCTGCTGGGCGAAGTTGTAGTTGGCAAGCAAGCGCTGCCACAGGCGCTCGCGCAGGCTGTTGACTGAATCCAGATTGACCGTGCGCAGGCCCAGGCGCTGAGCCAGCGCGGCCTCCGTCATCGATTCGGTGCCGAGCAAGCCGCGGGCAAACATGAGGATTTCCGCCCGTGAAGCGACGTCGAACAGCGTCGGGCTGCTCAGTTGCTCAGGCCAGGTGCCGCGATCCAGCGTCGCCACATCGCCCGGCGCCGCGACGGCTCCGAAGCTCAACAGCCACGCGGTGAATAAAAGAACAATGCGCAATGGGGTGTCTCCGTCACAAAACCCGGGAGGCACTATATCGCGGGTGGATCAAAAGAAAGATCAAAAGATCGCAGCCTGCGGCAGCTCCTACAGGTTCACGCCACAGACTCGAGGCCACTTCATGTCAGGCGCGAACTGTAGGAGCTCTCGAGCCCCAGCGAGGCAGCGATCTTGTTCCATGACACCACCGATCACCTATTACGCTCATAGCTGGAGTCAACACCGACAACCCCCTAGAATCGCCCCCACGATTAAAGGAGACGACTTCATGCTGATGGTGATTTCCCCCGCCAAGACCCTCGATTACGAAACGCCGCCGGCGACCCAGCGCTTCACCCAGCCGCAATATCTCGACCACTCCCAGGAACTGATCCAGCAGTTGCGCGAGCTATCGCCGGCGCAGATCAGCGAGCTGATGCACGTCTCCGACAAGATCGGCGGGCTCAACGCCGCGCGTTTCGGCAGCTGGACGCCAGCGTTCACTCCGGAAAACGCCAAGCAGGCACTGCTCGCGTTCAAGGGTGACGTCTACACCGGTCTCGATGCGCAGTCCTTCAGCGAAGCGAATTTCGATTACGCGCAAAAACACCTGCGCATGCTTTCCGGCCTCTATGGTCTGCTGCGCCCGCTGGACCTGATGCAACCGTATCGTCTGGAAATGGGCACCAAACTGGCCAACGCGCGTGGCAAGGATTTGTACGCGTTCTGGGGCACGCGCATCAGTGAATGGCTGAATGAAGCATTGGCCGAGCAAGGCGATGACCTGCTGCTCAACCTGGCGTCCAACGAGTACTTTTCGGCGGTCAAACGCACCGCGTTGAATGCGCGAATCATCAATGCCGATTTCAAGGATCTGAAAAACGGTCAGTACAAGATCATCAGCTTCTACGCAAAAAAGGCCCGTGGCCTGATGAGCCGTTTCGTGATCCAAGAAGGCATCAACGATCCAGCCCACCTCAAGCAGTTCGATGTTCAGGGTTATCGCTACAGTGCTGAACAATCCAAACCAGACAATCTGGTGTTTTTGCGCGATCACGCCCCCGAATAAAGCATGCCTATTGCACGACTCTTTCTATCGAGAGTCGTGCAGCTCGCACGATGTCAAAAATCCCTCGCTACATATCGCCATTTTTATGGCGCCATAAAATCAACAGCCTCTTTTCTAATATTAGTTTCACTCGACACTGATCATTTTTTTCAGTAGTGGCACCTAATTTTTTTCACTGTAGTGGCACAAAACTATCTAACGTGATTATTCGCCTGTTAATAAAGGTCGGAAACGAAGGTGCCATCAAATTGAGACTAGTGCCATCTTCGACAATATTTCAAGAAATTTCAGATTTCGCGATGAGCGGACAGGAACTTCGTCCAAATGCATAGCTCATACCACCGGTAACGATTCTCGCCGAGTTTGTACGAGATAACTTACGCTAGACAGATAGTCATGTAACCAAGTTGTCACAGCAACTTGCCTAGATGACTAACTAGTCTGAAAGCAAACTGAAGGTCAGGAGATACGCACCATTAATATCCCCTGCAAGGCCATGGCCACGCCCCTATAAACGTGCTCGCCTGAGCACCCAACCGCTTGATCTACAAGGCTTCCACCTGACATCAAGCGCGTAAAAACGATTGCACCAAGGTCTTCACCAATGAAGATCGGCTGCATAACAGGGCATGCCATAACAACAAGGCCTGGTTGCGCACATCTTGAGTGCACTTATTTAGACACTCGAAACTTAGTATGCCTGCACACGGCATTGTTGCGCCTGTGCGTCGCACTTTCGAGTGCACTAACGAACGCTGAACACCATTAACTCCGGCCCTCTAGTGGCCTGATATATACAGAGGTAATTGCGATGCGCATCAGCATATTTGGTTTGGGTTACGTTGGCGCAGTGTGTGCCGGTTGCCTGTCTGCACGGGGCCATGACGTGGTTGGCGTCGATGTAGCCAAAGACAAGATCGACATGATCAACGCTGGCAAATCTCCCATTGTTGAGCCGGGTCTGGGCGAACTGTTGCAGCAAGGTATTCAGAACGGACGTCTGCGCGGTACGACCAACTTCGCCGAAGCGATTCGCGATACCGACCTGTCGATGATTTGCGTCGGCACGCCGAGCAAAAAGAATGGCGACCTGGAACTGAACTACATCGAGGCCGTGTGCCGCGAGATCGGTTTTGTTCTGCGTGACAAGACCACCCGCCACACCATCGTGGTGCGCAGCACCGTACTGCCGGGCACTGTCGCAAACGTTGTCATCCCGATCCTCGAAGACTGCTCCGGGAAAAAGGCTGGCGTCGATTTCGGCGTTGCGGTCAACCCTGAGTTCCTGCGTGAATCCACCGCGATCGCCGACTACGACCTGCCACCGATGACCGTTATCGGCGAGTTCGACAAGGCCTCGGGCGACGTTCTGCAATCGCTGTACGAAGAACTCGACGCACCGATCATCCGCAAGGACATCGCCGTTGCCGAAATGATCAAGTACACCTGCAACGTCTGGCACGCCACCAAAGTGACCTTCGCCAACGAGATCGGCAACATCGCCAAAGCGGTCGGCGTCGATGGCCGTGAAGTGATGGACGTCGTTTGCCAAGACAAGACCCTCAACCTGTCCCAGTACTACATGCGTCCAGGCTTCGCTTTCGGCGGTTCGTGCCTGCCGAAAGACGTCCGCGCCCTGACCTACCGCGCAGGTTCGCTGGACGTCGAAGCGCCACTGCTCAACTCGCTGATGCGCAGCAACGAATCGCAAGTGCAGAACGCCTTCGACATCGTTGAAAGCCACGACAAACGCAAAGTCGCCCTGCTCGGCTTGAGCTTCAAGGCCGGCACCGACGACCTGCGCGAAAGCCCGCTGGTGGAACTGGCTGAAATGCTGATCGGCAAGGGTTACGACCTGAGCATCTACGACAGCAACGTCGAGTACGCCCGTGTTCACGGCGCGAACAAGGACTACATCGAGTCGAAAATCCCGCACGTGTCGTCCCTGCTCAATTCGGACTTCGACTCGGTGATCGACAACTCCGACGTGATCATCCTCGGCAACCGCGACGAGAAGTTCCGTGCGCTGGCTCAGCAAGCACCGGACGGCAAACAGGTCATCGACCTGGTCGGCTTCATGGCCAAAGCCACCGACGCTGGCACCCGTACCGAAGGTATCTGCTGGTAAAGCAGCCCTAAGCGACAAGCCTCGAGCTGCAAGCCAAAGCGTTTTGCTTGCAGCTCGCAGCTTGCGGCTTGAAGCCTTCTCACCTTCGGATGACGGTCATGTCGAACAAGCTCAAACATTTTTTTCTGCAATCCGCCGGCTGGCTTTTTTATCTCAGTCTGCTGATGGGCCTGGCCTTGATGCTGCCCACGTCCACATTCGACTCCGAGTCGAAGGACTTCATTTTCCTGATTGGCGCCGTGGGTATCTGGCGCTACTCGATGGGTGCAACGCACTTTGTGCGCGGCATGATTTTTCTCTACATCGTCTACCCGCACCTGCGCCGTAAAGTGCGCAAGCTGGGCAAGGCGGCAGATCCGTCGCACGTGTACCTGATGGTCACCAGTTTTCGTATCGACGCGCTGACCACAGCGCAGGTCTACAGCTCGGTGATCCGCGAAGCGATCGACTGCGGACTGCCGACCACCATGGTCTGCTCCATCGTCGAAATGTCCGATGAGTTGCTGGTCAAAGCGCTGTGGGCGCGAATGAATCCGCCGGATCGAGTGAAACTCGACTTCGTGCGCATTCCCGGCACCGGCAAACGCGATGGCCTGGCCTACGGTTTCCGCGCCATCTCCCGTCACTTGCCGGACGACCGCGCCGTCGTCGCCGTGATCGATGGCGACACCGTGCTCGCCGAAGGCGTAGTGCGCAAAACCGTGCCGTGGTTCCAGCTGTTCGGCAACGTCGGCGGCCTGACCACCAACGAGTTCTGCGAAGTGCGCGGCGGCTACATCATGAGCGAATGGCACAAGCTGCGTTTCGCCCAGCGCCACATCAACATGTGCTCGATGGCCCTGTCCAAACGCGTCCTGACCATGACCGGCCGGATGTCGGTATTCCGCGCCTCCGTGGTGACCAATCCAGACTTCATCGCCGATGTGGAAAGCGACTCGCTGCAACACTGGCGCCTGGGCCGCTTCAAGTTTCTGACCGGCGACGACAAGTCCAGCTGGTTCAGCCTGATGCGTCTTGGCTACGACACGTTCTATGTGCCGGACGCGGCGATCCACACCGTGGAACACCCGCCGGAAAAGAGCTTCATCAAGGCCAGCCGCAAACTGATGTTCCGCTGGTACGGCAACAACCTGCGCCAGAACTCGCGTGCGCTGGGCCTGGGTGTGAAACGCCTCGGCGCCTTCACCTCGGTGGTGCTGTTCGACCAGCGCGTGTCGATGTGGACGTCGCTGCTCGGCCTGACCGTGGCAATCATCGCCAGCTTCAAGTACGGCACCGCGTTCATCCTGGTGTACCTGCTGTGGATCGGCATCACCCGCCTGATTCTGACGCTGCTGTTGTCCTGCTCCGGTCACCGGATCGGCCCGGCTTACCCGGCGATTCTTTATTACAACCAGATCGTCGGTGCGTTGGTGAAGATCTACGTGTTCTTCCGCCTCGACCAACAATCCTGGACTCGCCAGCCCACTTCCCTGACCCGTGATCTCGCCAGCTTTCAACGTTGGTTCAACACTTGGTCGTCTCGGACCATGACCTTCTCCGCCGGCAGCATTTTCGTCGCCGTGCTGCTGATGATGGTCTGACCCGCCCCTATTGAATTAACAAGGAAATCGCCCCTATGAATACCGCCGTCAACGCCAACGTAGTGCATGAATCCGAAGCCCAGCGCCAGCACGCCCGAGTGAAAATCCCGGCCAAACTGCGTTTCTTCGGCCCCGACCGGACGCCGATGGAGGCGCGGGTCCTCGACCTGTCCGCCGGTGGCCTGGCGTTCAACGCCGGCCAACTGCCGCTGACTATCGGCGAGGTGTACAAGGCGCGTCTGCAATTCGTCATCGACAACCTTGGCCTGGCCATGGACGTCGAATTGCAAGTGCGTTCCTTTGACCGCCAGACCGGCCGCGCGGGTTGCCAGTTTCAGAACCTTGAGCCGCAGGATATTTCCACCCTGCGCCACCTGATCACTTCGCACCTGGCTGGCGACATCGTCAGCATGGGTGAAGTACTGGCGACCCTGCAGCGCGACAACTTCACCAAGGCGCGCAAGGTCAAGGACGGCGGCCACGGCATGACCCCGTTCGGGCGTCTGAAAGCCGTGACGTTCAGCGCCGGGATCTTCGCGGTCGGTCTGATCGCGGCGGGTTTCATTGCCAAATCGGTGTACGGCATGTACTTCGTCAGCCATGCACAGGCCGGTCTGGTCAGCGTGCCGGGCATGAACATCACCATGCCGCGTGACGGCACCGTGCAGAGCCTGATCAAGTCCGACGGCGTTGCGGCCAAAGGCGCGCCACTGGCGACCTTCAGCACCAGCATGCTCGACGTGCTCAAGGGCCACATGCAGGAAGATCAACTGTCGCCCGCCAAGGTTGAAGAACTGTTCGGCAAGCAAATGACCGGCACCCTCACCTCGCCATGCGATTGCACCGTGGCCCAGCAACTGGTGGCTGACGGTCAATACGCGAGCAAGGGCGATGTGATCTTCCAACTGGTGCCGCGCAACACCGAGGCCAATGTGGAAGCACGCTTCTCCTATCGCCAGTTCGGCGACGTGCGTCCGGGCACCCCGGTGAGCTTCCAGATCGCCGGCGAAGACAAGATCCGCACCGGCAAGATCGTCAGCAGCACCAGCCTGAAAAGCGCCGACCTGTCCTCCGACATCCGCGTGCAGATCAAGCCTGACGAGTCGCTCGACAGCAGCCTCGCCGGCCGCCCGGTGGAAGTGAACAGCGACCGTGGCCCGAACCTGAACTGGCTGATCGACAAAGCCATGGCTGCCGGTCTTTAAGTCGAGGACATGCCTGTGACTATCACCAGTCTTTTCAGAACGCCACGATCCCTGTGGGAGCTGGCTTGCCAGCGATCGGATCAATGTGGTCCAGCTGAAACACCGAGTCGCCTGAATCGCTGGCAAGCCAGCTCCCACAAAGGATCAGTGTGTGCCTTGGCATTGGCAGTCAGTCTGGCCGGTTGCGCCGGCCTGCCCGATCAGCGCCTGGCCAACGAAGCGCTCAAGCGTGGCGATACCGCCACCGCTGCGCAGAATTATCAGCAACTGGCCGATCTGGGCTACAGCGAAGCGCAAGTGGGCCTCGCTGATATCCAGGTCGACAGCCGCGACCCAGCGCAAATGAAACAGGCCGAAGCGACCTATCGCGCAGCGGCCAGTGTTTCGCCGCGTGCTCAGGCACGTCTGGGTCGCTTGCTGGTGGCCAAGCCCGGTTCGACCGAAGCCGAGCACCACGAAGCCGAAACCCTGCTGAAAAAAGCCGCCGCCAATGGCGAAGGCAACACGTTGATCCCGCTGGCGATGCTCTACCTGCAATACCCGCACAGCTTCCCGAACATCAACGCTCAGCAGCAGATCGATCAGTGGCGCAAATCCGGCTACCCGGAAGCAGGTCTGGCGCAGGTGCTGCTGTATCGCACCCAGGGCACTTACGACCAGCATCTGGATGACGTGGAAACAATCTGCAAAGCCGCGCTCAACACCACCGACATCTGCTACGTCGAACTGGCCACGGTCTATCAGAAACGTGCCCAGCCAGAACAACAGGCCGAGCTGATCAAGCAAATGCAGGCCGCTTACAGCCGTGGCACCGTCACTGCGCAGCGCGTCGATTCGGTTGCCCGTGTGCTGGCCGATGCGACCTTGGGCAAGACTGACGAAAAAACCGCGCAGTCGCTGCTTGAGCCAATCGCTCCGGGCTACCCGGCGTCGTGGGTCACCCTCGCGCAATTGCTTTACGACTTCCCCGAACTGGGCGATGTCGACCAAATGATGAAGTACCTGGACAACGGCCGCGCCGCCGACCAGCCACGCGCCGAACTGTTGCTGGGCAAGCTCTACTACGAAGGCAAAGTGGTTCCGGCCGATGCGAAAGTCGCCGAAGAACATTTCCAGAAAGCCGTCGGCCGTGAAGTCGCCGCCGACTATTACCTCGGCCAGATCTATCGCCGTGGTTACCTGGGCAAGGTTTACCCGCAGAAGGCTCTCGACCATCTGCTGACCGCTGCACGCAACGGCCAGAACAGCGCCGACTTCGCCATCGCCCAACTGTTCTCCCAAGGCAAAGGCACCAAGCCCGACCCGCTCAACGCGTATGTCTTCAGCCAACTGGCCAAGGCACAAAACACGCCGCAAGCCGATGAACTGGCGACCACCATCGCTGCCCAATTGCCGCCCGAGCGTCTGGCCGAAGCCCAGCGCCTGCTGCAACAGGAACAGGCCAGCCGTGGCGCCCTGAACCCGAACACGCTGCAACTGCACGCCCTGCAAGAAGAAGACGGCGAGGAAAAACTATGAAGCTCAATCCATTCGTGAAGGCCGGCATTGGCCTCACATTCGCGCTGATCTGGTCTTGCCCGACACTGGCCGCGATGACTGAAAGCAAAAACTTCGGCCTGGAAGTGAAAATCACCGGCCAGTCCGAAGACGACCGTGACCTCGGTACCGCCAGCGGCGGCGACGTCAACGGCGTCGGCCTCGACCTGCGTCCTTGGGTCTACGGCGAGAGCGGCGCGTGGAGCGCCTACGCCATGGGCCAAGCGGTGACCTCGACCGACATCATCGAGACCGACACCCTGCAGCAGTCCGACAGCGACGGCACCCAGACCACCGACAACGGTGATCGCAAGACCAAGAAAAACTACCTGGCGATGCGCGAATTCTGGGTCGGCTACAGCGGCCTCACGCCTTACCCGGGCGAGATGCTCAAGCTCGGTCGCCAGCGCCTGCGCAATGACGACGGCCAATGGCGCGACACCAACATCGAAGCGCTGAACTGGACCTTCGACACCACCCTGTTGCGTGCCAACGCCGGTGTTGCCGAACGCTTCAGCGAGTACCGCACTGACCTCAAAGAGCTGGCGCCGAAAGACAAGGATCGCCTGCACGCCTACGCCGATGCTGCCTATCAGTGGACACCGGGCAACTGGGTCGGGATTCGCGGTCACCATACTCACGATGACGGCAAACTCGACTATCCAGAACCCGGCGTTGCCGGCGATTCGCTGGACAAGAAAGAGAATGGCGACATCAGCTGGATTGGCCTGACTGCCGACAGCGATGCCTACAACTGGCGCAACACCAACACCGTCAACTACTGGGGCAGCATCACCGGTATGAGCGGCGACCGCGACACGGTCAACGCGCTGAACGCCGATGGCAGCCGCCCGACGCAAGCCAAACGCAGCGATGACGTCAACGGCTGGGCCACTGACATCGGTGTGCGTCTGCGCCTCGATCCGCAATGGCAAGTCGGTGCCGCGTATGCCCGCGCCAGCGCCGATTACGAACAGACCGGTCTGGAAAGCAACCGCTCGAACTACACCGGTACACGTTCACGCGTTCACCGTTTCGGCGAAGCGTTCCGTGGCGAAATGAACAACATGCAGACCGCTACGTTGTTCGGCTCGTGGATGCTCAACGACGAGTACGACGCCAGCCTGATCTACCACAAATTCTGGCGCGTCGACGGCAACAAGCCAGTCGGCAGCAACGGTATCAACGCCGTCGAGAACAACACCGACGACGTCACCGGCGCAATCTTGTCCAGCACCTCGTTGCCGCTTGAAGACGGCAACAAGGACATGGGTCAGGAGATGGATCTGGTCGTCACCAAGTACTTCAAGCAAGGCCTGTTGCCGGCCGCATTGAGCCAGTCGATCGATGAGCCTTCGGCCCTGGTGCGTTTCCGTGGCGGCGTGTTCAAGCCGGGCGATGCCTACGGCAAGCAGGTTGATTCGTACATGCACCGCGCGTTCATCGACGTGATCTGGCGCTTCTGATGCCAACCGCCAAGGGAGTGCCCGACATGAACAGTGCCCGCAAAGGCTCACTCAGCCTGCTGGCCGGCGCGATGCTGCTGGCCTCGGCAGGCGCCTTCGCCAGCGTGGAGCCGGCGAAGCCAGCGACCACGGCGAAAGAGCTGCAACAAGCCAAGACCTACACCGTCAGCAGCGCACCGACCGAGGCGCTGAACCTGGCCGCGCCGACACTGCCGGACATCTCCGGCTACACCGCCGAAGCCGCCGCCGCGAAGATCGTTCGCAGCAAGGCGGGCAAGGTCAGTGTGCGCCGGATGATGCAGGAAGACGCTCTGAAGGACTTCATCGGCGGCGACAACAAGATGGCCGAGTGGGTGGTGCGTCAGCACGGTATTCCGCAGGCGATCTTCGTCGACGACGGCTACATGAACCTCAAGGATCTGGCGAAGAAACTGCCCAAACAGTACTTCAGCGAAACATCGCCGGGCGTGTACCTGGCGAAGTTGCCGATCGTGGTTGGCCGCAAGGGCATCCTCGAAATCGACGGCCAGACTCAGGAATTGCGCCTGTCCCAAGAGGCCGGTTCGTTCCTGGTCAACGACGGTCAGCTGTTCGTGCGTGATACCAAAATCACTGGCTGGCGCGAGAAGGAAAACGGCCCGGCAACCTTCCGTTCGCCGAAAGAATTCCGCCCGTTCCTGCTCGCCTGGGGTGGCACCGAGACTTACATCGTCAACAGCAAGATGGCCAGCTTCGGCTACGCCAACAGTAAGTCGTACGGCGTGAGTATTTCCCAGTACACACCCAACATGGCCAAGGTCCTCAAGCGCGCCGAGCCGACTGGCTGGATCGTCGGTTCCGAGTTCTCGGACATGTGGTACGGCTTCTACTGCTACGAGACCCGCGACTTCGTGGTCAAGGGCAACACCTACAAAGACAACATCGTCTACGGCATCGACCCACACGACCGTTCGCACGGCCTGATCATTGCCGAGAACACCGTTTACGGTACGAAGAAGAAGCACGGGATCATCATTTCCCGTGAAGTGAACGACAGCTTCATCTTCAACAACAAAAGCTACGACAACAAACTCTCGGGCCTGGTGATCGACCGGAACAGCGTCAACAACATCATCGCCTACAACGAGATTTACAAGAACCACACCGACGGCATCACCCTCTACGAGTCTGCCGACAATCTGCTGTGGGGCAACAAGGTCATCAGCAACAAGCGCCACGGCATCCGCATTCGTAACAGCGTGAACATCCGCCTCTACGAAAACATCGCCATGGCCAACGGTCTGACCGGCGTCTACGGCCACATCAAAGACCTGACCGACACCGACCGCGACATCAAGCTCGATCCGTTCGATGCGCAGGTATCGCTGATCGTGGTCGGCGGTGAACTGGCGGCCAATGGCAGCGGTCCGTTGTCGATCGACTCGCCCTTGAGTGTTGAGCTGTATCGCGTATCGATGCTGGCGCCGACCAAATCCAGCGGCATCAGCTTCAACGGCATCCTCGGCGAGCGCCAGGATGAAATTCTTGACCTGCTGGTGCGCCAGCAGAAAGCCGTGCTGATCGACCCTGTCGAACGCCAGACCGAAATGCAGGACTGAGGATAATTTTATGCACCCACACTTGATCAAATTACTCAGCCTGTCGGCCCTGACCATGGGCATTCTGGCGGCCAGCAATGGCGCCCGCGCAGATGAAGCCAGCGCCGTCACACCGCCCAAGTTCACAGCTGATCCGTGCTGCAACCTGTGCCCGGAAGCGCATGACGCGAAGAACTACACCACGCGCTATCAGCAGAACTTCACCACGCTGGTACAGGCGCAAGGCGACTGGTTGTTCCGTACGCAAGAAGACCTGCGCACCGAGTTCAACACCACCCCGGCCGGCTACAAACGCATGCAGCAACTGCACGACGCGTTCAAGAGCAAAGGCGTCGAGCTGGTGATCGTTTATCAGCCGACCCGTGGCCTGGTGAACCGCAACAAACTCAACCCGCAGGAAAAAGCCGCGTTCGATTACGAAAAAGCGTTGGGCAACTACAAGACCATGCTCGGCCGTTTCGCCAAGATGGGTTACGTGGTGCCGGACTTGTCGCCGCTGACCAACGAATCGCTGCCGGACACCCTGCCCGCCCACGATTTCTACTTCCGTGGCGACCAGCACTGGACGCCATACGGCGCGCAGCGCACGGCGAAAATCGTCGCCGAGAAGGTCAAGCAGATCCCGGCCTTCGCCGACATTCCCAAGCGTGAGTTCGAGACCAAGAAATCCGGGCGCATGGGCAAGACCGGCACCCTGCACAACATGGCCGGGCAACTGTGCGGCACCAGTTACGCGATCCAGTACATGGACCAGTTCACCACCGAGCCGAAAGGCGAAGCGGGCGACGGCGACCTGTTCGGTGATTCCGGCAACCCGCAAATCACCCTGGTCGGCACCTCGCACAGCGGCAAGAACTACAACTTCGCCGGTTTCCTCGAAGAGTCGATTGGCGCCGACATCCTCAACGTCGCGTTCCCGGGCGGTGGTCTGGAAGGCTCGATGTTGCAGTACCTGGGCAGCGACGAGTTCCAGAAAACCCCGCCGAAAATTCTCATCTGGGAATTCTCGCCGCTGTATCGCCTCGACCAGGAAACCATCTACCGCCAGATGATGGCACTGCTCGACAACGGCTGCGAAGGCAAAGATGCACAGATGACCGGCAGCGCCACACTGAAGCCGGGCAGCAAGCAAGAACTAATGGTCAACAGCAAGAACCTGAACCTGCAGAACAGCAGCCATCAGGTCGATATTCGCTTCGCCGACACCTCGGTGAAAACCCTGCAAGCCACCCTCTGGTACATGAACGGTCGCCACGAGGACATCAAGATCGAGAAGCCGGAAACCTCCGACACCGACGGTCGTTTCGCCTTTGAGTTGCGCACGGACGAAGACTGGGCCTCGCAAAACCTGCTGGCAGTCGAAGTCCAGGGCCCGGAAGCGGGCGCCGCGCCACAGAAAGTCGAAGCGAAAATCTGCAAACGCAACGTATTCCCGGGCGCTGGGCAACAAACCGCTCAGGCCGGGCAATGAGGTCTGCTATGCGAAATCCGAAATTGAAAACTCTTTTAGCGCCGACGCTGCTCGGGCTGGCGATCTTCGCCGGCACCGCGCAGGCCGCCGCGCCGCTGCGTCCACCTCAGGGCTATTTCGCCCCTGTGGATAAATTCAAGACTGGCGACAAAAGCGAAGGCTGCGATGCAATGCCGACGCCGTACACCGGCGCGCTGCAATTTCGCAGCAAATACGAAGGCTCGGACAAGGCCCGTTCGACCCTGAACGTGCAGTCGGAAAAAGCCTTCCGCGACACTACCAAAGACATCACCACGCTGGAACGCGGCACCGCTAAACGCGTGATGCAATTCATGCGCGACGGTCGCCCGGAGCAGCTCGAATGCACGCTCAACTGGCTGACCGCTTGGGCCAAGGCTGACGCCTTGATGTCGAAAGACTTCAACCACACCGGCAAGTCGATGCGCAAATGGGCGCTGGGCAGCATGGCCTCTTCGTACATTCGCCTGAAATTCTCCGACTCGCATCCGCTGGCGCAGCATCAGCAGCAAGCGCAGTTGATCGAGGCGTGGTTCAGCAAAATGGCCGACCAGGTCGTCAGCGATTGGGACAACCTGCCGCTGGAAAAAACCAACAACCATTCGTACTGGGCGGCATGGTCGGTAATGGCGACGTCCATCGCCACCAACCGTCGCGACCTGTTTGACTGGGCGGTGAAGGAATACAAGGTCGGCGTGAATCAGGTTGATGCCGACGGTTTCCTGCCCAACGAACTCAAGCGCCAGCAACGCGCCCTCGCCTACCACAACTACGCCCTGCCGCCGCTGGCGATGATCGCCAGTTTTGCGCAGGTCAACGGTGTCGATCTGCGTCAGGAAAACAACGGTGCGCTGAAACGTCTGGGTGATCGGGTGCTGTCGGGTGTGAAAGACCCGGATGAATTCGAGAAGAAGAACGGCAAAGAGCAAGACATGGACGACCTCAAAGTCGACTCCAAATTCGCCTGGCTCGAACCGTTCTGCACCCTCTACACCTGCCCGGCCGATGTGATCGAGAAGAAGCACGGCATGCAACCGTTCAAGACCTTCCGCCTTGGCGGGGATCTGACCAAGGTCTACGACCCGTCCCACGAAAAGGGCGACAAGGGCTCCTAGGCCAAACACAAAACCCTGTAGGAGCTGCCGAAGGCTGCGATCTTTTGATCCTGTTTTTTAAAGATCCAGATCAAAAGATCGCAGCCTCCGGCAGCTCCTACAGGGGTAGGTATCAGGTTTGAGATTTGAGTTGGCCCTCCGGTTTTTCGGTGGGGGGTTTGGGGGGGCTTTGGCCCTTGACTGTTGGTTAAAACTGGAGAGATCGGGATGGTATTTTCATCCAACGTATTCCTGTTTCTGTTCTTGCCGATCTTTCTCGGCATGTACTACCTGAGCGGGATTCGTTATCGCAATCTGCTGCTGCTACTCGCCAGCTACGTGTTCTATGCGTGGTGGCGAGTGGACTTCCTGGCGCTGTTCGCTGCCGTCACGTTGTGGAACTACTGGATCGGCCTGAAAGTCGGTGCTGCCGGCGTGCGGACCAAACCGGCGCAACGCTGGCTGTTGCTCGGCGTGGCAGTGGATCTGTGCATCCTCGGCTACTTCAAGTACGCCAACTTCGGCGTCGACAGCATCAACGCGATGATGACCTCGGTCGGTCTGTCGCCGTTCATCCTGACCCACGTGCTATTGCCGATCGGTATCTCGTTCTACATTTTCGAGTCGATCAGCTACATCATCGACGTGTATCGCGGTGACACCCCAGCGACGCGCAACCTGATCGACTTCGCGGCATTCGTGGCGATCTTCCCGCACCTGATTGCCGGCCCGGTTCTGCGTTTCCGTGACCTCGCCGATCAGTTCAACAACCGTACGCACACCCTCGACAAGTTCTCCGAGGGCTGCACGCGGTTCATGCAGGGTTTCATCAAGAAGGTCTTCATCGCCGACACCCTGGCGGTAGTTGCCGACCACTGCTTCGCCCTGCAAAACCCGACCACGGGCGATGCCTGGCTGGGTGCGCTGGCGTACACCGCGCAACTGTATTTCGACTTCTCCGGTTACAGCGACATGGCGATTGGTCTGGGTCTGATGATGGGTTTTCGCTTCATGGAAAACTTCAAGCAGCCGTACATCAGTCAGTCGATCACCGAGTTCTGGCGTCGCTGGCACATCAGCCTGTCCACCTGGCTGCGTGACTACCTGTACATCACCCTCGGCGGTAACCGTAAAGGTACGTTGATGACCTATCGCAACCTGTTCCTGACCATGCTTCTGGGTGGTCTGTGGCACGGCGCGAACATCACCTACATCGTCTGGGGCGCCTGGCACGGCATGTGGCTGGCCATCGAGAAAGCGCTGGGCCTGAACACCTCGCCACGCAGTCTCAACCCGATCCGCTGGGCACTGACTTTCCTGCTGGTGGTGATGGGCTGGGTGATCTTCCGCGCAGAGAACCTGCACGTTGCCGGTCGCATGTACGGCGCGATGTTCAGCTTCGGCGAATGGTCGTTGTCGGAACTCAATCAGGCCAGCCTCACCGGTCTGCAAGTGGCAACTCTGGTGGTGGCGTACGTGACGCTGGCGTTCTTCGGCCTGCGTGATCTGTACACCAATCAGCCACCGGTCAAGGCCAAACCTGAAGTCAACGTCGAGGCCGACGGCCCTGCCACTGCTACTCCAGGAATGATCAAAGCGGTGCCCGGCGATAACCCGGCAAGCATCCACGAGCCTGGCTACACCGTCGGCGTCGAAGCCCAGGTGCAACCGGCCTACTGGACCGCTGACTGGTCGCGCTACGCAATGCGCGCCGTGATTCTGCTGCTGTTCATTGCCTCGATTCTCAAACTCTCGGCGCAAAGCTTCTCGCCGTTCCTTTACTTCCAGTTCTGAGGGATCTGACATGACCCGCTCATTACGCATCTTCTACATCGCCCTGTTCCTGGTGACCTTGCTGGTGCTCGGTCTGTGGTCGGTTCGCAGCTTCTTCGGCTTCAGCACCAACGCCGACGCGACGGTGCTCAACGGCCGCTGGACCAAGGCTGTGGAAACCCATTACGACGAAGAGTTTCCGATCAAGCGTCTGGGCACCAACCTCTGGGCCGCGCTGGATTTCAAACTGTTCAACGAAGGTCGTCCGGGCGTCGTGCTCGGTCGCGATCAGTGGTTGTACAGCGATGAGGAATTCAACCCGATCGTCAACGAAGAGCTGAACCTGCAAGGCAACTACGCGCTGGTTGAAGGCGTGCGCCAGACCCTGAAAGACAAAGGCGTGAAACTGGTGATGGCGATCGTGCCGGCCAAGGTTCGTCTGTACCCGGAGCACCTGGGTGAAGTGAAACCGGCGAGCATTCACGCCAACCTTTACGAGGACTTCCACGCACGGGTTGCGGCGGACAAGATCCTTGCGCCCGATCTGCTCAAGCCATTGCAACAAGCCAAGCAGAACGGTCAGCAAGTGTTCCTGCGCACCGACACACACTGGACGCCAGAGGGTGCCGAAGTTGCCGCCAACACCCTGGCCAAGACCATCGCCGACAAGTTCCCGCTCAGCGGCGAGCCGCAGCGTTTCGTCACCACGCCAGCGGAAAAGGTCACGCACAAGGGCGATCTGCGTCTGTTCCTGCCGCTTGATCCGCTGTTCGAAAACCTGATGCCGGCGCAAGAGCCGCTGCAAAAGCGCAACACCGTAGCCGCTGGCGAGCAACCTGGCGGTGACGACGCACTGTTCGCCAACAGCGAAGTGCCGGTCGCGCTGATCGGTACCAGCTACAGCGCCAACCCGAACTGGAACTTCGTCGGTGCGCTGAAACAAGCGCTGCACAGCGACGTCGTGAGCTACGCCGAAGACGGCCACGGCCCGATCCTGCCGATGCTCAGCTACCTCAAAAGCGATGACTTCAAGAACAGCCCGCCACAGGTGCTGATCTGGGAGTTTCCTGAACGTTATCTGCCTGTGAACAACGAAATCGGTGACGCCGACCCGCAGTGGGTCGCAGAGCTTAAACAAGCCGGCGCACGCCAACAAAACGTAGCTGCAAACACTAAATCCGAGACGCCCGACCGGGCGCAAAACTGAAAGAGAGGTACACCATGACTTTCACTACTACTCCTCGCCGTCTCGCTAAAAGCTTCGCTCTGGTTGCTGGCCTCAGCGTGCTTTCCGTACCCGCCTTCGCTGGTGGCGATGCTGCCCTTTACGGCCCTACGGCGCCAAAAGGTTCGAGCTTCGTGCGCATCTATAACGCCAGCAACGCTGAAGTCAGCGCCACCGTTGGCAGCACCAACCTGAGCGATGTTGCGCCACTGGCCAGCAGCGACTTCAGCTTCATGCCGGGCGGCGACTACAGCGCCAAGGTCGGCAGCCAGACCCTGCCGGTAAAACTCGCCGGTGATCACTACTACACACTGGTCAACAACGCTTCCGGCGCGCCGCAACTGATCGAAGAGCCGCCGTTCAAGAACAAGCAGAAATCCCTGGTACGCGTGCAGAACCTCAGCGACAAGCCGCTGACCCTGAAGACTGCCGACGGCAAGACTGAAGTGGTCAAAACTGTGGCTGCCAAGGGCCGTGGCGAACGTGAAATCAACCCGGTGAAAGTCAGCCTGGCGCTGTACGAAGGCGACAAGAAAGTCGGCGACGTGAAGCCGGTTGCCCTGGAACGCGGTGAAGCAGCGGTGCTGTACGTCACCGGTTCCGGCAGCAGCCTGTCGCCAGTCTGGGTGAAACGCCCGGTGTCGACGCGCTAATCAATTTCCCACAGAGACGCTGACCTCTGTAGGAGCTGCCGCAGGCTGCGATCTTTTGACTTTGCTTTTGCAGATCAAGATCAACAGATCGCAGCCTTCGGCAGCTCCTACAGGGAATGGCGGCGGTCTCTGGGTACGAAACAAAAACAAGAGTGAAACGACACAGCGTTCGTGGCTCTAACCCAATCGATTTTATGGAGTAAACAATATGATTCCGGTGATCTTGTCAGGTGGTAGCGGCTCACGTCTTTGGCCGCTTTCGCGTAAGCAGTTCCCTAAGCAATTCCTCGCCCTGACCGGCGAACACACCTTGTTCCAGCAAACCCTGGAACGCCTGGTGTTCGAAGGCATGGACACCCCGATCGTGGTCTGCAACAAAGATCACCGCTTCATCGTCAACGAGCAGTTGGCCAACCGCAAACTGGAATGCCAGCGCATCCTGATGGAACCGTTTGGCCGCAACACCGCGCCAGCCGTGGCGCTGACCGCGATGATGCTGGTCAATGAAGGCCGTGACGAACTGATGCTGGTGCTGCCCGCCGACCACGTACTGGAAGACCAGAAAGCCCTGCAACGTGCATTGGCCCTGGCCACCGTCGCTGCCGAAAACGGCGAAATGGTGCTGTTCGGCGTACCGGCGACCAAACCGGAAACCGGCTACGGCTATATCAAGTCCACCGCTGATTCGCTGCTGCCCGAAGGCGTCAGCCGCGTCTCGCACTTCGTCGAAAAACCAGACGTCAAACGCGCTACCGAATACGTGCAATCCGGCGGTTACTTCTGGAACAGCGGCATGTTCCTGTTCCGCGCCAGCCGCTTCCTCGAAGAGCTGAAAAAGCACGACCCGGACATCTACGACACCTGCCTGCTGACCCTTGAGCGCAGCGAGCATGACGCCGACACCGTCACGCTGGACGAAGCGACTTTCGCCTGCTGCCCGGACAACTCCATCGACTACTCAGTGATGGAAAAAACCCAGCGTGCCTGCGTAGTGCCACTGAGCGCGGGCTGGAGCGATGTCGGCTGCTGGTCGTCGCTGTGGGAGGTCAACGAGAAAGACGCCAATGGCAACGTCACCAAAGGTGATGTGGTGATTCAGGACAGCAAGAACTGCATGATCCACGGCAACGGCAAACTGGTGTCGGTGATCGGCCTGGAAAACATCGTCGTGGTCGAAACCAAGGACGCGATGATGATTGCCCACAAGGACAAGGTCCAGGGCGTCAAGCAGATGGTCAACACCCTCAACGAACAGGGCCGCAGCGAAACCCAGAACCACTGCGAAGTCTATCGTCCGTGGGGTTCCTACGACTCGGTGGACATGGGCGGGCGTTTCCAGGTCAAGCACATCTCGGTCAAACCGGGCGCGTGCCTGTCGCTGCAAATGCACCACCACCGCGCCGAACACTGGATCGTGGTCAGCGGCACCGCCGAAGTGACCTGCGATGACAACGTGTTCCTGCTGTGCGAGAACCAGTCGACCTACATCCCGATCGCGTCGGTGCATCGCCTGCGCAACCCGGGCAAGATCCCGCTGGAAATCATCGAAGTGCAATCGGGTTCGTACCTGGGCGAAGACGATATCGAGCGCTTTGAAGATATCTACGGTCGTTCCACTCCGATCGAGCGCGGCGTGTCGGTGAAAACCATCGCGCAGTAACGCTCAGTAAGACAAGAAGCCCTCGCCCAGCCCGTTGCGTTCCCTATCCGCAGCGGGTTGGGTGGGGGTTTTTATTGGCTCAGTGGAATGGTTTCCAAGAACCCGTTCCTCCTTCGCTATAGCTCACAATAAATGCACTCGGAATCGGGTTGATGAAAGTCATTTCGGATGTAGTACCCGGAATCATTGCCACAAAATCGGATTCTTCCACCGTTGTCGCACTCATCAAGAGCCGAGTATCCATACGTCTATTCGGGTTAAACGACATGGGTGCCGCAAGTCCCAAGGTTGAATCGTTGATCGCTCGCTCTTCCAGTCCAGGTATTTCCATCCGGTAGAGGTAGCGGCGCTGACCAGCGTAGCCACCGGATTGGTCATCTATGCCTGTCGAGACATAACGTGGGTTACTAAACCCGACATGTGTGCGGGCATGTCCATTCCATCCCTGCTTAGTGACGTCATTGCGAAAAATTTGCTTGTAGTCTTTTCTAGGCTCCTTCGGGAAAAAACCGCCCGCGCTTCGGATATCGTCGGGAGAACGATTATCCGACCTCATGACTATCACCGCGCCTGTCGAACTAATCATCAATTCATGGTGGCCAATCGTCCTTCTGCTGCTCGCGTAGGATGGCAGTGGGCCTGACGTTTGCGTGCTTCTACCCACATCAACCTGCGGATTGGGTGGACGAGGTGTCACGTTTTCCTTTTCGGCAGACATATTTTTAATCGGTGGAATGGGCATAGCTGAACGGATCGGAGTCGGGAATGCAGTCGGCCGTGGTGGCACTTGGGGACGGCCAGGAGTCGGGAATGCATTGGGCCTTGGGGGGATCGGAGGACGCGCGGACGAAGGACCATTGGCCCGGCTTGAACCAACTCCCGTTAAATTGCTCGTAGCAACAAGTCCATTTTCGTCGATCAGCGATACTGGATTGTTGACCACCATCTGGAAAAGATTGAGACCATCTATAGCCTCTGCCGGATCGGGATTCAGCCACCGCTGCAACCACGGCATGTAATAGCGACAACCGTAATAGTAAAGTCCGGTGGCATCGCGCTCCTTACCCGAATAACGGATGGTTTTGTAACTGACTTCGCTGTCCTTGCTCCATGCCGTCTCGCCAAAAGGGTAAAAGCTTTCCTGACTGATAATCCGGGCATCCTCGCCCAGCTCCAGACTGGTTGATCCCAAATGATCGGTGATGGTGTACCGGTAGTGGTCGTTGGAACCGGTCGGCGGCGCACTGTCCCAATGCAAAACCCGCACGCTGTTGAGGCCGCCTCCGGCAATGATTACGTGCAGCTGTCTGCCAGTTGCCGTGTCGTCGCGCAATTCCAACCCGGGTAGATAGCGCACCTCGTCAACAATGCCACGGGCGTTTGTCTGCGATGAGCGCGTCTTGCGTACACGCTGTTCGTCACCGTCATAAACATATTGCTCAAGGTCATTGAGTCCACTGGCCCGCTCGACCGGCGTGACTAATTGCAGCTGATTACGCAGATTCCACGTCAACGAACGCCCCGCCTCCAGCGCCCGCAGATTTCCACGGGGATCGAACGCCGCAGCGATCTCCTCTTCAGTGGGCGGTACGTCGTCGCGAAAAGGCAGGCAGCGATTGCTGAACCGCGCGGCTTTAAGCTTTCGTCCGCTGCGCGCGCCCACATGCGTCAGCTCCAGCAGATTGCCGGATTCATCGTAGCGATAGCTCTGTCGATAATTACTCAACGCCGCCGGATCATTGCGGTCCAGAGACTCTGGCCCCTGACTGGCAGCCCCCGCCTCCCATCCGGTTGCCTCGCTCAATTGGTAGAGGCTGTCGTAGGTAAACCGGCTGACCGGATCGATGCGCTGATTGGCAAAGTAGCGAATCGGCAGTGCCTTGTCCTCGATGCTCAGCACATTGCCCATCCGGTCGTATTCATAGCTCAGACGCTGTAAGTCCTCACCGCCATCCTTTTTCGCCCGACGTTCCTGCAGACGACCGTCCTCGGGGCGATAGGTTAATGTCGTCCGCACCCCGTTGCCTGCCAACTCCTGGGTGACTTGCCCGTCAGCGTTGTAGCGAATGTCACTGACCAGTACCTGCGCTTCGGACTGATGTTTCAGTTGCAGATGGCTGGCACGCAAGCGGCCATCAAGGGTGAAGTCGCTGCCCTGCCGATTGCCCCGCGCATCGACCTGTTCGATCACCTGCCCCTGTGGCCCGAAACGCCATTGGGTCGTTGCGCCCTCGCCGGGCTCCAGCAACCGCGCACGTTGATCAATCGGCTCGGGCCAATCCGGGGTGACGGAATCCAGGGTGAAATGCCGGGTGTTTTCGCTGCATTGGCCGCTGAACGCAAAGGTTTCAAACAACACACTGCCCGCCGGATCATCATGGCGAATCAACTGGCCGAGCTGGTTGCGGGTCGGATCAGCCGTATCGGGCTCGCCATACATGAAACGCTCGACGCATAGCCGAGGTTGCGATTCACCTTCTTCAAACACCGCCAACGGGCGCAGCAGCGGGTCGTGTTGTATTTCGCGACGAGCGCCACGACTGTCCCAATCGAACAGCACTTGCGCACCCACACCGTGCAAGGCGATCTGTATGCCGGCATCGACGCTGTCCGAGCGCAGCACCTGGCCGTTCAGCGAATAAACCGAGGTCAGATTGGCCGGAGTCTGCGGATCGCTGATTTGCAGCGCCCACAAACGTGGATCCCACTGGGCGACGGCGCGCCCGGCTACGTCATGCCGAGTGCGGTTGACGCGGGTTTGAACCGGTTCAACGACCTCGGTGCGCCAATAGTCGACGGTACGAACCGGCAATCCACGCGGGTCGTTTGCCGAAAGCGTCGGTGTTCTGCTGTGCACGCTCATCAGTTCTGCTTCGCACGGTAGCGACGTCCTTTTCGTCTGTCGGCATCAAAGCAGTCGGACGACACGAATGCCTACTGTCAGAAATTACAGTTCCGACCAACGGTGCATTCGCTTGCGCAACGAATGTCTATTGGGGCGTCCCTTCGGTAGGATGGTGCTCACGAGTTAAAGGAGCGTTCAAACATGTTCATCGGCGTCTTGCTGGTCATCACCTGGTTGATCCTGTTGCTGCGCTATCCGGCCAAGGCGTTACCGGTTTCGGTCGCAGCGGCCGTCGGCCTCGCACTGGTGGCGATGTGGGTGGTGTGGCTGGACAACCGCGAGGTCAAGCAACTGGCACGCCTGGAACTGCGCATCAGCTATGCGCCCGAACAATGCCCGGCAGATCGACCGCTGCAACTGAAGATGAACAACGGCAACGACGTGCCACTGACCGAACTGCGCTGGCGCATCGCGGCCTATGCACCGGGCGACACCGTCAATCTGGCCGACAACCAATACACTGCCCCGCGCTATCGCGGCCCCGGCGAATTGCAGGCTGGTGGCAGTTGGGAAGATTGCCTGCCGATGCCGCCGCTGCGGCCCGGTTATCGCCCACAAACCCTGGAGTTTCGCGCCGAGCGATTGCAGGGTAGTTTCTCCGACTGATCCCTCCCCCACCGTTTTTTTTGCACAAGGAATGCGCCATGCCCGTTGCGTTGATTACCGGTTGTTCGAGCGGCATCGGCCGCGCCCTGGCCGACGCTTTCAAGAACGCCGGTTTCGAAGTCTGGGCCACTGCGCGCAAGGCTGAAGATGTCGCCGCGCTGGCCTCAGCCGGGTTTATTACGGTACAGCTCGACGTCAATGACGGCGTGGCACTGGAGCAACTTGGCGTGCGAATCAATCGGCAACACGGCGGCCTCGATGTGCTGATCAACAACGCCGGTTATGGCGCCATGGGCCCGCTGCTCGACGGTGGCGTGCCCGCCATGCAGCGCCAGTTCGAAACCAACGTATTCTCGATTGTCGGCGTCACCCGTGCGCTGTTCCCTGTACTGCGTTTGGGCAAAGGGCTTGTCGTGAATATTGGCAGTGTGTCCGGTGTTCTGGTCACGCCATTCGCGGGCGCCTACTGTGCCTCGAAAGCCGCCGTACATGCCTTGAGCGACGCGTTGCGTATGGAGCTGGCACCGTTCGGCATCCGCGTGATGGAAGTCCAGCCCGGGGCGATTCAGTCGAGCTTTGCCAAGAACGCCGGGCACGAGGCCGAGCAGTTGATCAACGAGCAATCGCCATGGTTTCCCTTGCGTGAAGGCATTCGGGCGCGGGCCAAGGCGTCGCAGGACAAGCCGACGCCGGCCCGAGACTTTGCTGCTGAACTGCTTAAAGCCGTGCAGCAGAGCAAACCGCCGCGGCTGATCCGCATCGGCAATGGCAGCCGGGCGTTGCCGTTGTTGGCAGCACTGTTGCCCAAAGGGTTGCTGGAATCGACGTTGATGAAGCGGTTCGGCTTGCGTGGGCAACTCTGAGACCGGGTTGACCTCATCGTGGGCAAGCCCGCTCCCACAGGTTTTTCGGTGTACTCGAAAACCCAAAACGCTACATAACCTGTGGGAGCGAGCTTGCTCGCGATTGGGCAGGAGCAATCACCGCAAAATCTCAGCCCCAGCCTTTCATGAAATCAATGAACGCCCGCACCTTCAGCGGCAAATGCCGGGTGTCCGGGTACAGTGCGTACACGCCTTGCTGGGCAAAACAGTAGTCCGCCAACAAGCGCTGTAACCGTCCGGCGTCGAGATCTTCCTGGATCAGCCACTGCGGCAGAATGGCCACGCCCTGCCCGGTCAATGCAAATGCCCGCAGCGTTGCCGAGTTGTCCGCGACGATCGCGGTCGTCCCCGGTTTTGGCTGATAGAAATGCTCGCTGCCGGCCGGGTCGGTGACCGTCATTTCCGGTACGCGTCCATGCCCCAGTGTCGGCATCGACTCCAGCACCGCCAGGGTGCTGACGGGTGCAAAACGTTCGACCAACTCCGGCGCCGCCACTGCAAACACCTCGAACGTCGACAACTGCACCGCGCGCAGATTGGAGTCGTGCATGCGTCCGAGGCGAATCGCCAGATCAAAACGTTCAGAGATCAGATCGGCGTGGGTCGAGGAAGTGGACAGGTGAATATTCAGTTGCGGCTGCTGCTGACGAAACACTTCCAGCGCCGGCACCACCTGCGCCAGAGCAAATTCCACGGTGGTGGTGATGCGCAACGTGCCCTTTAGCTGTGAGTGCTCGGAACGAGCCTCCTCGATGGCCAGTCGCGCTTCATCCAGCGTGCGCAAACAGCGCCGATAGAAGCGCTCGCCGGCATCGGTCAGCGCCAATTGCCGCGTATTACGGGTGAGCAACGTGACGCCCAGCTCCTCTTCCAGCCGCTTGAGATTGAAGCTCACCACCGCTCGCGTCTGCCCAAGCGTATCGGCGGCTGCGGTCAACGACCCGGCCTCGACCACGGCTTTAAAGGTGTCAAAACGGTCCAGGCTGACCATGTTCACGGCGCTCCTTGTCAAAATTATTTTGACAAACTAGCAGCCAAACCAGCGTTTTCCTATCGTCAGAAGCACCCTACCCTGCACGCCTCATCACAGGGAAGTTGCCATGGCCTATCGCTCAAAAGTCGCGCTGGTGTATTTGCTGGGTTTCGCCCTCGACCTGCTCAACATGTTCGCCGCCAGCATTGCCTACCCGGACATCGCCCGGCAGTTGCACGCCTCGGTGACGCAACTGGCGTGGATCACCAACGCCTACATGCTCGGGCTGACGCTGATCATTCCGATGAGCGTGTGGCTGGCGGCACGGGTGGGCGAGCGCCGGCTGATTCTCGGCTCGTTACTGTTGTTCGCCATCGCGTCCGGACTGGTGGCCCAGGCCGGGTCGATTGAAAGCCTGATCGGCTGGCGATTGCTGCAAGGGCTGGGTGGCGGGTTACTGCTGCCGGTCGGTCAGGCCCTGGCCTACCGAGAGTTTCCTGCGACGCAGCGCGCGCACTTCACCGGTGTGGTGCTGCTGGTGGCGCTGATGGTGCCGGCCCTGTCGCCCGCGGCCGGTGGACTGATTGTTCAGGCGTTGTCGTGGCGCTGGATTTTCTACCTGAACATGCCGATGGCACTGTTGGCTTTCGGGCTCGGCCTGCTCTGGTTGAAGCCCGACCAACCCACCCGCGTACGACCGACACTGGACGCACGCGGCCTGCTGTTGGCCGTGTCGGCTCTGAGCCTGTTGTTGATTGCCGTGAGCCTGGCAAGCGCAACCGCAACCCGCCACCTGGCTGGCGCCGTGCTGCTGCTCAGCGCCTTAACCTTGTGCGTGTACTTGCGCGATGGCTGGCACAAACCTGGTGCGGTGCTTGACCTGCAACTGATCAAGAACCCGTCATTGCGTCTGGCAATGCTGATCTACCTGTTTGTGCCGGGCGTCTTTACCGGTACCAACATGCTTGCCGTGTTGTACCTGCACGACCTCGGTTTCGGCGCAGCGCAAACCGGTGCACTGATGCTGTCCTGGGCGGCGGCTTCGGGACTGGCGATCATGCTTGGCAAACGCAGTTTCAACCGAGTCGGTCCCAAGCCGTTGCTGATCGCGGGCATGCTTTTGCAAAGCCTGGGCATTGTCATGCTGATGCAGATCGAACAACCCGCAGCCGGCCCTCTGATAATCGCCTATGCGCTGATGGGCCTGGGCGGCAGCCTGTGCAGCGTCACCGCGCAGACCTTGGCGTTTGTCGGCATGAGCGCGGAAAAAATGGGTCACTCCAGCGCCCTCTGGAACATCAATCGCCAGCTCGGTTTCTGCCTCGGCGCGGCGCTGCTCAGTTCATTGCTGGGCGCACTCGGCGCCAACGGTTTCAAATATTGTTTTCTCGCCGCCGCGCTGCTCACGCTCTTGCCGATGGCCGCCGTGCTGCGTTTCGATGCGAGCAAAGTGCTCGCGCTGCTGAACTCACCTGCCCTTCAGGAAAAATCCACATGACTGACTACACCGACTACTTTGCCGAAGTGATCGAGGCGCACGAGGCCATCGAGCGATGGTTTGCCGTGGCAGAGGACGAGACCGCTCTGGAGCGATTACTGACGCGCTTTTCACCTCGGTTTTCGATGATTTCGCCGCTGGGTCGCGTGCTTGATTTCGAAGCCTTGCGGGGGCTGTTCCAAATGGCTGGAGGCAAGAAGAACGGATTCAGGATTGAGCTCAGCCAACTGCACGGGATTGCGTTGCATGAACGTGGCGCGACGCTGAGTTATCGAGAGCAGCAGTCGGATGCGAGTGGGTTGCACACTGATCGCCAATCGACTGTGGTGTTTGAAAAACTCGAATCCGGGCGCGTGGTCTGGCTGCATTTGCACGAGACGTTTTGCAGTGAGTGAATGCTCGATCGCTGTCTGAATCTGTCTGAAACACCGAGTCGCTCTCATCGCGAGCAGGCTCACTCCTACAGGAGATCTCTAGCGCAGCGCAGATCCAGTGTAGGAGTGAGCCTGCTCGCGATGGCAACGACGCGGTCGGTCAGTTATCCACAACGTCCTGTTTCACCACGACCGTGCAAGTAATCCCCGCCGCTAACAGCACACCCTCTGGCACTTCATCGATGTGAATGCGCACCGGCACCCGCTGCGCCAGGCGCACCCAGTTGAACGTCGGGTTAACGTCGGCAATCAGCTCGCGGCTTTCAGGGTTGTCGCGGTCGTAGATGCCGCGGGAGATACTTTCCACATGGCCTTTCAAAACTTCGCCGCTCATCAGTTGCATGTCGGCCTTATCACCGACGCGCACGTGCGGCAGTTTGGTTTCTTCGAAGAAGCCGTAGACCCAGAACGAATTCATGTCGACCACGGCCATTTTTGCCTCGCCGATGCGCGCGTAGTCGCCGCGATGCACGTTGAGGTTGGTCACGTAGCCATCCACCGCCGCGCGCACTTCGGTGCGTTTGAGGTTGAGTTCGGCGGCTTCCAGTTGCGCCTGCGCGTGTTGGTAATCGGCCAGTGCGGCGTCTGCGATGTTGCTGGCGTCGTCGCGGTTTTCCCTGGAGATCACCAACGCGTCCATATCGGCGCGGCGATGGGCGTTGACCTTGCGCATCTCCCACGTCGACTTGCGTGAAGCGACCAGCGACTGCGCCTGTTTCACCGCGATGCGGTAGTGCTCAGGGTCGATCTGCATGAGCAAATCGCCCTTCTTCACCAGTTGGTTGTCGCGCACCGGCACGTTGACCACTTCACCGGTGACGTCGGCGGCGACGTTGATGATGTCCGCACGCACCCGGCCGTCGCGGGTCCACGGCGTGTCCATGTAATGCACCCACAAGGTCCGGCCGATCCACAGCGCAAGGGCCAGCACCAGCAGGGTCGCGAGCAGGCTGAAAAACTTTTTCATCAGATCGTTCTCAACGGTAGACAGTCAGCGCCATCGCGCCGAACAGACAGGTAAACAGACTCAGGCGCAGCAGCGCCGGGTGCCAGAAAAAGCGGTACAGATCGAACCCCGACAAGAACCGGTCCACCGCCCAGGCCAGCGCCGCAGCGATGAAAAACATCAAAGTCATGGTCGGCATGTACACGCCGTGGAAGGCGATTTCACGAGGCATGGGCAAGTCCTTCGGGCTTGGCGGGCGCGAACGCGGCAAGCGGTGATTGCGGGTCGAGCAAGGACGTGCGGATAAAGTGCAGATAGCTCTTCACCCGACGCAACGCCGAGGTATCGAAGTGCGGCGCGAACGGTTCATCGGTGGCCGCAACACGACTGATCGCATGATCGACCGCGACCAGTGCGCGCTCCAGATTGCTGGCGTTGGGGTGCAGAAACAGCCGCACCAGCGAGCGCCCCATCACCCGGATCGCCTGACGCCACGGCTGCGATTCGGCGTACGCCGGATGCACCGGCAAAATCGCCTGCTCCTTGCGCAACTCGATGATCGCGTGGCCGACTTCAAGCACCACGAACATCCAGCGCAGCAAGTTCTTCTGGACCTTCGGCTCACCGGCCGCCAGACCGTAGGCCTGATGCAGCAGGTCGCGGGTGCGGCTCTCGAAACTCGACGCCAGGCCTTTGAGTTTGCCGCTGATCGCATAGACCACTTGCTCACGCAGATCCTGCTCCAGCCGTTGCCACAACCAGCGGCTGTTCGGCGGCAGAATAATCGCCCCGGCAGCTGCGCAGACCAGCATGCCGATGACCATGGCGATGTAGTCATTGATGAAGGTGTACGGGTTGTAGACCGTCAGGTTGTCCGGCACGGAACCTGTACTGAAGAAGATCAGCAACCCGAGACCGACACCGGCGTATTGCGGCCGCGATGTAAGGAACGAGCCGAGCACGATCACTGGCGCGAGCATCACGCACAGCAATGGAAAACCATCGATCCACGGGAAGATGAAAAACATCTCGAAGAAGCCGATCAGCGCGCCGAGGAATGTGCCGCACGCCATCTGGAACGCCATGCGTTTCGGGTTCGGCGTGGCGGCAGACAGGCCCACCGTGGCGGCGGCAATCAGGGTCATGGTCGCGCCGCTCGGCCACGCGGTGGCCACCCAATAACTGCCCAGCACGATCAGGATGAACGAGGCGCGAATCCCCGACGCCGCCGCTGCCCACCAGTTGGTTTGCGGGGTGAACGGCTCATCCCAACGCTCGCGTTCGTGACGGTGATCGGCCAAGGACGCGTGGGTCTGTGCATAACTGTGCAGGTCATCGACGAAGCGATAGAGCAACTCGTAAGCGGTGTGGAAATCCAGTTGCTCGGCGTCGCTCGGCTCACTCTCCTGAAACGTCGCGCGCAGGCTACGCACTCGCGCTGGCAGGCCTTCTTTATAGGTCGCAAGCGCCGTCGCCAGGCGTGCGGCATCGGGACTGGTCAGGGCACGACCGCTGAAGCTGTCGAGCACTTCGGCGAGGTCCTGCAGACCCGGCCTGATTGCCGCCACGACGTGTTCCTCGCCATTGCCGCGCAGGCGTTCAAGCAACTGGTGCAGGGCGTTGAAGCGCGTGGTGATGCCCATGAACTCGCTGTTCAAACGGCTGAGGCGACCATTGCGCCGGCGCATGTGCGGGTCTTCGAACACGGTCACGCTGCGCAGCCCTTCCAGACCCACCGCTTCGGCAATGAAGCGTACGTTGGTCGCCTCAAAGGATTCGGTTTTGCTACGCCCGCGCAAGCCATCGGTAACGAACAGCGCGAACACGCCGAAACGCTGATACAGCGCGTTGCGCATCGCCGCGCTGGCGGTTTGCGGCAGGATCGCGGCGCTGATCACGGTGGCGCAGAGAATCCCCAGCGATATTTCCAGCACCCGCCAAACCGCCGCCATAAACGCGCCGTCCGGGTGGGCCAGCGCCGGCAACCCGACCATTGCGGCGGTGTAACCCGCCAGCACGAATCCATAGGCGCGGAAGTTACGGCAACGCGCGGCACCCGCCGAGCAGATGCCGACCCAGATCACCAGCGAGCCGAGGAACAGCTCGGTGTTCTGCGCAAACAACGCGATCAGCGTGACCATCATCGCCGAGCCGGCCAGCGTGCCCAGAAAGCGATAGAAACTCTTGGCGAACACCTGCCCGCTTTGCGGCTGCATGACGATGAACACGGTGATCATCGCCGTGCGCGGTTGCGGCAATTCCAGACGCATGGCCAGCCACAGGGTGAGGAACGCGGCGAGCAACACCTTGAAGATGTAGACCCAGGTCACGCCATCGCTGCGCGCCCAGTCAAAAAAACCCCGGCGCCATTCCAGGGAGTAGAGCCAGCGCAGGGGGGCGGGCAAGGGAGTCATTTAAACTTGCTCATGGTTGTCGGCAGGAAGTTTTACTTAGGTACATGGAAAACCCTGTGGCGAGGGGATTTATCCCCGATGGGCTGCGAAGCGGCCCCAAAACCAGCGAGCGCGGTGTGTCTGTGAAAACTCGATTGCAGTGTTTGGGGGCCGCTGCGCAGCCCATCGGGGATAAATCCCCTCGCCACAGAAATCCCCTCGCCACAGGGTTGGTGTGCAGTAAGTTGGGTGTTCAACGCAGGAGCATCGGAGTTTTCGGGGCTTGGGTTTTCTCGTCACTCGGCACGTCATTACCCGCACCCAGCCCACCACCCAGCGCCGTCACCAATTCCGCATGCGCACTCAACCGCGCCGCCTGCACCTGCTGTTGCACTTGCTGCTGTTTGAACAGCAGTGTTTGCGCGTTGAGCACGTTGAGGTAATCGGTGAGGCCGCGCTGATAAGCGATCATCGCGATGTCGTAAGTCTTCTGCGCGGTGGCCACCGATTCGGCGGCGAACTCTTGCTGCTTGTCCATCGACTCACGGCGGATCAATTGGTCAGAAATATTCTTCAGCGCATTGACCAGCGTCTGGTTGTAATGCGCCACGGCGATGTCATAACCGGCCGACGCTTCGCCCAGTTCGGCACGCAGTCGCCCGCCATCGAAAATCGGCAACGAGATGGCCGGGCCCACGTTGTAATTGAGTTTCTTGCCGCTCAAAAACTCCAGCGCACCACCGCCGGTGGCCATGTAACCGAGGCTGCCGACCAGATCGACGTTGGGATAAAAACCGGCGTGCGCCACATCAATGCCACGCGCCTGCGCCGCCACTTGCCAGCGACTGGCGACCACATCCGGACGCTGGCCGAGCAGTTCGGCGGGCAGTGCCGACGGCAGTTTCAGTGCGGCACCAAGGGCCAGCGTCGGGCGCTGCAACTGCGCGCCCGCCCCCGGCCCTTTGCCGGCCAGTGCGGCGAGTTGATTGCGGCTGAGGGCGATCTCTTCGTCCAGCGCATCGAGTTGCCGATGGGTTTCCGGCAACGGCGTTTGCGCCTGGCTGACTTCAAAGTGCGTGCCGATCCCGCCGTCCAGACGCTTTTGCGCCAGATCGAGAATCTGCTGTTGCTGCTTTAGTGTCGCGGCGACGATGTCGCGCTGGGCGTAGTGCAGCGACAGTTCGATGTAGGCGCGCACGATGTTGTTCTGCAACTCCAACTGCGCCAATCGCGCCTCGGCAGCGCTCATGTGCGCCAGATCCACCGCGCGTTCGCTGGCATTGCTTTCGCGTCCCCAGAGGTCGAGGGCGTAACTGAAACCCAGCGCGGCGTTGTTGTCCCAGGTGGTGGTGTTGGCCAGCTCGCCCGGACCGTAGAACTGATCGGTCGGCCAGTTGTGGCGCTTGAGCGTCGACTCAGCATTGATCTGCAACGACTCGGCCGCTTCAGCGACACCGGCCATGGCCTTGGCCTGACGCACCCGCGCGGCGGCCATGGCCATGCTCGGGCTGCCTTGTACGGCGAGGTCGATCCAGCGGTTCAATTGCGGGTCGCCGTAGGCTTGCCACCATTGTGCGGTGGGCCAATTGGCGTCACGGGCGGCGTGGGCGATGGCGTCGTCGGTGGCCAGTGCATTGGCTTGCAGTGCCTTGCCCTGCGGGGCAATACCTTCGGTTGAAATGCAGCCGCCGAGACTTAGGGCGAAAGCCAGAACACTGAGCGGCAAAAGCGCTCTGTTGATGCGACGCGGCACAGCTGCGAATTCCTGAGAAGGGGATATGGCGGGGCTTACTCACTCTGTAGGAGCTGCCGAAGGCTGCGATCTTTTGATCTTGATCCCTTAAAACAAAATCAAAAGATCGCAGCCTTCGGCAGCTCCTACAGGGAACGGCGCAATTCTAGGGGGCGGCCTGAGCGGCGATAAGCTGGGAATCTTGTGAATCTTTGTTACCGTTAACGAGATAATCCCTTGGTCGGGGGTTTCGACCCCGAAACTTCGTGTCACAATTTGCCATCTGCCTTGAGAGCACCCCATGGACACTTTGCAAAACATGCGCGCCTTCAGTTGCGTGGCCGAAGCCGGCAGCTTCACCGCCGCCGCCGTGCAACTCGACACCACCACCGCCAACGTTTCGCGCGCGGTCTCCAACCTGGAAGCCCACCTGCAAACCCGACTGCTCAACCGCACAACCCGGCGCATCGCCCTGACCGAGGCCGGCAAGCGTTATCTGCTGCGTTGCGAACAGATCCTCGCTTACGTCGAAGAAGCGGAGGCAGAAGCCAGCCAGGCCCACGCCCGCCCGGCCGGACAGTTGAAAGTGCACACCATGACCGGCATCGGCCAGCACTTCGTCATCGACGCCATCGCCCGCTATCGCAAGACACACCCCGACGTGACCTTCGACCTGACCATGGCCAACCGCGTGCCGGACCTGCTCGATGAAGGCTACGACGTCTCCATCGTGCTGGCTCGCGAACTGCCAGACTCGGGCTTCGTCTCGCAGCGCCTGGGCATCACCTACAGCATCGTCTGTGCCTCACCGGCCTACGTGAAAGCCAACGGCTGCGCACAAAAGCCCAGCGACCTGCTCAACCACGCCTGTCTGCGCCTTGTAAGCCCGGTGATCCCGCTGGAGAAATGGGCATTCGACGGCCCGGAAGGTCAGGAGATGGTCACCATCAATAGCTCACCGTTTCTGGTGAACTCTGCCGACGCGATGAAAACCGCAATCATCAGCGGCATGGGCGTCGGCGTCCTGCCCGTGTACGCCGCCATCGAAGGTTTGCGCAACGGCACGCTGGTGCGGGTCATGCCGAACTACCGCTCGCAGGAACTGAACCTGTACGCGATCTACCCGTCGCGCCAATACCTGGATGCGAAGATCAAGACCTGGGTCGAGTACCTGCGCGGCTCCCTGCCGGAAATTCTCGCAGCGCATCAGGCGGAACTGGCCGCCTACGAACTCAGCGGCAGCCTCGCCGGAGCCCGAGTCGCCAACTGATTTTCAACACACCGTGAAACCTGTAGGAGCTGCCGCAGGCTGCGATCTTTTGACCTTGATGTTTAAAAATCAAAAGATCGCAGCCTACGGCAGCTCCTACATTTCTGGGTTTTCGCGGAAGTTTCCGACAGGTTTTGAAGGTTGTCCGTCGGAAGTGCGGTGGATAGGCTTTGGGTGTCGCTGACGAATCAGCGACCGGACTTGGTCGTCCGGGTTTAGAATGGCGCACTTTTCAAGCTTGCTTAATGGCGAGCTGTGCGTGGGAGGGCCTCGGCCCTGCCGGGTCTCCATTCCCTGGTCGACCAACCCGCGTACGGTTCGCCACCCTTCTGTTTGGTCGCAGCGTCTGGCGAACTCCACATCCCGAATGGAGTTTCACCATGAAAAAGCCAACACCCAATCCGCCCGAAGCGGATAACACCACGCCCTACGAAGCCGCCGGTTCGAAGAAATTCCACGAAGCCGCCGAGCGCGCCCTAGACCACTATCTCAAACCCAACGCCCTGACCCTGCGCTTCCACAAACCCAGCACCATGTTCCAGGTCGCGCCGGACCAAGACAACGAAAGCCTCCTCGTCCACGCCTGCGAATCACTGGCGCAAGCCAGCCTCATGAGCAGTGACATTGCTGCGTACGTCGACCTTCCGCAGCGCCGGACGATTCTGGCGATTCAGCAGATCATCATGCTGGCGGAACTGGCGGTGAATCGGGTGCTGGATAACGTCGACATCCCCCAACCCGCGCCACACAGCTGACCCCTTGCAGGAGTGAGCCTGCTCGCGATTGCAGGCTCACATTCAACATCGTTGGTGCCTGACACACCGTCATCGCGAGCAGGCTCACTCCTACAATTTGAATCGCATACAACCTGCTAAAAATCGATCGGCTGTCAGGCCGCCATCGCTGGCAAGCCAGCTCCCACATTTGAAAGGAGTACATCCGCCAAAGACCGGTCGGCTGTCAGGCCGCCATCGCTGGCAAGCCAGCTCCCACAGTTGAAATGAGTACACCCGCCAAAGACCGGTCGGCTGTCAGGCCGCCATCGCTGGCAGGCCAGCTCCCACATTTGAAAGGAGTGCACCCGCCAAAGACCGGTCGGCTGTCAGGCCGCCATCAGCAAGATCAAAAGATCGCAGCCATCGGCAGCTCCTACACGGGAGATGAGTACAACCCGCACGCGGCGAATGCCGCCCCACTCAACAATGAGCGTTAGCTCGAGTAAAGCTCTTGATCTTGATCCACGGGCGACGTCGGAAGGCTGAGCGCAGGGATTGATCCGGGCGTGGGAGCGCAGCGACCGTTTGGCGAAGCCAAACACAGCGAAAGGAGGTGCAGCGAAGCAAACCGTAGACGCTGCGCCCGGATCGATCCCGGAGCGAAGGAACCCCGAGCCCCAGCGAGCGGGCCGCACGTAGGAGCAAGCCTTTTTGGTTACTTTTTCGGCGTCTGGAAAAAGTGACCCGCCGTAAGGGCGGAACCCTGATCAGCAACACCCCAAGCAACGGATATACACCCAACCCCCCCAAGAACATGGTCGGCCCAAAGGCCGCCAAGACACCCCAAAACAAAAATGTTAGCTTGCTTGGCATCAAGCCCGAACAAGAGCCAAAAACGATGAAAAAGACTGTCCTGGCCTTCAGCCGCATCACCCCCCCAATGATCGAACGCCTGCAACAAGAGTTCGACGTCATCGTCCCCAACCCAAAAGCCGGCGACATCAACGCCCAGTTCAACGAAGCCCTGCCCCACGCCCACGGCCTCATCGGCGTCGGCCGCAAACTCGGCAAGGCCCAACTCGAAACCGCCGCCAAACTCGAAGTGGTCTCCAGCGTGTCGGTCGGCTACGACAACTACGACCTCGACTACTTCAACGAACGCGGGATCATGCTCACCAACACCCCGGACGTGCTCACCGAAAGCACCGCCGACCTCGCCTTCACGCTGATCATGAGCAGCGCCCGCCGCGTCGCCGAACTCGACGCCTGGACCAAGGCAGGCCAATGGCAAGCCAGCGTCGGCGCCCCGCTGTTCGGCTCTGACGTACACGGCAAAACCCTCGGCATCGTCGGCATGGGCAACATCGGCGCCGCCGTCGCCCGCCGGGGTCGGTTCGGTTTCAACATGCCGATCATCTACAGCGGCAACAGCCGCAAGACCGAACATGAGCAAGAACTCGGCGCACAATTTCGCAGCCTCGACCAACTGCTGGCCGAAGCCGACTTTGTCTGCCTGGTGGTGCCACTCAGTGACAAGACCAGACACCTGATCAGCCATCGTGAACTGGCCCTGATGAAGCCGAGCGCGATTCTGGTCAACATCTCCCGCGGCCCGGTGGTCGATGAACCGGCACTGATCGAGGCGCTGCAAAACAACCGCATCCGCGGTGCCGGCCTCGACGTCTACGAAAAAGAACCGCTGGCCGAGTCGCCGCTGTTCCAGCTGAAAAACGCCGTGACCTTGCCGCACATCGGCTCGGCCACCCACGAAACCCGCGAAGCCATGGCCAATCGCGCCCTCGCCAACCTGCGCAGCGCGCTGCTCGGCGAACGTCCGCAGGATCTGGTCAACCCGCAGGTCTGGCGAGGATAAAAAACAGGGCAAGTGCTCTGCAGCACTTGCCCGTTCATTCTCCCGAAACACATAACTTGCAACTTTACTGAACAACGAAATAAACACTGCCGCTATAAACTCGCCAGACAAAAACCTCTCTGGAGAGTATAAAACTTGAGAAACCTCAGCACCGACCAACTTGTCCGCTACAGCAAAATAATGCTGATGACCTACATCAGCTTCTTTGGCATTCTGGTGATATACAGCAATTTCACTGACTACCCGTCAAACTATGAATATGTCGGGCACATTCTCAGTATGGACACCACTAAAACCAACGAAAACATTCGTTATAGAGCAATCACATCGCCCATGCTGCACCACCGCATTTACTGGCTCATCATAACCCTGGAAGTGATTTACACCGTGTGCTGCCTGCTGGGCACTTATCACCTTTATCAAAAGCTGGACGAATCAGCAGAAGCCTTCCACGACGCCAAGAAACTCTCGATTATCGGTTTGATGATCGCCATATTCATATATTACGTGGGCCTGCAAACCATCGGCGTTGAATGGTTCGACATGGACACCTCACAATCATGGAATGCCAAGGACTGGGCCCGACACATTATCGACTTTATACTTCCGGTATTGATTTACATGGTTATGAAAGTTGAGCGCTGAACGCGCAACGCTCAAAAATTTCAGGCCAGTTTGCCCTGACTCGGCAATACGGACATACGTGGTTTGCGAAACACCAGCACATTGCCCAGCATCACCAGTACCAAGCCCGCCAGCGCCGGCGCTGTCCATTGATAGCCTTCGGCAAATGCCGAAACGTTCAACGCCACCACCGGAAACAGCACTGTGCAATACGCTGCACGTTCGGGCCCCATTCGCCCAACCAACGTCAGGTAGGCGGTGAAGCCGATCACTGAGCCGGGAATCACCAGGTACAACAACGCGCCGACATAACGCGGGCTCCAGTCCATTTCGAACGGGATGCCTTTGACCAGACACCACACCGACAGCATCGCGGCACCGTAAGCCATGCCCCAGGCATTGGTGGTCAGGGGTTTGAGCCCGGCCTTCTGTTGCAGGCTCGAGAGCATATTGCCCGCCGAGAAACACAACGTACCGCACAGTGCCAGGCCAAGACCGAGCAAGGTTTGCGGCGTAGCCTGATGGCCGGCCAGTTCCGGCCAGAACAACAGGCCCAGGCCGAACAACCCCAGGCCCCCACCCATCAGCACATTGCGGGCAATGCGCTGGCCGAAGAATACCCGCGCATTGAGCGCGTTCCACAAGGTTGCGGTGGAAAAAACAACCGCCACCAGACCGCTGGGAATCCACTGGCTGGCGGTCAGAAAGCACATGAAGTTGACGCAGAACAGACACACGCCCTGCGCCACGCAGATCAGGTGCCCACGCCGGTTCATCGGTTGCAACCGCCGGCTGAGCAGCAACAGCGCAAACAGCACCAGCGCAGCGAGACCGAAGCGGTAGACGATCGACACCGGAATCTCCACCACGCCCAATTGCCATTTCAAGGCAATCCAGGTGGTGCCCCAGATCAGCACGGTCAGCAGATACAACGACAGGTTCATGGCAGACGCTCCTCAATTGGATTTCAGTGTCCGTCGCGACATGGAAATCCCGCTTGCATAAACTTGCGCTTTTGTCGGCCGACTGGCTGGCAGCGCGAATGCGACGGAGTAGGATGCAAGTCGTTGAAGAGAACCGATCATGGCCACCATCGAAAACCTGCAAGTCTTCCAGGCGCTTAACCGCTCGCAGAACGCATGCCTTGTGCACAGCGCCGAGCTCGGCGACGGCTTGTCTGCGGCTTTGTGGACCAATCACCACGACGCCCAGGAATACGAAGCGCCGAGCCATCACACCCTCTCGTGCTATATCGCCGGTGGCACTGGTACGTTTCGTCGTGGTCAGCCGGGCCACAAGGGCGGGCCGGACAAGCTGTGCATCCTGCCGGCGGATCACGAGTCAGGCTGGGTGATCAATGGCGATATCCGTCTGGCGCACCTGTATTTCAGTGCTGAGCAATTTGCCCTCGGTTGTGTGACGTTGCTCGATCGCGAGCCGCGTGAGATGCAACTGCGCGAGCAGACCTTCCTCGAAGACCCGCAGCAAGCGCAGCGCTTTCGGCAACTGCTGAACCTGAACTGGGACGAGCCGGCCGAACGTTTGCTGACCAGCAGCATTGCCCATGAATTGATCAGCCATACCTTGCTCAGCCAGGTCGGTGCGCGTCAGGGTTTGCGCCTCAAGGGCGGGCTGGCACCGCACCAGCGTCGGCAACTGGTGGACTTCATCGACAGTCAGTTGGCCGAGCCGATCAGCCTCGGGCAATTGGCCGGTTTGTGCGCGCTGTCGGAATATCACTTTGCGCGAATGTTTCGCGTGAGCTTCGGGCTACCGCCGCATCAATACGTGCTGGCGCGGCGCTTGAGCCGGGCGCGAGAGTTGTTGCGGGGGACGGCGTTGCCATTGGGGGAGATTGCATTGGCTTGCGGGTTTGCCAGTGCCAGCCATTTCACCAATCGGTTCAGGCAGGTGTTGGGTGGCACGCCGGGGGAGTATCGGCAGGCGTTTTTGCGTTAGAGCAAGATCAAAAGATCGCAGCCTTCGGCAGCTCCTACATTTGGAATGCATTCCCCTGTAGGAGCTGCCGAAGGCTGCGATCTTTTGCAGCCACCTCAAAATTCTAATGTGCTGGACAACGAAACCTGCCGCGAATCCCCCATCGACACAAAGAACCGGCTCGCCGACGACGTGTAGTAAGTGCGGTCGAACAGGTTCTTCACATTGAGCTGAAACTTGACCTTCTGCCCTTCGATTTTGGTGTCGTAAGTGGCGAAGGCATCGGCCACGGTGTAGCTCGGCAGATCGAAATCATTCACCGCGTTACCCGCCCGCTCGCCGACGTAGCGTGCGCCGGCACCAACGCGCAACTGATCGCCGCCGATCACGCTGCCAAAGTCATACACCGCCGACAATGAGCCGCTGTTCTTTGCCACGTTTTGCAAACGCTTACCCTTGTATTCCGGGTCTTCGGTGACTTCGGCATCGGTGTAGGCGTAGCTGCCGATCATGCTCCAGCGGTCGCTCAACTGACCGGTCAGGTCCACTTCCAGACCGCGGGAGCGCACTTCACCCGCCGCGCTGTAAATCGTCGTCGGGCCTTCGGAATTGGCCACCAGCACGTTGCGTTTCTTGATGTCGAACAGCGCGATATTGCCGGTGATGCGCCCCGGCATATCCAGTCGCGCACCCAGCTCCCACGACTTCGCTTCTTCCGGCGCGATGCTGCCGTCGAGCACGGTGCTGCTGCCGCTCAGCGGAGCGATGGTCGAGTTGGGTTTGAACGATTCGGTATAGCTGCCGTAGAACGACAACTCGTCGGTAAAGCGATACACCAGACCGGCGCGCGGCACCCACTTTTGCCCGTTGCTGTCAGTGTTGGCCTTGAACGGCACGCCTTTGCCGGCGTACTGGTCGTACTCCTGAAAACGTCCGCCGGCGACCAGAATCCACTGGTCGTTGAGGTGGATGGAGTCTTGCAGAAAGACCGAGTCGCTGCGCAGTTCATCGGTCTGTGCGCTGTCGGCGGCGCTGACCGTGGAGCCCTCGACTTCACGGCCGTACACCGGATTGGTGTAGCTGAAGGTGCTCAGGCTTTTCTGGCGGATCAGGTCGGCGCGGTAGATCTTGCGGTACTCGTCATCGACGCCGAACACCAGGTCATGCTGCATGCCCAGCACGTTGACTTTGCCTTCAAGGCTGGCGGTGGTGAAACGGTCGGTGCTGATCGCGCCGTGGGTGCCGTCCATGCTGCGGGTCAGCGTGCCTTTGTTGGTGTCGATAGCGGTTACGCGGACCTGGCTGGCGTCGTAGGTTTCGCGGTTCCAGCTGTAGCCGAAGTGGGCTTTCCAGTCGTCGTTGAGTTCGTGATCGGCTTCGAAGTGATACAGGTCCGAACGCCCTTCCATGTCGTTGAACGGCTCGTCGAGACGTTGCTTGCGCGAGATGTCCAACGGGTGATTGGTGCGCGGATCGATCAGCGTGCCGCGGTCGAACGGGGTGAGGAATTCGCGATGTTCGTAGGCGAATAACAGTTGGGTGCGTTCGCCGTACCAGGCCAGCGAAGGCGCGATCAACGTTTCCCGATGCGTGCCAAAATTGCGCCAGTAATCTTCGTCGACGTGATCCACCACCATGCGATAGGCCAGCCCGGAATCACCCAGTGCGCCCGTGCTGTCGAAGGTACCGCCGCTGCCGTTCTTGCCATCGCCGTAGGTCGAGCCGGTATAGGTCAAGGCGTTGTATTGCGTCAGTTCAGGTTTCTTGCTGACCAGATTGACCACGCCGCCCGGGTCCTGAATACCGTACAGCAAGGAGGCCGGGCCTTTGAGCACTTCGACGCGATCGACCGTGGCGTTCATGCCACGGCCCTGCACGATCGGCATGCCGTCGCGCATGATCGAGCCGTTGCGGTTGTCACCGAAGCCGCGGGTCATCACCGAATCCTGGGTGCTGCCCAGCGTGTTGCCCTGCGTGATACCGCTGACGTTGGCCAGCGCATCGTCGAGATTGCGTGGCGCCTGATCACGAATGACCTGCGCGGGGATGACGTTGACGGTCTGCGGGATTTCCTGAAGCGAGGCCGAGGAACGCATCACCGAACTGGTTGGCGGCGGCTGGTAACTCGTCGACTCATCACGCATCGAGGTGATGGTAGTAGCGCCCAGATTCAGCGCGCCTTCGGTGGGCTGCGGCTCAAGTGCCAGGGTGTGACTGTCGGTGCGGCGGAAGCTCAGGCCGGAACCGGCAAGCAGGCGTTGCAGCGCTTGTTCTGCATTCATCTGTCCATTGACGGCTGGCGCGGTGAGGCCGTACGGCGCTTCATCGGTGTAGACCACGCTTTGCCCGGTGACGCGGCTGAAGTCGCTCAGGGCTTGCGGCAACGGTTTGGCGGCCAATGCGAAATTGAATTGCTTTTGCGCCTGGCTGCTGACGGTTTCAGCGGCGAGCGCGACGCTCATCGGCAACAGTGCCAATGCCGAAAAACTTAATGCCGAAACGCCCAACCATTGTTTGACCGAACCCGATTTTGCCCTGGACTTCATTGCTCAATGACCTGTGTAGAACCGCAACGGATGCGAATGACTCGCAGTTTCAGTCACTACACGGATGGGGCTCGGGTTTACCTCACTACAATTTTGAAATTATTTTCAAGATCAAGAGATCGCAGCCTTCGGCAGCTCCTACAGTAGATGTGCGTACACCCTGTAGGAGCTGCCGAAGGCTGCGATCTTTTGACTTTGTTGTCAGCGCAAAATAATCAACTGCCCCAAAACCCGATGCTGCTCAAACCCCAATACCCCCTGCAAGGAATTAAGAACTGCCTGCGGATCCTTGCTCGGAAAACTGCCACTGACCTTGCGCGCCGCCAGTTCATCGTTGAGCAAAACAATTCGCCCCGGGTAATAACGGCGAAGATCCTGCACCACATCCGCCAGCGTCGATTTGTAGTAAGTCAGCCAGCCTTGGCGCCAGGCCAGTTGCGCCTCGCTGTCTACGGCATGGAGTTTTTCCGCCGTCCCATCACCGTAAGCCACTTGCTGGCCGGCGGTGAGAATCTGCTGCTCGCCCCCTTGATCGGCCGTCACGCCGACGCGCCCGGATAACACCGTCACCTGCGCCCCATGCGGTTGCAGACGCACTTCGAATTGCGTCCCGAGCACCCGTGCCTGGCCCTTCTCAGCCTCGACCACAAACGGATCGCCCGTGTGCGTGACGCTGAAAAAACCGGCGCCGCGACGCAACTGCACATGGCGCTCGCCATGGCTGAAATCCACGGCGATGGCACTGTCCGCATCAAGCGTCACTTGTGATTGATCGGCGAGGGTTACGGTGCGGACTTCGCCGGGCGCAGAAACGTAATCGGCGCCGAGATCATCTAGCCAACGCTGCGGTTGCCAGCCCGTTCCGAGGCTGATCATCAGCAACAGACACGCGGCCATCGCCAACCCGCCGGACCAGCGCAAGAGCGGCTGGCGACGCGGGCGATCCATAGCGTTGAGATAGCCTTGCAGCGCGAAAGCCTCTTCATCGGCCAAAGTTTTCGCCGGGCCTTCACTCAATTCCCAGACCACTTGCGCCTGGGCGTAGGCCTCGGCATGGGCGGGATCGGCGCGCAGCCATTGGCTGAACGTGAGTTGATCCCCTGCGCTGGGCCGATCATGCAACAGGCTCAGCCAGGCAAAAGCAGCCTGTTCCTGGGAGGGCGTCGGCGTGACGCGGTCGGTGTGTTTCACGGTGCTTTCCCTGGCGTGCGTGGCGCGGGTTCGCGCAGGCTGGCCTTGCAGGCCTCGAGGGCGCGCATCATATGTTTTTCCACGGCGCTTTGGGACAGGCCCATGGCTTTGGCGATGTCCGCGTACTTGCGGCCGTGTATGCGATTGAGCAAAAAGATCTGCCGGGTGCGTTCGGGCAAGGCGCGCAACGCCGCTTCGACATGGCGCAGATCATTGCCGGCTTCGAGCGCCGCTTGTGGTTCGCTGCCATGGCTGTCCGGCTCGTCGGGTTGCCAGCCTTCGTTGACGCGCACCCGCGTGCCTTCGCTGCGCAGATGATCGATAGCGATGTTGCCGGCGCAGCGCAACAGGTAGGTGCTGAGTTCTTCGACCTGCACCAGCGGCCGGCGCCAGAAACGCAGAAATAGATCCTGCACCAGATCCGCCGCCGTCGCCCGGCAGCCAACGCGGCGGTTCACCAACGCTTCCATCTGCGAACGCTGGGACAGGAACACCTGAAGGAAATGCGCACGCGCGCCACGCGGCTCGTCGTCGCGCGATTCCGGGAGATGACCGATCAGCACGTCAGCACTGCGCCCAGGCTGCGACCGGACTGGCCAACAGACTTAACCCGGCCAGCGCCAACGCCAGACGCGGGCGATACGGCAGCAACAGCACCAACGCCAGGGCGCTGAGCATCAGCACCGCGAACCAGTCGACCAGCCCCAAACTCCAGCCGTTGCCTGTGACCGCCGCCCAAAGTGACAAACCCAGCAGCAACCACCCCGCCAGCTTCAGACCCCTACCCCGTCGCGTCGACGGTTTATGCCCGAGCAATTCATCGTGGTGCCGAGGCATCGACAGACACAATGCCGTGAACCCGGCGTAGCACAGCAATAGCGCCAGCAGCATCAGTTTGTCCCTTGCTCAAGCGTGACGGGCCGAGGCATTTCGCGGCGAGTTTTTTTCACGCTGACGGTGCTGCCGGCGCGCTGCATTTTCCACGCGGCCCACGCTAGAAACACACCTGTCCCGAGACAGGTCAGGTCAAAACCGGCGAGCACCCAATCGCCCTGCGCCAGCGTTACGCCAAGGTTCCACGGCGTGGTCAGCGCATTGATCAAAGGCACCGCGATAAACAGCAAAGCGCCCAACGCTAATTGTTCAATCCAGGCTTTGCGTCCCAGGCGCAACAGCGCATGCACCACGCTCAAACCCCAGGCGATAAAGAATGCATTCACTTCCCAATCGGCACGCCCGGCCAGACTCACCGGCAACAGCCGATTGGCCAGGAAGAACACCGCCACTGCCGTCACCAACCCGGCCATGCTGGCAATGTTCAGCACTTCCACCAGGCGCAATTCGAACGGCATGACGCCGCTCTTGGCATGTTTGAGCTGACGCTTGCCGAGCCAGATCACCAGCCCGGTGCCGATCATCGCCGTGCCGGCCAGACCGCAGATGAAATACAACCAGCGCAGCACCGGCCCGGCGAAATGGCCCATGTGCAAACCGTAGAACGCGCCACCGACTGCCATCGCCACAGGTTGCTCCGGCGTGCTGTCGAGCATCTGCCCGGTGACGCCGTTAAAGGTCACCGCGCGACCGAAATCGTGGACCACTCGGTCGCCCGCGCGGGACAACACCACCGTGGCATTTGCATCGCCCGGATTGCTCACGGACAGTCGTGCGGTAGAGCCACCCGACCATTGCTCAGTGGCCTTGACCAGCAGCGGCGCCATCGGTGCCAGTGCCGCAGGAATGTTGGCCCGCTCCGGGGTTTTCGACGCAGGAAAAACCTCATCGTAGAACTTGCGAACGTCGCTGCCATAAGACGCCACGATGCTCGCCGGCATGACCATCGACATGAAAATCACCAGACTGCTGTAGGTGATCATCAAGTGAAACGGCAGCACCAGAACGCCCACGGCGTTATGCCCATCGAGCCAGGAACGCTGGCCTTTGCGCGGGCGGAACGTGAAGAAGTCCTTGAAGATTTTTTTGTGGGTGATGATCCCGGTGATCAGCGCGACGAACATCACCATGGCGGCAATCGTCGCCAGCCAGCGGCCCCATGGATAAGGCATCTGCAGCTGGAAATGGAAGCGGTAGAAGAACTCGCCGCCCATGCTTTCGCGCCCCTGCACCTGGGCACCGGTTTGCGCGTCGAGGGTTTTCGATTCGAAGCGGCCGCGCTCGCCGGGTTTGGCTGGCGCCTGTTGCCAACGCACGGTCAGGCCGGGATCGCGGGCGTCAGGCAAGTCGATCAGCCAGCGTGAGGCACCGCCAGCATGTTGCTGTAGATAATCCTGGGCGAGCGTCAGGCTCGCTTCGGCATTGATTGGTCTTGCAGGGATTTCCGGCTGCATCCAGTGAGTGGTTTCGTCATTGAAGTACGCCAGCGTTCCGGTGAGGAAAATCGCAAACAGCAACCAGCCGAACACCAGCCCGGTCCAGGTGTGCAGCCATGCCATGGCCTGGCGGAAACCCTCTTTCATGCGAAACCCAACCCGCGCGCCGCGCCGGAAATGGTCGCCAGAATCACACTCGGCACCAGCAAACCGACCCATGCCGACCACGCCGTGCGGCAGGCAAAACACCAGAGCACCGCAACCAGATAGACCAGAAAAGAAACGGTCATGCCCGTCACTACCGCTTCGGCGCGGCTCAATGGCAGCCACATCGTCAGGGTGACACTGGCCAGTGCAGCCACCAGATAGCCGCCAAACACCGCCGCCAGCACCCGCGAGGTAACGGCCAGACGATAGGACATCGGGAGTGTGGCGAGTTTGGCTTTCATGTTTCGACCCTGAAACGAAAAACGTCCGGCCGACAAGCCGAACCAACAGGCGATCGAGTTTAATGATAAATATTCTCATATGCAAAAGCATCTGATTGCCGGGCAGCCATCTCCGACCCTACAATGCGAACCGTTCTTGTTCTCTAACGCATGCTTTCTGCCGCATAACGAAAGCGCCCGGAGCACTACCGTTGCCATCCGCCCATCCCGTCGAATCGCTTTATCAGGCTCACCACAGCTGGCTTACCGGCTGGCTGCGGCGCAAGCTCGGCTGCCCGGACAGCGCGGCGGATCTGGCGCAGGACACCTTTATCAAAGTGCTCACCGCGCGCGAGCCACCGGTGATCATCGAACCACGCGCCTTCCTCACCACCCTCGCCAAACGGGTTTTGTTCAATCACTACCGCCGTCAGGATCTGGAGCGCGCCTACCTGGAAACATTGGCGCAGATGCCGGACATCGTGGCGCCGTCGGAAGAAGACAAAGCAATCATCCTGCAAACCCTGATCGAGCTGGACCAGTTGCTCGATGGTTTGCCACGTCAGGTCAAACGCGCTTTTCTATTGGCGCAGGTCGATGGCCTGACCTACCCGCAAATCGCCGCCGAGCTGGGTATTTCCGTGGCCACGGTCAAACGTCATCTGAACAAAGCGGCGCTGCGCTGCTATTTCGCCCTATGAATCAAGCGGCGGATTTTTCCTCGCAAGTGGCTGAACAAGCGGTGCACTGGCTGATGGAAGTGCAGCAAGGTGCGCTCAACGCGCGCCAGCAACTGGCGTTGCAGCAGTGGCTGGATGCCCACAGTGAGCACCGCCGCGCGTGGGAACACATTCAACGGGTCAACCAGCGTTTGCGCGGTGTTTCTTCACCGCTGGCGCATGCGGCATTGAACAGGCCGAAGTCCGGTAGCCGACGTCAGGCACTGAAACTGCTGCTGATTCTCGGCGCCGGTTCTGCCGCCACCTGGGGCCTGCGCGAGCACAATCCGCTACCTTCGCTGCTTGCCGATTACCGCAGCCCGATTGGCCAGCGTCGCAAGATCGGGCTGGGGGCGGACGATCAGTTGCAACTGAACACGGCCAGTGCGGCAGACGTGCGCGTCGATCAACGTTTGATCCGCTTGCTCGAAGGCGAAATCCTCCTGACGGCCGCGCAATCGTTCGAAATACACACCGCGCAGGGCATTCTGAAAACCCGGGGCGCACGGCTAAATGTGCGGCAATTTGCCGATCGCACACAGTTGGCGCTGTTTGCAGGTCGCGTCGAACTGACTGCCAACGGACGCGCGGCGATGCTGCTGCCCGTCGCTCGGCAATTGAGTTTCACCGCGACTGCCGCCAGCGACGCCAAACCACTGGACGCCAACAGCGGCGCTTGGGCGGACGGCATGTTGGTGGCCGCGCATATGCGCCTCGGCGACTTCCTCGAAGAACTTGGCCGCTATCGGCGCGGGCAGCTCAATTGCGACAAAAAGGTCGCCGACTTGCTGATCTCCGGGACGTATCCACTGGACGACAGTGAGCGGATTCTGGATCTGCTGGAAATCAGCTTGCCGGTGAAGGTGAAGCGCTTTACCCGGTATTGGGTCAGCGTCGAGGCGCGGGTGTAACCGCAAGGTCAAAAGATCGCAGCCTGCGGCAGCTCCTACATGGGATTTGTGTTCACCCTCTAGGAGCTGCCGCAGGCTGCGATCTTTTGATCTTCAAAAATAAATGAGCCGTTTTTCAGATCTGGCGTGACAGAGAAGGAAAGCCACCTTGATTCAACCTTCTCAGGATCATCCACCATGCCCCTCACCCGCCTCACGCCACTGGCCCGCTGCCTGCGCAATCTCATCCTCGGCGCCAGCCTGAGCTTCAGCGCCCTGCCCGCTGCAATGGCCAGCGATGCCAAGGCGTATCACATCGCACCGTCGTCGCTGGAAAACGCTCTCAATCAGTTCGGCCGTGAAGCCGGGGTGCTGATTTCTTTCGGTTCGCAAGTCACCAGCGGCGTGCAAAGCCGTGGTCTGGAAGGCAATTACACGACCGAGCAAGGTCTGGATGTGTTGCTCGAAGGCACCGGTTTGCAAGCCCGCGCCGAGGGCAACAACGCGTTCAGCCTGCAACCGGTCAGTGATGCAGCGCTGGAGCTGGACACCTCGAAAGTCGTCGGCGACTGGCTCGGCGACGCGGCGCAGATCAATGTGTTCGAACATCCCGGCGCCCGCGACGTGATCCGCCGCGAAGAGTTCGAACGCCAGGGCGCGACTCAGGCGCGCGATGTGCTCAACCGCATTCCCGGCGTCAACGCGCCGGAAAACAACGGCACTGGCAGCCACGACATGGCGTTGAATTTCGGCATCCGTGGTTTGAACCCGCGCCTGGCTGCACGCTCGACCGTGTTGATGGACGGCATCCCGGTGCCGTTCGCGCCTTACGGTCAGCCGCAGTTATCGTTCGCACCGATCAGCATGGGCAACATGGACGCGGTGGACGTGGTGCGCGGCGGCGGTGCAGTACGTTACGGCCCGCAGAACGTCGGCGGCGTCGTCAACTTCGTCACCCGGGCGATTCCTGACGAACCGACGGTCAAGGGAGGCTTTCAGACCGAGACCAGCCCTTCGTCGAGCCACGACGGCTTCAAGACCAGCGCCAATCTGCTGGCCGGCGGCACCAACGCCAACGGTCTGGGCGGCGCCCTTCTGTACTCAGGTACCCGCGGTGGCGACTGGCGCGAACACAGCGACACCGAAATCGACGACCTGATCCTCAAGGGCAAATATCAGCTCGACGATGCCAACAGCTTCAACGCCATGGCCCAGTATTACGAAGGTAAAGCCGACATGCCCGGCGGTTTGAACGTCGCTGATTACGATGCCGATCCGTACCAATCGACGCGCCCCAAAGACCAGTTCTGGGGCCGTCGCACGATGTTCAACTTCGGTTATCGCTATCAGGAAGATCGCCGCGAATTCACCGCTAACACGTTCTTCACCAAAACCCTGCGCAGCGGTTATCTGGATCAGGGCACCTTCCTGTCGCTGTCGCCCCGCGAGTATTGGGTGCGCGGTTTCGAAACCCGTTTCGCCCAAGGCTTCGACCTCGGCTCGACCAGCCATGAAGTCGGCGTCGGTTACCGCTACATCAACGAGGCCGGCCACGAATTGCGCTATCGCACGCCGATCGCCAGCAACGAATACCCGACCACCAACAGCCGTAACGACCGCGACACTCGGGGCGGCACCGAGGCCAATGCGTTCTTCGTCGACGACCGCATCGACATCGGCAAATGGACGATCACCCCGGGCGTGCGCTACGAGATGATCGAATCCCAGCAGACCAACAACCTGACCAACGTCAAATACAAGGGCGACTACAACACCGCACTGCCGGCGCTGAACGTGCTCTATCACCTGACGGATAGCTGGAATCTGTACGCCAACACCGAAGGCTCGTTCGGCAGCGTGCAGTACAGCCAGATGCCCAACCGGGTGACCAGTGGTGAAGTAAAACCGGAGAAAGCCCGCACCTGGGAACTCGGCACTCGCTATGACAACGGCGCATTGCGCGCGGAAATCGGTGCGTTCCTGATCAACTTCGACAACCAGTACGAAAGTAACCAGACCAACGATTCGGTGATCGCCCGTGGCGAAACTCGCCATCAAGGCATCGAGACCAGCATCAATTACGCGCTCGATGACTTGAGCCCGGCACTGTCAGGCTTCGATGTGTATGCCTCCTACGCCTATGTTGACGCGACCATCCGCGAAGATGGACCGAACAAGGGTAATCGCGTGCCGTTCTCTTCGAAACACAAAGGCACGGTTGGCGTCGGTTACACCGAAGGCCCGTGGAAGTTGAATCTGGACAGCAGCTTCCAGAGCGACCAGTTCGCTGACAACGCCAACACCTCAAAAGAAAGCGCCGACGGCAGCACCGGCAAGATCCCGGGCTACATGCTGTTCAGCAGCCGCGCGGGCTACGATTTCGGACCGCAATTGTCGGATTTGAATGTGGCGGTGGGCGTGAAGAACATCTTCAACACGCAGTACTTCACGCGGTCGTTTGATGACAACAACAAGGGGAAATATGTGGGTGAGCCGCGCACGGTTTATGTGCAAACTTCTGTGGCGTTCTGATTGTTGACGCGTGACCTAAATCATACCCAATAAGCGAGATAAACCCGACCCATACCGGGCTACCCTGGCACAAACTGGGAGACCATCTGCAACACCCTTGCACCCAGTGCAACGAAAATCGCCCCGTCAGTCCTCAACCGACGGGGCGAACATATCCGCCTGGCGGCGCGCCACCTCATCCTTCCTCACCGCCTTCACAATCTTATAAATCCACTGCAGCGAAACCGAATACTTCCGCGCCAGATCACTATGATTCGTCCCATTGAACTCCTCAAAAATCTGCCGATCCCGCCGACTCAACTTACCCGCCAGCCCCATCGGAAAATAGACATTCTGCCCACCCCAATGAGCCGCCATCCGATCGGCCACCTCCTGAGCCACATGCCGAGCAGCCTCAGCCTCCATCGACACCAACTCCACCAACGAGGCAGCCACATGCTCAGTCAGATCAACCAACAACTCAGGCCCCTTACTACGGAAGTCACTCATACCCGCACCGCCGCACCAACGAGGCCACCCGTCATTGCTCCTGCCCCCTCACCAACGTCAGCCAGACCACATCAACCCCACGAACGGTGACCGAATTACAAGTGAACCGTCCCGCGGATGAAAAACGCACACCCCGCAGACAACCCCCGAATTGCTCTAAAAACAGATCCGCACTGGCTGCATCAATAAATACCTTATTGTCCGGCAGCACCTGCTGCTTAATCTCCACACCGACCCCGCGCATCTCCCGAACCAACCCATTAAAAGCCGAAAGCATCACCGGAAACTCCTCAGCCAGAATACTCAACGGCTCCTGCCTCAAATCACTGCTCAGATTAAGAGAATCCAAATCACACCCCCTTAACCACATCAGCAGTCACCTTGGGCACGCCCAACTGAACCGCCAAATTCATCGCCGCGATCACCAGATTCCCGATCGCCAACGGATACAACAGCGAAACACTCGAATCCCGACCACCCTGACGACTAGGCTGAGACAACCGCGCCGCAATCGCCTCAATAGCCCCCTGATCGACCACATCCCCCAGCGCCTTACCGACCCGATCAAACCGAAACGTCAAAAACTCCCCCAGCCGCGAACCATCCACCGGCCCCAACGTCACCCGATCACAGCGCTGCACCACCTCACGCACATCCGCATTACGCTCACTCAACTTAACCCCCAGCTCTGGCTGGCCGATCATGATGATGCTCACCAACTTCGTGAACCCCACCTCAAGCTCCAAAATCCGCTTCAAATGCTTAAGCGTCGGCACCGGCAAACTATGAGCCTCCTCAATCACCAGACAATGGCGATACCCGGCCGCATGCGACTCCTTCAACGCCCGATGCAACTGAGCAAACCGCGCCTCAGGACTGCTCTTAGGTTTCGCCAACGGCGCCACAGCCGCCATCATCGACTCCGCGATATGCGTACTCTTCAGCGACTTACCCTTCGAATCGTTATCCTCCGACGCCAACACATACGGCTCAATAATCAGCACCGGATCATTATTCTCAGCAAGACGATTCACCAGATCGCGGCGAAGCGTACTTTTACCGGCTCCCGATTCCCCCTCAACCGCCAGAAACCCACCGTGCCGCGCCGTCTGATACATCGCCTCACGAACATAACGAATATCCGGGCTCACCCACATATCCTGCGCACACTGCAACTCATCGAACGGATCACGAAACAGCCCAAAGGCCTTACGCGTAGCGGCTTGCAGCGTCTGCTTAGGCAACAACATCAAATCGTCCTCCTTGGACACAACCTTCTCCACAGCCGGAACATCGGCCCTCAAACACGGCACAACCACCTCATCAAAAGCCCCCGCAATCGCGGCCTCACTAGCACCACAAACCGACAAAAAGCCCCTGATACGACCCCGCAAAACCTGACCCTCCAGCCGACGAGGCCAAAGATCGTGATTCACCAACTGCGCAACCGCGGCACTGCTCAAACCCAGCGACTGCGCCAACGCCGCTTGTGGCCGGCCCACATCCTGCAAAATCCCTTTCAGCCTCAACATCACACACCCCCAACCGAAACGACCGACCTGCGCCCGACCTCAACAGGCCGTTTCAACTCAGCCTCAATCGCCTCTAACTGCTCCTGGGGAACACCATCGGGAAAACGCTCCATCAACCAGCCGTATGTCTTAGGCGACCACAAATGCCCCAGCCGCGGGCGCAGCAACTTCGCCGCCTCAACCAGACTTAGCGGGGCCAACTCAACACTCGGGGCATTAACCAACAGATTCGAACCACGACGCGGCAGATAAGCCGGCAGCACCGTGTCATTAACATACTTATGCGGATCAATCCGCCCACCAAACGGCACAGCCTTCGCCTTGCGCGCGGCCAGCGCATCCGCCTCACAACTCGTCTCCGTCGCCAACTGCTCCAACACCTTGCGCGACACCTGGGCCGGCGTATCGGCATGACGCGCATACCGCTCACCAATCATCGCCGCCGTCTCAGCGAACCCGAACGCATCCACCCCGATACGCTCAATCACGTGATACTGCTCACGCCCGTCATCGCCCACCAAAACCGCCAGCGCCGTGTCCTTATCCCGCCAACAGTTACGCGTAATCAGCAACTTCTCACCCACCATCACCGACGGCACCGAACTCACATCAAACGAATCGCCGCGAAACGACACCCGCAACAAATTACTCACCTTGCGAAACTCCGGCGTACTCACCGCCAACTCACGGCACACCTCAACACTCGGCGCCAAACGCAACTGCTCAGGCTTAATCAACTGCCAGACGGCATACCTCGTACGCCGCGTGCGGGTATGAACAGCCGTCCCATTAAAAAACCGCATCCAACGGCCGGCCCACGCATTAATCTGCTCCAGCGTCTCAGCCGACTGAAACCTCAACGCACTCTCAAACTCACGCTCAACCAAATTGTGCGCCTGCTCAACCTGACCCTTCGCCCGCGCATTACCGACCCGATTAATCACCAACTCAATCGACAACGCCCGGCAAAGATTGCGGAAAATGCCACTCGTCATCGCAGCCCCAGGATCCGTCATCAACATCAACGGCACCCCATGAAAAGGATCCGACTCGCCGCGCTTCTGCATCGCATTAATCAACACACCGCACAAATTCTCGGCCGACTCCGCGCCCAACACATACTCCACATACAGCGTCCCGCTCGTATGATCCGTCACCACATAACGCCACAACCGCTGGCGCTCAATCCGTTTCAAATTCGCCGGCTTACCGTCATAAAACTCCGCCTTACCCATCACCCGCGCGCCGTCATCGGCCAAATAAAACTGCGTCGAAATCGACGCATCCACCTGCCACACATGATTAGGATGCTGACTCGCCAACGACACCGCCGGCGCGTCCTGCAACAACTGCGAGGGATGCAACTTATAAGCGACCAACGCCCGGCAAATCGCACTGCGGCTCAAAGGTCGAAACACACCCGTCGCCTCATCCACACGACCCGCCGTAATCAAATGATTACTGCGCAAACGCTCAACTGCCCGGTCAATCGTCGACAACTGCTTATCATTGGCCCGAATCGACTCCAGCAACATCGCCGAAATCAACCGAGCCTCCTCAATCGGCAACGCACTGCTGCCCGCATCACTGCGACGCTTACGCGGCTTCGCCACACACACCAACTTCAACTGGCGCTGCAACGTAGAAAGCGACACCCCCATCGCCAACGCACCCGCCTCATAAATAGCCGCACGCTCACCATGCACAGCCGCATCAAGACGCCGAGCAATCTCAATCAACTGCTGAACTTGAACAGGATTCATCACTCAAGCCTCCGCAGCCGACAGCCAAACCGCAGCGCCAGTGGCTCGATCCAGCAAATTAAACTCACTGCGAACCGCCCCCAGCGTCACCTCCAACTGCCCAATCAAACCGGCCTTAAAAGCCCGATGCTCCTCACCATCCGTGGCCAACGCACCCAACTTCGCAAACCCCTCACGCAGCGGCCCTAACACACAGGACTCCGCCTCAAAAGCAATCGCCGCCACCTCCGCGCGCAACGCCTTCGCCACCTCATCGGCCGGCATCGCCTGAACCTGCTGACGCGAACGCTCCAGCGCCTGGCGAGCGCCATCCAGCTCGCCGGACCGCTTCGCCATCAACTCGCCCTGCGCCGAGTAGTCGGCACTCACAGCTGCAAGCCGGCGCACCAACGCATCCTTTTCTCTGGCGTGCTTAGCAATAAACTCCTCGGCCAACTCAACAAACGCCTCCTTATCACCGGCCTTAGCCATCTCAACCAACGCTGCCTGCTGGTCCTGCGGCAACTGGCGAAACTGGCGCAACTCGCGGTAACCGATCCCCATCCGCGACATCGAATCCAGCGCCTCCTCACCAAAGGCCCGCACATTCGCAATATCCCGATCCACCTGATCAACCGAACGCCCCAACAACCCGCAAAACTCCGCCCACGTACCGCTCAACACCTGCGCACCGTGCGGACTTTTGCCACCCCCAAGCGCCCGATACAGCTTCTTCTCCTTAACCAACGCCAACTTCGCAATCCGCACCGTGCGGGAAAACGCCTCCAGCGCACCCGCCATCTGCGCGTGTCCCAACAACTGATTCACCACATCGCGCTCATCACCCTGCAAGACCTGCAACGAAGCCATCGTATTCTGATCAGCCGTCAACACGGCCCCATCCAACGCCGGCAAGACCGTCGCCTCTGCGCAAACACCTTTGCTCCGAGCCATACATCACTCCCTTTAAACCTGCGAACCCGCCGCAATAAGCTGATTAATCTCCTGCATACGCCCCGTCACACGCGCCATATGCTCTGCATGCGCCTGCGCGATCTGCAACACACCCACCGAGTGGGCAAAACGGCCGTTATCCAACTTCAGCGCCAAACCTTCCTCAATCAACGCCTGCATCGCCCGCGTCACATTGCTAGGGCTGTCCTGCGTCAACAAAGCCAACTCCGCATTACTCAACCCCGTCACCGTGTGCCCCTTCAACGCCTTCAGCACACGCAACACCCGAGCCGACGCCGACACAGACCGCCTCATGACAGGCCCCCCAACGCAACACCGCTCAAACCCGACACAGCTCGCACAACAAAAACAGGTAAATTGGCACCCTCAACGCCAACGGTGGGCGCCAGCCATCCATTAAGACGCCCACAGGCAAACCCCAAAAAAGTGGCAATTGGTGTGTTTTTTGTAGGAAAGTTCTTTTTTTGTATCGCGCACCGTCTCGGCGAGCGCTTAAAAGCGGTAGATTCCAAATAACCGAAATGCTTTTTCATACACAGCCTCACGCCACAAAACGCGAAGGCTCAAGGGCCGCCGCCGGATCAACGCAAATTTCCCCGGCCTTAAGCCCCAACTTAATCGCAATCTCATGCGTCTGACCGCGCACACATTTCTTACGTCCACCCAACACCTCAAACACCAGGTTGGGCGAAAAACGATTAGCAATCGCCCACTGAGTAATCGAAATACCCTTAGCCTTAAGCGCAGCTCTGGCCTCATCCGCAGTACGTAGCGTCATCAAATCCCTCCGGGGTACAGCACCAGCCTTGGTGCCGATAAAGTTGCCGTTCGTGGTCGGACGGTGTGAACCAATGATGGAACCGAACGGTTTCTATGTAAAAGGATTTAGGCAACCGAATGGTTTCCTTTTGTGAGCGGCTACGCGCCGAGCGAACACGACTAGGCCTCAACCAAACCGACTTCGCGGCACTGGCCAACGTCACCAAAAAAACCCAAATGCTCTACGAGGCAGGCGAACGCGTCCCCGATGCCGACTACATGGCCGCCATCACCAAAGCCGGCGCCGACATGTACTACATCATCACCGGCCAAAAAATCATCGTCCCGACACAAGCCCCCGCATGGGCCCCCATCGACTGCGAAAAACTTGGGCGAATCATCGAAATGCTCGAAGCCGCCGCCAAACAGGCTGGCCGGCGCTGGCCATCAAAAAAACTGGCCGAAGTCGCCGCAGAAATCTACAACGCGCTCGGGCACGAACAAGCGTTCGACGAAGCGCGCGTTGAGCGAATATTGAAATTGGTCATAAACCGCTGAGACAGCAAAAGGAAATCTATGCCAAGCGAGGACGGAGACCTGGTCAGCAAACTAACAGCCAGGATTTCAGAGGAAATACAAAACCTCCCCAAGGATGGAAAAGAACATCAACTCACCATCAAAATCAAAGGCAACCGCGGCCACATCAACCTAGGCACCCAGACCTTCGACATCAACACCACCACCAAACACCCACCACCTCACAACAGCGACCGATCTCGCCAATGCCCCCAATGCGACCGTGACACCTGGCGCTACACCCAACTGTGCATGCACTGCGACTACAACCTGCAAACCCACGACCACATTGCCACCCAAAAGACAGCCCACGCCCGTCAGCAGCGCAACAACCGAATCATCCTGAAAATCTGTGTGGCCTGCATCGGCCTCGCCGCCATAAGCTACTCAATCAAAGACCACCTGCCTGAAGCACTCAAAGCCTACGCCCTCATCACAACAGGCGCGTTCGGATGCCTGGCCTTCATGCTCGTAGCAGCAAACTAAGCAACTCCCAAGGACGAAACACCCACAAGGAGCTTCAAATGACCCAGAACACCACCACAAAACCGCAGAAAACCACCGCCCAAAAAATCGCACCACTGCTGACCTGGGCAATCCTCGTCGCCATAGGCTGGTATTGGCTCACCCCAAACAAACCCACCCCCGTAGAATCCGTTGCCGCCCAAACCAGCGAAGCGTCGCCGCCAGCAACCGTCTACACCAGCGCCAGCCCCCAAGCCCTGGCCAGCGCCACCCAATACCTCGCAGACCTCGACACCGCCATGACCCAAGGCCTGCAAATTCTCAAAGCCAACAACCTCAAAGACCTGTCGACGCACAGCCAAAACTTCAAAGCCCTGCGTGAAACAGGGCAGGCCCAGTTCGGCCGCTCGGTCTTTGAACCCTTGGGGCACTGCGCGTCAGCCGGGATCTTCGCCAATAGTTGGTGGCAGGCCGAAGTCAGTACCGTGCGTCAGGGAGGTAAAGAAGCCGTTCCCGGTGCCATCCGAAACCTTCTGGATGAGTTCCGATCCAGGCAAACCGAATGCCTAAGTTCCGCAGATCCTTCAACCGTCGTCACCGAAAACAAATAATCCCAAAAGACACAAAATTAATATTAAATTGCCACTTTGGAAAAAGCCGTTAGGCGGAAACATTAGCTGCGCCACCACAACAGCAAGGGATTACGAAATGCGAAGGGATAGAGATGACCATAGCCGGGACCGAAGCAGAGAGGGCAACGGCGAACTTCATAACAACAATGATCAAGGGCCTCGCCGCCGTCCCAGCTTGGAAGATCACAAAGAAAAGGGGTTTCCAGAAGTGGTAGACACTCTTCCACCACCACGACCAAGACCTGGTAGAGGAAGTCAGCATGGAAGCGACGACACCTGATCTCCCCACACGCTGGCACAATGCGTTGTTCAGCGTGCGACGCTCTATTCGATATCACCAACGTCGTCGAAGCTTCTACGACAGGCTGGATAAAACGTCCAACATGCTGTCGTTGATATTTGGCTCGGCTGCGATCTACGGGGTCCTTCAGAAAGAATACCAAGTAGTCGCACTGGTGGCTTCTGCTGTGGTGACGATCGCTGCGTCGATTAACTTGGTCGTGGGCAGTGCACAGCGCGGGCGTGATCACACTGATTTTATGCGCAAGTATGTAGAACTTGAAAAAAGCATGCTTGCCGATGAAACAGAAGAGCTCTTGCTTCAGGTCCAAGAGGCACGGCTGAACATCGAAGCAGAAGAGCCGCCAGTGATGCATGTCTTGAATGCCATTTGTCATAATGAGCTGATGCGGGCGATGGGGTACCCGAAAAAAGAATTACCAAAGATCGGATTCTTCCAATCGTGGGTAGCCCAAGTTTTCGACTTTTGCGAAAGCAGCATCCAAGCGCCAAAAACCAAACGTAAATGCGACTGTAAAACCGCTGAATCTCCCTAAACCCATTTAAAAGCCCTCCATCCCCACGCCGCCCACCATAGCGGCGTGTGTATTTCTGGCACCCGCAAAACCGGGAGCCCTGACCGGAGGCAACCCCATGCGACCCCCAAACCCCCGCAACACCCCCGTCAAAACCCGGGGCACCCCATGAACCTCCAAGACCTCAACACCATCCTCCAAATCGTCCAATGGCTAATCCTCACCGTCCTCAGCCTCTACACCTGGATCGCCAAACGCCAAGCCGCCAGCGTCCAACAACTGATCGAACTCAACACCCGCATCGTCGCCCTCGAAGAACACGTCCGCCACCTGCCAGACCAAAGCGCCATCGCCGACCTACTCGGCGACATGAAAGCCATCCGCGCCGAACTCACCGGCGTCAAAGACGCCCTCAGCCCACTGGCCCGTGCGCTTGAACGCATCAACGACTACCTCCTGCGAGAAAAACCATGACCCAATACAGCGACTACCTGCGCCACGACATACGCCTAGTCCTCCTGCGCCTGCTCGCCGACATGCCCGGCTACCGCGCCAACAGCTCCGTCCTCAACACTGCTCTGGACCACTACGGCCACAGCGCCAGCCGCGACCAAACCAAAACCGAACTGCACTGGCTCGCCGAACAACACGCCATCACCCTCACAGACATCGGGCCCATCCTCGTCGCCACCCTCACCGAACGCGGCCAAGACATCGCCGCCGGCCGCGCCCGCGTCCCCGGCATCCAACGGCCGGGCGCCTGACCATGGCCGGCAAATCCACCATCAACCGCCTGCCGGCCGACGTCAAAGCCTACCTGCACAAACTCCTGCGCGAAGACCGTCACACCCTCGACGCCATGCTCGCTGACCTCCAAGCGCGCTTCCCCAACGAAACGCCCCCCAGCCGCAGCGCCTTGGGCCGCTTCAAAGTCGGCTTCGACCAACTCACCGACAAAGTCCGCCAACAACGTGAAATGGCCGAAGCCTTCGTTGGTGCCTTCGGTGAAGACGCCTCCGACAAAACCGGCGTACTCCTCGTCGAAGCCATCTCAACCCTGACCTACCAAGCCGCCTTGGGCGCCCACGAGAAAGACGACATCACCATCGCCGAAATCTCCGCCTTGGCCCGCGCCGCCAAAGCCACCATGGAAGCCCGAACCCTCAGCGTCAAAGAACGCCAAACCATCGAAACAGCCACCCGCGAACGCCTCCTGCAAGAACAAGCCGCCCAACTCGACAATGCCGTCAAAACCCAAGGCATGACCGAAGACCAAGCCCAGTACTGGCGCCAAACCTTCCTCGGCGTCAAACCATGAAACCCTCCGCCAGCACACTGCGCGTCATCGAATGGGACGAACTGCCGCCCAGCGTTCGCCAAATCCCCGAAGGCTACAACCCGCAAACCGAAGGCCTACTCATGGCCCACCAAGCCCAATGGCTCGCCATCGACGCGCAAATCAAACTCTGTGAAAAAGGCCGGCGCACCGGCATCACCTTCGCCGAAGCCCTCGACAGCGTCATCACCGCCGCCTCGCAAAAAAGCGCCAGCGGCATGGACTGCTTCTACATCGGCGACACCAAAGAAAAGGGTCTCGAATTCATCGGCTACTGCGCCAAATTCAGCCGCGTCATCGCCCAGGCCCAAGCCTCCGGCGTCAGCCAAATCGAAGAGTTTTTATTCCTTGATCAAGACGAGGCAGGCAACACCCGGCAGATAAACGCCTACCGCATCCGCTACGCCTCAGGCTTCAAAATCGTCGCACTCTCCAGCAACCCCGCCAGCGTTCGCGGCCTGCAAGGCAAAGTCATCATCGACGAAGCCGCCTTCCACCGAAACGTCTGCGCGGTACTCGACGCCGCCACCGCGCTACTCATCTGGGGCGGCCGCATCGTCATCATCAGCACCCACAACGGCAAGGCCAACGCCTTCAACCAAATGGTCAGCGACATCCGCGACAAACGCTACGGCGACAGCGCCCAGGTCTACCGCGCCACCTTCGACGACGCCGTCGCCAACGGCCTGTACGAACGCGTGTGCTACATGGCTGGGCAGATCCCGACAGCGGAGGGCAAAGAAGCCTGGTACAAAAAAATCCGCAACGCCTACGGGCCGCGCAAAGCGCAAATGCGCGAAGAACTCGACGCCATCCCGCGCGACGGCAACGGCGTCTGCATCCCCGGCGTATGGATCGACGAAGCCATGCGCCCGGGCCGCAGCGTCCTGCGTCTGGCCCTCGACGACGCCTTCACCCAACAACCCATCCATCGCCGCGAAGCCTACATAACCGACTGGATCGAACGCTACCTGACCCCCGTCATGCAACAAGACTTGACGCCCGACGTGCGCCACTTCCTGGGCATGGACTACGCCCGACACCGGGACTTCTCCATCATCTGCCCCATGTCCGTCGACCAAGCGCGGCACCGCGACGTACCCTTCGTCGTCGAACTGCACAAAGTGCCCACCCGGCAACAAAAACAAATCCTCTTCTACATCCTGCAAGGACTGCCGCGCTTCATCGGTGCCGCCCTCGACGCCACCGGCAACGGCGAAACCCTCGCCGAAGAAACCGCCGACCAGTTCGGCCACAGCCGCATCCACCAAGTCAAAATCAGCCGCGCCTGGTACGGCGCCTGGATGCCCAAATTCGTCCAACTCTTCGAAGACGCCAACCTCACACTGCCCCTCGACGACTCCCTGCACCAAGACATCCGCGCCATCGAAACCATCGACGGCATCCCCATGATCGCCAAAACCCGCCAACAAGACCTCAAAGACCCCGACCTCTACCGCCACGGCGACTTCGCCGGGGCCGGCGCGCTCGCGCACTTCGCCACACTCGAAGTCACCGCAGGCCCCGTCACCGTCAAATCACGTCGCCCACGTCAGGGCCAACGCATCACCCAAGGGTACGCATGAACAACCAAGGCCTATGGATCAGCCCCACACAATTCGTCAGCTTTGCTGAAGCCAAACGCAACCCCACACTCAAGCGCCACATCGCCACCCGCAGCCGCATCGAGGCCGGCGGTTTCGGCACCCACCTGCCAAACCCTGACCCCATCCTCAAAGCTCAAGGCAAAGACATCAAGGTCTACCGCGACCTGCGCAGCAGCGCCCTGGTCGGCGGCAACATCCGCCGTCGCAAAGCCGCCGTCCTCTCCTTGGAACGAGGTCTGAAACGCGGCGAAGCCTCACCCAAAATCGAGCGCTTCATCAACGACTGGCTCGCCGACCTCGACCTCGATCGCATCCTGCGCGAACTGCTCGACGCGCCGCTGTTCGGCTACCAACCCGTCGAACTGCTATGGCAGCCCCTCGGCAAACACTGGGTGCCGCAAGACCTGCTCGGCAAACCGGCCGAATGGTTCTTCTACGACCAACACAACACACTGCGCTTTCGCGCCAAAGACGCCGGCCCCGACGGCGAGCCCTGCGACCCGCAACGCTTCATCGTCGCCCGCCAAGACGCCACCTACGCCAACCCCTACGGCTTCCCGGACCTAAGCATGTGCTTCTGGCCCGCCACCTTCATGAAAGGCGGGCTCAAATACTGGGTCCAATTCACAGAGAAATACGGCAGCCCCTGGGTCATCGGCAAACACCCGCGCGGCGCCACTGACGACGAAACCAACCTGCTACTCGACAGCCTCGAAGCCATGGTCCAAGACGCCGTCGCCGCCATCCCCGACGACGCCAGCGTCCAAATCATCGAAGCCGCTGGCAAAGCCGGCAGCGCCGACGTCTACCGCCAGCTACTCGAGTACTGCCGCAGCGAAATCAACGTCGCCATGCTCGGCCAAAACCAGACCACCGAAAAAGACAGCAACCGCGCCAGCGCCACCGCAGGCGCCGAAGTCACCCAAGACATCCGCGACGGCGACGCCAGCATCGTCGCCACCGCACTCAATGCCTGCATCCGCCACATCGTCGACCTCAACTTCGGCACACACGTCGCCGCCCCGGTCTATCAACTGTGGCAACAAGAAGAAATCGACAAAAGCCTCGCCCAGCGAGACAAAGCCCTCACCGAATCCGGCGTCAGATTCAGCAACACCTACTGGCAACGCACCTACAACCTGCAAGACGGCGACCTGCAAAAAGCCTCAGCCACCGCCGCCACACCAGCCTTCGCCGAGCCAAGCGCTATCCCCGGACTCGACCAAATCGCCCTCGACCAAGCCATCCAAAGCCTGCCGCCTGCAACACTGCAACAACACAGCCAACGCGCCATCGCCCCCTTGATCGAGGCCATACAGCAAAGCCAGACCGACACAGACGCCCTCGGCCTACTGGCGGAAGCCAACCCGCACATGGACACCCAAGCCCTAGAACAACAACTCGCCCACCTCATCTTCATCGCCAACACCTGGGGCCGCCTCAGCGCCACCGCCGACAAAGAAGACTGACATGGCCACCCACACCAAACGCCTCAACCCCCTCGAGCTCAAAGCCATCTTCGGCCTCGATCCCACCCACGCCATCGCCTACCTAAAGGCCAAAGGCTACGCCATCACCTGGCACTGGCAAGACCAACTCGACCAAGCCCACCACCAAGCCTTCACCGTCGCCAAAGCCATGCGCCTGGACCTGCTCACAGACATCCGCGCCGCCCTCGAAACAGCCCTGCAACAAGGCCAAACCCTCAAACAATTCACCGCCAACCTGCAACCAACCCTGCAAGCCCAAGGCTGGTGGGGCAAACAAATCATCATCGACACAGACGGCAACGCCGAGCCCGCGCAACTCGGCAGCCCACGACGCCTAAAAACCATCTACCAAACCAACCTGCAAAGCGCCTACATGGCCGGTCGAAAAGCCAGCATGGAACACACCACCGACACCCACCCATACTGGATGCTCGTCGCCATCCTCGACGGCAAAACCCGCCCCAGCCACCGCGCACTCCACGGCCAGGTCTTCCGCCACGACGACCCCATCTGGCAAACCATCTACCCACCCAACGGCTTCAACTGTCGTTGTCGCGTCGTGGCCCTCACCGAAGCCGCCGTCAAACGCCGAGGCCTCACCGTCCAAACCAGCCAAGGCCGCACCTTCACCGAAACCGTAGAAACCGGCCTCAACAAACACACCGGCGAAATCCGAACCGCCACCGTCACCGGCCTACGCCTCACCAACGCCCAAGGCCACAACATCACCTTCCGCACCGACCCCGGCTTCAACCACGCACCCGGCACAGCCCTAAAACAAACCACCCCCGACCACCCACCCAACTGACACACCGCATCCCTTTGTAGGAGTGAGCCTGCTCGCGATAGCGCACAACCAGCCACCGCAACACCAAAGCCGAACACTCACCCCTGTAGGAGCTGGCGAAGCCTGCGATCTTTTAATCCTGACTAACCAACCCCACCCACAAACCCATTACCCAAAACAAAGCCCCCCATGCTCACCATCGAACTAAAAAACCAACACCTACAACAAACCCTCAACCAAATCGAAGACGCCATCGGCGACCTCAAACCCCTGATGCAATCCATCGCAGCAGAACTCGCCAGCCAAACCGAAGAAAACTTCGAACACGAAGGCCGCCCCGAGTGGCCCGAGCTCTCCGATGTCACCACTGAAAAGCGCGCAAAGCACGGCCACTGGCCGGGGCAGATGCTGCAGGTCAGTGCTGCTGGTTTGGCGGCTTCGATAACCACGCACGCAACCGACAGCTCGGCCATGGTTGGCAGCAACAAACCGTATGCGGCGATGATGCAATTCGGCGGGGAACGGCTAGATTTCCCGCAGCTATGGGGGGACATACCAGCGAGACCATACTTGCCAGTAAGCAACGCTGGGGATCTGCAAGCGGAGGCAGAAGAGGCTGTTTTGATTGTGTGTCTTGATCACTTGAGACAGGCGGGGGACTCATAGCCGATAGAAAGCGTGGCGTAGAGTGATTGTCGTGGCGATGCTGTGTAGACCACTGGTCGGCGCGGATGATGATGCGCATTGTATTGCGCGTGATCATGCGCAATACTTTGCGGGTATCGACGCTCTGCGCTTCCTGATCTTACGACGACTAACTACGAACCTACGAACCTACGAACCTACGAACCTACGAATCTACGAACCTACGAACGACTACTGAGTTGATGATTGAAGGAACAACAGCATGAGTGCACTCCTAAACCGAGCTGAGCAGGCAGTGTCCGCCACTGCTATGGCACGCAGTTTTGGAGCGCGATTGAAAGATGTCGCCAGTGGGGAAGTGACCCATTTGGTGATATTCAAGGACAACGAACCAGCAGCCGTTCTGGTAGGGGTCGACGCCTACCAGGCACTGCAGGACGAACTTGAAGATCTGCGCTCGGAACTACTGGCCATCGAACGCCTGCCCAGCCTCGACAACACTGTCACAGTGAGCCTTGAAGACATGGAGGCTCGCTTTAGTTAGGCAACCGCAGATGAACTGGAATGTTCGGTTTCACCCAGCTGTAGAAAATGATCTCAAACAGCTCGGAAGCGCCGAAGCGAAACGTGTCCTGAAGGTCGTTCGGGAGCGCATCGCCACAGGAGAGCCCGACAAGATCGGCAAACCCCTTCGGGGGGCCTTGGCCGGATACCGCCGGATAAGGACAGGAGATGTACGAATCGTTTACCGCGTAAACGGTACTGAAATCATTTTGGTGTTGTGCGTTGGTGCTCGCCGAGATGAAGAGGTATACGACTCCGCGACAAAACGAGTCTAATCGAGGCCCCGCCTAAGCGGGGCTTTGATCTTTCAACAACAACCGAATTTCACGATCGCTAATTAGCAGCCACACCATCTATGTGCGCGCTTACTAATCTCGCGCGCCTTTACTAATAAACTCCTCACTAACACGGCGAACTCTGTTATTGTGAATCTTTACTAGTTCACCGATTTTTATCTTCTCAAGGCCTAAAAAAGCAAGCTTGTTAAAATGGCGACACATATTTTCAGAAATCGACCCAAAATATTCTTTACCTAAAGGCTTTAATAAAGAATACTTCTCAACATAATATTTTAGATCCGCGCCATACGACCCCAGGCAGTTTATTTGCAAGAGCGCCATCTCCGACTCACTAAGTTGAGCGCGCACGATGTTAGTGTAATTCCTCTTGCGAACATAATCAGCATAAAATTCTTTATTGTCTTTTACAATGCGGTCATGCATCGCGCTGCCAGTTAGAGCATTCTCACTACTATCGATCATCTTCATGATCCAATATAAATTCCTAAAGTAGTGCCCCACCGAACTTATTTTATCTTTGTAGAACTTCGACACGTCAACTTCTACATCGTTATATTTCATCATTTCCGAGTGAAGAGCGGCCTCCTTATAAAAATCAGACTCTTTAAAATTACGAACAATCACATCGACCGCATCGCGTCCTTCACGATGATAGCTTGAATCACTCGACTTTATATCTCCAAGAATTTTAGCGTGCACATCTAACATGCCAAATAAAGTTGATTCAAACATTTGACGCGAATATACAGCAGTTTGCTGTCGCTGCTCTTCCGTTGCTATTTTAGCTTCTTGCTGAGTAGCCTTCATTTCGGCACGTTGCAAAGCCATAGTTTTCAAAACAGCCATCAAAGCTAGGAAGCTTAATAACGGATTCAAGAAGCCGCCGGCAAAATCACCAAGCTGCCCCCAGTAACTTGCAGTCTCGTGATTCTCGATTGCAAGATTCGGGATATCTACGTCTAGAAAAAAATGTAGGAACAATGCTCCAAAAACAAGAGTGCACACCGAAAATGCCAAAAGCGATACGCACACGAAGAAAACATTATCTGCTATATATCGCGCCACATCATTTTCTAAATAATTTGTTGAAAACAAACGTTTTATCCACATAGTCACCCCCATCAGGTCCGCAAATAAAAAAAGCGTCGCCCGCGCTAACAAAATCTGAGCTTCATGCTTTCGCAGCAAGATTTGATTCATAGTTGACCGAATCAACAGTGTATATATCAAAAGCTTCAGTCGTCATTTTAAGATTGAAGTTACCCCTCTTCAAAATTAGAATGTCTGCCGCATCTCGATTGTCAAAAAACACATAATTTATACCATTTTTATTTTGAGCAGAACGAAATACTATACCATCAAATTTAACACTTGCTTCATGACGAATAAACTCTGCTAACGCTTGCGTAACAACATAGTCAAGTGAGTTAGCTCTTAGTGGCTTAGCAATCTCAGCATGTAAAAATGACAAAAGCTTCCTACGATTTGAACTACCTTCAAAAAAACTTTCAAAAATACTAATTGGCTGAAAAGCCAGCTTTTTTTCCAAAGCCGTAAAATCAAAAAAAACCAAGTCTGCAGTTGAGTAGAATTTTGCCACTGCCACGGAATCTCCGATAGACGGTCTTAACTCTGATATACACGTCTTCGGATCACCAGACACATACATTAGAGGTACACCCGCAGCACTCATTCTATTATTTGCCGCCAGTTCTTTTGGTGGCGGCCCTAAATCCTGTTCAGCATTTTTTATATCTGAGCGCGAATTAATAACTCTGGCCCTGTAAAAAATAGTTCCATTCGAGACGGATTTTATAACGGGATAGGTGCCGGGTAAGTTTGGGTCCTCTGCTCTAAGTGCTTCGCTAATAATAGCTCCAAAGGTCAAACTTGCTTTTCTATTGAAAAATCTGCGGCCATGAGTTAGTTCGTGGGCAAGAACCAGCCACTCACCTAAAATATGATCTCGTTCGTCTTCCTCTTCGCAGAATGGGCTTTTTGCTCGCTGATACATCTGTTCTCGCCAGTAGAAATTGTTTTCATCGGCATTAGGATCATTATCAAACAACAGGCCTGCGACCACTTCACATGCCTGTTGGCTTGAACATCCTATAGAGTGTCTTATCACGGTCGCCAAATCCATTTCACGCCCTGGATACAAACCCTCATCAGGTTCGAAGTGACGGGGTAGATAGTCTCGAATTCGGTCTGCAATACTTTCAGGGGTGAGTGCCTGCTTAGTCTGTTTACTGCAGGAAATACAGGTTCGCACCTTGTATAAACTTTTTGATATCCGCTTCATTACGATATCGCTGACACAATCCACACAAATGAAAACGGCATAGCCATCTTCCATTTCTATCATTATATTCTCAATTATGTGATTGGTTCTGTTCGACATTTTTCTACCTTTTCTATTTGCTTTTATGAAAACGGTTTCATCACCCGGTAGTTTGGCACGAGCGATAAAAAGCATTGTGCTTTCTCAAAAATACTGCCTGCCATGCTAGCCTAATGACAGCATGTGGCGTAAAAAAGGAGTGAAATCATGGATTTTTCCAGCATCAATTGGGGCTCGGTGGCCGATTGGGCTGCGGCCCTAGGGTCAATTTTCGCAGCGTTGGTGGCTCTTCACCTGGCACGACAAACCGGCCGAATACAAATTTCTGCTTTTTGTGGGATCAGGGTGATAATTTCGGGCGCAGAACAGACGCGTCTTGCCTCCATAATGGTTACGAATGTAGGAGATAGGCCGTTTCGAATCTCAACAATAGGCCTTAGTCATGGGCTGTTGATTAAACATCATGGAATTATCAAAATTGGAGCGACAACAGAATATTGCGAAAGCCTGTTACGCGTCCTCGAGGATGGCGACCGAGCGCATTTTGGCTTTTTATTAGATTCTGATTCGAACTGGATTGCCCATCAGGGACGGGACTTTCATAACTGGCTCGACCTGGCCACATTTCGAGTGACAATCTATTGCACCAACGGGCAGAGTTTAAAGATAAAACCAGAACGAGAGTTACTGAACGAGATTTGGAGCAAGATGAAACAAAACAAAATCAAATTGCGTCAACCCGAAAGCCACAGCTAGCACTATTCATCGACTAATATAGCGAAATATAAGTGGGAGGATGAATTGCCTAGCTTTTACTCAGAGAGAACGGCCGAATACACACTAATTCCAAAATTTCTGGACATTCTGTCACCGCTGGGGACTGTTGTGCCCATATTTTTTTTCGGACAACGTGAAGATACAAATGTAGCTCTCGAATCCGCATGTGGCCAGCGTTTCCACCTTATTGCCTTTTTCGCGCGGCGCCCTAAAATTGATACAGTCGAAAGCCAGACCATAAATGGGAAAATTAACAGCAGGCTTTTTCGAGTAGCCCAATCTGCGTCACAATTAGGGATCTCGACTTTCTGTGGTATTACCCTGACTAATAATATTTTCGATCAGATTCGCGCAGAATCACTTTGGTTTGATATCAGCGAGCTAAACAACGGTAACGATGAGCAATTTTCCTGTGAAGTCACTAAGGACCTCATGCTTGAGAAATTTTACGGGCAGATAAAACCCTCAAACCACGAAGCGATTCTCTCCAGAATCTCCAGCACTCGCGTTCTGAATTGGAGAGAACTCACCACGATCATGCGTGAGCTCCCTCAGCTTGCCGATGGCACTCAGGGTGGTAGCTTCATGTTCCTCTCGCAAACCTGGCGTTTTAGGCCTGTCTATTTCGCTATTCGTCTTCCATGAGAATGCCAAAAGGGCAACGGCCGGAGTTCCAAACGCCTAGCGCCCAGCTCAGTCGTATTTGGTCTTCTACTTTGAGATTTATAAATGCACGTTCAATACAATAATAAAAGCGCTGTCGACATGCCGACGGTCCCGAGCGCCAGACTTGGCTTGGTCTACCTGTTTCGCACAAATTACGTTGACGTCTATAAGCTCGGGTTCACAGAGACGTCCATATCCGGCAGACACAAAAAGCTAATGGATCGCATGGGCATATCGCGCATCGAGGCTGTCGTCATGACCGTTGATGCACGAGAGCAGGAAGCAGCAGCCTTTGCCATGGCATTGCAGCACGCAGATCGTCCACGAACGTTTGCGACGAGGAAACGCTTCAACGCAACGGAGCTCTTCGTGCTGGACGAAAGCGCGGTCTTAGCAGTCCGCGAATATTTACTCGCCCAGGTAGCCCTTCAGCCTTACCTAGCGGAAGTAGCAACCTCATTCGAGCGGCAGCGTGCTGTCGAGAAAGCTATCGAGTACAACAAGTCCGCATCACAAGTCGAGATGACACTACAAGGCATGGACAGGGTACTGAGGAAACTGAATAAATCGCCGGGCCTGCCAGCGCCCTAGCATGGTCTAGGCCTATGGGCTATCAAGTAATCAGTCAGCATAACGCGTGCACTTCGTGCGATAGGTATTCGCGAGCGTCCTCGCGTTCTCTCGTATTTCTCGAAGATTGGTATTTGCATTGAACCCACCCTCGCTCGGTAACGTACGTTGGTAGAGCGGAACCCTACTGGTCCTTAACTGAGTGACTACATAATGATTGAGGGTAACCTGCTCCAAGATTTTTTCTTCATCTTCGGCGAGCAGGGGAAATATTGCGGACGCTCGCTTCTCATACTGCAACTGTTCAGCTCTAACTTGCTCATCAGAGATTTTACGAAACTCTTCAATCGGCTTACCTTGAATAAGCTCAGAAAACACGATCGCGTTGGCATACCCTCTATCGGCGCTGAAATCAATTTCGGAAGCCAGTGTTGCTGCATTCTTTAGCGCCTCACAGTGGACCTCAGCCCCTTTTGCGCGTAACGAAATCTCTGCATTATTGATGACCTCTTGGCTCTTGCTTGAAAGCATAAGATAGGACGAAATCCAATTTCCAACTCCGGTAGCAACGGCCATTAATAGTGTTAACACTACAATCACTGGCCACGACCGATTCTGATTTTCCATAAAAAACACCGTGAAGAAAGCTCGAATTCTAACGTGTTTACTCGAAGCAAGGCTCAGCGAAGCAGATATTCTTAATAGGGAAATGCGCATGAATCCTGTGCTTGCCCCATTTCACTAGCAGTATCTATCTGTTGGGCTCTGGACTCAACATGTGAGTCCCAGAGTGAGGGTTTACTTCGGAAAGTGTCCAAGGGACAAGAGCGACACAGTGATCTTCTCCAAGCCGTCAGGCGCCCTACCGAGAGCCAACGGAGGAGGCCCATCGAAGAAAGCTCGAAAAAAAGCTGTAAAGGCTTTATAAAGCGTTCTCTCGTATATTTATAAGGAGATTCATCATGCCAGTTGAAGGTTTTCGCTCTGAATGGCTCACATTGGGCAAGCACCGCGTTTTTTTGGAAGCTCGAGCGAGCTTCCCCGACGAAGAGCACAGGTTCATCGCGACCGTAGTCGCCAAGACACTTGACCATCACAGCCAGCACGCCCGTGTTGTGAGAGTCTATTTTGATGACAAAGCATGCGTCTACAGCATCCAAGTAGCTACTACGGATGAAGGTGATAAAAGCCTTGAAGACAAAATCACAGAGATCGTTCAGTCAATCTTCGGCTCAGGCAATTACATCTGTGATGTCGAAGTTATAGCAAAAGGCGACGAAGCTTCCGACCATTATCACCATATGGAACACTTGAGCGTCGCCGCCGGCATCGCAACGGATAGATGGAATAAGCCTTTCTAATCACTCTCCTTAGCGGTTCGACAAGAACCGCTAAGGTCAATTTTCTAAATAAAATTATTCAGTTGCAGACGTGACTCCACAGCCAGTAATCCTGATTAAAAGCCGACCTTTGCCCCCCATCTGAAACTGTGCGCTTCATCTCCATCACGGCGCACACCATGAAACCCCTCCACATCTTCAAACCCGGCCTCCACACCGCCGCCTGCGGCACCACCCTAAACTTCACCGACACCGACCTAACCGCCACAGTAGCCGCCTACAACCCAATCCTCCACGAAGCCCCGCTAGTCATCGGCCACCCCCAACACAACACCCCCGCAGCCGGCTGGGTCCAATCCCTCACCGCCACCCCCGAAGGCCTGATCGCTACCCCCCAACAAATCGATCCCACCTTCGCCGAGCAAATCGCCAACGGCAGCTACAAAAAAATCTCCGCCTCCTTCTACCACCCAACCGCGCCCAACAACCCCGTGCCCGGCGTCTACTACCTGCGCCACGTCGGCTTCCTCGGCGCCCAGCCGCCGGCCGTCAAAGGCCTGCGCCCGATCGAACTCGCCGAAAGCGAACCCGGCGTCATCCACTTCAGCGAAAGCGCACCCGCGGCGCCGCCACCACAACCCATTCCCCAAACACCGCCAACCACTGCGCCCGACACAGCCACCCTCCAGGCCGAAAACCACCGCCTGAAAACCGAACTCGCCCAACGCGACCAAACCGCCCGCATCACCGCCCAACAAGCCATCCACACCACCAGCGTCGCCTACGCCGAACAACTCGTCGCCGCCGGCATGAAACCGCTGCACGTCCCGGTCGTCATTGCCGCCCTCAACGCCGCCCAGTCCGGCGCAACACCACTGCACTTCGGCGAAGGTGACCAGCGCCAACCGTTAAGCGACGGCCTCAAAACCCTCTTCAAAGACCTCACCAGCGCCATCAGCTTCAGCGAAGTTGCCACCAAACACCGCGCAGATCCTGCCCTCGGCCAAACCACCAACCCCTTGCTGGCCGACGCCGAAGCCCGCACCCAAAGGCAGGGCTAACCATGGCCACCTACCACCAACCCAAAGACCTCGGCGACCTGCTGCTGGTGCAAGTCAGCCCCGGCTGGACCAAAGACAACATCACGCTTTTGGGCGGCAGCGTGTACGCCTTGGGCCAAGTCCTGGCCAAAGTCGACAACAAATATCAGGCCCTCGACCCAGCAAGCACCGCGCCGGCCAACAAAGCCGTCGCCGTATTGGCCGAACCCATCGACGCCACCACCGGCGACAAACCCGCCGTCGTCATCGCCCGTGGCGCCGCCCTCGCGCTGGCCGAACTCACTTGGCCGGCCGACATCACCGCGCCGCAAAAAGCCGCCGCCCTAGACGAACTCAATGCCCAAGGCATCGTCGCCCGCGCCACCCTCTAACGGAGTCACCCCATGAACCTGCAAGACCTCTTCACCGTCGCCAACCTCACCGCGGCCGTCAACAAACTCCCGGCCATCCCCGGCAAAGTCGGCGCCATGGGCCTGTTCGACGAAAAAGGCGTCACCACCACCAGCGTCATCATCGATGAGCGTGAGGGCCGGCTGGTGCTTGTGCCCAACACCTCTCGCAACGACGACCCGGCGCCAGTCAAAGCCAACAAACGCAAACGCCGCACCTTCGAAACCCTGCACCTGCCCATCAGTCGGCCGCTGCTGCCCAGCCAGCTGCAAGGCATCGCCGCCTTCGGCCAGGAAAGCGCCACCGCGCCCATGGCCACCGTCATCAACGACCACCTTCAAGACCTCAAAAACAGCATCGAAACCACCCGTGAATTCCAGCGCGTGGGCGCTTTGCGCGGTCAACTGCTCGACGCTGACGGCTCGCTACTCTTCGACCTGTTTGAAGAATTCGACGTCGAACAAAAGAAAGTCATCGTCGACCTCAGCAACCCCGACACCGACGTGCGCAAAGCCTGCCTCGACGCCAAGCGCCACGCCGAATCCAAACTCGGTGGTGTCATGGTCACCGGCTTCCGCTCGTTCTGCGGGCCGGACTGGTTCGATGCCTTCACCGCTCACCCCAACGTCAAAGCCGCCTTCGCCCACTACCAGGAAGCCAAAGACCGCATCGGCGGCGACATGCGCTCGGGCTTCACCTTCGGCGGTGTGGAATTCATCGAATACGACGTCACCGTCAGCGGCCAACGCTTCATTCCGGCCGACGTCGCCCAGGTCTTCCCCGTCGCCCGTGGCGTCTTCCGGTTGTTCAACGCCCCAGCCAACTACAACGAAACCGTCAACACCTTGGGCCAGCCGTTCTACAGCAAGGCCGAGCCGCGCAAGATGGGCAAAGGCTGGGACGTCGAAGCCCAGGCCAACCCGTTGGCCCTGTGCCTGTTCCCTGAAGCATTGGTCGAGCTGAAGGTGGGCTGACCCATGCGCTACTGCACCCGCGCCGACCTCGGCAACGCCATCCCGTTAATGACACTCACCCAGCTGTCCAACGACGACCCGGCCGCGCACCAGCCCAACGAAAGCGTCATCGACAACAGCGTTCGTCAGGCAGAAGAACTGGTCGACGGCTACCTGCGCGGTCGCTACAACCTGCCGCTCGACCCGGTGCCCACCGTCCTGCGTGATGCCGTCGTCTACCTGGCGCGCCACTGGCTCTACCAGCGCCGTCCCGAAGGCGCCTTGCCCGACGCCGTCATCAGCGGCCGCAAAGACACCCTCAAACTGCTCGAAAGCATCCGCGACGGCGTCATCACCCTGGGCCTGCCCACCGGTCAAGCCGTGGCAGAGCCCGGCGAGATCCGCGTCCGCGCGCGCCCTCAACAATTCACCGCACAGGTGTGGGAGCGCTACCAGTGAACCCGCCACCCAACACCCAAACCGAACAACTCATGGACGCCATGCTCGCCCGGCTACAAGCCGACTTCAGCGATCAACTCATGATCGAGCGCTTCCCCGAAAACCCGCAGCAATACCGCCTCAACCACCCACGCGGCGCCGTCCTGCTGGCCTATGGCAAATCAACCTTCGGCCATACGCAAAGCGCCGACGCGGTCGTCCAGGCGCGTCACTTGGTGCTGCGCCTGACGCTGATCTTTCGGCAGCTCAACGGCCAAGACGGCGTAGTCAGTTACCTCGACCGCTTGCGTACTGCGCTCACCGGTTGGCGCCCACCACACACCGACCAGGCTTGTCACCCCCTAAGCGAGCAATTCATTGGCCACAGCAATGGCCTCTGGCAATACGCCCAGGACTACGCCACCCGCGCCACCCAGCTACAAGCCATCGCCGACCAGCACGGCCCATTACTTAAAAGCACTGACTTCCAGGAGCACCCATGACCCTCACGCCATACCGCTACGCCGGTCCACCCAGCGCCGTCTCGCTGTACATGGGCCAAGACCGGCAAAAACTCGACGTGCTGCTGCACCCCGGCAAAACCGTCGAGCTGCCCGCTGACCACGTCTACACCCGCGCCTTACTAGCGCTTAACCATCTGTACCCGTTGCCCACCTACGCCAAAACCGCCAGCAACGCGCTCGTGCTTCAACAACCCGACAAGGACTAACCCCCAATGCCCGCCAACTACCTCCACGGCATCGAAACCACCGAAATCGAGCGCGGCCCGCGCCCCATACGCGTCGTCAAATCGGCCGTCATCGCTCTGGTCGGCACCGCACCCACCGGGCCCGTCAATGAGCTGACCCTGTGCCTCAACGACATTCACGCCGCACAGTTCGGCGCACACACCGCAGGCTTCAGCATCCCCGAAGCCCTGCAAGGCATCTACGACTTCGGCGCCGGCACCGTACTCGTCGTCAACGTACTCGACCCGGCGCGCCACACCAGCACCGTCGCCGACCAGCTCAAACCGTTCGCCGACAACAACCAACTGCAGCTCGACCACGACCGTTTGCAAACCCTGCAACTCAAGCCCGTCGAAGGCACGAATGTTTACGAGCAAGGCACCGATTACACCGTCGTCATGCTCACCGGCCAAGTCACGCGCCTGCCCACCGGCACCATCCCCGCCAACGCCCAAGTCAACGTCGAATACACCTACACCGACCCCGGCAAAGTCACCGCCGCGGACATCATCGGCGGCGTCACCGAGGCCGACCGGCGTACCGGCCTCCAAGCCTTTCAAGACAGCTACAACCTGCTGGGCTTCTTCCCCAAAATCTTCATCGCCCCAGGCTTTAGCTCCGTCGATGCCGTCACCGCAGGCTTGGTCGTCTCGGCGGGCCAAGTCGGCGGCGTCACCTACGTCGACGCGCCCATCGGCGCCACCGTGCAACAAGTACTGGCCGGGCGGGGCCCGGCCGGCACCCTCAACTTCAACACCAGCAGCGATCGGGTCCGCCTGTGCTACCCGCACATCAGGGTCTACGACGCCGCCAGCAACGGCGACCGTCTGCAACCACTGTCCATCCGCGCCGCCGGCCTGCGCGCCAAAATCGACAACGACCACGGGTACTGGTGGAGCAGCTCCAACCAGCCGCTGCTGGGCGTCATCGGCATGGAACGCCCACTCACCGCACGCATCGACGACGCCACCAGCGAAGTCAACCTGCTCAACGAAAACGGCATCACCACCGTCTTCAACACCTACGGCACCGGCCTGCGTTTGTGGGGCAACCGCACAGCGGCGTGGCCATCGGTCACCCACATGCGCAACTTTGAAAACGTGCGCCGCACCAAAGACGTCATCGACGAATCCATCCGCTACAGCGCGCTGCAATTCGTCGACCAACCCATCACCACCTCACTCATCACCAGCATCACCGAAAGCGTCAACCTGTTCCTGCGCAAACTCATCGGCGACGGCGCCTTGCTCGGCGGCGAATGCTGGTACGACCCGGCGCGCAACCCCCAAACCGAACTGGAACAAGGCCACGCGCTGTTCAACTACAAACTCACCGTACCGCTGCCATTCGAACGTGGCACTTTCGAAACCGAAATCACCGGGGATTACCTCGTCAACCTGGGAGCCATATAAATGGCCGGCTTCAGCGCACACCGCATCACCAACGCCAACCTGTACCTCGATGGCGCGAGCTTCTTTGGCAAGTGTGAAGAGATCGACTTGGGCACCCTCAAAACCGTCATGAGCGACTTTCAGGGTTTGGGCATGGTCGGGCTGATCGAACTGCCGGATGGCATCGATAAGCTCGAAGGGAAAATCACCTGGAACAGCCTGTACGTTGAGGCAGCCCGGAAGCTGGTGACGCCGTTCAAGAGCGTGCAGTTGCAGTGTCGGTCCAACGTGCAGGTGTTCAATAACGGCGGGCTGATGAACGAGATTCCGCTGGTCACGACCATGACCATCACCGGGAAGGAGTATCAGCTGGGCACGCACAAGCCTCGGGATCCGACGAAGTACGAGACGCCGTTTTCGGCGACGTATGTGCGGCAGATGATCAATGGTGAAGAGGTGGTGTTGCTGGATTATTTGGCGAATATTTTTCGGGTGGGTGGGGAGGATCAGTTAGCGAGGTACAACAGGAATCTGGGGATTTGTTGATAGTCACCGCGTGAAGCCGCTCGATTAAGCGGCTTTCTCAACGTGACATTTATCAGTGTTTAGTCTCGGCGGCGATATTCCTCAACGTTTCGAATGGTAATCACTTGAGTAAAAATGTACGGACCATTGTCATCTTTAAGGTCCCCGTCCCGAGGGGGATCCATTGGATCATGCCTCCAGAGATCGAATTGATCCAAGTAATCCAAGCCCAAATGCGCCATAAACGCCCAGACAAAGTCCGGCCCCCTAGAATCGTTAGGATCAATCCGACGTTTCAGCCTGCGTGCATGCCACCAATTGCCTTCATCAAACCAACGAAAAAAACGGGGTTCGAGACGAAAATATTGCTGCATGCTTAAAACAAAATCGCTGAAGTATTCAAACTTGTCGAGCAGCGAGTACACCATATGAAGCGCGGAAACAGTACTTGCCGAAGTCACACGGGCCTGACCACCGTAGCCACTCATGCTCACCTTCCCGTATTTCCCCCGCAAATCGTTCACCATTTTGGTCCAGACACAATTTGCGGCAGAGGCTCCCGTTTTCACCTCGCGCCCCATTGTCGGTGCTCTCGATACCATGCTAATAACAGCATCTAAGTAAGAATCGGGGGGCTTAAGTTCGGTCTTTGTCTTGCCTACAGGCCAGCCAACCTGCATGGGGCCCACGGGTGCGGTAGCGACGGGCCAAGTCCCCTTCGCCATTAATAGAAAACTCGCACAATCGCGTAGGCCATAGGTTTTGCGGGCAGCACTGCTGCCGAGCTGGTAAGCACCTATCGGATTTTCTCGGTTAACGCCGGGATACAACGTAATGTTTTTATGCCGATTGCAGTTTTCGAACAGCAAGCGTTCCTTGCGCGTCGATTTTCCGCCAGGCAACTCGTTGTACTTGATCGCGACTTTGGCCTGAATCAACAACGCCTGCTCACGCTGTAGCAGGCCATTAGGCGACTCCCAACGCACGCAAAGCAGCAGATCGGCCAACTCACACTGTGGGAGTTTCTTACTCAGCAGATGGCCTTTAGGGCTGAATTCCGCTTGCGGTGTTCCATCGACCCAAATGGACTGGACTTGCACCTCTGCAAAGCGACCTTCCGCAGCCAGCCGCGCCTTTATCTCAAAGGCCAGCGCATCAACGTTGTCTTGCTCATGCAGGTACATCAAATACCAGCGTTCTAGTGCCCATTTTCCAGTGAAGCTTTTTACCCGGTCGTGCCATGCTGACCAATCGTATTGCTTCATTCCTGACGTCCTAATGGTCGAGTTGTTATCCAGATCACATAGGTTTTGTATATGAAGGTCAAGTCACTGCCACGCCAGAGCTAGGCACAGCAACGCCATATGAGAGCTAGCTAAAAAGCTGCTACACGCGAGTTCATGTATTCGGAAATCGCGATCGACACCCTAAGCTTAGGTTGGCTCTACGGTACAGTGAGCGGCTGGAACAGCGGCATTTCTGTACCAGTAACGCTCCCTCATCAATAAAAGGAATAATCGTATGGATAGCACGGAAAAGCAGACCGCACCTATTTTAGGATTTGATGCCTGGTCAGTTTTGTCGAAAATATCAAAGGGGGGAATGGGGCTGTTTCTGAGTACGAGCACGAAACAGGTGCTGGGAAGGCTGATCAAGCAGAGTTTGAGCTTACGCTACACTGAAACGGAGGATTGGGTTTTCAGTGGCTTTACCGCTGTACTTCCTCCGCCGAGTGCTACGAAACTCAACGAAGGGTATGTCTTAGACGCACTTTCCACTGCCTTCTTGGACCTCAGCGGAAGCGTCCTTTCGGATACGCACCTGACGACATTTCGAAAAGCCATTGAAGTTGTGCATTCAACTTCGCTAGAAATCACGGATTTAACCACCACAGTGAGCAGAATTGGAAGTAATCGCTTCATTTTTGTCGCTGAGGCTAGTAAGTATAGAGATAAAGATGTGCTCCTTCCTCCGGCCTTCGGATTATCCTCCGTACGATCACCTGAAGATATTTGGGTTCGGCACGTCGCGATTTTGGGAAAAGCACTAATACCATTGGTTGAATCGAATGACGGATACACTTTTGTACATGTATCAGAAGCGCCATTACACAAGGCTGAATCTCTAGCATTACTTGAGGAGATCCCAGGGGATATTTGGCAGGCTGAATATTCGAAGAGTAATCCAGAGCAAGAGCTCAACCGCAACGCTGAGAGGTGGATCAGCATGGTGGTTACGGGGTTCATCGATGAAGTAAGAGATGAAGTCCTAGGGTTGGGCCTGAGCGACATAACAACAAATCATATATTTGCCCAGCTCCTTAGTCGTGCGGGCAGAGAGGATGAACTACTCTCAGTTATTGACAAGATCTTGGTGAGCGCTTCGGATCTAGCTGCTGCAGAAAGAGTGCAGCTTGCTGCTCTAGCTATTGATGCTGGGGGGCTTACTCGCGCAAGAGACTTACTCGCGATTGGTGTAGAGGATCTTATCGAAGAGGAGTGGTTTGAAAAGGCTCTGGACGTTGCTATACAGTTGCGTTCAGACGAGCTAATCATTAAAATTGACCAGCAAATGTCCACCCTGTTTCCTCAGTCGGATATTTTAAGGGAAAATCGCGACAGACGATTACTGCTCAACTGCCGTTCTATGACCAACAAAAGTTTTGAGTTTTCTAATGCTGGCTTTTCCCATAGGCACGAAGAGTTGTGGCGCGCACTAAAAAAACCGGACGCCGTATACGAAAAAGTCATTTCCATGACTTTTGAATGGGGTGGAAATTGGCAAGAGCTGGCGTCACTTTGTTGCGCCGCACATGCTCAATCTGTTACTAGGACTCGAGAAGCGGTCGAAATTTCGACTTCAGTCACCATTTCCAAATTATATGGGCGACAAGCGACTCATATCTTGCTGTCATCTGTACGACGCCTGATGTTGAAACAAGAAATAGAATCTTCTGAAAGCGATTACTATCGAAAGCCGCTATCAGCGGCGATTAGGTATTTGGCTCAAAATCCTCAAGATGGAAAGATACGAGCAGCCCTTATATCTCTCTTGACCGTAGAGGCATGCGGCGAGATTGCCGTCCCCATAGCTGCAATGCTTGCTCTAAACATGGCAAGTGAAGGCGTAAACATTGCTGAGCACCAAACCACAAGAAGCCACCCGAATGAAACGCACGGAATCTCAATCCATAGTCTTCCGGGAGCGTCTGAGTCAGCAATGGAGATTGATGACCCGCAGTTTTCACAAGTTGTAGAAGCTGGTTTATCTTGGATAAATCGACAGCGTGCTGCTGAATTCGGAGTTACTCGATTGCCACTAGATTTAGTGGGCAGCGATCCCGATGGGGTTGTCAAACAGCTAAATAGGATTCTTTATCTTAATGGTTCACATGGGCCAGAAGATACAGATCTCCAGTTCCTGGATCAGATGGTTCTACTGACCTGCGCAATTGCTCCCCACGCAAATTTTGAACGAAATGGAGATTTCAGTGCTCTGCGTCTTTTGGCCTGCCAGAACGCACTCCATGGCTCAGCACAGCACGCAAGGAATCTATGCGAGCAAATGTTACTGATGGGGCAAGCGAGTCCAATTAGGAAACGTCTAGCTTGGGCCGCGTTTGCAGATGTTTATCATCGCTGCCGTAAACCCGTCGAAGCCCTTATTGGAGTGGCCTGCGCGATGGCCACGGATTCGAAAGTCAGTGCTGCCGATCTTTGGCAAGAGGTTCATACGTTTATTAGAGTATTGCGAGACCTCGGACTGATCACGTTTGCTCGAGACTTGATTCCCACCTTGAAGCAACTAATGGAGCAGCTCGGTCATGACCCTTCAAATGATCCGCGCATAATCACATTGGAGCTCAGTCTAAAGCTATTTGAGGTGCGGGATAACGACATCAATATACTTAGTGACTTGGCCGACTCCATGGGATCAAATTGCAAGTCGGTTCTCGAGAGCCCGAGCAACTTAGTCCCTGCTGTTACTCTATTAGCGCAGATTGTGCTGAAGTGCGACTCTGCAGGTGCTCCAGTTAGCGACATTACTCGCAATATTTTAGCGAAAGCATTGGCATCTATTGGCGCAAATCTCGCTCAATTCGTATCGACTGTCTCTTCAATTTCACCAACACCTGCTCATGTCGTAGATATGTACAACAAAGTCCAACGAGCAATTTCTGCAGGAGATGCTCCGGCAGACTTTGTTCCTGTCACGATTGCAGCACGGCGACTTTTAGATGGAGCGCAAGATAAGCCTGCTGAGGCTCAGATATCAGCCCTTGCGGCGGAGATATTGGCAGAGCAAGGCGTAGAACTGCCTGGTGAACTATCGGTGCTCACATGTGAATGGCCATTAGCGTACGCACAGGAACTCAGCCGAAGGGGCTTAGAGGTGGTATTTCTGTCGCTTAATAGCCAAGATGAGCTATTAGTCACATATGTACTTCAAGGTGAGGTTCATCAGGTAGAACAACCCATTTTAGATCGGTCGTTTCTCAAACGAATGCAGGTTTGGCTCGATGAGTACCCAAAGGCGTATGGGTTCATTGAAGCAAGCGACGGTATCGACGAATTCCATGAGTCAATGGAAAAGCTTGGGGTCAAGATAGATTCGCAGGGTCAGTTGCTGATAATCGCGGAGCCGATGCTGCAGCAACTCGCGATGAATCTCATTGTGGTAGAGCCCCTTGACGGTACCTTTAACTATTTTCTTGGCTCAAAATCCGCTATTGGCATAACCCCTTCACTAAGCTGGTTGTCGCAAGTGCGGGGAAGTGCGCGTAAAGGCCGTGGGGGTTATAAAGCATGGATTTCCGCTGAAGAGAACTCGATCGATGGTGGAGCCCTTGGCATAGTATTGGATCGACTCAAAGACACGTTTAGCCAATACAACTTCGCCGTCGACACTGGGCGCAAGCTGCCACTCGATGTTTCCGATGCTAGCCTGGTGGTTGCCTGTGCTCACGGTGGGTTATCCAATAGTGGGAAATTCATCCATACCATCAGTGACGAAGACAGCCTTGTGGAATCTCCTGGAGCGCTTGCCCAAGCATTAAGAGGGGTGGAGTTAGTCATTCTGTTCGTGTGCAGCGGTGGTCGCCTTGATAAGCATCCCTTCGATAATTCCACGGTTGGACTACCTAAGCAGTTGCTAAATCAGGGATGCCGAGCAGTCGTGGCATCTCCGTGGCCGCTCGACGTCAAGGTAACCTACAACTGGCTCGAGCCCTTCATGCAAGCATGGGAGGCTGGCGAAACAGTATTGAGCGCGACGAAAATGGCGAATGATGCTGTCACGCGAAGATTGGGAGAATATCCTCAATACTGCTTGGCGATGACAGTCTATGGCGATGTACTACTCAGTAAGGAAAAGTAGGATGCATCTTTAATAGCGTCGGGGGGGGGGGGACTTAACGTGGCTAAATCCATAACGACATCGCCTACAACGAAGACCGAATCCCCCGGCAGCGCACCAACCCGCAGCACGGTAACGTATCTCCGGTCACCGCACGCAGTGACCGGGCGGAGCAGCCCGTGCAGCAAGCAAGTACCTTTGTTGGAAGAACGGGTAGCTCCATACCTGAATGTTAATGGCGACTGTACGCCGGGCCCTCTTGGGCACTCCGGCATTGCAAATTTCCGGCTCACCTCCTGTGTGCAGTCGCCATTTTTTGCAGGATCGCCACGTTATGGTGGCTGTGTGGGGTTCTACGATTGCCTTGAGTGGGCGTCCGTTGTAGCTGCCCTCACACAGCTGCCTCCCTTCCAGTACCGTAGGAAAGGGCCACGATATGCAAAGCGCGATGATCAGCCACCTACGCAATTGCCCATCTTCGGGGTAAAGCCCTGCAACCGGCTCAAGCCATCGATTCAAAAAACTGCGCCATGCAGGCAAGTCACTTTCAACCTTCCTACATCTGTTTACGCTCGCTCGTAATGGTCTCAATGAGGCTCACAACGTCGCATCGCCATGCCCAGTTGATCGCTAAGCTTTAGCAATCCCATCAGGAAAAGAACGAAGGATTTACGACCATCACGGCGCGTAAACACCATTTCGCGCGCGCGTTTAAATTACACGAGCTGTTACGCCAAAAAGGCTACAAAACCTTGTGCCTTTGCCTACGCATACGCCAGAATCCGCCGGCTTGTGCGGCTTCGAACCGGGCTATATCGTTTCCCCATCACTGCAAAACAGTGATCGGGTTTGGTAGCCCGGTGTGTTAGCTATACAAGCTCACTATCGCCGAGAGTTTTCTCGTCGGATATATGGTGGTCATGTATGGGGCGTCCTAGGGCGCGCCGGATCCTAACACCCGGTCTACCAACCCGTGCATGGCCGCCACCCTTCGTTTGGTAGCGAAAGGGTGGAGTCTCCTTATAAATGTGTTAGGAACTTCATCTATGTTCAAAGTTACGCCAAATCCCCCGGACGCAGATCCGATCCCTTACGACGCCGCCCTTGAACCTCAAAACATCAAAGAGGCGACAGAACGTGCGATCAACTTCTACCTCAATCCCTCGGCACTAAAGACGTCGATCCCCACACGCAAGACCGGCCGAATCTACCTCATCGACCCCACGGTGGACGACGAAACGCTGCTCGTCGAGGCCTACGAAACCTTGTCGTCCGCCAGTGACATGGCGCGTGAATTCGCCGAGTTGATGGACGGGCCACATCGCAAAAAGATGCTGGTGCTGCAGCAGGTGATCATGCTCAGTGAGCTGGTCGTCGGTCGAGTCCTGGATAACCAGCGCTTGCCGTAATAGTTGCGATACAGATGAGTGAGGGGGCTTGCTCCCTCATTGCACACAAGCGTCTACGGTCGCGACCTTGACGCTTCACGCCCTCTATCAAAGACCCTCAAGCGGCTCTTATCGGAGTATCAGCTGATGTCCAAGACACCCGAACCACCGGAAACAGACCCGGCATCCCCGTATGCCTCACCCAACTCAAGAAAGCTCCACGAAGCGGCAGAACGTGCGCTCGACCATTACCTTCTACCTGCGGCGATCATGGCCACACCCTATACGCCCAACACCTTGTTCATGGCCAACCCGCAAGCCGACACCGAGTCGTTGCTGACCAACGCCTGCGGATCCTTGGCGTCCGCCTCGGTCATGCTCGGTAATTTTGCAGGAATGCTGGAGGGGTCAAACCGCCATACCCTACTGGGCATTGCGCAAGTGGTCATGTTGGGGGAGCTGGCAGTCAACAAAGCGTTGGATATCGTTGTGCCAACTGAGTAATCGGCCTGTTTGGCGACTTGCTCATTACGCACGTCAGTGATTAAGCAGTCAGCCTCAGCGGCTGGCTGCTTTTTTGTTCCGCCGATGCATTGGCAAGCGTCGCCTCTTTAAATCTGATTAAAAGCCAGCCGCTCAGCGTTCCACCACCATCAGCGCTCTACTGACAGACCACTGATGAACCTGGAGCAATGACCATGACCGACGCACTGACCTTCACCCTCAAATTCCCCTTCAAAAGCGCCGGCGGCGAGCTCGTCTCGACGCTGCCCATCACGCGCCTCAAACGCAAAGACATCAGCGCCGCACAAGCCGTGACCAAAGACGAAGGCGCCATGGAAGACCTGCTGGTCGCCAAACTGCTGGGCATCACCCTCGAAGACCTTGGCGAGTTCGACATCGCCGACTCAACCCTCGCCACCGAGGTGTTGCGGGAAATGGCAGCCGGCCGAGCCCTTGCTCCAGTCCTGGGACGAAGCACTGCTGCTGGTGCTGAAAATGCAACCGTCTGAAATAGAACGGTTGGCCATGGTCGATTACTGGCGCTGGGTCGACGTGTGCCAGCGTGAGATTAACCGTCGGCTCGAGCACGCCGAGCAATCGAACAGCTGACCAGCGTCACCAGTCCCGCCACCAACCCGGCCAGCAACGCGCCGCCCGCAGCAATCGGGGCGGCCGCCATGGCCAATAGCGGCAGCCCCAAACAGAACGCGACCACCGCCGCCCACCACGGCAGATTCATCAGGCACAGCCAGGCAAGCCAGATCACACCGGCGCCAATAGCCAGTGCGTACAGAGTGTGTGCGGTGCGCAGTGCGGTTTTTTCAATCATTCCCAAAGCGTAGCAATGATGGCGAACGAAGTCCTCGTCGGTTTAAAAATTGGTGCCGTTGTTTCAGGCAGCCTCAACGCCGCGTTTGGTTCGGCCAAGTCGACCGTGCGCCAATTGGGTCAGGCCATGCAGGGGCTCACGGCCAAGCAACAGCAAATCGGCGATCAGCTGTCGGCCTCGTTGGCCCGTGGCGGCGTGGGCCTCGAGCGCCTGCGCCGGCAATACGACGCCGTAGGCCACACGCTGGACCAGCTCAACGCCAAACAGCTACGCCTCACGGCCAGCATCGCCCGCGGTGAAGCGCTGAAGTCCCAACGCAGTGAGTTACGCGGTCAGGCCATGGAGGTTGCCGGCACTGGCGCGGCATTGGGCGCGCCGGTCGTGCAGTCGATGAAAACCGCCATCAATTTTCAAGATCAGACCCGCGACATTGCCATCACCGGGGACTTCGACCCGGCGCAAGAAGCTCGCCTCAGCATGGCCATGCGCGGCGCCGCACTGAAGTGGAATCAAACCCAAACCGACGTCGCCAAAGGCACGGCCGTGTTGATCGCCGGCGGCATTGGCAATCTCAAAGAGTTATCCGCCTATGCCCCGGTGATGGCCAAAACCGCGACCGCCACCCGCGCCAGCATGGATCACTTGGGGGCGGTGGCGATTGCGCTGAATGACAACCTCAACATCGGCGCGGCGGGTTTTGAACGGTCGATGAACATGCTGGCGTTCGCCGGCAAAAGCGGCCAGTTTGAACTCGCCGACATGGCCAAATGGCTGCCGCAATTAACCCCGCAGTTCGCCGCGCTGGGCATCACCGGGGAGCGCGCCGTAGCGGAAATCGGCGCCTCGTTGCAGATCGCCCGCCGTGGCGCTGGCAGCAATGACGAGGCCGCCAATAACTTCAAAAACTTCCTGTCCAAGATCACCGCGCCCGACACGCTCAAGGCGTTTGAAAAGGCCGGTATCGACCTCAAAGGCAGCATGAAGAATCTGGTCAGCGAAGGGCTGTCTCCGGCCCAGGCCATGATCAATATCCTCACCCAACACTTGGGCCAAAAAGCCCCGGCCGCGGCGGCGCAGTACGGCAAGGCGCTGCACATCAAGGACGAGCACGAACGCCAAATCGCCTTGGCGCGGTTGGACGAGGCCTACAAGCTCGGCGAGTTGTTTGCCGACCAGCAGGTCTTGTCCTTCATCCGCCCGGCGCTGGCCAATCAACAAGACTTGGGCACTATTCAGCAAGGCAGTAAAGACGCCGCCGACAAAGGCACGCTCGATGACGATTGGGCCAAGCGCATGGGCAGCGCCAAAGAGCAGTTGAAAGAGCTGCGCATCAACCTGGTCGACGTCGGCATTTCTGTCGGCAATGCGTTGCTGCCGGCAATCGTTGAGGTCAGTCGTGCGGTGGTGCCAGTCATGCGCTCGTTCTCGGTCTGGGCCGGTGAAAATCCAGCGCTGATCAAGGGTGTTGTGGGGTTGGTCGGTGGCTTGTTGCTCGGCAAGATGGCCTTCATTGGCATCGCTTACGGCGCCAATCTGGTCATGGCGCCGTTTGTGGCCATGTCCACCACGGTTACCGCGTTGTCCGCCAAGTTCACCTTGCTGCGCAGTGCGTGGCAAATGGGCAAGTTCGGGCCACTGCTCACGACGTTAAAGCGCGTGGGTACGGGGTTGCGCAGGGTCGGCAAATTCGGCGGGCTGTTTTTGCGTGGTGCGTTCCTTGCGCTGGCCAGCCCCCTCAGGCTGGTCGCTCAGGGCGGGTTGATGTTGGCCAAGGTGCTGGGCGGCTCGTTGTTGTTCGGGTTAAAGCTCGCAGGCCAAGCCATTCTCTGGCTGGGCCGGGCTTTGATGATGAACCCGATCGGGCTGCTGATCACCGGCATCGCGCTGGCGGCCTACTTGATTTACCGCCACTGGCAGCCGATCAAAACCTTCTTCAGCAGCTTGTGGGCGGAAGTGAAAACCGGGTTCAGCGGTGGCCTGTCCGGCATCCTCGCGGTGTTGGTCAACTTTTCCCCATTGGGCTGGCTGTACCGTGCGTTCGCCGGGGTAATGAGTTACTTCGGCGTTCAGCTGCCGGGCAAATTCACCGAGTTCGGCAGCTTGCTCATCACCGGTCTGGTCAATGGCATCAGCAACAGTGCCGGCGCCCTGAAAGAAAGCGTGATCGGCATCGGTTCCGCCGTCAAAGGCTGGTTCACCGAAACCCTCGGCATCGAGTCGCCCAGTCGAGTATTCATCGGCTACGGCGCCAACATCAGCCAAGGCGCCGCGTTGGGCATCAGCGCCCAAGCCGGTCTGGTGCGCCAAGCGGCGTTGGGCATGGCCGCGCAAAGCCGCGTCGACATGGCGTCACCCAACCCGATGCACGTGTCCAAAGCCAGCACCCTGGTCGCGGGCGGGGCAATGTCTGCTGGCGCAAAAGCGCCGGCTACCGGCTCAATGACCTTTCATTTTTCGCCACAGATCAACGTGCCCGCAGGCGCCGGCATTGACGCCATCCAGCAAGGGCTACAGGCCGGTTACACCGAATGGATGCGCATGATGGAGCGCTATCTTCACGACACGCGCCGCCGTAGTTATGGGCCGTCAGATCAGGGCGGTGTTTGATGTTTGCCATTCTCGGCGACATTGAATTCACCGTGGCCGGTGGCATCAGCGCCATCGAACACAGCGGCTCTGCCGACTGGGCCGAGCACGCGCGCATTCAGGGCAAACCGTTGCTGGAATGGATCGGCGAAGGGCTCGACGAATGCCGCCTCACCATTGAGTTACACCCGGTGTTGGGCAACCCGGAACACCGCTTGCGCGCACTGCGCCAGGCCAAAAGCCAACACCAGCCCTTGGCGTTTGTGATGGGCAGCGGCGAGTACCTGGGGCCGTACGTCATCACGCAACTGAGCAACACCGTTCGCCGTGCCACGGCCACTGGCCAGTTGATGGCCGCCACGGTGCAAGTCAGCCTGCGCGAGTACACCGGGGCCTTCACCCGCAAGCCCCATCACCCAGGCTTACTCGATCCCACCACCAGCGACACCGCCGCCGCACACGATTCACCGGGCGTGATATCCCGACAGGCCTCTGCGCCCAGCACCGCGCAGCGCGTGATCAGCCACGCCAAATCAGCCGGCAACGTGTTGCGCGCCGGGCAAAACCTTTACGACGCCGTCAAAAGTGGCAACCCCTCAATCATCCTCGGCCAAGTCCCGCAACTACTGGGCGTCACCGCCCGCGCCATCGAGCCGCTGCAAGGCTTCCTCAACGCGGCAGGCCTATTGCGTGACGGCGCCGATTTATCCCGCTTGGGCGAAGACGTCTTGGGCAGCGTCATGGGCGCGCGTGCCAGCCTCAACCCGGTCGACCTGGCCAACATCATCGATCGCCTCGGCGCCTCACATGAAGCCCTCGACAACGCCGTCAGCGTACTGGACGGCGCCAACACCCGGCTGGCCGGTCTGGCCGCCGACGTCCTCACCCGGAGAATCTGATGTTTATTCCCCACCTCACCACCGAAGGCGAACGCTGGGACCAATTGGCTTGGCGCTACTACGGCGATGCCCACCGTTATTGGCCCATCGCCCAGGCCAACCCCAACGTGCCGCTCAGCGGCACGCTGCCCTCGGGCCTGACCTTGGCCATTCCGCTACTCGCCGCATTGCCCACCGCACAGGACTTACCGCCATGGATGCGCTAAACCCGCAACAGGTCCCGCAAGCGCGCTTCGTGCTGACCTACCAACAGCGCAACATCACCCGCGATATTAGCGAACACTTGCTGTCACTGACCTACACCGACCACCTGACCGGCCAGGCCGACAGCCTGGCCGTCGAACTCGAAGACACCCAAGGTCACTGGCGGGACGCCTGGTACCCAGGCCACGGCGACACCCTGACCTTAGCCATCGGCTGGGAAGGCGCCCTGATCCGCACCCTCGGCCGTCTGCAAATCGACGAAGTCGAACTCACCGGCCCACCTTCAACCATCACCATCCACGCCCTGGCCACCGGCATCAACGACCCACTGCGCACCCTCGAACACCGTGCTTACGAAAACCTCACCCTGGCCGCCATCGCCCAACAAATCGCCACACGCCAAGGCCTGACCCTGGTCGGCCACATCGAGCCTATTCCCTTGGACCGCCTGACCCAACAAGACACCGACCTGACCTTCCTGCGCGACCTGGCCGCCACCTACGACTACGCCTTCAAAATCACCGGCCAACAACTGGTCTTCCACGCCATCAGCCAACTCGCCTACGCCACACCCGTTGCAGCGCATCGCCTCACAGACCTGGCCCACATCCACCTACGCGACCAAATCAAAACCCTCCCCAAAGCCATCGAAATCAAACACAAAGACCCAGTCAAAAAACAACTCATCACCTACACACTGATCAACAACCAAACCGTCGCCGCCCCCAGCAGCGCCACCCAAACCACCACCAGCGCCGACACCCAAAAAAGCCGCCAACGCAGCACCACCACAGAACAAACCCAAGCCCAAGCCAAAGCCCAACTCGCCCAAGCCAACCGCCAACGCACCACCGGCCAATGGACCACCCAAGGCCAACCGCACCTCACCAGCGGCAACGTCATCACCTTACACACCACCGGCCAACTCAACGGCCGCTACCTCATCACCTCATCCACCCACCGCATCACCCGCGACGGCGGCTACACCACCCACCAACAAGTCACAAGAATCCCCTAAACACCCCAATACCCCTGTAGGAGCTGCGGCACGCTGCGATCTTTTGATCTTCATCGCCAAAAAGACCAGACACAAAAATCCCTGTGGGAGCGAGCTTGCTAGCGAAAACGCCCGCCCATCCACCCCAAAACCACCCGACCAAAACGAGCCCCAATGCCCACCCAACTCGAATACGGCGAAGTCACCGCCCTGGACCACAAAACCTGCCGCCTCCGCGTACGCCTCGACGACCGCGACGGCCTCCAGACCTACTGGCTCCAAATCCCCCAACGCAACACCCAAGGCACCCAACGCCGCCCACTCATGCCCGAACTGGGCGAACAGGTCGCGGTGCTGCTGGATGCGGATGGCGCGGGCGGGGTTTACCTGGGCGGGATCTACTCAACCGCGGAACCACCACCGGTGGTGGATGAGGACACGGACTATGTGCGGTATAGCGATGGGACGGTGGCGGCGTATGACCGGGCGGCTGGGGTGATGACGTTGGAGTGTGTGGGGGAAGTGGTACTGAAATGCGGGGGCGATATAACTATTGAGACAACGGGAATAGTTTTATTGAAAGCGCCTTCCGGAATAGTCGACATCCAGCAGGTCACTATAAATGGTGACTTGCTGGTGAATGGCGATATCAATGCCGTAGGCAAAATTACAGATGTAGGAGGCAATTCGAACCATCATAGCCACTGATCACGTTTTGGAAGCATCTCTCCGCTCCACAGCAGCTAGCGCACCCGGAGGCAAGGATGAATAAATATCTTCAATGGCTGCAGGCTGTGCGATTTGATTTTCGACGATGAGGTTAATTAGACCGAAAAGTGGTGCGACCATCTCCGGCTTATCATCAATATTCAGTTCGCCGGGATGCACAGCGTTGTTGGCAATTATGCGGATAGCGTCAAGAGCACGTTGTATCTTTACAGGCATTCCTTTGCTTACAAGCGACCCTATAAGCTCATTTATATTGCCTTTCTTTCCAACAAGGCCTTCACAAAGCTTTTGAAGGCTTAGTCGCAGGAGGGCAGCCGCAGACCTGTGGGATACTGAAAAAACCTGGCGTGCCTCCTCGTAATCAGTTTTAACTTCTTCTGGCATCATTTCATGAGCGGCAGGTGCTTCGAGTACCTGAGCTGGGTAAACAATTTCCGCTTTACCCGACTTGAAGACCTGAGCGAATGCATCTTCTTCCAAGCTACCCGGAGAGATCCAAAGACTTAGGTCGCTGCAGGAATGACAGATCGCCATCGAGATCATTGTGTAGGCGTAATTTGTAGACCGCAGAGGCTGCCACTCCATGCCAGCAAATGCACCACAGTGTGGACAGTTAAAGCTAGCGGCGTTATAGGTTGGTGGCACTGTCCGACTCATAAATCATCCTGATTTCGTTTTTACGAAGGCAATGCTCGACGGAAGCGAGGCACATTGCGATACATGTTGTCTGAGAATATGGAATTATGTCATCACAAGCGACGATCAAATATCTCGGCGTTTGTTTTCAGGAGTGAGCGCTCGGATGGTCTCAAGCTCCTTCTCCTCAGTGATGCAGTGACGAACAGCCATATTCAATAGTGTGAAAAGCACCAGCGCGACCTCTGGTGTGTCATTGAGGTTAAGCGTCCCAGGGTGCACAGATTCATTTCCGAAAATACGAATGGTATCAAAAGCCTTCAATACACGTGGGGGCAACCCCATTTCTACAAGTTCGCCAATCTGTTTGTGGATGTCGCCTTTTCTGCCCAATAGCTCCTGACAAAGTTTTTGTACGCAAAGCCGTAAAAGCGCAGCGGCTGCCCGAGGAGAGTGGTTAAAGACTAGACGAGCCTCCTCAAAATCTATCTTTATATCTTCAGGCATATCTTCTTCGGCCTGAGGCGCAACGCAGTCATGGGGATAAATTAGAGCCTGACTTCCTCCTAAAAGCCCTAACAGAGGCAAGCCTGGAGTCGGCATGCTCCCATCATCGTCATCAATCCACACGCTTGGTTTTTGACATGCCGCGCAAGTCGACAACGTAATAGATGCGTACTCATTGCTATTTAACAGCAAGTCATTCCATTTCATCCCTGCGAACGCACCACACCGTGGGCAATTGAAGCTCTCCGCTCTAAAGCATGGCGTAACATTAGCTCTGCTCATTTTCCAGCCTCGACTGCCATCTTCTAACCCCTAACTTAACCTGCATTACCCTCTAAACTCGATTAAAAGCGTAACACCAAGAGCCCCCCCATCATTGGGCCCATGACAACGCCCATCCCCCATACCAGCATCACCGCCACCCACTGGCAGCCCGCACTCGGTACCACCGGCGAGATCGTCGAGGGCCTGCGCGACATCGACCAATCCCTACGCATCATCCTCACCACCCCCAAAGGCAGCGACCCACACCGCCCAGAATTCGGCAGCAACTTGCACCTCTACATAGACTGGCCCACCAACCGCGTCACCCCACACCTGGTACGCGAAGCCATCGAAGCCATCCGCAGCTGGGAACCGCGCGTCAGCGTGATCGCCGTCAACATCCACATCAGCGCCCAAAAAATCATCGTGCGCGTGCAATGGCGTGTGACCGGCCGGCTTCCCCAGCTAACCGAGGTCCTTTATGCACCAACTGCCTAAACCCGAATTCATCAAAATCGACCCCGCGGCGCTCGAAGCCGAACTGATCGCCCGCTACGAAAAACGATCCGGCAAAACCCTGTACCCAGCCCAAATCGAACGGCTCTACATCGACCAGATCGCCTACGCCGTCTCCCGTTTACAAATGAGCATCCAACACGCCGGCGAACAACTGCTGGTGCGCTTCGCCCGCGGATCGATCCTCGACTACCTCGGCGAACTGGTCGCCACACCGCGACTCCTCGCAAAAGCCGCCCGCTGCACCTTGCGCTTCAGCCTGCCGACCATAACGACCCGGCCTGTGCTAATCCCGATCGGCACACCGGTCAGCACCCAAGATGCCAAGCTGATCTTCATCACCGACCGAGACGCAACACTGGCCGCCAACCAAACCCAAGTGACCGTCACTGCCACCTGCCTGACGGCGGGTGAACAAGGCAACGGCTGGACAGCAGGCCAGATCAGCGTCCTCGGCAACCCACCCGCAATAGGCCTGACCGCCAGCAACACCACGTCCACCGCCGACGGCGCCGCGGACGAAGACGACGACCGCTACCGCGAACGAATCATCCTGGCCCCCGAAGCCTTCAGCAACGCAGGCAGCCGCGCCGCTTACCGCTACCACGCCTTGGCCGTGCACCAGTCCATCATTGACGTCGCCGTCCACGGCCCCGACGAGGGCCAGCCCGACGGCCACGTTGCGCTATACCCACTGACCGCCGAGGGCCTGCCCACACCGCAACTTCTGCAAGACATAACGCGTCAGATCAGCGGCGAAAAACTGCGCCCGCTCTGCGACACCGTCCACGCCATAGCCCCGATCGAAGTCAGCTATGCAATCAACGCAAACCTCACCTTCTACGAGACCGCCGACCGCAACGCCACCATGGCCGCGGCCCACGCAGCAGCCAACACCTACGCGCAAGAATGCAGCGCCACACTTGGCCGCGACCTGGTGCCCGAACAACTCACCGCCGCGCTGCAAGTCCCCGGCGTATATCGCGCGGACCTGCAAATGCCGCTAGACAGCCGCGAGCTCAGCGGCAACGAATGGGCCCACTGCACCGAAATCAAATTGATCGATGCCGGAGTCGCCCATGGCTGAGCAACCACTGTGCCCCGCATTGGCCGGCGACGAACGTTTCACCTTGCTCTGCGACATGCTCGACCAGTCACTGGCCGACCTCGACCTCAACGCCATGCTGGTCTACCTGATCGACCTGGTGAAACCCAAGTTACTGCCACACCTGGCCGACCAGTTTTCACTACTCGACGAAGCCGCCTGGCAACTGGCCGAGTCCGAGCAAGCCAAACGTAACCTCATCAAAAACGCTATCGAACTGCACCGCTTCAAAGGCACCCCCTGGGCGATCCGCGAAGTCATCCGCCTGCTGGGCTTCGGCGAAGTCACCCTCCAAGAGGGGCCACAAACACAACCCGACATTGGCCCCGACGCAAAGCCGATGTGGCCGCTGTACCGCGTCATCCTCAAACGCGTCATCACCAACGACCAAGCGGTGCTCCTGCGCCGCGTCCTTCTGTCCGTCGCCCCGGCACGCTGCCGGCTGGTCTCACTCGACTACCAGTCAGTTGCCATTCGCTACAACGCAGTCGCCCGTTACGACGGCCAATACAACCATGGAAGCAGCTAAATGGCCGACCTACCCGAAGCCAACGAATGGACGCCCGGCGTCTACCAGATCGAAACCTCCGACCCGGTCGTGGGCGGACCCGACGGCGTCACCAACCTGCCGATCAAACAGCTCACCAACCGCACGCTATGGCTCAAAGAGAAAATCGAATCACTGCGAACCGTCGCAGAAAAAATTATTCACGCTACCGAAAGAACAGTAGGCATGGCGCGCATCGCAACCAAGCACGCCGTTAAAGCAGGCACCGAAACCAACACCATCGTCACCCCCAAAACCCTCGCCGACCTTTACCCGTTCCGCGGTCGCACCGTCTATTCCAAACCCGGCGTTCACACCTGGAACGTACCGTCAGGCGTCACCAAAGCATGGGTCGTCGTAATCGCTGGGGGCGGCGGTGGCGCACGATCCTCTACCTATCCGGGCCCCTCAGGTGGGTCGGGCGGCGGCATCGCCAGAAAACTCGTCGACCTGCGCGGCTTAGCCACCGTTACCCTGACCGTAGGCGCGGGCGGCACAGGTGCTTCCACTCCCGACACAAGAGGTGCAAACGGCAGTGCATCTGCGTTTGGGAGCTACCTGAGTGCTACCGCTGGAGTGGGCGGAATGCTCGATGGGAAAGCGCCCCATGGCGGCACAGGCGTTGGCGGGGACGAAAATGAAACCGTTGGCTTCGGCGGTCATCCCGTGGGCGGCGCCAACCACACTTCGTTTCTGGGAGGCGCCGGTGGCGGCGGCGAGTCCGGTGCATCCTGGGAGGACGCCCGCAAACCCCAAACACCAGGACACGGCGGCGGAGGCCGCGGAGGCAGCGCAGCACCAGACGGCGCGGACGGACGCGTCACCGTCCAATGGTGATTAACACCGAGAGGCGAACTGACGATCGCACAACGCAATGGACCTAACCATGCAAGACATCCGCTGTGGCCAATGCCACCGCAAACTCGCCACCGCGCGAGGCGTCACCGAACTACAAATCAAGTGCCCGCGCTGCGGAACACTCAACCACCTGAAGGCCCCGAGCCTCCTATCCGAATGCCCTGAGCATCTGCCCAAACGAGCGCAGAAGTGCCCCAGCCAACCATTGGAAGCCTGTTCGCAGGCATAGGAGGATTTGATGCCGGATTCGAAAACGCAGGCTACCGCACCGCCTGGCAAGTGGAACTCAACCCCACCAACCGGGCTGTCCTTACCGACCGATTTCCACACGCCACCCAACACGAAGATGTGCGCCACTGCGGCGCCCACAACCTCCAACCCGTTGACGTCATCACCGCAGGCTTCCCCTGCCAAGACATCAGCATCGCCGGCAGCAGACCCGGCAACCGAGACACCCGAGGCCTACGCGGCGAACGCAGCGGCCTGTTTTGGGAAGTCATACGCATCCTCCAAGAAACACAACCTCGCTGGGTGGTGCTTGAGAATGTCGTTAACCTGCTCGCTATCAACGATAGCCAAGACTTTGAAACAGTCATCCGGGCCCTTGCGGACAGCGGGTATGTGGGATTCTGGCGAGTGCTTAATGCTCAATATTTCGGAGTCCCCCAACAACGTCGTCGAATATTCCTGGTTGCAGGTCATCGACGCATGCCCCCCATGGAGCTGCTGGCTGACGCCGCGCCAGTGGAAGCAATACCTCCAGCGTCTCAATCGCAGCCCTGGCCACGCCCCGCGGATGCATGGGCTGCCAATACTCTATTGGCAAACAAAGCCGGCTCCCAAATCGCTATGGGCTGTACCACTTTCATCGCTCACCCGAACGGATGGCATCAGATGGCTGAGCGGCAGCGAACGTCTGAAAATGATGGGCTTTGCCTCGGACTGGATGCGGCCAACCTTGCAGAAGCTTTCGCTGCCGGAAACGCCGTCGTCCCGCAAATCGCACAATGGATCGCCGAAAAACTCATAAAAGCAGGCTAAAGCAAACAGCGGGAACCCAGTTCCCGCTACCATCCTGCAATTCCTTTGCACCCAGTGCAAAAGACCCCAACCCGAAATACCGCGCGCTAAGGCCCAAGCTTTACGCGCGCGGCATCATCTGATGTTTTGAAAAGCCCCTCACCCTAACCCTCTCCCTCCAGGAGAGGGCTGGGGTGAGGGTTTGGAGCCTGAGCCGTGCACAACCTCCAGCAACACCACAAACAAAAACGGGCCTGCATCAGCAGGCCCGTCCTCATTGGGTGACTAACTATTCAGCGCATCAACTGTTGATCGCTGCCTGTTCGTTCTCTAGAAATTCTTCTTCCAACAGCGCGTCGTTTGTTTTGCTGAACGGCACTACAGCGGCACGTGGTTTACCTCGCAGTTTGCCAAAGAGGTGTTCCAGCGCGTGCTCGAGTTTTTCGGCAGCGCCATCGATCGCCAGCTCCAGCGAATCGGCTTTATGGGTAACGGAAACCGGTTGATGGCCTTTTGGCCGCGCTTCCAGTTGGCAGCGCAAATCGTGGGGACCTGGTTTGTCACCGTTCTCGTCGCTCAGATGGACTTCGACACGGGTCAGGTCTTCTTCATAACGTTCGAGCGTGCTCTCAATGGTGGTGCGTACCCACTCCTCCAGTCGTTGACTACTTTGAATATGGTTATCGCTGTTGACTTGGATTTGCATAGTTCATCCCTTATTTCAGCTAGCTCGCGAGAGGCCTTGAATTGAATTTCCTGACCCCTTGGTTACAACAATCGGCCCGACCGTCGAACATTTCAACCCCTGAAAAAAGATAAATATTCATTCGCAAAAAAAACCGGACAACCGAGCAAGGCGCTGGTAAGGTCGGGAGTTGGGTCGGCATGCCTTCCGGCAAAATCTGCTCACAATTGCCCGTCGTTCAACGGGTGCAAGCCGCGAAAAATCCCCGCCTCCTCCACCAGCCAGTCATGCACTGCACGCACGCCCGGATGACTCAACGCGCCCGGCGCATACAGCAATACATAACGTTTGTGATTGGGCACCGACAGCCCGAACGGCACGATCAACGCGCCCCTTTCCAGCTCATCATTGAGCAATGTGCGCCGGGCAATCGCGACGCCCATGCCAGCGATGGCCGCTTCGATGGTCAGATGATTGCGATTGAAAGTATGCCCACGCCGCACGTCGGCGCCTTCGAAGCCGATTGCATTCAAATAAAATTCCCATTCCGCATATTCATAGCTGCCGCGCCAGGCGGTGATGTCGTGCAGCAAGGGGAAATGCACCAGATCCACCGGTCCATGCAGCGGCGGGCGCCCGCGCAAAAGGCTTGGCGCGCACACCGGGAAAATCTGCTCATCGAGCAACGCTGTGGATAACAATCCCGGATAACTACCGTCGTTCAGGTCGATGGCCAAATCGAAATCGCCCTCATGCAACGGCACGCTGCTGTCCTCGGCCACCAGTCGCAACTGAATGTCCGGGTAGCGCTGCTGCAAGCGCGGCAAACGCGGCGTCAGCCATTTGCTGAGGAACGATGGGATGGAACGTACCCGCAAGATCCCGCTGATCATCCCGGCATCCAGTCGACGCAGTTCGGCATCAATGCTGCCGTACGCCTCATTCACCGTGATCGCCAGCCGCTGCCCTTCCGCGCTCAACTCCACGCCACGCGCACGCCGGTGAAACAGGCGAAAGCCGAGGCGCTCTTCCAATTGGCGGATCTGCTGACTGACCGCACCCGGCGTGATGTGCAGTTCCTCAGCACAACGGGTGAAGGACAGGTGCCGCGCGGCACAGGAAAATACCTGCAGCCAGACGTAGGTCTGGGCATGCAATTGACGACTCATCGTTTAGTCCTGCTAAAGGCTGTCTTAGGAAGTTTCGTTGGTCACGTCCGACCGAGCGAGGCAGTATCGCCGACATTGCGCTTGTCCGACAAAAAATGGCAGCGATTCCTCCTCCATTGCTTGTAAGGGTTTAGCATGGCTATCAGTGTTTTCGATCTATTTAAAGTGGGCATCGGCCCGTCCAGTTCCCACACCGTCGGCCCGATGCGCGCCGCCGCGACCTTTGCTCAAGCACTGATCGATCAACGTCTGCTCAATGATGTGCGTCGCGTCGAAATCCGTTTGTACGGCTCGCTGTCGGCCACCGGAGTGGGTCACGCCACCGACCGCGCCACGATCATGGGCCTGATGGGCGAATGGCCGGACAGCATCGACCCGACGACCATCGATGCGCGCATCGAGCAACTGCGCAACACCGGGCAACTGCCCCTCGCCGACGGACGGTCGATTGCCTTCGACTGGCAACGCGATCTTCTGCTGCTGGACGAGAGCCTGCCCTACCACCCCAATGCCATGTCGCTGACAGCCTTTGGCGAATCTGCCGAGCTGTTTACGCAGACGTACTACTCGGTCGGCGGCGGCTTCATCATCGAAGCGGCGGAAGCTGAGTCAGGTGTGGCGCCGTCGGGTGACGTGGTGTTGCCTTACGATTTTTCCAGCGCCGCCGAACTGTTGTCGCTGTGCAAGCAGCACAATCTGCGCGTTTCCGAGCTGATGATGGCCAATGAACGCGCCTGGCGCAGCGATGCGGACATCCGTCAGGGCCTGCTGCATATCTGGTCGGTGATGCGCGAGTGCGTCGAGCAGGGCCTGCGCCACGAAGGCATCCTCCCCGGGGGTCTGAAGGTGCCGCGCCGTGCAGCGAAACTGCACCGCAGCCTGCTGGAAATCGGCAAACCGAATGTGATCAGCTCGACGCTGTCGGCGATGGAATGGGTCAACCTGTTCGCCCTCGCCGTCAACGAAGAAAACGCTGCCGGCGGGCGCATGGTCACCGCGCCGACCAATGGCGCAGCGGGGATCATTCCGGCGGTTTTGCACTACTACATGAAATTCAACCCGGACGCGTCTGACGATGACGTCGTCGCTTTCTTCCTGTCCGCGGCCGCCGTCGGCATTCTGTGTAAGAAAAATGCCTCGATCTCTGGCGCCGAAGTCGGTTGTCAGGGCGAAGTCGGATCGGCCTGCGCCATGGCGGCCGCCGGTCTGGCCGAAATACTCGGCGCCACTCCCGAGCAACTGGAAAACGCCGCCGAAATCGGCCTGGAACACAACCTTGGCCTGACCTGCGACCCGGTTGGCGGCCTCGTGCAAGTGCCGTGCATCGAACGCAACGCAATCGCGGCAGTGAAGGCCATCAACGCCACACAAATGGCCCTGCGTGGTGACGGCAATCACTTCATCTCCCTCGACCGGGTGATCCGCACCATGCGTGATACCGGCGCCGACATGCACGACAAATACAAAGAGACGTCGCGCGGCGGTCTGGCGGTGAACTGGGTGGAGTGCTGATCGGCCTGACTGCACTGTCTGCGATCACCCGCCCGCAAACGGGCCAAAAATGAACAAGGCGAGCCCAGTGCTCGCCTTTTTGTTGCCGTATTCATTGTTCGACAATTTTCCCGGCATGCACCTTGCTACCTCTGTAGGAGCTGCCGAAGGCTGCGATCTTTTGATCTTTCTTCAGAAGATCAAAAGATCGCAGCCTTCGGCAGCTCCTACATAGAAACAATTTGGCGAAATGGCCACGGAATGGCCGATGGTCTGGTGGGGCGAACCAACCCGATCACGGCCGGTCAACAACTGCACGTTCAATCAGGCGGTGACGCATCATGGACAACCCTTTTCAGATCATTACCGATACCTTCGCGCCGGACTATCAGATCAACCTGAGCATTCAAGGCCTGGACGGCAGCATCATGCTGACCCTGTCCAACAGCGGCCGGATCGTGGCCAAGCGGATGATCAGCGCCGAACAGCGCAATGACCCCAAACGCCTCAAGCTGTTGGTGCAGAGCATTCAATTCGGCATCGCCATCGAGCAGGGCCACAGCGCCATGGCGATTCTCGAAGCCATGACCAACGGCGACGGGCTGACCCCGCCACCGCCACAGATCAAAGGCCAGCCACGGCCAGCGGCCGGTCTTTAAAGTTCGCCCTTCTCAACATCGGGATGCTCACTCGAACCCGTACCGACTTTGCGTTGCGGGTATTCGATCTTCACCGAAGGAAATTGCGACGACGCGTAACGCACCACCAGAATCGAAAATGCCAACAGCAGAATGCCGCCGCACAGGTAGATGATGCCCATGTCCGGCGGGTTGTGGTGCGAGACGTTGGAGATCAGCAATCGCGTCAGCGCGGTGATCGCCACATAGATCAGGAAACGCACTGGCATGTGGTTGGTCTTGAAATAAATCCCGACCATCGCCCCCAGTTCCAGATAGATGAACAGCAACAGAATGTCATCGATCTTGATGTGCCCGACTTCGAGCATCCCGAGAAACTCCATCACCGCTGCATACGCGGTCACCGCACCGATGGCGAACAGCGCAAGGTAGTGAAAAGTCTCGACGAACAGGTTGCCCAGGGACTCGGCCAGTTGATGCACGTTTTGCCGCAGTTTCTCGGCCCAGTTGATTTTCACGATGAAGTTCCTTAGCCCGATTCGAGCGGATGATGCGTGTTGGACGTGACGGTTTTCTGCACGCGCCTGATTTCATGCAGAAACAGGGCCACGCATCATGGCGATGTGCCGCAAAACCCGCGCTGTGGCGTTTGGTCGCACATGCCCTGCTCATGTGGGTGAGCCTGCTTGCGAATGGCAGTCACACGGCTCGACTGACAAACCCTGAATTCGGTCTACATTGAAATGCCACTACCCAAAGCGCAGGGATTCGCTTATCCTTTTCGCTGTATATAGATACAGTAGTCGCAAAGACAACTAAATGTGAAGGCATGTGAGGTGGTGAATGGCCGTCGAAGTGGTATACCGCAGCAGCCGAGATCTGGAGCGCTTGTTCATGGATAAAGCCGAAGCTGACCGTCATGACAAAATGCTCGAACTGGCCGAATATCTGGCCGATGTGTTGCAAAAAGCCGTTCCGTCCCTGACTGAACAGCAAGTGGAAGAAGCCGGGATCTACATGGCGAAGAACCGTGATGTATTCGCCCGGGCATTCAAGAGCCAGCCTGATGCTCTGTCGGAGCTGATCAATGCGCCGGCCGAGCCGGTCGAAAAAGCCGAGGTGGAAGAATCTGCCGAAGCGCCGGTCAAGCCAGCCAAAGCGGCGAAAGCTGCAAAGTAACACCGCCCCCAATCAAGGATCGCAGCCCCTGTAGGAGCTGCCGAAGGCTGCGATCTTTTGATCTTCGCTCCATCACCGATACAAAACCCGCTCCGCCAACTCATCCGCCACCCGCGCCGGTGAACGTTTCTCCGCCTGCGCATGGGCAAAAACTTCCGTCAGCCGCGAGCTGATTTTCGACAGATGCGCGGTAATGGTGGTCAATTCCTCACCGCGATGTTTCAGCGAGACGTAAATCAGCCCACCCGCGTTGATCACATAATCCGGCGCATAAAGAATGCCGCGCCGTTCCAGTTGATCGGCCACATCCAGATGCGTCAGCTGATTGTTCGCCGAACCGGCCACCGCCGCGCAGCGCAGTTGCGCCACCGAGTGGCTATTGAGCACACCGCCCAGACCACACGGCGCAAGGATGTCGCACGGCGTGCTGAGCAACGCGTCGTTGGCAATCGGGTGAGCATTAAGCTGTTCCATCGCCAGTTGCACCTTGCCATGGTCGATGTCGCTGACCAGCAACTCGGCGCCAGCGGCGTGCAGTTGCTCGGCCAAGGCATAACCGACATTGCCCAGGCCCTGAATTGCCACGCGCAAGCCTTCGAGGTTGTCACTGCCCAGGCGCGCCATCGCCGTGGCGCGAATGCCGGCGAACACCCCCATCGCCGCGTGCGGTGCCGGATCGCCGGCCGACGTGGTGCTGGTGACGTGCTGGGTCTGCTGGGCGATGCAATCCATGTCCGCCACCGAGGTGCCGCTGTCGATGGCGGTGATGTAGCGACCGTCGAGCTGGTCGATGCACCGGCCGAAGGCTTCGAACAGCGCTGCACGATTTTCAACATGTATCGGGCGCACGATTACCGCAACGCCACCGCCCTGCGGCAGGCCCGCCAGCGCGGCTTTGTAGCTCATGCCCTGAGCGAGGCGAATGGCATCCTCGACGGCGGAGTCGTCGTTCGGATAGGCAAGATAACGACACCCGCCCAGGGCTGGGCCCAGACGGCTGTTATGGATGGCAATGACCGCCTTCAACCCGCAAACCGGGTCGACGCTAAGGTGCAGCGATTCCAGGCGAGTGCTTTGCATGAGCGCAAACATCGTTGGGCTCCCGAATCACTTCTTGTAGAACGCCAGTATAGGCTTGCCCTTGAAAATTGCTGGAGCGCACCGGAATAAGCAGGCGTGCAGACGACGGCTTTACGGCATATCTCTCGACCTGTTTACCGAGCCACTGGACGAATGCCACGGACGGGGCTAAAAACGAGGCATTCCACGGAGATTTCGATGAGTCCGCGCCAACGCTTTTTCGAGTGCCTGCACCGTTCACCGCCCGCGCTGTTCGAAGCCGCGCTGTGGATGGCTGCCGAGCACGAAAAAGCAGTCGATCCCGAGGCGCTGCTGGTGGAGTTCAAGGATCTGCAACAGCGTGTCAGCTACGGTTTGCCGATGTTGCCAGTCAGTGAGTTGGCGCAGCCGTTATTGCGGCGCATGAATGATCTGGGCTTTGCCATGGATGACTTCGCCCCGCTCCGTCCGCAGGCCGCTTTAATTCACAAAGTGTTGCAGACCCGTCGCGGGCAGCCGCTGGCGTTGGCCTTGATTGCGCTGGAACTGGCGCGCGGTCTGGAGATTCCCCTGGTCGGGGTCAACTTCCCCGGGCACTTCCTGTTGCGCGTGCCCGGTGCCGATCATCTGCTCGATCCGTGCGGCGGTCGCCGTTTGTATCCCAACGACTGTCGTGAGCTGTTACAGCGCCAATACGGGCCCAACATGAAACTCAATGCCGAGCACCTGTTGACTGCCACGCCGGCGCAGATGCTGCAGCGCTTGTCGCGCAATTTGCGCCAGTTGTACCTGACTCAGGATGACTTCATCGCGGCGCTGATTGACGCCGAACGCGTGCTTGAACTGGGCGATGCCGGCGCCGCCGATTATCTGGCCCGAGCGAGCCTGTATCAGCGGCTCGACTGCCCGAACGCCGAGCGGTTTGATCTGGAACATGCGTTGTTGCTCAGCGATGACCCGATCCAACGGCTGCGCCTGACCGAACGACTCGGGCATCTGCCGCCGAATTCAGTCGTCCACTAACAGCAAAAGATCGCAGCCTTCGGCAGCTCCTACAGGGTGTACACCATCCCAATGTAGGAGCTGCCGCAGGCTGCGATCTTTTGATCTTCAGCTTTTCAGCGCTTGCTCCACCACCGGCTGCCCAACGCTTTCCGAGGGCGAACGCACCTGGATGATCAGCAGTGCGGCGATGACGGCCGGAATCGCGCAGAAGAAGAAAATCTGCTGAACCGGAATGTGCATCGCCAGCAACAGACTGCCGAACAACGGCCCGAGAATCGATCCAAATCGCCCCACACCCAATGCCCAGCCGGTGCCGGTGGCGCGCACATGCGCCGGATAGAAATTACTGGCAAAAGCGTTCAGCGTCAGTTGTCCGCCAATGATGCAGAACCCGGCAGCAAACACGCAGGCCACCAGATAACGCGGATTGTCGTGGTTAAGCCCCAGCACAATGGTGCACAGCGCAGCGCCTGCGAGCACGCCGGACAACAGTCGCACCTTGTGTTTCAAGCGGTCGGCGAACCAGGCCATGCAAATCGCCCCCAGGGTGCCGGCGAACAGAAACATCGACGTCACCAGATTGGCCTCATTGAGTTTCAGGCCACTTTCCAGCAGCAGCGACGGCAACCAACTGATCATGAAATACAGCAAGATCAGGCTGACAAAAAAGGTCGCCCAGATCAGCAGGGTCGGCCGCGCGTAACCATTGCGGAACAGTTCGACCACGGTCAGTTTACTGCCCTGCTCGCGTTCATTCTGTTCGACCGAGGCCAGCGGAGGTTGCCAGCCCGGCAACATTCGCCCGGTAACTCTGCGCAGTCGCGCATAAGGTGGCTGATCACGCAGCAGGCGCGGCAAGGATTCGGGCAGCATCCACCAGAGAAACGGAAACAGCAGCAGCGGCGTCACACCACCGGCGAGGAACACTGCCTGCCAGCCGAACTGATCGATGAACCCGGCGGCTACAAAACCACCCGCCGCACCACCAAACGAGAAGCCACAAGCCGCCAGCGTGACCATCAAGGTACGCAAGCGTGGCGGCGAATAATCCGACATCAGCGCCATCGCGCTAGGCATTGCACCGCCCATACCGATGCCGCAGATGAAGCGCGCGACCATCAGCGAATTCAGGGAGTCGGCGAACACCATCAGCAGCGTCAGACTGGCGTAGATCAGCACGCAAGCAAGCAGAATTCGCCGCACGCCAAAACGGTCGGCCAGCGGCGTGACGGCGAGGGAGCCAATGGTGAGGCCTAGCAGGTTGGCACTGAACACAGGCCCGAACGCGGCTTTTTCCAGACCCCAATCCTGCGCCAGTGCAGGCACCACGTAGCCGAGCACCTGGGCGTCATAGCCATCGGTGACCAGCAACAAGGCGAGCAGGATCAAGAGCAACCACTGATATCGAGACACAGGACGGGCGTCGAGTGCCGCCCGGAAGCTGGCAATCTGGTTGTGCATCGCGAGGTACCTGTTTTGTTTTTATGGTTTTTTTGGTGGTGCAACACAAACCCTGTGGGAGCGGGCTTGCCCGCGATGACGGCAGCCCATCCGACTTAAATGTGTCTGCCAAATCGCTATCGCGGGCAAGCCCGCTCCCACAGGTTTTTTGGTGAGGCTTACGGTGTATCTGGCTGGTTGGACGGGTGAGCCTGGATGAATGCCGGATGCTCAGCGGCCAGCGCCGCGACTCGACGAATCCGCGGAAAAGCTTCAAGCGAAACATTGAAGCGCTCAGCCGCGTACAACTGCGGAATCAGATACACGTCCGCCACGCACGGCCACTCACCGAAACAGAATCCGCTATCGCCAATCAACTGTTCCACCGTCGTCAGTCCCTGGCTGATCCAATGGCTGATCCACGCCGTGACCTGCAGTTCGTCATGCCCCGACTGCCGCAGCCGATTGAGTACGCTGACGTTGTGCAGCGGATGCACATCGCAACCGATCACCGCCGCCACGCCGCGTACATGGGCGCGGGCAGCGAGGTCTTCGGGGAGTAGCGGCACCTGTGGATAACGTTCCTCCAGGTACTCGATGATCGCCGGTGACTGAATCAGCAGTTCGCCGTCATCGGTGCGCAAGGCCGGCACGCGGCCCTGTGGATTGATCGCCAGATACGCCGGCTGCCGATGCTCGCCACCGGGCGCCGCGATCAAGTTGACCGGCAACGCCTGATAGTCGAGACCTTTTAGCGCCAGTGCGATCCGCACCCGATACGACGAGGTTGAGCGGTAATAGGTGTAGAGATCCATGAGCCGCTCCTGTCAGCGCGCCGCCAGCACTTTGCCGCGGCATTCGCCAAAGCCGATCGAGGCGAAACCGTCGCGGGCACAACGTGCGCGCAGGATGATTTCGTCGCCATCTTCAAGGAATTTGCGCACTTCGCCGGACGCCAGTTCGATCGGCTTTTTGCCGCCTTCGGTGATTTCCAGCAGGCTGCCGAACTGACCGTTTTCCGGACCGGACAGCGTGCCCGAACCGAACAGGTCACCGGCCTGCAACTGGCAGCCGTTGACGCTGTGATGCGCGACCATTTGCGCGACGGTCCAGTACATGTAGCGGGTGTTGCTCAGGGTCAGGCGATGAGCCGGCAGATTCTGCTCGCGCATGGTTTCGGTGAGCAGCAGCACTTCCAGTTCGATGTCGAATGCACCGCCGTCCTGATCGCGCTTGTCGAACAGGTACGGCAGCGGCTGCGGATCGCCCTCCGGACGTGCCGGTTGTGCGGCGCGGAACGGCTCCAGCGCTTCGGCAGTGACGACCCACGGCGAGACGCTGGTGATGAAACTCTTGGACAAAAACGGCCCTAGCGGCTGGTATTCCCAGGCCTGGATGTCGCGAGCCGACCAGTCGTTGAGCAGGCAGAAACCGGCGATGTGTTCGGCGGCATCACCGATGGCGATCGAGTCGCCCATCTCGTTGCCCTGACCAATCCAGATACCCAGTTCCAGCTCATAGTCCAGACGCGCGCATGGGCCGAAAGTCGGCTCGGTAGCGCCGGCCGGCAGGGTCTGGCCTTTAGGACGACGGACATCGGTGCCGGACGCACGCACGGTGGACGCACGACCGTGATAGCCGATCGGCACGTGCTTGTAGTTCGGCAGCAGCGGGTTGTCCGGGCGGAACAGTTTGCCGACGTTCTGCGCGTGCTCGATGCCGACGTAGAAGTCGGTGTAATCGCTGATGCGCGCCGGCAGATGCATCTGGCAATCGGCGGCCAATGGCAGCAGTTTCGCGCCTTGAGCTTCGATGTCGCCGCGCTGGGTGCTGGTTTCGCTGAACAGTTCCAGCAGACGTTCGCGCAGGGCAACCCGCGCCTCGCGACCGAGGTCGAAGAAGGCATTCAACTGGCCGCCACGGGTGGCTTCCACAGCACTGCGAGCGGCGCCGTCGAACAGACCTGCTTCAAGGGCAACTTGCAGATCGAAGATGTGGTCACCAATGGCCACACCGCTGCGCGGTTCTGAACCGTTGATGCTGAACACACCCAGCGGCAGATTCTGCAGCGGGAAATCGGCGTGGCCGTTGGCCGACGCAACCCAGCTGCGGGTGATGGAATTCTGAGTCATGGGTTATCTCCGGGTCGGGTCGAACGTGGCGGGCAATGTGGCCCAGCAAGCGTCGTAATTGGGTTGCAGATGTGGGCAGTCGAGGGCGAAGCGGCTTGGGCGCAGCACTTGGCTGGTCTCGAACATGAAGGCCATGGTGTTGTCGATTTTTGCGGGTGCAAGTTCGGCATTGATCGCTTTGGTGCAGGTCTCGCCGTCCGGGCCGTGAGCACTCATGCAGCTGTGCAGCGAGGCACCGCCGGGCACGAAGCCTTCGGCCTTGGCGTCGTATTCGCCCTGGATCAGGCCCATGAATTCGTTCATCAGATTGCGGTGGAACCACGGCGGACGGAAGGTGTTCTCGGCCACCATCCAGCGTGGCGGGAAAATCACGAAGTCGAGGTTGGCCAGACCGTGCACGCTGGTCGGCGAGGTCAACACGGTGAAGATCGACGGGTCGGGGTGATCAAAACTGACCGTGCCAATGGTGTTGAAGCGGCGCAGATCATATTTGTACGGCACGTTATTACCGTGCCAGGCGACCACGTTCAGCGGCGAATGATTGAGCTCGGTGGCCCACAACTGGCCGAGGAATTTCTGCACCAGCGTGGTGGGTTGTTGCAGGTTTTCGTAAGCGGCGACCGGGGTGAGGAAGTCGCGCGGATTGGCCAGACCGTTGCTGCCGATCGGCCCAAGGTCCGGCAGACGCAGTGGCGCGCCATGGTTCTCGGCAACGTAGCCGCGCGCTTGCGGGTCGAGCAGTTCGATACGGAATTTCAGGCCACGTGGCAGCACGGCGATTTCCAGAGGGGCGACTTCCAGCACGCCCAACTCAGTGGCAATCCGCAGACGTCCCAGTTGTGGCACCAGCAGCAGTTCGCCGTCAGCATTGAAAAACACCCGCTCCATCGAGCGGTTGGCCGCGTAGTTGTAGATGCTGATGCCGGCCGGTTTTTCGGCGCCGGAATTGGCCGCCATGCTCACCAGTCCATCGATGAAATCGGTCGGTTCGGCCGGCATGTCCAGCGCGTTCCAGCGCAGGCGATTGGGGGTCACTTCACCCAAAGGCCCACCGGCCAGTTGCCGCTCCAGCTTGACGAATGCAGGGTGATTGGCTGAGGGCTGAATCCGGTACATCCAGGTACGCCGCGCTTCACTGCGGGTCATGGTGAACGCGGTGCCGGAGAACAATTCGGTGTACAGGCCGTAGGGGGCTTTTTGCGGGGAGTTCTGGCCAACGGGCAGCGCGCCGGGCAACGCTTCAGAGCTGAATTCGTTGCCGAAACCGGACTGATAAGCCAGCGTCGACGCGGTTGAATCGAGGTTCATGGAGCCTCCTGAACAGGGAGTCGGCAGTGGCCCATCGCTCTGGCTCAGAGGTTTCGGCACGCCGGGGTTGTTATTATCGTAATTCGATTACGCATAACGTAATTTGCTCGCTATCCAGCGTCAAGCTATAAAGACGCCCATTCGTATTGGAACCCGGCCGCACCATGGAAAAAACCAGCGACAGTAACGGCAAACAGAAAGTCCGCTCCGCCGAAGTCGGCACCGACATCCTCAAGGCTTTGGCCGAGTTGTCGCCCTCCACTTCGCTGTCGCGCCTGGCCGAACACGTGCAGATGCCGGCGAGCAAGGTGCACCGCTACTTGCAGGCGTTGATTGCCAGCGGATTCGCCGAGCAAAATCCAGCGACCAACCACTACGGTCTCGGCCGCGAAGCACTGCGCGTGGGCCTGGCGGCACTCAACAGTATGGACGTGCTGAAAGTCGCCGCCCTGCCTCTGTCGGAACTGCGTGACGAACTCAACGAAACCTGTTTCCTCGCGGTGTGGGGCAATCAGGGAGCAACCGTGGTGCACATCGAACCGGCGGTGCGTGCAGTGACGGTGGTCACGCAATTGGGTTCGGTGCTGCCGCTGCTCAGTTCCTCGACAGGACTGGTGTTCAGCGCCTACCTGCCGCATCGGGAAACCGACGAATTGCGCGCGCGGGAAATCGCCGTTGCCGAGCATCCGTTGAAGGACGAAACCGCCTATGCGACGTTGTGCGAACAGATCCGCGAGCGCGGCCTGCATCATGTCCACGGCTTGCTGATGCCGGGTGTGGATGCCTTGTCGGCACCGGTGTTCAACGCCGTCGGACAAGTTGCAGCGGTGCTGACCATCGTTGGCCCGACCTCGCTGTTCCACGCCGACGAAAACGGCCCGGCGGCGCAGCGGTTGTTGGCTGCGACGCGGGCCGTGAGTTGGCGGATGGGGTTTGACGCTTAGCCGCCTGCGTCGATCCGCCGGTCAGCGACGTTGTGAAGGGTTGCAGCAACACAGTTTTGCTGTCGCCCGCCGCTTCCTCTTGCACAATCTCTTTGAAAACTATTGCTACAGCTCAAACCCCAGCAACTTGGCACTGGCTACAGCCTGCGTTCTTCGCTCGACGCCCAGTTTTCCATGTATCCGCCTGGCGTGAGTCTTCACCGTGTGCAGAGAAATAAACAGCTCATCTGCAATCTGTTGATTGGAATGGCCCTTGGCAATCAGGCGTAAAACTTCCAACTCACGTTGACTGAGCAAACCACTACCGCTCGCCACTTCAACAGTGGCCGGCTCCGAAACCGTGTTTGCCAGTATTTGCAACAGCCCCGGGTGGCGCAGTTGCAGTTCACGCAACGCCTGATGCAGCCCATATTGACGACTCAGCTCCAGACCCTGCTGCAGGCTGGCGCGCGCCGAAGTCTGATCACCCTGCGAAAAGGCCACTTCTGCCATCGCCAGATGCAAGTCGGTTTCCAGAATGAGCATCCTGCAGCGCTGCGCCGTTTCGAGCAGACGCTGTAGCCGGCCCATCGGGTTGCGAGCCGAGCCTGACCCTGCCTCAGCAAGGATCAACAAGTACTCGACGCGGGGAATCAACTCGAGTGTTGCCGGCGGCGCCTGCAAAGCGTCCGCTCCTTGATAGTGCCGTAACAGACGTGCCATCGCCTCGCACGCCAGCTCATGACGGCCCTGCTGCAGCCAGAACAGACTGCTGACTTGCAACACCACGCCACGATAAACCGTGTCTGGAATCTGCCGCTGTTGCATCAGCCGTTCCGCATCGCGCAGCCACACGAACGCTTTCTCATAATCCGCCTGATTGGCAGCCAGTTGCGCCAGCCCCAGATAGCCGTAGAGGGCACGCTTGTCATGGTTGCGCCCGCAACCGTCCAGACCGGACTGGAAAAAATCCGCCGCCAAGACATCCTGGCCCTGACTCAGCGCAAGACGCCCACGACGCAGCGCAATCCGTCCCAACAGCGGGGTCAGGCGGTTCGGTTGCCGGACGAGTAAATCATGCACGCCCGCCAAAAGACTTTCAGCCCGAGGTGCCGCGCCGCGCTGTTCGAGCAATTGCCCGTGATCAAGCTCCAGCAGTGCTTCGAAAACCAGCGAGCCTTGCGCCCGTGCCAGACACAGTGCCTGACGATTACGGGCATGGGCTACGTCCAGTTCGCCGCGCAACAACGCCTGCTGGGTCAACCCTGACAAGCACATCACCCGAGCGATCCAGTTATCGAAATCGAGTACCTCCAACGCTTGCGAAAAGTATTCGTGAGCGCCCTCCATCCGCCCTTCCAGATGCAGTAACCACCCCTTCAACGTTTGCCAACGCGCAATCAATTGCCGCTCATGAGCTGGCGAAGGCTGCGGCATGAACCGCCCTAAATGCTCGATGCATTGCGCCGCCTGTTCAAAACGACCGGCGAAGAGCAATGCAGCTGTGATCAGACCGACCAGTTGTGGCGTGCTCAGGGTCAACTCTTCACTCTGTTGCTCATGCAATTGCAGTAACAGGACCACGGTTTGCTCTTCAAACAAATGCTCGAAGCTGAAGTGCTGCAACAGGCTGACGGCGATTTCATGTTCTTCGGCGAGCAACGCCTGTTCGAAGGCCGAACGCCAATCCTGCCGCCAGGAAAACCACTGACACGCCCGCCGATGCCAGGAACGACCTGCGGGCCATTGTTCGTCGCGCATCACCCGCGACAACGGTGGAAAAACCCGCAGCCAGTCGGCCGAGTCGTGCCACGGCTCGATAAAGCAGCCCAGTGTTTGCAGGGTGCGCAGGCACTGTGCGCCCTCTCCGGCACCAAACAGATGCTCACACAGCTCGGCATTGAAGCGCGGTAGATGCGCGAGCACCCGCCAGTTCTCGGCCAGCTCCGGCGTGAGGTTATTGAAGAGTTCGTGTTGCAGATAATCCAGCAGCGTATCCACCCGTTGCTGCGGCTGATTGCTTTGCGACCAGTCACACTTTTGCAGCAGCGCCATGCGCACCCCGGCGCACCAACCACCGGTACGCTGGACGATACGTGCAGCCACACTGCTTGCCTGCTCGGGCGACAGATGTCGCAGCGCCTGGGCGATTTCGTCCGCAGACAGCGCCAGCGTCGCGCTTTCACACTCGTACAGTTCGTCGTCGAGCAGCAACCGCGGCCAGTTGCATTGCGGCCGTCGGCGGGTGCCGATCCACCAGGTGAACGCCGGGCTACTGACCGTCAGCAAACGGTCAAGCAACGCATCAAGCGCAGGTTCCGGCAGCCGACAGTAGTCATCGATAAACAGCCAGGTCGGCAACGACCAGCGACTCAGCGCAGCGACCAGACCGGACTCCGTTGTTTCTGCCAGTCCCAACGCCTGTGCCAATCGCAGACAAAATTCGTCGACACTCAAAGCGGCGCCAGCCAGTGGTAGCCAGCACACTTCGCAACGTTGCGGCGCTTGAAGCAGGCACTCGGCGAGCAGCGCGCTCTTGCCGCTGCCGGCGGGTGCACAAATGAGCCTGACCCGTGCCACCGACGCCAGCAATGGCTCGCTCAATCGCGTACGTGGCTGGTGATGGGAGGACAGTCTGGGGAGAAAACCGGGGCGATCCAGACAAGCAGTCATGGCGGTCATCGGATGAGCCTTTTTATAGTTGTGAGCTCACCCTAGCCCTCTCCCGGCGGCTTGTTGACAAGTATTCAGCGCGCTGATTAGCGGCCATAAAAAAGGCGACCGCGCGGTCGCCTTTTGTTCAGCCGATGTATCAGAACCGTTACCGCACACCCTCTGTACGCAGGGCCGCTGGCGTGTAGTCGGCAGCCTTGGCTTCAAAGCCGAATTCGTAGCCGTGCTTCTCTTCGTTCTTCATCCCCAGCGCGATGTAGCGGCCGGCAATAATGTCGTAGAGCGCTTCGAGGGTGTAGGCCGGAGCCTGATGATCGTAGTAGTACTCGGCGTGACCTTCGGCGACGCGCCACAGTTGCCCGCGACCGTCGTAGTGATCGGCGAGCGCCACTTGCCAGCTGTCCTCGTCGATGTACATGTGGCGCTTGGCGTAGATGTGCCGCTCGTTCGCCTTGACCGTGCCGATCACCTCCCACACGCGGTGCAGCTCGTAGCGCGTCAGGTCCTGATTGATGTGCCCGGCCTTGACGATGTCGTCGTACTTGAGCTTCGGCGAGTCGAGTTTGTAGCTGTTGTACGGAATGTACATTTCCTTTTTGCCGACCAGTTTCCAGTCGTAACGATCCGGTGCACCGGAGAACATATCGAAGTTGTCCGAAGTGCGCAGGCCATCGGCGGCGGTGCCCGGGCCGTCGTAGGCCACTTGCGGCGCGCGCCGGACGCGACGCTGACCGGCGTTGTAGATCCACGCCAGGCGCGGTTCCTTCACCTGATCAAGGGTTTCGTGCACCAGCAGCACGTTGCCGGCCAGCCGCGCCGGAGCCGTCACCGACTGTTTGAAGAAGGTCAGCACGTTGGCGGCTTTATCCGGATCGATATCCTTCATCAGTTGCGGCACGGCGATCTCTTCTTCGAAGCGGATCGGCGTGTAGCTGCCGTTGGTTTGCGGTGTCACCTGGGTGATGATCCGCTTGACGTTGCCGCCGTGATAACGGGTGATGTGGTTCCACAAGACTTCCACGCCATTCTTCGGAATCGGGAAGGCGTAGTAGCGATTGCCGGTGAAGTTGGCCAGGCCGTTACCGTCGTTGATGGTGGTAACGTTAAGGGCGCTACGCTTGGCCGATTCGTAGATTTCCGGCGGTGCGGCAACGGTGCGGTGGGTCGGATAGACCGGGATCTTGTAGGTCTCCGGATAGCGTTTGAACATCGCTACCTGACCTTCAGACAGTTTGCTTTTGTACTGATCGACGTTGGCAGCGGTGATGGTGAACAGCGGTTTTTCATTGGCGAACGGGTCGGCGACAAAGCCTTTACTGTCCACCGCACCAGCGTTTTTCGCGATGCCGCCCGTCCATGCCGGGATCGAGCCGTCGGCGTTGCCGGCCTTCTCGGCACCCAGCGGGGTCAGGCTGGTGCCGAGTTTGTTCGCCTCATCCGGCGACACCGCCGCCATCACGTTGGCCGCCAGCAGACTCAGGGCCAGCACACCGCATTGCAGAATCATTTTGCGCATTGCTTTCATCCTTCTCGGGCAGATCAGAAGTTCACGCCGAAGCTCAGAGCGACGAAGTCACGGTCTTCGAGGACGTTGTAGTCGCCACCGAAAAAGTCGGTGTAGCTGAGGCTCGCGGTGTAGGTGTTGCGATAGTCGGCATCGACGCCGACGCTGATCGCTTTGGCGCCTTCGTTGAACAGGCCGTTGGGGCCATAACCGGCGACGTCGTGCGACCACGACAGGTTGGGTTTGAGGTTGATCCCGCCGATCACGTTGGCGTAATCGAGGATGGCGCGGCCGCGATAGCCCCACGAAGTCGAGGTGACAAAGCCGTCCGTGTCGCCACCAAAACCGTATTGGCCGTATACCGAATCGCGGCCATAACGCAGCTTGCTGCGCGACTCCAGACCGCCGACCCGTACCACCGCCGCTTCACCGACCAGGGTCAGGCGTTGGGCGCCCAGCACTTGGTCGAAGAAGTGCGTCAGGGTGCTCTGGATCTGCGTCACTTCCTTGCGCCGGTATCCCGTATTGTCCGAACCCGGCGAGGTGGCGATCGGCGAAGCTGCGCCGCCGGCGATCGGGTTGAGCAATGCCAGCGTCAGGTCATTGGTGCTGACTTGCACCGGAGCGTTCGGTCGGTAGCTGATCTCGCCGGTCCATGCGGTGCCGGTGGGCAGCGTGGTAGAGAAACTCGCACCGTACAGGCGAATGTCTTCCGGGTATTCGAGGTAGTAGCCACCGCGCCCGAGCATCACACTTTGCGCCAGCCCGGCACCGCTGCCGGGAGCCAGACCGTTGGCAATACCGACCATGCCCGGCAATGCCGCCAGAGTCGAAAGCCCTGCGGTGGTGGTGCCGACTGTTGGCGTGCGGCTGTGGTAGTTCATGAAATAGAGGCCGTACTCGGTATCGTCGCCGAGCCAGCGCAATGCCGTGCCCCACTGCCCGGAATCCCGCGCATCGCGGTCGCCGCCGCGCGGGATGACTACGCCCTCGCGGGTGACCTGAATGCCCTGACCAAACGCGGTGGTCAACGGCACCAGCGGCGCAATGGCCGGGTTGCCGACGGTGTAGCCGCTGGAGCAGCCGTCCGCCACCACGTCGACGCCGAAGAACGTACCGCAGTTGTCGACAACGGTCTGGTCCCACTCCAGTTGATAGAAGCCTTCGATGGTCAACTGGTCGGTCAGGCCCTGGGAGCCGAACAACATGTTCACCGGAATCAGGCCTTCCTTGATCTCTGCACCGGGACGACGGAATGCCGACACGTCGATCGGGTTGATGCTGTTGATCGAGTTGCCGATGAAAGTACTTTCGCCCCAACTGACCACTTGTTTGCCGGCGCGCACGGTGCCCGGCAGGTCGCCGATGGAATAGTTGTGATAGACGAATGCATCGAGAATTTGCGCGCCGGATGATTTGGCGCCTTCCTTGCGGCCACTGTCACTGATCTGCTTGAACTCGCGGTCCTCGTCCTTGAGTTCAAAGTCGTACCAATATTTGCCACGCACGAACACACCGGTATCGCCGTACTTGAGTTCGAGGTCGTGAATGCCTTTAACGATTTTCGAGAAAGTCTCGCCCTTCTTGAAGTTCAAACGCCCGTCATCACCGGTCGAGGATTGCCCGGTCCCACCGTTGACCGTACCGACCAGCGACTTGTCGGCATCGCGCATGCCCCAACTCGCACCGACCGAGAGCGACGAATCGAACGTGCCCTCGATTTCTCCGATATTGAAAGCAACCGCATGCGCCTGGGCACAGCAACCCAGAGCCACCGCGGCTGCCAGCGCCTGCGGTGTGAAGATGGCGCGCATTGTTTTTGTTGTCATGCGTCTTCCCCGGTGAGTGACAGAAGGCCCCACCCTACTGCCGCGTGACCGGGTCGATAAGCGCACCAAGGAGGTATTCGCGTTGTCGCTCGAAAGGATGAATGCCCATGCAGTACGCGGCTTTGCATCGATCATGGATAGGCTGGATAGAGAATCATCAGTGCCGCGCATGGTGCACATCAGCCGCTGCAGACTGTTGCATGCCCCGTAACAGTGCATGTCTGGAATCGGTATTTTTCCTACAGATTTGAAACCGTATTCTGAGCGGGCTTTCACGGGACACGCCGAAAAGCACCCAGCCTTGGCTACTGAGCAATTCAGGCCACTGTTGACAGATTTCAGATGAATCGAAGATTCGGTTTATCGCCCCGGTGTTCACTGACGTTGATTTGTAGCTCCTTGATCCAACGTCTTACCTTGGCCGCTGCGTTTGCAGCGGCCTTTTTTATGGCTGTTGAAAAAGGCATCCCTACGAACTGTAAAAACATTCCGAGAAAAACGTCGGACCTTTCCTGCAGCGCAGAAGAATCCTCCTCACTTCGCTATTAGTCTGCGAAAAACCTCTCAAAACAACGCCTTGTTACTTACAAGCTTCTCGGATTTTGCAACAGCAATTCTGATGTAACTTGAAACATCTCAAATATTCGCCGGTGACACGGAAGTCACTATCGCCCGCGCCTACTTTCCAGCGAGCCGCCACGCAATTCAAAAGGACATGAATATGCAAAGACCTCCACCCTTGATACTTGATGCAACACATATTAATGCACCCGCCCCTGATCATTACGACCCCTTCAAGGAAAGCAATCAGGGCTATTCCTATAGCGGCATGTTTGGGCCGGCAGGCGCCAACCATAAAACCCGCGAACTAATGTACGAAACTCAAGTCACCCTGGAACAGGAGTTCAGCGCGAAGTCCATCTCATTGCCTCAATCCATTGAGAATGAACTCGCTGCAACACGGCTGGAACGGTCAACCAGTCCACTACCACCCGCGGCAGCAATAGTCCGCGAACTGGATGTAAGAAATACCCTCATTCAACGCAAGTCCGCTCAACTTCACGAGCAGATCACTATTGCCAATCGTTTTTTTGGAAGTGATCCGCTGGGTAAAAACTTCAATGATTTTCTGAATCAGGCCTCGGCTATCCGGCGAACGAACCGCACAGGCCCGCCCGTGCGAGAGCTATGGAGTCAGTCCTATCGGGCGGCCCATGAAGCGAGGCTGCTAAATCAGACTGTCCAGCTTCTCAATCAACAGCAAATCAATGTGCAGAACTGGCTGTCCGCCGTGCTGGCCAATGATCAGGCGCAAGCGGCTGCCGCTGCGCAAGAAGCCCAGCGATTGGCTGCAGAACATGCGCGGATCGCAGCCGAACAACAACGGCAGAGAGAACTTGCCGAAGCAGCACGCCGAGAGCAAGAGCAAGCCCGCGCTCGGGAACAGGCAAGGCTGGCCGCACTCGCAGAGAAACAACGCCGGGATGCTGAACAGGCTCGCCTAGCCGCTGAAGTGGCGCGGATCAATGCCGATGCTGAAGCTCGGGAAAGAGAGCGGATTGCGCAATTGAGGATCGCATTGGCTGAAGCACAAGCCAATGCTGAAACAGCCGCACGGGTGTTCGCCGCTGAGCAGGCTCGCCTTCAAGCGGAAATGGAACTGCGCATTGAGGCGATACAAAAGCAGGTTCAAGCAGATAAAAAGAGCATGGAACTTCGCCACAAAGTCCTTGATACCGCGACCGCCTTAGCCAAACGCCAAGCTCATCTGGCGACATTAGAGAACCAGCAGCAATTGGGAAATGAACCAGGGCTGCACGACATTGAACCGGACTTCACGACTGAGGCTGACGCTCAAAATCTTGGGCACCATTCGCCAGAGATTCAACGTGTTTATGCTGCGTCAGGAGTAGTGGCTTCAACCAGCCCGCATTTCTCCTTTGCTTCGACAGCCATACCTATTCCCCCGGCGACGTCTTCCGCAATTCTCAATGCACTGCGCTCAGGTTTACTGACCGTGAAAGCATCTGGCGCCGCGCTGTTCGGCAGCCCGGTGTTGATAGGTTTCGCGGCTTTATTGATGCCGTCACGCCTGGGAAACGGCGAGCGGTTTGCCATGAGCGTTCCATTTTCCGAGTTGTCGTCGGAGTCTGCCCAGACACTGCGCGATATAGCCGACCGACAAGGCACGCTGGAGATGCCGGTAGGCTTGGGCGTCCGGCCATTCGGCGCTGGCGCGGAAGTATTCGTCGCCTCGACCGATGACTTTCATATTCGCTCGAGCGTGCTGGTTCTGAATGCGGCTTACGACTTGCTGAATGATGTTTACGAGGCCGCGCTCCCGGATTCGCCAACCGACTTCCTGACCTGGACACCCGCCATCTCCCCGGGTAACAGCTCGACCGAATCGCCAATGGTCGAAACCGAGTCGACCGCGTATTCCGGCGCACCGATTGTCCCGGTTGAAGGGCGTCTGGATCTGCATCCTATTCTGGTCGAGGGCTGGGAACGATTCATCATTGTGTTTCCGGAGGACTCTGGGATTGCTCCGTTGTATGTGGTCTTTAGCAGCCCTTACGAGGGGGCTGATGTCGAGGGAGCGTTTAGCGGGCGTGATTTCAATCCAAAAGAAGCTGGTGGGGATATTGAAGATTTGGATTGGACTCAGATAACGCCCTCCAAAGACGGATTAGAACTGGTCGAACTTCATACAGCCCGGCTTCCAGAATCCGAAGGGAACAAGTTAATGATTGCTCGGCTCGAAAAAATCATACGAGGCGAGCTGGAAATAACCGACACTGACAAACGCTATTACACTCATGAAATCAGAGAGCTTGAAAGATTCCGCGCACTCGGAATCAGCGACACAGAACGGCCCGACACGAATACTCCAACATGGAACAATGCGCACACTGCCACATTGGAAGACTTCAAAATCAAGGACGATCCAACTTTGCTTTATACCCCTGAGGCATTGGCTGCTGAAAACCAACAGCAAAAGCGTGAGTATCAAAAGTTTTTGAAGGAGATGTGGAAATGAATATTATTGAAAAGATCGTCTTAAACGAACCGCTCGACGACATAGTGACAGTATTCGCGCTAATCAAAGCTCCCCCACATCTCGACCTGATGATCTCGTGCTACAAACCTGAGTCCATCAGGCACGGAGAGCTTCAAAGATCCTATGCGAAACTCTTTCATGAGGGAGTATTGGTTGAGGGTGAGAAAGGATTGGCTGCAAGAGGACCTAATTGGAAAGCACCAAGTTTCGTGACAGAAAAACGTTACGATTGATCAGAAATAGCCCCCCACAATATCTTGTGGGGGGCCTAGCTCACTTAAAGCGAATACTTCTGCAAATTCGCCATCATTTCCTTCAGCGCTTCAATATTGTCCTTCGGATGCGCCGCCCCTTCGAAATCACAAATCTGCTGCCAGTGCGCCGCTACATCCTCGGGCGAGAAGCCCACTCGCGGATCGAACCCGGCGCCCAGGCTGCGCTCCCAACGCACCTTGCCCATCCAGCCACCGCCGACTTCGAACAACCCGGAAGTCTCCTGGCACTGCTCACTGGCCAGGTACACCACCAACGGGCTGACCAGTTCCGGTTTCAGTTGCTCGAACACTTGCGGCGGGATCAGACCTTCGGTCATGCGCGTGCCACCAGTCGGCGCGATGGCGTTCACCAGGATGTTGTTCTTGCGGCCCTCGATGGCCAAGGTGCGGGTCAGGCCGTAGAGGCCGAGTTTGGCCATGCCGTAGTTGGACTGGCCGAAGTTGCCGTAGATGCCTGAAGTTGAAGCAGTGAAAATCACCCGGCCGTAGTTTTGCTCGCGCAGGTGCGGCCATGCGGCGCGGGTGACTTTGTAGGCGCCTTCGACGTGGACGCGGTAGACCAGATCCCAATCGGCGTCGTCCATTTTGTGGAAGGTCTTGTCGCGCAGGATCCCGGCGTTGTTGACCACGACGTCGACGCGACCGAAAACATCCAGCGCGTTCTGCACCAGTTTGTCGCCGTCGGTAACCGAGTCGTGGTTGGCTTCGGCGATACCGCCGGCTTCACGAATTTCCGCGACCACTCGATCAGCCGCAGATGCATTGGCGCCTTCGCCTTGAGTCGAGCCGCCGAGATCATTGACCAGCACTTTGGCGCCCTGTTTGGCGAACAGCAAAGCGTGCGCCCGTCCGAGGCCGCCACCGGCTCCGGTGACAATCACGACTTTATCTTCGAAACGCACAGACTCATTCATCGCGGCAACTCCAGCAGGCCAAGGGACAGTGACCCCGAGTGTCAGGCACGGGGCTTTCGGTCACAACGAACACGGTTGAGGCTGAATGGTGCGCGATAAGGCTGGGGGATGATGTGCAGCGCAATCAAGAGACCTGAAGATCAAAAGATCGCAGCCTTCGGCAGCTCCTACATGGGATAGGTGTAGGAGCTGCCGCAGGCTGCGATCTTTTGATCTGTCAGGAGCACGCGACCTTGCGCGGTGGCAGCGCAAAACGATCACGAAACGCCAGGTAATGCTTGAGCACCTGCACCGGCGCTTCGATCTGCGGATAGTGGCCGATGCCCGGCAATAGCACGGAGTCGGCATCCGGTATCAGCTGCCGATAGCGCTCGACCATGTGCGCACCCGAAATTGGATCGACTTCGCCATCGATCACCCGCATCGGCACTTCGCCGCGCTGCATCGCCGCCACCCAACGATCACGCTGCACCCGGCGTTCGGGGATGTAGTTAATCAGCTTGTGCATGATGCGCGGGCCGTGATTGCTGTCGACCAGGCTCCAGAAATCGTCCAGCTCGCTCTCGGTCGGCCCGGTCTGCGGACCGAAGATCTGGCGGAAGCTTTTCACCAGTGCGTCGCGAGTAAAGGCGCGGCCGATCATCCAGCCCAGCGGGCTGAGCAATAGCTTTTGCATCAATACCGGACGATGGGTTTCCGGGAACAGACCGCCGTTGAGGAACACGCAACTGGCGACTTCGATCTTGTCTTCGTAGTGCCGGGCAAGCAGCTCCTGCGCGACGCTGTCGCCGTAATCGTGAGCGAAGATGTGTAGCGGCTGTTCGACCTGCAAATGCGCGAGCAGCGCCTGTTGCAGATCGGCCTGCTCCAGCAGGCTGTAGCGGTGATTGACCGGTTTGGCCGAATCGCCGAAACCCAGCATGTCGCAAGCGATCACCCGATAACGCTGGGCCAGTGGTTGCCACAGATAATGCCAATCCCAACTGGCGGTAGGGAAACCATGGATCAGCAGCAGCGGCTCACCCTGCCCCGTCGTCCAGTAGCGGATCGACTGGCCCCGAAAGACAAACGTCTGGCTGCGTTTACGCCAGACACACAGAGGAATCTCGGCAAGAGGCATTAGAGTTTATATCCAGGGTCGTGTTTGTCGAGTTTGCGCAGCAGCGCCGGCCAGGCCAGCGCGCCACCCATGCCTTGAGCACTTTTGGTCACGCCGGCGATCATTGCCTTGGCGCCTGCCAGAATCTGCGGTTCGATGGCGATCAGTTCAGCGCCGCCGGTCTGGGCCATCACCTGGATGTCGCAGGCGCGCTGGAAGGTGAACATCATCAGGAAGGTATCAGCGATGGTGCCGCCACAGGTCAGCAGACCGTGGTTGTGCAGCATGAGGAAGTTGTTCTCACCGAGGTCGGCCTGCAAGCGCGCCTTCTCTTCGTGATTCAGCGCCACCCCTTCATAGCCGTGATACGCCAGGCTCGACAGCACGAACAGCGACTGCTGGCTGATCGGCAACACGCCTTGCTTTTGCGCCGACACCGCCACGCCCGAAGCGGTGTGCGTATGCAGCACGCAAACCACATCGTGACGCACTTCGTGCACGGCGCTGTGAATGGTGTAGCCGGCCGGGTTGATTTCGTAGGGGCTGTCCATGAGCTTTTTGCCGGCCTGATCGACTTTCACCAGGCTCGATGCGGTGATTTCGTGGAACATCAGGCCAAACGGATTGATCAGGAAATCTTCAGTGCCCGGCACCTTGGCGGATATGTGCGTGAAGATCAGATCGTCCCAGCCATGCGACGCGACCAGACGATAGCAAGCGGCGAGATCGACGCGTGTCTGCCACTCGGCGGCGCTGACCTGCTCTTTGACATTAAGGGACGACTGGACGGGGGCTACGCTCACTGTATGCACCTCTGCGTTCTTATTGTTCTGCTGGTGTCAGCAGTCTAGTCAGGCGCAGTCGATCGCGTAGTTGCATTGCCAGCCAGCTTGATGACTGAACGGGTCAGCCATGCAAACTCCTTGGATCCATGTCAACGCAACGGCGCCAACAAAGGTGCGGCAATCAACCCTTGAGCGCGCCAATCAGATCCGCCAGCCACGGCTCGGCGTCGGTTTCCGGGGTGACGCTTTCGCTGGCATCGAGGCGCAGCATCTCTTGAACTTCACGCAGGCCGAGTTCGCTGAAAAACAGTTCGCGCATTTGCTCACCGCCACCGCAGAAGGTGTCGCCGTAACTGGCATCGCCCAAAGCAATCACCGCACCCGGCAAACCACGCCAGGCTGCCGGCAATTGATCGCGAATCATCGAATACAACGGTTGCAGGTTGTCCGGCAACTCGCCCATGCCGGTGGTCGAGGTCACGGCAAGAAACGCTTCCGGCGCGAAAGCCTGAACCTCGGCCAGGCTGGCGCGTGAGTTGTAGAAGGTTTCAAAGCCAGCGGCTTTCAGCAGGTTCTGGGCGTGGCGGGCGACTTCTTCGGCGGTGCCGTAGACCGAACCGGAGAGGATGGCGACTTTCATCAATCTGATCCTGAAACTGAAAAAAAGAGCGCCGATAGTAACAGCCTCAGCCGTGAAGTTGCGATTGGCTCTCAATGAGCGCTGATGTCCTATGGACAGGCACCGCCGTTCTTCTAGAATGCGTGCCAATGCCAGCTCTGAAAGGATTCAAGGATGATCAACGCTCACTTGCTGCAAATGGTGATCAACGCATCGAATGACGGGATTGTGGTCGCGGAAAAAGAAGGCGAGCGGGACAACATCCTGATCTACGTCAACCCGGCCTTCGAGCGTCTCACCGGTTACTCCAGCGAAGAAATCCTCTATCAGGATTGCCGCTTTCTGCAGGCCGGCGACCGTGATCAGGAGAGCCTGGAGCTCATTCGCGATGTATTGCGTACCAACGGCTCGTGTCGGGAAATTTTGCGCAACTACCGTAAGGACGGCACGGCGTTCTGGAATGAATTGTCACTTTCAACGGTAAAAAATGCCGATGACGGGCAGACTTACTTTGTCGGCGTGCAAAAAGATGTGACGATGCAGGTCAAGGCTCAGCAACGTGTCGCGCAGCTGGAGGCCCGGGTCGCTGCACTGGAAACAGAACTCGCCGCCTTGAAAGCGACAAACGGTTAAAACAAAACATCGAACTGGTTGTCATTAACTACAATCACCAATGACTTTGTAACTATTCCTTTCGAGTTAGCCATGCAACGCGACGCGCTCCTGACCCAGGATGAGCTGGATTTTATCCAGACCATGCAGCACAACCCGCAACTCAATGTGCGGGATGCGACGTCGAGTCTGCTGGTTAACGGTGGTTCGCAGATCCGTGATTTGCTCACGCGTCTGGCCGCTCACGAGCAAGTGACCATTCAGGCCAACTTCGAAAATCAGCAGATGACGTTTCCACTGCATCTGGTGGAAGACGAGTTTCATGCACTGCACCTGCGCCTCGGTGTGCCAAGCATCTACGAAGATGGCCCGATGGTTCGTCCGTGGCGGCTGACACTTGAAGAGCCGGTGGCGCTGGAGAATGCCAAAGGCCAGGCGGGCACGCTGTGGGTTCACGAGGTTTCACATAAAGGCGTACTGCTGGAAGTGCGCAACAAGACCAAACCGCCCAAGCATTTCGCGCTGTGGTTCAGCCCTTCGGGTTATGAGCGGATCGCATTGCGCGGCAATTTCGAGCGCGAAACCGAGAGTGGTTTCTACGCCTACGAACTCAGCCAGACAGACAGCGACGAAACCGAGCGTCTTCGCCAGTTCATCCTGCAGCAACATCGTTTGACGCACCCTGCCCTGCACACCTGATTCTCAGGTATCAAGCTTCCCCGCCAGAAACTGCGTCATGCGTTGACGCATGTTCATCCCTTCATTACCCAGGCACGCCACTGATGATCCGGCCAGACTCTCTTGCGCCAGATCAGACGCATCGCCGGCGAGCATCAGCTGACAATCAAGACTCAAGGCCAGTCGATTCAGACGCCGGGGTAAATCGGCACTCGGGGCGTGATTGGAAAACAGCACCAGTGCGTCAGGTTTGATCTTCTCGCAAACGAGGGTCAGCTCATCGAGCGGCTGGCCGGTGGTCAACACACGAACGCCTGCGTCATTGCCACTGAGAAACAGCGCCGCCACCAGCAACTCAAGCTCCCGGCATTGCCCGGCCAGTGCGCTGACGATCACCCGTCGCGGTTGTGCGCCACGCAGGGTGATGATCCGATGCAGCACCCGCGCTCGAAGAAACCCGTCAAAGAACAACCATTCGCTGGTCTGCCCAAAGCCATCCTGACGCTGCAACAACTGCAGCCATAACGGCATCAGGATGTCCTGAAACACAACGGGTAACGCATAAGAAGAAAAGATCTGACCGTAGACCCGATCCAGTAGTTGATCATCGAAAGAACTGATCGCCTGCTGGAGCTGCACCTGCCATTGCAGATAATCGGCTTGCACCAGATCATCGGGAATGATGTGCGCGAGAACCTTCAGCGGTTCGGTCCTGGCGAGAATCTTGCCGATCTTGCTGACCGCCACACCACGATCGATCCAGTCGACGATGCTGCGAACGCGCTCGATTTCGGTCATCGAATACAGCCGATGCCCACTCTCGGTGCGCACCGGCAGGATCAAACCATAGCGACGTTCCCAGGCGCGCAGCGTGACCGGATTGACACCTGTCAGCCTCGCGACTTCACGGATAGGAAACAGATCCTCGCGCTCGAGCGCAACAGATGCCTGAGAAACTGGGTGCGCGTCTGTCATGACAGGCATTGGGCCTCAACTTCCGGACGGGTGAATTGGATCCCATTCTAACCCCGATGCCCTGATTGCGTTCAAGTAGAGATATGCGACGAAAGTCTCTGGTTTAAACACGAAAATCAGGAATAATCCTTGCTTGCTGAAAAGCGCAGGCCTCCACCCCGGCCTTGCGTCAGGCGAAACTCCTACCCGGAGTGACGCAATCGAGATACGGAGATACACAATGTCTACTTCACCCGTCACGCTGATGGTTGCGCGTCGCGTCGCCGATGGCCGCTATCAGGATCTGATCGCCTGGCTGCGCGAAGGCGAACAACTGGCCACCGATTTCCCCGGTTATCTGGGTTCCGGCGTGCTCGCACCGCCGCCCGGCGATAACGAATTCCAGATTATCTTCCGCTTTGTCGATGAACAGACTTTGCATGCGTGGGAGCATTCGGCCTCGCGTACCGCCTGGCTGGATCGTGGCAGCGATCTGTTTGCCCATCCCAAAGAGCATCGTGTCAGTGGCATCGAAGGCTGGTTCGGCACAAGCGTAGTCGGCCAGCGCCCGCCGCGCTGGAAACAGGCGATTGCGATCTGGCTGGCATTCTTTCCGGTGTCGCTGTTGTTCAATTTTGTCGTGGGTCCGTTGCTCGTGGACATGAGCCTTTTGCCGAAAGTGTTGATCAGCACGGCATGCCTGACGCCGCTGATGGTTTATTTCTTTATTCCGTTGTCGACGCGGTTGCTGGCGAACTGGTTGAACAGCACGCCTGCGCGTCCGTTGCCTGTCGCACCCTCTACGCAGAACCGCTAAAAGATCGCAGCCTCGTTGCACTCGAATGCTCCTACATGGCTCCTACACGGCTCCTACACAGTTGCGACAGTGGCGCAGTGCGGGAGCTGCCGGAGGCTGCGATCTTTTCAGGCCCGCCGCTGTTATAGTTTTTGCACCCACCGCGACGCGAGCCGTTCATGACTACAACCTCCGCCCCGATCCTGATCACCGGCGCCGGCCAACGTGTCGGTCTGCACTGCGCGCAGCGTTTGCTCGAAGACGGCCACCGCGTCATTTTCACCTATCGCAGCGAACGCCCCGGTGTCCAGACGCTACGTGATCTGGGCGCCATCGGCGTATTCGCAGACTTTTCCAGCGAAGCCGGCATCCTCGCGTTCATCGCCGAATTGAACACCCACACCGACAGCCTGCGGGCGATCGTGCATAACGCCTCCGACTGGCAGGCGGAAACCCCGGGCAGCGAAGCCGAAGCGTTCAACCGCATGGTCAACATTCACATGCTGGCGCCCTATCTGATCAACCTGCACTGCGCCGACCTGCTCAAGCAATCGACACCCGCCGACATCATCCACATCAGCGACGATGTCACTCGCAAGGGCAGCAGCAAGCACATCGCCTATTGCGCCAGCAAAGCCGGGCTCGACAGCCTGACCCTGTCCTTCGCCGCCCGTTATGCGCCGGCGATCAAGGTCAACGGCATTGCGCCGGCCCTGCTATTGTTCAACCCCGACGACGACGCGGCGTACCGCGCCAAGGCCCTGGCCAAATCCGCGCTGGGCATCGAACCCGGTAGCGAAGTGATCTACCAGAGCCTTCGCTACCTGCTCGACAACCCTTATGTCACCGGCACGACCCTGACCGTCAATGGCGGAAGGCACGTCAAATAACGCTGCCCCGCGAGGATGTTCGATGATCCGTTCCCTGCCCGAGAACTACCGTGAAATCCTCATTGGCCTGGGTGAAGATCCCGACCGTGAAGGATTGCTCGATACGCCGGCGCGGGCGGCCAAGGCCATGCAGTACCTGTGTCACGGTTACGAGCAGAGCGTCGACAAAATCGTCAATGGCGCGCTGTTTGCCTCTGACAGCGACGAGATGATCATCGTCGCCGACATCGAGTTGTACTCGTTGTGCGAACATCACTTGCTGCCCTTCATCGGCAAGGCCCATGTGGCTTATATTCCGACTGGCAAAGTGCTGGGGCTGTCGAAGATCGCGCGACTGGTGGACATGTTCGCCAGACGCCTGCAAATTCAGGAAAACCTCACCCGGCAGATTGCCGATGCGGTGCAACAGGTTACCGATGCCGCCGGTGTTGCGGTGGTCATCGAGGCCAGACACATGTGCATGATGATGCGCGGTGTCGAAAAACAGAATTCGACCATGAACACCTCGGTCATGCTCGGCGCCTTCCGCGACTCGAGCAACACCCGTCAGGAGTTCCTGCAATTGATTGGACGGAGCAAGTAAATGCCACAACTTCAGCCGGGAATGGCGCGTATCCGGGTCAAGGATCTGCGCTTGCGCACCTTTATCGGGATCAACGAGGACGAAATCCTCAACAAGCAGGATGTGCTGATCAACCTGACCATCCTGTACGCCGCGCAAGAAGCGGTGCGTGACAATGACATCGACCACGCGCTCAATTACCGCACCATCACCAAGGCAATCATCGCCCACGTCGAGGGCAATCGTTTTGCCCTGCTCGAGCGCCTGACCCAGGAATTGCTCGATCTGGTGATGACCAACGCCTCGGTGCTGTACGCCGAAGTCGAAGTCGACAAGCCGCACGCGCTGCGCTTTGCCGAGTCGGTGTCAATCACGCTTGCAGCGAGCCGCTAGCTTCAAGCTTCAAGCGCCAAGCTGTAAACTTCGTATCACCGCCAACCATCTTGCAGCTTGAAGCTCGTCGCTTGAAGCTGTCTCGCAGAGACTCCCATGAACGAGCAACAACGCCTCGAACTCGAAGCCGCCGCCTTCCGCCGACTGGTCGCGCACCTGGACAGCCGCAAGGATGTGCAGAACATCGACCTGATGAACCTCGCCGGGTTCTGCCGCAACTGCCTGTCGAAGTGGTACAAGGCCGAAGCCGATGAGCGCCAGATCGAGGTCAGCCTCGACGACGCCCGCGAAGTGGTTTACGGCATGCCGTACGCCGAGTGGAAAGCCCAATTTCAGCAAGAAGCCAGCGCTGAGCAACAAGCAGCGTTCGCCAAAGGAAAAACCCATGAGTGACCTGAACACCCTGCGCGCCAGCCTAAAGAGCGGCGAACACGCTTTCGCCGACACCCTGGCGTTCATCGCCGCGGGCTATGACTACCAGCCTCAAGCGTTCAACAACGGTGGCGTGGAAAACGCCGCCGGGCAGAACGAAGGCTCGTGCAAGACCCTGGGTCTGGCATTGCTGGAAGGCTTGAGTGACGAGGAAGCGCTGCTGGCGTTCGGCGAGCATTACCGCTCGGTAGTGGCCACGCCTGAGGGCAGTGATCACGGCAATATCCGCGCGTTGATCGCGAAGGGTCTGGCGGGCGTGAAGTTCGAAACACAACCCCTGACCCGCCGCTGATTCAAGATCAAAAGATCGCAGCCGGCGGCAGCTCCTACACAAATCTACTGTAGGAGCTGCCGAAGGCTGCGATCTTTTGCTTCTCATAAAAAAACCGGCCGAAGCCGGTTTTTTTGTGCCTGCGATCTTAGAACGAAGCGTTCTGCAGACCGTCCAGGTAACGCTCGGTGTCCAGTGCCGCCATGCAACCGGCGCCGGCCGAGGTGATGGCCTGACGGTAAACGTGGTCGGCCACGTCACCGGCAGCGAAGATGCCTTCAACGTTAGTGGCGGTGGCGTTGCCTTCACGGCCGCCCTGCACGATCAGATAGCCGTCCTTCAAATCCAGCTGACCTTCGAACAGAGAAGTGTTCGGGGTATGGCCGATGGCGATGAACACGCCGTCAACGGTGATTTCGTCGAAGCTGCCGTCATTGTTCTTCAGACGCGCACCGGTCACACCCATGTTGTCGCCCAAGACTTCGTCGAGGGTGGCGTTGAGCTTGAGGATGATCTTGCCTTCAGCCACGCGAGCGTTGAGCTTGTCGATCAGGATCTTCTCGGCGCGGAAGGTTTCGCGACGGTGGATCAGGGTCACGGTGCTGGCGATGTTGGCCAGGTACAGGGCCTCTTCAACAGCGGTGTTACCGCCGCCAACCACTGCAACCGGTTTGTTGTGGTAGAAGAAACCGTCGCAGGTCGCGCAGGCCGAAACGCCTTTGCCCATGAACGCTTCTTCCGACGGCAGGCCCAGGTAACGAGCGCTGGCACCGGTGGCGATGATCAGGGCGTCGCAGGTGTAAGTCGCGCTGTCGCCGGTCAGGCTGTAAGGCTTGGAAGCGAAGTCGACGGCATTGATGTGATCGAAAACGATCTCGGTTTCAAAACGCTCGGCGTGCTCGCGCATGCGCTCCATCAGCACCGGACCGGTCAGACCGTGGACGTCGCCCGGCCAGTTGTCGACTTCGGTGGTGGTGGTCAGTTGACCGCCAGCCTGCATGCCGGTGATCAGCAGCGGCTTGAGGTTGGCACGCGCGGCATACACCGCAGCGCTGTAACCGGCAGGGCCGGAACCGAGAATGATCACTCGCGAATGACGGACTTCAGACATGAATCTGCTCCTGTTGACCGGCCAATACAGCTGGCGCGGACGCCGGACTGCCGGCGGAATAAAAAAGGACTGTGGATAACCTTGGGGAAGGCATGAACTCGACAGTCCTGTAAAAAGTTGGGTGCAGCGTATCGAGGGGGGCAAGATTAAGGAAATACGGTTTAACAATCCAGCTCATAGGTGGTCTCTATGCCGACACACTGACGAGATGGACGTCTTTGTTACAGTGAATGTCGATCGCTCTGCCGCGCTTTCGCACGTGGTGCAAAGTCGGTAAGGTCGGCGCGTTTTCCCTTGCTCGGAGCACCTTATGCCCGCCCCTGTTCTGTCTGGCCCGCAATACTTGCGTGAAGGCCTCAAACTGGTTCTCAGTCCCGGCCTGCGCCTGTTCGTGTTGCTGCCGCTGGCGATCAACCTGGTGCTGTTCGTCGGATTGATCTATCTGGCCGGCCACCAGTTCAGCCTGTGGGTCGACACGCTGATGCCATCCCTGCCCGAGTGGCTGAGTTTCCTCAGCTACGTTCTCTGGCCGCTGTTCGTGGTGCTGGTGGCATTGATGGTGTTTTTCACGTTCACCATGCTAGCCAATATCATTGCTGCGCCGTTTAACGGTTTCCTCGCGGAAAAAGTCGAAGTGGTGGTGCGTGGCACCGACGACTTCCCGGCCTTCAGCTGGGGCGAACTGATCGCCATGGTCCCGCGTACCCTCGCCCGGGAAATGCGCAAGCTCGGCTACTTCCTGCCTCGGGCGATCGGCCTGTTCATTCTCTCGTTCATCCCCGTGGTGAACATCGTCGCCGCACCGCTGTGGCTGTTGTTCGGCGTGTGGATGATGGCGATCCAGTACATCGACTACCCGGCGGACAACCACAAACTGGGCTGGAACGAAATGCTCGCCTGGCTGCGCGAAAAGCGCTGGCAGAGCATGAGTTTCGGCGGGATCGTTTATCTGGTGCTGCTGATTCCGGTGGTCAACATCCTGATGATGCCGGCCGCGGTGGCTGGGGCAACGTTGTTTTGGGTACGTGAGCGCGGTGCCGAGAATCTTGTGACCCAGCGCTAACGCGGCGTCACAAATCCATCATCCGAACGTCATAAGTTCGACATGGCCTCAGCCGACACTGAGGTCATGACGACAGCTCTACATATCACTCTGATCAGCGAAACCTTCCCACCGGAAATCAACGGCGTGGCCAATACCCTTGGCCGCTTGTGCGATGGACTGCGTGCGCGTGGGCACCGGGTCGACCTGATACGCCCACGTCAGGCCGACGATCCGCAGCGTACTGAAGACGATGCCTTGCTCTTGTGCCGGGGCTGGCCGCTGCCGGGCTATCCCGGATTGCAATGGGGCCAATCGTCGATGCACAAGTTGCTGCGGCGCTGGAAGCGCCAGCGTCCGGACGTGCTGTACATCGCCACCGAAGGCCCGCTCGGTCTGTCGGCGTTGCGAGCGGCGCGACGACTGGGGATTTCGGTGGTCAGTGGCTTTCATACCAATTTCCAGCAATACACCAGCCAATACGGCCTCGGCCTGCTGACGCGGCTCCTGACGCATTATTTGCGCTGGTTTCACAACCGTTCGGCGCTGACGCTGGTGCCGAGTATCAGTCAGCGACTGGAACTGGAGCGGCGGCATTTCGAGCGACTGGCGTTGTTGTCCCGAGGGGTGGACAGCCAGTTGTTTCATCCGGCCAAACGCCTGAATGCCCTGCGTGAGCAATGGGGACTGGGCGAGCGCGATATTGCGGTGATTCACGTAGGAAGGCTCGCACCAGAGAAAAACCTCGGTTTGCTCAAACGCTGCTTTGAAAAGCTGCGCGAAACTTATCCACAACGCACTCTGAAGCTGATCGTGGTCGGCGACGGGCCGCAACGCATGGCACTGGAGAGGGATCTGCCCGAGGCGATTTTCTGCGGGTCGCAGCGCGGCGAAGCGCTGGCCGCGCACTATGCATCCGGCGATGTGTTTCTGTTCCCGAGCCTGACTGAAACCTTTGGCAATGTCGTGCTCGAAGCGCTGGCCTCAGGGCTTGGCGTGGTGGCCTACGATCAGGCAGCGGCAGCGCAGCATATTCGCCATGGCTACAGCGGCGTGCTGGCGATGCCGGGCGATGAAGAGGCGTTTTGCGATGCAGCTGCGTGGTTGCTGGAGAAATATGAAACGTTGCGCTGCGTGCGGCTGAATGCGCGCCAGCATGCGAGTCGCCAAGGGTGGGCGGCGATTATCGAGCAGTTTGAAGGTCATTTGCGGGGGGCTTGTGTCGGGGAGTTGGTGGTGCCGAATGCACCGACATTGCCCTGAATCTTTGCTGACTCTGAAGCAGCCATCGCGAGCAGGCTCACTCCTACAATTAACCGCGTTCTTCCTGAGGAAGTGCGATTCAATGTAGGAGTGAGCCTGCTCGCGATGGCGTCAGTGCTGGTTAGCGCTTAAACCAGTGTCATCAACGCCTCACGGCTGAACGGCAGAATGTCCTGCTCACGCCCTTCGCGCACTTTCAATGCCCAGTCCGGATCGACCAGCAGCGCACGCCCCACCGCTACCAGATCGAATTCCTCTTTGTTCAGACGCTCGAGCAGGTTCTCCAGACTGGCCGGCTCTGCGACCTTGTCGGTGTTGACCATGAACTGCAGGAACTCGCCATCCAGGCCTACGCTGCCGACTGTGATGGTCGGTTTGCCGGTCAGCTTGCGCGTCCAGCCAGCCAGGTTCAGCTCGGAGCCATCGAATTCCGGCTCCCAGAAACGCCGCGTCGAGCAGTGGAAAATGTCCACGCCAGCGTCGGACAACGGCGCGAGGAATTCACCCAAGGCTTCCGGGGTTTGCACCAGCCGCGCGGTGTAATCCTGCTGTTTCCATTGCGAGAAACGGAAGATGATCGGGAAACCTTCGCCCACCGCTGCACGCACAGCCTGAATCAGCTCGATGGCAAAACGCGAACGGTTGACCAGGCTGCCGCCGTATTCGTCAGTGCGCTGGTTGCTGCCTTCCCAGAAGAACTGGTCGACCAGGTAACCATGGGCGCCGTGGATTTCCACGCCGTCCATGCCGATGCTTTGCGCATCCTTGGCCGCTTGGGCGAAGGCGCCGATCACGTCCTGGATGTCCTGCTTGGTCATGCCGTGCACGACGACCTGTCCGTCCTTGAGTTTTTCCGACGGGCCATAAGCCGGCACGCTGGCGTCCGGTTCGGTGCCGATGCGGCGCACGCTACCGACGTGCCAGAGCTGTGGAACGATCTTGCCGCCCTCGGCATGCACCGCGTCGACGACTTTTTTCCAACCGGCCAAGGGTGCTTCACCAAAGAACTGCGGCACATTCGGGTAACCGTTGGACGCAATATGGCCGACGGTCGTGCCTTCGGTGATGATCAGGCCAACGCCGGCAGCAGCGCGACGACGGTAGTACTCGAGGACTTTGGAGTTCGGTACGCCGCCCGGAGAAAACGAACGGGTCATCGGCGCCATGACCACACGGGTCGGCAGTTCGAGAGTGCCGAGGTGGAACGGTTTGAACAGGGCTTGAACCGGCATGGGAAGACTCCGCAGGGAATGACTTTATGACGGCGATAATATGGACAGTCGAAGCCTTTGAACAGCACTATTGATTTGAATGATCAAGGATTAGAAACGAAAAGATCGCAGCCTTCGGCAGCTCCTACACAATCGAATGCAGCCAAACGAAAAGATCGCAGCGCCAGCAGTCCCCTGTAGGAGCTGCCGAAGGCTCGGGCCGCGATCGGACGATCTCTTGATCTTGAGGGTTTTAGCCCAGCGCTTTCTCGATTGCAGCAATTACTGTCGGATCATCCGGCGCCGTGCGCGGCGAGAACCGGGCCAGCACGCGACCGTCCTTGCCAAGCAGGAACTTCTCGAAATTCCAGGTGATGTCACCGGGAAACTCCGCGCCCTCGCCCGCCAGCAGCCGATAGAGCTGATGACGCTCGTGACCGTTGACTTCGAGCTTGCTCGACAACGGGAACGTCACGCCGTAGTTGAGGCTGCAGAAATCCTGGATTTCCTGCTCGGTACCTGGCTCCTGACCGGCAAACTGGTTGCACGGCAGGCCCAATACACTGAAACCTTTACCTTTGAATTGCTGGTATAGGTTTTCCAGCGCCGCGTACTGTGGGGTCAACCCGCATTTGGAGGCGACGTTGACCACCAGCACGACTTGGCCCTTGAAGGGCGCCAGCGGTAGCTCCTGACCATCCAGGGCTGTCAACTTAAGGTCGTGAAAAGCACTCATGACGAACTCCAGATTCCCGTGTTCTACTCGAAACAGCCACTTGGCGAGACCACCAAGGACAGCCGCGGACTGAAAAAGGCGCCCGCAGGCGCCTCTCCAGTACTCGAAGCTTAGCGCAGAAAATCAGTGCTGATGGCCACCTTCGCCATGGACGTGACCATGAGCGACTTCTTCCTGGCTGGCGTCACGGATAGCAACGATCTTCACTTTGAAGTTCAGGCGCTGACCGGCCAGTGGGTGGTTGCCGTCGACGGTGACGTCGTCGCCGTCGAGGTCACGAATGGTGACGATTTGCATCTGGCCGTCCGGCGCCGAAGCGTGGAACTGCATGCCGACTTCCAGCTCGTCAACGCCTTCGAACATGCTGCGGCTCAGGGTGCTGACCAGTTCGGCAGCGTATTCGCCGTAAGCGTCTTCCGGCTCAACGGAAACTTCCAGTTCATCACCAACAGCTTTGCCTTCCAGGGCTTTTTCCAGGCCCGGGATGATGTTGCCTGCGCCTTGCAGGTAGACCAGCGGTGCGCCGCCGGCGGAGCTGTCGATGACCTCACCAGCGTCGTTGGTCAGGGTATAGTCGATGGAGACAGCCTTATTGGCGGCGATCAGCATGGGGCGAGACCTTTTGCAGAAGAATATAGAAAGGCCAAGTTTAGCGAAGCAATCGCGCGAAAGCGAACACAACCCGGACAAACGGGATTCGACGATTACCGGCTTCCATCAGGACGAGGACGGTCACTGGGTAGCCGAGCTTTCCTGTGGCCACACTCAGCACCTGCGCCACCAGCCACCGTGGCAATCGCGCGCGTGGGTGCTGGACCCGGCGCAACGTATTGAAAAAATAGGCCAACCCTTTGCCTGCGGTTGGTGCGCTCAAGGCTCGGTTAGCGATAACCTTGGCGACTGAATTTCGGCAGATTGTCAGAGATAGATGATCGCCATTGCCATGCACCCTTAGAGAATTCGCATGCAAACTTTTTTTATCGCACCCACCGATTTTGGTGTAGGTCTGACCTCCATCAGCCTCGGGCTGGTGCGCACGCTGGAGCGGGCCGGGCTGAAAGTCGGTTTTTTCAAACCGATCGCCCAACCGCATCCGGGCGACACCGGCCCTGAGCGCTCCACCGAGTTGATGGCGCGCACCCACGGCCTGAAACCACCACAGCCGCTGGGTCTGGCCCATGTCGAGCGAATGCTGGGCGATGGCCAGCTCGATGAGCTGCTCGAAGAAATCATCACCCTGTATCAGCAAGCAGCCGTCGGCAAAGACGTGCTGGTGGTTGAAGGCATGGTGCCGACCCGCAGCGCCAGTTACGCCGCACGGGTCAACCTGCACCTGGCGAAAAGTCTGGATGCCGAAGTGATTCTGGTCTCGGCGCCGGAAAACGAAGTGCTCGCCGAACTCTCCGGCCGCGTCGAATTGCAGGCGCAATTGTTCGGTGGTCCGAAAGACCCGAAAGTCCTCGGCGTAATCCTCAACAAGGTCAAGACCGACGAGAGCATGGAAGCGTTTGCTTCGCGCCTGAAGGAACATTCGCCATTACTGCGCAGCGGTGATTTCCGTCTACTCGGCTGCATCCCGTTCCAGCCTGAACTCAATGCACCGCGGACCCGCGACGTCGCCGACCTGATGGGCGCACAGGTGCTCAACGCCGGCGACTATGAAACCCGCCGCATGACCAAAATCATCATTTGCGCACGGACCATGCGCAACACCGTCGAGCTGCTCAAGCCCGGCGTGCTGGTGGTAACGCCGGGGGATCGCGACGACATCATCCTTGCGGTCAGCCTCGCGGCAATCAACGGCGTGCCGCTGGCCGGTCTGCTGCTGACCAGCGACACCCTGCCCGATCCGCGCATCATGGACTTGTGCCGTGGCGCCTTGCAGGCCGGTTTACCCGTGTTGTCGGTGAGCACGGGTTCCTACGACACCGCCAACCTGCTCAACGGCTTGAACAAGGAAATCCCGATCGATGACCGCGAGCGAGCGGAGATCATCACCGATTTCGTCGCCAGCCACCTCGACGCCAACTGGCTGCACCAGCGCTGCGGTACGCCACGCGAGATGCGCCTGTCGCCGGCGGTGTTCCGTTATCAACTGATTCAGCGCGCCCAGGCCGCCAACAAACGCATTGTCCTGCCTGAAGGCAGCGAGCCGTTCACCGTGCAAGCGGCGGCAATTTGTCAGGAACGCGGGATAGCTCGTTGTGTGTTGCTGGCCAAACCCGAAGACGTCGAAGCGGTCGCCCGCGCCCAAGGCATCGTGTTGCCGCCGGGGCTGGAGATTCTCGATCCGGATCTGATCCGCGAGCGCTACGTCGAGCCGATGGTTGCCCTGCGCAAAACCAAAAGCCTCAACGCGCCAATGGCCGAGCAGCAACTGGAAGACACCGTGGTGATTGGCACCATGATGCTCGCGCTGGATGAAGTCGACGGCCTGGTTTCCGGCGTGATCAACACCACCGCCAACACCATCCGCCCGGCCCTGCAGCTTATTAAAACGGCGCCGGGCTGCACGCTGGTGTCGTCGGTGTTCTTCATGCTGTTCCCGGAGGAAGTGCTGGTCTACGGCGACTGCGTGATGAACCCGCACCCGAGCGCCACCGAACTGGCCGAGATTGCCCTGCAAAGCGCCGACTCGGCGGCGGCATTCGGCATCACCCCGCGCGTGGCGATGATCAGTTACTCCAGCGGCGAATCGGCCACCGGCGAGGAAGTCGAGAAAGTCCGCGAGGCCACCCTGCTCGCCCATGAACAACAGCACACATTGCTGATCGACGGCCCGCTGCAATACGACGCCGCCGCCAACGAAACCGTCGCCCGGCAACTGGCGCCGAACAGTCCGGTGGCCGGTCGCGCCACAGTGTTTGTGTTCCCCGATCTGAACACCGGCAACACCACGCACAAAGCCGTACAGCGTAGCGCCGACTGCGTCAGCCTCGGCCCGATGCTGCAAGGCCTGCGCAAACCGGTGAACGACCTGCCGCGCGGCGCGCAAGTCGATGACATCGTCTACACCATCGCCCTCACCGCGATTCAAGCCGCCAACCGACCTATGGATGTGTAAATGCTGGATTTCCTACCTGCACCGCTGCGCGGCGTGATCGCCTCACTGTTGTTGGCGCTCAATACGATTCTGCTGTGTTCGTTCCTGTTCTGCGTGGCGCTGATCAAGGCCTTGCCGTTCGCCTTCACCCAGCGCATCGCTGGTTGGCTGATGAGCCACACCCACGAAGCGTGGATCAGCAATAACAAGGGCTGGATGAACCTGGTGCGCCGCACGCGCTGGCACCTCAGCGGCCTGCAAGGCCTCGACTACAACCACTCCTATCTGATCACCAGCAACCATCAGAGCTGGGTCGACATTCTGGTGCTGCAATACGTACTCAACCGTCGCATCCAGCCGCTGAAGTTCTTCCTCAAGCAAGAACTGATCTGGGTGCCGGTGATTGGTCTGGCGTGGTGGGCGCTGGGCTTTCCGTTCATGAAGCGCTACTCCAAGGCCTATCTGGAAAAACACCCGGAGAAAAAAGGCAAAGACCTCGAAACCACCCGCAAAACCTGCGCGAAATTTCGTAACAACCCGGTGGGAATTTTCAACTTCGTCGAAGGCACGCGCTTCACTGACGGCAAACATGCGCAGCAGCAGTCGCCATTCAAATACCTGCTCAAGCCCAAGGCTGGCGGCATTGCATTCGTGCTGGATGCGATGGGCGAACAACTGGAGTCGATCGTCAACGTGACCATCCACTACCCAGCCGGACGCCCGGGGTTCTGGGATTTGCTGTGCGGCAACGTGCGAGATGTAGTGGTGCACTTTGAAGAGCTGAAGATTCCTCAGCAGTTCATCGGCAAGAATTACGATCAGGACGGTGAGTATCGTTTGCAGTTTCAGGGCTGGATCAATCAGCTGTGGCTGGACAAGGATGCGTTGCTGGAACAGATGCACCGCGAATACCCAAAGAATTAAAGATCAAAAGATCGCAGCCTTCGGCAGCTCCTACATTAGATCGGCGTACACCCTGTAGGAGCTGCCGAAGGCTGCGATCTTTTGACATTCTCAAAGCGACAAAAAAAGCCCGCCGATGATTGCTCATCGGCGGGCTTTTTCTTGCAGCTCGAAGCTAGAAGCTTGCAGCTGCTTCTGTCTTAGATCGCGCCACGTTTGCGCAGCAGATCCAGCACTTGCTTGACGCTTTCTTCCAGACTCAGCGTCTGCGTGTCGATCACCAGATCAGCATTCAGCGGCACGTCATACGGGAAGGATTCGCCCGGGATGTTGTCGCTACCGGCGGCATACAAACCTTGCGGATCACGCTCTGCACACACCGTCGGCGAAGCCTGCACATAGACCGTCAGCAGACGCTCCTTACCGATCAGTTCCTTGGCCTGCTCACGACCTTCGGCACTCGGTGCCACAAACGCTGCCAGAGTCAGCAAACCAGCTTCGTTAAACTGACGCGCCACATGCGCAGCACGACGCCAGTTCTCGGTGCGCCCGGCACGATCCTGCGGCAGGCCTTTGTTCAGATCCTGACGCAGATTCTGACCATCCAGCACAAACACCGCACGACCGAGGTCAAACAACTTGCGCTCGACCGCATAAGCCAGCGTGCTCTTGCCCGCGCCCGACAGACCGCTGAACAGCACGGTGGCCGGTTGCTGACCAAAGCGCTGCGCACGCTCTTCAGTCGCCACATGCGCCAGTTTGCCGTGGTGTGTCGTGGTGCCATGCGAAACAGGCTGAGCGACGATCATGCCAGCGCCAACGGTGCCGTTGGTCAACCGGTCGATGATGATGAACGCGCCGGTGGTGCGGTTGCTTTCGTAACCGTCGAGGGCAATCGGCGCATCAAGCGCGATCCTGACCTTGCCGATTTCGTTGAGCTGCAACGCGCTCGCCGGGCCTTCTTCCAACGTGTTCACGTCGACCTTGTTAATGATGCTGGCAATCGAGCCCGGCACGTAACTGGTGGCGCGTTTGATGTCGTACTTCTTGCCTGGCAGCATCGGCTCTTCAGCCATCCACACCAGCATCGCTTCGAAGCTGTCGGTGACCGGCGGCACGTTGTCGGCATGCACCAACAGATCGCCGCGGGAGATGTCGATTTCGTCTTCCATGGTCAGCGTCACCGCTTGACCAGGACCCGCGTGCTCCAGTTCACCTTCGAAAGTGACAATGGATTTCACGCGGCTGCTCTTGCCCGACGGCAGCACCACGACCTCGTCACCCTTCTTGACGATGCCGCTGGCGAGGGTGCCGGCGAAACCGCGGAAGTTCAGGTTCGGACGGTTGACGTACTGCACCGGGAAACGCAGATCGGTGAAGTTGCGGTCGCCCGCCACTTCCACAGTCTCGAGAATTTCCATCAGCGACTGGCCGGTGTACCACGGCGAGCGCTCGGACTTGTTCACCACGTTGTCGCCCTTGAGGGCAGACATCGGCACGAAGTGCATGCTGGTCGGCTTCATCTTCAAGCCTTCAGCGAACTTCAGGTAGTCGGCCTTGATCGACTCGAACACACCTTCGTCGAAGTCTTTGAGGTCCATCTTGTTGATGGCGACAACGATATGTTTGATGCCCAGCAACGAGGCGATGAAGCTGTGGCGACGGGTCTGGGTCTGCACGCCGTAACGGGCGTCGACCAGGATGATCGCCAGGTCACAGGTAGACGCACCAGTGGCCATGTTGCGGGTGTACTGCTCATGGCCGGGGGTGTCGGCGATGATGAATTTGCGTTTGGCGGTGGAGAAATAGCGGTAGGCGACATCGATGGTGATGCCCTGCTCACGCTCGGCCTGCAGGCCGTCGACCAGCAATGCCAGGTCGATGTCATCGCCAGTGGTGCCGACTTTTTTAGAGTCGCGAGTGATGGCTTCCAGATGATCTTCGTAGATCATTTTGGAGTCGTGCAGCAGACGCCCGATCAGGGTGCTCTTGCCGTCATCGACGTTACCGCAGGTCAGAAAGCGCAGCAGCTCTTTACGTTCGTGCTGGCCCAGGTAGGCGAGGATGTCCTCGCTGATCAAATCAGATACGTGCGACATGACAACCCCTTAGAAATAACCCTGACGTTTTTTGTCTTCCATGGAGCCTGCGCCATCGTGGTCGATGACCCGGCCCTGGCGCTCGGAAGTTCGCGTCAGGAGCATTTCCTGAATGATGTCCGTGAGGCTTTCGGCCTCGGACTCCACCGCGCCCGTCAACGGGTAGCAACCAAGGGTACGGAAACGCACTTTCTTTTTGACGATGCGCGCTTTGTCTTCGTCGGACAGGTGCTCGAGGATGCGCTCGTCGTCGATCATGATCAGCGTGCCGTTCTTCTCGATCACTTCACGCTCGGCGGCGAAGTACAGCGGCACAATCGGGATGCCTTCGAGGTAGATGTACTGCCAGATGTCCAGCTCGGTCCAGTTCGACAACGGGAACACACGAATGGATTCGCCCTTGTTGACCTTGCCGTTGTAGACGTTCCACAGCTCTGGGCGCTGGTTTTTCGGGTCCCAGCGGTGCTTGCTGTCGCGGAACGAATACACGCGCTCTTTGGCGCGGGACTTCTCTTCATCGCGACGGGCACCGCCGAACGCTGCGTCGAAACCATGCTTGTCGAGCGCCTGTTTCAGGCCCTCGGTTTTCATGATGTCGGTGTGCTTGGCGCTGCCGTGGGTGAACGGGTTGATGTTCTGCGCCACGCCATCCGGGTTGATGTGCGTGATCAGGTCCAGGCCAAGCTCTTCGACCATCTTGTCGCGGAACTTGTACATTTCCTGGAATTTCCAGCGGGTGTCGACGTGCATCACCGGAAACGGCAATTTGCCCGGGAAGAACGCCTTGCGTGCCAGGTGCAGCATCACGGCGGAGTCTTTACCGATGGAGTACAGCATCACCGGGTTATCGAACTCGGCGGCCACCTCGCGGATGATGTGGATGCTTTCCGCCTCCAGCTGTTTCAGATGCGTCAGTTTGTCGACCATGGCTACTCACGAAAGCTTTCTTATGAACGGCCAGCGGGCCGTGTTCGAGCGGGGAATCCTAGCACAGCGACCTCTTCTAATCAGGACGCTAACTAGAACGAAAGGGCATATGAATATGCCCCACAGTTCGGCCAACCCGCCCCTGTAGGAGCTGCCGAAGGCTGCGATCTTTTGATCTGGCCTTTTAAAAAACAAGAGCAAAAGATCGCAGCCTTCGGCAGCTCCTACAGGGGAGGGAATCAGATCGGGTTGGGGATGTCGATGAAGATGTGTTCGACGGCGAAGCGTTTTGCCAAGTAGTCGCCCAGAGCCTGCACGCCGTAACGCTCGGTGGCGTGGTGGCCGGCGGCGATGAAACTGATGTCGTTTTCCCGGGCGCTGTGGAATGTCTGCTCGGAAGCTTCACCACTGAGAAACAGATCGACACCCGCCGCCACGCCGTGATCGATGTATCCCTGGCCACCGCCAGTGCACCAGCCAACCCGTCGGATCATCCCGCTGCCTTCAACCAGCAGCGGTTCACGGCCCATTACTTCCTGAACCTTGCGGGCGAAATCACGCGGGGTCATTGGCTCGTTAAGCGAACCGACAAGCCCGACTATTTTCAGATTGTCCGGATCCAGCGGCCCTTCGACGGTGATGTCCAACTGACGCGCCAACTGCACGTTGTTGCCGACATCCGGGTGCAGATCCAGCGGCAAGTGATAGGCGAGCAGGCTGATGTCGTGCTTGAGCAAAGTCTTCAAACGACGCTGCTTCATGCCCGTGACGCAGGGGTTTTCGCCTTTCCAGAAGTAACCGTGGTGCACCAGCACCAGATCGGCCTCGGCCTCGACGGCGGCATCGAGCAACGCCTGGCTCGCAGTGACGCCGCTGACGATGCGCATCACTTGCGGACGGCCTTCGACCTGCAAGCCGTTGGGGCAATAATCGGCAATTTTTGCACTGGCCAGGTATCGGTCGGCTTCTTCGACGAGGGTGCTGAGGGCAACGGCCATGAAAGACTCCTAAATATCCCGTTCAGAGGCACGCGCGGCCTCGTATAATGCGCGACATTATGGGCGGTCTGACTTCGCCTGCAACTTTTCCAGGACGTGCTTAATGTTCAAGGCGCTGCGTTTTTTTGGCTGGCCATTGTTGGCCGGTGTGCTTATCGCTCTGTTGATTATTCAGCGATACCCGCAGTGGGTCGGGCTGCCGAGCCTCGACGTCAACCTGCAACAGGCGCCGCAGACCACCCGCGTGCAGCAGGGGCCGGTGTCCTATGCGGATGCGGTGACGATCGCCGCGCCGTCGGTGGTCAACCTGTACACCACCAAAGTCATCAACAAGCCGGCGCATCCTTTATTCGAGGATCCACAGTTCCGCCGTTTCTTCGGTGACAACTCGCCGAAGCAGAAGCGCATGGAGTCGAGCCTCGGTTCCGGCGTGATCATGAGCCCGGAAGGCTACATCCTGACCAACAACCACGTCACCAGCGGCGCCGACCAGATTGTCGTAGCGCTCAAGGATGGCCGGGAAACCCTGGCCCGAGTGATCGGCAGCGACCCGGAAACCGATCTCGCTGTCCTGAAAATCGACTTGAAAAACCTGCCAGCGATCACTGTCGGCCGTTCCGACAGCATCCGCATCGGCGACGTTGCGCTGGCCATCGGCAACCCGTTCGGCGTCGGCCAGACCGTAACCATGGGCATCATCAGCGCCACCGGGCGTAATCAGTTGGGCCTGAACAACTACGAAGACTTCATCCAGACCGACGCGGCGATCAACCCGGGCAACTCCGGCGGTGCACTGGTGGATGCCAACGGCAACCTCACCGGCATCAACACGGCGATTTTCTCCAAGTCCGGTGGCTCGCAGGGCATCGGTTTTGCCATCCCGGTGAAACTGGCGATGGAAGTAATGAAGTCGATCATCGAGCACGGGCAGGTAATTCGCGGCTGGCTCGGTATCGAAGTGCAGCCATTGACTCAGGAACTGGCCGAATCGTTTGGTCTGTCCGGGCGTCCGGGCATTGTCGTCGCCGGGATCTTCCGCGACGGCCCGGCACAGAGGGCCGGCCTGCAATTGGGCGACGTGATTCTGAGCATTGATGGCGAACCGGCCGGCGATGGTCGTCGCTCAATGAACCAGGTGGCGCGGATTAAGCCGACCGACAAGGTCACGATTCAAGTGATGCGTAACGGCAAGGAGATCAAGCTCTCGGCGGAAATCGGCCTGCGTCCACCGCCGGCGCCGGTGAAGGAAAAACAAGAGTAAAAATTTATTCGCGTCGACGGCGCGAATAAAAGACATTCTCAAAAGGCATGTTATATTGTTTCAATCTAACAATTGGAACAACATAACATGTCGTCTCGAACAAAGGCCTCCCTGCTCGGCCTGACTCTCGGTCTACCCCTTGCTTTGCTGGGCGATGCGGCCTTTGCCGAAGAGTCGCAACCGCTCGAACTGGACGCGATCAGCGTTACCTCCGATTACGAATCCCCCACCGGCCCGGTCAAGGGCTACCGCGCCACGCGCTCATCCAGTGCGACCAAAACCGACACCGCGATACGCGATATCCCGCAGGCAATCAGCGTGGTGCCCGCGAGCGTGCTCAAGGATCTGGGCAGCACCAGCGTCGAGCGCGCGCTGGATTTCGCTGGCGGCGTATCGAAGCAAAACAACTTCGGCGGCCTGACGCTCTACGAATACAGCGTGCGCGGCTTCACCACCTCGGAGTTCTACAAGGACGGCTTCAGCGCCAATCGTGGGTACCCGAGCACACCGGACGCAGCCAATATCGAGCGTATCGAAGTGCTCAAAGGCCCGGCGGCCAGCCTTTATGGCCGTGGCGACCCGGGTGGCACGGTGAACATCGTCACCAAAAAACCACAGCCCGAAGCCTTTACCACGTTGCAGACCAGCGCTGGCAGTTGGGATCGTTATCGCACGGCGCTGGACGTCAACACCCCGCTCGATGAACAGGGTGACGTGCTCTCACGGATCAACCTTGCAGTCGAGGACAACCACAGCTTTCGCGATCACGTCGACAGCAAACGCGTATTCATCGCGCCCTCGATCAGTTGGCAACTGAACCCGGATACGTCGCTGTTGGTGGAAAGCGAAATCGTCCGCCACAGCTCGACGTTCGACCGTGGCATCGTCGCGCCGAACAATAAGTGGAGCGGTGTTTCACGTTCGACGTTCCTCGGCGAGCCCAACGACGGCAACATCGACAACCACAACAACCTGCTTCAGGCGACGCTCGAGCACCATCTTAACGACAGCTGGAAACTGCGCCTGGCCAGCCATTACAAGGAAGGCAAACTGTGGGGCGATGCCTCTGAAAGTCGCCCGTTGAACGCCGATGGCCACACCGTCAACCGCCGTTACCGCGAGCGCGATACCAACTGGCACGACAGCATCACTCAACTGGAATTGCGCGGTTTGTTCGACCTCGGCCCATGGCAGCACGAACTGCTGATCGGCAGCGAATACGAGAACTTCCGCAAGAACGAGCGCGTCACCACCCTCGCCGGCGGCCCCTACGCCATCGACATTTACAAACCGATCTACGGCCAGCAGAAACCCAACGGCGCCCGGTCGGGCACTGACACTTTCGAGCACCTCGAAAGCCATGCGCTGAACCTGCAGGATCAAATCGTCTTTACCGACAAATTGCGCGGGATGATCGGCGCACGCTTCGAACACTTCGAACAAAACATCAATGACCACAGCCGCAACGCCAACAGCCGTCAGACCCACGACGCTCTCACCCAGCGCGCCGGCCTGCTCTATCAACTGACGCCGAACACCGGCCTGTTCGCCAACGCCTCGACCTCGTTCAAACCGAACAACGGTCTTGATGCGACCGGCAAATCCTTCGATCCGGAGGAAGGTGTCGGCTACGAAATCGGCATCAAAAACGAACTGTTCGACGAACGTCTGAGCAGCACCCTCGCCTTCTTTCACATCGACAAGGAAAACGTCCTCGCGCTCGACCCGGCCACCGACACCAACCGCGCGATGGGCAAGGCGCGCAGTCGCGGCTTCGATCTGCAGGTGACCGGCCAAGTCACCGATGCCCTGCGGGTGATTGGCGCCTTCGCCTACATCGACGCCGAAGTAACTCAGGGTGACGCCGTGATTCCCACCGGCAGCCGCATCCTCGGCGTGGCCAAACGCAGCGGCAGTCTGCTGGGTGTTTATGAATTTCAGGACGGGCATCTGCGCGGCTCGGATGTTGGCGCAGCTTTCACTTACGTCGGTGACCGCTCGGGCGAATCCGGCAGCGACTTCGAATTGCCGGCCTATCACACCGTCGACCTGCTGGCCCATTACAAGGCCAGCGACAACGTCACCGTCGGCCTGAACCTGAACAACGTTTTCGACGAAAAATACTACGAGCGCTCTTACAGCAACTACTGGGTCAACCCCGGCGAGCCGCGCAATTTCACCGTCAGCCTGTCACTCAATCTGTAAAAGGACGTCACCATGCAATACGGCAAAACCCTGCTGGTCATCGCCGCGCTGTTCGCCGGACAAGCCTCGGCCCACGGCCTGTGGACCGAACAACGGCGCGGCAACATCGAAGTGATCTACGGCCACGGCGCCGAGGACAACGCCTTCAAGGCCCAGAAAATCAGCGGCGCGTGGGCCTATGACGCGGGCGGCAAGATGATCCCGGTGAGCGTCGAGCGCTTGCCCGATCACGCCCGCCTCAAGCCGCTGAAAACACCCGCGGTCATGGCCGTGGCGTTGAATAACGGAATGTGGTCGCAAACCGCTGACAAAAAGTGGATCAACGAAGGTCGCAGCAAAGTACCGGGTGCAGTCGAGGCGACGCAGACGTTCAAGTACAGCCTGGCGATCTATCAACCGGGGGCGAAGCTGCCCAAGCTGGATCAGATCAAGCTGCTGATTCTGCCGGAAGTTGATCCGCTGACCGTCGGCCCGGGCAAATCATTGCCGGTGCGCGTGTTGCTTGATGGCAAACCGGCGGCGGGCGTCAAGTTGATCGGCGATTACCGCAGCGCACCGAATACCCTGAGCACCGAGACCGACAAGGACGGCCGTGCGCAGGTGCTGGTGCGAAATGAAGGGTTGAATGTGATTGCGGCGCAGGTTGAGGTGCAGGTGAAAGACAGTGTTGATGTGAATAGTCGCGGGTTGTTCAGTTCGCTGACGTTTTTGGGCGAGCCGCATCACGAATAATCAACACAAATCCCTTGTAGGAGTAAGCCTGCTCGCGATTGCGGTGTGTCATTCAACTCACATGTTGAATGCTGAAACGCATCGCGAGCAGGCTCACTTCTACAGGTTTCAGCGGTGGCTCAAAGCTCGCCGAGGCCGTCGATCAACGCCTGATTCTGCTCCGGCGTGCCAATCGAGATCCGCAGGAACTGCGCAATCCGCTCTTGCTTGAAGTGCCGCACAATCACGCCCTGCTCGCGCAGTTTCGCCGCCAACCCTGCCGCATCATGTTGCGGGTGACGGGCAAAAATGAAGTTCGCCGCCGACGGCAACACCTCAAAACCCTTGCCCTGCAATTGCGCGACAACCCACTCGCGACTTTCGATGACCAAACGGCAAGTCTTGTCGAAATACTCACGATCCTCGAATGCCGCCGCCGCGCCGACGTTCGCCAAACGATCAATCGGATAAGAGTTGAAGCTGTTCTTGATGCGCTCCAGCGCCTCGATCAGATCCGGATGCCCCACCGCCAGGCCAACCCGCAGGCCCGCCAACGAACGCGACTTGGACAGGGTCTGCGTCACCAGCAGGTTCGGATAACGATCCACCAGGCTGATCGCCGTTTCACCACCGAAGTCGATGTACGCCTCGTCCACCACGACCACCGAATTCGGGCTGGCGATGAGAATCCGCTCAACCGCATCCAGCGCCAACAGGCAGCCAGTCGGGGCGTTCGGGTTAGGGAAAATGATCCCGCCGTTTGGCTTGGCGTAATCCGCCGGGTTGATCTGGAACTGCGCATCCAGCGGCACCGCGTCGAACTTGATGCCGTACAAACCGCAATACACCGGATAAAAGCTGTAGCTGATGTCCGGGAACAGAATCGGCTGATCGTGTTGCAGCAAGCCGTGGAAGATGTGCGCGAGCACTTCGTCCGAACCGTTGCCGAGGAACACCTGATTGGTCTGCACGCCGTAATAAGTGGCGACGGCGTTTTTCAGCAAATCGCTGTTCGGGTCCGGGTACAGGCGCAGGTTGTCGTTGAGTTCGGTCTGCATTGCCGCCAAGGCTTTTGGCGACGGGCCGTACGGGTTTTCGTTGGTGTTGAGCTTGACCAGCCTGGTCAGCTTCGGCTGTTCGCCCGGCACATAAGGCACCAGATCCTTGACGAACGGGCTCCAGAATTTGCTCATGTTCAGTTCCCCTGACCTTGAAGAAAGTCTTCGTCTTTGATGCGGTATTCGGCGCTACGTGCGTGAGCGCTCAGCGATTCACCACGAGCCAGAACGGACGCAGTCTTGCCCAGTTCGGAAGCACCGGCCTCGGAGCAGAAGATGATCGAGGAACGCTTCTGGAAGTCGTACACACCCAGCGGCGAAGAGAAACGCGCGGTGCCGGAAGTCGGCAGCACGTGGTTCGGGCCTGCGCAGTAATCACCCAGCGCTTCAGAGGTGTGGCGGCCCATGAAGATCGCACCGGCGTGGCGGATCTGCGGCAACCAGGCCTGCGGGTCGGCGACCGACAGTTCAAGGTGTTCTGGCGCAATGCGGTTGGCGACTTCGATGGCCTGGGCCATGTCACGCACGTGAATCAACGCACCGCGGCCATTGATGGAAGTTTCGATGATGGCTGCGCGATCCATGGTCGGCAGCAGCTTGTCGATGCTCGCGGCGACCCTGTCGAGGAACTCGGCGTCGGGGCTGACCAGAATCGCTTGCGCGTCTTCATCGTGCTCGGCCTGGGAGAACAGGTCCATGGCGATCCAGTCCGGGTCGGTCTGACCATCGCACACAACGAGGATTTCCGAAGGGCCGGCGATCATGTCGATGCCAACCTGACCGAAAACGTGGCGCTTGGCGGTGGCGACATAGATATTGCCGGGGCCGACGACCTTATCCACTTTCGGCACGCTTTCGGTGCCATAGGCCAGCGCGGCAACGGCTTGTGCGCCACCGATGGTGAAGACCCGATCGACGCCGGCAATGCACGCGGCAGCGAGCACCAACTCGTTGATTTCACCCCGCGGGGTCGGCACGACCATGACCACTTCGGTCACGCCGGCAACCTTGGCCGGAATCGCGTTCATCAACACCGACGACGGATACGACGCCTTGCCGCCCGGCACGTAGAGGCCCGCGCGATCCAGCGGCGTGACCTTCTGGCCCAGCACCGTGCCGTCGGCCTCGGTGTAGCTCCAGGAATCCTGTTTCTGTTTTTCGTGGTAGCTGCGCACGCGGGCCGCGGCTTTTTCCAGCGCTTCACGCTGCGCTACGGTGATGCGGGTCAGGGCCAGTTCCAGGCGCTCGCGCGGCAGGATCAGGTCAGCCATTGAGGCGACGTCGAGACCGTCGAACTTCTTGGTGAACTCGACCAGCGCCGCGTCGCCACGCTCGCGCACAGCCTTGATGATGTCCAGCACGCGCTGATTGACCGAGTCGTCAGACACACTTTCCCAGCTCAGCAGATGATCCAGATGATGCGCGAAATCCGGGTCAGCAGCGTTGAGTCGGCGAATTGCAGTCGGTGCGGTCATAGCGAGAGCCTCATAGGAATGGCAAAAACTCAGGCGCCCTAACTTAGCAGTCGTTTCCGCTTGGGCACCTGAGATTCTGGCTATGAGGCGGATAGACGGGCGCGACTCAAGGTCGCGCAGGTGAATCAGCCGCGGTGTCGCGATTCCACTGCGTTGCGCAGGGTATCGATCAACGCCTGGATACGGGCGTGTTGCATTTTCATCGAAGCCTTGTTGACCACCAGGCGCGAGCTGATCGTGGCGATCAGTTCCTGAGGTTCCAGGCCGTTGGCGCGCAGGGTGTTGCCGGTGTCGACCACGTCAATGATCTTGTCGGCCAGGCCAATCAGCGGTGCCAGTTCCATCGAACCGTACAGCTTGATGATGTCGACCTGACGGCCCTGCTCGGCGTAGTAACGCTTGGCGACGTTGACGAACTTGGTCGCCACACGCAGGCGGCCCTTTGGCTCGGCGGCGCCGATCTTGCCGGCGGTCATCAGTTTGCACTGGGCAATTTGCAGGTCCAGTGGCTCGTACAAGCCCTGGCCGGTGTATTCCATCAACACGTCTTTACCGGCCACGCCGAGGTCGGCCGCGCCATGCTCGACATAGGTCGGCACGTCAGTGGCGCGCACGATCAGCAGGCGTACGTCTGGCTGCGTCGTGGGGATGATCAGCTTGCGGCTCTTGTCCGGATTCTCGGTCGGCACGATGCCCGCTTCAGCGAGAAGCGGCAGGGTGTCGTCAAGGATGCGGCCCTTGGACAGTGCGATGGTCAACATGGGAAACGTCAGTCCTTATCAAGGTACTCATGTCCGGTCGCAATCGGCGCCGGACACACATCGAGGTTTTCACGGATGAAAACCTCGATTCGAAACGAATTCAACGGACACGTCCCTGTGTCCACATGCAGTTATCAGCCCGGAACGCGACGGATCTTGGCGCCCAGCATCTGCAGTTTTTCTTCGATGCACTCGTAACCGCGGTCTATGTGGTAGATGCGGTCGATCAGCGTATCGCCTTCGGCAACCAGCGCCGAGATCACCAGGCTGGCCGAAGCACGCAGGTCGGTCGCCATTACTGGCGCGCCCTTGAGTTTTTCGATGCCGGTGACGATGGCCGTATTGCCTTCAACCTGGATATGCGCGCCCATGCGGTGCAGTTCGTAGACGTGCATGAAACGGTTTTCGAAGATCGTCTCGATCACCGCACCAGTGCCTTCGGCAATGGCGTTGAGCGAGATGAACTGCGCCTGCATGTCAGTCGGGAACGCCGGGTACGGCGCAGTGCGCACGTTGACCGCTTTCGGACGCTTGCCGTGCATGTTCAGCTCGATCCAGTCTTCACCGCAGGTGATTTCTGCGCCGGCTTCACGGAGTTTTTCCAGAACGGCTTCGAGGATGGTCGGATCGGTGTCCTTGACCTTGACGCGGCCACCGGTCACGGCAGCAGCGACCAGATAGGTGCCGGTTTCGATACGGTCAGGCATGACTTTGTAGAAAGCCGAACCCAGACGCTCGACGCCATCAATGGTGATGGTGTCGGTGCCGGCACCGGAAACCTTGGCGCCCATGGCGTTGAGGAAGTTCGCCAGGTCAACCACTTCAGGCTCGCGGGCGGCGTTCTGCAACACGCTACGGCCCTTGGCCAGAGCAGCAGCCATCATGATGTTTTCGGTACCGGTCACACTGACGGTATCGAAGAAGAAGCTTGCACCGCGCAGACCGCCCTCAGGCGCCTTGGCCTTGATGTAGCCGCCTTCGACGTCGATCACTGCGCCCATGGCTTCGAGGCCACGGATGTGCAGGTCAACCGGACGCGAACCGATGGCGCAACCGCCAGGCAGTGCGACTTCGGCTTCACCGAAACGGGCAACCATCGGGCCAAGCACCAGGATCGACGCACGCATGGTTTTCACCAGTTCGTACGGGGCGATCAGGGTCTTGATGGTGCGCGGGTCGATTTCGACGCTGAGCTTCTCGTCGATCACCGGCTCGATGCCCATGCGACCGAACAGCTCGATCATGGTGGTGATGTCGTGCAGGTGCGGCAGGTTGGCCACAGTCACCGGGCCATCGCACAACAAAGTGGCGGCCAGGATCGGCAGGGCAGAGTTCTTTGCCCCGGAAATGCGGATCTCGCCATCAAGACGAGCGCCACCGGTAATAATCAATTTATCCATAAGAATCTCGACGCCCTTAGGCTCAGGTGCGCTCGGCCCAGGCCGCGCTGCTGAAAAATTTCATAGTGACCGCATGGATGCTGCCATCGGTGATCCATGGGTTCAAATGGGCATAGATCTGCTGCTGACGCTTCACCGGGCTCAACGCCGCCAGTTCATCGCTAATCACGTTCAGCTGGAAATTGCAGCCTTCGCCCTCAACTTCTACCAACGTTCCGGGCAGCTTTCCTTCTAGGAAGCTCTTCACTTCTACGGCCTGCATGCTCAACCTCAATCGGCGCCCTGTGCGCACGGGTCGGACATCATACAAAAAAGCCCCGCGCCTGCGAACCCCGCATGGCAGGACTCTGACGGGGGGCTTCTTTAATGATGCGGGTTCAGGGTTGCGCCAACAGTTCGGTCAGTTCACTGACCTGAGCAATTTCGCGCATGTCTTCGGGCATCGCGCGGATGCTGACAGCCTTGCCGGCCGCCTGTGCATCGCGCATGAAACACAGCAGCAACGACAAACCGACGCTGCTGGATTTCTTTACGGCCGAGCAGTCGATGACCAGCGAAGACGCCTTGCTGGACTTGATCAGCGCCTGACCTTCCTTGCGCAGATCAGGCCCGGTGCGGTAATCCAGCACTCCGCTGAGCAAGAGCTCGTCAACATCACTCATACGAACTGCGGCCTCATTCATTGCGCTGGCTTCTCGGCAGCTTTTTCGGTGGTTTCCTTGGCCTTGGCCACTTCACCGGCCCAACCGTTGATGGTTGCGTCCAGATTGTTGCCATTGCGCTGCATCGCGTCAGCGAACTGATCACGGAACAGCTTGCCGATGTTGATACCGTTGATGATCACGTTGCGCAGTTTCCACTCGCCGTTGATCTTCTCCAGCGTGTACTGAACAGGATAGACCGCGCCACTGCTGCCCTTGACGGTCATGTTGACGCTGGTGCGATCGCCCGACTCATCCTTGGCAGGGTCAACGGTAATGCCCTGATTGTTGTACTCGAGCAAGGCGTTGCCGTAGAACTGGAACAAGCCCTTCTTGAAGTTCTCCTGGAAGGTTTGCATCTGCGCCGGAGTGGCCTTGCGCGAATACTTCACCGTCATGATGCTTTTGGAAATGCCTTCGGCATCCACCACCGGCCCGACGATGCTGTTGAGCGCCGCGTAGAAATCGGTCGGATCCTGCTTGTATTTCTCTTTGTTGGCAGCCAGATCGGCCAGCAACCGGGTGGTTGTGTCCTGCACCAGATCATGGGCCGAAGTCGCAGCCACGGCGTTACCCATCAAAGGCAGGGCCGCCAGTAACACCAACAGGCTGCGTCGCAAGATAGAGATCATTCAAAAGCTCCTCATTTGGCGTCTTTGCTAACGGTATTGAGCAGGAATTTACCGATCAGGTCTTCCAGTACCAGAGACGACTGCGTGTCGTGAATGGTTCCACCATCCTTCAGAGCGGTGTCTTCCCCGCCTACGCTGATACCGATGTACTTCTCGCCCAGCAGGCCAGCGGTCAGGATAGACGCTGTGGAGTCAGTCGGCAGATTGTCGACTTTTTTATCCACTTGCAGGGTCACCCGACCGGTGAAGCTGTCGCGATCCAGATCGATTGCAGTGACCTTGCCGATGGTGACACCGGCCATGGTCACTTTGGCTCTGACCGTCAAACCGGCGATATTGTCGAAATACGCATAAAGTTTATAGGTCTCGGTGGTCGAAGTCGGAGACAGCCCACTGACCCGCAAAGCAAGCAGCAACAGAGCCAGGATCCCTGCCAGCAGGAACAGGCCGACACCGATTTCCAGGGTGCGGTTTTGCATCAGAAATCTCCAAACATCAAAGCGGTCAGAATAAAGTCCAGGCCCAGTACTGCCAGCGAGGCAAACACTACGGTCTTGGTGGTGGCACGACTGATCCCCTCGGAAGTGGGCTCACAGTCATAGCCTTGGAATACGGCGATCCAGGTCACGACAAAGGCGAAAACGATACTTTTGATGACGCCGTTGAGCACGTCACTGGTGAAGGTCACACTGTTTTGCATGTTCGACCAGTAAGACCCTTCATACACACCCAGCCAGTCGACAGCGACCCACGAACCGCCCCAGATGCCCACCACGCTGAAAATCATTGCCAGCACCGGCAGGGAAATGAAACCGGCCCACAGTCGCGGGGCAATAATGTATTTAAGCGGGTCGACACCGATCATTTCCAGACTGGAAAGCTGTTCGGTGGACTTCATGTTGCCGATTTCCGCGGTCAACGCCGAACCGGCGCGCCCGGCAAACAACAGCGCGGTCACCACCGGGCCGAGCTCACGCAGCAGCGTCAGCGCAACCATCTGCCCTACCGCCTGCTCCGATCCGTAGCTCGACAGGATGCTGAACCCCTGCAACGCCAGAACCATGCCGATGAAAACCCCGGAGACCACAATGATCACCAGCGACATGACGCCGACCGAATGCAGTTGCTTGACCAGCAGGCCAAATCCGCCGCTGATGCCGCCACGTCCAACCAAAGCATGAAACAGGAACAGCGTCGCCCGACCGAACACCGCAATGGCGTCGATCGCCGCTTCGCCGAACCGGCGCACGCGTTCTATTAATGAAATTCTGCGCATCAGCGCTTCCCCAGAAGATCTGCGCGGTAGTCCGTCGCTGGAAAATGGTACGGCACCGGGCCATCAGGATTACCGGACATGAACTGACGGATACGCGGCTCATCCGAGTTCATCAACTCGTCCGGCGTACCCTGCCCCAGCACCTGACCATCACCCACTACATAGATATAGTCGGCAATGCTCGCGGTTTCAGCCAGATCGTGGGACACCACGATACTGGTGATGCCCAGCGCATCATTGAGCAAACGGATCAGACGCACCAATACGCCCATGGCGATCGGGTCCTGACCGACGAATGGTTCGTCGTAAAACAGGATCTGCGGATCCAGTGCAATGGCACGGGCCAGAGCCACGCGACGCTTCATGCCGCCGGACAGTTCATCGGGCATCAGCTCGATGGCACCGCGCAAACCGACCGCCTGCAATTTGAGCAGGACGATGTCGCGGATCATTTCTTCCGGCAACTCGGTATGAACGCGCAGGGGAAAAGCGACGTTCTCGAAGACATCGAGATCGGTAAACAGCGCGCCGCTCTGAAACAGCACACCCATGTGCTTGCGCGCATCGAACAGATCGCTGCGCGACAGCGCAGGCAGGTTCTGACCGTTGACCCAGACTTCGCCGCTGGCAGGGCGCAACTGAGCCCCCATCAACCGCAGCAGCGTGGTCTTGCCACACCCGGAAGGTCCCATGATGCCGGTGACCTTGCCGCGCGGGATGCGAATATCGACGTTATTGAAAATGCTGCGCGCACCGCGCTTGAAGGAGACTCCCTTCAGCTCGACCGCGTAGGCGTTATCGGCACTCATCTAAACTCCTTGCGATGCAGCCTCTCACTCGGACGCCTGGCTTTGGTTAAAAAGCACGTACGTCCCGGGCAGGCCGAACTGGCGGCGAACTATATCACTGCAAAGGCCAAGCGCCCAACGCTTGTACCGCCCCGTGTTCAGCGAGATGACAGGTGCGGAGGCGCTTTTGCCGGGTTTTGGTAACACGGGATGACAAAGCATGACGAACTTGCGTGAGGCTTTGCTACATAACCGCTATAATCGCCGCCTTTTCATCGGGCTATACGATTTCTGACATGAGCCAATCCAGCGACCTGATTCAATCGGCACAACGCACCATTCGCCTCGAAGTGGAAGCCGTACAAGGCTTGCTACCCCATATCGACGCCGATTTCGTACGCGCCTGCGAGATGATTCTGGCCAGCAAGGGCCGTGTGGTCGTGGTCGGCATGGGCAAATCAGGGCACGTCGGCAACAAGATCGCCGCGACCCTGGCCAGCACCGGCACCCCGGCTTTTTTCGTCCATCCAGCCGAAGCCAGTCATGGCGACATGGGCATGATCACCCGCGACGACGTGATCCTGGCCCTCTCAAACTCCGGCTCGACCAACGAAATCGTCACCTTGCTGCCGTTGATCAAGCGTCTGGGCATCCAGTTGATCAGCGTCACCGGCAATCCGGCCTCGCCGCTGGCCAAAGCCGCCGAAGTGAACCTCAACGTTCACGTCGAGCACGAAGCCTGCCCGCTGAACCTGGCGCCAACCTCGTCGACCACCGCAGCACTAGTCATGGGCGACGCCCTGGCCGTGGCATTGCTGGAAGCTCGCGGGTTTACCGCTGAAGATTTCGCCTTCTCCCATCCAGGTGGCGCCCTTGGCCGTCGCCTGTTGCTGAAAGTGGAAAACGTCATGCACGCCGGGCAGGAGTTGCCGCAGGTGCAACGCGGCACGTTGCTCAAGGATGCGTTGATGGAAATGACTCGCAAGGGTCTGGGCATGACCGCCATTCTGGAAGCCGACGGCAAACTCGCCGGGATCTTCACCGACGGCGATTTGCGCCGCACCCTTGATCGCAGCATCGATATTCGCAGTGCGACCATCGACCAGGTGATGACAGCCCACGGCAAGACCGCCCGGCCCGAGATGCTCGCCGCCGAAGCCCTGAAAATCATGGAAGACCACCGAATCAACGCACTGGTAGTTGTCGACGAGGAGGATCGCCCGGTCGGCGCCTTCAACCTCTCCGATCTGCTGCGCGCAGGAGTGATGTAAATGAGCGACGATCTGCTGCAACGCGGCAAAGCCATCAAACTGGCGGTTTTCGACGTCGACGGCGTCCTCACTGACGGACGCCTGTACTTTCTTGAAGACGGTAGCGAATTCAAGACCTTCAACACCCTCGACGGTCAAGGCATCAAAATGCTCATGAACGCCGGCGTGCAGACCGCTATCATCAGCGGTCGCAAGACGCCAGTGGTCGAACGCCGGGCAAAAAACCTCGGCATCCCGCACCTGTTTCAGGGACGCGAAGACAAATTGGTGGTTCTGGACGGCCTGCTTGAGCAACTGGGCCTAAGCTATGAACAAGTCGCCTATCTGGGCGACGATTTGCCTGACCTGCCGGTGATCCGCCGCGTCGGTCTGGGCATGGCCGTCGCCAACGCTGCTGATTTCGTCCGCGAACACGCCCATGGCGTTACCCGCGCCCGAGGTGGTGAAGGTGCTGCCCGCGAATTCTGCGAATTGATCCTGCGCGCCCAGGGCCGCCTCGATGCGGCCAACGCCGCGTACCTGTGAGCCAAACCATGTTCAGCAAAAAATTTCGTAACTTCCTGCTGTTCGGCTGCATCGCTGCGTTATTTGCAGCGGTCGGCTACTGGAACATCAGCCCGGAACGCTTCCTCGACAAGCCTCCGACCACGTCTGTGGAAAATCCTATCGACTGGTATGCGACCAACACGCATACCGTGCAATACCTGCCGGACGGCAAAGTGCAGTATGAAATGACGTCCGACAAGGCCGAGCACGTCAAGGCGACCGACATCACGCTGGTCACCAAGCCCGACCTGAACATGTACCGCGGAACGGATTTCCCGTGGCACGTGACCAGCGAACGCGGCGAAGTGAATTCGGGCGGCACCGAAGTCGAATTGATCGATTCGGTACGCATCAAGCGCACCGATGAAAAGAAACGTGACACGCTGATCACTTCCACTCGCATGACAGTGTTCCCGCAGCGGGAATATGCGCAGACCGAGCAACCCGTTAGAATCGAGGGCGCTGGCGGTGTATCGACTGGCGTAGGAATGAAAGCGTACCTGAAGGAAAGCAGGATACACCTGCAATCGAACGTAAGAGGACAGTATGAGGCTCGTTAAAACCCTCCCTATTTTGCTCAGTCTGGGCGCAGCACTGGGAAGCGTGAGCGCCTGGGCTCTGCCGAACGATCAAGAGCAGCCAATCCGCATTCAGGCCGACGATGCCCAGCTGGACGACAAGAACGGCGTAGCTACCTATAAAGGTGACGTGATCATCACTCAGGGCTCGATGATCGTCAAAGGCAACACCGTGACCATCACCCGCACCTCGACCGGTGATATCGACGTTGTGACGTCGGTCGGCAACCTCGCCTACTTCGAACAACTGCAGACTGCCGGCGACACCAAGCCAGTTCAGGGCTGGGGCGTGACGATTCAGTACCACGCCGCGCAAAATCGCGTCGTCCTGATCGACAAGGCCAAGGTTGTCGATAAAGACAACAACACCACCCAGGGCGAGAAAATCGTCTACGACACCGTGAAGAAACTGGCCAGCGCCGGTCGCGCTACCGGCAGCAAAGTCACCGAATCGCGTCCGCGCATCGACATGGTGATCCAGCCGAAGAAGAAAACCGAAGAGAAAACCCAGTAATGGCAACTCTGAAAGCTCAGCACCTGGCCAAGGCCTATAAAAGCCGCCAGGTCGTGCGTGACGTCAGCCTGTCGATCGACAGCGGTCAGATCGTCGGTCTGCTCGGCCCCAACGGTGCAGGCAAGACCACCTGCTTCTACATGATCGTCGGTCTGGTTCAGGCTGATCAGGGCCGCGTACTGATCGATGATCTGGACGTCAGCCACCAGCCAATGCACGGTCGTGCAAAGGCCGGTATCGGCTATCTGCCGCAAGAAGCGTCGATCTTCCGCAAACTGTCGGTAGCCGACAACATCATGGCCATCCTCGAGACCCGTCAGGAACTCGACAAGGCCGGTCGTCGCAAGGAGCTGGAAAGCCTGCTGCAGGAGTTCCACATCAGCCACATCCGCGACAACCTCGGCATGAGCCTGTCCGGTGGTGAACGCCGCCGGGTGGAAATCGCCCGCGCGCTGGCGACTGCGCCGAAATTCATCCTGCTCGACGAACCGTTCGCCGGTGTCGACCCGATTTCGGTCGGCGACATCAAGCAAATCATCCACCATCTCAAAGCCAAGGGCATCGGTGTTCTGATCACCGACCACAACGTGCGCGAGACGCTGGATATCTGCGAAACCGCTTACATCGTCAACGACGGTCAGCTGATCGCCGAAGGTGACTCCGCTACCATCCTGGCCAACGATCTGGTCAAGGAAGTGTATCTGGGCCACGAGTTCCGCCTGTAAGCGTAAAGGTGCCCGGTGAGCCGCCCGGGCGCTGTATCGATTCAAGCACGATTTAATACGCTTTAATTGTTACAGCGCTCTAGGCAAACACTTCAGTTTCAGGCATATAATTTGCTTAAGTTTGGCGCTTCGGCGCCCTGTAGTGGATGGCGCATCGCGCCGGCGAATAAGGTGTTAAGCCCCTGCCATGAAACCATCGCTAGTCTTGAGAATGGGCCAGCAGCTGACGATGACACCGCAGCTGCAACAGGCTATCCGTCTGCTCCAATTGTCGACCCTGGACCTGCAACAGGAAATTCAGGAGGCTCTGGAATCCAATCCGATGCTCGAACGCCAGGAAGAAGGCGAAGACTTCGACAACACCGATCCCTTGGCTGACAACGCCGAACAGAAGCCCAACACCGATATCCAGGAACCCTCCTATCAGGAAACCGCCCCGACGGTGGATAACCTTGAGGAAGGCGACTGGAGCGAGCGCATCCCCAACGAGCTCCCGGTCGACACCGCCTGGGAAGACGTCTACCAGACCAGCGCCAGCAGCCTGCCGAGCAGCGATGATGACGAGTGGGACTTCACCACGCGCACTTCAGTGGGCGAAAGCCTGCAAAGCCACCTGCTGTGGCAACTGAATCTCGCACCGATGTCCGACACCGATCGACTGATCGCCGTGACCCTGATCGATTGCATCAACAATCAGGGCTACCTGGACGAAACCCTCGACGAGATTCTCGAAGCGTTTGATCCGGAACTGGACATCGAACTGGACGAGATCGAAGCCGTTCTACACCGCATCCAGCAGTTTGAACCCGCCGGCATCGGCGCGCGCAATCTCAGCGAATGCCTGCTGCTGCAATTGCGCCAGCTATCGGCCAAGACGCCTTGGCTGGCTGAAGCGAAACGTCTGGTGAGCGATTACATCGACTTGCTCGGCAGCCGCGATTACAGCCAGTTGATGCGCCGCATGAAGCTCAAGGAGGATGAGCTGCGCCAGGTTATCGAACTGGTACAGAGCCTCAATCCACGGCCGGGCTCGCAGATCGAATCGACGGAAGCCGAATACGTCGTTCCGGACGTCATTGTGCGCAAGGACAATGAACGCTGGCTGGTCGAGCTGAATCAGGAGTCGGTACCTCGTCTGCGCGTCAACGCTCAGTACGCAGGCTTTGTGCGTCGCGCCGATACCAGCGCCGACAATACGTTCATGCGCAATCAGTTGCAGGAAGCCCGCTGGTTCATCAAGAGCCTGCAAAGCCGCAACGAAACCCTGATGAAAGTGGCCACCCAGATCGTCGAGCATCAGCGCGGCTTTCTGGAATATGGCGACGAAGCCATGAAGCCGCTGGTGCTGCATGACATCGCCGAGGCGGTCGGCATGCACGAGTCGACCATTTCCCGGGTGACCACGCAAAAATTCATGCATACCCCGCGCGGTATTTATGAACTGAAATACTTTTTCTCCAGCCACGTCAGCACCTCCGAGGGCGGCGAATGCTCGTCCACGGCGATCCGCGCGATCATCAAAAAACTGGTTGCCGCGGAAAATCAGAAAAAGCCGTTGAGTGACAGCAAGATCGCTGGTTTACTGGAGGCACAAGGCATTCAGGTGGCTCGCCGCACCGTCGCCAAGTACCGCGAATCCCTCGGGATCGCGCCTTCGAGCGAACGCAAGCGGTTGATGTAAGCCACGTTACAGCGTTCCAGTGGCAGGCTTTTCGGCCTGCCGCTTTATGCACTGGCAACGAAGGAGAAGCTGTATGCAAGTCAACATCAGTGGACACCAACTGGAAGTGACCGAACCTCTGCGCGACTACATCAATGAGAAACTTCAACGATTAGAGCGCCATTTCGACAAGATCACCAACGTGCAAGTCACGATGTGCGTCGAAAAGCTTAAGCAGAAAATCGAAGCCACCTTGCATATACCCGGCAGTGAAGTGGTCGCCAACGCAGAACATACCGATATGTATGCCGCGATCGACGCCTTGACCGACAAGCTGGACAAACAACTCAAAAAGCATAAGGAAAAGACCCAGAGCCTGCTCCAGGGCGCGACCGGTCGATAACCCCCTACCCCATGATCCGACTTGAAAGTATCCTGACCCCCGGCCGTTCCCTCGTGAACGTGCCGGGCGGCAGTAAAAAGAAAGCCCTCGAACAGATTGCCAACCTGATCGCCCGTGAAGTGCCGGATCTGGAGATGCAAGATGTCTTCGAGGCTCTGATTGCCCGTGAAAAACTCGGTTCTACCGGTTTTGGCAACGGCATCGCCATTCCTCACTGTCGCCTCAAGGGTTGCCAGTCGCCGATCAGTGCCCTGATGCACCTTGAAGCCCCTATCGATTTCGACGCCATTGATGGTGCGCCGGTTGACCTGCTGTTTGTACTGCTGGTCCCCGAAGCTGCCACCGATGCGCATCTGGAGTTGCTCCGCCAGATCGCCAGCATGCTGGATCGCAAGGATGTACGCGATAAACTGCGCAGCGCTTCAAGCAATGAAGCCTTGTACCAGGTTGTTGTGGACGAGCAGAGCGGGCAGTAATCATGCGCTTGATCATCGTCAGTGGCCGTTCCGGCTCGGGTAAAAGTACCGCGCTCAATGTTCTTGAGGACAACGGTTACTATTGCATCGACAATCTGCCGGCAGGCTTGCTGCCGGAACTGGCTGAGCGCGCGCTGATTCACACTGAACTGGCGCAACCGCTGGTGGCGGTGTCGATCGATGCGCGCAACCTGCCAAGTCATCTCTCGCGTTTTCCCGAACTGCTTGAAGAAGTGCGCAGCCGCCATATCCAGTGCGATGTGTTGTATCTGGATGCCGACGAAGAAACCCTGCTCAAGCGTTTTTCGGAAACCCGTCGACGCCACCCGCTGAGCAACGCCAATCGTTCGCTGGCCGAGGCGATCCAGGATGAAACAGCCCTGCTGGGACCCATCGCCGATCTGGCCGATCTGAAGATCAATACCACCAATCTGAACCTGTACCAGTTGCGCGACACCATCAAGCTGCGTTTGCTGAGTCAGCCGGAACCGGGCACGGCATTTCTGGTTGAGTCATTTGGCTTCAAACGCGGCATGCCGGTGGATGCGGACTTGGTGTTTGACGTGCGCTGCCTGCCGAATCCGTACTGGAAGCCAGAGCTGCGTGCGCAATCGGGGCTCGATGAGCCGGTGGCCGAATACCTGGCAGCGCAGCCCGAGGTTGAAGAAATGTTCCAGGACATTTTCAGCTACCTGCACAAATGGCTGCCCCGCTTCGCTGCGAGCAATCGCGCCTACGTTACTGTTGCCATTGGCTGCACCGGCGGGCACCACCGCTCCGTCTACCTGACCGAACGCCTGGGTCAGGCCCTGCAGAAAACTCTGAAGAACGTCCAGGTTCGCCACCGCGACCTCACCTAAAGGATTCACACCGCGATGCCTGCTCTGGAAATCGAAATCATCAACAAACTGGGTTTGCATGCCCGAGCGTCGGCGAAGTTTGTCGGGGTTGCCGGTCAGTATCCCGACTGCACGATCAGAGTAGGCCGCACACCAGAAACAACGGTTGATGGCAAAAGCATCATGGCAATGATGATGTTGGCCGCTGGCAAGGGCACAAAGATTTATCTGAGTACCGAAGGCCATCAGGAACAGGAAGCGCTGGATGCGCTGGTGGCGTTGATCAACAACTACTTCGACGAAGGCGGCTGACAGCCAAAATCAAAAGATCGCAGCCTGCGGCAGCTCCTGCATTGGAATGCGTTTCCTGTAGGAGCCGCCGCAGGCTGCGATCTTTTGATCTTCAACCCAGCGCTGTATCCATCACCATCATCAGACAAAACCCGATCAGCAAACCAAGGCTGGCCAGCTTGTCATGACCATTGCGTCGCGACTCCGGAATCACTTCGTGGGTCACCACCAGCAACATCGCCCCGGCCGCCAGCGCCAGGCCTAACGGCAACAGCACCTGCGCCAGACTGACCAGCCACGCACACAACAGCGCAAACACCGGTTCGACCAGCCCTGACGCCGCGCCGATCAAGAACGCCTTGACCCGTGACATTCCTGCTCCAGCCAATACCAACGCAATCACCAGTCCTTCCGGTACGTCCTGCAAGGCGATGCCCATGGCCAGGCTGTCCGCGTCCGGCATGCCGCCGCCGGCCGATACCCCGACCGCCATACCTTCAGGGATGTTATGGGCAATGATGGCGAACACGAACAACCAGATCCGCGGTGGAATCACCGGATGCTCGACGGTGCCAACGAGCATTTCCGGTGACGCACCGGACACCTTGCGATCCACCAGATACAGGCCGAACGCACCGAGCATGATGCCAAAGCAGATCAGGCCACTCGCCGCCCACGGTGTCAGGCCCAGACTCTCTGCGGCAGCAATGCCCGGGACAATCAGCGAAAACGCCGTCGCCGCCAGCATCACCCCGGCACCGAAACCCAGTAATGTATCGCTAAGCGCCAAAGGCATGCGCCGAATCACCAGCACCGGCACCGCTCCGAGCGCGGTGCCGAGCGCGCAGATTGCGCCACCCTGCAACGCCCGCGACAGCCTCGGTTCCAGATTCAGCCATTGCAGTCCGTGGGCTGCCAGCAAGGTCATGCCCGCCAGCAGCAAGAGCGATCCCACTGCGTAACGAAACATACGCCCGCTTCCGACCGCCAGTGTTTCAGTGCCCATAGTCAGCCTTGAATTGTTTTTTTAGGAGACTTAAACCAGTGCAGCCTGATAGCGCGCAGCCACTTCAGGCCAATTGATCACGTTGTAGAACGCGTTGATGTATTCCGGCCGACGGTTCTGGTAGCGCAGGTAGTAGGCGTGCTCCCAAACGTCGAGGCCGAGAATCGGCGTATTACCGTTCATCAACGGACTGTCCTGATTACCGCTGCTTTCCACGACCAGTTTTTTCTCCGGGGTCACGCTCAGCCAGGCCCAGCCACTGCCGAAACGCGTCAGCGCAGCTTTGGTGAATGTTTCCTTGAAACTGTCGAGGCCACCCAGCTGTTCGTCGATGGCCTTGGCCAGCACACCGTCCGGTTTGCCGCCACCGTTGGGCACCATGACTTCCCAGAACAGCGAGTGGTTGGCGTGGCCGCCGCCCTGATTGATAACAGCAGCGCGAAGTTTTTCCGGCAACTGCTGAACGCTGGCCACCAGTTTTTCCACCGGCCATCCCGCGTATTCAGTGCCTTCCACCGCAGCGTTGAGGTTATTGATGTAGGTCTGGTGATGCTTGGTGTAGTGGATTTCCATGGTCTGCGCATCGATGTGCGGCTCCAGGGCATCGTAGGCATAAGGCAAGGCAGGCAAGGTAAAAGCCATTTCAATGGACTCCATGGTGATGTGGGGCTGGTGCGCGGCGCGCATTGCCGGTATCCGGGTGCAACAGACGCTGGGTACGCGGGTATTCGCCGTGGTCGCTGATGAAATTCAGCAGCTCGACGTAAGTTTTGCTGCTCTGGCGCAGCGCCGCCTCACGCAGCGCGAGGCGCTGACGTTCGTCCTGCATCGTCTGCAACAGCCGTTGATGGATTGCGCAAAGGTATTCGGCGCTCTCCTCCGGCTGATTCAGGCGCAGGTGCAGATCCGCCAGGTTGTGGTGGGAGATGACGCAGGCCGCCACCGCTTCGTCGGCATCGGCCCAGCGTTCGAACAACACTTGCGCCAGGGCCAGCGCTTGCAGGTAAGCCTCACGGGCGTCGATCAGCTCGCCCAACATGAAGCAGCGATTGGCCCGTTCGATCGTGCGTTTCCAGTGCTCCATGGTGAGCCTCCAAAGCGGTTGCGGGGATTACACGCCGCCAGCGGTGAGTTTCTCGGGGTTGAGTAACTCTTCCAGCTGACTGCGCGACAGGTCGGTGTGCTCCAGCGCGACGTCGATCACCGGGCGACCCTGTTTGTAGGCCTGCTTGGCGATTTCGGCGGCTTTCTGGTAACCGATGATCGGGTTGAGTGCGGTGACCAGAATCGGGTTGCGCGACAGCGCTTCCTTGAGCCGCGACTCGTTGACCTTGAAGCTGGCGATGGCTTTGTCACCCAGCAGGCGACTGGAGTTGGCCAGCAGCTCGATGCTGCTCAACAGGTTCTGGGCAATGATTGGCAGCATCACGTTCAACTCGAAATTGCCCGATTGGCCGGCGATGGTGATCACCGAGTCGTTGCCGATCACTTGGGCGGCGACCATGGCGGTCGCTTCCGGGATCACCGGGTTGACCTTGCCCGGCATGATCGACGACCCCGGTTGCAGCGCCTCAAGCTCAATTTCGCCGAGACCGGCCAAGGGACCGGAGTTCATCCAGCGCAGGTCGTTGGCGATTTTCATCAGCGACACAGCGATGGCCTTGAGCTGCCCGGAGACCGCAACGGCGGTGTCTTGCGAGCCGATCAGCGCGAACAGGTCTTTGCCTTGGGTGAACTGCACATGGGTCAACTGGCTCAGTTGACGGCTGAACCGCGCAGCGAATTCCGGATGCGCGTTGATCCCGGTACCGACCGCCGTCCCGCCCTGCGCGAGGGATTGCAGGCTGGGCAGCAAGTCTTGCAAATGACCGATGTTGGCCTTCAGTTGCTGCGCCCAGCCGTTGAGCACCTGGCTCATACGCACCGGCATCGCATCCATCAAATGCGTACGACCGGTTTTGACGTGGTGATGCACTTGCTCGGCTTTGTGCTCGATGACCTGCACCAGATGCAGCAGCGCCGGCAGCAATTGTTCGTGCAGGGCCAGCGCAGCACTGACGTGGATGGTGGTCGGGATGATGTCGTTGCTGCTCTGGCCGCAGTTGACGTGATCGTTGGCATTGACCGGCTCGCCGAGCAGGCGACTGGCCAGGGTCGCGATCACCTCGTTGGCGTTCATGTTGGAGCTGGTGCCGGAGCCGGTCTGGAAGATATCCACCGGAAAATGCAGCATGAAATCGCCTTCAAGCAAGCCTTGGGCCGCGTCGCTGATGGCTTTGCCCTGAGCGGCGCTGATCTGGTTGAGTTCGACGTTGGCCCGGGCCGCGGCGGCTTTGGCCAGGATCAATGCGCGGATGAATTGCGTCGGCATCGGTTTGCCACTGATCGGGAAGTTATCCACTGCGCGCTGGGTTTGCGCGCCGTAGAGAGCGTCCACCGGCACCTGCAATTCGCCCATGCTGTCGCGCTCAATACGAGTCTTGGTCATCAGTAAATCCTTGCACCAGTTCAATAAGAGGAATCGAGGGTTGCAACTCGCAGGTCGCCAGTTGCCAGGTGTAGCGTTGCCAGCGTTTGAGCCGGCATTTGCACAACGACAGGCGCTCCATTTCACGCAAGGGGCGCCAGGCCTGATCGAGACAGAGGCTGCGCCAGTGCCACGGCAACGCGATGTCGGTGGCCGTGTCGAGCAGCAATCGGAAGGAAGTTTCAGCGACAGTCCACGGCGAGGTCGCCGTGCAACAAGACAGATACCGGCCCTCGGCCAGGTAATGTTCGATCAGGCGCGGTTCGTCAGGATCCATCGCGCATCGGATCTGACGACTCATCCAGCGCCAGCTTTCGAGGTACGGCTGCTCGTGCAAGGCAGAACTCATGATCCCGGGCTCATTCGATAATGAGATTTATTATTAGATGATAATGAGAACCAACACAAGAGCGCTCTTTGTAGGAGCTGCCGCAGGATGCGATCTTTTGATTTTGGTTTTTAGAAACAAGATCAAAGGATCGCAGCCTGCGGCAGCTCCTACAAAAGCAGGCATAAAAAAGGCGCGCCACCCGATCGGGTGGCGCGCCTTTTTGTGTACCGGGTGGAGGTTTAGCTGCCCGCCACCGTCATTCGCTCGATCAACACCGAGCCTGTGCGGATGTTGCTGCGCAGTTCCAGATCATTACCCACGGCAACGATTTGCTTGAACATGTCGCGCATGTTGCCGGCGATGGTCACTTCCTGCACCGCGAACTGAATTTCGCCGTTCTCCACCCAAAAACCCGCCGCCCCGCGCGAATAGTCGCCGGTCACCATGTTCAAGCCATGGCCCATCAACTCGGTGACCAACAACCCACGGCCCATGCGTCGCAGCAATGCAGCCTGGTCTTCGTCGCCATGGGTGACGAACAGGTTGTGCACGCCGCCAGCGTTGGCGGTGCTCGGCATGCCGAGTTTACGGCCGGAGTAAGTACCGAGGATGTACGACACCAACTCGCCTTTCTCGACGAACGGTTTGGCGTAGGTCGCCAAGCCATCTCCGTCGTAAGAAGCGCTGCCCATGGCACGCATCAAGTGAGGACGTTCATCGATGGTCAGCCACTCGGGAAACAGTTTCTGGCCCAGCGTGCCTTCCAGGAACGACGATTTTCGATACAGGCTGCCGCCGGAAACCGCCGAAAGGAAGCTGCCGAACAACCCGCCCGCCAGTTCGGCGGAAAACAGCACCGGCACTTCACAGGTCGGCACCGGACGCGCGCCCAAGCGGCCCGCCGCTCTTTGCGCGGCACGTTGGCCGATGCTGACCGGGTCGGCCAGCAACTCGCCCTGACGACTCACGTCGTACCAGTAATCGCGCTGCATCTGGCCATCGGCCTCGGCGATCATCACGCAGCTCAGGCTGTGCCGTGTCGACGCATAGCCACCGATGAAACCGTGGCTGTTGCCATACACGCGGCAGCCCTGGTGGGTGCTGAGTGTGGTGCCGTCGGCGTTTTTGATCCGCGCATCGGCATCGAAAGCAGCCGCTTCACAGAGCAACGCTTTCTCGATGGCCTGTTCCGGGGTGATGTCCCATTCGTGGAACAAGTCGAAATCCTGCTGATCCCTGGCCATCAACGCCGCATCGGCCAAGCCAGAGGCTTCATCCTCGGACGTGTGCTTGGCGATCGCCAGTGCGGCAGCCACCGTCTCGCGAATCGCGTCAGGGCCAGTGGCGGACGTGCTGGCAGAGCCTTTGCGCTGGCCGACATACAAAGTGATGCCAAAGCCCTGATCGCGGTTGAATTCGACTGTTTCGACCTCGCGCTGACGCACTGATGTCGACAGGCCCTGCTCCAGCGACACCGCGACTTCGCAGGCACTGGCGCCCTGGCGCTTGGCTTCGGCGATGATCTGCTCGACTTGTTCCTGCAGTGCCGGCAATGCCTGCGGGCCGACGCTTTGAACTGCACTCATGCTCATCTCCACTCAAATTCTGCTTTCGGCTGGGGCCATCGAGCGACCGGGCCGGACAAGCGGCCCCCGACTGGTTATCATGGCGGCGTTTCTTTGCGGACTGCCACCATGGTTGATTCTTACGACGACTCCCTCGATACGGGAGAAAAAAGCAAATCTCAGGTCAAACGCGAGCTGCATGCTCTGGTTGACCTTGGCGAGCGCCTTACAACACTCAAGCCTGACTTGGTGGCAAAACTGCCACTGACCGACGCGATGCGCCGTGCCTTGGCCGATGCGCCGAAGCACACCGCGAATATCGCGCGGAAACGGCATTTGCAGTTCATCGGCAAACTGATGCGCGATCAGGACACTGACGCGATCCTCATTTTGCTCGATCAACTCGATGCCTCCACTCGTCAGTACAACGAGCGTTTCCACAATCTCGAACGCTGGCGTGACCGCCTTATCGCCGGTGATGATGCCGTGCTGGAGAAATTCGTCCTGGAATACCCGGACGCCGATCGCCAGCAACTGCGTTCCCTGATCCGTCAGGCTCAGCATGAGGTTGCGCAAAACAAAGCGCCGGCCTCAAGCCGTAAAATCTTCAAGTACATCCGTGAGCTGGACGAGACTCAACGCGGTCTGCGTTGATATTCGCCCTGCCTTGCACCCGGTAGGAGTTGCCGAAGGCTGCGATCTTTGCGATTAAAAATCAAAAGATCACAGCCTTCGGCAGCGCCTACACGCATCTATTTATGCGCCCGTGCCACCCACGGTGATCGCATCGATTTTCAGCGTCGGCTGGCCAACACCCACGGGTACCGACTGCCCATCCTTGCCGCACGTCCCCACACCGCTATCGAGCGAAAGATCGTTACCGACCATCGACACCCGGCTCATCGCCTCGGGGCCGTTGCCGATCAACGTCGCGCCCTTGACCGGCGCGGTGATCTTGCCGTCTTCGATCAGATACGCCTCGCTGGTGGAGAACACAAATTTGCCGCTGGTAATGTCGACCTGGCCACCGCCGAGGTTGGCGCAATAGATGCCTTTCTTCACCGAGGCGATGATTTCCGCCGGATCGCTTTCGCCGCCCAGCATGTAGGTGTTGGTCATCCGCGGCATCGGCAGGTGCGCGTAGGATTCACGACGACCGTTGCCGGTACGGGCCACGCCCATCAGGCGCGCGTTGAGCTTGTCCTGCATGTAGCCCTTGAGCACGCCGTTTTCGATCAGCGTGGTGCACTCGGTCGGGGTGCCTTCGTCGTCGACGCTCAGCGAGCCGCGACGGCCGCTCAAGGTGCCGTCATCGACGATGGTGCAGAGCTTGGAAGCAACCATTTCGCCCATACGACCGCTGTAGGCGGAGCTGCCCTTACGGTTGAAGTCGCCTTCCAGACCGTGGCCAACCGCTTCGTGCAGCAGCACACCGGACCAGCCCGAACCCAGCACCACCGGCAGCGTCCCGGCCGGTGCCGGAATCGCTTCCAGGTTCACCAGCGCCTGACGCAGCGCTTCACGGGCATAACCCATGGCGCGGTCTTCAGCGAGGAAATAACGGTAGTCGGTACGCCCGCCGCCGCCATGGCCGCCGCGCTCGCGACGGCCGTTCTGCTCAACGATAACGCTGACATTGAAACGCACCAGCGGCCGCACATCCGCCGCCAGACCGCCGTCGGTGGAGGCCACAAGAATGCGTTCCCAGACCCCGGCCATGCTTACGCTGACTTGCTGAATTCGCGGATCGAGCGCGCGCGTGGCGACGTCGATGCGCTTGAGCAGTTCGACTTTCTCGGCACGGCTCAACACTTCCAGCGGATTGTCCGGCGCATACAACTGGGCGACGTCCTGAGTGGTGAACGCCTGCACCGTGCCGTTCTGCCCGGCACGGGAGATCGAACGGGCCGCACGCGCCGCAGCGCCCAGGGCTTCAAGGGTGATCGCGTTGCTGTAGGCGAAACCGGTTTTTTCACCGGACTGCGCACGCACACCGACACCTTGGTCGAGATTGAAACTGCCTTCCTTGACGATGCCGTCTTCCAGCGCCCAGGACTCGGAGATCTGGCCCTGGAAATACAGGTCGGCAGCATCGATGCCAGGGCCCGCCAGATCGCCGAGAACGCTTTGCAAGCTCTCGATCGTCACGCCGCCGGGCGCCAAAAGGTGATCACTGACTGAGGACAACAACTCGCTCATGGTTTAGGCCTTAAATTCATGTTCTGAAGCAGGTCGCTGTGCGCCCTGCGAGAAAAACCGCCGATGACTCGTCACCGGCATCCGCGCCCTGATGGACGCTTGTTCATTGCTGTCGCGTTCGGCCAGCAACACCGCTTCGCCTTGATCCTGACTAGCCAGCACACGGCCCCATGGGTCGACAATCGCCGCATGCCCAAAGGTTTCTCGCGGCCCCGGATGGGTTCCGCCCTGCGCAGCCGCCAGCACATAACACTGTGTCTCGATGGCCCGCGCGCGGATCAATACATCCCAATGTGCCGCGCCGGTCACAGCGGTAAAGGCCGATGGCGCGGTAATCAACTCGGCACCGGCAGCGCGCAATTCGCTATACAGCTCCGGAAAGCGCAGGTCGTAACACACGGTCAGACCCACTTTACCGACCGGTGTATCCGCAACCACCACACCACTGCCATAAGCATAGTCATCGGATTCGCGGTAACGGCCTCGATTGTCCGCTACATCCACATCAAACAGATGCAACTTGTCATACCGTGCAACGGTTTCGCCCTGATCGTCGACCAGCAGCGAACACGCGTGCGATTTGCCCGCGGGCTGATCAACCGGCGGCAACGGCAATGTGCCGGCCACTATCCATAACTTGAGGTCGCGGGCGGCCTGTTTCAACCATGGCAGGATCGGTCCTTCGCCAAGGGCTTCAGCGCGGCCGATATCGGCGATGTCGCGACGGCCCATGGCGGCGAAGTTTTCCGGCAGCACCGCCAGCCTCGCGCCACCGGCCGCCGCCTGCTCAAGCAAGCGCCGGGCTTGGGCCAGATTGGCCAGCACGTCACTCTGGCTGACCATTTGAATCACCGCTAAAGACATGGCCGCTCCTGGCTGGAATGAATGACGATCTGTAGGAGCTGTCGCAGGCTGCGATCTTTTGATCTGGCTCTTATAAAACAAAAGCAAAGATCGCAGCCTTCGGCAGCTCCTGCACGGGCGCTTGCCTCATGCTACTCAAAAAGGTTTGTCGAAAGTGATTTTCGGCTCTTTCCACGGACCTTTGACGGTGTATTTCACACTGGCAAAGCGTGACACACGGTCGCCGATGAGCTTGTCGATCAGGAACAGCGCCCCCCCGACCGCCGGAGCACCCACAAGCAACGCGGCAATCGGCAGATTGTTGGTCACCGGTAATGTCACCAGCAACTTGGCGTCGACCTGTTCAGCCACCAGGTCCAGCTTGCCGTTGAGCTCAATGTTGCTCGATGGCCCGGTCAGGCGGATTGGCTCTTTGGTATCGTAAACACCGTTGGTCGCCACGAGCAGGCCTTTGACCCGGTCATAGCTCAGACCTTTGCCAAACAGGTCGGAGAAGTCCAGACGCAGACGACGGCCGATGGAGTTGAAGTTGAGCAGCCCGAACACTCGCAAAGCCTGCGCGCCGCCCTCCACCTCGACAAACTGGCCCTTGTTCAGCGACGCATCGAGGGTGCCGGAAAAACGCTTGGTCGCCAGCCACGCCGGCGAACCCGGCCAGCGGCCATCGACGTCCATGTGAAACTCTTGACTGGTCACACTCGGCGCGAAGCCCCAGCCCTTGAGGACATCGGCGAGGTTCTTGCCGCCGATCCGGCCCTTGAACCAGCTAGTGCTGGAACCCGGTGCACCCTCCCAGCCGCCATTGCCCTGCAACAGGATGCCTTTGAGCCCCATGTCGAGATTGTTCATGGCGATGCCTTTGCTGGTCGGGCGGATCTTCAGCGACCAGCCACCGACCAGATCCTGGCCCAGGAACAGTTGATTGATGGTGATATCCAGCGCCGGAATTTTCGTCGGATCGACAGACGCCAACGGATCAGGCGAATTCTCGTCAGCCTGCACCGTCGGATCCGGCGCCGGCAGTCGCACGTATTGCAGGTTCACCGCAATCGGCGCGTTTTTGGCGTCTGGCAGGCCAGCAGTGCCTTTGGCTTGCTGACTGTCGAGCGCCAGATTCCACGCCCCCGGTTTGCGATTCAGTTGCACCGAGGCCTGATCCAGCGTCGTGCCAAATGCTGTCAGCTTGCCGATCTTGAAATCGGCACTGCTCAACAGTTGCTTGGCATTGCCGCCCGGATCCTGTCCGGCGTACTTGCTGACCAGATCCTGCCAGGGTGCGACGTCCAGCTCCGACAGCACACCGCGAACCCGCAAACCCTTGGCGCCCGGCAACACGGCTTCGCCCTCCCCGAGGAACAACTCACCGCGGCCCTGGGCAAAATCAGCCGGCGGCGCAGCAAAGGTGAAACTGGCCAACTGACCATAACTGACCCAGTAACGCCGCTCCTGCCCTTGCAAGGTCATGCGGAAAACGGTGTCTCGACCAACATCCGCCGCCATGCCAAACGGTGCTGGCATATCGACCGCCACACCTTTGAGGTTAGAGCTGACCATCAACTGGCTATCGTTGCCGTCCAGATTCAGTTGCAACTGATAGGGAATCGTCCCGGACGCTGGCAGCGGTTGAGTGACGCCGAGCCAGTCGGTCAGTTTCTTGACTTCAACCTGCCCCGTCGCAGCGACACGGGTCTTGAGCTGGTTGGCGCTGCCATCAGCGAAAATCTGCGCAGTGACCGGCTTGTCGAACGCTCGGGCAGCGATATTCTGCCCGCTCAGACCCTTGGCGCTGTCGAAGCGGAAATCACCCTTGAGTTGCGTCAGCTCCAGTTTCGGCTCCGCCAGTTTCAGCCTTGCATTGGCGGTCTTGAAGTCGACGACGATTTTCGGCTGGTCGCCGCCCTTGTCCAGCGGCACGTCGAGTTTGAGCTTGCCTTGCAGATCCCCCGCGCCTTCCCATCCGGCAAAGGTTTCGCCAGTGCCGATCGGTGCATCCTGAAGAATCTTCAAACCGTCACCCAGACCACCCGCGAACGCACCGTCGAGGTACATATGGGTATGCTGTCCGGCCGGGACATGGGGAATATTGACGAAAACGTTGCTGACCTGGGTGTCGAGCAATTGGCCCTTGCTGGCCCAGATCCGCACGCCGCTGTCCTCGATGAACACGTCGCCAGTGACCTTGCTGACATGCGGCCAACCCGGCTGGAAGGCCAGTTCGGCGTCATGCACCTTGAAGAACAGACTGATGCTGCGATCAGCCTCCCCGGCGTTCTTGCTTAGCGAGCCTTGATACTGGAAGAAACCCTGATCCACCGCGCCTTTGAGAATCGCCGTGCGCAACCATTCATCCAGCGCCGGGCTCAGCACTTCGGGCAAGTACTTGGCGGTGTAGCGGCCGTCGCCGTCGACCAGACCGACCCGCAGGTCCATGTAGTCTTCCTGACTGTGATCGAAATGCAGACGAATCAGGAAGTCACCGGCAATCTTGCCCTCTTCGCCCAGCACCTTAAGGTACGGAGCGATCAGGGTGAAGCCGTCCTTATCAAGCTTCCAGGTGAGTCGGGCGTTGGCCTGAATGTATTGCCATGGCTTGGCGAAAATCGGATCGAGGTGCAGGACAAAATCCTTGCTGTCCATGCGCAGTTCACCACCATCGAGGTTGCCGCTGAGGCTACCGCTGACATTTCGCGCCGCCGGAGCGCCGTGATAGGCATCAAACCCGACGTTATCGAGATTGGCCGCGAAGCCGAATTTGGTTCCGTCAGTGGCATTCGGGCGGAAATCCAGCAGGACATTGCGCAGGCCGCCGGTGACCTTCAGGCGCTCCACGGCTGTGGCGACACCTTGCGGCAACGGCCCCAACGCGTTGAGCAGTGGGGTGATGGGGGTCAGGTCGAGGCGATCAGCCTGTAAGTGCCAGAGCTCTTCAACCTTGTCAGTGGCGCGGGTCTGCTGCACTTGCACTCGCGATTCCCAGCGGGTTTCACCGAAATTCATCGCCAACGAATCGAAAGTGACCGTCGCACCTTGGGCACTGTTTTCGTAATAGGCGTTGAGCGCCAGATTGTTGATCTTGATCGGCTTGCGCTCGGCGTAAGCACCGGTCAGTTGCGGGGCATTCAAACGAATCGCGGCACTTTGCAAAGTGCCCTCGGCCCAGTTCACCCAAAGCTCGCCGCCGGCTTTTATTTCGGAGAAATTCCACTGCTGGGTCAGACGCTCCGGCAGCCACTTCGACCAGTCGCTTTGCGGCAGGCTGGCGTAGCCTTCCACCGTGCTGTCGCGTAACTGGCTGGGGCGAATCCGTGTGTGCAGGCTCAGCGCGACGGGTTGGCCGTCAGGCAAGGTCAAGCGTGCGTCAAGGCGTTGTCGACTGGCACCGGTCTGCAGATTGAGACCGACATAGGTGAGCGTCATCGGCGGGTGATCCAGCGGCTGCAAGGTCACCTGACTTTCGAGTACTGACAATTGCTGGATCATTTGCGAGCGGTTGAACAGTTGCTCGGGATCCAGCGGCTGATCCTTCTGCACCGGCAAACCTTCAAGCGCCCAGGTGCCGTCCTCGGCTTCCTTGAGGCTGATCTTCAGGCCATTGAGTTCCAGATGAGCGATGCGCACTTCGCGGGCCAACAGGCTGGCCCAAAGATCGGGCACTGCCCGCACACGATCAAGACGCAAGGCATTGGCGCCGTCGCCGATCATCACGTCGTGGGCTAACAGGATCGGCGCAAAACCGCTCCAGTTGCCTTCCAGTTCGCCGATCTGCAACGGCATGCCGAGGGCGGCACTGGCCTTGTCTTCGATGTCGGCACGATATTCGGCCACCAACGGCGTCAGTTCGCGGCCGAGACTGACGTACAACGCCATCAACACCAGAACCAACGCGCACAGGCCCAGCCCCCAACGGGTGAGTGCGGCCAAAATGCGTGTCAGACGGTCCATGTCAGTTGGCTCCCATGGCAAAAATACTGCGAAAAGCTGAGGCCAGCCGCTGTGAAAAAAGGGTGACGCAGGGGTTCAGAGCAGCACCACGTCATATTGTTCCTGGGAATACATGGTTTCCACCTGGAAGCGTATGGTGCGGCCGATGAACCCTTCAAGCTCGGCGACATTCCCGGATTCCTCGTCAAGCAGCCGGTCCACCACTTTCTGGTTCGCCAGCACGCGATAACCCTCGGCCTGATAGGCCCGGGCTTCACGAAGGATCTCGCGGAAGATCTCGTAACAGATGGTTTCGGCAGTCTTCAATTTGCCGCGACCCTGGCAGCAGCTGCACGGTTCGCACAGCACTTGCTCAAGGCTTTCGCGGGTGCGCTTGCGGGTCATCTGCACCAGGCCCAACTCGGTAATACCGATGATGTTGGTCTTGGCGTGATCGCGCTCCAGCTGTTTTTCCAGGGTTCGCAGAACCTGACGCCGGTGTTCTTCATCTTCCATGTCGATGAAGTCGATGATGATGATCCCGCCCAGATTGCGCAGGCGCATCTGCCGGGCTATCGCGGTCGCCGCTTCGAGGTTGGTCTTGAAGATGGTTTCTTCGAGATTGCGATGACCAACGAAAGCGCCAGTGTTGACGTCGATGGTGGTCATGGCTTCGGCCGGATCGACCACCAGATAGCCACCGGACTTCAGCGGGACTTTGCGCTCGAGCGCTCTCTGGATTTCGTCCTCGACACCGTATAGATCGAAAATCGGTCGCTCGCCCGGATAGTGTTCCAGTCGATCGGCGATCTCCGGCATCAGTTCGGCGACGAACTGCGTGGTTTTCTGGAAGGTTTCCCGGGAATCGATGCGGATCTTCTCGATTTTCGGATTGACCAGATCGCGCAACGTGCGCAAGGCCAGGCCGAGGTCTTCATAGATCACGCTCGGCGCGCCGATGGTTTTGATCTGTTCGTTGATCTGATCCCACAGGCGCCGCAGGTAGCGGATGTCCATGAGGATCTCATCGGCCCCGGCACCTTCGGCGGCGGTCCGCAGAATGAAGCCGCCAGCCTCTTTGATGCCTTCTTTGGCGACACAATCGGTGACCACCTGCTTGAGGCGATCGCGCTCGGCTTCGTCTTCGATTTTCAGGGAAATGCCGACGTGGGCGGTGCGCGGCATGTACACCAGATAGCGCGATGGAATCGACAATTGCGTGGTCAGTCGCGCACCTTTGGAGCCGATCGGATCCTTGGTGACTTGCACCACCAGGCTCTGGCCTTCGTGCACCAGCGAGCTGATGCTTTCCACCGCCGGGCCTTCGCGCAGAGAGATTTCCGCGGCATGAATGAACGCCGCACGATCGAGGCCGATGTCGACGAAGGCTGCCTGCATACCCGGCAGTACCCGGACAATCTTGCCTTTATAGATGTTGCCGACGATGCCGCGCTTTTGCGTGCGCTCCACGTGGACTTCTTGCAGCACACCGTTTTCGACCACCGCCACGCGCGATTCCATCGGCGTTATGTTGATCAGAATCTCTTCACTCATGGCAGGATCTCGTTCAGGCGTGTTCACGATAATGGCCGCATCTTGTTCGTACGACGCTTATTGCGCGTTCAGGTTTTGCCAACAGGGTATGCCGAAATGGCCCAACAGTTCTGCGGTTTCGCAAACGGGCAGCCCGACCACCGCTGAATAGCTGCCATTGAGCCCCGCGACAAACACCGCGCCGAGCCCTTGAATCCCATAACCACCGGCCTTGTCCCTGGGTTCACCGCTGGCCCAGTAGGCAGCGGCCTCTTCGCGGCTGATCGGCCGGAACCGTACCAGGCTGCGCACCACCCGCGACTCGCAGCGCTCGCCTTCGAGCACAGCGATGGCGGTCAGCACTTCATGTTCTTTGCCGGACAACATCATCAGCATGGCGCATGCATCGGCTTCGTCCACCGGTTTGCCAAGAATTTTGCCATCGAGCACCACCGCAGTATCGGCGCCCAGAACGCAAAACGGCGCAGCCGAAACAAGCGTGCGCCGCCCGGCCTCGGCTTTGCCGCGCGCGAGGCGTTCGACGTAGGCCACAGGTGATTCTTCGGGGAATGGAGTTTCATCGATGTCCGCACTGATGGCGGAAAAAGGAATGCCGATCTGCGTGAGCAATTCACGTCGACGCGGCGATCCGGAGGCAAGGTAAAGCGGCTTCATCAAAACATCCCCTGTTCAGTGGCCTGCTTCACCGGCTCAATTGATTTTGTAGCGGCGGCGTAATCCACGCAAAGCGAAACTGATCCAGGGCCACAGCAAGGCACTGGTCAGTGCCGGCAGCACCAGCGCCAGGGTCGGCTGACGGTTACCGGTCAAGGCACTGAGCCACAACTGCACCAGTTGCGCGAGCCCGAAAATCACCAGAATCACCAGACACTGTTGCCACATCGGGAACATGCGCAGGCGCTGCTGCAATGACAGCACCAGGAAAGTGATCAGCGTGAGAACGAGCGCGTTCTGCCCAAACAGATCGCCCTGCAGCACATCTTCGGCCAGGCCCAGGCAGAACGCCGTGACCATACCCACCGCGTGCGGCATGTAAAGCGCCCAGAACGTCAGCAGCAAGGCCAGCCAAAGCGGACGCAGGATTTCCATGAAGATCGGTAACGGCGAAACGCTGAGCAATATGCCAACAACGAAGGTCAGCCAGATGATCCAGCCATTTCGGGAGGCTTTGACACCGACCATTATTCTCGTCCCCCAGTGGTGGCTGGCGCCGTTGCCGGCGGTTTGGCAGGTGGTTTGCTGGCGGCAGGAGAAGACGCCGGGGGCTTGGTCGCCGCCGGTGCGGCCGCAGGCGGCTTGCTCGCAGCAGGTTTGGCCGGGGTCGCGGCAGGCGTCGTAGCAGCCGGGGTTTGCTCGGCAGCCGGAGCAGCCGGCGCCGGCATGACCAACGGCCGGGAAACTACCGAGGCCGGCATCGGACCGCCGCCATGGGCATCCAGAGCTTCTTGAGCTTGCGCGGCGTCGTTGGCGCGCTCCTCGGCGGTGCGTGAGTCGCTGAACACCAGAAGCAGGTAGCGGCTGCGGTTCAAAGCAGCGGTCGGCACTGCGCGCACGATCGCGAACGGTTGGCCGGAGTCATGGATCACTTCCTTGACCGTCGCCACCGGGTAACCGGCCGGGAAGCGCTGGCCGAGACCGGAGCTGACCAGCAAATCGCCTTCTTTGATATCCGCCGTGTCGGCGACATGCCGCAGTTCCAGGCGTTCAGGGTTGCCGGTGCCGCTGGCAATCGCCCGCAGACCGTTACGGTTCACCTGCACAGGAATGCTGTGAGTGGTGTCGGTCAACAGCAGTACACGGGAGGTGTAAGGCATCAACTCGACCACCTGCCCCATCAAACCGCGCGCATCGAGCACCGGTTGACCAAGCACCACGCCGTCGCGCTCACCTTTATTGATGATGATGCGATGGGTGAAGGGGTTGGGGTCCATGCCGATCAACTCGGCCACTTCGACCTTTTCGTTGACCAGCGCGGAAGAATTAAGCAACTCGCGCAGCCGGACGTTCTGCTCGGTCAGCGCGGCAAGCTTTTGCATGCGGCCCTGATACAGCAGGTTTTCGGTCTTGAGTTTTTCGTTTTCGGCGACAAGCTCGGTGCGACTGCCGAACTGACTGGCGATACCGTCCCACAGCCGTCCGGGCAGGTCGGTGATCCAGTAGGCGTCCATCAACACCAGCGACGCTTGTTTGCGCGCGGGCTTGAGCAGGTCGAAGCGGGCATCGACCACCATCAGTGCGACCGACAACACGGCCAGCACCAGCAGGCGCACACCCAGCGAAGGGCCTTTGGCGAAAAGCGGTTTAATAAGCCGCTCCTCCCAGGCAAATGTTCTGTTTATTCATACGGCATCAAACCGGCCTGGATGAAGACTGACAGAAGATAAACGCCAACAGGCAGCACTGCAAAGTGCTGCCTGTGCGCTCACCCACGTATTGCACTCGGCGACTTATTCGCTCGAGAGCAGATCCATGGTGTGCTTATCCATCATTTCCAATGCACGGCCACCGCCGCGAGCAACACAGGTCAGCGGATCTTCGGCAACGATCACCGGCAGACCGGTTTCCTGGGCCAGCAGCTTGTCGAGGTCACGCAGCAGCGCGCCACCACCGGTCAGCACCAGGCCACGCTCGGCGATGTCGGAAGCCAGTTCCGGCGGCGATTGCTCCAGCGCACTCTTCACTGCCTGAACGATGGTGGCCAGAGACTCTTGCAGAGCTTCCAGCACTTCGTTGGAGTTCAGGGTGAATGCGCGTGGAACGCCTTCTGCCAGGTTACGACCGCGAACGTCGACTTCGCGAACTTCGCCGCCCGGGTAGGCCGTACCGATTTCCTGTTTGATGCGCTCTGCGGTGGATTCACCGATCAGGCTGCCGTAGTTACGGCGCACATAAGTGATGATCGCTTCGTCGAAGCGGTCGCCACCAACGCGTACGGATTCGGCGTAAACCACACCGTTCAGGGAGATCAGTGCGATTTCAGTGGTACCACCACCGATATCGACGACCATCGAACCGCGTGCTTCTTCAACCGGCAGACCGGCACCGATCGCTGCAGCCATTGGCTCTTCGATCAGGAACACTTCACGGGCACCGGCACCGAGGGCCGATTCACGGATGGCGCGACGCTCAACCTGGGTGGATTTGCATGGAACGCAGATCAGCACACGAGGGCTAGGCTGCAGAAAACTGTTTTCGTGAACCTTGTTGATGAAATATTGCAGCATCTTTTCGCAGACGCTGAAGTCGGCGATCACGCCGTCTTTCATCGGACGAATGGCAGCAATGTTGCCCGGCGTACGGCCGAGCATGCGCTTGGCCTCGGTGCCGACAGCAACGACACTTTTCTGATTACCGTGTGTCCGAATGGCCACAACCGATGGCTCATTCAGGACGATACCGCGCTCGCGCACGTAAATAAGGGTGTTGGCAGTGCCCAGGTCAATGGAAAGATCGCTGGAAAACATGCCACGCAGTTTCTTGAACATGGGAAAGGGACCCTAGGCAACGCGTGGGTAAAAAAGTGCGGCAAACTCTAACAACGACAGGGATTTTGGGCAAGGCGCCAATATGTTAAATTGGCCGCTTTTCTGTGCACCAAGCCCCACAATCGCGGCCTTATGACCGTAGAAGTGCGGTAGTGTTCCGACAATCTAACACACGGACGCCGTCCGTTCTGTTTTCCACTGGAGAATCCCGATGGCACTAGAACGCTCCGACGTGGAAAAAATCGCGCATTTGGCCTGCCTTGGCCTTAATGATGCCGATCTTCCGCACATCACCTCGGCCCTCAACAGCATTCTCGGTCTGGTCGACGAAATGCAGGCTGTTAATACCGACGGTATCGAGCCATTGGCCCACCCGCTGGAAGCCAGTCAGCGCCTGCGCGCCGACGTCGTGACCGAAACAAATCACCGCGAGGCCTACCAGTCCATCGCACCAGCGGTCGAAAACGGCCTGTATCTGGTTCCGAAAGTCATCGACTAAAGGGAAAGAGCCTGCAATGCATCAAATGACTCTGGCCGAGATCGCTCGCGGTCTCGCCGATAAAAAGTTTTCCTCCGAAGAGCTGACCAAAGTCCTGCTGGCGCGTATTTCCCAGCTCGATCCGCAGCTCAACAGTTTCATCAGCCTCACCGAAGAGCTGGCGCTTGAGCAGGCGAAAGCCGCCGACGCACGCCGTGCCAACGGTGAGAGCGGCGCCCTGCTGGGTGCGCCGATCGCCCACAAAGACCTGTTCTGCACCCAGGGCATTCGCACCAGCTGCGGCTCGAAGATGCTCGACAATTTCAAGGCTCCGTACGACGCCACCGTGGTCGCCAAACTGGCCGCTGCCGGCGCTGTGACCCTGGGCAAGACCAACATGGACGAATTCGCCATGGGTTCGGCCAACGAGTCGAGCTGGTACGGCGCGGTGAAAAACCCGTGGAATCTGGAACACGTGCCGGGCGGTTCGTCCGGTGGTTCGGCGGCGGCCGTTGCCGCTCGTCTGTTGCCAGCGGCCACCGCCACTGACACCGGCGGCTCGATCCGTCAGCCCGCCGCGTTCACCAACCTCACCGGCCTGAAACCGACGTACGGTCGTGTTTCGCGCTGGGGCATGATCGCTTACGCCTCCAGCCTCGATCAGGGCGGCCCGTTGGCACGCACTGCCGAAGACTGCGCAATTATGTTGCAAGGTATGGCCGGCTTCGATCAGAACGACTCCACCAGCATCGATGAGCCTGTGCCGGATTACTCCGCCAGCCTCAACGAGTCGCTGCAAGGCCTGCGCATCGGTGTGCCGAAGGAATACTTCAGCGCCGGTCTCGACCCGCGCATTGCCGAGCTGATCCAGAACAGCATCAAAGAGCTGCAGAAGCTCGGTGCCGTGATCAAGGAAATCAGCCTGCCGAACATGCAGCACGCGATTCCTGCGTACTACGTTATTGCGCCGGCAGAAGCCTCCTCCAACCTGTCGCGTTTCGACGGCGTGCGTTTCGGCCATCGCTGCGAGAACCCGGAAAACCTCATCGACCTGTACAAGCGCTCCCGTGGCGAAGGCTTCGGGCCTGAAGTGCAGCGCCGGATCATGGTCGGTGCCTACGCGCTGTCCGCCGGTTACTACGATGCCTACTACCTCAAGGCGCAGAAGATTCGCCGTTTGGTGAAGAACGATTTCATGGCTGCCTTTAATGAGGTCGACATCATCCTCGGCCCAACCACGCCGAACCCGGCCTGGAAACTCGGCGCCAAGAACAGCGACCCGGTCGCTGCCTATCTGGAAGACGTCTACACCATCACCGCCAACCTCGCGGGCCTGCCGGGCCTGTCGATGCCAGCCGGTTTTGTCGACGGTCTGCCGGTCGGCGTGCAGCTGCTCGCTCCGTATTTCCAGGAAGGCCGTTTGCTCAACGTTGCGCATCAGTATCAGTTGAACACTGACTGGCACACCCGCACCCCAACCGGCTTCTGAGGAGACACACATGCAATGGGAAGTCGTGATCGGGCTGGAGATTCATACCCAGCTCACCACCCGGTCGAAAATCTTTTCCGGTAGTTCGACCACGTTCGGCTCCGAGCCGAACACTCAGGCGAGCCTGATCGACCTGGGCATGCCCGGCGTGTTGCCGGTGCTGAACCAGGAAGCAGTGCGCATGGCGGTGATGTTCGGTCTGGCGATTGACGCCGAGATCGGTCAGCACAACGTGTTCGCGCGTAAAAACTACTTCTACCCGGATCTGCCGAAGGGCTACCAGATCAGCCAGATGGAATTGCCGATCGTCGGCAAGGGCCACCTGGACATCGCGCTGGAAGACGGCACGGTCAAACGTGTCGGCATCACCCGCGCGCACCTGGAAGAAGACGCCGGCAAGAGCCTGCATGAAGAATTCAACGGTGCCACCGGCATCGACCTGAACCGTGCCGGCACGCCGTTGCTGGAAATCGTTTCCGAGCCGGACATGCGCAGTGCCAAGGAAGCCGTGGCTTACGTCAAGGCAATCCACGCGCTGGTCCGCTATCTGGGCATCTGCGACGGCAACATGGCCGAAGGTTCGCTGCGTTGCGACTGCAACGTGTCGATCCGTCCAAAAGGCCAGGTTGAATTCGGCACGCGCTGCGAGATCAAGAACGTCAACTCGTTCCGTTTCATCGAGAAGGCGATCAACTCCGAGATCCAGCGTCAGATCGAGCTGATCGAAGACGGCGGCAAAGTGATCCAGCAGACCCGTCTGTACGATCCGAACAAGGACGAGACCCGTCCGATGCGTTCCAAAGAGGAAGCCAACGACTACCGTTACTTCCCCGACCCGGACCTGCTGCCAGTGGTCATCGAAGAGTCGTTCCTCGGCGAGGTGCGCGCCACCCTGCCGGAACTGCCTCCGCAGAAACGCGAGCGCTTCCAGGAGCAATTCGGTTTGTCGGTCTATGACGCCAGCGTCCTGGCCACCAGCCGCGAACAAGCCGACTACTTCGAGAAAGTCGCAGCCATCGGCGGCGACGCCAAACTGGCGGCGAACTGGGTGATGGTCGAGTTGGGCAGCCTGCTCAACAAGCAAGGCCTGGACATCGACGAATCGCCGGTTTCGGCCGAGCAATTGGGCGGCATGCTGCAGCGCATCAAGGACAACACCATCTCTGGCAAGATCGCCAAGGTAGTGTTCGAAGCGATGGCCAACGGTGAAGGCAGCGCAGACGAGATCATCGAAAAGCGTGGCCTGAAGCAAGTGACCGACAGCGGCGCGATCTCTGCGGTGCTGGACGAAATGCTCGCGGCCAACGCCGAGCAAGTCGAGCAATACCGCGCGGCAGACGAAGCCAAACGCGGCAAGATGTTCGGCTTCTTCGTCGGCCAGGCCATGAAAGCCTCCAAAGGCAAGGCCAACCCGCAGCAAGTGAACGAACTGCTGAAAAGCAAGCTCGAAGGCTGATGAAAATGGAGCCAGACCTAAAACCTGGCTCTATCCCCTGTGGGGAATAACCTTCTGTGGCTGGTGCATGTTTGTGGTGAGGGGATTTATCCCCGATGGACTGCGAAGCAGCCCCAAAACCTGAGTTCTCGATTTGTCAGATACAAATCGTACTCAGAGATTGGGGCCGCTTCGCGACCCATCGGGGATAAATCCCCTCGCCACAGGAAGCTCATCCTCCACACAGGCTCACTCCTGCATTAGTTTCGGGAAACCTTTGAATGAAGCGTCTGCTCCTGGGCTGCGCCCTGCTCTCCTTACTCGCCGGTTGCGCCAGCACCGACATCATCGACCCGCACGGTTACGACCAGACCGGCGTCGCCTCCTATTACGGAGCCAAACACCACGGTAAACGCACCGCCAGTGGCGAAGCGTTCAACCAGAATGCCCTGACCGCCGCCCACCGCCAGCTACCCTTCGGTACCCGGGTGAAAGTCACCAATCTTAAAAACGATGAATCCGTCGTGGTCCGTATCAACGATCGCGGCCCACACACCCGTGGGCGCTTGATCGATGTGTCTCGCGGGGCGGCCGAACAACTCGGTATGCTGCGCAGCGGCACTGCACGGGTTCGTGTGCAGGCCCTCGACGACTGATGGAGCGCCCACCATTTTCGCCTTAGCCGATTTGCCGCTGATCAGCCTGATCGAATTGTTTGCCGGGCTGTGCCTGCTGATCTTCGGCGCCGAACTGATGGTGCGCGCGGCAGTGCGCCTGGCTGCGCGACTGCATGTGCGGCCGCTGATCATCGGCCTCACGGTGGTCGCGTTTGGCAGCAGTGCGCCGCAAATGGCCGTCAGCCTGCAAGCGGCACAGGCGCATACCCCGGACATTGCGGTCAGCAGTGTGATCGGCAGCAGCATCTTCAATATCCTGGTGACCCTTGGCCTGTCGGCGCTGATCATTCCGTTGCGCGTGTCGCGGCAGTTGGTGCGTCTGGATATTCCGCTGATGATCGGCGCCAGTCTGCTGGTGTTCTTGCTGGCGTGGAATGAAGAGCTCGGTCGCCTCGATGGCATCCTGTTGCTGAGCGCACTGGCGCTGTATCTGGGTTTGCTGCTGCGCCAGTCGCGGCATTCGGCACGCCCCCATTCGGAACAACCTGAAACTGCGCCGGCGTCGTGGTTCGTCAGTGGGCTGATGATCATTGTCGGCCTGGCCATGCTGGTGTTCGCCGGACGCCTATTGCTCGGCGCCGCTGTCGTGGTGGCCACCGACCTTGGATTCTCCGAGCGAGTGATCGGCCTCACTGTCGTTGCTGTCGGCACTTCGCTGCCAGAACTCGCGACGTCGCTGATTGCGGCTCTGCGCGGGCAGCGGGACATCGCCGTGGGCAACGTGATCGGCGCCAATCTGTTCAATCTGCTTGGGGTGCTTGGGCTTACTGCACTGATCGCACCGATGCCTTTGTCTGTCTCGCCCAATGCGCTGGATTTCGATTTGCCGGTGATGCTTGGTGTCGCCGCATTGTGTCTGCCGGTGTTCTATTCCGGCTACCGCGTGACCCGCGTCGAAGGTCTGCTGCTGCTCGGTTTGTATCTGGTGTACGGGCTGCACGTGGTGTCGTTCACCACCGGTATGCCACTGGCCGGCAAACTGGAGCGGCTGATGTTGTTTTACGTTCTGCCGCCGCTGCTGGCGTTTTTGCTGTTCACGTCCGTACGCGCCTGGCGCCGCCAACACCACAAGAGGGATATGCCATGACCGAATCGAAGAAGTCCGGGGTTGAAGTCCGCCGTCAGGTAATGGGCGATGTGTTTGTCGACCGCGCACTGGGCAATGCCACCGAGTTCACCCAGCCGTTGCAAGATTTCGTCAACGAACATGCCTGGGGCGGCGTGTGGAATCGCGAAGGTCTGCCGCTGAAAACCCGCAGCCTGATTACCTTGGCCGCGCTGACCGCGCTGAAGTGCCCGCAAGAGCTGAAGGGCCATGTGCGCGGAGCGCTGAACAACGGCTGCACCGTGGAAGAGATTCGCGAAGCGCTGCTGCATTGCGCGGTGTATGCCGGTGTGCCGGCGGCGATTGATGCATTTCGGGCGGCGCAGGAAGTGATCGACAGTTATCAGAAAAGCTAAAAGATCGCAGCCTTCGGCAGCTCCTACAGTGAAATGCGCTCCCCTGTAGGAGCTGCCGGAGGCTGCGATCCTTTGATCTTGCCCTTCAGATCCACCCGCCCCACTGCAAGATGAAGATACCGACGTTGGTGGTGATCGCCGCCATCAGCGTGGTCAGCACAATAATCGCCGCCGCCAGTTCATGATTACCCTGCGCCGCCCGCGCCATGACAAAACTGGCTGCCGCCGTCGGGCTGCCGAAGTACAGAAACAGAATCCCCAGCTCCGCCCCGCGAAACCCGCACAGCCATGCGCCAAAGGTCGCGAGCACCGGCAAGCCGATCATCTTCACCAGACTTGAGCTGAGCGCCATGTTGCCGCTCTTGCGCAGCGCCGCCAGTGACAGCGTGCCGCCAATGCAGATCAACGCCAGCGGCAAGGTGGTTTGCGCCAGATACTGGCCAGAAGTTTCCAGCCATCCCGGCAGACTGATCTTGAAGTAGGCAAACGGCGCCGCCGCGATCACGCTGATGATCAGCGGATTGCTGAACACACTTTTGCAGATGCTCCACGGATCGGATTTGATCACCGGGCTGTAGACCGCCAGCACAATGGTCGAGAGCGTGTTGTAGAACAGGATCACCAGCGCCGCGAGAATCGCCCCAAGCGAAATGCCGTAATCGCCATACATGCTCGCGGCAAGTGCCAGGCCGATCACCCCGTTATTGCCGCGAAACGCGCCTTGGGTATAGATGCCGCGATCTTCGCGCGGACACTTGAAAATCGCCCAGCCCCAAGCGACGGCAAAACTCACCAGCGTGGCAATCGAGAAGTAGATCAGCAGTGCCGGTTGCAACGCGGCGTGCAGGTCGGCATGCAGAATGCCGAGGAACAGCAGCGCCGGCATGGTGACGTTGAACACCAGCGACGATGCCGTGTGGATAAAGTTGTCGTTGATCCAGTCGATGCGCTTGAGCAGCACACCGAGAAACAGCATGGCAAACACCGGCGCGGTGATGTTCAGGGTTTCGAGGAAAATTGCCAGCATGCCGGGGAGCCTTGGGTGAGCGTCGTTAGGGGCCTAATGATAAGCCACTGAGCCCAATTGAAGATCAAAAGATCGCAGCCTGCGGCAGCTCCTACAGGGAAAAATGCATTCCAAGGTAGGAGCTGCCGCAGGCTGCGATCTTTTCAAGGCAGCTCGGTCTCAGGTAATCGGCGCCGGATTGAACAAAGTAATGTCGTTATGCAGCTTGTGCTTCTCCGCCCACGTCTGCTGTTTGCCGCTGGCAACATCCAGATAGTAGTGGAACAACTCCCAGCCCAGCTCTTCGATGGTCGCGCGCCCGGTGGCAATCCGCCCGGCATCGATATCGATCAAATCAGGCCAGCGCTGCGCCAGCTCAGTACGTGTCGACACCTTCACCACCGGCGCCATCGCCAGCCCGTAAGGCGTGCCGCGCCCGGTGGTGAACACATGCAGGTTCATCCCCGCCGCCAGTTGCAACGTGCCGCAGACAAAATCACTGGCCGGGGTCGCGCAGAAGATCAAACCCTTCTGTTTAAAACGCTCACCCGGACCAAGCACGCCATTGATCGCGCTGCTGCCGGATTTGACGATCGAACCCAGCGACTTCTCGACGATGTTCGACAACCCGCCCTTCTTGTTGCCCGGCGTGGTGTTGGCACTGCGATCCGCTTCACCCTTGGCCAGATAGCGGTCGTACCAATCCATTTCGCGCACCAGTTCCTCGGCGACGGTTTTGGTTTGCGCCCGAGAGGTCAGCAGATAAATCGCGTCGCGCACTTCGGTGACTTCGGAAAACATCACCGTCGCCCCCGCCCGCAGCAGCAAGTCCGAGGCATAACCCAGCGCCGGATTAGCGGTGATCCCGGAAAACGCATCACTGCCGCCGCACTGCATACCCAGGATCAACTCGGAGGCCGGCACGGTTTCGCGGCGGCGCTGGTCGAGTTTCTTCAGTCGAACCTCAGCCAACGCCATGATCTGCTCGATCATCTCGGTGAAACCGTGACTGGAATCCTGCAAGCGATACAGCCATGGATCGCTGAGATCGACCGAAGCGTCGTCCTCGTGCATCACCTGCCCGGCCTGCAACTTCTCGCAGCCCAGACTGATCACCAGCGCCTCGCCGCCCAGATTCGGGTTGCGCGCCAGATTGCGCACGGTGCGGATCGGAATGTAGGCGTCGGTGGCAGTGATCGCCACGCCGCAGCCGTAACTGTGGGTCAGCGCCACCACGTCATCGACGTGCGGATACTTCGGCAGCAACTCATCCTTGATGCGTTTAACCGCGTGATCGAGCACGCCGGTGACGCACTGCACGGTGGTGGTGATCCCGAGAATGTTGCGCGTGCCGACAGTGCCGTCGGCGTTGCGATAACCCTCGAAGGTGAAACCCTCCAGCGGCGCCTGCGCCTCTGGCACCTCGGTGGACAACGGCAAGCTGTCCAGCGGCGGCGCGGTCGGCATGCGCAGTTGATCTTCCTTGACCCAACTGCCACGGGGAATCGGCTGCAACGCGTAGCCAATGATCTGGCCATAGCGAATCACCTGCCCGCCCTCGGGAATATCGACGAGGTTGACTTTGTGGCTCTGCGGGACGAAATCCACCGTCACCAGGCCATCGGCGAATTCGGTTCCGGCCGGAACACCTTGGTCATTGACCACTACCACCACGTTGTCCCGCTCGTGCAGGCGGATGTAGCGCGGCGAGTCGGAATGTTCAATCAACTGCATGACGCCGCTCCTCAGGAATGCGCTTGAGACAATTTACCGCTGGCTTCAACACCGCCAGTGGTTGGCGGCTCTTTGAGCACCACACGTTTGATCGGGCCGACGATCACCAGATAGCTGAACACCGCAACCAGTGCGTTGGCACCGACGAACACCAGCGCCCATTTGAACGAGCCGGTGGAACTGATGATGTAGCCAATCACGATCGGCGTGGTGATCGAAGCGATGTTGCCGAAGGTGTTGAACAGACCACCGCTCAGACCGGCGATTTGTTTAGGGGAGGTGTCGGAAACCACTGCCCAACCCAGTGCGCCAACGCCTTTACCGAAGAATGCCAGAGCCATGAAGCCCACGACCATCCATTCAACATCTACATAGTTGCAGGCGACGATGCTGCTGGAAACCAGCAGGCCAGCAATGATCGGTGCCTTGCGGGCAAAGGTCAGCGAATGGCCCTTGCGCAGCAGGTAATCGGAAATCACCCCGCCCAGCACGCCACCGATAAACCCGCAGATCGCCGGCAACGAAGCGATGAAACCCGCCTTGAGGATGGTCATGCCGCGTTCCTGCACCAGGTAAACAGGGAACCAGGTCAGGAAGAAGTACGTGATGCCGTTGATGCAGTACTGACCCAGATACACGCCGAGCATCATGCGGTTGGTCAGCAACTGGCGGATGTAGTCCCATTTCGGGCCGTCGGATTTTTTGCCGCGCTGGTCCATGTCGACCATGCCGCCATTGTCAGCGATGTGCTTGAACTCGGCATCGTTGATGCTCGGGTGTTCGCGCGGGCTGTGGATAACCTTCAGCCAGATCAGCGAGAAGACGATACCGAGGATACCCATGACGATGAACACGTGTTCCCAGCCGAAGCTGTAGACGATCCAGCCCATCAGCGGTGCGAACAACACGGTGGCGAAGTATTGCGCCGAGTTGAAGATCGCCGAAGCAGTGCCGCGTTCAGCGGTCGGGAACCAGGCCGCGACGATGCGTGCGTTGCCGGGGAAGGACGGCGCTTCGGCCAGGCCCACCAGGAAGCGAAGCATGAACAGCGCAACAATCGCCGTGGACATGCCGAACTCACCGACAAAGCCTTGCAGCACGGTGAACAGCGACCAGGTGAAAATGCTCAGGGCATAGACTTTTTTCGAGCCGAAGCGATCAAGCAGCCAGCCACCGGGAATTTGCCCGGCCACGTAGGCCCAACCGAATGCGGAGAAGATATAACCGAGGGTAACCGCGTCGATGCCGAGGTCTTTTTGCAGGCTGGAACCGGCGATCGCAATGGTCGCGCGGTCGGCGTAGTTGATCGTGGTCACCAGAAACAGCATGAGCAGGATCAAATAGCGGACGTGAGTCGGCTTTTGAGTCGGTTGCATGTAGATGTACTCCCACTGATTATTTTTATGCGCGGGTGAATCTGTTGTATTCGCTTGCTCCCTGTAGGAGCTGCCGAAGGCTGCGATCTTTTGATTTTCGGCGCCATCCATGACGCCAGAAAATCAGGATCAAAAGATCGCAGCCTTCGGCAGCTCCTACAGGGGTGCGGTGTCGGGGTCGACACCGCGTGCTCCATTCAGGAACCGATGTAGCTGGTCTTCACGACCGTGTAGAACTCTTGCGCATAGCGGCCTTGCTCACGTGAGCCATAGGATGAACCCTTACGGCCACCGAACGGAACGTGGTAATCCACGCCGGCGGTCGGCAGGTTGACCATCACCATCCCGGCCTGGGAATGACGTTTGAAGTGGTTGGCGTACTTCAGCGACGTGGTGGCGATGCCGGCCGACAGACCGAATTCGGTGTCGTTGGCCATGGCCAGCGCAGCGTCGTAATCGGCAACGCGAACGATGTTGGCCACCGGGCCGAAAATCTCTTCGCGGCTGATGCGCATCGATGCTTCGCTGTCGGCAAACAGCGTTGGCGCGAGGTAGTAACCTTCGGTGTCGCAGGTCACCAGACCGCCGCCGCTGACCAGACGCGCACCTTCGGACTGGCCGATGTCGATGTATTTCATGTCCTGCTCAAGCTGCGCCTGCGAAACCACCGGACCGATATCGGTGCCGGATTTCAGCGCGTGGCCGACCTTGATCGACTTCATGCGTTCGGCCATGGCTTCGACGAACTTGTCGTGAATCCCGGCGGTGACGATCAAGCGGCTCGACGCCGTGCAACGCTGGCCGGTGGAGTAGAACGCGCTCTGCACCGACAACTCGACCGCTTGCTTGAGGTCGGCGTCGTCGAGAATGATCTGCGGGTTCTTGCCGCCCATTTCCAGCTGAACCTTGGCCTGACGCGACACGCAGTTGACCGCGATCTGCCGACCCACGCCGACGGAACCGGTGAAGCTGATGCCATCGACTTTCGGGCTCTGCACCAGTGCATCGCCAACTACACGGCCGCTGCCCATCACCAGGTTGAACACGCCGGCCGGGAAGCCTGCGCGGGAGATGATTTCGGCCAACGCCCAAGCGCAGCCCGGTACCAGATCGGCAGGTTTCAAAACCACGCAGTTACCGTAGGCCAGGGCCGGAGCGATCTTCCACGATGGAATGGCGATCGGGAAATTCCACGGGGTGATCAGACCGACCACACCCAGCGCTTCGCGGGTCACTTCGACATTGACGCCCGGACGCACCGACGGCACGTAGTCGCCGGACAAACGCAGGCATTCACCGGCGAAGAACTTGAAGATGTTGCCGGCGCGGGTCACTTCGCCGATGGCTTCGGGCAGGGTCTTGCCCTCTTCCCGGGCCAGCAGAGTACCGAGTTCTTCGCGACGAGCGAGGATTTCCGAGCCAACCTTATCCAGCGAATCGTGACGGGCCTGAATGCCCGAAGTCGACCATGCCGGGAACGCTGCGCGCGCAGCGTCGATGGCGGCGTGGACTTGCGCCAGATCGGCCTTGGCGTAGTCGCCGATGGTGTCGCTCAGCTCGGACGGGTTGATGTTGGCCGAGTAATCGGAACCGGCGACCCATTCACCGTTGATGTAGTTGTCGTAGCGTTTTGAATCAGTCACTGAAATCGCTCCTCACGCAAAAGGCCGCTGATTGCTCAGCGGCCTTGGTTTTATCGGGTGTTATTGCGCACCTTGCTTGTCGATCAGCGCAGCGAGCATTTCGTACTCTTCGCCAGTCAGATCGGTCAGCGGCGCCCGCACCGGGCCCGCGTCATAGCCGGCGATTTTTGCCCCGGCCTTGACGATGCTCACGGCATAACCGGCCTTGCGGTTACGGATGTCGAGGTATGGCAGGAAGAAGTCGTCGATGATCTTGCCAACAGTGGCGTGATCTTCGCGGGCAATGGCGTGGTAGAAATCCATCGCGGTTTTCGGAATGAAGTTGAACACTGCCGAGGAGTAAACCGGCACGCCCAGCGCCTTATAGGCGGCGGCATAGACTTCGGCGGTCGGCAAACCACCCAGGTAGCTGAAGCGATCACCGAGGCGGCGACGGATCGACACCATCAACTCGATATCACCCAGACCGTCCTTGTAACCGATCAGGTTCGGGCAGCGCTCGGCCAGACGTTCCAGCAGTGGTGCGGTCAGGCGGCAGACGTTGCGGTTATAAACCACCACGCCGATCTTCACCGATTTACACACGGCTTCAACGTGAGCGGCGACACCGTCCTGGCTGGCTTCGGTCAGGTAATGCGGCAGCAGCAACAGACCTTTTGCGCCCAGACGCTCGGCTTCCTGTGCGTATTCGATGGCCTGACGAGTCGAACCGCCCACGCCGGCCAGAATCGGCACGCTGGTTTCGCAGGTATCGACGGCAGTCTTGATGATTTCCGAGTATTCACTGGCGGCCAGCGAGAAGAATTCACCGGTGCCACCGGCGGCGAACAGGGCCGAAGCACCGTACGGGGCCAGCCATTCCAGACGTTTGATATAGCCCGCGCGGTTGAAATCGCCCTGCGCGTTGAAATCGGTCACCGGGAAAGACAGCAGGCCGGCAGAGAGGATGGACTTCAGTTCTTGTGGATTCATTATTCGAACACCCTGGTAGCAACGTTTTTTGTGATTGGATCGTTCAGCTATTCGCCGAAGTTGTAGGTCATCGTACAACTTAAAAAATAACCGTCAACTGCATTTCATCGTTGAGAGTGCTTTTTTGTCCGACAAGATTGTTATCAATAGCTGCAATGCCCCTGTAGGAGCTGCCGCAGGCTGCGATCTTTTGATCTTCTTTCAGAAAATCAAAGTCAAAAGATCGCAGCCTGCGGCAGCTCCTACAGGTGGCATCGCAATAAATGGAAATAGACGGTTTAAAACGAGACAGGCGGGATTCTCGTACCGTGCAAACCCGCCGTGAATGGATCACGGCACACCTCGCATGGAGAGCGCCCCCGATGGATTTTGCCCCACCCGAACTTCCGCAATTTCTGCCTCATACACCTGAAACAGCAACCGTGAACCTGTCGGCGTTGAGCGACGAACTGATCATTCAAGTGCCCGATTCCAGCGATTTTGCGGCGAACTGGAGCGTCTACGCGATTCTGGGCGATGACCCCGAGGAGCCCGAATGGGCGAGCGAAGAAGTCAACACTGGCACTTGGGATGACGCCGAGGACGAGATGGAAAAACTGACGGGCATCGAACTGCACATTCCGAAAGAGGTACTACTGTCGTACCTGCATTCGGAAATCGAACTGCGCTACAAATTTCAGGACGAGTCCAGCTTGGAGCCCTATTCAGAGCCGTTGCTGCTACGGATCGAAGCGTGAGCGACTAACCCCGCTGCGCCTGCGCCTCTTCATGGGCCTGGCGCAGCCTTTCGCGGCTGTTGGTCAGGTGCAGACGCATCGCGGCACGCGCTGCATCGGAATCCTGACGGGCGATTGCTTCGTAGATTTCTTCGTGCTCACGGCTCAGGCGACTCATGTAGTGTTGCTGATCATCATGGGCCAGGCGCGCCGAATTCAGTCGCGTGCGCGGAATGATGCTGGTACCCAGGTGAGTCATGATGTCGGTGAAATAGCGGTTGCCGGTGGACAGGGCGATTTCCAGGTGGAACGCAAAGTCAGAGGCGACGGCATCACTGGCGTGGGCAACACTGTCATTCAGCGCATCGAGGGCGGCACGCATGGTTGCCAGTTGCTCGGGGCTGCGACGTTGCGCGGCAAGGCCGGCGGATTCCACTTCGAGGCTGATGCGTAATTCGAGAATCGCCAGCACGTCACGCAGGGTGACGACGGTGGCCGGGTCGATCCGAAAGCCGCTCGGGCTTGGCGTATCGAGTACGAAAGTGCCGATGCCGTGGCGGGTTTCTACTTGGCCGGCGGCCTGCAAACGGGAAATCGCCTCGCGCACCACGGTGCGGCTGACGCCATGGGCTTCCATGATCGCCGACTCGGTAGGCAACTTGTCGCCACGCTTGAGCAGGCCGTCACGGATCTGCTCGCTGAGCACCGTCACCAATTCCTGAGCCAGGCTGCGGCGCTTGCGGGGGAGGCGCGGGGTTTCGATCAGGTTTTCCATGGTCTACGTCTTGTCTCGAAAGTTCGGCTTGTGGGCATCATAGCTCAAGCGGGTTGTACGATCACCGGCCGGATCACATCGGCCCTGTAGGAGCTGCCGCAGGCTGCGATCTTTTGATCTTGTTTCAGAAAATCAAAGTCAAAAGATCGCAGCCTGCGGCAGCTCCTACAGGAGATTTGTGTGGGTCAGGCGGTCACGGTTTGTTCAACCAGGTGGCCGTTGTCGATTCGCACATGCCGTGGGTGGAACCGCTTCAGGCTGCTACGGTGACCAACACTGACAATGCTCAACTCGGGCAACTGGTCGATCAGCGCCTGATAAAGCGTGGCTTCGTCTTCTTCATCCATCGCCGAGGTGGCTTCGTCCATGTACAGCCAGTGCGGTGCATAAAGCAGTGCGCGGGCGAAGGCCAGGCGTTGCTGTTCACCGGGCGAGAGCATCCGCTGCCAGTGATTGGCCTCATCCAGACGCGCGACCAGATGCGGCAAGCGGCAGGTTTCCAGCACTTGCGCGTATCGTTCGGGTGAATAGGTGTCGCCCGCCTGTGGATAACTCAAGGCCTCGCGCAGGGTGCCGATCGGCAGATAAGGTTTCTGCGGCAGAAACAGATAACGCGCCGCCGGCAGCCGAATGCTGCCGTGCCCCGCGGGCCACAAATGCCCCATCGCCCGCAGCAACGTCGACTTGCCGCTGCCGGAGCGGCCGCTGAGCATCACCCGATCACCCGGTTCAACGGTCATGTCGGCGCTGGTCAGCAAGTGGCGGCCGTCGGCCAGATCCAGCCCCAGGTTGTGGACTTTCAATTCACTGCCCTGATTCTGCACATCAATGGCCGGCGCACGTTGTTCATTGTCGGTCATGGCTTGACGGAAACTCAGCAGACGATCACAAGTGGCGCGCCAGGAAGCGAGGCTCTGGTACGCACTGATGAACCAGCTGAAACTCTCCTGAACGTTGCCGAATGCCGAGCTGATCTGCATCAACTCACCGAGTTCGATCTTGCCAGCGAGATAACGCGGCGAGGCCACGATGAACGGGAAGATGATGGCCGCCTGGCTGTAACCGGCGGTGAAGAACGTCAGGCGCTTGGACACTTTCATGATGTCCCAGAAGTTGTGCCAGACATTCCCGAAGCGAGCGCTCAACCGACGATTTTCGTTCGGTTCGCCGTTGTACAACGCGATGCTTTCAGCGTTCTCGCGAATCCGCACCATGGAAAAACGCAGGTCGGCTTCAAAGCGTTGTTGTTGGTTGTTCAGGCCGATCAAACGACGACCGATCAAATGCGTCAGCCAGCTACCGACCACGGCGTAAACCAGCACGCACCAGAACATGTAGCCGGGAATGGTGATGCCAAAGACTTCGATGCTGCCCGACACGCCCCACAGAATGATCGAGAACGACACCAGGCTGACGATATTGCGCAGCAACCCGATACCCAGTTCAAGGGTGTTGGAGGTGAAGTTGTTGAGGTCTTCGGAAATTCGCTGGTCCGGGTTATCGGTATAACCGCCCTGCTCCAGCTCGTAGTAGTTCTTGTCGGCGAGCCAACGCGAGAAATGCTTTTCAGTGAGCCAGGCCCGCCAGCGTATCGTCAGCATCTGAGTCAGATAAAGCCGATACACCGCCCCGACAATCGCCACCGCCGCTATCGCACAGAAGTACAGAATCAGCTGCCAGAACGCCGCCTCGTCCTTCTTCTGCAGCGCGTTGTAAAAGTCCTTGTACCAGGTGTTGAACCACACCGAGATGCCCACACTGAGCAGCGAGAGCGCTATCACCGCAATCAGCAGCGTCCAGGCCTGGATCTTCTCTTCACTGCGCCAGTAAGGCGTGATGATCGCCCATACTTTGCGAAAAAACTGCCCGCGCACAGCATCGTTGACCGCGGAGTATTCAGCGTTCTGATTCATGGATAAGGCTCGATATAGATAAGAACAGACACGCGCCGATCATAGATGATCGGCGCGTTTTATCGCGAGGGCTGGCGATGGTCGTTCAGCGCAGGTTCAGCGACGAACCGGGCGCTTCTGCAGTTTGCGCTGCAGGGTGCGGCGGTGCATGCCCAAGGCGCGGGCAGTGGCGGAGATGTTGCCTTCGTGCTCGGTGAGCACGCGCTGGATGTGTTCCCACTGCAGGCGGTCGACCGACATCGGGTTTTCCGGCACCAGGCTGTCGAGGTCGGCGTGCTCGGAGAGCAGCGCGGCCAGGACATCGTCGGCATCGGCCGGTTTGCACAGGTAGTTGCAGGCGCCGCGCTTGATCGCTTCGACAGCGGTGGCAATGCTCGAATAACCGGTAAGGATCACCACGCGCATTTCCGGGTCCAGTTCCAGCAGCTTGGGCAGCAGCACCAGACCAGAATCGCCGTCCATTTTCAGGTCGAGCGCGGCGTAGTCCGGGATATCGGCCTGCGCGATGGTAATGCCTTCTTCGGCTGAACCTGCGGTGCTGACGCGAAAACCGCGGCGGGCCATGGCACGGGCCATCACCCGGGTGAAGGTCGCGTCATCGTCGACCAGCAGCAAATGCGGCAGTTCTTCGCCTTCGACTTGGATTTCGTCACTCATGTTGGTCTCCTCGGGCGCCGTGGGGCAGGCGCAGCTCGGTGAGCGTGCCGCCTTCCTCATGACTATAGAGTTTCACTGAGCCGCCGGCGCGTGTCACGCTGGCCTTGCTCAAAAACAGGCCCAGGCCGAAACCTTTGCCCTTCGTGGTAAAAAATGGTTTGCCGATCTGCTCGGCGATGGCCAGTGGCACACCGGCGCCGTGATCGCGAATGCTGATGGTCAGGTCTTCCGTGTCCCAGTCCAGCGTCACTTTGAGGTTTTCCGGGCAGGCATCGGCGGCGTTGTTGAGCAGGTTCAACAGGGCCTGGGTCAGATCCGGCGGCGGCGCCATGCGCGGCACCGTGCCCTGACCGAGACGGTGGAAGCGATAACTGGCTTCCGGACGCATCAGGTGCCAGCGGTTCAGCGCTTCGTCGAGCCAGACGGTGACATCCTGCATTTCCACCGCCAAACGACGATTGGCCTCGGCGGCGCGCACCAGTTGCTGCAAGGTTTCCTTGCACAACTTGACCTGATCCTGCAGCACTTTCAGATCGTCCTGCAGCAGCGGATCGGGATGATCCTGCTGCATCTCCTTGAGCAACACGCTCATGGTCGCCAGCGGCGTGCCCAGTTCATGGGCGGCGCCGGCGGCTTGCGTGGCGACGGCGAGCAGTTGCTGATCGCGCAGGCCTTCTTCACGGCGAATTGCACGCAGCTCTTCCTGGCGACGCAACTCTTCAGCCATGCGCGCAGCGAAGAAAGTGATCACCGCCGCAGCGAGGGCAAAGCTCAGCCACATGCCGTAGATCTGCAGGTTTTCGCGGGCAACCGGCAGGGTTTCCAGCGGATAGAACCGCGTCAGCATCACGGTGTACAAGGCCAGCGCGATGCCGGACAGAATCACCGAATAGCGCCATGGCAGCGTGACCGCAGCGATAGTCAGCGGTACCAGATAATAGGAAACGAACGGGTTGGTCGAACCGCCGGAGAAATACAGCAGCGCGCTGTGGATAACCAGGTCACAGGCCAGTTGCAAGGCGTATTCCAGCTCGGTCACCGGCCAGGAGGTACGCAGGCGCACGGCGGTGAACACGCAAAGCAGTATCGAGCAGCCAAGGGTCATCGCCAGTTGCACCCACGGCAACGGCAACAGCTCCAGCCAATAGGCCAGGCCTACGGAACCGGCCTGCGCGGCGAGCACCAGCGTGCGGATGAAAGTCAGCCGCCAGAGGTTCTGGCGAGTGGCGGAAGTCAGTTGTACGGGGGCGAGCATGAGCTCTCCTGATGAGCGCTCCAGGCGGATCGCACGGAGTATAACCAAGCCGCGGCCTCCAGAGGCGAAAGTGCGGCAAACGACCACATGGCAGAAAAGTGGTTGGAGGCTATAAGGACTCCATCGCCAGCAGGCTGGCTCCCACATTTTGAAATGCATTCCCCTGTGGGAGCCAGCCTGCTGGCGATTGGCTGCGCAGCAGCCACCAGTCATCTGTATCGAAGTTGTAACTGGGCGAACCGGATCATTAAAGCTAGAGTCTGATGGTTTCACGCAGGCCCACGAACCTGCGCCCTCATCAAGGAGCTTTCATGCATACATTTCGCCGCAGCGCCGCCCTCCTCGCCCTGACCGTCGGCAGCGTCGCCAGCCTTCCAGCACTGGCCGCCGATGAGCTGCACTACAACCAGATTTCCCTGCGCGCCGAAGTCAGCCAGGAAGTCGCCCGCGACCTGATGATCGTGACCCTCTACACCGAAGAACAAAACACCGATCCGGCCAAACTCGCCGCCGACGTCAGCACTACCATGAACAAGGCATTGGCCCAGGCCAAGCAAGTCAAAGACATCACCCTGCGCCAGGGCAGCCGCAACAGCTACCCGATCTACGACACCAAGGGCCAGAAAATCACCGGCTGGCGTGAACGCGCCGAACTGCGTCTGGAAAGCGCCGACTTCGCCGCCCTGTCCAAACTCACCGGCGAACTGCTCGGCGATCTGAAAATGGGCGGCATGGACTTCGCCATCGCCAACCCGACCCGCAAATCCAGCGAAGACGCGCTGCTCAAAGAAGCCGTCACCGCCTTCAAGGCCCGCGCCCAATTGGCCACCGACGCACTCGGCGGCAAGGGCTACAAAATCGTCAACCTGAACCTCAACGCTAACGGTTATCCACAACCGTACATGCGCGCGCCGATGATGATGAAAGCGGCCGGCATGGATTCGGCACCGGTGACTCCTGAAGTTGAAGCGGGTACCAGCCAGGTCAGCATGACCGCGGATGGCTCGATTGAAGTGCTGATGCAGTGATGTGGTGTGAGTTGAATGACAAACCGGCGATCAGTGAATGATCGCCGGTTTTTTTGTGCCTGGATTTTGTGCTGAATGATTTGCCGCCATCGCTGGCAAGCCAGCTCCCACAGGAAGCAAAAGCCAGATCAAAAGATCGCAGCCTTCGGCAGCTCCTACAGAGGAGGCAAGTACAACCCGCACGCGGCGAAGTCCGCCCCACTCAACACAATGAGCGTTAGCTCGAGTGCAGCTCTTGATCTCAAGAGCCCGTCGGAAGGCGATGCGCCCGGAATAATCGCGGAGCGAAGGAACCCGAGCCACGGCGAGGGCCGTACGTCAGGGCGAAACCCTAAGCAGCCACACCCGCAGCAACGGATCCACCCCCCACCCCAAAATACCCCCAAAACAAAAAGGCGCTACCAAAAGAACCCCCCCCAGTTGCACCAAGTAAAACCCCAACAAAAAAGCCCAACCCCAGCCCCCACAAGCCCCCCACACAAACCTCAGAAAAATCCTACAAAACCAACGGTATAAATAAGTAACACCCAGCCCCAAGCCAGCGCACAAAACGTGACCGACGCACCATATTGGGGCTTCATTTGCACCGTAAAAACCATCCGCAAACGGTCAAATGCGTCAAAAGTTATACGGATGCGACATTAAGGTACGTTCGTGCCACCGTTTGAGGCCGTCGACCGCTCTGGATCTTGCATTGGGTATGGCGCCTGCATAAGTATCCGCAGGCACGACTCACGAGGTCGTACCTCAAATCAAAAAATGACAACAAATCATGAGGCCAACATGCTTAAACACGCGGTCATTCCGTTTTTAGTCGGCGCAGGCTTGTTAGCCTCCGCACCTTTCGCATCCGCTGCGACTAACCTGGTGTTCTGCTCCGAAGGGAGCCCGGCCGGTTTTGATCCAGGCCAGTACACCACCGGAACAGACTTCGACGCCTCTGCCGAAACCATGTTCAACCGCCTGACCCAGTTCGAGCGCGGCGGCACCGCCGTGATTCCTGGTCTGGCGACCAAGTGGGACATTTCCGATGACGGCCTGACTTACACCTTCCACCTGCGTGAAGGCGTCAAGTTCCACACCACTCCGTACTTCAAGCCGACCCGTGAGTTCAACGCCGACGACGTGCTGTTCACCTTTAATCGCATGATTAACAAGGATGACCCGTTCCGTAAGGCGTACCCGACCGAATTCCCGTACTTCACCGACATGGGGATGGACACCAACATCACCAAGATCGATAAAGTCGACGACCACACCGTCAAGTTCACCCTTAAAGAAGTTGATGCCGCGTTCATCCAGAACATGGCCATGAGCTTCGCCTCGGTGCAGTCCGCCGAGTACGCAGCCCAACTGCTTAAAGATGGCAAGCCTGCCGACATCAACCAGAAACCGGTCGGCACCGGCCCGTTCGTGTTCAAGAGCTACCAGAAAGACTCCAACATCCGCTTCACCGGGAACAAGGACTACTGGAAGCCTGATGATGTGAAGATCGACAACCTGATCTTCGCCATCACCACCGACCCGTCGGTACGTATTCAGAAGCTGAAAAAGAACGAGTGCCAGGTCACCCTGTTCCCACGTCCGGCTGACCTGAAAGCGCTGAAAGAAGACAAGTCGCTGAAGATGCCTGACCAGGCCGGTTTCAACCTGGGCTACATCGCTTACAACGTGATGGACAAGGTCAAAGGCAGCGACGAGAAAAACCCGCTGGCCGACCTGCGCGTTCGTCAGGCCATGGACATGGCCGTCAACAAGCCGCAGATCATCGATTCGGTTTATCAGGGTGCGGGCCAACTGGCCGTCAACGCCATGCCGCCGACCCAGTGGTCTTACGACACCACCATCAAGGACGCCAAGTACGATCCTGAGAAAGCCAAGCAGCTGCTCAAGGAAGCCGGCGTCAAGGAAGGTACCGAAATCGTCCTGTGGGCGATGCCGGTTCAGCGTCCGTACAACCCGAACGCCAAACTGATGGCTGAAATGCTCCAGTCCGACTGGGCCAAGATCGGCTTGAAAGTGAAGATCACCAGCTACGAATGGGGCGAGTACATCAAGCGTTCCAAAGGTGGCGAGAACCAGGCCATGATCATTGGCTGGAGCGGTGACAATGGTGATCCGGACAACTGGCTGAACGTGTTGTTTGGTTGCGACTCGCTCAGCGGCAACAACTTCTCCAAGTGGTGCGACAAGAAATTCGATGGCCTCGTCAAAGAAGCCAAGCGCACGACAGACCAGGGCAAGCGCACCGAACTGTACAAACAGGCGCAACACGTCCTCAAAGATGCAGTCCCAATGACACCTATCGCTCACTCGACGGTGTATCAACCCATGCGCGCCAACGTGCAGGACTTCAAGATCAGCCCGTTCGGCTTGAACTCCTTCTACGGCGTCAGCGTCAGCAAGTAAAAAAGCAGCGGCGACGTTTTCAGCGTCGCCGCTGCTTTTTCTGCCGATTAGTTAGGAATTTGCCTACAGCTGTTTCCTCCCTGCTTTACCAGGGAGATACAGGTCGTGTTGCCTTTTCCTACGAGTCTTTAGGACTCAACGCATTTACTGCCAGACCCACGGCTCCTACCGTCGGGTTCTGACCAGTGACTGCGTGGGCTAACGGTTTTGCTGTTCGTACTGGTTTGAGCTTGATGTAGCCACAACCTCCCTGGACGGGATCGCGGCGCATCAAAACACCACTAAACAAGAGGGAGCGTCATGCGCCATACCTTGGTTTTTTCCGCATTGCTGGGCGCCGGCCTGTTGGCCGCCACGTCTGCAAGCCACGCCGCCAGCAACAGTCTGGTGTTCTGCTCCGAAGGCAGTCCGGCGGGTTTTGATACCGCGCAATACACGACGGCCACCGATAACGATGCCGCCGAGCCGCTGTACAACCGCTTGGTGGAGTTTGAAAAAGGCGCGACCAATGTCGTACCGGGCCTGGCCACCCAGTGGGATATTTCCGAGGACGGCCTCAAGTACACCTTTCACCTACGTGAGGGTGTGAAATTTCATACAACGCCTTACTTCAAGCCAACACGCGATTTCAACGCCGACGACGTGCTGTTTACTTTTAATCGCATGCTGGATGCGCAACAGCCATTCCGTAAGGTTTATCCGACCGAGTTCCCGTATTTCAACGGGATGAGCCTGAACAAGAACATTGCCAAGGTCGAGAAGACCGGGCCGCTGACCGTGGAGTTCACGCTCAACAGCGTCGACGCCGCGTTCATCCAGAACATTGCCATGAGTTTTGCTGCCATCCTGTCCGCCGAATACGCCGACAAGCTGATGGCCGAAGGCAAACCGAGCGACATCAACCAGAAGCCGATCGGTACCGGGCCGTTCGTGTTCAAGAGCTATCAAAAAGACTCGAACATTCGTTACACCGGCAACCCACACTACTGGGACCCGAGCCGAGTAAAACTGAAAAACCTGATCTTCGCGATCAACACCGACGCTTCGGTGCGCGTGCAAAAACTCAAGGCCGGCGAATGCCAGATCACTCTGCATCCGCGTCCTGCCGATGTTGAAGCACTGAAGGCCGACCCGAAGCTGCAACTGATCTCCAAGCCCGGTTTCAACCTCGGCTACATCGCTTATAACGTGCGCCACAAACCGTTCGACCAGCTCGAAGTGCGTCAGGCGCTGGACATGGCGGTGAATAAACAAGGGATTCTCAACGCTGTTTATCAAGGCGCCGGCCAACTGGCCGTCAACGCCATGCCACCGACGCAGTGGTCCTACGACGACAGCATCAAAGACGCCGCCTACAACCCGGAAAAAGCCAAAGAGCTGCTCAAGGCTGCCGGCGTGAAAGAAGGCACCGAGATCACCCTGTGGGCGATGCCGGTACAGCGACCGTACAACCCCAACGCCAAGCTGATGGCCGAAATGCTTCAGGCCGACTGGGCCAAGATCGGTCTGAAAGTGAAAATCGTCAGCTATGAATGGGGCGAGTACATCAAGCGCACCAAGAACGGTGAGCATGACATCAGCCTGATCGGCTGGACCGGTGACAACGGTGACCCGGACAACTGGCTCGGCACGCTGTACAGCTGCGATGCCATCGGCGGCAACAACTACTCCATGTGGTGCGATCCGGCTTACGACAAGCTGATCAAAGAGGCCAAGGTCGTCACCGATCGCGACCAGCGCACCGCGCTCTATAAACAGGCTCAGCAGTTGCTTAAACAGCAAGTGCCGATCACGCCTGTCGCCCACTCGACGGTCAACCAGCCGTTAAGCACTCGGGTTGAAGGGTTCAAGGTGAGCCCTTTCGGCCGCAACGTGTTCTCGGGTGTCAGTATCGATTAACCCAACCGATTAGCCGCAACGCTGAGGGGGACTGTCTACCCCCTCACGCAAGCGCTTTGCCTAAATTCGCCAATATGGCTTTTTGCAAACGTTTGCGATGTGTGAATGAGTTCTAAACCAATAACCGGCCAACCCAAAAAAGCCGGCATAAAAAGAAAGTAAAGGAGCTTCACCCATGAAACTGAGCAGCACCGCGATACTGGCCCTGGCCATAAGCAGCATCACCGCCGGAGCCCATGCTGAAAGCGTCAGCCAGGCATTCGTTCCAACGCAACTGGCCAGCACCAGCGCCCAATCCGAAGCCAAAGGCTTCATCGATGGCCAAAGCCTGTCGGGTTCGACCCGTAACTGGTACGCCAACGAAGACAAGCAGCGCGGCGGCACCTTCAATTACGAGCGCCACGGCGAAACCCTGACCGGTTCGCGCCGGATCAACTGGGTTCAGGGCACCATCCTGAACTACACCTCGGGCTTCACCCAAGGCACCGTGGGTATCAGCACCGAAGTGGCGGCTTACAACGCCATCGCACTGGATCGCAGCCGCGAGGACATCAAGGGCGGTTCCAACCGTACCCTCGCCCACTCCAACGGCGACGCAGTCGATCAGTGGAGCAAACTCGGCCTGGCCAACGTCAAGGCGCGTATCTCCAACACCACCCTGACCGCCGGCCGCATGAACTTCAGCAGCCCGATCGTCGATGTCATCGGCAACCGTCCGCTGCCTTCGAGCTTCGAAGGTGTAGCGATCCACAGTGAAGAATTCGACAACCTGTCGTTCGACCTCGCCACGTTCGACCGCGTGTCGCCACGTACCGAGCAGAGCCTGTCGAAGTTCCGTACCGAATACAGCAACACAGGTGTTGAAACCGACCACGTCAACACTGCCGGCGTGAACTATCAGCCGCTCAAGAGCCTGAAAACCAGCCTCTACGCAACCCAGGCTGAAGACTTCTGGAACCAGTACTACTTCGGCGCCACTCACGAACTGGGCGACAGCTCGGTACTGAGCCTGACCACCGGCCTGAACTACTACAAGACCGTCGACGAAGGCAAAAGGTTGATGGGCCAGATCGACAACGACACCTACTCGCTGTCGTTCGGTCTGACTCACCAGGCGCACAGCCTGACCTTCTCGTATCAGGAAGTGAACGGTAACGAGTACTTCGACTACCTGCACGAAACCAACGGCATCTACCTGGCCAACTCCCTGCTGTCGGACTTCAACGGACCGAACGAGAAGTCCTTCCAGATTGCCTACGGCATCAACATGGCCGAGTACGGTATTCCTGGCCTGAAGTTCAACGCCTATAGCGCTCGCGGCTGGGGCATCGACGGTACTCACTACGTCGGTACCGCTTACGACGTGAACAAAATGGACGGCGAACACCATTACGAATACGGCATCGGCTCCTCGTACGCCGTGCAAAGCGGCCCGCTCAAGGCCACCACTATTCGCGCGACCTACACCACCCACCGCGCCAGTGAAAACCAGTCCGACGGCAGCATCAACGAATTCCGTCTCGTGACCACAGTTCCATTCAACATCCTGTAAAAACGCCAACCGACGGCTGACTCATGATGAGTCGGCCGTGCGGTTTTTTGTCTTCAACCGATTGCAGAGGGTTATCGATGAAAATGCTTCCCCTACGTGCGGCCGTCGCTGCCGCGTTGTTGAGCGCCGCCATCGGCGTCTCGGCCAAACCCTTGGTGGTCTGCACCGAAGCCAGTCCGGAAGGCTTCGACATGGTCCAGTACACAACTGCAGTCACTGCCGATGCGGTGGCCGAAACGATCTTCAACCGTCTGGTCGACTTCAAGCCTGGCACCACCGAAGTGGTCCCTGCGCTGGCCGACTCCTGGGAAATCAGCGATGACGGTCTGACGTACACGTTCCACCTGCGCAAAGGCGTCAAGTTTCACACCACCGAATACTTCAAGCCGACCCGCGACATGAATGCCGACGATGTGCTTTGGAGCTTCCAGCGTCAGCTGGACCCGAATCACCCGTGGCACAAACTGTCGAGCGTGGGCTTCCCGTACTTTGAAAGCATGGGCTTCAAGGAACTGCTCAAGAACGTGGAAAAGGTTGACGACAACACCGTCAAGTTCACCCTGACCCGCCGCGAAGCACCGTTCCTGGCCGACGTGGCCATGCCGTTCACCGCGATCTACTCCGCCGAGTACGCCGATCAGTTGCTTAAGACCAACAAGACCGGCGATCTCAACAACAAGCCTGTCGGCACCGGCCCGTTCGTCTTCCAGCGCTACGCCAAGGATGCGCAGGTGCGCTTCAAGGCCAACGCCGAGTACTTCCGTGGCAAGCCACCAGCCGACGCGTTGATTCTGGCAATCGCCACCGACAACAACGTGCGCCTGCAAAAGCTCAAGGCCAACGAGTGCCAGATCGCGCTGTATCCGAAACCGGATGACATCCCGAGCATCAAGAAAGACAGCAATCTGAAGGTTGATGAGCTGAACGCGATGACCGTTTCCTACATCGCCATGAACACCCAGCACAAATACATGAGCGACGTGCGCGTGCGTAAGGCGATCGACATCGCCTTCGACAAAGCCGCTTACGTCAATGCGCTGTTCGGCAAGGGCAACGCGACCGTCGCGGTCAACCCGTACCCGGATACCCTGCTCGGCTACAACACCGAGCTGAAGAACCCGCCACGTGACCTCGACAAGGCTCGCGCCCTGCTCAAGGAAGCCGGGGTTCCGGAAGGCACCGTGTTTACCCTGTTTACCCGCAACGGCGGCGGTCCGACCAACCCGAACCCTATGCTCGGCGCACAGATGATGCAGGCTGACCTGGCGAAAGTCGGGATCAAGATCGACATCCGCGTCATGGAATGGGGCGAAATGCTTAAACGCGCCAAGGCCGGCGAGCACGACATGGTCTCGGCCGGATGGGCGGGTGACAACGGCGACCCGGATAACTTCCTGACGCCTATGCTCAGTTGCGAAGCCGCCAAGAACGGCGAAAACTACGCGCGCTGGTGCAACGAGAAATTCCAGGCGCTGATCGACGAAGCACGGGCTAAAGTAGATCCGGCCGAACGCGCCAAGCTGTATGAACAAGCCCAGGTGATCTTTAACCAGGATCAACCATGGATCAGCATGGCCCACACCCGTATGTTTACTGCAATGCGCAACAACGTAGAGGGCTATCACATCAGCCCCCTGACAACTAATAACTTCGCCACCACCCAGGTGAAGTAGATAAGAAACTCCCGGCCTCCCTGATCCCAGGGAAGCCGGGCACGCCTAACCGGCTGATGAGGTACCACACAAGATGTTTAGTTTTATTGCCCGCCGACTGGGGTTGTTGATCCCCACGTTTTTCGGCATCACCCTGCTGACTTTCGCGTTGATTCGCATGATTCCTGGCGACCCCGTGGAAGTGATGATGGGCGAACGTCGGGTCGACCCCGAAATGCACGCTCAGGCAATGGAACGCCTAGGTCTGAACAAACCGTTGTATGCCCAGTATCTGGACTACATCGGCAAACTGGCCCAAGGCGATCTCGGCGAATCCCTGCGTACTCGTGAGAGCGTATGGACCGAGTTCACCTCTCTTTTCCCGGCGACCCTGGAACTGTCCATGGCCGCCCTGCTGTTCGCCGGCATTCTGGGCCTTCTGGCCGGGGTGATCGCGGCACTCAAGCGAGGATCATTATTCGACCATGGGGTGATGGGCATCTCCCTCGCGGGTTATTCGATGCCGATCTTCTGGTGGGGCCTGATCCTGATCATGTTCTTCTCGGTGAGCCTGGGCTGGACGCCGGTATCCGGGCGGATCGACCTGCTCTACGACATCGAGCCACGCACCGGTTTCATGCTGATCGATACGCTGCTGGCCGATGACATGGGCGCGTTCCTCGATGCCCTGCATCACCTGATCCTGCCGGCCATCGTGCTCGGCACCATCCCGCTGGCCGTTATCGCGCGGATGACCCGCTCGTCGATGCTCGAAGTCCTGCGCGAAGACTACATCCGTACCGCCAAGGCCAAAGGCCTGTCGCCATCGCGCGTAGTGTTCGTTCACGGTCTGCGTAACGCGCTGATTCCGGTGCTGACGGTTGTGGGTCTGCAAGTCGGTACTTTGCTGGCCGGTGCTGTCCTGACCGAAACCATTTTCTCCTGGCCCGGCATTGGCAAATGGCTGATTGAAGCCATCGGCGCCCGGGACTATCCGGTCGTGCAAAACGGCATCCTGTTAATCGCCTGCCTGGTGATTCTGGTCAACTTCGTAGTGGATATCCTCTACGGCTTTGCCAACCCACGCATCCGTCATCAGCGCTGAGATCATGACCATGACCACTCCAGCTTCAACTCAAAATCAAGCGGTAGCAGTCGATCAAAGCCTGCTGTATCCGTCCCCGTACAAAGAATTCTGGCAAGCGTTTTCCAAGAACAAAGGTGCCGTTGCCGGCCTGATGTTCATGTTGCTGGTGATTTTCTGCGCGCTGTTCGCCCCTTGGGTGGCGCCGCATAACCCGAGCGAGCAATACCGCGACTTCCTGCTGACGCCACCGGCGTGGCTTGAAGGCGGGCAGATGCAATTTTTGCTCGGCACCGATGAACTGGGCCGTGACCTGCTGTCGCGTCTGATCCAGGGTTCGCGCCTGTCGCTGCTGATCGGCTTGTCGTCGGTCGTGATGTCGCTGATCCCGGGGATTCTGCTCGGTCTGTTCGCCGGTTTCTTCCCGAAGATGATTGGCCCGACCATCATGCGTCTGATGGACATCATGCTGGCCCTGCCGTCCTTGCTGCTGGCTGTGGCGATTGTCGCCATCCTCGGCCCTGGCCTGATCAACACCGTGATCGCCATTGCTGTGGTGTCCCTGCCGTCGTATGTGCGTCTGACCCGCGCTGCGGTGATGGGCGAACTGAACCGCGACTACGTGACCGCCGCGCGCCTGGCCGGTGCCGGTCTGCCACGCCTGATGTTCATCACCGTGCTGCCGAACTGCATGGCACCGCTGATCGTTCAGGCAACCTTGAGTTTCTCTTCGGCGATTCTCGATGCCGCTGCCCTGGGCTTCCTCGGTCTTGGCGTACAACCGCCAACCCCTGAGTGGGGCACCATGCTGGCCTCGGCCCGCGACTACATCGAACGCGCCTGGTGGGTGGTGAGCCTGCCTGGTTTGACCATTTTGCTCAGCGTGCTGGCAATCAACCTGATGGGCGACGGTCTGCGCGATGCGCTGGACCCGAAACTCAAGAATGCCGCCTGAGGAGATTCAAATGTCACTGTTGGAAATCAAGAATCTCAACGTTCGTTTCGGCGACAAGAATGCTGTGCCGGTGGTCGATGGCCTCGACATCAGCGTCGACAAGGGCGAAGTGCTGGCGATCGTGGGCGAGTCCGGTTCGGGCAAATCCGTGACCATGATGGCGCTGATGGGCCTGATCGAACACCCGGGGATCGTCACCGCCGATGCGCTGAATTTCGACGGCAAGAACATGCTCAAGCTGAGCAACCGTCAGCGTCGGCAGATCGTCGGTAAAGACCTGGCGATGGTCTTTCAGGATCCGATGACCGCGCTCAACCCGAGCTACACCGTCGGTTTCCAGATCGAAGAAGTGCTGCGCCTGCACCTGAAAATGTCCAGCAAGCAAGCACGCAAACGCGCCATCGAACTGCTGGAAAAAGTTGAAATCCCGGGCGCGGCCAGCCGTATGGACGCCTACCCGCATCAACTGTCCGGCGGTATGAGCCAGCGCGTTGCAATCGCCATGGCAATTGCCGGCGAGCCGAAACTGCTGATCGCCGATGAGCCGACCACTGCACTCGACGTGACGATTCAGGCACAGATCATGGATCTGCTGCTGGCGTTGCAGAAAGAGCAGAACATGGGCCTGGTGCTGATCACTCACGACCTCGCGGTCGTCGCTGAAACCGCCCAACGGGTGTGCGTGATGTACGCCGGCCAGGCTGTTGAAGTCGGTCAGGTACCGCAACTGTTCGACATCCCGGCGCACCCGTACAGCGAAGCGCTGCTCAAGGCGATTCCGGAACACAGCCAGGGTGCCGATCGTCTGGCGACACTGCCGGGCATCGTTCCCGGCCGTTACGACCGTCCGCAGGGTTGCCTGTTGTCGCCGCGCTGCCCGTACGTGCAGGAAAGCTGCCGCGCGCAGCGTCCGACCCTTGATCCGAAAAGCCACAGCCTCGCCCGCTGCTTCTACCCGCTGAACCAGGAGGTGGCGTAATGGCCGTCGTACTTACCGCCCGCGACCTGACCCGTCACTACGAAGTGTCCCGTGGCCTGTTCAAGGGCCACGCGACCGTGCGCGCGCTCAACGGCGTGTCATTTGAACTGGAAGCCGGCAAGACTCTCGCGGTTGTAGGCGAGTCGGGTTGCGGCAAATCCACTTTGGCGCGTGCCCTGACCCTGATTGAGGAGCCGTCGTCTGGCTCGCTGAAAATCGCCGGGCAAGAAGTAGCCGGCGCCGACAAGGCCCAGCGCAAGCAACTGCGCAAAGACGTGCAGATGGTGTTCCAGAGCCCGTACGCCTCGTTGAACCCACGGCAGAAAGTCGGTGATCAACTGGCCGAACCGCTGTTGATCAACACCAACCTGTCCGCCGCCGAGCGTCGCGAGAAAGTCCAGGCGATGATGAAGCAGGTCGGCTTGCGTCCTGAGCACTACCAGCGTTATCCGCACATGTTCTCCGGCGGTCAGCGTCAGCGTATTGCACTGGCTCGGGCGATGATGCTGCAACCGAAAGTGCTGGTGGCGGACGAACCGACCTCGGCGCTCGACGTGTCGATTCAGGCGCAGGTGCTGAACCTGTTCATGGATCTGCAGCAGGAGTTCAACACCGCTTACGTGTTCATCTCGCACAACCTCGCGGTGGTGCAACACGTGGCCGATGACGTGATGGTGATGTACCTCGGTCGCCCGGTGGAAATGGGCCCGAAGAACGACATCTACGAACGCCCTCTTCACCCGTACACCCAGGCGCTGCTGTCGGCGACCCCGACCATCCACCCGGACCCGAACAAGCCGAAAATCAAGATCGTCGGCGAACTGCCCAACCCGCTGAACCCGCCACCGGGCTGCGCTTTCCACAAGCGCTGCCCGTACGCGACCGAGCGTTGCAGCACTGAAGAGCCGGCATTGCGCTTGCTCGACAATCGGCAGGTGGCTTGCCACTACGCCGAGCAGTTCCTTGATGGTGCGGCGTAAGCATTTCCCGAGTCTGATGCAAAAACTGTAGGAGTGAGCCTGCTCGCGATGGCGTTGTCCCAGTCAACATCTTCATTGACTGAACGACCGCTATCGCGAGCAGGCTCACTCCTACAGGGATCGCATTTCACATAGAGTGAGTGTTAACCAGACCCCTTCTACATCGACTGTGCATCAGTGGAGGCAGACGGGGTTTTTCTTTGCCTGCAATCTACGTCTGGCTATCGCCTTCGTCCGGATCGTCAGAGTCCGGCTCGTCTGTCATCGAATCATCGTCATCAGCGGTTCGACCCTGCCCCTGATCGCCCGGCTCGGATTCAGACTTGGCGAGCATCAGCCCGCTATGCCCCACCTGCCCGTTGAAGGCCTGGGAATAATGATCCTCGCACTCGGCCCAGGCCGTTGCGGTGCCGAGAGACAGCAGGACCATCACTTTCAACAGCAACAAAACGCGTAGCAATCTGTTTCTCATGATCGATTCCATCCTGTGCAGGTGCGACACAAATGCTGATCAAGTTAAAAAAGTTCCGATCAGCAGTGTTCATCTGATAGGACGTCTCAGAATGAGGGAAAATGCCTTGAGAATGCAGATCCATTGGCGATAACGTCTATATCGAATTTCACTACCGAAGAAGATTGCCACGCTGTCAACAAATAAACCCCACTGCTTTCGTAGGGGGGTCTATTCGCAACTTCAAAATGACCATCTTCTTTCCAGCTGACTACTGTTCAAACCTTACGTTTATATCTGCACTTATTTCTTTCGTTTGTGTCCAGTCATCATCGTTCCTTACGATACTTTTAAAAGTAAGCTTCACACTAGTTTCTTTAAAATCAATATTACCCTTGTAGTTTCCAGATATTGAATACCAGCTATAACCTTCCTCCCAGTTGTCCAAGACAGCATTCGCAAAACGCCCATCACCAACGCCAAACTCCGCTGATACTTCCCCGGTAGGACCATCGTTTCTGTAATTGAACCCGACACCGATATCTCCGTACCTTCCAATTATCTGGAGCCCCCCATCCTCTGCCATATGACCGAGCAGCTCATTGGCAATAAACTCACTCTTATCCACGGTGAACCGAATTGTTCCAGATATTTTGGTCATTTGTTGTACTGGCAACATACCCACCTCCTTCCAAGTGTTAGAGAAAAAACTCCTCTAACACTTTTATACAATGGAAAAAACACAGCCACCACTGTAAGACCTGACAGTTGACAAAGAGCAGAACATACGATCACAAGTTTAAATCTGCCACACTGTGCTTTCGTCCCTTTTCGAGGCACAAAAAAAAACCCACAGAGAAATTCTGTGGGTTTTTTTGCACGTCTTAAATATCGAGGGTCAGAAGCGACACTGCCCGTTAGTGATGCTCACGCGTCGCACGGAATTTCACGTCCGGCCAGCGCTCTTCCATCAGGGCCAAGTTAACCCGGGTCGGGGCGAGGTAGGTCAGGTGACCGCCGCCGTCGACTGCAAGGTTTTCCACAGCCTTGTTGGAGAACTCCTCAAGCTTCTTCTTGTCGCTGCATTCGATCCAGCGTGCGGAGTACACGGTGATCGGCTCGTACGAGCACTCAACCTTGTATTCCTCTTTCAAGCGGCTGGCGACCACATCGAACTGCAGCACACCGACGGCGCCGAGGATGATGTCGTTGCTGCGCTCCGGGAAGAACACCTGAGTGGCGCCCTCTTCGGCCAACTGCTGCAAGCCTTGGCGCAGTTGCTTGGATTTCAGCGGATCGCGCAGACGCACGCGGCGGAACAGTTCCGGGGCGAAGTGCGGGATGCCGGTGAAACTCAGGGCTTCGCCTTCGCTGAAGGTGTCGCCGATCTGGATGGTGCCGTGGTTGTGCAGGCCGATGATGTCGCCGGCAAACGCCTCTTCCAGTTGCTCACGCTCGGAGGAGAAGAACGTCAGGGCATCGCCGATGCGCACGTCCTTGCCGGTGCGCACGTGGCGCATCTTCATGCCTTTCTCGTACTTGCCGGAGCAAATGCGCATGAAGGCGATGCGGTCGCGGTGTTTCGGGTCCATGTTCGCCTGGATCTTGAAGATGAAGCCCGAGAACTTCTCTTCAACCGGCTCCACGGTGCGCTCGTTGGCGACACGGGCCAGCGGACGCGGCGCCCAATCGACAACGGCGTCAAGCACGTGGTCAACACCGAAGTTGCCCAGCGCGGTACCGAAGAACACCGGGGTCAGTTGACCGTCGAGGAATTCCTGCTGGTTGAATTCGTGGCAGGCACCCTGCACCAGTTCCAGCTGATCGACGAAACGATCGTACTCGTCGCCCAGATGCGCGCGCGCCTCGTCGGAGTCGAGCTTCTCGATGATCCTGGTTTCGGTGCGTTCGTGACCGTGACCGGCGGTGTAGACAATGATGTAGTCGTCGGCCAGGTGATACACGCCTTTGAAATCGCGGTAGCAACCGATCGGCCAGGTGATCGGCGCAGCCTTGATCTTGAGGACGGCTTCGATCTCGTCGAGCAGCTCAATCGGATCGCGGATGTCGCGGTCGAGTTTGTTGATGAAGCTGACGATCGGCGTGTCACGCAGACGGCAGACGTCCATCAGCGCAATCGTACGCGGCTCGACACCTTTACCGCCGTCGAGGACCATCAATGCCGAGTCCACCGCGGTCAGGGTGCGATAGGTATCTTCGGAGAAGTCTTCGTGGCCCGGGGTGTCGAGCAGGTTGACCATGTGGTCGCGATACGGGAACTGCATGACCGACGTGGTAATGGAAATACCCCGTTGTTTCTCCATCTCCATCCAGTCGGATGTCGCATGGCGGTCGGATTTACGGGATTTCACCGTGCCTGCAATCGCAATCGCCTTGCCCATCAACAGGAGCTTCTCGGTGATCGTCGTCTTACCGGCATCGGGGTGGGAAATAATGGCGAAAGTGCGGCGTTTCGCGACTTCGGCGGCCTGGTTGGTCATGGGAAATCGCCTGGCGGTGATTCAAAAAAGGGCGCCGAGTATAGCTTAAAATGTGACCGCCGAACCACCGTCCCTCGGCCCCGCAAGCCCTGTAGGAGCTGCCGAAGGCTGCGATCTTTTGATCTGTTGCGCTAGAACAAAGTCAAAAGATCGCAGCCTTCGGCAGCTCCTACAGGTGGCCAGATGGCATCTTATGTGGGAACCTTTCAGCGCTCGGAGACGTCCATCCCCTGTTACGAATTTTCGTCAGGGGCTGAAAAATCAGCAAGTTAGCCTGACGAGGCTGCGCTCATGGCTCGCTTTCAGACCGCTTTTTGCCGGTGCTGAGGGAGCTGCTTCTCGCGAACGTTTATTCCCGGCAGCCAGGCATGGCATGCGACGGCGTTCGCCGACTATAAAAAAGGAGTCCGCCTGTGGCTATCCGCTATGGCAAAGGGCTGATGGGAGGTGCGGTGGTAATCGCGCTCCTGGCCCTGCTGGTCCACTGGATCGGCATCAACACGATCGAACACTACCGCGACGATTTGTTGTTTTACCTGCAAGCTCATCTGATTCTTGTCCTCGCTTCAATGCTGGCCGCCCTTGTCGTGGGCATCCCCGCCGGCATCTTTCTCAGTCGCCCGACCATGGTTGGCCGCGCTGAACGCTTCATGCAGATCTTCAATATCGGCAACACCGTGCCGCCGCTGGCCGTACTCGCGATCGCCCTGGGGATTCTGGGCATCGGCAGTGGCCCGGCGATCTTCGCTTTGTTCCTCGCTTCCCTGTTGCCGATCGTGCGCAACACCTATGAAGGCCTGAAAAACGTCCAGGGTTCGCTCAAGGAAGCGGCCGTCGGCATCGGCATGACCCCGCGTCAGGTGCTGTGGCAGGTCGAACTGCCCAACGCCGTGCCGATCATTGTCGGTGGTGTGCGTGTGGCCTTGGCGATCAATGTCGGGACGGCGCCACTGGCGTTCCTGATCGGCGCCAACAGCCTTGGTAGCCTGATTTTCCCTGGCATCGCCTTGAACAATCAGCCGCAACTGCTGCTCGGCGCCGCGTGCACCGCGCTGCTGGCCCTGCTGCTCGATGGCGTGGTCACCCTCGCCAGCCGTCTCTGGCTGGAACGCGGTTTGCGCCCGTCTTAAGGCCTCGGCAAAGGAATTCACATGAAACGATTTAGCTTTATCTTAGGCTGCGTCCTGCTGTTCGCAGGAATCGCACAAGCCGCCGACAAACCGGTTATCCGCCTCGGCGCCCGCGTGTTCACCGAGCAGACCCTGCTCGCCGAAATCACCGCGCAATACCTGCGCAGCAAAGGCTACGACGCGCAGATCACCGGCGGTCTGGGCAGCAACCTCGCCCGCAGCGCCCACGAAAGTGGCCAGTTGGACATGCTCTGGGAATACACCGGCGTGTCGCTGGTGGCCTATAACCATGTCACCGAAAAACTCGACAGCGCTCAGTCCTACGCCCGGGTGAAAGAACTCGACGCGAAAAAAGGCCTTATCTGGCTGACTCCGTCGAAATTCAGCAACACCTACGCCCTCGCGCTGCCAAAAAAAGTCGCCGAGCAATATCCGCAGATCAACAACATCAGTCAGTTGAACGAGGTGTTGCAGGCTGAAGCGAAGACCAATCACCTGGTCGCACTCGACACCGAGTTCGCCAACCGCTCCGACGGCCTGCTCGGCATGGTCAAGCTCTACGACATGAACCTGAGCCGCAAAAACATTCGGCAGATGGATGCGGGACTGGTTTATACGGCGCTGCGCAACGGCCAAGTGTTTGCCGGCCTGGTCTACACCACCGACGGTCGCTTGAATGCCTTCGGCCTGAAGCTGCTGGAAGACGACAAGCACTACTTCCCCGACTACACCGCCGCACCGGTGGTGCGTCAGGCAACGCTGGACGCCAACCCGAAACTGGCCGAGCAGCTCAAGCCACTGGCCGAACTGTTCGATGACGAAACCATGCGCCAGCTCAACGCGCGGGTCGATGTCGATCACGAAAGCCCATCTGCTGTTGCCGCCGATTTTCTGCGCCAACATCCGTTGAATTAAGGGAGGAAAAGTCATGGAATTTTTGAACGCCTTTTCCCATCTCGACTGGCAGCAGGTGCTGCACCTGACCTGGCAGCACATCACGCTGGTTGGCATCGCTGTCACGCTGGCGATCCTCGTCGGTGTGCCGCTGGGCATTTTGATGACGCGCTTCCCGAGCCTCGCCGGCCCGTTGCAAGCCAGCGCCACGGTGCTGCTGACCGTGCCGTCGATTGCGCTGTTCGGCCTGCTGCTGCCGTTCTACTCAAAGTTCGGCCAAGGCCTCGGCCCAATGCCGGCGATCACCGCGGTGTTCCTTTATTCACTGCTGCCGATCATGCGTAACACCTACCTGGCGTTGACCGGCGTTGAGCCGGGTATCCGTGAAGCCGCACGCGGTATCGGCATGACCTTCGGCCAGCGCCTGCGCATGGTCGAGTTGCCGATTGCGGTGCCGGTGATCCTCGCCGGTGTGCGCACCGCCGTGGTGATGAACATCGGCGTGATGACCATCGCCGCGACCATCGGCGCTGGCGGCCTCGGTGTGTTGATCCTCGCCTCCATCAGCCGCAGTGACATGTCCATGCTTATCGTCGGCGCGCTGCTGGTCAGTCTTCTGGCGATCTTCGCCGACCTGTTTTTGCAATGGCTGCAACGCTCGTTGACTCCAAAAGGATTACTCAAATGATCGAACTTCAAAACCTCAGCAAGACCTTCCAAAGCAACGGCAAAGACGTCAAAGCCGTGGATTCGGTGAGCCTGACCGTCAATGAAGGCGAAATCTGTGTGTTCCTCGGGCCATCGGGTTGCGGCAAAAGCACCACGCTGAAAATGATCAACCGCCTGATCAAACCGACCTCGGGCAAGATCCTGATCAACGGTGAAGACACCACCGATCTGGACGAAGTGACCCTGCGTCGCAACATCGGCTACGTGATCCAGCAGATCGGTCTGTTCCCGAACATGACCATCGAAGAGAACATCGTCGTGGTGCCGAAACTGCTCGGCTGGGACAAGCAAAGATGCCACGACCGCGCCCGCGAACTGATGAGCATGATCAAGCTTGAACCCAAGCAGTATCTGCATCGTTACCCGCGCGAGTTGTCCGGTGGTCAGCAGCAACGTATCGGCGTGATCCGCGCACTGGCGGCAGATGCGCCGCTGTTGCTGATGGACGAACCGTTCGGTGCGGTCGACCCGATCAACCGCGAGATGATCCAGAACGAGTTCTTCGAGATGCAGCGCGCGCTGAACAAGACCGTGATCATGGTCAGCCACGACATCGACGAAGCGATCAAGCTGGGTGACAAGATCGCGATCTTCCGCGCCGGCAAGCTGCTGCAGATCGATCACCCGGACACGCTGCTCGCGCATCCGGCGGACGACTTTGTCAGCAACTTCGTTGGCCAGGACAGCACGCTCAAACGTCTGTTGCTGGTGAAGGCTGAAGACGCGGCGGACAACGCGCCGTCGGTGAGCCCGGAAACCCCGGTGGCCGATGCGCTGGAATTGATGGACGAACATGACCGTCGTTATGTCGTCGTCACTTGCTCCGAGAACAAGGCGCTGGGTTATGTGCGACGTCGCGACCTGCACCGTCAGACTGGCACTTGCGCGCAGTATCTTCGCGAGTTCAACGCCACGGCGGCGTACGACGAGCATTTGCGCATCCTGCTGTCGCGCATGTACGAGTTCAACCGCTCGTGGCTGCCGGTGATGGATGCCGACCGGGTGTTCCTGGGTGAGGTCACGCAAGAGTCGATTGCCGAGTATCTGAGCTCCGGCAAATCTCGCGGCGGCAAGACCAGCATCGTTTCGCCGGCTGAGGCGGTAGTCGCCTGATTATCCGGTAAAAACACAAAAACCTGTGGGAGCCAGCCAGCTAGCGATGGGGCAATGCCAGTCAAAACTGTTTTGATGATGAAATTGTCATCGCCAGCAGGCTGGCTCCCACAGGTTTAATGCAATTCTTGAAGGCTTCACAGGCCGGCAAAAAATATCAACACACGCAGCTTTGAAAGCGCTTCGAAATCACCCTGCGCCACAACCAAAATCCCTCCCGACCTATCTTCTTGCACCCAACGTCGCCGATGTTGCACTCATCACACTTACCCAGGATTTAGCAGACAACAGCAGCGAACGTGCAGGTATTTTTAACACCCGAAAATCCATGGGGAACATCTGCCCGTCATCTGGGTCGGCTACAAAGAGTGATATCCGCGTCGCACGTCAGAAGCGTGCAAAAACGCGACATTTTTAGTTGATCTCAGGCCCCTCACGCCCTAAAGTTCGCGCCGAACGTCCATGCTGGAAACGATCCATCCGGCTCAAGTACTGACGACGAGACAGCAAGGCCAAGGGAAAGAAGCTGCATTTCCCATGGCCTTTTTGCTTTCGGCGACATGCCTTGGGAAGTAGGCGAACCAAAGTGGGGATACGGAGGACGTTCATTTTTACCCATGTTTATTATTGTTTGCCCTTAGGAGTTCCCAGCATGTCGATCAACGTCGAAGATTATTTCGAGCGCGCCACTTTTGACAAAATGAAGGCGTTCGCCGACAAGCAAGAAACCCCGTTCGTGGTGATCGACACCGCGATGATCAGCCAGGCCTACGATGACCTGCGCGCCGGTTTTGAATTCGCCAAGGTCTACTACGCCGTCAAGGCCAACCCGGCCGTCGAAATCATCGACCTGCTCAAAGAGAAAGGTTCGAGCTTCGACATCGCCTCGATCTACGAGCTCGACAAAGTGATGGATCGCGGCGTCAGCGCCGACCGTATCAGCTACGGCAACACCATCAAGAAATCCAAGGACATTCGCTACTTCTTTGATAAGGGCGTGCGTCTGTTCTCCACCGACTCCGAAGCCGACCTGCGCAACATCGCCAAGGCTGCGCCGGGCTCGAAAGTCTACGTGCGCATCCTCACCGAAGGCTCGACCACCGCTGACTGGCCTTTGTCGCGCAAATTCGGCTGCCAGACCGACATGGCCATGGACCTGCTGATCCTCGCCCGCGACCTGGGCCTGGTGCCTTACGGCATCTCGTTCCACGTTGGCTCGCAGCAGCGCGACATCAGCGTGTGGGACGCGGCAATCGCCAAGGTCAAAGTAATTTTCGAGCGTCTGAAAGAAGAAGACGGCATTGAACTGAAGCTGATCAACATGGGCGGCGGCTTCCCGGCCAACTACATCACCCGCACCAACAGCCTGGAAACCTACGCCGAAGAAATCATTCGCTTCCTGAAAGAAGACTTCGGTGATGACCTGCCGGAAATCATTCTGGAGCCGGGCCGTTCGTTGATTGCCAACGCCGGTATTCTGGTCAGCGAAGTGGTGCTGGTCGCACGCAAGTCGCGCACCGCTGTTGAACGCTGGGTTTATACCGATGTGGGCAAATTCTCCGGCCTGATCGAAACCATGGACGAAGCGATCAAGTTTCCGATCTGGACCGAGAAGAAAGGCGAGATGGAAGAAGTCGTCATCGCCGGCCCGACCTGCGACAGCGCCGACATCATGTACGAGAACTACAAGTACGGCCTGCCGCTGAACCTGGCGATCGGTGATCGCATGTACTGGCTGTCGACCGGTGCGTACACCACCAGTTACAGCGCGGTTGAGTTCAATGGCTTCCCGCCGCTGAAGTCGTATTACCTTTAACTGACGCTTTAAATGAAAAGGCCCATGCATGGGCCTTTTTTTATTTGCGCAGCCAAGTCTCAAGCTGGTTAACCATGGCCATGAACTCGTCAGCCAATGCCGTGGTCGCGGCTAGTCTGAAATTCAACTCGCCCAGTTTCGACACGCGTTCTGCCCTTGATAACTCATTGATCGCAGTGTCCATGTACGATCCCGTCGCCTCAAGAAACATACCGACTTGCGAACTCACGGACGCCAGTCCATTGAACAAAGTGCCAATATCAGTTTTGTATTCTGCGGCCCGAATCACTGCATTCGCGGAAGAATAAGTGATATCCCAAAACGGCGTAGTGCGGGCTTCCCGGAACAATTCCTGGACAACCGTTGGCTGGGCATGGCACTGGCAGGAGCGATGATCCATTGCCTTGGTAAATACCGACCTGAGCCCAAAGGACTCGTCATGCACCTCGGCGACTGTATATTTCAGTTGTTGAATCATCGCTCTGATTTGATAAAACCGCAGTACCAATTCGTGAACCAGATCGGGTACATCGTTAGGCGCAAACAGCCTCCAGGTCGGCGACCGGGACAAACTGTACCACTTGAAATCCACCTGACTGAGGGGTTCATTCCTCGAAGTACGACTGGTTATTTCCCGGGTTTCTTGCGCAAACATAGTGAGGTCTGCGACGTAAGCACTGCACAGATTCCGGGCTTCTTCTGTGCGCCCCCAGAGTTCTTGCAAATAGCGCTCATTGAATCGGGCATTGTTCAGACGCGAATCACCGGCCAACACCGCGAGTGCATGACCGCTGGCTTTTCGACGGGCAAATACCACCGGGATGTTGTTGATGGTCGTGTGAAGAGAGCCGAGAAACCTTGTATAGCGATCCAGCACGCGCCGCTGCGCAGCAGAAAGGTCATAGGAAAGTATGTCCATAACTATTCAAGAAGCGATGGGCGCGCAGCCCACCGCCCCACTCCTTATGATTGAACAGCCTTCAGATACCTGACGACGTCGGTGATCCGGGCAATCGCGGTATCAGCCCGCTCCTCGACAGGTTGTGACTTGTCCTGCCTGAAGTCTCGGCGGAACGATTCAAAACCAGTAACCAGATTCGAGTACTCGTTCACATAACGCCAACGCCCCTCGTCCAGTTGATCCAGAGCGTTGACCAATTGAATTTTCCCGTCTATCCGGGCGATATCGCTTTTGTATTTCTTCAACTGGCCCCGCAAGTCAGCGGCTTTATCCCTGAGCTTGTTGTAAGCATCCAGCATGTTCATGAACGAGATCGCTTCACCAATACCGGAGATGATTTTTTTCAGGCTGTCGATCGCCAGCATTGCAATTTGAATCTGCGGCGGTGCCAAACCCAGGGCTTTCAGATTATCCAGCGTCAATTGCGCTTCCTCGCCGATCTTTTCCACACCGGCCTTCGCGATCAAGTCGATCCCTTCGGATACCGATTTCATCTGTTCTTCCAGACCGGTCAATTTCTCTTCGGATTTGACCTTGAGTGCTTCCGTTACATCCAGATCCCGTTGCAGTGTTGCAATCCATTGTTGAGAAGTGGCCCGGTCATAAGCTTTACTTAGACTATTGCGGGTATCTTCAAAATCTTGAGATCGTTCGGAGATTGTGTTGAAGATAATTCCTAGTTCCGTCTCCATCTCAGCATGAATTTCATCCATTTCCCTAGGATCACCGAGATCGGCCTGACTGTTTTTCAACTTGCTCAGCGATTGCCGTAAATGGATGATCGTCGCCCCAGCCCGATCACGCATATCAAACGTCGCCTTCTGAATTGCAACGGTCAAATCGTTCATGGCGCCGACTGTGCCTGGCAGATAATTGAACTGTGCAAATAGCATTTGCGCCGTGGTATTAACTCTACTCACCTCGAGTGCATGACGACGCAGAGCCACCACATCCAGTTCCGAACTTGTATTATCTTGTGCCGAAAGCATTACTGTCTTACTCCTGAACGATCGAAAGGTGTTTCCATACTCTTTATCCGCTGCTGCAAACACGCCAAGCAGTTGATCAGCACTGGTTCTGATATATCCCCACGGATCGATAATGGAGATGATCTGATTCTTGAACTTGCGCAACGACGTGGCCTCATGCAGCGAATCGACCTCTTTGAGGGATGCCGTGACATAAGTACTCAACGCATTCCATACCAACATGAGGTTTTGAGTTGCAACTTCAGCCTCAATCGCTACATAGTCAAGGTTTTGCAAGTCATCCCGTATCTTGTTTAAAGAAGTCAATGTTTGGCTCTTACTGGCCATTTTCTGATTGGCAGCCTGTTGTTCGCCTTTGAGTTTATTGCGCTCCTTGCGGATCTCTTCTGCCTTTACGCCCTGATAGATAGCGAGGATCAATCCTGCGAAGGGAGAGGACACAGCAGACTTGATGGCTTCTTGAACCATTTGATCATATTGTTTATTGAGTTCATCAATCTCCTTCGAGCGTTGGTCGATCTCCTCTTGCAGCACCTTAATGTCCGCCTGATAGGTATTCCTCGAAACAAACTCCAGACGCAACTTGATCTCGGGCAACACTTTCTCGCGCATATCAGTGCCAAAACTGTCCAGTTGTTCACGGACCCGTTCAGCTTTCTGATGGCTTTGCCTGACATAGGCAAGCATGTCGTTAAGGTATTTTTTTATCTCCGGAACATCGTCCTCCGGCAAGTCGAGATCAGGAAGACCAGGTATCTTCCTCTTGAGCTCCAGATACTGCTCAGGGGTATTTATATTGTGTTCTTCCAGGTATCTGGACACTTTCAAATCTTCATAGATCTCGACTATTCCGCTGCCTATCCGGATGATATTGCCGGCAAAAATCTTCAGATCGGTGCCCGTAAGCATGATTTGTTCACGCAACGGCGACCAACGTCTGGCGTGATCATAAGTAGTGTTAAATGTACGCAGAAAGTCTGCCGGCTTGAGACCGATGCCGCCGCTATCACCTGCGCCGTAGTTCAAGTATGCAATAACATCCTGCAAGCGCACGGGCAAAGACAGCCCTAGAACCTCATACTTCCTTAAACTGATAATCTGCTCTTTGGTTAGCTGAATACCGGTATCTCGATTGTATTCATCACCTTCACCGAGCGAGGCACTGATAAATACGACAGGTGCTTTCGCGGCATTTTCAACAATCTTGTTATCTATCCTGAATTCCATAAGAGACTCCATGTCTGCTTTGAATATTTATTAAAGTCAATCGCGATTCGACCTTGTCGAGTTTTAAATCAACTCAACCACGGATATCGCAAAACAACCTTAGGACAACAAGATAAAAACTAACAAGCGCTTAAATATTAGCAATCAAGACAGCATAACTACTTAGCCAAGCCGTTAACGCCCGGGCGCATCACCCACCCTATTAAAACAACTAACGATAAAACCAACTCATTACGATTCCATCAACTGCGACAAGCGCAACTTATAAGCGTCGGCCATTGCGCGAATGCGTAAGTGCGGTGCATTCATCAGCGACTCGCCGGCGACTCGCAGGAAGTTTGCATTGCCCCCCGCCAGCGCTTTGCGCAGCCAGACAAGGGCATCATCGATCTGGCCATCGTCGGCGAGGATCGCGGCGTGACTGAACTGCCCACGAAAATCACCGCCCTCGGCCGCACGGCGATACCAATCACGCGCGGCCAGTGAATCCTGCGGACAATGGCGTCCGTCTTCCAGGTAGCGGCCCAACAAATTCATTGACTTGGCGTGGCCCAGCTTTGCAGCACACTGATACAGGATCAGTGCTTGCGCCTGGTTCTCGGCGATGCCGCGACCCGTAGCGAGCAGGTTGGCGAAGTTGTACATCGCCCAGTCCAGCCCGGCCTCGGCGGCAATTCGATAGTGCTGCACCGCAACCGCAGCATCCGCCTCACAGCCCCAACCATGTTCGTTACAACGGCCGAGCATGTTGCGCGCCATCAGATGCCCTTGCCGAGCAGCGATACCAAACCAGCGTAGCGCCAAGGGTTGATCCTGCGCGATCCCCTGACCATCGAGCAGGATCTGCCCGAGCAACGCCTGCGCCTCGACAACGCCCTCGCCCGCCGCCAGCAAAATAGCCTGCGCCGCACGGGCCGGACTTTCTTCGAGCATGGCGTTGAGTTGTTCGCCGTCGAGGACTTCCTGACGACGCAGCTGAAAACTCATACCTCGACCCAGCGCCGCAGCAAGTTGTGATAAGTGCCGGTGAGGCGGATCAGCGAAGGGTGATCAGGCATGTCTTGCGTGAGTTGCTGAATCGCCCCATCCATCTCGAACAACAACGCACGCTGGCTGTCTTCGCGCACCAGACTTTGTGTCCAGAAAAATGAGGCGTAACGCGCGCCGCGAGTGACCGCGTTGACTTTATGCAGGCTGGTGCCGGGGTATAGCACCATGTCGCCGGCGGGCAGTTTCACTTGTTGGGTGCCGAAGGTGTCCTGGATCTCCAGTTCGCCGCCGTCGTAATCCTCGGGCTCGCTGAAAAACAGCGTGGCCGACAGGTCGGTGCGCACTCGCTCGATGCTGCCCTTGGGCTGGCGCACGGCATTGTCGATGTGGAAGTCGAAACTGCCACCGGCCGTGTAACAGTTCACTAACGGCGGGAAGACTTTGTGCGGCAGTGCGGCGGACATGAACAGCGGATTTTTCCACAGCCGCTCGAGCATTGCCGCGCCGATTTCCTTGGCCAGCGGATGGCCTTCAGGCAGTTGCAGATTGTGCTTGGCCTTGGCCGATTGATAACCGGCGGTGATTTTGCCGTCAGCCCAGTCTGCCTGTTCCAGCGCCTCACGAATGCGCTGCACTTCGTCTTTTTCAAACAGACCGGGGATGTGCAGCAGCATGGCAATGTCACCTGATGGCAAAGAGGCGGCAATGGTATTGATTCTTATTGTCTGTGTAAAACCTGCAAGACGAATGAACAGGCGAAAACCGTAAGGCCAAATTGTAAAGAATGTAAATTCAGTGCGAATAACAATGTTTCGCAATTGATACGAATACCTGTTTACCCTATATTCCGCCGCCTCAAATCCTTGGGGAGGGGAATAAAAATGGCACGTCAACTCGCACAATTACCGGTCAGTTCACCACGTCTGCTCGCCTCTGCAATTGGCGTGGCAATCACCGCCGGTTCCGCCGGCCACATGGTGTTTGCCGCCGAAAAGACCGACAGCAAAGCTTCCGGCAATGCCATCGCCCTGGACGCCACCGCCATCACTGGCGAAGCGCAGGACGCGACGTCCTACCAGGTCGAGAAAGCCTCCTCGCCCAAGTACACCGCGCCGCTGATCGACACGCCGCGCTCGGTCACCGTCATTCCGCAGCAAGTCCTCAAGGACACTGGCGCCCTGAACATGCAGGACGCCCTGCGCACCGTGCCGGGCATCACCTTCGGCGCCGGTGAAGGTGGCAACCCACAAGGTGACCGTCCGTTCATCCGTGGCTTCGACGCCCAGGGCGACACTTACCTGGATGGCGTGCGCGACACCGGTTCGCAGAGCCGCGAAATCTTCGCCGTAGAGAACATTGAAGTCAGCAAGGGCCCGAACTCCGCTATCGGCGGTCGCGGCGCGGCGGGCGGCAGCATCAACCTGGTGAGCAAGAAGGCTCATCTGGGTAACTCGTTCGACGGTGGCTTCACCTGGGGCTCCGACCAGACCCAGCGTTACACCCTCGACGGCAACTACCAGTTCAGCGACACCGCTGCTGGCCGTCTGAACCTGATGAGCCACGAAAGCAACGTCGCCGGTCGCGACAAAGTCGATTACGACCGTTGGGGCATCGCGCCTTCCCTGGCCTTTGGTCTGGGCACCGACACCCGCGTCAACCTCGATTACTACCATCTGGAAAGCAACGACACGCCGGACTCGGGCATCCCGTACAGCTTTTCGAGCCCACGCACCAAGTCCAATCCGGACAAGCCGTATGCCGGTGGCGACGACAGCAACTTCTACGGTCTGGATCGCGATTTCCGCAAGGGCCGCACCGATACCGCGACGTTCGCCATCGAGCATGACCTGAACGACTCGCTGACCATCAAGAACACCCTGCGTCACGGCACCAGCATGCAGGATTACATCCTCACCCAGCCGGACGACAGCAAGGGCAACGTCAACAACGGTAGCGTCTGGCGTCGGGCGAATACGCGGGTCAGCAACACCGAGACCACCACCAACCAGACTGACCTGTTCGGCAATTTCTATGTCGCCGGCTTCAAGAACAGCTTCTCAACCGGTGTCGAATACACCCGTGAGGAAAGCCAGAAGTCTTCGTACAACGTCAACACCGACACCACGCCGCGCACCAGCGCCGTGACCACCAACTGCAACCCGGGATTGATTGGTGCAGCAAGCGGCTACAACTGCACCTCGCTGTCGAATCCGAACCCGAACGATCCATGGAATGGCGCGATCTCGCGCAACTACGCCGGCACCGACACCAAGGCCAACACCTACGCGTTGTATGCGTTCAACACCCTGGAGTTGTCCGAGCAGTGGCTGGTGAACATGGGGTTGCGGTATGACCACTTCGACACTGAGTACAAGACCTACACCGCCGCCGGCGCTACCACGGCCAAGGGCGATGATGTCAGCGAGTTCGTTACCGGCCAGTTCGGCGTGGTTTACAAGCCTGCGGAAAACGGCAGCATTTATGCTTCCTACGCCACCTCGGCCACACCACCGGGCAACACTCTCGGTGAAGGCATGGACGGCAACCCGTTGGGCGGCAGCAGAGATCGCGCCGGCAATCTGCTGAGCAGTGACATGGAGCCGGAAACCACCAAGAACTACGAAATCGGCACCAAGTGGGACTTGCTCAATGATCGCCTGTCGCTGACTGCTGACATCTTCCGCACCGAGAAAGAAAACGCCCGCGTGCAAGTCGATACCACCTCGTACGAGAACGCTGGCAAGACCCGCGTGCAAGGTGTCGAGCTGTCGGCCAGCGGCAAGCTCACTGACAAGTGGCAGGTGTTCGCCGGTTACGCCTTCATGGATAGCGAACAGGTTGATGGCGGCCCGCTGAACCGCGCCACCGACGGCAACCAATTGCCTAACACACCGAAAAACAGCGCCAGCCTGTGGACCACTTACCAGGTCACGCCGAAGCTGACGATTGGTGGCGGCGCGTTCTATGTCGACGACGTGTTCGGCAACGTGGCCAACACCACCATGGTTGATTCGTACGTTCGCTACGACGCGATGGCGGCCTACAAGCTGACCAAGAACGTCGACCTGCAACTCAACGTGCAGAACCTGACCGATGAAACCTACTACGACAAAGCTTTCTCGACCCACTTCGCCAGCCAGGCAGCGGGCCGTACGGCACTGTTGAGCACCAATTTCCACTTCTAAAACCTGTAGGAGCTGCGGCACGCTGCGATCTGTTGATCTTGTTTTTGCTGTTGAAAAGAAAGATCAAAAGATCGCAGCGTGCCGCAGCTCCTACAGAACAGCGAGCCCCGTTCATTCGATTGAACGGGGCTTTTGTGCGTAATCAAGAAGCTTCTCGACAACCCACGGCATAATGCGCGCCGTGATGACAATTTCCGAACGGACGGCGAGTGACGTGTTGAAGAAAACCCTGTTCCAGTTGCACTGGTTTTTTGGCATCACCGCAGGGCTGGTGCTGGCCCTGATGGGCATCACCGGCGCGGCCTATTCGTTTCAGGACGAAATCCTGCGGGCACTGAACCCCTCGGTCTTGCAAGTGGAAAAACAGGTCGCCGGCGTGCTGCCGCCCGTTGAATTGGTAGAGCGCATCGAAGCCACGTCGGGCAAGAAAGTCTCGATGCTGTCGGTGGAGACCGAAAGCGGCCACGCGGCGAAAGTATTCTTCACCCCGCCCAAGGGTGAACGTCGCGGCGAAATGCGCTACTTCGATCCGTATACCGGCGAGTTCATGGGCAACGCCGTCGGCCAGGATTTCTTTGGGCTGATGTTGCAACTGCACCGCTTCCTCGCCATGGGCGACACCGGGCGCAACATCACCGGAGCCTGCACGCTGATCCTGGTGTTTTTCTGCCTCTCCGGCCTGTACCTGCGCTGGCCTCGGCAGTGGAACAGTTGGCGCGTGTGGCTGACTCTGGACTGGAAGAAGAAGGGCCGCGCCTTTAATTGGGACCTGCATTCGGTGGCCGGCACGTGGTGCCTGTTGGTGTATCTGCTGCTGGCGCTGACCGGGTTGTCGTGGTCATACGAGTGGTACAACAAAGGCCTGACCAGACTGCTTTCCGACGCTCCGCAAAACGAGCGTGTGCGCGGCGGTCGTGGCCCAGCGCCGGAAGGCCCGGCACCCATCGCCGACTACTCAGCGATGTGGAGCAGCATCTACAGCGCTGCCGGTCCAGGCCTGTCTGCCTACAACATCCGCATGCCGCCCGTGGCTGGCCAACCGGCGACGGTGTTCTACCTGCTCGACAGCTCGCCGCATGATCGCGCGCTGAACCAGATCACCCTCGACCCGGCCACCGGCATCGTCAAACGTGTCGACCGCTATGCCGACAAGAGCTTCAAGGCGCAATTGCTGACCAGCATTTACGCACTGCACGTCGGCAGCTATTTCGGCCTCGTCGGACGGATCATCATCACTGTCGCGGCGGTGTGCATGCCGTTGTTCTTCATCACCGGATGGCTGCTGTACCTTGATCGTCGCCGTAAGAAAAAGCAGATCAAGGATGCGCGCAAAGGCTTCGAACCGCCGGCCGGCGATGCCCCGGCGTGGCTGATCGGCTTCGCCAGCCAAAGCGGTTTCGCCGAGCAACTGGCGTGGCAGACCGCTGGCCAATTGCAGGCCGCCGGGTTGCCGGTGAAAGTGCAGCCGCTGGCGAATGTCAGCGAAAAAGATCTGCGCGAATCGAGCAATGCGCTGTTCGTGGTCAGCACCTTCGGCGACGGTCAGGCCCCCGACAGCGCCCGTAGTTTCGAGCGCAAGGTGCTGGCCAAAGCATCGACACTCGACAACTTGAGCTACGCCGTCCTCGGGCTTGGCGACCGGCAGTATCAGCACTTCTGCGGTTTCGCCCGACGCCTGCATCAGTGGCTGAGCGAGCACGGCGGCAAGACCCTGTTCGCCCCGGTGGAAGTCGACAGCGGCGACCCATACGCCCTGCGTCATTGGCAAACTCAACTGGGCTTGCTCACCGGACAGGCACCGGTCGACACCTGGCAGGCACCGACCTACGAAAACTGGACGCTGCTGCGCCGTGAACTGATGAACCCTGGCAGCAGCGGTTCGCCGGTTTATCTGCTGAGCCTGAGCGCACCGAACACCAGCAGCTGGCTGTCCGGCGACCTGGTCGAAGTGCTGCCACGCAACTGCCCGTGGGTCATCGAGCACTTCCTCGACGGCCTCGGCATTCGTGGCGAGACGACGGTGAAAATCAACGGCCTCGATGAACCGCTTGAAGTGGCACTGGCCTCCCGCCAATTGCCCCAGCACCGCGCGCATCTGGTTGGCCTGCATGCGCAGTCGTTGGTCGATGCGATGGTGCCTTTGGCCATGCGCGAATACTCGATCGCCTCGATTGCCGCCGACGGTGTGCTGGAGTTGATCGTGCGTCAGGAACAGCACGCCGACGGCACGCTTGGCATCGCTTCAGGCTGGTTGACCGAGCATGCGCCGGTGGGCGGCAGCATCAGCTTGCGGGTGCGCCGTAACAGCGGTTTCCACCTGCCGAATGAACCGCTGCCGATGATCCTGATCGGTAACGGCACCGGGCTGGCCGGTCTGCGCAGCCTGCTCAAGGCGCGCATTGCTGATGCTCAGCAGCGTCAGTGGTTGCTGTTCGGCGAGCGCAATCGTGAGCACGACTACCTGTGCCGTGCGGAGCTGGAAGAGTGGTTGATCAACGGCGATCTGGCGCGGCTGGATCTGGCGTTTTCGCGGGATCAGGCAGAGAAGATTTATGTGCAGGATCGCTTGCGGGAATCGGCGGATGAGTTGAAGAAATGGCTGGCAGAGGGTGCGGTCATCTACATCTGTGGCAGCCTGCAAGGGATGGCTTCAGGGGTAGACCAGGCACTCAATGACATCCTCGGCGCAGCTGAAGTTGAACGCCTGATTGAGCAGGGTCGTTATCGTCGCGATGTTTACTGACACCCCCACTCCCCTGTAGGAGCTGCCGCAGGCTGCGATCTTTTGACCTTGTCATCTTTAAAACCAAGATCAAAAGATCGCAGCCTGCGGCAGCTCCTACAGGGGGTTTCAGACTGGCTGCAGTTTCTGTTCGAACACACTGACCCCATTCAAATCCCGCAACACCACGCTCATCTCCCCGCTCTGCCCTTCAATATTCACCTCGCCAAAAAACTGAAACCCGGCAAACGGTGACATGTTCTGCGCCGTCGGCGCCTTTTCGAACACCACTTCCGGCCCAAAAGTCTTATCCAGCGGATTAGGCCCGAAACTCCCGGCATTCAACGGCCCCGCGACAAACTCCCAGAACGGCTCGAAATCCTGAAACGCCGCGCGATCCGGGTGATAGTGATGCGCCGCGCAGTAGTGCACATCTGCGGTGAGGAAGACGAAATTGCGCACCTGCTGCGCCCGCAGAAAACCGAGCAATTCAGCGATCTCCAGTTCACGTCCCTGCGCCGGCCCAGGTTCGCCGTTCGCCACGGCTTCCCAGCGCGCAACACCCGGGCTCACCTCGCCGTCAGGCACACCCAGGCCAATCGGCATGTCTGCCGCGATGACCTTCCACTGCGCTTTCGAGGCCTTCAACCCGCGCTTGAGCCAATCCAGTTGCTCACGCCCCAGGAACGGTTTTGCTGCGCCGAGGTTGTCGTCGTTGGCCTCGCGATAGCTGCGCATGTCGAGCACGAACACATCCAGCATCGGCCCGTACTTGAGCTTGCGATAAATTCGCCCGCCCGCGTCAGCCGACTGCAAACGCATCGGCGAATATTCCAGCCAGGCCTTGCGCGCGCGACCGACCAAGGTGTGGATATCTTTTTCCTGATAGCGCTCGTCGAGTTGCTTGCCGGGCGACCAGTTGTTGACCACTTCATGGTCGTCCCACTGCCAGATCTGCGGCACTTCGGCGTTGAAGCGGCGGATGTTCTCGTCCATCAGGTTGTAGCGGTAATTGCCGCGATAGTCGTCGAGGGTCTGGGCGACTTTGCTCTTGGCTTCGGTGGTGATGTTGCGCCACACGCGACCGTTTTCAGTGGTCAGTTGCGCCGGTACCGGGCCGTCGGCGTAGATGGTGTCGCCGCTGTGAATAAAGAAGTCCGGCAGGCGCAAACGCATGGCTTCGTAGATGCGCATGCCGCCAATGTCCGGATTGATGCCGAAGCCCTGGCCGACGGTGTCGCCGCTCCAGACGAAACGAATATCACGCCGCGCCGAGGGTGCGCTGCGCAAGTGGCCGAGCCAGGGTTCGCTGGCGACGCCGCTGCGGGCGTCCTTGAAATACACGCGATAGAAAATCGCCTGATCGGCGGGTAACCCGGTGAGTTCGACGCGGGCGGTGAAGTCGCTGCGGACATCCGCTAGCGCCGAAACGATCCGCCGTGGATTGCGAAACTGGCTGCGGGTGTCCCACTCGACCACCATGCGTGCCGGGCGGTCGCTGCGGCTCCAGATCATCGCGCGGTCGCCTTGCAGGTCGCCGGACTGCACGCCATCGGTGAGTTGCGGCCGATCCTTGACCGACGCGATGACCGCCGGCGCCAACCCGGGCATCAGCAGTCCGGCCCCGACCACTTGCATGACCCGCCGGCGACCCACATTGAAATCGCTCATGCTGTTCTCCCTGGAAAAAGGAAAACTTAAGCACGAGATCATGAATCGGGGATGACAAAAAAGATCGCAGCCTTCAGCAGCTCCTACAGAGAACCGCGATCCCCTGTAGGAGCTGCCGAAGGCTGCGATCTTTTGCTTTTATGCTTTTACCGGCTCCAGCGCCAACTCCACCGCTTCCGGGCGTTTGACCGTCGCATACACAACGGCAGTCAACAGACTCCCCGCGACAATCGCCAGCAGATACAGCAACGCGTGGTTGATCGCATTCGGAATCGCCAGCACAAACAACCCACCGTGCGGCGCCATCAGCTTGCAGCCGAAGTACATCGACAGCGCGCCGGTCAATGCGCCGCCGGCAATGCTCGCCGGAATCACCCGCAGCGGGTCCTTCGCGGCAAACGGAATCGCCCCTTCGGAGATAAAGCACAGCCCCAGCACGAACGCCGCTTTACCGGCCTCGCGTTCGGTCTGAGCGAATTTGCGTCGGGCAATGAACGTGGCGATACCCAGACCAATCGGCGGCACCATGCCCGCTGCCATGGTCGCGGCCATCGGTGCATAACTCTGCGACGCCAACAGCCCCACCGAGAACGCATACGCGGCTTTGTTGATCGGCCCGCCGAGGTCGACGCACATCATGCCGCCGAGCAATACACCGAGCAGAATCGCGTTGGTGGTGCCCATGCTGTCGAGGAAATGCGTGAGCGCCGCGAGCATGTCCGCGACCGGTTTGCCGACTACATAAATCATCACCAGCCCGGTAAACAGGCTGGCGAACAACGGGATGATCAGAATCGGTTTCAGTGCTTCAAGGCTTTGCGGCAACGCGACATAACGACTGATCGCCTTCGCCGCGTAACCGGCGATAAACCCGGCGACGATCCCGCCGATAAACCCGGCGCCCAAGGTACTCGCCAGCAAACCGCCGATCATCCCCGGCGCCAGGCCCGGACGGTCGGCAATCGAATAGGCGATGTACCCGGCCAGCAGCGGCACCATCAACTTGAACGCGGTTTCGCCGCCGATCTGCATCAGCGCTGCCGCCAGCGTGCCTTCTTCCTTGAACGCGGTGATGCCGAACACGAATGACAGGGCGATCATCAAACCGCCCGCCACCACCATCGGCAGCATGAACGACACACCGGTCAGCAGATGTTTGTAGACACCGGTTTTCTCGGATTTTGCCGGTGCCTTGCCGTCACCGGCAGCGCTTTCCTGCACGCCTTCCGCCAGCGCTTTTTTCAGCGTGTCTTCCGATTTTTTGAGGGCAACGCCGGTGCCGCAGCGGTAGATTTTCTTGCCGGCGAAACGCTCGGTGGCGACTTCGATATCCGCCGCCAACAGCACAACATCAGCCTCGGCAATTGCGGCTGCGCTCAACGGGGTTTTCGCGCCGACCGAGCCTTGGGTTTCCACCTGCAAGTCATAGCCCAGACGCTTGGCCGTTTGCTGCAATGCTTCGGCCGCCATAAAGGTGTGGGCAACACCGGTCGGGCACGCGGTGATGGCGACGATGCGCGGTGCACGGGCCGCAACAGCCGCGGGAACAGCTTCGGTAGCGACGTAGATTTGCGCTTCTTCAGCACCACGGCGCAGCACCGCTTCGACATCCTGCAGGGCTTGCGCAGGGGCAATCTGGAAGACCCGTTTGCCGACAAAACGTGTCATGTCGACGTTGCCGGTGGCGACCAGCAACACCCACTCTGCCGCCGCGATGGTGGCTGCCGACAATTCACGTTCGGGGTGCGCAGCGTCGACCACTTCGACGCTGGTGCTCCAGCCCTGACGCTGGGCCGCTGCATCGAGCAAACGGGCGCACAGCACACTGGTGACCATGCCGTTCGGGCAGGCCGTAACAATGGCTAACTTCATGACAAACCCTCTTATTGTTCTGTCAGGGGGCGCACGCGCACGCCCTGTTCGAGCTGCGCCAGTTGCGCGGCGTCGTTGATGCCAAAACCGATCTGCGTGACCGCCAGCGCAGCAATCGCCGTGGCCGTGCGCAGGGTTTGCTCAGGCGTATCGGCACTGAGCAAACCGTGAAGCATGCCGGCCAGCAGCGAGTCACCGGCACCAACCGTGCTGGCGACGCTGACCTTGGGCGGCGAGGCATGCAGCGCCGAGCCGACGCTGAACCAGTTCACGCCGTCGGCGCCGTGGGAGATCACCACATGGTCGATACCCTGAGCATGCAGATGCGCTGCCGCTTGTACCTCGGCCGCGCGGGAAACCACTTCGCAACCGAGTGCATCGGCCAGCTCTTCGGTGTTCGGCTTGATCAGCCACGGCCTGGCCTGCAACGCAGCGCGCAACGCTTCGCCGCTGGTGTCGAGGGCGACTTTCAGACCGAGTTGATTCAGCCGTTCGATCAGTTCACGCAACCACTGTGCAGAAACGCCGCGCGGCAAACTGCCAGCGACCACCACCGCATCGTGACCCGGTGCAATCTGCACCAGACGATCGAGCAACGCCTGTTGCGCCGCAGCATCAACCATCGGCCCCGGGCCGTTGATGTCGGTGATGCGCCCGTCGTGCTCAGCGATTTTGATGTTGCTGCGTGTCTCGCCCGGTACGCGGATGAATGCGTCAACAAAACCGCGTTTGGCGAACAGGGTTTCGAATGCTTGCAGGTTGTCTTCACCCAGAAACCCGCTGACCGTCAGTTGATGGCCAAGGTCGGCCAGCACTTGGGCGACGTTGACGCCTTTGCCGGCAGCATGGGTGTGCATCTCGTCGCTGCGGTTGACCTGACCGGCCGCCAATATCGGCAGCTCGACCGTGAGGTCCAGCGCCGGGTTGAGGGTCAGGGTAAGAATCCTGGCCATTACAGGGCCTCCACTAATGCGCGCACTTCGTTGGCGCTGCCCACGCTGAGGGCTTGTTGAGCAACGGTTTGCGCCTGGGTCAGGCTGAGTTCGCGGATGCGCGCCTTGACCTCGGCAATGCTGCGCCCGGACACACTCAGTTCATCGACACCGAGGCCGACCAGCACCGGCACCGCCAGCGGATCGGCTGCCAGCTCACCGCAGACGCCAACCCATTTGCCATGGGCATGGGCCGCACGCACGGTGATGTCGATCAGTTGCAGCACCGCCGGGTGCAAGCCGTCCGCCTGTGCCGACAGGGTCGGATGACCACGGTCGATGGCCAGGGTGTATTGCGTCAGGTCGTTGGTGCCGACGCTGAAGAAGTCGACTTCTTTGGCCAGTACTGGCGCGAGCAATGCGGCGGATGGCACTTCGATCATGATCCCCAGTTGCAGATCAGCCACCGGTATTTCCAGGCGCAAGCGCTCGGTCATGTCGCGCGCCTGACGCCATTCGTCGACGCTGCCGACCATCGGGAACATGATCCGCAGCGGCCGGTTATCCGCGGCCCGCAACAAGGCGCGTAATTGCGCTTCCATGATCTGCGGACGCTGCAACGTCAGGCGAATCCCGCGGACACCGAGGAACGGGTTTTCTTCCTTGGCGATCGGCCAATACGGCAGCGGTTTGTCGCCGCCAACATCAAGCGTGCGCACCACCAGCGGTCGCCCGGCGAGGCCATCGAGGACGCGGCGATATTCGGCTTCCTGGGTGGCTTCGTCCGGCGCTTGCGGGTGCGCCATGAAAATCAGTTCGGTGCGCAGCAAACCAATGCCTTCCGCACCCTGCTCCACCGCGCTGATCACGCCAGCGCTTTCGCCGATGTTGGCGAACACTTCCACGGCGTGACCATCGGTGGTGTGCGCCGGTTGATGGCGTTGTTCGGCGGCGGCTTTAAGGCGTTGCTCGCGGGTGTCGCGTTCTTCGACGGCGCGTTGCAACGTTGCCGCATCGGCGTCGACATGCAGACGACCGCGTTGTCCGTCGAGCAGCAACGGCGTGCCCGGCGCCAGCAACAGCACGGCCGCGCCAGCACCGACCAGCGCGGGAATGCCGAGTGCACGGGCGACGATTGCGCTGTGTGCGGTAGCGCCGCCGCGCGCGGTGAGAATCCCTGCCACGCGCGCCGGATCAAGCCGCGCGACGTCGGACGGGCCGACCTCGTCCATCACCAGAATGTACGGCTGCTCAGGCTCGCTAGGCGTCTCTACCCCACACAACTGCGCCAGCACGCGACGACCGATGTCACGCAGATCCGCCGCACGTTCGGCGAGCAAGGCGTCCTGCAACGATTCCTGTTGTTTGGCGGCCGCTTCGATCACCGCCATCCACGCCGCTTCGGCGCTTTCACCTTGCTTGAGGCGCGTGTCGACTTCATCGGTGAGTTCCGGGTCGTCGAGCATCTCTTGGTGGGTGATGAAAATCTCGCGAATCGCCTTGGCTTTGCTGCGTTCGATCAAACCTTGAATGTCGTTGCGCACGTCACTGAGCGCTTGCTTGAGACGCTCGCGCTCGACGGCGGCGGATTCGCCACGCAACGGGTATTCGATGGTTTGTTGCACTTGAATATGCGCCGGGCCAATGGCGATACCCGGCGCGGCGGGGATCGCGTGCAACTGAGTGCCGGACGCCGGGGCGATCAGCACTTCAGCGATGTCGGCGAAGACTTCGCGCTGCTGGCTCACGGCGGGCAGCGGCTCGACTTCTTCACCGAGGCCTTCCTCGATGGCGGCGAGCAGCGCAGGCAAGGCGTCGGCGGCGATGCTCGGTTCGGCGATCAGCTCCAGTACCTGACCGCGACGGGCGCCGAGGCTGAGCAGTTTGCTGAGGCTTTTCACCGACACGGCGCTGTCCTCACCGTCGACGATGCGCACGCGAATCTCGCCGTCAAAACTCTTCGCCAGTTGCGCGAGGATCTTCGCCGGCCGCGCGTGCAAACCGTGGGCATTGGCCAGCGCGATACGGGCGCTCGGCCAGTCGGCCGGCAACTCACCGCCGAGCACTTCAAGGACTTTACGGCTGCTGGTGGCCCGACCCAATTCATGGCCGCGGCCTTCGATGAGCAACGCACACAGGCGTTCCAACAGGGCCTGATGCGCCTCGCCGAGACTGGCCAGACAAAACAGACCGCTCAGTGGCTGACCGAGGTAGCGCATCGGTTTATCCGGGGTGACAAACGCCAGGCCCGGACGTTTCACGGTTTGCTCGCTGTGCAGCCACCACAAGCCATCGCCCAATGGCAGCGCTTCGACTTGCTGTAATACCGCGGCGAAACCGTTGCTCACGCAATCGGCCTGGCGCAGCAGACGCGCGCCACGCCAGACCAGTTCTTCAAAATCGTCAGCGGAAACGCCGAGGCCGATCATTTGCGCGTCCAGCGCCAGTTCCTGCGGTGCGCCTTGCAGCAGTTTCAGCAGCGCTTCAGGCGAGCTGGCGCGACGCAGAGCCTGGCCCAGATCGGTCTCGCCGAGTGCACGGGTAAGCAGTTGCAGCAGGCGCAAGTGTTCGTCGGATTTGGCGGCAATGCCGATGGCCAGATAAACGATCTGGCCATCGCCCCAATCGACGCCTTCGGGGAACTGCATCAGCCGCACGCCCGTGGTAAACACCAGCTCGCGGGTTTCGGGGGTGCCGTGGGGAATGGCAATACCTTGACCGAGAAAGGTCGAGCCCTGGGCCTCACGCGCCTGCAATCCTGCGAGGTATCCGTCGGCGACCAGACCATCGGCCACCAGATGACTGGCCAGCAATTGCAGAGCAGCGGGTTTATCCACAGCCGATTGGCCCATGGATATCTGCTCTATAGTGAGCTCGAGCATGCGATCTCCTTTTTGGCGTTTTATGGCGCCAGGTATTGTTTTGAATGAGTTGCAGCTTAGGCGCTCTGCGCGATCCTTTTCAGGGGCAGTTTTGGCGGTTTCACGGCAGAACCGGCCAAAGGCGTCTAAAACGTAGAAAATACGCTTGCTGAAACGTTTAATCTAGATTGATCGGCACGTTACTCGATAATGTCTCATCCTTGAAGTCCAACTTGTCGGATGCGCGTAGACAATAAGTCGCCTGCCCTTATCGGGTAGGATTGGCGAAAATCTCGCGGCATGCTCGAAATAACAAGGAAATCCCGAGTTGAAACTCAGTGATATCGCGCGGTTGGCCGGAGTGTCCGTGACCACCGCGAGCTACGTCATCAACGGCAAGGCCGAACAGCAACGCATCAGCACCGCGACCGTCGAGCGGGTGCGCGCGGTGGTCGATCTGCACGGCTTTACGCCCAACCCACAAGCGGCCGGGCTACGCAGCCGGCATACCCGCACGTTGGGTTTTATCCTGCCGGATCTGGAAAACCCCAGCTACGCGCGGATCGCCAAGCTGCTGGAGCAAGGTGCGCGGGCGCGCGGCTATCAGTTGCTGATCGCCAGTTCCGACGATGCGCCGGACAGCGAGCGCAAACTGCTGCAACTGTTCAAGGCGCGCCGTTGTGATGCGCTGATCGTCGCCAGTTGTCTGCCACCCGGTGATGACAGCTATCTTCAGTTGCAGGCCAAGGGGCTGCCGATCATCGCCATCGACCGGGTCATGGAGCCGGAGCATTTTTGTTCGGTGATCAGCGACGACCGCGAGGCCAGTCTGCATCTGACCCAGAGCCTGCTCGACCCGCAGCTAAAACAGATCGTGCTGCTCGGCGCGCGCCCGGAACTGAGCATCAGCCAGGAACGTGCCGCCGGTTTCAGACAGGCCCTCGTCGATTTCAAAGGCGAAGTGCTGGTCGAGCACGCCGAGTCCTTCAGTCGTGACTGCGGCAAGCAATTGATGGAAGAACTCCTGCAACGTCTGGGGCATTTGCCGGACGCACTGGTAACCACTTCCTACGTGTTGTTGCAGGGAGTGTTCGATGCGCTGCATGACTTCCCGCTCAAGTCACGGCCGCTGCGCCTCGGCACGTTTGGTGACACACAACTGCTCGACTTCCTGCCACTGCCGGTCAACGCCATGGCCCAGCAGCATCAACTGATCGCCGACAAGGCGCTGGAACTGGCATTGGCCGCTGTCGAGCAGTCGCAATACCAGCCTGGCGTGCAAGCGATTGCGCGGACCTTCAAGCAGCGTATTCACCGGGACTGATCCGTGGAGCTGATCGACAGCCACACCCACCTGGATTTTCCCGACTTCGACGCCGATCGCTCTGCGCTGCTGGCCGAAAGCCGCGCCCTTGGGGTGCGGCGGATGGTGGTGCTGGGCGTCTATGAAGGTAACTGGCAGCGGGTGTGGGATCTGGTGCAGAGCGATTCGGATCTGTACGCGGCGTTCGGCTTGCATCCGGTGTATCTGGATCAGCATCGCCCCGAAGATTTACACACCCTCGGCGATTGGCTGACGCGATTGCGCGGCCATCGGCAGTTGTGTGCAGTGGGCGAGATTGGTCTGGATTACTTCATCGAAACGCTGGACCGCGAGCGGCAACAGGCGTTGTTCGACGCGCAACTGCAACTGGCGGCGGATTTCGATTTGCCGGCGCTGATCCATGTGCGGCGCAGTCACGCGGCAGTGATTGCCACGCTCAAGCGTTTTCGTTTGAAGCGGGCCGGGATCATCCACGCGTTCGCCGGCAGCCGTGAGGAAGCACGGGAATACATCAAACTCGGTTTCAAACTGGGGCTGGGCGGCGCGCCGACCTGGCCGCAGGCGCTGCGCATGCATCGGGTACTGGCGGATTTGCCACTGGATTCGATCGTGCTGGAAACCGATTCGCCGGACATGGCGCCCGCAATGTTCCCCGGAGTGCGCAACAGCCCGGCGCACTTGCCGGCGATTTGTGCGGCGCTCGCCGAGCTGATGAATATCTCCCCTCAACAACTTGCCGCAGCCAGCACCGCCAACAGCTGCGCCGTGTTCGGCTGGTAATAAAAATCCCTGTAGGAGCTGCGGCACGCTGCGATCTTTTGATCCTGGGTTTCCAGGAACAAGATCAAGATCAAGATCAAAAGATCGCAGCGTGCCGCAGCTCCTACACGGGATTTGTGTATGCCCTACACGCGGAAGGCGCTGATCAGTTGTTTGAGTTCCACGACCTGGGCGGACAGTGCGCGACTCGCGTCTTCAGTCTGGTGCGCCCCCTGCGCCGTGCGCTCGCCTGCACGGTTGATCTCGACGATGTTCTGGTCGATGTCATGGGCAACTGCCGTCTGCTGCTCGACCGCAGCGGCAATTTGCTGGTTCTGATCAACGATCATTCCGACGGCGCCAAGGATATTTTCCAGCGCCTGCTGAACCTTTTCCGACTGCCCGACCGTGCCATTGGCCATCTGATGGCTGATGCCCATCGCCTTGACCGCCGCCCCCACGCCGCCGTGCAGTCTGGCGATCATCTGTTCGATTTCTTCGGTCGATTGCTGGGTGCGTTTGGCCAGCGTGCGCACTTCGTCCGCCACCACCGCAAAACCGCGTCCCTGCTCACCTGCACGCGCCGCTTCAATCGCCGCGTTGAGCGCCAGCAGGTTGGTTTGCTCGGCGATACTTTTGATCACTTCCAGAACACGGCTGATCGCCTGGCTGTCACTGGCCAATTGGTTGATCACCAGCACTGACTGATCGATCTCGCTGGCCAACGCCGCGATGCTGCCCTGCTGCGACTCCACCAGACCACGACCGCTGATGGTTTCGTCATTCACGCTGTGGGCGCTGCTCACCGCCGCTGCAGCGCTGCGCGCCACCTCAAGAGACGTCGCCGACATCTGGTTCATGGCCGTGGCCACTTGCTCGATCTGCGAGCGTTGCCCGGCAACAGCCAGATTGCTTTGCGCCGACACACTTTCCACTTGCCCGGCCTGTCGTTCAACTTCGCCAACGGTCTGCCCGACCCGTTCAATCAAGTCGTGAATCTTCTTTACCGTGCCGTTGAACACTTCGCCCAACTCGCCCAATTCATCGCGGCTGCTGGCCTTGAAGTTGACGGTCATGTCGCCAGCCGCGACCTTGTCCATCATCGCGCCGAGGCGCTTGAGGGTGGTGCGGGTCGACGCGTAAAACCCGCCATACAGATAGAAAATCAGCACGAACACCACCGACAGCGCCACAGCCTGCAAGACCATGTGCGTGCGGTTTTGCGTCAGGCGCTGCTGTAATTGCGTGTCGAGGAATTTCAGGGTGGCTTCGTTGAGCTGGTAGGTCTTGTCAATGAGTGCGGTGGTCTGGTCGTAAAACGCCTGCCACGGTGCATCGAGCGTGTCGGCCATCACCACTTGTTCTTCGAAGAGTTCGCTCGCCTGCTTCAACGAGATCTTACTAATGTCAGCCGAAGCGCTGAGCGTTTCGTGCGCGGCTTTGCTGGAGCCGAGGGCGTCCTGCAGTTTCAAGGCGTATTCGGCCTGGAGCTTTTCGATCTGCACCAGTAATTCGTCAAAACGGGTGCTCGACGAACTGTTGAGGAAACCCTGCCCCAGTGAATACGAACCCATGGCCCGGCCTTCACCGAGGGTTTGCGTCACAGTCGGCGTGATCAGGGTGACGAGTTCGCTGAGTTGACGGATGTCGCCCTGATTGTCGCGACTCAGACCGGCCTGACTGGTGATGATCTGGCTGAAAATCTGCGCACTGGCCAACAATTTGCCGATCAACGCACTTTTGCTTTGCAGAGAGTTTTCCGCTTGCTGGGCCTTGAACGCAGCAATCATTTCATCGCGCTTGCCGTCGAACACCTTGATCTGTTCGGGGTCGTCGGTCATTGCCGCCAGGCCTTGCAGGCGTGTCAGTACGGCTTGTTCGAGGCTGGTGATCTGCGATTCGACGTTGCCCGCCTTGCCGGACTGGCCGAGGGTGACGTTGATCTGTACCAGATTGTTGAGGGTTTCCAGATCGCGGCGCAGGCTCAGGCTACTGCCGAGCAGATCAAGGCTTTGCAGCTCGACCCGGGTGCCCTGGAATTCACGATAGGAATCGCGCACCAGATAGAAATTGGTCACCAGCATCGGCACCAGAAACAGCACGCTGATCAGGCTGAACTTCATGCCGAAGCTCAGACGGTTCATCAGCGAGACGGCGGGATAGAGCAAGCTCTTCACTGGAAGTCTCCCTTTGGTTTTTCTTGTTTTTATTGGCAGGCGCGCGGGGACAGCAGATAGCCACTATCGGACGCCATCTCTGTATAGCTCAAATCGAAGGGAGGTTTTGTAACTTAAGGTTAACGACAAAAAAGATCGCAGCCTTCGGCAGCTCCTCCAGGAAACACAGACCCAAAAGTAGGAGCTGCCGCAGGCTGCGATCTTTTGATCTTCAGACAGGAATCAGTGAATCAGTACTGTCCACAAGGCGAACCCGGCATACCACAAAACCGCCGCGCGCAGCAGCAATTCCCACAGGCAGTCGAGGGTGTTGACGCCTTCCGGGCCGACCGTCGGCGGCGGGATCTCCCCCGCGGCCAATCCGACCTTGTTAATAAGCTGCGCAGCGCTGATGTTCCAGTTCAGCAGTTCATGCAGCATCACCCGGCTGACCGCAACGAAGTTGCCGACCAAGGCAAAACTCGCCGCCAACAGACGCACCGGCACCCAGTCAAAGGCATGGCGCAGTTGCGCGGCACGTTCGACCAGCGCCGGGTTCTGACCGTGCTCCTGGGCCAGCGCCAACAAGCGATAGGCCAGTGCCGCCACCGGACCGAGCAGGAAATACCAGAAGATCACGGCGAAGAAGCTTTGATAGGCCTGCCACAACAAATGCTCCTGCACTCGATCGAGCAATTGCTCGCCGCTGTCGGCGCAGATATTCAGATCGCGCTTGGCCACATGCGCCGCGGCTTGCAGATCCTCACGCCGCCAGGCATCACGAAACGGCCCGAGACCGCCGAGCAAATCGCCGCGCCCCAGGCTATAAATCACCACCAGCAAATGCACCGGCAGAGCCAGCAAGCCGTACGCCACCGGCTCCAGCACCACCAGCAACAGGGCCAGCAACGCCACCGGCAGCAGCACCAGAATCGTCAGTACCAGCCAGGGCTGTTTGGCCAGTCGCTCGCTGGTTTCGAGTTTGTTCAGTTCGCGAATCCATCCGCCATCGCGTTGAACCCGATGGCGCAGGGCCGAGAATTTCTCGATCCAGAGCGCCAGCAGTAACACCAGAAAACTCATTGTCCTTCCTCTTGTGCCAGGGCCGCGCGGTAACGCGCCCAGTCGAATGCCGGGCCAGGATCGGTCTTGCGCCCGGGTGCAATGTCGCTGTGCCCGCAAATGCGGGCGCCGGTGATAGCCGGAAATGCTGTCTGCAACTGACGGGTTAGCGCCGTCAACGCCTGATACTGCGCATCGGTGAACGGCAGATCATCGGTGCCTTCGAGCTCAATGCCCACGGAAAAATCGTTACAGGTTTCGCGCCCTTCAAAAATCGACACACCCGCATGCCACGCCCGCTCAAGACAGGAGACAAACTGAGTGACCTTGCCGTCACGTTCAATCAGAAAATGCGCCGAGACCCGTAAGTCGGCAATCCCCGCAAAGTAGGGATGTTCGGTGACATCCAGACGATTCTGGAAAAATTCCTGCACCTTGCCGGTGGCGAACTGCGCCGGCGGCAGGCTGATGTTGTGGATAACCAACAGGGAGATTTCGCCCGCAGGGCGCTCATTGAAGTTGGGCGATGGGCAAGCTTGCACCCCGTGACACCACCCGCTAGCGGGATCCAACTGCATACCGATTCCTTCAACGCCGACTGTGTTGGCGCCCAGTATGCCGTGATCAGCCCCCGGCGCGCGATCACTTGGCGCGATTGAGTCGCCGCAAATTGCCCAACACCGACTCAAGCGCCCGATCGAACAACAAGGTGTCGTCCAGCGCACGCACCGCACCACGCTGGAACTCAAGCGCCAGACCGATGCGACTGCGCTCCAGCACTTTCATGCCGGTACGGTCGACAAACACGTACTTGCCCGTCGCTTCAATAATTGCCGCGAGCTTGCAGCGCAGGGTGTTTTCCTCGTCTTCCTTAAACGCAACCCAACTGCCCAGATGCAATTGAGCCACCTGCTGCAGGCCAACGTCGTGATGGGACAGACGTACCGAGGTCAGCGCCGACTCACCCTCTTGCGCCATTGCCAAGACGATCTGCTGCGACACCTCGATCATCGCCGGCGCCTCGGCCTGAGCAGACTCACCGGTACGCTCAAGCACGCGCACATGCAGCGTTTCCAGCTCAGCGAAAAATTCGCTGGTGGCAAACGGATCGAATGCGCAGCGGGTCAGGCCATCGCGCAACGATTTCAGCAACCCCGGTACCAGCGCCAGCAGACGCATGCCAGCTTCAGCATCGTCGTGGCGCTGAACACTCCAGATGAGTTGCTCCATGGTCTGCACATCAGCCTGCCATTCGGCGGACTGGTCGCCATGTTTGAGGCAGGTCAGCAGCAACACCTTGCTCCAGGCGTCTTGCACGAAGGTCACCACTGACGGCGGCAGGACTTTGCCCAACAGAGCCAGATTCAACGCATGCTCGACGCGTCGCCGCGCCAGCTCGGTTTTCGCCCGCCCCTCTTCCGCATCGCGCAGACGTTGCTCAAGGAGTTCGCTGCGCCGACGCTGATCACTGGTGAAAGCGAGGAAGTCAGCGAGCAGTTCAGAAAATATCGCCGGATCATCGACAAAATCGGTCAGCAGGCGCTGCACCACTTGCTCGATGCGCAGATACAGACTGTCGCGCGCCTCACCGTCACAATCGCCCCAGCCCATGGCCGCATCGGCGATTTCATTGAGCAGACGCCGCGCCGGGTGGCTGCTGCGACTGAAGAAACTCTTGTCGAGTACCGCGACCTTGAGCATCGGAATCTGCAAGCGGGCGATCAAGGCCTTGAGCGAGTCCGGCAGATTGCGGTCTTCGAGGATGCAGTCGAAGACCATGGCGATCAGGTTGATCACATCCTCATCAGCGCCTCCGACGATCCGCGACTTGCCAGTTCTGACGCTGACCCGCGTCAGCAGTTGTTCGAGCTGGTTACGCAGGTCGAAATCGTCCTGCGCCGCCAGCGCCGGCACATATTGCTGCAAATGCGAGAGCAGGCGCAGCAGGTCGCGCGTGCTGATCGGCTGGGCAGAGGCGCCTGATTCGAGGCTCGGCGCAACACTGCCGCGCACGTTCAGCAGCAACTCCTGCAACGCAGCGAAAACTTCCTGGACACTCTCGTCCGCCGTTACGGGCTCGGCACTTTCTTCGCGACTGATACTGGCCGCCGCACGATCAATCGCGCGTCGCGCCGGGGCCGGTTTCAGCTCGGGCAACACGCCGGTGGCGCTGAGCAACTGATTGGCTTCGGAATATAACTGTTCGGTGTCGGCCAGCACATAGCGCTCGAACAGCTTGAGCAGGATCAGCTTGACCTTGATCTCAACGCCCAGATTACGGCCGGCCTGCAAAAAGAACTCACAGAGCAGCGCCGGGCCGAGGGGGTTGTGTTGATCGGCAAAGGAATTATCCAGCAATGCGTTGAGGCGCGCGGTCAGTTGCCCCAAGGCGAAGCCATCACGCTTGAGCACGCGGCCGACCATGGTCTCCACGGCGACGGTGCGTTCCATGTCGTCGGTGCGCGGCGCGCAGTCTTCGAACAGCAACGGGTGCGGCAGCGTGTTGTGCGCGGGTTGGTATTGAGTGAGGCCGACAAAGGCTTCGCAGAACTGCTCGAGAAAGCCGCGCTCGATGTTTTTGCGTTTGAGGCGCAAGTCGCGCATCGCTTCAAAAAAGATGTTCTGCTCAACGTCGTTGCGTGCCCGGTCAGCCATTTCGAACAGGGTGTCGTCGGCATTATCGAACAGCTCCTGCAACCCGTGGCGCAGTTGCTGGGCAGCCTTGTCGCGAACCTGAAGCAGAATCACAGGCAGGCGGGCGAGCGGCGAGTGATTCGCCTGATCGGCAGACGCCTTGTACAAAGGCACCACTTTCCCGTCGTTGTGCATCCAAGCCTCCTGAAACGGTGATTCTTCTTTTGGGCCGAAACAGCGAACCCCTGTAGGAGTGAGCCTGCTCGCGATAGCGCAATGTCAGTAAACATTGCAATCAGAGACAGAAGGGAATCGCTCCAAAAAGTCCTACAAGTTGGGCCCCAAATAGACGTCAAGCCTATGACGTCAAATGCAAGGCGGATTATCTTGCAAAAGATGTCCCCAGCGCCATAGGCGTCAGGGTTTCCCCTATGCCCGCCCGATCCCCCTCAACTGACCACGCCCCAACAGGGTTTGCTCAAAGAAATCGACCAGATGCAGACAGGCACGCAAGTTCTTGCCTTGGGTTGGCTCGCGCCATGCCCCTATAATCGAATCACTTTGTTTGTGGAGCCCGTTATGCCGAATCTACGTCTCGCCGATTTGACCGCCGAAATCGAAGCCAACGTGCGCCGTGCGTTGCTCGAAGACATCGGCAGCGGCGACATCACCGCGCAACTGATCCCGGCCGAACGTCTGGCCAAAGCCACCATCATTACTCGCGACGACGCCGTTATCTGCGGCACGGCTTGGGTCGATGCGGTGTTTCGCCAGCTCGATCCACGGGTGGCGGTGCATTGGCAGGTAGTCGATGGCCAGCGGGTAAAACCCAATCAGCCACTGTTCCATCTGGAAGGCCCGGCCCGTTCGTTGCTCACCGGTGAACGCAGCGCCCTGAACTTCCTGCAATTGCTTTCCGGTGTGGCGACTCGCGCACAGTATTTGGCAGACTTCGTGGGCGAGACTCAGGTCAAGCTTCTCGACACCCGCAAAACCTTGCCAGGCCTGCGTCTGGCGCAGAAATACGCCGTGACCTGTGGCGGTTGCCATAACCATCGCATCGGCCTGTACGACGCGTTCCTGATCAAGGAAAACCACATCGCTGCCAGCGGTGGCATCGCGCAAGCCATTGCCGCGGCGCACAAGATAGCCCCGGGCAAACCGGTGGAAATCGAAGTGGAAAGTCTGCAAGAGCTGAAGGAAGCGCTAGAGGCCGGTGCCGACATCATCATGCTTGACGAACTGAGCCTGGACGACATGCGCGAAGCCGTGCGCCTGAACGGCGGCAAGGCAAAACTGGAGGCCAGCGGCGGCATCAACGAAAACACGCTATTGCCAATCGCCGAGACCGGGGTGGATTACATCTCGATTGGGGCGATGACCAAGGATGTGAAGGCGGTAGACCTGTCGATGCGTCTCAGCCTTTAAACAGCAGCGGCAAGTCCAGAGCTGCAAGCTGCAAGCCAAAGCTGTTGCGCTTTGACTTGTAGCTTACGGCCTGGAGCTGGTAGCTCTCGTCAAACGACGAGATTGTTCATCTCGCAGTATTCTTGCCACTCGACGCCCAGCACCTCAGCGGCCTCTTTGTGCAGAACAAGGCGCTGGGCCTCGAACTCCTCCGGCGTGCTCGTGTACTTGAGTGTCAGCTCCCACGGCTGCAAACCCTGGGCTTCAGCTTCATCTTCGAACGCCCACTGGATCTGATCTTTCTGATCATCGGGACTCAAGTCCTTGATCTCTTCCTTCAGGTCGGGCACGTCCAGAATGTATTTTTCCAGCGCTTGTTCGTGGCGTTGCTCTTGAGTTAATTCGGTCATGTCGTTCTCGTTGATCATAGGAATGGAAGATGGATCTGGATCATCAAGGATCTCTCTGACGCGGATTGTCCGGCCTTCGGAACCATTCGGGATCATCTGAAAACTGCAGGGCGATGCTCATGCAGGCACCGAATATAGGACGTTTGCATGAGGAATTACACGGCTCTTTACATCTCTCTCACAAAAAGCTGACCTGCGGAACATAAATGCCGATCCTCGGTCATAGCGATGTGCCACTTCGGCACACATCCGCTGTTCACAAGGAAAACCAGTGATGCGCAGCTTTTTGAAAATTTCTTCTGTTGTGTCCACGACTGCTCTGATCGCCGCTCTAGCGTTGCCGGCAAGCGCAATGGCTGTTGAGTTGAGCAACAGCAGTCCGTCCTATGGCGACAAGGTTTCTCTGATTCATAACGATTACGGCAAAGACGTCGTTATCCGAAGTGACATCAGCATCGATGAACTGAAAAAGATGCGTGACACCATCAGCGATCAATCGCGCCAGATCGAAGAACTCAAGCGCAGCAGCGGCTCCAGTTCCAGTTCCAGCGGCAAAGAACTCGACGATTTGAAGAATAAGGTCAAAGAACAGGATCGTGAGCTGGATACTCTCGGCCGCCAGGTTGAAGAGCTCAAGCGCAACAGTGGCTCAAGCTCCAATTCGAGCAGCAGTGAGATTTCGAACCTGAAGCAGAAGATCAACGATCAGGACAGAGCGATGGACCAGCTCAAACGTACTGTCGAGGATCTGAGCCGCAAGGTGAAATAAAGGGGGATCGTGCCCGAGACAGGAATCGAACCTGCGACCTTCGCGTTACGAGTGCGCTGCTCTACCGGCTGAGCTACACGGGCGGTGAGCTAAACCTAGCACCGGTTTTCACAAACGCAAAGTTCGCAGCGCCTGCACGGCTCACCGCAGGCTGCGATTTTTTATGGTTTTCCACAGACAAAAAAATGCCCCGCCGTTTTCACGGCGGGGCATTTTTATTGCGCTAAAGCTTTGGGGTGATTAAACGCCCGAAGCCTTGGCCGCTGCCACGTCTTTGATGGACAGCTTGATACGGCCGCGGTTGTCCACGTCCAGTACCAGTACTTCCACTTCCTGGCCTTCTTTCAGGATGTCGGTCACTTTCTCTACGCGAGCGTCGCTCAGCATCGAGATGTGAACCAGACCGTCCTTGCCTGGCAGGATGTTGACGAATGCGCCGAAGTCGACGATGCGCTCAACCTTGCCGACGTAGATCTTGCCGATCTCGGCTTCAGCGGTGATGCCCAGAACGCGCTGACGTGCAGCTTCAGCAGCTTCCTTGGTTTCGCCGAAGATCTTGATCGAACCGTCGTCTTCGATATCGATCGAAGCCTTGGTTTCTTCGCAGATCGCACGGATGGTCGCGCCACCTTTACCGATAACGTCACGGATCTTGTCGGTGTCGATTTTCATCGCGATCATGGTCGGAGCATTTTCCGACAGCTCGGTACGCGACTGACCAATGATCTGGTTCATCTGGCCGAGGATGTTCAGGCGCGCTTCCAGGGCTTGGCCCAGAGCGATTTCCATGATCTCTTCGGTGATGCCCTTGATCTTGATGTCCATCTGCAGCGCGGTAACACCTTTGGCGGTACCCGCTACTTTGAAGTCCATGTCGCCCAGGTGGTCTTCGTCACCGAGGATGTCGGTCAGGATGGCGAACTTCTCGCCTTCTTTAACCAGACCCATGGCGATACCGGCAACCGGTGCCTTCATCGGCACACCAGCGTCCATCAGAGCCAGGGAAGCGCCGCACACGGAAGCCATCGAGCTCGAACCGTTCGATTCGGTGATTTCCGAAACCACGCGGATGGTGTACGGGAACACGTCAGCGGCTGGCAGCATGGCGGAAATCGAACGACGGGCCAGACGGCCGTGACCGATTTCGCGACGACCAGCACCACCCATGCGACCGCACTCGCCCACCGAGAACGGAGGGAAGTTGTAGTGCAGCATGAACGGGTCTTTTTTCTCGCCTTCCAGGGTGTCCAGCAGCTGTGCGTCACGGGCAGTACCCAGAGTCGCGACTACCAGAGCCTGGGTTTCACCACGGGTGAACAAAGCCGAACCGTGAGTCTTCGGCAGAACGCCGACTTCGATGTTCAGCGGACGTACGGTTTTGGTGTCGCGACCGTCGATACGTGGCTTGCCGTTTACGATGTTTTCGCGAACGGTGCGGTATTCGATTTCGCCGAATGCAGCTTTGACGTCGCTGGACGAAGGCTGGCCTTCTTCACCGGACAGCTTGGCCACAACCTGATCCTTCAACTCGCCCAGGCGAGCATAACGGTCGGCCTTGACGGTGATGGTGTAGGCGTCGGAGATCGCAGCGCCGAACTCGGAGCGGATAGCGCCCAGCAGTTCAGTCGCTTCGGCTTGTGGAGCCCAGGCCCAGGTAGGCTTGGCAGCTTCAGCAGCCAGTTCTTTAACAGCGTTGATCACAACCTGGAACTCGTCGTGAGCAAACAGTACAGCGCCCAGCATCTGGTCTTCGGTCAGCTCTTTGGCTTCCGATTCAACCATCAACACGGCTTCCGAGGTACCGGCAACGACCATGTCCAGGCTCGATGCTTTCTGTTGCTCGTAAGTCGGGTTCAGCAGGTAGCCGGTGCTTTCGTGGAAAGCAACACGGGCAGCGCCGATCGGGCCATCGAAAGGAATACCGGAGATGGCCAGGGCAGCCGAGGTACCGATCATCGCAGCGACGTCCGGATCGGTCTTCTTGCTGGTGGAAACGACGGTGCAGACAACCTGCACTTCGTTCATGAAACCTTCTGGGAACAGCGGACGGATCGGACGGTCGATCAGTCGGGAAGTCAGGGTTTCTTTCTCGGAAGGACGGCCTTCGCGCTTGAAGAAACCGCCAGGGATCTTACCGGCAGCGTAAGTCTTTTCCTGGTAGTGAACGGAAAGAGGGAAGAAGCCTTTGCTTGGGTCAGCGTGCTTGGCGCCAACAACGGTCACCAATACGGTCACGTCGTCATCAACAGTAACCAGCACTGCGCCGGAGGCTTGACGGGCGATACGGCCTGTCTCGAGGGTAACGGTCGATTGACCGAACTGGAATTTTTTGATTACCGGGTTCACGGTGTCCTACCTTCTTTGTGGCTCTTGGGGAACTGGTTTCTTGCGAAATTCTTGGGCAATGTCGGGAATCGGCCCAACGCCTGTCCAGGGTAAAACGTGTATCCAGATAAAACTTGAGGCTGGGAGCCTGCCGGAAGCCCGCGAAAAACCGCGGACGTCTGACAAACAACCAACCTCAGAGCGCAATCGCTTATTAGCGACGCAGACCCAGGCGACCGATCAGAGTCTGATAACGACCCAGATCCTTGCCTTTCAGGTAGTCCAGCAGCTTGCGACGCTGGTTTACCATGCGGATCAGACCACGACGGGAGTGGTGATCTTTACCGTTGGCCTTGAAGTGACCCTGCAGCTTGTTGATGTTGTGGGTCAGCAGTGCAACTTGCACTTCTGGCGAACCAGTGTCACCAACAGCTTGCTGATAGTCAGCAACGATTTGAGCTTTTTCTTGAACGTCGAGAGCCATGAGGCAATCCTTTTATCAGGAAACTGTTTCAGGGAAACAGCTTCAACAGGCCAGGGACAAATCCCTGTATCTATAAATGAGTCGTGACCGTGCCTGTTAACAGCCACACTCGCCAGCCTGCTGTTACACAGGCTGGTTTCGGTCATTCCGACCGAATCAAACGACGTGGCGCGATGCGCCCGTCTTCGCTCACTTCACCGATACCGATGAAGCGACCATTGTGATCCTGTACCCGCACCATGCCGAACTTCGGAGCATCCGGGGCACGTACCGGCTGGCCGTTTAGCCAGTAGAACGCGCTCGCTTCCGAGAAGTGCAGCAGCGGCCAGTCCAGCAAGCCGCTGTCCGATGGCATCAGGAAGCGGTCGACCGCTTCGTTGCCGCCTTCGGCATGTACTGCTTCGAGCTCTTCGAGGGTAACGGTCTGCGCCAAGGTGAAAGGCCCGGCCTGGGTACGGCGCAATTCTGCGACGTACGCACCACAACCGAGTTGCTCACCGATATCCTCCACCAGGGTACGAATATAGGTGCCCTTGCTGCAATCCACCGCAAGCCGCGCAGTATCGCCTTCGAAGGCCAGTAATTCCAAGCGCGCAATAGTAACAGAACGCGGTTCACGCTCCACTACTTCGCCTGCACGGGCCAGCTTGTACAGCGGTTGGCCATCACGCTTGAGCGCCGAGTACATCGGCGGTATCTGGCTGATTTGACCGCGAAATTTCGGCAAGGCAGCTTCGACATCGGCGCGACCAACGGTCACCGGGCGCTCCTGCAAAACCTCACCTTCAGCATCAGCCGTGGTGGTGGTCTTGCCCAGTTGCGCCAAGGTTTCATAACCCTTGTCGGAATCGAGCAGGTATTGCGAGAACTTGGTGGCCTCACCAAAGCACAACGGCAGTACGCCGGTGGCCAGTGGGTCGAGACTGCCAGTATGCCCGGCCTTCTCGGCGTTGAGCAGCCACCGAACCTTCTGCAGCGCGGCGTTTGAGGTGAACCCCAGCGGCTTATCGAGCAGGATGATGCCGCTCACGTTACGACGGATACGTTTGACCTGAGCCACCGAGTTACTCCTTGGTGTCTTCAGGTGCTGGAACGACAACGTGCTGATTGTCTTCAGCAACGGCGCGTTCGATCAGCGCCGACAGGTGCGCACCACGGACAACGGATTCGTCGTAGTGGAAGTGCAATTGCGGCACGCTGCGCAGCTTCATTTCGCGGGCCAGTTGCATACGCAGGAAACCTGCGGCGGCATTCAGTACCTTGATGCTTTGCGCGATGTCTTCTGCGTTGTCCTGCCCCATCACGGTGATGAAAATCTTCGCGTGACCGACGTCACGGCTGACTTCCACTGCGGTAATAGTCACCAGGCCGACGCGCGGATCTTTGACTTCACGACGGATCAGCTGGGCCAGCTCACGCTGCATCTGATCGCCGATACGTTGGGTACGGCTGTATTCTTTTGCCATGATTTGTTACCTGTTACTGCCCCACGGTGAAACCCGCAAGGTCTGAAAGCGGCAAACGCCCGGCCTGACAAAAGCCAGACCGGGCGTTGCGTTTAGAGTCCTGACACCGTGCCGCGCATTTTCATGCGACGGCCCGATGTGGCCCTTGAAGTGCGCGAGTTAGAGGCTGCGAGCAACCTGAACCTTCTCGAAGACTTCGATCTTGTCGCCGACTTTGACGTCGTTATAGCTCTTCACGCCGATACCGCATTCCATGCCGGCACGTACTTCGGAAGCGTCATCCTTGAAGCGGCGCAGGGATTCCAGCTCGCCTTCGAAGATAACGATGTCTTCACGCAGTACACGGATCGGACGGTTACGGTGCACAACACCTTCGATCACCATGCAGCCTGCGATCGCGCCAAACTTCGGCGAACGGAACACGTCACGCACTTCGGCGATACCCAGAATATTCTCGCGAACATCGCTGCCGAGCATACCGGTCAGGGCTTTCTTGACGTCTTCGATGATGTCGTAGATCACGTTGTAGTAACGCATATCCAGACCTTCCTGCTCGACGATCTTCCGTGCGCCAGCATCGGCACGCACGTTGAAGCCGAACAGTACAGCGCTCGAAGCCAGTGCCAGGTTGGCATCGGACTCGGTGATACCACCGACACCGCCGCCGACTACGCGCACTTGCACTTCGTCGTTGCCCAGGCCATTCAGAGCGCCTTGCAGAGCTTCCAACGAACCACGGACGTCAGATTTGAGGACGATATTGAGCGTCTTCTTCTCTGCCTGACCCATGTTTTCGAAGATGTTTTCCAGCTTGCCGGCGTGAGCGCGAGCCAGTTTGACTTCGCGGAACTTGCCTTGACGGAACAGAGCCACTTCACGGGCTTTCTTCTCGTCGGCAACCACACTCATCTCGTCGCCAGCGTCCGGGGTACCGTCCAGGCCGAGAATCTCGACAGGGATGGAAGGACCGGCTTCCTTGATTGGCTTGCCGTTCTCGTCGAGCATGGCACGCACGCGGCCATAGTTCGAACCGACCAGAACCATGTCGCCTTGGCGCAGGGTACCGTCTTGAACCAGAACGGTTGCAACCGGACCACGACCTTTGTCGAGACGCGATTCAACCACAACACCACGGCCTGGAGCCGACGGAGTTGCCTTCAGTTCGAGAACTTCAGCTTGCAGCAGAACGGCTTCAAGCAGGTCGTCCACGCCAGTACCGAGTTTCGCCGAAACCGATACGAACGGCGTTTCACCGCCCCACTCTTCCGACGTCACGCCGTGAACCGACAGTTCACTACGGATGCGATCGAGGTCAGCGCCCGGCTTGTCGATCTTGTTCACTGCAACAACCAGTGGAACGCCAGCGGCTACCGCGTGCTGAACAGCTTCAATGGTCTGCGGCATCACGCCGTCGTCCGCTGCAACTACCAGAATCACGATGTCGGTCGCCTTGGCACCACGGGCACGCATTGCGGTAAACGCGGCGTGACCAGGGGTGTCGAGGAAGGTGACCATGCCGCGTTCGGTTTCAACGTGGTACGCACCGATGTGCTGGGTGATACCGCCGGCTTCGCCAGCAGCTACCTTGGCACGACGGATGTAGTCGAGCAGGGAAGTTTTACCGTGGTCAACGTGGCCCATTACGGTCACGACTGGCGCACGGGAGAACGACTCACCTTCAAACTTCAGGGACTCGGCCAGGGAATCTTCCAGGGCGGTGTCGCTGACCAGGGTCACTTTGTGGCCCAGTTCTTCGGCTACCAGTTGAGCAGTTTCCTGATCAAGCACCTGGTTGATGGTCGCTGGAGTGCCCAGTTTGAACATGAACTTGATGATTTCAGCAGCCTTGACCGACATCTGATTGGCGAGATCGCCAACAGTGATGGTCTCGCCGATCTGCACATCACGCACGACAGGGCCGGTTGGGCTCTGGAAACCGTGAGCGTTGCGCTTCTTCAGCTTGGCCTTGCCGCGACCACCACGACGGAAGCCATCGCTTTCTTCGTCGGTAGTACGTGGCGCAACACGTGGCGCTGGCGCTTTCTCTTTGACCGATGCGCGATGCGGAGCGTTTTTGCGCTCGCCATCACCACCGCCACTGCGACGATTGTTGTCGTCGGCACGTGGTTTGTCCGGACGGCGCTGTTCGTTCTGCTTGTTACGAACGTCAGCAGACGGCGCTGGAGCAGCGGCAACCACCGGCGCGCTTTCACGTACCGGCTCAGCAGCTGCAGCAGGAGCTGCAACGGCGGCGCTAGTAGCGGCTTGCGCAGAGCCAGGATTGCGGCGTGCTTCTTCTTCGGCGCGCTGCTTGGCTTCTTGCTCAGTTTTCTGGCGGGCAGCATTTTCTACTGCGCGACGCTCATCAAGTTCACGCTTGCGCTCGGCTTCGATTTCTTCCGGGCTGCGCTGTACGAAAACTTTCTTTTTGCGAACTTCAACGCTGATGCTCTTGCTACCAGCCACACGCAGGGTGCTGGTGGTTTTACGCTGCAGCGTGATCTTGCGTGGTTCTTCCACTTTCGCCTTGTGGCTGCTTTTCAAGTGAGTCAGCAAAGATTGCTTCTCACTGTCAGTCACATTTTCTTCGGCGGCGGTGTGCGGCAGACCTGCCTCACGCATCTGCTGCAACAGGCGCTCTACCGGTGTTTTGACCTCATCGGCCAGTTGTTTCACCGTGACTTGCGTCATGCACTTCTCTCCTCAGGCCGCGCCTAATTACTCGAACCAATGGGCTCGGGCGGCCATGATCAACTTGCCGGCACGATCATCGTCAATGCCGTCGATGTCGAGCAGGTCGTCAATAGACTGCTCGGCCAGGTCTTCGCGGGTAATTACGCCGCGCACCGCCAGTTCCATCGCCAGATCCTTGTCCATACCCTCAAGCGAGAGCAGGTCTTCGGCCGGATGGGCGTCTGCCAGCTTTTCCTCAGTAGCGATGGCTTTGGTCAACAAACGATCCTTGGCACGAGCGCGAAGCTCGTTGACGGTATCTTCGTCAAAGCCGTCGATGTTGAGCATTTCTTCCAACGGTACGTAGGCAATCTCTTCCAGACTGGTGAAGCCTTCATCTACCAGCACCTGCGCCAGATCTTCGTCGACTTCCAGCTCGTCGATGAAGTTGCGCAGGATGTCACCGGTTTCTGCTTGCTGCTTAGCCTGGATGTCCGATTCGGTCATCACGTTCAGGGTCCAGCCAGTCAACTGGCTTGCCAGACGCACGTTTTGACCACCACGACCGATGGCCTGAGCCAGATTGTCTGCGCCAACGGCGATGTCCATTGCATGGGCATCTTCGTCAACGATAATTGCCGCAACCTCGGCCGGGGACATGGCGTTGATCACGAACTGAGCCGGGTTGTCGTCCCACAGGACGATATCAACACGCTCACCGCCCAACTCACCCGACACTGCCTGGACGCGCGAACCGCGCATACCGATGCAAGCGCCCTGCGGGTCGATGCGTTTGTCCTTGGAGCGGACGGCGATCTTGGCGCGCGAACCCGGGTCACGGGACGCAGCCATTACTTCGATCAGACCTTCAGCAATTTCCGGCACTTCGATGCGGAACAGCTCGATCAGCATTTCCGGCGCGGTACGCGACAGGATCAGCTGCGGGCCGCGGTTCTCGGTGCGGATTTCCTTGAGCAGCGCACGCAGACGCACGCCGACACGGAAGGTTTCGCGAGAAATGATGTCTTCACGAGCCAGCAACGCCTCGGCGTTGTTGCCCAGATCGACGATCACGTTGTCGCGGGTCACTTTCTTCACGGTGCCGGAGATGATTTCTCCCAGGCGCTCGCGATAGGCGTCGACCACTTGAGCGCGCTCGGCTTCACGCACTTTCTGCACGATGACTTGCTTGGCAGTCTGTGCAGCAATGCGGCCGAACTCGATGGAGTCGATTTTTTCTTCAACGACGTCGCCAACGTTGGCACCAGGATGCGTTTCGGCAACCTTGCTCGGCCAGGTTTCGATAGCTGGATCGTCAAGATCATTCTCTTCGACGACCGTCCAGCGACGGAAAGTTTCGTATGCCCCGGTGTGGCGGTTAATTTCCACACGCAGGTCAACTTCGTCTTCAAAACGCTTTTTGGTAGCAGTGGCCAGAGCCAGCTCCAGCGCTTCAAAAATTACGCTTGCCGGTACGCCCTTTTCATTGGATACCGACTCAACAACCAGCAGTACTTCTTTGCTCATCGTACGCCTCGCCTTTCGCAAGCCATTGGATCCGCGGGATCCGCGTCTCAGTCAAAACTGGGAATAATGTTGGCCTTGTCGATCATATCGATCGGCAACAGAAACTCATGGTCATCTACCTGCACCACGACATCCTGTTCTTCTACACCGCGCAGAAGGCCCTGAAAGTTGCGTCGACCTTCAAAAGGCGAGCGCAGCTTGATCTTCACTTGTGCACCGACAAACTGGGCGAACTGCTCGATAGTGAACAGTGGGCGCTCCATGCCAGGCGAGGAAACTTCGAGGGTGTATTCAACGGTGATTGGATCTTCAACATCCAGGACACCGCTGATCTGACGGCTGACAATGGCGCAATCGTCCACCAGCACACCGCCCTCTTTATCGATATAAACGCGCAACATCGAGTGACGACCTTGAGCCGAAAACTCAATACCCCAGCATTCATAGCCTAGGGCCACGACCACCGGGGCCAGCAAGGCCTGCAACTCTTCTAGCTTGCTCGACACCTGAACCCCCTAGTGCATGTATGTGCATGCTATGCAGAATAAAAAAATGGGCGAAACGCCCATCCTTGAAACGCCGTCGAACAGCGGCGTTGAAAGTGTCCAGCTAACAAAAAGCCCCTTAAAAGGGGCTCTTTAAACTGGTTGCGGGGGCCGGATTTGAACCGACGACCTTCGGGTTATGAGCCCGACGAGCTACCAGACTGCTCCACCCCGCGACAAAGCTGGGGCGGAAGTATACGACCGATCCCTTATAGGGTCAATCTAACCTTCCACCTGCAAGAAAGCCCGCAACAGCGGGCTATCCTGACTAATTGGTACCGAGAAGGGGACTCGAACCCCTACACCCTATGGGCACAACCACCTCAAGGTTGCGTGTCTACCAATTCCACCACCTCGGCAAAACTACATTGAAACCCTTCTTACTTCTGCTCTTGAGCTGGAGGTACGTCAGTCGCTGGAGTAGCCGACTTTTGCTCTTGAAGCACCGGGACATCATCAGAAGCCGGTTGTTGTTGCTTAGGTACTTCCAACACTGCTGGATCTGGCAAACCTGCTTGAGTCAGCTGATGAGCTTTCTCTTTAGCAAAGTAACCTAACCCCAAGCTGGTTATGAAGAAACCGGCGGCAAGTATAGCAGTAAACTTACTAAGAAAGGTAGAGGAACCTTGGCTTCCGAACACAGTATTTGAAGCACCTGCTCCGAAAGACGCGCCAGCGTCCGCACCCTTACCCTGCTGCAGCAAAACCAGAGCAACTACGCCCAATGCACCCAGCAGATGAAAAACGACTACGACTGTTTCCAGCATTTTTTCAGTTTCCCGCGGCGCGACAGATCGCACCGAACTCATCTGCATTCAGGGAAGCTCCACCAATGAGCCCCCCATCGATATCCGGCATGCCGAACAGTTCGACCGCATTGGCCGCCTTCACGCTGCCGCCGTATAGAAGCCGCACACCTCGTGCGACTTCAGAATTCTCTGCCGCCAACTGCTCACGAATGGCTTTATGCACATCCTGAGCCTGTTGCGGTGTTGCAGTCAGCCCGGTACCAATGGCCCAGACCGGCTCGTAAGCTATTACTGCCTTGGCAAAGGCACCTACACCCAGCTCCTCGATGATGCTGCCAAGCTGACGCCCGACAACTTCAAGAGTTTTACCGGCTTCGCGCTGCTCAAGGGTCTCCCCTATGCACAACACCGGAATCAAGCCACATGCCTGTGCCGCTGCGAACTTGCGATTCAGCATTCCGTCTCGCTCGCCCATTATCTGACGGCGTTCGGAGTGCCCGACAAGCACCAGGGAACAACCTGCATCCACTAATTGACTCGGTGCAATCTCACCGGTCAATGCACCTTGCATGGATTCCACCGCAGAATTCTGCGCGCCGACCGAAATCGACTTGCCCTTCAAGCCATCAATCACTTGATTGATATACAAGCAAGGCGGGAATACTGCGACATCAACACCGCTTGGCAAGGCCAGATGACGAAGGCCGTTGATCAGCTCAGCGACGCTGGCGCGGGTACCGTGCATCTTCCAGTTACCAGCTACCATAGGGCGACGCATGCTGTACCTCGTCGGTCAAAGTGGGCGCAGATGTTACCCAACACAATCATGGCTTGCAAGCCGTATCAGGCAGAAACTTCAGTTACCAGTTTTGCCAGTTCTTCGGCATAGCCGCGAACAAGGGTTTCGTCCTCGCCTTCGACCATCACACGCACCAGAGGCTCTGTGCCGGACTTGCGCAAGAGCACACGTCCACGCCCAGCCATCGCCTGTGTTACACGCGCACTGGCTTCCTTGACTGCTGGATGCTCTAGCGGGCTTTCGCCACCGCCGAAACGCACATTGATCAGCACCTGAGGGCACTTGCGTAACGCTTGGCGAGCTAGCGCCAGGCCTTCATTACGCGTTTTGAGCGCCATCAATACTTGCAGAGCCGCAATGATCGCATCACCAGTCGTGGTGTGATTGAAACAAACGACATGCCCCGAATTTTCACCACCGACCAGCCAATTACGCTCCAGCAGTTCAGCGATCACGTAGCGATCGCCAACATTGGCACGAATGAATGGAATCGAAAGATCGGCGAGCGCCAACTCAAGACCGAGGTTACTCATCAGGGTGCCGACCACACCGCCCTGCAGCTTCCCACGCTCGTGCAGATCACGCGCAATGATGAATATCAATTCGTCGCCATCAACGATTGCGCCAGTGTGATCGACCATCAAGACCCGATCGCCGTCACCATCAAAGGCGATACCCAGATCAGCATGCTCAGCCAAGACTGCCGCCTGAAGCTGACCCATATGGGTCGAACCGCAGTTGTCATTGATATTCAGGCCATTGGGTTGCGCCGACAGCACGACCACGTCCGCACCCAGCTCTCGAAAAACGCTCGGGGCAACTTTATAAGTCGCGCCGTGAGCGCAGTCGATGACAATCTTGAGGCCGGAAAAACTGGTGCCGGTTGGCACACTGCTCTTGCAGAATTCAATGTAACGCCCGGACGCATCGTTGATCCGCGACACCTTGCCGATCTTGCTCGACTCGACCACGGTCATCGGGGTGTCGAGCAGCTCTTCGATCATCAACTCCAGTTCGTCCGGCAGCTTGGTGCCTTTTCCGGAGAAGAATTTGATGCCGTTATCGTCATGCGGGTTGTGCGAAGCACTGATCACAATGCCAGCCTCGGCCTGGAACGTGCGCGCCAGGTAAGCGATGGCGGGCGTCGGCATTGGACCAAGCAGCATTACATCGGCACCTGCCGATGTCAGGCCAGCCTCCAGCGCCGACTCGAACATGTAGCCGGAAATTCGCGTGTCCTTGCCGACCAGCACCTTGCAGGCCCCCATCTTCCGGAACGCCATTCCAGCAGCCCAGCCAAGCTTGAGCATGAAGTCAGGAGTAATCGGGTATTCACCGACTCGACCACGAATGCCGTCAGTACCAAAGTATTTCTTGCTCATAAGTGCTCCATCATTCTTATTCGGCTGATTCGACGGCCGCGATCATTCGCACGACATCTACTGTTTGCGCCACATCATGGACACGCAATATACGCGCCCCCTTGACCGACGCCAGCGCAGCCAGTGCAAGACCACCGTACAGACGTTCGCCCACAGGCCGATTCAATGCATGTCCGATCATGCTCTTGCGCGAAACACCCACCAGCAAAGGGCGGCCCAGCGCATGCAGGGCTTCCATATGCTTGAACAAGCTTAGATTGTGCTGCAAGGTTTTGGCGAAGCCGAAGCCGGGATCAAGGATGATTCGATCGGCCGGAATACCTCCTAATGCACATTGCGCCATGCGCTCGGCAAGAAACTCGCCCACTTCCCGAGTGACATCATTGTATTGAGGATTGTCCTGCATATCACCCGGCTCTCCGAGCATATGCATGAGGCATACCGGCAAACCGGTTGCGGCTGCCGCATCCAGCGCCCCGTCACGCCGTAGTGATCGCACATCGTTGATCAACCCAGCACCAAGACGCGCGGTTTCGCGCATCACGGCAGGTGTCGACGTATCGACCGAGATGATCACATCGAGCTCGCGATTGATCAGCTCGACAATCGGCGCCACGCGCTCGAGCTCTTCCAGCGGTGAAACCGCGCGCGCCCCAGGGCGAGTGGATTCGCCGCCAACATCAATTAACGTCGCGCCAGCCGCAACCATGGCTTCGGCGTGGCGCAAAGCCTCGTCGAGCTGGCTGTATCGGCCGCCATCGGAGAAAGAGTCGGGAGTGACATTGAGAATACCCATGACATGCGTCTGGGCCAAATCAAGAACCCGGTTGCCGCAAGGCAACCGGGTCAGGGACTGTACAGAAGTCATTTCAAACCTTAAACGTCAGCAGCCGGACCGCCGATCGGTGTTTCCGGACGCTCATCCTGGACAACTGGAGGCGGCGGTGTACCGGTGCCACCCGACCAATCGCGAGGCTCACGAGGCGTACGGCCAGCCATGATGTCGTCGATCTGCTCAGCGTCGATCGTTTCGTACTTCATCAGGGCATCAGCCATGGCATCGAGCTTGTCACGGTTATCCGTGAGGATCTGCTTGGCTGTGCCGTAGCACTGATCAATGATGCTGCGCACCTCGGAGTCAATCAGCTTGGCCGTATCACCGGAGAAGCTGGCAGCCTGGCCACCACCGCCGCGACCAAGGAACACTTCGCCCTCTTCTTCGGCATACATCAGCGGACCAAGTTTTTCCGACAGGCCCCACTTGGTCACCATGTTTCGCGCAATCTGACTGGCACGCATGATGTCGTTGGAAGCACCGGTGGTCACACCGTCGAAGCCCAAGGTCATTTCTTCAGCGATACGGCCGCCGTACAGCGAGCAGATCTGACTGATCAACGCACGCTTGGACAGGCTATAGCGATCTTCTTCCGGCAGGAACATCGTCACACCCAGCGCACGACCGCGCGGAATGATCGAAACTTTGTAGACCGGATCATGCTCAGGCACGACGCGACCAACAATAGCGTGACCCGCTTCGTGATAAGCCGTGTTCTGTTTTTCTTTCTCGGACATGACCATCGATTTGCGCTCGGCGCCCATCATGATCTTGTCTTTGGCCAGCTCGAATTCCTTCATCTCGACGATGCGCTTGCCGCTGCGAGCAGCGAACAGCGAAGCTTCGTTGACCAGGTTGGCCAGGTCGGCACCCGAGAAGCCTGGAGTACCACGCGCGATAACACCCGGAGCGACGTCGTCGCCCATTGGCACTTTGCGCATGTGAACCTTGAGAATCTGTTCGCGACCACGGATGTCCGGCAGACCAACAACAACCTGGCGGTCGAAACGGCCCGGACGCAGCAGCGCAGGGTCGAGTACGTCAGGACGGTTGGTTGCAGCGATCACGATGATGCCGTCGTTCATTTCAAAGCCGTCCATCTCAACCAGCAACTGGTTAAGAGTCTGCTCACGCTCATCGTGACCGCCGCCCATGCCGGCGCCACGATGGCGACCGACGGCGTCGATTTCGTCGATAAAGATGATGCATGGAGCGTGCTTCTTGGCCTGCTCGAACATGTCACGGACGCGGCTCGCACCGACACCCACGAACATTTCGACAAAGTCGGAACCGGAAATGGTGAAGAACGGCACCTTGGCCTCACCGGCAATTGCCTTGGCCAGCAACGTTTTACCGGTACCCGGAGGACCGACCATCAAGACACCGCGAGGAATTCGACCGCCCAGACGCTGGAACTTGCCCGGATCACGGAGGAACTCGACCAGTTCGCCAACTTCTTCCTTGGCTTCATCGCAACCGGCAACGTCAGCCAAAGTGGTTTTCACCTGATCTTCGGAGAGCAGGCGCGCCTTGCTCTTGCCAAAGCTCATCGGCCCACCCTTGCCACCCGCACCGCCCTGCATCTGGCGCATGAAGAACATGAACACCGCGATGATCACCAGGATCGGGAAGCTGGCCACCAGAAGCTGGGTCCAGATGCTTTGCTGCTCAGGCTGCTTGCCTTCAACCACAACGTGGTTGTCGACCAGATCGCCGATCAGACCATTGTCCTGAATAGCCGGACGAATGGTCTTGAAGCTGTCGCCATCGCTGCGTTTGCCGGTAATCACATAACCATCAACGGCTACGCGCTCGACCTTGCCATCCTTGACCTGCTGGATGAAGTCGGAATAGTTGAGGGTCTGCGGCTCGTTAGGGCTGGAGAAGTTGTTCATCACCGTCACCAGGACAGCCGCGATGATCAACCACAGGATCAGATTCTTTGCCATATCGTTCAATTAACTACCCTCTGAAGCAAGCTCCGCTACTGGCGCGCGCTTCGCATGATATTCACCGGCCTAACTTACTACATTACCTACAACTCTGGCAGGCGCCGTCTGTAACCCTTTGTGAAACACTTTCTACACAATATTCGTTAATGCGCCCGGAGCGAAATGCGAAAAACCTATCGCCCTGGTCGAATTACGTCGTTTTACTCGCTACGGCCGCGGTAGCCCCAAGCCAGCATGTATTGCTCCCGGGAACTGCCCCGGGACGAGTCCGGCTTGATCATCTGGATCTTGTCGAACTTCTTGCGGGCATCCTTCAGGTACACATCGAAACCTTCGCCCTGAAAGATCTTGATCACAAAATTACCACCCGGCTTGAGTATCCGCTCCGCCAAATCAAGAGCCAGCTCGCAAAGGAACATGGCTTTTGGCATATCCACTTCAGGCGTACCACTCATATTGGGGGCCATATCGGAAATCACAAGGTCCACCTGCGAATTACCTACGGCGTCGAGGATCTGAGCGAGCACCGCGTCTTCGGTGAAGTCACCCTGGATGAATGTCACGTCAGGGATGCTGTCCATCTCCAGGATGTCCGAGGCAATCAGACGCCCCTGACCACCGATCAGCCGGCTAGTTACCTGCGACCAGCCACCAGGCGCCGCACCCAGATCGACAACGCTCATGCCAGGACGGATCAGCTTGTATTTCTCCTGGACCTCCAGAAGCTTGTAACTCGCACGCGAACGGTAGCCATCCTTCTGCGCTTGCTTCACATAGGGATCATTGACATGTCTTTTCAGCCAACCAAGGCTTGTCTTGGAACGCGCCATTGGGCACCTCGATGATAAGGGTCGTGATTAGTTGGGCGGATCCACGAACCCTCGGGTAAAATGGCCGCCATTTTACAGAATCCAGACGAAAGGGTCAGATTATGCCGCTCACTCCAGAGCAGAAGAAACAGTACAAATCCATTGGCCACCATCTGAAACCAGTTTTGACTGTGGCGGACAACGGTTTGACTGAAGGTGTGTTAGCCGAACTTGAACGCGCCTTGGCGGATCACGAGCTGATCAAAATCAAGCTCAACATCCTCGATCGCGAGTCGCGCCTGGCGTCCATTGCAGAACTGTGCAAGGTCGGCAAGGCGGATCTGGTTCAGGTCATCGGCAAGATGGCACTGCTTTACCGCAAGAACTTCAGCGTCAACAAGCAACTGTCGAACGTTCATCGCTTCAAGTGATGACAAGGGTCAAGGGTGTGCTTCGCGCACCCTGCCACTCCATCCCGGCACCGGCTGCATCACCAGCACCAGCCCGGAAAACCCCAGCACCAGATAGCTGAACACCTGCCAGCGCTGCGCATCCGGCCAGCCGACACGCACTGCGACATACATCGCACACGCGTACAACGCCATCAACAGCACCTGCCCGCGAAAATCCCGCCATAGACTGGCAAGGCCCTCGGCCTGTAAAAGCACCAAAGCCTGAAATATCACGCATGCGGCGGAAAAACCCACCACCAGCACTTCAAATGCACTGGCAACTTCGTCGATCAACAGCGGCGCCAGGCCAATCCTGACCAACGCCGGCTGCAAACCGAAATGAATCAGCCAGAGACCGCCAACCCACAACATCTGGGTCAGCTGCCAAAGCATGGCGCCCGCATGCAGCGGGCGCCCGGTTTCAGATGTGACGGACTTCGACAATCTCGTACTCGATAACGCCACCTGGCGTTTTCACGGCGACCGTATCGCCCTCTTCCTTGCCGATCAAGGCGCGGGCCAGAGGAGAACCGACCGAAATCTTGCCGAGTTTGAAGTCAGCCTCATCCTCACCCACGATGTGGTAAGTGACGCTTTCATCCGTCTCGACATTGGCGATTTCGACGGTGGTACCGAAGATCACTTTGCCGGTATGAGGAATGGTCGTGACATCAATGATGACCTGATTCTGAATCCGGCCTTCGATGTCACGAATCCGCGCCTCGACCATGCCCTGCTGTTCGCGGGCGGCATGGTATTCCGCGTTCTCTTTCAGGTCACCCAACTCGCGGGCCGTCCCGATGTCCTGGCTGAGCTTCGGACGGACGACCTTGGTCAGGTGAGTGTGTTCTTCTTCCAGAGCTTTCGCGCCCTGAACTGTCATTGGGTACTTGGTTATGCTCATGCCTTCAATCCTGCGTGTAGATCCTGCAAGCGACGCACGGTCTTTTCCGGACCGAACTTCAGCGCTTCACAGATAGCTTCGCCAGCAGCAATGGTGGTGGTGCAGTAAATCTTGTGCTGCAAGGCATTACGACGAATGGAGTAGGAATCGGCGATCGACTGGCGACCTTCGGTAGTGTTGATGATCAGCGTGACTTCGTCATTCTTGATCATGTCGACCACGTGCGGACGACCCTCGGTCACCTTGTTCACACGGCGCACTTTCAGGCCTGCGGCTTCGATCAGCTTGGCAGTACCGGCAGTGGCAACCACTTCGAAGCCCAAGTTGATCAGATCACGGGCCACGCCTGCAACCAGTGGTTTGTCATCATCACGCACGCTGATGAATGCAGTGCCGCCGGTTGGCAGCACTTCGCTCGCGCCCATTTGGGCTTTGGCGAACGCTTCACCGAAGGTGTCACCGACACCCATCACTTCACCGGTCGACTTCATCTCTGGGCCGAGGATCGGGTCAACGCCAGGGAATTTGGCGAACGGGAAGACCGCCTCTTTCACGCTGTAGAAGTTCGGGATGATTTCTTTGGTGAAGCCGATTTCTTTCAGGGTTTTACCCGCCATCACGCGAGCCGCGATCATGGCCAGGGAAACACCGATGCACTTGGATACGAAAGGCACGGTACGGGAAGCGCGCGGGTTGACTTCGATGACGTAGATGTCTTCGCCTTGCAGAGCCAATTGCACGTTCATCAGGCCGACAACGCCCAGTTCCAAGGCCATTTTCTTGACCTGTTCGCGCATCTCGTCCTGGATGTGCGCCGGCAGCGAGTACGGCGGCAGCGAGCAAGCGGAGTCACCGGAGTGAACGCCAGCCTGTTCGATGTGCTGCATGATCGCGCCGATTACCACGTCTTTGCCGTCGCAGACCGCATCCACGTCCATCTCGATGGCGCAGTTGAGGAAGTGGTCGAGCAGCACCGGGCTGTCGTTGGACACTTTCACTGCGTCACGCAGATAGCGCTTGAGTTCTTCTTCTTCGTAGACGATTTCCATCGCACGGCCGCCCAACACATAGGACGGGCGAACCACCAGCGGATAACCGATCTTGGCCGCAGCACGAATGGCTTCGTCTTCGCTGCGCACAGTAGCGTTTGGCGGCTGACGCAGATTCAGGCGCTCAACCATTTGCTGGAAGCGCTCACGATCTTCGGCACGGTCAATGGCGTCAGGGCTGGTGCCGATGATTGGCACGCCAGCGGCCTCCAGGGCGCGAGCCAGTTTCAGCGGGGTCTGGCCGCCGTACTGGACGATGACGCCTTTCGGCTTCTCGACGCGGCAGATTTCCAGCACGTCTTCCAGGGTTACCGACTCGAAGTACAGACGGTCGGAGGTGTCGTAGTCAGTGGAAACGGTTTCCGGGTTGCAGTTGACCATGATGGTCTCGTACCCGTCTTCGCGCAGAGCGAGGGCGGCGTGTACGCAGCAGTAGTCGAACTCGATGCCCTGACCGATGCGGTTCGGACCACCGCCGAGGATGATGATCTTGTCGCGACCCGACGGCGCTGCTTCGCATTCTTCCTCGTAGGTCGAATACAGATAGGCGGTATCAGTGGCGAACTCGGCAGCGCAGGTGTCAACGCGCTTGTAGACCGGGAACACTTCCAGCTTGTGACGGTGAGTCCGCAGGTTCTTCTCGGTAACACCCAGCAGCTTGGCCAGACGCTGATCGGAGAAGCCTTTGCGCTTGAGCTTGAACATCAGATCGCGGTCGATCGCGGACAGACCCAGGGTCTTGACCTTCTCTTCATCCTTGATCAGATCTTCGATCTGTACCAGGAACCACGGATCGATCATGTTCATGCCGAAAATTTCTTCGACGGTCATGCCTGCGCGGAAAGCGTCAGCCACGTACCAGATACGCTCGGCGCCCGGTACGGTCAGTTCGCGCTTGAGGATGCTCATGCTTTCCGGGTTGCTCAGGTCGAGCTTCTCGTCCAGACCGCAAACGCCCACTTCCAGACCACGCAGGGCTTTCTGCAGGGATTCCTGGAAAGTCCGGCCGATCGCCATGACCTCACCCACCGACTTCATCTGAGTGGTCAGACGCGCGTCAGCCTTAGCGAATTTTTCGAAAGCAAAGCGAGGCAGCTTGGTAACGACATAGTCAATCGACGGCTCGAAGGACGCCGGGGTCTTGCCGCCGGTGATGTCGTTCGACAGTTCGTCGAGGGTGTAGCCCACAGCCAGTTTGGCCGCAACTTTGGCGATCGGGAAACCGGTGGCTTTCGAAGCCAGGGCCGAAGAACGCGATACGCGCGGGTTCATTTCGATCACGACCATACGGCCAGTGTCCGGGCAGATACCGAATTGCACGTTGGAACCGCCGGTCTCGACGCCGATCTCACGCAGTACCGCCAGGGAGGCGTTACGCAGGATCTGGTATTCCTTGTCGGTCAGGGTCTGAGCCGGAGCAACAGTGATCGAGTCACCGGTGTGCACACCCATCGGGTCGAAGTTTTCGATCGAGCAGACGATGATGCAGTTGTCCTTTTTGTCGCGGACAACTTCCATTTCATATTCTTTCCAGCCGATCAGCGATTCGTCGATCAGCAGCTCTTTGGTCGGCGACAGGTCCAGACCACGGGCGCAGATTTCTTCGAACTCTTCACGGTTGTAAGCGATACCGCCACCGGTGCCGCCCATGGTGAACGACGGACGGATGATGCACGGGAAGCCGAGGGTTTCGAGAACCGCGTTGGCTTCTTCCATGCTGTGGGCGATACCGGAACGCGGGCACGCCAGGCCGATGGATTTCATCGCCTTGTCGAAACGCGAACGATCTTCAGCCTTGTCGATGGTGTCGGCATTGGCGCCGATCATTTCCACACCGAACTTCTCCAGAACGCCTTCGCGCTCCAGGTCGAGGGCGCAGTTCAGAGCGGTCTGGCCGCCCATGGTCGGCAGCAGTGCGTCTGGACGCTCTTTCTCGATGATCTTGGCAACGGTCTGCCATTTGATCGGTTCGATGTAGGTGGCATCGGCCATCGACGGGTCGGTCATGATGGTGGCCGGGTTGGAGTTCACCAGGATGACGCGGTAACCCTCTTCACGCAGGGCTTTACAGGCCTGGGCGCCGGAGTAGTCGAATTCGCAAGCCTGGCCGATAACGATCGGGCCAGCGCCGAGAATCAGGATGCTTTTAATGTCTGTACGTTTTGGCATGGGTTTGTCACTCAAATCCGCAGGTCAGTCGGCAAGCCGTCTTGATCGATTTCTGAAGCCTCGAAGGGGCCGCCGGTAGCGGGGCCACCCTTGAGGGGCTTCTCTCTACAGTCTCAAGGCGAACGCTTAGCGTCGCTTGGCCATCTCGTTGATGAAGCGGTCGAACAGTGGCGCCACATCATTCGGGCCCGGGCTCGCTTCAGGGTGACCCTGGAAGCTGAACGCGCTCTTGTCGGTGCGCTCGATACCTTGCAGGGTGCCGTCGAACAGCGATTTGTGGATCGCGCGAACGTTGGCTGGCAGGGTTTCTTCGTCTACCGCAAAACCGTGGTTCTGGCTGGTGATCATTACGACGCCAGTGTCCAGATCCTGCACCGGGTGGTTGGCACCGTGGTGGCCGTGGCCCATTTTCAGGGTCTTGGCGCCGGAGGCCAGAGCCAGCAACTGGTGACCGAGGCAGATACCGAATACCGGAGTTTCGGTTTCCAGCACTTCCTTGATCGCCTTGATGGCGTAGTCGCATGGCTCCGGGTCACCAGGGCCGTTGGACAGGAACACGCCATCCGGTTTCAGTGCCAGTACGTCGGCAGCAGGCGTTTGCGCCGGCACGACGGTGACGCGGCAGCCGCGCTCGACCAGCATGCGCAGGATGTTGACCTTGACGCCGTAGTCGTAGGCAACCACGTGGTATGGCAGCTCGGAGGCTTCGATGGTCGCGTGGCTGTCGGTTTTCAGATCCCAGACTGTCGAGCGCCATTCGTATTGCTTCTTGGTGCTGACGACTTTGGCCAGATCCATGCCCTTCAGACCCGGGAAGCCTTGCGCAGCGGCGATGGCGGCTTCTTCGGAGATGTTGTCGCCGGCCATGATGCAGCCGTTCTGGGCGCCTTTTTCCCGAAGGATGCGGGTCAGGCGACGGGTGTCGATACCGGCGATTGCCACAACATTGTTGGCCTTCAGGTAATCGTCCAGGGACATCGTGTTACGCCAGTTGCTCGCCACCAGCGGCAGGTCACGGATGACCAGACCGGCAGACCAGACGCGATCCGACTCGGCATCTTCCGGCGTGGTGCCGGTGTTGCCAATGTGCGGGTAGGTCAGGGTAACGATCTGTTGGGCGTAGGAAGGATCGGTAAGGATTTCCTGATAGCCGGTCATTGCGGTGTTGAACACCACCTCACCAACGGTTTGACCGTCGGCACCAATGGCTTCGCCGCGAAAAATGCTGCCATCAGCAAGGGCAAGTATGGCTGGCTTAGTCAAGAAGACCTCCCGTAAATAACGCATGAAAGGGCGATCGCAGGTTGTAAAAAAGCGGAATGACGTATGGACACGTCACCCCGCTTGTTCACTGAATTATTCTGCGCGCTTTTAGTGGACACACTAAAGCTGTAGCTTACAGAAAAAGGCTTTTTTGGTCTACCGCCAATGAGCCCGAAAGGGCAGAGAATGCGACAGGGCGTCGCGTGGCGGAAAAAACCGGACTCAAACATATGGTTTGAACCCGGTTTCTGTAGCACTTAATGCAGATCGAGCACGTCTTGCATGTCGTAAAGACCCGGCGCACGACCATCCAGCCACAACGCAGCACGCACCGCGCCCTTGGCGAAGGTCATGCGACTGGAAGCCTTGTGCGTGATCTCAAGCCGTTCGCCTTCACAAGCGAACAGCACGGTGTGATCACCGACAACGTCCCCACCGCGCACCGTGGCAAAACCAATGGTTTCACGCTCGCGCACACCGGTGTGACCCTCACGCCCATAGACTGCAACTTTCTGCAGATCACGGTCCAGCGCGCTGGCAATCACTTCACCCATGCGCAACGCCGTACCTGACGGCGCATCGATCTTGTTTCGGTGATGCGCTTCGATGATTTCGATATCCGCATCATCACCGAGCACACGCGCAGCCATATCAAGCAGCTTCAGCGACAGATTGACCCCGACACTGAAGTTGGCGGCGAACACGATGGGAATATCCTTGCCCGCCTCCGCCAACAGACGCTTCTGCGCGGCATCCAGCCCGGTCGTGCCGATGACCATGGCCTTGCCTGCCTTACGACAGAAGGCCAGGTTTTTCAGCATGACTTCAGGCAGCGTGAAATCGATCAGCACATCGAACTCATCAGCTACTGCTTCGACATGACCAGACAACGGCACGCCGATTCGCCCCAGCGATGCCAGCTCACCGGCATCGACGCCAATCAGCGTGCTGCCCGGGCGAACGATCGCGGCAGTCAGCCCGGTCAGCGGCGCGCGCTGCTGCACGGCCTCGACCAGGATCTTACCCATGCGCCCGGCGGCGCCCATCACTGCAATACGTCGCATGCCGACTCCTTACAAATCGCCGAAGAAGCGCTTTACACCATCGAACCAACCGGTGGTTTTCGGCGAGTGACTGTTGTCATCGGCCAGCGAGCTGCGGAACTCTTCCAGCAATTCACGCTGACGACGGTTCAGATTGACCGGGGTCTCGACAGCCACACGGCACATCAGATCGCCCGCACCGCCGCCACGCACTGGGGCTACGCCTTTACCGCGCACGCGGAACTGCTTGCCGGTCTGGGTGCCTTCAGGGATTTTCAGTTTGACGCGACCGTCGAGGGTCGGAATCTCCAGCTCGCCGCCCAGCGCTGCATCGACAAAGCTGATTGGCACTTCGCAGAACAGATGCTTGCCGTCACGCTGGAAGATGTCGTGTTCGCGGACATTGATGACCACGTACAGGTCGCCGGTCGGACCACCCTGAGTCCCCGCCTCGCCTTCGCCAGACAGACGGATGCGGTCGCCAGTATCAACGCCGGCCGGCACTTTGACCGACAGGGTTTTGTACTCTTCGACACGACCGTCGCCGTGGCAGGAATCGCACGGATCGGAAATGATCTTGCCTTGGCCATGGCAGCGCGGGCAGGTCTGCTGAACCGAAAAGAAACCTTGCTGCATGCGCACCTGACCGATGCCGCCGCACGTCGGGCACGTCGAAGGTGACGAGCCTTTCTTGGCGCCCGAGCCATCGCACGGCTTGCAATTGACCAGCGTCGGCACGCGGATATTCACCGAGGTGCCACGCACCGCTTCTTCCAGATTCAGCTCCAGGGTGTAGCGCAAATCGCTGCCACGCTGGGCGCCGCCACGGGAACCGCCGCGACCGCCACCGAAGAAATCACTGAAGACATCGCCAAAGATGTCAGAGAAGTTCTGACCGCCGAAACCGGCACCGCCGCCGCCCATGCTCGGATCAACGCCGGCATGACCGTATTGGTCGTACGCCGCGCGCTTGCTCGAATCGGACAGCACTTCGTAGGCCTCGTTGGCCTCTTTGAACAGTTCTTCCGATGCTTTGTCATCGGGATTACGGTCCGGGTGATGCTTCATCGCCAGACGGCGATAGGCCTTTTTCAGGTCCGCATCGCTTGAGCCACGCTCAACACCCAACACTTCGTAATAATCACGCTTTGCCATAAGTTCTTCGCACTCTTGAGGACGTTCGGCAAACCCCTCCTGAGGATGGCCAAACTCGTTGAGCCCCAATACAGGCCCGGACCCAACTCACGTCAATTCAACGATCCTGGTCTTTGATTCATGCGGTACTTTCGGCACGAAAAGCAGGAGCATTCCCGGCCATACCACCAACACGCGAGCCTTGTCGCATGCTGTAAAAATTCGCGTATTCCAGATACGCCAACGCGGGAGCAAGCTCCCGCGCGGCGACATCCTACCAGTCACCGCCTGAAGGCAGTCAACCGGCCGACCAACAACTTACTTGTGGTCTTTAACTTCTTCGAACTCAGCATCGACAACATCGTCGGCTTTTTCAGCTTTCTCGTCTTGCGGTGCTGCGCCTTCAGCAGGCTGAGCCTGTTCGGCGTACATCTTCTGAGCAACCGGAGCGGAGACTTTCGACAGCTCTTCGACTTTCGCTTCGATGGCAGCCTTGTCGTCGCCTTTCACAGCGGCTTCCAGAGCAACCACGGCAGCTTCGATCGCGGTTTTCTCTTCGGCGGTAACTTTGTCACCCGCGTCAGCGATCATTTTGCGAGTCGAGTGAACCAGTGCATCACCCTGGTTACGGGCGCCAGCCAGCTCTTCGAACTTGCGGTCTTCCTCGGCATTCGCCTCGGCGTCACGCACCATGCGCTCGATTTCTTCGTCGGACAGACCGGAGTTGGCCTTGATCACGATCGACTGAGTCTTGCCGGTGGCCTTGTCTTTCGCGCCAACGTGCAGGATGCCGTTTGCGTCGATGTCGAAGGTTACTTCGATCTGCGGCACGCCACGTGGTGCAGGTGGAATGTCGGCCAGGTCGAACTTGCCCAAGGACTTGTTCTGAGTGGCTTGCTTACGCTCGCCTTGCAGGACGTGAATGGTCACGGCGCCCTGGTTGTCGTCGGCAGTCGAGAACACTTGCGATTTCTTGGTAGGAATCGTGGTGTTTTTCTCGATCAGCGCGGTCATCACGCCGCCCATGGTTTCAATACCCAGGGTCAGCGGGCTGACGTCGAGCAGCAGAACGTCTTTCACGTCACCGGCCAGAACGGCGCCCTGGATGGCAGCACCCATGGCAACAGCTTCGTCCGGGTTAACGTCTTTACGCGCTTCTTTACCGAAGAAATCGGTAACCAGCTTCTGTACCAGCGGCATACGGGTCTGACCACCGACCAGAATCACGTCGTTGATCGCGCCAACGTCCAGACCTGCGTCTTTCATGGCGATGCGGCAAGGTTCGATGGTGCGCTGAACCAGGTCTTCAACCAGTGCTTCGAGCTTGGAACGCGAAATTTTCACGTTCAAGTGCTTAGGACCTGTGGCATCTGCAGTGATGTACGGCAGGTTGACGTCGGTCGACTGAGCGGACGACAGCTCGATCTTGGCTTTCTCAGCAGCTTCTTTCAGGCGCTGCATGGCCAGCGGGTCACCTTTAAGGTTCATGCCGCTTTCTTTCTTGAATTCGTCAACGAGGTAGTCGATCAGACGAATGTCGAAGTCTTCACCGCCCAGGAACGTGTCACCGTTGGTGGCCAACACTTCGAACTGGTGCTCGCCGTCAACTTCAGCGATCTCGATCACGGAAACGTCGAAAGTACCGCCACCCAGGTCATAAACGATCACGGTGTGATCGCCCTTGGCCTTGTCCATACCGTAAGCCAGAGCGGCTGCGGTTGGTTCGTTGATGATACGTTTAACGTCCAGACCCGCGATGCGGCCGGCGTCTTTGGTCGCCTGACGCTGGCTGTCGTTGAAGTAGGCCGGAACAGTGATCACTGCTTCAGTGACTTCCTCGCCGAGATAATCTTCGGCGGTCTTCTTCATCTTTTTCAGGATTTCAGCCGAGATTTGTGGCGGTGCCATTTTCTGGCCGTTCACTTCAACCCAAGCGTCGCCGTTGTCAGCCTTGGCGATCTTGTAAGGCACCATCTGGATGTCTTTCTGCACAACTTCTTCGTCAAAACGACGACCGATCAGACGCTTTACGGCGTACAGAGTGTTGTGCGGGTTGGTGACTGCCTGACGCTTGGCAGACTGACCAACCAGAATTTCGCCATCGTTGGCGTAAGCGATGATCGACGGCGTGGTACGCGCGCCTTCAGCGTTTTCAATAACTTTTGCTTTGCCGTTTTCCAGCACGGAGACGCAGGAGTTGGTAGTCCCCAGGTCGATACCGATAATTTTGCCCATGTTAACTCTCCCGAAACTTTGGATTTGGATGCCGCAGCAGTGGTGGCTGACTGCGGTAGCACTTAAACGCTTGACTTCTAAATGGGGGCCTTGCGGCTAATTTCAAGCCTGCTCATCAATAGAAGGCGAAACTGGCGCTGGCGCCTTGCTGACCACGACCATGGCCGGGCGCAGCAGGCGACCGTTGAGCTGATAGCCCTTCTGGAACACCTTCAGAACGCTGTTCGGCTCGACGTCTGCGCTTTCCTGCATGGCCATTGCCTGATGCTGAACGGCGTTGAACGGTTCGCCATGCGGATCGATCGCTTCAAGCTGATAACGCTTGAGGGTGTCGCGGAACATTTTCAGGGTCAGCTCGATGCCTTCGCGCATCGGACGGATGCTTTCGTCGTCCGGGTTCGACAACTCGAGGCCGCGCTCCAGACTGTCGACGATCGGCAGCAGGTCGCTGGCGAATTTTTCCAGCGCAAACTTGTGCGCCTTCTCCACGTCCTGCTCGGCACGACGACGGACGTTCTGCAGATCGGCAGCAACACGCAGAGACTGATCCTGCGCGGCGGCCAATTGCTCTTCGAGCACTTGTACACGGGTCGCCAGGTCGTCACCCGAACCCTCGGGCGCCTGATTGGCTTCTGGGTTTTGCTTATCTACTGTCTGTTCGTCAGCCATAGAATTCTCCTTTCAATATCGTCCGCGAGTTCGACTCGCGCTTCTGTCCCGATATATGGGGCCGCAAAATCAGGCTTCAAGGGGGCTCAAGCATTAACCCTACAAAAAAGTGCTGCTTTTTTTCATTCCTCGATGAGCTAAGCATTTGAAACGCTCAAGCGAATCGACCTAAGTGAGGGCATTGTCAGCGCCAAACAAAACACTGTATAAATAACCAGACCTAAAGCCTGGGAGCGGCCTTTATGCTGGTGCACCTGTCCGTACATAACTACGCCATCGTTGAACATCTCGATCTTGAACTTGATCGCGGGATGAGCGTGATCACAGGGGAAACCGGCGCCGGCAAGTCGATCATGCTCGACGCCCTGGGCCTGACCCTTGGCGATCGTGCCGACAGCGGAGTCGTCCGCCCGGGCGCCGACAAGGCCGATATCCTGGCAACCTTCGACCTGGCCGATATCCCCGAAGCCAGCGCCTGGCTGGCCGAGCGCGATCTGGACATCGACGGCCCGTGCATCCTGCGCCGGGTCATTACTTCGGAAGGACGCTCTCGTGGCTATATCAACGGTACGCCCTGCCCGCTAGGCGATTTAAAGTCGCTTGGCGAATTACTGATCGATATCCACAGCCAGCACGAACACCAGTCTCTTCTGAAAACCGATACCCATCGTCGCCTGCTGGACGAATACGCTGGCGCGACCGACCTCGCCCGCCAGGTACAACTGGCGGCGCAGCGCTGGCGTCAGACTCGCCAGGAGCTGGAGCGTCTCTCCAACTCCGGCGACGAACAACGCGCGCGCCATCAACTGCTCAGCTACCAACTCGAAGAGCTCGAAAACCTCGGGCTCGGCGATAACGAACTCGAACAGCTGGAACAGGAACACAAGAACCTGACCAATGCTGAAACCCTGCTCGGCATTTGCCGACAAGTGGTCGAACAATGCAGCGAAAGTGATTCCGGCAATGTGCTGAATGCACTGACCGCCAGCCTCAATCGCCTGTCGAGCGTGAACAATTCCGTTGTGGCCCTCGGCGAAGCCAGCAGTTTGCTGACCAGTGCACAGATTCAGGTCGAAGAGGCTGTCGGTGAGCTCAATCGCTTCCTCGATAACTTCGATGCCGACCCGGCACGCCTGCAATATCTGGAAGAGCGCCTCGACGCCATTTACACGCTGGCGCGCAAGCATCGGATCCAGCCGACAGAAGTCGGTGAAATGCAGCAAAAACTGCTGGATGAAATCGAAACGCTCAATGCCAATGACGAATCCATTGAGCGATTGGGCGAAGAGTTGGCCTCCTATGCCCGCCACTATCAGGAAAAGGCACGGGAGCTGAGCGATTTGCGCCATCAGGCAGCCGGCAGCCTGGCTAGTGCGGTGGAGTTGGAGATTCAGCGTCTGGGCATGCCTGGCGGTCGATTCACCATTGAGCTGCGCGCCAACAGCAGCGACGAACTCTTGCCTAATGGCCTCGAACAAGTCGAATTGCTGGTGAGCGCCAACCCCGGCCAGCCGCTGAAGGCGCTGGCGAAAGTCGCATCCGGTGGTGAGCTTTCGCGGATCAGCCTGGCAATCCAGGTAATCACCGCGCAGACCTCTCGTGTTCCAACCCTGGTGTTTGACGAAGTCGACGTGGGCATTGGCGGCCCCACGGCTGAAATTGTCGGCCAGTTATTGCGCCGACTCGGTGAGCGCGGTCAGGTATTGACCGTCACGCACTTGCCACAAGTGGCGGCTCAGGGGCATCAGCACTTGTTCGTGCACAAGGTACGCGGGGAAGAGGCAACGCACACCGCCGTTTCCAAGCTGAGCAAGAACGACCGTATAGAAGAAGTGGCACGGATGTTGGGCGGTATCGATCTGACCAAAGAGTCTCTGGCGCACGCGAAGAAAATGGTCGTCACCGCAAAAGTTTAAGAATGGCAGAAAGCACGAAGGCGACCCTTGGGTCGCCTTCGCTCGTTTCGCGAACCTGAAATTCGCGCGACATGCTTACTTTTTCTTGCGTACGTACAGCACCAGATTGTGATCCACCATCTCAAAGCCATGCTTCTCGACGATCGACTTCTGAAGTTTTTCGATTTCTTCGTCGAAGAACTCGATCACTTCACCGGACTCCACGTCGACCATATGGTCGTGGTGGCCACCGTCGGCCAATTCAAACACAGCGTGGCCGCCGTCGAAGTTGTGACGGACCACCAGGCCAGCGGCTTCGAACTGGGTCAGAACACGGTAAACCGTGGCCAGACCGACGTCCTCGCCCGCTTCCATCAACGCCTTGTAGACGTCCTCGGCACTCATGTGACGCTGCTCTGTAGAGTCGAGCATTTGCAGGATCTTGACCCGTGGCAGGGTCACTTTGAGGCCAGCTTTGCGTAGTTCGCTATTTTCAACCATGGTCAGCTTTCTCGCGATGCTGCTTCGCAGCTTCTCTTAATACGGGTATGATCGGCGTTTACGTTGTCCCAGCCAAGATAGTGGAAGTCGCCCACCGATGCAAAACACCAAGCTCTTGCTAACCAGTTTCACCTTTGTGGGACTGCTCGCACTCGCCGGTTGTTCATTCCCCGGGGTTTACAAAATCGACATCCAGCAGGGCAATGTCGTCACGCAGGACATGATAGACCAGTTACGCCCGGGAATGACCCGGCCGCAAGTACGGTTTATCATGGGCAACCCTCTGCTTGCCGACACGTTCCATGCCGATCGCTGGGATTATCTGTATAGCCTGCAACCTGGTGGCGGTGAACGTCAGCAGGAACGCATGAGTGTTATTTTCAACTCGAACGACCAGCTCGTCAGCCTGTCCGGTGACTTTATGCCGGGCGTGAGCCGTGACGAAGCGATTCTCGGCAAGGACAGTGGCACCAACGTGGCCGCTCCTGCTGAAAACGCCGAGAAGCCAACACCGGAAAAACCGGTCAAGCCAGGCTCCCTGCTGGATCAGATCCAGAAGGACGTTGATGGTGTAGAAACCGTTCCGGTTCCGACGCCAGAGCCGCTGGACACCTCGCCGCAATAATTTGCGACGCAATAAAAAACCCGGAAATTCCGGGTTTTTTATTGCCTGCCGTTTGGCTTCTTACTGATTTCGAGCTTTCGCCTCAGCTGCCTTGGCAGCACGCAAGCGCCGCACCTCTTTCGGATCGGCGAGTAAAGGGCGATAAATTTCGATGCGATCCCCCGCCTGAATCAGGCGAACCTCTGGATCAGCGATTACTTTGCCGAAGATCCCTACCGGGCATTCGGCCAGATCAAGCTCAGGGAACTCGTCGCCAATCCCGGACTTGAGCAAGGCATCACGCACCGTTACCCCTTCGGGAACACTGACCGTGCGCAAGACCTGACGATCAACGGCCGCATACACGACCTCTATTTCGATCACCGACTCAACCATGCATCTGTTTGGCACGCTGACAGAATGCATCCACCAGCGTGTTCGCAGCCTGATTGAACAGCGGCCCCAGCGTGGCACGCACAATCGGCCCTGCGTAGTCGAACGACAGATCGAGGCTGATCTTGCAGGCCTTCTCGTTCAGCACCTTGAATACCCAGACGCCGTGCAACTGATTGAACGGGCCTTCTTCGAGGTTCATCTCGATCGATTGCCCCGGCACCAGCGTATTGCGCGTCACGAAATGCTGACTGAGGCCGCCCTTGGCCACGCCGACGCTTGCACGCATATGCTCAGCCGAGCTCTCCAGCACCTCGGCAGACGAGCACCACGGCAGAAATTCCGGATAACGCGCCACGTCATTGACCAGGTCGTAGAGAAATTGCGCCGGGTACGGCAGCAGCGCCGATCGTTGAATATGTGTCGTCATGTAAGCGTTACTTCCAGAGCTGAGCGGCAAACACTACAAGAATGCCGATGGGCGCCACATAGCGCATCAGGAACAGGGACAGGGCGAACAGCGCCGGATTGCGGATCGACAATTCGTCGCGCACCGCTTCACGGCCCATCACCCAGCCTGCAAACAACACGAAACACAAACCACCGAGTGGCAACATGATCCGCGAGGTGAAGAAATCGATCACGCCGAAGAAGTCCAGACCGCTTGCCGCACCCCATTGATAGAGATGGAACATCCCGCCTTCGTTCACGAAAAACTTGGCTTCCTTCCAGATATTGAAGGAAAACACAGTGCCCAAACCGACGAACCAGCAGGTAAAAGCCAACCAGAATGTGACCCAGGCGCGGCTGATTTTCGTGCGTTCAACCAGGTACGCGACCATCGGCTCCAGCAGGGAAATCGCCGAACTCCAGGCGGCAACCGCCACCAGTACGAAGAACACTACCCCCATCAACTGACCGAACGCTACGTTACCAAAGGCAAATGGCAGACTGACGAACATCAGGCCAGGGCCTTCGCTCGGGTTCAGGCCCGCGGCGAACACGATCGGAAACAAGGCCAGACCAGCCACCAGCGATACAAACGTATCGAGCAGCGCCACACCGACGACCGTGCCAGAGAGCGATGAATTCTTCGGCATGTAAGCGCCGTAGATCATGATCGAACCGACGCCCACGCTCAGCGAAAAGAACGCATGGCCCATCGCCGGGAGCAATCCGTCGAGGACTTTTTCCGGGTGGAAGTCGAACATGAAATGCACGCCTTCCATGAAATGCCCGGTGGTCATGCTGTAGCCGAGCAGCACCAGAATCATCACAAACAGCAACGGCATCATGATTCGCAGGCTGCGTTCAAGCCCGGCGACCACGCCTTTGGCGATCACCAGCGCTGAAAGCAGCATAAAAATCGTGTGCCAAAGTGTCAGGCGCCACGGATCAGCGATCACATTGCCGAAGTAGGCACCGACCTGAGCGGCCGTGGCACCTTGAAAGTCGCCACGGCCCATATCGATGATGTAGTCCAGCGACCAGCCGCCGACCACACTATAAAAAGACAGGATCAACAACGCCGTGATCATCCCGGCGAAGGCCCCCCACGACCACTTGCCCGAATGCCCGGCTTCCACCGCCAGCACCTTCAAAGCATTGGCCGGACTCTGCCGCGCGCGGCGGCCGATAAGGGTTTCAGCCAGCATGACCGGGATCCCGATCAACGCGATACATGCCAGAAACATCAGCACAAAGGCGCCGCCGCCGTAGACTCCGACCATGTACGGAAACTTCCAGATACTACCCAGTCCCACGGCCGAACCGGTCGCGGCGAGTATGAATACCCAGCGGCTAGCCCAACTGCCGTGGACAGAAACCTTGTCTGTCGACATCGTTTATCACGCCCAAGCGTTAGAAAAAGAGGCCGCATTGTCCGGGATTCACTCAACCTGCTCAAGCACGCAGCATCACCGTAGCCGACAGCCGTTTATCTCCATATAATGCCGCCCCTATGGCTAAACAGAAGAAACACCCAACAGGGACCATCGCGCAGAACAAAAAGGCGCGACACGATTACTTCATCGAGCATAAGTTCGAGGCTGGTCTGGTCCTGGCCGGCTGGGAAGTAAAAAGTCTGCGGGCAAGCAAGCTGCAACTGGTCGACAGTTACGTGCTGCTCAAGGATGGCGAGGCTTGGCTGCTCGGCAGTCACATCACGCCTCTGATGACCGCCAGCACCCACGTCATCGCCGACCCGACGCGCACGCGCAAGTTGCTGCTCAACCGCCGCGAGCTGGAAAAACTCGCCGCGGCAGTGCAGCAAAAGGGTTACGCCTGCGTATGCCTGTCCTGGTACTGGAGCAAGCACATGGTCAAGTGCGAGATTGCTCTGGGCAAGGGCAAGAAGGAATACGACAAGCGTGATACCGAGCGCGAACGCGACGCCGGTCGTGAGTTGCAGCGCGCGGTGCGCAACAAGGGCAAGGAAGACTAGTCTTCCCCCCAAAAGCAAAGATCGCAGCCTGCGGCAGCTCCTACAGGGAAATACGAATCCCCGTGTAGGAGCTGCCGCAGGCTGCGATCTTTTGCTTAAAAAATCACATTCCCTTGCGCCGCTCAGCCCGAGCCATGCGCTGAACTTCCTGCCGCACCTCTTCCAGCACTTCCTGCACATACAAAATGTGGCGACTGGAAACCTCCCGTGCCTGCTCCGCACGCCCCTCAATAATCGCCAGATACAATTCCCGATGCTGGGTAATCAGCATGTCGCGGGTTTCCGTGCGCTGCTTATACATGCCGCCGATGTTGGTCACGACGTTACGCTTGAGCAGATCGAACAACCCACGAATGGTGTGCAACAACACGGCGTTGTGGCTGGCCTCGGCAATCGCCAGATGAAACTTCGCATCCGCCGCACCCTCTTCCGCCCGGCTCACTTCGTCATGACGCGAATAGCAGTCCTGTAACTCTTCGAACGCCGCAGTCAGCCGTTCGCGATCCACATCAGTTGCGCGCAATGCAGCGTAATAGGCGCACGATGCCTCCAGGGTATGCCGGAACTCCAGCAAATCGCGCTGCGCCTCCGGATTGCTTTCGAGCAGTTGCAGCAGCGGATCGCTGAACGTCGAACCCAGCGATTCCACCACATAGTTGCCACCGCCCTGCTTGCTGATCAGCAAACCCTTTGCGGCCAGCTTTTGAATCGCTTCGCGCAACGATGGACGCGAAACCCCGAACTGCTCAGCCAACGTGCGCTCAGCCGGCAGCCGCTCACCGGACTTCAGCGTGCCCTCGAGGATCATCCCCTCGAGCCGCTCGACAATATCGTCAGACAAACGGCGCTGACGTATCTGATCAAACCCCATAACTCACTTCTCCACGAGCCCGACCGCTCGCCGGGCTCTCTATTCTGGCCTATCGGCGCCATCACGACACCTACCAGAAAACGCTCGCTCGAACGGATCAGATGACTTCTGCACCGCTTATTCGACAAAAGTTTCAGGGCGACAAATTGACACACCCGCATCAAGGCTTTTACCCTAGCCAACAGCGATTGTAAATTGGTCTTACCAATTAACCAAGAACGCTGACAGTGCCTGACCAACAACAATTAGGGGCCACCCCATATGCAAACCTGGCAACAGATCTATAGCCCGCTCGGCAGTCTCGGCGTTTCCGCACTCGCGGCCGTCATTCCCATCGTTTTCTTCTTCCTCGCGCTGGCGGTGTTCCGCCTCAAAGGTCATGTGGCCGGTAGCATCACGCTCGCCTTGTCCATCGCCGTGGCCATTTTCGCTTTCCAGATGCCGGTCGACATGGCGTTTGCCGCTGCCGGTTATGGCTTCGCCTATGGTTTATGGCCGATTGCCTGGATCATTGTCGCGGCGGTGTTTCTGTACAAGCTGACAGTCAAAAGTGGTCAGTTCGAAGTTATTCGCAGCTCCGTACTGTCGATTACTGATGACCAGCGCCTGCAGGTGCTGCTGATCGGTTTCTGCTTCGGTGCATTTCTGGAAGGTGCCGCCGGTTTCGGTGCGCCGGTCGCGATTACCGCTGCACTCCTTGTAGGCCTGGGTTTCAACCCGCTGTATGCCGCAGGCCTGTGCCTGATCGCCAACACCGCGCCGGTTGCATTTGGCGCCCTGGGGATTCCGATCATCGTGGCCGGCCAGGTCACCGGTATTGACGCCTTCAAAATCGGCGCCATGACCGGTCGCCAGCTACCGCTGCTGTCGCTATTCGTGCCGTTCTGGCTGGTGTTCATGATGGACGGCATGCGCGGCGTGCGTGAAACCTGGCCGGCCGCACTGGTTGCGGGCCTGAGCTTTGCCATCACTCAGTACTTCACTTCGAACTTCATCGGCCCGGAACTGCCGGACATCACCTCGGCCCTGGCCAGCCTGATCTCCCTGACCCTGTTCCTGAAAATCTGGCAGCCAAAACGTACCGCTGGCGCACAAATCGCCGGCGCGACTTCCAGCGCCGCCATCACCGGCAGCGTCGGCGGTTTCGGCCAGAAGCGCGCCACCGCGGTTTCCCCTTACAGCCTCTGGGAGATTTTCATCGCCTGGTCGCCGTTCCTGATCCTCACCGTGCTGGTGACGATCTGGACGCTCAAGCCTTTCAAAGCCATGTTCGCCGCTGGTGGCTCGATGTACGCGTGGGTGTTCAACTTCGCGATTCCGCACCTTGATCAATTGGTGATCAAGACTGCACCGATCGTGGCCGCTCCGACCGCCATTCCAGCCGTGTTCAAACTTGACCCGATTTCCGCGACCGGCACGGCGATTTTCTTCTCCGCACTGATCTCGATGCTGGTGCTGAAGATCAATTTCAAAACTGGTCTGACCACTTTGAAAGAGACCTTCTACGAACTGCGCTGGCCTATTCTGTCGATTGGCATGGTGCTGGCTTTCGCGTTCGTCACCAACTATTCCGGCATGTCCTCGACCATGGCTCTAGTGCTGGCGGGTACCGGCGCAGCGTTCCCTTTCTTCTCGCCGTTCCTGGGCTGGCTGGGCGTATTCCTCACCGGTTCCGACACATCGTCCAACGCCCTCTTCAGTTCGCTGCAAGCCACCACCGCGCACCAGATCGGCGTCAACGACACTCTGCTGGTTGCGGCAAACACCAGCGGCGGCGTCACCGGCAAGATGATCTCGCCGCAATCCATTGCTGTGGCCTGCGCTGCGACCGGCCTGGTCGGTAAAGAGTCGGATCTGTTCCGCTTCACCCTCAAGCACAGCCTATTCTTTGCAACGATTGTCGGCCTGATCACGCTGGCGCAAGCCTACTGGCTCACCGGCATGCTGGTGCACTAAACCTACAAGAAGACTACAAGCAACATGGAAATAACCGACGCCGGTTCGTGATTCCGGCGTCAGCAATTCACAACCCGGTCTGTAAGGCTGCTGAAAGCAACGCTCTTTATATTCAGCAGCCTCAGCGGACGGATAACCGGGACAACCCGGAGACACGCCTGATGAGCGAGCTTTTTTACAACGCTGTGCCGAACGCGACCCGCGTGGCACCGCCACTGCCCGAACCTCGGCAATACCCCAGCGAGAAACCGTCGCGGGTCTACCTGTTCGGGACGTGTGTGGTCGACCTGTTCTACCCCGAAGCCGGGATGGACGCGATCCACTTGCTGGAGCGCGAAGGGATTCGGGTCGAGTACCCGCAAGGGCAAAGTTGCTGCGGACAACCGGCTTACACCTCCGGTTACACCGAGCAGGCGCGGACGGTGGCGCGCTCGCAGCTGGCGCTGTTCGCCGGGGATTATCCGGTGGTGGTGCCATCGGGCTCCTGCGCCGGGATGTTGCGCGAACACTACGCCGACTTGTTCAAGGACGAGCCAGAGACTTTAAAACTGGTTCAGGCCCTCGCGGCACGAACCTACGAATTGGCGGAGTTCCTGCTGTTCGTCTGCAAAGTGCAGCTCAAGGACAGCGGCGAGCCGGTAAAAGTCGCGCTGCACACGTCGTGTTCTGCGCGTCGCGAGATGAACACCCACCTGCACGGCCGCGAGTTGTTGGCGCAGTTGAGCAATGTGGAACGGGTCAACCACGACCACGAAAGCGAATGCTGTGGCTTCGGCGGGACATTCAGCGTCCGAATGCCAGATATTTCCGGCGCGATGGTGGCTGACAAGACCCGGGCGTTGAAGGAATCCGGCGCACACAGGATTTTGAGTGCTGACTGCGGCTGTTTGATGAACATCAACGGCTCGCTGGAGAAACAACAGGAAGCGTTGCGCGGCCAACATCTGGCCAGTTTCCTGTGGCAAAGAACCGGAGGTGCGCAATGAGCACTTCCGCGATTATTCCTACGGTCGCCGTAGAAGAAGATTTCCGCACCCGGGCGCACAACGCTTTGGGTGACCCGCAGTTACGGAACAATTTCCGCACTGCCATGGATTCACTGATGACCAAGCGGGCAGCGGCTTTTGGCGATGCCCACGAAAGAGAACATTTGCGCGCACTGGGCAACTCGATCAGAGCCCGCGCGCTCTCCAAGTTGCCCGACCTGCTCGAGCAACTGGAACAGAACCTGACCCGCAACGGTGTGACAGTGCACTGGGCGGAAACGGTGGACGAGGCCAATGGCATCGTCTTATCGATCATCCGTGCTCACGAGGCGCGGCAAGTGATCAAGGGCAAATCGATGGTCAGCGAAGAGATGGAGATGAACCATTTCCTCGAGGCTCAAGACATTGAATGTCTGGAGTCCGACATGGGGGAATACATCGTCCAGCTCGACCACGAGAAGCCTTCACACATTATTATGCCGGCGATCCACAAGAATGCCGGTCAGGTCGCGTCCTTGTTCCACGACAAACTTGGCGTGGAATACACCAAGGACGTTGACCAACTCATTCAGATCGGTCGCAGAGTCTTGCGGCAGAAATTCTTCGAAGCGGACATCGGCGTTTCCGGCGTCAACTTCGCCGTGGCCGAAACCGGTACCCTGCTGCTGGTGGAAAACGAAGGCAACGGCCGGATGACCACCACTGTGCCGCCGGTGCACATCGCCGTCACCGGCATCGAAAAAGTCGTAGAAAACCTGCGCGACGTGGTGCCGCTGTTATCGCTGCTGACCCGTTCGGCGCTGGGCATTCCGATCACCACTTACGTCAACATGATCTCCGGCCCGCGCAAGGAGCATGAACTCGACGGCCCGCAAGAAGTGCATCTGGTGCTGCTCGACAACGGTCGCAGCCAGGCCTTTGCCGACAGCGAATTGCGCCAGACCCTGAACTGCATTCGCTGCGGCGCCTGTATGAATCATTGCCCGGTCTACACGCGAATCGGCGGCCACGCCTATGGGGAGGTTTACCCCGGCCCTATAGGAAAAATCATCACCCCACACATGGTCGGCCTGGCCAAGGTGCCGGATCACCCGAGCGCGTCTTCGCTGTGCGGTGCCTGCGGTGAAGTGTGTCCGGTAAAAATTCCTATCCCCGCATTGCTACGTCGCCTACGCGAAGAAAACGTCAAAGCTCCGGACAGCCCTCATCAAGTGATGCGCGGTCAGGGCAGCAAGTATTCGCGCAAGGAACGCTTTATCTGGAACGCATGGGCCAGGCTCAATAGCTCGCCAACGTTGTATCGGCTGTTCGGCTTTTTCGCCACGCGCTTGCGCGCCCTCACGCCAAACAATGTCGGCCCATGGACGCAGAATCACAGCGCACCCAAACCCGCCGCCCGCTCGCTGCACGAGATGGCCCGCGAGCACTTGGCCAAACAGGGAGACCGCTGATGAGCGCCAAGCAAAATATCCTAACCAAACTGCGGAAAAGTCTGACCGGCGCCACGCCGATTGCTGACGATTTCGATGTAGAACTGGTAACTCAGCCGTACACCTACAGCGCCGAACAGCGCATTCCGCAATTGCGCAAATTGATGGAGGCGGTCCATACCGAGATCCATCTGACGTGCGATGAGGAATGGCCTGCACTGCTCGCACAATTGCTGCACGACCGTCAGCTGCCGAGCCTGTTGATCGCACCAACTACGCCACACGGTGCAAAAATCACCCAGCACTGGGCGAACAATCCTGATCTGCCGGCACTGAAATCCTACGACCGGCCGATGGAAGAATGGAAAGCCGAGCTGTTCAACGACACCCCGGCCAGCCTCACCGGCACCCTGGGTGCCATTGCCGCCACCGGCAGCCTGATTCTCTGGCCAACCCGCGAAGAACCGCGCCTGATGAGCCTGGTACCGCCCGTACATTTCGCCCTGCTCAAGGCCAGCGAAATCCGCGACAACTTCTACCAAGTGCAGCAGGAATTCAACTGGGCCCAAGGCATGCCGACCAACGCGTTGCTGGTGTCCGGCCCGTCGAAAACCGCTGACATCGAGCAAGTGCTGGCGTACGGCGCCCACGGTCCGAAAGACCTGGTGGTTTTGATCCTGGAGGACCAATGACGCTTCCGGCGAATTTCCTGCGTGATGCGCAACAACTGATTCCGGCGGATCGCCGCTTCGACGATCCGCTGTCGACATTGGCTTTCGGCACCGACGCCAGTTTTTATCGACTGATTCCGCAGCTGGTGATCCGCGTTGAATCCGAAGATGAAGTGGTAACGCTGCTGCAATTGGCGCAGCGCGATCACGTACCGGTGACCTTTCGCGCGGCCGGCACCAGTCTCTCCGGGCAGGCGATCAGCGATTCGGTGCTGATCGTGCTTGGGGATAACTGGAACGCTCGCGAAATACGCGGCCAAGGCACGCAAATCCGTCTGCAACCGGGGGTGATCGGCGCACAGGCCAACGCGTGGCTGGCGCCATTCGGACGCAAGATCGGCCCGGACCCGGCCTCGATCAACGCCTGCAAAATCGGCGGCATCGTCGCCAACAACGCCAGCGGCATGTGCTGCGGCACCGCACAAAACACTTATCACACACTGGCCGGCATCCGCTTGGTACTGGCCGACGGCACGCGATTTGATACTGAAGACGCCGCCAGCGTCGCGGCGTTTCGTGCAAGCCATGGTGATCTGCTTGAACGCCTGGCGACGTTGAGCCGCGAGACCCGCGCCAATGCCGAACTGGCTGCCAGAATCCGCCACAAATATCGTCTGAAAAATACCACAGGCCTGTCGCTCAACGCCCTGGTGGATTTCGACGAGCCTGTGGATATCTTGAGCCACCTGCTGGTCGGCTCCGAAGGCACGCTCGGTTTTATCAGCGCGGTGACTTACGACACCGTCATCGATCATCCGCACAAGGCTTCAGCGCTGATCGTGTTCCCGGATGTGGAAACCTGCTGCAACGCAGTCACCGTGCTGAAAAGCCAGCCAGTGTCAGCGGTAGAGCTGCTGGATCGACGCAGCCTGCGCTCGGTGCAGAACAAACCGGGCATGCCCGCTTTCGTACAGCAGCTGTCGAACAATGCCTGCGCCCTGCTGATCGAATCCCGCGCCGCCTCTTCCACGCTGCTACAGGAACAACTGGCGCAGATCATGGCGTCGATCAGCAGCTTCCCGGTAGAAAAGCAGGTCGACTTCAGCGAAGACCCAGTTGAAAACGCCCGCCTCTGGGCGATCCGCAAGGACACCTTCCCCGCCGTCGGCGCCGTACGTAAAACCGGCACCACGGTGATCATCGAGGACGTGACCTTCCCGGTTGAACAACTGGCAATCGGCGTAAACCGCTTGATCGAACTGTTCGAAAAACATTCCTACGACGAGGCGATCCTTTTCGGACATGCGCTGGAAGGCAATCTTCACTTCGTCTTCACCCAAGGCTTCAACAACCCGGAAGAAGTCGCACGCTATCAAGCGTTCATGGACGATGTCGCGCAACTGGTGGCGGTGGAGTTCGGCGGCTCGCTCAAGGCCGAACACGGCACCGGACGCAACATGGCACCGTTTGTTGAGCTGGAATGGGGCAGCGACGCCTACCAACTGATGTGGCAGCTCAAACGCCTGCTCGACCCCAACGGTATTCTCAACCCGGACGTGGTGCTCAGCGAAGATCCGCAGATCCACCTCAAGCATCTGAAACCGCTGCCGGCGGCTGACGAGATTATCGATAAGTGCATCGAGTGCGGCTTCTGCGAACCGGTTTGCCCGTCGAAAGGCCTGACCCTGACCCCGCGCCAGCGCATCGTGATCTGGCGCGATATTCAGGCGAAAAAACGCGCAGGCATCGACACCACTGAACTGGAGAAAGCCTACGAGTACCAAGGCATCGAAACCTGCGCTGCCACCGGATTGTGTGCGCAACGCTGCCCTGTAGGCATCAATACCGGCGAGCTGGTGAAAAAGCTTCGCGGCCGACACGCAACGCACAAGAAAACCGCTGACTGGATCGAAGGAAATTTCGCCAAAACGCTGCAAGGCGCACGCTTTACGCTGCATGTGGCCAACGGCGCGCGGATGCTGATGGGCGCGCCGCGTCTGGCGAAGTTATCAGCGAGCCTGACCCGATTGTCCAAGGGACAGGTGCCGTTGTGGACAAACGCGATGCCGCAACCGGAGAGAGCCATTCGCTTCAGTCCGAGCGTGTCGGACGAACGTCCGCGCGTGGTTTATCTGGCAGCGTGCGTCTCGCGGGTCATGGGGCCGGCGGCGGGTGACAAAGAGCAGATGTCGCTGTACGAAAAAACCCGTGGGCTGCTGGAAAAAGCCGGTTACCAAGTGGTCTTTCCCGACAATCAGGACAGCCTTTGCTGCGGCCAACCATTCGCCTCAAAAGGCTATGCCGAACAGGCCGAACATAAGCGTCAGGAGCTGATCAGCGCGTTACTCCACGCCAGTCGCGGCGGGCTAGATCCGATCTACTGCGACACCAGTCCGTGCACGCTGCGGCTGGTGCAGGACGTGGGAGATGTTCGCCTGGACCTGTACGACCCAGTGCGTTTCATTCGTACGCATCTGCTCGACCGGCTGGATTTCACTCCTCAGGATGCACCGATTGCCGTTCACGTGACGTGCAGCACTCAGCATTTGGGCGAGAGCCAGGCGTTGATTGATCTGGCGCGCAAATGCAGCAACAACGTGGTGATTCCGGAAGGCATTCATTGCTGCGGTTTCGCGGGGGACAAGGGCTTTACCACGCCGGAACTGAACAGCCACTCGCTGCGCACACTCAAGGACGCGGTGCAGCATTGCAGTGAGGGGATTTCCACGAGTCGCACGTGCGAAATCGGGCTGACACAACATGGTGGAATCGACTATCACAGCCTGGTTTATCTGGTTGATCGGGTCACTCAAGCGAGGGCCTGCTGAAGAAAATCAGAACCCTTGAGCGAGACGGTAGTCCACTGAACAAGCCCCGAATAATCGGGGTTTGTCCTCCTTTCGATGGCCCGTTCTCACGGTCAGCGAAGTCCGGATTCCTCAGTGCAAGGAGAAAAAAATGAAGCATTCTGTACTGCTAGGTCTGTTCGTTACTGCCTCGATGATGGCCTCGACTTCCTTCGCCGATTCAAAGCCTGGCGACCTGTGCGAAGCGAATTTGCAGAAAATCAACAACTCCAAGTCGCAATACCAAACGTCGCCCGATCTGAATGCGCGCGTCTCGGCCAGCGTGAGCAAAGCCCAAGCCCTCAAGGCTCAGGGCAGGATCGACGACTGTCTTGCGGAAACATCGCAAATCATTCTAGAAATCGATAAGTCCTCGGGTGACGCCAAACAACCATAAGCCGATCTATTCCGGTCGGCCTAACCGGTTATTCGAAGGGAATGGCATTTCAATACCAGATGTAAAAAAAACCGAATTCCTGCGTGTCGTCGCGGTCGATTGAACAGGCCCGAAACGAACGCGGCCTGATACGAACTCGGCATCGCCGCCAGATCGTCCGGCAGCACCGAGACCAACCGTTCAAGGAGATACCCATGAAGCATTCTGCAATTGCTGGATTGTTCATCGCTGGTGCCCTGCTGACGTCGCCGGTGTTCGCGGCAGACAAAGACCTTTGTGCCGGGAATCTTCAAGCCATCAAAGACTTCGTCACCAGTCAGCCATCCCTTCCTGAAACATCCATGAACAACATCAAGGCGGATCAGGAAAAAGCCCTGGCGGCTCAAGCGGCCGGCAACGACAAGGATTGCGTGGAGATCACCTCGGGCCTCATGACGAAAATGCAGATCCGTAACCCAACACGTAACTGACATACCTCAAGGCCAACCTTCGGGTTGGCCTTACACGCCGATTGGCGTACACTGCGCAGGCTTGTTGCTCACCAAGATGTACAGAGCAATGAGTTCGGGGCCGTTTAGGATTCGACGCCGGTTGCGAAACTTTAGGTGCATGCCGAGTTGGTAACAGAACTCGTAAATCCACTGTTGCAACTTCTTATAGTTGCCAATGACGAAACCTACGGGGAATACGCTCTCGCTGCGTAAGCAGCCTTAGCCTTCCCTTCTGGTACCTTCGGGTCCAGCAATCATCAGGGGATGTCTGTAAACCCAAAATGATTGTCATATAGAACAGAATCGCCGTGCAGTACGTTGTGGACGAAGCGGCTAAAACTTACACAACTCGCCCAAAGCACCCTGCCCTTCGGGTCGCTGAGGGTTAACTTAATAGAAACGGCTACGCATGTAGTACCGACAGCGGAGTACTGGCGGACGGGGGTTCAAATCCCCCCGGCTCCACCAAATAGCAATCTAGACCTGTCTCAGACAGTCTACGAAACACCCCAAGAAGCCCGCCCTGTGCGGGCTTTCTTGTTTCTGGCTATCCGTCCTTGTCTACCCCTATCCCAATGTGCGCTGTATCCTTTCCTGTACCTCGGATACAGATTGAAACTGATGGGTACAAGGAAATGAAAAGGACTGAAATCAAACGGCGCCCTCTCGCTGACACAGTCATAGCGAGCCTGGAAGCTGACTCCAAGGAGTACCGCGAGCACGATGGGAACAACGTGTACCTCCGTGTCCGGCCAGACGGGAAGAAGTCGTGGCAGCTTCGCTACAAGAAAGCTGACGGGAAGTGGTCATGGATAGGGTTGGGCAGTTATCCAACGGTCTCTGGATCTGCTGCGCGACAGAAAGCAGTCGACCTGCGGGCAAGCACTGCTGATGGGAGCAACCCATTGGCAACAATGCGGGCCCAAAAAGCCGCTGCGTTGGAAAGCGCCAGTAATACCTTCGAAAAACTTGCTCGGGAATGGTATGCGTCGAAACGTAAAGGTTGGACCGCAGGAACAGCAGTCCGAACCATCGGCGCACTGGAGCTGCATGTCTTCCCGGTTTTCGGAACTCGCTCGTACCGCGAAATCCTTCCAATGGAATGGATGGACTTTCTTCGCTCAATGGAGCGGAAAGGAATCATTGAGCAGACCAGCCGCGTAAGAGGAATGTGTCGTGAGATTTACGACCTCGCGAGGGTAACCGGGCGGGCAACACACAACCCGCTGGAAGGCTTGCACAAATTTCTGCAGACGAAGCCAGCAGAAAACTACGCTCATGTATCCCCAGAAGAATTGCCTCCTCTCCTCCGAGCAATCCGTGCTTATCCAAGCGCTATCGATATCCGTATTGGGCTTCACTTGCTCTCCATGCTGGCCTGCCGTCCTTCTGAAATTCGCGAAGCTCGATGGTCGGAGTTTGATCTAAAAAAAGCTGTTTGGACGATCCCAGCAGAGCGAATGAAACGGCGTCGAGAGCACCTGGTGCCACTACCTCACCAAGCAGTAACTCTGCTGAGGGACCTGTATGTTTTGACTGGCAACTATCAGCTTCTTTTCCCTGGCCGTAGCGATACAACGAAAGCACGCTCCAATACTGTCTTCTTAATGGCATTACGCCGCTTGGGCTATGAAGGTCGTCAAACTGGCCATGGATTCCGACACATTGCGAGTACGATCCTTAACGAGCACGGCTTTGATGAAAACCATATTGAAGCCCAGCTTTCCCATATGAAGGATGGGGTTGCGGGTGTTTACAACAAAGCTGTGTACTTAAAACAGCGCACGACCATGATGCAGTGGTACGCCGATTACCTAGATCACTTAGCTGCTGGAAGTGTCGTTCACGGAGATTTCGGCGAGGTGGTATGAGCAGGCATCCACAACCCGTCCAAAATCAGTGTAACGCGTGTAACCCGTGTAACGACCTTCGCCAAACGCCCGAATTCATTGGTTCTTCCAGTGGTTACACGTTTGAACGGGATCGCGTACACCCGGTGTAACGATGACTAAGCGTGTAACGCCGGATAGCACCACTTCACTGATGGCGACGTATGGCTGGGACTCGAATGTCTTTCGCTGGAAACGACAGAAAGCATGGGGCGGGGGGCTGAATTTCCGAAATTGAGGAACTGCAGAGAGAGATGCAAAACTCGGTAATAAAGTACCGTTTGTGTAAAAAATTGTGAAAAACGCGTTTTACTTTTCATTTTTTACACTGTATAGAAAACCAGTGAGACATGGTGGGACGGCCCGGCAAAAAATGAAAACTTTGTCGCGAACGTGCTGACTTTACTTGCCACTAAACGGAACGTTGCTTCGAAGTAGACGAAAAATAAAGCTTTTAAAAATCAATTATTAGTTTACATAGCTGGGGCCTGTAAGAACTACGACAGGTAACCCGCTATGACTCTCCACGACGCCGCAAATCCATTTGCAACCATCCAGCCTGCTACAGAGCTTCTCACTACTGATCAGGTAGCGAACGCTCTAGGCTTGTCCAGCCGAACGCTCGCTGCATGGCGCAGCTCACGTACTCATTCACTCCCCTACGTCAAAACCGGGTCACGGGTGCGTTATCGCTCCGGGGACGTCGCGGCTTGGCTAGAAACCCGGGTTTGCTCCAGCGCTGCCAATGCGGGAGGACGAGCCGAGTGACCGCTTCCAACCCAGCCAAGAAAATTAAAGAGCTCTCTGCATCCGCCACGTCGATAACTGACCGACGTGACAGCGCCAACGCGCCGCAATCACAAGTCAACGCTTCTGATTGGGATCTGTGCCGGTATGACCCCGCTGCCACGTTGATCCGTATCAACCAAGTCATGGCCCTCACAGGCATCGGCCGCGCAACCGTTTACAAACTTATGAACCAGTCCGAAAGCGGATTCCCACAGGCAGTGAAACTCACCAATAGCAACGCACGCGGCGCGCCGGTGGCATGGGTTTTAGCCGAGGTTTTGAATTGGAATCGTGCACGCATCGCGGCCCGTAACGAGGTGGCCGCATGAAACTCAAGATAGCCAGCAAAGCGCTGATGCATCCGTTTTCAGTGTTGCGCCAAATCGGTTTTTCAACCCAAACCATGCAGCGGTTTGAACGCTTTCGCAGCCGAGAAGAAAAAAAGGGGCGTGTAGTCAGCATCCTCAGATGGGCCGACGGCACCTGGTGCATTCTCGCTCTCCACTGCGAAAAATTTGGATTTGTGGTCGTCGATGAAGGCCAGCAGATCGACGCCTACGAAGACGCCAGATGCCTGATCGATGGCGACTTCCTACCCCTACTCTCCCTGCGCTGGGAAGCCAATGCCTGAAACGAAAACGCCCCCGGGGCCGATCCGGAGGCGTTGAGGTCAATCTACATGCCCGAACAATTTATGCCGCACCTGAAAAAACCGCAAGCCACCAGCGCAGTTGCACTTTCGAAAAACGGACGTTACTCTCTGGCCGTCGCTGCAAAATCAGCGACCGGGTTTGGCGACCCGAGTTTAAGAAGGCGCACAGGCGCCCCCATCTCGATTGCAGGCGCTTTTTTTGTGCCCGCATTCCTGCTTTATGGCGGCTGTGCGTGGGAGACCTTCGGGTCTGCCGGGTTCCTTCTTACCCGGTTCGCCAACCTGCGCACAGCTGCCACCCCAATTCGTTTGGCGACGAATCGTGGCAGTTCCTACTTAAGAAGGAGCTCCACCTATGCACGCCCTCAATCCGTCCAAAATTCGCGCCGCTGCACACCGTGCAATGGCTCTCGCCGCTTTACACGCCAACTCCAGCCTCGCTACACGTCTCTCCCGTTACAACGCTCACATGGCCAAAGCCCGCGCACTAGAAACCGCAGGCGGTGCCCAATGAATAACGCCTTGAGTTTCTCTCTGCCTGAAGACCTGCTTTGCGTGAATCCGACCGCAGAAGCCGGTGTGCCCATCGACGCTATTACCTGCGCGATTGACCGTGCCGATTCAGTGCTGACATTGCTCGAAGATCACTTCGAAAATGAATCCTCGCGCCTCGCCAATCACGTTATCGCAGCCGTCCTTTGGGATGTACGCGGCACCCTCGGCCTGATCAAAACACTCGCCATGCACGGCGATAACACGTCGACGCCTGCCATGCAGAAAGGCGGTGCGCTATGACCACTTCCACCACGCTCGGCCACGCCACTTTCACTCGCGTGAACGCCACCGATTTAAAGTTATTTCGGGTCAATGCCGGTGTCCCGGTCGAGGATGCACTGGAGATGGTTTCTCTACTGCAGCATCACGCTAACCAGCTCAACTTCGACGCCGCCATGAGCGACAGCGGTGAGCGTTTCAGTTGGCCTGCCCTGTACCTTGGCGAGATGGCCAAAGCGCTGATCGATGACATCAACGACGCTTTGTTTCTGCCGAGGGCTGACACATGAGCCAGCGCCCGAATATCACCACAAAACGTCCAAGCTTTGCCGACGTGAAAGCCGCTGCGCTAAAAGACATTGATCGTGTCCTGTCGCATTGGCTACCCAACGGCAAGCGTGTAGACGGCGGCAAGGAATATACCGCTCCGAATCCAACCCGCAGCGACAAGCGTGCCGGTTCGCTGAAGATCAATTTGAGCAAGTGCACCTGGGCCGACTTTGCCACCGGAGACAAAGGCGGCGATCTCATCGATCTAGTGCGCTATTTGGACGGCGGCACTGACGTCGAGGCTTGCAACAAGCTGGCCGACTTATTGAACGTTGCGCCCGGTGCTGCCCAGACGAAAGCTGCACCGAGCAAGCCCAAAACAACGACGTGGAACGCTATTCAGCCGATCCCGACCGAGGCCATGAACAAGTGCCCAGCCAAACATCGCAATCATGGTGTGCCGTCCAAGGTTTGGGTCTATCGCGACGCAAAGGGTCAGCCTCTCATGGCTCTCTACCGCTTCGACCTCGGCCCCGATGAAGATGGCAAGCCGAAGAAGGTCTTCGCGCCACTGACGTGGTGTCAGCGCGCCGATGGCCAATCCACACAATGGCGCTGGCAGGGCCTGCCAGATCCGCGTCCCTTGCTTCGCCTTGATGAACTGGCTCAGCGCAGTGACGCACCGGTCGTTTTATGCGAGGGCGAGAAAGCCGCAGACGCTGCCGCCGTACTGTTGCCTGACCATGTGGCAACGTGCTGGCCTAACGGCTCCAACTCTTGGCACAAAGCCGATCTGACGCCGCTCAAGGATCGCGACGTGGTGTTGTGGTCGGACAACGATGACAGTGGCAAAGCCTGCATGGAAAGCGTCGCCGAGAAGCTGCGCGAAATCGGCGCCGCCTCGGTTCGAGTCATTGCGTTGGAGGTGTTCAAACGCAAGCCCACGCAGAAGGACGAGCGCGCCTCCTTCGCCAAAGGTGGTCAATGGAACGATGGCGATGACGCCGCCGATGCGCTCGCCAAAGGCTGGACAGCTGCGCACTTCGCAGAGCTGGAAAGCAGCGGCGAGCTGTTCGGCATGATCGAGCAAAAGGCGGTTGCTACCGCGGGAGAACCCGAGCAGGAACCGAAGCCTAAAGCAGCGCCCAAGCGCCCGACCAAATCGAAAAACGACCTAATGCCGGGAGGCTTTCGCCTGACGTCCGAAGGCGTGTTTTATGCCGGTGACGACGGCGAGGCACGTCCGGTATGTTCGCCTCTGGCGATCCTCGCTCGGACACGTGATGACAAAGGCCAGAACTGGGGTCTGCTGGTCGAGTTCGACGATCCAGACGGCACCAAAAAACGCTGGAACATTCCGGCGCGCACCATGACTGGCGACTTCGGCAAGGACGTGCTTGGGCCGCTGGTAGACATGGGCCTACGCCTCGCCGGTAGCCGTTCGGGACGCAACGCACGCAATGACTTGCAGAGTTATCTCGGCGGATTTGACAGCGCGGAACGGGCACGACTTGTAACCCGCTTGGGGTGGCACGACAACGCCTTTCTGTTGCCCGAGCAGCAGGTTGGCACGCACAGCGAACATCTGCATTTCTATGATGCCGGTGCACAGCTTCCACCGATCAGCGAAGCGGGCACGCTCGAACAATGGCAACAGCAGATCGGCGCATTGTGCGTTGGAAATCATCGCCTAGCGTTTGTCGTCGGGGTGGCGTTCGCGGGTCCGCTGCTACATATGCTCGGCCATGAGTCTGGCGGCTTCCACCTGTACGGCGACAGCTCCGGCGGCAAGACCACTCACCTGCAAGTTGCCACCTCGATCTATGGCGGACCGCGCTTGGTGCGTTCGTGGCGCTCGACTGACAACGCGCTGGAGTCCATCGCTGCCGCGCATTCTGATGGACTCCTGGTACTGGATGAAATCGGCATGTGCGATCCACGCATCATTGGCGAAACGGTCTACATGCTCGGCAACGGCACCGGGAAGGCTCGCGCCAATGACCGAGGCCAAGCAGGCCGACAGGTACAAGAGTGGCGTCTGCTGTTCCTCTCCACAGGCGAGAAGACCTTGGCCCAGCACATGGCCGAAGCCAACAAGGAACTGAAGGCGGGCATGGAGGTGCGCATGCTCGCCGTTCCGGCCGATGCGAGCAAAGGCCTCGGCATGTTCGACACGCTCAACGGTTTCGAGGATGCGGCGGCGCTCTCCGATGCGCTCAAAGCCCGCGTAGCGAAATACTACGGCACCCCGCTCACTGCATTTCTGACGGAGCTGTGCGAACCCGGCAAACGCCACGGTTGGGCGGCGATCCTGCGCCGCACGCTGGAAAGCTTTATCGCTAAATCGCTACCTGCATCCGCGAGTGGGCAGGCTCACCGTGCTGCCGCTCGTTTCGGTCTCGCGGCAGCCGCAGGCGAGCTGGCCACCGCGATGGGCATCACCGGCTGGCCGGATGGGACCGCCACCACAGCCGCTCGCGTGTGTCTGAGTGCTTGGCTAAACGAACGTGGCGGCGCCGGTAATTTCGAGGGCGATGCGATATCGGCGAGGCTGCGACAGTTCATCGAGCGCTTCGGCGAAAGCCGCTTCACCCGCTGGGAATCGACTGCAGCCAAGATCGACGAACACGGCCCGCGCACGATCGACCGCCTCGGCTTTCGCAAGACGCTGGAGCACGGTATGGGCGACACCCTGCACACCACGAATACCTACTACGTGCTGACGGAAGCTTGGCGCTCAGAAATTTTCCGGGGCATGAACCTTACCGCCGTAAACAAGGAGCTCTTGCAACGCGGTGTGCTAGAGCCGAGCAGCGACGGCAAGGCATCAAGTCTGGTGCGATTGCCCGGCTTAGGCCAACAGCGCTGCTACATCGTCAAGGCAATTCCGGGAACGGATGACAGCGAGGCTAGGGCTGCCTGAGGGCATCTCAGCTTATCGAGGTAACGCCGGCTCACTCCCGGCCTCGCCAGCCAAATCAACGTAATCAGAACTCATCAAGGACCATGAACATGAAAATGAATGAATTGAAACAGCAACGAGCCGCTCTGGTCGCTGAGCACGAAACCATCGAAAACAGTCTCTCCGCACTGGAAGCCGCTTGGCACAACGCGCCAAATAACTACAGCCCTGTTGGTAACATGATAGGAAGTCCTGAGAGGCGTGAAGCTATGGATCGACTCTCATCTGCCAAAGCCCGCTTACGAGCCATTCCATCCGAGATCGAGCGTATCGATAAAAAGATCGCCTACTTAGAACGGATGGAACAGGTTGACGAAATCAAATCGCAGTCGATCCAAAGCATGTCCGTAGCTGCTGCTGAGGTCGAAGCGCTGGAACGCACACAGTCGCACTTGAATGAGCGCCTTTTGACGATTCAGACGGATGCGGAGCAATCCCTGGAAAAAGCACAGCAAGCAGAAAGAGACGCTGCAAGTCTGTATGCAAGAAGTCTTGCGAGTGGCGATAGCGAAGGCGAAAAAGCAGCCAACGGCGAAATTCAGAAGGCAGCCAAGCAACTCGCAACCACAGATGAGCACGTTAGAAGGCAGGAACTCATCCTCGTGGCTTTACAGGAGGAACTTGACTCCCTTGAAACGCAAATCTCAAACGCCAAGCAGCGAGCAGACGACGCCAAAAAATCGGCCCTGAGCGCAGTAGGGCTTACGTTAGACGAAGAGTGGAATGCCGCCACGAATCACTTAGTAGCTATTGGTGCACGGATACTTGCCGTGGGCTACCAACAAGGGAACTCGGGATACGGTTTCTCCAACCTCGATGTACCTCGATTCGGTCCTTTTCATTCGGATATTCGTCGTGAAGAGCTTGCCACTGCTGCCCGAAATATCACATTAGAGGAACTGTTGGCAGCTTGAGCCCGAAATAGCCCGCCGACGCGGGCTGTTTAGAAACCCTCGGATTAAATAAATCATGATTACTACCATACAAAACAGCGCTAGCTGGACTGACACCCTGAAAGCGCGCAAAAGCTATTTGACGGCGCTGATGAAGGTCGTGGATATCAAAGCCGGAAAAGCCTCTAAAGTTTAGGTACTAACCGTCCACTTGATCAAGAGTGAAATGAACCTTATCGAAAGCCAGCTAAAAGGTCGAAAGTAACCTGAACTCTATGCTGTAATGCTATTCAGATAGATATCTTCAAAACTAAATCAGGAAGCAATAATGTCAAAACTTGCCGAATACCGTCAGCTAGAAAAACACTTGGCCGAACAGCTTCAGGCGCTGGAAGCATTGAAGAGTGACGGAGGCCTGAAAAAAGAGATCGAGTTTGAAACCAAGCTCCGTGAATTGCTCACCCAGTACGGCTTCAGCCTCAAGCACATCGTCAACCTACTAGACCCACAGAGCAGCGCACGCGGCCAAGCGCCCGTTCAAACAACAGGCAAACGCAAACCTCGCGAGCTTAAGACGTACAAGAATCCTCACACTGGCGAAGTGGTCGAAACCAAAGGCGGTAATCACAAGACACTGAAGGAGTGGAAAACCAAGCACGGTTCCGATGAGGTTGAAAGCTGGTTGAAAAAGTAAGATCGCCACATCTGAAAAAGGGCCCAGACGGGCCCTTTTTTTCATTTTAGTATTCCTGTTTTATCCACAACATCGGTCGATTGCAGCCCTTCGTGACAGATAGCAATCGGCTAGGAGCTGTCAGTCGCAACCCGCATACAACGGTCGATAGTTGTAGCTCAACATATTGCTGACAACATTACCAAGCGTGTCAGTTTAAAAATATTTCTTCAGGAAGCTTCTTACTCCGGCTTCGGAGGTAATTCCGGGGACCATACAGCAGCAGGCGACGTTGTATCTTCGCGAATAAGACTGGCAACTTGCATCAGCAAGTGCTGGTAAGCTTTTTGACGAAGTATAGGATCATCAATCTGATCTGCTAAACGTTGACCGGTAAGGACATGAGCATTGACAACAGGTTGTCGAAAGTAGTGGTTCAGTTGACTAAGAGAAAGGCGATGGACATCAAGAAATGTTTTTGTTATGAATGCTCCTACAGCGCCGCCTATTCCAGATATTGCAGAAGCTGCCGCTACATGCTCCCATCCCGGGTTGGTGAGTACGTGGAACCCCCCACCAACTACAAAGCTAAGCCCGGCAAGCATAGAAAATATGGCGAATATGAATGACCAGCCAGCTCTAGCTTGAGTTTCTGTTTGGTATTTTTCAATTTGTTTGCTGTAGAGATCGAAAAGACGACCAACTTGAAGAAGGTCTCGATTTTGCCTTATTAAACTATCGATATCACGAGCGCGCTGAGCTAACAACTCTGGAGACAGCTCGCATTCTGATGAATTTCCATCTAGCTCTTCCGATGGCAGTACATGATAAGCTTCCTTTTCGGCTTTCAATACAAGTTTTCGAGCTGCGCGGCTTTGAAAGTAATCGGCTAGCAACTTGAAAAATACTGTAATTATACCGATGAAGACCGCTATGAACTGAGATGACTTGACAAACTCCAGAAAAACATCCATTGACCTAGCATCCATTACCGAATAATAAAAATTTTTAGTCAAAAATTGAATTCAGCATACAATTTTTTCCTCGTTTTTGCTGGTCTTCCACTAGTCAAATGCTATCAAGTGCCTGTCTCCCGCACAACAGGATTGCCTGAGTTAGGTTAATAACCGCCCTTCCCGAAAGCAATCATCGACTCAACATGAACGCTAATACGATCAGCCCCCAATTTAGTAGGCGGTTTGAGCGTCTGGCGTTGGCTGAATTCTACGGGTCATGACAGGCGGATCTCGGCTAAAGCAGACACCCAATAAACAGTTCGCCGCCAGGAATTATTCAGCACCATCGCCAGTAATGGAGCTAGGTAACAAAATATCCGCTCCGTGGATTGGCGTGTCTGGATCAATTTCTGCTTCCAACTGCACGAGGCGTTGATGCCCTGGATGGCTTTCCACTGCAAGCGCGACCATTTTTCTACATTGATCCATGTCCCCTATTAGACGGAAGCGCTCCGCCAGATCCAGTGATACTGCCGCCTCAAACAACCTTGGAAAACGCAGACCGGTAGGCTTTCCACGTCGCTTGAAATAGCTTTCCAATACCTGCAGATGAACCTCCAAAGGCCAACTGGCCACCTTGCCTAAGATGGTATTTGTGATAAGCGCTTCCGCCGAAGGCTGTGAAAGCTCTTTTTGAATAAGCTTGTTGATCGATTCAGATATTGGTGCCCGACTACTCTCTGGCACAACTCCATTGAAAAGCACATATAGAGCAAGATACGGCAAGCGGAGATTCTTTTTGGCGCTTGGCAGGAGCTCCGCCACCGGGATCAGAACTGGCCGCAAATCCGTTAGGGATGCCCCTTCTTCACTCAACGCACAGGGTAAAAATTGCTCTAAAAACCCTTCAAGCTTGCGTCGACCGGCGCTGATCACATCTCCCTCAGCGTTCGCAACCCAGTACTCCGGTGCCATCTCTATCCGGATTACTCCGGTACGCTCCAAGACGTACTCATGTTCCTCGCGTTCCAACGAAGGTTGGCTTTTGATGAATTCAATGATCACATTGCGCATCAAACGAGATAGTCCTTGAAGGGTCAAGAACGTTACACGTTCGTGCAATGCGGTCTCACTATAGCCGTGACCCAGAACAACTGCGTCCGGGAGCTTCTTTAGCTGGTGCACATACTTGGATCGTGACTGATAGGCCATTGCCAAGACTTCTGTGAGGTCTGAGCGCGAGAGAGCCTGATTCACTAGTAGTGAAGCTTCGCGAAAATAACTGGGAGGGGTATGGGATATAGCAAACTCACGAAACCGGCGCGCCAAAGCCGTATGCTCCACCCTTAATAGTGCCCCCCTGACCCGCTGCGCGAGGCCTTCCTCGGCACCAATCAACGCCTCATCAACCGCAAGTCTCTTACGCTCATCATAGGACTCCCAGTCACTCTCATGCTCATCGAAATCCTGGGCTAGAGACTCAACTGAAGCGACTAACAGGGTGTAAGCCAGCTCCAAGTCATCGGCGATACGATGCATACCATTTATGTAAGTCCGGATCGCACGCATGACGCAAAGATATGTGTTGCGAGGCAATCCAATCAGACGTGTAGTGAACTCCTGCAGGAATGCTATTTCCTCTGGCTTGCACCATAGTTCGGAATCGAAGAAGCGACGTACAAATTTTTGCGGAGCCGCACGAGTGGCTAAACCTTTCTCGCCACTCGTCAAACGTCGTGCCAGATCAATATCCGGAGTGCATACGCAATTCAAAGCAAAAGATGCCACAACGGCAAAATCATTCAGATACGGTTCGACACATGATGATAAGAGCACACCTGGTCCACGCTCTTCGGCCTCCATTCGCTCCACCAACTCATACACGAGAACACGAGGGTGAATCGAGTAACTGGTAGACGGTAAAAGTTTACCCACAGCCGTTTCTACCGCATTTTCTTTCGGAAACGTAGCATTGGTGTAAAGCACTCCGCGCAGCAAGTTTTCCCAGCCTACGGGGCGACTAAAGAGCTTTCCAGTGGCGATCTGAAGCATATGTTTTCCTTTTTTAAATCTTGCAGCTCAGCGATTCCATAGACACCAATCATGCAGCCATTCCCCACATCGCTGCAACCTACACTTCCCATTAGGATGTACCGCCGTACGAGTGTCCAATAGATGCATTTCTATGAATCACTTATACGCCGCAATATGCCTATAGCTGCCCTTCGCAATACGCAGCGACCTGCCAAAGGCAACCGATTATGAAGGTTGCTTCCATCTTTGAAAGATATTCATCATGAGGAAGTTAGATGGCCAGATTTATTTTGCTACCGCAAATTACGGCGATCGGTCTTAGCGCACAATTAGATAGTGTTTTCTACGGCGCTGTCACCTTGTAGCCGCTCTAGCTTACGTAACTTTTGTATTAGCAGCCTTGCGCCACTATCATCGACGAAGCGTTCATACAAGACAGTGGTCTCTCTGAAATGGTTATCTAGATGATTCATGACATCTCTCAGTGCTGCGAGCATATTTTCAACTGTGGTTCTACTGATGCCACTCAGAGGATTGGAATTTCGGTTACTGAGATAGTTATGATCTTGATGGGCGATACGTTTATTGCGATGCTCGCGAGCAAACGCTGTCGCCGCCACTGCCTTAGTGCAGAGATCCTGCACCTCCGTCTTTACCGCATAGTCAGTTATTAATAGGGATAGCGACTGCACGGTTAGATTCTTAAATTTTCCTGATCCCGGTGGATCCGTCATTCGTGACACGCCAAGAAGTACACTATCCCAGAGTTCGTCTTGTACTATTTTAAAGAATAACCCCGCCGTTCTGTTGAGTAGCTGAACCGTATCAGTTGTATTTCCGAAAAGCTGTCGGTATTGCTGCCAGAGAATATGAAGCTCCACAAGCTCTACATAAAGTTCGTAGAAATCAGCCCCAAGCTCTTGCCCCATCGCTGAAATATAATCAGCTCGCACTTCATCCATGGATCTGGTCACCATTGAGTACACCCTGAATACTATTTGGCTACACAACTACCGATCTAGCACATCGATTTATACCGCTTCTTGCCCTCTGCAAGCCCCCGGCCTACCCTAGAGACGAATCGAGCCCGTAGGCGTTCGGACGCGCGAGAAAATCTGCCAAAATATCGCAGACAACCTTTGTTTCGTCCGGATAAATCTCATTCAAATAAATATACAAGTCTTGATCAGAGACGCCGTGAACCAACTTAATCGCCTTTCGGAATTGTTTATTATTTTGCGGCTCCCTATCAAAAGGGGAGCTTAGAGAATATTTGCCGCTCTGATAATCTTCAAATACCTTTTTCTCTATACTAGGAAAGGGTATGCAGTAAGTGTTTTTTTGACGCTCGTTTCTTGAGCCGGCATAATCTCCATCCAAAATTGCTATGACATGATCTCCAGGCCCAAAAAAACCTTCCGCCACATTCTTTCGAAGCAACTGTACAACGTTATCGCCGCCACCAACCGGTATTATCTGAAACGAATAAAAAATTGGTATTTTGTGAGTGGCGATTAAAAATTTAAAATAACCTTCCAGCATAGGATCTTCGGTAAGGATATACCGATCCCATCCTGAAAACCCAAATAGAACTGACTTAATATAATTATAAGATACGAGCTTTGTTTTTATAGCACCATCATCACTGTACATGTAGTAAAGCTCTTCATCCAGCATTGTGCGCATGATAGCCATTGAATGCGTAGTGAAGACAACGTTAACCTTTTCGTTTTTGCAAAACCTTCTGAGCCAGCCTATAAGTCGACTCTGGGCTGCAGCATCTAAAGAAATATCAATTTCATCTATTACAATAAGTCGAGATGCGCCCTTTATTTTTCTATATAACGAAATTAAGAAAAACTCTCCCGAGCTAAGATGATCTTCCCTAACATAGCGATCATTCTCTAGCGGAATAATATAATAGCTATTTCTTCCGACTCTTACTTCCTTGAGGGTGGCGAATTTATCATCACAGTACACATCAGATAGTAGCGCAATTAGCTCAGAAGGCGTGTAATACTCTTCAAGCATAACTGCTGTTCGAATATCATTATCTGCGGAGCTTATGCTTTGAAAGGTATTAAATCGCTGCCCCCATGGCATAGGTAGTTCTACTTCGATTTGCTTTTTAAGGTCTATCGGAAAAACTGATTTACTGTTGAGATCTTGGAGATTCTCATCATACTCAAACTTGTAGTCTACACCATCACAATTGTATACGATTTGACTGCCTTTCTTTATTGCTCCGGGCTGAGCCATCTTAGAGAAAGTATCAGCGACCTTAACATTTCTTATTGATTTTATCAGCGTAGTCTTTCCAACCCCATTCTTCCCTACTATGCACATCAATCCATTTCTACCGAGATCAAAATCAATGGAAAGATTATTTATATGCTGAACATTATTGAGCTCGATATGTAATAGCATCAGGACCCCACCGAGACATGTATAACTCTGTCCACCGCAGTGGCCCCATACTTCCTTCTAAGCTTATCCAAGAAACTCGGATCTACTGTATTTATATAATTTAGCTGACCTGAGAATTTCTTTAGCGCCTTGTCAAAATCACTTTCTTTTAAAAAAGAAATAAATTTATCTTTGTCGTTAAGCAAGCAATACATTGCGGTTTCAGAATGTTTTTTCAATCGCCCATCAACTGAAACTTTTCCATTGGGCAAGATTGCAACCCCAAGAATCCTAATTTTCTCGCCCGGACGTAAAAATTTGGTTTTTCCGGTATTTAACTTTATTTGACCTTCGAACTCGCAATTCAACAACTCTATTATCTTGGGAGCAATAAGATGCATTTCATCTTCGCCACCACCGGAAATTATCAAGTCGTCTGCATATCGACTGTAAATGAAGTTATTTTTTTTACACCAATCAAGGAATCTCTTATCAAAACTATAAAGACAGGCATTGCTTATTGAAGGTGATGTCGGATATCCAGGAGGTAGTACGTCATTAACGGTAACCATATCCAGTATTCTTTCCAGCCACTGCTCAATATCAGATATAGGGCAGGTATCTAATGCAGACAAAATAGATTTACGGATCGTACTCCGACTAATACTTCCAAAAAAATTCTCTATGTCGGACTGTAAAAAATATCTGTTAGCACTATGCTTTTCTACTGCATTTACAACGTTCACGCCCTTTCTATACGAGAACACCACATCACTCTCTACAGGAAGTCGATCGAACAAGACCCTACTTAAAAATCCAAGATATTGTTTTAAAAGCTTATCAGGACTATAAACCACACGCCCGTCATAATCCTTCTTCGTATAGGCGGAATTAACATCAATTTCTAAAAAATCGGCAAACCTCTGCTTATCTCTAAACATTGCAAAAAACAATTGTTCTAGCGGGCGTTTATTCATAGCTCATTTTGCCTATCAACTGGGCGATACGCAGCATTCATAGTGTTTTAAACGATACTAGCTGATCTTCCGAGAAAAATCGAGAAAGTCCTCTCTTAACGTGGCTGCAGAGTCATGTAGGCAACTTAAAGAAAATCGATAGCGCTGAATTACAAAAGCATAGCGTATAAAAGTTCGGGAAATGAGCTTCGCGCGGGAATTCGGTCGAATATTGGGGGGGGAGAGAGGAGGCGGAGAGGCGGAGGCAAATTAGCTTAAGCTGAACCGGGACTTGATAGCCCTTACTATCTGTGTAGGCCAATGCCGTTTTGCTCAGCATTAACCCACACAAACGTAAGACGGAGACTAGACACCTGTAGAGGCCAGCATTCCAAACCGACTGGAGGTACTCCTAGTCACTGGCATGAAGAGACTATAAGCGAGGCTCTCTCTGTAGACAAGCCCATGCTAGGGAAAGCTAGTGATATAGGCTAGGTAAGATGCAGCCACTGCGGCTAAACGATACCTGTTTCAGGTAGATGTACCGCCCTACACACACCGGTGCGTCAGCTGTTGACCAGAAAACTGAGACAGGACAGCAGCTATTGGCCGAAAGCAGTCTTTGCGACTGCCTGAAAATTGCTGACACAAGTGATGGCCTGATGCCAGGTGATTACCGACGGCTAACCATTACTTACGGTCGGTCAGCCAGTTGGAGCGCCCGGCTCTCATCTGAGACTGTTACACGACTTGACTCAGTTACACGCTTGAAAATTGGTGTGTCAGATCGGTGTAACTCAAACAAAACTCAATAAATACAATATCTTACTGATTTTTGTTACACCAGTTACACGAGTTACACCACATTTTGAACAGATACGAGCCCCGCTCCCCGGCAGCACCAATCCCTCCAGCGGACTTCAGGCGCATCTCCCGCGTTCTGCCGGGGCCCCTGAGGTTTTCATTGAGACACGGGGTCGGAAACCCGCAGGACCTTGTTAGCGGGAGAACTCCCAGCTTAGTGAACAGGTGAACCCGGTGAACTGCCGGTTCACCTGTGCATTTGCCCTATGGAATGACCTATCTGAGGTGACCATTACCGAAACGGTAATGGTGGTTGTTTTTCGATGTGTTTCTTTCAATTTCAATGACTGAAATTTCAGTAACTCTTGAGTCCTCCCACTAACGAAGCCCCGCGGGTTTCCGACCCCGTACCTATGCCTTTTCTCCAGGGGCCCCCGCCTGATTCGCAGCAGCGGAAGCGGGCGCATTGGCATCGGAGGAAAGAAAACTGCAATTTGCGAGTGCGAACGTAGACGTAGCATCTAAAAACTCTTCGACTTTCGCTGCACGATTGCGTACGCGGACAACCCATTCGCGGGTGAGCTTTCGGTAAGCTCTTTCCCTCTCTTTTTTCCAGGACAAGCCGCTCGGTGTCGTGGAGAGAGCATGAGCGAGAAATACCCTATCGATTGCCTGATCTTTAAAACGCTGATGGTGATGGACTGAGTTCCTGGCGCGAAGCTCCGAATCAAATTCCTTATCGAACGACTTTATAAAACGACCAATTTCAATCCGATGACTGGGTAGGGCACGATCGAGAGCGTTGAGGTAATTCTTGAGCCGCTCTCTGAACTCATAAAATCGGCCAAAATACATCTCGCAAACATTCGTGATGTGGTCTGAGTAACTGATTGGCAAGCCGTGGAAAGGAAAGCGTCGAAAGTAAAACTCACAGTCGCTCAAAACGTGAACTGTCTGGTGTAGACCTAGATACTGGAAGGCGACGTCGTACTGCCTTTCCATATCATCGGAAAAAGTAAAGTCCCCTAGAGGCTCACGCTCCTCATCTGTCAGCCAATCGTCATCGAGCAGCGTCCGGTTGAATCTTTGTGTATTCCACTTTTTCCATCCCGGATAGTCGTCAAGCCGCTGAATCCACTTAAAGACTGCTTCTATCATCTCTTTGTTGTTCGGCAGCGTCGTGTGCCTGCCATGACCGTTCCAATTAGTCATTTGTCCAGCCCCTGCCTTCCGTCGCCAAGTGATGCTCAGAACCTCAATTTAAACGTTTCTGTCAGGCCGTGGATGCACAACACCCCTCAGCTTGTATCCCTATATGTATCCCAACCATGCGGCTCGACCAGCAAACCCAATAGAAACAGGCATCTGGCCGCCTAGTTCAAATGCCCCCGGCCCACCAACTCAACAACAAAGCCCGCCCAGTGCGGGCTTTGTCGCATCTGAAGATCGGGATTGATCAACAGCCCCGTTGGACGCGCGTGCCGCCCCGCATCTATGCTTCGGAGCACTCTGGCAATAACCCAAGGAATCTCATGAACATCTGGCTCGGCGCCGCACTGGCTGCTCTACTTTCACTGTCTGCCCACGCCGCGACTACCGAAATCTCGCCAAGAATCCAGCTGGTCAACTACAAAAGCGGCCACGGCAGCGTGCAGTTCAAACAGTCGATTAAGGGCTATAAAACGGCGGAGTACAAAATCAACGCCAAGGCTGGGCAGATACTGACCGTGGACTTCAAGCCCACCAACACGTCTGCCTACTTCAACATCACCGCCAAAAACTCCGATTACGCCCTGTTCAACGGCTCGATGATGGGCAATCACTTTCTCGGTTCGCTGCCCGCCGATGGCGAGTACACGGTGCAGGTCTATCTCATGCGCAATGCTGCCCGGCGAAATGAAGTGGCCGATTACGAGATCTCACTGATCCTCGCCAACGGCGACGCTGTGGATAACAACCCGGCATTCGACCAGAACCTGGAATTGCAGGGCATCCACTTTCATGTAAAAGCGGATCAGGTCGACGGCAAATCCATCGTGCGCATCGAACCCAAGGGCCTGGAAATCGACAACACGGTGCAGACCCGTCCGCTTAACGGCAACATCGTCCGTGCCGAGATTGGCGATCTGAATAACGACGGCTCACCTGAGATCTACGTCTTCACTCGCACACCCGGGCGCGGTATGCCGGGCGAACTGATCGCCTATTCCGCCAACAACAAAAAATCCCTGAGCGAAATCTATCTGCCGCCCATCAGCGAAAACCCGAAAATCGCCGACGGATATCAGGGTGAAGATTCATTTGCCGTGGTGGAGAACACGCTCGTGCAGCGCTTCCCTGTTTACAACAGCGCCGACGCGGGTGCCGGCCGGACGGGGAAGATGCGGCAGGTTCAGTACAAGTTGGTGGCGGCAGAAGCAGGATGGATTTTGCGTGAGGACAAGGTGACGGAGTATTGAGCGAGACGCTTTTCCAGTCGACAAGACAGAGCACGCTGCAACCTGGCGGATAAACCCCAAAAGCGCTTCTACACTCACAGCGCCCACTCCGCCAGAAAACGCCGCCATGAACACCCTGAAAGACCGTATGCAACTGGGCAAGGACGCCCGCAAGAAATGCCCGCGCAATGCTCAAGCCTCCACGGGCAAGATGAATCGCGACCCGATTCCGCTGATCAAGGCGTCAAGTCAGGGGCGTGTCGAGTCGCTGGTCGAGTTGCGTTACGGGCGCATGCTGGAGTCGCCCTTCAAATTCTTTCGTGGCAACGCGTTGTTGCAGGCTCATGATTTGTCGGGCACGGCGAACATGGGGCTGGTTTCGCCGATTTGTGGTGACGCTCACTTGCTGAATTTCGGTGGGTTCGCCACGCCTGAACGCAATCTGCTGTTCAGCCTCAACGATTTCGATCAGGCCCATCCCGGTCCGTGGGAGTGGGATCTGAAACGGCTGGCGGCAAGTTTCGTGATCGCTGCGCGGGACTTGCGCCATGGTGAATCGGTCGAAGAGTCAGTCTGCCGCGACATGATCGGTGCCTATCAGGCAACGTTGTTTGAGTGCGCCGAGCAAAGCTCAATGGAGACTTGGTACGAGTCGATTACCCACACGGATCTGCTCGCGCAGGCGAGCAAAAGTACGCTGGAGCATGTGGAGCGCGCCATCGAAAAAGCCGAGCGGCGCACTCACGTCCAAGGGCTGCCAAAGATCATTGAGCGCGACGCCCATGGGCGTCTGATGATTCGCGATGACTTGCCGGAAATTTTCCATCTGCACAAAAAAACTACGTTGCTGGATGCCGAGGATGACTGGCTGCGGTTGGCCGATTGGCGGCCTCTGTGTGACACGCTCATGCGCGAATATCGCGGCACGCTGCAACCCGACCGTCGCGAACTGTTGTCGCGTTTTCATGTGCAGGATCTGGCATTCAAAGTGGTCGGCGTGGGCAGTGTCGGCATGCGGTGTCTGGTGGTGCTGTTGAGCGACGATCAGCAATTCCCGCTGTTCCTGCAATTCAAGGAGGCGCGGCGCTCAGTGCTCGCTGACTACGTCAAAAGCAAATCGCGGGTGCGCCACGAAGGTCAGCGCGTGGTTGAAGGTCAACGCTTGATGCAAGCGGCCAGCGATCTGTTTCTGGGCTGGACCACCGGGCCCAATGGTCGGCACTTCTCTGTGCGGCAATTGCGCGACATGAAGATTTCCGCCGAACTGGAAACCTTCGATGTCGAGACTTTTGCTGCCTATGGCCGGGTTTGCGGACGCGCCCTGGCCCGCGCGCATGCCAAAGCGTCCGGGCTCGCCGCGCAGATCAGCGGCTATATCGGCAAGGGCGATGCGCTGGCAGATGCCTTGCTGAAATACGCGAAAAGTTACACCGCGCAGAACGAAAGCGACTTCGAACGCTTTCAGATAGCGTGTCGCAAGGGCCGGTTGCAGGCACGTACGGAGGCTGATTTCGCTGCCGATCACGTGCCTTGAGCCGAAACCACTTCTACCACGACACCGCCTGTGCAACTTGATCCGCTTCAGCACTGGACCGACTATTGTCCGTGACAGGAGCCCGCAGCATCGACCTTTGTTCTTTGCGATCGACGATCCAGAACGTCATTTTCGTCGGTGTTTTACGCACGGCACCCGAGACAGGTTTTTTGCTGGAATGATCTTGTTCTTCCGGCAGCGGTGCCACCTCGAACTCCCACTTCTGGCCGATTACCGAGACGCCTTCATGCACAGCCGACCGGGGTGAGAACTTAGCCTTACGTATACCTGCGGCTTGCAGCCCCAGAGTTTTCGACATGAAGGAACGAAGCGTCAGTTCCAGCTCCTGCTCGGAGGATTGTGGCATGCCTACTGTCAGGCCGATTTGTGCCCCGCTCTGCAGGTTTTCGTAGTAGAACCGCCCGTGTGTGTCCGGACGTAGACGGTAGTCACCCACGCGCAAGGGCAAATGCACGCCTTGGCGGTTGTTGACCAAGGCGTTTTCATCCTTCGGCACTGACCAGCCCAACGTTGCATCACTTTCCTGCCATTCAATCAGTTTGCGATTCAGTGCCACGGCGTCTTGGCTTCGTCCTTGGCGATAGGCGATGTCGGCGGCGTAATCCAGCGCATTGCGATAAAGAACATCATTGATGAAGGAATTCTCCCAGGCAGGCACGGCCAGACCCAGCGCTCGGCGGGCGGCGTCGAAGTTTGCGCGCCGATATTGATCCACGCCTATGTAAGTCTGCATCTGCGCAATCTCTTCCGGGAAATGCGCATCGGGCAATGCCTGCTCCGCCAGTTCAGCAGCCTTGGCTACGCCATTCGCAAGTGACGCGGCCACCTCGATATTCCGAATCTGCTCGGCCAGCGGTCGCTCACGAAACAGCGGCGGCGCACTTTGCCATTTCAACGCGGCAAACAATTGATGCATTTGCTCAGTGGCTTTGGCCTCGTCGTGTAATCCAAAGGTGACATCGATGTCCATGCGCCAGTCACCACGAAACGCCAGCCAATGAACATTGAGGCATTCCTCGCCTTCACATACCGACTGCTCTCCCCGCTTAAAAGAAGTCAGACCGTCGAACGAGAGATCGGGCATTGCCGTTTCGAGTGCGCTTGGCTTGTGCCGCTTAAGATAGGCATCCGCCGACTCTTGCCGCTCGGCTGCGCTCTGCTTGCGTTGAGCTTCGTCATAAGACAGGGCAATCTCGGCACTCAGGCGGCCGCCCGGCAACTCCTGTGTATAGAGAACAATAGTGTTGGAATCGCGTTTTTGTGCTGGCTCGAATTTGGTCAATTTCCACTGCCCCAGCATGAGGGGCATCGAGAAGTCAGCGAGGTCGTAGCGCAAGCGCGGTTCATCCGGCAACATGCGCCATAGACCGGGATCGGGACTGACGACCGCGAACAGCTTCCCTTGCAGGCGTGCGACCTCGGTTCTTTCACCCGCCATCATGCTCGCTTCGATGGCCTGACCCAGCCTGTGCGTGACTCGACTGTCGCGCCTGCTGGACCTCCCGCTATCGGCAGCTTGTTGCTCCCAGTGCGCAATCTGCTCTTCTGCGGCGCTGCGGGCCTCGTCGTATCGGGCCTGCTTGTACAGCAGATCAATCAGCAAGGCTCCAGCGTCAAGTTCTGTAAAGTCGAGCCCACCCCTTTTGCGGCCGGCCAACATGGCCGCTCGGGCAGCGTCCGAGGCCTGTGCCAACGAGCCTTCGCGGTTCAGGCGTTGCGCCTCGCGCATCAGTCCGGCCGCGTCCGGCATTTGCGTCTGCGCATTTACGTTGGGCGTAGACCAAGCGGCCATGTTGGATACCAACAGGAGCGCGGCAAGAAAATGCCAGTGCCGGTTTGTTAGTGAACGGTTCATCTTTTCTCTCTGACACGTTTCTTATGGACGCAATCCAAAGGCATTGGAAGGTGCACAGTTCGGCATACGCGTGGCACTTGAATCACAACGCCTGATTTACCGAGGCCGTTTCACCTGCCATGTCTTTATGGCGGGGTCTATCGGCAACCCGTTCTCTATTTCGGTCGGCGTTTGGCTGAGCGTCATACCGTTGCCACAGAACGCCGTGAATACATCTAGATTGAAACTGTAGAAGTCGATACTCGTTACCGTTTCACAGGCATCGCTCGCCACTATTTTTCGAGCGAATTTGACTCTCGACGACTGATAGGTGTCGTACCAATCTTTGAAATAGGCTTTGGACCGGGTCGCCGACGCGCCAGGATTGAGGATATGGCTGGCAACCCGGGCGTCGAGAGGGCCAGATGAGAAGCTTGAGTAGGGTTGGATATCTTCGGGATCAACGGCATAAAGACGGGCATCACCCAATCGCATGTTGAGCCTTACCACTTTCAATTCATCCTCTTGCGGATAAACCTTGTAGACGACATCCAAAGGCCCCAAAAGAGGACTCGAAGAGCGCTTACCCGTATAGATGAACTTTTCGTTTTTTTTCAGACTGAAGCGCTCAATTATCGAGTCGATGCGGTCAAGCCGCTTACGCTCTTCGAGGTCGCTCTGCGCAATCGCGACAGGCTTCAGATTCTTCAAGTCATCAGGGACCGGCATTACCTGAATCTGAACTTGCGCCTCGGCGCTACAGACTGCCGTAGCCAAGACCAAGGGAATAACCTGATTCAACATGCTTTCTACTCCTTGTAGAAAAATCTTCCGGGTGTTGCGACGCCTGATAGATATCAGAGGGAGATCCGAGCAGCACGCCAGAGAGGTCCGCCCTGACGATCGCCGCAGATGATGACTGCACGCAAAGCATCGCGCCATCAGTTCTTTGCAAAATATTATCAAAGAAGATTTCAGCTTATTCACGACCCGGCAGTTACTCTTCACGGCCCTCTTTTCCTACATTTCACGTCCTAGGAAATTTCCTTCAACACGCGTCGACTTTCATGAACTGGTGCACCGATTTCCACGGCGCTACCCTCCACGCTTCGCTGCCATCCAGCGGGCGGTTTGCCAGGCCGCATCCGCAGAGATCGTCCACTCCACGGAGCTACGTCATGAAAAAAATCACCCGACTCACGCTTGTCGGTCCGGTCCCGGCCGACGCGCAAACGCCCGGCCAGAAAACCCACGCCAGCGTCACCGGCTCAAACCAACGCAAACCCCGTCGTACAGTGCCGCTCAAGCAAATGTTCAGCGTGCGCGAAGATGTCGACACGATGACCCTGCTCACACATGCCAGTGACCTTCTCGAATCCCTCGCGCTCATCAGCGCAAACTTTGCGGATGAGTGCGACGGCACCCAGCGCCATGTTGCGGTGGCAATCAAGCAGTTGAGTGCATTGGCCGAGATTGTGGTTTGCCGGGCACGGGATCAAGTTGTGCAACAGGGGTCGCCCACCTCACCGCCCCCTGAAGTGCGCCATTGATGGCTGAAGTGGGCGCGGACCGACCGCTGATCAGACCGGGTCGGAGCAGTTTATCGAGATGAATTTTTCTTCACTGCTGCGGCCCAGCCAACGCTGTAAAGTCCGCTCGCTCATTCAAGAAACTACGGTTCGCCCGCGGCTCTCCCGCGGGCTTTTTTTTGCCTGTTGTTTGGCTTCGAAGCGAAACAGGCTTCAACAAATCACAACCCGTTTGTATTTTCCCCCGCACCGGGCAATTCTGTCCTTTGACAACCCTTGCCCGGAGCGCCCGATGTCGTTGTTGACCCTGCCCTGCCAACGCCTGAAGCTCGCCATCCTTGCCCCGGATCAGGCAGAACTGGAAAGCGATTTCTATCAACGCAACCAGCGTCACTTGGCGCCGTGGTCGCCAATCCGTACGACTGACTATTTTTCCACCGCACAGATTCGCCGCCGTCTCGAAATCCAGGCCAGCGCCTTCGACGCCGGGTTGGCGATGCATTTCGCGCTGCTGAGCGTGGACGGCCAGCAAATGATCGGCGCCTGCAATTTCAGCGGCATCATTCGCGGGGCGTTTCAGGCGTGTTATCTGGGGTACCACATCGATCAGGCTCAGCAAGGTCAGGGCCTGATGCAAGAAGCGCTGGAAACCAGCATCGGCTACATGTTCGAGACACAGAACCTGCACCGGATCATGGCCAACTACATTCCTGGCAACGAGCGCAGTGCACGGTTGTTGGAGCGACTGGGCTTCGAGCAAGAAGGCTATGCCAAGGCGTATCTGAACATTGCCGGACGTTGGCAGGATCACGTGCTGACTGCGCTGGTCAATCCGGGCTTTGAAGCTCCGGATCAGCGCTGGTCACGACGTCTGGCATGAGATTCACAAACTATTCAACATTGGCGATTTATGGTCGGGCGGCACGCTGATTCAGTCGCGGCTCAATTGAACGGCATTTCCAGCCCTGACGGGTTTTGGGCAGGCAGACATTGTTCATGTTTCTGCAACACAGGTCTCTCCAACCGCGCCCGCCCGTAAAACGCCAGCGCCGTCAGCAAACACGCCAACCAGACAAAGATTGCGGCCCAGAACGTGTGGGACATGTAGTGCCAGCCCTGCAGAACTCGCGTCGTGCCGTAGATGAAACCCAGCAACAACGAGCCCCACAACAAGGCACTGGAAAAGCGCCACCGATACCGGCGGCCCACAAAGTACAGCGCCAGCATGGTGAAGCCGCCGGAGGCATGCCCGCCCGGCCAGCAGCGGCCACTTCCGGCTTCATGGAACAGCTGGAAATTGCTGTACCACTCGATGTGAGCCATTTTGCCGCCGTACAGCGTTGTCTCGATCGGGCAGTAAACGCTGGTGTGGGATTTGAGGAAATGGATCACGCCCGTGCAGACCGCAAAAGCGACCACCACAAACAGAAAATCCCTACGGTGATCAGTGGTAAATCGCAGCACGGGGGCGACTTTGCTGCGTTCAAGAAATGCGCCAAGTCGCGGATGCTTCTGCGGATTGACCAGCGGCCAGACCACCGACAGCATGGCGCCGATCAGGGCAATCTCGGCGGTCCAGTTCGGAATGATCCGCGCCCATTTGTGAGTGATCTTTTCGAACAGGTGAATCTTGTCGAGCGGGAAGGTCTGGGTCAGCGGATCGAACAAAAGGTTGCTGAAGGCGATGTCGATGCGGGTCATGTCGAACAGTAAAAACACCAGCGCCGCGCATGCCAGCGGGATGCCGAAGTTGTACGCGTAAAAACGAGAATTCATTGCGTGGTCACCGTGCGCCAGTCGGAGGCCTCAATAAAGCCGAGCATCTGTGGAGCCGCCGGGTTGGCAGCGGAAACAAACAACGAAGCGCCGTAACCGAGGTCGGAGCCCGCTACTTTCAGATCTTTTTCCAGTTGTTCCATGCACTCGCTGTGCGTCACCAGAATCAGGTTGCGACCGGCGATCTTGTGGGCAAGCGCATCGCGCAACATGCGGCCCTTGCAGTTGATCAGCCAGTCGTCGCCAGTGGCGGCATGATTGAACATGTAACCGGCGGTCTGCACGGTACGCATTGTCGGGCTGTTATAGATATCGGCGTTAGTCAGACCCAGTTGCTCGAACTGCGCGCCGACGCTAACCGCTGAACTGCGAGACCGATCGGTGATGCCATCATGGCCACTCAGACACGGCGCCCTGGAGTGATCGCAGCGCTCGACGTGGCGCACCAGCACGATCATGTCGCCCTTGGCCCATCCCTGCGCCAACGCCCGCGCGCCGGCGATGTTGCCGTGGGCAAGGTCCGGCACTGCCGCCGGTGCGAGCAGCCACAGGGTCAACGGAATCACCAGCAGCGATGCCGCCAACACCACCCAGGTGTTTCGAAAACGCGCCAGACCACTCAGATTGATCGAGCGATTGACGCCAAACAGATTCAGTCTCAATTCCACAAAAGCCGCCTCGCCAGCATGCATCACTTGTCATTTGATGCGACAAAGCTACCGACGCCCGCGTGGGCAGCCAGTGAAACCCATGTGAAAAAATTCTTGGGATGGCTTGTTACAAATTCTGTCCGACAAAAACCTTTCAGCTCTCGCGTTTGCTGCCGATACAGACCTGCTAACACCCTTGCTGGCTCAAAAAACAACAATCTTCCAGCTTACCGACGATCAAGAAACACAAGTTTCTGGAGGATATTGTGATGAATAGCTGGTTCGGCAACATCAGCGTGAACATGAAACTGGGCCTGGGCTTCGGCCTTGTCCTGGCACTGACCTGCGTTCTGGCACTGACCGGCTGGACCAGCCTGGGCGGCCTGATTGACCGCAGTAACTGGATGAGCGACATCACCCAGCTCAACTCCGGCCTGACCAAACTGCGCGTGGTGCGCCTGCAATACATGCTGACCAACGGCGACGAAACCGCCGCGCAGAATGTGCAGACCACCCTCGACGGCTTCGCCGCGCAACAGCAGAAGCTCATCAGCAGCTTCAAGAGCCCGGAAAACGTCAAACTGCTCAAGGCGCAGGCGGCGACCATCGCCGAGTACCAGACGTCCCTGAACAAAATGCGTAACGCGTATCGCACCGGCAACACTGCGCGCGACACCATGGGCGTCAACGCCGATACCGCATACAACTTGATCGAATCGATCAGCAAGCGCGTTCAGCAAATGGACATGAGCGAGCAGCGGTTCGAGCAGTTCCAGGCCATCAGTGCCGCAAAGGAAGCGTTCATCCTCGCACGCTATGAAGTGCGCGGTTACACCGCCACCACCAACGCCGAAACCGAGCAGAAGGCCATCGGCCAGATCGACGTGGCGATCGCCAGTCTCAAACAGCTGAACGTGCATTTCGCTGATACTCAGCAAGATGCCCTGCGTCAGCTGGAAACGGCGTTGACCAATTATCGCAGCGCGTTGATGGCTTATAAAAACGCCAACAGCGAAGCCGTGCAGGCGCGTAAGGAAATGACCGATCAGGGCGCCACCATCGTGACCCTGAGCGAGCAGCTGTATCAGATTCAGCTCGATCGTCGCGACATCGAAAGCGCTCAGGCGCGTACCTTCCAGTTGATCAGCACCCTGCTGGCCCTGCTGGTTGGCGTGATTGCCGCGGTCATCATCACCCGTCAGATCACCCGCCCACTGCGAGAAACCCTGGCCGTGGTCGAGCGCATCGCCAGCGGCGACCTGACCCAGAACGTTACCGTTACCCGCCGCGACGAACTCGGTGTGCTGCAACAAGGCATCGCGCGCATGGGCGTCACCCTGCGCGACTTGATCAGCGGCATCCGCGACGGCGTGACCCAAATCGCCAGTGCTGCCGAAGAGTTGTCGGCCGTTACCGAGCAGACCAGCGCCGGTGTAAACAGCCAGAAGATCGAAACCGATCAGGTCGCCACCGCCATGCACGAGATGACTGCCACCGTGCAGGAAGTCGCGCGCAACGCCGAAGAGGCTTCGCAAGCAGCCGCTGCGGCTGACGGCGAAGCCCGTGAAGGCGACAAGGTCGTGAACGAGGCCATCACGCAGATTGAGCGTCTGGCCAGCGAAGTGGTGCGTTCCACCGAAGCCATGAGCGTGCTGCAACAGGAAAGCGACAAGATTGGCAGCGTCATGGACGTGATCAAAGCCGTCGCCGAACAGACCAACCTGCTGGCACTCAACGCCGCGATTGAAGCGGCACGTGCCGGTGAAGCCGGTCGTGGTTTCGCCGTGGTCGCCGACGAAGTCCGTGGTCTGGCTCAGCGCACGCAGAAATCCACCGAAGAAATCGAAGGCCTGGTCGCCGGTTTACAGAACGGTACGCAGCAAGTCTCGGCAGTGATGAACAACAGCCGCGCCCTGACTGACAGCAGCGTCGCCCTGACCCGCAAGGCCGGTGCATCGCTGGAAAACATCACCCGCACGGTGTCGAACATCCAGTCGATGAACCAGCAGATCGCCGCCGCTGCCGAACAGCAAAGCGCCGTGGCCGAAGAGATCAGCCGCAGCATCATCAACGTGCGCGACGTGTCTGAGCAGACTGCCGCCGCCAGCGATGAAACCGCCAAGTCCAGCGTTGAACTGGCGCGCCTGGGTGGTCAATTGCAGCAGATGGTGAGCCACTTCCGCGTTTGAAGTTGATTTCGCGCTGAAGCAATAAACCAATCGCGGGCAAGCCCGCTCCCACAGGGTTCTGAGTCGTTCACAAATGTTGTGTTCGACTCAGAACGTGTGGGAGCGGGCTTGCCCGCGATTGCGTTAGAACAGACACCTCAGAATTTCCCCGCCTTATGTAGGAGCTGCCGCAGGCTGCGATCTTTTGATCTTGTTTTTAAAACCAGGATCAAAAGATCGCAACCTGCGGCAGCTCCTACAGGGGATGTTGTGTGGCGCTTTAGCGGGTGCCGCGTTGGCGCAATGCCGACGGCATGAAGTACGCGTCCTCAGGCACAGGTTGGGCGAAGTCGACGGTTTCTGATTCTTCGTTGTCGAGGTTCTGCACGTAGTAACGGCGCGCCTGCAAGTCGTGGAAAACGTCGAGCGCACTCCAGGTGGTGGGCAGGTCGTAGAAGTTTTTCAGGTAGGCCATCGACACGCGCCACAACTCCCCTCGCCCGTCGTATTGATCGACCAGCGCAGCCCCCCAACTGTCCTCATCCAGAAACAGCACGCGCTTGGAATAAATGTGCCGCGAACCGGGTTTGAGGTTGCCTTCCACCACCCACACGCGGTGCAGCTCATAGCGGGTGAATTGCGGGTTGAGGTGACCGGGGGTAAGCAGTTGCGCGTACTTCACGTCGGGGCTGGCGACTTTGTAGTTGTTGTAGGGGATGTAGATTTCCTGCTTGCCCTTGAGCTTCCAGTCGTAGCGATCCGGCGAGCCGTTGAACAGGTCGGTGTCGTCGGCAGTGCGCAGGCCATCGGACGAGGCGATTGGCGTGTCGTACGCAAGGTTCGGCGCGCGGCGCACGCGGCGTTGGCCGGCGTCGTAGATCCAGGCCTGGCGCGCATCCTTGAGCTGATCGAGGGTTTCGTGCACCAGCGCTGCACCGCCCGCCAGCCGTGCCGGACTTTTCACAAATGCCACGTAGTAGAAGAGGATGTTTTTCAGGTCGGCGAACTGCCCGCCGGGACGGTAATAGTTGAACAGCGCTTCCTGCTGCGAGGTCACCAGCGCGAAGCTGCCGTTGCGCTGGACCGGCGCCTCGGAGGCGCGACGTACAACGTAGATGCCGCGGTAACGGGTGATGTGATTCCAAAGCACTTCGACGCCATCCTTGGGCACCGGAAACGGCACGCCGCCATAGGCATCGGAGAACCCGCTGCCACCGTCGAGCAACTTGGCCGAGGTCGCATTTTTCAGGGTGTTGTCGTACAGCCATTGCGGTGCAGAACCTGATCGACGCGAAGGATAGACCGGCATCTGGAAGGTGTCGGGGTAGCTGTTGAACAGTGCAATCTGGCCCGGGCTGAGATGGGATTTGTACTGATCGAGATTGGCTTTGGTGATGGTGAACAACGGTTTGTCCGCCGCAAACGGGTCCGGGTGATGCTGGCCCGGTTTGTAGCCTGCCGGGGCCTGAGTGATGCCGCCGGTCCAGGCGGGGATGGTGCCGGCGGCGTTGCCGGTAAGCTCGGCGCCCATGGGGGTCAGGGTAGTTTTTAACTGCTCGGCTTGCTGGGGGGTGATGGCGGCCAGTGCAGTGCCGGCGGCCAAACTTAGCAACAACGCTAGTGATGTTTTTGTCAGCCTTGAAATGTGAAACATGATCTTCTCCAGAATGCAGAAACCTGTTGGAGCTGGCTTGCCAGCGATTACGGTGGATCAGCCACCATTGATGTCGAATGTGCTGCCGTCATCGCGGGCAAGCCCGCTCCCGCAGGGGGCCGGGGTGCCGCAAGATTTGTTCTGGGCAATCAAAGGAAATACTTGAGGTTGAACCCGACGTTGTCGCGATCGCGAATGCCGTTGTTCTGCCCGCCGCCGTAGAACTCGGTGTACTGCAACTCGGCCTCGAGCTTGTTCTGGTAGTTGGCCTTGATCCCCAGTGTGTAGGCCTTGCGACCTTCGATGGTGTTGCCGGCCTGATAGCTGTTGCCCTTGAAATCATCCTTGTAGACGACGTACGGCGAAACGTTGACCCCGGCATACACGTCGTTCCACGTGCCGTTGAGCATCGCCGTGTAGCTGTAGGAATCGCGGTTGACCTGATCGTCACGCTCACCGCCGGACACATAGGAATAGTTACCGGTGCCGGCGTAGTAACGATTGCTGCCGTCGAAAGCGGTGTATTGCAGATTGCTGCCGCGCAGGTGTTCGGAGGCCAGTTCGAAGATGCCGAACAGCGAGTCGAACGACCCGGTCGGACCGAAGTTGTAGATGGTGCCCAACGAGGTATTGAACGCTTCAACGCGCTCGGCGTTGTTGATCTGGCTGTCGAGGGTGACCATTTGCCCGCCGACATTGATCGACTGGCCCGTTACCGCCGCAGCCGCACCGTTGGCCAGATCGCCGATCAGGTCGTTGGTGGCCGCAACGCCGATGGGCAGGTTCGGTCGATAGGCCACTTCACCGAACACCGAGGCCTCGCCCAACGTGGTGTTGAAGCTGAAACCGTACATGCGAATGTCTTCGGCATAGCGCCGATGCGCCTGGATGTTGCCCATCACATCCGCCGTGGCCAGACCATCGGCGAGTGCCCCGGCCTGACTGCCGGCGACACCGGCCAACAGGTTGGTCAGGGCGTTCATATCGATGCCGTTGTACCCACCCAGATCCGCCGCGATGGTCGGTTCCTTGGCGTGGTAGTTGACCAGGTACAGGCCAAACTCGGTGCTGTTGAGCTGTTCGGCGATGTAGCGAAAGGCAAAACCAAACTGGCCGTCGTTGCGCGCGTTGTAGTCCTTGCCGACGGACGCCACTTTGAGCGTGTTGCCGTACGCCGGGGTCACACCGTTGGCGTACAGCCCGGTGGATTGCAGGACGGGGCCGAGCAACGGGTTGTTGCCCAATGCGCTGTACAGACCGATGACGTTGCCAAATCCTGGCACGGGCGTGTCGAGAGCGGTGCCGCTGAAATCGTTGTAGCCGGTGTTGCCACCGTCGGCGAACAGATCGGTTTGCGAGTAGAACGTGCCGACCGGATCGATGCGGGTTTCCTTCCAGTTGGTCTGGTAGAAACTCTCCAGGGTCAGGCTGTCAGTCAGGCCGATGTTGAAGCTCAGCGCCTCCACCGGCACCAGCACTTCCTTGACCTCGGCGCCGGGCAAACGGTACTTGGCCGCGTCCACCGGATTGGTGGTGTTGATGCCGCCGCGATAGAAAATCCCCTCGCCCCAGTTGAACACCTGACGGCCGACGCGCGCCGTCACCGGCATCTGCGCCACGTCCCAACTGCCGTGGACGTAAGCGTCGAGCATCTCGATCCGGGTGCCGGCGATGTCGCGGGTCTGGCTGGTGAAGCGGTCGTCCTGCGGGTAGCTCTGGCTCGGTTGTGACGGATTGTTGTTGCGGTAGTAATCGTTGCGCTTGTCCATCAGTTGGGTGTCGTAGAACGCGGTGCCGCGCACGAACAGGCCGTAGTTCTGATAGTTGGCCTCAAGCTCCGAGGTGATCTTGTACACCTCGGAAACCAGTCCGGTGTCGAAGTTGCGATTACCGTCGTTGGTGTTGACGTCATCGTTGGTTTTGTCGCGGCCCTGCACCCGCCACAAGCGACCATAGGACAAGGTCGTGTCGAACGAACCGGTGACCTGTTTATCCAGCACACTGAACTCGGCGGCCTGCACCCCGTCGACCGCGCAGAGTTGCAGCAGCCCTGCCAGGCCGACACCGGGTAGCACCGCACCAGACAGGCGCAATCGAGTGTTGATCATCTCTTCCTCCTTCCCTGTTTTTTATTGTTTTTGGTCCTGCCGCGATGGCTAGGGCGCTAGTCCCGCACTGACATAAATCCGGCTGTGCGCGCCGAAATGGCCGAGCAGTCTGAACAGCTGTTGATTGAGTGCCGGATGGTCGAAATCTTCCCGGCGCAACTGATTGCCGCTGCTGAAATCATTGGTGACCGGCGCCGTCTCCAGCCACTGGCCGATGGCTTCATCGAACGCGGCGGAGTCATCAACAGACTCGGCGCTGACCACCTCGCGCAGGTAGTCCACGGAGTACGGTGGATACTGTTTGTCCTGGGAAAAATCGGTGTAAGCGTCGAGCATCGGATGCGCTTGCCCGGCGCGCAGCAAGCGTCGCAGCCAGGTCGATTGGTATTTCTCGACCTCCATATGCCGCGTCGCAACACGCTCGATTGACGCCTGTTTGTCGCCCGCAAAACCGGCCAGCGCCTTACCTTCCAACAGCAGCAGACTGGCAAGATCGACGCCGGGCAACGGCTTGGCGTGATACGGCTGGGTCAGGTCCTGGACGTGGTGCAGGCCCCAGCCGAGGAAGCGATAGCCCCAGTAGGGATGGCCGCTGGCAAACGCCAGTCGCGCCAGGCCCATGTATTGATACGCGCGCCAGTGCGGCCAACTGCGCTCAAGAAAACCGGCAGCGGCATACACCACCGGGCTCTCGTGGAAGAAGCCCATGTGGAAAGGCGCCTGGGAACTGTACTGATACCGCGCATCGCCAAAAGGCTGCGGGCCGAAGCCGTATACCGCGCCGACTTCGCCCGGGTTGTCGCTGAACAGATTGATGTCGTGACCGTAATCCGGCTCGTCGGCAGCGCTGGCCAGCACCGCAAGGGGCGCGACTTTTTCGCCTTCAGCGACAACGATGAAGCGCTGCCGATTCCACGGCGAGAGCGTCTGCTCGACCATGACTTGCTCGGCGCTGAAGTGCTCGCGGTCGGGCAGATCCTTGCCCGGCAAAGGCTGGATCACCATCGCCAGATGGATCTGCGGATTGATGCGCAGCGCGGTGAAGAAATCGTGGCGCAGATTGTCCCCCGGCACGGCGGGCAATTGCAGATTGTCGGGGCGCGGAGGGTATTGGGCGAAGTGCTCGCGAGCGAAGCTTTCCTGTTGCTCGAGCAGCGCAACCACGGCCGGATATTGCTGCGCAAGAAACTGCTCCAGCGGCTCGACTTCAATGTCTGAAGCATCACGCAGCGCTGGCAAATCCTGCAACGCCAGGTAGCTGCCCACCGTATGGTTCGACCAGCCCCAAGCGGTCGGGGCCGTTGCAAAAAGCAGCAACAGGAGGAATGTCAGCTTCATTGCTTGTGATTCTTATTGGAGATGCCGAGGGGGATGAGCCTAACAACCGACCCCGCCGCTGACACTGTCCAATCTCACCAGAAAAGGTCTCCGATAGCGCCATATGAGCGTCGTCGCAATTTGCCCCTCTCCCCTGTAGGAGCTGCCGAAGGCTGCGATCTTTTGATCTTGTTTTTTAAGATCAACATCAAAAGATCGCAGCCTTCGGCAGCTCCTACAGGGGGGGTTGCGGTGTTTTTTCAGGCGGGGTAGCCGGTGATTTTCCGGATGCTTTGGTACAGCGGCTTGAGCTGGCGATACATGCGCAGGTAGACCTCTTTGTACAGCTGCTCATAGATTTTTTGCGCCTCAGGCTGCGGCATGAACATCGCGCCCACCCGGGTCATCGCCGCGATGGCCGTGGGGAAATCCGCATGCAGTCCCAACCCCACCGCGCAGCAAATCGCCGCGCCCAAGCCGGACGCTTCGTACACGTGCGGACGCTCGGCGGGCAGGCCAAAAATGTTCGCCGTCAGCTGCATCGCCGCATCACTTTGCGAACCGCCGCCAGCAACACGCAGCCGTTTGACCGACACCTTCGAACGCCGCTCGATGTTCTCCAGGCCCTGGCGCAAGGCATACGCCAGCCCTTCCAGAATCGCCCGGTAAATATGCGCGCGGGTGTGCACATCGCCGAAGCCGATCATCGCGCCTTTCGCCTCCACGCCCGGCTCGCGAATGCCTGGCGACCAGTAGGGTTGCAGCATCAAACCCATCGATCCCGGTGGCACCGCCTCCACCAATGCATCGAACAATTGCTCGGGCTCGATGCCCTGCTCCTTCGCCTGCTGCATCTCGCGCAAACCGAACTCGTTCTTGAACCAGCTGACCATCCAGTAACCGCGATAAATCATCACCTCGCAGTTGAATTGATCCGGCACCGCCGACGGATAAGGCGGGATCAGCGGGACGATTTCCAGATAGCGCGAGCGGGTGCTGGTGATCGTCGCCGTGGTGCCGTAAGACAGGCACACCGTGCTCGCATCGACCACGCCGGAACCGACCACCTCGCAAGCCTTGTCGGCCCCCGCCGCAATCAGCGGCAGCCCTTCGGGAATTCCGGTGTGGCGGCTGGCTTGCGCGGTGATGTAGCCGAGGGTTTCACCGGGTTTGTGCAGGGTCGGCAGTTGCTCGGGGCGCACAGCCAGGGCCTGCCATTTCCAGTCACTCGGCGCGGCCCACTTCAAGCGTTTGAAGTCGAACGGCAAGTAGCCGACGCAACACCCCACCGAATCTACAAAACGCCCGCACAAGCGATGGGTGAGAAACCCCGAGAGCAGCAAAAACTTGTCGGTCGCCGCCCACACTTCGGGCTGATGGCGGGCGATCCAGTTGGCCTCGGCCTGGGCGCGAAAATGATCCACGGTGACCTGCGCACCGACCAGTTTGAACAACCAGCCCCACGGCCCTTTTATCCCGCCTTCGACCTCACTCTGGCGTTGATCGAGCCACAGAATCGCCGGGCGCAACGGTTTGCCTTCGGCATCGACATTGATCACGGTGCCGCGCTGCGTGGTCAGGGAAACGCCGGCAATCTCTGAGCGATCAATGCCGGTTTGTTGCCAGACTTGCTGGCAGGCCTCGCCGAGTTTCGCCCAGTAATATTCCGGGTCTTGCTCGGCCCAGCCCGGTTGCGCCGAGTAATAGGCCTGCAGCTCGACTTTGCCTTTACCGAGCAAATTACCCTGCAAATCGAAGAGCAGCGCGCGCACGCTTTGGGTGCCGTTGTCGATAGCCAGCAGGTAGCGCTTGTTCGGGTGGTTATCCATGGAGCTCTCTTCAAGGGGCATCAAGGCGTGGCATCCGGCAAACCGTGATGGCGCTGCCACAACGCCTGATAACGCTGTAATTCATGCTGCCAGTATTCGTCGCTCCAACCCAGTCGCGGCTGACAGAGTTGGCGGATGGCGGCGAAATAATCTTCGCCACCGCGTGGCAGCAACAGGCCCAATCGGGTGCGGCGCAGCAGCAGGTCATCGAGGTGCAGGACCATTTCTGCTTCGCAGGCGAAGGCCAGTTCAGCCCACAAGGTGTCGGTGTTGCCGACCGTGTCGTGGCCCAGTTCCGTGAGCAGTTGCGCCAGCCTTGGCAGGTCCCGGCCATGCCGGCCAGCCAGACGTCGCCACTGCTGCGCGCCAAGTCCCGCGATCGCCAGCGGCGGCACGGCGGCGAACACCGGCGCGGCGTCATCATCAAACGGCCGATCAAGCATCGCCGCGCAAGCCTTGAGTACTTCGATGGCTTGCGGGCGAAACGTCGTCAGTTTGCCGCCGGCCAGGGTCACGCAACCCGGCTCTTGCCACAGCACGTGCTCACGGGTTTCATTCGAGGGTTTGTCTTGATTCGCCCCCGCGCCACCGACCACCGGACGCACGCCCGACCAGGTCGATAGCACATCGGCGGCAACCACTTCGGCGCCGGGGAACTGTTGCGTGCAAGCCGCCAACAAATAGTCGAGTTCTTCAGCGCTGATGCTCGCGCTTTGATCCAGATTTTCGTGATGATCCAGATCCGTGGTGCCGACCACTGTCGCGCCTTCCCACGGAAAAACAAACACCGGTCGCCGATCACGCTCATGCAAAAAGGTGAACGCCTGCGCCACCGGCAGTCGCCAGCCCGGCAACAACAAATGACTGCCGCGCAACGGGCGCAACTGCCGTGGTGCCTCGGCTGGTCGTAGGCGTTCAGCCCAGGCGCCGGTTGCCACGGCCAGCACGCCGCAGCGCAATTGCAGGGACGCGCCAGCCTCGCAGTCCTCAACCTGAACCCCGCGCACGCGCCCGTCCTCACGCAGCAGATGCTCAACGCGCACGCCGTTTAGCACCACCGCGCCGTCGGCCCGCGCCTCGCTCAATACACGCATCACCAGCCGCGCATCATCGGTCAGCGCATCGACAAAACAGGTGCCGCCGAGCAGTTCGGTTTCCTTTACCCCCGGCGCCAGATATCGCAGTTGCTGCGCGTCATGAAAACGGTGGCTGCGCCGCCCGGCCAGAGCGTCGTACACCGAAAGCAAACCACCCAATACCCGTGGCCCGGGAAAGCCGCCGCGATAGTGCGGCATCATGAAACTCATCGGCTCGACCAGCCCCGGCGCCTCGTCAAGCAGGCGCTGACGCTCGCGTACCGAGTCGCGGGTCAATCGCCATTGACCCTTGGCGATGTAGCGCAAACCGCCATGGACCATTTTTGAAGATCGGCTGGACGTGCCCCAGGCAAAATCGCGCTGCTCCAGCAGCAGGCAGCGCCAGCCACGGCGCGCGGCTTCACGCAGGATTCCGGCGCCACTGATACCGCCGCCGATGACGATCAGATCCCAGGTCTGATCGGCCAGCGTCGGCAAAACCTGCTGGCGCCACGCGGCGTTCCAGTGCGCAGTCATGGCCGTCACTCCGGCAACAGCGTGCCGGGGTTGAGGCGCCCGGCCGGATCGAAGTGCCGGCTCAGCGCCTGCAAGGTGTCCATCGCCAGCGCGCCTTTCTCGCGCAGCAGGTACGGCGCGTGATCCTTGCCCACGCCGTGCTGGTGACTGATGGTGCCGTGGTTGTCGACGATGGTCTGGCTGGCCGCGTGCTTGAGCGCCTGCCAGCGCGCCAGCGTCGCGGGGTAATCCGCCGCCGGGCGAAACACGTAGGTGGTGTAGATGCTCGACCCTTCACCGTAAACGTGGGACAGGTGAGTGAACACATGCACCCGCTCGCCCTCAGCGGCCAAGGCATCGCGCAGGCTGTTTTCGATGAGAGTGAGCAGGTTGTCGACGTTGCTCCAGTCGGTCGCGGTTTCGAGGGTGTCGACCACGTAACCGGCGTTCCACAGGTTCTCGCGCAGGTACGGGAAACGGAAGCGATTCTGTGCCCATTTCTTGCCGAGCAAGGTGCCGGTGAATACGCCGCCAAAGGCTTTGAGATGCTGCCGCGCTTGCCTCAGCGACAGCGCATTTTGCCGACGATTGCCGGTCACGCCGAAGGTCAGCAGGCACTTGCCCTCGCCTGCGCCGCGCAGGCTCAGGTACTTTTCCAGCCAGGCGATTTGTTGCGGGTGACCGGCCAACGCCAGTTGCGTTTCGGTCTCCACCGCGTTGGACAGGCGCAGCATCGACAGCGGCACGCGCGCCTGAGCCAATTGGCGGATGGCTTGCAGCGCTTTGGTCCAACTGGGCAGAAATACACCGTAAAAACGTTCATCGGCGGGCAGTGCGCTAATCCGCACCTTGACCTCGGAAATGATCCCGAAACGGCCCTCGCAGCCCAACACCACTTCACGCAGATCGGGGCCGGCGGCCGAAGCCGGGAACGTGGGGATTTGCAGAGGGCCGGCGAACGTTTCCAGCGTGCCCCCGGCGAACAATTGCTCGATCCGTCCATAACGCAGCGATTGCTGGCCGCTGGAACGGCTGGCAACCCAACCGCCCAACGTCGACAGCTCCCACGACTGCGGAAAATGCCCCAGCGTGTAACCCCGCGCCCGCAACTGACTTTCCACCTGTGGACCACTGGCACCGGGGCCGAACGTTGCCAGCAAGCTTTGTTCATCAAGGTCGATCAGACGATTCATCCGCGCCAGCGAAACCGTCACCACCGGCCGTGCGGAATCCGGCGGATTGATGTGCCCGGCCACCGACGTGCCGCCGCCGTAAGGAATCAGGCACAGGTCTTGTTCATGGGCGAGCACCAGCAATTGGCGAATCTGCTCGGCCGTCTCAGGGAACGCCACCGCATCGGGATAATTGCCCAACGTGCCTTCGCGCAACGCCAGCCAATCCGGCAGGCTCTGGCCGCGAGCGTGCAGTAACCGGTCATGAGCATCGACGCTGTACAACGTGTGAGCCCGCAACCGCGATTCAGGCACGCGGGCCAGCGCCGTTTCCAGCGTCGCATCGGGCAGCGCTCGACCGTCGCCCAACCGTTCGGCGAGAAAACTCGCGCCCTGGGCCGGCAGTTCGACCACCGTGGTTGCATCTCCCCAGCCGTTCCAGCGTCGCATGCGTGTGTCCTTTTTCGGTTCTTATCAGCGATATTTCAGGCGTCCATACTAGTCGGCGGCCGAAAAGTGTCACGGTCGCATCCGGCCAGTTCGTGTAGCCAATTGAGTCAAACGTCGCGCAAGCGTCAGCCATTTACTTTAGCCGTGGTTTCAAATTACCTTTCAGGCATTCATCCGCTCATGCACGCTTTGATCAAGGGAATACGATCATGCAATCGCTCGGCTTCACCTCCGTTCCGCCGCTGCTCAAGTACCTGCGCCATGCCGAGCAATTGGGCATGGCCATCGAGCCTGCGTTGGCGGCGGCCGGGTTGCAGGCGCAGCAGTTGAGCGACAACACCCTGCGCTTGCCGGGTGAGGCGCATGAAAAGTTGCTCGACTATTTCTGCGAGCACTCGGGCGATCCGCTGTTCGGGCTCAACGCAGCGAATTTTGTGCTGCCCAATTCATGGAGCGTTTTGGGTTACATCACCATGAACTGCGCGACCCTGGGCGATGCGATGAGCCGCATCATGCCGTTCGAGAAACTGGTGGGCGACATGGGCGTCAGCCGCGCCGAGATGCAGGATGGCCAAGTACACCTGATATGGACCTGCCGCTATCAGCGCCCGCGGATTCGTCGGCATCTGGTGGAGAACGTCCTCGGTTCGTGGCTGCAATATGCGCGCTGGATTGCTGATACGCAGATGTCGCCAGCGGCAGTCTGGCTGGAACATTCGTGTCCAGACGAGGTGACGCTGGCGCAGTACGAAGCGTTTTTCGATTGCCCGGTGCTGTTCGATCAGCCGTATTCGGCGTTGATTGTGCCGCCGGCGTATTTGCAGTTGCCGCTGCGTCAGGCCGATGCGCAATTGCTGCGCACGCTGGAAGAGCATGCGATGGGTTTGATGGCGACCCTGGAGGATGCGTCGCTTGCGCAACAGGTGAAGAGCATTTTGCGTCAATTGCTCAAGGAGGGACTGCCGCGCAAGGAGCAGGTGGCCGAGCAGCTGGCTGTGTCGGTGCGCACGTTGCAGCGCCAATTGCATCAGGCGGGGACGTCGTATCAGCAGATTCTGGATGATCTGCGCCAGGAGTTGGCTGAGCACTATCTGTTGAACAGCACGTTGCCGATTCAGGACATTGCGCAGTATTTGGGGTTTACCGAACCGCGCTCGTTTCATCGCACGTTCAAGAGCCGGCGCGGGATGCCGCCAGGGGAGTTTCGGCAGACGCATCGGGGGTGATTGTGCGGGCCTCATCGCTGGCAAGCCAGCTTCCACAGGTTTCTCGGTGAACCACAAATTCTGTGTACGACTCGGTCACTGTGGGAGCTGGCTTGCCAGCGATGGCGTCAGTGGCCGCACCAAAAACCCGACAGGCAAATCCCAAATTTCCGATCGCAATAAACATCTTTTAGCGCAGACGTTTAAGGACACTCAGCGTTACGCGAAACCACCCACAAATCCTTGCGCCGCTGCCTACGCCTAAGCCAGAATCCGCCGGCTTGTGCGCCCTGGCCTTGCTGCGTAACTTGGATCCGTCACTGATTTCCAGTGATCGGGTTTAGTAGCCCGCGGTAACTCGGCTGGTCGTACATTCATCACAGGTGCTCTCGTACCTGAGCTTCATGGTGGCTGTACGCAGGGCGCTTCGGCGCGCCGGCTTAAGCTGGGTTCCCCGGTCTACTAACCTGCGTACAGCTGCCACCCTTTCGTTTAGTAGCAAAAGGGTTGCCGCTCAACAACGGGAACACAGCTATGTTCAAAATCACGCCAAACCCGCCGGTCACCGACCCGGCCTCGCCCTACGAATCCCCCGATTCAAAGAAATTCCACGAAGCCGCCGAACGCGCCCTCGACCACTACCTCGGCCCACCAACCGCCGAGATCATGGCCACGCCTTACAAACCCAACGCGCTGTACATGGCCAGCCCCGAGTCCGATAACGAATCCCTGCTGGTGGATGCCAGTGAAACGCTCGGCTCGGCCACCGTCATGCTTCAAAACCACGTCGCAATGGTGGAAGGCACCCACCGCAAAACCCTGCAAGGCATCGCTCAGGTGGTGATGCTGGCAGAGTTGGCGGTTAACCGGGTACTGGACAGATTAGTGCCGACTGAGTAGCGAAAAAGCCCGCTGGCAGACCGTAGTGGTTTGGCAGTGGGCTTTTTGTTTGGCTTGCGATTTTTTTACCCTCACCCCAGCCCTCTCCCGGGGGGAGAGGGCTGGGGTGAGGGATGCTGGCGAGTTACGCCGACCTGCAAATACCGCTGTGAATCCATAATCGCTGCAAATCTTTCAGGTCGATGTACAGCGCATGACACCTCGGTCAGTCCCCTCTCCCTCTGGGAGAGGGTTAGGGTGAGGGGATTCCAAGCTCACACACAAATAGCATTGGTAAACACCAACCGATTACCAAACGGATCGGCAATGGTCATGTCCTGACTGCCCCACGGCGTCGCCTGTATCTGCGGATGCGAAAACTTGTATTCCTTGGCCACCAATTGCTGCTGAAACGCCTCAAGCTCATCGGTCTCGATGCGTAACGCCGAACCCGGCGAGGCATCGCCATGATGCTCGGATAAATGCAGCACGCATTCGCCACGCGATACCTGCAGATACAACGGGAAGTTCGCTTCGAAACGATGCTGCCAGTCGATCTTGAAACCGAGGAAGTCGACGTAGAACTCTACGGCTTTGGCTTCATCGAAAATCCGCAGGATCGGGGTAGTTTTGCCGAAGCTCATGGGGTGCTCCCTGACTGGTTGGCCCAAGAGTGTAACCGGGCTGGATGTCAGCACTTCGGCTTGGGATGGAGTTTCTTTAATTGCACAGTGCCACTATGAGACGTAGATCAAAAGATCGCAGCCTCCGGCAGCTCCTACAGGAGTTTCCGATTAACTGAAACCTTTGCGCAAATCTCCTTCCCGCGCAAGAAACCGCCCTTCCCTCTTGCCATTCGCCTGACCATCGCTGTAACTCAAAACACCGTTGATCCATACCCCGTCAATCCCCTGCGCCGCCCGTTGCGGATCATGGAAATCCGCCACATCGCGCACGGTCGCCGGATCGAACAACACCAGGTCCGCCCAGTTTCCCTCACGAATCTCGCCTCTTTCCTTCAAGCCAAACCGCGCCGCCGACAGACCGGTCATCTTGTGCACCGCCGTGTGCAACGGAAACAGTCCGACGTCACGACTGAAATGTCCGAGCACCCGTGGGAAAGCGCCCCACAGGCGTGGGTGCGGGAACGGATCTTCCGGCAGTCCGTCAGAGCCCACCATCGACAGCGGGTGCGCGAGGATTCTTCTTACATCGGCCTCGTCCATGCCGTAGTACACCGCGCCCGCCGGTTGCAGGCGTTTGGCGGCATCGAGCAGCGGCACGTTCCATTCGGTGGCGATGTCGATCAGGTCGCGGCCACTGACTTCCGGGTGCGGCGTCGACCAGGTGATGGTGATGCGGTGGGCGTCCGTGACTTGTTTCAAATCCAGCGTCGAGGAACTCGCCGCATACGGATAGCAATCGCAGCCGACTGGATGGGTTTTCGCTGCCTCTTCCAGTGAGGCGAGCAATTGCGGACTGCGCCCCCAGTTGCCGACACCGGCACACTTGAGGTGGGAAATGATCACTGGCGATTTGGCGTGGCGCCCGATCTGAAACGCCTCATCCATCGCCTCCAGCACCGGGGCGAATTCGCTGCGTAGATGAGTGGTGTAAACCGCACCGAATGCCGTCAGCTCTTCGGTCAGTTGCATGACTTCATCGGTGGAGGCGTTATAGGCGCTGGCGTAAGCCAGACCTGTGGATAATCCAAGCGCGCCAGCCTCAAGACTTTCGCGCAACTGCTCGCGCATCGCGGCGATTTCGGCAGGGGTTGCGGTGCGAAACAGGTCGTCGAGATGATTGCTGCGCAGCGCCGTGTGCCCCACCAACGCGGCAACGTTCAACGTGGTGTTGGCCGCTTCGACCGCTGCGCGGTAATCGCTGAAGCGTGGATAAACAAACGCCGCGGCGGTGCCGAGCAGGTTCATCGGATCCGGCGGATTGCTTTTCAAGCTGACCGGCGACGCGCTGATTCCACAATTGCCGACGATCACCGTGGTCACGCCTTGGCTGAGTTTTGGCAACATCTCTGGCTGACGGATGACCACGGTGTCGTCGTGGGTGTGCACGTCGATAAAACCCGGCGCCAGCACGCGGCCGGCAGCGTCGATTTCTTCGCTGGCGCTGGCATCGTGCAAGTCGCCGATGCGCTCGATTCGACCGTTGAGAATCGCCACGTCAGCGCTATAACCGGGCGTGTTGCTGCCATCGATGATCAGGGCGTTGCGAATCAGGGTGTCGTACAGCATGTCAGTCTCCCAGCGGCAGGTGATCGTCGCCGCCACGGTATTCGTCGAGGGCGAGTTTGATGCGCCGCAGACGTTCTTGATTGTCTTCAGGACTGGCCAGCGCCAGCTCGGTCGCGAGCACGTCGATGGCAAGCAATATGCCGTAACGCGCTGCCGTCGGTTTGTAGATGAACGATGTTTCTGCGCCTTGCAGCGGCAGGACGATGTCGGCCAGTTCCGCCAGCGGCGAGTCGGCGCGAGTGATGGCAAGGATGCGCGCGCCGTAGTTGCGCGCCAGTTCGACGGTCTCCAGCAGCTCCGGGGTGATGCCGGTCAGCGAGCAGACGATGACGACCTGTTCGGCGTTGAGGCTGGCGGCGGTGACGCGCATCATCACCGCGTCGTGGCAGACCGCAATCGGATAGCCGAGCCGTACCAGACGCACCTGCAATTCATCGCTGCACAAGGTCGAGCAGCCGCCCATGCCGAAGGCGTGAATCATCCTCGCTTGGCCGAGCAGTTTTACCGCATCGACGAAGCGTGATTCGTCGAACCCGGCCAAGTGCTGACGCAGGGTGGTTTCGATATCGCCGACAATCTGGCCATAAAACGCCGACTGTTCAGGCGTGCCCGCCGGGTCGAGAAAACGACTGCCCACGCCGCTGGCCTGGGCCAGTTGCAGGCGCAGATCACGCAGGTCACGACAACCGACGGTGCGGGCAAATCGCGACAATGTGGCGGTGCTGACTTCGGCACGTTGCGCCAGCTCTTCGAGACTGGCGGAGGCGGCAAAGCCGACGTCATCTAGCATCAAACGGGCGATGCGGCCTTCGCCGGCGCTGAAGGAATCCTGACGGGCGCGGATCTGGTAGAGGATGTCCATGGCGACGGACTCCGGTTACAGCAGGTAAGAAAGGCCGACGGTCAGACCGAAAGCGACCAGCGAGATCAACGTCTCAAGCACGGTCCAGGTCTTGAACGTCTGCGCGACCGTCATGTTGAAGTATTCCTTGATCAACCAGAAGCCGCCGTCGTTGACGTGGGAAAAGATAACCGACCCGGCGCCGGTCGCCAGCACCAACAGTTCGGGGTGTGGATATCCCAGACCAATGGCCACGGGCGCGACCACGCCGGACGCGGTGGTCATCGCCACGGTTGCCGAACCGGTAGCGATACGCATCAGAGCGGCAAATAGCCAACCCATGAGCAGCGGCGACAGATGAAATTCATGAGCGAGACCGACAATCTGATCGGTGACGCCAGCGTCGACCAGTATCCGGTTCAAACCACCGCCCGCGCCGACCAGCAAGGTGATGCTGGCAGTCGGCGCCAGGCATTCATTGGTGAACTTGAGGATCGATTCGCGGTTGAAACCCTGGGCAATCCCAAGCGTCCAGAAGCTCAGCAATGTCGCCAGCAAAAGCGCAATCACCGAGTTGCCGATGAACAACAGGAACTGGTTGAAACCGCTGCCCGGCGTCGAAATCAGGTTGGCCCAACCACCGATCAACATCAGCACCACCGGCAGCAGAATGGTCGCCATGGTAATGCCGAAGCTCGGCAGTTTGTCGCGTGGTTCGCGGTCGAGAAATTGTTTTTCCAGCGGGTTATCCGCCGGCAACTGAATGCGCGGCACGATGAATTTGGCGTACAGCGGGCCGGCGATGATCGCCGTGGGAATCCCGATGGCAATCGCATACAACAAGGTCTGCCCGACCGACGCCTGATACGCCTGCACCGCCAGCATTGCGGCCGGGTGCGGCGGCACCAATGCATGCACCACCGAGAGGCCGGCAACCATGGGCAAACCAACCATCAGGATCGACACACCCACCCGTCGCGCCACGGTAAACGCAATCGGCACCAGCAACACAAAACCCACTTCGAAGAACAGCGGCAGCCCGACCAGAAACGCGATGCAGACCATCGCCCAGTGCGCGTTCTTCTCGCCGAACTTATCGATCAACGTGCGCGCCATCTGGTCCGCGCCACCGGACTCGGCCATCATCTTGCCGAGCATCGTCCCCAGCGCCACCACCAGCGCAATGTGCCCGAGCGTCTTGCCGACCCCGGCCTCATACGCTCCCACCACACCCGACGGCGGCATCCCCGCCACCAGTGCCAGACCAATGGAAATCAGCGTGATGACAATGAACGGATTGAGCCGATAACGGGCGATCAAGACGATCAAAGCGATGATGGCCACGGCGGCATAAACCAGCAGCCAATAGCCGAAAGAAGGCGTCATGCGGTACTCCTCGAAAGGGTCACGTTCGAATGGGTTGTGAAACTCATAAATCATTTCGAGATCGAGATTTCAAACCGCATGAAAGTAATTTTCGTGGAGAGGCAAGGCGTGTCGCGGATGGATATGTCTTGTCGTGATTAATGAAAATTGGGGGGCGGGATTTTCATGCTCTTTTGCCAAACACAAAACCCTGTGGGAGCTGGCTTGCCAGCGATGGCGGCGGCACGTTCAACATAGATGCTGACTGGTCGACCGCTATCGCTGGCAAGCCAGCTCCCACAAGTTGATCGAGTTTCTTCAGGTGGAATGCGGACAACCTGTAGGAGCCAGCCTGCTGGCGATGGCGTTTTCACATTCAACATAGATGTCGGATGATCAGCCGCTATCGCTGGCAAGCCAGCTCCCACAAGTTGATCGAGTTTCTTCAGGTGGAATGCGGACAACTTGTAGGAGCCAGCCTGCTGGCGATGACGTTTTCACATTCAACATAGATGTCGGATGATCAGCCGCTATCGCTGGCAAGCCAGCTCCCACAAGTTGATCGAGTTTCTTCAGGTGGAATGCGGACAACCTGTAGGAGCCAGCCTGCTGGCGATGGCGTTGTCACATTCAACATCTCTGTCGACTGATCCACCGCTTTCGCGAGCAAGCTCGCTCCCACAGTTTGATCAAATTTCTTCAGACAGAAAGCGGACAACTTGTGGGAGCTGGCTTGCCAGCGATGGCGGCGTCATGTTCAACATTGATGCTGGATGATCAGCCGCTATCGCCAGCAGGCTGGCTCCCACAGGTATTGTGGTGTTGAAAGAATCACACCATTTCGTTACGAATCCATTCAACCACCGATGTACGTTTCGGCGTCCAGCCCAGCATTTCGCGGGCGTGTTTGCCGCGTACCCGGCTGTTGGAGCCGAGGCCGTAGTTGGCCATTTCATAACCCCACTCGGCTTCGGCATCCGGAAGTGGCCAGTCTTGTGGCTGGCCCAGATTCAGGGCTTCGGCCATGGCGGTGGTCATGTCGATGAACGACGCTTCGCCGCTTTCGACAAAGTAGAACGTGCCCGCGACGTTTTTGGTCAGCGCCAGCAGGTACAGGGCGACGACGTCTTCGATGTGTACGTTGGACCAGATGTTCTGACCCGTGCCGACGTGGCGAACCACAGCGCTTTTGCGCGCCTGTTTCAGCAAGCGCGGCAATTGCACGCTGTCGCGGTTGACGCCCAGGCTGTGGCCGTAGATCAGGGTGTTGCAGATGACGGCCGAGTTCACGCCGTCCTTCGCTGCATCGAGGATCAGGTTGTCGATGGCCACGCGTGCGGCTTTGTCGACGGTCGGCTCGGGGAGGTTGTCTTCGTAGTAGATGACGTCGCTCGACTTGCCGCCGGATGCATCGCCGACGATGCTCGAACCGCTGGTGTGCAGGAATACTTTGTTGGAGCCGCGCAATGCATCGAGCAAGGCCTCAACCGCTGCGCGATGGTCGCTGCTGGCGGCGTTGATCACTGCGTCGGCGGCGCGGGCCTGTTCGGCGAGCAGTGTTTGGTCGTCGAGGGTGCCGATCACCGGGGTGATGCCCAGTGCTTTGAGTTCATCGGCCTGTTCGGCGCTGCGCACCAGACCCGTGACGTTATGCCCGGCCTGAACCAGACCGGTAGCGATGGAGCCGCCGATAAAACCGGCAGCGCCGGTGACGAATACGTTCATGGAGAAACTCCCTGCGTGAGTAAGTGATGGAACGAGTATCGACCGACGACGGCGGCCGAAAAACCCGCGCTCGCCCAAATCACTGTTGCGCAGAGGTCACGAATCAACCTTTGAAATCGGCGCTGGCGTAGGCTGCGAGTTTGCTCTGGATGAAGTCGAGGAAGCACTGAATGCGCAGCGCCAGTTGCGAGTTACGGTAGTAAACGGCGTTGATCGGTTGGCGATAACCGCTGTTGAATTCCGCTAGCACGACCTTCAAACGCCCGGCGCGGATGTCGTCGATGGTCATGAAGTGCGACAGGCAGGCGATGCCCTGTCCTTCCAGCGCCAAGTGCCGAACGGTTTCGCCGCTGGAGGCGCTGATGGCTGGGGTGATGGGCCAGCGGTCACCGTGCACGTAACGCAACGGCCACTGATTGAGGCCTTCGTTCTGGGTGAATCCGAGCAAGGTGTGCTCGCTCAGTTCGGCGACTTGCAGCGGCGTGCCGTGTTTTTTCAGATAGGCAGGGCTGGCGACGATCAGCAGCGGACTGCAACCCAGCGAACGCGCATGCAATGTCGAGTCGGCGAGCGTGCCGATACGGATGGCGACGTCGGTGCTTTGTTCCAGCAGGTCAATGATCAGGTCATTGCTGTTGAGTTCGAGCTGGATGTCCGGGTAGAGCCGGCGGAATTCGTCGATGTAGGGCACGACGGCGTGCAGCATGAACGGCGACGCGGCGTTGATCCGCAGGCGTCCGGACGGGGTTTGCTGGCGTGAGGACAGGCGTTCTTCGAGTTGCTCCATCTGATCGAGAATCAGCTTGGCCTGCTCAAAGAAATACTTGCCCTCCTCGGTCAGGTCCATGCGCCGCGTGGTGCGGTTGATCAGCGTGGTATCAAGCTTGGCTTCCAGCCGCGACAGCGTGCGACTGACCGCCGACGGCGTCTGCCCGACCTGCTCGGCAGCGGCGGAAATCGAACCGCACTCGATCACACAGACGAAAATCTGCAACTCATCGGATCTGGCTTTCACGGGTGTCCTCTTTGAAATCGCCAAGATCGCAGCCTTCGGCAGCTCCTACAGTGAAATGCGTTCCCCTGTAGGAGCTGCCGAAGGCTGCGATCTTTTGCTGTTACAACCGATAGTAGCCCGAAACCACTCAAGCCTTGAGGCCAAACACCTCACTCAAATGCTGCTCGTAGCGCGCCACATCATTTTCAATGTTCGGACGTTTCATCACATCGACACACAGAAACGTCGGTAACCCGGTCATGCCCAAAAACTCGTTAGCCTTATGAAACGGGAAGTACACCGCGTCCACGCCTTTGCCTTCGAAGAAGTCAGTCGGGTCATCAAACGCTTGCTGCGGGGCGTTCCACGTCAGCGACAGCATGTATTGCTTGCCCTGGACCAGACCACCACTGCCGTACTTCTGCGACGCATCGGAACGGGTGCGACCATCGCTGGCGTAGAGGCTGCCGTGGCCTTCGGTGAAGACTTCGTCAATGTACTTTTTTACTGTCCACGGCGCGCCCATCCACCAGCCCGGCATCTGATAAATGATCACGTCTGCCCAGAGGAATTTGGCGACTTCTTCAGCGACGTCATAACCCTCGTCGATGAACGTCGTTTTGACGTCGACACCGCCGCGATCCAGCACGCTCAGCGCAGCTTCGTGCAGGGTGGTGTTGTAGCGACCGTCAGAATGGGCGAATTTCTTACCGCCATTGAGTAACAAAACTTTTTTCATGAGAAAGCCTCGGCGCAGCCACTGGGCTGGAGGGAGAAGGGAAAAATGGAATGGCGGCAGATTAACGATCCGCCTCGCGCGGAATAAGCCGTGGTTGCGCAAAATACATTTGAGTAAAACGCACGAATCGGACGCAGATTGTTGCCGTAGGATTGGCCGCCATCTGAACTTGAGGAGTTTTATCGATGAGTGAACGCCAGGGTTTCATCCTGCACGCCAAGACCCGCCCGGAGAAATCCGCGGCCTTCGAAGCGCTGTTCCGCGCCTATGTCGAGCCAAGCCGCGCCGAGCCGGGCTGCATCGAATACCACATGCTGCGCGATAAAGAAGATCCGACGCTGTTCATCTTCTACGAGATCTGGGAATCCCAGGCGCATCTGGATGTGCACTCGAACCTGCCGCACATGAAGGAGTTTTCCGAGCAGCGCATGGACTATCTGGAGCGGGATTTCGACATTCGCGCGATCGACATGCTCAGCGAATCTTCGGCTAGCCGCTGACCAGCAAGTGGGCGCCGAGCGCGCCCAGACCGATGAAGAACACGCGCTTGAACAGCACCGCGCTGATTCGCTGACGCAGCCATTGGCCGAGCAACATGCCAAGCACTGCCGGAATCAGCGCCAGCAGCGAAGCGCTCAATTCGCCGCCACCCAACGCGCCACGCCAGAGCAAGCCGCCGGCCAGCGCCAGGGTCGAGACGGTGAACGACAGCCCGAGCGCCTGCACCAGTTCATCGCGATTCAAGCCTAGCGCTTGCAGGTACGGCACTGCCGGAATCACGAAGACCCCGGTGGCCGAGGTGATGATGCCGGTGATCGCCCCGCAGACCGGGGCAAGCCATGGCTCATGGCGCGGGTGTATGTGCAGCGTCGGCAGGAACAACCCGCTCAACGCATACAGCAACAGCGCCGCCCCCAATCCGCGCACCACCCAATGTCCGCCGGCCATGCCGATCCACAATGTGCCGATAGCGGTGCCGAGGAAGATCATCAAGAGCATCGGCCAGAGGCGTTTGATCAATCCTTTCAAGTGACCGCCGAACGCCAATTGCCAGACGTTGGTTAACGTTGCCGGGATAATCAGCAACGCGGCAGCCTGTGTTGGCGCCATAGCCAGACCGAGCAGCCCCATGGCGACGGTAGGCAGGCCGAGGCCAATGACGCCTTTGATCAGACCGGCGAGCATGAAGGTGGCGATGACCAGCAAGGAAAGGGTCAGGCCGAGGTTCTGGTAGAAGCTTGCGAGTGTGTTCATGGCGCAACTGTGCGCCAGATGAGTCGGGCTGGAAATCTGCCATATACTGAGGCTGCCTCTGCCAATGCAAGAGGCTTAGAAATTCATTAAGGCAACTGGCCCCATCGCTGGCAAGCCAGCTCCCACAGGTTTATCGGTTGCATTCAAAACCTGAGTACACACAAAACCCTGTGGGAGCTGGCTTGCCAGCGATAGGGCCAGTCCAGACACTGCAAACCCAGGCTGACAACATGCACTTCGACCTCACCGACCTGCGCCTCTACCTGCAAATCCTCGACACCGGCAACATCACCGCCGGCGCCGCTCGCAGTCACCTCTCGCTCGCGGCGGCCAGTGCGCGAATTCGTGCAATGGAAGCCTCACTCGGCGCTGACTTTCTGGAACGCGGTCGCCGCGGTGTCACCCCGACGCCGGCCGGCAAAGCGTTGGCCCACCACGCACGCATCCTCCTGCAACAAGCCGAACGCATGCAGCAGGATCTCGCCGAGTACGCGCAAGGCGTCAAAGGTCAGGTGCGGTTGTTGTGCAATACCACCGCAATCACCGAGTACCTGCCGGAAGTGCTCGCGGACTTCCTGCGCAGCCATCCCAATCTCGACATCGATCTGCAAGAGCTGCCCAGCGCCCGCATCACCCACGCCTTGCGACAGGGGGCGGCGGATCTTGGGATTGTTTCCGACGCGGTCGACACCAGCGACCTGCAAGCCCAGCCCTTTCGCGACGATCCGCTGGTACTGATTCTGCCGCTGGATCACCCGTTGTCTGACGCCGTCGAGGTCAGTTTCAGTGATGCCTTGCGCTACGACTTCGTAGGACTGAGCGCCGACAGCGCACTGGCGATCTATCTTGAAGAACAGGCTTTGCACAGCGGCTCGCGCATGCAGATCCGCATCCGCGCCGACGGTTTCGACGGCGTGATGCGCATGGTTGGCCACGGCGCCGGAGTGGCGATCGTGCCGCTGGCTGCCGTCGAGCGCGCAACGCCACGCTCATTCAAAAGCGTTGCCCTCGACGAGCCTTGGGCGCGCCGCACGTTGATGCTCTGCGCCAGAGATTTCAGCGCGCTGCCGAGTTACGCCAAGGCGCTGCTGAAAGCCTTGACTCTCCCCTAAGGGGCAGACTTCATCCTTGGCCTTTTTACAGCAAGGACGATGACCATGGGCAAACGCATTCTGCTGATTCTCGGCCATCCTTCTACCACTAGTTTTTGCGCTGCACTTGCTGAGCGCTACGCTCAATCAGCACTCGATGCCGGACACGAAGTGCGCCAGTTGCGCCTTGGCGAGATGGTTTTCGACCCGGTGTTGCGCGACGGGTATCAACAGATCCAGGCGCTGGAAGATGACTTGAACGCGGCACAATCCGACATCCTCTGGGCGGAACATCTGACGCTGGTTTACCCGATCTGGTGGGGCGGTATTCCGGCGCTGCTCAAAGGTTTTTTTGACCGGGTGTTGCTGCCGGGGTTTGCTTTCAAATACCGAAAAGGCAAAGCGTTCCCCGACAAGTTGTTGAATGGCCGCACCGCGCATTTGCTGGTGACCATGGACACACCACCCTGGTATTACCGCTTGATCTATCGCATGCCCGGACTGCATGAAGTACGCAAGACTACCCTCCAATTTTGCGGGATCAAACCACTGCGCACCCTCACGTTCGGCCCGGTGCTCGGCTCAACCGATCAGCAACGAAGAAGCTGGTTACAACAGGCTCAGGCTATCGCACGCCGCTGAGTCTGCCGATAATGCGCCGCGCTGTTACTTGTTGAAAAAAGGACTTTTATGTACATCGGCCAAGCCGCGCAACGTTCCGGCACCACCATCAAAAGCATCCGCCACTACGAGTCGATCGGTCTGTTGCCCACACCCCGGCGACAGGGTAACTACCGTCTCTACGATCAGCAGAGTGTCGAACTGCTGATCTTCATCAAGTGCGCCAAAGACATGGGTTTTCGGCTCAAGGAGTTGCAGGCGATCTTCTCCGGACATCAAGGTGAGGCGATGCCGTGGGCGTTGGCACAACAAGCCATAGAAGCGAAAAAAAGCGAGATCAATCGCACCATGGCCGAGCTCACGCGCCAATACGCGCAACTCGAAGGGTTTGAAGTCGAGCTGGAGCGAGCCAGAGTCGAATGCCCGCTGGAGAAACTCTAACGATTTGCGCGTTTCTGAGCAGCTCGATGTCGAGCACAGACAACTGACCGGCGACCGGGCGCTATAGGGTGCGACTTCAGTTCATAGCCCACAGCCCGGAGTTCTCATGACCGCGACCGCCCCTATCACCGTTCTGCGCGATACCCATCCGCTGCCGGTACTCGACGCCTGCAAATGGGAAAAACTCGCAGGCGACCCGCACACCGTCAACCTCAACGCCTACACCAGCGAAGACGGCAGCAAGATCATGGGCACCTGGATCTGCACGCCGGGCAAGTGGCGCGTCGATTATGTGAAGTGGGAGTACTGCCATTTCCAGGAAGGCTACTGCGTGATCACCCCCGACGGCATGGAACCCATCCACCTGCGCGCTGGCGACATCTTCGTGGTTGAGCCGGGGATGAAAGGCACGTGGGAAGTGGTCGAGACGGTGCGCAAATATTTCGTGTTTGCCTGATGCAAAAAAGCCGGGGAACCACCCGACGTGGTTTCCCGGCAACACTTACTAAATTCTGATTGGCACTACATGCGTGACACCTGAGCACGCGTTTTAACTGACGCAATGCAGGGGGCGCTTCGCGCCCCATCGGGGATAAATCCCCTCGCCACAAAGAACCTCACCACAGCCTTATTGAACAGTTATTGCGGCTTGCGATAGCTGTTGATAATCGCCGAGAAATCTTTCCCCCCTTCCCCGCGCTGGCTCATCGCCTGGTACAACTGCTGCGCCACCGCGCCGAGCACCACGGGCTGATGTGCCTGACGCGCCGCTTCAGTGGCAAGGCCCAGATCCTTGAGCATCAATTCCGCACCGAAACCACCGGTATACCCACGTGAGGCCGGCGCCGTTTCGACGATGCCCGGCCATGGGTTGTACATTTCCGAACTCCAGCAACGCCCGGTCGAACTGTTGATGATCCCGGCCAGCACCGACGTATCGATCCCCAGCGCATCGCCCAGCGCCATCGCTTCACTGACGCCGACCATCGAAATCGCCAGCAGCAAGTTGTTGCAGATTTTGGCGATCTGCCCGGTGCCGACTTCACCGCAATGAACGATGTTGCGGCCCATTTGCGCCAGCACCGGTTGCAGGGTGGCGAACAGTTCCGGCGTGGCGCCGACCATGAAGGTCAGGGTCCCGGCAGTCGCACCGCCCGTACCGCCGGACACCGGCGCATCGGCCATGGCCACCCCTTGTTTGGCGGCAGCCGCGGCGACGTCACGAGCAGTCTGCGGATCGATGGTGCTGCAATCCACCGCCGGCACGCCTTTGCCGATGCCAGCGAGAACACCGTCTTCACCGAGCCAGACGCTGCGCACGTGCACGGCGGCCGGGAGCATGGTGATCACCAGTTCGGCGTCCTCGGCAGCCTCGCGGGCCGAAGCGCGGATGGTGCCGCCCAACTGCTCCAACTCCGCCAACACGGTTTTGTTCAAGTCGACCAGGTTCAGCGAATGGCCAGCCTTGATCAGGTTGCGCGCCATCGGCGCGCCCATATTACCCAGACCGATAAATGCGATTTTCATGGCACGTTCCTCAGCGCAGGTTGATGGTGGTGTTCACGCCGTCGTTGACGCTGTCGTCATCGAACCAGCGCGCCGTGACCGTTTTGGTCTGCGTGTAGAACTGCACCACCTGCTTGCCGTACGGGCCGAGGTCGCCGAGTTTCGAACCGCGCGAACCGGTGAAGCTGAAGAATGGCACCGGCACCGGAATCGGGATGTTGATGCCAACCTGCCCGACATCGATTTCCGTCTGGAATTTACGCGCCGCCGCACCGCTCTGGGTGAACAGACCTGTGCCGTTACCGAACGGGTTGGCGTTGACCAGCGCAATCGCCTGATCAAGCGTATCGACTTCCAGCACCACCAGCACCGGGCCGAAGATTTCCTGGGTGTAGATCTGCATGTCGGTGGTCACGCCCGAGAACAGGGTCGGGCCGACAAAGTTGCCTTGCTCGTAACCCGGCACGCTGATGTCACGACCGTCCAGTTCAAGCTTGGCGCCTTCCTTGATACCGCTTTCGATCAGCTCGAGAATCCGTGCCTTGGCCTTTTTCGAGATCACCGGGCCGACATCCGTGCCCGGCTCGTTACCGGCGTTGACGGTGAGTTTCTGCGCCAGCGCTTTCAAATCCGGCAGCCATTGTTTCGCCGCGCCCACCAGCACCACCACCGAAGTCGCCATGCAACGCTGCCCGGCCGCACCGAAACCGGCACCGACCAGCGCATTCAGCGCTTGCTCGCGATTGGCGTCCGCCAGCACCACGGCGTGGTTCTTCGCACCCATCATCGATTGCACGCGTTTGCCGTGTTTGCCGGCCAGGTCATAGACGTGAGTGCCGACAGCGGTCGAACCGACGAAGGACACGGCTTTGATGTCCTTGTGGGTGCACAGGCCATCAACCACGTCTTTGCCACCGTGAACCACGTTGAGCACGCCCGCAGGCACACCGGCTTCAATCGCCAGCTCCACCAGCAGCATGGTCGACAGCGGATCTTGCTCAGAGGGCTTCAATACGAAAGTGTTGCCGCAAGCGATGGCCATCGGGAACATCCACAGCGGAATCATCGCCGGGAAGTTGAACGGCGTGATGCCGGCGCAAACGCCGATCGGCTGGCGCAGGGTGTAAGTATCGACGCCACCCGCGACGTTCTCGGCGAACTCGCCCATTTGCAGGCTGCCGATGGAGCAGGCGTGCTCGACCACTTCCAGGCCACGGAAAATATCGCCCTCGGCGTCGGCAATGGTTTTGCCCTGCTCGGCGCTCAGCACCACGGCGATACGCTTGGAGTGCTCGCGGATCAGCGCTTGCAGCTTGAGCATGATGCGCATCCGCGCGCCAATCGGGGTCAGTTTCCAGGTCTGGAAGGCACGCTGGGCGGCGCTGACGGCGGCATCGACTTCAGCGGCGGTCGCGAACGGGACTTTGGCCAGCACTTGCTGGGTCGCCGGGTTGACGATGTCGTGCCACTCGGTGGTTTGCGACTCGACCCACTCGCCGTCGATCAGCAGCTTGACCTTCTGCAGCGTGGTTTCGTTGGGCGTAAGCGATGCGTTCATGCTGGTCTCCGAAACTTGTTTTTATCGTAGGAGCCAAGGCGAAAGGTTCGCCTTGAGATGAGGCGTGTGTCACGAGTTGGTTGTCGGACTGTTTTTGGAGTATAGATGTGCAAACTTCTAATAAGAACGCACATAAAAGCCCGTCCATCATGCAAAAAAACATCACCTCTCTAGGTTCGCTGAACTGGGACGACCTCAAGTTTTTCCTCGAAGTCGCCCGCACCCGCAAGGCCAGCACCGCGGCCAAACGGCTGGCGGTCGACTACACCACCGTGTCGCGGCGGATCAGCTCGCTGGAATCGGCGTTAGGCACGTTGCTGTTCGAGAAATCGCGGACCAGCGGCTTCGTGCTCACCACCGAAGGCCAGCGTTTGCTGGGATACGCCGAATCGATTGAAAGCACATTGCACATGGCCTGCGAGCAGGTTTCAGGCTCTGGCGTGGCGCTGTCCGGGCATGTGCGCATGGGCTGCACTGAAGGTTTCGGCAGTTTTTTCATCACGCCGCAACTGAGCCATTTCGTCGACGCCTACCCGGCCATCTCGGTGGACATCCTGCCGCTGCCGCACTTCATCAGCCTGTCCAAGCGGGAGGCCGACATCGTCATCGCGCTGGAACGCCCGGAGCACGGGCCGTACGTCTGCTGCAAACTCTGCGACTACCGCTTGCAGCTCTATGCGACCCAGGACTATCTCGACAAACACCCACCGATCCGCCGCCCGGCAGACTTGGGCAAGCATCAATTCATCAGTTATGTGGATGACCTAGCGTTCAGCTCGGAGCTGCTGTACCTGGCGAATGCACTACCGGGTGCCAGCGCGAACTTGCGCAGCACCAGCGTGATCGCGCAATTCGTCGCGGCGCAGCAAGGTCGCTCACTGGCGATTCTGCCGTGCTTCCTCGCCGCACAGGACCCGCGCCTGTTGCCGGTGCTGCCGGAAGAAATCGACATCACCCGGCAGTTCTGGATGTACTGCCGGGAGGATCTGCGCAAGTTGAAGCGGATTACCCTGTTGTGGGATTACATCCGCGAGGTGACCGAGCGCAATCAGGGTCTGTTGATGGGTGAGACTCGTGAAATGCAGTTCGCCGATTAATCGGCGCTGACCACAATCGAAACCCGGCGGTTTTCCGTGCGGCCCGCGGCGGTGTCGTTGGATGCCACCGGCTCGCTGCTGCCCAGCCCGCGCAGTTGTATGTTTTCTTGCTTCATGCCAACCGTGCCCAACACGTTGGCGACGCTCTTGGCCCGGCGCAATGACAGTTGCTGGTTGTAGGTTTCCTTGCCCGACGCATCGGTGTGGCCGTCGACCCGTACCCGCTCAATGCCCACGCCCAACAGGGCTTTGCCGATGCGCGAGACGATCTCGGTGCTCTGCGTATTGAGGCTCTCGACATCGCTGCCGAACAGCACTTTGCCGGACAGGCCAAACTCCCAGCCATCGTCAGTCAGCTCGAAGCCTTGTTGCTTGAGCACGGCAACCTGCGCCGGAGACAGGCCTTTTTGCGGGGCGGTCTGGCAACCGCTCAGCGCCAATACGGCCATCAACATCAGCGTGGAAAACAGTCGAACAGAAAAAGTGAACACGGAAATTAGCTCCTGGTTTGAACGGGATTGACCGGGTACTCCGACCCCGCCGTGGATTGAGCGCCACGCGACAGGCGCTTGGCTTGATACATCGCCGCGTCGGCGGCGTTGAGCAGCGCACCGGGGGTGGCGCCATGATCGGGGTAAACCGCGATACCGATACTGAGCGACGTCACGACACTGCCATCACCCGGCAGGGCGATCGGCATGTCCATGCTCGCGAGAATCTTGTCAGCGATGCGTTCGGCGTCTTCGACCTTGTGCAGAGGCGCGAGCAGTACGGCGAATTCGTCCCCGCCCAAGCGCGCGACCAAATCCCCTTCACGCAATTGCGCGCGCACCCGATCGGCAACCGCCACTAGCACCGCGTCACCGGCCGCATGACCAAAGTTATCGTTGATGCCTTTGAAACGGTCGCTGTCCAAAAACAGTACAGCCACGCGTTCCTTGAGTTTGCCGGCATTGCGCAGGGCCCGAATCAAGCGACCCTCGAAATAGGCGCGGTTCGGCAGCCCGGTCAGACTGTCGTGACTGGCCTGGTGGGCCAGGGTCTCGTTTTCGTTTTGCAGATGGGTTTGCCACGACTCCAGCTCGTCGAGCAAGGCGTTGAAGTCGTTGCCGAGGTTGTCGAGTTCAGCGATCTGCGCTGGCGGCACACGCCGATCCAGCGCTCGTTCGCTACGGGCGGCGTGGGCCACGGTCGCGAGGCTGCGCAACGGGCCGATGATCTCGCGCAATTGTCGGCGTGCCAGATAGATCGCCACCCAGGCGCTGATGGCGGTACAGAGAAGGATCCCCGCCAGACCGCTGAGCAGAAAACGCATCAGACTGCCGCCGTGACCGGTGAGCAGAACACGTCCGATCTCGCGATTCTGATGGATGATCGGCAAGTCGATCGGCTTTTCCAGAATCGCCCGGGCGAGTTGCATTTCCAACTCAGAGATCAGACCGGTTTCCGGTCGCTGCCATCGCGCGAGCAGTTTCCCTCGAGCATCCAGCACCTGAGCGTCTGCCACTTCTTCGGCCGATGCGATCATTGCCAGCGACTCAGTGGCGGCAGCCTTGTCGTTGAACACGACCGCCGCTTCCACGGTGTAGCTGATCGACCGGGCGATCAAATGCAGGTTGTGATCGGCATAAACCCGCAACGCCAGAACGCCCAGCAGGGTCAGCGAGACACTGGCCATCGCCACTGCGACCAGTGCGACCGTCAAGTGCCCACGGCCGAGAACCGAGCCTAGCGTTGGGCGCGTATTGGATCTGAACAGTCTCATTGTGCCGCCGATTTGCGGCGTGACAACTGCAGCACGCTTGGATGAATGCGTACGCCGCTGCGGGCAACAGAGTCGAGATTGACTTCGAAGGACACCTGCTCATCGCCGACGCGCAGACAGAACAGGCTGCCGACTGTGCACTGATCGTCGGACTCGCTGATGCTCAGCACCGGGTGCCCTGTCAGCGAAGCGAATAGCCGAGTGCGTTCATCTGCGGTGAGTTTGCCGATATACACCGCATCGCATTCGGTGACGATGGCCGGGTTGTCGGCCAGCAGACGATGCACGACAACTGGCCTGCCGGTGGCCTGAGTAGTGCCTTTGACCAGATCATCGGTGTATTCAGTGGGGCCGACGATGCACAGGCGCAGTTGCGCAGGCTCTACCGGCCAGCGTGCGTAACTGAGAATACCCAGCACAACTTGCGTGACCGCCTGCGCCCGCTGTTCGGCCATGCCCGGCGGCGTTTGCGGTTGCGCGACGGCAGCGCCCGCCAGCAAACAGAGCAGACCGACAAGCACTGCGTGCTTGCAGCGAAACACGCGCTCTGTCGCCCAGACAGCCACCTTCATGCAGGGATTCTCTTGGATCGTAACGGGATGATGCCGCAACGATAGCACAGCGCAGAATCACCAGCGAGGCACGGACTCCTGACCGGATGGTCAGTACTCAGCCTCATCCACCGAAACCTTCATCCTCGGGGCTCGGCGCTCTCCTCCAGTTCCAGCATCAACCCGCTCAAGCGTTTTACCTTGCGCTGCACGGCCTCTTCAAAAACTCCGGCACGCGGTTCGATCAAGGTGAACCAATGCTTGGCGCGGGTGATGCCGGTATAGATCAGCTCCTTGGTCAGCACGGGGTTCAAGGCGTCCGGCAGGATCAATGCGGTATGGGCGAACTCCGACCCCTGAGATTTGTGTACGGTCATCGCGTAGACGGTTTCGACATCATTCAAACGACTCGGCAACACAAAGCGCACGCCACCCTGGCCATCGTTGCGCGGAAAAGCCACACGCAGCACCGGTTTGCCGGCGTCAGGCCCCTCGCGCTCGGGCAGTTTGAGGGCAATGCCGATATCCCCGTTCATGAGGCCCAGACCGTAGTCATTGCGAGTCATCAGCACTGGCCGACCTTCGTACCATTGCTGGTCGTTGTCGATCAGGCGCGCCTTGAGCAATGCAGCTGTGATGCGCTGGTTCAAACCTTCCACACCCCATGGCCCCTTGCGCACCGCACACAGCAGCTGGAAGGTGTCGAATGCCTGCAAGACCTCCCGGGCCCAGTTGACCCAGTCCGGGTGTTCGAGCGGCCTGCCGAGCGGTGGACGCTGATCACGCAGCACGCTCAGATAATGCCGATAGCCTTGCGGTCCATCGCCATGGCCCTCAAGCAAGAGTCGCTCGAGCTGGTGATCGTGCTCGCCCTTGAGCGGCAACGAATACACATCGTCATAGTGCCCCGCTACCAGCAACTGACGCGCCTCATCCGGCAACTGCTGATTGACCCGGCGTGCGAGCTGGCCGATACCGCTCCCTTCGCCGAAGCGCCGCGAGTGACGCAACATCACCACTTGTTGCGCCAGCGGATGGGAGCCGTCGAGATCCTCATGCAAGCCGCTGGCCTGCAACGATTCACCGCTGACCGACTCCAGCCATTGCCGAGTCTGCGGGCTATACCAACCGCTTTCGGCATCTCGGCACAAATCCCCCAACACGGCGCCGGCCTCTACTGACGCCAACTGATCCTTGTCACCCAGCAGCACCAGACGTGCATGGGCCGGCAGGGCGTCGAGCAGGTTGGCCATCATTTCCAGGTCGATCATCGACGCTTCGTCGACCACCAGCACATCCAGCGGTAAACGGTTGCCGGCATGGTGGCGGAAGTGTCGCGTACCGGGACGACTGCCCAGCAAGCGGTGCACAGTGGTCACGTCGCAGGGGATTTTTGCGCGTACGTCTTCGTCGACTTTCAGCGATTGCACTTGTTGGCTGATGGATTCGGTCAATCGCGCAGCCGCTTTGCCTGTCGGTGCAGCCAAGCGTATTCGCAGCGGATGACCAGCCTCCACCGCTGGCGCTTGCAGCAACGCGAGCAAGCGCACCACTGTGGTGGTTTTGCCGGTGCCCGGGCCACCGGTGACGATACTGAATGCACCGCGGGTAGCGAGGGCACAGGCGAGTTTCTGCCAGTCGATCACCTCATCGGTTTTAGCCACCCCGAACAGTTCATCGAGCCGTTGCGGCAGGTCATCCGGCGTCGCCTCGCCTTGGGCGAGACGCTGGCGCAACGCCGTATCGATGCGGCGTTCGTAAGCCCAGTAGCGCCGCAGGTATAAACGTTTTCCGGACAACACCAGTGGGCGATTCTGCGCGGCTTCGCTGGTATCGGCTGCCAGTGCGACCAGTCCACTGCCCGCCAACGCCTTGCACCAATGTGCGCCATCGAGCGCTTCAAGCAATTGTGAGGGCAGCAACAACACGCCCCCTTGCACGTCGCCTTCGGGTGGCAGCGACAAGGCAAAATCGGGGGCTTTAAGGGTTTCGAACAAATCCAGACAAACATGACCGTGGCCGAGTTGGTGACTGGTCAACGCCGCAGCGAGCAGTACCAACGGATCGGTATCGGGTTCAAGCTCGTGAAGAAATGCAACGAATGCCTTGTCCAGCGCACGCAGCCAGCCACGCTCGACCCAGCGGGTGAGCAACAGCAACAAGTCATCGGCGCTTGTCAGGGGCGAGAGTCTCGACAGGCTGTCGGCTGCCAGCGGTGTCGGCAACAGATCGGCAAACGTGCGGCTCATAGCAGGACTCCCTGTTCCCATGCGGGTTCGGCCTTGGGTTCGGGTTTGCCCTGGAACATCCGGTCGAGACGCTCGATCAACTCACGAGGCGGTCGGGCAAAGTACACACCACGGCTGTCTGAGCGAGTGCCACGCAAGAACAGGTACAACGCTCCGCCAACATGCCGGTCGTAATCGTAGTCGGGCAAACGTGCCTTGAGCTGACGATGCAACGCCAACAGATACAACACGTATTGCAGGTCGTAGCGGTTGTCCAGAATCGATTGTTCCATGGCCTGCTCGGTATAGGCCAGATCGTCCACACCCAGCCAGTTGGACTTGTAGTCGGCCACGTAATAGCGCCCATCGTGTTCAAAAGTCAGATCGATGAAGCCTTTGAACATGCCGTTGAGTTGCACCGGCTCTGCACCAACCCGGGCCACACCGTTGTGGGTGAATTGGCGTACCAGTTCGTCGAGTTTCAGCACGTCGACTTTATGGCTGGCGAACCAGAACTCCATCTCGACACGGTACTGAGTCAGTTGTTCGAGAATCACCGGTGGCTGCCCGCCAGCGATTGGCAGTGGCGACTTGAGCAGGTGTTGCAACCAGTCACTGAGGGTGGTGATCCAGCCTTCCCAGCCACGCAGGTTGCAGCGCCGGCCAATCGCATCCTCCAGCGCCTCGCGGGAAACGGCGAAACCGTCATCACCCGCCCACTCCAGCAAACCGTGAAGAAACGTTCCCGGATTGGGGCCGCGGGGGAAGCGATGGATATCGGCGCCGCCGGTTGTAATCTCTCGCGGTGCATCCGGGTCGAGGCGTTCGTCATCGAAAAGCTTTTGAGCTTGCGGGCTGTCCGGTGCTTCATCACTGCCGACACTCAGCACATCACTGATGCGCAGCGCGCTATAGGACGCGATCCACCAGTTTTCACTGGCCTTGCGCTTGGGCAGCAACGTGGCACTGAGAACGGCGTCATTGCGCGGAGGCTGGTAATGCTCGTCGGTGGGTTGCGGCATTTCGCCGATGTCGATAGCCGGGCAGTCTTGTTGCAAGTCTTGCAACCAACGGTTGAGTCCACTGGATTCACCCAGAGAGGCACCGCCACCCAGCAGATAGCCCAGCGCAGAAAGGTGCAGCACCGAGCTGTTGTTATTGCCGCGTTTGAGATCCGTCACGCCCAACCAGCAGGCATGTTGCGCGCGAGTCAGGGCGACATAGAGCAGACGCAGATCTTCGGCGAGACGCTCTTCGTCCGCTTGCGCAATCAACTCGACGGTCGGCTTGAGACTCACCTGAGCCTTGCCCGTAGCGTCGTGGTAATGCAGCGGCAATCGACTGCCGTCCACGGGTTTCGCCGAGCAGATGAATGGCAGGAACACCAGTGGATACTCAAGGCCTTTGGACTTGTGGATGGTCACAACCTTGACCAGTTGCTCGTCACTTTCCAGGCGCAGGATCTGCTCTTCACCGGCCTGCCCCGACAACGCCAGAAGCTCGGCCAGATGACGGATCAGCGCTTGCTCGCCGTCCAGCTCTGCGGCGGCCTGTTGCATCAGTTCGGACAGGTGAAGAAGGTTGGTCAGCACCCGCTCGCCATCGCTGCGTGTCATCAAGGTCTGTGGCAAATGGAAGTCGTGAAGCAAGCGACGCAGCATCGGCAGCACGCCTTGCTTGCGCCAGAGTTCGCGATAGCCACGAAACTGCATGACTCGAGCTTCCCAAACCAGTTCGTCCTGATTCAACCGCTCCAGTTCAACCAGTGGCAAGTTCAGAGTGATACAGGCCAGCGCGGCTTTGAGCGAACGTTCGACATCCGGCTCGGCGCAGGCTTTGAGCCAGGACAGCAGGTCGTGGGCCTCCTGGGCTGCGAACACCGAATCCTTGTCCGACAGATAAACGCTGCGCACACCGCGGGCGGCAAGCTCGCCGCGAACCGCTTGAGCCTCTTTACCGTCGCGGACGAGGATCGCGATATCCGAAGGCCGCAGCCCTCTGAAATCTTCACCGTCCTGAACAAACCCCGCGCTGCCGTTTTGCCCGCCATTAAGCAATGCCGTTATTTCGCTGGCGCAGGCAGCCGCCAACTGTTGCCTGTAAACCGCTCCCGACAGCGGTTGATCTGTGGACAAGTGCCAGACATTCAATGCGCCAATGTCTTGTCCGGCAATCTGCAGTTTCTCTTTACGACCTTGAGATTCCACCGGTTGAAACGGCACCGGGTTCTCGCCGTTTTTCTCCCGGAACAAAAACGCGCCGCGTCCCAGCTCTCGGGACTCGGCGCGTTCGAATACATGGTTGACCGCTTTGACCATGCCGTGACTGGAGCGGAAATTGGTGCCCAGCGTATGCAGTCGGCCGGTGGTGGCCTGACGGGCACGTAAATAGGTGTAGATGTCCGCACCGCGGAAAGCGTAAATCGCCTGCTTGGGATCGCCGATCAGAAACAAACCGGTATCGGAGTTGTTGTCTTCGATGCGATAGATGCTTTCGAAGATGCGGTATTGCACCGGGTCGGTGTCTTGGAACTCGTCGATCAAAGCGACCGGGAATTGCTCGCGGATCAACGTTGCCAGACGCTCGCCACCGTCGGATTGCAGCGCGGCATCCAGGCGTAGCAGCATGTCGTCGAAACCCATTTCGGCACGACGGCGCTTCTCTTCTTCGAAGCGCGCGCCGACCCATTTGGCGGCGTGCTGCAGGACAGCGGCATCAGGCGTTGGCAAAGAATCAAGACTCGACTTGAGCCCCGGCATGGCATCGAGCCCCGGATGATCCGGGGCCTGCCCCTTCCAGGCTTCGGCCATGCCGTCGGGGGTCAGTCGGGTGAAGCCGGTACCGATGTCGAGTTGTTCCAAAGACTCGTCTTCGGCCCAAGCCTTGAGCTTCTCGAACCAAGGCTCGAAGTAACGCGCCTGCATCTTGCGACCATCGACAGTCTTGCTGGCAACGCCTTGATGACAGATGGCGAGCAACTCGTCCGCCCATTGACGCCAAGGCATCTTCAACTCGATCAATGCCGAGCGGCGCTCCTGCAAACACTCCTCGATCAGCTCAGCGGGTGCCTTGCCTTCATCGCTGTCGCGCTCACTGGCGAACAGTCCGCGCACTCGGGGTAGCAACGCTGCAGGTCCACCCCAGTTGCTACGAACCCAATTCAGCGCATCACCCTGCATCGGGTAACAGAACAGCCGCCAGTAATCGCGCAGCACTTCACCCAGTAAATCGCTGTGATCGGTTTCCAGGGATTGAGTAAACAGGCTGCCGCTGTCGAACGCATGTTCGCGCAGCATGCGCTGACACCAGCTGTGGATGGTCGAGACGGCGGCTTCATCCATCCATTGCGCGGCAATATCGAGGCGGTTGGCGCAACCGGGCCACTGCAGAGGATCGAACTGATTGCGCAGATCAGCGATCAATCCATCAGGTGCTGGAGTCTCGTCGCGGAAAAACCTCGCCGCCTCCGCCAGTCGCGTACGAATTCGCTCGCGCAGCTCTTTGGTCGCGGCGTCGGTGAACGTCACCACGAGGATCTGCGGAGGCAACAATTCGCGGGAAAACCCGCTCGATTCGCCGCCGTGCCCGAGGATGAGCCGCAGATAGAGCGCAGAAATGGTGAAGGTTTTGCCGGTACCGGCACTCGCTTCGATCAACTGGCTGCCACGCAGAGGGAACGCCAGGGCCAGCGGTGTCTTCGTGCTCATGAGCGTGGACCTTCGCTGGACAATGACCGCCAAGGGGCTTCATGCAGGGGGCGGTACAGGGTGTCGCACCAACCGGAGAACGTCTCATCCGTGAGTAATGCGTCGAAGTCGGCAAATTGTCGAGACAATGCCGGGCTTTCACGGCGTTCGCCCTCGCTGGTCTGCCCGTCACCTTCGTAGGCTTTACGGGCAGCAGCGTCGGCTTTGACTGGATCGGTCTGCGACAGCCAGGCAAATGCGGTCTTTACCGCAATCGGCAATGGTTGGCGCATGCCGGCCTGCCAGGCGAGGAGTAAATCGCCAAGGAAGCTAAACGCGCGGGCTTGTTCCATCGGCTCCAGCAGCAATGTGTCGTCACTGGCGACCAATGCCGTGGTCAGTGAAAGTCCGCTGGCGCAGGCGGCAAGATGATTGACCCACGGTTTGGTCAACCGATGCCACTTACGACTTTTGATCGAGCCGATGCTGTTGGGAATGGTCGTGACGGCTAACAGGCCACCATCAGCGCGCTGATGCAGGCCTGCGAGCCAGCCTTCAAGCCGCAACCCCTGAAAATCGAGATTAACCGGGATCGCGCTAGTCACCGGTGTCGGCCACAACGTCAGTAGCTGTTGATAACGCTGCAACAGGTCAGGGAGCGGTTCGATCAGTTCCCTCTGCAAGCATTCGCCAAAACCGGCCATGGGCAGCAATCCGCTGTTTTGCAGCCTTCGGGCCTGAGCCTCGAGTGCCTGATCGATATTGTCCGGTTGCATGAGAGCGGCTTCGAGCAGGCTGTCGCTGAGCGTATAGCGCTGCAATGCGTCCAGCACAAAAGGTTCTTCATCGGCCAGCGGAGCTTCGGCGGCTTCGAAATACACCTTGAGTCGTTGGGTAAAAAAATGTCGTGTCGGGTTACGCAGGAAATCCTGTAGCAGGGCCAGGCTCAGAGGTTCTTCCTGAATGTAGGGCGTGAGCAATTCTGCGTGGGCTTGGGGCGCATGCTGTTGATGCAACACCTGCCACTCACTGGCATAGCTGAACAATTGATCGCCTTCATGGAAATAGCGCGCACTAAACGGCTGCAGCGGATGCTCTTCGGTCATGGCGCCTAACAGATCCTGGCTTTCGTCGATCAATCGCCAGCCGCTGGCGAGGTGATCACGCAACTGGCCAATCAGCACCGACGCCGGTCGCTCGCTGTTGTCGCGAATGCTGCGGCCGACCCAACTGATATAGAGCTGATCACGTGCCGACAGGAGCGCCTCGAGCAACAGATAGCGGTCATCTTCTCGCCGAGAGCGGTCTCCAGGACGGTAGTCGCTGCCCATTAGATCGAAGTCCAGCGGGGGCTGCGCGCGAGGGTAATCGCCGTCGTTCATCCCCAACAAACAGACCAGCTTGAAGGGTATGGCGCGCATCGGCATCAACGTACAAAAGTTCACCGCACCGGCCAGGAAACGCTGAGACAAACGCCCCTGATCCAGTCCGGCGAGCCAGGCTTCACGGACGACCGTCAGCGGCAGTTCATCTATCAGACCTACCGTCTCACAGGTCTCCAGCCAGGTTTCGCGAAGCTCTTCCAGTTGGGTTAGCAAGTAGTCGTCATGTTCATTACTGGCTTTGAAGAACAGCTGCATCAGCGCTTGTAGTCGCTGTCCCCACTCTTTGGGCTGAGCCGGTTGTGTGAGCTGCTGATGGGCGAGCTCCAGAGCATCGAGCAATGCCACCAATGGCCCGATCAATGCGGCATCCAGGCCGCCGATTTCATCATAAGGTTCGATCCCTGAGCAGGCGTTGGCGCTACCGACGGCGTAACCCAAGAGCATTCGGCGCAGGCCAAAATGCCAGCTGTTCTGCTCAAGCTCGTCCGGCAGCCCGAGCCCGGCACGCTGCTCGGCGTTCATACCCCAACGGACGCCCGCCCCTTCGATCCAGCGATGCAGTGTTGGCAAGTCCCGCTCTTCTACGCCGAACCGGGCACGTAATGCCGGAACGTCGAGCAGGTCGAGGATTTCGCTGACGGGGAAACGACTGTCCGGCAGCTTGAGCAGGTGCTCGACCGCGATCAGTAATGGGTCGCGGCCACGCTGCCCCTGATCCGCCAATGTGAAGGGAATGAAGCGTGGGTCATACCGGTCGAGTTGACCAAACACCGCGCGTATATGCGGTGCATAACTGTCGACATCCGGCACCATTACGATCACATCGCGAGGGCGCAGATCGGGATTGGCACTGAAGCGCGCCAGTAACTGGTCATGCAGGATTTCCACTTCGCGCTGAGCGCTGTGGGCAATATGAAAACGGATCGAATCGTCTTCATTGAGATCAACAGCAGGCCAGTGCTCGCGGGTCTCGTTGAGTGGACGCAGCTCCAGGATATCGTCCTGAAGTTGATTGAGCAGATTGTGTGGCTCAGATTCGCTGAACAGGTCAATGCGGCCATCTCGAAATGCGGCGCGGTAGCTGTTCGGATCATCGTAACTGTCGAGCAGGTTGATGTAGTCGCGACCTTGCTTACCCCATGCTGCCAATAATGGATGGGCATGTTGGTGCAGTGTTTCGGGATCCAGCACGACGGGCATTCCACTCTTGCGGGACTGTCGCTTGTACTGGTGACGCAGCAAATCCTTGTCGGCGACGATATCGGCCCAGTGGTGACGGCAAGGGTTATGCACACACAACAGAACCTGACTGAAACGCGCGAGTCCAGCCAGCGCTTCAAGGACCTGGGCCGGTAACGACGAAATCCCGAAAACGATCACTCGCGATGGCAGTCCAGCAGGAGCCTTCGCAAGGTTGTTGATACGCTCGATGAATCGCTGGTGAACGCCGGCGCGACTCTGCGCCATGCCTTGTTCACCTACGTCATTGAGTAGTGCACGCCACAATTCGGCTTGCCAGCAACTGGTCTCGGGCAGTGGTTTTACTTCGCCTCTGACGTTACGCAATTGATGCCGCCCTTCGGCCCAATCCTCAAGCCAGTCAGCCCGATACACCTGGTATTGGTCGAAAAGATCCGCTAGACGCTCAGACAATTGATAACGCTTGCGCAAATCAGTGTCGTGGGTGAGGAAGCGTTGCAACGGCTCGAAATGCGCGCGGTCGATGACCTGGGGTAGCAAACGCATGAGGCGCCAGGTCAGTGGCGCTTTATCGAGCAGGGATTTGGCCGGAATTTCTTCACGTCCCAAAACCATGCGGTAGAGCTGCCACATGAAGCTACCAGGCAGTTGCACATCAATCGCCGCAGCAATGCCGCAGCCACCGAGGTCGCCTTCTTCTGGGTCTTCAGCCAGGGCCAGTTTTAGCCATTGTGCGATACCGTTACTCTGCACCAACGCAATTTCGTTCTCCAAGGGAGCCAGCGGATAGCGCCGCATGATGCTGACCACCAAGCTGCGCAGTTCGTCCAGGCTATTGCTCTGAACCACCATGAATGCAGCGTTGAGGGACTGGGCGTCCGGCATAAAGACTTCCTTGGAAAAATACGAAAACCAGGTCAGAACCTTAGCATTGTCGGCAGGCTATGACAGCCGGACGATGTCCGTGAATGCTGTAAGAACTTTCCTGCGGGCAAAACAAAACCCCAACTGCTTTCGCAATTGGGGTTTCGGAATTTAATCTTGACGATGACCTACTCTCACATGGGGAAACCCCACACTACCATCGGCGATGCATCGTTTCACTGCTGAGTTC
>NZ_JACVHC010000005.1:618955-641249 GCF_017976235.1 Pseudomonas anatoliensis | reverse complement strand
CATCCCGAACTCAGCAGTGAAACGATGCATCGCCGATGGTAGTGTGGGGTTTCCCCATGTGAGAGTAGGTCATCGTCAAGATTAAATTCCGAAACCCCAATTGCGAAAGCAGTTGGGGTTTTGTTTTAGTAGAAGTACCCGTTTTTGCTGTCTCGTCATCGTGTTGACGGGCCAGTTATAGAATTTCTTGACGACCATAGAGCGTTGGAACCACCTGATCCCATCCCGAACTCAGTAGTGAAACGATGCATCGCCGATGGTAGTGTGGGGTTTCCCCATGTGAGAGTAGGTCATCGTCAAGATTAAATTCCGAAACCCCTGTCTGCTAACGCAGACAGGGGTTTTGTTGTTTCAGAGCCATAAAAATCAAACTATCAAGCTACTTTGCGAGCCTTGCTGATACGTCGAGCCTGCCACTGGCGCCACCAGATATAGACGCCAGTTCCCGATAAACCCGTTCTCCCAACGTTCCCTGCCCTGGCAATCGCCCATCCGTACCGTGAAAGAACAGCCAGCATTTGCCATGTGCTTCAGTGTCGTGCTGTCTAAATCCTGCGCCGTATAAGTTAAACGCCGGAATGCTCCCGTAATACCGGCCAGCAGTAAAAAAACTGCGGTGGCCCGCCCTAGATAACGATGCAATAAAATCAGAAATGCGCGCATGAAATTTTCCCCACAGATACGACAAAGCCAGCCCCTGAATATCAGGGGCTGGCTTTTTTATGCACAAGGCGTTGGGCTTAAAACTGGTAATTGACCGTGGCAGCGACGTTGCGCTCTTCGCCCATGTAGCAGAAATTCAGACTGGCACAGGAAGCCACGTAGGACTCGTTTGTCAGGTTGTTCGCGTTCAGGCGTACGTCAACGCCCTTCAAGCCGACTTTGCCCAGGTCGTAGCCAATCGACGCGTCGAACAACGTGTAGGACGGCACCTTCATGGTGTTCTCCGCGTCCGCCCAGCTGTAGCCGACATAACGCACCCCGCCGCCCAAACGCAGACCATCGAGTGCCGCGCTGTCGAACTTATAGTCAGCCCACAACGACGCCATGTGCCGAGGCGCTTGGGTCGGTGAATTGCCTTTGTTCTCGATCACGTCGGTCGGGGTGCTCAGCGTGCTGACCATCGACTTCGAGTACTCGATATCAGTGAAGGTGTAACTGCCGAGGACTTTCAGGTTATCGGTCAGTTGCATGTGCGCTTCCAGTTCCAGACCCTGAGAGCGGACGGCTCCTACAGCGCGGTAGAAGTTTTCCTGCGGCAGTTTGGTCGCCAGGTTTTCCTGATCAATGTGGAACAGCGACGCGGTGAACAGGTCGTCAGTGCCCGGTGGCTGATACTTCAGACCCACTTCCCACTGCGTGCCATCAGTCGGAGCTAACGGATTGCCCGCGCTGTCGGCATAGGAGTTCGGGTTAAACGACTCGGAGTAGCTGATATAAGGCGCCAAGCCGTTATCGAACAGGTACAGCGCACCGGCGCGGCCAGTCAGCTTGGTGCGCTGGTCGTTGATTTCGGTGCCCTTGGGACGCCCGGCCTCGGCGATGCGGTTTTCGTCAGAGGTCTCAACCCAGTCCTGACGCAGACCCAGCGAGAAGCGCCACTTGTCCATCTCGATCAGGTCTTGCAGGTAAACGCCGGTTTGCTCCAGGCGACGTAGATAGCTGGTCTCGCCGTACATGTCGATCGCGGAGTTGCCATACACCGGATTGAACGCGTTGATGGGGGCGAGGCCGCCGCTGGTCCAGTCAACCACGGTTTTGCGCCGCTGATAATCCGCCCCCATCAGCACTGTGTGCTTGGTCGCGCCGGTGAAAAATTCGGCCTGCAGCATGTTGTCGACGATAAAGGCATGCAGGCGCTCGTCACCGCCCGTGTAGTAGCGATTCAACTCGTTGCTGGTCGGCGACGTCCAGCCATAGGCATAGACCTGATCCATGTTCACTTTGGAATCGAGGTAACGGAAGTTCTGCCGCGCTGTGAAGACATCGTTGAAGCGATGTTCAAATTGATAACCGAACGATTGCTGATCCCGGGAATAGCCATCAATGCTCGGCTCGCCCTCGAAGAAGTTCGGTGAGATCCGCTGACCATTACGCTGATGAATCGTACCGTCGGCGGGTACGCCACCGTGGTAGCCGCCATCCGGATCGTGTTGCAGATACGCCTGTAGCGTGAGCGAAGTGTCTTCACTGAAATCAATGCTGAGGGTCGGCGCGAGGGCGAAGCGCTTTTCCTTGTTGTGGTCGAATTGCGTGTCTGACTGATCCGACAGACCAGTCAGACGATAGGCGATGCGCTTGTCGTCATCGCCCGGGCCGCTGAAGTCAAAACCGACACCGCGCTGGCCTTGCGTGCCGACCGTGGCTTGCACCTGGTGATACGCCTCGTACAACGGCTTTTTACTGGTCAGCGCCACCAGACCACCCGGCGAGCTGCGGCCGTAGAGCACCGACGACGGGCCTTTGAGAATGTCCACGCGCTCAAGGAAATACGGATCGACCTGCATGGTGCTGTAGGTGCCGCTGTCGCCCATCGACTTGAGGCCGTCGAGGTAGATGTTATCCACCGAGCCGTCGTTGAAACCGCGCATCGCCACGTAGTCGTAACGGTGCGTGGCGCCATACGGATTGGTCAGCACGCCCGGTGTGTAGCGCATCGTTTGCGAAACAGTTTGTGCGCCCTGGTCATCCATTTGCTCACGGGTGACCACAGACACGCTTTGCGACGTTTCACGCAAAGCTGTACTGGTCTTGGTAGCGATCTGGCTGTGAGTGGCGTTGTAGCCGTCCATGCTGCCCAGCGCGTTGCCGAGCGCGAAGCCTTTGATGTCTGTGGTCGGCAAGGCCAGCGCTTCGGTTTCTGCGACTGAACGCAGAACATAGCTGCTGCCATCCTGACTGACCGCTTCGAGCCCCGAACCGCCGAGCAAATGGCTCAAGGCCTGATCGGTCGAGTATTCGCCCTGTACCCCCAGGGATTGCCGCCCCTGCGTCTGCTGTGGGGTCATCGACAACGTGATGCCGGCCTGGCGCGCGAATTGATTCAGCGCATCACCCAGCGGCCCGGCGGCGATGTTGTAGCGATGGCTGACCTCATTGGCACCGGCAGTGGTGGCCAGGCTCAGGCTCGGTAGGACACCAACGCCCAACGCGGTGGAGAACAGTGCTGCCCGAACGGCGTGGCGCAGCAGACCCGATTCGGCAGTGGAATTCAGAGGGTTCTTACAGGTGGTACGGACAGTCATTTCAGGTTTCCGTAGGAAGTCGCGAAGGCTGAGTTGAAGTGCTTACTGACTAAGCCGGACTTGCTGCGAAAACCCGCCAAAAAAATTTCAGACCGCAGCTTCCAGAGTTACCCACCAGCGGGTGCGATAGCGCAGTTGCACCGGCAAGGTTTGCGGCAGGATCGCCAGCAGTTTGTCGGTGTCCTCCAGGCGGAATACGCCGGACAGGCGCAACTCAGCGACATCCGAGGCGCAGTTCAAAAAGCCCTGACGATAACGACCGACCTCACTGAGGAAATCGCCCAGACGCATATTGCGGGTGACGATCAAACCGTCGGCCCACGCGCCGACATCCATACTCAGCGGTGGCGCCGGACGCACGTGATGGTGATCGATCAGATAACTCTGCCCGGCGAGCGCCTCGATCGAGGTACCGCCGGCGTAAATGGCGACGCGCCCGCTGGTGACGCTCAGTCGCGTGCAATCGCTTTCCTCGCGTAAAACGAACCGCGCGCCCTGCGGCTCGTAAACGCCATGACGACTTTGCACGCGCAGCGGCCGTTCGAAGGGTGAGCCCTCATCCGCGCCGCCGCAGGTGACGATAATTTCGCCGCGGGTGAGTTTGATCAGCCGTTGCTGCGCGGTGTAATCCAGATCCACCGCACTGGCGGTGTTGAGTTCGATCCGCGTGCCGTCTGGCAACTGGAAACCGCGCCGCTCGCCCGTCGTGGTGGCGTAGTCGGCGCTCCATTGCTGCCAGGCCGAGGTGTCCTTGGCCAGCCATGCCGCGGAGCCCAGCAACAATGCGCCAGACAACAGCTTCAATGCCTGGCGCCGGCCCAAGCCCTGCGCACTGTTTTCCAACGTATTCAACGCCACTTTCGCATCCGGCACCGCGCGCAGGTTGTGGCTCAATTCGGCTTGCAGCGACTGCACCCGTTGCCACGCCAGTTCATGTTCATGATGCTCGGCGCGCCATTGTTCGCACTGGCGACTCAAGCTTGAATTACCGTGGTTGTTGCGCAGACGCAGCAGCCAGTGAATCGCCTGCTTGACCACCTGTTGCTGGGGCTCGGCACGGCGGGCGAGGGATACCTTGTCCACAGGCATCAGCCCTCGTACCGCAGCACATAGCAGTGATAGAGCGCATCGGCGACGTAGCGCTCGACCGAACGCAGCGACAATCCCATCTGCTCGGCGATCTGTTTGTGCGTCAAACCTTCGCACTGCGCCAGAAGAAACGCCTGACGCACTTTTGGCTTCAATCCTTCAAGCATGCGCGCGATGCTTTCCAGCAGTTCGATCACCAGCGCGCGGGCTTCGGCGCTCGGCGTTTCGGCCTCGGGCAGATGGGCGATGGTTTCCAGATACGCGCGTTCGATCTCTTCACGGCGCCAGTGGTCGATCACCAGGCCGCGCGCGATGGTACGCAGGAAGGCGCGAGGGGCCTTGAGTTCGAGACGTTCGGTGCGTTGCAGCAAGCGTACAAAAGTATCTTGCGCCAGATCCGCCGCATCGGCCGCGTTGCCGAGTCGCGCGCGCAGCCAGGCATTCAGCCAGCCGTGATGACTACTGTAAAGCGCCTGTACTGCAAACTCAGGTGAGGACATGAACGCGCCAGCTCGAACGACACAAATGATAATTAGTCGCATTTTTATCAAGGGTAGGAAATTTTGCAACCTCCACTCGAATAACGCTCATAAAAAACACTGTGGCGAGCGCTCTGGCACGCCGTTCGGCGGGAATCCGGCATTAATGCCATCCATTTCCCACACAACCCTAAGATTTCTCCGAAGCGTGCCGAAAGACTGGTGAGACATGCGTGCACCAAAGTAGAGCGGCCATCAGAACGCTGCCTGCCAGCTATTGGACATTTGGAGCTACATGGAATGTTGCATCCCCGAACGCATACCCACTTTTGCATAAGAAGTCCCATGAAATGAATCTCAAGTTCAGCCATAAAATCCTGTTGGCCGCCTCGGGCGTCGTGGTCCTGGCTTTCGCTTTATTCACCCTTTACAACGACTATCTGCAGCGAAACACCATTCGCCAGAACCTCCAGTCCTCCGTGCAGCAGGCCGGCGATCTGACCGCCAGCAGCGTTCAGAACTGGATGAGCGGGCGGGTTCTGGTGCTGGAAAACCTCGCGCAGAACGTTGCCCATCAGGGCAAGGAAGCCGACTTCCCGGGCCTCGTTGATCAACCGGCCTTCACCTCGAACTTCCAGTTCACCTACGTCGGCCAGGCCAACGGTGTATTCACCCAGCGCCCAGATGCGAAGATGCCGGACGGTTACGACCCGCGTCAGCGCCCTTGGTACAAGCAAGCTGTCGTAGCCGACAAAACCATGCTGACACCGCCGTACATGGCCGCCGTCGGCGGTCTGGTGGTGACCATTGCCATGCCGGTGAAGAAGAACGGCGAGCTGATTGGCGTGGTCGGCGGTGACCTGAGCCTGGAAACCCTGGTGAAGATCATCAACTCGGTGGACTTCGGTGGCATCGGCCATGCGTTTCTGGTCAGCGGTGACGGTCAGGTGATCGTTAGCCCGGACAAAGATCAGGTGATGAAGAATCTGAAGGACATCTACCCGAACTCCAGCGTCCGCATCGAAAAGGGCAACCAGAACGTGGTGCTCAATGGTCAGGAACGCATCCTGTCGTTCACCCCGGTCACCGGTCTGCCGAATGCCGAGTGGTACATCGGTCTGTCGATCGATCGTGACAAGGCCTACGCCGCACTCAGCCAGTTCCGTACTTCGGCGCTGATCGCCATGTTCGTGGCGGTGGGGGCAATTGCCGTGTTCCTGAGCCTTTTGATCACCGTGCTGATGCGTCCGCTGATCACTATGGGCCGCGCGATGCAGGACATCGCACAGGGCGAAGGCGATTTGACTCGTCGTCTGGCGGTCGAGAGCAAAGATGAATTCGGTGAATTGGGCAGCTCGTTCAACCAGTTCGTTGAGCGGATTCACGCGTCGATTTCCGAAGTGTCTTCGGCGACCCGCCAGGTACATGATCTGTCGCAACGCGTGATGGCCTCGTCCAATGCTTCCATCGTCGGTTCGGACGAGCAAAGTGCGCGCACCAACAGCGTCGCCGCCGCGATCAACGAACTGGGTGCCGCCACTCAGGAAATCGCCCGCAACGCTGCCGATGCTTCGCAGCACGCCAGTGGCGCGAGTGAGCAGGCCGATGACGGTCGCCAGGTGGTGGAGCAAACCATTCTGGCGATGACCGAGTTGTCGCAGAAGATCAGCCTGTCGTGCACGCAGATCGAAACGCTGAACGCCAGCACCGACAACATCGGCCACATCCTCGATGTGATCAAAGGCATTTCGCAGCAGACCAATCTGTTGGCGCTCAATGCCGCCATTGAAGCAGCACGTGCCGGTGAAGCCGGACGTGGTTTTGCGGTAGTGGCGGACGAGGTGCGTAACCTCGCCCATCGTACCCAGGAATCGGCGGAAGAGATTCACAAGATGATCACTTCGTTGCAGGTCGGTTCGCGTGAGGCGGTGAGCACCATGAACGCCAGTCAGGCGTCCAGCGAGCAGAGCGTTGAAGTGGCCAACCAGGCCGGTTTGCGCCTGGTCAGCGTGACCCAGCGCATCGGCGAAATCGATGGCATGAACCAGTCGGTTGCGGCCGCGACTGAAGAGCAGACGGCGGTGGTGGAAACCCTCAACGTCGACGTTAACCAGATCAACATGTTGAACCAGCAGAGCGTGGCTAACCTCAACGAGACGTTGAAGGATTGTGATGCGTTGTCGCAACAGGCCAATCGCCTGAAGCAGTTGGTGGACAGCTTCAAGATCTGACCGCGTTATCGTTCATCGCGGGCAAGCCCGCTCCCACAGGTTTTTTGGCGAACACAACATTTGTGAACGACCTGGACCCTGTGGGAGCTGGCTTGCCAGCGATAGCGGTAGTTCACCCACCGCCCAACTTAAGCCTTAAACAAACAGCTTCAACACATTCCCCATCGCATCATCCGCAAACCCCTGTACAAAATCCTTGAACCCCGGCGACGCCTCCGCTCCTGCGTCGGCAGGCTCGGCAATGATCGTCCAGGTCGCCCGCGACTTTCCCTCACCCAGCGATTCAACCTTCATCGCCGCCCACAGATTGGCCACGCCCAGCGTGTTGTAGATCGTCGTCCAGGTCATGCTCCGCGCCTGCTCGTCGCGGGAGTTGAGTTGCTCGACCACCACGTTGCCATCCTTGAAAAATTTCTTGCGCAGCGAGGACACGCCCTCGCCGGTCATTTCGATGTGCGACAGCGCCGGAATGAAACGCTCGAATCCGCCGAAGTTGCCGACCACCGCCCAGACCTTCGTCGCGTCTGCTGGTACTTCAACCGAAGACATCACGTGGCAGCCGTGCGGGTTTTTGATCAGGGTGTCGGGTTGCAGAGTGTTCATGGTGTTGCTCCTTTTTGATGAACTAGATGAAGTTGATTTCTTTCAGGTAATCGCAGCCGCGGCGCAGCAGCGCCGGGGATTTTTCCGGGTAGTGCGCACCCATCTGCTGCACGCCGGCTTGCGCGTTGGCGTGGCCGATCAGAGAGATGTCGCCGATGTCTTCTTCGAAGCCGTTGAGGTAGAACCCGAGCACGCCGAACAGCGCGTTGTCGGCGTCGACCCGTCCCAGTTGTTGTTGCCAGTCGGCGACGCTGACCAGCGAGAACTCGCTGCCGGTGTCGCGGAAGGAGGCGACGTAGGCGTCCCAGCTCAGGGGTTCGGGGTTGTGCAGGTTGAACACCGCGCGTTCGGGCGAATAACGGCTGGCGTGAAAGGCGATGAAGCGGGCGAGAAAGTCCACCGGCATCAGGTCGAAATTCAGTGCGAAGGCTGGCACCTGGCCGAGCTGAATCGAGCCTTTGAGCATCAGCATCAAGCGGTTTTTGTGCGGCTGGCAGACGCCGCTCAGGCTATTGAAACTGATGTTGCCGGGGCGATACAGATTGACCCGTACACCAAGCGTCCGCGCCCGTTCGAGGATGCGTTCGCCGACCCATTTCGACAGGTTGTAGCCGTTGCGGATGTAGATCGGTGGCGTCGGCGCGGCAGGCAATTCCAGCACCCGACCGGCGTCGTCGACCGTGCTTGAAGCCGACAGTGTCGAGACAAAATTGAAGACCTTTTTGCTGCGCCCTTCGCACAGGCGCAGCAGCTCGAAAATCGGCTCGACGTTGTCCGCTGCCAGCGACTCGTAATCGAGGACGTGATTGACGTTGGCCGCGTTGTGCACCAGTGCGCCGAACTCACGGTCCAGCCGCTGATAGTCGTCGTCCCCCAGCCCGAGTTGCGGACGCGTGATGTCTGCCGCGTACACCCGCACCCGACTCAGATCCAGATGTTCCAGGCGGTTTTCGCGCAGTGCCTGAGCGAAGCGCTGCGCCGCTGTTTGCCCGCCCCCGTCGCGCACCAGGCACGCCACTTCACTGGCGCCCCAACCGAGTAGCGCCTCGACGATGTGCACGCCGACAAAACTGTTGGCGCCGGTGACAATCACCTTGTGCACATCACCCATGCGGCTGATTGGCAACGGTTCGATATCCAGCGCACGCTCGGCGTCGGCCATGGCTTGGCCACTGAGTACGGCGCTGTCATCGGTGCCGCGCACCAGCGTGGCGAGTTTGATGATGGTCGGCTGTTCGATGAAGCGATTGATCGAGATGCTGCGGCCAAACTCTTCACGCAAGCGCAACAACATGCGCGACAGCAGGATCGAGTGACCGCCGAGATTGAAGAAGCTCTCGTCGGTGGAAATATCGCTGGTCGGCAGCTCCAGCAACTCCGCCCAGATCTCCAGCAACAACGCTTCGTCTTCATTGGCCGGCAGGCATTTCGGTCCGTTGTCCTGCACGCTCACCGGTAACGCCAGCAGCGCTTTGCGGTCGACCTTGCCATTGCTGGCGAACGGCATGTCCGGCAGCTCAGTCCACGCCACCGGTTGCATGTAGTCCGGTAAAAATTGCTGGGCGTGGGCTTTCAATGCGTCGCGGGCAGCGTCCGTTTGCGGCTGGGCGAGAAACGCCAGAATCCGTCGCTCAGGGTCGATTACCACCGCGATTTGCCGGTACAACTGGCTCTCGCGCAGGCAGCGTTCTATCTCTTCCGGCTCGACCCGAAAGCCACGGATCTTCACCTGATTGTCGCGTCGCCCGCACAGCTCGATGCCGTGCTCGCCCCACTTGGCCATGTCGCCACTGCGATAGGCGCGCAGTTGCTCGCCGCCCGGCAGGTCGAGGGTCAGATAGCGCTCGGCGGTCTGCTGTGGATTGTTGAGATAACCGAGGCAGACACCGGGCCCGACGATGAACAACTCGCCGACGGTTTGCTCGGCCACCGGTTGCAGATCGTCATCGAGAATCAGCACCTGGCTGTTGGCGATCGGCGCACCGAGCGTGCGGTTGCTGTCGCCGGGTGTAAGTTGCCGCGCGGTGATCAGCACCGTGGCTTCAGTGGGCCCATAGAGGTTGTGCAGTTTGCCTTGGCGGGTCAGTTGTTCGATGACGAACGGCTCGCAGACATCGCCGCCGGTCATCACCTGATGCACGCCTTGCAATTGTTCCAGCGGCAGGATGCTCAACAGCGCCGGAGGCAGGAACGCGTGAGTCAGTTGTCGGCGGCGAATCAGTGCGACCAGTTGCAGCGGATCGCGCCGTTGCGTGTCGTCGGGCACCACCAGTTCGGCGCCTGCGAGCAAGGTCGGGAAAATGTCGATCAGCGACGAGTCGAAACTCAACGAAGAGAATTGCAGTACCCGGCTCTTGGTATTGAGTTGCGTGTAGTCGGCGTACCACGCAGTGAAGTGCGCAAGGTTTGCCTGACTGAGTAACACACCCTTCGGATGCCCGGTGGTGCCCGAGGTGTAGAGCGCCATGCACGGCGCGTCGAGTTCGGGGCGCTGGCGCATCAATGGTTGCGCGAGGTCTGCGTCGGCGCTGTCGATGCGGCTGACATCCAGCCCCGGCATCGATTCGCTCAGCGGATGCAAACCGTCATGCAGCAACAGCAGCGCGCCAGCGTTTTGCAGAATGTATTGCTGGCGCTGCAACGGATGGCTGGGTTCCAGCGGCAAGTACACCGCCCCACTGCCGAGAATCGCCAGAATCGAGGCGAACAGCGCGGGGCTTTTCGGCAGACAAATGCCTACTACCCAAGGCTGCGGACGCTGGTCGAGCAGGGGCTGCAAACGCTGTTGAATCGCTTGGCTGTGCGCATGCAACTGGCGATAGCTGACCGACTGCTCGAAGAGGTGCAGCGCAGGGCGATCGGCGTGGCGAATCAGGCTCTGTTGCAGACCTTCTATCAGCGGAGTTTGCGCCTGTTTCAGCAAGACCGGATTCGCGGTGGCGTTATGGCGATGAACGTAGGCAAGGCTGTCGAGAAACTGCAGGTTTTCCAGCCGCTCGAAATCCGGCGCCGTCACTGCAGCGGCATGCCGCAAGTATTCCGGGTCGCGGGAGTAGCGGCTGACCAGCAACGACACTTCGTCCACCACGTGCATCAGCACCCTTTGGCGCAATGCCTGCCCGTTGCCGGACGGCTCATCGCCAATCGGCACGCGGCTGATCAGTGACGAGCCGAGGAAGCACAGCAGGTCGATCGACGGCAGACCTGCATTGCTATGCCCACTGACACCCAAACGCAAATGCAGGTGTGGGATCGCGCAGAAGTCGCCGGCCGCGATGAAGCCATCATCAATGATCAAATCCACTGTCGATTTCGCTGCGCCGCTGCGATCCAGTGAGTGGCCCTGCTGTTCAAGTTCCTGCGCGAGGTCGGTCATCGCCTGGCTGGCGCCAATCAATAAAATATCGAGACGTTTCATGTCGGCCTCCTCAAACCAGGTAGTCGCGCAGGGCGTGCTGCACACACGGTGTTTCGAGCAGCGAGCTGTTGTGGAAAAACTTGATGATGTTGCCCACCAGCGGGTGATGGCGATTGATCGGGAAGGCCAGACCGGTCATCTCTTCCTTGAGCAAAAGGCGCGTGCCTTCGCTGACCGGCAGGGCATCGATCAGGCGTAAATCGAAGGATTTCTGGATGTCGTTGGTCAGGTAATGGCCGATGAACACCGGCAGGATGTTCGCGATGGCTTCTCGATCGGCCTCGCTCGCGGTGTGCCAATAAATGCGCACCATCCGCGCCCAGAAACTGGAATGACGACCCTCGTCGAGCAAGTGGTCGGCCATCAGGCCTTTGATCGACGGCTTGACCGTGTCGTCGCGGGCGAACGCCGCCACGTCGCCGGTCACGGTGTTCTCGGCGATGGCCACGCAGATCAGTTCCACGGCGCTGCGCAGATGTTCCGGCGCCAGCGCGACAGCGGCGGGAATCGCCCGGCTCAGTTCGATTTGATCCGGCAAACGGATCGGCTCGATGCCGGTCATGGCCACCGTCTGCTGCATGAAATCCATCGCCACCAGCGCGTGGTAATCCTCGTCGACCACCACGGTCATCGCGTCATAACGACAGGCGAACGGGAACGCTACGGCGAAGCGGTTCTTGGCGATGCTGCGCGCGGTCTTGTCGACGATTTCGGTCTCGAAAATCACCACGTCGTTGATGAATTTGTACAGCGTCTGCACCAAGGCGAAATCACGTTGCTGTGGGCATTCGCGCAGGAAGGTTTCGCTGAGCACCAGTGGTTGGCGACTGAGCGGATAGATCAGGCGCTCGTCGTTTTCTAGAACGCGGCGCGGGCGCGTGCGGATGGTCGCGCGGCTTTCCCAGACATCGGCAAAGGACTGATAGTCGGCGGCGTTCATTGGGCAACCTCCGCCAACGGCTCGCGCATGCTCACGCGCAGGCCGTCCCACAGGGCAATGCGGCTTTCGACGGCGGCGATGGCGCTGGCATAGACCTCGGCCTCGCGCTGCGGATCGCCATCGACCAAGCGCTCGAGCAACTGCTCCGCCGCCGGGCCGTGATCCTCGGAGTCGACCTCGATGTGCCGCTCCAGGTAATAGCGAAAGGTCGGCGCCTGTTCGATGCCGATGCCCCAGTCGTCGAGAATGCGCTGGAACATGGTCGGGATCACACTTTCGCGGCCATGCAGGAACGCGGCAGCAACGCTGTGCCCCGGTGCATGCAGAGCGGTGCGCAAGGTGTCACGGACGAATTGCGCGGCTGCCGGATCGACGTCGACACTTTGCAGCGCCACGTCATAACTCACGCCTTCCTTTTGCAGCGCGACGAAGCGTTCTGCCGCCGAGGTGCTGGCGCCGACTTCGCGCATGGCATCCAGATACAACTCGAAATGGCTGTAATGACCGTGGCTCAGGCGGTCGTCGGATTCCTCTCCGAGGACAATCTCGTTGATCAGGCGCGCAGCATGCGGATCACGCGGCGGCAGCCAGGGCAGACGAGTGCAGGTCAGTTCCTGTTGCAGGCGTTTGGTCAGTGACATGAAGTCCCACACGGCAAACACGTGGCTTTCCATGAAACGTCGCAAAACAGTCATTGAATCAATTTCGGCAAAAATCGGGTGAGCGCTGAGCTCGGCTTTTTTCAGGGCAAGTTGGTGCTTTGTATTAGGCATGACGGGGCTCTATCCTTGATATGAAATGGACAATACTTTGCAAGTGCGTAATCAATGGAACGTCGGCTCGTTATTCTTTCTACAGGCGAGCAATGACCTCATACAAACCAATGAAGTTGAACTGAATGTATGTGCAGTACAGCACGGTAGTCAGGCGAGGTCTCGCCATCTATTGGTCGCGCTGTCGGTCTATGTCCGCCAGGAGAAGAGATCTCAAGCTCGGCGGAGAAAAGCTAATACATCGGCAAATAACTTAACAAGTGTATTTTTAATTATTTTTAGTTGCTGTCTTTTTAAGCGTGAGAGTGTCCGATAAAACTCTTTGAACAAGTTTTATTGAGGCGAAGTTGCTCCTTTCAGTCAATAAAGACCAAAATCGAATAAACAGAGTGAATGCCTCACTCGAAGCAACTTTCTTAAAATTAATATCGAGTTATTTGAGGGGGACGAAAGGTGGCCTGGAACGGCGCCGATTCTTTCCTTTTCCCGTGACAAGGCTCCTTCCGTAGGTTCCTGTTGCGGGGACTGCACCCGCATTGCGGTGCGTCGCCCGTTCTTTATTGTTTTGGCCGTTCAAGACTGAGCGTAAATGGCCGCCACGGCTATTACCGATTCGTTCCGGTGAGGTGCATATATTTCGGGCCTGATAGGCGCAGGGAGGTTAGAGCGCAGGGGGGGATATGCCAGTGGATTCGAAGACGTAGGGAGGGGGATTTGTAAGCGGGTTATTCGCCGGGCAGACAGTTAAGTCCAGTCCCGGCGTGCAGAGTCAGCGTGCGGCCTTGCGGCTTAGCGCCGCCGGGCTGGCGAGATAACGGGTGATGACTTCAACACCGCGGTTGAGGTGCTGCTCAAGCAGTGCCACGGAGCGCTCGACATCGCGCTCGATCACCGCTTGCAGCATGGCGCGGTGGTCGTCCTGAGAAAGCTTGCCCAGGCCCATGGCCTCGAGGTTGAAGCGCAGGAAGCGCTCTTCTTCGTTGAGCCCGTCTTCGACCAGGCGCAATAGCCGCCGGTTGGGTGCCTTGCTGTACATCGCCATGTGCAACAAACGGTTGAGCCGGCCGATCTCCGTGTAATCGTGCTGAGTCTCGAGCTCATCGATATACCTGGCCGCCTGCTCGTGATCGGCAGCGGTCAGCAGCGGAATGGATTGGCGCATGGCTTCGGACTCGAGCAAAATCCGCAGCTCGTAGGTTTGCGTGGCATCACCCTGAATCAATGGCGCAACCACTGCGCCTTTGTGCGCGGTCACGCTCAGCAGCGCCTGCGCCTCAAGCTGACGCAAGGCTTCGCGCACGGGCATGCGGCTGACACCGAACAGATCGGCCAGATCCTGCTGGCGCAGGGCGGTGCCGCAGGGCAAACGACCATCAAGGATGGCGGCGCGCAAGGTTTCTTCGATGATCGAGCGAGCCAAGTGTGCAGGAATAGGCCCATCGACTTTAATGCTCTGTAGCGGTTTGGGCTTCTGTGTCACGACTACGCACCCTGTATGTCGACTGAATTTGGATCCAAATGACACTAGTGACTGCTCTACAGCTTGTCAAACCATGTAGAGGTTCAGTGCCTTTAAACAAGTTTAGCGCGGTCACGATGATCTCATGGTGCCATTGTTTTTTACCCGGCTAAGCTTCACCATCAAACGCTTTCCTTCCTGCCCCCTGGAAACCTGCTGTGGCGGTACGTTTCGCGATCCCTCGGACGCTGCGCTGGCTTGGCTGCGCACTGTTACTGGCCGGCGTCATGCTGGGCGGTCTGCATGCCGATTGGGATTTTTCCGCGATCAGCCGCAAGGCCACGGCGATCTACGGACCGCTGGGCGCCGGCCAGCAGCGGATCGATGCCTGGCAAAATCTGTTAGCGACGCAGAAACAGGTCGGCGAAATGGAAAAACTCAAAGTGGTGAACCTGTTCTTCAACAAACAGGTGCGCTATGTCGAAGACATTGATCTGTGGCGTGAGGTCGACTATTGGGAAACTCCGATCGAAGCGCTGTGGAAAGGCGCCGGCGACTGCGAAGACTATGCAATCGCCAAGTATTTCAGCCTGCGCCACCTCGGTGTTTCCAGTGACAAGCTGCGCATCACCTACGTCAAGGCACTGCGCCAGAACCGCGCGCACATGGTGCTGACGTACTATGCCACTCCCGATGCCATGCCGTTGGTGCTCGACAGCCTGATCGATCCGATTCAGCCTGCCTCCCAGCGAACCGATTTGCTGCCGGTCTACTCTTTCAATGCTGAAGGTTTGTATTTGCCGGGCGCCAAGGGCAACAAAAAGGTCGGCGACACCAAACGCCTGTCGCGCTGGCAGGATGTGCTGAAGAAAATGCAGGCCGAAGGTTTCGCGGTCGAAACGATTAACTAGGAGCACGCGCTCAGATGTCTTTGTTCAAACAGCTGTTGATCGCTATCTGTCTGTTCCTGGTGGTCGCCTTCACCGGCAGCTTCATGGTCAGTCTGGAGAGCTCGCGTACCCAGTACGTCAACCAGTTGCGCTCTCACGCTCAGGACGCCGCCACGGCGCTGGCGTTGTCGCTGACGCCGAATATCGACGACCCGGCGATGGTCGAGCTGCTGGTCAGCTCGATTTTCGACAGCGGTTACTACGCGAGCATCCGTGTGGTCGATGTGAAGACCGACCAGACCATCGTCGAGCGCAACGGCGCCCCCACGGTGAGTAACGTGCCGGACTGGTTCGTCAAACTGATCGGTCTGGAGCCGGCCGGGGGCGACGCATTGGTCAGCCGCGGCTGGGAGCAGGCAGCGCGGGTCGAGGTGGTCAGCCACCCGATGTTTGCCGTGGCCAAGCTGTGGCAGAGCGCGTTGGGCAGCCTCGGCTGGTTGCTGATGTGTGGCGCGGTGAGTGCGGTGCTCGGCGCGCTGCTGCTGCGCCGGCAGTTGAAGCCGCTGGATTACATGGTCAAGCAGTCCCACGCCATCGCCCGGCGTGAATTCCTCAGCCTGCCGGACCTGCCGCGCACCCCTGAACTGCGCCGTGTGGTGCAAGCGATGAACCAGATGGTCGAGAAGCTCAAGGCGCTGTTTCAGGAGCAGGCCGAACGCAGCGAAAAGCTGCGTGCCGAGTCCTATCAGGACAACCTCACGGGGCTGGCCAACCGCCGTTATTTCGAGATGCAACTGAACAATCGCGTGAGCAACCCGGAGCAGGCCAGCTCAGGTTATCTGCTGCTGTTACGGGTCAAGGATCTGGCCGGGTTGAACCAGCGCCTGGGTGGTCAGCGCACCGATGAATTGTTGAAAGCGGTCGGCGAGCAATTGTCGCGCGAATGCGCCAAATACCCGGAAACCCAGAACCTCGTCACGCGTATTCGTGGCGGTGAGTTTGCCGTGCTGGCGCCGGGCCTGGTGCGTGAGGAAGCGCTGCAACTGGCGCAGAACCTCGACAGTGCCCTGAGCAGCCTGCACGCCACCGGCGCAACTGACGTGGCGGCGGTTGCTTCGATCGGTCTTGCACCGTTTGCACACGGCGATTCACCACAAGCGGTGCTCAGCCTAGGCGATCAGGCATTGGCCCAGGCCGAAGGGCAGGGCGAGCAGAACTGGGCGTGTATCGATCACAGTCTGACAGCCGATGTTGGCGACGATCACCATGCCTGGCATCGCTTGCTTGATCAGGCGTTGAGTCAGCAGCGCTTCGAGTTGTATTTCCAGCCAGTGGTGGCCGCGCAGGACACGCAACTGGTGCTGCATTACAAAGTGCTGTCGCGCTTGCTCGACGAGCAGGGCCAGACCGTCCCGGCCGGCCGTTTCTTGCCGTGGCTGGAGCGCTTCGGCTGGACCGCGCGGCTCGATCGCCTGATGCTGGAGCGAGTGCTTGAGCAGATGAAAGAACATGAGGATTCGCTGGCGCTGAACCTGTCTTCGGCAACGTTGGCGGACCCACAGGCATTGAACAAAATCTTCGAGATTTTGCGGATGCATTCCAACCTCGGCCCACGCCTGACCCTTGAGATCGGCGAGGAACAATTGCCGGAACAAGCGGTGCTGGAGCAATTGACCCGGCGTCTGCGTGAACTGGGTTTCTCTCTGAGCCTGCAACGTTTCGGCGGACGCTTCAGCATGATCGGCAACCTGGCGCGGCTAGGGCTGGCGTACTTGAAGATCGATGGCAGCTACATTCGGGCAATTGATCAGGAGAGCGACAAGCGTCTGTTTATCGAAGCCATCCAGCGCGCGGCGCACAGCATTGATCTGCCGCTGATTGCCGAGCGGGTCGAGACGGAAGGGGAGTTGTCGGTGATTCGCGAGATGGGCTTGTATGGGGTTCAGGGGCAGTTGCTCGGTGAGCCCAAGCCTTGGAAGTAAATCTCAAGATTTGAAAGCGAAAAGATCGCAGCCTTCGGCAGCTCCTACATTGGAATGCGTTCCCTGTAGGAGCTGCCGAAGGCTGCGATCTTTTGCTTCTAAATCAAGCCGCCCTCATCCTCATCAATCAACTGACTCAACCCGCCCAATGCCTCACGCGCCTGAGTCCGGTCCATCAGCTTGGCCTGGGCCGCTTCCGGCAGGTCGGTGACGCGGATCACCCCTTTGCTGGTCAACACCTGAATCAGGTCGTCGAGTACCCGAATCATCTCAAAGTCGCTCTGCTTGAGCTGTTTAAGGCTGTTTTCCACGGCTTCGTTGGCGTACCACGCCTGGATTTCATGATGGTCGGCCGGCAGCGTTTCCGTGGCCTCGGCGTAGGCCGCAGCTTCCACGCGAATCAACTCACCTTGCGCATCGCGTTGCACGTAAAACATTGGGCATCCCTCAGATATGAACCAGCGTCATGCTGTCAGCAGCATAGCCAACTGCGCGCAAGTATGCGGTGCGGCGACCCAATCGTCACCGCTGCGCTCATCGCAAACGTGACGGCCGCCCCAGAAGGGCGGCCGTTTTGTACGCGGATCAGCTGTTGTTGTGGTCGACTTTGATGGTCGGGTCGCTGCCAGCAATCAGGTTGTGAATGTTGGCGCTCGACCAGTTGTTGCCTTCCAGTTTGATCGTCACGTCCGGCGTTGCTGCGGCAGCGTCACCGGAGTTGAACTTGCCTGCCGAGCTGACTTGCAGCGACGACGTGCCATCGACCGTGGTGATCTTCAGGAAGTTGTCGATGGTGCTGCCGGTTTCGCCCTGCAACAGATCACGCAGGTCGATACGGTCACCTTCGGCGGCTTTGAAGTCCTTGATCACGTCGTTGCCGGTATCACCCGACTTCCAGACGAAGGTGTCGGCACCGGAACCACCGATCAGGATGTCATTGCCCTGACCGCCGATCAGTGTGTCGTTGCCGGTGCCGCCCAGCAGGATGTCATTGCCTTTGCCGCCGTCGAGCACGTCATTGCCGCCCGAGCCGAACAGAATGTCATTGCCCGCGCCGCCCAACAGGGTGTCGTTGCCGTCATGCGCACCGGATACATCGAACGCCTGATAGTGCTCGGTGATGTACTGGTGCACATTGCTGGTGCTGACTTTGCTGACCTCGACGCCGGTTTCCTTGGCGACGAACGCCTGCATTGCCTGGTAACCCTCGCCGGCGATGCCGTTGAAGCTGACCAGATCGCCGAACAGGATGTCGTTGCCGGCGCCACCGTTGACGGTGTCGTTGCCCGGCATCGTCGCTTCGGTGTGGCCGATGATCGAGTTGGCCAAATCCTTCGGATCGATGTTGGTCTGCGGCACGCCGTCCGAATCGTACGGTTTCAGGTCACTGAGGCTGACGCCGCTGTTAAGGCCGATGGCTTCGACGTTCGACAGGTTGCTGAGCAACGAGAAGCTGCTGGTCGAGTTACTGGTGGTGTACCAGTCGGTGCTGTTACCGCTACCTGCCAGGCCGGACAGCTCGTAAGTGCCGTCACCCTGAGCGTGTACGGTGCCCAGATTGGTGGTGGACCAGCCATAACGGTTGGAGTACGTCTGCAACTGGGCAAAGCCGCTGGAGTTGATGCTCAGGTAATGCGTGTTGTCGATGTAAGTGCTGAAGGTGTCACCCAGCTTGTAGTTGCTGGTCGTCACCACACTGTCGAACTTGACGCTGCCGTACAGCGTCGGGTTGGTCTGCTCGCTGGCCTGGTAGTAAGTCGGTTGGCCGTCGGTGATGAAGTACGTGAGGTTCTTCGCGCCGGAGTTGGCCACCGCATCAGCACTCTGGAACCAGTTGGCTGTGGTTTTGAACACATCCTCGTAGTTGGTGCCGCCGCCGGAGCCCATCGAATCCAGCACGGCTTTGAGCTGCGTCAGCGCATTTGGATCGTTGAGGTTCACCGACACCGATTTATTGACCTGGGTATCGAAGTCCACCAGGAAGATATTCACCGTGCCCGAGTTGCTGCCGCCCAGGCTCTGCTTGAGGGTGTTGAACACCGACGTCAGCGAGTCCTTCGCGGCGTTGAGCGAAGAGGCGCTCATACTGCCGGAGCTGTCGACCATGAACGCGATGTTGTAGTTGGTGCCCGGCACCACGGTCAGACCGCCGATGTCGGCGACAACGATGTCGTTGCCGTCAGTACCGACGACAGTGTCGTCAGCCGAAGTCGCGGTAATGGCGTTGTAGACCGCCGGCACCACGGTGACCGGAATGGTCGCGGTGCTACTGGCCGAACCGCCCACGGCTTCGGTGGAGGTTGATGTCACGGTCAGGTTGAACTGGCCGTTGTAGTAGGTCGGCGGGGTCACGGTCAGGCTACCGAGGCTCCAACCGGTGACGTTGGCTTCGCCGTTGCTCGCGGTGACCGTGAAGCTATGGCCGGCGCCGTCGCTCAGTACCGAGCCGACCGGCGCGCCGCTGATCTTCACGCTCAGGGTTTCCGAGCCGTCGGTGTCGGTCAGGGCGGTGTTGATCGCCGACAGTTTCACCGTGGTGCCTTCGGCGCCGGTGTTGAGCTTGTAGCCGTCGTAATAACCTTCGCCGTTAGTACCGTGCAGGTCGGAGACGGTCACGCCGGAATTCACCAGATCCTGCACGCCGGTGTAGATCGGTACGCCGGCGCTGCTCAGGTCGATCGGCGTGCTGCCGTTGACCGACAGGTTGACGTCGTAACTGCCCGGGCCGCTCTGGTTGTGGTGGTAGATGTCCAGCGTGTAGTAGCCGCTGGTGGTCGGGGTGAACGATCCGTTGATCGCGCCGCCCGCGCCCCAGGTACCCGACGCCACATTCTTGCCGCCAATGGTGATCAGCAGACTGTCATCGGCGATGCCGCTGAAAGTGTAGGTCTTGCCGGCTTCGAGGAAGATCAGGCCGGACGTCTTTGAAGCGGTGCCAGCGGTCACGCTGCCGTCGGACTGCACGTTGGTCACGCTGCCGCTGGAGTTCGGCGTACCAGCGCCGTCGATCACGTTTTTCAGCGTGGTCGAATCTGCGCCGTTGCCGTTGGTGCCCAGGCCCGACAGGCCGGTCCAGACTTCCTTGATCAGCCCGGTCGACTTCACGCTGTTATCGGCAACGCCCAAGGTCGGGGCATCCGCCACTGGCGTGATGTCGATCTTCACGGTGCCGGTGTTGCCCAGCAATTGGCCGTCGGTTGGCTGGAACTTGATCTGCGCGTAGTCAGCCTGTTTGTTGCCAATGCCGGTGCCGCCGTAACCGTTCACACCCGACTCGTTGGCGTCCGGCATGAAACGCAGCTTGCCAGCGTCGATGTCAGCCTTGCTGAAGGTCTGGTTGTTGGCGACGTCTTTCCAGGTCGAACCGTCCAGGTACTGCAGTTTGCCTTCGCCCGGCAACTGAGTGATTTTCACCCCGAGGCTGCTGGCCGGGCTGTCGACGTCCGTCACACCAAAGGTCGACCAGCCGAGGATCAGCGGGGTGTCTTCAGTGCCGGTGACATTGATCGGCGCTGCAACCGGTGCATCGTTGACTGGCAGCACGTTGACCGTGGTGGTCGCGGTGTTGGAGTAGTTGCCGCCATCGGTCACGGTCACGGTGATGATGCGCGGCACCGTGCTCGGATCTTCACTGTTGTTGGTGAAGCTGATGTTCTTGATCGCCTGCATGTAATCGGCAAGCGTCGCGTTACCCGACAGAGTCAGGGTGACAGTGCCGTTGGTGCTGTTGGCATTGATCGTGATGCCGTTGACGCTGTTGCCCAGATTCAGCGCATCGCCGTCCTGACGGTTGGTCAGCACGACGGTGGCGCCGGTCAGCATGGTGCTGTCCGGATCGGTGATTCTGATATCGGTGTCGGCAATCGACACACCTGCGCCCGGAGTATTTTCGGTGAAAGTCACCTTGTAATCGGCCCCGGTTGCACCGCTGGAGTTGTTGGCGTCCAGATCGATAACCGGTGGCGCATCGTTGTCGATGATCGAGGTGCTGACGCTGCCATTGGTGGTGCTGACCGCCAGATTCTCGAAGTTGCCGCCAGTGGCCGTGTCGATCTTGACCACGAAGTTCTCCGTGCCTTCGGTGATCTTGTCATCGAGGGTCGCGACGTTGAACTGCGCGCTGCTGGCGCCGGCCGGGATCTTCACGGTGTACACGCCAGTGAAGTCCGAACCGTCGGCAGCGGTGCCGCTGTAGACGATTTTCAGGGTCACCTCGGTTTGCGCCGGGTGCGTCAGGCTGACGGTATAGCTGGCGGTCTGACCTTCCGTTACCGAGGTGCTGCCGGTGATGCTGGCAGTGGTGGTGTCGATGGTGTCGGTGACGCTGGTTACTGCTGGTGTTGTGCTTGGCACCAGGTTTTCGAAGTTGCCACCTGTGGCGCTGGTGATGGTTGCTTGCACGGAACCGGCGTCTTTGTAGACGTCATCGGATGGCGCAGGAATGGTCACGGTGCCGGTGGTCTTGCCAGCGTCGATGGTGATTACCGAGCCGTTGCTTAGGGTCACCGTCACCGGCGAGCCAGCGGCGTTGGTCAGCGTTGCGGTGTAGGTGATCTGGCCACCCTCGGCCACAGAACCGGTCGCCGTCAGCGACAGATTGGTGGTGTCGACGGTGTCGGTCACGGTTGTCGAAACCGGAGTCTTGTCGGCTACGAGGTTTTCGAAGTTGCCACCGGTTACGTTGGTGATCGAGTTGGTCAGCGGGGTGTGACCGGTCAACGCGTCATTCGGCGCGGTTGTTGTTGCGGTGCCAGTAGTCTGGCCGACGCCGATGGTTATCGTCTGACCGTTAGCCAAGGTCACGACAACTGGAGAACCGGTTACTGGAGCACCGACGGTGGCGGTGTAGACGACATTGCCGCCTTCAGCCGCTGTGCCGGTGGCGGTCAGCTTCACCGTCGTAGTGTCGATGGTGTCGGTGACGCTGGTCACGGCTGGTGTTGTGCTTGGCACCAGGTTTTCGAAGTTGCCACCTGTGGCGGTGCTGATCGTTGCCTGCACGGAACCTGCGTCTTTGTAGACGTCGTCGGCGGGTGCAGGAATGGTCACGGTGCCAGTGGTCTTGCCAGCGTCGATGGTGATTACCGAGCCGTTGCTCAGGGTCACAGTCACCGGCGAGCCAGCGGCGTTGGTCAGCGTTGCGGTGTAGGTGATCTGGCCACCCTCGGCCACAGAACCGGTCGCC
>NZ_JACVHC010000005.1:0-618858 GCF_017976235.1 Pseudomonas anatoliensis | reverse complement strand
GGAGCACCGACGGTGGCGGTGTAGACGACATTGCCGCCTTCAGCCGCTGTACCGGTGGCGGTCAGCTTCACGGTGGTGGTGTCGATGGTGTCGGTGACGCTGGTCACGGCTGGTGTTGTGCTTGGTACCAGGTTTTCGAAGTTGCCACCGGTAGCGTTGGTGATGGTTGCCTGCACGGAACCGGCGTCTTTGTAGACGTCATCGGATGGCGCAGGAATGGTCACGGTGCCAGTGGTTTTGCCAGCGTCGATGGTGATAACCGAGCCGTTGCTTAGGGTCACGGTGACTGGCGAGCCAGCGGCGTTGGTCAGGGTGGCGGTGTAAGTGATCTGGCCACCCTCGGCCACGCTGCCGGTCGCGGTCAGCGACAGGTTGGTGGTGTCGACGGTGTCGGTCACGGTTGTCGAAACCGGAGTCTTGTCGGCTACGAGGTTTTCGAAGTTGCCGCCGGTTACGTTGGTGATCGAGTTGGTGATCGGCGCGTGGCCAGTCAACGCATCGTTCGGCGCAATGAAGGTCGCGGTGCCGGTCGTCTGGCCCACACCGATGGTGATGGTCTGGCCGTTGGCCAAGGACACGATGACAGGCGAGTCGGTGACAGGCGCGCCGACAGTGGCGGTGTAGACGACGTTGCCGCCTTCAGCCGCTGTGCCGGTGGCGGTCAGCTTCACCGTCGTAGTGTCGATGGTGTCGGTGACGCTGGTCACGGCTGGTGTTGTGCTTGGCACCAGGTTTTCGAAGTTGCCACCTGTGGCGGTGCTGATCGTTGCCTGCACGGAACCTGCGTCTTTGTAGACGTCGTCGGCGGGTGCAGGAATGGTCACGGTGCTGGTGGTTTTGCCAGCGTCGATGGTGATTACCGAGCCGTTGCTCAGGGTCACAGTCACCGGCGAGCCAGCCGCGTTAGTCAGGGTCGCGGTGTAGGTGATCTGGCCACCCTCGGCCACAGAACCAGTCGCCGTCAGCGACAGATTGGTAGTGTCGACGGTGTCGGTCACGGTGGTGCTGACCGGAGTTTTGTCGGCTACGAGGTTTTCGTAATTGCCGCCGGTTACGTCAGTGATTGCGTTAGTAATTGGCGCATGACCGGTCAACGCATCGTTCGGCGCGGTGAAGGTCACGGTGCCAGTGGTCTGGCCAACACCGATGGTGATGTTCTGACCGTTAGCCAGAGTCACGGTGACTGGCGAGCCAGTTACCGGGGCGCCAACAGTCGCGGTGTAAGTAACAGTGCCGCCTTCTGCCGCCGACTCGGTCGCGGTCAATTTGACGGTCGACGTGTCGATGGTGTCGGTGACGTCGGTCACGGCTGGAACGATGCTTGGCACCAGATTCTCGAAGTTGCCGCCAGTGGCAGTCGAAATAGTCGCCTCGACTTTGCCCGCATCTTTGTAAACGTCATCGGTGGGAGCCGGAACGGTCACGGTGCCAGTGGTTTTGCCAGCGTCGATGGTGATGACGGCGCCGTTGCTCAGGGTCACAGTCACCGGGGAGCCAGCGGCGTTAGTCAGCGTCGCGGTGTAAACAATCGAGCCGCCTTCAGCCACAGTGCCGGTCGCGGTCAGCGACAGGTTGGTGGTGTCAGCGACATCAGTCACAGTGGTCGAAACCGGCGTCTTGTCGGCCACGAGATCTTCGTAGTTGCCGCCGGAAACGCCTGTGATCGAGTTGGTCAGCGGTGCATTGCCGGCCAGCGCATCGTTCGGCGCGGCAGCGGTCACGGTGCCGGTGGTCTGGCCAACAGCGATGGTGATGTTCTGGCCGTTGGCCAGGGTTACGACAACTGGCGAACCAGTCACCGGGGCGCCAACGGTGGCGGTGTAAGTGACGGTGCCGCCTTCAGCGACGGAAGTATCGGCAGTCAGTTTGACCGTCGAAGTATCAATGGTGTCGGTGACGTCAGTAACGGCTGGAACGGTGCTTGGCACCAGATTCTCGAAATTGCCGCCGGTGGCCGTGGCAATGGTCGCTTCGACTTTGCCGGCGTCTTTATAGACGTCATCGGTCGGAGCCGGAACGGTCACGGTGCCGGTCGTTTTGCCCGCCTCGATGGTGATCACCGCGCCGTTGCTCAGGGTCACAGTCACTGGCGAGCCGGCAGCGTTGGTCAGCGTCGCGGTGTAAACAATCGAGCCGCCTTCAGCCACAGTGCCGGTCGCGGTCAGCGACAGGTTGGTGGTGTCAGCGACGTCAGTCACAGTGGTCGAAACCGGCGTCTTGTCGGCCACGAGATCTTCGTAGTTGCCGCCGGAAACGCCTGTGATCGAGTTGGTCAGCGGTGCATTGCCGGCCAGCGCATCGTTCGGCGCGGCAGCGGTCACGGTGCCGGTGGTCTGGCCAACAGCGATGGTGATGTTCTGGCCGTTGGCCAGGGTTACGACAACTGGCGAACCAGTCACCGGGGCGCCAACGGTGGCGGTGTAAGTGACGGTGCCGCCTTCAGCCACCGAAGTATCGGCAGTCAGCTTCACGGTCGAGGTGTCGACGGTGTCAGTGACGTCGGTAACGGCCGGAAGAGTGCTCGGCACCAGGTTTTCGAAGTTGCCGCCGGTGGCGGTCGAAATGGTCGCCTCGACTTTACCGGCGTCTTTATAGACGTCATCGGTAGGAGCCGGAACGGTAACGGTACCGGTGGTTTTGCCAGCCTCAATGGTGATCACAGCGCCGTTGCTCAGGGTCACAGTCACCGGCGAGCCAGCGGCGTTAGTCAGAGTCGCGGTGTAGGTGATCTGGCCACCCTCGGCCACAGAACCGGTCGCGGTCAGTGAGAGATTGGTAGTGTCGACAGTGTCAGTGACGTTCGTCGAAACCGGCGTCTTGTCCGCCACCAGATCTTCGTAATTACCGCCGCTCACCTCAGTGATCGCGTTGGTAATCGGCGCATGACCCGCCAACGCGTCGTTTGGCGCAATGGTGGTCGCGGTGCCGGTAGTCCGGCCCACGCCGATGGTGATCGTCTGCCCGTTCGCCAGGGTCACGACAACTGGGGAACCGGTTACTGGAGCGCCGACAGTTGCGGTGTAAGTAACAGCGCCACCCTCAGCCGCCGACTCGGTCGCGGTGAGTTTGACGATAGTAGTGTCGATGGTATCGGTAACGTTGGTGACGGCCGGAACAGTGCTCGGCACCAGGTTTTCGAAGTTGCCGCCAGTTGCAGTCGAAATAGTCGCTTCGACTTTGCCCGCATCTTTGTAGACGTCATCAGTCGGAGCCGGAACGGTAACGGTACCGAACGTTTTGCCGGCATCAATGGTGATCACCGCGCCGTTCGACAGGGTCACGGTAACCGGAGTGCCGGCCGGGTTGGTCAGCGTAGCGGTGTAAACAATCGACCCACCTTCAGCCACCGAGTCGGTCGCGGTCAGGTTCAGGTTGGTGGTGTCGTTGGTGTCCGAAACCGCGGTGTCAGCGGGCTTGCCGTCGACAGCGAGTTTTTCATAGTTGCCGCCGGTGGCGCCGTCGATGGTCACGCTCAGCGAGCTGCCGCCCGCCAATGGGCTGTTCGGCGCGACGAAGTTTACGGTGCCGGTGGTTTCGCCCACGGCGATGGTGATGGTCTGGCCGTTGGACAGGGTCACCACGACTGGGGAGCCGGTCACCGGTGCGGTCACGGTCGCGGTGTAAACCACGGTTTCGCCTTCGGCGACGTTCGCGGTGGCGCTCAGCGACACGGTGGAGGTGTCGATGGTGTCGTTGACGGTGGTCACGGCCGGCACAGTGCTCGGCACCAGGTTTTCAAAGTTGCCACCAGTAGCAGTCGAAATGGTCGCTTCAACTTTGCCGGCATCTTGGTAAACGTCATCGCTCGGGGCTGGAACGGTCACGGTACCAGTGGTTTTGCCCGCCTCGATGGTGATCACCGCGCCGTTCGACAGGGTCACGGTCACTGGCGAGCCAGCAGCGTTGGTCAGGGTCGCGGTGTAGGTGATCTGGCCGCCTTCATTTACCGAACCGGTGGCGCTCAGCGACAGGTTGGTGGTGTCGGTGGTGTCGGTCACGGTCGTGCTGACCGGGGTTTTGTCGGCCAGCAGATTTTCGTAGTTGCCGCCGGTTACGTCGGTGATCGAGTTGGTCAGCGGGGTGTGACCGGTCAAGGCATCATTCGGCGCAGTCGTTGTCGCAGTGCCAGAGGTTTGGCCGACACCGATGGTGATGGTCTGACCGTTAGCCAGGGTCACTACAACTGGAGAACCGGTTACTGGCGCGCCGACAGTTGCGGTGTAAGTAACAGTGCCGCCTTCAGCCGCCGATTCGGTCGCGGTGAGTTTGACGGTCGAGGTGTCGATGGTGTCAGTAACGTCGGTCACGGCTGGTGTGGTGCTTGGAACCAGGTTCTCGAAGTTGCCGCCAGTCGCTTCCTTGATAGTGACTTCGACTTTGCCAGCGTCTTTATAGACGTCATCGGATGGGGCCGGAACGGTCACGGTGCCGGTGGTTTTGCCTGCTTCGATGGTGATTACAGAGCCGTTGCTCAGAGTCACGGTCACTGGCGAACCAGCAGCGTTGGTCAGGGTCGCGGTGTAGGTGATCTGGCCACCCTCGGCCACGGAGCCGGTCGCACTCAGCGACAGATTGGTGGTGTCGACCGTATCGGTCACCGAAGTCACGGCCGGCGATTTGTCCGCCACCAGATTTTCGTAGTTGCCGCCGCTGGTGCCGTCGATCTTCACGCTCAGGGTATTGCCACCCGCGAGTGCATCGTTCGGTGCAGTGAAGTTGACGGTGCCGCTGCTGGCGCCGACCGGGATGGTGATGGTCTGGCCGTTGGACAGGGTCACGACAACCGGCGAACCCGTAACCGGCGCGGTGACGGATGCGGTGTAAACCACCGCGCCACCTTCAACGGTGCTGGCCGTGGCGGTCAGCGATACGGTGCTGTTGTCGATGGTGTCGGTCACGTCGGTGACGGCCGGGGTCTTGTCGACCACCAGGTTCTCGAAGTTGCCGCCGGTAGTTTTGGTGATGCTCGCGTCGACTTTGCCGGCGTCCTTGTACACGTCATCGCCAGGTGCTGCGACGGTGGCGGTGCCGGTAGTCGCGCCTTTGGCGATGTTGATCACCGCGCCGTTGCTCAAGGTCACGGTCATGGCCGTGCCGGCTGCATTGGTCAGTGTGGCGGTGTAGATGATCGAGCCGCCCTCGGCGACCGAACCGGTCGCGCTCAGGCTGATATTGGTGGTGTCGACGGTGTCGGTGACGGTGGTGACCACCGCCGAACGGTTGGCATCGACCTGCTCGAAGTTGCCGCCGCTGTGGCTGGCAATCGCGGTCTGCACTTTGCCGCCATCGATATACGGCGTGTTCGCTGGCGCGGCGAAGTTCACCGATCCCTGAGTGGCGCCGGCAGCAATGTTGATGACTGCGCCGTTGGCCAGGGTCACGGTCATGGCGGTGCCGGCCGGGTTGCTCAGAGTCGCGGTGTAGGTGATCTGGCCACCTTCGCTGACGGTGTCGCTTGCGGTCAGGGTCAGGCTGGTCTTGTCGACGGTGTCATTGACGGTGGTGCTGACCGGCGTCTTGCTGACGTCGAGCTTCTCGAAGTTGCCGCCGCTTGCATCGGTCATGGTCACGGTGAGCTTGCTGACGTCTTTATAGACGTCATCGCTCGGTGCCGGAATGGTCACCGAACCCGTGGTTTTACCGGCCTCGATGGTGATGGTCTGGCCGTTGCTGAGGTTGACGGTTACCGGCGTTTGCGCGGCGTTGGTCAGGGTCGCGGTGTAGGTGATCGACGTGCCTTCGAGCACATAGCTTTCGGCGCTGAGGGTCAGGTGCGTGGTGTTGATCGTGTCGGCAACGTTGGTGACCGCAGGCGTGGTGCTCGGAACGAGGCTCTCGAAGTTGCCGCCGGTAGCGTCCTTGATGGTCACTTCGACTTTGCCGGCGTCTTTATAGACGTCATCGGCAGGTGCCGGAACAGTCACGGTGCCAGTGGTCTTGCCGGCGTCGATGGTGATGGTCGAGCCGTTGCTCAGGGTCACGGTCACCGGGGTGCCGGCCGGGTTGTTCAAGGTCGCGGTGTAGACGATCTGTCCGCCTTCGTTGACGTTACCGGTGGCAGTCAGCGAAACGGTGGTGGTGTCGACGGTGTCGGTCACGGTGGTGCTGACCGGGGTTTTGTCAGCGACCAGGTTTTCGTAGTTGCCGCCGCTGACGTTGGTGATCGAGTTGGTCAGCGGTGTATGGCCGGCCAATACATCGTTCGGTGCGGTCGCGGTCGCGGTGCCTGTGGTCTGACCCACGGCAATGGTGATGCTCTGGCCGTTTGCCAGGGTCACCACGACAGGTGAACCCGTCACTGGCGCGCCGACGGTAGCGGTGTAGATGACGCTGCCACCTTCAGCCGCGGTTTCGCTGGCGGTCAGTTTGACGGTGGTGGTGTCGACGGTATCGGTCACGTCGGTGACGGCCGCAACGGTGCTTGGCACCAGATTCTCGAAGTTGCCGCCGGTAGCGTCCTTGATGGTCACTTCGACTTTGCCGGCGTCCTTGTAGACGTCATCGGCTGGCGCTGGAACGGTCACGGTGCCGGTGGTCTTACCGGCTTCGATAGTGATAACCGAACCGTTCGACAAGGTCACGGTAACTGGCGAGCCCGCAGCGTTGGTCAGGGTCGCGGTGTAGGTGATCTGGCCACCCTCGGCCACAGAGCCGGTCGCACTCAGCGACAGGTTGGTGGTGTCCGCTACGTCAGTCACGGTGGTGCTGACTGGAGTTTTGTCGGCCACGAGGTTTTCGTAGTTGCCGCCGGTTACGTTGGTGATCGAGTTGGTCAGCGGTGCATGACCGGCCAATACATCGTTCGGGGCAGTCGTTGTCGCGGTACCGGAGGTCTGGCCAACAGCGATGGTGATGGTCTGGCCGTTAGCCAGGGTCACGGTCACTGGAGAACCTGTCACCGGTGCACCGACAGTCGCGGTGTAAGTGACGGTGCCACCTTCAGCAGCGGACTCGGTCGCAGTCAGTTTGACGGTCGAAGTGTCGACGGTGTCGGTAATGTCAGTGACGGCTGGAACGGTGCTCGGCACCAGGTTCTCGAAATTGCCGCCAGTCGCCGTGGCAATGGTCGCTTCGACTTTGCCAGCGTCTATATAGACGTCATCGGCAGGTGCCGGAACGGCCACGGTGCCGAACGTTTTGCCGGCATCAATGGTGATCACGGCACCGTTCGACAGAGTCACGGTAACTGGCGAGCCAGCGGCGTTGGTCAGGGTTGCGGTGTAAGTGATCTGGCCGCCTTCATTTACCGAACCGGTGGCGCTGAGCGACAGGTTGGTGGTGTCGGTGGTGTCAGTCACGGTGGTGCTGACCGGGGTTTTGTCCGCTACGAGGTTTTCGTAGTTGCCGCCCGTCACGTTGGTGATGGAGTTGGTGACTGGAGCCTGCCCGACCAATGCGTCGTTCGGTGCAGTGAAGGTCACGGTGCCAGTGGTCTGGCCGACAGCGATGGTGATGTTCTGGCCGTTGGCCAGGGTCACGGTCACTGGAGAACCTGTCACGGGTGCACCGACAGTCGCGGTGTAAGTGACGGTGCCACCTTCAGCGATCGAGGTGTCGGCAGTCAGTTTTACGGTCGAGGTATCGACGGTGTCGGTAATGTCAGTGACGGCTGGAACGGTGCTCGGCACCAGGTTCTCGAAATTGCCGCCAGTAGCCGTGGCAATGGTCACTTCGACTTTGCCAGCGTCTATATAGACGTCATCGGCAGGCGCCGGAACGGTCACGGTGCCGGTGGTCTTACCGGCATCAATGGTGATCACGGCACCGTTCGACAGGGTCACGGTGACTGGCGAACCAGCGGCGTTGGTCAGCGTCGCGGTGTAGGTGATCTGCCCACCCTCAGCCACAGAACCAGTGGCGCTCAGCGACAAGTTAGTAGTGTCGGCGACATCAGTCACAGTGGTCGAAACCGGCGTCTTGTCGGCCACGAGGTCTTCGTAGTTGCCGCCGGAAACGCCTGTGATCGAGTTGGTCAGCGGTGCATTACCGGCCAGCGCATCGTTCGGCGCGGCAGCGGTTACGGTGCCGGTGGTCTGGCCAACAGCGATGGTGATGTTCTGACCGTTGGCCAATGTCACGACAACCGGCGAGCCGGTCACTGGCGTGCCAACGGTGGCGGTGTAAGTGACGGTGCCGCCTTCAGCCACCGAAGTATCGGCGGTCAGTTTTACGGTCGAAGTGTCGACGGTGTCAGTGACTTCGGTCACCGCTGGCGTGGTACTCGGGACAAGATTCTCGAAATTGCCGCCGGTAGCAGTGGTAATGGTTGCTTCGACTTGGCCGGCGTCTTTATAGACGTCATCGGCAGGCGCCGGAACCGTCACGGTGCCGGTGGTTTTACCAGCGTCGATGGTGATGACGGCGCCGTTCGACAGGGTCACGGTCACTGGCGTGCCAGCCGGATTGGTCAGGGTCGCTGTGTAGACGATCGAACCACCTTCAGCCACCGTGCCGGTGGCGCTGAGGCTCAGGCCGGTGTTGTCGACCGAGTCGGTGATGGTAGTCACTGCTGGCGTCGGGTTCGGTACCAGGTTTTCGAAATTGCCGCCGGTAGCGCCAGTGATCGTGGTGCTGACGGTGCTGCCGTTGTTATAGACGTCGTTGGCCGGGGTCGGCACGTTGACGGTGCCGGTGGTCTGGCCTGCACCGATGGTGATGGTCGAACCATTCGACAGGGTGACGGTAACCGGTGTTTGCGCCGGGTTGGTCAGAGTCGCGGTGTAGGTGATCTGGCCGCCCTCGACGACACTGCCGGTCGCGGTCAGGGTCAGGCCGGTGTTGTCGACCGAGTCGGTAATGGTGGTCACTGCTGGCGTCGGGTTCGGCACCAGGTTTTCGAAGTTGCCGCCGGTAGCGCCGGTGATCGTGGTGCTGACGGTGCTGCCATTGTTGTAGACGTCATTGGCCGGGGTCGGCACGTTGACGGTGCCGGTGGTCTGGCCTGCACCGATGGTGATGGTCGAGCCATTCGACAGGGTGACGGTAACCGGTGTTTGCGCCGGGTTGGTCAGAGTCGCGGTGTAGGTGATCTGGCCGCCCTCGACGACACTGCCGGTCGCGGTCAGGGTCAGGCCGGTGTTGTCGACCGAGTCGGTAATGGTGGTCACTGCTGGCGTCGGGTTCGGCACCAGGTTTTCGAAATTGCCGCCGGTAGCGCCAGTGATGGTGGTGCTGACGGTGCTGCCGTTGTTATAGACGTCGTTGGCCGGGGTCGGCACGTTGACGGTGCCAGTGGTCTGGCCCGCGCCGATGGTGATGGTCGAGCCGTTCGACAGGGTGACGGTGACCGGTGTTTGCGCCGGGTTGGTCAGGGTCGCGGTGTAGGTGATCTGGCCGCCTTCGGTGACGTTCGGCGCCGTCGTCAGAGTGACGGTGGTGGTGTCGATGGTGTCGGTAACCTGAGTCGTGGCCGGTGTGGTCGGCGGCGTCACGGTGATGCCGTTGCCGCCGGTGGTGCCGGTGACGGTCACGTCGATCTGGGTCGGGTCGTTATAAACCGAGTCGTTCGGTGCCAGCGGTACGTTGACGGTGCCAGTGGTCGAGCCGGCCGGAATCACAATCACCGAGCCGTTGGACAGGGTGATGGTCAGGTCGGTGAGCGGCGCCTGGGTCAGGGTCGCGGTGTACACCAGCACGCCGCCGGCTTCGGTGATGGTCGGTGTGGCGCTGAGGCTCAGGGTCGAATCACGCAGGGCATTCGTCGTCGTGTCAGTGGTCTGGCCGCCGGTGATGTTCTGTGCAGCCTGACCGGCCGAATTGATGCCCGCCGTCGGGAAACCAATAGTCGGATCAACGCGACCCGCCGTGGCGTCGAGCATCACGAAACTATGACCGCCACCGGCAGCACCACCCGTACCTGCGGCGCTTGGGCCGGCAGCCGTGGCGTCGAGTGCGGTAGTCGGGTCGACACCGGCGGCGATGGCCTGCTGCAGTTCTTCTACAGACGGCGCAGCCTGCGCGGTGGCTTCGGCCAAGTCAGTGCTTGAGTCGGGCGCGCTGGCGCTCCATTGGGTATCGCGACCCAGATCCAGCGTGCGGCCATCAGCCAATTCCAGCGACACGGCGCCCGAAAGACCAGTGTCGATCTGATCGCCGACATACAGTCGATCGCCTTCAACGAGTATGCGGCGTACGCCCTCTGGGGACACCACGAATACCTGACCGACAATGCTTTTGACGATGGCAACAACACTGCTCATTGAAGACTCTCCGGGTGTCACGTTCAGTTGACTTCCATGGACCTGAAGGCATGGATGCCAATTCAGTCTGGACGTACTTTAAAAATTTGCGATACAAGATTGACGCTGTTTTTCGTCAATAATTTGGCTATATTCTTTCGCTATTAACTTTATGCCAAACTATTGACCTTCTGGGTGCCATCCTAAACAATCGTCCCACTAATGTCACATTGATATTCCGCGGCGACCTGTCCTTTTGCGTGTGAACCAGTTCCTGTTTTGAACTTTCCGACATACGGTCAATCCAGTCGCCAATCATCCGACGCTGCAGCACGTTTAGCTGTGATTCAAGACAAGAAGTTCTGGGAAATTTTTACCATGCGTTCGCAATTGCTCAAGGCCATACCCTTCGCCCTCGCCGCGTCTTTCGTACAAGCACAATCCTTACCAGAAGCCATGCAGCAGGCATTGGATGTCCATCCGGAAATCCAGGCAGGGGTCAACAGTCGTTTGGCCGCGGATTATCAATTAAGAGCAGCAAAAGGTGGATACCTGCCCAAGGTCGATCTGCTGGGCGGTTATGGCCGTGAAGGCACCGACAGCGTAACCACCCGCGCCAACGGCGGAGGCAATCACTGGGAGACTTTGAACCGTAGCGAGTCAAGTTTACGTCTCTCGCAAATGGTTTTTGACGGTTTTGCGACCTCCAGCGAAGTTGGGCGTCAACAAGCCACCGTTAACTCCCGCGCCTACTCTTTGCTGGGTACTTCCGAGCGCACCGGACTGACAGTTGCCCAGGTTTATCTGGATGTACTGACCCGTCGTGAATTCGTGCGTCTGGCCGAGGACAACCTCAAGAGCCACCAGCGCATTTACGACCAGATCCAGTTGCGCACCCAGCGTGGCGTCGGCAGTGGCGCCGACCTCGATCAGGCCGAAGCGCGGATGGCCCAGGCGCGCAATAACCTGATCACCGAGCAGACCAACCTCGCCGACTCGGAAACTAATTTCCTCAGCGCCGTTGGCCAGATGCCTGATCAGCTGGAGCGTCCGGCGCCGTTCATGGCGATGATGCCGGCCAACCTCAATGAAGCGCGTCAGCAGATGGTGGAAAACAGCCCGATCCTGCGTTCGGCCGAGTCCGACATCGCCGCTGCCGAAAAGCAGTACGAAACCGCGAAGTCTACGTTCTACCCGCGTTTCGACGCTGAACTGGGCCGCACCGCCGACAACGATCTGGACGGTCAGAACGGCCACAGCAACGAATGGCAGGCCATGTTGCGCATGCGCTTCAACCTCTATTCGGGCGGCAGCAACAAGGCCGATCTGGAATCCAAGTCGTACCTGTCGAACCAGGCGCTGGACATCCGCAACAACGCCCTGCGTCAGTTGAACGAAGAACTTGGCTTGGCCTGGAATGCCCTGAACAACGCCAACGCTCAGGTGCCGATCGCGCAGCAGTACGTCGATCACAGCACCTCGGTGCGCACCGCTTACCAGCGTCAGTTCAGCCTCGGCGAGCGTACCCTGCTCGATTTGCTCGACAGCGAAAACGAGTTGTTCACCGCTTCGCGGCGTCTGGCTGAAATCAAAAACATTCAGTTATTTACTCAGTATCGAATCAAGGCGACCATGGGCGAGTTGCTCAGAAGCCAGGGAGTGGTCGCGCCGTTGGCATCCGTTGTGCAGAACGACGTGAAGCCCAAGGTTCAGCTGCCTGGGATGAATTGAGTTATCCCTTTCAACTGTTAAAGAGTGTCGAGCGTGGAATCAGAAGTCAGTCGAGTTCATCTCAGTCATGATCCACGCGCGTTGCACGACGATCCGTTACTGGACGGTCTGCTCGCCCTTTGCATGCTGCACCAGAAGCCCGCCAGCGCGGCGATGCTGACCACCGGCCTGCCGCTGCCCAAACAACGTCTGAGTGTCGAGTTGCTGCCCCGTGCGGCGGCTCGCGCGGGCCTGCAAGGTCGGGTGTTGCAGCGCAAACTGGAAGAGATTCCAGCGATTGCCATGCCCGCGTTGTTGTTGCTCAAGGACGGCCGCAGTGCCGTCCTGCTCGGCTGGCAAGGTGACAACGAAGCGCGGGTGCTGCTCAGCGAAAGCGACGGCGGCGAATCCGTGGTCAGCCGCGAACTGCTGGCCGACGACTACACCGGCAAGGTCTTCTTCGCCCAGCCGCAGCATAAATTCGACGTCAACCACGGCACGCTGATCCCGCGCGCACGCTCGTGGTTCCGCGACACCCTCAAGCGTTCGCGCTGGCTGTATGCCGACGCCATCGCCGCCAGTTTCCTGATCAACATCATCGCCATGGCCGCGCCGCTGTTCGTGATGAACGTCTACGACCGCGTCGTGCCGAACCAGGCTGAAGCCACCCTGTGGGTGCTCGCGCTGGGCATCACCGGCGCATACATGTTCGACCTGATCCTCAAGAGCCTGCGCAGCCTGTGCCTGGATCTGGCCGGGAAGAAAACCGACCTGATCATCTCCGCCACGCTGTTCGAACGCATCGTTGGCATGTCGATGAAGTATCGCCCGGCGCGGGTCGGTAGCTTTGCGCAGAACATCCATGAGTTTCAGAGCCTGCGCGATTTCCTCGCCTCCTTGACCCTTACCAGCCTGATCGACCTGCCGTTCACCATCCTGATCTTCATCGTCATCGCCATTCTCGGCGGGCATCTGGTGTGGATTCCGGTGCTGGCGTTCCCGATTGCGCTGTTGATTGGCTACGCCTTGCAGAAGCCGCTGGTGGCAACCATGGAACGCACCATGGCCCTCGGTGCCGAGCGTCAGTCGAGCCTGATCGAAACCCTCGCCGGCCTTGATGCAGTCAAGGTCAATAACGCCGAAAGTGAGCGTCAGTACCAGTGGGAGCAAACCATCGGCACCCTCAGCCGCCTTGAACTGCGGGTGAAAATGCTTTCCGGTCTGGCGATGAACATCACCCTGCTGATTCAGCAACTGGCCGGGGTGATCATGATCGTCTTCGGCGTGTACCAGATCATCGCCGGCAACCTGAGCATGGGCGGTCTGATCGCCTGCTACATGCTCAGTGGTCGCGCACTCAGCCCGCTGGCTTCGCTGTCGGGCTTGCTGACCCGCTATCAGCAGGCGCGAGTGACCATGACGTCGGTAGACCAGATGATGGAGCTGCCGCAGGAGCGCAATTTCGAAGAGCGCCCGCTGAGCCGCAAGGTCCTGCAAGGCGCCATCGAGTGCCGTCAACTCAACTTCACCTACCCGGAGCAGCAAAACCCGGCGTTGAAGAACATCAACCTGGTGATTCGTCCCGGCGAGAAAATCGGCATCATCGGCCGCAGCGGCTCGGGCAAGAGCTCGCTCGCCAAACTGCTGGTTGGCCTCTATCAGCCGGACGACGGCGCGTTGCTGGTGGACGGCGTTGATATCCGCCAGATCGACGTCAGCGAGTTGCGCTACAACATCGGCTACGTGCCGCAGGACATCCAGCTACTGGCCGGCACCCTGCGTGACAACCTGGTTTCCGGCGCGCGTTATGTCGAAGACGAGCTCGTGCTGCAAGCCGCCGAACTGGCCGGTGTCCACGAATTCGCCCGCCTGCACCCGCAAGGCTACGAACTGCAAGTGGGCGAGCGCGGGCAAAACCTGTCCGGCGGTCAGCGCCAGAACGTCGCGTTGGCCCGTGCGCTGTTGCTCAATCCGCCGATCCTGCTGATGGACGAACCGACCAGCGCGATGGACAACACCGGCGAAGAACGCCTCAAGCAACGCCTCGCAGCGGTGATTGAAAACAAGACCGTGGTGCTCGTCACGCACCGTGCCTCCCTGTTGTCGCTGGTGGATCGTCTGTTGGTGATCGATCGCGGGCAGATTCTCGCCGACGGCCCGAAAGCTGCGGTGATGGAAGCGTTGAAGAAGGGGCAGATCAGTGTTGCTTAAGTCGGGTTTCAAGGATTCGATCCGTCGCTACTTCAAAGGCACTGCATCGCTGCAGGGCCAGCCGCTGCCAGAGGTCAACAAGGCGCTGATCGAAGACGCCCCGCGCGTCGTGCGCCTGACCATCTGGGCGATCATCGGCTTCTTTGTATTCCTCATGCTCTGGGCCAACTTCGCCGTGATCGACGAAGTGACCAAGGGCGACGGCAAGGCGATTCCCTCGTCGAAGATCCAGAAAATCCAGAATCTGGAGGGCGGGATCGTTTCCGAACTCTTCGTCAAGGAAGGCCAGATCGTCGAAGCCGGCGCACCGCTGATTCGCCTCGATGACACGCGATTTGCCTCCAACGTCGGCGAAACCGAGGCTGATCGGCAGTCGATGTTGCTGCGCGTCGAGCGCCTGAGCGCCGAGGTCGATGACCGCCCGCTGAATTTCCCGGAAGACGTGGTCAAGGCCGTTCCCGTCCAGGCGAAAAGCGAAGAATCGTTGTACATCAGCCGTCGTCAGCAACTGCACGACGAGATCGGTGGCTTGCAGGAGCAGTTGATCCAGCGTCAGCAAGAGCTGCGCGAGTTCAGCTCCAAGCAGGCGCAGTACCGTCAGCAGCTGAGTTTGCAGCGTCAGGAAATCAACATGTCCGAGCCGCTGGTGGCGCAGGGCGCGGTGTCCCCGGTTGAAGTACTGCGCCTCAAGCGTGCCGAAGTGGAAACCCGTGGTCAGCTCGACGCCACCACGTTGGCGATCCCACGCGCCGAGTCGGCGATCAAGGAAGTGCAGCGCAAGGTTGATGAGACGCGCGGCAAATTCCGCAGCGAAGCGCTCACTCAGTTGAACGAAGCGCGCACCGATCTGAACAAGGCTCAGGCCACCGGCAAGGCACTGGAAGACCGCGTCAGCCGTACGCTGGTGACATCGCCGGTGCGCGGCATCGTCAACAAATTGCTGGTCAACACCATCGGTGGCGTGATTCAGCCGGGCAGCGACATGGTCGAAATCGTACCGCTGGACGACACTTTGCTGGTCGAAGCCAAGATCCGTCCGCAGGACATCGCGTTCCTGCATCCGGGGCAGGAAGCGATAGTGAAATTCACCGCGTATGACTACACCATTTACGGTGGGCTGAAAGCCCAGCTGGAGCAGATCGGCGCCGACACCATCACCGACGAAGACAAGAAAACCACTTACTACATCATCAAGGTGCGCACCGAACGCAGCCACTTGGGCACCGATGAGAAGCCGTTGTTGATCATCCCGGGCATGGTGGCGTCGGTGGATATCATTACCGGCAAGAAGTCGGTGTTGAGCTACCTGCTCAAGCCGATCATTCGCGCGCGGGCCGAGGCGTTGCACGAGCGTTGATTCTCTAGTGGCCTTACTTGCCTCATCGCGAGCAGGCTCACTCCTACAGTGGTTTTCCGTCGTACACAAAATTTGTGTCCAATGAAGATCAACTGTAGGAGTGAGCCTGCTCGCGAAAGCGTCCAGCCAGTCGCCACATCAGGCCAACAAGTGACAAAAACCGTCACTCACCACCCAATCCATTCCTCACCAATCGCCATATCGTTATTCGCTAACGGTATTTAATTTCCGATTCTTATAGCTTTAAAGTCACTTCCCTGCGTACCTGCCGACCAATCGGCGCGCCGCACGACCTGAACGAACACGCAATCCAGCGTGAGTTTCTGATCGACGTGCGCGCCCTGTGAGCGTGCCGTGCGTGGGAGATTATTGATGTCCGCAGCCACTGCCTCTTCTAGCGCCGCGATCGCCGCGCCGCAAACCTTCGAAATTCGTCCGTTCAGCGGTGCCGTCGGCGCCGAGATCATCGGCCTCGACCTGACCCGCCCGATCAATGATCAGGACTTCGCCCGCATTCACCGTGCGCATCTGGATCACCACGTTGTGGTCTTTCGCGACCAGCGCATCACCCCTCAGCAACAAATCGACTTCAGTCGCCGCTTCGGCGTGTTGCAGATCCACGTGCTCAAACAGTTCCTGCTGGCCAATCACCCGGAAATCCTCATCGTTTCCAACATCGTCGAGAACGGCCAGAACCTCGGTCTGGGCGATGCCGGCAAGTTCTGGCACTCGGACCTTTCCTATAAAGAACTGCCAAGCCTCGGCTCGATGCTGCACGCGCAGGAATTGCCGTCCGAGGGCGGCGACACCTTGTTTGCCGATATGCACAAGGCCTGGGACAGCCTGCCCGACGCGCTGCGCAAAGCGGTCGAGGGGCGCTTCGCTGCGCATTCCTACACCGCGCGTTACAGCGAAACCAAATTCGAAGGCAACTGGCGCCCGACTCTGACCCCGGAGCAACTCGCCCAAGTCGCGGAAGTGGTGCACCCGGTGGTGCGCACTCACCCGGAAAACGCTCGCAAGGCGTTGTTCGTCAGCGAAGGTTTCACCACGCGCATCGTCGGTCTGCCGGAAGATGAAAGTCAGCAACTGCTGGCTGAGCTTTACGCCCACAGCGTGCTGCCGCAAAACATCTACCGCCATCAGTGGCAGCCCCACGACCTGGTGTTCTGGGACAACCGCTCGCTGATCCACCTTGCCGCCGGCTGCCCTGCGCACCTGCGCCGCAAGCTGTATCGCACGACCATCCAGGGCGACGCGCCTTTCTGATTTGCCGGAGATTCGATCATGTCCAAACGTCTTCCATTCGCCCCGTTGGCCGCCGCCATTGGCCTCGGCTTCAGTCTGATCGCCGGTAGCCTGGTGGCGCCGACCGTGGCCCACGCCGAAGGTGAAATTCGCATCGCCGAGCAGTTCGGCATTGTCTATTTATTGCTCAATGTGGTGCGCGATCAGGGCCTGATCGAGAAGTACGGCAAGCAGGAAGGCCTCGACATCAAGGTCGACTGGACGCAGCTTTCGGGTGGCGCGGCAGTAAACGATGCGCTGCTGTCCGGTTCCATCGACATTGCCGGCGCCGGTGTCGGCCCGTTGCTGACCATTTGGGATCGCACCCACGGCAAGCAGAACGTCAAAGCCGTGGCTTCGTTGGGCAACTTCCCTTACTACCTGGTGAGCAACAACCCGAAGGTCAAAACCATTGCTGACTTCACCGAGAAAGATCGCATTGCAGTGCCGGCGGTGGGCGTGTCCGTGCAATCGCGTTTCCTTCAATACGCGGCTGCCAAGCAGTGGGGCGACAAGGAATTCAATCGCCTCGATAAATACACCATCGCCGTTCCGCACCCGGACGCGACCGCTGCGCTGATCGCTGGCGGCACCGAATTGAGCGGGCATTTCTCCAATCCACCGTTCCAGGATCAGGCGCTGGAAAACCCCAATGTGCATGTCGTGCTTAACACCTACGACCTGCTCGGCCCGAACTCGCCGACCGTGCTGTTCGCCACCGAGAAATTCCGCAACGAAAATCCGAAAACCTACAAAGCCTTCGTCGAAGCGCTGACCGAAGCCGCGCAATTCGCCCAGAACGATAAAGGCGCGGCAGCCGACACTTACATCCGCGTGACCAAAGCCAAAATCGATCGTGCAGCCCTGCTGAAAATCATCGATAACCCCCAGTTTGAATTCAGCGTTACGCCGAAAAATACTTATCCACTGGCCGAATTCCTCTACCGCGTCGGTGCGATCAAAAACAAACCGGAATCGTGGAAGGATTACTTCTTCCAGGATGCCAAACCGTTGCAAGGGAGCTGATCGAATGAATGCCCTTTTGCAAGGCCACGTGGCCAGCAACCCGATCGCCAGCACGCAAGCGCTGCTGGCGGTGGACCAGGTCAGCCTCGAATACCGCACGCCGCAACGTGTTGTGCGAGCCACCCATCAAGTCAGTTTCGACGTCGATCAGCAGGATCGCTTCGTATTGCTTGGCCCGTCCGGCTGCGGCAAATCCACACTGCTCAAAGCCGTCGGCGGTTTTATCCAGCCGTGCGAAGGCGAGATACGCTTGCAAGGTCAGCGAGTCGATGCGCCCGGCCCAGACCGGATCGTGGTGTTCCAGGAATTCGATCAACTGCCGCCATGGAAAACCGTCAAACAGAACGTGATGTTTCCGCTGCTGGCCTCGCGCACGCTGAAGAAGAAAGAAGCTGAAGAGCGTGCGCTGCACTATCTGGAAAAGGTCGGACTGTCAGCGTTTGCCGATGCCTATCCGCACACCTTGTCCGGCGGCATGAAAGCGCGCGTGGCGATTGCTCGAGCACTGGCGATGCAACCGAAAATCCTCCTGATGGACGAGCCGTTCGCCGCGCTGGATGCGCTGACCCGCCGCAAGATGCAGGAAGAATTGCTGCTGCTCTGGGAAGAGGTGCGTTTCACCTTGCTGTTCGTCACTCACTCGATTGAAGAGGCGCTGGTGGTCGGCAATCGCATTCTATTGCTGTCGCCGCATCCGGGGCGTGTGCGGGCCGAAGTGCACAGCCATCAATACGATTTGCAAAGCCTTGGCGGCGGGGCGTTTCAGGAGTCGGCGCGACGGATTCATCGACTGTTGTTCGACGAGGGCCAGTCTCCGAAAACCGAGCGTGAACACGACTTCAACGACATTCGCATCGCTTATTGAGCGGCCAGGAGAATCACCCGATGAGCCATTCATCATCTGTGCGTCAAGCGTTCGAAACGGTTCTGGAGCCGCTGACCAGTGTTCCGGTCGAGCGTGAATTGGCCCTGGGACAGCGGCTGTGGCAACAAGGCTGGCTGCGTAAAAGCCTGATCCTGATCGTGCTCGCAGTGTTGTGGGAAATCGTTGCCCGAGTGCAAAACAACGATCTGCTGCTGCCGAGTTTCGTGCAGACCAGCCATGCGCTGTACGACGGCCTGCTCAGCGGCGAGTTGCTGGGCAAGGTGTGGATATCTTTGGTGGTGCTGATCAAGGGCTATCTGATCGGCATCGTGCTGGCCTTCGCCCTGACCACTTTGGCGGTTTCGACGCAACTGGGTCGCGATCTGCTCAGTACGCTGACGTCGATGTTCAACCCGCTGCCGGCGATTGCGTTGCTGCCGCTGGCGTTGCTGTGGTTTGGGCTGGGACAGAACAGCCTGATTTTCGTGCTGGTGCACTCGGTGTTGTGGGCGCTGGCGCTCAACACTTATGCGGGGTTTCTTGGTGTTTCGGAGACCTTGCGCATGGCCGGTCGAAATTACGGTCTGAAGGGTATGCGTTTTGTCCTGTTCATCCTGATTCCGGCGGCGCTGCCGTCGATACTCGCCGGGTTGAAAATCGGCTGGGCGTTCGCCTGGCGCACCTTGATCGCGGCTGAACTGGTATTCGGCGCGACCAGTGGCAAGGGTGGATTGGGTTGGTACATTTTTCAGAATCGTAATGAGCTGTACACCGACAAAGTGTTTGCCGGGTTGGCAGTGGTGATCCTGATCGGCTTGCTGGTGGAGAATCTGGTATTCGATACGCTGGAGCGGGTGACCGTGAAGCGCTGGGGCATGCAGCGCTGAAAATCAAAAGATCGCAGCCTTCGGCAGCACCTACATGGGTTTGACGGTTCTCCGGTAGGAGCTGCCGAAGGCTGCGATCTTTTGATCTGCTAGCATTGCGCCCAGATCAATCCAGATCAGCCAAGGGTGCTCAGCATGCAACTCCCGGACATGAACCTTCTGGTCGCCCTCGACGCCTTGCTCGACGAGGGCAGCGTGGTTGGGGCCGCGCGGCGGATGAACCTCAGCCCAGCCGCGATGAGCCGAACCCTGACGAGAATTCGCGAAGCCATCGGCGATCCGATCCTCGTGCGCGCTGGCCGTGGTCTGGTGCCGACGCCCAAGGCATTGGAATTGCGCGAGCAGGTGCGTGATGTCGTCGAGCAGGCGGCGCTGCTGTTCCGCTCGGCTGATGACGTGGAGCTGGGCACTTTGCGCCGCCGTTTCAGCATTCGCGCCAATGACTTCTTCATCGGCGTTTATGGCGGCAAGCTCTTCGACACGCTGGATCATATGGCGCCGCACTGCGAATTGCGCTTCGTTCCGGAAGGCGATGGCGACGATGAGGCGCTGCGTGAAGGACGCATCGACCTGAGCGTCAGCAACACCCGGCCGATCACCCCGGAAGTGAAAGTGCAAAATCTGTTCTCCACACACTTCGTCGGGCTGGTGCGCGAGGATCATCCCTTGCTCGATGGCGAAATAACCGCTGAGCGCTATGCCGGGTTTTCCCATATCAGCATGTCCCGCCGGGGCATCGCCCGTGGCCCCATCGATACGGCGCTGAATGCGCTGGGGCTGGAGCGGCGGGTGGCGGTGATCGCGCCGAGTTTCCATGCGGCGATGTTCGCTTTGCCGGACTCTGACCTGATCCTGCCGGTGCCTAAGGAGGCACTGTTGAGCGTAAGGCGCCTGGGATTGAAATTGCGCTCATTCGATCTGCCGATTCCGCTGCCAACGCTGATGCTGACCCAGGCCTGGCACCCGCGTTTCGACAAGGATCCGGCGCACCGCTGGCTGCGTGAAACCCTCAAGAGTTGCTGCGATGAGACGTGGCTCGCAGCCCAACCTTGAAGAGCAAAAGATCGCAGCCTTCGGCAGCTCCTACATTGAAATGCATTCCCCCGTAGGAGCTGCCGAAGGCTGCGATCTTTTGATCTTCCATAGTTGTGTCTGACGCACTTATAACCTGCCAATAAGTCAATTTTCGTCAGCACTAAGCCCGACTAATATGCTCCGGTATTTCCACCCCCGGAGTTTTCATTCATGACATCCCTGACGGTCCCGGCACCCATCGCCGCGGCCAGCCCGGCGACGGCGGTCACGCCCCCGGTGTTCGGGGCGCGGATCATCATCGGGCTGGTCGGCGTGCTGCTGGCGGTGCTGGTGTCGGGCCTCAACGAGATGGTGACCAAGGTCGCCCTGGCCGACATTCGCGGCGCACTGAATATCGGTTACGACGAAGGCACCTGGCTGGTTGCCAGTTACACCGCCACCTCCGTCGCGGCCATGGCCTTCGCGCCGTGGTGCTCGGTGACCTTCTCGTTGCGCCGTTTCACCCTCTGCGCGATCAGCCTGTTCACCTTGCTCGGGTTGCTCAGTCCGTTCGCCCCGAATTACGAAAGCCTATTGCTGATGCGCACCTTGCAAGGGTTGGCGGGCGGCGCGTTGCCGCCGATGCTGATGACTGTTGCGCTGCGCTTCCTGCCGGCCAATTTCAAACTCTACGGCCTGGCCGGTTACGCGCTGACCGCCACTTTTGGTCCGGGCCTCGGTACACCGCTGGCCGGGTTGTGGACCGAATACGTCGGCTGGCAATGGACGTTCTGGCAAATCATCGTGCCGTGCCTGATCGCCATGGTGATGGTGGCGTACGGCATCCCGCAGGATCCACTGCGCCTTGAACGTCTCAAGGCGTTTAACTGGAAGGGCCTGCTGCTGGGCTTTCCGGCGATCTGCATGTTGGTGATCGGCCTGTTGCAGGGCAATCGGCTGGACTGGTTCGAGTCGAACCTGATCAGCGCGTTGCTAATCTCAGGATCGCTGCTACTGGTGGCGTTTCTGATCAACGAGTGGTCGCAGCCGATTCCGTTTTTCAAGTTGCAGATGCTCGGTATCCGCAACCTGGCGTTCGCGTTGATGACCCTGGCTGGCGTGTTGATCGTGCTGCAAGCCGTGGTGTTGATTCCGTCGAGCTATCTGGCGCAAGTGCAGGGTTATCGCCCGGTGCAAACCGCGCCGATCATGCTGATCGCGGCGTTGCCGCAGTTGATCGCGCTGCCGCTGGTGGCGGCCTTGTGCAACCTGCGCTGGGTCGACTGCCGTTGGGTGCTGGGGATCGGTTTGAGCATGCTGACGCTGTCCTGTCTCGGCGGGTCGCTGCTGACTTCGGAGTGGATTCGCGACAATTTCTATGTCCTGCAATGGCTGCAGATTTTTGGCCAGCCGATGTCGGTGCTGCCGCTGCTGATGCTCTCGACCGGCAGCATCCAGCCCATGGAAGGGCCGTTTGCCTCGGCATGGTTCAACACTGTGAAAGGCTTGGCGGCGGTGGTCGCCACGGGCGTGATCGAAGCGCTGACCACATCGCGTCTGCATTTTCACTCGACCATGCTGGTCGACAGCCTCGGCAATTCGCCTTTGGCCGACCGCAGCGACCCGGGTCTCGCCCATCGCCTCCACGAACAAGCGGTGGTGCTGACGTCTTCCGATCTCTATGTGTGCATGGCGGGCGTCGCTTTGACGCTGATCCTGCTGATTTTCTGGCTGCCGACGCGGATCTTTCCACCGCGCGCGCCGACCTGATTGCTGTACTGAAAATGAAGGTTTCCATGACGACTCAAGCAAAGCAAAAACTCGCGGTGGCTGTGGCGGCCGCGTTGGCTGTTGGCGTGCTGGTGTACCTGGCAATGCCCGGCCTGTTTGGCAAACGTACGCAGCAGAACACTAACGACGCGTTCGTTTCCGCCGACTACACGCTGGTGGTCCCGCGTGTGGCCGGGTTCATCAAGGAAGTGCTGGTGGAAGACAACCAGCAAGTGAAGGCGGGGCAGTTGCTGGCGTTGATCGATGATCGCGATTTGCGCGCTTCTGCCGAGGCGGCGGATGCGCAAACCCTGGTCGCCCGGGCGCAGTTGCAGAACGCCAAGGCGACGCTGGAGCGTCAGACTTCGGTGATCGCTCAGGCGCAAGCTTCGGTGGTGTCGGCCAAGGCTGAAATGGCCTTCGCCAAGCAGGAATTGAATCGCTACAACCACCTCGCCGGTGTGGGTGCTGGCACGGTGCAAAACGCACAACAGGCGCGAACCCGCATCGATCAGGCCACTGCGCACCTCGACACGGCCACCGCGAAACTGGCGGCGGAGCGTAAGCAGGTCGACATTCTCAGTGCCCAGCGAGATGCCGCTGAAGGCAGTTTGAAACACGCGCAAGCGGCGTTGGAAATCGCCAGTTTCGAGCTGTCCTACACGCGCATCACCGCGCCGCAGGACGGCATGGTCGGCGAGCGTGCCGTGCGTGTCGGCGCTTATGTGACGCCGGGCAGCAAACTGCTGGCGGTGGTGCCGTTGAAGCAGGCTTATGTGGTCGCCAATTTTCAGGAGACACAACTGACCGATGTGCAGCCGGGGCAGGAAGTGCAGGTGCGCGTTGATAGCCTGGGTGGCGAAGCGCTGACCGGCCGCGTCGAAAGCATCGCCCCGGCCACCGGCGTGACGTTCGCGGCGGTGAAACCGGACAACGCCACGGGTAACTTCACCAAGGTTGTGCAGCGGATTCCGGTGAAGATCTTGCTTGAGCCGGGTCAGCCATTGGCCGATCGGCTGCGGGTAGGGATGTCGGTGGAGGCGAGTATTGATACGCGCACGTCGGCGACTTCGGTGCGTGAGGTGACTCAGCGATGATGTTCGTTGAATCGACTGGCCCAATCGCTGCGATGCGGCGATCCGACAAGCCAGCTTCCACAGGAATTTTGAAGGCTGTGCAACTTAATCACTCCAGACACAGTTCCCTGTGGGAGCTGGCTTGCCAGCGATTGGGCCAGTGGCAGCAACTCACCTTCGGTGCCTTGCTCACTGTCAGCCTCACCGCCTGCACCGTCGGCCCAGATTTCCAAAAACCCGAAGCCACGCAAATCGCCAACTGGGCCAAGCCATCCCAATCCGCCCCCAGCCAAGCTGTCAGCGAGCCCCTCAACGAGCGCTGGTGGGAAGTCTTCAACGACCCGCAACTGTCGGCCCTGACCCAGCGCGCCGTGCGCAGCAACCTCGACCTGCAACTGGCCAGCAGCCGTCTGCAACAGAGCCGTGCCGCACGTCAGGTCATCACTGCCGAGCGCTACCCGACTACCGCCGCCACCGGCAGTTACGGGCGCAAACGCAACAGCGGCGAAGGCCTGAACGACCCGTCCGGGCACAACGGCGATTCCGCCTTCAACCTGTGGGACGCCGGTTTCTCTGCCTCGTGGGAACTGGATTTCTGGGGTCGCGTGCGCCGCGAAACCGAGGCCGCCGACGCCAACCTCGAAGTCGCTGAAAACGACCGTCGCGGCGTGCTATTGGCGGTGCTCGCCGACACTGCGCAGAACTACATCCAGCTGCGCGGCGTACAGAACACTCGCGCCGTCACCGAGCAGAATCTCGACGTCGCCCGCCACAGCCTCAAGCTCTCGCAGCTGCGTCTCAACGATGGCGTGGCGACCGATCTGGACGTCGCCGAAGCCGCTGCGCAAGTCGCCGCCATCGAGTCGCGCTTGCCTGCACTCGAACAGCGCCAATCGCAACTGATCAACGCGATCAGCCTGTTGATGGGCGAGCCTCCACAGGCTCTTGATAAAGAATTATCCACAGACGCCGCGGTGCCACAGTCGCCGCTGAAAGTTGCTATTGGCCTGCCGTCGCAACTGGCTGAGCGCCGGCCGGACATCCGCCAAGCCGAAGCACGACTGCATGCCGCCACCGCCAACATCGGTGTGGCCAAGGGTGATTTCTATCCGCGCATCACCCTGTCCGGCAACCTCGGTTCGCAAGCGATGCAGCTCAGTGATTTCGGCTCGTGGGGCTCGCGTGCGTTCGGCATCGGCCCGCAGTTCAGTCTGCCGCTGTTCGATGGCGGCCGCCTGCGCGGCGTATTGCAGTTACGCGAAGCCCAGCAACAGGAAGCAGCGATCGGCTATCAGCAGACCGTGCTGCGTGCCTGGCACGAAATCGACGATCAACTGACCGCCTACAACGCCAGCCAACGCCGCCGCGACAGCCTCGCCGAGGCCGTACGCCAGAACCAGATCGCCCTGCGCACCGCGCAACAGCAATATGTCGAAGGCGTGGCCGACTTCGTCAATGTGCTTACTGTGCAAGGTGCGTTGCTCGCAACGCAGGAGCAGTGGGTGGAGAGTTCGACCGGGGTTTCACTGGCGATGGTCGGGTTGTATCGGGCGCTGGGTGGGGGATGGGAGTCGGTGTATCCGCAGAGAGAGATGGCTCAGCGCTGAGGTTGTCATACAGCGATCGAATCAGCGAATTCGCTACGACGCGGCATCTACCGGGCATTCCAGTCAGTAGACGGGTTCACAGGTTGAGGCTCGCGCGAGCGGCTCAACCAGCGAAATTTTCGATTTTGATTTGCCCATCGGGAAACGTCGCAATAATTTCAAGCTCGCCGCCCATCGCACGGATGTAGTTGCGCAATGTGCTGATATACATATCGGTACGGCGCTCCATTTTCGAAATGGCAGCCTGATTGACATGTAGTGTTTCGGCAAGCGTGGCCTGACTCAAGGCTTTGGCCTGCCGCAATTCGTTAAGTGGCATTTCCTTGATGTGTTGTTCGTAAATTGAATCGGCGCGCGCCCGGGCTTCGGGTGTCATGCGCGCTTCGAGTTCGGCGAATTTCTTAGCCATTGTTACAACCCTCTTTGCGCAATGTTTCGAGATGCTCATCGTACAGTTGATCGGCGAGCGGAACATTGACCTCATACCAGCGATCCTGACCGGTTTTATCTCCGCCGATCAATAGCAACGCGCAACGTCTCGGATCAAACGCATAAAGAATGCGGTATGGCCTTCCGGCATGCTGTACGCGCAGTTCCCTTAAACGACCGTGCCTTGCACCGTTGATCGCACTGCTGTGCGGAAAGCGCAAACCAGGCCCGAATTGACCCAAGAGTTTGACGCTTGCAGCCACAGAGGTCTGCTCGTTTTCAGTCAGATCTTCCCACCAGCTTCCGAACTCGTCGGTGTATTCGATATCCCAATTCATGGGGAGCGAATATGAGCGCTATGGAATATTCCATCAAGGTTATATTTTCGATGGGTTGACCATAGCACTTCCGATTGCTTTTAGCCAAAGGCACCGAGCTTTGATGGGCTTACACGAGACGCTAACCGCCACTGTCCCAGACTTCGTACATCCGTCAGGGAGTAGCGTTCATTCGGCTTTTTCAGGAGTGGGTTGCCTGGATATATCTTGGTTACGTATGCAGTCCTGCGGCAACAGCCCTGCATGCAACACAGCTCTCTCGGACATTTATCGAAGGCTACGATCTTACTGCTTTTCAGGATTTTCCCGACAAGTCCGCCATGCCCTTGAGCAACTCAATCGGTAACGGAAAGACAATCGTCGAACTCTTGTCGCCAGCAATCGAGGACAAGGTCTGCATGTAGCGCAGTTGCATCGCACCGGGCTGGCGGCCGAGCATTTCGGCGGCCTGCATGAGCTTTTCCGAGGCCTGCAGTTCGCCTTCGGCGTGGATTACCTTGGCCCGCCGTTCACGTTCGGCCTCGGCTTGTTTGGCGATGGCGCGCACCATCGACTCATTCAGGTCGACGTGTTTGATCTCGACATTGGCGACCTTGATGCCCCAGGCATCGGTTTGCGCGTCGAGCACTTGCTGGATGTCGATGTTCAACTGCTCGCGCTCGGCCAGCAGTTCATCCAGTTCATGTTTGCCGAGCACGGCGCGCAGCGTGGTCTGCGCCAGTTGGCTGGTGGCGGAGAGGAAATCTTCGACCTGAATAATGGCCTTCTGCGGGTCGAGCACACGGAAATACAGCACCGCGTTGACCTTCACCGAAACGTTGTCGCGGGTAATCACGTCCTGCGGCGGCACATCGAGAACCACGGTGCGCAGGTCGACCCGAACCATTTGCTGCACCACCGGAATCAACAGGATCAGCCCCGGGCCTTTGACCTGCCAGAAACGCCCGAGCTGAAATACAACGCCGCGCTCGTATTCACGCAGGATGCGAAACGTCGATCCGGCCAGGACGATCACCAACAACAGCAGCGCAACAAAACCGATTTGCAGACCCATGATCACTCTCCGTGTTGAGCCGCGTCAGTCGCGCTGACTTGCAGCAGTAAGCCGTTTCGCCCGACCACGCGTACCGATTGCCCTGTGTGCAGTGGTGTGGTGCTGAGCACCTGCCAATGTTCGCCTTGCAGTTGCACCCAGCCGTTATGCGCATTTTGCGCGTGCACAGTGGTCACTGCCGTGACGCTGCCCACCAGCCCGGCGTCGCCACTGACTGCGTGTCGCGGCCGGGTCTTCAAGGCGCGGATGATCAACGCAAGCAAGAGCAGGGCGCTGATCAGGCCTAGGCCGATCATCATGGGCACCGGCAAGTCGGCGTTGCCCAGAATCAGCGCGCCGATGACGAACATGATGATCCCGCCCAGGCCAATCACGCCGTAATTGGGCAGCGCGGCTTCGGCAATCAGAAAAACGATGCCGAGGGTGATCAGCCACAGGCCGACCGGGCTCATGGGCGGTAATGAGGTGTCGGCGGCGAAGGCGAACCCACTCAGCAGGAGTAACCAGACAAACGCACAACATCGGCTGTTCACGTGATCCTCCGCGACAGTCATTGGTGGTTCTTTCAGTCTAGTTGAGCCTCGCGCTGGCTGAATTTTGATCAATGTGCGGATGTGTCCGGTGAGCGGATTTCCCTTCGTCTGCAACCTGCCGAACTAGACTCAAAGACACGGCAACAACCCTCCAGCGCAACTCCGAGGTGCATCATGCGAATGGCCAAAAAGGTGCAAAGCAGCCTGAACCGGGCGCAGTGCGAATATGACATCGTCGCTCACCGCCACTCGTCCAGCAGCCTGGAGACCGCGCGGGTTAGCGGGGTGGCTGCCGAACGGGTAGCGAAATCGGTCATCCTCGACGATCACCACGAGCATTACCTGATGGCCGTGCTGCCAGCCAGCCGCCACCTGGATTTGAGCAAGGTGCGCAACTCTGGTGAATGGCAACTCACCCGCGAAAGCAATCTGGCGCACATATTCGATGACTGTGAACGCGGCGCGGTGCCGCCGCTGGGGGATTCCTACGGGTTGGACATGGTCATCGACCCTCTGCTGACCCGGCAGAAAGACATCTATCTGGAGGCTGGCAACCACAACTACCTGCTGCACATGAGCATGCCCGAGTATCTGAAAATGGTGCCGCATGCGCAGGTGCGGGAGTTGAGTCATTAGGTTTAGTGGCGTTCGTGCAGACGCCTTCGCGAGCAAGCTCGCTCCCACAGGAGATTGAGTTCAACCTGTGGGAGCGAGCCTGCTCGCGAAAATTCTTCCACTCACCGCGTCATCCAAGGAATTCATCAATGGAAAATCCAAACCACAGCCTCCCATCGCTATTCAAACAACTGGGCCTGGACAACGACCCGGTCAGCATCGACCAATTCATCGCCACCCATTCCCCACTCAAACCAGAGCTGCATCTGGCGGACGCGTTTTTCTGGAGCGAAAGCCAGGCGGAGTTTTTGCGGGACGAGATTCTTGATGATGCGGACTGGGCGGAAGTGGTGGATCAGTTGAATGTGTTGTTGCGGAAGGGGCGGGAGAGGTAGTCACTACCCTGGGAAAGGCCACGCCCGCGCTGTGTGAACCAGCGCCATTATCCAGATCACATCTGGATCGAGTTGGTAGACGAGACGATAACTGGAGTGGGGGATTATTTCGCGAGTGCCAGAAATGATGCCGGCCGGACCGATTTTGGGGTTTTGGGATATTCGGGAAGCCGCTTCAGTGAAGCGACGATCCATTTCGAGAGCCGCTTTGGGATTTTCGGCGTGAAGGTAGTCCCAAATATCTTCACGATCCTGTACTGCATTTTTAGTCCAGATAATCTTCATTCTTGATTTTCTACCCGCCTGCGCCTGGCGGCGAACTGTGCTTCAACTTCTTCGTTGGACATGCCTTCACCGGCCACCATTGCTTCCCGAGCCAGGTCGACCTTACGTTGCAAAAAGACTTCGTACTCTCTGGCTTCCTTTTGAGCCTGAACAAACTGACGCATCATTTCTCGCATGATCTGCGACGCGGGACGGTGTGAGGCTTCAGCCTCTGCCATAAATTGGTCGCGCAACTCTGGCTCGAGTTTCATCGTAAAAACGGCATGCTTGGACATCTCGTGTCTCCCTGGAAAACGTCTGGTACTGACGAGGTATATACATCGTAGGGACCTATATAGGTACCTCGCCGCGACAACTTGCGACCAGCGGAGAGATTTGTTTCAAAACTTGACTGAATTTCCCCTCCAATGCGATATTGATAGTTAGCAAACTAACAGTATCCATTTCCCCGTGCCAAATTCCCTCGACGCTCTCCAGATGAACATCAGCAGTGCCATGGTGGTGGCCGCCAGGCATTGGCGGAAAATCTGCCAGACCACGCTGGTCAACTATGGAATCTCCGAAGCCTGCGCCGTCCCGTTGTTGATGATCGGGCGGTTGGGCGAAGGTGTGCGTCAGGTGCAAGTGGCGCAGGCGGCCGGGATGGAGAGTCCGTCGCTGGTGCGACTGCTTGATCAGTTGTGCCACTCCGGTTACGTCTGCCGAACTGAAGACACACAGGATCGCCGCGCCAAGTGCCTGAGCCTGACCGACACCGGTCGTGAGCTGGTGCAAGCGGTGGAAGTCGAATTGGTGCGTCTGCGTCACGAAGTACTCGAAGGCATCGACCAGAGTGATCTGGAGGCTACGCTTCGAGTACTCAGAGCTTTTGAGGCGGCCAATCCGCCCGTGGTGGTTAATTCTTGAACGGTTTTTTCACTGGCATTCCGCCGGCCCGGGACTGGTTCTACGGGATCCGCACGTTTGCCGCGTCGATGCTCGCGCTGTACATCGCCATGCTCATGCAAATGCCGCGTCCCTATTGGGCGATGGCCACGGTGTACATCGTTTCCAGCCCATTTCTGGGCCCGACCAGTTCCAAGGCGTTGTACCGCGCCATCGGTACTTTTCTCGGTGCGGCGGCGGCGGTGTTTTTTGTGCCGATGTTCGTCCAGAGCCCTTTTGTACTGGTGGTAGTCATCGCCTTGTGGACGGGGATTTTGCTGTTCCTGTCGCTGCATTTACGCACCGCCAACAGTTACGCATTGATGTTGGCCGGTTACACGCTGCCGCTGATTGCCTTGCCGGTGGTGGATAACCCGCTGGCGGTGTGGGACGTGGCGGAAGCGCGTACCGAAGAGATTTTCCTCGGCATTGCCGTCGCTGCCGTCGTGGGTGCGATGTTCTGGCCACGTCGCCTTGCGCCGGTGTTCAACGACGCCGTGGGCAAATGGTTCGCCGACGCGTCGACCTACAGCCTGAAATTTCTCAGCCGCGACGTGCAGCCCGAAGAAGTCACTGCTTTACGCATGGCGATGGTCGCCAGTTTCAATAGTCTCGAACTGATGATCGGCCAGTTGCCCCACGAAGGCTCGCGGCCGCAAACCGTGCGTAATACCAAGGAGCTGCGTGGGCGGATGATCCACCTGTTACCGGTGATCGATGCCCTCGAAGACTCGCTCTACGCCCTCGAACGACGCACCCCGGAACTGGTGGAAAAATTCGCACCGCTGCTGGCCGCGACCCGTGAATGGCTCGATCATAACGACGCCGATCTCGACCGCTGGCAGGCACTCAAAGATCAGCTCGAAGCCTTGCAGCCAAGCGCCGAAGCACTTGAAGACCGCAAGCAATTACTGTTTTCCAACGCGATTTATCGCCTCGGCGAATTCATCGATTTGTGGCAAGACTGCCGCAGTCTGCAAGACGCGATTCTCTGCGAGCGCCAGGACAGCTGGCGCGCGGTCTATCGCCACTGGCGCCTCGGCCGTCTGACGCCGTTTATCGACCGTGGGCTGATGCTCTATTCGGTGGCGTCAACGATTCTGGCGATCATCGTCGCCTCGGTGCTGTGGATTCTGCTCGGCTGGCCGGATGGCGGCAGTGCGGTGATTCTGGCGGCAGTAGCGTGCAGCTTCTTCGCCTCGATGGACGACCCGGCGCCGCAGATTTACCGGTTCTTTTTCTGGACCGGCATGTCGGTGCTGTTCGCCAGCCTGTATCTGTTTTTGATTCTGCCGAACCTGCACGATTTTCCGATGCTGGTATTGGCGTTTGCCGTCCCGTTTATCTGCGTTGGCACCCTGACGGTACAGCCGCGTTTCTACCTCGGCATGCTGCTGACGCTGGTCAACACCTCGTCGTTCATCAGTATTCAGGGGGCTTACGATGCAGACTTTTTTGCCTTCGTGAACTCCAATCTGGCGGGACCGATCGGCCTGTTGTTCGCGTTCATCTGGACGCTGGTGGCGCGTCCGTTCGGTGCCGAGTTGGCAGCCAAACGGCTTACCCGGTTCAATTGGAAAGACATTGTCGACATGACCGAACCGGCCAATCTTGCTGAACACCGCAAGCTGGGCGTGCAGTTGCTTGATCGGCTGATGCAGCACCTGCCGCGTCTAGCGCTGACTGGCCAGGACACCGGCATTGCCATGCGCGAAGTACGAGTGGGCCTGAACCTGCTCGACTTGCTTGCCTACACCCCGCGGATGACCGGCGTACCCAAGGCACTGTTGCAGCAAGTGGTAAGCGAGGTCGGCGGGTATTTCCGCGCTTGCCTCAAGGCTGGTGAACGTCTGCCGGCGCCGAGCCCTTTGCTGATGACCCTGGACCGCACCCGCCGTGCGCTCAATGGCCACGGCGACGAAGAAACCCGGCTACACCTGTTGCACGCCCTGAGCGGTTTGCGTCTGGCATTGCTGCCCGGCGTTGAATTCGTTTCCAGCGCCGAGCCCGAAGAACCGCTGCCCGATGGAGCGCCCCTATGATCGGTGATCTGGACATCAGCGGCATTTTCCTGCCGACCCTGCTGGTGTTGATGGGCATCACTTATGTGCTGTTTTTGCTGGTGCATGCCGTGCTCACGCGCGTGCACTTTTACCGTCTGGTCTGGCACCGGGCATTGTTCAACGTGGCGCTCTACGCCGTACTTCTGTACGGCGTGGACTCACTCAGTCGATACCTGATGACATGAAAAAACCGTTTTTGACCATCGGTCGCGTGGTACTGACCCTGCTGATCGTGACTTTTGCCGTTGTCCTCGTCTGGCGCATGGTGATGTATTACATGTTCGCGCCGTGGACCCGCGACGGCCACATTCGCGCCGACATCATCCAGATCGCCCCGGACGTTTCCGGGCTGATCCAGCAGGTCGAGGTGAAGGACAACCAGCTGATCAAGCGTGGCCAGGTGCTGTTCAGCATCGACCAGGATCGTTTCAAACTGGCGCTGCGTCAGGCCAAAGCCGCGGTCGCGGATCGCGAAGAGACCCTGGCGCAAGCGCAGCGTGAAGCCAAGCGAAACCGTGGATTGGGCAATCTGGTGCCGGCAGAGCAACTGGAAGCGAGCCAGTCGCGTGTCGCCCGTGCGCAATCGGCGCTGGCCGAAGCGCTGGTGACCGTGGACAGCGCTCAGCTCAACCTTGATCGCTCGGTAATCCGTAGTCCGGTGGATGGCTACGTCAACGACCGTGCGCCGCGTCCTCAGGAATTCGTCACTGCCGGGCGTCCGGTGCTGTCGCTGGTCGACAGCAATTCCTTCCACATCGACGGCTATTTTGAAGAGACCAAACTCGACGGCATTCATGTCGGCCAGTCGGTGGATATCCGTGTGATTGGCGACCGTGCGCGGCTGCGCGGGCATGTCGAAAGTATCGTCGCCGGCATCGAAGACCGCGACCGCAGCAGCGGCAGCAATCTGCTGCCGAACGTCAATCCGGCGTTCAGTTGGGTGCGACTGGCGCAGCGGATTCCGGTGCGCATTGCCTTCGATGAGGTGCCCGCAGACTTCCGCATGATCGCCGGGCGGACCGCCACGGTGTCGATCATTGACGACAGGAAACAGGAGCCCGAGCAATGAACAAGGCCCTGATGATCGCCGGGTTGGGCGTCATGCTCTCGGCCTGTCAGATGGTCGGGCCGGATTACCAGGTGCCCGATGAGGCGGCTGTTCAGCGCAAAGACATTCAGGGCGAACTGGCGGTGGCTGGCAAACCGGTGGTGTCGGCGCCAGTGCCGGCTGACTGGTGGCGCCTTTATAAGGACCCACGTCTGGATCAACTGGTGCAGCAGGCCATGGCCTCCAACACGGATCTGCGCGTGGCGGCGGCGAACCTGTCGCGAGCCCGCGCGCAGGTCGATGAGGCCGAAGCGGCGGGTGGCTGGAGCGCTGGTGTAAAAATGGGCGCGCAGCGATTGCAGGAATCCGGTCAGGCGTTCCTGCTGCCGGAAAAAGTCCCGGTCGATAACGTCGGCGATATCGGCATCAGCGCTTCTTATCAATTCGATCTGTGGGGCACCTTGCAACGCGGCATCGAAGGCGCGAAGGCCAACGCCGATGCGACCCAGGCGGCAGCGGACACCGCGCGGATCACGTTGGTGGCTGACGTGGTTCGCGCCTATACCCAGGTGTGTGCAGCGAATGAGGAGCGGGAAATCGCAGAGCATTCTCTCGATCTGCAAGCGCAAAGCACCACGCTGACCCAGCGCTTGCGTGATGCCGGACGTGGCGACGAAACCCAGGTCACCCGCTCGCAAACCCAATTCAAATCTCTGCGCGCTGACCTGCCACGTTACGAAGCGGCGCGTCAGGCTGGGCTGTTTCGTCTGTCGATGCTGCTGGCCAAACCCGTTGATCAATTGCCGACGGGCACAGCGACCTGCGCCGAGCTACCGAAAATCGCGCAATTGGTGCCGGTCGGTGATGGCGCCGCGTTGCTCAAGCGCCGCCCTGATATTCGCCAGGCCGAACGGCGGCTGGCTGCTTCGACCGCCGGAATCGGTGTCGCCACCGGCGAGTTGTACCCGGACATCAGCATTGGCGCGACGATCGGTACCGTCGGTCTTATCGACGATTTAGGCGATCCATCGACCAACCGTTGGGGCTTCGGCCCGTCGCTGAGCTGGAAGGTGCCGACCAACGGTGCCCGTGCGCGCATTCGCGAAGCCGAAGCGGCGACACAAGGCGCACTGGCGCATTTCGACGGCGTGGTGCTCAACGCCATTCGCGAAACCCAAACGGGGCTGGCTCAGTACACTGCCTTGTTGCAGCGTCGTGATGCACTGGCCGATGCCGAGCAATCGGCGAAACTGGCTGCAGACCAGACGCACCGCTTCTTCCAGGCCGGCCGCGAGTCGTTCCTCGCCGACCTGCAAGCAACACGCACCTACACCGATGTCACCGCGCAACTGGCCGCTGCCAACACTCAAGTCGCCATGAGCCAGATCGATTTGTTCCTCGCCCTCGGCGGCGGTTGGGAAAGCGGACGAACGCAAGCCTCAAGCCCGAGCAAACCCTGACGCCGTAGCTATGCTTGAAGTGTTGAAAGGGCGCCCCGTGCAAAGCGTCCCTTCAGCGCACATTGCTAGCGCTGGTCTAGGGGAAACCAATAATGAAAAACCCTTACGCTCTCGGCTTCTGGTGCTCGTTGGCAGCGCTGGTGCTGCTTTCGGCCACTTATTTTTACGGCATCATGCTGGCCCACCAGATCGACAAGGCGATGATTTTCCTCGACAGCGCTGTGGCGTTGATCGCGGTGATGGCAATCGTCGTGGTGGCCTGGGCGTCTCTGCAGGTTCAGCGAGTCAAGAAACGACAGCTTGAACGAGGCAAGACCCTGGTGCTGATCTGGGACACCAAAGTCGCCCTGCGCCGGGTCGAAACCGTGTTCGACCGATATTTCTGGGGCAGCTACTGGCAACCCGGGCGTACCTTCGCCGAGGTCATGGGCGAACTCACCGGCACGCCGCTGGAAAAAAGCCTCGAAGCGCTGAAGAAGCAATGCCTGGAACTCGACAAGCAGTTCGACGATGAGGGCTGGCATTGGCTGAACAATGCCCGCGAACTGTCCGATGTCGCCACGGCCATGGCCCGCGAACGCTATCAACTGGATTACTGCGATCCGCGCGCCGATGGCCCGAGTGGCGCGGTGATCGATCGGGATTTTGAAGTGCTGGTGTATACCTGGACTGCGCGGTTGAAGAGCTTTGATCATCAGCTCGATGAGATCGAGGTTCAGTATTCCTGATCTCCTTTGAATCAACGGGCCTCATCGCTGGCAAGCCAGCTCCCACAGGTTTTTGTGGTGTTCACAATTTTTGTGATCACCCAAGTCTCTGTGGGAGCTGGCTTGCCAGCGATAGCGTCTGCAAAAACAGCGAAACTCTTCCAGCCTGTCGACTGTCCACACTCCCCATAGACACTCTTTCACCTTTAAACATTGGGCCGTATCCCGTGCCCAGTGCTAATCTCCACCGCTAATTCAAGCGGAGTCGAGCCGTAACCCGGTCACGGGTTCAGGGAAGACGACCACACTTTCAGCCACGGAAATCGATCAGGTCATTCATGAATAAATCAGCAGGCGTGCTACTCGGAATTGTTGTTGCTATCGGTGCGATCAGCGCAGGCGGGGCCTGGTACACCGGGACCAAGATCGAAGGCGTACTGAACAACGCCGTCACCAACGCCAACAAAGAACTGCAAACCGCGATGGCCGGCTCCAATGGCACGGCGTCGCTGGAACTGGTGTCGCTGGAGCGCCACACGTTCACCAGCACCGCGCACTATCGACTCAAAGGTGAAGGCGAGTTGTTTGGCGATGCGCCGGTCGAGCTGCTGTTTGTCGACCACATCGAGCACGGCCCGCTGCCGTTCTCGCGTCTGGTGTCGCTGAAGTGGCTGCCGGTCATGGCCACCAGCAATTACGAGCTGGAAAAGAACCCGGCCACCGAAAAATGGTTCGCCGCGACCAAGGGTGCAGCACCGCTCAAAGGCGTGACCAACATCGGCTACGACGAATCCACCACCAGCACCATCGACCTGCTGCCACTGGAAACCGCACTGGATGCGCAATCGAGCCTGAAATTCTCCGGCCTGACCATGAATATTTCCGCCAGCGCCCAAGCGCAAAAGGTCAAGGCTGACGGTTACATGGACAGCCTGAAACTGGTCACCGTGGCTGAAGACCAGGCGCCCGTGCAGATCGAACTCAACGGTCTGACCCTGGCCAGCAACCTCGCCAAGAGCAGCTTCGGCTACTACACCGGCGCCAACACCCTGGAACTGACCAACAGCAAAACCACCTTCGGCACCAAGCAATCGGTGCTCGGCGTGAAGGGCTTCGAGATGAAGAACCTCACCGAAGAAAGCGGCAGTAATGCGTCCGGTCGCGCCGATTACAAGGTTGACGAAGTCACCCTCAACGACAAGAAAATCGGTTCGGCCAACCTGGCATTCAGCCTGAAGAACCTCGACATTCCGTCGACAATGTCGCTGATGCAGATCTATCAGACCAAATTGCAGCCTTACGAAAAAGCCGCTGCCGAAGCTGCAGAAGCAGGCTTGCCGGCGCCGGAACTGAACCTGACCGAAGCCGAATCGGCTCAGGTCAAAGCCGACCTGCAAAAGCTGCTGGCGGCTGGTCCGCAAGTGGCGCTGGAGAACCTCTCTCTGAAAACCGCCAATGGTGAAAGTCGCGCCAATCTGGTGATCGACCTGACCAAGCCGCAATCGATGGACCTGCCACCGGATCAACTGGGCAAACAGCTGATCGCGTTGCTCGATCTCAATATCGTCGTGTCCAAGCCAATGCTGATCGATCTGCTCAGCGTCCAGGCGCAGCTTGATGGTCAGACCGACGCCAAAGCTATCGTCGATCAGGCCAGCGGTGCGGCCGACATGTTCTCGGGCATGGCCGTCGGTTCGCAGTTGGCGACCGTGGATGGCACCAATGTCGTGACCAAGCTGCATTACGCCGCCAATCAGGTGGAATTCAACGGCCAGAAAATGACCGTCGAGCAGTTTGTCGCCTTCCTGATGAACAAGTTCGCGGGCGTCACGCAAGTGCAGTAATACTGCGCCCTTAACAGCAAACGCCCGGCCTCTGTCTTGCACAGACGCCGGGCGTTTTGCTGTCTGGTGTTCGGGTTTTCAGCGCTCCTGCCAAGCCGCCATCACGATTCTGAACAATTATTGTGTTCCGGATTTTGCTCAGCGCTTGCGTGCAAACTGCCTGACTAAGCTTGGCCGAGCGTTGTTGGCTCGGCTCCGTTACGAATGGGCAAGGAGGGCATTGAGACCCGGCTAGCCATGTAAGGATGCTGACGAATGCCGCGTATTGATGTTCCCGTATTGCATCGTGGTTTACGCCCTTTGTTCCGCGTAGCGCTGTGCAGCCAATTACTTTGGCCGGCTCTCGCGTTTGCCGATGCACCCTATGATCAGATGGTGCGCGACGCCCGTGCCGGGCAAACCACGCCTGCGCTGACGGTGCTGCGTCAGGTGCCGCCGGGTCAGGCGACCACCGGACAGATCAGCGATCACCTGCAAATTGCCAGTTGGGCCGGGCTCGACGCCGAAGTGGTGCAGGTCTATGAAACCCAGGGCCGCGCCCGCGTGCTGCCGATTCAGGCGCTGACGGCCACTGCTCGCGCCTATCGCAACCTCAAACGTTGGGATCAGGCGACACAGGTCTACAACAAGGCCTTGGCGCTGGAGCCGGACAACGCCGACCTGCAACTGGGTCTGGCCCTGACTCAGGCTGACGCCGGCCAACCCGATCAAGCCGTAACTCGCGCCAAAGCGCTGGTCGCCGCCAAGCCTGATGATCCTTCGCGCCGTTTGGCATTGGGCTACGCGCTTAGCCGTGCCGGCAAGCAATATGACGCCTTGTTCGAATACGATCAGGCCTTCATCCGCGCTGGCAACAAACCGGAAGTCGCCCGCGAATACGTGGTCGCGCTGCAAAAGGCGCGTCTGCCGGAACCGGCACTGCGCCTGGCCCATCAGCGTCCGGGGTTGATCGATCCGGTCACCCTGCGTCGCCTCGAAGGCGATCTGGCTGCCGAACGCGTGCGCCTCGCTGAACTCGCGACTCGCAGCGAAAAAGAACGCTACGTGATCGCCGACCGTGCCTTGGCCGATTACGACAAACTGCTCGCCACCTGGACGCCCGACGCCAGCGCCAAAGACGACGTGACCCGCTGGCGCATCGACCGCATGGGCGCGCTCAAGGCCCGGGCGCGTACCGCCGACATCATCAGCGAATACCAGAAACTGCAAGCCGAAGGCGTGAAGATTCCCACCTACGCCCAGCGCTGGGTGGCCGCAGCCTATCTGGACCAGCGCGAGCCAGAAATAGCCTCTGATCTGTATCGCCAAGTGCTGTCGGCGCCGGACGCCGATGTCGGTGATCGTCTGGAAGACACCACTGCGCTGTACTACTCGCTGCTTGAAAGTGACCGCGCCGACGAAGCGCGCAAAGTCGCCGAAGACTTGGCCAAGTCCCAGCGCCCACGCGTTGAACTCAAGGGCTTGCCAATAGGCAACCCAAACGATGAATGGATGGACGCCCAGCAACTCGCAGCGCAGGCCGGTACCTATGGCTCCGACCTGCCCCATGGCGAAGAGCGTTTGCAGACGCTGGTCGATCAGGCGCCGGGCAACGTCGGTTTGCGCCTGGCTCAAGCCGACCTGTACCTGGCCCGCAACTGGCCACGTCGCGCTGAAATCCAGCTCAAGGACACCGAAAGCATGGTGCCGCGCGACATGGGCCTGGAAGTTGCTCAGGCCCGCACCGCCATGCAGTTGCAGGAATGGCGGCAGATGGATGCGCTGACCGACGATGTGGTCGCGCGTTATCCGGACAACCGTCAGGTGCAGCGTCTGGCTCGCGAGCGTGAAGTCCACGACATGTCCGAACTGCGCGTAGAAGCCTACGGCGGCAAGGCCAATGGCGGTAGCGGCGGCGATGGCGGCGCGGTCAGTGGCAGTCGCGATTTCGGTATCCAGACTACGTTGTACAGCCCGCCGATCGATGAAGACTGGCGCGTGTTCGCCGGTGCCGGTTATGCCACTGGCGACTTCGCCGAAGGCACCGGCCACCACCGTTTTCAACGCGTCGGTCTGGAGCGTCGCACCCGCGACATGACCCTCGAAGCCGAAATCTCCAATCACGATTATGGCTTCGGCGACAAACAGGGTGCGCGACTGGCGATCGCCCGCGACATCAATGACAACTGGCAGTACGGCGGCAGCCTCGAATACCTCTCGGCGGAGACGCCGTTGCGCGCGCTCAACAGCGACATCAAGGCCAACGGTGGCAGCGGGTTTATCCGCTGGCGCGCCAACGAAAGCCGCGAGTGGCGGCTGTCGGTGAGCCCGTCGCACTTCAGTGATGGCAACAACCGCGTCGAAGCCTTGCTCACCGGACGCGAAGGCGTCTACAGCGCGCCGAACGTGCAAGTCGATGCGGGCCTGGAAGTCGGCACCAGCCACAACTCCAAATCCGATGACGTGCCGTACTTCAACCCCAAATCCGACTTCAGTGTGATGCCGCTGATCAACGTCAATCACGTGCTCTACCACCGTTACGAAACCTCCTGGAGCCAGCAGTTCCAGGCGGGTGCGGGTACGTACAGCCAGCGTAATCACGGCACCGGCGGCATGGCGTTGCTCGGCTACGGCCAGCGTTATGCCTGGAACGACGTGTTCGAGGTGGGCGGTTTGTTCAGTGTGATCAACCGGCCCTATGACGGCGATCGGGAGACCGATCTGCGTCTGCTCGTCGACCTCACTTTCCGCTTCTAGAAGAGTTTGAAGATGCCTTTTATTTCGCGTTTCATCCTTCTGCTGGGAGCGCTGCTGGTCAGCGCTTGCGCCCAGCAAGCCCCGGCCTTCACACCGCCCTCCGAGCGCCCGGTGGCGGCCAGTGAAAAACCGTGGCCGAAGAATCACGTGCTCGGCATCGCTTATCACGATGTCGAAGATCTTGATCCCGATCAGGCCGTGGTGGCGGTGCGCACCGAGCGCATGATCGAACAGCTCGCCTGGCTGCGGGAGAACAACTACAAACCGGTCACGGTCGACCAGATCATGGCTGCCCGCAAGGGTGGACCAGAGTTGCCGGCGAAGGCGATCCTGCTCAGTTTCGACGACGGATATTCAAGCTTTTACACCCGCGTGCTCCCAGTGTTGCGCGCCTATAACTGGCACGCGTTGCTGGCGCCGGTCGGAAGCTGGATCGACACGCCGCTCAACCAGCCAGTGGATTTTGCCGGTACGCCGCGAGCGCGCTCCGACTTCCTGACCTGGGAGCAGGTACGCGAGATCTCCAGGTCCGGGCTGGTGGAAATCGCCGCCCACACCGATGCCAACCACAAAGGCATCCTCGCCAACCCGCAAGGCAACCTGCAGCCTGCTGCCGCGACCCGACGCTACGATCCGCTGACCAAACGCTATGAATCCGAGGCCGATTTCCAGGCGCGGATTCGCACCGACGTCAGCAATATCTCGGAAAAAATCCGCAAGGCCACCGGTTACAAACCGCGGGTCTGGGTCTGGCCATATGGCGCGGCGGACGGCACTTCGCTGACCGTGGTGGGCGAGGAGGGCTACGAAATGGCCCTGACCCTCGACGACGGTCTCGACGCCCTCGACAACCTGATGAGCAGCCCGCGCTTCCTCGTCGCTTCCGATCCTGACGGCACGCATTTCGCCAACAGCATTGTCTCGGCGCAGGCGGATTTCGCCATGCGCGTGGTGCACGTGGATCTGGACAACGTCTACGACCCAGACCCGGTGCAGCAGGACATCAACCTCGGCAAACTGGTGCAGCGCATGGCCGACATGGGCGCCAACACCGTATTCCTGCAAGCCTTCGCCGATCCGCAGGGCGACGGTCTGGTGCACTCACTGTACTTCCCCAACCGCCACTTGCCGGTGCGCGCGGATATTTTCGACCGTGTGGCCTGGCAACTGCGTACCCGTGCTCACGTCAAAGTCTTCGCCTGGATGCCGGTGCTGAGTTTTGCTCTCGATTCGAAATTGCCGCGCGTCATGCGCTGGGATCCGGAAACCGGTGCCACCTCGGTCGCTCCCGATCAGTACAAACGGCTGTCGCCGTTCGATCCGGAAGTACGCCGAATTATTGGTGAAATCTACGAAGACGTGGCGCGTCTGACTTCGGTAGACGGCATCCTTTACCACGACGATGCCGTGCTCTCGGACTTCGAGGACGCCGGCCCGCAAGCATTGAAGGTATACGCCGCAAACGGCTTGCCGGGTTCGATCGCGGCACTGCGTGATGACCCGGCGGCGATGCAGCGCTGGACGCGCTTCAAGAGTCGTTACCTGATCGATTTCACCAACGAACTCACCGCCAAAGTCCGCGCCATTCGAGGGCCGCAAGTGCAGACCGCGCGCAACATCTTCGCCGAGCCGATGCTCAATCCACACAGCGAAGAATGGTATGCACAGAACCTCGATGACTTCCTCGCGACCTACGACTGGACGGCGCCGATGGCCATGCCGCTGATGGAAAAACAGACTCAGGAACAGTCCGGCCCATGGCTGGAAACCCTGGTGCAAACCGTCAGCAAACGCCCCGGCGCGCTGAACCGCACGGTATTCGAATTGCAGGCCCGCGACTGGACGAAAAAGGATCAGGCCGACATCGATGGCGCGCATCTGGCGGACTGGATGGGCCGCCTCAAGCGTCAGGGCGCGACCAGTTTCGGCTACTACCCGGACAACTTCCTCGACAACCTGCCGGACCTGAAAACCGTACGGCCTGCACTCTCCAACAAATGGAACCCATGACATGCTGGATAGACTGTTAGCCCTGCTTGTTCTGGCGCTCGTCCTCGGCGTACCGCTGGGGCTGATCTTCCTGGTCACCGGCCAGTTCCTGATGGACTTCGTGTTTTTCTACCCGTTGTTCATGTCTGGCTTGTGGATTGCCGGTGGCCTGTATTTCTGGCTGCACTGGGAGCGGCACTGGCCGTGGAAGGACGACACGCTGCCGCCGTCACTGGCAGGCGAGCCGCTGATCTCGATCCTGATCCCTTGCTACAACGAAGGCGACAACGCCGCCGACACCATCCATGCGGCGCTGGCCCAGCATTACCCGAACATCGAAGTCATCGCGATCAACGACGGCTCCAAGGACAACACCGCCGAAGTGCTCGACCGGCTGGCCAAGGAAGACCCGCGGCTACGCGTCCTGCACCTGGCGGAAAACCAGGGCAAGGCTGTCGCCCTGCGTATGGGCGCGATTGCCGCGCGCAGTGAATATCTGGTGTGCATCGACGGCGACGCGCTGCTGGCGCCGAACACGGCGGCCTATCTGGTCGCGCCGATGCTAGACAACGCACGCCTCGGCGCGGTGACCGGCAACCCGCGGATTCGTACGCGTTCGACGCTGGTCGGACGGGTGCAGGTCGGCGAGTTCTCATCGATCATCGGTTTGATCAAACGCACTCAGCGCGTGTTCGGGCGGATCTTCACCGTCTCCGGCGTCATCGTCGCGTTCCGCCGCTCGGCGCTGAACCGGGTGGGCTACTGGAGCCCGGACATGATCACCGAAGACATCGACATCAGCTGGAAGCTGCAACTCGACCACTGGAGCATTTTCTACGAGCCCCGCGCCCTGTGCTGGATTCTGATGCCGGAAACCCTCGGCGGCCTGTGGAAGCAGCGGTTGCGCTGGGCACAGGGTGGCGCCGAAGTGCTGTTCAAGAACATTCGCGGCATCTGGCAGTACCGCCATCGTTACCTGTGGCCGCTGCTGTTCGAATACTGCCTGTCGACCGGTTGGGCGTTCACCTTCCTGCTGTCGGTGATTTTCTGGGGCGTCGGCAAATTTGTGGTCATGCCAGAAGCCATCGCGGTGGACCACCTGATGCCGCCGGCATTTACCGGGTTGCTGCTGGCGTTCGTGTGTCTGGTGCAGTTTGCGGTCAGCATCGTCATCGACCGCCGCTATGAACCGGGGCTGGGCCGGACGATGTTCTGGGTGATCTGGTACCCGCTGGTGTTCTGGTTGATCAGTCTGCTGACCACGCTGGTCAGTTTCCCCAAGGTGCTGTTCGGCCAGCATCAGAAACGTGCGCGTTGGGTCAGTCCTGATCGGGGCATCAAACCGATCGGCGACGACGAAGAGGAAGTCATCAAATGAAAATCATCCGGACCCGCCAGCGGCCAATCCTGGTCGTGATCGACGTTATCCTCACCGTGCTGGCCTGGGTCGGCCTGCTGTTTCTGCTGATGCGCGGGCTATGGCCGCTGATAGAAACCCACGCCGGCGCGCCGCGCATCGACAGCTCGGCGTTCGATGCGCTGGGCACGTTGCAGATTTACCTGTGGATCGCTGTGGTCAACGCCGTGATCCTGATTGCATGGGCGCGTTATCAACAGCGCAAAAGCAGAAGCTTCGCTCAGCGTCGTTTGCCGTCACCGGTGATCGACGATGCAGGGCTGAGCAAGAGTTTCAAACTCTGCGATGACCGTCTGCAAAAACTGCGCACGCCCGGGGTGATGACCATCCACAACGATCAGGAAGGTGACATCAGTCATGTGGTGACGCATTTCTGGCCAGTGACACAAGCGCAATTGCCATCGCCACTGGCACCGCTGGAGCATCCGCGGGTGATCTTCTTGCACGCTGAAGATGACGACAACCGCGAGCCGCTGACCCGATAAATGAACTTAGGGTCCTGTAGGAGCTGCCGCAGGCTGCGATCTTTTGATCTTTTTAACGTCAAAAGATCGCAGCCTGCGGCAGCTCCTACACGGGATTGGTGTTTACTCGCGGATCAGTTTCCAGGCCACGTCCATCGGCAACGGTTGCTTCATACGCTCAGCCAGTATCGCCATCGCCCGTTCTTTTTCGCAGGCCACTGCCGCGACAACGATACCGTTTTTGCCGAACAGGCCGATGAAGGGCGGCTGCTCGGGTTCACCCATGAATTCGATCTCATCCCATAGCTCGGCATGGCCGAGGTATTCGTAGTTCTTGCCGAAGTGCCACGTCCAGAAAAACGGCACATCAAGGTAATGCTCGTCGCCACCGAGCATATTGGCGGCGGCGATTCGCGCGTGTTGCTGGGCCAGTCGCCAGTGTTCGATGCGCTGTGGCTGGCCGCTCAGCGGGAACGTGGCGATATCGCCGATGGCCCACAGACCTTCTTCCACACGCATGCCCGCATCGACGCGCAGAGATTGATCCTCATCCCTCGGCAGTGACGCAAAAGCTTCGGTGGCGGGATGTACGCCGACGCCGGCCAGCACCAGATCCGCCGAAAGTCGCAAACCATTGTCCAGTAGCACCGCCTCGACTTTACCGCTGCCGGTGATCTCCTGCGCCTCATGCGCGGTGATGAACTTCACGCCGTTTTCTTCGTGCAAGGCGCGGATGGCTTTGCCCACAGCGTCGCCGAACTGAGCGGCGAAAGGGATCGCGTGGCGAGCGAGTACTGTGACGTCGAGGCCGTGCTGGCGCAGGGCCGAGGCACATTCGAGAGCGATGAAGCTGTCGCCGATAATCACTGCGCGTTGATCGGGTGCGGCGGCGTTCATGATCTGTTCAGCCTGGGCTTTTGAACGCAGGACGAAGACTTGCGGCAGTTCGGCGCCGGGCAGTTCCAGAGGGTTGGGTTCGCCGCCGGTGGCCAGCACGGCGGCGTCATAACTCACCGCGTTGCCATTGCTCAAATGAATGGTTTTCGCTTGCGTATCGAGTGAGGTGATTTCCCCTTGGAGGCGTTCGATACGTTGCTCTCTATAAAAAGCTTCATCACGCAACGCTGGGATTTCTTCTGACGGCATCTCGCCAGCGAGGACGAATTTGCTCAGCACCGTGCGGTCGTACCCGGCATCGGGCTCGCGGTCGATCATTGTGATGCGGCCGCCAAAACCCTTTTCTCGCAGCGCCGCCGCACACGCGGTGCCTGCCGCACCCGCACCGACAATCACGAACGTGCGTGTATCGTCAGCTGGCGGGATGTGCGGATCGGCAATCGGCTGGTCATCCACCCAAACCTCATCGTCACGCAGCTCCAGCGGATAACGCTTGAGGCTGTCGAGGGCTGGCGGCTCGCACAGCGCACCGTCTTCGGCGCGGAAAGTCGCCTTGTGCCACGGGCAGATCAGCCGTCCATGACACAACGCACCGTCAGCCAAAGGCGCGCCGGCATGCGGGCATTCACCCTGAAACGCTCGTAATTCGCCGGCGGCACGCAGCAGCACAATCTTGCAGTCGCCGATTTTCACTTCCAGACCACGATCTTCAGGAACATCGGCGAAACGGGCGACACGGTGCAGAGACATGTTCGGCTTCCTCGCGGGCATTTCTCTTACGAGTTTGCGGCGCAGTGCGAGGTTCAGCCATTTGCTACTGCCAAGGCACGAACGGTACAGCTATAGTTTGCAAGCCGACGACGGCCCAACTGCACAAGGTGCTCCCGGAATGACCCGATTGACCTCTCTCAATCCTTGGCTGGCGGCCATTGCCGTCGCCCTTTGCGTGCAGTTTCCGGCGCAGGCCCAGGAGCGCTTCACCCTGAGCATCCCCGGTGTGTCGGATAACCGTCTGTTCACTTCTGCCGCGGCCAGCGATGCGGCCGGTTGCGGCGGCAAGAACCAGTCACCCGCGCTGAGCTGGAACGCCGGCCCTCCCGGAACCCTGAGCTACGCGATTGTCATGCACGACCCGGACGGCCAGAAAGGCCTGGGCGTCGATCACTGGATTCATTACGGCATCAAGCCGACGACTCACCAGATTGCTGCGGGTGTCGGTGCCAAATCCGCTTTCGAAGGCGTCGGCGGCACCAACAGCAAGGGCAACACTCATTACATGGGGCCGTGCCCACCGGTCGGCGACAGCGCGCATCACTACATCATCCAGCTCTACGCGCTGGATCTGGCCCCGGACGCCTTGCCTGCCGGTCTGACCCGTGCCGAACTGATGGAAAAAATCAAAGGCCACGTGCTGCGCAACAGCAGTGCGGTGCGGCGTTATCACCGCTGAAAATTTTTTCAGTCGCGTTTAACCCGAACTGAAAGGGCTGCCCGTCTCAGTGGATGAATGATCAATTTCATCCCGAGGTCAGCCCCCATGTCTCTTCCTTTTTTGCGTCCTGTAGTGGTCGGTATTTTGCTGGCCATCGGCGGTTGCGGTGTCTCTTCCAAACCTGATTCCGCTGCTGCACCTGCTCAGACTGAAGCCGTTGTGCAACATGAAGTGATCATGGCTGACGGTGCCATGGCCAAGCGCAGCGCACGTCCGGCACCCATTGCCAGTTTTGCCGCAATGCCTGCCGGGGAAAGTTATCCACAAGGCTATCGCGACGAGCAGCGCGAGCAATATCAGGCGCTTGCCGACAATCCGATCCACAGCGTCGCCGAAACGCCGGTTTCGACCTTCAGCGCCGATGTGGATACCGGCGCCTACGCCAACGTTCGCCGCTTGCTCAATCAGGGACGCCTGCCACCGGAAGGCGCGGTGCGGCTGGAGGAAATGGTCAATTACTTCCCCTACGACTACGCATTGCCCAGCGATGGCTCACCTTTTGGCGTAACCACCGAACTGGCAGTATCGCCGTGGAACCCGCACACGCGTTTACTGCGCATCGGCATCAAGGCTTCTGACCGCGCGGTTGCGCAATTGGCCCCGGCCAATCTGGTTTTTCTGGTCGACGTGTCCGGTTCGATGGATCGCCGCGAAGGGTTGCCGATGGTCAAAAGCACGCTGAAACTGCTGGTGGATCAATTGCGTGATCAGGATCGGGTTTCGCTGGTGGTGTATGCCGGCGAATCCAGAGTGGTGCTTGAGCCCACATCCGGACGAGAAAAAGCGAAGATTCGTACAGCCATCGAGCAACTAACTGCGGGCGGCTCCACTGCCGGTGCGTCCGGCATCGAACTGGCCTACCAAATGGCACAACAGGGGTTTATCGCCAAAGGCATCAACCGCATCCTGCTGGCCACCGACGGCGACTTCAACGTCGGCGTCAGCGACTTCGACAGCCTTAAACAAATGGCTGTGGATAAACGTAAAACCGGTATTTCCCTGACCACCCTGGGTTTTGGTGTGGATAACTACAATGAACACTTGATGGAACAACTGGCCGATGCCGGCGATGGCAACTACGCCTACATCGACAACCTGCGCGAGGCGCGCAAAGTGCTGGTGGATCAACTCGGCTCGACGCTCACCGTGGTGGCGAAAAACGTCAAATTGCAGGTGGAGTTCAATCCCGCGCAAGTCAGCGAGTATCGCCTGCTCGGCTACGAAAACCGTGCGTTGAAGCGTGAGGATTTCAGTAATGACAAAGTCGATGCTGGCGAAATCGGCGCAGGACACACGGTGACGGCGTTGTATGAAATTGTTCCGGCAGGCGAGAAGGGCTGGCTGGAACCGCTTCGCTACGGTAAATCGAGTGCGGCTGTTTCCGAGAAGAATGGGGAGTTGGCAATGCTGCGTGTGCGATATCAACAGCCTGAAGGTGGGAAAAGTCTGCTGATCGAGCGGCCGATTGCCAATCAGGTTGTGCCAGCCAGCGAGGATTTGCGTTTTGCTGCGGCGGTCGCCGCGTTTTCCCAGCAACTCAAGGACGGTCGTTATACCGGCGATTTCAACCTGAAGGACACCGAAGCGCTGGCCCGTGGTGCCCGTGGCGATGACCGTTTTGGTCTTCGCAACGAGTTTGTGCAACTGGTCGAACTGGCGCAGAGCCTGCGCAACTCCACCGCATCGAATGCACTGCCCACTGAGCGACGGATTGAATAGTGAGTCGTCTGAAAGGCTTCATCAGTCAGCTGTTTGCTTCGCCGGACAGCCCCACCGCCAGCAGCGATGAATCGCTGTTGGCGCGTTATCGCGAGGGCGACGGCGCGGCGTTCGAGATCTTGTACGCCCGCCACCGTCAGGGTTTGTATCGGTTTCTGCTCGGTTTGAGTGGCAAACCCGAACTGGCTGACGAAGTCTTTCAGGAAACCTGGCTGAGCCTGATCCGCAGCGGCAGTCAGCCACAAGGTCGAGCGACATTTCGTACATGGCTGTTCCAGATTGCCCGTAACCGTCTGATCGACCATTGGCGCAAACATGGCGCCCGGCAACCGCTGCACGACAGTTACGATGAACAAATCCACGCGATCAGCGATGAAGCCACCGATCCCGAACAACTGCTGAGTCTCAGTCGCGACAGTCAGCGCCTGGAAAACGCCCTGCAATCGCTGCCCACCGATCAACGCGAAGTGTTCCTGCTGCGCGCCCACGGCGACCTCGACCTGGCGCAAATCGCCAGCCTCACCGAAACGCCGCTGGAAACCGTCAAAAGCCGCTTGCGCTACGCCCAGCACAAACTGCGTCGGCTGCTGGCCGAGGAGGTACTGACATGAACGACGCCCGCCAGACACCCGAAGATCCGGTCATTAAACATGTGCGCGAACAGCACAACGCTGAACCGCCAACGCACCTTGATGCGTTCATCCTCAATGCTGCCCTGCGCGAAGGCCCGGCGGTTAAGCCAAGCCTGTGGCAACGCTGGCTCGACGCTTGCCGCAAACCGCGCTGGCAAGTCGCATTCGCCAGCCTCGTAGGCGTGGCCCTGATGCTGTCGTTGGTGCAACGCGCGCCCGAGCCGCAGCAGCAATTCGACTTTGCGCCCGCCGCCAAACCCGCCGCGCCACTGGCGCGTAAACAAGCGCCCGAAGCATTGAGCGCCCCGGCAGGCGCCATGTCCGCACCCGCGCCGATGGCAGAAATGGCCGCGCCGATGCAAAGCGAATCGATCCAGGCCGACGAAGCCAAAGTCAGCAAACGCGCCGCCGCCCCGGCCAACGGCCTCGACGAACAACTGCGCGAAGTCCTGCGCCTGCGCGAATCCGGCCAAGCACAAGCCGCCGACAGCCTGTTCAACAACCTGCACAAACGCTACCCAAACGCCGACCTCGACGCCCGGCTCAAACAAATCCAGAAGAACTGACCGCCCTGTTCGCCCAGCCATTTGGCATTGCCCCGCAAAAACGCGCACTATCGGGCCATAGCTGAAGCGCTGGAGAACACCGTGGCACCAAAAATCGACCGTATCGCCCAACTCCTCAATTGCCCGCAAAAGGGCGAAGAGATGCGGCGCGCGATTACCGAAGCGCGTAAGGAATTTCTGCTGAGCCAGCAGGAAGAGGATGTGCTTCAGGAAGAGGACGTTTTTGAGGAGGAGGTTGAAGGGGAAGACGAGGAGGATGAGGATTACGATGAGTTTGATTGGACGACGGAGTAGTGCCGGTTCGCCAGACTTACACTTTATAAGTAACCAAGCTGCTCGTTGACCCTGATCTCAAAAAAAGAGCACTATAAAGTACATTTTTATGTACCTTTGGAGGCTCTATGGAGCAGTTGCTCGCTAACCGCTCGGTAAGTATCACCGAATTGAAACGCAGCCCCAGCACTGTGATCGAGCAGGCCGGGTTGGAGCCTATCGCCGTTCTCAACCATAATCGTCCCGCCGCCTATTTGTTGGCTCACGCGACGTATCAGGAGCTGCTGGATCGCTTGCGAGCCGCTGAATTGCGCGAGGCGATTGCCGCAAGTCGTAATGACCATCGTCAGGCGGTAGCTTCAGACACTGTTTTTGCCGAGCTCGATGCGCTGATTGATGATGTAGAGTCTGAGCAGAATCGTGTATGAGGCGGCTGTTATTTTCCGCACTCGCCCGTGAGGATCTTCAGCAGATTACCCGCTACATTGCTCGTGACAATCCCGGACGGGCTCGGAGCTTCATTGGTGAGTTGCGTGTTCGTTGTGATCAGTTGGTCAGCCAGCCGAATCAAGGAATATCCCGAGATGAAGCTGCCAAAGGGCTGAAAATGATCGCCCACGGTCGATACCTGATTTTTTACTCACTTATAGAGAGCGATGTTCAGGTAGAGCGGGTTCTGCATAGTGCGCGCGACATTGCTCGACTGTTTGATTCCGATAACCTGGATCGCCAGCCTCAATAGTTAAATACAGTCGCCCACAAAAAAGCCCCGGACCATCACAGTCCGGGGCTTTTTCATTTCTATTCATGGTGCACCAGGCGGGATTCGAACCCACGACCACTGCCTTCGGAGGGCAGTACTCTATCCAGCTGAGCTACTGGTGCAGCGGGCGACATCATACCTAGGTCGGCTCGGGGCGTCCATGCTGCGTTTCGGCACCTATTGTCAGTGCGCGTGTCGGAATAAAACGCTGCATTCCATAAAGCGGTAACGTCCTGCAAAACCCTCGCTTGGCGCTTTCGCAGGGCTGTTCTATGGTTTTGCTGCGGCCGGGGCTTTTTGTGCGTTGATCTGAAAATTTCCACAAACACGCCGTTTTTGTTCTTTTTTTCGAACGCCCTATTGTCCTTTAACCCCTTTGCTCCTACGATCCGTTTGAGATTTCAAACGCCCGTTGATTGGGTGTTGAAGCGCAGGTGTTCCGAAGCGTGCACTATTCTTGCGCCTCACCCGGTCACTGATTTCCCTGACGGCAGCCTTGCGAGGCGCCTTTCTACAATCATAATTTGCTCCGCGCAGGCCGCGGTGCTGTTAAGGAAAGCCGACATGCAGCTTAAAGACACCCAGTTGTTCCGCCAGCAAGCCTTCATTGATGGCGCTTGGGTCGATGCGGACAACGGTCAGACGATCAAGGTCAATAACCCGGCAACTGGCGAAATCCTCGGCACCGTGCCGAAGATGGGCGCTGCCGAAACCCGCCGTGCCATTGAAGCCGCTGACAAAGCGCTGCCGGCCTGGCGTGCACTGACCGCCAAGGATCGTGCGAACAAGCTGCGTCGCTGGTTCGAACTGATCATCGAGAACCAGGACGACCTCGCTCGCCTGATGACGCTCGAGCAGGGCAAGCCGCTGGCCGAAGCCAAAGGCGAAATCGTTTACGCCGCTTCGTTCATCGAATGGTTCGCCGAAGAAGCCAAGCGCATCTACGGTGACGTGATTCCGGGTCACCAGCCAGACAAGCGTCTGATCGTTATCAAGCAGCCAATCGGCGTTACTGCGGCCATCACCCCGTGGAACTTCCCGGCAGCGATGATCACCCGTAAGGCCGGCCCTGCGCTGGCTGCCGGTTGCACCATGGTGCTCAAGCCTGCTTCGCAAACTCCATTCTCCGCATTCGCTCTGGCTGAACTGGCTCAGCGTGCCGGCATTCCTGCTGGCGTGTTCAGCGTGGTGTCCGGCAGCGCTGGCGACATCGGCAGCGAGCTGACCAGCAACCCGATCGTACGCAAACTGTCCTTCACCGGCTCGACCGAAATCGGCCGTCAGCTGATGGCTGAATGCGCCAAGGACATCAAGAAAGTTTCGCTGGAACTGGGCGGCAACGCGCCGTTCATCGTGTTCGACGATGCGGACCTGGATAAGGCCGTCGAAGGCGCGATCATTTCCAAATACCGCAACAACGGTCAGACCTGCGTCTGCGCCAACCGTCTGTACATTCAGGATTCGGTCTACGACGCGTTCGCCGAGAAACTGAAAGTGGCTGTAGCCAAACTGAAGATCGGCAACGGTCTGGAAGACGGCACCACCACTGGCCCGCTGATCGACGAAAAAGCCGTGGCGAAGGTGCAAGAGCACATCGCTGACGCTGTAGCCAAAGGCGCAACGGTTTTGGCTGGCGGCAAGCAAATGGAAGGCAACTTTTTCGAGCCGACCATCCTTACCAACGTGCCGAAAAACGCGGCAGTGGCCAAGGAAGAAACCTTCGGCCCACTGGCGCCGTTGTTCCGTTTCAAAGACGAAGCCGAAGTGATCGCAATGTCTAACGACACCGAGTTCGGTCTGGCTTCGTACTTCTATGCCCGCGATCTGGGCCGTGTGTTCCGTGTGGCTGAAGCCCTGGAATACGGCATGGTTGGCGTCAACACCGGGCTGATCTCCAACGAAGTCGCACCGTTCGGCGGTATCAAGGCCTCGGGCCTGGGCCGTGAAGGCTCCAAGTACGGCATCGAAGATTACCTGGAAATCAAATACCTCTGCCTGGGCATCTAAGCCGGGAAAGGGATCGCTGCAAACGCAAAGGGCACGAGAGCGCTGTCCCTTTGCGTGTTTCAAACCGGAATTTTCTCTGCGGCCGGGAACGCCGTGGCAGTCGATCATCGCATGCTGCCACCGTCGCTTCCTCCCGCTTAATCCTTGAACCACGCCGCCCGATGAGCGGCGAATGAGGACTGTAATGAGCAAGACTAACGCTGAACTGATGGCCCGCCGTAACGCTGCTGTACCCCGTGGTGTTGGCCAGATTCACCCGATCTTCGCCGAATCCGCGAAGAACGCTACCGTGACTGACGTTGAAGGTCGTGAATTCATCGACTTCGCCGGCGGTATCGCCGTGCTGAACACCGGCCACGTGCACCCGAAAATCATCGCTGCCGTGACCGAACAGCTGAACAAGCTGACTCACACCTGCTTCCAGGTGCTGGCCTACGAGCCGTACGTTGAGCTGTGTGAAAAAATCAACGCCAAGGTGCCTGGTGATTTCGCCAAGAAAACCCTGCTGGTCACCACCGGTTCCGAAGCGGTGGAAAACGCCGTGAAAATCGCTCGTGCTGCCACTGGCCGTGCTGGCGTGATCGCCTTCACCGGCGCTTACCACGGTCGCACCATGATGACTCTGGGCCTGACCGGTAAAGTCGTGCCTTACTCGGCCGGCATGGGCCTGATGCCTGGTGGCATCTTCCGCGCGCTTTACCCGAACGAACTGCACGGCGTGAGCATCGACGACTCGATCGCTTCCATCGAACGCATTTTCAAGAATGACGCCGAGCCGAAAGACATCGCCGCGATCATCATCGAGCCTGTACAGGGCGAAGGTGGTTTCTACGTCGCGCCGAAGGAATTCATGAAGCGTCTGCGTGCCCTGTGCGACCAGCACGGCATCCTGCTGATTGCTGACGAAGTGCAAACCGGCGCTGGCCGTACCGGTACGTTCTTCGCCATGGAACAGATGGGCGTTGCTGCCGACCTGACCACCTTCGCCAAATCCATTGCAGGCGGTTTCCCGCTGGCCGGTGTGTGTGGCAAGGCTGAATACATGGACGCCATCGCACCAGGCGGCCTGGGCGGCACTTATGCCGGTAGCCCGATCGCTTGCGCCGCTGCTCTGGCCGTGATGGAAGTGTTTGAAGAAGAACACCTGCTGGACCGCTGCAAGGCTGTCGGCGAGCGTCTGGTCACCGGCCTCAAAGCCATCCAGGCCAAGTACCCGGTGATCGGCGAAGTCCGTGCATTGGGCGCGATGATCGCCGTTGAGCTGTTCGAAAACGGCGACAGTCACAAGCCGAACGCTGCCGCTGTAGCGTCCGTTGTGGCCAAGGCTCGCGACAAGGGCCTGATTCTGCTGTCCTGCGGCACCTACGGCAACGTGCTGCGCGTACTCGTACCGCTGACCTCGCCGGACGAGCAACTGGACCAAGGTCTGGCGATCATCGAAGAGTGCTTCTCCGAGCTCTGATCACCCAGTGTGACCTGATCGACAAAAAACCCGCTTCGGCGGGTTTTTTTATGCCCCTGAAACACATCGCCTGCTTTAACGCTGTATCGAATGGCCATCATTGGCTAAGGTTCAGGCATTGCAAGGGAGAGCGTGCATGACTGCCGTTGATTTACCCGCCGTACCCCGAGTGCTGATTGCCGAAGCTGATCCGTGGTCCCGGGACCTGCTCAAACAAGTGTTGCTGAACGTGCGTTGTGATGCGCGGCTGGACCTGTGTGCCGATGGCAAGCAAGCGATGGCGATGCTCAGTGAAGTGCCGTACGACCTGGCCATCGTCGATTGGGAATTACCCGGCGTCGATGGTTTGAATGTGTTGCGCAGTGTGCGTCAGCGCAAACGTAATCCGCCGCTGCCGTTCATTTTGATGAGCAGCCGCAACGACAGTGCCAGCGTGCGTGAGGCCATACTGCTGGCGCCGACGGCGTACCTGACCAAACCGCTGAACATGGAAAGCCTGACCGAGCGTTTGCAGGGTTTGCTGTTGAATGCCGGGGAAGAAGTGTTCTGTGACGTCCCGGCACTGGCGCCCGGCATGACCTTGTCGGTATTCCTTGAGCGACGCCGTGAGCAGGCCGACGGCGCGCCGTTGATGACGGATGTGCAGGTCGCGGTCAAGCGCAGCCTCAATCCTGGTGGTCTCGATCTGACGGTGCTGCAACAGGAAATCCGTACCGATCCGCAGATTACAGCGGTATTGATTGCGGCGGCCAACAGCGCCGCGCAACACCATGGCGCACCGGTGCAAACTCTGGCTCAGGCACTGCAGCGGCTTGGGACGGGGCAAAGCATGAATCTGATTCTGGGGCTGGCGCTCAAACGCAGTGCCCGGCTTAGCGACCCATGTCTGGCGGACTACGCCGAACGTTATTGGGGGCTGTCGCTGCACACCGCTGAATACGCGCGCACGCTGGCGCGGTTGCTCGATCTGGATCAGGAGCGCTGCTATTGCGCGGGCATGCTGCATCGTCTGGGTGATCTGGCGTTGCTGCGCTGTTTGCAAGAATGGAAACAGGCGGGCGGTGAGCTGGACGATCTGGAGGAAGTCGGTGAAGCGTTGGCGCAATTTGGCGCGGCGTATGGTTCTGCGCTGCGCACCCGTTGGCGACTGCCGCTGGAACTGCGTGAGTTGATTGCCTCGGTCTACCAGCTCGGCGGTGGAGTTTATTCCCGCGAGGCGCTGGTGATGAACATGGCGGCGCAAATGGCTCGCCTGACCGAGTATGAAGGTATCGAGGCATTGGCGAAGAGCCGGACGGCGCGGTTGCTCAAGATCGGGTTGCCGGAGTTGATGCGGATGCGTAAATAGCCAGATTCCAATGTAGGAGCTGCAGCACGCTGCGATCTTTTGATCCTGATCTTTAAAGTCAAAAGATCGCAGCGTGCCGCAGCTCCTACAGGGGATTTGGTTGGGCTTGAGCCAAAGGTTCAGCCGGAGATAATCCGGTTCTTGCCCTGACGCTTGGCTTCATACATCGCCGTATCCGCCCGGGCGAACAGGCTGTCGAGGCTTTCGTCGCTATCGGTGAGGCTGGTCAGGCCCTGGCTGACGGTGATGCCGAACGTCTGGCCGTCATGGCTGAAGCTCAAACGCTGAATCTCTTGTTGCAGCCGCTCGGCGACTTGCATGGCCATGTCGGGGGCGCAGCCGGGGAACACCGCGGCAAATTCTTCACCGCCTATTCGCCCGAACAAGTCTCCCCGTCGCAACGAGGCGCGGCCACATTCGGCAATGGCTTGCAGCACGCTGTCGCCTTGAGGGTGGCCGTAGGTGTCGTTGATCATTTTGAAGTCATCGATATCCAACAGCAGAAACGCCAGTGGCGAGCCTTGCAGCCGCGCCTCTTCGAACTCGCGATTGGCGCATTCGAAAAAATGCCGGCGGTTGCTGCTCTGGGTCAACACATCGGTGGTGGCCAGACGTTGCAGCTCGGTTTCCATCTGCTTTTTATCGGTGATGTCTTCAGCGATGCCGACGATGATCACCGGTTGCCCGGGCTCGTCCTGACGATTGATGAAGCATTTGTCGCTCAACCAGCGCACCTGCCCGTCAGCGGCGATGATCCGGTACTCGCGATCTTCCACGGCGCCTTTGTGCAGGACTTCGGCGAGGCTGCGTTCAGCGTAATCCAGATCGTCGGGATAGATGCTGTCGCGCCACTGGTTGTAGTCAGCCAGCAGAAGCCCTGCCGAGCGACCGAAAATCCGCTCATAGGCCGGGCTGACGTACAGCACCTGGCGGGTTTCCCAGTTGAATGCCCAAAGCACGGCGTTGACACTGACCAGCAGCGAGCTGAACAGCTGTTCGCGTTCGCTCAGACGAGCGACTTCGCCCTGGGCGTGCATCAATGCCATGAGTGTTTGCGCGGCCTCGGGCCACTGCGGGAGGGATGAGTCTTTTTGGTTGTTGTTGACCATCGGCACAGTTCTCAGAGGGCGTGCCGCGTCGACAACAACGGCCACACCTAAGCCCGCCGGAATGGCGAAGTCTTTGAGATAGGGGATTTTCGGCGAAGTTCCCAACGGTAGTGGGGTTCTGCTGGGCGGTAAGGATGACGCGTTCCCTCAATGAAAACGCGTCGTCTGGTTTTGCGACTGCTGCGCAGCCGATCGGGGATAAATCCCCTCGCCACAGGGGATCCCATTGTTACCCGTCAGGTGGTGGCTGGGCGCAACGAGTAGGTTTTCAACTGGTCGGCAAACTCGCGCAGGGACTGAATACCACTGGCTTCAGCCTCGTGAATCCACTCTTTGATGGCGGCGAGCATGTCGTGGCCATTGGAGCTGGTCTTCACCCAGATCTGCTGCAGGGCCAGGCGTTTTTCGTAAATGACCTTCAGCGCCTGGCTGTGCTCGAGCATGCTCTGGATGCGCGCGTGGTGGCGATCTTCCAGCAGGCTGGTTTCCCGCGAGAGCAGGCGTTTGGCACGGTGGAACTGGTGACGCACCGAGTGATCGACTTTGGCCAACTCCTGCTTGACCAGCGGGCCGATGACCAATTTGCGGTACTGGGCCATGATCTGGAAGCGGTTGTTGAGGATCGCCATGGCGGTGTCCATGTCCAGATTGCCCTTGCCTTCGACGCGGTGGGCGATCGGCGCTACACGTTGCACCTTGGCCAGACGAAAGAAGCTGAAGACTTTGATCCATGCCCAGCCAAGGTCGAATTCCCACTTCTTCACCGACAGCTTGGCCGAGTTAGGGTAGGTGTGATGGTTGTTATGCAGTTCTTCGCCGCCGATCAGGATGCCCCAAGGCACCAGATTGGTTGCCGCGTCGCGGCATTCGAAGTTGCGATAACCGACCGCATGGCCCAGACCGTTGATGACGCCGGCGGCCCACACCGGGATCCACATCATCTGGATCGCCCAGATGGTGATGCCGATGGTGCCGAACAGCAGCAGGTCGATGACGCCCATGATTGCCACGCCCAACAGCGGGTAACGGCTGTAGACGTTGCGCTCGATCCAGTCTTCGGGGCAGTTCTTGCCGTAGATGCGCAGGGTTTCCGGGTTCTGGGCTTCGGCGCGGTACAGCTCGGCGCCGGTACGCAGTACCGTGGACAAACCCTTGATGACCGGGCTGTGCGGGTCATCTTCGGTTTCGCATTTGGCGTGGTGCTTACGGTGGATGGCGGTCCACTCGCGGGTGTTCTGCGCCGTGGTCAGCCACAGCCAGAAACGGAAAAAGTGCTTCAGGCCGGCATTCAGCTCCAGGGAGCGATGGGCCGAGTAGCGGTGCAGATAGACCGTGACGCCGACAATCGTCACGTGGGTCATCAGCAAGGTGACCGCGACCAGAGACCAGGCCGACAAGCCAAGAAAACCTTCGTACCACATAGGCTATAGGGCCCTCGATAAAGATAAAAACAGCCGATGCATTATCACTAAGCACACAGATAAAACCAGTCACGCTTTCAGATAAGAGTTAGCTGGATGTTTCCTGACCTATAATCCCACTTTTTTGTAGGGACATGGATGGCCTAATGCCTGACACTTATCGCGATGCCTTGCGTGCAGCGCTGCTCTATCTCGTACTTGCGGCGGTCTGGCTGCAAGGTACTGGTTATTTATTAAACAATTTCTTCGATAATCCGATCCAACTCGCACGATGGCAACTGATCAACGGTTATGTCTTCGCGGCGGTCAGTGCCGGGCTGATTTTTCTGGCGCGGGCGCGGTTGTATGAGTTTCTAGGGATAGGTGCGAGGTTGCGTGAACGTCACGCTGACCGGGAGCACTTGCGCCAGGCAGCGGCCGTGTTCGATTGCACCCGCGAAGGCGTTTTGGTCACCAGCCATCAGGGGCTGATCGTGCACGTCAATCGTGCGTTTATCGAGATCACCGGTTATCTGCGCGAAGAAGTGCTCGGCCAACAACCCAGTCTGTTCAAGTCCGGCCATCATCCGCCGGGCTTCTATCAGGCGATGTTCGCCACGCTCGAATCGCAAGGCGAGTGGAGCGGCGAGATCTGGAACCGCCGCAAAAGCGGGGAGATTTATCCCCAATGGCAAACCATCCGCGTCATTCATGATGATCAGGGGCGGATCAGTCATTACGTGGCGGTGTTTTCCGATATCAGTGCGATCAAGCATTCCGAGCATGAGCTTCAGCACCTTGCCCACCACGATCCGCTGACCGATCTGCCCAACCGTCTGTTATTCAGCGATCGTACCGAACAGGCCCTGGCATCGGCGCAGGTCCATAAGCGCGGCTGTGCGCTGCTGTTGCTCGATCTGGATCACTTCAAGATGATCAACGACAGCCTCGGGCACAACGTTGGCGATCGTTTGCTCAAAGCGGTGGCGACCCGTTTGCGTGAGCTGTTTGGGCCCGGCGTCACCGTGGCGCGGCTTGGTGGTGATGAATTCGCGGTATTGGCAGAAAGTTGTCCACAGCCCGGCCAGGCGGCGGCGTGCGCCCAGCGCATTCTCGATGCACTGAAGGAGCCGGTCGGCATCGACGGCGATGAGTTGTTCATCAACGCCAGTGTCGGCATAAGCCTGTTCCCCAGCGATGCGCTCAGCGCCGGCCAACTGTTGCGCAATGCCGATGCGGCGCTGTTCAAGGCCAAGAGCAGCGGGCGCAACGGTTATGCCTTGTATACCGAAGAGCTCACCGCTCACGCCCAGAAACGGGTCGAAATCGCCTTCGAACTGCGCCGTGCGCTGGAGCAACAGGAGTTGCGGGTCTACTACCAACCGGTGCATGACCTTAAAACCAGTCGCCTGATCGGCGTTGAAGCCTTGGTGCGCTGGCAGCATCCGCAGCGGGGACTGGTGTCGCCCGCCGAATTCATCCCGATCGCCGAGCGCACCGGGTTAATCGCCGAAATCGATGCCTGGGTGATGCAGCAGGCTTGCCAGCAGATGTGCCAGTGGCAGCAGGCCGGGGTGGTGTTGGCGTTTGTGGCTGTGAACGTGTCTTCGCGGTTGTTTGCCCGGCGTGAACTGTATCAGCAGGTGGCGCAGGTGCTGCGCGAGACCGGGCTGGATCCGGCGTATCTGGAACTGGAAGTGACCGAAAGCGCGGTGATGGACGATCCGGAGGTGGCGCTGGAGCAGATGCATCGCTTGCGTGAATTGGGTATTCGCCTGGCCATCGATGATTTCGGCACCGGCTATTCGTCGTTGCTGCGGCTCAAGCGCTTGCCGGTGCAAAAGCTCAAGATTGATCAGGGATTTGTTGCCGGTTTGCCGTGGGACGAGGATGACGCAGCGATCGTCCGGGTGATCATCGCGCTGGCGCAGAGTATGGGCATGCAGGTGCATGCCGAAGGGATCGAGCAGGTTGAGCAAGCGGCGTTTTTGCTGGAGCAGGAATGTGATCTGGGGCAGGGATATTGGTTTGGGCGGCCGGTGCCGGCACAGGAGATAGATTGGGCGAGAAAACCGGTGGTTGGTTAAAAGATCAAAGATCGCAGCCTGCGGCAGCTCCTACACGATCCATGTAAGAGCTGCCGAAGGCTGCGATCTTTTGCTCCGCCACCGCGCAACCCCTTGCCCCACCACATAATGTTTTCTGGTTATATAAACATTCTTAAATAGTCTTTTTAAGAATATCCGAGCCTCTCTTATATTGCTCCCACGCCGAACGCAGTGCCGCCCACTGCCAGGCATATCCCATTCAAAGGAGCAGCACCATGAGCGCATCCCTTCGCAGCGTTGACGGTCAGGACGAAAGCACCATCTTGCGTGAAATCCAGAGCGCCCTGCGCGATCTGCGTTTCGGCGCGGTGGAGATCACTGTGCACAACGCTCAAGTCGTGCAGATCGAACGCAAAGAGAAATTCCGTTTGCAGCAGCCCGGTAAACAACCTGGCTAAAAGATCGCAGCCTGCGGCAGCTCCTACAGGGGGCTGTGTGTAGGAGCTGCCGAAGGCTGCGATCTTTTATCCATGGGCAACCTGATTCCAGCAGTACATACATAAGAAAAAGCCACCACCAGAATTCCAGGAGCTTTCACCATGTCGTCGATTCGCCGTTACGCTTTGGCCGCCCTGGCCAGCGCTGTGTTTGCCGGTTCCGCGGTTGCCAAGGATTACGAACTGCTCAATGTGTCGTACGACCCGACGCGCGAGCTGTATCAGGACTACAACGCTGAGTTCATCAAGTTCTGGCAGAAAGATCACGCTGGCGACACCGTGAAAATCCAGCAATCCCACGGTGGTTCGGGCAAGCAAGGCCGCGCAGTGATCGACGGCTTGCGTGCCGACGTGGTGACCCTGGCGCTGGCCGGCGACATCGACGAAATCGCCAAACTCGGCAAGACCCTGCCAGCCGACTGGCAGAAGCGTCTGCCGGAAGCGAGCACGCCGTATACCTCGACCATCGTGTTCCTGGTGCGCAAGGGCAACCCGAAAGGCATCAAGGACTGGGGCGATCTGGTCAAGAACGACGTCTCGGTGATCACCCCGAACCCGAAAACCTCCGGCGGTGCGCGCTGGAACTTCCTCGCCGCGTGGGCCTATGGCCTGAAAGCCAACGGCGGTGACGAAGGCAAAGCCAAGGAATACGTACAGACCTTGTTCAAGCACGTGCCGATTCTGGACACCGGTGCTCGCGGTTCGACCATCACTTTCGTCAACAACGGTCAGGGTGACGTGTTGCTGGCCTGGGAAAACGAAGCGTTCCTGGCGCTGAAAGAAGACGGCGGCGCCGACAAGTTCGACATCGTCGTGCCTTCGCTGTCGATCCTCGCTGAACCACCGGTGGCCGTGGTCGACAAGAACGCCGAGAAGAAGGGCAACGAGCAGATCGCCGAAGCGTATCTGAAGCACCTGTACAGCCCGGCCGGTCAGGAAATCGCCGCGAAGAACTTCTATCGTCCACGTGACAAGGACGTGGCCGCCAAGTATGCCCAGCAGTTCCCGAAACTGGAGCTGGTGACCATCGACAAGGACTTCGGCGGCTGGAAATCCGCGCAGCCGAAATTCTTCAATGACGGTGGCGTGTTCGACCAGATTTATCAGGCGCAGTAATCTCACTCTAACCAGCCTGATGTTTGGGCACATGACATGTGGGAGCGAGCTTTTGTTGTGAGGGGATTTATCCCCGACCGGCTGCGAAGCAGTCGCAAAACCCTGGTATGCGGTGTATTTGAAACACCGCATTTTCTGGTTTTGGGGCAGCTTCGCTGCCCATCGGGGATAAATCCCCTCACCACAGGGTTCGCTCCCACATTGATGCGTTTTTAACCAGGGACTTTTATGTCGCGTCGTATCTCCCCCGTCATACCCGGCTTCGGGCTGACGCTGGGTTACACCTTGGTGTACCTCAGTCTGATTGTGCTTATCCCGCTGGCGGCGATGTTCGTCCACGCCTCGCAGCTCACTTGGGAACAGTTCTGGACGATCATCTCCGCCCCCCGCGTGCTGGCAGCCTTGAAGCTGAGTTTCGGCACCGCGCTGTGCGCTGCGATCATCAACGGCATCATCGGTACGCTGCTGGCGTGGGTGCTGGTGCGCTACACCTTCCCCGGGCGCAAGATCATCGACGCGATGATCGATCTGCCGTTCGCCTTGCCAACAGCCGTCGCTGGTATCGCGCTGACCGCGCTGTACGCGCCGGCCGGCCTGGTCGGCCAGTTCGCCGCCGATCTCGGTTTCAAAATCGCCTACACCCCGCTGGGTATCACCCTCGCGCTGACCTTTGTGACGCTGCCGTTCGTGGTGCGTACGGTGCAACCGGTGCTGGCCGACATTCCCCGTGAAGTCGAAGAAGCCGCAGCGTGCCTTGGCGCGAAACCATGGCAGGTGTTCCGTCACATCCTGGTGCCGGCATTGCTGCCCGCCTGGCTGACCGGGTTTGCCCTGGCTTTTGCTCGCGGTGTCGGCGAGTACGGTTCGGTGATTTTCATCGCCGGCAACATGCCGATGAAAACCGAGATCCTGCCGCTGCTGATCATGGTCAAACTCGACCAATACGATTACACCGGCGCCACTGCCATCGGCGTGCTGATGCTGGTGGTTTCCTTTGTCCTGTTGCTGCTGATCAACTTGCTGCAGCGGCGCATCGAAACCCCATAAGGAGGCGCGAACATGTCCCAATCGTCTATTGCGGCCGCTTCCTCGGCCAACGCTGCACGCCGTGGCAGTGCCACTTCGCGCAGAATCCTGATTGGCCTTGGCTGGCTGATCTTTTTCCTGTTTCTGTTGCTGCCGTTGTTCATCGTGGTGTCGCAGGGTTTGAAGAACGGCCTTGGCGCATTCTTCACCGCGATCTTTGAACCGGATGCACTCTCGGCACTGAAGCTCACCGTGTTCGCCGTGCTGATTTCGGTGCCGCTCAATCTTGTGTTCGGCGTCAGCGCCGCATGGTGCGTGAGCAAGTACTCGTTCCGCGGCAAGAGCATGCTGGTGACGCTGATCGACCTGCCGTTCTCGGTGTCGCCGGTGATCGCCGGTCTGGTCTACGTACTGATGTTCGGCGCCCAGGGCTTCTTCGGGCCGTGGCTGCAGGATCACGACATCCAGATCGTCTTCGCCCTGCCGGGCATTGTGTTAGCGACGATTTTCGTCACCGTGCCATTCGTGGCTCGCGAGCTGATCCCGCTGATGCAGGAACAAGGCACTCAGGAAGAGGAAGCCGCGCGTCTGCTCGGGGCCAACGGCTGGCAGATGTTCTGGCATGTCACCGTGCCCAACATCAAGTGGGGCCTGATTTATGGCGTGGTGCTGTGTACCGCGCGGGCCATGGGTGAGTTCGGTGCGGTGTCGGTGGTGTCCGGGCACATTCGCGGGGTGACCAACACCTTGCCGCTGCACGTCGAGATCCTCTACAACGAATACAACCACGTGGCCGCGTTCGCCGTGGCGAGCCTGTTGCTGATCCTGGCGCTCTTCATCCTGCTGCTCAAGCAGTGGAGCGAAAACCGTATCAACCGCCTGCGCGCCAGCGCCGCGGAGGAATAATTCATGTCGATCGAAGTGCGTAACGTCAGCAAGAATTTCAACGCGTTCAAGGCGCTGGACAACATCAGCCTGGATATCCACAGCGGCGAGCTGGTGGCGCTGCTCGGCCCGTCCGGCTGCGGTAAAACCACCTTGCTGCGCATTATTGCCGGTCTGGAAACCCCGGATCAGGGCAACATCGTGTTCCACGGTGAAGACGTGTCCGGCCACGACGTGCGTGATCGCAACGTCGGTTTTGTGTTCCAGCACTACGCGCTGTTCCGCCACATGACCGTGTTCGACAACGTCGCCTTTGGCCTGCGCATGAAGCCGAAAAACCAGCGCCCGAGCGAAAGCCAGATCGCGACCAAGGTTCATGAGTTGTTGAACATGGTGCAACTGGACTGGCTGTCGGATCGCTACCCGGAGCAACTGTCCGGTGGTCAGCGCCAACGTATCGCTCTGGCCCGTGCCTTGGCGGTTGAGCCGAAAGTGCTGCTGCTCGACGAACCGTTCGGCGCCCTCGACGCAAAGGTGCGTAAAGAGCTGCGCCGCTGGCTGGCGCGTCTGCACGAAGACATCAACCTGACCTCGGTGTTTGTGACCCACGACCAGGAAGAAGCGATGGAAGTCGCTGACCGTATCGTGGTGATGAACAAGGGTGTGATCGAGCAGATCGGCTCGCCGGGTGATGTCTACGAAAACCCGGCCAGTGATTTCGTTTATCACTTCCTCGGCGACTCGAACCGCTTGCTGTTGAGCGACGACAATCACGTGCTGTTCCGTCCGCACGAAGTGTCGTTGTCCAGGCATGAGCTGGAAGATCACCATGCGGCTGAGGTACGCGATATTCGGCCGCTGGGCGCGACCACGCGGGTGACGTTGAAGGTTGAGGGGCAGACTGATTTGATCGAAGCCGAAGTGGTGAAGGATCACGACAGCCTGATTGGCTTGGCCAAAGGTGAGACGTTGTTCTTCAAACCCAAGGTCGGGCAGAAAGTCGCCAGCCTTTAAGATCAAAAGATCGCAGCCTGCGGCAGCTCCTACAGGGGGTCGGCATCGACCGAAATTCTGTAGGAGCTGCCGCAGGCTGCGATCTTTTAAAGCGGCCTAAACCGCCGCTTTGCTGTTCGGATTAACCCGCACAACCCCCGCCCGCGCCTCGATCTGCTCTTTCAACTCATGCCGCATCCCGAGCATGAACGCCAGCTCCGCCACCACGAACAACGGCCCGACAATCAGCCCGCTGACGTCATCGACAAACGCCGGTTTGCGCCCTTCATAGTGATGGCCGACAAACTGAATCACCCAGCCAATCACAAACATCGCCAGACCGCTGCTCAGCCAGACCATGGTGCTCTGTTGCGCCAGGACATGTCCGGCCCAGACGGAAAGCCCCATCAGCACTGTCATCAGTACGCCGAGTTTCACTTCCAGGCGTAGGTAAAACCACGCCGAGGCCAGCGCAACCAGGACGGCTGGAGATATCCACAACCCGCCCAGCGACCATTCCGGCCGCGACAACAAAACCGCCACTGCCACCACGATCAGCGGAATACCGATAAAGTGGCTGGCAATGTTGCGTGGGTCGCGGTGGTAAGCGGCGTATTGGCTCAAATGATCGACGAGGCTTTTCATTGTTGTTCCTCCTGTAGGGTGATCGCAGCATGCGCCGGGATCGGCGCTTACTCTGTCAGGCAGGCGACAGTTAGGAGTATTGATGGATAAGCGTTCACAACTGATGACCGGGCAGTGGTTCAGTCATTTACCTGCGTCCTTTCAGGATAGTCTGCTGGCGGCTGCGCGGGAGCGGCGGCTGACGGCGGGGCAGCGCTTGTTCGAGCGCGGCGATCCGCCCTGCGGTCTTTACGCGGTCCTCGATGGCGCCGTGCGCATCGGCGCGGTGAGCGAGCAGGGCAAGGAAGCGTTACTGAGCCTGGTGGAAGCGCCGCACTGGTTTGGGGAAATCTGCCTGTTCGATGGTCAGCCGCGCACCCATGATGCCTATGCGGTCGGGCCGTGCACGCTGTTGAATATCCCGCAAGCGACACTGCTCAAACTGCTCGACGAACAGCCAGTGTACTGGCGGCATCTGGCGTTGCTGATGAGCCACAAACTGCGCCTGACTTTCATCAATCTCGAACAGCTCAGCCTGCTGCCGGCCCCCGCGCGGCTGGCTCATCGCTTGCTGATGATCGCCGAAGGCTATGGCGAAATCGACGCGCCCCGCCGGGTGCTGCAACTGCCGCAGGAGCAGTTGGCCTCGATGCTGTCGCTGTCGCGGCAGACCACCAATCAGATCCTCAAGGACTTGCAGGGGCAGGGGATTATTGGCTTGGGGTATGGCGAGATCGAGATCCTTGATGCCGTACGGTTGCGAGCGCTGGCCATGCTCCAATGAGTTCACGCAGATCCAATGTAGGAGTGAGCCTGCTCGCGATAAACAATCTTTCAGTTAACAAATGCGTGACTGATAAACCGCTATCGCGAGCAGGCTCACTCCTACAGTTGTTGTGTGTAAGGCTTAAGAACCGCGATAGGTCGAGAAGCCGTACGGGCTCAGCAGCAGCGGGATGTGGTAATGCTGATCGGTCTGCTTCACTTCAAAGATCACCGGAATCTCCGGAAAGAACGTGTCGTGTTTCACCTTCTTGAAATACTCGCCGGTCTTGAACACCACCCGGTATTCGCCCGCTTCAAAAGGCTGTTTGGCCGGGAACAGTTCGGCAATGCGCCCTTGCTCATTGGTGGTGCCTTGGGCCAGCGGCTGCCAGTTCTGACCGACGTGTTTCTCCAGCGTCACGTTGATGCCGGGCGACGGCAGGCCGTTTTCCAGGTTGAGCACGTGCACGCTCAGCGGGTTGCCGGCGGCCAGCGCCAGGCTTGAAAACGCACTCAGGCCGAGGGCGGCGAAGGTCATGCGCAGGGTTGTCATGATGAATCTCCTTATTGGGAACGGGTGATGGACAGACCGGCCTTGTCGGCGGCCCGGGTCGCACAGATTTCGTCTTGCTCGCCACCGCCGGAACCGGCCACGCCCATGGCGCCGACCAATTCATTAGCGGCGAATAGCGGAATGCCGCCGCCGAGCAACAGCAATTCGTCGAGGGTGTTGAGGTTGGCGGTTTCCGGATTGCTGCGGGCGCGCTCGGCGAACAGGCGCGTTGGGGTTTTCGTCGATAACGCCGTGTAGGCCTTGCGTTGGCTGGCGACGGTGTTATGTGGCCCGACACCGTCGCCACGCAGGGTCACCAGCAAGTTTCCGCCCCGGTCGAGCACCGACACCGTGCCGGTGCAATTACTCATCGCCGCGTCGGCCAGCAGGCGCGCAGTTTTCAGATCGAGGTCAGCGTGGCGCGGCAGTTCAGCAGCAGCGAAAGCGCTGGCGCTGACGCCGAGGGCCAGGCTCGCAACGAGGTATTTGAAGGTCATGGACAGGCTCCGGGTTGAATGTCGCCACCTTAGCCGGCGGTCTTCGTCAGAACTCCGTCAGTCGGATTACAAGTTTGTAATGGGCAACGCGGCCGAAGACGCCTAGCCTGTGCGTCTGAACAATCGAGGTGTGCCATGCGTTTGCTGGTCGTAGAAGATGAAGCCAAAACCGCGAATTTCCTCGCCAAAGGCCTGGGCGAGTCGGGTTTTGCCGTGGATGTGGCGCTCAATGGCCTCGATGGCCGCTATTTCATCGAGCAGCAGGAGTACGACCTGATCATCCTCGACGTGATGCTGCCGGGCCTCAATGGCTGGCAATTGCTGCAACTGATCCGTCAGCGCGGCGCCACCCCAGTGCTGTTCCTCACCGCCAAGGACGCCATTGAAGATCGCGTGCGTGGTCTCGAACTCGGCGCCGACGACTACTTGCTCAAACCCTTCGCTTTCGCCGAACTGCTCGCGCGCGTACGCACCCTGTTGCGTCGCGGGCCAATGCGCGAGGCCGAGTCGTACAGCATTGCCGATCTGGAGATCGACGTATTACGCCGTCGTGTCAGTCGTGGCGGCCAGCGCATCGCCCTGACCAACAAGGAATTCGCGTTGCTGCAATTGCTCGCCAGCCGCCAGGGCGAAGTGTTGTCGCGCACACTGATCGCCTCGCAGGTGTGGAACCTGAATTTCGACAGCGACACCAACATGGTTGAAGTCGCGGTACGACGCTTGCGCTCGAAAGTCGATGACCCGTTCATGCCGAAACTGATTCACACCGTGCGCGGCGTCGGGTATCAACTGGAAGCGCCCGACGATGCGCTCTAGGTCGATTGCCTGGCGCCTGGCGCTGGCATTCGCGATGGTCTGCGCTTTGGTACTGGGCGCAATTGGCGTGTTTCTCTACCGCTCGCTCGCCGCAGAAATCGCCTACCGCGATGACTTGGCATTGCTCGGCCGACTGGAACAGGTGCGCGCCTTGCTCGCCGACAGCGACAGCCTCGACGCCTTGCAGGCGCGGCCGCGGCTGTATCAGAACATGCTCGGCAATCTCGACAGTTTGCTGCTGGTGCGCCGCGCGGATGGATCAAATGTGATCGCGATTAACCCGCGCCAGCGAACGCTTCCAGCGCTGAACTCAATCGCGCGGGATCAGCAGCCGCAACGTCGCGACGTGATGACCTGGCAGGCGCCCGACGGTGCCGAAGTGGCGCTGCTGTCCGGCGAAGCTCAGGGGCCGAGCGGCGAATCGCTGACCGTGATTGCCGGCAAAGTGTTAAACGAACGCGAGCAGATGCTCGCCAGTTACCGGATGCGGCTGTACGTCGCGATTGGGCTGGGTGCATTGCTGGCGTTTGCGTTGGGACTGTTGCTGCTGCGCCGTGGCCTCAAACCGTTACGACAATTGAGCGAAGCAATGCGCGGCATTGACCTGCGTAGTCTCGATCAGCGCTTGCCTGCCGCCGGCACGCCTGCGGAACTGCTTGAGCCGGTAAACGCGCTGAACGGCATGCTCGCGCGGCTGGAGGACAGCTTCCAGCGCCTGTCGCAGTTCTCCGCGGACCTCGCTCACGAAATCCGCACACCGCTGCACACCTTGCTCGCCAGCAATGGCCAGGCGTTGAACCACCCGCGCAGCACGGCGGAGTATCAGGAAGTGCTGGCCTCGAATATGGAGGAGTTCGAACGGCTCAAACGCATGGCGGAAAATCTGATGTTTCTCGCCCGTGCCGAACAGGCGGAGCGTGCGCTCGATTTGCGCACGCTGAATCTGGCTGACATCGGCGATGAGCTGTGTGATTACTTCGAAGCCTTGGCCGACGATCGTGGAATTCACTTGAGAAACACCTTCAGTGGGCAATTGTTTGCCGACCAGCAACTGCTGCAACGCGCCCTCGGCAACCTGTTGGCCAACGCGGTGCGCCACGCTGACGTCGGCTCGGTCATCAGCTTGCGCCAGCGCGATGAGCCGGACATGTGCTGGTTGCAGGTGAACAACTACGGCCCGGCCATCGCGCCTGAACATCTGGGCAAACTGTTCGACCGCTTCTACCGCGTCGACCCGGCCCGCGCTGAACCGGGTGATTCCGGCGGGTTAGGTCTGGCGATCGTGCAGTCGATCATGCAATTGCATGGTGGGCAGGTGCGGGTGAGCAGTGATGCGACGGGTACTGTGTTTGAGCTCGGGTTTGTCAGCAGCCGATAAGCCCTCCGCCCATAACGTCTCATCTAAGCTAAACTCTTTCTGAATATGCATTGAATGCGATGCATATAATGCCTGTTTAGCTTTATTGCATCGTAAATAATGCAGGAATAAACAATGGAAGAGCTTGGCGAATTAATTAGAACCCTGCGTAAAGCACACAAGCTCTCGCAGCAGGCGCTGGCGCAACGGTATGGAATGAGCCGCTCTACGATCTCGGGGATTGAAAACAATACGGTCTCTGAAATCGGTCTACGCAAGGTCGAGGCGATCCTCAATGGTTTCGGCTATGAGCTGAAGGCGGTACCTCTGCAAGCGCAGCGCCCCACGCTCGACTCGTTGCAAAGGGTAAATTTCCATGACTGATTCGACAGATCGATTACAAATTACCGTTGCCGATAGGTCAGTCGGGACGCTCGGTAGGGGGCAGGCCGGCATGGATAGCGTGTTCGGCTATCGCGAGGACATCACCGATCAAAATGCAGTTTCGCTGACCATGCCGACCCGTCTGGAAAGCTACGGCTGGGAGCGCGGCATTCATCCTGTTTTCGAGATGAATCTGCCGGAAGGGGCGCTGCGCGATGAACTGGTCCGGCGCTTCAGCAAAGCGGTTCGTGGCTTCGACGATTTTTCCTTGCTCGCGATCGTGGGGCCGCATCAGCTTGGACGGCTAGCGATTTCCAGTAAGTCGACAGTAGATCGTCAGCCTGAAACTGCGCTGGCAGATCTTCTGGTGCACGACGGTGCGCAAGGTTTGTTCGAGGACTTGTTGCAAACGTACGGCCAATATTCTGGCGTCTCAGGCGTGCAGCCTAAAGTCCTGGTTCGCGACAGCGCAGCCGCTGTTGATCGGCTGACTCACCGGGGCTCCACGCATCTGGTCAAAGCCTTCCGCCCCGAAGAGTTTCCTGAACTGGCAACCAACGAGTATTTCTGTATGCGCGCTGCAGCGCTGAGCGGGCTTGAAGTGCCAAAATTTGAACTGAGTGAGCGGGGCAAATTTTTGGTGGTGGAGCGTTTTGACCTGAGTGATCGTGGCTATCTGGGTTTTGAAGATTTCTGCGTGCTCAACGGCTGGGCTTCGAAAGCCAAGTACGATGGTTCTTACGAAGGCGCTGCCCGGCAGATCAAGGCCTATGTTTCGCCGGCGCTGTTGAGCCAGGCACTGGAAGCTTTTTTCAAGATAGTGGCGTTGTCGGCGGGGCTGAAAAATGGCGATGCGCACCTGAAAAACTTCGGTGTGCTGTATAACAATTGCGGCGCGCAGGCTTCAATCCGGCTCGCCCCGGCGTACGACATCATCACTACATCGGTATACATCAAGAATGACAGCTTGGCCTTGCTGCTGGGGGGATCAAAAGCCTGGCCTAAAAACAAGGTGCTTATGCGTTTTGGTCGCACGGCGTGCAACCTTACAGAAGGACGCTGCAACGAGCTGCTGCAACAGGTGGTTCAGGGCATGCAGTTGGCAATGGACGAAATGGCTGACCACATGCGAACTCATCAGCCATTCGCTGAAGTGGGGGCGGCGATGATCGAACAGTGGAAATCAGGCATGGAGCGCAGTCTGATCAAGGGCTAGGGCGATTAACGCCGGATCAACGCCTGATCAACGCAACTGATCCCGAAACTGCCCCGGTGTCAGCCCCGTCCAGCGTTTGAACGCGCGGCTGAAGCTGCTGGTGTCGGCAAATCCCAGTAGATAGCTGACTTCACTCAATGAGCACTGCGGATCACGCAGGTGCAGCAGCGCGAGGTTTTCGCGGCTTTCGTTGAGCAGCGTGTCGAAGCGGCAGCCTTCGTCAGCCAAGTGCCGTTGCAGGCTACGCAAACTCAAATGTAAAGCCTGGGCAATGCGTTCGGCGCTGGGCTCGCCTTCCGGTAGTTGCTCCTCAATGGCGTCGCGAACTTTGCGCTCCCAGGTCAGCGGTTTGAGCTGGGCCATGGTGCGCTTGAGCACGGCCTCGTTGTGTTCCGCCAGTTCGGGGTTGGCGTCGTCGAGGTGGCTGTCGAAGTCGTTGAGGGCGAACTCCAGGCGATCTTCGACCGAGGCGAAATACACCGGGGCGCGGAAGACCTTGTGCCATTGATGGACATCGAGCGGTTCCGGGCGCCGCAGATAAACGGCCAGCGGTGCGTAATCACGGCCGAGGCGATTGCGGCAGGTGCGCACGTAGATCGCAGCGAAGGCATCGATGGCTTCGAAGGCTGGCGCTGGATTGCCTGCGGGAATTTTCAGACGGAACAGATAGCGGTCCTCGCTGCGGCTCAGATCCAGCTCCAGTGCATCGCTGACCACCGGGTGATAGCGCACGATACGCTCGAACACTTCGCGCAAACTGCCACTGGCCACCAGCGCGTATCCGAGCGCGTGGAACGTGGTCGGGCTGACGAACCGCGACACGCGCAAACCAATCGCCGGATCGCCGCTGGCCTGCACGGATAGCTGCCACAGGCGCGTGGTGGCGGACAGGGGATAGCGGGCGTTGGGGTCGTCCATCAGTTGCGGATCGAGCCCGGCCTGTTGGCACAGGTCAGTACTGTCCAGCCCCAGCGCGTCGAGTTGCTTGCGCAGGGCACGGGTCCAACTGGCGAGGGAGGTCGGTTCCTTCATGCTGATTGGCGCTTCCGGTCAACAGGTTGGCGTTCTCGGCTACCGTCATTGCATACATCACAACGCAAGATACGCACATCTTAAACCCGAGGATGGAAGCATGGACGGTACTTCTGCAAGCCCCCAGCGACACAATGCGGCGCAGCGATCAGCGCATATTCGCCAAGTGGTGCTGGCCAAAGGCATGGAATTGCGTGAGCGCTACCCGATTCTCAAGCATCAGGATGCGCTGGGTGCGGGGATTCTGGCATTTGCCCTGGCCGGGATGATCGGTTCGGCGGCGTTGTACGTCACTGGCCATATGGCCTGGTGGGTGTGCCTGCTGCTCAACGCGTTTTTCGCGTCGTTGACCCATGAGCTGGAGCACGACCTGATCCACAGCATGTATTTCCGCAAGCAACGCGTGCCGCATAACCTGATGATGGGTCTGGTATGGCTGGCACGACCGAGCACGATCAATCCGTGGATTCGCCGGCATTTGCACCTCAATCACCACAAGGTTTCGGGCACTGAAACCGACATGGAAGAACGCGCAATCACCAACGGCGAACCGTGGGGTTTTGCGCGTCTGCTGATGGTCGGCGACAACATGATGTCGGCCTTCATCCGCTTGTTGCGGGCGCCGACCTGGGCGCATAAGTGGAGCATTCTGAAACGTGTCTTCAAGGTCTACGCGCCGCTGGCGCTGCTGCATTGGGGCGCGTGGTATGTGTTTCTCGGCTTTCATACTGCCAATGGCATCGCCTATCTGTTGGGCACGCCGATTGATTGGTCGGCGACCACGCTATCAGTGATGCAGGTGATCGATATCGCTGCCGTGGTGATCATTGGCCCGAACGTGTTGCGCACGTTCTGCCTGCACTTCATCAGTTCGAACATGCATTACTACGGGGATGTCGAGCCGGGCAATGTGATGCAGCAATGTCAGGTGTTGAACCCTTGGTGGCTGTGGCCGTTGCAGGCGTTCTGCTTCAACTTCGGCAGCAGCCACGGCATTCATCATTTTGTGGTGAAGGAGCCGTTTTACATTCGCCAGATGACCGTGCCGGTGGCGCATGAGGTGATGCGGGAGATGGGCGTGCGGTTTAATGATTTTGGCACGTTCGGGCGGGCGAACCGGTTTGTGCGGCGGGATGAAGTGGTGAGTGAAGAAGTGCGTACAGCCCGGGCCTGACCGCTGAATTCAAGGGCCTCTTCGCTGGCAAGCCAGCTCCCACAGGTTTTTGTGTCGTCCATAATATTTGTGAGCGACATCGCCCCCTGTGGGAGCTGGCTTGCCAGCGATAGCTATAGCTCAGGCAACTTCAATCCAGCCGAAATGGCGAAGCACTCAAAATCCCCGCCCTCGTGACTCACCATACTGCCGCAGCCAGACCATGAATCTCCCCAGATCACTTCCCAGGTGATAACGCTGCTGTGGCGCGGCTGGTGAATACGGAGTGTTTGCTGGCCTCAAAGGGCGCCAAGCGGACGGCATCGAGAATCGATTTCGTACTGTACAAGGTGTGGTATGAAATAAGTACAGTTGCTAGTTTCAGCAGTGCGGTGTGATGTACGAAAAATGCAAACGCCAGAATTTCTCGCGTTCCTCATCGATGAATCCATAGCGCAATTTTTAGTGTAGTCAGCTTCTGCGTGTTCGCCCGCGGTACTTGCGGGTGCACGTGGCGGCCAAGCAGGCTGATGTAGTCTAGGTCGGCTGGGTCAGCGTGCCCGTCGATTTCAAAATTCATCGAACCGAAACCAAATTCGCGCGAAATGTTTACATGAGGGACACATCATGACGCTCCTGCCATCTCCGCTGAGATTTATCTAAAGCGCGGTGATCTGGCTACGCGTTAACAGCATTTACGATTTTCCGGGGCCGTCTCCTTGGCAGGGTGCGGCCCTTTTTTTATGCCCGATTTTATCCAGCACCCAATCCCCTGTAGGAGCTGCCGAAGGCTGCGATCTTTTGATTCTGCTTTAAAGATCAAGATCAAAGGATCGCAGCCTGCGGCAGCTCCTACACAGAACACTACATATTCTTTTTGAGTCTTAATAAATAGCTTCTTATTCCTTAACGAATATAAATCCCATCCCTATACTCGGTAAGGAACAGACACGCAGGAGAGCTCCCCCATGCGCAACGAATCTATTCGCTACCTGATTGTGCCGGGCTGGCAAGGATCGCCAGAAGATCATTGGCAAACCCACTGGCAGAACAGCCTGCCAAACAGCGCGCGGGTGGAGCAGGCCGATTGGCTGACCCCGCGCCGTGAAGACTGGGTCGCGGCGCTGGCCGAGGCGATTGCTGCCGACAGCGCGCCGGTGATCCTCATCGCGCACAGCCTTGGTTGCATCACCGTGGCTCATTGGGCGGCGACTGCCCCCGTGCACTACCTGCGTCAGGTGCGCGGTGCCTTGCTGGTTGCGCCTGCGGATGTCGAGCGTCCCGCGTGCGCGCCGGCGCTGCGCAATTTCGCGCCGATTCCCAGCGATCTGCTGGCGTTCCCGAGCCAGGTCGTCAGCTCCGACAACGACGCCGCCGTCAGTGCGCCGCGAGCTCTGGAGCTGGCACGCAACTGGGGTGCCGAGGCGGGGATTCTTGCCGGTGCCGGGCATATCAATGTGAAGTCCGGACATCAGCGTTGGGAGCAGGGTTTTGCCTACCTCTATCGCCTGCAAAACCGTATGGAACACCACGCCCGACGTCGCGCCTGATTTTCTATTTCTTTAAACGCCCCCGTCTGCCGGCGGTTGTGGGCGGGAGTCTGCCATGAGTTTCGAAACTTTCGGTCAGCCGCTGCTGACCTTTCCCGATGCGGAAAAAAGCCCCTTAAGCATTCGCGCCAAAGCACTGGTGTTCGTCGATCCGCGCTCGCGTCAGTTGCGTGAAGAGCTTGAGCAGTTAGCGCCACGATCAATCTCAGTGCTGATCCGTGGCGAAACCGGTACCGGTAAGGAACTGCTCGCGCGGCACATCCACCGCGCCAGTGATCGCAGCGGTCTGTTCGTCTCGGTCAATTGCGGCGCGATCAGCCCGACCTACGCCGATGCCGAGCTGTTCGGCTACGCAGCTGGCAGCTACACCGGCTCGGCCAGCAGTCGCGCGGGATGGTTCGGTTCGGCCAATGGCGGCACCTTGTATCTGGATGAAATCGGCGATCTGCCGCTGCCGATCCAGATCAAATTGCTCTCTGCTCTGGAGAACCACGAGGTCACCCGTGTTGGCGCGCATCAACCGAGCCCGGTGGATGTTCGCCTGGTCGCGGCGACCAGCATCGACCTGGCGCAAGCGGTGGACGCCGGTAAATTCCACGAGCGGCTCTACCACTATCTCAGCGAAGGCCATCTGGAATTGCCAGCCTTGCGCGCGCGGATCGGCGACATTCTGTCGCTGGCCGAATATTTCCTCGGCATCTACAGCCAACGGCTGGGTCTGCCGGTGCCGTTGATCAGCGAAGCGGCGCACCATGTGCTTGAACAACACAGCTGGCCAGGCAACACCCGCGAACTGGAAAACGTCATTCACTTTGCCTTGCTGGTGAGCACCGGTGATGAAATTCTCCCGGAGCACCTGAACCTGCCAGCGCCACTGACGCAGATCGAAACCCAGATCACCCAAATCCTCGCTTCCGGCTCCTCGACTGACCAAGCCGCGCTCAGGCAACTCCTGAGAAACGCCGGCCTCCTGTAGGAGCTGCGGCACGCTGCGATCTTTTGATCTTGGCTTTATTTAAACCATTGAAAATCAAAAGATCGCAGCGTGCCGCAGCTCCCACATGTCTAATCCGTGGGTGCAAACCAAATGGAATATAGAGCTGAATAAACGTTATTGTCCGGGAATAAAAAATCCCGGTATTGTCCGCTTCACGCCAGCGATAGCACTTCACTGGCACACGTATTAATAGCCGTCGCCATGAGCGACCGTGATTTTCGATAAGGACACTGCATGAAAAAGGTTCTGTTGTTTACCGCATTGGCGGCTGCTCTGACGGCTTCCCTGGCCCAGGCCGGCGAGAAACTGGTCGTCGCGGCGACCCCGGTCCCGCACGCTGAAATTCTTGAGCTGATCAAACCGACCCTCGCCAAAGAAGGCGTGGATCTGGAAATCAAAGTCTTCACCGACTACGTACAGCCGAACGTACAGGTTGGTGAGAAGCGTCTGGATGCCAACTACTTCCAGACCCTGCCGTACCTGAACAGCTTCAACCAGGGCAAGTACAAGGATGACAAATCCAAGTACCTGGTGACCGTGCAAGGCGTGCACGTTGAACCGTTCGGTGGTTACTCGAGCAAATACAAAACCCTGGCCGAACTGCCGGACGGCGCAACCATCGCCATCCCGAACGAAGGCAGCAACAGCGGCCGCGCGCTGATCCTGTTGCAGAAGGCTGGCCTGATCGAATTGAAAGATCCGAAAAACGCGTTGGCGACTCCGAAAGACATCGCCAAGAACCCGCACAACTTCAAGTTCAAGGAACTGGAATCGGCTTTGCTGCCGCGCGTTCTGAAGGAAGTTGATCTGGATATGATCAACACCAACTACGCGCTGGAAGCAGGTTTGAACCCGAATAAAGATGCTTTGGTGATCGAAGGCGCTGATTCGCCGTACGTGAACTTCCTGGTGGCCCGTGAGGACAACAAGAACAGCGACGCGATCCAGAAACTGGCCAAAGCCCTGACCAGCCCGGAAGTCAAAGCGTTCATTGAGAAAAAGTACAACGGCGCGGTATTGCCGGCGTTCTGATCTAACGCTTGAGTGAACCCCTTCGAGGTGTAAAAACGCCGATGGCCAGCGATGGTCATCGGCGTTTTTTGTTTGCGCTCAAAAAAGCAAAAGATCGCAGCCTTCGGCAGCTCCTACAGGGGGAATGCGATCTCTTGATCTTGTCGGTGACTCAGGCTACCTGTGCCTTCAGCGCCCGACGCAACGCCACCAACAACTTCACAATGTCCTGTGGATCCAGTCGCTGCGGCACTTTTAAATCAGCCATGTTCTCTTCCTTGTGATGGTTCGGCCGGGGGAGTCTGGCCAAAAGCTGTTCGTCCTTGGAGGGCTTTCGTAAAAAAAGATCCCTCCTACAGCGAAAAGGAAAATAGCCTTCTTATTCCTTCCCGGCAAACCCACAGGATAGTTTTTTGGGTGATATCCATATGCTTTAACGGTATTTAAATTCTTGTTTTTATACCTATAAAGTCACTTCCTGCCGGACAGTCACCCGCTGCCCATGGACTGCACCACCGTCGTTTACCCAGCGGCGCACAGGATGTTTCATGACCTTCGATTACGCTTTTATCCTCAGCACCCTGCCGGCGTTTTTCAAAGCCGTGGGCGTGACGCTGCAGGTCGGTTTGATCGCCATCTGCACCTCGCTGCTGGTAGCGCTGCTCAACGCGACGATTCTGGTATTTCGTACGCCTTACTTGCAGCGCGCGGTCGGCCTGTATGTGGAACTGGCGCGCAATACACCGCTGCTCATCCAGCTGTTCTTTGTCTATTTCGCCTTGCCGGCATTGGGGATCAAGGTCTCCGGCTTTACCGCCGCGATCATCACCATGACGTTCCTCGGTGGTGCTTACCTCACCGAAGTGCTGCGTGCGGGCGTCGACGCGGTGCCGCAGGCGCAACTGGAATCCGGGCGCTCCATCGGCCTGTCTCATGGTCAGTTGTTGCGCTACGTGATCCTGCCGCAAGCGGGAATCCTCAGCCTGCCGTCGCTGTTCGCCAATTTCATTTTTCTGCTCAAGGAAACCACCGTGGTCTCGGCGGTGGCGGTGCCGGAAATCCTCTACACCACCAAGAGCTACATCGCGCTCTATTACAAAACCTACGAAATGCTCGCCGTGCTGACACTCATCTGCGTGCTGCTGTTTTTGCCGCTGTCGCTGCTGCTCAGCCGTCTGGAAAGGAGGCTCCAGCATGGCCAGTTCGGGTCTTGAACTGCTCTGGGTGTCGTTGCCGCAACTGGCAAAAGGCGCCGGGCAAACCTTGTCGATTTCGTTCCTGAGCATCGCCATCAGCACCGTCGGCGGCGTGCTTTACGGTGTGTTGCGCACGCTCAACGTGACGTGGCTGAACGCGATCCTGCGCGTATATCTGGAGCTGTTCCGGGCGATCCCGGTGCTGGTCTGGCTGTATCTGCTGTTTTTCGGCCTGCCGATTTTCTTCGGGCTGAGCCTGCCGAGCTTCTGGTGCGCGGTGCTGGTGTTGTCGCTGTGGGGCGCCAGCGAAGTCGGTGAAGTGGCGCGCGGCGCGTTGCATTCGTTGCCGCGCGGGCAGCGTGAGGCGGGGTTGTCGATTGGCCTGAACGCGCCGCAACTGTTCGGCTACGTGCTGCTACCACAAGCGCTGAAACGCATGACGCCGCCGACCATCAACGTCTATACGCGGATCATCAAGACCAGCTCGCTGGCGGTGCTGATCGGTGTGGTCGATGTGATCAAGGTCGGCCAGCAAATCATCGAGCGCACTTACGAATCGGTGTTGATTTACGGCGCGCTGTTTCTGTTTTTCTTTTTCATCTGCTACCCGCTCTCGGCCGCTTCGCGCGTGCTGGAGCGGCGCTGGACGCAAGCATGAGCGCATTGATCGAGTTTCAGGGTTTCAACAAATTCTACGGCGAGCAGCAGGTGCTCAACGGCATCGACCTGCAAGTGAAATCAGGCGAAGTGATCGTCATCCTCGGCCCCAGCGGTTGCGGCAAAAGCACCTTGCTGCGCTGCCTCAACGGTCTGGAAAGCGCGCACAGCGGCAGCCTGAAATTTGCCGGGCGCGAGCTACTGGACAAGGCCACCGACTGGCGCGAAGTACGTCAGCAGATCGGCATGGTTTTCCAGAGCTATCACCTGTTCCCGCACATGAGCGTGCTCGACAATCTGCTGCTCGGTCCGCTCAAGGTGCAGAAGCGTCAGCGCCGCGAAGCGCAGCAGCAAGCCGAGGCCTTGCTCGAACGTGTAGGCCTGGTGGACAAGCGTGATGCTTTTGCGCGCCAGCTCTCCGGCGGCCAGCAGCAACGCATCGCCATCGTCCGTTCGTTGTGCATGAACCCACGGGTCATGCTCTTTGACGAGGTCACCGCCGCTCTTGATCCGGAGATGGTCAAGGAAGTCCTGCAAGTGATTCAGGGGCTGGCCCGCGAAGGCATGACCCTGTTGATCGTCACCCATGAAATGGCCTTCGCTCGCGCGGTGGCCGATCGCATCGTGTTCATGGATGCCGGGCGCATCCTTGAACAGACACCGCCCGAGATTTTCTTTACGAACCCGCAAACCGCACGCGCGCAGCAGTTCCTGGAGAAGTTCTCCTTCGTGGCAACATTGCCAAAAACGAATCCGACAAAGGAACTGGAACTGCTATGAAAACTGCCACTTTTTTACTGCCCCTGTTGAGCCTCGCATTGATGGTCGGTTGCAGCAAAACCGATGAACCACCAAAGCCGAAAGTGGCCAGCGAAAGCGCCACGCCCGCCGGCTATCTGGACAAGATCAAGGCTCGCGACAAATTGATCGTTGGCGTCTTTACCGATAAGCCGCCGTTCGGTTTCGTCGATGAGGCCGGGCGCTACGTCGGTTTCGATACCGACATCGGCCGCCAGTTCGCCAAGGATCTGTTGGGCGACGAGAACAAGGTCGAGTTCGTTGCGGTGGAGCCGGCGAGTCGTATTCCGTTTCTGCAAAGCGACAAAGTCGACCTGATCCTCGCCAACATGACCGTGACCCCGGAGCGCAAGGAAGCGGTGGAGTTCACCAACCCGAACCTCAAGGTCGCGGTGCAGGCCCTGGTGCCGCAGAGCAGCTCGGTGAAAAACCTCGATGACCTGGCGACGCGCACCACCATCGTCACTACGGGCACCACGGCTGATATCTGGCTGACCAAGAACCACCCGGACTGGAAACTGCTGAAGTTCGAGAAAAACTCCGAGTCGCTGCAAGCCTTGGCCAATGGCCGCGGCGATGCCTACGCGCAGGACAATCTGGTGCTGTTCAGCTGGGCCAAGCAGAACCCGGGCTATCGCGTGCTGGAAGAAAAACTTGGCGCCGAGGCACCGATTGCGCCGGCCGTGAAGAAGGGCAACATCGAGCTGCGCGATTGGGTGAATACCGAGTTGGCCAAGCTCGGTGAAGAGAAGTATCTGCTCAAGCTGTATGACCAATATGTGCGTAAAGAACTGAGCGATGACACCAAGCCTGAAAGCGTGATTGTTGAGGGTGGGAAGTGGCAGGGGTGATCGGCCAGCATTATTGAATAAAGATCAAAAGATCGCAGCCTGCGGCAGCTCCTGCAGGGCGTCGGCGTCCGTCGCAAAATAACGGAGCGACGTGGCCTCTGTAGGAGCTGCCGCAGGCTGCGATCTTTTCGGTGTCGGTTTCGGAATCAGTCGGGCCAATGCCACGCCGGCTCGTCCAGCACCCGCTGCCCGACAATCCCGGTCTGCCCCAGCGTCTTTTCCAGCACAATGCAATTGCACTCCGGGTCTTCCTGCAATGCCGAAATCAACCGCCGCGCATGGGACACCACCCATACCTGACACTCTTGCGACGCCTTGATAATCAACCGCGCCAGCGCCGGCAACAGGTCCGGGTGCAAACTGGTTTCCGGTTCGTTCAGCACCATCAACGAAGGCGGCCGTGGCGTGAGCAATGCCGCGACCAGCAGTAGATAACGCAACGTCCCGTCCGACAGCTCCGCCGCCGACAACGGGCGCAACAATCCTTCCTGGAAAAACTCGATGGCGAAACGTCCGCCGGCCTGTGATTCGATATGCAACCGCGCGCCGGGGAATGCATCGCTGATGGCGGCACGCATCGCGTCGCCATCGCCTATTTCGATGATCGTCTGCAACGCGGCTGCCAGATCGCGACCGTCGTGATGCAACACCGGCGTGCGCGTGCCCAGTTGCGGCTGGCGCACCGGGGCGTCGGCATCGCTGCGAAAGTGATCGTAGAAGCGCCAGCGGCGGATGAACTCGCGCATCTGGAACACTTCGGGTGAACTGCGCAGGCTGCCGACCTGATCGAACAGGCTGTCGAAGTTCGGCGTGTGTTGCGCCAGCACGTCCCATTTTCTCTCAGAGCGGGCGCGGATCATCGGCCCGTCACGGTCCACCAGCAGGCTGGCGGGGCGGTAATGCGGGCCAGCCCAGATGCATTCGCGCTTGATTTGCGGATCAAGGCTGAAGCGTGAGGGAATCGGTCGCGGATTCTCCGGCAACATGAAGTGGCCGTTGGAGTCGGGCAAGCCCAAGGCAATCGAATAACTGAAATCCTCCCCGGCAAACCCCAGCCGCAGACGTTTGACGCCCTGGCGCACTGTCGGCTCGATCGCCACCTCACCGTTGCGCATCCGTCGGCTGATGGTTTCCGGCCCGGCCCAGAACGTTGAATCCAGCCCGCCTTCACGGGCCAGCGCATTGACCACGCCGCCTTGCGCAGTCTCTGCCAACAGGCGCAGCGCCCGGTAAAGATTGGACTTGCCGCTACCATTTGGGCCGGTGATCAGGTTCAGCCGACCCAGCGGGATCACCAATTTATTGATCGAGCGGTAATTGGCCACCGCGAGGGTCTTGAGCATGGAATTCCTTCTCTTGAGGCGCCCATCAGGGAAATGTGGTGAACTCGCGAGCGAACGTTGAACCCTGTTCTAAGCTCACAGTCGTATCGACACTTGCACGTTCGTACACAGGAAGGAGTCTGCATGGCGAGTCCCGGTTTGAAAACAGCGCTCATGCTGAGTCTGTTCATATTGTTGAGCGCCTGCGGCGAGAAAAAAGCTCCTCAGGAGTACCTGCCTCGGGTCTTTGTGCAAGAGGTCAAACCGACGGATTATGCCGCTGCAGTGACCCTCACCGGCGACGTGCAGGCGCGGGTGCAGACCGAACTTTCATTCCGCGTCGGCGGCAAGATCATCCAGCGCATGGTCGATGTCGGTGACCGGGTGACCGCCAAACAAGTGCTGGCCAAACTCGATCCCAAGGATCTACAGACCAACGTCGATTCCGCCCAGGCCCAGGTTGTCGCCGAACAGGCGCGGGTCAAGCAGACCGCCGCGGCGTTCGTGCGCCAGCAAAAACTGCTGCCCAAGGGCTACACCAGCCAGAGCGAATACGATTCAGCGCAAGCGGCGTTGCGCAGTAGCCAAAGTGCGCTGAGCGCGGCGCAGGCGCAACTGGCCAATGCCAAAGACCAATTGAGCTACACCTCGCTGATCGCCGACGCACCGGGGGTGATTACCGAGCGTCAGGCTGAAGTCGGTCAGGTCGTGCAGGCCACCGCACCGATTTTCAGTCTGGCCCGTGATGGCGAGCGCGATGCGGTGTTCAACGTTTATGAATCGCTGCTGGCCGAGCGCCCGGCGGATCCGTCGATTGTCGTCAGCCTGCTCGATAACCCCGCAATCAAAACCACCGGCACCGTGCGCGAAGTCACCCCGGCGGTGTCGGCGCAGTCCGGCACGGTGCAGGTCAAAGTCAGCCTCGACAGGCTGCCGCAGGGCATGCAACTCGGCTCGGTGGTCAGTGCCACGGCCAAGGGCAGCGGCAAGGCGGCGGTGGTATTGCCGTGGTCGGCGCTGACCAAAAACATCAGCGCCCCGGCCGTGTGGATGGTCGACGACAAAGGTGAGGCGCAATTGCACAACGTTACGGTCGGGCGCTACCTGATCGGCAAAGTCATCATCAGCGAAGGCCTCAACGGCGGGGAAAAAGTCATTGTCGCGGGTGGGCAGTTGTTGCACCCGGGAATGAAAGTCGAGATTGCCGAAAACACCTACAAGGATCTGCAACCGGGAGCGCAGCCATGAAGCGTCTGGGGCTGTTGTCCATTGCAGTGATGCTGGCGGCGTGTTCGAAAAGCGAACCGCCACCGGAGCCGGTGCGTCCGGTGCTGTCGGTCAAAGTCGAGGCGCTCAACGAAGAGACCCTCGGGCGCTTCGCCGGCAGCATTCAGGCGCGTTACGAGAGCAACACCGGGTTTCGCGTGGGCGGGCGCATCGCCAGCCGAAATGTCGATGTCGGCACCGAAGTGGAGAAGGGCACGCTGCTCGCCACCCTCGACCCGTCCGACCAGCAGAACCAATTGCGTTCGGCCCAGGGCGATCTGGCCAAGGTTCAGGCGCAACTGATCAACGCTCAGGCCAATGCCCGGCGTCAGCAAGCGCTGTTTGATCGTGGTGTCGGCGCTCAGGCCCAACTGGACATCGCCACCACGGATCTGAAAACCACCCAGGCTTCGCTGGAGCAGGCGCGGGCGGCGGTGAATCAGAGCAAGGATCAACTCAGTTACACCGAATTGCGCTCCGACCACAAAGCCGTGGTTACCGCGTGGAACGCCGAGGCCGGCCAGGTCGTCACGGCGGGTCAGCAAGTGGTGACATTGGCGCAACCGGACATCAAGGAAGCGGTCATCGATCTACCGGACACACTGGTCGATCAGATCCCCTCAGACGTGGTGTTTCTGGTCGCCGGGCAACTCGACCCGAGCATCAACACCACGGCGGTCATCCGCGAAATCGAACCGCAGGCGCAGAGCGCTACCCGCACTCGCCGGGCGCGGTTGACCCTGGCCGAAACACCGCCCGGGTTTCGCCTCGGTACGGCGATCAGCGTGACCCTCAGCTCGGCGATCAAACCGCGCATCGAATTGCCGGCGACTGCCTTGCAAGAGGTCGACGGCAAAACCCGTATCTGGGTGATCGACCAACAAAACAAAACCGTTGCCCCGCGTGATGTCAGCCTGATCAGCCGCACCGACAGCACCGTGGTGCTGGCCGGCGGGGTGAGCGCCGGCGAGCGCGTGGTCAGTGCAGGCGTCAACAGCCTTAAACCGGGACAAGCCGTGAAACTCGACGAGGACAGTCAATGAAAGGCTCTTTCAATCTCTCCGAATGGGCCCTCAAGCATCAGTCGTTCGTCTGGTATCTGATGTTCGTCGCGTTGTTGATGGGGGTGTTCTCGTACTTCAACCTGGGGCGCGAAGAAGACCCCTCGTTCACCATCAAGACCATGGTGATCCAGACCAAATGGCCGGGCGCGACTCAGGAGGAAACCCTCCAGCAGGTCACCGACCGTATCGAGAAAAAACTCGAAGAGCTCGATTCCCTCGACTACGTGAAAAGCTACACACGGCCCGGCGAATCGACGGTTTACGTGTACCTGCGCGACACCACCAGCGCCAAGGACATCCCGGAGATCTGGTATCAGGTTCGCAAGAAAATCGACGATATTCGCGGGCAGTTTCCCCAAGGGATTCAGGGGCCAGGATTCAACGACGAGTTCGGTGACGTCTACGGATCGGTCTATGCGTTTACCGCCGATGGCCTGACCATGCGGCAGTTGCGCGACTACGTGGAGCAGGCCCGCGCCGAGATTCGCAGTGTGCCGGGGCTGGGCAAGGTCGAGATGATCGGCCAGCAGGACGAAGTGATTTACCTGAACTTCTCCACGCGCAAACTCGCGGCGCTGGGCATCGATCAGCGTCAGGTTGTGCAGAGCCTGCAGTCGCAGAACGCCGTGACCCCGGCGGGAGTGATCGAGGCCGGGCCGGAGCGGATTTCGGTGCGCACCTCGGGCCAATTCGCCTCGGAAAAAGACCTCGCCGAGGTCAACTTGAAACTCAACGACCGCTTCTATCGTCTGGCGGACGTCGCCGACATCAGTCGTGGCTACGTTGATCCGGCGTCGCCGCAATTTCGTTTCGACGGCAAACCGGCCATTGGTCTGGCGATTGCCATGCAGAAGGGCGGCAACGTTCAGGAATTCGGTAAGGCGTTGCATGCGCGGATCGATCAGGTCACGGCTGATCTGCCGGTCGGCGTCGGCGTGCATACCGTGTCCGATCAGGCGGTGGTGGTAGAGGAAGCCGTCGGCGGTTTCACCAGTGCCTTGTTCGAAGCGGTGGTGATCGTATTGGTGGTGAGCTTTATCAGCCTCGGCGTGCGTGCCGGACTGGTGGTGGCGTGCTCGATCCCGCTGGTGCTGGCGATGGTGTTTGTGTTCATGGAATACAGCGGCATCACCATGCAGCGGATCTCCCTCGGTGCATTGATCATCGCCCTCGGCCTGCTGGTGGACGATGCGATGATCACCGTCGAGATGATGGTCACTCGCCTGGAAATGGGCGAGACCAAGGAGCAGGCGGCCACATTCGCCTACACCTCGACGGCGTTCCCGATGCTCACCGGTACGCTGGTGACCGTGGCCGGTTTCGTGCCCATCGGCCTCAACGCCAGTTCTGCCGGTGAGTACACCTACACCCTGTTTGCGGTGATTGCGGTGGCCATGCTGGTGTCGTGGGTGGTGGCGGTGTTCTTTGCACCGGTGATCGGTGTGCACATCCTCAGCGCCAAAGTGAAGCCTCACTCCGCTGAGCCGGGGCGTGTCGGGCGCGCGTTCAACGGTGGTTTGCTGTGGTCCATGCGCAACCGCTGGTGGGCGATCGGCATCACGATTTTGCTGTTTGTGCTGGCCGTTTTTTGCATGCGTTTCGTGCAGAACCAGTTCTTCCCGTCGTCGGATCGTCCGGAAATCCTGGTCGACCTGAACCTGCCGCAAAACGCCTCGATCGATGAAACCCGCAAGGCCGTCGACAAGCTTGAAGAAACCCTCAAGGGTGACCCGGACATCGTCCGTTGGAGCACCTACATCGGCCAGGGCGCGATCCGTTTCTATCTGCCACTCGACCAGCAACTGCAAAACCCGTACTACGCGCAGCTGGTGATCGTCAGTAAGGATTTCGAGGCCCGCGAGGCACTGAGCCAACGCTTGCGTGAGCGCTTGCACAAGGATTTCGTTGGCATCGGCAGTTACGTGCAAGCGCTGGAAATGGGCCCGCCGGTCGGGCGTCCGATCCAGTACCGGGTCAGCGGCAAGGACATCGATCAAGTGCGCAAACACGCGATCGACCTGGCCACCGAACTGGACAAGAACGAGCACATCGGCGAGATCATTTACGACTGGAACGAGCCGGGCAAAGTGCTGCGCATCGACATCGCCCAGGACAAGGCCCGCCAGCTCGGGCTGTCGTCCGAAGACGTGGCGAACCTGATGAACGGCATCGTCAGTGGTGCGCCGCTGACACAGGTCAATGACGACATCTACCTGATCAACGTGGTGGGTCGTGCGGTGAGCGCCGAACGCGGTACCCCGGAAACCCTGCAAAACCTGCAGATCGTCACGCCCAACGGCACGTCGATTCCGCTGCTGGCGTTCGCCACGGTGCGTTACGAACTGGAGCAACCGCTGGTGTGGCGTCGCGATCGTCTGCCGACGATCACCATCAAGGCTTCGGTGCGCGACGAGATCCAGCCGACCGATCTGGTGAAACTGCTCAAACCGTCCATCGATGCCTTTGCCGACAAACTGCCGGTTGGCTACAAAGTCGCCACTGGCGGTACGGTCGAGGAAAGCGGCAAGGCCCAGGGGCCGATTGCCAAGGTCTTGCCGCTGATGCTGTTTCTGATGGCGACCTTCCTGATGATCCAGTTGCACAGCGTGCAGAAGATGTTCCTGGTGGCGAGTGTTGCGCCGCTCGGGCTGATCGGCGTGGTGCTGGCGCTGGTGCCGACCGGCACGCCAATGGGCTTTGTGGCGATCCTGGGGGTTCTCGCGCTGATCGGCATCATCATCCGCAACTCGGTGATTCTGGTGACGCAAATCGATGAGTTCGAGAAAAAGGGCTCCGCGCCGTGGGATGCGGTGGTGGAAGCGACCGAGCACCGGCGTCGCCCGATCCTGCTGACCGCCGCGGCGGCGAGCATGGGCATGATCCCGATCGCGCGGGAAGTGTTCTGGGGCCCGATGGCCTATGCAATGATTGGCGGGATTGTCGTTGCAACGCTGCTGACGCTGCTCTTTCTGCCGGCGCTGTATGTGGCCTGGTACAAGATTCGCGAGCCGAAGAAAGAGGCGGTTTAACAGCGAGCGCTTTGCGCGCGTCGCCAGCAGGATGGCTCCTACAGGGAAATACATTCCGACTGTGGGAGTCAGCCTGCTGGCGATGGCTATCTACAATTTACCAACATCTTGCTGACCGACTTCTGCTTCCAGTTGCCTTACCCTCCCTTCTCTTAACGCAGAAGGGACATCCCCATGCAGCTCATCTATCGCGTTCTACGCTATGCCCTGTTCAGTTGGGCTGTGTTGTTGTCGCCGTGGGTTTCGGCCAACACCGTGTTGGAAAACCCGTTGTGGCGTGTCGAACTCGATCCCGCGACGCTGTCGATTCGTGTAACGCCCGCTCAGGTAAAAACGCTACAGGCTTCGGCCGGCGTCGCCGCGCACAAAGTCAGCCACCTCACGACGACCTCCACACGCGCCGATTGGCAATGGGACGATGGTGCCTGGGCTCTTAGCGTCGAACTGGATCAGCGCGACCTCCTGTTCACAATCACTGCGCGTGAGCCGGGGGAATTGGAGTTCCTGCGCCAACCTGGCAGCGCCATGGGCAAAGGCTTGATCTGGCCGCTGGCCGAGGGGCATTACGTGCCGCGTGGCGATCAGGTCTGGCAAAGTTTTCTGCTCGACCAAGGCGCATTCAACACCACTCAGGATCTCAGCTTGCCGCTATGGGGCGTCGAACACGACGGGTTCAGCCTCAACTGGTTGCTGACCAATCCCTACAACAATCAGTTGCTGTTCAGTGCTGAAGGCCAGACGTTGGCGTTGTCCGCGCGGCATCAATTCACCTCATTGCAACCGTCGACGCCGCTGACGTTCAGCCTCTTTTTGGGCGACGCCGAACCATTGGCGGGGGCCAAACGCTACCGGCAATGGCTGATTGATAACGGTCGCTATGAAACGCTGAGCAGCAAGCTTGAGAAAACCCCGCAGGCCAGCAAGCTGCTGGGGGCCAGTCACGTTTACCTGTGGGGCAATGATCTGCTGGGCGCGAAAGACGTGCGCAACTGGCCGGCGCTGCTCGGCAAACTGCGCAGCCAGACGCCGCTGGCCGGTGCGCTGCGCGGCGCGATGGATCACGAAGCCTTGCAGATGCTCGCTGGCGGAACCGTGCTCAATCGCTACCAGCAAACCGTGCTGCTGCGCAGTTTCAACCGCGCGCTCAACACCTTGGCGCGCAAAACCTGGCAAGCCCGTACGGAGCCGGACATGCAGGCGCTGGCCAGTGGATATGGCGTACTTCGCGGGCAACTGGCCGGCGAATTCGCGGGCGCCTTGACCGCCGATTCCACGCGCTGGGGCAGCACCATGTCGCTGGATACCCTAGAACGTTTGCAGGGCGCCGGGCTGACGCGTTTATGGCTAGGGCTTGGCGAGGGTTGGGAGGGCGGACTCTGGCATCCGCAAGTGATTCGCGCAGCGGTGAAGGCCGGTTATCTGATCGCGCCATATGACTCTTACGAAACGGCGCTGAGCCGTGCCGAAAACCCCGACTGGACCACCGCACATCTGGGCGATAAAGCGAACACTGAATGCGCCATCGTGCTGGAAAACCGCACGCTGAAAACCGGCTTCCAGCAGTCGGGCCATTACACCGATCCGCGTTGCGTACGGCCGTTGCTGGAGAAACGCGTCACCGCCATCAGCGCCGCCGCCGGTTTCAACAGTTGGTTTCTCGACGCCTATGCCACCGGCATGGTGTTTGACAGCTACCGTGCCGGCTCCACGATGACGCAGTCGCAAAATGCCGAGGGCAATGTCGAGGCGTCACGTTGGATCAACCAGGTCTTGCAACTGCCCACCGGTTCTGAAGATGGCAACGCGACCACGGCGCAAGGCGTGCTGTTCGCCCATGGCATGCAGACGCCCGTGATCGGCTGGGGCGACATCGATATGAGCAAGAATGCCGAATCCGAATACTTCGTCGGCAAGTGGTATCCGCCCGAACAGCCGGCGGTATTCTTCAAACCGGTGCCGATCAAAGAACCGTACCGCCGCATTCATTTTGATCCGGCCAGCCGTTTGCCGCTGTACCAGGCGGTGTTCCACGGCTCGGTCATCACCACCCATCACTGGTTGTACGACAGTCTGAAACTGAGCAACGTGCGGGTCGCGAATGAACTCACGCAACTTCTCTACAACGTGCCGCCGCTGTATCACCTGAGTGCGGCGACGCTGGCGCAGCGATTGCCGCTGATGGCACGGCAGGACGGTTTTTTCCGTCCGTTGCATGAGCGTCTGGCAACGCAGGCGCTGACCGCTTTCGAGTGGTTGAGCGACGATCGACGGGTGCAGCAAACAACCTTTGCGGATGGCACTCGATTGCTGGCCAACTTCGATTCAGCCGCGCGGGAAGTGCGTGGCCAGAGCTTGCCGGGCGAGACCCTCACGGTCTTGATGCCCGACGGTACGGTCAGCCATTACCAGGTAAAAAACGCGCCCTGATTCAGACCTTGCGCCAGACACTCGCCAGCCACGGCTGCTGCTCTCGCGGCAGCCCCGCCGGTCGGAAGTAATGTTCCAGCTCGACAAATCCGGCGGTCGTGAGCAACCCGCGCCATGCTTCCAGATCGTGATACGAGCCATAACGCGGGCCGTTCCAGCCCTCGCGGTTATCGCCGCGGGGATTGGAACTGAACAGCACGCCACCCGTTTTCAGGCTGCCGTGCAGTTGCTGTAAAACCCGCGGCAACTCCTGCAACGGCACATGAAACAGCACCGCGTTGGCGAAGATTCCGTCGAAGCGCTCTGCGGGCAGGTCCAGTTTCAGGAAATCCTGCTGAAGCACTTCGCAACCGCTGTCCTCACGCGCCATCTGCGCAAATTTTTCCGAGCCGTCGAGACCGACGGCGATGTGGCCCATGCGCGTGAATGTCTGCAAATCCCGCCCCGGCCCACAGCCGAAATCAAGAATCGTCAACGGTGCCGTGCCCTGAATATGCCGCAACAGCGCGTCGATGTTCTGGCTGACATCGTGATCGCGGGTGCCTTCACGAAAGTCCTCGGCCACCGCGTTGTAGTGGCCGAGGGTGGTGGCGGTGATCTGCTCGAGGTCGCTAGGGGTCTGCTTCATGATCATTTCGTGACTGGACGGATATGGGCTGACTATAGCGTGAAAGGTTACGAACGAAGCACAAAACTGCGACTCATGTGCGTTACATATGTACCGCACTCGAGGTGTTGCCATCGGATGTACTGACGCCCACGCGATAGACCACTGTCGCGTTGTCTGCCCTGTTTTATTTTCGGGGGGATTCACTAAAAAAAGGATTTTTTAATGGGCATTGTTCGTCAATCCGTTATCTCGCCATCCAGCCGTAGCCCGACGGATGTACTGCCATCACGTAAAAGGTCAGGCAGTGGACTGCCCGACCATCCACCTGCGGTGAAAAGCTTTCGTGCGGACATCGAGCAAGTAGGCGTAGAGGTGGTTCGGCCAGGTTACACGCCAATCGCTGCCGTCACCGTTGAGGCGTTGCCGCGTACCGGGGTGCTGCCTATCCACCCGGCAGTCACCACGCTTGAGCGCTATCGCTTGAAAGCGCCTGCGATCCTGCCTGCGGCCAACGCGTGGGGCCTCAGGATCATCAAGGGGCGCATTTACGCCGATATCGGTTCCGGCGAGATCGTCCAGGTTCGGCAGAGCGCACAAACCGGTGAGTATCGCGCCACACTGGCCTCTGAACTCAATGCATCGGGGCCGGAACTGTTCTTCGATCCGCAAAGTGCAACGTGGAAGCTTGAGCGTGTTCAGCCCCTCGATAACCGCGGCACGGTCATTGATATCGATATTGATGCGCTCATTCACGAAGTGAGAAATCATTCGGCAAAAAAGCATCGAGTCCATACTGGGCTCAATGACTCGTTTGAACGCAAGACCGCAAACGACGCCCCGCTGGTTGCGCGCGGGTTGAAGCAGTTTGCGCCGCAGGAGGCAGCCTTGATTCGTTCGGAGCTGCGCGTGGTTGAAAGCATTTTCGCGGATGCCGCTCACGTCGCAGGTCTGAATTACACAGAAACCGCGGCCCTTTATGAAAGTTTCTTTGGCAGCGAGCATAGCGCTGTTGCCTCGCAGGTCGCTGGATCAGTTGCGCGAGGTCTGGCGCTGTCCAAAGAGTATCAAGGGCATTGGGGAGAAGAAAAATTCCTAGGGGTTGATACCGATACCAACAGCGAAGCCTGGATGTACAAGGGAGATTTTCATGGCCGGTTCTTCCTCAATCGCAAGTACATGCGGCAGGGGGATTTGAGTATGTCTTTGGGTCATGAAATGTTGCATACCAACAGAATCGACCGTTTCAAGGCCATTGGCCCGAACGCGGCAGATTTTTTCTACCTGGACGCCAGTATGCGCAGCCTGCTGGGTGCTGAGCCGCAAACCATTTACGACGTTGCAGAGCGCGGTGTTTCCGAGGTGATCATGCGCGGTGGATTGACCGTCGATTATTTGAACGCCTTTTCTGATCACCACGACAGCTTCCTGTTCCGTATCAGCGATTACTTGGGCATCGGCGACGATCTGGACCTGAAAACGGCGGTAAAACTGTTCAATGCCAATCCGTTGATGCGTGCGCAAATGGCCGCGAACAATGCCGACAGCATCATTTACGCGGCAAAAAGCATGCAGGTGCTGCACCGCGCCAAAATCGAATATGCGTGGCTCGACAGCCTGATCGACGATTGATTCGGACGAACGCAAACGAGCAGGTCGCAGCCGGCGGTATACGCCAATCCCCCTTAGGCGTTGCCGCAGGCTGCGGTCTTTTGATCATGCGTCAGCGCTTGTTCAACCCCTGTGCCAAGCGATCGCCGCCAAGTTGAATCACCGCCACCAACGCCACCAGCAACACAATCACCGTCAGCATGATCTGGCTATCAAAGCGTTGATAACCGTAGCGATAGGCGATGTCGCCCAAGCCACCGGCACCAATCGCCCCGGCCATGGCCGAGGAGTTGATCATCGTCACCAGCGTGATGGTGAAACCACCGACTATCCCCGGCAACGCCTCGGGCAGCAGCACATGCCAGACGATGTGCCGGCGCCGGCAACCCATCGCTTGCGCGGCTTCGATCAAGCCGTGGTCAACTTCACGCAAACTCACCTCGGCAATTCGCGCAAAGAATGGCGTCGCTGCAATCGTCAACGGCACCACCGCCGCCCATACGCCGTAGGTGGTACCGACGATCAGCCGCGTAAACGGGATCAGCGCGACCATCAGAATCAGAAACGGGATCGAGCGAAACAGGTTCACGAATGCGCCCAAGGCGCGGTTCAGCACCGGTGCTGCGTAGATCCCGCCCTTGTCGCTGGTGACCAGAATCACCGCCATGGGAATGCCCACCAGCAGCGCGATCAACGACGACACGCCGACCATCAGAAACGTATCGATAAAGCCCTGCAGCAAGCGATCAAACCACATAACCCAGAACCTCCACCCGTTGTGCCCATTGCCCGGCGCGTTGACGCAATGTTTCGGCGTCCAGCGAAGAACCACTCACCGCCAACAGCAACTGCCCCAGCGCGTGGCCCTGAATCCGTTCGACGCCGCCCTGAAGCAACTTCACTCGACCCCCGAGAGCTGTGAACAAAGCTGCCAGGTCTGGCTCATCGCTGGCGCTGCCGGTGAACTGCAAACGCAACACCACTGCGGCCTCGGAGGAGGGTGACTGGGTCTGCAAGCGACTCTGCAACTCTTCCGGTAAGGCATGCTGCAGCGGCGCGAGCAGCGTCTGGCTGACCTCGTGCTGCGGGTTGCCGAACACTTCCCAGACCGGGCCTTGCTCGACGACCTGGCCGTGTTCCAGCACCACCACGCGGTCGCAGATTTCGCGAATCACTGCCATTTCGTGGGTGATCAATACGATAGTCAGGCCCAGGCGCCGGTTGATCTCGCGCAGCAAGCCGAGGATCGATTGCGTGGTCTCCGGATCGAGCGCCGAAGTCGCTTCGTCACACAGCAGAATATCCGGGTCATGCACCAGCGCGCGGGCGATGCCGACACGCTGTTTCTGCCCGCCGGAAAGCTGCGCCGGATACGCCTTGTGCTTGCCTTGCAGGCCCACCAGTTCCAGCAGTTCGCGAACCTTGTTCTCGCGTTGCTCTTTCGGCACCCCGGCGACTTTCAGCGGCAACTCGACGTTCTGCCAAACGGTCTTGGCCGACATCAGATTGAAGTGCTGGAAGATCATGCCGATCCTGCGCCGCAGCGCGACCAAGCGGTCTTCATCGAATTCACCGATATCCACTTGATCGATCAGCACCCGCCCCGAAGTCGGTTGTTCCAGACGATTGATCGTACGGATCAGCGACGACTTGCCGGCGCCGCTGCGGCCAATGATGCCGAATACTTCACCGCGCTGGATCGCCAGGTCGATGCCGTGCAGAGCGGCGACCGGGCCTTGTCGACCGTTGTAGGTTTTACCAAGGTTGATGAAGCGCACGTGGGCGCGGTTCAGTTCCGGGTGCAGTTCTGTGCGTTCAGCATTCTTTGGCTCTGGAATCTCCAGTCGCCGTTGGATCGCGGCCGTCATGCTCAACTTTCCCAACCGGCCTGGTACAGCTTGCCGTGGGCCTTATCCAGTGCCGCGCGAACGGCTGGCGAATGCTGATAGATATCGACGAATTTGCTCAGGCGCGGGTCGGTTTTGCTTTTGGGTTGGATTACGAATTGAATCACGTATTCCTTGTGATCGAGGCCATCGAACAGCAGCGCGGATTCGGCATCGAAGGTCTTCGCCAGGCGAATATAGGCCGGGTAACCCTGGACGAGATCAGCGTCGTCGTAAGCGCGCACCAGTTGCACGGCTTCAACCTGGAGGATTTTGATTTTTTTCGGGTTGGCGACGATGTCGTCCTCGGTGGCCTTATAGCCGACGCCCGGTTTCAACGTGATCAGTCCCGCCTTGGCCAGTAGCTGCAAACCGCGGCCGCTGTTGATCGGATCGTTGGCAATGGCGACGCTGGCGCCTTCTGGCAATTCGTCGAAGCTTTTGTACTTCTTAGAGTAGAGACCGACGTTGTTGATGATCCCCGGGGCGAACGGCACCAGGTCAAAACCGGCCGCGGCTTTGGCGTTTTCGAGGAACGGAATGTGCTGGAAGTAGTTCACGTCGATGTCGCCGGCGGCGAGGCTGACGTTGGGCGCGATCCAGTCGGTGAACTCCACCAGTTCGACTTTCAGGCCTTGTTTGTTGGCTTCTTCGACGGCGGCTTCCAGTGGAATGGCGAATGCGGCGGTGGTGCCGATTTTCAGCGGCGCGTCGGCGGCGAAGATTGCCGAACTGAACAGGCCGAGGGCCAGGGCCAGTGCTTTGACTGGGTGGGACAGGGGGTTCTTGGTCATGATGAGTTTTCCAGTCAGTGCATAAATTTGTGGTGTCTGTTGCGGCCTCATCGCTGGCAAGCCAGCTCCCACAGGTTTTGTGAACGCCACAGACCCTTGTGGGAGCTGGCTTGCCAGCGATGCTTTTAGCGGCGAAACGCGGAACCCGTGTGTTGCTCGGGCAAGTGCGCCTCCCGGTGAAACAGCTTCTCGCGCAAGCTGCCCGTCTCATAAGCGGTCTTGTACGACCCACGCCGCTGCAACTCAGGGATCAGCAAATCAATGAAATCCACGTAGCTTTCAGGCGTGACGATGCGGGTCAGGTTGAAGCCGTCCAGACCGGTTTCGGCGATCCACGATTCCAGCTCATCCGCCACTTGCTCAACCGAACCGACCACAGTGATGTAGCGACCGCCGAGGGCGTGCTGGTCGAGCAACTTGCGTCGGGTCCAGTCGTTGTTTTGCAGGTTTTTGGTGGCGGACTGGATCGCGTTGCTCTTCACGTACTGGATCGGCTCGTCGATCTCGTACTGGGAAAAATCGATGCCGGTGGACGCGGAGAAATGCGCCACGCCGGCCTCGGCGCTGGCGTAGCTGAGGTATTCGGCGTGCTTGGCCCAAGCGGCTTTTTCAGTGGCGCCGACGATCACGTTGAGGCCCATGAACACCTTGATGTCCTCGGGATTGCGCCCGGCCTCTATAGCGCTGGCGCGGACCTTGTCGACCTGAACCTTGGTCGAGGGTTTGTTCTGCCCGCTGATAAACACGCACTCGGCGTGACGCCCGGCAAACAGCAAACCGCGATCTGAACTGCCGGCCTGAAACAGCACCGGCGTGCGCTGTGGCGACGGCTCGCAGAGGTGATAACCCTCGACCTGATAGAACTCGCCCTTGTGCTCGATCTTGTGCACTTTTTCCGGTTGGGCATAGATGCGCTGTTCGCGGTCATTGAGCACCGCGCCGGGTTCCCAGCTGCCTTCCCAGAGTTTGTAGAGCACCTCAAGGTATTCGTCGGCCTGGTCGTAGCGACGGTCGTGTTCGACTTGCTCGCGCAGGCCCATGGCTTTGGCGGCGCTGTCGAGGTAACCGGTGACGATGTTCCAGCCCACGCGACCACGGCTCAGATGATCGAGCGTCGACATGCGCCGTGCGAACAGATACGGCGGCTCGTAGGTGAGGTTGGCAGTCAGGCCGAAACCAAGGTTTTTGGTCACGGCTGCCATCGCCGAAACCAGTAGCAACGGATCGTTGACCGGCAACTGGATCGACTCTTTCAGCGTGACATCCACCGAGTTCTGATAGACGTCGTACACGCCGACAATGTCAGCGATGAACAGCCCGTCAAACAGTCCGCGCTCCAGCAACTGCGCCAGTTCGGTCCAGTATTCGATGCTGTTGAATTGGGTCGAGGTGTCGCGCGGATGCGTCCACAAACCGTGATTGATGTGGCCGATGCAGTTCATGTTGAACGCATTGAGCAGGATCTTCTTTTTCGCCGCAGCCATCAGATGGTCCCCCGCAGTGGCGGGTTTTCATCATTGAGGTAGTAATTGCCAACCGCGTGATACTTCCAGCGCACCGGATCGTGCAGGGTGTGCACCCGGGCGTTGCGCCAGTGGCGGTCGAGGCCATGTTCGATCAGCGTGGCCTGGCTGCCGGCCAGTTCGAACAACGTACTGCCGGCAGCCAGAGAGATTTCAGTGCTGATGGCGCGTGCTTCGGCGACGGCAATCGATGCCGCGGCGACGGTGTCTGCGTTGGTCTCGGCTTGCGCGGCATCGAGGAATTCGCCTGCGCGCTCAAGCAAAGCCTCGGTGGCGTGCAGGCGAATACTCAGGTGGCCGAAGCTTTTCAGGGTCAGCGGATCTTCGGTGGCCTTGTCATTGCCCGAGTCGATCCATGGCCGGGTTTTGCTGCGCACAAAGTGCAGCGCGTCTTCATAAGCGGCGCGGGCGATACCGGTGTCGATGGCGGCGTGAAGGATCTGCGCGAGCGGGCCGACGGTGGTCGGACGTTCGAAGGCGCTTTGAAACGGCAGCACGTCTTGCGCTGCGACGTACACATCTTCGAACACCACCGAACCGCTGCCAGTGGTGCGCTGGCCGAAGCCGCTCCAGTCGTCGATCACGCTCAGGCCTTTGCTCTCTCGTGGGACGAAGGCCAGTTGCTGCACGCCGTTTTCATCGACCACCGAGGTTGGAATGCGCTGCGCGTAAATCGCCCCGGTCGCATAGAACTTGCGGCCGTTGATACGGTAGCCGTCACCATCACGCTTGAGGCTGGTAACGCGGTCGTGGGCGGTTTTGGTGCCCAGCTCCGCCAAAGCGTTACCGAAGCGCTGACCGGCCAAGACTTCCGCGTACAGGCTTTGTTTCTGCGCGTGACTGCCGTTCACCCGCAGCACTTCGAGCGCATAGAAATGGTTCTGAGGAATCTGCCCGAGCGAGCCGTCAGCCTGAGCGATCAGGGCGATAACTTTGGCCAGCGTGACGTTGGACACAGCGGCGCCGCCGTATTCCTTGGGGACGGTGATGCCCCACAGGCCGGAGCGGGAAAACACGTCGAGTTCCGGCAGCGGCAGGCGACGTTCACGGTCGCGCAGGGCGCTGTCGCGTTTGAAATCTTCTGCCAGGTCGCTGGCGACGATCAGAGCTTGCTCATCGCTGGTGATGACCGCGACGGGATGGGAAAAAGTCATGTGTTTCTCCAGAGATCTGGTCAAAAGTGTTCTGGTCAAATCCAGGAATGGCGAGCCGGCAAAGTGCCGTTCAGGCGATAGGCGCCGACCGCGTGATATTTCCAGCGAACCGGGTCGTGCAGCGTGTGCACGCGGGCGTTGCGCCAGTGGCGGTCGAGGTTGAATTCGGCGAGGGTGGCGCGGCTGCCGGCCAGTTCGAAAAGCTTTTCGCTGGCCAGCAGCGAGATCTCGGTGGTCAGCACTTTGGCTTCAGCCACGGCAATCGAGGCGCGGGCGGCGGACTCGACGGTGACTGGCGCGGCCTGTACCTGATCGAGCACTTGCCCGGCCTTGCGCAGCAGCGCTTCGGCGGCGTGCAGTTCGATTTTCAGCTTGCCGATGTCGGCGATCACATAGAGGTCATCACTGGCGCGCTCGACCTTGGCGTCGATCCATGGTCGCGCTCGGGTTTTGACGAATTCGATGGCGTCATCGATGGCGCCGCGGGCAATGCCGGCGTCGATCGCGGCTTGAATCAGCTGCGAGACCGCACCTTGAATGTTCGCGGTTTCGTTGATCTTCCAGTTGTCGACGACAAGGCCCGCTTCGACGCGCACGTTGTTCAGCAGGATCGTGCCGCTGGCTGTGGTGCGCTGACCGAAACCCGACCAGTCATCGACGATGCGCAATCCCGGCGTGCCGCGACGGACGAAGGCCAGCACTTGCTTGCCGTCATCGTTGAGCGCTTTCACCGCGACCCAGTGCGCAAACAGCGCGCCAGTGGAATAAAACTTCTGGCCGTTGATCACGTAATCATCACCGTCAGCGGTGATCCGGGCCTTCAGTTCAAGGGTGTTTCTGGTGCCGCGTTCAGGGCCGGCATTACCGATGCGCCAGCCTTCCAGGACACTTTGGAACAGCTGCTTTTTCTGCGCTTCGGTGGCGCAGCCGAGCACCAGATTGATGATGCCGAACTGGTTCTGCGGGATCTGTCCCAGCGCCGGATCGGCGGCGGAAATGATCGCGAACACCTCGGCCAACGTTACGAACGAAACCTGTGGCCCACCGTATTCGCGCGGGATGGCAATGCTGCCCAGACCGCTGCGGGTGAACTGTTCGATTTCCGACCACGGCAACTTGCGTTGGCGGTCGCGTTTGGCGGCCTGCACGCGGGCGACTTGCGCCAGCTCATGGGCGGCCTCGATGGCTTGGGCGTCATCACGCAAGACTTGCGCGGGCAACAACAACGGGGCGATATCCAGATCAGACTGGACGATTGCATCTGCCAGACTGGACATCAGTGCCGCTCCTTGGCTGCACGCAATGCCCTGGCGATCTGCACTGGGGTGATTGTGTTCCGGACCATACTACCTACCTCACATCTCATGAAAACGCCGCACAGTGCGGCGAAAGAAAGAATGTCCGGTGGTCCGGTTCATATACCCTAAGCGTGTATAAAAATTAAATAAACTAACTTTTAGGAATATGCATAGAAGGGGTGATGGTCGGGTTGGTTAAGAGTTTTTGAGCAGAAGCCTTGTGGTGGTCAGAGGGCCTTTGTGGTGAGGGGATTTATCCCCGATGGGGCGCGCAGCGGCCCCTCTCTTGATCCAAAAATAATTGGGCCTGCTGCGCAGTCCATCGGGGATAAATCCCCTCGCCACAAAGGCCCTCAGCATTGAGTTTGGTGCTATTGCTTGCGTGGCTCTGCAGCCTTGAACTCGGGCTTGAGCGGGACCTTCAGATAAGGATTCACACACCCGATCTTCAATGTCCTTGGCGGTGCCCAGCGCGAGTTGTTGCCGACCCGGTCGAGGATGCAGTAGGTCACGTCCAGACGCAGATCCTCACCGGCTTCGACGATGACCGCCGGCGGTATCCAGACTTGAATCGGCAACCCGATATCGGCCGCCGTGATCGGCGCCAGATCCATACGGACGTCGCCCCAACGCAAGGTGATGGCGTCGTCTTCGGCCATGTTCGAGTACGGCTCGATGGTCAGGGGCACGCCGCGTTTGATCTGATTCGGATTCACCCCCTGGCGGCGAATGGTGTCGGGAATTGTCACCGGCGCCAGTTGCTGGTTTTCATCACCGCACAGGGGCGCTGGCTGGCCGCCAGGACAATCGAGTTTGACCTGCACACGCGTCGCCGCCGACAGTGCCGCGCCCTGACCGACTTGCATCACCCGGTAGTGGATACGCGCGGTGCCGTTGGCAATGAAACTCTCAGGCACGCGCAGACTGATCGACTCGCCAACGTCCTCGGCGGTCAGCACCTTTGATGCGACGTAGCACTTGTTCCAGAACAGTTCGATCAGGTCGCCGCAGTCCATGTCGGGATAGGGCGCAACGGCGACCAGCAGATGGGCGGCGGCGGCCAGATTGATGCCGGTTTTTTGCGCTGGTGCCAAAGTCGGCGCTGCCAGTTCGGGGGTATGCGAAGTGCGGGTCATCGAATTTCTCTCCTTGAAGCCTTGCAGCGAAGTCCGTTTCTGGAAGTACAAATGGCATGAATCAACTGGCAATAAAGCAATGAACATTTCGTTCAACTTGAGAGTGAGTTGATTAAACTAAGTAGTGCCGGTTGGCGACTAGATAAGAGTGTGTTGGATGGGGTGTCAATAGTCGGTGTTAGTTAATCTGTGAATTACGATTTAATCAGAAGTTTCCTACAGTGTCGGCGCCGAATGCCTCGGTTTAGAAGCGAATAGGGCTACGTTTCGCAGGCTTTTTTAGCGATTTTTATGGGGTGTTATTTGAAAGTGGGCTATTGGCATTCGGTAGATTTCAGACGGGTTTTATCTGTTGCAGAACATATATATATGTAGTGCGCCGAGCATGTTGGGTTTGTATATATTGAGGAGGGGGATGGAGCGGGGTGGAGATAACTTCCATCCATGGAAGTTTGAGAGGGTGCGCTGAAAGTTCTCAGGCGTGATTCAGGAACTTGCTGAGAAACTGTTGAGTGCGTTCTTCTTTCGGGTTGGCAAACAACGCTTTGGCTTCACCTTGTTCAACGATCACGCCCTTGTCGAAAAACACCACACGGTTGGCCACGTCGCGGGCGAAGCCCATTTCGTGGGTGACGATCACCATGGTGCGTTTCTCTTCGGCGAGACCGCGGATGGTCGCCAGCACTTCGCCGACCAGTTCCGGGTCGAGGGCCGAAGTCGGCTCGTCGAACAGGATCACTTCCGGCTCCATCGCCAGCGCCCGGGCAATCGCCACGCGCTGTTGCTGACCCCCGGACAGTCGACGCGGATAGGCGTCTTCCTTGCCGGCGAGGCCAACCTTGGTAAGCAGCTTCTTGCCCAGGGCAACCGCTTGCTCGCGCGGCATCTTCTTGACCACGATCGGCCCTTCGATGACGTTTTCCAGAGCGGTGCGATGGGGGAACAGGTTGAAGTTCTGGAACACGAAGCCTACGTGCTGGCGCAGATTGCGCACCAGACCTTGCTGCTGGTTCAGCGGGCGGCTGGTATCGATTTCGATATCGCCGACCTTGATCCGGCCGCTGGTGGGCTCTTCAAGGAAATTCAGGCAACGCAGGAACGTCGTCTTGCCCGAGCCGCTAGGGCCGATGATCGCGACGACCTCGCCTTCCTTGACCTCAAGATCAATGCCGTTGAGCACGACTTGATCCTTGAATTGCTTGGTCAGTTTTTCCACGACAATCATGGGGTCAGGACTCCTGGTCGTGCCGATTGACCCGCTCTTCCAACTTGTTCTGGAAGTGCGAAAGCACCGTGGCCAGAATCCAGTAGATCAGCGCGGCGGCAAGATACATGGTGAAGACTTCAAAAGTCCGGGCGGTAATCAGTTGCGCCTGACGGAACAGTTCCGGCACCTGAATAGTGGCGGCCAGCGCGGTGTCCTTGACCAGCGAAATGAAGCTGTTGCCCAGCGGCGGCAATGCCGTGCGCATGGCTTGCGGCAGGATGGCCCGGCGCAGGGTCTGCGCGCGGGTCATGCCGATACTGGCAGCAGCTTCCCACTGACCGCGTTCGATCGAACCGATCGCGGCGCGCAGGATTTCACAGGCGTAGGCGGCCATGTTCAGCGAAAAGCCGATCAGCGCCGCTGGCAGCGGATCGAGCTCCATGCCCAATTGCGGCAAGCCGTAATAGATCACGAACAGTTGCACCAGCAACGGCGTGCCGCGAAAGAACGACACGTAGATGCGGGCCAGCCAGCTGACCGACTTGAAGCGCGACAGGCGCATCAACGCCAGGCCAAAGCCCAGCAGCAGGCCGAAGAACATCCCGCCAAGGCTGAGGACAACCGTGTAATACGCGCCCTTGAGCAGAAAGGGCGCGGAATCAAGTGCGAGTTGGAAAGCCTCTTCCATTATTTAGTGACGTCAGCGTTGAAGTATTTCGTGGACAGCTTCTCAAGGGTGCCGTCGGCACGCAGTTCGTCGAGGGCCTTGTTCAGGGCTGCCAGCAATTCAGGCTCGCCTTTGCGCAGGGCTATACCCGATTCCTGACGGGAGAAGGCTTCACCGGCAGCGACGGTTTTCGGGGCTTTCTTGGCGTATTCGAGGGCGGCCAGACGGTCGATCAGGATGGCATCGGTACGGCCGTTATTCAGATCGGCGAACTTGGTCGGATCATCATCATAGGTACGCACGTCAGCACCCGGTACGTTGGCGCGGACCCACTGCTCGTAGTTGGTGCCCAGACCTACACCGACTTTCTTGCCGGACAGGTCAGCAGCGGTCTTGATGTTCAGTGCCGCTTCCTTGTTCTTCAGCACCAATGCCTGGATACCGGAGACGGTGTACGGTTCGGAGAAGTCGTACTTCTTCTTGCGCTCCTCGGAGATAGTCACCTGGTTGACCACGACGTCCAGACGCTTGGATTCCAGCGCGGCGAGAATGCCATCCCATTTGGTTGGCTGGATCTTGGCTTTGACACCGAGTTTTTGCGCCAGCGCTTCGGAGAGCTCGACTTCAAAACCAGACAGTTTGCCGTCGGCATCAACGAAGCTGAACGGTGGATAAGTGCCTTCCAGGCCGACGTTGATAACGCCTTTGTCCTTGATCTGTTGCAACTGCTCACCGGCCACTGCCTGGCCGATCAGACCGGCGCTCAGTGCCAGGCCCAGCGAACCAACCAGCAGATTGCGACGTAGTGCGGAAAAATTCATGACAAGCCCCTGTGTTTTCTTATGGAAGACGCTTAAGGAATGTAGGCAAATGGGTGATTTGAACGACAGCGCTATCCTGCCTTAAAGCAGCTTATGCGTCTCTCGCGAAATTCGCCTGCGGCGAGACTATATGATGACTGCGTTAGACTTGAAAATACTAAATACTTAATTTGATATTCTCTTGAGGAATATGTGGCGAGTTCGAAAAGATCGCAGCCTTCGGTAGCTCCTGCAGGTGAACGCATTCCAATGCAGGAGCTGCCGAAGGCTGCGATCTTTTGATTTTTTCGGCTACAGAAAATCCTTATATGCAAACAACGCCGGAGCCCCACCAGTGTGCAGGAAAATAATCGGACCTTGATCGAAGCGCGAACGGCCAATCCCGTCGAGCAAGCCCGCCATGGCCTTGCCGGTGTAAACCGGGTCCAGCAACAGACCTTCCTGACTCGCCAATAGCTTCACCGCCGCCAGTGTCCCGGCATTCGGTTCGCCATAGCGCGGGCCAAAGTATTCGTCCCACAACTCGACCTTGAAGCTTGCCGGCAGTTCCACGCCGAGCAGCTCCGCGGTGCGTTCGGCCAGACCCTGCACCTTCGGGCGCTGGTCTTCCTCGCTACGCGAAACGGTCACGCCGATCACCGGCAGCTCTGGCAACACTTCGCTCAGGGCCAGCGCCAGACCGCTGTGCGTCCCGGCACTGCCTGAAGCCAACACCACGGCGGCGAAGTCGAGACCGGTGTCCTTGATCTGCTCGGCCAGTTCCAGGCCTGCGCGCACGTAACCCAACGCACCGAGGGCGTTGGAGCCGCCAATCGGCACCAGATACGGTTTCTTGCCGTTGCTGCGCAGGCGCGCGGCGAGTGCGGCCAGTTGTTCGTCGGCGTTGTCGAGGTTTTCGACCAGCTCGACTTTGGTATCGAACAGGTCCAGCAGCAGCCGATTGCCGTTGCCGGTGTAATTGCTGTCGTCCGTGCCTAACGGGTTTTCCAGCAGCGCGACACAACTCAGGCCCAGTTTGGCGGCCAATGCTGCGGTCTGGCGAACATGGTTCGATTGCAGCGCGCCGGCGGTGATCAGCGTGTCGGCGCCCTGGGCGAGCGCATCGGCGGCGAGGTATTCGAGTTTGCGTAATTTGTTGCCACCCATGGCCAGCGGCGTCAGATCATCGCGTTTGACGTAGACCTCGCGGCCGAGCCAGGCAGAGAGGCGCTCAAGTTTTTCCAGTGGGGTGGGTTGGCCGAGCAGGTCGAGACGGTTAAAACGGTCCAGCTGTTGTTTAATCATGAGTCCGTACTGGCGGAGAAAGATGAAAGGACTATAGGCAGTCGATTTTGCAGGGGCAACCGTGAATCGCTTATAGCCAAATGAACTGAGCCCAGCACTATCGGTTCTTAATTCGCTCTCGCAGGCATGCCGTAAAGTAGGCGCCGTTGACGCGGCCAGACAGTCCGGCCGCCCGTGAGGAGTCTTTACCGTGAGCGAGCGTTCCAGCCATTGGCAATTGCAGACCATCGTCAGCCAACTGCGCACCGCGCGGGATCAGTGGCGCGCACAAAATGGCCGGGCCTCCGGCGAGCAGGGTGGCCGCGAGCTGCCCTCGCGTGCTGCGATGGCGGAGATTCTCGAGGCGTTGTGTGGCGCGTTGTTCCCGATGCGCCTGGGGCCGGTCGATCTGCGCGAAGAAAGTGAAGATTTTTATGTGGGACACACCCTCGACGTCGCGTTGAATGCCTTGCTGGCGCAGACGCGACTTGAACTGCGTTATGTCGCCCGGCACAGCGCGCAGGTCGACACCGAAGTCGAGGCCCGGGCGATCCAGATCGTTCAGGATTTCGCCCTTGCCTTGCCGGGGTTGCGCACGCTGCTCGACACCGACGTGCTGGCGGCTTATCACGGCGATCCGGCAGCGCGCAGTGTGGACGAAGTGCTGCTGTGCTACCCGGGGATTCTGGCGGTCATTCACCATCGTCTGGCGCACCATTTGTATCGCGCCGGGTTGCCGTTGCTGGCGCGGATCAGCGCGGAAATCGCTCACTCGGCGACGGGCATCGATATCCACCCGGGCGCGCAGATCGGCCGCAGTTTCTTCATCGACCACGGCACGGGTGTGGTGATCGGCGAGACCGCGATCATTGGTGAGCGGGTGCGGATTTATCAGGCGGTGACTCTGGGCGCCAAGCGCTTCCCGGCAGATGAAGACGGGCAGTTGCAGAAGGGCCATCCGCGTCATCCGATTGTTGAAGATGACGTGGTGATTTATGCCGGGGCGACGATTCTTGGACGGATCACCATTGGCAAGGGCTCGACCATTGGCGGCAACGTCTGGCTGACTCGCAGTGTGCCGGCCGGGTGCAATTTGACTCAGGCCAATTTGCAGCATGATGACGGGACGCAGAAGTAGGGTGGCTAACAATCCCGTGTAGGAGTTGCCGCAGGCTGCGATCTTTTGATGTTGCTTTTGAAGATCAAAAGATCGCAGCCTGCGGCAGCTCCTACAGGGTCGATTTTGAGTTCGGAAGAGATAATGGCAATCAGCCAATTCTCCAGTGAACGAATTGCCCCAAACCTACGTCATACCCCTCCTTGGGCTACTGTAGGAAAGCTACCGCCTAGCCCTGCGATTAGTCCTTACCACCCCATTCATGTTTAACTTGAACGTTCATTCAAGTTAAACCGGTGGTTCGCTGCCCGCTCACAACAGGAGGCTTGCCTTTGCTGAGTCCGATCATTTCAGCCACGTTTCAACCCCTCGAGGTGCACGTTTCATGAGTGCATCGTCTACCCCCGCCAGCGGTCTGGTGCGGATGAATCCGCCGGTGTTCTACTTCGCCGCGACGTTTATTCTGCTGTTTGGTCTCGTTGTCATCGCCATGCCGCAACAGGCCGGTGCCTGGCTGCTTGAAGCACAAAACTGGGCGGCCAACACGGTCGGCTGGTACTACATGCTCGCGATGACGCTGTATCTGGTCTTCGTGGTGGTCACCGCGTTATCCGGCTACGGCAAGATAAAACTCGGTGCCGACCACGACGAACCCGAATTCAGTTATCTGTCCTGGGCCGGCATGCTGTTCGCCGCCGGGATCAGCATTACGCTGTTCTTTTTCTGCGTTTCAGAGCCGCTGACTCACATGCTGCAGCCGCCGCAAGGCGAGGCCGGCACCGCGGATGCAGCGCGTCAGGCCATGCAGGTTCTGTTTCTGCACTGGGGTCTGCATGGCTGGGGCGTTTTTGCCTTCGTCGGTATGGCCCTGGCGTACTTCGCCTACCGGCATAACCTGCCGCTGGCCCTGCGTTCGGCGTTGTATCCGCTGATCGGCAAACGCATCAACGGCCCGATTGGTTACGCGGTGGATGGCTTCGGCATCATCGCCACGGTGTTCGGTCTCGGCGCCGACATGGGCTTCGGTGTGCTGCACCTCAACTCGGGTCTCGACTACCTGTTCGGCATCGCCCACACACAGTGGATTCAGGTCGGCCTGATCACGCTGATGATGGGGGCGGCGATCCTCGTCGCCGTGGCCGGGGTCGATAAAGGCGTGCGGGTGATGTCCGACATCAACATGCTGCTGGCCTGTGCGCTGCTGCTGTTCGTGCTGTTCGCCGGCCCTACTCAGCACCTGCTCAACACCTTGATCCAGAACATCGGTGACTACCTCGGCGCCTTGCCGATGAAGAGTTTCGATCTCTACGCCTATGACAAACCGAGCGACTGGCTCGGCGGCTGGACAGTGTTCTACTGGGCCTGGTGGATTGCATGGTCGCCGTTCGTGGGCCTGTTCATTGCGCGGATTTCCCGTGGCCGCACCATCCGTGAGTTCGTTTTCGGCGTGCTGTTGATTCCGCTCGGTTTCACCTTGGCGTGGATGTCGATCTTCGGTAACAGCGCCATTGATCAGGTGCTCAACCACGGCATGAGCGCACTCGGCATGTCGGCGATCGAGAATCCGTCGATGACCCTCTACCTGCTGCTGGAAACCTACCCGTGGAGCAAAACCGTCATCGCCGTGACGGTGTTTATCAGCTTCGTATTCTTCGTCACCTCTGCTGATTCCGGCACCGTGGTGCTTTCGACACTGTCGGCCAAGGGCGGCAACCCTGACGAAGACGGGCCTAAATGGCTGCGGGTGTTCTGGGGCGCGATGACAGCGTTGATCACCAGTGCGCTGCTGTTCTCGGGCAGCATTGATGCATTGAAGTCGGCCGTGGTGCTGACCTCGTTACCGTTCTCGCTGATTTTGCTGTTGATGATGTGGGGTCTGCACAAGGCCTTCTATCTCGAATCGCAGAAGCAGATCGCGCAACTGCATTCGCTGGCGCCGGTGTCCGGTGCACGGCGTGGAACGGGCGGTTGGCGACAGCGTTTGAGCCAGGCTGTGCATTTCCCGTCGCGCGATGAGGTGTACCGTTTCATGGACACCACGGTGCGCCCGGCGATCGAAGAGGTGACGGCGGTGTTCGTCGAGAAAGGCCTGAACGTGGTCACTCAGCCGGATCCCTCCCATGACAACATCAGCCTGGAAATCGGCCATGGCGAGCAGCATCCGTTCATCTATCAGGTGCAGATGCGCGGCTACTTCACGCCGTCATTCGCGCGTGGCGGCATGGGCTCCAAACAGCTCAACAATCGCCGTTACTACCGCGCTGAAGTGCACCTGAGCGAGGGCAGTCAGGACTACGATCTGGTCGGCTACACCAAGGAGCAGATCATCAACGACATCCTCGACCAGTACGAACGCCACATGCAGTTCCTGCACCTGGTGCGTTGATCATGAGCTGGGCGCCGCGTCTGTTCAGGACTCGGCGCTCAGCTCGCGAAGCAGTCGACACCTGTTTCAAAACAAACAAGAGAGGATTCGATGACTTACACCGCTGCCGAAAACCGCTACGACTCCATCCCTTACCGCCGCGTCGGCCGCAGCGGTCTGGTGCTGCCAGCGCTGTCGCTGGGCCTGTGGCACAACTTTGGTGATAGCACGCCAATCGACACCCAGCGCGCCTTGTTGCGTACCGCGTTCGACCTGGGCATCAACCACTTCGACCTGGCCAACAACTACGGCCCGCCGTACGGCAGCGCCGAGATCAACTTCGGTCGCCTGCTGCGCGAAGACTTCAAGCAGTATCGCGACGAGCTGATCATCTCCAGCAAGGCCGGTTGGGACATGTGGCCCGGCCCGTACGGCCAGGGCGGCGGTTCGCGCAAATACGTGCTGGCGAGCCTCGACCAGAGCCTGCAACGCCTCGGTCTGGACTATGTGGATATCTTCTATTCGCACCGTTTCGACCCGGACACCCCGCTGGAAGAAACCGCCAGCGCCCTCGCCACTGCGGTGCAACAGGGCAAGGCGTTGTACATCGGCATCTCGTCGTATTCGGGCGTGAAAACCCGCGAGATGGCAGCGCTGCTCCAAGAGTGGAAAGTGCCGCTGCTGATCCATCAACCGGCGTACAACCTGCTCAATCGCTGGGTGGAAAAAGACCTGCTCGACACCACCGATGAACTCGGCACTGGCGTGATTGCTTTCACGCCGTTGGCGCAAGGTCTGCTGACCGATAAATACCTCAACGGCGTACCGGCGGATGCGCGGGTCAATCGTCCGGGCGGTGGTTCGTTGCAGGCTGCGCACTTGTCCGAAGCCAACATCGCCCACGTACGGGCGTTGAACGAGATTGCCAAGCGTCGGGGTCAGAGTCTGGCGCAACTGGCGCTGGCCTGGACGCTACGCGATCCTCGGGTGACCTCGGCACTGATCGGCGCGAGCCGGCCGGAGCAGATTATCGAGAACGTCGGGGCGTTGAAGAATTTGAGCTTCAGTGCTGAGGAATTGGCGGAGATTGACCGGTTTGCTCAGGAGGGTGGGATCAATCTTTGGGAGAAGCCTTCGACAGCGGAGTAATTGGTAAAGCAAAAGATCGCAGCCTGCGGCAGCTCCTACATTGGAATGCGTTCCCCTGTAGGAGCTGCCGAAGGCTGCGATCTTTTGATCCTAGAAAAACGGCACATCCCCCAACACCGTAGCCCGCTGCATCACTCGCCGCGCCGGGCGGTAATCATCCACCGCGTAATGCTGCGTCACGCGGTTATCCCAGAACGCAATATCGTCCTTCTGCCAGCGCCAGCGAATGGTGAATTCCGGCCGTGTCGCATGGGCGAACAGAAACTTCAGAATCGCCTCGCTTTCGGTTTCCGACAGCTCATTGATCTTCGACGTAAAGCCTTCGTTGACGAACAATGAACGCCGCCCGCTCACCGGGTGCGTGCGAATCACCGGGTGCGACAACGGCGGATTCTTGCGCCGAGCCTCTTCCCACTGCGCCAGCGCTTCGGGCGTGTTGCCATAGCGCTCCAGCGGAAACGAGCGAGTGAAATCGTGGGTCGCGGTCAGACCTTCGAGCAAACCTTTCATTGGCGCTGACAAGGCTTCATAGGCGGCGATGCCACTGGCCCACAACGTGTCGCCACCGAACTCCGGCAGCAACTTGGCGCTGAGCACCGCGCCCATCGCCGGCGTCGGCAGGAAGGTTACGTCGGTGTGCCAGATCGCGTTGTCGCGCACGTCGGTGACGGCGGTGTCGAGGATCAACACTTCTGGTTGCTCCGGCACGTTCGGGTAGATCGGGTGAATGTGCAGGTCGCCAAAATATGCGGCGAAACGCGCCTGTTGCGGCGGTTCGATCGGCTGGTTGCGGAAGAACAGCACTTGATACTTGAGCAACGCCTGCTCGATGGCATCGCGGTGATCCAGGCTCAATGGCTGGCTGATGTCGACGCCGCTGATCTGCGCGCCGAGGGCCGAGCTTAACGGGGTGATGTGCAGGCTGCTCATGGTCTTTCTCTTCAATTCCGGATAACCACTCCCTGTAGGAGCTGCCGCAGGCTGCGATCTTTTGATCTTGTTTTTTAGAAGATCAAAGTCAAAAGATCGTAGCCTTCGGCAGCTCCTACAGGGGGGGATAGAAAATTTTTTAGTGGGCCTGGCCGTGCCACGGCACCAGTTTGCGTTGCAGGGCGCGCAGGCCCATCTCCATTGCGAAGGCGATCAGGGCGATGACCAAAATCCCCAGCACCACCACATCAGTCACCAGAAACTGCGCGGCCGATTGCACCATGAAGCCCAAACCGCTGGTGGCGGCGATCAGTTCGGCGGCGACCAGCGTCGACCAACCGACCCCCAGACCAATGCGCACACCGGTGAGAATGTCAGGCAATGCGCTCGGCAAAATCACATGACGAATCAGCTGCGCGCGGGTGGCGCCGAGCGACTGCGCGGCACGCAATTTCGCTGGATCAACCGTGCGCACGCCGGTCGCGGTAGCGATGGCAATCGGCGCAAAAATCGCCAGGTAGATCAGCAGCACTTTCGACAATTCGCCGATGCCGCACCAGATCACGATCAGCGGCAGGTAAGCCAGTGGCGGAATCGGTCGGTAGAACTCGATCAGCGGATCGAGCACACCGCGCGCGATTCGGTTGGCGCCAATCGCGATGCCCACTGGCACGGCGGTCAGAATCGCGAAACCCAGGCCCAGGCCGATGCGGCTCAGACTCGCGCCGAGGTGCTGCCACAGCGTCGAATCCATGTAGCCGCTGGTCGCCAGCAACCAGCCTTTTTGCGCTACGGCAGACGGTGGTGGCAGAAACAGCGGTTCGATTAAGCCAGTGGCGGTTACGGCCCACCAGACTGCCAGCAAAACGAACAACGTCAGCAGGCTGATCCAGCGAGTGCTGAGGCTGCGGCGCACTGGAATTACAACCGAAGGGGTTTTTACTGGCGCAGCGGAAACGTCGTAACTGCTCATGCGCGCTCCTGCCGTTGAACGGCGCTGCGTTGCGAGAACACTTTGCTGAGTACGTGTTCGCGGGTTTCGATAAAACGCGGGTCGGATTTGATCGCTCGCGCGGACTCACCAGCGGCATAACGCTGACCGAAATCCAGATGCAGACGCTCGACGATCTGCCCCGGATTGGGCGCCAGCAGAATCAGGTCAGTGGCGAGAAACACCGCTTCTTCAATGTCGTGGGTAATCAGGAAAACCGGTTTGGCGGTGCGTTGCCAGACTTGCAGCAACAGCTCCTGCATCTGTTCGCGGGTGAAGGCGTCGAGGGCGCCGAAGGGTTCGTCCATCAGCAAAACGCGCGGGTCGGCAGCGAGGGCGCGGGCGAGGCCGACGCGCTGTTTCTGGCCACCGGAGAGTTGCCAGATACGACGGTTTTCAAAACCGCAAAGATCGACCAGTGCGAGCATTTCGCGGGCGATTTTTTCGCGTTTGTTTTTGGCGACGCCTGCCAGTTCCAGGCCGAAAGCGACGTTGGCCAACACGTCCTGCCAAGGCAGCAACGCGTCGTCCTGGAACACCACGCCACGTTCGGCGCTCGGGCCTTTGACCGGCACGCCGTCGAGGGTGATGCGCCCGGCGCTCGGTTCGACGAAACCGGCAATCAGGTTCAACAGCGAAGTCTTGCCACTGCCGGACGGGCCGAGCGCGACCAGCAATTGCTGAGGCCCAAGGGTCAGAGAAATATCCGCCAGCACCGGTGTAGGGCTGCCCGGGTACTGTGCGCTGATGCGCTCCAGCTGTAGCAAGGCCATCGCTGTTAACTCCCGATCAGTTGGTGATGTATTTGGCGCTTACGTACGGCGCGTAGTCCGGCAGAACGGCTTCGACCTTGCCTTGTTCCTTGAGGAACGCGGCGGTGTCGGTGATGGCTTTGGTGGTCGGCGCCCCGAGGTCGCTGACCTGATCCGCCGCCAGCGGGTAGACGTTGCCTTGCAGCAGCAGCGGAATGTCGCTGGCCTTGGCGCCCGAGAGTTTCACAAGCTTGTCGACGTTGGATTGATCGGCGAGCCAGGCTTTCGGGTCCTTGCGGTAATCGGCGTAGGCGTCGAGGGTGACCTTGGCAAACGCGGTGACGATTTCCGGGTGCTTGGCGGCGAAGTCTTTGCGCACGATCCACGCATCGAACGTCGGCGCGCCGAATTTGGCCAGTTCGCCGGAAGTGATCAGCACTTTGCCGTTTTCCTTGGCCACACCGAGGGCCGGATCCCAAACGTAGGTGGCGTCGATGTCACCGCGCTTCCACGCCGCGATAATCGCTGGAGGAGCGAGGTTGAGCACGGTGACTTTCGACGGATCGATGTTCCAGTGCTTCAACGCTGCGAGCAGGCTGTAGTGACCGGTAGACACGAACGGCACGGCGATTTTCTTGCCGATCAGATCTTGCGGGGTCTTGATGCCGGAACCGTCGCGGGCGACCAATGCTTCGGCGGCGCCGATCTGGGTGGCGATGAGGAAAGTTTCGACCGGGACTTTTCGAGTGATGGCCGCGGTCAGCGGGCTCGAACCGAGGTAGCCAATTTGCACATCGCCGGAAGCGATGGCGGCGATGATGTCGGCGCCGTTGTCGAACTTGCGCCAGCTGATATCGGCTTTGGTGGCTTTCTCGTAGGCGCCGTCGGCTTGTGCGACTTTCGCCGGGTCAACGGTGGTTTGGTAAGCGACGGTGAGGTCGGTGGCCTGAGCCAGAAAACTCGCGGCAGCCAATGAGGCCACGGCCAGCAGGCGAAGCGGGAAATTCAGTTTCATTGAAGAGCTCCATATCAGGCGACCGAATGTCGGCGTGAAAGGAGACTAAATGATCTAAGAATCGAGAAATAAATAACTTTTTCGAATGAGCTTATGAGCGGAAAAATCTAAGGATCAAAAGATCGCAGCCTTCGGCAGCTCCTACATGGGACAGGCGTACACCCTGTAGGAGCTGCCGAAGGCTGCGATCTTTTTTATCAACAACGCTTAGTTACTGATCGCCAGAATACTCGCCTGATACGACCCAACGAACACGTCGAAATCGCCCACCTCGTTCTGCTCCAGCTCAGCCTGCGCCGCCAGCGAAGTACGCGCCACTTCCTCAAACTTCGCCTGCTCATCCGCCGCCAATGGCTCGCTGCGGAAGAACTCGGCATGTGCCTGGCTCTGGCGCAGAGAGAACTGCGCAAAGCTTTCCTTGTGCTCGGCCATCGCGGCCAGCACCTGTGCCGATGGCGTCAGGGACGAATCCTTGACCTTGGCCAGTTGCGCATCCAGCGCGGTGCTGTGCGCATCAAAGCCATGGCTTTGATCCAGCAGCGCCGCCAGTGGAGCAATCTGTTCCAGCAATTCGGCTGCCCAGGTCTTCATGTCGACCGCTTCGCCGTCGCGCTGCAATTGCAGGCCCGGACGGCGACCTTCCTTGACCACGCTGAGGAAGTTCGAGGTGGCGTTGCCACACGAGGTATTGGTCAGCAGCGGGCTGTCGTTCAACGCGCAATACAACAGGAAGGCGTCGAGGAAGCGCGACTCGGTGAGGTCGATGCCCATCGGCAGGAACGGGTTGATGTCCAGGCAACGCACTTCGACGTACTGAATGCCACGGGCGACCAGCGCCTGAATCGGCCGCTCGCCGGTGTAGGTCACGCGTTTCGGGCGGATGTTGGAGTAGTACTCGTTCTCGATCTGCAGGATGTTGGTGTTCAGTTGCACCCATTCGCCATCCTGGTGCGTGCCGACTTCAACGTACGGCGCGTAGGGCGTGGCGACGGCCTTGCGCAGGCTGTCGGTGTAGCTCGCCAGATCGTTGTAGCACGGCGTAAGGCCGGCCTGGGCGTTGCTCTGATAACCGAGGTCGCTCATGCGCAGGCTGGTCGCGTACGGCAGGTACAGCGTGTCCGGGTCCAGTTGTTCCAGTTGATGCGAACGACCGCGCAGGAAACCGGCGTCCAGCGCCGGCGACGCGCCGAACAGGTACATCAGCAGCCAGCTGTAGCGGCGGAAATTGCGGATCAGCGCGATGTAGGAGACCGACTGGAAATCCCGGTCGGTACCGACAAAACCTTCGGCTTCCTTGAGCAGCGGCCAGAGCTTTTCCGGCAGGGAAAAGTTGTAGTGAATCCCGGCGATGCACTGCATGGTCTTGCCGTAACGCAGGGCTAGGCCTTTGCGATAGACGTACTTGAGTTGACCGATGTTGGACGTGCCGTAATAGGCGATCGGAATGTCTTCCTCGGCCGGCAACGGGCACGGCATCGATGGACTCCACAGGTACTCGTTGCCGAGCTTGCTGTAGGCAAAGCGATGAATCTTGTCCAGGCTCGCCAGCGTATCGGCCGGGTCGGGCAGGGCGGGCGTGATGAATTCCAGCAGCGACTCGGAATAGTCGGTGGTGATTTGTTCATTGGTCAGCGCGGAACCCAAGGCTTCCGGGTGCGGCGTTTGCGCCAGACGACCTTCACTGGTCACGCGCAGGCATTCACGTTCGATACCGTGCAGGCACTGCTCGAGCAGAGAGAGGTTGGCGCGCTCACCGAGCAGAGCCAGGCGGCGGTTGAGAAGTTCGCTCAATTTGGATTCCTTCACGCGTCAGTCGCCCCAATATGGGGGTGGGCAGGACGGTCTACAAGGGTGAAGTTGAAACTGGCGTTTTCGCCTGGTTTTACTAGCCGGTCAGCCACACATAACCTGTAGAAGCTGCCGAAGGCTGCGATCTTTTGATCTTGCTGTTGGAAAACAAAATCAAAAGATCGCAGCCTGCGACAGCTCCTACAGGATTCATTGCGCCGAAATTAACTCAAAATGATGATCAACATCTACAGGACAGCGAACGTGCCTTGCGCTTTTGCGACCAGTTTGTCGCCCTGCATCACCTCGGCTTCGACCACCAGCGTGCGCCGCCCCGGGTGAATCACCCGCGCCGTGCACATCACCTCGCCATCGGAAACGGCGCGGATGTAGTTGATCTTGCACTCGATGGTCGCGCTCTGCTGATCGAAGCCGTGGGTGCTGGAACACGCCAGCCCCATGGCGATGTCGACCAGACTGAACAGCGCGCCACCGTGCAATTTGCCGCCGCGGTTGCGCAGTTCGGGTTCCAGCCCCAGGGCGACTTGCGCCACCCCGGTTTCCAGGCTGTGCAGGCGACAGCCCAACAGCTTGAAAAATGCGCTCTCGACGAGCCCGGCCGGAATCTCCATCAGCGTTTCTTCAGCTGTTTGGCGTTGGCGAACAGCGAGGCCATCGCATTGTTCACTGGCGCTGCGGTCGCGGTTTCCTTGCGCGGCGCGTTGTTCGACGGCTGGCGTTGAGCCGAGCCCGGGCGCGAGCCACGGGCACCGTCGATTTTCTCGCCCGGGGTGTCGCCCATGCGCATCGACAGGCCGACGCGTTTGCGCGGGATGTCGACTTCCATGACCTTCACTTTCACCACATCACCGGCCTTCACCGCTTCGCGTGGGTCCTTGATGAACTTCTCCGACAGCGCCGAGATGTGCACCAGACCGTCCTGGTGCACGCCGATGTCGACGAATGCGCCGAACGCGGTCACGTTGGTGACGACGCCTTCGAGGATCATCCCCAATTCCAGGTCCTTGAGGTCTTCGACGCCTTCCTGGAACTCGGCAGTCTTGAACTCAGGACGCGGGTCACGGCCCGGCTTTTCCAGTTCCTGGAGGATGTCGGTCACCGTCGGCAGACCGAAGGTCTCGTCGGTGAATTTCTTCGGATCCAGACGCTTGAGGAAACTGGCGTCGCCGATCAGCGAACGGATATCGCGGTCGGTTTCAGCGGCAATGCGCTGCACCAGCGGATAGGCTTCCGGGTGAACGGCCGATGAATCCAGCGGGTTGTCGCCGTTCATCACACGCAAGAAACCGGCAGCCTGTTCGAAGGTTTTTTCGCCCAGACGTGCGACTTTCTTCAGCGCCGCACGAGTCTTGAACGCGCCGTGTTCGTCGCGGTGAGCAACGATATTCTGCGCCAGCGTGGCGTTGAGGCCGGAGATCCGCGCCAGCAGGGCCACCGAAGCAGTGTTCACATCAACGCCGACGGCGTTCACGCAGTCTTCGACCACGGCATCCAGACCGCGCGCCAGTTTCAGCTGCGAGACGTCGTGCTGGTACTGGCCGACACCGATGGATTTCGGATCGATCTTCACTAGCTCTGCCAGCGGATCCTGCAGACGGCGAGCGATGGACACCGCGCCACGGATCGACACGTCCAGATCGGGGAATTCCTTGGCTGCCAGTTCCGACGCCGAGTACACCGATGCACCGGCCTCCGAAACCATGACCTTGGTCATCTTCATCGCCGGATATTTTTTGATCAGCTCGATGGCCAGTTTGTCGGTTTCGCGGCTGGCGGTGCCGTTGCCGATGGCGATCAGGTCAACCGAGTGCTTGGCGCACAGGGCCGCCAGAATGGCGATGGTCTGATCCCACTTGTTGTGCGGCACGTGCGGGTAAACCGTGGCGTGATCGAGCATCTTGCCGGTCGAATCGACCACGGCAACCTTGCAGCCGGTACGCAGGCCCGGGTCGAGGCCCAGGGTTGCGCGTGGGCCGGCCGGGGCGGCCAGCAACAAGTCATGCAGGTTGTGGGCGAAAACGTTGATCGCCTCGGTTTCGGCGCCGTCGCGCAGCTCGCCCAGCAGGTCGGTTTCGAGGTGGGTGTAGAGCTTGACCTTCCAGGTCCAGCGCACCACTTCACCGAGCCATTTGTCGGCCGGACGGTTCTGGTTCTGGATATTGAATTGCTGGCCGATCATGCCTTCGCAGGGATGCATGGTGCCCGGCAGTTCGTCGCCGACTTTCAGCGCCGAGCTGAGGATGCCTTCGTTGCGACCACGGAAAATCGCCAGTGCACGGTGCGACGGCATGCTTTTCAGCGGCTCGTCGTGTTCGAAGTAGTCGCGGAACTTGGCGCCTTCCTCTTCCTTGCCGGCGATGACGCGGGCACTGAGGATGGCTTCCTGCTTGAGATAGGTACGCAGTTTTTCCAGCAGGCTGGCGTCTTCAGCGAATCGTTCCATCAGGATGTATTTGGCGCCTTCCAGCGCAGCTTTCACGTCAGCCACGCCTTTTTCGGCATCGACGAAGCGCGCGGCTTCGGTTTCCGGAGCGAGATTCGGGTCGTTGAACAGGCCGTCGGCCAGGTCGCCGAGGCCGGCTTCGAGGGCGATCTGACCCTTGGTGCGGCGCTTCTGCTTGTACGGCAAGTACAAGTCTTCGAGGCGGGTCTTGGTGTCGGCGAGTTTGATGTCGCGCTCAAGGGCAGGGGTGAGTTTGCCTTGCTCCTCGATACTGGCGAGGATGCTGATGCGCCGTTCGTCGAGTTCTCGCAGGTAGCGCAGGCGCTCTTCCAGATGACGCAACTGGGTGTCATCGAGGCTGCCGGTGACTTCTTTTCGGTAACGGGCAATGAAGGGAACGGTTGAGCCTTCATCGAGTAGCGCGACGGCCGCTTCGACCTGTTGTGGGCGTACGCCGAGTTCCTCGGCGATGCGGCTGTTGATGCTGTCCATAAAACCACCTGACATATTGTGAAAGCAGGCTCGCAGGCACGGAAATAAAGGCCCGGAGTCTGGTTGAGCGGCTGGAAAATTGCCGCTGCCTGGGTCAAAAGGCAGCCCATTGACCCGTGAAATCGAACTATTACTGCGCTGGCCGGTAAAAAAGACGGCCACTTGCGGTAACGATTCAGACGTTGCCTGGCACAAAACGCCGCGCATTATAACCAGCGTTCTGTCATTCGGGGGCGTCACAGTCTGTAGGCTTAAACCCCGGTTTTCTGGCAGTGAAGGAAAAATCTGCTAACAATGCACACGGTGCGTATAACGGCAGCTACGCCATAATGCGCGCCGAGCTAAAAGGAGCATCTAATGAGCAGCACTGCACAAACTGCTGAAGGCGAAAAAATTCTTATCGTTGATGACGATCCGGGGCTGAGCAGCCTGCTGGAACGTTTCTTCGTCAGCAAGGGCTACCGTGCCCGTACCGTACCGAATACCGAGCAGATGGATCGTCTGCTGGCGCGTGAAGTATTCAATCTGGTCGTCCTCGACTTGATGCTGCCCGGCGAAGACGGTCTGACCGCTTGCCGCCGCCTGCGGGCCGCGAACAACCAGATTCCGATCATCATGCTCACCGCCAAGGGCGATGAGATGAGCCGTATCAAGGGCCTGGAGCTGGGCGCTGACGATTATCTCGCCAAGCCGTTCAACCCGGACGAGCTGATGGCCCGGGTCAAAGCGGTGTTGCGTCGCCAGGCCGCACCGGTGCCGGGCGCGCCGGGCAGCGAAGACGAGAACGTCACCTTCGGTGATTACGTCTTGTCGCTGGCCACTCGCGAGCTGAAACGTGGCGACGAAGTGCACATGCTCACCACCGGTGAGTTTGCGGTACTCAAGGCCTTGGTGATGAACGCGCGTCAGCCACTGACCCGCGACAAACTCATGAACCTGGCCCGTGGCCGCGAATGGGATGCTCTGGAGCGTTCCATCGACGTGCAGATCTCCCGTCTGCGCCGGATGATCGAGCCCGATCCGTCGAAACCGCGCTACATCCAGACTGTCTGGGGCGTTGGCTACGTGTTCGTACCGGATGGCGCCGCCACCAAGTGATCGGCGATTTGTAGGAGCGGGTCTGTTGGGGATTGGTCAAACGACCATGCCCACAGACTCGCAATCCGCAATATGCGAGCATTGCTCGCTCCTGCAAGTGTGTAGCGGTTATTGATGAAGACGCCCGTCTGGTTCCCCCAAAGTTTTTTCTCCCGCACCCTCTGGCTGGTGCTCATCGTCGTGCTGTTTTCCAAGGCGCTGACCCTGGTTTATCTGTTGATGAACGAGGATGTGCTGGTGGATCGCCAATACAGCCACGGCGTCGCCCTGACGCTGCGTGCGTATTGGGCCGCTGACGAAGAAAATCGCGCGAAGATCGCCGATGCCGCGACCCTGATTCGGGTGGTGGGTGCCGGTGTGCCGGAAGGCGAGCAGCACTGGCCGTACAGCGAGATCTATCAACGACAGATGCAGGCGGAACTCGGCGCCGACACCGAAGTGCGATTACGCATGCATTCGCCGCCGGCTCTGTGGGTTCGCGCCCCGAGCCTGGGTGATGGCTGGTTGAAAGTGCCGCTGTATCCGCACCCGTTGCGTGGCCAGAAAATCTGGAACGTGCTGGGCTGGTTCCTCGCGATTGGTTTGCTGTCGACTGCCTCGGCGTGGATTTTTGTCAGCCAGCTCAACCAACCCTTGAAGCGCTTGGTATACGCCGCCCGGCAACTCGGCCAGGGTCGCAGCGTGCGTCTGCCGATCAGCGACACGCCGAGCGAGATGACCGAGGTCTATCGCGCCTTCAACCAGATGGCCGAAGACGTCGAACAGGCCGGACGTGAGCGTGAGCTGATGCTGGCCGGCGTCTCCCATGACTTGCGTACGCCGTTGACGCGCTTGCGCCTGTCGCTGGAATTGATGGGCGACCACAACGACCTTACCGACGACATGGTGCGCGATATCGAAGACATGGACGCGATTCTCGACCAGTTCCTCGCGTTCATTCGCGATGGTCGTGACGAGTCGGTGGAGGAGGTGGACCTCAGCGATCTGGTGCGTGAAGTGGCGGCGCCGTACAACCAGACTGAAGAGAAAGTTCGCCTGCGTCTGGAGCCGATCCAGCCGTTTCCGCTACGTCGGGTATCGATGAAACGTCTGCTCAACAACCTGATCGGCAACGCGCTGAACCATGCCGGCAGCGGCGTTGAAGTGGCGGCTTATGTGTCCGGCGACACCAGCGCGCCGTATGTGGTGCTGAGTGTGATGGACCGTGGTGCGGGGATTGATCCGTCGGAGCTTGAGGCGATCTTCAACCCGTTCACCCGTGGTGACCGTGCGCGCGGCGGCAAGGGAACCGGGCTGGGCTTGGCGATCGTGAAGCGGATTGCCTCGATGCATGGCGGTAATGTTGAATTGCGTAACCGGTCGGGTGGTGGACTGGAGGCGCGGGTGCGGTTGCCGCTTGGGTTGATGCTTCCGCGAGATGCGGTGTAGCAACAAAAATCGCAGCCTGCGGCAGTTCCTACAGGGTACGCATTCCCATGTAGGAGTTGCCGCAGGCTGCGATCTTTTGATCTTCCCGCTTTAGCCCTTGCCCTTGGTCCGGGTCATATTCGGCCCGCCATTCTTCTCAAGATGCTCGATGATGATCCCCGCCACATTCTTCCCCGTGGTGGTCTCGATCCCTTCCAGTCCCGGCGACGAATTCACTTCCATCACCAGCGGCCCGTGATTGGAACGCAGAATATCCACGCCCGCCACCGACAGCCCCATGACCTTGGCTGCACGCAACGCTGTCATGCGTTCTTCCGGGGTGATCTTGATCAGGCTGGCGCTACCGCCGCGATGCAGGTTGGAACGGAATTCACCCGGTTTGGCCTGACGCTTCATCGCCGCGATTACTTTATCGCCGACCACAAAGCAGCGGATGTCTGCACCGCCAGCCTCCTTGATGTATTCCTGAACCATGATGTTCTGCTTCAGGCCCATGAAAGCCTCGATCACTGACTCGGCGGCGGTCGCGGTTTCGCACAACACCACGCCGATGCCTTGGGTGCCTTCCAGCACTTTGATCACCAGTGGCGCGCCGTTGACCATGTCGATCAGGTCGGGAATATCGTCCGGCGAGTGAGCAAACCCGGTCACCGGCAAACCAATGCCACGGCGCGACAGCAATTGCAGCGAGCGCAATTTGTCCCGCGAACGGGCGATGGCCACCGACTCATTGAGCGGGAACACCCCCATCATTTCGAACTGGCGCAACACCGCGCAGCCATAGAACGTCACCGACGCGCCGATCCGCGGGATTACCGCGTCGAAGCCTTCCAGCGGTTTGCCGCGATAGTGGATCTGCGGCTTGTGGCTGGCGATGTTCATGTAGGCGCGCAAGGTGTCGATCACTACCATTTCATGCCCGCGTTCAGTGCCGGCCTCGACCAGACGACGGGTGGAATACAGACGCGGGTTCCGCGACAGCACAGCGATCTTCATGCAACACCTGTGGAGGAGGTAGATACCGGGAACACCGGCTTGTCTTGTACATATTTGATGCCCGGATTGACCACCAGGTGGCCATCGATCAGGGCTTTGGAGCCGAGTAACAGGCGATAGCGCATCGATTTGCGGCAGGCCAGCGTGAACTCGATTGGCCAGACCCGATCACCAAGGGCCAGGGTGGTGCTGATCACGTAGCGCTCCTGGGCATGGCCGTTGGAGCTCTTGATGGTTTTGCGCGTCACCAGCAGCGCTTCACAACGCCGGTGACGCAACTGCACCACCGTGCCCAGATGCGCGGTGAAACGCACCCATTTCACACCATCGCGTTCGAACGGTTCGATGTCGGTGGCATGCAGGCTGGAAGTACTGGCACCGGTGTCGATTTTTGCGCGCAGACCCGCGACTCCCAAATCCGGGAGCGCCACCCACTCGCGCAGACCGACAACGGTCAAATGGTCAAATGTCTTCAATATAAGAAACCAACGATTAACGCGCCCAGGCCTCAGGTGATACCTGCGCCAAGGCTTTGAATGCAGGTTTGGCGAACCAGTAACCCTGCATCAGAAATATTCCACAGTCCGCCAGGAAATCCCGTTCACCGGCGCTCTCGATGCCTTCGGCAATGACTGTAACGTCCAACTCCGCACAGATTGTGACAATCCCCCGGACGATAGCCTGACGGACACGGTCTTGATCGACATCGCGGATCAACGCCATGTCGAGTTTGATCAGGTCCGGTTGGAAATCAGCCAGCAGATTGAGCCCCGAGTAACCGGCACCGAAATCGTCGATGGCGGTCTTGAAGCCGAATTCGCGGTATTCACGCAGAATATTGGTCAAATGGCGATAGTTATCTACGTGCTCGCTTTCCAGTGTTTCGAAAATCAGTCGGTCGATCGGGAAATCGTGTTTTTTTGCTGCCTCCAACGTGCTGCGAATGCATAACTCTGGACGATAGACAGCGTTGGGCATGAAGTTGATCGACAAGTGTGTCTGCATATTAAGATTGGCCGCGCCTTCGATGGCGCGCGTCCGGCAGAGCTGGTCGAAACGGTAGCGGTTCTCTTCTGTAACCTGATCTAACACCGTCAATGCCCCTTCGCCGACTACACCGCGGACTAGCGCTTCATGAGCGAAAACCGACTGGTCGCGCAGGTCGACGATAGGTTGGTAGGCGAAGGCAAAATCGAAGCCCAGCGGCTCACTTTGCTGGCAGCCCTGGCAACTCGCCTTTGGCGAGGTTAATGAAGACGGAAATTTAGTCACTCGATCACTCCATGCCGATGAACCGGCCAAGATCACAGTCTATCTGGAGGGCTGAGTTCTTGCGCCCGACAGAAACGGTAGTACAGTTCCGACTACTGGCTGAGCGAGGAATTCATATGGCACAAAAACAGGAAGAGGACGACAAGGTCCGTCTCGATAAATGGTTGTGGGCGGCGCGCTTTTATAAAACCCGTGCCTTGGCCAAAGCGGCCATCGAGAGCGGCAAGGTGCACTGTCGAGGCGAGCGCTGCAAACCCGGCAAAGAGCCGCGCGTCGGCGATGAGTTCGAGATACGTACCGGTTTCGAAGTGCGCATCGTCAGGGTCGAAGCCTTGTCGATCGTGCGTCGTGGCGCCCCCGAGGCGCAGGCGTTGTACGCGGAAACCGAGGCGAGCATTGCCAAGCGCGAAGCGGCCGCAGCAATGCGCAAGGCTGGCGCGTTGGGCATGAGCACCGACGGCAAACCGAGCAAGAAGCAGCGGCGGGATCTGTTTAAATTTCGTGGGAACAGCAACGACGACTAAGGCTGATGTTTCAGTGTTGTTTGTGCTGACCTCATCGCCAGCGGGCTAGCTCCCACTGTTGAAAGGCAATCCAACTATGGGAGCCAGGCTGCTAGCCCCCTCAGTTTGAAATGCAGTCCCTGTGGGAGCCAGCCTGCTGGCGATTCGAGTGCGCAGCACTCGCCAGAGACTTTGCGGTATCAGGCGCTACGCACGACACTCATCCGCGAAACCAGCGGCAACTTGCCCAGCAGATTGAAAACCGGTGCCGTCACTTTCAACCAGAAATTCGCCGCGTGATACGCAAACGGCGTGTAGTAACCCCAGCCCAACGCCCACACCGCCAGCAACATCCCGCCGATGTAATCGTCCTGACCCCAATGCGCGCCAGCCACCAGTCGCGGCAGCATGAACAGCAGCGCCAGGCCCCAGATCGTCACGAACTGTCCGACCGTACGGCTGAACACACCCATGAACAGTGCCCAGATCAGCAGCACCGATGCATGGTCACCAGGGAAACTTTGACCCGAGCGATCCTTCAACTCCCAGGTCTTCTCCAGATGCGGGAAGTAGTCGCTGAGGTGCACCGCGCCTTCCAGCACCATCGACGGGCTGCTGTGCTGCCAGCCCATGTGGTCGGCGAACTTGGAAAACAGTGCGCGAATCACCACCATCAACAGCAGAATCGAGAAAAAACCGAAAAACGCGCGACGCACGTCAATCGCCTTGAACACCCAGTCGCCCTTGATCAACAGCATCAGCAGAATCAGTCCGACGACGATGTCGAACGGGCGCAGACTTGCAATTGCCCAGATGTGGAGCCATATCGGGTTGCTGGCCAGCGGTGCATTGAGCGAGCGAAACAGCCACTCGTCGAAAATCACACACAGCATGTTGCCCGTAGGCCATAACCAGAAAGCCAGCAACGCCAATGGCACGACGTTGCACAGAACCAGCCGGCCGAGGTTCCACCTTGATTGGAACAAACCCGGATTGTTCATAAAATGCCTCCCGTGGCTGAACGTTCGCACCAAACAGGTGCAAAGAAGCGCGGCATTTTCATATTTTGTAACCAATTTGTCATCAATTCAGATACCCAGACCTATGACCGATCTCCCGGATACCGATTACACCCAACGCTTCATCTTTGATGACAGCGACACTCGCGGCGAACTGGTAGCGCTTGAGCGCAGCTACGCCGAAGTCCTCGCCAAGCACCCGTACCCGGAACCGGTTGCGCAACTGCTGGGCGAATTGATGGCGGCGGCCTCGCTGCTGGTGGGCACCCTGAAGTTCGACGGTTTGCTGATTCTGCAGGCGCGTTCCGAAGGCCCGATCCCGATGTTGATGATCGAGTGTTCCAGCGATCGTGAAATCCGTGGCCTGGCGCGTTATCACGCCGATCAGGTATCGGCCGATGCGACCCTCAGTGACTTGATGCCCAACGGCGTCCTGGCCCTGACCGTCGACCCGACCGTTGGCCAGCGCTATCAGGGCATCGTCGACCTCGATGGCGAAACCCTGTCCGATTGCTTCACCAACTATTTCGTCATGTCGCAGCAGGTTGGCACTCGCTTCAAACTGTTCGCCGACGGTCGTCGTGCCCGTGGCATGTTGTTGCAGCAACTGCCGGCAGATCGCCTGAAAGACGAAGAAGATCGCGCCGCCAGCTGGCAGCACATCACCGCGCTGGCCAGCACCCTGAGCGCCGATGAATTGTTGAGCCTGGACAACGAAACCGTGCTGCATCGCCTCTACCATGAAGAGCAAGTGCGCCTGTTCGATGTGCAACATCTGCGCTTCCACTGCAGCTGCTCGCGGGAACGCTCGGGCAATGCGCTGGTCAGTCTGGGTCTGGAAGATGCGCAGGCACTGGTGGCAGAGCAGGGCGGTACAGTCGAGATCGATTGCCAGTTCTGCAACGAGCGCTACCTGTTTGATGCGGCCGATATCGCTCAATTGTTCGCTGGCGCGGGCGTCGACACGCCGTCAGATACCCGGCACTAAAACGGTTCAGCGCAGGTAAATTCACTGCTCAACGACGGAATTACGCCGTTACGACGGGAGGGCCCTACTCTTTTTGGGCTTTTCTGGCATAATCCGGCCCACTTTTTTCGCGGTAGTAGTGCACGACTTTCTACTACAAAACGTTTGGAGCACACTCGGCCACTGGCCGACGGGGAACCTCATGACGCAAGCCAATAACGCCGTGTACACCGATCTGAGTGTTGATGATCTGGTAAAAGAAGCCCTGAACCGCGGTGAAGGCGAGCTTGCCGATACCGGCGCTCTGGTTGTTCGCACCGGTCATCGCACCGGCCGTTCGCCAGTCGACCGTTTCATCGTTGAAGAGCCTTCCACTCAGGCCGCTATCGCCTGGGGCCCGATCAATCGCAAGTTCCCGGCCGACAAGTTCGATGCCTTGTGGGCTCGCGTAGAAGCCTTCAACAACGCGCAAGAGCACTTCGTTTCCCATGTGCATGTAGGCGCAGCTGAAGATCACTACCTGGCCGTGAAAATGACCACCCAGACTGCCTGGCAGAATCTGTTCGGTCGTTGCCTGTTCATCAACCCGGCCCAGTACAACCCGGCTGGCCGTGATGAGTGGCAAGTGCTCAACGTCGCCAATTTCGAGTGCGTGCCTGAGCGTGACGGCACCAACTCCGACGGTTGCGTGATCATTAACTTCGCACAGAAAAAAGTGCTGATCGCTGGCATGCGTTACGCCGGCGAGATGAAGAAAGCCATGTTCTCGGTGCAGAACTTCCTGCTGCCGGCCGCTGATGTGCTGCCAATGCACTGCGCTGCCAACATCGGCGAAGAAGGCGACGTGACCCTGTTCTTCGGTCTGTCCGGCACCGGCAAGACCACCCTGTCGGCTGACGAAAGCCGTTACCTGATCGGCGACGACGAACACGGCTGGGGCGAAGGCGTTGTCTTCAACATCGAAGGCGGCTGCTATGCCAAGTGCATCGACTTGTCCGAGAAGAACGAGCCGGTCATCTGGAAAGCCATCAAGCACGGCGCTGTGCTGGAAAACGTCGTCATCGACGATGCCAAGCACGCTGACTATGCCGATGTCAGCCTGACCCAGAACAGCCGCGCCGCGTACCCGCTGGAGCACGTTGCCAAGCGTTCCGAGCACAACCTCGGTGGCGAGCCGAACGCGGTGATCTTCCTGACTTGTGACCTGACCGGCGTCCTGCCGCCAGTGTCGATCCTCAACGAAGAACAAGCGGCCTACCACTTCCTGTCCGGCTACACCGCACTGGTGGGCTCGACTGAAATGGGTTCGGGCAGCGGCATCAAGTCGACCTTCTCCACCTGCTTCGGCGCACCGTTCTTCCCGCGCCCGGCTGGCGAATACGCAGAGCTGCTGATCAAGCGCATCCGCGGCTTCGGCTCCAAGGTCTACCTGGTCAACACCGGCTGGACCGGCGGCGGCTACGGCGTCGGCAAACGCTTCAACATCCCGACCACCCGCGCGGTGATCGCAGCGATCCAGAGCGGCGCGCTGATCGGCACCGAAACCGAACACCTGGACACCATCAACCTCGACGTGCCACTGGCCGTACCGGGCGTTGAAACCGGCCTGTTGAACCCACGCAACACCTGGGTTGACAAGGCTGCATACGACGAAGCCGCGAAAGCACTGGCCGGTCTGTTCATCGAGAACTTCAAGAAGTTCGAAGTGAGCGACGCGATCAAGGCTGCAGGGCCGAAGTTGTAAGATCTGTCGTGAATGAAGAAGCCGCCCCTTGGGGCGGCTTTTTTGTGGGTAACATCAGCCAAAGGTTTGACTGCCATTATTCCCGCAGAAAAGCGCTTTAACTCGCAGAATATTGCCACTTATCCGCTTCGCTTTTGCGCACCGGTGCAGCCAAAACTGCAACATCCAGCGAGAGGAGATTTTTTGAGAATCACGGCCATTCATCATTCTGCATTGACGCTATGATCAAAGACGAATAGCCTTGGTTCCGAGCGCGAAACCAGTTGCCTCCCAGCGGCAATAACTGGCGTAGGAACCCCGTCGATGGTTGGGACATCAGCGTAGGGTGAGACCTCCACACCCCTGCTTGAGGGTGTGTATATGAATATCAAGCATCAAATTCGAGGGCTACTGTCACCAGTAGCCCTTTTTCTTTGCCTTCAAAAAGTGTGTAGCGCTTGTACAACAATTCGCCATGGCGATGCTTGTTGAGCGATTTAGCGTCTGTGTGCATGAAGTTCCAGAGCAGCTGGCCATCGACGATCGCGACACTCACTAACATTTGCCGTTTTGATTCATACGCTCCGATGAACGCCAATCGGTCGGTATCGTTGGTGAAGGCGACTTTCCATATTTCCAGTGGGCCGGTGAGCGTATCCAAGGCAAGTCTCACGTAACGCTCGCGGGCATCTTTACGCTTTTCAACGATGTGATAAATGCTGCTGCGCAGGATCGTTACTTCGCCCCAAGGCGTTTCTACCGACAGGGACAGGATTGAAGGGTGACTGAATCCAAGGTGCTGAGCTGTAACCTCGACAGCGTCCTCGTGGGAGGTAGCCGCGAGGACTTCATCAATCGTCTGAGTACGCAGTTCACGAGCCAGGGTACGCAGGTCTGGAAGTTTGCGTTCAACCCATGTGGGTTGGCCCTTCACTTCGCAAACCTTGGGTCGAAACGTGTCCGTGCTCAAATACGCTGCTCACTGTTTACGTTGGCCAGACTACTGCAAGGCAACTCACTTCCGAGAGCTGCTGCTTATGACCGCTCCAATGTTTTTCTTTTCGGTTCTTTCAATCGCTCTCAGGTAATGCGTGAGAGCGATCCGATCATTTAATTTCAGGCTGGTGCTTTCCAATTGAGCATCTGCTGTTGCGCGACTTGCAGCAGGTCACAGCCATCCTGCGTCAGCAGATAGAGGGCGTGGGTGATGTGGGGGATGTCTTCTAGGTCGGCTTGTTTGAAGCTGAGGCAGTAGAGGGTTTTTAGCAGGTCGGCGGAGGCGCGCAGGCGCTGGACGGCGCATTCGAGGATGTCTTGGGGGTTAGCCGTTGTGTCGATGATCAGGGGCTTGGTGTCGGTGAGGTTGGATTCGAGTGGGCGGTAGTGATCAGGGGTGAGCGGGTTCCATGCTTTCATTGTTCTTCTCTCTATAGGCGTTCCAATAGCCGCCGCCATCATGACCAAACGATGGGAGGCGACTGTGTTCGGGTTGGTCAACCAGAGAGAGAGAACTCCGTGTACGCCGAAGCGTCCCAAACACAGCCGCCATAAAGCATGCCGCGCAATAGATCGCGGCAAGCATACAAGGGCATGCGCAGTTTCTCTCTCTCGATTTCAGGTGACCAAACCCGAGCCGCTGATTTGGCAGCGGCAGACACGACTATAGATTCGAGCCATCGAGCCGCGATAGACGGCAAGGGAGTCTGGGTTTGTAGGAACGGGACGAATACCCAATAGGCAATTGCTGTAGGTTTTTTCTCCCGCTCATTCTCCAAAGCGTTCAACCAATATTCCGATACGCCGCCACATCCAGCACGCTGGTCGTCAGCCCGGTTGCAGGCGCGTAAATCGAGCCTTTCACCGCCGAGAACGGTACACCCTTGCTACCCAGCGACACATAGCGTTCGCCTTTGTGGAGCTCGGTGAAGTAGGTGTACGAGCACTTTTCCATGGCTTTGTATTTCGCCTCGGCGTTGACGATGGTGTCGCTGTGTTGACGCAGATCGGCGTCGGTCAGGTTGAGGGTCTTGCTCAGCGGCGTGCCCCAGCGCTTTAAGCACACTTCGGCGAAGTGGCGGACGATCAGGCCGGGTTCGGCCAGCATTTTTGGGCCGCTGTGGCCGTCAGCGGCGGCGTTGCCGACGAGGGTGGCGTGGCGGCCAGGCATTGGAAAGATGCTCGTCTTGGTGCCGGTGGCGGTTTGCGGGATGACGCAGCCGAAACCTTTGGAGCGTTCGTCCCGAGCATAGAAACCAACATATTCTTTAACGTTGGCGTTAAGTTTTACTCGGTGTTTCTGGAAGTTGCCGATGCCCGGAACCGGGTCAATGGCAAAAATCCTTACCGGAATGTTTTTCAGTGCCCTGTCAGTGAACATGGCGTTAGCCAGCATGTGGCAACTTATGCCGCCTCGGCTCCAACCCACCAGATTGACGCGGGTGGGTATAACGCCATCTTTGCGGAAAGTCCTGATAATCCCTTCCTGTAACCTCTGTTGAGTAATGCTACGGGCGCCGTAGTTATACTTTCGCTCCAACCACGAGCCTTCGACCTTGACATCGTCAATGGGAATGCCAGCGGCTTTGAGGCGGTTGTATTCGGCTTCGGTCAGTTGCTCGCGTTGCCAGTCACATTTGCCCTTGATGATATTCAGCGCGTGCTGCACGTTTTCTTCCCAACCCTTGCCGAATAACGTGCCGCTGAGGCCGTACTCCTTGATTTTGGTGAACAGTTCATCGGCTTGCAGGTTACCGCTGCCGGGTCCGTCGACGACGATCCATTCGGCAAACTCGCGACCGCAATGATTTGCAGCCAGTGTGGAAATCAGTTCGCCGTTCCAAAAGTTTTCATGGTGCGTATCAAACTTATTGGAGCCAGTACCGCAAAAGAAAATAGTGAGTACGGTCATGTTTGTTGCTCTTGTTTAATGAAAGAGCAGTCAACGTAATGTCGTTTTTTTTAAGGGCAAAGAAGTGGGTTGTTTCCGGGTTTGTTATTTGTTTGCTTTTAGTTTTTGGAAGTGTTTTTAAGTTTTGCAACTTCCAGTAGTTCGCAGCCGTCTTGAGTCAATAAATAAAGCGCTGTGAGGATGTTGGGGATGTCTTTGACGTCTGCTTGTTGAAAACACATGCAGTAAAGAGTTTCCAGCAGATCCGTCGCGGCGGAGAGTCGTTGGTGAGCGGCGTCCACCAAGTCTTCGTGGCAGGCGTCTGTGTCGATGACCAGCACCGGATTTTCGCTGTAGCTGGATTTCAAACGGCGATAGCGGTTGGTGGGCGGATGCAGTGAGTTCATGGAGTAAGGCTGTCCTTTGAGAAGTCGCGCCGGCCACTATAGGAGGGCATTGCGCAGTGGGACAAGGCGGCCAGAGTGGACAGAGTTCGTAGGGGTTTTTCCGGGTATCGGGTACTTGCCCTACAGGTTTTCATGACGTTTTCAAGGCAAAACCCTTAGATCGGAAATTTCCCACGTGTTTGTCAGGCGTTTCGCGGTAAACCGCTGTATCGTGCGCGCCAGAATCTGTAGGACGTTTCCAAGCGTCCGATACGCGCTTAAAGGGAATTAGGTATGCAATGGCTACGAATGGCCTCGATCGTATTGCTGTGGGCCAGTGGTTGTCGTGTGGCAATGGCCGCCGACGTTGGCAATCCGCTGGTACTCGATCATTTGAATCGCACCGGATGGCCGGACGCACTCAACAGTCAGGCGAATATCGACACGGCGTCCCGCGCCGAGGTGCTGATGTTCGGCAAAGCCCTGCTCGCCAGCGAAGCGCTGGACGAGTCGGGTTTGAAGCAGAAGCTGGGTGTGCCGCAAGTGCAGTTGAAGTCGATCAGACAACTGCGTGATGGTTTGTGGGATCACTTGCTGAGCACTTATCGCAACGCCAGTCAGGACTGCGCTGAACAACCGTTTTGTCCACAGGTACGCCGTGTTGCCGATCTGCGTCAATTGGCGGCAGCGTTCACCGGCGACATCAGCCCGGCCCATGCGTTATGGGCGAGCAAAAGCCTGGGTGTGCATGAGCAGATGTTGAATGAACAGCTGCGGGTGGCCGTGTTGCAGCCGTGAACGTTTAGATTTTGTGTAGTCAGTGCCGGCCTCTTCGCGGGCAAGCCCGCTCCCACAGGGACCGTGGCGTTTAGGTGAATCGCTGTATCATTCCGTATCGATTTGGCCCCCGACCTTTTCTCGACTCGCTGCGATCGCCCGCTAGGCTGTTGGCATGGCAGCAGTCAAAGGAGTGACAGCGAATGCACAACACCCTGGAACAGGTTTTTGGTTATCCACAGTTCCGACCCGGACAAGAGGCCGCGATCAGCTCGGTGTTGGCCGGACGCTCGGCAGCAGCGATTTTTCCCACAGGTTCCGGCAAGTCCCTTTGCTATCAACTGTCGGCACTGATGCTGCCGAATCTGACGCTGGTGGTCTCGCCGCTGCTGGCGTTGATGCAGGATCAATTGGCGTTCCTGCAACGCCACGGCATTGCGGCGGGCAGCATTGATTCGGCGCAAAGCCGCGATGATACCAATGACGTGATGGCCCGCGCCCGATCAGGTGAATTGAAGATCCTGATGATTTCCGTGGAGCGGCTGAAAAATGAACGCTTCCGCAACTTCTTGCAGCAGGTGCCGATCTCGCTGCTGGTCGTGGATGAGGCGCATTGCATCTCCGAGTGGGGGCACAATTTCCGCCCGGACTACCTCAAGCTGCCGGACTACCAACGACAGTTCAACATCCCGCAAACCTTGCTGCTGACCGCCACGGCAACGCCGAAAGTCATCACCGACATGCAGGCCAAATTTGCCATCGCCGCCGAAGACGTGGTGACCACCGGTTTCTATCGGCCCAACCTCAATCTGCTGGTGGAGCCGGTGCGCGGCCAGGACAAGCGTCGGCGTCTGGTGGAGTGGATGGCTGAGCGCCCGGGCCAGCCGAGCATTGTCTACGTCACCTTGCAGAAAACCGCCGAACACATAGCCGAGCACCTGGAGCGTAACGGTATTCAGGCCGAGGCTTATCACGCCGGTTTACCCCACGATAAGCGCGAGGCGATCCAGAAGCGTTTCATGGCCGGGCAGTCCAATTGCATCGTCGCGACCATTGCTTTCGGTATGGGCATCGACAAAAGCGACATCCGCAATGTGGTGCACTTCGACCTGCCCAAATCCATCGAAAACTACAGCCAGGAAATAGGCCGCGCGGGGCGTGATGGGCAGCCGTCGGATTGTCTGGTGCTGGCCAATCGCGACAGCCTCAACGTGCTGGAAAACTTCGTTTATGGCGACACACCGGAGCGCGATGGCATCCGCTATGTGCTCGACGAGTTGAAAGCCTCGGTGCCGGAAGGTCAGTGGGAGTTTCTGCTCGGTCCGCTCGCGGATCAAAGCAACATCCGCGCGTTGCCGCTCAAGACATTGCTGGTGCAATTGGAGCTGCGTGGCCTTATCGCGCCGCGCTACGCGTACTACGCCGAATACCGTTTCAAATACTTGCTGGAACCGGACGCGCTGCTCGAACGTTTCGAGGGCGAACGCAAGGATTTTGTCGCGGCGATTATCCAGACGTCGAGCCGTGCGCGAACCTGGGCGACCGTGAGTTTCGAGGCGATGTACACGCAATATTCGGCTGAGCGGAATCGGGTGGTGAAGGCGCTGGATTACTTCCAGGAGAAGGGCTGGGTCGAGCTTGAGAGCAAGCAGATGACCGAGGTCTACAGCGTGCTGCAGAGCGACTTTGACAGCGACGCGTTGAGCGCTGACCTACACGATTACTTCACCCGCCACGAGCAGGCCGAAGTCGCACGAATTCACGCCATGCTTGAGGTGTTCGCCACTGAGCGTTGCCTGGGTTATCGCCTGGCCGAGTATTTCGGCGACCACAATGCGCCAGAGCGCTGTGGGCATTGTTCGGTGTGTCATGGGCATGTCGCGCGGTTGCCGGCGCCACCCGAACTGCCGGCGCTTGTGGATAAAAACTTTGCTGCGCTGTGCGGTGACTTTATCCACAAGCACGAACAACACACCGGCAACGTACCCACGGCGGAACGGCTCACGCGGTTTCTGTGCGGGATCAGTGTGCCGCTGTTCACCAAGCTCAAGGCGCGGGCGATTTCCGGGTATGCGGCGTTGGAAGACTATCCCTACGCCGAGGTGCGGGGCTGGGCCCAAGAACACCTCTGAACCCCTGTAGGAGCTGCCGAAGGCTGCGATCTTTTGACTCTGTTTTTAACATCAAAAGATCGCAGCCTTCGGCAACTCCTACAGTGAGTTGCGCCAAGTCAGTCGGAAGGGGTGAAATCCATCCGCTGAATGTCGATCATCACGGTAATAAACTTCAAAAAGTGTCGTTGGCTGACTATGGTGAGAGCAGTCTTTGGATCGCCAACAAGAGAACAACATGAGCCAGACATCTTTCGATATTCAGCAGGCCGCGGTGATCGGTGCGGGCACCATGGGGCGTGGCATTGTCATGTGTCTGGCCAATGCTGGCGTGACGGTGCAATGGGTGGACACCAATCCACAGATGCTCGAACAGGCGCTCGCAACTGTGGCCGAGACTTATGCACATAACGTGCGCCAGGGCCGGATTGATCAGGCCGAGGCTGATGCACGTTTGGCCCGGGTCAGCGCCGCAGCGGATTACGCGGCGATCCGCAATGCCGATCTGGTGATCGAGGCGGTGTACGAAAACCTCGAACTGAAGCAGAAGATTTTTCGTGAGCTGGATGGCTTGCTCAAGCCGCAAGCGCTGTTGGCGAGTAACACGTCGGCACTGGATATCGATGCAATTGCTGCGGCCACCAAGCGGCCTGAGCAAGTGTTGGGTCTGCATTTCTTCAGCCCCGCGCACATCATGAAACTGCTGGAAATCGTTCGTGGTGCGCAGACTTCGCCGGCAGCGCTGGACGCTGCGCTGGTACTGGGCAAGCGCATGGGCAAGGTCAGTGTGGTATCGGGCAATTGCCACGGTTTTATCGGTAACCGCATGCTGCATCCGTATGTGCTGGAGGCGCGCAAGATGCTGCTTGAAGGGGCTTATCCACAGCAGGTCGATGCGGCGTTACAGGGATTCGGTTTCGCCATGGGGCCGTTCCGCATGTACGACGTGGTCGGCATCGATCTGGAATGGCGCGCTCGTGAGCTGGCGGGCAAGGGCCAGGATGCCCCGGAAGTTCAGGTGGATAACCGCTTGTGCGAGATGGGCCGGTTCGGTCAGAAGTCTGGCAATGGTTATTACCACTACGAGCCGGGCAGTCGTCAGGCAGAGCATGACCCTGAGGTCGATGCGCTGGTGTTGCGTGTCAGTGAGGGTTTGGGTTTCCAGCGCCGTGAAATCGGCCCGGAGGAGATTCTGGAGCGCTGCCTGCTGGCACTGGTCAACGAAGGCGCGAAGATTCTGCAGGAAGGCATTGCCGAGTCGGCGCATGACATCGATCTGGTGTACCTGAACGGTTATGGCTTCCCGGCGGACAAGGGCGGGCCGATGGCCTGGGCGGATCAGCAGGGGCTTGCAGATATTCATCAACGGCTGCTGGCGCTGGAGACGCGGCAGGGTGATCAGTGGAAACCGGCAAGGCTGATTGGTGAGTTGGCTGCGCAAGGGAAGGGGTTCGCTCAAGTGTGATGTCGGGGCGAGAATCGATCCGCCTCTCCCCCAAGGTGCGAGGGGGAAAGGGAGCTGATCTTCATGCGTTCCAATCTTATGATCGACTCGATCTTTCAGGTCGGCGGACCTCGAATGACCACGTCGGTCAGTCCCCTCTACCTCTGGGAGAGGGTTAGGGTGAGGGCAACCGGCCTCACACGATTCATCCAGGAGAAACAGCCCAACCATGTCCACCCCTCAACGCACCGACTACCCACACTTCCAGCCCATCACCACGCGCTGGCACGACAACGACGCCTACGGCCACGTCAACAACGTCACCTACTACAGCTTCTTCGACACAGCGGTGAACACCTACCTGATTCAGGTCGGTGGTCTGGATATTCATGACGGTGAAGTAGTGGGTTTTGTGGTCAGTTCGGCGTGTGATTACTTTGCCTCGATCGCGTTTCCGGATCTGATCGAGATCGGTCTGAGGGTCGGCAAGCTCGGCAACAGTTCGGTGCAGTACGAATTGGCGGTGTTCAAGGTGGGCGAAAGCGAGGCCTGCGCGGCGGGGCGCTTCGTTCATGTGTTTGTGGATCGTACGACCAATCAACCCACGCCGATTCCCGCCGGACTGCGCCAGGCGCTGGAGCGAATAGCAGTTTAAAAAGCGCAAAAAAAATCGCAGCCTGCGGCAACTCCTATAAATCCATGTAGGAGCTGCCGCAGGCTGCGATCTTTTGATCTACCTGCCGCCATTCAGCGATTAACGGTGGCGATAGTGCTTGTGATGCTTGCGGTGACCATAGGCATGGCCGCGACCAGGGTGGCCGTCGCGATAGTAGCGACGGTCACGGTCGCCGCGATCGTAATGACGATCATCGTCGTCGCTCTTGTTGCCCATGTAGTTACCCAGCGCGCCGCCGGCACCGCCACCTGCTGCCGAACCGATCAGGCTGCCGGTGGTGCCGCCCATGCTGCGGCCAACCACGTTACCGCCGGCTGCGCCCAACGCACCGCCGATGGCGGCTTCGCCACGGCTGCGTTTGTCTGCGCCGACCGCGCTACCACCCGCGCCGCCCAGGGCTGCGCCGATGGTGGAACCTGTATTGCCGCCTAAAGACTGACCGACGACCGAGCCAAGAACCCCGCCCAATGCGCCGCCCACACCTGCTTCGGTGGTGCCGCCTGCGGACGCAAAACCACTGACCAGGCCAAGGGACAACAAGAGAATCGAGGAGAACTTCATAGAGGAGCCTCAAAGGGATGACGGCGCCGATCCTGAGGCTGTGTAACAAGCGTGACAATCGAAATCCGACGAATAGCACGACCTGTATACAATTTCGCAAGTTACTGTTTTAACTGCGGAACTTAAGCGTTTTTCGCCGGTCTTTAACTACTTCGGACAGGCCGCTTTTGTGAAAAAGCGGCCTTTTTTGTGGGCGATGGGAAAGTGCAGGCTGGTGAGAAATGAGCAGGGTCGACTACCGCTATCGCGAGCTGGCTCACTCCTACAGTGATCGCGTTCCTGCAGATAGAACACGAAAAACTGTAGGAGTGAGCCTGCTCGCGATAGCAATGGGTCGGTCGCCGCGTTAAGCAGACTTGGCCATGATCAATCCGGTCTTACTCGCCGCTTCCAAGCGGATCGCGATGAACTTAGATGTCGGCGTATGGCTGCCGTCGCCAGTGCTTTCCAGCGGCACCAGTGGATTCACTTCCGGGTAATACGCCGCGGCCTGGCCGGCAGGGATATCAAACGCCAGCAGTGTGAAGCCCTTTACCCGACGCTCGCGTCCATCGTCCCAGATCGACACGATGTCCGCTTTCTGTCCCGGACGGAAGCCCAGGCGAATGATGTCGGCCTCGTTGGCGAACAGCACATCGCGCTGGCCCTTCACCCCGCGATAACGGTCGTCGAGGCCATAAATCGTGGTGTTGTACTGATCGTGCGAGCGCATCGATTGCAGGATCAGATCCGGCAATTGCCCGGTGGCGCGGGTGCGTTCGTGAACCAGATCCTTAGGCAGCATGTTCGCGCGGAAATTGGCGCGGCCCGACGGCGTGTTCCACTTGCGTGCACCGGCGCTGTTGCCGAGGTAGAAACCACCTGGATTTTTGATCTTTTCGTTGAATTCCTTGAAGCCCGGGATGGTATCGGCGATCAGCTCGCGGATACGCCCGTAATCGGCCACCAGCCAGTTCCAGTCCACCGGTTTGCTGCCCAACGTCGCGGCAGCGATACCGGCGACGATCGACGGCTCTGAGCGCATCTGGTTCGACAGCGGCTGCAACTGACCGTTGGAGGCGTGAACCATGCTGAAGGAGTCTTCCACGGTGACCGCTTGCGCGCCTTCAGTCTGGATATCGATGTCGGTGCGACCGAAGCACGGCAGGATCAACGCGTCTTTACCGTGAGCCAGGTGGCTACGGTTGAGTTTGGTGCTGATCTGCACGGTCAGGTCGCAATTGCTCAGCGCCTCGAACGTGCGCGGGCTGTCCGGGGTGGCTTGGGCGAAGTTGCCGCCCAGACCGATAAACACCTTGGCGCGGCCCTCGGCCATGGCGTGGATCGCCTCGACCACGTTGTGCCCGTTGTGACGTGGCACCTTGAACTGGAAGCGACGCTCCAGCGAATCAAGGAACGCTACCGGCGGGCGCTCGTTGATACCCATCGTGCGGTCGCCCTGCACGTTACTGTGACCACGTACCGGGCACAGGCCGGCGCCCGGTTTGCCGATGTTGCCGCGCAGCAGCATCAGGTTGGCGATTTCCTGGATGGTCGGCACCGAATGCCGGTGCTGGGTGATGCCCATCGCCCAGCACATGATCACGTTTTTGCCTGTGGCGTACATGCGCGCTGCCTGTTCGATCTCGATCAGGGTCAGGCCGGATTGCTCGACGATCTGTTCCCACGGCGTGTCGTCGACGACGCCGAGGTATTCCAGCACGTTGGCACTGTGTGCATTGAGGAAGTCGTGATCGAACACCGCCGGCGCGCCAGCCTTTTGCGCATCGCGTTCCCATTGCAGAAGGAACTTGGCCATGCCGCGCAGCAACGCCATGTCGCCACCCAATGCCGGGCGGAAGTACGCGGTGTTGGTCGGCTTGTCGCCGTTGGTGAGCATCTCGATCGGGTGCTGCGGGTGCTGGAAACGCTCCAGGCCACGCTCTTTGAGCGGGTTGACGCACACCACTTGAGCGCCGCGTTTCACCGCTTCACGCAGTGGTTCGAGCATCCGCGGATGGTTGGTGCCGGGGTTCTGGCCCCAGACGAAAATCGCGTCGGCGTGTTCGAAATCATCGAATGTCACGGTGCCTTTGCCGACACCGACACTCTGCGCCAACGCCACGCCGCTGGCCTCGTGGCACATGTTCGAGCAGTCGGGAAAGTTGTTGGTGCCAAAGGCGCGCACGAACAGCTGATACAGATACGCCGCTTCGTTGCTGGCGCGACCCGAGGTGTAGAACTCGGCTTGATCCGGGCTCGACAGGCCTTGCAGGTGTTTGGCGATCAGCGCGTAGGCGTCGTTCCAGGCAATCGGTTTGTAGCGGTCGGTCTCGGCGTCGTAGACCATCGGCTCGGTCAGACGACCCTGATATTCCAGCCAGTAGTCGCTCTGCTCCAGCAACGCGGTGACGCTGTGTTTGGCGAAGAATTTCGCATCCACCCGGCGCTTGGTCGCTTCCCAGTTCACTGCTTTGGCGCCGTTCTCGCAGAACTTGACCATGCCGCTTTCCGGCGAATCGCCCCACGCGCAACCCGGGCAGTCGAAGCCGCCGTTCTGGTTGGTCTTGAGCATAATGCGCAGGTTTTTCAGCGCGTTGTCGCTGGTCAACCAGGCCTGAGCCACGCTGATCAGGGCACCCCAACCGCCGGCTGCGCCTTTGTAGGGCTTGTAGCGCGGGACAGGTTTCTGGTCGGCTTGATGATGTTGGCTCACGCTTGATTCTCCATCGCGGGGCTATACACCCGCGGCGCATTTTTCTGCGGCAGGTGGATGAGATTGAGGTTATGTCGACGGGCCCATTGCACGGCAAGGCCTGTGGGTGCGGACAGGCTGACCAAGGTCTGGATGCCGGCGCGCAAAACTTTCTGGATCAATTCGAGACTGCAACGGCTGGTGACAATCGCCAGGCCGCCATCCGTGGATATCTTCTGGCGGATCAGCCCGCCGATCAGTTTGTCGAGGGCGTTGTGGCGGCCGATGTCTTCGCGCCCGAGCAGCAATTCGCCGCTGGCATTCATGAACACCGCCGCGTGTACCGCACCGCAATGCTGACCGAGCGGCTGGAAGGCGCCGATGCGCTGGCGCAGACCGTCGAGCCATTCAAGTGGCGGCAACGGCGCACCGGGCAACACCTTGAGATCGGGTAACGCCTGTTCCACCGCTTCAACGCCGCACAAGCCACAGCCACTGGTGCCGGCCAGTTGCCGACGCTGGGTCTTGAGATTCCAGAAGGCGCGATTGGCGATGGTCACTTGCGCGTATTGCGCCGAACCTTCGCCAGTCAGTTGCAGGTCATAGATCTCATTGGCGTCTTCGATGATGCCGCTGCCGAGGCTGAAACCGACGATGAAGTCTTCCAGATCCGTCGGGGTCACCAGCATCACTGCCTGGCTGATGCCGTTGTAGGCGATCGCCAACGCAACTTCCTCGGCCAGCGCGGTGCTGGCCGATTCTTCTAAAGGCAAGTCGCTGTAACTGTATGTCTGGCTGGCGGCAGGCGCGGGCGTTTCGATTGCAGGCGCCGCGCAGGCTGGGCGCTTGGCGTTCATGGCATCACCGACGGTTTGAACAACGTTAAGACTAGGCGCGGCAAGATGTCGCGTCTAATCGCTAATGTTGATCTACCGATAGATGCCGTCGATCAAGACTCGCCTGGCGATTTTTGATACAGCGCAAAACAGGCCTCGGCCAGCGCTGAACGCGGTGCGCCCCGACGCATGATGAACCCCAACCGGGCGAGGGTTTGTGCGCTTTCAATCGGTTGCAGGCGCAGGTGATCGGTGAGGTTTTCCAACCCGCCGTCCAGCGGCATCACCGCGCAACAGAACCCGCCATGCACCGCTTGTAATAATTGATGCACGGCATCGGTTTGCAGCAGTGTTTGTGGCGTCAGGCCACGGCTGTGGAAATTATGGTCGATCGACTGGCGAAAGTGCATGCCGCTGGTGAGCATGCCCAGTGGCAGTTCGATCAGCGCTTCCCAGCTCAACGGCGCTTCGCCGAAGGAGAAAAAACGCTGGTCATACAGCAATCCCATGCGGGTTTCGCTGAAGGCCAGGGATTCGAAGCGCTCACTGTCCAGCCGATCAAGGTAGGACACGCCGATATCGATGCGGTTGTTCGCCAGTTGTTCGAGGATCTGTTCGGAACTCAGCGCCGACAATTCAAAGCGCAAGTTGGGGTGCTGCGCGTGCAGACGCTGCATCAGCGGCAACGCATCGAAACTCGACAGCGGCACCACGCCCAGGCGCAACGTACCGACCAGATTGCCGCGGCACGCTGCCGCTTCCGCCTGTAAGCCGTCATACGCCGCCAACACCGTGCGTGCCCACGCCAGCACCCGCTCGCCCGGCGCGGTGAAGCCTTCGAACCGCTGACCGCGGTTGACCAGCGGCAGGTCGAGTTCTTCTTCGAGACTGCGCAGGCGCATCGACAGCGTCGGCTGCGTAATGTGACAACGCGCAGCGGCCTGGCCGAAGTGACGGGTTTCGTCGAGGGCGATGAGGAATTTCAGCTGCTTGATGTCCATCTTCGCTCCGAAGGGTGTTGGCGGGGGTGGGCGATTCTAACGCTTGTGGGGTGACAGGGTCATTGGTCGGCTTGGAACCGGGGTTGTCATTGGTGGTCTAGGCTTTGACGTCTGGAACCCAAATCAAGGAGTGTGCGCTATGAGTCTTTTTAGCTTTGTGAAAGAAGCCGGTGAGAAACTGATCGATCTGCTGACCCCGGGCAATGCCAATGCCGGTGAGCAATTGAAGGAACATATCAGCAAGGTCGGGCTGGGCAATCCGAATGTTCAAGCGACGGTCGACGGTGACAAGGTCACGGTTACCGGCGAAGTGGCGAGCCAGGAAGAGAAAGAGAAAATTCTGCTGGCCGTGGGCAATATCGAAGGCGTGGGCAGCGTCGATGATCAGATCACGGTGGCCGGCCCGGTAGTGGCTGCTGCGCAGTTTGTGGTGGTCAAGTCGGGTGACACACTGAGTGCAATTTCCCTGCGTGTTTACGGCGATGCCAACAAGTATCAAAAAATCTTCGAAGCCAACAAACCGATGCTCAAAGATGTGAACAAGATCTACCCAGGGCAGACACTGCGCATTCCTGAGTAAGCAATAACCCCTGTAGGAGCTGCCGCAGGCTGCGATCTTTTGATCTTGCCCTTGAAAAATCAAGATCAAAAGATCGCAGCCTGCGGCAGCTCCTACAGGGGGTCAGAGTCCGGAAATGAGGTCGCGGTAGTCATCCACTGCGGCAAATTCTGCCGTGTCCTTCGGCCCTTTGCGGCTGTCCGGTTCCTTGACTGCCAGCAGGTGCGCCACGCCAAAATCCCGCGCACTGCGCAGAATCGGCAAGGTGTCATCAATAAACAGACTGCGCGCCGGTTCAAAATCTATATCTGCCTGCAAGGCATCCCAGAATTGCGGATTCTCCTTGGGAAAACCGTAGTCATGCGAGCTGATCAGTCGCTCGAAATAGGGCGCCAGTTCAATCCGCTCCAGCTTCAACGACAGCGAATCACGGTGCGCATTGGTGATCATGATCACCCGCTTGCCGGAGCGTTTTATCGCTTCAAGAAAGGTATCGGCGTCGGGGCGCAGGGCGATCAGGTGTGCTGTTTCCTGCTTCAACTCTCGCACTGATAACTTCAGTTCGCTGCTCCAGAAATCCAGGCAGTACCACTGCAACTGCCCGGCATGGCGCTCGAACAGCGGCTGCAACTCCATCTCGGCCATGGCGCGGCTGACCCCGTGCAGTTCGGCGTAGCGCTGAGGCAAGTGCTCCAGCCAGAAATGGTTGTCGAAGTGCAAATCCAGCAGCGTGCCGTCCATGTCCAGCAGAACGGTATCGATGTCGGACCAGGGTAGTGAAGGCATGGCAACGTCTCGAGCGGTAGAAAGATATCCGACGTAAACAATCGGGAAAGCCGCGTTATAGTAGCGCGTTCACGCCAAGGAGCTTTGCATGCGCCAGAAACCCACCGTACTTGCCCGCGAGATCGTCGCCACCAGTCGCCTGTTTTGCGTCGAAGAACTCAAGCTGCGTTTTTCCAACGGTGTGGAACGCACCTACGAGCGTCTGGTGGGCAAGGGTGCCGGATATGGCGCGGTAATGATCGTGGCAATGCTCGATGCCGAGCACGCGGTGCTGGTCGAAGAATATTGCGGCGGTACTGACGAGTACGAATTGTCCCTGCCCAAAGGCCTTATCGAACCCGGTGAAGACGTGCTGGCGGCGGCCGAGCGTGAGCTCAAGGAAGAGGCCGGTTTTGGCGCGCGGCAACTGGAGCATCTGACCGAGCTGTCGCTGTCGCCCGGTTACATGAGCCAGAAAATTCAGGTGGTGCTGGCCACCGAGCTGTACGAAGAACATCTGGAGGGCGACGAGCCTGAGCCGATGCGGGTCGACAAGGTCAACCTGCGTGAACTGTCGGCGCTGGCGTTGAATCCGCAATTCACCGAAGGGCGTGCCTTGGCGGCGTTGTACCTGGCGCGTGATTTGCTGAGCCAGCGCGGTGCCTTTCAACTATGAGTGAGCAATCGATGAACTTTCCCCATCCGTTGATGGCGCCAGTGATTGCGCTGGCATTGAAGGCTGGCGAGGCAATTTTGCCGTTCTGGCGATCAGGCGTTGAAGTCACCGCCAAGTCCGATGAATCACCTGTGACCGCTGCAGATCTGGCCGCGCACCACGTGATTGTGGACGGATTGATCGCGCTGGATCCGAGTATTCCGGTGCTGTCCGAAGAGGATGCCAATATCGCGCAAAGCGTACGTGCCAACTGGCAGCGCTGGTGGCTGGTAGACCCGCTGGATGGCACCAAGGAATTCATCAGCGGCAGTGAGGAATTCACCGTCAATATTGCGTTGATCGAAAACGGTCGGGTGGTATTCGGTGTGGTATCGATGCCGACCAACGGTCGTTTCTACGTCGGTGGTGTCGGGCTCGGTGCCTGGCGCTGTGACGCGGGCGGTACACCGGTTGCGATTCAGGTGCGTGACGTGCCGGGGCCGGGTGAAGCGTTCACCGTAGTAGCCAGTCGTCGGCATTCCAGTCCCGAGCAGGAGCGCTTGCTGGCCGGGTTGAGCGCGAGTCTGGGTGAGCTGCACTTGGCCAATATCGGCAGTTCGTTGAAGTTTTGCCTGTTGGCCGAAGGTGCGGCGGATTGCTATCCGCGACTGGCGCCGACTTCGCAGTGGGACACGGCGGCGGCCCAAGGCGTGCTGGAAGGGGCGGGCGGTGAGGTGCTGGATTTGCAGGGCGAAGCGTTCTGTTATCCGGCGCGGGAATCGTTGCTGAACGAGTTTTTTCTGGCGCTGCCGGCGAAGGCGGCGTGGCGTTCCAGGCTCTTGGAGCTGGCCCGAGGTTAAGATTAAAAGATCGCAGCCTGCGGCAGCTCCTACATGGATCAACCTGTAGGAGCTGCCGCAGGCTGCGATCTTTTGCTTTAACGGTGCAAAACGTACTGCCCGCTAAACCTCACCGCATCCTCATCACTCCCTGCATTGACGATCCACGTATTCAGCGTCAACCGTGCCCGCCCATAACGCTGATACATCGCCAGAAACTTCTTCCACACCGCCGCATCCGGCGCCGGGCATATGGCTGTCGCATCCCCCGTCACTGGCAGGGGATAACTGATCTGCCCTTCCTGAATCACGATGTGTCCTTCGGTAATCCCTTCTTCCTTCAAGCGCAAATGCAACCAGCCCCAACCGGCCAGCACCGCGCCGCAATAGAGACTGCCGCCGAACATGGTGCTTTTGTGATTGACGTTGGGCTCCAGCGGCAGATGCAGACTCAATTGCTGTGCCTGCCACTCGAGCACCTTGAGGCCCATCTCCCGGGTCAGAGGGATGTCGTGATGCAGCACCGATTCCAGATAGTGAGTGTCCGGGTTCATTCGTTCTCCTCCCCATGGCTGTTGTCACCGAAGTTGAGGCCGTGTTTGCGCAGTTTGTCGTGCAGGGTCTTGCGCGGTATGCCCAGCGCTTCGGCGAGGCTGCGTACCGAGCCGTGGGTGCGCGCCAGTTCGGCGGCGATCAACGATTTCTCGAAGTTTTCCACTTGCTCGCTGAGCCCGCCGCCAGTGATTTGCACCGTGGTGCCGCCACCCTCGAAACCACTGTTATCCAGCGCCAGTTCAAGGCCCAGCGCAAAACGTTCGGCCGCGTTTTGCAGCTCTCGCACGTTACCCGGCCAGGTATGGCGCAGCAGCAAGGCACGTTGAGCCGGTTGCAATTCGTGGGTCGGCAGACCGTGACGGGCGCTGGCTTCATCGGCGTAATACTGGAACAGCACCAACGCATCTTCGCCACGTTCGCGTAGTGGCGGGATGCGCAGCGGCGCGACGTTGAGGCGGTAATACAAGTCGGCACGGAAGCGGCCCTGATCAGCAGCCTGGCGCAAATCTTCCTTGGTGGCGGCGATGACGCGGATATCCAGCGGGATCAGTTGATTACCACCCAGGCGTTCAACGACTCGTTCCTGCAGCATGCGCAGCAGTTTCACCTGCACATCCATGCTCATGCTTTCGATTTCATCGAGGAACAAGGTGCCGCCATTGGCAAATTCGAACTTGCCGATACGGCGTTTTTGCGCGCCGGTGAACGCGCCCGGCTCATGGCCGAACAGCTCGCTTTCCACCACCGATTCGGCCAGTGCGCCGGCATTGATCGCCACAAACGGACCGTTGCGACGGCTCGACAGGTCATGCAGCGCGCGGGCCACAACCTCTTTGCCGGCGCCGGTTTCACCAAGGATCAGCACGTCAGCCTTGGTCGCCGCCAGCGCGCCGATCTGCTCGCGCAAGCGCAGCATCGGCGGCGAATGGCCGACCAGTCGCGTGCTCAGTTCGTTGCGATCGCTGAGGGCCAGCCGCAGGCTGCGGTTGTCCAGCACCAGGCGGCGCAGGGCCAGTGCGCGGCGCACGCTGTCGAGCAGGGCGTCGCTGGCGAAGGGTTTTTCAAGGAAGTCATACGCGCCGGCGCGCATCGCCTGCACGGCGAGCGGCACATCGCCGTGGCCAGTGATCAGCAGCACGGGCAGCTCCGGGTCCTGAGCGTGCAGTTCGCTCAACAATTCCAGACCGTCCATGCCCGGCATGCGGATGTCACTGACCACCACACCCGGCCAGTCGCGTTCCAGTTGTCCGGCCAGACCCTTGGCTTCAGACAGCGGCAGGATTTTCAGCCCGGCCAGATCCAGTGTCTGGCCCAAGGCCTGGCGCAGATGCGGATCGTCGTCGATCAACACCACCTGAATGCGATTGTCGATGGTCATGCACTTCGATCCTCGGACGGTTGCAGGCTGACCCCGGGCGCACCGGCACGCAGCCGCAGGGTTATCAATGCGCCACCTTGCTTGTGGTTGGCGAACGACAGTTCACCACCGAAGGCGCGCATCAGGGTTTCACAAATCGCCAGGCCCAGACCCAGACCCTGGGTGCGCGTCTTGGTCGTGTAGAAAGGCTCGCTGGCGCGGCCAAGGGCTTCCATGCAGAAACCCGGACCGTTGTCGCGAATGTACAGATTGACGCCGTCGGCCGTGGATTCGGCACTCAGCCACAGTTTGCGCGGCGGGCCTTTTTCGGTGAGGGCGTCGAGGGCATTGGCCAGCAGATTGCCGAGCACTTGGCGCAGGCGGGTTTCCCCGGCCTCGACCCACAAGGTGGCGGCGGGCAGGTCGCGGATCAACTCGACTTCCATGCTGCGTCGACGTTTGGCCAGCAAGGCCAGCGCATCGTCCAGCGCCGGTTGCAGGGCAACGCTTTCCGGGGCATGCCTATCGCGGCGGGCGAAGGCGCGCAGGTGGGCGATGATCGAGGCCATGCGCCCGGTCAGTTCACTGATCAGCTTGAGGTTGCCGCGCGCGTCTTCGGTGCGTTGATGGTCGAGCAACACTTCGGCGTTTTCCGCGTAGCTGCGGATCGCCGCGAGAGGCTGATTGAGTTCATGGCTGATGCTCGCCGACATCGTGCCCAGCGCCGACAATTTGCCGGCTTGTACCAGATCGTCCTGAGCGCGCACCAATTCCTGCTGCGCCTGCTCGCGCTCCAGCACTTCCTGCTTCAGTCGACGGTTGAGGCCTTCGAGGTCGCTGGTGCGTTCGGCGACCCGGCCTTCCAGTTCCCGTCGCGCCTTGGCTTCGAAGGCGATGCGTTCCAGATAGTGGCGGCGGCGCTGCATCATCAGACCCACCAGCAGCATCACCACCAACAGCGTGGCGCCGCCGATGGCGACCACCGTGCGCACTGGCCGATCGATCAATGTGCGCGGCGCAAGAATGCTGACGCTCCAGCCGGTTTCGGCGATGTCGTGGGTTTGTGTCAGCCAGGCGTCGGGGCTGAGATTCAGCGGCCGGGGTTCGCGGGTCGGGTAGGGCTGGATCGCCGTGATCGCCAAGCGCTCGGTATCGCTCAAGACGCGGGTCGAGCGAAAGCGCCATTCCGGGCGTGACGTGAGGATGACCACGCCGTTGTGGTCGGTCACCAGCAGTTGTTCCGGGGTTTTGCCCCAGAGGCTTTCGGTGTGGTCGAGATCGACCTTGATCACCAATACGCCGATGATTTTTTCACCGCTGCGCACGGCGGCGGCGAAGAAGTAACCGCGCTTGGCCGACGTGGTGCCGAGACCGAAGAACCGTCCAAGACGTCCGGCCATGGCTTCGCTGAAATACGGGCGGAAGGAGAAATTACGGCCGACGAAGCTGTCGTGTTTGTCCCAATTCGACGCCGCCAGTGTTTGCCCGGAGGTGTCCATCAGGTACATCACTTCGGCACCGGTTTGGGCCGAGATGTTTTTCAACAGACGATTGGCATTGCCTTGGGTGACGCCATCGTCCGGCGCCCCGAGCACGGCGCGCAGGGCCGGCAGGTCGCCGAGGATCTGCGGCAATACTTCGTAGCGGTGCAGGGTGCCCAGCAGGTTGGCGACGTACAGGTCGAGGGTCTGGCGGTTCTGGCCGGCCAGTTCGCTGCGGTAATAGCGCTCGGCCAGATGTTCCAGCGGCCAAAGCAGCGGCGCCAGACACAATGCCAGCAGGGCGAGGCTGCGCCAGCGGGGTCTGCGAGGAAGAGGTGGTTTCATGAGCGTGCGCCTGTGGGGACAGGCGCATTATGCCTAGGCTCAGGCGAAGACGTCAGCGTCCTTGAGCAGCGCTGCTACCTGATCCTTGGCCGACAGCTTCGGCGCTTCGTCCAGCTGCCAGTCGATGCCCAGTGCAGGGTCATCCCAGCGAATGCTGCGCTCGGACGATGGGTCGTAATAGTTGGTGGTCTTGTAGAGGAACTCGGCGAACTCGCTCAATACCACGAAACCATGGGCGAAACCTTCCGGCACCCACAGCTGACGATGATTCTCGGCCGACAGGCGCACCGCTACCGACTTGCCGAAGTGCGGCGAGCTGCGGCGAATGTCCACGGCCACATCGAGCACTTCACCGACAGTGACGCGCACCAGTTTGCCCTGAGTGTTTTCCAGTTGGTAATGCAGGCCACGCAGCACGCCTTTCTGCGAGCGCGAATGGTTGTCTTGCACGAATTGGGTGTCCAGGCCGGTCGCGTCCTGGAACGCCTTGGCGTTGAAGCTCTCGTAAAAGAAACCGCGCTCGTCACCAAACACCTTCGGTTCGATGATCAGAACACCGGGCAAGTCGGTGGTGATGACATTCATAAGTATTTCCAGTGGTAGGGGGCAATGGCCGACATTCTTGCGCAAAGTGCTGCCGGATGCGAGTACTCGAATAACCATCATCAGGGGTTGCGTCTCGCCAGAAGCAATGGCGATATAAGCGCCTAATAAAATTTCAGGGGTCTTTTCATGTCGCTCGCCACGTTGATTCATCGCGCCAGTCTGCCCAGCCCGCAAGTCAGCGAGGCGCAGGCCCTGCAATGGCTGGCCGAGCATTACGGGCTCAGCGGCACGTTGCAGGCCCTTGGCAGCCAGCAGGATCTCAACTACCGCGTTGACAGTGCGCGCGGGCGGTTTGTGCTGAAAATCTGCCGGGGCGACTACGCCCTTGTAGAGCTACAGGCTCAACACGCTGGCCTCAAGTATCTGGCCGAGCATTCTGATGTGCATGTGCCGCGGGTCATTGCGGCCAATAACGGTCAGGATTTGTTGTCGCTTGAGGTCGATGGCGAGGCCGTCCATGTGCGGCTGCTGGATTACATCGAAGGCCAGCCGCTGACGCACCTCGATCATTTGGGCCACGCAGTGGTCGCCGGATTTGGCCGGCTCTGCGGCGAGATGGACCTGGCCTTGGCCGGGTTCGACCATACGGGTCTTGAGCGCACTTTGCAGTGGGATGCACGCCACGCCAGCGCGTTGATCAGCCACTTGCTACCGGTGATCGAGGACGAACAGCAACGCACGTTGATCGCCGACGCCGCCGAACAGGCCGAGCGTCGTTTGCAGCCGTTGCTGGACAAGCTGCCGGTGCAGGCGATCCACATGGATATCACCGATGACAACGTGGTGTGGCAGCGTGACGCGCAGCGCCACTGGCAATTGCAGGGTGTCATCGACTTCGGCGATCTGGTGCGCACCTGGCGTATCACCGATCTGTCGGTGACCTGCGCGGCGTTGTTGCACCATGCCGGTGGCGATCCGTTTGTGATTCTGCCGGCGGTTCAGGCCTATCACGCGGTCAATCCGCTGCAACATGAAGAGCTGCAAGCGTTATGGCCGCTGATCGTCGCCCGCGCGGCGGTGCTGGTGCTCAGTGGCGAGCAACAAGTCAGTATCGATCCGGATAACACCTACAGCCGCGACAACCTCAGTCACGAGTGGGAGATTTTCCGCGTCGCAACTTCAGTGCCGTTGGCGTTGATGGAGGCGGCAATTCTCAATGCGTTGGGTCAGACATTGCCGGCAATCAACAGCGAAGGTTTCGCGCCGTTGTTGCCAGAGCTGGTCGGGCGCGAATTTGCGCTGATTGATCTCGGCGTGCTCAGTCCGCATTTCGAGGCGGGCAACTGGGAGCAGGAGGGCATTGACCAACGCTTGCTGAACGAAGCCGCCGCCGCCCATGGTCTGGCGGCGAGTCGTTATGGTCAGTACCGTTTGTCACGCACCCGGCCCGACAGTGCTGATGAACCGGATACCTTCCCGCTGCACGTCGAGTTGCGCGTGCCGAGTGGCACTGCGGTGGAAGCGCCGTTTGCCGGCGTGTTGCATCAAAAGGCAGACGGGTCATTGCAACTGGACGGCCCGCAGCTCAGCGTTCGGCTGTGGGGGGTGGCGCCAACGCTGCACAGTGGCGCGGCGCTGGTCAAAGGTCAGGTGCTGGGTTCGGTCAGCGGACCGTTGAGCGTGCAACTGATTCGCGGCGCGGATCTGGATGCGCCGCTGTTCTGTACGCCGTCCCATGCACCCGCGTGGCAGGCGTTGTGCCCATCACCGGCAGCCTTGCTGGGACTGGCCTGCGATGCCGAACCGGAGCTGGATTGGCAAACGTTGCTCGAACGCCGCGATGCCAGTTTCGCCCGCACGCAAAAACATTATTACGTCGACCCGCCGCGTATCGAACGCGGCTGGCGCAATCACCTGATCGACATGCAGGGCCGTTCGTACCTCGACATGCTCAACAACGTGGCGGTGCTCGGTCACGGCCATCCGCGCATGGCGGCGGTCGCGGCCCGTCAGTGGTCGCTGCTCAACACCAACTCGCGGTTCAACTATGCGGCGGTGGCCGAGTTTTCCGAGCGCTTGCTGAAGCTGGCGCCGGAGGGCATGGATCGGGTGTTTCTGGTCAACAGCGGCAGCGAAGCCAATGACCTGGCGATTCGTCTGGCGTGGGCCTACAGCGGCGGTCGCGACATGATCAGCGTGCTTGAGGCTTATCACGGCTGGACGATCGGCGCCGATGCGGTCTCGACTTCGGTCGCCGACAATCCGAAAGCCCTCGAAAGCCGTCCGGACTGGGTGCATCCGGTGCCCGCGCCGAACACCTATCGTGGCGAGTTCCGCGGCCTCGATTCGGCGCCGGACTACGTGCGCAGCGTCGAACATCATCTGGAAAAAATCGCCGAACAAAAACGCCAACTGGCCGGGTTCATCTGCGAGCCGGTATACGGCAATGCCGGGGGTATCTCGCTGCCGCCGGGTTACTTGAAGCAGGTGTACGCGCTGGTCCGCGCGCAGGGCGGTGTGTGTATTGCCGACGAAGTGCAGGTCGGATACGGGCGCATGGGGCATTTTTTCTGGGGTGTCGAAGAGCAGGGCGTGGTGCCGGATATCATCACCATGGCCAAAGGCATGGGCAACGGTCAGCCACTGGGTGCGGTAATCACGCGCCGGGACATCGCCGAGGCGCTGGAAGCCGAGGGTTACTTCTTCTCGTCGGCCGGCGGCAGTCCGGTGAGCTGCCAGATCGGTATGGCGGTGCTCGACGTGATGGAAGAAGAAAAACTCTGGGAGAACGCTCAGGTAGTCGGTGGCCATTTCAAGGCACGGCTCGAAGCGTTGATCGATAAACATCCGCTGGTCGGTGCGGTGCATGGGTCCGGTTTCTATCTGGGCGTGGAGCTGATCCGTAATCGCGAGACGCTGGAGCCGGCGACTGAAGAGACCACGTTGCTGTGTGATCGCCTGCGCGAGCTGGGGATTTTCATGCAGCCGACGGGGGATGATCTGAACATTCTCAAGATCAAACCGCCGATGGTGACCTCGCGGCGCAGCGTGGATTTCTTCGTCGACATGCTCGATCGGGTGCTTGAAGAAGGCCTGTAACCCACCGATCCCCTGTAGGAGCTGCCGAAGGCTGCGATCTTTTGATCTTGCTTTTCAAAGGCAAAAGCAAAAGATCGCAGCCTCCGGCAGCCCCTACATAAAGCGGATTTATATCGGTAATTTGTAGTTATTTTAAGATGAGCTGATCGTTTAATGCTTTTAAAGCCGATATTTATCGGCTATAAAGTCGCCATTGCTCCGGCATGGCGATGGCTGTCCGGTGCGCGCGTTTTTTCTCTTCGGTCGAAACCTCGACCGTCAAAGCACTTGCCCGGAGATGATTCATGAGCCGTACCGTTACCGTCGCCGCCACTCAGATGGCCTGTTCGTGGGACCTGGAAGCCAACCTCGAAACTGCCGAAAGACTGGTGCGCGAAGCCGCCGCCAAAGGCGCGCAGATCATCCTGATCCAGGAATTGTTCGAAGCGCCGTACTTCTGCCAGAAGCCCAACCCGGACTATCTGCAACTTGCCACGACGGTTGAAGAAAACGTCGCCATCAAGCATTTCCAGAAAATCGCCAAAGAGCTGCAGGTGGTGTTGCCGATCAGCTTCTACGAACTGGCCGGGCGTGCGCGGTTCAACAGCATCGCGATCATCGATGCCGATGGCAGCAACCTCGGGATTTATCGTAAAAGCCACATTCCGGATGGCCCCGGTTATCACGAGAAGTACTACTTCAACCCGGGCGATACCGGCTTCAAGGTGTGGAACACCCGTTACGCGAAGATCGGCGTGGGTATCTGCTGGGATCAGTGGTTCCCGGAAGCGGCGCGCAGCATGGCCCTGCAAGGTGCGGAAATCCTCTTCTATCCAACCGCGATCGGCAGCGAGCCGCACGACAAGAGCATTTCGTCGCGCGATCACTGGCAGCGCGTGCAGCAGGGACATGCCGGCGCAAACTTGATGCCGCTGATTGCCAGCAACCGCATCGGAAACGAAGAACAGGACGGCTACGACATCACGTTCTACGGCTCTTCGTTCATCGCCAACCAGTTCGGCGAAAAAGTGCAGGAGCTGAATAAAACCGAAGAAGGTATTCTTGTGCACACTTTCAACCTCGACGAGCTGGAACATATTCGCAGCGCGTGGGGTTCATTCCGCGACCGCCGCCCGAATCTGTACGGCGCGTTGAAAACCCTCGACGGTTCCCTGGAGTCCTGATCCCGATGACCACATTGAAAAGTACCCCACGTGCCGACGGCTTCCACATGCCGGCCGAGTGGGCGCCACAAACCCAGACCTGGATGATCTGGCCCGAGCGCCCGGACAACTGGCGTCTGGGCGGCAAACCGGCGCAGGCTGCACACGCGGCGGTGGCCAAAGCCATCGCCCGTTTCGAGCCGGTGACCGTTGCCGTGTCCGCCGGCCAGTACGAAAACGCCCGCGCGCGCCTCGACGTGCCGAATATCCGCGTGGTCGAGATGTCCAGCGACGACGCTTGGGTACGCGACAGCGGTCCGACATTCGTCATCAATAACAACGGCGAAGTACGCGGTGTGAACTGGGACTTCAACGCTTGGGGCGGTTTCGACGGTGGTTTGTACGCGCCATGGAATCGCGATTCGCAGGTTGGCGGCAAGATCCTCGAGATCGAGCGCAGCCCGCGCTATCGCACCGAAGGTTTTGTGCTTGAAGGCGGTTCGATTCATGTCGACGGCGAAGGCACGTTGATCACCACCGAAGAATGCCTGCTCAACCGCAATCGCAACCCGCATCTGGGGCGCGAAGAGATCGAAGCGGTGCTGAGCGACAATCTGGCTGTGGATAAAATCATCTGGCTGCCGGACGGTTTGTTCAACGACGAAACCGACGGTCATGTGGATAACTTCTGCTGCTACGTGCGTCCGGGTGAAGTATTGCTGGCCTGGACCGATGATCCACAGGACCCGAACTACCCGCGCTGTCAGGCGGCGATGAAAGTGCTGCAAAGCAGCACCGACGCCAAGGGTCGCCCGTTCACGGTGCACAAAATGCCGATTCCGGGGCCGCTGTATGCGACCGAAGAAGAGTGCGCTGGCGTCGACCAAGTGGACGGCTCGCAGGAACGTAATCCTACCGAGCGTCTGGCCGGTTCCTACGTGAACTTCCTGATCGTCAACGGCGGCATCATCGCGCCGAGCTTCGACGATCCAATGGATGCCCCGGCCCGGGAAATTCTGCAGAACCTGTTTCCGCAACACGAAGTGGTGATGGTGCCGGGCCGCGAACTGTTACTGGGTGGCGGCAATATTCACTGCCTTACCCAACAGCAGCCAGCGCCGCACAAAGAGTGAGTTGAGTCGTAACAGCTTGAGCTGATTGGCAAATCAGTCGAGCAACGATTAGCTCGCCAGGTACGCGTAGAGGCCCGCAGCCCGACAGGACTGCGGGCTTCTTTGTATCCACTTGTCGACAAATCGCAAACCTTGGCACAGCTCTTGTATTTGTCCTGGTGCACTAGGGAGGGAGGAGAACTTCAACAGTTCTGTCATAAACCTTGGATAACTTAGCCGCTCATGACCGGGGAGAGAGCGCTGAAATGAACGCCGAAGTGAACGTAGTCAGCGAGCGGACGTTGCATCCCATGGCCGTAAATGGCGAATCGCTCCAGATGGTCGCGCACTTTTTGAGGTCCAATGGAACGCGTCAGATCAGGGAACCTGATCCGCGCCGGATGATGATCGAGCGCTACCCCGCTGACCTGTTCAGCGAGGCCGAACTGGAAGCGTTGTGGGCTGTGATGGAAGGATAAGAAAAACAACAGGGATTGGTGAAAGCGCTGCCGGGATGGCGGCGCTTTTTTTGCGCGGCTGAAAAGATCGCAGCCTGCGGCAGCTCCTACACTGGAATGCGAATTCCCCTGTAGGAGCTGCCGCAGGCTGCGATCTTTTGATCTTGCTTCAGAAACTGTAGGTTCCCGTCATCACCACGCTACGCGGCGCCCCCGGCATGATCTGCGCGGCGCTGGTCGCTGACGCGTAATACTCGCGATCAGTGATGTTGTTCAACGCCGTACGCAAATCCCAGTCCTTGAAGCGATAACCGACCAGCGCATCCCAACGGCCATAACCCGGCAGCACGGTGGTGTTGGCGTTGTCGGCATAACGCTGGCCGACCAGGGTCAGGCCGGTTTCGCCGTACCAGCCCATCTCCGGTTTCCAGGTCAGGAACAGACTGCCGTTGTGCTTGGCGACGTTGTTGATGCGTTTGCCTTCCAGACCGTTGTTGTCCTTCTCGATCTTCGCATCCTGCATACCGACGCCACCGCGCACGTACCAGTTGCCGACGAGGTTGCCGGTAGCGGTCAGTTCGATCCCGCGCGAGCGTTGCAGACCGGACATCACCGTCAGGGTCGGATCATTGGGATCGGTGGTGCGACGGTTGTAGAGCTCCAGGTCATAGATCGCCAACGTTGTGCTGAGGCGATCATCGAGCCAGTCGCTCTTCACGCCGATCTCTTTCTGCTTGGTCAGCTCGGGGCTCAGGTCGTTGGTGTTGCCGGCCGCCCCCGGCGTGATGCCGATCAGGCCGCCGCCCACTGGCGAGAAGGTCTTCGACCATGAGGCGTAGAAGGAGTGATTTTCGAGCGGCGTCCAGACCAGGCCCACGCGCGGGCTGGTGCTGTGGCTGTCGCGATCTTCGGAAATGTTGCGCAGCTTGTTGGTCGACTCGATATCAAACGTGTCGTAGCGCAAGCCGCCGAGCAGTTGCCATTGGTCGTTCAGACGCAGTTGATCCTGCACGTAGACTGCGCGGCTTTCGACTTCGGTATGGCTGCTACTGGATACCTGCATGGCGCCGGTGTGACGCAGATCGCGGTTCGGGTTGAACAGGTCGAGCGACGGCACCGGCTGCGCGCCTGGCGTTCTGCCGGTGGCGGCGTTGTACAAGGTCGGGTCGCGGCGCTGGCTGCCAATTTCGATACCGGTGAGCAAACGATGCTCAAGGCCAAACGTATCGAAACCACCTTCGAGTTCGACGTTGTTGTAGACGTTGCGGGTGGTCAGATCCTGCTGCCAGTGCTGGCGGGTGACCTTGTTGGTTGCAGGCGTGTAACCGGTGAGGTAGGTGTTGTCGAAATCGCTGTCGAGCTTGAACACGCCGAGGGTCTGGCGAAGTTGCCAGTTGTCGTTGATTTCGTAAGTGAGTTTCGAGCGTAGCGATTGCGACTTGTCGTCGATGAAGTCGTGATCGTTGCCGTAGCTGGTGTCGCGGCCGACATCGGCCGGCCGGCCATTCACGCCCGGAATCCCGCGATCAGGGGTGCGGTTGTAGCGGCTGTATTCGTATTGCACCAGCCAGTTCAGGTCGGGCGTCAGTTGCCAGCTCATCGACGGTGCGAACAGTTGGCGGTTACCGCTGACGCCATCGCGAAAGCTGTTTTCATCCATGTTGCCCATGTTCAGGCGCAGGCTGATGTTGTCACTCGGGTCGGTGCTGAGGTCGGCGTACAGGCTGCGCAGATCTTCGCTGCCGCCCTGGGCTTCGATGGTGGAGCGGCGGCCGGCCTCTGGCGCTTTGCTCACGCGGTTGACGATCCCGCCCTGACTGCCGCGGCCGTACAACACGGCCGCCGGGCCTTTGAGCACTTCGACGCGTTCGATGTTGTGCAAGTCGCGCTTGTATTGGCTGTCGTCGCGAATGCCGTCCAGATAGAAGTCGTTGCTGGCGTCGAAGCCGCGGATCCGCAAACTGTCGAAGCGGGTGTCGGCGCTGCTGCTGACGTTGGGCATGCCGCTCAGGGCATCGCCGATATCGTTGGTGCCGTAATTGGCAACGTTCGACGTTTTGATCGAATCAATGGCCTGCGGCACATAACGCACCGGAGTCGAGGTACGGGTCGCGGTGTTGCTGACTTTTACCCGCGGATCATCGGCTTGCGCTTCAGCGCTGATGGCGGTGGCGGGTAATTCGGTCGCGGAGTAGGCAAAACCGCTGGACAGAAAAGCAGAAAGCCCAAGGGTGACGGGCGTAAGACGGAACGGGGCAGGCATTGAAAAGCGCATCCGAAAGGTTGGAAGAATCAAGCGCGCGAATGGTAATGCTTTGCATTTACTTCCGTTAATTATTCCTGAGAAGTTCCTTTGTGTGATTGTTTCAATTTGTGTCGAACTCGATACAACCTGACCGTTCGGACAATTCGCCCGATTCACGAAACAGTTTGAGAGCCATTCCGGCGTTTTTCCGCATTGGCTTGAGGACTAGTCTGCCGGCATCAACTTTTCCCACGTTTATGCCGGAGTTTTCTGATGATCCTTCACTACATTTACGACCCATTGTGCGGTTGGTGCTATGGCGCCAAACCGCTGGTGGAAGCGGCGCAACTAGTGCTGCCGGTGAGCGCTCATGCGGGCGGGATGATGAGCGGCGCCAACCGCCAAAGCGTTTCGCCGCAGTTGCGCAATTACGTCATGCCCCACGATCGGCGCATTGCCGAATACACCGGGCAGCCTTTTGGCGAAGCGTATTTCGACGGCTTGCTGCGCGATCACACGGCCGTCTTTGACTCGACACCACCGATCGCTGCCGTTTTGGCAGCAGAGGCAATCGACGGCCGTGGTCTGGAGGTGCTCGGGCGTTTGCAGGCTGCGCATTACGTGGAAGGGCGGCGGATTGCCGATGAATCTGTACTTCTGGAGCTCGCAATTGACCTGGGCTACGTCGAGGAAATCTTTCAGGCCGCGTTTAAATCCGTGGATACCGAGCAACACATAAAAGCCAGTCGCGCACTGCTGGCTCAGTTGGGTGGGCAGGGATTCCCGACGCTCGCGTTGGAACAAGACGGCCACTACACGCTTATCGATATCAGCCCTTGGCTGGGCAAGCCGCAAGCCTTTGCCGATTGGTTAGGGCAGGCGATTGGCAGCGATGGTACTGGCGAGTTTTCCGCATTTTGTGGTCTTGACGGTTGTGCTTGATACGCGCTGGATTCACTGGCTTAACGCATTTCCGTGCAAGGAGTGAGCGTTAAATTTACGTTTCTTAGACGATTTTCGCCTATTTAAAGACGATTCTTGAAATTGACACAATGTTAAGGGCGCGGCTACGATTCGGCTCAACGCCTGTGGCCAACCGCCATGACCCAAAATAATAAGAAGGCCCGCCACGACTTTGTCGTGGGCGGGCCTTTTTGTTTCGGGGTGAAAAAAGAGCGCAATAGCGCCGTTTCAGCCGTTCGACACAGCGCGTTTCAACCCGAAATAAGGAAAATAAAATGTTGAACAAGCGAATCAGCCTGATCGCTCTGGGGATGTTGAGCGCTACACAGGCCATGGCTAACGACCAGGCCGAGTCCAAGGGTTTTCAAGAAGACAGCAGCCTGAAAGTGCTGCTGCGCAACGCCTACATCAATCGTGATTACAAAGACGGTAACGACGACAAAGCCGAGTGGGGCCAAGCGGCCATCGGTACGTTCTCGTCCGGTTTCACTCAAGGCACCATCGGTGTCGGCGTGGACGCTTTCGGTCTGTACGCACTGCGTCTGGATGGCGGCAAGGGCCGCAGCGGCGCCGGTGGTATCGATTTCTTCAAGCAAGAAAATGACGGTCGCGCGAACCATGACATCGCGAAGGGCGGTGCAGCGGTCAAGTTCCGCTTCTCCAACACCGTGCTGACCTACGGCGATCAGATGCCGGCCCTGCCGGTGCTGAACTACGACAACTCCCGTCTACTGCCGGAAAGCTACACCGGTACCTTGATCACTTCCAGAGAGATCAAAGGCCTGGAATTGAACGCCGGTCGTTTCACCGCCGAATCGCGCAAGAGCGATGAAGGCCGTGACAGCGGTGGTCTGAAGTCGATCAACGTACTGGGCGGTAGCTACCAGTTCACTGAACGCTTCAAAGGTGCGCTGTACGCCTCCGATGTTGAAGACGTATTGAAGAAACAATACGTGAACGCCAACTACGTCTTGCCGTTCAACAAGGATCAGTCGCTGACCCTGGACTTCAATGGCTATCGCACCAAACTGGACCACTCCTATGTCCGCGAAAACGGTGTAACTGGCGACGACAACAAGATCTGGAGCCTGGCAGCAACTTTCGCTACTGGTCCGCACTCGTTCACCGTGGCGCACCAGCGCTCCACCGGCGACAGCAACCTAGGCTACGCCTATGGCGGCTATCAGAAGGATCAACAACGCGTTGGCGATGGCGGCAACACCATCTACCTGGCCAACTCCTACTGGTCCGACTTCAACGCCGAAGACGAACGCAGCTGGCAGTTGGGCTATGGCCTGGACTTCGGCGCATTCGGTGTACCGGGTCTGAGCTACAACTTCGCTTACGTGCGTGGCGACAACATCACCACCTCCACCAGCGAAGGCGGCACCGAGCGCGAAATCTTCAACCAGTTCAAGTACGTCGTGCAAAGTGGCCCGGCCAAAGACCTGAGCGTGAAACTGCGCAGCTCGATCCTGCGTGTTTCGCAGAAATCCAGCGAGTACAACGTCAGCGGCAACGAGCTGCGTGTATTCGTGGACTACCCGATCAACATCTTCTGATGAACGATCAGGTGTAACAAGTTTGAGAAAAACCCCGACTGTCTCGGGGTTTTTTTTCGACGTATTTTTATAAAAAACCGGAAAAAACCCGTGTTTTTGTCATGTAAAAGTTGTTTTTCAGTTGCTTCAACCCCCGTTTCAAACAGCGCTTTAAATGCCTGAAATTCTTTCTCATGGACGCAAATTCTGCACCTAATAGATTAGGCCGCTCAATGCAGCGGAGAATTTGGTAATGATCGTTTTGAACAGAGAAGTGGGCGAATCGCTACGGCGCGACAAATACGTCAACGTCCAGGGTGGTGACTTCAATCTCTACGGTCATTTCGCCGACTTCGTCAGACTGACCAAAAGTTGGGAAAACATGGAACCTGACAGTTACTACGGTCAGGCCGAAGCCGGCATGCGTTTCCGTCGTTACAGCGATTTTGAATACAACCCCAAGACTCGCGAACTGACTCAGCTCGAACATCGCGCGTACGTGCAGTCCAAGGAAAACAACGCCTATGTCGGCGGTCTGGTCCGGCACTTCCAGGACTTTTCCGATGAAGTGATTTCATCGCCAGTGATGCGCAGCCTGATCGACACCGATTTCGAAGTGTACAAAAGCGTATTGCCGGAAGAGCTGCACGATGAAATCTGGCAGTGCCAGATCCATCAGATCCGCATCGAGATCAAACCCGGCAAACAGCTGGAAATCACCCCCGAAGGGATTCATTGCGACGGTTATCCGTTCAGCGGTGTGCACTTCTGGGGCCGCAACAATGTCGAGGGTGCAGAGAGTCGTTTGTACGACATCCACGAGCATCAACTGGCGTCGACCACTTACCAGGAAATTCTCGATACCACCTACTTCCTCGACCGCGACATGCGCCACTACGTGACCCCGGCGCGCAACTCGCACACCCATGCCATGGCGTACCGGCAGATTCTGGCGATTTCCTTCTCGCGGCCCGGGACCGCTTTCGACATTGTTCGCTAATCAGATCACCCCAATCGACGGCGTCGAGTGCTCGACGCCGGTGCTGCTGCGGCGCGCCACGGCCAAGGATGCGCAGCGCATGGAGCGCTTCTTCCGCCAGTTCGATGAAGTGTCCTTCTGCGAATGGCAGGACGCCAAGTGCCTGCGCGGGGTATTAATCCAGAAAACCACCACGGCCTTTCTGGCCTTCGACGTGGCCGGCGAGATCGTCGGGGCGGTGCTGGGCGGGATGCTCGGCAGTCGCGGCACGATCAATCATCTGGCCGTCAGTCCGCTGTATCGCAGTCAAGGCGTCGGTCAACGTCTGGTTGAAGCGGCGTCGTCCGACATGAAACGTGTGGGTGTGTTGCGGATGTTTCTGTTCGTCGACGATGCTAACCTCGCGGGCAAGCGTTTTTGGGCTGCCCAGGGTTTTTGCGAGCCTCACGGCGAACGGACATTTGAGAGGGATCTATGAATGAAACGTCCGGCAGTGCGCCGCTGATGGTCAACCATCAGCCGTCGCGTACGTTTGCCGAAGCCAGCCCGGTGGTCGCCGGGTATTTCACGGTGGCGTTCGTATTCGGCTTGATGGCCGTCAACGCGGGGCTGCCAATGTGGCTGCCCGTGGCGATGTGTTTATTCGTTTATGCCGGCGCTTCGCAATTTGCCGCGTTGGCGCTGATCTCTAGCGGTGCTTCGCTGACCACCATTGTGCTGACCACTTTTCTGATCAATGCGCGGCACATGTTGATGTCGGTGTACATGGCAAAAGCCCTGCGTGCGTTAGGGCTCAGTCGCATGGAGCGATGGTGCTACGCCGGCGGCCTGACCGACGAATCCTTTGCTTTCCACAGCGTAAAACTCGGCACCGGCGCGCCGGTCAACGTGCGTTATCTGATTGGCTTCAACCTGTTCTGCCATACCTCGTGGGTGCTCGGTGGTTTGCTCGGCGCGGTTTGCGCCCAGTACGCGGCGCACTTGATCAAATATCAGCTCGACTACGCACTGACGGCGATGATGCTCTACGTGCTGGTGTCGCTGTGCAACACCCGCAACAAACTCATCGCAGCCGCGGCCGCTGTGGTTTGCATGGGCGCACTGAGCCTGGTCGGCAGCTCGCCGTTTAATGTGTTTATCGCCACGTTTGTGGGCTGCGGAGTGGGTGTATGCCTGACCAAACGTTCCTGATTCTGGTGGTCGCGCTGATGATGGCCGTGACCTTTCTGCCGCGGGCTCTGCCCTTACAGATCAACACCGAGCACTGGCCGCCGTTTATCGCGCGCGCGCTGGAATACCTGCCAGTGGCGATCGTCGCTGCGATCAGCCTGACTCCCTTGTTGATCAAGGATCAGCACATACAGCTCGATCGCCCGGAATTCTATGCCGCGATTCCGACGTTGTTATGTGCGTATTTCAGCAAAAACCTCTTTCTCAGTGTGGCGGTTGGGACGGCTGCGTACATTGCGCTCGGCTCGTTCATGTAGCGGCAGATCGACCACGTCGCTCAACGCCTGGTTCGACAGGTCCGGGTTATTGATCGCCAGCCGCACCTCAAGGAAATCCTCGAAACCGGGGAAGATCGTCAGGCCGTTCTTCTGCGCGGCCTCGCGGGAAACCATGCCAACGGCATCCATCTGCGTTATCAGCGATAACGTAAGGGTCTCGCTGCAGGAGTAGACCATGCGTTGACCGTTCTCGTGATTGCCCAGCCCGGCGTCGAGAAAACGCAAGAAGCTGTGGGAATACGGACAATCTTCCGCAGGACGCACCTGAAACTTGTTGCCCAGCAACGTCAGCGGATCGTTCTCCTGCCCACAATGCGCGCCGACCACCTGCACCTGCACATCCGGCAGGACAATGCTCGGCAAACCCGGACGCTGCGGGCCGATCAGCACCGCGAGGTCAAAGTCTTCGTTTTTCAGCTTGCTGAGGTTTTCCATCGACTCGGCGTAGCTGAATTCCATCTGATAATCGGGAAACACCTCAATCAGGCGTCCGATCATTCGCCGATTGAAGTCAGGCGACAACGTGTTGTTTAACGCAACCTTCAACGTGCGTTGCCCCGGCACTTTGAGCGCCTCGACTTTTTCTTCCATCTGTCGCGTGGCAATCAGCACTCTGTCCATATAAGGCGTCAGCTCGGTGCCTTGAGGCGTCAGCGTCAGCCCTTTGTTGGAACGACGAAACAAGCGGAAACCGAACTGCTCTTCGACCTTGTTCAACTGCGCGGCCAATGCCTGCACGGTCAGGCACGAATGCTCGGCTGCGGCCGACAACGAGCCGGTCTGCACGATGCGCATGAGGTTGCGTAAGGTTCTGCTATCCATGGGTAATGCCCTCTGAAGTGGGCTGGGTATTGTTGTTTACGAGACGACCGGTCCGGCGCCATATGCCGGCTATATTCCTGCACCTGAGCATAGTTGTCGCGGGTTTAGTAGCGAATTGATGTCCCCGCCGATGGCTGGAGGCTGACACAGGATCGGGGTTTTTGATGACTCGGGGGTGATTGGGGTCAAAAAATACTCACGTGAAATGATAAAACATGGCTTTTCAACGACTTCATCTGGATAACGATCTGATTCATTAGCGGATAAAAATAAAACAAGCATTCGTATCTGTACTAGGCTTCATGGCACGTCACCTACTAATGGAGGAGACCATGTCTACCTCAATCCCAGCCCTCACCCCACGCGAACAACTTGACGCCCCCGAAGCGGGTCGCGTCGCGCTGAAGTTTTTCTTCAACCTCATGGAGCGGTGGGGCTGCAACGCCGAGCAGCAACGCACATTGCTCGGCGGTGTCGGCAACACCACGTTCTACAAGTACAAACACCTGCCGCCAAACGTGCGCCTACCCCACGACACCCTTGAGCGCATCTCCTACCTGATGGGCATTCACAAGGCGTTGAGCATCATCTTCAGCAACAGCCGCGAGCGCGCTTATACGTGGGTCAGCAGCCCGAACACTGCTGCGCCGTTTAATGGGCAAACCGCTCTGGACTACATGCTGGCAGGACGCGTGGTCGATATCGCCGATGTACGACGCTACCTCGACGGAGTGCGCGGTTGAGCACGCCAGCGCTGGCCGATCCGCATTGGCCGCGCGCCTACCGGATCGTTAACAGCAGCTTCCCGCCAATTGCGCTGTTCGAAGACGTGCTCGACCCCGAAGACCTGGAAATTGCCTACGCCCTCGAAGCGCTGACCAACGATCGTCTGATCGCTCAGGCGGGCGTCCTTGACCGGGTGCGCCCGGAAGATCGGCTCTCAGGCCCCGGGTCGACCCCGGTGATGGCTGCGTTCACCCACATCGGCAAAAGCAGCCGCTTCACCGACGGCACCTTCGGCGTTTACTACGCCGCCAGCAGCCAGGCCGCGGCTATCGCCGAAACCTGCTATCACCAGGAACGCTTTCTCGCAGCCACCAACGAAGCAGACCTCGAATTGACCATGCGCACCTACGTCAACCGAGTCGTCAAACCGCTGCACGACATTCGCCACGACTATCCGAACCTGCACAACCCTGATCCTGATGCCTACGGCCCTTCTCAGGCATTCGCCCGGCAGCTACGTGAAGCCCAATCCTGGGGTTTGCTTTACAACAGCGTTCGCTTGGCCGGGCACGAATGCGTCGCCGCGTTCCGGCCACCGGCAGTTTCGATTCCCAAGCAGGGCAAACATCTGAGATATGTGTGGAGTGCGAGCCAGGGCAGGATTTCGTTTGTGTTTGAGGTCAGTCAGGTTTGAAACGCAAAAAGCCCTCGCCGTAGGGAAGGCGATTTACCTCAATGAATTTCTGTTCAATTTGGTTGCTCATTGCCTACACCAAGGCAAAGTTCGACAACTTGCCCACAGCCTTGCTCAAGCAATTGAAGGAGGAAATCAGCGATGGCCAATGAAGTGGAGCAATTCCAGCAGGACTTGCTGGACTCTGTGCGTCAAATGAAAGAAAGAAAAGCCGCGCGGGTAACTCATGTGCCGCTTTCTGCAGCAGCAGAAGCTCGTGCCAAGGTGGGCATTTCCCAAAGCGCGTTTGCCAAGCTGATCGGTGTGAGTCGGCGGACATTGCAGGATTGGGAGCAAGGCCGCAGGCAGCCGACGGGCGCAGCGCAAACCCTGCTGCGTGTTGCGAGTCAGCATCCTGAAGCGTTGCGGGATTTGCATCCTGCTTAAGACCGGAAATAAACAAAGCCCCTGCATTTCTGCAGGGGCTTTTTTGTAATGAATGCCTCGCAGCCTAACCCCACAATCAAAGCTCCTCAGCCAGTTCTGAGCACTGAAAAATGCCGTTTATGCAATTACAGCTTTTATGAGCACGTCATAATTATTGCCAGCTCATAATTTGCCATAAATGGAAATCTAAACCTTTGGGGGCAAAGCGGTGCTTTCGGGGATTGAAAGAGGAGGTGTGGCGAGGCAGTCGAAGTGTGCGGGGGAGAGGTGCTGTTTCTACGGAAGGTGTTGCGTTGCCAGAAATATAAACACCCCAGAAACAACAAAGCCCCTGCATTTCTGCAGGGGCTTTGTTTTGTATGGTGCCGGCACCAGGAGTCGAACCCGGGACCTACTGATTACAAGTCAGTTGCTCTACCAACTGAGCTATACCGGCGTGTGGGCGACGATTATAGCGATTGGGTTAAATCTGTAAACCCCTGAATTCAGACTATTTTTATGCGGGTGCAGGATCAAGCTCAACGTAGGCGTTATCTCTGGGTTTTCACCCTTGAAAACAGGCACTTTCAAGGTTTGTATTCCTACCCTGAGGCGGCGATTTTTTTTGTCAGATCTGCTTCGTATCAGCTGATTTATGTCGTTTTGAATGGAAGCTTATGCACAACTGATCGGCAGGCCCGCGCTCAAGTGTGAGTATTTGTGGACGCATTCTCATTTTGTTCGCAAATCCCTGTTTTACTGGTTATTTATTCATGTGAACAAAAAATGACCAGCAGTGTTAAAGCCACGAAACAGGCGTGGATATTGGATCCACAAGAATTTCATCAACAGAGTTATCCACAGGCTGGAGTGTTTTAAGCGCGTTCGGCGAGCAGGAGGAAATTGCGCGGTGTGAGTGGCGCATCGCAGAAGGTGCCAAGGCGCACGACGTATTCCTGTTCGGCGAGGAAAAGTGCTCGATCCAGATTCAGCCAAAGCTCCAGTGGTCGTCGGAATATTCCGCGAAGTAATTCCAGGTTGCGAACTTCGGCTAACCGCTGCCAACCGGCCGCCTCCAGCGCTGGCCAATCCTGCGGGCCGATTGTGGATAACTCTTTGAGCGCTGCCAGATCGCGGCAGTAATCGGCGAAGGGTTTTTCCAGCCAGGTGCTGGGTAGCGAAGGGGTTGGCAGGTATTGGTCGATGCCGCGTAGTTGCCGTTGCAGCAAGTCAAAGGCAAGGCGTCGTGCCATCGAGGTGTCGCGCTGGCGTCGGACTCGTGCACCGGCGGTGACGGTTTCGCTCATCGGTAGCGCCAGATCCTCTAAAGATAGCTGTAGGAGCGATCCCGAGCCGGCCAGGGATAACGCCTGATATTCCGTGCGATTGATCCGGTTGTAGCAGCACGGAGCGATTGCCATTTGTCGGCAACCGGCGGCGCTGGCCAATTGCATCAGTCGCACATGCAGATCACCGCAGGCGTGGAGGGCAACCGGCGTGTGAAGTGCGTTCAATACGGCTGAAGCATCTGCCGCCAGAACATCCTGTTCAACATGCCGCGCGTGTAAATGATGACGCTGGCTAAGCGCCTGACCACTGGCAACCAGCGCCGGATCGTATTCAACGCAAGTCAGTTGTTGCCCGGTGCTCAGCAGACGCCGCCCCAAGTGTCCCTTGCCGGAGCACCAGTCCAGCCAATGCGTCGGTTGCGATGCGAAGGACAGTCGACTGCCGAACGCCTCGATCTGCTGCCATTTACGCCCCGGTACATCAACATTCAATCGATGGCCCGCAGTTTCCAGCGCATGTTCCGGTAACTCACCGACCGCGCTCAGTTCAGCCGACAACGCCGCCAATGAAGCGAACGGCTCCGGCGCATCGGCAAGATTGGCAGGGTGGTTGTGAGCATTTTCCGCATCTTGCAGCGACCGGCCGCGTAGCCATGAGGCCAGCTCCGGGTAGGACGCTTCCCAGGGAAGCTGAAGATGAGTGAACGGTCGAGGTTTCCACAACGCCTGGTGCGCTGTCAGAAAAGTATTCAGTGCCGTGAAGCGGGCGAGTAAGTCCTCGCCCGTCAGCACGTGGGAAGTTTCAGCGCCCTTGGCAGGCATCGACGCCCAGCCAGCGCTCCAGCAACTTGAAGCCGCGCACCAGCACGTAAGCCATCACCAGATAGAACACGCCAGCGGCGAAGAAGATTTCCACCGGCAGGTAGGTGCGAGCAATGATCGTGCGGGCCATGCCGGTCAGTTCCAGCAGGGTGACGGTGCTGGCCAGGGCGCTGGCCTTGAGCATCAATATCACTTCGTTGCTGTAGGCCGGCAGGCCGATGCGTGCTGCCCGCGGCAGGATGATGTAGAACATCGCTTTGGGCTTGGACATGCCCAGGGCACGCGCCGCTTCGATCTCGCCCGGTGGGATGGCCTGAATCGCGCCGCGCAGGATCTCGGCGATGTACGCCGCGGTGTGCAGGGTCATGGTTACCGTTGCGCACCAGAACGGATCGCGCAGGTACGGCCACATGGGGCTGTTACGGACAGCGTCGAACTGCGCCAGGCCGTAATAGACCAGGAACAGCTGAACCAGCAACGGTGTGCCGCGGAAAAAGAAGATGTAGGCGTAGGGCAAAGCACGCACGTACCACAGCTTCGAAGAGCGGGCGATGCCCAGCGGAATCGCCAGCAACAGGCCGGCAATCACGGCGATGGCCACCAGTTCCAGGGTCAGGGTCGCGCCCTGCGCCAGTTTCGGCAGCCACTTGATGATGACTTCCCAGTTCATTGAGCGCTCCTCGCAAAGCCACGGGCGGCGCGTTTTTCCAGGAAGTGCATGCCGGTCATCGCCACCACCGTCAGGCCGAGATACATGAGCGCGGCAACCATATAGAAGGTGAACGGCTGTTTCGACATGGTCACGCCGATCTGCGCATGACGCATGATTTCTTCCAGGCCGATCACTGACACCAGCGCAGTGTCTTTCATCAGGATCATGAACAGGTTGCCCAGGCCCGGCAGGGCGATGCGCCACATCTGCGGCATGATCAGCTTGGTGAAGATTCGCCATTTCGACAGGCCCAGGGCCACGCCGGCCTCACGGTGACCTTTGGGAATGGCGAGGATTGCGCCACGAAACACTTCCGTGGCGTAGGCGCCGAAACACAAACCGAGCGCGATGACACCGGCGGCAAAGGCGCTGAGTGCCAGATCGGGGTTGCCGAAAAACTCACCGAGCGCGCGCATCAGGTTGACCGTACCGAAGTAGATCAACAGCACCCAGAGCAATTCCGGGACGCCGCGCACCAGGGTTGAATAAAAGCCGCCAAGCCATTGCAGCGGCTTGTACGGGGAAGTCTTGGCCAAGGCGCCGAGCAGACCGAGCACCAGACCCAGGCACAGGGCCGAGAGAGCCAGTTTGACGGTCATCAGCGCGCCAGCGGCGAGCGCCGGGCCGAATCCGTAAAGGTCGATAATCATGGATTTCTTTTCAAATCGCGGCAGGCAAGGTCGGGAGCCGGCGCCGTTGCATCACGGCGCCGGTTCCGCAGGTCAGGATCAGTAGATGCTGAACGGGAAGTACTTGTCGTTGATCTTCTTGTAGGTACCGTCAGCGACGATTTCCTTCAGTGCAGCGTTCAGCTTCTCGCGCAGTGGATCGCCCTTGCGCACAGCAATGCCGATCTTGTCGCTTTCCACGACCGGGTCGCCTTTGAACTCGTAGTTCTTGCCGGCTTCGCTTTTCAGCCAGTCATAGTTGGCGTACTTGTCGGCGAGGATGGCGTCGACGCGGCCGGAGGTCAGGTCGAGGTAGGCGTTTTCCTGGGTGTCATAGAGGCTGACCTTGATGTCATCCGCATAGGTATCTTCCAGCCAGGTGCCGGCCAGCGTGGCACGCTGCGTACCGATGGTTTTGCCTTTGAGCGAGTCCTTGTCGGTTTTGAAGTCGACGTTCTTCGGTGCGATGAATTGCAGCTTGTTCGAGTAGTACGGGTCGGTGAAGTCCACCGCGCCTTTGCGCTCTTCGGTGATCGACAAAGACGAGATCAGGAAGTCGAATTTCTTCGCGTTCAGCGACGGGATGATGCCGTCCCAATCGGAGGTGACTACGGTGCACTCGACTTTCATCTTGGCGCACAGGGCGTCGCCGATGTCTTTGTCGAAGCCGACCACGTTGCCGCTGGCGTCTTTATTGTTGAACGGCGGGTAAGCCGCTTCGATGCCCATCTTCAGGGTTTCGGCCATGGCACCGGCGCTGAACGCGAGGGTGACGGCGGCGGCCAGGAAGACCTTTTTATAGTTCTGCATGCATGTTGCTCCGTTAGCGGTTGCTGGACATGAATTGTTTGCAGCGCGCCGAAAGCGGGTTTTCGAACACCTGCTGTGGCGATCCTTGCTCTTCTATCAGGCCCTGATGAAGGAACACCACTTCGCTGGAGACCTGACGGGCGAAGCCCATTTCGTGGGTCACGAGCAGCATGGTGCGGCCTTCTTCGGCCAATGCGCGGATGACACTAAGTACTTCCTGAACCATTTCCGGGTCAAGGGCGGAGGTGGGTTCGTCGAACAGGATCACCTTCGGCTGCATCGCCAGCGTGCGCGCGATGGCCGCGCGTTGCTGCTGGCCACCGGACAGTTGCGCCGGGTAGGCGTGGCGCTTGTCAGCGATGCCGACCTTGGCCAGCAGTGCTTCCGCGACTTCAATGGCTTCGGCCTTGCTCTGGCCGAGCACGCGGCGCGGGGCTTCGATGATGTTGTCGAGGACGCTCATGTGCGGCCACAGATTAAAGTTTTGAAACACAAAACCAATCTCGGAACGCAGGCGGTTGATCTGTTTGCCGTCGGCGGCAACCAGTTCGCCATTCTTGGCGGCCTTGAGCTTGAGTTCTTCACCGGCCACCAGGATCTGGCCCTGGTGCGGGTTTTCCAACAGATTGATGCAACGCAGGAACGTGGACTTGCCGGAACCGGAGGAACCCAGGATCGAGATCACGTCGCCGTCGCGTGCGGTCAGCGAGATGCCTTTGAGCACCTCAAGCTGTCCGTAGCGTTTGTGCAAGTTGCGGATTTCAAGCGCGGGCGTGGCCTCAGCCATGTGCGTTCCTCATATATGTTGCGCTCCTGCTGTTTGATGGCCTTCCTGGCGAGGCGGCCAAGCTAGCATAGCGTTTCAATGGCAGCCAACAGCGCTACGAGCGGTAAACGGGTGGCATGTGGCGGGTTGTCGCATCAGCACAGCAGACTGTCGCCCCATCAACAACCGAACGGGTGTTTGAACGTGCAATCGCTTGGGTGTCGCGTAAAAAAAGGCGCGATGTTGCCAGCTTTGGCGGGGTGTTGGAAGCGCTATCCGGCCGAACGTTCCCGATTCGCCCTTTTATTGTGCATCCCACACTTTTTCAGTGTGTTTCTGGTGCGCGGATTCGTCTTTAAAAGTGAGTCGCAGGGTAACGCTCTGGCAGATTGCCATTAAATCCAATGACTTGCGATGACTGTCCGGTCGCGCGCAAAGCCCCGGCCCGAAAGAGTTTGAAATATTTTGGCGCAATTATTGCGTGCAGAATAAGGAACGCCCCGTTGGTTTCTTTTTACGAGAAGGAAACTTCGGACGGGCCGGACGCAATCGCTTTCCTTGCAAAGGTAGTTTCGATGAGCAGTACCCCAAGCTCCAATGGCCTCGAACAGGGGCTCAAACCGCGTCATGTGACCATGTTGTCGATCGCCGGTGTAATCGGCGCCGGTCTGTTCGTTGGCTCCGGCCACGCCATCGCCGCCGCAGGTCCTGCAGTGCTGCTGGCCTATGCAGCCGCCGGTACCCTGGTGGTGCTGGTGATGCGGATGCTCGGCGAAATGGCGGTTGCTTCGCCCGACACCGGCTCTTTCTCGACGTATGCCGACCGCGCCATCGGGCACTGGGCTGGTTTCACTATCGGCTGGTTGTACTGGTGGTTCTGGGTGTTGGTGATTCCGCTGGAAGCCAACGCCGCCGCGACCATCCTGCACGCGTGGTTCCCCGACGTAGGTATCTGGGCGTTTGCGCTGGTCATCACTCTGCTGTTGACCGTGACCAACCTGTTCAGCGTGAAAAACTACGGCGAGTTCGAATTCTGGTTTGCGCTGGTTAAAGTGCTGGCGATCATCGGGTTCATCGGGCTCGGCCTTGCGGCAATTTTCGGCTACCTGCCGAACAGCCAGGTCAGCGGCGTTTCGCACTTGTTCGACAGCGGCGGCTTCCTGCCTAACGGCATGGGCGCGGTGTTGGGCGCGATTCTGACCACCATGTTCTCGTTCATGGGGACCGAGATCGTGACCATCGCGGCCGCGGAATCGAAAGACCCGGGCAAGCAGATCTCCAAGGCCACCAACTCGGTGATCTGGCGGATCGGTTTGTTCTACCTCGTGTCGATCTTCATCGTCGTGGCGCTGGTGCCATGGAACGATCCTATGTTGGCGAACCTCGGTTCTTACCAGACCGTACTGGAACGCATGGGCATCCCGAACGCGAAAATGATCGTCGACATCGTGGTTCTGGTCGCCGTAACCAGCTGCCTGAACTCGGCGCTCTATACCTCGTCGCGCATGCTGTTCTCCCTCGGCAAGCGCGGTGACGCACCGGCCATGTCGACTCGCACCAACAAAAGCGGTACGCCTTACTGGGCGGTGATGTTGTCCACTGGCGCCGCGTTCCTCTGCACATTCGCCAACTACGTGGCGCCGGCCGCCGTGTTCGAATTCCTGCTGGCCAGCTCCGGTGCGATCGCACTGCTGGTGTACCTGGTGATCGCGTTCTCGCAACTGCGGATGCGCAAACAGCGCATGGCCCGTGGCGAGAAAATCGAATTCAGCATGTGGCTGTTCCCGGGCCTGACCTACGCGGTGATCATCTTCATCGTCGCGGCCCTGACCATCATGTTGTTCCAGGAAGCGCACCGCGTGGAAATCCTCGCCACCGGCCTGCTGAGCCTGATGGTGGTGGCAACCGGTCTTCTGGTGTCTCGCCGTCGCAAGCAGGAAAAACGTGGTGCGGTGGTGTTGAACTGATCCGCAACGCGTAATGCAAAACGGCCGCTGTCAGTGATGACTAGCGGCCGTTTTTGTTTGTGAGCGCGGATTTACTCGCTCTTTTCTTCCTGCGATTCCACCGACTTGCCATAAGCATCCAGCGCAATCCCGAAGTCGGTGATGAACTGCGGCTCGCTCAGCCAGGCCTGGGCGGCTTCGATCGTCATGCCGTCGGCCCACATGCGGTAGTCGATCAACATGTCGGCGGCCAGGTGGGTGGCGGCCATGCCTTCGTTGTCGGCGTTTTCCATGTCGAGCAGATCAGGGTGATCGATGATGATGAACGCCAGTTCGCGCAGCAGTGTCAGCAGCATGTCGTTACGGCTGACGGCTTCGGCGTCGCGCATTTTGCTGAACATCGCCAGGGTGTATTCCGGGATCGGCTCGGCGAGGTGGCCGAGGTCTTCGTCCTGGTCCAGCGGCTTGCGGCCAACCATACGGATTTGCTTGGCTTTGGCCTTGGCGCGTTTGGCGCGTTTTTGTTGCTTGTTCAGGGATGCCATGGGAACTCAGTTCTTCTGTTGGGTTTGTGCAGCGATGGCGTCGGACGCCGCCACATAGTCGGCCTGGAACGCCGGGGATTCGATCCACGCCAGCGCGCCGGCCTCGTCGGTTTCCTGCGACCACTGGCGATACTCGATCAGCGCTGCGAGGATGAAATCCATGGAGCCTTCTTCGCCTTCCTGTTCGTAGACCAGTTCCAGCAGCGGGTCTTCGAGGAATGCGGTACACATCGCTTGCTGACTGATCTTCTCGGCGTCGATCATTTTCTTGAACAGCTCGGTCAGGTCCACCGATTCGAAGTCGATACGGTCATCGTTCGGATCCAGCTCGACCGGCGCTTCGGCGCGTTTGGTGCGGTTCTGCTTGGCCTTGGTTTTGGCCCGGGCGGCGCGTTTTTGCTGCTTGTTGGCGGAGGCCATGATGTGTTCCGTCGTGCGTTGAATGAGGCTCAGCTGCGCGGTACTTGCCGCCCCGGTGTGTCGGGGGCCAGTTCGCCGTTTTGCAGCCAGTTCAGAGCGATGGGCCATAGTGTGGCTTGGTATGCGCTGCGAAAAAAGGCGAAATGTCCGACTTGTTGCTCGCCGATGTCCTGCGGGTCGATGCGCAGATGGGTTTTTGGCGCATGGCTGAAGTAGTTGAGCAGGCGCTCGATGGCTGCAATCGTGCCATAAGGGTCATCGCTGATGCTGATCGCCAGGGTTTGCGCGCGGACAGTGGCAAAGGGCAGGTGGCCTGTTCTCGCCAACATCGCTCGCCCGCTTGGGCGACGCTCGTAACGCGCGGTGGGCGTGCTCCAGTCGCGCACTACGCCTGCCGGCGTGTCTTCCAGCCAGCCGAGGCGTTTACCGGGGAAGTAGCCGCAGAACAGTGTTAATAGGGGCATCAGCAGATGCCATTTACCGAACATCCGCCAGCGATGTTCAGGCGCGTAATCGCGCCAGTAGGCGAACTGCGCGCCGACGGTGACCAGCCGTCGGATGACCTGCCCGGACTCACCGAGGCCAGCCGCGCAGCCACCAAAACTGTGGCCGACAACATTGATCGGCTGCCCGGGAAATTCCCGCTGCGCGCGCCGCAGCATCGCCTCGAAGTCCAGCGCGCCCCAATCTGTCCACGAGGCGTTGAGGCCTTTGATTGAGCCGGGTCGCGACTCACCGATGCCGCGGTAGTCGTAAGTGATGACGTCGAAACCATTGGCGAACAGGTAATCAGCGAAACGCGAGTAATGACGGCAGCGCACCGAAGTGGCGGCGTTGAGGATTACAACCGGGCGCTGGATATCGGGCAGGGCCTGGCGCCAGGTGAAACCGCCAAGGACAAAACCGTCGGCGGCTGTTTCCTTGAAGGATTGACTGACCGTTGCTGTATCGCGCGAACACGCTGTGCTGCATGAGCTCATGAGAACCGGACCTTGGCGGAATCCGACCGAGAATGAACTTCAACGTGGTGATAGTGCAATGAATGGGGCGCACTGCGGTCCAGGTTTAGATTAATTGCATCTCGGGAATCTGTGACGCGGTGCGTCACGAATCGATCGCCTCGTTAATGCGCAACCCCACTTCGCGACCGTAGCGATTAGTGGCGAAGGATCGACGCGAGTACAATCGCGCGCCTCATATTGGGATGGCAAAGGACGCACGGCTTTGAAAGGGATTTTGCGTTTCGGCTCGGTAATATGCCTGTTTTTGATGATGGCCGGTTGTGGAACCATGATTGGTCGCTTGAACGGCGCCTCTGAAGAGCCTTACTACAAAGGCGTCGATGGCAACCTGCACTTGCTCGGCGTGAGAGGAGGAGACGGTATGGCAGAGGCTGTGATCTGTTACGTCATGATCGTGTGTCCGTTGATCACTGTTGTTTCCCTTCCGGTGGACGCTGCGCTGGACACGGTCTTGCTGCCAGTCGACTACGTCAACACCCTCTGAGGGCGATCCTCGCTTATCGCCGAGTGCGCTTGCCTTTCGGCTTCTTCACAGGCTCCTGCACTTTGCGATAAATCCACAATCCGAACACCCCGATAAACAGCAGGAACGCTGTGCCTATGCTTTGCGACACGAACTCGATCCAGAACCGCCGGGGTTGCAGGGCCAGGGTGTAGGTTTCTTTCGGGCCGCGATTGGTTGTGGTGATGGAGCCGCTGGTCCAGCTGTCGAACAGCATCCAGATGGATGCGCAGAAAGCGAAGGTAATCAGAACGCCAACGAGTACGGTCAGCCAGAAGGTCGCCCGGCTTTGGCGATACGGCGGCGGATGGGGCAGGGGGATGCGGGTTCTTTTCTGGTTCATCAGGTAGCTCTGCGAAAGTCCTTTTCGCGGTCAGGAAACCGCTGTTTCTTGAAGTTGTGCAGTCAGCATCTGCCGCACGTCTGATGGTCGCCCGGCGAGGTGCGCGCACTCGGCAATCACCTTCAGAATTGCGATCACATCCGGGGTCAGCGCTGTGCCAAGGCAGATACGCACGCCCGTGGTTGCATGCCCGTCGGCGAAAAAAATTCCGCTCCCGGCCACGTGGCAACCGCGCTCGCTGGCCAGCCGATCCAGCGCCAACATGTCCGTGTGTGCTGGCAACTCGATCCAATGAATGAACCCCCCGCGTGGTGGCACATACACGGTTCCCGCAGGGAAATCCGTGCGCACCAGCGCTTCGACAAAGCTTGCATGCGAAGACAGTTGCGACCTGAGCCTGGCGCAGTGCTCTTCCATGTAGCCGCGCCCGATAAATTCGTTGAGGACATTTTGCGCCAGGCTGGAAACCGCCAGGTTGCGGGAAAACATCTGCGCCAGAATGGCATTGCGGTACTTGCCGGCCAGACACCAGCCAACGCGATAGCCGGGCGCGATGGTCTTGGAGAATGACGAACAGTAAATCGTCTGTCCGCTGCTGTCGTAGCTCTTGATCGCGCGCGGGCGTTCGCCTTCGGGCACCAGGTCGAAGAAGATATCGTCCTCGATAATCGGCACATCCGCGTCGCGAGCGATCTGTGACAGCCGTGCGCGGGTTTCCTCGGGCATGATGAAGCCACGGGGATTCTGCAGGGTCGGGTTGAGAAAAATCACCGCGACCTTTTTCAGTTTCAACGCCTCTTCGAGGTGATCGACGTCGAGGCCCAGTTTGCCGTGCGTACGGATCGGCAGGGCGCGCATGCCCAGGCGTTCGATGGTCTGCAGGATGCCGTAATAGGTCGGGGTTTCGATGGCGACGGTGGCGCCTCGCGGCGCGACGGCTTCCAGTGCCAGCTCCAAGGCGATCGTGTCGCCCGATGTCATCAGAATATCGTCTGGCCCGCAAACCACGCCACGGGTCAGCATCAGTCCGGCAATCCGACGGCGCAGCGCTGGCAGGCCGGGCGGTGCGACCAGCCCGGTCAGCGAGTTGTCAGCTTTGCCGGCCAGCACCGAAAGGCACTTGTTGAGGAGCACGTTCGGCGTGAGGTCGCCGTGCAACACGGCCGAGTTCAATGACGCGGTAGTGCGCGAAGCCGCTTGGGAGAGCATCGCGACCACCGCATGATTGACGTTGACCGGAACACTGGAGAAATCAAAATCACTGGCCGGTTTGCCCCGTCCTGAAGCCGAGACAAAATAGCCGACACGGGGGACCGTCGAAACATAGGCATCGGCTTCCAGATCCGCCAGCGCGCGCTGAACGGTGGTGATGCTGGTTTCAAACATTCGGGTCAGGGCGCGGATCGAGGGCAGCTTCGTATCGGCCGGCCATTCCCCGCTGTCGATCTGACGAATGATCCAATCCTTGACTATCCGCCAGCGCTTGTCCGGCAAATCAAACCTGTCCATAAGTTCTCTGTTGTGTCGCGAAACAATTCAGAGAAAGTAGAGTAAAACGCCCCCCGTTGCAGCAACTATGACGATGTTGAGCGCAACCAGGCCGAAGGCGAATCGGATCAGACTGTGCTCTTCATGCCGGTTGGCGCCGGCCAGCCCGGTGATCAGCGACAGAATTGATAGCGACCCCAGCGCGCCATGCCCGGCGGCACTATTGACCATCGCGGCCAGCCACGCGCCGTGCTCACTGGTCAGTGCGGCGATGGACGGCATGACGAGTGTGTTGCCGCCGACGTTGGAGCCAGTGACATAACCGGCAATCCCTGCCAGCAACGCGATGGTCGGTGCCAGGGAAATCCCGGACAACGATTGCAGCGTGCGCTGCGCCTCGACCAGGAACCCGGCATTGACCATCACTTGCGAGAGCAGCAAAAACAGGAAAATCGTCGTGACCGGAAACTTCGCCCGATTAAACAGCGCGCGCCACGGGAAGCCCGCCGCAGCGCTTTGCCGAATCGCCATCCACAAGCTGACGATCATCAATGCCAGTCCAGGGGACGCCAATGGCTTCCACGAAACGTGTTCGCCTTTGACGATCCACAGTGCATCCCAGCCCGACAGAACAAACAATCCTCGCGACGCAACGATCACCCCCAGCAAGGCCAGATAGGGCCACGCCGCGTTCGGCCAGCGCACCCGTTTTCTGCGTTGTACGAACGAAATGCCCAAGCCAACGCAGGCCACGGCCAGACCGGCCAGCACACCGGAGACTTCCGGCCCGATCCACAGGTTGATGGAAAACAGCACTGCGACAAACAGCGCCGTCACCACGATCAGCCCCAGCCACGGCGAGACGCTGCGGATGCCGCCCTGCCACATGGCAATCGCGGCCAGGCAGAGGAACACCGGCGCACTGATCAGCGCCGAATGACTGCCGAGGGTTTGCGCCGGCAAGTGCGCGAGCAACGCGCCAATCACCGTCGCCAGCCCCAAAGTGCCCCACGGCATGATGACCATCCCTGCCAGCGCGATTTTCATCCCCGACTGTCGCGTAAACAGGCCTATCAACAGCGGCACCGTAGCGATCAGCGAGACGCCGAAACCCGTCATCGCTTCAAGCAACGGCGCCAGGCCCAGCACGATGAAGATGATCTGCGCCGGCGGTGTCCAGCCGAGCTCTTTGACCCAGGCACCGATGGCCTGAGGCGCACCACCGCGCTCGACCAGAATGACAAAGGCCAGCCCCGGTACGATCACGCAAGCGGTGCTGAGGAACAGAATTGTGGTGTCCTGAAAGATTGCAGAAGTGATCGCGACGGATACGGCCCCTGCAGCGCCTGACAGCCACAGTACGAGCGCCAGTGCCACGCCCGCCAGCGCGGCTTGTACGGGTGGGCGGCGGACGATCAGGATTAATGCAATGACCAGAACGATGGGGGACATTTGCAACAAGAGAGAGCTCATGCACAGGTTTCCAGAAAACAGGTAATGCGCTCTGACGATTTGAAAGGTCCAGAGTGTTTGCGGGGCGCGAGGTATGGCCAGGCATGGGTTCGCCAAGGCGTGTAGAAATACTGGCGAGTTTTTCTGTACGGGGAGAGATACAGATTTCGGGTTTTTTCCAATACACCCGAGGGCGATGGATACCGAGAGAAGCGGGGTGAGGAGGAGGGGATCAAATCGCAGGCATAAAAAAACCCTGAATCTTGCGATTCAGGGTTTTCGGTATTTGGTGCCCAGAGACGGAATCGAACCGCCGACACGGGGATTTTCAATCCCCTGCTCTACCGACTGAGCTATCTGGGCAACGGGGCGCATTAAAAGGGTTTTTCGGATTCTCGTCAACGACTTTTTTAAAATTTCTTAAATTAATTCCGTCGCTTACGATCCGACCCCCGATTTTGTGGGCTTACTGCGCAGGCGGAACGTAGCCTTCGGCCTGGGCGTATTCCTCGCCGGAGAAATACTTGTCCATTTCGCCCTGCAGAAATTTGCGATCTTCGGCGTTCATCATGTTCAGGCGTTTTTCGTTGATCAGCAGAGTCTGGTGTTTCTGCCAGTCGGCCCAGGCCTTGGCCGAGACGTTGTCAAAAATGTCCTGCCCTTTGGCGCCCGGGTACGGTGGGCGTTCCAGGCCTTCGAGTTGTTCTTTGTACTTGCGGCACATTACGGTGCGGGTCATGGCGACTCTCCTGCATTCAAGACGGCGGCCGCGCGTTCGAGCAAGGTTTTGACCGGGGCGGCGAGGCCCAGGCGCGGCGGGGTGGCGAGGTTATACCAGAGCCAGTCGGCCTCGGCCACGTGATGGCTGGCCTCCTGCACCTGAACCAGCCAGGGTTCGATGGCCAACTGGAAATGGCTGAACGTGTGGACGAGGCTCGGCAGCGCCTGCTGCTCGCCCAGTGCCAGCGAGTGTTGATCGGCGAGATGTTGCAGGTCGTCGAGGTCGTCGAGTTCCGGCAGGCTCCACAGACCGCCCCACAAGCCGGTCGATGGGCGGCGATAAAGCAGAATCGCGCCCTCGCCATTGGCCAGCATCGGCATCAGCGTGCGTTTCTGCGGGATGGCTTTGCGCGGCTTGGGAATCGGATAGCGCGTCTCCAGGCCGAGCATGTGGGCTTCGCAGCCGCGCTCCAGCGGACACAGCAGGCAGCTTGGCTTGCTGCGGGTGCATAGCGTGGCGCCGAGATCCATCATTGCCTGGGTGTAGGCGTTGACCCGATCGTGCGGCGTAAAGCGCTCCGCGTTGGCCCACAGCTGTTTGGCGACCTTCGGCTCGCCGGGGTAGCCCTCCTGCGCGGTAAAGCGCGCCAGAACGCGTTTGACGTTGCCGTCGAGGATCGGCGCGCGCAGGCCCATGCTGATGCTGGCGATAGCGCCAGCGGTGGACAGGCCGATGCCCGGCAACTCGACCAGCTTCTCGACATCGCGCGGAAATTCGCCAGCGTACTGGCTGACGACGATCTTCGCGGTTTTCTGCAGATTGCGTGCGCGGGTGTAGTAACCCAGGCCGGTCCACAAGTGCAGCACTTCGTCTTCCGGCGCTTCGGCCAAGGCTTCGACCGTTGGCAGCGCGGCCATGAAGCGGTCGAAGTAGTTGAGCACAGTGCTGACCTGAGTCTGCTGCAACATGATTTCCGACACCCAGACCCGATACGGGTTGATGTCCTGCTGCCAAGGCAAATCGTGGCGGCCATGGCGGTCGAACCAATCCAGCACCGCCTCTGAAAACTGCTCCGCTCTCATCGCTTGAACAGCCCCTTCAATGCGTTTTTCAATTCCGGGCTGACCTTGTCGCCAAGTTTCTCGTCGATCTTCTCGCTGAGTTTGTCGCCGGCCAGTTTGCTCGCGACCTGGCCCATGCGTTCGTTATCCAGGCGGCACGCCTTGGCGCCCAGTTCCAGCGGGCCACGGCAGCGCAGTGGCCACTCGATGCCGACGAACTTGTCGCCGACCTGACAGGCCGGATCAGGCATGGCACTGGTGTCGCCTTCGACGATGATGCCGACGCGGTAGTCCATGCCCAGCACCCGCAGATCGATGTCGCCGTCACCGTTGACGGTCATGCCCGGAATACGAACCTTGAGGTCCGGGTTGCTGGCGATGCCGTTACGGAAAGTCAGGTTGCCCTTGAGTTCCTGGAACGGAGTGTCCTTGCCCCGTGGCTCGCCACTGAGTGATTTGCGATTGAGGGTGGCGATGCCTTTGCACAGTTGCTGCTCAAGGTTGGCGTTGAGCAGCACGCCGTTGTTGATGACGAAACTGGCGTTGCCGTTGAGGCTGTCGATCAGCGCCTGTTGGCTGTTGCCGCTGCCGGTGAGGTTGCTGGTCAGTGTTACCAGGCCTGTGACGGGCGGTTTTTTGCCTTGGCTTTCGAGGATTTTTTCCGCTGGCACGCGATTGATTTTGGTCTGCAGGTTGAGCACCGGGGCGCTCGGGCGCACGTCGAGGGTGCCCTTGGCTTCGAAGCCGCCGTTGTACAGCTCGCCGCTGAGGTTGCCGAGGGTCAGCAGACCGCCCTGGCCGGTGGCTTTGAGTGCGGCATTCTGCATCGGCAGTTTGTCGAGGGTCAGTTGGCCGAAGGTCAGGTCGGCGTCCACGTCGAGCTTGGCCAGGCGTTCAACCGGCAGCAGGCGCTCGGTGCTCCAGGCGGTTTTGCTCGGTTTGTCTGGCAGCGGCGTGGAGCCCGCACCGGCGATGGCATTGGCTTCGGTGCTGGCGACTTCGGCCTGACGGGTTTGCGTGGCGCTGTTGGCCTTTTCCGATTTCGGCGGCAGGTAACGGTCGACGTTGAAGGTGTCTGCCTTGAGGATCGCCCGCATCGATTGCTTGGCGAAGTCTTCGACGGCGATGCGCCCGCTGAAGCTGCTGTCGTCGAGTTTCAGGTTGATGTTGTCGAACGCGACGCTGCTCGGTGTGGCCGCAATGCGGCTGACCAGTTCGACTTTGCTCAGGCTGCCTTCGGCCATGACCGGCAGTTTTTGACCGATGCTGTCGACGAATTTCGCCAGATCGAACTGGGCGATCGAGATACCGCCAGTGATCTGTGGGGTCTTGTCGAGGTCGTTGGCTTTCAGTTCACCCAAGGCGCGCAATTGGTTGGCGGAGATCTTGATCCCGGTCCATTCGGCGACGTTCGCCGCTTTATCCAGCAGCAGTTGCCCTTGGGCGGAGAAGGTCATGGTCTTGCCTTGCAGCGGATCGCCCGCCACTTCGCCGGAGAGCTTCATGTCTTCGAATTTGTAGCGTTGCAGGGCGCGCTCGAAGCGCAACTCGCCATTGAGCTCGGTGCGCACACGCAACACCGGCTGATTAGTGCCGAGAAATGCGGTGGCTTTGATCGGGATGTTGGTCGAGTCGTGCACCGGGCCGGTGCTCAACTGGATGCTCTCGGCGCTGAACTGCTTGCCGCTCAGTTCATCGTTGTACTCAACGCGGGCGTTGTTGACGGTCAGGCTGTCGATGTCGAGGCGGATCGGTTGCGCCGGTTTCTCCACGGCGACAGGGGCGTCGCTGGCGGGTTGGCCAGGAGCAGTGGCTGGCGGCGTTGCACCAGGCGCGACCGGCACCTTGCCGATATCTTCCCAGTTGCCATGGCCGTTCTTGTCACGGTTCAGGCGCAGGTTGAGGCCTTCGACGCGAACATCGCTCATCTGCACTTCACGGCGCAACAGCGGCAGCACGCGCACGGACAGGCCAAGCATCTGCAAATCGGCAAACGGTTCGGCGGGTTTGGCCAGGGTGGCGACACTGGCTTCGTGCAATTCCAGGCCGAGCCAAGGGAACAGGCTCCAGCCGATATCGCCATTGAGCGTCAGCTCGATGTGGGCTTTGTCGCGGGCTATCTGGCGGATCTCGTCTTTATAGTCGTTGGGATCGAAGAGGTGGGTCAGGGCAAAGCCTGCCGCCACAATGATCAGCAACAGCCCGAGGAGTACCAGACCCAGGATTTTGCCGAACGCTTTCATGGGCGAGTCCTTGTAATTAGTCGAATTCGTAATTTAGCCGGGGAGTATAGCGCTGCATCAGTCTTCACTGCTGAGGCGTCCTGCCTTGGTCGTTGACTCGCCGCTTGTAGCGCTTCGACAACGGATGCGATGGGGGTTCACCGCAGAGATAAGATCAGGTAACAGAAAAAAGGTGATATCAGTTTGGTTTTTCTGTCACGTGCAAATGGTAACCTTCGCCGGTTCGTCCGTCCTTCTGCGACTTAACGTCGCGCCTTCAAGGAGCTTCACTCAAAAAAACGGTCATGCCTGCGTGCATAAGGCCGGGGGTGAACAGTGGCTGGCGAACCATACTAATAATTGGGGGATACACAATGAGCACGAGCATCACGGCGGACGGCTTCAAAGCCGATCAGCCCGCGTTCCTGTCCAAGGAACGCATCATCGCCAAGCCCGGTTTCAACCGTTGGCTGGTTCCACCGGCCGCTCTGGCCATTCACCTGTGCATCGGCATGGCCTACGGCTTTTCGGTGTTCTGGTTGCCGTTGTCCAAGGCGCTGGGCGTTACTGCACCGGTGGCTTGCGCGCCGGACATGAGCTTCATCGCACAAGTCTTCTCGTCGCAATGCGACTGGCCGATCTCGATGCTCGGCTGGATCTACACCCTGTTCTTCATCTTCCTCGGCTGCTCGGCAGCGATCTGGGGTGGCTGGCTGGAACACGCCGGTCCGCGTAAGGCTGGTGTGGTTTCGGCACTGTGCTGGTGCGGTGGTCTGCTGATTTCGGCGCTGGGGATTTATACCCACCAGATCTGGCTGATGTGGATCGGCTCCGGCGTGATCGGTGGTATCGGTCTGGGCCTGGGCTATATCTCGCCGGTGTCGACCCTGATCAAGTGGTTCCCGGACAAGCGCGGCATGGCGACCGGCATGGCGATCATGGGCTTCGGCGGTGGCGCGATGGTCGGTGCACCGTTGGCGACCGCGCTGATGAGCCACTTCGGCTCGGCTGAAGGCGTTGGCGTCTGGCAGAGCTTCGTGGCCATGGCGGCGATCTACTTCGTGTTCATGATCGGTGGCGCCCTCGCTTACCGCGTGCCTCCAACCGGCTGGAAACCTGAAGGCTGGACCGCTCCAGCGAAAAAAGCATCCAACTCGATGATCACGCACCGTCACGTGCACGTGAATGTGGCGTGGAAAACCCCGCAATTCCGTCTGGTCTGGCTGGTGCTGTGCCTGAACGTGTCTGCCGGTATCGGCATTCTCGGCATGGCTTCGCCACTGCTGCAGGAAGTGTTCGGCGGCAAACTGCTGGGTGTTGATGTGCCGTTTGGCCAACTCGACGCCGGGCAACTGGCTTCGATTGCCGCGATTGCTGCCGGTTTCACCGGTCTGCTGAGCCTGTTCAACATTGGTGGCCGTTTCTTCTGGGCATCGTTCTCGGACTACCTGGGCCGCAAAAACACCTACTTCGTGTTCTTCGCACTGGGTTTTGCCCTGTATGCGCTGATCCCGAACCTGGGCCACCTGGGCAACGTTGCGCTGTTCGTGGCAGCGTTCTGCATCATCCTGTCGATGTACGGCGGTGGTTTTGCGACGGTTCCGGCGTATCTGGCCGACCTGTTCGGGACGCAGATGGTTGGCGCGATCCACGGTCGTCTGTTGACCGCTTGGGCGGCGGCCGGTGTGCTTGGTCCGGTGCTGGTGAACTACCTGCGTGAGTATCAACTGAGCATCGGCGTTGAACGCGCTGCCGCTTACGACATCACGTTGTATATCCTCGCCGGTTTGCTGGTGCTGGGCTTCCTGTGCAACCTGCTGGTGCGCCCGGTGGCTGACAAGTACTTCATGACCGACGCCGAACTGGCTGCCGAACAGGCGCTGGGCCATGACAAAGGCGCTGATGCGACCACCGTTCTGGAATGGAAAGCGGCACCGGGCAGCAAGCCGTTGGCGATTGCTGCTTGGCTGGCAGTGGGTATTCCGTTGGCATGGGGTGTGTGGGTGACTCTGCAGAAAACGGCGGTATTGTTTCACTAAGTAAAAAGCAGTACCCCTGTAGGAGTGAGCCTGCTCGCGATAGCGGTCTGACAGTCACAGAAATGTTGATTGCAAGGTCCTCATCGCGAGCAGGCTCACTCCTACAGTTGTTTTTGGGCGCCTGTAATGGCTTGTATGGACATGTCTACCCGCGGCACCCCCGGATTCACTCCGTCAGCCATATCCCTTCTCGTGTTTCTGTTTCGCGTTCGCGTGCCTATAATGGCTGCCTTTTTCGCCCAATGATTTTGCGGAGCTGGTGATGGCCGAACGTAAGGCTTCTGTCGAGCGCGACACTCTGGAAACCCAGATCAAAGCCTCGATCAACCTTGATGGCACCGGAAAGGCCCGATTCGATATCGGTGTTCCTTTTCTTGAGCACATGCTGGATCAGATCGCCCGTCACGGGTTGATCGACCTGGATATTGAATGCAAGGGCGATCTGCATATCGACGACCACCACACGGTGGAAGACGTCGGTATCACTCTCGGCCAAGCCTTCGCCAAAGCCATCGGCGACAAAAAAGGCATCCGTCGTTACGGCCACGCCTACGTGCCGCTCGATGAAGCGCTGTCGCGCGTGGTGATCGATTTCTCCGGTCGTCCGGGCCTGCAAATGCACGTGCCGTACACCCGCGCTACCGTTGGCGGCTTCGACGTTGACCTGTTCCAGGAATTCTTCCAGGGCTTCGTCAACCACGCGCTGGTCAGCATGCACATCGATAACCTGCGTGGCACCAACACCCACCACCAGATCGAAACCGTGTTCAAGGCTTTCGGCCGCGCGCTGCGCATGGCTGTCGAACTCGACGAGCGCATGGCCGGGCAGATGCCATCGACCAAAGGCGTTCTGTAATGCAGACCGTTGCAGTTATCGATTACGGCATGGGTAACCTGCACTCGGTGGCCAAAGCCCTGGAGCACGTCGGCGCCGGTAAAGTGTTGATCACAAGCGATGCGGCCGTGATCCGCGAAGCTGACCGCGTGGTGTTCCCGGGTGTCGGCGCGATTCGCGATTGCATGGCGGAGATCCGTCGCCTCGAGTTTGATTCGCTGGTGCGTGAAGTCAGCCAGGATCGTCCGTTCCTCGGCATCTGCGTCGGCATGCAAGCCTTGCTCGATACCAGCGAAGAGAACAACGGCGTCGACTGCATCGGCCTGTTCCCGGGCGCGGTGAAGTTCTTCGGCAAAGACCTGCATGAAGACGGCGAGCACCTGAAAGTCCCGCACATGGGCTGGAACGAGGTGAAGCAGAAGGTCAGTCACCCGCTGTGGCACGACATTCCGGACATGGCGCGTTTCTATTTCGTGCACAGCTACTACATTGCCGCTGCCAACGCGCGGCAGGTGGTGGGCGGCGGTCATTACGGTGTCGATTTCGCTGCAGCGCTGGCCGATGGCTCGCGTTTCGCCGTGCAGTTCCACCCGGAGAAGAGCCATACCCATGGCCTGCAATTGCTGCAGAACTTCGCTGCGTGGGACGGTCGCTGGTAAATGGCTGCCAAGAAATCCAGACCGCCGATCCTGACCCTCACTCCCGAACAGGAGAACGAGGCCAATCACAAGATCAAGCGGTTCATGGAGGATCGCTTCGAACTGGACCTGGGTTCGTTCGAAGCGGCAGAAATTCTTGAGCTGTTTACCCGCGAAATTGCTCCGCACTACTACAACAGGGCGATTTTCGATGTGCAGACCCACCTCAAGGAACGGTTTGAGAGCATCGAAAGCGACCTGTGGGCGCTCGAGAAAAACTGATTTCCGAGCCAAGCTGAACATTCAAATTTGAAGGTTTGCCAGATGCTGATTATCCCCGCTATCGATCTTAAAGACGGTGCCTGCGTACGTCTGCGCCAGGGCCGCATGGAAGATTCCACGGTGTTCTCCGATGACCCGGTGAGCATGGCTGCCAAGTGGGTGGAGGGCGGCTGCCGTCGTCTGCATCTTGTCGACCTGAACGGCGCCTTCGAAGGCCAGCCGGTCAACGGCGAAGTGGTTACCGCCATCGCCAAGCGCTATCCGAACCTGCCGATCCAGATCGGCGGCGGCATTCGCTCGCTGGAAACCATCGAGCACTACGTCAAGGCTGGCGTGAGCTACGTGATCATCGGCACCAAAGCCGTGAAAGATCCGGCCTTCGTCGCCGAAGCGTGCCGTGCGTTCCCGGGCAAAATCATCGTCGGCCTCGACGCCAAGGACGGTTTTGTCGCCACTGACGGCTGGGCTGAAATCAGCACCGTGCAGGTCATCGATCTGGCCAAGCAGTTTGAAGCCGATGGCGTGTCTTCGATCGTTTATACCGACATCGCCAAAGACGGCATGATGCAGGGCTGCAACGTACCGTTCACCGCTGCGCTGGCTGCTGCAACCAAGATCCCGGTGATCGCTTCCGGCGGTATTCACAACCTCGGTGACATCAAGTCGCTGCTCGACGCCAAGGCGCCGGGCATCATCGGTGCCATCACGGGCCGGGCGATCTACGAAGGCACCCTCGACGTCGCTGAAGCGCAAGCTTTCTGCGATTCGTACAAAGGCTGAGGACTGACCATGGCGCTGGCCAAACGCATCATCCCTTGCCTGGACGTGGACAACGGCCGGGTCGTCAAAGGTGTGAAGTTCGAGAACATCCGCGACGCCGGTGACCCGGTGGAAATCGCCCGTCGTTATGACGAGCAGGGTGCTGACGAGATTACCTTTCTCGACATCACCGCCAGCGTCGATGGCCGCGACACCACGCTGCACACCGTCGAGCGCATGGCCAGCCAGGTGTTCATTCCGCTGACCGTTGGCGGTGGTGTACGCACCGTGCAAGACATCCGCAACCTGCTCAATGCCGGCGCGGACAAGGTTTCGATCAACACCGCCGCCGTGTTCAACCCTGAATTCGTTGGCGAAGCCGCGCAGCATTTCGGCTCGCAGTGCATCGTCGTCGCCATCGATGCGAAGAAGGTGTCGGGTCCGGGCGAAACCCCGCGCTGGGAAATCTTCACCCACGGTGGGCGCAAGCCGACCGGTCTCGATGCAGTCGAATGGGCGAAGAAGATGGAAGGCCTCGGTGCCGGTGAGATCCTGCTGACCAGCATGGACCAGGACGGCATGAAAAACGGTTTCGATCTCGGCGTGACCCGCGCCATCAGCGATGCACTGGGCATTCCAGTGATCGCTTCCGGCGGTGTCGGCAACTTGCAGCATCTGGCCGACGGCATTCTCGAAGGCCACGCCAGCGCGGTGTTGGCGGCGAGTATTTTCCACTTCGGCGAATACACCGTGCAGGAAGCCAAGGCCTATATGGCCCATCGCGGGATTGTGATGCGTTAAACGGTACAGGCCAGTGGACAGCATGGCGTGCCCAAGGCACTCTTGGGCACGCCATGGATTTCGGTAGCCCGACATGATCAAACGCCTGCTTCTTGTTCTCGCCAGTGCTTCTTTGTTGCTCATCAACAGTGTCAGGGCCGAAAACAATCCCGACACCGATCTGGTGCTCCTCACCGAAAACTTCCCGCCGTACAACATGGCGAAGAACGGCAAGAACTTCGCTCAAGGCGAGAACATCAACGGTATCGCCACCGATATCGTGCGCGAGATGTTCCAGCGTGCCGGCCTCACTTACAGCCTGACCCTGCGCTTCCCTTGGGAGCGGGTGTACAAACTGGCGCTGGAAAATCCCGGATACGGCGCCTTCGTGATGGCGCGTCTGCCCGATCGCGAAAAACTCTTCAAGTGGGTCGGCCCGATCGGCCCCGACGACTGGATCCTGTTGGCCAAGGCTGACAGCAAGATCACCCTCGAAACCCTCGATGATGCGCGCAAGTACAAAATCGGCGCCTATAAAGGCGACGCGATTGCCGAGACTTTGACCAAGCAAGGCTTGAAGCCAGTGGTTGTGCTGCGCGATCAGGACAATGCGAAAAAGCTGATCAACGGCCAGATCGACCTGTGGGCCACGGGCGATCCTGCCGGCCGTTATCTGGCGCGGCAGGATGGTGTGACCGGACTCAAAACCGTGCTGCGCTTCAATAGCGCCGAGTTATACCTGGCGCTGAACAAGGACGTCTCCGATGAGATCGTCACCAGGCTGCAGACGGCTCTGGATCAGTTGCGCAAAGAAGGTGTCGTTGACGACATCATGGCGCGCTATCTGTAACCACCGGCAATTCGGGCGCCGGTTCAACGGTCATATCGACGTCGACTGTTGCAGCCTGCGCTGAAGAGGTCATATCGACTTTGATCGTTGGGGTCTGCGTCGAGGAGGTCGTAAGCGGTAGTGGACAATGCTTGGCCACTTCTTCCAGCTGCGCAGGGAATTCAGTCATATAAAGGCTGCTGTTGTCGGCGTAATGAGTGTCGAACGCCATCTTGGTGCCATCGGCACGCAGCAACTCGTATAGGCTTTGCATTCGATACACCGCAACCGATTTACCCTTGGCTGCCATGGCGATAACTACTACAGGGTGTGGATTGCCCCATTCAGTCGAGGTTGTTTCTGTGTGGCTGAATGATTTGGGCAGGAGCGCCGAGAATCGGGTCATGCGAATGTCGCTAAGCACTTGGGTTGGCCAGTGTTTTGCGATTTTAAGGGCCGACTCGCCGCTGTAGCTCAATATTTCGTCCCGGTCGTGATCGGGGCGCGCCAGCCATTTGACCGACTGGGCTTGATCCGTGTCATTGCGGGCGGATCCGACGAGCATGTACTGGTCCGTGCGCCTTAGCTCATAAATAGGTGATTGCTGAAATTGCTCGATCGGTGGAAGTTGTTCTCTCACGGCGAACCAGGGCAGGCGAACGACATGCGTGACCTTCTCCGCTCCTGCCGATAGGGGCGACAGGTTTGTGGTCAACATCGGTGCCTCTGCAGGCGATGAGACTTCAACCGCAATCGGTATCCGTAGAGCATAAGCGGCATAATGCCTGGCCGGTTCTATATAGCTTTTTACGCCAATAAAAGTACCGGGTGCGAAGTGGATTTCACCCTCTGCGGCAGTCCGCGGGGTAACGCTCCAGGCACTGAAATTGTTCTTGGCGCCACTGCTTTTGTCGTTCCAGATCTGATTGCCGATATTCGCGCCGACCACGAGGTCTTCCCTGACGCAACGGACAGAATTGAGAGAAGGTTTGTCGTGGTCGCTGGTGCAGACAGTGCCCAGCGCGACATAGCCTTCGGGCGGTATCGGCCGCCACATAGCCAGACGCATGACAGAGCCCGAGCCTGTATCCCTCCAGATCTGTTCGAAATCGGTGGGCCGAGTCAGCGCATTTGTCTTGGATTTCCCCTCTCCCGGAGATTCGCCCTCGCGGACAACGGCCGTAATGAGTAGGCCATTCGGGTTGTTTCGGTTGTGCAGGGCGATGTCGCCTAGCGGGAAGTATCCTGGTAGCAGGTCTGGGTCGGGCATCGGGCGCCAGAAGCTTGCGGATTGGGAGCGTAGACCTGCTGTGTCCTGGATCCGCTGAAACTCCGTCGTGAAGTTGATCAACAGGTTGTCGACTTTGATGGATTCCATTTGCCTGGCGGGCAATACGGCATTGTCTTGAGTAGTCATCGTTATTCCTGATAGTAGAAAAGCGACTCAGGGGGAGTCGCGACCTGTTGCAGGTCTCACTATCTGCAAGTGCGCCAGGCACCTGGTGGTAACTATGTATTGGATAACGTGACAGGGTGTTACCGGTACACGCCGTCCTTGCCATGCCCGGCCATGGCGCGATTGCTGCGCAAACTGATCATCTGCTTGATGTTGATCCACTCGATGCCCTGGGCTTTGAGTTTGGGCAACTCGCGTTCCAGCACCGCCAGGGTCTGTGGATACGGATGGCCGATCATCACGGCTGAACCTTGTTTGCGCGCCAGACTGATTGCCGTCTGCAGCTGCGTGAAGATCGCAGCCTCAGTGCGCTCGTCATCAAGAAAAACATCCCGCGAAACACTCGCCAGAGCAATTTTCTGCGCCTGCTGGGCGGCCACGGTCTGCGCACTGGTGCGGCTGTCGACGAAGAACTTGTGGCGCCGCTGCAACTCGCCCATCAACCACGCCATGGCCACGGGTTGCGCGGTCATGCGGCTGCCCATGTGGTTATTGATGCCAGCGGTGTACGGGACCCTTTTGAACGCGGCGTTGAGGCGTTTTTCGAGCTCTTCGATCGGCAGTTCGGGATGCCAGGCGTAAGGTCCGGTAGCCGGATCCATCGGCATGTGCAGGATGACGATCTTGCCGGCGCTGTGGGCTTCGCGGGCAAACTCGGTGGCGTGCGGGGTGTCGGGCATGATCGCGGCGGTCACCGGCCCGGGCAGGGCCAGCACACGGCGATCCCGGGGCAGGCTTTGCCCCAGGTCGTCGATGATCAGCGTCAGGTAGGCTTTGTGAGGCGTTGAGCTGGCGGGTTGTGCGTGAGCAGCACCCGCCAGACAGCACAACAGAACGAAGACGAAACGCAAAGACATCCTCAACGGCCGGACGTAATGCTCAGGCCTTTGAGCAGGCTCAGGGCCTGGGCCAGTTGGTAATCGTCATCCTGCGGCATGGCCTTGGCCTTGCCTGCGGAACCGCTTGGTTTGTCGGCGCCGCCGTTGCCGTTGCCCAAGTGGCCTTGCAGATCGGCTTCCTTGAAGTATTCGCTGTCCGCCTCGCTGGTGATCTTGGCCTTGCGCACTTCGATGTCCGGGACGATGCCCTGAGCCTGGATCGAACGGCCATTCGGTGTGTAGTACAACGCGGTAGTGATCTTCAGTGCGCGGTCGTTGTTCAGCGGCAGCACGGTTTGTACCGAGCCTTTGCCGAAACTGGTGGTGCCCATGACCACCGCACGTTTCTGATCCTGCAATGCACCGGCGACGATTTCCGACGCCGAGGCGCTGCCGCCGTTGATCAGCACGACCATCGGCACCGCTTCGCTTTCATCTTTACCGGTGGCAGAGAAGCGCAGCTCGGAGTTGGCGATCCGGCCTTTGGTGTAGACGATCAAGCCTTTGGTGATGAAGTGGTCGACCACTTCCACCGCTGCCTGCAACACGCCGCCCGGGTTGTTACGCAAGTCGAGAATGATGCCGTTGAGCTTTTTGCCGTTGTCCTTGCGCATCTTCGCCAGGGCCTTGGAGACCTCATCGCCGGTCTTGACCTGGAACTGAGTGATGCGGATGTAGCCGTAGCCCGACTCCAACAGCTGCGCCTTGACGCTTTTCACCTGTATAACGGCGCGCGCCAGGGTTACGTCGAATGGCGTGCCACCGTCGCGCACCAGAGTCAGGGTGATTTTCTGGCCGATCTTGCCGCGCATCTTGTCCACGGCTTCGGTCATGGTCTGGCCGCGAGTCGGCTGACCGTTGATCTTGACGATGAAGTCGCCAGCCTGAATACCGGCCTTCGACGCTGGCGTGTCATCAATTGGCGAGACGACTTTGATAAAGCCGTCTTCGGCGCCGACTTCAATGCCCAGACCGCCGAACTCACCGCTGGTGCTTTCCTGCAACTCGGTGAAGTCTTCAGGGCCGAGGTACGCCGAGTGCGGATCAAGGTTGCTGAGCATGCCCTTGATCGCGTTTTCCAGCAGGGTCTTGTCGTCCACCGGCTCGACGTACGCGGCTTTGATCCGGTCCATGACCTCGGCAAAAGTGCGCAACTCTTCCAGCGGCAGCGGGGCCTTGGAGGTCGCAGCTGTGCCTGCCGGAGCGACGGCCGGAGCCGGTTGAGCGGCGAACGCCAGAGGCGCGCCGATCACCAGGGCGATCGTCAGGGCCAGCGAGGTAAGGCGGGACAAATGCAGCATGTCGAACGAACTCCTAATGTTGGTGACTCAACGCCTATCCTTGCGCGCGGCACCATTGCGCCGGATCACTCGGGTGACCCTGCTGACGAATTGCGAAATACAGCGCTGATGTGTCCTGGCCGCCACTGTTACCGACAGTGGAGATGGACTCACCGGCTTTAACCACGTCACCCGCCGACTTGAGCAGTGTCTGGTTGTGACCGTAAAGACTCAGAAAACCATTGCCGTGATCGAGGATCACCAGCAACCCGGCGCCGCGCAGCCAATCGGCAAACACCACGCGCCCACCGTGGACGGCATGCACCTGGCTGCCGGCGGAGGCGCTGATCATCACGCCATCCCACTTGGTGCGGGCGTCGTCGCCACGGCTTTCACCGAAGCGTGCCAGCAGTCGACCATCAACCGGCCATGGAAGTTTTCCCCGGGTTGCCGCAAAAGCTCCACCAAAGGTTTCGCCACTGCTGGAAACCAGCGCGCCGGGAGACGATTTGACAGGTTTTCGTGGGGCGTCGCTGGTGTCCGATTCTGTATCCGCGTGGGCTTGCGCCTCACGCAAACGCTTTTTTTCCGCTTCCTGCTGGGCGATCAGCGCTTTCTGTCGCGCTTCTTCTGCCTCACGGGCCTGACGGGCCAGGGTTTCTTCAATGGTTTTGAGGACTTTAGACAGGTCTGCCTGATCCTGCTCGCGCGCGGCAAGTTTCTGGTCGCGGGCCTTCACGTCGTCATTGAGCTTGGCGAGGGCTTGCTGGCGCTCCTTGCGAACCTTGTCGAGCTCGTCGCGGCGGGTGTCGAGGTCGCTTTTCTGGACCAGCAACTGCGCCTGCTGCAAGCCGATGTCTTTTTCGACATTGGCTAATTGGCGCAGGGTTTCGTTGAAGTTTTTCAGCTGCTCCAGGCGGGCCTGGCTCAGGTAATCGTAATAGGTGAGGGTGCGGGCAAACTTCTCGGGATTCTGCTGGTTGAGCAGCAGTTTGAGGTACTCCTGACGGCCGTTCTGATAGGCCGCACGGGCCTGGATGGCGATCAGTCGTTGTTGTTCAGTGCGCGCGCTCTGGAGTTTTTTTTTCTCTGCATCGAGTCGCTGTAGCTCGGATTCGCTTTTCTGCAGTTCTTTCTGCAGCGCATCGACCTGCTTCTGCAGCTTGCCCAGCTCGGTCTCGGTGCCCTTGAGCTCTTTCTGTACGCCGGACTTTTCTTCCTGAACCTTGCTAAGCAGCTTTTTCAGCTCGGCAATGTCCTGACGCGTGGCGTCCAACTGTTGTTGGGTTTGCGCGCGCTCGTCAGCGAAGGCCGGTTGGAGCAGGCAAGTCAGAGCGAGGGCAATCAGGACGCGAAGCATAGGGGCGGGCGGCACCAGGGTAATGGACGGCCTAGTATGCCCGCCCGAGGCTGCAAAAAAAACGCCCAATTGGGGCTGTGTGATAACTGGCCGGAGATACAGCTGCAAATAATCTTTGAAACCACCCTAGACCAATGTGGGAGCTGGCTTGCCAGCGATGGCGTCTGAACATTCAACATAGCTGTTGGCTGTCAGATTGCTATCGCTGGCAAGCCAGCTCCCACAGGGTTTTGCGGTGTTTTGGCGATTCGGGTCAGACCAGAATCGAAGTCCCGGTCATCTCCGCCGGTTTTTCCAGACCCAGCAGCTTGAGCATGGTCGGCGCCACATCTGCCAGTACGCCGCCTTCACGGACCTTGAGATCGCGCTTGCCGACATAAATGAACGGCACCGGCTCGGTGGTGTGTGCGGTGTGCGCCTGGTGGGTTTCTTCATCGGCCATTTTCTCAACGTTGCCGTGGTCAGCGGTGATCAGCGCTTCGCCACCCACCTTGTCCAGTGCTTCGACGATGCGGCCAACGCAAGTATCCAGGCATTCAACCGCTTTCACTGCCGCGTCAAACACGCCGCTGTGGCCGACCATGTCGCCGTTGGCGTAGTTGACCACGATCACGTCGTAGCGCTGGTTTTCAATGGCGTCGACGATGCGGTCGGTCACTTCCGGCGCGCTCATTTCCGGCTGCAAGTCGTAAGTGGCGACTTTTGGCGACGGGATCAGGATGCGTTCTTCGCCCGGGAACGGTTCTTCACGGCCGCCGGAGAAGAAGAAGGTGACGTGGGCATATTTCTCGGTTTCAGCGATGCGCAGCTGGGTTTTGCCGTTTTTCGCCAGATAGTCGCCCAGCACGTTTTCCAGGCTGCCCGCAGCGAATGCCGACGGCGCAGGAATGCTCGCGGCGTATTGAGTCAGCATGACGAAACCGGCCAGTTTTGGCTGACGCGCGCGCTCGAAGTCCTTGAAATCGTCTTCGACGAAAACGCGAGTCAGCTCGCGGGCGCGGTCGGCGCGGAAGTTCATGAATACCACGGCGTCACCGTCTTCTACCTTGACCGGTTCACCGATGGTGGTGGCTTTGACGAATTCGTCGCTCTCGCCACGGGCATAAGCGGCGTCCAGGCCTTCCTGAGCGGTGGCAGCGTTGAATTCGCCGTTGCCGTCGACGATCAGGTTGTACGCCTGGGCCACGCGATCCCAGCGGTTGTCACGGTCCATGGCGAAGTAACGGCCGACGATGCTGGCGATGCGGCCCTTGCCGAGTGCCTGGAACGTCGCATCGAGCAGTTCGATCGACGAAGCGGCGCTTTTTGGTGGCGTGTCGCGGCCGTCGAGAAAAGCGTGCAGGTAGATTTTTTCGGCGCCGCGCTTGAAGGCCAGTTCGGCCATGGCAATCAGGTGATCCTGATGGCTGTGCACGCCGCCCTCCGACAGCAGGCCCATGAAGTGCACGGCTTTGCCGGCAGCCACGGCTTTATCTACAGCGGCGCAGATGGTCGGGTTCTCGAAAAACTCGCCGTCGCGGATCGATTTGGTCACGCGGGTGAAGTCCTGATACACCACACGACCGGCGCCTAGGTTCATGTGGCCGACTTCGGAGTTGCCCATCTGGCCGTCCGGCAGACCGACGTCCATGCCGCTGCCCGAGATCAAGCCGTTCGGCTGGTTGGCCGTCAGGCGATCCAGCACAGGCTTCTTCGCCGCAAAAACGGCATTGGATTCGGGGCTGTCGCTGTGACCGAAGCCGTCGAGAATGATCAGGACCAAAGGTTTAGGCGTGGTAGTCATGGAATCCACTCGTGGCTGATAAAGAAGAGGGCGATGGAAAAGGGAGTTGGAGTTTAAAGCGAAGTTCCGAGCGCGTCACCGCCGGACGGGGTTTGGCCCACCATAGTGGCTGTGTATACTGGCCGACATTTTAACGCCCTGGAACCTCCTTCGATGGTTGCTCACCTGATTGAATTTGCCACTAACCACTACATTCTTGTCGGTATCTTCGTCGTACTGCTGGCTCTGCTGCTGGCGCACACGATGCAGGGCGGCGGTAAAAGCCTGAGCACCGGTGAGCTGACCGCGCTGGTCAACAAAGATGCAGGCGTAGTGGTAGACATTCGTACAGCCAAGGATTTCGCTGCCGGCCACATCGTTGGTGCGGTGAATATTCCCCAGGACAAACTGGCCGCACGCGTCGCCGAGCTGGAAAAGCACAAGGCCAAGACCATCATTCTGGTCGATGCCCTGGGCCAGACCGCCGGCACCCACGCCCGCGAACTGATGAAATCCGGCTTCACCGCCGCCAAGCTGTCCGGCGGGATCTCCAGCTGGAAAGGCGACAACCTGCCGCTGGTGAAGTGATATGAGCGAAGTCATCGTCTACTCCAGCGATTACTGCCCTTACTGCTCGCGAGCCAAGTACCTGCTCGAGAACAAAGGCGTGGCCTTCAAAGAGATCAAGGTCGATGGCAAGCCGCAGGTGCGTGCCGAAATGGCCCAGAAAGCCGGACGCACGTCCGTGCCGCAGATCTGGATCGGCAGCAAGCACATCGGCGGCTGTGACGATTTATTCGCCCTGGAACGCGCCGGCAAGCTCGACGCGTTGCTCAAGGCCTGAACGGCTGCACCCACGTACAGCACTCCCTAAAAGACCCAAGATCAGAAAGGATCTGAGATGACTGACCAACAGAACACTGCAGCCAGCGAAGAAGAAACCGCACCGCAATTCTCCTTGCAGCGCATCTACGTACGCGACCTGTCCTTCGAAGCCCCGAAAAGCCCGGCGATCTTTCGCCAGCAGTGGGACCCGGCGGTCGGTCTGGATCTGAACACCCGTCAGAAAGAACTGGAAGGTGATTTCTACGAAGTCGTACTGACCCTGTCCGTTACCGTGAAAAACGGTGAAGAAGTCGCCTTCATCGCTGAAGTGCAACAGGCCGGTATCTTCCTGATCAAGAACCTGGACGCGGCTTCGATGAGCCACACCCTGGGTGCGTTCTGCCCGAACATCCTGTTCCCGTACGCTCGCGAAACCCTGGACAGCCTGGTAACCCGCGGTTCGTTCCCGGCGCTGATGCTGGCTCCGGTGAACTTCGACGCCCTGTACGCGCAAGAGCTGCAGCGCATGCAGGAAAGCGGCGAGACGCCAACCGTTCAGTAAACGGTGAGTAACGCCCCATGAAAAAAGCGCCTTCAAATGGCGCTTTTTTCATGGGGCAAACGAAACCTTCGTGTAGGAGCTGCCGAAGGCTGCGATCTTTTGATCTTGATCCCCGAAAAAACAAGATCAAAAGATCGCAGCCTTCGGCAGCTTCTACAGAGGATTGATAGATCCGCTGCGGTGTTATTTAAAGTCGTTCTGCCGCCACGCTTCGTAAACGGCCACTGCCACGGTGTTGGACAGGTTCAGGCTGCGGCAGCCCTCACGCATCGGCAGGCGCAGGCGCTGTCCGGCCGGCAGGGCGTCGAGCACTTCCGGTGGCAGGCCTCGGCTTTCCGGGCCGAAGATGAACGCATCGCCCGGGACGAACGCGGCATCATGAAACGGCCGCGAACCCTTGGTGGTGAACGCGAACAGGCGTGGATTGCCTAAACTTTCCAGGCAACTGGCGAGGTCGGCGTGGCGTTGCAGCGTGGCGTATTCGTGGTAGTCGAGACCTGCCCGGCGCAGGCGCTTGTCGTCCATCTCGAAGCCCAGCGGTTCGATCAAATGCAGGTGGCAGCCGCTGTTGGCGCACAGCCTGATAACGTTGCCGGTATTCGGCGGAATTTCTGGTTGAAAAAGGATGACGTGAAACATGCACGGCTCCGAAGGTAAAGATGACGCGCATTCTACGCCGCAAGCGGACTCGCGTTCGAAACTATTCCCGCGGGTGATCGGTTCGCTGGCGATTGTCGGTTTGATGATCGGTTTGATGATCGGTCGCCTGACCACGCCGGATCCAACCGTTTTGCAGCAGGTCGAGGTGATCGACGGTGGGCTGGTGGTGTGGTTCAACAACGAACCGAAACTGCACGGCGAGATCATCGACGGCACGGTGGCGCTGTTGTTTCAGGCTGATGGGCGGGCACAGAAAGGCCAGTTCAAGCTCAATGGCAAGGATGTGAATTGGCGTACGCGAATGAGTGACGGCGGATTGTTGCTGACGGTGCTGGCGGCGCGGCCGCTGCAGGGAGATTGGGCCGGCAGCGAGGTCGATGACCGCTGGCGGCTGCAGATCCATCTGCGCGAGTAATAAAAGCGGGAATCCCTGACCTGCCTGTATCAGGGTTCCCAAAAGGCTGGACTTTGCTCAAAGCGTCAGTCCGGTGTAAAGAGGGAACCCCCGGCCTGCCTGTACCAAGGATCCCAAAAGGGTGAGCTCGTCGCGTTGCGGTGTGAGCCCGATGTAAAGAGGGGAATCCCCGGCCTGCCTGTACCAAGGTCCCCGAAACGGGTGGTGAAACGAATCACCTGTGAGAGGTATTGCAGGGGACGTGCCAGGTTTTCGCATTTTGAAACAGGAAATATCTACGGATATACAAAACCCCCGTTTTCCGGGGGTTTGAAGGGTTTTGACGCTGAATTCCGGTTAGTTCAGACGGGATTTTGAAAAGCCTGCCGTGCCCGGTTGCGGGTCATCGTGCATTGATGCGGTGCATGTAGACTCAAAAAGCATCGCGAGCAGGCTCACTCCTACAGGGATTTGAGGTGTTCACATGATTGTGAACCCCACACAGTCAACTGTAGGAGTGAGCCTGCTCGCGATTGGATGTCTCTGTCAGCGAAGACCCAAAGGCTGATTAACCCTCATCCCCCTCATCATCATCCCCGCCATCGACCTTCATCCCCAATTCCTTGATCTTGCGCGTCAGGGTATTTCGCCCCCAGCCCAACAGCACCGCGGCATCACGTCGGCGCCCGGCGGTGTGCTTCAGCGCCGTCTCTATCATGATCCGCTCGAACGCCGGCACCGCGCTGTCGAGCAGGCTCGACTGGCCACGCGCCAACGCCTGATCGGCCCACTGGCGCAGCGCTTGCTCCCAGTTGGTGACTGGCGCCGAATCCTGCGGCAGGTTGAGCAACTCTGGCGGCAAGTCGCTGATGTGCACTTCGCGCCCGGACGCCATGACCGTGATCCAGCGGCAGGTGTTCTCCAACTGGCGCACGTTGCCGCCCCACGGCAGGTTTTTCAGGTACTCCTCGGTTTCGCTTTTCAGCAACTTCGGCTCGACCGCCAGCTCCTGCGCAGCGCGGCTGAGGAAGTGTCGGGCCAGCGTCGGGATGTCTTCACGACGATCCGACAGGCGAGGAATGTGGATACGGATCACGTTGAGGCGGTGGAACAAGTCCTCACGGAATTTCCCGGCATGCACCAGGGTTTCCAGATTCTGGTGAGTCGCGGCGATGATCCGCACGTCAACCTTGACCGGCACATGACCGCCAACGCGATAGAACTCGCCATCGGCCAGAACCCGTAGCAAACGGGTTTGAGTATCGGCTGGCATGTCGCCGATTTCATCGAGGAACAGCGTGCCGCCATCGGCCTGTTCAAAGCGTCCGCGACGCAGGTTGGCCGCTCCGGTGAACGCGCCTTTCTCGTGGCCGAACAGCTCGGATTCCATCAGATCCTTGGGGATCGCCGCCATGTTCAGTGCAATGAACGGCGAGGCCGCACGCGGGCTGTGACGGTGCAGGGCGTGGGCCACCAGTTCTTTACCGGTACCCGATTCGCCGTTGATCAGCACGGTGATGTTGGAGTGACTCAAGCGGCCGATGGCGCGAAACACTTCCTGCATCGCCGGCGCTTCGCCGATGATTTCCGGGGTGCGGGTCAGCGCTGGCACGACCTGCAGGCCTTGCTGTTCTTGCGCATGCTGATTGGCGCGCTTGACCAGCGAGACAGCCTCATCAACGTCAAACGGCTTTGGCAGGTACTCGAATGCACCGCCCTGATAGGAGGCAACAGCGCTGTCCAGATCGGAGTGAGCGGTCATGATGATGACCGGCAGCCGTGGGTGCTGCTCACGAATCCGCGCCAACAGGTCCAGACCGCTGGCACCCGGCATGCGGATGTCGGAGATGATCACGTCCGGCTGTTGACGGGCCAGGCGACTCATCACGCCATCGGCGCTGTCGAAGCTCTGGGTGGTCATGCCTTCCTGCTGCAGGGCCTTTTCCAGAACCCAACGGATAGAACGGTCGTCATCGACGATCCACACGGTTTCACTACGGCTCATGTCGATGTGGCTCCTTGTTCCAGTGGCAGAAAGATCGAGAACGTGGTGTGGCCTGGATGGCTGTCACATTCGATCAGGCCCTGGTGCTGGCTGATGATGTTCTGGGTGATGGCCAGGCCCAGCCCGGTACCGTCCGGGCGGCCGCTGACCATGGGAAAGAAAATGGTTTCCTGCAGTTCCGCAGGAATGCCCGGGCCGTTGTCGATGATCTCGATCTTGGTCACCAGACGATGGCGGACGTGGCCGATGGTGAACTGGCGCATGGTCCGGGTACGCAGGCTGATGCGGCCCAGACGCAGCTCGTTCTGACTGCTTATCGCCTGCATCGCATTGCGCACGATATTCAGCACGGCCTGGATCATTTGCTCGCGATCGATCAACACGTCGGGAATGCTTGGGTCGTAATCGCGCACCAGCGTGATGCAGCCCTGGCTTTCGGCTTCGACCAGATGGCAGACGCGCTCGAGCACTTCGTGAACGTTGCACATGGCCAGCGACGGCAGCTTGTTCGAACCCAGCATGCGGTCGACCAGATTGCGCAGGCGATCAGCCTCTTCAATGATCACGTTGGTGTAATCGCGCAGGCTTTCTTCCGGCAGCTCGCGGGCCAGCAATTGCGCGGCGCCACGGATGCCGCCGAGCGGGTTCTTGATCTCATGGGCGAGGCCGCGCACCAGCATCTTGCTGGTTTCCTGCTTCGACAGCTGCGCCTCTTCCTTGGTGATCCGCAGCAGGCGGTCACGCGGGTGGACCTCCAGCAGGAGCAGGGTCGCGCCGTTGCTGAGGATCGGCGTCACCGCGTAATCCACCGTCAATGTCTGACCGGTGAGGGCGGTGAGCATGGCTTCGCGCTTGGTGAACGGGTGCGCCTGTTCCACGGCCTGGCGCAACGAATTGAGCGCCTCGGCGGACTCGGTGAACAGCTCGCTGATGAACTGCCCATGGCTGCGCTGACCGCTGATGGCCAGCAGCATCTCCGCTGCCGGGTTCATGTACTCGAGGCGCAATTCGGCATCAAGCAAGATTGTGGCAGTGGTCAGGTTGTCGAGCAGCAAGCGTGGGATTGCGTCGCTAATAGTCATCAAGGCCTCTTTTGGGGGCGGAGCGTGCGCAAGAAACAAGCGTGTTCAGATGGAAAATGCAAAAACCAAACCAAGGCTCCGAAAAGAAGCGTTCAACCCCTGAAACGGGCGTTTGACGCTCGTTTGCGTGGCGTTCTGCCAGCTTGATCGGGAAGTTTCGAACCAAAATGGGATGGAATGTGAGTACGGTGCAACCTATTGCACCAATATAGTGCGCAAAGCTGAATGGCGTTAGAAGAAACGCAGGAAAGGATTTTTCGGCTCTTCGGGTTTGTCTTTCGCCGGACACTCGGGGCGCACGCCGTAGTCCTCTGTGGTGCAGGGCTTGACCTGGCGTTTCTGCGCGAGCGAGATGCGCAGCATGTGGAAGGGTTGGTTGGCGGTGCGCTCGACGGTGCGGCCCTGAGCATCAAGGATTTCCACCGAGAGGCTATGGCTGCCACGGTCGATATTGCTCAACGGAAAAACCGGGCTAACACCGGGCTCGCCCGTGGCCTTGCCGTCCAGCAGCAAGCGATAAAAATGGCCCTTTTGCAGGCGAGGTTCACTGGTGATGCTGACAATCAGCTCACCGGCACTGCTGCGAATGGTCGCGTCAGGCTCGGGCACCAGAACGCGCAGCATGTCGTAATGAAACGGTGGTTGTTCCGACGATTTTTTCGCGGTGGTCATCGGCGCAGTAGCCGTTGGGTTAGCCGGCATGCGATTGCTGGTGGCCAGCGGCACACGCTTGGCGTTGCCGCGTGGTTGATCGGTGTAGACACGATTGCCTTGCGCGTCGATATAAGTGAACACCTCGGCCGAGGCGTGCAGTGCCGTCATGGCCAGCACGGCGATCAGCCATGCGCGGATCATGGCTTGTGCACCCGTTGCACGGTGAAGACTACTGGCGGGCTCTGTTGGACGATCGTTTCGCCATCGATCACCTGCACCGCCAGACGATGTTCGCCGCGATCGATATTCACCAGTTGCAGGATCGGCACGTTGCTCGACTGCCCGTAAGGCTCGTCGTCCAATACCAGTCTTAATTGATGCGGCGTTTGCAGGCGCGGCTTGATCAGCACATTGACGGTGAAGGTGCCGTTGTTGGCGCGCAGGGCTTCTTCAGTGGGCAGGCCGGTCAGTTCCAGCACTTCATACGCATTGGGCTCAGGCTGGGGATTGTCCGTCTCGACGGGTGGCGGCGTGCTCGGCGTTTGCGATTCGACACGGTTGAGCGGCGGCAACTCCACCGGCTGCGCGTCGACGCCGTCCGGCGAATGATCGCTGTACACCGTGTGGCCGTTGGCGTCGGTGTATTTGTAGATCTGCGCGTGGGCGGGCAGAGCGATTGCCAGCAGCAGGAATAGAAAACCACGACCCATGGAATCGACCGATCAACAATGAGATTGGCTTGCAGCATAGGCCAGGGTCGGCGGTAAGCCTAACCCGGTACACATCCGGGAATTATTTGTACGCCACAATTCACTGTAGGAGTGAGCCTGCTCGCGATCGCGTAGTGTCAGCCACCATAATTCTTAACGACCCACCGCTATCGCGAGCAGGCTCACTCCTACAGGTTCTTCATCAGTCATAAAATCCGCGCAATAAAAAAGGCCTCCCGAAGGAGGCCTCTTTTTGTCACGCCGCGTAGCGCGGCGCTACCGGATCAGCAGCTGTAGTACAGCTCATATTCCAGTGGGTGTACGAAGGTGCGGACCTTGATTTCTTCTTCGGATTTCAGCGCGATGTAAGCGTCGATGAAGTCGTCGGAGAACACGCCGCCCTTGGTCAGGAACGCACGGCCCTTGTCCAGCTCTTCCAGGGCTTCTTTCAGGCTGCCGCAAACTTGTGGGATCTCTTTCGCCTCTTCAGGCGGCAGGTCGTACAGGTTTTTGTCGGCAGCATCGCCTGGGTGGATCTTGTTCTGGATACCGTCCAGGCCGGCCATCAGCAGTGCTGCGAAAGCCAGGTACGGGTTGGCAGCCGGGTCCGGGAAACGTGCTTCGATACGACGGCCTTTAGGACTGTTGACGTAAGGAATACGGATCGAGGCGGAACGGTTGCGAGCCGAGTAGGCCAGCATTACCGGCGCTTCGAAGCCTGGCACCAGACGCTTGTAGGAGTTGGTGGCCGGGTTGGTGAAGCCGTTCAGTGCCTTACCGTGCTTGATGATACCGCCGATGAAGTACAGAGCGGTTTCGGACAGGCCGGCATAGCCTTCGCCAGCGAAGGTGTTCTTGCCATCTTTGGAGATGGACATGTGCACGTGCATACCCGAACCGTTGTCGCCGTACAGCGGCTTCGGCATGAAGGTAGCGGTGCGGCCGTAAGCGTCGGCAACGTTGTGTACAACGTATTTCAGAGTCTGAACTTCGTCAGCTTTCTTCACCAGGGTGTTGAACTTGACACCGATTTCGTTCTGACCGGCAGTCGCCACTTCGTGGTGGTGAACTTCAACGGTCTGGCCCATTTCTTCCAGTGCGTTGCACATGGCAGTACGGATTTCGTGGTCGTGGTCGAACGGCGGAACCGGGAAGTAGCCGCCTTTGACGCCTGGACGGTGACCCTTGTTGCCGCCTTCGATGTCCTGGTCGGACATCCACGAACCTTGTTCGGAGTAGATCTTGAACATCGAACCGGAGATGTCCGACTTGAATTTCACTTCGTCGAAGATGAAGAATTCTGGCTCTGGGCCGGCGAAGACGGTGTCACCGATACCGGTGGTCTTCAGGTATTCCTCGGCGCGGTGAGCAATGGCGCGCGGGTCGCGATCGTAACCTTGCATGGTCGACGGTTCGATGATGTCGCACACCAGGATCAGGGTGGCGTCTTCGGTGAACGGGTCGAGTACGGCAGTTTCGTCGTCCGGCAGCAGGATCATGTCGGAGGCTTCGATGCCTTTCCAGCCAGCGATGGAGGAACCGTCGAACATCTTGCCGACTTCGAAGAAGTCGTCTTCCAGCGCATCGCGAGCCGGCATGGTCACGTGGTGCTGAGTGCCTTTGGTGTCCGTGAAGCGCAGATCAATCCACTTGACGTCATGATCTTTGATGAGTTGAACCGACTTCGACATAGTGTCCTCCGGGTGAATTAGGGCGGGTAGTGGATGCCCTTAATAGTGGTGATGCCGGCGCGAATACTCTGCCAAGGCAACCTGCCTCACAAGGGAGCAAATTGCATGCCAGTGCCCCAGCATGGGTTTTTTGCCCCAAATTCACGCTTATTAAGGTGCAAAGCGCACTCATGCAGAAATTATCGCCCTCTAATGTAGCGTCTTAATCTCAAAATGACCCGTTTTGGTGCGTGCGAAACCTTCTGCATATTAACTGGTTAAACCTTGAGCAATTTCCGCTATAATCCGCGCCCCCCTTTTTCGGCTGGCCCTGCGCGCGCTGTTTTCATGAAACTAATCGTAAAAGTCTTCCCCGAGATCACCATCAAGAGTCGACCTGTCCGGACGAAATTTATCCGCCAGTTGGCCAAAAACATCCGCGCCGTGCTCCGCGATCTGGACCCGGCTGTGGTGGTGAACGGTGTGTGGGACAACCTCGAGCTGGAAACCCGCGTTACCGACGCCAAAGCCCTGAAAGAGATGGGCGAACGCCTGATGTGCATGCCGGGCATCGCGCACTTTTTGCAGATCGACGAGTACCCGCTGGGCGACTTCGACGACATCACCGAAAAGTGCAAGGAACACTACGGCGCGGCCTTGGCCGGGAAGATTTTCTCGGTGCGCTGCAAGCGTGCGGGCAAGCACGCGTTCAGCTCAATGGACGTCGAAAAATACGTCGGCAGCAAGTTGCGTCGTGAGTGCGGCGCCGCCGGAATCGACCTGAAAAAGCCGGAAATCGAAGTCCGTATCGAAGTTCGCGACAAACGGTTGTTTGTCATTCACAGCCAGCACAACGGCATCGGCGGTTACCCGCTCGGCGCTTTGGAGCAGACGCTGGTATTGATGTCCGGCGGCTTTGACTCCACCGTTGCGGCCTACCAGATCATGCGCCGCGGCCTGATGGCGCACTTCTGCTTCTTCAATCTGGGCGGTCGTGCCCACGAATTGGGCGTGATGGAAGTCGCGCACTTCATCTGGAAGAAGTACGGCAGCTCGCAACGCGTGCTATTTGTCAGTGTGCCGTTCGAAGAAGTGTTGGGCGAAATTCTCGGCAAAGTCGATAACAGTCATATGGGCGTCGTATTGAAGCGTATGATGTTGCGCGCGTCCTCTGTCATCGCCGACCGCCTGAGCATCGATGCGCTGGTTACCGGCGAAGCGATCTCGCAGGTATCGAGCCAGACGCTGCCGAACCTGTCGGTGATCGACTGCGTGACTGACAAGCTGGTCCTGCGCCCGCTGATCGTCGCGCACAAACAGGACATCATCGACACGGCCAACGAAATCGGCACCGCCGATTTTGCCCGGCACATGCCGGAGTACTGCGGGGTCATCTCGGTCAATCCGAAGACCGCCGCCAAGCGTGGCCGCGTTGAACACGAAGAGAAAGAATTCGACATGGCGGTGCTCGAGCGTGCGCTCGCCAACGCCAAACTGGTCGCCATTGATCGAGTCATCGATGAATTGGGCCAGGATTTGCAAATTGAAGAAGTCGGCGAAGCACTGGCCGGTCAGATCGTCATCGACATCCGTCACCCGGATGCCGCTGAAGACGAACCGCTGGAGCTTGCCGGCATAGAGGTACAGACGATGCCGTTCTATGCAGTGAACGCACGTTTCAAGGAACTGGACCCTACTCGCCAGTACCTGCTGTATTGCGACAAAGGCGTGATGAGTCGCCTGCATGCCCACCATTTGCTCAGTGAGGGGCATGCCAATGTGCGCGTTTATCGACCGAGCTAAGTGCCCGGGGCTGTTTGCCTGTGGCCTGCGTCACCGGCCCCCCGACACCGCCGTCAAGCTGTAACGGCCATGCCGGACACTACTGCTAATCGCTGCCAAGACTTGTCAGCAAACCGAATCCTCTGATCGAGATACACAAGTGATCGAAAATCTACGCAACATCGCCATCATTGCCCACGTTGACCATGGTAAAACCACCCTGGTAGACAAACTCCTGCGTCAATCCGGCACTCTGGAGCGCAACGAGCTCAACGACGAGCGCGTGATGGACTCCAATGACCAGGAAAAAGAGCGCGGTATTACCATTCTGGCGAAAAACACCGCCATCAACTGGAACGGCTACCACATCAACATCGTGGACACCCCGGGCCACGCCGACTTCGGCGGCGAAGTTGAACGTGTAATGTCGATGGTTGACTCCGTTCTGCTGCTGGTTGACGCTCAAGACGGCCCTATGCCGCAAACCCGTTTCGTGACCAAGAAGGCTTTCGAAGCCGGCCTGCGTCCGATCGTGGTCATCAACAAGGTTGACCGTCCAGGCGCGCGTCCGGACTGGGTTCTGGACCAGATCTTCGACCTGTTCGACAACCTCGGTGCTACCGAAGAACAACTGGACTTCCAGGTTGTTTACGCCTCGGCCCTGAACGGCATTGCCGGTCTGGATCACACCGACATGGCTGAAGACATGACCCCGCTGTACCAAGCGGTTGTCGATCACGTTCCGGCTCCTAAAGTCGACCGTGAAGGTCCGTTCCAGATGCAAATCTCGGCACTGGACTACAACAGCTTCCTGGGTGTTATCGGCGTTGGCCGTATCGCTCGTGGTAGCGTCAAGCCGAACACTCCGGTTGTTGCTATCGGTGCCGACGGCAAGAAGCGTAACGGTCGTATCCTGAAGCTGATGGGTCACCACGGTCTGCACCGTATCGACGTTGAAGAAGCTTTCGCAGGCGACATCGTTTGCGTCAGCGGTATGGACTCGCTGTTCATCTCCGACACCCTGTGCCACCCGGACACTGTCGAGGCGATGAAGCCTCTGACCGTTGACGAGCCAACCGTTTCGATGACCTTCCAGGTAAACGACTCGCCATTCTGCGGTAAAGAAGGCAAGTTCGTGACGTCCCGTAACATCAAGGACCGTCTGGACAAAGAGCTGCTGTACAACGTTGCTCTGCGCGTTGAAGAAGGCGACACCGCTGACAAGTTCAAGGTTTCCGGCCGTGGTGAGCTGCACCTCTCGGTACTGATCGAAACCATGCGTCGCGAAGGCTTCGAACTGGCCCTGGGCCGTCCTGAAGTGATCATTCGTGAAGTAGACGGCGTCAAGCAAGAGCCGTTCGAAAACGTGACCATCGACATCCCTGAAGAAGCTCAGGGCAAAGTGATGGAAGAGATGGGCCTGCGTAAGGGCGACCTGAGCAACATGGTGCCGGATGGCAAAGGCCGTGTGCGTCTGGAATACAACATCCCTGCTCGTGGTCTGATTGGTTTCCGTAACCAGTTCCTGACCCTGACCAACGGTGCTGGCATCCTGACCTCGATCTTCGATCGCTACGACACCGTCAAGTCGGGCCACATGTCCGGCCGTCAGAACGGCGTTCTGGTTTCGGTTGAAACCGGTAAGGCTCTGACCTACTCCCTGGAAACTCTGCAGGCGCGTGGCAAGCTGTTCGTTGAACACGGTCAGGAGATCTACACCGGTCAAATCGTCGGCCAGAACAGCCGCGACAACGACCTGGGTATCAACCCAACCAAAGGCAAGAAGCTCGACAACATGCGTGCTTCGGGTAAAGACGAAACCATCGCTCTGGTTCCACCAGTGAAGTTCACTCTGGAACAGGCTCTGGAATACATCCAGGAAGACGAGCTGTGCGAAGTTACTCCTAAGTCCATCCGTCTTCGCAAGAAGATCCTGGACGAAAGCGAGCGTACCCGCGCTGCCAAGAAAGCCAAGATCTAAGTAATTAGTTCAGGCGGAATGAAAACGCCCCCGGTCGAGAGACCGGGGGCGTTTTTGTTTGTCTGGAGTGTAAAAAGCAAAAAAGATCGCAGCCTGCGGCAGCTCCTACATTGGAACGCATTTCCCTGTAGGAGCTGCCGCAGGCTGCGATCTTTTGATTTTTAGAACTTCTCGATCGCCCGAAAATTCTGCTCGCGCACCACTTCCTTCGGCTTGTACGCGCAATACCCCGGCCGTGGGCCGATTTTCGGGTGATTGCGGCAAGTGTCCGGGCGCTTGTCATAAATGGTGCACAGGCGGCTCTTACGATCCAGGTAGTAGCAATCGTTGTTGCTCATGCGCTGGAGGGTGAAGATGCCCGACTTCTGATTGAAGCGCTCGACCAAGCCTTCCTTTTGCAAACGCTTGGCGATGTTCTTCGGCGGATCGCCCAGTTCGAACTCGTCGACCACGCCGATGCGCACCAGATCCTTGATCTTGACCTCGACCGGCAGCGTGCAGCAGCTGGAGATACAAGAGCCACACATCGGGGCCGTATATTTGGCCCACGTATCGAGACGATCGATCTCGGCGGCGGCAATCAGGTTGGGCTTCATCATCGGGAGTTACCAGGCGTGTGCATCAGGGCGCGCGATCATACCGGGACTGGTGGATTTTTGAACAACCTTTCGCCAGATTTTTTCTGCGTGCAGGCATTTTGCCGAACAATTCGGCACGGCCCCTGCATTCATTAGCTCATTCGCCAAGGTAATGCCGGGCCATCTCACCGTCTCCGGAAATACTGCCGAACCAGAGCCGCCGCCGTCGGTCAGACCGTCTAGGCTCAGACAATTCCCCGCTCGCCCGAGGTCGTATCGATGACTCAAGAACCACTAGTTCGCGAAGCAGAGGTTGCCGCATTCCGCGACGCCGTCTTGACCAAACTCACCTACGCGGTGGGCAAAGACCCTGATCACGCCTTCGACCATGACTGGTTCGAAGCCATTGCGTTGGCAGCGCGTGATCACATGGTCGAGCACTGGATGGACCACACCCGGCAGATCTACCGCAAAGGTCAGAAGCGGGTGTATTACCTCTCGCTGGAATTCCTCATCGGCCGTTTGCTCTACGACAGCCTGAGCAACCTCGGCCTGCTCGACGTGGCGCGTGAAGCCCTGACCGAACTCGGTGTCGATCTGGAGCGCATCCGCCTGCTGGAACCCGACGCGGCGCTCGGCAACGGTGGCCTCGGCAGACTGGCGGCGTGCTTCATGGAAAGCATGTCGACCCTCGGCATAGCTGGCCATGGTTACGGTATTCGTTATGAGCACGGTTTGTTCCGCCAGGCCATCGTCGATGGCTGGCAGCAGGAGCAGACCGAGCACTGGCTGGACTTCGGCAACCCGTGGGAGTTCGAGCGTCCGGAAGTCGTCTACCCCATCGGCTTCGGTGGCAGTGTGGAAACCGTCACCGACGCCAGCGGCCAATCCAGGCAAGTCTGGTCACCCGCCGAGACCGTCCGCGCAATTGCCTACGACACACCGGTAGTCGGCTGGCGTGGGGCGAGCGTCAATACCTTGCGCCTGTGGCGTGCGCGGGCGATGGAAGATCTGCACCTGGAGCGTTTCAACGCGGGTGACCACCTGGGCGCCGTCGCCGAAGTGGCTCGTGCCGAAAGCATTTCCCGCGTGCTCTATCCGGCGGACAGTACCGAGGCCGGGCAGGAACTGCGCCTGCGTCAGGAATACTTCTTTGTCGCCGCCTCGCTGCAGGATTTGCTGCGTCGCCATCGCAACATGCACACCTCGGTGCTGACCCTGGGCGATCACGCCGCCATCCAGCTCAACGACACGCACCCCTCGATTGCCGTCGCCGAACTGATGCGCCAATTGGTCGACGTCTACGACGTGGCATGGGATGCGGCGTGGCAAGTGACGGTCGATACGCTGTCGTACACCAACCACACGTTGCTGCCCGAAGCGCTGGAAACCTGGCCGGTCGGTTTGATGGAACGCATGCTGCCACGGCACATGCAGATCATTTACCTGATCAACGCCCAGCACATCGATTCGCTGCGCGCCAAGGGCATTCACGACTTCGACGTGCTGCGCGCGGTGTCGCTGATCGAAGAGGACAACGGTCGTCGGGTGCGCATGGGTAACCTTGCGTTCCTCGGTTCGCACAGCGTCAACGGCGTGTCCGGGTTGCACACGCAACTGATGCGCAAAACCGTGTTCTCCGAGTTGCACAAGCTTTACCCGGAGCGGATCAACAACAAAACCAACGGCATCACCTTCCGCCGCTGGCTGTACCAGGCCAACTCCGAGCTGACCTCGATGCTGGTTGATGCCCTCGGCCCGGATCTGCTCGATAACCCTGAAGAACGCCTGCTGGATCTGGAGCCATTCGCCGAGAAACCCGCGTTCCGCAAAGCTTTTGCCGAACAACGTCTGCACAGCAAAAAAGCGCTGGCTTATCTGATTCATGAACGGCTGGGGATCGCAGTGAACCCGGCGGCGATGTTCGACGTGCAGGTCAAACGGATCCACGAATACAAACGCCAGTTGCTCAACCTGTTGCACACCGTGGCGCTGTATCAGGCCATTCGCGCAGAGCCGGAAATCGACTGGGTACCGCGCGTGAAGATCTTCGCCGGCAAGGCTGCGGCGAGTTATCACCAGGCCAAGTTGATCATCAAGCTGACCAACGACATCGCCCGGGTGGTGAACAATGATCCGACCGTGCGTGGCCTGTTGAAAGTGGTGTTTTTGCCCAACTACAACGTCAGCCTCGCGGAGAGCATTATTCCGGCGGCGGACCTTTCGGAGCAGATTTCCACCGCCGGTTTCGAGGCGTCGGGCACCAGTAACATGAAGTTCGGCCTCAACGGTGCGTTGACCATCGGCACCCTCGATGGCGCCAATGTGGAGATGTGCGAGCGTATTGGCGCCGAGCACATGTTCATCTTTGGCCTCAGCGCGCAGCAGGTCGAAGCGCGCAAACAGAACCACGAGTTCAGCGCTGCGCCGGACATCGCGGAGTCCCATCGCCTCAACGATGTGTTGCAAGCGATCCGCAGCGGCGTGTTCTCGCCGGATGACACTTCACGCTATACCGGGCTGATCGATTCGCTGGTGGACTACGACCGCTTCCTGGTCTGCGCCGACTTCGACTCCTACTGGGAAGCACAGAAACGCGTCGAAGCGCATTGGCATGACGCTGATAACTGGTGGCGTTCGGCGGTGTTGAATACATCGCGGATGGGCTGGTTCTCGTCCGACCGGACGATCCGCGAATACGCCACGGATATCTGGAAGGCGCTGGAGTAACTTTCCGCTCGGCTCGATATACTGCGCGCCGGAAAAGATCGCAGCCTCGGCAGCTCCTACAGGGGTTTACATAACCTGTAGGAGCTGCCGCAGGCTGCGATCTTTTTCGATCAGGCTGCGCTAATCTTCCCGGATTGGCCTTCGCGCTTAGGGATATCGACCATGCAATGGATGTTCATGTTGATCGGGCTGGTGCTCGGCTGGCTGCTCGACGAGTCGCTCAGTGATGCGCTGTTGGGTGCGCTGCTGGGGCTGGCGATCGGTCAGACGATCCGCATTGCGCGGCTTGGCTCGCAGATGGCGGAGCAACAGCACCAACTTGAACAGGTGAGGGTGGCCTTACAAGGCGTTGCCCAGCGTCTGTTCCTGCTGGAAGGCTCGCCATCTCATGCGGCGGCAACGCCAAGCGTTGAACCGGTCAGTGAGCCTGTTGACGTCGTCGCAGAGGCCCCGACACCCGAACTAGTCTGGGAACTGCCGCCCGAACTTGAGCCAATTTCCGCCGTCGCCAGCGAAACCAGTCAACCATTGCCGGACGATGTCTGGCGTCTGGACGCCGTCACCCCCGAACCACAACAACCCGCCGAACCCCGAGGCCCGAACCTTATCGAGCGTGGCATCAGCGCTGCACGCAACTGGTTGTTCGGCGGCAACACCGTACTGCGTGTCGGCGTGGTGCTGTTGTTCTTCGGTCTGGCGTTTCTGCTGCGTTACGCCACCGAAGGCATGGTGGTGCCAATCGAATTGCGTTACGCCGGGGTCGCGGCAGCGGCGCTGGGTCTGCTGGCGCTGGGCTGGTGGCTACGTCAGCGCAACAGCAATTATGCGTTGATGCTGCAAGGCACCGGGATTGCTGTGCTGTACCTGACGGTGTTTGCGGCGATGCGTTTGCATCCGCTGCTTGATCCGTCCGCCGCGCTGGGTTTGCTGGTGGCCGTGACGGTGTTCTCGGCGATTCTGGCCATTACGCAAGATGCGCTAGGTCTGGCCGCAGCGGCCGCGCTGGGCGGTTTCGCCGCACCGATCCTGACCTCGACCGGCGCCGGTAACCATGTCGCACTGTTCAGTTATTTCGCGCTGCTCAATGCCGGCATTCTCGCCATCGCCTGGTTCAAAGCCTGGCGCTTGCTCAACCTGATCGGCTTCGTCGGCACCTTCGGTATCGGTTTCGCCTGGGGCTTGCGCTCGTACGCGCCGGAACTGCTGTGGAGCACCGAGCCATTCCTGATTCTGTTCTTCCTGATGTACCTAGGCATCGGCCTGCTGTTTGCCCGACGTAAATTGCTCGATATGCCCGACGCTCCTGCGGACGGTGATCGCGAGGCGTTGCTGCACTGGTCGGCGCGCAAGGGCGATTACGTTGACGGGACGATGCTGTTCGGCCCGCCCATCGTGGGCTTTGGTTTGCAGTTTGCGCTGGTCCAGCACCTGGAGTTCGCCGCCGCATTCAGCGCCTTGGCGCTGGGCATGATTTACATGGGCCTGGCCAAGGTGTTGATGGGCGGGCGCGCGGTACTGCTGGGCGAAACCTGTCTGGCGCTGGGGGTGATTTTCGCCAGTCTGGCGATTCCGCTGGGCCTGGATGCACGCTGGACGTCGGCGGCATGGGCGGTGGAAGGTGCGGGGATTTTCTGGCTGGGTTTGCGTCAGCATCGACCATTCGCCCGGGCCTTTGCGTTGTTGCTGCAATTCGGTTCAGCGCTGGCGTTTCTCAGCCAATTGAATGTCAGCGAAAGCAGCCTGCTCGATGGTGCTCCACTGGGCGCGCTGATGCTTGGCGCTGCGCTGCTGTTTAGCTTCTATCAACTGCGCAAAGCCACGCCGGAACAGGCTTCGCCTTGGGAACGCCAAGGGCTGCCGGTATTGGCGTGCCTGGGCCTGACGTTCCTTTATCTATTGGCGCCGTTGTTCTTCTTCATTCAGGGCACGGCGATCAGTTGGGCACTGGCCGGTCTGGCGACCTTGTTTGTAGGTTTGCGGCTGCAATCGCGCACGTTCCTGTTCACCGCGTTCGGCGTGCAATTGCTGGGTGGTGCCTTGTTCCTGCTGCGGCTGCAAGGCGCTGGCGAAGATTCGGCGGCAGTCTTCAGCGCCGGTTGGAGCGGTCTGCTCAGTGCGTCGTTGATTGGCCTGGCGCTGATCGCCGGCATGCTTTTGGCCGCTCGCGACGAAATGGTGCGCGGCGACGTACGCCTGTTGCGTGGTTTGTCGGTGGTGTTGCTGGCCGGTCTGGTGCTGATCAATCTGGCGGTGTTGTTTGTCCTGCCGTGGCAAACGGCGAGTGCGGTGTGGGCCGCCAGCGGTTTGCTGATTATCTGGCTGAGCCTTTACCTCCAGCAACGCGTGAGTTTTGTCTTCGGACTGCTGTTGCAAGTGATCGGTGGCGCGGCGTTCTTGCTCGCCGGTCCCGAATTGCTCGGGCCGTTGTCTGCCGAAGGTCTGAAGCCGTTGGCCCATGGCGGGTTCTGGACGCCGCTGGTACTGGGGCTGGCGGCGATGATCGGTGCCTGGCGCCTGCAACTGGGCAATCACGCTTCGGCGTTTGATGCACTGAGTTTGCAGCGTTTGTCCGAAGTCTTGCTGGTGTGGGGCGCTGGTTGGTGGGCGTTGGCGTGGGTCAGTGAGGTGCTGCGTTTTGCACCGGTGAATCTGCAAGGGACGTTGTTGCTGTTGGTGGCGGCGTTGAGTGTTCTGTTGTGGACGCTGCTGTCGCTGCGCTTGAAGTGGCCGGCGCTGGCCTTGCTTTGCACGCTGCTGATTCCAGCGGCAGGCTTGGTATTGCTGGCGGCTTGGCACTCGCGTTATCACCCGGCGGCAGACTTCGGCTGGGTGGCGTGGACATTGGTGTTCGCTGTGCACTTCTTCAGCTTGCGCCGTTTGGCGCCAATGCTGCCGGCACGCGCCTCGGGCACCGCCCATGTGCTCGGTTGCTGGCTGCTGATCGGCGTGCTCGCGCTGGAATTGCGCTACGGCTTGCTCCTGTTGTCCGAGCAATACAACGCCTGGCGCTGGTTGGGTTGGGCGCTTCTGCCGAGCCTGTATCTGTTGCTGGCGGCAGCGCCGCGAAACTGGCCGTGGCCGGTGGCGGCGTTCGCCCGCGAATACCGTCTGTATGCCGCCGCGCCTTTGGCAGTGTTGATGCTTGCGTGGTTCTGGCTGGCCAACGGGGTCAGCGATGGCAACGCCGAACCCTTGCCGTACGTGCCGCTGCTCAATCCGCTGGAGCTGGGTCTACTGTTCGCCTTGTTCGGCGTTTATGTCTGGTCACGCAGTGCGGTTTCGCAGCTGTCGATCCGTCAGGACTACGCCGATTACGCCACGCAACTGGTCGCCGGGGTTTCGCTGTTCGCTTTCTGCACCGCGTTGGTGACCCGCGCTGCGCACCATTGGGCGGGAATTCCATTCGAACTCGATCAACTGCTCGCCTCTATGCTGGTGCAGGCCGGGTTATCCATCGTCTGGACGCTGATGGCGCTGGGGCTGATGATCGGCGGACACCTGCGTCATCGTCGCGAGGTCTGGCTGATCGGTGCGGCGCTGATTGCGCTGGTGGTGGCCAAACTGATTTTTGTCGAATTGAGCAACCGTGGCGGCCTCGCCCGGATCGTCTCGTTTATCGGCGTCGGCGTGTTGCTGTTGGTGGTGGGCTACTTCGCGCCGCTGCCACCCAAACGCGTCGAAGCTGACCCGGAGGCAGGAAAACCAGCCCCGGAAACCGAAGGAGTTGCATCGTGAGTCGCATGCTGAATCTGGGGTGGTTGGCGTTGGGTGTGGTGATGGTCGCCGGCGCTCAGGAAAAACCGGCGGACTTCGCCACGCAGGTGCCGCTGTCGGTGACGGGCGACGGCCCGTGGTATCGCCTGGAGTTGCCGCTAAGCGCGCAATTGCAGGCGCGCCAGACCGATCTCAGCGACTTGCGCGTGTTCAACGCTGCCGGCGAACCACAGGCCTACGCCTTGGCCCGCGAATCGGCGCAAACCCGCGACGACGGCCAGTTGCACGAAGTGAAGTGGTTCCCGCTGTATAACGCTGCGGACGCCACGGAGCGCGCCCCCAACGTCCGGGTGCAATCCACCACCAACGGCACGCTGGTTGAGGTGCAGCCATCCAGTCAGTTGGAGGCGGGTGAGGAAGTGCTGCGCGGCTGGTTGCTCGACGCCAGTGCAATCAAGGCACCGTTGCAGCAGTTGATCCTCGACTGGACCAGCGAGCGCGACGGCTTCCAGCGTTTCAGCATCGAGGCCAGTGACGACTTGCAGCGTTGGCAGCCGTGGGGCGAGGGGCAGGTGGCGCGACTGACCTTTTCCGATGAGCGGATCGAGCAGCAGGAGGTTGCCTTGCCGGGACAATCGGCGCGTTATCTGCGACTGCTCTGGGAGTCGCCGAACTCGGCACCGATCCTGACCTCAGCACAGCTGAAAAGCAGCGACCCGCGTAACGTGCCGCTGCCGTTGGTCTGGTCGCAAGCGTTGGCAGGCAGTAGCAGCAAACCCGGTGAATACACCTGGCAGTTGCCGATGGGGCTGAATGTCGAGCGGGTCCAGGTTGAGCTGAAACAACCGAACAGTCTGGCGCCGGTAACCTTGGCCGGCCGGCGCGAGAGCAGCCTGCCGTGGCAGACGTTAAGCAGTGGTTTGCTCTATCGCCTGACGCAGAATGCCCAAGACGTGGTGCAAAACGAATTGCAGCTCTACGGGCAAACCGTGCAGCAATTGAAGCTGACGGTGGATGAACGCGGCGGCGGTTTGGGCGAACAGGCGCCGAGCCTGAAATACGCGGTGCGGGCAACTCAGGTGATCTTCCTCGCGCGTGGAGAGGGGCCGTACAGTCTGGCGTTGGGTAATCCGAATGTGAAAACGGCGAATCTGCCGTTGACGACTCTTATTCCGGATTTCAAACCGGAGAAACTGGCGGCGTTGGGCAAGGCGACGGTTCAGGGGGACGCGGTTGCTACCCAGACATCGACCGCGACGACAGCGGCTGTGGCTGAGACCAATTGGAAGAAGCTCGGTTTGTGGGCGGTGTTGTTGTTGAGTGTGGTGTTTCTTGGGGCGATGGCGTTCAGTTTGTTGCGCAAGCCTCCTTCTAAATCCTGAAAAAGGCGGGTGCTGCGCACCCGATCGCGAGCAGGCTCACTCCTACAGGGAGCGCATTTCTTCAGATGGAATGCGATCCCTGTAGGAGTGAGCCTGCTCGCGATAGCGGTCTACCAGCCAGCAAAAATCTTCGAACTGTTGCCGTCAGTCACGCACCACCGGTCTCGAACCGGTCTACGCTAAACCCGCGACCTGAACTCTCTGCACCCTTTCACGTCTGATACAAGCAATTGCGCCCCGACGCACGTTACCGGGCGTCTTCGCTCGCTACGTTTTCAGACTCCCTGTAAACTGCGCGGGTTTTTAGCCCCCCATTCCACCGGAGCCGTCCATGTCCCGCGTTACCCTGAGTCGCTATTTGATTGAGCAGACCCGTAGCAACAACACTCCTGCCGATCTGCGTTTCCTGATCGAAGTGGTGGCGCGCGCCTGTAAAGAAATCAGCCACGCCGTGTCCAAAGGCGCCCTGGGTGGTGTTCTGGGCAGCATGGGCACTGAAAACGTGCAAGGCGAAGTGCAGAAGAAACTCGACGTGATCTCCAACGAGATCCTGCTCGAAGCCAACGAATGGGGCGGTCACCTGGCCGGCATGGCGTCCGAAGAAATGGACAATGCCTACCAGATCCCGGGCAAATACCCGAAAGGCGCGTACCTGTTGGTATTCGACCCGTTGGACGGTTCGTCGAACATCGACATCAACGCCCCGGTCGGCACGATCTTCTCGGTGCTGCGTTGCCCGAACGAATACCTGACCCAGAACGAGCCGCTGAACGAAAAAGCGTTCCTGCAGCCGGGTACTCAGCAAGTTGCCGCCGGCTACGCGATCTACGGCCCGCAGACCATGCTGGTGCTGACCTTGGGCCACGGCGTCAAAGGCTTCACCCTGGACCGCGAAATGGGCAGCTTCGTGCTGACCCACGAAGACATCACCATTCCTGAATCGACCCAGGAATTCGCCATCAACATGTCCAACCAGCGTCACTGGGAAGCCCCGGTACAACGTTATGTTGGCGAGTTGCTGGCCGGTGAAGAAGGTCCGCTGAAAAAGAATTACAACATGCGTTGGGTCGCGGCGATGGTTGCCGACGTGCACCGCATCCTGACCCGTGGCGGTCTGTTCATGTACCCACGCGACAGCCGCGAGCCATCCAAGCCTGGCAAACTGCGCCTGATGTACGAAGCCAATCCGATGTCGTTCCTCGTGGAACAAGCGGGCGGCGCGTCCACCGACGGTCACCAGCGCATCCTCGACATTCAGCCGGACGGCCTGCACCAGCGTGTTGCGGTGTTCCTGGGCTCGAAAGAAGAAGTCGCCCGCGCTACGGCCTACCACAAGGAATAAACCATGAACGCGCCCTGGCAGCCGTTGCTCGATTGGTGGTTCGGAAATGCCGAATCACCGGATGAGATATCGGCTGACAAGGGCAAGTTGTGGTTCGGCAAGCGTGACAGCCAAGACCTCGAAGCGCAGACGCGTTTCGGGGTCTTTGTCGATCAGGCCCTGGCTGGCGAATTGACCGAGTGGACGCAATGTCCCGAAGGTTGGCTGGCGGTGGTGCTGCTGCTCGATCAACTGCCGCGAATGATCTTTCGCGACTCTCCCAAAGCTTTCTCCGGTGATCTGCGTGCGCAGAAGCTCGTTGCGCAAGGCATTGCTGCGGATTTCGATCGGCAGTTAAAACCCATTCAGAGAGTGTTCATTTATCTGGTGTTCGAACACTGCGAAAACCTCGCGGTGCAGAATGAGGCGGTTTCCAGATTTATCGAATTGGTGGCTGAACAGCCGGAAGCGGAGCGGGCAGTGTTTGCCGACAATCTGGATTATGCCGAGCGGCATCAGAAGGTGATTGCACGGTTTGGAAGGTTTCCGCATCGCAATGCGGTGTTGGGGCGGGAGTCTACGGCTGAGGAGTTGGAGTTTCTTTCCGAACCCGGGTCCAGATTCTAAATCTTCAGTGCGGCTGATGCCGCTTTCGCGGGCAAGCCCGCTCCCACAGTGTTTTGGGGTGGAGCACACATTGTGTGAACACCGAAGATCCCTGTGGGAGCGGGCTTGCCCGCGAAGGGGCCAGTTGCAGCATTTTAGATCCTGAAGCTGCCAACCAACTGCTTCAACCGCGCCGCCTGCTGCTCCAGATCCGAACAGGCCCGTAACGTCGCCTGCAAGTTCTCCACACCTTCCTGATTCAGCGTGTTGATCTCGTTGATATCAACATTGATCGACTCAACCACGGCGGTCTGCTCTTCAGTCGCGGTCGCCACCGACTGGTTCATGCCGTCGATCTCGCCGATGCGTTGGGTCACGCTGCCCAGGCGTTCGCCGGCCTGATTGGCGATACCGACGCTGCTTTCGCTCTCGCGCTGACTCTCGGTCATGATGCTGACCGCCTGACGCGCGCCGACTTGCAGCTCTTCGATCATCTTTTGCACTTGTTGCGCGGAATCCTGGGTGCGGTGCGCGAGGTTGCGCACTTCGTCAGCGACCACGGCGAAACCACGACCGGCTTCGCCGGCACGCGCGGCTTCGATCGCGGCGTTCAGTGCCAGCAGGTTGGTCTGCTGCGAAATGCTGGTGATCACTTCCAGAATCTGGCCGATGTTCACGGTGTTGCTGTTCAGGGTTTCGATGTTGCCGCACGAATCGCTGATCTTCGCCGAGAGCTGTTGCATCGCGTGGATGGTTTTATCCACAACCTGCTGACCGTCAACCGCCAGGCTGCGCGCTTCGCTGGAATGCTGCGAGGCGAGGGCGGCGTTTTGGGCGATCTCCTGCGCCGCAGCGCCGAGCTGGTTGATCGCGGCGGCCACACTGTTGGTGCGAGTGGCTTGTTGATCGGAGTTGTACATCGACGAATTCGAGGCCGCGACCACGCGCAGGGCGACTTCGTTGACTTGCCCGGTGGCCGAAGACACTTCGCGGATCGAGGTGTGGATACGCTCCACGAAACGGTTGAACGAGGTGCCCAGTGCGCCGAATTCGTCGTTGCCGTGGATGACCAGACGTTTGGTCAGGTCGCCTTCACCTTCGGCGATGTCGTGCATGGCGCGGCCCATGGTCAGCAGCGGCTGCATCAGAACGCGGATCAGCATGCCGAGCAGGAAGATGATGATCACCACGGCAATGACCATGGCGATCAGCGCCGAGGTGCGGAATTCGCTGAGCATCGAGAATGCGGTGTCTTTGTCCAGTACCAGCGCGACGTACCAGTCGGCCGACGGCACACCGTTGACGCGGGTGAAGGAGATAAATTGGGTCTTGCCGGCGAATTCGACTTCTTTCAGCCCCGGGCTGACTTTCGGTGCGCCGTTGGGGTAAGCCTCGGCGAGGGTCTTGAGCACCAGTTTGCTTTCCGGATGGATCAGGATTTTGCCATCGGCACTGACGATGAACGCGTGGCCGTGGCCGCCGAAGTTCAGCGAGTTGATGATCGCGCTGACGCTGGTCAGGTCGATATCTGCACCGGCCACGCCGAGCATCTGGCCCTGGCGCTGCACCGGTGTGGCAACGGTGATTACCAGTTTGCCCGACGAGGCGGCAATGTACGGTTCGGTGACGATGGTCTGCTGCGCGCTGTTGGCCGCTTTGTACCAGCCACGGGCGCGCGGATCGTAATCCGGCGCGCGGTTGCCGGCGGGCACCGAGAACATCACGCCGTCAGTACCGCCGAAGTAGCTGAGCTGGAAATTGCCGGTGTAGGCGGGCAGGTCGATGATGCGTTTCAGGCTGGCGGGGGCGTTGCCGTCGATCGCGACCTGCTGGGACAGCGATTGCAGCAATTGAATGCGGCTTTCCAGCCAGGTCTGGATGTTGCTGGTGGTCAGGCTGCCGAGTTCCTGCATGGTCGACTCGGTGCTGCTGCTCAGCGCTTCGCGTTGACGATAGTCGTTGAAAAAGATGAAACAGGCGAACGCAACGGCCACCACGAGGGCGGCAGCCAACAAGATCTTGTGGCTGAATTTCATGTTTCTGGTCATCGAATGAGCTACCGCGAAGGGGCTGGTCAAGAAAGGGTGGCAATTTGCCGCACTCTAGGGCTTTGCGCTGCTTTTATGTCGACCGCTGCGCGTCAAAGATTAGGCTTCTTTTGCGAAATGCGACGAAGTGCTCAGAAGCGTTACAAAGTCTCTGATTTATCGGGAAAAGCCAGACGAGCGGAGCAATAAATAGCCAGTCCGGCAGGGAACCAGACAAGGGTTTTCTCTTCTAAGCTTCTGGTTGGCACCATGCCATCCCCCCTTCGTTCCAGGAGTTACACCATGTCGCTGCGATCTCTCGCCCTGCTGTCGTTTTGCGTGCTGTTGGCCGCATGCAGCAAGGTCAATCAGGAAAATTACTCGAAGCTCTCGGCCGGCATGGCCAAGACCGAAGTGGAGACCCTGCTCGGCAAACCGACTGACTGCTCCGGCGCGCTCGGCATGTCCAGTTGCACCTGGGGCGACAAGAACAGCTTTATCAGCGTGCAGTACGCTGGTGACAAAGTGCTGATGTTTTCCGGCCAAGGCCTGAAGTAAACCGGGGCTTCGCGCCCACGGAGAAGAAAAATGAAGCGGTTATTGTTTGTCCTTTTTGCCGGCCTGGTACTGGCCGGCTGCGCCACTTCCGGCGTGGATCCGTTGGCGCCGAAAACCGTCGACAGCGTCAACCTCAAACGTTATCAGGGGACCTGGTACGAGCTGGCGCGTTTGCCGATGTATTTCCAGCGCCACTGTGCGCAATCCGAAGCCCGTTACATCCTCAAGCCTGACGGTAACGTTGCGGTGCTCAATCGCTGCCTGACCCCGGACTGGCAGTGGGAAGAAGCCAAGGGCACGGCTTATCCACAGGTGCCGGGCAAGACCGACAAGTTGTGGGTCGAATTCGATAACTGGTTCTCGCGACTGATTCCGGGTGTGGCGAAGGGCGAATACTGGGTGCTGTACGTCAGCGACGACTACAAGACCGCCATCGTCGGCGACCCGAGTCGCAAGTACCTGTGGCTGCTGTCGCGCACGCCGACCGTCAACGGTGTGGTGCGCGAAGAATTGTTGAGCAAGGCTCGCCAGCAGGGTTACGACACCACGCGGTTGATCTGGCGAGCGTCGGACCGGCAGATGGCCAAGACCTCGAATTAATAGCGAAAAGATCGCAGCCTTCGGCAGCTCCTACAGGGGAATGATGTGTTCCCTGTAGGAGCTGCCGAAGGCTGCGATCTTTTGCTTTTCTTAACCTAATAGTTCGCGCAGGACTTGGGTAAACGCGCGAGCGCTTTGTTCTTCTGCCGCATGGCGTCCATCACGCACCACCCACTGGCCATTGACCAGCACATCGCGCACCTGACGATCGCCGCCAGCAAACAACCAGCGATTCAAAATCCCGTCCCCGCTCGCCGTCGCCAGATACGGGTCGTTGCCATCGAGCACAATCCAGTCCGCACGTTTGCCGACTTCCAGCGCACCAATCGGCTGCCCCAACGCCTGAGCGCCGCCATCCAGCGCCGCGTCGTATAACGTGCGCCCGACCATCGGCTGATCCGCGCCATACAAACGGTTTCGCCGCTGATCACGCAAACGCTGGCCGTATTCCAGCCAACGCAATTCCTCTACCACGCTAAGCGACACATGGCTGTCAGAGCCGATACCCATGCGCCCGCCCTGAGCGAGGAAATCCACCGCCGGGAAAATCCCGTCGCCGAGGTTGGCTTCGGTGGTCAGGCACAGACCGGCGATGGCGCGACTCTTGGCCATCAGCGTGACTTCTTCCGGGTTGGCGTGAGTGGCGTGGACCAGGCACCAGCGCTGATCGACTTCTGTGTTTTCGTACAGCCATTGCAGCGGGCGACGGCCGCTCCAGCTCAGGCAGTCGTCGACTTCCTTCTGCTGTTCGGCGATGTGGATGTGCACCGGGCAATGCTTGTCACTGGCCGCCAGTACTTCGCTGATCTGCTGCGGGGTCACCGCGCGCAACGAGTGGAAACACAGACCCAGGGATTGCGCCTTTTGCTGCGCCAACAAGGGCTGCAAACGCGATTGCAGATTCAGGTAGTTTTCGGTGTTGTTGATAAACCGGCGCTGGCCGTCGTTTGGCGTCTGGCCGCCGAAACCGGCGTGGCTGTAGAGCACCGGCAGCAGGGTCAAACCGATGCCGCTTTCGCTGGCAGCCTGACTGATGCGCAACGCCAGTTCAGCCGGATCGGCATAAGGCTGACCATTGCTGTCATGGTGAACATAGTGAAATTCAGCGACCGAGGTGTAACCGGCCTTGAGCATTTCGATGTACAGCTGACGGGCGATCACGCCGAGTTGATCCGGGCTGATTTTTCCGACGAGGCGATACATCAGGTCGCGCCAGGTCCAGAAACTGTCATTGGGATTGCCTGCCACTTCGGCCAATCCGGCCATTGCCCGCTGGAAGGCGTGGGAGTGCAGATTGGGCATTCCTGGCAGCAACGGACCGCTCAGCCGTTCGGCGCCATCTGCGGTGGAATCGGCCTGGATTTGGGTCAGCAGGCCATCGGCGCTGACCTCAAGACGTACATTATTGGCCCATCCGTTAGGCAGCAGCGCGCGTTCGGCAAAGAAGGCGGACATGGTTCGGCACCCCATCGTGTGTTATTTGTATATACATATACAGACGTTTGCCTGCCCGGTAAACTCCGGCAAGCTAGCAACCTCTACCGACGAACAAGGATCCACCGTGCCGACTCCGCCTCCAGTTTCCCCGTTGGCCGCGAACATGGGCGACAGTCCGGCGCCCTTGTACGCCCGCGTCAAACAGATGATCACCCAGCAGATCGACAGCGGAAACTGGCCGCCGCACTACCGCGTGCCGTCCGAAAGCGAACTGGTCAATCAGCTCGGTTTCAGCCGCATGACCATCAATCGCGCGCTGCGCGAGATGACCGCCGATGGCCTGCTGGTGCGCATGCAAGGTGTCGGCACCTTCGTCGCCGAGCCGAAGAGCCAGTCCGCGCTGTTTGAAGTGCACAACATTGCCGACGAGATCGCCTCCCGCGGTCATCGCCATACCTGCCAGGTCATCACCCTCGAAGAAGAGGCCGCCGGTTCCGAGCGCGCGCTGGCGCTGGATATGCGCGAAGGGCAAAAGGTTTTTCACTCGCTGATCGTGCATTACGAAAACGACATTCCGGTGCAAATCGAAGACCGTTTCGTCAACGCGCTGGTCGCCCCGGAATACCTCAAGCAGGATTTCACCCTGCAAACGCCTTACGCCTATCTGAACCAGGTCGCGCCGCTGACTGAGGGCGAGCATGTGGTCGAAGCGATTCTCGCGGAGGCGTCCGAGTGCAAGTTGCTGCAGATCGAAAAAGGCGAGCCATGCCTGCTGATCCGCCGCCGCACGTGGTCGGGGCGTCAGCCGGTGACCGCTGCGCGCCTGATTCACCCCGGTTCCCGTCATCGTCTGGAAGGACGGTTTCATAAATGAAATGCGAAGTTAAGGTTTTACGCGCCGAAGGCTATCCGCGCATGCCGTGGAAAAACGGCGGCGGCAGCACTGAAGAAATCACCCGTGACGCTGGCGCTGGCCTCGACGGTTTCGGCTGGCGCCTGTCGATTGCCGACATCGCCGAGTCCGGCGGTTTCTCGAGCTTTGCCGGCTACCAGCGGGTGATTACGGTGTTGCAGGGTGACGGCATGACCCTGTGCGTCGACGGCGACGACACTCGGCCACTGTTACCGCTCGACCCGTTTGCATTCAGCGGCGAGAGTAAAGTGTCCTGCACCTTGCTCGGTGGGGCGATTCGCGATTTCAACCTGATTTATGCGCCGCAGCGTTACAGCGCGCGGTTGCAGTGGCTGGAGGGTGAGCAACGGTTTTTCAGCTCGGCCGGCACGGTGTTGGTGTTCAGTGTCAGTGAGTTGCTTGAAGTTGTGGTCGGTGAGAAGACTGCACAACTTGGCCGTCATGATTGCCTGCAATTGGACGGTAACAGCGGGCTGGTTGAAGTCGCCTTGAATGCCTCGTGCTGCGTGATCGAACTGGCTGCGCGCTGATTCAAATAACGTCAAAAGATCGCAGCCTTCGGCAGCTCCAACAGGGTGTACATCAATCCCACTGTAGGAGCTGCCGAAGGCTGCGATCTTTTGCTTTTGGGGTGTTCCCAACCACGCACCAACTTGTTACCGAACGCCCCAGCGTGGCGCAAAACCCCACTTGCGTAACATCTCTCTACCTCCCCAAACCATCCCTCGAAAAATTTCATCATCGCCAGAACCCTTGATTCAGGCGATCTCCAGCCGTGTCCGCGATTTTTCTTGAACACCCCACTGCCAAGTTGGCCGCTTGATTGCATATGCTTGTATGTACAAGTAAAGACGTATGCGTATGAGTCGTTAGAGATTCTCCGCAGCGTCCACTGATTCGCTTGTCGCGCATTGATGCGCACAGGCTGCTTGCCCACTGCCAGGGTTGGTTTGAATTGATCGCTGAGGAGTCTTTTTCGTGACTGACAATACCCAGAAACCTACAAAGCATCGTGACGTCGAAATCCGTGCCGCCCGCGGTAACAAGCTGACCGCCAAGAGCTGGCTGACCGAAGCGCCGCTGCGCATGCTGATGAACAACCTCGACCCGGAAGTCGCCGAGAACCCGAAGGAACTGGTGGTATATGGCGGTATCGGTCGCGCCGCCCGTAACTGGGAGTGCTACGACAAGATCGTTGAAAGCCTGACCAACCTGAATGACGACGAGACCCTGCTGGTGCAATCCGGCAAGCCGGTCGGCGTGTTCAAGACTCACAGTAACGCCCCGCGCGTACTGATCGCCAACTCCAACCTGGTGCCGCACTGGGCGAGCTGGGAGCACTTCAACGAACTCGACGCCAAAGGCCTGGCCATGTACGGCCAGATGACTGCCGGCAGCTGGATCTACATCGGTAGCCAAGGCATCGTTCAAGGCACCTACGAAACCTTCGTAGAGGCAGGTCGTCAGCACTACAACGACAATCTCACCGGCAAGTGGGTCCTGACCGCAGGTCTGGGCGGCATGGGCGGCGCTCAGCCGCTCGCGGCAACTTTGGCCGGCGCGTGCTCGCTGAACATTGAATGCCAGCAGGTCAGTATCGATTTCCGCCTGAAAAGTCGCTACGTCGACGAGCAAGCCACTGACCTCGACGACGCGCTGGCGCGCATCGCCAAATACACCAAAGAAGGCAAAGCGATCTCCATCGCCCTGCTGGGCAACGCGGCGGAAATTCTGCCGGAACTGGTCAAGCGCGGCGTGCGCCCGGACATGGTCACCGACCAGACCAGCGCCCACGATCCACTCAACGGTTACCTGCCGGCCGGCTGGACCTGGGACGAATATCGCGCCCGCGCCAAGACCGAACCTGCCGCTGTGATCAAAGCCGCCAAGCAGTCGATGGCTGTGCACGTCAAAGCGATGCTGGCGTTCCAGAAGCAAGGCATTCCGACCTTCGACTACGGCAACAACATCCGTCAGATGGCTCAGGAAGAGGGCGTTGAGAACGCATTCGACTTCCCGGGTTTCGTACCGGCTTACATCCGTCCGCTGTTCTGCCGTGGCATCGGCCCGTTCCGTTGGGCGGCGCTGTCGGGTGATCCGCAAGACATCTACAAAACCGACGCCAAGGTCAAAGAGCTGATCCCGGACGACGCCCACCTGCACAACTGGCTGGACATGGCCCGCGAGCGCATCAGCTTCCAGGGTCTGCCGGCCCGTATCTGCTGGGTTGGCCTGGGCCTGCGCGCCAAGCTCGGTCTGGCCTTCAACGAAATGGTCCGTAGCGGTGAATTGTCCGCCCCTATCGTGATCGGTCGCGACCACCTCGATTCCGGCTCGGTCGCCAGCCCGAACCGCGAAACCGAATCGATGCAGGATGGTTCCGACGCTGTGTCCGACTGGCCATTGCTGAATGCTCTGCTCAACACCGCGAGCGGCGCGACCTGGGTTTCCCTGCACCACGGCGGCGGCGTCGGCATGGGTTTCTCGCAGCACTCGGGCATGGTGATCGTCTGCGACGGTACCGACGAAGCGGCCGAGCGAATCGCCCGCGTGCTGCATAACGACCCGGCTACCGGTGTCATGCGTCACGCCGATGCCGGTTACCAGATCGCTATCGACTGCGCGAAGGAACAGGGCCTGAACCTGCCGATGATTACCGGTCAATAAACGCAAAACCCTGTAGGAGCTGCCGCAGGCTGCGATCTTTTGAGGTTGGTTTTTCAAGATCAAAAGATCGCAGCCTGCGGCAGCTCCTACAAGGAATCTAACAATCCACAGAGGTTGAATCATGGCTGTTAACACCGATCGTGCAGGCAACAAACCGTTGATCGAAAGACGTTCGATCGACTACATCCCGGAAGCGGAAAGACACGGTCGTCTGTTCAGCCAATTCACCCTGTGGATGGGTGCCAACCTGCAAATCACCGCGATTGTCACCGGGGCCCTGGCCGTGGTGCTGGGCGGTGATGTGTTCTGGTCGTTGATCGGTCTGCTGATCGGTCAACTACTGGGCGGTGGCGTCATGGCGCTGCATGCTGCGCAAGGACCGAAACTGGGCCTGCCGCAGATGATTTCCAGCCGCGTGCAGTTTGGTGTGTATGGCGCGGCCATCCCGATCGTGCTGGTGTGTTTGATGTACCTGGGTTTTACCGCCACCGGAACCGTGCTTTCCGGTCAGGCGCTGGGCCAGTTGTTTGGTGTCAGCGACAGCGTCGGCATCCTGATTTTTGCCAGTGTCATCGTCTTGGTCACGGTGCTCGGTTATCGAGTGATCCACTGGATTGGCCGTGTCGCCAGCGTCATCGGCGTGATCGCTTTTGTTTTCCTGTTCTGGCGTCTGATCAATCAGACCGACGTCGGCGCACTCCTGCAAATCCGCCACTTCAGCTGGAGCAGTTTCCTGCTGGCGGTGTCGCTCGCCGCTTCCTGGCAGATCGCTTTTGGCCCGTACGTGGCTGACTATTCGCGCTACCTGCCGAGCAGCACTTCCTCGGTGAAAACCTTCTTCGCCGCGGGCGCCGGCTCGGTGATTGGCGCTCAAGTGGCGATGATCCTCGGCGTGTTCGCTGCGGCTTCGGCCAACGGTCAATTCGCCGGCCATGAAGTGGCTTACATCGTAGGACTGGGCGGTACCGGTGCCACCGCTGCGCTGCTGTACTTCAGCATCGCCTTCGGCAAAGTCACCATCTCCACGCTGAACTCCTACGGCAGCTTCATGTGCATCGCGACCATCATCAGCGGTTTCCGTGGCCACCTGAAGGTGTCGCGTTTGCAGCGTCTGGTATTCGTGCTGTTCATCGTCGGTGCGGCAACCCTGATCGCATTGCTCGGACAGCATTCGTTCCTCGGCGCGTTCAAGTCTTTCATCCTGTTCCTGCTCGCCTTCTTCACGCCTTGGAGCGCGATCAACCTGGTCGACTACTACTGCATCACCCGTGAGCGCTATGACGTGCCGGCGCTGGCCGATCCGAATGGTCGCTATGGCCGTTGGAACATCCTCGGTATCAGCGTCTACGTGTTCGGTGTACTGGTGCAGTTGCCGTTTATCTCCACAAAGTTCTACACAGGTCCCTTGGTGGCGGCGCTGGGTGATGTGGATATCTCCTGGATCATCGGTCTGGTGGTGCCCGCCGCCGTGTATTACGTCTGTGCGAAAAAATGGCACAGCGCCGTACCTGATCAGCTGATTCTGCCGACCGAGCAGGACAGCGATGCACAACCTGAAAAAAGCGGGGCCAGCCGCGTTGCGGCGCAGGCCTGATTGGACGTGGACAGGGCTGGATGCCTCTTGACTGCCGTAAGCCCAATTCATGATTAGGAGCGTCACGACAATGAAATCGAACAAGACCCTGCTGACCACTCTGCTTTCCATGGGCCTGCTCGCCAGTGCCGGTGCCACCCAGGCCGCCGGTTGGTGCGAGTCAGGCAAACCGGTGAAGTTCGCCGGCCTGAACTGGGAAAGCGGCATGCTGCTGACCGACGTCATGCAAGTGGTGCTGGAAAAAGGCTACGACTGCAAGACCGACAGCTTGCCGGGCAACTCCATCACCATGGAAAACGCCCTGAGCAGCAACGACATCCAAGTGTTCGCCGAAGAGTGGGTTGGCCGCAGCGAAGTCTGGAACAAGGCCGAGAAGGCCGGCAAGGTCGTCGGTGTCGGCGCACCTGTCGTGGGCGCTATCGAAGGCTGGTACGTGCCGCGTTATGTGATCGAAGGCGACGCCAAGCGCAAGCTTGAACCGAAAGCGCCAGACCTGAAAAACATTGCCGATCTGGCCAAGTATTCCGCCGTGTTCAAAGACGCTGAAGAACCTGCCAAGGGCCGTTTCTACAACTGCCCGGCCGGCTGGACCTGCGAGCTGGACAACAGTGAAATGCTGAAAAGCTACGGCCTGGAAAACAGCTACACCAACTTCCGCCCAGGCACCGGCCCGGCGCTGGATGCGGCGGTGCTGTCGAGCTACAAACGTGGCGAGCCGATTCTCTTCTACTACTGGTCGCCAACCCCGCTGATGGGCCAGGTCGATCTGGTCAAACTGGAAGAAAAACCGGGCGTCGACAAGACCGTGACGATCAAGGTCGGCCTGTCCAAGACCTTCCACGAACAAGCCCCGGAACTGGTGGCGGTGCTGGAAAAGGTCAACCTGCCGATCGATTTGCTGAACCAGAATCTGGGACGCATGGCGAAGGAACGTATCGAGTCGCCAAAACTGGCGAAAATCTTCCTCAAGGAACATCCTGAGGTCTGGCACGCGTGGGTCAGTGAAGACGCCGCCAAGAAAATCGACGCGGCGCTGTAGGTCGCTACCTCCCGGTCAACCGTGAGGCTGGCCGGGAGATATGCCGTCATCGCTTGATTGAGATTTCTGATTGAGAGCCGCTTATGTTTCCCGAAAGCTTTACCTTTTCCATCGCCGACTGGGTCAACGGTTGGGTCGATTCGCTAGTCACCAACTACGGTGATGTGTTCCGCCAGATCTCGGACACCCTGCTGTGGGCCATCGTCAATCTCGAAGGCCTGCTGCGTGCTGCACCGTGGTGGCTGATGCTGGCGATCGTCGGTGTCGTCGCCTGGCATGCAACGCGCAAAGTCGTGACCACGGCGGTGATCGTCGGTCTGTTGTTTCTCGTAGGCGCTGTCGGCCTGTGGGACAAACTCATGCAGACGCTGGCGCTGATGATGGTGGCGACGATCATATCGGTGCTGATCGGCATTCCGCTGGGGATTCTCTCGGCGCGCAGCAATCGCCTGCGTTCGGTACTGATGCCGCTGCTCGACATCATGCAGACCATGCCGAGTTTCGTGTACCTGATTCCGGTGCTGATGCTGTTCGGTCTGGGCAAGGTCCCGGCGATTTTCGCCACCGTGATCTACGCCGCACCGCCGCTGATTCGCCTGACCGATCTGGGCATTCGCCAGGTCGACGGCGAAGTCATGGAAGCGATCAACGCGTTCGGCGCCAACCGCTGGCAACAACTGTTCGGCGTGCAGCTGCCGCTGGCACTGCCAAGCATCATGGCCGGGATCAACCAGACCACCATGATGGCCCTGTCGATGGTGGTGATCGCCTCGATGATCGGTGCCCGTGGCCTGGGTGAAGACGTGCTGGTGGGGATTCAGACCCTCAACGTCGGACGCGGGCTTGAGGCCGGTCTGGCGATCGTGATTCTCGCAGTGGTCATCGACCGCATTACTCAGGCGTACGGTCGGCCACGGCATGAGGTGAGCAAATGAGCAACGCAACCGTGAGCAAGATTGAAGTCAAAAACGTCTTCAAGATTTTCGGCAACCGCGCCAAGGACGCCTTGGCCATGGTTGGCCAGGGCAAGACCAAGGATCAGGTGCTGAGCGAAACCGGCTGCGTGGTCGGGGTCAACGACCTGTCGCTGAGCATCGGCACCGGCGAGATTTTCGTGATCATGGGCCTGTCCGGTTCCGGCAAGTCGACGCTGGTGCGCCACTTCAATCGCCTGATCGACCCGACCAGCGGCGCGATCCTGGTGGACGGCGTGGACATCCTGCAATACGACATGCAAGCCCTGCGCGAATTTCGCCGGCACAAGATCAGCATGGTCTTCCAGAGCTTCGGCCTGCTGCCGCACAAGACCGTGCTCGACAACGTCGCCTACGGCCTCAAAGTGCGCGGCGAGAGCAAGCAACTGTGCGCCGAGCGGGCGTTGCACTGGATCAACACCGTGGGCCTCAAGGGCTACGAAAACAAATACCCGCACCAGCTCTCCGGCGGCATGCGTCAGCGTGTGGGCCTGGCCCGCGCCTTGGCGGCGGACACTGACATCATCCTGATGGACGAAGCGTTCAGTGCGCTGGATCCGCTGATCCGCGCCGAGATGCAGGACCAGTTGCTGGAGCTGCAAAAGACCCTGCACAAGACCATCGTCTTCATCACCCACGACCTCGACGAGGCGGTGCGTATCGGCAATCGCATTGCGATTCTCAAGGACGGCAAGCTGATTCAGGTCGGTACGCCACGCGAGATCCTGCATTCGCCAGCGGATGAGTATGTCGACCGGTTCGTGCAGCGGCGGGCTGCGGTTGTCTGAATCTGGACTGCCCCTGTGGCGAGGGGATTTATCCCCGATCGGCTGCGTAGCAGTCGTAAATTCAACCAATGCGGTCTGTCAGACAGACCTCTTCGGACGATTTTGGGGCGGCTTCGCCACCCATCGGGGATAAATCCCCTCGCCACAGGGTTTCTATAGTCAACAAAATTGGTATGAGGCTTCAGATGTCCCAGGCTGAAAAAATCGTGATCACCGGCGCCCATCTGCGCTGGCAAGACGTAGTCGCCGTTGCCCGTCACGGCGCGCCACTCGAGCTGTCGAGCGACACGTGGGCGCGCATCGAAAACGCGCAAGGCATCGTCCAGCGCATCGTCGCCAGCGGCGAGCGTGCTTATGGCGTCAACACCGGCCTGGGCGGGTTGTCCAACGTCTCGCTGAAAGACGAACAGCTCAGCGAGTTGTCACGCAACACCCTGCTCAGCCATGCCTGCGGCGTCGGCCCGGTTTTGGCCGACGAACAAACCCGCGCGATCATCTGCGCCGCGATTCACAACTACAGCCACGGCAAATCCGGCATCCATCGCCGGGTGGTCGAAGGGCTGCTGGCGTTGCTCAATCGCGGTATCACCCCGCAGGTGCCGTCGCAAGGCTCGGTGGGTTATCTGACCCACATGGCGCACATCGGCATTGCACTGCTGGGCGTTGGTAATGTCAGCTATCGCGGGCAAATCACCTCTGCTCAACAAGCGCTGGCCGAAGAGGGCCTGCAACCGGTGCAACTCGGCGCGAAGGACGGTTTGTGTCTGGTCAACGGCACGCCGTGCATGACCGGCCTCAGCTGCCTGGCCATCGCCGACGCCACCCGTCTGCTGCAATGGGCCGACGTCATCGGCGCCATGAGTTTCGAAGCGCAGCGAGGGCAGATCGCCGCGTTCGATGCCGAGATCATTGCGTTGAAACCGCATCCGGGGATGCAGCAGGTTGGCGTCAATCTGCGTGCATTGCTCGACGGCAGTGAAGTGATCGCATCGAGCAAAGGCATTCGCACTCAGGATGCGCTGAGCATCCGTTCGATTCCGCAGGTGCACGGCGCCGCGCGCGATCAACTGGAGCACGCGATCAAACAGATCGAAAGCGAGCTCAACGGCTGCACCGACAACCCGCTGCTGCTGGGCACACCGGACGAATTCCGCGTCATGTCGCAAGCCAATCCACACGGTCAATCAGTAGCAATGGCGGCAGATTTGCTGGCAATTGCCATGGCGGAAATCGGCTCGATTGCCGAGCGTCGTCTCGATCGCCTGGTGAATCCGCACGTCAGCGGTCTGCCGGCATTTCTGGTGGCCAATCCGGGGGTGAACTCCGGGATGATGATCGTGCAATACGTCGCCGCGTCACTGTGTGCGGAAAACCGCCAATTGGCACAACCGGCTGTGCTCGACAACTACATCACTTCGGGTTTGCAGGAAGACCACTTGAGCATGGGCACCAACGCTGCACTCAAGCTGCATCGCGCCCTGGAAAACTGCACGCAAATCCTCGCCATCGAATATCTGCTGGCGGCGCAGGCGTTTGAATTCCTCAAGGAACAACGTTTCGGCGCGGGCACCGATGTTGCGTGGCGACTGCTGCGCGAAAAGGTCCCGGCTTATGATCAGGATCGCTGGCTGGCGCCGGATATCGCTGCCGCTGCAAGCGTTCTGAAAGACTCGAATTTGCTGCACAACGTACTACCGAATCTGCACTGAAATCTATCTACGCCAGCGTGCCAAGGCGCGGCTCCCCAAAAGGGCAGACGCGACGGACAACGGACATCTCCGGAGCGTCTGGCGAGTTAACAATAAACTCTCAAAAGGAGCACAAAATGACTGCGCTGAACCTGATTCCCGGCCAACTGAGCCTGGCCCAACTGCGTGACGTGTATCAGAACCCGGTCAAGCTGACCCTCGACGACAGCGCATCGCAGCAGATCGAAGCCAGCGTCGCCTGCGTCGAGCAGATCCTCGCCGAAAACCGCACTGCCTACGGCATCAACACCGGTTTCGGCCTGCTGGCCTCGACCCGCATCGCCAGCGAAGACCTGGAAAACCTCCAGCGCTCGCTGGTGTTGTCCCACGCTGCCGGCGTCGGCGCGCCGATCAGCGATGCGCTGGTGCGGTTGGTGATGGTGCTCAAGGTCAACAGCCTCAGCCGTGGTTTTTCCGGGATCCGTCGCGTTGTGATCGATGCGCTCATTGCGCTGATCAATGCCGAGGTTTATCCGCACATTCCGTTGAAAGGTTCGGTCGGTGCTTCCGGCGATCTGGCTCCATTGGCGCACATGTCGCTGGTGCTGCTGGGCGAAGGCAAGGCGCGTTACAAGGGCGAGTGGATGGAAGCCACCGAAGCGCTGAAAGTCGCCGGCCTGACGCCGCTGACGCTGGCGGCTAAGGAAGGTCTGGCGCTGCTCAACGGCACTCAGGTTTCTACTGCTTTTGCGTTGCGTGGTTTGTTTGAAGGCGAAGATTTGTTTGCTGGCGCCATCGCACTGGGCGCTCTGACGGTTGAAGCCGTGCTCGGTTCGCGCTCGCCGTTCGATGCGCGCATCCACGCGGCTCGCGGGCAGAAAGGCCAGATCGATGCGGCCGCTGCTTACCGCGATTTGCTGGGTGAGCGCAGCGAAGTTTCCGACTCGCACCAGAACTGCGACAAGGTCCAGGATCCCTACTCCCTGCGCTGCCAGCCGCAAGTCATGGGTGCCTGTCTGACCCAGTTCCGTCAAGCGGCGGAAGTGCTGGCGGTTGAAGCCAACGCCGTCTCCGATAATCCGCTGGTGTTCGCCGCTGAAGGCGATGTGATTTCCGGCGGTAACTTCCACGCCGAACCCGTGGCCATGGCCGCTGACAACATGGCCCTGGCCATCGCTGAAATCGGCTCGCTGAGCGAACGCCGCATCTCGCTGATGATGGACAAGCACATGTCGCAACTGCCGCCGTTTCTCGTGGCCAATGGCGGCGTGAACTCCGGTTTCATGATCGCTCAGGTGACCGCTGCCGCACTGGCCAGTGAGAACAAGGCGTTGTCCCACCCGCATTCGGTGGACAGCCTGCCGACTTCGGCCAACCAGGAAGACCACGTTTCAATGGCACCTGCGGCCGGCAAGCGTCTGTGGGAAATGGCCGAGAACACTCGCGGGATTCTCGCGGTGGAATGGTTGGCGGCGGTGCAGGGGCTGGATCTGCGTAATGGCCTGAAGACCTCGGCGAAACTGGAACAGGCTCGGGCCATTCTGCGCAAGGAAGTGCCGTTTTATGAGAAGGACCGGTTCTTTGCGCCGGACATCAATGCTGCGAGTGAGTTGTTGGCTTCGCGGTGTTTGAACGAGCTGGTTGCGGCGAAGGTTCTGCCGAGCCTGTGATGGACTCATCGCCAGCAGGCTGGCTCTCACAGTTGGAATGCGTTTCCCTGTGGGAGCCAGCCTGCTGGCGATTCGATTTTGAATACTGTGGAGACTAAGGGATGAAAACCCTCTGGCAACACTGCCACGTCGCAACCATGGCACAAGGCGTCTACTCGATCATCGAGGATGCCGCCATCGTGACGTCCGGTGCGCTCATCGAGTGGATCGGCCCGCGCAATCTATTGCCGTCCGGCGAATACCCAGCGGTCAATGATCTGCAAGGCGCGTGGGTCACCCCCGGCCTGATCGACTGCCACACCCACACGGTGTTCGGCGGCAATCGCAGCGGCGAGTTCGAGAAACGTCTGCAAGGCGTCAGCTACGCGGAAATCGCAGCGGCCGGTGGCGGCATCGCCAGCACCGTGCGCGCCACGCGGGAGGCGTCGGAAGACGAGCTGTTCGCCAGCGCCGCCAAACGCCTGAAAAGCCTCATGCGCGACGGCGTGACCACGGTAGAGATGAAGTCTGGCTACGGGCTCGATCTGGCCAACGAACGGAAGATCCTGCGGGTCATCCGTCGTCTGGCCAAAGAGCTGCCGATCAGCGTGCGCAGTACCTGCCTCGCCGCTCACGCGTTGCCGCCCGAATACAAGGATCGCGCCGACGCTTACATCGAACACATCTGCGCCGAAATGCTTCCTGCGCTAGCCGCCGAAGGCCTGGTCGATGCCGTGGATGCGTTCTGCGAATACCTGGCGTTCTCGCCGGAGCAGGTCGAGCGCGTGTTCATCGCCGCGCAAAAACTCGGCCTGCCGGTGAAGTTGCACGCCGAACAACTGTCGTCGCTGCACGGCTCCAGCCTCGCCGCACGTTATAAAGCGTTGTCCGCCGATCACCTGGAGTTCATGGACGAAGCCGATGCCATCGCCATGGCCGCGTCCGACACCGTCGCGGTGCTGTTGCCGGGTGCGTTCTACTTCCTGCGCGAAACCCAGTTGCCGCCGATGGACGCCTTGCGCAAACACAAGGTGAAAATCGCCATCGCCAGCGACCTCAATCCGGGCACCTCGCCTGCGTTATCGCTGCGTTTGATGCTGAATATGGCCTGCACCTGTTTCCGCATGACCCCGGAAGAGGCTTTGGCCGGCGCGACTATTCATGCCGCGCAAGCGCTGGGCATGGCCGACACACATGGCTCGCTGGAAATTGGCAAGGTCGCGGATTTCGTCGCTTGGCAGATTGATCGCCCGGCGGATCTGGCTTACTGGCTCGGTGGCGATCTGGACAAACGCGTCGTGCGTCACGGCGTTGAATCAAGTCTGTAGGAGAGCGGTTGTGGATAAGGTTTTGAATTTCAAACAAGGTCGCGTGCCGCTGCTGATCAGCATGCCGCATGCCGGTTTACGTCTGACCCCGATGGTCGAGGCCGGCCTGATCGTAGATGCGAAAAGCCTGCCGGACACTGACTGGCATATTCCGCAGCTGTACGACTTTGCCGAGGAGCTGGGCGCCAGCACTTTGGCTGCCGAATACTCGCGTTTCGTCATCGACCTGAACCGGCCGTCCGACGACAAGCCGTTGTACGCCGGGGCGACCACCGGCCTGTATCCGGCAACGTTGTTCGATGGCATCCCGTTGTTCAAGGAAGGGCTGGAGCCGTCGAAAGAAGAGCGCGCGACGTATCTGGAACAAATCTGGACGCCGTATCACCGCACCTTGCAGCAAGAACTGGCGCGGCTGAAGGCTGAGTTCGGCTATGCGCTGCTGTTTGATGCGCACTCGATCCGGTCGATCATTCCGCATCTGTTCGACGGCAAGTTGCCCGACTTCAACCTCGGCACCTTCAACGGCGCCAGTTGCGATCCGCAGTTGGCCACGCAACTGGAGGCGATCTGCGCGCGACACAGCGATTACAGCCACGTGCTGAACGGACGCTTCAAGGGCGGCCACATCACCCGGCATTACGGCAACCCGGCCGAAAATATTCACGCGGTGCAACTGGAGTTGGGGCAGTGCACCTATATGGAAGAATTCGAACCGTTCCGCTACCGCACCGATCTGGCCGAGCCGACGCAGGTGGTGCTCAAGGAATTGCTGCAGGGCTTCCTCGCCTGGGGAGAATCCCGCTACGCATGACGGTAGCCCTGTGGCGAGGGGATTTATCCCCGTTGGGTCGCGCAGCGGCCCTAAAACCGGCCACCACAGTTTCTCAGACATACCGCGTATATCGGTTTTACGACGGCTTCGCCGCCGGACGGGGATAAATCCCCTCGCCACAGGGGACATCGCTGAAAAATTGTGATTGCGCGCGAGCATGCTCATTGACGTAAATCGGGTTTATGATGCCCAACGGCAGAATAATAGACGTCCCCCCAGGGATGACCTCGACCCCTTACGGAGCGCGCAATGCAGACTTTGTTTCCGCAGATCAAACCTCACGCCCGGCACGATCTGGCTGTCGATGACACCCATACGCTGTACGTCGACGAAAGCGGCTCACCGGAAGGCTTGCCGGTCGTGTTCATCCATGGTGGGCCAGGTGCCGGTTGCGACGCGCAGAGCCGTCGCTATTTCGATCCGAACCTTTACCGCATTGTCACCTTCGATCAGCGTGGTTGCGGGCGCTCCACGCCGCACGCCAGCCTCGAAAACAACACCACCTGGGATCTGGTCGCCGACCTTGAGCGCATCCGCAAGCACTTGGGCATCGACAAATGGGTGCTGTTCGGCGGTTCGTGGGGTTCGACCCTGGCGCTGGCCTACGCGCAAACCCATCCGGAGCGTGTTCACGGTCTGATCCTGCGTGGGATCTTTCTTTGCCGTCCGCAGGAAATCGAGTGGTTCTATCAGGCCGGCGCCAGCCGCCTGTTCCCCGATTACTGGCAGGACTACATCGCGCCGATCCCGCTGGACGAGCGCGATGACCTGCTCGGCGCTTTCCACAAACGCCTGACCGGTAACGACCAGATCGCCCAGATGCATGCAGCCAAGGCCTGGTCGACCTGGGAAGGGCGCACCGCGACGCTGCGGCCGAACCCGCTGGTGGTCGATCGCTTTTCCGAGCCGCAGCGTGCGCTGTCGATTGCGCGGATCGAATGCCACTATTTCACCAACAATGCCTTCCTTGAACCGAACCAGTTGATTCGTGACATGGGCAAGATCGCTCACCTGCCGGGCGTGATCATCCACGGTCGCTACGACGTGATCTGCCCGCTCGACAACGCCTGGGAATTGCACCAGGCCTGGCCGAACAGCGAATTGCAGGTGATCCGCGACGCCGGCCACGCCGCATCCGAACCGGGCATTACTGATGCACTGGTGCGCGCGGCGGGCAACATGGCGCGTCGTCTGCTCGATCTGCCGCCCGAAGAAGCATGAAGGGGCTTTTACAGCGGGTACGCGGTGCGCGAGTGGAAGTGGCGGGCGAGGTGGTTGGCGCGGTCGATCAAGGTTTGCTGGTGCTGGTAGCGGTAGAACCCGACGACACGCGCGCCAGCGCCGACAAACTTCTGCATAAGCTGCTTAACTATCGGGTATTCAGCGACGACGAGGGCAAGATGAATTTGTCTCTCGCCGATGTTGGCGGTGGGTTGCTGCTGGTCTCTCAGTTCACCCTGGCTGCCGATACCAAAAGCGGGTTGCGCCCGAGCTTCTCGACCGCGGCCCCTCCGGCGTTGGGCGAGGAATTATTCGACTATCTATTAGGCAAAGCGAAAGAGATGCATGGCACTGTGGCATCAGGTAGATTCGGCGCGGATATGCAGGTGCATTTGGTCAACGACGGCCCTGTTACCTTTTTGTTACAAACCTGACAACACTTGAAACGCCTTTTTAGGAGATTTCGACGTTTTTAGGGCGTTTTCGCGATAAATACTTTGTTACCCCTGATGCGTTGTCATGCGGGCTACTAGATAATCGCGCGCTACGGTGATCAGCGTTCGTTGGTCCATTTTCACTTAGGTAGAGACTTGTCTGGATCCGATTGGGGAATCATTTTGCCCCAGCGGAGTCGGAACAATGCTCGCCAACCTGGTATGAGCGGTCTGTACGGCCATTTTTGTCAGCATTATTTCGAGGGCCAGGGAGTCAGAAGCAAGGCGCTGCGACGAGTCATAGCCCGCTATGGCGAGGAGCAGCAACGCAGTATCTGGCTCCCTGGAACCGAAATAAGCTGACAAAAATGGCCACACAGACGGCTTGCTGGCCGTTGGTTTATTGATCTGTTTTCGGCGAGGGTTGCTCGTGATTGTTAGTCCCTGTAATGCAGCAAAAATGTCTGCCAAACGCATGCGAAGTGCCCTGGTAGCGGGTTCGGCGCTCCTGTGCCTGCTCAGCGCCGGTCAGCTTTGGGCGTTCAATCTTGACGATGTGTCGGCCAAGGCCAAAGAGCTGGCCGGGCAGAAGTTCGAAGCCCCGCGCAGCAACCTGCCGAACGAATTCCGCGATATGAAGTTCGCGGACTATCAGAAAATCCGCTTCCTCACCGAAAAGGCTGAGTGGGCTGATAAGAAGACGCCGTTCAAGCTCTCCTTCTATCACCAGGGTATGCACTTCGATACACCGGTGAAAATCAACGAAATCACCGCGAACAGCGTCGATGAGATCAAATACGATCCGACTCGCTTCGATTTTGGCGACCTGAAGTTTGATCCCAAAGCCACCGAGCAACTGGGTTATGCCGGTTTCCGTGTGCTGTACCCGATCAACAAGGCCGACAAGCAAGACGAAATCATGACCATGCTCGGCGCGAGCTACTTCCGCGTCGTCGGCAAGGGTCATACCTACGGTCTGTCGGCCCGCGGCCTGGCAATCGATACCGCGCTGCCGTCGGGTGAAGAATTCCCGCGTTTTCGCGAGTTCTGGATTCAACAACCGAAGCCGGGCGACAAGCATCTGGTGATTTTCGCCCTGCTTGATTCGCCGCGTGCTACCGGTGCCTACCGTCTGATTCTGCGCCCGGGCAGCGACACCGTTGTCGACGTCAAGGCGCAGATGTTCCTGCGTGACAAGGTTGGCAAACTGGGCATCGCACCGCTGACCAGCATGTTCCTGTTCGGCGCCAACCAGCCGTCGAAAGTCCTCAACTACCGTCGTGAACTGCACGACTCCAGCGGTCTGTCGATCCATGCCGGCAATGGCGAGTGGATCTGGCGTCCGCTGAACAACCCGAAACACCTCGCCGTGAGCAACTTCAGCGTCGAGAACCTGCGTGGTTTCGGTCTGCTGCAACGTGGCCGTGATTTCAGCCACTACGAAGACCTCGACGACCGCTACGACAAGCGCCCAAGCGCCTGGATCGAGCCGAAGGGCGACTGGGGCAAAGGCACCGTCGATCTGGTCGAGATTCCAACCGCCGACGAAACCAACGACAACATCGTTGCGTTCTGGAGCCCGGAAAAATTGCCGGAGCCAGGTCAGCCACTCGACTTCGCCTATCGCATGCACTGGACCATGGACGAAGCGGCGATTCACGCGCCGGACAGCGCCTGGGTTGCGCAGACTCTGCGCTCCACCGGTGACGTCAAGCAATCGAACCTGATCCGTCAGCCGGATGGCAGCGTTGCTTATCTGGTCGACTTCGAAGGTCCATCGCTGGCGGCTCTGGCCCCGGATGCAGACGTTCGCAGCCAGGTCAGCGTTGGCGACAATGCCGAGCTGGTCGAGAACAGCGTGCGTTACAACCCTGAAACCAAGGGCTGGCGTTTGACCCTGCGCATGAAGATCAAGGACGCGAGCAAGGCGACCGAGATGCGTGCCGCTCTGGTGCAGCCAATCGTTACGGCGGATCTGGCCAAGTCTTCGGTGCCGGCGTCCAACTCCTCCGTTGCCAAGGCCGACAAGGTTGCCGCCAAGCAACAAGAGAAACTCGACAAGGAAGCCAAGGCAGCCGAGGCCAAACAGGCTGAAGCCAAGCCAGCCGCAGATGCCAAGGACAAGGCCAACAAAGACGCCAAGCAGCCAGTCGCTGCGGACGCGGCCACAGCCACACCGGAATCGGCACCGACTGAAGAAGTCCTGACCGAGACCTGGAGCTATCAGTTGCCTGCCGATGAGTAACTCTCAAGTACAGCCAGAGACTCTGTCCGAGTATCTGGCGCATCTGCCGATGACCGACCAGCAGCGCGCCGAACTCGCGGGCTGCCAGTCGTTCAGCGAGCTGCATGAACGCCTGTCGTCCTCGACGTTCGACGCCCCTGCCGAAGCCGCCCAGGCTTCGGTGGGCAAGCGCCTGACACTGAGCACCGCTGAAGAGCTTGAAGAAGCGGAAATGCTGGTGCTCGATGCCAGCGGTCGGGTCAGCCTCAAGGCAACGCCGCCGATCCGTCGGACCAAAGTCGTGCCGGAGCCGTGGCGCACCAATATTCTGGTGCGCGGCTGGCGCCGCATGACTGGCCGCACCAACCCGCCACAACCGCCCAAGGACGAGAACGTCCTGCCGGCGGCGCGCTGGCGCACGGTCGGTTCGATCCGTCGCTACATCTTGCTGGTGCTGATGCTCGGTCAGACCATCGTCGCCGGCTGGTACATGAAAGGCATCATGCCGTACCAGGGCTGGTCGTTCGTTGATCTGGACGAAGTCCTGCATCAGCCACTGCTGCAAACCGCCACGCAAGTGCTGCCGTATGCGCTGCAAACCAGCATCCTGATTCTGTTCGGGATTCTGTTCTGCTGGGTGTCGGCCGGTTTCTGGACCGCGCTGATGGGCTTCCTTGAGTTGCTCACCGGTCACGATAAATACCGCATCTCCGGTAAAAGTGCCGGCAACGAGCCGATTGCCAAAGAAGCGCGTACCGCACTGGTAATGCCGATCTGCAACGAAGACGTGCCGCGTGTATTCGCCGGTTTGCGTGCAACCTTCGAATCGGTCGCCGCTACCGGTGATCTGGATCGATTCGACTTCTTCGTGCTCAGCGACAGTAACGACTCCGACATCTGCGTGGCCGAACAACAGGCCTGGCTGGACGTCTGCCGCGAAGCCAAAGGCTTCGGCAAGATCTTCTACCGTCGCCGTCGTCGCCGTGTGAAACGCAAGAGCGGCAACCTCGACGACTTCTGTCGTCGTTGGGGCGGTGACTACAAGTACATGGTCGTCCTCGACGCTGACTCGGTCATGAGCGGCGAGTGTCTGACCAGTCTGGTGCGCTTGATGGAAGCCACGCCGGACGCCGGGATCATCCAGACCGCGCCGCGTGCGTCGGGCATGGACACTCTGTATGCGCGCATGCAGCAGTTCGCGACCCGCGTGTACGGCCCGCTGTTTACTGCCGGTCTGCACTTCTGGCAGTTGGGTGAATCCCACTACTGGGGTCACAACGCGATCATCCGCATGAAGCCGTTTATCGACCACTGCGCCCTGGCGCCGTTGCCGGGTAAAGGCGCGTTCTCCGGTGCGATCCTGTCTCACGACTTCGTTGAAGCCGCGCTGATGCGTCGTGCCGGTTGGGGTGTGTGGATTGCCTACGATCTGCCGGGCAGTTACGAAGAGTTGCCGCCCAACCTGCTCGACGAACTCAAGCGTGACCGTCGCTGGTGCCACGGCAACCTGATGAACTTCCGTCTGTTCCTGGTCAAAGGCATGCACCCGGTACACCGTGCGGTATTCCTGACGGGCGTGATGTCGTACCTGTCGGCGCCGTTGTGGTTCTTCTTCCTGGTGTTGTCGACTGCGCTGCTGGCGGTGAACACCTTGATGGAGCCGCAGTATTTCCTTGAACCGCGTCAGCTCTATCCACTGTGGCCACAATGGCATCCGGAGAAGGCGATCGCGCTGTTCTCGACAACCATCGTGCTGCTGTTCTTGCCGAAACTGTTGAGCATCATCCTGATCTGGGCCAAGGGCGCGAAAGAGTTCGGTGGCAAGTTCAAGGTGACCCTGTCGATGCTGCTGGAGATGTTGTTCTCCATGCTGCTGGCGCCGGTGCGGATGATTTTCCACACCCGTTTCGTTCTGGCCGCGTTCCTCGGTTGGGCCGCGACCTGGAACTCGCCGCAGCGTGACGACGACTCCACGCCATGGAGCGAGGCGGTCAAACGCCACGGCCCGCAGACCCTGTTGGGCTTCTTCTGGGCACTGCTGGTGATCTGGCTGAACCCGAGCTTCCTGTGGTGGCTGGTGCCGATCGTCGGGTCGCTGATGCTGTCGATCCCGGTGTCGGTGATTTCCAGCCGTGTCGGTCTGGGCCTCAAGTCCCGTGACGAGAGCCTGTTCCTCATCCCTGAGGAATACAATCCGCCACAGGCGTTGCTGGCCACCGATCAGTACACCCACGAAAACCGTTGGCACGCACTGAACGACGGCTTCGTCCGCGCCGTGGTCGATCCGCAGCAGAACGCTTTGGCGTGTTCGCTGGCGACCTCCCGTCACGGTCAGGCCGAGCCGATTGAGTGGCTGCGTCAGGAACGTGTGCGTCACGCGATCAAGGTCGGTCCTGCCGGGCTGAACAACCATGATCGCCTGCAACTGCTGAGCGACCCGGTTGCTCTGGCCCGCCTGCACGAGCAGGTCTGGGCCGAAGGTCACGCCGAGTGGCTGGACGCATGGCGGGCGTCGGTGAAAGCCGATCCGCATGCGCCGTTGCTGCCGTTGCGACCGCTGAGCATGCAGGCTCAACCGGCCTGATGAAGAGACCCCGCTGATGTAGCGGGGTTTTTTTATGGCTGCCCTTGATTGTCAAACAAATCACCCATAAACCCTTGTGCAAAAGAACGAGTGCGTTAGCATCCGTCCCCGAATTGGCGCGCCCGGGCTTTTTTGCCCGTCACTGTTGGTTTTCGCGCCGCAAACGCAATGGTTTTGGGGACTTGAAGATGAAGAAGTATCTGTCGATGCTGCTGGTCGGCGTCACGGCACTGGTTGCAGTCAATGCGGCACACGCGGGCGCAATCGATGACGCGGTCAAACGCGGCACCTTGAAAGTCGGCATGGATCCGACCTACATGCCGTTCGAGATGACCAACAAACGCGGTGAAATCATCGGCTTCGAAGTCGATATCCTCAAAGCCATGACCAAGGCCATGGGCGTCAAACTGGAACTGGTCTCCACCGGCTACGACGGCATCATCCCGGCGCTGATGACCGACAAGTTCGACATGATCGGCAGCGGCATGACCCTGACTCAGGAACGCAACCTGCGCCTGAACTTCAGTGACCCGTTCATCGTCGTTGGCCAGACCCTGCTGATCCGCAAGGAGCTGGAAGGCACTATCAAGTCCTATAAAGACCTGAATACCGCCGACTACCGCATCACCTCCAAGCTCGGCACCACCGGTGAGATGGTTGCCAAGAAGCTGATCTCCAAAGCCAAGTACCACGGCTACGACAACGAACAGGAAGCCGTACTCGACGTGGTCAACGGCAAAGCCGACGCCTTCATCTACGACGCGCCGTACAACGTCGTGGCAGTGACCAAAGTGGGTGCCGGCAAACTGGTGTTCCTCGACAAGCCGTTCACCTACGAGCCGTTGGCCTTCGGTCTGAAGAAGGGTGACTACGACAGCCTCAACTTCATCAACAACTTCCTGCACCAGATCCACGAAGACGGCACCTACGATCGCATCCATGACAAGTGGTTCAAGAGCACCGAGTGGCTCAAGGACATGGAATAAGCCCGGTCAGATAGACCGCGTCGCTCCAATCGCGGGCAAGCCCGCTCCCACAGGGTTCGCGTTGAACACATAATTTGTGCTCACCCTGGCTCACTGTGGGAGCGGGCTTGCCCGCGATGGCGGACTCTCGAGCGACACAGAATTCGGAACCTGCAAATCCAATGAAACATAAAAAAGCCCAATGGCCCTGGCACGTCCTCACCGTGCTGGTGCTGATCGGTCTGGCGGGTGCGTTGTATTACGCCACGTCGCTGATGTCCTACGAATGGCGCTGGAACCGTGTGCCGCAGTACTTCGCCTATCAGGCCGAAGAAACCCAGCGCGCCGCGGACATTTCCACCGTCACTGAACTGGTGCGCAAAGGCAGCAGCGCCGACGTCACTCTGCGCAACGAAGCCGGTGATGAGCAGCACCTGACCGTCGACGAGAACAGCCTGCAATTCGCTCAGGGCGACGATGTGGCTGAAGGCGACGTCGTGGGTGTTACTCGGCATTGGGCGGCAGGGCCGCTGTTATGGGGGCTGTGGACCACGCTTTGGCTGTCGGTGGTGTCCGGCATCCTCGGGTTGGTGATCGGTCTGGTCACCGGGTTGTGCCGCTTGTCGAGCAACCCGACGCTGCGCGACCTGTCGAGCATCTACGTCGAACTGGTGCGCGGTACGCCGCTGCTGGTGCAGATTTTCATTTTCTACTTCTTCATCGGCACGGTGATGAACCTGTCCCGGGAGTTCGCCGGGATCGCCGCGTTGTCGCTGTTTACCGGGGCCTACGTGGCCGAGATCATCCGTTCCGGCGTGCAGTCGATTGCCCGGGGCCAGAATGAAGCAGCGCGTTCGCTCGGTCTGAGCTCAGGCCAGTCGATGCGCCACGTCGTGCTGCCGCAAGCGTTCAAACGCGTGCTGCCGCCGCTGGCCGGGCAATTCATCAGTCTGGTCAAGGACACCTCACTGGTGTCGGTGATCGCCATCACCGAGCTGCTGAAAAGCGGCCGTGAAGTCATCACCACGTCGTTTTCGCCGTTCGAGATTCTGTTCTGCGTCGCCGGCCTGTATTTGTTGATCAACCTGCCGCTGTCGAAAATCGCCAGCCGGCTTGAGCGGAGGCTCGCGCAAAGTGATTGAAGTCCGCGATCTGGTAAAAGTCTTCGACACCCGTGGGCAAGTGGTGCGCGCGGTGGATAACGTCAGCACCAATGTTGCCAAGGGCGAAGTGCTGGTGGTGATCGGCCCGTCCGGTTCCGGCAAGTCGACCTTCCTGCGTTGTCTCAATGGCCTGGAAGAGTTCGATTCCGGCTCGGTGAGCATCGACGGTCTGCAACTGGCCGACCCGAAAACCGACGTCAACGCCTACCGCCGCGAAGTCGGCATGGTGTTCCAGCATTTCAACCTGTTCCCGCACATGACCGTGCTGGAAAACCTCTGTCTGGCACAGAAAGTCGTGCGCAAGCGCGGCAAGAAAGAGCGCGAAGCCAAGGCTATGGCGTTGCTGGAAAAGGTCGGTATCGCGCAGAAGGCCAACGAGTTTCCGTCACGCCTGTCCGGTGGTCAGCAGCAGCGCGTGGCGATTGCCCGGGCGCTGGCGATGGAGCCGAAGGTGATGTTGTTCGATGAGCCGACATCGGCCCTCGACCCGGAAATGGTCGGCGAAGTGCTGGATGTGATGAAGAACCTGGCCGTGGAAGGCATGACCATGGTCTGCGTCACCCACGAAATGGGTTTTGCCCGGGAAGTGGCGGATCGGGTGCTGTTCTTCGATCACGGGAAATTGCTGGAGGATGCGTCACCGGCGGAGTTCTTTGATGCGCCGAAGGATCCGCGGGCTCAGGCTTTTCTGCGTCAGGTCTTGTAACTTCGGCGTCCTCTCGGACGCCATCGCTGGCAAGCCAGCTCCCACAGTGAATCGGCTGAACACAAGCTTTGTGATCGACTACAAACCTGTGGGAGCTGGCTTGCCAGCGATAGCATCACCTCGGTCCTCAGCGAACCGAGGCAACTGAATCACCTCAAACCTTGAATCGACCGACCAGCATCTGCAGATGCGTCCCCAACCGCGCCAGCTCAACGCTGGACGCCGCTGTCTCTTCACTTGCCGCCGATGTCTGATCCGACACATCGCGTACATTCAGCACGCTACGGTTGATCTCTTCGGCCACAGCACTCTGCTGTTCGGCCGCCGCAGCAATCTGCTGGTTCATCGCCTGAATCGCCGACACGGTGCGCGTGATGCTTTCCAGCGAGCCGCCAGCACGACGGGTCAGCTCGACGCTGCTGTCGGTGAGGGTGCGGCTGTTGTCCATGATCGTCGCCACCTGCTGGGTGCCGTTTTGCAGGCCGACGATCAGCTCTTCGATCTCTTCGGTGGACTTCTGTGTGCGCTGCGCGAGGCTGCGCACTTCATCGGCGACCACTGCGAAACCACGTCCGGCTTCACCAGCACGCGCCGCTTCGATGGCCGCGTTGAGTGCCAGCAGGTTGGTTTGCTGAGCCACGGATTTGATCACATCGAGCACGCTGCCGATCTTGTCGCTTTCGCGCTTGAGCTCGCCCATGGCTTCGGTCGAGTGGCCGACTTCAACGGCCAGACGCTCAATCTGCGCGATGGCTTCGCCGACAACCTTGTCGCCCTCACGGGCCTGCTGGTCGGCAGCCACAGCAGCCTCAGAGGCTTCTTCAGCGTTACGCGCGACTTCCTGCACGGTGGCGGCCATTTCGTTCATGGCGGTGGCGACCTGGTCGGTCTCGATCTTCTGATTGTTGACGCCGGCGCTGGTCTGCTCGGTCACCGCGGACAGTTCTTCAGCGGCGCTGGCGATCTGGGTCACGCCCTCGCTGATCCCGCCGATCAGCTCTCGCAGGCCTTGGGTCATGCTCTGCATCGAGCGTTGCAACTGACCAAGTTCGTCGCGGCGCAGGGAGACCAGGTTGTGGGTCAGGTCGCCGGCAGCTACGCGTTCGGCAACTTTCAGGGTCTGGTTCAGGGGAATGATGATCTGTCGGGTGATCGCCCAGGCAGCGAGCAAGCCGAAAGCCAAGGCCAGCAGGGTGGCGATCAACAGCATGTTCTTGGCGTGGGCGGCATCGGTGTCGCGCACGATAGTTTGCGAAGCCGTCAGCTTTTTGCTGAGATCGATCAGGATGTCGCCCTGAGCGGACATGCGCGCGAGCGACTTGGCATTGGTGACCTGCGAGTCGCGGAACTGCGCGACAGCCGCGCGATAGGCTTTGATTGAGTCGGTGGCCTGTTGCAGGTTGGCGATGTGTTGCTCCGGCAGTTTCGACGGCAGGCTTTCGAGGTTTTTCAGGGCGTTGTCGATGGCGGCCAGCGCTGGCTGTTCGGCTTCGGCCTTGCCGCTGTAGGTGTAGCCGCGCACTTGGTAGCGCGCCTGTTGCAGCAGTTTGCTCAGCTCGATCACGCTGTCGTATTGCGCGACGCTGTCACCTTGCAGCATGGATTTTTCGACTTCGGAGACTTTGGCTACAGCGTTGTCGGCGCTGGCGCCAAGCTTGCTGCGGGCATCTTCGCGCTGCACGGTGGCTTGAGTCATGTCGGCGAAGGCGCGTTTGTACTCGGCGACGGCGGCCAGTTGCTGATCGACCATGGCGGCGTCTGACGGTTGCTCGATCAGGCTGCGGGCGGTTTGCAGGCCACTGTCGAGTTTATTCAGCAACTCGTTGACCGCGCCCGGGCCCTGTTCGCCACGGCGGGAGTCATATTCGAACCGCGCAATGCGCAAGTCCTTGGTCAGCTCATTGAGGCTGGAGATGAAGCCGAGCTTGTCGCCACGGCTGATGATGCCATTCATGCCGGTCCAGCCGGTGAAGGTGATCAACAACGTCAGCAACAGCACCAGGCCGAAACCGATGCCCAGTTTGCGTTTGACGCTGACGTTTCCAAGACTCTCGGCTAACCAACGGTACATGCGACGACTCCCTCGACCACTAATTGGACTTATGGGAGCTGTATCGGCTGGGTGATGGCATTCTGTAACACCATTTATCCGCCGGCCCTGCACGGTATCAATGTAGGAGCTGCCGAAGGCTGCGATCTTTTGATCTTGCTTCTAAAAACAACATCAAAAGATCGCAGCCTGCGGCAGCTCCTACAGGGGATCGGTGTTGCGCTTAGAAGAGGCGGGCGAGAAGGGCGGTCACGGCGGTTTCGACGCGCAGGATACGGTCGCCGAGTTGCACTGGTTGCAGGCCGGATTTGGCCAGTAAATCGATTTCGTAGGGAATCCAGCCACCCTCGGGGCCAATGGCCAGGGTCACCGGTTCGCTCAAGGCGCGAGGGCACGGCGGATAGTTGCCGGGATGGCCAACCAGACCAAGGGTGCCTTCGCTGATCGCCGGCAGTCGATCTTCGACAAAAGGCTTGAAGCGCTTTTCGATGACGATCTCTGGCAGCACCGTGTCGCGAGCCTGCTCGAGGCCGAGGATCAGTTGCTCACGGATCGCCTGCGGCTCAAGAAACGGCGTCTGCCAGAAGCTCTTCTCGACACGATAGCTGTTGACCAGAATCACCTTCGACACGCCCATGGTCGCCACGGTCTGGAACACTCGTCGCAACATCTTCGGGCGCGGCAGGGCCAGCACCAATGTCAGTGGCAACTTGGCCGGTGGCGGCTGATCGAGGCTGACGCGCAGTTCCGCTTCACCCGCCTCCAGCCGCAACAGCTCAGCCGAACCCATCAGCCCATTGATCCGCCCGACGCGCAGGCTGTCACCGACTTCCGAACGATGGACCTCCTGCATATGCGTCAGACGACGATCGCGCAGCACCACACGGTCGGCCGCAATGAAGTCGGCCTCTTCGAGTAGCAGCAGGTTCATGCCTGGGTCGCTGGCGGCTGGTCGTTGTGATCGTCGGCCGGGGTTTCGTCCGGGCGTTCGCGTTTGCTGATCAAGCCACCGAACAGGATGCCGATCTCAAACAGCATCCACATCGGCACGGCCAGCAGGGTCTGCGAGAAGATGTCCGGCGGCGTAAGGATCATGCCGACCACGAAGCAGCCGATGATCACATACGGGCGGATCTTCCTCAGGTAGGCAACGTCGACTACACCGATCCACACCAGCAGCACCACGGCCACGGGGATTTCGAACGCCACGCCGAACGCAAAGAACAGCGTCATGACGAAATCGAGATAGCTGGCGATGTCGGTCATCATTTCCACGCCAGCCGGGGTGGCTGCAGCGAAGAACTTGAAGATCAGCGGGAACACGAAGTAATAGGCGAACGCCATGCCGGTGTAGAACAGCATGATGCTGGACACCAGAAGCGGCACCGCGATGCGCTTTTCATGCTTGTACAGGCCCGGCGCAATAAAGCCCCAGATCTGATGCAGGATCACCGGGATCGCCAGGAACAGCGAGACCATCATCGTCAGCTTCAGTGGTGTCAGGAACGGCGACGACACGTCGGTGGCGATCATCGTCGCGCCGACCGGCAAGTACTGGCGCAGCGGCGTCGAGACGAAGGTGTAGATCTGCTGGGTGAACGCGAACAGCCCGGCGAAGATGATAAAGATCGCCGCCACGCAACGCAGCAGGCGGGTGCGCAACTCGGTGAGGTGCGATACCAGCGGCATGTGCTGGTCGTTTTCGGGGAGATCGCTCATGGGGCTCGCGGCGGCAAAGTAGTGTCGTGAGGGGCCGGCGCGGTTGGCGCGGCGCTTGGAGCAATGTGTTCAACCGAATGTTCTGCGGCAGAGGGTGCAGGCGTTGTCGGCGCTACAACGGGTGCAGGTGTCGCCGGAACAACTGCGGCAGGCGCATGAATCGTCTGCTGGCCCACGTGTTCAACCGGCGTCGGCTCTTGCTGAACCGGATTGAAAATCTTCCGCGCCTCCTGCTCCAGCGACAGAATATGTTCGTTGTGCAGTTGCCGACGAATCTCGTCGGCACCGATTTCACGTTCAACTTCCTGTTTGATCGCGTTGAAGCTGCGCTTCAGCCGGCCGACCCACAGGCCGGCGGTGCGCGCAGCACCCGGCAGACGCTCGGGGCCCAGCACCAGCAGGGCGACGAGGCCGACGAGCAGCAGTTCAGAGAAGCTGATACCAAACATTAGTCAGTGCTCACACGTCTTTGCGGATCGGCTCTTCGACTTTCTGCGCCTGCACGTCGATGGTGTGCGGCGGGTTGGCCTGAGCAGTGGCTTGCGGCTGTACCGGTGGTACCGGTTGCGCAGGCGTCACGGTCGGATCGACGTTTGGCTTCTCGTCGTCGTTCATGGCTTTGCGAAAGCCCTTGATCGACTCACCAACGTCGGTGCCGAGGTTTTTCAGTTTCTTGGTGCCGAACACCAGCACCACGACAACCAGAATGACGATCCAGTGTTTCCAGTCAAAAATGCCCATGTTGCTGTTCCTCTCTAAAAATTGTTCAGGCGGACGGACGCGAGGCTTTCTCGACGTGTCCGGACAGACCGAAGCGGCGATCCAGCTCATCGAGCACGGCCTGCGGATGCTGCCCCAGTTGGGCGAGCATGACCATGCTGTGGAACCACAGGTCGGCGGTCTCGTAGATCACATCGCTGCAGTCGCCACTGATAGCGGCGTCCTTGGCGGCAATAATGGTTTCGACCGACTCTTCGCCGACTTTCTCCAGAATCTTGTTCAGGCCCTTGTGATACAGGCTGGCCACATACGAGCTGTCGGCCGCTGCGCCTTTGCGCTCTTCCAGTACCTGAGCGAGGCGCGTCAGAGTGTCACTCATGTTTGTGTCCTGCGGAATAGATTGCGTGCGGGTCTTTCAGCACCGGGTCGACCGTTTTCCAGTCGCCGTTTTCAAAGACACGGTAAAAGCAGCTTTGACGGCCGGTATGGCAAGCGATGTCGCCGATCTGTTCGACCATCAGGATGATCACGTCGGCGTCACAGTCCAGACGCATTTCATGCAGGGTCTGTACGTGGCCGGACTCTTCGCCCTTGCGCCATAGCTTGCCACGGGAACGTGACCAGTAGATTGCACGGTTTTCCGCGGCGGTCAGCTCGAGCGCTTCGCGGTTCATCCAGGCCATCATCAGCACGCGTCCGGTCTTGTGATCCTGGGCAATCGCCGGCACCAGGCCATCAGCGTCCCATTTGATCTCGTCCAGCCAGTTTTTCATCTTCAATTCCCGAAACGCAGCTACAAGCTTTGAGCTTCAAGCTGCAAGTAAAAGCAGATTGCGGTGTTTCAGTATCGTCAGGCTTGCAGCTCGCAGCTTATAACTTGCAGCTGATTCGTGCTATCGGCGAACGACCAGATACAAACCGACGGCCACCATGATTCCCGCAGGCCAATGCCCCAGTTCGTGCAGCGGACCACCGATGGCGAGAATTACCCCGCCCGCCAGATGGGCGCAACCGAGCAGGCGCAGGAACCAGTCGTCCTTGCGTTTGTGCCACGGCGGCGGTGGGTCGTAGGCGTGTGGCTGCGACATGCGCTCGAGCAGATCGCGCGCCATGTTGGCCAGGTGCGGCAGTTGTTCGAACTGGCTCTGCACGTTGCCGAGCAAGGCTTTCGGGCTGACGCGCTCGCGCATCCAGCGCTCAAGGAACGGCTGCGCGGTGTTCCACAGATCCAGATCGGGATAGAGCTGACGGCCGAGACCTTCGATGTTCAGCAAGGTCTTCTGCAGCAAAACCAACTGCGGCTGCACTTCCATGTTGAAGCGCCGCGCCGTCTGGAACAGGCGCATCAGCACCTGGCCGAATGAAATATCTTTTAACGGTTTTTCGAAGATCGGTTCGCACACGGTACGGATCGCCGCTTCGAATTCGTTGAGCTTGGTTTCTGCCGGCACCCAGCCCGAATCAATGTGCAACTGCGCCACGCGGCGGTAGTCGCGCTTGAAGAAGGCGAACAGGTTGCGTGCCAGATAATCCTGGTCTTCCGGGGTCAGGCTGCCGACGATGCCGCAGTCGATCGCGATGTACTGCGGGCTCCACGGGTTAACCGTGCTGACGAAAATGTTGCCCGGGTGCATGTCGGCGTGGAAGAAACTGTCGCGGAACACCTGGGTGAAGAAGATCTCGACGCCGCGCTCGGCGAGCATTTTCATGTCGGTGCGCTGATCGGCGAGGGTTGCCAGATCCGTCACCTGAATCCCGTAGATGCGCTCCATCACCAGCACTTTCGGCCGGCACCAGTCCCAATAGACTTGCGGCACGTAGAGCAGCGGCGAACCTTCGAAGTTGCGCTTCAACTGGCTGGCGTTGGCGGCCTCGCGCAGCAGGTCGAGTTCGTCGTAGATGGTTTTTTCGTAGTCCTGCACCACGTCCACCGGGTGCAACAGACGCGCGTCGGCCGAGAGTTTTTCAGCCGCGCGAGCGAGGATGAACAGCCACGCCAGATCCTGCGCGATGATTGGCTTCAAGCCCGGGCGGATCACCTTGACCACCACTTCTTCGCCGGTTTTCAGCTGCGCGGCATGTACCTGCGCCACCGAGGCCGAGGCCAGCGGCTCGACGTCGAAACGGCTGAACACTTCGCTGATCTTCTTGCCAAGCTGTTCTTCGATCAGCTTGATCGACAGCTGCGAGTCGAACGGCGGCACGCGATCCTGCAGCAGCATCAGCTCATCGGCGATGTCTTCGGGCAACAGGTCGCGGCGGGTCGAGAGAATCTGTCCGAACTTGATGAAAATCGGCCCCAGATCCTGCAACGCCAGACGCAATCGCGCGCCTCGGCTCAGCTCCAGCGTCTTGCGCGGGAACCAGCGCCACGGCAGCACATAACGCAGCGCCAGGAGAAACCAGGGCAGCGGCAGATCGAACAGCAGGTCATCGAGGCGGTAGCGGATCACGACGGACTGGATGCGCAGCAGACGGCGGACGGCGAGCAGCTTCATGCGTTATCGCTTGGGTCGAGGGATCGGGAAAGGCGCTCGAAGCGCGCCTCGAGACGTTCCAGATCAAGTTTGATCCGGTCCAGTTCGCTGAACCGCGCTTCGGCTTCGCGCTGCCCGACGAGGGTGCGCGATTCTTCGGCGAGGTACTCGGCGAGGTTCTGGTTGAGGCTGGCAAATCCTTGTTGGTACCAGCGCGCGCGGCTGCGCAGATGACCGCCAACCAGTTGCGTGGCGACCGGGCCGAGCCAGCGCGAGAGTTCGTACTCCCAGTCCAGCTCAAGGTCCTGCAACACGCCGGCCAGCTCCAGCAGCACGCCGCTGTCGCCATCAAGCTCGACTTCCGGGGCGTGCAGCACCGCGGTCTTGTCTTTGCTCAGGGCCAGTTTCAGCAGGCTGGACGCCGGGGCGCGCAGGGTGCAATCGACGCCGGTTTCCCAGTGCGAGGCCAGCATCAGGCCTTCGTCGCTGGGCAAAATGAACAACTGCAATGCCGGGTTGCGGCAATCGACGGCAATCACCTTGCCGGTCAAATGCGCCAGCCGCGGCAGCGCCGTGCTGTCGAGACGCAGCACCCGGTTCAGGCCGAGTTCAACGCTGGCGAGCAGCCCGGTGAGCAGCATCAGGGCTTGATGCCGCGGTGCAGGGCGACGATGCCGGCGGTCATGTTGTGATAGGTCACGCGGTCGAACCCGGCGTCGACCATCATCGACTTCAGGGTTTCTTGATTCGGGTGCATGCGGATCGATTCGGCCAGGTAACGATAGCTTTCCGAGTCGTTGGTGATCAGCTTGCCCATCAGCGGCATGAAGGCGAACGAGTAAGCATCGTAGGCTTTGGACATCAGCGCGTTGGTCGGCTTGGAGAACTCCAGCACCAGCAGACGACCGCCGGGCTTGAGCACACGCAGCATCGAGCGCAGGGCGTCTTCCTTGTGCGTGACGTTGCGCAGACCGAAGGCGATGGTTACGCAGTCGAAATGATTGTCAGGAAACGGCAGTTTTTCTGCGTCGGCCTGGACGAATTCGACGTTGCCCGCCACACCCAGATCCAGCAGGCGGTCACGGCCGACCTTGAGCATGGATTCGTTGATGTCGGCCAATACCACTTGGCCGGTCGGGCCAACGAGGTGCGAAAACTTTTTGGTCAGGTCACCGGTGCCGCCGGCGATGTCGAGCACGCGATTTCCGCTGCGCACGCCCGAGAGTTCGATCGCGAAACGCTTCCACAAACGGTGCATGCCGCCCGACAGAAGGTCATTCATCAGGTCGTACTTGGCGGCTACGGAGTGGAACACCTCAGCGACTTTTTCCGCTTTCTGGCTTTCCGGAACGTTTTTGAAGCCGAAGTGAGTGGTGGGTTCGGCATCGCTGCCTTTGCGCTGATCAGTCATATCGCTGTCACCAAAAGAGAATGCGCGACATTCTAATCCCCAAGCCATGCTTTGTCTTGGAATGGCTAAAGGTAAGATGGGCAACCTTCGGGACGATTTGCCGCAGACGCGGTCAAGATTTACCGACAAGCATTCATAGCTGTATTCAAAAAGAAGGAGTCACCCAATGGCCAAAATCAGTGTTGAGCGTGCCCACAGCCTGGGCAAGGAAGCCGCCCGCGAGAAGGCCGATAATCTGGCCAAAAAGCTAAATGAACAATACGGCCTGGAGCCGCAATGGTCGGGCGACGTATTGAATCTCAAGCGTTCGGGTGTGAAAGGCGCGGTGCATGTTGGCGATGACTCGATCCGCGTCGACGTGGAACTGGGCCTGATGATGTCGGCCATGAGCGGCATGATCAAAGCCGAGATCGAGAAGGCTTTGGATAAAGCGCTGGTCTGAAAGTCAAAAGATCGCAGCCTTCGGCAACTCCTACATTGAATTGTGACCCCCGTAGGAGCTGCCGAAGGCTGCGATCTTTTCATTCGGGCACCACCGATTCATGTCAGTTGTTAGGGTGCCGTTTCTAATTTTTCTACTTACTTTGTGCCTGAGCCCGACACTTTCGCGGGCAGTTCCTCAAACCTTCTGCGCGTGAGGTGCACCATGGCCAAAGTAATTTTGAAGAAAAAAATCGACGTCTCGACTTCTGCTCTGAGCGACGTCAAATCCTATGCCCGCAAGATCTGGCTGGCAGGCCTGGGCGCCTACGCCAAGGTTGGCCAAGAGGGCGGCGAGTACTTTCAAGAGTTGATCAAGGCTGGTCAAACTGTTGAAAAGAAAGGCAAAAAGGTAGTCACCGAAAAACTCGAAGCGGCCAATGCCGAAATCGACGAAGCCCGCGATGAAGTCAGTTCTTTCAAAGGTCGCGTCGAAGTTCAGCTCGACAAGGTCGAGAAGGCATTCGACACCCGCGTGGCAAGCGCCTTGAATCGTATCGGCATTCCGTCTAAACATGACGTTGAGACACTCTCTGCTAAGCTCGATGAGCTGACGGCATTGCTCGAACGCGTCGCGCGTAAATCTTAAGGAGAACGGGATGGCTGGTAAAAAGAACACCGATAAAGAAGGCAGCTCGTGGATTGGGAAGGTCGAAGACTACTCCCGCAAAATCTGGCTGGCTGGTTTAGGCGTGTACTCGAAGATCGACACTGACGGCAGCAAGCTCTTCGATACATTGGTCAAAGACGGCGAGAAAGCCGAGAAGCTCACCAAGTCTGCAGTCGGCAAAAAAGTCGATGCCGCCAAGGATTCTGCTTCTTCTGCCAAGTCGCGCATCAGCGGCGTGAAAGATCGCGCACTGGGCAAGTGGGATGAGCTGGAAGGGGCTTTCGACAAGCGCCTGAACAGCGCGATTTCGCGCCTGGGCGTACCGAGCCGCAATGAGGTCAAGGCCCTGCACAGCAAGGTTGAAACCTTGACCAAGCAGATCGAAAAACTCACCGGCGAGAAGGCGCGTCCTGTAGCGGCGAAAACCGCTGCGGCAAAACCGGCAGCTAAAACTGCAGCGGCCAAGCCAGCAGCCAAAACCGCGGCCAAGCCATTGGTCAAAGCGGCTGCCAAACCTGCGGCGAAAGCCAAGGCTGCGGTTAAATCCGTAGCGAAAACGGCTGCCGCCAAACCTGCTGCAAAAGCAGCCACCAAACCGGTTGCTGCCGCCAAGACCGCTGCCAAAGCCGTTGCCAAACCTGCAGCAAAAGCAGCAGCCAAGCCAGCCGCGAAAACCGCTGCCGCCAAACCTGCTACCAAGCCAGCGGCCAAACCGGCTGCAGCGAAGAAGCCGGCAGTGAAAAAACCGGCCGCGCCGAAAGCCGCTGCGCCAAAACCGGCCGCTCCAGCAGCCAAGCCTGCAACCCCGGCAACCCCGGCCAGCGCGTCGAACTCCGCCGCTGCACCGACCCCGGTTGCAACTCCGACTGCTGCATCGACCCCGTCGACGCCAACCAGTCAGTCCTGATTTTTCAGGGCAAAACAAAACGCCCAGCCTGTGAAGGTCGGGCGTTTTTGTTTGAAGATCAAAAGATCGCAGCCTTCGGCAGCTCCTACAGAGGTACACATTCCCCGGTAGGAGCTGCCGAAGGCTGCGATCTTTTGATTCCGGGCTACTCGTGGTCTTCGAGGTATTGCAAAGCCATCCGCTCCGTCGCCACCTTCACCGGCGGCAGCAAGTGCGGCGCCACCAGCATCATGATCTGATAAACCACCAACCTGACCTCACCCTCTCGATCAAGAATCCGCTGATAGTCCAGCGAAAACAGCAACGTCATGGTGATCTGCTCCACCAGTTGCCCCAACGCCTGGGTATCACTGACCAACTGCCCCGAAGCCTTCAATCGCGCCAATAACGACGCCAGCGTGCGCTTCAACGCATTGAGCAAATGACGAATGCCCTTCGCGAGTTTCGGCAATCGCCCCGCCAGGTTCGACAGGTCCTGAAACAGGAACCGGTATTGCGCCAGCCGCTCGACGATCAAATGCAAAAACAGCCAGTAATCCTCCGGCGCCAACTCTACGTCCGGCGGTGGATCCAGCAGCGGTGCCAGTTCATTCTGGAAGCGATCGAACAGCCCGAGTATCAGCGGTTCCTTGCCGTGAAAGTGGTAGTAGAGGTTGCCGGGGCTGATCCCCATTTCGTTGGCAACTTCCATGGTGGAAACGTTCGGCTCGCCCTTTTCGTTGAACAATTGCAGAGCACATTCGAGAATCCGGTCGCGGGTTTTCATCCAGTCTTCTTAGAAAAGGTCGGTTAAGCGTCAGCGCACACGCACGTAAGTACCGGGTGCTGCCTCCATCGGTGGATAGTTCGGGTTGCCGAGGGGCATCTGGGTTTCGTGCTGGGCGCCCGAGCGCTGCTGAATCCATTCCAGCCACTGCGGCCACCAGCTGCCGTCGACGTGTTTGCCGTCGTAGTACCAGGCGCGCGGGTCGCTGCTCATCTTGCCGTTCTCGACATACGCGGCTTTCGGGTTGCTTGGCGGGTTGAGAATACTCTGCACATGGCCGCTGTTGGACAGCACGAAACGCCGTTCCCCACCCAGTAACAGGGTCGAGCGATACACCGCATCCCACGGCGTGATGTGGTCGTTCATGCCGGCGACGCTGAAGCTGTCGACCGTGACTTTCTGCAGGTCAATCGGCGTGCCGCACACTTCCAGCCCGCCCGGATGGGTCAGCGGGTTGTGCTTGAAGAAATCCAGCAAGTCGCCGTGAAAGGCGGCCGGCAGGCGAGTGTTGTCGTTGTTCCAGTAAAGAATGTCGAAGGCCGGCGGCTCTTTGCCCAGCAGGTAGTTATTGACGAAGTAGCTCCAGATCAAATCGTTGGGGCGCATCCAGGCGAAGATCCTGGCCATGTCGCGACCATCCAGCACGCCTTTTTGATAGGAGCGACGCTTGGCGGCTTCGAGGGTCTGCTCATCGGCAAACAGCGTGGCCGGGGTTTCGATCTGGCTGTCGAGCAGGCTGACCAGGTAGGTGGCGCTGGAGATGCGGCGCAACTGGCGCTTGGCTTGCAAGTGACCTTGCAGTGCGGCGATGGTCAGGCCGCCGGCACAGGCGCCCATCAGGTTGACCTCGCGGGCGCCGGTGATCGCCCGGCACACGTTCATCGCTTCTTCCACGGCCTCCACATACGTCGACAAGCCCCACTCGCGGTGGCGCACATCCGGGTTGCGCCAGCTGATCATGAAAGTCTGCAGGCCGTTCTTCAGGGCGTACTGCACGAAGCTGTTGTGCGGGCTGAGGTCGAAAATGTAGTACTTGTTGATTTGCGGCGGCACCACCAGCAGCGGCTTGGCGTACTGTTTTTCGCTCATCGGCTTGTACTGGATAAGCTCGAGCATCTCGTTGCGAAACACCACCGAGCCTGGCGTGGTGGCAACCGTCTTACCGACCTCGAAAGCCTGACGGGTCACCTGCCGTGGCAGGCCATCGTTGTGCAGCAAATCATCAAACAAATGACTGAGGCCACGCACCAGACTGTTGCCGCCGGAGTTGAACAGCTCCTTGATCGCCAGCGGGTTGAGCAGGGTGTTGGACGGCGCCACGGCGTCGTTGAGCAGGGTGAAGGCGAAGTGCGCGCGGGCGCGGTCGTCCGGGTTCATGTTGCTGTCGTCGATCCAGCTCTTGACCTGCTTCTGCCAGGCCAGATACGCCTGCAGACTGCGCCGATAAAATGGATTGAGGCTCCACGCCGGATCGGCAAAACGGCCGTCCTGCGGATTGGTCGGATGCAGGGTCTCGCCAAGCAAAACGCGACCAAGCTGGCCACCCAGTTTCAGAGCGTGTTTTGCGCTGTGGAGGGGGTTGCGCAGGCCGTGCGCGGCGACACTGCGCAGCGTCGAGATCATATCCCGACCACGCAGGCCGGTGATCGCACTTTGTGCGTTGATGAAAACGGCTGGGCTGGGCACTACGCCCTTCGCTGGTTTGTCGCGCATGACTCAACACTCCTTCGTCTTCAGGCCAAAAACAAACTCACCGAACCAGAACACCATAGACGCTGTTATGGGTTGCTGCCTGCGCGGCGTCCTGCCGCGCACTCTGCATAAAGCCCTGCATAAAGCCCTGCATAAAGCCTGCCGCAGCGATTAACCGCCCAGCGGTGTCGGGTGCGGGTGCATCACCGCTCGCTGACGTTCCTCCTGGAGGAATTTCATGATGATCGGTGCCACAGCTTCGGCGCGGGTAATCAGGAACAAATGGCCGTCGTCGATGATGTGCAACTGGGCGTTGGGAATTCGCCAGGCGAGCATGCGCATATTGATCAACGGGATCAGCGGATCGTCGTCGCCGGCCAGCACCAGCGTCGGTTGATGGATCTTGTGCAGCCAGTGAATGCTGGTCCAGCCAAGGCCGGCGAACAGTTGCCAATAGTAACCGAGCTTGCCTGCCGAACGCACTTTCGCGGCATGGCTGGCAGCCAGCGTCGGGTCGCGGCGAAACGAGCCGCCGTAGATCAGCGGCGCGATGCGGATCACATGGGACGGCTGGATGTAGCGCCTGGGACTTGCCATCATCCACAGCACTTTCGGCTTGCCCGGCACCATCACGGCACCGGCAGCGGTCGCCGCCAGCACCAGTTTCTTGCAGCGCTCGGGGTAGTCGTAGGCGAATTGCTGCGCGAGCGCGCCGCCCCACGACACGCCGATCACGTTGACCTGACCGTAGTCCAGATAATCGAGCATCCGCGACGTCAGTTTGGCCAGGCCAGGAAAACGATAGGGCCGATTGGGCGTCGAGGAACCGCCGACACCGGGCACGTCGAAGGCGATCACTTCCAGATCCGGGTCCAGCGCCGCGACAAATGGAAACACCAGCTCCAGGTTGGCGCCGATGCCGTTGAAAATCAGCAAGGGCGTCAAGTGAGGCTTGCCGGGGCGTACCGCCGTGCGGAGGGTCTGGCCATCCAGCTCGACGGTACGGAATATGAACGGTTGCGGCATGCGTCAGGCCCTGTGGATTTAAATTCACCATCCCCCCGTGTAGGAGCTGCCGCAGGCTGCGATCTTTTGATCTTGATTGTAAAAAACAGAATCAAAAGATCGCAGCCTGCGGCAGCTCCTACAAGGACGGGTGGTGTCAGTTACCGCTCGTGTACGTAAGTGCCCGGCGACGCTTCGCCCGCCGGGTAAGCCTTGTTGCCCAGTTTGGTCGGGGCCTTTTTCAGGTTGCCCGCCCGTTCGGCCTGCCACGCCTGCCAGTGCAACCACCAGGAATCGGTGTGCTTGGTCGAGTTCTCTTGCCAGTCTTCGGCATTGGCGGCCATTTCTTCGCCGGTCATGTATCGGGACTTCGGGTTGCCCGGCGGGTTCAGAATGCTTTGGATATGGCCGCTGCTCGACAACACGAACTCCACTTTGCCACCGAACAATTGCGCCGACTTGTAGCAAGACTTCCACGGGGTGATGTGGTCGTTGGTGCCGGCCAGCGAAAAGATGTCGGCAGTGACCTGCTTGAGGTCGATCGGTGTGCCGCACACTTCCAGTGCATTGGGGCGAATCAGTGGGTTGTTTTTGAACATCTCGATCAGGTCGCCGTGGAACGCTGCCGGCAACCGTGTGGTGTCGTTGTTCCAGAACAGGATGTCGAACACCGGCGGCTCGTTGCCGAGCAGGTAATTATTGACCCAGTAGTTCCAGATCAGGTCGTTGGGGCGCATCCACGCGAAGACCTTGGCCATGTCTTTGCCCTCAAGCACACCGGCCTGATACGAATGGCGCTTGGCGGTCTCCAGGGTCTGCTCGTCGACGAACAGGGCGACGTCGCTGTCCAGCGTAGTGTCGAGCACGCTGACCAGCAGGGTCAGAGCGTTGACCTTGTTCTGGCCGAGCGCCGCATAGTGGCCGAGCAGGGCGGTGCAGGTGATGCCGCCGGAGCAGGCGCCGAGCATGTTGATGTCTTTGCTGCCGGTGATCGCGGTGACCACGTCGACCGCTTCTTTCAGCGCATCGATATACGTCGACAGGCCCCACTCGCGCTGCGCCTTGGTCGGATTACGCCAGCTGACGATGAACGTTTGTACGTTGTTGCGCAGGCAGAAACGCGCCAGGCTCTTGTCCGGGCTCAGGTCGAATACGTAGAACTTGTTGATCTGTGGCGGCACCACCAACAGTGGCCGCTCGTGGACTTGCTCGGTGATCGGCCGGTACTGGATCAGCTCCAGCACATCGTTGCGAAACACTACCGCGCCTTCAGTCACGCCCAGGCTCTTGCCGACCTCGAACGCGCCCATGTTGACCTGGCTCGGCATGCCACCGTTGTGCACCAGATCCTTGGCCAGATGGGAGAGGCCGTCGAGCAGGCTTTTGCCACCGGTTTCGAAGAAGCGCTTGACCGCTGCAGGGTTGGCCGCGGTGTTGGTCGGGGCCATGGCCTCGGTCATCAGGTTAATGACGAAGTGGCCGCGCGCGATATCTTTGGGCGACAGGCTGCTGTCGTCGATCCAGGCATGGAGTTCCTTGCGCCACGCCAGATAGGTTTGCAGATAACGTTTGTAGAGCGGGTTCTGGCTCCACGCAGGATCAGCGAAACGACGGTCATCGCCTGCCGGTTGCAGTTCGGATTTACCAAACAGCACGTTCTTCAGTTCGAGGCCGAAATGGGTGACGTGCCTGACGCTATGGATCGGTTGTTTGATGGCCTGTTTCAGCACCATACGAGCAGAGGCCAGCAGATCCTTTCCGCGCAGCCCAACGACGGGATTAAGCCCCAGGGTGTTTTCCGAGGCTTGGTACTTCAGGTCATCGTTATTCTTGTTACTCATCTACGACGCTCCATTGTCCTGAGACGAGTACCCGGTTTTCTGCTGTGCAGTTCCACAGCGATTGCCAGGTACTACTGCTCGGGTGACCGTTAATTCTGCATAGCTGCTTTACAGTCGTAGAGCACTGCAGGGAACTTGCCAGCTCCATTGGTTACCCGAGTTTAATTTTTTTCGCAAGCGGGCCGATCCTCGACGCCGCAGCGGAGCATTCAAACAGATGAAGTTAGAAAATGCCCTCTAAAGAGCACGACCCTCGGACTAGAGCATCAGCTTGACGATCGACTCGTCCGGATCACGGGTTTTACCAGCGGCTTTGAGCTCGGCCAGATAATCGGCCCAGAGTGCGTCATGACGTCGCCCCAGCTCATAGAGATATTCCCAAGTGAACAAGCCGCTGTCGTGGCCGTCATCGAAGGTCAGTTTCAGTGCGTAGTGACCGGCCGGTTCCAGCTTGGTCAGACCGACATTGAGCTTGCCGAATTGCAGGATGGGTTTGCCGTGGCCCTGGACCTCGGCGGAGGGAGAGTGCACGCGCAGAAATTCCGCGGGCAGGGTGAACTCCTCGCCGGACGCGTAGGTGAGCGTCAGGGTTTTCGAGGCTTTGTGCAGCTTGATGTCGGTGGGGATAGTAGTCATTGCAGGTCATCCGACTGAGTGAAACACCCAGTAGGAGCTGCCGAAGGCTGCGATCTTTTGACTTTGCTCTTCAAAAAACACGATCAAAAATCGCAGCCTGCGGCAGCTCCTACAGGGAGAAGTGACCTACAGGATATAACGGGACAGGTCTTCGTTCTGTGCCAATTCGCCGAGGTGGCTGTTGACGTATTCAGCGTCGATCAGGATCACCTTGTCATCGTGAGTGCTGGCCAGATCGCCGGCACTGAACGACACCTCTTCCAGCAGACGCTCGAGCAGCGTGTGCAGACGACGGGCACCGATGTTCTCGGTTTTCTCGTTGACCTGCCAAGCGATCTCGGCGATGCGCTTGATGCCTTCGGGCTGGAACTCGATGTTCAGGCCTTCGGTTTTCAGCAGCGCGCAATATTGCTCGGTGAGCGAGGCATGCGGTTCGCTGAGGATGCGTTCGAAGTCTTCCGGGCTCAGGGCTTTGAGTTCGACGCGGATCGGCAGACGGCCTTGCAGCTCCGGCACCAGATCGCTCGGCTTGCTCAGGTGGAATGCGCCGGACGCGATGAACAGGATGTGGTCAGTCTTGACCATGCCCAGTTTGGTGTTGACGGTGCAGCCTTCAATCAGTGGCAGCAGGTCGCGCTGCACGCCTTCACGGGACACGTCGACGCCGCCGGAGTTACCGCGCTTGGCCACTTTGTCGATCTCGTCGATAAACACGATGCCGTGCTGTTCGACAGCTTCCAGCGCCTTGGCCTTCAACTCTTCTTCGTTGACCAGACGCCCGGCTTCTTCGTCGCGCACCAGTTTCAGCGCTTCTTTGACCTTGAGCTTGCGCGACTTCTTCTTGCCCTTGCCCATGTTGGCAAACAGGCTTTGCAACTGGTTGGTCATCTCTTCCATGCCTGGCGGCGTGGCGATCTCGATGCCGGCCACTTCGGCGACTTCGATCTCGATTTCCTTGTCGTCCAGCTGACCTTCGCGCAGGCGCTTGCGGAACAGCTGGCGGGTGTTGGAATCCGAGCTTGGCGCGTCTTCGTTGCTGAAACCCATGCGCGCCGGCGGCAGCAGCGCGTCGAGGATACGGTCTTCGGCGGCATCCTCGGCGCGGTGGCGAACGCGGGACATTTCCTGTTCGCGCAGCATCTTGATCGCTGCATCGGCCAGATCACGGATGATCGACTCGACGTCACGGCCGACGTAGCCGACCTCGGTGAACTTGGTCGCTTCGACCTTGATGAACGGCGCGTTGGCGAGTTTCGCCAGACGACGGGCGATCTCGGTTTTACCGACACCGGTCGGGCCGATCATCAGAATGTTCTTCGGGGTCACTTCAACGCGCAGCTCTTCAGGCAGCTGCATGCGGCGCCAGCGGTTGCGCAGGGCAATCGCGACGGCGCGCTTGGCATCGTCCTGGCCGATGATATGGCGGTTGAGTTCGTGGACGATTTCGCGGGGAGTCATGGACATAATTTTTGGCGGTCCTCAAGCAGAAAAAAGCCGTGGCACGGGGCCGAGTCAGGCTTCTTCAGCGAGATCCTGCTCCTCAATGGTCTGAGTGTGGTTGGTGAATACACAGATGTCGGCGGCGATACCGAGTGCGGTTTCGACGATTTCGCGAGCCGACAGATCGGTCTTTTTCAGCAGCGCGCTGGCCGCAGCCTGGGCGTAACCGCCACCGGAGCCCATGGCGATCAGGCCGTTTTCCGGTTCGACCACGTCACCGTTGCCGGTGATGATCAAGGAGGCGTCTTTGTTGGCGACCGCGAGCATGGCTTCGAGGCGGCTGAGGGAGCGGTCGGTGCGCCATTCTTTGGCGAGTTCGACAGCGGCGCGGATCAGGTGGCCCTGATGTTTCTCGAGCTGGCCTTCAAAGCGTTCAAACAAAGTGAAGGCGTCGGCGGTGGCACCGGCAAAACCGGCGATGACCTGGCCGTGGTACAGGCGACGAACTTTCTTCGCGTTGCCTTTCATCACGGTGTTGCCGAGAGAAACCTGGCCGTCGCCGCCCATGACGACTTTGCCGTGGCGGCGGACTGAAACGATGGTGGTCAAGGGAAGAGTCTCCACGCAGCGGGGCGAAAATGCCTATGCCCATTCATATGGGGGTGGTGGAGAGGATTTCAACCGGGGAGGGCGTGGAGGGACGAACGGCGACCCCCTGCAGGAGCTGCCGAAGGCTGCGATCTTTTGATCTTGATCTGAAACAAAATCAAAAGATCGCAGCCTTCGGCAGCTCCTACAGGGGATTTGTGGCGCCCGTGTGGGAGGAAATCAGCGGCTCTGGCGTTGTTGTAACAACAGGTTGCTAAAACCGCTGCCGGCCAGTTGTTTCTGCGCCGTGGTCAGCTGTTCACGGTTGCTGAACGGGCCGACCAGTACGCGATACCAGGTTTCATCCTTCACCGTGCCCGACTCAACCGCAACCGCCTGGCCGAGCAAAATGATCTGCGCACGAACCTTGTCCGCATCTGCCTCTTTGCGGAACGAACCGGCCTGGAGGAAGAATTTGGTCACCGGCGCTGCTTTCACCGGAGGTGCCGGCGGCGGGGTAATGCCCGCCAGTGCTGCCTGAGCCCGCGCAGTGTCGATTTTTGCTGCTTCCGCCGGGGTCACCGGTGTGGTCGGCACTTGCGGCGTCGGCAGGGTTTTCTCCGGTACGGCATCCGCCGGCACGATCACTTCCGATTCCGGCAGCAAAGTGTAGAAGTCGTACTTCGGCTTCACCGGTTGTGTCGGGCTCGGCGGGGTCTTGTTGGCCTCGGCGATTTTCGCTTTTTGCTGTTGCTCGACCTTCTCGCGCTTGACCGTGTCGCTGCCCTTGCCAGGCTCCAGCTTCATCAGGAACACGATGAACGCACCGACCGTCAGGCCGATGGCCATCCACAGCCAGCCCGGAATCGGCTGCTTCGCAGGCGCCTGATAACGGCTGGCGCCACGTTTGGGTGCAGGTTTTTTCTTGGCAGCCAACTTACATACGCTCCAGAGTTTCCAGACCCAACAGCTCCAGGCCTTGCTTGAGGGTGCGACCGGTCAACGCGGCCAGACGCAGACGGCTCTGCATCTGAGCCGGGGTTTCGGCGGCGAGGATCGGGCAGTTCTCGTAGAAGCTCGAGAACAGGCCGGCGACGTCGTACAGGTAGGTGCAAAGAATGTGCGGCGTGCCTTTATCGGACACGTTGTTCAACACTTCGCCGAACTGCGCCAGCTTCGCTGCGAGCTCATGTTCGTGTGCCGCTTCGAGGACGATCTGGCCGTCGACTTCGCTGAAGTCCTTGCCCAGTTTGCGGAATACACCGGCCACACGGGTGTAGGCGTAGAGCAGATACGGCGCGGTGTTGCCTTCAAAGTTCAGCATCAAGTCGAAGTTGAAGCTGTAGTCGCTGGTGCGGTGTTTCGACAGATCGGCGTATTTCACCGCACCGATGCCGACGACCTTGGCGATGTTGCGCAGCTCGTCTTCGGCAAGCTCCGGGTTCTTCTCTTTCACCAGGTTGTAGGCGCGATCCTGAGCCTCGGTCAGCAGATCGATCAGCTTCACGGTGCCGCCGTCACGGGTTTTGAACGGACGGCCATCGGCGCCGTTCATGGTGCCGAAGCCCATGTGCTCCATTTCCATCGGATGGGTCACGAAACCGGCCTTGCGCGCCACGGCAAACACTTGCTGGAAGTGCAGGGCCTGACGTTGATCGACGAAGTACAACGCACGGTCGGCTTTCAGTTTGCCGCTGCGATAGCGCACGGCCGCCAGGTCTGTGGTGGCGTAGAGATAACCGCCGTCAGCCTTGACGATGATCACCGGCAGCGGGTCGCCGTCGGCATTCTTGAACTCATCGAGGAACACGCACTGGGCGCCGTTGCTCTCGACCAGCATGCCGGCCGCTTTCAGGTCGTTGACCACATTGATCAGGTCGTCGTTGTAGGCGCTTTCGCCCATCACGTCGGCCATGGTCAGTTTGACGTTGAGCAGCTCGTAGATCTTCTGGCAGTGCGACAGCGAGATGTCCTTGAACTTGGTCCACAGCGCCAGACACTCGGCGTCGCCGGCCTGCAACTTGACCACCAGACCACGGGCGCGGTCGGCGAATTCGGCGGACTCGTCGAAACGCTGCTTGGCGGCGCGGTAGAAGTTTTCCAGGTCCGACAACTCGTCGCTGGTGATCGGGTTCTCTTGCAGATAGGCCATCAGCATGCCGAACTGGGTGCCCCAGTCGCCGACGTGGTTCTGACGGATCACTTCGTCGCCGAGAAACTCGAGCACGCGTGCCACACCATCGCCAATGATGGTCGAGCGCAAGTGGCCGACGTGCATCTCTTTGGCCAGGTTCGGCGCAGACAGGTCGACCACGGTGCGCTGCGCAGGACCTGCCTTGCGCACCCCGACATGGGCGTCGGCCAAGGCAGCGTCGAGTCGCGAAGCCAGCGCCTGAGTGTTCTGGAAGAAGTTGATGAAGCCCGGGCCGGCGATTTCGGCCTTGGTGACGTTTTCGTCGGCGGGCAGCGCAGCGATGATTTTTTCCGCCAGATCGCGCGGCTTCATGCCTGCAGGCTTGGCCAGCATCATCGCGATGTTGCTGGCGAAGTCGCCGTGAGTCTTGTCACGAGCGTTCTCCACCTGAATCGCCGGCGACAGGCCTTCAGGCAACACACCTTCGTTGACGAGTTGGGTGAGGGCTTGTTGGATCAGCTGGCGAATGGTGTCTTTCATGGTCTTCTCTTTCGACCGCAAGCGCGGCGGCGCATCGATGCGCGGGTGGAAAAACTGGGCATTATCCGTTGCGAAGACGGGCTTGCCAACCTTAGCAGGCAGCTTATGGATATGTGGTGACATTAAGATCAAAAGATCGCAGCCTGCGGCAGCTCCTACACAGGGAATCGCATTTCACTGTAGGAGCTGGCGCAGGCTGCGATCTCTTGATCTTCAATACAAGTCGACGGGATCAACGTCCAGCGACCATCGCACCGCCCGCCCGCTCGGCATCTGCTCCAGGACCAGCAACCAACTGGCCAGCAGCCGGTGCAGCGGTGCCCGCGCCGTCGCCTGCAACAGCAACTGCGCGCGATAACGCCCAGCGCGCCGCTCCATCGGCGCCGGCACCGGCCCAAGCAGTTCAATCCCGTTCAGCCCCTGCTCGACCAGTAAACGCTCGGCCTCGCTGCACGCCTCATCGAGAAAACCCTCGGCCTGCCCCGGTTTATGCGCTTCGGCACGCAACAGCGCCAAATGCGCGAATGGCGGCAGACCGGCGGCGCGGCGCTCGCTCAAGGCTTGTTCGGCAAAGGCGAAATAACCCTGTTCGGTCAGTTGCACCAATAAAGGATGGTCGGCGAGGTGGGTCTGAATGATCACCTTGCCCGGCTCTTCCGCCCGGCCGGCGCGTCCGGCGACCTGCACGATCAACTGCGCCATGCGCTCGCTGGCGCGGAAGTCGCCGGAGAACAAGCCACCGTCGGCATCGAGAATCGACACCAGCGTCACCCGCGGAAAATGGTGCCCCTTGGCCAACATCTGCGTGCCGACCAGAATGCATGGCTGGCCCTTCTGGATCGTCGCGAACAGCTGATTCATCGCGTCCTTGCGCGAAGTGCTGTCGCGGTCGACCCGCAGCACCGGGTAATCCGGGAACAGAATCGCCAGGCGTTCCTCTGCGCGCTCGGTACCGGCGCCGACCGGGCGCAGATCGACCTTGTTGCACTTCGGGCACTGGCGCGGCGTGCGCTCGACGTAGCCGCAGTGGTGGCAGCGCAGTTCGCCGTGGCGCTGGTGCACGGTCATCCGCGCATCGCAGCGCGAACATTCAGACATCCAGCCGCAATCGTGACAAAGCAGCGTTGGTGCAAAACCGCGACGGTTGAGAAATACCAGCACCTGTTGCCCATTTGCCAGGGTCTGGCCAATGGCTTGCTGCATCGGCCCGGAAATCCCGCTGTCGAGTGGGCGGCTTTTCACATCCAGACGCAGGAAGCGCGGTTGCTTGGCACCGCCGGCCCGCTCGTTCAGGCGTAGCAGGCCATAACGGCCGGTGTAGGCGTTGTGCAGGCTTTCCAGCGAAGGCGTGGCGGAGCCGAGGACGATCGGGATGTTTTCCTGTCGTGCGCGCACCAGCGCCAGATCACGGGCGTGGTAGCGCAAGCCTTCCTGCTGTTTATAGGAGCCGTCGTGTTCTTCGTCGATGATGATCAACCCCGGATTCTTCATCGGGGTGAACAGTGCCGAGCGGGTGCCGATAATAATGTCGGCCTCGCCGTCGCGGGCGGCGAGCCAGGCCTCGAGGCGCTCGCGATCGTTGACGGCCGAGTGGATCAGGGCGATCCGTGCGTTGAAACGTTGTTCGAAGCGCGCCAGCGTCTGCGGACCGAGGTTGATCTCCGGGATCAGCACCAGCGCCTGTTTGCCGGCCTCGAGGGTTTCGCGGATCAGTTGCAAATAGACTTCGGTTTTGCCGCTGCCGGTGACGCCAGCCAGCAGGAACGCGTGATAACTGTCGAAGCCTGCGCGAATCGCCTCATACGCGGCGCGCTGCTCGGTGTTGAGCGGCAACTCCGGTTGCGCCAGCCAATGTTCATGGCGTGCGCCGGGTGCATGGCGGCGGATTTCCACCTGTACCAGATTTTTCGCCAGCAGCAGATCGAGACTGTCCTTGCTCAGCATCAATTTGCTCAGCAATTGATGGGCGACACCGTGAGGGTGTTGGGCCAGTGTGGTCAAAGCTTCACGCTGCCGCGGTGCACGGGCGATGCGCGGATCATCGACGCTGGCGCCCGGCATGACCGACCAGAAACGCTCCTGCCGGGCTTCGGCCAGTTCACCCTGACGCAGTAGCACCGGCAGCGCCCAGCTCAAGGTGTCGCCGAGGCTGTGCTGATAATACTGGGATGTCCACAGGCACAGCTTGAACAGCGCCGGTGGCAGCGGCGGAGTGGCATCGAGCAGGGCCAGCGCCGGTTTGAGTTTCTCCACCGGCACTTCGCTGGTGTCAGTCACCTCCACCAGAATCCCGATCATCTCGCGTCGGCCGAAAGGTACCCGCAGGCGCATACCTGGTTGCAACTGCTCGCGCAGCACGCCGGCCGGCGCTCGATAGTCGAACAGGCGGCGCAAAGGCGAAGGCAGGGCGAGGCGCAAAATGGCGTCGGGCACGCGGGGGGATCTCGATCAACAGGCGGTAAAAAGGGAACAGGCACATAACCCTGTAGGAGTGGGCCTGCTCGCGATAGCGGTGTGTCAGACGACATAAATGTCGGGTGGCCGACCGCTATCGCGAGCAGGCTCACTCCTACAAGGGGATCGCGTATTGGGTCGGGAGCCTAGCAGACGGTCGGTCTCAGTGACAGCTTGCGTGATTGCAAAGGTCTGGTAGAATCCGCGGCCTAATTACGTGCGGTATTCAACAATAGTGTTGGATGGCGGCACGCTAGCTGAGGAAGACACCATGAAAGCTGATATCCACCCGAATTACCCAGTCATCGCTGTTACCTGCAGCTGTGGCAACAAGTTTGAAACCCGTTCGACTTTCGGCAAAGCTCTGCCAATCGACGTTTGCAACGAATGCCACCCGTTCTACACCGGTAAGCAAAAGACTCTGGACACTGGCGGCCGCGTTCAGCGCTTCGCAGACCGTTTCGGTGCTTTCGGCAAGAAACCTGCTGCTGCAGAGTAAGGTTGAAGAGCCCGGTGGGCTTTTCCTCGCTGCTGAAAAAGGCGTCCCTTGCGGGCGCCTTTTTTATGCCTGCGATTTGGCTTTCCACCGCCCTTGCATACTGCCCGGCACCGGTCGGACTGACGCAAATCGCCGTGCAGCGCGTGGTCGATGGCGACACCTTGCGCCTGAGCGACGGCCGCAGCGTGCGGATGATCGGCCTCAATACGCCTGAGCTCGGCAAGCAGGGTCGCAGCGACGAGCCATTCGCTGTTGCTGCACGTAAACGCCTGGAAACGCTGGTGGCCGACAGCGGCGGGCGTGTCGGTGTGCTTCCCGGCAAAGAGTCCAAAGACCATTACGGCCGCACGCTGGCTCATATCTACAGCGCCAGCGGCGCTAATCTCGAAGCACAAATGCTCGCCGATGGCCTGGGTTTTCAGGTCGCGGTGGCGCCGAATGTCGATCTTGTTGCCTGTCAGCAAACGGCTGAACGCGACGCGCGACAGGCGGGTCGAGGGCTCTGGCGGCGATCACCTGTACTGAAAGCGGAGCAGATCCAGCGCTCGGGTTTCGCCGTGGTCAGTGGTCGTGTGAGCAAAGTGCAACGCAATCGCGGTGGAATCTGGATCGATTTGCAGGACTCGCTTGTATTGCGCGTTGCACCCAATCTGGTCGGACAATTCGACAATGCCCGCTTGCAAGCACTGAAGGGCAAGCAAATCGAGGCGCGTGGCTGGGTGGTCGATCGTTCTCGACGCGGCGGATTGAAACCGGGTCAACCGCGTTGGCTGCTGCCACTGACCGATCCTTCCATGCTGCAGAGCGCACGCTGAAGAAAAATTGTAGACATTTTTTCTGTCGATTGTGAACAGTCAAGCCCTTGTGCGCCGTGGCTCTTGGCCCAAAGTCGTAGGGCAGGCCGCTTGACAGGGGTGACCGCTCAGTCTTGTGGGGACTTTGCGAGGCGCGTATCCTCGCTGACCAGTCTGTCCAACAGTAAAAAAGCGGAATGCCAAAATGTCTGATCTGAAAACTGCCGCTCTCGAATACCATGCTCATCCTCGTCCAGGGAAGCTGAGTGTCGAGCTCACCAAGGCCACTGCTACCGCCCGCGACCTGTCGCTGGCCTACAGCCCCGGCGTAGCTGAACCAGTGCGCGAGATCGCTCGCGATCCTGAACTGGCCTACAAGTACACCGGCAAGGGCAACCTGGTTGCAGTCATTTCCGATGGCACCGCGATTCTCGGCCTGGGTAACCTCGGCCCATTGGCTTCCAAGCCAGTCATGGAAGGTAAAGGCGTGCTGTTCAAGCGCTTTGCCGGCATCGACGTTTTCGACATCGAAGTCGACTCCGAAAGCCCGCAAGCCTTCATCGACACCGTCAAGCGTATCTCCATCACCTTCGGTGGCATCAACCTGGAAGACATCAAGGCCCCTGAGTGCTTTGAGATCGAACGTGCTCTGATCGAGCAGTGCGACATTCCGGTATTCCACGATGACCAGCACGGCACCGCAATCGTGACCGCTGCGGGCATGATCAACGCCCTGGAAATCGCTGGCAAAACCCTGCCGGAAGCGAAGATCGTTTGCCTGGGCGCAGGCGCTGCCGCCATCTCCTGCATGAAGTTGCTGGTGAGCATGGGCGCAAGCATCGAAAACATCTTCATGGTTGACCGTACCGGCGTGATCCACTCCGGCCGTGACGACCTGAACCAGTACAAAGCCGTGTTCGCCCACGCTACTGAAAAACGCACCTTGGCTGATGCTCTGCAAGGCGCTGACGTATTCGTCGGCCTGTCCGGTCCGAACCTGCTGAGCGCTGAAGGCCTGCTGTCGATGGCGGCAAACCCGATCGTGTTCGCGTGCTCGAACCCGGATCCGGAAATCTCCCCGGAACTGGCTCACGCCACCCGTAGCGACGTGATCATGGCGACCGGCCGTTCGGACTACCCGAACCAGGTCAACAACGTTCTGGGCTTCCCGTTCATCTTCCGCGGTGCCCTGGACGTTCGCGCCAAGCGCATCAACGAAGAAATGAAAGTGGCTGCCGCCAACGCCCTGCGCGAACTGGCCAAACTGCCAGTGCCTCAGGACGTGTGCGATGCCTACGGTGGTGCTCCGCTGGAATTCGGCCGTGAGTACATCATTCCGAAGCCAATGGACAAGCGCCTGATCACCCTGATCTCCGACGCTGTGGCCAAAGCCGCAATCGAGACTGGTGTGGCAACCCTGCCGTATCCGAAGAACTACCCGCTGAAAAGCGTGGATGACGTGTTCAACGGCTAAGTCGTTGTAGCGCTTCAAGCAAAAGCCCCGGCTCGTTATGAGTCGGGGCTTTTTTGTGGCGGAGGTTTTTGTGGGGTTTGTGAGGACGCCATCGCGAGCAGGCTCACTCCTACAAGGTTTTGTGTTCTTCGCTCCATATATGCCTCACCTCGGCCCTTGTAGGAGTGAGCCTGCTCGCGATGAGGCGATACCTCCACTACAAATATGGCAGGCACAAAAAAGCCCCGCACTTCTCACAAAGGCGGGGCTTTTCATCAGGTCGCTGAATCAGAACAAATCAATCGGCGCCTGCTCATCCGCCGGCAGCGGACTGCCCGGCACTGAGCCATTCCCCAGCTCATTCACCGATGGTGGCGTGTCCTCAGCCTTGAACAGCTCGAAGTAGGCTCCCGGCGTGCTCGGCGTCGCCGCGCGACCACTGGCTGGATCCACCCGCAGGCTCAGCATACCTTCCGGCTCAGGCTGCACGTGTGGCGGCTTGTCCTTGAGGGCGGCCGCCATATAGTTCATCCAGATCGGCAGTGACACAGTGCCGCCGAACTCGCGGCGACCGAGGCTTTCCGGCTGATCGAAACCGGTCCAGACCGTGGTCACGTAATCGGCGTTGTAACCGGAGAACCACGCATCTTTCGATTCGTTGGTGGTACCGGTTTTGCCGGCGATGTCGCTGCGGCCCAAGGCTAGCGCACGACGCCCCGTGCCGCGCTTGATGACGTCTTGCAGCATGCTGTTGAGGATGTAAATGGTGCGCCCGTCGACGATGCGCTCAGCAACTGCCGGAGTTTGCGGCGCGGCGGCGCTAGCCGGGGTTTCACCCGGAACCGGCGCGGCGTTGACCGTGAACGATTCAGTGGCCGGCGCCGCGAGGCCGTCAGTGGCCGAGGCACCCTGCGGAACGGTCGGCGGATTGGCGACGAACAGCGTGTCGCCATTGCGGCTTTCGATCTTGTCGATGATGAACGGCGCGACCTTGTAGCCACCGTTGGCGAACGTGGCCCAACCGGTGGCGATCTCCATCGGCGTCAGCGTTGCGGTACCCAGCGCCAGCGACAGGTTCGGTGGCAAGTCCTGCTTGTTGAAGCCGAAGCGGGTGATGTAGTCGATGGTCTTGCTTACGCCCATTGCTTGCAGCAGGCGGATCGAAACGAGGTTGCGCGACTTGTACAGCGCTTCACGCAAGCGGATCGGGCCGAGGAAGGTGTTGGTGTCGTTCTTCGGGCGCCAGACCTTGTCCAGGTACTCGTCGACGAACACGATGGGGGCGTCGTTGACCAGCGTCGCGGCGGTATAACCGTTGTCCAGCGCAGCGCTGTAGACGAACGGCTTGAAGCTCGAGCCCGGCTGACGCTTGGCCTGCATGGCGCGGTTGTAATTGCTCTGCTCGAAAGCAAAGCCGCCGACCAGCGAGCGGATCGCGCCGTTCTGCGGATCCAGCGACACTAGCGCGCCTTGCGCCTGGGGAATCTGGCTGAATTTCAGCGAATTGTCTTTCTGGCGCTGCACGCGGATCAGATCACCGATCTGCGCGACATCCGACGGCTGGCGCGGGTTGGCGCCCATGCTGTTGGTATTAAGGAACGGTCGCGCCCACTTCATGGTGTCCCACGCGACATGTTCTTCGCCGGTGCGGGTCAGCACTTGCAGGCCATTTTTGTCGACCTGAGTGACGATGGCCGGCTCAAGGCTGCTGATGGTGCGTTGTTTGGTCAGCTCGGTTGCCCAGGCCTCGCGGGTCTTGCCCGGCAGGCGCGATTCGGGGCCACGGTAGCCGTGCCGCTGATCGTAGGTCATCAAGCCTTCATGCAGCGCGGTGTTGGCCATTTCCTGCAGGTTGCTCGGCACCGTGGTGGTGACCCGGAAACCCTCGGTGTAGGCGTCGCTGCCATAGCGGCCGACCATTTCGGCACGGGCCATTTCGGCAATGTACGGTGCGTTCACTTCCGGGGTTGGCACGTGATAGCTGGCGTTCAGCGGCTCGTTGATCGCGGCGGTGTACTCCGGCTCGGTGATCTTGCCGAGTTTGTACATGCGCCCCAGGATCCAGTCGCGACGCTCTTTACTGCGCGCCGGGTTGGCCAGTGGATTGAAGCGCGAAGGGGCTTTCGGCAGGCCGGCGATCATCGCCATCTGCGCCAGGCTGACGTCGCGGATCGACTTGCCGTAATACACCTGCGCCGCTGCCTCGATGCCGTAGGCGCGGTTGCCCAGATAGATCTTGTTCACGTACAGCTCAAGGATCTCGTCCTTGGTCAGCTGCCGTTCGATCTGCAAGGCCAGAAGAATTTCAGTGGTTTTGCGCGAGAAGCTGCGTTCGCTGGAGAGGAAGAAGTTCTTCGCCACCTGCATGGTGATGGTGCTGCCGCCCGATTGAATGTGACCGCTCTTGACCAGTTGGGTCGCGGCACGCATCAGGCTGCTCGGATCGACGCCGTAGTGGTTGGCGAAATTGTCGTCTTCAGCACTTAGTAACGCATTAATGAAATTGGGGGGAATGTCGGCGAAACGGATCGGAGTACGGCGCATTTCGCCAAACTCTGCGATCAACTTGTCGTCGCTGCTGTAGACCCGCAGGGGAATCTGCAACTGAATGCTTCTCAGAGCCTCCACGGACGGCAAACCCGGACTAAGGTAAAGATACGCGCCGCTGAGAGCTAAAAGCAGTCCGCAGAAAACGGCGACGATGGACCAACCGAAAAATTTCAGCAAACGAATCAAGGCTTTTGGACATCCAGGGCAAAAAATGAATTTGGCGACGGGGTTCCGGCTACACACAGAACTGTCCGCGCAGGCAGTAAAAAGCGGAAAAAATCGCTGGGCATTATAAGCACTTTTCTGCTGGGGGCGTCATTTGCGCTTCTGTCAAGACGGGGTGAAGGAACGCAATGTGTATTACAGAGTCCGTAACTCACGGAAAGTCATAGGGAATTGGTAGTGCTGGGACTCTTCAATAAAAAGACCAATGCGTTACTGGGGATCGACATCAGCTCCACGTCGGTGAAGCTGCTGGAACTGAGTCGTCAGGGTGATCGCTACCGGGTCGAGGCTTATGCGGTGGAGCCGCTGCCGCCGAACGCCGTGGTCGAAAAAAATATCGCCGAGCTCGAAGGCGTGGGTCAGGCCCTGACCCGGGTTCTGGCCAAGGCGCGCACCGGGCTGAGAAGCGTGGCGGTGGCGGTGGCCGGTTCCGCGGTGATCACCAAGATCATCGAGATGGACGCGGGGCTTTCCGACGATGAACTGGAAAACCAGCTCAAGATTGAAGCCGACCAATACATTCCCTATCCGCTGGACGAAGTCGCCATCGACTTCGAGGTTCAGGGCGTGTCGCCGCGTAACCCCGAGCGGGTCAACGTATTGCTGGCGGCCTGTCGCAAGGAAAACGTCGAAGTCCGTGAAGCGGCACTGGCGCTGGCCGGGCTGACCGCGCGGGTGGTGGATGTCGAAGCGTATGCGCTGGAGCGCTCGTTCGGCTTGCTCGCGACGCAGCTGGCGGCTTCTCAAGAGCGTTTGACCGTGGCGGTGGTCGACATCGGCGCCACCATGACCACCCTCAGCGTCCTGCACAACGGAAAAATCATCTACACCCGCGAGCAGTTGTTCGGCGGCCGGCAACTGACCGAGGAGATCCAGCGTCGTTATGGTCTGACCGTCGAGCAGGCGGGGCTGGCGAAAAAACAGGGTGGTCTGCCCGACGACTACGTCAGCGAAGTGTTGCAGCCGTTTCGCGAGGCGCTGGTACAGCAGGTATCGCGTTCTTTGCAGTTTTTCTTCGCTTCCGGTCAGTACAACGCCGTCGATCATATTCTGCTCGCCGGCGGCACGGCGTCGGTGCCGGGGCTGGATCGGCTGATCGAACAGCGCCTGGATACACCGACCCAAGTGGCTAATCCGTTTTCCAATATGGCCCTGAGCAGCAAGGTCAACGCCGGGGCCCTGGCCAGTGACGCGCCGGCCTTGATGATCGCCTGCGGGCTCGCGCTCAGGAGTTTCGACTGATGGCGCGGATCAACCTTTTACCTTGGCGCGAGGAGCGCCGCGAAGAGCGGCGCAAACGCTTCCTGCTGGCGCTGACCGGCGTGGTGGTCGGTTCGATCGGTGCGGTGTTCATTGCCGATCAGATCATCAACGCGGCCATCGCCCGGCAAGTGGCGCGCAACGACTACATCGGCAAGCAGATTGCCGTGGTCGACGAACGGATCAAGCAGATCAGTGAACTCAAGGCTCATCGCCAGCAACTGGTCGAGCGCATGCGCATTATCCAGGACTTGCAAGGCAACCGGCAGGTCAGCGGCCGAATCTTCGATCAACTGGCGCGCACCTTGCCCGACGGCGTGTATTTCACTGACGTGAAGATGGTCGGTAAAACCTTGTCGATCAGCGGTGCGGCGGAGTCGAACAACCGCGTCTCCGAACTGATGCGCAATCTGGACGCGTCCGACTGGTTCGACGCGGCAAGCCTCACTGAAGTCAAAGCGACCAGTGCCGATCAGGTGGAGCAGACCAACGTCTTTCAACTGACCGTTCGTCAGACCCAGCCGAAGATTGTGGAGGACGCGCAATGAAGCCGTCCGAATGGCTGGAGAGTCTGCGCAATATCGATTTCAACGATCTGGACACCAGCAACATCGGGTCGTGGCCGGGCGCGGTCAAAGCCATCGCCGGGGCGCTGTTGATGGTGCTGGTATTGGCATTTGGCTATAACTTTTTCATCAGCGACATGCAAAACCAGCTGGAGCTCAAGCGTGAAGAAGAGGCCACGCTCAAGCAACAGTTTGCCAGCAAGGCACACATTTCAGCCAATCTGGAGCTGTACACCCAGCAGATGAAGGAGATGGAAAACTCCTTCGGCGTGCTGCTGCGCCAGTTGCCCAGCGACACCGAAGTGCCGGGCTTGCTCGAGGACATCACGCGTACGGGTTTGGGCAGTGGTCTTGAGTTCGAAGAAATCAAACTGCTGCCGGAGGTTACCCAGCAGTTTTACATCGAGCTACCGATCCAGATTACCGTCACCGGCGCCTACCACGACCTCGCGACGTTCGTCAGCGGCGTGGCCGGATTGCCGCGCATCGTTACCCTGCATGATTTCGAATTGGCCCCGGCCAGCAAAGAGGGTGGGTCGAAGTTGCGCATGAGTATCCTCGCCAAGACCTACCGCTATAACGACAAGGGGCTGCAGAAATGACCCTCGTTCGTTATTCCGCCGGCTTGATGGCCCTGCTGGCATTGAGCGGCTGTGGTGGCAGCAATGACTTCAACGACCTCGACGCCTACATGAATGAAGTGCGCTTGCGTCCGCCAGGCAAAATTGAACCAACCCCGACATTCCGGTCTTACCCAACATTCACTTACAGCGCTGCCAACCTGCGCAGTCCGTTCTCGCGGCAGGTGCGCGTCGATCTGGCCGGGCAGCAGCGTGGTTCACGCAACGTCAAACCCGACCCCGCCCGGGTTAAGCAATACCTCGAAGGTTTCAACATCGAGCAGTTCGAGATGGTCGGCACGATTGCCAATGCTTCCGGTTCCTTCGCGCTGTTGCGTGGCGCCGGCGGCGTGCATCGCCTGAAGGTCGGCGATTACCTGGGGCGCAACGATGGCCGCATTGTCGCCATCAGCGCCACCCAGGTCGATGTGGTTGAAATCGTGCCCGACGGCGAAGGCGCCTGGCTGGAACGTCCGCGCACCATTCCTTTGAAAGAGCATTCATAGTGGAAGTCGAACAATGAACAGGATTTTCTCCACCCTCGGTTTTTCGCTATGGATAGCGCTGTTGTCACCGATGGTACAGGCGGCCAACTTGAAGGCGCTGAATGTGGCGGCGTTGCCGGGTGATCGCGTCGAACTGAAGCTGTCGTTCGACGGCCCGCCGCCGCAGCCCAAGGGTTACACCACCGAGTCACCGGCGCGAATTGCCCTGGACTTGCCCGGTGTGGCGAGTCAGTTGGCGAGCAAAAATCTCGATCTGGGCAGTGGCAATGCACGCACGGCCACGGTGGTTGAAGCCAAGGACCGCACCCGGCTGATTGTCAGCCTCACGCAATTGGCGCCTTACGACACTCGGGTCGAGGGCAACAATCTGTTCGTGGTGGTCGGTCAGGGCGCGCCGGTCAAGGCGCCGCGACCGGCAGTGGTTGCACCGCGTGCGGCGACTGCTGCGGCGGCACCCGCCAAGGCGTTCGTACCGAAATCCCGCGCCATTCGCGGTGTGGATTTTCAGCGTGGTACTGCGGGCGAGGGCAATGTCGTCATCGACCTGTCCGACCCGACCATCGCCCCTGATATCCAGGAGCATGACGGCAAGATCATCCTCAGCTTTGCCCGTACGCAATTGCCGGAAAAGCTGCGGGTGCGTCTCGACGTCAAGGATTTCGCCACGCCGGTGCAATTCGTCAACGCCGGCGTAACCGGTGATCGCACGGTCATTACCGTCGAGCCCAGCGGCACCTTTGACTACTCCACGTTCCAGACCGACAACAAGCTGACCGTCAGCATTCGCCCGATGACCGTCGACGACCTGCAAAAACGCAACGCCGATCGTCAGGCCTATGTCGGTGAAAAGCTCTCGCTGAACTTCCAGGACATTGACGTGCGCTCGGTGCTGCAACTGATCGCCGACTTCACCAACCTCAATCTGGTGGCGAGCGACACGGTGCAGGGCGGCATCACCCTGCGTTTGCAAAACGTGCCGTGGGATCAGGCGCTGGATCTGGTGCTGAAAACCAAGGGCCTGGATAAACGCAAGATCGGTAATGTGCTGCTGGTGGCCCCGGCCGATGAAATCGCCGCGCGCGAACGTCAGGAGCTGGAGTCGCAGAAGCAGATCGCCGAACTGGCGCCGCTGCGTCGTGAGCTGTTGCAGGTGAACTACGCCAAGGCTGCCGACATCGCCAAGCTGTTCCAGTCGGTAACAAGCGCCGAGGCCAAGATCGACGAGCGTGGATCAATCACTGTCGACGATCGGACCAACAACATCATTGCCTACCAGACTCAGGATCGTCTCGACGAGCTGCGGCGGATCGTGGCGCAACTGGATATTCCCGTGCGTCAGGTGATGATCGAGGCGCGCATCGTCGAGGCCAACGTCGATTACGACAAGAGTCTGGGGGTGCGCTGGGGCGGTTCGATCCAGAACAAGGGCAACTGGAATGCTTCCGGGGTCAACGGTTCATCAACCACCATCGGCACGCCGGGCAGCACCAGTACCAACTCGCCGTTCGTCGACATGGGGACCGTCGGCAACACTTCCGGGATCGGCATCGCATTCATTACCGACAACGTTCTGCTCGATCTGGAACTGACGGCCATGGAGAAGACCGGTAACGGCGAAATCGTTTCGCAGCCCAAAGTGGTCACCTCCGACAAAGAGACCGCGAAGATCCTCAAAGGCACCGAGATTCCTTACCAGGAAGCCAGCTCCAGCGGCGCCACGTCGGTGTCGTTCAAGGAGGCTTCGCTGTCGCTGGAAGTGACCCCGCAGATCACTCCGGACAACCGCATCATCATGGAGGTCAAGGTCACCAAGGACGAGCCGGACTACCTGAACAAAGTGCAGGATGTGCCGCCGATCAAAAAGAACGAGGTCAACGCCAAAGTGCTGGTCAATGACGGCGAAACCATCGTGATTGGGGGTGTTTTCTCAAATACTCAAAGCAAGGTCGTAGATAAGGTGCCATTTCTTGGCGATGTGCCGTATCTTGGCCGCCTTTTCCGGCGTGATGTGGTTTCGGAGAAAAAATCCGAGCTGCTGGTATTTCTCACTCCGCGTATCATGAATAACCAGGCGATTGCTGTGAGTCGTTGATTCTGTGCGAAATTTGATTCTTGTAGGTCCGATGGGTGCTGGCAAAAGCACCATCGGCCGATTACTGGCCAAAGAGCTGCGCCTGCCGTTCAAAGATTCCGACAAGGAAATTGAACTGCGCACGGGCGCCAATATCCCGTGGATCTTCGACAAGGAAGGCGAGCCGGGCTTTCGTGACCGCGAGCAGGCGATGATCGCCGAGCTGTGCGAGTTCGACGGCGTGGTGTTGGCGACCGGTGGGGGCGCGGTCATGCGCGACGCCAACCGCAAGGCCCTGCATGACGGCGGGCGCGTGGTGTATCTGCACGCCTCCGTCGAACAGCAGGTCGGCCGCACGTCCCGCGATCGCAATCGACCGTTGCTGCGCACCGCCGATCCGGCGAAAACCCTGCGTGACCTGCTCGCCATCCGTGATCCGCTCTATCGGGAAATTGCCGATCTGGTGGTGGAAACCGACGAACGGCCGCCGCGCATGGTAGTGCTCGACATTCTCGACCGTCTGGCGCAGCTTCCTCCCCGTTAAAGCATCGCCCGAAATGCGCTATCCTCGGCGTCCTGTCACAGCCCGCCAAGGTTGTGGCGGATGGCGTGCCGGCGGCGTCATACCCGCTACAGGCCGCAGTAACCAATAATTCAGGGCAGGACGCCTGCTTCCATCTTCACTGTGGGGACACATGCAGACACTCAAGGTCGATCTAGGCGAGCGCAGCTACCCGATTCATATTGGCGAAGGTTTGTTGGATCAGCCCGAGTTGCTGGCTCCGCATATCCACGGGCGTCAGGTGGCAATCATCTCCAATGAGACCGTTGCGCCGCTCTATCTCGAACGTCTGACGCGCAGCCTGGCGCAGTTCTCGGTTATTTCCGTGGTGTTGCCGGACGGCGAAGCCTTCAAGAACTGGGAAACCCTGCAACTGATCTTCGACGGTTTGCTGACCGCCCGTCATGACCGCCGTACCACCGTGATCGCCCTCGGCGGCGGTGTGATCGGCGACATGGCCGGTTTCGCTGCTGCCTGCTATCAACGCGGCGTCGACTTCATCCAGATCCCCACCACGTTGCTGTCCCAGGTCGATTCGTCGGTGGGCGGCAAAACCGGGATCAACCATCCGCTGGGCAAGAACATGGTCGGCGCGTTCTACCAGCCGAACGTGGTGCTGATCGATACGACGTCCCTGAAAACCCTTCCACCACGCGAGCTGTCGGCGGGTCTGGCTGAGGTCATCAAGTACGGTCTGATCTGCGACGAGCCGTTCCTCGGCTGGCTCGAAGACAACGTCGACGCCTTGCGCGCGCTGGATCAAACAGCCCTGACTTACGCCATCGAGCGCTCCTGCGCAGCCAAGGCTGCGGTGGTCGGCGCCGATGAAAAGGAAACCGGCGTACGCGCCACGCTCAACCTCGGCCACACCTTCGGCCACGCCATCGAGACCCACATGGGCTATGGTGTCTGGTTGCATGGTGAGGCGGTGGCGGCTGGCACCGTGATGGCGCTGGAGATGTCTGCGCGTCTGGGCTGGATCAGCGAGCAGGAGCGCGATCGCGGCATTCGTCTGTTTCAGCGGGCCGGCCTGCCAGTGATTCCGCCTTCTGAAATGAGCGAAGCCGATTTTCTTGAACACATGGCAATCGACAAAAAAGTGATCGACGGTCGTCTGCGCCTGGTGCTGCTGCGCCGGATGGGCGAAGCGGTAGTGACCGACGATTATCCGAAAGAGGTTCTACAGGCCACGCTGGGAGCGGATTACCGCGCCCTGGCTCAGCTTAAAGGTTAATAAGATTCCGATGACTAGTTTGCATGCCGACGAGGCGTTCCTCGGCCATTTCCAGTTAAGCCACGACCCCTTCGCGCCGCGCGTTCCGGGCTTCAAATTCTTTCCGGCCCAGCGCAAACCGGTGCTCGGCCAACTGCATCACCTGGCGCGTTACAGCCAGTTGCTGCTGGTGGTCACTGGCCCGCAGGGCAGCGGCAAGACGTTGCTGCGTCAGGCGCTGGTCGCCAGCACCAACAAGCAATCGGTACAGAGCGTTGTGGTTTCCGCGCGTGGTGCCGGCGATGCCGCTGGCGTACTGCGTCAGGTGGCGCAGGCGCTGAACGTGGCGCAGGCTGAAGTCGGCGCGATTCTGGATCAGGTGGTGCAGTTGGCACTCACCGGCCAGGAAGTCTATTTGCTGGTGGACGACGCCGAGCAGCTCGACGAATCCGCCCTCGAAGCGCTGATGGCGCTGGGTGCCGGCGCGCCGGAAGGTCGCCCGCATGTGTTCCTGTTCGGTGAGTCGTCGCTGATCGCTCAGCTTGAGGCTTTGCACCTCGAAGAAGAGCGTTTCCACGTCATCGAATTGCAGCCTTACACCGAAGAAGAGACCCGCGAATATCTCGACCAACGGCTCGAAGGTGCGGGCCGGGGTGTCGAACTTTTCACCGCGGATCAGATCTCTGATATTCACGAAAGCTCCGAGGGTTGGCCTGGCAACATCAACCAGGTCGCTCGCGATGCACTGATCGAAGTCATGATTGCCAGCCGCTCTGCGGTCAAGCGTCCAAGTATGGGGTTCAACATGCCGAAGAAACACGTATTGGCGATTTCCGCCGTCGTTGTGGTTGCGGTCGCCGCCGCCTGGCTGATGCCGGGTCGCAACAAGGCGCCAACCACCGGCGCACCCGCCAACGAACAGGCACAACTGCCATTGGGTCAGGGCGCAGCCAATGGCGGCGCGCCGAACGTCGAGTTCGCCGGTAATACCCAGCCGATGCCATTGCCGCTGGTTGGCAACTCGCAACCGGTCATGCGCGGCCCGCTGGCCGAAGCTGCTGGCGGTATCACCGAAGGCGACGACGGTGTACCACTGGAAGGCTCCAGCGACACGCCGCCAACCGTGACCACCTCCGCGCCTCCTGCGGGCGTTCCGGCCGGTCCTGCTCCAACACCGGCTCCGGTCCCAGCAGTCAAGCCGACGCCGACGCCGGCACCGACCCAGATCGCTACCGCCAAGCCTGCTCCGGCAGCGCCAGCGGCCAAACCTGCTCCAGCGCCAGCCAAGCCAGTTGCCGCCGCCAAACCAGCCGAGAAGCCGGTTACCGTGGCCAAAGCCGCCGGTGGCAGCTGGTACGCCGGGCAGCCAACGAGCAACTACGTGGTGCAGATCCTCGGCACCAGCTCCGAGACGGCTGCGCAAAGCTTCGTCAAGGAGCAGGGCGGCGAGTACCGTTATTTCAAGAAAGTCCTCAATGGCAAGCCGCTCTACGTGATCACCTACGGCAACTTTGCCAATCGTGATGCGGCTGTTTCTGCCATCAAGGCCTTGCCAGCGAAGGTTCAGGCTGGTAAACCTTGGCCTCGCACTGTCGCCAGCGTCCAACAGGAACTGGCAACAACTCGCTGAAGATTCGGCGGCCTTACCCAGGCCGCCTCTCCAAGCACCTCAAAATTTCTACATGTGCGCGCTTCCTTCCAGGTCGCGTGCCTTGTGGTGTCTGCGTCACAGTAGTCTTTGAGTCGTTGCAGTCAAAATTAAAAAAGTTTTGACTAGCACAGCAGATCGCTTTAAACCTTTCACAAATGCGACATGAATTTGCGACAGTTCGTCGTCAAATTTGTGAGCCTCTGTGTCGCTGTGTACAATGACCACCCTTTTGCCCCCGCCAAGCCGGCGTACGTTCGGCGCGGATCGCAAGTGGTTGAATTGAAAAGAAATTTGCCTCGAAAAGAGGCAGCCTGGTGAGAAAGTGTCTATGAAAGCAGGTCTGTACCAACCAGATGAATTCAAGGATAACTGCGGTTTCGGCCTGATAGCCCATATGCAGGGCGAGCCCAGTCATACCCTTTTGCAAACGGCCATCGAGGCCCTGACCTGCATGACCCACCGCGGTGGGATTAATGCCGACGGCAAGACCGGTGACGGTTGCGGTCTGCTGATTCAAAAGCCTGACGCCTTTCTGCGCGCTATCGCTCAGGAAACCTTCAGCGTCGAGTTGCCCAAGCAATATGCCGTGGGCATGGTCTTCTTCAATCAGGATTCGGCCAAGGCCGAAGCCGCTCGCGAGAACATGAACCGCGAGATCCTCGCCGAAGGCCTGCAACTGATCGGCTGGCGCAAAGTGCCAATCGACACCAGCGTCCTCGGCCGCCTGGCCCTTGAGCGCCTGCCGCAAATCGAGCAGGTGTACATCGGCGGCGAAGGCCTGAGCGATCAGGACATGGCGGTCAAACTGTTCAGCGCCCGTCGCCGTTCGTCGGTGACCAACGCTGTCGACAGCGATCACTACATCTGCAGCTTTTCGCACAAGACCATCATCTATAAAGGCCTGATGATGCCGGCCGATCTGGCCGCGTTTTATCCGGACCTGAGTGACGAGCGCCTGCAGACCGCGATCTGCGTGTTCCACCAGCGCTTCTCCACCAACACCCTGCCGAAATGGCCGCTGGCTCAGCCATTCCGCTTCCTCGCCCACAACGGCGAGATCAACACCATCACCGGTAACCGTAACTGGGCTCAGGCCCGTCGGACCAAGTTCACCAATGATCTGATGGATCTGGAAGAACTCGGCCCGCTGGTCAACCGCGTGGGTTCCGACTCCTCGAGCATGGACAACATGCTTGAGCTGATGGTCACCGGCGGCATCGACCTGTTTCGTGGCGTGCGGATGATCATTCCGCCTGCGTGGCAGAACGTCGAAACCATGGACCCGGATCTGCGTGCGTTCTACGAGTACAACTCGATGCACATGGAGCCGTGGGACGGCCCGGCCGGCGTGGTAATGACCGATGGTCGTTACGCGGTGTGCCTGCTCGACCGTAACGGTCTGCGCCCGGCGCGCTGGGTTACCACCACCAACGGTTTCATCACCGTTGCGTCGGAAATCGGCGTCTGGAACTACCAGCCAGAAGACGTGATCGCCAAGGGCCGTGTCGGCCCGGGCCAGATCCTTGCCGTGGATACCGAAACCGGGCAGATCCTCGACACCGATGCGATCGACAACCGTCTCAAATCCCGTCATCCGTACAAGCAATGGCTGCGCAAGAATGCCCTGCGCATTCAGGCGACCATGGAAGACAACGACCACGGTTCGGCTTTCTACGACGTCGATCAGCTCAAGCAATACATGAAGATGTATCAGGTCACGTTCGAAGAGCGCGATCAGGTACTGCGTCCGCTCGGCGAGCAAGGCTACGAAGCCGTTGGCTCGATGGGCGACGACACGCCGATGGCCGTGCTGTCCCAGCGCGTGCGCACGCCGTACGACTATTTCCGCCAGCAGTTCGCGCAGGTCACCAACCCGCCGATCGACCCGCTGCGTGAAGCGATCGTGATGTCGCTGGAAATCTGCCTCGGTGCCGAGCGCAATATTTTCCAGGAGTCGCCGGAACACGCCTCGCGCGTGATCCTCAGCTCGCCGGTCATTTCCCCGGCCAAGTGGCGCTCACTGATGAACCTCGATCGCCCGGGTTTCGAGCGGCAGATCATCGACCTCAATTACGACGAAAGCGTCGGCCTCGAAGCGGCGATCCGCAACGTCGCCGATCAGGCTGAAGAAGCCGTGCGCGCCGGTCGTACCCAGATCGTTCTGAGCGACCGTCATATCGCGCCGGGCAAACTGCCAATCCACGCTTCGCTGGCGACCGGTGCGGTGCACCATCGCCTGACCGAAAAAGGCCTGCGTTGCGACTCCAACATCCTCGTTGAAACCGCTACCGCGCGTGATCCGCATCACTTCGCCGTGCTGATCGGTTTCGGTGCCTCGGCGGTCTATCCGTTCCTGGCGTACGAAGTGCTGGGCGACCTGATCCGTACCGGTGAAGTCCTGGGCGACCTCTATGAGGTGTTCAAGAACTACCGCAAAGGCATCACCAAAGGCCTGCTCAAGATTCTGTCGAAGATGGGCATCTCGACCATCGCTTCGTACCGTGGTGCGCAGTTGTTCGAGGCCATCGGTTTGTCTGAAGAGGTTTGCGACCTGAGCTTCCGTGGTGTGCCGAGCCGCATCAAGGGTGCGCGTTTCGTCGACATCGAAGCCGAGCAGAAAGCCCTCGCTGCCGAAGCCTGGAGCCCGCGCAAGCCGATCCAGCAGGGCGGGCTGCTGAAGTTCGTCCACGGTGGCGAATATCACGCGTACAACCCGGACGTGGTCAACACCCTGCAAGCCGCTGTGCAGCAGGGCGACTACAGCAAGTTCAAGGAATACACCGCGCTGGTGGACAACCGTCCGGTGTCGATGATTCGTGACCTGCTCAAGGTCAAGACCCTCGACACGCCGTTGGACATCAGTGAAATCGAGCCGCTGGAATCGGTGCTCAAGCGCTTCGACTCCGCCGGTATTTCGCTGGGCGCCCTGTCGCCGGAAGCTCACGAAGCCCTGGCCGAAGCCATGAACCGCCTCGGTGCGCGTTCCAACTCCGGCGAAGGCGGCGAAGATCCGGCGCGCTACGGCACCATCAAGAGCTCGAAAATCAAGCAGGTCGCAACTGGCCGTTTCGGCGTGACGCCGGAATACCTGGTCAATGCCGAAGTGCTGCAGATCAAGGTTGCCCAAGGCGCCAAGCCGGGCGAGGGTGGTCAACTGCCAGGTGGCAAGGTCAACGGGCTGATCGCCAAGCTGCGTTATGCAGTGCCGGGCGTGACCCTGATTTCGCCACCGCCGCACCACGACATTTATTCCATCGAAGACTTGTCGCAGCTGATTTTCGACCTGAAACAGGTCAATCCGAAGGCGCTGGTCTCGGTGAAACTGGTGGCTGAAGCAGGCGTCGGCACCATCGCCGCCGGTGTGGCCAAGGCCTACGCGGACTTGATCACCATTTCCGGCTACGACGGTGGTACCGGCGCTTCGCCGCTGACCTCGATCAAGTACGCGGGCGCTCCATGGGAACTCGGCCTGGCCGAAACCCATCAGACTCTGCGCGGCAACGACCTGCGCGGCAAAGTCCGGGTGCAGACCGACGGTGGCCTGAAGACCGGCCTCGACGTGATCAAGGCAGCGATCCTCGGCGCCGAAAGCTTCGGCTTCGGCACCGCGCCAATGATCGCCCTGGGCTGCAAATACCTGCGCATCTGCCACCTGAACAACTGCGCCACCGGCGTTGCCACTCAGAACGAGAAGCTGCGCAAGGATCACTACATCGGCACCGTCGACATGGTGGTGAATTTCTTCACCTACGTCGCCGAAGAAACCCGTGAGTGGCTGGCCAAGCTCGGCGTGCGTTCCCTCGAAGAGCTGATCGGCCGCACCGATCTGCTGGATATCCTCGAAGGCCAGACCGCCAAGCAACATCACCTGGATCTGACTCCGCTGCTGGGCAGCGATCACATTCCGGCGGACAAGCCGCAGTTCTGCCAGGTTGAGCGCAACCCGCCATTCGACCAAGGCCTGCTGGCCGAGAAAATGGTTGATCTGGCGACGTCGGCCATCAACGACCTCAGCGGTGCCGAGTTCGACCTGGACATCTGCAACTGCGACCGTTCGATCGGCGCGCGGATCTCCGGCGAAATCGCCCGCAAGCACGGCAACCAAGGCATGGCCAAAGCGCCGATCACCTTCCGCTTCAAAGGGACGGCCGGTCAGAGCTTCGGCGTGTGGAACGCCGGCGGTCTGAACATGTACCTGGAAGGCGACGCCAACGACTACGTGGGCAAAGGCATGACCGGTGGCAAGCTGACTATCGTGCCGCCCAAGGGCAGCGTTTATAAGACTCAGAACAGCGCCATCATCGGCAACACCTGCCTGTACGGCGCCACTGGCGGCAAGCTGTTCGCCGCTGGCACCGCAGGTGAGCGTTTCGCCGTGCGTAACTCCGGTGCCCACACGGTTGTGGAAGGCACTGGCGATCACTGCTGCGAGTACATGACCGGTGGTTTTGTCTGCGTGTTGGGCAAGACCGGTTACAACTTCGGCTCTGGCATGACTGGTGGTTTCGCCTATGTGCTTGACCAGGACAACAGCTTCGTTGACCGGGTCAACCACGAACTGGTGGAAATCCAGCGGATCAGTGGTGAGGCGATGGAATCCTATCGCAGCCACCTGCAAAACGTGCTGAACGAGTACGTCGCGGAAACCGACAGCGAGTGGGGTCGTGAACTCGCCGAAAACCTCGATGACTACTTGCGCCGTTTCTGGCTGGTCAAGCCTAAGGCTGCCAACCTGAAATCGTTGCTTTCCAGCACTCGTGCCAACCCGCAGTGATATGCGCCTGAAGAGTTTGATGAGGTTTTAACAATGGCTGAACGTCTGAATAACGACTTCCAGTTCATCGATGTCGGGCGCAAAGATCCGAAGAAGAAACTGTTGCGTCAACGCAAGAAAGAGTTCGTCGAGATCTACGAACCGTTCAAACCCCAGCAGTCGGCCGATCAGGCCCACCGCTGCCTGGGTTGCGGCAACCCGTATTGCGAATGGAAGTGCCCGGTGCACAACTTCATTCCCAACTGGCTCAAGCTGGTGGCCGAGGGCAACATCCTTCAGGCCGCCGAGCTGTCGCACCAGACCAACACCTTGCCGGAAGTCTGCGGCAGGGTGTGCCCGCAGGATCGTCTGTGCGAGGGTGCCTGCACCCTCAACGACGGCTTCGGTGCAGTGACCATCGGTTCGGTCGAGAAGTACATCACCGACACCGCGTTCGCCATGGGCTGGCGCCCGGACATGTCCAAGGTCAAACCGACCGGCAAACGTGTCGCGATCATCGGTGCTGGCCCGGCAGGTCTGGGCTGTGCCGACGTGCTGGTGCGTGGCGGCGTGACCCCGGTGGTGTTCGACAAGAACCCGGAAATCGGTGGTCTGCTGACCTTCGGTATCCCCGAGTTCAAGCTGGAAAAGAGCGTGCTGAGCAATCGTCGCGAAGTTTTCACCGGCATGGGCATCGAGTTCCGTCTCAACACCGAAGTCGGCACAGACGTGACCATGGAGCAACTGCTCGCCGAATACGATGCCGTGTTCATGGGCATGGGCACCTACACCTACATGAAGGGCGGTTTTGCCGGTGAGGACCTGCCGGGCGTTTATGACGCGCTGGACTTCCTGATCGCCAACGTCAATCGCAACCTGGGCTTTGAAAAGTCGCCGGAAGATTTCGTCGACATGAAAGGCAAGAAGGTTGTGGTGCTCGGTGGTGGTGACACGGCGATGGACTGCAACCGCACCTCGATCCGCCAGGGTGCCAAGTCGGTAACCTGCGCTTATCGTCGTGACGAAGCGAACATGCCCGGCTCGCGCAAAGAGGTGAAGAACGCCAAGGAAGAAGGCGTGAAATTCCTCTACAACCGCCAGCCGATCGCCATCGTCGGCGAAGACCGGGTCGAAGGCGTGAAAGTGGTCGAGACCCGTCTCGGCGAACCGGATGCCCGTGGCCGTCGCAGCCCCGAGCCGATCCCGGGCTCCGAAGAGATCATCCCGGCTGACGCCGTGGTCATCGCCTTCGGTTTCCGTCCGAGCCCGGCGCCGTGGTTCGAGCAGTTCGAGATCCAGACCGACAGCCAGGGCCGCGTAGTTGCGCCTGAGCAAGGTCAGTACAAGCACCAGACCAGCAACCCGAAAATCTTTGCGGGTGGCGACATGGTGCGCGGCTCCGACCTGGTCGTGACGGCAATCTTCGAAGGCCGTAATGCGGCTGAAGGGATTCTGGATTACCTGGGCGTCTAAACCCCAGTCCGAAACTGCACCGCAACTCCTGTGGGAGCTGGCTTGCCAGCTCCCACAATGTTTTGTGGTGTTGTAAAAATACGAGCGCTAACGGAGCGGTTGTGTGCTGGTGATCGCTGCGCGACTTTCGAGTTGTGCGGCGATTCATTCACGCCATGTCAAAAGAGTTTTTGCCTGATTTGTTACTTGCACGGATTACTCTGGCTAACGGTCTGAAAAAGGTTCCAAAGCTCCATACCAAACACTGGAGAACTGAGATGGTTAGCTGATCCGCCATGGGTGGAACCCACGACCTGGTTCGTGTTCATGTCAACCCATGCTCCACCACTGGAACCTCCGAAGAGAAAGTTTGGAGTTATTTGGTGCATGCTGCCGTTTGGCATCATAAAACCATTGAAAGCTTTGAGCGATAGCCCTTGGTAACCAACCACCGTTACAGGTATTTGGGAAGCGTTAATTCTTAATCCCATCCACCCCGTAATCGAATTGCTAACTCTTAAGAAAGCGTAGTCCAGTTGACCTCCTGGACTACCAACATAGGAAGAGGAGGTTGATGAACAACTGGGCAGGAAATAGTAAAGTTTACCTGTGCTTGGGAAGCTTTGTTCAAAGCGTAGGTTTTTATACCATTCTCCCGTTGTTTTATCTCTAACGCAGTGAGCGGCAGTAAGTACGACGTTCTGGTTTACAAATTGACCGCTGCATTTGGAGCGTCCTGAGGGGCCATCAAAATACAGTATGCCAAGCTGTGTGAAAGGGTGTCTGTCGCGGTTTGGGCTGTAAAGATTTTTAGCCTCTCCTTGTTCCCTGATATCTGGATTGTAAGGTGGTTGCAAATCAACAGCGGGAGAGCTCTTTTGTACTAAGTCTGCGTTTTTTTCACGTTGCTGTTCTACAGGTTGGGCTTGCGGTTCGTAAATAGGCAAGGGCATTGGTGTAGCGGTTTTCATTTCCTCCTCAGTCCATGTATGTGTGGTATCGGGCTTGGCATGATCAAATTTTGAATCGCTGGCGTCTGCAGCAGATGCAACGGACATGTACATTAAAATTAGCGAAAAACCTGAGTATAATTTTTTCATCTTCTAATTCCTTTTATAGATTTCTTTCTCAGAGAGGACTTAAATTTCATCCTAGTGTCGTTTTATATTGGTAACAACTGTAAAAGTTGACAGGTATAACGAGTTTTAAATAAGAACTAGAATGAAGGTTTTTCGTACCGCAGGCCCTAAACGTCATTTTTATCGTGTTCGATGCCGTGACATAAAAAGCTGTGGGAGTGGGGTTGTCTTGCACCCCTCCAGATTCCATCAGTACAAGCAACAGAGCAGCCATATGAAAATCTTGCTGGGTGGCGACATGTTGCGCGGTTCCGATCTGGTGGTGACGGCGATCTTCGAAGGCCGCAATGCGGCTGAAGGGGATTCTGGATTACCTGGGCGTCTAAACAGACAACGCAATACCCTGTCGTTTCGGGGGGCTGCAAAATCTGTATTCCAACGCAATAAATTGACCCGATAGACAAAAGGCTGACCTGCATCCGTGCCTTTTCCCTCGCGCTCTGAGAAAATGCCCGCACTTTTTTTCCGGATGCCGACATGACTGCCCTGAAGAACGACCGTTTCCTGCGCGCCCTGCTCAAGCAACCTGTAGACGTTACCCCTGTGTGGATGATGCGTCAGGCCGGCCGCTACTTGCCGGAATACCGCGCCAGCCGTGCCCACGCCGGTGACTTCATGAGCCTGTGCATGAATCCGGAGTTCGCTTGCGAAGTCACCATGCAACCGCTCGACCGCTATCCACAACTGGACGCGGCGATCCTGTTTTCCGACATCCTCACCATCCCCGATGCCATGGGTCAGGGCCTGTACTTCGAGACCGGTGAAGGTCCGCGCTTCAAGAAAGTCGTCAGTACCCTGGCTGACATTGAAGCCCTGCCGATCCCTGATCCGCACAAAGACCTCGGCTACGTGATGGACGCGGTCAGCACCATCCGTCGCGAACTGAATGGCCGTGTGCCGTTGATCGGCTTCTCTGGCAGCCCGTGGACCCTGGCGACGTACATGGTTGAAGGCGGCTCGTCGAAAGACTTCCGCAAGACCAAAGCCATGCTCTACGACAATCCGCAAGCCATGCACCTGCTGCTGGATAAGCTGGCGCAGTCGGTGACCTCGTACCTCAACGGCCAGATCATGGCCGGCGCGCAAGCGGTGCAGATCTTCGACACGTGGGGCGGCAATCTGTCGGCAGCGGCGTATCAGGAATTCTCGCTGGCCTACATGAAGAAAATCGTCAGCGGTTTGATCCGCGAAAACGACGGTCGCAAGGTGCCGGTGATCCTGTTCACCAAGAACGGCGGCCTGTGGCTGGAAAGCATCGCCGAGGCTGGTGCCGATGCACTGGGCCTGGACTGGACCTGCGATATCGGCAACGCCCGCGCCCGTGTCGGCGACAAGGTTGCGCTGCAAGGCAACATGGACCCGACCGTGCTTTATGCAAAACCGGAAGCCATCCGCACCGAAGTCGGACGCATTCTGGCCAGCTACGGCAAGGGCAGCGGCCACGTGTTCAACCTCGGCCACGGCATCACCCCGGAAGTCGACCCGGAACACGCCGGCGCCTTCCTGCGCGCGGTGCATGAGTTGTCGGCGCAGTATCACGAGTGATCGATACGCAATAAAAAACGCCCGGCAAATGCCGGGCGTTTTTTAAATCAAAAGATCGCAGCCTGCGGCAGCTCCTACATTGGATTTCGTTTTCCTGTAGGAGCTGCCGAAGGGTCGGGCCGCGATCGGACGATCTTTTGCTTTTAAGCTTTCACACCACCCAATGGCGGCAACTTCGCCAGCTTCAACGCTATTAACAGCGCCAGCAGCAACAGCGCGCCAATAAACAGCCCAATCCCGTTCCACCCACCCAAATGCCAAAACACCCCGCCCGCTGTGCCGGCAATGCTTGACCCGGCGTAATAGCTGAACAGGTACAGCGACGACGCTTGCCCCTTGGCCTTGACCGCCCGACGGCCGATCCAGCTGCTCGCCACCGAATGTGCGGCGAAGAAGCCGAAGGTGAAAATCAACATGCCGACGATCACCAGCAGCAACGAGGTGAACATCGTCAGCGCGAGGCCGACGAACATCAGCGCAATAGTTGCCCACAACACTTTGCGCCGCCCCAGTTTGTCCGCCAGCGAGCCGATCTTCGCCGAGCTGTAAATACCCGACAGGTACACCACTGACAGCAAGCCAACGAACACTTGATCGAGGTTGTACGGTGCGGCCAGCAAGCGATAGCCGATGTAGTTGAACAGCGTGACAAACGCGCCCATCAGTACGAACGCTTCAAGAAACAACAGCGGCAGACCGGCATCGCGAAAGTGCATGGTGAAACCGTCGAGCAAGCTGCGCGGATGAAGTGAGCGTGAGCGGAAGTTGCGCGACTCCGGCAGGATCTTCCAGAACACTGCTGCTGCAATCATCGCCAGACCGCCAATCACCAGCATCGCCGTGTGCCAACTGACGAAGTCGATCAACACGCCGGTAATCAGGCGTCCGCTCATCCCGCCAATCGCGTTGCCGCCGATGTACAACCCCATGGCCAGACCGATGTGCTGCGGATGAATTTCTTCACTCAGATAGGTCATCGCCACCGCCGCCAGGCCGCTCAACGACAAGCCGATCAGCGCGCGCATGATCAGCACGCCCTGCCAGCTCGGCATCATCGCACTGGCCATGGTGCACAGCGCTGCCGCGAACAGCGCGGCAACCATGACCGGTTTACGCCCGACCCGGTCGGAAATCGGCCCGGTGATCAGCAAGCCAATGGCGAGCATGCCGGTGGCCACCGATAGAATCAGGCTGCTCTGCGCCGCGTTGATCCCGTATTCATGAGACAGCAACGGCATCATCGGCTGCACGCAATACAGCAGGGCGAAGGTCGCGAACCCGCCGCTGAACAGCGCCAGCACCGTGCGCATGAACATCGGTGTGCCTTTTTCGATGTAGATCTCTTGCAGTTCGGCGACGACATCGTCCGACGCTGCGGGCGGGACTTCATGGGCAAGGGGCGCGATAGCAGTTTTCACTTCAGACCTCGGAGAACACGGCCAGGCAGGCAATGAAAAAATCATATAGCTGGCTAATGTTTCTATCCAATATATTGTTCGACCTGTTTGATAGCTTTAACGACCTAATGGGGTTTTCATGGAATTGCGTCACCTGCGCTACTTCATCGCCGTCGCCGAAGAACTGCATTTCGGCCGCGCCGCACAGGTGCTGGGCATCTCCCAGCCACCGCTGAGCCAGCAGATTCAGGCGCTGGAGCAAGAGGTCGGTGCACGTCTGTTTGAACGGACCAATCGTCGGGTCGAGCTGAGTGAGGCCGGTAGATTGTTTCTGGAAGAGGCGCGGCTGGTGCTGGCGCAAGTCGACAAAGCAGCGGATGTCGCCCGCCGTGCGCAACTTGGTGAACTCGGGGAACTGAAGATCGGCTTCACCTCGTCGGCGCCGTTCAACTCGACCATTCCGCAGGCGATCTTTTCATTTCGTCAGCGTTTTCCGGCGGTGCATCTGCATTTGCGTGAGATGAGCAGCACCCAAGTGGCCGAAGCGCTGGTCGACGAATCAATTGAAGTCGGCATCATGCGCCCGCTGGGTTTGCCGGATTCGTTGAGCGTGGTCGAGTTGATGCGTGAACCGCTGGTGGCCGTGCTCAGTTCCAAGCATCCGCTGGCGCAGGGCAGCGAGGACGGGTTGTTTCTCTCGGCGCTGGCGCTGGAGCCTTTCGTGTTCTTCCCGCGCAGTTATGGCAGTGGTCTCTACGCACAACTGCTCAGCCTGGCGCGCGACGCCGGCTTCAGCCCGCACTTCGCCCAAGAGGCTGGCGAAGCCATGACCATCATCGGTCTGGTGGCGGCGGGGTTGGGCGTGTCGGTGTTGCCGGCGTCCTACCAGCGGATGCGCATCGACGGCGTGGTCTACCGGCCGCTGCTCGATCCAGCAGCGGTATCGGCCGTGTGGCTGGTGCAGCGCAAGGATCAGAAATCACCGATGGCCAAGGCGTTTGTCGAACTGCTCACAAGTAAGGTCGAGCCTCTGAAAACCTGAAGTCAAAAGATCGCAGCCTCCGGCAGCTCCTACAGGGAAAAGGCATTCCAAATGTAGGAGCTGCCGAAGGCTGCGATCTTTTGATCTTGCCTTTCAAGGCAACCGCACCAGATCCCCCTTCAACGCCACCCGCGTCACAAAAATCCCCGCTCGACACTCGTAAGTATTCAAATCCTTGCGCACATGCTGGTCGTAATAACTGACGATATTGGTCACCGCATTTGCCCCGACCCGCTTGGCCTCGGCCTGCAACTTGATCAGGTTTGACTGCAACACCCACTCGCATGAGAACTGATCACTCTTGTTGAACCCGTTGGTGCTCAGATCACTGACCACGCCCCGCCTTAGCAACTGTTGAGTCCCCAGCGGTCCATTGCCAACCAGATAAAACTTCACACTGCCATCCAGCCGCCCGGCGCGAAGTGCGTCCGACAACACCGTCTCGAATGGCATGTACATCAGATTGGTCGCGTGGCTGGCACTGGGCAGCAGGCTGAAAAGGACGGCGGCGATCAGGGCTTTCACTTGCATGGTCATCTCCTTGACGGTGGAAGAGAGCAGCGAGTGTTTGATCGATTGGGGCTCGCCGTTCTGGCAGGCGCGATGTGTCAGCCTGCCGGGACGAGTGTAGATGCTGAAAATGCGAAGGGAGCTGAATGACCCTCGCCGCAATGCTTGTCAAACTCGATGAGCGTTCAGGACTATACATCTCAGAGGCATTGCCTATAGACGTGAAATTGTTCCTCGCAAACGAAACAAACGCCTTGGACAAGCCAGAGCGTTTGTCGCGCTGTCCAATGGGTTTCACGCCCGACTTCCTGTCTTGCGCCTTCAGATCTCAGGCGCATCCACGCGCACGATAATTACCGAGTCCGGGCGATTCGGGGCGATATTGGTCACGCCTTTCAACCAGACCAGGTTGTTTGCTGAGCGGGCGGTTTCAATCGCGTGCAGGGCCTCTGGGCCAATTGATTGTTCGGTAAACGCTTTGATGTTGTGGTGGATTTGATGACGTGTGCCTAGGGATCGATGCAGGTTCATGCAGAACACAAACTCATGTCCTTTGCGTTGGAACACCAGTGCTGGATAAATGTTGGTTCCGGTTGGTTTGAAGACGGTGTATCCATTGCGCGTCAACAGCATGTACATGGCGTGCTTGAGATCAACGGCTGTCTGAGTTGATGAAAAAAAACGCCAATATTGCGGGAGATCTTCCGCATCAAACTCCAGTCTCTCTAACGGCGCCTGTTTGTCGAGGAAGTCCAATTTCAATACGCGTTTACCCTTTGATCCGGGCTCCAGATGCGTTATCGGAAGCATGAGAAGTGGATCCATCATCTCCGGTCGTGGCGCCGGCCGTGTGGTTTTCCAGTCATTGAATGTTTGTCGCAGAGTTGTCAGCCCGGCGCCGGTCGCGATATCCCCGCCGTTGGCGAGGTCAAACTGTTTCCTGGCAACCTTACGCACGGAGGAAGTTGTCAGGTGCCGGAAGTAAGTGGCGACATAGTCGGTAAGCGGGCCGTTAAAAGGAAGTGTCGGATCGATCTCCCAGCGCTGCGTCGACGGAATCTGAATGGCGCCTCGAGGTTGTTGCTGGATGTGGTCCGACAGGATTTTATTCAGTGAGTCAAAGTCGTAACTCAAATGTGCAGGGTTTTTGACATAAACAATCGGCGGAGGCGGAAATTCACCATGGGGCAGGATTTCGTAGCGTAGACCGTCAACGGTTATATGGTTCAGGGAGAAACGTTCAGGACTGAGTTTCCAGCTTTTCCAAGGCATGGCAATGGATGTATCCGGAACCGGTGGCGCAGGATTCTCAGTTGTGCTTTCTTCATCGATCCCGCGCATGCGTTTGGCTGGGACGGCATCATCAGGCTCTTTATCGGGTAGTTCGCGGCGCGAAACAATCAGTTCTGAATTCCCGGCCTCAGCGTCGTCGGTCGGGAGCCGGCGCCATGCGAGAGAGTCTTCCACGCGTTCCAGTCGCGCCCCGAGGGTCAGCACCGACGGCAGACGCGCCCTTAAATTGCCTTGTGCATCCGTATCCACGCGTACCGTCCAGCCGTCGACGAGATCGACATATTGGCGCCCTCTGTCAGTTGTTCGAATCGCACTTACCGGATCCGGATCGGGTAAACGTTCTGCCAGACTTGGCGGCAGATAATAATCGCTGAGTGGACGCTCGACAGTGGTTTGGCTGATGGTTGTGTCAGCAGGGAGTTCGAAGACCTGAATGGTGGATAGTTGGGAGTCAAGCGAGGATGGAGGCTGCGCAGTCATCTGTCGCAGTTCGATATTACTGGTGTCGAGCAAACTGCGTAGAGTCAGCGTGCCATCGTCGGTAGGGCTGTAGCGAGTGGGTTGGTCAGTTTCCGGCCTGTCGGAAGTTATCACTTTTTTCAGCGGCTTCTTGCCCATGTTATTGCTCCATTGATCAGCTCGAGTTATTGGGTATACCTGAGCGAATGGAACGCTCAGGGAGCTTTGAGTTTTCCTCATATCAATGGTTGCTGGGCGGTAACTATGTATCGCTGGTTATTGCCCCGACGAGAATGCGACGCAGCTTTTCTGATTGACCCTGAGAAGGGCACTGCTGCGCAGTCCATCGGGGATAAATCCCCTCACCACAATGCAAAGCCGTCTTACTGCACCTTCGCCAGATCACCCTTCAACGCAACGCCCGCCATGATCGCGCCGGCGTGGCATTCGTAGGTCTGCGGGTCCTTGCGCTCGTTGCTCTTGTAGAAGCTGACGATGTTGGTCACGGCGTTGGCGCCGGCGCTTTTCGCGGCCTGGTGCAGGCTGATGATGGCCGATTGTGCGACCCACTCGCAGGCGACTTCGTCGGACTTGTTGAAGGCGTTGGTTTTCTTGTTGGTCACGGCGCCAGGGCTGACGACGGTGACTTTGCCGGCCGGGGTGTTGCCGGCCAGGTAAAACTTCACGCTGCCATCGATTTTGCCTGAGCGGGTCGCTTCGGCGACGGCTTTGTCGAACGGCAGGTAAACCGCCGTGTCACGGGCCTGGCTGACGGCCGGCAGAGCGCAGAGCATAAAGGTGAACGCAGCGAGTTTCTTGAAGTGCATGGAGGTCTCCTTGACCTGGATTAATTCGGTTGCGGCCAGCGGCGGAAAATCAACGAGGTGTTGACGCCACCAAAAGCGAAATTGTTGTTCATCACGTATTCGTTGCTCATCTGGCGGAATTCGCCGCGCAGGTAGTCGAGCTTGCCGCAGTGCGGATCGACTTCATCGAGGTTGAACGTGTGCACGTACAGGTCGCGGTTGAGCATTTCGATGCTGAACCACGACTCCAGCGCGCCGCAGGCCCCGAGCGTATGGCCGAGGAAACTCTTCTGCGAGCTGATCGGCATGCGTTCACCGAACAGGCTGCTGGTCGCCAGTGTTTCGGCAATGTCGCCCTGTTCTGTAGCGGTACCGTGGCCATTGACGTAACCGATTGCATCCGGCGTGATCCCGGCGTCTTCGAGCGCCAGTTCCATCGCGCGGCGCATGGTGGTTTGTTCGGGGCGGGTGGTGTGCTGGCCGTCGGCGTTGCTGCCGAAACCAACGAGCTCGGCGTGGATATGTGCACCGCGGGCGAGGGCGTGTTCCAGCTCTTCGAGCACCAGCATGCCACCACCTTCACCGATCACCAGACCATCGCGGCCCTTGTCGTACGGGCGTGGGCTGGTCTGTGGCGCGTCGTTTTTCAGGCTGGTGGCGTAGAGCGCGTCGAACACCATCGCTTCGGTCGGGCAGAGTTCTTCGGCGCCGCCAGCGAGCATCAACGGCAGGCGCCCGAACTTGATTGCTTCATACGCGTAGCCGATGCCCTGGCTGCCGCTGGTGCAGGCGCTGGACGTCGGAATCAAACGCCCGGTGAGGCCGAAGAAGATGCTGATATTCGCCGCTGTGGTGTGCGGCATCATCCGCACGTAGGAATTGGCGTTCAGACCCTCGGCTACCGAGTTGAGCAGCATGTTGCCGAACGCCTTGATCTCGTCGGTGCTGCCGGTGGACGACCCGCAGGCCACGCCCATGCGCCCATCCTTGATCGACGGATCGCCGAGCAGGCCGGCGTCGGCCAGGGCTTTTTCCGCCGCGCCGACCGCCAGACGCGAAACCCGGCCCATACTGCGCAACTGTTTGCGGGTCCAGTGCGCCGGGACGACGAAATCATCGATTGGGCCGGCGAGACGCGTATTGAGTTCGCTGAAGCGATCCCACTCGTCCATTCGGCGGATGCCGCTGCGATTGGCTGCGAAGTTGCCGGCGATGGTTTGCCAGTCGCTACCCAGCGAGGTGATGCCGGCCATGCCGGTGACGACGACGCGCTTCATCAGCACAAGCCTCCGTTGACCGCCAGGACCTGGCGGGTGATGTACGAGGCTTCCGCCGACATCAGGAAATTCACCGCACTGGCCACCTCTTCTGGGGTGCCCATGCGTTGCGCGGGGATCATTTTCATCAATTCTTCCACCGGCACGTTTTCATCGAGCATCGCTGTGTCGATCAGGCCCGGCGCGACGCAGTTAACGGTGATTTTGCGCTTGCCCAGTTCAATCGCCAATGCTTTCGCAGCACCAATCACGCCAGCCTTGGAGGCGCTGTAGTTGACCTGGCCGCGGTTGCCGATCAGCCCGGAGACGGAGGTGATGCAGACAATGCGACCGGCGGCGCGGCGGCGGATCATCGGCATCATCACCGGGTGCAGGACGTTGTAGAAACCGTCGAGGTTGGTACGCAGCACCACGTCCCAATCGTCGTCGCTCAGGGCTGGGAAGGCGCCGTCGCGGGTCAGCCCGGCGTTGAGCACCACGCCGTAATAGGCACCGTGGGTTTCGACGTCGGCTTCGAGAATGGTTTTGCAGGTTTCACGGTCGGCGACGTCAAATTGCAGGATGCGTGCGTTGCGGCCTAGCGCTTCAATCTCAGCTTGCACTGCCTGGGCTTCGGCGACGCCGCTGCGGCAATGCAGGACGATGTCGTGCCCGGCCTGCGCCAGACGCAAGGCAATGGCGCGGCCGATACCACGGCTGGAGCCGGTGACCAGTACGGATTCAGTCATCGTTCGACTCCTGTGTCTGTTGTAGATATTGGGACGGTTGCGGCGGGCGGAACACGTTCAGTCGAGCGCTGGCCTGGATGCCGGGCGCAGTGATGTGGCATTCGAACACGCCCATGCCGTTGTCATCTTCCAGCGAGCGGATGCCATGGACGGTCAACTCGCTACCAGCCGGAAACGCTTGGACGTTGCACTCGAACTTGCGTGTGCCGAGCAGGAAACCCAGTTCCACCGGATTGCCTTTGCGCCGGGCATGACAACCGGCGAACGCGGCGACGCTTTGTGCCATCAGCTCGACGCCGACCCATGCCGGCAGGCTGCCGTCGGGCAGGTTGAACAGGCCGTCAGGCTTGACCGTGAGGCAGGTGTAAATCTGTTCATCGTCGAAGCGCGTGATCTTGTCGATCAGGATCATGTCGCCTGCGTGAGGCAGCAGTTCGGCGAGCGGCCAGTCAGTCATGGGGCGTCTCCGATAATCAGGCTGACGTTGTTGCCCCCGAAGGCAAACGAGTTGCTCATCAGGTAGCGGGGTGCAATGGACGTCAGGGGTTCACTTGCGGTCACCCATTTGAGCGCTGGCAAGTCGGGATCGGGGTGGCCATCCCAGACGTGCGGCGGTAGCGCGTGGCCTGGGTTGTCAGCGCTCAGGCTCAGCCAGCAGAACGCCGCTTCCAGCGCGCCGGCAGCACCGAGCGTGTGACCGGTCATCGGTTTGGTCGACGAGCATGCAACGCCGTCGGGGAACAGCGTGGCGACCGCCAGGCTTTCCATGGCGTCGTTGTGTTGGGTCGCGGTGCCGTGCAGGTTCAGATAGTTGATTTGCCCGGGCTGCAATTGCGCGCGACTCAGGGCTTTTTGCATCGCTTGCAGCGCACCGCGCCCGCTCGGTTCCGGCGCCGAGATATGGTGCGCGTCGGAACTGGCGCCAGCGCCGAGCAGGGCGATGGCCGGACCATCCCCGCGTTGCTTGCTCATCACGAACAGCACCGCGGCTTCGCCGATGTTGATGCCGTTGCGGTTGGCCGAGAACGGATTGCAGCGCTCATCGGACACCGCTTCCAGCGACGAAAAACCGTTGAGGGTCAGCTTGCACAGGCTGTCGACGCCACCGCACAGCACCGCATCGCAGAGGCCCAGATCGAGCAGGCGCTGCGCGCTCATCAGCGCACGTGCGCTGGAGGTGCACGCGGTGGAAATCACGTAGGCCGGGCCGCTCAGTTGCAGCCAGTCGGCAAGAAAATTCGCCGGGGCGCCGAGCTCCTGTTGCCGATAGTCGTACTCGACCGGGAATTGTTGTTCTTGAAGGAAATGCGCCAGACCCCGACTGGCTTCGTCGATGCCCGAGGTACTGGTGCCTAGCACCACGCCGATGCGCTCGCGGCCGTAAGTCTCAATAGCCCGGTCGATGTCGTCGCGGATCTGCAACGCAGCTTCCAGCAAAAGCTGATTGTTGCGGCTGCGCTGGTCGGCCAACTCCGGCGGAATCGCTGCCAGCTCACCGTGCACGGCGGCCACTGGCAACTCACGCTCCGGCACCCAGCCGGATTCGCGACGCATGCCGGAGCAGTCGCCAGCGAACAGGTTGTGCGCGACTTGTTGCTTGTCTCGACCCAGCGCGCAAATCACGCCGAGGGCATTCAAGTAGGCAGTCATGGCGTCGGTTCACCGAGTGGGGAAACGCGGTAGTGCGGGCCTTGAGGCAGTTTCAATTCGAAGCTCAACGGTTGTGAATAGCGGATGTCCCAGCGCGCTGGCAGGGAGCGTTGCTCGCCCTGTTGCTGCGCGGCGGGGTAGTTGCGCAGCAATTCGCCGGACGGGGTCAGGGCGAACAGCAGGGCGGCGAACAACTCCCGGGCTTCCGGGTTTGGCGGCAGCAAGCCATCGGCCTGCCAGCGCCCGTCGATCAGTTGCTGACGTGCCTGAGGAATGCCCAGAGGGTCCATCATCGACCAGCGAATGCCGGGACCTTCACGCTGGATCACCAGCAGCCAGTCCTGGCGTTGTTCGGCTTGCTGGCGTTCGATGTGCAGTTGCAATGGCAGCGGCAGCGTCGGGTTGCCAGCCGGCAGCGGTGCCTGAGTGGCGCAACCACTGAGCAGCGCAAATATCCCCCATACCAGCCACACCACAAACCTTGTAGGAGTGAGCCTGCTCGCGATCGCGGTTGCACATTCAAAAAACATGTTGGCTGATCCACCGCTATCGCGAGCAGGCTCACTCCTACAAGTTGTGTGTCGCATCACAAGGCACCCGCAAGTGGTTTGCGCGCAACCACGTTCACCAGCGTCTCTTCCCGCTGCCCGAACGGTTTGGGCTTGCGCAATCCAAAGCGCTCCAGCAAACCGAAATCCTTCGACCGGCTCCACCACAAATACGGGTACGAAACATTGCGCTCGGAAAACTCGAAACCCTGCTCGCGAATCATCCCCAGATACTGCGCGGCGCTTTTCTGCACGTGCATTGGATGGCGGAACAGCCAGCGAATCACCCAGGTATCGATGTAAGCCTCGGTCGATTCGGCAAACAGCAGATAACCGCCAGGCTTGAGCACCCGATAAAACTCGGCCAAGGCCTTTTCCTGCTCGACCAGATGATGAAAGGTCTGGTGGCAGAACAGCAGATCGACACTGGCGTCCGGCACGTTGAGCGTTGCGCAATCGCTGCCGATCAGCTCGACATCCAGTCCCTGACGCGCCGCTTCTGCGGCGCTCAATTCAAGGCTGTGCGGATCGGCATCGATACCGATCAAACGCTGTGGTGCAAAGGTCTGGCGCAAATGGCCGAACGACTTGCCCTGACCGCAACCGGCATCGAGCAGCACCGGGTTTGCCGGCAGTGCTTCGCTGAACAGCCCACGCAGATCGTTGATTGCCACGCGCAACACGTGATGCTGCCAGGTGTGGCTGCGCAGGAACCAGAAACCGAAGCGGGTTTCCTCGACGTAGCTGTCGCTCAGGTAATTCATGGGGCGTCCTTTGCACAAAGTTCGGAAATCATCTTCAACCGGCGCCGAGCTTCGCTGACGAACGGGTTGCGTTCATCCCAGGCATAACCGGCGAGGATCGAGCAGATCATCCGGCGAATGTCGGCCTGACTGTCTTCATAGAAAATCACGTCCTGGAAGGTCCCGGCATACCAGCCCTCGACATAGCAGCGGAAGGTGTCGACGCCGCGTTTCAGCGGCTGGGCAAACTCGCTTTGCCAATCGACCGTTTCGCCCTGCAACTGACGATGCAGCACAGCCGCGGCCATGCTCGCCGAACGCATGGCGATGGTTACGCCGGAGGAGAACACCGGATCGAGAAATTCCGCCGCGTTGCCGAGTAACGCAAAGCCCGGACCGTGCAGGGTTTTGACGTTGGCTGCGTAGCCGCCAAGGGTGCGCGCCGGGGTATCCCACACGGCGTTGTTGAGCACGCCGGCGAGGCTTGGCGTTTCAGCGATGAAACCGCGCAGACAGGCGTCAAGATCGGTATCGCGACCTTCGAAGTGTTCGGCAGCGGCGACCACGCCCACCGAGCAGCGACCGTTGCTGAACGGGATGGTCCAGAACCAGATATCGCGATGCTGCGGGTGCGTGGTGACGAGGATTTTTTCGCGGTCGAACGCCGGGTTGTCGATGTGATCTTCGACGTGAGTGAACACTGCCTGACGCACCGGGAAATTCGACGGCGCCTCCAGATCCAGCAAGCGTGAAAGCACGCGACCGTAACCGCTGGCATCGAGCACGAAATCCGCTTCGACGCGGTATTCGCTGCCGTCTTCGCGGCGCACATCCAGCTGCGGTTTTGCCCGGTCGAAATCGACGCTGACGATGGCATCGCCATAGCGAATCTCGGCGCCTTGCAGCGCGGCTTGATCGGCCAGCAGTTTGTCGAAGTCGGCACGCTGCACCTGGAACGTGGTCGGCTTGCCGTTGGTGAAGGTGTCGCCAAAATCAAACGCGCTGTAGCGCTCGCCCCAGGCAAACGCAGCGCCGGTCTTGCGCTGGAATCCGGCGGCGTTGACGGCGTCGAGCATGCCGGCTTCTTCGACGAAATCCAGGCAATGGCTGAGCAGGCTTTCGCCGATGGAAAACCTTGGGAAGTGCTGACGCTCGATCACCAGCACGTCGTGGCCCTTGCGCTTGAGCAGGGCGGCGGCGATGGCGCCTGAGGGGCCTGCGCCGATGATCACGACCTGACGGGATTCCATTTCAACGATTGGCACGTGAGCTCCGGGGCAAAGGGTGGTTCAAATTCAGGGGGGCGCGATGCAGGCCGATCAGGGCTGGCAGCAACGTCGCGATCAGGCCCATCAGCATCAGCGCGAAGTACAGCGCCGGCGTGATGAGTTGTTGTTGCAATAACAGGTTGAGAAAGACGATTTCGCTCAGGCCGCGAATGTTCAGCAGCACGCTTTCACGCCAGCGACTGGCGCCCTCGAACGAGGCACCGGCCCAGCCGAGGCCAAGCCAGTTGCCGAGCAGTTTACTGGCAATCGGCACCAGCAGCAGCGCTGCCCATTGCAGCGCCCCAAGGCTGGCGAGGGCGCTGTGGACGTCGATCTGCACAATGCCGAACGTGAGGATCAACGGGATCGCGATCCACGTCTGCAAACGGCTCATCCAGCGCGCCGGCAACGGCAGCACCAGCGGTATTTTCAGCGTGGCCATGCACACCAGGTAACCGATGCCGAAAATCAGCGCATTGAGTTTGTAATGCTCGGCCAGGACCAATAACGCAAAGAATCCAAGGCTGTAAGTCAGCGGCCGCTGCACACCGAACAGGCGCAGCAGCAAGGGAACGCACGCCAACCCCAGCGGCAGCAACAGACTGCTCAGGTGCAAACTGCCCTGGGCGAGGCCGAACAGAGTCCAGCAGGTCAGGTCGATCAGGATCGCGGTTTGCACCAGCCGCCGCGTGGCGTCAGGCGGGTAATCGATGTGGCGCAGATACAGATACAGCACCGGAATGGCGGTGATGGCGAACACCAGACCGATGGCCAATGAGTTGAGCCACGGTTGCGCCGGCAGCAGCCAATAGGCGGTCGCGAGACCACAGGCGAAGGGTACGGCGAAACTCGGTACGGCAATTTTCACGCTCTGGCGGTCCAGACGCAGGTCGATCACATCGCTGAGGATGTGCCCGAGCAACAGTGCAAAACTCAGGCTGTAGAGGTCTTTCAGCCACGTCGGCGCAATCAGTTCGGCGCCGCTGAGCTGCCAGCCCGGTTCGATCCAGAAATACATCAGCAGCGGCAAGCCGAAACTCGCCAACAGCAGCTGGCTGACAATCGGGATCAGGCCGAAATGGCGACCGACGCGGGTCGCGACAAAGAACAAGGCCATGGCCAGCAGCCAGAATCCGACGATCATCATGCTGCCGGCTCCGCGACTGTTGCGGTGTGAGGATGACGCCCGGCCCACGGTGCAAGCATGAAGCTGAAGGCCAGACCGAGGCTGACCGATAAACCGAAATTGCTCACTGCTGGCGTGCTCGACACTGCCAGCAAACCGAATGACAGCCACGTCGTCACGGCCGCCAGCAACGTGCCCAGCAGGCTGACTGCCGCACCGCCGACTTGCTCACGCATGAGAATCGCGTAATCGACGCTGATCGCTGTCACCAGCAGCAGGCCGAACAGGCTGAACAGTGTCAGCGGCTGTCCGAGCCAACCGAGGCTGGCCAGGCTGCACAGCGCTGCCAGCAACGGCAGCGTGACGATGCGCACGGCGCCGCCGAGACCAAACGGCAGGATCAACACCAGCACGATCAACACGCAGGAAGCGAGTTTCAGTTCCGCCGCGCTGATCTGCGTGGCGGCGAAAACACTGTTCAATTCACCGAGGCGATCCACCAGCACTACCCCCGGCAGATCCAGCGCCTGCACCCGCAGCAGCGAAGGATTGTTCAGGCCTTGCAGACTGGTTATCGCCGCCACGCCCTCTTCGGTCGGGCCGAGCCACAGTGTGCGGTAGGGCTCGCCGAGCGGACCGGCCAGCGCGGCGTCGATGTCCTCAAGAGGTAATGTTTGCAACTGCTGCAACTCGGTTTGCAGGGCCGTCACCGGCACGCCGAGATCGAGCAGTGGCTGCCAGAACTGTGGAAGTTTGTTCAGCGCTTCGCGCACTTGCTGTTGCTGACTCGGTGGGCTGACCAGTTGATCAAGCGCCAGATACCCTTGCAGCTTGTCGAGGTTGACCAGTTGCTGCAAACGTTCGCTCAGTGCCGCTTGGCGTTCCAGCAGTTCTTGCTGATTGGCTGCGCGCACCAGGAAGAACTGGCTGGTCGGCTGATACCCGGTAATGCGCGCGATGGTCTGCGCTTCGTCGGTCAGTTGCTGCGGCGCGCCGACCCATTGGCGGATGTCGTTTTTGCTTTGCAGTTGCACGAGACCGCCCACACAGAAGGCGATCAACAGCGCCAGCAACACCGGCGTGCGCACGTATTCGAGCAATTTTTCCCGCAGGTTCACCAGCCGTTGGGCCAGATGCAGTGGCCACTGCGCCGGGCGCAGTTCGACATTCTTCAACAGCGCTGGCAGCAGACACACTGCCGACAGATAGGCGCCGAGCAACCCGGCAGCGGAGAACACGGCGATTTGCGTCAGCGCCGGGAAGGGCGTCCACGCCAGCGCCAGATAACCGATGGCACTGGTGATCAGACTCAGTGTCAGCCCGGGCAGGGTCAGGCGCAAGGCGGGCCAACTGCGCCAAGGTTTCAGGCTCCAGCTCTTCGACAGATAGTGCAGCGGGTAATCCACCGCCACGCCGATCAGGCTGGAACCGAGCACCAAGGTCATCACGTGCATATGGCCGAACAGCGCCACACACGCCACGGCACCGAACAACATACCGACCAGCACCGGCACAAACGCCAGCAACACGCGCCAACGGCGGAACGCCAGCAGCAATAACAGCAGAATCCCGACTGTGGCGCCGCCGCCCACCCAGGTCATCTCGCGAGTGGCCTGTTGCTGACCACTGGCGGCGTACAGCAGACCGCTGGCGGCCAGAAGCTGCACGTCGGATTTCGCTGCCTGATCACGACCGCGCTGGAGCAGTTCGGCCACTTGCAGCGGCAGGTTCATGTCGAAGGCATTGCCGGTGGTGCGTGCGCGCAACAGCACCCAGCTCTTGCCGTCGGCATCGGCGACCAATGCACCGCTGCCGATGTCCAGTTGCACCGCGCCGTGTTGTGGCTGGCTGTTCTGGATGCGCGTGGTCAGGCCCAGCCAGTCATCCTGGCTCGGCACCAGACTGAAACCGCTGAACGGGTCGAACAGTGCCTGTACCCGTTGCTGAATGAAGGCGTCGGGATGTTCGCTCAGCAATTGCCGGTCGTCCGCCGAGAGCATCGCCAGTCGCCCTTGCAGCAATTGCGTGCGCAGGGCCGGCAAGTCCGCTTGCAGGTTCCACTGCACTTTTTCGAACAGGCCGCTGGCTTGCCATTGTTCGCCCAGCGTCTGCGCCATGGCCACTGCTTGCTGGCGATCAGCGTGGCCGACCAGCACCAGCATTTCGCGGTTGAGCGGTTCCTGCATGCGTTGTTCGGCGCGCAGTTCGAGGGCGTCCGGATCGGTGCCCGGCACCAGTTCCATCAGGTTGGCGGACAACGGCGCACCGTCGCGCCACTGCCAGCCGGCCAGCGCGACAACCGCCAGCAGCAGAATCAGGAACAGCCAGGGCAGCTTGCGTTCACTCGGCAAAATCATGTTGCTCCGCATCGCTCAACGGTTGGCCGGCGCTGCTGTCCTGCATGCGCAGCACGGTGCTGTCGCCCTGGGTTTCCAGCAGTTCGATGGTTTGCACCAGTTCGCCGCCGTCGATGTTGATCTGGTTGAACACTTGCTTGAGCAGCAGCGAACGTGGGGTCAGGGTGAGTTTCCACTGCTGCGCGTCGCCACTGAGCGCCAGCTCGAAATCCCGTTGCAAGCCACTGCTGTCACCTTGCAATACGGCGAGGAACAAGCGGTTCTGCTCGGCCCCGGCGCTCTTGTTCGGGAGCAACTGCCAGCCGTTGCCGTCACGCCGGGCAATGCCTTTGGCGCTGATGCGGTAATCCTGTTGCAGCGGAGTTTTCAGCAGCCAGAGCAGGCCATGGTTTTTTGCGAGGACGAAACTGCCCTTGCTGATCAGCGGCTGGGGCAGCGCGCGCAGGTGTTTTTCCTGGATGAACTGGCCGTGGATCACGTCCGGCTTGGCCAGTTGCTGGCTGAGTTGTTGCAGGTCGAAAGCGTTGGCCAGTGACGACACGGCCAGCAGCGCCAGCGCCCCAAGGCTTCTAAAAAACAGGTTCATCGCAGCATCCTTTCCACGGCATCAGTGAAGACTTTTGGTGACGCCAGTTGCATCTCGCGGCTGCTCACTTCGACCGCCACTTGCACGGAGCTTGCGCGAGTCAGGCGTTCGCCGCTTTGCAGGTCGGTGATCAGATAGTTGATCTTCAGACGGTTTTCCCACTCGACCAGGCTGGCGCGCACGTTCAACTTCTGGCCGAACACCGCGCCACGCACGTAGCGCAGTTGCAGGTCGATGATCGGCCAGGCGTAACCGGACTCGACCATGTGCGTGTAGTTGTGGCCGATCTTGTCGAGCAACGCACAGCGCGCTACTTCCAGGTATTTGACGTAATGGCCGTGCCAGACCACGTGCATGGTGTCGACGTCGAAGAACGGGACGAGGATTTCCGTATCGGCATGCAGTACTCCGGCGCTACGCATGCAGCCTCCAGTGTTGCGCGGCGATGCGTTGCAGGCACAGGCGCAGTTCGCCTTCCAGTGCGCGGTCTTCGATGACCGGCGGGAAGTCCTTGGCGAGTTCTTCGTGCATGGCGGCCAGCGCAGGCGGCAGCGCTCGGGCGTCTTCGACCTGAGCGCGCAGCCACACGCCCTGGTTCGCGGCGAGGAGTGTGGCGGCGGCGACCTGTTCGGTCAGCTCCAGCACGCGGATCGCATCACGGGCGGCGATGGTGCCCATGCTCACCTTGTCCTGGTTGTGGCACTCGGTGGAGCGCGAGAAGACGCTGGCTGGCATGGTGTTTTTCAAGGCTTCGGCGGTCCAGGCGCTGGTGCCGATCTGCACAGCCTTGAAGCCGTGGTTGAGCATCGCGCGATCCGCCGTGGCGCCGGACAGATTGCTCGGTAATCCGTGGTTGTAACGTTCATCGACCAGCAGCGCGAGTTGACGGTCGAGCAGGTCGGCGACGTTGGCCACGAGGTTCTTCAGGCTGTCCATGGCGAACGCGATGTGCCCGCCGTAGAAGTGCCCACCGTGCAACACACGCTCGGCTTCGGCGTCGATGATCGGGTTGTCGTTGGCGCTGTTGAGTTCGATCTCGATGAACGAACGCAGCCAGTTCAGGCTGTCGGCCAACACGCCGAGGACATGCGGGGCGCAGCGCAGCGAGTAGCGATCCTGCAAACGGTGCAGCGGCGCAGTCGGCGCGTCGATTGCCAGATCCTTGCGCAGCCATGCGGCCACTTGCATCTGCCCCGGATGCGGTTTGGCGGCGAACAGGCGTTCGTCGAAATGCTCCGGATTGCCTTGCAGCGCCACGACGTTCAGCGCGGTGATCCGCGTGGCCAGTTGCAACAGGTAATCGGCGCGGGCGTAGGCGAGGCAGGCGAGGCCGGTCATCACGGCGGTGCCGTTCATCAGTGCCAGCGCTTCTTTGGGGCGCAGCACCAACGGCGTCCAGCCGAGTTCACGATGGACGTCGGCCGCTTGACGGCGCTCGCCACGGAACATCACTTCACGCTCACCAGACAGGGTTGCGGCAACGTAGGACAGCGGCGTCAGATCGCCGCTGGCGCCAACCGAGCCTTCTTCGGGAATCAGCGGCAGGATGTCGTGTTCGAGAAAAGCGTGCAGCCGCTCGAGCAGTTCAATCCGCACCCCGGACACACCGTGGCACAGCGACTGTAAACGCGCCGCGAGCACTGCGCGAGTGGCCTGGGCGTCGAGCAGTTTGCCCAACCCGCAACCGTGGAAAGTGTAGAGATGACGCGGCAGCGCCTCGACGTGATGCAGCGGCACCGCGACCACGCAGGAATCACCGTAACCGGTGGTCACGCCGTAGATCACGCCTTCCTTGTCCAGCAGCGAATCGAGAAACCGTGCGCCCTTGGCGATGCGTTCGCGGTAATCGGCGTCGCTCTGCAACTGCACGGGCGCCTGACGGTTGGCCAGGGCCAGCACGTCTTCGATGCGCAAAGGGCGTTCGCCGAAGGTTACCGGCTCATGAGTTGGCGTCGTCATCGGTCTTCCAGAAAGGGTAAAAGTTGAACCATTGCTGCGGGGCTTCAAGGCAATAGTGACTCAGGCGCTGCGCGTAGCGGGTTGCCCACTGATGAATGACCTGTTCGCGCTCGCTGCGCTTCCACACTACGGCGTCGGCGAACGGTTCGAGGGTCAGGCGATAATGGCCGTCGGGTTGCTTGAGGCACATCAGCAGATTGACCGGGCACTTGAGTAGGCCGGCCAGCAACCAAGGGCCTTGCGGGAATGGCGCCGGATGGCCGAGGAAATCCACGGTCACGCTGCGCCCGCCGTGCAGCGGCACACGGTCGCCGGCAATCGCCAGCCACTCGCCGCGCTCCAGGCGTTCGTGCAGTTGCAGCATGATCACCGGGTCGAGTTCGCTGACCTGAATCAGGCGCAGATTGGTCGCCCCGGCTTCACCCAGCAAGCGGTTGAATTGCTCGGCGTGCTTGGTGTGCACCAGCACATTCATGGTGACCTTTTCGCCGATTTCCGCCAGCGCCCGGCACACTTCGAGATTGCCCAGGTGTGCGCCGACCAGCAGTTGCCCGCGACTGCCGCGCAGTTGAGTGCGCAGCAGCGCCGGGTCGATGATTTCGATTTGCTCGATGCGCAGCTTGCCGTTCCACACGTCGAGCTTGTCGAGTAGCGAATCGGCGAACGCCATGAACTGACCGAATACTCGCCAATGACTTGGGCGCAAGTCTTCGCGTTGGCTCCAGTCGGCCAGGCGTTGCTGATACTGCCAAGCGCTGTTGCGTGCCGTGCGGCCGAACAGGAAAAAGTACAGGACGATGCCGTACAACAACGGGCTCAGCAGGCGGCGACCAAGTACCTTGGCGGCGAGCGCGGTGAATTTCATCAGCAGGAAACTGCCGCGCTCCTCGCGGTCGGCCCAGTGCTTTTTATCGGTCTCGACGGTCATGTCCGCCACCGTCGCCAGAGGATGAGCGGAAAGCGCAGCAACATGCCGAAGAACAGCCGCGTGTGCATGCTCGAAATCAGCGCGTTGTCATGGAACAGCCGGAAGTGCGAGACGCCATCCAGCGGGTAATGCACGCTGGTTTGCAGCCAGCGCATCGGTTGATTGCGCCACGCCAGACGCACCAGAATGTCCGAGTCGAAATCCATGCGTTTGCCGACCTTGGCCGAGTCGATCACCGCCAACGTCGGTGCCAGTGGATAGACGCGAAAGCCGCACATCGAATCGCGAATCTGCAATGACAGTGTGTTGACCCAGACCATCACGTGAGTCAGGTAGCGCGCGTACAAACGGCCCTTGGGCACGCTTTCGTCGAACAGCGGATAACCGCAGATCAATGCTTGCGGATGTGCGCGGGATTCCTCAACGAAGCGGGCAACATCGTGCAGATCGTGCTGGCCGTCGGCATCTACCTGCAACGCATGGCTGAAGCCCAGGCGCGAGGCTTCGCGCAGGCCGGTCATCACCGCGCCGCCCTTGCCCTGATTGATGGTGAGCCGCACCAGATGCACGTTGTCGCGCTCGGCCAGCCCGTCCAACACCCGCGCGCAGGACTGCGTGCTGGCGTCGTCCACCAGCAGGCACGGCAGACCTTGGGCGAGCAGGGCATCGACCACGGTGGTGATCGCGGTTTCGTGGTTGTAGACCGGGATCACGGCGCAGGGGTTATGCATACCGATTCTCCACTGGGAAACTGCGATCCCTGTAGAAGTGAGCCTGCTCGCGATTGAGTGCGCAGCACTCACCAAGGTCAATCATGCTCTACACCCAAAAGAATCCGGCCACTGGAGCAGGTCGCCGTGTCATTACGGTAGGCGAAATACAATTTGCTGCGCTCAGGATCAAACCGCAGGTGCAGCTGGATTTCATCGCCGGGGCGCACCAGTTGCTGGAATTTCAGCACTTCCATGCCAGCAAACGGGCCGCGCAGGTTCAGCAGTTGCCGACCGAGGTTCAGTGCCCATTCCACTTGCACCACGCCGGGTAACACGGGGGCTTTGGGGAAGTGGCCGCTGAAGTACGCCAGATCTGGCGGTACGCTCAGTTGCAGGCTCCATTCGCCATCCGTTTCGGTTTGCTCCAGCACCTCGGGGGCTTTCGGCCGAGGGCCGAGCAGCAGCGCCTCGATATCCGCCTGCGGCAGTTTGCCCTGGCTGTTGAGCGGCATTTGCCGCAGCAATCGCCAGCGACGCGGCAGGGCCAAGGCTTCGCAGTGCTCTTTCAAGTGCTGGCGCAGGGCTTCGGTCAGGCTACGTCGACCGTGTTCGCGCAGAGCAAACAGGCCGGACTCGCTGAGCACCAGCAAGGCGCCGAGGGACGCACGATTTTCCTGAACAACGCCCAATCGCGCTTCGGCAACCCAGTCGTGGGCGACCAAGGCTTGCTCAAGCATCGGCAAGGAAATGCGTTTTTCTTCGAGTTTGACTATTCGGTCCAGTCGACCCAGCAGTTCGAAACGGCCATCGGCGGCAATGCGTGCTGCATCGGCGGTGTGTTCAACGTGCCCGGCAGGCAGGTACGGTGAGGCGATCAGCAGTGCACCGTCGTTGTCCTGACTCAGTTCGACACCGGCGAACGGCTGCCACAGTTGCTCACCCTGGCGCCAGGCGATGCCGCCAGTTTCCGAACTGCCGAGGATTTCAGTCGGCCACTGTTGCAAGCGTTGATGCAGGCTCTGCGCGGCTTCGGCCGGCAGTGCGCCGCCCGAAGAAAACACCCGGCGCACGGCGCTCAGGGCCGGCCAGTCGAGGTTGTCACCCATGCGCTTGAGCAGCGCCGGGCTGGCAACCCAGGCGAAGGCTGGATACTCGCGGCTGGCGCGTTGCAGGTCTTCGGGGAATGCCAGTTGCTTGCGCACGAAGGTTCGCCCGGCGCACAGCGGCCACAACACGCGAAACAGCAAACCGTAAATGTGTTGGGTAGCGACGCTGCCGATGACGCACGCCTCAGCGAGATCCGCGCCCCACAGCTGCTCGAGTGCTTCGACTTCATTGGCCAGTTGGCGCAGAGTCTTGTCGATACGCTTCGGTTCACCGCTGGAGCCGGAAGTGCACAGGCTCAAGCGGCACTGATCCAGATCCAGCTCGGCGCCGGTCAGTGGTGGCTGATGGAACTCGGCTAAACCACTGTCGCCGGTTTGATCGGTCAGCCACAGATCCACTTCGCCAGACCAGCGCTGGCGGGTTTGCGCTTGCAAGTCCGAGGGCAGCAATACGCTGACGCCAGCGCGCCAGGCACCGAGCAGGGCGATGGCCAGGTCGGCGGCATCTTCCAGATGTACCGCCAAACGCTGCACGCCTCGGGCTTGCAGGCCGGCAGCGACGCTCAATGCCTGTTCGCACAACTGCGCGTGATCCAATGCCGGGGCGTGGCTGATTGCCCGCGCCGGCAACGCCTTGAGCAACAGTTGCTCAAGTTTTATCCAATTCATGTACGGCCTCTTACCCGTTGTCGTATCAGCCATTCAATGGCAAACATCAGGCCGATCAATCCGTAGGAGATCAGGCCGGTGTACAACATCCACCAACTCAGCGGCGCCCACAGGGTCAGGAGCGCGGCGCACAAACCGTTGCAGAAGAAAAAAATGCTCCAGGCCACCGTGACCTTGCGCGTGTAGGCAATTGCGTTGGCCGGCAACTGCGGTTCACGCAGCCGCGCCAGGCGTTCGACCATCGGCGGGCCGTATTTCAGGCTCAGGCTGAACAGCACCAGCATGAAGCCGCTGATCAGCACCGGATACCAGCGCAGCAACCGTGGGCTGTCGAACAGCGCCAGCAACAGGCAAAACATCATCGCCACGCAGGCCATCCACAGACTGCCGGGTTTGCGTTCGCCGGTCAGTGCTCGCGCCAGCCACAGGCTGCCCAGCAGCAGGCCGAACTGCCACGGAGCAAAGTGCTCCATGCCGAAATACACCGCAAAGGGATACAGCAGACCGGCCAGCAGCAGGCCGAGGCCGATCAATCGACTCATGCGGTCGGTTGAACCAGACGGTAGACCGCCTCGACCACGTCACCGACAGTGCGCACCGTTTTGAATTCTTCGGCGGCGATCTTCTTGCCGGTCTGGCGCTTGATGTGGTCGATCAGATCGACTGCGTCAATGCTGTCGATCTCCAGATCCTGATACAGGTTGGAGTCCAGGCTTACACGGGAGGGATCCAGTTCGAACAGCTCGACCAGGGCGTCACGCAGGGTGTTGAAAATGTCGTCACGAGTTTGCATGGTCCGGTCTCAAGCTGCCTGTTTTGCCATGACGAAGGCCGCAAGGCTCGCCACGTTGGAGAAATGGTTACGGGTATCTTTGGCGTCGGCGTCGATCTTGATGCCGTACTTTTTCTGGATCGCCAGACCCAGTTCCAGCGCGTCGACAGAATCCAGGCCCAGGCCTTCGCCGAACAGTGTTTGATCGTCGCCGATGTCGTCGACGCTGATGTCTTCGAGGCCGAGGGCGTCGATGATCAGCAATTTAATCTCACGGTGTAGATCGCTCATCTTCGGCGAGCTCCTTGATGAAGTATGAATGCAAATAGTCGTTGAGCTTGCGCGAGGCCTGCGGTGCCGGGCCTTGTGCGGCGAATGTCTGTGGATCTATATCGGCCCCGATGCGAAAACTGAAGTGCACGCGGTGGCTGGGTATCCGATACCAGGGCTCGGCTTTGGTCAAAGTGGTCGGGTTGACCTTGATGACCACCGGCGTAAGGATTTTCGCACCCCGCAGGGCAATCGCCGCAGCCCCCCGATGAAAGGCCGGTGCCTGGCCCGGTTGAGTACGCGTGCCTTCAGGAAAAATGATCAGGGTCTGGCCGTTTTGCAGGGACTCGGCGGCGGCATCAAGCATGTCCATGCTGCCGTCGTTACTGATGTATTCAGTGCTGCGCAGCGGGCCACGGGTGAAGGGGTTTTCCCACAGGCTTTTCTTCACCACGCAGTTGGCCTGGCGTACCAGACCGATCAGGAACACCACATCGATCAGCGAGGGATGATTGGCGATGATCATCTGTCCGGGACGACCGAGGCGTTCAGCGCCCTGAATGTCGTAGGTCAATACGCCGGTGCGAGCCATGAATCGGACAAAAAACCAGAACAACCGACTGACGGTCTGCCGCGCACGCTGCCGGTGCTTCAGCGCATCACCGGGCAGACAGCCGAGCACCGGGAAAACCAGCAAGCGCAGGCACAGCCCGCCCAGCCCGAACAGCGCGAAACTCGCCGCTGTGGCTAGCAGACGCCAGTAGTAGGCGTCGCGGTTCTTTTGGGTCACGGGTTGCGTTGCCAGGTCCATACACGATTTTTCCAGGCATGTTGGCAAAGGGTTTGCTGGCCGAGCAGGGTGCGCAGCAAATTGAGCGCGTGGGGCCAGTGCGCTTTGGACAGTGCTTCTGTGGTGCTGTTCAGGGTCAGCCGCCAGTCGGTACCGGGGGTGAGCAACAGACCCAGCGCGTAAGGAAACGGCACATCGTCGATCCACGCTGAATAGGCTGCGGGCGGCTGTTCTTCGGTAATCACCAGCAACACTGCCGGAGCGCCTTCATTGAGCAGGGCTGCTGCTTCGAGCATGCCGTGTTCGAGGCCGTCGCCAGCGGCGGCGAGGGCGGTCATTTCGCTGGTTTCGCCGCGCATGATCGACCACAGGCCGATGATCGCGTTGTGTACCGACAGGCTGAATTGCGTCGGCGACAGCGGTTCGTCTTTGGCAAGGTCACTGAGGATCTCGTAAGTGCGCGGGGTCTCGCCGTGTCGCGAGACGAACACCAAGGGAAGGTTTTCCCGTCCGTCGGCCAGTGGCCAGCCAACACTGAAAGCCATTCTGGCCAGTCGGCTGAGGCGGCGGCGTTGCATGGCCGGCAAGAACGACACATCGGGCGCGGCGTCACTGCTCTGAAGCACGACCGGTTGTCGGCTCCAGGCTTGCCATGCGTCCACGCTATCGAGCCCCGGGGCCCACGCGCGCCATTGGGCGATGTTGAAGTTGATCACGGGCATTCATCCCGCCCCTGCGGGCTTTTTGTTGAGGCGTGAGTCGCCAAAGCCGCAGCAGGCTTGACGTGGCGCTTGGCGCCGGGTGGCGCGCATTATCCCGGTGACACGGGTGTGTAGCAAATGCTGGTTACATTTTGTGCAGTGAAATGTACCGAATGGTTCGCGATAAAGCTGTCACTTGGCCATTATCCAGATTGTCAGAGGCTTGTCTGTCGGCCATCTCGGCGATTGATGAGGGTTTTTACTCGTCCTGCACGCTGAAATTTGCACCTGACCTTGTAGTCCATGTCCGTGAAGGTAGCGAAGCGAGGCGGCGCGCATCTACACTCGGTCATTCTTTGATACACGGAGGTTTTGTCATGCGGCGCGTGGTGTTCAATCAGAAAGGTGGCGTGGGCAAATCCAGCATTGCCTGCAATCTGGCAGCGGTCAGCGCCAGTGAGGGTTATCGCACACTGTTGGTCGATCTCGATGCTCAGGCCAACTCCACTCAGTATCTGACGGGGCTCACCGGCAACGACATCCCGATGGGCATTGCCGATTTCTTCAAGCAGACGCTGTCTTCAGGGCCGTTCTCGAAAAAGAATCAGGCGGATATCTACGAAACCCCGTTCGACAACCTGCACATCATCACCGCTACCGCCGAGCTGGCGGATCTTCAGCCGAAGCTTGAGGCGAAGCACAAGATCAACAAGCTGCGTAAATTGCTCGATGAGTTGTCCGAAGACTACGACCGGATTTATCTCGATACACCGCCGGCGCTGAATTTTTATGCGGTATCAGCGCTGATTGCGGCTGATCGCGTGCTGATTCCCTTCGATTGCGACAGCTTCTCGCGTCAGGCCTTGTACGGGTTGATGGCGGAAATCGCAGAATTGAAGGAAGACCACAACGAAGGCCTGGAAGTCGAAGGCATCGTGGTCAATCAGTTCCAGGCGCGGGCCAGCCTGCCGCAGCAAATTCTCGATGAACTGATTGCCGAAGGTTTGCCGGTATTGCCGGTGTATCTGACCAGTTCAGTGCGCATGCGCGAGTCGCATCAGGCCAGCATCCCGCTGATCCACCTCGATCCGCGGCACAAGCTGACCCAGCAGTTTGTCGAGTTGCACAACCTGCTCGAAGACGCGTGATCTCTCGAAGCTCCCACAAAACCTGTGGGAGCGGGCTTGCCCGCGATGAGGCCGGCACATTCAGCATCTGAAGTGCCTGATCCAGTGTCATCGCTGGCAAGCCAGCTCCCACAGGGTTGATGAGGTGTATCAGATACCCTGACTACGCAGCCATGCCATCAACTGTGGCAACGGAAACGCCCCACTTTGCCGGGCCACTTCCCGGCCGTTCTTGAACAGAATCAGGCTCGGAATCGAGCGAATCCCCAACTGCGCCGACAGCTGCTGATTCGCCTCGCTATCAAGCTTGGCCAACCGGCATTTGCCCGCCAACTGCGCAGCCGCCTGCTCGAATACCGGTGCAAACGACTTGCACGGCCCACACCAGTCCGCCCATACGTCCACCAACAACGGCAGATCACCCTTGATCTGGCTGGCGTAATCGCCTTGCTTGAGTTCGAAGGGTTTGTCCAGCAGCACCGCAGATTTGCAGCGACCGCACTTCGGCTGGTCAGCGAGGCGCTCGGCGGGAATGCGGTTGAGGCCGTTGCAGGCGGGGCAGGGGATGAGCAGTGGGTCGGTCATGATGGTCTCTTGATTAGACAGTCTGTGAGACTTATGGAGGCGGTACGCCAGTTTATCAATGTCTCACCTGCTCACATTTTTTCGAGCCCCAACTTCTCGTCACTGGCTAGCCTGAAGGCCAATTCAGCTTTTTAACGCTTGTCGTGAGGAGATCGCTTTGTCTGTATCTGCGTGCTACTTTTGTTGCACTTATCTCGAGGTCGATGACCTGCATGTATCGAATCGGAGCGACATAATGTCCGTAACATCCAAAATTCGCCGTCAGGGTGGCGCTGCCGTCATCACGATTCCGCCGACGCTGCTGAAGCTTTTGCATCTGGAAGTAGGGGCGCAACTCGAACTGAATGTGGTGGACGGTGAGTTGATCGCTCGCCCAGCGGTACCTCCTGCGCGTAGGCGATATAGCTTGTCCGAGCTACTTGAAGGTGCCGAGGAGCTAAAGAAGCTGAACGTCCAGACTGCTGAGGCTCGCGATGGTGATCCCGTTGGCAGGGAGTTGGGCTGATGGTGCGTCGGCAACCCCCACAGCGGGGAGACGTTTACTGGATTGATCCGAATCCCGTAGCTGGGCGAGAAATGATGAACCGGCACCGTTTTGTAGTGATTACGCCTCGGGAGATCAATGCATTGGGCGTCAGCATGACCGTACCCGTCACCAGCGGCGGCAATTTCAGCAGAAATTCAGGATTGGCCGTGAACATCACGGGACACGAAACCAATGGCGTAGCGGTGTGTAATCAGGTTCGTAGCTTTGATATTGAACAGCGCGTAAGAGAGGGGACAGCCAGATTTATCGAACGATTGGATGACGTGACAATGGCGGATATTGTCGCTCGAGTTGTCAGCGCTATCGATCCTCTGGCTTGAGACGCCTTACGACGAACAACTGATCTCCAGATGCTTGCCCCACTCGGGTGGGCGCTCGGCATAGCTGTCCATCCCCGGTTGTTCCTCGAACGGCTTGCTCAACACCGCGTACAACCGGCGAACCTCTGAATAGTCCCCTTGTTCAGCCGCATCAATCGCTTTTTGCGCCAGATAATTACGCAGGATGTACAGCGGATTGACCGCGTGCATGCGCGTGCGGCGTTGCTCTTGATCGAGCGCGCCATCACGGGCAACCCGCGCCACATAGCGTTCGCCCCAGGCGTCGAAGCCTTTGATGTCGACGAAGTCGTCACGCAATTGAGCAACGGCCAGTTCTGCGGATTGATCACCGAGCCGGCGGAAGAATAGCGTGTAGTCGACGCCGCTGTTCTGCATCAGTTGCAGCAGGTTTTCCAGCAGCAATTGATCGTCGTCTTCAGCCGTGGTGAAACCGAAACGACGGCGCATCAGGTCGAGGTAGTGCGCCTGGAATAATGGCAAATACAAGCCGAGCGTTTCGCGCAGGGCTTCAACGCTGATGAACGGCGTCAACGCCTGAGCCAGGGCGCTGAGGTTCCACTGGCCGATGGGCACTTGATTGCTGAAGGAGTAGCGGCCCTGATCGTCCGAGTGGTTGCAGATGAAGTTGGCGTCGAAGTCATCAAGAAACGCGAACGGGCCGAAGTCGAAGGTGATGCCCAGGATCGACATGTTGTCGGTGTTCATCACGCCGTGGCAGAACCCGTAGGCCTGCCATTTGGCGATCAGCTCGGCGTTGCGCTCGACGATCTCGCGGAACATCGCCAGATACGGTTCGGGTTGCTCCAGGCATTGCGGAAAATGCATCGCCAGCACATGCTCGCCGAGCAACTTCTGCTGCTCGGGACGCTTGGTGTAGTAGAAGTATTCGAAGTGGCCAAAGCGGATATGGCTCGGCGCCAGACGCAGCACCATCGCGGCGCGTTCCTGCTTTTCGCGCCAGACCGGGGTGTTGGAGCCGATCACGCAGGCGGCGCGCGAGGAAGGAATGTTCAGCGCGTGCAGCGCTTCGGAGGCGAGGAATTCACGGATCGACGAACGCAGTACGGCGCGACCATCGCCCATGCGCGAAAACGGCGTCTGCCCGGCGCCCTTGAGGTGCAAGTCCCAGTGCTCGCCGGCCGCGTTGTAGACCTCGCCGAGCAATAAGCCGCGACCATCACCCAGTTGCGGTGTGTAGCCACCGAACTGATGCCCGGAGTAAACCATCGCTCGCGGCTCGGCATCGGCCCACAGCTTGTGGCCGCCGAACAGTTCGGCAAACTCTTGGGTTTCGGCGGTGGCCGGCTCCAGATCCAGCAGGGCGAGCGCTGCGGGACTTGCGACGACCAGACGCGGGTTGTCGATCGGCTCGGGCAGCACATGGGCGGAGAACGCATCGCCGAGGCGGGCGAAACGATTGTCGAAGGTCAGTTCGTCGAGGGCTTTCAAGGGCCGGCTCCAGCAGAATGTCCGAGCATTCTGCTGGGATTAACCGGGTTAGTCGAGTTTGGTCGGTGGCGGCTCTTGCAAAGGCTCTTGTGGCGAATCCTGCAGCGGTTTTTGCTCGGCGCCAACCGGTACGATGGTTTTGGTTTCCGCTTCGATGGGCACCAACTTGTATTCCTGGCCATGCAGGTTCTTCAGGTAAACCTCCATCTGGCGGAACGAGATGTTGATGTGCTGCTTCTTGAACTCGCGGTTGATGAAGCGGTTGACCTCATCAAGCACCGGGTTGCGGTCACCCAGATCGCGTACGTGCATGCGCAGTTCGTGGTCGAGGGTGCTTTCGCCGAAGTTGAGGAAGTACACAAGCGGCTCCGGTTCCTTGAGCACGCGCGGGTTTTCCCGGGCTGCCTTGAGCAGCAGCTCCTTGACCAGATCCAGATCGGAACCGTAATCGACGCCCAGTTTGAGCGTGACTCGGGTGACGGTGTCGGTCAGCGACCAGTTGATCAGTTGCCCGGTGATGAACGTCTTGTTCGGGACAATGATGTCCTTGCGGTCGAAGTCGGTAATGGTCGTGGCGCGGATGCGGATCTTACTCACCGTGCCCGACAGGTTGCCGATGGTGATGGTGTCACCGATGCGCACCGGGCGTTCGAACAGGATCATGATGCCGGAGATGAAGTTGGCGAAAATCTCCTGCATACCGAAACCGAGGCCGACCGACAGCGCCGCCACCAGCCATTGCAACTTGTCCCAACTCACGCCGAGGGTCGACAGGGTCGTGACGAAGCCGATGCCGGCGATCACGTAGGACAGCAGCGTCGTGGTCGCGTAAGCGCTGCCCTGCGCCAGATTGAGTTTCGACAGCACGAACACTTCGAGCAGGCCGGGCAAGTTGCGCGCCAGGGCAAAGGTGATGCCGATGATGATCAGCGCGCCGAGCATGTCGCCGATGCTGATCGGCACCATGCTCATGTTGGCGCCGGTGCCACTGGTGTATTCGTAAAGGGTGATGTTGTCGAGGTACGAGAACACCGAGATCAGGTCCGACCAGACCCAGTACAGCGCCGCGATGAAACCGCCGAGCAGGGCCAGACGGATCAGGCGCAGGGACTGTTCGTTGACCTTTTCGATGTCCAGCGTCGGCTCTTCGATGACCGCTTCGCCGTCGCCGGCCTCCTTCGCTGCCTGGCGTTTGGCCAAGGCGCGCTGGTAGGCCAGACGCCGCGCGGCAACGCTGAGGCCGCGAACGAAGGTGGCTTCGATCACCAGCCAGAACATCAGCAGATAGAGCGTGTTGATCAAGCGATCGCTGAGTTTCAGCGCGGTGTAGTAGTAACCAAAGCAAACGGCTACGAACAACGCGATTGGCAGCAGAGTAAACATCACGCCCAGCGCCTTGCGGAACAGCGAGGCGTTTTGGTGAGTAGGGCTGCTGATCAGCAGGCGGCTGAGCAGCCATGCCATCAACGCGTAGCAGGTCAGCACTACCGGCATGCCGAGGACGTCGTCGGCCAGCGCCGCCGGCTGCAATTCGGCGACCGCGACCACCGCCACCAGTGCCATGACCACCAGGCCGAGTCGACGCACCCAGCCTTGCAGGAATTCGACCTGGGGTTTTTCCCAGCGGAAGTGCAATTCGGCCACGCCGCCCGGCGCCAGAATCCGGTAGGCGGTGTAGAACACCAGCCATGCCTGACCCATTTGCAGTAGCGCCGCGCCCATGTTGGCGTTCTGCCCGCGGGCGTCGATCTGCAAGGCCAGACCGCACAGGCCCAGACCGAGCGCCACGGGCATCGCCAGCAGAATATTGATCAGGATCGCCTGCGGCGTGTGCCACTGGCTGTCGCGTTTGAAGTGGCCGATGTCCTGGTGAACCTTGTTCAGGCGCCCATACAGACTCTTGCGCCGCCACAGCAACGCGCCGATCAGCAGCGCCAGCGGCAGGAACAGCAACGGGCGCTGGATCAGACCATCGGTCAACTCGCTCAGGCTGGAAGCCCACGGCAACGTATCGACCTGACGCTTGAGGCGATCCGGCACGCCGCGCATCCACTCCAGGTCCAGCGGCTTGTTGCTGGGAATCCAGAACATCTGCTCGTCGAGGGTCGCGCGCAGGCTTTGCGCTGTACTCAACAGTTGCTTCTGGTTGAGTTGCAGGGTGATCGATTCGTTGAGCATCGCGCTCAATTCGCGGTTCAGCCGCTCCAGCAGGTCGGCGCGCGTGTTGGCCAGCTCCAGCAGGCTTTTGCGCAGCTGCGGCGTGATCTGTTCCGGCGGCTGGGTCGTCAGCAGGTTCTCGACATAGGCCGCCGGATTGCTCAGCAGCTCACGCTGCTGGCTGACATCAAACTGATACAGGCGGATGTCGGCGATCTGATCCGCCAGATCACGGTCGACCTTGAGGCGTGGCAGAGCCTGTTTCTGTTTGTAGAGAATCTTCGACAGCAACAGGCTGCCCTTGAGCACGGCGATCTGCTCGTCGAGGGCGGAGTCGCTCTGGGTCAGGGTGTCGAGTTGCTGTTTGGTTTGCAGGTTCTGCTGAGTGACCTCGTTGAGGCGGTCGGTACTCTTGAGCAGGTAGTCCGAGAGTTTGAGGTTGGCGGCGCTTTCAGTGGCGAGCAGGCTGCTGCTGCCGGCCTTCTGAGCCTCGATAGATTGCTGAGTGACGGTTTCCTGAGACTGCGCCAGACGTTTCTGGTTGATCAGGGTCTGCAGCTCCTGGATCTCGCGGTCGAGGCGGTCGGTTTTTTCCGAAAGCAGGTCATGTTGAGCGTTGCCCAGATCCTGCAACTGGTTATTGCCGGCCAATTCCTGACGGCGCAACGGAATCAGCGCGTTAAGCGCCGCCAGCTCGGCATTCAACTGGTCGCGCTGCTCGGCGCTGACGGTCTTGCCCGCGTCCTTGCCGGACTTGAGGATGTTGTTGATCTGCTGAATGCGCGTCTGGCTGGCGGAGATTTCTGCCTGAGCCCGCTCGGGGCGAGTCTGCGCGGTGATGATCAGGCTGTTGGCCTCGGCCAGCGCTTTTTGCAGATCACTTTGCTGGGTCGAGCGATCCGTCAGGATTTGCTCCAGCTGCTGGATCGACTCCTTGGGGAAACGCTGCGTCACCGGCACCACCGCAGTGGCCTTGAGACGCGTCAGTTCGCGTGTGCTCTCGATGGTCTGCCGGGGCGCGGAGGCCAGTTGCTGCTTGAGGTCGATCAGCTTCTGTTCGTAATCACGCTGATTGTTCAGATGATTGAGCGTGCTCTGCAGGACAGTTTGCAGGGTCTTTTTATCGGCATCCGGCAGTTTACTGTCGGCGAGCTTGTCGAGGCTGGCCTGCACGGATTGACTCGACGGTGGTTCGGCGGCGTACAGCGGGCCGACAGTAAGACTCAGGCCCAGAAGGGCCGCAACGAAAAAGGAGCGCAGGGTAGGCATAGAGACCGGTCAAGCAAGTGATAGTGGACGCAGTTTAGAGGAAGAGTCCGGGGCCCGGGCGACTTCCTTCGGGGAATCTGACGCCCACTTTGGCAATCTTGTTCCCGTCCATGACCGCCACCGTCCAATGGGTGTTGTTCCACTCCACCTGGTCACCCACGATCGGCGCCCCCCCGACCTTGTGGGCAATGAAGGTGCCCAGGGTCATGTCCGGATCGATGCCTTCGGCCGGCAAGCCATAAAGCGCTGCAACCGCTTTAAGCTGGGCGTCTCCTTCGAGTACAAAGTCGCCGAAGAAACGCAGGTCGAGGCCACGTTGCGGTGCCTGGCTGAACAGTTTTCCGAGCGCTGGCAAGTTGTGTTCATGGCCGATAACACACAGCAAATCATCGACTTCCAGCACCGTACTACCCGACGGATGGAGCAGTTGCTGGCCACGAAACAGCGCGGCGATGCGCGTGCCTTCGGGCATTTTCAGCTCGCGCAGGGGCGAACCGATGCACCATTTCTCCGCGCCGAGCTTATAAACGAACAGCTCCCACTCGCTGGTGATGTGCACTTCCAGTGCGGATCGGGAAATCGGTGCCGGCTCCGGCGGTACGGTGACCTTCAGCAGTTTGGCCACCCACGGCAGGCTCGTGCCCTGCACCAACAGCGACACCAATACGATAAAGAAGGCGAGGTTGAAGTACAGCTGCGCATTCGGCAGCCCGGCCATCAGCGGGAACACCGCAAGAATGATCGGTACCGCGCCGCGTAGGCCAACCCAGGAAATAAAGACTTTCTCGCGGCCATGGAATGCCTTGAACGGCAGCAGGCCGACCATCACCGACAACGGCCGCGCAAACAGAATCATCCACAGCGCCAGGCCGAGGGCGGGCAGGGCGATGGGCAGCAAATCATGCGGTGTGACCAGCAGCCCCAGCACCAGGAACATGCCGATCTGCGCCAGCCACGCCATGCCATCAAGCATGTGCAGGATGCCGTGACGGCTGCGCACCGGGCGGTTGCCGATCACCAGTCCACACAGGTACACCGCGAGAAAGCCGCTGCCGTGCAGGGCGTTGGTCAGCGCGAACACCACCAGACCGCCAGCGATCACCAGAATCGGATACAGGCCGGCGGCGAGGTTGATGCGGTTGACCATTTGCAACATCAACCAGCCACCGCCCAGCCCGACCACGCCACCGATGCCGAACTCGCGGATCAGGTGGGTCAGCAGGCTCCAGTGCAAACCGGTCTGGCCGCTGGCGAGCATGTCGATCAGGGTCACGGTGAGGAACACCGCCATCGGGTCGTTGCTGCCGGATTCGATTTCCAGGCTGGCGCTCACCCGTTCGTTCAGGCCCTTGCCGCCGAGGAGCGAGAACACCGCCGCGGCGTCGGTGGAGCCGACAATCGCGCCGATCAGCAGGCCCTGGATCAGGTTCAGGTCGAACAGCCACGCCGCTGCCATGCCGGTCAGCCCGGTGGTGATCAACACGCCGACCGTCGCCAGCGACAGCGCCGGCCACAACGCCACGCGGAAACTTGATACCCGCGTACGCAAACCGCCGTCGAGCAGGATCACTGCCAGCGCGAGGTTGCCGACCAGATAGGCCGTGGGGTAATTGTCGAAAATGATCCCGCCGCCATCGACCCCGGCGGCCATGCCGACCGCGAGAATAATGACCAGAATGGGAATGCCGAGCCGGGAGGACAGTGAGCTGACAAGAATGCTTGCGCCTACCAGCAACGCGCCGATCAAGAACAGGCTGTTGATGGTCGTCGCATTCAAAGGCAGTACTCCAGAAGCGTAAAGACGGGCACAAACTGACCATGCAGTCTGCGTGCCAGCGATTCTAACCTGTTGAAATGTGGTGATGTCAAAAAGGTTTTTGGTAGATCAAAAGATCGCAGCCTGCGGCAGCTCTTACAGGGTGTACATCAATCCCATGTAGGAGCTGCCGAAGGCTGCGATCTTTGCTCTTGGCGATTAAAGACTGAACCGCCCAACCATATTGTTCAGATCCAGCGCCAGCCGGGACAGCTCGTTACTCGCCGCGCTGGTCTGATTCGCCCCGGTCGCCGATTGCACCGACAGATCGCGGATGTTCACCAGATTACGGTCGACTTCCCGCGCCACCTGCGCCTGCTCTTCAGCAGCGCTGGCGATCACCAGATTGCGCTCGTTGATCTCGACGATGGCGGTGTTGATGGTGTCCAGCGACATCCCGGCACCACGGGCGATGTTCAGCGTCGATTCAGCACGCTCGGTGCTGTTGCGCATCGAATCCACGGCGTGTTCGGTGCCGCTCTGAATGCTGCCGATCATGCGCTCGATTTCGCTGGTCGACTGCTGCGTGCGATGGGCCAAGGCACGCACTTCGTCCGCCACCACCGCAAAACCACGACCGGCCTCACCAGCACGCGCGGCTTCAATTGCGGCGTTCAGCGCCAGCAGGTTGGTCTGATCAGCCAGACCACGAATCACGTCCAGCACCTTGCCGATGTCACGGGATTCATTGGCCAGATCGCCGATCAGGCTCGCCGTGCTCTGCACGTCGGCGCTCATGCGTTCGATGGCGCTGACCGTTTCCTGCACCAGGTCACGACCGTCACCGGCAGACGTGGTGGCGTTCTTCGAGGCTTCCGAGGTACTTACCGCGTTACGTGCGACTTCTTCCACCGCGCTGGTCATCTCGTTGACCGCTGTAGCCGCTTGTTCTATTTCGTTGTTCTGCTGCGTCAGGCCGCGGGCGCTTTCGTCGGTGACGCTGTTCAGTTCCTCGGCGGCCGAGGCCAGCTGCGTGGCCGAGCCGGAAATCCGCTGCAAGGTGTCGCGCAGCTTCGATTGCATCTTGGCCATTGCCGCCAGCAAGCGCCCGGCTTCGTCTTCACCGTCGACGTGGATCGGCTGAGTCAGATTGCCTTCGGCGATGGTTTCAGCAGCTTCCAGTGCTTTGGAGATTGGCTTGGTGATGCTGTTGGTCAGCAACCAGGCGAACAGCAGAGTCAGGCCGCTGGCAATGATCAGCAGAGTGACCACCAGGTTGAATGACATGGAGTACTGGTCAGACGCACCTTTATCCGTTTCGGCGATTTGCTGGGTGTTGATCTCCAGCAAGCGCGCCAACGCCGTATTCACGGCTTCCGAATTGCTCAGCAAATCGCTGTTGAGCATCTGCCGCAGTTCATCGACCTGATTGTTACGCGACAGGGTTTTCATCCTGTCTTCCATCTGGCGGTACTGCGCGAGCAATTGCACGTACTGGTCGTACGCCGCACGTTCCTGCGGGCCATCGATCAGTGGTTCGTAAGCACGCTGAGCGTCGGCGATCTGCTTGTTGCGCATCTCGAAGAGCTCAAATGTCTTTTGCTGGACGTCCGGCTCACGGTTGATCAGCAAGCGATACGACAGCACGCGCAGACGCAGGGTCAGTTGAGTGAATTCGTCGAGGGCCTTGATCGATGGCACGCTCGCGGTGGCGATGTCTTCGCCTGCCGCGCGGATTTTGCTCATCTGGTTCAGGGCGAACACGCCGAGAATCAGCATCAGGCCGCCGATCAGGGCAAAACCGGTGAACGCCCGGGGGGCGATATTCATATTGCGGAGGGACATGGGCGGGTACCGAGAAGGGCCGCATCCATGCGGGCTGAGACTGCTATTGCATGACTTATCGGTCAGGCAAATGAACTCTTTAGTTCGTGTGCGTATTTGTCGCACCCCGCATTGAGCGACGAAGTGCAGGAACCAGATCGGCAGATCACAGTCTTTTAAACTCGCGAGAACGGTCGGCCGTCAGGAAAATCAAGGCTTTGCGCCGGTTTAAACCTAGCGTCCACGACGACTTTTCTTTATCGTACGCGCCCTTTGAAAAACGCTTGGAAGATCAAAATGTTGGAAGCATCCCTCAGCCAGTTGGAACAGCTCGTCAGCGACCTGGTGCAACAGAACCAGACCCTTTCGCAAACCAACCAGACCCTGTCCACGGAACTGGCCCAGGCCAAGGATGAAAACGAAAGCCTGCAACTGAACCTGATGGAACAGGAAGAAAAACACGGCGCCACCGCCGCACGCATTCAGGCTCTGGTTGATCGCGTCAACGCAGGTCCTGTCAGCGCATGAACCACAACTCAGCAGGGGTAAAAGTCGTCTCCATTATGGGGGAGGACTATTCGATCAAGGCACCGGCCGGGGAAGAACAGACCCTGCTGGACGCGGCGCTCATGCTCAAGGCCGCGCTGGACGACACCAAAAGGAAATACCCGACGTTGATCGGCGACCGCTTGCTGGTACTGGCAGCGATGAATCTGTGCTCGCAGCAGATCGAAATGAAGAAGCAGCACCAGCAAGAACTCGACCGTTACCAAGAGCAAGTCAGCGCCACGGTCGACACCATCGCCAAGACCATCAATCAGGGTTGATGGGGTTGCGCACAACCAAAGAATAGATTGTCGATTGAGTTGTATACAATCGGCACGGCTGTTGCATTGTTTCGGCCACTTATTCTTTGGGGGTGCTCCATGCATTTGTGGCGACGCAGTATTCAATGGCAGCTGATTCTCAGCATGGGCACCGCCCTGCTGGTCAGCATCCTGATCGTGGTTGGCATTTATACCCTGGTGGTCAACCGCCTCGCCCAGAGCTATCTGGTCGAACAAGCGCTGCCGTCGAGCATTGAAGCGACGCGCAACGATATCGAACGCATCCTCATTCAGCCGCTGACCGCCGCGAAAGACATCGCCAGCAATTCGATGGTGCGTGACTGGTTGGCCGCCGGTGAAGACAGCAGCAAAACGGCAGGCTTCGCGCAGTATCTGGAAGGCATCCGCGCCGAACACAAAGCATTCACTGCTTTGATCATCGGCACTGAATCCAATCACTACATCAGCGAAAAAGGCCTGGATCGCACCCTCAGCCGTGCCAAACCGGCCGACGCCTGGTTCTATTCCTTCCTCGACAGCGATCAGCCGCGCACCCTCAATATCGACAACGACGTGGCGACGGGAGAGCTGGCGCTGTTCATCGATTTGAAGGTCGAACAGGCCGGCAAAGTCGTCGGTGTGGCAGGACTTGGACTGAGTATGAAAGAGCTGTCGGAGCTGATCCACAATTTCAGCTTTGGTGAGCGCGGCAAGGTCTATCTCGTGCGTTCCGACGGTTTGATCCAGGTCCATCCTGAAGCGCAGTTCAGCGGTAAACGCACCTTGAGCGAGCAGATCGGCGCCGAAGCGGCGCAAGCGGTCATGGGCCAGAAAGTGGCGACCAATCGCTCATTTCAGCGCGACGGCGAGGATTTTCTCGCTTTCAGCCTGCCGTTACGCGATCTCGGCTGGACCTTGGTGGCCGAAGTGCCGCAATCGCAGATCTACGCCGAAGCCCGCAAGGCGATGTGGATGAGCGGTGCAATCGGTCTGGCAGTGGCGCTGGTGTGCCTGCTGCTGGTGGTGTGGCTGGCGCAAGGGCTGGTGCGGCCGATCCGTCAGGTAACAGCCGCGTTGGTGGCAATCGGTAGCGGTGGGGGAGATTTGACCCATCGGTTAGATTCCAGCCGTGCCGACGAGTTGGGTGACCTGGCGCGCGGCTTCAATCGCTTCCTCGACAGTCAGCGCGAAATGATTGGCGAAGTGCTGACCACCAGCGAGCGCCTGCGCACGGCGGTGGGGCAAGTGGCGAAAGTGGTGGAAAACACTGCCGAGCGTTCCGGTCGCCAGCAGGAAATGACCGACATGGTCGCCACGGCTGTCCACGAAATGGGCCTGACCGTGCAGGAAATCGCGCAAAACGCCGGCAACGCCGCACTCGCTTCGCAAAACGCGCGGGATGAAGCCATGCAAGCGCGGGAAGTGGTGGGCGGCTCGATTCGGCACATTGAAAGCATGTCCGATGAAATCGGCCTGGCGGCCGGTGCGGTGGGCGAACTGGCGCAGCAAGTGGCGTCGATCGACTCGGTGCTGGCGGTGATTCGCGGCGTCTCTGAACAGACCAATTTGCTCGCCCTTAACGCGGCTATCGAGGCTGCCCGGGCGGGTGATATGGGTCGCGGGTTTGCGGTGGTGGCAGACGAAGTTCGCACCTTGGCGCGCCGGACTCAGGCGTCCACGGACGAGATCCAGCAGATGATCGGCAGCCTCAAGCAGGGCGCGGAAAATGCCGTGTCATCGATGCGCACCGGGCAAGCGGCGACGGGCACTGGGGTCGAGTCGAGCCAGCGTACCGGGGCATCGCTGACGGCGATTACCGGGCAGGTCGAGCGCATCAGCGACATGAACCATCAGGTGGCGACCGCGACCGAAGAACAGTCAGCGGTGACTGAAGAGATCAACCGTAACGTACAGGGTATTTCCGATCTGGCCCGGGCGACGGCGGGGGAGGTTCGGGCGTGTCGCGAGGATTGTCAGATGTTGCAGCGCTTGGCGGATGATCTGGCGCGGCAGATGGGTGGGTTCAGGTTGAGCTGATGTCCTGTCAGTTCCGGCCCCTTCGCGGGCAAGCCCGCTCCCACAGGTATTGCGGCGTGTTCACATGGTGCGTGAACACCACAGAACCCTGTGGGAGCGTGCTTGCCCGCGAAGACGGTATCAGCCGCACACATAATCCAGATCAGAACCAAGCATCCTGCATCCCCAGGCACGTATCATCCCGCGCCTCCAGCAACGCCAGCTCATGGTGGCAACCCGGCACTTCCCACGTCAGGAAATACCGCGCCGCCTGCAACTTGCCCTTATAAAAGTCGGCATCTGCCGCATTGCCTTTGGCCAACCCTTCTTCGGCGCGAATCGCCTGCTCCAGCCAGCGCCAGCCAATCACCGTGTGGCCAAACACTTTCAGATACAGCGCCGAATTCGCCAGGCTGCTGTTGACCTTGCCCTGGGCAAGATCGGTCAGCAAACCGATGGTCACCACTTGCAGGCGCGCGACCAGTTTTTCCAAAGGCTCACGCAGTGCGGTTAACGATTCGTACGCAACAGCGCGTTCGGCGGTGTCGGCGATCAGTCGCACCAGTTGTTTCAAGCCTGCCCCACCGTTCTGCGCCAGTTTGCGCCCGAGCAAGTCCAGCGACTGAATGCCGTGGGTGCCTTCGTGGATCGGGTTCAAACGGTTGTCGCGGTAATACTGCTCAACCGGGTATTCGCGGGTGTAACCGTGGCCGCCGAGAATCTGGATCGCCAGTTCGTTGGCCTTGAGGCAGAACTCCGAGGGCCAGGATTTGACGATGGGTGTCAGCAAATCCAGCAGCTCATGGGCGTGCTTGCGCTCCGCTTCGGTCTCAAGCGTGGTGGTGTCATCGAACAAACGGGCGGCGTAGAGCCCGAGGTCAAAGGCACCTTCGACGTAGGACTTTTGTGTCAGCAGCATGCGTCTGACGTCGGCGTGCTGAATGATCGCCACGGGCGCGGTGCTCGGGTCCTTGCTGTCCGGCACCCGGCCTTGCGGACGTTCGCGAGCGTATTCCAGCGAATACAGGTAACCGGCGTAACCGAGCATCACCGCGCCCATGCCAACGCCGATCCGCGCCTCGTTCATCATTTGGAACATGTAGCTCAAACCGCGATGCGCTTCACCGACCAGATAGCCGACACATTCACCGTTATCGCCGAAATTCAGCGCGGTAGACGTCGTGCCACGCCAGCCCATCTTGTGGAATAGCCCGGCCAGCAGTACGTCATTGCGTTGGCCGAGGGTGCCGTCATCGTTGACCAGAAACTTCGGCACGATGAACAGCGAAATGCCTTTCACCCCAGGCGGCGCGTCAGGCAGCTTGGCCAGCACCATGTGCACGATGTTTTCCGAGAGCGGATGATCACCGCCGGAAATAAAGATCTTGTTGCCCTTGAGGCGATAGGTGCCGTCGGCCGCAGGCTCGGCGCGGGTGCGAATATCCGACAGCGAGGAGCCCGCGTGCGGCTCGGTCAGGGCCATGGTGCCGAAGAAACGGCCATCGATCATCGGTTGCAGGAAGCGCTGTTTCTGTTCGTCTGTGCCGAAGCTTTCGATCAGGTTGGCCGCGCCCATGGTCAGGAACGGGTACGAAGTCGAAGCAGCATTGGCCGACTGGAAATGCGCGAAGCAGGCTTGCGACAGCAGTGTAGGAAGTTGCATGCCGCCGGCGTCGAAACTTCTCGCAGCGTTGAGGAATCCGGCTTCGAGGAAGGCATCCACCGCCGGTTTCACCTCGGGAATCAGAATCGCCTGACCGTTCTCGTAGCGCGGCTCGTTCTCGTCGCCCTTGCGGTTGTGCGGCGCGAAGTATTTCTCGGCAATGTTGCGGGCCGTGCCGATGGCGGCATCGAAGGTCTCGCGGTTGTGCTCGGCAAAGCGCTCACGCCGGGTCAGGCCCTCGGCATCAAGGACTTCATACAGCTCGAAAGCCAGATTGCGGGAACTGAGCAGCGTCTCGGACATGGCGGCCTACCTGAAATTGGGGTTGGACCGAGTCTAGGCTTGCTGATAAAGGCTGAACAGGATGATTGATGGGCGTGATACAGAAGCAAAAGATCGCAGCCTTCGGCAGCTCCTACATGGGACGGTGTAGGAGCTGCCGAAGGCTGCGATCTTTTGATTTTCTGCAGGAGTGAGCCTGCTCGCGATAGCGGTTTATCAGCCAGAGTAAATGTGTCTGACAGACCGCTATCGCGAGCAGGCTCACTCCTACAGGGGATCTCATTCCAGGCGACCATTGCGGTCGCCTGGATTTGCAGCGGTTTAACCGATGGTCATCAAACTCGCATTACCACCCGCCGCAGCGGTGTTAACGCTCAACGCCCGCTCAATCACCAGACGCTCCAGCGCAATGTTGGTCTCGCCCTGGGACAAGCCCTGAACCCCAACGATCGCGCCGGCACGCTTGGCAATCTGCTGGCAAACGCCGCGCAACTGGTCCGAATGGCCGTGATGCAGAACGGCATCAAACACCACGTCGTCCTTGTTCCAGTCGGCTACCAGTTTGATCCGCGCCTGAATTTCCTTCGGCAGGCGTGCGAACAATGCCTTGCTGATGTCGGACTCTGGCCATACCGCCGAACCGCCTACTGCCAGTACCGCCGCCAGTTGGGTCAGCAGATCGCCTTCAACGTCCGCCAGGCACAACACGTGTTCACGCGGCAGGATCGCGTAGCTGTTCTTCTCACCGGTCGGGCCGGCCAGCACGCGGGTAATGCCGCTTTGCGATTGCGCGGCGTACTGCACGCACAGGGTGCTCAGATCAGCGAACTTGTTGCTGTCAGCCCAGGCTTTCAGGGCGGTCAACGGCTTGCTCATGGCGTCACGCAGGCGAACGTCCGGGGCTACGGCAGCATCACCGCGAGCGAAGGACTGTTCGATAGCATCGGTAGGACGCGTCGACAGCAAGCGATACAGGTACAGCGGGCCACCGGCTTTCGGGCCAGTACCCGACAAGCCTTCACCGCCGAACGGCTGCACGCCGACCACGGCACCGACAATGTTGCGGTTGACGTAGACGTTACCGGCGTTGACGTTGTCGATCACCTTGGCGATGGTCTCGTCGATACGGGTGTGCACGCCGAGGGTCAGGCCATAACCGGAAGCGTTGATCTGGCCGATCAACTGGTCGATCTCTTTGCGCTTGTAGCGAACCACGTGCAGCACCGGCCCGAAGATCTCGCGTTGCAGCTCGTCGAAGCTTTCCAGCTCGATCAGGGTCGGCATGACGAAGGTGCCGCGTTTGACTTCTTCGGTGTCAGCGATAGCCACCTGGTACACGTTGCGACCTTTATCGCGCATGCCCTGGATGTGCTTGTCGATGCCGGCCTTGGCTTCGGCGTCGATCACCGGGCCAATGTCCACGGACAGACGCTCAGGGTTGCCGAGACGGGATTCCGCCATGGCACCTTTAAGCATTTCGATGACGCGGTCTGCCGAATCTTCCTGCAAGCACAGTACGCGCAGGGCCGAGCAACGCTGACCAGCGCTGTCGAACGCCGAGGACACTACGTCGATCACGACTTGTTCGGTCAGAGCAGACGAGTCGACGATCATCGCGTTCTGGCCACCGGTTTCGGCGATCAGCGGAATCGGACGACCCTGGTTGTCGAGGCGACCAGCGATGTTGCGTTGCAGCAGACGCGCCACTTCGGTGGAGCCTGTGAACATCACGCCTTTGACGCGATCATCACCGACCAGACCGGCACCGACGGTTTCACCGCGACCCGGCAGCAGTTGCAGCACGCCTTCCGGAATCCCGGCTTCGAGCATCAGGCGCACAGCCTGAGCCGCAACCAGCGGGGTTTGTTCGGCCGGTTTGGCCAGTACCGGGTTACCGGCAGCCAGAGCGGCGGCAACTTGACCGCTGAAGATCGCCAACGGGAAGTTCCACGGGCTGATACACACCACTGGGCCCAGTGGGCGGTGGGCGTCATTGCTGAAATCGTTGCGTGCCTGCACCGCGTAATAACGCAGGAAGTCGACGGCTTCGCGGACTTCGGCAATGGCGTTGGCGAACGTCTTGCCGGCTTCGCGAGCCAGCAGGCCCATCAGCGGCTGGATCTCGCCTTCCATCAAATCAGCGGCACGCTCCAGAATCGCGGCACGTTCAGCGGGCGGGGTGGCCTGCCAGATCGGCGCAGCGTTCAGGGCGCATTGAATAGCGTTGTCGACGTCTTCAACCGTAGCTTCCTGCACGTGGCCGACCACATCACGGTGATCCGCAGGGTTCAGCACTGGCGCAGGACTTTCGGTGCTGGAAACGCAACCGAGCATCGGCGCTGCTTTCCAGTCGTTGTGTGCGGTGGCGAGCAACGCGCAGGACAACGACGCCAAACGGTGTTCGTTGGCCATGTCGATGCCGCTGGAGTTGGCGCGCTCGGACCCATAAAGGTCACGCGGCAGCGGGATACGCGGGTGCGGCAGGCCGAAGCCACCTTCCACGGTCGCCATCTGCTCGATCTGGGCAACCGGATCGGCCACCAGCTCCTGAATCGAAATCGACTGGTCGGCGATGCGGTTGACGAACGAGGTGTTCGCGCCATTTTCCAACAGACGACGTACGAGGTACGCCAGCAGGGTTTCATGAGTGCCGACCGGTGCGTACACGCGGCACGGACGGTTCAGCTTGCCTTCGGAAACTTTGCCTACAACCTGCTCGTAGAGCGGTTCGCCCATGCCGTGCAGGCACTGGAATTCGTACTGGCCGGGGTAATAGTTCTGACCGGCAATATGGTAAATGGCCGACAGGGTGTGGGCGTTGTGCGTGGCGAACTGCGGGTAGATGACTTCCGGCACCGACAGCAGTTTGCGTGCGCAAGCGATGTAGGAAACGTCGGTGTACACCTTGCGGGTGTAGACCGGGTAGCCTTCCAGGCCTTCGACCTGGGCGCGCTTGATTTCGCTGTCCCAGTACGCGCCTTTCACCAGACGGATCATCAGGCGATGACGGCTACGGCGAGCCAGGTCAATCACGTAGTCGATCACATACGGGCAGCGCTTCTGGTAAGCCTGGATGACGAAACCGATGCCGTTCCAGCCAGTCAGTTGCGGTTCGAAGCACAGGCGTTCGAGCAGATCCAGCGACAGCTCGAGACGGTCAGCTTCTTCAGCGTCGATGTTCAGGCCGATGTCGTACTGCTTGGCCAGCAAGGTCAGCGACAACAGGCGCGGGTACAGCTCTTCCATCACGCGCTCGTACTGCGCACGGCTGTAACGCGGGTGCAGTGCCGACAGCTTGATCGAGATGCCCGGGCCTTCATAAATCCCACGACCGTGAGAGGCTTTGCCGATCGAGTGGATCGCTTGTTCGTACGACGCCAGGTACTTTTGCGCGTCGTGTTCGGTCAGCGCTGCTTCACCGAGCATGTCGTAGGAATAGCGGAAGCCCTTGGCTTCGAACTTGCTCGCGTTGGCCAGTGCTTCGGCGATGGTTTCGCCGGTCACGAACTGCTCGCCCATCAGGCGCATGGCCATGTCGACGCCCTTGCGGATCATCGGCTCGCCGCTCTTGCCGATGATGCGGCTCAAGGACGAAGTCAGGCCGGCTTCGTTGTGCGTCGACACCAGTTTGCCGGTCAGCAGCAGACCCCAGGTGGCGGCGTTGACGAACAGCGACGGGCTGTTGCCCAAGTGCGGGTGCCAGTTGCCGGTGCTGATCTTGTCGCGGATCAGCGCATCGCGAGTGCCCTTGTCCGGGATACGCAACAGCGCTTCGGCCAGGCACATCAGCGCCACGCCTTCCTGGGACGACAGGGAAAATTCCTGCAACAGACCTTGAACAATGCCTGCACGACCGCCGGCACTTTTCTGGTTGCGCAGTTTTTCTGCGATGGACGCAGCGAGTTTGTTGGTGGCTTCGGCCATGGTTACCGGCAGGCGAGCCTGCTCGATCAGCATCGGTACCACTTCCGGCTCAGGGCGACGGTAGGCGGCGGTGATGGAGGCGCGCAGCACCGATTGCGGCAGAATGCTTTCTGCGAATTCAAGGAAGCACTGGTGGGCGTGATCGTTGTGGACTTCACCCGAGTCGTCGGCGTCCTTGGCGGTCAAGCCGTTCAGCTCGGTCAGGGTTGCACCACCCTCGAGTTTTTCCAGGTAATTGAAAATTGCCTGCTTGATCAGCCAGTGCGGCGTACGATCAATCGAGGTTGCGGCGGCCTTCAGGCGCTCGCGGGTCGGGTCATCGAGTTTGACCCCAAGGGTGGTGGTAGCCATATTTTTATCCTCATGGTTGCCACAGTTGCGTGGCATCAGCTGGCGGCAAGATTAGCCGTGCACCGAAAGAGGTGCAACCGGGTGCAACCCTTTTTTTGTCGGAATTATAGGCAGCTCGTCAGGAAATAATTTCTGGTACGAAAGTGCTGCTCCTGTTTGGTGCTTTTGCTTCTAGCAAAAGGCCATAACTGTTACAAAAGGGAGCAAAAACGGGGTCGTCGTCGATAAATCCGACTAGGTGCAACTTATTCTGGCGAAACTGGTTGCACCTTATTTGATTTGTTGCATAGCATTCGCGCCCAAGGTGCAACCGGAATACCCGATGCACCCGGCTGATGGCTTTCCTGGGGAAACATCAGTCCTAAATGCGCGGGATCCCGGATCGTCTGCCAAACGTCGTCGTTTGCGAGCGGTTCACCACCGCCGCTACATAAAAACAAAGCCAGGGCGTAACTCAATGAGCGTAAGTAATCCAACCCTGATCACATTCGTGATCTACATCGCAGCAATGGTGCTGATCGGTCTCATGGCCTATCGCTCCACCAACAACCTTTCTGACTACATTCTGGGCGGCCGTAGCCTGGGCAGCGTCGTGACCGCACTGTCTGCCGGTGCCTCCGACATGAGTGGCTGGTTGTTGATGGGCCTGCCGGGCGCTATCTATATGTCCGGTCTTTCCGAAAGCTGGATCGCCATCGGCCTGATCATCGGTGCCTACCTGAACTGGCTGTTTGTTGCCGGCCGTCTGCGCGTGCAGACCGAGCACAACGGCGACGCACTGACCCTGCCGGACTACTTCTCCAGCCGTTTCGAAGACAAAAGCGGCCTGCTGCGGATTATCTCGGCTGTTGTGATTCTGGTGTTCTTCACCATTTACTGCGCATCCGGCATCGTCGCTGGCGCCCGTCTGTTCGAAAGCACTTTCGGCATGACCTACGAGACTGCGCTGTGGGCCGGTGCTGCGGCAACGATTGCCTACACCTTCGTCGGTGGTTTCCTCGCGGTGAGCTGGACTGACACCGTACAAGCCACGCTGATGATCTTCGCTCTGATCCTGACGCCGATCATCGTGCTGCTGGCCACCGGCGGCGTCGATACCACGTTCCTGGCGATCGAAGCACAAGATCCAAGCAACTTCGACATGCTCAAAGGCACCTCCTTCATCGGCATCATCTCGTTGCTGGGCTGGGGTCTGGGCTACTTTGGCCAGCCGCACATCCTTGCGCGTTTCATGGCCGCTGATTCGGTCAAATCGATTGCCAAGGCGCGTCGCATCTCCATGGCCTGGATGATCCTGTGCCTGGGCGGCACCGTAGCCGTGGGCTTCTTCGGTATCGCTTACTTCTCGGCGCACCCGGAAGTAGCGGGTCCTGTTACCGAGAACAACGAGCGCGTGTTCATCGAACTGGCCAAACTGCTGTTCAACCCATGGGTTGCCGGTGTGCTGCTGTCGGCCATTCTGGCTGCCGTCATGAGCACCCTGAGCTGCCAGTTGCTGGTGTGCTCGAGCGCCCTGACCGAAGACTTCTACAAAGCGTTCATTCGCAAGACCGCTTCGCAGAAAGAGCTGGTATGGGTCGGTCGCGCCATGGTGTTGCTGGTTGCACTGGTCGCCATCGCATTGGCAGCTAACCCGAAAAACCAGGTGCTGGGTCTGGTCAGCTACGCTTGGGCCGGTTTCGGTGCTGCATTCGGTCCGGTTGTGTTGATCTCGGTAATCTGGAAAGGCATGACCCGTGACGGCGCACTGGCCGGTATTCTGGTCGGCGCGATCACCGTGGTCGCCTGGAAGCAGCTTGACGTGATGGGTCTGTACGAAATCATCCCGGGCTTCATCCTCGCCAGCCTGGTCATCGTCATCGTCAGCAAGCTCGGTAAGCCGACGGCTGGCATGGTGCAGCGTTTCGAAGCGGCAGAAAAAGATTACAACCTGAACAAGTGATTGTTCCGAGCTGAGGCTCACCAGAAAACGGCCCGTCTCCCATAAGGAGGCGGGCCGTTTTTTTGTGCCTGTGTTTTCTCCGATTCACCGTGCTCCCCTGTAGGAGTGAGCCTGCTCGCGATAGCGGTGTGTCAGTCGACATCAATGCTGAATGTCAGACCGCTATCGCGAGCAGGCTCACTCCTACAGGGGGTCGGTGGTGGGTTCGAGGGATCTGTCTGTAGTTGGATGCGGCAATTTAAGTAGGGCATTTAGACAGTCAAAGTAGGGCAAATCTGATTTTTCCGTCACCCACCCAGCCCCCCTTGCCTCTCATGCAGAATCGCCCGCCCTTCATTCTGCAGAGAGACATCGGATGTTCGCGCCTGCCAATCAACCGCGTTTCACGTTGACCCTCGAAGGCGCCCCGCACGACCTCAAAGTCCTTGAGTTCACGGGCACGGAAGCCATCAGCCAACCCTTTCGTTTCGAGCTGGAACTGGTCAGCGAGCGGCCGGACCTGGACCTCGAAAGCCTGCTGCACTGTCAGGCGTTTCTGAGTTTTGATGCGGACGGTTCCGGCGTTCACGGTCAGATCTATCAGGTCGGGCAGGGCGACTCCGGGAAACGTCTTACTCGTTATCACCTAAGCCTTGTCCCGCGTCTGACGTACCTCGGTCAGCGCATCAATCAGCGGATTTTCCAGCATCGGAGCGTGCCGCAAATCGTAGAGCAGATCCTCAAGGACCACGCGATCCTGCGCGATGCCTTCGAGTTTCGTCTCGGCAGCGAATACCCGGTGCGCGAATATTGCGTGCAGTACGGGGAAAGTGATCTCGCGTTTATCCAGCGCCTGTGCGCCGAAGTCGGCATTCACTTCCATTTCCAGCACAGTCCCGAAGGCCATCTGTTGGTGTTCGGCGACGATCAAACGGTGTTCCCGCGCCTGGCCGAGCCGACCCTTTATTTGCCGGGCAGCGGCATGGCTGGCGGGGCGCCGGCGATTCAGCGCTTTAATGTTCGCGTGGAAACCCGTACCAGCGTAGTCGCCCGGCGCGACTACAACTTCGCCAAGCCGCGTTTGCAACTGGAAAGCCGCATCGACGGTGAACAACGTCCGGTGCTGGAGGATTACCACTTTCCCGGCCAATTCAACGACCGTGAAACCGGCAAGCACCTCGCCCAGCGCGCACTTGAGCGACATGTCGCTGATTACCGACAGGCCGAAGGCATCAGCGATGAATCTGCGCTGGTTTGTGGACATTTCCTGCAACTGGCGGAGCACCCGCGCCAGGAATGGAATGATCTGTGGCTGCTCACCGCCATCGAACACCGTGGCCGGCAGCCGCAAGTGCTGGAGGAATCGGTGACCAGCGATGGGGAAGAATTCCGCGGTTACCGTAATACCTTTCTCGCGACACCGTGGGAGGTGTTCTTTCGTCCAGCCCTGGGGCCGGAAAAGCCAAGGATGCTCGGCTATCAACCGGCCGTTGTCACCGGGCCACAGGACAGCGAAATCCATTGCGACGAGTACGGTCGGGTCAAGGTGCAACTGGCCTGGGATCGCGACGGCGAACTCAACGATCACGCCAGTTGCTGGCTGCGAGTTGCCACTGGCTGGGCTCATGATCGCTATGGCAGCGTGTTGATCCCGCGCGTGGGCATGGAAGTGCTGGTCGGTTTCATCGATGCCGATGCTGACAAGCCGCTGGTGATGGGTTGCCTGCCAAACGCGGCGACCCCGCTGCCACTGGACTTGCCCGCGGACAAGACCCGCAGCATCTTCCGCAGCCAGAGCAGCCCCGGTGGTGGCGGGTACAACGAGCTGCGCATAGAAGACAAAAAAGGCGCCGAGGAAATCTATCTGCGCGCCCAGCGCAACTGGACTCAGCATGTGTTGAATGATCAACAAGTGCAGGTCGACAACCAGCGCAGCATCGTCGTCACCGGCACCGCCAAACATGAATTGAAGGCTGACGAACAACGCATCACACACGGCCAACGCCAGACCGAAGTCAGGCAGGACGATCATCTGACGGTTGTTGGCGATCGGCATATCAGCGTGAGCAGTCAGGCGACCAGCGCCAGTGCGCAATTCCACGTCAGCGCCGGTCAGCAAGTGGTCATCGATGGTGGCGCGAGCGCGACGATTCAGGCGGGCGGGCAGTGGATCAACATCGGCCCCGGCGGAATTTTCAGCAGCGTGCCGATTGTGGTGGGTGGCGCGCCGATGGCGGCGATGAGCGCGGCGCCGAGTGTGCCGGGGTTGCCGGAGAATTTGGTGGCGGCCCCGGCAGCGATGCTGACGGCCGCGCAGATCATGAGTTTCAAAGGTGACGCGCCATTCTGCGAAGAGTGTGAGCGTTGCAAGGAAGGTGTTTGTGCAGCCTGAATGTCTTGAGCCGCGTGCATGGCTGGCGCGTGAGCCGCTGAAACCGTCGGAGCAGTTGTTCGCCATCTTCAGCAATGCCAGCGCTGCCAAGCCGCCAATGCAGTTGGCGCCTGGCCCAGTTTGGGCGGACACGATCTACGCCGAGTGGGATGCGGTGATGCCCTTCGTGGGAATTGTCTCGGCGGAAAGTGAGTTTCTGGATTGGGTGGCGACTACCGAGTCCCGCGACTGGGGATGGTTGGCGGTGTCTTCGGCGAGTCTTGAGGTGGTGGTCGAGCATTTTCGCAGCCTGACGCAAGTGTTGATGCCGGACGGGAAAGCCGTGTTTTTCCGCTTCTGGGATGGACGGTTCTTGTTGCCGATCCTGCGGTCTGCTGATGTGGATTCGGCGCAGCTGTTGCCGGTGATCTCGCGCGGACTCATCAATGGTCAGGCTGTTGATATCGGGGGCAGGGCGCAGGTTTCGGGGCAGGTGTTTCCTTGGTGGAAGGTGCCTGACTCGGTATTGGCTGCGAGCGGTGATGAGGTTCAGGTCAGCAATGCTGTGCAGTGGCTGAGCGAGGAACATCCGGCGTTGTACGAGGCATTTCCCGAGGCTGTTCTGCGCTGCAAGGTCCGGCAGTTTTTTCGGGTTGCAGCGTCGGAAGAATCGTCGCAATCGGCGTTACTGAAGTTTTTGCTGGCAGAGTCGGGGTGAAATTTCCGGGCGCATGCGCGCCGTGATCCAGGTCCTGGAAAACATGTGCATGCGCGGCTCGGTCGAATGCGACTCCGTCATCCTCAGCGACTTCGCCCAGCTCTGCGTGATACCGCTGCGCGATGGGTGTGATGTGCTGGATGTGATCGGCAAACGATTGAGCGCGATGCCTTCCTGAATTTTCAGGAGCCAGATCAAAAGATCGCAGCCTTCGGCAGCTCCTACGGGGTTCAGTGTCGTTCACAAATGCGTGGACGATCGCGGAACCCCTGTAGGAGCTGCCGAAGGCTGCGATCTTTTGACGTTTAGGCCCGCTCGGCTACCAACCCCTGACTTGCTGCCCGGTAAAAGGTAAACTTCGCGGCCTTCGCAGGAGCAATCATGAATTATCGTCACGCCTTCCATGCCGGCAATCACGCCGATGTGTTCAAACACCTGACCTTGACCCGTCTCATCGCCCTGATGTCGCGCAAGGAGCAGCCGTTTGCCTATCTCGACAGCCACGCCGGCATCGGTCTGTATGACTTGCAGGGCGATCAGGCCAACCGTACCGGCGAGTACCTGGAAGGCATCGCGCGTTTGTGGGATCAGCCGGACCTGCCGGCGCTGACCGCCGACTACATGAAAGTCCTGCACGAGATGAACCCGGATGTCCAGTTGCGCTATTACCCGGGTTCGCCGGAGCTGGCGCGGCGTCTGACCCGGCCGCAGGATCGGGTGATGCTCAACGAGAAGCACCCTGAAGACGGCGTGCTGCTCAAAGACAACATGGCCGGCGATCGTCGGGTGAAAGTTCATCTGGGCGAGGGCTGGCATGTTGCGCGGGCGATGTTGCCGGTGCAGGAGAAGCGCGCGGTGATGTTGATCGATCCGCCGTTCGAGCAGCTCGATGAAATGCAGCGTTGTGCGGCGTCGATGAAAGAGGCCATTGGCCGGATGCGTCAAACCGTGACGGCGATCTGGTACCCGGTGAAGGATCAGCGTGCGTTGCGCCGTTTCTATCAGGACCTGGCCGGCACTGGCGCGCCGAAATTGTTGCGCGTGGAGTTGTTGGTGCATCCATTGGATACGCCGAACAGCCTGAACGGCTCGGGAATGGCGATTGCCAATCCGCCGTGGGGGCTGGAGGAAGAGTTGCGAGAGCTGCTGCCGTGGTTGTCGAAGAAATTGGGCCAGACCCAGGGTGGGTGGCAGATGGATTGGTTGATTGCCGAGAGCTGATCAACGGCAAGATCAAAAGATCGCAGCCTGCGGCAGCTCCTACAGGGCTCGGTGAACGCTCACACATTTGTGGACGATCTCGACCCCTGTAGGAGCTGCCGAAGGCTGCGATCTTTTGCTTTAAGGCTTAGTTACCGGCCAGACTCGGTGGCATGCACACGCCGGTGCCGCCAATCCCGCAGTAGCCTTCCGGGTTTTTCGCCAGGTATTGCTGGTGATAAGTTTCGGCAAAGTACACGGTCGGTGCCTGTTCGATCTCGGTGCTGATTTCACCCAGGCCCGCTTTCGACAGTTCAGCCTGATAGGTCGCCTTACTCTCCAGCGCAGCATCCAGTTGCTCTGGCGAGGTCGCGTAGATCACCGAGCGGTACTGGGTGCCGATGTCGTTGCCCTGACGCATGCCCTGAGTCGGGTTGTGCAGCTCCCAGAACATCGCCAGCAATTCTTCGTAGCTGACTTGCGCCTTGTCATACACCACCAGCACCACTTCGGCGTGGCCGGTCAGGCCTGAGCAGACTTCTTCGTAAGTCGGGTTTGGCGTGAAGCCACCGGCATAACCAACCACCGTGCTGACCACGCCTTCGCGCTGCCAGAAGCGACGTTCGGCACCCCAGAAACAGCCCAGACCGAAGATTGCGAAATCGACGTCCTGGAAAAACGGGCCGAGCAGCGGGGTTTCGTCAAAGACGAAGTGCTTTTCAGGCAGGGTCATCGCGGTTTCGCGGCCGGGCAGAGCTTGTTCTTTAGTCGGGAGCACGTTTTTGTTCACCAGAATTTCCGAGCGCAGAACCATGATCGTTCCTCTCAGTCAGGATGGGATGTAAAAAAAGTAGACCGCCAGTGTGCCCAATGATGCCCGATTTCGCACTATTCAATGTAGGAGCTGCCGAAGGCTGCGATCTTTTCATCTTGTCTTTAAAAAACAGGATCAAAAGATCGCAGCCTGCGGCAGCTCCTACATGAGGGGGCGGCGAGATCAGAGGCAGAGCGGGCCGCGCGGGTAGCGTTTGAGGGCCTGGATCAGATCGGCGCCGGGGATCGGCCGGTCGAACAGATAGCCTTGGCCCACATCGCAACGATGGCGACGCAGGAACGCCAGTTGCTCGGCGGTTTCGATGCCTTCGGCCACGACTTTGAGTTTCAGGTTGTGGGCCATGGCGATCACCGCTGAGGTGATTTCCATGTCGTCCTGATTGTCGGGGATTTCGTGGATGAAGCTGCGATCGATCTTGATGACGTCGATCGGGAATTTTTTCAGGTAGCTGAGCGACGAGTAGCCGGTGCCGAAGTCATCCATGGCCAGGGTCAGGCCCAAGCGCTTGAGTTGATCAAGTTGCAAGTGCGTGTCTTCGGTGGCTTCCAGCAGCAGGCCTTCGGTCAGCTCCAGCTCCAGCAGATTGGCCGGCAGCGCTTCTTCCTTGAGGATGTTGGCGATGGACGCGACCAGGTCCGGATCGGAGAACTGCTTGGGCGACAGATTGATCGCCACTTGCAGATTACCCAGACCGGCAGCGGTCAGCGCTTTGCTCATGCGGCAGGCCTGACGGGCGATCCATTTGCCGATCGGAATGATCAGGCCGGTTTCTTCGGCGACGCTGATGAACTGATCCGGACGAATCATGCCGCGCTCCGGATGATTCCAGCGCAACAGCGCTTCCATCCCCAGCAGGCGACCACTGCGCAGGCAGAGCTTGGGCTGGTAAAACACGTCCAGCTCGTTCTGGGTCAGGGCGCGCCGCAAATTGTTCTCGACGAACAGCTTGTAGCTGGCCTCGGCGTTTAGCGCTTCGGTGAAGACTTGTACCTGATGTTTACCGTTGGCCTTGGCCTTGTGCAGGGCCAAACCGGCGTTACGCATCAGGGTTTGTGGGTCGCGGCCGTGCAGGGGCGCGCAGGCAAGGCCCACGGAACCGGTGACGCTGATCAACTGGTTGTCGACGAACATCGGTTTGTCGAGGGTCATCAGCAACTGGCTGGCGATCTGCTGGCCGACCTCAAGGTCGGTGTCGTCGAGCAGCACCGCGAATTCGTTACTGGCGAACCGGGCGAGGCTGCCGCTCGAGCTCAGGCTGTTGCGCAAACGCCGCGCCAGACTGATCAGCAGTTTGTCGCCGGTCTGGTGGCCAAGGCTGTCGTTGATGCGCTTGAAGTTGTCGATGTCCACCAGCAGCAGGCTGATCGGAGTATCGGTATCGCGGGCGAAGCGTTCGTCGAGGTTGCGGATGAACGCCGGGCGGTTACCGAGGTTGGTCAGGTTGTCGGTGTACGCCAGACGTTCGATGCGCTGCTGCGCCAGTTTGGTCTGGGTGATGTCTTCGTAGATGCCGATGTAATGGGTCAGCTCTCGGTTGTCGCCGTAAACCTTGGAGATCGACAACTGCCCCCAGTACGGTTCGAGGTTTTTCCGGCGGCTCTTGAATTCGCCCTGCCAGCTGTTGCTCTTGGCCAGCGCCGAGGGCGCGTCGAACAGCAGCTCGCTGAGGTTTTCCAGGGCCGGCAGTTCCGACAGGCGCTGGCCGTGGACTTCCTCGGTGGTGTACTGGGTGATCGCGGTGAAGCTCGGGTTGACGTACTCGACCACGCCGTCGCAATTGACCAGCAAAAAGGCATTGGCGCTTTGCTCGACCGCACGCTGGAACAGGTGCAGGGCGCTGGTGGCGGTGCGCCGGTTGTGGTTGTTGATCACTTGGGCGAACTGGTCGGCCAGTTCGCCGGCAAAGGCGATTTCATCGGACTGCCAGGCGCGGGTGACGCCGGTCTGCTCCAGGCACAGCACACCGACCACGTGGCCGTCGACGCGGATGCTGGCGTCGAGCATGGCGTTGACGTCGCGCGGGCGAAGCGCTTCGGCCATCTCGCGGGTGCGCGGGTCACGCATGGCATTGTGTGCGTCGATGGCGCGGCTGCTGTGCAGGGCGTCCATGTAATCAGGGAAGCCGCTGATGTCGATCGCGTCCGGGAGAATGTAGTCCTGGGTCGCGCGGTGGTAAGCCGAGATCGGCAGCAGTTGCTGGCCTTCGAGGTTCCACAGGCTGGCACAGTCGATTTCATAGATATCGCAGGCGCAGCGGGTGATCAGTTCGGCGGCTTCTTGCAGCGAGTTGTGCGTGCTGTAGCGCTGGCGGGCGAGTAGCAGAATCAGATCCTGCTGGGCGCGTACTCGATCCAGATGCTGCAGTTGTTCCTGCTGGGCACGCTGATTGAGTTCGAGGGCGATCTGCAAGCGCGAGTTCTGGGTTTCGAGATCGACGCAAGGCAGCAGCGGCGCTTCGTCGAATACGGTATCGACCGCCAGCAGATAGCCGCGCAGCAAGTGACGATTGTGCTGCTTATAGGCTTCGCCGAGTTCCAGAATGGACAGCGCGCCGGCAGGGGTGTGCAGCGTGTAACGCACCAGATAATGCGGGCTGGCACTGAGTTGCAATTGGATCGTGTCGTGCAACTGATAGCGTGCTTCCGGCTCCATCAGGCTGGCGTATGGTGAGCCGACCAGAGCACACAACTCAACGGCCGGTTGACCGAATTGACGTTCGCAATTGGGATCAAGGAACAGCATTGCCCAGCTGGCTTCATTCAAGCGCTCGAAACGCAGCATGCCGAGCCGCGAGGGCACCGGCAATTGCGTCACTACCTCGGCCACCATACGGCTGGCGGCATCGGGTTGGCTCTTCATGGAGGGAAACTCGCTTGGAAATATGCTGAACGCTCTGGGCTCTCGCCCTCTTTACTGTTGCCTGCGGCAAGGTTGCATCATTGCGGCACTGACTGACAAGAGTGATGAAGGCCAAGTGCTATAAGAATGTGTCGGCCGCGCGGGGCATTTCTCCAGTGTCTGTCAGAAAAGAGCTACAGATCGCAGCCTCCGAAAGATCCTACAGGCGAATTTGCCCTTTGTAGGAGCTGCCGAAGGCTGCGATCTTTTAACGCCCTAACGCAGTTTTATCGCGATCGACTGGAGCCTCTTGCCATCCCGGTCATGGTAATTGACCAGAATCTGATCGGCTTCGACCACCACATGGGCAAAGTTGTCTTTACTGACCACCGTGCTGGTCAACTCATGCTGATAGTCGCCCGTCGCCGTACGCACCAGCGGTTGGTCGAGTATAAAAGTGGAAGCCTTGGCGTACGGCAGCAGCATGCTGTTGCACAGGGGCGAGGAAACGATGGTGTGGACTTCAAAGTCCGGATCGTCGCTGTGGGTCAGGCGCGCGGTCAGCGAACCGTGCACGTCGCCCGAGACGAACACCACGTTTTTGATCCCTTGGATGCGGATGGTTTCCAGAAGGCGCAGGCGCTGTTCCGGGAAGGCTTTCCACGCATCGTCGCCGAATTGTTTGCGATCCGGGTAGAACATCACGCTGGTCACTACGAACTTCACCCGCGCCGGACTGCTGATCAGCCACTCCAGCAACGCGTGCTCCTGAGCCTCATCGAGAATGCGTCGATCATCGACTGACAAGTTACGTCGAGTGCGGCTGTCGGTCACGAACCATTCAATGTCACCGTCACTGAACTGATACCAATAGTGCTGAAGTACCGAACGATCAATCTGGCCGTTAGTTGTCAGCGGATGTACCGGGCTGTGACTGGCTTGATACAACTCATAGGCGGCCATGGCATTGCGATATAACGCGCCGTCGGACTTGCTGGCATTGGCCGGCCAGTTATCTTCTATTTCATGGTCGTCGAGAATCATGTAAGTCGAAGTGCTGGACATCAATCGCTTTATATTGGGTTGCGAGAACGCCGCGCGGTATTTACTGAGTATGTCCTTGTATTCGCGATCCGGTGCGATCAGGTTCATGTCGTCGACATAAATTTGATCGCCGGTCATCAGCGTGGCACTGATAGGGGGTTGTGCGCCCTCGATCAATTGATTGATGGACGCAAAGATCCGGTCGCCCAACTGGGGCAGTGAAGCAATGCCGGCGGTCATGCGCAAGTACCGGCAAGAGCCGACAATGTAGGCCCTTGCGCGCATTGCTGTTGAGCGGGTGCGCAAACGGTAGATCTCCCGAGGCCATTGCAGCGGCAGTTCTGCCACCGAGTCCTGGGTATGAACCGGATTCATCGGGCTGAACCAGCCTGCTTGAAATTCGTATTCCGTATCGCTGCTCAAGTGGTTGAGTGCGAAAACTTCCGACATATCTCGCAGATCGCTCAGTTTGGCAAAAATACCGTTAGACCATTGTTGTGTGTCGGCGATGCGATAACGTATCCCGGCAAACACGGTGTTGTTGTCCTGTCGGTCGCCGCGGATAAATATGCGTGCATGATGAGTTGTTACATGGCCGATAATTGGGCCTATAGTTGGTTTTAGCATTTTCGAATCCATTCGAATGAATTACTTGATAAGTTTTGGCGTCAAGTTTGGTTAATAAACTTGCTGCGCCAAGGTTAGTTGCATGTCGAATGGATAAGTCGATGCAAAGTTGACTGGAGTCGTGGCCGATGTCAGCGCAACTTGTAGGAAAAATACGAGACCTGGTTTATTTCAGGCAAAAAAAGCCCCGCCAATTGGCGGGGTTGAGGTACGAGCGTGTGGCGCTCGAAAACGTGGAGCACAAGCGGCCCTCCGTCGCCGGAGGGCCGTCTGGATTACAGCAGGATGGTGCGGATGTCCGCCAGCAGGCTGCCCAAACGCTGGGTGAAGCGTGCGGCAGCGGCGCCGTTGATCACACGGTGATCGTAGGACAGCGACAGCGGCAGCATCAGTTTCGGCTGGAAGGCTTTGCCGTCCCAGACTGGCTGGATGGTTGCCTTGGAAACACCGAGGATCGCCACTTCCGGCGCGTTGACGATCGGCGTGAAGCCGGTGCCGCCAATGTGGCCGAGGCTGGAAATGGTGAAGCAGGCGCCTTGCATGTCGTCAGCGGTAAGCTTCTTGTCGCGGGCTTTGGCGGCCAGCGCAGCGGCTTCGGCTGCCAGTTGCAACAGACTCTTCTGGTCGACGTTCTTGATGACCGGTACCAGCAGGCCATCCGGGGTGTCGACGGCGAAGCCGATGTTGATGTATTTCTTGCGGATGATCGCCTTGCCGCTTGGTGCCAGCGAACTGTTGAAGTCCGGCAGCTCCTTGAGCATGTGCGCGCAGGACTTGAGCAGCAGCGGCAGAATGGTCAGCTTGACGCCGGCCTTCTCTGCAACGGCTTTCTGTGCGACGCGGAACGCTTCCAGCTCAGTGATATCAGCCGAATCGAACTGAGTCACGTGCGGGATGTTCAGCCAGCTGCGGTGCAGGCTCGACGCGCCGATCTGCATCAGGCGAGTCATCGGCACTTCTTCGATTTCGCCGAAACGGCTGAAGTCGACGACCGGAATCGGCGGGATGCCCGCACCACCGGTAGCGCCGGCAGCTGCGGCCGGTGCTTCCTTGGCCTTCTGCATCATCGCTTTGACGTAAACCTGCACGTCTTCTTTCAGAATGCGACCGTGCGGACCGCTGGCGCCGACTGCGTTCAGCTCAACGCCGAACTCGCGGGCCAGTTGACGCACGGCAGGGCCGGCGTGAACTTTCGCGCCCGGCTTGGCCGGGGCGGCGGCTGGTGCGGCTGCAGCAGGTGCAGGTGCAGCGGCAGCCGGGGCAGCAGCGGCAGGTGCCGGAGCACTTGCAGCGGCAGCTGGAGCCGGAGCAGCAGCAGGCGCCGCGCCTTTGACTTTCAGCTTCAGAATCAGGTCGCCAGTGCCGACTTCGTCATCCAGCTTGATGGAAACGCTTTCGACCACGCCAGCGGCAGGCGATGGGATTTCCATGCTCGCCTTGTCGGATTCCAGAGTGATCAGCGATTGGTCAGCTTCAACGCTGTCGCCAGCCTTGACCAACACTTCGATGATCTTGGCCTTGCCGGCCGAACCGATGTCCGGCACGTGGATGTCCTGAACGCTGTCGGCCACCGGTGCAGCTGGCGCGGCTGCCGGAGCAGGCGCAGCAGCAGCGGCCGGCGCAGCAGCCTGAGCCGGAGCGGCAGCAGCAGGGGCCGCAGCACCCGCCACTTCCAGATCCAGAATCAGGTCGCCGGTGCCAACTTCGTCGTTGAGCTTGACGCTGATGGCCTTGACCACGCCAGCGGCAGGCGACGGGATTTCCATGCTCGCCTTGTCGGATTCAAGGGTGATCAGCGATTGATCAGCTTCGACGGTGTCGCCGACCTTGACCTGGATCTCGATGATCTGCGCCTTGCCCGACGAACCGATGTCCGGCACGTGCACTTGCTGAACCGAAGCGGCAGCAGGGGCAGCGGCTGGGGCGGCGGCAGCAGGAGCGGCAGCCGGTTTGGCTTCAGCTTTTGCAGCAGGCGCAGCGGCAGCCGCCGGGGCCGCTTCAGCGGCGCCCTCGACTTCCAGCTCCAGCAGTTCGTCGCCTTCTTTCAGACGGTCGCCCAGCTTCACTTTCAGGCTTTTGATGACGCCGGCTTTCGGGGCCGGCACTTCCATGCTGGCCTTGTCCGATTCCAGGGTCAGGATGCTCTGGTCGGCTTCGATACGGTCGCCGACCTTCACAAACAGTTCAATTACTTCACCTTCACCGCTGCCGATGTCAGGTACGCGAATGAGTTCGCTCACAAAATGTCTCCTCAGCAGTCCAGTGGGTTGCGTTTTTCCGGGTCGATGCCGAACCTGGTGATGGCTTCAGCCACAACCTTGGGTTCGATATCACCACGGTCAGCCAGTGCTTCCAGGGCTGCCAACACCACGAAATGACGGTCGACTTCGAAGAAATGACGCAGTTTCTTGCGGCTGTCGCTGCGGCCGAAACCGTCGGTGCCCAGGACCTTGAATTCCTTGGACGGTACCCACTGACGGATCTGCTCGGCGAACAGCTTCATGTAGTCGGTAGAGGCAATGACCGGACCTTTACGGCCGCTCAGGCACTCTTCAACGTAGCTCTTCTGAGGCTTCTGGCCAGGCTTGAGACGGTTGCTGCGCTCTACGGCCAGGCCGTCGCGACGCAGTTCGTTGAAGCTGGTGACGCTCCACACGTCGGCGCCGACGTTGAACTCTTCACGCAGAATCTTCGCCGCTTCACGCACTTCGCGCAGGATGGTGCCGGAGCCCATCAGCTGTACGTGGTGTGCTGCTTCGCGGGTGTCTTCTTCGAGCAGGTACATGCCCTTGATGATGCCTTCCTCTGCACCGGCCGGCATGGCGGGTTGCTGGTAGGACTCGTTCATCACGGTGATGTAGTAGAAAACGTCCTGCTGCTCTTCGGTCATCTTCTTCATGCCGTCCTGAATGATCACCGCCAGCTCGTAGCCGTAGGTTGGATCAAAGGTGCGGCAGTTCGGGATGGTCGCGGCCAGGATGTGGCTGTGGCCGTCTTCGTGTTGCAGGCCTTCGCCGTTCAGGGTAGTCCGGCCAGCGGTGCCGCCGATCAGGAAGCCACGGGTACGGCTGTCGCCTGCTGCCCAAGCCAGGTCGCCAATACGCTGGAAGCCGAACATCGAGTAGAAGATGTAGAACGGCAGCATTGGCTGGTTGTGGCTGGAGTACGAAGTACCGGCAGCGATGAAGGAGCTCATGGCGCCCGCTTCGTTGATGCCTTCTTCGAGGATCTGGCCCTTTTTGTCTTCCTTGTAGAACATCACCTGGTCTTTATCGACTGGCTCGTAGAGCTGGCCGACGGACGAGTAGATGCCCAACTGACGGAACATGCCTTCCATACCGAAGGTACGGGCTTCGTCCGGGATGATCGGCACGATACGCGAGCCGATTTCCTTGTCCTTGACCAGTTGCGCGAGGATCCGCACGAAAGCCATGGTGGTGGAGATTTCACGGTCGCCCGAGCCGTCGAGGATAGCCTTGAGGGTATCGAGTGGCGGTGTAGGAATGTCGAAAGACTTGGCGCGGCGCTGTGGCACGAAACCGCCCAGTGCAGTGCGGCGCTCGCTCAGGTAGCGGGCTTCGGCGCTGTTTGCCTCTGGCTTGAAGAACGGCAGGTTCTCCAGCTCTTCGTCCTTGACCGGGATGTCGAAGCGATCGCGGAACAACTTCAGGCTGTCGACATCGACTTTCTTGGTGTTGTGCGCAGTGTTTTTCGCTTCGCCGGCACCGGTGCCATAACCTTTGATGGTCTTGGCCAGGATGACGGTTGGTTGTTCTTTGTGGTTGACCGCTTCGTGGTACGCCGCGTAGACCTTGTACGGGTCGTGGCCGCCACGGTTGAGTTTCCAGATCTCGTCGTCGGACAGGTCTGCAACCATTGCCTTGAGTTCAGGCGTGTTGAAGAAGTGTTCACGTACGAACGCGCCGTCTTTGGCTTTGTAGTTCTGGTACTCGCCGTCGATGACTTCGTCCATGCGACGTTGCAGGATACCGTCGACGTCCTTGGCCAGCAGTGGGTCCCAGAAACGGCCCCAGATGACTTTGGTCACGTTCCACTGAGCACCGCGGAACACGCCTTCGAGTTCCTGGATGATCTTGCCGTTACCGCGAACCGGGCCGTCGAGGCGCTGCAGGTTGCAGTTGATGACGAAGATCAGGTTGTCGAGCTTCTCGCGGCCAGCCAGGGAGATGGCGCCCAGGGATTCTGGTTCGTCGCACTCGCCGTCGCCCAGGAAGCACCAGACTTTTTGCTTGCCTTCCGGGATGAAGCCACGAGCTTCCAGGTACTTCATGAAACGTGCCTGGTAGATCGCCTGGATCGGACCCAGACCCATCGATACGGTCGGGAACTGCCAGAAGTCAGGCATCAGCCAAGGGTGCGGGTAGGACGACAGGCCCTGACCGTCCACTTCCTGGCGGAAGTTGTTCATCTGGTCTTCGGTGATGCGGCCTTCCATGAATGCACGGGCGTAAACGCCTGGCGAGGTGTGGCCCTGGAAGTAGATCAGGTCGCCGCCGTGTTCGTCGGTCGGGGCCTGGAAGAAGTAGTTGAAGCCGATGTCATACAGGGTCGCACTGGAAGCGAAGCTGGAGATGTGACCACCCAGGTCAGAATCTTTCAGGTTCGTACGCATTACCATGGCCATCGCGTTCCAGCGTACCAACGAGCGAATGCGGCGTTCCATGAACAGGTCGCCAGGCATGCGTGCTTCGTGGGTGACGGGGATGGTGTTGCGGTAAGGCGTGGTGATGGCGTAAGGGAGCTGCGAGCCGCTGCGGGTCGCGAGTTCGCCCATACGGGTCATCAGATAGTGAGCACGGTCTTCGCCTTCTTTGTCGAGAACCGATTCCAGGGCGTCCAGCCATTCCTGGGTTTCGACGGGATCGAGGTCTTGCATGGCTTGCTCCAGGGCGGAAAGGCTTCCAGAATCGGTTGCCTGAGTTTGCGACTGGCCTTGTGGGCAGACGATTTAAAATTCTTGGATTGCCGACAGGTTGTTCCGGCGGCGTGTAGTTTTACTACAAATCTTCCGGCATTTCAGCCTTTCGAATGTATAGACGAGTAGTAAAACTACAGATGAAAGGCTTGTGGCCTCCGACTACGTTGTGAGAATAATCGTTAAGGTTGGTCGATTGCCATCCGAAAAAGGTGAAAGTTTGATGCTGGCTGCCAAAGAAAAAGAAATTTCAGCTATTTCTAACTTTTGTTCGACAGTCCTTCAGGTAGCGGGTTTTCACCGTTCACTACAAGCGGCCATTTACACGCCGATCAAGGATAGACCATGACCCTGCCCGTGCTTGCCGAACTGCCCGCCATTCTCCTGCCGTTGGTCACTCGATCCGAGCAGTCGTTCCGTACGGCCGTCGCCGCGCTTGAAGACGATCATGGCTTCTCGAACTGGACATCCGAACGCTGGGCGCAATTTGCCCGCGTCACCGGCGCCAGCGAGTTCGTCATTGAACAGAGCGTTCGTGACCCTTTGATGTTACTGACGCTGGTGCAGTCCGGTGAGCTCGACCGGCCGTTTGCGCACGGTGAGTTGTGCGCGCAAATAGCCGCTGCAGTGGATGCCGCCCAGACTGAAGATGAACTCGGCCGCGTCCTGCGCCGTCAGCGCGCACGCCATCAGGTGCGGATCATCTGGCGTGATCTGACCCGCCAGGCAGATCTGGTGCAGACCTGCCGTGATCTGTCGGACATGGCCGACGCCTCCATCGATCAAGCTTATCAATGGTTGTACAGCCGCCATTGTCAGCAGTTCGGCACGCCAACCGGGCGTCGCAGCGGTTTGCCGCAGCAGATGGTCATTCTTGGCATGGGCAAGCTCGGCGCGGTTGAGTTGAACCTGTCCTCGGACATCGACCTGATCTTCGCCTATCCCGAGGGCGGCGAAACCGTTGGCGTGAAGCGCGCACTGGATAATCAGGAATTCTTCATCCGCCTCGGCCAGCGCCTGATCAAGGCGCTGGACCCGATGACCGTCGATGGCTTCGTGTTCCGTGTCGACATGCGTCTGCGTCCGTACGGTTCATCGGGCGCGCTGGTGCTGAGCTTCAATGCGCTGGAGCAGTATTACCAGGATCAGGGTCGCGACTGGGAACGCTACGCGATGATCAAGGCGCGCGTGGTGGCCGGCGATCAAGTGGCCGGCGCACAGTTGCTCGACATGCTGCGGCCGTTCGTTTACCGGCGTTATCTGGACTTCTCGGCAATCGAAGCGCTGCGCACCATGAAGCAGCTGATTCAGCAGGAAGTCCGGCGCAAAGGTATGGCCGACAACATCAAGCTCGGATCGGGCGGGATCCGCGAGGTCGAGTTCATCGCACAGGCTTTTCAGCTGATCCACGGCGGGCGCGATCTGAGTCTGCAACAGCGTCCTCTATTAAAGGTGTTGAGCACGCTGGAAGGTCAGGGTTATCTGCCACCCGCAGTGATCAGCGAGTTGCGCGAGGGGTATGAGTTTCTGCGTTACACCGAGCACGCGATCCAGGCGATTGCCGACCGCCAGACTCAGATGCTGCCGGACGGCGCTCAGGATCAGGCGCGTATCGCGTTCATGCTCGGGTTTGCCGACTGGGAGGCCTTCCATGAAAAACTGATGTTCTGGCGCGGCCGGGTGGCCTGGCACTTTGCACAGGTGATCGCTGATCCTGATGAGGAAGAGGGCACCGAAAGCGAAGTGGTGGTTGGCGGTGAATGGCTGCCGCTGTGGGAAGAGGCGCAGGACGAAGAGGCTGCCTGCCGTCAGTTGGAGGAGGGCGGCTTCAGCGATGCGCCGAAAGCGCTGAAGGCCTTGGCCGGGCTGCGCGGCAGTCCGCAACTGCGGGCGATGCAGCGTCTGGGACGCGAACGTCTGGATTTATTCATCCCGCGCCTGATCGCCCAAGCGGTTGAGCATGACAACCCCGATCTGGTGCTTGAGCGTGTGCTGCCACTGGTTGAAGCGGTGGCGCGGCGCTCGGCGTACCTGGTGTTGCTGACGGAAAACCCTGGTGCGCTGCGTCGTTTGTTGACGTTGTGTGCAGCGAGCCCGTGGATTGCCGAGCAGATCACCCGCTTCCCGCTGTTGCTCGATGAATTGCTCAACGAAGGGCGCTTGTTCAAACCGCCATTGGCGCCGGAACTCGCTGCTGAATTGCGCGAGCGCCTGACGCGGATTCCCGAAGACGACCTCGAACAACAGATGGAAGCCCTGCGCCATTTCAAACTGGCGCACCGCTTGCGCGTCGCCGCATCGGAAATCGCCGGCAGTTTGCCGCTGATGAAGGTCAGCGACTATCTGACCTGGCTGGCCGAGGCGATTCTTGCGCAAGTGCTGGCGCTGGCCTGGCGCCAGACCGTGGCCAAGTACGGCACGCCGTTGCGTACCGACGGTACGTTGTGCGATCCCGGGTTCATCATTGTCGGTTACGGCAAAGTCGGCGGCCTGGAACTGGGGCATGGTTCGGACCTCGATCTGGTGTTCATTCACGACGGCGATCCGCAGGCCGAAACCGATGGCCCGAAACCGATTGATGGCGCGCAATTCTTCACGCGGCTGGGGCAGCGGATCATCCACTTGCTGACGGCGCAGACCAACTCCGGTCAGCTTTATGAAGTGGATATGCGCTTGCGGCCGTCCGGTGCATCGGGGTTGCTGGTCAGTTCGCTCGGCGCTTTTGCCCGCTATCAGGAAAACGAAGCCTGGACGTGGGAGCATCAGGCGCTGGTGCGGGCGCGGGTGCTGGTTGGCAGTCAGGATGTCGGGCAGGCCTTCGAGAAGGTCCGCGCCAAGGTACTGGGTAAAACCCGGGACCTGGCCAAGCTGCAACAGGAAGTCAGCGAGATGCGCGCGAAGATGCGCGACAACCTCGGCAGCAAGAGCACCGCAGCCGGCACAGCGGCAAACGCCTTCGAGGCCACGGCGCCGTTCGACCTCAAGCAGGACGCCGGAGGTATCGTCGATATTGAATTTATGGTGCAATACGCGGCTCTGGCGTGGTCGCAAAGCCACCCGCCACTGCTGCGCTGGACCGATAACATCCGCATCCTGGAAGAGCTGGAACACGAAGGGCTGATGCCTGCCGAAGATGCCAGTCTGTTGCGTGAGGCCTATAAAGCCTACCGCTCCGCCGCCCACCGGCAGGCCTTGCAGAAGGACGCCGGGGTGATTGCCGGCGACCAGTTTGCCGAAGAGCGTCGGCAGGTATTGCGGATATGGAAAGAGATGGGGCTAAGCTGAGTCGCAAATGTGTGAATGAATGCAAAACCCTGTAGGCGCGAGCCTGCTCGCGATAGCGGAGTGTCAGACAACATCGATGTTGAATGTTATGGCCCATCGCGAGCAGGCTCACTCCTACAGTAGATCTGCGGTGAGTCGCAGATGTGTGAATGAATGCGAAACCCTGTGGGAGCTGGCTTGCCAGCGATAGCGGAGTATCAGACGACAATAATGTTGAATGTGACGACCCCATCGCGAGCAGGCTCACTCCTACAATTGATCTGCGGTGAGTGGCAGATGTGTGAATGAATGCGAAACCCTGTAGGAGCGAGCCTGCTCGCGATAGCGGAGTGTCAGACAACATCGATGTTGAATGTTATGGCCCATCGCGAGCAGGCTCGCTCCCACAGTAGATCTGCGGTGAGTCGCAGATGTGTGAATGAATGCGAAACCCTGTAGGAGCGAGCCTGCTCGCGATAGCGGAGTGTCAGACAACATCGTTGTTGAATGTTATGGCCCCATCGCGAGCAGGCTTGCTCCCACAGTAGATCTGCGGTGAATCGCAGATATGTGAATGAATGCGAAACCCTGTGGGAGCTGGCTTGCCAGCGATAGCGGAGTATCAGACGACAATAATGTTGAATGTGACGACCCCGTCGCGAGCAGGCTCGCTCCCACAGTAGATCTACAGTGTTTGTAGAATTCTCGAGGCGGGGAGGCGTAATGCCTCCCCGGTTCGTTTTTGGAAACCACATGAATATTCTGATCGTTGGGCCCAGTTGGGTCGGTGACATGGTGATGGCGCAGACACTGTTTCAGTGTCTCAAGCAGCGCCACCCGCAATGCGAAATCGACGTGCTGGCCCCCGAGTGGAGCCGGCCGATCCTTGAGCGCATGCCCGAAGTGCGCAAGGCCTTGAGCTTTCCGCTCGGCCATGGCGCGCTTGAATTGGCGACCCGTCGGCGGATCGGCAAGTCCCTGCGCGGCCAGTACGATCAGGCGATCCTGCTGCCCAACTCATTGAAGTCGGCGCTGGTGCCGTTCTTTGCCGGCATCCCGAAACGCACCGGCTGGCGCGGCGAGTTCCGCTATGGCCTGCTCAATGACGTGCGCACCCTCGATAAAGAGCGTTATCCGCTGATGATCGAGCGTTTCATGGCCTTGGCCTATGAACCGAACGCCGAACTGCCGAAACCGTATCCACGGCCAAGTCTGCAAATTGACCCGGTCACCCGCGAAGCGGCGCTGGCCAAGTTTGGCTTGAGCCTCGACCGCCCGGTGTTGGCCCTGTGTCCAGGCGCCGAGTTCGGCGAATCAAAACGTTGGCCATCCGAGCATTACGCCAAAGTCGCCGAAGCGCGAATTCGCGAAGGCTGGCAGGTGTGGCTGTTCGGCTCGAAAAACGATCACGCGGTCGGCGAAGACATCCGCGCGCGGCTGATTCCTGGCCTGCGTGAAGAGGCGGTGAATCTCAGCGGTGGCACCTCGTTGGCCGAAGCCATCGACCTGCTGTCCTGCGCCGACTCGGTAGTCTCCAACGACTCCGGCCTGATGCACGTCGCCGCCGCGCTGAACCGCCCGTTGGTGGCCGTTTATGGTTCGACCTCCCCGGGCTTTACCCCGCCGCTGGCCGAGCACGTCGAAATCGTCCGTTTGGGCCTCGATTGCAGCCCGTGCTTCGACCGAACCTGCCGTTTCGGCCATTACAACTGCCTGCGCCAGCTGATGCCGGACGCGGTCAACGATGCCTTGCAGAAGTTGCAGGGCTCAGTGGTCGAGGTTCATTAAGTTGCGGGTATTGCTGATCAAGACTTCTTCGCTGGGTGACGTGATTCACGCGTTGCCGGCGCTGACCGACGCGGCCCGGGCCATCCCCGGAATCAAGTTCGACTGGGTGGTGGAAGAAGGCTTCGCCGAGATTCCGACCTGGCACCCGGCCGTTGACAAAGTGATTCCGGTGGCGATCCGTCGCTGGCGCAAAAGTCTTTGGAAAACCATCACCAGCGGCGAGTGGAAACGCTTCAAGCAGAGCGTGCGCGCGAACAAATACGATTTGGTGATCGACGCACAGGGCTTGCTGAAAAGCGCCTGGCTGACCCGTTACGTCAAAGCTCCGGTGGCCGGTCTCGATAAAGGCTCGGCCCGGGAACCGATGGCTGCGCGATTCTATGATCGCAAACTGGCCGTGGCCCGTGGTCAACATGCCGTCGAGCGTGTGCGTCAGTTGTTCGCCATCGCCCTCGGATATGACCTGCCCAAAGGCTTGGGCGATTATGGTCTCAACGTCGAGCGTCTGGTCGAGCTGCCGCGCAAGAACGCCTTCGTGGTGTTCCTCCACGGTACGACGTGGGACACCAAACATTGGCCGGAAGCTTACTGGCGCGAGCTGACCGAGCGTGTCGGTTATCTCGGCGTCGGCGTGAAACTGCCATGGGGCAACCCACTGGAAAAGGCTCGTGCCGAACGCATCGCCGCCGGTTTCAAACACGCCGAAGTCCTGCCGAAGCTGAATCTGGCCGGTGTCGGCAAAGTCCTTGCCGGCGCACAAGCCTGTGTGGCGGTGGACACCGGTCTCGGCCACTTGGCGGCGGCGCTGGACGTGCCGACCATCTCGCTGTTCGGCCCGACCAACCCGGGCCTGACCGGCGCCTACGGCAAGTTGCAGATTCACATGGCCAGCGACTTTCCGTGCGCGCCGTGCCTGCAGAAAAAATGCACTTATCAACCGACCGAGCAGGATGCCCGTCAGTTTGACCTGAAGCGTGAACAGCCTCTGTGCTTCACGCGTCTGAACCCCGAGCGTGTCGCCAGCCGACTGAGCACGTTGTTAATGGCTGAGGAGCTGCGCTGATGCAATTGGCATTCGTCCTGTACAAATATTTCCCGTTCGGTGGCTTGCAGCGCGATTTCATGCGCATCGCCCTCGAATGCCAGAAACGCGGCCACCAGATCCGCGTCTACACGCTGATCTGGGAGGGCGACGTGCCGCCCGGTTTCGAAGTGCTGGTGGCGCCGGTCAAGGCGTTTTTCAATCACCGTCGCAACGAAAAACTCACGGCATGGATGGAAGCGGACTTGGCCAAGCGCCCGGTGGATCGCCTGATCGGCTTCAACAAAATGCCAGGCCTGGACGTGTATTACGCCGCCGACGGTTGCTTCGAAGACAAGGCGCAGAACCTGCGCAATTCGCTGTACCGTCGCTGGGGCCGCTATCGCCACTTCGCCGAGTACGAGCGCGCGGTGTTTGCCAAAGAGGCGAAAACTGAAGTGCTGATGATTTCCGAAGTGCAGCAGCCGCTGTTCATCAAACACTACGACACGCCACTCGAGCGCTTCCATTTGCTGCCGCCGGGCATTGCCCAGGATCGTCGCCGTCCCGCGGATGCCGATGCGATTCGCGCCGGTTTCCGTGCCGAATTCAAGCTCAAGGACGACGACCTGCTACTGGTGCAAATCGGCTCCGGGTTCAAGACCAAAGGCGTCGATCGCAGCCTCAAAGCCCTGGCCGCATTGCCCGCGGAACTGAAGAAACGCACCCGGCTGTTTGTAATTGGCCAGGATGACCCCAAATTGTTCCAGATGCAGAGCGCCACTTTGGGCCTGGGCGACAACGTGACGTTCCTCAAGGGCCGCAGCGATATCCCGCGGTTCCTGCTCGGCGCCGATCTGTTGATCCACCCGGCGTACAACGAAAATACCGGTACAGTGCTGCTCGAAGCGCTGGTCGCAGGTCTGCCTGTGCTGGTCAGCGCGGTGTGCGGTTATGCCCACTACATTGCCGAGGCGGATGCCGGGCGAGTGCTGGACGAACCGTTCGATCAGGCGCAACTGACGCGATACCTGACCGATATGTTGAACGACGACGCTGCACGCGCGGCCTGGAGCCGCAATGGTCTGGCGTTCGCCGAAACGGCCGACCTTTACAGCATGCCGCAACACGCGGCGGATGTGATTCTGGCGGAGCACGCTTAAATGAAGTTGATGCTGGCTGAACCGTTCAAAAGCCTCTGGGCTGGACGCGATCCGTTCGCCGAAGTCGAGGGCTTGCAGGGCGAGGTGTATCGCGAGCTCGAAGCGCGCCGGACGCTGCGTACCGAAGTCGACGGCCATGGATTTTTTGTGAAGATCCATCGCGGCATCGGCTGGGGTGAGATCTTCAAGAACCTGCTGACCGCCAAGCTGCCGGTACTCGGCGCGGGTCAGGAATGGAAAGCCATCCAGCGCTTGCAGGAAGTCGGCGTGCCGACCATGACTGCCGTGGCGTATGGCGAAAAGGGCAGCAACCCGGCCGACCAGCATTCGTTCATCGTTACCGAAGAACTGGCGCCGACCATCAGCCTCGAAGACTTCAGCATCGACTGGGTCAAGCAGCCGCCGCAGCCAAAGCTCAAACGCGCGCTGATCGCCGAAGTGGCGCGCATGACTGGCATGATGCACCGCGCGGGCGTCAATCACCGCGACTGCTACATCTGCCACTTCCTGCTGCACACCGACAAACCGGTGACGGCGGATGATTTCAAGCTGTCGGTGATCGACCTGCACCGCGCCCAGACCCGCCCGAGAATCACGCAACGCTGGCGCAACAAGGATCTGGCGGCGCTGTACTTTTCCGCGCTGGATATTGGCCTGACCCGTCGCGACAAGTTGCGATTCCTCAAGGGCTATTTCCAGCAGCCGCTGCGGCAGATTCTGGTTGAAGAAGCGCCGCTGCTGAACTGGCTGGAAGGCAAAGCCAACAAGCTCTACGCGCGTAAACAGCGTTACGGGGATGCGCTCTGATGGCGGGTTGGACTCTTGAACCGCCGTACAGCGATCTGGCCGAAGATTTCGGCAGTCTGGAAGCCGTGTTTGCCCTGCAAGGCGAGCGGCTGACGCGCGATCCGCTGTCCGAAGTGGTTCGCGTGCAGCGCAACGGCATCAACTATTACGTCAAGCGCTACGTCGGCGCGGGCAAAGGCCTGCGCCGTTACCTCGGCAAACCGCGCGTCAAGATGGAGTGGCAGAACCTCAAGCGGTTTGCCAAGTGGGGTATTCCCACCGCTGAAGTGGTGGCGTGGGGGCTGGAGCGACGCGGCGCGGCTTACGACCGTGGCGCGATGATCACCCGCGAGCTGCCCAATACCGAAGACCTCGCCGCACTCGCCGAGCGCAAGGATCCCAAGCTCAAGGATCGCGCCTGGGTCGACGCCGTCAGCCAACAGTTGGCCGGTTATACGCGCACGATGCATGATCACCGTTTTACCCATAACGATTTGAAATGGCGCAATCTGTTGATCGACGACCAGTCGCGCATATTTCTTATTGATTGCCCCAATGGCGAGTTCTGGCGCGGCTTCTGGCTCAAGTATCGGATCACCAAAGATCTGGCCTGTCTCGACAAGCTCGCCAAATATCACCTGTCCAATACCCAACGCCTGCGCTTTTATATGCAATACCGCCAGTGCGATCGGCTGAACGCTGCCGACAAGAAACGGATTCGGCACGTGGTGAGATTTTTCGAGGGACGTGAATGACTGATTTTCTCGCCGATGAAGACCGTGCTTTGCTTGAACGCCACGGCCTGGGCACATTTGACGCCCTGTGGGCCAAACAACTTGAAGCGGTGGACGAGCCCAATACCGCGCGTGGCGGCTGGAGCAGCGTGTTCCGTCTGGATCTCGAAGGTCAGGGTTTCTACCTCAAGCGCCAGAGCAACTACCTGACCCGCACCTTGCATGCGCCGTTCGGTGAGCCAAGCTTTGCTCGCGAATTTCGTAATATCAGCCGCTACCGCAAGCTCGGTATTCCGGCGCTGCAAGCGGCATTTTTCGGTGAGCGCAAGGTCGCTGGCGAAGTCCGCGCGATTCTGTTGACGCGAGCGCTGGATGGCTGGAGCGACCTGGATTCGCTGCTTGCGCGCTGGTCGCAGCTCAGCACCGCGCAACAGTCGGCCATCCTCAAGGCCTGCGGGTTGCTGGCGCGGCAGCTGCACGGGGTGCGTCAGGTGCATGGCTGTTTCTACCCCAAACATATTTTTCTTCAGGCCAGCGGCGACGGGTATCAGGCGCAATTGATCGATCTGGAGAAAACCCGGCCGCTGTTGTTCGGCATGCGTGACCGAATCAAGGATCTGGAGCCGCTGCAGCGCCGCGCACCACAGTGGAGCGAGGCGCAACTGCGCGAGTTGCTGGCGGCTTATCTCGATCAGCCGATCGACAGTTCGCTGCTCGACAGCTGGCTCGCCCGGCTGACCGCGCGCCGTAGTCACAAGGAGACTCGCTGATGCAGTTGTCTGAGCTGGCCGCTGTCGGGCGTACCCCGCAACTGCCGCTGACCGTCACACTGGCCGATGCGGCCGGTGCCGCGGATTTGCAGTTGCTGAGCCTGCTGCGCGTGTTGCCGGGGCAGCGTTACGTCGGTGCCGGCGTTTGGCGTGGTCGTCCGGTATTGGCCAAATTGCTGGTCGGCAGCAAGGCTGCTCGACATTTTCAGCGTGAGCTGGAAGGCGTGCGCTTGCTGGCTGCACAAGGCCTGACGACCCCGCTGCTGCTGGCCGACGGCCTGAAAAACGGTGAGGGTGGCTGGCTGCTGTTCGACTTCCTCGAAGGCGCGCAAAGCCTTGGCGATGCCTGGGCGCAAGTCGAGGCGCTGCCGCCGCTGGCGGAGGAACAAACCGCGGTGCTGGCCGAGGCGCTTGCCGCCATTGGCCAGTTGCACGGCAAAGGGCTGTGGCAGGAAGACCTGCACCTGGACAATCTGCTGCGTCACGGCGGTAAGTTGTACCTGATCGACGGTGCCGGCATTTGCGTGGAAACCGCGGGTCAGCCGTTGTCGCGGCAAAAAGTCCTGGAAAATCTCGGCGTGTTTTTCGCCCAGTTGCCCAAGGCGTTGGAGCCGTTCACCGAAGAGCTGCTGGTGTATTACCTGTTGAGCAACAGCGAGCACGCTTTGCCGCTGGAAGCGTTACAGAAGCAGATCGACAAGGTGCGCCGCTGGCGCCTGAAGGATTACCTGATCAAGGTCGGGCGCGAATGCACGCTGTTCAGCGTCCGCCGTGGGGCGTTTGGTCTGCAAGCGATCCGGCGCGAGGAAGAAGCGGCCATGGTTCCGGTGCTTGAGCAGGCGGATGCCCTGCTTGATCGCGGCCATCTCTACAAGACCGGCGGCGCGGCAAGCGTCGGCAAGGTCGAAGTGGGGGCGCGCCAATTGGTGATCAAGCGCTACAACATCAAGGGCTTCGCGCATTGGCTCAAGCGGTTCTGGCGTCCGAGTCGTGCCTGGCACTCGTGGCGTGAAGGCAATCGCCTGATGTTTCTCGGGATTGCCACGCCCAAGCCGCTGGCGGTGCTGGAAAAGCGCTTCCTGTGGTTGCGCAGCCGCGCCTATCTGGTGACCGAGTTCCTGCCGGGACCGGACATCATCGAGCGCTTTGCGCCATACGTTGAAAGTGGCGAAGCACCGGAGTCGGAGTTGCAGGCACTGGATCGGTTATTCGCTCGATTGATTGCCGAGCGCATCAGTCATGGCGATTTCAAGGGTCACAACCTGTTCTGGCACAACGACCGCTGGGCGCTGATCGATCTTGACTCGATGTGTCAGCACGGCTCGCCGGGAAGTTTTGCCCCGGCCTATGCGCGGGACCGGGCGCGATTCATGCGTAACTGGCCCGAGAGCAGCGCGCTGTATCAGATAATCGATCAGCGTTTGCCTAAAGATATCTCGAGTGTTGTCTGAGTCGGGCAAGAGCGACAGGGGCTTCTGAAATGTCTTACAGTTTCTTCAGAAACCATGAACTGTGCCCGCAACGGCCTCGGTGCTAATTTCAGAGGTTGCCGTCGGTAGCCCGGGACGAAAAATCGTACAACGCAGCACGACCGCGTCGGATATTTCGACGCATGGGCGGTTATTGAGTCAGCGGACAAGGAATATGCAAACCATTCACCCCGGGGCAATTCGCACAGGGTAATTCCCGTCACGTTTACGCTATAATCCCGCCCTTTAGCTGCCACTCGCCATTTGCGAGGGCGCATCAATTTTCAAGGCGCATCGCGCCTGCACGCAGACTAAAGAGGCTAGACCCCTGTGGCATTGACGATTCTTGGCCTGTCCGGCGCCCTTAGCCACGATCCTTCAGCAGCCTTGTACATCGACGGCAAGCTGGTGGCGGCGGCTGAAGAAGAGCGCTTCGTACGCGATAAGCATGCAAAGAACCGCATGCCCTACGAGTCGGCGAAGTTCTGTCTTGAACAGGCCGGCATCAAGCCGTCCGACGTCGACGTAGTCGCAATCCCTTTCGCACCGATCAGCCTGTTCGGCAAGGCCCGCTGGCACTATGCCAAGCGCTACTGGTACGCCCCGGACCGCGCGCTTGATGCGATCCTGATGGGTAACCGTCGCTACAAGCGCTATCGCAACAAGATCGTCTGGTGCCTTGAGCAGCTCGGTTTTGATCCGAAAAAGATCAAGATCGAACCGGTCGAGCACCATTTGGCCCACGCCTCCAGCGCTTACCACTGCTCCGGTTTCAAAGAGAAAACCGCGATCCTCGGTATCGACGGCAAGGGTGAATACGCGACGACCTTCTTCGGTTACGGCGAAAACGGCAAGATCCACAAGATCAAGGAATTCTTTGACCCGGACTCCCTCGGCGGCCTGTACGGCGCAATCACCGAGTTCCTCGGTTTCGAGATGCTCGACGGTGAGTTCAAGGTCATGGGGATGGCGCCCTATGGTGACGCCAGCAAATACGATTTCTCGCGTCTGGCCTCGTTCGAAAATGGCGAGTTGGTGATCAACACCGACTACGCCAACGTCATCGGCCTGCGTCGCTACAAAGAGAAGGGCAAGGGCTTCTACTTCTCGCCGAAGCTGATCGAGTGGCTGGGCCCGAAACGCGAAGGCGACATCGCTGACGAACCGTACATCCACTACGCCGCGAGCATGCAAGCGCTGTTCGAAAAACTGGCGTTGCAGATGATCGACCACTACCTGGGCGACGTGCTCAAGGAAACCGGCAAACTGGCTTTCGCCGGCGGCTGTGCGTTGAACGTCAAGCTGAACCAGAAAATCATCGCCCGCGATGACATCAAGGAACTGTTCGTGCAACCGGCGTCCGGCGATGCCGGCACCGCGGTTGGCGCAGCAGCCTATGTGTCCCACGCCCGTGGCGTACCGGTCGAGAAGATGGAGCACGTCTACCTCGGCCCGTCGTACAGCAACGAAGACGTGATCGCCGCGTGTGCCCGGCATGAGAGCAAGCCTGTCTGGCGCAAGCTCGACAACATGCCGGAGCAGATCGCCAAAATCATGGTCGAGGGCAATCCGGTGGCCTGGTTCCAGGGGCGCATGGAGTTCGGTCCGCGCGCACTGGGCGGTCGTTCGATCATTGGCTGCCCAAGCGTGGCCGGCGTGGCCGACCGGATCAACCACCAGATCAAGTTCCGCGAGCGCTGGAGGCCTTTCTGCCCGTCGATGCTCGACACCGTCGCCCCACAGATGATCAAGATCGATCACCCGGCGCCGTTCATGACGTTCACCTTCGAAGTGTCTGAAGAGTGGAAGACCCGTGTGCCGGAAGTTGTCCACGAAGATGGCACGTCTCGCGCCCAGGTGCTCAAGCGCGAATACAATCCGCGCTACTATGACATGATGAAAGCGCTGGAAAACCTGACTGGCAACGGCGTGTCGCTGAACACTTCGCTCAACCGTCGTGGCGAGCCGATGATCTGCTCGCCGACTGATGCGCTGAACATGTTTTTCGGCTCCGATCTGGAGTACCTGATCATGGAAGATATTCTGGTCGTCAAAGAGGGTGTAAAAGGATACGCAATTGACTGAAACACTGATCAGCGTCGTGATCCCCGTTTACAACTACGCGCGAACCCTGCCCCGCGCAGTGGAGTCGGTGTTGGCGCAGTTGGATGAAACGACGGTGGATTTACTGGTCATCGACGATGGGTCGACGGACGAGACGCCTGAGGTAGTGGAATCGCTATTGCTCAAGCATGGCGGGCGTTTTCGCGCGCTGCGCAAAAGCAATGGCGGGTTGTCTACGGTGCGCAATCGGGGGCTTGAAGAAACGACCGGGAAGTATCTGGTTTTTCTCGATTCCGACGACGAAATGGCACCCGGCGCACTGGCTGCGCTTGCGCAACATATTGCCAGCAACCCGCAAACCCGGATGGTCATTGGCGCGCATTGGTCGGTATTTGCCGACGGCAGGCGCAGCTTACAGACCGCCAAGCCCTTGCCGTTGACACCGCGGCAGCGTTTGCAGGGTTACCTGCTGGACAAGACCGTATCGATATCCAACGGCGCGTGCGCAATGCATCGCGATGTATTCGTTCCGGGCAATTACCCGGAACATTTGCGCAACGTTGAGGATCTGCCAGTGTTTGCCCAAGTGCTGGCGCGCTATCCTTGCACCGTCCTCGACAAACCCCTGGCACTTATCTACAAACATGCCGACAGCATGCGCCATGATTTGCGCCAAAGTCTTGCTGCCGGTACGGAGCAAGTCGTCAGCGAGGTATTTTCAAGTCGACGCATGCCAAAGGAGATGCACGACCTGCGTCAGGCCTTTCTGGCACAGCGCTGCTTGTCGCTGTTTCGCGATTGTTACTCACATGGCGAGTACAGCCTGGCCAAGGGCTTCTATTTTCAGGCGCTGCGTGCAGACTGGCGCACGTTTTCGCGCTGGTCCTACACTCGCAAGGCTTTGCGTCTGCTGTTTCGATAAATGGTCCGCCGTGACTGCGCGTACCTTGTGATGAGTGTTGGTGAGGTGGCTGGGTGAAAGGCAGGAGCGGGAAAGTGGGTACTCAGGTCGCCAGGATCATCGACGAATACCCGGTATGGCTGACATTTTTTGGCAGTTTGCTGTTGTCGCTGATAGCGGTCATGGGTACTGCGACAGTAGGGCGTGATGCCGCGCTTTACATCGATATCGCACAACAAGTCACCGAGCAGGGCCCCGATGTCGCCTGGGCCACTTTCGACTGGCCGTGGTTTTCCCTTCTGCTTGCCGCTACCCATTCCATCCTGCGGTTGCCATTGGAGCTGAGCGCCTACCTCTGGTGTGGCCTCTTCTTTGCTGGCATCAGCGCGTTGATGGTGGACTGCGTCCGTCAGCGTTCACCCGACATCACCCGGTGGGCCTGTCTTGTCATGCTGGCAATGCCTGCGGTCAATGCCTTTCGAAATGACATCATCCGTGAGTGCGGCTTCTGGTTTTTTTGCACGCTGGCGCTGTGGCTCGCGTTGCGCTGGCAGGCTCGTGGAGGCTGGTTGCGTGCGGCATTTATTCATATGGCAATTGTCGCGGCCGCCTTGTTTCGGCTGGAGGCGTTGTTGTTGATACCGGCGTTGGCGCTGTGGCAATTGCCCAACCTGTGGTCGTCGAGCCGACGCCTGTCGTTCATTCAGTTTTCATTGTTGCCGGTTATCGGGTTGCTGGTCGTCTCGGTGACAGGCGTGCTCTTGTCGGCGCGCGTGGTTCTTTATCTGGACATGATTGAGCCTCGCAGTGTGTTCGCCTCGTTCCAGATGCTCTGCGATCAGTTCGCTAATTCACTCATCACCAAGTATTCCCAGGATGAGGCGGGTCGGATCATTTTCTTCGGCATCCTTGCGACCATGACGATTACTTTCGTCAAGTTGATGGGGCCGTTCGCCGTCCCGTTCATTCTGCGGCGCAACTGGGGCGTGCTGGGTATCTACTGGCGCGACTATCGTCCCTTCGCCTGGGTAGCGATGCTCTACCTGGTGGTACTGGTACTGTTTTTTATCAAGCAACAGTTCATGAATGCGCGCTACATGAGTTTTCTGAACCTGATGTTTGTGCCTGTGCTGGCGATGGGGCTGGCAGCGTTTGTTCGCCAATTTCCGCGATTGGGCAAGGGGTTGGTGGTACTGGCGCTGCTGGTGATGCTATCGAACGTCATCTCCACCGGGGCCGGAAAAACCCACTATGTCGAGGCCGGCCGCTGGATGTCCTCCCATGTTGAATCGGACGCGCCGACTTACTTCACCGATGGGCGGATCAGCTATTACGCGGGGCGCGGCTACGTGTTGCCAGTCCTGACGCAGGAAGAGGCAATATCGCCAGCGCATGCTGGCGACTACCGTTATTTCGTGATCGAGGCGAAAGGTGACGAGCCATGGCTGAACGAGTGGCTGGCAGCACACAAGCTGCGCATCCTTGAGCATTTCGCCAATCGCAAAGGCGCGACCGTTGTGGTGATTGGTCGCTAGGGTTCAAGCAAGCAGTGGGCGCAGGCGCGAGATCAGCGGCGCTTGCCGGTTGCTCGGCAGGGCCTGTCGGTAACCTTCGATAAAGGTGTCGCCGGCGTCCTGGCCCAGCAACCATTGCCGATCTTCCTTGTAGCGCAGCAGGTGAGCGAAATTGCGCAGGCGTTTGCTGTCGCTGAGCGAGCGCTTCTGGCAGCGCAGGTCGGCGATGTCGATCAGGCCCAGATGGCCGTCCGGGGTCAGCACCACGTTGCCGAAGTGCAGCGATCGAAAGTACACGCCTTTCTCGTGCAATTGAGCAAAGTATGCGCCCAGCTGGAATCTCAGAGACTCAGTCTCTTCGCTGGTGCCTTGCAATTGGCGTACGGTATTGCCCGCCAGCGGACTGTAATACACACAGTCACGCTCGATGCTCGGGATGCGGTACACCGCGATGACTTTGGGGCAGAGGATGCCGCGTTGTTCAAGCGCCCGGGTGTTGTCGGCAAAACGTTGCGCGTAGGGGTAGAACAGCGCAGAACTGAGCAGCCGTTTGCGACGGAACAGTTTGAGCATGCGTCCATCGGCCAATCTGAGCACCTTGTCGCCGGAGCCGTCGGCTTCCAGTACGTGTGCACCTTCGCGCAGTGCCTCGTAAGTGCTGTGATCAATCGATTGCATATCTGGCTCCCATCATTAGCGGCGTATCTTAACCGACTTGCTCAAAGGCTGGCGTGAAGTCATGTTTATCGGGGGAAAAACGCGTGTGATATCATCCGCGCCTCACTGAATTGTGCGGATCACCATGAGCAGTCCTGAACCGAAAGCCCAGTCAACGCTGGCGATCTATTTCCGCCTTTTGGCTTACGTGCGGCCTTATGCCGGTCTCTTCCTTCTCAGCATCGTCGGGTTTCTGCTTTTCGCATCGACCCAGCCGATGCTCGCTTACATCCTCAAGTACTTTGTCGACGGCCTGGCCAATCCTGAAGCCAGTCTGTTTCCGGGCAATCCTTATCTGGGCAAGTTGCAGTTGCTCGAAACCGTGCCGCTGATGATTGTGTTCATCGCCGTGTTGCAGGGTGTGGGTTCGTATCTCGGCAACTTCTTTCTGGCGCGGGTTTCTCTGGGCCTGGTGCATGACTTGCGGGTCGTGCTGTTCAACAAGTTGCTGGATTTGCCCAACCGCTTCTTCGACAAGAACAACTCCGGTCATCTGATTTCCCGGATCACCTTCAACGTGACGATGGTCACGGGGGCGGCGACTGACGCGATCAAAGTGGTCATCCGTGAAGGCATGACGGTGATTTTCCTGTTCTGCACCCTGTTGTGGATGAACTGGAAACTCACCCTGGTGATGGTCGCTATCCTGCCGGTGATCGGCATTATGGTGAACAGCACCAGCAAGAAATTCCGCAAGCAAAGCAAAAAGATCCAGGTGTCCATGGGCAACGTCACGCACGTCGCCTCCGAGACCATTCATGGTTATCGCGTGGTGCGCAGTTTCGGCGGTGAAGTCTATGAAAAAGACCGCTTTCGCGACGCCAGCCAAAGCAACACCGACAAGCAGCTGACGATGACCAAGACCGGCGCGGTCTACACGCCGATGCTGCAACTGGTGACGTACAGCGCCATGGCCGTGGTCATGTTCCTCGTGCTTTATCTTCGCGGTGACGCGTCGCCGGGCGATCTGGTGGCTTACATCACCATGGCCGGTCTGTTGCCCAAGCCTATCCGTCAGCTCTCTGAAGTCAGCTCTACCATCCAGAAAGGCGTGGCCGGTGCCGAGAGTATTTTCGAGCAACTGGATGAGCCGGCGGAAGTGGATCAGGGCACGGTCGAGCGCGATCGTCTTGAAGGTCGTCTGGAAGTGCGCAATCTCAGCTTCCAGTACCCGGACACCGACAAAAAGGTGCTCAACGACATCAGCTTTGTCGTCGAGCCTGGGCAGATGGTGGCTTTGGTCGGGCGTTCGGGTAGCGGCAAGTCGACGCTGGCCGGGTTGATTCCGCGCTTCTACCAGCATGAGCAGGGTCAGATTCTGCTCGATGGCGTAGAGGTGCAGGACTTCACCTTGCGCAGCCTGCGTCGCCAGATTGCTCTGGTGACCCAGGCGGTCACGCTGTTCAACGATACGGTGACCAACAACATCGCTTATGGCGATCTGGCTGGCGCACCTTTCGAAGAGGTCAAACGCGCGGCTACCGAGGCTTATGCCGACGAGTTCATCGTCAAGATGCCGCAGGGTTACGAGACCATGGTCGGCGAAAACGGCGTATTGCTGTCCGGCGGCCAGCGCCAACGCATCGCTATCGCCCGGGCCCTGCTCAAGGATGCACCGTTGCTGATTCTCGACGAGGCCACATCGGCTCTCGATACAGAGTCGGAACGACACATTCAGGCAGCACTGGATCATGTGGTGCAGAACCGCACGACGCTGGTGATTGCTCACCGCTTGAGCACCATCGAGAAGGCCGACCTGATTCTGGTCATGGATGAAGGCCGCATCGTTGAGCGCGGCAGTCACGCGCAACTGCTGGAGCAGAACGGCTATTACTCACGTCTGCATGCCAAAGAGTTTGAAGAAGGTGACGAACCTCAGCCGGCCCACGTGACCAACGTATGCTGACAATGTTTCGCAGCTTTCGTGAACGCGGCTGGAGTGAAATCGACCGGGATGCGTACGCGGGTGCCTGGCAGCGTTTCGGTGGTAGTTTCGCGACACATCCCGAAGTGGTAGAGCGGCTGTCGACCTTCGTCGGTATCGAACTGCGTTACCTGGGCTGGATCGTTGGCGGTGAGGTGCTTGCCGCCATTCCCTGCTGGGGGCGCCACGTCGCCTTGTCCAAGGAAGTGCTCAAGCGCGAGGGCAAGCGCGGCTTGCTGGACATGGGCAATGCGGAAATCATCCTGCCGATCGCGCCCGATATCGTCGTGCCGGTCCGTCAGCGCATGGCCTATGTCTCCCAACTGAATGCCGAGCAGATCAGCACCTTGAAAGCGCAGCCGGAGGGCTTGGCCCTGGCCCGGTTGCCGGAGGAGTATTCGAAGAAATTTCGCTACAACCAGCGTCGCGAGCAGCGCTTGCTGGAAGAGGCGGGTGGCTCGCTGGTAGCGATGTCCGACTTTACCCCGCAAGAGCAGGCCGCCGCTTACGGCGATCTGTTTCAGCGTCGCTGGGGCTTTGAAGTACCGGGCAAGGCCGGGCTGGTCGAAGTCTTCACGCTGTTGCGCGAATTCATGACCGGCTCGGTGGCCATGCTCGAATCGGCGCCGGTGGCCATTCAGGTGCTGTACCGCGTCGAGGCGCCGCAATGGGTGTCGCTTGAATACGTCAATGGTGGCGTCGACCCGCAGAGCCGCGAGTTCAGCCCTGGCAGCGTCCTGAGCTTCGTCAACACCCAGCAGGCCTGGGCAGACGCGCGGGCGCTGGGCAAGCCTCTGCGTTATTCATTCGGTCGTGCCGACCGTGAGTACAAGGATCGCTGGTGCCACACGGTGCCGGTCTACAAGGTCTGAATCCATGAGCGCTCGCAAGCAACAGCTTCTCAAGGCCCATCGACGTAACAAGCGCATGTTCCTCGTGGCCTTTCTGGTCGCGCTGCTTGTGATCGGGTTACTCATCGCGTGGTGGCTGGTGCCGCTGTTGCTGGTGCTGGCCTGGATCGCCCACGAGGCGTGGTTTGCCGATCATTTGTTCTACCGGCCCTCTGACGATTATCAATACGCGTTTCCTACCGACACGGCGCGGCAGGCGGTGAGCCTGAGCGGTGGTGTTGTGCGTCTGAGCGAACCGTTGGCTGCAGGCGAAACGCTTATTCTCGAACTTGAATTGAAGGCTGGCTGGCTAGGGCGCTGGCTCGATCCTTACGTTCAGGTCGGCGATGATCGCCAGGATTTCGAGCGCGGGGTCAGCGGGCGGCGTTTTCTGAACCTGTCCGGTCAAGCCGAGGCATTACAGCAGGGCTCACTGAACCTGCGCGGCCGGTATTGCGCGGCAGGCGCCGTCGGTACTTTGTGGGTCATGGCCAGCCCTGACTACAGCCGCCAGCGCGTGATGGTCATCGCGCCCCATGCCGACGATGCCGAGTTGGCAGCGTTTGGCCTGTATAGCCGCTGCGAGGACGTCAGCATCGTCACTCTGACCCAAGGCGAGATTGAGGCTGAAGATTTCCAGCGTCTGGGTCTGGATCAAGCTGCGGCTGCCCGGTTGAAGGGGCGTTTGCGCAGTTGGGACAGTCTGGCAATTCCGCAGTGGGGCGGGGTGCCCGTCGAGCGTTGCGTGCAACTGGGTTACTACTGCCTGCAATTGCCTGCGATGGCTGCAGAACCGGGCAAAGCGTTCGGTTCCCGAGAGTCGCAGGAAAGCGACGTGCGCAGTGTGCGTCGGCACAATCCGCTGGCGTTGCCCGCCGACGTCGATGGGCAACCGACCTGGCAGAATCTGGTCGGCGATCTGGCGAAACTGCTGGAGCACTACCGTCCCGAGGTGCTGGTCACGCCGCATCCTGAACTCGATCCCCATAGCGATCACGTCGCCAGCACTCAAGCCCTGCTTGAAGCCATTGCCCTGAGCAACTGGAAGCCGACGACCTTGCTGATGTACGCCAATCACCTGCATGACAACGACCGCTGGCCGATGGGGCCTGCCGGTGCTGGTATCGCCTTGCCGCCTGCGATCGAGCCGTTGCCGGCTGACCGCTTGTGGAGTCCGCTGCTGTCGGCGGATACGCAACTGGACAAGGCCATGGCACTGGCGATGGAGCATGACCTGCAGGGCGGGCAAGCGTTCAAGCGCCAATTGCGCCGCTGGATCCAGCAGGCTCTGGCCGGGCGCCGCTGGCCTGTCACGGGCAGTAACGAATTTTTCCGCAAAGCTGTCCGGCGCCACGAATTGTTCTGGGTGCGCGACCTTTCAGATTGAGGCGGACGGCGCTTTTCCCTGTGTTAATATCGCGCCCCTGTTCATTTTGTATGTGGGTTGCTCCATGAAGTTGTCCATGCCGCGTTTCGATCAAGCCCCGGTCTTGGTAGTCGGCGATGTCATGCTCGACCGTTACTGGCATGGCGGAACCTCACGGATTTCCCCTGAGGCCCCGGTGCCGGTCGTTAAAGTCGAGCAAATCGAAGATCGTCCGGGCGGTGCCGCGAACGTTGCCTTGAACATTGCCGCGCTGGGTGCGCCGGCGTCTCTGGTCGGTGTGACCGGTGACGACGAAGCTGCCGACAGCCTGAGCAACAGTCTCAAGGGCGCGGGCGTACGTGCCTTGTTCCAGCGCATTGCGCACCAGCCAACCATCGTCAAGCTGCGGGTCATGAGCCGGCACCAGCAATTGCTGCGTATCGACTTTGAAGAACCGTTTGCCACCGATGCCCTGGCCCTGGCCTCGCAGGTCGATGATCTGCTCGAAGGCATCAAGGTGCTGGTGTTGTCCGACTACGGCAAAGGCGCACTGAAAAACCATCAGGCGCTGATTCAGGCTGCCCGGGCCAGGAATATCCCGGTGCTGGCCGACCCGAAGGGCAAGGATTTCTCGATCTACCGTGGCGCCAGCCTGATCACCCCCAACCTCAGCGAATTCGAAGCCATCGTCGGTGGTTGCGCCGATGAGCATGAGCTGGTGAGCAAGGGCGCCACGCTGATGCACGACCTCGAACTCGGTGCGCTGCTGGTGACCCGTGGCGAGCACGGCATGACCCTCCTGCGTCCTGATCATCCGGCGCTGCACCTGCCGGCCCGTGCGCGAGAAGTGTTTGACGTTACCGGTGCCGGTGACACGGTGATCTCGACGCTGGCTGCTGCCATCGCCGCCGGTGAAGAGCTGCCCCACGCCGTGGCGCTGGCCAATCTGGCCGCCGGCATTGTGGTCGGCAAACTCGGTACGGCGGCCATCAGTGCTCCGGAACTGCGTCGCGCCATTCAGCGTGAAGAAGGCTCCGAGCGCGGTGTACTGGGTCTGGAACAATTGATTCTCGCGGTGGCCGATGCTCGCGCGCATAACGAAAAGATTGTGTTCACCAATGGCTGCTTCGACATTCTGCACGCCGGCCACGTGACCTATCTGGAACAGGCGCGGGCGCAAGGCGATCGTCTGATTGTTGCGGTCAATGACGATGCTTCGGTCAGTCGCTTGAAGGGGCCGGGTCGTCCGATCAACAGTGTTGACCGGCGCATGGCGGTTCTGGCGGGGCTTGGCGCGGTGGACTGGGTCATCAGTTTCCCTGAAGGCACCCCGGAAAACCTGCTGCGTGAGGTCAAGCCGGATGTGTTGGTCAAGGGCGGCGATTACGGGATCGACCAAGTGGTTGGTGCGGACATCGTGACGTCTTATGGCGGCACCGTGAAAGTGCTGGGGCTTGTGGAAAACAGCTCGACGACCGCAATTGTCGAAAAAATCCGCAGTCGCTGATCAGATGAATTTTTACCGTTGTGTACTGCGTGTGAACGGATTTTGCCTTGGGGATCTAGCCGTTTCCGTTGATGTCGGCAGGTTTGAATCCGATGCGCTTGCCTGCCTACGTCGCGTGGTCAATTAATCTATGAAAGTCATGCTACTGGTGATGGACGAGCAGCGGGTCATTCTCGACCGGCTCTACGACATCGTGCAGCAGAACTGTGATGAATGTGTCATCTACCGTCTGAGCAAGCAGCAACAGCTAAACCTCGGACGGTTTCTGGCCTCGGTCGACTATCAGACGTTCGACCGCGTGGTGATCTTCTCCCGGGTCAAGCGCCTGGCCACGCAACTGCGGGTGCTCAAGTGCATTCCCGGGCTGGTGTTCCTCGAACACGACGCCTACCAGAACTACATGCCCGCCAGTAAATACCGTGGCGTGTATTCGCGTCTCTACAGTCGTCTGCCGAGCTGCCGCGCGCTGGTGTCTGGCGCCGTGGTTGCCCGCAAAATGCTCGCTGAAGGCATCGACACCGTCTTCGTTTCCAAGGGTTACGACGAGCAGATGCTGCGCAACACCGGCGCCGAGCGGGATATCCCCATCGGTTTTCTTGGTAGCCTGAAAAGTACCGAGTACGCCGAGCGCAAGGCAATGCTGGAGTCGCTCGCGCAACGTACCGGCATGCTGGTGACCCGCACGAAGTCGGGTTCGGAATACCTCGAAACGCTCAACCGCATCAAGATCTTCGTCAGTGCCGACATCGGCATGAACGAGTTCATGATCAAGAATTTTGAAGCCATGGCCTGTGGCTGCGTGCTGCTGGCCTGGAGCCAAGGCGAAGAAGATCAGTTGCTCGGCTTCGAAGACATGCACAACACTGTGTTTTATCGCAGCGAAGACGAGGCCGTTGCAAAGATCAAACTGCTGCAGGACGACCCGGAGCTGGCGCAACGTATCGCCATGAAGGGGCAGGAATTTGCGCAAAGTCGCTATTCCTTCGCCCGTGTTGGTCAGGCCCTGGCCACGGAAATCCAGCGCGAGATGCGCCCATGGCAGCCGCCTTCGGCGTTCACGCAGTTCTGGGTCAAGTTACGCCACGGGATGAAGGTGCCGACCTGAATGAAGGACGAACACATGGCGCTGGATGCGCTGCCTGGCGGTGACCAGTCTGTTCTGGGGGCGCTGCCCGAGCCATTGCAGGCGTGCCTGAGCCGTGCGGCTCGGGTCGTATTGATTGCCAACAATCCGGCCATTACGGCGGCGGATTTTCAGGCGTTGAACATTGGCGTCGATGACGTCGTGGTCAGCTTCAATACCTGCATCAAGGCGCCACTGCTCGACTGGCGCAGCGTGAACGTCGTCGTGCATGGCTATAACGCGCAGGACGCGTATTTTTTTGGCCTGCCCTTTGGGCCGGACGTGCAGCGGCTGTGTGATCAGGCGGGTGAGCGCTTTTTCACCATGCTGGTCGGCTGTGCCGCACCGATGTGTCCGCTGCCTCGTGTGGCCATGTACTGGGATCGCATTCCGCTGCCACCGCTCTGGAACTATCCGGTCGACCGGCCGGGTGGCAAGCGCTACGTTGGCCCCTCCACCGGTTTCAACACGCTGGTGCTGTTCGACTGGTTGCGCGGTCATGCCGGGTACACCTATCAGCTCATGACCCTGGGTTTTTCCAACGAAGCTGGAAAACTGTGGGGTGGGCATGCCTGGGATTACGAGCGCGACTGGCTGCAGAAATCGGACGTCATCGTCGTGCCGCTGCAACCCCGCCGCTGGTGGCAAAAGTTGTTTCGCCGCAAATAAGCGAGTCCGCGGTGTCGGCCGGCCCGTACAACTTTCGAAAAGGTGCTGTTGAGTGTTGAAAATTGCCGTGGCTTTTTTTGGTATCCCGAGAAACTCGCCGATTTGTTTTCCTTCCATCGAACAGAACGTACTGGCGCAGTTACCTGCGGGCAGCGACGTGAAGTGCTTTTATCACCTGTACAAAATCGATGAAGTGCAGAACGCGCGCTCAGGCGAGAAAGGCGAGCTGGCGGCGGACAACTACCAGCCATTCGAGTCGATGACCGGGACGCTGACCTCAACCGAAGGCGTGCTGGAGCGTTGGGATTTCGAGCAGGTCAAGACACAGGGCGATACCTGGGCGGATGATTTTGCATCGTTGCGCAACCTGATCTATCAGCTCAACTCGCTGCACACCGTCACCAGCATGATTGAATCCTTCAATCCCGATTTCGTGGTGTTCGTGCGTCCGGACAATTTCTTCCACAACCCGCTACCGGCCTATGTGTTCAATCATCCAGAGGCGCGGCAGCACAATGCCTACATTCCCGATTGGCAGTGGTGGGGAGGGTTGAACGACCGCTTTGCCATTTGCGGTCGCGATACTTACGTCGCGTATGGCAAACGAGTCGAGCGCATCTTCGAGTTCTGCAAGGCGACGGGGAGGAAGCTGCATTCCGAACGCTTGCTCAAATACGTATTGCAGCAGGCCGACGCCAAGGTTTGCACGCTGAAGACCCAGGCTTCGCGGGTGCGTATTACCGGCGCGTTTGCTGAGGAGTCGTTCTCGCCCAAGCGCGGCATGGGCAAACGCGAGAATCGTTACTTCCACTTCTTTGCCACGTTGCGTACGTGGCTGGATCGTCGGCGCTAACCGGCAGTCAGTTCGCGCGCTTCTTGCCCAGGCCAACGAGGCGCAACGCCTTGAGACTTAGCTGCTTGAGGCCCGCACGAGGGGGCTTTGCCGGTTGCAGGCCCTGTTGCACGAGCCAGTCTTTCCAGCGAATCCGCTCTTCGCGCACCACCCAGCCTTCTTGATTCGCAAAGCTCTCGGCCAGATAAAGTCCGCGCGTGCTGGCCGGTAGCAGTTTGTCGCGCTTGAGGGTGTACAGCTCGGCCACTGGCGCGCCGTCCTTGAGTGGCATCAAGTACAGATCGGGTCGCTTGCGGTCGAGCCGCGCCACCAGTTGATCGCCTTCCAGACGCTCATCGACGTGGAACAGGCTCAGGGATTTGGCTTCCTTGGGCACGTCCAGGCGCAAGTCGTAGATCAATTGCAGCGACGCTGTCGGCAAATGCACATAAGCGCGCGGCCGCTCCAGCAATTGCAGATTGGCGCTACGAATGGGCCGCGCTGAACCGGACAGTGGCGTCAACCGAAACGGCAAAGCCTCGCGATAATGCAGGGCGGAGGAGTAGGGCGCCGGCAGCCAAGTGTCGTTGAAACGCCCGCCGAGCCAGCCTTCGGGGGTTTCAAGCAAACACTCTTCGGCGATCTCTTGAATGGCTGTGTGCAGCGGAATATTCAGTTCGTGAGCCGGTACGTAACCGGAAATCAACTTCAGCACCACATCGCCGCGATCCTGCCGACGCTGGCGCACCAGCACCCAGTAGTCGCGATTCTGCCAATGCAGGGTCAGGCGTACCGAGACGCCCAGATTCGCCAGTTCCAGCGAGAAGCGTTCGGTGTCCGTCACACTGACCGGTTTGCGTCGCTGCAAGGTCTGCGTGAAATTCAGCGGCATGCCGACGCTCTGATACGTCAGGCCTTCGGGCGTTGCTTCGACGAACAGCGGCAGAGTCTTGAAGTTGCTCGGGTTCTTTCTGATGAGCGTGCGCGGCATATCGGCTCCTGCTTAAGGCCGCGGGGCGGCGTCAGTGACCACGAAGGACTTGGGCAACGGTCGCAACGTTGTGGGCGAGGTGCAGCGGATTGATCGTCCCGACGATAGCACTGGCCACGCCAGGTTGCGCGAAAAGCAACTCGAAGCTGGCGCGTACCGGATCCACGCCCGGGCTCAGGCAAACGTGACCGCTGGCCAGGGCCTTCTTCACCAGAATGGCTTTGCCGTGCGCAGCAGCATAGTCAATGACAGCCTTCTCGTTTTGTTCGTTCAGATTGTAGGTGACCATCGCGCAGTCGCCTTGCTCCAATGCTTTGAGGCCACCTTCGACGGTCTTGCCGGAAAAGCCGAAGCCGCGAATCTTGCCCTCGGCCTTGAGCGCGGCGAGTGTGGCATAAACGTCTTCGTGCTCAAGAATGGCCAGGTCGTTGCCATCGGAGTGCACCAGCACCAGATCGATAAAGTCCGTTTCCAGACGTTGCAGGCTGCGTTCGACCGACAAGCGCGTGTGCGCCGCGCTGAAATCGTGTCGCGAGAGGCCGTCGGTAAACTCTTCGCCGACTTTGCTGACGATCACCCAGTCCTGACGCTGGCCGCGCAACAGTGGGCCGAGGCGCTCTTCGCTGCGACCGTAGGCCGGGGCCGTGTCGATCAGGTTGATACCTAGCTCGCGTGCTTGCCTGAGTAACATCCGTGCTTCGTCGTCATCGGGAATCTGAAAGCCGTTGGGGTATTTCACCCCTTGATCGCGGCCAAGTTTGACCGTGCCCAGGCCCAGCGGCGAGACCATCAGGCCGGTACTGCCCAGCGGGCGGTGAAAGTCATGCAGGGTGGCAATGCTCATGGCAACAGTTGCTCCCAGGCCGGAACGCCCATCGGTGGTTTTGGCAGCGACGGCAACGGTTCGCCGGCTTGCGGCTGGATACCGTCGCGCTGCAAGGAGGTAATCACTCGGTCAGCAAAGTCCGGCGCCAGCGCCAGTTTGGTCGGCCAGCCGACCAGCAAACGACCCTCTTCGGCGAGGAACGCGTTGTCCGGGCGCGTCAGGCCGGTTTGCAGCGGCTCGGCACGGTCGACGCGCAACGTCGCCCATTGCGCCGTGCTGAGATCGATCCACGGCAACAACTGGGCGATTTCTTTTTGCGCGGTAGCGATCTGTTCGGCGGGTTCGCGGTTCACGCCTTCGCTTTCGGCAATGTCGCCACCCATGTACCAGACCCACTGACCATCAGCCGCCGGATGCGTGGTGACGGTAATGCGCGGTTTGGTGCCGCCGCCCAGGCAGTGGGCGTACAGCGGTTTCAGGCCGGGGCCTTTGGCGAGGATCATGTGCAATGGCCGGCGCTGCATGGCCGGATGAGTCAGGCCCAGATTCTCGAGCAGTTGGGCGGTACCGGCGCCGGCACTGAGGACGATGCGCTGGGCGCGGATCTCGCGATCGTCGACCTTGAGCCCCACCAGCACGCCTGCTTCCAGCATGGGCTCGATGGTCTGCCCGGCGAGCAGACCGTCACCGGCCAGATCGGCCAGACGCTGGATCAGGCTCGGCACATCGACCACCAGTTCGGCGAGGCGATAGACCTTGCCCTTGAAGCGCTTGTCTTGCAGGGCTGGCGGCAGTTGCTCGCCCTTGACCTGATCGACGCGGCCGCGCACGGCTTTACTGGCGAAGAAACTGGTGAGGTTGCCGGCGAGGGTGCCCGGCGACCACAGGTAATGGGCTTCGGAGAGCAGGCGCACGCCGCTCAGATCCAGCTCGCCGTTGCCGGCCAGCGCTTCACGCCAGCGTCGCGGCATGTCGGCGATGGCTTCCGACGCGCCGGTCAACGCGCCGTGCAGCGCATACTTGGCGCCGCCGTGAATGATGCCTTGGGATTTCACACTTTGCCCGCCGCCGAGGCTGGCACTTTCCACCAGCACGGTCGAAAAACCCTGACGACGCAGGCGCGCATTCAGCCAGAGGCCGGCGACACCAGCGCCGACAATCAGAACGTCGGTGGAAATAACGGATGGCATGCAGCGACCTCAGTGTTCAAGACGAGGGCGCAGTATACAGGCGAAAAAAGATCGCAGCCTTCGGCAGCTCCTACAGGGTCATGCGTACACCTGTAGGAGCTGCCGAAGGCTGCGATCTTTTTCTTTAGTGCCCCGCAGTTTTCGAGAACAGTTGAATCACCACAACGCCAAGAACAATCAACCCCATCCCCAACATCGCCGGCACATCCAGCTTCTGCCCGTAGATAAACAGCGCCGCGACACTGACCATCACAATGCCCATCCCGGCCCACACCGCGTAGGCAACGCCCACCGGCACCGTGCGCACCACCAGGATCAGCATCCAGAACGCGATTGCGTAACCGACGATCACCACCAGCAGTGGCAGCGGCGTGCTGAAGCCTTTGACCGCTTTCATCGAAACGGTGGCCATGACTTCGGCGCAGATGGCGATGGCAAGGTAGGCGTAGGCGTTCATGTGTAATCCTCGTGTGCAGCGTTACTTTCTGAGGTCGGCATTTTAGAGGTTGTTCAGATGCGGTAAAGTCATTACCTATCTGTTTGAGAGATGGGATGTGCGATGAGCACGCAGTGGAATCTAGATCAGTTACGCGTGTTTATCGCGGTCGCCGAACAGCGTTCGTTTTCCGCCGTGGCCCGGCAGCAGCGCAAGGCGCAGTCGGCGATCAGCAGTGCCATCGCCATGCTCGAGGACGATCTGGGCGTGAGCCTGTTTGAGCGTAGCAGCGGTCGTCAGCCCAGGCTCACCGAAGCGGGGGAGGCGCTGCTCGAAGAGGCGCGGGAAGTCTTGCGCCAGTGTGAGCGCCTCAATGGCCGGGCCATGGCGATGATGCGCGGCCAGGAAGCGCAACTGCGCGTGGCGCAGGATGAGGCGATGCCTTATCAGGCGCTGGTGGAAAGTTTCGGCGCGCTGGCCGAACAATTTCCCAGCCTGGAAGTACAACTCACCAGCGCTGCTCAAGGCGAAGTCGCACGCAAACTCGTCGAGCGCCGCGCCGATCTCGGCTTGCTGTTCTATCACGATGAAATCCCCGAGGCGCTGGAACGACGAGTGCTGGGCAGCGTGGAAATGGTCACGGTCTGCGGGATCAATCATCCGTTGGCGACGCAGCCCTACGTCACCTGCCAGCAACTGGCGCAACACCGGCAACTGTTGATGTCGACGCAAACCAGCGTCTACCCCGGCAGCGAGCCGGCCAGTCCACAGGTGTGGCGGGCCGACAGTTTCTACGTCATGGCCGAATGGTTGGTGCGCGATCTTGGCTGGGCGTGGCTGCCCCGGCACGTGGTGCAGTACTCGGCGTATCAGGGTTTGATGGTCGAGCTCGCCAGCGAATGGACGCCGCCAGCGCTGGTGGTGGAGCTGGTCTGGCGGCGCGACGAGCCGCTCGGCCCTGCGGCGCGTTGGCTGGCCGAGCGTTTTGCCGTGCACTTGCGCGCGATCGACGGAAAAAGTCGATAAACTCCGCCGCCATGAATAGAACTCTGTACACCGCGCTGTTTTACCTGGGGCTGCCATTGGTGGCGATTCGGCTGTGGCTGCGGGCGCGCAAGGCGCCGGCGTATGCCAAGCGCATTGGCGAACGTTTCTCTTACGCAATGCCGGCGCTGCAACCCGGTGGCATCTGGGTGCACGCGGTGTCGGTGGGCGAAAGCATCGCCGCGGCGCCGATGATCCGCGCCTTGCTGCAACGTTATCCGCAGCTGCCGATTACCGTGACTTGCATGACGCCGACCGGTTCGGAGCGAATTCAGGCACTGTTCGCCAACGAGCCGCGCATCCAGCACTGCTATCTGCCCTATGACTTGCCGTGCGCAGCGGCGCGTTTTCTCGATCGCGTCCAGCCGAAACTGGCGGTGATCATGGAAACCGAACTGTGGCCCAACCATATTCATCAGTGCGCCAAACGCGGCATCCCGGTGGCGCTGGCCAACGGGCGCTTGTCCGAACGGTCGGCCAAGGGGTATGGCCGCTTCAGCAAACTGACCGCGCCGATGCTCGCCGAGATGAGTTTTTTTGCCGTGCAGACCGAGGCCGAGGCTCAGCGCTTCCGCGATCTGGGTGCGCGTCCGGAGACGGTCGAGGTCACTGGTTCGATCAAATTCGACCTGACCATCGACCCGCAACTGCTGCAACGCGCCGCCCAATTGCGTGGCCAGTGGCAGGCGCTGGAGCGACCGGTGTGGATCGCCGCCAGCACCCATGACGGCGAGGATGAAGTGGTGTTGAACGCCCACCGGCGTTTGTTGGCCAATCATCCGGATGCGTTGCTGATTCTGGTGCCGCGTCACCCGGAGCGCTTCAACTCGGTGTTTGAACTGTGTCAGCGCGAAGGTTTTGCCACGCTGCGTCGTTCGACCGAGGCTAATGTCGATGCGCAAACTTCGGTACTGCTCGGCGATACCATGGGTGAGCTGCTGTTTCTCTACGCCTTGGCCGACAGCGCCTTTGTCGGTGGCAGCCTGGTGCCGAATGGCGGGCACAATTTACTGGAGCCCGCCGCACTGGCAAAACCGGTGATCAGCGGCCCGCACCTGTTCAACTTTCTCGACATCGCCGCGCAGTTGCGCGAGGCCGGGGCGTTGGTTGAAGTGGATGATGCCGAAGGGCTGGCGGTGCAAGTGCAGCGCCTGTTCGAGTTGCCGCGCGATGCGCAGCGCATGGCCGACGCCGGGCTGGCGGTGATGCGCCGCAATCAGGGCGCGTTGCAGCGATTGCTCGATGGCCTGGGCAGACTCATCAAGTAGCCTGGCGCCAAAGTATTTTCAGGTGACATGAATTTGTGGCGAGGGGATTTATCCCCGATCGGCTGCGCAGCAGTCGTAAATACGGCTAGCCAAGTCTGACGGAATCACCGCGGTGAATGGTTTTGGGGCCGCTTCGCAGCCCATCGGGGATAAATCCCCTCGCCACAGGGAATTTATTCACGTTGTTTACGGCCGAGCCCTGAGCTGCGCCTCGGCAGCCTTGGCCAGATCCGGCGGCAGGAAGTCCTTGTCGGGGTTGTAATCGGCCTTCAGGTAACGGCGCAGATCCTCCAGATCTCCCGGGTTCAACGTCCCCGCGGCCTGTTTCAAGCGCAGGTTGTCGAGGATGTAGTCGTAACGCGTGTTGTTGTAATTGCGCACCGAGCTATACAGCTGGCGCTGGGCATCAAGCACGTCGACGATGTTGCGCGTGCCCACCTGATAACCGATTTCCGTGGCTTCCACCGCGCTCTGGTTGGAGATGATCGACTGGCGGCGCGCCTGCACCTGCTCGACGTCGGTGTTTACCGCGCGATGCAGGTTGCGAGTGTTTTCGACGACTTGCCGGCGCAGGGCTTCGCGCTGCTGCTCGGTTTGGTCAAGCCGCGAGTAGGACTCGCGAACCTGGGAGCTGGTCAGCCCGCCGCTATAGATCGGGATGTTCAACTGCAAACCCAGCGTGCTTTGTTCAACATTGCCACCGTACGGCGCGCCGAATGAGTTCGGGTTGGCGAAACCGAGGGCGTCGTTGTCACCTTTTTCGTATTTGGCCACGGCGTCGAGGGTCGGCAAGTGGCCGGCCTTGCGCTGTTTCAGGGTCTGCTCGGCGGAGCTGACGGCGTAGTTGCTGGCGAGCAGATTGAGGTTCTGTCTGGCGGCGGTGTCGACCCACGACTTGGCGTCATTCGGCGCTGGCGGCAGGATCGGCAGCGTATGGACAATGCCTTGAATCGAGTTGTACTGACGGTTGGTCAGGGTGATCAGCGCTTCAAATGCATCATCGACCTGACGCTGCGCGACGATCCGGTTGGCCCGCGCGGTGTCGTAGCTGGCTTGCGATTGCAGCACGTCGGTCTTGTCCGACAGGCCGACGTCGAAGCGTTCGTTGGACTGATCGAGCTGGCGCTTGTACGCGGCTTCTTCAGCCTTGGTCGAGGCCAGGTTGTCCTGGCTGCGCAACACGTTGAAGTAGCTCTCGGCCGATTGCAGAATCAGGTTCTGCTCGGTGGCCGACAGTTGCAGCGCGGCTTGTTCGTTGACGTCTTTGGCAGCCTGGTACTGGAACCATCGATCGGCGCGGAACAGTGGCTGAGCCAGAGTCGCCTGATACGAGTGAGCGCTGCGGTTGGCGATGGCTGAAGGCTGATCGATAGACGTGCGTACATCCGCCACTTCGGCGCCACCGGACAGATTCGGCAGCAATCCGGCGCGAGCCTGCGGTACCACCTCTTTCTGTGCACCGTACTGGGCGCGGGCGGCGGCCAGGTCGGCGTTGTTGTCGACCGCTTCCTGATAGACGCTGACCAGATCGGTTTTGGTCGACAAGGGCGCTTCTGCTGCCCAGGCCATTGCGTTGGACGCACAAGACACGGCAAGAGCCAGTGAAAGTTTGCGCAGCATGAGGCGATCCCTAGCATGAATATTATGGAAGTAATCCGGGCGCCAAAGGTAAGGCGCGGCCCCTGTAGCGTCAAGGCTCGGCGGGGCAGAGCGAGTGTAGTTGCGCCTGCGCTCGGCAACAATCCGTTAATTGCGCCATTCATCATGGGGTTTGCCGCGGTGTTGGCGTTCTTTGCCGGTTGTGTCTAGACTGGCCGGGTTCTTGTCGGGGTGCCTTGCTATGAGGCTGAGATCGAATAATTTCGGATCCCGTTGAACCTGATCAGGTTAGCGCCTGCGTAGGGAACAAGATTTCTCGTCACCCGGCGAGTCCTCTTGTGCTTCGTCCGGGATGTTGTTCGACAATCGAACAGCCCTCGAGCACTGAGCACAGCACCAACAGCAAAGTCATCGCTGATTGGTCGCGTCCATTCGTTACAGGTTCGCTCCGACAAAAATCCACTGCCTGGATGCTGTCTGGAGAGCCCGTGATGACGATAAAACTAAAAAATACGACGAACCTGAGTGATTCGGCCCAAGTCGATCAACAGTCGGTTCAACCCTTTACCCGCTCGCAAAAAGTCTACGTTCAGGGTTCCCGCCCGGACATCCTCGTGCCGATGCGCGAAATCAGCCTCGACGTGACACCGACCGACTTCGGCGGCGAGATCAACGCGCCGGTCGTCGTGTACGACACCTCGGGCCCGTACACCGATCCCAACGTCATCATCGATGTGCGCAAAGGCCTGGGCGATGTGCGTTCGGCGTGGATCGAATCCCGTGGCGATACCGAGCGTCTGTCGGGTCTGAGTTCCAATTTTGGCCAGGAACGCCTAGCCGACGCCGAGCTGACCAAACTGCGCTTTGCCCACGTGAACAACCCGCGCCGCGCCAAGGCCGGGGCCAACGTCAGCCAGATGCACTATGCGCGCAAAGGCATCATTACCGCCGAGATGGAATACGTCGCCATCCGCGAAAACATGAAGCTTGAAGTGGCTCGCGCCGCCGGGCTGCTGGATCAGCAACACGCCGGGCACAGCTTCGGCGCCAGCGTGCCGAAAATCATCACTCCTGAATTTGTCCGTGAAGAAATTGCCCGTGGTCGCGCGATCATTCCGGCCAACATCAACCACACCGAACTGGAACCGATGATCATCGGCCGTAACTTCCTGGTGAAGATCAACGGCAACATCGGCAACAGCGCTTTGGGTTCTTCGATCGAAGAAGAAGTGGCGAAACTTACCTGGGGCATTCGCTGGGGTTCAGACACGGTCATGGACCTGTCCACCGGCAAGCACATTCACGAAACCCGCGAGTGGATCATCCGCAACTCGCCAGTGCCGATCGGCACCGTGCCGATCTACCAGGCGTTGGAAAAAGTCGGTGGCGCCGCTGAAGACCTGACCTGGGAGCTGTTCCGCGACACGCTGATTGAGCAAGCCGAGCAGGGCGTCGACTACTTCACCATCCACGCCGGCGTGTTGCTGCGCTATGTGCCGCTGACCGCCAAGCGCGTGACCGGCATCGTTTCCCGTGGCGGTTCGATCATGGCCAAGTGGTGCCTGGCGCACCACAAAGAGAACTTCCTCTACACCCATTTCGACGAAATCTGCGAAATCATGAAGGCCTACGACGTCAGCTTCTCGCTGGGCGACGGCCTGCGTCCGGGCTCGATTGCCGACGCCAACGACGAAGCGCAATTCGGCGAGCTGGAAACCCTCGGCGAGCTGACCAAGATCGCCTGGAAGCACGACGTGCAGTGCATGATCGAAGGCCCGGGCCACGTGCCGATGCAGTTGATCAAAGAGAACATGGACAAGCAGCTGGAATGCTGCGACGAGGCGCCGTTCTACACCCTCGGCCCGTTGACCACTGACATCGCGCCGGGCTACGACCACATCACCTCGGGTATCGGTGCGGCGATGATCGGCTGGTTCGGTTGCGCCATGCTTTGCTACGTGACGCCGAAGGAGCACTTGGGCCTGCCGAACAAGGATGACGTGAAGACCGGGATCATCACCTACAAGATCGCCGCGCACGCAGCGGACTTGGCCAAGGGGCACCCGGGCGCACAGATCCGCGACAACGCCTTGAGCAAGGCGCGATTCGAATTCCGTTGGGAAGACCAGTTCAACCTCGGTCTCGATCCGGACACCGCGCGTTCGTACCACGATGAAACCCTTCCGAAGGACTCGGCCAAGGTCGCGCATTTCTGCTCGATGTGCGGACCGAAATTCTGCTCGATGAAGATCACTCAGGAAGTCCGCGAATACGCGGCCAACCAGCGGATCGAAGCGGTCGACGCCGAAGTCGCCCAAGGCCTGGCGGAACAGGCCGAGCGGTTCAAGAAGGAAGGCAGTCAGCTGTACAAGAAAGTTTGATCTGACCTGAACAGGTGGGGTCTGCAAAGGCCCCATCGCCAGCAGGCTGGCTCCCACAGGGGACTATGAACGTACTCTCCTGTAGGAGCTGCCGAAGGCTGCGATCTTTTGACTTTGTTTTGCAAGATCAACAGATCGCAGCCTTCGGCAGCTCCTGCAGAAAACTATTCACAAGTTCCCTGTGGGAGCCAGCCTGCTGGCGATAGCGGTCAACACAACAACAAATGTCCCTCTGAGATAACACCCTTGAGCATTCAACCCGGTACCTACTCCCCCGATCTCGCCGTGCCCGCCGACAAGCGTGTATTCGGCGGTCGCGATCTGTTTTCCCTGTGGTTCTCCCTCGGCATCGGCCTGATGGTGCTGCAGACCGGCGCATTGCTCGCGCCGGGTCTGGGCTTGTCCGGTTCGCTGCTGGCCATTTTCCTCGGCACGCTGGTCGGCGTTTTGCTGCTGGCGGCCGTCGGGGTGATCGGCAGCGACACCGGCCTGTCGTCGATGGCTGCACTCAAACTCAGCCTCGGCAGCAAAGGTGCGAGCCTGCCGGCGCTGCTCAATCTGTTGCAACTGATCGGTTGGGGCTCGTTCGAAATCATCGTCATGCGAGACGCCGCCAGCCTGCTCGGCACCCGCGCATTCAGCGAAGGTTCGCTGTGGTCCAATCCGGTGTTGTGGACGCTGTTCTTCGGCGCTCTGGCGACCCTGCTTGCCGTCAGCGGGCCGCTGACGTTTGTCCGGCAGATCCTGCGCAAATGGGGTATCTGGCTGCTGTTGGCCGCGTGCCTCTGGCTGACCTGGAACCTGTTCGCCAAGGCTGATCTGGCCGCACTTTGGGCGCGTGCCGGTGACGGTTCGATGCCATTCGCCGTGGGCTTCGACATCGCTATTGCCATGCCGCTGTCGTGGCTGCCGCTGATCGCCGACTACTCGCGTTTCGGCAAGCGTGCGAAGAACGTTTTCGGCGGCACCGCCGTCGGTTTCTTCATTGGTAATTTCTGGCTGATGAGCCTCGGCGTGGCATATACCCTGGCGTTCGCGCCGAGCGGTGAAGTCAATGCGTTGCTGCTGGCACTGGCCGGTGCCGGGTTGGGTATTCCGTTGCTGCTGATTCTGCTCGACGAGTCTGAAAACGCCTTCGCCGACATTCATTCGGCAGCGGTGTCCAGCGGGATTCTGTTGCGCCTGAAAGTCGAGCATCTGGCTTTGGCCATCGGCGTCATCTGCACGCTGATTGCACTGCTGGCGCCATTGGCGCAATACCAGAATTTCCTGCTGCTGATCGGCTCGGTGTTTGCGCCGTTGTTCGGCGTGGTGCTGGTGGATCACTTCATCCTGCGCAAGCGCCGGGGGCTGGTCGCTTCAGCCGCGTTGCGCTGGCCGGCGTTGTTGGCGTGGCTGGGTGGTGTCAGCACCTATCACTTGCTGGCGAATCTGTATCCGGACATCGGCGCGACCCTGCCGGCGCTGATGCTGGCAGGGCTGCTGCAATGGGTGCTCGGTCGAGCCTTCAGTTACGGCCGGGAAACAGCTCAGGCTTGAGAATGCCGTTCAGACGTGGATAAGGGATCTTCAGTTCGACGTGGCCCAGCGCGTAAGGCGCGATGGTGCTCGTTTCGTACTTGAGGATCACCCCGCCGTAGGTCAGCGCGACGTGCGGGGTTTTCACGAATGGCCAGCTCTTGACGAATTCGGCTTCCTGATCGAGCTTAGTGCTGATCAGCCAGCTGTTGTGCGCCACTTGCGCAGCCTTCCAGAACGCCTCTTCCTGCCCCGGCATCAGCATGTCGGACAGATTCAGCACTTTGTGCTGCTGGCGCGAATAGTTGATGAAACCGCGACCCGGTGTGCCATGGGCGCCACCGGTGTCGAGGTAGCTCGACAATTCGATGATCACCAAGCCGTCATGCTGCTCACGTACTTTCGCTTGCAGATAGCTGCTGTTGCGCGGGCCGGCGTTGGCCAGAAACTGCTCGCGGTAGGCCGCCAGCGTCGGCGCGACAGGTGCGCCCGGCTCGGTGCGGGTCATTTGCAGCAGGCGTTTTTCGATGATCGGGTCCAGCGCGGGCTCTGCCGGGAAGCGCAGGGTGTCGATGTTCACCAGTGGGCAATCCGGGTTGGAACAGCCCGGTTTCAGCTGTTCCGACGCATCACGGGTGGTTTCCAGCGGCGTGCGATAGTTGGGCTGGAACAGGCTCGCGCACGCGCCCAGGGTCAGGGCAATGGCGGCCACGGAGGCAATTTTGAAAAGCGACATGGGCGTCCTTTCGAAAGCAGGGGAAGGCAAAAAGTTACCGCTTCGACTCTCAACGAAGCAGTCAGTTCGCCACTAAGCTAATTAGAGTGGGTTTCGCCGCCACCGTCCATCCCGATGACGGTAAAGGGGCTGCATCAAACGGTACGGGCGCGTTAGGATGGCGCGAAGTCGAGGTTGCCGGTAACGATAAGGAACCTCGTAATGGATTCGCAGTAAACGAGGATGCTCATGACTGACTTTGCCAACGCCATTCCGACCGCCGTCGACATCGTGCGCCGCGAGAGCTGCTATCAGGGCTTCTACAAGCTCGATCGTGTGCACCTGCGCCATGAGCTGTTCGCCGGGGGCATGAGCCGCGAGATCAACCGTGAAGTGTTCGTGCGTCACGATGCCGTGTGCGTGCTGCCGTACGATCCGCAGCGCGACGAAGTGGTGCTGATCGAGCAGTTTCGCGTCGGCGCGATGGGCAAGGCTGACAATCCGTGGCTGGTCGAACTGGTCGCTGGTCTGATCGACAAGGATGAACAGCCGGAAGAAGTTGCTCACCGCGAGGCGCAGGAGGAAGCTGGGCTGGACATCAAGGCCCTGTGGCCGATGACCAAATATTTCCCGTCGCCGGGCGGCAGCAACGAGTTCGTGCATCTGTATCTGGGGCGTTGCAGCACCGATGGCGTTGGCGGCCTGCATGGGCTGGAGGAAGAGGCAGAAGATATCCGCGTCACGGTCTGGGCCTTTGAAGATGCCTTGCAGGCCGTCCGTGACGGACGCATTGCCAACGCGGCGAGCATCATCGCTTTGCAGTGGCTGGCGCTTAACCGCGCCGAAGTGAGGGGGCTATGGTTGTAAACAAGTTGCGCGATCGTTATCGAGTCGACCTCGCGGGGCTGCAAGCCGCCTGCGAGGCCAACTACGCGCGCCTGATGCGACTGGTGCCGGACATGCGCAACGAACCCGAAGCGCGGCGCATCGCCGTGACTCAGGGCGAGCAGATGCTCGGCGTACTGGCCCTCGAAGTGCTGCAAACCTGCCCGTATACCACCACGTTGCAAGTGCGTCAGGAGCACAGCCTGCCATGGCTGCCGGTGCCGCAACTGGAAGTGCAGGTCTATCACGACGCGCGCATGGCCGAAGTGATCAGCGCCGAACATGCACGACGCTTTCGCGGCATCTATCCTTACCCGAACGCCGCGATGCATCAGCCGGATGAAAAAGCTCAGCTGAATCTGTTCCTGGGGGAATGGCTGAGTCATTGCCTGGCGTTGGGGCACGAGTACGAAGTCGTACGCTAGTTGTGAACTGCGTCCGGTTCCTCGGTTTCCTCTTTCAGTAATCCCCCAGCATAATTGCGGCACTTAACGATTCCGTGCTTTTGCCTTGGGAGAACGCCTTGCCGAGCGTATCCACGTTGACCACCGCCGATCCGGCGTTGCTGGTGCAGTTGTCCGACAGCCATCTGTTCGCCGAAGCGGGTGGCACACTGCTGGGCATGAACACCCGCGACAGCCTGCAAAAAGTCATCGAGTTGGTGCTTAAGCAGCAGCCACGGATCGATCTGATGCTGGCCACCGGGGATATTTCCCAGGACGGCACGCTGGAGTCGTATCAGCTATTTCGTGAAATGACCGCGCAGATCGATGCGCCGGCGCGCTGGATTCCCGGCAACCACGACGAACCCATGATCATGGCTGAGGCCGCAGTGCAAAGCGCGTTGCTGGAATCGGTGGTCGATCTCGGCAACTGGCGTGTGACGATGCTGGATTCGGCGGTACCGGGTTCGGTGCCGGGGTATTTGCAGGACGATCAGTTGCAACTGCTGGCCCGCTCGTTGAGCGAAGCGCCGGAGCGTCATCATCTGGTGTGTTTTCACCATCATCCGGTGTCGATCGGTTGTGCGTGGATGGAGCCGATTGGTTTGCGCAATCCGGAAGCGTTTTTCGAAGTGCTGGATCGTTTTCCGCAGGCGCGGGCGGTGCTGTGGGGGCACGTGCATCAGGAAATTGATCGCGAGCGTAATGGCGTGCGTTTGATGGCGTCGCCTTCGACCTGTATTCAGTTCGAGCCGGGGAGTGAAGACTTCAAGGTCGGCGAGCAGGCGCCGGGATATCGCTGGTTGCGGTTGTTGCCGGATGGGGGGCTGGAAACTGGCGTGGAACGCGTGACTGGCTTCGACTTCACCGTCGACTACGGTTCCAACGGGTACTGAAATTCCTTTTCCCAACGGCTAATGCCAACCCCCGGCTAACGCTACCCTGTAGGAGCTGCCGAAGGCTGCGATCTTTTGATCCTGTTTTTTTACAATCAAAAGATCGCAGCCTGCGGCAGCTCCTACAAGAGGCAACATGCTCAGCATGGGCATCATTTGTATGGCCCATCCTGCTGTGACTCCCTGTAAACTCCGCTATCTTTCGCCGACACCCAGGGAGCTCAAATGTCCGGTTCGATCCTCTATATCCACGGTTTCAACAGCGCCCCGGCCTCGACAAAGGCCTGTCAGCTGGTCGCGGTGATGGAGCAGCTGGGTTTGAGTGAGCAATTGCGTGTTCCCGCCCTGCATCACCATCCGCGTGAAGCCATCGGTCAGTTGGAACAGGCGATTGCCGAGCTAGGCCAGCCGTTGCTGGTGGGAAGCTCCCTCGGCGGCTACTATGCGACTCACCTGGCCGAGCGCCATGGCCTGAAAGCCCTGCTGGTCAACCCGGCGGTCAGCCCGCACCGGATGTTCGACGGCTATCTGGGCACGCAGAAAAACCTGTACACCGATGAAACCTGGGAATTGACCCACGACCACGTTGCGGCCCTGGCCGAACTGGAAGTGCCGGCGCCCCAGGATGCGCAGCGTTTTCAGGTCTGGTTGCAGACCGGCGATGAAACATTGGATTATCGCCTCGCCCAGCAGTATTACCGCGCCTGTGCCTTGCGCATTCAGGCCGGCGGCGACCACAGTTTCCAGGGTTTCGCCGGGCAATTGCCGGCGTTGCTGAGTTTTGCCGGCATTGGCGCCGATTTGTATCAGGCAATCGATTTCACCGCACTGTGAAGTCTTGCCCCTATTTCATGAATGACTGACGACGAGACCCTATGGCCACTCCCAGCGCTAGCTCTTATAACGCCGACGCCATCGAAGTCCTCTCGGGCCTCGACCCGGTGCGTAAACGCCCCGGTATGTACACCGACACCAGTCGGCCGAACCACCTCGCCCAGGAAGTCATCGACAACAGCGTCGACGAAGCCTTGGCCGGCCACGCCAAATCGGTGCAGGTCATCCTGCACGCCGACCACTCGCTGGAAGTCAGCGACGATGGCCGCGGCATGCCGGTCGACATCCACCCTGAAGAAGGTGTGTCGGGCGTTGAGCTGATCCTCACCAAACTCCACGCGGGCGGCAAGTTTTCCAACAAGAACTACCAGTTCTCCGGCGGTCTGCACGGGGTGGGTATTTCCGTGGTCAACGCCTTGTCGACCGAAGTCCGGGTGCGCGTGAAGCGTGATGGCAACGAGTACCAGATGACGTTCGCCGATGGCTACAAGGCCACCGAACTTGAAGTCGTCGGCACCGTTGGCAAGCGCAACACCGGCACCAGCGTGTATTTCGCGCCGGATCCGAAGTATTTCGACTCACCGAAATTCTCCATCAGCCGCCTCAAGCACGTGCTCAAGGCCAAGGCTGTGTTGTGCCCGGGCCTGCTGGTCAGCTTTGAAGACAAAGGCACCGGCGAGAAAATCGAGTGGCATTACGAAGACGGCCTGCGCTCCTATCTGGTCGACGCTGTCAGCGAGTTCGAACGCCTGCCGGACGAACCGTTCTGCGGCGCTTTCGCCGGTAATAAAGAAGCGGTCGATTGGGCATTGCTGTGGCTGCCGGAAGGTGGCGACGCGGTGCAGGAAAGCTATGTCAACCTGATCCCGACGGCGCAGGGTGGTACCCACGTCAATGGTCTGCGTCAGGGCCTGCTCGATGCGATGCGCGAATTCTGCGAATTCCGCAGTCTGCTGCCGCGCGGCGTGAAGCTGGCGCCGGAAGACGTCTGGGAGCGCATTGCCTTCGTTCTGTCGATGAAGATGCAAGAGCCGCAATTCTCCGGCCAGACCAAAGAGCGTCTGTCGTCCCGTGAAGCGGCGGCGTTTGTTTCCGGTGTGGTCAAGGACGCGTTCAGCCTGTGGCTCAACGCCAACCCGGAAACCGGTCTGGCGCTGGCCGAACTGGCGATCAACAACGCCGGCCGTCGTCTGAAAGCGAGCAAGAAAGTCGAGCGCAAACGCGTCACCCAGGGGCCGGCACTGCCGGGCAAACTGGCCGACTGCGCCGGGCAGGATCCGATGCGTTCCGAACTGTTTTTGGTCGAAGGTGATTCCGCCGGCGGTTCCGCCAAGCAAGCGCGGGACAAGGAATTCCAGGCGATCCTGCCGTTGCGCGGCAAGATCCTCAACACCTGGGAAGTCGACGGCAGCGAAGTGCTCGCCAGTCAGGAAGTGCACAACATCGCCGTGGCCATCGGTGTCGATCCAGGCTCGGCCGACATCGCCCAACTGCGCTACGGCAAAATCTGCATCCTCGCCGACGCCGACTCCGACGGTCTGCACATCGCAACCTTGCTCTGCGCGTTGTTCGTCCAGCATTTCCGCCCGCTGGTGGATGCCGGTCACGTCTACGTCGCGATGCCACCGCTGTACCGCATCGACCTGGGCAAAGAGATCTACTACGCCCTCGACGAGGCTGAGCGCGACGGCATTCTCGACCGTCTGGTCGCCGAGAAGAAACGCGGCAAGCCACAGGTCACCCGATTCAAAGGTCTGGGTGAAATGAACCCGCCGCAACTGCGTGAAACCACCATGGACCCGAACACTCGGCGTCTGGTGCAGTTGACCCTGGAAGACTTCGACGCAACCTCGGAAATGATGGACATGTTGCTGGCGAAAAAACGCGCCGGCGATCGCAAGTCGTGGCTGGAATCCAAAGGCAACCTGGCCGAGGTTCTTGGTTGATGCGGGTTGGCTTTGCCCTGGCGTGTGCGTTACTCCTGAGCTCTGTTTCGGCGTTTGCCGAGCCGGTGCCGGAGTTGCGCGTGCTGTCCGAACATCCGGTAGACGGCATGCGCGGCGGCAACCTGTCGGGGCTGGCGCAGTGTGGCAACGAGTTGTGGACGGTGTCCGACCGCGACGATGATCAGATCTATCGCCTCGATACGCGGCAAACCGCCTGGCAGGCCGAAACCGTGCACATCGACGTGCCACAATTGCCCGAGACCGGGTTGCCGTGGGGTTTGCGTTCGCGCAACTGGGCAGCGTCGTTCGTGCGCGGCGGCGATCTGGATTTCGAAGGCATCAGCTGCGACAGCGCCGGCAATCGCTACCTCGTCAGCGAGGGGCATGCAGCGGTGTTGCAGTTGCCTGTCAGCGGCCCGGCAAACTGGCTGAAGATCTCGCCGATGCTGGTTCGCGAAGCGCGAGCCAAGGGCATGTTGCAGAAATTCAACGCGATATTCGAAGGTCTGGCGATCAATCCGGCGGGCGATCAGATGTGGTTGGCTGCCGAGCGCCAAAGCCGTGGCTTGCTGTTGATCAAGCGCCAGCAGACGGTGTGGGACTGCGACGGACGCTGTGTGTTGGTGAGCGAAGGCGGCAAGGAAATGCAGCCGGCGCAGTTTCCCAAAGCCAAAGCGGTCGACCGGGATTTTTCCGACCTGTCATTGTTCAACGGCAAGCTGTTCACCCTCGAGCGCAATGCCTTCCAGATTTGCCGTCGCGATTCGCTGACGGCCAAGGTCGAGCGCTGCTGGTCGTATGCCGCCGAACTTTTGCAGAAAAACCGCCGCTATTCACAGAACTATGGGCTGGAAGAAGCGTTGATCGTTGATGCTGAAGGCGCGTGGATTGGCGTCGACAATAATTTCGGCCCGCGTGCCGATGGCGAGAACCGCCCGATTGTCTGGCGCTTCGCCGCGCCGGAAGGTGGCTGGAGCGCCAAGCCATGAGCCAGCAACCGCCGGGCAAGCGCGCCGGCCGGGTACTGATGATTCTGGCCTGGTGTGCGGCACTGTTTCTGGCGACGCGGTTTTTTGGTCAGTGGGAACAACGCCAGCAGAATCCGAACGTCGTCGTGAGTTCGGAGCAGGGCGCAGGATTTATCGAAGTGAAACTGGCGAGCAATGCCCAAGGGCACTTTGTCGCCAGCGGTCAGATCAACGGCGAACCGGTTGAGTTCATGCTCGACACCGGCGCGACCGATGTAGCGATCCCGGCGGATCTGGCCAAGCGTTTGAAGCTGGAAGAAGGTTTCGGTGTGACCCTGAGCACGGCCAATGGCCTGAGCCAGGGCTATCGTACAAAAATCGCTCGCCTGCAACTGGGCGACATCGTGCTGCGGGATGTCCGCGCGCTGGTGGCGCCGGGGTTGCATGGTGATCAGGTGCTGCTCGGCATGAGCGCCCTGAACAAACTTGAATTTACTCAGCGCGGTGGCACCATGCTGCTGCGCCAGACAACGAACCGATGAGGCCTGCATGAGCAATCCCCTTGATCTTAGCCTGGACGGTGTTGAACGCCGCTCGCTGGCTGACTTCACCGAAAGTGCCTACCTCAACTACTCCATGTACGTGATCATGGACCGTGCCCTGCCGCATATCGGCGACGGCCTGAAACCGGTACAGCGGCGGATCATCTACGCGATGAGCGAGTTGGGCCTGGACGCCGATTCCAAGCACAAGAAATCGGCGCGTACCGTCGGCGACGTGCTCGGCAAGTTCCACCCGCACGGCGACTCGGCGTGCTACGAAGCGATGGTGTTGATGGCCCAGCCGTTCAGCTATCGCTACACGCTGGTCGACGGCCAGGGCAACTGGGGTGCGCCGGATGATCCCAAGTCCTTCGCTGCCATGCGTTATACCGAAGCGCGTTTGTCGCGCTATTCCGAAGTGCTGCTCAGCGAACTGGGCCAAGGCACCGCGGACTGGGGCCCGAACTTCGACGGCACCCTGCAGGAGCCGCTGGTGTTGCCGGCGCGCCTGCCCAACATTTTGCTCAACGGCACCACCGGTATCGCCGTGGGCATGGCCACCGACGTACCGCCGCATAACCTGCGCGAAGTCGCGACCGCGTGCGTGCGCCTGCTTGATGAGCCGAAAGCCACGGTTGAACAGCTCTGTGAACACATTCAGGGCCCGGATTATCCGACCGAAGCGGAAATCATCACACCGCGCGCCGACCTGCTGAAAATGTACGAAACCGGCAAGGGCTCGGTGCGCATGCGCGCCGTGTACCACGTCGAGGACGGCGACATCATCGTCACCGCGCTGCCGCATCAGGTCTCCGGGGCCAAAGTGCTGGAGCAGATCGCCGCGCTGATGCAGGCCAAACCGTCGAAAGCGCCGCAGATTGCTGACCTGCGTGACGAGTCCGACCACGAAAACCCGTGCCGCATCGTGATCATTCCGGTCAACAGCCGCGTCGATCACGAAGCATTGATGCAGCATCTGTTCGCCAGCACCGAGCTGGAGTCGACCTACCGGGTCAACGTCAACATCATCGGTCTGGATGGCAAGCCGCAGCTGAAAAACCTGCGCGCATTGCTGGTCGAATGGCTGGAGTTCCGCGTGCAGACCGTACGTCGCCGCCTGCAATTCCGCCTCGACAAGGTCGAGCGTCGCCTGCACCTGTTGGACGGTTTGTTGATTGCCTACCTCAACCTGGATGAAGTGATTCACATCATCCGTACCGAGGAACACCCGAAGCTCAAGCTGATCGAGCGTTTCGCCCTCAGCGAAATTCAGGCTGACTACATTCTCGACACCCGTCTGCGTCAATTGGCGCGACTGGAAGAGATGAAGCTGCGCGACGAGCAGGACGAACTGCTCAAGGAGCAAGCCAAGCTGCAAGCCCTGCTGGGCAGCGAAGCCAAGTTGAAGAAACTGGTGCGCACCGAGCTGATCAAGGATGCAGAGACCTATGGCGACGACCGCCGCTCGCCAATCGTCGAGCGCGCCGAAGCCAAAGCGCTGACCGAGCACGATCTGCTGCCGAACGAGAAAGTCACCGTCGTGCTCTCGGAAAAAGGCTGGATCCGTTCTGCCAAGGGTCACGACATCGACGCCACCGGCCTGTCTTACAAGGCTGGCGACGGCTTCAAGACCTCGGCGGCGGGGCGCTCCAACCAGTCTGCCGTGGTGATTGACTCCACCGGCCGCAGCTATTCGGTCGCTGCGCACACGTTGCCGTCGGCGCGTGGCCAGGGCGAACCGTTGACCGGTCGTCTGACACCGCCACCGGGTGCGACGTTTGAATGCGTGCTGATGCCCGAAGACGATGCGTTGTACGTGATCGCTTCCGACGCCGGGTATGGCTTCGTGGTTAAAGGTGAAGACCTGCAAGCCAAGAACAAGGCCGGCAAGGCGCTGTTGAGCCTGCCGAACAACGCTAAAGTCATCGCGCCACGGCCGGTGGCTGATCGTGAGCACAACTGGCTGGCCTCGGTCACGACCGAAGGTCGCCTGCTGATCTTCAAAATCAGCGATCTGCCACAATTAGGTAAGGGCAAAGGCAACAAGATCATCGGTATTCCCGGTGAGCGTGTCGCCAGTCGCGAAGAATATGTCACGGACATCGCGGTCATTCCGGAAGGCTCCACCCTGGTGTTGCAGGCCGGAAAACGCACGTTGTCGCTGAAGGCCGACGACCTCGAACACTACAAAGGTGAGCGCGGACGTCGTGGTAACAAGCTTCCGCGTGGCTTCCAGCGGGTCGATGCGCTGCTCGTCGAAAACCTCAATTAGGCGTCCTAGAGAGCTCGATCTACGATTTAACGCGTAGATCGACGCTTTGGCGCTGGAGTCGGAACGCATATTCACGGATGATATGGCCTTTCAAGCGCCGGCGTGGCCGAGCGTTCTTCATATTTATTGAGTATTTTCACTGTGGTCAGCTTTGTGGCGGCCACCTGGACGGGATGATGACTGCGCTGCGCCTTCCACTTATTTTGTTACTCGCTGGCGTTCTTGGCCTGGCGGGTTGCAGCGTTCACCAGCCGGTGTCGCTGTATCAACTGGACAGCGGAAGTCCGGTTCAGCCCGCGCAAAGCGCGGGCATGGCGGTTTTACTGGGCCCGGTAGTCGTAGCCGATTACCTGCAACGTGAGACCCTGTTGCAACGTCAGCCGGATGGCAGCCTGCAAGCGGCGACCGATGGTCGTTGGGCTGGTAGCCTTTCGTCGGATATTGATCAGTTGCTGATGCGTCAGGTTTCCGGTCATCTGGACAGCCAGCGTGTCGTTCTGGCACCGGCCACTGGCGGGTTCACCCCGGATGTGCAGGTGTTGCTGACCATCACGCGTCTGGACTCCGGTGCGAAGCAACCGGCGATTCTCGATGCGCAATGGCGCTTGATCGACCGTCGCGGCAAGGTGCGCGATAACCGCATTGTTCATCTGCAAGAGTTGCATCTGGGAAGCACGGCGTCGCAGGTGAAGGCGCAAGGCATTCTGTTGCAGCGTCTGGCCGAGCAACTGTCGGTAGCGCTCAAGCCATTGGCCAATCAGCCTCCTGTGGCAGAAGCACCGCGTAAAGCGGCGCAGAAACCCGCAGCGCGGGCCGAGGAAGCCGAGAAGCAGCCGAAGATCCCGATGGCATCGCCGATTCGTACAGACATGGAAGTGTTTCGCTTCTAAGGCTGGATCGAGTCAAGACAGAGCCCGCCATGTGCGGGCTTTGTTGTGTCTGGACGAACGAATAACACACGCGAGCCCTGTAGGAGCTGCCGAAGGCTGCGATCTTTTGATCTGGTCTTCAGGATCAAGATCAAAAGATCGCAGCGTGCCGCAGCTCCTACACGATCCGATTCCGCGTTCGAAGATCCTTTCAGGTGACCACAAAAAAGCCCGCAGACAATCACTCGTCTGCGGGCTTCTGTGCATCAGGGCTAGGGCTTAAGCCCGACGCTCATGCATCCGCGCCAGTTGCCGTTCCAGCATCGATGGATAAGGCTCCATCAACCGCTCTACGCAGCAAGCGCCCTCAGGGCTGGCAATCGGGCGGATCCGCGCACGCTGACGGATCAGCGCGTCATCACTGATCTTGCGCTCGACCAGCAGCAGGTTGCGGCTGTGTTGCGACAGGGCCAGGGCATCCTGCGCCGAATCAGTCAGCAGCAGATCGATCTGGCTCAAACCGAACAACTCATCGCCAAGGGTCAGGCCCAGCTGCAATTGCAGGGTGATGCCGCTGTCGGCGACTTCTATCTGCAATTGATGACCCAGTGCGCGCAGCAACTCGCCGCAGCAGATCGCGTTGGTCAGGTAGTCGTCGCCGCTGTCTTCGGTGTGGAACAGCATCAGCGTGCTGCCGTCGTTCAGGGTTTCGATTTCGCCCTGGTACAACGAAGCGGCTTGATCCAGGCAGTCGCGGTAGCGCGCCTGCAATTCTTCCAGACGTGCCCGAGGCAAACGGCGCAGTTGCTCTTGCGAGCCCAATTGCACCGCCAGCACGGCGGTGTGTTGCGGTACGTTCGGCGTCGCTTTGCGCACGGCCGGTGGCGCGACAGCAGTCAAAGACTCGTCGCGCAGGTCGGCGAACGCGTCGTCGTCATCATCGTCTTCGACGGTGCTGACCACATGGCGCGGAGCAGGCTTGTGCGCGGCCAACGGGCGGGTTTCGTCAAAGCTCGGGTCGCGCAGATTGCGTACTTCGAACTCCGGCTCGTCGTCCTCGTCCTCGAATTCAGGTTCCGGCTCAGGCTCGGGCGCAGGTTCCGGCGCGTAGTTGGCGTGCAGCTGACGGGCCAGATCGCCAATTTCATCCTGACGCTCTATGCCCGGCGTGTGCTCGTCGATCCGGCGCAGCCAGACGCGTAATTGCAGCAACGGTGTGGACAGATAGCGGCCCATGCGCAGGCTCAAGGCCAGCGACAGCGCCAACAGAATTGCACTGAGAATGCCCATGCTCTGCAAGCTGATGGTCATTGGCTGCTGGAACTGATCCATGTCCAGGCTGATGCGCAGTTGCCCGGCCGTCACGTCCTGAAAAGTGATCTTGCTCTCGTACATGCCCTCGGCTTCGCCCAACAGGCTGTGCTTGGGGCGCTGACCGGATTCGGCGAGGATGCGGTTATCCACGCTATAGATAGCCGCGTGGGCCACCAGTTTGTTCTTGGTCAGGTTATTGAGCAGCACGTTGAGGCTGAGGATGTCGTTGGACACCAACAGCTCCGTGGCGGAGGTGGCGGTCTGCGTGGTCAGGCTTTCGCCCAGCGCATCGGCCTGCTCGTGCATGGCCTGCTTGAATTGCAAACCCATCACGCCGGCATAGATCACCAGGGCCAGAGCGACCAGGATCACGTTATGGCTGGCAATGCGCAATGCAATCGGTACACGGCGGTGGCGCAGTGCACGGAAGATCAGCAGGAAGAAGTTATCGGTTTTAACTGGCGTAGGCCGGTTCACTGAGCTCGGCTCTTTTGTCCGTGAAGTTGACGCGCAGTATAGCGACAGGCCCTAGACCGGCAAAGCGCTCGCTGTGCCCGATGGTCACTGAAAGTGCGTAGAATGCGGTTTTTTTCCAGTTGCGGGGGTGCGCGTTGCGCGAAATCGTCCTGATTAACATCACGGGAGTCGACCGTCCTGGTCTGACGGCGGCCATTACGGGTGTTCTGGCCCAAGGTGGCGTGAACATTCTCGACATCGGTCAGGCGGTGATCCACGACACCCTGTCGTTCGGCATCCTGGTTGAAATTCCCGACTCCGAGCAAGGCAAATCCGTGCTCAAGGACATCCTGTTCAAGGGCTACGAGCTCGACCAGCAGGTGCGCTTCACTCCGGTGTCGGAAGAGGATTACCAGCAATGGGTGGGCAATCAGGGCAAGAAACGCCACATCGTCACCCTGTTGACCCGCAAAGTGACGGCCGGCCAATTGCAGGCTGTCAGTTCGATCACTGCCAAATACGGCCTGAACATCGATCACATTGACCGTCTGTCGGGTCGCATGCCGCTGGACACCCCGGCCGACAAGGGCAAGGGCTGCATCGAGTTTTCCGTGCGTGGCGAAGCGGCCGATCCGCAGGCGTTGCGTGCTGAATTCCTCAGTGTCGCGCAGGAACTGAACGTCGACATCGCCTTCCAGGAAGATTCGCTGTTCCGCCGTAACCGTCGCCTGGCGGTGTTCGACATGGACTCGACGCTGATTGAAGCCGAAGTCATCGACGAACTGGCCAAGGCCGCCGGTGTTGGCGAGCAGGTTTCGCAGATCACCGAGCGCGCCATGGCCGGCGAACTGGATTTCCGTGAGAGTTTCAAAGAGCGTCTGGCGTTGCTAAAAGGCCTCGACGTCAGCGTGCTGGATTCGATCGGTGCTTCGCTGCGCCTGACCGAAGGCGCCGAAACCCTGTTCGCCGAACTCAAGCGTCTGGGCTACAAGACCGCCATCCTGTCTGGCGGCTTCACCTACTTCGCCAAGCAGTTGCAGGCCAAGCTCGGCATCGATTACGTGTTCGCCAACGAACTGGAAGTGGTCGACGGCAAGTGCACCGGCGTGGCAATCGAGCCGATTGTCGATGCGCAGCGCAAGGCTGATCTGCTGAAAGAGTTGGCGCACAAGGAAGGTTTGCGTCTGGAGCAAACCATCGCGGTCGGCGACGGCGCGAATGACCTGCCGATGCTGGCGATTGCCGGGTTGGGTGTGGCGTTCCGCGCCAAACCGCTGGTCAAACAGTCGGCGAAACAGGCGATCTCGACCTTGGGTCTGGATGGCGTGCTGTATCTGCTGGGTTTCCGCGATCGCGACGGGCAGCTGTGATTTAACGATCAAAAGATCGCAGCCTGCGGCAGCTCCTACAGGGGATGGGTATTGCCTCTGTATTTGCTGTGAACTAAAGATCAAAAGATCGCAGCCTGCGGCAGCTCCTGCACAGGAATTTGTATTTCCCTGTAGGAGCTGCCGAAGGCTGCGATCTTTTGTTTTTAAAGCGACTTCCAAAGAGAATCAAAATCCTCCTCGCTCCCGCCATTCTGCGCGGCCTCCAGCGATCGATAAGCAAACTGATTGAAGCTGTGCGTACTCGCCACCCGTCGATCCAGACCGGCGCGGTGTTCTTCGCCCTGGGTGTTGATCAGCACTTTGCTGCCTTCCTGAAACGGCAAGCGTGGTGCCAGTAACGTTGCTGGCAGATCGATCGCGCTGATCTGCGGCAACAGCAATCCGCGTAAGTAATGGCTGTGATCGTCCCGCGAGCGCACCAGTTGCAGGCCGCACGGCTCGGCATGCGGCGCCACCAATTCGATGCCCATCTGCGTACCGCTGCCACGCACCTGACGAATCCAGCGAATCACCGCAATGCTCCAGCCAAGACTCACACTGTCCTGAATCCCGAGCATTTCTCCGGCCTGCAGCTCGGTGGGCACCTCTTGCGGCCAGCCCAGGCAATACCCACCGGGGCTGTGATTGATTACCGGCAACGCATAAGTCGGGTAGTGCGGCGTGCTGTCGGTGCTGTTTTCGTCCTCGACCAGACGGTCGTACTGGATTTCCTCGTAGGGTAAAAACTCGTCAGCCTTGCTCTGCGGCGCGGCGTCGAACGCCTGGCTCCAACTGTCCTTTTCACCCTTGGCCACCACGCTGTTGAAGTTTGCCGCACGGGCGCCGGGATGTTTCAGCAGATCGCTGAACGTACGCTCGCCGCCCAGGAAGAAGTGCAGGGCGCTCATGCCGACGCACACGGTCAGGTTGCCCTGACCCACTGTGCGCTGGAAACTGCGCTCGGCCGCCTGGCCCCAGGTCGCGTGTAAATGTTGCAGAGTGTCGAAACTGAGCCCCGCCGGTACGGCCAGCGGCGTCGAGGTGTGCTGGCGCAGCAGGTGCGCTTCGACGGCATTCACCAATAGCTGAGGATCAAAGCCGAGCAGTCCGGCCTTTTGCTCGTTGCGGAACATACTGCGATAGCGCGGGCCGGCGTCGATTTCAGCGCTGACCGCAAACAAGCCATCGTCCGGGCTGCCGGGATAGAGCTTGAGCAGCGCGCTCCACGGCTCCAGGACTTCCGCGAGCCGGGCGATCTGGTTCTGGCGCAGTTGATTGCAACGGGCACTGCCCAATAACAGTGTGGCGAGGTAGGTTTGTTCGACACTCAGTTCGGGCGTCAGGCTGGCGAGATCATCGTGTACACGACGTTGTTGCAGCTGCAATGCACACGCGGTGCGATACAGCTGATGCAGCTCGAACCACAGATGCTCTGGCGGCGAGCTGTACAGCTGCGTCGCGCGCACCAGTTGGCCTTTGAGTGCATGGGTCGCCCGTTGCAGGGCCTGGCTGACCAATGCCGCACGATCCTTGCTGTATTTCGGCGCGATGCGCAGCACGATCTGCTTGTAGCCGATGGCCAGATGACTTTGCAGCGCCTGACACAAGTTGCTGATCTTGCGTGAACGCTCGTCGAGCATGATCGCCTGATGCAGAAAGTGCCGCTCCAGATGCTGGCAGACGAAATACACCTCGGGACGCAGCAGCTCCAGCAGTTGCAGGCGATTGTCGCTGGGGGTCAGCAATAGGTTGAGTTCGCCGAGGCCCTGGTACAACTGACGGGCAGTTTCGCCGATGTTGGCCTTGGGCAGGCCGGCGATCCAGCGCTTGAGATCGCGCGGGGTGGCTTCGCAAAACGACAGGCGCGTTTGCGTCGGGGTGGTGGCGCGTAGTTGCGGAGGAGAGATGGTTTGGCTCATGCCAAAAACCATAGCAGCAAAAATTGGGGTCTGTCGCTACGGCGAACACTGTAGGAGCTGCCGAAGGCTGCGATCTTTTGATCTTGTATTTAGAACCAAGATCAAAAGATCGCAGCCTTCGGCAGCTCCTACAGGGGATCGGCGTGTTTCGTCGGATCAGGCTTTCGGCAGTGCCAGACCCTGGCCCATCTGCACTGGCGAACCGGCAACCAGTTCTTCAGTCCACTTCACTTGATCAGGGCCGAACAGCACGATCGCGGTAGAACCCAGCTTGAAGCGACCCAGTTCCGCGCCTTTTTCCAGATGAATCGGTGCACGGGCGGCTTCGTCGTAGCGGAAGGTTTTCAGCTCACGCTTGGGCGGCGTGACCAGACCGGCCCAGACGGTTTCGATCGAAGCAACGATCATTGCGCCGACCAGCACGACAGCCATCGGCCCGCGCTCGGTGTCGAAAATGCACGCCACACGCTCGTTGCGGGCGAACAATTCCGGGACGTTTTCGGCGGTGGTCTGGTTGACCGAGAAGATTCGGCCGGGGATATAAACCATTTCGCGCAGGGTGCCGGCCAGCGGCATGTGCACGCGGTGGTAGTCCTTCGGCGACAGGTAAACAGTCGCGAACTCGCCGCCCATGAACGGCGCCGCATTGGCCGCGTCACCGCCGAGCAGCTCCAGCACGCTGAAACTGTGGCCCTTGGCCTGGAACACGCGACCGTGTTCGATCGGGCCGAGTTGGCTGATCGCACCGTCGGCCGGGCTGAGGATCGCGCCCGGGGTTTCGTCCAACGGCCGCGCGCCGTCTTTCAGAGCACGGGTGAAGAAGGCGTTGAAGTGCTCGTAAGCGGTTACGTCTTCAACCAGCGCTTGCGACATATCGACTTGATAGCGCTTGGCGAACCAGGTGGTGAAGGCATTCTTGAACCACGGCACGCGGCACTCGGCGACGCAGCCGGCCAGGCGCGACAGCAGGTGATGAGGCAGCAGGTACTGGCTGAGGATAAACAGACGCTCTTTCATTAGTTGTCCTTAAAAACCTTAAATCTCGACTGGCGTGTCAGGGTGGTTGCCCCATTCGCCCCAGGAACCGGCGTAGCCTTTGACCCGCGGATAACCGAGGGACTTGGCCACCAGATAGGTGAAGCCCGACCGGTGATGGGTCTGGCAGTGGGTAATGATTTCTTTGTCCTTGGTGATCCCCAGGTCTTCGAGGATCTGCGGCATGTCAGTGCGAATGCGCAACTGACGCGCCTTGTCCATGCCGGCAGTCCATTCGAAATTGACCGCGCCGGGAATATGGCCTGCCTTGGCAGCCAAAACCTTCTCGCCGGAATACTCCAGCGGCCCGCGTGCATCCCAGATCGCCAGATCGGCAGCGCCGAGACGGCTTTGCAGGTATTCGCGAGTGGCGGTCGGCTCTTCATGCAGAGTCAGCGCGACCGGCCCACCGACGGCGGGTGGCACCTGGATCGACATCGGCGAACCTTCCGCCAGCCACGCCGGCAGACCGCCATCTATATAGTGATATTTGTCGTGACCGATCACGTCGAGCAGCCAGATGAAGCGCCCGGCCCAGCCGCCGCCCTCGTCGTCGTAGACCACGTAGACCGCGTCCTTGCGGTGCCCCAGCTCACCGAACAACGCTTCCAGATCGGCTTTCGCCGGCATCAGGCCCGGTGCTGGCGGTTGGCCGAGCTGGGTGCGTTTCGGATCGACAAAGCGTGCGCCGGGCAGATGACCTTCGGCATAGCGGGCGGGACTGGTCAGGTCCACCAGGATGAGTTCGCTGGCATCGAGGCGAGGGAGCAGGTCGCTCGGTTCGATAACGAGCGGCAAGCCAGAGAAGTCAGACATGTGAGGTCTCCAGAGCACAAAGGGGGGGATTGTAGCGCAGCCTCATCGGCCACGGCTGCTAAAGCTGTGCAGGGCTTTTTCGATGCACTGCGCGGTTTTGCCAAAGGCTTGTACGGTGATATCGGCGAACGGCCCGCCGCCCTGATCGGCGACGACGATCATGATCACCCGGCCGTTATTGACCAGTGAGCGCAGGAACAGATGCTCGCCACGGAACAACGTGCGCAGGCCCGCCGGCAACAATGCGGAGAATTGCGCGTTGTTCTCTGGATTGATCCGCACCTGTGCCTGCTGCGCGAGCAGTCGTTGCAGGACCTTGCTCTGGCTGACGACGAAATTCAGCGCCGCAGCTTCTTTCGGCAGGCCAACGGTTTGATGCACGCGCAAGTTCGACTGCGTGCGATCAGCCATCAGGATCATCACCCGCCGCATGCCGCTGGCCACTAGCGCGTCGCGGGCGGCGACGGTCAGGCTCATGGCATTGGTGAAGCGACTCGGCTCTGCCAGTAATTCGGCGCATTGCCGGCGCCACTGGGTCAAATCTTCGGCATTGGGCGCCGCCGCAGGCAGCATGCCAGCGGGCAAGCGACGCGTGCCCCACGGCCACAGCAACGACACCGCCGGGTGCCACAGGTCAGGCATCGCATGCTGACGCGCACTGTTGGCGGCTTGCTGGTGCAGCTGTTGTTGCACCTCGTCCATCGGAATCTGCAGATAAAGACTGGTCAGGTACTGCCAGCGCTCGCTGTGCGGGCTGTCCCACGCCTGCTGCGCCGACAGCGCCAGGCCGTTGGCCAGCAACACGGTATTGGCTGGCTGATTGAGCCAGCGGCGCAGAGTCGGATCATCGTCCAGACGGTTTTGCTGGCGTAGCGGATGCTCGCTGTCGCGGGCGATGCGCAACACTTTGACCAGTTCTCGGTGCTCGCTGAGCAGCAGTTTATAGCCCTGTTGCACCCAGATTGGCAGGTGCCAGACGGCCACCAGTGCTTGCGCGATTGCCAGCAGACGCACGCCAAACAATTGCTTCTCGACGGTGCGTGCCGATTCGCCCTTGTGGATCACCCGCAGCTCCCACTCTTCAAGCAATTGCGGGTAAGTCAGCGCCAGCGGCCACAGCGGCGAGAGGAACAACAGGCTGCCCCAATGAATGTCCTGCCACAGCCGCGCCAGGCGACTGGCAAAAAAACCGTTGGCCTGTTGCGTGGCGTGCTGGCTGATCATTTGCAGTTGGCGCAGGGCCTTGGGGATCTGCATCTGCGGAACGGCGGGCAGGCGCGCGAGCAATTCTTCGGTGCGGGCGAGGCCGAGGCGATTGATCGCCACTTCGAGATTTTCTGCCGGCGTGGCCATGTTGCCGTGGGTGTGACGATTGGCCTCACGGATGATGCTCAAGGCCAGCGCCGGGCTGTCTTGCATCAGGTCGGCGATGTCGCGAAGCGAGCTGCGATTGTCGCGGATCGCGCGGCAGACCTTGTCGTGCGCCTCCTGCGGTACGGGCAGTAGAACGCTGTCGAGCAGTTTTACCCAGCCGTCGAGTGTGGTCGGTTGTGCGTGTGGGACGTTCGTTTCATTAGCCATGTCTGGACAAGATCTTCACTGACTGTAGACGCGCCCGGCATGGGCTAAATTGGCTTTTCGCCTGAACTGGCTATAGTCTGGCGCAGTTTTGCCGATAAGTAGAAGAAGAGATTTTTTAACTTCCGAATATGACCTTGAACCCGACTTAAATAAGTACTTTCTACCTATGGCTAAAATTATCGGCATCATCGTCGTATTCGCGAGCGTGCTCGGCGGATACGTGCTCTCCCACGGCAAAATTGCCGCCCTGATCCAGCCTTTCGAGGTGTTGATCATCGGCGGTGCTGCACTGGGCGCTTTTCTCCAGGCGAACCCCAGCTACATGACGATGCACGTGCTCAAGAAATCCCTGAGCATGTTCAGTTCGCGCTTCACCCACACTTTCTATCTGGAAGTGCTGGGGCTGATCTACGAGATCCTCAACAAGAGCCGCCGCGAAGGCATGATGGCCATCGAGGGCGACATCGAAGATGCCGCCGCGAGCCCGATCTTCGCCAAGTACCCGGCGGTGCTTAAAGATGAACGCATGACCGCGTTTATCTGCGACTACCTGCGCATCATGTCCTCCGGCAACATGGCTCCGCACGAGCTGGAAGGCCTGTTCGACATGGAGCTGTACAGCCTCAAGGAAGACCTCGAGCACCCATCTCACGCGGTGAACGGCATTGCCGACGCCATGCCGGGTTTCGGTATCGTTGCGGCGGTACTCGGTATCGTGGTGACCATGGCCTCCTTGGGTGAAGGCGATCAGAAATCCATCGGCCTGCACGTTGGTGCGGCACTGGTCGGTACCTTCTTCGGTATTCTCGCCGCCTACGGCTTCTTCGGTCCGTTGGCGCATTCCCTGGCCCACGATGCCAAGGAAGAGCTGAACGTGTATGAAGCCATTAAAGCTTCGCTGGTGGCTTCCGCTTCCGGCATGCCGCCATCGCTGGCGGTGGAGTTCGGTCGCAAGGTTCTGTACCCGGCCCACCGTCCAAGCTTTGCCGAGCTCGAACAAGCGGTTCGCGGTCGCTAAGTCATGGAAAATAATCAGCCGATTATCATCAAGCGCGTCAAGCGCATAGCCGGCGGGCACCACGGCGGGGCATGGAAAATCGCCTTCGCCGACTTCGCCACGGCGATGATGGCGTTCTTCCTGGTGCTGTGGCTGCTGTCCACTGCAACGCCGGAGCAGAAGATTGCTATCGCCGGTTACTTCAAAGACCCGGTCGGCTTCTCCGAAAGCGGCACGCCATACATCATCGATCTGGGCGGTACGCCGACGCTGGCGCCGGAGAACACCCTTAACCCCGAGGTGAAGTCCCAGCCGCAACCGGACAAGGTCACCGTCGACACCGAGCAAGTCGAAGGCATGGCCGAAATGGTCGAGAAAGAACGCCTGGAACTGTTGCTGCAAGAACTGCAGAACAAGGTCGACGAGAACCCGCAACTGCAGAAATTCAAGGACCAGATTCTCTTCGAAATCACGCCGAACGGCTTGCGCATCCAGATCATGGACGCCGAGAACCGGCCGATGTTCGACTCGGGTTCTGCGCGCCTGAAGCCGTACTTCGAAGACATCCTGCTAGCCATGGCCGACACCATCAAAGCGGTGCCGAACAAGATCAGCATCAGCGGCCACACCGATGCCAAGCCGTATATCGGCACCGGCGATTACGGCAACTGGGAGCTTTCAGCCAACCGCGCCAACGCTGCACGGCGTGCGCTGATCGCGGGCAGTTATCCCGACGCGCAAGTGGCGCGGGTGGTCGGTTACGCTTCGTCGGCACTGTTCGACAAGGAAAAACCGTTCAATCCGGTCAACCGTCGCATCGATATCGTGGTGCTGACCAAAAAGGCTCAGGCGGCCATCGAAGGTGCGCAAGGCCCCGACGCTGCGAAGCCGGCCGAACAAGGTCAGAACGGTGCCGCGCCGGCAACCCCGGTCGACCCGAACGCCTTGCCGGCGGACCAGCAGCCGGTGCCTGCCCACGAGCTGCGCGAACGGCTGAACCTGTTCGACGACGCCGCGCCCAAACCGGCCGCGCCGGGCAGTGCGGCGCCAGTGCCGACAGCGCCACCGGCCACTGCACCGGCCCCCGCGCCGAAGCAGTGATTCACAAAAAAGCCGCGAGATGATCGCGGCTTTTTTGTGTCTGTCGGTTTGTGCTTCGCTGTGTTCGTTGGATCTTTCCCCCTCACCCCAGCCCTCTCCCCCCAGGGGGCGAGGGGGAAAGGGAGCCGATCTTCATGCGGTTCAAGACCTGAGTTCGACTCGGTCTTTCACGTCGGCGTAACTCGAACATCCGCCTCGGTCAGTCCCCTCTCCCTCCGGGAGAGGGTTAGGGTGAGGGGCATCAAGGGTGACGATGTTTCAGAACCCGCGCCGAATCCGGTTCTTCAGTTGTTCGTGGAACATGTCGGCATTGCGTTTGTAGGTGCCCTTGACGGATTCACTCATCGATTCCAACGACATCGACCGCTTGTTCGACACCTCCTCACGATACGCATCAATAAAGAAATCCAGATCACTCTCCGTGCTCAGCTTCGGCCATTTGTCCAGATACAACGGCAACTCCGCTGGCCCGGTCCTGAAGGAACAGATCCGCCGATTGCTGATCGTCGCCTCGCCGATCTCAAACGGCACCCACCACGACAACGCGGTTTTTTCCGAAACCACCGCCAGCAGGTGCGTGCACTCGGTGATGTTGCGCGTGATGACCCCGGTGATGTCGTCGGTGGTCTGCGATTCCGGGTCCAGCACGTCAAGGTAGGTCTTGATGTTGGCCCTGATCAGGCGGCTGTTGATCGCCATCGCGTGGGCGCGATCCATGTGGCGGTAGCTGATAAAGACTGGCATCAGAAATGTCCTTTGAGGGCGAGTTCGCGGTAGTAGGCGCCGAGGGCGGTGAGGCGGCAGCCGGTGGAATGAATGGCCGCGTAATACATGTGCTCGGCGTCCATCGGTTCTATCAGGCTGTGGCGGTTGCACTTTTGCAGCTGGGCGAAGACTTCGCCGTGTTCCGGATTGAAAGTGACTTCGGTGGGTTCGTAGCTGGGATCGAGCGGGAAAACCGACTCGGCTTCGGCAAACCATTCCGGCAGTTTGCGCAGGATCTCCTTGGGGATCAGCGGCGAGACTTCGCGCAGGGAAATGAACTGCGAGACGTTGGTTTTGAACACCGGACGCTGCTCCCAGGCATCGAGCGCGTTGTCGACGAAGGAATAGAGGCTGCCGGGGGTGATCTTGCCGAGGATGTTGGCTGCGCCGCCATGCAACGCCTGCAACAGCAGCCCGGTGAACACACCGTGTTGCGCGCCTTCCATGGCCGGCTCTTCCTTTTTGCACGCGGTCAGAATCGTCATGCCTTCACCGACCACGCTGCTTTCACTGCGCAACGCGCGCACCTCGCCGGCCGCGCCGCTTTGGCAGCAGTCGAGGATGATCACCTTGTTTTTGATCCTGGTCGCTTTGGCTGCCCAGTTGAGGATGTCGCTGATGCGGATGCCGTCCTTGGGGTTACGGAAATCCTGAGGCAGCAGCATGCCTTCATCATTGTCAGTGTCGAAGCCGCCATGCCCGGCGAAGTACAGCAGCGCGACGTTGCAGTCACCGGAAAACAGTTCGCGAATCTGGTCTTCGAGTTTCTCCCTGCTCAAGTGATCCTCGGCGGACGTCAGCACCACGTTCTTGAAGTTGGGGTCGCCATTGGCGTCGGTCCTCAGTACGGATGCCATGGCCATGGCGTCATTGCTGCACCCGCTCAAGCGCGAGATGTGTTTGTAGTCGTTGATCCCGATAAACAGTCCCTTGCGCATGGTTACACCGCCGTGTGCAGGCGAATCGCGCTGACAATGCTGTTGGTGTTCCACGCGCACTCGGCATGTGCGGCGTTGCGCACCAGATTGTCATGGCCGTGGGAGTGGTTCCACGAGTGGCTGATGAACAGATGGTAGGTTTGCATGGGGTTCCTCGGAGGTCGCGAACGTGCGAAGGAGGAACCGAATGTAGGCATCTGGGAAATGCCTACAAGATGTGCGCGGCAAAAGAGAAATGTCCTGCAAGCAGGCGTGCGCAGGCCTTACAGAAAAATCTGATGTTTAAAAAAACAGGGGATTTGTAGGGGACGATCCGACAACCGGCAGCACCTGAGACAGGTGCTGCCGGGTTAGCTGTTTAATAGCCGTTTTCAGGCAGACTGGCGATGATCGAGCGATAGCTGTTCATCCGTTGCTGCTGCACGCGGCCATCTTCCAGGGCCTTGAGCAGTGCGCAACCCGGTTCGCGATCGTGCTTGCAGTCGCGGAAGCGGCAGGTGCCGAGCAAGTCGTTGAACTCGATGAAGCCGGCTTCGACGTCGGCGCGGCTGACGTGGCCGAGGCCGAATTCGCGGATACCCGGGGAGTCGATCAGTTCACCGCCGCCAGGGAAGTGGAACAGCCGCGCGGTGGTCGTCGTGTGCGTGCCCTGGCCAGACAGCTCGGACAACGGCCCGACGCGGGTTTCAACCTCGGGCAGCAAGCTGTTGACCAGCGACGACTTGCCAACGCCGGACTGGCCGACGAACACGCTGATGCGCCCGTCGAGCTGCTGTTGCAGTTGTTCCATGCCGTTGCCGTGGTGCGCGGAAACTTCCAGCACCGGATAGCCGAGCGTGCGGTAAACCGCCAGCAGCGCGTTCAGCGCCGGGGCGTTCTGCTCGTCGATCAGGTCGAATTTGTTCAGCAGCAACAGCGGCCGGATACCGGCGTGTTCAGCCGCGACCAGGTAGCGGTCGATCAGGTTGGCATGCGGCTCGGGCAGCGGGGCGAAAACGATGACGATCATGTCAACGTTGGCGGCGACCGGTTTGAGCTGGCCACGGCTGTCCGGGCGGCACAGCTCGGTGGTACGCGGCAGTTGCGCGACGATCACACCGATGCCCTGGTTACCGGCACGCCAGACGACGGTATCGCCGGTCACCAGCGCCGGCAGGTTGGCGCGCAAGTGGCAGCGGAATACCTGGCCGGCGAGTTCGCCGTCCTTGGCCTCGACTTCGACCTGCACACCGAAGTGTGCAATCACCAGGCCGGTCTGTTCCGGGCCCAGGTCGCCGCCCTCCAGGGCCTCGACAGCCGAGGACTCGCGTTTGGCGGCGCGTGCGGCGCGCTCGCCCTGAATTTTTTCGATGCGCCAGTTTTGACGTCGATTGAGTTGGCGTTTGGCCATGGGTGTTCCGTCTGAAGAATGCAGCGATTAGGTAAAACGGCCGCGAGTTTAGCACGCCCGGCCACCGGCCTAGGCTAAACTGCGCAGCATTGCCTAGGAGCCGAAATATGCAAAACCCGCAGAATTTGATCTGGATCGACCTGGAAATGACCGGTCTGGATCCGGATAACGACGTCATCATCGAAATGGCCACTATCGTCACTGACAGCGACCTCAACACTCTCGCCGAAGGGCCGGTGATCGCCATTCACCACAGCGACGAAGTCCTCGCGCGCATGGATGAGTGGAACACCCGCACCCACGGCAACTCCGGCCTGACCCAGCGCGTACGCGACAGCCGCGTCAGCATGGCCGAAGCCGAAGCCGAAACCATCGCCTTCCTCGAAAAGTGGGTGCCGAAGGGCAAATCGCCGATCTGTGGCAACAGCATCTGCCAGGATCGTCGCTTCCTTTATAACCACATGAAGGCGCTGGAAAGCTACTTCCACTACCGCAACCTCGACGTGTCGACCCTCAAGGAACTGGCCGCGCGCTGGGCGCCGGACGTACGTGACAGCTTCAAGAAGGGCAGCACGCACCTTGCGCTGGACGATATCCGCGAATCGATTGCCGAGCTGCAGCACTACCGCAAGCATTTCATCAAGTTCTGAGATTGGCGAACTTCGCTATCGCCCTCTTTTGGTGCCATGGCGAAGTCAGTAGACTGCGCGCCTTCCTGCAAGGATCGCCACCATGTTGCTGATGCTCTACCTCGTCGCCATCACCGCTGAAGCCATGACTGGCGCCCTGTCTGCCGGGCGTCGTGGCATGGACTGGTTCGGCGTGGTGCTGATCGCCTGCGTCACGGCATTGGGCGGCGGTTCGGTGCGCGACGTGCTGCTTGGGCATTACCCGCTTACGTGGGTCAAGCACCCGGAGTATCTGGTGCTGACATCAGTGGCGGCGATGTTCACCGTGTTCACCGCCCGCTGGATGCGTCACCTGCGCTCGCTGTTTCTGGTGCTCGATGCGGTCGGTCTGGTGGCATTCACCCTGATCGGCTGCATGACCGCCCTGGAAATGGGCCACGGTATGCTGGTGGCGTCTGTCAGCGGTGTAATTACCGGAGTGTTCGGTGGCATATTGCGCGATATCTTCTGCAATGATATTCCGCTGATCTTCCGTCGCGAACTTTACGCCAGCGTGTCATTTGCCGCAGCGTGGTGCTACATGCTGTGTCTGTATCTGAACTTGCCGAGTGAGCAGGCAATACTGATCACACTGTTCGGTGGTTTTCTATTGCGCTTGTTGGCGATCCGTTTTCATTGGGAGATGCCCAAGTTTGTATATAACGACGAACATTGAAATTTGCTGTGGTCGCTATTTGTAAACGGATGACTAACTAGTCGATAGTCGGCGATTATAAGTGTGTGCATGTTTCTTACATTTTTAGGTTTGTCGCTCTTTTGAAGGTCGTGTTATTTTTTTGATCGGTTATCTCAGTATCGATTATCGAAACAAGCATGAATTCAAAGGAGTTGCATCATGGATGTAGAATTAGGCGTAGCACGGACCGCGGAAGCCATGTCGGTAGTTCTCGATGGTATTTCCAGCTTCAAGGTAAAGTTTGATGCGAGTGACGCTACCCGCAGCAAGACTCTATTCGGCAATGGGCGTATGCAGGTAAAAGTGCAGGTTCTGGTCACCGGAGTTGATAGTAATGGAACTCCAGTACATGTGCCTGCCGTAGTCATGGATAGCATTGAGCTTATCCATTACACCACCGGCAAAACCCTGCGCGCTGGCTGGGCCGCAAGCGCCGAGCAAGGGCGATTCACGCTGGAAGCACCAGCGGTCACGACCGTGGGTGGGGGCGATGACGATGCGGAGGATGACGTTCTACATCACCAGGTTCGCACGTTCTGGGTGTCGTCGTCGGGTGCCGGGACGACCCAGATCGCCGCGCGCCTTTCCCTCCAAGGCCAGACGATCACCACCAATGGAACTGCGCTCGGCGGTGTTCATGACAGCAGCGTGACGCTGGAGGCGCAACCACCACAAGCCTACGCGATGGAACAGTTCCGCTGGCATATGACCCGCCGGGGAAATGAGGAGCCGCGTAATCGTATCTTTAACTATTATCTTGGTTTATATCCAAACGGGCAGCAAATCAAACTGGTTGACTGGATTGCCGATGGAGCAGTGGCTGAAGAAAATTATAAGTTTGTTTCAGCTAATAAACTTTACGAATACGCGACGAATTATCTCAGCGGTATTTTGGCTCGGCCAACAGCTACGCATGTGCAACTGTCATTGCCCTACAACGGAGACGCGACTGCTTTTACATTTTTCCGTGATGCGATTACGCGGGATTCGAAACTTTACAGTGTGAGGGTAAATGACCGAGATGGAGAACTGACGTTTGTGCAGGCTCTCTCCGAATATTCGAGGATTGCACCTGAATTCAAAAGTGACAAAGTCTTTCGGTTTCGCGCCATTGATCAACATGGTACGGAGCATAAACTGGCGATTCGCACCGATTTCGCAGCGCGCAATTTCTATCTTGAACGAGGTTGAGTGCCGCCTCATTCAATTTGCGTACCGCACTAAAGCAGGCAGTCCGATAAACTGAATTTTCGCTCGTCAAGTATTGCGATATGCAGAATTTGTATGTCTGTCATGCGTTGACTCTGTAGGAATACGGAGTCTTCGCAACCACACGCCAACAGTTCTGAACTCTGTGCTAACGCACGTAATCAGCGTGGATTTTGCCGCCGCGTGCTGCTACATCCTGTGTCTGTATTTGAATGTGCCGGGTGAGCGAGCCATTCTGATTACCTGTGTGCGAATTTTTGTTGCGTCTGCTGGCCATTCGTTTTCATTGGAAAATGCCGAGTTTTTTGTAAAGAACAGTGTTGAAATGTTTTGCAGTTGCTGTTTGCGCGCGGGTAATTAACTTGTCGGTCTTTGGTGATCATAAGTGTATGGATGTTTCTTGCGTTTTCCGCTTTACCGATCTTTTGACGGTTGTGTTATTTGTTTAGTCGGTTGTCTCAATATCGATTATCAAAATAAACATGTTTCAGAGGCGTCCATGACCGCAGCGTGACCGTGGAGGCGCAGCCGCCACAAGGCTACGCGTTGGAGCAGTTCCGCTGGGGGAGCATCCGACGGAGAAATGAGGAGTCGGGTAATCGTATCTATAACTTTTATCTTGGTTTGTATCCACAGGGGCGATTAACACGGATTCGGTAGAGTGCTATTTCCATCTTGAACGAGGTTGAACGCCGAAACATTCAATTTGCGGTGAATGTGGTAGACATGTATGCCGCTTTACAAAAGGCATGCCACTAAACTGAATTTCGCTCATCAAGTATTTGCGATACGCAGTATTTGAATGTCTGTCATGCGAAGACCCTGTAGAAATACAGGGTCTTCGCAACCACATTTCAAGGATGAAATCCCATGGTTGGCAAAACGCCAAAAACCCCACTGGCACCCGTTCCCTCCGTTTCTCGCAAACGGATCCAGCCGCCTGACCCACCATTACGCGTCGAAACTTTTCTCCCTCCGATAGCTCACCCTTTAGTTACGAGCTCTGTGCTAACCCACACAGGCAGCCCGATACATGTTTCTCCAATCGTTGCCACTGCCGCCATCAAAGTCAGTCCTTATCCCCACAAACCTGACTCGCCAAGCGGCGCCGCGGTATCGATGGCCCGATCTCTGGAGGAGTTTTATACGCCGGTACCGTCGTGGATACCGAATACCGAGGCCGATGGAACATTGCTGTTCAAGCGGCGCCAATACGTGGCCGTAGACCATGAGCACTTTGTGCAAGTGGTTCGCGATCCCGCCAGTGGCCACCTGCGCGCAACACTGTCGATTGAACGAACGCCCTCGGGGCCGTGGCTTCAGCGTGATCCCGTCAGCGGATTCTGGCGTTGCGTGGAGCAACCAAGGATGGAGACTGTCACCGGCGCGTGGGGCCAGGCTGTCGAGCGCCCCGCGCAATGGCAGGTCGCGCAGCTATTCCGACGGTTAGGTCAGTCAGTCGCGATGTTCTCCGATGCCACCGTCGCCCGCATTCTCGCAGTGAGTGGTATCGATGATGATTTGCTGCATCGCCTCTACGCCCGATCCCGTCGCCCGCCTGCGCTGCTGGAAGACACGGTCAGGCGCTTCAAGCTTGATCAGCAGATCCGGCAGTTGGTCACCCATCTGGAGAGCGACGACCCCTCGGTATACGTCAAGGCCGATCCTCAGTTGCAGTTATTGCTGCTGAAAGCCAATGGCGTTGATGTTGCAAGCACCCCTCTGTTCAGGGGTGACTTACTCCCCTGTGTTGTCAGGACGCTGGATGCTGCATTGCTCGAAAAACTGCTGGCACCAACGGCAAGCGCGCAATCCGGTTTAACGCCGCTGGACTCACGGGTTGGCCGTTTACGCAAACTAATGGCCCGTTGGGCTCGGCACGCGCCAGAGCAGCTATTCAAAGCTCGAGAAGAAGCGTTCGAACTGGACTGTAACGAAACCACCCTGCAGATACGCCGGGTTTTTCCGAACCTGCCGAAGACTGCGGCTATGGAAATCTGGCGTAACGCGAGTGCCTCCGAGCGATTGCGGGTGCAAGGTAACCAGAGCATGTCCGACCCCATGATGAATGACGCCTTGCTGCTGTGGCGAGAGATCAGGATCGCGAGGGCATGTGAGGGCATTTACCTGCCGGCAGCCTCCAGTCTGGACAGCGACAGCGTGGCGCTACTGATGATTGCCGACTTGTCCCAATGGCCGCGAGACATGGCGATAGAGATTCGCCACTACGATAGGGGAGGCAAATTGTTGGCCGCTGTCGGAAAATCCGAAGTTGAGAAAACTCGCATTCTGGTGCGCACTGACGACGGTTATGTCATCGAAAATGGCGCCGCACTCAAATCGCAGCGGGCGCGCGATGTGTATTCGGCACTCCTGTTGACCTTGCAGCCTGCGCAGCGTCAAGCCTTCGGTTTGTCTGCCGATGAGGGCAAGTTGCTGCAGCGACGAATCCGGACGCAGCCTCTACCATCACGACAACGTATCAGCGAGGCGCTCGGGTTGCCACCGACCCCGATCGATACGCATGGTCAAGGCCTGGTGCCGCGCGATAGGGGATCGCTGCGCGGCGGTGGTGATATTGACCCCGCCCCCTCTACTTCAGATGTACAGCGCCTGCGTGAACTTTATCCGGCGTTATCGGAGGACGAGGTGGCCAAATTCATGTCCCGCGGCGGCCAGCTTTCCAGTGTGTTGACGCGGCTGGAAAAGGAGTTCGCGACACTGCGCAGCGATTTGGCGGTCTGGAGTGCCGAGGTGCCCGCTGAATCGTCCTCGACGGGCCAAGGGAATGTGCTGACACTCGCCGAACAACGCCAGGCTCGCCAACAGTTCAGCGCAATGCTGCAAGATATCTGGCAGCGCAAGTCGGTTTCGCAATGGGGGGAGGGAGACTATCATTTTTCTTACTATGTCGATTTTTCGGGTGAATTACCGAGATTGTCCGCCAGATTTGAGTATGTAACAGAGTTGATATTGACCGTAAAAAACCCGGACGTCCGTATAGGCACGTTTCTTGATTGCTTTCCCAATATTCAATTTTTAGGGGTAGTTGGCATAAAAATGGAAGAGTTCCCGTCAGGAATTTTTCAAATGCGCCAGTTAAGCGAACTTACACTGGACGGGTGCGCTCTAAAACTGTCTGAAGTCACGGCTGAGGGGGTGTCCAGAATCGAAACGCTCACCTTGTTGAACCTGGCAAACAACCCTCTTACAGTCGCTCCGCATATAGGCTACATGGCAGGTTTGAGCGAGTTGATGCTGAGCAACGCAAATCTTTCCAGTGTCCCTTCAGGCATAGGTGCGCTCAAGGAGCTAGAGCTTGTGGCATTACATAATAATAATATTTCCGACGTGGGGTATGAGTTGTTTGATATTCCGGATACACAGGATCTATTCGTTGGTTTAGTGCATAACCCACTAAGTGATACGTCGAGACAGCGGATTGAACAGTATCTTGAAAATTCCAGTATGGACCGTAAGGTGGAAATCCAGACGGAGGGGGAAGTTTTAGAGTCTGACTCCGATAGTGAGTCTTCAGAAAGCGGGATCTCGACTGCGTCAGGAAGCGACTGAATATTGGTGAAAGTAACGGCTCCTTTGTTTTCCTGAGATAACCTGACAAGAATAAACTGCCCGGTGGCTCCCCTTTTGATTCTGTTGAGTTGAGGTCAGGAGGGGAGAAGGTCATTGAGTGCTGGAATCATGGGGGCAGGAAGAGTGTTGTTAAAGTCCGCTTCATGTGATCTACGATTTTTGAATGTATAAGCATTTGTGTGGGTTGTTGATGGTGATGTTAAAATATTACTCCCTCACAATTTGTCGAATGTCGCGGCTGTTTTTATTCAAGTCGATTCTCCATAGTTTGCTGAGTCCTTAGAGGGCGGAATCTATTAATCAGCAAGGTATTGTTAGATGTTTGATGAGCAAATTGGTATTTCCCGTATCGAGGTAAAACTCGACTCCACAAGGTCAGGCCAGCATAAAGTGCTTTATGCCAATGGGCGCATGCAGGTGCGGGTGTTGGTACTTCTACACGGGATCGATAACAATGGCGACGGCGCTTCACTGTATGGTCATCCCGCGTTGCAGACACTGCGCTTGATTGCCTATAACGGTGCTCGAGCTCTGGACGGGGATTGGCAAGTATCCGTTCAGGAAAATCGGTATAACCACGAAATGTCGGGTGGAGTATCGCATCTCACAGAGGTTGCTAAGGTTACCGATAACCGAATAAGCAGCAATTTGGATCCGGTGCAGATTTTTGAGTTCTGGGTTTCCGCCACCAAGACCGGAATCATGGAGGTTGCCGCCGAAATCGTCATGAACGAAGAGGTATTGAGAAGCAACGGACTTGGTTTTGACAGCAGCGTTACGCTGGAGGCGATTCCACCGAAAGAGTATTCGCTGAGTGACTTCTCGGTGAGCAAATACGGAGACCAGGAGCGGCGTGATCGTTACGACTGGATCCAGACTTATCATATTGCCCTGCACGCGGAGGGCAGGCAGATTTCCCTCCTGGATTGGTACAGTAGCGAAGTAAGGCTTGCGTATTACGATTCCGATACTGCGGTGCAAGTGTATGTGTCCGGAAATATTCCCGATACTGAGGATAATCGGCGGTGTTTTTATGGCTATATGGCGCCGATGTATAAGCGCAGCGCAACGTTTCGCAGCCCTCGCCTTGGTTATATGACGGTGCCTGTGAACAAAGTAGCAGGGCGATTGACGCTCATTCAGTATATTTCCGCTGATTCTCAAGAGGGCGGCGAAAACAAAAACGGATTCGAGTTCTCGGTATTTGATGAGTTTGGTACGGAACATCGGCTGTGTCTCGAAGGCGACAAAGAGCAGCGTACTTTTATTCTGGTTAAGTCAAAGCGACCGATGCAACAGTTCTGGTCTCGTTAAGTCCGGCCAGGCCAGCACACAGTTCGCTGGCCTGCTGTTGTAGGCCGTATCTGAATAAATTGAATGCAAGGCGTTGTTTCATGACTAATAATTCAAATTCCCCTGTTCACTCAAATGCTTTCAACTTCGGTGAGTTCGTTACTGGAGGCGTTGATCCGCGTACGGGTATGTACACCTGCGCCTTTTCCTTGGGCACGTTACACTCGGCGGATCTCAATGGCCCTGACCTTGCAATTTCACTGGGCTTCAATCCGCTTAATCAGACGGATGCCGGTTTCGGAGTTGGCTGGTCGCTGATCACGACAAATTACGACTTGCGCAGCAAAGTCATGACACTGTCCAACGGTGAGCGTTACAAGGCTGTCGAAACGCCTGCCGGGCTGAAGTTCAAGGAAATGAAACTGCAAACGGCCAAGGTGTTGGTGGCCGGAGCAGGGCGCTATGAAGTTCGATACAAGGATGGTCGGCGTGAACTGCTCAAGGTTCTGGCTGGCACTCAGGTCGCGGTAGCGGAAAAAATAATCGCGGCGAACGGTGTGAGCGTCACGCTCAAGCATAAGGCGTTCAATGAGTTTCCCATGCTGACCGAGATCAGCGACACCAAGGGATGCCTGCTGAACATTACACGCAAGGAGGGTCAGGTGACATTGACCCGGCATCCGGATACCTCGTCCAGTTTCAATTACAAATTGATCCTGAAAAATGGGCGGGTGACGTCAATCGAACTGCCGGTCGGCAAAGGTTGGGACCTCGATTATGAAGTCATTGATGGAGCCAGTTATCTGCGCAAAGTCGTCAATCCATTGCATGGCATAGAAATCATTCGTTACAAGCGGCAAGGTCACCGCTTCATCAATGAGGTGGAACAGACACTACCGTTTGTTATCGCTCACGATATCTACCCTGGTCGTGGCCAACCCAGGCTGTGCAAGACGTACACCTACTCCGACCGTAACTTTCTCGGGCATGGTCTGGTTCCGGCCAGGGGCGATGACGGAGATCCTCTCTACCGGGCATCTGGCACCTACGTCTACACCTCTGAGGAGAAGTTGGTTGTGAGCGGTAAGGCACATACGCGCATCAACCGCACCTACAACAAATTTCATTTGCTGGTCGAAGAAGTTACGACGTGTGGCGATGCTCAGATCGAAACCACTACTGAATATCATTGTTCGGTCGCCAAGCCGTTCAACGAGCAGCCGGCTCAGTTCCGCATGCCGAAAGTTCAGACGGTGACCTATCTCGATCGACGCACCAAGCAAGCGCGCAAGGAAATCACCGTCACCGAGTTCGACGGCGAAGGCAACCTGCTTAAGTGCGTTGAGCCGAGTGGGGTGACGACTGTCACGGAGTTTTATCCGGCAAGCGGTGGGGACAACTGCCCAGAGGATCCGCTGGGTTTCGCCAGGTTCCAGAGAAAGAGGACGGTCACCGCTGCAGCAGCGGGTGAGGCCTCGACTGTCACGTACTACGACTATGCGCTGCATCCCGCCCTGGAAGGTGAGGAGCTGGCCTCCGTCTTGCCGGTCGAGGAACGTGATTTCGAGTTCGTGGAGGGGGTAGAGGTCCTGCTATCGAAAACCGAACGCAGTTACCTCGATACGCCAAAGGATCCGTTCAAGCACGGGGCGACGAAAGCGCAAAGCGTCACCCGAAACTATAAAAAGATCTGTACGGAATTTTCCTATGAGCTTGAGGGCAATCGTCTTCGGGTGAAGTCCAGCACACGCGGGTTTGATGGTTCGCAGCAGACCAGTGAAAAAGTGCTCTCGACGCAGACGGGCTTACTGTTGGCAGAGGTCGGTGTCGATGGCACGCGCATCGAACATGAATACGATGCGATCGGCCGAGCCGTATGCAAAACGGTTGCCCCCGGCACCCCCTACGCGGCCTCTACCCAGTGGGCCTATCTGGCCGCCAGTAAACAGCAGCCGGCCACGATGGTGACCACGGATGCGGCAGGTGGTGAGCAAAGAGTGACTTATGACGGCCTGGAGCGGGTAATCACCGTTCAGGAAAAGGACTGCGACCATCCCGACAAGGACGGTCTTATCCAGTCCCGCACCCTATATTCAGCCATGCATGATTCGGCGGGTCATAAAGTCAAATCGACGCTGACCGATTGGCGCGATGGCAAGCCTTGTCCGGTCATTACCTGCTACGAATACGATAGCTGGGGCCAGGTCAGCAAGACGCTGCATGCCGATGGGCGCATCGAACACAGCGTGGCTGATCCGGTCCTTCGCCAGCAAACGAACTGGCTCGAGGGAATGGGCAAGACGGTGACTGAAGTCAACGACTTTGGTAAACCGCTGAGCGTCGAGCACTTCAACCTGAAGAGCAAGAGCCTCGGCAAAACCGTTTATACCTATGACGGCTTCGGGCGCACAACCAGCCAGACAGATCCCGTCGGCAATACGACTCGATATGAGTACGACGTTTTTGACCGGATGATCCGCACTGTCCTGCCCGATGCCAGCGCGGTCGTGACCGACTATGCCGAGCATAGCGATGAAGGTCTGCCGATCGGCATCAAGGTTGATGACAAAGTGTTGGGGCAGCAAACTTATGACGGTTTGAGTCGTTTAATACAAAGTACCGTGGGCGGACGAAAGTCCGAGGCTGGTTATGAAGCGGGCTTCACTCAGCCACAGTGGCACAAGAGTGCTGATGGCAAAAAAACCGAATTCACTTATTTGCGCGATCTGGGCGGTTTGCTGACGGAGCGCAAGGCAGGTGCATTAGTCACGACCATGACTTACGACCCCGTCAGTGGCAATTCCTTGACCTGTACTGAAAACGGCAAGGAACGCAGCTTTACCTATTACCCTTCCGGACGCCTCAAATCCGAAACGACGACCTTCGGCGCTATCACGAAAGCCACGTCCAGTACCTATTCCCTGCAGGGGCGAACGATCACCCATGTCGATGTGCTCGGAGCCGAAAGCAGATCCGAATACGATGAGCACGGCCGCCTGCTCTCCACTTCGCAGGGCTCGCTGAAAACCGAGTTCCACTACAACACCCGGACGGGGAAGCTGGACTGGACGAAAACCGAAGAAACGTCAATCAAGCGTCAAATGGTCACCCGGTTTGTCTACGACGATATCGGTCGTGAAACCCGCCGTACATTCGAGATTCAGGGTCAGCCTGACCAGACGCTGGAATCGACTTATACGCTTGCTGGCAAACTGGCGCAGAAGGTTTCCAGGCGTGGCACGCAAATTTTGCTTGATGAGCAATTCACATACGATGTGCGCGGGCGTCTGATCAAGTACGACTGTGCCGGCACCCAAAAGCCCCGCGATCCGTATGGCAAGGAAATTGTCCAGCAGACGTTCACTTTCGACGCGCTGGACAACATCCTAACTGTGCAGACGAAGTTCCCGCTGGGCGTGAATCTGACCACCTTCAGTTATGACAATCCTGATCCTGTACAGCTCAGCGCAGTCAAGCATTCCCATGTCGATTATCCGTCGGCAGTGACGCTGGAGTACGACGCCAACGGCAGGATGATCAAGGACGACCAGGCGCGAACGCTGGCCTATGACGCATTCGGACGTCTAGAGCAATTGTCCGGCGCTGGGGGATCAGTCATTCGTGGCTACCATTACGACGGTTTCGACGATCTGGTTGAACTGTCGCAACCCGAAAAGGCAACTGCGCAGCGTTACTACTACGCAGGCCGGGTCGCCAATGAGGTGAGTGGTGAAAATTCATACAGTGTTGTACGTCACGGTGGAGCGCTTGTGGGGCAACAGCAGCTAGGTTTGAACGCCGGCGCCCAGCTATTTGGCACCGATCAGCAGCAAAGCGTGCTGGCAACGCTGGGCAAGGAACAGCTCACCGATTGCGCCTACAGCCCTTATGGGCACCGTCCTGCCGAAGGCGGATTGTTCAGCCTCGCGGGGTTCAACGGCGAGCAGCTCGATCCGGTTACCGGGCTGTATCTGCTGGGGAATGGTTACAGGGCCTATAGTCCGACACTGATGCGTTTTCTCGCCCCCGACAGCATGAGTCCGTTCGGCGCGGGCGGATTGAATACCTATAGCTATTGCTTGGGCGACCCTGTCAATCGTGTCGACCCAACCGGGCATATCTCCTGGCAATCAGTCCTGGGAATCGGGCTCAGTATTCTCGGGGTTGTTGCCAGCGTATTGACGATGGGCGCGGCGACGCCATGGGCAGTGGCGTCAATGGGGTTGGCGGTTGCGTCTGGACTGGCGGGTATAGCCAGCGAGGTGCTCAATGAATTGGCACCGGGTTCTCAAGCAGGCGAGATATTGGGGTGGATCAGCTTTGGTCTTGGATTGGCTTCGCTCGGTACAGGCCTGGCGGCTGGTGCCAAAGCGGCCATTAATGCTGGCAGGAGACTTGCTGGGGCCTTTAAGCCGGGGTTGAGTGGCAGAGGAGGCCAAAAAGCAGGCCAAGAGATGGCCCGAGGTTTCGTCAAAGGAAAAGGGGCCAAGGCAGCGGCCAAAAAAGCCAAGGCGCCCGTGGTGGAAGAGTCGGATGAACCTTGGCAATTAATCAGGCCCACGCGACACACTTTCCAAAATCCATGTAATAGCAGAAAGGCTTATGATTTCTACAGGCTCATTGAAGGCAATAACTCCCCCCGCCAAGCGGCCAACCTAAATGGGATGCTGTACGGGGAAATGAGACCACTCGGCAATGGAAGAAGTGTATCGCATGTTTATATGGCGAAGACGGCCGGACGTGGGGAGCGTATTTACCTTCTAGAGGACAGTAATCAGAGAGTTTGCAAAGTCTTGCACGCGGGCGAGCATTTGTCCCCGGGGCAGACGAATGCACTGATAGAATCTGCTTACGATATGGATACAATGCGCATTCCTACGGCCTGAGTACTTTGCTGGCCCTTTATGGATTTGAAGGCCTGGAGTGCCGTTCCAGCGCCCATTCCACATGCTCTCTAACCAACTCCGACGGATAATCCCGTCGCGCCTTCAACGCTTCCAGCACCGGAATCGTTGAAGGCGCATTCCCCAGCCCCACTGCCAGATTCCTCAACCAGCGCTCATACCCGGCACGCCGCAATGGCGAGCCTTCGGTGCTGCTCAAGAACTTCTCTTCATCCCACAAAAACAGCTCGGCCAGTTCGGCATTGTCGAGGTTATGCCTCGGCTTGAAATCACCTTCTCCTGAGGGCTTGGCGAAACGGTTCCACGGGCAGACGATTTGGCAGTCATCGCAGCCGAACACGCGGTTGCCGATCAGCGGGCGCAAATCTTCAGGGATAGCGGTTTTCAGCTCGATGGTCAGATACGAAATGCAACGCCGGGCGTCCAGCACATACGGGCCGACGAAGGCGTTGGTCGGACAAATGTCGAGGCACGCGGTGCAACGGCCGCAATGTTCGCTGCTGTGCGGCTCATCCACTGGCAGCGGCAGATCAACAAACAGTTCGCTCAAGAAGAAATAGCTGCCCGCCTTGCGATTCAACACCAGCGTGTTTTTGCCGATCCAGCCCAGCCCAGCCTGTTCGGCGATGGCTTTTTCCAGTACCGGCGCGCTGTCGACGAAGGCACGAAAACCGAACGGGCCGATCTCGCCTTGAATCTTGTCGGCCAATTGTTGAACACGTTTACGGATCAATTTGTGGTAATCGCGGCCCAAGGCATAACGCGACACGTAAGCTTTTTCCGGTTCGGCCAGTCGTTTAGCCATTTCGGTGTCGCCCGGCAAGTAGTCCATGCGCAGGGAAACCACGCGTAAAGTGCCGGGCACCAGCTCCTCCGGATGCGAACGTTTGCTGCCGTGGGCGCCCATGTAATCCATTTCGCCGTGGTAGCCGGCTTCGAGCCAGCGCTCAAGGTGCTGCTCATGCTCGGCCAGATCGAGGCCGCTGATGCCGACTTGCTGAAAGCCCAGCTCGCGGCCCCAATCCTTGATCGATTGGGCGAGGGCGGGCAGGTCTGTGGTGATGGCGGACATGAGGCGAGAGAAACCGGAGCTGAGGTGCGTATAATTCTGCCAGACATCGGAGCCCGAAGACGCATGCCGCACACGAAAGATGAATTACCCGACGCGCTGTATGGCGCTGCGCAGGTGCGTGAGATCGACGCACGGCTGATTGCCGCCGGCACGCCGGGCTTTGAATTGATGCAACGCGCCGCCCATGCGACCTGGCGGGCACTGGTGCGGCAGTGGCCATCAGCCGATGAAATGACTGTGCTTGCTGGGCACGGCAACAATGCGGGCGATGGTTATTTGATCGCTGTGCTGGCGCAGCGGGCCGGGTGGTCAGTGCGGGTGTTGGCGGTCGGTGATCCGCAGCGTTTGCAGGGTGATGCTGCGCTTGCTCATGCCCAGGCGTTGGCTGAAGGCGTCAGCGTGCAGGGCTGGACAGTGCAAAGCGAACTGCGCGGCGTCATCGTCGATGCCTTGCTCGGTACTGGCCTCACCGGCGAAGTGCGCGAGCCTTATCTCGATGCAATCAAGACAATCAACGCCAGCGGCTTGCCAGTCACGGCGGTGGATATTCCTTCCGGATTGTCCGCCGATACCGGGCATGTGCTCGGCGTAGCGGTTCGTGCCGATCTCACGGTCACCTTCATTGGTTTGAAAATCGGCCTGTTCACCGGCGACGCGGCGGACTACACCGGTCATCTGGTGTTTAACGATTTGCAAGCCGCAGCCGAAACCTGTCGTGACATTTGCGTTCGTGCCCGACGCCTCAACGCGGCTAATCTGCCGCGTCTGACGCCCCGTGCACCGACGGCGCACAAGGGCCGTTTCGGACACGTGCTGTTGATCGGCGGCGATCAAGGTTTTGGCGGGGCGATCTTGCTCAGCAGCGAAAGCGCCTTGCGCAGCGGTGCGGGCATGGTTTCGCTGGCGACGCGCCCGGAGCATGTGCCAGCAGCGCTGACGCGGATTCCGGAAGTCATGGCGCTCGGCGTTTCTTCGGCCAATCAACTGATGGGCTTGCTGGAAAAGGTTTCCGTGCTGGTGGTCGGACCGGGTCTCGGGCAAGCAGGTTGGGGGCGGGCGTTGTTGTCCGCCGCCGCCAACGCAGCACTACCGCAAGTTTGGGACGCCGATGCATTGAACCTGCTGGCCAGCGGTTGTGTCAGTCTGCCCAAGGATTGTGTGATCACGCCGCATCCGGGTGAAGCGGCGCGTCTGCTGGGGATCAGCACAGCTGAAGTACAGGCCGATCGTCTGGCGGCAGCGCTGGCGTTGAGCAAAAAATATACAGCGGTGGTTGTGCTCAAAGGCGCCGGTAGCCTGATCGCCCATCCCGACGGGCGTCTGGCGTTGTGTCATCAGGGCCATCCGGCCATGGCCACCGCCGGGCTCGGCGATGTGCTGGCCGGTTTGACCGGCGCACTGCTGGCGCAAGGCATGGACGGTTTCGATGCCGCGTGCCTGGCGGTCTGGCTGCATGCCAATGCCGGAATGCAACAAGGGAAATTCGGCCGTGGGCTGGCGGCCAGTGATTTGATTCCAGCCATTCGTCAGTTGTTGGAGGAGCATGCACCGTGTCTGAAGTAACCCTGTACCTGGCCGATGAACAGGCCATGAGCGACTTTGGCGCACGCATCGCCCGCGTTACCCAGGGCCATGGCCTGATTTTTCTCGAAGGCAATCTCGGCATGGGCAAAACCACCCTGTCGCGGGGCATCATTCGGGGTCTGGGGCATGTCGGCTCGGTAAAAAGTCCGACCTTCACGTTGGTCGAGCCCTACGAGATCGGTGACATCCGCGCGTTCCACTTCGACCTGTATCGCCTGGTCGATCCGGAAGAACTGGAGTTTCTCGGCATCCGCGACTACTTCGAAGACGATGCCCTGTGCCTGATCGAGTGGCCCGATAAAGGTGCAGGCTTTTTGCCAAAGCCTGACCTGACCATTACCATTAGCCCGCAAGACAGCGGTCGTTCGCTGAAAATTTTATCCCAGGGCCCGCGTGGCGAGGCCTGGTGTGCCGCTTTGGCATTGGAAACCAATTAAATGATGGGGTTAGGTATGCGCTTTCGCGCGTTGGTGGCTGCCGTTGGACTGTTGTTGATGGCAGTAACCGTCAACGCTGTGGCCGATTCAAAGGTCAACAGCGTGCGCCTGTGGCGGGCGCCGGACAACACGCGACTGGTCTTCGACCTGAGCGGCCCGGTGCAGCACAGCGTTTTCACCCTGACTTCCCCGGATCGACTGGTGATCGACATCAATGGCGCCACCCTCGGTGCGCCATTGAATGTGCAGACCGCGAATACGCCGATCACCGCGATGCGCTCGGCCCAGCGCACCCCGACCGACCTGCGGGTGGTCATCGACCTGAAAAAGGCGGTCACGCCGAAAAGCTTCTCGCTGGCGCCGAACGCGCAATACGGCAACCGTCTGGTGGTCGATCTGTTCGACAACCCGGCCGATGCCGCTCCGCCACCTGCGCCAGCGCCGCGGGTTGCGACGGTACCGGCCGTGCCGGTCACCCCGACCGAACCGACAATCAAGCTGCCGCCAGCCCCGGCCGGCAAGCGCGACATTATTGTGGTGATTGACGCCGGCCACGGTGGCGAAGACCCGGGTGCGTCCGGCTCGCGCGGGCAGCGTGAGAAAGACGTGGTGCTGCAGATCGCCCGTGAATTGCAGCGTCAGGTCAATGGCATGAAAGGCTTCCGCGCCGAACTGACCCGAACTGGCGACTACTTCATCCCGTTGCGCGGCCGTACCGAAATTGCCCGCAAGAAGGGCGCCGACCTGTTCGTCTCGATCCACGCCGATGCTGCACCGTCAGCGGCGGCCTTCGGTGCTTCGGTATTCGCCCTGTCTGATCGCGGCGCGACCTCCGAGACCGCTCGTTGGCTGGCCGACAGTGAAAACCGTTCCGACCTGATCGGCGGTGCTGGCAACGTCAGCCTCGACGACAAGGATCGTATGCTCGCAGGCGTATTACTCGACCTGTCGATGACTGCCTCGTTGACCTCAAGCCTCAACGTCGGCCAGAAAGTCCTGACCAACATCGGCCGGGTTACGCCGCTGCACAAACAGCGTGTTGAGCAAGCCGGGTTCATGGTGCTGAAGTCGCCGGACATTCCGTCGATCCTGGTTGAAACCGGGTTTATCTCCAACGCCAACGAAGCAAACAAACTCTCGGCGTCGAGCCACCAGCAAGCGCTGGCGCGTTCGATCAGCAGCGGCGTACGGCAGTTCTTCCAGCAGAATCCGCCACCGGGGACTTACATCGCCTGGCTGCGAGATTCCGGCAAGATTGCTCAAGGCCCGCGTGATCACCGGGTGAACCCCGGGGAAACCCTGGCGATGATCGCCGTGCGTTATCAGGTCTCGCCTGCGACGTTGCGCAGCGCCAACAATCTGAAAAGCGATGACCTGAAGGCCGGTCAGCACCTGACCATTCCGGGCACCGAACTGGCGTCCAAGGAATGAATCAGGTCTTGAATATGGCCCGCATCGAACTGCTCAGCCCACGGCTGGCGAACCAGATCGCCGCCGGTGAAGTGGTCGAGCGCCCGGCGTCGGTGATCAAGGAACTGCTGGAAAACAGCCTCGACTCCGGAGCGAAACGCATCGACGTCGATGTCGAGCAGGGCGGCGTAAAGCTGTTGCGGGTTCGCGACGACGGCAGCGGCATCTCCGCCGACGACCTGCCGCTGGCGCTGGCCCGCCACGCCACCAGCAAGATTCGTAATCTGGAAGATCTTGAGCAGGTGATGAGCCTGGGCTTTCGCGGTGAAGCCTTGGCATCGATCAGTTCCGTGGCGCGCCTGACCCTGACTTCGCGTACCCGCGATGCCGATCAGGCCTGGCAGGTTGAAACCGAAGGTCGCGACATGGCGCCGCGTGTTCAGCCGGCCGCGCATCCGGTGGGCACTTCGGTGGAAGTGCGTGACTTGTTCTTCAATACGCCGGCACGACGCAAATTCCTCAAGACTGAAAAAACCGAATTCGATCACCTCCAAGAAGTGATCAAACGTCTGGCACTGGCGCGTTTCGACGTGGCTTTCCATCTGCGCCACAACGGCAAGACCATCCTCAGCCTGCACGAAGCCCACGACGATGCGGCCCGCGCCCGGCGTGTGGCGGCGATCTGCGGCTCGGGTTTTCTTGAGCAGGCGCTGCCGATCGAGATCGAACGCAATGGCTTGCACCTGTGGGGCTGGGTCGGGTTGCCTACTTTCAACCGCAGCCAAGCGGACTTGCAGTACTTCTTCGTGAATGGCCGTGCGGTGCGCGACAAACTGGTGGCCCATGCGGTGCGCCAGGCTTATCGCGACGTGCTGTTCAACGGTCGTCACCCAACGTTTGCGCTGTTTTTCGAGGTTGATCCGGCGGCGGTGGACGTTAACGTTCACCCGACCAAACACGAAGTGCGCTTCCGCGACGGGCGCATGGTGCATGACTTCCTTTACGGCACGCTGCACCGTGCGTTGGGCGATGTGCGCCCGGAAGATCAGCTTGCCGGTTCGGTCACCACTGCCGTCGTCCGCCCGACAGGGCTTGATGCCGGCGAATTCGGGCCGCAGGGCGAAATGCGTCTGGCGGCCAATGCGCTGCTGGAGCAACCGCAAGCACAACCGGCGTTCAACACGTCGTCGGGCGCCAGCGCTGGCGGCGCTTACCAGTATCAATACACGCCACGCCCGCAATCCGCCGTGCCGCCGGCCGCTGAGGCTCAGGCGGCATACCGCGAGTTTTTCGCGCCGTTGCCAGAAGCCAATGCCAATGCATTGCCGGCTGGTCAGGAAGACATTCCGCCGCTCGGCTACGCATTGGCGCAGTTGAAAGGCATCTACATCTTGTCCGAGAACGCCCAAGGCCTGGTGCTGGTGGACATGCATGCTGCCCACGAGCGGATCATGTACGAGCGCTTGAAGATCGCCATGGCCAGCGAAGGCCTCAGCGGCCAACCGTTGCTGGTGCCGGAATCGCTGGCGGTCAGTCAGCGTGAGGCCGATTGCGCCGAAGAGCATGCCGCGTGGTTCCAGCGACTGGGCTTTGAATTGCAGCGTCTGGGCCCGGAAACATTGGCGATCCGCCAGATTCCAGCGCTGCTCAAGCAAGCCGAAGCCAACCGTTTGGTCGGCGACGTGCTGTCGGATTTGATGGAATACGGCACCAGCGACCGGATTCAGGCACACCTGAACGAACTGCTCGGCACCATGGCCTGCCACGGCGCGATCCGCGCCAACCGGCGCCTGGCCCTGCCGGAAATGAACGGCCTGCTGCGTGACATGGAAAACACCGAGCGCAGTGGTCAATGCAACCATGGCCGACCGACCTGGACCCAATTGGGCCTGGACGATCTGGACAAACTGTTTTTGCGCGGTCGTTGATGAGCCAGCTTCCTCCAGCGATTTTCCTGATGGGCCCGACCGCTGCGGGCAAGACCGACCTGGCCATCGAGTTGACCAAAGTGTTGCCGTGCGAGCTGATCAGTGTCGACTCGGCGCTGGTCTATCGCGGCATGGACATCGGCACCGCCAAGCCCTCAAAAGAGCTTCTGGCTGAATATCCTCACCGTCTGATCGACATTCTCGATCCGGTTGAAGCCTATTCGGCTGCGGATTTTCGTCGCGATGCCTTGCAAGCCATGGCTGAAATCACCGCGCGCGGAAAAATTCCGCTGCTGGTCGGCGGCACAATGCTCTATTACAAGGCTTTGGTCGAAGGTCTGGCGGATATGCCAGCGGCCGATCCCGAGGTACGCGCGCAGATCGAAGAAGAGGCTGCACGCCTTGGCTGGCAAGCCCTGCACGATCAATTGGCGGTGATCGACCCGGTGTCCGCCGCGCGGATTCATCCGAACGATCCACAGCGCTTGAGTCGCGCGCTGGAAGTCTATCGGGTCAGTGGTCAGAGCATGACTGCGCTACGTGAGCAACAATCTGCGCAAAGTACTGAAGCAGCCGCTTCGGGACTGCAACAATTGCCCTATACTGTCGCGAACTTGGCCATTGCCCCGGCGAATCGTCAGGTACTGCACGAGCGCATTAAACAAAGATTCACAAATATGTTGGAACAGGGATTCATCGACGAGGTCGTAGCCCTGCGTAAAAGAAGTGACCTGCATTCGGGGTTGCCGTCTATACGTGCGGTAGGCTACCGCCAAGTCTGGGACTACCTGGATGGCAAGCTGACATTGGCTGAAATGCAGGAGCGCGGCATCATCGCCACGCGCCAGTTGGCCAAGCGCCAGTTCACCTGGCTGCGCAGTTGGGAAGATCTGCACTGGCTCGACAGCCTTGATTGCGACAATCTGCCGCGCGCCTTGAAATACCTTGGGACCATCTCCATATTGAGCTGAGTCCTTGCAATTGCCGTCTATCCTTGGGGGTGTGACGGCCAAAGCCATCTGAATTACCTATTTTTATTATTGAATCCTTAAAGGAGTGCGGCACATGTCAAAAGGGCATTCGCTACAAGACCCTTACCTGAATACTTTACGTAAAGAGAAAGTTGGGGTTTCCATCTACCTGGTCAACGGTATCAAACTGCAAGGCACGATCGAGTCGTTCGACCAGTTCGTGATCCTGCTGAAAAACACCGTGAGCCAAATGGTTTACAAACACGCTATCTCGACAGTCGTGCCGGTTCGTCCAATTCGTCTGCCTAGCGCAACCGAATCCGAAGCAGGTGACGCTGAGCCAGGTAACGCCTGATAGGAGTCTCCTTTGTTCTTTGAGCGCCACGGTGGTGGTGAGCGAGTAATCCTCGTTCACTTGGATGGACAGGACCCTGAGGCGCGCGAAGATCCGCAGGAGTTTCAGGAACTGGCTAATTCGGCAGGCGCCGAGACCGTTGCGTTTTTTAACGTGCCGCGTCATCGGCCAACTGCCAAATTCCTGATTGGCAGCGGCAAGGTCGAGGAACTGCGCGATCTGGTCCATGCCGAAAAGGCCGATCTGGTGATTTTCAATCACATCCTCACGCCCAGTCAGGAACGTAACCTCGAACGTGTTTTCGAGTGTCGCGTGATCGACCGTACCGGTCTGATTCTCGATATTTTCGCCCAGCGCGCCCGAACCCATGAAGGCAAGCTCCAGGTTGAACTGGCCCAGCTTGACCACATGAGCACGCGGCTGGTTCGTGGCTGGACTCACCTTGAGCGTCAGGGTGGCGGTATCGGCATGCGCGGTCCGGGTGAAACCCAGCTTGAAACCGACCGTCGTCTGTTGCGGGTTCGCCTGCGTCAGATCAAGGGCCGGCTGGAAAAAGTGCGCAGCCAGCGTGAGCAGTCGCGGCGCGGCCGTTCGCGTGCGGATATTCCTACCGTGTCTCTGGTGGGCTATACCAACGCCGGTAAATCCACGCTCTTCAATAACGTGACCAAATCCGACGTGTACGCGGCTGATCAATTGTTCGCCACGCTGGACCCGACCTTGCGCCGTCTGGAACTGGACGACCTGGGGCCGATTGTTCTGGCCGACACGGTTGGTTTCATTCGTCACTTGCCACACAAGCTGGTCGAGGCTTTTCGGTCTACGCTCGAAGAGTCGAGCAACTCCGACCTGCTGTTGCACGTTATCGACGCAGCCGAACCGGATCGCATGTTGCAGATCGAGCAGGTGATGGTGGTGCTGGGCGAGATTGGCGCCCAGGACTTGCCGATCCTCGAGGTCTATAACAAACTCGATTTGCTTGAAGGTGTTGAGCCACAAATCCAGCGCGATGCCGATGGCAAGCCGCAACGGGTATGGTTGTCGGCGCGTGATGGCAGTGGTCTGGAATTACTTGAACAAGCCATTTCCGAGTTGCTGGGCGGTGATTTGTTTGTGGGTACATTGCGCTTGCCGCAACAATTCGCTCGACTGCGTGCGCAGTTTTTCGAACTCGGTGCGGTGCAAAAAGAAGAGCACGACGAAGAAGGCATCAGCCTGCTGGCCGTTCGTTTGCCCCGGGTCGAGTTGAATCGACTGGTAAGCCGCGAAGGATTGCAGCCGATGGAATTCATCGAGCAACACACTTTGCAATAAAAGCCTGACAAAGCGGTTGTGCCGCAACGTCAGGCATTCTGTAGCATTGGTCGGCGCGCCGTGGGTGCGTCTTTGCTTTATCAGATGGAGAGCGCTATGGCTTGGAATGAGCCGGGTGGCAACTCGAATAATCAGGATCCTTGGGGTGGCAAGCGCCGCAATAACGGCGACCGCAAGGGGCCACCAGATCTCGACGAGGCCTTCCGAAAGCTGCAGGAAAGCCTGAACGGTTTGTTCGGTGGTGGCAAGAAACGCGGTGGTGATGACGGCGGTGGTTCGGGCAAGAGCGGTGGCGGCTTCGGCGGTCTGATCGGTATCGCCCTCGTTGTGCTGGCGGCTGTCTGGCTGTACAGCGCGGTTTATGTAGTGGACGAGCAGGAGCAAGCCGTAGTGCTGCGCTTCGGCAAATACTACGAAACCGTCGGCCCGGGTCTGAACATCTACTTCCCGCCGATCGATAAAAAGTACATGGAGAACGTCACGCGTGAGCGTGCCTACACCAAGCAGGGCCAGATGCTGACCGAAGACGAGAACATCGTCGAAGTGCCGCTGACCGTGCAGTACAAGATCAGCAACCTGCAGGACTTCGTGCTGAACGTCGACCAGCCGGAAATCAGCCTGCAGCACGCGACCGAAAGTGCGCTGCGTCACGTGGTGGGTTCCACCGCGATGGATCAGGTGCTGACCGAAGGTCGTGAGTTGATGGCCAGCGAAATCAAGGAGCGTCTCCAGCGTTTCCTCGATACCTATCGCACCGGTATCACCGTTACTCAGGTCAACGTACAGAGCGCCGCTGCACCGCGTGAAGTACAGGAAGCCTTTGATGACGTGATCCGTGCCCGTGAAGACGAGCAGCGTTCGCGCAACCAGGCAGAAACCTACGCCAACGGCGTGGTGCCGGAAGCTCGTGGTCAGGCCCAGCGTATCCTCGAGGATGCCAACGGTTACCGCGACGAAACGGTCTCGCGCGCCAAGGGTGAGGCGGATCGCTTCACCAAACTGGTCGCCGAGTATCGCAAGGCGCCTGAAGTCACCCGCCAGCGTCTGTACCTGGACACCATGCAGGAAGTCTTCAGCAACACCAGCAAGGTACTCGTGACCGGCAACAAGGACGGCCAGAGCAATCTGCTTTACCTGCCGTTGGACAAAATGATCCAGAACAGTTCGGGCAGCGCACCGGTAACCGGTTCGGCCGCCGCCAGCAGCAACACGGACGTCACGCCGCATGTCACTGACGTGCCGCAGTCGCGCACAAGGGAGACCCGCTGATGAGCAATAAATCGCTGATCGCCCTGATCGTTGGCGTCGTTGTCGTACTGGTTGGCTGGAACTGCTTCTACATCGTGGCTCAGACCGAGCGTGCGGTGTTGCTGCAATTCGGTCGTGTGGTTCAGGCCGATGTCCAGCCGGGTCTGCATGTGAAAGTGCCTTACGTCAACCAGGTGCGCAAGTTCGACGCTCGCCTGCTGACGCTGGATGCACCGACGCAGCGCTTCCTGACCCTGGAAAAGAAAGCCGTGATGGTCGATGCCTACGCCAAGTGGCGCGTGAAAGATGCCGAGCGCTTCTACACCGCAACTTCCGGCCTCAAGCAGATCGCCGACGAGCGTCTTTCCCGTCGACTGGAATCCGGTCTGCGTGACCAGTTCGGTAAGCGCACCCTGCACGAAGTCGTGTCGGGCGAGCGTGATGCGCTGATGGCTGACATCACCGCGTCGCTGAACAAGATGGCGGAAAAAGAGTTGGGTATCGAAGTCGTCGATGTCCGGGTCAAGGCCATCGACCTGCCCAAAGAAGTGAACCGCAGTGTGTTCGAACGTATGAGCACCGAGCGTGAGCGTGAAGCTCGCGAGCACCGCGCCAAGGGTAACGAACTGGCTGAAGGCATCCGTGCCGACGCCGATCGTCAACGCCGCGTGCTGCTGGCTGAAGCCTATCGTGAATCTGAAGAGGTTCGCGGTGATGGTGATGCCCAGGCCGCTGCGATCTACTCCAAGGCCTACGGTCAGGATCAGGAGTTCTACGGTTTCTACCGTAGCCTGCGCGCCTACCGTGAAAGCTTCGCGAACAAATCCGACGTCTTGGTCCTCGACCCAAGCAGCGACTTCTTCCGTTACCTGGAAAAGTCCAAGCCTTGATACGGCGTTGACCTGAATCATTCCGCCCGGCGGCTAAAACCTCGGGCGGGGTGATCCTTTGGGAAAACGTGTGTATGATGCGGCAGCCGGGAAATTCCCGGCTTTTTTGCGTCTGCACGTTTGATTGCTGTTGTTACTGCAGAACATCGGGTTGAATGGCTCGACAGTTTTTCGAGGAAAGTGATGGGCGAAGCCGGTTAAAGGCCTTTCGCTGCGTCGTTCATGCGCGTGCGTTTTGAACGGACCGGTCATTTTCTGCTTCACTCAAGGCTCGCCCTAGTGCTGGCCGCCCGGATCAAAGGGGAATGGCGTAATGGCAACGGTAGACCGCTGGCTGCTGCCAGATGGCATCGAAGAAGTACTGCCACCAGAAGCTGCGCGCATTGAAGTCGCGCGTCGTCAGGTGTTGGATCTGTTCCAGAGCTGGGGTTACGAGTTTGTCGTGACTCCCCATATCGAGTACCTGGAATCCCTGCTGACCGGCGCAGGTTCGGACCTCGATCTGCGTACCTTCAAGGTCATCGACCCGCAGTCGGGGCGGCAGATGGGTTTCCGTGCCGACATCACGCCGCAAGTGGCGCGCATCGATGCGCACACCCTGCGTCGCGAGGGCCCGAGCCGTCTGTGCTACGCCGGCAGCGTATTGCACGCCCAACCGCGTGCATTGTCGTCGTCGCGCAGTCCGATCCAGTTGGGCGCCGAGTTGTACGGCGATGCCAGTCCGAGCAGCGACGTTGAAGTGATCAGCCTGATGCTGGCCATGCTGCAACTGGCCGATGTGCCGGACGTGCACATGGATCTCGGTCACGTGGGGATCTACCGTGGTCTGGCGCGCGCCGCCGGCCTGTCCGGCGAAGTCGAACAGCAGTTGTTCGATGCGTTGCAACGCAAGGCCATCGACGAGGTCATTACCTTGACCGAAGGCTTGCCGGCCGATCTGTCCGGCATGCTCCGTGCGCTGGTTGACTTGTGCGGCGGCCGTGAAGTGTTGAGCGCTGCCCGCGAACGTCTGGCCAATGCGCCGGCGCCGGTGCTGGATGCACTGGAAGATTTGCTGGCGATAGCCGAGCGCCTGTCGGCACGCTTCCCGGAGCTGCCGCTGTACTTTGATCTGGGCGAGTTGCGCGGTTATCACTACCACACCGGTGTGGTGTTCGCGGTGTTCGTACCGGGCGTTGGCCAGTCCATCGCTCAGGGCGGCCGTTACGACGACATCGGTGCCGACTTCGGTCGCGCCCGTCCGGCGACTGGCTTTTCCACCGATTTGAAAACCCTGGTGACCCTGGGGCGTGCTGAGATCGAGCTACCGTCTGGCGGTATCTGGATGCCTGACAGTACGGATGCAGCACTCTGGCAGCAGGTTTGTCAGTTGCGCAGTGAGGGTCAGCGTGTCGTTCAGGCATTGCCTGGACAACCTTTGGCCGCCGCCCGTGATGCGGACTGCGACCGGCAATTGATTCAGCAGAACGGGCTTTGGCAAGTATCGCCACTGGCTTCTTGAGTTTTCCTGCCGGCCATCGCCGGCACCAAGTTTGCGCGAATGAGGACAAGTGTTATGGGTAAGAATGTCGTAGTCCTGGGCACCCAATGGGGTGATGAGGGCAAAGGCAAGATCGTTGATCTGCTGACCGAACATGCTGCCGCCGTAGTGCGCTACCAGGGTGGCCACAACGCTGGTCACACCTTGGTGATCGACGGCGAAAAAACTGTCTTGCACCTGATTCCGTCGGGCGTGCTGCGCGAAGGCGTGCAGTGCCTGATCGGCAACGGCGTAGTGGTTGCTCCTGACGCCCTGCTGCGCGAGATCACCAAGCTGGAAGAGAAAGGCGTACCGGTGCGCGAGCGCCTGCGTATCAGCCCGTCCTGCCCGCTGATCCTGTCCTTCCACGTAGCGCTGGACCAGGCTCGTGAAAAGGCCCGTGGCGAGCTGAAGATCGGTACTACCGGTCGCGGCATTGGCCCGGCTTATGAAGACAAGGTTGCCCGTCGTGGCCTGCGTGTTGGCGACCTGCTCAACATGCCGCGCTTTGAAGACAAGCTGCGTGAACTGGTGGATTACCACAACTTCATGCTGGTTGGTTACTACAAAGAGCCGGCCATCGAGTTCGAAAAAACCCTCGCCGAGTGCAAGGAATACGCAGAACTGCTCAAGCCGCTGATGCTGGACGTGACGGCCGAGCTGCACGACCTGCGTCGCGCCGGCAAAGACATCATGTTCGAAGGTGCTCAGGGTTCGTTGCTCGATATCGACCACGGTACCTATCCGTACGTGACCAGCTCCAACACCACCGCGGGTGGCGTGGCGACCGGTTCGGGCGTTGGCCCGATGTTCCTGGACTACATCCTGGGCATCACCAAGGCTTACACCACTCGCGTAGGTTCGGGCCCGTTCCCGACTGAGCTGTTTGACGAAGTGGGTGCGCACCTGGCCAAACAAGGTCACGAGTTCGGCGCTACCACCGGCCGTGCCCGTCGTTGCGGCTGGTTCGACGCCGTTATCCTGCGTCGCGCTATCGATGTGAACAGCATTTCGGGCATCTGCCTGACCAAGCTGGACGTACTCGACGGCCTGCAAACGATCAACATCTGCATCGGCTACAAAGATGCCGAAGGCAAAGACGTTGCCCCGACAGACGCTGACAGCTACGTTGGCCTTCAGCCTGTGTACGAAGAAGTGCCGGGCTGGACCGAATCGACCGTGGGTGCCAAAACCCTGGAAGAGCTGCCAGCTAACGCTCGTGCCTACATCAAGCGCGTTGAAGAGTTGATCGGCGCGCCGATCGACATTATTTCGACGGGCCCGGACCGCAACGAAACCATCGTTCTGCGTCATCCGTTTGCTTGATAAGTCGTTGATGTAAAAAACAAAGGCCCCTTAATCGGGGCCTTTGTCGTTTATGCCTGTAGGACGGCATGACCTTTGCTGTGAATCTTCCTACAAGAGTGCCATCAAATTAATGGCGTCAGAAGTAGAGGGATTCATAGTGTCAGCCGTTCTCTCACTGTTACAAAGCCGTCTGTTGCGGCCCGTGTTCGTTACCCTTGGTATCGCCCTTTTGGTGCAGGTGTTGGTGGCCGTTGCCCTGACGCGGAGCACGGTCACGGCACTGGAAGCGGATCTGGCGGTGCGCCTCGGTGCCGACAGCCAGAAACTCTCCGGGGAACTGGAGCAGGCCGGGCGTGAAGTTACGTCGAGTCTCGACGCCTTGTCCGCCAGTACCCGTCAGCGTCTGACCGCCGGCTTGTCTTCACGCCTGAAGGACGAGCAGGCGCAACTGCGTGCGACGCTGGAAAAGGATCTGAAGGATTCGGCCAATGACATGGCCCAGTTGCTGGCTTCCGTCGCACCCCGCGCCATGTGGGACAGCGACGTGCCAACCCTGTCCGAATTCGCCCGGCGCGCCCAGCGCAATCCCAATGTGCTGTTCGTGGTCTACGACGACGCTACTGGCCAACATTTGACCCGTTACCTCAATCGCGAAAATCCGATCAACAAGGCCTTGCTGGAGAAGGGCCAGGGCGAACGTGCGCTGGATAAAGTGCTGGATGCGGCAAAGAACGATCCGTCGGTTTATTACCTCGAAGCGTCGATCAGCCCTAACGGCGTTGAAATCGGCAAGGTGCTGATGGGCGTCTCCACGGCCTCGGTAGAGACCGATCTGGCCGCGCTCGACAAACGCTTCTCGGCATTGATCGCGAGCAGCGATCAACTGGTCGGCGACAGCCTCAAAGGCGCCGCAGCCGATAGCGCCACAGCGATGCGCGCGCGCCTGCAATCGGCACAGTCCACCGCCGCCGAGATGAAATCCAACACGGCGAGCACTGTGCAGGACGCTGCCGCGACCTTGCGTTGGCGCATCGGTATGGGCCTCGCGCTAGTCGGCTGCGGCGTGCTGTTGCTGCTGGCCGTGGTGCTCGGCCATCGCGTGGTCAATCGCTTGAAAATGCTCAATGCAGCGATGGACGACCTGGCGGCGGGCGAGGGCGACCTGACCAAGCGTGTGCAGATCAACAGTAAGGACGAGATCGGCGACATGGCAGCAGCGGTGAACCGCTTTGTCGACAAGTTGCAGCCGATCGTGCGTGAGGCGGGCGATGTGGCCCAGCGCACAGGTGTGGAAATCGGCGCGATGACGCTGCGCAATGCCGGTGCCGATGCGGCTGCCGGGATGCAGCGTGACGAAGTCGCGGAAAGTCTGCGGGCGCTTTCGCAAATGGCGGACGAGGCCCAATCGGAAAGCCACGCGATGCAGGCAGCGTTGAAGCAGGTGGTTGATATTCGTCAGGCCACCGATGAGAACACTCGTACGTCGGCCAAGGTCGGCAGTCTGATCGAGGCGCTGGCGGGGCAGGTCGACACCGGGGCGAAAGTCATCGAGCGGCTCGCGCAGCAGAGTGAACAGATTGAAGTAGTACTGACGGTCATCCACGGGATCGCCGAGCAGACCAACCTGCTGGCATTGAACGCTGCGATCGAAGCAGCGCGGGCTGGCGAAACCGGGCGGGGGTTCGCTGTTGTGGCAGACGAAGTCCGGGCGCTGGCGAGCAAGACACAAAGCTCTACCGGCGACATTCAGGCACACATCGTCGCATTGCAGCAGGGCGCGCGGGAGGCGGTCGAGGCGATTGGCCAGGCCGGGCGTCAGGCCAGTGAAGGTTTGCTGGTGCTGCGCGACAGTGCGCGGTTGCAGCAGTCGGTGCAAGCTTCGGTCGAGCAGGTGCACGCGGCGATTGGTTTGGCAACGCAGGCGGCGGCGCATCAGGCTGCGGGTGCGCAAGCGGTACGTGGGCGCGTCGAGACGATTCATGTGCAGGCTGAAAAAGCGGCTCAGGCTGTGGTGGAAACCACGGCCAGTGGCAAGGTCCTGGATGGCTTGGCTGCGCAGCTTAAGGCGAGCCTGGGGCAGTTTCGGGCCTGAAGACCAAAAGATCGCAGCCTTCGGCAGCTCCTGCAGGGAAACGCAAAATCCCCTGTAGGAGCTGCCGAAGGCTGCGATCTTTTTGCTTTGTCAGCGGCTCAAATACATCCGCGTCGTAAGCAGATAGACGGGCAATCCCGAAACCAATATCAACAACGCCGCATAAGGCGCCGCCGCTGCAAACTCGACATTCGCAGTGTGCGCCCATACTTCGGTCGCCAAGGTGTTGAGTCCGGTCGGACTCAACAGCAAAGTCGCCGTCAATTCCTTCATCGCATCCAGAAACACCAACGCAAACGCCGCGCCCAATGCCGGGAAAATGATCGGCAGCGTCACCCGACAAAACGCCGTGAACGACGATGCGCCCAAAGTGCGCGCGGCTTCTTCGAGTTGCGGCGCAGCCTTGTTCAGGGCGGTGCGAATCGGCGCCTGAGCCAACGGCAAAAACAGCAGCGCATAAGCGATCAGCAGCAAACCAGATGTCTGGTACAGCGCCGGCACGTAATGCAGGGCGAAATACACCAGCGTCAGAGCGATCACCAGACCTGGCAGTGCATGCAACAGATACGGCAGGCGCTCGGCCCAGATCGCCAGTTGACCTTTGTAACGCACCACCAGCAGGCCGACCGGCACCGCCAGCAGCAGGCACAGCGCTGCGCCACCCAGTGACAACGCCAGCGACGACAGCAGCGCCTCGGTAATTGCCGCGACCGGGAATGCCGCCGATGACCCGACGGCCAGCCAATACGCCAACATGCCCAGCGGAATCCCGCTGCCGATAATCGCCAGCGTCAGGCAATACACCTGACCGACAGCGGCCCAGGATCCGAGCCTGACTTGTTCGGCCTGACGTGCCGCGCCCTGGCCGGTGCGTACGTGTCGGCCCTTGCCGCGCACGCGCAGTTCCAGCCATAACAGCACCAGGCACAGCGCTAGCAATACCGCAGAAAGCATCGCCGCATTAGCGTTGCTGAACTCCAGTTCGAACTGCTGATAGATCGCCGTGGTGAAGGTTTGCAGACCAATGATCGACAGCGCGCCAAACTCCACCAGCATGTGCAAGGCGATCAGCAACGAGCCGGCCAGCAGCGATGGCCAGAGCAGGGGGAGGGTGACGCGAAAAAACACCCCCCAACGGTTCTGGCCCAGGGTGCGGGCGGATTCTTCAAGGGATGGATCGAGATTGCGCAGGGTCGCTGCGACAGGCAAGAAAATCAGCGGGTATTTCGACAGGCTCATCACCAGAATCGCACCGCCAAGGCCTTCGAACTGTGCGCTCAACGACACCCAGGTGAAGCTGCTGACAAATGCCGGTACCGCGAACGGCAGGCATAAAATCACGCCCCATAGACGTCGTCCCGGCAAATTGCTGCGTTCCAGCAGCCAGGCCAGCGACAGACCGATCACGCCGCAGGTGACGGTCACGCCGACCATCAATGCCAAGGTGTTGCGCAGCAGGCCGAAAACGTAAGGGCGCCACAACAAGTGCAGCGCTTCGGCCCAGCCGGCCTGCCACGTTTTCAGCCCGACATACGCCAGCGGCAGCAGGCTCATCACCACCAGCAACAACACTGGCAGCACCAGCCAGATCGACGGCCGCTTGCGTCGTGGCACGTACCCCCCGCGCGCGGCGGGGGTGGCTAACGATGCGGTCATCAGTTCAAGCCAACTTCACGTTCCAGTTCCAGTGCTTCTTCAGCATTACCCAGGTCGGCCGGGGTGACATTCGGCGCTTCCAGCTCGCTGAACGGCTTGAGGCCGCGATCCGATGCCATACCTTTGTGCAGCGGATATTCGGCGGTGGTCTGAGTGATCACCCGCTGACCTTCTTCGCTGGCCATATAGGCGAGGAATTGCTGGGCTTCTTTTGGATGTTTGCTGGATTTCAGCACAGCGGCACTGGAGACGGTGATCAAGCCGCCGACGTCGCCGCCGGTGAAGTAGTGCAGTTTCGAATCCAGTTTGCCTTTCTCGCGCTGCAGGGCGAACCAGTAGTAGTTGTTCACCAGCACGGTGGCGACTTCGCCGTTTTCCACCGCTTTGAGCGCGACCATGTTGTTGCTGTAAGTCTTGCCGAATGCGCGCAGACCGGTCAGCCATTCTTCGGCGGCGTCACGACCGTGCATCTTGATAATGGCCACGGCCTGTTCCTGGAACGCGCCGCTGGTTGGCACGAAGCCGACTTTGCCTTGCCATTGCGGATCGGAGAACTCCATCACCGATTTCGGCAGGTCTTTCTCATCGATCAGTTTCGGGTTGTAGGCAACCACGCGGACCCGGGCGGTCACGCCGATCCAGGTGCCGTTACTCGCGACGTATTTTTCCGGCAGCACAGCCAGGGTGGCGTCATCGGCCTTGGCCAGCAGGCCTTGCTCGCCAAGTTTGTTCAGTGGCGGGGATTCTTCGGTGTAGATCACGTCGGCGGGCGAGCGGTCGCCTTCTTCGACGATCTGGCTGGCAAGCTGATTGCTGCTGCCCTTGCGGACATTAACGTGTATGCCGGTCTTGGCTTCGAAGGCTTTGGCGATCGCATCGCCGACTTCCTTGTGCTGGCCGTTGTAGAGAGTCAGGGAAACCGCATCGGCAGCCTGGGTGAGGGGAGTGGCGAGTGCCAGGCCGAGAAGGGTGAAGGTCAAGCCTCGGCGCAGGGTATTTCGAAACGTCATTCTCAGGGTTCCTCACTGTCGCATTGCAAAATCTTGCAACAATGATAAACGATATTGTTTCTCAAGTGCGCCTTGCGGGGTTGGTCGGGGTCTGGTACTGCAGTTGCTGCTCGTCCTTGTAGGAGCTGCCGAAGGCTGCGATCTTTTGACTTTTGCTTTCAAAAAACAAGATCAAAAGATCGCAGCCTTCGGCAGCTCCTACAGGGGGGGGCAATCGAATTTCGAGTGGGTCGCTTGGAGTTTCAGGAGAGCAGAAACGCAAAAACCCGCTTTCGCGGGTTTTTGAGAAATTCAGGGTCGTAACCTTGAATTTGAATTGGTGCCCAGAAGAAGACTCGAACTTCCACGACCTTGCGGTCACCAGCACCTGAAGCTGGCGTGTCTACCAATTTCACCATCTGGGCAATCATCGCAAGCGTTGCCGCTGTTGATGTGGCGCACTATACGGAGCGCTTTTTGATCTGTAAACCCCTGATTTAATTTTAATAAATCGGTTTTAACAAATCCTTTCCTTAGAATGCAAAAAACCCGCTTTCGCGGGTTTTTGTGTGAGTCTTGAAACTGATCTAGTCTCAAACTCGAAATTGGTGCCCAGAAGAAGACTCGAACTTCCACGACCTTGCGGTCACCAGCACCTGAAGCTGGCGTGTCTACCAATTTCACCATCTGGGCAGTATCGGCAGCGCTTGTGCGTCGTCGATGGCGCGCACTATACGGAGCGCCTTTTTAACTGTAAACCCCTGCTGCCGATTTTTTTGATTTTTTTTACCAGCGGTGTTCAAAACCAGTTTAAAACGGCGATACAGTGCTCTAGATGGGCCTTTATAGTCTGAAATTTCCCGTTTGATGGCGCCTATGCCAAACTAACCCGCATATAGACAAGGTGAAAACTCTCTAATGGCCGATTGGCAGTCCCTCGATCCCGAGGCCGCTCGTGAAGCGGAAAAATATGATAACCCTATTCCAAGCCGCGAACTGATCCTTCAGCACCTCGCTGATCGAGGTTCGCCAGCTGCCCGCGAGCAACTGGTCGAAGAGTTTGGTCTGACCACTGAAGACCAGATCGAAGCCCTGCGCCGCCGTCTGCGCGCAATGGAGCGCGACGCTCAACTGATTTACACCCGTCGTGGCACTTATGCGCCGGTGGATAAACTCGACCTGATCCTGGGCCGCATCAGCGGGCACCGGGACGGTTTCGGCTTTTTGGTGCCGGACGACGGCAGCGACGACCTGTTCATGAGCCCGGCGCAAATGCGCCTGGTGTTCGACGGTGACCGTGCGCTGGCCCGTGTTTCCGGCCTCGACCGTCGCGGTCGCCGCGAAGGCATGATCGTCGAAGTGGTCTCGCGTGCTCACGAAACCATCGTCGGCCGCTACTTCGAAGAGGGCGGTATTGGTTTCGTCGTCGCGGACAATCCGAAGATCCAGCAGGAAGTGCTGGTCACGCCGGGCCGTAACGCCAACGCTCAAATCGGTCAGTTTGTCGAAGTGAAGATCACTCACTGGCCGACGCCACGCTTCCAGCCGCAAGGCGATGTGGTTGAAGTCGTGGGCAACTACATGGCACCGGGCATGGAAATCGATGTCGCCTTGCGCGCTTACGATATCCCGCATGTCTGGCCTGAAGCGGTCTTGAAAGAAGCCGCCAAGCTCAAGCCTGAAGTCGAAGAGAAAGACAAAGAGAAGCGCATCGACCTGCGCCATCTGCCGTTCGTGACCATTGACGGTGAAGATGCTCGCGACTTCGATGACGCGGTCTACTGCGAAGCCAAGCCTGGCAAGTTGCGCCTGTTCTCCGGCGGCTGGAAGTTGTACGTGGCCATTGCCGACGTCTCCAGCTACGTGAAGATCGGTTCGGCGCTGGACAATGAATCTCAGGTTCGTGGCAACTCGGTGTACTTCCCCGAGCGTGTAGTGCCGATGCTGCCTGAGCAACTGTCCAATGGCCTGTGCTCGCTGAACCCGCATGTCGATCGTCTGGCCATGGTTTGCGAGATGACCATCTCCAAGTCCGGTGAAATGACTGACTACTGCTTCTATGAAGCGGTGATCCATTCCCACGCTCGTCTGACCTACAACAAGGTCAGCGCGATGCTGGAAACGCCGAAACTTACCGAGGCGCGTCAGCTTCGCGGTGAGTACAACGACGTTCTGCCGCACCTCAAGCAGCTTTATGCGTTGTACAAGGTTTTGCTGGCCGCTCGTCACGTACGCGGCGCGATCGATTTCGAAACGCAGGAAACCCGCATCATCTTCGGGACCGAGCGCAAGATTGCCGAGATCCGTCCAACCGTTCGTAACGACGCGCACAAGCTGATCGAGGAATGCATGCTGGCGGCCAACGTGGCCACCGCTGAATTCCTGAAGAAGCACGAAATACCCGCGTTGTATCGCGTTCACAACGGTCCGCCGCCGGAGCGTCTGGAGAAACTGCGCGCATTCCTCGGTGAGCTTGGTCTGTCCCTGCACAAAGGCAAGGACGGCCCGTCGCCGAAGGATTACCAGGCACTGCTGGCCAGCATCAAGGACCGTCCGGATTTCCATCTGATCCAGACTGTGATGCTGCGCTCGCTGAGTCAGGCGGTGTACAGCGCTGATAACCAAGGCCACTTCGGTCTGAATTACGAAGCCTATACCCACTTCACTTCGCCGATCCGTCGTTACCCGGACTTGCTCACGCACCGCGCGATCCGCAGTGTGATCCATTCGAAACAGGACACCCCGCACGTTCGCCGTGCCGGTGCGATGACTATTCCGAAGGCGCGCATTTATCCGTACGACGAAGCAGCGCTGGAGCAACTCGGCGAGCAATGCTCGATGAGCGAGCGCCGTGCCGACGAAGCCACTCGTGACGTAGTGAACTGGCTCAAGTGCGAGTTCATGAAGGATCGCGTGGGCGAATCGTTCCCAGGCGTGATCACTGCCGTGACCGGTTTTGGTTTGTTCGTCGAGCTGACCGATATCTATGTCGAAGGTCTGGTCCATGTCACCGCACTGCCGGGCGACTACTACCACTTCGACCCTGTGCATCACCGCCTGGCGGGCGAGCGTACCGGTCGCAGCTTCCGTCTTGGTGACACCGTTGAGGTGCGCGTCATGCGTGTCGATCTCGACGAGCGCAAGATCGACTTCGAGATGGCCGAAAAAACCATCAGCGCACCGATTGGTCGCAAGAAGCGTGGCGCCGAAACTGCTGCGCCCGCTGCCAAGTCTGCGGCAGAACCGGCTCCAGCGAAAACCGCTGGCCGCCGTCCTGCCAAGGAAAAGGCCAGTGAAGCCTATCGCCCGAGCGACGCCGTGGCGAAAAACGCCGAGCTGCGCAAAAGCCGTGAAATGAAGCAGGCTTTGCTCGCCGATGCGAAAAACGGTGGTAAAGCGGCGTCCGGGGGAAAGACCGGACGGTCGGCGCCTGAGAATGCGACCGGCGGCAAGCCAGCCAAACCGAGCAAGCACCGTAAAGGCCCGCCGAAAGCGGGTTCGGCTCCAGCCAAAAGTGGCGGGGCACGTAAACCGAAGGCGAAGTCATGAGTCAGTTGGAAAAAATCTACGGCGTTCACGCGGTAGAAGCGTTGCTGCGTCACCACCCCAAGCGCGTCAAGCAGATCTGGCTGGCTGAAAGCCGCAACGATCCGCGCGTGCAGACCTTGATCGAACTGGCCAACGAGAATCGTGTCCAGGTGGGTCAGGCCGAGCGTCGTGAGATGGACGCCTGGGTTGAAGGCGTGCACCAGGGTGTGGTGGCGGACGTCAGTCCGAGCCAGGTCTGGGGCGAGGCAATGCTCGACGAATTGCTCGATCGCACCGACGGTGCGCCACTGTTGCTGGTGCTCGACGGCGTGACCGATCCGCACAACCTCGGCGCCTGCCTGCGTTCGGCAGATGCTGCCGGTGCGCTGGCAGTCATCGTGCCAAAAGACAAGTCAGCCACCCTGACGCCTGTCGTGCGTAAAGTGGCCTGCGGCGCGGCGGAAGTGATTCCGCTGGTTGCAGTGACCAACCTGGCGCGCACTCTGGAAAAGCTCCAGCAGCGCGGTCTGTGGGTTGTCGGCACGGCGGGCGAGGCCGAGGTCAGTATCTATGACCAGGATCTGACTGGCCCGACCATCCTGATCATGGGTGCCGAAGGCAAGGGCATGCGTCGCCTGACCCGTGAGCATTGCGACTATCTGGTGAACCTGCCGATGGCCGGTAGCGTCAGCAGTCTCAACGTTTCGGTGGCCACCGGCGTGTGCCTGTTCGAGGCGCAGCGTCAGCGCGGTGCAAAAGCCAAGGCTGCTGCCAAGAAATAAGCCTGTTCAGGACCTGTAGGAGCTGTTGAGTGAAACGAGGCTGCGATCTTTTGATCTTGTTTTGAAAAAAACAAAGTCAAAAGATCGCAGCCTTCGGCAGCTCCTACAGATGTCTGTCGGTGATTGTACAAATAATCACCAATTGCCTTGCACCTCTTCAGTCCCTTCTCTACAATTGCGCCCCTTGCTGTGACGGCAGGCACGCATGTGCCCCGCGCCAGCAAGTCCATAAGTGTCATTCACTCCTTGTCTGACCGTTTTTGAGCGGCAGGCTACAACCCGTAAGGAGCATTCATGCGTCATTACGAAATCATCTTTTTGGTCCACCCGGATCAAAGCGAGCAAGTCGGCGGCATGGTAGAGCGTTACACCAAGCTGATCGAAGAAGACGGCGGCAAAATCCACCGTCTGGAAGATTGGGGCCGTCGTCAACTGGCCTACGCAATCAACAATGTTCACAAGGCTCACTACGTGATGCTGAACGTTGAGTGCACTGGCAAGGCCCTGGCCGAGCTGGAAGACAACTTCCGCTACAACGATGCAGTGATCCGTAACCTGGTCATCCGTCGCGAAGAAGCCGTTACCGGCCAATCCGAGATGCTCAAGGCTGAAGAAAACCGCAGTGAGCGCCGTGAGCGTCGCGACCGTCCTGAGCACGAAGGCGCTGATAGCGCTGATAGTGATGACAGCGACAACAGCGATAACGCTGACGAGTAATCCACGGACCTTTTAAGGAGCCTATCAAATGGCACGTTTCTTCCGTCGTCGTAAATTCTGCCGCTTCACAGCTGAAGAAGTGAAAGAGATCGATTACAAAGATCTCAACACTCTGAAAGCCTACGTATCCGAGACCGGCAAAATCGTTCCAAGCCGCATCACCGGTACCAAAGCTCGTTATCAGCGTCAGCTGGCCACCGCTATCAAGCGCGCCCGCTTCCTGGCCCTGCTGGCCTACACCGACAGCCACGGCCGCTGAGACCGGGCAGTCGACAAGTAGCAAAGGATTGAATGCATGCGTGCCTTAGCTGAGTTCATTATGCGAGGCCGTATGCAGGCCACTCTCGTAGTGGCCGGATGTGCAACATTGCCGTTGTTGTATTGGTTGGGTGCTGCCGCCGGGAGCCTTGTGCTTCTGCGGCGCGGATTGAAAGACGCTCTTGGCGTTCTTTCACTGGGGCTGCTGCCAGCGTTGATCTGGTGGTTGTATGCCGATGACCCACGGGCACTTCTGGTGCTTTTGGGATCTTCGGGGCTTGCGTTGGTTTTGCGCGCAAGTGAGTCCTGGGTTCGCACGCTGCTGGTCAGCGTAGCCGTTGGAGTGGTGTTTTCAGTGGTGCTCGGGGCGGCGTTTGCTGCCCAGATCGAGATGCTCGCGCAGGCCCTCATAAAGGTCATGCCAGCGCTTCTCGGTGAGACCTACAAGCAATTGTCGGTTGATGAGCAAGCGCGTTTCGCGTCCCTGATTGCGCCAGTCCTGACCGGACTGATTGCGGCCTTGTTGCAGATCGTCAGCGTGCTGAGCCTGATTGTCGGGCGTCATTGGCAGGCGTTGTTGTACAACCCGGGTGGTTTTGGTCGCGAGTTTCGCGCCATCCGGATCCCGCTGGGGCCGGCGATGTTACTGCTGGCGTTGATGCTTCTGGGCCCGAATCTCGGTGCACAGATGGCCATGTTGACGCCGTTGTGCAGTGTACCGTTGGTGTTCGCCGGACTTGCCTTGATTCATGGGCTGGTCGGGCAGAAGCGACTGGCCGGTTTCTGGCTGGTGGGGTTGTACGTCACGCTGTTGCTGTTCATGCAGCTGATCTATCCGTTGCTGGTGGTCTTGGCCATTGTCGACAGCCTGATTGATTTTCGCGGTCGTCACGTGTCGAAAGACACCGACAGCGCGAACGGTGAAGGTTAAAAGTTAGAGGATTTTCACATGCAACTGATCCTTCTGGAAAAAGTCACCAACCTGGGCAACCTGGGTGACAAAGTAAACGTTAAGGCCGGTTACGGTCGTAACTACCTGCTGCCTTACGGCAAGGCTACCGCCGCGACCCCAGCAAACATTGCTGCGTTCGAAGAGCGTCGTGCCGAGCTGGAAAAAGCTGCCGCAGACCGTAAAGCATCGGCTGAAAGCCGTGCTGCCCAACTGGCCGAGCTGGAAGTGACTATCACTGCCACCGCTGGCGACGAAGGCAAGCTGTTCGGTTCGATCGGTACTCACGACATCGCTGATGCACTGACCGCCTCCGGCGTTGAAGTGCAGAAGAGCGAAGTTCGTCTGCCGAACGGCACCATCCGCAACGTAGGCGAATTCGACGTAGCCGTGCACCTGCACGCCGAAGTTGAAGCCACCGTACGCGTTGTAGTGGTAGCAGCTTAAGCAACACCTGATCGGCTGGCGGCTTGTCCGTCAGACGGTTAACATCGGGCACGATCCTGTTTACAGGTCGTGCCCTTTGTCTTTCTGCAATCCCTGTTTTCACTAAACAACTCAAGTGGCCATGAACGATATCTCCGCTCCCGAGCAATACGATCTGCAAACCGCTGCCCTGAAGGTGCCGCCGCATTCCATCGAAGCCGAACAGGCTGTTCTCGGTGGTCTGATGCTGGACAACAACGCCTGGGAACGCGTGCTCGATCAAGTCTCCGACGGCGATTTCTATCGACATGACCACCGCCTGATATTCCGTGCGATCGCCAAACTGGCCGATCAGAACTCCCCGATTGACGTCGTGACCCTTGCCGAACAACTGGACAAGGAAGGTCAGACGTCACAGGTTGGCGGCCTCGGTTACCTCGGCGAACTGGCGAAAAACACGCCATCCGTCGCCAACATCAAGGCCTATGCGCAGATCGTTCGTCAGCGCGCGACATTGCGCCAACTGATCGGTATCAGCACCGAGATCGCCGACAGTGCGTTCAATCCGGAAGGCCGCACCGCCGAGGAAATCCTCGACGAAGCCGAGCGCCAGATCTTCGCCATTGCCGAGGCCCGGCCTAAAACCGGTGGCCCGGTGGGTGTGAACGAGTTGCTGACCAAGGCCATCGATCGTATCGACACGCTGTTCAACACCGACAACGCCATTACCGGTCTGTCGACCGGTTACACCGACCTCGATGAGAAGACCAGCGGCCTGCAGCCGGCTGACTTGATCATCGTTGCTGGCCGTCCGTCGATGGGTAAAACCACCTTCGCGATGAACCTGGTGGAGAACGCCGTGCTGCGCAGCGACAAGGCCGTTCTGGTGTACTCCCTCGAGATGCCAGGCGAATCGCTGATCATGCGTATGCTCTCGTCCCTCGGCCGGATCGATCAGACCAAGGTGCGTTCCGGTCAGTTGGAGGATGATGACTGGCCGCGCCTGACCTCGGCGGTCAACCTGCTCAACGATCGCAAGCTGTTCATCGATGACACGGCCGGCATCAGCCCGTCAGAAATGCGAGCGCGCACGCGGCGCTTGGCGCGTGAACACGGTGACATCGGCCTGATCATGATCGACTACCTGCAACTGATGCAGATTCCAGGTTCCGGTGGCGACAACCGGACCAACGAGATTTCCGAAATCTCGCGTTCCTTGAAAGCCCTGGCCAAGGAATTCAATTGCCCGGTGGTGGCGTTGTCCCAGCTCAACCGCTCCCTGGAGCAACGGCCGAACAAACGCCCGATCAACTCCGACCTCCGGGAATCCGGAGCGATCGAGCAGGATGCTGACGTCATCATGTTCGTGTACCGGGACGAGGTGTATCACCCGGAAACCGAGCACAAAGGCATCGCCGAAATCATCATCGGCAAGCAGCGGAACGGCCCGATCGGTTTTATCCGCTTGGCGTTCATCGGCAAGTACACCCGTTTCGAGAACCTCGCGCCGGGCAGCTACAACTTCGACGACGACGAATAAAGGCTGGCCGAAAACCCTTCGGCCAGCTCTGCTATTTCAGCCTGTTATCCAGCAGCGCCAACGGCTCCCGCGCCGTTATTCCCGACTGGAACCATGCCCAGTTCCTGTCGGGACAACGTTTCGATGAGCGACGCTTCCTCGATCCGATTCGTTGCTTCCAGCGATTCGGATTGCGCCTTGAACTCATCAAGCGTCAGTCTATTGGCTGCGTGTTCAGCGGCGAGTTCTGTCTGCCGCAGCTGAAATGGCTGGCGTTGGTCTTCGAATTGCCCCCGGTATTTGTTGGTCACGTAGTCTTGCCAGAACTCTTCGGACAACAGCGCCTGGAATTCTTCGGGCGAGTCGTCCAGTGCCACCACTTTTCGATAAGCCGCCTCCAGCGCTCCCTCCGACACCTTGGCCATGTGGGTGTAGAAGACCTGATCGGGTTGCGCCGGCAATTGCAGGCGATCCTTTAGACCATAGCGATAGGCAAGCCTGATCTCCACTTCCTCTCTCAGACGTTCGCTATGCACGAGTTTTTCGATCTCAGACGTCGCCGGATCGCCGAGTATTGCCTCACTGCGTGCGATGTCGGCGGACGCGATCTTGTCGACTTCGTGCAAGCGAAACAGTCCCCGAGAGAGCATGGAAAGGTTGCGGCCCTGAGTTTGATCCGTAGCCTGAGCGATCGCCTTGAAGGCCAGCGATTTGGTTTCCAGGTTGGTAAAGGTGAACGCCGCCCGGTCACAACAGGTTGCGTCACCCGCCCGGTCCAGGAGTTCGCGACGCAGGCGTTTCGACTCCACAGAGTGCTCGGTCATCGAATCGATGAGCGCCCACAACCTCCGTTGTTGATCCGCGTGACCGGCTTTATTGACTCTAAGTAGCTCCAGCATGTTGAAAAAGCCGTTCGAGCCTTCCTCCTCGCGCACCGTTTGCCACTGGATTTTCCTGGTATTTATCTGGTCGGGGGACATCCCGGTAGTCCAGCGCGCCATTGAATTATTGGCGAGTGCGCGCATTGCCACAGGTGCTTGGACGCGTGCAGTGTCGACCAGGTTTAATGCTTCGCGCAGAGGTACTTGCGCTTCGATCAAACGGGCCTCGTAAAGGTCGATCCGCGCCAATGTGGCCTCGGACAGCGGATTCGAGCCAATGTTGGTAAAGTCGTTGACGCGCGCGGTGTTCAGAAGTCGTTCGTTCGTGGGGGCGATGACCGCGTCAGGAATGTCCACGATTCTGTTGGAGCTCAAGTCGAAGTGGTCCAGCAGTGGCTGATCGGCAATGCCGCTCGGGAAGGTGTCGATGCCGGTATGGGCCATATTGAGCGAGCGCATGTCGGTTATCTGACTGAAGTCAGGAACGACGCCCAGTTGCGGGTTATTGTGAAGGCCCAGGCCTCGTAGCGTTCTACGTTCTGAAATGACCCGGGCGGTGTCAGCCGTCAGCATTAACTGATTGTTCTGCAGAAAAAGTCGGGTCAGCCCGTTCATTTCTCCGATGGCGGGCGGCAGTGTGTGCAGTTGGTTGTGCGACAGATCGAGCCAGCGTACATGGCGGAAGCGGGTCAGAAAGCCCTCCGGCGAAATACTCAGGTTCATGTGGCTCAGTTTGAGTGAACCGACATGGCTGAAGTCAATGTCGAGATCCGGCAGGCTTCCTAGCCACAGGCCGCTGAGATCCAGCTCAAGCCCGATGGGCGTGCGATCAAAGGCCAGTTTCTGCGGTGTTTCCCGTCTCCAGCAACTGAGAATCCTGGCGGCAGCGATCTCACGGTCAGGGCGGGCCTGCGCGTTGAGGGCCACCTGGTTCGCCCGAGCGTAAGCCGAACGAGCTCCCCGTCCAGAGAACACCCAGTCGTCGAGCTGTTGCTTCAGTTTTCCGAACTCCTGTTCGAGGTTGCGCAGTGTCGTGACCGCCGTATCCCCCTCAAGGCTCCAAAGATATTTTCTGCACTGATTGATGTCCTTGCCTGGATACAGTCGTTGATAGCGCTGGGCGGGGGAGTCGCCACTATCAAAGATTACGCCCTCGGCAGCGGGCGTCAGTTCGGGGTGAGCTTCGTTCAGGCGCTGCCAGAATTCGTCGAATTTGCGCCAGTACTCGGTGGGGAAGTCGTTACCGTCGAGTTGGATGACGCTGTTGATCTTGCCGATGGCGAGCAACTGATCAGGCGCCGGTTCAAGGAGTGCATGCGGTACTTCATTCAAGCGGTTATCGCGCAAATCAACGACTTTCAGTGCTGTCTTATTTTGCAATCCACTCGGCCAGTGTTCGATTTCCGTGTTACGCAGCCGCAGGTACTCAAGCCCCGACATGTCGGTGAAGTCAGGGATGCCATCCAGTGGATTGCCCGACAGATTGAGGTCTGACAGCTGGTGCAGGCCAGTGATGACGTTAGTGGTGTGCTCATCGAGAGCGATCCTGTTATTACTCAGATCCAGGTGCGTGAGCTGCTGCATGTGCTCCACGCTGGCCGGCAGCCTGCCGAGGTCGCTTTGAGTGATGGAGAGTTTTTTCAGGTGGGTGAAACTCGACAGGAACCGGTCGCCAGCGTCCGACCAGGCAATGTTGTTCATTTCCAGAGAACGGACATGGCTGAAATCCGCCTCCAGTGCCGGGAGCGGCCCGCGTCCTTTCGGCAACTTCAGCGTGGTCAAGGTATCGTTTAACCAGCACTCCTTGAGGCTCCTCGCAACCTGCTGTACCCATTGGCGGGTCTGTACGTTGGCCGTGGACGAGCTTTGAACGTACCGCTCCAATTGTGCCGCCATCAGGTCGAATTTCTGCATGCGGTCGGGCAGCGCCTTTTGCGTGGCATCGTCCATTGCGTTCCAGTAGGCCTTGGCAGTCTGCACATCCTTGTCGGGGTACATCCGGCGCACCATGGCGATCTCTGGAACGTGGCCGTCCAGACGGAACGCGCCCGGCAGTGCCTGGGCGGCCAGCTCCGGATGATCCGCGGCTACCCGCACCCAGAACGCGTCGAGCGACCGCCACAGGTCCGCTTCAAAGCGGTTGTCTTCAAGTTGCGTGACGCCATTGATCCTGGCGCGAGCGGACAACTGCTCCGCTGGCGGGTTGAGGACCGCATTTGGCACTTCACGCAGATCGTTGCCGCGCAGATCAACGAGTTTGAGCCTCGACTGATGCTGCAAGCCCTCAGGCCATCGTTTAAGACCGGTTTTGCTCAGGTTCAGGGTCTGCAAATCGCTCATCGCGCTGAAGTCCGGGGTTCGCCCCAGAGGGTTCTCGGACAGATCAATGGACTTGAGTTTCGTGAGTTTCCCCAGGCTGACCGCAGCCTGCTCATCAAGCCGGAGCTGATTGTTGCGCAGATTCAACTCGGTCAGGTTGTGCAGGGTCGCCAAGGAGTCCGGCAGCTTTTTCAGCGTGGAACGTGTCACTGTCAAACGGGTCAGGCCGGTGAAATTGCTGAGGAATGTCTCGGTTGCGACTGACCAGTTGACCTGGTCCAGCTCGAGCGTGCGGACATGGCTGAAGTCGGCCTTGAGCAGCGGCAGGGTAAAATTTTCAGCTCTAAGCTCAAGTTTCTTTGTTGTGGGGGACTGCCAGCATTGTTTGATTTTGATCGAGTTCAAGCGAATTATCAGATCCTGGCTACTTGCAAGCGACCAGGCCTTCAATGCCTTTTCCATATTTTTATACTCGGCTTCCCGGCGAGCCAATCCTCCCGAAACATCGTCGCCAAGTGATGTGAGCAGGGCTGTGACTTGCCTCTCGGTGAGAGCCGGATACAACTTGCGCGCGCGAGACTCCGGGCTTTTCAAGCGATTGAGGGCGGCGCTGAGACGCTCTTTCAATGTGCGCGGCGGGGGATCCCCCGCCCGCCGCATGCCGCCGGCGCCCGGGATACTGACGCCAACCCAGCCCTCTACGGCGTCGAACACAATCGGCTGCGATCTGCCTGGGCGTGTCGCGACATAGCGGTTATCGACGTCGCCAGCCACCGCATCCGCGGCGCGCACGATACGCATCACCGGGGTGAGCGGCGTCGACGCATCAAGGTCGTGCAGGGCCTGGTAGGTGTGGCTGTCTATCACCACGTAAAGCTTGCCGTCGAAGCGGTGCAGTCCGTTGACATCGGGTTCGACATCAGCGAAGTCCAGCGGTGTCCGGAATCCTTGCAAGCTGCTTTCGCTCAGGGCAAAAGTGATGGGCGATTCGTCGACTTGATGCCAGAGCCTGCTGATTGAGTCGCGTACCAGCAGCGGTCCGGAAGGCTCCAGCTCACTGGGCAATCTGGCACGGTGCTGACCGGTGGCGTCCGTCGCGACAGCGATAATGCCGACCTCGGCCACTTCAACGTAGCGGCGTCCCTTGAACATGATGAAACCCTCGGCGTCGGCATTCGGCAGATGCACCGCTACGCTGATCCGGTAGTCCTCCAGTGTTCGGATCACCGGTGTGGAAGTTGTTCCTGAGGCAGCGGAAACAGGCGTGGGCGTCACCACTACCGGGCTGATGGCATCGAGGTCGGGCCGCCCCGAAGTGCTTGCCGAATCCCTGGGGTTGTGGGGTCTTGCGATGTTCGACATACCCGGATCCAGAGAGTGCGGGAGCTCGGGCTGTCGCACCTGCAGACTGTCCGGCTGCACAGGACGCGTGTGGATGTCGACTGTGACAGTGTTGCGCGGAGGTGTTTTGATGGGCATTGAGTTTTTCTTCCTTGAGACTTGCTGCACCTGGGGCGGTAAATGCTGGCAGGGCAGCGTTCGGCGTCATTGCCGGGGTCGGTGTTTTACGATCAGGTCAAGCGTTCTGTTGCGGATTGAAAGAGCGCCATGATTGACCGGGTTGCTCATCCTTGAGCACTGACCTTTTCCCTGCACAATGATGACGGGGAAAAGGTCTGATTGGCGGGGCCTGCGCCTCGCTCAGTGAAAAGGCGCCTTGCTATCGAATCATCATTCCTGCCAGGGCGATCTCTTCATTATTCGTTAATCGTGAGCAGCAGGTTACGCCGGGATAAGCGTATTCCGGCTGCTTCAAGGCGCATTTGATAAATCAGCGCCTGCTGCCGGGCACTTTCGTCGAATTGATTATGGGACACGTTGATCACGTTGGTGAGCCGCGCCGAAGCTGCCAGATGTTGCTGCGCAGGATTGATCAAATAGTCGGGAATACTGGTGAGGTTATTGCGGCTGAGATTGATCCGCTGCATCGAAGTCAATGCTTCGAGCCCGGGTGGCCAGTCCCGCAGGCCTGTGCGCGACAGGGCCAACGCGCGCAATTGGGTCATCTGGCTGAGGTCCGGCAACCACTGCAGTGGATTATTATTCATCTCCAACACCTGAAGGGTTGTGCGTTGCGACAGGATTCGCGCTGTCGCATCAGTCAACGCGATGCTGTTGCCGTTGAGAATCAGACGTGTCAGATGGTTCATGTTGCGCAATGCTTGAGGTAGTTCGGTGAGGTACGAGTTCGTCAGATCAAGTGTGCGCAGGTTGGTAAATCGGCTCAAGAAGCCTTCGGGAGGACTGTACAGTCCCTCGTTTTTCATCAGCAGTGAACCGACATGGCTGAAGTCGGCATCAAGATTTGGCAGCACCTCCACGTTGAGACCGCTCAAGTCCAGGGTCAGGTCAAGGAATGCTCCATCCGGCGTGGCCGATGTCGATTGCGTAATACCTTCACGCCGCCAGCAGCTCAAGATGCGCTCCGATGCTGGTTTTTTATTGTTCCCGCCCCAGTCCTGCAGCTGGGATTTCAGCGTATTGAGCTCGTGTTCCAGCGCAGCCAACCTTCCTGGAACGTCGGGCTCCAGCGACTGGATCAGGTGATTGATCGACTGTTCATTGTAGGAAGGGAAAATTTCCTGGACGCGTCGAGCGGGCGTCAGGACGCTGGGCTGGGCTGTGCGGGGCGGGTGGGGAGGAAGCTGACAGGCAACTCCTGATTCTCAGGGTTGACGGCGGTCAGCAGGTTTCGCGGCCGTTGCAGTGTTATGCCAGCGGCTTGAAGCCTGCTTGCGAGTAGCCTTAAGTTGGATTGAGTGTCGGACGACAACGGGTTGCCGGTGATGTCGAGGCTGTCATAGAGACGGACAAACCCGGCGAGATCCTGATCACCAGGCGCAAGCAGGAAAAGGGGAAGGTCTTTGAACCCGTTATGTGACAGGTTGACCTCCTCCAGTGCCGGCATTCTCTCCAGTCCGGGCGGCCAGGAATCAATTTGCGTACGGGAAATATTCAGTTTTCGCAACGCTGGCAACAAGCTCAAATCAAGCGTGTGCACGAACCTGTTCCTGCTCAGGTTCAGCTCCCGCAGGGACGTCCTTGGCCCCAGGTCCTGGATCAGTTGCGCTGCGTCAGGCCCCAGACAGTTGTCGCTCATGTTCAAGCGTGTCAGATGCTGCATTTTCGCCAATGCCGAAGGCACGCTGCGCAGCTGGTTCTGCGAGATATCGAGCTCGTGCAAATTCGGGAATCGCCCCAGGAAACTGTCAGGATTGTGATGCAAGCGGGCACGTTTCAAGTTGAGCGAGGCGACGAAACTGAAATCAGCATCCAGGCTCGGCATGTTCTCCAGATTCAAACTGGTCAGATTCAATTTCAGGCCTAAATGCTCTCCCCCTGCCCCAAGCAGCATTCGCCCCTCCCGCCGCCAGCATTTCAAGATTTTTTGTGAGGCAATATTGAATTGTCCTTTGGACCATGCGTTGAGCTGGGTTTTAAGCACCTCGAACTCATATTCCAGCCGTGTCAGGACGTTGGGAGCATCCACGCCCATGGACTGAAGAAACGCATCGGCATTATTTCCCATCGTGGGATACAACTCGCGTACCCGAACCAGCAGAGCAGATGCCGCGCCGCTGCCATAGTCGCTGTGTGCCGGAAGTCGAACCGGCAGTGGCTCCAGCCATCTCATGGTGCTTAACAGGTTCTCCGGATTGGACAGCGACAATCCGCTGGCCAGAAGGCGCAGACGATAAAGGCTGGCGCGCTCGAGCGTGATCAGAGAAAACGGGTTGCCATCCACATTGACGATGTTGCTCAGTCGCGTATTCGCCAGATGCTCGAATGCTGGTGCAATCAGGGCGTCGGGCAATTCGCTGAGGGCGTTGTATCTCAGATCCACCCTTTCAAGCAGTGGCAGTTGATCAAGGCTGGCTGGCCATCGCGCAAGATTCGTGTAGGTCATTTCCAGCCTGCGAAGATTTGGCAGGCCGCTGAAGTCTGGAGCGTCAGCAATCGCGCAGTTGTTCAGACTCAGCACTTGCAGTGTGTTGGAAACCAGCCGCTCACCTGGATTTATGGGTGACGGGTTGTAGTCGAGATTAAGGTGAGTCAAATGCTGCATTGCGCTCAGCTGGTGAATCGAACCTTCGATTTTGTTACCCCACAGGTCCAGGTCGAGCACATTTTTGAAGGCGGACAGATTGATGTTTCGATCCAGATTATTACTGCGCAACTTCAGTGAAGTGACATGGCTGAATTCAATCCCGTCCAGCGACGGCAGATTGGTAATTCCCAGACCACTGAGATTGAGCTCCATGCCCAAGGGGGTTCCGTTTGCATCCAGATGCAGCGGCCCTGTCCTGCGCCAGATGCTCAGCAGGCGCTGACTGGCAGTTTCGATGGCATTGTTCGAGGCAGGCATACCAGGCGTGGCGTTGGCGATTTCCTGCCATCGGGACAATCGCGTTTGCAGCCTGCTCAGACCCACCTCGAACTGAGTCAGTTTGCGCGGCAGGTCAACACCCAGCGACTCGATCGTCAGGCGCACCAGGTCATCCTCGATGGTGGGAAACAGTTCACGCAGGCGACGCTCCGGGGAAGGAAGGGAAAGAACCTCGTTGTCGCCGCGTCGGATCCCGGCGTCAATCCAGCCGAGTCGCGCATCGAAAATCACCGGCTCCCCCTGAGCGATCAGTTCGGGCTGAAAAAAAGCATGGTTGTCCACGTCATTTGCGGTTCTCTGATGCACGATGTGCATCATTTGGGCCCCATGCTGATCCCACATCACCCGATAAACTTTCTTGCGAATAATGATGTAAGTGTTGCCGTCGAGCGGGTACACGCCGTTGATGTAAGGTTGCACACCCTCCAGATTTATTTGCGTGCGATAGCTTTCGAGACGGGCGTCTGTCAGGACATCGGAGGGCGACCACCAGTACTCGCCGCCAGGATCGGGCACCAGCACCGGCCCAGGCTCGCGCTGGGTCGGCCATCTGGCACGGTAGAGGCCGGTGTCCGGATCACTGGCGATTTCCACCGTCTTGCCATCCGGCAAGTTGACGAACTTGCGCCCTTTGATCGTTCGTACGCCCTGACTGTCAATGGTGGCCTGAAGGTTATCCGGGAGCGTGACATGGAAATCTGCCACTGAGAGTCGTGATGCGCTTGTGACCATCGCGGCTAGCGTTGAGGGGGGCAGCGGGGTGACGGTGAGCGGCGTAGTTGAGGGGCCTGCCTGAACGTTGACGTTGGTAGCCGTTGTGCTTGCGGCGATGTTGGATTCGCGCAGATGGGGAAGTGGCGATACATCGATGCGCGAGGGCGTCTCAGTCCAGTCAGAGTGTATGGCGGGTTGTCGCGGTGGAGTAATAGCCGATGTGCCTGTGGGAGTTTTGCCTTTCATGTGTACTCATCCTTGAGTGATTGTTGTATCAATAGCGCGGCTGCAACGACTGATGTTGAACGGTTGTATGTTGTTCGTTTGCCGCGACAGTCGAGCGATCACCGCGCGATATCAAAAATTCTCTGCGCCGTCCTGCTGTCGAGTGCTTCACGCCAGATCGGCACGTGCACGCGTCCGGCCTGCTGATCCTTTTGTTGGGATGCCAGCCCCAAGCCGCTTTGCTCGAGGGTTTTCAGGTGGCCTCCCTGTACGGTGAAATCGAGCGCTGCGCTGTCCTTCCTGTCGTAGTGAAAATGCGCGTGCCACAGCGGCTCGCCACTGAGCCTGTCATTGAGCGAGTAGATATCGAGATAGTGTTTGTTGCTGCCCTTGCCCCGTTCCAGCCGGGTATGGGTTTTCACTGCGAGGATTTGATTCTGGTCGAGCAGGTACGCCACTCGGTTCGCGCTCAGGAACGACTTGTCCTTGTATAGCCGGACGCGGATATTCTCGCCCTCAGTACGCAGCCGCTGACTGTCATGACGTAACTGTCGAACGAGCGGAACGATATTCTCGTCAAGCGCATTCGGCAGGCGCTCCAGTTGCGAGGCGACGTCGTCCAGTTGTTCGGCTTTTGCGCCCAGCGATTCGACGATATTGGTGGCGTTTCGCTTGGCTTTTTCATCCTGTCTGGCGCTATTGAGGTGTGTATCGCATTGGCCCAGTCGCTCGTTGGCCAATGCCACCAGTGTAGGCAAGGCATCGTTTCGCGGCGGCGTCTGTCGGCGCCATTCGCCATCACGGCGCTCATACGTTTGCCAGACCTGATTACTGATGGGGTCTGTGACATCAATGACTTCTTCCCCCGAAGCGGTGCGGCGTGGATGACCGACGCTGATCCTGGAGACGTTATGGTGTCTGGCGCGAAACAAACGCCTGCGTGTTGGCGCCGGGCCGGAGACTTCCTGCGCAGGCACGAAGTCGAAATCAATCACCTGATCCTGCGCCGGCAGCGCCGCCGTAGTCAGCGACTCGCGGTGATAGCGACTCGCCCGCTCTTCCAGTACGTTTTCAAAAGATTGCACGACCTCGACGATTTGCCGACGGACGCCGGCCTCGGAAGACTCCGGCGCAAGCACCAGGGTTTCGTAGGAGGCCCTGATGGCTGCGGTCTCATCCAGCAAGTCGGTAATGACCGCAAGGCGCGCTTGCTGAGGAATACTGTCGATGTCATAGAAAGCCGAAGTCGTTTCAACGTGCCAGCTCCCCAGTTGCGCCAGCGCGGACTGGCTGTCGGCGGGTCTGCCGCTCAGCAGTCGGCTTTTGAAGCTGACCCACCAGGCAGATGCCACGTGCAAATCCAATGCTAATGTATTGCGTGAAGCGATTTCGAACGCGGACGAGCGCGATTGTCTGACGAAGTCATTGATCAGTTGCTGACGCGTTTCGAGAAGCTCGCGCTTCTTCCACAGGTATTCTGCATCGGCGTTGTAGAACTGGTGCAGGTTGTGCAAGCCCGCGCGCTCAATGGTCATGCGACTTTCCCTTGCATAAATCTGGTACTCACAAAGTTCGATGCTGCGCGCCCGCATTTCGTGCAGTTCGGATAGGTACCTGTCTTTTTCATACAGGATGATCGCGTCACGTTCGTTCACATAAAGGCTGATGAGGGGCGTGAGCAGCTCCTGTTCTTGGCGAGCGTACCCTTCCAGTAACGCCAGTGCGCCTCTTTCACCTTGGCTTCCCGGCTCCTGTTCGAGCCTTTTTTTTTCGGCTTTTTCGCTACGTTCCTTGGCCGCATCCCACCTGGCTCGTCCGTTATTCAGCAGGGCGGGCGAAACGAGCATGCGATCAGGCAGAAGAGGGGCAGGGTTTACGCGCCGCATCCCGCCGGCCCCTTTTACGCTGGTGCCGACCCAGCCGTGCTGCGGATCGAGAACAACGGCCTCCGAACGTCCCGGCCGGGTACCCACATAGATATTGTTGGCGTCATGGGCCACGGCGTCTTCCGCGCGGACGATACGCAGTACCGCGGTTGTCGGCGTAGAAGCATCCAGGTCATGCAGGACCTGATAAGCATGGTCGCGGATCACCGCGTAGAGCTTGCCGTCAAAACGGTGCAGACCGTCGCTGCCGGGTTCGATGCCGGTGAAATCGATGTCGCTGCGAAAGGCCTCCAGCCGGGTGTCACTCAGGGTCAGCGGCAGCGCTTCGACATTGCCTGCTTCGCGCCAGAACCTGCCGTCGGGATCGGGTTGCAGTATCGGCCCGGAAGGATCGCGCTCGCTTGGGCGTCTGGCCCGGTAAAACCCGGTTTCAATGTCCATCGCGATCTGCACGATCTGGTTATCGGGCAAGGTGACGTACATGCGTCCTTTAATGATTCGCGGGCTCTGGGTAGAGGAACTGTCCCATTCCGGCGGGGGCGTGATGCAGTAATCCTGCAGTGCACGGTGTACGGGCAATGCTGGCGAGTCGATAGCCGTTGGTATCGCTCTGACGGTGGGGGCGGGCGTGATTGCGTCAAGGTCGACGCCGGCCGGGTGCGTCGTCACTAACCGGTTTGCCGGGCCCGCAGAGTGAATGCCGGGGACATCAACCCGCGTGAGGGCATCTGTTCCCGATGTGCCATTCATCGCAGGCCTTGTCGTGGTGGCGCCGTTCGCGCCCTTGCTGGTCTTGCCGATCATGAATACTCATCCTTTAGTATTTTCATGTCTGCCCCGCATGATGCAGGGCTTGAAAAATCTGACGGCGTTGCCGGTTCGCGCGCGTGGGACGTTCGCGGGGCATGTCGCGAACGATCCCGGGCAACGATAAAGAGAAACCGACCATTGCCGTCGGAATTGGTTATTTTTTGTGCTATATTCCGCGCCCGCGATTTTTCATCTCAACACCGGTCGTCGACATGCAAACAGCCAAGCCGTTATTTGACTATCCAAAATATTGGGCCGAATGTTTCGGGCCAGCGCCATTCCTGCCGATGAGCAGGGAGGAGATGGATCAGCTTGGCTGGGATTCCTGCGACATCATCATTGTTACGGGAGATGCCTACGTCGATCACCCGTCGTTCGGCATGGCAATCATCGGCCGGCTGCTGGAGTCGCAAGGCTTCCGCGTCGGGATCATTGCCCAACCGAACTGGCAGTCCAAAGACGACTTCATGAAGCTCGGCGAGCCGAACCTGTTCTTCGGCGTCGCGGCCGGCAACATGGACTCGATGATCAACCGCTACACCGCCGACAAGAAAATCCGTTCCGATGACGCCTACACCCCGGGCGGCATGGCCGGCAAGCGTCCGGATCGCGCCAGTCTGGTCTACAGCCAGCGCTGCAAGGAAGCCTACAAAAACGTGCCGATCGTGCTCGGCGGCATCGAAGCTTCGCTGCGCCGCATCGCGCATTACGACTACTGGCAGGATCGCGTGCGTAACTCGATCCTGATCGACGCCTGCGCCGACATCCTGCTGTACGGCAATGCCGAGCGGGCGATTGTCGAAGTCGCCCAGCGTCTGTCCTACGGTCACAAGATTGAAGACATCACTGATGTGCGCGGCACCGCGTTCATCCGTCGTGACACGCCTGCGGGCTGGTACGAAGTCGATTCCACGCGCATCGATCGTCCGGGCAAGGTCGACAAGATCATCAACCCGTACGTGAATACCCAGGACACCCAGGCCTGCGCCATCGAGCAGGAAAAGGGCCCGGTTGATGATCCGGAAGAAGCCAAGGTCGTGCAGATCCTGGCCAGCCCACGGATGACCCGCGACAAGACCGTGATTCGTCTGCCGTCGGTGGAAAAGGTCCGTGGCGATGCGGTTCTTTATGCGCATGCCAACCGCGTACTCCATCTGGAAACCAACCCGGGCAACGCCCGTGCGCTGGTGCAGAAGCATGGCGAAGTCGACGTCTGGTTCAACCCGCCGCCGATTCCGATGACCACTGAAGAAATGGACTACGTGTTCGGCATGCCTTACGCACGTGTCCCGCACCCGGCGTACGGCAAGGAGAAAATCCCGGCCTACGACATGATCCGTTTCTCGGTGAACATCATGCGCGGCTGCTTTGGCGGCTGTACCTTCTGCTCGATCACCGAGCACGAAGGCCGGATCATCCAGAACCGTTCCGAAGAGTCGATCATTCGCGAAATCGAAGAGATCCGCGACAAGGTGCCAGGCTTCACCGGCGTCATTTCCGACCTCGGCGGCCCGACCGCGAACATGTACCGCATCGCCTGCAAAACGCCGGAAATCGAATCCGCGTGCCGCAAGCCGTCCTGCGTGTTCCCGGGGATCTGTCCGAACCTGAACACCGATCACTCGTCGCTGATTCAGCTGTACCGCAGCGCTCGCGCGTTGCCGGGTGTGAAGAAGATCCTGATCGCCTCCGGCCTGCGTTATGACCTCGCGGTCGAGTCGCCGGAGTACGTCAAAGAGCTGGTGACCCACCACGTGGGTGGTTACCTGAAGATCGCCCCGGAACACACCGAGGAAGGTCCGCTCAACCAGATGATGAAACCGGGCATTGGCAGCTATGACAAGTTCAAGCGCATGTTCGAGAAGTACACCAAGGAAGCCGGGAAAGAGCAGTACCTGATTCCATACTTCATCGCCGCGCACCCGGGCACCACCGACGAAGACATGATGAACCTGGCGCTGTGGCTCAAGGGCAATGGCTTCCGTGCCGACCAGGTGCAGGCGTTCTACCCGTCGCCGATGGCCACCGCCACCGCGATGTATCACTCGGGCAAGAATCCGCTGCGCAAGGTCACCTACAAAAGTGACGGTGTGACCATCGTCAAGAGCGAGGAGCAACGTCGTCTGCACAAGGCGTTCTTGCGTTATCACGACCCGAAAGGCTGGCCGATGCTGCGTGAAGCGCTGCAACGCATGGGGCGCGCCGATTTGATCGGGCCGGGCAAGGATCAGTTGATTCCGCTGCATCAGCCGTCCACTGACAGCTACCAGAGCGCCCGTCGCAAGAACTCGACGCCGGCTGGCAGCCATAAAGTGGCGAAGGAAGGCAAAGAGAAGACCACCAAGATCCTCACTCAGCACACCGGCCTGCCGCCGCGTGCCAGTGATGGCGGTAATCCGTGGGACAAGCGTGAACAGGCCAAGGCTGCGGCGTTCGCCCGCAACCAGCAGGCCGCCAAGGAGCGCAAGGACGCGGCCAAGGGCAAAGGGCCGAAGCCGACACGCAAACCGGTCGTGCCACGCTAAACAGAACGCCAACCTTCGGGTTGGCGTTTTTTTTTGAGTCAAAAGATCGCAGCCTGCGGCAGCTTCTACAGTGGGATTCGCGTTTCCCTGCAGGAGCTGCCGCAGGCTGCGATCTTTTGATCTTCGCCACAATTAGGCGCAACTTCGCCAAACCATTTCCTCGCATCGCCCGATTTTGGTGCTGTACTGCCCTGAGCATTCCGCAAAAGCGCCCGAGCCTGTGCATGGCATAAGTCTTGCGCGCTTTCGAATACGCTTAGGGCTCGCAGGAGGCACGCCGTGTCGATTCATGTCGCATTGCATCACGTCACACATTACCGCTACGACCGCGCTGTCGAACTCGGCCCGCAGATCGTTCGCCTGCGCCCGGCTGCCCACAGCCGCACGCGGATTCTCTCGTATGCGCTGAAAGTCTCGCCCGAGCAGCACTTCATCAACTGGCAGCAGGACCCACAGGGCAACTACCTCGCCCGGTTGGTGTTCCCGGAGAAAACCGACGAACTGCGCATTGAAGTCGACCTGTTGGCGGAAATGGCGGTGTTCAACCCGTTCGACTTCTTCCTCGAACCCTACGCCGAGAAAATCCCCTTCGCCTATGCCGCCGATGAGCGCAAGGAGTTGGCGCCGTACCTCGAAACCTTGCCGCTGACGCCGGCATTCAAAGCCTATCTCGACGGCATCGACCGTACGCCGCTGCCCGCTGTGGACTTTCTGGTCGCGATTAACCAGCGTCTGAGCGAAGACATCAATTACCTGATTCGCATGGAGCCGGGCGTGCAAACCCCGGAGCACACCCTCGAACAGGCCTCTGGATCGTGCCGCGACTCTGCATGGCTGCTGGTGCAATTGCTGCGCAACCTCGGACTGGCGGCGCGGTTTGTCTCCGGTTACCTGATTCAACTGACCGCCGACGTGAAAAGTCTCGACGGGCCATCCGGCACCGAGGTGGATTTCACCGATCTGCATGCCTGGTGCGAAGTGTATTTGCCGGGCGCCGGCTGGATCGGCCTCGATGCCACGTCAGGGCTGTTCGCCGGTGAAGGGCATATCCCGTTGGCCTGTAGTCCCGATCCGTCCTCGGCGGCACCGATCAGCGGCATGGTCGAACCCTGCGAGACGCAGTTCAGCCACGAAATGTCGGTTGAGCGAATCTGGGAAGCGCCAAGGGTCACCAAGCCCTACACCGACGAGCAATGGCTGGCGATTCAGGCGCTGGGCCGGCAGATCGATGCCGACCTGCTGGAGGGCGACGTGCGCCTGACCATGGGCGGCGAACCGACCTTCGTTTCCATCGATGACCCGGACGGCGCCGAATGGAACACCGCCGCTCTCGGCGAGGACAAGCGTCGGCTCTCCGCCGAGTTGTTCCAGCGCATGCGCAAGCATTACGCGCCGAAAGGTCTGGTGCATTTCGGCCAGGGCAAGTGGTACCCCGGTGAGCAACTGCCGCGCTGGTCGCTCAATTGCTATTGGCGCCGCGACGGTGTGGCGATCTGGCAAAACGACGCGCTAATCGCCGACGAGCAGCAGGATTACCGCGCCGATGGTGAACTCGCCGGGCGCTTTCTGGCGAGTGTCGCCGAACGCCTGAAAATTCCCACGCGATTTGTGTTCCCGGCCTACGAGGACAATTTCTATTACCTCTGGCGTGAAGGAACTTTGCCGAGCAACGTCAGCGCCGAAGACTCGCGTCTGGAAGAACCGCTGGAGCGTGCGCGGCTGCGCAAAGTCTTCAATCAGGGACTCGATAAAGTCATCGGCCAGGTACTGCCGCTGGCGCGTACCGCCAAGGGCGATCAATGGCAGAGCGGGCGCTGGTATCTGCGCGATGAACATTGCCGGCTGGTGCCGGGCGACTCGCCGCTGGGCTATCGTTTGCCGTTGGGTGCGCAGCCTTGGGTGAAAGCGGCCGAGTATCCGTTTATCCATCCGCAGGACCCAAACCAGGACTTCCCGGAGCTACCGCAGACTGCGCAACTCAACAGTCACGGCGAACCGGCCACGGCTGACGAGCGCCAACCGAAAATCGACGAATCCGCCGACTGGCTGACCCGCACCGCGTTCTGCGCTGAAGCACGAGAAGGGCGCTTGTACCTGTTCATGCCGCCGCTGGAGCGGGTCGAGGACTATCTGGAGTTGGTCGCAGCCATCGAAGCCACCGCCGAAGAGCTGCACTGCCCGGTGCTGCTGGAGGGCTACGAGCCGCCGAGCGATCCGCGCCTGAGCAATTTCCGCATCACCCCGGACCCGGGCGTGATCGAGGTCAACGTGCAGCCGTCGGCGACCTGGGACGAGTTGGTCGAGCGCACCGAGTTTCTCTATGAAGAAGCGCGGCAAACCCGACTGACCACCGAAAAATTCATGATCGACGGGCGCCATACCGGCACTGGCGGCGGCAACCACTTCGTCCTCGGTGGCGCGACGCCGGCCGATTCGCCGTTTCTGCGGCGTCCGGATCTGCTGCGCAGCCTGATCAGCTACTGGCACAACCATCCGTCGCTGTCCTATCTGTTTTCCGGCTTGTTCATCGGTCCGACGTCCCAGGCGCCGCGAGTCGATGAGGCGCGTAACGACGCCTTGTATGAACTGGAAATTGCCTTCGCGCAGATGCCGGAGCCGGGCGAGGAGTGCGCGCCGTGGCTGGTGGATCGATTGCTGCGCAACTTGCTGATCGATGTCACCGGCAACACCCATCGCGCAGAGTTCTGCATCGACAAGCTCTATTCACCGGACGGCGCCACCGGGCGCCTCGGCTTGCTGGAGCTGCGCGCCTTTGAAATGCCGCCGCACGCGCGCATGAGCCTGGCCCAGCAATTGTTACTGCGGGCGCTGGTCGCACGTTTCTGGCGCGAGCCGTATGCGCCGCCGAAACTGGCGCGCTGGGGCACTGAACTGCACGATCGGTTCCTGTTGCCGCACTTCATCGAACAGGATTTCGCCGACGTCATTGTTGAACTCAACAGTGCCGGTTATCCGCTGCGGGCCGAGTGGTTCGCGGCGCATCTGGAGTTTCGTTTTCCCAAGGTTGGCGATTACGCGGTCAACGGTATCGAACTGGAACTGCGTCAGGCCCTTGAGCCGTGGCATGTGCTGGGTGAAGAGGGCACGGCGGGCGGCACGGTACGTTACGTCGATTCATCGTTGGAGCGCTTGCAGGTCAAGCTCAAAGGCCTGCCACCGCAACGCTACCTGCTGACCTGCAACGGCATCGCGGTGCCATTGCATCCGACCGGGCGAGTCGGCGAGTTTGTCGCGGGTGTGCGTTATCGCGCCTGGCAACCGGCCAACTGCCTGCAACCGAATATCCCGGTGCACGCGCCGCTGGTGTTCGACTTGCTCGATACGTGGATGGCGCGCTCGCTGGGCGGCTGCCAGTACCACGTGGCGCATCCGGGTGGGCGCAATTACGAGACGCTACCGGTCAACGCCAACGAAGCGGAGAGCCGGCGCATGGCGCGTTTCTTCCGCATCGGACATACGCCGGGGAAACTTCCTATACCGAATGTGGAAATAAACGACGAGCTACCGATGACAATCGATTTGCGCCGTTTCTGAATCGTACGCAGCGCCCGGATTTTTCGTCTATCCGGGCGTCATCTGCCTGCGTTAGTCTGACCTTTCCTTGCTGTCTGCCGAGCTTTCCATGCCTGACCTGCTAGACCGCTACCCGCTGACGGCGGGCACTTATCACGAACTGCTGGATGCCAGCGGTGCGGTGCGCCCGCATTGGCAACGGCTGTTCGACCAATTGCAGCGCAGCACACCGGCGCAACTGGTGCAGCGGCAGGCATTGCTGGCCCGGCAGATTCAGGAAAACGGCGTCACCTACAACGTCTATGCCGATCCCAAAGGCGCGGATCGTCCATGGGAGCTGGACTTGCTGCCGCATGTGATTGCGGCGGATGAGTGGCAGCAATTGTCGGCCGGGATCAGCCAGCGAGCACGATTGCTCAATGCCGTGCTGGCCGATTTGTATGGGCCTCAGCGCTTGATCAGCGAAGGTTTGCTGCCGGCGGAGCTGGTATTCGGCCACAACAATTTTCTCTGGCCGTGTCAGGGCATTGTGCCGCCGGACAGTGCTTTTCTGCATCTATACGCGGTTGATCTGGCGCGCACGCCGGACGGGCGCTGGTGGGTGACGGCAGATCGCACGCAGGCACCTTCGGGTGCCGGTTACGCCTTGGAAAACCGCACCATCGTGTCCCGCGCCTTCCCCGAGTTGTACCGTGATCTGAAGGTGCAGCATCTGGCCGGTTTCTTCCGTACGTTGCAGGAAACACTGGCCCGCCAGGCGCCCACTGATGACGAGGCGCCGCTGGTGGTGTTGCTGACGCCGGGGCGGTTCAACGAAAGCTATTTCGAACACCTCTATCTGGCGCGTCAGCTCGGTTATCCATTGGTGGAGGGCGGCGACCTCACAGTGCGCGATGCCACCGTCTACCTGAAAACCCTCAGCGGCTTGCGCCGGGTGCACGCGATCATGCGGCGGCTCGACGACGACTTCTGCGATCCGCTGGAGCTGCGCACGGACTCGGCACTCGGCGTTCCCGGTCTGCTTGAGGCGGTGCGACAGGGGCGGGTGCTGGTCGCCAATGCGCTGGGCAGCGGCGTGCTGGAGTCGCCGGGTTTGCTGGGTTTTCTGCCGAGGATCAACCAATTCCTGTTTGGCGAAGAACTGATCCTGCCGTCCATCGCAACGTGGTGGTGCGGTGAAGCGCCGGTGTTGGCCCAGGCGCTGGAAAAACTCCCTGAACTGTTGATAAAACCGGCCTTTCCTTCACAAAGCTTCGCGCCGGTATTTGGCCGCGATCTGAGTGAAAAGCAGCGCCAATCCCTCGCGGAGCGCATGCAGGCGCGCCCTTACGCCTATGTTGCGCAAGAATTGGCGCAGCTCTCCCAGGCGCCAATCTGGCAAGCCGAAGACGGTCAGTTGCAACCCCGGGCGATCGGTATGCGTGTGTACGCGGCGGCCAGCCGTGACGGCTATCGAGTGCTACCGGGCGGGCTGACCCGGGTGGCGGCCGAGGCTGACGCCGAAGTGGTGTCGATGCAGCGCGGCGGGGCGAGCAAGGACACCTGGGTGCTGGGTGATCGTCCGCCGAGCGGCGAACAGTGGAAGACCCAGCGCAACGTCGGCGTGCACGATCTGGTCAGGCGTGATCCTTATCTGCCGTCGCGGGTGGTGGAAAACCTGTTCTGGTTCGGCCGTTACTGCGAGCGTTGCGACGACAGTGCGCGGCTGCTGCGAATCATGCTCGCGCGGTATGTCGACGGCGACGACCCGCAAGCGCTGCAAGCCGCGGTCGATCTCGGCGAGCGACTGTCGCTGTTGCCGGACGAAGGTGAACTACCGGAGCGTTTGCTGGCTGCGCTGCTCGGCGAAGACTGGTCGTTCAGCCTGCGCTCCAACCTGCAACGCTTGCAGTGGGCGGCTTCGCAGGTGCGCGGCAAGCTCTCACGGGAAAACTGGCAGGCGCTGGTCGAGTTGCAGCGTGAAGCGCTGGAGCTGGAGACCGACGAGCCGGATTTTGGCGAGTTGCTGGATTTTCTCAACCGTCTGGTGATGTCGCTGGCAGCGCTGTCAGGTTTCGCGTTGGACGACATGACCCGAGACGAAGGCTGGCGCTTCCTGATGATCGGCCGGCGTATCGAACGGCTGCAATTCCTCAGCAGCAGTCTGGCGGGGTTTCTGCGTGGCGCCGGTGCGTTCGATCAGGCCGGGCTTGAGTGGTTGCTGGAATTAGGCAACAGCAGCATCACTTACCGCTCACGTTATCTGGCGGTGGCGCAGTTGATCCCGGTGCTCGACCTGCTGTTGCTCGATGAACAGAACCCACACGCGGTGTTGTTCCAGTTGAAACTGGTGACTCGCACGTTGAAACGCCTGAACGATGATTTCGGTGTGCCACGCGAGGCCGGACTGCCGCAACTGGTCGAACGATTGGCACGATTTGATCTGGGCTGTCTGGAGAACCCGCTGTTCGGTGAATCCAGCGTACGCGCAGCGCTCGATGGTCTGGCGGATCTGCTGCAAGAGATCGCCGAAGCCAGCGGGCAAGTCTCGGATCGACTGGCCCTGCGCCATTTCGCCCATGTCGATGATGTCAGCCAGCGCACGGTGTCCGTCTGATGAGCGCGCATTACCAGATCTTCCACGACACCTGTTATCACTACGACAGCCCGGTCTCGCTGGCGCAGCAGTTGGCACACCTGTGGCCGCGTGAGTGCAGTTGGCAGCGCTGCACTGAACAACAATTGCTGATCAGCCCACAACCATCGGCACGACGCGATGAGCTGGATGTGTTCGGCAATCCGCTGACGCGGCTGGCGTTTGAGCGACCGCACGATGAGTTGCAGGTCAACGCCCGGCTTACCGTTGAAGTGCTGGCGCGACCGTCGCTCGATTTCAATCAGTCTCCGGCGTGGGAGCTGACGCGCAATGCACTGACCTACAGCAGCCAGCCACTACCTGCCGAATTGCTTGAGGCTTGCCGTTATCGTTTCCAGTCACCGTACGTGCATTTGAAACGCAGTTTCGTCGAGTTCTCGCACAGCTGTTTTCCACCGGGTCAGCCGTTGCTGTTGGGCGTGCAGGCCTTGATGCAGAAGATTTTCAGTGAATTCACCTTTGATGCCGAAGCTACCCAAGTGGCGACGCCGCTCGTGGAAGTGCTTGAGCGCCGTCGTGGGGTCTGTCAGGACTTCGCGCACCTGATGCTGGCCTGTGTACGCTCAAGAGGCCTGGCGGCACGTTATATCAGCGGCTACCTGCTGACTCAGCCGCCACCAGGGCAGCCACGGTTGATCGGCGCCGATGCGTCGCATGCCTGGGTTTCGGTGTTTTGTCCGGTGCTGGGCTGGGTGGATTTTGATCCGACCAACAATGTGCAGCCGGCGCTGGAGCACATCACTTTGGCATGGGGACGGGATTTTTCTGATGTGTCGCCGTTGCGCGGGGTGATTCTGGGCGGGGGAAGCCATGATCCGGAAGTGCGGGTCACGGTGATGCCAGTCGAGTAAGGACGTTTTATTGTGGGGAGCTTTTGTGGCGAGGGGATTTATCCCCGTTCGGCTGCGAAGCAGTCGCCCAGTCCAGACAACTCAATCGGATTGGCGGGACGCAGGGGGGCCGCTTCGCGACCCAACGGGGATAAATCCCCTCGCCACAGATCGCTCCCTGAGGGAGCGGATCAAGCAATCAATCAGGCGTCAGGCGCCTGCTCTTTCGGTGCATCTGCTTGTGTTTCTGCATCTACAGCGTCGTCTGTCGCCACTTCACCGTCAGGGTTCAGTGCCGCTTCTTCAGCTACTTGTTTCTTGCGCTGAAGCTTTTCCTCTTTCTTCTTTTCCTTTTCCAGGTCTCGTTGACGTTTGGCGAAGGAGTAATTGGGTTTGGCCATGGGCGATCCTCTTGGGTCGAAGGTGAGGTTGAGCGGCGCATATTCTGCCCTGTATCGGTGCCCGGCAGTTAGCCGGGTTTTTGGTCGACCCACTTTGGCGTGACGGTCGGCTTCCAGTTATCCAGGGCGTCGAGCAGCGTTTGCGGCGATTCGCTCACTTGCAGCATGTCACGGTGTGGCCCGCGAACGAAGCCTTCGCCGACGATATGGTCAAGAAAAGCAGTGAGTTTGCTGTAGAAACCGTTCACTTCCAGCAGGCCCAACGGCTTGCCGTGGTAGCCGAGCTGGCCCCAGGTCCAGACTTCGAACAGTTCTTCCAGGGTGCCGAGGCCACCGGGCAGCGCGATAAATGCATCGCTGAGTTCGGCCATCCGCGCCTTGCGGGCGTGCATGCCGTCGACCACTTCCAGACGCGTCAGGCTTTTGTGACCGATTTCCTTGTCCATCAGGCTCTGCGGGATGATGCCGATCACCTCGCCACCGGCGGCCAGTGCGGCATCGGCAACGATGCCCATCAAACCGACGGCGCCGCCGCCATAGACCAGCGTCAACTTGCGCTCGGCCAATGCGCGACCAAGGGCCACGGCGGCTTCGGTATAGGCTGGGTCAGTGCCGGCGTTGGCACCGCAAAATACACAAACGGATGTGAGAGACATGCCTTTCTCCGGTATCGAATCAGTCGCACAGGGTACTGGCTGGCACGCCTCGATCCAAGGTTTAGAGTTCGCGCTCCGGTGATTCAAAGGTACCGCTGGCGCCACAGGCATAGGCGGCGAGCAAGCTGCACAACAGGCCGTTAAAGATCATGACAGACGCTCCGTTTCAGTGAGATGCGCCGATCATAGGTTCAGCCGGATGATCTGGCCGTTAGATTGTGTCGATGAGTGTCATAGCCTGAAAGTTGTATACAATTTTTGACTCAAGTCATAGGAACTTGCGAAGATTTCAGGCAGTCTTTCAACCATTAGTGTTTTTGTTAACCCTGCCTTGGAGATTCACCATGTTTTCCAAAGTTGTTGCGGTATCCCTGCTGGCGCTGGCCAGCAGCCAATTGATGGCTGCCGAGTGCAAAACCACCGTTGACTCCACCGACCAGATGTCCTTCAACACCAAGGCCATCGAAATCGACAAGAGCTGCAAGACCTTCACCATCGAACTGACCCACTCCGGCAGCCTGCCGAAGAACGTCATGGGCCATAACCTGGTGATCAGCAAAGAAGCTGACATGCAGCCGATCGCTACCGATGGCCTGGCCGCCGGCATCGACAAGAACTACCTGAAGGACGGTGATGCACGCGTCATCGCTCACACCAAAATCATCGGCGCCAAGGAAACCGACTCGGTGACCTTCGATGTGTCGAAGCTCAATGCCAGCGAGAAATACGGCTTCTTCTGCTCGTTCCCTGGCCACATCTCGATGATGAAAGGCACTGTGACCCTGAAGTAATCATTCAGGCACAAAAAAAGCGTCCCGCGAGGGACGCTTTTTTTTGCTCTTGTGTAGGAGCTGCCGAAGGCTGCGATCTTTTGATCTTGTTTGTTGGAAGCAAAATCAAAAGATCGCAGCCTCGTTTCACTCGACAGCTCCTACAGCGATCACAACGATCACAGCGATCACAGCGGATCGCTGGGATCTCAGACGTTCAAGGCGCTGCTTATCACGGCGCGAACGGCATCACGCGTTTGTGATGGGTCTTGTTGTACGTATCAACAATGATCTTGAACGCCTCTTCACGCAGCGGCTCGCCGTGCAGGAACGCGTCGATCTCGGTGTAGGTCACGCCATGGGACGCTTCGTCCGGTTTGCCCGGCGACAGGTCTTCGAGGTCCGCCGTCGGGACTTTCTCGACCAGCGACTCCGGCGCGCCGAAGCTGCGGGCAATCGCCCGTACCTGGTTTTTCACCAGACCGCTGAGTGGGGCGAGGTCACAGGCGCCGTCGCCGAACTTGGTGAAAAACCCCATCACCGCTTCCGCTGCATGGTCGGTACCGATCACCAGACCACCCGCCGCGCCAGCAATCGTGTACTGCGCAACCATGCGCATCCGCGCCTTGGTGTTACCGAGCACGAAATCCACTGACGCCGCGTGCTTGCCTTCGAACGCCGCGACTTCACTGGCCAGCGCTTTCACCGCCGGGCCGATGTTGACGGTGTGGCGTTCGTCCGGATTGATGAAATCCACCGAAGCCTGAGCGTCGTGCTCGTCGAACTGTGTTTCATACGGCAGGCGTACGGCGATGAATTTGTACGCATTGTCGCCGCTACGTTCGCGCAATTCACCCATCGCGCGCTGGGCCAGAAGCCCGGCTGTCAGCGAGTCGACGCCGCCGCTGATGCCCAACACCAACGTCTTGAGCCCGGAATTGACCAGGCAGTCCTGAATAAAGGTAATGCGCCGGGCGACTTCGGCTTGCAGGGCCTGGTGGTCAGCAAACGGCGGTTGCACCTTGAGCTGTTCAGCAATCTCACGCTGTACGGCTTGCATGAATTCACTCCTTGCTAGATAGACTGGAATCGGCAGGAACCTGGAAAACGTGTCGCAAATAGGCGACAAAATTCGGATCTTTGCAGTGGGTCTTGCCTGGCTCGTCGGAGATCTTCGCCACCGGTTGGCCGTTGCAGGCGGTCATTTTAAGCACGATGCTCATCGGTTCGACACCCGGAATGTCACAGGTCAGGTTAGTGCCGATGCCGAAGCTCACGTTGATCCGCTCGTGCAGCGCGCGGAATATCTCCAGCGACTTGGGTAATGTCAGGCTGTCGGAGAACACCAGCGTCTTGCTCATCGGGTCGATGCCGAGCTTGTGATAGTGGGCGATGCATTTTTCGCCCCATGCCACAGGATCCCCGGAATCGTGGCGCAAGCCGTCGAAAAGCTTGGCAAAGAACAGGTCGAAATCGCCGAGGAAAGCATCGGTGGTGATGCAATCGGTGAGGGCGATCCCGAGCAATCCCCGGTACTCGCGGACCCAGCAATCGAGGGCGGCGATCTGGCTGTCGATCAACCTTGGGCCGAGTTGCTGGTGCGCCATGATCCATTCATGGGCCATGGTGCCCAGCGGTTTCATGTCCAGTTCGCGAGACAGGTGGACATTGCTGGTGCCGACGAATCGGCCGGGGAAATCGTGCTTGAGCACGTTCACCACTTCTTCCTGTACTCGGTAGGAAAACCGCCGACGGGTGCCGAAATCGGCGACCTGCAATTGCGATAGTTCATCGGCCGAAGCATTGGCGGTCAGCCAGTCGAACTTGCGATAGAGCTGTTCTCGCGCCTGTTCGAGCACGGTTTCGCGGTAGCGATAGCGGTTGCGCACTTCGCTGACGATGGCCAGCAGCGGCACTTCGTAGAGGATCACATGCAGCCACGGCCCGCGCAGGCGGATAAACAGTTCGCCGTTTTCGATGCCGGTGTGCAAGTAGCGCAGATTGAAGCGGAACAAGCCGAGGAAGCGCAGGAAATCCGGTTTCAGGAAACTGATGCGCTCCAGAAAACTCAGTTGATCGGCGCTCAGGCTCAGTTCGGCCAGACGCTCGATCTGAAAGCGGATCTCGGCCAGATACGGACGCAAGTCCTCACTGTTACGGCAACGAAACTCCCATTCGACTTCGACGTTGGGGTAGTTGTGCAGCACCGCCTGCATCATCGTCAGCTTGTAGAAGTCGGTGTCGAGCAGGTTCTGCACGATGCGATCGGCAAACACACTCTCGCTCATAACGGGGTCTCCAGGTGCGCCGCGCCGTGGCGCGGTCTCGAACAATGGCGCTAGTGGCGCATATCAGCGGTGGGGATTGCCAGCGATTTCTATTCTGAGTGAGGTCAATTGTGGCGAGGGGATTTATCCCCGACCGGCTGCGAAGCAGTCGTCGCTCTTGAAATTTTGGGGCCGCTGCGCGACCCATCGGGGATAAATCCCCTCGCCACAAGGGGCTGATTTCAGCCTGGATTGTCGATCTGCTCCAGCATCCATTTCACAAAATCCCTCACCTTGGGCACTTCCGCAGAATGTTCCGGGTAGGCCAGGTAGTAGGCGTCGGTGCTGGGCATTGCATGCTGCCAGGGAATGACCAGTTTGCCGTCGGCCAATTCCTCTTCCACCAGAAACCGTGGCAGCAGCGCTACACCGCAGCCGACCTGTGCGGCGCGGATGCACATATAAAAGGTTTCAAAACGCGGGCCGTGGTAGCTATGTTCGGTCTGGTAACCCTGACTGTCGAACCAGTCGTGCCAGGCCTGTGGCCGTGAAGCGTTCTGCAGCAGCACCAGGTCGGTGAGTTGCGTCGGATCAGTGAAAGGCTTGTCGGGCAAGCTGCCGGGCGCGCACACCGGCACAAGCTCTTCGCCGAACAGCTTCAGGCATTCAGTGCCGGGGCGTGAACCCTGGCCGAAATAGAACGCCAGATCGCTGCGCCCTTGCAGCAAATCGTCGGCCTCCTGCTCGTTGCACATGTCGAGATGGATCGACGGATGGCGCAAGCGCCAGCCTTTCAGGCGTGGCACCAGCCAGCGGGCGCCGAAGGTCGAAGGCGTGGAGACGCGCAGGACTTCGGTCTCGCCGCCGTAGGAACGCAGGTAGTGGGTCGACATCTCTACCTGCGTGAGGATTTTTCTGACTTCCACCAGATACAAATCCCCGGCCGGGGTCATCTGCAAACGCCGGCGTATCCGGCGGAACAACAAGTGCTGCAACAATTCCTCTAGTTGCGCGACCTGTTTGCTGACGGCGCTTTGAGTGAGGTTCAGTTCCTCGGCGGCCCGGGTGAAACTCAGGTGCCGGGTCACGGCCTCGAAGCACTGCAATGCGGTGATCGAAGGCAAGTGGCGTTTGTTCAGCATGGCCGATCCTTTTCTTGTCTTTCTATGCGCAGCATGAATAAACGGAATGATATCTCGCGTAAAGGTCGTTTGTTGCCTCGCCGTACTGACGCTACAACTAAAGGCCTGCCCGGTCGTGAAAAACCGACCGCACACATTCAGTTTTTTGCTTGAGGAGTGACCCATGGTTGCCGCATTGCTTGATCGTCTTGGTGTGAACCCGGCCCTTTATCAGAACGGCAAAGTGCCGGTGCATTCGCCGATCGACGGCAGCCGCATTGCCGCCGTGAACTGGGAAGGCCCGGCCGAAGTCGAGCAGCACATCAGTCGCGCAGATCATGCGTTCGAAGCGTGGCGCAAGGTGCCGGCCCCGCGCCGCGGCGAACTGGTGCGCCAATTCGGTGAAGTGTTGCGCGAGTACAAAGCCGATCTCGGCGAACTGGTGTCGTGGGAGGCGGGCAAGATCACCCAGGAAGGCTTGGGTGAAGTGCAGGAGATGATCGACATCTGCGACTTCGCCGTCGGTCTGTCCCGCCAACTGTACGGCTTGACCATCGCCTCCGAGCGCCCGGGCCACCACATGCGTGAAACCTGGCATCCACTGGGCGTGGTCGGCGTCATCAGCGCCTTTAACTTCCCGGTTGCCGTGTGGGCGTGGAACACCACGCTGGCACTGGTCTGCGGCAACCCGGTGGTGTGGAAACCCTCGGAGAAAACCCCGCTGACGGCGTTGGCCTGTCAGGCGCTGTTTGATCGCGTGGTGAAGAATTTCAGCGATGCTCCGGCGAGTCTCTGCCAAGTAATCATCGGTGGCCGTGACGCCGGTGAGGCGTTGGTCGATGACCCGCGTGTGGCGCTGATCAGTGCGACCGGCAGCACCCGCATGGGCCGCGAAGTGGCGCCGAAGGTCGCCGCGCGTTTCGCCCGCAGCATTCTCGAACTGGGCGGCAACAACGCAATGATCCTCGGTCCAAGTGCCGATCTCGACATGGCCGTGCGCGCAATCCTGTTCAGCGCGGTCGGCACTGCTGGCCAGCGTTGCACCACCCTGCGTCGCTTGATTGCCCACGAGTCGGTGAAGGAAGAAATCGTCACTCGCCTCAAGGCTGCGTACGCGAAAGTGCGTATCGGCCATCCGCTGGAAGGCAATCTGATCGGCCCGCTGATCGATAAACACAGCTTCGAAAACATGCAGGATGCGCTGGAGCAGGCGTTGAGCGAGGGCGGCCGGGTGTTCGGCGGCAAGCGTCAATTGCAGGATCAATTCCCCAACGCTTACTACGTCTCGCCAGCGATTGTTGAAATGCCGGAGCAGAGCGATGTGGTCTGCAGCGAAACCTTCGCGCCGATCCTGTACGTGGTTGGCTATAGCGATTTCGAGGAAGCGCTGCGCCTGAACAACGCTGTGCCGCAAGGCCTGTCATCGTGCATTTTCACCACGGATGTGCGCGAGGCCGAACGGTTCATGTCGGCGGTCGGCAGCGACTGTGGCATCGCCAACGTCAATATCGGCCCGAGCGGCGCGGAAATCGGCGGCGCGTTTGGTGGCGAGAAGGAGACCGGAGGCGGTCGTGAGTCGGGCTCCGATGCCTGGCGCGGGTACATGCGCCGCCAGACCAACACCGTCAACTACTCGCTGGAGTTGCCGCTGGCGCAGGGCATTACGTTCGACTGAGGATCGAGGAAAAGCTCAAAAGATCGCAGCCTTCGGCAGCTCCTACAGGGCTGCGGTTGGCTGCGGTTTTGTAGGAGCTGCCGAAGGCTGCGATCTTTTGGCAGGCCCACATACGCATTTGGTTAGGTTTCTGTTGGAGTCTGGCAATGCCGTTACGCGAAGAATGTCTGTGGGAAAAGCTCACGCCACTAAGGCCCGATAACACGGCGCTCAAGGGTGAGGTCAAGGTTGATGTCTGCGTGATCGGCGCCGGGTTCACCGGGTTGTCGGCGGCACTGCATCTGTTGGAAAAAGGCAAAACCGTCTGCGTGCTGGAAGCTCATCGTGCCGGTCACGGCGGTTCCGGGCGCAATGTCGGGCTGGTCAACGCTGGCATGTGGATCCCGCCGGACGAGATCGAAGCCGGTTTCGGCGAGGCGGTCGGCAGTCAGCTCAACCGCATGCTCGGGGCAGCGCCTTCATTGGTGTTCAGCCTTGTGGATAAGTACAACATCGATTGCCAGCTACGCCGCGAAGGTACGTTGCACATGGCGCACAACGCCAAGGGCGAGGCCGATCTGCGCAGTCGTGAGCAACAATGGAAACGCCGTGGCGCACCGGTCGAATTACTGACCGGCAAAGCCTGTGAACAAGCCACCGGTACGCAGAAAATCGCTGCCGCCCTGCTTGATCGTCGCGCCGGCACGCTCAATCCGATGGCCTATGTCACCGGTCTGGCGAATGCCGTGGTCAGCCTCGGTGGGCAGATGTTTGATCATTCTCCGGTCGCTCGACTTGAGCGCGTGGGGCAACAATGGTCGGTGCAGACCGAGCACGGTTCGGTGCTGGCCGAGCAAGTGGTGATCGCCTCCAACGCCTATACCGAAGGCGACTGGACCGAACTCAAACGCAACTTCTTCCCCGGTTACTACTATCAGGTCGCCTCGGTGCCACTGACCGAAGACGCCGCGCAGGACATTCTGCCGGGCGGGCAGGGGTCGTGGGATACGCGCCAGGTTCTCAGCAGCATCCGTCGCGATAAAGAAGGGCGGTTATTGCTGGGCAGTCTCGGTAATGGCAATCAGAAACCGGCCTGGTTTCTCAAGGCCTGGGCCGATCGGGTGCAACAGCATTACTTCCCCAATCTGAAACCTGTCGAATGGGAATGCACCTGGACCGGGCGTATTGCGTTCACGCCCGATCACTTGATGCGCCTGTTCGAACCGGCGCCCGGTCTGGTCGCTGTCACCGGTTATAACGGCCGTGGCGTGACGACGGGCACCGTGGTCGGCAAGGCCTTCGCCGATTACCTGTGCAATGGCAACCCTCAGGCCCTGCCGATTCCCTTTGCACCGATGCAGCCGCTGGCAGGCGTGGGCTTGCGCAGTTGTCTTTACGAAGCCGGGTTCTCGCTGTATCACGCGGGCCAGTGCCTGCGCATCGTCATTTGAGTGTTGAAATATGTTGCGTGAAGCGGCGCTTTTTCGCTTAGCGACTAGCCTGTAATGGTGCGGGTTGTAGCAGTCCCGCACCAGCAGTGTGCAGTTCGGTGACGCGGGCTGTTACAGGCTGGTTGCACGTCGATTGGTGCCGCGGTTGCAATGATGGCGCAAGCGGGTTGCGCCTGAAAAAATAAATGGTTTCACCTTCCGCGGTTTAGACGGTTGCACGCCCAATGAAAATGGGAACGAAACAGTCGAAATAACAAGAAAGCAGCGACTTTTTGAAGAATAAAAAACCGATGGCACGGCCCTTGCTCTGAGCATCAAGAGAAGTGAAGTCGCAGTGCCAACTAAAAAAAACCTTGGAGCACCACCTCATGTCCCAGACGTTTTACAAGAAAGGCTTTCTGGCCCTCGCAGTGGCTACTGCGTTGGGTGTTTCTGCGTTTGCTCAAGCTGATGTGAAAATCGGTGTAGCGGGTCCAATGACTGGCGCCAACGCGGCATTTGGCGAGCAGTACATGAAGGGTGCACAGGCGGCGGCTGACGCGGTCAACGCCGCAGGCGGCGTCAACGGGGAAAAAATCGTACTGGTCAAGGGCGATGACGCCTGCGAACCGAAGCAGGCCGTGACGGTCGCCAAGGACCTCACCAACCAGAAAGTTGCCGGCGTGGTCGGTCACTTCTGCTCCTCTTCGACCATTCCAGCGTCGGAAATCTATGACGAAGCGGGCATCATCGCGATCACCCCGGGTTCCACCAACCCGCAAGTGACCGAGCGCGGCCTGAGCGCCATGTTCCGTATGTGCGGGCGTGACGACCAGCAGGGCATCGTTGCCGGCGACTACATCGTCGACGTGCTCAAGGGCAAGAAAGTCGTCGTGCTGCACGACAAAGACACCTACGGCCAAGGCCTGGCGGATGCCACCAAGGCCCAACTGGTCAAGCGCGGCGTGACCCCAGTGTTGTACGAAGGCCTGACCCGTGGCGAAAAAGACTTCAGCACCATCGTCACCAAAATCCGCGGCGCTGGCGCCGACGTTGTCTACTTCGGTGGTCTGCACCCGGAGGCCGGCCCACTGGTTCGCCAACTGCGTGAGCAAGGCCTGAAAGACGTCAAGTTCATGTCCGATGACGGCATCGTTACCGACGAACTGGTGACCACCGCTGGCGGCCCGCAATTCGTCGATGGCGTGCTGATGACCTTCGGCGCCGACCCTCGCATGCTGCCCGACAGCAAGGCTGTGGTAGATGCCTTCCGCAAGGCTGGCACCGAGCCTGAAGGCTACACCCTGTACGCCTACGCTTCGGTTCAGACCCTGGCCGCCGCTTTCAATGGCGCCAAGTCCAACAAGGGCGAAGAAGCTGCTGCCTGGCTGAAGAAAAACCCGGTGAAAACCGTCATGGGCGAGAAAGCCTGGGACTCCAAGGGCGACCTGAAAGTCTCCGACTACGTGGTTTACCAATGGGACAAGGACGGCAAATACCACCAGCTGGAAAAACAGAAGTAAGGGCTGACGCGATCAGTTAATCACCACCGATCCCTTGTAGGAGTGAGCCTGCTCGCGATAGCGGTTCAACATTCAACAAATCTGTTGGCTGTGAGTCCGTCATCGCGAGCAGGCTCACTCCTACAGGGGCGGGGGTAATCAGGCTGATCGTGGCTGACATTGCTCCGACGTAAATCTGTATTTTTCCTAGAAGAACCGCACACCCAGGGTGTGCAGGTTCTCACTGCGTGAGATTGCGTTATGGATGGTATTTTCCTGCAGCAACTGGTCAACGGCCTGACCCTCGGGTCGGTCTATGGCCTGATCGCCATCGGCTACACAATGGTCTACGGCATCATCGGCATGATCAACTTCGCCCACGGCGAGGTTTACATGATTTCCGCTTACCTGGCGGCAATCAGTCTGGCTCTGCTGGCGTACTTCGGTATCGAATCTTTCCCTCTGCTGATGCTCGGCACCCTGATCTTCACCATCGTCGTCACGGCGGTGTATGGCTGGGTCATCGAGCGTGTTGCCTACAAACCCCTGCGTAACTCCACACGGCTGGCGCCGCTGATCAGCGCCATCGGTATTTCCCTGATCCTGCAAAACTATGCACAGATCGCCCAAGGCGCCAAACAACAGGGCGTTCCGACGCTGCTCACCGGTGCATGGCGGGTTGAAGTCGGTACCGGCTTCGTACAACTGACCTACACCAAAGTCTTCATTCTGGTGGCCGCATTCGTCGGCATGGGGCTGCTGACCTATATCATCAAGTACACCAAGCTCGGCCGCATGTGCCGCGCTACCCAGCAAGACCGCAAGATGGCTTCGATTCTGGGGATCAACACCGACCGGGTGATTTCCTACGTGTTCATCATCGGTGCAGCCATGGCGGCACTCGCGGGTGTGCTGATCACCATGAACTACGGCACCTTCGACTTCTACGCCGGCTTCATCATCGGCATCAAGGCGTTCACCGCTGCGGTACTCGGCGGGATCGGTTCGCTGCCCGGCGCCATGTTGGGCGGGATCATCCTCGGCATCTCCGAGTCGCTGTTCTCCGGCCTGGTCAACTCCGACTACAAAGACGTGTTCAGCTTCTCGCTGCTCGTACTTGTTCTGGTCTTCCGGCCGCAGGGCCTGTTGGGCCGTCCTCTTGTGTCGAAGGTGTAAGCGATGTCTTCAACCACTAAAAAATCCATTGATGTCAAAAAAAGCCTGGTTGAGGCGATTCTGGCCGGCCTGATTGCCTTGATTGTTTTCGGGCCGATCGTCGGTGTCGTGCTCGACGGTTATAGCTTCAACCTTGAAGTGACCCGCGTGGCGTGGATCATTGCCATCGTCATGGCCGGCCGCTTTGCCCTCAGCCTGTTCCTGCAAACGCCCAAGGGTCTGAAGATTCTCGACGGATTCGAGAGCTCCGGATCGGGCGTGCATGTATTGCCCGCCAATCACAAATCCAGCCTGCGCTGGATTATTCCGCTGGTGGTTCTGCTGGCCGTGGCCGTACCGTTCTTCTCCAACTCCTACCTGCTGGGCGTGGTCATCCTCGGGTTGATCTACGTGCTGCTGGGGTTAGGGCTTAACATCGTGGTCGGCCTGGCCGGTCTGCTCGACCTTGGTTACGTGGCGTTCTACGCCATCGGCGCCTATGGTCTGGCGCTCGGTTATCAGTATCTCGGGCTGGGTTTCTGGACGGTGCTGCCGCTGGCGGCGATCACCGCGGGGCTTGCCGGCTGCATCCTCGGTTTCCCGGTGCTGCGCCTGCATGGCGACTATCTGGCGATCGTGACCCTGGGCTTCGGTGAGATCATTCGTCTGGTCCTCAACAACTGGCTGTCCCTCACGGGTGGCCCGAACGGCATGGCGGCGCCGCTGCCGACGTTCTTCGGCCTGGAGCTCGGCAAGCGGGCGAAGGATGGCGGGGTGCCGTTTCATGAGTTTTTCGGCATCGCTTACAACCCGGACGTGAAGTATTACTTCATTTACGCGGTGCTGTTTCTCGTGGTGCTGGCCGTGCTGTACATCAAGCATCGACTGGTGAAAATGCCGGTCGGTCGCGCTTGGGAAGCCTTGCGTGAAGATGAAATCGCCTGCCGTTCGATGGGCCTCAACCACGTACTGGTAAAGCTCTCGGCATTCACCATCGGCGCGTCGACGGCGGGTCTGGCGGGTGTGTTCTTCGCGACTTATCAGGGCTTCGTCAACCCGACCTCGTTTACGTTCTTCGAATCGGCGCTGATCCTTGCCATCGTCGTCCTCGGCGGCATGGGCTCGACCATCGGCGTGGTGATTGCAGCGTTCGTGCTGACCGTCGCCCCGGAACTGCTGCGCGGATTTGCTGAATATCGCGTGCTGCTGTTCGGCATTCTGATGGTGTTGATGATGATCTGGCGACCACGCGGGTTGATTCGCATCAGCCGTACCGGGGTCAAACCACGCAAAGGTGTCATTCACTACGAGAGGACTGCGCCATGAGTGAAGTCGTACTCTCTGTTGAAAAACTGATGATGCATTTCGGTGGCATCAAGGCGTTGAGCGATGTCAGCCTGAAGGTCAAACGCAACTCGATCTTCGCCCTGATCGGCCCCAACGGCGCCGGCAAGACCACGGTGTTCAACTGCCTGACCGGTTTCTACAAAGCCTCCGGCGGCAAGATCGAGCTCAACGTGCGCGGCCAGCAGACCAACGTGATTCAACTGCTGGGCGAGTCGTTCAAACCGACCGACTTCGTTTCGCCGAAAAGCTTTCTCAGCCGGATGTACTACAAAATGTTCGGCGGTACCCATCTGGTGAACCGCGCAGGCCTGGCTCGAACCTTCCAGAACATTCGTCTGTTCAAGGAAATGTCGGTGCTGGAAAACCTGCTGGTGGCCCAGCACATGTGGGTCAACCGCAACATGCTCGCCGGCATCCTCAACACCAAGGGCTATCGCAAGGCTGAAAGTGACGCGCTGGATTGCGCGTTCTACTGGCTGGAAGTGGTCGATCTGGTGGACTGCGCCAACCGTCTGGCCGGTGAGCTCTCGTACGGTCAGCAACGCCGTCTGGAGATCGCTCGGGCCATGTGCACGCGGCCGCAGATCATCTGCCTCGACGAACCGGCCGCCGGCCTCAATCCTCAGGAAACCGAAGCGCTGAGCGCAATGATCCGGTTGCTGCGTGACGAGCATGATCTGACCGTGGTGCTGATCGAACACGACATGGGCATGGTAATGAGCATTTCCGACCACATCGTGGTACTGGACCACGGCATCGTTATCGCTGAAGGGGGACCTGAAGCCATCCGCAACGACCCGAAAGTGATTGCCGCCTACCTGGGCGCCGACGAAGAGGAGCTGGTATGAGCCAACCGATCCTCGAACTGAAAAACCTGGACGTGTTTTACGGCCCGATCCAGGCACTCAAAGGCGTTTCGCTGCAGATCAATGAAGGGGAAACCGTCAGCCTGATCGGCTCCAATGGCGCGGGGAAATCAACATTGCTGATGTCGATCTTCGGCCAGCCGCGGGCGGCGAACGGGCAGATCATCTATCAAGGCGTCGACATTACCCACAAGTCATCGCACTACATCGCGTCCAACGGCATTGCGCAGTCGCCGGAAGGACGGCGGGTGTTCCCTGACATGACCGTCGAGGAAAACCTGCTGATGGGCACCATCCCGATTGGCGACAAGTACGCCAAAGAGGATATGCAGCGCATGTTCGAGCTGTTCCCACGGCTTGAAGAGCGGCGCACGCAACGGGCGATGACCATGTCCGGCGGCGAACAGCAGATGCTCGCCATTGCTCGCGCATTGATGAGCCGACCCAAGCTGTTGCTGCTCGATGAGCCGAGCCTGGGGCTGGCGCCGATCGTGGTGAAGCAGATCTTCGCGACCCTGCGGGAACTGGCGAAAACCGGCATGACGATTTTCCTCGTCGAGCAGAACGCCAACCATGCGTTGAAGCTGTCGGATCGCGCGTATGTGATGGTCAACGGCGAGATTCGCCTGACGGGTACCGGTAAGGAGTTGCTGGTGAACGAGGAGGTGCGTAACGCCTATCTGGGCGGGCACTGATTCTCATCGTTATACAAAAGCCCCGACGCGAAAGCCTCGGGGCTTTTTTATTCCTCAAATTCAACACAATCCCCTGTAGGAGCTGCCGCAGGCTGCGATCTTTTGATCTTTAAAAACAACATCAAAAGATCGCAGCCTGCGGCAGCTCCTACATGGAATCCAGCCGTGACATCAAGCGGATTTTGAAATTGTGGAAAACAAATTCCGCAACCTGCCAAAGCGCGACATATAGACGCTGCAAATGGCTGTTTTTCCACAGTTTTGACTTGTCCCCGTTTGCTGTGGAACTGGCTGTGAATAACGTGGGAGTAGCTGGCTGAAGCCCTTTAAAACCGTGGCGTGCAGGCGTGTGGTTGTTTTTTGATCAGGCGTTTTTGCGGGAGCGACAGACGTCTTTGTCAACCTTTTTGTGGGCGCAGCATGGCAGCAGGTTTGATGCGTACAAGCCTGTGGATAAGTCTGTGATTAAACTCTGGAAAGACCCCGCTAAGGGCCGTAGTTACTGGCCTCGCGCAATCACTTCGCCAACCGGGCTGTCGTGCAAAATGCCATGTCCCGCACAGGTATCGCTCCAGGGTCAAGCAAAAAACTTTCTATTTCGCCCGCAAAGCCTTGTGTGGCGTGGCTTTGCGCGCTTCCACTTGCCCCCGGAAACTGTGGAAGGGACTGTGGATAACATGCGTGCACATGGCTACAGGCCACGGTGCATATGGCGTAGCGACGACTGATCAAATTTCATACAGTGTTTACGCTTTTGTAGGAGCTGCCGCAGGCTGCGATCTGTTGATTCTTGTTTTTAAGATCAACAGATCGCAGCCTGCGGCAGCTCCTGGACGGGCAACGGTTGCTGGTTAATCTCGGGCCGGGCATGCTGCCTGCTGATTTTCTATTCCAATGGCTGCCCTCGCGGTCGAAGCAAGGAGAACACGATGTCCAACACCCTGTTTATCACCGGCGCGACGTCCGGTTTTGGTGAAGCATGCGCCCGTCGTTTTGCCGAGGCTGGCTGGAAACTGGTGCTGACCGGTCGTCGTGAAGAACGCCTCAACGCTCTGTGCGCCGATTTGTCGAAACAGACCGAAGTGCATGGCCTGGTGCTTGATGTCCGGGACCGCAAGGCAATGGAGGAGGCGATTGCCAACCTGCCGCCATCGTTCGCCAAACTGCGTGGCCTGATCAACAACGCGGGCCTGGCGCTGGGCGTTGATCCTGCGCCGAAATGCGATCTGGATGACTGGGACACCATGGTCGACACCAACGTCAAAGGCCTGATGTATGCCACTCGCTTGCTGCTGCCGCGCCTGATCGCCCACGGTCGTGGCGCCGGCATCGTCAACCTCGGCTCCATCGCCGGCAACTACCCTTACCCCGGCAGTCATGTGTACGGCGCGACCAAAGCGTTTGTTAAACAGTTTTCGCTGAACCTGCGCTGCGACTTGCAGGGCACCGGCGTGCGTGTCAGCAACATTGAGCCGGGGCTGTGCGAGAGCGAATTCTCGCTGGTGCGTTTCGCCGGTGATCAGGAGCGCTACAACGCCACCTACGCCGGAGCCGAGCCGATCCAGCCGCAGGACATCGCCGAGACGATTTTCTGGGTGATGAATGCGCCGGCGCATATCAACATCAATAGCCTGGAATTGATGCCGGTGAGCCAGACCTGGGCCGGGTTTGCCATCGAGCGTAACAAGGCTTAAGACCGCATAACGGCCATCGCTGGCAAGCCAGCTCCCACAGGGGCTTCGGCCTAGACATAATCTTGTGACCGACTCGATACCTGTGGGAGCTGCGGTGCGACGATTCGACTTGCCAGCGATGGGGTCATAACAGCCAATAAATCCCGATAAGGTAGACTCCTCTCCCAACAACCCCACCGCACCCCGCGGTTTTCAAGGTTTTCAGAGGAGGCTACGTGAGTAACCGAGGTGAGCAGTCGCTGCTCAAACAATCGACCATCCTGATGTTCGCCGTGTCGATTGCCGGGATCGTCACCGGTTTTGTTTCAGGTTCCCAATCCATCCTGTTCGATGGTTTTTTCTCGCTGATCGCAACATTCATCAAAGTACTGATGCTGATCACTGCCAAGCTGATCGCCAAGGAAAGCAATCACCGTTTCCAGTTCGGCTTCTGGCATCTGGAACCCATGGTGCTGCTGATTGAAGGCAGTTTTCTGCTGTTGATTGCCATCTACGCGTTTCTCAACGGCGTGTTCGGCATCATCGACGGTGGCCGAGACATTGAGTTGGGTCTGGTGATCATCTATGCCGCCGTGTTTACCGTGGTCGAGTTCGCCTACTTCTTCTATGTACGCCGGCGCAATCGCAAGCTCAAATCCAGCCTGATCCAGTTCGACAACATCAGTTGGCTGGTGGATGCGATGCTTTCTGTGGGCCTGCTGATCAGTTTTCTCACGGCGCTGCTGCTCAAGTCCCAGGGCTATGGCGAGTGGGCGGTTTACGTCGATCCGCTGATCCTGATCGTACTGGCCCTGACCATGCTGCCGCCGGCCTTCAAGATCCTCGGCCCGGCGCTACGCGATGTGCTTGGCATCGCGCCGGACACGCTGAATGACCACGTGCGCCAGGTAATGGACGAGGTGAAGGTCGAGCATGGTTTCGACGATTATGTGTCCTACGTGCAGAAGCACGGGCGGGCGCGGTTTATCGAGATTCATGTGGTGTTGCCGGCGGATTACCGACTGGAGCACGTCGGGCAACTCGATGCGCTGCGTGAAGAGATTTCCGCGAAGCTGGGCAAACCGGATGCGGCGCGATGGTTGACCATCAGCTTCACGGGCGACAAGAAGTGGATTGCCTGAAGAACGGCTGATGGGAATTGTGTAAGGGAATGTTGTGCTGAAGGGGTTTACTGTGGCGAGGGGATTTATCCCCGATGGGTTGCGAAGCGACCCCAAAAGCCGGGGCTGCTGCGCAACCCATCGGGGATAAATCCCCTCGCCACAAAGGCCCCTGTTCCACAAAGATTCCCTTTGCAACAGCAGATCCCTTTGCGCGAAACGTCAGCGAAGATAGTCAGCCAATCCGCGATAGCACGTCGCCAAGTGATACGGCGTGGTCGAGGGCATGTCCTTGCGGCTGACCTCGCCCTGCTCATCGCGGCACTCATGCCAGCCACCGGCATGCAGAAAGCGCTGTTGCAACGCCTGCAATTGATGCAGCACCACGGCTTCGCTGTCGGGGCGCAAGGTCAGCGCACGCAGGTATTCGGCCTGGGCCCAGATGCGCTGGGTTGAATCTTTCGCACGTTCGTCCATTTCCAGATCAAGCATTGCGCGCACCGCACCGGACGGCTGCTCCACGCCGAATTGCTCGGTGAAGGCAAAGGCCTTATCAAGCGCCGCATGCAATTTCGAACCGCGCAGCAGCGCTGACGATTGCAGCAGGAAATACCATTCGAACTGGTGCCCGGGCTCGTACCAGTTATCCACAACGCCCAACGGTTTCTCCATCAACACACCATGTTGCGGGTCGATGAAACGCTTGTGCATGGCTGTGCATAACTCAAGCAGCGCCTGTTGCGTCGCGCTGTCCTGGCGAACTTGCAGAGTGGCGAGGAAGGCTTCGGCGAGGTGCATCAGCGGGTTTTGCAGCGGGCCGGTTTGCAACGTCATCCAGTCGCGGTCGAGGCAGGCTTCGTACAAGCCATCGCCGGTGGCGAAACGCTGACCGATGACTTCCAGCGCGGCGTTCAACGTCGATTCCACCAGCGGCTCGCGGGACTTTTCCCAGTAATGCGCGCAGGCAAAAAGGATGAACGCGTGGGTGTAGAGATCCTTGCGCTGATCCAGCGGTTTGCCCTGCGCATCGATGCTGTAGAACCAGCCGCCGTGCTCGGCATCGTGGAAGTGTCGTTGCAGAGAACGGAACAGCGCGGCCGCGCGTTCTGCTGCGTTATCCACAACGCCGATCAGGCTGGAAAACAGATACAGCTGCCGCGCACAGGCCATCGCCCGATAACGTTGCGCTGGCAACGGATGGTGCGCGGCGTCGAGTGCTTCGTAGGGCAGTGCCATGTCGGCATTCCAGCCCGGGCCTTGCCAGAGCGGCACGATCACGTTGACGAAGTGCTGCTGCACCTCGGTGAACAGGGCGGTCAATTCAGGCAGGGATTTGGAGCGGGAAGCATGGGGCATTGGCGGACGTCGTCACGGCTGGGGCGATTGCGCGACATGGTAGCAGAGCGGCAGCCTTTAGAGGCTCGGAGTCTGATCGGTCGTCATCGCTGGCAAGCCAGCTCCCACAGTGATCTTGGGTGTCTACACGATTGTGGATGCACCAAATAACCTGTGGGAGCTGGCTTGCCAGCGATGAGGCCGGATCAGGCAATAGAGATCAGCCGGCCAGCAACCAGGCACCAGTCATGGCCGAAGCCGCACCCGCCAACCGCACCAACGGCGCTGCCGCTTGCGGCAACAAGCGCACCACGCCATAACCGGCGGCATGCAGCGCAGCAGTGGCAGCTACAAAACCTGCCGCATACGCCCACGGATTGCTCATCTCCGGCAATTCCAGCCCATGCGCAACACCATGGAACAACGCAAACAGCGCCGTCGCCGCCACCGCCATAACCAGCGGCGGACGCACCGCCAGCGCCACGGCCAGGCCCAGCGCCAGCACCGATGCGGCGATCCCGCTTTCCAGCGCCGGCAGTTCCAGCCCTTCAAAACCGAGCATGCCGCCGATCAGCATGGTGCCGACAAAGGTGCACGGCAGCGCCCAGCGTGCCGCGCCTTGTTGCTGCGCAGCCCACAAGCCGACGGCGACCATCGCCAACAGGTGATCGAGGCCGCCAATCGGGTGGCTGATGCCCGCGATCAAGCCGCTGTCGCCGTGGCCCGGATGTGCGAAGGCCAGTGCCGGGGTCAGCAGCAGCGCAACGGCGCCGAGAATACGTTTGAGTGTCATGGATAAGCTTCCTTGTTGATAAGTGAATCAGGCTGCGGTCAGCAAGCCCTGGCGTTCGATGAAGGCGATGATTGCGTCCAGACCCTGACCGGTCTTCTGGTTGCTGAACACGAACGGCTTGCCGTTGCGCATGCGTTTGGTGTCGCTATCCATCATTTCCAGCGAGGCACCGACCAGCGGCGCCAGGTCGATCTTGTTGATCACCAGAAGGTCGGACTTGCAGATCCCCGGCCCGCCCTTGCGCGGCAACTTGTCGCCGGCCGAGACGTCGATCACGTAGATGGTCAGGTCGGACAGTTCCGGGCTGAACGTCGCCGACAGGTTGTCGCCGCCGGACTCCACCAGAATCAGGTCCAGCCCCGGAAAACGCCGGTTCAACTGATCGACCGCTTCGAGGTTGATCGAGGCGTCTTCGCGGATCGCCGTGTGCGGGCAGCCGCCGGTTTCCACACCGATGATCCGCTCCGGCGCCAGCGCTTCGTTGCGCACCAGAAAATCGGCGTCTTCGCGGGTATAGATGTCGTTGGTGACCACGGCGAGGTTGTAGCGCTCGCGCAAGGCAAGGCACAGGGCGAGGGTCAACGCGGTTTTACCGGAACCGACCGGGCCGCCGATACCGATGCGCAGAGGTTGTGTGTTCATACAGCTTCTCCAAAATAAAAGGCTCAAAATGACGGGCCCTAGGAACGGAACAGACGGCTGTACTGGCGCTCATGGGCCATGCACGTCAGGGACAGGCCGAACGCGGCGCTGCCAATGTGTTCGGGTTTGATGTGGGTCGCGTCTTGCTGCGCCTGTTGCAGCAACGGCAGCAATTCGCTGGTCAGGCGTTGGGCGGCTTGCTGGCCCAGCGGCAAGGTTTTCATCAGCACGGCGAGCTGGTTTTCCAGCCAGCTCCACAGCCACGCAGCGAGGGCGTCCTGCGGGCTGATCCCCCAGGCGCGAGCAGCCAGCGCCCAGCCGAGCGCCAGATGCGGTTCGCTGCATTGTTCGAGAAAGGTTCGGGCCGGCGCGTCGAGTTCTGGCAAGCCGTTGAGCAACTGCTGCAGCGAATAACCCATCTGCCGACTTTCCAGATGCAACTCGCGAGTCTCGCGGCTGGCACGGTGGGTTTCGCAGATTTGCAATAATTCGCCCCAGTTTTCCTCGGCGGCTGCCTGGCAATGGGCAAGCAGCAGCGGCGCTTCGAACCGGGCGAGGTTGAGCAGCAACTGATCGCTGATCCAACGGCGGGCGCTGTCCGGGTTGTTGACGCGGCCGTTATCCACAGCCATTTCCAGGCCTTGCGAATAGCTGTAGCCGCCAATCGGCAATTGCGGACTGGCCAGGCGCAGCAGCGCCCAGGCTGGGTTCATAAACGCACGCCGAACTGGTGCAGTTTTGGCGCGTAGTTGAAGTCTTCGTCGCCGTGCCGCGAATGGTGATGGCCACCGCCGTAGGCGCCGTGTTCCGGCTGGAACGGCGCTTCAAGCGCTTCGACCTGCGCGCCGAGTTGTTCCAGCATGGCTTTGAGCACGTAGTCGTCGAGCAGACGCAGCCAGCCATCGCCGACTTGCAGGGCGACGTGGCGATTGCCCAGGTGATACGCGGCGCGGGTCAGTTCAAAGGCGTTGGCACAGGTGACATGCAGCAGTTGTTCGGCGCGGGCGCAGACACGGACGATGCGGCCGTCTTCGGCCTGTAGGCATTCGCCGTCATATAGGGGCGGCTGACCGCGCTCCAAAAACAACCCGACGTCTTCGTTCTCGGCACTGAAACAGCGCAAACGGCTCTTGCTGCGCGCTTCGAAGGTCAGGTGCAACTCGGCGGCCCAGAAGGGTTGAGGGTCGATTCTGCGATGAATCACCAGCATCGGAAAGCTTCCAGCAGTGGACAATACTCAGGCTAGAGCAAGGGGCTTGCCAATCGGGCGATCTGTAGGAAATCCCTGTCGGATCGTAGATGGTGTTGCAGGATGTTGCGGGGATTTGAAGCGTTTTGGTGCATGAAGATTTTTACATGCACCAATTTGCGGCGAAGAAAAGATCGCAGCCGTCGGCAGCTCCTACATAGATCGGTGTAGGAGCTGCCGAAGGCTGCGATCTTTTGATTTTTACTCGGTACTGCCCAGCCCTTGCCAGTGCTTGAGCCCGATAAAGATGAAGCGCAGTTGCTGGGTGATCTTCGCCTGCGCCGTCAAATGCTCGGGCAAGGCCTCGGCTGGCGGATCAATGATGTCCGGCAGGGTGGCGAACACCGATTTGACGATCAGGTCGGCCACCACGCTCAGGCCTTCGGCGTCCAGATGCTGGAGCTTGGGCATCATCGTCAGATCGGCCGCGAGGTCGGAACTGATGTTCTCGCGCAGACGGCCAATCGCCTGGCGCACCGGCAACGAACCACCGTACTGCTCGCGCGCCAGAAACAGGAACTGCGAACGGTTGGCGCTGACCACATCGAGGAAGATCCGCACCGACGCATCGATGATGCCGCCCATGACGAATTCGTTATGGCGCACCAAACGGATGGTTTCGCGGAAGGTCTGGCCCACTTCGCTGACCAGTACCAGACCGAGTTCGTCCATGTCGGCAAAATGCCGATAGAAACCGGTGGGCACGATGCCGGCGGTCTTCGTCACTTCGCGCAGGCTCAGGCTGCCGAATCCTCGGCCGCTTTCCATCAAATGGCGGGCAGCGTCCATCAGGGCGTTGCGGGTCTGTTGTTTCTGTTCGGCGCGGGGCAGCATCGCAAGGTGTGTTCTTTGGCAAGACAAGCGCCGCACTCTAGCAAATCGGCTTTATCGGCGTCGAACGGCAGCGGGGCAGGTAGCGGGGAAATAGCGACTTATTAATGGCTGCGGCCAAAAAGGCAAAAGCCCAATCCGGGGACTGGGCTTTTTTTCAGGGCCGCCATGGGCTTAGCTCACAGCGCTGTTGCGTTCGATCACACGGTCACCACCACCTTCGGCGAGAGCTTGGCCTTGTGGTGTTTTGTCGTAGCCGTCTTCGACCAGACCTTTTTCTTCCAGGCGATTGCGACCGTTTTCGGCGAGAGCCTGGCCTTGTGGGGTTTTGTCGTAGCCGTCTTCAACCAGACCTTTTTCTTCCAGACGATTGCGACCGTTCTCGGCAAGTTGACCTTGTGGAGTTTTGTCGTAGCCGTCTTCGGCCAGGGTTTGGCTGAACACCGAGTGGCTGTCTTTGACTTGCGGAGTGGCTTGTTCGGCAGCGGGCAGAGCGAAGGCAGTGCTGGCTAGCATCGAAAGGGTAAGACTAAGCAGTAATTGGCGTTTCATGATGGGTTGCTCCTTGGGAGGGCGATAAAGTGGGTACGAGGGCAATGCTACTCTCGATAAGTCGATATAAAAGTTCATAAACGCAATGGTAATAATCAACAGAATTGATTGTTCTGGCGGAAGGCTCTAGAACGGGCCTTCCAGAGGGGCGCTTTTGCACCGCAGTGGGTATTTTCGACCCACTCGCGCCTCGCAAAAGTGCGGGTGGCGGTAACGCTGCCTGACCGATCGGTCGGATTTGGCGCGGCTTTTTGCGTCTTAATCGGTCTTTCGATTAAACCTGCGGGCCTTTTGCCAGTCACAGATTTCATATTGGGCCGCTTTGGCCCGCCGTTTCAGCTGTGCGTCGTGTGTTTGGCGTGCGGTGGTGATCAGGAGTTATGTGCATGACGCGCACCGGAAAAATCTTCAGCTGGACCTTCGCCATCCTCGTACTGCTTCTGGCCGTACTGGTACTGATCATCGTGTTCTTCGACTGGAACCGGATCAAACCGCCGCTCAACGCCAAAGTCTCGGAAGAACTGCACCGACCGTTTGCCATCAACGGCAACCTCGCGGTGGTCTGGCAGCGCGAGCCGGATGAAGGCGGCTGGCGCGCCTGGGTGCCTTGGCCGCATGTGGTCGCCGAGGATTTGAGCCTAGGCAACCCGGACTGGTCGAAGCAGCCGCAGATGGTCACGCTCAAGCGCGTCGAGTTGCGTATTTCGCCGCTGGCCTTGCTGGGGCAGCGCGTGGTGATCCCGCGCATCGACCTGACCGAACCCAATGCCGAGTTGCAACGTCTGGCCGACGGCCGCGCCAACTGGACGTTTAAGTTCGATCCCAAGGATCCGAATGCCGAGCCGTCGAACTGGGTCGTCGATATCGGCGCCATCAAGTTCGACAAGGGCCACGTCACCCTTGATGACCAGACCTTGAAGACCAACCTTGATGTGCTGATCGATCCTCTGGGCAAGCCGATTCCGTACAGCGATATCGTCGGCGACAAAGCGGCGAAAACCACGCAGGACAAGGTCGGCGCACCGCAGGACTATGCGTTTGCCTTAAAGGTAAAAGGTCAGTATCACGGCCAGAAACTCAGCGGCCAGGGCAAGGTCGGCGGGCTGCTGGCCTTGCAGGACTCGAGCAAACCGTTCCCGCTGCAAGCCCAAGCGAAAATTGGCGATACCAGCATTGAGCTGGCCGGCACCCTGACCGACCCGCTCAACCTGGGCGCCCTCGACCTGCGTCTGAAACTGGCCGGTGACAGCCTCGGCAACCTCTACCCGCTGACCGGTGTGACCCTGCCGGACACGCCACCGTACGCCACCGACGGTCACCTGATCGCCAGGTTGCATGACGAGGCCGGCGCAAAATTCACTTATGAGAAATTCAACGGCAAGATCGGCAGCAGTGACATTCACGGTGACCTGACCTACGTCGCCAGCCAGCCACGGCCAAAACTCAGCGGCGCGCTGGTGTCCAACCAACTGCTGTTCGCTGACCTCGGGCCGTTGATCGGCGCCGACTCGAACGACAAGCAAAAGACTGGCAGCGGCGAGAGCAAGCAACCGGCAGACAAAGTGTTGCCGGTAGACGAGTTCAAAACTGACCGCTGGCGCGCGATGGACGCCGATGTCGAGTTCACCGGCAAGCGTATCGTCCACAGCGAAAAACTGCCGTTCACCGACCTTTATACCCACTTGATACTCAACGACGGCGAACTCAGTCTGGAGCCGCTGCGCTTCGGCGTGGCTGGCGGCAAACTCGATGCGCAAATTCGCCTGAATGGTCGCACCGAGCCGCTTGAAGGCCGGGCCAAATTGACGGCGCGCGGGTTCAAACTCAAGGAGCTGTTCCCGACCTTCGAGCCGATGAAAACCAGTTTCGGCGAGCTCAACGGTGACGCCAATATCAGCGGACGCGGTAACTCGGTAGCGAAGTTGCTGGGCGGCGCCAACGGAAATCTGAAGATGCTGATCAATGACGGCGCGATCAGTCGTGAACTGATGGAACTGGCAGGCCTCAACGTCGGCAACTACGTGGTCGGCAAAATCTTTGGCGACAAGGAAGTGAAGATCAACTGCGCAGCGGCGGACTTCGATATCAAGACTGGTCTGGCGACTACGCAGCTGTTTGTCTTCGATACCGAGAACGCGATTATCTATATCGACGGCACGGCGAACATGGCGACCGAGCAACTGGACCTGACGGTGACGCCAGAATCCAAGGGCTGGCGTTTGATCTCGCTACGTTCGCCGCTGTATGTGCGCGGCAAGTTCATCAAACCCAGCGCCGGCGTCAAACCAGTCCCGCTGTTGTTGCGCGGCGCGGGGATGGTGGCGTTGGGCGTGATTGCCGCACCGGCGGCGGGGCTGCTGGCGTTGGTGGCGCCGAGCGGTGGCGAGCCGAATCAGTGCGCGCCGTTGCTGGAGCAGATGAAGGCCGGCAAGGCACCGGTTACCGTCAAACCAACCAAGTAGGCCAAGATCAAAAGATCGCAGCCTTCGGCAGCTCCTACAGAGGAACGCATTTCCCTGTAGGAGCTGCCGAAGGCTGCGATCTTTTGTTTCTGATTTTCGACCCATCGCGAGCAGGCTCACTCCTACATCTGGAATGCGTTCCAAATGTGGGAGCGGGCTTGCCCGCGATGGCGATTTTGAAGGTTTACAGATCTTTCAGAATGTCAGCCATGTCATCCGCATGCTCTTCTTCCTGCGCGAGGATGTCTTCGAAGATGCGGCGGGTGGTCGGATCTTTCTCGCCGATGTACTGAATGATCTCGCGATAACTATCAATCGCGATCCGCTCGGCGACCAGGTCTTCGTAGACCATCTCCTTCAAGCTGTTGCCGGCTACATATTGTGCATGGGACAGTTTCGACAGCATGTCCGGATTGAACTCCGGTTCGCCGCCCAATTGCACAATGCGCTCGGCCAGTCGGTCGGCGTGCTGGGCTTCCTGAACGGCATGCTCAAGGAACTCATCGGCGGCCGTGCTGGCCTTCAGACCGCTGGCCATGAAGTAGTGACGTTTGTAGCGCAAGACGCAGACCAGTTCAGTGGCCAGCGATTCGTTGAGCAAGCGCAGCACCTCTTCACGGTTGGCACTGTAACTCTCGGTCACTGCGCCGTTTTCCACGTGTAGCCGTGCGCGTTCGCGCAGTGTTTTGACATCTGACAGATGCAGGTCGTCGCTCATTTCAGTCTCCTGGAGGCTAATCCGATTGGCGCCACGCTCTACAGGCGCGATCGCCTACCCAGGTTGTGAGTGATGCGCGAGCGGAAAAGTTTTATCGGATCTACACCGAAGCTGCCGAAGGCTGCGATCTTGGCGCCAGGCCAGACAAAAGTGCTTCTTCCTGCAACCACGCAAAAAACGCCCGCACCGGCGGATGCCGCTCGCGCCCCGGCACACACAGCGCGCTGTAGCCGGCACCGTCGACCTGCACATCGCCTTGAAATGGCACCAGCAAACCGCTGGCGATGCTTTCCGAGACCAGAATATTGCTCGCCAGCACCAAGCCTTGCCCGGCGATCGCCGCTTGCAACGCGTAATGCTCTTCATCGTATTCGCGAATCGCCGGATGCTGATTCAGCCAGTTCGCACCGGACTTTGCGCACCACGCGTCCCAGCCATGGGCATACAGTTTCGAGTTGTGCCAGCGCACGCTGATCAGCGCCGGCGTGCGCCGCGCCGCCAGCGCCACTTGTTCTGGCGAGCCGTAAACCCCGAACGATTCATCGAACAGGCACAAACCGTAGAGATTCGGGTAATCGTCGAGGCTGTAGCGCAGCACGAGATCTACGCTGGCGTCCTGATGCAGATCGATGACTTCGCAATGCGTGTCCAGGCGCACATTGATGTTCGGGTGCCTGGCATAAAACCGCCCGAGGCGCGGCACCAGCCACAGCGCGGCAAACGCGGCAGTGGTCGACAGCATCAGGCTGCTGCCACTGCGTTGCGGGCGCAAGGTGTCGACGCTTTGCGCCACGTCCAGCAACGCGCCATGCAGGCTGCGGAACAGCCGCTCGCCGCCCTCTGTCAGGCGCACCTTGCGCGGCAGACGTTCGAACAGGGCCACGCCGAGCCAATCCTCCAGCACACGGATCTGATGGGAGACCGCCGTTGGCGTTACCGACAATTCTTCGGCTGCGGCCTTGAAGCTCAGCAAGCGTGCAGCGGACTCAAAGGCGCGCAGGGCGGTCAACGGCAAGGAAGCGAACATTGAAACTCCATGGATGAAATGGATTCATCCCGACTGATTTTTGCTCATTTGAAGTCGGGCGGCTACGAGCTTCAAGCTGCAAGCCACAAGCAGTTGGATTCTAGTCCGGAGGAAGTACAGATGAGCAAAATTCTTGTGATCCATGCCAGCCCGCGCGGCGACCGTTCGCACTCGCGGCGTCTGGCGGAAGGTTTTCTCAGCGCCTGGCAGGTGCGTCATCCACAGGCTCAAGTGACGCGTCGTGAAGTCGGCCGGGCGCTGATTCCGGCGGTCAACGAGGCCTTTGTCGCGGCGGCATTCCATCCCGAGCCCGATGCTCGGTCGCTGTCGATGCAGGCTGATCTGGCACTCAGCGATCAACTGGTTGGCGAGTTGTTCGACCACGATCTGTTGCTGATTTCCACGCCGATGTACAACTTCAGCGTGCCCAGCGGCCTCAAGGCCTGGGTCGATCAGATTGTGCGATTGGGCCTGACCTTCGATCACACGCTCGACAACGGTGTGGCCCAGTACACACCGTTGTTGCAGGGCAAGAGGGCGTTGATCGTCACCAGTCGCGGCGGTTTCGGGTTCGGTCCGGGCGGTGAGCTGGAGGCACTGAATCACGCCGACCCATGGCTGCGCACGGCGCTGGGTTTTATCGGCATCAACGACGTCACGGTGGTCGCGGCCGAAGGTGAGGAGTCTGCCGAACGCACTTTCGCGGTATCGGTGGCCGAGGCTGAGCAGCGCTTGCTTGAACTCGCGAGGGAGTTCCAGGTGGCCTGATTGTGGCGGGGGTTGCAGGGCTGAAGTAGGCTGAACGCTGCGTTGTCATCATTACAGCGGATGCTTGGCGGGTGTTTTGCACGCCTTGCATCCACTTACCGACCACAAGGATGTTTGCCCATGTCGACGCGTTATCCATTGGTGCTGGTGCCGGGAATGCTCGGGTTTATCCGGCTGGTGCTTTATCCGTATTGGTACGGGATTATCAAGGCGTTGCGCCGTGGTGGTGCAACTGTGATTGCGGTGCAGGTGTCGCCGCTCAATTCGACCGAGGTGCGTGGCGAGCAGTTACTCGCGCTCATCGACGAGATTTTGCGCGAAACCGGGGCGCAGAAGGTCAATCTGTTTGGCCACAGTCAGGGCTCGTTGACGGCGCGTTATGCCGCAGCGAAACGCCCGGATCTGGTGGCGTCGGTCACTTCGGTGGCCGGGCCCAATCATGGTTCGGAACTGGCCGACTATCTGCACAAACACTACCCCGCAGACAGCGCCAAGGGTCGTATCCTCGAAGTGCTGCTGCGTTTTGTCGGCTGGCTGATGGCGTTGCTGGATACCGGTTATCACGGGCCGAAACTGCCCGTGGATATCCACGCCTCGCATCATTCGCTGACCACTGAAGGCGTGGCGCTGTTCAATCAGCGTTATCCACAGGGCCTGCCTGAAACCTGGGGTGGCCACGGGCCGGAAGAGGTCAACGGCGTGCGCTATTACTCGTGGTCGGGGACGTTGCAGCCGGGCAAGACGGATCGTGGCGGCAATCTGTTCGACGGGACCAATCGCAGCTGTCGGTTGTTTGCGAAAACCTTTGTCCGTGAGCCGGGACAGTGCGACGGGATGGTCGGGCGTTACAGCTCGCATCTGGGCACGGTGATTGGCGACGACTATCCGCTGGATCACTTCGACATCGTCAACCAGTCGCTGGGGCTGGTGGGCAAGGGCGCGGATCCGGTGCGGTTGTTTGTCGAGCATGCGGCGCGCCTGAAGGCTGCCGGGCTGTAACCGTTGAGGTGCAGTGAATTAGGTGTGGCGAGGGGATTTATCCCCGATGGGTCGCGCAGCGGCCCCAAAAAAGCGGGGGACGCTGCGCGACCCATCGGGGATAAATCCCCTCGCCACAGAGACCACAAACCCTACAAAAGGTCACATCAGGCAACGCTGAGTTTGCGGCCCAACACCGTCGTCCAGCGCTCGGAAAGAATCACCCCGCCCAACGTCAGCAAACCACCCACCAGGTGATACATCGCCAGTCGTTCCTTCAATACCAGCGCCGCAATCAGCGCGGTAATCAACGGCAGCAAGTTGAAGAACAGTGTGGTCCGGCTCGGCCCGAGGCGCATCACCGCCTGCATCCACGCCAGCGGCGCGACCATCGATGCCAGCAGGCACGCATACAACACCAGCGGAATATTCTGCAGCGTCAGCCCGGTTTTCGGTGAGGCGGCATACAGCGGAAACAACACCACAATCGCTACCAGCACCTGCAAATACAGCAACACCAGCGGGGGCAGGCGCAGCTGCCATTTCTTCAGCAAGGTGCTGTAAATCGCATAGGCGAGCGTGGCGATCAGCATCATCGCATCGCCCAAATTCACGCCGTGTTGCAGCAACGCGCCGAGGCTGCCCGACGACACCACCACCAGCACACCGGCAAACGACAGCACCGCACCCACCAACGCACCGGCAGTCAGGCGCTGGCCGAGGCTGATGATTGCCATGGCCAGCGACATCAATGGCATCAGCGACAGGATGATGCCCATGTTGGTTGCCGTGGTCAGGGTCGCGGCGAAGTAGGCGAGGCTTTGATACACCGCCATGCCGAGCACGCCGAGGACGAAAATCTTGCCCAGGTTGGGGCGGATCTGCGGCCAGTGCGCGATCACTTGTTTGAGCATGAACGGGGTGAACAGCAAACCGGCTAACAGCCAGCGGTAGAAACCGATCTCGGCCGGAAAGATCGCGCCGACCGCGAGTTTGTTGATCACGGTGTTGCCGGCCCAGATAAAGATCGCCAGCAGGGGAAAAGCGTATTGCATGCGTTGAAACCAGTACGTTGATGAAACGTGATTATCCCCTGTCTGGATGCAGCCCTATACTTCGAACCAGACAACCTGGCACTGAAAGCGGACAGCATGAACAGTAAACACATCGATCTGCTCGATTTCAGCGAACTGCCGTCAGCGGTGTACTTCCGTTACGCCGATTTCAACGCCCATGAGTTTGCCGCGCCGCACCGCCATCCGTGGGGCACTCTGGAATACGCCGCTCACGGGGTGTTGCACATGGACGTCGATAGCAGTCGTTTCATGTCGCCGCCGCAATACGCGGTGTGGGTGCCGCCGCAGGTCGAACACAGTTTCTACAGTCATCAACCGGTCAATTACCGGGCGGTCTGTCTCGATCCCAAGGTTTGCGCCGAGTTGCCGGCGCGGGCCTGCACATTGGCGATCAGCGATATCCTCAAGGCGATTCTCAAAGACTTCGCCGCCCGTGACGTGAAGATTCCCGAGCTGGATGCTGATCAGCGTCTGGCTCAGGTGCTGGTCGATCAACTGCAACAGGCGCCGGTGCATGAGTGTTATCTGCCGTATGCAAGCAGCCCCGGATTGCTGGCGATTCTTGAAACGCTGCAAGCGCAGCCAGGCAACAACCAGCCGCTGGCGCACTGGGCTGCGCAGGTGCATGTCAGCGAGCGCACGTTGGCGCGGCAGTTTGTTCGAGAGCTGGGGATGAGTTTCGGTGAGTGGCGCCAGCGTCTGCGCTATCTCGCCGCAATTGAAGCGCTGGAAACGTCGCACAGCGTGCAGGAAATCGCTTTTGATCTCGGCTACAGCAGCGGCTCGGCGTTTATCGCCATGTTCGCGCGGCAGGCCGGTTGCACGCCGGAGCAGTACCGCCGCAGCCACCTGGAAGGCAGGAAGATGTAACAGGATTTGGCTACACTCCAGCAGAGGCCGCCTCCATCGAAGCGGCGACAAGGAGAAAACTCCATGAAGATGTTGCGTGTCCCGTTGTTGATGATTGGTTTGCTCCTGTGTTCCCAGGGTTTCGCCGCCACGGCGCAACAGAACAAAATGACCACCTGCAATGCCGATGCGACCGCCAAGAGTCTGAAAGGCGATGAGCGCAAAACCTTCATGAGCACTTGCCTCAAGGCAGCGCCGGCGGCCAATGATGCCAAGGCCCTGACCCCGCAACAGCAGAAGATGACCACCTGCAACGCCGACGCGAAAACCAAAGCCCTGAGCGGCGATGCGCGCAAGGCGTTCATGAGTGAGTGCCTGAAGAAAAAGTGATCCTCTGACCTTGTGGTGAGCGTGCCGGCCTCATCGCGGGCAAGCCCGCTCCCACAGGGTTTTGGTCGGCTCAGATAATTTGTGTACGACGCAATCACTGTGGGAGCTGGCTTGCCAGCGATGAGGCCAGATAGCCCTCTGAGCTTTTGACTCATGGCCCCGATCAGGCTTGCCCCAGCATATCCCTAGTGCTCCCCCCGGAACGCTGGCAGACTGCCAATCCTTTTACGCCGTTCGTTTTGAGGCTGTATGCCAACGTTTTCTGAGCGTCATGTTGTGTTCTGGGTCAGTTGCATCATCATTTTCGGCGGGTTGCTGCTCGTCCTGCCGCTGCGCTTGTTGCCCAGCCTGCTGGCCGGGTTGCTGGTGTTCGAACTGGTCAACATGCTCACCCCACAACTGCAACGGCTGATCGAAGGTCGCCGCGCTCGCTGGCTGGCGGTGGCACTGCTCGGTACGCTGGTGGTCAGTGTGCTGGCGTTGCTCTTCGCCGGGGCTATCAGTTTCCTCCTGCACGAAGCGGAAAACCCCGGCGCCTCTCTGGACAAATTCATGGGCGTGGTCGACCGTGCGCGCGGTCAATTACCGCCATTCATCGACGCCTATTTGCCGGCCAGCGCCGCTGAATTTCGTGTGGCCATCGGCGAATGGATGAGCAAACACCTGTCCGATCTGCAACTGGTGGGCAAAGATGCGGCGCACATGTTCGTGACGTTGCTGATCGGCATGGTGCTCGGCGCGATCATCGCCTTGCAGCGCATACCGGACGTGACCAAACGCAAACCGCTGGCGGCCGCGCTGTTCGATCGTCTGCACCTGCTGGTTCAGGCCTTTCGCAACATTGTTTTCGCGCAGATCAAGATCTCCCTGCTGAACACCTTCTTCACCGGGATTTTCCTCGCGGTGATCCTGCCGATGTTCGGCGTCCATTTGCCGCTGACCAAGACACTGATCGTCCTGACCTTCCTGCTCGGCCTGTTGCCGGTGATCGGCAACCTGATATCGAACACGCTGATCACCATCGTCGGCCTGTCGCTGTCGATCTGGGTGGCGATGGCCGCACTGGGTTATCTGATTTTTATCCACAAACTCGAATACTTCCTCAACGCGCGCATTGTCGGCGGGCAGATCAGTGCCAAGTCGTGGGAATTGCTGCTGGCGATGCTGGTGTTCGAGGCCGCATTCGGCCTGCCGGGCGTAGTGGCGGGGCCGATTTATTATGCGTATCTGAAGAGTGAGTTGAAGCTGGGCGGGATGGTCTGACCGATGGGCCTGGGTTGCCTGATCTGACGCCATCGCTGGCAAGCCAGCTCCCACAGGTCATGCGCCGCTTTCGAAAGCGGTGTCAGTTCTGTGGGAGCTGGCTTGCCAGCGATAGGCGCAACTGGGTATCTGATCAGTCCATGGCGCCGTAGCGCTTCATCGCCTCAATCGCCAAACCGCTGCCAATGCTGCCGAAGATATTCCCCTCGACGTGCCGCGCTTTCGGCAACATCGCCGAAACGCTGTTGCGCAGCGCCGGGATGCCGCTGGAACCACCGGTGAAGAACACCGTATCCACTTGATCCACGCGCACATTGGCATCGTTCAGCAGGTTCGTGACGCTGCCGCGCACCCGCTCCAGCAGGGCATCGATCGCTGATTCAAACAACGCCCGCGTCAGCTCCACGCTCAACCCGGCTTCGATGCGGTCCAGCGGCACGTGGCGGCTGTCGGCGTGGGTCAGCTCGATCTTGGTTTCCTCGACTTCCATCGCCAGCCAGTGCCCGGCGCGTTGTTCGATCAACTTGAACAGACGATCAATGCCGCCCGTGTCTTCGATGTCGTAGCGCATGCTGCCCAGCGCCAGACTCGATTTTTGCGAGTACACCGAGTTGATCGTGTGCCAGGTTGCCAGGTTCATGTGATGGCTGGTCGGCATGTAGGCGCCGCTCTTCATGCGGCTGCCGTAGCCGAACAGCGGCATCAGGCCTTGCAGGCTCAGCTGTTTGTCGAAGTCGGTCCCGCCGATGTGCACGCCGCCGGTGGCGAGAATGTCGTCGTGGCGGTTATCCACACCGCGACGCTCGGGCGACAGGCGGACCAGCGAGAAGTCGGATGTACCACCGCCGATGTCGACGATCAGGACCAGCTCTTCCTTTTCGATGGTCGACTCGTAGTCGAAGGCCGCAGCGATCGGTTCGTACTGAAACGACACGTCTTTGAAACCGATCTTTTTCGCCACGTCCACCAACGTGTCTTCGGCTTCCTGGTCGGCCAGCGGATCGTCATCGACGAAAAACACCGGGCGGCCGAGCACCACTTGCTCGAACTCCCGACCGGCGGCGGTTTCGGCGCGGCTCTTCAGTTGGCCGATGAACAGGCCGAGCAGGTCCTTGAACGGCATCGCCGTGCCAAGGACGCTGGTGTCGTGCTTGATCAGCTTGGAGCCGAGCAGGCTTTTCAGCGAGCGCATCAGGCGGCCTTCGTAGCCTTCCAGGTACTCGTGCAGCGCCAGGCGACCGTACACCGGGCGGCGCTCCTCGAAGTTGAAGAAGACCACCGACGGCAGGGTGATCTTGTCGTCTTCCAGCGCGATCATCGTTTCCATGCCGGGGCGCAGCCAGCCGACGGTGGAGTTGGACGTGCCGAAGTCGATGCCGCAGGCACGGGCTGGAGAGGCGTCTTTCATGTCTTTCGGTTCCGGTCAAAAAAACGGCCGCGCAGTGTATGTCAGTGCGCGGCAGATTCGTAGGCCGGTCATCTGCTATTTGATGACTAATCTTGCTTGAAACTCGCAGCTTTGCCCCAAACTTGCTGGCATGGGCCGGCAGATACACCGGCGGTCGCAAGAACCGCCGTCCACTGCCGATAAACTTCTGCAGCGCCACCCGGTCACAAACTTGAGATCGGTCAACCCGGCACGCGCGAATCGGCGCATGCTGGCATGGGCGCGAAATCGATAACGGATGGTGATTCCTTCAATGGACTTCAAAGACTATTACAAGATACTCGGCGTGGAGCCGACAGCAGACGACAAGGCCATCAAGGCTGCCTATCGCAAGCTGGCGCGCAAGTACCACCCCGATGTCAGCAAGGAAAAAGACGCCGAGTCCAAATTCAAGGACGCGTCGGAAGCCTATGAAGCGCTGAAAAGCGCCGACAAACGCGCCGAATACGACGAGCTGCGCCGCTACGGCCAGCACGGTCAGCCGTTCCAGGGACCGCCGGGCTGGCAGAGCCGTGGCGGTTTTGGTGGCGGCGGTCAGGACACCGGCGACTTCTCGGACTTTTTCAGTTCGATCTTCGGCAATCGCGGCCCCGGTTTCGGTGGCGGTGACGGTCGGCAACAACGCAGTGCAGGGCGCCGAGGGCAAGACGTGGAAATGGAACTGCCGATCTTCCTCGAAGAAACCCTTTCGAACGAATCGAAAAAGGTCACCTTCCAGGTGCCGCAATACAACGCGGCGGGCCAGCACGTCAGCAACACCAGCAAAAGCCTGAACGTGAAGATCCCTGCGGGTGTGACCGACGGCGAGCGCATCCGCCTCAAGGGCCAGGGTGCACCGGGTGTGGGTGGTGGCGCGAGTGGCGATCTGTACCTGACCATCCGTTTGGCGCCGCACCCAAAATTTGATGTCGAAGGCGAGAACCTGATCATCACGCTGCCTTTGGCACCGTGGGAGCTGGCGCTGGGTGCCGAAGTGGCCGTGCCGACCCTGACCGGCAAGATCAACCTCAAGGTGCCGGCCGGCAGCCAGAACGGCCAGCGCATGCGCGCCAAGGGCCATGGTCTGAAAAACAAGGCCGGTGAGCGTGGTTATCTGTTCGTGCAGCTCAAAGCCGTCATGCCAAAGACCGCCGACGACGAGGTCAAGGCGCTGTGGCAGGAACTGGCGAAGAAAGCCGCTTTCAATCCGCGAGAGAACTTCTGAACCCAGCGACGGAGTAGCCCATCATGAGCAGCCCCCTGATCGTTCAACTGGACATGGCAGAATTCTGCGAGGCGGCCGATTTGTCGGACGTCTACGTGATCGAAATCGTCGAACACGGCATCCTCGAACCTCAGGGCGCGCAGCCCCGGGAATGGCGCTTCACCGATTACGAACTGGCCCTGGCCAAGCGCGCCGCGAAGCTGCGGCGCGATCTCGATCTGGAATGGGAAGGCGTCGCACTGGCGCTGGACCTGCTTGAAGAGGTTCGCGAACTGCGCGCCGAGAACAGTATGTTGCGCCAGCGGTTGGGACGGTTGGTGGTCGAATAACCGAATCGCGGCCCCTGTAGGAGCTGCCGAAGGCTGCGATCTTTTGACCTTGTTTTTTAAAAGCAGGATCAAAAGATCGCAGTCTTCGACAGCTCCTACAGGGATTGGTGTACGCAGGCCCTTGTAGGAGTGAGCCTGCTCGCGATGAACGATTAAGCGGTACGACAGACAGAATGAAAAAGGCCCGGATGGGCCTTTTTTGTCAGAACAGGAAATAGCGCTGCGCCATCGGCAATGTTTCCGCAGGCTCACACCAGAGCAACACACCGTCAGCCTTGACCTGATACGTCTGCGGATCAACGTCGATGTTTGGCAGGTAATCGTTGTGGATCAAGTCGGTTTTCTGCACCTCGCGGCAACCTTTGACCACCGCGATTTTCTTTTTCAGACCCAAGGCTTCCGGCAACCCGGCTGCCTGCGCCGCTTGACTGATAAACGTCAGGCTGGTGGCATGCAGTGAACCGCCATAGCTGGCGAACATCGGCCGATAATGCACGGGTTGCGGCGTAGGAATCGAGGCGTTGGCGTCGCCCATCAGGCTTGCCGCAATGGCGCCGCCCTTGAGAATCAACGTCGGTTTCACGCCGAAAAACGCCGGACGCCAGAGCACCAGATCCGCCCATTTGCCCACTTCGATCGAGCCGACTTCATGGCTGATACCGTGAGTGATCGCCGGGTTGATCGTGTATTTGGCGATGTAGCGTTTGGCGCGGAAGTTGTCGTTGCCTGCGCCGTCCTGTGGCAGCGGGCCGCGCTGCTTTTTCATCTTGTCGGCAGTCTGCCAGGTGCGCGTGATGACTTCGCCGACGCGGCCCATGGCCTGGCTGTCGGAGCTGATCATCGAGAATGCGCCGAGGTCGTGGAGGATGTCTTCGGCGGCAATCGTCTCGCGGCGAATGCGGCTTTCGGCGAACGCCACGTCTTCGGCAATGCTCGGGTCGAGGTGGTGGCAGACCATCAGCATGTCGAGGTGTTCGTCGATGGTATTGCGGGTGAACGGTCGGGTCGGATTGGTCGAGCTCGGCAGCACGTTGGCGAAACCGCAGGCCTTGATGATGTCCGGCGCATGGCCGCCACCGGCACCTTCGGTGTGATAGGTGTGGATGGTGCGGCCCTTGAACGCGCCGAGGGTGGTTTCGACAAAACCGGATTCGTTGAGCGTGTCGGTGTGGATCGCCACCTGCACGTCGTACTGATCGGCGACGTTCAGACAGTTATCGATGCTCGCCGGGGTGGTGCCCCAGTCTTCGTGTAGCTTGAGGCCGATGGCGCCGGCCTTGACCTGCTCGATCAACGGCTCCGGCAGGCTGGCGTTGCCCTTGCCGGTGAGGCCGATGTTCATCGGGAACGCGTCGGCCGCCTGAAGCATGCGCGCCAGGTGCCACGGCCCGGAGGTACAGGTTGTGGCGTTGGTGCCAGTGGCCGGGCCGGTGCCGCCGCCGATCATGGTGGTGACGCCACTCATCAGCGCTTCTTCGATCTGCTGCGGGCAGATGAAGTGGATGTGCGTGTCGATGCCGCCCGCGGTGAGGATCATGCCTTCGCCGGCAATGACTTCGGTGCTGGCGCCGATGGCGATGGTCACGTTGGGCTGCACGTCCGGGTTGCCGGCCTTGCCGATTGCGGCGATGCGCCCATCCTTGAGACCAACGTCAGCCTTGACGATGCCCCAGTGATCGATGATCAGCGCATTGGTGATCAGCGTGTCGACGACTTCGGCAGCCAGCAGTTGGCTTTGGCCCTGACCGTCGCGGATGACTTTGCCGCCACCGAATTTCACTTCCTCGCCGTAAGTGGTGAAGTCCTGTTCGACTTCGATCCACAGCTCTGTGTCGGCCAGGCGCACCTTGTCGCCGACGGTGGGGCCGAACATGTCGGCGTAGGCCTGTTTAGAAATCTTCATGTGCTCGCCTTGGGATTCAATTGGTTTTGAAATCGCTCGCATTACTCGCTTTCGCGAGCAGGCTCGCTCCTACATTTGATCGCGGTCTCATGTAGGAGTGAGCCTGCTCGCGATGGCTTTCTTGCAGTCACCTGATGACTTAGAGATCACCCATGACCCGCCCGGCAAAACCGAACACCCGCCGATGCCCGGCGTAATCCACCAGCTCGACTTCCCGGCTTTGCCCCGGCTCGAAGCGCACCGCTGTGCCGGCCGCGATGTTCAGGCGCATGCCACGGCTGGCCGCGCGATCAAACGTCAGGGCGTCGTTGGTTTCGAAAAAGTGATAGTGCGAGCCGACCTGGATCGGCCGATCGCCGCTGTTGGCGACTTTCAGGCTGACGGTACGGCGGCCGACGTTGAGTTCAATGTCGCCGGGCTGGATCTGGTATTCGCCAGGAATCATCACTGGGCTCCTTGCAGAACTTTGTAATAGAGGGCAGTCGGTCGATACGTGCCGTGGGGATCGCAGGCGTAGTCGGGGATGGCCCCGGCGCGGGTGTAACCCAAGGACTTGTAGAAGTCTTCAGCAGGCGAGCCTGCCTCGGTATCGAGGTAGAGCATGCCGCGCTTGTGCTTGGGCGCTTCGAGCTCCAGCGCTGTCATCAATTGCTGGCCGAGACCACGACGACGCGCTTGCTCGCGTACCAGCAGTTTTTGCACTTCGGCGCGGTTCAGGCCATTGGCCTTTTGGCACAGGGCCAACTGCACACTGGCCAGCACTTGCTCGTCGTTGACCACCACCCAAAGCAACACGCTGCCCTTGTTGACGTTGTCTTGCACCTCATCGAAATAGGCGCGGGCCTGCGCGGCATCGAGGTCGGCCATGAAGCCGACACTGGCGCCATACCCCACGGCATCAAGCAGCAGATCGATCAGGCCCTGACGATAATGCGCAAAACTTTCAGCGTTGACGCGGCGCAGTTGGGCGGCGTTCATCGGTGTCACTCCTTGTCGGTGTCGGGCGGCTCCGCGCCAGGGTTGAGGGTCAGTTGCATGAAGGTCAGGTCCAGCCAGCGGCCGAACTTGGTACCGACTTGCGGCATCTGCCCGGTGATGAGGAAACCGGCGCGCTCGTGCAGGCGAATCGAGGGGGCGTTGCCGCTTTCGATGGCGGCGACCATGACGTGTTTGCCGCAGGTTTTTGCGCGCTCGATCAGTGCAGTCATCAGTTGCGGACCGAGGCCGTTGCCGCGTTGGTCGTTGCGTACGTAAACCGAATGCTCGACGGTGTGGCGGAAGCCGTCGAAGGGCCGCCAGTCACCGAACGAAGCGTAGCCGAGCACCGTGTTGTCGCTGTCGACGATGACCAGGATCGGGTAAGCCTGAGCCTGGCGTGCGGCGAACCACGCTTGCCGGTTGCCGAGGTCGACGGCCGATTCGTTCCAGATCGCCGTGGTGTTGAGCACGGCATCGTTGTAGATATCGCGGATCGCCGGCAGGTCGGCGTGGAGGGCATCGCGAATGGCGTAAGTCATGGCGCGGCCTCAGACAATCGGTTGGTGGACGGTGACCAGTTTGGTGCCGTCGGGGAACGTTGCCTCAACCTGAATCTCCGGGATCATTTCCGGGATGCCTTCCATCACTTGATCGCGGCTGAGCAGGGTGGTGCCGAAGTGCATCAGCTCGGCCACGGTGCGGCCGTCACGGGCGCCTTCGAGCAGGGCGGCGGAGATGTAGGCCATGGCTTCCGGGTAGTTGAGCTTCACACCGCGAGCCAAACGCCGCTCGGCGACGAGGCCGGCGGTGAAGATCAGCAGCTTGTCTTTTTCGCGTGGGGTCAGGTCCATTTGGAATCAATCTCGGCAGTTAAAGATATTAAGTCGTGCGCACTGTAGGAGCTGCCGAAGGCTGCGATCTTTTGACTTTGTTTTTAAGTGCAAGATCAAAGGATCGCAGCCTCGTTTCACTCGACAGCTCCTACAGGGGGATTGCATTTCAGGGTTCAAATGCGCAATGCATTTCAGGTGTTCCAGATTCGTGGGGGCTGGGCGTCGCGACCCAGCAGGGCGGGTCTGAGCAAACGCCATAAATCGATGAGCCAGGCCCGGGCGAGCAATGCTTCACTGGCCAGACACCGAGCGACCAATAGCCCCGGCAACTGCGTCAGATCCCCACGTACTTCGTGGCCCAGCGAACGACAACGCTCCAGCAATTCAGCATCAATTTCGCCGGTGACCAGCAATGTCGCAAACACCGGTTGCCCGTCCAGACCTATGGGCGAATCAAGCAAACCGTCCCCGCCGACAATGCGCTGTCGCTCATGCCAGAGCAATCGACCATCGCGACGAATATCCAGATGACTCTGAAAATGGCCCAGATCAAAGCGCTCGCCACTGGCCGGGCGGCCCAGCGCGACCACGTCCCAGTAGAACAACCGCGCATCGCCTTCAAGATCGATCGAGGTCGTTAGTTCTGCCTGCGCAGCGCTGTAGACGATGGTCTCTTGTGGCAACCATTCCAGCGTTGCCCCGGCAGCTACTTTCAAGTCCAGCTGCTGATACGCAGGGCCTGCCGCGCGGTACCATTTGGCCGCGCCGGGGCTGGTGATCTGCGCCCAGGCGTGCGCCTCGACGCGGGCGCTGATGTCCAGCCGATCACCGCCGGCAATCCCGCCAGGCGGGTGGACGATGATGTGTTGGCACACTTCAGGACCTTCGGCGTACAGATGCTTTTGCACCCGCAGCGGGCCGAGGTGACGGCGCATGACCGGGCGCGTGCAATCGCCGAAGCGCGCGTAGGCCAGCTCCAGCTCAGCGTGCCAGCTCGGGGTAAACAGGGCAGTGGAAATGGGTAAATTCATGGTTTGTAATTATCGTTAGGAAGCTACAGGTTAGATCGTATTGTTAAATCGTGACTAGCCCGCGCACACCTTCGGCCTCCATATTTTCGCCGCGACCCTGTTGCACGATCTCGCCTCGGGACATCACCAGGTACTGATCGGCCAACTCCGCGGCGAAATCGTAGAACTGCTCCACCAGCAGAATCGCCATGTCGCCACGCGCCGCCAGCTTCTTGATCACCGCACCGATCTCCTTGATCACCGACGGCTGAATGCCTTCGGTGGGCTCGTCGAGGATCAGCAGGCGCGGACGGCTGGCCAGTGCTCTGCCGATGGCGAGCTGCTGTTGCTGACCACCGGACAGATCACCACCGCGACGCTGTTTCATCTGCAGCAGCACCGGGAACAATTCGTAGATGAACGCAGGGACTTCCTTCGCTTCGCTGCCGGGAAACCGCGACAGACCCATCAGCAGATTTTCTTCCACGGTCAGCCGCCCGAAGATTTCCCGGCCCTGCGGCACATAGGCAATTCCGGCGTGGACCCGTTGGTGCGGTTTGAACGTGGTGATGGGTTTGCCTTCCCAATTCACCGCGCCTTCTTTCGCCGGCAGCAGGCCCATCAGGCACTTGAGCAGCGTGGTCTTGCCCACGCCGTTGCGCCCGAGCAGGCAGGTGACTTCGCCAACCTTCACGTCAAAGCTCAGGCCACGCAGGATGTGACTACCGCCGTAGTACTGGTGCAGCTTGTCGACTTGCAGCATGTCCAAAATCTCCCGAAATCCCTGTAGGAGCTGCCGCAGGCTGCGATCTGTTGATCTTGTTTTTGAAGAGCAAAGTCAAAAGATCGCAGCCTGCGGCAGCTCCTACAGGGTGACCTTAGCGGCCTAAATACACTTCGATCACCCGCTCGTTTTCCTGCACCTGCTCAAGCGACCCTTCCGCCAGCACGCTGCCCTGATGCAACACCGTCACGTGGTCGGCAATCGAGCCGACAAACCCCATGTCGTGCTCCACCACCATCAGCGAATGCTTGCCGGCCAGGCTCTTGAACAGTTCTGCCGTGAACTCGGTTTCGGCATCGGTCATGCCCGCCACCGGCTCATCGAGCAGCAGCAATTGCGGGTCTTGCATGAGCAACATGCCGATTTCCAGAAATTGTTTTTGGCCGTGGGACAGCAGCCCCGCCGGGCGATTGACCGAGGTGGTCAGGCGAATGGTGTCCAGCACTTCGCTGATGCGATCGCGCTGCTCGCCGCTCAGGCGCGCACGCAAACTGGCCCACACCGATTTGTCGGTTTTCTGCGCCAGTTCAAGGTTTTCAAACACGCTCGGCGCTTCGAACACCGTGGGTTTCTGAAACTTGCGACCGATGCCGGCCTGGGCGATCTGCACTTCGCTCATCTGCGTCAAATCCAGCGTTTCACCGAACCAGGCCTTGCCGTGGCTGGGGCGGGTCTTGCCGGTGATCACGTCCATCAGCGTGGTTTTGCCCGCACCGTTGGGGCCGATGATGCAGCGCAATTCGCCGACGCCGATGTACAGGTTGAGATTGTTCAGTGCGCGAAAGCCGTCGAAGCTGACGCTGATGTCTTCCAGGGTCAGGATCGTGCCATGACGGGTATCGAGGCCCGGGCCGACGCGTTGGCCGAGGCCGATGGAATCGCGGCTGGTGCCGGCGTCCTTGTTCGGCTCGACAGGAAAGAAGGCGGGTTCAAGCATGAATTCTGCGCTGGCCGTGACTCTCATGATTCACCTCGTTTTTTCAGCAGACCGATCACGCCTTTGGGCAAGTACAGGGTCACGATGATGAACAGCGCACCGAGGAAGAACAGCCAATATTCAGGGAACGCCACGGTGAACCAGCTCTTCATGCCATTGACCACGCCAGCGCCCAGCAACGGGCCGATCAAGGTGCCGCGTCCGCCGAGAGCGACCCAGACCGCCGCTTCAATCGAGTTGGTCGGCGACATTTCGCTCGGGTTGATGATCCCGACCTGCGGCACGTACAACGCACCGGCCAAGCCACACAACACCGCGCTCAACACCCAGACAAACAGCTTGAAACCGCGCGGATCGTAGCCGCAGAACATCAGACGGTTTTCCGCATCGCGCAGCGCGGTCAGCACGCGACCGAACTTGCTCTGCGCCAGACGCCAGCCGATAAACAGACTCGCCACCAGCAACAAAACCGTCGCCAGAAACAGCACCGCGCGAGTGCCGGGTTCAGTGATGCCGAAACCCAGAATCGTGCGGAAATTGGTGAAGCCGTTGTTGCCGCCGAACCCGGTCTCGTTGCGGAAAAACAGGAGCATGCCGGCGAAGGTCAGGGCCTGGGTCATGATCGAGAAGTACACGCCTTTGATCCGCGAGCGGAAGGCGAAAAAGCCGAACACCAGCGCCAGCAATCCTGGCGCCAGCACCACCAGACACATGGCCCAGAGGAAGCTGCTGGTGCCGGTCCAGTACCACGGCAACTCGGTCCACGACAGAAACGTCATGAACGCCGGCAGGCCATCGCCGGCAGCCTGACGCATCAGGTACATGCCCATCGCATAACCGCCGAGGGCGAAGAACAGACCGTGGCCCAGCGACAGCAAACCGGCGTAACCCCAGACCAGATCCAGCGCGAGTGCGACGATGGCGTAGCAGAGGATTTTGCCGACCAAAGTCAGGGTGTAAGCGGAGACGTGCAGCGCGCTGTCCGGTGACAACAGCGACAGCAACGGTAATGCGATCAGCAACGCGAGGATGACGACGCCAACCGCAATCGTGATTTTCGGGCCGGCCTTTTGCGTGGCCGTAACGAGCAGGGGCTGGTTCATCAGTCGATCACCCGTCCTTTCAATGCGAAGAGGCCTTGCGGACGTTTCTGGATAAACAGAATGATCAGCGCGAGGATCAGGATCTTGCCGAGCACCGCACCGATCTGCGGTTCAAGAATCTTGTTGGCGATGCCCAGGCCGAATGCCGCGAGTACGCTGCCGGCCAGTTGGCCAACACCACCGAGCACCACGACCAAAAACGAATCGATGATGTAGCTCTGGCCCAGATCCGGGCCGACGTTGCCGATCTGGCTCAGCGCTACACCGCCGAGTCCGGCGATGCCGGAACCGAGACCGAAGGCGAGCATGTCGACGCGCCCGGTCGGCACGCCGCAGCAAGCGGCCATGTTACGGTTCTGGGTGACGGCTCGGACGTTGAGGCCAAGGCGTGTCTTGTTCAGCAGCAGCCAGGTGAGGACAACCACAAACAACGCGAAAGCGATGATGACGATGCGGTTGTACGGCAGCACCAGATTGGGCAGCACCTGAATCCCGCCGGACAACCACTCTGGGTTGGCCACTTCGACGTTCTGCGCGCCGAACAGTAAACGTACCAACTGAATCAGCATCAGGCTGATGCCCCAGGTGGCGAGCAGGGTTTCCAGCGGTCGGCCGTAGAGGTGACGAATTACCGTACGCTCCAGCGCCATGCCGATCGCGGCGGTGACGAAAAATGCGACCGGCAATGCGATCAGTGGATAGAACTCGATGGCCTGTGGGGCGTAGCGCTGGAACATCAACTGCACCACATACGTCGAGTAGGCGCCGAGCATCAGCATCTCGCCGTGGGCCATGTTGATCACGCCGAGCAGGCCGAACGTGATCGCCAAGCCGAGTGCCGCGAGCAGCAGAATCGAACCCAGCGACATGCCGCTGAACGCCTGCCCGAGAACTTCGCCGATCAGCAGTTTGCGTTTGACCTGGGCGAGGCTGGTTTCGGCGGCGGTGCGCACGCTGGCATCGGTTTCGACTCCGGGTTCGAGCAAGCCTTCGAGTCGGGTGCGGGCCAGCGGGTCGCCGGTTTCACCTAGCAGACGCACTGCGGCAAGTCGCACTGCCGGATCGCCGTCGACCAGTTGCAGATTGGCCAGCGCCAGGCTCAGGGCCGCGTGGACACTTTCATCTTTTTCGCCAGCCAGTTGCTGGTCGAGGAATTTCAGCTGCGCCGGTTTGGCGCTTTTCTGCAATTGCTGCGCGGCGCTCAGACGGATTTTGCCGTCGGCGGCGAGCAATTGGTGGCTGGCCAGAGCGGTGTCGATCAGACCCCGCAGGCGATTGTTCAGGCGCAGGGTTTTCTGTTGGCCGTCGATGGTCAACTGGCCTTGTTGCAGCGCGTTGATCAGTTCGATACGGGCCGGGTCGGGCTGCGCGGCCCAGGTTTCCAGCAGTTTGGCTTGTTGCATGGGATTGGCGGCGACGAAGTCTTCGGCGTCGCCGGCGTGGGTGGTCATCGGCAGCAAGATGGCGATGGCGAGGATGAAGCGATAAAGGGCAGTGGGCATATTCAGTCGCCTTGACGCAGACATTGTGGGAGCAGGCTTTTGTGGCGAGGGGATTTATCCCCGTTGGGTCGCGAAGCGGCCCCAAATCCAGCGGTCGTGGTGTATCAGGTAGATCGCGTCGACCGATTTCGCGACTGCTTCGCAGCCGAACGGGGATAAATCCCCTCGCCACAAATGCCCGCTCCCACAGGGATATGTGTCGGGCCAAAAAGTCAGGCCCGACACCCAATGGCTCAGTTGCTCTTCACCGCATAATCCGGCTTCTTGTCGTTGCCATCGATAAACGGACTCCAAGGCTGCGCCCGAATCGGCCCCTCGGTCTGCCACACCACGTTGAACTGACCGTCGGCCTGAATCTCGCCGATCATCACCGGTTTGTGCAGGTGGTGATTGGTCTTGTCCATGGTCAGGGTGTAGCCCGACGGTGCGGCGAAAGTCTGGCCGGCGAGGGCTTCGCGGACTTTGTCGACGTCGGTGGATTTGGCTTTCTCTGCGGCCTGCGCCCACATGTGGATGCCGACATAAGTGGCTTCCATCGGGTCGTTGGTCACCGCTTTGTCAGCGCCCGGCAGGTTGTGTTTCTTCGCGTAGGCTTTCCAGTCGGCGACGAATTTCTTGTTCGCCGGGTTCTCCACCGACTCGAAGTAGTTCCACGCCGCGAGGTTGCCCACCAACGGTTTGGTGTCGATGCCACGTAATTCTTCTTCACCCACCGAGAACGCCACCACCGGAACGTCGGTGGCTTTCAAACCCTGATTGGCCAGTTCTTTATAGAAGGGCACGTTCGAGTCGCCGTTGACGGTCGAGATCACCGCAGTCTTGCCGCCAGCCGAGAACTTCTTGATGTTGGCGACGATGGTTTGATAGTCGCTGTGACCGAACGGGGTGTAGACCTCTTCGATGTCCTTGTCGGCCACGCCTTTGGAGTGCAGGAACGAGCGCAGGATTTTGTTGGTGGTGCGCGGGTAGACGTAGTCGGTGCCGAGCAGGAAGTAGCGCTTGGCGCTGCCACCTTCTTCGCTCATCAGATATTCAACGGCCGGGATCGCTTGCTGGTTCGGCGCGGCGCCGGTGTAGAAGACGTTCGGCGACATCTCTTCACCTTCGTACTGCACCGGGTAGAACAGCAGACCGTTGAGTTCTTCGAACACCGGCAACACCGATTTACGCGACACCGACGTCCAGCAACCGAACACCACGGCAACCTTGTCCTGGGTCAGCAACTGCCGGCCCTTTTCCGCAAACAGCGGCCAGTTCGAGGCCGGGTCGACCACCACCGGTTCGAGCATCTTGCCGTTCACGCCGCCCTTGGCGTTGATCTCGTCGATGGTCATCAGCGCCATGTCTTTGAGCGACGTTTCGGAGATCGCCATGGTGCCGGACAACGAATGCAGAATCCCGACCTTGATGGTCTCGGCTGCCTGGACAGTCCAGGTCATGCCCATCGCGGCAATGGATGCCGTGAGTGTGAAAGCCTTGATCAAACTGCGACGCTTCATTGTGCGATCTCCATGAACGTTAAAGTTTTTTATGGTTGGCAGATGCGGACGACTGAAGGGTGTTTTGCAAGGGCTGTGCCCGGTCGGGTTTGGGCAGGAAAATGTCGTGTTAGAGCGCTTGCGCTGCTGAGCTTTGCACCATGAAGGGACGCACATGAGGCGTTGGTGCAGGCGGTCGCGCCAGAATGGGGCGCGAACAATCCGTGTAGGAGCTGCCGCAGGCTGCGATCTTTTGATGTTGTTTTTCAAGATCAAGATCAAAAGATCGCAGCCTGCGGCAGCTCCTACATGGGGTGGATCAGGATGAAGTCGAGGCGGACTCGGTTTGCCTGCTCAGGCGCGACAGCAGCAGTCGATCCAGCAACCACACCACCACCAGCGAAGCCCCCACCAGCGGAAAAATCACCGCCAGTGCGAGCATGATCACCACGCCGGCTTTCCATTTCGGCAGGTCATGACGCAGCGGTGGCACGCCGAACTTGCCCTGTGGGCGGCGCTTCCACCAGATCACCACGCCACTGACGGCGCTGAGCAGAATCATCAGGCAGATCAGCAGCACGACGATCTGGTTGAAGGTGCCGAACATCTTGCCTTCGTGCAGCATCACGCCGATTTCCGTGGCCCGTGCCACCGTACCGTATTGCTCGAAACGCACGTCGGCGAGAACCTTGCCGGTGTACTGGTCGACATGCAGCGTGGCGTCATTGCGTGGGTCGTCGGCAAACACGGCGATGGTGAACACACCGGTCGCGGTGGTGGGCAGGGTGATGCTGTAGCCCGGTTCGACTTTGCGTTCAGTGGCAATGTTCTGCACATCTTGCAGGCTGATGCTCGGTGCGGCCGGGCCGGCCGGGGCGGCGCCGTGGGCCATGTGTTCGGCGTGGTCGCCGGACATTGGCATCGGCGTGTTTTCCATCGCCCATGGCACGGTCTGGCGGGTGGCGCTGTTGAGGCTGCGGGCCTCGACGTCGGAGGTCGGCACGTTTTCCCACATCGCCGCCGGGAACACGTTCCACACCTGCGCGTATTGCTTGCCCCAGAAACCGGTCCAGGTCATGCCGCTGAGCAGCATCACCAGCAGCAATGTCGCGCCCCAGAAACCGGTGACCGCGTGCAAGTCACGCCACAACACGCGGCCGCGACTGTTCAGGCGCGGCCACAGAATTCCTGCCGCCTGACCGCGCGGCCACCACAGGAAAACTCCCGACACCACCAGCACCACGCCCCAACCGGCGGCCATTTCGATCAGCCGGTCACCGATGGTGCCGATCATCAATTCGCCGTGGATGGCGCGGGCGATGGCTTGCAGATTCTGCTTGGCATCCTGCTCGCCGAGGATGTCGCCGTGGTACGGATCGACGAATACGTTCAGCTCCTGCCCGGCATTGGTCACGACAAATTGCGCACTGCGCTCGGCGTTTACCGGTGGCAGGTACTGGGTGATCTGACCTTGGGGATAAGCGCTTTTGACCCGTTGCAGCAGGTCGTCGGCGGGCACGGTGTGATGACCGGCCGGGACGTTGAGCAGGCTGCTGTACATCAGCGAATCGAGCTGGGGTTTGAACAGGTAAATGATGCCGGTCAGGGCCAGCATCACCATGAACGGCGCGACGAATAATCCGGCATAAAAATGCCAACGCCAGGCCAGGTTGTAGAAATTCGGTTTGGGCTTTTGCATCACGTTTGCTCCGCTGGGCGAATTTTTTTAGATCAAAAGATCGTCCGATCGCGGCCCGAGCCTTCGGCAGCTCCTACAGGATGTCCGCGCTCCAATGTAGGAGCTGGCGCAGCCTGCGATCTTTTGACTTTTTTTGTCAGAAACTCATGTCCACCTTGGTCCAGAGCGTGCGCCCCGGTTCATTGATGGCTTGCGGGTCGTTGGCCGGGTAGCCGAAACCGGCGTTGCCCGCCAGGTTCAGGTGTTCGGCGTAAGCCTTGCCGAACAGGTTGTCGACGCCGCTGCTGACCTTCCAGTTTTTGTTGATCCGGTAGGCACCGTTGAGCGAGAACACGCCGAAGCCCGAACTCTTGTCGTAATCCTTGCCGACCACGTTGCCCTTGTTCTGGTCGATACGGTTTTGCGCGGCAACCACCCTCCACAGTGCGCCGGCGCTCCAGTTGTTTTCGGTATAGGTCAGGCCCATACGTGCGTCCAGCGGCGGCATTTGTGGCAGGGCCGAACCGTCGCTGCTGTTCTTGCCCCAGGCGTAGGCCAGGGTCGCATCGGCTTTCCAGTTGTCGGTGAGTTTGTACGCGGCACCGAGTTCACCGCCCATGATCCGCGCGTCGATGTTCTCGGCGCGCGAAGTGCTCATGCCCATCATTCCCGGGGTGTAGTCGAAGAGAATGTAGTCGCGCACCACGCCGATGTACCCGGAGGCCCATGCCTCAAGATCGGCACTCTTGTAGTTCACGCCGAAATCCAGTTGGGTGGTCTTTTCCGGTTTGATCGAGTCGAACGCATTGACCGAGCCCGCAGGTCCCGACTTCGGCGAAAACAGCTCCCAGTAATCCGGGAAGCGCTGTGCGTGGCCAATACCGGCATAGAGCGTGGTCGGGCTGTCGGCCAGATCATGCTCGTAGCGCACGAAGCCGCTCGGCAAGGTGTCGGCGCGGGTGTCATCGGCGGTCAGGTTCGGTCGACTCATCATTCCCGAACCGCTGGTCTGCCGGTAATCCTTGGCCGAGGCGCGGTCAACGCGGGCGCCGGTGATCAGGCGATCACGGTCGGCGGCGTACCAGGTCATTTCGCTGAACAGGCCGTAGTTATGGAAATCGGCGTCCTTGTTGTAGGGCTGATCCTTGTAGGTATCGATGCCCATGCCGCTGCGCTGGCGGTGTTCGTTGGTCTGCGCGTCAAGGCCGGTGATCAGCTGAATGTCAGCCCAGCGCCACGTCGCTTTGATCCGTGCGCCAAGGGTGCGGCGGTCGACGTTGGATGCCATTGGCCCCGCCATCATGCCGGTGCCGGACGGGGTGCGCAGGGTGTAGTTGTCCATCACATGGTCGGCGTAGTTGTAATAGACCTGCGCTTCCAGCTTCTCCAGCACGTCGCTGATGTTGGATCTTTCGACGCGCAGGCCGAGGCTTTCACGCAGGAACTGCGAACCGTCCATGCCGCGTCCGGCGTAGCGGGCTTCACCATCACCCTTGCCGGCGGTGAGCTCGATCAGGGTGTCGGCGTCCGGCGTCCAGCCCACGGCGACATCGCCGTTCCACTTGTCGTAGCGCGAGGCGACGATGTCGTTGTTGCCGTCGCGGTAGTCGTCGGAGTGCGCGGTGTTGCCGATCACTCGCACGTAGCCCAATGGACCGCCGGCAGCGGCGTCGACGACTTTGTCGAAGCGCCCGTGGGAGCCGGCCAGAATGCTGGCGTTCACCCGCGTGCCGAGTTCGCCGAAGCTCTCCGGTTCACGGTCGAACAGCACGGTGCCGGCCGAGGCACCCGGGCCATAGAGCACGGTTTGCGGGCCTTTGATTACGGTGAGTTTGTCGTAGGTTTCCGGCGAGATGTACGAGGTCGGCGCGTCCATCCGGCCTGGGCAGGCGCCGAGCATCATGCTGCCGTTGGTAAGAATATTCAGGCGCGAACCGAACATGCCACGCAGTACCGGATCGCCGTTGGTGCCGCCGTTGCGCACCAGCGCAAAGCCCGGAATGGTCTTCAGGTAGTCGCCACCATCGCTGGCAGGCACTGGCTGGCGCGGGTCTTTGGGATTGGTGACGATGGTCAGTGGCGAGCTCGGGGCGATGGCGGTAATCACCGTCGGGCTCAGTTCTTCGCGGTGATCGGCGTGATCATCGGCCAGCACCAGCGGGGACAGCAGGATGCCGCAAAGGACGGCGATAGCGTGCCTGAAACGAATGCGCGATTCGTTCAAAGCGAAGGACGCCTGGGCAGAGCCCGAGCGGGGAACAGCAGAAAACCTGGACATGACAATTTCCATCAAGCAGTCGTAAACGACACGGCCGGCAGCCTGAGGCTGTCTTCTCAACCGTGTGCAATCAAAGGTGCGTGTTTACGCTGTGACGGGCGGGGCGCGGGGGCGGGCGCCGGGGAAGAAGGTTTGCCGGGCATGACCCAGGCGTGGCGAGGGTGAAGTGAAGGTGTTCAGCGGCGGGATATTGAAGGCAACGAAATCGCCGCCACCGGTCAGTGCCGGGCAATTGAACAGCAGGCTGCAATAGCCGCATTTTTCCCACAGCACATGCTGCGAGGATTGTGGCGGGCAATGTTCGGCGGCGGGTTTTGCGCCATGCCCGGAGTGATCCATGCCGGGCATGTCCATCGACATGTCCATGCTCATTGGCGCGGATGTCGAGGCGTGCTGATTCATCGGCATTGACTGAGAAATCAGTGGGCCGATGAAGATCATCAACATGGCGAACAGGGCGATCCAACTGCCGTGCTGACGGCGGTTGTCGATGGACCTGTCGCGAGGCGGGCGCATGGGTGCGATCAGCCGGGCTGATTACTGAGCGTGCGCGTGGGCCTTGGTATTTTCCGGCGGTTTCTTCTGCACGGCGACTTCGACGGTGACGTCCCCGGCCTTCTCGAAATGCATCGTCAGCGGGAAGCGTTTGCCGTCGCTGAGCAGGCTGCGCTCAGTCGGGTTGAGCAGCATCACGTGATAGGCCATCGGCGCGAAGGTCACGTTGCCGCCCGCAGGAATATCTACGCTCGGCACCTGCTGCATCTTCATCAGGTCGCCCTGCATCACATGCTCATGCAATTGTGCTTCGGGGGCGATGGGCGAGTCGACACTGAGCAAGCGGTCGGCGGTCTTGCCGGTGTTGTGAATCACGAAATACGCGGCAACCGTGGGTGCATTGGGCGGTAGCTCCTGTGACCACGGGTGGGCAATTTCAAGCTCGCCAGCCTTATATTCGTGGGCATGGGCGAAGCACGCAGGCAGCAACAGCGCAGCGATGACGATGAATTTGTTCAACATGGCAGTTCTCCAGAACGATTTGAAACGCAGATTAATTGCGCGAACAAATCAAACCAGAGGGGAGGCGCGGGGGTTCAGACTCGGCCATTGCTGGCGCGGCGTAGGGGCTTGCAATGAGGCGGGCGCCACACTGCGATTGCTTTCGAAACGCGCAAAATACAGCTGCGGTGCATGTCCCGGCAGCGCCACCAGCGGCGCTGAGCCCGAGCAACACCAGCAATGCTGCATGTTGGAATGGGTGTCATTCGGCGGGGCTTGCTGATCGGTGGTGCCGATGTTGATCGCCACCATTTTCGTCCCGCTGCCAGTGCAGAAACTGCTCCACAACAATTGCTCGGCCGGTGAATTGGCCGCCTGTGCCATCGCTCCCGTCATCGGCATGGCGAGCATGTTGAACAGCACTGCAAAGCAGGCAATCCAGGCAAGCGCGAGCCGTTGTCGGTTCATGGGACAGGTCCATAGGGTGGGCGATCAGGCGTGGCTATTTAGCCTGATCAGGGCCGATAAGTAAAAAAGCGTCGTGCGGTTTGGTGTCGCAGAGCTTCCTGCAAGAGTTTGAGAAGTCTGCGGCCCAGCTCGATTTCGCCGTTATAAATGAGTGTAGCGGCTTCGATTCGCATTGCCTGGGCGAAATCCGAGTCGCTTTCTATTCGTGCTCGGATGGTCTGCATGACGTCTCGGAAAGATACTCGGTTGAGTTGCCCATCGCCCGAGTCTTCGATCTCACAGGCCTTGATGTATTGGCCGAGGTCGGCAGATGTTGTGAGGTGATCCTTAACGTCGAAACGCAGGAATTTTTCTGACATTGGATGTCTATGCCTTTGGAATGAAAGACAGTGAGCGTAGATGCGGACGCTCGACGCTGACAGTCAGTAATTCGTTAAGTTGTTGTGGGCAGTATCTGGCGCGGTTGTAGGATTAAATTCGGACGCAGTCAGATATTCGGTCAAGCCTGGGACATTGTAGGAGTGAGCCTGCTCGCGAAATCGCTGTGTCAGGCAATGAGGTGCCGGCTGTGCTGACGTCATCGCGAGCAGGCTCACTCCTACAGTGGTCTGTGTCATCCGCATAATCTGTGCACACCGGAGCGACGGTGCGACCTTTTTAAAGCCGGTTGAAGGTCGCGAGGGCGGTGATGACTTCGTCGACCGACCCAAACTCCCGATCAACCCCCGGCAACCCCGGCCGCTTCAACACAATCACCGGCACCCCACGCTCCCGAGCCACTTCCAGCTTCGGTTCGGTCGCCGTGCTGCCGCTGTTTTTGCTGATCAGCACATCAATCTGCCGCCGTTCGAATAGCGCCCGCTCGTCCTCCAGCAGGAACGGCCCACGTGCGCCGATGACTTCGCAGCGTTCGTTGCCGGGATAAACGTCGAGGGCGCGCAGGGTCCAGAATTGTTCGGCGGGGATTTCGTCGAGGTGTTGCAACGGTTCGCGGCCCAAGGTGAACAGGGGGCGACGAAACGGTTCGAGGGCGTCGATCAGTTCGGCCCAGTCGCTGACTTCACGCCAGTCATCGCCCGGCTGCGGTTGCCACGCAGGACGGCGCAAGGCCCAGCAGGGGATACCGGTCAGTTGCGCGGCGGTGGCGGCGTTCTGGCTGATTTGTGCGGCGTAGGGGTGAGTGGCATCGAGCAGCAGATCAACGCCTTCATCGCGAATGAACTGCGCCAGACCTTCAGCGCCACCGTAGCCACCGACGCGCACCTGACAGCTTAGATCGCTGGGCACACGACCCACCCCGGCCAGGCTGTAAATATGTTGCGGGTCAAGGGTGCGGGCAATCGCCAGCGCCTCAGTCACGCCGCCCAACAACAGAATCCGCTTCATGCGAAACCTCCAGCATGGCCGACAATGCCGCCCTGACGATCAATCGCAAATACCTCGACCTGCACCTGCGCTGGCACCACGCTACGGGCGAAATTCAACGCGTGTCGACAGACTTCATCGCCCAGTGCGATCCCCACTGCACTGGCCATCGCCAACGCCTGCTGGCTGGTGTTCGCCTCACGAATATTCTGCTGCAAAGTCTCGTCAGCGCCGATCGCCGCCGCCCAGTCGGCCAGTTGCGGCAGGTCAATGCTGGAATGGCGCGAGTGCAGATCCATGTGCCCGGCCGCCAGTTTGCTGATCTTGCCGAAACCGCCGCATAGACTGAGTTTATCCACAGGCACTTTGCGCAAATGCTTGAGCACCGCGCCGACAAAGTCGCCCATTTCGATCAGGGCGATTTCCGGCAAATCGTAGACTCGGCGCATGGTGTCTTCGCTGGCGTTGCCGGTGCAGGCGGCGATGTGCAGGTAGCCGTTGGTCTTGGCGACATCGATGCCTTGGTGAATGGAGGCGATGTACGCCGCGCAGGAAAAGGGCCGGACGATGCCGCTGGTGCCGAGGATCGACAATCCGCCGAGAATGCCCAGGCGCGGGTTCATGGTTTTCAGCGCGAGGGCTTCGCCGCCCTCGACGTTGACGGTGACCTCGAAACCGCCGGCATAACCGGTTTCGGCCGCGAGCAGGCTCAGGTGGTCGCTGATCATCTTGCGCGGCACCGGATTGATCGCCGGTTCGCCCACGGCCAGCACCAGTCCCGGGCGGGTCACGGTGCCAACGCCCGCACCGGCATTGAAGCGAATCCCCGGTTCGGCCAGCAGTCGCACCCGCGAATAGAGCAAGGCGCCGTGGGTCACGTCCGGGTCGTCGCCGGCGTCCTTGATCGTCCCGGCTTCGGCGCCGTCGTCGGTCAACCGGCAGAACTCCAGACGCATCTGCACCTGCTTGCCCTTGGGCAAGATGATTTGCACGGCATCGGCCGAGACTCCGCCGAGCAGCAGCCGGGCGGCGGCGAGGCTGGTGGCGGTGGCACAGCTGCCGGTGGTCAGGCCGCTGCGCAGGGGCGCGGGTTGTTCGGCGGTTTCGTCACGCATCGAAAGGTTTGACCAGATCGAGCAGGGTGATCGGCAACGCCTGACGCCAGGTGTCGAACTCGCCGAGCGGTTGCGCCTGAGCGACGTGGATGCGCGTCAGCTCGCCGCCGTAACGTTCGCGCCAGTGCATCAGGGTGACTTCGCTTTGCAGGGTCACCGCGTTGGCGACCAGTCGGCCGCCGGGTTTGAGTTGTTCCCAGCAGGTTTCAAACACGCCTTCGCGGGTCACGCCACCGCCGATGAAAATGGCGTCCGGGCGCTCCAGTCCCGCGAGTGCTTGCGGTGCCTTGCCGCGAATCAATTGCAGCCCTGGCACACCCAGCGCGTCGCGGTTGTGTTCGATCAATTGCTGACGGCCGTCATCGGCTTCGATGGCCAGTGTCCGGCAGCTTGGGTGAGCGCGCATCCACTCGATGCCAATCGAACCACTGCCCGCGCCGACGTCCCACAGTAGTTCGCCGGGAGTCGGCGCGAGGCGGGCGAGGGTGATCGCGCGCACGTCGCGTTTGGTCAGTTGGCCGTCATGCTGGAATGCCGAGTCGGGCAGGCCGGCGAGACGGGACAGTCGCGGGGTTTCAGCGTTGGCGCGGCATTCGACGGCGATCACATTCAGATCGGCAATCGGCGGGTCGCACCAGTCATTGGCGCTGCTGTCGATACGCCGTTCGGCGTCGCCGCCCAGATGTTCCAGCACGCTTATGCGACTCGAACCAAAGCCGCGGTCACGCAACAATTGCGCGACTGCCGCGGGACTGGCTCCGTCATTGCTCAGCAGCAACAGACGCACGCCGCTGAACAACTGCGCATTGAGCGCCGCCAGTGGTCGAGCGACCAGCGACAGCGTCACAACGTCCTGCAACGGCCAGCCGAGGCGGGCGGCGGCCAGCGAGCAGGAGGATGGCGCGGGCAGGATCAGCATCTCGTCGCTCGGCAGTTGCCGCGCGAGGCTGGCGCCGACGCCGTAGAACATCGGGTCACCGCTGGCCAGCACGCACACCGCTGCACCGCGCTGCTCAAGCACCGGTGCCAGCGAAAAGGGGCTCGGCCACAACTGCCGCTCGCCGCGAATGCACACGGGCAACAGGTCCAGTTGGCGCTGACCGCCGACGATCCGCGAGGCGCCCATCAGGGCACGCCGGGCGTTTTTGCCCAGGCCCTTGAAGCCGTCTTCACCGATTCCCACAACCGTCAGCCAGGGTGACATCTATATTCCTCTAAACATGCCGTTCCGACGGGCAGACTTTTCATGCCGCCGGACAAAGCAGGCATAATACCGCGCCTTCGCCCGCGAAGCGCCTTTCCCACGCAGCCGGTCAGCCCCTTGAACGAACGCCCGATGTCCACCGCCATACGCCCCTCGGCCTGCCCGGGGTTGCTGCGTATCGTCCAGGCATTGGACGGCGGCATCTGCCGGATCAAGCTCAATGGCGGCTCGATCAGCGCCGATCAGGCTGACGCGGTGGCCAATGCCGCCGAACAGTTCGCTGGCGGGGCGATTGAGGCGACCAATCGCGCCAACCTGCAAATCCGTGGCATCGGCGAGCAATCGGCTGCCCTGATCGACGGTTTGCTGGCTGCCGGACTGGGGCCACGCACCGCCGCAGGCGATGATGTGCGCAATCTGATGCTCAGCCCAACCGCCGGGATCGACCGCCAGATGCGTTTCGACACCCGCGCACTCGCCGAGCAGATTCTCGACACGCTGCAGAGCCATCCACGTTTCCACGAGTTGAGCGCCAAGTTCGCCGTGCAACTCGATGGCGGTGAAGCGCTGGCGATGCTCGAACATCCCCACGACCTGTGGTTGTCGGCGTTCGAGCGCGATGGCGAAACGTTGCTGGCGTTTGGTCTGGCCGGGTGCCCGAGCGATCGCGCGGTCGGCGCGGTGAAGCTGGAGAATGGCCATGCGCTGGTGGTCGCGGTGCTGGAATTGTTCCTCGAACTGGCGCGGCCCGAGCAAACGCGGATGCGCCATTTACTTGAAGAACTGCCGATGCTGGCGTTTCTTGAACAGCTCAGAACACGCTTGCCGATCAAAGCGATCAGCAACTGGCAACGTCTGCCAGGCGCGGACGATCTGCACATAGGCGTTCATCCGCAAGGCACAGACACTCTCGTCTACGTTGGCGCGGTGCCGCCACTCGGTCGCCTCGACCCGGCCATGCTGCGCGGTGCCGCTCAACTGGCTCGTCAGTTCGGTGACGGCAGCCTGCGTTTCACCCCGTGGCAAAGCCTGCTGCTGCCGAACGTGACGCAGACCGACGCAAACCAGGTGATCGAAGGCCTCAAACAACTGCACCTGCTGACCGAGGCCGCTGAGCCACTGGCAAGAATGATCGCCTGCACCGGCACCAACGGCTGTGGAAAAGGCCTGGCCGACACCAAAAGCGATGCCCGTCTGTTGGCGACGCTGCTGGCGCAAGCGCAAAGCGTGCACCTGTCCGGTTGCACGCGTTCGTGCGCCGCCGCGCACTGTGCCCCGGCGACCTTGCTGGCCGTCAGTGCCGGTCAATACGACCTCTATTTTCGCGATGCAGCACGGCCGGGTTTCGGCACGCTGCACGCACGCAACCTTACTATTGAAGCGGCCGCGGCACTCCTTATCGATGCTGCCCGAAGCCCGCTCCCGGAGCCCCCTTGATGCTTGATTACATCCGCGACGGTCAGGAGATCTATCGCAACTCCTTCGCGATCATTCGCAGCGAGGCCAATCTGGCGCGCATCCCCGCCGATCTGGAAAAACTCGCGGTGCGGGTGATTCACGCCTGCGGCATGGTCGAAGCCATCGACGGTCTGCAATTCTCTGAAGGCGCAGGCACGGCCGGGCGCGCTGCGCTGGCCGCGGGTGCGCCGATCCTCTGCGATGCGCGAATGGTCTCCGAGGGCGTGACCCGCGCGCGTCTGCCGGCCAACAACCAAGTGATCTGCACCCTGCGCGACGACAGCGTGCCGGAGCTGGCGCGCGAGCTGGGCAACACCCGTTCCGCCGCCGCGCTGGAACTGTGGCGCCCGCACCTGGAAGGCAGCGTCGTGGTGATCGGCAACGCGCCGACCGCGCTGTTTTATCTGCTGGAAATGCTCGATGCCGGCGCACCGAAACCGGCGCTGATTCTCGGCTTCCCGGTGGGTTTCGTCGGTGCCGCAGAATCGAAAGCGGCGCTGGCCGCCGACAGCCGTGGCGTGCCGTTTGTGATCATGCAAGGTCGACTCGGCGGCAGCGCCATGGCGGCCGCGGCGGTCAATGCCCTCGCTACGGAGATCGAATGATGCAGGCCAAAGGACGTTTGATTGGCCTGGGCGTCGGCCCCGGTGATCCGGAACTGATCACCGTCAAGGCCTTGCGCCTGCTGCGCGAATCGCCGGTGGTGGCGTACTTCGTCGCCAAGGGCAAAAAGGGCAACGCGTTCGGCATCATCGAAGCGCACCTGCAGGACGCGCAGAATCTGCTGCCGCTGGTGTACCCGGTGACCACCGAAGCGCTGCCGGCGCCGCTCTCGTATGAACAAGTGATCAGTGATTTCTACGATGAAGCCGCCGAGACGATTGCCGCGCATCTGGATGCCGGTCGTGACGTGGCGGTGATCTGCGAAGGCGATCCGTTCTTCTACGGCTCCTATATGTATTTGCACGACCGTCTGGCCACCCGCTATGAAGCGCAAGTGGTGCCGGGCGTGTGCTCGATGCTTGGTGGCGCGTCGGTGCTGGGTGCGCCGTTGGTGTACCGCAATCAGAGTCTGTCGGTGCTTTCCGGCGTATTGCCCCATGAAGAACTGAAGCGACGTCTGGCGGATGCCGACGCGGCAGTGATCATGAAACTGGGGCGCAATTTCCACAAAGTGCGTCAGGTGCTGGAAGAACTCGGCCTGGCCGAGCGGGCGCTCTACGTCGAGCGTGCGACCATGGCCAATCAGAAGATCGTGCCGATCGACCAGGTCGAGCCGATGTCGTCGCCGTACTTCTCGCTGATCATCGTGCCTGGCGAACGGTGGCAAGGCTGATGACTGCATCCACTCCCGCGATTGTCATTCTCGGTCAGGGCAGCCTGGCCACCGCCCGGCGCATTCAGCAGGTGTATCCGGCGGCGCAGATTCACGGCCTCGCCGGGCGTGTCGAAGGTGCCGACTGCACGTATCAGGAATTCGGCGCGACCCTGCGCCAGTTGTACCAGCAGGCCACGCCGATCATTGCCCTGTGCGCGGCCGGCATTGTCATCCGCACACTGGCGCCGCTGTTGCTGGAAAAGGGCGCCGAGCCTGCGGTTCTTGCCGTCGCCGAAGACGGCAGCGCCGTGGTGCCGCTGCTCGGTGGCCTCGGCGGGGTGAATGTCATGGCGCGGGAAATCGCTGCGGGGCTGCAAGTCGCGGCGGCGATCACCACCAGCGGCGAACTGCGCTTTGGCACTTGCCTGCTCAACCCTCCAAGCGGTTATGCGCTGGCGGATCTGGAGTCGGGTAAACGCTTTGTCTCCGATCTGCTGGCCGGGCACAGCGTGCGCATCGAAGGCGCAGCGCCGTGGCTGGAGCAGGCGCAACTGCTGGAAGATCCACAGGCGCAGCGTTCGATTCATGTCGGCAGTGCCGAGCGTGCGGCAAGTGCCGATGAGTTGCTGATCTATCCGCGCAGTGTTGCGGTGGCGGTGAGCGCTGACGGGGCGGATTTGCCGAGTGTGATTCGTAAGGCGTTGCAGCAGGCGAACGTCGCGGTTCAGGCACTGGCTTGTCTGCTGGCAGCGGATACCGCGATGGCCTCGGCTGACCTGCGCGAGGCAGCACTTGAACTGAATGTGCCATTGCGGTTTGTCCCGGCGCAAAGCGACATCAGCACGCTGGCGCGCATTGCGCTGCCTGAGGCCCGGATCGTTGAGGCAAACGGCCTGGCTATCGCTATCGCCGAACAGCCGCTGGACGTCGCGCACATCGGTCGCCCGCGCGGTCGTCTCGCGGTGATCGGCCTCGGCCCCGGCGCTGCCGAACTGATGGTGCCGGCGGTGAAAGCCGAACTGGCTCGCGCCACCGATGTGCTCGGCTATGAAACCTATGTGCGCATGGCCGGCCCGTTTCGCGACGATCAAGTGCAGCATTGCACCGACAACCGCGAAGAAATGCAGCGCGCCCGCCACGCCTTCAGGCTGGCGGCCGAGGGCCGTTCGGTGATTGTGGTTTCGTCCGGCGATCCGGGCGTATTCGCCATGGCGGCGGCGGTGCTCGAAGCGTTGCACGAGTCGGATGATCCGGCGTGGCACCGTGTCGATCTGGAAATTCTCCCGGGCGTTTCTGCGTCCCTCGCCACCGCTGCCCAGGCCGGTGCGCCGCTGGGCCATGACTTCTGTGTGATGTCGCTGTCGGACAACCTCAAACCGTGGTCGATCATCGAGAAGCGTCTCGATCTGGCCGCTGAAGCGGATCTGGCGCTGGCGTTCTACAACCCGATCTCCCGCGCCCGTCCATGGCAACTGGGTCGGGCCCTGGAAATCGTCGCGCAACATCGCACACCGCAAACCCCGGTGGTGCTGGGGCGTGACATCGGCCGGCCGGGGCAGACCCTGCGCACTACGACTCTCGGCGCTTTGACGCCGGATCAGGTGGACATGCGCACCATGGTGTTGATCGGTTCCTCCACAACTTGCACGTTTGCACGCGCCGGCGGAGGGGAATGGGTTTACACGCCTCGTTGGTATGGTGAAAAGCCGATTGGCTGAAAACTCGCCCATTGATCGGCCAGGGAAGTTGTAAGTAACTTCAACTTGGCGTGACATGGAGTTAATCCTTTCGCACTTAAAGTGCGATAACAAAAACAAGGCCGCGACCCATTCGGGTTCGCGGCCTTGTGCGTTTGCAGGTGAAAAAATCAAAGCTGAACGTGTTGCTGGATCATGCGCTTGTGCACTTTGAATGTTGTTCGATGTTTCGCGTGACACCGATTGAGTTTCTTTCTTGTTTGAGTGCGCCCTGTTTAAACAATAGTTTTGTTTGACGTTTTAACTATTGACTCAAGGATAAATGCATATGGGGGCTATGGAAAGTCATGTAAGCAAGGGCGGATTTATTTCGACTGAAGATTTTTCGATACTGCAACTGGCGTTGTTCGAGTTTGCCGCGTCTGCGGAATACGCGGCGCTGACTGCGCATCATGAAGTTGCCAGTAACACCGTTGATCCTGCCGAAAAACTGCTGGCGGTGAAGTTGTTTCAGGAGAAACTGGGATCACTGCTAAAACGCAGTAAACCGTCCGCACCTGTGGCGATCAATCGGATTCAAGGCGGGTTGACCGAATATATTGCGAGACTTTCGGCGACGGTGGAGATCCTTTCCGGAGCGGCAACACCCGTACCGAACATCATGCACTTCGTTTGGGTGGGCGGCAGTGAAGTTGGTGCGATTCAGCGTGATTACATGAATATCTGGCGCGAAGTGCTCAAGCCTGAGCAGTACCGGTTCAATCTCTGGTACGACAGCGACGCTTTGCTTGCTTTTGAAATGAATCGGGTGATTCTCGACAGCGCACGTATTGATGCGATGGAGTCGGGAGGCGCTCTGGCCGGGAAACCCGGCGAACTGGCACGCATGATCGAGGATCGCGCGCGCGTGTTGAAGCACCAGATGTTCGCGTACATCGAACAACCGCAATGGCGCGGCAGGGCGGATGAGGCCCGTATTGACCTGATGGTGCGGGCGTATGGCAAGGATCGCGCGACGCTTGAGGCCTTTCGCCAAAAGTGTCTGGCTTCGCATCAGGCCATGGCGGGATCGGATCTGGATTTGCGCGACGTACGTCAGGCGTTCGCCGGACACTTTTTACAGGATGTCTATCAGCGCGAAGTGGCCATGCGCGGCAACTTTGCGGCGGCCAGTGATGTGGTGCGTTTGCAGGCCGTGCACCTCGAGGGTGGCCGTTACAGTGACATGGATTACTTGCCACCGTTGGCCGACAAATTGGGTGGCGTGGATATCAGTGGTTTCAATGGAGAGCAGCGATTTGCGGTTCTTAAACTTTTACTGGATCACAACGAGGCGTTGATGCCGGGTCGCGATGCGCTTCGTTACGAAGGCATCGGCGGACAAATTCCTGCCCGGCATGTAGAGGCGTTGACCACATTTGCGCGCAGCAAACCGCGCGCTCTGGATATTTTTGTTGCGCCACGGGACAAGAGGGTTTCACGGCAAGCGATTCGCTTGGGGACTGCGCACAGCGATCCTTCAAGGGGGGAAATGAATGCGCATATGTTGGCCCATCCTGGTAGTGGTATGACCCGCTCCATCATGGAAGTCATACGGGTCAACTACGACTGTCTCACCGAAGTCGAACGGCGGATGGATGCAGCAGGCGCGGGATGGGGAGAGAAAGCACGGCTGAATAAAGTCATCGCCGATGTAATGGAAGAAAAAGCCGCACGAGTCATCGCACTGTCGCATGCGGATGAGTTGTATCTGCCCCGGCTGGAACTGGCGATTCTTCAGTATTACTCAGACGGGATTCGTCCCGAATCGCGCGGCACGATTGTATTGAGCGGTCCGAGTGCTGCCAGTGCAGGGCTCGGTAAGTACGCGGCCACACATCTGCAACTTGCTCAATGGCTGGCCGTGCGCGACAAACTGAAGTTGACGCAGGGCTACAACACATATACCGAAGAGGAACTCGTCAGCGGCTGGACGGTAAACGGTACCGAGGAGGACTGGTTAATAAAAGAAGTGGAAAAATGGCAAACCGGCAAACTCAAGTCGCGTTACGCCGGCCAGTTGGCGGACCTGCTGAAAGAACACACGCTGACGTTCAAGCAAGGCTGGCCGGTGATTGAAGGCAAACCGGTGTTGTTGACTTCAGTATTGCAGCAGTTGATGAATGATTTGGGCGAGCCATTCATTCGCGTCATGAAGGAGAAGTTGAGCGGTGATTTCACCTTCGACACAGCCTTCGCCCTTGATTTTGATACCCGTCAACAGATCATCGCGCAACCCGACAGCCAGATCCCGACGTCCCTTGGCGTCGAGTCCACCAGCAACCTGAACGAACTGTTCACCCACGTCGCCCACGGCTCACTCAAACCTGACCACCTGAGCCCGATGCTGCGCGTGATACTGGGCGGTATTTTCGGCGCTACAAGCCTGGACGCCGCCGGGTTCGCCAGTGTTTGGCAGCAAGTATCGGATATCGCGCACGCAACCACGCAAGACGGTCTGTTCGCTCGCTACAACGCCATCGAGAATGCCGTGCGCCAGCGTCAGCCAGCGGTCAACGAAACCGCCCCGGCGCCGGGTGGCCAGCCTGACAGCCACACTTCGCGCGAGCTCAAGGTGTTTGCCCTGACCGAACCGTTGACGCTCAACAGCTGGCGTGAGCGCGTTGAGCAGATCAACCGCACCGCGCGACGTGAATATCACGCGCAAATCCTCAAGCGCGGCGGGCAGGTGCGTGATCTGTTTTTCAAGGCAGGTGCCATTTCCAGCCGGCAGATGCCGCAGGATTTACTGATGAACACTGCAGGCGATCCGGGTCGGCGCTGCTATCCGCTGGCGCTGCTGACTGCGTCGGCACTGGCACAGGGCGAGTCGGCCGAGCGTGCACTGATCGGGCGTGTGGCCAACGCCGGCAAGACACCGGATGACGCTGATTCACGGGCCTTGCTGCTGGCACTGGATGAGCTGCATCAAACGCCCATCACCGAGCATGGAAGCGCGCGCGGCCTGCTCGGGCTGGAGGGTATCGTGCAGATGCTGCAAGCGAAAACGGCGCCCGCCGTGATGCTGCTCGATACCGGCAATCATGCGCTGTTGGTGGCCAAAGTCATGCAGGGCGATACGCCGGTCTTGCGCTTTTATGACCCCAACTTTGCGATTTTCAGTTTCGCCGCAGCGCCAGAACTGACCTTGGGTATGGCGCTCTACTTGAGCGCCGGAAAGAGCGCGATGGCCAGGCTTTACGGTCTGGACGACATTGCCAAAGCACAATTCAACGTAATCGAATTGGATACCACGAAGATAGCCAGCACCGTGCTTTCTTCCAATCTGCGGCTCGACAGCTTTCTGCAAAGTGAGGCGATTGCCGATGCTCAAGGTGTTTCAATCTGGGAAAAATATTCAGTAGAGCGCACCCGCTCGGTGAATGAAAACGCTCGAATGGGCGCTGGTCTGGCGCAGCTGGACGCTCGCTACTGGACGCAGGAGTTTGCCCAGGCCACCGACCTTTTGCGCGCCGAGCATAAACTGGGACCTGAATACCTGCCGTTGCTGGACACCGTCGAAAAAACGCCGGATGCGGGTTACTCGCTGACCATGGCCGACGCACGCCACCCGCAGAACAGCCTCAAGGTCTCGACCACCGACGCGCGGTTCAGCAAGATCAAACAACACCTTCAGCGTCTGGTGAAAACCCTGGCCGGTGAGGCCACCCATGCGGGGGAAGCCGACGGCGGGAGTCGCTTGAGTTTCGCCTTCGCGATTCAGACGCTGATCACTGAAATGCGCCAACGTGATTACCAGGACGGCGAAGGACAGATGCCGGCATTGGCGATTGCCCTTCAGGTTCAGGTGTATGTGAACTATGCACAACTGGGTTTTGGTGTGGTCAGCGACGCGGTGCAGATTGCCCGGCTGGTGCAACAGGTGTCTGCCGCTGAACAGGCACTGCGACAGGCCCCTGTATCGGGACGGTTGGTCGGTCGTGCTGCCACTGGCGTCGGCTTTGTATTCTCCCTCGCCAATATCGGCTTCGACATTTACAACCTGTCGATTGCCGAAAACCATGAACAGCGTTCGCGGTTTTCCACATCGCTGGCGTTCAACGTCGCAGCGCTGGGGCTGGATATCGTCGCGCTGGCCGCGGGCGGCGTCGTTGGCGGAGCAGCGGCTATTCTCTCTGTCCCCTTGCTCGGTATCGGCATCGGCGTGACGGCCATCGCCAGCAATCTGGGGCAGATCCGGGACAAGGCTACCGCCGTCGGCAATCATCTGCGCGATATCCAGAATGCCTACACTCCCGGCGCCTATACGCTCGAAAACGGGGTTCTGCAGTTCCCGGCCGAGGCGGTCATCACAGGCCTTGATCTGCAAGATAATCAAGTCCGGTTCAACAGCCAGAGTTTTTACCCATGGGTGGGCGGCCCTCTGGAGTTGCCGCATTACACCGCTGCCGCAAAGCATATGCACCGCGCCATCAACATTCGTGAGGCATTGGAGCTGCCCGAAGTCATGACGCTCGACAAGGGCCGAGCCAGCGATCGCCATACGGTCGTGCTGCCGTGTACGCCTGTCTGCTTTTACGGATACGAGTATCAACTGGGGGGCACGGGGCACAAGTACGTGCCCAAGCCAGGAGAGGTGGTTGCGCCGCGTGCCGCGAGTGAGGCCCCCGGGCCACAGTGGTATTCATACCTTTCGCCTCTTGCTGTGGCCATTGAAGCGATTGCCGACAGCTACAACGATGGCATCTATACCCGCTATCCTCAATTACGCAACAGTGCGGCTTACAAGTTGGAGTATGACAAACAAGGTAACCAACGGTTTTACCTGTACAGCACTCCATCGCTAAAACACATCCTCTACAAACTTATCCCGACCCATAAACCGACGAACATAGAAGTGCAACTGGATGAGCATGTCCGTCAGTTGGTAGTCCCGCAGTTGCCGAAGGAATGGAAACAGTGCATTTCTTACGAGATCGTCAGCCGTTCTCCCGGCATCCGTCAGCTCTGGCTGACGCCGGGGCTCGTTGCGGTTTCCCTGCGCAATTACGCAGCGACGCAGTGGATACTTCATGCAGCGTGGGCTGCCGAAAAAAGCATTCGCTTTAACGGCGTGACGCTTAACGTCGACGGAATTCCCATTGAAGGTCATGTGGACTTCATCGAACTGGCCAACGGTGAATTGTTCCGCCTCGACTGGAAAACCGCGCGGCTGGTGCTGGTATCAATCACGCTGCAGCATCCGGTTATGCTGGCCACCTTGTCGACATGGAACATTACGGCTGGCAGAGAAACTTCGCAGGCAGAGGTGAAGGAGCGGATTCGAAGGCTGGTAGCAGAGCAACGCGTCGCCACCGCTTATGTGCCGTTGTACAAGTTCAAGGTGCCGCTGAACGAGGCTAATCAACCGGTGTTCGTCACCGCTTACTATGACGTGGCGAACGCCCAGACGTTCTATGCGCGCAACCTGCCCGAGGCAGTCAATGACGGCGTGATGCTGGCGGCACTCGACACAAGGCACGCCTGGTTCTATCACCCCGAGCATGCAACGGTCTGGCGCGTCGACGCGATCACCGGCACCGTCAACCGTCGCTATCGGCTGATGAATCCCGCCTGTGGCTCAAGGATTGTCGGTTGTGAACAGACTGCCGGCGGCATTCGGGTGCGGCAAACGATGCTTGAAGTTGTCAGCGGCGTGGAGACCGGTTTTGAATACATTCTGACTGAGTCCGCGACAGTGCTTGAGTGCATCGACACTTCGGCTGCCTGGGGCGATTACACGCCGCGCCGGTCGGTGAATTACTGGCGTTCATTGGTTGATCGCTTCAAAACGCCGCGTGACTACTCCGATAGCCTCTCCGGCATGGCGCCGAGTGTGGCGATTTGGGGACCTGCCCAATTTGTGCAGATACGCAGTCATGTCCAGCAAGCGGTTCGAGATCTGGGCTGGATTCGTCTGGCCGATGGTCTGTATTTACATTTAAGCCGCGCCAGTGGCCTCGATCTGGATACGGTGATGCTGGTCTGGGATGAAGGTCTGGGCGATCTCCCGTTGTTCTACAGTAAAAGCGCCGGGCTACTGCAACGTGGTGCAGAGACGGATGCCGCGCAAGTCATCGCCAGTGACGTCATCGATGTCAGCAAATTCGGCCAGCGTTACATCGCCACTCGAGAAGACGGCCTGTTGTTCGAGGTCGACAAGCAAGGTGTGATGAATTTTGTCGGTGTCGGGAAGCACTGGTTGCGCAAGCATACGGATTGGCTCGCCGCTTTACCGGCACTTGCTGAAACGTGGAAAGCTGCGCCGTTTTCGATCATTGGGCCTGGCGATGTCAGCAGCGAACATTCACTGGCGATGTGGTGTATCGACGGCAAGGTCTTGCTGGCCAATATCACGGGTGCCAGGGAGTTGGATCTGGTTGGACTGACGCCTGACAAACAGGCCGCGTGGCTGCTGGATGGCTGGGGGCGACTCTATCGCCAGCCCCTGATGCAGATGGAAGGTTTGCGCCGGGTGTTTGCCGATGGCAGTCGTCTGTTGCATCCAGAGCATTTGCCACGCGCGGAAAAAGTCTGGTCGCAATGGTCATTTGCCCAAGTGCTGATGGACGGCGAAGGCCTGCTCGGACAATCCCACGAAGGTGTCAACCTGGAGCTGTTCGATCATCAGCCTGCACGTATTGTCAGTTTCGAAAACACATGGTCGGACACAGCCGGGCAACATCCCGAGCAGTTGCAGGAGCGCTTGCGAGCACTTTTGAGCAGGGAGAACCATGCGCCCTTCCTGCCAATCAAAGCGCATGAGGAGCGCTACACCTATTACGTGCCGAAACTGGATCGGCTGTTCGAAGTTGGCGGCCGCGCGGATGGGCAGTGGGCTGAGTTGCTGGGTACTCTCGGTGAGTCGGTGGCACTGCTGTTCGATCCTGTGGACGGCTTGATCTTCAGTCGTGGAGCGGCGACGAACATCTGGCTGCCGGACAGTTACGCACACCGCGACGGTGAGGTGCTGTCGCTTGAAGCGAGTGGTGAGGTCAACGATCTCGTGGCGATGCTGCCGGACGGGGTCACCACGTTGGTTCTGGCTTTCGGTGCGTTTACGTCGAGCTACCGAATCTCGGATGAAGCGTGGCAGCGGCTGGACTGCATCGTTGTCGATAGCCGCCGACCATCCGCTACGCAAGTCGCCGGCGAGGGCACGCTGGTTCTGGACCTGGCCAACAATGAACGCTTGGTGATGTCGCAGGTTGATGGGCAACTGGTGTTCAGCGATCCGGACAATGCGCACAGTCTGATCGTGCGCGCGGCTGAACCGCAGGAGGGGGAAACAGGCATGACAGTCCAAATCAGCATCGTTGTTGCCGACCACCTGTACACGCTCGCGACTCAGCAGTGGCTGAGCGCTTTGGCCAAAGCGCGGGGTGATAAAGGGTTTGCCACACTCGACGCGGTTGTTGAAAACGTTTGATTTGAATTCGGCAGGGCCGGTGAGCGCCGGTTAACCCTGAGCGACAGCAAAACGCCGCGAACGATACCGTTCGCGGCGTTTTACCGGGTGGTTATTGCCGGGGAGTCTGTACTCAAGGCACCAGATAACCCTTGATCCCGGTAAAGATGATCTGCGCCGCCAGTGCGCACACGAACAAGCCCATCAAACGACTGACAATCTGCAGACCCTGATCGCCGAGAATCCGCTCGATGCGGTTCGACAGGTACAGCACCACGCCGACGGTGAAGCTGGCCAGCGCGATACTTGTGATCGCGGTGAGTTTGTCGTCCCAGTGTGGCTGGCTGACGCCCATCACCAACAAGGCGCCGATGGTGCCGGGGCCGACGGTCAGTGGAATGGTCAACGGCACGATGGTCACATCCTGCTGCACATTGTCGGTTTGCACCACCGACTTGCCCTGCGCCATGCCCAGCGCCGATATGAACAACACGCTGCCGGCGCCGATCCGGAAGGCATCCACAGTGATGCCAAACACGTCGAAAATCACTCGCCCGAACAAATACAGCAGAACGCTGGAAACCAGGGTGGCGATCGCCACTTTCCACGCCAGTCGGCGTTGCTCCTTGCGCGAATAACCACGGGTCAGGCTGATAAAGCAGGACAACACGAAGAACGGGCTGTAGAGCACCAGCATCTTCAGGTAAACGCTGAATAACACGTGGAGCATGATCTTGGCTCACGGCAGGAGAATGTGGGGATGGAGTCTATCAGTCGTTCAAGTTTTTGTCGGTAACGTCTTTTTAATATGTTTGGAGTTGCTGTTCGTTTGGTTGTTGGTTGTTGTTTTGTTTGTTGATTATGTTACATCTTTAGGTTGGTATGTTTTTGTTTGGCTGGTTATGGTTGTTCTCACAAGTTCATGAGAGCTTGTTTGAGTAACGATAAGGAATTCGTGATGAGTAACCAAGTGATGCAGCCAACGTTTGTTGATAGGTGTTTGAAAGAAATACAACAATATGATGTCAGTGAAATGCCCGCTATTCGGAGTCGAAGTTTTGCCTCGGGTATTGCCGCGGGAGATGCTGTTGTAGTACCGGATAAAGGCTCTGTCGTTGGTGAGGGTATTCTGTCTTTTACGGGTAACCTCAGTGATGTAAATCGAACCGACGCACAAAATGCCTTTCTTTTCGCAAGCCTGGCGGCGAACAAACGGTATCCGCGGGAAGACCAAGGTCAAGAATGGTATCTTCTCTTCCGTAACGTTATGGAAGCCGCGGGCTGGACGTCTATCAGGAAATATTACAATGATCTTGAAGTAGGCGGTACCAGTGTTCGAATGGACAAACTGGTACTGGAGATTCTGGGTTCAGTTCTCTCGGGTGTAGCATTGCCCGGTCCGACTAGTGCATTGATGTTGAAAGTGGCAACCGATGCAATTGCAGCCCTGAGCAAGCGTGAGACCGCCTTGACGCTGTATGAACGAAACCTTTTGAATAACGGCGTGGGTGGTATTTCGACCGGAGCCTGTACCGAAGTAAATGGTGTGCCCTTAATGGCTGTCGGTGCAGTTCGTTTCCTGCGCAGGAATACGTCGGACAAAGTGCTGTTCGTCGATGTGGATGTTCGCAACGTGAAAATGTATCGTGGCGAAACCGTGTTTGAAAAAAACACTGATACAGCCAATGCAACTCGCGACTATATACGCACTAAGTTGGGTCTGAATGCACTTTCTAAAATCGAAGAGTTCGAGATTTAATCAGTGTTGGAAGGGCGGTCGGAGTCGGCTGCCCTTTTTTATATTCAGGAGGGGTGGACATGGTCGATGAATATTTGACGATGGTGGTGGGAAATTCCATTGTACTTGTGCCTGAAGTTGATGGTGCGGCGGCTTACGATGATCTGATCAATTCGATATTGCTTGCACAACTGGTGGCTAATAAAAAGATTGAAAAAACTCCTGAGATAGTCTGGTATGACGCCTGTATGGAAGTTCTCGATGCCTACTGGTTACGACAAAAAAAGTCGAATCAGACATGGGAGTTCAGTTACAACGCAGAAGGACTCGTGCCCGATGTGTTTACCGCCATGTTGACTTACGGCGCGTTGGGTGACGCCCATACAACCGCCGCGGTTCTGGCGCGAGTTGCAAGGTTGCCAGACAAAGAGCCGGCACTCCAACTGCTGCGCAGTCACATGCAACCATTGGTTGAGCCCAAGCCGACCGCAGTTCCAGAGCCTTTGATGGATGTACGTTTACTGGTGATAGTCGCGAAATCCCCCAACTCGATTACCAGCGCGTATGTCGAGTTCAAAACTCGACAGGTATTGAGCCCCAATCCATTCCAACAGTCGTATCAAGCTGATGATCTGCACGGTTTGGTTCACGTGCATCACGCGTGTGCAAACCTTATTGAACAGCTTTACGGCCCTGTGCGTGCCGCGACTGCCTTGAAAGTCAGGGACAGACTTGCGCGCAATGTTGCAACGTTGCCTCTGCCAACGGAGGTGGAATCATGTCGGCTGCGATGACACCGCAGGCAGCGGTGGTGGGCGGTAGCGTTGTGGCATTTGCCGGTAGCCTGCCGGCGTCACATCGAGAAGACATCTTCATGAGCACCGCCTATGCACAAAAGACTACGCGTGCGGCAATTGAGGATGGTCTTTCGGCTGACTGGTTCGAGTACTACTGCAAGGTACTCAAGTTTATCGGTTGGGATGTGCCGAAACCGCAAACCTTGACGCCATTGCGCAACAGCTTGATGGCCGGCCAGGCGACGCAACGGATTTCAACCATCATGGGCGAGGAGTTTTCCGAGCCAATGCGTCGTGCGCTGGTGGCAATGGAGCGCAATACATTGGCGCTCAAGCTGTTCGAGTCTACGAGCATTCGTGGCAATGCCGGTTTCTTTCAGATAATTCCCTGCGTCATGAGCGGCCTGAACAAGGTGCAGATGGGCATCTATAATCGTCAGTTCAGGATCAAGCGACAGATCTCAGGATTTCTGTTCGGCGAGGACGAGACGCTGATCCATGACAGCGTCGAACAGATCGCCGCCATCACATTCAACACCCTTTATTACGCCCAGTTTCGGGAAAAGGTAAAAAAGTCGGTAATAAGCGGCTCGCTCAATTATCTGAGCAGTCTGGAGATCTGAGCGATTCAGAAGGTCGACGCCGTACGATTGTGCTGATCACGTTGGGCCACCCAATGCTCGATCAACTCGCGCAATTGCGACAGCTCGACCGGTTTGGACATGTGCCCGTCCATTCCGGCCTGGCGTGCGCGCTCCTTGTGCTCGGCTAAAATGTGCGCAGTCAGCGCGACGATCGGCGTGCGGATGCGTTGGTTGCTGACTTCCCACGCGCGCAATTGCTGAGTTGCCGAGAAGCCGTCGAGGATGGGCATCTCGCAGTCCATCAACACCAGGTCGTAACGCTGGGCTTTCATCGCTTGCAGCGCTTCTTCGCCGTTGCTGGCGGTGTCGGGTTGCAGGTTGAGCTTGCCGAGCATGCCGCGAATCACTTTGGTTGAAATCGTATTGTCTTCGGCAACGAGGATGCGGAAGTCGCTCGGTACTTTGGCCACCGTGGCCGCGCTCACCACTTGCGGCTGGAACACCACCTGGCCTTTGTTGCGCTGGTTGAGTTCGTCCGCCAGGGTGGTCTTGAGCGTATAGCCGGCCACGGGTTTGGCCAGAATCCGTTTGATCCCCGAGTTGCGCGCGATGATCTTGCTCGGCGCGTTGCTGATGCCGGTGAGCATGATCAACAGGATATCGTGGTTCAGGCTTGGGTCTTCCTTGATCTTGGCTGCCAGTTGCATGCCGGTCATGCCGGGCATGTTCTGATCGAGCAGCACTACATCGAAGTAGTCGCGCAGGTGCGCCTTGGTGCGCAGCAGCGCCAGTGCTTCCTTGCCCGACGGCACGGCGCTGACGTTCAGGCCCCAGGCGCTGCATTGCTGCACCAGCACCTTGCGACAAGTGTCGTTGTCATCGACCACCAGCACCCGCGCGCCTTGCAGCGGGCTGTCGAGGTCGGAGGTCGGGTGTTCAAGGCGATCCGGGTCCAGCGGCAGCGTCAGCCACAAGGTGCTGCCCTGATTGGTGCCGCTCTTGATGCCGAATTCACCCTGCATCAACCGGATCAGTTGCCGTGCGATCACCAGACCCAGATTGCCTCCCAGACGATTGGCCGAAAGGAAATGCTTGCTGTGCAGCTCGGCGTGCATCAGCGCGTCACGCTCTTCCTGCTCCATCGGCTGGCCGCTGTCCTGCACGGCGATGCGCAGGCGTGGTTTGCTGCTGCGCTCATCGAGGGCGACGACGATCAGCACTTCGCCTTCGTCGGTTTTCTTCAGGGCGTTTTCCAGCAGGCTCAGCAGGGTCTGGCGCAGACGGGTCGGGTCACCGCTGATCACCCGCGGCACTTGCGGCTGAATAAAGCTGATCAGTTCGACGTTCTGCTGTTCGGCCTTGGCGCGGTAGATGCTCAGACAATCGTCGATCAAGGCGTTGAGATCGAACTGCACGTCGTCCAGTTCGATCTGCCCGGATTCGAGTTTGGAGATGTCGAGGATCTCGTTGATCAATGTCAGCAGTTCGTTGCCGGCGCTGTGGATGGTCTGCACGTAATCGCGCTGTTTGACCGACAACGGCGTGCCGAGCAGCAACTCGGTCATGCCCAGCACGCCGTTCATCGGCGTGCGGATCTCGTGGCTGATCTTGGCGAGGAACTCGGCCTTGGCGTTGATCTCGGCGTTGCTTGCGGCGAGGTCGCGACTGATGCTGAAGCGGCTTTCGGTGATGCTGCGTTGACGCTCGCCCAGCGCAATGCTCATCAACAGTCCGCTGATGCAGATAAACACCATCAACGTCATGATCAGGCCTTGCGGCGCGACCAAGGTCAGGCCCAGCAATGCCGGAAGAATGATCAGCGTACCGATGTTGAACACCACCATGGCGGCCACGAACAACCGCGCCGGGCGGTAGCCCTTCTGCCAGTGATAGGACGCGACAAACAACATGCTCAGGCCGGCGAGTGCTACCAGCGCGTAAGTGATGATGTTCAGTGGCAAGGTGTTGACGAACAACAGCAACAAGCTACAAGTCACGATGAACAGAATGTCGCCCAGCAACAGTTTGTTCAGCGGATGCGGGCCCAGCGGGGCGAAGAAGCGCAGGGCAAACATCAGACCGGCCGGAGCGGTCAGCAGCAACGCGAGATAAGCCCCTGGCGTCTGGATCGCATGCCAGTTCGGCAGCCAGGGGCCGGCGAGGTTGAGCAACAGCAACAGGCTGAGCCCCAACAGACCCTCGCAGACCGCGAGCCACAGGCTGCTGCGTGAACGGGAGTAGGCGTAACGCACGAGATTGTGCAGCAACAGCATGGCGAGGCAGCCGAACAACAGGCCGAAGATCAGTGTCTGGTTCTGGTCGGCTGCGCTCATGACCGCCGATTGCAGGGTGATGTGCGGGCGCAACTGATGGTCGGAAACCAGCCGCACGTAGACGTCGAGAGGCTTGCCACTTTGCGGCAGGGGCAGCATGAAGTCGCTGCTCGGTAGCGGCCGTTCAGCCTGGGGCTGGTCGGTGCCGGTGTTGCGTTGCTCGATCAACTGGTCGCCGTCGAGCACGTACAGATTGAGGTGTGAAAGGTCCGGGGCGAAGATCCGCAGCACTTGTTCGTGCTTGCCGGGCGCGAGCCTGAAACGCAGCCACAATGCTCCCTCGGGCTGGGCCGCGGTGAGGCGGTCAAGGTCGATGGGGCTGAATTGATTGGTGTAACGGGCTGAGCGGATGTCGCTCAGTTGCAGATTGCCCTGATCGTCGAGCAATACCGACCAGCCACTGCCTTGCGAGGCCTGGGCCGGGAGCATGCAGAGCAAGGTCAGCAACGTGACGGTGAAGCTTATGGCAATCCTGAGCCAGCGCACGGCGAAATCCCTTCTTAGGTTGATGCCAGAGTATAACGACGCGCGGCGGCGGAACAGCCCGGCGAGGAGCGGTCTCCTTCGCCGGACTTCAAGGACTGCTTATTCCTGGGTTTCGCCACGTTCACGGGCAATGGCGCGGTAGCCAATGTCCTTGCGGTAGAAGCTGCCTTCCCAGTCGATCGCGGCCGCCAGCTTGTAGGCTTGCTGTTGGGCTTCACTGACGCTGGCGCCCATTGCGGTGGCGCAGAGTACGCGACCACCGGCGGTCACGACCTGGCCATCTTTCAGTGCGGTGCCGGCGTGGAAGACTTTGCCTTCCAGGCTTGCCGCAGCGTCCAGACCATTGATCGCCGCGCCTTTGGCGTAGTCGCCCGGGTAGCCGCCAGCGGCCAGCACGATGCCAACGCTCGGACGTGGATCCCACTGCGCTTCGATCTTGTCCAGCGCTTGCGCCAGAGCGGCTTCAACCAGCAGCACCAGGCTCGACTGCAAGCGCAGCATCACCGGTTGGGTTTCCGGATCACCGAAACGGCAGTTGAACTCGATGACTTTCGGGTTGCCGGCCTTGTCGATCATCAGACCGGCGTACAGGAAGCCAGTGTAGACGTTGCCTTCTTCGGCCATGCCGCGCACGGTCGGCCAGATCACCAGGTCCATCACGCGCTTGTGCACATCGGCGGTGACTACCGGGGCAGGGGAGTAAGCACCCATGCCGCCGGTGTTCGGGCCGCTGTCGCCGTCGCCGACGCGTTTGTGGTCCTGACTGGTGGCCATCGGCAGGACATTCTTGCCGTCGACCATGACGATGAACGAAGCTTCTTCGCCGTCGAGGAATTCTTCGATGACCACGCGCGAACCGGCATCGCCGAAAGCATTGCCGGCAAGCATGTCGCGCACGGCGTCTTCTGCTTCGGCCAGGGTCATGGCAACGATCACGCCTTTACCGGCGGCCAGGCCATCGGCCTTGATCACGATCGGTGCGCCTTTTTCACGCAGATAAGCCAGGGCTGGCTCGATCTCGGTGAAATTCTGGTAGTCGGCGGTCGGGATCTTGTGGCGCGCCAGGAAGTCCTTGGTGAACGCTTTCGAGCCTTCCAGCTGCGCAGCGCCGGCGGTCGGACCGAAGCAGTCCAGGCCACGGGAGCGGAACAGGTCGACAACGCCAGCGACCAGCGGCACTTCCGGGCCGACGATGGTCAGGGAAACGTTTTTCTCGGCGAAATCGGCGAGTTGCTCAAGGGCCAGCACGTCAATGGCGACGTTCTCGCACTTGGCTTCAATCGCCGTGCCGGCGTTGCCCGGGGCAACAAAAACCTTCTGCACGCGCGGATCCTGAGCCACTTTCCAGGCCAGAGCGTGTTCACGGCCACCGCTGCCAATGATCAAAACATTCATTTCAAAAACCTCAAATTCTGTAAAGCGCTGCAAAACCTCTGTGTGCAAACCCTGTAGGAGCTGCCGGAGGCTGCGATCTTTTGATCTTGATCTCAAAAACAAGATCAAAAGATCGCAGCCTCCGGCAGCTCCTACAAAGCTTCTGCACAGAGGGAGCGTGTATCAGTGACGGAAGTGGCGCATGCCGGTGAACACCATCGCGATGCCGGCTTCATCAGCAGCGGCAATCACTTCAGCATCACGCATCGAGCCACCTGGCTGGATCACCGCAGTGATGCCGACCTTGGCCGCATTGTCCAGACCGTCGCGGAACGGGAAGAACGCGTCCGACGCCATCACCGAACCCGCAACTTGCAGACCCGCGTGTTCAGCCTTGATCGCAGCGATACGTGCGGAGTTTACGCGGCTCATCTGGCCAGCGCCGACACCGATGGTCTGACGGTTCTTGGCGTAGACGATTGCGTTGGATTTGACGTACTTGGCCACTTTCCAGGCGAAGATCAGGTCGTTGATTTCCTGTTCGGTCGGTGCACGCTTGGTCACGACTTTCAGGTCTTCGCTGCCGATCATGCCGATGTCGCGGCTTTGTACCAGCAGGCCGCCGTTGACGCGCTTGTAATCCCAAGCGGCAGCGCGGTCAGCCGACCACTCGCCGCAGGCCAGCAGGCGCACGTTGGCTTTGGCGGCAACGATGGCGCGGGCTTCTTCGCTCACGGAAGGGGCGATGATGACTTCAACGAACTGACGCTCGACGATCGCTTTGGCGGTCTCGGCATCCAGTTCACGGTTGAAGGCGATGATGCCGCCGAACGCCGATTCGGTGTCGGTGGCGTAAGCCAGTTCGTAGGCCTGACGGATGCCGCCTTCGGCGTCCGGGCTCACCGCCACGCCGCACGGGTTGGCATGCTTGACGATCACGCAGGCTGGCTTGACGAAGCTCTTCACACATTCCAGCGCAGCGTCGGTGTCGGCCACGTTGTTGTACGACAGCTCTTTGCCTTGCAGTTGGGTCGCGGTAGCGATGCCGACTTCGGCAGGTTTGGCTTCCACATAGAACGCCGCGCTCTGGTGCGGGTTCTCGCCGTAGCGCATTTCCTGAGCCTTGATGAACTGGCTGTTGAAGGTGCGTGGGAATTCGCTGCGGCCTTCGGTGCTCAGGGTTTCAGCGGCCTGGTTCACGGTGCCCATGTAGTTGGCGATCATGCCGTCGTAGGCAGCAGTGTGTTCGAACGCCTTGAGCATCAGGTCGAAACGCTGAGCGTAGGTCAGACCGCCGGATTTGAGGTTTTCGAGGACGTTGGCGTAATCGCTGGCATTGACCACGATCGCGACGTCTTTATGGTTTTTTGCTGCCGAACGGACCATGGTCGGGCCGCCGATGTCGATGTTCTCGATGGCGGTCGGCAGGTCGCAACCTGGCTTGTTGATGGTCGCTTCGAACGGGTACAGGTTGACCGCGACCAGATCGATCGGCTTGATGCCGTGTTCGTTCATGATGGCGTCGTCGATACCGCGACGACCGAGGATGCCACCGTGGATTTTCGGGTGCAGGGTCTTCACCCGACCGTCCATCATCTCTGCGAAACCGGTGTAATCCGCGACTTCCACTGCGGCAACGCCGTTGTCGCGCAGCAGCTTGAACGTTCCGCCGGTGGAGAGGATCTCGACGCCCAGGGCTTCAAGCTCCTTGGCGAATTCGAGGATCCCGGTCTTGTCGGAAACGCTGATCAAGGCGCGGCGGATCGGCAGGCGGGTAGTCTGGTCGGTCATCTCAATTTCCATCAAAAGCAAAGGAAGTCAGCAAAAAAGGCGACCGGTTTTACGCGGGCGCCTTTCTGGTTTGATTGAATGCTTACAGCAGATCGTACTGCTTGAGTTTCTTGCGCAGCGTGCCTCGGTTGAGTCCGAGCAGCTCGCTGGCCTTGGTCTGGTTGCCCTTGACGTAGTTCATCACGCTTTCGAGCAGGGGAGCCTCGACTTCGGAGAGCACCAGGTTGTACACATCCGTGACGGACGCGCCCTCAAGGTGGGCGAAATAATTGTGCAGCGCCTTCTCGACACTCCCGCGAAGGGTCTGACCTTCTTCGCTTGGTGTATTGAGGTGCTGTTTCAAATTCACGTTGTCGCTCACGGGTGCTGTTCCACTCACTAAAGTCTCGGTCATCATCGTCATGCGGCCACCCCTTCTTCGTCCCCTGTCAGGCTCTTGTAATGCTCGGCGAAGAACTCCCGAACATTGGCGCATTGTGTTTCCGTACCATCCAAACGATTGAAGTGGGCGCGAAACTCCTTGGCGCCCGGCAAGGTTGCGAGATACCAGCCCACATGCTTTCGAGCAATACGCACGCCCATCACATCCCCATAGAAAGCGTGAAGTGCGGCCAGATGCTCTAGCAGAATGTGTTCCACCTCGATCAGCTCCGGTGCCGGCAATTTCTCGCCAGTGCGCAGGAAGTGATCGATCTCGCGAAAAATCCATGGCCGCCCTTGGGCGGCTCGGCCTACCAACAGGCCATCGGCACCGGTCGCATCGAGTACGTAACGGGCCTTTTCCGGCGAATCGATATCGCCATTGGCAAACACCGGGATCGACACGGCCTGCTTGATCGCGGCAATCGTGTCGTACTCGGCTTCACCTTTGTACAGATCGGCGCGAGTGCGGCCATGCACTGCCAGCGCGGTGATCCCGGCCTGCTCGGCGATCTTCGCCACGGTCAGACCGTTCTTGTTGTCGCGATCCCAGCCAGTGCGGATCTTCAGGGTGACCGGCACATCAACCGCCGCCACGACGGCCTGCAGGATCTCGGTCACCAGTGCTTCATCTTTCAACAACGCGGAGCCGGCGGCCTTGTTGCAGACCTTCTTTGCCGGGCAACCCATGTTGATATCAATAATCTGTGCGCCCAGTTCGACGTTGGCGCGGGCCGCATTTGCCAGCATCTGTGCATCACCACCGGCAATCTGTACCGAGCGTGGCTCGGGATCGCCTTCGTGGATCATGCGCATGCGCGACTTGCGGGTGTTCCACAGGCTCATGTCACTGGTGACCATTTCCGAGACCACAAGCCCTGCGCCCAAACGCTTGCAAAGCTGACGAAAGGGCTGGTCGGTGACCCCCGCCATCGGGGCGAGAATCAAGCCGTTCTGTAATGTATATGGGCCGATGCGTACCGCCGACATAGGACTTCCCTGAAGTGGGGCCGGATCATGAGAGTTCGAAAAAGGGTTGGCATGATACCCGCTCTCGATGACTGGATAAAGGCTGAATTGAACAAAATCTGAACAGTTATTTTCTTATCGCCAGCGGTTCGGTAGCCCGGCGCGCAGTCAGAAAATTGCCGTCAATTCAGAAACGATGAAGCGATTCACTCGGGCGAGTGAAAACTCAGGCTGTAATTCACCGCTTTAGGGCCTGGATCGAGAATATCCAGCGCGATGTGGATCGGCGTTTGTGGCGGCATTTCTGCCAAACCTTCGAGATCGCCGCTCAAGTATTCGCCGGGTTTGAAGCGCCGACTGGCGATCAGGTGGCCGTTTAGGTCGGCAAACCGCAGCTCCAGCAGCGGAAACGGCTGGGAGAACGTTGCGCGGTTATAAATGATCGCGTCGACCACCAGCGCGCCGTTGAACTCCGGATGGCTGCGCACTACCAGGTTGCTGCTTTTGATTCTGGCAATGTCGACCTTGGACGGCACCGTGCAGCCGATTTGCGGGCAGACTTGCTGGAACCATGGGCGGTATTGATCCTGCCGCGCCAGTTCGTCGAAATGGTAGGCGATGTACTGGGCAGCGAGCCCGCCAGCGGCGAGCAACACCAACAGCAGCCAAAGCAGGCGACGGGCCCAGGGTGAGCGGCGCTTCTGCCAGTCCAGTTGCAGCGGATCGTCAGTCAGGTCCTGCAAGACTTCGGCGCGTACACCGGGGTCTGCGCGCTCACGTTTTTTGCGCTGCGGTTCGAGCAATGGCAGATCGTCATCGCTGTCGTCACTCGCGGAGAGGCGCTCACGGCGGGAATTCGGATCGATCGGATCGTGCAGGCGCAATTGCGGGATCGCCGGTTCATCATCCAGATCCACCGGCTCCAGCGACAGCGAGGGCTCGGTGCGTGCGGCTTTGATCGGTTCCTCGACAACTTCCGGTTCGGCTTCAGGCTCCGCTCTCTCGTCGGCAGGCTTGCTGAACAGGCTGTCGGACCAGACCGCTTCATCCGGTTCCGGACTGTCACGACGGGCACTCAGGGAATCTTCGCGCGGACGACCGAATTCGGTGGTTGGCTGGATTTCCCGTTGTTCGAGGCGGGCGAGTTCTTCGTCCAGGTCGAGACTGTCGAGGTCCAGCTCCGAGGCGCTCCATTGCTTTTGGCTGATGGCGCGGGTGACAGGTGGCTCAACGACCGCGGGCGATTCAACCACCGGCGGTGGTGCAACCGGCAGTTGTTCGGCATTGGCAGGTGCAACCGGCGTCACCGCGTCCTTGCCCGCGTGCTGTTCAAGCAGCTGTTTGGCGGCGTTGAACACTTGCAGGCAGGAGCCGCAGCGAACCACCCCGCGGGCCACGCTCAATTGAGCGTGGCTGACACGGAAGCTGGTTTGGCAATGCGGGCACTGAGTGACGAAGCTGTCGGTCATGCGGCGATCCGGATTATGCAGGCGGCCATTCTAGCGCCGACGCCCGGTGATGCGCACCCAGCCATCGCGATTGGCGATCGGGTCGAGATCGAAGTCCTGAGCGTAGGCAGCAGCGACTTCTTCACCTTGTTCGGCAAGAATGCCCGACAGCGCCAGGCGCCCGCCGGATTTGACCAGGCTGGACAATTGCGGTGCCAGCGACACCAGCGGGCCGGCGAGGATATTGGCGACCAGCACGTCTGCTTTGACCTGCGGCAGATCTTGCGGCAGGTACAGCGGGAACAGCTCCTCGGCGATATTGTTGCGCCCGGCATTGTCGCGCGAGGCTTCCAGCGCCTGCACGTCGATGTCGGTGCCGACGGCTTCTTTAGCGCCGAGCAGCAGGGCGGCGATGGCCAGAATCCCCGAGCCGCAGCCGAAATCCAGCACGTTACAGTCTTTGAGGTCCTGGCCGTCGAGCCATTCCAGGCACAGCGCGGTGGTCGGGTGGGTGCCGGTACCGAACGCCAGGCCCGGATCCAGCAGCAGGTTGACTGCGTCAGGCTCGGGCGCGGCATGCCAGCTCGGGACGATCCACAGGCGCTGGCCGAAACGCATTGGCTGGAAACCATCCATCCAGCTGCGTTCCCAATCCTGGTCTTCGATGACTTCGCTGTGATGCTCGGGCAGCGGGCTGCCGGTCAGCAATTCGAGGTGGGCCAGCACGGGTGCAGGCTCGGTGCCGCCTTCGAACAGGGCCAGCAGGTGAGTGTGCGCCCACAGCGGAGTGGTGTTGAGTTCCGGCTCGAAGATCGGTTGATCTTCGGCGTCCATGAAGGTCACCGAAACAGCGCCCACTTCAAGGAAAGCGTCTTCGTAGGTTTCGGCTTGTTCCGGGCTGATGGCGAGACGTACTTGCAGCCAAGGCATGGCGGGCACCTTTGAAAAATATTGATTGCAGACTAGCGGCCTGCGAGAAGCGCGCAAGTTTACGCGAGCGCGCGGCAGAACACGACCATGGTTAAAAGGCTATAGATCAAAAGATCGCAGCCTGCGGCAGCTCCTACAATTGGAATGTGTTCCCCTGTAGGAGCTGCCGCAGGCTGCGATCTTTTGACTTTGCTGCAGAAACAACAAAGCCGCCCGAAGGCGGCTTTGTCTGGTGCGGGCTGAAGCTTAGTGCTTCTCGCCAGCCAGCTTGTGCTCGAGGTAGTGAATGTTCACGCCCCCTTTGCAGAAGCCTTCGTCACGAACCAGATCACGGTGCAGCGGGATGTTGGTCTTGATCCCGTCAACCACGATTTCGTCCAGGGCATTGCGCATGCGGGCCATGGCTTCGTCGCGGGTAGCGCCGTAAGTGATCAGCTTGCCGATCAGCGAGTCGTAGTTCGGCGGAACGGCATAACCGCTGTACAGGTGCGAATCGACGCGAACGCCGTTGCCGCCTGGCGCGTGGAAATGCTTGACCGTGCCCGGGCTCGGCATGAAGGTTTTCGGGTCTTCAGCGTTGATCCGGCATTCCAGCGAGTGACCGCGGATAACCACGTCATCTTGCGTGAACGACAGTTTGTTGCCAGCGGCGATGCTGAGCATCTCCTTGACGATGTCGATACCGGTGACCATTTCCGAAACCGGGTGCTCCACCTGAACACGAGTGTTCATTTCGATGAAGTAGAAACGACCGTTCTCGTACAGGAACTCGAAAGTGCCGGCGCCGCGGTAGCCGATGTCGATGCACGCCTTGACGCAGCGAGCCAGAACTTCCTGGCGAGCCTGCTCGTCGATGCCCGGTGCCGGCGCTTCTTCGAGAACCTTCTGGTGACGACGTTGCAGCGAGCAATCGCGGTCGCCCAGATGGATGGCGTGACCCTGGCCGTCGGACAGAACCTGCACTTCGACGTGACGCGGGTTGGTCAGGAATTTTTCCAGATAGACCATCGGGTTGCCAAACGCCGCGCCTGCTTCGGTGCGGGTCAGTTTGGCGAACGAGATCAGGTCTTCTTCCTTGTGCACCACGCGCATGCCGCGACCACCGCCGCCGCCAGCGGCCTTGATGATCACCGGGTAGCCGACTTCACGACCGATGCGCAGCGCGGTTTCTTCGTCTTCCGGCAGTGGGCCGTCAGAACCTGGAACGGTTGGCACGCCTGCTTCGATCATCGCGTGCTTGGCCGATACCTTGTCGCCCATCAGGCGAATGGTGTCGGCTTTCGGGCCGATGAAGGCGAAGCCGGAGTTCTCGACCTGCTCGGCAAAATCGGCGTTTTCCGCGAGGAAACCGTAGCCTGGGTGAATGGCGGTAGCGCCAGTCACTTCGGCGGCAGCGATGATGGCCGGGATGTGCAGGTAAGACTGAGAGGCCGAGGCCGGGCCGATGCAGACGGATTCGTCTGCCAGACCCAGGTGCATCAGCTCTTTGTCGGCCTTGGAGTAAACGGCGACGGTCTTGATGCCCATCTCTTTGCAGGCACGCAGAATCCGCAGGGCGATCTCACCGCGGTTCGCGATCAGAACTTTTTCCAACTTCGCAGTCATCAAAGGCTCTCCGCAGTTCAAACGATGGTGAACAGCGGTTGGTCGTACTCAACCGGCTGGCCGTCTTCGACGAGGATGGACTCGATCACACCGCTGGTTTCAGCTTCGATGTGGTTCATCATCTTCATGGCTTCAACGATGCACAGAGTGTCGCCTTTCTTCACGGTCTGGCCGACTTCAACGAAGGACGGCGAGGCTGGCGAAGACTTGCGGTAGAACGTGCCGACCATCGGCGAACGGGCAACAGTGCCGTTCAGCGCCGGGGCAGCAGCGGCAACCGGAGCAGCTGCAGCTACAGGAGCGGCGGCTGGTGCAGCGACCGGCGCTTGCATCGGTGCAGGCGCGTAGTACTGCTGAGCCGGGGTCTTGCTGTGACGGCTGATGCGTACGGACTCTTCGCCTTCCTTGATCTCGAGCTCGTCGATGCCGGACTCTTCCAGCAATTCGATCAGTTTCTTAACTTTACGGATATCCATGAATCATCAACTCCCAAGGGTCGGTCAGGGGCGCTTAACGCTTGTCGTTCAAGTCGTTGCCTGTGTTTCAAGCTGTTCTAGTGCAGCCTCCAGGGCCAGTCGGTAACCGCTGGCGCCAAGGCCGCAGATCACTCCCACCGCTACGTCGGAGAAGTAAGAGTGATGGCGGAAAGGTTCGCGCTTGTGCACGTTGGACAAATGCACTTCGATGAATGGGATGCTCACTCCAAGCAACGCGTCACGTAATGCAACACTTGTATGTGTAAATGCGGCCGGATTGATCAGGATAAAGTCCACACCTTCGCCGCGTGCGGCGTGGATGCGGTCGATCAATTCGTACTCGGCATTGCTTTGCAGATGCAGCAGATGATGGCCGGCTTCACGGGCGCGGCGCTCCAGATCCTGATTGATCTGCGCCAGGGTCGTCGACCCATAGGTACCCGGTTCGCGGGTGCCGAGCAGGTTCAGGTTGGGGCCGTGCAGCACCAGTAGGGTTGCCATCTGCGTTGTCCTTGTCATGAATGAGCAGTCGTCAGAACCCGGCGACTATGCCGCAAAGACTTTATGACTGTCCAGTTCTATGCAATAGCCAGCACGATGGCCGATGTTTGCGCAAAATATGTGACCGCGTGATCTGATCCGGTCATTTGCATCACGCAACTGTGTAGGAGCTGCCGAAGGCTGCGATCTTTTGACTTTTAAAGGCAAGATCAAAGGATCGCAGCCTGCGGCAGCTCCTACAGGGAATTTCTTTAGACGCGGAAGGCTTGTACGGCCTCATGCAACTGCCCGCCCAGTACCAACAGGTTTTCGCCTTGCTCGCGGCCCCGGCCGATACGCAGCAAGTTATCCCCACCCAACTGATGAATCCGCTCGCTGTGATCGCGAATCTCGCTGACCGCGCCACTTTGCTGCGCGGTGATATCGGCGATGCGGATTGCTGTGTCGGAAATGGTCTGGATCGCACCGACAATCTTGTCCAGCGCACCGTCCGCCGCTTGTGCCTGATTCGCCGTCGCTTCGGCGTGCTCGACTTGCGCACGCATGCCTTCGACCGATTGCCGGGCAGCGGTTTGCAGGCCGGCAATCAGGGTTTGAATTTCCGCCGTCGCCCCGGCCGTACGCTGCGCCAGGGAGCGCACTTCCTCGGCCACCACGGCAAAACCGCGGCCCATTTCCCCGGCGCGCGCCGCTTCAATCGCTGCGTTCAGTGCCAGTAGATTGGTCTGGTCGGCAATCGAGCGGATCACCGTCAGCACGCCGCCAATGGTCGCCGACTCTTCAGCCAGATGTTCGATCATCTGCGCATTGCCCTGCACTTCGCCGACCAAGGCGTGCAGGCCTGTGAGGCTCTGGCCGATGACGGTCTGACCGTGCTCGACAGCCAAACCGGCATGACGGCTGGCATCGGCGGCCTGACGCGCGTCCCCGGCAACTTGCTGGATAGTCGCCTCCAGTTCGCCGAGCGAATCGCGAATCAGCGCCGTGTCTCCGGCCTGATGTTCGGCGCCGCTGTGCAGTTCGTTGCTCAACTCGGCGAGGGTGCGGCTGCTGCCCGCGACTTGTTCAGCATTGCCGCGAATGGTCCCAACCAGATCCACCAGATACGCGCGCAAGCGATTCAGCGAGGCTTCGATGTCGTGCAGCTCGCGGTTGGTCTTGCCCAGTTGAATGTCGCGACTGAAATCGCCGTCGGCCCATACGGACAATGCCGGCGCGAGGTTGGTCAGGGTTCGCGCCAGACGCCGCTGCAAGGTGTCGATCAGCAGCGCAATCAGCAGAATCAGGCCGATCATCACGCCTTGCATCAGCCGCACTTCGCCCTGAATTTGCCCGTGCTGGGCACGCACCACCGGTTCCAGTCCGGCGATGGCGTGTTGTACGGCAGCGATTTTCGCGTGGGTGGCGGTGCTGAGTTCGCTGCGTTTCTGGATTTGCTCGCGGGTGCGTGCAAGCTCTGCCGGGTAGCGACCGAGCAGGCTGTTGAGTTCACGTTTGAGGCCGACACCGGCATCCTCGGCAACGGTTTTTTCGCTGCTTTCGATACCCATCATCGCCGCGAAATCGTCGCTGCTCGATTCGTTGCTGGCCACTACACCCAGCAGGGGCAGGGCATCGATCAACTGTGCTTGAGCGCGGATATTGCTGACTTCGCGTTCAACGTCGACCGCCAGTTCACTGCGCCCGCTGCTGACCAGTTTGTCTCGCGCCAGTGAGAGTTTGCCCAAGTGCTGAGAGGCAGCAAGCAGCGGCGTCAGGTAGGCCGCGTTGCCGCTGGCATAGGCGCTGAGCTGGTCGAGGCTGGCGCTCAATTCGCGCTCGGCCTGCAACAGCAATGCCTGCGGATCACCGGCCAGTTTGCCGGCGGCGAGCAAATCGGTTTTGCTGAATTCATCGAGGCCTGACAGGCTCGGGCGCAACGTATCGGCCAGCGCCGGCGGCAGTTCACCAAGTTCTTTCTGTACGTTGTCGATGGCCTGGCTGGCACTGCTCAAACGCAAGGCATCGCCACTGGCGAGGTAGTCCCCGACGTTGCGCGCCACCTCGTTTTGAAACTGCTGCGACAGCCCCAGATAACGCTCCATCAACAGATACGGGCGTTCCAGCGCTTTTTGCGACCACCACAGCGTGGCGCCGAGTGCGAGGCACACGGCGACCAGCAGCAGCGTATTAAAATTTGTGAGCAACTTCAGGCGCATGACAGCTACCAACGACAGAAATGGTAAGCGCCTGAATTTATTGCGGTTCTATTACAGGGTTATGACCGAATCGGTGGATTCCGATGAAATAGTGGCACTTTGCTTTGATTCCCGCGCCGTCTGCACCCGGTTACGCCCGGCACCCTTGGCACGGTACAGCGCTTCGTCGGCCTGGCTGGCCATCATCAGGCTGTCGGAATCATCGCGCATTTCCACCACGCCGGCGCTGAAGGTGCACCACAAGTCATGAGGTTGTGCCGGGTAGTGGATTTCGGCGAAGCGCTGGCGGATCTCGTCGAGCACTTTATGCGCGGCTTCCATGTCAGTGTCGGGCATGACGATGGCGAACTCTTCGCCGCCGTAACGGCCGATGAAATCGGTTTTGCGCAAACGTTGCTTGAGGAACAGTGCAAGGCTCTTGATGACACGGTCGCCCATCGGGTGGCCGTGGCTGTCGTTGACCCGTTTGAAGTGGTCGATGTCGAGCATGGCAAAGCTCAGCGGCTTGTTCTCGCGACGGGCGCGGAACGAGCAGTCTTCGAGCAATTGCAGGATGTGCGTGTGGTTATACAAACCGGTGAGGCTGTCGCGCACCATCCGTGCTTTCAAGTTGCGCGCACGGGCAGCTCGGTTGCGTACGGTGGTGATCAGGTGACGCGGCTTGATCGGTTTGGTCAGGAAGTCGTCGCCGCCCTCGCTCATGGCGTCAAGCTGCTTGTCCAGATCGTCCTCGGCCGACAGGTAAATGATCGGCACGCTGACATAACGGTCGTTGTGGCGGATCACCTTGGCCAGTTCGGTGCCGGTGCAGGCTGGCATGTACATGTCGAGGATGATCAGGTCAGGCTGGAAATCCGCCAGTTCAGCCATTGCCTGAATCGGTTCGATCAAGGTGCGGGTGACGATACCGGCGCTGTTGAGCAGGCGTTCGGTGTGCATGGCCTGGGCGCGGGAGTCATCGATGATCAGCACTTTATAAGGTTCGTACTGGGCGACGCAGGTCAGGACTTCGATCTTTTCCAGCAGGCTCGACGCTTCGAGGGTGCCGGTGAGGAATTCCTGGCCGCCGGCGCGCACGGCCGCGAGGCGCGTCGGGGTGTCGGTTTCGTGCAGGCTGAAAAACAGCAACGGCAACGGCTCCTCCAGCCCGACCTGGGCTTCGGCTGCGAGTTTCAGGCCGACGCCGGCACCACTGAAATCCACGTCCATGACGATCGCGGCCGGCAAGCGCTCGACCATCGATGAGCGAAACGCCGCGACGCTGTCCAGCGACTGGGCGCTGAGGCCAAAGAATTCCAGTTGCTTGGCCAGCCGCTCGGCACGGTCGTGATCCTGCAGCATCACGTAGATGGGCTTGCGCAGCGGCGGCAGGAAGGTCTGGTCGAGCTGATCGCCTTGGCGCAGGCCGGTACGCGACAAGCGCTGCATCAAACGATTGAGGTCGGTGATCAAGCCACTGCTCAGGCGTCCACGATTGGCGTCCACTGCTTCCAGCGACTGACTGATGTGGCGCGCGAGCTGGGTGTGTTCAGGCTGTTCGAAGCGCTCGGCAAAGCGCAGCAGGCGCAGGTTGGCCTCACTCAATTCGGCGAGGTCGACGGTGGACCATTCACTGCGTTGCAGGCGCTGCCATATCTCAAGAATCTGACGTGCCTGATGAATTACCCGCTGGGCAAAGTGGTGCTTGAGACGCTCACGGCTGGGGTCTTCTGGCTCGGTCATATCCTGACTACTAGTTAGGGTGCATGCTGAGATCGACTGGTGGCTCTATGCTAGCACCTCTTTTCCCTTAGACGAGTGTCGTACGTCAATAATCTGTAATGCGTCACTATTCAGTTTCTGACCGAGTGGTTTTGTTTTCGCTCTGGACGTCGGCAAAGTCCCTGTAGGCAGGGCGCCTTAATATATAGCGGCTAACATTTCAGGTAACTCTGTGCGTCTCACACCAATGGGGCAAACGAGGTTTTAATGGCTCTGCGTCGAAATAGCAGGTGAATGGCATCAGGGATTCCCTTAGACCTGACGGATGCGTCGAGCGCCTGCACCATTTGCGGCATATCTTCACGCGCAGGTGCCCGGCCTTGGCACGTTGTTGTATGGTTGTGGTCGAACCGTTGACCCCAAGTGATTGAAAGGATATCGCCATGCTGGACTGGAAAAACCGCGCGGGCAGCGCGCCTGAACGTGCCGCCGAGCCCAAGTCGGCCGCCCGCAGCTATGTCGGCGGGCTGTTGTTCAGCCGTGCGTTGGCCACTCTGCTCGGTATTTATTTGTTAGTGACCATTGGCCTGGGCTGGTACTGGAGCCAGGAGCCGGCGTTATTTCCGGTGGCGCAAAACGCGCAACTGGCCGCCGAGAAAGAGGGCAAGCAGATGGTGATCGGCTACACCACGGTCGAGACTCTGAAGACCGTTGCCGGCACCTTGCTCGATAAACCGGGCGGTTACATTTCCAACGACCGTTTTCCCCCAGGCCTGTGGATGGACAACACGCCGAGCTGGGAATACGGCGTACTGGTACAGGTCCGTGACCTGACCCGCGCCTTGCGCAAAGACTTCGCCCGTTCGCAATCGCAATCGGCCGAAGACTCCGATCTGGCCAAGGCCGAACCGCGTTTCAACTTCGACAACAAGAGCTGGATCCTGCCGTCCAGTGAGTCCGAGTATCAGGAAGGCATCAACTCCCTGAGCCGCTATCAGGCGCGCCTGTCTGACCCTTCGCAGAAAAACGCGCTGTTTTACGCGCGCGCTGACAACCTCAACAACTGGCTCGGCGATGTCGGCACGCGTCTGGGATCGCTGTCGCAACGGCTGTCGGCCAGTGTTGGTCGGGTCAAACTCAACACCGCGCTGAAAACCGAAGTCCCGGCCGTCGGTGAAGTGCCGCAGCTTGACGAAGAAGTTGTCGAGACCCCGTGGATGCAGATCGACAATGTCTTCTACGAAGCGCGCGGTCAGGCCTGGGCACTGTCGCACTTGCTGCGTGCGATCGAAGTCGACTTCGCCGATGTACTGGCGAAGAAGAACGCCACGGTCAGCGTTCGTCAGATCATCCGTGAGCTGGAAGCCTCGCAAGAGCCGGTTTGGAGCCCGATGATTCTCAACGGCAGCGGCTTCGGCGTATTGGCCAACCACTCGCTGGTCATGGCCAACTATATTTCCCGGGCCAACGCGGCAGTCATCGACTTGCGTCAACTGCTCAATCAGGGCTGATACATGAGTCAAAACGCCAAAGAGGCGGCCCATCGCGCCGCCTCGGATGCCGAACAAATCGCCTGGGTCGACGAGCAGGACAACCTGCTCGGCGCCTTGGTGCGTGCCGATCTGCGAGAACGCGGGCTGATCGGTCGCGGCACTTACATCATGTTGTTCAATTCCGCCGGTGAGCTTTGTGTGCACCGGCGAACCTTGAGCAAGGCGATCTACCCCGGTTACTGGGATGTGGCGGCAGGCGGTATGGTGCAGGCCAACGAAACCTATGCCGAGTCGGCTGCCCGTGAGCTGGCGGAAGAGTTGGGGGTCAGCGGTGTGGAACTCACCGCCCACGATCATTTTTACTTCGAGGACACCGGCAACCGTCTGTGGTGTTCGGCGTTTTCCGCCGTGTGGGACGGTCCGCTGAAACTGCAGCCGGAAGAAGTCCTGGAAGCGCGCTTCATTTCGGTCGAACAGGTCATGCAGGAAATCCGGCAAAAGCCTTATTGCCCGGACTCTCTGGCCGCTTTGAAGCGCTATCTGAAGGCGCAGCAAAGCGACGTCGCAAAGAACACATAAATTGGCGCCGATTGGCACTTAGCAATTGGGTTTTTTGCCGTTACACTGCGCGACCTTTTCAAGCTGCACCGAATCGCTTGATGTTGGCCTGCTGACTTATTGTAGGAGCTGCCGAAGGCTGCGATCTTTTGATCTTGCTTTTAACGATCAGGATCAAAAGATCGCAACCTGCGGCAGCTCCTACAGTTCAGTCCACATTCCGGTGCAGTAGCGCTGCCCCTGCCTGAGTGGGGCTTCGCGGTCGATGACCTTGCCCAAGGTTGCGATCAGTCTTTGTCCTCCCAAGAGGATTGCCGGTGGCCAAAAAAGCCGCATCCTTCGCCGCCCTTGGCGGTCTGGTATTTTCCACCGACGCAGGTCGTCATTGTCCGGAATGCAGTCAGCCGGTGGACGCCTGTATCTGCAAACAAACCGTGATCCCTGCCGGTGACGGCATTGCCCGCGTGCGTCGCGAGAGCAAGGGCCGCGGCGGCAAGACGGTGACCACCATCACCGGCGTGCCGCTGGCCGAAGACGCGCTCAAGGAGCTGGCGACAACGTTGAAGAAACGTTGCGGCACCGGCGGGGCGTTGAAGGACGGGATCATCGAAATCCAGGGCGATCATGTCGAGCTACTCTTGGCGGAACTGATCAAGCACGGTTTCAAAGCGAAGAAATCCGGCGGCTAGCAGCCTCTGTGAAAGCCACCAGCGGCTTGATCCGGTTCTGACAGGTTCAGCTCCGGCATCGTCTCCATGGTTTTCACAGAGCCTGTTCATGACCGGTTTCTAAACTCCACGCGGTCCGCGCGGTCTACCGCCGCGCTGACGAATCGTCATTTTCATACTTTAGACTGCGCCGGCCTGAGATCAGGCGACGCACTATGACTTCTTTATAGGGGACTTCGATGTCCGTACGACGCACACGCAAAGACGATGGCAGCCAATGGACAGTTGCGGACAGCCGCAGTGTTTACGGGATCCGCCATTGGGGGGCCGGGTATTTCGCGATCAATGACGCCGGTCGCGTCGAAGTTCGTCCGAACGGCCCGAGCAGCTCGCCTATCGACCTGTTCGAGCAAGTCGACCAACTGCGCAAAAGCGGTTTGTCCTTGCCGTTGCTGGTTCGTTTTCCCGACATTCTGCAAGACCGTGTACGCCAGCTGACCGGCGCCTTCGATGCGAACATCGAGCGCCTGGAATACCAGAGCAAGTACACCGCGTTGTACCCGATCAAGGTTAACCAGCAAGAAGCGGTGATCGAGAACATCATCGCCACCAAGGACGTCTCCATTGGTCTGGAAGCCGGCTCCAAGCCGGAGCTGCTGGCCGTGCTGGCGCTGGCGCCGAAGGGTGGCACCATCGTTTGTAACGGTTACAAGGACCGCGAGTTCATCCGCTTGGCGCTGATGGGTCAGAAACTTGGCCACAACGTGTTCATCGTGATCGAGAAAGAGTCCGAAGTTGCGCTGGTGATCGAAGAAGCGGCCTCGCTCAAGGTCAAGCCACAGGTCGGCTTGCGCGTGCGTCTGTCGTCGCTGGCTTCGTCGAAGTGGGCGGACACGGGTGGCGAGAAATCCAAATTCGGTCTGTCGGCTGCGCAATTGCTGTCGGTGGTCGAACGCTTCCGCGCGGCCGGTCTGGATCAGGGCATCCGCCTGCTGCACTTCCACATGGGCTCGCAGATCGCCAACCTGGCCGACTATCAGCACGGCTTCAAGGAAGCGATCCGTTACTACGGCGAGCTGCGCAATCTCGGTCTGCCGGTCGATCACATCGACGTCGGTGGCGGTCTGGGTGTCGACTACGACGGCACACACTCGCGCAACGCCAGTTCGATCAACTACGACATGGACGATTACGCCGGTGTCGTGGTCGGCATGCTCAAGGAATTCTGCGACGCGCAGAGCCTGCCGCATCCGCACATCTTCTCCGAAAGCGGCCGCTCGCTGACCGCGCACCACGCCATGCTGGTGGTGCAGGTGACCGACGTCGAGAAGCACAACGACGAGATCCCGCAGATCGAAAACAAGGAATCGCTGCCGGAAACCGTGCAGTGGCTGGTTGACCTGCTCGGCCCGACCGATATCGAAATGGTCACCGAAACCTACTGGCGCGCCACCCACTACATGAGCGACGTTGCCGCTCAGTACGCCGATGGCAAGCTGACCCTGGCTGAAAAAGCCTTGGCCGAGCAGTGCTACTTCGCCGTGTGCCGTCGCCTGCACAACTCGCTCAAAGCCCGTCAGCGTTCGCACCGTCAGGTGCTCGACGAGCTCAACGACAAACTGGCCGACAAGTACATCTGCAACTTCTCGGTATTCCAGAGCCTGCCGGACACCTGGGCGATCGATCAGGTCCTGCCGATCATCCCGCTGCACCGTCTCGACGAAGAGCCGCTGCGCCGCGCGGTGCTGCAGGATCTGACCTGCGACTCCGACGGCAAGATCAACCAGTACGTCGACGAGCAGAGCATCGAGACCAGCCTGCCAGTACACGGCTTGAATGAAGGCGAAGACTACCTGTTGGGCGTGTTCCTGGTCGGCGCCTATCAGGAAATCCTCGGCGACATGCACAACCTGTTCGGTGACACCGACTCGGTGAACATCTACCAGAACGCCGATGGCAGCGTGTACAACGCGGGTATCGAAACTCACGACACCATCGAAGACATGCTGCGTTATGTGCACTTGTCGCCGGAAGAACTGATGACCCACTACCGCGACAAGTGCGCCAGTGCCCGCATCAGTGCCAGCGAGCGCACGCAATTTCTCGATGCCTTGCGTCTGGGCCTGACCCGCTCCTCCTACCTGTCTTCCTGAGACCAGGTTGCTGTCTCGCCGGGTTGTCTGAAATTTTCCCTATTGCTGTGGAAAATTCGGATGACCCGGTGGGATATATCCCAAAATCTTCGCGATATGTTTGGCTATCCCGGTCAGCAAAGTGATCCGGTCTGCTTTTCGCGTAGGTCATTTCCTAAGTTGTACTTCAGCTCTCTACTCGGCCATGGCTCTCGGCGAGAATCCCCGACCGCCCCTCCTGTAGAGATCCGCCTATGTTCGATCCAGTCAACGAGTCGTCATTTCGTCTCGATGTAGCGGGCCTGTCCGACCCTTTCGAAGTCCTGGCCTTTACCGGTAGCGAAGCCCTCAACGAACCTTTTGCGTTCGAAATCGATGTGTTGATCGACGATCCGCAACTGGATCTCGCCGGCCTGCTTTATCGTTCGGCGTTCCTCTGTTTCGGGCCGTCGGGGGAGGGTGTGCACGGGCAGTTGCAGAGCCTTGTCCAGCATGAGCACGGACACGGTTCGCGGTTGAGCCGGATCCATCTGGGACCGAAACTCGCTTGCCTTGACCTGCGCATCAGCCAGCGGATCTTCAGTGGCCGTTCGGTGCCACAGATCATCGAGCAGGTGCTCAGGGAACACGGGATCGTCGGTGCCCAGCGACGCTTCGAATTGCGTGACGACTACCCGGCCCGCACGTTTTGCACGCAATACCGCGAATCGGATCTGCAACTGCTGCAGCGCTTGTGCACACAGGCGCGTATTCACTATTTCTTCGAGCATACCCACGACCGGCATTGCCTGGTGTTCAGCGATGACCCGGCGCATTTTCCGCTGGCTAGCGCCGCGCTGTATCAAGGTGAACAAGACGAAAAAAGTACCTGTCCTGCCGTTCACCATTGGCAGTTGCATGAAGCCATGCAGGCCGGCTCGCAAGGTTTGCGGCAGGCAACGAATGCCGAAGGACGCAGTGATCTTGCGGCGTTGCGCAGCGGGCATTGGCTGCGTTTGGTCGGGCACCCTTTCCCCGAATGCAATCGGCAATGGTTGTTGACCCGAATCGAACACAGCGCTGACCTGTCCCTTGATCTGCCGTACGCCAACCGTTTGTTTGCCGCCGCGCAGTTACCCTCATCGGCGCCGTCGCGCTTGCGCATGCACAGCCTGCAACGGGCCTGGGTGGTGACCGTAGACGAACCGCAACCCGACCGTTTCAGGCCGGTGGCGGTGCAGTTCGACTGGCTCTATCAGGGCGAAGGCGCGGCGCCGAGTCATTGTTGGCTGCCGCTCGCGCCGGCCTTGGCCGAAGCACCAATGGCGGCGTTGGGCGATGGTGTCGAAGTGGTGGTGAGCTTCTTTGAGGGTGACCCGGATCAGCCAATGATCAGCGGCGTTTTACAGTCGTCAGTCGCTGCTGCGCAAACCAGCGATGCGCCAACGCCGCCGCTGCCGGACAGCCTGGCGAGTGAAGGCTTGCAGCAAATGCTGACGTCAGGCGAGCCATTGCTGTTGTTGTGCCTGATCCCAGGAGGCGGCAGTTTCAACCATTGCACAGAGGCGGTTTGCAGTTGTCGGCTGGTCACCACGCTTAAACAGAGCAGCGCAAGATGAGCGGGGTGGCGCTTGAGCCGGTAGCGCAATGGCTGTTGCTCGACGGCGCGGATGCAGCCCGGGCCTTGACGACGCTGAGCAAGGGTTTCGCCGGCTTGCCGAGTTTCAAACTGTTCGACGGCACCGAGTTTGAGCCGGTCAGCGACCACGGTCCTGTGCTGGTCGATATGCGTGACAGTCCGGCGCTGGCGTCGTTGTGTCACAGCGATCCGGATACGTGGCGCGGGCTGTTGCTGGGCAGCGAAGCGTCGGCGCAGGAACTGCTGAGCCACTTGCAGCGCATGCTCACGGTTTCGTTCGGGTTGAGCCATCGGGCCTTGCTCAGTTATTACAACCGCCAGACCGCGAGCTATTTTTTCGACGCCTGCGACGCCGCAGAACTGAGTCGCTGGCTCGGGCCTATCCGCCTGTTGCACTGGTTCGGTGGCACTTGGGCCGACCGCGCCATCGGCAGTCAGGGCTGGCAGCAGTTGCGCAATCCGGGTCTGAGCGTGGAGCCGTTGAGCATCGAAGAAAGCCTTACCCGGCGACAGTGCGAACGCTTGCAAACCTGCCTGCTGGAGCAACACATCTGGCGCTGGTGCCAATCGTTGGGAACTGATTACGCGGCGATCGCCTCCCATGTTCAGCAGGGCCTGGCGCTGGGTTTCAGCGACCGCACCGTGCTCGAAGGCTGGTTGTGGCTACGCTTGCAGCATCCGCGTGCAGTGCTGGTGCCGCCACCGCAGGATTTGACCCAGCAAGAGCGGCTTGAGCATGTGCGGCGCCAGTGGCGCAGCGATCAAATTTGACCTGAGGTTCGGCGCGTATGGCAGGTTTTTTTCGTCAAGGATTCGCTGCATTGTTCGGCGCTTTGTTGCTGTTGGCATTGAGTGCCTGTTCGCCGGTCAAGCTGCTCAATGCGCTGACGCCGGACAGCACGTTCGTCAAAACCGCCGGTATTGCTTATGGCGGCGATCCACGGCAAAAACTTGATGTGTACGTGCCGCGCCACGCCTTGCCAGATGCCCCGGTCGTGGTGTTTTTCTACGGCGGCAGTTGGAACAGCGGTGCGCGCGAGGACTACAACTTTGTTGGCGAGGCGTTGGCGTCGCGGGGCATTGTCGCGGTTGTGGCGGATTATCGGCTGTATCCGCAGGTGCGTTATCCACTGTTTCTGCAGGACGGTGCGCGGGCGGTGGCATGGACCAAGGCGCACATCCGCGAGTTTTCCGGCAATCCACAGCGTTTGTACCTGATGGGGCACAGCTCGGGTGGCTACAACGCGGCGATGCTGGCACTGGACGGCGATCTGCTCGCTGCGGCGGGCATGTCCCCCAAAGACCTGCGCGGCTGGATCGGTCTGGCCGGGCCATACGACTTTCTGCCGATCGAGAATCCCGCTGTGCGGCCGGTGTTTTTCTGGCCGGACTCGCCGCCGCAATCGCAGCCGATCAATCATGTCAGTGGCGGTGCGCCGCCCGCGCTGCTGATCGCGGCGAGCGAGGATGATCTGGTCAACCCGACGCGCAACACCGGCGGCCTGGCGCACAAACTGCGCGCGGCCGGGGTGCCGGTGCAGGATTTCTACTATTCGCGACCCAATCACATAACGCTGGTGGCGACGCTGTCGCGACCGTTACGTGGACTGGCGCCGGTGCTCGATCAGGTAGTCGGCTTCATCAAGCACACGCCGGCTCAGTGAGCGGCGCCGGTGAACCAGCCGTCGTTGCGCTTCAGCCACCAGGCTTGCGCACCGAGAGTCAGGCTGCGCAGCACCATGAACAACAGGAACGTTATCCACAGGCCATGATTGCCCAGACCTTGCAGCGCCCAGGCGAACGGCAGGAGCAACACCACCGTCATGAGCATGCCGTTGCGCATTTCCCGGGCCCGGGTGGCGCCGATAAACAGACCGTCGAGCAGGTAGCTCCACACCGCAACCAATGGCAGCACGGCGAGGTAGGGCAGGTAGACGAATGCAGTGTCGCGTACGTTCTGGATGTCGGTTTGCATCTCGATGAACAAGTGCCCGGCCAGGAGAAACAGCAGGGCAAAGCCGAGACTGGCGATGAGCGACCAGCCACCGGCAACCACCAGTGAACGGCGCAAGGCGAGGCGATCACGCGCACCGATGGCGTGTCCGCAAAGGGCTTCGACCGCGTGGGCCAAACCATCCAGAGCATGCGCAGTCAGTAACAAACCATTGAGCAGTAGCGCGTTGGCGGCGACCGTCGCATCACCGAGCCGCGCACCTTGCACCGTGATCAGGAAAAACACCGATTGCAGCGCCAGGCTGCGGATGAAGATATCGCGGTTGACCGCCAGCAGCGGTCGCCAGCTCTGCCATACCTTCAACGCGGCCCAGGCGATGTGCCCGGGATAGGCGCGCAACGCTTTGCGGGTCAGCAGCAAGCCGAGCAGGGCGCCGCTCCATTCGGCGATGACCGAGGCGCGAGCGGAGCCGACCACGCCCCAGTCCAGGCCGATGACGAACCAAAGATTGAGGACGATGTTGATCAGGTTCGTCGTCAGCAGAATCGCCAGCGGCGCCCGCGCGTTCTGGGTGCCGAGGAACCAGCCCACCAGCGCATAACTGGCCAGCGCGGCGGGGAGGCCGAACAACCGGGTGTGGAAGAACTCGCGAGTGAGCTGATCAAGCTCCGCCGACGGCTGCATGAAATGCAACGCCACGCCGCTCAGCGGAACACCCAGGGTGCCGAGTACCAGTGCCAGACCCATCGCCAGCAGCAAACCTTGCAACAGAATCTGCCGCAGCGCCGCGCCATCACTGCGCCCGGCCGCTTGTGCGGCGAACCCGGTGGTGCCCATGCGCAGGAAACCCATGGCCCAGGCGAGAAAGGTATACAGGCTGGCGCCGACCGCCACTGCGCCCAGTTGATGGGCGTGGGGCAAGTGGCCGATGACGGTGCTGTCGACCAGCGCTACCAGCGGCACAGAAATATTGGAAAGAATCATGGGCGCCGCGAGCACCCAGACCTTGCGGTGAGTCGGGCGGTCGCGCCAGTCGGCAATCAGGTTGGACATGCGGGCTCCTTGGGGGAGCGGGCATTGTAGCGATTCATCTGGCTGGCAATGCGATCCAATGTAGGAGTGAGCCTGCTCGCGATAGCGGTGAGTCAGTCAGAATTGATTTGAATGACCTACCGCTATCGCGAGCAGGCTCACTCCTACAAGGGTTTCGTGGGGTCAGTGAATAATCCAGCTCAACAACCACAACCCCAGCAACAACCAGATAATCCCGGCAATGATCGACGCATTCATGAACGCACGAATCGCCGACCACAACAGCATCAGCCCGACAATCAGGGCGATGATGCTGATGATCGAAGTGTCCATCCCCAGCGTCTTGGCCAGGCCGTCGACAAAGTTGCCTCCGGCGTTGCTCAGTATGTTGAACAAACCACTGAGACCATCAACGATAAAGCGGATGACCGCGCCGAGTGCCTGGCCGAGCCATTCGAAAAAGCTTTCTACCTGCATGTGTGCATCCTGAGAAATTGGCATTGAACCTTGGGCCGCGGCATCTATGGCCGAGTTCCGTGGCGGGAGTATGGCGTAAACCTGTAGGCGCTGCCGCAGGCTGCGATCGTTTGATCCTGCTTTTGAATTCAAAAACCAGAAATCGAAAGATCGCAGCCTGCGGCAGCGCCTACATGGGCCTTGCCTTCAAGCAACATCCCCCCGAAGCTATACGCCTTCAGGAGAACCCGATGAACCTTGTTGAACTGACCGAACGCCTGCACGCCATTCGCGATCGCAATGACTGGCGGCAATTTCACAGCCCGAAAAACCTTGCCATGGCCGCCAGCGTCGAGATGTCCGAACTGGTGGAGATCTTCCAGTGGCTGACGGAAGACCAGTCGCGCCAGTTGCCAGCGGACAAACTCGCCCACGCCGGGCAGGAAGTTGGCGACATCGTGTTGTATCTGTTGCTGCTGTGCAGCGAGTTGGGGTTGGACATGAATGAAGTGGTGCGCAGCAAACTCGCCGACAGCGAACGGCGGTTCAGCTGATGAGCGACCGGCATTTCGATCAGTTGGCGACGCGTTTCGCCGAAAAAATCTATGGCGGTGCCAAAGGTGCCATTCGCCTCGCGGTGTTGCAGGCTGACCTTGCCGAAGCGCTGCCGGATCGCCCGTTGCGGGTGCTCGACATTGGTGGCGGTCTGGGCCATATGTCGCTGTGGCTGGCAGAGCGCGGGCACGATGTGACCTTTACCGAGCCGGCCGAGCCGATGCTCGAAGGCGCTCGCCAGCGCTTTGCCGATGCGGGGCAGGCTGCGACATTCATTCAGGCGCCGTGGCAGGAATTGCCCGGCCAGCTCACTGAACCCTACGACCTGGTGATCTGCCACGCCGTGCTGGAATGGCTGGCCGAACCCCACGCGATTTTGCCGGTGCTGCACCAATTGACCAAGCCCGGCGGCTGGTTGTCGCTGGCGTTTTACAACCGCGATGCGCTGATCTACCGCAATCTGCTCAAGGGCCATTTCAAGAAGATGCGCAAGAACGTCATGGCCGGCGAAAAGCAGAGCCTGACCCCGCAGCAGCCCCTCGACCCGCGAGAACTTGCAACGCAACTCGAAGGCTTGTGGCAGGTCGAAAGCCAGAGCGGAGTGCGGGTTTTTCACGACTACATGCCGATGGAATTCCAGGCCCGCGTCGAACTCGCGGATTTACTCGAGATGGAGCTCGCCCACCGTCGTCACCCAAGCTTCGCCGGGCTTGGGCGCTACTTGCACTGGATCTGCCGGCCGATCTGATCGGAGCGCGACATGAAAGCTCAATCCGGGTTATTGCTGATCTGTCTGGGGTTGGCTGCCTGCCAGGGTAGCAACCCGTATGTGGCGCAGTCGCGACCCTTGCCCCCGGCGCCGCCGCAAGCCGCCAACACGTTTGACCGCAGTGCCTACCCGGCACCACCGCGTGATTATGGGCGCTATCGCAGTTGGGCCTGGCTCAACGGGCAATTGCCGCCGGGCACTGCATGGGCGGATTCGGCGCAAGTGGCCGATGCGGTGAGCAATGCGCTGGATCAGCGTGGTTTACGGCCGTTGCACGACAATCGCCCGGCGGATCTTTTCGTTACCGCCGACCTGCGTCTGGAAACCCGCTTGCGTCAGGAGCGCGACGATTACGGCTACTACGGCGGATACGGCAGCTATGATCGTTACGGACGCGGTTACGGCATGTACAACACCGTACCGATCGTCCGTACCTATCAGGAACAGGTCGTGGTGGTGCAAGTCGATCTGTTCGACGCCGTCACCGGTCAACCGGTGTGGAGCGCCAGCGCCGAAACCGCCAACAGGGGCAGCCAGAGCGACCGCACCGATGCAATTCGCGAGGCTGTGGAAAAGGCCATGTCGGCGTATCCTCCGAGTTAGCTACCTCCTACGAGTGGAGAAAACCCATGTTCCGCCGTCTCGCTTTACTGGCCATGGCCGCGCTGCTCAGCGCCTGCGCCTCGAACCAGGTCAATCACGACTTTGATGCCAGCCGCGACTTCGCTGCCTATCGCAGCTGGAGCTGGAAAGATCCCGCCCTGCAATATCGCCCGGATGACCCACGGATCAAGAGCGACCTGACCGAACAAAGGATTCGTCAGGCGGTGACCGATCAGCTCGATCAACGGGGTTTGCGTCCCGCAGCGGCAGGCGCCAAGGGTGACGTGAGTGTGCAGACCTACTTGATTGTCGAGGATCGCCAGCAGCAAGTGACGACCAATTACGGCGGCGGTTGGGGTGGCCCATGGAATGGTTACTGGGGCGCGCCGATGTACAACGAAACCCGCAACATCACCTACAAGGTCGCAACCATCCAGGTCGACTTGCTCGATGGCAAGGACGGCAAACTGGTGTGGCGCGGCAGCGATGAGCAGATGCTCGCCAGCAGGCCGAATCCAGAGGACCGCAGCAACGCCATACGCGAGACAGTCGCGCGCATCCTCGCCAACTATCCACCGCGCTAACTCTGTATAAAAAGGGAACCCTTGGGGTTCCCATTTTTTTGCCCAACACAAACTCCCTGTAGGAGCTGCCGAAGGCTGCGATCTTTTGATGTTGATCTTTTAAAAACAAGATCAAAAGATCGCAGCCTTCGGCAGCTCCTACAGGGGATTTGTGACGGTGCCGTTAGCTTATGGCTTGGTGCCAGCAACTTCGCCGCGCCCCGTCTACACTCAAATCCACCCATGGAGGTTGCGCTCGGCGGTGCGCCGGCAAAGGAGTGCGCGATGTCACCCCGTTCACAATTCAACAGCCCGGCCCGACAGCGCGGGGCGATCGGCCTGACGGCGGCACTGACCCTCGGCCTTGCGGTGTTGATGATGTTGCTGGTAGTCGATACCGGCCGCTTGTACATGGAGCAACGCAAACTGCAGCGCGTGGTGGATAACGCCGCTCTGGAAGCGGTCAGTCGCGGTGGCAATTGCCTGTCCGGCCTGACGGCAGCCACTTATGCCGGGCAAAGCGCCGTGCGCAATGGATACACCGTCGATACCACCAATACCCTGACGACCAGTTGCGGCACTTTGCTGACCGGCGCCAACGGGATGCGCACGTTCACCGCTGATGCGACTCAGGCGGCAGCGGTCCAGGTCGCGGCCAGTCGCACGGTGACCACCAGTTTCGCCCGTGGCATACGCGCGTTGTTCTCGGGAGCATCGGTCAGCCAGAACACCACGTTGCAGGCTTCCGCCGTCGCCGCAAAACCGCAGCCGACGCTCGCGCAACTGAACATTCGCAGCAATCTGGCGAGCATCGATACCGCCCAGTCGAACATCCTCAACCCGCTGTTTTCAGGGCTGCTCGGTGGCAACGTCAACCTCACCGCGCTGGGCTGGGATGGCCTGCTGAAAACTGATATCAACCTGCTCAAATACCTCGATCAACTGGCGATCAATCTGAATGTCGCGGCCGGTAACTACAGTCAATTGCTCAACACTCAAGCCTCGGTCACACAACTGATTCAAGCCGCTGCGACAGTGGCGCAACTCAACGGCGCGACCGCCGAAGTGATTACCGCGCTCGGCGCGCTTCAAGTGGCAGCAATCAACGCGGCGCCGGTCAAGCTCGGCGAGATTCTGCAATTGCAGACCGGCACCACGTCGGCGGGGCTGGATGCCAACCTGCAACTGCTGCAACTGATTCAGGGCGTGGTGCAACTGGCCAACAGCAAAAGCGCGGTAGCGGCGACGTTGCCGATCAGTGTGCCGGGGTTGGCGAACGTTACGGTGCGGGTGAAGGTAATCGAACCACCGCAGTTTTCCGCGATTGGCGACCCGGCCCGAGCCAAGGCCAACCCGCTGGGGCCGGACCGGATTTTTGTGCGCACGGCGCAGATTCGTACGATGTTGTCAGTCAATCTGCCGGTGCTTTCGGGGGTAACCGGGTTGACCAACGCGGTGCTGGGATTAGTGGGCACATTGACCCCGACCCTGAATGCACTGTTGAGCCTGAATCTGGTGGATACGCTCAACTCCGTGTTGTGTTTGCTGGGCGCTGGTTGCGAACAGCTTGATCCCAAATTGCTGCCATCCCCGCGAATCGATATTGCCCTCGATGCCGGCGGCGCGAAGAGTTACGTCACTGATTACAGTTGCCCGACCGGCAGCACGGGTACGAAAAGCCTGACCGCCCACACTATTACCTCTATCGCCGATCTCAAGGTCGGCCAGATCGACCCGACCAACGCTTTCTCGTCGGTCGCCGAGCCGACGGTCATGCCGCTGCCGCTGATCGATCTTGGCACGGTCACGTGCCACAAGATTCTTGGTATTGGCTCGTGCAATCCCGCCACCCATGTGCCATACCGCGCCGGTGGAATCGGGATCAAACTCGACACCAGCGTTGCGCAAAATTCGCAAGACTTGCTGTTTTCCAGCGCCACGCCGTTCGCCACCCCGGCCAACCTCAAACTGCCGCCAAGTATTCAGGCGGTGGTACCTACCAACAATATCGTTGCAAGCCTGGCCAATAGCCTGGCGGGCATCAACCTGATCGTCTACAGGCCGGTGGGCAGCAACCCGCTGGGCGCTATCGTGACGGGCGTGGCGTCTTTGATCAGCGATGTCACCAACCGTCTGCTGCCAGTGGTGACCGGGTTGATCTCGCCATTGCTCGACCCACTGCTCAACAACCTGCTAAAAAGCCTGGGCATCAACCTGATGAACGTCGAGGTCGGCGCCAACATGACTTGCGGGCAGACTGGCAGAGCCTATCTGGTGATCTGATCGCTGGGTGCAATCGGTAGCTCGATACAGAACCGCGCACCCTCAACGCCATTGCGCACGCTCAGGCGTCCGCCCATGTTTTCGATGATGCCGTAACTCACCGACAAGCCCAGACCGGTGCCAACACCCACGGGTTTGGTGGTGAAAAACGGCTCGAAAATGCGCTCCAGCAGGCGCGGATCAATGCCGCCGCCGTTGTCCTCGACGCACAGCCGCACCACATGCTCGTCGCACTCGGCGTGCACGGCGATCCACGGCTGGAAGTCGCGATTGGCCTCACGCTTGCCGAGCAGGGCGTCGCGAGCATTGACCATCAGGTTGATCAGCACTTGCTCAAGCTGATCGACGTAACCGCGCACCTGAACCTGAAAACTAGCGTCTTTGATTCGCAACTCGACACCTTTGCCGCGCAGGCCTTCAGACAACAACGCCAGCGTGCCTTCAATGGCGTCGAGAGGGTTGAAGGGATGTTGTTCGATTTCCGAGCGGCGGCCGAACACACGCATGTGATCCACCACTCGGGCCGCCCGTTGCACCTGGGCGTCAATGCGTTTGAGCTTGTCGGTCAGATAGTCGATCTGCACATCGCCGTTGCTCAAACGCTTGAGCACATTGACGATGGCCATGCGCATCACGTTCAGCGGCTGATTGATCTCGTGCGCCAGGCCGGTGGCCATTTCGCCGAGGGTGGCCATTTTTGCGCTCTGCGTCAGTTGCTGCTGCGAGCGGCGCACTTCCGTGTTGTCGCGGCCCACTGCTTGCACTTCGAGCAAACGCCCGTGCTCATCGAACACGCCACGATCCGACCAGACCCACCACGCATGCTCGCGACCGGGCAGGCGCAGATTGATTTCAGCGGTACTCACCGGCAGTTCCGGGGTCAGTTGCGCCAGGCGCTGAACAAAGGCTTCGCGCTGTTCGTCAGACATCCAGTTGCCCAGATTCACCCCGGGCAACTGCTCCGGCGCGCACTCCAGATAAGTCGCCAACGGCCGGTTGCCGAAGGTCAGTGTCAGGTCCGGGCGGTAGCGGCAAATCATCGCCGGCGAATCTTCGACCAGAATCCGGTAGCGCTCCTCGCTGGCCTTGACCTGCTCGGCGGCGAGGGTCGCTTCGGTGACGTCCAGCCACAGGCCCACTGCTTCGACGGGCAGGCCGAGATCGTCGCGCAGCAGTTTGGCTTCATCGAGCAACCAGTGCGCCTGACCCTGACGGTCGAGCACCCGATAGCGAGCGCTCACCGAGCCTTCGCGCAGTAACTGGCGAGTGCGTTCGAAATAGCGCGGACGGTCTTCGGGGTGGACGTGCTCCACCAGTCGACCATCGGCACAATCGGCGAGATCCCAACCCAGCAAGGGTTGCAGGCTGGCACTGAAAAATGTCGGTTGCAGCGCCCCTTCGACGTAGCGCTGCACGTAGATCACCGCCGGTGAACTGGCGATCAGATTGTCCAGTCGCGCATGGGCGGCAGCGGCCTGCTGCTGTTGATTTTTGATGTCGCTGATGTCGAGCATGAACCCTACCAGTCGGCGTTCGGCACCGATGCCCAGCGACCGGCCTTGCAGGCGATACCACAGCGGCAACGATTGATCGCTGGTTTGCAGGCGCACGCACAATTCCAGCGGCGTGCCGTCATCCTGCAAGGCTTGCAGATGGCTGCGCAGCTCATCGCGATCGGCGGGATGCACGTGGCTGAACCAGTCCTCGATGGAGATTCGCTCACTCTGCAAACCGAGGTTCACCGCCAGTGCTGGCGCCAGTTGCACTTCGGCGCTGGCGCTGCTGACTTCCCACCAACCGGTACCGAGCAGTGCCTGGAGGATTTCCAATCGTTCCAGCTGTTGATGATGACGATGCTCGCGCAGCCGCTCCAGCAGCGGCGCGGCCACGGCGGCGGCCAACAGGAGCCAGTCATGATCGCTCAGGTCGGGTGCCTGTTGCGCCGCGCTATAGCCCGCGCACAACAACCATGCCGCTACGCCTTGAGCGTCGCGGTAGGGCACGGCAAACCCTTCGTTCGGGCCGAGCAGCGCACTCAGTCGCGGCTGCTCGCTTGCCATTAAACGTTGCGGCAGGGCGCCGTTCAGGCTGTCGAGGCCAGTGCCCAGGCGCTGTTGGTCACGCCACACCTGCGGTGCATTCGGCGCCGCGTAGTGCTGATGAATCTGCCAGCCCTGGCCCTGCTCATCGAGCAGGGCCACCGCCAGGCTGGGAATGTGCAAATGCTGACCCAAACGTTGCAACTGTTCGCTCAGCACCTGCGGGAGGCGAGCGAGGCTGCCCAGGCGCAGTTGGTCGCGAATCTGTGTGGCCAGCCACTGGCATTGCTCACGGCTGCGCGCCTGCCGCCGTTCGCCGAGCAGATCACCGATGTCCAGCAATTGCAGAAGCCAGCCGTCACCTTGCGCCTGCACCCAGCCGCGCAAATGCAATGGCGGGCCTGCGAGGCTGTAAAAATCCAGGTCGAGCAGTTGTCCTTGCCAGTCGGCCGGTCGACCTTCCACCGCAAGGCTGCTGTGCGGCAATAAATATTCGAGCAGCGGCGCGGTACGGCTACTGGGCCTTTGTTGCGCAAGCAAATGGCGCAGTGGTCCGCTCAAATGCTCGACGTGGCCGTCGTCATCCACATACAGCTGCAGGCCGACGCTTGGCACTACGGACCTGTTCAGAGGCTGAGGCAGGCCGGGTTGTCGATTGAGCAGGCGGGCGAACAGCTTGTCACCCGTACTCAAAATTGCAGGCTCGAAGAGGCGCGCAGTGTCGCTGGCAGGCGCGGCACTGAACCGATGCCCGGCAGCACCAGAAACGGCAGCGCCTGATTCAATTTGCTGGTGGGATAGTGAATGGTTACGGTCAGCACGCCACCGACATAAGTGATGGTGCTGTCCGAGGTGGCGTTGAAGTCCAGGGCGCCAGGTAGCCAGGCCAGTTGCCGGGCCAGTTCGGTTCTGGCGTTGGTGGTGACGACGGTGGGGTAATTGTCGGTGGCCGGATCAAGCGCCACGCTGCGCCGTACTGCCTCGGCCGTCGATTCGTTGAACGACTGCATCAGCAACAGCGGCAAGCTGTAGCTGACCAGGCCATAAAACACAGCAAAAAAGATGATGAAGACCAAGGCGAACTCGATGGCGACTGCGCCTTTTTGCTTGCGGGGGAGGCCGGATTTCATGACTGCGTCTACCCTGACATTCACTACGTAATATCAGCATAGAATCATTCGGCCAAAACGGACGTTTTTTACCGCATGCACAGCTTTGTCCTACTGATCTGGCTGGCGCTATGCGCGGCGCAGGATGCCCGGCAACGGCATATTGGCAACGCCCTGACGCTGGGTGTCGGCAGCCTCGCTGCGGCGTACTTGCTGTTGACCGGCCACACCTGGCTCGGTGCCGAAGCGGCGCAAGGCGGCTGGGCGGTATTGCTGGCGCTGGTGCTCACTGTTCCCGGTTATATCTTGAAACGTTTTGGCGCCGGTGATGTGAAATTAATGACAGCCTTGGCCCTCGCGACGGACGGTGCGCATCTGCTCGGCGCATTTATCGGCGCGGCGCTGACCAGCGCCCTGTGGATACTGCTGGTGCCAAAACTCTGGCTGCATATGAGTCAAAGGCTTAGAGAACATCTTCGATATATGGCACCAGGAATGTCAAAAAAGCTGCCATTTGCACCGTTCGTGCTGGCTGGAACAGTCCTGACTTTACTCTGGTTCCACTAGTCGCTCGTTGCCACTACTGCTATGTACATAGTCAGAAAGTGCGTCTACTTTCAAATTAACGCTGTACAGCATTGCGCTGTAAGTACAGGAACGGTCAGCCTTTGGCCTGGGCATGGAGTGGCAAGTGAACAAGCTTACGTCTGCAATAAAGGTTCTGGTAGTCGACGATCAGCCGCTGGTTGTCGAAGAACTCTGCGAATTCCTCGAGAGCAGCGGCTATCGTTGCGTGCCTTGCGAATCAAGCAAGCAGGCGATCGAACAATTCATCGAAGACCCTGCCATCGGCCTGGTGTTGAGTGACCTGCATATGCCGGACATGGACGGCATTGAACTGGTGCAGGAACTGCAACGGTTGTCGGGCAAGCACCGTGCTTTCGAAGCCATCATGCTCACGGGTCGCGCCGATAAGCAGGACGTGATCAAGGCATTACGCGCCGGGATTGCCGACTACTACCAGAAACCTATTGATCTGGACGAACTGCTCGAAGGTCTGCAACGCCAGGAAGTGGCACTGCAAGAGCGGCAGAAAACCCTGCAACTGGGCCATCTGAATCAGAAGCTGCAATACCTGTCCGAGTCGATTGACGACCTTTACCAGGACCTCGACAAAGTTCGCCGCGGCCCTGCGCCTGTGAGTGACGAAGCGTCGGGTAATGTCGAAGGGCTGGAGATACCGGCGATTTTCAATCAGCTGTCGCCACGTCAGCTCGATGTCGCGCGGTTGGTAGGCAAGGGCCAGACCAACTATCAGATCGCGTGTGAACTGGGGATTACCGAGAACACGGTAAAACTCTATGTCTCGCAGGTGCTGCGCCTGACGCATATGCACAACCGCACCCAATTGGCTTTGGCGTTGTCACCGAGCAACTCGGGGCGTCAACGTGTGACCGCGCACTGACCTTTGTCGACCCCGCTCTTGCGCGGGGTCACATACCTCAACCGCCGCAATTCAACCGATAGAGACCTTCGACTTGGGAAACAGGTTGTTGAGGGTTTCCAGCAGGCGCACGTGATAAATCGGTTTGCGGAACAGGTCCAGTACCTGCAGGCGCAGCATGTCGCTGACATCCTCCATGTCCGCATGCCCGGACGTGACGATCACCGGCAAGTGCTGGCGCGAGGTGTGTTCACGTAGACGCTTGATCAGCGACATGCCGCTTTCTTCCGGCATGCGCAGATCAGTGATCACCAAGGCGATATCGGGATGGCGGGTGAGATGGTGAAGGGCGAGTTTCACCGACGTTGCGGTATGACAGGTGAAGCCTTCGCCCTCCAGCAACTCCGCAAGCTCCAGCAGTGCGTCCTCTTCATCGTCGACGAGGAGCAACTGCTGGCGTGGAGTGTGTGAAGAGTTCATGGGCAACACCTGCAATGGACTGAGTGCTGACGTTAGAACCCAATGGCTGCATTGACAAGTTAACTGCCGGTGACGGCGGGTGTCAGCGCGGTTTGGATAGCGGTCAAAATCCTGGTGACCTGCGTGCCGATGCCGTTACCGAACGCAGCAATCACCAGCGCCACCAGACCAACCACCAGCGCATACTCGATGGCCGAGGCACCCTCGGTGTCTTTGGCCAGGTTTTTGAAGAACGCGAACTCGGATTTGATTTTTGCAACAACGCGCGAATACGACATGAGGATTCTCCTAGAGCACGCCAGGTGTTGCGCGTTCGCAACATGATTTCCCTGTGCCAGCATCAGCATTGTCGGCATTTCTTGCTCCAACAACTGTAACAACGGATTAACGCTTAAGTAGTAATGCGCCGTTTAACGGCACAAAACGACGTTTGGCGCTTTAGCCCTCTGATTTTCGCGGATATTTGAGTGCGTTTAATGGCGTTTTGTTCGCGCTGCGCTACCGTCAAATAGCGAAATAGTTACTTGTTCATAGCTGCCTGATTGCGAATTTGTCTCGATGGAAGTCACGGGTCATTGCAAAAGACACAACGCAGCAGGAAAGGGAGAGCCGTCATGAACAGTCGCGTCACTTTGGGTCTGGCCGGATTGCTTCTGCTAGGCGCCATCATCGCCGGATACTGGGGGCTGACTTTAAGCCGTCAACCGACTGCCGAACCGGCCGCAGCGCCCGCTGCTGTCGCTGTCGTAGCAACGAACGCTGCGCCTGCGACACCGGTTGAAGACCCGACCCGTCAACCCGTTGTTGTGCTACTGCGCGATATCGCACCGTTCGTGAAAATCACCGCAGCCGATGTCGCGGTGGAAAAGCTGCGCACCGCCCCCGCCGGCAGCCTTGGCGCTGTCGAGCAAGTCGTCGGCCGCACGCCTTGGCGGCCCTTGAGCGCCGGCAGTTGGTTGAGTGAAGAAAGCTTCGAAGCGGGCAGCCAACTGGCACGAATGATCCGCCCTGGTGAACGCGCATTGGCCGTGGCGGTGGATGAAGTGATTAACGCCGGTGGGCAATTGGCGCCCGGCGACTACGTCGACGTACTGCTCTTTCTGCGCAAGGACGAAAGCAATTCGCAGGCCTCGGCGCAACTGGTGGTACCTGCGGTGCGCGTGCTGGTCGTCGGCAACCAGATGGGCCTGACCAACGAGGGTCAACCCGCCAGCCCCGCGCGCACCGAGGAAGAGCGCCTGAAACAGGAACAACAACGCATGGCTGCGCGCAGCGTGGTGCTCGCCGTGCCGGAACCGTTGCTCAGCCGCTTGATGCTGGCCTCGGGCGCCGGTGTGCTGCGCCTCGCGGTGCGCAGCGCCGATGAGCAGCAACTGGCGAAATACTGGGCCGGCGAAAACGATGTGGCGACGCGGCTCGATACACCTCGCCGGGATTTGCTCGAGTTCAGCCAATTGTCCCTGACGCCCCCGCCCAGGCCACTTGCTGTGGCCGGTCAACCGGCTGCGCGCAAACCCACCGTGGAAGTCATCCGCGGTGCAGAAACCGCCCAACCCACTCCCTGATCCGAGCAAGGACGCCTTTACATGCGCAAACGCTTTACGCCTCTGTTCAACGGCCTGTTTCGAGCCCCGCTGCTGAGCGTCGCCTCGATCGGCACTGCCGTCGCCGCCGCCAGCAACTGCGCCGCGCTCGGTCCGTTGCCGGCGACACTGGAAGTCGGCGAAGGCCTGCAACAAGCGCTGCAATCACCCGTGCCAATCACTCGGGTTGCGGTGGGCGACCCGAAAATCGCCGATGTGCGCGTGACCGGCGATCAAGGCGTGTTGCTCACCGGCGTCGCGCCCGGCGCCACCACGTTGATGATCTGGAGTGCCTGCGCCAGCGCGCCGCTGCAGAGCATGGTGTTCGTGCAGGGCAAGGCCAGCGCAGCGATGACGGCCGTTACGCTGCCGGCAACCGATGACCCGAACCTGCCGTCGCAAGTACAGACCGACATCCGTTTTGTCGAAGTCAGCCGCACCAAACTGAAAGAGGCCGGCACATCGATCTACGGTAAAGGCTCCAACAACTTCCTGTTCGGCGGCCCGGGCACGGTGCCAGGCACCGTAGTCAGACCGGGTACGGTGCCGGTCATTGCACCGAGCATTCCGTTGGTCAACGACGCGTTCAACATTGTCTGGGGCGGTGGCAGCAGCAAATTTCTCGGCATCGTCAATGCGCTGGAGGGCAGCGGTTTCGCCTACACCCTGGCGCGACCTAGCCTGGTGGCGTTGAGCGGGCAGAGCGCGAGTTTCCTTGCTGGCGGTGAGATTCCGATCCCGGTGCCGAGCGCCAACAGCAACAGTTACTCCATCGAATACAAGGAATTCGGTATCCGCCTGACCCTGACCCCGACCGTGGTCAGCAACAACCGCATCGCTCTCAAGGTCGCCCCTGAAGTCAGCGAGCTGGACTACAACAATGGCGTGACCATCGGCGGCACCACCGTGCCGGCGTTCACCATCCGCCGCACCGACACCAGCATTTCTCTGGCCGACGGTGAGAGCTTTGTGATCAGCGGGCTGATCAGCACGCGCAACGCCTCTGAAGTGAACAAGTTTCCCGGCCTTGGCGACATCCCGGTCCTCGGCGCATTTTTCCGCAACTCGTCGATCAATCGCGAAGAGCGCGAGTTGCTGATGATCGTCACCCCGCACCTGGTGCAGCCACTGGCCGCGAATGCGCCGCTGCCTTCGCTGCCGGGGGAGAAACTGCGCAACTACGACCCGAACTGGTATCGCCTGTACTTCCTCGAAAACGGCAACTTCGATAAACGCAGCGGATTATCGCAATGAGCCAGAACCTGAGTCAGACCTTCCTCGCCATCACCCGCAACGACACCGACCTTGAGTGGCTGCAAGGTGCGCTGGCGCCACTCGGTCAGGTGGTCAGCGCCGGTGGCGGCAGCCTTGACGAGTTGCTGGCGCTGGTCGATGTAACCTTCGCCAGCCTGGTGTTCGTGGGGCTTGATCGTGATCATCTGGTGGCGCAAAGCGCCCTGATCGAAGGGGTGCTGGAAGCCAAGCCGATGCTCGCCATCGTCGCCCTCGGTGACGGCATGGACAATCAGTTGGTGCTCAACGCAATGCGCGCCGGCGCGCGGGATTTCGTCGCCTACGGTTCGCGCTCCAGTGAAGTCGCAGGCTTGGTACGACGCCTGAGCAAACGTCTGCCGGCGGTGACGCCGAGCACTCAGCTCGGTGGTTTGACCGTGCTCTACGGCGTACAAAGCAACGCCGACGGCGCACTGCTCGCCAACCACATGGCGCTGGTGGTGCAGAAGAGCGGCCAGCAAACCCTGTTGCTCGATCTGGGCCTGCCGCGCGGTGACAGTCTGGCCTTGCTTGGGCTTGAGAGTTCGTTCAATTTCGGCGACGCGTTGCGCCACTTGCGGCGGCTGGATGCGACCCTGATCGACAGCGCCTTCACCAGCGCCGAAGCCGGCCTGCGCATTCTCGCTTACGCCAATGGCGACGAGCCGCTGGAGCGCACCAGTGCCGCCGAGTTGTATATGTTGCTCAGCGCCCTGCGCCAACACTTCCAGCACATCGTGGTCAACCTGACCGGCCAGCCCGACAGCGAAGCACTGCGCACCTTCGTCAGCCATTGCGACAAGTTGTTGTGGTACACCGATCAGAATGTCCTCGACTGTCGGCGCAACCTTGCGGTGCTCAATCTGTGGCGCGAAAAAGGCATGAAACTCGACCACTGCCGGCTGTTGGTGGATCGTTACTTGCGCAACGTCGCACCGGACTCCGACACCCTCGGCAAGACCTTCGGCCTGGAGGTGATCGCGGTGCTCGCCTACAGTCCGGAGATTCGTCTAAACGCAAAAAACCAGGGTGTCAGCCTGTTCGAACTGGCACCGCGTGAAGCCATCAGCCAAAGCCTGCGTACCCTCGGCGAACGTCTGGCGAAACGCTCCGAAGGCCTGGCCAAACCCAAGTCCAGCTGGTTCGACCGGTTGCGAGGCACCTCATGAGCGGCGAACAACTGTTCGGCGGGACGCAGCGCACCGCCCCCGGCAACACCGATCACGACGGCCTGAAACTGGTGCTGCACCGCTACATCATCGACGCCATCGAAGAGTCGGGGAAAAACCTGCTGGAGGGCTCGCGGCAGGTGCTCTCGCAGTTCGTCATCGACAAGGTTGCCGAATACATCGCACGCCTGCACCTGGCGATTTCCCGTTATGAGATGGAGCGCCTGGCCGAAGAAATCGTCGATGAGCTGACCGGTTTCGGTCCGCTGGAGGTATTGCTGCGCGACAGCGCGGTGACCGAGATTCTGGTCAACGGCCCGCACCGGGTGTTCATCGAACGCGACGGCGTGCTGCACCTGAGCGATCTGCGCTTTATTGATGCACACCACGTTGAACGGGTGATGCAGCGCATTCTCGCGCCACTCGGTCGGCGTCTCGATGAGTCGTCGCCGATGGTCGATGCACGCCTGCCCGATGGCAGCCGGGTCAACGCCATCATTCCGCCGATTGCCCTCGACGGCCCGTGCCTGTCGATCCGAAAATTTCGCAAGGACATGCTCAAGAGCACCGACCTGATGGCAATGCAAACCATCGATCAGGCGATCTTCGACTTCATCCAGGAGGCGGTGGGCAAGCGCTGCAACATCCTCATCAGCGGCGGCACCGGCACTGGCAAAACCACCTTGCTGAACATCCTCAGCCAGTTGATCAATCCCAACGAACGTCTGGTGACCATCGAAGACGTTGCCGAATTGCAGCTCGGCCATCCCCACGTCGTGCGCCTCGAAACCCGGCCGCCAAACGCCGAAGGCCATGGCGAGGTGAAAGCCAGCGACCTGATTCGCAACGCCCTGCGTATGCGTCCCGACCGGATCATCCTCGGCGAGATTCGCGGCGTTGAAGTGGTCGACGTGCTGACGGCGATGAACACCGGTCACGACGGCTCCATGAGCACCGTGCACGCCAACAATGCCCAGGACGCCTTGCTGCGTCTGGAAACCCTGGTCGGCCTGACCGGGCGCACCATCGCCGAACGCACCCTGCGCCAGATGATATGCGCCGCGCTGGATGTGGTGATTCAACTGACGCGCATGCCGGACGGCCGTCGCTGCGTCAGCGAGGTGGTGGAAGTGGTCGGCGTGCGCGATGACGTCTACGTCACCAACACGCTGTTCCGTCTCGACCGCCGCACAGGCTTCGGCTTCATGCGCGAGGCGGTCAACCCGGCTGGCGACAAGTTGCGCCGCGAACCGATGCTCGCGCACTGAGGGCCCACCGCATGCTCAAACCGCTGTTGCTGATCGTGATTTGCCTGACCTTGCTGGGGTTGTCGCTGCGCCTGTTCTACAGCGGCTGGCGTCAGGGCGGGACCGAGCGGGTGCTTGATCGGCTTAATCAGGGGCAACCGCAATTGACGGTGGAGGCGCCGCGCTGGGTGGGGCTTGAACGTGCGTTTCTGCGTGCGGGACTGGGCCGGCCGACGGAGCGTATCGGCCTCTGGTTACTGTTGTGGGCCTTTGCGATGCTCATCGGTTTCGCCCTGGCGGGGCTGATTGGCTTGCTGGTGTTGTTCGTCTTGCCGCCGCTTGCCCTGCGCGGGTATGTGAGTTGGCGCTATCAACGTCGGCTGCGGCGAATGATTGAACAATTGCCGCAACTGCTCGACCACACTGTGCGCAGCCTGAAGTCTGGACGTACCCTGGCCGATGCGGTGCTCGGAGCCATTGAGGCCAGTGAAGATCCGCTCAAGGATGCCATGGGCCGGGTCCAGCGCAGCGTGCAGTTGGGCGTGATCCTGCCGGACGCCGTGTCGGATCTGGCGGAGCTTTACGAGCGCGATGAATTTCGGCTGTTCGCCCTCGGCCTCAAGGTCAATCATCGCTACGGCGGCAACGCCAGCGAGCTGCTGGAAAACCTGATCAAGATGATCCGCGAGCGCGATCAGGCCGCGCGCCAATTGCGCGCGATGACTGGCGAAACCCGCCTCACCGCGTGGGTACTGGGCTTGCTGCCGATTACCATGGCCGGGTACTTCCTGATGGCCAATCCGGTTTATCTGGTCGCCATGTGGCACGACCCCTCCGGACAGCGGATGCTGGCCACGGCGTTCGGCATGCAGGTGATCGGCAGTCTGTTGCTCTGGCGGATGTTGCGCAGCCTATGACGACGCCACTGATGATCAGCGCCTTGCTCTTGCTTGGCGCCGCGCTGTTGCTGCTTTTCAGCCTGCTGGACCAGCGCCGCCGTAGCCAGCAGATCAGCCGCCGGCTGGAGGGCAACCTGCTGCGGCAGAATCGCTTCGGCAATCTGCTGCAAGTGCTCGGCGACAGCAAGGTCGGCCAGCGCAGCGTCAAAATCGACAACGAAACCCAGGCCCTGCTCAACCGTCTCGGCTGGCGCAGCGCCCGTCAGCGCTCGCTGTTCGCCGCCTGCCAGATTGGCTCGCCGTTGTTGCTGCTGGCGCTGACCGTGCTGCTGCAATCGGTATTTTTCCCCACCGTGGAAAAACAATGGATCGCGCCACTGTTTGCCCTCGGCGTTGGCTACCTGCTGCCCAAGCGAATGTTGGTGATTGCCGTCGCCCGTCGGCAAAAACAACTGGCCAGTGAGATCGGCACGTTCATTCCGCTGCTGCGCATCCTCTTCGAATCCGGCATGGCCGTGGAGCAGGCACTGCGCGTGTTGAGCCATGAAGGCCAGGCGTTGTTGCCGGTGCTGACCCAGGAACTGCGGCTGGTGTTGAGCCGCGTCGACTCAGGCCTTGAGTTGGGCGCAGAACTGAACAAAGCCACGCAACTGCTGGCGGTCGACGAGTTCACCGACACCTGCGTGATCCTCCAGCAACTGCTGCATCAGGGCGGCGGCGCGATGAAATCGCTGCTGTCGCTCAAGCAACTGCTTGATGACCGGCGCCTGACGCGCCTGCAGGAATACATCTCGAAAATGTCCGCAAAAATGTCCGTCGTGATGATGCTGTTTCTCTTCCCGGCGCTATTGATTGTCCTCGCCGGCCCGGGCTTCACCGCCCTGGCGAAGGCGTTGGGTGCTTGAAGGAGTGGTGATGAAAGCGATGATTGCAGGTGTCTGTTTGCTGCTGCTCGGTGGTTGTGCCAACACCGGGCAAAACCCTTGGCAAGCGCTGACCAATAACACCAGTTGCGCCAAGTTGAGTTCCGATCAACAGCTGTCGTTGAACCTCGCCGATGACATGGCCAACGATGGCAAGCTGCACGCCAGCCTCGCCAACCTGCAAAGCCTGCCGGACAACATCGCTGATGTGCGTCTGCGCAAGGCCAAGGTGTACCGCTTGCTCGGTCGCAGTGAGGCCGAGCCTCTGTATCGCAGCCTGCTCGGTTCGTGTCTGGCCGCCGAGGCCGAACACGGCTTGGGCCAATTGGCAGCGGCGAGGTCCGACTACGGTCAGGCGCAGGCTCATTTGCAACGCGCCGCACGCCTGGCGCCGACCGACGAAAAAATCCGTAACGATCTGGGGGTGGTTTACCTCAACCAGTTGCGCATTGAAGACGCACGCTTCGAATTCCTCACCGCCATGGAGCTCAAGCAGAGCGATCAGTTGGCGGCGCTGAACCTGGTGACGCTGTTGCTCTATCAGAACGACTGGAACCGCGCCGCCGAACTGGTCAGCCGTCTCGGCCTGAGCCCGGCGCAATTCAGCGAAGCCCAGGGCCGCGCGGAAAAACTCAAAGTGCCGAGCCCGGCCACCGCCGCCGTCACGGCGATGCTCAAGTAAGGAGACCGCGATGAGAGCTGCCATTTTTTTTGTTGGCCTGCTGGCACTGCCGCTGACCAGCCACGCCATCGACGCCGGCCCGGCCTCGGCCCAGCAACAGGAAACCGAAGGCTGGCTGCTGCTGCAAAGCCGTAACAAAGTCGCCTCGCCGGTCGTGCAAACCCAGACGCCGACTGAACGGGAACTGGCCATGCAGCGCTGGCTGAAAAGCTACCTGCACGAGATTCCGCAGTATTTCGATCAGGACGAGGGCGGGGAGGTCGACAGCGGATCGGGGGGCTAGCCCGGTTCACCGCGTTATCGTTCTTCGCGAGCAGCCCAGTCAATACAACTCATGCAGACTGCATATACCCGTGTAGGAGCTGCCGAAGGCTCGGGCCGCGATCGGACGATCTTTTGATCTTGTTTTTAAAGATCGCAATCAAAAGATCGCAGCCTTCGGCAGCTCCTACACGGGGGGGATTTCAATTCGGGGTGTGTGGGATTTTCGGAACCATCCCACAAGGTTTTCAAACCGAGCCAGCCGAGCACGATGTTCCTCGTCAATCCGAGCGTCGATACCGAAAGCCTGCTCGCCCACGCCTGCGAATCACTGGCCAGCGCCAGCGCGGCGGCCAGCAACTTCGCCAGCGAACTGAGCGGCTTGCAGCGCAGCACGGTGTTGGGCATTCAGCAGATCATCATGCTCGCCGAACTGACGGTGAACCGGGCGCTGGATCGAGTTGATCCGCAAACCTGATCCACAACGAAAACCGCGTCATCGTTCATCGCTGGCAAGCCAGCTCCCACAGGATCTGCATCTATCTTGAAAATGGCATATGACCCTGTGGGAGCGGGCTTGCCCGCGATGAGGTCCGCCCACCTCACGCTGACTACACGCACCTGTGTAGGAGCTGCCGAAGGCTGCGATCTTTTGATCTTGATCTTGATCTTTAAAAACAGGATCAAAAGATCGCAGCCTTCGGCAGCTCCTACAGGGGATTTACTTACAGCTGATAACTGAAGCTGATGCTGTACCGCGGTTTGCGATTGAAGGTGTCCAGTGCCTCATCCGACATCGCCTTCGCTGCCTCCAACGCAATGTTGTAGTACTTGGCATCGCCGAACCTTAATCCGATCGCTGCCGATGACAGGTTGTTGGCCTGCACCGGCAAGTCATTGAACCAGCTGCGCGAGCGGTCGAGCACTACGTACGGTTGCAGGATTCGCACCCAGTTGCCCTCACGGTTGAAGCTGTAGTTGACCTCGTAAGCCACCCCCCAACCCTTGTCGCCGGACGCCTGGTCATCGGGATAACCGCGGCCGAAATTCTGCCCGCCGAACACGGCGCGCTCGCTGTCGGGCAAGGTGTCGTCGCTCCAGTACAACGCTGCCGACAGCACGCCTTGCCAGTTGTCGAAGAACTTGTCGCTCTGCACGCCGGAGAGTCGCGCGCGGAAGAAGTCCAGGTCGATGTCATCGAAGTTGGTATGCGCGCCCAGGCTGTCGAAACCCTGATAGACGCCGGCGCTGAGGATGCGCAACTGGCGGGCATCGGCCTTGCGCCAGTCGCCTTCGAAGGCGAGGGCGCGAATGTCGGTGCGAAACTCCGTGCTGAACGGAAAGTTGATGCCGTCGTAGCGGGTCTTGTCGTCGACCGCGTACAGGCGCGAGCCGGCAGTCAGCAGTTCGTTGGAGGAGGCAATCAGCGGCATGCTGAAACCGATCGAGTAACGGTCGTTTTCGCGGTGGGTATCGAGGCGGCCGCCATTGTTGACCAGCACCTCGGTGCCGGGGTCGGCGCGATAACGCGAGGCCGACAGATTCAGTTGCGTGCCTTCAGCATCGAGGAACTGGCTGTAGTCGAGGCGATAGTAACGTTCGTGGTCATCTCCCGGCGGGAACAGGCCGCTGAGGGTCAGTTGCTCGCCCATGGAGGTTTGCGAATTGCTGCTGACACCGAGCAACGCTTGCGTGCCGTTACGGTTGTTTTCGGTGGCGCTTAGCGTGCTGGTGAACGGTTTGCGGCTGGCCTCGGCGATCAGCGTCGTGGCGCCGTCAGTGGTGCCGGGCGGCGGCACCTGGGCCTGAATCGTGACGCCGGGGATGCGCGTCATCAGCGTGGTGTAGCGCTCGAAGGTCTTGCGGGTCAGCGGCCGTTCGGCCTGTATTTTCGCCACCAGCTTATCGAGCAGGCCTTTGACCCGGCCGACATCACCCTGCATCTGCACATCGCGAACGTAGCCTTCGACCAGCACCACTCGCGCCACGCCGTCGTCGAAATTCTGTTGCGGCAGGAAGGCGTAGGACAACAGATAGCCGTCCTGTTGATAGCGTCGGGTGATGTTGCGCGTCGCCTCGATCAGGTCGGCGAGGCTGGTCTGGTGGCCGATCAGCGGCTTGTAGACTTCGGCCAGTTCGTTGAGCGGATAAATCGTCCCGCCTTCGATCTGCACGGTCCTGAGATTGACCTTGGTTTCCATCAGCAACGGTTGCGCGGTGGCGGCGCCGGGGTCAGGCACTTCCAGCGGCGTGGCGCTCGGGCGATAAGCGTCGGCCGGCAGGTTGGGCACGGGCAGGTTGCGGATGGTTTCGTTGCTGTTGAGAAAGCTGGGCAGGGTGTCGGCGAGGGCGGTGGAACTGAGACTGAGGCACAGCAGGGATGCCATAACGCGCATAGGACACTCCATGGTCAGAACACAGCGAAGGGCTGATTTTCCAAAGAAAAAAGCGGAAGACTCGTGGGAATCTTCCGCCCTCAACCAAGCGTAGGCGCTGTAGGTAAGGCCGTCGAATCGGCCAGGTGCAATTTAGCGATTGTTGCCTCCCAGAGCGCCGGTCAAACCACCGAGCACACCGCCCAGACCCCCAGTTGTGGTGCCGCCGGTGGTGCCTGTACTGGCACCGCCATTGACCAGCCCACCGACGGCGCCGACGGTAGCACCTACGTTGTTGACCAGACCGCCGACGGCTGTAGTGACCGGGTTGTTGGTGGCAGCGATCGTGTTGCCGATGTTGCTGACTGCGCCGCCGACCTGGGTGGTGAGACCGGCCACAGGTGCGGAGATACCGGTGGTGGCGCCGACATTTTGGGTCAGGCTGGTGACAGCGCTGGTAACCGGGTTCAGACCAGCCCCCACAGTGGCGCCGACGGTGGCCAGTGGTGAGGTCGGAGCGGTGATCGGTGTGCCCGATCCGCCAAGTGCAGTGTTGAGCGAAGCGATGGTATTACCCAAGCCACCCGCGGTGACACCACCTGCACTGACCACGCCATTGGTGCTGCCGGCATTCAAGCCTGCGCCGACGTTGACCACTGCGCCGCCAACGGTTTGCAGCAGGCCCGTGCCAGCCAGAGCGCCGCCGACACCACCGACACCACCGACACCTCCGCCACCGACACTGCCGCTACTGATCGCGCCACCGACAGCCACGACAGCGCCGCCGACACCACTGACAGCACCGCCTACGGCACCACCGGCACCACCTAAACCACCGACAGCACCACCGATACCTGCGACAGCGCCGCCGACACCACTGACAGCCCCGCCCACAGCGCCGCCGATACCACCGACACCGCCGACACCGCCGATACCCGAGCCGGTGCCGTTGGACACCAGGCCACCGGCCTTGCCAACGGCTGTGCCGGTATTGCTCAGCGCACCGCCGACGGTGTTGGTCAGAGCATTGCCGTGACCGGCGTCGGTGACCTTGCCACCCAAGCCGTTCACCGCGCCGCCGACTTGCGAAATCACACCTTTGAGCGGAGTGCCCAGGCCGGTGGCGCTACCGATTTTGTCAGTAGTACTTTCAACCATGGCGATCACCGGCACCAGTTTGCCGCCAACGGTGTTGGTCAGTTGGCTGGTTGGGCCGGTACTGAGAGATGTGTTCAGCGTGTCGCCGAGCATGGTGACTTTCTCGCCGACGCCATCGAGCAACGGAGCCACTTTGGTGACCACGCCGCCGACCACCGGGACGCGATTGGTTGCGGTCGACAGTTTGCCGCTGAGATCGGACACGCCGTCGCCGACATCCTGTACCACGCCGCCGACCGACGAGACGGTGGTGGTGAGGCCTTTTGGATCAGTCGCCAGTTTACCGATGCCGTTGGTTACGCCGTCGCCCAGTGTGGAGACAACGTTGCCAGCGGTGTTGGCCGCGCTCTGTACCACGCCACCGACTACAGGCACGCCGCTGAGGGAGTCGCCCACTTGGCCAACACCATCGCCGACGCCGCTGACTGTTTTACCGACATCCTGCACGAGGGTGGTGGTCACCAGCGCTGGGGGGGGATTAGTCGGGTTGGTTGGATCTGTCGGGTTCGTTGGATTGGTTGGATTGGTTGGATCTGTCGGGTTTGTAGGGTTTATCGGATTGGTAGGATTAGTACCGCCGGTGCCACCCGTTCCTCCTGTTCCACCTGTGCCGGCGGTATCACCTGTTCCGCCAGTGCCGCCAGTGCCTCCGGTATTGCCAGTGCCGCCAGTGCCACCCGTACCGGCGGTGTCACCGGTTCCGCCAGTGCCACCCGTTCCGGCGGTATCACCGGTTCCGCCTGTTCCACCAGTTCCGCCCGTCCCATCGGTACCGGCGGTGCTGTCCTGCGAAGAGGCGCCGGGATTGCTCTTGTGACCGCCACCGCCGCTGCTGCAACCGGTGAGGCCGAGGGAAAGCATCAATGCCAGAGCAATTGCCGATTTGCACCACACGTTTTGAGTTTTCATGATCGAGTTACCTGCACCTGTCACAACGTTCGTCGTCTTCGATGGCCCGCCGATCTGTTGTCGGTGATGCCTCGTCCGTTGTGCCAATCTCAGTCCGGGGGCAGGGTTCGCACCATTCTCAAGTTGGTATTAACGCCTTTATATATAAGGTGCTGCGCAGCGCCTAAGGACTAATACCCACGATATAGACGCACAAAAAAAAGCCTTGAATATCAAGGCTGGGTGTTTGCCGGAGAAGGGGGCAGAGCGCGCAAAAACTTAAGTGATATATACACAATTAACAGGCTTGCCCCCGACGCTATCGAAAGGGTTTTCAGGCAATCGGCTGCCAGCCACCCACCATGTGCTCAAGTTCCCCCGCGCCCACCAGGCGCAATTCGCCGCTGGACCCTGCCGCGCTTGCGAGCAATGTCACCTCACTCGGCAATCGCACCGGTTTGCGAAAGTGCACGGTGATTTCGAGATTGGCCTTGGGCAAATGATCCGCCAATGCCGCGATTGTGCGTGCCTTGTTCCACAAACCATGGGCAATGGCCGTGGGGAAACCGAACAGCTTGGCGCTGGCCGCACTCAAGTGAATCGGGTTGTAGTCACCGGAGACCTTGGCGTATCGGCGGCCGATGTCTGCCGGTGCTTTCCAGTGCGTCACTTCAGTCAGCGCTTGCGACGGTTCCCACTGCTGCTCGACGGCCTCACCGTCGAGTTTCACACCGCGACAGAGCATCTGGCTTTCGGCTTCCCACAGCGGCCCGAGCTGATCGTCCAGTGTGGTCACCAGATCGAACGTCGCCCCCTTGGGATGCGGTTGCAGGTTGTGCACGCGCACGCTGACTTGCGCCCGACTGATCCCGCCCATCGGCCGCAGCACGCGAATGCGGTTGCGCAAATGAATCAACCCCAGCAGCGGAAACGGAAAGTCCTTGGCTGTGAGCAATTGCATCTGCAAGGCAAACGCGAGGATGTGGGGATAAGTCGGCGGCAGCAGACCATCGTCGACAAAACCGCAGACCTTGCGATAGTCCGCCAACCGTTTGCCGTCGACATCGACCCAACAGCGCAAACCACTGTCGGGCAATTGTGTGCCGGTGATTTTGCGCCGTGTCGCGGCCCTTGCGTACAGCCCGGGCAGACTTGGTTCGCGGTCCAGCGTGTGCCATTCGATGCTCATGCCTATGCCCCCAGAACGCTTTGCCCACAGACGCGCAGCGCCTGCCCGGTGAACGCGCCGGTGCCCGGTTGCGCCAGCCACGCCACCGCTTCGGCGACGTCCTGCGGCAGGCCGCCCTGGCCCAGCGAACTCATGCGGCGGCCGGCTTCACGCAAACCGAAGGGGATGTGCGCGGTCATCTGGGTTTCGATAAACCCCGGGGCCACGGCGTTGATGCTGATGCCGCGCTCCTGCAACGTCGGTGCCCAGGCCTGCGCGAGGCCGATCAGACCGGCCTTGCTCGCGGCATAGTTGGTTTGCCCGCGATTACCGGCGATGCCGCTGATCGAGGCCAGCAGGACCACCCGCGCATCGTCATGCAAGGTGCCGCTGTCGAGCAGGGCTTTGGTCAGTATTTGCGGGGCGTTGAGGTTGACCGCAAGCACCGCGTCCCAGAATTCCGGGGTCATGTTGGCCAGGGTCTTGTCGCGGGTGATTCCGGCGTTGTGCACCAGAATGTCGAGGCCGTCCGGCAACTGTTCGATCAATTGCGCGGCGGCGTCTTCGGCGCAGATATCGAGAGTAATACTGCGACCGCCCAGGCGTGCGGCGAGGGCTTCCAGATCGGACTTGGCCGGTGGCACGTCGAGCAGGATGACGTCAGCGCCATCGCGCGCGAGGGTCTCGGCAATCGATGCGCCGATACCGCGTGCCGCGCCAGTGACCAATGCCTTGCGTCCGGCGAGTGGCCGCGTCCAGTCGGTCACCGGGGTCGCACACGCGGTCAGGCGAATTACTTGTCCGGAGACAAAAGCGCTTTTGGGCGAAAGGAAAAATCGCAGTGGCCCTTCCAGTTGATCCTCGGCGCCTTCGCCGACATAGATCAGTTGCAGCGTGCCGCCGCTACGCAATTCCTTGGCCAGCGAACGGGAAAAACCTTCCAGCGCACGTTGGGCGCTGGCCGCGAACGGATCGCGCAGGCTTTCCGGCGCACGGCCAAGAATCACCAGATGGGCGCTGTGCTCAAGGTTTTTCATCAGAGGCTGGAAGAACTCGCGCAGCTGTTTGAGCTGGTCGGTGTGCTGCAAGTCACTCGCATCGAACACCACGGCTTTGAGTTTTGGGCCAAGGCCCGGAATCCACTCAGTGGCCGTCGCCGGTTGCTCGCCGTAACGGTAAATCCCTTCGGTCAAACGGTTGGCGAAAGCACTGATGCGCTCGGTCAGCGGGCCACCACCGATCAGCAGCGCACCTTCCACCGGCCGCAGGCGCCCGGCCTGCCAGCGCTCCAGTCGCACCGGCGACGGCAGGCCCAAAGCCCCGACCAGGCGATGGCCGATGGACGAGTTGGCGAAGTCGATATAGCGGTCAGACATGGAACGCTCTCCAAAAGTTGGGGTTCAAAGTGTGGACTACCCACGGCAATCAATCGTTCGATCCACGCAATAAGGCCTACGCTAGAACAGCAGAGTAGACCAATGCCCTTGTGGGAGCTGGCTTGCCAGCGATGGCGGACTGTCTGCCAATGAATTTGTTGGATGTGCCGGCCCCATCGCTGGCAAGCCAGCTCCCACAGGGGGCTATGTGAATCTGGAATCCAAACAGGAGCTTTTCATGAGTCAGCTGCGCCGCGTCGCGATCATCGGCGGTAACCGTATTCCCTTCGCTCGTTCCAATGGCCCTTACGCCGCGGCCAGCAATCAGGCGATGCTCACCGCAGCCCTCGAAGGCCTGATCGAACGCTACAACCTGCACGGCCAGCGCATCGGCGAGGTGGTGGCGGGCGCGGTGCTTAAATTGTCACGGGATATGAACCTGGCCCGCGAATGCGTGCTCGGCTCACGCCTGTCACCGACCACCCCGGCCTATGACATCCAGCAAGCCTGTGGCACCGGGCTGGAAGCGGCGTTGCTGGTGGCCAATAAAATCGCCCTCGGCCAGATCGATTGCGGCATTGCCGGCGGCGTCGACACCACCTCCGACGCGCCGATCGGCGTCAGCGAAGGCCTGCGCAAAATCCTCCTGCAGGCCAACCGCGCGAAGACCACCGGTGAAAAGCTCAAGACTTTTCTGCAACTGCGCCCGCAACACCTGATCCCGGATTTTCCGCGCAACGGCGAAGTACGCACTGGCCTGTCGATGGGCCAACACTGCGAGTTGATGGCGCAGACCTGGAATATTGCTCGCGAAGATCAAGATCAATTGGCCCTCGAAAGTCATCACAAACTGGCCGCGTCTTATGGCGAAGGCTGGCACAACGATCTGATGACGCCGTTCCTCGGCCTGACCCGTGACAACAACCTGCGCCCGGACCTGACCCTGGAAAAACTCGCCGCGCTGAAACCGGCGTTCGAAAAAAGCGCCAAAGGCACGCTGACGGCGGGTAATTCCACACCACTGACGGACGGTGCGTCGGTGGTGCTGCTTGGCAGTGAGGAATGGGCGAAGGAGCGTGGCTTGCCGATTCTGGCCTACCTGCGCGATGGCGAAACGGCGGCGGTGGACTTCGTCAACGGCGTCGAAGGCCTGCTGATGGCGCCGGTGTACGCGGTCCCCCGGTTGCTGGCGCGCAACGGCCTGACCTTGCAGGATTTCGACTATTACGAAATTCATGAGGCGTTCGCCGCGCAGGTTTTGTGTACGCTCAAGGCCTGGGAGGACCCCGAGTACTGCAAAAACCGTCTGGGACTTGAGGCGCCGCTGGGTTCCATCGACCGCAGTCGCCTCAATGTAAAAGGCAGTTCACTGGCGGCGGGGCATCCGTTTGCCGCGACCGGCGGGAGGATTGTCGCCAATCTGGCGAAGTTGCTGGATGCGGCGGGGCAGGGAAGAGGGTTGATTTCGATCTGCGCGGCAGGTGGGCAAGGTGTCACCGCGATTATTGAGCGCTAGAAGAGTCCCTCTCCCTCGGGAGGGGGCTGGGGTGAGGGGCAAGGGCCAGAACACCCGATGTCAGATTCTGTCGCAAATGCCCTCATCACTGTTTACCAACATTTACCACCGGCTCAGCTATGATTCGCTGCGGTCGATTTTTTCGGCACAGTGTGTGCATTCATAAGGTTCACAGGTCGGCAACCCCTCCCCGAAGCGCGAGGATTGCCGTATAACGAGTGACATTCGCGTGTTTGGTAATAAAGGACCCACAATAAAAGCTGATGAAGACTCCAAAACGCATTGAACCCCTGATCGAGGACGGTCTGGTCGACGAAGTGCTGCGCCCACTGATGAGTGGTAAAGAAGCAGCTGTTTATGTGGTGCGCTGCGGCAATCAGTTACGTTGCGCAAAGGTCTACAAGGAGGCGAACAAACGCAGTTTCCGCCAGGCGTCCGAATATCAGGAAGGTCGCAAGGTACGCAACAGCCGACAGGCACGGGCAATGGCCAAGGGCTCGAAGTTCGGCAAGAAAGAAACCGAAGACGCCTGGCAGAACGCTGAGGTCGCCGCGCTGTTCCGGCTGGCCGGCGCGGGCGTTCGGGTTCCGCAACCGTACGACTTCCTTGAAGGCGTGCTGTTGATGGAGCTGGTGGCCGACGAGTACGGCGATGCCGCGCCGCGTCTGAACGACGTGGTGCTGGAGCCGGATCAGGCGCGCGAGTATCACGCGTTCCTGATTTCGCAGATCGTGCTGATGTTGTGTACCGGTCTGGTGCACGGTGACCTCTCGGAGTTCAACGTGCTGCTGACACCAACCGGCCCGGTGATCATCGATCTGCCGCAGGCAGTCGATGCGGCGGGCAACAACCACGCGTTCAGCATGCTGGAGCGTGACGTTGGCAATATGGCTTCGTACTTCGGACGTTTTGCGCCGGAGTTGAAGAAGACCAAGTACGCCAAGGAAATGTGGGCGCTATACGAAGCCGGCACCTTGCACCCGGCCAGCGTGCTGACCGGTGAGTTCGACGATCCGGAAGAGCAGGCGGATGTTGGCGGCATTCTGCGCGAGATCGAAGCGGCGCGACTCGATGAAGAGCGCAAGCAAGCGATTCGTGCGGCGGACGACGAGCCGAAGGGCAAGTCGGACGAGCCACCGCCTCCCCCGTGGATGCAGTGATTGCTTGAACAGAAACCCGGCTTCGGCCGGGTTTTTTGCGCCCGATACATTCCCATAAGCAACCACAAACATATTTGATGCTGCTGACCTTGTAGGAGCTGCCGAAGGCTGCGATCTTTTGATCTTGTTTTTCAAAGGCAAGATCAAAAGATCGTCCGATCGCGGCCCGAGCCTTCGGCAGCTCCTACAAGGATCGTATGTGAACGCCAACACCCGCTTCATCATCACTGCCCGGCTGATCTCCGATTTCGGCGCCTTCCTCAACATGGTCGCGTTGGCCACCTACGTCTATCTGCTCAGCAACAGCGCCATGAGCGTGGGGATTTTCCTTGCCAGCCGCGTGGGGGGCGGGATTTTCGCCAGTCTGATCGGCACGCGTTTTTACCGACGCTGGAGCGGCCGTCTGCCGCTGATCGCGTTTGATCTGTTGCGCGCCGGCGTGCTCGGATTGTTGTTGATCGTGCCGGTCAGTCAGCAAGCGTTGTTGTTGCCGGTGATCGCTTTCGCGCTGGGCTTGGGCAATTCGATGTTTGCCATCGGTCTCAACAGTCAGTTACCACGGCTGATCGAGCCGTCGCAGTTGCTCAAGACCAACGCCTGGATCACCTCGGCTTCTTCCGCAGCCATGGTCGGTGGCAGCCTGGTTTCAGGGTTGCTGGTGGCGGGGTTTGGGTTCGAAACGGTATTTGCCTTGAACGCGCTGACCTATTTGCTCGCGGCGTTGTTGATTGTGCCGCTGCGTTTCGAGCCTGTGACTATCAACCCAGCGCCCGAGCGTGGCGAGTGGTCGGCCCTCAAGCAAGGTTTGCGCAGTGCCCCGGTAGTTGCTGCGATGCTCGCGGTGACGATGGCCGACACCTTGGGCAGCGCCGCGCACAACGTCGGATTCCCGATCATTTCCAAACTGCTGTCACCGGATTCAGCAAGCACAACCCTGGGCCTGATGCTGGCGGTGTGGGCCAGTGGCAAACTGCTCGGCGCGCGGATCGCCAGCCGTTTGAAAGGCTCGGACAACATCCACCTCGAGCGTCGGTTTTTCTTCGGGGTGGCGTTGATGTCCTGCGGTTTTATCCTGATGTTCCAGCAGCACAGCCTGTATGGACTGCTGTTGTTTTCGTTGCCGGCGGGGCTGGGGGACGGCTTTTCCGAGGTCGGTCTGATGTCGCGCCTGCAACGCGAGCCCGAGCATTTGCGCCTGCCGATTTTCAGCTTTTTGACGTTACTGCAGATGACCGGCTTCGGCGTCGGCATGCTGATCGCCGCACCGTTTTACTCATGGTGGACGCCGGGTGCCGTGGTCATGTTGTTCCACGGCATTCCACTCGGCACGTTGCTGACGGTGAAGGGGCTGGCGCTCAGGCGCGGGCGGGTTGCGCGCAGCAGCCCGACGCCAGTTCCTTGAGGATCGGGCAGTCGGGGCGATGGTCGCCCTGACAATGCTCGACCAGGTCCTGCAACGTGTCGCGCAGCTGGCCGAGCTCGCGGATCTTCTGGTTCAGTTCGTCGATGTGCTGCCGCGCCAGCGCCTTCACATCGGCGCTGGCTCGTTGACGGTCCTGCCAGAGGGTCAGTAGCTTGCCGACTTCCTCCAGTGAAAAACCGAGGTCGCGCGAACGCTTGATGAACGCCAGTGTGTGCAAGTCGTCAGCGCCGTAGACCCGGTAGCCGCTGTCGGTGCGGTGGGCAGCTTTGAGCAGGCCGATCGATTCGTAGTAGCGGATCATTTTTGCGCTCAGACCACTTTGCCGGGCCGCTTGGCCGATGTTCATCGATGCTCCTCCAGATCCTTGGGTTTCCAGGTTTTCAACAGTAGCGCATTGCTCACTACGCTGACGCTCGACAGTGCCATCGCCGCGCCGGCCAGCACCGGGTTGAGAAAGCCGAACGCCGCCAGCGGAATACCGATCAGGTTGTAGACGAAGGCCCAGAACAGGTTCTGGCGAATCTTCGCGTATGTCTTGCGGCTGATTTCCAGCGCCGCCGGCACCAGTCGTGGATCACCGCGCATCAGCGTTATGCCCGCCGCGTGCATGGCGACGTCGGTGCCGCCGCCCATGGCAATGCCGATGTCGGCTGCCGCGAGCGCCGGGGCGTCGTTGATGCCATCGCCGACCATGGCCACGACGCCGGTTTTTTTCAGTTCGGTGACGGTGGCGGCTTTGTCGGCTGGCAGGACTTCGGCGTGGACGTTGTTGATGCCCAGAGCCTCAGCCACCACGCGCGCGCTGCCACGGTTATCCCCGGTCAGCAAATGGCTTTGGATATTTCGAGCGGCAAGCTGTTGCACCGCCTCCAGTGCACCGGGTTTGAGGGTGTCACCGAAGGCGAACAAACCGAGAACGCGGGGCTCGGGGCTTTGTTCGATCAGCCACGAAAGCGTACGACCCTCGGCTTCCCAGGCTTTTGCCGAATCCGCCTGATCGCCGGCGCTCAGGCCACTTTCTTCGAGCATTCGCCGATTGCCCAGAGCCAGGCGCCGACCGTCGAGATTGCCAGCGATGCCGCGACCGGTCAGCGACTGGCTGTCGCTGACGTCCGGTACATCCAGCTCACGTTCGGCGGCCGCATCCAGCACCGCTTTGGCCAGCGGGTGTTCGCTGCCGCGTTGCAGGGCGCCGGCGAGTTGCAGCAGATTATTTTCATGACCGTCGATTGCACTGAAATGCGCGATGCGCGGCGTGCCGGAGGTCAGCGTGCCGGTCTTGTCGAACACCACGCTGCTGACTTCATGGGCGCGCTCCAGGGCTTCGGCGTCCTTGATCAGAATGCCGTGGCGCGCGGCCACGCCGGTGCCGGCCATGATCGCGGTGGGTGTGGCGAGGCCAAGGGCGCAGGGGCAGGCGATGACCAGTACCGCGACGGCGTTGATCAACGCGGTTTCCAGCGGCGCGCCGTACAGCCACCAGCCGATCAGTGTCGCCAGCGCCAACACCAGCACGGTCGGGACGAACACCTGGCTGACTTTATCCACCAGTTTCTGGATCGGTGCTTTCGCCGCTTGGGCGTCTTCGACCAGGCGAATGATGCGCGCCAGCACGCTTTCCGCGCCGAGGGCAGTGGTGCGCACCAGCAGCCGGCCTTCACCGTTGATGGCGCCGCCGGTAACGTTGTCGCCGGGCTGTTTCGGCACCGGCAGGCTCTCGCCGCTGATCAACGCTTCGTCAGCGTGGCTTTGGCCTTCCAGCACTTCGCCGTCGACCGGGAAGCGCTCGCCGGGTTTGACCAACACCCGATCATTGAGGCGCAGAGCGCTGATGGCGACATCCTGTTCGCGGCCGTCAATCACTTGAATCGCCCGCTCCGGACGCAAAGCTTCGAGGGCGCGGATGGCGCTGGCGGTCTGGCGTTTGGCGCGGCTTTCCAGGTATTTGCCGAGCAGCACCAGCGCGATGACCACCGCCGACGCTTCGAAATACAGGTGCGGCATGCGCCCGGCGGCGGTGGCCCATTCGTAGAGGCTCAAGCCATAACCGGCGCTGGTGCCGAGGGCGACCAGCAAATCCATGTTGCCGGCTCCGGCGCGAACGGCTTTCCAAGCCGCCACGTAAAACCGCGCGCCGAAGATGAATTGCACTGGGGTGGCGAGGGCAAACTGCGCCCAGGCCGGGAGCATCCAGTGGATGCCGAACGGTTGCAGCAACATCGGCAACACCAGCGGCAAGGCCAGGGCGATGGCACAGATCAGTGCCCAGCGCTCACGTTGCAGACGCTGTTGCTGATTATCGTTTTGAGGGTGTTCGGCTTGCCAGACGCTGGCGGCGTAACCGGCCTTGCTCACCGCCTCTAACAGGATCTGTGGATCGATTTGACTGAGCAATTCGAGGTGGGCGCGTTCGTTGGCCAGATTGACGCTGACGCTTTTCACCCCGGGGACTTTGTTCAGGGCGCGCTCGACACGACCGACGCAGGACGCGCAGGTCATGCCGTCGATGCTCAATTCGAGGGTCTGTTGCGGCACGCTGTAACCGGCGCGTTCAACCGCGTCCATCAACGCCGGCAGACTGTCCCCGGGCGCCTTGACGCGGGCCTGTTCGGTGGCGAGGTTGACGCTGACGGCACTGGCACCGCTGACTTTACTCAAGGCCCGCTCGACACGCCCGGCGCAACTGGCGCAGGTCATGCCGGCAATCGGCAGATCGAAAGTGATGGATTCGGACATCGTTCACGCTCCCTGTAGAAGTTGCCTACAGGATCAACCTTGCCATGCGGGCAAGGTCAAGCGCCAATCTTGAGAATGCCGCAAGACGATAAATGTGGGAGCGAGCTTGCTCGCGAAGACGTCGTGTCAGTCAATATCGTGTTGCAGTCGTTGCTCCTGTGTATTTTCGGAAGGCGGGGGCCGCTGCGCGACCCATCGGGGATAATCCCCTCACCACAAAGGTTGTTCATACATTTTTGGATTTGACTAATAGCCGAGGTCGGCGCGCTTGAGGTACATGCCTTCCCGCGTCATCGCGATCCGGTACTTCTGGATATCACCGGCCTGCAATTTGATTTCCTGCGAGCCCGGTGCGAGCAAACCAGGATTGCAACCTGGCGCTTGCCCCGGCAGCAACTTCAGACGCAACGATACGGTGCCTGGCGGCAGGTTGAACGAGGTGCTTTGTTCCTGGAACAGCCGCGCCGACAGTTGATCCTGGATATACACGCCAATCTCGCACGAGGTCGCTACTTCAAGTCGCTCGCGGGAAATGATCAGCACCCCATAGTCCTCACCTGCGGCGTGCACCGAAGGGATGGCGGCAAAGAGGCCGAGAAAGCCAAACAGGCTGAAAGCTGACCAGCGCATGGCTGAATCTCCTGAATTCATGTCATTGATGGATGCAGCTTGGCCGAGCGCGGCGCCGATTGCCAGCCCGGCAGTTTATTCAAGAACTTGACCTTGCCATCGTGGCAAGCTCGAGACTGCCGGCAACCTCACTCAAAGGAGTCATTCCATGCAAGTGTTCAATGTTCAAGGCATGTCCTGCGGTCACTGCGTCAAAGCCGTCACTCAAGCCGTGCAGGCCAAGGATCCGGCGGCCAGTGTGCGCGTTGATCTGGCAGCAAAAGAGGTCGGCGTCGAAAGTACATTGAGTGCCGAACAGGTCATCGAGATCATCAGCGAAGAAGGGTACGCGGTGAAACTTGCCTGATTGTTCTTGACTGAAAAAAGCAAAAAGATCGCAGCCTTCGGCAACTCCTACAGGGGATTTGCGTTGCTCTTGTAGGAGCTGCCGAAGGCTGCGATCTTTTGATCTTGATATCCGGATTTCTGATTGTTAGCCAGCTATCGGAATGTTCAAGGCGTCCATGCCCGGCTAGACTGTCGGGCTGCCGACTTGCCAACCTGGATGCCTGATGAACTTTCGTACCATTCTGATTCTCGGAGCCTTGACCGCTTTCGGTCCGTTGGCGATCGACTTCTATTTACCTGCATTTCCGTCCATGGCGCTCGCGTTCGGCACCGACGAGAAGCACGTGCAGATGACGTTGGCAGCGTATTTTCTCGGTCTGTCCATCGGCCAACTGGCTTACGGCCCGGTAGCCGATCGCTTCGGTCGACGGGTTCCGTTGCTCATAGGTCTGGCGCTGTTCACTCTGGCATCACTTGCCTGTGCTTATGCACCGAACCTGGAATGGCTGATCGGCGCACGTTTCGTCCAGGCGTTGGGCGGTTGTGCGGGGATGGTGATCGCCCGGGCGGTGGTCAGCGATAAATGCGACGCCGTGGGCTCGGCGAAAGTCTTCTCGCAGTTGATGCTGGTGATGGGCCTGGCGCCGATTCTGGCGCCGATGCTCGGCGGACTGTTGGTCAATACCACCGGCTGGCAGTCGATCTTTTTGGTGCTGACCGGGTTCAGCGCGTTGGCAGGTCTGGCCGTGGCGCTCGGTCTGCCGGAAAGTATGCCCGCAGACATGCCGCGCCAGCCGCTGTCCGGTGCACTGCGCCAGTATGGACGGCTGCTGAAGGATCGGATTTACCTCGGCCACGCCCTGACCGGCGGCATCGCGATCGCCGGAATGTTTGCTTACATTGCCGGCTCACCGTTCATCTTCATCAAACTGTATGGCGTTCCGGCCGAGCATTTCGGCTGGCTGTTCGGTACGAACGCGGCGGGGTTCATTCTGGTAGCGCAGGTTAATGCGCGGTTGTTGGCCAAGCGTGGCCCGGCGTTTCTGTTATCGCGTGCGGTCTGGGTTTACTTGGCTGCCGGGCTGACACTGCTGGCCGTCAGCGCCTTGCACACCGATGCGCTTTGGCCGTTGTTGATTCCATTGTTCATCTGCGTGTCCAGCCTCGGCTGTATCAGCCCTAACGCTGCCGCCTGCGCGATGAACGGGCAGGGCGCGCGCGCCGGCAGCGCCTCGGCGTTGCTCGGTTGCATGCAATTCAGTGTCGCGGCCGGGGCCTCGGCACTGGTGGGGGTATTGCACGATGGCACAGCCGTGCCGATGGCCATCGTCATCAGCGTGTGCGGTTTTCTGGTGGTGATCGTCGCGATTCTTACCCGACGTCTGCAAAATGCCCGAGCCCTGGCTCAGGCCCAGGCCGAGGCTTGAACCTCAGCCTGCCGCGCGTTGCTGGCCGTGATCGGGAATCTTGTGTGGCGCGCAGAGTCGCGCTTCGAGGGTGCGAGTGAAGGCCAGCGCTTCGGCTTCACTGCGGAATGTCACGGCGTGCTGGTCGAGTCGAACCTGCCATTGAGACTTTGCCACTTCTTTTATCAGGATCTTCATTGCTGACCTCCCTTGCGTAAAAGATGTATCGCAGAGGTTTCGATTGTAGACCTGAATACGATCGCAATTGTGACAACGGTCAAGCATCTGACTGACGGCAAAAGAAGATCGCAGCCCTTGCAGGAGCTACCTCAGACTGCGATCTTCTGATCCTTAGAAACCTTCTAAAACAATTTTCCCCTTGGCTTTGCCGCTTTCCAGCAACTCATGCGCGCGACGCAGATTCGCCGCATTGATCGTGCCGAAGTGCTCGCCGACGGTCGTCTTCAACGTGCCTGCATCAATCAACTCGGCCACGCGGTTGAGCAGCTTGTGCTGTTCGATCATGTCTGGCGTCTCGAACAGCGAACGGGTGTACATGAACTCCCAGTGCAGCGACAGGCTCTTGCGCTTGAGCTTGGTCACGTCCAGCGACTTCGGGTCGTCGATCAGCGCCAGTTTGCCTTGCGGCGCCAGGGCCTCGACCAGTTGATCCAGGTGCTGATCGGTCTGAGTCAGGCTGGCGACGTGGGTCACGTTATTGATGCCGGCGCGTTTGAGTTCTTCGCTCAGCGGCTGGCTGTGGTCGATGACCAGATCCGCCCCCAGTTCGCTGACCCAGTCGCGGGTCTGTGGACGGGAGGCGGTGCCGATCACTTTGAGGCCGGTCAGTTGCTTGGCCAATTGGGTGAGGATCGAACCGACGCCACCCGCCGCACCGACGATCAGCAGGCTCTGGCCATTATCGATATGGCCTTCGCTGACTTGCAGGCGTTCAAAGAGCAACTCCCATGCGGTTATCGCGGTCAGCGGCAGGGCCGCGGCTTCGGCGAAACCGAGGGACTTGGGCATATGGCCGACGATACGCTCATCGACCACATGCAGTTCGCTGTTGCCGCCCGCGCGGGCGATGGAGCCAGCGTAGAAAACCTTGTCGCCAGCCTTGAACAGCGTCACCTCGCTGCCAACTGCCTTGACCACGCCGGCCACGTCCCAGCCCAGCACTTTCGCGGCCCCGTCTTCAGGCGCCACATTCTGCCGCACCTTGGTGTCGACCGGGTTGACCGAAATGGCTTTGACCTCCACCAGCAAGTCGCGCGGGCCGGCTACTGGCTCAGGCAGATCGATGTCTTGCAGTGATTTGGCGTCGCTGATGGGCAGTGAGGCGTAGTAGGCAATGGCTTTCATGGAGGGCTCCGCACAGGTAGTAGAAGACAGGGCTGATGATTAGCTATTTCTCTGCGAGATAAAACCGGCTAAAAGAGCAGTCTCTTTCAATATTTTTTTGATAATCGAGGCTGGAATGCTGCGTTTCGATGACTTGCAATTGTTTGTCCGGGCAGCGGATCTGGGCAGCCTGTCGGCGGCGGCGCGGGTGATGGATATGTCCGCCGCGGTGGCCAGCGCGGCGCTGAAACGTATCGAACAGCAACTCGGTGCGCGTCTGCTCGCCCGTTCGACGCGCAGCTTGCGCCTGACGGCCGAGGGTGAAGGCTTTCTCGAATACGCTCGGGCGGCGTTGAGCAATCTCGAGGAGGGGCGACGTTTGCTGGCCAGCGGGCAGGATCAGGTCAGCGGAGTCTTGCAGCTGTCGGCGCCTTCCGACTTTGGCCGCAACCTGTTGCTGCCGTGGCTCGACGAGTTCCAGCGCGAGCACCCGAAACTGACCGTGCGCTTGCTGCTCGGCGACCGCATTGCCGACCTGTTTCGCCAGCCGGTGGACATCGCCCTGCGTTATGGCGAGCCGGAAGATTCCAGCCTGATCGCCTTGCCCATCGCGCCGCACAATCGTCGCGTGCTTTGCGCATCCCCGGCGTACCTGGCGCGGCACGGCGAACCGCGGCAACTCGAACAACTGGCCCAGCACAATTGCCTGTTGTTCATGCTCGGCAGTCGGGTCCATGACCACTGGAGCTTCACTGACGGCAAGCGCGAAGTCAGCCTTACTGTCACGGGTGACCGCTTCAGCGACGACGCCGACGTGGTACGTCTGTGGGCCGTGGCGGGCGCCGGCATTGCCTACAAATCCTGGCTGGACGTGGGCGCCGATGTTCTCGCCGGGCGCCTCAAAGTGCTATTGCCGGAGCTGCTGTGTGAGCGCGCTCCGCTGAACTTGTTGTGCGCCCATCGCGCACAATTGAGTAAGCCTGTGAACCTTTTAAGGGAGATGCTCGCCAGCCGTTGCGCTGATTTGAGTAGTCAATTTCCCGCTTTCTCGAAAGTTGATCATTAGTCGCAGGTAAATAGAGAAATTTCTGTCAGGAACAATCACCACCCGTGCAGTCCGCAGCGCGGGACGGCGCGTGCATCCCGCTTATACTAGCGCCCGCCTCATGCCAGTACCGAAACCCGGCCCCGAACGCCTTCAATGCCGAGCTGCCTTGTTTAATTGCGGGTACTGCCGCGGTTGCGGGTTCGGCGCCGGAACATGTTGTGTCAATGGCCTGCCTTGCCCCGGCTCAGGGCGTTTTTCGCGTCTTGGCCGCCGACTCATTACTGGTCAAGATGTCTCCGAGCAGTAGACGATACGATTCCACAGGGAGTGAATACATGGAACATGCACCTTGCATCAGCCAGATCGCCACGTTGCTGGCCGACCCCAAGCGCAGCGCGATGATGTGGGCGTTGATGGATGGCTCGGCCCGGCAGACCGAGGAGCTTGCGCTACTGGCAGGGCTGTCGCCGTCGTCGGCCAGCGCGCATCTGGCACGGCTGGCCGCTGGCGGACTGCTGAAGGTTGAAGTCCGTGGGCGTAAACGGTTTTTCCGCCTCTCGGCACCGGAGGTAGGGGCTGCGATCGAAGCGCTGGCCAGCGCCACCATCGCCAGTGCCCCGCGAGAAGTCGCCGAGGTGTTCAAACGTAAGACACCGATGGCCAAGGTTGCGGCGGCGCCGTCTTCACTGTTGCGCGCTCGTTTCTGTGATGACCACCTGGGCGGCACACTGGCCGCCGATCTGTATCAGCGCCTGCTCGACGCCGGCTGGATCGAACAGCTTGAGCAACGCGTGGTGGTGACCCATAAAGGCGCGAACAAGTTGGCCGGCCGTGGCGTGTTCATCCAGGCGCTGGCCCATCGCAACGTGCAGGTAGCCTGTGCCTGCCCGGACTGGAGCGAGCGTCGTCCGCACATGGGTGGGTCACTCGGCGCGGCGTTGCTGCAGTTGTTCATGCAGTCCGGTTGGCTGACCTTGCCCCATGACTCGAGGGCGTTGCAACTGACCGCTATTGGCCAGCGAGAACTGCATCGATTTGCCAAGGAAACAGAGCTGGAACTGGCGTAGCAGAGCGTGTGAAATCTTTGCCTGAGCCCGAATCCATGAGCTAACACTGTACCTGTGGGAGCGGGCTTGCCCGCGATAGCGGTCCGTCAGTCAACAATGATGTTGGAATTGATGGCCTCATCGCGGGCAAGCCCGCTCCCACAGGTTTTTGTATTGCTCTTAAGGTTTTACCAGACGTGCATCCAGGCTGTTCTGCGCCAGGCGTTTGGCCTGATCCTGGGTCATGCCCAAATGTTCGTACAGCGCATGGTAGTTCTCGGTGACGTAACCACCGAAATACGCCGGGTCATCGGAGTTCACAGTCACCTTCACGCCACGCTCAAGCATGTCGAGGATGTTGTGCTGCGACATGTGATCGAACACGCAAAGCTTGGTGTTCGACAGCGGGCACACGGTCAGCGGGATCTGCTCGTCGATGATCCGCTGCATCAGGCGCTCGTCTTCGATGGCGCGTACGCCGTGGTCGATGCGCTGGATTTTCAGCAGGTCGATGGCTTCCCAGATGTATTCCGGCGGGCCTTCTTCACCGGCGTGGGCGACGGTCAGGAAGCCTTCGTGACGGGCACGATCGAACACGCGCTGGAACTTGCTTGGCGGATGGCCCATTTCGGAGCTGTCCAGACCTACGGCGACAAACGCGTCACGGAACGGCAGCGCCTGATCGAGGGTTTTCTCGGCTTCTTCTTCGCTCAAGTGGCGCAGGAAGCTGAGGATCAAACCGCTGGTGATGCCCAGTTGCTGCTCGCCATCCTTCAACGCGGCGGCGATGCCGTTGAGCACCACTTCGAACGGGATGCCACGGTCGGTGTGGGTCTGCGGGTCGAAGAACGGTTCGGTGTGAATCACGTTCTGCGCCTTGCAGCGCAGCAGGTAGGCCCAGGTCAGGTCGTAGAAGTCCTGCGAGGTGCGCAGCACATCGGCGCCTTGGTAATACAGGTCGAGGAATTCCTGCAGATTGTTGAAGGCGTAAGCCTTGCGCAGGGTTTCGACGTCGTTCCACGGCAGGGCGATCTTGTTGCGTTCGGCCAAAGCGAACAGCAACTCAGGCTCCAGCGAGCCTTCCAGATGCAGGTGCAGTTCGGCCTTGGGCAGGGCGTTGAGCCAGTCGTACATATTCTTTTCTCATCAGGTGCAATGACGGCATTCTACAGATGCTTGCTGAAATAATTGGCAAAACCTGACCAAGCGATCCGTCACACCGCTTCCTGTTCCCGTCGATAAGCGTAGGTATCGGCGAAGCGCGACAGCAGGAATTCAGCACAAGTGGTCGTCGGATATTTCGCCGGGTGTTCTGCGCTCTGGCAACCGGGCAGGCACTCGATACGGGTGTCCGGGTGAGGCTCGGCAAAGAACGGCATCGAGTAGCGATCCACCCCGAGCGGGCTGATCACCCGGTGCGGTGTCGAGCGATATCGGTCATTGCTCCAGCGCGCCATCATGTCGCCGAGATTGACCACAAACGTCCCGTCAATCGGTGGAGCGTCGATCCACTCGCCTTTGACGTTCTTCACTTGCAAGCCGCCGGCGCTGTCCTGATAGAGCAGGGTGATGCAGCCGTAATCGGTGTGCGCCCCGGCGCCTTGCTGCTCGGCGGAACTGGCGGTGTGACGCGGCGGGTAATGGATCATGCGCAGCACACTCACGGGCTCAAGAAAGCGCTTGTCGAAGAAGTCGCGTTCTATGTCCAGGGCAAGGGTCATGGCGCGAAGTAGCGTTTGCGCGAGGGCCTGCATGTCCAGGTAGTGCTGTTCCATCAGCGCCTCCCAACCGGGAATTGCCGGATGGCGGTTGGGCCCGCGCAAGGGTTTTTCCGCCAGCACTTCGGGATGGTTCGCCGACAGGTGCAGGCCCATGTCAAAGGTTTCTTTGAGGTCGCTGGGTTTGTCCGGGTCGAGCTGTTCGGTGGCGACGGCGCCGTAGCCTCGATGGTGGCGGGTCTGGGTGATGTCGATCTTGAGCTTCTCTGCCGCCGGCAGATCGAAAAAACGCTGCGCGTGATCGAGCAGCGCGTCGATGCGCTGGGCTGTGATCGGATGACCTTTGATGTAGAAGAAACCCCACTCGCGGCAAGCGTGGTCGATCTGCTCGGCAACGGCGGGCCAGGCGTTTTGGTTGTCGGTGTAGAGCGGGCTGATGTCGATGATCGGAAGACTGTTCATACGTTTGTCCTGATGCAACTCAGATTGAAAAGCAACGGAGATCTCTGTGGGAGCTGGCTTGCCAGCGATAGCAATCTCCCAGGCAACAATGATGTTGAAGGTGATGGCCTCATCGCTGGCAAGCCAGCTCCCACAGGTTCGGTGGTGTTTCTGGGAGAATTACTTCGGCATCTCAGCCTTCATGCCTTCCACGTAATAGTTCATCGACGCCAGTTCCGCCGTGGTCGCACTCACACCCGCGGGGATTTTCTCGACCCCGGCCTGATCCTTGATCGGCCCGGTAAACGGCTGCAACGCACCGCTCTTGATATCGGCAATGATCTGCTCGGCCTCGGCTTTGACCGGTGCTGGCACCAGGTCGCTGATCGGCAGTTCAACCGTGCCTTCCTTCAGCCCGCCCCAGTAATCCTGAGACTTCCAGCTGTGATCGATCACGCTTTGAGTCGCCTGAATGTAGTGCGGCGCCCAGTCGTTGACGATCGAGGTCAGCACCGCTTTCGGCCCGAAGTGCGCCATGTCCGAGGCGTAACCCACCGCATACACGCCGCGACGTTCGGCGGCCTGAATCGGTGCCGGGCTGTCGGTGTGCTGGAACACCACGTCGACGCCCTGATCGATCAGCGCGTTGGCTGCATCGGCTTCCTTGCCCGGATCGAACCACGAATTGACCCACACCACTTTGATCTCGGTGCCGGGGTTGTACTTGTTCAGGGCCAGTTGAATGGCGTTGATGTCGCGGATCACTTCCGGGATCGGGAAGGAGGCGACGTAGCCGATCTTTTTGGTCTTGGTCATCTTCGCCGCGAGGAAGCCGCCGACGTAACGGCCCTCGTAGGTGCGCGCCAGATAGGTGCCGAGGTTCTTGTCCTGCTTGTAGCCGGTGGCGTGCTCGAAGGTCACCTTGGGAAATTGTTTGGCAACTTTCAGCGTCGGGTTCATGTAACCGAAGGACGTGGTGAAGATCAGGTCGTACTTGTCCTTCGCCATGTTGCGGATCACCCGCTCGGCGTCGGCACCTTCGGCGACGTTCTCCACGTAGTTGGTGGTGATCTGCGCGCCGAACTTCTCCGCCAGCGCCTTGCGCCCCTGTTCATGCTGATACGTCCAGCCGTGGTCACCGATCGGGCCGATGTAGACGAAACCGACCTTCAGCGGATCGGCAGCGCTGGCGCTCAGACTTATCCCCAGACCAATGGCGGCGCACAGCAGTTTGTGCAGCGGACGTATTTGCATGAATTGGAGCTCCATTTTGTTGTGTGTGGTCAGGGGCAATGCAAATTGCTGACCAACAGGACAACAAACCCGTCCGGAATCGCATGAAGGCTATCGCGAGCAGGCTCACTCCTACAGGTAATAGCGTTCCCCTGTAGGAGTGAGCCTGCTCGCGATGGGGCCGGTGAGGCCAATAAAAGTGCATCGGTTGAAACGGCTGCTTTCGGCTGGTGCGCTAATGTGTAACGAAACGTTAGCGCCGCGCCGTAGTCAGTAGCTCATTCGAATCTTTGGCAAAAAAGGCCCGCCATGCTCTCAATCCTCAAGCAAGAAAGCTTTCTGCTGCTGGCCCTGCTCGCCGCAGTCGTCGCTTATCCGTTGGAACACTGGATGCTGCACAGCGGCCAGATCGTCGCGCTGACTGCCGGTCTGGTGCTGATCGCGTTCATCGTCGCCGCTTCGATGCGCGTCGCCCATCACGCCGAATTGCTCGCCGAAAAGGTCGGCGACCCATACGGCACGATGATCCTCACGCTGGCCGCCGTGCTGGTGGAAGTGGTGATTCTGGCGATCATGATGAGCAACGAAGCGTCGCCCACGCTGGTGCGCGACACGATTTATTCGGCAGTGATGCTCGACATCAACGGCATCCTCGGCCTCGCTGCGCTGATGGGCGGGATCAAGCATGGCGAGCAGTCCTACAACGACGATTCGGCGCGCAGTTACAGCGTAATGATCCTCACCGCGATGGGCGTGTCGATGGTGGTGCCGGAGTTCATTCCCGAGGCCAACTGGAAGATATATTCGGCGTTCACCATCGGTGCAATGGTGGTGCTTTACGCGCTGTTTTTGCGCATGCAGGTCGGCCCGCACAGTTACTTTTTCAGCTACAGCTACCCGGACAAACGTCGCAAGAAAGAACCGCAGGACGCGCAGGCGAAAGCACCGAGCATCGGCCTGTCGATCGGCATTCTGGTGTTCGGCATTGTGGTGATCGGCGCATTGGCCGAGGTGATGTCCAAGACCCTCGATCTGGGCCTGGAAGGGACGGGCGCTCCTCCAGTGATCACGGCGATTCTGGTGGCGGCGATTTCGGCGGCGCCGGAGATTTTGACCGCGTTGCGGGCGGCGCTGGCCAATCGCATGCAGTCAGTGGTCAATATTGCGATGGGTGCGTCACTGTCGACGGTGATCCTCACCGTGCCGGTGATGGAAGCGATGGCGCTGTACACCGGTCAACCCTTTCAGATGGCGATGACACCGGTGCAGACGGTGATGATCTTTCTCACATTGATCGTCAGTGCGATCAATCTCAATGACGGCGAGACCAATGCTATTGAAGGCATGACGCACTTTGTGTTGTTTGCGACCTTCATCATGCTGTCCCTGCTGGGCCTTTAAGCCCGCCACACCCCCCCCTGTAGGAGCTGCCGCAGGCTGCGATCTTTTGATCTCGTTTTTCAAAACACAATCAAAAGATCGCAGCCTGCGGCAGCTCCTACAGGGGATCGCGGTGAATCAGGTGCCGGCGATCAACTGGCGAGCCGCCTGGCTGTGATCGGCGATCAGGCCTTTCAGATCCAGCCCTTCGACCTGGCCATCAACCACGCGCCACTTGCCGCCAATCATCACCCGATCCGCCCGGTCTGCGCCGCACAGCAGCAGCGCCGAAATCGGATCGTGGCTGCCAGAGAAGCGCAGTTCATCGAGCTTGAACAACGCCAGATCCGCCTGTTTGCCCACCGCCAGTTCACCAATGTCGGTACGACCCAACAGACTCGCCGAGCCCTTGGTCGCCCAGCCCAGCACGCGCTCCGGGGTGATCTTCTCGGCGCCGTAACGCAGGCGCTGGATGTACAGCGCCTGACGCGCTTCGAGGATCATGTTCGATGCATCGTTGGACGCCGAGCCATCCACGCCCAGACCGAACAGCGCACCGGCGTCGGTCAAATCAATGCTTGGGCAAATGCCCGAGGCCAAACGCATGTTCGAGCTTGGGCAATGACAGATGCCGGTGCCGGCCTGACCGAGGCGGGCGATTTCGTCCGGGTTGAAGTGGATGCCGTGGGCCAGCCAGGTGCGCGGGCCGAGCCAGCCGACGCTGTCCAGATAATCCACGGTGCGCAGGCCGAAACGCTGCAGGCAGAAATCCTCTTCGTCGAGGGTTTCGGCCAGGTGCGTGTGCAGGCGCACGTCGAGTTTGTTCGCCAGTTCGGCGCTGGCCGACATGATTTCCGGCGTCACTGAAAACGGCGAGCACGGTGCCAGAGCGATCTGGATTTGCGCACCGTCGCCACGCTCGTGGTACTCGTGGATCAGGCGCTGACTGTCGTCGAGAATCACCTGGCCTTCCTGCACGGTCTGCTGCGGCGGCAGGCCGCCGTCCTTCTCGCCGAGGCTCATCGAGCCACGGGTGAGCATGGCGCGCATGCCCAGTTCTCGCACGGTTTCGACTTGCACGTCGATGGCGTTTTCCAGACCGTCCGGAAACAGATAATGATGGTCGGCAGCGGTGGTGCAACCCGACAGCAGCAACTCGGCCAACGCGACTTTGGTGGCGAGGGCGAGTTTTTCCGGCGTCAGCCGTGCCCACACCGGGTACAGGGTTTTCAGCCACGGGAACAACGGCTGATTGACCACCGGCGCCCAGGCGCGTGTCAGGGTTTGATAGAAGTGATGGTGGGTGTTGATCAGGCCCGGCAGGATCACATGCTCGCGGGCATCGAACACTTCATTGCATGGCGCCGACGGCTGTTGACCGGCGGCAAGCACTTCGACGATCACGCCGTCTTGCAGCACCAGACCGCCACGGGCATCGAGCTCGTTGGAGGTGAAAATGGCGAGGGGGTTTTTTAACCAGGTACGGGTCGCAGGCATTGTCGCCGGCTCCTCTGAAAGTGGGTTCAGGGTTGCCAGCTCAGTGTTGCCCTGTCTGCTGATCCAGGTTCGCCGCGACGGACGAGGTGCGCAGTTTCAAACAAATCGTTGCGCCGGGCAAGCCCCACCCGACAGGACAACACCCCGCCCAACTCAAACCATAACGTGACGACCCCTGTAGGAGCTGCCGAAGGCTGCGATCTTTTGATCTTGTTTTTTACAATCAAAAGATCGCAGCCTACGGCAGCTCCTACAGGTATTTGCGGATAGAGAAACCCGGGATTACCAGGGAATGGTTTCGCCTTTGTAATTGACGAAGTGATGTCCGCCCTTGCCGGTAAACGCATTCACCTGATCGATCAGACCGCGTGTGCTGGTGTCCACATCAAGGTCAGCCCCTTCACCGCCCATGTCGGTCTTCACCCAACCCGGATGCAGCGACAGTACGGTCAGTTTTTGCTCGCCCAATTGCGTGACAAAACTGTTGGTCATCGAGTTCAGCGCAGCCTTGCTCGCCTTGTACAGCGCCAGTTCCGGCGCATCCGGCATGGTCACGCTGCCGAGTACCGAACTCATGAACGCCAGCACGCCGCTGCCATCGCGGATCTGTCCGGCAAAGCGTTGCGCCAGATTGATCGGCGCCACCGCGTTGGTGAAAAACAGCTGACCGACTTCCGCCAGGGTCGCGCCGCCCGGGGTCTGTACGGCCGGGCCTTTGACCCCGGCATTGACGAACAGCAGGTCGAAAGTTTCGCCCTTCAACTGTTGGCTCAAGGCGATCACCGCCTGCTGGTCATCCATGTCGAGCTTCTCGATCCGCACGTTGCCCAGCGCTTGCAGCGCCTGGGCATTCGAGGGATTGCGCACGGTGGCGGTCACTTGCCAGCCGTCGCCCAGCAGGGTCTTCACCAACCCGAGGCCCAAGCCTCGGGAGGCGCCGATGATCAGTGCGTTTTTTGCCTGGGACATGATGGGTTCCTTGAAAGTCAAAGTTCAGGATTCAATGGACACGCCTGACCGAGCCGTAGTTGCAACTCATGCCGTAGCGCGTCGAGTTCGCTCATGCGGGTTTCAATCAGTAGCAGCTTGTCGCGCAGCAATTGCGCCACAGCGTTTTGCGGATCGGGCGCGTTCCACAGTGCGGCAACGCTGTCGCCGATCTCGCCGAGGGTAAAACCCAGGCGCTGCGCCGTCTTGATGTAGAGCACCAGTTGCAGCATTTCCGGCGGGTAGTCGCGATAACCATTGGCACTGCGTTGCGCCGCGATCAATCCGCGTTGCTCATAGAAACGCAGCGTGTCGCGACTGACTGCGCTGGCCTGTGCCAATTCACCGATGCGCATTTGTGATGCTCTGAAGAGGGCTTGACCCTGGAGCATACTCCAGGCTTTAACGTGGTTGCTCCTCAAATTTCTGGAGCATGGACGATGTGGACTTCAACACAATATCGAAACGTGGTGCGCGGCAGCGCCTGGTACGACCTGATCGTCACGGCGGCGTTTGTGACGCCGTGGAGTTTTGCTTTTTTGCATGGGGTTTTCGCGGCGCTGAGTCAGACGATGGATTTGCCGGGTGAGTTGCCGGCGTTCGCGCCGATGCACATGTTGATGGCGAATATGTTGGGTTCGGTGGTTTGTGTGTGGGCGGTGCTGCGGATTCGTGATCCGCAGGCGCTTTATGGACGTTATGACGCGGTGGCGCGGTTTCTGTTTGCGGCTTGGCAGGGGTATGCCTTGCTGCATGGCGCCAGTTCGATTCTGTTGGTTTTCCTCGTCTTCGAACTGGCGTGGGGCATCGCTCAGGTGTTGCCTGTTGAAAAGCCATCGCGAGCAGGCTCACTCCTACAAGTGAATTGTGAACCCGATCCAATGTAGGAGTGAGCCTGCTCGCGATAGGGCCAACAAGGTCAATGCATCAATGCCCCGCCTGCCAAGGCTGCCCCAACGACACCGGCGCATACAACCGTGTGCGCAGCGCATCGCGCGACAACAACACCAACACCACAATCGTCGCCACGTACGGCAGCATCGCCAGCAGGCTCGACGGAATCGCCAAACCCAACCCCTGCGCCACCAGGTGCAGGATGCTGGCGAGGCCGAACAGATAGGCGCCCAGCAACAACCGCCACACCCGCCAACTGGCAAATACCACCAGCGCCAAAGCAATCCAGCCACGCCCGGCCGTCATGTTTTCCGCCCACATCGGCGTATACGCCAGCGACAGATACGCCCCGGCCAGCCCGGCCATCGCGCCGCCGAAAAGCACTGCCAGGGTGCGCACGGTCAACACCGGCAAGCCCATCGCACTGGCCGCATCCGGGTTCTCGCCGACCGCTTGAATGATCAGCCCGACGCGGCTTTTGATGATCACCCACGCCACCAGCGCAAACAGCGCAAACGACAGATACACCAGCAGATCCTGCGCGAACAGCATCCGTCCGATCAGCGGAATTTCACTCAGATACGGAATCGCCAACGGCTCGAATCCAGCCAATGGTTTGCCGACCCACGCCGCCCCCACGAAAGTCGACAACCCCACGCCAAAAATCGTCAGGGCCAACCCGGTCGCCACCTGATTGGCGTTGAACACCAGCGCCACCAAAGCAAACAGCGACGACAGCAACATCCCGGCGAGCATCGCCAGCAATACGCCAAGCCACAGGTTGCCGCTGTTGAGCGCGACGATAAAACCGATCACCGCACCAAACAGCATCATCCCTTCCTGACCGAGGTTGAGCACGCCGCTCTTCTCGCAGATCAGTTCACCCAGCGCCACCAACAGCAGCGGCGTGCCGCAACGCACCATCGCGAAGAAAATATTGCTCAGCAGATCGATATCCATCACAGCGCTCCGGCGGTTACGGTGGGGGTCTGTGTGCGCCGTGCCCAGCGCAGATTCAGGCGTGGTCGATAGAGAATCAGCACATCACTGGCGAGCAGGAAAAACAGCATCATTCCCTGAATCAGTTGCGTGATCGCTTGCGGCAGATTGAGGCTCATCTGCGCGTTCTCGCCACCGATGTACAGCAGCGCCATCAGCAAACTTGCGAACAGAATTCCGATGGGGTTGAGCCGCCCGAGAAACGCCACGGTGATCGCCGCGTAGCCATAACCCGGTGACACTTGCGGCACCAATTGGCCGATCGGGCCGGTGACTTCGCAGACCCCGGCAAGCCCCGCCAACCCGCCGCTGATCAACAGGGCAAGCCAGATCAAACGCTTCTCGCGAAAGCCGACGAACCCTGCCGCACGCTTGTCGAGCCCGAGCACTTTGATCTGGAAACCGATAAAACTCTTCTGCAACAACACCCACACCGCGACCAGCGCGAGCAGGGCGAAATACACCCCGGCATGCACGCGGCCATCCTCCAGCAACAGCGGCAAACGGCTGGCGTCGCCGAACATTGCCGACTCGGGAAAATTGAAACCGGCGGGATCCTTCAGCGGCCCATGTACGCAGAACAGCAGCAAGTTCAGCGCGATGTAATTGAGCATGATGCTGGTGAGGATTTCGTTGGCGTTGAAGCGTGTGCGCAGCCATGCGGTGAGCCCCGCCCATGCGGCGCCGGCGACGGTGCCGGTCAGCAGAATCAGCACCAGCGCCCAACGGCTTTGCATGTCGATGATGTTGACCGCCAAGGCACTGCCGGCGAGTGCGCCCAGCAGCAATTGACCTTCGGCGCCGATGTTCCAGATTCGCGCTTGGTAGGCCACCGCCAGGCCCAGCGCGCAGAGCAGAATCGGCAAGGCTTTGACCAGTAATTCCGAAACGCCGTACAAGTCGCTGACCGGCGCGATCAGCAGCGTATGCAAGGTTTGCAGCGGATCATGACCGAGGGCGATGAACAGCAGCGAACCGCAACCGAGCGTCAGCGCCGCCGCCAACAGCGGTGAGCACCAGAGCATCAGGCGCGATTGCTGGCCACGGGGTTCGAGGGAAAGCAGCATGTTTGAAACTCCGTTAAACCGTGGCGTGTTGTTGAGGGGCATCGAACTGACCGGCCATCCATCCGCCGACGTCGCTTAACTGTGTGTCCGTGGTGTTTTGCAGCGCCGACAGCTTGCCGCCACACAAGGCGCCGAGGCGGTCGCTGATCTGGAACAGTTCATCGAGGTCTTCGGAAATCACCAAAATCGCCGCGCCGGCGTCGCGCAAGGCGATCAACGCGCGGTGGATGGTCGCGGCGGCGCCGACGTCGACGCCCCAGGTCGGGTGCGCGGCGATCAGCAGTTTTGGTTGCTGGAGGATTTCCCGGCCGAGGATGAATTTCTGCAGATTGCCGCCGGACAGGCTGCGGGCGGCGGTTTGCGTATTCGGCGTTTTTACCCCGAAGCGCTGGATGATTTGCTGGGCGAGGGCTTCGACTTTGCCGCGTTCGATCAAACCGTTGCTCACCAGCCCTTGTTGGAAGGCTGTCAGCAGCGCGTTGTCGGCCAGACTCAACTCCGGCACCGCACCATGGCCGAGACGCTCTGCCGGGACGAAAGCCAGACCGAGTTTGCGTCGTGCATCGGGGCGTAAATCAGCAACGGCCTGATGACCGAAACGAATCTTTTCGACTTCGGCCCGTGGCAGCGTTTGCTCGCCACTGAGCAGGGCAAGCAGTTCATCCTGGCCATTGCCCGCGACTCCGGCGATGCCAACGATTTCACCGCTGCGCACCTGCAAGTCGATACCTGTCAGTGAGCAGCCAAACGGGTCCGGGTTATGCCAGCTCAAACCGCTGACCTGCAAAAACACCGCGCCACCGCTGGCCTTTGGATAGTCGCCAATCAACGCCGCCGCTTCGCCCACCATCATCTGCGCCAACTGTTGATCCGAGCATTCGGCCGGTACGCAATGCCCGGCTACCCGCCCGCCGCGCAAGACCGTGGCGCTGTGGCACAAGGCGCGAACCTCACCGAGCTTGTGGCTGATAAACAAAATGCTGCAACCCTCGGCGGCGAGACGGCGCAGGGTGATGAACAAATCGTCGGCCTCCTGCGGCGTCAGCACTGAAGTCGGTTCGTCGAGGATCAGCAGCCGGATGTCCTGCATCAGGCAGCGAATGATTTCCACCCGTTGCCGCTCGCCGATCGACAGGCTGTGGACAAGTCGCTCAGGCTCCAGCGCCATGCCGTAGCGCCGCGAGACTTCGCGAATCTTTGGCTCAAGCTGTTTCGGTGTGCCCGCTGCCGCACCCATTGCCAAGGCAATGTTCTGCGCCACGGTCAGAGTTTCGAACAGCGAGAAATGTTGGAAGACCATGCCGATCCCCAGCTGTCGCGCCTGGGCCGGATTGCGCATGTTCACGCGCTGTCCTTGCCAGAGCATCTCGCCCGCGTCGGCCTGAGTGACGCCGTAGATGATCTTCATCAGCGTGCTTTTGCCTGCGCCGTTCTCACCGAGCAGCGCATGGATTTCACCAGGCGCAATGCTCAGATCAATGGCGTCATTGGCCAGACATCCGGGGTAGCGTTTGCTGATATGGCGCAGTTGCAGGCGCGGGACAGGGGGGGCGATGGACATGACAGGCTCGACTTGCTTGGAGTTGTGCCTGTGGATAAAGCAATTTCCTGGCCATTGAGTCAGGAAGTCCGCCACGCATCGCCTCCCAGCATTTGGTGCAGAGCTGGCGAGGTCAAATCCCGGTGATGCCAAGCACCAATTGAGAGCAAAGCTGATGATCAGGCTCCAGTTTTGCTCGTCGGCAATTGATCAAAAAACGAGCAAACTCATTGGAGCTATACAGCATCGGCGACTGCGACAGCCATGAACGGGTTATCCACAGGTTGTTCCACAGTTATTGTGCGCAAGCTGAAATCCCGGGCATAAGCACCGCGGTGCTTTCTTCTAATGGTGATAAACCAAGATAACTGATTGTTTTTGCGTGGGATTTGCATTTCGTCGGGGGAATTGAACGAAAAGTGAACAAATCGCGCAAAGCCGCATGACAGAAGGGTTACAGCGGTATGTGCTCAGGTTATCCACAGCCGGGTGCACAGCCGATGTGGGCAAGTCCGGGTAATAACGGAAAAGGGTGATGCCCTAAAAGATCGCAGCCTTCGGCAGTTCCTACAGGGGAATGCATTTCAAGTGTAGGACCTGCGGAACGCTCGGGCCGCGATCGGACGATCTTTTGATCTTTTATCGTTGAAGCAAAATCCGCCCACGACTCAAATCGGCTAGCTGCGTTTGCAAGACCTCGATCTGCGCTTCCCCCACAGCTAACTTCAACTCAACGCCGTTTGCCGTGAAGTTTTCTTCGACAATCAACCCACCCAGATCCGCTACCCGCAACTTCACCAGCGCCAACTCGGCAAAACCACAGGCACAACTCAACGGCACGCGGCTGATCAACTCGACTTTCGCCGCCGTTTGCAGGCACTTGTTCGCTCCGCCGCCATAGGCCCGGGCCAATCCCCCCGTGCCGAGTTGAATGCCGCCGTACCAGCGGATCACCAGCACCGCGACCTGATCGCAATCCTGCGCTTCAATCGCCGCCAGTATCGGTCGCCCGGCCGTGCCGCCCGGTTCGCCGTCGTCATTGCTGCGATATTGATCGCCGAGTTTCCACGCCCAGCAATTGTGCGAGGCGTTCAAGTCGCTGTGCTGTTCGAAGAACGCCTGCGCGTCAGCGGGGCTGCTGATCGGTGCAGCGAAAGTGATAAAGCGGCTTTTGCGAATCTCTTCGCGGTACTCGCAAAAACCGCTGAGGGTGAAAGGCATAAACGTCTTATAGAGAAGGAGTGAGGCCGCAGCCTTTGAGAATGATGCGGATCAGGTTGTTGCCGGCGTCTTCCATGTCCTGCTTGGTCAACTTGCTGCGCCCGCTGACGCGGCAGATCTGCGTGGCGAAGTCGGCGTAATGCTGGGTGCTGCCCCACAACAGGAAGATCAGGTGCACCGGATCCACCGGGTCCATTTTGCCGGCATCGATCCACGCCTGAAACACCGCCGCGCGGCCCTGGAACCAAGCGCGGTAATCCTGGTTGAAATATTCGCTCAGACATTCGCCGCCACTGATCACTTCCATCGCAAAGATTCGCGAGGCTTGTGGCTGGCGACGGGAGAATTCCATTTTGGCGCGGATGTAACGGGTCAGCGCTTCAGCCGGATCGTCTTCGGCGGTGAGAGTGTTGAAGGTGCTGTCCCACAACTCGATGATGTTGCTCAGCACCGCTACGTACAGCCCCAACTTGTTGGTGAAGTAGTAATGCAGGTTCGCCTTGGGCAACCCGGCATTCTGCGCGATGGTGTTCATGCTGGTGCCTTTGTACCCGTGACGGGCGAACTCGTCTTCGGCGGCTTTGAGAATGGTCTCTTCGTTCTTCTGACGAATGCGGCTGGCGGGCTTGCCGCCGTGAGCGGGGACTTCAAAGGTCATAGGCACTTCCGGGTTTGTCTGTGGGTGCAACCAGTTGCGTTGATAGCGCACCCACACGTATCCGACAAGTCCTGAAACGATAAAACCGTTACGCCTGTTCGATCTTGTTCAGCGGCGCATGTACTTCAGTGGGGGCTGGTTTTGCTTCCGGCAGCAGCAGACAAAGGATGATTGCCGTCAGCCCGCCGCTGGTAATCGCCGAGTCGAACAGGTTTTGCACCAGTTTCGGTAGCAGGTGCAGCAGGTTCGGTTGCGCGGCGATGCCCAGGCCGACGCCGAACGACGTGGCGATGATCAGCATGCTGCGCCGATCCAGCGGCGATTGCGCGAGGATGCGCACACCCGCAGCGGCGACGGCACCGAACATCACCAGAGTGGCGCCGCCGAGTACTGGTTTAGGGATCTGTTGCAGCACTGCACCGATCATTGGAAACAGGCCGAGACAAAACAGAATCGCGCCGATGTATAGGCCAACGTAACGGCTGGCAACGCCGGTCAACTGGATCACGCCGTTGTTCTGCGCAAACGTGGTGTTGGGGAAGGCGCTGAACGTTGCGGCGATCATGCAGCTCACGCCATCACCCAGTACACCACCGCGCAAGCGGCTTATATAAGAAGGGCCGCTGATGGGTTGACGGGCGAGCATGCAATTGGCGGTGAGGTCGCCGACGGTTTCGATGGTGCTGATCAGATAAATCAGCGCGACCGGCAGGAACGCGGTCCAGTCGAAGCTGAATCCGAACTTGAACGGTGTAGGAAAACTCACCAGCGGCAAGTCAGGCAACGGCTGCGGAACCAGTTTCCCACTGAACCACGCCGCCAGGCTGCCGAGCACCAAGCCGATGATGATTGCCGACAACCGCACCCACGGCGTGTTCGAGCGGTTGAGCAAAATGATCGTCAGCAACACGAACACGCCCAGCGCCAGATTGCCCGGCGCGCCGAAGTCCGGGGCATTGAAGCCACCGCCGAGATCTGTAATGCCGACCTTGATCAGACTGATGCCGATCAGCGTGATGACAATCCCGGTCACCAGCGGCGTGACCACCCTGCGCAATTGACCAATGAAACGGCTGAGCACGATCTGCACAATCGCGCCGAAAAAACACACGCCAAAGATCATCGCCAGAATGTCTTCCGGACTGCCGCCGCGCTGCTTGACCAGAAACCCGGCCGACAGCACCGCGCCGAGAAAGGCGAAACTGGTGCCTTGCAGGCAGATCATCCCTGCGCCAATCCCGAACGGGCGGCGTGCCTGAATAAACGTGCCGACCCCGGACACCATCAGCGCCATGCTGATCAGGTAAGGCAAATGCGCGGTCAGCCCGAGCGCCGAGCCGATCACCAGCGGCGGGGTGATGATGCCGACGAAACTGGCGAGCACGTGTTGCAGGGCGGCAAGGGTCGCGGCCAGCGGTTTGGGGCGGTCGTTGAGGCCGTAGATCAAGTCGCTGGACGGTTCAGAATCTGGCTGCATGGCGTTGGGCTTCTTGTTGAAGGATCGGGATTGATCCTGCTTTGCAAAAAGCTGTCCACTTGCTCAGGTTATTGGTTAATTTTGTCTCTAGGGCCTAACGTGGCTGGGCGTTTGTTGGTTTTCAACGTGTTGCCGCCAGACTCTCCAGAAAGCTTTCCAGCACCAAATGAGGGCGCCGGCCCTTGCGCGTGACCGATGCCAGACTCAAATCATAAAAACGTGTATCGGCCTTGAGTGCGCGTAAACGCCCTTGCTGTACCCAAAGGCTGGCGTAATGATCCGGCAGATAACCAATGTAGCGCCCGGTCAGAATCAGAAACGCCATGCCCTCACGGTCGGAAGCGCTGGCAGTGCAGTTGAGCGCTTGATAGTGCGCCTGGATTTCCGCCGGCAAACGAAACGTCGGGGCAATGGCGTCCTGACTATTTAGGCGTTCGTCATCGAGTTGTTTGTCATCGACATAAAACAGTGGATGACCGACCGCGCAATAAAGTAGCGAACGCTCGCTGTACAGCGGCTGATACTCCAGACCCGACAGCGCACTGGCCTGCGGCACCACGCCGACATGCAGACGACCGTCGAGCACGCCTTGTTCGACTTCATTCGGCGCGATCATGCGGATCTGGATTTGCACATCCGGCCCGCGCTCCTTCAATTGGGCGAGGGCGTGAGTGATGCGCATGTGGGGCAGGGTGACCAGGTTATCGGTCAGGCCGATGATCAGTTCGCCTCGCAAGTGCTGGTGCAGGCCGTTGACCTCGGTGCGAAAACTTTCCAGCGCACTCAATAGCTGCAGGGCTGATTGATAGACCTCGCGACCTTCTTCGGTCAGCGAGAATCCAGCGCGGCCACGCTGACATAAACGTAAACCGAGGCGTTGCTCCAGATCGCTCATTTGCTGGCTGATTGCCGAGCGCCCGATGCCGAGCACGGTTTCCGCTGCCGAGAAGCCGCCGGATTCCACCACGCTGCGAAAGATCCGCAGCAGGCGAATATCAAAGTCACTGACCTGGGCCAGCGGATCGGGACGGCGGCTGCTCATGTTTAATCGCTCAAAGTTTAGTGATGCTCTAACTGAAGGTTAGAAGAGTTGGATTTCACCGACTTTATCCGCGTGGCAATTTAGCTGCAACAACGACTTTTATCTCCCTGAAGCTTAAGCCCTGCGAGGTTTTGCCCGATGAACATGCCCGAAAACGCTCCGTCGCCACTGGCCAGCCAATTGAAGCTAGACGCGCACTGGATGCCGTACACCGCCAACCGTAACTTCCAGCGCGATCCGCGACTGATCGTTGGTGCCGAAGGCAGTTGGCTCATCGATGACAAAGGCCGCAAGGTGTACGACTCGCTGTCGGGTCTGTGGACCTGCGGCGCCGGGCATACCCGCAAGGAAATTCAGGAAGCGGTTTCCAAACAGTTGGGCACCCTCGATTACTCGCCGGGTTTCCAGTACGGCCATCCGTTGTCCTTTCAACTGGCCGAAAAAATCACTGACCTGACCCCAGGCAACCTGAACCATGTGTTCTTCACCGACTCCGGCTCCGAGTGCGCCGACACCGCGGTGAAAATGGTCCGTGCCTACTGGCGTCTGAAAGGTCAGGCGACCAAAACCAAAATGATCGGCCGTGCCCGTGGTTATCACGGTGTGAACATCGCCGGTACCAGCCTCGGCGGCGTCAACGGCAACCGCAAGCTGTTCGGTCAGTCGATGATGGACGTCGATCACCTGCCGCACACGCTGCTGGCGAGCAATGCGTTCTCTCGTGGGATGCCGGAACAGGGCGGTATCGCCCTGGCCGACGAGTTGCTGAAGCTGATCGAACTGCACGACGCGTCGAACATCGCCGCGGTGTTCGTTGAACCGATGGCCGGCTCCGCCGGTGTGTTGGTGCCGCCGCAGGGTTACTTGAAGCGTCTGCGCGAGATTTGTGATCAGCACAACATCCTGCTGGTCTTCGACGAAGTGATCACCGGTTTCGGCCGCACCGGTTCGATGTTTGGTGCCGACAGCTTTGGCGTCACCCCGGACCTGATGTGCATCGCCAAACAAATCACCAACGGCGCGATCCCGATGGGCGCGGTGATTGCCAGCTCCGAGATCTATCAGACCTTCATGAACCAGGCGACCCCGGAATACGCCGTGGAATTCCCGCACGGCTATACCTACTCGGCGCACCCGGTGGCGTGCGCTGCTGGCCTGGCATCGCTGGATCTGCTGCAAAAGGAAAACCTGGTGCAAAGCGTTGCCGAAGTCGCCCCGCATTTCGAAAATGCGTTGCACGGTCTGAAAGGTTCGAAGAACGTCATCGACATCCGCAACTACGGCCTGGCCGGTGCGATTCAGATTGCCGGTCGTGATGGCGATGCCATCGTGCGTCCATTCGAAGCGGGCATGGCCCTGTGGAAAGCCGGGTTCTACGTGCGCTTCGGCGGCGACACCCTGCAGTTCGGCCCGACCTTCAACAGCAAGCCGCAAGACCTCGATCGTCTGTTCGACGCGGTCGGCGAAGTGCTGAACAAGCTCGACTGATTTTTCCTTCTATATATACCTACAAACGGCGGGTGCCCCTCGTGGGCATCCGCGGACAAGAATTCAGGAGTTTTCGATGAGCGTTATCCCGCATTTGATCAATGGTGAACTGGTAACCGAGAACGGTCGCGCGGTTGATGTATTCAACCCGGCTACCGGCCAGGCGATCCACAAGCTGCCACTGGCCACCCGCGAAACCATCCAGAAAGCCATCGATGCCGCCAAGGCTGCGTTCCCGGCCTGGCGCAACACGCCGCCGGCCAAGCGTGCCCAGGTGATGTTCCGCTTCAAGCAACTGCTGGAGCAGAACGAAGCGCGCATCTCGCAATTGATCAGCGAAGAACACGGCAAGACCCTGGAAGACGCTGCCGGTGAACTGAAGCGCGGTATCGAGAACGTCGAGTTCGCCTGCGCCGCCCCGGAAATCCTTAAGGGCGAGTACAGCCGCAACGTCGGCCCGAACATCGACGCATGGTCGGACTTCCAGCCGCTGGGCATTGTTGCCGGTATCACGCCGTTCAACTTCCCTGCCATGGTGCCGCTGTGGATGTACCCACTGGCGATCGTCTGCGGCAACTGCTTTATCCTCAAACCGTCCGAGCGTGATCCGAGCTCCACGCTGCTGATCGCTCAGCTGCTGCTGGAAGCGGGTCTGCCGAAAGGCGTAATGAGCGTGGTGCACGGTGACAAGACCGCGGTAGACGGGCTGATCGAAGCGCCGGAAGTCAAAGCGCTGAGCTTCGTCGGTTCGACGCCGATTGCGGAATACATCTATGCCGAAGGCACCAAGCGCGGCAAACGCGTTCAGGCACTGGGCGGCGCGAAGAATCATGCGGTGCTGATGCCGGATGCCGATCTGGACAACGCGGTCAGCGCACTGATGGGCGCGGCTTACGGTTCATGCGGTGAGCGTTGCATGGCGATTTCGGTAGCCGTGTGTGTGGGCGACCAGGTTGCGGATGCGCTGGTGGCCAAACTGGTTCCACAGATCAAGGCGCTGAAAATCGGTGCCGGCACTTCCTGCGGTCTGGACATGGGGCCGCTGGTTACCGGTCAGGCTCGCGACAAAGTCAGCGGTTATGTGGATGACGGCGTGGCGGCGGGCGCGACTCTGGTGGTCGACGGTCGTGGTCTGAGCGTGGCGGGCCATGAAGAAGGCTTCTTCCTGGGTGGCTGCCTGTTCGACAACGTCACCCCTGAGATGCGCATCTATAAAGAAGAGATCTTCGGTCCGGTGCTGTGTGTTGTTCGCGTCAACAGCCTGGAAGAGGCCATGCAACTGATCAACGATCACGAATACGGTAATGGCACCTGCATCTTCACCCGTGATGGTGAAGCGGCGCGTCTGTTCTGTGATGAGATTGAAGTCGGCATGGTTGGCGTCAACGTTCCTCTGCCGGTGCCGGTTGCTTATCACAGCTTCGGTGGCTGGAAGCGTTCGCTGTTCGGCGACCTGCATGCTTACGGCCCGGATGGCGTGCGCTTCTATACCCGTCGCAAGGCGATCACTCAGCGCTGGCCGCAGCGTGCGAGCCATGAGGCTTCGCAGTTCGCATTCCCTAGCTTATAAGTAGAAGGGCATGCAGAAGGCCGACCTTTTAAGGTCGGCCTTTGCGTTTTCGGGCTTTTTTGACTGATATGACAGAATTATGAAAATAGCGGTTGACGGCAGATTCCAGACGTCTATAATTCGCCCCACTTCCGGCGCAGTCGAAACGGAAAACTCCTTGAGATTCAATGAGTTGAGTAGGTTTCGAGAGCGGGTCGCTTCAGTTCAT
>NZ_JACVHC010000004.1:170698-700552 GCF_017976235.1 Pseudomonas anatoliensis | reverse complement strand
GGAAATCAGCGGAAAGACCTTCGATGGTCAGGGCAAAGTGGGTTTCATTGGCCGGCGCGAACATCCCTTGTTCCTCGTGCTGTGCAGCGGCGCTCGTCGACGCCCGCAAAAGCGGGTCAACGTACGCTAAATTCTGGAGGGGCGTAAACAACATCGACCAGCAGAGCTGGCCGATGCTTGTAACGATCAGCCGTAATTAAACGACTGGAGCACGCCAGTCATCGGAACCCGAAGTACCGGATACTTCGTGGGTCCAGGTGATTTTGCGGTAGGTGAACTGCACTTCTTCCAGGTGGGTGAAGTGCGAGTTGCCTGGATCCTGGCAGTTGTGCATTTTGTTGTTGATGGCGACGATGATCGCGTCTTCCAGTTTGGTGGTGTAGTAGTGCTCTTGGGTACCTTGAGCCGAAGTACGGAACCACTGGATAACGATTTCGCTCATGCGCTCGCCGGAAGTCAGAGCGGCTTGCAGCAGAGGCGAAGCCTTGTCGTAGACCTTGGTGATCACAACTGGCTTGTGAACGCGCTGACCGGTTGGCTGACCGGATTGCGGGTCACGCGGGATGATCACGTCGTGGCTGAAAGCCTGAACCATGACCTGGTCTTCGTGGCCTTCCTGGTAGGTGTTGCCAACGGAGTCAGCGGTGAATGCGCCTGCAGTGATCAGGCCTTGTTTTTCGCCGGTAACCGACATGTACGCTGGTGTTGCCATGGGATGCTCTCCTTGCGGATAAATTTAGGGTGCCCGGGAGGCGAAATCGCCCGGTGGGTGCCTGACTGTTATCAAGGAGCGTGCCAGGTTTTGCCAAGTCCCCGGAGTGCGGGGGGCAAAGTGCTATGGACTGCGGTTGCGAGGGTTTTTTACACGGAATCGAAGGCGAAAGTGCGCAAGAAGTTGCGCAGTACTGCGCAACTTCTTGCGCACTTGGCTGCAGGCCTCGTGACACATGGGCTGCAGCGATTTTAAAGGAAAAATATTATGACCATGTGCGCAACTTCTTGCGCAGTATGGCCAAGTGATGGCGCCGCCCGGAAATTGCTGGTTTTGAACAAATGACCAATCCGGCACCATTTTTTGCCGTTCCGTCACTGGTCAGCCATCTTCCGGTTACTGGAAAGTCCCAAGCCAGAGCCTGTTGTGCTTAACGCCGACAGGTCAGGGGGTTAAAAAGCGTCTTATTAATGAGACACCGCCCTCGGCTATACTCCCCGCATTTCGACCTAGGCACGAGGAATCACTGTGAAGAACTGGACGTTGCGCCAACGCATTTTGGCGAGCTTTGCGGTGATTATCGCCATCATGTTTCTGATGGTGGTTCTCTCGTATTCGCGGCTGTTGAAAATCGAAGCCAGTGAAAACAGCGTCCGCGATGATGCGATCCCCGGGGTTTATTACAGCTCGATGATTCGCGGTGCCTGGGTCGACAGCTATTTGCAGACGCAGGAGTTGCTCGGGTTAAAGGGCGGGCAGGGGATTTCCAGCGAGGATGCGGCGGATTACAAGGCGTTCGAAAACCGCCTGCAAGAACAAATGGCCAACTACCGCAAAACCATGGCCACCGACCAGGACCGTACCGAGTTCGCTGCGTTCGAGAAGTACCACGACGCCTATATGAAAATTCAGGATCAGGTGCTGGACCTGCACGGACGCAACCTGGAGGCCGATGCGCTCAAGTTGTTCAACGAGAAGCTGACCCCGGCGTGGTACAGCGGACGGATGAAGCTCAACGATATCATCGGCGAGAACAAGACCGTCGCCGATCAGGCCATGGCCAATATCGACGAGGCAGTAGCGGCTGCCAAGGTCAGCATGCTCGTCTCGTTGCTGGTGGCTGTGCTGGCGGCCGGTGCCTGCGGTTTCCTGTTGATGCGTGCGATCATGGCGCCGATGAACCGCATCGTGAAAATCCTCGAAATCATGCGTACCGGCGATTTGAGCGGCCGTTTGAATCTCGACCGCAAAGACGAGTTCGGTGCAGTGGAAACCGGCTTCAACGACATGATGACCGAGCTGACTGCGTTGGTTTCCCAGGCCCAACGTTCGTCGGTGCAGGTGACCACGTCGGTGACAGAGATTGCCGCCACCTCCAAGCAACAACAAGCCACCGCCACCGAAACCGCTGCCACGACAACGGAAATCGGCGCAACGTCCCGTGAAATTGCCGCGACCTCGCGCGATCTGGTGCGCACCATGACTGAAGTGTCGACCGCTGCCGATCAGGCCTCGGTGGCCGCCGGTTCCGGTCAGCAGGGTCTGGCCCGCATGGAAGACACCATGCACTCGGTCATGGGCGCTGCTGATCTGGTCAACGCCAAACTGGCGATCCTCAATGAGAAGGCTGGCAACATCAATCAGGTGGTGGTGACCATCGTCAAGGTCGCTGATCAGACCAACCTGCTGTCGCTCAACGCCGCCATTGAAGCGGAGAAGGCCGGTGAATACGGTCGCGGTTTTGCCGTGGTCGCCACCGAAGTGCGACGTCTGGCGGATCAGACTGCTGTAGCCACTTATGACATCGAACAAATGGTTCGTGAGATCCAGTCGGCGGTGTCTGCCGGGGTGATGGGCATGGACAAGTTCTCCGAGGAGGTGCGCCGCGGCATGTCCGAGGTGCAGCAGGTCGGCGAGCAGCTGTCGCAGATCATCCATCAGGTGCAGGCGCTGGCGCCACGGGTGTTGATGGTCAATGAAGGCATGCAGGCTCAGGCCACCGGCGCCGAACAGATCAACCATGCGCTGGTGCAGTTGGGTGATGCCAGCAGCCAGACCGTCGAGTCGCTGCGTCAGGCCAGTTTCGCCATCGACGAACTGAGCCAGGTGGCCGTCGGGCTGCGCAGCGGCGTTTCGCGATTCAAAGTCTGATGAGCGAAATCATCGCCAAACGCAGCGCTGCGCAGGTGGCGAAGCAGGCGTTGTTCCTGCTGTTTCGCATTGGCAGCGAGCGCTACGCATTGCGCGCCACCGAAGTGGCGGAAGTGCTGCCGCGCCTGCCATTGAAACCGATTGCCCACGCGCCGCATTGGGTTGCCGGGGTGGTCGCTTACCGCGGCGCGGTGGTACCGGTGATTGACCTCAGCGCGCTGACGTTTGGCAAACCCGCCGAGGCGCGAACCAGTACGCGACTGGTGCTGGTTCACTATCGCCCGGATGAGTCGCACCCAGAGCAACGGCTTGGGCTGATTCTTGAACAGGCCACCGATACCCTGCGCTGCAATCCGGAAGATTTTCAGCCCTACGGCCTCGACAACCGTGAGGCGCCCTACCTCGGCCCGGTGCGTGAAGATGCCCAGGGGCTGGTGCAGTGGGTGAAGGTCAATGACTTGCTCGATGACGCCGTGCGCACGTTGCTGTTTCCCTCGCCGCCGCGTGATCCGGCGCAACTTGAGGCGCAGCCATGAGTAGCGATCAGCGTTTTTTCGACTTCCTCAAGGAGCGTATTGGCCTCGATGTCACCTCGGTGGGCCCGGCGATCATTGAGCGCGCGGTGCGCCAGCGCACGACGCTTTCGCAAGCGGCGCACGCCGACGAGTACTGGCAACTGCTGCAAGGCTCGCGGGACGAGCAACAGGCACTGATCGAGGCGGTAATCGTTCCCGAAACCTGGTTTTTCCGTTATCCGGAATCCTTCGCCACACTCGGCAAACTCGCGCGCCAGCGTCTCGCCGAGCTGAACAACATGCGCGCATTGCGCATTCTCAGCCTGCCGTGCTCTACCGGCGAAGAACCTTATTCGATTGCCATGGCGTTGCTCGATGCCGGGCTTAAACCGCATCAGTTCAAGGTCGACGGCATGGACGTCAGCCCGCTGTCGGTGGATAAGGCGCGGCGGGCGCTGTACGGCAAGAACTCGTTTCGCGGGCAGGATCTGGACTATCGTGACCGTCACTTCAGCGCTGAGCAGGACGGTCATCGCGTCAACGAAACCGTACGCGAGCAAGTGCGCTTGCAGGTCGGCAATGTGCTCGATCCGACGCTGTTGGCCACCGAGCCAGCCTTCGATTTCGTGTTCTGTCGCAACCTGCTGATCTATTTCGATCAGCCGACCCAGCAGCAAGTCTTCGAAGTGCTCAAGGGCCTGACCCACGTCGACGGCGTGCTGTTTATCGGTCCGGCCGAGGGCAGCTTGCTTGGGCGTCTGGGCATGCGCTCGATTGGCATTGCGCAGTCGTTTGCGTTCAGTCGCCACAGCGACCCGCAGCCAGAGCCATTGCCGGTTGCCAGGCCCGTTGCTCTACCGGTCAGCCAACCGATACGCAGCACGCCGCCACCGCCGGTGCGCAATCGACCGTTTGCTGCAGTGACACCGTTGCCAGTAACGAGAAAAAGCGCGAACCCGGACGCGGCCACCTTGCTGGCGAACATCGCCGCGCTGGCCAACGAAGGCAAAAGTGCTGAGGCCCGCGCCGCGTGCGATCAATACTTGCGCAGCCACGAACCCGTGGCGCAGGTGTTCTATTGGCTTGGCCTGCTCAGCGATGTCGCCGGCCTGACGCTCGAAGCCCAGGGTTTCTATCGCAAAGCCTTGTACCTCGAACCGCAACATTCCGAAGCGTTGATGCACCTGGCCGCACTGTTGCAGGCTCAGGGCGACAGCGTCGGTGCCAGACGATTGCAGGAACGCGCCGCCCGCAGCGGCCGCACCGCCGACAGTGAGCGTAAACGATGATCGCCGACACCTTGAACGTCACCCATGAAGACGCCCGGGCCATCGATGATTGCTGGAACCGCATCGGCATCCACGGTGACAAGTCGTGCCCGCTGCTGGAAGAACACATCCATTGCCGCAATTGCTCGGTGTATTCCGCCGCCGCCACACGCCTGCTCGATCGTTATGCCTTGCAGCAGGACGAGCGCGACCCGGTGGCGGCAGTGGTCGAAACCGACCTGAAGACCCGATCGCTGCTGATGTTCCGTCTCGGTGAAGAGTGGCTGGGACTGGCCACGCGCAGCCTCGTTGAAGTGGCGCCGATGCAGGCGATTCACTCGCTGCCGCATCAGCGTTCGCGCGCCTTGCTCGGCGTGGCGAATGTGCGCGGCGCACTGGTGGCCTGCTTGTCGCTGGTCGAATTGCTGGATCTGGATGGCAGCGCCGCGCCGGCGCCCGGCGCGCGGATCATGCCGCGCATGCTGATCATCGCCGCCGATGGCGGGCCGGTGGTCGTGCCGGTGGATGAAGTCGACGGCATTCATGCCATTGACGAGCGAATTCTTGATGCCGCCTCGCAGTCCGGTGCTCAAGCCAGTGCCAAATTCACCCGTGGCGTGCTGCAATTACGGGGTCGCAGCCTGCGTTGGTTGAATGAAGAACAGCTGTTGTCCGCCGTGACCCGGAGCCTCACATGACCCCCGAGCAAATGCGCGACGCCTCGCTGCTTGAGCTGTTCAGCCTTGAAGCCGAAGCCCAGACGCAGGTCCTCAGCGCAGGGCTGTTGGCGCTGGAACGCAACCCGACCCAGGCCGATCACCTCGAGTCATGCATGCGCGCGGCGCACTCGCTCAAAGGCGCGGCGCGGATCGTCGGCGTCGACAGCGGCGTCAGCGTTGCCCATGTGATGGAGGATTGCCTGGTCAGCGCCCAAGAGGGGCGGTTACTGCTGCGCCCGGAACACATCGACGCGTTATTGCAGGGCACCGATTTGCTGATGCGCATTGCGACGCCAGCGAGTGCGCCGCAACCGGCAGACATCGAGGCGTATGTGGCGTTGATGGGGCAACTGCTTGACCCATCGGCCGCGCCAATCCCTGTCGCCGCAACTGTCATGGCCGAGTTGCAAATGGCGGCGCCGACAGCGGTTGAACCCACTTCAGCGCCTTCTATAGAAGCCCCGGTTGAAACATCCGACCCCGTACCCCGCAAAAACAGGCGTACCACGGAGGGGGGCGAGCGCGTATTGCGCGTCACCGCTGAACGCCTGAACAGCCTGCTCGATCTGTCGAGCAAATCGCTGGTGGAAACCCAGCGCCTCAAACCGCATCTGGCCACCATGCAGCGTCTCAAGCGCATGCAGAACAATGGCCTGCGCGCGCTGGAAAACCTCAATGTCCATCTCAAGGAGCATGCCCTCAGCCTTGAGGCGCTGGAAGCGTTGGAGGATGCGCGGCGCCTGCTTTCCGAGTCGCAACAACTGCTGGCCGAGAAGAACGCCGAACTCGATGAGTTCGCCTGGCAAGCCAGCCAGCGTGCACAAGTGCTTTACGACACGGCACTGGCCTGTCGCATGCGCCCCTTTGCTGACGTGCTCAGCGGTCAGGCGCGGATGGTGCGTGATCTGGGCCGCAGCCTCGGCAAGCAGGTGCGACTGGAAATCGAAGGCGAGAAAACCCAGGTCGACCGCGATGTGCTGGAAAAACTCGAAGCACCGCTTACCCATCTGCTGCGCAACGCGGTCGACCATGGCATCGAAACCCCTGAACAGCGCTTGCTCAAGGGCAAACCCGAGGAAGGCCTGATCCGTCTGCGCGCCTCGCATCAGGCTGGATTGCTGGTGCTGGAATTGAGCGATGACGGCAACGGCGTCGATCTGGAAAAAGTCCGCCGCAGCATCGTCGCGCGCCAATTGTCCCCGGCCGAAACGGCGGCGCAATTGAGTGAAGAGGAGCTGCTGACGTTCCTGTTCCTGCCCGGTTTCAGCCTGCGCGATACGGTGACCGAAGTGTCGGGCCGTGGCGTCGGCCTCGACGCCGTGCAGCACATGGTGCGCCAGTTGCGCGGTGCGGTAGAGCTGGAGCAGACGGCGGGCGAGGGCAGCCGTTTTCATCTCGAAGTGCCGCTGACCTTGTCGGTGGTGCGCAGCCTGGTGGTGGAGGTCGGTGAAGAAGCGTACGCGTTCCCGCTGGCGCACATTGAACGCATGTGCGACCTGGAGCGCGATGACATCGTTCAGGTCGAAGGTCGTCAGCATTTCTGGCACGAAGGCCGGCATGTCGGGTTGGTCGCTGCCAGTCAGTTGTTGAACCGCCCGGCCAGCCAGAGCAGCAGCGAAACCCTGAAGGTCGTGGTGATTCGTGAGCGCGAAGCGATTTACGGCGTGGCTGTCGAACGCTTCGTTGGCGAGCGCACGTTGGTCGTACTGCCACTGGACGAGCGTCTGGGCAAAATCCAGGACATCTCCGCCGGTGCCTTGCTCGATGACGGTTCGGTGGTGCTGATCGTCGATGTCGAAGACATGCTGCGTTCGGTCGACAAACTGCTCAATACCGGTCGCCTGGAGCGCATCGCCCGCCATGGCAATCAAGCCGCAGAAGCCGCGCGCAAGCGGGTGCTGGTGGTCGACGACTCGCTGACCGTGCGCGAATTGCAACGCAAGCTGCTGCTCAATCGCGGCTACGACGTGGCCGTCGCGGTGGACGGTATGGACGGTTGGAACGCGCTGCGTTCGGAGGATTTCGATTTGCTGATTACCGACATCGACATGCCACGCATGGACGGTATCGAACTGGTGACCTTGTTGCGCCGCGACAACCGTTTGCAATCGCTGCCGGTGATGGTCGTTTCGTACAAGGATCGCGAAGAGGATCGCCGCCGTGGACTGGACGCCGGCGCCGACTATTATTTAGCCAAAGCCAGTTTTCATGACGACGCCCTGCTTGATGCAGTGGTCGAGCTCATCGGAGGAGCGCGGGCATGAAAATCGCAATTGTCAACGACATGCCAATGGCGGTGGAGGCCTTGCGCCGGGCGGTGGCCTTCGAGCCGGCGCATCAGGTGGTCTGGGTCGCTTACAACGGCGCCGAGGCGGTGCGTCTGTGCGCGGAAAATACGCCGGATCTGATCCTGATGGACTTGATCATGCCGGTGATGGACGGCGTCGAAGCCACTCGGCGGATCATGGCCGAGACGCCGTGCGCCATCGTCATTGTGACGGTCGACCGCCAGCAGAACGTGCACCGGGTCTTCGAAGCGATGGGGCATGGCGCGCTGGATGTGGTCGATACGCCGGCCATTGGCGCAGGCAATGCGCAGGAAGCGGCGGCACCGTTGCTGCGCAAGATCCTCAACATCGGCTGGCTGATCGGCGAGAAAACGCCGCGCGCGCGTCCGGCGCCTACGCCCCAGCGCAGTTCGGCCTCGCGCCAGCGGCTGGTGGCGATCGGCTCGTCCGCTGGCGGGCCGGCGGCGCTGGAGGTGCTGCTCAAAGGCTTGCCCAAGGATTTCTCGGCGGCCATTGTGCTGGTGCAGCATGTCGATCAGGTGTTCGCTGCCGGCATGGCCGAATGGCTCGCCAGCGCCAGTGGCCTGGACGTGCGTCTGGCGCGTGAAGGCGAACCGCCGCAGGCCGGCGTCGTGCTGTTGGCCGGCACCAACCACCATATTCGCTTATTGAAAAACGGCACGCTGGCCTACACCGCCGAGCCGGTCAACGAGATCTACCGACCTTCGATCGACGTGTTTTTCGAGAGCGTTGTCAGCTATTGGAACGGCGATGCGGTCGGGGTTTTGTTGACCGGGATGGGGCGAGATGGCGCGCAAGGGCTTAAGCTCATGCGCCAACAGGGTTATTTGACCATCGCCCAGGATCAGCAAAGCAGTGCGGTGTACGGCATGCCCAAGGCTGCCGCGGCGATCGATGCCGCCGTAGAAATCCGCCCACTGGAAAAGATAGCGCCACGATTGCTGGAGATTTTCCCCAAATGAACAGTTTTATCCGCAATCCTGGCCCCCGCAGTAATCAGGTGACAGCCCATGAATGATTTACAGATCGACGACATTAAAACCGACGAAAACGCCGCCATGGTGTTGTTGGTAGACGATCAGGCGATGATCGGCGAAGCCGTGCGCCGTGGGCTGTCGAACGAAGAAAACATCGACTTCCACTTCTGTTCCGACCCGCATCAGGCCATTGCGCAAGCGGTGCGGATCAAGCCGACGGTCATTCTCCAGGACCTGGTGATGCCCGGTCTTGACGGCCTGAGCCTGGTGCGCGAGTACCGCAATCACCCGGCGACCAAGGACATTCCGATCATTGTCCTGTCGACCAAGGAAGACCCGCTGATCAAGAGCGCGGCGTTCTCCGCGGGTGCCAACGATTATCTGGTGAAGCTGCCGGACACCATCGAACTGGTGGCGCGCATCCGCTATCACTCGCGCTCCTACATGACGTTACTGCAACGAGACGCGGCCTACCGTGCCCTGCGCGTCAGTCAGCAGCAGTTGCTCGACACTAACCTGGTGCTGCAACGCCTGATGAACTCCGATGGCCTGACCGGGCTGTCGAACCGCCGCCACTTCGACGAATACCTGGAGCTGGAATGGCGCCGCTCGTTGCGCGACCAGAGCCAGTTGTCGTTGCTGATGATCGACGTCGATTACTTCAAGTCCTATAACGACACGTTCGGCCATGTCGAAGGCGATGAAGCATTGCGCAAGGTCGCCACGGCCATTCGCGATGCCAGTGCGCGCCCCTCGGACTTGCCGGCGCGTTACGGTGGTGAGGAATTTGCGCTGGTGCTGCCGAATACTTCGCCGGGCGGCGCACGACTGGTGGCGGAAAAACTGCGCCAGACCGTGGCTTCACTGAAGATTCCACACATTGCGCCCAGCGAAGGGACGAGCCTGACTATCAGCATTGGTCTGGCGACCATGGTGCCGCAGGCGGGCAGCGATTGCCGGTTGCTGATATCGGCGGCCGATCGTGGGTTGTACTTGGCCAAGAACAACGGGCGTAATCAGGTCGGGATCGAGTAACCCGACTCCCACGACAAATGCAAAACCCTGTAGGAGCTGCCGAAGGCTGCGATCTTTTGATCTTTAAAAAATCAAAAGATCGCAGCCTTCGGCAGCTCCTACAGTTCATTAATGCTCGATTCGCCCCGCCAGACGGGCTGCCGTTACAGCCCGATTACGTTATACTCGCCGGCTTTCAAAAGTTCGCCAACGAGTGCTGCCCGCCATGGAAATCAACCCGATCCTGAACACCATCAAGGACCTGTCCGAGCGCTCCGAAACTATTCGGGGGTATCTTTGACTACGATCAAAAGCATGAGCGTCTGACTGAAGTCAATCGCGAGCTTGAAGATCCGAGTGTCTGGAACAAACCTGAATACGCCCAGGAACTGGGCCGCGAGCGCTCTGCGCTGGCGCAAATCGTCGATACCCTCGACGAATTGAACGGCGGTCTGGCCGATTGCCGCGACCTGCTCGACATGGCTGTCGAAGAAAACGACGAAGGCGCAGTGGGCGATGTCGTCGCTGAACTGGCCCGTCTCGAGGCCAACCTGGCCAAGCTCGAATTCCGCCGTATGTTCAGCCATGAAATGGACCCGAACAACGCCTACCTGGACATCCAGGCCGGTTCCGGCGGCACCGAAGCGCAGGACTGGGCCAACATCCTGCTGCGCATGTACCTGCGCTGGGCTGACAAACGCGGTTTCGACGCGACCATCATGGAACTGTCCGCCGGTGAAGTCGCCGGGATCAAGGGCGCGACCGTGCACATCAAGGGTGAATACGCCTTTGGCTGGCTGCGGACCGAGATTGGCGTGCACCGCCTGGTGCGCAAGAGCCCGTTTGACTCCGGCAACCGTCGCCACACCTCGTTCTCCGCGGTTTTCGTCTCGCCAGAGATCGATGACAAAGTGGAAATCGAAATCAACCCGGCAGACCTGCGGATCGACACCTATCGTTCCTCGGGTGCCGGTGGTCAGCACGTAAACACCACCGACTCGGCCGTACGTATTACTCACGTACCGACCAACACCGTGGTCAGCTGCCAGAACGAACGTTCCCAGCACGCCAACAAGGACACCGCCATGAAAATGCTGCGGGCCAAGTTGTACGAGCAGGAAATGCAGAAGCGCAACGCCGCTTCCCAGGCGCTGGAAGACACCAAGTCCGACATCGGCTGGGGTCACCAGATTCGCTCTTACGTGCTCGACGCGTCGCGAATCAAAGACCTGCGGACCAACATCGAACGCAGCGACTGCGACAAGGTGCTCGATGGCGACATCGATGAATACCTGGAAGCCAGCCTGAAATCAGGGCTGTAAAAGACGCAATACAGGGTCGGCTGATTCAACGCGATCCCTGTAGGAGCCAGCCCTGCTGGCGATCCCCGGGCTGCAAGGCCCGGGGGCAACGAACCTGATGGAATATCTAAAGACATGAGCGACCAACAACTCGATCCGCAAGCCCTGCAACAGGAAGAAAACTCCCTGATCGCCCTGCGCAAGGAAAAGCTTGCTGCCGAGCGCGCCAAGGGCAATGCCTTCCCGAACGACTTCCGCCGCGACAACTACTGCGATGCGTTGCAGAAACAGTACGCGGACAAGACCAAGGAAGAGCTGGCAGAGGCTGCAATCCCGGTCAAGGTTGCCGGTCGCATCATGCTCAACCGTGGCTCGTTCATGGTGATCCAGGACATGACCGGTCGCATTCAGGTCTACGTCAACCGCAAGACCCTGTCCGAAGAAACCCTGGCCGCGGTGAAAACCTGGGACATGGGCGACATCATTGCTGCCGAAGGCACCCTGGCCCGTTCCGGCAAAGGCGACCTGTACGTTGAAATGACCACCGTGCGCCTGCTGACCAAGTCGTTGCGCCCGCTGCCGGACAAACATCACGGCCTGACCGACACCGAACAGCGCTACCGTCAGCGCTACGTTGATCTGATCGTCAACGAAGAAGTGCGTCAGACTTTCCGCGTACGTTCGCAAGTGATTGCGCACATTCGCAGCTTCCTGATGCAGCGCGACTTCCTCGAAGTCGAAACGCCAATGCTGCAGACCATTCCCGGCGGCGCTGCGGCCAAGCCGTTCGAAACCCACCACAACGCGCTGGACATGGAAATGTTCCTGCGTATCGCGCCTGAGTTGTACCTCAAGCGTCTGGTGGTTGGCGGTTTCGAGAAGGTTTTCGAGATCAACCGCAACTTCCGTAACGAAGGCGTCTCGACCCGTCACAACCCTGAATTCACCATGTTGGAGTTTTACCAGGCTTACGCCGACTACGAAGACAACATGGACCTGACCGAAGAGTTGTTCCGTGAACTGGCGCAGCTGGTTCTGGGCAGCACCGACGTGCCGTACGGCGACAAGGTGTTCCACTTCGGCGAGCCGTTCGTGCGCCTGTCGGTGTTCGACTCGATCCTCAAGTACAACCCTGAGCTGACCGCCGATGATCTGAACGACATCGACAAGGCTCGCGCCATCGCCAAGAAGGCCGGCGCCAAGGTGCTGGGCTTCGAAGGTCTGGGCAAGCTGCAAGTGATGATTTTCGAAGAGTTGGTCGAGCACAAGCTGGAGCAGCCGCACTTCATCACTCAGTACCCGTTCGAAGTGTCGCCGCTGGCTCGTCGCAATGACGACAACCCGAACGTCACCGACCGTTTCGAGCTGTTCATCGGTGGCCGTGAAATCGCCAACGCCTATTCCGAGTTGAACGATGCGGAAGACCAGGCCGAGCGCTTCATGGCGCAGGTGGCCGACAAGGACGCCGGCGACGACGAAGCCATGCACTACGACGCCGACTTCGTTCGCGCGCTGGAGTACGGCATGCCGCCAACGGCCGGTGAAGGTATCGGCATCGACCGTCTGGTGATGTTGCTGACCAACTCGCCGTCGATTCGCGATGTGATCCTGTTCCCGCACATGCGACCGCAAGCGTAAACGTTTCAGTTAAAAAGCCGCCTAAAACAGGCGGCTTTTTATTGCCTGTCTGGTACAAATGTATCGTTTGGTTACTTTTGAAATAACAGAGGAATGCCTGTCGTGATGGTTGCAATCGCTCAAGAAGGTGCAGCGGGTATCGCCACTGCGGTCGCTGAAAGTGTTCAGTACCAGGGTCGCAAGGCCAGCCGACAGGGCAGTGAGCAGCGTCGTCAGGACATTCTCGACGCGGCAATGCGCATTGTCGTGCGTGATGGCGTGCGCGCCGTACGCCACCGTGCAGTGGCTGCGGAAGCGGCGGTACCGCTCTCGGCCACCACTTATTACTTCAAGGACATCGATGACCTGCTCACCGATACCTTTGCCCAATACGTTGAACGCAGTGCCGAATACATGGCCAAGCTGTGGATCAACAACGAAGGGCTGCTGCGCGATATGGTCGTCAGCGGTGACGGCAGCCCCGAGTCGCGCTCGCAACTGGCCGATGATATTGCGCGGTTGATGGCCGATTACGTGCAGCGACAGCTGCTCAACCGTCGCGAGCATTTGATGGCCGAGCAGGCATTCCGTCAGGAAGCGCTGCTCAACCCGCGCCTGGCGATTCTGGTGCGCTCGCATCAGCAGATTTTGCTGCAGGGTACCTGCCAGTTGTTTCAGGTATTGGGCTCGCGTGAGCCGCAGCAAGATGCCAAGGTGTTGACGGCGATTATCGGACGGATGGAATATCAGGGCCTGCTCAACGACGCCGAGCCTTTGGCGGAGGAAGAGATGCTGGGGATTCTGACGCGGTATATGCATTTGGTCCTCGCGTCGGTGTAACGCAATGTGGTCCGCCTGACGCCGGTCCCAATGTAGGAGCTGCCGAAGGCTGCGATCTTTTGATCTTGCTTTTAGAAATCAGGATCAAAAGATCGCAGCCTTCGGCAGCTCCTGCAGAGAAAGGTGATTCAGGTTCATAGGGAGTATCGAATGAAAGCCTGGCGTGGCGTGCTGATCGCCTTGTCGTTCCTGCTGCTCAGTGGCTGTCTGGTGACGTTCGAGTCGCCGCTGTCCACCCATGAAACGGCGCCCAAGGGCCTGCTCGGCAAGTGGTCGAGCGTCAATGCCTGGGGCGAGCCGATGAACCTTGAGCTGACCCGTCTGGGCAACAACCGCTATCAGGCCGTCACCTATTTCAAAGCCAAACCCCGCGAGCGCGAAGCCTATCCGTTCACCGTCTCGCATCGTGGCAATCGCTGGTACCTGTCGGCGAAAGTGCCGGCGCAGTTCGGTGGCCACTACACCATCGCCGGTTTCGAACTTACCGACAAACATGAGCTGGTGGTGTACAACCTCGATCTCGAGCAGATCAATCAGGCAATCCAACACAAAGCCCTCGACGGTCAGGCCTTCCAGACCGACGACGGCGATGGCGTTCTGGTCGACAGCAACCTCGACAAAGTCTTCGCTTACCTCGACGATCCGGCCAATTCCGATGTCTTTGTCGAAGCGGCGCGCTATCAGCGTCGGGCCGGCGCCAAATAATTCAGAACATCAGGTTTTTTACAGGAGTTTCGGGTGGACGATTACCAGCAGTCGATACGCATATTGTCCGATCGCATTGTGCTGGCGCAGACGCCAATCCGTGTTCTTGACGCGGTCAAGTGGGACGAAAGCATCCGCAAGGGTTTTCTCAAGGCCAAGGGCAAGGAAATGCCGGCGGTGGATCGCGACTATTACCTGAACCGGCCGCTGGCGTTCGATTCGAGCAAGGTCAAACTGGAATTCCAGAACATCGAGCGCGACATCACTCGCCAGCTCGGCCAGTTCAACCCGGTCGGGCAGATCATGCGGCGCATGTGCAAGGAATATCGCATGGTGGTGCGTATGCTCGAAGCGCGCGGCACCGAAGATTTCGGTCTGATCTCCCAAGAATTGTACGGCGCTGCGTCCGACGCATTCCACGCCGGTGACCCGACCTTGGCCGACCTCGGCCTGATGATGTCCGACTATCTGAACAACATCGATGGCCGTGGCGACCTGAAGGACGAGCCGAAAACCCTCACCGCCAAAGACGCCGTGCACCTGTTGCAAACCCGTCTGAACAAAGTGTTCGGCGAGGCTGAGGAAACCATTCGCGTGTTCGAGTCCGACGGTATCGTTGCCGATGCGGCGGCGGGCGCCGACTACATCAAGATCCGCACTGACGCGATGTTCAACGACCGCGACGTGCGCGCACTGGAAGTTCACGAGGGTCTGGTGCACGTCGGCACCACGCTCAACGGTTTGAACCAGCCGATCTGCACCTTTCTGTCCAAGGGCCCGCCGTCGTCAACGGTGACTCAGGAAGGTCTGGCGATCCTGATGGAAATCATCACCTTCGCCTCCTACCCGAGCCGTCTGCGCAAACTGACCAACCGTACCCGCGCCATTCACATGGTCGAGGAGGGCGCGGACTTCTTGCAGGTGTTCGAGTTTTTCCGTGAGCAGGGCTTTGAAATGGCGGAAAGCTATGGCAACGCCAGTCGGGTTTTCCGCGGGTCGACGCCGACCGGTCTGCCATTCACCAAAGACTTGTCCTACCTCAAGGGCTTTATCATGGTTTACAACTACATTCAGTTGGCCGTGCGTAAGGGCAAGCTTGAGCAGATTCCACTGTTGTTCTGCGGCAAGACCACTCTGGAAGACATGCGTACCTTGCGCCAATTGGTGGATGAGGGGCTGGTGGTGGCGCCGAAATATCTGCCTGACCAGTTCCGTGATCTGAATGCGCTGTCGGCGTGGATGTGCTTCTCCAACTTCCTCAACCATTTGAGCCTGGACCGGATCGAGGCGGACTATTCCAACATCCTCTAGACCCTACACAACCCCCTGTGGGAGCTGGCTTGCCAGCGATGGCGGCGGGTCAGCCAACATCAATATTGACTGACAGAATGCAATCGCTGGCAAGCCAGCTCCCACAGGGTTCAGGATTGCCACAATTATTGTGTTCCAACCCGAATATTCGCGAGGTTTCACCGGATGAGAATCCTCGGCATCTTTTGCCTGCTCCTGACCCTTGGCGGTTGCAGTTCACTGCTGTTCTACCCAGAGCCGGGCCAGATCTTCACCCCGGAAAAAGCCAAACTCGAATACCGCACCGTCACCCTGACCACCGCCGACGGCCTCAAGCTGAACGCGTGGTGGCTGCCGGCCAAACCGGGTGCCGAGGTTAAAGGCACCGTCCTGCACCTGCATGGCAACGGCGGCAACTTGCCGATGCATTTGGGCGGAAGTTGGTGGTTGCCGAAAAACGGCTATCAAGTGTTGTTGGTGGACTATCGCGGCTATGGCTTGTCCGAGGGCGAACCGAGTCTGCCGGCGATCTATCAGGACATCGACGCGGCGTTCGCCTGGCTGGACAAGGCGCCCGAAATCAAAGGCAAGCCGCTGATCCTCCTCGGTCAAAGCCTCGGCGGCTCGATGGCCGTGCATTGGTTGGTGCAGCATCCCGAGCGGCAGAAACAGCTCAAGGCGCTGGTGCTCGACGGCGTGCCCGCCAGTTATCGCAGCGTCGGCCAATACGCCCTCAGCACTTCGTGGCTGACCTGGCCGTTTCAGGTGCCGCTGTCGTGGCTGGTGCCGGATGGCGACAGCGCGATCAATTCAATGCCGCAACTCAACGGCGTGCCGAAACTGATCTTCCACAGCATCGATGATCCGCTGGTGCCTCTATCCAACGGCATCCGCCTGTATCAAGCTGCGCCGCCGCCGCGGGTATTGCAGTTGACACGCGGCGGCCATGTACAGACCTTCGGCGACCCGGTCTGGCGTCAGGTGATGCTGCGCTATCTCGACGATCCCGAGCACTTCAACGGCCTGCGCCGCCTCGGCGAAATCCCCAATTACCCGCAACCCCCGAATTCTGAAGATGAGAGTCCGCAATGAGTGAAGAACGTAATGCCATCCCGCTGATCATCACGGGTATCTGCAGCATCCTCGGCACCGTTGGCGCCCTGTGGTACTACGGCTACCTGCACTTCGCCAAACCCGAGGATGCGCTGCTGCTCAACGAATTCACCATGCTCAAGACCGTGCCGGGAGAGGACTACAAACTCTCGCTGAGCCCGGCACCGCAAGTGGCGCAGTGCATTGATGGCGTGCTGGTGCTGTTTGATACCGAGCAGAAAGGTCTGACCGGCGTGCTGATCAATGCCCAGAAAAAAGCCGTGCGCTGCATGGGCGAGGAGACGCCGCAGAAGCTGGAGCCTTAAAATCAAAAGATCGCAGCCTTCGGCAGTTCCTACATGGGATTTCATTTCACCTGTATGAGTTGCCGAAGGCTGCGATCTTTTGATCAACAAAAAAGCCCCGCCTGATCACTCAGGCGGGGCTTTTGCGTTACAGCGTGAAGCTTAGTTCGAGCTGACAGCCGAACGTGGCATCACTGGCTGGTTGTCGTTGGAAATGGTCACTTCCACGCGACGGTTCATCGCACGACCGGAAACGCTGCCGTTCTCGGCAACCGGATATTCCTTGCCGTAACCCTGAGCGACGATGCGCGCTGGATCAACGCCCATTTTCACCAGTGCAGTGCGCACGGAGTTGGCGCGACGCTCGGACAGCGTCTGGTTGTGGCTGGCGGTACCGGTGCTGTCGGTGTAGCCCTCGACGATCACTTTGCGATCCGGGTTCTCCTGGAGGAACTGCGCCAGTTTATTGATGTTCACCAGACCGCTGGATTTCAGGTCTGCGCGGTCGGTGGCGAACAGCACATCACCAAAAGTCACCAGCGTACCGCGATCGGTCTGCTTGGCATTCAGGCTGTCCTGCAACTGCTTGATCTGTTGATCGCGAGCGTCCAGACGTGCCTGGGCGCGTTGGGCGGAGGCGTTCTTCAGATTGTTTTCAGCAGTGCGCAGGGCAATGGTCTGCTTGGCCACTTCAACACGCTGGTTGGTCAGGTAAGCCAGTTGGTCAACCTTGGCCGCGTCTTGCTTGTCCAGGTAGGCCTTGTCGGCCTTGTCCAGGTACTCACTGGCATCTTTGGTTTCCAGCGCCGCTACTTTGCTCGCCTGCGGGTTGGCTTGCAGGCCGGCGTAGTTGGTGCGTGCGTTTTCCAGGTTCGGATTAGGCGGGGTGGAGCAGGCAGCCAAGGCAACGCTTGCGGCCAGAAGAGCGGGAATCATCAGTTGCTTACGCATAATTTGTCGTCCTTTCTATCGGTAAGAGTTTCAGCTTTGCGGTCGGGATGCGCGCTTACTTCACGGTGCGCTGACTTTCCTGACGCAGTTCCTGAACACCTTTCTGGGAATCCTTGACAGCCAGTTCAGCCTTGGCGGCCTGAGCCTTGCGTTCTGCTACGCGAGCGTCCCACTCGGCTTGCTCGGACAGCGTACGAGCTTCTTCGTACTTCTTGTCGTGCATGGCGATTTCGGCTTGCTTGAGTTTGTCCTGCGCCTGCTTCATTTCAACGGCAGCAAACTCGGTACCACCGGCGCTGACTGCGCTGTTGACCGCAGATTGGGTCACGGCGTACTGCTCGGTCGGTGGATTACCGGCGCAACCGGCCAGTACGAAGCTGGTGCCGATTGCCAGGGCGGCCAGTTTCAGACCGCGCAGGTGGGTAAACGAGGTTTGGTTTTTCATGGTCTTCAACTCCATTAGGCATCTCCTGAATACATCTGAATCCATCCTGGTCGAGGAGCCTTAAGCGTCTTGTACAGCGCGTTTTTGAAACGCTCGTTCCAGGAGTGGTTACAGGGTCCGACCGGCGGCTGTTTTCAAAAGTTCAGAAAAGATGGCCTATCGCCTAAATAATTTTTGACCAAATGGACAAGGCTCTGGGGCGGGAACTTTGGTGGGCTGGAGTGGTACGCGCGGGTGGTTTTCAGCTTGGTCTGACGCGATGCTAACGGAGGAAATACGGTCAATGTAGGAGTGAGCCTGCTCGCGATAGCGATGTGATATTCAGCCTCTTTGGTGTCTGACACACCGCTATCGCGAGCAGGCTCACTCCTACAGTTGGATCTGCGTTGTGTCAGTGTTTCTGCTTGTTTTCAGCAGATGACAAATCCTGCAAATGCCGCCGTGACAGCGCCAGAAAACGCGGCGTTGGTCCGACGTCTTCATACAGCGGATCACCTTCCTCATCCGTCGCAACCACCGTCGAGCCTTTCACATAGGGCAGGCTCGCTTCGAACTCTTCAAGGGCTGCGCCGATCAGTTCGCCGAGCAGTTCTTCGGGGTGGCGTTTGGGGTACATCTCGGCAATCGCTGCCAGACGCGCAGCGGCCTCGACGTCCAGATGAATCGTGTAGCCAGTGTCGGTCAGGCGACCCTTGGCGTTTTCTTCCCAATGCTGGGCGAGTTCACGGATTTTCATGATGACCTCATGTCGCACCTGCTGTAGCAGGCTTGGGTGAGTGTCCGGCGGGGCCGGCGGCAAGCCTTTATGCGGCTTAATGTTGAGACTAGCTTTCGGCCACAAGGTTTAAAGTCCCTTCGTCGCCTGCTTGTAAGAAGCGCCGTAGAGCGGCACTCTCTGCGTCATGCACTCGTTTCTAGGCCGCCCGGATTACCGCTGGAGAACTGCTGATGACCGATATTGATGCACGCTTGCGCGAGGATGTTCACCTGCTCGGAGAGCTGTTGGGCAATACCATTCGAGACCAGTACGGCGAAGGTTTTCTCGACAAGATCGAGCAGATTCGCAAGGGCGCCAAGGCCGACCGCCGAGGCTCGATGGATGCAGAGCTGAGCGCCAGCCTCAATCAATTGAGCGAAGACGAACTGCTGCCGGTGGCGCGGGCGTTCAACCAGTTTCTCAATCTGGCGAACATCGCCGAACAGTATCAGTTGATCCATCGTCGCGAAGAGTCGCAACCCGCGCCGTTCGAATCCCGGGTGCTCCCCGAATTGCTCGCCCGCCTGCGCAACGAAGGTCACAGCGCCGAATCCCTCGCCCGACAACTTGGACGACTGGAAATCGAACTGGTGCTGACCGCGCACCCGACCGAAGTGGCGCGGCGCACGCTGATCCAGAAGTACGACGCCATTGCCGCGCAACTTGCCGCACAGGATCATCGTGACCTGACCAGCGCCGAGCGCGAGCAGATTCAAAACACCCTGCAACGGCTGATCGCCGAAGCCTGGCACACCGAAGAAATCCGCCGCACCCGCCCAACCCCGGTGGACGAAGCCAAGTGGGGGTTCGCAGTCATCGAACACTCGCTGTGGCAGGCGATTCCCAACCATATGCGCAAGGCCGACAAGGCTTTGTACGAGGCCACGGGCCTGCGTTTGCCGCTGGAGGCTGCGCCGATTCGCTTCGCCTCGTGGATGGGCGGCGACCGTGACGGCAACCCGAATGTCACCGCTGCGGTGACTCGGGAAGTGTTGCTGCTGGCGCGCTGGATGGCCGCTGATTTGTACTTGCGCGATATCGATCATCTGGCTGCCGAGTTGTCGATGCAGCAGGCCAGCGACGCACTCAAGGCCCAGGCGGGTGACAGCGCCGAACCGTATCGTGCGGTACTCAAGCAATTGCGCGAACGCCTGCGCTCCACGCGCAACTGGGCGCATGCAGCGCTGACCGCACCGACGCCGGCGCCAGCGGATGTGCTGCAAAACAATCGTGATCTGCTTGATCCGCTGGAGCTGTGTTTCAACTCGTTGCACGAATGCGGCATGGGCGTGATCGCCGACGGCCCATTGCTTGATTGTCTGCGCCGGGCGGTGACGTTCGGCTTGTTCCTGGTGCGCCTCGACGTGCGTCAGGACTCCGCGCGGCACAGTTCGGCAATGACCGAAATTACTGATTACCTGGGCCTCGGTCGCTACGAGGACTGGGACGAAGAGCAACGCATTACCTTTCTTACCCGTGAACTGAGCAATCGTCGACCGTTGCTGCCGGCGCATTTCAAGCCGTCCGCCGACACCGCTGAAGTGCTCAACACCTGCAAGGAAATCGCCGCCGCGCCCGGCGCTTCGCTGGGCTCCTACGTGATCTCGATGGCGGGCGCTGCCTCCGACGTACTTGCCGTGCAGTTGCTGCTGAAAGAATCCGGCGTACTGCGGCCGATGCGTGTGGTGCCATTGTTTGAAACCCTCGCCGACCTCGACAACGCCGGCCCGGTGATGGAGCGTCTGTTGCTGCTGCCGGGTTACCGCGCACGGTTGCAAGGTCCGCAGGAAGTGATGATCGGCTACTCCGATTCCGCCAAGGATGCGGGCACCACCGCAGCGGCGTGGGCGCAATATCGCGCCCAGGAACGGCTGGTGGAAATCTGCCGTGAACAGCAAGTCGAACTGCTGTTGTTCCATGGTCGCGGTGGCACTGTCGGCCGTGGCGGTGGTCCGGCGCACGCGGCGATTCTGTCGCAGCCGCCGGGATCGGTAGCGGGGCGGTTCCGCACCACCGAGCAGGGAGAAATGATTCGTTTCAAATTCGGCCTGCCGGACATCGCCGAGCAAAACCTCAATCTGTACCTGGCGGCGGTGCTCGAAGCGACGCTGTTGCCACCGCCGCCGCCAACAACGGAATGGCGCCATCTGATGGACGAATTGGCCGCTGATGGTGTCAGCGCCTATCGCCAGGTCGTGCGGGAAAATCCGCAATTCGTCGAGTATTTCCGTCAGTCCACTCCGGAGCAGGAACTGGGACGCTTGCCATTGGGCAGTCGTCCGGCCAAGCGCCGCGCGGGTGGCATCGAAAGTCTGCGGGCGATCCCGTGGATCTTCGGCTGGACGCAAACGCGGCTGATGCTGCCAGCCTGGCTCGGCTGGGAATCGGCGCTGAGCAAGGCGCTGGAGCGCGGCGAAGGCGAATTGCTCGGGCAGATGCGCGAACAATGGCCGTTCTTTCGTACGCGCATCGACATGCTGGAAATGGTTCTGGCCAAGGCTGACGCCGATATTGCGTTGTCTTACGACCAGCGCCTGGTCGAGCCGGATTTGCTGCCGTTGGGCGCGCAGTTACGCGACCTATTGTCGCAGGCGTGCGCAGTGGTGCTTGGGCTGACCGGGCAGTCGCAGCTGCTGGCGCATAGCCCGGACACCCTGGAATTCATCCGCCTGCGCAACACCTACCTCGACCCGCTTCATCTATTGCAGGCCGAGCTGCTCGCCCGCTCGCGACAACAGAATGTCGAGCAGGGCAGCCCGGTGGAGCAAGCGTTGCTGGTGTCTGTGGCGGGGATTGCCGCCGGTTTGCGTAATACCGGCTAAGGTTTTTTCGGCGGGGCAGGGCACCCGGTGCATGTGTCGGGTGCCGCTGGATATCTACTGGAAATGTTTCGCCAAGCGACAGTTAATGATGGGGTTGCGACTTGGGTCACCGCGTCCCGAAGTCGCGGCGGGCGTCGGTTTCTCCGACTTTTGGCGTCTTGTGTGGGCGCAGCCTGCTGTGTATCTTGATCAGCCTTTGGCCGTTTGTGCGGCCACGACCCGTATTTTTCAGGATTCGTCCCAAGAGGCGAGGCCTTTGTTTTGTAAAAGCTTTTTATAAAAAAATTGAGGAGCACATCTAATGCGCGTCATTCTGCTGGGAGCTCCCGGGGCCGGTAAAGGTACTCAGGCTAAGTTCATCACCGAGAAATTCGGCATTCCACAAATTTCCACTGGCGACATGCTGCGTGCAGCGGTCAAGGCCGGTACTCCGCTGGGCGTTCAAGCCAAGAGCATCATGGATGCCGGCGGCCTGGTGTCGGATGACCTGATCATCGCACTGGTTCAAGACCGCATCGCTCAACCTGATTGCGCCAACGGCTTCCTGTTCGACGGCTTCCCGCGCACCATTCCGCAGGCTGAAGCGCTGGTTACTGCCGGTGTCGAGCTGGACGCCGTGGTTGAAATCGCCGTTGAAGACGAAGAAATCGTTCAACGCATCGCCGGTCGTCGTGTTCACGAGGCCAGCGGCCGCGTTTACCACATCGTCTACAACCCGCCGAAAATTGCCGGCAAAGACGACATCACCGGTGACGAACTGGTACAGCGCAAGGACGACACCGAAGAAACCGTGCGTCATCGCCTGTCGGTCTACCACTCGCAGACCAAGCCACTGGTGGACTTCTACCAGAAGCTGTCCGCTGCCAACGGCAAGCCGAAGTACAGCCACATCCCGGGCGTTGGTTCGGTTGAGGCAATCACCGCCAAGGTACTCGAAGCGCTGAGCTGAAAAGTCTGAGCGGCGGCAACATCCACGGCCCGCTTGCGGGCCGTAGTTGTTTATACTGACGCACTTTTTTCCCACCTGTTTTGGAAACATCGATGAGCACCTTGCTGGCCCTGGACACCGCGACTGAAGCTTGCTCCGTTGCCTTGCTGCATGACGGCAAGGTCACGAGCCATTACGAGGTGATCCCGCGCCTGCACGCGCAGAAGCTGCTGCCGATGATCCAGCAACTGCTGGCCGACGCCGGCACCACGTTGCAAGCGGTTGACGCGATTGCGTTCGGTCGCGGCCCGGGTGCGTTTACCGGTGTGCGCATAGCCATTGGCGTGGTGCAGGGGCTGGCGTTCGCGCTGGACCGTCCGGTGTTGCCGGTGTCCAACCTTGCCGTGCTGGCGCAACGTGCATTGCGTGAGCATGGCGTGAGCCAAGTGGCCGCGGCCATCGATGCGCGGATGGATGAAGTGTATTGGGGCTGCTACCGCGAAACGGCGGGTGAGATGCGTCTGGTCGGTGCTGAAGCAGTGTTGCCGCCGCAAGTCGCGGCACTGCCGGCCGATGCCAGCGGTGACTGGTTCGGTGCGGGCACCGGTTGGAGTTACGCGGAGCGCATCGCGGTCAATCTGAACGGTTCTGATGCCAGCATGCTGCCCCACGCCGAAGACCTGCTGACGTTGGCGCGATTTGCCTGGGAACGCGGTGAGGCGATCCCGGCAGATGATGCTCAGCCTGTTTACCTGCGCGACAAAGTCGCCACCCCAAAAGCCCGTTAAGCCTTTAAAAGATCGCAGCCTTCGGCAGCTCCCACAGGGATCGTATTCCAATTGTAGGAGCTGCCGAAGGCTGCGATCTTTTGATCTTCCAGACGCCAATCGTCAGTTTCTGACCCCGCGTTTTAAACCTTTTGCGCTTTATGTGTTCTAGTTATCACTCGGCGGTTTGCTAAGTCGGTCAAGTGCCGCTAAATTGCCATCATTGATACCGAGCATGACTTTATGCGTATAGACGGCGTTTCCACTCAGTCCTACCCTATCAAGCGCAAGCCTCGCAAAGGCAATCCGGCGCTGGATGAATCCGTCGACGACATCGACGGCGAGCTGGAATTCCCGACTGAGGAGCAACTGGCCGCCCGCGCTGCCAAAGCCTCCGCGCAACGCCTGGCTAATCTGCCCGCCCGTCAGCAAGACATGATCTACCACCGCACGATGAAGAAAAGCGTAGCGATGGCCCTGGCCAGCTACCTGAGCACCGCCGGTTTTGTGGATTGGGACGCGGACGTGCTGGGCCTCGATCTGTACATCTGATGGATCTGCCTTACTACCTCGGTTGCCCGTCCTGGAGTGAAAACGCCTGGCGCGAGTATCTTTATCCGGTAGACGCAAAAACCTCCGACTTCCTCAGCCTCTATTCCCAAGTGTTCAACGCGGTGGAAGGCAATACGACTTTCTACGCCAGCCCTTCGCCCGCCACCGTGCAGCGTTGGGCCGAAACCATGCCTGCGCACTTTCGCTTCACTGCCAAGTTCCCCGGCGACATCAGTCACGGCGGCGACTTGCGTGAGCAACTGACCGCCGCCGAAACCTTCCTGCAATTACTCAAACCCCTCGGCGAGCGTGTATCGCCGCTGTGGCTGCAACTGTCGAAAAGCTTCGCACCGCATCGGCTGCCGGAACTGGCGGCATTCATCGATGCGCTGGACTGCCCGCTGGCGGTGGAAGTGCGCCACGAGCAGTTCTTCGCCAAGGGCGAGAGTGAGCGATTGCTCAATCGTCTGCTGCTTGATCGGGGCGTGGAGCGTATCTGCCTCGATCCGCGTGCGCTGTTCAGTTGCCTGTCGACCGACTCTTCAGTCATCCACGCACAATCGAAAAAACCACGAGTACCGACGCGTCCGGCGGCGTTCACGCAGTTCCCGCAAGTGCGCTTCATTGGCCATCCGGAACTGGAAGCCAACGATCCGTTTCTTGTACCGTGGGTGGCGAAAATTGCCGAGTGGATTGAAGAGGGCCGCACGCCGTACATCTTCCTGCACACCGCCGATAACCTGTTGGCGGCAAAGCTCGCGCAACGTTTTCACGCACAACTGATGCAACGTTTGCCTGGCCTGCCATCTCTGCCTGAGCTATACAGAGAGCCCGCCGCGGAGCAACTTGGCCTGCTCTGAGGCAGATTCGTTTCCTGCCCTGGAGCCAGTCGATGGACGTGCAAGCCCTTACCGAACAAGCCCGTAAAGCCCAAGCCTTCAAAGCCCTGCATGAGCGTCCGGGGATTTTCGTCATTCCCAATCCGTGGGATGCCGGCTCGGCGAAGATGCTCGCAAGCCTTGGCTATCAGGCATTGGCCACCACCAGCGCAGGTTATGCGTTTTCCCAGGGCAAAGCCGATGGCGCCTTGAGCCTGGATGACACCTTGGCCAACGTCCGGGCGATAGTCGCGTCGACTGATCTGCCGGTGGCGGTGGATCTGGAAAACGGTTTTGCCGACGACCCGGTCGAGTCCGCGAAAAGCCTGTTGCGTGCAGCAGAGGCGGGCGCGGTGGGCGGATCGATCGAGGACGCCACGGGCCGCGCAGACGCGCCGATCTATTGCTTCGAACACGCTGTGGCGCGCATCGAAGCCGCTGTCGCCGCTGTGCGCACGCTGCCGTTTCCCTTTCTCCTGACAGCGCGGGCGGAAAACTATCTGCACGGCAATCCCGACATCAACGACACCATCCGCCGCTTGCAGGCCTTTGCCGAGGCGGGCGCCGACGTGCTTTATGCGCCGGGTTTGCGCACCGCCGAAGAAGTGATTGCAGTGGTGCGCGCAGTGGCGCCGAAACCGGTCAACGTGTTGATGTCCGGCGGCTTGAAACTCACTGTGCAGCAACTCGAAGAAATGGGCGTGCGCCGGATCAGCACCGGTTCGGCGCTGGCATTGGCGGCGTTCGGCGAGTTCTTCCGCGCGGCTGAAGAAATTCAGCAGTCCGGCACCTTCGGCTTCACTTCGCAGTCGATGCCGTACGCCAAAGCCAATCAGTTTTTCAAAGGCTGAGCATGGGGCGTTGGTTTGCGCTGTTTATTCTGCTGAGCATCGGCGGCGCTGCGATCAGTGTCTGGCGTGGTTGGCTAGAGGTGCCGGCGCAATTCAATCCGTGGGCGCCGCTGGACGTCAAAGCCACGCCTAACTGGCTGACCGGCTACAAGCTGATGCGTTTGCGCGGCGATCCCGAACTCTGCGCCCAGGCACTGCGCAGTTCTGCACTGCGCGTCACGCCGCAGTCCGACAGCCCCGGTGCCAAATGCCCGCTGATCGGCGCTTTGCGCGTGCAGGGCGGCGAGGTGGCGCTGAGCAGCAGTTTCCTCGCCAGTTGTCCGCTGGCAGTCGCGTACGCGATGTTTGAGCGGCACTCGCTGCAACCCGCGGCACAGGCCATTTACGGCCAGAACGTCGCGCGTCTCGATCACCTCGGCAGCTTTGCCTGTCGAAATATCTATAACCGCGAGAGTGGTGCGCTCAGCCGCCATGCCAGTGCCGATGCGCTGGATATCGCCGGTTTTCGGCTGGCCGATGGCCGGACCGTCAGCGTGCTCAGAGACTGGCCCAAGAAAAATCAGGACGCACAGTTTCTGCGTCAGGTGCGCGACGGCGCCTGCGAGGCGTTCAGTGTGGTGTTGAGCCCTGATTACAACGCCGCCCATCGCAATCACTTTCATGTCGATGTCGGGCGCTGGAGCGTGTGTCGCTGAGATTCAAGCGGCGATGCGCAGGTTCTGCAGAACAATCGGGCGTGCCCAGCCGTTATCGAAGTCCAGGGCTTTCTGCTGCTCGACGATTTCTTCCGGCGGGAATGGCGGGTAAGGCTTTTGCAGCAGGTCCAGGTCGAACTCGGCAATCGGCAAATACAGCGGACGCTTCTGCGGCGCGGCACCCGGTTCCGGAATCGGTTGACCGTTGTTGATCACGATCGGGCGAACCCAACTGCTGTCGAAGTCCTGTTGCCCTTGCTGAGCCTTGATTTCTTCTGGCGGGAACGGTGGGAACGGTTTGTCCAGCAGCTCCATTTCGAACTCGGCGATCGGCAAAAACAGCGGCTCTGGCGGACGCACCTGGGTTTCAACTACATCGCATTCGCGCTGGCTGATGATGTGTGCGTGCAGTTCGCTGCCGACGGTCGGTTCTTCCGGGCTGGTCAGGTCAACCGGGGGAAACGTGCCGCAGGCCGGCACCACATCACTCGTCTGTTCGGCCATCGCCTGGGCAAAGAAATCCTGCCACAGGTGGCTGACGCCGCTCAGTGCTTGAGTGTTATGACGGCTGAAATCGCCATGGGGCGAGATGTAGCCAATCGATGTGGGAAGAATGCCTGACATTTTTTTCGGTTGACGCTCAGCTCTGGCAAAATGCGCGTTGAATGAGTTATCGGCGGTTTTTGCCGATCCTTAAATTTTTGAGCGTGTTTTCCAATGATTGAGCAACCCGCGGCCTGCCGCATCCATGTCGAAGCCCTCGGCCCGACGTTCGCTGTGCAAGCCGAGCACTGGGCCGAGCGCCTGGGCCTGCCGCTTGAGGTGGTCGACGGCGAGTTTGCCTTGCAGGTCGGCGAACAGGGTTTGCAATTGCAGCAACTGGGGCCGGACGCGCCGGGGCCGGTGCGCGTGGACTTCGTCGAGGGTGGCGCGGCGCATCGTCGGTTATACGGCGGCGGCAGCGGGCAGATGATCGCCAAGGCTGTCGGCGTCGCTCAAGGCGTGCGCCCGCGGGTGCTGGATGCGACGGCGGGTCTGGGCAAGGATGCGTTCGTGCTGGCGAGTCTGGGTTGCGAGATGAGCCTGATCGAGCGTCAGCCGCTGATCGGCGCATTGCTGGAGGATGGTCTGGCGCGGGCGGCGGAAGATTTCGATGTGGCGCCGATCGTGGCGCGGATGAAGTTGCTCAAGGGCAACTCCATCGAGGTCATGCGCAACTGGGAAGGCGAGCCGCCGCAGGTGATCTACCTCGACCCGATGTTTCCGCATCGCGAGAAAACCGCGCTGGTGAAGAAGGAAATGCGCCTGTTCCGGCCACTGGTTGGTGATGATCCGGATGCCCCGGCGTTGCTCGAAGCGGCGCTGGCGCTGGCGACGCACCGGGTGGTGGTCAAACGCCCGCGCAAGGCACCTTGCATTGAGGGGCCCAAACCGAGTCATGCGCTGGATGGCAAGTCCAGCCGGTATGACATCTACCCCAAGAAAGCGCTCAAATCCTGAGACCGAGTCGCGCCCATCGCGAGCAGGCTCACTCCTACAATTAATCTGTGGTGTACACAAATCCAATGTAGGAGTGAGCCTGCTCGCGATGGGGCCAGCCAATGCATCACAAAAATCAGGGCCGATACGCCCGCATAAACAACCCCACCACTTCCCGCACATGGCTCTCTGAAGCCTCTTCGCCCAACGGCTCACCACAGCCATACAACAAGCGGAAATTCCCCGCGCCCTTGATCAGGCAGAAAAAATGCTCCGCCGCATTGCGTGGCAGATCAATGCTCAGCGCGCCGCTGTCATGGATCTGCGTCAACAACCGCTCCATGCCCTGCACCATGCGCTGCGGGCCTGCCTCGAAGAAGATCAGCGACAGCTTCGGATCCTGACTGCCCAGCGCCATGATCAGGCGATGCAGATTCACCGATTCATCGCTGTTGATCAGTTGATGAAAGCCTCGGGCAATGTTCAGCAACACCTTTTCCACAGCGATGCCGGCCGGTAATTCGAAGAACAGCGGCGGCAATTGCTCCTCGCATTTGGCCATCACGGCGGCAGAGAACAGCGTCTCCTTGTCGTTGAAATGGCTGTAAACCGTCAGTTTAGACACCCCCGCCTCGGCGGCGACCGCGTCCATGCTGGTGTTGGCGTAGCCATGACTCAGAAACAGAATTTTCGCCGCATCGAGGATGGCCTGGCGCTTGGCCAGATCCTTGGGGCGGCCCGGGCCGTTTGGAGCTGAAAGATTGTTCGACATTCTTCGCTTTTATTACTGGACTGGTGAGTTTGCTATTAATAACATACCCGCCAGTATAATTATTCCAAGCACCATTAGCGAAAGGTCCGTCATCATGTTCCGCCATGCACTGCACCTCACGTGGCCATTTGCATTGCCAGTCAGTCTGGTTTTTTTATTGTCCGCGTGCGGCCAGGAAGAGGTGACGCAAGTCACCGTACGACCGGCCATGGTGGTGCAGCCTGAGCCTTCGGCGCAGGCGATGGAAAGTTATCCGGGCGAGGTGCGTGCCCGCTACGAACCCGATCTGGCGTTTCGCATAGGGGGCAAAGTCAGCCGACGACTGGTCGACGAAGGTCAGCGCGTGAAGGCAGACCAACCCCTCGCCGAACTCGATCCGCAGGACGTGCGCCTGCAACTGGAAGCCACCCGCGCTCAGGTTTCCGCCGCTGAAGCCAATCTCAACCTCGTCCGTGCCGAGCGCGACCGCTACAAAACCCTGATGGATCGGCAGATGGTCAGCCGCTCCGCGTACGACAACGCCGAAAACCTCTATCGCTCCGGCGAAGCCCGCCTCAAGCAGATCAAAGCCGAATTCAACGTCTCGACCAACCAGGCCAGTTACGCCGTGCTGCGCGCGCCACAGGATGGCGTGGTGGCCAAGCGTTCGGTCGAAGTCGGGCAAGTGGTCGCGGCCGGGCAAACCGTGTTCACCCTCGCCACCGATGGCGAACGTGAAGTGCTGATCGGCCTGCCGGAGCAGAGTTTCGGCCGCTTCAAGGTCGGGCAACCGGTGACGGTCGAACTCTGGACCCAGCAGAACCAGCGCTTCGCCGGGCAGATTCGAGAGCTGTCGCCGTCTGCCGATCCGAAATCCCGTACCTTCGCCGCGCGAATTTCTTTTACCAGTGGCAAGGTCCCGGCCGAACTGGGCCAGAGCGCCCGGGTGTTCGTGCAATCGGCCGATGCCGTGTCGCTGTCGGTGCCGCTCTCGGCGCTGACCGCTGAAAATGGCGCGACCTACGTCTGGGTCGTTGGCGCCAACAACACATTGAAGAAAACTCCGGTGCGTGTCGGCCCGTTTGGCGAGAAAGTCGTGCCGGTGCTCGAAGGCTTGAACGCCAGTGATTGGGTGGTCGCCGCAGGCGTGCATGTCCTGCTCGAAGGGCAGCAGGTGCGCCCCGTGGATCGCTCCAACCGTGTGGTCAATCTGGCGGACAAGGAGTAAGCCCCGATGCGCTTCAACCTTTCCGAATGGGCGCTGCGTAATCGCCAGATCGTACTGTTCCTGATGCTTTTGCTGGCCATCGTTGGTGCGTTGTCCTACACCAAGCTCGGCCAGAGCGAAGACCCGCCTTTCACCTTCAAAGCCATGGTCATCCAGACCCGCTGGCCGGGCGCGACGGCAGAGGAAGTTTCGCGTCAGGTGACCGAGCGCATCGAAAAGAAACTGATGGAAACCGGCGAGTACGAACGCATCGTTTCCTTCTCGCGTCCCGGCGAATCTCAGGTCACGTTCATTGCTCGCGATTCGATGCATTCCAAAGACATTCCCGATCTCTGGTATCAGGTGCGCAAAAAGGTCAGCGACATTCGCCAGACCTTGCCGCCGGGGATTCAGGGGCCGTTCTTCAACGATGAATTTGGCACCACCTTCGGCAATATCTACGCACTGACCGGCGACGGTTTCGACTACGCCGTGCTCAAGGATTACGCCGACCGCATTCAGATTCAACTGCAACGGGTCAAGGATGTCGGCAAGGTCGACTTGCTTGGTTTGCAGGACGAGAAGATCTGGGTCGAGCTGTCCAACGTCAAACTCGCCACTCTTGGTTTACCGCTGGCGGCGGTGCAACAGGCGCTGGAAGAGCAGAACGCGGTGTCCACCGCTGGCTTCTTCGAGACGGGCAGCGAGCGCTTGCAGCTACGGGTCACGGGGAATTTTCAGACAGTCGACGAGATCAAGAACTTCCCGATCCGCGTCGGTGACCGGACGTTCCGTATCTCCGATGTCGCTGACGTGCGGCGCGGTTTCAACGATCCGCCGGCGCCGCGCATGCGCTTCATGGCTGAAGACGCGATTGGTCTGGCCGTGGCGATGAAGGACGGCGGCGACATTTTGGTGCTCGGCAAGGCACTGGAAGGCGAGTTCTCGCGGATCCAAAAAAACCTTCCGGCCGGCATGCAATTGCGCAAAGTCTCCGACCAGCCAGCAGCGGTAAAAACCGGGGTTGGCGAGTTTGTTCAAGTGTTGGTCGAGGCGCTGGCGATCGTGTTGCTGGTGAGTTTCTTCTCCCTTGGCGTGCGCACCGGCATGGTCGTGGCGCTGACTATTCCGCTGGTGCTGGCGATGACCTTCGCCTGCATGTATTACCTCGGCATCGGCCTGCACAAAATCTCCCTCGGTGCGCTGGTGCTGGCGCTGGGGCTACTGGTGGATGACGCGATCATTGCCGTGGAAATGATGGCGATCAAAATGGAGCAGGGCTTCGATCGGATTCGCGCGGCCAGCTACGCCTGGACCAGCACCGCGTTCCCGATGCTCACCGGTACGCTGATCACCGCTGCAGGCTTCCTGCCGATTGCCACTGCGCAGTCCGGTACGGGTGAATACACCCGCTCGATCTTTCAGGTCGTGACGATTGCGTTGCTCGCTTCATGGGTGGCGGCGGTGGTGTTCGTGCCGTATCTGGGGGAAAAACTCCTGCCGGATCTGGCGAAAATTCATGCGGCCAAACACGGCACTGCCGATGGTCAGGCGGACCCGTATGGCACACCGTTTTATCAGCGGGTTCGGCGTTTGGTGGAGTGGTGCGTGTCGCATCGCAAAACCGTGATCGTGCTGACGGTCGGGCTGTTTATCGCCTCGGTGGTGTTGTTCCGTTTCGTGCCGCAGCAGTTCTTCCCGGCCTCCAATCGGCTGGAATTGATGGTCGATCTGAAACTGGCCGAGGGTGCGTCGCTGGCCAATACCACTGGCGAAGTCAAACGCCTGGAAGCGATGCTCAAGGAGCACGCCGGTATCGACAACTATGTGGCATATGTCGGCACCGGATCACCGCGTTTCTACTTGCCGCTGGATCAGCAACTGCCGGCGGCGAGCTTCGCCCAGTTTGTCGTGTTGGCAAAAAACATCGAGGAGCGTGAAGCGCTGCGGGGCTGGCTGATCAGCACGCTCAACGAGCAATTCCCGGCACTGCGTTCGCGAGTCACGCGTCTGGAAAACGGCCCGCCGGTTGGCTATCCGGTGCAGTTCCGCATCACCGGTGAACACATCGAAGAAGTCCGCGCACTGGCGCGCAAAGTGGCGGCCAAGGTTCGCGAGAATCCGCATGTGGCCAATGTGCATCTGGATTGGGAAGAACCGAGCAAGGTTGTGTACCTGAACATCGATCAGGATCGCGCTCGGGCACTTGGGGTGAGCACCGCCAATCTGGCGAAATTCCTGCAGAGTTCGTTGACCGGATCGAGTGTCAGTCAGTATCGCGAAGACAATGAATTGATCGAGATTCTGCTGCGCGGCACGGTGCATGAGCGCACTGAATTGTCGTTGTTGCCGAGCCTGGCGGTACCGACTGATAACGGTCGCAGCGTGGCGTTGTCGCAGGTCGCCACGCTCGAATATGGTTTTGAAGAAGGCATCATCTGGCACCGTAATCGTCTGCCGAACGTGACCGTGCGTGCGGACATTTATGGCAAGGAGCAGCCGGCGACGCTGGTGAAGCAGATCATGCCGACGCTTGATCCGATTCGCGCTGAATTGCCGGACGGTTATCTGTTGGATGTCGGCGGTACGGTGGAGGATTCTGCGCGCGGGCAGGCGTCGGTGAATGCCGGGGTGCCGATGTTCATCGTTGTGGTGCTGACCTTGCTGATGGTGCAACTGCGTAGCTTCTCGCGCACGGCGATGGTGTTTTTGACGGCGCCGTTGGGGTTGATCGGGGTGGTGCTGTTTCTAATGGTGTTCCGTCAGCCGTTCGGGTTTGTGGCGATGCTGGGGACGATCGCGCTGTCGGGGATGATCATGCGCAATTCGGTGATTCTGGTGGATCAGATCGAGCAGGATATCGCCTCGGGGCTGAGGCCTTGGCAGGCGATTATCGAGGCGACGGTGCGGCGTTTTCGGCCGATTGTGCTGACGGCATTGGCGGCGGTGCTGGCGATGATTCCGTTGTCGCGCAGTGTGTTTTTTGGGCCGATGGCGGTGGCGATCATGGGCGGGTTGATTGTGGCTACGGCGTTGACGCTTTTGTTTTTGCCGGCGTTGTATGCGGCTTGGTTCAGGGTTCGTCGGGAGGGGTGATCTTCTTGGGGCTTGGCGGCCTTTGGGCCGACCATGCTCTGGGGGTTTTGGGTGAATATCCGTTTCTGCGGGTGTTGCCGCTGGCGGTTTCGCTCTTACAGCGAGTCCCTTTGGCAAACGCCCCAAAGGAACCAAAGGTCTGGGCCCCGGCGTTCGGCCCGCTCGCTGGGGCTCGGGGTTCCTTCGCTCCGGAATTGATCCGGGGGCATCGCTTCCGGTTTGCTTCGCTGCACCTCCTTTCGATGTATTCGACTTCGTCGAACGGCGCTACGCGCCCACCCCCCGGATCAATCCCTCCACTCAGCCTGCCGAAGGGGCCAGCAGATCAAAAGCCGCAGCCGAGCTAACGCTCATCCTGTTGAGTGGTGAGAAGCGAAGCGGGTGCTTTTTTGCTTTTGCTTTCCTGTGGGAGTGAGCCTGCTCGCGAAGGCGGCCAGACTGCGGACGTGTTTCTTTCAGACGTACGCGATCCAACTGTAGGAGTGAGCCTGCTCGCGAAGGCGGCCTGCCTGCCGACGTGTTTCTTTCAGACGTACGCGATCCAACTGTAGGAGTGAGCCTGCTCGCGAAGGCGGCCTGACTGCGGACGTGTTTCTTTCAGACGTACGCGATCCAACTGTAGGAGTGAGCCTGCTCGCGATGACACCCTCACAGCCACCCAATCTCTGCCTGAGTGCACGCGCCGAAATTGTGGGAGCTGGCTTGCCAGCGATGGCGTCCGCCAGCCGCTCAATCTCCACGTGATGTACTCAATCCACTGTGGGAGCGAGCCTGCTCGCGAAGGCGGTTTCGCAGCGTTCGCTACATTGCGATCAGTCTGTTATTGCGAAATACGCCGGTGAAGGATGGGCGTTGTTATCTGCATACCGAGGACTTCGAGCGTTGGCATCCTCGCAGTGGCGGTTTGCCAGGTAACCAAACTATCGCGGATGTATTGACTCCTCTGTAGGAGCTGCCGAAGGCTGCGATCTTTTGACTTTGAGTTTCTGAAAGTTAAAACCCAGATCAAAAGATCGCAGCCTTCGGCAGCTCCTACATGGGTGCGATATCAACCATAAAAAAGCCCGCTGGACCTGTGAAGGTCAGCGGGCTTTTTGTTGGGAGGGGAGTTTAGAGCGTCCCGAACACCTTCTTCGCCAGCCCCGTCGCCGCAGCAGCCGGGTTCTTGCGAATAGTTTCTTCCTGCTTGCCGATCATTTCGAACAAGCCGTTGAGCGCTTGCTCGGTGACGTAGTTTTCGACGTTGGCACTTTTCGCGTCGACAACGCCGAAAGTCGCGGCCTGGCCGGCGAAGGCGTTGTATTTCTGTGCCACGCCAACTTTGTCGGTGGCTTGTTTGACGATGGGCAGGAATTTGGCGCGGATCTGTTCGCGGCTGGATTTGTCCAGGTATTGGGTGGCCGAGTCGGTGCCGCCGCTGAGGATGCCTTTGGCGTCGGAGACGCTCATTTTCTTCACGGCGTCGACGAGGATCGGCTGGGCCTGGGTTACGGCAGTTTCCGCGGCTTTGTTCATGGCGGTTTCCAGCTCTTCGACCTGGGCGCCCATGCCGAAGGCTTTCATCTTGCTGGCGGCTTTGCCGAGTTTGCCCGGTAGTTCGATTTTCACGTCAGGGTTGTTGGAGAAACCGCCCGGGGTACCGAGTTGTTTGACGGCCAGTTGCGCGCCTTGGGTCAGGGCGTCCTTGAGGCCGCCGGTGGCGTCTTGCTGCGACAGGTCGGCGAGCGACAGCGCCAGTACGTTGGCGGAGATCATCAGGCCCGCGCACAGGCCGGCGAAGCGAAGGGTAGGGCGGAACATGGCAGCTTCCTTGGTAGGCAATTAGCGAATGGCGTCGACGCGGATTTTCAGCGGCTGCGGATCGTTGCCGTCGAGTTGCACGGCGTGGTTTTCGGTGGTGATGAACATCAGTTCACCGTTGACCTCGATGCGTGCGCTGACCGAATAGCGGTGGCCGGGTTTGACTTGCGCCGGATCGTAGGTCAAGTGAAAAGGCAGAGGCACCTGACCCTTGACCAGGCCTTTCTGTTCATCGAGCACCACGGCCGGGGCGTCGGCCAGCGACACGTCTTGCAGGCTCACGCTCAGGGTCGCGCTCGGTGGCAGGGCGATGCGTTGCAGGTAGAACACCTCACCGTCGAGGCTGGCCTTGCCGGCGGGCGTGGTCGATTGGCAGGCGCTGAGCAGCGTGGCGGCTGCGAGAATGGTCAGTTTTTTCATGGTGTTCTCCTTTCAATTGTAGGAGCGAGCCTGCTCGCGATAGCGGTGTGTCAGACGACAGTGACGGCGACTGACACGACGCCTTCGCGAGCAGGCTCACTCCTACAGGCTTTCATCAGGCTTCGGGCTGAGTGGTGGTCTGGTCGGCCGCATCTTCACTGCGATGCAGCGCCACCTGACGGATCGACAAGCGAATCTCCGCCGGCAACACGCGTTTGGCCGCGCCTTCGGCCAGTTCGCCGAGCAGTTCGTGGTAGCTCAGTTTGCCAGCGTCGTCGCGACGCAAAACGTCGAGGTCGAGCAGGGTCTGGATGAAATGGCGGAACAGGCTTTTGTCGAAGAATTCCGGGGCGTTGAGGCCGTGCAGGATCGACAGGCGCTGGGCCATGACGGTGCACAGGTCTTCCAGTTCTTCGGCGCTGATGGTGTTCTGCCCGGCGTTGAGCAGCAGCGACACGGTCATGTAGAAGCGCTGCAAGGTCTGCGCGATGCTTTTCGACAGCAGGGTCAGCAACACAAAGTGCCGCGAACTTGGCGCCGGGCGCATGTACACCTCTTTCTCGAAGCGCAGCAGACCTTGCTCGACAAACGCTTCCAGCCACTGATCGACCACGGCGTCGAGTTCGTCCAGCGTCCAGCGGATGAACAACTCCGATTGCAGGTACGGATACAGGGCACGGGTGTAGCGCAGGATCTGTTCGCGGCTCATGCGCGAGGTGCTCTGGAAGAAGCTCGCCAGCAGCGACGGCAGCGCGAAGATGTGCAGCACGTTGTTGCGGTAATAGGTCATCAGGACGGCATTTTGCTCGTCGAGATAGAGAATCTTGCCCAGCGCATCGTTCTGCTCGGACAGCAGGTCCATGTCCTTCACATGCTCGATCAGCGCGCGGCCATCGCCTTCGGGCAACGTGGTGTGCGGCGAGTAGGGAACCTTGCGCAGCAGCGCCAGATACAGATCCAGCACGCGCGCCATGGCCCGATCGTCCAGCGCCAGGCGTGTGGTCGACAGAAGGGCGAGCGCCACCAGGTTCACCGGGTTGATCGCCGCCGCTTCGTTCAGATGCTGCGCGACTTTCTCGCCTAGGCGATTGGTGGTTTCGTTGAGCCACGCCGGTTTGAATTGCGGGCCGAGTTCCTGCTGGCGCCAGTCCGGCTGCTCGCTGTCGAGGAATTCCGCCAGTTTGATCGGCTCGCCGAAGTTGACCGCGACCTGACCGAAGCGCTGCTTGAGTGCGCCGATGACTTTGAAGATGTCGAAGATCGACTCTTTCTTCTTGCTCGCGCCGCGCAGTTCACCGAGGTAGGTGCGACCTTCCAGCACCCGCTCGTAACCGATGTACACCGGCACGAACACAATTGGCATGCGCGATGAGCGCAGGAAACTGCGCATCGTGATCGCGAGCATCCCGGTTTTCGGTTGCAGCATGCGCCCCGTGCGCGAGCGGCCGCCCTCGACGAAGTACTCGACCGGGAAACCCTTGGTGAACAGCGTGTGCAGGTATTCGTTGAACACCGAGGTGTACAGCGGATTGCCCTTGAATGTGCGGCGCATGAAGAACGCGCCGCCACGACGCAGCAGGCTGCCGATCACCGGCATGTTCAGGTTGATCCCGGCGGCGATGTGCGGCGGGGTCAGGCCGTTGCGGAACAGCAAGTACGACAACAGCAAGTAGTCGATGTGGCTGCGGTGGCACGGCACGTAGATCACTTCGTGACCCTGCGCGACTTTCTGCACGCCTTCGATGTGGTTGACCTTGATGCCGTCGTAGATTTTGTTCCAGAACCAGCTCAGCACCACTTCGAGAAAGCGGATCGCGGTGTAGGTGTAGTCCGAGGCGATCTCGTTGCCATAGCGCAGGGCCTGGGCCTTGGCTTTTTCCGGCGAGATGTTTTCGCGTTCGGCTTCGTCGAGGATCGCTTGCTTGACCAATGGCTGGTTGAGCAGGCCTTTGACGAGGTTACGGCGGTGGGAAATGTCCGGGCCGATGACCGCCGCTTTTAGATTGCGGAAGTGCACGCGCAGGATTCGCTGGGCCATGCGCACAGTGCGCTCGTGGCCCTTGTTGTGATCGATCAGTTCGCGCAGGTGGATCGGCGCGGAGAATTGCACGCGGGTCTTGCGCCCGAGAATCATGATGCTCAGCAGGCGACGCAAGCGCCCTGTGACTGCCCAACTGTCGGCAAACAGCAGTTTCCACGGGCTCGATTCGCTGTCCGGCGACTGGCCCCAGAACACGCTGACCGGAATGATCTGCGCGTCTTCGGCGGCGTTCTGGCTCAGCGCGCTGACGAGTCGCGTCAGCGTCGGCGGCGCGCCGCGTTTGTCCTGGCGGCCGAGCCAGTCCGGGTCCGGCGTCAGGTAGAAGAACGCGGCCGGCTCCAGCAGATTACCCACCGACACCGGCAGCACCGGCCGTGGCAGGCCGGCCTTGGTGCACTCGGTGTCGAGCACGGCCAGATCGGTCAGCGAAGGATTTTGCAGGACGTAGAACACCGGACGACTGCGGTCGAGGTTGAGGGTGAACGACGACTGGTTGATGGTCTCCGAGCGAACCCAGAGATACAACAGTCGGCGCAAGGTGCCAAACACAAGACGGCGGAACGGGGAACGGGTCATACGGCTTCTGCGTGAGTGGATAAAACCGAGCGGCTGCTCGGGTGGACGCTAGTGTGCCGGATTCGCTGAAAATCGGCAAAAAAGCGGCGAAGTAATCTCCTGTTGAGAGTTTTCGCGCCTGTCATATACTCGGCGGTCTGTCGTCGGAGGCCTTTAATGGTCGTCGGACGCGGGCTGACGTTCCTCAAAGGCTTTCCTGCGAAAAGCCTGTCCAATAATAAAAAAGGAGTATGAACAGATGGCAACACGTGAAACCGGCAACGTGAAGTGGTTCAACGACGCCAAAGGCTACGGCTTCATTCAGCGCGACGACGGGGTGGACGTATTCGTGCACTACCGCGCAATTCGCGGCGAAGGACACCGCTCGCTGGCGGAAGGTCAGCAGGTCGAGTACGCGGTGGTGACGGGGGAGAAGGGTTTGCAGGCTGAGGATGTGGTAGGTCTGTAACCTTGAAGATCAAAAGATCGCAGCCTTCGGCAGCTCCTACAGGGGAATGCATTCCAAACTGTAGGAGCTGCCGAAGGCTGCGATCTTTTGCTGGTTAAGCGGTTTTCCAGGTGATCTCTTCTTCACCGTCTTCGCTGATGCGCATCCAGCGATCCGCCGTCTCCTCACCTTCTTCCTCGACCCACGTGCCCGGCGCGCAACGCACTTCGACGTTCAGCGCGGCAAAGGCTGCGCGGGCGCAGGCGATGTCGTCGTCCCATGGGGTCTGGTCGCTTTCCAGGTACAGGCTGTTCCATTTGCCCACGGCTTTCGGCAGCCAGGTGACCGGGACGTTGCCGGCCTTGCACTTGTAGGTCTGGCCTTTCTGTACCCAGTCGCTGCACGGGCCCAGCGCGGCGCCGAGCCAGGCGGCGATGGCCTTGTGGTCGACGTCGGCGTCTTTCAGGTAAATCTCGATATCCGGTTGGCGCATGGATGTCCTCACTGCGGGTCTGAAAAATCCATTCGCGGATTTAGCCGGCCCCGGGCATTTGCCCGAGACCAATAGTTATTGAAGAACGAAATAATCGTAGCGCATCGACACGGTGGTCTCGAACGGCTCGGCCTGCTCGATCACTGCCGCGCGACGCTCGGCACTGGCGCGCCAGCCGTGGGGTGTCATCGCCAGGAGGTTGGCGCGATCCTGCGGCTTGTCCAGCGTCAGCTTGAATTCCAGGGTTTCACTGTGCGCCAGCGCCATGCCTTGCGGCACCAGGGCCAGATGCTTGTCGTCGGTGTATTCGCGCACTTCGTCGTACAGGCTTTCGCGCAGTTCCATCAAATGGCCGCTGGTCGGGCCGACTTTCATCAATCCGCCGCCGACGCTCAGCAGGCGTTTGGCCTCTTCCCAATCCAATGGACTGAAGACGCTGGCGAGAAACTGGCAGCTGCCCGACGCCAATGGCACGCGGGCCATGCTGGCGATCAACCAGGTCAGTTGCGGATTGCGTTTGCAGGCGCGTTTGACGGCTTCCCGCGAGATATCCAGTGCGTAGCCATCGGCATCCGGCAGGGCATCGGCGATCTGCGCGGTGTAGTAACCCTCACCACAACCAATGTCGACCCAGCGTGCCGGCGCGTAACTCGCCGCCAGCTCGGCCAGACGCCTGGCCACCGGCGCGTAATGGCCGGCGTTCAAGAAATCACGGCGGGCCTCGACCATCGCCTGATTGTCGCCAGGATCGCGGCTGTTTTTGTGCTGCACCGGCAGCAGGTTCAGGTAACCCTGCCGCGCACGGTCAAAACGATGCCCGGCGGGGCAGGCCACGCCGTTGTCCACCGCATTCAGCGGCTCACTGCAGATCGGGCACGCGAGCATCAGGCGAGCAACTTGATCATGGTCTGGTAGTAAATCTCGGTCAGTACATCGAGATCGGCCGCCAGCACGCGCTCGTTGACCTGGTGAATGGTCGCGTTGACCGGGCCCAGTTCAACCACTTGCGTGCCCATGGTCGCGATGAAACGACCGTCGGAAGTGCCGCCGCTGGTCGACGCCTTGGTCTCGCGGCCGGTGATGTCCTTGATGCTCGCCGACACCGCGTCGAGCAGCGCGCCCGGCTCGGTGAGGAACGGCAGGCCGGACAGCGCCCAGTCGATGTGCCAGTCCAGGTCATGCTTGTCGAGGATGTCGGCAACGCGTTTCTGCAGGCCTTCGACGGTCGACTCGGTGGAGAAACGGAAGTTGAACACTGCCACCAGATCGCCCGGGATCACGTTGGTCGCGCCGGTGCCGGAATTGACGTTGGAAATCTGGAAACTGGTCGGCGGGAAGAAATCGTTGCCGTGATCCCAGTGCTCGGCGGCCAGCTCGGACAGCGCAGGCGCGGCGAGGTGGATCGGGTTCTTGGCCAGATGCGGATAGGCCACGTGGCCCTGAATGCCTTTGACGGTGAGCTTGGCGCCCAGCGAGCCGCGACGGCCGTTTTTCACCACGTCGCCGACCAGGGTGGTGCTCGACGGTTCGCCGACGATGCACCAGTCCAGACGCTCGTTACGCGCGGCCAAACGCTCAACCACAGCCTTGGTGCCGTGGTGCGCCGGGCCTTCTTCGTCGCTGGTGATCAGGAACGCGACCTTGCCTTTGTGGTTCGGGAAGTCGGTCACAAAGCGCTCGGCGGCGACGGTCATCGACGCCAGGCTGCCTTTCATGTCCGCCGCGCCACGGCCGCAGAGCATGCCGTGTTCATCGATCAGCGCGTTGAACGGGTCGATCTGCCAGGCAGTCACCGGGCCGGTCGGTACCACGTCGGTGTGACCGGCGAAACACAGCACCGGGCCATCGTTGTCGCCGTGGGTAGCCCAGAAGTTATCCACATCTTCGATGCGCATCGGCTCCAGTTTGAAACCGGCATCGCCCAGGCGCTGCATCATCTGCTTCTGGCAATCGGCGTCGACCGGCGTCACGGACGGACGGCGGATCAGGTCGATGGCGAGTTGAAGGGTCGGCGAAAGGTCGGCGTGGGCCGTCATGTAATAACTCCGGGGTGCGCACGGTAAACCTGTAGACGCTGCCGCAGGCTGCGATCTGTTGATCTTGCTGTTGATTTAAAAAACAAAATCAAAAGATCGCAGCCTGCGGCAGCTCCTACAGGGTTTGTTGGCATTGAAAAAGGCGACCATTCTAAAGCAAAACGGCGACCCGAAGGCCGCCGTTTGACGTTATCCAATAACCGATTACGCGGTTGCCGGCTCAGGCGCCGCCGCAGGTTTTGGCAGCGACGACAGGAACGCCATGATCAACGCCGCCAGATACGGCAGCGACTGCACCAGCAACATGACCACCCAGAAGCGCATGTCGTTGCTCGGCATGCCGTTGACCAGATAGATCCCCAGCGCTGCGCCCCACAACAGCAGCATGATGAACAGCTCTTCGCGCGCTTCGGAGATCGCCACCCAGAAACCGTGGTTGTCAGCGTTTTTCGGCGTGCGGAAGAACGGAATGCTGCTGGTGAAGAAACCGTACAGCACCGCTTTGGCGATGGTGTGCGACAACGCCAGCCCGGCCAGTGCCGCGCAGAACGCATCTTTCAGGTTCACGCCAACGGCGCGACGGTACAGGAAGATGATCTTGCCGACCTTGAACACGAACAGCGCCAACGGCGGGATCGCGAAAATCAGCAGCGGCGGATCGACCCGCTGCGGCACGATGATCATCGCCGCCGACCACAACAGCGCGCCGACGGTGAAGAAGATGTTCATGCCGTCCGCGACCCACGGCAACCAGCCCGCGAGGAAGTGGTAACGCTGGCCGCGAGTCAATTCGGTGTCCTTGCCGCGCAGCAGGCTGCCGGTGTGACGCTTGATGATCTGAATCGCACCGTAGGCCCAGCGGAAGCGCTGCTTCTTGAAGTCGATAAACGTATCCGGCATCAGGCCCTTGCCGTAGCTGTCGTGGTAATACGCCGCCGACAGGCCTTTTTCGAATACACGCAGACCGAGTTCGGCATCCTCGCAGATACACCAGTCAGCCCAGCCCAATTCTTCCAGAACCGAACGGCGAGTCATGGTCATGGTGCCGTGCTGGATGATCGCGTCGCGGTCGTTACGGGTGACCATGCCGATATGGAAGAATCCTTTGTATTCGGCGTAGCAGAGCTTTTTGAAGGTGCTTTCGTTCTGGTCGCGGTAATCCTGCGGCGACTGCACCACGGCGATTTTCGGGTCGGCGAAGTGCGGCACCATGTGCTTGAGCCAGTTCGGCGACACGCAGTAGTCCGAGTCGATGACCGCGATCACTTCGGCATCCTTGGCGGTGTGCGGAAGCAGGTAATTCAGCGCGCCGCCCTTGAAGCCGGCCAATGGCGAAACGTGGAAGAACTTGAAGCGCGGGCCGAGGGTTTCGCAGTAGTCGCGCACCGGCTCCCACACCGCCGGGTCCTTGGTGTTGTTGTCGATGATCAGGACTTCATAGTCCGGGTAATCGAGGGCGGCCAAGGCGTCGAGGGTCTGTTTGACCATCTCCGGCGGCTCGTTGTAGCACGGCACATGGATCGACACTTTCGGGCGGTAGTCCGAATCACCCACCACCGGCAGGAATTCGCGTCGACGTTTGTGAATCCACACCGCTTCGGCCAGTTCATGGGCCTCGGTGAGTAACACGATGAACACCCCGAACGCACCGAGCGCCAGCAGGAAACCCACCGTCAGACTGAACCACGTGCTGTATTGCAGGCTGTAGTCGTAACCGATCCACACCAGCACCGACCCGCAAAGGAAGGCGATAAAGGTCAGGAACACGCGTCCGCGCTGACGCAGCGCCGAGCCGTCGATCATCAGCAACGTCAGCGACAACAGCGCCAGCACCACCGAACCGACTGCCAGCACGCGCCATTGCGGGATCGCGACCACCGGGCCTTCGAAATTGAATTTCTGCTGACGCGCGGCGTTGAACACGCCCCAGTAGGCGCCGACAGAACCTTCGTCGCTGGCCTTCCACGGCTGGTCGAACGCTTCGATCACGAAGTAGTTGAAGCCCTGACGGTTGAGTTTGTTCACCAGCGTACGCAGGTAGATCGCCTGATCCGCCGGCGACGCATCAGCGCCGCCGCGCATGCGACCGTTGCTCGGCCAGCCGATTTCAGACAGCAGCAGCGGTTTTTTCGGAAACATCTTTTTCAGGTCGCGGGCGCGGTCGAAGACGAACTGGCCGGCCTTGTCGACCGGGATGAATTCCCAGTACGGCAGAACGTGAGCGGCGATCAGATCAACGTGCTTGGCCAGTTCCGGGTGTTCTTCCCAGACGTGCCACTGTTCGGACGTGGTGACGGGTACTTTCACCGCAGCACGAACCCGGTCGAGCAGTACGCTGAGTTGTTCAGCGGTGATTTCCTTACGGAAGATCGCCTCGTTACCGACCACCACGCGAACCACACTGCGCGACGTATTGGCCAGTTCGATGGCGCGAGTGATTTCGCGCTCGTTACGCTCCTGATCGGGGCTGATCCAGATCCCCAGGGTCACGCGCAGACCGAACTCTTCAGCCAGTTTCGGAATGTCTTGCAGGGAACCGTCGACCGAGTAGATACGGATGTTATCCGTCAACTTGCTCATGATCTCGAGGTCGCGGCGCATCTCGTCGTCAGACGGATACTGGTCCTTCTGTGGGTACTGTCCCTGCTGGAACGGCGAATAAGAGAAACCGGAGATCTGTTCCGGCCAATTGGGCGCGGAGACCGGGCGATTGATCAGCGCCCAGAAACCAGTGAACAGGGCGGCGATTGCCAGAACCACCACCAGGTTGAGACCAAATTTACGCGATGACATAGCTGTTTCGGGTTCCAAAGGCTGTGGAACGAAGGATCGGTAGGCTGTACCCCACAGGGGCGCGCATCCTACACCGACAGTTCGCCGGTCGTACATCAGACAGGGAAATGGCTCACATTGGGCAAGCCTCTTTGACTTAAGTTCTTACACTTGTAGATCGAAGGTTAAAACTTGTCGCTGCGTAGCCCTATAATGCGCGCCGGTTTTTGGGGTAATGGTCATGAGTACAGAAGATCCGCGGTTTGCAGGCATCGCCCGTTTGTATGGCATCGAAGGCATGGAGCGCTTGCGCGCGGCCCATGTGGCGATCGTCGGCGTCGGTGGCGTCGGTTCCTGGGCGGCGGAAGCCATTGCGCGCTGTGGCGTCGGCGAGATTTCGCTGTTCGACCTCGACGACGTCTGTGTCAGCAACGCCAACCGCCAGTTGCACGCGCTGGACAGCACCGTCGGCAAACCCAAGGTCGAGGTGATGGCCGAGCGTCTGCGCGGGATCAACCCGGACTGCACGGTGCACGCCGTGGCGGATTTCGTCACCCGCGAGACCATGGCCGAATACATCACGCCGAATATCGACTGCGTGATCGACTGCATCGACGCGGTCAACGCCAAAGCTGCGCTGATCGCCTGGTGCAAGCGCCGCAAGATTCAGATCATCACCACCGGTGGCGCGGGTGGGCAGATTGATCCGACGCTGATTCAGGTCTGCGATCTCAACCGCACGTTCAACGATCCGCTGGCCTCGAAAGTGCGCTCGACATTGCGCCGCGATTACGGCTTCTCGCGCACCGTGACCCGCCATTACAGCGTGCCGTGCGTGTTCTCCACCGAGCAACTGCGCTATCCGAAACCGGATGGCAGCATTTGTTTGCAGAAGAGTTTTGTCGGCGACGGCGTAAAGCTGGACTGCGCGGGCGGGTTTGGCGCGGTGATGATGGTCACGGCGACGTTCGGCATGGTTGCGGCGACCAAGGCTGTGGACAAGATTGTGGCGGGTGTTCGGCGCCCGGCGGAGCGGGTCAAACCTGAAGTGCAGTGAAAGCAGTTTTTGTGGCGAGGGGATTTATCCCCGATGGGGGCGAAGCCGCCCCAAAGCCTATGGATGCGGTGTGACTATGAAAAACTGGGGCCGCTTTGCGACCCATCGGGGATAAATCCCCTCGCCACAGGGGAATTCCATTTCAGGATTAACCTGCGAGCTCATTCATCCGCTGAAGCACAGCATTCAGGCCATTGCTGCGCGAAGGTGATAATTGCCGCGACAGCCCCAACTGACTGAACCAGTCCGGCAAATCCACTTGCTGCAACTCATTAGCGGTCAGGCCATTGACCCGCAACAGCAGCAACGCCACCAACCCACGAATCATCCGCGCATCGCTACTCGCGGCGAACTGCCAGTGGCCATCCTGTAACGCGCCGACCAGCCACATCTGGCTTTCACAGCCATGCACGCGGTTGGCGTCGCACTTGTCTGCGTCATTCAACGGTGGCAGACGATCCCCAAACTGCATCAACAACCGCGCCCGCTGTTCCCAACCTGCCGCATTCTGAAAGGTTTGCAGCGCCTCGGCAGCCTCGACCGGCAAGCTCATCGCAATAACTCCAGCGCCTGATCCAGCGCTTCAAAGAACCGTTCCAGATCCTCCGAATCGTTGTACAGCGCCAGCGACACCCGAATCGCCCCGGCCAGCTCAAAGCTTTTCAGTAACGGCATCGCGCAATGGTGCCCGGCGCGCACGGCAATGCCTTGCTCGGTCAGCAAATGCGCCAAATCGGCGTTGTGTACGCCTTCAACGACAAAACTCGCCAGCGCCAGTTGCGGTTTGCCCAGCAGGCGAATGCCGTTACGTGCCGCGAGGCCACGCAACAGGTAGTCATGCAATGCCGCTTCGTGCGCCGACACCGCGTCCTGATCAAGACCTGCCAGATAGTCGAGGGTCGCGCCGAGGCCGATCACGCTGGCAATCGGCGGCGTGCCCGCCTCGAAACCCAGTGGAGCAGGGCGGAAACGTGCGTCGTGATAGTTGGCTTCCAGGACCATTTCGCCACCGAACTGCCACGGTTTCAGCTGTTCAAGCGCAGTGTTGCGCCCAAATAGCACGCCGAGGCCATCGGGGCCGTACAGCTTGTGGCTGGAAAACACATAAAAGTCGCAACCCAGTGCCTGCACGTCATGCCGACCGTGAACCACACCTTGTGCGCCATCGACCACGGTCAGCGCGTTGTGCGCCTTGGCCATGCCCAGCAGCGCCGGCAATGGTTGCCAGGAGCCGAGCACGTTGGACAACTGACTGACCGCCAGCAGGCGCGTGCGCGGGCCGATCAGCTGCACAGCGGCGGCGAGGTCGATCAAACCGTCGACATCCAGTGGCAGGATCACCAGTTTCAGTTGACGACGTTGTGCCAGTTGCTGCCACGGCAGCAGGTTGGCGTGATGCTCCAGGGCGCTGATGACAATTTCATCGCCCGGCTGGAAAAGATGTTCCAGGCCATAAGCCAGGAGATTCAGCGCGCTGGTGGCGCCGTGGGTAAAGATGATCTGCCCGCTGTCACCGGCATTCAGCCATTGCGCAACTTTCAGTCGACTGTCTTCAAATGCCTGCGTGGCATGAGCGCCGGGCAAGTGTTGTGCACGGTGCACATTGGCCGCGCCGTTGGCGTAGTAATGCGTCAGCGCGTCGAGCAGGGCTTGAGGTTTTTGCGTGGTGGCGGCGTTGTCCAGATAGGTCTGGTCTTGCCGTTGCAGAGCGGCGATGGCCGGAAAATCGGCACGCCAGGGGGAGGCAATCATCACAGTTTTTAGCCCTGGTGAAGAGGGGCGGGATGTACGCCAGACCCTGTAGGAGTGAGCCTGCTCGCGATGGCGTCTGTGAGGGCGCTAAAAGCATCGCGAGCAGGCTCACTCCTACAATGGATCGTCTGACGCTTAGTTGTGAGCGTGCAGCGCTTCGTTCAGCTCGATCGCCGATTTGTGGGTTTTGCATTCCACGGCACCGGTTTCCGAATTGCGACGGAACAGCAGGTCGGTCTGGCCGGCCAGTTCGCGTGCTTTCACAACCTTGACCAGGTTGTTGTGCTCGTCCAGCAGCGCGACTTTGGTGCCGGCGGTCACGTACAGGCCCGACTCGACGGTGTTGCGGTCGCCCAACGGAATACCGATACCGGCGTTGGCGCCGATCAGGCAGCCTTCGCCAACCTTGATCACGATGTTGCCGCCGCCCGACAGGGTGCCCATGGTCGAGCAACCGCCGCCCAGGTCCGAACCCTTGCCGACGAAGACGCCAGCCGACACGCGGCCTTCGATCATGCCCGGGCCTTCGGTGCCGGCGTTGAAGTTGATGAAACCTTCGTGCATCACGGTGGTGCCTTCGCCCACGTAAGCGCCCAGACGCAGACGCGCGGCGTCAGCGATACGCACGCCGGCCGGTACGACGTAGTCGGTCATTTTCGGGAACTTGTCCACCGAGAACACTTCCAGCAACTCGCCACGCAGACGCGCCTCAAGTTGCATTTCGGCCAGTTCGCTCAGGTCGACAGCGCCTTGGCTGGTCCACGCTACGTTCGGCAGCAGCGGGAAGATCCCGGCCAGGCTCACGCCGTGCGGCTTGACCAGACGGTGGGACAACAGGTGCAGCTTCAGGTACGCCTCAGGCGTGGAAGTCAGTTGCGCGTCTTCGGCCAGCAAAGTGGCGACCAGCGGCTTGTGGCTCTCGGCCAGACGGGTCAGCAGTTTGCCCTGAACGGCGTCGATGCCTTTGACCGCTTCAGCCAGTTGCGCAGCCTGTGCGGTGGTGAAGGTGATGGCCTGATTGCCTTCGGTGTAACCGAGGATCGGTGCAACAGCAGCGACCAGTTCGGCCGAAGGATTAAGCAGTGGCTGCGCGTAAAACACTTCGAGCCAGGCGCCCTGGCGGTTTTGCGTGCCGACACCGAAGGCGATGCTGAACAGAGAGTTGGACATGTGAATACCTCTACAAAGAGTGACGGGCTGCTTACTTCAGAGCGGCCGCGTAGATATCTGGCTTGAAGCCAATCAGGGTTCGGTCACCGAGATCGAGCACCGGGCGCTTGATCATCGAGGGTTGGGCGAGCATCAGTTCGATGGCTTTTGCTTGGTCGAGATCGGCTTTACGTTCGTCGTCGAGTTTGCGAAAGGTCGTGCCTGCGCGGTTCAACACCGTTTGCCAGCCGTGCTCGTCACACCATTGGGTCAGGTGTTCGCGGTCGATACCGGCGGTCTTGTAATCGTGAAAGTCATAGGCGACAGCGTGTTCATCAAGCCAGGTGCGCGCCTTTTTCATGGTGTCGCAGGCTTTGATGCCGAAAAGGTGCAACGTTTTACTTGAAACGGTCAAGGAATTGCCCCCTTTACAGGTGCTGGAAAAAAACGGTGTCGGATTATGCCATGACCAAACGGTTTCGCGGCGCCGAGGTTTATCTGCCACCACAAAACCCTGTAGGAGCTGTCGAGTGAAACGAGGCTGCGATCTTTTGATTCTGTTTTTAAACATCAAAAGATCGCAGCGTGCCGCAGCTCCTACACGGGGATCAGTGTCGGCGTGCGACATAGGTGCAACGGTCAGGCGCAGCCTAAACGGCTAATATGGCAGTTCAACGCTGTCGATTGTCCGAGATTCTGATTTATGCAAACCGCTTACACCGTCCTGATCCTGCTGATGCTCGTCAGCGTCTCGCGTCTGGTCGGACGGGTCATCCCGCTGCCGCTGCCTCTTGTGCAAATTGCCGCTGGCGCCTTGCTGGCCTGGCCGACCCTCGGTTTGCACGTGGCGCTGGATCCCGAACTATTCCTGTTTCTGTTCCTGCCGCCGCTGCTGTTCTCCGACGGTTGGCGCATGCCCAAACGCGAACTCTGGCACCTGCGTGGCCCGATCCTGACATTGGCCGTCGGGCTGGTGCTGTTTACGGTGGTTGGAGCCGGGTACTTCATTCATTGGTTATTGCCGACAATTCCGCTGCCGGTGGCATTCGCGTTGGCTGCCGTGTTGTCGCCAACGGACGCGGTGGCTGTTTCGGCGATTTCGCAAAATCGCCTGCCGACGCCGCTGATGCACATGCTTCAGGGCGAAGCACTGATGAACGATGCGTCGGGTCTGGTGACGTTCAAGTTTGCTTTGGCCGCTGCGGTGACGGGCGTGTTCTCGCTGGCCACCGCCAGTTTGACATTCGTATTGGTGGCGGTCGGCGGCCTGGCCGTCGGTGTGGCGCTGAGTTGGCTGGTCGGGCGTTTGCGGTCGTGGATGATCACTCGCGGGTGGGATGATCCCGCGACCCACGTCGTCTTCATGTTGCTGCTGCCGTTTGCGGCTTATGTGTTGGCCGAACGCCTTGGCGCCTCGGGCATTCTCTCCGCGGTGGCGGCGGGGATGATGCAGAGCTGGCTCGACCTGCTGCCGCGCCAGACCAGCACTCGACTGCTCAATCGCAGCGTCTGGTCGCTGCTGGAGTTTGCCTTTAACGGTCTGATCTTCCTGCTTCTGGGCCTGCAACTGCCCGACATCATCAAGGCCGTGGTCAGCCATGAATCGACACTCTGGCCGACGCTGTTTTACCGCTGCCTCGACGTGGTGGCGATATTCCTCGCGCTGGTGGTGCTGCGGTTCATCTGGGTGCAGAGCATTTGGCGCCTGTCGGTGTTGTTGCGGCGTCTGCGCGGCAAAGGTGCTCTGACGCAAGTGCCAACTGCGCGATCCTGCTGGCTGCTGACGGTTGGCGGAGTGCGCGGGGCGGTGACGCTGGCGGGTGTGATGTCGGTGCCGATGCTGATGGGAGCGGATGCGTTCCCCGAGCGTGATCTGCTGATTTTTATCGCCGCGGGGGTGATTTTGCTTTCGCTGGTCTCGGCGTGCATCGCACTGCCACTGTTGCTGCGCGGCATCCAGAAGAGCCCGGACGACAAGCGCCGGCAGGAAGTTCGTGATGCCTGGCGCAAGACCGCCGAGGCGGCCATTCACTCGCTGGAAACCGAAGAGCTTGCCCCGCAGGACGCCGCGCAGGCAGCACTGGCGGCGGAACTCAAGGCGCGCATCATGTCCGAGTATCGTCATCAGCTGGATGTGTTCAACGACTCCGCCGAAGCCCAGGCGCTGGCATTCCAGATGGATCTGCTGGAGCGCCGTTTACGTCTCAAGGCGCTGCGCGCGCAACGCCTGGAGTTGTATAGCCTCAGCCGACAACATCAGATTGGTGATGATGTGCTCAGGGAAGTGCTGGGGGAGCTCGACCTGAGTGAGGCCAACCTAGGACAAGTCAAATAGACAGGTCACCGTAATCGATAGGTGGATAAATCGCTCTGGCGAAGGCCTTGTCGCCTTCGCTGAGCGTCTGGTTGATCCCTGTTTCCCAATTGTTTCGAGTCATGAAACTGGCGATCTGGTAATGCATGATCGAATCTTTATCGTAGGTGCCATAAATAATCATCCATTCGTTGATATAAAACAGATTGCGATCAACGTCCTTGTTACTCCATCCATGGCTCTCGGTGAAATACTTGTAGATCGCGGGTTTGTTCCATTGAATATTGGCTTCGGGATGCAAGTGGGCATGCTGGAAACCTAATGCATGGCCAAACTCATGAAGCATTGTTCGATCAAAGTCTGAATCGTCCGGCTTGACAGCGATTTTCAGAGTCGCTGTTTTTTTATCCGCGCGGAGTGCGTCGGTACCAACCATTGACTCGCTTTGTTTACTGCCGACTGCAATGCGAATGTCACCTTCGCCATCATCCACGAGTTCTATCGCAAGGCTGATAAAAGGCTCCCATTGCCGAATGACACGCTCTATACGATATCTGAGTTCATTGGGCACCTCTGGCATAAACGATATTTTCAGGGTGCTGGCGTTTTCCCATAACTTGCTGGATGCCACTGAGCGTTTGGGCCGTCCTTCGGATATCGCGGCGGTATTCTGTTCCTGAGTCGATGGCGTCGTTAATTGTTTTACATAGTGCATGATCAACATCCGTGTTGGGTCTGAGTGTTTGCGGCAGTGTGGCAGGGCAATGAAGTTAATGTATTTGAAAGGTATCAGGGGGCGGATGTTGTAACTTTATGCTGTGAACATTCGTTTTGACTGGATTTGTGGCGGTGGGGTGTTTGAAGGGAGTCGTGATGTATTGGCAGGCAAGTTATAGGCGTGTTCGTCGTAGGTGGCTGTAGCACGCTGGATCAATGTCCGCGCCAGGTTGCCTGGCGCGGACCTTCATGCTTACTGTTGACGAGTAATAAAGGCGCGAATCCGTTCGGCGGCTTCAACACACTCCGCCAAAGGCGCTACCAGCGCCATTCGAACGCGGCCGGCGCCCGGATTGACGCCATCGACATCGCGCGACAGATACGAGCCCGGCACTACGGTCACATGTTCTTCGGCAAACAGATCCCGGCAGAACGCCGCGTCGTCACCTTTCACGTTTGGCCACAAATAAAAGCTGCCATCTGGACGCTGCACATCCATCACCGGACTGAGGATTTCCAGTACCGCGTCGAACTTCTCGCGGTACAAGGTGCGGTTGGCGCGTACATGCTCTTCGTCATTCCACGCGGCAACGCTGGCCAGTTGGGTCTGAACCGGCATCGCGCAGCCGTGATAGGTGCGATACAGCAGGAAGCCCTTGAGGATCTCGGCATCGCCGGCGACGAAGCCGGAACGCAAGCCGGGCAGGTTCGAGCGCTTGGACAGGCTATGGAACACCACGCAACGTTTGAAATCCTTGCGACCCAGTTCCACGCACGCGCTGAGCAGGCCTGGCGGCGGGGTCTGCTCGTCGAAGTACAGTTCGCTGTAGCACTCGTCGGCGGCGATCACGAAGTCGTGTTCATCCGCCAGGGCGATGAGTTTTTTCAGGGTGTCGACCGGAATCAGCGCACCGGTCGGGTTGCCCGGCGAGCACAGGAACAGAATCTGGCAACGCTTCCAGATGTCCGCTGAAACAGCGTCGAAATCCGGATTGAAACCGTTATCGTCCAGGCACGGCAGGTAATGCGGTTTGGCGCCGGCCAGGAACGCCGCGCCTTCGTAGATCTGATAGAACGGGTTCGGGCTGACTACAAGCGCGTCGTCGCCACGGTTGACCACAGTCTGGGTGAAGGCGAACAACGCTTCACGGGTGCCATTGACCGGTAGCACGTTGCGCGCCGGGTCGATCCAGCCGCTCGGGACGCCGAAGCGGCGTTCGCACCAGCCGGCGATGGCTTCGCGCAGGGCCGGGATGCCGAGCGTGGTTGGATACACCGCCATCTGATCCAGGCTGTTGGCCAGCGTTTCGGCGACGAAGCCTGGCGAACGGTGTTTCGGCTCACCGATGGACAGCGCGATCGGGCGCTTGTCCGGGGTCGGGGTCACGGTGCCGAGCAGGGCGCGGAGCTTCTCGAACGGGTAGGGCTGGAGCTGGTTCAGAGCGTTGTTCATGCGGGCCTCGTTCAATGTGGGGAGAGGTCTGTAATTAGAGATATGTGGTGAGGGGATTTATCCCCGATCGGCTGCGCAGCAGTCGCAAATCATTGAATGCGGAGTACGTGGTACACCGTGATGGCTGATTTGGGGACGCTTCGCGACCCATCGGGGGTAAATCCCCTCGCCACAGAAAAACCGTCACATACGTCTGTGTCTACCGGGGAAATGGTTAATTCAAATCAAATACTGATACGCGAAAGATTGATATCGGGTTCGTGGCTGACGCTCAACTGCTCGACAATCGCATCCTGCAAACGGCTGCACAGCAGCGGATCGGACAAAGGCTGATTTTTCGCATCAGTAATAAAGAACACGTCCTCCACTCGTTCGCCCAATGTTGCAATCTTGGCGTTTTGCAGCGACAGGTCGAACTCCAGAAAGATTCCGCCGATCCGCGCCAGCAGACCCGGTCGGTCAGGTGCGGTCAATTCCAGCACGGTGACCGGACGTTGCGCGTCGTTGTGGATAGTGACCTGCGGCGCGAACGCGAAATGCTTGAGCTGGCGCGGCACCCGGCGCTGAATGATCGTCGGGTAGTCGTCCGGATTGCGCAGAGCGTCGGTCAAACCGTCGCGGATCTGCTTGATCCGCACAGGGTTGTCGCCGATGGATTCGCCATCGTTGTCGAGCACGATGTAGGTGTCGAGGGTGAACTGGCTGCTCGAGGTGATAACCCGGGCGTCGTGAATGTTCAGGTTGAGCTGATCCATTGCCGCCACGGTCACCGCGAAGAAGTCGTGCTGGTCCGGCGCATAAATGAAGATCTGTGTGCCGCCCTCGAACTCGCGCTGGGTGGTTTCCTTGATCAACACCAACGGCCCGCCATCGACGGGTTGCTGGAGGATCGCATCGCTGTGCCAGGCCACGTCGCCGGCGGTGTGGCGCAGAAAATAGTCGTCGCCCAGTTGCGCCCACAATTGTTCGACGTCGTCCGGATCAGTGCCGCCGCGCACGAGGATGTCGAGTGCCGCACTCTGGGTCTGGCGGATCTGCTCTTCGCGATCCACCGGGTTCTCCAGGCCGCGACGCAAGGCCCGCTTGGTTTCGGTGTAGAGCTGGCGCAACAGACTGGCGCGCCACGAGTTCCACAGCGTCGGGTTGGTAGCGTTGATGTCAGCCACGGTCAGCACGTACAGATAGTCGAGGCGGGTTTCATCACCGACCGCCTGCGCGAAATCGTGGATTACCTGCGGGTCCGACAAATCCTTGCGCTGAGCGGTGGTCGACATCACCAGGTGGTTCTGCACCAGCCAGACGATCAGGCGGCTATCCCACACCGGCAACTGATGGCGCTGGCAGAACGCCTCGGCATCTATCGCGCCGATCTCCGAGTGATCGCCATGCCGGCCCTTGCCGATGTCGTGATACAGGCCGGCGAGATAAATCAGCTCGGGTTTCGGCAGCTTGGCCATGAGCTTGCTGGCCAGCGGGAATTTTTCCGACACCTGGGTGTACTGCAACTTACGCAGGTGTTTGATCAGGTTCAGCGTGTGCGCATCGACCGTATAAATGTGGAACAGGTCGTGCTGCATCTGCCCGACGATAAAACCGAACTCCGGCAGATAGCGCCCGAGAATGCCGTAACGGTTCATCCGTCGCAGATTGCGATGGATGCCGATCTTGCATTTGAACAGCTCGATAAACAGGCTGGTGTTGCGGATGTCGTTGCGGAAATCGTCGTCGATCAGGTGACGATGCTCGCGCAGCAGGCGGATGGTGTCGGCGCGCACGCCTTTGATTTCCGGCTGCTGGGCCATCAGCACGAATATCTCGAGCATGGCGAACGGGGTGCGGCGGAACACATTGTCGTTGCGCGCTTCGATGTAGCCGTCATGTAGCTGGAAGCGCGAATTGATCGGCTGCGGCGGCGCTTCGTCTTCCGGCGCGAGGATGACTTCCTCGAAGTGCTGGATGATCAGGTCGCTGAGCTGGGCGATGCTCATGACCACCCGGTAATACTGCTGCATGAAGTTTTCGATGCTGTGCTTGGCGTCATCGCCTTCGAACCCCAGCAGCGTCGCAATCGAACGCTGATGATCGAACAGCAGACGGTCTTCGGAGCGTCCGGCGAGCATGTGCAGGGCGTAGCGCACCTTCCAGAGAAATTCCTGAGAGGACGCGAGCAACGCGTTTTCGCTCTCCACCAGAAAACCTTCGCCAGCGAGTGCACGTAAATTCAGCGTGCCGTACTGACGACGGGCGACCCACAGAATCGTCTGAATATCCCGTAGTCCACCGGGCGAGCCTTTGACGTTGGGTTCCAGGTTGTATTCGGTATCGTTGTACTTGTGGTGACGAGCCTTCTGCTCGGCGCGTTTGGCCAGGAAAAATTCCTTGGCCGGCCACATGTGCGCAGTGCTGGTGACGTCGAGCATGCGTTGGCGCAAACGTTCGGGGCCGCTGATGGTGCGGCTTTCCATGAGGTTGGTGACCACGGTCAGGTCGGCGCGCGCCTCTTGCGCGCACTCGTCCACCGAGCGAACGCTCTGACCGACTTCCAGGCCGATGTCCCACAGCAAGGTGAGAAACCGCTCGATGGAATCGCGGAAAACTTCGTGATCGGCGCTGTCCAGCAGGATCAGCAAATCGATGTCGGAATAGGGGTGCAATTCACCCCGGCCGTAGCCGCCGACTGCGACCAGCGCGATGTCCGCGTCTTCGCTCCAGTTGAACTGCTCCCAGGCCTTTTGCAGGATATTGTCGACGAACCAGGCACGGTCCTCGATCAGCCGCCGAATATCACGACCACTGCGAAAACGTGCGTCGAGCACGTCGCGGGCCTGGCGAATCGCCTTCTTGAAGGCGGCGATGGGGCTCGCTTTCAGGGCCAGCTCAGCCTGGAACTGGCCACGGTCGAAGAGTTCGGGATCCACCTGCGGCATCGATTGGCTTTCCTTCTATAAGGCTGGGAGCGTTTGTGGATCAGGCCGAGATGCGTGGAATGGTGTCATCGGCACGCAGGGTGAAGATCTCGTAGCCGGTGTCGGTGACCAGCAGGGTGTGTTCCCACTGGGCCGAGAGCTTGCGGTCCTTGGTGATCGCGGTCCAGCCGTCGCCCAATACCTTGGTGTCGGCCTTGCCCTGATTGATCATCGGCTCGATGGTGAAGGTCATGCCGGCCTTCAGTTCCATGCCAGTACCGGCGCGGCCGTAGTGCAGGATCTGCGGCTCTTCGTGGAACACCTTGCCGATGCCGTGGCCACAGAACTCGCGAACCACCGAGAAGCCGTTCTTTTCCGCGTGTTTCTGGATGACTTCACCGATGTCGCCGAGGCGGCAGCCAGGTTTGACGATTTCGATCGCCTTGTACATGCATTCCTGGGTGATTTGCGACAGGCGCTCAGCCCATACCGGGACTTCGCCGACATGGAACATGCGGCTGGTATCGCCGTGGTAACCGTCCTTGATCACGGTGACGTCGATGTTCAGGGTGTCGCCGTTTTTCAGCGGCTTGTCGTTCGGGATGCCGTGGCAGACGACGTGGTTGATCGAGGTGCAGATCGACTTCGGATAGCCCTTGTAGTTGAGCGGGGCAGGGATGGCCTGCTGCACGTCGACGATGTAGTCGTGGCAGATCTGGTTCAGTTGATCGGTGGTAACGCCCGGTTTGACGTGTTCGGCAATCATTTCCAGCACATCGGCGGCCAGTTTGCCGGCGACACGCATGCCAGCGATGTCCTCGGGAGTTTTGAGGTTGACGGTCATACAGGCTCTCTTTGCGCTCGGCGGCGCTTGCTGATACGGATAGGGCGGCAGGTGTACATTTTGCGACCCTGAAAAACGCGATTCTAACAGACGAGAGGAGCAAATCCGCGCCTGCGTGCATCGCTTCTGTCTATACAATGGTGCCCGCGGCGCCGATTCCAAGGGGGCTGAGCCCATGTCCTTGGTGTGATTGCAGATTTCGAGTTCCGTTTCTGCCTTCCTTGTGATATAAAATGCGCCGCTTTCCGGGGATACCCCGAAAGGCTTAAATCCACACACGTGTCGACACGATGACCTGGGTGCTTTTGGCTTTATGCCACTGGTTGGTCATTGGGATACGTGGAGGCCAAACCCGACTTATTAAGGAACTATCATGTCCCAAGTCAATATGCGCGATATGCTGAAGGCCGGTGTGCACTTCGGTCACCAAACCCGTTACTGGAACCCGAAAATGGGTAAGTACATTTTCGGCGCGCGTAACAAGATTCACATCATCAACCTTGAAAAAACCCTGCCAATGTTCAACGAAGCTCTGACTTTCGTAGAGCGTCTGGCCCAGGGCAAAAACAAGATTCTGTTCGTCGGCACCAAGCGTTCCGCTGGCAAGATCGTTGCTGAAGAAGCAGCACGTTGCGGTTCGCCGTACGTCGATCACCGCTGGTTGGGCGGCATGCTGACCAACTTCAAAACCATTCGTGCTTCCATCAAGCGTCTGCGTGACCTTGAAGTTCAAGCCGAAGACGGTACTTTCGCCAAGCTGACCAAGAAAGAAGCGCTGATGCGCACTCGTGATCTTGAGAAGCTGGATCGTTCGCTGGGCGGCATCAAGGACATGGGCGGTCTGCCAGACGCACTGTTCGTGATCGACGTTGACCACGAGCGCATCGCGATCACCGAAGCCAACAAGCTGGGCATCCCGGTAATCGGCGTTGTCGATACCAACAGCAGCCCGGAAGGCGTTGACTACATCATCCCAGGCAACGATGACGCAATCCGCGCTATCCAGCTGTACATGGGTTCGATGGCTGACGCTGTTATCCGTGGTCGCAGCAATGTTGGCGGCGGCACTGTAGAGTTCGCAGCTGAAGAAGCTCCGGCAGCTGCAGCTGAGTAATTGACGCCCTGGCGTTGACTCAGTAAGCAAAAAGGGGGCTTGGCCCCCTTTTTGCCACCTCGAAAACCATTTGTTAACAGCGCAGCTACAGCATCTGTAACGTGCAGCGGCTAACAAGGGTGATTCGGGAAGAATTGAACGCCCGTTCGATCGGGTGGAATGGTTGAAAACCTATCCAAGAGGAATTTGAAAATGGCAGAGATTACTGCAGCGTTGGTTAAAGAACTGCGTGAGCGTACCGGCGAAGGCATGATGGATTGCAAAAAGGCCTTGACCAAGGCCGGCGGCGACATCGAAAAAGCCATCGACGACATGCGTGCTTCGGGTGCCATCAAGGCCGCCAAGAAAGCCGGCAACGTAGCTGCTGAAGGCGCGATCGCTCTGGTAGAAGACGGCAAGTCCGCTGTTCTGCTGGAAGTGAACTCGCAGACCGACTTCCTCGCTCTGCAAGACGACTTCAAGGCATTCGTTGCTGCCAGCGTCAAAAAAGCATTCGACGAGAAGCTGACCACTGTTGAGCCTCTGATCGAATCGCAAGAAGCTGATCGCCTGGTACTGGTCGGCAAGGTTGGCGAAAACGTCAACATCCGTCGTCTGGTTCGCGTTGAAGGTGATGTTGTTGGTGGTTACCTGCACGGCAACAAGATCGGTGTTGCAGTTGTTCTGAAAGGCGGCGACGTTGAGCTGGCCAAGGACATCGCTATGCACGTAGCGGCGACCAACCCAGAATTCCTGCTGCCATCGGAAGTTTCCGCTGAAGCGGTTGAGCGTGAGAAGGGCGTTTTCCTGAGCCTGAACGCTGACAAGATCGCTGGCAAGCCAGAAAACATCGTTGAAAACATGATCAAAGGCCGTATCAGCAAGTTCCTGGCTGAAGCGAGCCTGGTTGAGCAGGCGTTCGTCAAGAACCCTGAAATCAAGGTCGGCGACCTGGCCAAGAAAGCCGGTGCTGAAATCGTTTCCTTCACCTACTTCAAAGTAGGCGAAGGCATCGAGAAGCCGGTCGACAACTTCGCTGAAGAAGTTGCTGCCCAGCTGGCTGCCGCCAAGCAGTAAGACGGTTTTCAACTGTCGCCCGAAAGAGGCTGCCCGCTCACGCGCGCAGCCTCTTTTCAGATGGGGTAACCAATTATTTATTGGTTTCCACTTGGAACTGACTTACAAAGCCATGTTCCGATGGCGCTGAAGCAGCGCCAAGCTAGAGTGAACGCCAGCTGAAAACAGCTCGCAAAGAATTTTAAATACGCCGCAGGAGAGATTCGCAATGGCTCAGCAGGGCAGTGGTTATCAGGCTCGCTATAAACGCATTCTACTCAAGCTTAGCGGCGAGGCCCTGATGGGCTCGGAAGAGTTCGGGATCGATCCAAAAGTGCTGGATCGGATGGCGCTGGAAGTCGGCCAGCTGGTCGGCATCGGCGTACAGGTCGGTCTGGTGATCGGCGGTGGCAACCTGTTCCGCGGCGAAGCCTTGAGCAAAGCCGGTATGGATCGGGTGACAGGCGACCACATGGGCATGCTGGCCACTGTGATGAACGCCCTGGCCATGCGCGACGCGCTGGAACGTGCGAATATCTCGGCAATCGTCATGTCGGCCATTTCGATGGTGGGCGTGACCGATCACTATGATCGCCGCAAAGCCATGCGTCACCTGAACTCCAAAGACGTCGTGATTTTCGCAGCCGGTACCGGCAATCCGTTCTTTACCACGGATTCGGCAGCCTGCCTGCGTGCAATCGAAATCGATGCCGATGTCGTGCTCAAGGCGACCAAGGTGGATGGCGTCTACACCGCAGATCCGTTCAAAGACCCGCATGCCGAGAAGTTCGATCATCTGACTTATGATGAAGTACTGGATCGCAAGCTGGGTGTAATGGACCTGACAGCTATTTGCCTGTGCCGCGACCACAAGATGCCGCTGCGCGTATTCAACATGAACAAGCCTGGCGCCCTGCTGAACATCGTGCATGGCGGCGCTGAAGGCACCCTGATCGAGGAAGGTCAACAATGATCAACGAAATCAAGAAAGACGCTCAAGAGCGTATGCAGAAATCCCTGGACTCTCTGGCCCATGCATTTGGTCAGATTCGTACCGGCAAGGCTCACCCAAGCATTCTGGGTAGCGTAATGGTCCCGTACTACGGCGCTGATACGTCCATTACCCAAGTGGCCAACATCACCGTTAAAGACTCGCGCACCCTGCAAGTCGTGGCTTTCGAGCGCAACATGCTTGCGGCTGTCGACAAGGCAATCCAGAGCGCTGGTCTGAACCTCAACCCGACCAACCTGGGCGAGTTGTTGCTGATCTCCATGCCTGCCCTGACCGAAGAAACCCGCAAGGGCTTCACCAAGCAGGCACGCAGTGCCGCAGAAGACGCTCGTGTTGCCGTGCGCAACATCCGTCGCGATGCGCTGGGTGATTTGAAGAAACTGGTTAAAGACAAAGAAATCAGCGAAGACGAAGAGCGTCGCGCTGCTGCCGATATCCAGAAGCTCACCGACAAGGCTGAGGCTGATATCGACGCGGCTACCAAGCAGAAAGAAGCGGATTTGATGGCCGTATAAGGGTCGAGTTTTTAATGGACAAGACCAAGCAGACTGCGCCGTCCGCGGTGCCGCGCCATGTCGCGATCATCATGGATGGCAACAATCGCTGGGCGAAAAAACGCTTTATGCCGGGTGTCGCCGGGCATAAGGCGGGCGTGGATGCGGTTCGTGCGGTAATCGAGGTGTGTGCCGAGGCCAAGGTCGAGGTGCTCACCCTGTTCGCTTTCTCCAGTGAAAACTGGCAGCGCCCGGCCGATGAGGTCAGCGCTTTGATGGACCTGTTCTTCAAGGCGCTGCGTCGTGAGGCCAAGCGCCTCAACGACAACAACATCAGCTTGCGCATTATTGGCGATCGCTCGCGCTTTCATCCGGAGCTTCAGGTCGCGATGCGCGAAGCCGAGGCCATGACCGCGGGTGCCAACCGTTTTATCCTGCAGATTGCCGCCAATTACGGCGGTCAGTGGGATATCGCACAAGCTGCACAGCGTCTTGCACGTGAAGTTCAGGCCGGGCATCTGCGTCCGGAGGACATCACTCCGGATCTGCTGCAAACCTGTCTGGCAACCGGTGATCTGCCGTTGCCGGATTTGTGCATCCGCACCGGTGGCGAGCACCGCATCAGCAACTTCCTGTTGTGGCAACTGGCTTACGCCGAGTTGTACTTCTCCGACCTGTTCTGGCCGGACTTCAAACACGATGCCATGCGCAACGCGCTGGCCGATTTCGCTTCGCGCCAACGTCGCTTCGGTAAAACGAGCGAACAAGTCGAAGCTGGAGCCCGGGTTTAATGCTTAAACAACGAATCATCACCGCGCTGATCCTGCTGCCGATCGCCTTGTGCGGGTTTTTCCTGCTTGAAGGTTCCGGTTTTGCGCTGTTCATCGGGCTGGTCGTGAGCCTGGGCGCCTGGGAATGGGCGCGGCTGGCGGGTTTCACTGCACAATCGTTCCGCATTGGTTTCGCTGCCGTCGTCGCATTGATGCTGTTCGTCATGTATGTGCTGCCCGGTCTCGCACCTTGGGTGCTCGGTGCTTCGGTGCTGTGGTGGGCGGTCGCGACGTATCTGGTGCTGACCTATCCAGGTTCCAGTGAGCATTGGTCCAGTGCCGCCACCAAACTGGTGATCGGCTTGCTGATTCTGCTGCCTGCCTGGCAAGGACTGGTACAGATCAAGCAATACCCGCTGGGTAACTGGCTGATCATGGCGGTCATGGTGTTGGTCTGGGGCGCAGATATCGGTGCCTATTTCTCTGGCCGTAAATTCGGCAAGCGCAAGTTGGCTCCTCAAGTCAGCCCCGGCAAGAGCTGGGAAGGCGTTTACGGCGGTCTGGCGCTGAGCCTGGTGATCACCGCGATTGTCGGTCTGGTGCGTGACTGGACGGTGGCCGAGTTGCTCAAGGGCCTGATTGGCGCTGCGCTGATCGTGTTTATTTCGGTTGTGGGAGACCTGACCGAAAGCATGTTCAAGCGTCAGTCCGGCATCAAGGACAGCAGTAATCTGCTGCCCGGTCACGGCGGCGTGCTTGATCGCATCGACAGCCTGACCGCGGCCATTCCGATCTTCGCCGTGTTGCTGTGGATGGCTGCGCCGTGAGTCGCCCGCAACTGATTACCGTTCTGGGCGCGACCGGCTCGATTGGTCTGAGCACCCTTGATGTGATTGCGCGTCATCCTGAGCGTTATCAGGTGTTCGCGTTGACCGGTTTTACGCGCCTCAGCGAATTGCTGGCCTTGTGCATACGTCACGTGCCGCAATTTGCCGTGGTGCCGGAAGTCACAGCAGCTCGCGGTTTGCAGGACGATTTGCGTGCAGCCGGTCTGGCGACCCGTGTGCTGGTGGGTGAGGCTGGTTTGTGTCAGGTCGCTTCTGCGCCGGAAGTCGATGCGGTCATGGCGGCGATTGTGGGTGCCGCTGGCCTACGTCCGACGCTGGCTGCTGTCGAAGCAGGCAAGAAGATTCTCCTGGCTAATAAAGAGGCGCTGGTAATGTCCGGCGCCTTGTTCATGCAGGCCGTACGCAAGAGCGGTTCGGTGCTACTGCCGATCGACAGCGAACACAATGCGATTTTCCAGTGCATGCCACAGGATTTCGCCACCGGATTAAGCAAGGTCGGTGTCCGTCGGATTTTACTCACAGCCTCTGGTGGACCGTTCCGGCAGACGCCCATGAGTGAATTGGCACATGTTTCGCCTGAGCAGGCGTGTGCGCATCCGAACTGGTCGATGGGCCGCAAGATCTCCGTGGATTCGGCCAGCATGATGAACAAAGGTCTTGAGTTGATCGAGGCCTGCTGGTTGTTTGATGCAAAACCGGCGCAGGTCGAGGTGGTCATTCATCCGCAAAGCGTGATTCACTCGCTGGTCGATTATGTCGACGGTTCGGTCCTGGCGCAGTTGGGCAATCCTGACATGCGCACGCCGATCGCCAGCGCGCTGGCCTGGCCGGAGCGTATCGACTCCGGCGTCGCGCCGCTGGATCTGTTTGCGATTGCGCGTCTGGACTTCGAGGCGCCGGATGAAGAGCGCTTCCCGTGCCTGCGTCTGGCGCGGCAAGCGGCCGAGGTGGGCGACAGTGCACCGGCGATGCTCAATGCGGCCAACGAAGTAGCGGTGGCCGCGTTTCTCGACGGACGGGTTCGTTACCTGGAAATCGCGAGTATCATCGAGGACGTCTTGAGTCTTGAGCCGGTCGTAGCGCTGGATGATCTCGATGCTGTGTTCACGGCGGACGCGAAGGCCCGAGTTCTGGCCGAGCAATGGTTGGCTCGTCACGATCGATAGGTTTTGCAACACAATGGTTTCAAGCAGCACTGAACGGGATTGCGGAGAAAGTAGATGAGCGCGCTCTATATGATTGCCGGCACCCTGATCGCCTTGGGTGTGCTGGTCACCTTTCACGAATTCGGCCACTTCTGGGTCGCGCGTCGCTGTGGCGTCAAGGTTCTGCGCTTTTCCGTAGGCTTTGGCATGCCGCTGCTGCGCTGGCACGACAAGCAAGGCACCGAGTTCGTCATCGCTGCGATTCCGCTGGGTGGCTACGTCAAGATGCTCGACGAGCGCGAAGGCGAAGTGCCGGTTGATCAGCTCGATCAGTCGTTCAATCGCAAGTCCGTTCGCCAGCGTATTGCTATTGTCGCGGCCGGCCCTATCGCCAACTTTCTACTGGCCCTGGTGTTTTTCTGGGTATTGGCGATGCTCGGTAGTGAGCAGGTGCGTCCGGTTATCGGTGCGGTCGAATCCGGCAGTATCGCCGCGAAGGCCGGTTTGGGTGCAGGTCAGGAGATCGTTGCGATCGATGGCGAGCCGACTTCCGGCTGGGCTGCCGTCAATTTGCAGCTGGTTCGCCGGCTCGGCGAAAGCGGCTCGTTGCAGGTGCTGGTGCGCGAGCAGGGCTCTACGGCGGATTTGCCCCGTGAACTGACGCTGGATGAGTGGCTCAAGGGTGCTGATGAGCCGGATCCGATCCGCTCTCTGGGGATTCGTCCATGGCGTCCAGCCTTGCCGCCTGTACTTGCCGAACTTGATCCAAAAGGCCCGGCCCAGGCCGCTGGCCTGAAAACCGGTGATCGCCTGGTGTCTCTTGACGGTCAGGCGCTCAATGACTGGCAACAAGTGGTCGATACCGTTCGTACGCGTCCTGATACCAAAATCTTGCTGCGAGTCGAGCGCGATGGTGCTCAAATCGACGTCCCTGTGACCTTGGCGGCGCGCGGTGAGAGCAAGGCGCCCAGCGGTTATCTGGGTGCAGGCGTAAAAGCTATCGACTGGCCGCCGGAGATGATCCGCGAAGTCAGTTATGGGCCGTTGGCCGCGATTGGCGAGGGTGCTCGTCGCACTTGGACCATGAGCATCCTCACGCTGGATTCGCTCAAGAAAATGCTGTTCGGCGAGCTCTCGGTAAAAAACTTGAGTGGACCGATAACCATTGCTAAAGTGGCGGGCGCTTCTGCCCAGTCGGGCGTCGCTGATTTCCTGAATTTCCTTGCTTATCTGAGTATTAGCCTGGGTGTTCTGAATTTGCTGCCCATTCCTGTACTGGATGGGGGGCATTTGTTGTTTTATCTGATCGAGTGGGCGCGTGGTCGTCCCTTGTCGGATCGGGTGCAAGGTTGGGGGATACAGATCGGTATCAGTTTGGTGGTCGGGGTGATGTTGCTTGCTCTGGTCAACGATCTGGGTCGACTGTAACGCTTCGCTGAATTGCGAATCTGCCGCATTTTGCGGCAGTTTGTTTATTGCCAGTTGGAATAAGAAAGGACTTCATGAAACGTCTGCTGCTAACTGCGGTTCTCACCGTATTGATGATCGCCGAAGTTCACGCCGAGTCCTTCACCATCTCTGATATTCGCGTCAATGGCCTCCAGCGGGTCTCCGCGGGTAGTGTCTTTGGTGCCTTGCCGTTGAACGTCGGCGAGCAGGCGGATGATCGTCGCCTGGTGGAATCCACTCGTGCGTTGTTCAAAACCGGTTTCTTTCAAGATATCCAGCTGGGCCGCGAAGGCAACGTTCTGGTGATCACGGTCGTCGAACGTCCGTCGGTTGCCAGTATCGAGATCGAGGGCAACAAGGCGATCTCCACTGAAGACTTGATGAAAGGCCTCAAGCAGTCCGGTCTGGCCGAAGGCGAGATCTTCCAGCGTGCCACCCTCGAAGGCGTGCGTAACGAACTGCAGCGCCAGTACGTCGCGCAAGGTCGCTATTCGGCCACGGTCGATACCGAAGTGGTATCCCAGCCGCGTAACCGCGTCGGCCTGAAAGTGAAGATCAACGAAGGCACCGTTGCGGCCATTCAGCACATCAACGTGGTGGGTAACACGGTTTTCCCTGAGGAAGACCTGACCGACCTGTTCGAGCTGAAGACCACCAACTGGCTGTCGTTCTTCAAGAACGATGACAAATATGCCCGTGAAAAACTGTCCGGTGACCTGGAGCGTCTGCGTTCCTACTATCTGGATCGCGGCTATATCAACATGGATATCGCTTCGACCCAGGTGTCCATCACCCCGGACAAGAAGCACGTCTACATCACTGTCAACGTGACCGAAGGCGAGAAGTACACCGTTCGCGACGTCAAACTCAGCGGTGACCTCAAAGTCCCTGAAGACCAGGTCAAGTCCCTGTTGCTGGTGCAGAAAGGCCAGGTGTTCTCGCGCAAGCTGATGACTACCACCTCTGAACTGATCACCCGTCGTCTGGGTAACGAGGGTTACACCTTCGCCAACGTCAACGGCGTGCCTCAGCCGCACGATGATGACCACACTGTGGACATCCTCTTTGCCGTCGATCCGGGCAAGCGTGCCTACGTCAACCGCATCAACTTCCGTGGTAACACCAAGTCGGAAGACGAAGTGTTGCGTCGTGAAATGCGTCAGATGGAAGGTGGCTGGGCTTCGACTTACCTGATTGACCAGTCCAAGACCCGTCTTGAGCGTCTGGGCTTCTTTAAAGAAGTCAACGTCGAAACCCCGGCCGTTCCGGGGGTCGATGACCAGGTTGATGTGAACTACAGCGTTGAAGAGCAGGCTTCGGGTTCGATTACCGCCAGTGTCGGTTTCGCCCAGAGTGCCGGTCTGATCCTCGGTGGTTCGATCACCCAGAACAACTTCCTCGGTAGCGGTAACCGCGTCAGCATCGGTCTGACCCGAAGCGAATACCAGAGCCGCTACAACTTCGGCTATGTTGACCCGTACTGGACCGCCGATGGTGTAAGCCTGGGTTACAACGCGTTCTACCGCACCACTGACTACGATGAACTCGATGCCGATATCTCGAGCTACTCCGTAGACAGCCTGGGCGCCGGTGTCAATGTTGGCTACCCGATCAGCGAGACTTCGCGACTGACCTTCGGTCTGTCTGCTCAGCAAGACACGATCAATACAGGTAAATACACCGTTGACGAGATTTTTGACTTCGTCAAACAGGAAGGCGACAGCTATCTGAACTTCAAGGCGTCGGCCGGCTGGTCCGAGTCGACCCTTAACAAAGGTGTACTGCCGACCCGTGGCCGTTCCCAGAGCCTGACCCTGGAGAGCACCATTCCGGGCAGCGACCTGTCGTTCTTCAAACTTGATTACCGTGGTCAGTTGTTCCAGCCACTGAGCGAAAACTACACCATGCGTCTGCACACCGAACTCGGTTATGGCGACGGTTACGGTTCGACTGACGGCTTGCCGTTCTATGAAAACTACTATGCTGGTGGTTTCAACTCGGTTCGTGGTTTCAAGGACAGTACGCTTGGCCCGCGAAGCACGCCAAGCCGTGGCGCAGGTGTGACCGGTAACACCGGTACGCTGGCCGACCCGGATCAGGATCCGCTGCCGTTCGGCGGTAACGTGTTGATCCAGGGTGGTGTCGAACTGCTGTTCCCGCTGCCGTTTGTCAAAGATCAGCGTTCCCTGCGTACTTCGGTATTCTGGGATGTGGGTAACGTATTTGACTCCAAGTGCGAGAAGACTACCAACGCTACCGTCGGTTCGACTTCCTCCACTCAGTGCAACGACATCAGCCTGAGCAACATGGCAAGTTCCGTCGGTGTAGGCGTGACTTGGGTTACCGCTCTGGGTCCTCTGAGCTTCGCGTTGGCCATGCCGATCAAGAAACCGGATGACGCTGAAACTCAAGTGTTCCAATTCTCCCTCGGCCAGACGTTCTAAGCGTCTGACCCAAGATAACGACAATGGATTTTGTAGGAGTGCATCGTGCGTAAGTTGACTCAATTGGTTCTCCTGGCCTCCGTACTGGTGGCAGGCCCGGCGTTCGCCGACATGAAAATCGCCGTCCTGAACTATCAGATGGCTCTGCTGGAATCCGATGCGGCGAAGAAGTACGCCGTGGATGCCGAGAAGAAGTTCGGTCCTCAACTGACCAAACTGAAGACTCTGGAAAGCAGCGCCAAAGGCATTCAGGATCGTCTGATGGCCGGTGGTGACAAGATGCAGCAAGGCGAGCGCGAGCGTCTGGAGCTTGAATTCAAGCAAAAGGCCCGTGATTTCCAGTTCCAGTCCAAGGAGCTGAACGAAGCCAAAGCCGTTGCCGACCGCGAAATGCTCAAGCAACTGAAGCCAAAACTGGATGGCGCCGTGGAAGAAGTCATCAAGAAAGGTGGTTTTGACCTGGTGTTCGAGCGTGGCGCAGTCATCGATGTCAAACCTCAGTACGACATCACGCGCCAGGTTATCGAGCGCATGAATCAGCTGAAGTAACCCATGACCGTGACTATCAAGCTCGGCCAGTTGGCCGAGTTCCTCGGCGCCACCCTGCGTGGCGACCCGGAGAAGCAAATTACTGGGCTAGCCACTTTGCAAGAGGCTGGCCCAGCTCAGTTGAGCTTTCTGGCAAATCCGCAATACCGCAAATTCCTGGCAGGCTCGCAGGCGGCAGCGCTGTTGCTCAAAGAAGCTGATGCCGAAGGTTTTGCCGGCAATGCGCTGGTGGTGCCGGATCCTTATCTGGCCTATGCACGCATCTCTCACTTGTTCGATCCCAAGCCAAAAGCCACTGCGGGTATTCATCCTTCGGCGGTGATAGCAGCTGATGCGGTGGTTGATCCAACCGCCAGCATCAGTGCGTTTGTGGTGATCGAGGCAGGTGCGCGGATTGGTGCGCAGGTCACTCTGGGTGCCCATTGTGTTATCGGTGCACGCAGTGAAATTGGTGAAGGCGGCTGGCTCGCGCCGCGCGTGACCCTGTATCACGACGTTCGTATCGGCAAGCGTGTGGTTATCCAGTCGGGTGCCGTAATCGGTGGTGAAGGCTTCGGCTTTGCCAACGAGAAGGGTATCTGGCAGAAAATCGCCCAGATTGGTGGTGTGACCATCGGTGACGATGTGGAGATCGGCGTGAATACCGCCATCGACCGCGGTGCGTTGGCCGATACAGTGATCGGCAATGGTGTAAAGCTCGACAACCAGATCCAGATTGCTCACAACGTCCAGGTCGGTGATCACACCGCGATGGCTGCGTGCGTGGGTATTTCCGGCAGCACCAAAATCGGCAAGCACTGCATGCTGGCCGGTGGTGTCGGTCTGGTCGGGCACATTGATATTTGCGACAACGTTTTCCTGACCGGGATGACCATGGTGACCCACTCGATTACCGAGCCGGGTGCCTATTCTTCCGGCACAGCCATGCAACCGGCTGCCGAATGGCGCAAAAGCGCGGCACGCATCCGTCAGCTCGATGACATCGCGCGACGTTTGAAACAGCTGGAAAAGCGCGTAGGGGAAGTGACCCCTGACGGCAATGCTTCATCTGATGGCTGATACCATTTCCATATCAAGTGTGCACAGCCGCTAGACTGCCTCCTTGATTTGCTAGAGGAGTGCGCGTCAGTCGCGCTCCCAATCTTTACATAGGCTTCCCCCCGAAATGATGGACATCAACGAGATTCGCGAATACCTGCCTCACCGTTACCCGTTCCTGCTGGTGGACCGGGTGGTGGAACTGGACACTGAAGGCAAGCGAATTCGCGCCTACAAGAATGTCAGCATCAATGAGCCGTTCTTCAATGGTCACTTCCCTGCGCACCCAATCATGCCGGGCGTGCTGATCATCGAAGCGATGGCTCAGGCTGCCGGGATCCTCGGTTTCAAAATGCTCGACGTCAAACCGGCCGACGGCACCCTGTATTACTTCGTTGGTTCGGACAAACTGCGCTTCCGCCAGCCAGTCAAGCCTGGCGACCAGTTGATTCTTGAAGCCACGTTCATCAGCTGCAAGCGCAAGATCTGGAAATTCGAATGCCAGGCTTCGGTTGATGGCAAGCCGGTCTGCTCGGCCGAGATCATCTGCGCGGAACAAAAAGTATGAGTTTGATTGACCCTCGCGCAATCATCGATCCGTCTGCCGTTCTGGCTGACGGCGTCGAGGTCGGCCCGTGGTCGATCATCGGCGCAGGTGTGGAAATCGGCGAGGGTACCGTGATCGGGCCGCATGTGATTCTCAAAGGCCCGACCCGCATTGGTAAACACAATCGCATCTACCAGTTTTCTTCGGTAGGCGAAGACACACCCGATTTGAAGTACAAGGGTGAAGAAACCCGCCTGGTGATCGGTGACCACAACGTCATCCGTGAAGGCGTGACGATTCACCGGGGTACCGTTCAGGACCGTTCGGAAACCACGCTGGGCGATCACAATCTGATCATGGCTTATGCGCACATCGGTCACGACAGTGTCATCGGCAATAACTGCATTCTGGTCAACAACACCGCGTTGGCTGGCCACGTGCACGTCGATGACTGGGCGATCCTCTCCGGGTTCACCCTGGTTCACCAGTATTGCCACATCGGCGCCCACAGCTTTTCCGGTATGGGCACGGCAATTGGCAAAGACGTTCCGGCGTTCGTCACCGTGTTCGGCAACCCGGCCGAAGCGCGCAGCATGAACTTCGAGGGCATGCGCCGTCGCGGGTTCAGCGAAGACGCTATCCACGCGCTGCGCCGTGCTTATAAAACCGTTTATCGCCGAGGGCTGACAGTTGATCAGGCCTTGGCCGACCTGGCAGAGCCTGCTGCTCAGTTCCCGGAAGTCGCTGTGTTCCGCGACTCCATCGAGTCATCGACTCGCGGCATCACCCGCTGATCATGGCCAGTCTGCGTATTGCGCTGGTGGCGGGGGAGGCTTCCGGTGACATTCTCGGTGCCGGTCTCATGCGTGCCCTCAAGGCACAACATCCGTCAGTCGAGTTCATCGGTGTCGGCGGTCCGTTGATGGAGGCCGAAGGCCTGACTTCCTACTTCCCCATGGAGCGCTTGTCGGTCATGGGGTTGGTTGAGGTGCTCGGCCGGCTGCGCGAGTTGCTCAAACGTCGCAAAAAGCTGATTGCCACGCTGATTGCCGAGAAGCCTGACGCGTTCATTGGCATCGATGCCCCGGACTTCAACCTCAATATCGAACTCAAGCTGCGTCAGGCCGGGATCAAAACCGTGCATTACGTCAGCCCGTCGGTGTGGGCATGGCGGCAGAAGCGCGTGCTGAAGATTCGCGAAGGTTGCGATCTGATGCTCACGCTGTTCCCGTTTGAAGCCAAATTCTACGAAGAGAAAGGCGTGCCGGTGCGGTTCGTCGGTCACTCGCTGGCCGATGCCATACCGCTGCAAGCCGATCGCGCCGCAGCGCGTGCCGAGTTGGGTTTGCCCGACGGACCGCTGGTCGCGTTGATGCCCGGCAGTCGTGGCGGTGAAGTCGGTCGTCTCGGCGCGTTGTTTCTCGATACGGCGCAACGCCTGCGAGCCCTGCGCCCCGGTGTGCGTTTTGTCATGCCGTGCGCCAGTCCGGAGCGCCGTGTGCAGCTTGAAGAGCTGCTCGCCGGCCGCGACTTGCCGGTGACCTTGCTTGATGGCAAGTCCCATCTGGCCCTGGCTGCGTGCAATGCTGTGCTGATCGCTTCCGGCACGGCGACCCTTGAAGCGCTGTTGTACAAGCGGCCGATGGTGGTTGCGTATCGCCTGGCACCGCTGACGTTCTGGATTCTCAAGCGGATGGTCAAGAGCCCGTACGTGTCTCTGCCGAACCTGCTGGCCCAGCGCCTGTTGGTGCCGGAATTATTGCAGGATGATGCGACAGTCGAGGCGCTGGCGCAGACCCTGTCGCCATTGATCGAGGGCGGCGAAGAGCAGACCCGTGGTTTCGACGAGATCCATCGCACACTGCGGCTGGATGCTTCCAACCAAGCGGCGGATGCCGTGCTGAACCTGATCGGTCAAACACGATGAGCAAGAAAGTTATGCAGATGGGCCTGGATTTCACTCTGGTTGCCGAAGTTGAAGAACTGGTCGCTGGCGTCGATGAAGTCGGTCGTGGCCCGTTGTGCGGTGCGGTGGTGACGGCGGCGGTGATCCTTGATCCGAACCGGCCGATTCTCGGTCTCAATGACTCGAAGAAACTCACCGAAGCCAAGCGTGAAAAGCTTTATGACGAGATCATCGAGAAGTCCCTGAGCTGGTGCATCGCCCGCGCCGAAGTCGAAGAAATCGACGAGCTGAACATTCTGCACGCGACCATGCTGGCCATGCAGCGCGCGGTGGCCGGGCTGCACATTCAGCCGAAACTGGCGATGATCGACGGCAATCGCTGCCCGCACTTGCCCATGCGCGCCGAAGCGGTGGTGCAGGGCGATGGCAAGGTTCCAGCCATTGCGGCGGCATCGATTCTGGCCAAGGTCAGTCGTGACCGCGAAATGGCCGCATTCGAGTTGATCTATCCGGGTTACGGTATCGGCGGCCATAAAGGCTACCCGACGCCCGTTCATCTGGAAGCGTTGGTTCGCTTGGGCCCGACGCCGATCCACCGGCGCTCGTTCGCCCCGGTGCGTCAGGCTTATGAGGCACTGGAAGGTCTGACGCAGGTTTAGTCGCAAGGCTGATGTTTTGTTCAAGGCCCGGTACAATCCGGGCCTTGTTGTCTCTCTGTAACTGGACAGGATCACTATGCCGGCTTCATTCGTTCATCTACGCCTGCACACTGAATACTCCCTGGTCGACGGGCTGGTACGGATCAAGCCGCTGGTCAAGGCGCTGACCGCCATGAACATGCCGGCGGTTGCGGTCACTGATCAGAACAACATGTGTTCCCTGGTCAAATTCTATAAAAACACCATGGGCGCAGGCATCAAGCCGATCTGCGGCGCCGACCTGTGGCTGTCGAACAAGGATCCGGACGCGCCCCTGAGCCGGCTCAGCCTGCTGGTGATGAACGCCAAGGGCTATCGCAACCTCACCGAGTTGATCTCGCGCGGCTTCATCGAAGGCCAGCGCAACGGCATGATCATCATCGAGCGTGAGTGGGTTGCCGAGGCGAATGAAGGCCTGATCATGCTCTCCGCCGCCAAAGAGGGCGAGATCGGTATGGCGCTGATCAGTGGCAACCCGGCCGAAGCCGAGGCCCTGACGCGTGAGTGGATGTCGGTGTTCCCGGACCGCTTCTACCTGGAAATCCAGCGCACCAGTCGCCCTAACGATGAAGAACAGTTGCACGGTGCCGTGGCCCTGGCCGACAAGCTCGGCGCGCCGCTGGTGGCGAGCAACGATGTGCGCTTCATCAAGCAGGAAGATTTCGCCGCCCACGAAACCCGGGTGTGCATCGGTGAAGGCCGTGCCCTCGACGATCCTCGGCGCTCAAAGAATTACAGCGATCAGCAATACCTCAAAAGCGCCGAGGAAATGGCCGAGCTGTTCAGCGACATTCCCGACGCAATCGAAAACACCGTCGAGATCGCCAAGCGCTGCAACATCGATGTAAAACTGGGCACGCACTTTTTGCCCAACTTCCCGATTCCCGATGGCATGACCATCGACGAGTATTTCCGCAAGGTGTCCTTCGATGGTCTGGAGGAACGGCTGGCGGTTTTGTTGCCAAAAGACACCACCGAAGATTACGAAGCCAAGCGTCAGGTCTACGTCGACCGGTTGAATTTCGAGCTGGATATCATCATCCAGATGGGCTTTCCCGGTTACTTCCTGATCGTTATGGACTTTATCCAGTGGGCCAAGAGCAACGGTGTACCGGTAGGCCCGGGCCGTGGATCGGGTGCCGGCTCGCTGGTGGCCTATGTGCAGAAGATCACCGACCTCGATCCGCTGGAATATGACCTGCTGTTCGAACGTTTCCTTAACCCGGAACGGGTATCGATGCCCGACTTCGACGTCGACTTCTGCATGGACGGGCGTGACCGGGTCATTGACTACGTGGCCGAGAAATACGGCCGCAACGCGGTAAGCCAGATCATCACGTTCGGTTCCATGGCCGCCAAGGCTGTGGTGCGTGACGTGGCGCGGGTGCAGGGCAAGTCGTATGGCCTGGCGGATCGTCTGTCGAAGATGATTCCGTTCGAAGTCGGCATGACCCTGGAAAAAGCCTACGAACAGGAAGAGATCCTGCGCGATTTCATCAAGGTCGATGAAGAAGCCGCGGAAATCTGGGAGATGGCGCGCAAGCTCGAAGGCGTTGTGCGTAACGTCGGTAAACACGCCGGTGGTGTGGTGATCGCGCCGACCAAGCTGACTGACTTCTCGCCTATCTATTGCGACGAGGCCGGCGACGGTCTGGTAACCCAGTTCGACAAGGACGACGTCGAGGCTGCCGGTCTGGTGAAGTTCGACTTCCTCGGCCTGCGAACCCTGACGGTCATCGACTGGGCGTTGAAGACCATCAACCGCGACCGCGCCAAGGTCGATCAGCCGCCGCTGGACATTGCGTTCATCCCGCTGGACGACAAGCCGACCTATCAGCTACTGCAAAAAGCCGAAACCACGGCGGTGTTCCAGCTCGAGTCACGCGGCATGAAAGAGCTGATCAAAAAGCTCAAGCCCGACTGCCTGGAAGACCTTATTGCACTGGTGGCCCTGTTCCGTCCGGGCCCGCTGCAGTCAGGCATGGTTGACGACTTCATCAACCGTAAGCACGGTCGCGCCGAACTCGCGTACCCGCACTCGGACTACCAGTACGAAGGCCTCAAGCCGGTATTGGCGCCGACCTACGGCATCATCCTGTATCAGGAACAGGTGATGCAGATTGCCCAGGTCATGGCCGGTTACACCCTCGGTGGTGCGGACATGCTGCGTCGAGCCATGGGTAAGAAAAAACCCGAAGAAATGGCCAAGCAGCGCGGCGGTTTCATTGAGGGTTGCAAGACCAACAATATCGATGCGGATCTGGCCGGTAACATTTTCGACCTGGTGGAAAAATTCGCCGGTTACGGCTTCAACAAGTCTCACTCCGCCGCTTACGGCCTGGTCTCGTACCAGACCGCTTGGCTGAAGACGCATTACCCGGCGCCGTTCATGGCGGCGGTGTTGTCGGCGGATATGCACAACACCGACAAGGTCGTGACCTTGATCGAAGAAATTCGCACCATGAAGCTGCGTCTCGACGCGCCGGATGTGAACACTTCGGAATTCAAGTTCACGGTGAACGACGACGGCCGCATCGTCTATGGTCTCGGCGCAATCAAAGGCGTCGGCGAAGGCCCGGTAGAAGCAATTACCGAGGCGCGTCAGGCGGGGCCGTTCAAGGATCTGTTCGACTTCTGCGCCCGCGTCGATCTCAAACGCATCAACAAGCGCACCCTTGATGGCTTGATCCGCAGCGGTGCGCTGGATCGTCTCGGTCCGTATTTCCACGACGAACAAAAGGCTTATCAAGCCAACATCGACCGTAACCGCGCCGTGCTGCTGGCGGCGATGGAAGAGGCAATCAAGTCAGCCGAACAGACCGCCCGTACCCGCGACAGTGGCCACGCCGATCTGTTTGGCGGGCTGTTCGTCGAGGAAGACGCCGATGTTTATGCGGTGCATCGCAAGGCCAAGGAGCTGACCCTCAAGGAGCGTCTCAAGGGTGAGAAAGACACTTTGGGCCTGTATCTGACCGGCCACCCGATTGACGAATACGAAGGCGAAATTCGCCGTTTCGCCCGTCAGCGCATCATCGACCTGAAACCGGCGCGCGATACGCAAACCGTGGCGGGGATGATCATTGCCCTGCGGGTGATGAAGAACAAGAAGGGCGACAAGATGGGTTTCATCACCCTCGACGACCGCTCCGGGCGGATCGAGGCATCGCTGTTTGCCGAGGCGTTCCACTCGGCGCAGTCGCTGCTGCAGACCGACGCGATGGTGGTGGTCGAAGGCGAAGTCAGTAACGACGACTTCTCCGGTGGCCTGCGCCTGCGGGTCAAGCGGGTGATGAGCATGGAAGATGCGCGCACCAACCTCGCCGAGAGCCTGCGTCTGAAGTTGCAGACACAGGATCTCAAAGGCGATCAGCTACGCTGGTTGGGTGATCTGCTCAAGCGTCATCGCGGGGCGTGCCCGATCACCATGGAGTACACCAGCCCTGATGCGAAGACCTTGCTGCAGTTCGGCGAGACCTGGCGAATCGATCCGGCGGATGCCTTGATTCAAGCCCTGCGTGACCAGTTCGGGCGAGACAACGTCTTCCTCCAATACCGTTGACCGGCAGGTGCCATCATTGCACTTGCCCGCAACCTGAATTTTTAATCTCGACCTCAGCGCGCCTCTCCCTTAAGGTAGGGCGCGAATAGACAACCGGCCGGCCCAAGCTCATTTGGGACACGACCCAAGACGGACGCCTATGAACCCGAATTTTCTAGATTTCGAACAGCCGATCGCCGACCTGCAAGCCAAGATCGAAGAGTTGCGCTTGGTCGGTAATGACAATTCGCTGAATATCGGCGATGAGATCTCCCGCCTGCAGGACAAGAGCAAAACGCTGACCGAAGACATCTTCGGCAAGCTGACCAGCTGGCAGATCGCGCGTCTGGCGCGTCACCCGAAGCGTCCGTACACCCTGGACTACATCGAACACATCTTCACCGAGTTCGACGAACTGCACGGCGACCGTCATTTCTCCGACGACGCTGCAATCGTTGGCGGTATTGCCCGTCTGGACGACCAGCCAGTGATGATCATCGGTCACCAGAAGGGTCGTGAAGTACGCGAGAAGGTTCGCCGCAACTTCGGCATGCCGCGTCCGGAAGGCTACCGCAAGGCTTGCCGTCTGATGGAGATGGCCGAGCGTTTCAAAATGCCGATCCTGACCTTCATCGACACCCCGGGTGCCTACCCTGGCATCGACGCTGAAGAGCGCAACCAGAGCGAAGCGATCGCCTGGAACCTGCGTGTCATGTCGCGTCTGAAAACTCCGATCATCGCCACCGTCATCGGTGAGGGTGGTTCCGGGGGCGCATTGGCGATCGGCGTTTGCGATCAGTTGAACATGTTGCAGTATTCGACCTACGCGGTAATTTCGCCGGAAGGTTGCGCCTCGATTCTGTGGAAAACCGCTGAAAAAGCGCCGGATGCCGCCGAAGCGATGGGCATCACCGCCGAGCGTCTGAAAGGCCTGGGCATTGTCGACAAGGTGATTGGCGAGCCATTGGGCGGCGCGCATCGTGACCCGGCAGCCGCTGCGGCGTCGATCCGTGCGGAGCTGAGCTCGCAACTGGCGATGCTGAAGAAGTTCGACAACGAAGCGCTGCTCAAGCGCCGTTATGATCGACTGATGAGCTACGGTCTCTAACCGAACTCGTTGCCTGTGTAGGAGCTGCCGCAGGCTGCGATCTTTTGATCTGGTTTTTTCAAGATCAAAAGATCGCAGCCTGCGGCAGCTCCTACAGGGATCTTTGAGAAGCGATCAATCTTTATGAATCCTTCGAAAAGTGATTTGCCATCCCGGCTACTGCTCAATCTTGCAGCCTGGCGCAATGCCAGGAACTGGCGCGTCGCTTTCTCCGGCGGCCTCGACTCAACTGTCCTCCTGCATCTACTAACCAATCTCGCCAAAACCGACTCTCTCCCTACGCTAAGCGCCATCCACATCCATCACGGCCTCCAGGCTGCGGCCGATGCCTGGCCGGAACATTGCCAGTCGGTCTGCGATGCGTTGGGTATTGCGTTGCAAGTGGAGCGGGTAAAGGTGCAACCGGGCGCGAGTCTGGAGCGGGCGGCGCGGGATGCGCGTTATTCGGTGTTCGGTGCGGTAACCCATGCCAATGACGTTTTGCTGACCGGGCAACACCGCGACGATCAGGCGGAAACCCTGTTGTTTCGTCTGTTGCGCGGTGCCGGCGTGCGCGGGCTTTCGGCAATGCCGGCGCAACGTCCGTTGGGTCAGGGCACGTTGGTTCGGCCTTTGCTCGACGTCACTCGCGCAGAGCTTGAAGCCTACGCCGCGGCGCACCAGCTGCAATGGATCGAAGACCCCTCAAACGAAGATCGGCAGTTTTCGCGCAATTACCTGCGTCATCAGATCGTGCCGCTGCTGACCGGGCGCTGGCCGCAAGCGCAAGCCAGCATGGCCCGTAGCGCCGCGCATCTGCGTGAAGCGCAAGGCTTGCTGGATGAGCTGGCAAAGATCGATCTGGCGCACGCCAAAGTCTCAACTGATTTCGACTGGCTGGGCGTGCCGTCGCTGGAATTGGCACCCTTGGCGGAGCTGTCTCCCGCCCGTCAGCGAAATGCATTGAGCCATTGGCTCGAACCATTGACTCGGCTGCCTGACACTGACCATTGGTCGGGTTGGACGAATCTGTGCGAAGCCGCCCACGATGCATCGCCGGTCTGGCGTCTGGCCGATGGCGAGTTGCACCGCAGCGCCGGTCGTCTCTGGTGGCTGAGCGGCGACTGGCTGCGTGCGCCAGTGATCGGCGGCGAGTGGCACACCCCGACATCACCGCTACGCTTGTCCGATAACGGCTGCGTCGTGCTCAGTGGCCAGACGCCTTGTGGGCCGCTTCGCATTGCTTACCGTCGGGGCGGCGAAGTGATGCATCTGGCCGATCGTGGCCATCGTGATCTCAAACGCTTACTCAACGAGCGTGCGGTGCCGGGCTTCGTGCGTGGCAGATTGCCGCTGCTGTTTCGCGGTGAACAATTGCTCGCAGTGGCGAACCTGCCGGGCCTTGATGGCAATGTGCAGGACGGCTGGAAATTGCATTGGCAGCCAACGGACGAAGATCTAGGTTTGAGATGAAAGGGGCATTCCGGTAGACTACGCTCCCTTCTTGATACAACTTCTGTGGATTCGCCTGAATTGCAGGAGTTGCCGATTACCAAGCAGTCTTTGCTGGGCGATTCCAAAAAATGTGTAGCGAGCAACGTACCGGTGTTTCATCTGCCGGTCTGTCCCAACGCGGCGGTTTTTTTGAAAGGTGCACTGTGATTAATGCAGGTGATCGGGGGCTTCGGCCTTCCTTCGCTTTCCCCGGCGGCTCGTACCGCTTTAACGCAGACTTCTAGGGTTTTTCATGACGCGCTACATATTCGTCACGGGCGGTGTTGTTTCTTCATTGGGGAAAGGCATTGCCTCGGCTTCATTGGCGGCTATCCTGGAGGCGCGGGGGCTTAAGGTCACCATGCTTAAGCTGGATCCGTACATCAACGTCGACCCGGGCACCATGAGCCCGTTCCAGCATGGTGAAGTGTTCGTCACCCACGACGGCGCCGAAACCGACCTGGACCTGGGCCACTACGAGCGGTTCATCCGCACGACCATGACCCAGAACAACAACTTCACCACCGGCCGTGTTTACGAGCACGTGTTGCGCAAAGAGCGCCGTGGTGACTACCTGGGTGCAACCATCCAGGTGATTCCGCACATCACCGACGAAATCAAGCGCCGCATCATCAAGGGTGCAGGCGATGCCGACGTGGCGATGGTCGAAATCGGTGGCACCGTGGGTGACATCGAGTCGCAACCGTTCCTCGAAGCCATCCGTCAGCTGCGATTCGAAGTCGGCGCCAAGCGCGCGATGCTGATGCACCTGACGCTGGTGCCGTACATCGCCACCGCTGGCGAAACCAAAACCAAACCAACCCAGCACTCGGTCAAGGAACTGCGTTCCATCGGCCTGCAGCCTGACGTGCTGGTTTGCCGCTCCGATCACCCGATCGACATCTCGTCGCGTCGCAAGATCGCGCAGTTCACCAACGTTGAAGAGCGTGCGGTCATCGCTCTGGAAGACGCCGACACCATCTACAAGATCCCGGGCATTCTGCATTCGCAGGGTCTGGACGATTTCGTCGTCGAGCGTTTCGGTCTGCAATGCGGCGGTGCCGATCTGTCCGAGTGGGAAGCTGTGGTTGACGCCAAGCTGAACCCGGAACACGAAGTCACCATCGCCATGGTCGGCAAGTACATGGAGCTGCTGGACGCCTACAAGTCGCTGATCGAAGCGATGAGCCATGCGGGCATCAGTAACCGTACCAAGGTCAACCTGCGCTACATCGATTCCGAAGACATCGAAAACCAGGGCACTGCGCTGCTTGAAGGCGTTGACGCCATCCTCGTACCGGGCGGCTTCGGTCTGCGCGGCGTGGAAGGCAAGATCACTGCCGTTCAGTACGCTCGCGAAAACAAGGTTCCGTACCTGGGTATCTGCCTGGGCATGCAAGTGGCGGTCATCGAGTTCGCTCGTAACGTCATGGGCTGGAAAGACGCCAACTCCACCGAGTTCGATCGCGCCAGCGGCCACCCGGTTGTCGGCCTGATCACCGAGTGGGAAGACGCCACCGGTGCCGTGGAAGTGCGTACTGAAACCTCCGATCTGGGCGGCACCATGCGCCTCGGCGCTCAGGAATGCCTGCTCGAAACCGGCTCCAAAGTGCACGATTGCTACGGCAAGGACGTGATCGTCGAGCGTCACCGTCACCGTTACGAAGTGAACAACAACCTGCTGCCGCAAATCATCGAGGCCGGCCTGAAGATTTCCGGTCGCTCCGCCGATGCTGCACTGGTTGAAGTGGTTGAAGCACCGGATCATCCATGGTTCGTCGCTTGCCAGTTCCACCCTGAGTTCACCTCGACACCACGTGATGGCCATCCGCTGTTCAGCGGCTTCGTCAAAGCAGCGTTGGCTCAACACCAGAAGAAGGCGTAACCCCGATGGCACAGAAGATCATCCGCGTCGGCGACATCGAGATTGCCAACGACAAACCCATGGTGCTGTTCGGCGGCATGAACGTGCTGGAAAGCCGTGACATGGCCATGCAGGTTTGCGAAGAGTATGTGAAGGTCACCGAAAAACTCGGTATCCCTTACGTGTTCAAGGCCAGTTTCGACAAGGCCAACCGTTCTTCTGTGACCTCGTATCGCGGTCCTGGCCTGGAAGAGGGCATGCGCATCTTCCAGGACATCAAGCAGGCTTTTGGCGTGCCGATCATCACCGACGTCCACGAGCCTGAACAGGCCGCGGTCGTCGCCGAGATCTGCGACATCATCCAGTTGCCGGCCTTCCTGTCGCGCCAGACCGATCTGGTTGTGGCGATGGCCAAGACCAACGCGATCATCAACATCAAGAAAGCCCAGTTCCTCGCCCCTCAGGAAATGAAACACATCCTGAACAAGTGCGTTGAAGCGGGTAATGATCAACTGATCCTCTGCGAGCGTGGTTCGAGCTTCGGCTATAACAACCTCGTGGTCGACATGCTCGGCTTCGGCATCATGAAGCAGTTCGAGTACCCGGTATTCTTCGACGTGACCCATTCGCTGCAAATGCCTGGCGGTCGTTCCGACTCCGCCGGCGGTCGCCGTGCGCAGGTTCTGGACTTGGCCAAGGCTGGCATGAGTCAAGGTCTGGCAGGTCTGTTCCTCGAAGCTCACCCGGATCCGGACAACGCCAAATGCGATGGCCCTTGCGCCTTGCGTCTGGACAAATTGGAGCCATTCCTGGCCCAGCTCAAAGCCCTGGACGAACTGGTTAAGAGTTTTCCGACGGTAGAAACCGCGTAAACCTCAATTCTCCGGTAAAGTACCGCACGATTTGTCGCTCATGCCCTCGGGCATGAGCGTTATCGTCTGCAAATCTGCCCGCTGCACCCCCTTGCCGACGGTAAAAAGATTTCCTCTAGCTGCGTCGTTTTCGTCAACTTTGGAGTGTTTACAACAATGGCAAAAATCGTCGACATCAAAGGTCGTGAAGTTCTCGACTCCCGTGGCAATCCCACCGTGGAAGCGGACGTGCTTCTCGACAACGGCATCATCGGCAGCGCATGCGCGCCGTCCGGTGCATCCACTGGCTCGCGTGAAGCACTCGAGCTGCGTGATGGCGACAAGAGCCGTTACCTGGGCAAGGGCGTGCTTAAAGCGGTAGCCAACATCAACGGTCCGATCCGCGATCTGCTGCTGGGCACCGACCCAAGCGACCAGAAAGCCCTCGATCACGCGATGATCAAGCTCGACGGTACCGAAAACAAAGCGACCCTGGGCGCCAACGCCATTCTCGCCGTGTCCCTGGCTGCGGCCAAGGCTGCTGCTCAGGATCAGGACCTGCCGCTGTACGCTCACATCGCCAACCTGAACGGCACCCCGGGTGTGTACTCGATGCCGGTTCCGATGATGAACATCATCAACGGTGGCGAGCACGCCGATAACAACGTCGACATCCAGGAATTCATGGTTCAGCCGGTTGGCGCCAAGTCTTTCTCGGAAGGTCTGCGCATGGGCACCGAGATTTTCCATCACCTCAAAGCTGTGCTGAAGGCTCGTGGTCTGAGCACTGCTGTCGGCGACGAAGGTGGTTTCGCGCCTAACCTGGCTTCCAACGAAGACGCGCTGAAAGTGATTTCCGAGGCCGTTGCCAACGCCGGTTACAAGCTGGGCACCGACGTGACTCTGGCTCTGGACTGCGCGGCCAGCGAATTCTACGAAGACGGCAAGTACAACCTGTCCGGCGAAGGCCAGGTGTTCACTGCTGAAGGTTTCGCCGACTACCTCAAAGGTCTGACCGAGCGTTACCCGATCATCTCCATCGAAGACGGTCTGGACGAGTCCGACTGGGCTGGCTGGAAAATTCTCACCGACAAAATCGGCGAGAAAGTGCAGCTGGTGGGCGACGATCTGTTCGTGACCAACACCAAGATCCTGAAAGAAGGCATCGATAAAAAGATCGCCAACTCGATCCTGATCAAGTTCAACCAGATCGGCACCCTGACCGAAACCCTGGAAGCCATCCAGATGGCCAAGGCTGCCGGTTACACCGCAGTGATCTCGCACCGTTCCGGCGAAACCGAAGATTCGACCATTGCCGACCTGGCTGTGGGCACCTCGGCTGGCCAGATCAAGACCGGTTCGCTGTGCCGTTCCGACCGCGTTTCCAAGTACAACCAACTGCTGCGTATCGAAGAGCAGTTGAATGGCAAAGCCAAGTACAACGGTCGTAGCGAGTTTCGCGGTTAAGCTGAAACTGATAAAAGGACACCGGATTGTGTCGAAAAAGTCGTGACAGCGATGGATTTGCCACTAATCTGATGCCTTAACAGCACAAGCCTGGATTTTCCAGGCTTCGTGCTATCAGATGCTGCAAAGTTTTGGCGTGGCTGTCTTTTTTCACTGGATACCTGATATTCGATGCGCAGTCCTTACTGGTTGTTTCTCGTTTTGCTCCTGCTGCTGGCCGGTCTGCAGTACCGCCTGTGGGTGGGCAATGGCAGTCTGGCGCAAGTCGCCGAGCTGAATCAGCAGATTGCTGATCAACATGCCGAGAACGAAGGTTTGCTGGAGCGCAACCGGGTGATGGACGCTGAGGTCAGCGAGTTGAAGAAAGGCATGGAGACCGTTGAAGAGCGGGCTCGTCACGAGTTGGGCATGGTCAAGGACGGCGAAACCCTTTACCAGTTGGCCCAATGATCAATTCCTTGCCGGCCTTCTGGGCCGTGATTCCTGCCGCGGGCGTCGGTGCCCGAATGGCCGCGGACCGTCCCAAGCAATATTTGCAACTGGGCGGGCGCACAATTCTCGAACACAGCCTCGGCTGTTTCCTCGATCACCCGAGCCTCAGAGGGCTGGTGGTCAGTCTCGCTGTCGATGATCCTTACTGGCCGAACCTGGCATGCGTCAACGATCCGCGTATTCAGCGCGTTGACGGCGGTGCCGAGCGTTCCGGTTCGGTGCTCAATGCCTTGCTGCATCTGCACGCGCAAGGTGCGGACGATGAGGACTGGGTGCTGGTGCACGATGCGGCACGGCCCAATCTGAGTCGCGATGATCTCGACAAATTACTCGATGCGCTGGCGGATGACCCTGTGGGTGGTTTGCTGGCGGTTCCTGCGCGCGACACCCTGAAGCGGATCGACAAGCACGGTCGTGTGGTTGAAACAGTTGACCGCAGTGTGATCTGGCAGGCTTATACGCCGCAGATGTTCCGCCTCGGTGCACTGCATCGCGCGTTGGCGGACAGCCTGGTGGCAGATGCGGTGATTACCGATGAGGCATCGGCGATGGAGTGGGCGGGGCAGGCACCCCGTCTGATCGAAGGGCGTGCGGATAACCTCAAGGTGACCCGACCGGAAGATCTGGAGTGGTTGCGTCAGCGTTGGGCTAACCGCCGCTAAAAGATCGCAGCCTGCGGCACTCCTACAGTGTTTTTTGTCGCGGCAAATCCCCCTGTAGGAGCTGCCGCAGGCTGCGATCTTTTGATCTTAAATCCGATACTCCGGCCGCTCGGCCAACCCCTCTTTAAGAAAGTCCACCAACTTGCGCACCTTCGGCGACAAATGCCGCTGCTGCGGATACAGCGCCCACACCGCGGTATTCGGCGGCTGATGCGCCTCCAGCAACGAAATCAATGCGCCGCTGTGCAAATGCTCCAGCACGTAATAGTCCGGCAACTGACACAACCCGACCCCTTGCAAAGCAGCATCCAGTACCGCTTGCCCACTGTTGCAACGCCAGTTTCCTTGCACTCTCTGGGAAAATTCCCTCCCGTTTTGCTCAAGCTGCCAGATGTCTGTGCTGCCGATCAGGCAATTATGCCGGCTCAGTTCCGACAAGCTGTGTGGGCGGCCGTACCTTTCCACGTAGGAAGGGGACGCGCAAAGATACATACGCCGTGGCGCCAGGCGCGTCGCGACCAGTCGTGAGTCTTGCAAGCGTCCCAGTCGAATCGCCAGATCCAGCCCCTCATGCACCAGATCGAGTTGCCGATTGCTCAGCTCTATATCGATGCGCAGTTGCGGGTAGAGCCCCATGAACCGTGTCACCAGCGGCACGATAAATCGCTCGCCATAGGCAACAGCGCACGTCATGCGCAGCATGCCTTTGGGTTCGCTGGTCAGATCGCCCACCGCGCGCAGGGCTTCTTCGCGTCCGTCCTGCAAGCGCTGGCAGTGTTGCAGGAATGTCTGCCCGGCTTCGGTCAGCGTCACCCTGCGGGTACTGCGATAGAGCAGGCGTGTTTGCAAACGCTCTTCCAGTCGTACGATTTGTCGACTGATATGCGAGGAAGAAACCCCAAGACGTTCGGCTGCAGCGGTGAATTGGCTGCATTCGGCTACGGCGACAAACTCGTCGATGCCTTCCCAGCGGTTTTCGGACATCAGGATTATCCCTGTATGGCAATAATGTTTTGCTTTTGGCCTGATTATTCATCGTCAGGCCATGTATTACACTCCTTATCTGCTTTTTTTATTTAATGGATTCACTGGAGAGTCAGCATGATCAAGTCGCGCGCAGCCGTTGCCTTCGAGGCCAAGAAGCCGCTGGAAATCGTAGAAGTTGATGTCGCCATGCCCAAGGCCGGTGAAGTGCTGTTGCGCGTAGTCGCTTCCGGTGTTTGCCATACCGACGCCTACACCTTGTCCGGCGCTGACCCGGAAGGGATTTTCCCTTCGATCCTCGGCCACGAAGGCGGCGCCATCGTTGAGGCGATCGGCGAAGGCGTGACTTCGGTTGCTGTAGGCGATCATGTCATCCCGCTCTACACCCCGGAGTGTGGCCAGTGCAAATTCTGTAAGTCGGGCAAGACCAACCTTTGTCAGGCCATTCGTGCGACCCAGGGCAAAGGCTTGATGCCGGATGGCACTTCGCGTTTTTCCTACAAGGGCGAAACGATTTTCCACTACATGGGTACTTCGACCTTCTCGGAATACACCGTGTTGCCGGAAATCTCCGTGGCCAAAATCGCTAAAGACGCACCGCTGGAAAAGGTCTGCCTGCTCGGTTGCGGCGTCACCACCGGTATCGGTGCAGTGCTCAACACCGCCAAGGTCAAACCGGGCGACACGGTGGCCATTTTTGGTTTGGGCGGCATCGGTCTGTCGGCAGTCATCGGTGCAGTGAAGGCCAAGGCCGCGCGCATCATCGCCATCGACATCAACCCGGCCAAGTTCGAAATCGCCAAGCAGCTGGGTGCGACTGATTGCGTAAACCCTAAAGACTTCGACCGTCCGATTCAGGAAGTCATCGTCGACATGACCGATGGCGGCGTCGACTTTTCCTTCGAGTGCATCGGCAACGTGCAACTGATGCGCGCCGCCCTCGAGTGCTGCCACAAAGGCTGGGGCGAGTCGGTCATCATCGGCGTTGCCGGTGCCGGTCAGGAAATCGCTACCCGCCCGTTCCAGTTGGTCACCGGTCGCGTCTGGCGTGGTTCGGCATTCGGCGGCGTACGTGGCCGCAGCGAATTGCCAAGCTACGTCGACATGGCCCAGAGCGGTGAAATCCCGCTGGATACTTTCATCACCCACACCATGGGTCTGGAAGATATCAACAAGGCGTTCGACCTGATGCACGAAGGCAAGAGCATTCGTACCGTCATCCATTTCTGATCAATCGTGATGTCATGGCTACGAGTCTTGAAGGCTTGTGGCTGTGACCGCGTAGGAGTTTTTACATGAGCCTGGAAAACATCTCCTGTCAGAAGAGTTTTGGCGGTTGGCACAAGCGCTATCGTCACCGTTCCGACGTGCTGGGCTGCGACATGGTGTTTGCCGTGTACCTGCCGCCGCAGGCGGAGCAGGGCGGCAAGCTGCCGGTGTTGTACTGGCTGTCGGGGCTGACCTGTACCGACGAGAACTTCATGCACAAGGCCGGCGCGTTGCGCATGGCGGCTGAACTCGGTCTGATCATCGTCGCGCCGGACACCAGCCCGCGCGGCCCCGATGTGCCGGGCGATCCGGATGGCGCGTGGGACTTTGGTCTCGGTGCCGGGTTTTATCTGAATGCCACGCAGGAACCTTGGTCGCGGCACTATCGGATGCATGACTATGTCGTGCAGGAATTGCCTTCACTGGTTGAAGCGCATTTCCCTGCGTCCGATAAGCGCAGCATCAGCGGCCACTCCATGGGTGGCCACGGTGCGTTGGTGTGCGCCTTGCGCAATCCGGGGCGTTATCAATCGGTGTCGGCCTTTTCTCCGATCAACAACCCGATGGATTGCCCGTGGGGGCAGAAGGCATTCTCGCGTTATCTGGGTGAAGACCGTTCGAAGTGGAAAGAGTGGGATGCCTGCGCGCTGATCGCCGAGGCTGACGAGAAGCTCCCGCTGCTGGTCGATCAAGGTGATCGCGATGATTTCCTCGCGACTCAGCTCAAACCCGAAGCCTTGCAACAAGCGGCAAAACAAGCGGGTCATCCGCTGACGGTGCGCTTGCAACCGGGCTACGACCACAGCTATTTCTTCATCTCAAGCTTTATAGACGACCACTTGCAGCATCACGCACAAGCCCTTCGGGGCTAATGCAGGTAGAATCACGCCCTGACAAAAATCGGGGCGTTTTTTTTATGCGTATTGGCCACGGCTATGATGTGCACCGTTTCGCTGAAGGCGATTTCATTACTCTGGGCGGCGTGCGCATTGCACACAGCTTCGGGCTGCTCGCTCATTCCGACGGTGACGTCCTGCTGCACGCCTTGAGCGATGCCTTGCTCGGCGCGGCTGCGCTGGGTGATATCGGCAAACACTTCCCGGATACCGACCCACAATTCAAGGGCGCCGACAGCCGTGCGTTGTTGCGTCATGTGGTCGGTCTGATCCACGCCAAGGGCTGGAAAGTCGGCAACGTCGATAACACCATCGTTGCCCAGGCGCCGAAAATGGCCCCGCATATCGAATCGATGCGCGCACTGATCGCCGCGGATCTTCAAGTTGAGTTGGATCAAGTGAACGTGAAAGCTACCACCACCGAAAAGCTTGGCTTTGTCGGTCGCGAAGAAGGCATCGCCGTGCACTCCGTTGCCTTGTTGCTGCGCGCATGAATGAACTGCAATTGCTCGGCCCGCGCGCCTACGGCGAACCCCTCGGCACCGCGGTACTGAAAGCCATCGCTGAAGATTTTCAGGTGGATGAAGTGCTGGATATTCCGTTCAGCGGCGACGGCGAACACCTGTGGATCTGGGTGGAAAAACGTGGCCTGAACACCGAAGAAGCCGCACGGCGTATCGCCAAGGCTGCCGGTGTGCCGCTGCGCACTGTCAGCTACGCCGGTCTCAAGGATCGTCAGGCGCTGACCCGCCAGTGGTTCAGCGTGCAACTGCCGGGCAAGGCAGATCCTGATCTGTCGGCGGCGGAAAACGACACGTTGAAAATCCTCAAAACCACTCGCCACAAGCGCAAGCTGCAACGCGGCGCGCATTCGGCGAATGGTTTCACGTTGCGCCTGACGCAATTCGCCGGCGACAAAGCCGCGATTGAAGAGCGCCTGCAACTGATCGTCAAACAAGGTATTCCCAATTATTTCGGCGCCCAGCGTTTCGGCCATGACGGCGGCAACGTCGTCGACGCCCGTTCGTGGGCGGCGCGCAAGGCCCTGCCGGAGCAGCGCAATGTGCGCTCACGCCTGCTGTCGACGGCGCGCAGTTTTCTGTTTAACCAGGTGTTGGCTGCACGTGTGGCGGATGGCACCTGGCAACGTGCGCTGGTTGGCGATCTGCTGGCTTTCACCGATAGCCGTAGCTTCTTCCCGGCCGGTGAAGCTGAATTGAGCGACCCGCGTCTGGCGATTCTCGATCTGCACCCGACCGGCCCGCAGTGGGGTGAAGGTGACTCCCCGGCCGCTGGCGCTGTCCATGATCTGGAGCAGGGGATTGCCGCTCGTGAAGCGGATCTGCGCGATTGGTTGATCAACGCCGGCATGAGTCACGAACGTCGCATCCTGCGGCTGCCCATTGGCGGGTTGACGTGGCATTATCCCCAGCCTGACATTCTGCAACTGGAATTCGTCCTCCCGGCCGGATGCTTCGCCACTGTATTAGTGCGCGAGCTCGTTGATCTGGTGCCGGTGGGGCAGACGGACAGCCCATGCGTATTCTGATTTCTAACGATGATGGGGTAACCGCACCCGGTCTTGCCGCGCTTTATGCTGCGCTGGCGGATTACACCGAGTGCGTGGTTATCGCCCCTGAGCAGGACAAAAGCGGCGCCAGCAGTTCGCTGACGCTCGACCGTCCGTTGCACCCGCAATACCTGGCCAACGGCTTTATCAGCCTCAACGGCACGCCAACCGACTGCGTACATCTGGGCCTGAATGGCTTGCTGGAACGCCAGCCGGACATGGTGGTTTCCGGGATCAACCTCGGCGCCAACCTTGGCGATGACGTGTTGTATTCCGGTACGGTGGCGGCGGCCCTTGAAGGACGTTTCCTCGAGCGACCGTCGTTCGCCTTCTCGCTGGTCTCACGCCAGGTCGATAATCTTCCTACGGCAGCCTACTTTGCGCGCAAACTGGTCGAAGCCCACGCCGGGCTCGATCTGCCGCCGCGCACGGTGCTCAACGTGAACATTCCCAATCTGCCGATCGACCACATTCGCGGCATCCAGCTGACCCGACTGGGGCACCGTGCCCGGGCGGCGGCGCCGATGAAAGTGGTCGACCCGCGTGGCAAGGCCGGTTACTGGATTGCGGCCGCCGGCGATGCCGAAGATGGCGGCCCGGGCACCGACTTTCATGCGGTGATGCAGGGCTATGTTTCGATCACGCCGCTGCAACTCGATCGCACCTTCAACGATGCCTTCAGAAGTCTCGATGGCTGGCTGGAGGGACTGCGCTGATGGCTCGCGAACACGAAGACAGAATGCGTAGCGGCATCGGCATGACGTCCCAGCGCACGCGGGAACGTTTGATCCAGCGTCTGTATGAAGAAGGTCTGTCCAACGCCAAGGTGTTGGAGGTCATCCGACGCACGCCGCGTCACCTGTTCGTCGACGAAGCGTTGGCGCACCGCGCTTATGAAGATACAGCGCTGCCGATCGGCCATAACCAGACCATCTCCCAGCCTTATATGGTGGCGCGCATGAGCGAGCTGCTGTTGGAGGCCGGTCCGTTGGACAAGGTGCTGGAGATCGGCACCGGTTCCGGTTACCAGACTGCCGTGTTGTCGCAACTGGTTGAGCGGGTGTTCTCGGTCGAGCGCATCAAGGTCTTGCAGGATCGGGCCAAGGAACGTCTGGTCGAACTCAATCTGCGCAACGTGGTGTTTCGTTGGGGCGACGGTTGGGAAGGCTGGCCGGCGCTGGCGCCGTACAACGGCATTATTGTCACCGCCGTGGCCACCGATGTGCCGCAAGCGTTGCTTGATCAACTGGCACCGGGCGGGCGCCTGGTGATCCCGGTCGGTTCCGGAGAAGTGCAGCAATTGATGCTGATCGTGCGTGAAGAAAATGGCTTTTCTCGACACGTTTTAGGCGCCGTGCGTTTTGTGCCTTTGCTTAATGGCCCACTGGCCTGAGCATTTATTCAACGGCGCTGAATTCCTTTCGTTGGCCTTGGTCTTACACCGGCAGCGATCGTTTAAACGCAGCAGATTGTCAGCTTGCAAACGTGTGCGTGAAGCGATTTCGCTTCATTAAAGGTAAAGCCGATTCGGCCCGTTATACTTGCGACACCTCATGCCGGAGTTCGGCATTCGAATTTTTCAGCCACCACAAAGGGAGCGGCGGGTGAGTCTCACTGTCATTGCGCAGCGTATGGGTAACACGAGCTTTCAGCGCCTGGTGACTGGCCTTGTCTTGAGCACCTTGCTGGTGGGTTGCTCCAGCACCAAATCGAGCAATGTCCGGGTGGTCGATCGCAACGGCGCGGTCGCACAGCGTCCTACCGTGACGACCGGCCAATATGTAGTCCGTCCGGGCGATACGATGTTTTCCATCGCGTTTCGCTACGGCTGGGACTACAAAGCCCTCGCGGCACGGAACAATATTCCTACGCCGTATACGATCCATCCGGGTCAGACAATTCGCTTCGACGGGCGTACCGGTTCTACGCCGACTGCCGTAGTGAGCAGCGCCAGTTCTTCGCCATCATCGTCCAGCAAAACCACCGTAATCCGGCGCCAGGCAAATGGCACGACGACCACCACAACCCGCGGTTCTACGAGCGCTGTACCGTCCGTCGCCAACAAGCAAACCCCGGCTCCAATGCCTCCAGCCGGTCCGGCCCCGACCGGCTGGGGATGGCCATCTAATGGCATTCTGATTGGTAAATTCTCTTCAAACGGTAGTTTGAATAAAGGAATTGATATCGCCGGAGATTTGGGACAGCCTGTTTTAGCTGCGTCTGATGGGACGGTGGTTTACGCCGGGAGTGGCTTAAGGGGCTACGGCGAATTAGTCATCATCAAACACAGCGAAACCTACGTCAGTGCTTACGGACATAACCGCAGGCTGTTGGTTCGGGAGGGACAGCAGGTCAAAGTCGGACAGACAATTGCCGAAATGGGGTCAACGGGTACAGACCGGGTGAAACTGCATTTTGAGATTCGCCGACAAGGTAAACCAGTAGATCCGCTGCAGTTCCTGCCAAGGCGTTGATTTGCAATCCAGCCTGTTCCGTCGCGTAGAGGGGACAGGCTCCAGCGTTGCCAAGGATAGAGGCGTCGCTTGAGCTTGGGGTCGAACTCACCAAAGGACTATAACAATGGCTCTCAGTAAAGAAGTGCCGGAGTTTGACATCGACGATGAGGTTCTCCTTATGGAGACCGGCATCGATTCGGAATCTTCGATGTCGAATGATGAAGGGGCTGCTCCACCTTCCGTTCGTTCCAAATCCAAACAATCCGCCACACTTAAACAACATAAATACATCGATTACACTCGGGCACTTGATGCCACGCAGCTGTATCTCAACGAAATCGGCTTTTCCCCGTTGCTCTCCCCCGAGGAAGAAGTTCATTTTGCGCGCTTGTCGCAAAGTGGCGATCCGGCGGGGCGCAAGCGCATGATTGAAAGTAACCTGCGGCTGGTGGTGAAAATCGCTCGGCGTTACGTCAATCGGGGGCTGTCGCTGCTGGATCTGATCGAAGAGGGCAACCTTGGCTTGATCCGCGCGGTAGAAAAGTTCGACCCCGAGCGCGGCTTCCGCTTCTCGACCTACGCGACCTGGTGGATTCGTCAAACCATCGAGCGCGCGATCATGAATCAGACCCGGACCATCCGGTTGCCGATCCATGTGGTCAAGGAGCTCAATGTGTACCTGCGGGCTGCACGGGAGCTGACGCAGAAACTCGACCACGAACCTTCACCCGAAGAAATCGCCAACCTGCTGGAAAAACCGGTGGGCGAGGTCAAGCGCATGCTGGGCCTGAACGAGCGTGTTTCTTCGGTCGACGTCTCGCTGGGTCCGGATTCGGATAAAACCCTGCTGGACACACTTACCGATGATCGTCCGACCGATCCGTGCGAACTGCTGCAGGACGATGACCTGTCGCAGAGCATCGATCAGTGGCTGTCGGAGCTGACCGACAAGCAGCGCGAGGTGGTCATCCGCCGCTTCGGCCTGCGCGGCCACGAGAGCAGTACGCTGGAAGATGTAGGCCTGGAGATCGGCCTGACCCGGGAACGGGTAAGACAGATCCAGGTAGAAGGGCTCAAGCGCCTTCGCGAAATCCTTGAAAAGAATGGCCTGTCGAGCGAGTCGCTGTTCCAGTAAGCGCTTCAAACGACCGCCCGCAAAATGCCCCGACTGGTTCGGGGTTTTTTGTTGCCTGAAATCCACGTCGAATCGCGACGTTGTGTGTAGGAGCCTTCGGCAGCTCCTGCAAAAGATATCGGGCGAGATTTGTAGTCTCACTCTGTAAGCCTTTGCTTACTGTTTCGTAAGTGTTCGTTATTTTTACACGGCAGTAGACGTCGATATTTCCAATGGTCTGTTTTTAACTTATTGATTCGTATAATTATTTTCTAATATGAAACGCTTGTGACAGACCGTTTAAGCGTCCAGGACCTGTTGCTCTTACCTAAGAATTCTCTAGTATCCGGGTTGTGTCGACGGACAGACACGCCCTTCAAGGAAGAGGGGAAAGGACATCGCAGGATGCGATTCATCAGGACGATGAAAGGGAACACAGGGAATAGGGAAAAAATGTGGGCGGGTCAAACCGCCCCTTTTTTTGTCTGCAAAAAAGTAAAAACCGCAAAAGCAAAAAGGCCCGCGAGGGGCCTTTTTATCGAGCGCGTGACAGATCAGCGTTCGAGGTCTTTGATCTTACCTTTGACGCCATCCCACTCTTCGGCATCCGGCAGCGATTCTTTCTTCTCGGTGATGTTCGGCCAGATTTCCGCCAACTCAACGTTCAGCTGGATGAATTCCTGCATCTCTTCCGGAACTTCGTCCTCGGAGAAAATGGCTACGGCCGGGCATTCTGGTTCGCACAGGGCACAGTCGATGCACTCATCCGGGTGAATCACCAGGAAGTTCGGGCCTTCGTAAAAGCAGTCCACCGGACAGACTTCTACGCAGTCGGTGTACTTGCACTTGATGCAGTTGTCGGTGACGACGAAGGTCATTTCTAGTTCTCTCCTCAGGCGGCGGCAGCGTTGCCCCTTCACGGTTGGGGTCGCCAGGTTCGGGAGCGATGTCTGCTGGCCAGGCTATTAGCTAGCAGCATCCCAAACCGCGCGAGATTCTAACAGCTTGAAGCCGTTTGCGTTATATCCGCTTCTTCAGTGCTTATATCCGGTTCTTCAGCGCATAGAGCATTTCCAGAGCACGACGAGGAGTCATGTCGTCGATATCCAGTTTAGCCAGCTCATCCAGTACCGGGTGCGGCAGACTGGCGAACATATCGCTCTGCTGCGGCGCTGCGGGTTTTCCCTTGACCGGTTTCGGCGCTTCATGGGGCAGCGCGGTCTCTTCCAGTCGACTGAGATGTTCCCGCGCCCGCACGATGACTTCGCTCGGTACGCCCGCCAGTTGCGCGACCGCCAGGCCGTAGCTCTGACTTGCAGGCCCTGGCAGCACATGGTGCAGGAACACAATGCGCTCGTTATGTTCGGTAGCGTTGAGGTGGACGTTGGCCACCAACGGCTCGGCTTCCGGCAACACGGTCAGTTCGAAATAGTGCGTGGCGAACAGCGTGTAGGCACGCAGATGCGCCAAGCGCTCGGCCGCAGCCCAGGCCAGCGACAGGCCATCGAAGGTGCTCGTGCCGCGTCCGACTTCGTCCATCAGCACCAGACTGCGTTCGGTGGCGTTGTGCAGGATGTTGGCGGTTTCGCTCATTTCCACCATGAAGGTCGAGCGGCCACCGGCCAGGTCATCACTGGAACCGATCCGGGTGAAGATCCGATCAACCAACGACAGTTCGCAACTGGCCGCCGGCACGAAGCTGCCGATGTGTGCGAGCAGCACGATCAAAGCGGTTTGCCGCATGTAGGTGGATTTACCGCCCATGTTCGGGCCGGTGATCACCAGCATTCGCGTGTTGTCATCCAGACTCAGGTCATTGGCCACGAACGGCGTGGTCAGGACTTGCTCGACCACCGGGTGACGACCCTGGGTGATGCGCATGCACGGCTCGCTGACGAAACGCGGGCAGTTCAGATCCAGATTCAGTGCGCGTTCGGCGAGGTTGCTCAGCACGTCCAGTTCAGCCAATGCGCCGGCGGTATCCTGCAATGGCGGCAACTGGCTGATCAGATCTTCCAGCAGCGCCTCATAGAGCATCTTTTCACGAGCAAGGGCGCGGCTCTTGGCCGACAGCGCCTTGTCTTCGAACTCTTTCAGTTCTGGCGTGATAAAACGCTCGGCACCTTTCAAGGTCTGGCGACGGATGTAATCCGCCGGTGCCGATTCGGCTTGCTTGCTCGGCAGCTCGATGAAGTAGCCGTGAATACGGTTGTAGCCGACTTTCAGGTGGGACAGCCCCGTGCGAGCCTTTTCCCGGGCTTCCAGATCGATCAGGAACTGGCCGGCGTTTTCACTCAGCGATTGCAACTCGTCGAGTTCGCTGTCGTAACCGGTCTTCAACACGCCGCCGTCACGGATCACCGCAGGCGGGTTGTCGATAATGGCTTTTTCCAGCAGTGCCGCCAGTTCCGGGTAGGTGCTGGTGGTTGTCGCCAGACTTTGCAGGTGCGGCGCTTCCAGATCGGTCATCGCTACTTGCAGTTCCGGCAGCGCGCCAAGGGCATCGCGCAGGCGCGCAAGGTCACGCGGACGCGCATTGCGCAGGCCGATTCGCGCCAGGATTCGCTCGATGTCGCCGATTTCCTTGAGCTGCGGCTGCAGTTTTTCAAAACGATAGCGGTCGAGCAGGCAAGTGATCGATGTCTGACGCGCCAGCAGCACGGTCAGATCACGCAGCGGGCGGTTCAGCCAACGGGTCAGCAGACGGCTGCCCATGGCGGTCTGGCAGCGATCGACCACCGATTGCAGCGTGTTGTCGCGGCCCCCGGCCAGGTTGGTGTCGAGCTCCAGATTGCGCCGGCTCGCGCCGTCGAGCACAACCGTGTCATCTAGACGTTCGTGGCGCAGGCTGCGCAGGTGGGGCAGGGCGGTGCGCTGGGTTTCCTTGGCGTAGGCCAGCAGGCAACCGGCAGCGCCGATGGCCAGGGTCAGGTTTTCGCAACCGAAGCCCTTCAGGTCCTGGGTGGAAAACTGCTGACAGAGACTTTTCAGCGCCGAATCACGCTCGAAATCCCACGGCGCACGACGCCGCACGCCACGGCGTTTTTCCGCCGGCAGATCCCGCGGCCAGTCATCCGGGATCATCAGTTCCACCGGGTTGACCCGCTCAAGCTCTGCCAGCAGGTTTTCCCAGCCCTTGATTTCCAGCACGGTGAAGTTGCCGCTGGTGATGTCCAGCACCGCCAGACCAAACAGGCGCTCGTCGCCCAGCACGGCGGCGATCAGGTTGTCGCGGCGCTCATCGAGCAGCGCCTCGTCGCTGACAGTGCCCGGTGTGATGATCCGCACCACCTGACGATCAACCGGCCCTTTACTGGTGGCCGGATCGCCGACCTGCTCGCAGATCACCACCGACTCGCCAAGCTTGACCAGTTTCGCCAGGTAACCTTCTGCCGCGTGGTAAGGAATCCCACACATCGGAATCGCCTGTCCCGCCGATTGCCCGCGCGCAGTCAGCGTGATGTCGAGCAGCTTGGCGGCCTTCTTCGCGTCTTCATAGAAGATCTCGTAGAAGTCACCCATGCGGTAGAACATCAGCTGATCCGGGTGCTGATTCTTCAGGCGCCAGTATTGCTGCATCATCGGGGTGTGGGAGGACAGATCGGAGACGGCTTTATTCATCGGATTGTCAGGCAACTCGTTAAAAGATGTAGGGCAAAAGCGGGGACAACGGCCGGGCTTTTCCGCGATGGGCGCAAGGTTACCATGGGGAGTCTGCTCGACGCAGGCATCGCGGGTCGCTGTGCATTTGCTTCGTCGAAAAGACGCTATATGCATCGATTATGCAAATCAGCATTTGTCTTCACGAAAAACTTCAAGCACTATGCGCGTTATGCAAAAACGCAACGTATCCTCCGTCTTAAGAGCACTGCTCGATCAGCACGGGATCTCCCCCACGGAGCTCCACCGTCGCACCGGCGTGCCTCAATCCACTCTCTCGCGGATTCTCAGCGGGAAGATCGTCGATCCTTCGGATAAACATATTTCGAAGATCGCCGAGTACTTCGCCGTGAGCACCGATCAGTTGCGCGGGCGCGCGGATGTCGCGCCGTCGGCGGGTGCCGGGCGCGGTGAAGTACACGCAGAACTCAAGGACATAATGCTGTGGGACGACGACACACCTGTCGATGACGACGAGGTGTCGGTGCCGTTTCTTCGCGAGGTTGAATTGGCAGCAGGATCAGGAAGATTCGTCATCGAAGAGAGCGAGCGCTCTAGCCTGCGCTTCGGCAAGCGCAGCCTGCGCCATAACGGTGTGCAGTTCGACCAGGCCAAATGCGTGACCGTGCGTGGCAACAGCATGTTGCCGGTGTTGCGTGACGGCGCCACCGTGGGTGTCAACGCGGGCAAGTGCGGCATCGGCGACATCATTGATGGTGATCTGTACGCGATCAACCACAACGGCCAGTTGCGGGTGAAGCAGCTCTATCGCTTGCCTACCGGCATTCGCCTGCGCAGCTTCAATCGTGACGAGCATCCGGACGAGGACTACAGCTTCCAGGAAATTCAGGAGGAGCAGATCGTCATCCTTGGTCACGTCTTCTGGTGGGGCATGTACGCCCGGTAATCACACCGCTTTCAGATGAAACCCGCCATTGGCGGGTTTTTTTTCGCCCGTCAAAAGACCTCGGAACCTTGATCTATGCGGCTTTCATGCGTGCGTGCATTTCTTGCGCATAAATAAATGCATCAATGCATTGACTGTATATGCATCCATGCATATTATTGCCACCAAGCCGCTCGACAAAGCGGCTGGAAACGAAAGCTCTTTAGTTCCACAAGAACAGGCAGCGATGAACCGGCCTTAACGGTTCAGAGGGTTGGCAACTGACCCGGGTGTGCAGCGTAAAGCACCACAAGCAGTTATCCGGCGGGCAGGGACCGCGGTCGGAAAAACAATCTGAATGGACTCGTACCGCGCCAGTAGCGCCGAAAAGTCAGCTTCCTTTTTTGAACACAGGATTTAAAGGAAGGCGAAGGAGCGCATTACTGAAAAGCCCGGCCAATGGTCGGGCTTTTTGGAATGCCTGCCTCGTTTAGCGCATTACGCCGTATCACCGGCGTGAAGGCGCCTTCGTTATTGGATGTGATCCCACGGCATTTCCCCTGATACAAAACTCATAATCGAGAGAAAACATATGTTGAAGAAATACCTCGTTCCGCTCCTGTCCTGCGCTGTGCTGCTCGGCACGGGTACAAACATTCTTGCAGCCAACCTGTTGGTCAATGGCAGTTTTGAACAATCGACATGCGGTGGCGGCTGCATTCTGGACACTCCGGCGAAAGCGAATGCCATCACCGGCTGGACAACTTTTTTGTCCGGTGCTGAGTACTTCAATATGCCGAATGCGATTGGCGGCTCTGTGGCTGCGGATGGCGTGATGATCGTTGATCTTGCCAATTATGTTTACGGCAATGGTGGTGGGATTCAGCAGAACTTCGCCACCGCGGTAGGTGCCAAGTATCGACTGACCTTCAGTGCGGGTAACTCCCGGTTTGCCAGCCGCTCCGGCGACGGTGTCGTACAGGTGAAGGTGGCTGGACAAGCAGTCACATTCAACACACCGATGGCTAAGGGCGTTGCAGTTGAGTGGGCCCCCATCACCTACGATTTCACCGCAACTACGTCGCAGACTACAGTGGCGTTTTCCAACGAGCAGAGCCCTAACACCAACTTTGCCTTTATCGACAACGTCATTGTTGAACGTCTGTAACGGCTATAGCCAGAAAGCTGCTGTGTTTACTTCAAGCGTGAAAAGCGCCACCGATCGGGTGTTGCCTGCTCACGCCCCTTTCTTTCATCAATCACCCTCAGGAGGCGTGACATGACAAGCGAGCAACAAGCGTTGGCGGAAATGCCGATCTGGCTGGTCATCCTCCTTGCCGTAGTGGGCGGGGTGTCCGGCGAAATGTGGCGCGCCGACAAAGAGGGCGCCCGTGGCTGGTCACTGCTGCGGCGCCTGGCCCTGCGCTCCGGCGCCTGCATGATCTGCGGCGTGTCGGCGATCATGCTGCTGTATGCCGCAGGGTTGTCGATCTGGGCCGCCGGCGCGTTCGGTTGCCTGACCGCCATGGCCGGCGCCGACGTGGCCATCGGTCTATACGAGCGCTGGGCCGCCAAGCGCATCGGCGTCTGCGAAGTTCCGCCGCGCGACCAGCCTTAACCCTGACTGCTTCTCCGTGCCGCCATTTTGGCGGCAGGGCTGCGCGTGGACGATTGAAAAGGAGGTCATGCATGCCCACACCGATCCAGCAGCCGTCGCAATTGTTTACAGCCATCGCGACGACGCTGCGCAACACCGCCGCGCTCAATATCAATGTCGGCAATCACGACGATTTCACTGCACCCGGCGAACAAGCCTGGGTACTGATCGACATCGAACGTAATGCACCGGGAGAGCGCGCAGCCAACGGGCGTATTGCCCATGTGTTGACGTTGTCACTGCAAGTCATCCCGGCGCTTTCCGCGAGTGCTTTTGCAGCCTGCGATCTGATTGCCGTGTTGAAAAACCTGATCACCGACAACCGCTGGAGCCTGCCCGGCGATCAATGCGATCTGCCGATGAACATCGATGGCTTGCCGTCATTGCTCATCCGCACAGAGCAGCCATACAAAGCCTGGACGTTGTCATTCAACCAGACTCTTTACCTCGGTCCGACCTTGCTCGACGACCCGCTCGGCATCCCGAAATTCGCCCGCACCTGGGAAGTCAGCAACATCGACGACCCCGACCAATACACCACGCTGGAGGCCTGACCGATGTTTGACGCATTACTGCGCATGCAGCTGGGCCCGATCATCGAACGGCTGGCCGAGATGGAAGCGGAGATCGAAGACCTGCACCGACGTGCCGAAAGTTTCTGCCGCATCGGCGTCTGTCAGGAAGTCGACGCCGCGAGCAACACCTGCAAGGTCAGCCACGGTGGATTGCTTACGCCATCGATCAAGTTCTTCAACCCCAGCGCTGGCGCTCAAAGCGAATCGCGGATACCGACGGTGGGTGAGCAGTGCCTGCTGTTCAATTACGGCAGCGGTGAAAGCGGCGCACAGAGCGTGGCTTTGTTCGGCTTGAACAGTGATCGTTTTCCGCCCACCTCGACCATACCGACGCTGACGCGCCGCGTGCATCAGGACGGCAGCGAAAGCGCTTACGACGACGCCACGCACACGCTGAATTGGCTTAACGGCCCGGCGGCTTTCAACGGGTCTCGCGAATCGCTTGAACTGAGCATCGGCCCGGCGCGACTGACGCTGACCCCGCAGGTGATCAACCTGCAACAGGGCGCAGTCGGCCTGACCATTGACGCTTCGGGCGTTCACTTCAGCGGCCCATTGGTGGATCACCAGGGCCGCGTTATCAGCCCCTGATTCGAGAGCCTCCCATGATCGGAATCGATAGAGACAGCGGGGCCACGGTCGACGACTGGCTGCAGTTTGTGCAGCGCGCGACCCGGGCCCTGACCACGCCGCTGGGCACTCGGCAAAAAAGGCCCCTCTATGGCTCGCTGATCCCCACGCTGCTGGGGCAGAACCTCGGTGACGACGTCCTGCTTCTGGCCCAGAGCCACGCGGCGCAGGCGTTCTACAACAAGCAAAACGGCATCGATGATTTTCAGCCGCAAGTGATTGTCGCCAGCCGTCAGGGCGCCGGTCTGTTGCTGCGTTTCGCCGGCACCTGGAAAAACCGTCAACAGACTTTCGAGGTAGTGACATGAGCATGTTGATCCCCGGCCAGAACCAATTGGCCGAACCTTCGCTGATCACCGTCGAAGCCTTCGAAGATTTGCTCGCCGAGTTCAAGACCTTCGTCGTCGAATACGTCGGCGCCCGAGCACCGGACAGCGCAGCGAAACTCAAGAGCAGCCTGGAAAACGAAAGCGAACTGCTGACGCTTGCGCTGGAAGCGTTTTGCGTCCGGCTGCAAACCCACGAACGCAAATACAACGCCCGCATCAAGCAGATGCTGGCGTGGTGGGCGACCGGCAGCAATCTCGATGCACGGCTGGCCGACATGGGCCTGGAGCGGCAGTTGCTCGATCCGGGCGATCCGGCAGCTTTCCCGGCGGTGCCGGCGATTTATGAAAGCGACGACGATGCGCGGCTGCGTTATTACCTCGCGCCCCATGCCCCGGCGGCGGGTTCGCGGATGCAGTATCGCCGTGAGGTGTTCACGCTCGGCGAGCGGCCGACGGTGAAAGTCGAGTCGTCCGATGCCGGCGTGGTGAACGTCACTTACACCTTCAACCCCGACGGCCTCGCCGCGCAGGTCAAGGATGGCAACGGCCGCCGCACAGCGCCCGGCGAAGTGCAGGTCACTGTGCTTTCCCGCGATGGTGACGGCACGCCTTCCGAGGCATTGCTCGATGGCGTTCGCCAACACTTTGCCCGGCCCGATGTTCGCCCGGAAACAGATCGGGTCACGGTCAAGGCTGCCGACATTCAGCGCTACAAAATCCGTGTCGTCGCCAAGATCAACTCTGGCCCCGATTCGGGCCTGACCCAAGTCGCTGCGCAACAACAATTGCAGGCCTACGCCGACAGTTGTCATCGCCTTGAAGGGCGGGTCGATCCGAGCTGGATCGACTACACGTTGCACAGTGCCGGCGCCGTGCAACTGCAAATTCTTGAGCCGGTGGATTCGATCATCACCAGTGCGTTTGAAGCGCCGTACTGCACGGCGGTCGAAGTCGAGGTGCTGACCATATGAGCGATCAAACTCAGCGCCCGACGTTGCTGCCGGCGAACAGTTCGGCACTGGAGCGAGGGCTGGATCTGGGCTTTGGCGCACTGCTTGATCGCATCGCGCCGCCGTTTCCCGAATTGATGAATCCGAGCGAAACGCCTGTCGCGTTTCTGCCGTATCTGGCAGCCGATCGTGGCGTCGCTGAATGGAGCACGACTGCACCGGAAGCGGAAAAGCGCCTGACCGTCGAACTCGCCTGGCCCACCGCGCGCCAGGCCGGCACACGCAAAGCGCTGGAGAACGCCGCCAAGGGTTTGCAACTGCGCCCGGAAATTCGCGCCTGGTACGAACAGACACCGCCCGGCGCGCCGTACAGTTTTTCCGTGCGCGCCTTCAGCGACCAACCCTACAGCGTAGCAATCGACGCTCGTCTCGACCGCCGTCTGGCGGATGCCAAGAGCGAACGGGACATTCTGTCGGTGTCGGTCGGGTTGAGCGCATTCGGCAGCCATTACATCGGCGCCGCGACCTTCTGCGGCGAACTGACCACGGTTTATCCGGTGTTCATCGAAGGGCTCGAAACCTCGGGAGAGGCGTTCATGGCTGCCGGCATGTACACCGTCGAAACATCCACTATTTATCCTCAGGGGGCCTGAATGGCTGACTATTACACCCTGCTCACCAACGCAGGGATTGCCTACGAAACGGCTTGTAAAGCTGCGGGCGTGCCGATCAAGTTGACGCAGATTTCCGTCGGTGACGGCGGCGAGGGCGGGGTCTACAACCCGGCCGCAACCGCCACCGCGCTCAAACGCGAAGTCTGGCGCGGGCCGCTCAATGCGCTGTTCCAGGACGAGAAAAATCCTAGCTGGCTGCTCGCCGAAGTGACCATTCCGCCGGATGTTGGCGGTTGGTATGTGCGGGAAGCGGGGCTGTGGACGGACACTGGCGTTCTCTACGCCATCGTCAAATATCCGGAGTCGTTCAAGCCGATTCTGGCCGACTCGGGGTCGGGTAAAGAGTTCTACATCCGCTCGATTTTCGAGACCAGTAACGCGTCGCTGGTGACATTGTTGATTGATGACACGGTGGTGAAGGCTACGCGTGCGTGGGTCATGAGTTATCTGGCCGAAGAACTCGGCAAACTTGATGGCAAGCAATCGGTGCGCATCGCTGCAACTGGCAACGTGGTGATGAAAGGCGCGCAGCAGATTGACGGTGTGGCGGTAATTGCCGGTGATCGCGTGTTGCTGGCGAACCAGACTTTGGCCAAGGACAACGGCCTATGGATTGCTGCCAACGGTGACTGGGTTCGAGCGAACGATGCCAGCACCAGTGCCAAAGTCACGCCGGGCCTGACGGTGATGGTGGAGGAGGGCACGGCGAACGGTGATTCGCTCTGGCACCTGACTACCAATGCGCCGATCACCTTGGGCACTACTGCACTGACATTCAAGATGCTGGCAGGGCGCACCGGGATTGCTGCCGGTACTTACAAGAGTCTGACCGTTGACGAATACGGCCGGGCGACGGCTGGTGCCAATCCCGAAACGCTGGCCGGGTTCGGTATTAAGGATTCGTACACCAAGGCTGAAGTTGAAGCGCTGATTGCCAAGGCATCGGCATTGCCGGTGGGCTCGATTGTCGCGTTCCCGGTAGATGCTCCGCCGCCGGGGTTTCTGGAACTGGATAACAGCGTCAAGAGCAGCGCTACCTACCCGGACTTGAGCGCCTTTCTGGGCGGCAAGTTCAATAAGGGTGATGAGGGTGTTGGGAATTTCCGCTTGCCTGAGGCGCGTGGGGAGTTTTTGCGCGGTTGGGATCATGGGCGGGGTGTCGACAGTAACCGCGCGGTCGGCAGTTACCAAGTTGACACTTTGCAAAATATAACCGGTGTCTTTGACGGCTATCTTGACATCACGTCGGCAAGTGGTGCGTTTGAAAAAAGTAATCTGAACACTGCGCCGAATCCCGTTAGCCAAAAAAACGCTTATCACGCCGTTACGTTTGATGCCTCCAAGGTAGCGCGTACCTCTTCTGAAACACGTCCACGCAACATTGCTGTCGTTTGGTGCATCAAAGCCTGGAACGCGTCTGTCAATCAGGGAAACATCGACCTGGCTGCGTTGGCTGTAATGGCGCAGCAAGCGACTGAACTGAATCAGGGCACAGCAAAAATCGCCACCCAAGCCCAGGCAGACGCGGGCACTGATGACAAAGCCGTAGTCACTCCCAAAAAAATGCGTTGGGGATTTTCAATTGGCATTTCTGAGAACTTGGGCAGTAGCTACGTTGTATTTCCGACGTGGCTCGGAGGTTTGATCATTCAGTGGGGTATGACGAACGCAATCGCATCCGGCGCAAATTACCTCCAGGCCTTTCCGGTAGCGTTCCCGTTGTTTGTGCCAGCAGTGTTTACGACTTATCCCAATGCTGCAGTGGATGCGCCGACGAGCTCGACCTATATCGGTCAGGTTCGAGCTCAGAGTAAGGCAAACGTGACCATTCGCAACATTGGCCCCACCCCGGCACAATTTTATTTTCTGGCTATCGGCCGTTGAGGCAGAGAACCAGTCGAGGGTTAGCTATGAAGTTCGCAACATTTAGTGAAACCGGTGAGTTGACCGGACGTTATGACTCGGCCCTTCACTCAGTCATTCCTGAACAAGCGGTCGAACTGAGCGATGAAGTTTTTCTCGCCACCAGAACCGATCAAACGGGTGAGTGGAGGCTGTTAGATGGACAGGTCGTAAAAGTACCCTTCGCAATAGCGGAGCCGAATTACCCCGAACTGTTCGCGCAAACGCGGTTCTTGCATGAAACACACGGTATCGCTGTAGAGGGATTGAATATAGAAACAACTCGCGACAGTCAGGCACTTATTGCCAGTACCGGACTGTCAGCGATTCTCGACCCGGAGTACCGATGCAACTTTAAAACGCTGGATGGGTTTGTCCAGCTCGACGCAGCGCAAATTCTGAACATTGCCAGATCTGTCCGGGCTCACGTCCAAGCCTGTTTTGACAGAGAGCTGGACCTGTTGAGTGCATTTGAGTCCGGTACTTACACAGACCAAATGCTCGTGGACGGCTGGCCCGATTCTTCCACGGACACGCCGGTCTCCGCGCATCCATAAACGCCCCGAACCCCGGGGCGTTTTCTTATCCGCCAAAAAAAAACCAACACCCGCCAAAGCCCCTCCCCGAGGGGCTTTCACGTTTATGGAGAAACGAAAAAATGGCAACCCGCCAAACCTACACCGTGCTCGTCCCATTCCCCACCGGCGGTGGGCACTGGTCGAGCGTCGGTCAAGACCTTGATCTGCTCGACGTCGAGGCGAGTGCGTTGCACATCGCTGGTCGACTTGAACTGAAAACACCCTCCACTCAGGCCAAAAAGGCCGCTGCCAAGAAGGCTGACTAAACATGGCTGAGGTTCTGAACTTCGAGCACAACGGCATTACCGTCAATGCCACTGAATCCCCCGAGGCCATGGGTGGCCTGGGTGACAACGTCATCGGTCTAGTCGGCACCGCGCCGAAGGCTGATCCGCTGATTCCGCGTAACGCACCGTTCCGCATCAACAGCTTCACCACCCATGCACTGCTTGATCCGACCGGTTCGGAAGAGGGCACGCTGTATCACGCGGTCTACCAGATCCTCAAAGTGGTCAAGGTGCCGGTGTATGTCGTGATCGTCGAAGCGGGTGCGACCCCGGCCGATACCGTTAACGCAGTGATCGGCGGCGTCGAGCCGGCGACCGGCCGCAAGCTCGGTCTGGCGGCGCTGGGCAGTGTCCCGGAAGACCTGACCATCATCGGCGCGCCGGGCTTCACCGGCACCAAAGCGGTGGCCAGCGAGTTCGCCTCGTTCGGCAAGCGCATCAAGGCCCGTGTGGTGCTGGACGGCAAAGACGCTTCGGTCGCTGACCAGGTTCTGTACAGCCAGGAACTCGGCGGCGCCGACCTCGGTTTCGACCGTTGCCTGGTGGTGCACAACATGCCCGCCGTTTACTCCAAAGCGGCGAAGAAAAACGTCTTCCTGTCGCCTTCCAGCCTGGCGATCGCCGCGCTGGCCAAGGTCAAGCAGTGGGAGAGCCCGGGCAACCAGGTGACCTACGCCGAAGACGTCTCGCGAGTCGTCGAATACAACATCCTCGACACCTCCACCGAAGGCGATCTGCTCAACCGCTACGGCGTCAGCTACTACGCCCGCACCGTGCTCGGCGGCTTCTCGCTGCTGGGTAACCGTTCGATCACCGGCAAGTTCATCAGCTACGTCGGGCTTGAAGATGCAATCAGCCGCAAGTTGGTGAAGGCTGGCCAGAAAGCCATGGCCAAGAACCTGACCAAGTCCTTCATGGATCAAGAGGTCAAGCGCATCAACGACTGGCTGCAAACCCTGGTCGCCGACGAAACCATTCCAGGCGGCAGCGTGTATCTGCACCCGGAACTCAACAGCGTCGAGAAGTACAAGAACGGCACCTGGTACGTGGTCATCGACTACGGCCGCTACGCGCCGAACGAACACATGGTTTATCAACTCAACGCCCGCGATGAAATCATCGAGCAGTTCCTGGAGGACGTTCTCTAATGTTTACCAACCGTAATCGCCAGGCCATCGCGGCCACTCTGCAAGGCCTCCCGCTGTCGGCGACCGTGGAAGAATTTACTCCGCCGAAGATCGAATTCGACGTGGAAGAAATGCGCGGCGGCCGCTTCATTGTTGAAGAAATGGTCAAGGGTGGCAAAGCCCTCAACGCCAAGCTGACCCTGCAAGGCATGGGTACAGAGGTGATGCTGGCGCTGGGTGTGAACCTTGGCGACGACATTCTGCTGAACGTGCGTGAAGCCGGTCAGGATCAGGATGGCAACACCTGGTTCACCTACCACACCGTCGGCGGCAAGCTGAAATCCCTTGAGGAAACTGCGGTGAAAATGGGCGAAAAACCCAAGACCAACCTGGAGTTGTCCTGCCGCACCTACAACCGTCTGGAAAACGGCGTACCGGTGATCGACATCGACGTGCGCACGCAGAAGTTTGTGCTCAACGGCGTCGACATCCTCGGTGATGCGCGGCGTGCGGTGTTGATGCCGTAACCCCCTCCCGATACCGCAAAAACCTGTAGGAGTGAGCCTGCTCGCGATGAGGCCAGCACATGCAATATCGATGTGACTGAAACACCGCTATCGCGAGCAGGCTCACTCCTACAAGGGAATGGTTACACCCCCCAAGAATCACCAAGGAATTCATTCATGTCGTGGATGCCACCCAAGCATGACCTGTTGTCGCCGATTACCGGTGACGACGGCTCGCAGATCGAGACGATCCAGCTCAAGCCGCTGTTCTACGCCGCGCAGAAAGACGCGCTGGAACGTGCCGGCGATGACGAAGACGATCAGTTCTTCGAACTGGCGCTGCTGGCCACCGGGCTCTCGGTCAAGGAACTCGACCAGCTCAAGCGCCCGGACTTTGTGAGCATCGCTCAGTACGTGCACGAAATGTCGACCCGTCCGGCGTCGCACTTTCTCGACCAGGTCGAAGACGCGGAAAAATCCGCCGATCCCGATCAAATCCAACTGCTGCAACCGCTCGCCATCACCGGCCGCACAGTCACTTCGCTGAGCCTGGAAATGCCAGTACTGCGCGCCACCAAAGTGATGAAGAAACTGAAAACGGCCAAGGAACGCGCCGAATTCATCACCGCCCATTGCACCGGCCTGATGATCCCCGATCTGGCCCAGTTGACCGTCCCTGACTGGACTCAGTTGCAGGTGCGCATAGACGATTTTTTAAACCAGCCGGCGGCCTACTTTCGGAACGCGACATCGAAGTAATCCTCGATATCGTCCCGCTCATTTACCCGGTAAGTGAGGCGGAAATTCTGGAATGGGACGCCGAAAAGGCGTTGCGCCGCTACGACATAGCGATCACTCGCCTTGGCGTGAAACAGGAGTAGAGCGGCATGGCAGAGAGCAAATATGCGCTCGTGCTGACCACCATGAATGGCGGTGCAGGGTATAACGCCACGGGCCCGGCAAGTGGGCAGTTGGTAATCGATGCGCTGGCCAGACCTCTGGCGGAACTGAAGTTGGCGGTCTTGACGGCGAGCCAGGATATTCGGCTGCTGATCAAGGAACAGGTCAGACTGCGGGATGTTATGGCCGCGCTGCAATCGCTTGCGAAGTTCAATTTAGCGGCTCCAGCAGCCGTTGCGGCGAGTGAGCCGAAGTCAAAACTCACGGCTGCAATCGAGCAGCGTCCACCCCGCGCATCTATGCAGCCAGCCATGGCACTTCAGACGGCCATGGCCAGACTCAAGCAAGTGCCAGGGATGAGCAGCGACCTCAAGAGCATGGAGAATGCCAACCGTGAACTGGCCAGCGAAAAGTCGATGGCCGGCAGTGGCGCTACCGCTGTAAGCCTGGCCGAGGTTGAGTATGCAGCCGGCAAGTCTGGTGTTGGCGCCAATCTCACAGGCGATGCGAAGGAAAAGGAACTGCTTGATTTCGGTCGCGATGCCGCGACGAATGCGACAGCGTTTGGCATTGAACTCAAGGCTGCAGGGGAAATGCTGGCCGCATGGCGAACCTCGCTCAAACTGGATCGTGCACAAAGTCAGAATCTGGCCGATGCCACCAGTCATCTCGGGAAACACTCGCTGAAAGCAACGGCAGCCGATATCGGCTCAGTGGTGCAGAGTTCCGGCGAAGCGGGCGTTGCAGCGGGTATTGCGCCTGAGCAATTGGCCGCACTGGCAGCCTCTCTGCTCAATGCCGATGTGGACAAGGCAACTGCCAGCGCCTCGGTGAAAAGCATTAGCGCGGCGCTGGCGAAGGGTAGAAAAGGCTCCGCTGAGGAGCGCGCGGCCTGGGCAACACTTGGACTTCAGCCAGACAATCTGACCGATGATGTGCCGCAAACCCTTTTCAGGACTTTGGAGGCGCTGAAGAAACAGCCGGCCAGCCAACAGGCCGCACTGCTCAAAACGCTGTTCAACGGCGATGAAGGCGTAAGCAAACTGCTGGAAAAACCGCAGGACGTCGGCCAGACGTTTGCACTGCTGACGGCTAAAAAACCGCTCGATCCGCAGACCGAGTTGCTGAAGAAGTTATCCGGCGGTAGTGAGGGCTTACATCAGTTGATGGCACTACCATCGGCTGACGGAAAGGCGTTCTCACCGCTTCCCCTCCAAGGACCGACGCAAAGCCTTGAGCCGCAATACAAGGGTGCGGTGCAAAGGTCAGCTGATGCGGCAGGGGGCAGCGTACAACAAAGCCCGGACGCATACGAAGCCAGCAAAATTCGGCTGACGAAAGCCGTGGCCCCGAATGTGCAAATGCCGGATTGGCTCACCGCCAGCATGAACTTGATGGCGGACAAAGCCGAAGCGAATCCGAAAGTAGCGACGGCCCTGGCACTTGCGGCGGCGGGCATTACGTCGATGGTGGGGGCATTGCTGGCCAAGGCGTTTGACAACTTTACGGGAAAGCTTGTGAAGTCCGCGGCGGCCAGATTACCCGCGGGGCTTGGCAAGTGGATCGCCGATGTCGATGTTACCGATATCAAGCCTGACACCTCCCCTGACACATCCAAAGCCCCCAAGGACAAACGTTCAACGGATAAGCCGGGCTCCACAGGGACCTCCGGCAGACGGGGTGGGCTGAGACCTCGCCGGGTCCGCATCAAATCCAGGATTCAAGGCAAGGACGCCAATCGGCCCTTGCTGAGCCCCGGCGATTTTGTTGCTCCCAGACCTGTGATCAGCGCACCCGGACCCTGGCCCGGCAGCATGACGGCATTCGCCGGTTCATCGAGCGCCAGTTCAATGCGCGCAGCACCGTTGTCAGGGTCCTACGCCAAGGCAGGCAGGTTAGTCGCCAAAAAAGCACCACCACTGCGCCTGCTCAGCGCCGGTTATGAAATGGTCACTGGCGTGATGAAAGGGGACACCCGCTCGGTCGTGTCGTCCGGCGCCTCGTTGGCCGGGGCTTCTGCCGGCGCAGCCATCGGAGCGGCGATCGGCACTTTGATTCTGCCGGGTGTGGGCACCATGGTCGGCGGTTGGCTCGGAAGCATGGCCGGCGCTGAGATCGGTGCTTCGCTGGGCGACAGGCTAGGGGCTCAAGTCGATCGGCTTGATTCACCTGCGCAGGTCAGTAAAGAACTGACCGCAGTCGCGGCGACGCCTGCGGCCACCGTCGCGAATCAGCCTGTCACGCTCAACTCGACCATTCACATCAATGGGCAGGATCAGGCCAGCGCTCAGACACTGGCCAATCTGGTGGTGCAAACGACGATGAGCCAGTTGGGCCAGATCATGCCGACCAACCCCCTCGCCACCCGCCGTGACGCAGCCCTGACCGATGGAGTCGCCTGATGAAACAACAAATGGCACTGGGCAGTTTCATCTTCGGCCTGTCGCGAAACTTCGCCTACAGCACGCTGGCGCGAAAATCCGATGGCGGCTGGACGGAACTGCCAATCCTCACCAGTAAACCCAAGTCCAGCCAGACCGGGCAAAAGCCGGAAACCCTGACCATCAGCGGCACCTCGATGTACGCCGTCGCCATGGAGCGCCTTGATGAACTGCGTGCGCTTCAGGCCCTGCGGGTGCCGCTGCCGTTGATTGACGGTATCGGTCGTAACTGGGGCCTGTGGCGGATCAACAGCATCGATGAAAACCAGAGCGAGGTCATCGATGACGGCACCGCGATGGTGGTCAAGTGGACCCTCGGATTATCGGAGTTCAACAATGCGTAAGGTTCGAAGCGTGGCCGGTGATTCGGTGAATCTGCTGCTCTACCGCGAAAACGGTCGCAGCGATGACGCCGCCGAAGAGGCGCTGTGGAAACTCAACCCGACCCTTGCCGAATACGGTCCGATCCTGCCCGCGGGCGTATGGGTCGTACTGCCGGAACTGGAGACGAAAGCGGCCGCGGTCAAAGCGCTTACGGCCTGGGATTAAGGAGGCTGCATGGCACTCGGTTTTACCCCGGCAGTAAAAATCTACGGGGCCAATGCGGCCCTGCTTAATCAACGGCTGATCAGTTGGGAACACATCGATGCGGCCGGTTTCGAGTCCGATCAACTCACGTTGACGATCGATCTTGAAGGCCTCGAAGGGTTACCGAACCTGGGCGGGAAAATCGGCCTGGAGGTCGGTTATCTGGAATCGGGAATGGTTGACAAGGGGCAGTTCAAAGTGACGCGCCTGACACCGACCCTGTTCCCGTTTCGCCTGACCCTGGTGGCCACTGCGGCGCCGTTCAGCAAGGATGATGAAACCGGCTTCAAGCAGCGCCGAACCGCCAGTCACGGGCCAACGACGCTGGGTGGATTGTTTCGCGAACTGGTGTTGCGACACGGCTTTTCACCGCGTGTTGCACCTGAAGTTTCGTTGATCAAAATCGCCCACGTCGACCAGTCGAATGAAACCGACATGGGCTTCCTGACGCGCCTGGCCAAAAAGTACAACGTGATCGCCAAACCCTACGACGATGTGTACGTGCTGGCGCGGCCCGGTCAGACCAAGTCACTGTCGGGCAAAATTTTGCCCAACGTCACCTTGTCAGTCTCCAGCAACAACCGGCCCGGCGATCATGCCTTCATCAGCGCCACGCTGGAGGAATCCGCCCGCGAGCAGGCCAAAGGCTGCAAAACCTGTTTTGTGGATGCGGCTACAGGCGTATTGCGCTGGATCGAAACGGGGCTTGCACCGTTCAAGACTATCCGCCAGAAGCAACCCAATGAAGCGGATGCCATCGCCGTCGGCGAAGGCGAAGTGCGCAAGATGTTGCGGCACAAGTACAAGGTGAAAATCACCTGCCCGGGTGATCCAAGGCTGGCTGCCGAAGGCCTTGTGCTGCTCGACGACACATGGCCGGACTTCATGCGTGGGCGCTGGTCGATCGACAAGGTCACCGCCAGCGGCAATCGCGAGAACAGCTATCGCTGTTTGATTGATGCGACTTGCCTCGATCCCAAAGCAGAAGCGCAAGACTGATTCACCGCGACTTCGCAGCAACACAAATCCTTGTAGGAGTGAGCCTGCTCGCGATAGCGGTGGGTAAATCAACATGAATAGCGACTGACACACCGCTATCGCGAGCAGGCTCACTCCTACATTGGGCCCTGCGGAACTCTCATCAATTCGGAACACCCTCATGAAGATCACCCCGATCCTCACGCAGTTGCGTGCGCAATGCCCCAGCCTGGCCAGTCACATTGCGGTAGGCGTCGATCTGGTATTGCTGCAAGGCAATCCCGACCTGCCGACACCTTCGGCCCACGTGCTGCCACTGGCCGATGTGGCCAGTAGCAGCACCGCACAAAACCTCATCACTCAACCGATCCGCGACCGCTTCGAAATCGTCCTCGTGCTTGATGCCACCGACGCTACAAAAGCGCTGAATCTGTTGCACGACCTGCGCGGCGAACTGTGGCGCGCGCTGGTGGGGTTCAAGCCTGACAACGACTACAACGCCATCGTTTATGACGGCGGCGAAATGGTCTCGATCAACAGCAGCCGCGTGTTTTACCGGTTGCGCTTTTTTGCCGAGTTCCAGCTCGGTCGCAACCTGCCCGGTCAACCTGCGCAGAGCTGGCACGAACGTGAACTGGACGGTTTGTCGTCCTTTACCGGGGCCACCGTGCGAGTCGATGCGATCGACCCCGCCGACCCCAACCTGAAACGCCCGGGCCCCGATGGGCGCGTGGAAATGACTTTCTCTTCTGAGGTAACCCCATGAGCAATCGCATCATCGTGCTGCCGGCCGCTGGCCGCGCCGTACCTGACCCGGAGGCGGGCGATCTGCTGCCCCTCGAAGGCCGTGAAGTGCTGGACAGCGCCTGGTGGCGCCGGCGTCTGGCCGACGGCGATATCACACTCAAAACCGCAAAAGCGGCTAAACCACAGGGAGCCAAATAATGGCGATCGGATTCAGCAACATCCCCGCGGACATTCGTGTACCGCTGTTCTATGCCGAAATGGACAACTCGGCCGCCAATAGCGCGAGCTCGACCATGCGCCGTTTGATCGTCGCTCAGGTCAACGATAACGTCGCCCCGAGCGAGGTCGGCAAACTGGTGCTGGTCTCCAGCATTGCACTGGCGAAAAGCATTGGTGGTCAGGGCTCGATGCTCGCCTCGATGTACGAGACCTTCCGCAAGGCCGACCCGATCGGCGAGATCTGGTGCCTGCCGCTGCACAACGCTGAAGGCGCCGTCGCCAAAGGCGTGCTGACCCTGACCGGCACCGCGACTCAGGCGGGTCTGCTCAATCTGTATGTTGGCGGCGTGCGTGTGCAAGCCACCGTGGTCAACGGTGCAACCGCTGCTCAGGCAGCCACTGCGCTGGCGCAGAAAATCAACGCCAGTGCCGATCTCCCGGTGAGTGCTGCAGCGGCCGAAGGTGTGGTCACCTTGTCTGCCAAATGGACTGGCGACAGCGGCAATGACATCAGCCTGCAATTCAATCGCCTGGGCAAGAGCAACGGCGAAGAAACCCCGGCCGGCCTGACCAGCGCAATCACCGCCATGACCGGTGGCGCCGGCGTGCCCGATCAGATCGCTGCTGTCGCGGCACTGGGCGACGAGCCGTTCGAGTTCATCGCACTGCCGTGGTCGGATCTGGCCACCCTCAACACCTGGCAAGCGGTCATGGATGACAGCACCGGTCGCTGGTCGTGGGCCAAGCAACTGTTCGGTCACGTCTACAGCGCCAAACGCGGCACCGTCGGCACTCTGGTCGCTGCAGGCCAGGCGCGCAACGATCAGCACATGACCATTCAGGCGCTGGAACCGGGCGTTCCGCAACCGGTCTGGGTACAAGCCGCCGCACTGGCTGCACGCACCTCGGTGTTCATCTCCGCCGACGCCAGCCGTCCGACGCAAAGCGGCAGTCTGCCGGGTGTCGATCCGGCGCCGGCGAGCGAGCGCTTCACCCTGACCGAGCGTCAGTCGCTGCTCAACTACGGCATCGCCACCGCGTACTACGAAGGCGGCTACGTGCGCATTCAGCGTTCGATCACCACCTACCAGAAAAACGCTTACGGCCAGGCTGACAACTCCTACCTGGACAGCGAAACCATGCACCAGTCGGCGTTCATCGTGCGTCGTCTGCAAAGCGTGATCACCAGCAAGTACGGCCGGCACAAACTGGCTTCCGACGGCACCCGCTTCGGCGCCGGCCAGCCCATCGTCACCCCGAGCACCATCCGCGGTGAGCTGATCGCCCAGTACGCCAAGCTCGAACTGGAAGGCCACGTGGAGAACGCCGAGCTGTTCGCCGAGCACCTGATCGTCGAGCGCGACGTGCAGGACCCGAGCCGCGTGAACGTGCTGTTCCCGCCGGATTACATCAACGGTCTGCGCGTGTTCGCACTGCTCAACCAATTCCGCCTGCAATACGACGACGCAGCCTGATCGCAGCGTTCGACGTCAAGCATTCAGCCCACCTCGCGTGGGCTTTTTTATTGAAGGGAGTAACACCATGGGTCAACTGATTGCAGGCACCTGCTACGTCAAGGTCGACGGCGCACAACTGACTATCAATGGCGGCTGTGAAGCCCCGTTGATGGTGGTCAAACGCGAAACCGTCGTACCCGGTTTCTACAAGGAAACCGACATCGCACCGTCGTTCAAAGTGACCGCGCTGCACACCGCCGACTTCCCGCTGAAGAAGCTGATCGAAGGCACCGATATCACCGTCACCTGCGAATTCAGCAACGGCAAAGTCTATGTGCTGGCCGGCGCTTACCTGGTCGAAGAGCCAGTCTCCAAAGGCGATGACGCCACCATCGAACTGAAATTCGAAGGCATCAAGGGGACCTGGCAATGAGCGGCGCCGTGAAGCTTCAAGTTGCGATCGAAGCTCACGGCGAGCCCCTGACCGAACTCGTCCTGCGCCGTCCGACGGTGCAGGAAGTGCGAGCGATCAAGGCGTTGCCGTACAAGATCGACAAGAGCGAAGAGGTCAGCCTCGACATGGACGTCGCGGCCAAATACATCGCCGTGTGCGCCGGCATTCCGCCGTCGTCGGTCAACCAGTTGGATCTGGCTGACCTCAATGCGCTGAGCTGGGCTGTTGCGAGTTTTTTCATGAGTGCGGCGTCGGCGCCATCACCGACCTGATCGCAGTCGCCTATGACCTGGCCTGGTTCTGGAAGGTTGACCCCGAACAGATGATGGCCAGGCCACTGGATGTGCTCCGCGAGTCGCTGGAGCACGCGCAACGGATCAATGCGATGCAGCAGGTGCAGTGATGGCAGACGAAGAAAAGAAAGTGAAAACTCCGGTGCTGATCACGGGCATCGATGAACTGTCGCCCAAACTCGGCGCCCTTCGGGCCAATGTCGAGAGCTTCAAGAAAAACCTCGAGCAGACCGGCCTCGGCAAACTGGACATCAGTGGTCTGTTCAAGGGCGGCAGCGTGATTACGCCGTTCGTGGACGGGATCAAGTCGGCGGTGGCGTTTCAGGGAAAGTTGACCGAGGTCAGCGCGACGGCAAAAACCGTCGACCTGCCCGCCGCACCGAAAGTCGCTGCGCAGAACATGAACGTGTTCAGTGCGTCGATGGAAAAGGTCACGGGCGCAATCGATGCCGCGCTGGTGCCCGCTGTCGGTGCATTGGTCGTCGGACTTGAGCCGATGCTCACCCAGGTCAGCGGTATCCTCGCCGACAACCCGCAACTGGTCGAAGGACTGGCGGCGGGGGCTATCGCGTTCTCGGCGATGCAAACCGCTGTGACCGGTGCGACCCAGGTGTTCGACGTGATGAGCATGGTGATGAAGGCTAACCCGATCATGCTGATTGCCGCTGGCATTGCCTTGGCTGCCGGTTTGATCGTGGCCAACTGGAAACCGGTCTCGACGTTTTTCATCGGGCTCTGGCAGAAAATTGCGCCGGTTGTCATTCCGATGGCCGAGTTTTTCAAGACGATGTTCGGTTACACCCCGTTGGGGCAATTGATCAGTAACTGGGGACCGGTCACAGCGTTTTTCGCGGCGTTGTGGGAGGGCGTCAAGGCTGTCGCGGCGCCGGTGATGGAGTTCTTCAAGACCTGGTTCAACTATTCGCCTCATGGGCTGATCGTGAATAACTGGGGGCCATTGGTCGGGCTGTTCTCTTCGATCTGGGATTTGCTCAGAGCGGTCTCGGTGCCTGTGCAGACTTTCCTGCAAGGCTTCTTTGATTGGTCGCCGCTGGAAGTGATCCAGGCAGTCTGGGGCGGGGTGGTCGGTGTGTTCACCGCGATCTGGGATTACATCAAGCTGCCGTTTGTGGCGATGTACGCGGTAATTCGCGAGCAACTGGGCTGGTCACCGCTGGAAAAAATCATCGAGAACTGGGCACCCGTTACCGCCTGGATCGAAAAGTGGGCGCAGAAGTTTCAGGACGCCATCGCACCGATCAAGGCGTTTTTCAACGGCGGTTTCGGCGAGCTGATCGCTGATGCCAAGGCCAGGGTGGATGTTTTCACTCAAGCCCAGTTGAAGACCAACGCTGAAGGTAAAGGCGAACTGGCGCCGGTGTTTTTCAAAGGCACCGTGGAGTCGTCACCGAGCCCGTTGGCGGCACCCGACACTACGCCGGAAAAACCGGCCATGCAGGCCGGCTCACTGTCGCAAACCTCCAACACGCTGATCCAGCAAAGCGCCGCCAACAACCGCACGCAACTCGAGGGCGGCCTCACCGTGCGTTTCGAAAACGCGCCGGCCGGGCTGCGCACCGATCAACCGCAAACCAATCAACCGGGCCTGGCGCTGTCGTCGCGCATCGGCTATCGCTCACTGTCGGCAGGAGGTTCCAATGAACTGGCGTGACCGCTTGTTGCCGGCATCCTTTCGCGGTGTCGGGTTCTGGATCGATCAGGCGAAAACCCCGGTCGGTCGCAAAGGTCAGTTGCACGAGTATCCGCAGCGTGACCTGCCGTTTTTCGAGGACCTCGGCCAGCAGGCCAAGACCCACGATCTGACGGCATTTATCGTCGGTGCCGATTGCCTGGAGCAGCGCGACAAGCTGCTCAAGGCGCTGGAGGCGGGCAGCGGTGAGCTGGTGCATCCATGGCTCGGACGCTTGCAAGTCAAGGTTGGCGAGTGCGACATGACCCACACCCGCCAGGACGGTGGGTTGGTCACGTTCGCGCTGAAGTTCTATCCCGATCAGCCGTTGCCGTTTCCGACGGCAACCGTCAGTACGCAGAAAGTCTTGCTGGCCAAGGCCGACACTTTGCTCGGTTCTGCGGTGGCACGCTTCGAACAGGCGATGACCTTGATCAAGGCTGCGCGGATCGGTATCGCCAATCTGCGCAACAGCCTGACCGGGGTTTATGAGGTAATCAAGGAACAGCTCAAACCGCTGATCGAGCAATACAAACAGATCACCGAACTGGTCAAAGCCGTCAAGGAACTGCCCAAGGAAGTGGCGGCGGAGTTCAAGGGTTTGCTCGGTGATATCAAGGAGCTGAAGGCGTTCGCGAAGGAGGGCTACCGTGGCGTGATTGCCGACGTGTCGCAACAACTCGAAGCCATCCGCAAGGCCGATGCACCGAAGATCACCACCGGCAAGGACACCACCGCGGCGGCGCAAGCCATGGCGGATCTGGTGCAGGACACAATGCTGGTCAAAGTTGCGCAATGGGTGGCATCGATGCCGGTAGCGACCACCCCGGTCAAGCTGCAATCGACGCCATCGGTAGGCCAACAGGCGACGAGCCCGGTGGCCCGGCAGGAAGTCCCGGTCAGTGACGACATGCAGGCTCTGCGTGACGCCGTGGCCGTGGCGATCAATCCAATGCTGGACAAGGCCGACCCCGCGCACTTCCAGGCCATCAGCGATGTGAAAGAGGCGCTGATTGCGCATCTCAAGGCTGTGGCGTCGTCCGGTGTGCGGCAAGTCAACAAATCCTTTCAGGAGAGCTTTCCGGCGGTGGTCGTGGCCTACAAGCAATTTGGCGATGCAACTCGGGTGACCGAAGTGACTCAGCGTAACGGGATATCTCATCCGGGCTTCTCGCCCAACGACGTGAAAGTCTCCGGGGAGTGAACCATGAGCGAGATGGACAACCGCGTTACGTTGATAGTCAACGACATGGAGTACGGCGGCTGGAAAAGCGTGCAAATCACGGCTGATCTGGAGCGCCAGTTTCGCACCTTCAAACTCGACATCACCTGGCAATGGCCGGGGCAGACGGTTGATCAGCGGATCAAGCCCGGCGACCCGTGCGAAGTGAAGATCGGCAAGGATCTGGTCCTCACCGGTTACGTGTTCAAGGCGCCCATTACCTACGACGGTCGGCAGATCAGCCTGAGTGTCGAGGGCAGTTCCAAGACTCAGGACCTGGTCGATTGCGCCGCCACCAATCGGCCCAATCAATGGCAGGAGCAACCGTTGCTGAGCATCGTCCAGGCGTTGGCGATGGAGTATTCGCTGACGGTGGTCAACGAAATTCCCGAGACCTCGCGGCTGGCCAAGCACACGATTGTGCCGGGTGAAACGGTGTTCCAGTCGATCGACCGTTTGCTCTCGTTGTTCCGGGTGTTTTCCACCGATGACGAGCAAGGCCGGCTGGTACTGGCCAAGCCCGGCAGTGGCGGGCGCGCCAGCGATGCACTGGAGCTGGGCAAAAACATCCTGTCGGCCAACGCGGCGATGGATTACAGCCAGGTGTTCTCCGAATACCGGGTAATCGGTCAGCAAAAAGGCTCTGACAAGAAGAGCGGGGCGGCCGTCAGCGAAGTTGAATCGACGGCGGCCGACCTGAGCTTCAAACGTCGACGCACTACGATCATCAACGAAGGCACCGCGCTGACGTTTGAGCTGGCGCAACAACGTGCCCAATGGGAAAGCGCCACCCGCATGGGGCGGGCGCAAACCACCACCTATCAGGTGCAGGGCTGGCGCCAGGCCAACGGTGATCTGTGGCGTCACAACACGCTGGTGAAGGTCAAGGATCCGGTGCTCGGGTTCGATGGCGACATGCTGATCTCCAAAGTGACGTACGCGTTGTCGGCACAGGGCTCGGTGACAACCCTGCAGGTTGCGCCGCCGCATACCTTTGATCCTGATCCTTCGCCCCCCAAAAAGACCTCATAGCCCCTCAAAAGATCGCAGCCTTCGGCAGCTCCTACAGGGGCTCAATTTACAGCTGTAGGAGCTGCCGAAGGCTGCGATCTTTTGGCGTCGGCCCCGTTCTCACAGGAACCCAAAATGAGCCTACTGACACGCCTTCTGGCGCGCGGCACTGTCGTGCTCGCCAATTCGGCATCCAAGCTGCAATCGCTGCAAATGCGCCTCACCGCCGGCGAAGTCAACGATGACCTCGAGCACTTCGAACCTTACGGCTTCACCAGCAACCCGCTGGCGGGCGCCGAAGGTGTCGTCACATTTCTGGGCGGTGACCGTTCCCACGCTATCGCCCTGGTGGTCGCCGATCGCCGCTATCGCTTGCAATCGCTGGCCAGCGGCGAGGTGGCGATCTACACCGACGAGGGCGACAAAATCCATTTCAAGCGTGGGCGGATCATCGACATCGAAACCGCCACGCTGAACATCCGCGCCAGTACCGCTGTGAACTTCGATACGCCGGTGATCAACCAGACCGGCAAGATCGTGTCCACCGGCGATCAGCTTGCCGGCGGCATCAGCCAGATCAAACACGTGCACGTAGGCGTGCAGGCCGGCAACGGCCAGACCGGCGCACCGGCAGGAGGCCAGTGATGTTTATCAGCCAGAACCTCCACGCCGCGCTGACCCGCGCCGTGCTCATCAGCCTGTTTAGCTGGCGCCGCGCCGCCGATGACGACGCCCTCGACGACGAAGAGCGCTACGGCTGGTGGGGCGACACTTTTCCTACCGTTGCCGACGATCGCATCGGCTCACGCCTGTGGCAGTTGCGCCGGGTCAAATTGACCCGACAGACCCAGATGGACGCCGAGTTTTATGCCCGCGAAGCCTTGCAATGGCTTATCGACGACGGCCATTGCAGCGCCATCGACATCATCAGCGAACGCCTCGACGCCCAGCGCCTGAACCTGCGCACGGTCCTGACCCTGGCCGACGGTGAGCGTCTGGACATCAACCCCGATAACAGTTGGCAGGTGATCTATGCCGTTTGAAACCCCTTCGCTGCCGGTGCTGATCAAGCGCACCCAAAGCGACCTGGCCGGCGATTCGCTGCGCCAGTCCGATGCGCAAGTGCTGGCCCGCACTTTGGGCGGTGCCGCTTATGGCCTGTACGGTTATCTAGACTGGATCGCCGAGCAGATCCTTCCGGACAAGGCCGACGAGTCGACCCTGGAACGCATCGCCGCCCTGCGTCTGAACCAGCCGCGCAAACCCGCGCAAGTGGCCAGCGGCAGCGTCAGTTTTACAGCAACGGCCGGCGCAGTGCTGGACGTGGACACGCTGCTGCAAACGAACGACGGTCGCACGTACAAAGTGACCACGGCGCGCACCACTGCCAACGGCATCAACACCACGACCATTGCCGCGCTGGATGCCGGCAGTTTGGGTAACGCCGATGCCGGTCTGGCATTGACCCCGGTGCAGCCGATTGCCGGCATCGTTGGCAACAGTTTTGTGGTGTTGGCGCCGGGACTCAGCGGTGGCGTGGCGCGCGAAAGTCTGGAGTCGCTGCGCTCGCGGGTGATCCGTTCCTATCGCGTCATCCCGCACGGCGGCTCGGCCAATGACTACGAGACCTGGGCGCTGGAAGTGCCCGGCGTAACCCGCGCCTGGTGCCGTGGCGGTTTGCTCGGCCCGGGCACAGTGACGGTGTTCATCATGCGTGACGACGATCCGCAACCAGTGCCCAACGACGAGCAACTGGCAGAGGTTCAGGACTACATCGAACCGCTGCGCCCGGTCACCGCCGAAGTCCATGTGCAGCGACCGATTCAGGTGCCGGTGGTCTATCGCTTCAAAAGCGTCAATCCGGACACCACGGCTGTACGCGCCGCCGTCGAAGCGCAGTTGCGCGACTTGCACAACCGTGAAGCCGATCTCGGCGTGCCGTTGCTGATCAGCCACATCCGCGAAGCGATCAGCAGTGCTGGCGGCGAATACGATCACACGCTCACCGCACCGGTCGTCGATGTGCCCGCAGGCCAGAGTGAACTGCTGACGTTTGGAGGTTGCGTATGGGGGGCATAAGAACCGCAGCGCAATACCAGGCGCAACTTCGCGCACTGCTGCCTTCGGGCCCCGCGTGGGACCCGGAACGGGTTCCGGAGCTTGAAGAAGTACTCCAAGGCGTCGCCGTCGAACTGGCGCGCCTTGACGCCCGCGCCGCCGATCTGCTCAACGAAATGGACCCGGCCGGCGTCAGTGAATTGGTGCCGGACTGGGAGCGGGTGATGAACCTGCCCGACCCCTGCCTGGGCGCCGAACCACTGTTCGACGACCGCCGTCTCGCCGTGCGCCGGCGCTTGCTCGCGGTTGGCAGTCAGGCCGTCGGTTACTACCTCGTAATCGCCAAAAGCCAGGGCTACCCCAACGCCAGCATCACCGAACACGAAGCACCACGCATGGGCCGTGCGCGTTTCGGTTCGGCACATTTCGGCACGTGGGAAGCGCAGTTCATGTGGACGCTCAACACCGGCGGCCGCCTGCTGCTGGGTCGACGTTTCGGGGCGAGTTACTGGGGCGAACGCTTCGGCGTAAACCCGGGCTCGGCACTGGAATGCCTGATCCACCGCAGTGCGCCGGCGCATACCAAAGTGCACATCAACTATGACTAGGGAGTGATGCAATGGATTATCCGAAAAGTGTGCCCAGCGCCGGGTTGGTGAATGGGAAGTTTGTCGATGAGAACCCGCTGATGGGGACGCCGGGGTCGTTGATTCCGGCGGAGTGGGGCAACAGTGTCACGCAGGAAATCATTAACGTGATCAGGGCCGGGGATCTGGCGCCGGATGAAAACAAATACGATCAGTTGTTGCAGGCGATTCAGTCCGTAACATCCAAGGGCTGGAATCAGGATCTGGCTTTGCCTTTAATGGCATTGCCGCTGCCGACGGTCGCCACCTCCGATGGTCGTTTGCCAGTCAGTCCGGCTGCGGCATCCACCAGCGGTGGCAGAGTTTCGATTTCTGCCGGTACGTTTATCAGCCTTGGCCAGGAAGTGGTGAGCGGCCAATTGGGGCGTTCACGCACTTTCGTGACTTCGTCCTGGAGCAGTGCGGATCTTCTGCCCAGCAGCCATTACTTTCTGCGTGCGCAGGTCATCGGTGGTGTGCTGACGTTCTACATGCAAAGGGGTGGCATCCACGACGTGGTGCCGGAGTCACTGAAAGGGGCACTCAACGGTGCTACCGGTGGCGGATTCCAATCCACGGCGCTGGACATGTGCCTGGCGTGGGTGGTGACCGGTGCGCCGGGTTCCGTGCCTACGGTGCGCACCATTTACAACAGGGCACGCTTGACCTGGACACAGACCGTCAACGGCACTGGGGCAATATTCCTTCCGCTTGATCCTCATGCACGTTCTGCTCGTATGGTTGCTGGTAACCCGACTCCGTCGTCGACGGCAGTGACAACGGTTGCCTTTCCGTCAACTGGTTGGGCCGGAGGCAACTATTGCTTTCTGTCGCCCATTATCGCCGGCAGCTCCAATAACCCGGGTGGCTGGAACCCGGCCACGGTTGCACCGTGCGTGTTGTTCAGTAACAACATCGTCAATGACGTTACGGTTTCCAGTCTGACTGCGAGTTTCGATCACGCCAATTTGCGCTCGCTCTGGCAGTGCTATCAGGCTGAGCACAACCTTGGACAATCGGTTGCCGACAGTGACGAATTATTGCTGAGCATGGGCATCAAGAGCCATCCAGTCACCGACTACAGCGTTGGTATCGCGATCAACTTTTCTGACGCCGTGAACGTCCAGCTTTCGTGGGAGCTTATTCGATGATCGTTATTCAAGAACTTCACCAGTTCGATGGCGAGTTACGTGTTCCCCAGCCTTCAACTGCCCACGACTGGGATGGCGAACAGTGGGTACTGAGCGCTGATAAAAAACGTGTTTTGGACGAGCAGGAAACTGAACACCTGTGCACCAAAGTCGATGCAGCCGCCGACAACGCTCGCACGGCACTGGCCGGCGACCCGCTCAAAGCCATGGAATACGCCCAGGCTGCCGCCGACGCCCAGGCTTATCAGGACTCTGGTTACCCGAAAAAAGAAGTACCGCTGTCGATCGCTGCGTGGGTAGTCAAAGGTCGCACGGCGAAACAGGCTGCGGAGCAGATCCTCGGTAAAGCCGAGCAACTTACCGATCACCTGCTGGCTCTGCGCACCTTGCGCCTGAAGGCCAAAACGCAGATCCGCGCGCAAGCGACCAAGGGCAACATCGATCTGGCGCGCAGCGCCGCCGATGAAGCGATTGCGTCGATCCGCGAACTGGTCAGCGCACAGGCCACCTGAGACACCAATCTGCCTCACGCAAGCCCACTTCACCGTGGGCTTTTTGTTTTCAGTAAAAGACCGCGGACGAGGTTGCAGCGGCAGCGCTCGGGACGCGGCTCATTTGTTATTTCAGAGGAACGAACAGTTATGGATTACCCAAAAAGCATCCCCAGCGTCGGCCTTGTCGATGGCCGCTTCGTCGATGAAAACCCGGTGGCGGGAACGCCGGGTTCGTTGATTCCGGCGGTGTGGGGCAACAGCGTGACTCAGGAGATCCTGAGTGTGATCAGCGGCAGTGGGTTGGTGGCTTCGGAAGCGGATAACAGCCAGTTGTTCAAGGCGATTCAGTTGATAGTCGGTAATGCCAGCCCGATGCGTTCGGTCATCACTCGACTTGCTGTTTCCAAAACGCTGACCGAGCAAGAACTCGGTCTCGTGCTGATCGACGCGAGCCCGACTCCGCTGACCGTGCTGTTGCCGCCGGCTGACGTCTCACTCGGTGTGCGCGATGTGATTGTTCGTCGTGTGGACAACAGCGGTAATCGCTTGGTGATCCAGGCATCCGGCACTGACCGCGTCCGTTTTCACACACATCTTTCACCGAGTGGCTATCCATTTTTCGCACTGATGGGCGGTGGTGACTGGTGGCATTTACGCAGTGATGGTGCGGGAGGCTGGTGGCCGGTCGGTCGCTTTGACAGCACTGCCTTGGGGAGGCCGTTTTTTGAAACCACCACGGTGCTTAACCCCGGAGGTTATGGCGTTCCCAATGGCGATCTGTTCAAACGTGCTGAGTGGCCTTGGCTGTGGGATTTTGCCCAGTCATCCGGTGCGTTGACCACTGAGGCCGGGAGAACGGGAAGGGAAGGAGGTTGGACCAGTGGAGATGGTTCCTCGAACTTTCGAATTCCCGAAATTCGCGGCGAGTTTTTGCGGGTACTGAGTGAAACCAGAAACGTTGATGCCGGGCGGTTGGCCGGCAGTCTGCAAACACATGCCTTGCAAAGTCATAACCACTATCTACCGACTGGCACAGGCGCTTCTTTCAAGCCTGCCCCGGCGATTCCGGATCCCGTGTGGGACGTTGGCACCAACGTCAACTTTTCACCGACTACCACGACAGTCGCAACTACCTATCCTAACCCTGCATTCGACTCGGACACCTACATTGGCAATATCGGCAATTTCGCGGGTGAAACCCGCCCGCGAAATATTGCCTACCCCGCTCGTATCAAACTGATTTGAGGTAAATATGTTCAATTATTTGATAGACGACAGCGGCGCACTGACCGGGCCTGTCGAGTTCCCCCTTGTGCCGGGTATCGGTGTGCAATTGCCGAGTAACGCTGTGACATTGAGTATCGAACTGTCGCCGGCCCCGAGCGGATATGCGTGGGCATATGACAACGGGTCTCTGCAACAAAAGCTCGATTTACGCGGTGACGTTTATCGCACCAATACGGGCATTCGAGAAGTCTGGACAGCGTTGGGCGATATACCCGAAGGCTTCACCAAGCTGCCATGGCCGGGCGGATTTCATGCGTGGGTCGATAATGCGTGGCAGATCGATCAAGCCGCGCAATTGGCCGATCTCAAACGTGTCGTTCTCGTCAAGCGCGACACGCTGCTACGCGAAGCAGTCCTGCGCATCGCGCCTCTGCAATACGCCGAAGACATTGGCGACGCCAGTCATGACGAACAGCTGCTCCTGCTCGAGTGGAAGCTCTACAGCGTCGAGCTCAATCGCATCGAAAAGCAGCCCGGTTTTCCGCAAGAAGTGAGTTGGCCGGTGATCCCCGGCGCCTCCGTCGTCAACTGATTAGTACATAAGGAAATGTACAGTGGACTATCCAAAAAGTATCCCCGGCGTTGGCCTGGTCAACGGCGGTTTTGTCGATGAAAATCCCGTGACTGGAACACCGGGGTCATTAATTCCGGCAACTTGGGGTAATAGCGTCACGCAGGAAATTCTTGAAGTCATCAAAAGCTCGGGGGCGGTCGCGGACGAAGCTGATAACACTCAGCTAAGAGCAGCAATCAATACGCTAATCTCGAAAAAATACAGTGACAGCCTGGCTGGACAGGAGGACGCGGAGTCTGGTGCCAGTGCTACCAAATTGATGACCCCGTTGCGCGTATTCTAATCCATTGCGAAAAAGATCCAGCAGGCAACAGAGTCCATCGTTGGCACAGCAAAAGTCGCCTCTCAGGCAGAGGTTAATGCTGGCGTAAGTGACACGACTATTGTGACGCCGAAAAAACTCAGACTTGGCTTCATGGTGAGGCTGGGGATTTCAGGCTACATCGTTTTTCCTTCCTGGATGGGTGGATTGATCATCCAGTGGATTAACGGCAGTGCCAGTCAGTCGGGCAACAACAATTGTGGCGATCTGAATATGTGGCCGCTGGCATTTCCCAATGCGTTGTTTCTTGCAGTTGCCACACATGAAGGTACATCAACAGCAACGTTTTTGACGTGGAACGGTGTTTCAACGGTGAATCCGCGCGTGGGCATCAACGTACGCTGTCCTGATTATCCGGGTGTCTCCATTTCCGCGCGCACCATCGGGATAGGGTATTGACTATGTATTATTTTTCTCCCGCAACTTCTGGCTTCTACCACTCGGATTTACATGGGCCGAATATCCCGGCCGATGCGTTTCAGCTAAGTGAAGGTGAGTACTGCGCGCTGGTGTCGAACGCCCCTAAAGGCACGGTTCTTTCTCTGAACATTGACGGCCGCCCGGAAAGGGTTTTACTCGCCGTACAAACCGACGATGGTTTAGAACGCGCCTGGCGAAACAAGGCGCTGGAGTCGACTCAATGGCTGGTACTTCGCGACGTTGAAGAAATGGAAGCCGGCGAGGGTACGACACTGCGCACGGAGGAGTTCAAAGAACTTCTCGCTTACCGGCAGGCACTGCGCGATTGGCCAAACGATCCTGAATTTCCGGATACACGCTCTCGGCCGGTCGAACCCGACTGGCTGGAAGTGTTGCTGCGTACAAATGGCTGAGCAGTCTGCCCTTTGGCAGCGCAGACGCAGCCCGAACTAAAAAGGAAAATTAACGTGGATTATCCAAGAAGTGTGCCCAGCTCCGGCTTGGTCGACGGCAAATTTGTTGATGAAGATGCGATAGCCGGAACACCGGGATCGCTGATTCCGGCGATCTGGGGCAACAGTGTTACTCAGGAAATACTCAGCGCGATTACCGCGGCGGGTTTGAAGCCAGACGAGCAGCAGACTGATCAGTTGGCTCAGGCGATTCGGCAATTGTCCAAGCCCGACCCGCTGCAACAGTTTCCGGTTCAGGTGTATCGCAGAAATCTGTTGATCAATGGCGGGTTCGATATCTGGCAGCGCGGTGCAATCAACCAAGGGCCAAACATTGGCGGCTATGTGGCCGATCGTTTTCGTTGCGATTGGAATGGCAATGCCGCCGTGACCATCTCTCGCCAGGACTTCGCGCCGGGCCAGCCAGAAGTGTCCGGTGAGCCGAGTTATTTTTTACGCTGGCAACAAACCACCGCTGGCGTCGGTGCAACCGAGCACAAGGTTTCCCAGAGCATTGAATCGGTCCGGACACTGGCCGGGAAAACGGCCACCCTAACCTTCTGGGCGCGATCTGATGCTGCTCGACCGTTAAAAGTGGCGATAGGTCAGTACTTTGGGACCGGTGGTTCGGAGGCGGTCGTAAAAGTCGTCGATATTTTTCAATTAAGCACTGCTTGGGCCAAGTACAGCGCAACATTCCAGGTCCCGGCTATTGCGGGAAAGATGCTCGGTGCCAATGATTACCTGCGGCTGGCTTTCGATCTTCCGCTCAATGTTTTACAGACGGTCGACTTCGCAAGAGTCCAGTTGGAGGAGGGACCGATCTCCACGCCATTCGAATATCGTCCAGCCGCTGAAGAGATGATGCTTTGTCAGCGTTACTTCGAGAAGTCTTTTGCCAACCGTTTAGCGATTCGTGCAAACAATGGCGTCGGTACATGCATTGTCACGTTTACTCAGGCAGCGGCTGCAAATAACGGTCAATACGGAATGGTCGTAGACATGCAGGTGCAGAAGAGAGTGCAGCCTACTGTTGTCCTGTATTGCCCCGGAAATGAAAGTAATCAGGTTTGGAATTACTCGGCGGGAGTGGCCTGCACGGGAACAACTGTACAAAGTGTGACACAGCGCAGTTTTGCGATCGGCACTGTGACGCCTGTAAACAGCCAGCCAGGTAACGGATTGCAGATTGAATGGACAGCAGACGCTGAAATCTAGGAGTGAACCCATGACCTATCAAATGACAACTTATGGAGTGCTGCGCATTGAGGATTCAGCATTTATCCCGCAGGACCTGACCAACCGGGACTGGCTTGAGTATCAAGAGTGGTTGCTGTCTGGTGGCCTGGTTTTGCCATTGAATGAAACACTCGAAAAGACTGCCTCGGATAGCTCCGTGAAAACTCTGGCAAAAAAATGGCTGGCAGGTATCAGTCGCCAACCATGATTCAATCCCGGCATCCAGGGAGGATTACGCATTATGCAAATCACTGAAAAAAACCTTTTAAACATCATGCCAAACGCCCGCAGCCAAGCGGGCGTTTTTGTTTCTGCGCTCAATAGCGCCATGGCTAACCGTCGCATCGAAACGCCCAAGCGTATTGCTGCATTCCTCGCGCAAATCGGTCATGAATCGGGGCAGTTGCAATACGTGCGGGAACTGGGCAACAACCAGTATCTGAGCAAATACGACACAGGCACTCTGGCGTTACGTCTGGGCAACACGCCCGAGGCCGATGGCGACGGGCAGAAGTACCGCGGTCGCGGGCTGATCCAGATCACCGGCCGTAGCAACTATCGTCAATGCAGCGTCGGGCTGTTCGGCGATGAGCGTCTGCTGTCCTTGCCGGAACTGTTGGAGCAGCCGCAATGGGCCGCTGAATCCGCCGCGTGGTTCTGGGAAAAGAATGGCTTGAACGAGCTCGCCGATCGCGATCAGTTCAACACCATCACCCGGCGTATCAACGGCGGGTTGAACGGCTTGCAGGATCGACTCGAAATCTGGGCGCGGGCGAGGGCGGTGTTATGCCAATTACCTGGCGAGTGATCGGCATCTTGTTGCTGGCCGCTGGTGCGTTTGCCGCGGCTTGGCAGTTTCAGGAGTGGCGCTACGAACGGCAACTGGCCGAACAGGCTCGGTTAAACGCAGAAGTGCTCAATCAACTGACCCTGACCGCAGCCACCGCGCAACAAGCCGAGCAGGATAAACGTCTGGCACTGGAGCAACGGCTCGCGGCCAGTGAACGAACCCACTATCGAGCGCTGAGCGATGCCCAACGTGATCAGGATCGCCTGCGCGATCGTCTTGCCACTGCTGATGTGCGCCTGTCAGTCCTCCTCGACGCAGGCGACGTTGCCGCAGGATGTGCAGTGCCAGCCGCCACCGGCACCGGCGGCGTGGATCATGCAACCGTACGCGCCCGACTTGACCCGGCGCATGCTCAACGAATTGTCGCCATCACCGGCGAAGGCGATCGCGGACTGATTGCCTTGCAGGCTTGTCAGGCCTATGTCAGAGCGTTGGCGCCCGAACATTTTGAATAAGCTTGTGTATTGAAAGCGCAACCGGCTCGTGTACGGTGGACGCATTCCACACGATCCGGAGAGCACCGTGAAAGAGATCACTCAACTGGCAGCCGAGCTTGGCCGACGTCTGCAAGTGCTCAATGCCCACGTCACCACCGCCGAGTCCTGCACCGGCGGCGGGATTGCCGAAGCCATCACGCGGATTCCGGGCAGCTCGGCGTGGTTCGAGGCCGGTTACGTGACGTACTCCAACCGGCAGAAAACCCAGCAACTGAATGTGCCGGCCGAGTTGTTCGACTCGCTGGGCGCAGTCAGTCGCGAGGTGGTCGAGGCGATGGTGCGGGGTGCGCAGGCACAGAGCCTGGCGCGGTTCGCCGTAGCGGTCAGCGGTGTGGCCGGGCCCGACGGTGGCACGCCAAACAAACCGGTGGGCACCGTGTGGCTGGCTTGGGGCGTTGGCGATGCGGTTTCCAGTGAAGTGCAGCACTTCGCGGGCAATCGCGATGAAGTCCGCCGACAAACGGTGAAGGCCGCGCTAGAAGGGCTCATGCGACTAGCGGCACGAGAAATCGAAAATCAGGGGTAGGCGATCCGCGAACGCTGTGGAATAATACTGGCTACTTATACAGGTGTTGGCCGTCAGGCCTTATTGATTACGTGAGGACTTTAATGGACGACAACAAGAAGAAAGCCTTGGCTGCGGCCCTGGGTCAGATCGAACGTCAATTCGGCAAGGGTGCCGTGATGCGTATGGGCGATCAGGACCGTCAGGCGATCCCGGCTATCTCCACTGGCTCTCTGGGTCTGGACATTGCACTCGGCATTGGCGGCCTGCCAAAAGGCCGTATCGTTGAAATCTACGGTCCAGAATCTTCCGGTAAAACCACACTGACACTGTCCGTGATCGCCCAGGCTCAAAAAGCTGGCGCGACCTGCGCATTCGTCGACGCCGAACACGCCCTCGACCCTGAGTACGCCGGCAAACTGGGCGTCAACGTCGATGACCTGCTGGTTTCCCAGCCGGACACCGGTGAACAGGCTCTGGAAATCACCGACATGCTGGTGCGCTCCAACGCCGTTGACGTGATCATCGTCGACTCCGTGGCTGCACTGGTGCCGAAGGCTGAAATCGAAGGCGAAATGGGTGACATGCACGTGGGCCTGCAAGCCCGTCTGATGTCCCAGGCGCTGCGTAAAATCACCGGTAACATCAAGAACGCCAACTGCCTGGTTATCTTCATCAATCAGATTCGTATGAAGATCGGCGTGATGTTCGGGAGCCCGGAAACCACCACCGGTGGTAACGCGCTGAAGTTCTATGCCTCGGTTCGTCTCGACATCCGCCGTACTGGCGCGGTGAAAGAAGGCGACGAAGTGGTCGGCAGCGAAACCCGCGTCAAGGTTGTGAAGAACAAGGTCGCTTCGCCGTTCCGTCAGGCCGAGTTCCAGATTCTTTACGGCAAAGGCATCTACCTCAACGGTGAGATGATTGATCTGGGCGTGCTGCACGGTTTCGTCGAGAAGTCCGGCGCCTGGTACGCCTATGAAGGCACCAAGATCGGTCAGGGCAAGGCCAACTCGGCCAAGTTCCTGGCAGACAATCCGGAAATCGCCAAGAAGCTCGAGAAGCAACTGCGTGACAAGCTGCTGGCCCCGGCAGCAGACGTCAAGGCTTCGCTGGCCAAGGACAAAGTCGACGATATGGCTGAGGCCGATGCCGACGTTTGAAGTCTTTGAATGACACTTGTACTCGATACCCTCGTCGCGGTGCGGCGAACCGCCATGGACCTGCTCGCACGTCGCGAGCACGGTCGAGTCGAGCTGACGCGTAAACTGCGTCAGCGCGGCGCTGAGGCGGAAATGATCGAAACAGCCCTCGACCGTTTGACGGAAGAAGGGCTGCTTTCCGAAACCCGTTATCTTGAAAGCTTTGTTTCCTACCGAGCCCGTTCCGGTTATGGCCCTCTGCGAATTCGCGAGGAGCTGAGCCAGCGTGGTTTGCAACGTGCCGATATCGAACTCGCCCTGCGCGAAAGCGGTATCAGTTGGCAGGAGCAACTTCAGGAAACCTGGCAACGGAAATTCTCCGGGCATTTGCCGATTGATGCCAGGGAACGGGCCAAACAAGGCCGGTTCCTGGCGTATCGGGGCTTCTCGATGGAGATGATCAACCGCTTGTTCAGCGGTAGAGGGATGGACGATTAGAACGGTTGCAACGAAACGGCCCGCTATGAAAATAGCGGGCCGTTTTTTTTTGCCTTCAAATTACCTTCGAGGGTTCTCTGCTGCGTTGCGCGGCTTGCGGTTGGGAGTGGGCCCAGTTTTCCGGCAAGTTGATGTAGTCGACCAGTTCCCTCAAGCGCCCTTGATTGCGGGCGGTGAAGGCAAAAGCCAATCGCGCCAGATGGCTGAACTGGGCGTCGTCGTGTTCTTCGCCGCTGTAAACATGCTGATGGAAATGGCCGCTCAAACACAGATCGGCAAAGGCTTCCTGCATATGCTCCAACGCCTGATCGCTGAGCTTGTGATTCATGCGAATCACGAATTGCCCCTTGAGCCAGCGACTGGAGTGGAAGTTGCTGTAAAACTGGGTGATCTGTTCCACCGCTTCCTCGACGGTGTAGACCAATCGCATCAGCTTCATGTCGGTTGGCAGGATGTAGCGGTTTTCCTCCAGTTGCTGGCGGATGAAATCCATCGCGCCTTGCCAGAACGTACCGCCCGGTGAGTCGAGCAATACCACCGGAACCAGTGGGCTTTTGCCGGTCTGGATCAGGGTCAGCACTTCCAGTGCTTCATCCAGCGTGCCGAAGCCGCCCGGGCACAGCACCAATGCGTCGGCCTCCTTGACGAAGAACAGCTTGCGGGTGAAGAAGAAGTGGAACGGAAGCAGGTTGCCGGTACCGTCCACGGTCGGATTGGCATGCTGTTCGAAGGGCAGGGTAATGTTGAACCCGAGGCTGTGATCACGCCCTGCGCCTTCGTGGGCGGCGGCCATGATGCCGCCACCGGCACCGGTGATGACCATCATGTCCGAACTCGCCAGTTTCGCGCCGAGCTCCCGGGCCAGTGCATACAGCGGGTGCTCAACCGGCGTGCGCGCCGAGCCGAACACGGTGACCTTGCGCCGGCCCTTGAATTTTTCCAGAACCCGAAACGCCTGCTCCAGCTCGCGCAGGGCTTGCAACGTGATCTTGGCGTTCCAGCGGTTGTGGTCTTCCTGGGCCATGCGCAGCACCGTCAGGATCATGTCTCGGTAGATGGGAATATTTGGGCTGTTGGGAGAAACACGGCTGAGTTGTTCTTCGACCTGGCTGATGAGGTCGGGGCCGCTTTCCTGAAAATGACGGTTTAGGAGGTCATTCGGTTGGTAAGGCATTCAACGTCTCCTTCTGCACGGAGCGGGCCGCCCTGACGTGCGGCGTCAGGGCTGCGCTGCGAAAACACACAATCGACAGTTGCTTTTCCTGCCGCTGAAAATTGATTGTGAATACTCTGAATCTAGACCCTTGCGGGTGATTTCGCTGATTTGATCATTGCGCTGCAGCGTTGCGGATGGCAATCGCTTGTTGATTGTTCGGTCGATGGCTTCACCGCTCGTCCGAACGTGCGCCGAACGACGAACCCTCTGATTAACTAACCTACAGGCACCTTGCTACAACTTGGCATTACTGACCGTACGCAAGGAGCACGCTATTAAGGATTTGTGGGTAGCAAGGAGGCGGGATACTTGGCCAGAGTGGTTCTGGAAATCGATACGCAGCTGTATCGGATGTTGAAGGCAGCAGCCGAGACTAACCAAGTGAGTCTCGAAGAGGAGTGCTGCCGAAGGTTGGCAGGCGGGGAGCGGCGTTCTCGTTATTTACAGGCCCTGGTGGCCGAGTTGCGCGCCGAGGATGAACAGCGGCGCGCCAATTCGCGATGATTACTTCTTTTTCGCCGGAGCGGCTTTTGGGCAATCCGAATCCTGGTAGCTGGCAGCGCCAACAGCCTTGTTGGTTTTCACTTCGGTGAATTCGTAACGCATGATCGCGCCTTTGGCCATCAGCTTGCGGAACGATGGGTTGTTGCAAACCGAAGCACCCAACTGGAAATACACGGCTTTGGGGTCTGCGCGCATTTTGTCGGCGTGGCTCTTTTGTACGCTCAGGTGATTGATCAACTGAGTGCCTTCAACGGTGTAGCCCTGATCAAGAATGTCTTCGTTGATTGCCCGTGGCGTGCCGACGCTGCTTTGGGCGGCGACATTGCGCAGCTCTCTGTTCAGATTCTGCTCACTCAAGGATGCAGCTTGAGCGGTGAAGGACGACGCCAGCAGAATGGCAGCGGTGGGAACGATAAGGCGCAGCATGAAACTCTCCTGGTTCAGTGACTGGTGTTTCGACCAGCCACGTGACTGTGCGTTCAGTGGCGGCGAATTATAGGGGAGCCAGTCTGGACGGTACAGGTTTGTCCCTGTCGCTCTGGTAAACTTGCGGTCTTTACTGCCCTGCCGAGTGTTGTTCGTGTCGAGTTTCCCTGCTGTGTGGCGCCGCCCGTGATCAATCATGCCCCTAACGCCGTAGCCCGCCTGCGCGATCAACGCGAGGACGAGGGCATCAAGCCGATTCAGGCCCGAGGCTTTCGCTCCGAGCGCTGCCGCGACTGTCGGGTGATCATCAGCCATTGCCTGTGCGCCTGGCGGCCAAGCGTCGACTCCCGCTCGGGTGTGTGCCTGATCATGACCGGCAAGGAAGTATTCAAACCGAGCAACACCGGTTGGCTGATTGCTGATGTGGTACGGGATAACCACGCATTCATCTGGTCACGTACCGAGCCTGACCCGCAGATGCTGGCGCTGCTCAATGACCCACAGTGGCAGCCGTACCTGGTGTTTCCCGGGGAATATGTCGAGCCGTCGCGGGTGACAAACACCGTCGAACTCGACAGCAGCAAGCGCCCGCTGTTTATTCTGCTGGACGCGACCTGGACCGAGGCGCGCAAGATTTTCCGCAAGAGCCCGTACTTCGAGCGCTTGCCGATTCTCAGCCTGCTGCCCGACAAACTGTCGCGCTACCGTTTGCGCCGCTCGACCCGCAGCGAGCACCTGTGCACCGCCGAAGTCGCAGCACTGTGTCTGGAACTGGCAGGTGACAGCGACGCTGCATCGGCACTGGATGCTTATTTCGATGTGTTCAGTCAGCATTATCTGGGCGCCAAACAGCAATTGGATATGAATGAATCGACGCCGGCCCATGCCGAGTTGCAACCCTTTATACGAAAGCCGCAGGCGGACTTGGCCCAATAGTGGCCCATACTGCACATTGCGGCGGCCGTGTTGCTTGACCACCCTGTCTTCGCTGGGCATGCTTGGCGCCGATTAGGGTGCGGCCAAGGTTTGAAACGCCGTGTTTGCTGGTTATTGGCGTTGAACGTGCCCCTATGGATGCCGCTGCAAGCAGCATCTTGAGTTGCTTTGGCCAGAGCCGAATAGACCGGCTCTGCCATCAAAAAACAGGATCATTTGAAAAATGGCCACATACGACATCCTGATTGCCGATGATCACCCCCTGTTTCGTAGCGCCCTGCATCAAGCGGTGACGCTGGGCCTTGGCCCGGATGTACGGCTGGTGGAAGTGGCGAGCATCGCCGAACTGGAAACGCGTCTGACAGAAAAGGCTGACTGGGATCTGGTCCTGCTGGATCTGAACATGCCCGGCGCTTTCGGGTTTTCCGGGTTGGTGATGTTGCGCGGCCAATACCCGCAAATTCCGGTGGTGATGGTTTCGGCGCAGGAAGAAGCCTCGGTGATGGTCAAATCCCGCGAGTTCGGCGCCAGTGGCTTTATTCCCAAGTCCAGCGACCTCAGCGTGATTCAGGAAGCCGTGCGCAAAGTGCTCGATGGCGATGTGTTCTGGCCACCGCAAGCTTTTGAAGCGGTCAGCGTTTCTGCCGAAGCCAAAGCCGCCAGCGATGGCCTGGCCAGCCTGACACCTCAGCAGTTCCGCGTCTTGACCATGGTCTGCGAAGGCCTGTTGAACAAGCAGATTGCCTATGAATTGAGCGTGTCGGAAGCGACCATCAAGGCTCATGTCACGGCGATCTTTCGCAAGCTGAATGTGCGTACACGAACGCAGGCGGCATTGCTTCTGCAACAACTTGAGTCAATTGCGAGCCAGTAATGGCTGGCGCGTTCACGCTTTTTTGACTTTGGTTGATCTAGCTTTCCCACTCCTTTTTGGTTGGTTTCTACTTTATGTCACCTTTCAAGGGCCAGACCGGCCTGAAACGCATCCTCAACGCCTCCGGTTACTCGCTGGACGGTCTGCGCGCAGCCTTTACCGGCGAAGCGGCATTCCGCCAACTGGTGCTGCTTAATGTGGTGCTGGTACCACTGACGTTCTTTCTGAATGTCAGCCGTGTTGAACAGGCGCTGTTGATCGCCGTGTGTCTGCTGGCGCTGATCGTCGAACTGCTGAACTCGGCAGTGGAAGCGGCCATCGACCGCATCTCGCTGGAGCTGCACCCACTGTCCAAGAACGCCAAGGACATGGGCAGCGCCGCGCAATTTGTCGCGCTGAGCATGATCGCGCTGGTGTGGGCCGTGATTCTGCTTTAAGCGATAGTCGGCAGAACGATCTCGTCGCTGCGCTGAACCCCGGCGGTGAAAGCGCGGCACAGTTCGAGAAACTCGCGCATGGCCGAGGTCTGGTACTTCTGTTTGTGCCAGATGAAGTAGAACTGCCGCGCCAGATCCATATCTGGCGTCTCCACCGCCACCAGGCTGCCGCGCCGGAATGCATCACGCAGCGCCAGCCGTGAGATGCAGCCAATCCCCAGCCCCGATTCCACCGCGCGTTTGATCGCTTCGGTGTGTTCCAGCTCAAGTCGGATATTCAGCGCGCTGCGATGGTGACGCATGGCCTGATCAAACGTCAGGCGCGTGCCGGAGCCTTGTTCGCGCAGAATCCACGCCTCGTGCGTCAACTCTTCCATGCTCGCGCTGCCGCGTTTGGCCAGTGGATGCTGCGGCGCGCAGAACACCACCAGTTCATCCTCGACCCAGCTCTGCACTTCGATGTCCGGATGGCTGCAATCGCCTTCGATTAGACCCAGATCAATTTCATAGTGAGCGACCTGTTGCACGATGTTAGCGGTGTTCTGAACGTGCAGCTTCACCTGGCTTTCCGGATGGCGCTGCATGAAGCTGCCGATCAGCAGGGTCGCCAAGTAATTGCCGATGGTCAGCGTCGCGCCGACGGCCAGCGAGCCGAAACCGGACTTGCCGTTGAGCAGGTCTTCGATCTCCTTGGCTTGATCGAGCAGGGCCACCGCTTGCGGCAACAGCTGTTTGCCGAGGGCGTTGAGGCTCAGCCGTTTACCGGCGCGGTCGAACAGCTGGCAGCTGGACTGGCGCTCCAGTTCGGTGATCGAGGTGCTCGCCGCCGATTGTGAAAGGTTGAGCAGACCCGCAGCACGGGACACGCTTTCCTGCTGGGCGACGGCGACGAAGACTTGCAGTTGACGGAGAGTAAATCGCATATCGATATAACCGATAACCCTTATCTTAATAATCCAGTTAACAGATATTGTCGTCGCTATTAGAATGCGATGCAATTGCGCACCGTCGGCCTGCCATCATTGGCTTCAAGAGACGCGCAGACCCAATATCCAGGAGTCAAACGTACATGAGCAACATGAACCACGAGCGTGTCCTCAGTGTTCATCACTGGAACGATACCCTGTTCAGCTTCAAGTGCACCCGCGACCCGGGCCTGCGCTTCGAGAACGGGCAGTTCGTGATGATCGGCCTGCAACAACCAAATGGCCGCCCGCTTATGCGCGCTTACTCGATCGCCAGCCCGAACTGGGAAGAGCATCTGGAGTTCTTCAGCATCAAGGTGCCTGATGGCCCGCTGACTTCGCAGTTGCAGCACCTGAAGGAAGGCGACGAGATCATCATCAGCAAAAAGCCTACGGGCACGCTGGTACTGGATGACCTGAAACCTGGCAAACACCTTTACCTGCTCAGCACCGGCACCGGTCTGGCGCCGTTCATGAGCGTGATCCAGGACCCTGAAACCTACGAGCGTTTCGAAAAAGTGATCCTGTGCCACGGCGTTCGCTATGTGAATGAAGTCGCCTACCGCGAATTCATCACCGAGCACCTGCCGCAGAACGAGTTCTTCGGCGAAGCGCTGCGCGACAAGCTGATCTACTACCCAACCGTGACCCGCGAACCGTTCGAGAACGAAGGCCGCCTGACCGACCTGATGCGCAGCGGCAAGCTGTTCAGCGACATCGGCCTGCCGCCGATCAACCCGCAGGACGACCGCGCCATGCTGTGCGGTAGCCCGAGCATGCTCGACGAGACCAGTGAAGTGTTGAACAGCTTCGGCCTTAAAGTCTCGCCGCGCATGCGCGAGCCGGGTGATTACCTGATCGAGCGTGCGTTCGTCGAGAAGTAAGCACCACTGAAAAGCCCCCATTGCCTGCACAGGTAATGGGGGCTTTTTCATGCCTGAAACATTTCCTTGTAGGAGCTGCCGAAGGCTGCGATCTGTTGATCTTGATCCATTAAAAACAAGATCAAAAGATTGCAGCCTTCGGCAGCTCCTACACAAAGCAAAAGCCCGCGTTGCCCGAAAAGGCAGCGCGGGCTTTTTGGTTTTCGGGGCTTACGCGTTGGCGGGGATGACTTCGAGGACGCGAATCTGCTCCGGCACCGGGTAATGCCAGCGCACGTCCAGATCCCAGAATTGTGCGCCGTATTCACGTTCCGGCGCTGGCGTCTGATACGCCGGGCGCGGATCCTGCGCCAGACACTGCTCGATCAACTCAACCAACGGCTCGGCCAGGCGCTGTGCGTGTGTGTGCGCTTGTTGCAGCGCGGTGTCCGTCCACTGCACGTCAATCAGTTGCGGCGCAGCGCTGGCGATGCTGTTGGAGGCGTCGGGGATGATGTCGGCGTAAGGCACGTAAGGTTTGATGTCGAGAACCGGCGTGCCGTCGAGCAGATCGATACCGGAGATGAACAGGCGATTGGCTTCGACCTTGTCCAGTTTCACCACGGATTGGCCAATGCCATTCGGACGATGGGTGGCGCGAGTGGCGAACACGCCCATGGATTTGTTGCCGCCGAGCCGGGGAGGGCGCACTTTCAAGCGCGGTTTTTCTTCCAGAGCCTGATGGAACAGGAACAGCAGCCAGACGTGACTGACCTGTTCCAGACCCTGCACGGCGTCACCCTGATCGAACGGCGGCACCAGTTCCAGCACGCCACGGGCGGCGGGCGCCAATTGCGGTTGGCGCGGGATGGCGAACTTCTCCTTGAAGCAGGAGCGGACAAAGCCGATGGGGGAGACGCTGTAAGTCATGGTTTGAGGTCGAGACGGGGTAGGGTGGGAATGATGCCCTAAAGATCAAAAGATCGCAGCCTTCGGCAGCTCCTACAGGATGTTCGCCGATCCTGTGTAGGAGCTGCCGAAGGCTGCGATCTTTTCCAATCGGCTACGCCGATTTCAGAGGCTGAACCCACCATCCAGCGGAATGATATTCCCGGTCATGTACGCCCCGGCCGTGCTCGCCAGACTGATCGCCAGCGCTGCCATTTCTTCTTCGCGCCCCCAACGTTTCATCGGAATCAGCGCCGTGTCTTCGGCCAATGCTTGCTGATCATTGCCAATATGCTGGGTCATCTTGCTCGGGAATCGGCCCGGTGCGATCACGTTGACGTTGATGTGCTGGCTCACCAGTTCGCGGGCCAGAATCCGTGACAACTGATGCAAGGCAGCCTTGCTTGGCCCATAGGCATAGGCCTGCTCGCCGAAGGAAGAAATCCCCGCCACCGATCCGATATTGATGATCCGCGCCGGATTCGCCGCTGAGCCGGCCTGGCGCAATAGCGGCAGAAACTGCTGGATGCAACTGAACACCGACGTCACGTTGAGCTGCATGACTTTCTCCCAGCCCTTGACCGGGTAGCTCTCCAGCGGCGCGCCCCAGGTGGTGCCGGCGTTGTTCACCAGAATATCCAGGTGAGTGATCTGCTCGGCCAATCGAGCGGCCAGTTCCTGAACGCCTTCTTCAGTCGCCAGATTCGCTGCCACGCCGTGGCATGTGCCCAACGCGCCGAGTTCTTCGGCCGTTTGATGACAGGCCTCGGCATCCCGGGCGCAGACGAAAACCCGGGCGCCGGCCTCGACAAAGGCCTTGGCGATCATTTTGCCGATACCACGAGTGCCGCCGGTCACCAGAGCGGTGCGGCCTTGCAGGGAAAAGTATGGGTGCATGGCGAATCCTGAGTGCTAGGGATCAATACACCCTAGTCGTCAGCCACGAAAAGCGGAGCCACTATTTTTGCGAGGAATGAGGATTCATACAGCCGAGCCTCAAGCCGCCTCCCGGGCGGCTCAAGGCTGGCGGGGCTTACTGCGGGCGAACGCGCAGGGTCAGGCCCTTGAGGAAGTTGCGCAGCAGTTGATCGCCACATGGGCGGTAGTTGGTGTGGCCAACCTTGCGGAACAGTGCGCTCAGCTCAGGCTTGGACACCGGGAACTCGGCAGCCTTGAGGATTGCGTGCATGTCGTCTTCTTTCAGTTCGAAGGCCACGCGCAGCTTTTTCAGAATGATGTTGTTGGTCACCGGCACTTCGATCGGCTGTGGCGGACGGCTTTCGTCCTTGCCACGTTTGAAGATCACCAGACCGTCGAGGAAGTGCGCGATGACTTCGTCCGGGCAGCGCACGAAGCCTTCTTCGTCTTCTTCTTTCTTGTCGAGGTATTTCACCAGGTCTTCGAGGGCGATTTCCATGCCGCCGGTCTTGGTGATTTCAATGACTTTCTTGTCGCTGATGTCGAGCATGTAGCGCACGCTGCGCAATACGTCGTTATGAATCATGTGGGCAATCCTGATCTCTCGCTGTGGGCATCGCGCGGGGCGCTGCCGAAAATGTGGGGCGGCAAAACAGAGTCGTCAGAACTTCTCTTTGCCGGACATGTAGCGCCATTGGCCGACTGGCACCTTGCCGATGGACACACCGCCAATACGGATGCGGCGCACGCTGATGACTTTCAAGCCAACGGCCTGGCAGAGCTGGGCAATGATCCCCGGCTGCGGGTTTTTCATGGCGAAGCGCAGGCGGTTTTCGTTCTGCCAACTGGCTTTGACCGCCGGCAACTCCTTGCCCTTGTGGGTGAGGCCGTGGGTCAGGCGGTTGAGGCCGTGAGCGACCATATCGCCCTCTACTTCAACCACGTATTCCTGCTCGATCTTGGCGGAGTCGGCGGTGAGCTTGCGCAGGATTTTCCAGTCCTGGGTGAATACCAGCAGACCGCTGGCATTGGCCTGCAGGTCGGCGCTGGTGCTCAGGCGCAGGAAGTGCCCGCGCAACGGGCGTTTGCCGTAGCGGTGTTCTTCGCTCAGGGTTTCGGCGCTGATCAGCTGCATTGCACTGTCGGTATCCATGCCGGCCGGGACGTTGAGCAGAATAGTGACTGGCTCAGGCGCGGTGGCCTTGGCGTCTTTGTCGAGCTCGACCTTTTGGCCTTCGACCTTGAATTGCGGCTCGTCGATGACTTCGCCGTCCACGGTGACCCAGCCGCCCTCAATGAACAGCTCGGCCTCCCGGCGGGAGCAACCGACCAGTTCGATGAGGCGTTTGGAGAGGCGAATCGGGTCAGTCATGACAGGGCCGTAACAAAAAAGGGGTGGGCATTGTACCTGTGTGGCGCCGGTTAAGCCCGGTTCCATTTCGGTGCGTTCGCATTACTTGTGGGAGCTGGCTTGCCAGCGATAGCATCACCTCGATGTATTTGCCAGACCGCGGCGTCTGCATCGCTGGCAAGCCAGCTCCCACAAGGATCTATATTGTGTCAGCCGTTACCTGAGCGTTGCTCGGTCTGGCGCAAGCGCATATGCAGCAACGGATACGGCTGGCCCATGCCATCGACCTCCGAACGTCCGATCACTTCGAAACCCTGCTTGAAGTAAAACCCCAGCGCCTGCGGGTTCTGTTCGTTGACGTCCAGTTCATCGGCGTTCAGGTGCTCCATGGCGTAACGCAATAATCGCTTGCCCAGGCCTTGACCGCGATGCGCGGGGTCAATAAACAGCATTTCTATCTTGCCCGCTGCAACGCCGGCGAACCCGGTGATGCGCTGGTGGCTGTCCTTGGTGCAGATAAGCATTACCGCGTCGAGGTAGCGAGTGAGCACAAGATTGCGCAGCAGCTCTATATAGCTGTCCGGCAGAAAATCATGGGTCGCGCGGACCGAGGCCTCCCAGACCCGGGTCAGTTCCTGATAATCGCTGAGTTTCGGCGTGTGGATGACCGAATGGTGACGCATGCGCGTTTGCCTCTTGTCCGTTTCAAGGGAGTCCGTCCCCCGGTAAACGATAGCCGTAAAAAAGCCCCGCATCTTCAAGAAAAGAGCGGGGCTTTCTGACGCGGCGAAAAAATCCTGTAGGAGCTGCCGAAGGCTGCGATCTTTTGATTTTAAAAAACAAGATCAATAGATCGCAGCCTGCGGCAGCTCCTACAGTGGTGTGCGGGGTTAGATCTGCTCAGCCCACAAGTCGTATTCGTCAGCGTCAGTCACTTTGCACCAGACCTTGTCGCCCGGCTTGAGGTTGCTGCCGTTATCGATAAACACGTTGCCATCGATTTCCGGGGCATCGAAGAAGCAGCGGCCAACCGCGCCTTGCTCGTCGACTTCGTCCACCAGCACTTCGATTTCGCGGCCAATGCGCAGTTGCAGGCGCGCCGAGCTGATGGCTTGTTGGTGCGCCATGAAGCGATCCCAGCGATCCTGCTTGACGTCGTCCGGCACGATGTCCAGATCGAGGTCGTTGGCCGGTGCGCCTTCAACCGGCGAGTACTGGAAGCAGCCGACGCGATCGAGCTGGGCTTCGGTCAGCCAGTTCAGCAGGTACTGGAAGTCTTCTTCGGTTTCGCCCGGGAAGCCAACAATGAAGGTCGAACGGATGATCAGGTCCGGGCAGATTTCGCGCCAGTTCTTGATCCGCGCCAGGGTCTTGTCTTCGAACGCCGGGCGTTTCATCGACTTCAACACTTTCGGGCTGGCGTGCTGGAACGGGATGTCCAGGTACGGCAGGATCTTGCCGGCGGCCATCAACGGGATCAGCTCGTCGACGTGCGGGTATGGGTAAACGTAGTGCAGACGCACCCAGACGCCCAGCGTGCTCAGCGCTTCGCAGAGTTCGGTCATGCGGGTTTTCACCGGCGCGCCGTTCCAGAAGCCGGTGCGGTATTTCACGTCGACACCATAAGCGCTGGTGTCCTGCGAGATCACCAGCAGCTCTTTGACGCCGGATTTGACCAGACGCTGGGCTTCGTCGAGCACGTCACCTACTGGACGGCTGACCAGTTTGCCGCGCATCGACGGGATGATGCAGAAGCTGCAGCTGTGGTTGCAGCCTTCGGAGATCTTCAGGTAGGCGTAGTGGCGCGGGGTCAGTTTGATGCCTTGCGGTGGCACCAGATCGATCAGCGGGTTGTGGTCTTTGCGCGGCGGCACGACGTCGTGCACAGCGTTGACTACCTGCTCGTACTGCTGCGGACCGGTCACGGCCAGCACGCTCGGGTGCACGTTGCGGATGTTGCCTTCTTCCACGCCCATGCAGCCGGTGACGATGACCTTGCCGTTCTCCTTGATCGCTTCGCCGATCACTTCCAGAGATTCAGCCTTGGCCGAGTCGATAAAGCCGCAAGTGTTGACCACCACGACGTCGGCGTCCTGGTAAGTGGACACCACGTCATAGCCTTCCATGCGCAGCTGGGTCAGGATCCGTTCGGAGTCGACCAGAGCTTTCGGGCACCCTAACGATATCATTCCTACACGCGGGGCTTTTACTGTCATCATAGGATGATCCTCATCAGGGTCTTTTTTCTAATGGCTAAAAACGGTGCGCGAGTATACAGCTATTTGCGCTTCTCAGACCCTCGACAGTCCACCGGTGGTAGCGCCGATCGTCAGTTGCAGTACGCCCAGAAGTGGGCCGCTGAAAAAGGCCTGGTGCTCGACGAATCGCTATCCATGCGTGACGAAGGTCTATCCGCATATCACCAACGCCACGTTACCCAGGGAGCCCTCGGGGTTTTCCTGGTGGCGATCGAGGAAGGCCGAATCGCGTCCGGCTCAGTCCTGGTCGTGGAAGGGCTGGATCGTTTGAGCCGTGCTGAGCCGATCCAGGCTCAAGCCCAACTTGCGCAAATTATCAATGCCGGCATTACCGTAGTGACCGCCAGTGATGGCCGGGAGTACAACCGCGCCGGGTTGAAGGCCCAGCCGATGGACCTTGTTTACTCGCTCCTGGTCATGATCCGCGCTCACGAAGAGTCGGACACTAAGAGCAAGCGAGTGAAGGCCTCGATCCGGCGACTATGCGAGGCTTGGCAAGCTGGCACCTATCGGGGCCAGATCCGCAACGGCAAAGATCCTCAGTGGCTCAAGTGGACTGGTACCGAATGGGAATTTATTCCTGAGCGAGTTGCTACCGTACGTCGAGCTCTGCAACTGTATCTGGAGGGGATGGGGGCGGCTCGCGCAGTTCGTATCTTGCACGACGAGGGGCTTAGTTACAGCGACGTTGGAATTACCACTCTGCAGATCTACCGGATGATCAAGCTCAAGGCACTGCGAGGAGCTAAGAGCCTGACAGTTGAGGGTGAGGAGTTTGTCCTTGAGGACTACTACCCACGGCTATTGTCGGAAACGGAATGGGCCGAGTTGCAGCACATGGGTGGCCAAAGATTACGGCGCAGGATGAAAGGCGAGATTCCAGGGATTATCACTGGCATCGGCCTGACTTACTGCGGCTATTGCGGTACCGCCGTCATCGGACAGAACTATATGAGCCGCGCCCGTGCTGACGGCACGCTCGCAGACGGCCATCGCCGCCTGCATTGTGTGTCATACAGCCGAAACGACGGCTGCGGCTCCGGTGGTTCGTGCAGCGTGGTCCCGATTGAGAAAGCATTGCTGAACTTCTGCTCTGACCGACTCAACTTGCAGCGATTGATGCAACTTGGTGACGATGGTCAAGGCCTTCGCCATCAACTGGTGGGTGCGCGGGCTGCGGTACAAAAAATTTCGAACCAACTCGAAAAAGTCACCGCAGCTCTGCTTGCAGATGATGACGGCCCCGCGCCGGTTTCTTTCGTTCGTAAAGCTCGCGAGCTGGAGGCGCAGCAGCTTGATGCAGAAAGGAATGTGGCGAGCATTGAATACGAACTAGCGGTAGCGGCGGGTTCTGGTAAGCCAGCGCAGCATGAGCAATGGACAGAACTGGCTGCCCTGGTAGCTGTGGGTGACTACGCAGCCAGGGAAAAGGTGCGCCAGTTGGTGATGGATACCTTCCAGCGGATCGTGGTTTATATGAGAGGGATGGGCGACGAGGATCGCAAGAGCAAGTTTATTGATGTGCAGCTGCTTTCCCGTACCGGTCAGCACAGGCTCTTGCAGATTAGCCGGAAGACGGGTGAGTGGGTGGCCAGCGAAGACTGGGACTGATGTTGTAGGCTGGCGAGGAGCTATCATATACTGGTTGTACGTACAGTATAGGCAAGGAGCGTTTAATGTCCAACAGCGTCAATCCCGGTGGTCTTGAGCTATCGCATACCCCATTCGAACAGCTTTCCCGCCGCATTCATCGGCAGGTCAATAGCTCGGCGGCGCAGACGCGAAGACGGACGATCATTGCGAAACTAGCAAGTGAAAAGCTGGATGACTGGGAGTGCTTGCTTGATCAACTGGACGTTGAGGACTGCGTGCGGGTTACACGTTTGGAATGTGGTGCTGTTGGTCTGACGTGGACGAATCAGCATTTGGGCTGATCGGAAACGCATACCTCAGGTTTTATATACCTGAGGTATTGATTTAAAAAGATACCTGCGGTTAATCTATGTCCGTCAACTCAGGAACCCAAAGGGGTGTCCTGATTTCAACGGAGGTCAACCGCATGATTCGCCCTACATTTAGCCTTTCTCTTGATGCCAGAGCGCAGCTGGCAGAGCACGTCAAACAGAACGGCGTATTCCCCCTTCCTCTCGTCTGCAACTACGCACCGAGTTTTCTCCTAGCCAATTTGACGATCGAGCAATGTGGTTCCGACGTTGCTGTGCAGGTCCGGTTGGGTGAGACGGTAAACACGCTTACCGTTGGCCTTCAGGGCGATACGGCTCATAGGGTCGAGCAGTTCGTAGAAGAGCTGGCCAACGTACATTACGAGCGTATGGCCCAGCCTATCCTCGATCGAGATCTGGAGTTCTTGTTGCGCAATGCTGCAACAAGCCGCCGTGGACTCTATCTGTTGCCGCAGTCGGGAATGCATGACCTCAGGTTGCTACTGACAGCAGCCGCTGAGAATCCAGAACAGACGTATTTCAGATTTTTATTAGGTGGTGCCGGTATTTCTGCTCCGGCGCTGATGCCCGCAGATCCTGATAAAGCCTACGACCTGCTCTCCAATTTCGTCCGCGAAATCAAGGAGTGGCAATGACCAACTCTCAGCTCCTATTGATATTGGCGAGCTTGTCTGTTTGCCAGGTGATTGCCATGGCTCTGCCTTACTGGATGGGCTGGAGGTCTGGTCAAACAATTGCCGCCGCATCACTCCAAAACGAAAACCAACGATTGCGTGCGGAGTTATCTTCGGCCCTTGCCCAGATACGGCAAATCAAACAGGGGGTGAGCTATGCCTAAGCATCTCATCTGCCAGCGTGTTCGATGGCTGTTGCTGGCCATCGCTGTGGCCCTTTCCAGCGTCACTGCTCTCTCTGTTGGCATGGCCATGTCAACGCTGATTGCTGACCCGATGCTGGCTGCTGTATTCGCCGCGGCGGCGGTACTGCTGGATCTATACAAGTACCTAGCCTGGCCGATTGCTTTGGGAATGCTGGCAGCCGGCAAGCGTGCCTATGCCGTCCTGATGATCACCTCGGCTCTGTTGTTGGCAGCAGTATCAGCGTGGGCTACCTACGATCGCCTACTGACATCCATCGTTTCGGGCCAGGCGCGGCACGCAGCTGTAACCGAACAACGCATGGTTGACCTGCAGGCGGTCAGGTCTGATGGGCTGCGGCAGCTCGAATTCCTGGACAAAGACGCTCGCTCGATCGGAGATCAGGCACGGCAACTGCGCGAGCGCGGCATTGTAAGCAAGGCGCAAGAGTTGGAAGCGTCTGCCCTGGGACGAATCGATGAGCAGCGTGAGCAGGTGCTGCAGCGGCTAGATCGTGCCTCGGTCGAACTCACAGAGCTGCGCGCCAGGCCGATGGCATCCGTGGGGCTGCCGGAGCTGTTGGCGATATTGCTGTGTGCCGGGTTTGCGATTGCCTTGGAGGCGGTGCCCGCGTTGATTGGATCTGCACTGCGAGTTGGCAGTCTGTCCGAGCCCTCGTTGCAAGAGACGATGGCCTCGACAACACCGGCAACGGTCACGGCAACAGTGACAACAGTCCCAGAACATCCAGCATCTGGCGAGCAGCAGGATCTATTCGGATCACCGGACGGAGCCTTGATGAAGACATTGCTCGACATCACGCGAACAGTTGCGCCAGGCACGCCGATATCGCTTCGTGACTTCACTGCTGCAGCTCGTGTCGGGAACCGACGAGCTATGAAGCTATTTCGTGCAGCGCTCGACTTGGGCGAACTACGAAAAACCACCGCCGGCTACGTGACCGCTTGAGGAGGCATGACTATGACTTTCGAATTTTCAGAGCAAGACAGGCAGATCCTCTCGCATAGCGTGTCGGGTTGGAGGAGCGCGAACTTGGATATCGATTCCGCTATCGAGTCCGAGAATTGGCCGGCTATCGACAGTGCCCAGATTGATCGGGCATCGCACGCAAACACCATCGCGTTGATCGTAAATAAGTACACAGATCAAATTGAACAAGGAGCACGGCCATGATCGGCATCCCAGAGACAGGAACCCTGGAAAATGGCCGTATCGCTGCCAACGTCACCAGCGGCTACAAGTTCACCACAGCGGATGGCCGACCTGCGCGTCTGGCGATCATCGATGACCAGGGCAACGTGGTTGAATCTGGCGAAGCAGTGGCGCGTGAGGCGTGGAACGTGTGCATCGCGGTGATTAAAAATTTCAAGATCGGGCAGGGTCATATCGTCGTTCACAGTGCGCCACCGGGCGTGGCTCAGGCCGATGCGAAGAAGAATGTAAAGGGATGCCGTAAATGAATGGAGCCAGCATGTTTACCCACAAGGAACAACTGCTGCACCAGCTGGAAGGGGCAATCAGTGATCTTGCCCGTCAGAACACCAACGAATACCGCGCTCGCTATTATGGCGAGGCGCACGCCTTGCTCAAGTCGCTGGTGATCCTGGAGTCGATTGAGGCTACGGAGGCCCAGCAGTGGCGCGCTGATATTCACGCAACCCACCAGCAGGCTGTTGCGCAATGCCAGGCGGCAGGGGAGTTCGTTGACCTCCAGGTGATCGAGCAGTCCGCGTTTCGCCTGATGCACCTTGCCAAGGATGGCATTTATCCCCGCCGGGAGGTGTTGGCGCCAGTGGCCGGTGTCGGGCGATCAGCACTATATGGAGTATCGCAGGGCTGAACGTCGCCCTGCCGACTCAGCCATTACATTCCGGTGATTTTGGCGTCGATCGCCCGGCCGATGATTTCCCAGTTGCCGTCCAGCACAACCGGTTGATAGCTGGGATTGAGTGGCACCAGGTAACCGACACCCGCGTCCATCGTGTACTGCTTGAATGTCGTCTCTCCACTGACAGTGTTTCGAGCAACATAAAATTTCCCGTTGATGACATCAAAGCCCTCAGGACGGATCAGGATGGGTGTGCCTTCTGGAAAGGTGGGGTGGCTGTCACAGGTCATGGACTTGCCCTTGACCCTCAACCAGTAGCCCTTTGGACCAGCATTCTCCGTAGAGCTAAGCCACTCGTCAGAGATGCCCGACGGGTAACTGGCTAATGACTCGATCCCTTGGCCAGCGTCTACCCAAGTTATTAACGGGTATTCCCTGGCGTCTCTATATGGCTGCAGCATTGGGCTGACATTGGCATGCCCAGTGGTTGCCGCAAGCCCCGATATTTCCGCAGCGAGACGCGGGCTGAACTTCTCAACTGGCTCGCCCAAAAGCTTTGCTAAGGCGGACGCAAACTTGATGTTCAGTGCGTTGATGCCGTTCAGGTAGTGAGCCACTGCAGCAGGACTCACGCCTATTTCATCGGCAATCTTTCGCTTGTTTAAGTTGAGTTCTTTTTTCTTCGAGAGGTATAGCTCGTTGGCAGCTTTGCACTCATCGAAAAGCTCGGGGGGAAGGGGTGGCTTCTTATTCATGGGGGCAATGATAAACCGGAGGTAAATTAAAATAATTTACCTGCGGCATCGTTAATGGCCGTTCTTGAAATACCCAAGGTTTCTTATTAAAGAGATCGTAAGAATACCGTAGGTATCTTTTTTGTTGCGGCTGACGATACCTCAGGTTAATATTGTGGCGTCTACCCAGAGATGCCCTGTTATGAATCAAATCTCATTGTCTGAATTAGCCGCCAAAATTGGTCAGGCAGCGGTTGCGGAAGCCTTCGGGGTCACTCCCGCTGCCGTACATAAGGCAATCAGGTTGGGTCGGAAAATCATCGTGTCTGTGCATGATGATGGCTCCTACACAGCTGAAGAACTGCGCCCATTTCCATCAAACAAAGTTCTTCCTGCCCCCCAGTTAGGGGGCGGGACCGCTGGTGGTGACTCGCAGGTTATTGGGCAGAAGCTCGTATGAACACGTCCAATCTAGGACAGATGTCCACGTCCCGTGATCAGGTGCTGGTGGCCCATGCCGTTGAAATGATCGCGCGCACCGGTTTCAGCCAGGACGACTTTGCCCAGTTACTGAGCAGCAGCCTGCATCGCATCGTTCCAGACAAGGCTGCTAGCAAGGACGTGCCCGATTTCGACGAGCTGGCCAAGGGCAACGACGCGTCGGCGTTTCTGAGAGCATCAGGGGCCTGGCTGCGTCGTGTTGGCCGCTGGCTCAACGGTGAGGTAGATTTGCCGTGCTGGCTTGAAGAGGCTTGGGTAGAAGCTCTTGACGGCGAATTCAAAGACGATTGCATCAATGAACTTGCTAGTCGTCACGGTCTGACTGGCGCACGCGAGCAGGAAGGTGACGGTAATCCGCTGTGTGCGTTCGGCCTGCTCGTGGCCAGACTGGGCGATACAGTTGCCTTGGGCAGCGAGATCCTTGCAGACGGTCATATCGACCTCCAAGACATCGACAAGCTACCTAGCTTTGTCGATAGGCTCCGGTCAGTCGAAGCGCGGTGCGGTGAGCTTCGCTCGCGTGCCGAAGACGTGCTGCTCGAGCAGCACCAGAAACCTATCCTGCAACAGGTGAACACCCGCCTGTGACTCCGCCGGATAAGGACATCAAATCGCGAACGAGCGACCGCAAGGCCGGCCCCAGAAAGGGCCGACCTACTGCTGTGCATCGCGACAAGAAAGATCCCCACGCGGCTCTGCGAGCGCCTGCTCGCGCACCCCGGTATTCCGCTCCCCGCCGGTTGACTGGCCAGCAGCTCAAAAACCCCCTTCTGCGGATGGCGTTCAAGCGCCTGAGCCAAATCGGCGACCTGCGCGGTATGTACCTACGCGATCTGGACACCATTCATGGTGGCCGCCGTACACGCTCTGAGAAATTCGATGCGCTGGCTAAGGTTGCCGAGCAGATGCTTCTACGCCTGGATCTGGCGACAGGCGTTATGGGATGGCTCGACGTCGAGCGGGGGCAGTTTTTCCTCAACACCCAGTGCGGTGTCGCAGAGGATAGCGGCGTCTCTGCTGCGTCCTTCAATCGCCTGCTGCACAGCATGGAACTGGCCGACTATGTTTACCGGCGCGTCGAGAAAATTCGCTTGGATGAAAAGGACGAAGCTGGACTTAACCTGGTGCGAACTCGTGTCCTGGTGCGATTCACTGAAAAGTTCTTTGCTGACCTCGGTGTACGGTACCTCTGGCACCGGGCGAAAAAGGCCGCACTGAAGAAGCGTGAAAAGGAGCTGCGTGACATCAGCGGGCTTCGCCTAGCGCGTCAGGAGAAGGCGTCTCTGGAAGCCTTACGGCGCGAGAAGTCACGTACCAACTGGGAACGTAGTGAGGCACGCAAGGTGGCTCACAGCCAGGGGGAGATGCCAGAGCAGGTCAATTCACCCGGTCGTGTTAGGGCTTCCCAGGCACCCGACAGTAGGTCAGGTGGCGTGGACGAATCTCTGGCGCGTCTGATGCGCAGCATCCAGGTCAAGACAGACACCTAGCCCCCCGAAACGATCGCATCCCCTGCGAGGCCAGGCTACGTCTGGCAGTCGATAAAACACCTTATCTCTGCACCCAACCTTCCGCCGTGCATCGCCATGGCGGCAATCGGCCATGCGTGCGTCTCCTTTACAGCGCAATTTAGCCGCGCCGCCGGCGCGCAAACGGGGCAACCAGAAAGCCTTTGAATTAAATGGAATTTTATACCCCCCTCAGCACCCCCGTTGGGTATAAAAAGAGGCTTTCGAGGTGTCCACAGGGTCAGTGTGTTGGGTACAAGATGATGCCTTCGCCCAAGGGCTCAGTTCGCTGCGCTCAGCTTTTTATGAGGATCGCGGGCTGCGCGCCCGCCCAGCGGCAGGGCAGTGCCCTGCACCCGGTGCTGGATACCCGGCACTCAGTGCCGTGGATCCAGCGGGCGTCAAAAGCGGTAATTGGGCGCGCCGAGGTGCAATCGAAATTTGCGAGCGGCGGTCGCGGGCACGATCGGGCGGCGCGGCTGAAATTTTTGGGGCGAAATTGTCAGACCACCGGCCGCTACGCGGGTTCCGCCGCGCCAGAATTGTGGGTATCAGCTCAGATCGTGTAGGCGGCTTATATGCCTGCGATGCAGGCATTACGGTGTAGATGTTGAGAGATGTGCAGTGGGGCCACGAGAACGGGGAGGCTGGGTCGCGTCGGGGAGGTTGCGAACAGGGTACTTGGGTCAGCCTGGTTGCGAAGAGCCGACCTGCAGGAATAGTTCTTGCTGCTGATCCGGCGGCAAACTTCTGATTCTCTCTAGAAGAAGTGTGTCGAGGTGTTGGGCTGGAAGTCTCAAGGAATGCTTGAATGTAAGTTCGGATACCCAAGTGTGCCCGCACTTCGCGTCCAGGCATTGGCAGTAGAGCTTCACATAGCCACGAGTAATTTCCTCCCGTGAACTGATACGTCCTTTGTAGTCGCAGGCAGTGCAGTAAATTCGCATGGTTCCCTCCCCAGGGTTTCAGAGCCATCATTATGCCGTCACCTATAGTGATAATCACCTACTACTGTCTATTTATTCAGTGGTTTTTGCTTCTTGATTTGGCGTTCTCCAGCTGATTCTCCTGTCTTCGCGCAACGTGTCATTCAACTGGTCGAACAGCTGGCAGATCGGGCGGATCTCATTGCTGGTGTACACACGATCAATCTTCTCGATGTCGCCGAAGCCACCACTGTTTTCCGGAATGATGCCCGCCAGGGCTGGGTTCATCCGCCACGCGGCGATCACGTCGTTACGCGTGATGTTCTTGACCTTCTCCAGCTCGTCTTTGGCTTGGAAGTCGCCAACCGGGATGATTTGGATCGCCTTCTCGCTGCCGCCCGGGATGTTTACGAACATCGAGCGGAAGTTACCCACACCCTTGCTCGCACTGATCTGGTCGCGCAGAGACTCTTCGTCCTCCTCGGTCAGGTTCGGATCGTTGGTGTAGAAGATGTAACCGGCGTGCGCGCCGTTGCTGTAGTAGCGGCGGCGGAAGAGGGTAGCGGCCTCATTGAGCAGCAGCGCCTGCATGCCGCCCAGGTAGTCGGGCACGCCATAGACGTTCTGTTCCACGTCGTAATTCATGACGTGCTCGACTTCAACTTCCTCGAACTCCACTTGCTTGCCGTCCGGCAGCAGCATTACAAATCCGCCACCCACCTTGACCCGCATGTTGATCGTCGGCAGATGCTCCATTTGCAGCACCTGGCCAAAGGCATTGCGGTTGCGCAGAAAGTACGCCTCGCCGAACACCATGAAATCCAAGCCCGCACGGCTCATGGTTTGAACCGAACAACCCTCAGACGCGATGAACTCGCGCAGAAGCAGGTTGCGCTTGAACCCGGGAATGGCGCCGTGATGAGCGTTGGCGCGCAGCAGCTTGGCCAGGCCTTGGCGGGACACCGGCGGCGTGTAGGTCTTTCCGTCGTGGCTGGCGAACACGCCAAGGTAATGGCCGATGTTCTCGGTCAGAACCTGCTCCGGTGCACCGAATGAAAACGCCCGCATCGGACCTGGTGCTGGTTTTTGCGGCTGGTTTTTTACTGGTTTGCCCATTGGTGCTTGATCCGCTGAGTGTGTAGCGGCTGCGCCGCTGCTTGTTGGTGTTGAGGGGTTCATGGGCCAGGGCATGCATGATTGCCCAAGCAATGTCGGCGTGGCCGGATGCGTCGGTACGCGATGCGCTGTACGTCACTTGCCCGCCGCCGGTGGTGCCGCGCTTAATCGTCAGGAACGCCTGAGCGATGTCATTCCAGCCAGCGTCCCACTCGATGCGGCTGCCCTGAATCGTGTCCTGTGCCTTCAGCACCAGAGTGTTTTTCGTCTCAAGGCTGTAGTGAATTGAAGTCGCACGTGGATAGAAGTCGCGCACCAGGTCGAACACGCCGTAGCCGATGCCGGTGGTATCGATACCGATGTGCTGGACGTTGAAGCGCTCGGTGAGTTTTTTGACCTGCTCGGCCTGGTACTTGAACGACTGGCCACGCCAGCTGTGCTTTTCCAGAATCCGGAACTTGGCGCCGTCCTCGAGCGGCGGGGCGATGACCACACAGCTGGCATCGTCGCGGGTGCGGCTTGGGTCGTAGCCAATCCACACGGGGCTGTTGCCGAACGGTCGCGGATCGTCGGGGTCGTAGTCGGCCCACAACGACAGATCGGAATAGCAGCGCTCCAGGTCGACCAAGGAAAAGGCGCTCTGCGTGCTGTCGATGAACTTGCACATGAACAGCTGCTGAAATTTGTCTTCGTCGTACTCCAGCTGCAGCTGCTCGAGGTCGAACAGATCACAGCCGCCGGCGATGGCGTCGAGGATGGTGATGACCTTGCGCCACTGCCCGTCCGGACACAGCGAGCCAGCTGCGGCTTGTGCTTCGCTGGGCCACGGATCCTTGGCGTTCTTGCGTTTGCTGTTGCGGAATTTCTCGCCGGTCCAGAACGGGTAGGCCTGATGCGACACTGCGCTGGGCGTGGAAAAGTAAGTCTTACGCCATTTCTTGTGGGTGGCCATGGCACTGGCGACGGTGTTCAGTTTTTCGAAGTCGCGAATCCAGAAATATTCGTCGACGTACACATGGCCATGGTGACCCTGGGCGGTACTGCTGTTGGTGCTCAGAAAGCGCAGCTCGGCCCACGGCTTGCCGTCTTTGCTCAACACAATCGGGTTGCCGGTCAGTTCCAGGCCGAACCACTCCTGGGCAAACGACACGATGTAACTGCGGAAAATCTCGGACTGGGCGCGACTGGCCGACAGGAAAATCTGGTTGTCACCGGTGAGCACAGCGTCCATGAACGCTTCGCCGGCGAAGTAGTAGGTCAGACCCACCTGGCGGCTTTTGAGGATGTTCCGGATCCGGCTCGTCAGCGGGTTCTGCTTCGCCGCGAACAGTTCTTTCTGATAGCCGTACATCTTGCTGATGAACTTGTCGAGGAAGTCCACTTCCGTTAGATCGCCGACTTCGTTCTTGGCTTTCTTCTCGCGCTTTTTCCCGCCTTTGTCGCTGCGATCGCCGCGCTCTCGACGGTCACTGCGTTGATTTTCTCGACGCTGGCCATCATCCGCCGGCGGATCTCCAACCGAAACCGGCGCCGGTTTTGTCGTCTGCTTTAACAGTCGTTCGCGGACGGTGGTTAGACGGTCGAGTTCGTCCAGATCGCCTTTGGACAGCGATGTGGATTTGTCCAGGAGGAGGGTGATTCGCCGGCCAACGGCTGTCAGCGGCTCTTCATCCGACAACATATCGTCCCACTCACCCTGGCGGATCCAGTAGTAAACGATCCGGATGTTGGGCAGGGACAATTGCGCCTGAATTTCACGCGGCTTACAGCGGCGTAAATAGAGACGTTTGGCAGCTTCTTTAAGTTCGGGGGCGTATGGCATGGCCGCAGTCTATGCGGCGAAAACGCTTGAAACGCGAGGTTAAATTCCGCCATCCACCTATATCGGCGATATAGGACCAAAGCAAAAGTTAACCGTTTGTTTGGTGGTCTGTCGGTGAATATCGTGGCGGCTCAAATCACCGATTGAGCGCAGTTATCGCCCATGCCCCGTTCCCTTGTTTCGTTCTGGAAACGTGTCGCCACCAGCGGCCCGACCGTAGATGGCCGCGAGATCCTTCCCCAGGAACTGCGTGATATCGCTGAGACCTACAAGCCGTCTTTGTACACGGCTGTGATCTGGTGCGACCACGAACGGTGGCCGGGCTCCCATGGCACTGTCTTCGCGGTGCGCCTGGTGGAAGAAGGCGACGATCTGGCCCCGGGGCAAATTGCCCTCGAGGCGCAGTTGAAGCCTAACAACAAATTGCTGTGGCTCAACGACCAGGGCGAGAAGCTGTTCACCAGCATCGAAATCACGCCCAACTTCGCGAACACCGGTAAAGCCTATCTGACTGGCCTGGGTGTCACCGATGAGCCGGCCAGCCTGGGCACTCAAGAACTCTACTTTTCGAACAAGACCAGCAAGGCCGCGTACTTCGCCGCCTCTCACGAGCTTGGTCCCCTACGCGACGATCCACCGCAAGGCGAACTGAACAAGTTTGTCGCGTTGTTCGCGGGGCTGCTCAAGCGCTTCGGCGTCGAAGAAACCCCCGCATCCCCGCAAACCCCAACCGAGAGCAAACCCCCAATGGATGAAGCTACAGCCAAGGCGCTGAAGGCACTGCTGGAGCAACTGTTGCTTGTTGCTGCAGGCATTCAGACCGTGATCGAACCCGTCACAGAAGACGTCGTAGATCCTATCGTTGACGAAGTCGACGATGTTGAATCCGCTGTTAAGGACATCGTCGACCAGGCCGCAACCGACCGTGAGTTCGCCCGTAAAGGCGGCGATACCGACAAGCGCCTGGCCAGCATCGAGAAGCTGCTGAACAAGGCGTTCAACACCGTCAGCCCTCGCACCGTTCCTCGCGTCACCGGCCCTGCCGACAAATCTAAAGCGCGGGTGCTCTGACATGGCCCAGTCTCTTAGCACTTATGGCGCGAAAATGTTCGCGCAGATGCAGCTCGATATCGCCGAGAACTACGGCGTTGAGCTGGCGAGCAAAATGTTCAGCGTTGAACCGACAGTCGCTCAAGAGCTGAACGAGGCGATCACTGCCAAATCGGACTTCCTGCAGCGCATCAACGTCATTGGCGTGAGCGAGATCAAAGGTCAGAAAGTGTTCCTGGGCGTTTCCGGTCCTGTGACCGGACGCACCAACACCAAGACCACCGATCGTGAAGCCAAGGACGGCTCGGCGCTCGACGAAAACACTTACGAGCTGTTTTCCACCGAGTCCGACGTCAGCTTGCCATACGCGAAAATCGACGCCTGGGCGAAATTCCCGGACTTCCATCAGAAGTACTCTGCTGCTGTGCAGAAACAGATCGCGCTCGATCGCATCATGATCGGCTTCCACGGCACCAGCGCTGCTGCGCAGACCGATATCGTCGCCCACCCGATGCTGCAGGACGTCAACAAAGGCTGGCTGCAGATCGCTCGCGAGCAGATCCCGCAGCAGGTCATGTCCCAAGGTCTTACTGCCGGCAAAGTCACGCTGGGCGAGGGCGGTGATTACCCAAACCTTGACGCCCTCGTGCACGACACCAAGCAGATGGTCGACGAGCGTCTGCGTGACGGCGGTGATCTGATCGCCATCATCGGTAGCGATCTGCTGGCCGCCGACAAGGCGAAGCTTTACGCCAAGCAAGGCGATGTTCCGACCGAAAAAGAACGCATCGAAGACGCTCAGGTCATCGCGACCTATGGCGGTCTGCCGAGCTTTAGCGTGCCTTTCTTCCCGGTCAACGGCGTCATGGTCACCAGCTTCGACAACCTGTCGATCTACTTCCAGGACTCCAGCTGGCGCAAGCAAACCATCGACAACCCCAAACGCTCTCGCGTCGAGGATTACAACAGCCGTAACGAAGGCTATGTGATCGAGCAGCTTGAAAAGTTCGCGATGACTGAAAACGTGGAGCTGGTCTGATGAGTCTGGCACTGGCGCACAAGCGCCGAACTCTGGCCGAAGGTCCAGTCGCTGCGCGCGCCGGTGCCGAAGCAGTGGCGTATTCATCCGCCACCGCGCTGTCCAGCCCAGCCAACGCGAAGAAACACCTGAGGCTGATGGAAGACGCATTGGCGCAGGACCTGGAACGCGTCAGCGCGATTAACAGCCGCGAACTGCGACAGCAGCTCAAGCGTGACGAGCTGCTGCCCAAGTACCAGGACTACGTGCAGCGCTACCGCGATTCCGGATTGAGTTTCCCGAACTCGGTAGTGATGCAGGTCCTGGTCTGGCTGTTCGACACGGTGCAATTCGAGGCGGGTCTTGATCTGGCGAACTTCGCGATGGAGCAAAACCAGCCGATGCCTGAGCGCTTCAGTCGTGACGTGCAGACGTTTGTCGCGGATGCGGTGCTCGAGTGGGCCGAGGCCGAGCAGAAAGCCGGGCGCAGTCCAGAGCCGTATGTGTCCGACCTGTTGCCGCGTGTCGATGGCGAATGGCAACTGACCGAGCAGATTCCGGCGAAGTACCACAAGTTGCTTGGGATCCGCGCCTTGGCCGCCAGGGAATGGACGAAGGCCATCACCCACTTCGAACGCGCCACCGAGTTGCACGCCGCTGTTGGTGTGGGCACCCGCCTTGAGGGCGCACGCAAGGCCCTGGCAAAAGAACTGGCTAACAAAGCCTCCGAATAACCCGACTACCCCCCCCGGCGAGAAACTGTGGATGTGAGCCAACCATTTATGGCCCTGACCCACTGAAACAGTTTTCCCGCCCCTATTCGAGTGCCCAGCAATGAGCTTTTCCGGGAAACCCACGACCCTTGTGGAACAGGTGATCGAGAACGACGGCTTTTGGCCGAACCTCTCCGTGACCGAGTTCCAGAAGGGTTACCGCCTGCCGGCGGAGTACCTGGTGGACATGCTGGTCACTGATTTGACTACAGCAATGTGCGAGGTCAATAGCGACTTGGCCAAGCGCAAAGGCCAATGGCAGAAAATGGGCATCGCCTGCGTGGAATGTGCTGACCCTATGGTGCTGCCAAAGCACACATTTCACACAGCGACATACAAGCGCGCCGTGTACTGCCGGGCCAAGGCCAGTTTGCTGACCCAGTTCGCCACCGTAAATCGTCGCGAAAGCGCGGAAAACATTGGCAAAGAATTGCCCGAGCGCGGCGAAACTTTTCTGGAGTTCAGCCAGCAAGCCGTCCGATCACTGCAGGGCCGAGGGCGCATCACGGCGGTGCTGCTGTGATCAAGCTGAAGGCATTGACCCAGTACCTGCTGGAGCGCCAGTTGGTCGCCTCGGAACAGCTCGACAGCTGGACCGACCAGGTACAAGTCGAACTGGTATGGAAGCCCGATACCCAGGGTATGCACATGGGTGACATGAACTACGGCGCGACAATTTCCATCGAGCGCTTCGCGGATCACCCGGCCCGCTTGTTTGCCTTGGTGGGCAGTTGGCTGGAAACCCACGACCAGGACCGTGACGGTCTGCCCAATGTCGTCTTCGACGTGGTCATGCTCGACAACGACCTGGCCGACGTCGACATCAAACTTCAATTCACCGAAGCCCAGTACCTGGCCGAGGATCTGGAAGGCGAGATCGAGGCCTTCGGTAAGACCTGGTCATTCGTGCCATTCGAACTGTGGGTTGCGGAAACCGGCGAGGTGACCGGCCATGGCCTTTGATCTGGACATTCGCGGCATGCTCGAAGCCCAGGATCTGCTGGCTTTGATGGAGTTGCCGACGCCCAAGCGCAAGCGCCTGCTGAACAACGTGGCCAAGCGCGTGCGCAGCCTCAGTCGCCAGCGCATCCGCAACCAGCAGAACCTGGACGGCACACCGTTTGTAGCCCGCAAGGACACGTCAAAGGGCAAGAAAAAGATGGAGGCGGGACTGGGCAAGCTGCTCGATGTCACCCGCCTGAGCGGAAACGAGGCCGAACTGGGCTGGCGTAACACCCTGACCCGCTGGGTTGCCTCGCAGCAACACAACGGCGTGTCCGAACGGCGCACCGCCGCGCAGATGCGAGAGTGGAACAAGGTCCCTCCGGGTACCGCTGCCACTGAAAAGCAGGCCAAGAGCCTGCGCCGGTTGGGCTTTAAAACCCGCCAGACCGGCAAAAAGACCCTGACACGCCCATCCGTGGCGTGGATTCAGCAACACCTGAACTACGCCCGGGCGGGATTGTTGATCCGCGTCCTGGACGACCAACGAGCCGAATCTGCCGGCGCGCAAAGCTGGGACATCCGGCTACCTGCACGTCAGTTCCTCGGTGCCAGCGACAGTGAAACCAGCCAACTGGTGAATCTGGTGCTGCAACAAATCCTTAATTCTCCCCGCTAACGAGGCACCGCTTTATGGCACTCGGCAAAGTCAGCGTTAACAATCTCAACCTCGGCCAGGGTGCCGTGACCGAGATCGAACGCTATTTCCTGTTCATCGGTCCCGCCGCCAAGAATGTCGGCAAGCTGGTCCCCCTCGATACCCAGAGCGATCTGGATGTCCAGTTGGGCGTTCCGGACAGCGACCTGAAAACCCAAATCTTGGCGGCGCGCAGCAACGGCGGCGATCGCTGGGCTTGCGTGGCCGCTCCGATCGCAGATGACATCACGTGGCAACAGGCGCTGGAGAGCGCGACCAGCACCTATTCCTTTGAAGCGGTGGTGGTGGTCAAGCCGTCGACCACCCAAGCCGAGCTGTCAGCGATGCACGTTGCGGCCACTGACCTGAGCAACAAGCTGGGCCGCCGCATCTTTGTGATGGCCGCCACTGCTGGCATCGCACCGCAGCTGACCTGGAGCGCCTACGTCGTCGAACAGAAAGCCATCGTCGACGGCCTGGCTGCGCCTCGGGTCCTGCCGGTACCTCAACTGCACGGCAACAACCTGGGCGTTCTTGCCGGTCGTCTGGCCAACGCTTCCGTGAGCGTGGCAGACACGCCGATGCGCGTTGCGACCGGCGCAGTAGTGGGCCTGGGCGCTGAGCCGAAGGATCTGGACGGCGTAGCACTGACGTCGGCCGTACTGACACAACTGGACGCAGCGCGCCTGTCGGTGCCACAGACCTACCCGGACTATCCCGGCACCTACTGGGGTGACGGCAATCTGCTGGATGCCCCGGGCAGTGACTTTCAGGTGATCGAAAACCTGCGTGTCGTCGACAAGGCTGCCCGCCGCGTCCGAATCCTGCTGATTCGCTATGTGGGCGATCGGAGCCTGAACAGTTCGGCCAACAGCATGGCGACCACCACTTCCAAGCTCATGGCCCCACTGCGTGCGATGGCCAAGTCCACCAAGTTCGCCGGTCAGGTGTTCCCTGGCGAGATCGAGCAGCCCAAGGACGGCGACATCGTGCTGACCTGGACAAGCAAAACCTCTGTCGTGGCCTACCTAAAGCTGCGCCCCCTCAACTGCCCGAAAGACCTGACCGCCAACATCGCGCTCGATCTTTCCGTAACGGATTCGGAGTAATACATGGCCGCAAAAATTGGCGGTAAGAACTTCGACGTGAACTTGGGCGATCTGCTCGTTCACGTTGAGGCCGGCACCCTGGACATCACGGACAACAGCACCGTGGCCCAGACCAAGGGCGTGCCAAACGGCCACGTTGATGGCGATGTCGCTGCAGCGGGCGAACTGGAGCTGGACACCACCAACTTCAATCTGTTGGTCGAGCAGGCGAAAACATCCGGAAGTTTCCGTGAGCTGGAACCGTTCGACATCGTGTTCTTCGCCAAGGCCGGCGAAGAGGAACTGCGCATCGAGGCGTTCGGTTGCAAGGTTCGCGTATCCAGCCTGCTGAGCATCGATCCCAAGGGCGGCGCGAAGAACACCCACAAGGTGCCTTTCGACGTCACCAGTCCGGACTTCATCAAGATCAACGGTGTGCCGTACCTGGCTGCTGCTGAAATCGAAGGCCTGACGTAATGGTCTGCCCGTTCGATCGTGCGCAGGCTCTGGAGCAGCGACAACGCGACCAAGCCATTGCGGCCCAGTTGGCCAAATCGCGAGCGAGCGGGCCAAGCCTCACCCATTGCGAGGATTGCGATAAGGAGATCCCGCCAGCGCGCCAGGCACTGGGCGGCATGACTCGTTGCGTCCCTTGCCAAACCCTCACCGAAAAAGGACTTCGCCGATGAGTACGAATCAGGCTGCTCAGGACACCGCCATTGCCCTGGTAAAAGCTTCGCCCGCCATCGGCGTCGCCGCCACTGGTGTGACAGGTGCTGTCGACTGGTCGGCAGTGGCTTACATGCTGACCGCTTTCTACATGGTGCTGCAGATCCTGCTGCTGGTCCCCAAGTACCGCCAAATGCTGCGTGACTGGAAGGTGAAGGGATGAGCCTGCGCAACAAGATATTCGCCGGCGTTCTGGTGCTCTGCAGCGGCACGTTGACCGCGTTCCTGGGCGACTGGGAAGGCAACGGCCAGAACGTCGTCTATGCCGACAAGCTGGCCGGTGGATTGCCGACTGTCTGCAAAGGCATCACCCGCCATACCAGCCCGGAACCGGTCGTAGTCGGTGACTACTGGTCCGATGCGCGCTGCGCCGAAGTTGAAGGCCTGGTCATCGCGAAGGGGCAACTGAGCCTGGCGGACTGCCTGACCAATCAGGCGATTGGGCAGAACACTTTTGACGCCTTGAGCAGCCATGGCCACAACTTCGGCATGCCCACGACGTGCGCGAGCCGCGCCGTCGGCCTGATTAACGCGGGACGTATTGCCGAGGGCTGCAAAGCACTGGCCTGGGCCTCTGACGGCACGACGCCGGTGTGGGCATATGTGACCGGTGCCGATGGTCGCAAGACCTTTATCCGTGGCCTGCACAACCGCCGGCTGGCCGAGATGGAGCTTTGCCTGAAATGACTCTTTCGCCGTTCCGACTCGCCCTCATCGTGATGCTGATCACCGCATTGGTGCCGTTGTATTGGTTCATGCGCGTGGTGGACCAGCGCGATGACGCGCTGAAAGACCTGGGCAGCGTGCAATCGGAAGTGAAAGGCCTGCGCGAAGCGGCGCGCCTCAGTGGCGAAATGCTCGCCGAGCGAGACGCGATCGATCAACGAAACACCACGGAATTGAGCAATGCACTCACTGAAAACGACCGCCTGCGCCGCTCTGTTGGCGATGGTACTGGCCGGCTGCGGATCCGCGCCACCTGTCCTGCCTCCGGATCTGTGTCCGCCACCGCCGAAGCCTCCGGCCTGGCTGATGCAGGCAGCGCCGAACTCGCAGCAGACGCTCGATCGGATTATTTCACCCTCCGCGATCAACTCGCCTTAAGCCGGCAAATGATCCTCGGCCTGCAGGATTACATCCGCCAGGTCGTGCAACGCACGCCGGCACAACCCTGACCCTTTGCAACTCAACCTTACGGAAATACAGACATGAGCGAAGTAAACCGCAACATCACTTTGGAACGTGGCGACAAGGAATTCACGTTCTCCCTGACCCCTCAGGTCATCACCAAATACTTCAACGCCACCACCCAGGCCAACAAGGTCGCCCCGGCCCATAACCTGCTGATGGGCACGGTGAAGGATGAAGACAAGGCTGCACTGAAAGTGCTGCTGGAAAACCCGATCACCACCATGACCCTCGCAGGTGCGTTGCTGGAAGAGTATTCGCCGGACGTTGAAGTGATCGTAAAAAAGCCCTCGGCCATGCCGAAGGCCTGACCGAAGACGGGCTTGGCCAACTGTTGGCCCTGACCCAACGCTGGCTACCTGGCGCTGAACCCACGATCGAGAGCATGGGCACCGCCAAGTGGCTAGAAGATGAACATTGGAGACGCATGGAAATTGCCGTCGCCAACGGTATTTCTACTGCCTTTAACGGATAACCCTGATGGCTGACCGATCCGCCCGCCTGGCTTTCATCCTCAATCTGACCGACAAAGTCAGCGCCCCACTGGGCAAGGTGAAAACCAGCTTTAGCGACCTTGCCGCCCAGAGTCAGCAGAACATCATTCAGATGGGTGCAGGCTTGGCCGGCATGGTGGGCGCAGGTGTGGCCATTACCGAATCCCTCGAGCCGGCGCTGGAAGTCAATCGGGCACTGGGCGACATGCGCGCCCTCGGTACTGCTGAGGACGCGCTGTCGTCCCTGAACCGGACCGCCCTGGAATTCTCGATCGACTACGCGGCTAGCGCCGCCGAATTTGTGGCCTCGTCACGCGTCATCGATGGGGCCATCAAGGGGCTGGTCGGCGGTCAGTTGGCCGCTATCACCAGCTCCAGCAACCTGCTGGCCAAGGTCACAAAGGCCGACGCGGAAACCACCGGCGCCTACCTGGGCACCATGTACAACTTGTTCAAGACCGAAGCCGACAAGATGGGCAAAGTCGAGTGGGTCGAGCAGTTGACCGGGCAAACTGCGCTTGCGGTGAAGCTCTTCCGCACTGACGGGGCCCAGCTCAAGGACGCGTTCAAGGAAGTAGGCGCGATTGCCACTCAGGCCGGTGTGAGCGTGGCCGAGCAGATGGCAGTGATCGGTACGCTGTCCAGCACCATGGAAGGCGGAGACGCCGGCGGGCGCTACAAGGCGTTCTTCGAAAATATGGGCGCTGCCGCTGAGAAAACCGGCCTCACGTTCACCGATGCCGCTGGCAATGCGCTGCCGATGATCCAGATCCTGGACAAGCTGACCGCCAAGTATGGCGACCTGACCACTGCTGCCGCCGGTACCAAGCTGACGGAAGTGTTCGGCGGTGAAGGTGCCCAGGTGATCGGTGCGCTTGCCAAGGACACCGACCGGCTGCGCAACGGTATCAGCGAGCTGGGCAAGGTCCGAGGTTTGGAGAACGCCGAAAAGATGGCCAAGGCGATGGTCGATCCGTGGCAGCAGTTCGGCAAAGCCGTCGAAGCGCTACGCATCGCGTTCGGCCAATCCCTGATTCCGACCCTGACCCCGTTGATGGAGCGCCTGGTGGGCATCGCCAGTACCTTGACCCGCTGGACGCAGCTATTCCCGAACATCACGCGGATCATCGGCATCACGACGCTGATCGTCTTTGGATTCATCGCCGCAATGTCGTTGCTGACCCTTGTTGTCGGGGCCAGCAAGATGGTCTGGCTGGGCATGCTCACGGTGTGGAAGCTGCTCAACTGGCAGGGCTTCAAGTCCATCGCCATGTTCCTGTTCCACACCGTTCTGGTCGCGGCCTTCGCTGCCGGTCTGGTGGTGCTTTACACCTGGATGGGTCTGGTGCGGGTCGGCATGTTGCTCTGGCAGGGCGCGATCTGGCTGGTCAACGCCGCCATGCTGGCCAACCCTGTGCTGCTGATCGTGGCCGGTATCGTTCTGCTGGCCGCCGCCGTGGTCGCGGCTGTCGTGTACTGGGATGAGCTTTGCGCGGCGGTGATGAACACCGCTGCGTTTCAGTGGATCAGCGAACAGCTGACCTCCCTGTCTGACTGGTTCGGTTCTATGGGCGGCTGGTCCGGCATGGCCAAGGCCGCGTGGGACGGCATCATCAACATCTTTAAACAGGCCATCAATGGCTTGATTGAAATGCTGAACAAGATTCCAGGTGTGCAGATCGACGCGGCCTTTGGTGACATGCCGGTGGCGCCGGAACTGCCCTCTATCACGGCTCCGCTGGTCGATGCGCCGCTGCTGCCGCAATTGGTGAGTTCGCCCCAGTCGCCGATTCAGGCGCCGCCGCTGGTGATGGCTGCGGTACCGCAGGCATCGGCGCCGGTCACGCCAATGCTGAACGCCATGGCGCCCCAGGCGCAGCTGCCGCAAACCAACGTGTTGCCCTTCAAGCCGTTGCAGATGCCAGCCCCTCAGATCAACCAGGCCGAGCCGATCTTGCTGCCGCCGGCATCCGCTGACCTGGCGTCTTCAATGCAGCCCAAAAGTGTACTGCCGGCGCGCGTCGAAAAGGTCATCGAGCTGCCCGCCAAGTCGGACAAAGGCATCGAAGCCCGCAAGGCGATCAACGCCAATACGTCCATCAGCCCCACTAAACCCGAGGCCGTCCCGAGAGGAGGACTGATGCAAAGCTTCCAGAACCAGAGCAACGCCATGAACCCTAACCAGCGCCCTGGCACCCACGTCGAGACATTGAATATCAATACCTCCAAGCCTATGACCCCGCTGGAGCTGGAAAACATGATGGCCATGGCGGTGGGCGGCTGATGAGCGAGTACATCGATCTGCTGATCATCAACAACGACCTGGTGCTCGATCCAGCCCACCAGCCACTGCTGGTAACTGACCGCGCCTCGATCGCCCAGGACATCGCGCATCTGATCCGTGAAAGCGGTTTGCTGATCACGTTGGTGGCCGAGCGTGACCGGCTACGTCAGCGCGACTGCATTCAGCAAATGGAGCTGCTGGTGGAAGCGGACGAACGTCTGGTACCGGGCACGGCGCAGATCGTTCAGAGCAGTCCCGGCGTGTACCTGGTCACCGCCACCACCGTGAAATTCGGCCTGCTGGAGATCACCCTGTGACCGTCGACTTCAAAAAGGCACTCAGTGATTCAGGCGTGCCAACCACTGAGGCGCAGCTCAAGCAGGCTTGGGAAAAGCTGGCCGTCGAGCACGGCAGCACGCTGAGCAACACCAGCGCTTACAGCCCGTTCTGGCGGATCATCACGGCTCTGGTCACCAAGCCGGTGTTGTGGCTGCTGGAGTTCGTCAGCGGCACGGTGCTGCCGAACTTCTTCGTCAAGACTGCCGGCAAACAGTGGCTCGACATGCTTGCCTGGGCGGTGAATATCGAACGCAAGGCCGCCACGGTGGCCACGGGTGAACTGCTCTTTACCCGTGCCAACACCGGTGGCGAACTGGAAGTCCCGATCGGCACGGTCGTCCAGTCACCGACCCTCAACGGTCATATCTACCAGTTGATCACAACCGAACCGCGCAGCTTTGAAGAGGGCCAGAGCCAACTGGTGGTGCCGGTCAAGGCCGTCGGCGCCGGCAGCGGCTACAACCTGGCACCAGGTTATTACGCAGTGTTGCCCCAGTCAGTACCGGGCATCGTCCAGGTGGTGAACAACACCGACTGGCTGCAGACGCCCGGTGCGGATTCCGAGCATGACGATCAGTTGCGCCTGCGTGTGCGCAACCAGTTCTCCGCGGTGAACCAATGGCATACCGATGCCGTTTACCGGGCAATCATCACCGGGTTTCCGGGAGTTGCAGCGGACGGCGTGTACTTTGAACACGGCGCGCCGCGTGGGCCAGGCAGTGCCAATGCTTTCGTGCTGTTCGATGCCGGCGTGCCAGCCGATACGTTTCTGGAGCAGATCAACACGCACATACGTGACGGCGGAAACCACGGCCACGGCGACGATCTGCTGGCGATGGCCATGCCCGAGACGCAGCACGCAATCAGCCTCATGGTCTGGCCGGAATCCAACCTGACCGTGCTGCAGCTGCAGACGCTGCAGGCTGAGATCGGGCTGTTCATCCGCGCTGCGTTCCGGGAAAGCACACAGAGTGACTACGCACCGACTCGCACGTTTCCTCAGTCGCGTTTCAGTTTCAGCCGGCTGACCGAAGAACTGCACGCCCAGTTTCCGAATATCAGCTCGTTGCGGTTCGCCAATAGCGACATCGTGTCGGGCTTGGACATTCCTCGGATCAGCTCCCTGGCGGTGGCCCTGCAATGATCAGGCTCAAGCTACCGTTCTGGCTCGAAGGACTGGAGCTGACCAAGCTGGCGACCACCGCCCAGCTCTGGTGGGAGCAGGCCACCGAGTGGCTGCGCTGGCCCTACCTGCAGTTCGACGCCGACACCTGCCATCTGTCCATTCTGGAACTGTGGGCCTGGCAGCGAGACGTCACGCGCTTCAACGGCGAGCCCGAGAGCTTATTTCGCCTGCGGGTGAAACACGCCTTTATCAACTCGGTGGACGCAGGCAGCACCGCCGGCCTGAGACGCATCCTGATGCGTCTGGGCGTTGGCTATATCGAGATCAGCGAGCGCATGCCCGATCGGGACTGGGACGTCGTCCTGTTGACCCTCAGTGACTCGCAGCTCTCCGAAAACCCTGACCTGTTGCGCGTGCTGATCCGTCAGTACGGCCGCACCTGCAGACGTTACGACTTCGTCACCATCACCCCAGTGCAACTACGTGTCGCCCTGGTCGATTTCAACGACGACCAGCAAACGCTGGTTGCCAGCCTGTAGGAGCATTCATGGCTGCAAGTATCACACTGGCCGGCGAAAGCCTTATTGCCCAAAAGCAGGCAGCAAGCCAACCGCTGAAGATCGCCAATTTTGTGTTGGCCAACGTCCCCGGCCTGAACCCGAACGGGCCAGTCGATCGTGCAGCAGGCAAACCGACCGCTGCTCAAGTCAAGTACACGTGGCCGGTCACCCAGAGCGGGTTCGTCAACCCGAATCAGGTGGTTTACAGCCTGATGATGGGGACCGACGTCGGCGATTTCGATTGGAACTGGATCGGCCTAGAGAGCAGCGAAGGTGTGCTGTTGTCGGTGGCTTACGTGCCGGTCCAGCAGAAGCGCAAAAACATCCTGCCCGAGCAGATCGGCAACAACGTCACCCGCAACTTTTTGGTGGTGTTCGATGGGGCGCAACAGCTGACGGGTATCACCGTCGATGCCAGCACTTGGCAGCATGACTTCACCGCTCGCCTGAAAGGCATCGACGAGCGTCAACGCCTGAGCAACCGCGACCTATTCGGGCGCGCCTGTTTCTTCAGTAGCGGCCTGGCACTGGAAAAGGTCGGCAGCAACTATCAGCTCAAACCCGGGATCGCCTACGTCGAGGGCATTCGCCTCGAGCGCAAGACCGCGCAGCCTGTGACGGTGCCGTCCGTGCCGAACAAGGCATGGCTCGATGTCGTGCTGCAGCGCGAACTGAGCGACGTGGTGGGTACGTTCGAAGTTGTGTTCGGTACCGGAAAGGTGGATTACACCGACGGCGCCGGTGCGCGCCATTACCTGGTACCGCTGGCGGATCTGCCGGCGACGACAGTCATCACGGATTTGCGCCCGATCGAGCCCGTCACCGGTGAGCTAATCAAGCATTGGGCCGCGCAGAACGGCGACTACCAAAACCTGCGTGCTCGTGCGACCACGAAGGCAGACGTCGAACTCGACCAGATTCCCAACGCGATCAGTGACAGCGAGGCGAGCGACAGCAGCTCGGTATTGGCCACGACCAAAATGGTCACCGCCGTGCGTGCGCTGTTGTGGAGCTCGATCTACGCACTGATGCAAGGCACCGCGATAGCGGGTAAAGCCGCGCGTTTAGCGACTGCGCGTACTTTCAGGTTCAAAGGCGCGGCCACCGGCAGCGCCTCCTTTGACGGTTCTGCCGACGCGGATATCACCCTGACCCTGGCAGACAGCGGCGCCGCTGCCGGCACCTACACAAAAGTCAGCATCAACCAAAAAGGCATCGTCACGGGCGGCGACAACCCGACAACGCTAGCGGGCTACGGCATCACCGATGGTTATACAAAGCCTGCCGCGAACGCCGCTTTTGTTAAGCAAGGTGGTGGTGCCAATCAGCTCACCAACAGTGTCCACCTCGGTTGGTCGAATCGAGGCCTTCTTGCCACTGTCGACTCTACGGATCTTGGCCTGATCTGGTGTGAGCAAAATTTCAATCCCGGCAGCAAAGCGAATTGGGCAAGCAGCCTTGCGGGCTACGGCATTACTGACGCTTTCACAAAAGCCGAAGCGAACGTTGCGTTTATCAAACAAGGCGGAGCGCCGAATCAAGGAGGCAACCGGATAAACATCGGCTGGTCTGGTACCGCCGTAAGGGTGGCGGTTGATGGCAATGACCTCGGCGTGATCTGGACCCAGAACAACTTTGATCCAAACGGCAAAGCCAACAAGGCCAGCACCATTGCCGGCTATGGCATTGGTGACTGTTACAACATGGCTCAAGTGAACAGTCTTCTGGACGCTCGCGTGATGGGTGACTCGTTGACGCACGCGGGATTTGCCAGTGACGACCCTGAGTACCCGTACTTCCGACGCAGGACTGACAGCGGGATTTACTACCTACAGCGTCGACTGGGCTTCACCCCGGTGCAGCAGGGTGGCGGTGATAGACAAGGCGGCAGCACTATTCGGCTCGGTTGGTCTACAGATGGCGCTGGGGTCCGCGCTCAGGTTGATTCCACTGATATGGGCGTGCTGTGGAGCGAAAGCACCTTTTATCGCCCCGACTCCAACAATTTTCTGGCTGTAAGCATGACTGGTACCTCTGTCCAGCTTCCGGCTGGCGGCACCTGGTGCTATTCGCTGATGCACTACTTTGCTGGGGGAAACGGTGCTGTCGGTAAAAGTGGGCAGGCAGCAGGTGGCACCGTGATCACCTTCGGTGGCGGGGCAACTATTTACGGTTTTGCGTGGAGATATGCACCTTGAACGAACTAACAGAAATGCCAGTAGCAGCCATTCCTGAGCATGAAGACGAGTCAATGGTTGAGGGGTCGTCTGCTTTCCTCACCCCATTCAGTGATGTGGCCGTCAAAACCGACGGTTCCTACGTCGTGACCGTGGCGGGCAATCGTTGTCACGTAACGCAAGATTACAACTCCGCGCTTTTCCATGCGATCGGCGAATACCTGCGCGACGGTGGCGATTTTCTCGAATATGCAGAAGACATCTTTGTCGAATCAGACCCGGCGCTTGTGGCAAGAGTGTGGATCGATACCACGTTAAAGGCATCCGAGAACGTCGTTTCGGAATATCGGGATGCCCGCGACCTCGACGAGTCCCCGCCAATCACATCGGAACAGTTCACCGAGTTGCTGAAGTGGCGCCGAGCCGTGCGCGAGTGGCCGCAAGTCGAGGGGTATCCATTGGAATCGACCCGGCCTGAAATGCCGGCCTGGATTGACGCGGTGCTTTCTGATGAATGACTGGGCACCAATTAAACTGCGCTGGCCAGCGCAAGCCACGCAGTGGATGGATCAGATGGGCGCGGCGCGAGATCTGATCCAGGGCGAAATGCTCAGCACTGGGGAGCGCGTCGCGAAGCTTGCCGATATCGCCACCACCAGCCCGGGGCCGATCGGCGGCGCCGCACAAGCGGCAATCAGCGCCGGCCGCAACGCGTTAGCCGACCAGTTCCAGAATGTGCCGGCGTGCATCGTCGTGACGCCGTTCCAGCACGGGGTTGGCCAAGGCAGCGGCGGCAATCAGCGTTTTCTGTCGGCACCGAACCTGCTGCAGCTGCTGGCTGACAAACTGACCGACACCACCGACGCTGTCCGCCCTCAAGGTCAGCAAAGCGCCTTGGTACTGATCTTCCTCGCCACGCGTCTGGATCAGCTCGCAGCGACGTTGGGTCGGTTTAACGTTGTATTGCCTATGCCGGACCTGGTACGCGCCGAACGCCGAGCGGAACACTTGGCCAAGCTTGAGGTGGAAAAGTGGATCATGCCGATCGCGGGCCAAATGCCGCTATGGAGTCAGTTGCCGTTGCAACGCTGCCCGATCACCAAGCTGGCCAGTCAATCGATGGCGGGGCAACTGGCGGTACTTGAGGGCTATGCCGCTGACAGTTCGCCGATGGCGGACCTTGCAGATCTGCAGGCGCGAAAGAAGGCCCAAGCTCAGGAACGCGATCGACAGCTGGCCGATCTGAAGGCCCAGTTCACCAACAGTGCAGACGACGCATCGATACAGTCCCGAATGTTGGGACCGGGTGACGCAGGACAACTGCGTCGCGAGCTGCTCGAAGGCGAAGCGCCGGGTCACGAATGGCCTCTGTGTGCCGGCGCACTGCTGGTCGGATCGGCAAAAAGCTTGAGCTTTGTCCGGGAGTTGGTGGGCCTATGACATTGCTACTAAATGGCGAGCAGGTTATCGGTCATCGCATGAAGCTGACGGCCAACCTCAAGATCGAGGCCGACGATATGGGTGGCCAGACTTCGGGCACCGACAAATCACACAAGGGATTTAAGCCCAAGACGCTGACCGTAGCGCTAACCATTCCGTACAAGGCGCTCGACAACCTGCGCACCATCATGCGTCTGGCCGAGGCGACTGCAGGCGGTGGCCAGCTCCAGACCTACCGTATCGTCAACGACACGGCCAAGGCCTTTGGCATCCGCCAAGTGACGTTCTCTGATGGCGTCAGCGCCCGGGAAGACGACACTCTGGCCCAGTGGATCGTCCAGTTCACCTTGAGCGAAAAGCTGTCCAATCCGGAGAAGGTCGAGAACCGCCGCGCTGGCAATGGGGTGACGACTCAGTCAGCGCCTGGTGATGGCGTGGCCGGTAACGGATCAGCGGGATCGACGGGGGCGCCTGAAGAGTTGACCGGCTTTGAAGCGGTGCTCAAGAAGGTGGACACCTACCTGGGCGGGACGTCATGAGCATGAAGCTGCACAAGGTGCTGACCATCGGCGGCGTGAACATGCCGCTGGTCAATGACGATGTCCGCCTCGACCTTAAAAGTCCGGGCCGCGCCACGTTCACGGTCAAGGCCGGAGTTACTGTCAAAGGTTTGGTCACGTTCGATATCGGCTACAACGAAGCGGTGCTACAGCGTCACTTCATCGGTTACGTGGAGCGTTGCACCGCCACCAACGGCATCGAGCAAGTGGTGCTGTGTCGTGAGTTAGCCGCGGTGCTGGCCAACCCGCTGCCCATGAACCTGCGTCATGTGGACCTGCGCGCCGTGCTGGCCGACATCAGCAGCAAGACCGGCCTTCGCTTTCGGGTTCCGGATCAGGCTTATACCCGTGTCAAGACGCCGTTTTTCTACAACCTGGCCGCTGGTTACCAGGCGCTGGACAGCGTGGCGCGGGTGTTCGGCATCAAAGATTTTATCTGGCAGCAACAGGGTGACGGCGAGATCTATGTCGGTGCCTGGGCTGACAGCTTCTTCGGCGCTCGATCGCCGCTACAACTGCCAGTCAACCTCTTCGACGGTTACCAGGGTAGCCAGAGCGCAATGATCGCCGCCTTGCCAGGCCTGCGACCAGGCGTATCAATCAACCAGGGCGAGCGGATCACGAACGTGACGTTGGCCGGCACACAGATGGCCATCAAATGGACGACGCAATAAAGCGCAGTGTAGAACGCCAATTTCCTGAACTCACCGGCGGCTATCACTTGCCGCGCTTCGCCAAGGTGATGGCCGTGGCCGACGCACCAGCCAATGCTGGGTTGTGTGACGACTTCCGACCGCGCTTCTCAGTTGACCTGCAGGTGATGGGGCCGGACGGCGAGATCGATACGACACTCCCGGTGTTGTCTGGCGTTCCGCTACCCATGCCGGTGGGTGGTGATGAAATGGGTTTCTTTGCGTTTCCGGAGGAAGGCACCAGCGTGGTGGTGTGTTTCGCTTATGGCTTACCGCACAAGCCATATATCCAGACCATCTTGCCGCACGGATTGACGTTGCCGAAGGTGCCGAAAGGTGACCAGGTATGGCAGCACAGTGACGCCGTGCAACAACGCGTCGACGCGGCCGGCAATTGGTTGCGTAAGACTGACGGCAAGATCCAGGATCAGGCGATCGAGCGCGAAGTGGAAGCAATGGACAACCGCGAGCAGTTTCAGAGCCACACCCAGACGATCGATGACCACTCAACCGAGACAGTGGGTGGTGTGAAAAAGATCGAGGCGCTGGGCGCGCTCAAGTTGCTGTCGGGCGGATCGGCAAGCCTGGCGGCGGTTGATGATCTGCACCAGGCAACTGGCCGGGATTTGAACCTGGTGGTGGGGCAGAAGCACAACGCCACGGTGGGTGGCGATATGCAGGAGAAGATTCAAGGACTGCGCAAAAGCGTGGCTGGGATCAGCCAGCATATGCAGGCACCCAAGACCTGGTTAGGGTCGCAATCGGTGAACGTGCTCCAGGTGCTATGCGATCTGATCGATCTGGTGGATCAAATGAACATTCAGGTCGCCAGTCACGTCCACGCGTCGAGCCCGCCGCCGAACAATGCTGCGGCATTCACGGCAGGATCCGCCGGCGCCAAACAGCAAGCTTTGAAACTGAAACCCATCACCCTTTGATTGTTCAAATGAAAAGCCCGCCTGAATAGGCGGGCTTTTTTGCGTGTAGGTGAACTGCCCGGGTTATTCGTGGGCTTTGTTGACCAGTTTTTTACCCCGGCCCACGCGCAGGACCTTCGACACTGTGTTGCGCAGTTGATTGTCCACGATGCCCAGCAAGCGCCGTCCAGGTTCTTCAGGCCGCCCGCTGAATGACGTCACATGAAAGTAATCATGATCGTCTGGGGACGTTGCCGAAAAGTAGTAGTTGGATACGCAGCAGCGCGGTGTTTCAGCGCGAACACCGCTCACCGAATGCCACGAGTATTTGTTCGTATCCATCACCACCAGCCGGTTGAATTGGGAAACGATGGTTTTCTGTTTCTTGACCTTCGAATCCCACAACTCAAAATTCCCGCCGTTTTCAAGTGGCCAGTTCGGCGACACGTAGTAGAGCAGGTTCAGGCGGCGATACAGATTGCGTGCACCGTCGTGGCTATTGTCGATATGCGGGTTTAGGAAGTCGTCTTTAAACATCATCGACAGGCCACCAGCGTAAAGGCTCGGGTCTGGCACGATGTCTTCCATTCCAACCAGCTGCGCTACCTTGGCCACGACCGATTCGTGCTGCATCGCATAAGTGATGGCGCTGAGGATCTGCGGATAGTCGGCCAGATCCGTGAGTGTTTTTTTCTTCTCACGGAACGATTGCCGGTCGAAGAACCCGTCTGCATTGCGTGGAAACGCATCGTAAATGTTCTGGGCCATCTCTGCTGTGAGTAGGCCGTCTACGACGAAGTGGCGTGTGTGGGTGCCCTCGGGGTTATTCCATTGTTGTTGAATATCGGCGCCGAGCTCGTCAAGTCGGTTGACAATCAGCGCTGCTATTTGGGTGACTTCCATTTGAGATCCTTGGCCTGATGGCATTTCGCGACCAGCATTCTCCCCGAATCGAATCGTTGTATCAAAGTCGAATCATTTACTTACTCTTCACGGCACCACCAAGATTGCGCGTAGGCGCAGCCATCGATGTACTCGATTCCACTCAGGACAAAACCTGTTACCGCCATCCCTGCAAGTGTGGCATCGAGCAAAGGCGGCAAAGGATCGGGATCGAGCGGCATACCTACTTCAACGCGAGCCATGTTGGTGGCCCGGCCCAGTTGGGCGCAAACGGTTGAATTCACCATCACATTGCCGCGAATAGCCGGGTAACGACGCCGCTCTTTGGCATCGAGCGCAACACCGCGCAACCGCATGGGTGTGACAAGTACGTGCATGCGTGGCCCCTTATTCGTCGGTCTTGATGTCGAGCATTGATTCCACAGCGAAGGCCAGCGCTGCATCCGCGAATTCCAGCAAGTCGCTGAGACCATCGGAATCAATCACCTGATCCAGGTGCAGCGCGTGGGCTTGTCTGAGCAGCGCTTTGTGGTGCGCTCCTGGCATAGCCAGCAATGCAACTTCATCGCGCAGCATTGTTTGCCAACGCATCAACGCCGAAGACTTCGCCGCTTCCATTCCAACGTAACTGCTGTTCATGCGTCACCCCAGCAAGATCAAAATAACTGTATGCATAAACAGTATATCGATTCGGTTTATGGTCCGCACCGGAAGGCCGACTGATGGCAAGAACGCAAGCGATTTGAAAAATCCCATCGCCAATAAAAAAACTCAGGAAAAAGCACTTATCCCCCTCCCGCCGACGGGCTTTGTGTCCTTTTTTTGTGCAAATCCGGATGTAGTGCAAACGAACCTGCAGCCCAGGCGGGCCGTGGGGCTTTGCAGGCGATCGCCAATTGCACAGAGTGCGAACTTTTGAGGGGAAATGCAGTGAGGCTGCACAGCGGTGCACGAGCTAGCCGTGGAGGAGGTATCGCTGAAGTGCCCGGTTTCATTGAGGTGAAAAATACAAAACAGTGATTTAAGCGTGTTTTCAAATTTGAGCATGGTCAAATTTCAGCGTGTTATTCGACGAGCGTTGGCGGGGCATTGTTATGCCTGAGGTCTTATAGGTCGCGGCCTGGAGCCATTTTTACCGCCTCCGAAACTTTGCACTAAGGCGCATCGCCATTATTGGAAAAGAGGTATCATTGATACTGTTTATTCATACAGTGTTAGGGTCTATTTTTTATGTCTTCTCCAATCATTCCATGGATGGGCGGTAAGCGGCGGTTGGCCGATCGCCTCATACCGCTGTTCCCGCCTCATGAGTGCTACGTCGAAGTGTTCGCAGGTGGGGCAGCCTTGTATTTCCTCCGGCCGCAGGGTGCGCCCGTTGAGGTTCTCAACGACATCAACGGCGACCTGGTTACTCTTTATCGCGTAGTCCAAAACCATCTTGAAGAGTTCGTGCGGCAGTTCAAATGGGCTCTGAGTTCACGCCAGATATTCGAGTGGCAGAAGATGACCCGAACGGAAACCCTTACCGATATCCAGCGTGCTGCACGATTTTTCTACCTGCAGCACCATGCCTTTGCAGGCAAGGTAAGCGGGCAGAGCTTCGGTACCGCTACAACTGCCCCAGCAATCAACTTGCTTCGCATTGAAGAGAATCTATCAGCCGCATGGCAGCGGCTGTCAGGCACCTATGTCGAGAATCTCCCTTGGCTCGACTGCGCTGAGCGCTACGACCGTGCACACACATTCCATTACATGGATCCACCATATTGGGAGACCGCAGGCTATGGCGTGGATTTTCCGTTTGAGAATTACGAGCGCATGGCCGAATTCATGCGACGGTGCAAAGGTAAGGTGATGGTAAGCATCAACGACCACCCGGACATAAGGGAGGTGTTTAAGGGGTTTCATTTCGAGGAGGTGAACATTCGTTACAGCGTAGGTAATCCGCGAGGAGGAGCGGCAGAGGCGAGTGGTGAGCTGGTGATAACGAGCTGGGAGCCGGCGTCCCTGGGGCAGTTGTTCTGACTTAGATCGCGAGTGAAAAGCTTTGTATATTTTGGGTATCGTTAGGGCAACCCAGGGATACGAAGCCAACCTTGGGATTGGCTGGCGCAGGAGTGGTGGACATGTCTAACCTCGGTATTTTGTGACATCGATTGCCTGACGCGGGAATCGACGGATGGGCGCTTAGGGCGCGCCTCTGATCAAAAAGTGCGCAATTCTATCGACGAGCAGCTCTCTTGACCAGCTTTATGCAGGGAAATACGACGAGTGCTGCGCTATGCTTCGCGCCGTTGCGCTTTACTGAATTTTTACAGTCAAGAAAACGTCTGTTACAAGGCGTAAAAATGCGCATGCTGCACCACAAAGCATAGTGCTTCATTCGAAGAAGCCGGTCTGGAATCAGGAGTTGTTGGATGGGTCAGGCAAGTAGTCACGCGGCAGGCGCCGAGGGTTCGGCCTCTAAACCGCTGAGCATGCTGGTCGCGGCGGTCGGGGTGGTTTATGGCGACATCGGCACGAGCCCGTTGTACACCCTGAAAGAAGTGTTTTCCGGCGGTTACGGTGTGCCCGTCAATCACGACGGGGTGCTGGGCATTTTGTCGTTGATCTTCTGGTCGCTGATCTGGGTCGTGTCGATCAAATACATGATGTTCGTGCTGCGCGCCGACAACCAGGGCGAGGGCGGGATCATGGCGCTCACCGCGCTGGCGCGGCGAGCGGCGGGGGAGCGCAAGAAGCTGCGTTCGCTGTTGGTGGTCTGCGGATTGATCGGTGCGGCGCTGTTTTACGGCGACAGCATGATCACCCCGGCGATTTCCGTCCTGTCGGCGATTGAAGGTTTGGGCCTGGCGTTCGATGGCATTGATCACTGGGTGGTGCCGCTGTCACTGGTGGTGCTGGTCGCGTTGTTTCTGATTCAGAAGCACGGTACGGCTCGCATCGGCATCCTCTTCGGGCCGATCATGGTTACCTGGTTTGTGGTGCTTGCCGCCCTGGGGGTCTATGGCATCAGCCATTCGCCTGAAGTGCTACATGCGTTGAACCCGATGTGGGCAGTGAACTTCTTCGTCGTTCATCCGGGCATGGGTGTGGCGATTCTCGGCGCCGTGGTGCTGGCGCTGACCGGTGCTGAAGCGCTGTATGCCGACATGGGCCACTTCGGCCGCAAGCCGATTGCCCGCGCCTGGTTCATTCTGGTGTTGCCGGCGTTGGTGCTCAATTATTTCGGGCAGGGTGCGTTGCTGCTGGAAAACCCGGAAGCGGCGCGTAACCCGTTCTATCTGCTGGCGCCGAGCTGGGCGTTGATTCCGCTGGTCGGGCTGTCGACGCTGGCCACAGTGATTGCTTCGCAAGCGGTGATTTCCGGCGCGTTCTCCCTGACCCGTCAGGCGATTCAGCTCGGTTACATCCCGCGCATGTACATCCAGCACACCTCCAGTGACGAGCAGGGCCAGATCTACATCGGCGCGGTGAACTGGGCGTTGATGGTTGGCGTGGTGCTGCTGGTGCTGGGCTTCGAGTCCTCTGGCGCGCTGGCCTCGGCTTATGGCGTGGCAGTGACCGGCACCATGCTGATGACCACCATTCTGGTGTCGGCAGTCATGCTGCTGCTGTGGAAATGGCCTCCGATCCTCGCGGTGCCGGTGTTGCTCGGCTTCCTGCTGGTGGACGGTCTGTACTTCGCCGCCAACGTGCCGAAGATCGTGCAGGGCGGTGCGTTCCCGGTGATCGCCGGTATCGCGCTGTTCGTGCTGATGACCACCTGGAAACGTGGCAAGCAACTGCTGGTCGAGCGTCTGGACGAAGGCGCGCTGCCGCTGCCGATCTTCATCAGCAGCATTCGCGTGCAACCGCCGCACCGCGTGCAGGGCACCGCGGTGTTCCTCACTGCGCGTTCCGACGCCGTGCCACATGCTTTGTTGCACAACCTGTTGCATAACCAGGTATTGCACGAGCAAGTGGTGCTGTTGACGGTGGTTTATGAAGACATCCCGCGCGTACCACCCTCACGGCGTTTCGAGGTTGATGCCTTCGGTGATGGCTTCTTCCGGGTCATCCTGCACTTCGGCTTCACCGACGAGCCGGACGTGCCGCAGGCGCTGAAGTTGTGCCATCTGGATGATCTGGACTTCAGCCCGATGCGCACGACGTACTTCCTCAGCCGCGAAACGGTGATTGCCTCGAAACTCGAAGGCATGGCGCGCTGGCGCGAGGCGTTGTTCGCGTTCATGTTGAAGAATGCCAACGGCAACCTGAGGTTCTTCAATCTGCCGCTGAACCGGGTGATTGAGTTGGGGACGCAGGTGGAGATGTAATCCCGTCCCATTGAAAAGCCCCCGTTGGCCTAGTGGCTGGCGGGGGCTTTTTTGTTTCTGGCTTAATCCACAAATCCAGATCAAAAGATCGCAGCCTTCGGCAGCTCCTACAGGTTTCGCATTCCATGTAGGAGCTGCCGAAGGCTGCGATCTTTTGATCTTTTTGCCGCTACAGGCTTTCAGGCATCTCTGCTTCAGACTCGGTCTTCGTGCGTGCTGGTCGTGGCAGCAGCGCCTGTATCACGTCGTCAATCAGAGTTGTAGAGGAAGGGGGGTGAAGCCGATGGTTTTAAGATCAGATTGATTACTCATGTTCAATTCCCTTGATTTCGAGAGCTGCCGCATTCGATCCCTACAAGGTCTGTCGGCGTCATCCGATATTGCGAGACTGGAAGTAAACGAAACTACACGCCATTGGTGATTTACGGGGTTGACGATTCAATGTGACTTGCCGTTTTTGGCTTCATCGAGAGTCAAGATATTTACGAGTGCATGTATAAGGTTTCTGAATCCAGCGCAATTCCATTGTAGGGGTGAGCCTGCTCGCGATAGCGGTGTATCAGTTGGCAAATAGGTGGCTGACACTCCGCTATCGCGAGCAGGCTCACTCCTGCAGGGGAATGGGGGCATCGCCCGAGATGTAAAAAGCCCCCGAAACTGCGAAGTTGCGGGGGCTTTTTGTGGGTGTGGCTCTGATCACTCTTCAGCGACCGAGTCCTTGCTCTGACGCTTCTGGATCAAGTCCACCAGACGCTTGGCCAGCGCCGGGTAGTTCTCATCGAAGTGATGACCACCCGGCAGTTTCACCGCTTCACCCACAGCAGTCTTGTCCGTGCAGCCACTCTCATCCGTCTCTTCTTCACCATAGATGCACACAACCTTGGCCGGTGGCAGCTTGGCCATTTCCGGGCCGGTGGCGGCTTCTTTGCCGGCGTTGCCGAGCCAGCCTTCGACTTCGATTTCGAAGCTGCCGGTGCGGGCGAAGGCCAGCAGGATGATTGCGTCGACGCGTTGCTGTTCGGTGTCCGGCAGACGGTTGTAGATCGCTGGCAGAACGTCAGCACCGAACGAGTATCCGGTGAGGATGAAGCGCTTGGTGCCCCATTTCTGCCGGTAGTGCTGCATCAGTTCGGTCAGGTCCAGTGCGCTTTGTTCAGGGCTTTTGTGCTGCCAGTAGTAGCGCAGGGTGTCGATGCCGACGACTGGGTAGCCGATCTTGGCCATCTCGCCCGCCACGTCGCGGTCGAGGTCACGCCAGCCGCCGTCGCCGGAGAGGAACAGGGTCACGGTGTCCTTGGCCTGACCGGCCGGCACTTCAACCACCGGGATCGCCAGACCACCGTTGGCCTTGTCGCCACCGACGAGGATCTTGCGCAGTTCGTTGTTCAGCACTTGCGGCAGGTTGATGTCGTAGTCACTGATGCTCGTTTCAGCGTTCGGTTGATCGCGCACGAAACCCGCGCTGGCGTCGTCCGGGTTGTCGTTCCATGCCACCAGCCAGTGGCCGTGGGCGGCGGCTTTTGGCAGCAGGTGAGTGCAGCCGGGTTTTTCCAGCGCGAGGTCGACGGAGATGGCCTGAGCCTTGTCGTCCTTTTGCTCGGACAACCAGCGCCAGGCCAGCACGGCGCCTGGGCCGATGCCGCTAACGAGTGTCGCCGGGCCGTTCAGTTCGCGCAGACCGGTTTGCAGGGCGCGGCTTTGCAGCAGGCAGTCCTTGGGCAGAATCACCTGAACGATCTGCGCCGAGGCGCTGCGGCTCAGGGTGCTCAGCTGTTTGTCGCTGAGTTTCTGCTCTTCGGTGACGGCCACCAGCACCTGCGCCTTGGGTTGGGTGCCAGGGATGACGCGGGTGATGGCAGTGCCATCGGCCGGTTTCAGCTGTTCGAGGGTCGGTTCCGGTGCCGGGCGTTTGAGGTACCAGAAACCGCCGCCGGCAATCACGGCCAGCACGATCAGTGCAGCCAGGATGTACTTCAGGGAGCGTTGAATCATCAGCGTTTCACCAATCCAGTCAAGCCGCCCGCGATCAGGGCAGCAGTGTCGGCCAGCGCCACTAGCGGATCGAGTCCGGCGGGCACGGCCATATAACGGGGTTCCCAGTCAGGCTGGAACTTGTCTTTGAAGCGGCGCAAGCCTTGGAAGTTGTACAGCTGCTCACCACGGCGGAAAACCATCGAGCCCAGACGCTGGGTCAGCGGTGCACCACGCCGGGGTTGCAACCCCGACAACGGCACCATGCCCAGGCTGAAGCGCGCGTATCCGTGACTCTTATAGTGTTGAATCAGGCCGACCATCATGAATTCCATGGTCAGTTTTGGCGCGTCCGGGTGCGCGCGCATCAGGTCGAGACTGGCCAGGTCATGGCTGTAGGTCTCGAGCAGGTTGGCGAACGCCACCGGGCGACCTTCGAAGCGAATCACCGCGATGCGGAAATGCTTCAGGTAATCGTCGCTGAAACGGCCGAGGGAGAAGCCTTTCTCGCGCACGTTCTTGCCGGTCAGCCAGGCATCGGAAATCACCTTGAGCTCATCCATCGGCGCCTGACCCGGTTCATGGATTTCCAGCGACAGACCGTCGCGGGTGCCACGGTTCCAGGTGTAACGCAGATCCTTCATCTCCTTGCCCTTGGCTTCGAGGTCAAAGCGGATGAGGTCGACCCGCGCTTCTTCGCCAAGCTTGATCGCAGTCAGGCCGATGTCCATGTAGTACGGCAGGTTTTCTGCGCGCACTTGATAGAACACAGGGCGGGCGTGATGGATGTCGCAGAGGTCGCGAAATTGCCAGATCATCTCGGCCCGCTGCTGGCCGGGGCCGATCGGGTCGTACAGCGCCACCAGGCTGCGGCCACGGCGGGCGTACATCAGGAACGCTTCGTCGTTAGGGTGGAACAGCAGCGCCTTGTCACCGGTCAGCGCGAGGCCGCCATCGGGTTGCGCCGAGGCCATCAGAATTTTCGAGGCGCGTTCCAGTTCGTCGGGGGTCGGCAAATGGATCACCGGGCGCGCAGTGCGCAGCAGCCAGGTCAGGGCGATCACGATCAGCAACACCGCAGCGCCGAGCAGAGAACGCAGACCACGCGGGGCATCAGCGTCGAGGGTGAACTGCCACCACAATTGATGGCTGTACGGCACGTCTTGATAGGCGAACAGCAGCAACCACGCTGAAGCACCCAGCACACACAGGCTGGCTACCAGATACAGCGGCGAGAACGGCAGTTCGGTCAAGCGGCTCGGGCGATAGAACGAGCGGCGGAACACCGCCAGCAGACTTGCCGTCAGGGTCATCAACAAGGCTTCTTCCCAGTCGAAACCCTTGAGCAGCGAGAGCAGGGCGCCGACCAGCAACAGAATGGTGGTCAGCATCCACGCCGCCGACAACCGGCGTCGCAAGCCTTGGGCCAGCAACAGACAGAGCACGCCGATCAGGCTGGCGCCGAAGTGCGAAGCGTCGACCAGTCGATGCGGGATCAGAAAACCGATGTGTTCCAGGCGCGTATCGATCTCTGGAGTGGCGCCGGAGAACAGCAGCACCACGCCGGACAGAAATACCAGCACCGCCAGAATCGGCGCAGCCAGACCGGATGCGGCGCGCATGGTCTGGGTCTGAAACAGCCGTTGGCCTTCGTTGATCAGCAGCAATACGCAAGCCACCAGCAGCGGCGCCACCACGTAGATCAGGCGGTACAGCAGCAATGCAGCAGCAAGTGGCGCGGCACCGAGTTGGTTGGCGAAGGCGGCCAGCAGAATCGCCTCGAACACACCGACGCCGCCCGGCACATGGCTGAGTACGCCAGCGGCCAGGGCCAACAGATACACCAGCAGAAACGCGCCAAACGGCGGGGCTTCCGGCAGCAACAGATAAAGCACGGTGGCGGCAGCGGCAACGTCGAGGGCGGTGATCACCAGTTGCAGGAACGTCAGGCGTCGACCCGGCAGGCGCAAGGTGCGGCGGCCGGCCTTGACCAGCAGATTGTGCGCGAATGGCTGTTCCGGCAGGCGCCGACGATAGATGCCGATCGCCAGAATCGCACCCAGCAGGAGTACGGCGCCAGCAACAGTGCCGAGCAATCCTTCAGATAACCCCAAGGCCTGGGATGCGCCGGGCAGATCGCTGAGGGTCGCGAGTGCGGCCAGTGGTGGCAAAGCGCAGCCCAGCGACAGGCTGGCGAACAAGGTCATGTGCGCAACTTCCGATGCGCTCACACCAAGCCGTGCATATAAACGGTAGCGCACCGAACCGCCGGACAGCAGCGACAGGCCGATCGCATTGCCAATCGCAAACGCGGTGAAGCCGCCGAGGGCCAGCGTGCGCGGTGGCAATGTCACGCCAGCGTAGCGGGCGGCCGACCATTCATAGCCCAGCAGAATAATGAAGCCGACCACGGTCGCACCGAAAGCGCCGAGCAGGGCGGGTTTCGGCACGTCGAGAATCGAGTCGTGCAAGGCATCGAGATCGAGTTCGGCGAGCAGATGGCGACAGGCAATCAGCGCAATGGCAAACAACAGCAGAGTGACCGCCAGACCGATGGGTTGACGGTATTTGCTTAACCGATCCAGCAAGCGCAAACGCTCGGGTTTGATCGGGTGTTCCGCTGTGACATTGCCTTGTGGATCAGACGAGTTGGCGCGCATCAATCACCTCTTGGATTGTGCGCGACAGGATGGAGGTATCCAGCCAAGTTACCAATCCCTGTAGAAAAAAATAATCACAAAATATTACGCCTCTCACCGAGGATCGGCGAGGGCAGTCATGGATTGCAGGCGTCTGCGCCGCGACTCAAGCATAGTCGCAACTCGACGCGTCTGATGATCCTGGACGGTTCACTGCACGATGACAGCTCATTGTTGCGAAAGGACTTTTTCAACAGATACAAAAAAGGCCACTCTTTCGAGTAGCCTTTTTTGATGTTTGGTTGCGGGAGCCGGATTTGAACCGACGACCTTCGGGTTATGAGCCCGACGAGCTACCAGACTGCTCCATCCCGCGTCTGTGTGGCGGCATTCTACAGGCGAACGGCGGAGTGTCAACCGCTAATCCTGAAAAGGGTCAAATAAGCGTGATATCGCGTCAAACGGTCGCAGGTGATGGGTAACCATTGGAAATGCAACGAATTCCCGTCTGGGGGAGGGCGCTGCTTACAGTCTTGTTTTGTGCAAAACAAGCGCGCACAAAAAAGGCCACTCTTTCGAGTAGCCTTTTTTGATGTTTGGTTGCGGGAGCCGGATTTGAACCGACGACCTTCGGGTTATGAGCCCGACGAGCTACCAGACTGCTCCATCCCGCGTCTGTGTGTCGGCATTCTACAGAGGATCGCTGGGGTGTCAACCTTCAATCTGGATAAAATTCGTTGAGGTTCAATCGGTTAGCGCTTTTATTGAACGCTTGAACAGGCCGCAGGGCAGGTGGAGCAAGGCTTTCAGCTCTATTGGCGGTCGTTCTTTGATTGAGAAAATAAATTCACTGGAGCTTTCCTACAGAAGGAAAAGAACATTCTGACCACTGGTGCTATATACAGTTGTGAGTGAGATACTGCCGATCCGGTTCGCCACGTTTCCTTTTCTGACATGACTCAGCGAAAAATCATCCACGTCGACTGTGACTGTTTCTACGCCGCCATCGAGATGCGCGATGACCCGCGTCTGGCCGGCAAGCCGTTGGCTGTGGGCGGGTCGGCGGATCGGCGTGGGGTGATTGCCACCTGTAATTACGAGGCGCGGGCGTATGGCGTGCGCTCGGCCATGTCCTCCGGCCACGCTCTAAAGCTGTGCCCCGACCTGACCATCGTCAAGCCGCGCATGGATGCTTACCGTGAAGCGTCAAAGGAAATTCACACGATCTTTGCCGATTACACTGACTTGATCGAGCCTTTGTCGCTGGATGAAGCCTACCTCGACGTGTCGGACAGCGCGCATTTCGGCGGCAGTGCCACGCGCATTGCCCAGGATATCCGCCGCCGTGTTTCCAATCAGTTGCATATCACTGTCTCCGCAGGCGTGGCGCCGAACAAGTTTCTGGCGAAGATTGCCAGCGACTGGAAGAAGCCCAACGGTTTGTTCGTGATAACCCCGGATCAGGTCGAAGACTTTGTCAGCGGCCTGCCCGTCAGCAAGCTGCACGGTGTGGGCAAAGTCACCGCTGACAAACTGGGCCGACTCGGCATCGTCGACTGTCAACACCTGCGCGAATGGGACAAGCTGGCGCTGGTGCGCGAATTCGGCAGTTTCGGTGAACGAATGTGGAGTCTGGCCCGTGGGATCGATGACAGGCTGGTGCACAACGACAGTCGTCGTCAGTCGATCAGCGTGGAAAATACCTACGACACGGATCTGCCGGATCTGCGCAGTTGCCTGGACAAGTTGCCCGAGCTGCTCGAAACCCTGAAAACCCGCATGGCCCGTATCGATAGCAGTTATCGACCCGGCAAGCCGTTCGTCAAAGTAAAGTTTCACGACTTCACCCAAACGACACTGGAGCAGGCCGGGGCAGGGCGGGATCTGGGCAGTTATCAGTTAATGCTGACGCAGGCGTTCAATCGCGGAGGCAAACCGGTGCGGTTGCTTGGGGTCGGGGTGAGGCTGGAGGACTTGCGGGGCGGGTTTGAGCAGATGGAATTGTTTGAGCGTTGACCTGTAAAAGCAAAAGATCGCAGCCTTCGGCAGCTCCTACGTTGGAATGCATTTTCCTGTAGGAGCTGCCGAAGGCTGCGATCTTTTAATAGCGCTTAATTCGGTCCCGGATCCGCAACCAGTCGCCCGGCATCCTTGGTCAGCGACTTGAGAAACTCAGCCTGCAACTCAGGATCGTTACGCGTCAACTCGATCAGGCTCTGTTCCAGTTCGCTGGCTTCTTCTTCCAGCCCCAGTTCCGAGAGGCGTTTGACCCGATGGACCCACTCGCTGACCTCGTCATCTTCCAGATCGTCGTAGATCAGCCCGTGCGCCTCCAGCAATTTTCCGCGCAGGTGGCTGCTGATCATCAGGGATGAGTCAGAGTGCACGTCATCCTTGGAATCCTCGACGCTGATCTGCAATTTGCCGACATGATTGAGATCATTCTCGGCAAACGGACTGTCGAGCAGGTTCAGACGCAACACGCCGTTACGGTCGGTGGTCATCTCGAAGGTCTGCTTGCCAGCCTTGACCTGCACGGGACGCTCGCTCCACGGCAGGCTCGAATACTCCGTGCGCTTGTCGCGCTGGATTTCATCGATGCCGGCCAGGTTCTGTTGCGCACGACCGTTGGATTGCACGTTCATGAACGGATTGAGCCCGGCAAAACCGTAGCTGAGCCAGTCCCGGGTCACGCTGTCCGGCAGGTTGCCGAGCGCGAAGACGTTGACCACGTTCGCGCCGACGCCACCGACCACCGCCACCGCACCCAGCGGAATCTCGTAGACCTCGCGCCAGGGTTGGTAAGGCGTGTAACGATCATAGCGGCGGGTGACTTCGAACTCGGTGACTTCGAAAGTCTTCTGCTCGTTGATCTTCACGCGTCGCTGCGGCAGCTCAAGCACCTTGGGCTCACCGACATCAATCTGCAGGCGGTGATCGAGCAGTTTTCGCTCGACCCGCTCTTCGTGCTCGCTGCGTTGTGACATGTGATTGGCACAGCCGCTGACCAGCAGGGCACCGCACAAGGCGGTGCCTCCGAGGCCCAAGGTGTTTCGCTTGAACATGACGTCTCTATCTGGTTTCAGCGGCGGATACGGGCCTGAAGGAAGGACAATACGTCAGCCACCGGCAGCGCTTGCGCCTCGCCTTCGGTACGGCTCTTGTATTCCAGGTTACCTTCGGCGAGGCCGCGGTCACTGACCACGATCCGGTGTGGAATGCCGATCAGTTCCATGTCTGCGAACTTGATGCCCGGGCTGGTTTTCTTGTCGCGATCATCCAGCAGCACTTCGAAACCGGCCGCAGTCAGTTCTGCGTACAGCTTGTCGGTGGCTTCGCGCACCTGCTCGGTTTCATAGCGCAGCGGTACCAGAGCGATCTGGAACGGTGCCAGTGTGTCGCTCCAGATGATGCCGTTGGCGTCGTTGTTCTGCTCGATGGCCGCAGCCACCACGCGGGACACGCCAATACCGTAGCAACCCATTTCCAGGGTGACAGGCTTGCCGTTCTCGCCCAGCACTTCGCACTTCATCGCTTTGCTGTACTTGTTGCCCAGCTGGAAGATGTGCCCGACTTCGATGCCGCGCGCGATTGCCAGGGTGCCTTTGCCGTCCGGGCTTGGGTCGCCTGCAACCACGTTGCGCAGGTCGGCAACGGTTGGAACCGGCAGATCGCGCTCCCAGTTCACGCCGAAGTAGTGCTTGTCGTCGATATTGGCACCGATACCGAAGTCGCTCATCAGTTCGACCGAGCGGTCGATGATGATCGGCAGTGGCAGGTTCAGCGGACCGAGCGAACCGGCGCCGGCGCCAATCGCGTCACGCAGTTCGGCGTCGGTGGCCATGACCAGCGGGCTGGCAACGCCAGGTTGCTGGGCAGCCTTGATCTCGTTGAGTTCGTGGTCGCCACGAATCACCAGAGCGATCAGCTTGCCTTCTTCTTCGGCGCGCACGATCAGCGTCTTGATGGTCTTCTCAATCGGCAGATTGAATTTTTCCACCAGCGCGGCAATGGTCTTGGTGTCTGGCGTATCGACCAGGCGCAGCTCTTCGCTCGCAGCCGGGCGCGAAGTTTCGCGTGGCACTGCCTCGGCCTTCTCGATGTTCGCCGCGTAGTCGGAACCGTTACTGAAAGCGATATCGTCTTCGCCGGACTCGGCCAGTACGTGGAACTCGTGGGAACCGGCGCCACCGATCGAGCCGTTGTCGGCCTCAACCGGGCGGAATTTCAGGCCCAGGCGAGTGAAGATGTTGCAATACGCCTGGTGCATGCGGTCATAAGTGACCTGCAGCGACGGCTGATCGGCGTGGAAGGAATACGCGTCCTTCATGATGAATTCACGGCCGCGCATCAAACCGAAGCGTGGGCGGATTTCGTCACGGAATTTGGTCTGGATCTGGTACAGGTTGATTGGCAGCTGCTTATAGCTGCTCAACTCGTTGCGCATCAGATCGGTGATCACTTCTTCGTGGGTCGGGCCCGCGCAGAAGTCACGACCGTGGCGGTCTTTGAAGCGCAGCAACTCAGGGCCGTATTCTTCCCAGCGCCCCGATTCCTGCCACAGCTCGGCCGGTTGGGTGCTCGGCATCAACACTTCCAGAGAGCCGGCGGCGTTCATTTCTTCGCGAACGATGGCTTCAACCTTGCGCATTACCCGCAAGCCCATGGGCAGCCAGGTGTACAGGCCCGAGGCGAGTTTGCGGATCATGCCGGCACGCAGCATCAGCTGGTGGCTGATGACGACCGCATCGGAAGGCGTTTCTTTCTGTGTGGCGAGCAAAAATTGACTGGTGCGCATGGTTGGCCGTTGTCGGTTGCTATGACTGGAAATGACGGAGCAGTGTACCGGCGAGTTTTGCTGACGTACAGAAGTGCGGCCGGCAGTGAGGTTCAACGGCGGGATTCCTCCCGCCGTTGGCGAAACGTCTTACGATTCTTCCGCAAGCGGCGTCGGCGCAGGTTCGGGCGTTGGCGTCGGGCCTTCGCGGCGGCTTTCCTGGAACCAGTGCACCGCGATCAGCACCAGGGTCGGCACGCCGAGCAGTGCAGTGATCAGGAAGAAGTTGTGGTAACCGAATTTCTCGACCATTACCCCGGAATAGCCGCCGATCAGGCGCGGCAGCAGGAGCATGATCGAACTGAGCAGCGCGTATTGCGTCGCGGAGAACTTCAGGTTGGTCAGGCTCGACAGATAAGCGACAAATGCAGACGTCGCCAAGCCGGAGCTGAAGTTGTCCAGGGAAATGGTCACCATCAGCATCTGCAGGTTCGGGCCCATGTCGGCGAGCATCAGGAACAGCAGGTTGGTGCCCGCCGACGCTGCGCCGCCGATGAGCAGGATCGGCAGAATGCCGAAACGCACAATCAGCAATCCGCCCATGCCGGCGCCGACGAGGGTCATGATCAAGCCGAATATCTTGCTGACACTGGCAATCTGATCCTTGGTGAAGCCCTGGTCGATATAGAACACGTTGGCCATCACGCCCATCACCGTGTCCGACATCCGATAGGTGGCAATCAATCCGAGCAGCAGCAGCGCTTGCCAGCGGTAGCGCAAAATGAAGTCGTTGACCGGCGTCAGCACCGGTGCCAGCCCGCGACGGCCCATGGCCGACAGGCACAATGCGGTGAGCAGCGTATAGAGGATGGCGCGCAGGAAGGCACGGTCTTCCAGCAGCAGGTCAAGCAGGCTGGCGCCTTCGAACAGCACGCTGGCGAAATCGGTGTTGTAGAGCTGGGTGAACATCGCTGGCACGGACACCAGCAAGACGATCAACACGAACACGGACATCAGTTGATGCATGAAGGTGTAACGCCCGGCCTGCAACTGCGTGCGCAACGGTACAGGCGGTTCGCGCATGAACAGCGTTGTCAGCAGGGCAGGGACCATTAGCGCGCCAAACAGCAAGTAGGTGCCGGCCCAGGCCGAGTGCTGATAGTTGAAGCCGGTTGAGCCAAAACCTTCAGCGAAAAACAGCGCGCCGGCAGTCGCCAGCAGCGCTGCTATGCGATAGCCGGACATATAACTGGCAGCGAGTGCGGCTTGCCGGCTGTCATCGGCAATTTCCAGGCGATAGGCGTCGACCGCAATGTCTTGGGTAGCGGAAGCGAAGGCAACGATCACCGCAATCGCGATCAGCCAGGACAGATGCTTCTGCGGATCGCAGAAACCCATGCCGATCAGGCCCAGGATCACCAGTGACTGCGAAAGCACCAGCCACGAACGTCGACGGCCAAGCTTGCCCAGCAACGGCAAACGCCATTGGTCGAGCAGCGGTGACCAGACCCATTTGAATGCGTAGGCCAGACCGATCAGGCTGGCATAGCCGATGGTTTCACGGGCCACGCCGGCTTCACGCAGCCAGACCGACAGCGTTGAGAACACCAGCATGTACGGCAGGCCGGCGGCGAAACCCAGCAACAACAGCACGAGCGTCGAAGGACTGGCATAGGCGGCGAGCGCGGCGCGCCAGGTTTTACGGGGCATGGGCTGAAGTCTGCCTCAAGATTGCGGGAACAAAGCGCGCACTCTAACCGCTGTGCTCTACCGGACGCCAGCCATGGCGTTGAATATCCACACGATTGTTCAGGACGGTGATGCCCTCCATGCGCAATCGCGCGCGTTGTTCATCGCCCGATGGACTGCCCACCGGCAGGCTGATCCGACCGCCGGCACCGAGAACGCGGTGCCAGGGCAGTTTGGTATCGCCAGGCAATTGGCTGAGCGTGCGGCCGACCCAGCGGGCGGCGCGCCCCAACCCGGCGAGGTCAGCCAATTGACCATAGCTGACGACTTTGCCGGCGGGCACTTGCGCAAGGGTCGAGTAGAGCGCCGTGCGTCGGATTTGCGCCTCGCTGTCGCCTTCGTGGATCGGGTCTGTCACGTACGCAGTTCCTGAACAGGATCGAATTAATGCATGAAGCGTAAACCCTGATCGGCCAGTTGAGAAATGAACTCAATGGAAATAGTCCGGTCAGTCCTTGTCAGGGTCTTATTCCTCCGGATAATGCCGATCCTTTTACGCAAACTTGAGCCCTCGATTCGCTTATGTTTTCCAGAACCTTGCTGTGCCTTGCTGTTTGTAGCGCATCCACGCCCCTGCGTGCCGACACCGTCTGGATGAAGAACGGTGACAAGCTGACCGGCACTATCACTGTGTTCGACGGCGGCAAGCTGTTGATCCAGACCAAATATGCCGGGGCGGTCACGATTGACTGGAAAGAGGTCAAGACCCTGGACAGTGATCAGCATCTGCTGGTCAAGCAGGACGCCTACACGGGTGAAGTCTCGAAATCGCTGACCGCGGCTGAAGACGGCAAGGTCACTCTGGCCAATGGCGAAGCACCCAAAACCGTGGAACTGGCGAGCATTCAGCAGATTCTCAAGCCGAAACCGGTGGTCGAGGATCTGGTGTGGAAGGGTAATGTTGATCTGGCGCTGGACTATCAGCGTGCGGAAAAGGACACCGACGATTACGACGTCGGCTTCAAGACCTCGGCGCGTCATGGTCGCTGGCGGCACATCGCCGAAGGCGAATACAACCGTGAAGTGCAGGATGACGTGACCACCACTGACAACTGGCGCGCCGAGTACTCCCTCGACCGCTTCCTGACCGATCAGTGGTTCTGGCAGGGGCGTCTGAACTATAAGCGCGATCACATAGAAGAGCTGGCGCGCCAGCGTGTTGTCGGTACCGGTCCGGGCTACCAGTTCTGGGATGATGAGTTGGGTGCGTTCTCGCTGGGCTCGCTGCTTAACCGCACTGATTACGAATACAAGGATGGCAGCAAGGACAACTTCTATTCCGTTGCCATGAAATGGGACTACAACCGCTACCTGATCGGCAAGAAGGTCGAGTTCTTCACCAACGGCGAAGTTGGCAAGCCGTTGTCCAACGTGGCCAATTATGCGCTGGATGCCGAGATGGGCTTGCGCTACAAGGTCACCGAGTGGGCCTCGCTGAACCTGAAGGCCGAGCGTGACATCATCAGCGGCACCAATGATGCAGATTTGAACAAGACCCGTTATACCGCTGGGTTTGGCGTGGCCTGGTAACGTAAAGCAAAAGATCGCAGTCTTCGGCAACTCCTGAAGCAGGAGGAGTTGCTGAAGGCTGCGATCTTTTTTTGCGCCTGCAAAACAGACGCCCACAAAAAAGCCCCGCTTTTAAGGGCGGGGCTCTTTTCTAAAAAAGCTACAAGTTAGATAACTTGTACTTCCTCAGCTTGCATGCCTTTCTGACCGCGGGTAGCGATGAAAGAAACCTGTTGGCCTTCTTTCAGGCTTTTGAAGCCGTCGGATTGGATAGCTTTGAAGTGAACGAACAGGTCGTCACCGGATTGTGGAGTGATGAAGCCGAAGCCTTTTTCATCGTTGAACCACTTAACGGTACCGGTTTGGCGATTAGACATGGTGTAACTCCTTGAACAAAGATAACTGCGACGCAGGAATTGCCCTGGCCGAGACTGAGTGCAAAGAGCAGGAAAAATTCTTGTAGATGGTTGGATCGAAATTCAACATATCGTGTAGAGATTCTCAGTGACACAAGCAACACAGTGACGCCACCTTAACCGGTTTTTCGGAACGTGCCAATGTTTCTTGCAAAGGTTTCTGTGATTTCAGGATCAGCGGTTCTGCGGATCGTCGCCACGCCCCGTATTTCCGGGGAGTTCGGCGAGAATTGCTCGACGGACTTTGAACGCGGCGGCGCGCCCGGTAAGATGCCGGACAGAATTTTTCCACCTCGCTATTCAGGACACCCGCCATGAGCATCAAATCGGACAAGTGGATTCGCCGCATGGCGCAGGAACACGGCATGATCGAACCGTTCGTCGAGCGCCAGGTGCGCGGCAACGATGACAACCGTGTGATTTCCTACGGTGTGTCGAGCTACGGTTACGACGTGCGTTGCACCAACCACTTCAAGGTGTTCACCAACATCAACTCGGCCATCGTCGATCCGAAAAACTTCGACGCCGGCAGCTTCGTCGACATCCACAGTGACGTTTGCATCATTCCGCCGAACTCCTTCGCCTTGGCCAGCACCGTCGAATACTTCCGTATTCCACGCAATGTACTGACCATCTGCCTGGGTAAAAGCACCTACGCGCGTTGCGGCATTATCGTCAACGTCACCCCGCTCGAGCCTGAGTGGGAAGGCCACGTGACTCTGGAATTCTCCAACACCACCAATCTGCCGGCAAAAATCTACGCCAACGAAGGCGTGGCGCAGATGCTCTTTCTTGAGTCCGACGAGGAATGTGAAGTTTCCTACAAGGATCGCGGCGGCAAGTATCAGGGCCAGCGTGGCGTGACTCTGCCGCGGACCTGATTCGTCCATCCGGCGGATGTCGGGAATTCTTTGGCGGGCAGACACTCTATGGGGTGTACTGCCCGTTTTTGTTTCTGGCAAAACGGGCCTTCGCCGAGGAGTGCCCCATGAAGATCGATCCGCATATCAGTGCCGAACTGGCAAGGCTTGAGCCCAATCAGATTGGCGTTTTGGCCTGGTCCTTGTTGGCACATCCGCCCATCAGCATGGCCGGCGGGATTCCTGGTCAGCCTGATCCTGATACCCCCAACGAACAACCGACCGAGCCGGGCGAACCGACCCTTCCGGATGAGCCGCCACCCGCACCTGTCGCCTGATTTGCATTAAAAAACGCGCTAAATGACGCGCTGAATGAATGGTCAGTCAGTAGGGGTCTATCAAGACTTCAACTGACTGGCCATATTTCGTTGTCACCAATGACAAAGATCCTGCAGCTCTCGTCGCGTTCGACCCGATAACCACCGGTAAACGCACCGAACGCTGGCATCAGGCTGATGCGTTCGCCCAGTTTGAAACAGGCCAGGCGCAAGCTCTGCCGGCCTTTGCCGTGTAGCCGATAGACCGGGTGCACGTGTCCGGCCAGCACATGTCTTTCGGCGTGGGGATCGGGTTCGTGTTGTAAGGCGAACGGGCCGAGCAACAGTGGCTCCGGCACGACGCGAATGTTCAACGATGCGGGCGGGTCACCTGCGCGTTTGTCGTGATTGCCACGAATCAGCGTCATCGGCAGATCAGCGTGGCGCGCCCGCCAATCGGCCAGCGCAGCTAAAGTGCCCACCGCGTGAGAGCCGGGCCCATGCAAAAAATCGCCAAGAAAGATCAGTTGTCGGCAGGGCAGTTTCGCCAACAGTCGATCAATCACGGCGATGTTGCTCGCCGTCGTGCCCTGCGGGACCGGCTGGCCAAGGCTGCGATAGGCGGCAGCCTTGCCGAAATGCACGTCGGCGATCAACAGCGCTTGTTGCTCCGGCCAATACAGAGCCTTTTCCGGTAACAACCAGAGTTCCTCACCAGCCAGACGAACCGGGTAGGGCGCATTCATCAGGCCTTGCCCTTGTCGGCTGATTGCTCCAGATCACCGACCATCCGTCTGATTCGGTCAGCGAGTTTTTCCGAACTCATGCTCTCGCGCATGCGCTCCACCAGCAGCGGAAACCCCAAGGGTGTAGGACGTTTGATCAGGTGTACGTCGAGTTTCATGCGATTGATGTGCTCCAGCGTCTGTTCAAGCCTGTGAATATCCAGTTCCTCTCGTAGGACTTCTTCCCCGGCCTGCGCCAGCAGCAGGTTGTCGGCGTCATATTGTTTGAAGACCTCGAAAAACAAACCGCTGGAGGCCTGCACCTGGCGAGTACTTTTTGGCGCGCCGGGGTAGCCGGCGAACACCAGCCCGGCAATTCGGGCGATTTCGCGAAAGCGCCGCAGAGCCAATTCGCCGGCGTTGAGGCTGGCCAGAACATCGCGCAGCAGATGTTCGGGGCTGAACAGTTCGGCATCGAGTTGCTGCGACCAATCAACCGGTGTGGCGCTGAGCAACTCCAGACCGTAATCGTTGACCGCAATCGAAAACGTCACCGGCTGGCGCTGACTGGCACGCCACGCGAGCAGGCTGGCAAGCCCCAAATGCACTTGGCGACCGGCAAACGGATAGAGGAAAAGGTGCCAGCCTTCGCGGGATTTCAGCACCTCGACCAGTAAGTTGTTCGTCGTGGGCAGGCCAGACCAGCGCGCCTGGGTTTCCAGCAAAGGGCGCAGGGCCTGCATTTCCGGCCCGACAAAATCACCCTGTGCAGCGGCGGTGAAGCGTGTCACTACTGCCTCGGCCAATTCATTGGAAAGCGGCATGCGCCCGCCATTCCAGCGTGGTACAGCGGCTTTTTTCGCGGTGCTGCGTTTGACGTAAGCGGTCATGTTCTCCACGCGTACCAGCTCCAGCAAACGTCCGGCAAACAGAAAGCCATCGCCTGGCTTGAGCCGCGCAATAAAACCTTCTTCGACGCTGCCCAACTGCTTGCCACCGCCACCCTTGCTCCAGAACTTCAGCTGAATGCTCGCGTCGCTGACGATGGTGCCAATGCTCATGCGGTGCCGCCGCGCCAGCCGCGCATCTGGCACGCGCCAGACGCCGTGCTCATCCGGTTCGACTCGTCGGTAATCCGGATACGCCGTCAGAGACATTCCGCCATGGCGTACGAAAGCCAGCGCCCACGCCCAATCCGCTAGTGTCAGGTCGCGATAAGCCCAGGCGCCGCGGACTTCTTCGTACAGCGCCTCGGGTATAAATCCGCCCCCCAGCGCCATGCTGACCAAATGTTGTACCAGCACATCCAGTGGTTTGTGCGGTGAGCGTCGCGGTTCGATACGCCGTTGCGCCACGGCATCGCGGGCAGCGACGGCTTCGATCAGCTCAAGGCTGTGGGTCGGCACCAGCGTCACCCGCGAGGTGCGTCCCGGTGCATGGCCGGAGCGCCCGGCGCGCTGCATCAGGCGGGCGACTCCCTTGGCCGAACCGATTTGCAGCACGCGCTCCACCGGCAAAAAATCCACGCCCAGGTCCAGACTGGACGTGCAGACCACTGCCTTCAAATGGCCGTCCTTCAACGCCTGTTCCACCCAGTCGCGGGTGTCGCGGGACAGCGAGCTGTGATGCAAGGCGATCAACCCGGCCCAGTCCGGCCGCGCTTCAAGCAGCGCCTGGTACCAGATTTCCGACTGCGCCCGGGTGTTGGTGAACACCAGGCTGCTGGCGCAGGCGTCGAGTTCGGCGACTACTTGCGGCAGCATCTTCAGACCGATGTGTCCGGCCCAGGGAAAACGCTCGATGGTCGGTGGGAGGAGGGTGTCGACCTTGAGGGATTTATCACTCTGGCCCTGAATGCTGACGCCACCGCCCTGTGGGATCAGCACCTGCTCGGCGTGGGATTGATTACCGAGCGTGGCGGAGACGCCCCAGACGATCAGGTCTGGCTGCCAGTAACGCAGGCGGGCGAGGGCCAGTTGCAGTTGCACGCCGCGTTTATTGCCGAGCAATTCGTGCCATTCGTCCACGACGATCATGCGCAGGGTCGACAGTGCGCTTTGTGCGTCGGCGCGGGCGAGCAGCAGCGTCAGGCTTTCCGGAGTGGTAATCAGCGCGGTCGGCAGACGTCGGCTCTGGCGCGCACGTTCGCTGCTGCTGGTATCGCCGGTGCGCAGGCCGATGCTCCACGGGATCTGCAGATCGGTCACCGGCGTTTGCAAAGCGCGGGCGGTGTCGGCAGCGAGGGCGCGCATCGGCGTAATCCACAGCACGGTCAGCGGTTCGGCAACGGGTTTGCGTTTGCGCACAATTTCAACAATAGGCGCGGATCGAGCAAAACGGTTGAGCGCGGCAAACCACACCGCATAGGTTTTACCGGCGCCGGTGCTGGCGTGGAGCAGTCCGGATTGGCCGTTTTTTACCGCGGCCCAGACCTGTTTCTGAAAGACGAAGGGCTTCCAGGCGCGGTTGCTGAACCAGATTTTTGCAAGGTCGGGGGATTTCGCCATGCCGGCTGCGCGCGCTCTGGAGGTGTTCTTCCAGTGACCGCGCGGACATGGCAAAGGTTTAATAACAGCGCAAATCCCCTGTAGGAGCTGCCGAAGGCTGCGATCTTTTGATGTTGATATTTAAAAACAAGATCAAAAGATCGCAGCCTTCGGCAGCTCCTACGGGGGGGATACCGTAGGTACGGGGGTTATTTGAGGTTGCCGCTAAGAAATTGCTTCAGGCGTTCGCTTTTTGGATTGCCGAGTACGTCTTCCGGGGCGCCTTCCTCTTCCACCAATCCCTGATGCAGAAACAACACCTGGCTGGACACCTTGCGGGCAAAACTCATCTCGTGCGTCACCATGATCATCGTCCGGCCTTCTTCTGCCAGGCCCTGAATCACCTTGAGTACTTCACCCACCAACTCCGGATCGAGCGCCGAGGTCGGTTCGTCGAACAGCATGACTTCCGGCTCCATCGCCAACGCTCGGGCAATTGCCACGCGCTGTTGCTGGCCACCGGAAAGAAACGCCGGGTACTGATCCGCCACGCGCGCCGGCAAGCCGACCTTGTCCAGATAGCGCCGCGCGCGATCCTCGGCTTCCTGTTTGCTGCAACCCAGCACCCGGCGCGGGGCCATGGTGATGTTTTCCAGCACGGTCATGTGGCTCCACAGATTGAAGTGCTGAAACACCATCGCCAGTCGCGTGCGCAGGCGTTGCAGCTCATTTGCGTCAGCGACGTGCATGCCGTGATGGTCGGTGACCATGCGGATGGCCTGGTCATCAAGGCTCATGGCGCCGGCGTTGGGTTGTTCGAGAAAGTTGATGCAACGTAAAAACGTGCTTTTGCCCGAGCCGCTGGCGCCGATCAGGCTGATCACGTCGCCGGTCCTGGCCTTGAGCGAGACGCCTTTGAGCACCTGATGGTCGCCATAGCTTTTGTGCAGGCCTTCAACGGTCAGTTTGTACATGGGACAGACATCCTCAAGGCGAAAGTAGGTAGCCGCTGCGATAGGCTTCGGCGCCCGCGACGTGGGCGATCACCATGCCGGCCGTGGCCATGCGCCGTAGCGAACGGGCGTACATCAGGCCGGCAGTGGTGCAATGAACGGGGGTGATGCGATCGTGGATCGGGTCGATGATTTCGGCAATCTGTTGGCCCGCCTCCAGGTATTGCCCCGCCGTGGCGGTGTACACCAGCAGGCCGCCGACCGGCGTGGTCACTGGTTCCACCCCGGCCAGTGGCGTGGCGGGGTACGGCAATGGTGGCTGCGGTTTTGTCTCACCGACGATGGCATCGGACTGGATCAGGTAATCGATCAGTGCCTGACAGTCGCGGCTGGCCATGGGGTGATTGACATCGCCCTGGCCGCGCAACTCGACGGTCACTGAAAAACTGCCCAGCGGAATCTCGAACTGTTCGCCGAAACGTTCCCGCAGTTGCCACCACAGCAGGGTGAAACACTCATCGAACGACTGTCCGCCGGAGTCAGTGGCCAACAGACTGGCCTGCGACCCCATGTAACGCGCCAGCGGCTCGACCTGCGGCCACGCTTCAGGCGTGGTGTAGAGGTGAACCACCGATTCGAAATCGCAGTGCAAGTCCAGCACCATGTCGGCATCGCAGGCCAGCCTTTGCAGGGTCAGGCGCTGTGATTGCAGTTGTGTGCTGGCGGTCTGGCGGGCGAGGGCGTGGCGCAGGCTGGTGCGGATCAGTTCGAGGTTGCGTTGCGGGTCATCGCCCAGCTTGCCCTCGATGGCGTTGCCGATTTCTTCGCTGAGGTCGACGAACCAGCGATTGAAGTTCTGCCCGCTCTCCAGTTCGTAGCGGCCCAGTGGCACGTCCATCAGCACTTGTTCGAGGCCGATCGGGTTGGCCACCGGTACCAGCACGATCTCGCTGCGCAGACGGCCGGCCGCCTCCAGTTCCGCCAGGCGCTGCTTGAGATGCCAGGCCACGAGCATGCCGGGCAATTCATCGGCATGCAGCGAGGACTGGATGTAGACCTTGCCTCTGGCCTGTTCCGGGCCAAAGTGGAAACTGTGAATCTGTCGTGCGGTCCCCGGCAGCGGGGCCAGCAGGTCATGTATCTGGTGTCGCATGTTCTTTCTCTTTAATCCTGAAAGCGGGGCTTAGTGAGTCGGCCCGAGGAAGGCCAGCCATCGGCGTTCGGCGAGGCGAAACAGGCCGACCAGCGCAAAGGTAATGGTCAGGTAAATCAACGCGGCGATGCCGAACGATTGAAAAGTCAGGAAGGTCGCCGAGTTGGCGTCCCGGGCGACTTTCAGGATGTCGGGGATGGTCGCGGTGAAGGCCACGGTGGTCGAGTGCAGCATCAGGATCACTTCGTTGCTGTAGTAAGGCAACGAACGGCGTAGGGCCGAGGGCATGATCACGTAGGCATACAGCTTCCACCCGGTCAGACCGTAGGCCTTGGCCGCTTCGACTTCGCCGTGGTTCATGCTGCGGATCGACCCGGCGAAAATCTCCGTGGTGTAGGCGCAGGTGTTCAGGGCAAACGCGAGGATCGTGCAGTTCATCGCATCGCGAAAGAAGCTGTCGAGAATCGGCTGTTCGCGTACGGCGGCGAGGCTGTAGATGCCGGTGTAGCAAATCAGCAGTTGAATGTAGAGCGGCGTGCCACGAAACAGGTAGGTGTAGAACTGCACTGGCCAGCGGATATAGAAGTGCGGGGAAACCCGAGCGATCGACAGCGGAATCGACACAATGAAACCGATGAAGATCGACGCACTGAGCAGCCACATCGTCATCGCCAGCCCGGTGATGTTCTGGCCGTCGGTATAAAGGAAGGCTTTCCAGTATTCCTGCAGGAGTTCGATCATCGTACGGCCTCCCGGGAACCGGCGGCATAACGGCGTTCGAGCCAGCGCAGGATGAAATTCGAGGCACTGGTGATCAGCAGATAGATCAACGCGGCGAGGACCAGGAAGTAGAACAGTTGATAGGTGCTTTTACCGGCGTCCTGCGCGGCTTTGACCAGATCGGCCAGACCGATGATCGACACCAGCGCCGTGGCCTTGAGCATCACCATCCAGTTGTTGCCGATGCCCGGCAGGGCAAAACGCATCATTTGCGGGAACACCACGAAGCGAAAGCGCTGGCCGCGTTTGAGGCCATACGCCGTGGCGGCTTCAACCTGCCCGCGCGGTACGGCGAGGATCGCACCACGAAAGGTCTCGGTGAAATACGCGCCATAAATGAAGCCCAGGGTCAGCACGCCGGCGCTGAACGGGTCGATCTCGATGTATTCCCATTCCATGTAATCGGTCAGCGACGTCAGCCAGGTTTGCAGGCTGTAGAAGATCAGCAGCATCAGCACCAGGTCCGGCACCCCGCGGATCAGCGTGGTGTAGAGCTGGGCGGGCAGACGCACCAGTTTGACTTTTGACAGCTTGGCACTGGCGCCGAGCAGGCCGAGCAACACGGCCACCAGCAGCGACATCGCCGATAATTTGATGGTCATCCAGGTGCCTTGCAACAGCAACGGGCCGAAACCCTGAAGGCTGAACGCGGAGAGCCCCAGATTTTGTAAGAGGTTTTCGAACATAAATCAGCAACCTGAGCGGATGGAAAAGGCGCCCATCGAGGATGGGCGCCGGGGCATTATTTGCCGCTGTACAGATTCAGATCGCCAAAGTGTTTCTTTTGAATCTCGGCGTATTTGCCGTCGTCGTGTAACGCTTTGATACCTTTATCCAAAAGCGCTTTCAGCTCAGTGTTACCTTTCTTAATACCGACAGCAGTTTTGGCTGGCAGCAATTCGCTGTCGACTGGCTTGCTGACTTCGTAGCCTTCACCTTTTGGCGACTTCAGGAAGCCCAGTTCGGCTTGCAGCATGTCCTGAATCGCGGCATCGAGACGACCGGAAGTCAGGTCGGAGTAAACCTGGTCCTGGTTCTGATAGGCCTGAGTCTTCACGCCAGCCTTGTCCAGCACGGCTTTGGCGTAGGCTTCCTGAATGGTGCCTTGCTCGTAGCCGACGGTTTTGCCCTTGAGGGACGCAACGTCTTCGCTCAGGCCGGAACCTTTCTTGAATACGTAAGCGGTCGGGCCGGAGAACAGTTCGCTGGAGAAATCGATGACTTTTTCGCGGGCCGGGGTCACGGTCATCGACGAGATCACACCGTCGAATTTGTTGGCCTTGAGGCCCGGAATCATGCCGTCGAAGTCACTTTCGACCCACTTGCACTTGACCTTCAGTTCGGCACAGATCGCGTTGCCCAGATCAATGTCGAAGCCCACCAGGCTGCCGTCGGCCGCTTTCGACTCAAACGGTGCGTACGAAGGGTCAACGCCAAAGCGCAGCTCTTTGTATTCCTTGGCCAGCGCGGAGCCAGCGGCCATGCACAACGCCAGTGCAGAAAGGGTCAGCAATGCTTTTTTCATTATTCAATCCCTAAGAACCAATATGAGCGCTTGTGGCGCAGAATTATTGTTACTGGAACGCGTACGACCTATAGAAAGTAGCAATTTCCGAACCAGAGTCCCGAACAAGTGTTTTAAAAGGTTGGGATTGATCGAAGAGGCGGGGATTGGTGCACGGAAATGGGCGGCGTAAAAACCCTGCACCATTTCAGTTCGTGACTAGAGATTGAGGGCACTTGTGGTGAGGGGATTTATCCCCGATGGGCAGCGAAGCTGCCCCAGCATTCCCTCAAGCGGACCGCATACTCGGATTTTGCGACTGCTGCGCAGCCGATCGGGGATAAATCCCCTCGCCACAAATGGCTGTCACTCCAGATAAAGCAATGGATAGTAGGCTTTAACTGTCGTTGAATATGGGGTCAGGCCAGCAGATCCTGCAACGTCGCCAGGCTATCCGCCTCGTCCACAGTCTTGTCCTGCCGCCAGCGCAGCATCCGTGGGAAGCGCACGGCGATTCCGCTCTTGTGCCGGCGCGAGAGGGCGATGCCTTCGAACCCCAGCTCAAATACCAGGCTCGGTTTCACACTGCTGACCGGGCCGAATTTTTCCACAGTGGTCTTGCGCACGATGCTGTCGACCTGACGCATTTCCGCATCCGTCAGCCCTGAATAGGCCTTGGCGAACGGCACCAATGCGCGCTGACTGGACTCGGGCGGGCCGTCCCACACGGCGAATGTGTAATCGCTGTACAGGCTGGCACGGCGGCCATGACCGCGTTGTGCATAAATCAAAACCGCGTCGACGCTGAAGGGGTCGACCTTCCATTTCCACCACACACCCATGTCCTTGGTGCGACCGACGCCGTACATCGCATCGCGCGCCTTCAGCATCATGCCTTCGACGCCCAGGCGCCGGGAGGCTTCGCGCTGACGGGCGAGGTCGAACCAGTCCGTGCCGGTCAGTACCGGTGAGGGCAGCAGCACCGGGCTGTTGCAACGGGCGATGACATCTTCCAGTTGCGCGCGGCGCCGGGCTTGCGGCTGATTGCGCCAGTCTTCGCCTTGCCATTCCAGCAAGTCGTAAGCGAGCACCACCACCGGTATGTCTTCGAGGATTTTCTTGTCGAGGGTCTTGCGCCCGATTCGCTGTTGCAGCTGGGCGAACGGTTGCACCGCGGGCGGCTCGGTCGATTGCGGATCAAAGGCATCTTCGGTGTGCGGGCGGGTGCTTTTCCACACCACGATTTCGCCGTCGATCACCGTGCCATCGGGCAAACCGTGCACCAGCACATCCAGTTCGGGGAAGCGCTCGGTCACCAATTCTTCGCCGCGCGACCATACCCACAAGCGGCCGTCACGCTTGACCACTTGCGCGCGAATGCCATCCCACTTCCATTCCACCTGCCAGTTGCTCGCCGGGCCGATCAGCGCTTCGAACTCCTCAACGGGTTGCGCCAAGGCATGCGCGAGGAAAAACGGGTACGGCTGGCCGCCGCGCTGGGAATGCTCGTCGGCAGATTCCGCGGCGATCAATTTGAGATAACTGGCGGCGTTCGGCCGATTGGACAGATCGGTGTAACCCACCAGACGCTGCGCCACGCGTTTGCTGTCGAGCCCGGCCATCGACGCCAGTGCGCGGGTCACCAACAGTTTCGACACGCCAACGCGGAAACTGCCGGTGATCAGTTTTATGCACAGCATCAGGCTCGCCCGATCCAGTTGCGCCCACAGCGCAGGCAACTGCCGGGACAGGAACTCCGGGGTTTCACCGCGCAGGGGTAATAATTTGTCCTCGATCCATTCGGCGAGGCCGGCGTCGGAGCTGTGCGGGTTTTCCGGCAGCACCAGCGAAATGGTTTCCGCAAGGTCACCGACCGATTGATAGCTCTCCTCGAACAGCCATGGCGTCAGCCCGGAGACCGCGACCGCCAGCTCGCGCAGGATCCGCACCGGCACCAATTGCCGCGGCCGGCCGCCGGACAAGAAGTACACCGCCCACGCCGCATCCTGCGGTTCGGCCTGGGCGAAATAGGCCTGCATGGCTGCCAGTTTGGCGTTGCTGGACGTGGTGGCGTCGAGTTCTGCGTACAACTCGGCGAAGGCTTTCATGCGGGTATCTCGGCAATGGTCGGTGTGGCAGCGCTTTCTTCTTCGTCATCGCCGTATTCGGTGTTGAAGCCTTGGGCATCGAGACCTTGCTCGCGCAGATGGCGCACGAGTACGCCAATCGAGCCGTGGGTGACCATCACCCGTTCGGCGCCGGTCTGGTTGATCGCCCACAGCAGGCCGGGCCAGTCGGCGTGGTCGGACAGCACGAAACCGCGGTCGACCCCGCGCCGCCGCCGCGTGCCGCGCAGGCGCATCCAGCCACTGGCGAACGCGTCGCTGAAGTCACCGAAGCGCCTCATCCAGGTGCTGCCACCGGCTGAAGGCGGGGCGATGACCAGGGCCTGGCGCATGATCGGGTCGCTTTTTTTCACATCACCGGCGTAGATCGTCGGCGGCAGGTACACGCCGGCGTCGCGGTAAACCCGGTTCAACGGTTCGACGGCGCCGTGGCTGAGTATCGGCCCGAGGCTTTCGTCGATGCCATGGAGGATTCGCTGGGCTTTGCCGAAGGAATAGCAGAACAACACGCTGGCCTTGCCGGCGGCGATGTTGGCTTTCCACCATTCGTTTATTTCGCCGAACACCTGCGCCTGCGGCTGCCAGCGATAGATCGGCAAACCGAAGGTCGATTCGGTGATGAAGGTGTGGCAGCGCACCGGTTCGAACGGCGTGCAGGTGCCGTCCGGCTCGATCTTGTAATCCCCTGAGGCGACCCAGACTTCACCGCCGTATTCCAGACGCACTTGCGCCGAGCCGAGCACGTGACCGGCCGGGTGAAAGCTCAAGGTGACGCCGTGGTGTGTCAGGCGTTGGCCGTACGCGAGGGTTTGCAGGTTGATGTCCTGTCCCAGGCGCGCGCGCAGAATCCCTTCGCTGGCGCTGCTGGCTAGATAATGCTGGTTGCCGGTGCGGGCGTGATCGCCGTGGGCATGGGTGATCACCGAACGCTCGACAGGGCGCCAGGGGTCGATATAGAAATCCCCGGCGGGACAGTACAAACCTTCCGGGCGCGCGATAACAAGGTCCATGTCGTTACCAGAATGGGGGGCTTGTTAGCTATGAGGTTGGTGCGAGGGTGGAAGTTCTATTGGATTTTCAGGGGTGAAAATCAAAAGATCGCAGCCTTCGGCAGCTCCTACATTTGTCTGTGCAGGAGCTGCCGAAGGCTGCGATCTCTTGATCTTTCCGTTACTTGCCCGGGGTCAGGGTCAGACGCGCCTTCCCATAAACCCGATCAAAGTTCTGCGGCTGCATCGGCAATCCGATGTACTGCCCCTTCAACCACTGATCGATGCCATTGAGGTAGTTCGGGCTAAGCGGATTCCCCGACTGCCCGGTGCCGTTCTGCCCCATCAATGGTTCGGCCTGACCGAAGTCGACGATGAAGCGCATCGAAGGCGCTCGTGTGGTAGCAAAGTCTTGGCCCCACGCAAATGCCGAAGTATTCAAAGTCGTGTGATCACCACCCGCGGCCAGCGGCCCGCGAACGGTCTGGCCATTGGCGTTCTTCCACGCATAGCTGTGCAATTTGCCCCACTGCCAGGCTTTGTGATCGCCGCCCAACTGACTGTCGCCAGCGTTGATCGCCGCCGCGAAGCTGCGGGCGAGTATCACGGCTTTGTCTTCTTTTTGCGGCGTGCGCAGGTCATCCCAGAACGGACTGTCCTCGCGCTCCAGCAAATGATCGGCCTGCGCCGCATAGGACAAGTCACCGTTGGCGATAAACGCTTTCCACGCCGGGCTCGACTCGGGGCCGAGTTCGTCGAGGAAGATCTGTTTCATGCTTTCTTGCAGGAACAGTTCATAGATCGCCGCATCGGCCGATGTCGGGCTGAGTTTGCCGTCGAACGCCATCAATCGCGTAAACGCCTCACGCGCCTTGCTGCGATCGGCTTCCGGCAGGGCATCAATCGCCTGTTTCAGCGGCTGCTTCATGCCTGGCGCTTCGAAGACTTTCTTCAGTTTGGCGGCGAATGTTGTGCTCTGGTCGTATTGCATGGCGATCACGCTGCGACTGTCGTGCTTGCCGCTGCCGGCCAGTTCTGCCAGACGTTCGCCGCGTTCCGGCGCAGCCCAGGAGTTGGACAACTGCATGCCGTAACCATGCGGGATCACGCGCTGGTTGGCGGTGCCGAGCCAGCCTTGCGCCGGGTCCTGATCGTAGGGGTGCAGCATCGGGTCGGCGTAACCGTCCCAGTCGTAGCGACCTTCCCAACCCGGCGATGGCAGCAGGCCTTCGCCTTCACGGCGATTGGGGAAACGCCCGGTGACTTGCCAGCCGATGTTGCTCGCATCGGCAAACACCAGATTCAACGCGATAGCGCGGATTTCCCGGCTGGCGTCCGAGGCGCGTTCAACGTTCTGCGCACGGCTCAGATCAAAAAAAGCATCCAGCGATTTGTCGTCAGTGAAACTTGGTGTCTGCAAGGCCAGGCCGTAGCCGTTGCCTTGCGCCGCAGCCTGGGCACTGTTGAGCAGTGCGCCGTGACGGGTTTCGTACACCGCTTCACGAATCGGCCGCTGGCCTTTGACGAAGTAGGTTTCGTTGCGCACGCCCAGTGGCTGCCATTTGCCATTGACCTCGTAGGTCAGGCTGCTGCCCTGGCGACGGATTTTTTCCAGGAACAGATCCTGGTTGTCGCCGAGCACGCTGCTCATGCTCCACGCCACTTTGCCGTTGAAACCACCGAGCACCATCGGCAGACCGGCTACGGTCACGCCGGCAGCCTGATATTTCGGCGCGCGGATCTGCACGAAACTCCACAGCGACGGCGCGGCCAATGGGCCATGACTGTCGCTGGCCAAAAGACTTTTGCCGCTACGGCTGCGTTGCGGCGCGATGGCCCAGTTGTTCGAAGACGTGGCGCCCAGCAGGTTCAACGTCGACAGCTGCTGGCTGGCGCTGCTCAATTCGCTCAGGCCGGGGATCTGCCCGTTGAGCTTGAGGCCTTGCAACTTGTCGGCTTCGCCCAGCGGCAGGTTTTCGTCGGGCGCCGAAGGGGTCAGCCACGCGAGTTTGTCGGTGGTGACGGTCTGTGCCAGCACCAGCGAAGCGATTTCTTCCGGCAGGTTGGCCGACTGGCTGAAGTTCAGCAGGGCGAAAATCAGCGCTGAATCTTCCGGTTTCCAGTATTCAGGCTTGTAGCCGCTGGAGGCGAGGTCGCCCGGCAGCTTGTCGGCATAGCGGAACAGGTAGGCGTTGACGCCCCGCGCATAAACTTCGAAGAAGCGCTTGAACCGCGGTGACGAGGCTTTGTACAGCTCACCGGCGCTCTTCTTCAGATTGACCGCGCGCATGTAGCGGTCGGCGTCGAGCATCGACGCGCCGGACATCTCCGCGAGACGGCCCTGAGCCAACAGACGCAGAGTGACCATCTGATTGATGCGGTCGCTGGCGTGGACATAGCCGAGGGCGAACAGCGCGTCGTGGAAGCTGTTGCTTTCGATCAACGGCATGCCCATGGCATTGCGGCGCACTGAAACGTTCTGCGCCAGACCCTTGAGCGGTTGCACGCCGGAGGTGGGCGGGAGGGTGTCCTGAGCGTTCCAGGTCTGACAACCGGTCAGGCTCAAAACACCGGCCACTGCTGCGGCAACGCCGAACCGGGGAAGAAAATGTGTGAGGGCTGGCGAGGCCATGGCAAAGCTCCTGCGGGGGGTAGCGTCAGTAAAGGCGCTACGTTAGTGAGCAGGAGGATGCCGCGCAAGCGGGGCGAGTGGTTATTTCTTGCCGCTGATCGATGATCGTTTCATGGCTTGCCTGGTTGAAGGCTGGGATGTTGAAGTACGGGAACTCAAATGACGCTTATGAGAAGACCACCATGGAACTTCAGGCCAACGCGGCACTGATCATCATCGACCAGCAAAAAGGCATCCTGCATCCGCGTCTGGGGCGGCGCAATAATCCGCAGGCCGAAGAGCGCATTCTTGATCTGCTTGGGTTCTGGCGGGATAGCGCAAGGCCGGTGATTCATGTGCAACACCTGTCGCGCTCGCCGGATTCAGTGTTCTGGCCCGAGCAGGAAGGGGTGGAGTTTCAGCAAAGTTTTTTGCCCGGTGACGGCGAATGGCTGATTCAAAAGCGAGTGCCGGACGCCTTTTGCGCCACTGGACTGCAAGCGCGGTTGCGTGAGGCGGGGATCGGGCAGTTGATCATCGTGGGCGTCGCGACCAACAACTCGGTGGAATCCACGGCGCGCACGGCGGGAAACCTGGGGTTTGAGGCGTGGGTGGCGGAGGATGCGTGCTTCACCTTCGACAAGGCCGATTATTTCGGCACACCGCGTTCAGCTGAAGAGGTGCATGGGATGTCGCTGGGGAATTTGCATGGGGAGTATGCGACGGTGATTAGCGTTGCGCAGATTCTGGCGGCCGGCTGACGCCGTTATCGCGAGCAGGCTGCTGCGGTTTACTCGACACGCAGCCCTGTAGGAGCATTCGAGTGCAACGAGGCTGCGATCTTTTGATCCGGTTTTTTTACCATCAAGGTCAAAAGATCGCAGCGTGCCGCAGCTCCTACAGTTGATCGCATGCCATCTGGATAAATTCGATCAACTGTGGGAGCTAGCCTGCTAGCGATGGCGGTTGATCAGGCGAAGAAGCTCTTCGCCCAGATCATCACGCCCCGTGGCACTTCTTGAATTTCTTGCCGTTGCCGCATGGGCAAGGGTCGTTGCGGCCGACGTCTTTCAGGGCGTTGCGCACCGGTTCCTGGTGGGCGTGGCCGCAGTTCGGACCGTGGACATGGCCGTGATCGTGATCGTGGTGATGGTCATGATCATGATCGTGGTTGCAATCAGGGCCATGGACATGAGGTTGTTGGGTCATCGGTGTTGCTCCGGAATTAAATCGGCGGGGATTATTACGCCATTGCGCTCAAGGTGCACGTAGTGAGCGATGAATAAACCGGTTTCCATTTCCCCCTGCAATCGATAGGGAATCTGCTGCTTCGAGTTTTTCAGCATTTTCACCACGTCCTTTACCTTCGGCCACAGGTTGGTTCGGATCGGCACTTTGAAGTACGCGCTGTGTTTGGGGCCGACGGTAAACCAGTGCTCGTGCTCGCCTTCAGTCAGCAACATGTCAGCCAGATGAATACGGTATTCCAGACCGCGCACGGTCAGGTCGCTGTCGTTGGGATTGTCGACGCGAAAGTGCAGGATGAACTTTTGCTCGAGAAGTTTGGCGCGTACCACTTCTACTTTCACCAGATGCACGGCAGGGTCGCGGGTATCGTCGGCGAACCATGAGACGCAGCCGCCGAGCCCGAGAAACAGGAAAAAGGCGAGGGATTGCAACGCGCGTCGTTGAGCAAACATGGAGTAGCTCCTTTTGTTGCTCAGTCTAGCCCTAAAAGATCGCAGCCTGCGGCAGCTCCTACATGGGATTGCATTTCACCCTGTAGGAGCTGCCGCAGGCTGCGATCTTTTGATCTTTCAAATCAAGCGCCAAAATACCCCGCACAGCATTTCTTGAACTTCTGCCCGCTGGCGCACGGGCAACTGTCGTTGCGCCCCAGTTTCAACTGCACCGTGGGGTCGATGAAATACCAACGCCCGGCATTTTGCACAAATGAAGAGCGTTCGCGGTGGCTGTGTTCGCCCTGGCTGTCGTGCCAGCGCGCGGTGAAGGTGACAAAAGCATGTTCCGGCTGGCCGCCGAAGACTTCCGAGCTTTCGACGTCAAGGCCCAACCAGGTGCTTTGCGCGCTCCAGGCGCTGATCGATTGTCGATCCAGCCCCGCCTGCTGGGCGGGAAGGGTGGTGGCCACCAGATAGTCGATCAGCCCCAGCACGTAGGCGCTGTAGCGCGAGCGCATCAAGGCTTCGGCGCACGGGGCCGGGAGGCCTTCGTGATAATGACCGCAGCAGGCATCCAGCAGGTTGCCGCTGCCGCAAGGGCAAATGGCTGTACTCATCGCATTACCACCAGTATTTCCCGAAGTTTTCCGGATTGGCCCAGAACCGTGAGTTGAGCCAGTCGGGGACTTGTTTGTAGTCAAGCAGGTCATAGGTGAACAGGGTCAGAACCTGCTCATCGCGGGCAAAACGTTCGCTGGCTTGCAGCGCCAGCGAATAGAAATCAGTTTCCTGCCAGCCACTGGCCGACAGATCCGCCAGCACCGCAATGCGACTGGCGTTGAGATTACGAATGCCACCCAACAGATTCAGGCCGTCGCGCTTGGGCAAATGTTCCAGACAATCAACGACAAGGGCCAGATCGAAACGCCGCGCCGCCAGTTCAGCAGGCAAGGCGCCGGGGGCGGCATGGGCCACGCAGGTGTCCGGATGGGCTGCTTTAAAAGCGGCCAATGCCGGGAACTCACTGGCGCCGATCAGCAGCAGACGCGCCGGGGCATAGCGATCCAGCAAAGCGGCTAACGCCTGTTGGGGCGTGCGGGAAGAAATGACGGCGTTCATCGAAGCTCCTCAATCAGACCGCCAAGACTAGCCTGCCTGACTGCGGCGGCAAAGAGCCCTGTCTCGCAAGGTTTCCAGCAAAAGCGCCAAAGTCCTGTGAACACTATCGCAAACAGCAGTGGCCTATCGCTGGCGGAGATTAAAACTCCGGTCTTTACTCCCTGAATCGGTTTTAAGCCGATCCCTCAGGAGAAAACTAGATGAGCATAGTTCGGACAGCATTACCCTTGGTTCTGCTAACCAGTGTGTTGACTGGTTGCGCAGGTTTGCAGAAAACCGACTGGCCGACCTGTGCGGGGGTCGGAGGTGTCATCGGTGCCGGCCTCGGCGCGACCGAGAGTTCGGCGTGGGCGGGCTACGGCGCGCTGATTGTTGGTGGTACGGCGGCGGCGTATTGCTGGGTTCATGGAGATGGCGACGAAGATGGCGATGGCGTGCCAGACAGCCGCGACAAGTGCCCGGGCACCCCGAAAGGCGTGCAGGTCGATGCTAACGGTTGCCCTCCACCCGTCCCTGAGCCGGTGGTTGAAGAAGCGGTAGTGGTCAAGGAAGAAACCATCGTCATCCGCGATGTTCACTTCCAGTTCGACAAAGCCACGCTGACCGGCGCTGACAAAATGGTGCTCGACAAGGTCGCCACGCGCCTGAAACAGGAATCCTCGACAGCTCAGCTGACCGTCACCGGTCACACCGACAGCGTGGGCAGCGATGCCTATAACCAGAAACTGTCGGACCGTCGCGCGCATTCAGTGGTCAAGTACCTGGTCGAGAGCGGCATACCGCAAGGCAGCTTCGTTTCGGTGACCGGTGCCGGTGAAAGCCAGCCAGTTGCGGATAACAAAACCGCTGACGGTCGTGCACAGAACCGTCGTACTGAAATCAAAATCAACCGCTAGTCCTCTTGCATCCGCGGCTTGTGCAGTCGCGGATGCGGGTCTTTACTCCTGTGTAACCGGTATGGGCCGGTGACACAGGAGCTTTCACAATGACTGTTTTCTCAAGGTCCGTCTTGCCGGTGCTGCTGCTTGGCAGTTTGCTCACCGGTTGCGCCACGCACAGCGATGGCACTGCACCCCTCAATCAACGTACGTGGCCGATCTGCAGCCTTATTGGCGGGCTGGTCGGTGGCGGACTCGGCGCTATTGAAAGCGCTGGCTGGGCCGGTGGCGGCGCAGCACTGGGGATTTTAACCGGCGGACTGATCTGTTATGCCCAGGACGGCGATGAAGACGAAGACGGCGTATTCGACCGTCGTGACCGTTGCCCTGATACCCCGGCCAACACACCGGTCGATCACCGTGGTTGCCCGCTGCCGCAATATCCGGTCGTTGAAAAACCGGTCGAACCGGCGCCGCAAACCGAAGTCGTCACCTTGAGCGATGCCGGCGACGTGTTGTTTGCATTCGACAAGTCCGACCTGACGCCGGCAGCGACAGCCCAGCTCGATACGCTGATGGACAAACTGCGCAACGCCGACGTGGTGAGCATCAAGGTGATCGGACATACCGACAGTAAAGGCTCCGATGCCTATAACCAGGCATTGTCGGAACGGCGCGCCAGCAGTGTGGCGGCTTACCTGCTGAGTCAGGGGCTTTCACCGAACAAACTCACCAGTGAAGGGCGTGGCGAGGGTGAGCCAGTGGCTGACAATGCAACGGACGAAGGGCGCGCGCAAAACCGTCGCGTGGAGTTACATATCAATCGTTAGGATGGGTCTGTAGTCCGCAAGCTAGAGCTGCCGGACGGCGATCAGCGTCGATCCGGCAGCCATTTGGCGGCTGCGTAATGATTTTTCATTTTTGCCTCTGGCTTATCCCCCGCAGAAGCCGTTACTGTGCGCCCAAAGAATAATTCGCAACACGGGGGAGCGTATGAAAGTGTTCTGGGGGCTGGGGCGATTATTGACCCTGCTGTTCTGCTGCGTGGTACTGGCCAATCAGTTGGTGCCGTTCGTACATCCGCTGCACCTGTTGGTCAATCTGGCCGGCGGTCTGCTGTTGCTGATCCATGTGCTCGAAATGCTGCTGTGCAATCGCAGTCTCAAGGGGCGCCCGCACCCTTGGCGTGATCGTGGCCGCATCCTGTTGTTCGGCGTATTCCACCTGCAAACCATCCCGGCCCCGGCCGCTCCGGAGGCTTCTTCCCATGCGTAAACTTTGTCTGCTCGCTGCATTTATCAGCCCCTTGGCCTGTGCCCAGGTGGTCAGTGTCGAAACCAATTCCCTGATGCGCCTGCCCAACACCGCCGGCACCTTGCAACTGGAAAAACTGGAAGTGGCCGATTACGGCACCTTGCTGATTCCCGCCAATGTGACTGAACTGAGTGTCGGTGAGTTGCGCCTCGGCCATGAAGCGCGGATCGCTATCGTGCCGGGTGAGCAGGCGCTGGATATGAAAGTCAATCGCGCAGAACTGAGCGAAGGCAGCCGGATCACCGCTCGCGGTGCCCCGGGCACTTATGAAAAAGCCGCCCGCGCAGGGCGCAATCTGAACCTGCAATTCAAGGCATTGAACGCACCGCAGCTGCAAGTCGATGCGCGCGGTGGCACGGGCGCGCCGGGGTTTGTCGGGCTCGATGGCGGCAATGGTGAAGATCCGGGCTGCACCTATGGCTCGGCCGGGCACGGTGCCGATGGCAGTGACGGCAGCGACGGTCAGCCAGGTGCACCGGGTGCGCTGGTGCGTCTTGAAGTGCCGCGCGAGTTTCCGGTCGAGCTGATCAAGGTCAATGTGGCTGGCGGCGCCGGTGGCCCGGCGGGTGTTGGCGGCAAGGCGGGGAAGGGTGGCAAGTCCAAGGGCTGTGTCGTGTACCGCGCCGATGGCGGCAAGAGCGGCAAGGCTGGGGCTGATGGTCAGCCGGGGCCTGTGGGGGCGGCGGGTGCTGTGACTGTGCAACGCCTCTAAAGAACACCGAGATTCAATTTGTGGTGAGGGGATTTATCCCCGATGGGCCGCGAAGCGGCCCCTGCTTTTCAATCTAAAAGCGGGACTGCTGCGCAGTCCATCGGGGATAAATCCCCTCGCCACAACAGTGTTCACAGTGCAAAAAAGTGTGGAGCAGGTCACATCATCGGCCGAGCCGCCGCAATCGCCACCAGCACCAATCCGACAATCAGATTAAGTCCCACCACCCGCCGAATCCGCCCCAGCACCGCCGCACCCGCCGGCCAGTCCTTCGCCTCGACCGCTTTACGCAACTCGGGCAGCATCAACCCCTGAATGCGGATAAACAGCGCGGTCATCACCACGTACAACCCGATCATCACCTGCACGTATTTAGGCGCGGTCTCAAACCCGGTTTGCTGCAGATGCAGCATACCCACGCCGCTGATCGGCAGAACGATCACCGCAACCCAGACCCAGCGGAAAAAACCTTGAAACACTTCCACCCACAGGGTCAGTCGGTTGGGTCCGTCCAGAGCCTTCACAGCCGCGGGGCGCAAGACCATCCAGGCGAAAAACATGCCGCCGACCCAGACTAAAGCGGCCAGTACATGCAGGGGATAAACGAGGCTAAAAGGTGTCATTGGGGCACTCCGTTCTGCGCGGGATTAATTAGCGGGGTATGATAGCCGCCATCCGAAACCACTGAAAATTTATCCAGCGTTTTTTGCGCCCGACAATTCATGATCAGCACTGAACTCAAAACCACGATCCAGGGCGCCTACTCGCGTTTTCTAGAGGCCAAGAGCCTCAAGCCGCGTTACGGCCAGCGCCTGATGATCGCTGAAATCGCCAAAGTCCTCGGGGATATCGACACCGACGACGAAGGCCGGCGCAGTGGCGACCCCGCGATTGTCGCGGTGGAAGCCGGCACCGGTACCGGCAAAACCGTGGCCTACAGCCTGGCGGCGATTCCGACGGCGAAAGCTGCCGGCAAACGCCTGGTGATCGCCACCGCGACCGTGGCCCTGCAAGAGCAGATCGTCTACAAGGACTTGCCTGACCTGATGCGCAACAGCGGGCTGAATTTCAGCTTCGCGCTGGCCAAGGGCCGGGGCCGCTATATGTGCCTGTCCAAACTCGACATGCTGTTGCAGGAAGGCCACGCGCAAACTGCCACCGCGCAGCTGTTCGAAGAGGAAGGTTTCAAGATCGAGGTCGATGAGGCCAGTCAGAAGCTGTTCACCAGCATGATCGAGAAACTCGCCGGCAATAAATGGGACGGCGACCGCGACAGCTGGTCGACCGCCCTCGAAGACGCCGATTGGGCGCGACTGACCACCGATCACAGCCAATGCACCAACCGCCATTGCCCGAATTTCGGCCAGTGCGCCTTTTACAAGGCGCGCGAAGGTATGGGCAAAGTCGATGTCATCGTCACCAACCACGACATGGTCCTTGCTGACCTGGCATTGGGCGGCGGCGCCGTGCTGCCGGACCCCCGCGACACCATCTACGTATTCGACGAAGGCCATCACCTGCCGGACAAGGCTATCGGCCATTTCGCCCATTACACGCGCCTGCGTTCCACCGCCGACTGGCTGGAAACCACCGCCAAGAACCTCACCAAACTGTTGGCCCAACACCCACTGCCGGGCGATCTTGGCAAGCTGATCGAGCAAGTGCCGGAGCTGGCGCGTGAGATCAAGGCCCAGCAGCAGTTCATGTTCAGCGCCTGCGAGCAAGTTGCCGATTTCAAACCCGGCGAAGACGTCGAAGGCCGTGAGCGGCCGCGCCATCGCTTTGTCGCCGGGGTCATTCCCGAGCACATGCGTGAAATGGGCATCGAGCTGAAAAAAGGCTTCTCCCGTCTCAATGACCTGTTCACGCGCCTGACCGACCTGCTCAAGGAAGGCATGGATGGCGAGGTCAACATCGGCATCGCCAGCAATCAGGCCGAAGAATGGTATCCACTGTTCGGCAGCCTGTTGTCGCGGGCGTCCGGCAATTGGGAACTGTGGACCGCGTTCACCGCCGAAGACCCGGAAGACAGCCCGCCCATGGCGCGTTGGCTGACCTTGGCCGAAAGCGGTTCGCTGTTTGATATCGAGGTCAACGCCAGCCCGATTCTCGCCGCTGAAACCTTGCGCCGCAGTCTGTGGAATGTCGCCTATGGTTGCCTGGTCACCTCGGCAACCCTGACCGCACTCGGCACGTTCGACCGCTTCCGCATGCGCGCCGGTCTGCCGAAGAAAGCCGTCACCGCCGTGGTGCCGAGCCCGTTCCATCACGCCGATGCCGGCGTATTGCGCGTGCCGGACCTGAAGGCCGATCCACGCGACGCTCCCGCCCACACAGCGGCGATCATCCGTGATTTGCCGGACCTGGTCGAAGGCTCACGGGGCACGCTGGTGCTGTTTTCTTCGCGCAAACAGATGCAGGACGTGTTCGACGGTCTCGACCGTGACTGGCGCAAGCAAGTGTTCATTCAAGGCAACCTGTCGAAACAGGAAACCCTGAACAAGCACAAGGCGCGGGTCGATGGCGGCGATTCCAGCGTGCTGTTCGGTCTGGCCAGTTTTGCCGAGGGCGTCGACTTGCCCGGTGCCTATTGCGAGCACGTGGTGATCGCCAAGATCCCGTTCTCGGTGCCGGACGATCCGGTCGAGGCGGCACTGGCGGAGTGGATCGAAGCCCGGGGCGGCAATCCGTTCATGGAAATCTCGGTGCCCGATGCCTCGCTGAAACTGGTTCAGGCCTGCGGTCGTCTGCTGCGTACCGAAGAAGACCGCGGCACCATCACCTTGCTCGATCGGCGGCTGGTCACCCAGCGCTACGGCAAGGCGATCCTCAATGCGTTGCCTCCTTTCCGTCGTGAAATATCCTGAGACATCGGTGGGCAGTTTTGCCCGCCGCGTTGTCTATCTCTCTGCCATCGCTTTTCCATTGGCCATTTGGTCGTTAGGGAGAACTTCGTTCTTATGATCCGCCGTTCGTTGCCTGCCGTATTTGCCTTGATCTTTGCTGCTCCGTTGCTGGCGGCGCCTGCTGGCCAGCAGACGTTGTTCAACTTTGTCCGTCCCGCCGACGTGGTGAAGATCGCCACGGAAAACGCCGACCTGCCGCAAGCCAACGCCGAGCAAACCGCTGAAGGTGAAGTGCTGCGCCGGGTGACGTTCAACGCCGCGGCGCGTCCGACGTTGCGTCTGACCCCGCAAACCGGCGCCTGGGACTGGTCGCAGTCCGGGATGATGAGCCTGCGCATTCAGAGCGCGATGAACTGGGCCGTGACGGTCTACGTGCAGATTCAAAGCAACAACGGCCAGACGCTGACCAGTCGCGTCGATCTGCCGGCGGGCCCGGCGCAAACCTTGCTGGTGCCGTTGGTGGCAAGTTCGCCACTGAGCCAGGGCATGAAGGCCGGCCCACCGATGCCGACGACCATAGATGGCCAGCGCATTCTGCTGGCCAGCAGCAGCGGTGAGATTGATCGCAGCCAAGTGGTATCGGTGAGCCTGTCGATGGATCAGCCGAAAGTTGCCCAGAGCCTGCTGCTCGAGCGCTTTGGCGTGCAGGACGGCGAGGGGATCACGCAAGCGGTGTACGGCAATCTGGTCGACGCTTACGGTCAATCGACCCGCAGCAAATGGCCAGAAAAAGTCACCAGCGACGAACAACTCAAATCCGCCGCCGCCAAGGAACAGCAACAGCTGAAAACCTGGCTCGCCGAGCGTGAAAAGTCCTCACTGGACAAGTTCGGTGGCTGGAGCAAAGGTCCTGCGTTCAAGGCCAGCGGTTTCTTCCGCACCGAAAAACGTGACGGCCGCTGGTACCTGGTGACGCCTGAAGGGCATCCGTTCTACTCCCTCGGCGTCAACACCGTCAGCCCCGAGGTCAATCAGACCTACGTGGCCGGTCGCGAGTGGATGTTCGAATCCCTGCCCAAACCCGGCGAACCCCTCGCCATCCATTTCGGCGAAGGCGATAACCGTGGCGGCAACGGCGCCGATCAGGGCCGAGGTTATGGCAGCGGGCGCTGGTACGATTTCTACGGCGCCAACCTGCAACGCTTGAATGGCGAACCGTGCAAACCCGACAGCGACGCCAAGGCCGGTGTGGCCGAAGCGGCCAAGGCTGGCGCGGTTGAGGAAACCGCCGTCAATGCCGCAGAGCCGATTGCCACGTCTGAGCAACCCAAGGCTGGCGTCGCTGAGGCGGCCAAAGCGGAATCGGTTGCGCCAACTGCCCAACCGCCCGCTAACGCGCCGTGCACTGCCACGATCGACGAGCAGAAGTGGGCCAGTCATACCCTCGATCGTCTGCAAGCCTGGGGTTTCAACACCCTCGGCAACTGGAGTGCAGATGCTGTGGTCGATGCCGAGCGCGTGCCGTACACATTGCCGCTGTCGATTGTCGGCGATTACACCAGCATCAGCACTGGCAACGACTGGTGGGGCGCGATGCCCGATCCGTTCGACCCGCGTTTTGCCATGGCGACCGAGCGTGCCGTGGCCATCGCTGCCCGCGATCATCGCGACGATCCGTGGCTGATCGGCTACTTCGCCGACAACGAACTGGCGTGGGCCGGTCCCGGCGACGATGCGCAATCGCGTTACGCGCTGGCTTACGGCACGTTGAAAATGACCACCGACGTACCGGCCAAACGCGCGTTCCTCAAGCAGTTGCGCGACAAGTACCGCAATCAGGCAGGGCTGTCGAAGGCATGGGGCATCGATCTGCCGGCGTGGGAATTGATGGAAGATCCGGGTTTCGTGCCGCCCGTGCCGAACCCTGAGCATCCGGAAATCGAAGCCGATTTCAAATACTTCCAGAAAGTCTTCGCTGACACTTATTTCAAGACCATCTCCGACTCGCTGAAATGGCACGCCCCGAATCAATTGCTGCTCGGCGGCCGTTTCGCAGTCACTACCCCGGAAGCAGTGGCGTCGTGCGCGCAGTATTGCGATGTGTTGAGTTTCAACATGTACACCCTCAAGCCGCAGGACGGTTATGACTTTGCCGCGCTGGGCGCTTTGGACAAGCCGGTATTGATCACCGAGTTCAACTTTGGCTCGACCGATCGCGGCCCGTTCTGGGGCGGCGTGACGCAACTGGCCAAGGAAGAGGATCGCGGCGCGGCGTACGCCAATTTCCTCAAACAAGCGCTGAACGAGCCGTCGATTGTCGGCGTTCACTGGTTCCAGTTTCTCGATCAACCAGTGACCGGGCGTTTGCTGGACGGCGAGAACGGGCATTTCGGTCTGGTCGGTGTGACGGATCTGCCGTATCAGGGATTTGTCGACGCGGTGCGCAAGGGCAATTTGCAGGCTGTCGATCAGATGGGCAAAGAGGCCGGGAAACCGGCGGCTGCGGCGGTTCATGAGGCTGAAGGCGGTCGCAAGGGTGAGGCGGGTAAAGGGCCGGGGGCTGGACACTCGGGCGGGCATTCTGGGAATGGCCACTGAGTTTTAGATAGCGAGGATCGCAGCTGCATGGGATTACGTTCCCTGTAGGAGCTGCCGCAGGCTGCGATCTTTTGATCTCGCCTGGAAATGACCACCCAGCCCACAGCTGTTCCCAAATCCCTCAAGGGCTGGAACAATGCGGGCCACTTTGTAGAGCGTTTTCGCGGGGGAGTTGCGGGTGCAGATTCAGGGACATTACGAGCTTCAATTCGAAGCGGTGCGCGAGGCTTTCGCCGCACTGTTCGACGATCCCCAGGAACGCGGCGCAGCCTTGTGTATTCAGGTCGGCGGAGAAACCGTCGTCGATCTCTGGTCCGGTACGTCCGATAAGGATGGCGCCGAGGCCTGGCACAGCGACACCATCGCCAACCTGTTCTCCTGCACCAAAACCTTCACTGCCGTCACCGCGTTGCAACTGGTTGCCGAAGGCAAACTGCAACTGGATGTGCCGGTTGCGCGCTACTGGCCGGAATTCGCCGCCGCCGGCAAAGAGTCCGTCACGCTGCGCCAATTGCTTTGTCATCAGGCGGGCCTGCCGGCCCTGCGCGAACTGCTCGCGCCCGAAGCGCTTTATGAATGGCAAACCATGGTTGACGCCCTTGCGGCTGAAGCGCCGTGGTGGACGCCGGGCACCGGTCACGGTTACGCCGCGATCACGTACGGTTGGCTGGTCGGCGAATTGCTCCGCAGCGCCGACGGTCGTGGGCCGGGTGAATCGATCGTCGCTCGTGTCGCCAAGCCATTGGGTCTGGATTTCCATGTCGGTCTGGCGGATGAAGAGTTTTATCGTGTGGCGCATATCGCTCGCGGTAAGGGTAACGCTGGCGACGCCGCTGCTCAGCGTCTGCTGCAAACGACGATGCGTGAACCCACCGCGATGACCACTCGCGCTTTCACCAATCCGCCGTCGGTACTCACCAGCACCAACAAACCGGAATGGCGCCGGATGCAGCAACCGGCGGCTAATGGCCACGGCAATGCGCGCAGTCTGGCCGGGTTCTACGCGGGGCTGCTTGATGGCAGCCTGCTCGAAAGTGACATGCTGCAAGAGCTGACCCGCGAACACAGCCTGGGCGAAGACAAGACGCTGTTGACCCGCACCCGTTTTGGTCTGGGCTGTATGCTCGATCAACCGGACGTGCCCAACGCCACCTACGGCCTCGGCCCACGGGCGTTTGGTCATCCCGGGGCGGGCGGTTCGATCGGCTTTGCTGACCCGGAGCACGATGTCGCGTTTGGTTTTGTGACAAATACTCTTGGACCGTACGTCTTGATGGATCCGCGTGCGCAGAAGCTCGCGCGGGTGCTTGCCACTTGTCTGTAAAGTATCACCCGGGGTTCCAGGGCCGGAACCTCGAAAGGTTTTTCGATTCAAAGCGTCTGTTTATCCGGGCGAAAGTGCTCTGATTTTTCATTACTTCATTTTGTGGATTTTCAATGTCAGCTAAAACGACTCTCGCCCTGGCCCTGTGTGTTGCGATCACCGGTTGTGCACAGACTCCTAAAAACGACGCGGACGGCGGCACCTGGTGGCCGTTCGGTTCTTCCGACAAAGTGGCGGCCAATGAGCCTGCTCCGACTCCAGCCGCAGCTCCGGCGCCGCTGAAACCTGCCGCCACCGCGCCGGTTGCCAAGGCTGAAAGCAGCAATCCCTGGTACTGGCCGTTCGGCTCTGATGATGCAGCTGTCAAAGCTGACATGAAGGCGGAAGTAGCACCTGAAGCCAAGAAACCGGTCACCGTAGCCAAGGCTGAAGCTGACGCAGGTGGAAAATGGTGGTGGCCGTTCGGCGGCAAGGATCAGCCTGTGACCAAAGCGGTGCCGATGCCGGATCCGAAAGTCACCCAGGCCTGGCTCGACGACTACGAGCCGCGTCTGCGCACCGCCATCAAGGACAGCAATCTGCAACTCGAGCGCCGTGAAAACGTGCTGGTGGTCACCGCGCCGGTCGAAGGTTCGTTCAACCCGGATCGCCCGGCAATGTTGCTGCCAGTCACCCTTGGCCCGTTCACCCGTGTGGCGAAAATCCTCGAAGCCGACCCGAAAACTGCCGTGCTTGTACTGGGCCACAGCGACACCAGCGGTGCTGCTCCAGCCAACGTCAAACTGAGTCAGGAACGTGCCCAGGCCATTGCGGCGATTTTCCGCCTCAGCGGCTTGCAGCGTGATCGCCTGATGCTGCGCGGCATGGGCTCTGAGGCGCCACGTGCCGCCAACGACAGCGTTGAAGGCCGTGCCTTGAACCGTCGTGTTGAACTGCTGGTCACCCCGCAAAACACCATGGTTGCGTTGCTCAGCAAATACAACATGCCGGCGCCGAAGCCAGTGACTATGGTTGCTGCGCAAGAGGTCAAGCCAGTAGCCAAACCAGTAACACCAGCCCCGGCCGCGAAGAAAGCTGCTGTACCAGCCGCCAAAAAGGCCCCAGCCAAGAAAGCTGCCGCCAAGGCACCGGCGAAAAAGGCTCCAGCCAAAGCTCCAGCGAAGAAGACCGCGCCAGCCAAAGCCGCCGCGACCGACAAGAAAGTCGCCGCCACCGATGCCGCCAAGAAGTGATCCGCTAACGAAAAGGAATGCGCCATGACCCAGGCTCTGGCAGATATGCGTCGTGATTACACCCGTGATGGCCTGACCGAGGCGCAAGCTCCGGACGAGCCGTTTGCGCTGTTTCACCAGTGGTTTGCCGATGCGGTGAAAACCGAGCAGGCGCCGGTGGAAGCCAACGCCATGACCGTGGCCACAGTAGATGCGGACGGGCGTCCGCATTGCCGCATTCTGTTGCTCAAGGGCCTGGACGAGCAGGGTTTCACCTTCTTCACCAACTACGAAAGTGCCAAGGGTCAGCATCTGGCGGCGAATCCGTTTGCGGCCATGACCTTCTTCTGGCCGACCCTTGAGCGCCAGGTGCGTATCGAAGGTCGGGTGGTGAAGGTCACGCCTGCAGAGTCCGATGCGTATTATCAAGTGCGTCCATTGGGCAGCCGTCTCGGTGCCTGGGCGTCGCCGCAGAGCCGGGTGATCGGCGGGCGAGGGGAGCTGGAAGATTTGCTCAAGGCCACCGAGCAGCGCTTCAGCGATACCCAGCCGGATTGCCCGGAACACTGGGGCGGTTATCGCTTGCTGCCCGAGCGCATCGAGTTCTGGCAGGGCCGTCCGAGCCGACTGCACGATCGCCTCAACTACCGTTTGCAAGGCGCCGACTGGATTCTTGAACGTCTGGCACCTTAAGCAGTCTACCGAGCGAGATAGCCTGCCGCTGCGGCCTCCAGCCACATCGGCAGGTCTCTACGTTTGATCTTCAGCGCTTGAGCGCGGGCCAACTGATCGAGCATGAAGGCACGTTTGCCTTCATCTTTGCCTGCCAGTGACAGCGCCAGGTCGCGGTCCATCCAGCGTTTGATCCGCAAGTACAACCACCCGTGGAAGTACAGACCGGCAACGGTGGTAACGACGATGATGAAGTAATCCATGAAAATCCTCGGGGCGGTGGCGCAGGATCGGCCATTTGGCGCTAAGGTAGGGCTTCTGACAGAAGCGCACAGGCGTCTGTACCTCGCCTGAATGAAAGCCAATTTATCCGCACTGCGTCGTGACAGACGTCAAGCTGCAGAGTTTAATGAATAGATGTTCTTTTGGAGTTGATGCTATGCGTAAGTCTGTTCTGCTGATTGCTTCCTTTTCCACGATGGCGATGTTGCTTACCGGCTGCCAATCGAGCCTGACCGGCGACTCCTACTCCCGTGACGAAGCGCGTCGCGTGCAGACGATTCGCATGGGCACCATCGAATCCCTGCGTCCGGTCAAAATCGAAGGCACCAAGACCCCGATCGGCGGCGCAGCAGGCGCTGTGGTCGGCGGTGTTGGTGGCAGCGCTATCGGCGGCGGCAAGGGCAGTATCGTTGCTGCTGTCATCGGTGCGGTGGCGGGTGGTCTGCTCGGTTCCGCAACCGAAGAAGGCCTGACCCGTACTCAAGGCGTGGAAATCACCGTTCGTGAAGACGACGGCAGCATGCGCGCCTACGTGCAGCAGGTTCAGGAGAATGAAGTGTTCCGTGTTGGTGAGCGAGTACGGATTTCGACTGTTGACGGGACTAGCCGCGTTTCGCACTAAGCGGAATTTAGGGTAAAGAAAACCCCGATCAGGTGACTGGTCGGGGTTTTTATATATTTACCGGGTGTTCACGTTACACGTCAGCTGGAAAAAGCACTGATGGTCATGAACTTTTTTGGCGAGTAATTTTTCCAACGCCTCAAGCTGATGCACTTCAAGATCGTAGCCTTCCCAGCCCCATTGTTCTTCCGTCCAACCCATGATGAGTTTTATTTTTTCATCATGTCCGCACGGAAGTTTTTCCTCGAATACGAGAAGGTCAGTCGTTTTGTCGAAGGCCTCAATGATGTAGATCATGTGCAGTACTACCAGTTGTCGCTGTACTCAAAAGCAATTTGATAGTCGTATATGTCCATGGCGATAGGGTGCTGAAAAAAAGGCTGAATAATGTCGACCCAGTGTCCTAGGACATTGAATCCTCCATTGTTGATATTGTTTTCCACTGGGATCCCCAATGCATTTAGTACGGACTCATCGTCGCCTAAATCCTTGGACAATTCCTCGCCTTGCCCAATGGCGGTTCTCTTGTCGTACCACTCCAAAACTATTTTCAGTCCCATCATTACCTCACAAGTATTTTTTTCGGATGCTTCTTTCAGGCTTGGGATCTTCTCGTCGTTCCCCTGTCGCAGGGTCAAACGCTCCCAAATGGGCTCCATCACTTGCACGATATTCTTCCAGTTCACCGTGCATTGAGTCCCATTCGTAAATTCTCTTGCCCTTGGCATCTGTCCATCGTTTTCGAAGTCCTCCACCACCTTGTACCGGATTCATTTTTTTGGCGGTCTTCAGACCGGGGAACGCGGTGATTTCTTCTGTTTTCGGAGGTTGATGATAGCTATGTCCCGCGGTCGCTAAACCTTTACGCGCCTCGTTGATTACGATGTAGAGCGGTTTGACACCCGAACCCACCGGAAACACCAGAATGAAATCCTCGTACTCCGGCGGATAAACCGGATTTACCAGAATCCCATCCGCCGCTTTCGTCGGTGGAAAAACCCAGATATGCGGTGCCTGCGGGGCGGCCTCCAGCGCCGGAATACCGAGGATGTCTGAGCCATCCACGGCCGGGGTCCAGATCAGTTCGACACCTCTATCTTTGTCCAGAACCGCGACGAACTGGCCGTCGCGCACGATGAATTGCACGACATCCACCATTTCCCAATCGCGATTCTTACCGGTATAGAAGGCGTATCCCTTGAGGCGACCGTCGGCCTGCTGTTCGATTCGCAGGCGTACGCGGGTGCGGGCCTGTTTGAGGGCGCGCAGTTGATCGTCGGTGTAGAGAGCGCTGTCGCCAAGGCTTGACGGCATGAATAGCGCGACCAATCCCACCAGGGTGGCCGCTGCGGTACTGGCGGCGACGGCAGGTAACGCTTCGAAGGCAGAGCCGGCCAGAGTAAAACCACCGATCCCCGTTGGGGTGGCGGTCGCGCTGATTTTCTTCAGCGCAACAGCGCCGTTCGCATCAGCCTCACGGGCGCCCAGCAGAATCAGCTCGCCGTAATCCTTCAGGCTATCGGTCGGCACCATCCCGGAAGGGTTGGAGTAATCAATGATCGCGTCTGGCAACTTGCAGGACTTGGCGAATACGCAGCCGGCGCGGATGGGTTCGGGCTTTTTGGCGGCAACTTCAAGGGCTCGCTCAAACGCGTCCTGTCGCGCCAACATGGCGTCATAAGCGTTTTGTCGGGCGTCGCGTTCAGCGAGTTCGCTGGACGTCATATAGCGGTAAGTGACGTGATGGCCGTCACCCGCGGGTGGGTTGGAAACCCGGGGAATGTCCTTGTTGCGAGCCACTGATCGTCCTTGCGTTCATCCATCGACAGTCCCTTGGAAAGGGCTGCACGACGTTAACGAAGCACGGGAGTTGTGGCTGTAGGACGAGTCGCTAATGAGGTGGGGATTGTTCGCTACTTATGTGAAGAGCGCGTAACTTATGGCGAGGGAGCAAGCTCCCTCGCCACAAAAGCCCTTCACAAACGTTTTATGTATTCGGCAAAGCAGTGCTCTTGCGGCTCGCCGCCGCCGTCACTGCATAACCAATCAACGCGGCGAACAGCGAGCCGGTCAGAATGCCCATTCGGTCCATGCCCGCGTACTCACTGGCACCCGGAACGAAGGCTAGCGAACCGACAAACAGGCTCATGGTGAAGCCGATTCCGCAAAGAATCGCGACCCCCAGCACCTGACCCCAATTGGCGCCCTGAGGCAGGGCGGCGATGCCCATCTTCACGGCCAGCCAGGTCAGGCCGAACACACCGACGGTCTTGCCCAGCAACAGGCCCACTGCAATGCCCATGGGTACGTGATGGGTGAAGCTTTCGACGGTGACGCCACTCAGCGACAGGCCAGCGTTGGCGAACGCGAACAGTGGCAAGATGCCGTAGGCGACCCATGGATGCAGCGCGTGTTCGAGGGTCAGCAGCGGCGAAGGCTCGGCGTTTTTCGTGCGCAACGGAATGCAGAAGGCCAGGGTTACGCCGGCCAACGTCGCGTGCACACCGCTCTTGAGTACGCACACCCACAGGATCAGGCCGATGATCATGTACGGGCCAATCTTGACCACGCCGAGGCGGTTCAGCGCCACCAATGCGGCAATGCACGCCGCTGCGAGACCCAGTGACAGGGTTGAGAGATCGCCAGAGTAGAAGATCGCAATGATCACGATGGCGCCGAGGTCATCAATGATCGCCAGCGTCATCAGGAACAGCTTCAACGACACCGGTACGCGTTTGCCAAGCAGGGCCAGCACGCCGAGGGCGAAGGCGATGTCGGTGGCGGTCGGGATCGCCCAGCCGTCGAGGGCAGCAGGGTTGTCGCGGTTGAGGAACCAGTAGATCAGCGCCGGCACCAGCATGCCGCCAATAGCGGCCGCACCGGGCAGGACGAGCTGCGATGGCCTGGACAACTGACCGTCAAGCACCTCGCGCTTCACTTCCAGGCCGATCAGCAGGAAGAACAGCGCCATCAAGCCGTCGTTGATCCACAGCAGCAAGGGTTTAGCGATTTTCAACGCACCGATCTGCGCCACCACCGGGGTGTCGAGCAGGCCCGTGTACAGCCACGACAGCTGTGAGTTGTTGATAATCAAAGCGAGGATGGCCGCAGCGATCAGTAATAGACCGCTGGCAGCTTCCAACTGAAAGAAACGCGTGAAAGTGCTACGCAGAGGCAAGGTCGCTCTCCATCGATAAGTCAAAAAGGTGGAACACCCTAACCCGTACCGTTAGTTGTTAAAACAAAAGTTATATTCTTTTTTGTTATATGTCGTTACAACGCGTCTGCTGCAAAAGCCAAGGTCAGCCTAGCAGTTGCCTGACACATTGAGACTCAGCTGTATCTGTGCGCGATGCAGGAATTTTCCTAAGCTTGCGAGAGAGCCTTCGAGGAGGCTGAACTCCTGCCCGATTCGACCGAGAACCCTGACCATGAGCGACAACCGACAGTGGGCCCGCGAAGCCATCCGCATCATTGAAGCGGATTTCCAGCGCAGCGCCGACACCCACCTGATCCCCTTGCCGCTGCCGGGTTTTGCGGGCATCGAGTTGTATTTCAAGGACGAATCCAGTCATCCGACCGGCAGCCTCAAGCATCGTCTGGCCCGCTCATTGTTCCTCTATGCACTTTGTAACGGCTGGCTCAAGCCCGGTGCGCCGGTGATTGAGGCGTCCAGCGGTTCGACGGCGATTTCCGAAGCGTATTTCGCGCGCATGCTGGGTCTGCCGTTCATTGCAGTGATGCCGGCGACCACGTCCAAAGAGAAAATTGCCCAGATCGCTTTCTACGGTGGGCAAAGCCACCTGGTGAAAGATCCGACGCAGATCTACGCCGAATCCGAACGCCTGGCTCGCGAGCACGGCGGCCACTTCATCGACCAGTTCACCTATGCCGAGCGCGCCACTGACTGGCGGGCGAACAACAATATCGCCGAATCGATCTTTCAGCAGATGCGCTACGAGCAGCATCCCGAGCCGAGCTGGCTGATTTCCAGCCCCGGCACCGGCGGCACCACCGCTACCCTCGGCCGTTACGTACGCTACCGCCAGCACTGCACCCGCGTGTTGTGTGCGGACGCCGAACGGTCGGTGTTCTTCGATTACTATCAGACTGGCGACGCCAGCCTGCGCCTGGATTGCGGTTCGCGGATCGAAGGCATCGGTCGGCCACGGGTGGAGGCGTCCTTCCTGCCCAAGGTGATCGATGCGATGGTCAAGGTACCGGACGCCTTGTCACTGGCGGCCATGCATTATCTGGCGCAGCGGCTGGGACGGCACGTCGGTGGGTCGAGCGGGACCAATCTGATTGGCGCACTGATGGCGGCACAGCAGATGAAAGCGGCGGGGGAGTCGGGTTCGATCGTGGCGATTCTGTGCGATGGCGGCGAGCGTTATGCCGACACCTATTACGATCCGCAATGGCTCGAGGCTCAGGGGTATGAGCTGGACGGGTTGATCAAGGCAGTGGTGGCGAGTGCCGAGCGTGGTGAGGCGCTGCCGACATCAGTGCTGCGCGCCAACATCTGACACACCGAAAACAAATGTAGGAGTGAGCCTGCTCGCGATGGCGTAATAACATTCAACACAGTTGTTGACTGGAATACCGCGATCGCGAGCAGGCTCACTCCTACAGTTTTTTGTGTTAGTCAGTTAAACCTAGAATGTCCCGAGCCACAGCCTCGGCAATCCGAATCCCGTCGACACCCGCCGACAGAATCCCGCCCGCATAACCCGCGCCTTCACCGGCGGGGAACAAGCCCTTCACGTTCATGCTCTGCAGCGTTTCGTTGCGCGTGATGCGCAGTGGCGACGAGGTGCGCGTCTCGATCCCGGTCAACACCGCATCGTGCAGCGAGTAACCGCGAATCTGCTTCTCGAACGCCGGCAAGGCTTCGCGAATCGCTTCAATAGCGAAGTCCGGCAGCGCCAGCGACAGATCACCCAACGCGACTCCCGGCTTGTACGACGGCTCGACTTCCCCCAGTTCGGTCGAAGGAATGTCGTTGATGAAGTCGCCGACCAGTTGCGCCGGCGCCTTGTAATCGCTGCCGCCGAGGATGAACGCGTGGGATTCGAGGCGTTCCTGCAACTCGATCCCGGCCAGCGGGCCGCCCGGATAATCGACTTCCGGGGTGATGCCGACAACGATGCCGGAGTTGGCATTGCGCTCGTTACGCGAGTATTGGCTCATGCCATTGGTGACCACCCGGTTCGGCTCGGAAGTCGCCGCCACCACGGTGCCGCCCGGGCACATGCAGAAGCTGTAGACCGAACGGCCGTTCTTGGCGTGGTGCACCAGTTTGTAGTCGGCGGCTCCCAACTTGGGGTGGCCGGCGTACTTACCCAAACGCGCACGGTCGATCAGCGATTGCGGATGTTCAATACGGAAACCCACCGAGAACGGCTTGGCTTCCATGAACACGCCACGGCTGTGGAGCATGCGGAACGTGTCGCGGGCGCTGTGGCCGAGGGCCAGAACCACATGTCTGGAGTGCAGGGTTTCGCCGCTGGCCAGTTGCACGCCGACCAATTGGCCGTCTTCGATGAGCACGTCGCTGACGCGCTCCTGGAAGCGTACTTCGCCACCCAGTTCGCGGATCTGCTCGCGCATGTTTTCAACCATGCCGGTCAGACGGAACGTACCGATGTGCGGCTTGCTGACGTAGAGGATTTCTTCCGGGGCGCCGGCCTTGACGAACTCGTGCAGAACCTTGCGGCCCAGGAACTTCGGATCCTTGATCTGGCTGTACAGCTTGCCGTCGGAGAATGTGCCCGCGCCGCCTTCGCCGAACTGCACGTTGGACTCAGGGTTAAGCACACTTTTACGCCACAGGCCCCAGGTGTCCTTCGTGCGCTGACGGACTTCGGTGCCGCGTTCCAGAACGATCGGCTTGAAGCCCATTTGCGCCAGCAGCAGGCCGGCAAAGATTCCGCACGGACCGAAACCGACCACGATCGGGCGCTGGTTCAGGTCACTCGGCGCCTGGCCGACGAATTTGTAGCTGACATCCGGCGCCACGTTGACGTTACGGTCGTCGGCGAACTTGCCCAACACCTTGGCCTCGTCGCGCACGTTGAGGTCGATGGTGTAGATGAAGCACAGTTCGGAGGACTTTTTGCGCGCGTCGTAGCTGCGCTTGAACAAGGTGAAATCGAGCAGGTCATCGCTGGCGATGCCCAGACGCTGCACGATGGCAACGCGCAGGTCTTCTTCGGGATGGTCGATTGGCAGCTTGAGTTCAGTGATTCGTAACATGGCGAGGATCCGGGTTCGCGGGGCGCACAACTGCGCCAGGGCGTTTGAAGGCCGGGATTATAAGCCGCAAAGGCCGGATCCGGTGAGGCTAAAACACTCAGTCGTTACGCGATCCGCCGAAATACCCGCAGCCGCGCTGCACCTGGCCATCGATACGCAGCTCGGCGCTCATGTGCTGCACGCTGCCAGTGCTGCTGTCGACGCAGCGCTGCGGTGCGACCCACAATTCGATGCGCTGATTGTTGGCTTCACTGCTCAGATTGAAGCGGCCATCGCCCAGTTGTTCTTCAACATAAGGCACGGCGAGTGGTGGCTGACCGTCGCGGTCGATGACCATGCCTTTGCCGCTGACCTTGACGTTCCATTCCGGGCCATGGCCGGCAGCACGCAGGATCAATAGCTTGAAATTGGGGTCATCGCAGGCTGTGCCGGAGCGCTCGACGCGATACAACTGAGTCAGATCGAGTCGGTCGCCGGCGACCTTGCCGCGCACGTCGGCGAACAGCTTGCCTTGTTCATCAGCGAGGGTAGCGGCCTCTTGCAGGACGCTGGTGCCGCCGATGTCGTTGACCACGTATTGACGTTGATCCTGACACGGCTGGAACACCAGTTTGCCGTCGGCTGCGGTCAGTTGCCCCTGCATCCGCGTCTGCCCCACATGCGAGGCACTTTCACGCTGGCCATCGAACAACTGGCACGCGGCGAATAACGGCAACAGGGCAACAAGGACTAACGAACGGGCAACACGCATCTTCGACTCTCCAGACAAGTGCCGCCACGTTACGCAGCCTGTCAGGCAAATGCAAAAAGCGCCTACAGGGAAACGCATAATCTCCTGTAGGAGCTGCCGAAGGCTGCGATCTTTTGATCTTAACCTACATGAAACGTCTGACCGGTTTGCAGGCCTTCGACACTCTTGGCGTAGGCCAGCGCCACATCTGCCGCAGGAACCGGCTTGTAGCCACGGAAATACGGGGCGTAACTGCCCATCGCTTCCAGCAGAACGGTCGGGCTGATCGAGTTCACGCGCAGACCGCGCGGCAGCTCGATGGCGGCAGCACGGACGAAGCTGTCGAGGGCGCCGTTGACCAGCGCAGCCGAGGCGCCGCTGCGGATCGGATCGTGGCTGAGTACGCCAGTGGTGAAAGTGAACGAGGCGCCGTCGTTGGCGAATTCACGGCCGATCAGTAGCAGGTTAACCTGGCCCATCAGTTTGTCTTTGAGACCCAGTGCAAAGCTGTCCTCACTCATCTCACCTAGCGGGGCGAATGTCACGTTGCCGGCGGCGCAGACCAGTGCATCGAACTTGCCAGTCTGCTCGAAGAGCTTGCGGATCGACGCGCTGTCGCTGATATCGACGTGGAAATCACCGCTGTTGCGGCCGATTCGGATGACTTCGTGACGTTGCGACAGTTCTTTGTCCACGGCCGAACCGATGGTGCCGCCAGCGCCTATCAACAGAATTTTCATCGTGCTGTGCCTCAAGTGATTGAACGAGGTTTCAATCTAGAGTGGTTTTTCCTGCGAATAAACGCGCTAATGGGCAACCTTTGGTTTTCAATTGGAAACAATCCATGAGCGAAATGGATGATCTGGCCGCGTTTGCCGTGTTGATCGAGGCTGGCAGTTTCACCTTGGCAGCGCAGCAACTGGGTTGCAGCAAGGGCCAGTTGTCCAAGCGCATCAGCCAGCTGGAAGCGCGGTTTTCCGTGGTCCTGCTACAGCGTACGACCCGACGTTTGAGCCTGACCGCCGCCGGTGCGGCATTGTTGCCACAGGCGCAGGCACTTGTAGTCCAGGTGGAAAGGGCACGTCAGGCATTGGCGCGGTTGAAGGACGACATGGCCGGGCCGGTGCGTATGACGGTTCCGGTTTCGCTGGGAGAAACCTTCTTCGACGGTCTGCTACTGGATTTTTCGCAGCAATACCCCGAGGTGCAGATCGAGCTGGAACTGAACAACAGCTATCGCGATCTTTCGCGGGATGGTTTTGACCTGGCGATTCGCAGCGAGGTCGCCAATGACGAACGACTGGTGGCCAAACCGCTGCTGGCCTGGCAGGAAATGACGTGTGCCAGTCCTGACTATCTCGAGCGCTTCGGCGAGCCAATGACACCCCAGGCGCTGGCCGAACACCGCTGTTTGCTCAACAGTCACTACAGCGGTCGTGAGGAATGGTTGTACCACCAGCAACACGAATTGCTGCGGGTGCGGGTGTCGGGGCCGTTCGCCAGCAACCATTACAATCTGCTCAAAAAAGCCGCGCTCACCGGCGCCGGCATCGCCCGCTTGCCTTCGTACCTGCTGCAAGCGGAACTGGCTGACGGGCGATTGCGCTGGCTCCTGCGCGACTACCAGACCCGGCGCATGCCGATGTATCTGGTGCATCCGTATCAAGGCGGATTGCCGAAACGCACGCAGGTATTGGCGGACTATTTGATTGGCTGGTTCAAACGTAGCGGCGAGGCGTTGGATCGCCTGTCTCAATAAAATCGACTCCCCCGTGTAGGAGCTGCCGAAGGCTGCGATCTTTTGACTTTTAAGATCAAAAGATCGCAGCCTTCGGCAGCTCCTACAGGGATCTCAGCGATTCGACGATTTTGGCCATTACAGGGGATTCAGCGGTTGTAGTGTCGGGCAATCAGATGATCAATCGACAGCCTGCCCGGGCCACGGGCCATCAGGAACAGCAACACCGCCGCCCAGGTGCCGTGAGTCGGATAGGCATCCGGATATACAAACAACTGAATGGTCAGGGTCATGCCCAGCAGCGCCAACGCCGAAAAGCGTGTAGCGAAACCAATCAGGATCAGAAGAGGGAAGAAGTGCTCAGCAAACGCTGCCATGTGCGCCGCAATCTCGGGGGAAAGCAGCGGCACGTGGTACTCGCTTTCGAACAGCGGAATCGTCGAATCAGCCAGGCGCGGCCAGCCCAACTGAAAGGTGCCGTCGACCAGATCGATGGCCAGGCCTTCGATCTTGGTCTGCCCGGATTTCCAGAACACCGCCGCAATCGAGAAGCGCGCCAGAAAGGCGATCAGGCTGTGGGGGATTTTTTCCAGCAGCGCGATGGCGCGGATGATCAGGTTATTCATGGCTGTTCCTTGAATTTCAGATGAGTGATGGCGTTGTGTGCGATCAGCAGGCCGAGGGTTTGAGCCAGATCGAATGCCGGACTGTTTTCCGCTGCCGCCAGCAGTGGCTGGCCTTCGATCAGATGGCGAATGAATGTGCTGGCGCCGGGTTCAAGCGCAAACACTTCAACCTCCAGACCGTTGCGCAGTACCAGTGCGTGCTGTTCGCAGGTGAGGTCGATGCCGGCAAGTGTTGCCTCCTGCTGATGCGCCGCCCAGATCGCAACCACTGCATGGGCTGAATCCAGCAGGTGCAGGGACGGATGCAGTTCGAAACGCAGGTCGCTCAACACCTGCGGATCGTTCAGTGCCTCTGCGATCTGTTCCGGGCGCACGGGCTCGGCATCGGCGGCGTGGTAGGCGCAGGTGCGCAGGTGTTCCAAGCGCGCGATGTCGGCCAGATAGGGCACGCTGGAGGCCGGCTCAAACGCGACTATGAAATCCGCAAAATCTTCGCCGTAACGGCTCATCAACGGACTTCGCGGCGGCTGGCCCCGGACGAAAATGGCCGCCATGGCACGAAAGAATTCCTCGCCAACCAATTGCATGACCACCGGGTAACTGTCCGCCAGCGCATTGATCAACGAACTCTGCACGTTGTTGCGATACACCGCGAAACGGCCCTCAGGATCGGCGCCGTTGGCACTGCACAAGCCTTCGGGGCAGGGCAATCCAGCGTTGAGCAGCGCGGCGCAGAAGGCGGCGTGAGTGCTCATGACGTACGCCTCGCACGCAGCAACAACTCATCGGCGTGCTGCGCCTCGGCCAGCAACACGTGGAACGGTGGAACCTGATTGTCACGCTCGATCAACGTCGCCACCGGGCCAATGCGTTCCAGCACTTGGCGGTACAAATCCCAGACCGCTTGATCAATGGGCGCGCCGTGATCGTCGATCAGCAAGCGGTCGCCGAGGCTGTCGGAATCTTCGGCAAAGCCGGCCAGATGAATTTCGCCGACCGCGTGCAACGGCAACGCATCGAGATAAGCCAAGGGATCGCGCTGATGATTGACGCACGACACGTAGACATTGTTGACGTCGAGCAGCAAACCGCAGCCGCTGCGACGGATCACTTCAGCAATGAAATCCGCTTCGTCGATGGTCGAGCGTTGGAAGGCCAGATAAGTCGCCGGATTCTCCAGCAGCATGGGGCGTTTGAGGGTGTTCTGCACTTGGTCGATATGCTCGCAAACACGGTTCAGCGTCGGCTCGTCATACGCCAGTGGCAACAGATCATTGAGGAACACCGGGCCATGGCTGGACCACGCCAGATGTTCGGAAAAGGATTGCGGTTGATAGCGCTCGATCAACTCACCGAGACGCTGCAAATGCTGAACATCCAGCGGCCCTTCAGCACCAATGGACAGTCCGACACCGTGCAACGACAACGGATATTGCTCGCGAATCAAACCCAGGAAATGGTGAAACGGGCCGCCAGCGACCATGTAGTTTTCGGCGTGGACTTCGAAAAAACCGATGTCCGGCCGTGAACCGAGCACTTCACGAAAGTGCCCGGTCTTGAGCCCCAACCCGGCGCGGGGCGGGAGCGCTGCGCAGGCTGCCTGAGTGCGGGGGAGGGCATGGTCGTGGGTTGTGAACATGATCGTCACTCAGGCAGGCGGCAAGTCAGGATTTGGCTTTGAAGGCGTCCATCTGACCGAAGCCGGTTGGCGAGGTTTTGCTCTCGGTGGTGGCGCAGGTGCCTTCCGGAACGAGTTTCCAGGCATTGGCCTGGTAATCCATTTTCGAGGTGCCGGCACAGGTGGTGCCAGCGCCCGCCGCGCAATCGTTCTTGCCTTTCAATGCCACGCCGAAGCATTTTTCCATTTTGGTGTCGGCGGCCTGAGCGGTCGAAACGCTAGCGATGCTCAGCGCAGAACCAAGGGCCAGAACCAGGGCGGTGGCGGACAGGGTGCGGGTAGTAGCAGTCATGGTGTTTCTCCAGATTCAGCTTGGGTTGTACAAGCGAAGTGCGCTTGCTTGTCCCTCTAGAGAAACGACACGGCGATGCGTTACAGCCCGTACAAATCTTTTTCAAAAAATACGCTGCCCCTGCGGTAGTTCCTGCATCGACCGAGGCGAGTTGTTGCGCGTGTTCTATAGTCAGTTCAACGGCCATTTCCACAGGCCGATTTACCAGGACGGTATCTCATGACAATGGATCGCTCAGACTCCGGTGTGCTATCGCGTTGGACTCCTTCTTTTGCCCTGGCCTGCACACTGCCTTTATTGTGCACTACGGTTGCCGCCCAGCCGCCGCTTGATCCGCAGGACACGCTCAGGCGAATCAACCACAACTACAACACCCTCAAGCGAGAGTGCCAGGAGCCGGATACCGGTGCCGCGCGTGGTCTCTACTATTGCAGTGGCGTGACCTTGCGCATGGTCAACGACGGGCCCTTCAACCCGTGGGACTACAGCCCTTATGCGGTCAAGATCGGCGCGACGTCCTACTCCTGGATCCGCAAGGATCTGAGCACCCGGATCCTCATTCATCCGGCCGGTTTGATCCTGCGTAACCCGACCGATGCTGCAGCGTTGAATCTGCCGGTCAAGGAGCAGGGCTTCACCTGCATCTACGCGTTCGATGGCGGTACCGGGCCGGAGCGCAAATGGTATGGCTGCGGCTTTTTCGACAGCCGTGAGCCTCCACGTGCGGCCCAAGGCGTGTTGAATAACCGCAATGCCGCTCTGGCCTACGGCACCTGCGCTGAAGCCGGCGTCAGCACCGCCGAGCAGTGGACGCAGAAGTACACCGGGCTGATGAAGGGCCCTATCCAGTACAGCCAGTGTTCCTGGAACGCGGAAAAGCCCAGTGACTGGAACGCCATGATCCGTGTGCACGAATCACGACCGAACACCACCAACAGAGACCCCTTCGCGTTCAGTGGCCAGGTCAACGAGTTCATGTTGAAAAATGCCACGGCGACCAACGACGGCAGCGAAAACATGAAGTACATCGATGCCTTTATCTACAACGTCAACAGCACGCAGAACTTCGCCACCCGTGGTGATCAGGCCGCGCCGAAACCGGAGAACGGTCTGAACAGTGCGCGCAGTTTCCAGAGAAAACTCCAGGCCCAAGGCTACAGCGTGCCGATTCTGCGACTGGACTTCACCAAACCTGCGGAGCAGCGTTTCAGCTATGTCGCGGCTGATCAGGCGATAGACCTGACGGCGGCTGGCGGTGAGCCGTCGACGCCGACGCCGGCTGCGTCTGCACCGAGCTACATCGCTTCGGCCAACTGGATCAAGCGTTACGACCCCGGCACCCGCAAGGATGAATGGAGCTTGAGCGTCGTCCCCACACCAGCAGGGCGCGCGTTGCCAAACGAGCAGCTCGGCGCTTTGTACGACCAGTTACTTGCTCGCAACGGCGCCGACAGCAATTGGCGTGACAATGAAAAATCGGCCGGCAGCATGCGTCAGCAATTGAGCTGTGTTCTGGGTAATTACCGCAACAAAACGCCGTGGAATCTCGAGCCATTCCGACCGGCGTTATCGGACAGCGAAACGCGGGCTGCGGGTTGCAATCCGCTCCAGCGTTGAAGGTGTGTGTTGGCTAATCAAGGAGATGCAAGCCATGAAAAAACGCTTGAACAGAATCGCTCCATTACTCATGTTCCCGCTGTTGGTGCAGGCGACATGGGCCAATGCCGAGTCATGCGACGAGACGCTGAAAAAGGTTGAGTCGTTGTACAACAAAACAGTCGACAGTTGCGGTCAGGATCCCGCCTCGGAGTGTTCGGGATTGCTGGTCAGGGGCACGCACCGCGCCGACCCTGCCAAGGGGCAAAAATGGGACGTCTGGAATCCCAGTCCGAAAGCCGTGGAGATAGGCACTTTTGCCGCCTCGTACATGCGGGCCGACGGCATCAGTTATGAAGACCCGGGGATGAGTACTCAGAATGGTTATCTCATTACGCCAAGGGATCTGATACGCGACCCCGAGACACCAGTGCATGTCTATTGCGCTTTTCCCAACGACGCCTGGACTGACTTTCGCAATGACCGCGGCTGTGGTGACAACAAAAACACCGCGCCAACCGAGGCTGTTTGCCAGTCCATGGCGCCGCCCATCCTGAGTCCGAATGCCTGGCTGGCGCACTTCAGCAAATTCAACAACAACCGCCAGCAAGACCAGTTGCAGTGTGGGTTCAACATGCGCAATCCGATGAGCAGCAAGGAACGGGTCGATGCCTTTCGCAACTTCCTGGGGGCGCGCAAAGTCATCAATAGTCGTGAGTTTCAAACCCAGACTGAATTGCGACTGGGCAATCCAAAGACCGATGAGCTACCCATTCTGGCGTTTTTCTACAGCGATCAACGTGGCTTGAACGACGCCATGGCCAATCAGCGCGATTACAAAGCCAAAACAGGCAAGGATCGCAACATCATCAAGATCGATTTTCCCAGAACGCCAGTCGCCAAGGCCTCTTTCTCATGCATTCAGACCTCGACGCCACCGGCACAGCAATTCTGTGGCAAGTACATCGAATCCAGCACCTGGGTACAACGTCCCGATCCGAAACTCGGGCCGAACACCTGGTCGCTTTCGGTGGTACCGACCGCTTGCGGCCGGGCAATCAAGGATGATCAGACCGATCGCATGTTTGCCGAGTTGTACAACAAGCATAAAGACGATCAGCAATGGCGCGAGTACAGCGTCAATGGCGGCTCCCTGCGTCGGCAGATGGTTTGTCATCTGGCAGCCACCTACGACGGCAAGCCTGTCAGGAACAAGCCTGAGTGGAACCTTGAACCGGCACGGCCTTACGTTGATCAGGCGACGGCGATAGCGCAACACTGCAATCCGTACTGAGGCGGATTATCTGACGGCCCGTTGCCCTGTAGGAGCTGCCGAAGGCTGCGATCTTTTGATTGTAAAAAACAGATCAAAAGATCGCAGCCTTCGGCAGCTCCTACAGGGGAATTTGACATGCATGAAAAAACGGCCCGAAGGCCGTTTTTTTATAGGGCGAAACCATCAACCGCCGAGGTACGCCTCGCGCACTTTCGGGTCGGTCAGCAGGGCTTCACCGGTGCCTTGCATGACCACGCGGCCGTTCTCCAGAACGTACGCGCGGTCGGCGATTTTCAGCGCCTGGTTGGCGTTCTGCTCGACCAGGAACACCGTTACACCGTCCTTGCGCAGCTGTTCGATGATGTCGAAGATCTGCTGGATGATGATCGGTGCCAGACCCAGCGACGGCTCGTCGAGCAGCAGCAGTTTCGGCTTGCTCATCAGCGCACGGCCGATGGCGAGCATTTGCTGTTCGCCGCCGGACATGGTGCCGCCGCGTTGGGCAAAGCGTTCTTTCAGGCGTGGGAAAAGTCCGAGAACCTTGTCCATCTGTTCCTGATAGTCGCCCTTGTCGGTGAAGAATCCGCCCATGGCGAGGTTTTCTTCAACGGTCAGACGGGCAAACACCCGACGACCTTCCGGGACCACGGCAATGCTCTTGCGCATGATCTGCGACGAGTCCTGGCCGACCAGTTCCTCACCCATGTAACGGATGCTGCCGCTGTGCGCTTGCGGCGAACCGCACAGCGTCATCAGCAGCGTGGACTTGCCGGCACCGTTGGCGCCGATCAGGGTCACGATCTCGCCCTGACGGACTTCGACGTTGACGCTGTGCAGGGCCTGGATCTTGCCGTAGAAGGTGGAAACGTTTTCGAACTGCAGCATTTACGCTTCCCCCAGGTAGGCTTTGATCACTTCAGGATTGTCGCGGATCTGTTCCGGCGTGCCGTCGGCCAGAGGCGTGCCCTGGTTGATCACAACGATGTGGTCGGAAATGCTCATGACCAGTTTCATGTCGTGCTCGATCAGCAGCACGGTGACGTTGTGCTCTTCACGCAGCATGCTGATCAGCGCTTTGAGGTCTTCGGTTTCCTTCGGGTTCAAGCCCGCGGCTGGTTCGTCGAGCATGAGGATCCGCGGACGGGTCATCATGCAACGGGCGATTTCCAGACGACGTTGCTGACCGTACGCCAGGGTGCCGGCGGTACGGTTGGCGAACTCCTTGAGGTTGACCTTATCCAGCCAGTACTCGGCAAATTCCATCGCCTCGCGCTCGCTTTTGCGGAACGCCGGGGTCTTGAACAGGCCGGACAGGAAGTTGGTGTTCAGGTGACGGTGCTGGGCGATCAACAGGTTCTCGACCGCCGTCATGTCCTTGAACAACCGTACGTTCTGGAAGGTGCGCACCACGCCTTTGAGGGCGATCTTGTGGCCCGGCAGGCCCTGGATCGGCTCGCCGTCGAGCAGGATGCTGCCGCCCGATGGCTGGTAGAAACCGGTCAGGCAGTTGAACACGGTGGTCTTGCCCGCGCCGTTGGGCCCGATCAATGCAACCACCTGTTTTTCCTTCACGGTCAGGGCCACGCCGTTGACCGCCAGCAAGCCGCCGAAGCGCATGCTCAGGTTTTCGACTTTAAGGATCTCGCGGCTCATTTTCGCAACTCCATGTGTGGGCGTTGCATCGGCAGCAGACCTTGTGGACGCCAGATCATCATCAACACCATCAGGGCACCGAACATCAACATGCGGTACTCGCTGAACTCACGCATCATTTCCGGCAACAGGATCATCACCACGGCAGCGAGGATCACGCCCAGCTGCGAGCCCATGCCACCCAACACGACGATGGCGAGAATGATCGCCGACTCGATGAAGGTGAACGACTCAGGTGTCACCAGGCCTTGGCGCGCAGCGAAGAAACTGCCGGCAAAACCGGCGAATGCAGCACCGAGGGTGAACGCGGAAAGCTTGATCACGGTCGGGTTGAGACCCAGCGCGCGGCAAGCGATTTCGTCTTCACGCAGCGCTTCCCACGCACGGCCGATCGGCATGCGCAGCAGGCGGTTGATGACGAACAGTGCCGCCAGCGCCAGCAACAGGGCAACGAGGTAAAGGAAGATCACCTTGTTGATCGAGTTGTACTGCAGGCCGAAATACTCGTGGAAGGTTTGCATCCCTTCTGCGGCTTTGCGTTCGAAGGTCAGACCGAAGAACGTTGGCTTGTCGATGTTGCTGATGCCGTTCGGGCCACCCGTGATGTCGGTCAGGTTACGCAGGAACAGACGGATGATCTCGCCGAAGCCGAGGGTCACGATCGCCAGATAATCACCGCGCAAACGCAATACCGGGAAGCCCAGCAGGAAGCCGAACGTCGCCGCCATCAGGCCGGCAATCGGCAGGCAGATCCAGAAGCTCAGGCCGTAGTAGTGCGACAGCAGCGCGTAGCTGTAGGCGCCGACGGCGTAGAAGCCGACGTAACCAAGGTCGAGCAGACCGGCCAGACCGACGACGATGTTCAGGCCCAGGCCGAGCATCACGTAGATCAGGATCAGCGTGGCAATGTCCACCGCGCCACGGGAGCCGAAGAACGGCCACACCAGCGCCAGCAGGATCAGCGCAATGATGAAATAGCGCTGGGTGGTCGGCAGGGTCAGGAAGTTGCTGGCCTTGGCCGGGATCAGCGGCATGCCCGGCGAGGAACGCCAGGCCTTGCTGATCTGCTGGTTGAACAGCACGCGCAGGAACATCAGCACCGAGCAGATGGCGATGGTCGCCAGCACGGCCGTGCTGGTGTTGTGCACTTCCAGATTGATGCCGACGATGGTCAGTTTCAGACCGAGTACCGGGTAGGCCACGGCCCACACCAGCAAGGCACTGAACAGTGCCTGTTTAAGATTCCTAGTCATACTTTCTCAACCTCCGGACGGCCCAGAATGCCGGTCGGACGGAACAACAGCACCAGAACCAACAAGCCGAAAGCCACGACGTCCTTGTACTGGTCGCCGAAGATATCGGCACCGAAAGCTTCCGCCACCCCAAGCACCAACCCGCCGAGCATGGCGCCGGGGATGCTGCCGATGCCGCCCAATACCGCGGCGGTGAAGGCTTTGAGGCCGACGAGGAAACCGGCGTTCGGGTTGATCACCCCGTATTGCATGCTCAGCAGCACAGCCGCGACGGCCGCCAGCGCAGCACCAATGACGAAGGTCAGGGCGATGATGTTGTTGGTGTTGATGCCGAGCAGGTTGGCCATCTTGATGTCTTCGGCACAGGCGCGGCAGGCGCGGCCCAGACGAGAGCGAGAGATGAACAGTGTCAGGCCGAGCATGGCGATCAACGTGACCACGAACACCACGATCTGCATGTAGGAAATCAGCACTTCTTGTGCGCCACCTGGCCCGAAGACAATGTTGCCCGGAATCAGGTTGGGGATAGCTTTGTCCTTGGAGTCTTGCGCCAGCAGAACGGTGTTCTGCAGGAAGATCGACATACCGATGGCGGAAATCAGCGGGATCAGACGGTTGCTGCCGCGCAGAGGGCGGTAGGCGATCCGTTCGATGCTGTAACCGTAGGAACTGGTCACGACGATGCTGGCGATGAACGCCGCCGTCATCAACAGCGGGACACTGTCGAGTCCCATCATGGTGAGCCCGGCGATGGCGATGAACGCCACGTAGGAGCCAATCATGTACACCTCGCCGTGGGCGAAGTTGATCATTCCAATGATGCCGTAAACCATCGTGTAGCCGATGGCGATCAGGGCATACATGCTGCCAACGTTCAGGCCGTTAACCAGCTGTTGGAAGAAGTGATAGATGTCAGGCATTACAGCGCTCCTAAAAACCTGATACGCATTTCACTGGTGGAGTCATTTTCCCGCCCGGCCCCGTGGATCTTTATCCACTTCGAATCCGGGTTTTGCCAGCGAACCGCTGATGACGGTTTTGAGATTTTCAGGTGGGGAGACTGGCGGATCACGCCAGCGCGGCCCTATACATTCGTAAAACAAAGCCCACGGCACGCCGTGGGCTTTATTGGCAGTCAGTTCGGCAATGCCTTACTGAGGCGAAACCTCGGTTTTAGGTTTGCCGTTGTGCCACTCGTAAACTACGAATTTGAAGTCCTTCAGGTCGCCCTTGGCGTCGTAGCTCAGGTCGCCAGTCGGGGTCTTGAAGGTGCCGGCGTGAATGGCTTCAGCCACTTTGGTCGGGTCTTCGGACTTGGCAGCCTTGATGCCTTCGGCGATCAGGGTCACGGCCGAGTAGGACGGGAACACGAACGGGCCGCTCGGATCCTCTTTCTTCGCCTTGAATGCATCAGCCAGGGCGATGTTGGCAGGGTCCTGGTCGAAGGATTTCGGCAGGGTCACCAGCAGGCCTTCGGCAGCGTCTTTGGCGATCTGGGTGATCGAGTCGTTACCCACGCCTTCCGGACCCATGAACTTGGCTTTCAGGCCTTTTTCCTGAGCCTGGCGCAGGATCAGACCCAGCTCAGGGTGGTAGCCGCCGTAGTAAACGAAATCGACGTTGGCTTGCTTGAGTTTGGCAATGATGGCCGAGAAGTCTTTGTCGCCGGCGTTGACGCCTTCGAACACGGCAACTTTGGTGCCTTTCTTCTCAAGGGTGGATTTGACGGCAGTGGCGATGCCTTCACCGTACTGCTGCTTGTCGTGCAGCACGCCGACGATTTTCGGTTTGACGTGGTCGGCGATGTAGTTACCGGCGGCAGGGCCCTGGGCGCTGTCCAGACCGATAGTACGGAAGATCATTTTGTAACCACGGGCGGTGATGTCCGGGCTGGTGGCAGCCGGGGTGATCATGATCACGCCTTCGTCTTCGTAGATGTCCGAAGCCGGTTGAGTGGAGCTGGAGCACAGGTGACCGACCACGAACTTGACGCCGTCGTTGACGACCTTGTTCGCAACCGCTACCGCTTGTTTTGGATCGCAGGCATCGTCGTATTCAACGGCTTGAAGTTGCTTGCCGTCGACGCCGCCCTTGGCGTTGATCTGTTCGATGGCCATTTTCGCGCCACTGAACTGCATGTCGCCATATTGGGCTACTGGACCGGTCTTGGGACCGGCGATACCGATCTTGATGGTGTCAGCTGCGAACGAATGGCTGGCAACCCCGGCCAGAACCATAGCGGCAAACAGTTTGGAAATCTGCTTAGTAGCCTTAGTCATAGTGCTCCACTCTTACTGTTGTAATTTTTTTTTGAGTTCTGGCGCCGTAGCAGCAGAACCGGGTCAGATATCTTTGCGATACCCTCCGGAAATACCCTCGGCAACTGTACCGGTACAGTGTAGAGCGCCGGTTGTTGGCCTGGGAAGCAGGCGCCGAGGGACAAAACTTGAGGGTGTCGCATTTTTGAATGAAAAAGACAGAATTGCGGCGGGGCGTTCGACGGCATATATCCCAATCAACAGCATTCCTTGGCCTTCCTGCTCTTTTCGTTCGGTTCAGCTTTTTGCAACCGGGTTTTTCTGGCGGACCACCGACGTTATTATTCGCGTCGATTTCTTTTCCGGACAGTTCCCATGAATCAAGAACCTAGCACCCTCTATGCCAAGCTGCTTGGTGAAACCGCATCTATTACCTGGAAAGAGCTGGAGCCGTTCTTCGCCAAGGGTGCCCTATTGTGGGTCGACCCGAGCCTGGATCTGATCGCCGCCGCCGAAGCCGTGGCCTCTGACGAAGGCGAGAAAGTCGCCGCTTGGCTGGCCGAAGACAAGCTCGCCAAGCTGTCTGAATCGCGGGCGCTGGATCTTTTCGAGCGTGATCCTGCGCTGTGGGCCGTGGTGGTCAGTCCGTGGATTTTGATCCAGGAAAGGGCGGGCGAATAATTGGTTGCACCTTGTTGGTGCGCGGCATCAGCCAAAGAAAGTGTGTAGCCGAGTAGCGTGATGGCATGTTGCCGTAGAGATTCGCCACAGGCGGGGGTGGCATAACGGTGACGTAAACGTAACGGGCACAGTTGAGTGAGCAGCCTGACGGCTGCTTAATTGTTTCTGGATGTTGGAAAGGCTGAAGCCTTCAGTGAATTTGAAGGCCTTATCGCGAGCAGGCTCACTCCTACAGGGTACGCATTTCAAATGTAGGAGTGAGCCTGCTCGCGATTGGAGCGACTCGGTCCAGAGTCAGACCGTAAACGACTTCCCGGTATGGTTATTCAGGGAAATAACCTTGGTCTTGCCAATCCGGTGACGGTAGATCTCGCGCAGGTATTTGATCGACTTCTTCACGCAATCACGCGACAGACGAATGTCGTTGATCGAGACGAACTTCTCTTTATCGTTGATCAGTTCGCGGTACTTTTTCTCGTACATCGGTTTGATCGCGTACCAGTTGGTGTCGAGGATTTTCGCCGGGTTTTCGAATTCGTTGAGCAGTTCGTCGATGCGGTTTTCGTCGAATTCTTCATTGATGATGAAGTCGAGGATCGAGTTGTCCAGCGTCTCGTCGAAACGGTACGGGTTCTTCGCGAAGCAGCGCTTGATGAACGCGACGATCAAGGTCAGGAAGTCGTCCGACAGGCACGGGCTCTTGGCGATCAACGTGGTCAGCGACAGGTTGGCCGAGGCGCCGATCACCAGCGCGTAGCGCTTGAGCGTGGTGTTGGGGAACAGGCTGTTGAGGTGCGTCTTCAACCGGTTCAGATCCATGTACGACAGCTTGTAGTCCTTGGGCAGCGAAACGATCGAGACCACCGACGAGCAGTTCTTGAAGAAATGCAGGTCGTGCAGGGCAGCGGCGTCGTAGCCGGAATTCTTGTACTGCTCGAGCGAGGCGCGATAGCGCTTGGATTCGATCGGCAACAGGCTGATGCCTTCGATGGCCTGAGTGACCTTGTTGAAGTGCGGCAGGTCGATCGAACGGAAGAACAAGTCGTCGATGTTCAGACGCTGCGGTTCTTTATCGAACACCTTGAACTTGTCGCTGCTCGGTGGCGGGGTTTCCGGCACCACCGATTCGGCGTAGGCAATCGCCACCGGGCCGGCCAGGCTCATGAACAGGTCGTTGGCGTCGAGGCGAATGGTTTCGCCGATGTCGATGCCGGCGCGACGGAAGTAGTTCTGGTCGTAGTCGGTGGTGACGGCCTGCGCCGTCAGAATGTTGAAGATCTGTTGCGAGATGTATTGGTTGGCGTGCTTCTCCATGGCATTGACATCTATGTTCTGGATGTTGCCGTCATCGCTTTCTTCGGCGTAACGCATGATGTCGTTGGAGATCAGCATCATCGCGTTCCATGGGCGAATACGGCCCATGACGCTGGCTTCGCTGCTGTCTTCATTGTCGAAGTTGTAGGAGAAATCCCATTCTTCCGAAAGGTATTTGCACAGCAGGCGACCGGCGTTGATGTGCAGCGCCTCGGACATTTCGCTGCGGTGATCGGAAATGTTCGGCAGCACGCAGATGCCGCTGGTGAAGATCGGCTCGAACACGAATGAATGACCGCTTTTGCCGTCGTGCTCGTCCATCGGTTTGGTGTCGAACGTCTTGTTCATGTACGAGTGCTGCTGAGCCAGGCCAAACTCCGAAGCCATGCCCGAACCCGTACCGCCACCGGCACTGAAGATCGAGAAATACAGGCGCGACTGGTTGGCCTTGATGCCGCAGCTGTCGATCAGGTACGAGTGGATCATTTTCCAGTCAGGGCTGGAGAAGCGCTGGGTGTCCTTGTTGAGGATGATCTTCGCCAGGTATTGGCCGAGGATCGGCGCGTTACCGGCGCCACCGGCGTGGACTTCGGACAAGTCCATGATCTTCATTTTGCTGTAGTCGCGCAGGAAGCCGCTTTTCTCGCCCTTGCGCGAGAAACGGATGCGCCCGGCAATGTCCTTGTCGAGGTCGCCGAGCATCACCAGCGGTTCCACCAGGAATACCGGTTTGCTGCTTTTGTTGGTGCCGAGTCGCAGGTTGTTCTTGATCCACTGCGCCGGGCTGTAGCCCTTGTCGGCCGAACGCCGGTCGGCTGCACGGTCTTCGTTGTTGAATTCGTTGAGGTAGAACTTGCGCGCGTTGTACACCAGCTCCGCCACATCGAGGGCGATGTTGGAGCCGCAGCGACCGAGGCCGATCAGGCACACCGACGGGAATTCCTGATCGCTGTGCTGCTCGTTGTCGCCTTCCAGGTGCGGCGGGCGCGGGAACACCATGTCGCGCAAACCGTCGAGGTTGTCGAGGATGCGGTCAGTATTGGTTTCGGTGAAGTACAGGTATTGCTGGGTCGACAGCGGGCGCGAGGGAGCCAATGGCTTGGACGATGACGGGCTGTTGGCAGCCTGGCTCAGGGTCAGATCGGCTACCGCAGTGGCGGGATTATTTTTAGAAGTCATTGTGCGCCATGTACCTGGACTGGGTTGGCCCGGTGACTGAATGTCAGCGAACCTCACGGAATAAGATCTCGCGTCTTTTTTGCGCGAATTTGGCCCGGGCTTCAGGGACTTGGCCTGACTGTCGCTCGGGGGAATCCTTTCCTGATCGTTGATGAATCGGCCATTATTCGGCGATCTTTAATCAAAAGGAGGCTAAATGATGTCATCGCTACCTTCGTTGGGATTTGCCGGAATCGGCCTGATGGGCCTGCCGATGTGCCGACGCCTGCTGGCGGCGGGTTATCCGCTGACGGTGTGGAACCGCAATCCGGCCAAGTGCGAGCCACTGGTCGCGGCCGGGGCCCGACTGGTCGCCAGCCCTTCTGAGCTGTGCGAACACGCCGACGTGGTGATGCTGTGCCTGGCGGATACCGCCGTGGTGCGCGAGGTGGTATTTGGCCCGGCCGGTGTCGCCGAGGGCGCGAAGGGTGGCCAGTTGCTGGTGGATTTTTCCAGTCTCGAACCCACGGCCACTCGTGAGATGGCCGCGCAATTATTGAGTCAAACCGGCATGGCCTGGCTCGACTCTCCGGTGTCGGGCGGGGTGGTTGGTGCCGAGGCTGGCAGTTTGGCGATCATGGTCGGTGGTGAGGCGGCAGATCTTGAGCGCGTACGCTCGGTGCTGCTCAATCTTGGTCAGCGCGTCACGCACATGGGCGGCGTGGGGGCCGGTCAAGTGACCAAGGCCTGCAATCAGATGATCGTCGCCTGCAATGCACTGGTGATCGCCGAAGTGGTGGCACTGGCCGAGCAGGCGGGGGTCGATGCGAGCTTGATCGCAGAAGCGTTGGCCGGTGGTTTTGCCGATTCGAAACCGTTGCAGATCCTCGCCCCGCAAATGGCCGAGAGTCGTTTCGAACCGGTGAAGTGGCACGTGCGCACGCTGCTCAAGGATCTCGACACCGCCGTGAAATTCTCCCGCGAGCAAGGTTCGGCCACGCCGATCAGCGGATTGGCCGCACAACTGATGCGCCTGCATGGGGCGCAGGGTTTTTTGGCGAAGGATCCAGCGACACTGGTGCAAATGTACCGCGCGCCAGAATCAACGGATTGACCGTAAGTGAATGTTTGCGCTGATTGATTTCTTCCAGCACCGGGCGCAGCTCGTCCAGCGGCACCGGGCGGCTGAGCAGGTAACCCTGAATGAAATCGCAACCCGAGCGTTCGAGGAATTCGTACTGCTCCAGGCTTTCGACGCCTTCGGTGACCACCTGCAAGTGCAGGGTGTGGGCCATGACGATGATCGCCTGGACGATCTCCATGTCTGCCGTCGCGGTGGGAATGTCGAGAATGAACGAACGGTCAATCTTCAGCGTGTTGAGTGGCAAGCGCTTGAGGTAAGCCAGTGACGAGTAGCCGGTGCCGAAGTCGTCGATCGACAGCGACACGCCGAGGGCGCGGATCTGCCGTAACAGCACCAGGGTATTGGCGATATTGCCCATCAAGGCATTTTCGGTGACTTCCAGTTCCAGTCGTTCCGGAGCGACGCCAGCGGTACGCAGCGCATGTTCGATTTCGTCGGCCAGTTCATCGCGAGCCAGATTCAACGGCGAGCAGTTCCAGGCGATTTTCAGTTCTTCGCAGCCATGTTTCGACAGCTCGCCCAGGTCCTTGCAGGCCCGGCGCAGCACCCAGTTGTCGAGTTCGGCAATGAGGCCGTTGCTTTCCGCGATGCTGATAAAAGCGTCAGGCGTCAGCAGACCACGAGTCGGATGCTGCCAGCGGATCAGCGCTTCGAGCTTGGTCACCCGACCGGTTTTCAGTTCAAAGATCGGTTGGTAATACAGCATCAGGCCGTTTTCTTCGCGCAGTGCGTGGCGCAGTTCTTCTTCGAGTTGCAATTCGAGGGTCGCGCGGTTTTTCAGGCTGGAACTGAAAAAGTGCAGGCCATTGCGCCCGGCGCCCTTGGATTGATACAGCGCCAGATCGGCGTGCTTGAGCAGTTCTTCGCAGGTGCTGCCATCTTCAGGAAACAGACTGATGCCGATGCTGGTGGTCATCACCATGCGGCGTCCGGCCAGTTCTATGGGCTCCTTCATCTTGGTCATGATGCGCTGGGCCATGTTGCGCGCCTCTTCGCGGTCGCGCAGGCTGATCAGGATGCAGAACTCGTCACCGCCGAAACGTGCGACCACGTCTTCGTGGCTGCGCACTGAACCTTTGATGTGACTGGCGATGACCTTGAGCAGGGCATCGCCGGCGTCGTGGCCGAGGCTGTCATTGATGCGTTTGAAGTGGTCGATGTCGAGAAACATCACCGCGAGCATACCGCCTTCGGTGGTTTTCTGGCTGAGCTTCTCGGCAAAGATCTGATTGAAGCCGCGGCGGTTGATCAGGTTGGTCAGGGCGTCGTAGTTGGCCACTTGTTGCAGCGCCATGCGCGCCTGATCAAGTTGGCTGAGCAGGGCGTTGACGCGGCGCAGGTCGTTTTCCTTGTTCTGCAGTTTCTTGTCGGACAGCGCCGCGCTGATCGCGCTGCTCAGAATCAGCAGGATGATCAGCGCGACCGTCAGGCCCAGTTGCAGCTGGCTGGTATCGACCGGCGTCGCGGGCAGGCTGCCCTCGGGCAACACCAGTTGCAGTGCCGCCATCCCGGTGAAATGCATACTGAAAATGCCCGCGCCGAGAATCAGCGCTGCGCTGTATTTGAGCAGTTGATGAGCCATGCCACTGCCTTCGCGCAGGTAACCGGCTACCCACAGCGCGGCGAAACTGGCACCGATGGCGATCGCAATCGACAGCGCAAACAGGGACGGTTCGTAGTACGCAGTGGCGCGCGATTGCATGGCGGCCATACCCACGTAATGCATGCCGGCGATACCGAGGCCGATGAGCAGTGCGGTTTTCAGGTAGAGCATCAGACTTGGCTGCGCATGGCTCAGCGTATACATCGCCAGCCACGAGGCGAGCAGCGCGATCAACAGGGAAAACAGGGTGATCGGCAGGTCGTACTGGATTTCAATCGGCGCCTGAAAGGCGAGCATGCCGATGAAATGCATGGCCCAGATGCCGCCGGCCAGGCAGGTAGCGCCTATCCAGCGCCACAATCGCTGTGAACTCGGGTCGTCGGCGTGGGCAACCCGCTCGGCCATATCGAGGGTGGCAAAACTCGCTGCGCAGGCAACCAGATAGGCCACCAGCACCAGCAAGGGGTTGTGTGTGCAATCAAGAATGACCTGCCCGCTCTCTGGCAGCTCGGTAACAAACTGCAAACCAAGCCACTCCATAGCACGCCCCGTCTCTGAAGTCCTTACCGCGCGGTTAACGCTGGCTGAAGACAAAAGTATAGAGGCGGTTTTCGGAGAGCAAGCGATAGTGGCACATTGGCGCTAATGATTTCGGCATTAGCGTCATAGCGATTGGCGCTAAGGGTCAGGCGCTCTTCTCAAAGGGGATTTCGGCCCAGTCCGGTTGCAAGGGGGGCAGCCCGAAACGGGCGCGCGCCTTGTCGCAATCGACATTCTGCTCGCCGTTTTCCCAAGACGACTCGAATTCACGGCAGGCGCTGGAGCGTTTGTCATAAATCGAACAGCTGACGGTGCTGCCAACGTCACCCTCCAATGCGGTGCATCGCGGCGATTTGCAGTCGGTGCCGTTCATCGCCACCCGGCTGGGAGAGATTTGGGTCACCAGCTCATCGGGTACTGTGCCCCCGGACGAAGCACATTCACCCCAGAAAAAAGACACGCGAAAATGGGAACAGCAGGCACCGCAATTCAGACACGGACTGACTTCGGACATTGGGGAGGGTATCAAAGGGATTGATCGGGAGATCCGGACGGATCCGGCGGCCATTCTAGGCTTCGCAACGGCAATGGGAAGGGGGGCTTGAAACTATTTTTTTGTGGCAAGGTTTTGCCGCAAAAGCCCCGGATTCACGGGGATTTCAGACTTATCAAGGGCTTACGTTTCGTTACAGTGACATTGCCCTATATCAAGCAGACGAATGATCACAGACAGCCGCCACCGCGCTGACTAGATTGCAGGTTCCGGGCTCGGATGCGTTGGCAGTGAAGCCCCATAACAATAAAGAGACGGACCCATGCAGAACTCGACCCAAGCGGCGAATGCCTGGCGCATTCTGTTCCTGCTGTTCCTTGCCAACCTGTTCAACTTCTTCGACCGCACCATCCCGGCGATCATCATCGAACCGATCCGCATGGAATGGCACCTCAGCGACTTTCAGCTGGGCATCGTCGGTACGGCGTTCACCATTGTTTACGCGATTGCCGGGTTGCCGCTTGGGCGCATGGCTGACACGGGTTCACGCAGCAAGCTGATGGGTTGGGGGCTGGCGACGTGGAGTGCGTTGACCGCCGTCAACGGGTTGGTCGGCAGTTTCTGGAGTTTCCTGATCGTGCGCATGGGCATCGGCATTGGTGAAGCCAGCTATGCGCCGGCCGCCAACTCGCTGATCGGCGATCTGTTCCCGGCCCATCGTCGGGCACGGGCCATGGGCATTTTCATGTTGGGGCTGCCATTGGGATTGTTGCTGGCATTCTTCACCATCGGCTGGATGGTCAAGGCGTTCGACAGCTGGCGCGCGCCATTTTTTATCGCCGCCGTGCCGGGCTTGCTGCTGGCGGTATTCATGTTTTTCATCAAGGAGCCTAAGCGCGGCGCGGCGGAAAGCGTGCAGGTGTCGCAGGAGAAAGTCGACAAGCCGATCCGCCGGATCCTCGCTGTGCCGACTTTCCTGTGGCTAGTGATGGCGGGGCTTTGCTTCAACTTTGCCACTTATGCCTGCAACTCGTTTCTGGTGCCGATGCTGCAGCGTTATTTCCTGATGCCGTTGCAGGAAGCGGCGGTGGCGACCGGTGTGATCGTTGGTGTGACTGGCCTGGTCGGCCTGACCCTCGGCGGCTGGATTGCCGACAAGATTCATCAGCGGGTGGCTAACGGTCGTCTGTTGTTTGCCGCATTCAGCCTGATTATCTCGACTGTGTGCACGGCTTGGGCACTGCATGCCGGGCGGATCGAGATTGGTCTGTTTGTTGCGGTGTTCAGCCTGGGTTGGCTGTTTGCCTACAACTTCTACACCTGCGTGTACACGGCGATTCAGGACGTGGTCGAACCGCGCCTGCGGGCCACGGCGATGGCGTTGTTCTTTGCCGGGCTGTATTTGCTGGGCGGGGGCTTGGGGCCAGTGGTGGTGGGTGCGTTGTCGGATCATTTCGCGCATACGGCGATGCTGGCGGCCGGAGCGCAGCAGATGACCGAAGCGTTCAAGGCTGTCGGGTTGCATGACGCGATGTACCTGATTCCGGTGGCGCTGCTGCTGACCATGGTGTTTCTGTTTTTGGCGGCGCGGTGTTTTGTGCGCGATGCGCAGCGGATGAAGGAGGGGTTGGTGGCTGTGGTTGAGCCAGAGGTTGTAGCGGCAACGGCTTAAGATCAAAAGATCGCAGCCTTCGGCAGCTCCTACAGGGTGCACACATTCCAATGTAGGAGCTGCCGAAGGCTGCGATCTTTTGCTTTGCTTTTGAGATAACAAAAGGCCCGCATCGCTGCGGGCCTTTTTGTTTTTTAGCGGTGAAGGAGGGCGGTTTAACCCGCCACCAACACCCGGATCGCTTCCAGGCGCAACGCCGCCTTATCCAGCATCGCCAGGCCCTGCTCACGCTGCTCGCGCAACGCAACCAGTTCGCTGTCACGGACGGTCGGGTTGACCGCCTGCAGCGCGGTCAGGCGCGCCAGTTCTTCGTCGGTGTCGGCCGCCAGACGGCGACGCGCCTCGGCCACGCGCTCGGCGTGACGCGGAGTGATCTTCTCTTCACCGGCATTGATCCGTGGCGTCAGCTGATCGCGCTGGGCCTGGATGAACTTGTTGGCGCTGGCCCGTGGCACGCTTTCGAGCTGATCGTTCAGCGTCTCGAACGAGACGCGTGACGACAAGTCGTTGCCGTTGGCATCCAGCAGGCAGCGCAGGGCGGCCGGCGGCAGGTAACGGCCCAGTTGCAGCGAACGCGGGGCAACCACTTCGCTGACGTAGAGCAGTTCCAGCAACACGGTGCCCGGTTTCAGCGCCTTGTTCTTGATCAGCGCGACGGCGGTGTTGCCCATCGAACCGGACAACACCAGATCCATGCCGCCCTGCACCATCGGGTGTTCCCAGGTGATGAACTGCATGTCTTCGCGCGACAGCGCCTGGTTGCGATCGTAGGTGATGGTCACGCCTTCGTCGTCGCCCAGCGGGAAGCTGGCGTCGAGCATCTTCTCGCTCGGCTTGAGGATCAGGGCGTTTTCCGAATGGTCTTCGCTGTCGATACCAAACGCATCGAACAGGGTTTCCATGTAGATCGGCAGGGCGAACTGATCGTCTTGCTCGAGGATGTCCTCGACCAACTGATCGCCTTCGCCCGAACCGCCGGAGTTGAGTTCCAGCAGACGGTCACGACCGGTGTGCAGCTCCTGTTCCAGACGTTCGCGCTCGGTGCGCGCCTCGTCGATCAGTGCTTGCCACTCGCTGTCGTCGGCTTCTTCGAGCAGCGGCAGCAGGCGCGGGCCGAACTGATGCTGCAAGGCATTGCCGGTCGGGCACGTGTTGAGGAACGCATTCAGCGCTTCGTGATACCACTGGAACAGGCGCTCTTGCGGGCTGGTTTCCAGGTACGGCACGTGCAGTTCGATGATGTGCTTCTGACCGATCCGGTCGAGACGACCGATACGCTGTTCCAGCAAGTCCGGGTGCGCCGGCAGATCGAACAGCACCAAATGGTGTGCGAACTGGAAGTTGCGACCTTCACTGCCGATTTCCGAGCAGATCAGTACCTGCGCGCCAAATTCTTCGTCGGCGAAGTAGGCGGCGGCGCGGTCACGCTCAAGGATGTTCATGCCTTCATGGAACACCGTGGCCGGTATGCCGGAACGCACGCGCAGGGCGTCTTCCAGGTCCATCGCAGTTTCGGCGTGGGCGCAGATCACCAGCACTTTGGTGCGCTTGAGCATTTTCAGCTGATCGATCAGCCACTCGACGCGTGGGTCGAATTTCCACCAGCGCTCTTCTTCGCTCGCGTCCGGCTGCGCCTGGAAACTGACTTCCGGATACAGTTCGGCGTGGTCGCCCAGCGGCAGTTCGAGGTATTCGTCCGGGCACGGCAGTGGGTACGGGTGCAGATTGCGCTGCGGGAAACCCTGCACGGCGGCGCGGGTGTTACGGAACAGCACGCGGCCGGTGCCGTGGCGGTCGAGCAGTTCACGCACGAGACGGGCGCTGGCTTCGGTGTCGCCATCGTTGACCGCGGTCAGCAGGGCTTCGCCTTCGTTGCCGAGGAAACCGTGGATGGTCTTGTGTGCTTCAGGCGACAGGCGCCCTTTGTCCAGCAGCTCCTGAACGGCTTCGGCCACCGGGCGATAGTTTTCGCTCTCGGCGCGGAAAGCGGCCAGGTCATGGAAACGGTTCGGATCAAGCAGGCGCAGACGGGCGAAGTGGCTGTCCTGACCCAGTTGTTCCGGGGTTGCGGTGAGCAGCAACACGCCGGGAATCACTTCGGCAAGTTGCTCGACCAGCGAATACTCGGGGCTGGCCTTTTCTTCGTGCCAGACCAGGTGGTGCGCTTCGTCGACCACCATTAAGTCCCAACCGGCGGCGAACAGTGCGTCCTGGGCTTTCTCGTCTTCGACCAGCCACTCCAGCGCAACCAGCGCCAGTTGGGTGTCTTCGAACGGGTTGGCGGCATCGCTTTCGATGAAGCGCTCTTCGTCGAACAGCGCAACTTGCAGGTTGAAGCGGCGGCGCATCTCCACCAGCCACTGGTGCTGAAGGTTTTCCGGCACCAGGATCAGCACGCGATTGGCACGGCCCGAGAGCAGTTGGCGATGGATCACCAGACCGGCTTCGATGGTTTTACCCAGGCCCACTTCGTCCGCCAGCAATACGCGCGGCGCGATGCGGTCGGCGACTTCACGGGCGATGTGCAACTGGTGCGCGATCGGTTGCGCACGCACGCCGCCCAGGCCCCAGAGCGAGGATTGCAACTGGCGGCTGGTGTGTTCGAGGGTGTTGTAGCGCAGGGAGAACCACGCCAGCGGGTCGATCTGCCCGGCGAACAGACGGTCGCTGGCCAGACGGAACTGAATGAAGTTCGACAGCTGGGTTTCCGGCAGGGTGACGGCTTCGTTCTGCGCGTTGAGGCCGTGATAGACCATCAGGCCATCGACGTCGTCGACTTGCTGGACGGTCATCTTCCAGCCTTCGAAGTGGGTAATGCTGTCACCGGGCGAGAACCGCACGCGGGTGAGGGGCGCATTCCGTAGCGCGTACTGGCGGGTTTCGCCAGTGGCCGGGTAAAGCACGGTCAACAAGCGGCCGTCCTGTGCCAGAACGGTGCCTAAACCAAGCTCTGCTTCGCTGTCACTGATCCAGCGTTGCCCCGGTTGATACTGCTGCGCCATGCTGCCTGACTCCCACCTTGAAAAAGCGGGCTATCTTAACGGAATGCGACCCTGAGGCCAAAGGAATACTGGGGTAGGAGCTGCCGAAGGCTGCGATCTTTTGATCTGGGGGAACACTTGGAATCCGTGTTGTCCCATTAAAAGATCGCAGCCTGCGGCAGCTCTTACAGGTGCCAAGTGCGTCACAGATTTTCGACCAGTGGCTCAAGGCGCCTGCGCCGCAGCCGATAGCCTGCTGACAGGAGACCCCTTATATGTTGCCACCGATGCTCCCCTTGAGCGTTGTGCCAGTCACTTCCCAGCAGGATCCGATCCGTCAGCGACCGGACATCCCTCCTGTAGTGCCGGTGCAGGAAAGCTCAAACGAAAGCACGATCGATCTGCAAAAGCGTGATCCTGAAGAGGACGGTTTGCTGCTGCGCGAAGAACAGCGTCGCCAGCAGGAACGTGATCGCCGTCGCCGCGAAGCCGATGAAGACCCCGAAGAACACCTCGCTGTGCCCGGCAACGAACTCAATGCCGACAACACCGTGCCCGTCGTGCCGCTGATGGAAGATCAGCCGCGTCAGGGTTTGTGGGTCGATATCGAGATCTGAGATTCGTCGTTTACATGAATTGATGTAGAGCGTTGGTGCTGGCGACTGGTCAGCGCTGGCGTCAGGCTGCATTATTGGCGCAGTCCTGCCGTTGTCGCGGCAGTTGTGATTATTTTTAGCGATGTGTGTTGCCATGAGCCAAGACGACAAACTGATCGACCTCAATGCTGAGCGTGCCAAGCGCGTACATGACATCAAAGAAAAGCGCTTGAACGAAGTGCGCAATGCCTTCGAGCAGGCGATGCCGTTGGGAAAAGCCAAGAAAAAGTCGAAAAACAAGCCGAAAAAGCGTTGATCTCCCCCTGCATCCTTTGATGCAGGTCAGTTATTTCCTCTCCTTTAGTTTTTGTGTTGGCCGGAGTTGATCCTGGTCAATGGTTGCGCCTGCGTGTTTGGTTAACTTAGTTCCATCGCAGCAGAGCAGGGCCGGGAGGCCAGTCATGTTTTTCGATAACGTGGTTTTTGCCGGAGTGCTGACCGTTGGCCTCATGGTTCTGTTTTTTGCAGGGTTTGGATTTTTTATCTGGAAGGATGCGAATAAGCGTAAGAAGTAGGTCGCGCTTTCTGGATTGATGAGCACGCAAGGCATTTTGGGCGACTTCGGTTGCCCTTTTTTTTTGCCTTGGCGGCTTGGGGGCCGACCAGGTTGTTGGGGTTTTGGGTTTTTATCCGTTGCTGCGATAACGGCTTCTTAGGGTTCCGCCCTTACGGCGGGTCACTTTGGCAGACGCCCCAAAGTAACCAAAGGTCTGTGCCCTGACGTTCGGCCCACTCGCTGGGGCTCGGGGTTCCTTCGTTCCGCGATTGATCCGGGCGCATCGCCTCCGGTTTGCTTCGCTGCACCTCCTCTCGATGTGTTTGGCTTCGCCAAACGGTCGCTGCGCTCCCACCCCCGGATCAATCCCTCCACTCAGCCTGCCGACGGGCCTGAAGATCAAAAGCTCAGCCGAGCTAACGCTCATCCTGTTGAGTGGTGGGGGAGCATACGGTCGGCTCTTGATTTGCTTTTGCTTTGGCTTTTGATTTGTTGCCCCATCGGCAGGCCGAGCGGAGGTGTTCATCCGGGGGTTAGGCGCGCAGCGCCGTGCGGCGTAGCCGCATACATCGAGAGGAGGTGCAGCGAAGCAAACCGTAGGCGATGCCCCCGGATGGACACCGTAGCGAGGGAACACTGAGCCTCAGCGAAGTGCCGTACGCCGGGGCAAAGCCTTTTGGGTTACCTTTTCGGCGTTTGGAAAAGGTGACTCGCCGTAAGGGCGAAACCGCCAGAGGCAACCCCCGCAGCAACGGATATGCCCCCAACCCCCAACCAACCTCCAGACCAAAAAAAGGCGCGATCCTCTCGAATCGCGCCTTTTTCATTTCCAGCTATCTATCAGCTACCCAGCGCCTTGGACGCCAGCCAGAACAACCCGGCCGACAGTGCCACGGTCGCCGGCAAGGTCAGTACCCACGCCAGAAGAATGGTGCGAACCGTCCCGCCTTGCAGGCCGCTCTTGTTGGCAACCATGGTACCGGCGACGCCCGAGGAGAGGACGTGAGTGGTGGACACCGGCAGGCTGAAGATGTTGGCCATACCGATCAGGGTCGCGGTAGTGATCTGCGCCGACATGCCTTGCGAGTAGGTCATGCCTTGCTTGCCTATCTTCTCGCCGATGGTCAGTACTACGCGTTTCCAGCCGACCATGGTGCCCAGGCCCAGGGCCAGAGCGACCGCCAGAATCACCCAGAACGGGGCGTATTCGGTGGTGGTGGTCAGGTCTTTGCGCAGTTTGTCGAGGTCAGCCTTTTCGCGTGGTTCCAGGCCAGGCAACTTGCCGACTTTCTTCGCAGTGTCGTCCAGGCACAGCAGGTAGCGACGGACTTCAATACGGCTGTCCGAAGACAGCGAGTGATAGTCCGCAACACCTTTAAGGGTGTGCAGCAGGGCAGTGATGGTCGGTTCGGTCTGCTGCGGGTTGCAGCGGAATTTCTCCGGCAGGTCGCCTTCTACGCTCTTGCCCAGGGCCAGGAATTCACCGAGGGATTCGGAATTGCGCTGGTAGAACTGGCTCAGGTGCAGGGTTGCGTCGCGGGTACGTTCGATCTGGTAGGTGGTGCTGTTCAGGTCGAGGACGAACTGCGCAGGTACGATACCGATCAGCACCAGCATGATCAGGCCGATGCCTTTTTGACCATCGTTGGAGCCGTGCACGAAGCTTACGGCCATGGCCGAGATCACCAGAACCAGACGGTTCCAGAACGGTGGGTGCTTCTTGTCGTCGAGTTTGCGGCGCTGTTCCGGCGTCTTGTGCATCTTCGACAGCGGGCGCCACCATTTCAGACCGATCAGCACCAGCGCCGCGATCAGGAAACCGGCCATTGGCGAGAACACCAGCGAGGCGCCGATGTCGATCGCCTTCTGCCAGTTCACACCATCGGCCAACGGAATGTCGTTGATCAGGGCGTTGGCCAGGCCGACACCGAGGATCGAACCGATCAGGGTGTGCGAGCTGGACGCCGGGATACCGAAGTACCAGGTGCCAAGGTTCCAGGCGATTGCAGCGGCGAGCAACGAGAACACCATCGCCAGGCCATGGCCGGTGTTCACATTGATCAGCAGCTCAACCGGCAGCAAATGGACAATGGCATACGCCACGCCAACGCCACCCAGCAGAACGCCGAGGAAGTTGAACACGCCGGAAAAGAATACCGCCAGGTGCGGCGGCATGGCTTTGGTGTAGATAACAGTGGCTACCGCGTTAGCGGTGTCATGAAATCCATTGATGAACTCGAAGGCGAGGACGAATGTCAGGGCGAGCAGGAGGCTCACAAGCACCCAAGCATCCAGTCCGCTGAATAAATCGATCATGAAGGTTTTCTGACCCGGTCGTAAGGGGGCGCGATTATGCCAGAAAAGTCTCGAAATCGATGCCCTACCTGCTCATCAGTAACACTCTTATTCGAATTAATTTGTTGCAGCGCATTAAAACCAAGCAGCGCGCAGGGTCTTTCAAGTTACTGATTTTATTGGGGAAGTCCCATGATGGCAGGGTTTTTTACCCATAAAACAAGGGGTCATACGCTTGTCTGAAATATAAATGAAACCTGTAAGAAGCTTCCTATCACCCTGTAGGACGGGCAATGGCTGCTGCCCGCGGATAGCGGGCGCACAGGGCATCATCGTCACACCGCGCTTGTAAACGGTGCGCACTGACCCTCGGATATCAAAACCGGTTGGCTCATGGCTCTTCGGCTTTGAGTTCCTTTTCGATCTTTTCGATTTCCTGCTTGAAGACCTGATCCTGAACGGTGGGGCGCTTACGCCACGCCTTGCGTTCGGGTTCGGGCTGAGCGGCGTAGGTGGTGACTTCCCCGCCGTAAACTTCCTTGTAACGTTGTTCCTGGCGCTCAAGTTCCGCGCGCAGTTCGTCTTTCGTCACAGTGCTACCTGTATGAGTTGAGTTAAATGTCTGGTGAAACGCACTGCAACGAATCGATTGAGCGAATCTACCGAAGGCCAACACCTGAACAGGCGTTGCTGGGATCGGCAAGACGATCAAGACTTGCGTGTAGCAGGCGGCTACGGCACCAGATTAAAACTGACGCAGCATCAGTTTCCAGTTTCCAGTTTCCAGTTTCCAGTTTCAGCGAGCGTTGGCGTTACATTGACTATAAGTGCCAGGCGCTGGCCGGGGCCGACAGCGATGGACATCGCGTCAGCGGGTGGCGACCTCGGTATTGCAAAACGGGGTCCCACTGAGGTGCATTATAGCGGTCGATTCGGGAATGACTATCTTTGCCAAGTTAAAAACGGTTCTGGATGTGTGATTGTTTTGTTACTCGCAACTTTTATCGGTAGTTGAACTGCGCACAGACCGTTATTTACGAAGTGATCTGTTTTTGGCGTCATTTAGTCGGTCAACTAAGGCGCTGACTCCGTGGTCCGTCGAAGTTCAGTAGACGTCGAGAGGGATAGGGTTATCCGCCGCGTGACCGATTGCGATAATCGGTCGGCGGTTCGATAATCGCCCAATCTTCGCGTCGCCACCCTTGTGCATCCCGCCGCGAGCCGATTGTATAGCCATCGATCCGAGCCGGATAAGGACCTGAAATGAACGATCAAATGCGCAACTCCTTCACTTCCGTGGCACCGCCGATCGTCGCCTCGCCGGCCAAACGCATTCAGGCGCTGACGGGGGATCCGGATTTCATGACCTCGCTGGCCCGAGGCCTGGCGGTGGTTCAGGCATTTCAGGAGCGCAAACGGCACCTGACCATCGCCCAGATCAGCCACCGTACGGAAATTCCCCGCGCTGCCGTGCGGCGTTGCCTACACACCTTGATCAAACTCGGCTACGCCACCACGGACGGTCGCACCTACTCGCTGCTGCCCAAAGTACTGACCCTCGGCCACGCTTATCTGTCGTCGACGCCGCTGGCCGTGTCCGCCCAGCCGTACCTCGACCGCATGAGCGAGCAACTGCACGAAGCCTGCAACATGGCCACGCTGGAGGGCGACGACATTCTTTACATCGCCCGTTCGGCGACCACCCAGCGTTTAATCTCGGTGGATCTGTCGGTGGGCGGGCGCCTGCCGGCGTATTGCACGTCGATGGGGCGGATTCTGCTGGCGGCGCTGGACGACACGTCGTTGGGTGAATATCTCGACCACGCCGAACTCGTTGCCAAGACCAGTCGCACGATTCACACCCCGGACGCCTTGCTCGAATGCTTGCAGCAAGTGCGGCAGCAGGGCTGGTGCATTGTCGATCAGGAACTGGAACAAGGCCTGCGCTCGATTGCCGTACCAGTCTATGACGCCTCGGGCCAAGTGGTGGCAGCGCTCAACGTCAGCACCCACGCCGGTCGCGTCAGCCGCACCGAGCTGGAACAGCGCTTTCTGCCGGGCCTGCTCAGCGCCAGTCGCGACCTCAGCGCACAACTGTTTGCCTGATGAAGCTGTTCGATAAACGCACAGTGTTGCGTTTATCGAATTGACGCTAAAACCCTTGGATCATTAATGTCGCGGCAGCGTCATCCGGCGCCGATGTGAATGAGCCCGCCGGACTGCCGACCCCCATAATAATGACAAGAGGCAACTCACCATGCGCATGCTCCCCGACTGTCTCCGCTCTGATCGCTGTTGCCGGATTCAACGCAACGCCTGATCCCGACCTTCTATTCTTGTGCCTGTGCCGCTCTCTGGCCGGCCGCCGTTCGACTGCGTTTTTTGCGTGGAATAAAAATAATGAACCAGCCTCAGTCCGCTGTGGGTAACTGCCTCGATGTGCAGACCTTCATCAATGCTCAACCAATCTCGCGCTATCAGTGGCGAGTGGTAATCCTGTGTTTCCTGATTGTGTTCCTAGATGGCCTCGACACTGCGGCGATGGGCTTTATTGCCCCGGCGTTGTCGCAGGATTGGGGCATCGACCGCGCCAGCCTCGGCCCGGTGATGAGCGCCGCGTTGATCGGCATGGTCTTCGGCGCACTCGGTTCCGGGCCTTTGGCTGACCGCTTCGGGCGCAAAGTCGTGCTGGTCGGGGCGGTATTTCTGTTCGGCGCGTTTAGCCTGGCCTCGGCTTACGCCACCAACATCGAAGAGCTCCTAGTCCTGCGTTTCCTCACCGGGTTGGGTCTGGGCGCCGGTATGCCCAACGCCACTACGCTGCTCTCGGAGTACACCCCGGAGCGCAAGAAGTCGCTGTTGGTGACCAGCATGTTCTGCGGCTTCAACCTCGGCATGGCCGGTGGCGGCTTCATTTCGGCAAAGCTGATCCCGGCGTTCGGCTGGCACAGCCTGTTGCTGATCGGCGGGATTCTGCCGCTGATTCTCACCGTGGTGCTGGTGTTCTGGCTGCCGGAATCGGCGCGCTATCTGGTGGTGCGCAACCGTGGCACTGACAAAGTGCGCAAGACGCTGGCGCCGATCGATCCAGTTACCGTCGCCCAGGCCTCGAGCTTCAGCGTGCCGGAACAGAAAACCGTCAAGGCACGCAATGTGTTCGCGGTGATTTTCTCCGGCACCTACAGCACCGGCACCTTATTGTTGTGGCTGACCTATTTCATGGGCCTGGTGATCGTCTATCTGCTGACCAGTTGGCTGCCGACGCTGATGCGTGACAGCGGCGCGAGCATGGAGCATGCAGCGTTCATCGGTGCGTTGTTCCAGTTCGGCGGGGTATTGAGCGCGGTCGGCGTAGGCTGGGCGATGGATCGGTTCAATCCGCACAAGGTCATCGGCACTTTCTACCTGCTGGCCGGGGTGTTTGCCTACGCGGTGGGGCAGAGCCTGGGCAACATCACGATACTGGCGACGTTGGTGCTGGTGGCGGGGATGTGCGTCAACGGCGCGCAATCGGCAATGCCGTCACTGGCGGCGCGGTTTTATCCGACCCAGGGTCGGGCGACCGGTGTGTCGTGGATGCTCGGGATCGGCCGTTTTGGCGCGATTCTCGGGGCGTGGATGGGCGCGACGTTGCTGGGTCTGGGCTGGAATTTTGAGCAGGTGTTGACGGCGTTGGTGATTCCGGCGGCGTTGGCGACTGCTGCTGTCGTGATCAAGGGCGTGGTCAGTCATGCGGATGCCACCTGACAGGTTGGTGTGAAGCGAAAAGATCGCAGCTCCTGCATTGGGAATGCGTACCCCTGTAGGAGCTGCCGAAGGCTGCGATCTTTTGCAGGCAACACAGAACGATAGGCTGGCAACAATCTGTTCGATAAACGAACACTCAGTCGATTATCGGATTGTTTGGTGTTTTTCACAGGCTTAATCTTCAGTGACTCCGGCGCTGAACCTCGCGCCTTTTTATCACTGGCGATCCACTACAAAAACGGGAGCCCGCTCCATGGCTGAGATCCTTTCGCTGCACGACGCGGTGAAGCAGTTCGTCAACGACGGCGATACCGTCGCGCTCGAAGGCTTCACTCACCTGATCCCTACGGCGGCGGGTCATGAAATCATTCGTCAGGGCAAGAAAGATCTGACGCTGGTGCGGATGACGCCTGACTTGATCTATGACCAACTGATCGGCGCAGGTTGCGCGCGCAAACTGATTTTCTCCTGGGGCGGTAACCCGGGTGTGGGTTCGCTGCACCGTCTGCGCGACGCGGTCGAGAAGCAATGGCCGCAGCTGCTGGAAATCGAAGAACACAGCCACGCTGACCTGGCCAATGCCTATGTGGCTGGTGCTTCCGGCCTGCCGTTCGCCGTGCTGCGCGCCTACGCAGGTTCTGACCTGCCGAAGGTCAATCCGCTGATCAAGTCCGTCACTTGCCCGTTCACCGGTGAAGTATTGGCGGCGGTGCCATCGGTGCGCCCGGACGTCACGGTGATCCACGCGCAGAAAGCCGACCGCAAAGGCAACGTGCTGCTGTGGGGCATTCTCGGTGTGCAGAAGGAAGCCGCACTGGCCGCCAAGCGCTGCATCGTCACCGTCGAAGAAATTGTCGATGACCTTAATGCCCCGATGAATTCCTGTGTTCTGCCGACCTGGGCCCTGAGTGCGGTTTGCCACGTACCCGGTGGCGCGCATCCGTCCTACGCCCACGGTTACAACGAGCGCGATAACCGTTTCTATCAGGCGTGGGATCCGATCGCCCGCGACCGTGAGACGTTTACTGCGTGGATCAACGAATACATCCATGGCAGCGCTGATTTCAGCGAATTCCAGGCCAAGTTGGCCGCTGCGTCGGAGGCCAAGTAATGACTTACACCACCAATGAAATGATGACCGTCGCCGCGGCCCGTCGCCTGAAGAACGGCTCGGTGTGTTTCGTCGGCATCGGCCTGCCATCCAAAGCCGCCAACCTCGCACGCCTGACCTCGTCGCCAGACGTGGTGCTGATCTACGAATCGGGCCCGATTGGCGCCAAGCCAAGCGTGCTGCCGCTGTCCATCGGTGACGGCGAACTGGCGGAAACCGCTGACACCGTGGTGCCGACCGGTGAGATTTTTCGCTATTGGTTGCAGGGTGGACGCATCGACGTCGGTTTTCTTGGCGCGGCGCAGGTCGACCGTTTCGGCAACATCAACACCACCGTGGTCGGCGACTACCACGCGCCGAAAGTGAGGCTGCCGGGTGCCGGTGGCGCGCCGGAGATTGCCGGTTCGGCGAAGAGCGTACTGATCATCCTCAAACAGTCGGCGCGCTCGTTTGTCGACAAGCTCGATTTCATCACCTCGGTCGGTCATGGCGAGGGCGGTGATTCGCGCAAGCGCTTGGGCCTGCCGGGCGCTGGTCCGGTCGGCATCATCACCGACCTGTGCATCATGGAGCCGGAAGAGGGCACCCATGAGTTCGTGGTCACCGCGCTGCATCCCGGCGTGACCCGCGAGCAAGTGGTCGCCGCCACCGGTTGGGCCATCCGTTTTGCCGACAGCGTCGACACCACCGCCGAACCGAGCGAAGTCGAACTGACCGCGCTGCGCGATCTCGAAGCGCGCACCGCGGCGGCCCACGGTCAGGCACCAGGAGAAGCATGATGCGTGACGTTTATATCTGCGACGCGATTCGCACCCCCATTGGCCGTTTCGGTGGTGGTCTGGCCACCGTGCGCGCCGACGATCTGGCCGCCGTGCCGATCAAGGCGTTGATGGAACGCAATCCATCGGTGGACTGGACCGCAATCGACGAGGTGTTCCTCGGTTGCGCCAACCAGGCCGGCGAAGACAACCGCAACGTCGCGCGCATGGCGTTGCTGCTGGCGGGCCTGCCGGAAACCGTGCCGGGCGTGACCCTCAATCGCCTCTGCGCTTCGGGCATGGATGCAATTGGTACGGCGTTCCGTGCTATCGCCAGCGGCGAGATGGAACTGGCGATTGCCGGCGGCGTCGAGTCGATGTCCCGCGCGCCGTTTGTGATGGGCAAGGCTGACGCGGCGTTTTCGCGCAACATGAAACTGGAAGACACCACCATCGGCTGGCGTTTTATCAACCCGTTGATGAAGGCGCAGTACGGCGTCGATGCGATGCCGCAGACCGCCGACAACGTTGCCGATGACTATGAAATTTCCCGCGAGGATCAGGACGCTTTCGCCCTGCGCAGTCAGCAACGTACTGCGGCCGCGCAGGCTGCCGGCTACTTCGCCGAAGAAATCGTCGAGGTGCGGATTGCGCACAAGAAGGGCGAAACCGTGGTCAGCCAGGATGAACATCCGCGTGCCGACACCACGATTGAAGCCCTGAGCAAACTGAAACCGGTCAACGGGCCGGACAAAACCGTCACCGCCGGCAATGCCTCCGGGGTTAACGACGGCGCGGCCGCGCTGATTCTGGCCTCGGCTGATGCGGTGAAAAAACACGGTTTGACTGCCCGCGCCAAAGTGCTGGGCATGGCCAGTGCCGGGGTAGCGCCACGGGTTATGGGCATCGGCCCGGTTCCGGCGGTGCGCAAACTTATCGAGCGCCTTGGTGTGGCGGTCAGTGATTTTGATGTGATCGAACTCAACGAAGCCTTCGCCAGCCAAGGCCTGGCAGTGCTGCGTGAATTAGGGCTGGCGGACGATGCCGCGCAGGTCAACCCGAACGGCGGCGCGATTGCCTTGGGGCACCCGTTGGGCATGAGCGGTGCACGGCTGGTGCTGACCGCCCTGCATCAGTTGGAAAAGACTGGTGGCAAGAAAGGTCTGGCGACCATGTGCGTCGGAGTCGGCCAAGGTCTGGCCCTGGCCATCGAACGCGTCTGACGCAGCCGTGACGAAGAAGAACAGAGGAAAGCGAAATGTCTGACAAGCCTGGTTACCGTCGCCCGCAGGAAGGCACCCAGCCTGAGTACCTGCACCCGGCGTATCAATCCACCAATCTGCGCTCGCCATCGAAGCCGTTGGTGTTTCTGCCGCATTCGCTGTCGGAAATCACCGGTCCGACCATCGGCGCCGAGCGTGTTGCCGAGAAGGACAACGACCTGACCGCCCAGCACGACGGTGAGCCGCAGGGTGAGCGCATCATCGTTCACGGCCGTGTGCTCGACGAAAACGGTTTGCCGGTGCCGGGGATTCTGGTGGAGATCTGGCAGGCCAACGCCGCCGGCCGCTACAACCACAAGCGCGATCTGCACGACGCGCCGCTGGACCCGAACTTCACCGGCACCGGCCGCACCGTGACCGATGCCGACGGCTGGTACCAGTTCCAGACCATCAAGCCTGGCGCCTACCCGTGGGGCAACCACCACAATGCCTGGCGCCCGGCGCACATCCACTTTTCGCTGTTCGGGCCGAGCATCCTCACCCGGCTGGTGACGCAGATGTATTTTCCCGGCGATCCGCTGCTGGCCTACGACCCGATCTACAACTGCGTGCCAGACACGTCGGCCAAGGAACGCCTGATCGCCAGTTTCGATCTGGAAAAAACCATTCCGTCCTACGCCCTCGGTTATCGCTGGGACATCGTGCTGCGCGGGCGTGAAGCCACGCCGATGGAGAAATAAGATGACGCTGACTGCGACCACGTCCCACACCGTCGGGCCGTATTACCACATCGGCCTGACCTGGCTGAACCGCGAAAACCTCGCCAATGAACAAACCCTCGGCGAGCGCGTGGCGATCACCGGTCAAGTGGTGGACGGCAACGGCGATGTCGTCAACGACGCCATGCTTGAAGTGTGGCAGGCCAACGCCGCTGGCAAGTACGACCACCCGGAAGACGAGCAGGACAAACCCCTCGATCCGCATTTCGAAGGTTTTGGCCGAGTGCCGGTGGATGCCGAAGGGCGTTTCCGTTTCACCACGATCAAACCGGGTACGGTTGAGGGCCTGAAGGGCTCGACCCAGGCGCCGCACTTGGTGGTGTTGGTATTTGCCCGTGGGTTGGTGAAGCACTTGCTGACGCGGATCTACTTTGAGGGTGAGCCGGCCAACGTTGCTGATCCGCTGCTCGAATGCGTGCCGGCCGAACGTCGTGCGACGTTGCTGGCCAAGCCGGATGCGTCGGGAGTTTATCAGTGGAATGTGATTTTGCAGGGCACTGAGGCCGAGACTGTGTTCTTCGATTATTGAGATCAAGAGCAAAAGATCGCAGCCTTCGGCAGCTCCTACATTTGGAACGTGCTTTCTGTAGGAGCTGCCGAAGGCTGCGATCTTTTGATGTTCCAGCTTGTGGAACGGGACTGTTGCAAAGTGTGTCTAGACTCTCACTGTCCCTATTGAGTAAAAAATAATGACAACCCAGACCTCCCATTACACCGGCGAAGAGCGCAGCAAGCGCATTTTCGCGATTGTCGGCGCTTCGTCCGGCAACCTCGTCGAATGGTTCGACTTCTACGTCTACGCCTTCTGCGCGATCTACTTCGCCCCGGCGTTTTTCCCCTCCGACAATCCCACCGTACAACTGGTCAACACCGCGGGTGTGTTCGCCGCAGGCTTCCTGATGCGCCCGATTGGCGGCTGGATTTTTGGCCGGGTGGCGGACAAGCACGGCCGCAAGAACTCGATGCTGATCTCGATTCTGATGATGTGCTTCGGTTCGTTGCTCATCGCCTGCCTGCCGACTTACAAGGACATCGGCGTCTGGGCGCCGGTGCTGTTGCTGTTCGCACGTTTGCTGCAGGGCCTGTCGGTCGGCGGCGAGTACGGCACCACCGCGACCTACATGAGCGAAGTTGCGCTCAAGGGCCAGCGCGGGTTTTTTGCCTCGTTCCAGTACGTGACGCTGATCGGCGGACAATTGCTGGCGGTGTCGTTGGTGGTGGTGCTGCAACAGTTCCTCACTGAAGAAGACCTGCGTGCCTACGGCTGGCGGATTCCGTTTGTGGTCGGTGCGGTGGCGGCGCTGATTTCGCTGTTCCTGCGCCGTTCGCTGAAAGAAACCACCAGCAAGGAAATGCGCGAGAACAAGGACGCCGGCAGCATCCGCGCGTTGTTCCGCGATCACAAAGCCGCGTTCATCACCGTGCTCGGTTACACCGCTGGCGGTTCGCTGATTTTCTACACGTTCACCACGTACATGCAGAAATACCTGGTGAACACCGCCGGCATGCACGCCAAGACCGCGAGCTACATCATGACCGGTGCGCTCTTCCTTTATATGTGCATGCAGCCGCTGTTCGGCATGCTCGCCGACAAGATCGGCCGACGCAGTTCGATGCTCTGGTTCGGCGCCCTCGGTACATTGTTCACCGTGCCGATCCTGCTCAGCCTGAAAAGTGTCAGCAGTCCGTTCCTGGCGTTCCTACTGATAACCGTGGCGCTGGCCATCGTCAGTTTCTACACCTCGATCAGTGGTCTGGTGAAAGCCGAAATGTTCCCGCCGGAAGTCCGCGCCCTCGGCGTCGGCCTGGCGTATGCGGTGGCGAACGCGATCTTCGGTGGTTCGGCGGAATTCGTCGCGCTAAGCCTCAAGGCTGGCGGTATGGAAAACGTCTTCTACTGGTACGTTACGGCGATGATGGCAGTGGCTTTCCTGTTCAGTCTGCGCTTGCCGAAGCAGGCGAAATATTTGCACCACGATCTGTAAACCCATTTGCGCGGGCCGCGATGGCCCGCGCCGGCAAGGACTGTTTATGACTCAGCGACCGGGCAATCAACTGTTCGATGCCTACTTCACCGCCCGCGATATGCGCGAAGTGTTCTGTGATCAGGGCCGTGTGCAGGCGATGCTCGACGTCGAAGCGGCGCTGGCCCGGGCCGAGGCGCGGGTCGGTTTGATTCCGGCAAGCGCTGTGGCGCCCATTGAAAGCGCCTGTCGCGCCGATTTGTATGACTTCGCAGCGCTGGGCGAGGCGATCGCCACGGCGGGCAATTCGGCGATTCCACTGGTCAAGGCGTTGGGCAAGCAGATTGCCGCAACTGACGCCGAGGCCGAGCGTTATGTGCATTTGGGCGCGACCAGTCAGGATGTGATGGATACCGGGCTAGTTCTGCAATTGCGCCAGGCGCTGGATCTGATCGAAAGCGAGCTGGCGCAACTGGCCGATGCGCTTGCTGCGCAGGCTCAACGCCACGCAGCAACGCCGATGGCCGGGCGCACGTGGTTGCAACATGCGACATCGGTGACTCTGGGCATGAAAATCGCCGGATGGCTCGGCGCCGTGACCCGCAGCCGCCAGCGTTTACGCGAGCTGAAGCCCCGTTTGCTGGTGCTGCAATTCGGCGGAGCCTCGGGCACCCTCGCGGCATTGGGCGAGCAGGCATTGCCGATTGCCCAGGCGTTGGCCGAAGAACTGCAACTGACCTTGCCGGAACAGCCGTGGCACACCCAGCGTGATCGCGTGGTGGAGTTCGGCGCGGTACTTGGTTTGATCGCCGGCAGCCTCGGCAAACTTGGCCGCGACATCAGTCTGTTGATGCAGACCGAAGCCGTGGAGGTGTTCGAGCCGTCGGCACCGGGCAAGGGCGGCTCTTCGACCATGCCGCACAAGCGCAATCCGGTCGGCGCCGCCGTGTTGATCGGCGCCGCCACGCGTGTGCCGGGGCTGGTCTCGACGTTGTTTAGCGCCATGCCGCAGGAGCACGAGCGCAGTCTGGGTCTGTGGCACGCCGAATGGGAAACATTGCCGGAAATCTGCTGCCTAGTCTCGGGCTCGCTGCAACAGGCGCGCCTGTTGGCGGATGGCCTGGAGGTAGACGCTGCACGGATGGCGCGCAACCTCGACCTGACCCAAGGGCTGGTGCTGGCCGAAGCGGTGAGCATCGTGCTCGCCCAACGGGTTGGCCGCGACACCGCGCATCACTTGCTCGAACAATGCTGCAAACGTGCCGTGGCCGAACAGCGTCACTTGCGCGCGGTGCTCGGTGACGAGCCGCAAGTCACTGAGCAATTGAGCAGCGCTGAACTGGATCATCTTTTGAACCCCGCTCATTACCTCGGTCAGGCTCAGGTCTGGGTCGAGCGTGCGGTGGCCGAACACAACGCTTTGACTGTCTGAAGGAGAGGGCTGTGGCTTTCGTTCAACTCGCCGATGGCGAACTGCACTATCAAATTGAAGGCCCGGTCGATGCGCCGGTGCTGGTGCTGTCCAACTCGCTGGGTACCGACCTGCACATGTGGGACGTGCAGATGCCGGCATTCACCGAGCACTTTCGCGTGCTGCGTTTCGACACCCGCGGGCACGGCAAGTCGTTGGTGACGCCGGGGCCGTACAGCATCGAGCAACTGGGTCACGACGTGCTCGGCCTGCTGGATGCGCTGCACATCGAGCGTGCGCATTTCTGTGGGTTATCGATGGGCGGGTTGATCGGTCAGTGGCTGGGAATCAATGCCGGGCATCGGCTGCACAAACTGATCGTGTGCAACACGGCAGCGAAGATCGGCGATCCGTCGGTGTGGAATCCGCGCATTGAAACCGTCCTGCGTGACGGTGCGGCAGCAATGGTTGCGTTGCGCGATGCGTCGATTGCCCGTTGGTTTACCCCAGACTTTTCCCAAGCCCATCCGGCGGCGGCCAAGCAGATTACCGACATGCTCGCGGCGACTTCTCCAGAAGGTTATGCGGCCAATTGCGCGGCGGTGCGTGATGCCGATTTCCGGGAACAACTGGCCTCGATCAACCTGCCGTTGCTGGTGATCGCCGGCACTGAAGACGCTGTGACGCCACCGTCCGGTGGCCACTTCATCCAGGAGCATGTGCGCGGAGCCGAGTACGCCGAGTTCTACGCGGCGCACCTTTCAAACGTGCAGGCGGGTGCCGCTTTCAGCGATCGCGTGTTGGCTTTTTTAAAGGCTCAGTGAGGAAGTTTTTGTGGACGAGAAACAACGTTACGACGAAGGCATGCAGGTCCGCCGCGCGGTGTTGGGCGACGCGCATGTCGATCGCAGCCTGACCACCCTGACCGAGTTCAATTCGGAATTTCAGGAGATGATCACCCGCCACGCCTGGGGCGACATCTGGACCCGCCCGGGCTTGCCTCGGCATACCCGCAGCCTGATCACCATCGCCATGCTGATCGGCATGAACCGCGAGGGCGAACTGAAACTGCACCTGCGCGCGGCGGCCAATAACGGCGTGAGCCGGAGCGAGATAAAGGAAGTGATCATGCAGAGCGCGATCTACTGCGGGATTCCGGCGGCGAACGCGACGTTTCATCTGGCCGAAGCGGTGTGGGATGAGCTGGGTGTTGAATCCCGGGAGTAATTGTCGGGTTTGAAAAGATCGCAGCCTTCGGCAGCTCCTACAGGGGATTGCATTGCAGATTGTAGGAGCTGCCGAAGGCTGCGATCTTTTGACTTTCAGACTGTGGCCACAATGAATATTCGCTTGAACGGAAACAACGTGTGCCCATTCCGCTCCTGCGGATAATGCGCATGCACCCGCATCAGGAAGTGGTAAATGAAGCGCGCCTGTTCCGCTGAATCCAGCGCCTGCATCACCGGCCGCAGCGCCGATACTTTTATCCAGTCATACACCGGCGACTTGCCGTCCACCACTTGCAATTGCTCGGTCTCCCAGATGTCCAGCGACGTGGTCAGCGGTGCGAGCAAACGGTAGTAATCCTCAAGTGACAACAACGGCCGCGCTGCCATGCGCTGGCGCAGTTGCGGTGTGCCCAGTGGCGTGTTGCCGGGGCCGGCATCGTCGAGGGTGTCGAGCATCAGTCGATACCACAATGCATCGCGCCAGTCCGGCATGTGCGCCGCCAGGCAACCTCCATAATTGAGCTGACCCAGCAGGTTCGGCAGTAACGTTTCATGGCCGTTGATGAAATGCAGAACCGCTGCTGCGAACAGCAGGTCAGCAGGTTGTTTGGGTCGCCAGTCGAGCAGATCGCAGTGCTGCCACGATGCGTTGATCGGCAAGCAACGCGCCTGTTCGAGCATTTGCGCGGAGCTGTCGACCCCGTGCAATCGGGCTTGCGGCCAACGCTGAGCCAACAACTGCGTGGCAATGCCCGTGCCGCAACCAAGGTCGTAAATATGCTGGGGTTTTGCCAGGTCGATTCGGTCGAGCAGTTCATTGACCGGCCGTTGCCTGAGACGAGAAAACTGCTGGTATGCCTTGGCGTTCCAGTCAGGTGCTGCGTTGAGTCGAGCGATCATGAGGTGGTCCTCCGGTGATCAGCAGTGTCTTCCGTGACAACCTGGCTCAAGTCTTGGGAGGACCAACTACAACAGCAACGGAAGCGGGGAGGGTTGTTTGCCTGAGTCCTTCAGGTTTTTCAACTCTACTCGCCAGCAAAAAAAGCTCCAGCCGGCCTGACGGGTGGCGTCCTGATACGGCCTTTTTTGTAGGAACTGCGGCACGCTGCGATCTTTTGATTCCATTTTTCAAGATCAAAAGATCGCAGTGCCTACAGAGGGGGAGGTTAGAGCAAACTGATCGGATAGCTGACGATCAAGCGGTTCTCATCAAACTCGTTGTTGCTGAAATCCCGGCGCATGGTCGAGTTGCGCCATCTGACGTTCAGATCCTTGAGCGTGCCGCTCTGCACGGTGTAGCCCAGTTCCGATTCGCGGCCCCACTCCTTGCCGTCGGTAATGGTTCCGGTGTGTACGTTATCGCCGCTGATGTAGCGGTTCATCAGCGTCAGACCAGGGACGCCGAGGGCGGCGAAGTTGTAGTCGTGACGTACCTGCCAGGAGCGTTCTTGCGCATTGTCGTAGCTGGCGTTGTAGCTGTCGTTGGCCAGGGTGCCGCCGCTGGTGCCGTTGACGCGCATCCACGCGCTGTCACCGGTGAGTTTCTGCAGGCCGACGTAGAAAGTATTGCCGCCATATTTGGCTGAGAACATCCCGGACCAGGTCTTGTTGTCTAGCTCCCCGGCGCGCGCGCTGCCGTCGTCCTTGCCGTAGAAAAACCCGAGGTTGGCGCCCAGGGCCCAGTCGCCCAGTGGCTGGCTGTGGATCAGATTGATGTATTGCTGGCTGTAGATGTCCTTGAGCTGGGCATTCCACAGACCGATCTGCGTGCGTTTTTCATTGAACGCATATTCACCCCCCTGGAAGTTGAAGCGATCAGAGGTGAACGCCGCTTTGCCGGTCATCGACATGTCGCTCATGCTGCTGTCGTCGCGCGGGCTGTTGGCGCGGAACTGGCCGCCGTAAAGCGTCAGGCCATCGATTTCCTTCGAGGTGATCTGGCCGCCGCGGAAGGTTTGCGGCAGTGAGCGACCGTCGTCCGAACGCAGGATCGGCAGTACCGGCATCCATTCGCCGACCTTCACTTCGGTCTGCGACAGCTTCGCCTTGAACGCGACGTTGGTGCGGCCGAAGTTGTCCGCCGGGCGACCGTCATGATCCAGCGGCAACAGCTGGGTGCCGCCAGTGCCTTTGCCGCCATCAAGCTTCAGCGAATACAGCCCGAGCACGTCCATGCCGAAGCCGACGGTGCCTTGGGTGAAGCCGGATTTGGCGTCGAGGATGAAGCTTTGCGTCCACTCTTCGGCCTTGCCCTGAGCCTTGGTCGGGTCGGTGAAGTTACGGTTGATGTAGAAGTTGCGCAGGTTCAGGTTGACCTTGGCCCCCTCGACAAAACCGGCTTCTTCAGCCGCAACGGGCAAAGCCGCGCAAGCCAGTGCCAGGGCGATCAGGCCGGGGAATGCGTACGGCGCAGTTGGGTAGGTCATTGCAGTTTCTCTTGTTATTTTTTTTGGGTCGAACGAGTTCCGGTGCCGGCGCTCTTCGCGGCGGGCATTGGATTGCAGATTTCGGAATAAGCGGCGGTGATCAGCCGGACAGGGCAGGGCGCGGGGGCATGGTGTCGAACCTGATGTTTTTGATTTTGTGGGACGAATGGTGCGGGGCGCAGAGAGCGGGATTCAATCGGGGAAAGCGGGTTTTGGGCGATTACCGAACAAGATCAAAAGATCGCAGCCTTCGGCAGCTCCTACATTTTGGAATGCGTTCTCCTGTAGGAGCTGCCGAAGGCTGCGATCTTTTGATCTTCAAAAACAAAAAGCCCACCAAAAAGGTGGGCTCTCTGTATTTAGCAGATGATCAGAACAGCTTCATCTTCGGTGCTTCTTCTTTCAGCGGTTCGTTCTGCGCAGTCTGTGCATTCCAGCCACCACCCAATGCCTTGTACAGGTTGACCGCACTGGTCAGCTGCGCGAGGCGGTCGGTGATCAGCGCTTGTTGGGCGCTGAACAGCTGACGCTGGGCATCGAGGAAGGTCAGGTTGCTGTCGACACCGATGCGGTAACGACGCTCGGCCAGGCGGTAGTAATCCTGGTTGGCCTGCACGAAGTCACGCTGCGCCTGCAATTGCTCGGTGTAGGTCTGGCGTGCGGCCAGGCCATCGGCGACTTCCTGGAAGGCCGTTTGAATGGACTTCTCGTAGTTCGCCACGCCAATGTCCTTCTGGATCTTGGCGTAGTCGAGGCTGGCGCGCAGGCTGCCGGCGTTGAAGATCGGCAGGTTGATCTGCGGCTGGAACAGCCACGTCCCCGAACCACCTTTGAACAGACCGGACAGGTCCGGGCTCAGGGTGCCCGCGTTGGCGGTCAGGCTGATGCTCGGGAAGAACGCTGCACGGGCGGCGCCGATGTTGGCGTTGGCGGCCTTCAGGTTGTATTCGGCCTGAAGGATGTCCGGACGACGTTGCAGCAGGTCCGATGGCAGGCCCGGCGGTACGTCGCTGAGCAGGTCATCGGCCAGCGGTTTGGCCGTTTGCAGATTGGCCGGGATGCCGGTGCCGAGCAGCAGGGTCAGGCTGTTTTCGTCCTGAGCCACCTGGCGGGTGTAACGCGCCAATTGCGCACGGGCGTTTTCCACCGAGGTGCGCGACTGCGCCAGATCCAGCGCCGAAGCCACACCGACTTCATTGCTGCGACTGGTCAGCTTGTAGCTTTCTTCAAAGGCACCGAGGGTGTCCTGAGTCAGCTTGAGCAGTTCCTTGTCGGCCTGCCAGGTCAGATAGGCGTTGGCGACGCTGGCGACCAGACTGATCTGGGTGCTGCGACGCGCTTCTTCAGTGGCGAAGTATTGTTGCAACGCTTGTTCACTCAGGCTGCGCACCCGACCGAACAGGTCGAGTTCGTAGGCGCTGATGCCGACGGTGGCGGAGTACGAACTGCTGATCATCGACTCGCCGGTCTGCGACGCACGCGCCGGCAGACGTTGACGGCTGCCGCTGCCATTGGCCGAAACCGCCGGGAACAGGTCGGCACGTTGAATGCGGTATTGAGCCGCATAAGCGTCGATGTTCAGTGCCGCGACGCGCAGGTCGCGGTTGTTTTCCAGCGAGACCTGGATCAGCTGTTGCAGGGCCGGGTCATGGAAAAACTGCTTCCAGCCCTGCTCGGCAGCGGCCTGCGCCGGTGCCTGGGCCGGCGAGTACGCCGGCCCCTGCGGGTACTGGCCTGCGACCGGAGCCTCAGGCTGCTGATAGTCAGGTATCAGCGAGCAACCGCTCAGCACGAAGGCGGCGACTGCGAGGGAGAGTAGCGACTTGCTCATTGGCCAGCCTCTTTAGGAGTTTCAGTAGTCTCATCCTGGTCGGCTTTTTTACGCTGACCGATGGACGACACAGTAACGAAGAACAGTGGGACCCAGAAGATCGCCAGGATCGTGGCCGTCAGCATACCGCCAATTACGCCAGTACCGATTGCATGCTGGCTGCCCGAACCGGCACCGGTCGAGATTGCCAACGGTACAACACCGAGGACGAAGGCCAGCGAAGTCATGATGATCGGTCGCAGACGCATGCGGCAGGCTTCAATCGCCGCTTCGCGCAGACTGCGCCCTTGCTCATGCAGCTCCTTGGCGAACTCGACAATCAGAATGGCGTTTTTCGCTGCCAGACCAATGGTTGTCAACAGACCCACCTGGAAGTACACGTCGTTGGACAGACCGCGCAGGCTGGTGGCCATCAACGCACCGATGATCCCCAGTGGCACCACGAGCATGACCGCGATCGGAATCGACCAGCTTTCATACAGGGCCGCCAGACACAGGAACACCATCAGCAGCGACAAGGCGTACAACGCTGGCGCTTGCGAACCGGACAGACGTTCTTCATAAGACAGACCGGTCCAGGAGATACCGACACCCGACGGAAGTTTCTTGGCAATCGCTTCGACTTCCGCCATGGCCTCACCGGTGGAGTAACCCGGCGCCGGAGCACCCAGCACTTCTACCGCTTCCACACCGTTGTAGCGTGCCAGCTTCGGCGAGCCGTAGATCCACTCGCCTTTGGCGAATGCGGAGAACGGAACCATGGTGCCGGACGCGTTGCGCACATACCACTTCTTCAAGTCTTCCGGGCTCATGCGCGAGTCCGGCTGGCCTTGCACGTACACCTTCTTCACGCGACCGCGGTCGATGAAGTCGTTGACGTAGCTACTACCCAACGCAATCGACAAGGTGTTGTTGATGTCGTTGATGGTAACGCCCAGGGCGCTGGCCTTCTCGTCATCGATTTCCAGCTGGAACTGCGGCTCGTCGTTCAAGCCGTTCGGACGCACCTGGGTCAGGACTTTGCTCTGCGCCGCCATGCCAAGGAACTGGTTGCGTGCTTCCATCAGTTTTTCGTGACCGATACCGGCACGGTCTTGCAGGAACACGTCGAAACCCGTGGCGTTACCCAGCTCCAGTACTGCGGGTGGTGCGAAGGCAAACACCATCGCATCGCGGAAACTGAAGAAGTGCTGTTGAGCGCGGGCGGCCAGTTTGAACACGCTGTTTTCGGCGTCTCGTTCGCCCCATGGCTTGAGCATGATGAACGCCATACCCGAGCTCTGACCACGACCGGCGAAGTTGAAGCCGGTTACGGTGAACACCGAAGCCACCGCGTCAGCCTCACCGCCATCCTTGTTCGGACGCAGCAGGTACTCACGCATTTCATCCACGACCACCTGAGTGCGCTGCGCACTGGAGCCGGCCGGTGTCTGCACCTGGGCGAACAGAACGCCTTGGTCTTCTTCCGGCAGGAACGCGGTCGGAATGCGAGTGAATAGCCAGATCATGCCGACGACGATCAGCAGGTAAGCCAGCAAGTACGGGGCCTTGCGGGTCAGCATGTTGCCGACACCGCGTTCGTAGCTCCGCACGCCGCGGTCGAAGTTGCGGTTGAACCAGCCAAAGAAACCTTTCTTCGGCGTACCGTGCTCGCCTTTCGGAATCGGCTTGAGCATGGTCGCGCAGAGCGCCGGGGTGAAGATCAGCGCAACCAGTACCGACAGGGCCATGGCCGAAACGATTGTGATCGAGAACTGTTTGTAGATCACACCCGTGGAACCGCTGAAGAACGCCATCGGCAGCAGTACCGCCGACAGTACGAGCGCGATACCGACCAGTGCGCCCTGGATCTGGCCCATGGACTTTTTGGTCGCTTCCTTAGGCGACAAGCCTTCCTCGCTCATCACCCGCTCGACGTTTTCCACCACAACGATGGCGTCGTCCACCAGCAAGCCGATGGCCAACACCATGCCGAACATGGTCAGGGTGTTGATGCTGAAACCGGCAGCGGCGAGGATGCCGAATGTACCGAGCAAGACCACTGGCACCGTCATCGTTGTGATGACTGTGGCGCGGAAGTTCTGCAGGAACAGGAACATCACCAGGAACACCAGCACCACTGCTTCGATCAGCGTGTGAACCACACCTTTGATCGACTCGGTGACCACTGGCGTGGTGTCGTAAGGGAACACCACTTCCATGCCTTGCGGGAAGAATGGCTTGAGGCTGTCGATAGTGGTACGCAGGGCCTTGGCCGTGTCGAGGGCGTTGGCGCCGTTGGCCAGTTTTACCGCCAGGCCGGATGCCGGACTGCCGTTGAACTGGGCGCTGATCGCATAGTTCTCACCACCCAGACCCACATTGGCGACGTCTTTGAGGCGGACCTGCGAGCCGTCCTTGTTGACCTTGAGCAAGATCTCCTTGAACTGCTCGGCGGTTTGCAGACGCGTCTTGCCGATGATTGTGGCGTTGAGTTGCTGGCCTTCAACGGCAGGCAAACCGCCGAGCTGACCGGACGAAACCTGAACGTTCTGCGCCGCGATGGCGGTTTTCACGTCGACCGGGGTCAGGTTGAAGTTGTTCAACTTGGCCGGGTCGAGCCAGATGCGCATCGCGTACTGGGCACCGAAGACCTGGAAGTCGCCGACACCCGCAGTACGGGAGATCGGGTCCTGCATGTTCGACACGATGTAGTTGGACAGGTCGTCCTTGCTCATGCTGCCGTCACGCGACACCACGCCGATCACCAGCAGGAAGTTTTTCACTGCCTTGGTCACGCGGATACCTTGTTGCTGCACTTCCTGCGGCAACAGCGGGGTAGCGAGGTTCAGCTTGTTCTGAACCTGCACCTGCGCGGTGTCGGAGTTGGTGCCTTGCTCGAAGGTCGCGGTGATGGTCATGCTGCCGTCGGAGTTACTTTCCGAGGACACATAACGCAAGTTGTCGATACCGTTGAGCTGTTGCTCGATCACCTGGACCACGGTGTCCTGCACGGTTTGCGCCGAGGCGCCCGGGTAGGTCACGGAGATCGCAATGGCCGGTGGCGCAATGCTCGGATACTGGTTGATCGGCAATTTCAGGATCGAAAGTGCCCCGACCAACATGATCACCAGGGCAATTACCCAGGCGAAAATCGGACGGTCGATGAAGAATTTTGACATGGGTTACTCCCCTTTGCCGCCGGCGGCTTTATCAGCTGCCTGTGCGGGGGCCGGGTTCTTTGCGCCGACATTGGTCGCTTCGGTCGGTTTGACCTCGGCACCGGGTTTGACGTATTGCAGGCCTTCGGTGATCAGGCGATCGCCAGCCTTCAGACCGTCTTCGATCAGCCACTGGCTGCCGACGGTGCGGCTGGCCTTGAGCTGACGCAGTTCAACTTTGTTGTCCGGGCCGACGACCAGCGCGGTCGGAGTGCCTTTAAGGTCGCGGGTCACGCCTTGCTGTGGCGCGAGGATCGCGGCGCTGTTCACACCGGCCTGCAACTGAGCGTGGACGAACATGCCAGGCAGCAAAGTGTGATCAGGGTTCGGGAACACGGCACGCAGGGTTACGGAACCGGTAGTCGGGTCGACCGACACTTCGGAGAATTCCAGCTTGCCGTCGAGCTTGTACTGGCTGCCGTCTTCCAGGGTCAGTTTGACCGCTGCCGCGTTGTCACCGGACTTTTGCAGACGACCGCTTTCCAGCTCGCGGCGCAGCTCCAGCAATTCAACCGAAGACTGGGTCACGTCGACGTAGATCGGGTCCAGCTGCTGGATCGTTGCCATCGCGTCGGTCTGGCCGTTGCTGACCAGCGCACCTTCAGTGACCGAAGAGCGACCGATGCGACCGGAAATCGGCGCGTAAACCTTGGTGTAGCGCACGTTGATCTGTGCGGACTGCAAGGACGCTTCCGATTCCATGCGGTTGGCCACGGCAGTGTCGTATTCCTGACGGCTCACGGCTTGCTCATCGACCAATTGCTTGTAGCGGTCGGAGATCGACTTGGTCGAACGCAGGTTGGCTTCGGCGCTTTTCAGGGTCGCTTCATAAACCGACGGATCGATCTGATACAGCTGCTGGCCGGCTTTGACATCGCCGCCTTCCTTGAACAGACGCTTGAGAATGATGCCGTTGACCTGTGGTCGCACTTCAGCAATGCGGAACGCGCTGGTGCGGCCCGGCAGTTCGGAGGTGAGGGTAAACGCTTGTGGTTGCAGGGTGACGACGCCGACCTGAGGAGGCGGAGCGGCCGGTGCCGCTTCTTCCTTTTTACATCCGCTGAGCAGCGATGCCAGGGCGACGGCAGTGACCAGAGCGGTAACAGCTGGCTTGAATTGCATGAAGATCCTCGGGTCAGGCGCGCAAAAAGCGCACAAGAAGTGTGGAAGGGTAAAAAAATGCTATCGAGTGGATAAGTAGCTTGCTAAGTAATATACTTACGTTCATGGTTGTTTGTAAACACCTTGACTGCGTACCCACCCTGTTACAAAAGTCGTTGCAAGGTTTGAAATTGTAGGCTGGGGAGCCGATTCAAGAGAGATCGACCCCCTCTTTGTTCAGCGGATATTCAATCCATCCCTGAAATATCCTGTTTGAGGTTTTACTGCCATGGTCCGTCGTACCAAAGAAGAAGCTCAGGAAACGCGAAGCCAGATTCTCGAAGCGGCAGAGAAAGCGTTCTATGAAAGGGGCGTGGCCCGCACGACTTTGGCGGATATCGCGACAATGGCCGGCGTCACGCGCGGCGCCATTTACTGGCATTTCAGCAACAAGGCCGATCTGGTGCAGGCCATGCTCGACAGCTTGCATGAGCCGCTGGATGAACTGGCCAAAGCCAGTGAAAGCGAAGACGAGCTCGACCCGTTGGGCTGCATGCGCAAATTGCTGATTCATTTGTTTCATCAAGTTGCGCTGGACCCGAAGACCCGTCGCATCAACGAAATTCTGTTTCATAAGTGCGAGTTCACCGATGAAATGTGCGATCTGCGCCAGCAGCGCCGGACGGCCAGTCTCGATTGCAATCTGCGTATCGGGTTGACCCTGCGTAATGCGGTGAATCGCGGCCAGTTGCCGGAAGATCTCGACACTGCCCGTGCGGCCATCAGCATTCATGCCTATATTGATGGCCTCCTCTATGGGTGGCTTTTGGCGCCGGACAGCTTCGAATTGCACGCCGAAGCCGAGCGCTGGGTCGATACAGGGCTGGACATGCTGCGCCTGAGCCCCAGCCTGCGCAAATGAACAATGTGTAATTGGCACAGCTTATGTCAATTGGCCTGCTTTTATATACGTTTGCGGCGCGAAGTTTATACGTAGTGAATTACGGATTTTGTAGGGTTTTTGTGTCGAGCGTGTGAACAAGTGTGAGGCGTTGGCCCTCACCCTAGCCCTCTCCCAAGGGAGAGGGAACTGATCGGGTTGTTGATCCAAACTACGCCGACCTGAATATCCAGCCGATCACAAAATCTGAAGCCCACACCAATCGGCTCCCTCTCCCTCGGGAGAGGGCTGGGGTGAGGGGCCAGGTCTCACGCCGCGCAATCAGTCTCCAGGCGAACACAAAAAAGCCCCCGACTCTCACAAGTCGGGGGCTTTTGCGTTGCTGCGTTAAGGCTTACAGGGTTGGATAGTCGATGTAGCCAACCGGGCCTTTAGCGTAGAAGGTTTCCGGGTGTGGCTCGTTCAGCGGCGCATCAGCTTTCAAGCGCGCTGGCAGATCCGGGTTGGCAATGAACGGTACACCGAACGCCACGGCGTCAGCCTTGCCGCTGGCCAGCCATGCGTTGGCGCTGTCCTTGGTGAAGCGCTCGTTGGCGATGTACGGGCCGCCGAAGGCTTCTTTGAGTTGCGGGCCGAGGCTGTCGGCGCCTTCTTTCTCGCGGGAGCAGATGAACGCGATGCCACGCTTGCCCAGCTCACGAGCCACGTAGGTGAAGGTTTCAGCCAGATTATCGTCGCCCATGTCGTGGGAATCAGCACGTGGTGCCAGGTGCACGCCAACACGACCGGCGCCCCAGACTTCGATTGCCGCGTCAGTCACTTCCAGCAGCAAGCGGGCACGGTTTTCCAGGGAGCCGCCGTAGTTGTCGGTGCGCTGGTTGGTGCTGCTTTGCAGGAATTGGTCGAGCAGGTAGCCGTTGGCGCCGTGGATTTCCACACCATCAAAACCGGCTGCCTTGGCGTTCTCGGCACCGATGCGGTAAGCGTCGACGATCTCGGCGATTTCAGCGGTTTCCAGTGCGCGCGGGGTTGGGTAGTCGGCCATTGGACGCACCAGGCTGACGTGACCTTTGGGCTGGATAGCGCTCGGTGCGACTGGCGCTTCACCGTTCAGATACGAAGGGTGAGAGACCCGACCCACGTGCCACAGTTGCAGGAAGATCTTGCCGCCGGCACCGTGAATGGCTTTGGTCACGTTGGTCCAGCCGCGCACCTGATCGTTGGACCAGATGCCCGGGGTATCCGGGTAGCCGACGCCCATCGGGGTCACCGAAGTGGCTTCGCTGAGAATCAGGCCGGCGGAGGCGCGTTGTACGTAGTACTCGGCCATCAGCGCGTTCGGCACACGGCCTTCGTCAGCGCGGCAACGGGTCAGTGGAGCCATGATGATGCGGTTGGCCAGCTCGATGTCGCCCAGTTTGATCGGATCAAAAATAGTTGCCATGAAATACAACCCTCTTAAGTGAAGTGGTTAATCAGTGAGTCGCGGGGGCCAGCTCGGCATTGCCGTTCTGACGGAAAGTAATCAGGGTCACCAGCAGGGCAAGCACTGCCAGGGCAGCGGCGGCCAGAGGTACGCTGGTCAGGCCGAAACCGTGGGCGATGACGCTGCCGCCGACCCAGGCGCCGAGGGCGTTACCGACGTTGAACGCGCCGATGTTCAGGGTCGAGACCAGGTTCGGTGCAGCTTTGCCGAAGGTCACCACGTTGATTTGCAGTGCCGGTACGGCTGCGAATGAAGCAGTGGCCCAGAGGAACAGGGTGATTTCAGTCGGGATCAGCGCGACGCTGGTCCAGCTCAACACCGTGGAAATCACCGCCATCGCCACGAACACGCCAATCAGGGTGGCAGCGAGGCGTTTGTCTGCGAGCTTGCCGCCGATGATGTTGCCGACGGTCAGGCCAAGACCGATCAACAGCAGCGTCCAGGTCACGCCTTTTGGCGAGACGCCGGTGACATCGCCGAGCAGTGGGGCGACGTAGGTGAAGAGGGTGAACATCGAGGCGGCGAACAGAGCGGTCATGCTCAGCGACAGCCAGATACCGGCGCCTTTGAGGGCGGCGAGTTCGGCGCGCATGTCGAGCTTTTCTTCGTCACGTTTGGCCGGCAGGAAGCGGATCAGGCCGATCAGCGCGATCACACCGATCACGGTTACAGCCCAGAAGGTCGAACGCCAGCCGGCCTCCTGACCCAGCGCGGTGCCCAGCGGCACGCCGAGGACGTTGGCCAGGGTCAAACCGGTAAACATCAGGGCGACGGCCGAAGCGCGTTTGTTCGGCGCCACCAGACCTGCCGCCACCACCGAACCGATACCGAAGAACGCACCGTGGCACAGCGCGGTGACGACACGGGCGAACATCAGCACGTTGTAGTCACTGGCCAGCGCACAGAGCAAGTTGCCGACAATGAAGATGCCCATTAACGCAACCAGTGCAGCCTTGCGCGGCAGTTTGGCGGTGGCCAGTGCCATGAACGGCGCACCGATGGCCACGCCCAGGGCGTAGCCGGTCACCAGCCAGCCGGCGCCGGGGATCGACACACCGAGGTCCGCCGCCACATCGGGCAGCAGGCCCATGATGACGAATTCGGTGGTGCCGATGGCGAAGGCGCTCAAGGCGAGTATGAGTAGCGAGAGGGGCATCGTTGTTTCCTTGTGGGCTGGCTGACGTTAAGGGTCAGAGCTCTTTACTGAGTGTGCTGAGGAACGCCTGAATCACGTCCTCGTTACGTTTGAAAAAATGCCATTGCCCTGCCTTCTGGCTGCTGATCAGTCCGGCGCGTTGCAGGGTTGCCAAATGGGCGGACACGGTTGATTGCGACAGGCCGCAGCGTTGATCGATCTGCCCGGCGCAGATGCCGTACTCGTGGTTGTGCAACTGTTCCGGGAATTCGCCTTTCGGGTCTTTCAGCCAGTTGAGGATGTCTCGCCGTACTGGGTGTGCCAGGGCTTTTATTATTTCGTCGAGGTCAAGGTTCATGGCAGGGTGCTCGGTGTGTAAAACGCTATATCGCGATGAGGCGAACTTTAAATCGCTAGTTCGCGATATACCAATATGATTTTGATCTGACGACCGCACAAATCGGTATATCGGGTTATAACGATACGTTGGGTGTATTGAAACGAGGGCGCGGTGCTAAGCTGCGCCCATGAACTATCTCGCACATTTGCACCTCGGTGGCCAGCGCCCCGATCAACTGCTCGGCAGTCTGTATGGCGATTTCGTCAAAGGCCGGCTGCAAGGACAATTTGCCCCGGAGGTCGAGGCGGGGATTCAACTGCATCGACGGATTGACGTGTTCACTGATCGCCATCCGCTGGTGGACATCGCGCTGGGGCGGTTTTCCGATACCCGTCGGCGTTATGCCGGGATCGTCCTTGATGTCTTTTTCGACCATTGCCTTGCGCGGGACTGGCGGTTGTACGCGGATCAACCACTGGCGCAGTTCACCACTGACGTTTATCGGGTGTTGTCCCGCGAACCGCAATTGCCCGAGCGCCTGGCGAAGATTGCGCCGCACATGGTCGCCCATGACTGGTTGGGCTCGTATCAGGAATTTGAAGTGCTTGATCAGGTGCTGCGCGGGATTTCACGGCGGTTGAGCAGGCCGGAGGAGTTGGCGGGGGCGATGCAGGAATTGCGGCGGTTATATGAGCCGCTGAGTGAAGACTTTGCGTTGTTCTATCCGCAGCTTCAGGACTTTGCGGCGTCGCAGGGATAAGCAAGATCGAAAGATCGCAGCCTGCGGCAGCTCCTACAGGGGATCGGTGTAGGAGCTGCCGCAGGCTGCGATCTTTTGATTTTCAGGCGGCGATCAGCTCGCCTGCACGACGCGGTTCGGCGGGTTTCGCCACCTCGCCAAACAACACCTTCTGCACCGCCTGCTGCGCTTCAAACGCCAGTGCCGCACGCTCCCGTCCCTCGCAGGCGATCGGCTTGAGCAGGTGCACTTCGACATCGCCGCAATCATTGCTGAACAGACGCATCAGGTGCGACAACAAATCATCGTCACCAATGAACGGCGCCAACGTATCGACTTCGCCGTCACGCAGATAACGGATCGCCACCGGTTGCAGCATCACCTCTGAATCAATCGCCGCTGACAGCAAGCGACCGTGAAAGGTACGCAGTGATCGGCCATCGGTGGTGGTGCCTTCCGGGAACATCAGCAGTGAATGATCGGTTTGCAGGTGCCGGGTCATCTGTTTGCGGATCAACTGGCTATCGCCCGAGCCACGACGGATAAACAGGCTGCCAGCCTTGGCCGCGAGCCAACCCGCGACCGGCCAGGTACGCACTTCAGCCTTGGACAGAAACGACAGCGGTGTGAGCATGCCCAGCAGCGGAATATCGGTCCACGACACATGGTTGCTGACCCACAACATCGGCTGCTTTGGCAGTTCACCGTGGACGGTCATGCGAAAGGGCAGGGCATTGCTCAAACGCGCCATGAAAAACCGCGACCAGCGCTGACGACGTTCCATCGAGTGCGCCAGGCCAATCCTTTCAAATACACCGAACAGACTGGCCATGGTCAATCCCAGCGACACCACCAGCAGCACTCGCGCGATCCGCGCGTACACCCGCAACCGGCTCATCACACGGCCGCCTTGAAGTGCTTGGCGTAGCGCGGGCAGAGTTCGTCGCGCTTGAGCAGGATGAACACGTCGGCGACCTGGAAGTCTTCGTCCCAGCATGGCTCGCCGCAGATCTTCGCGCCAAGGCGCATATAAGCCTTGAGCAGCGGCGGCATTTCGGCGATCACGTTAGATGGAATGTCGAGGCTCGGCAGCGGTTTTTTTGGCTCGGCACGCAAGTTTTCGGTGCACAGATAACGTTCGCGCAGACGCTGCATGATCGCGTGGGCCTGCACGCCACCGTCCTGCATCGGGATGCTCGCGCAACCCATCAGATAGCTGTAGCCGCCCTCGTTCAATACTTCGGCCAACTCACCCCACAGCACTGCAATCGTCCCGCCGTTACGGTAGGCCGGGTCGACGCAGGTGCGGCCGATTTCCAGGATCGGGCCTTGCAGATGGGCGAGGCCATGCAGGCTGAATTCTTCCTCGCTGTAGAACTTGCCAAGGCTGCTGGCGGCGGTGTGATCGAGCAACCGCGTGGTCGCCACCAAGCGACCAGTGTTCAGGTCACGCACGCCGATGTGGCTGCAGTGAACATCATAATCATCCATGTCCAGACCCAGTTCAGCGCCTTTCAGCTTGGCGTTGAATTCGCCGCTGAAGACGCTGAATCGCAAGGCCTGGGCTTGCTGCAAAGCTTGCGCGCCGATCAGGCGTTCGGCTTGCAGGCGGCGTTCATTGCCGGTGTCGCTGATGCGGGCGATCTGAGTCATTTGAATCTCCGTACGGGCCTTGAACCCGTCGTGGGTTGCAGCCGATCGACTTTCTTTATGCAGCCGTGTTGTGCAAAGTCAGGCTATGTAGCCCCGGTGTCATCGCCATGAACCTTTGGTGATGCTTATATGACAGCCCACAAGGAGCCTCTTATGCCCTGGCCAGATCTGTTGCAAAGCCGTGAACGATTGCCCGCCGTTGCTGACCTGGCCGAGGGTTTTGCGACGTTGTTGCAGCAGTTGGGCAACGTCACGCCGTTCGAATTGGCGGTGGCGGGCGGGCGGCGGATGGCGACGCCAGGGCTGGCGTTTCTGGTCGGTTATCAAGCGGCATTGCGCATGTTGTGGCCGAGCGCACCGCTGAGCCTCGGCGCGTTGTGTGCGACCGAACAGCGCAGCTTGCGTCCGGCCGACATGCAAACGCGGCTGACGGATTTGCGCTTGAGTGGCGCCAAGGATTTCGTCACGGCCGGCGATGCGGCGGACTGGTTGCTGATCGCCGCACGCAGTGAAGAAGCCGGCGCAACGCCGCGCCTGAGTCTGGCGGTGGTGTATCCCGGCGAGCCCGGTGTGAGGGTGGAAAAACTGCCGGCTCTGCCGTTGATACCCGACATCAGCCATGGTCGGCTGCATCTTGATGGCGCTCTGTGCGAGTTGCTCGCGGGGGATGGCTGGGATGCTTACGTCAAACCGTTTCGCACGCTGGAAGATGTCTACGTGCTTAGCGCGATGACCGCTTGGTTGTACGGCGTCGGGCAGGACAGCGACTGGCCGCAGACGCTGCAACTGCGCTTGCTGGCGCTGCTGGCCGGGTGTGCGGAGATGAGCCGGCAGGCGCCGAACAATCCGGCGGGGCATGTATTGTTGGCTGGGTTGTTTGCGCAGTTTGATGCGCTCAAGACCGAGATTGACCAGGCGTTAAGCGAAGGTGATCCGGAATGGGCGCAGATGTGGCGGCGCGATCAGGCGGTGATGCAGTTGGCCTCCGGTGCCAGAGCAAAGCGCTTGGCCAAGGCTTTGGCGGTGATTTGACTGGCCTCATCGCTGGCAAGCCAGCTCCCACAGGTTTTTGTGATTGCCACAGATTGTCTGTTCACCATTGACCCTGTGGGAGCTGGCTTGCCAGCGATGACGGCCTGATGAACAGTCAAGATCTCCAATTTGTCATGAACCCCGACTAGTCTCAGCAGGTTCTCCCCAAGAGCCCTCACCATGTTCAAAGGCCTGTCGCTGTTTCTGCTGCTGATCAGCTTCACCGTTCAGGCCGAATCATGGCCCGGCGAACAATGGCTGGTTGGTCCGCAGATCACAGCGGTTGAAGATCTTCAGGCTTACGCCTTCCCACCCCGCGACGACACCACCCGCCAGGGCATTCGCACCGATGCCTTGTTGATCATCCGTGACGGCCAGATCATCTACGAGCGCTACGCCGGCCCGACTGACGCGCAAACCCCACACCTGACCTGGTCGATCAGCAAAAGCCTGATGGCTGCGCTGCTTGGCGTTGCCTACGGTGAAGGCCTGTTCAAGCTCGATGATCCAGCCGTGAAGTACTACCCGCCGCTGGAAAAACACCCGGCGATCACCCTTGCCGATCTGCTGCATTGGGCCTCGGGCATCGACTGGCAGGAAGACTATGAATACGCCCCGCTGAAATCCTCGGTGGTGGCGATGCTCTATACCCGTGGCCATCGTGACATGGCCGCGTTCACCGCCAATCACGACACTTACGCGCCGCCGGGACAGGCCTTCCGCTATTCCAGCGGCGACAGCAATCTGCTGGCGGCAGCGTTGACATCCATCGTCGGCCCGCAGCGTTATCCCGACTATCCGTGGACAGCCCTGTTCGAGCCTTTGGGCATTCGCAGCGCGGTGTGGGAGACGGATGCGAGCGGCACGTTTGTCGCTTCGTCTTACGCCTATCTCACTGCGCGGGATCTTGCGCGAATCGGTCTGTTGATGGCTCGCGACGGACGCTGGAATGATCGGCAATTGCTGCCCAAGGACTGGGTCGCGTTCAACCTCAAGCCTTTCGCCGGTTACAAGGCCCATCAGGACGAAGCCGTGCCTGGCGGCCAGTGGTGGCTCAACCGCCCGGCGGATGGCGCGCCATCGCCCTGGCCCGACGCACCGCCCGATACCTTCGCCGCGCTGGGGCATTGGGGCCAGGCGCTGTACGTCATCCCCAGCGAAAAACTGGTGATCGTGCGCTACGCCGATGACCGCGATGGCAGTTACCGCCACAACGAACTGCTCAAGCGTGTGCTTGCGGCGGTGCGACCGTGAAACGGTTCTTGCTGGTGCTGCTTGTCGTGCTGCTTGTCGTGCTGCTCGGCTGGATCGGCTATGAGCGCGAGAACCTCTGGGCCTTCCCGGACATCATCAGCGCCTACACAGCGAAGGAATATTGTTCGTGCCGCTATGTGATGAATAACGACGCCGAATATTGCCGCGGCTATGTGAAGCAGTGGCTGCCGACCAGCGGCTTCAGCGATGACGCCGCCAGCAAAACCATCACCGTCAGCGGCATGGGCCGCAGTAATAGCGCCCAGTGGCAAAACGAACGACAGGGCTGCCGCCTTACCCCCTGAAACACACGATTCGTCTGCAAATAAAGAACCCTGTGGGAGCTGGCTTGCCAGCGATGGCGGTGTGTCATTCAGCAAAAATTTCACCTGTGCCGGCCTAATCGCTGGCAAGCCAGCTCCCACAGGTGAAGCGTCAACAGTGGAACCCCGTAGCTGCCGAAGGCTCGTGCCGCGATCGGACGATCTTTTGATCTTCGATTTGCAATCACGCCCCAGCCAGTTAATGTTCGGCTCAGGTTTATCGCCCCCACGAGTCCGCAATGTTCAACCGCTCCCTCTACAAAACCTTCTCCTGCCTGCTGCTGGCCGCCGCCGCGCTGCCGGCGCAGGCCAATTGGTATCTGGACGGCGAGTCGTCACGGCTGTCGTTCGTCAGTACGAAAAACGCCCATATCTCCGAAGTGCAGCGCTTTCTGGTGCTGCATGGCAAGGTCGACCCCAACGGTCGCGCCGAGGTCGAGGTCGAGATGGATTCGATCAACAGCGGCATCCCGCTGCGTGACGAGCGCATGCGCAAGGAGCTGTTCCAGATCGAGCAGTTTCCCGACGCGACCATCACCACCCAGATCGACCTGCGCCCGATCAACGATCTGGCCCCCGGTGCGCAACTGGAATTGCGTCTGCCGCTGACCGTCAATCTGCATGGCAAGCAACACGAATACCCGGCCGAGCTGCTGGCGACGCGTCTGGATGATCGACGCTTTCAGGTGGTGACACTGGAGCCAGTGGTGATCAATGCCGAGGATTTCGATCTCGCCCCAGGGCTGGAAAGCCTGCGCAAGTTGGCCGATTTGTCGGCCATCAGCCTGTCGGTGCCGGTGGGTGCGGTGCTGATTTTCACGGCGCGCTGACATGCGCGGCGCGATCTTCCCTTGGCGTGACGGCAACCGGTTCGAGCTGTTGATCGACGGCCCGCAATTCTTCCCGCGCATGCTTGAACAAATTGCCAGCGCCCAGGAGCAGATCGAACTTGAGCTGTACCTGGTCGAGGCTGGCGCCTGTGCCGAAACCATCGTGCAAGCGCTGGTGCTGGCCGCCGAACGCGGTGTGCGCGTGCGCTGTCTGTTCGACGACTACGGCAGCCTCGCGTTTACCCTGAACCTGCGTAAACGCTTGACCCACGCCGGGGTTGAGCTGCGCTTTTACAATCGCCTGCACTGGCGGCGTTGGGTCGGCAATTTCTATCGTGACCACCGCAAACTGCTGCTGGTTGATCAGCGGCTGGCGGTGGTCGGCGGCACGGGTGTCACCGATGAGTTCTGGACCCCGGGGCACGACACCAGCGAGTGGCACGAAGTGATGGTCGAAATCAGCGGCCCGCTGGTGCTCGACTGGCAGCTATTGTTCGACCGCCAGTGGATCGCCAACCGCCATCGCCGTGCCTGGAAGCCATCCGCGCATGTCGGCTTGCCGCGTCTGCCCAAGGTGCCGGACATGGGCGAGGGCATGGGCCGCGTGGCTTACGCCGACGCCCGCCAGCATCGCGACATTCTGCAATCACTGTTTCGCGCGCTGAACAGCGGGCAAAAACGTATCTGGATGGCCACCCCGTACTTCCTGCCGACCTGGAACATCCGCCGCTCGCTGCGCAAGGCCGCTGCCCGAGGTGTCGACGTGCGCCTGCTGTTGACCGGGCCGCGCACCGACCACCCGTCCGTGCGCTACGCCGGGCATCGCTACTACCCGCGACTGCTCAAGGCCGGCGTGCAGATCTACGAATACCAGCCGTGCTTCCTGCACCTGAAAATGGTGCTGGTGGACGATTGGGTGAGCATCGGTTCGTGCAACTTCGATCACTGGAATTTGCGCTTCAATCTGGAGGCGAATCTTGAGGCGCTCGATCCGTCGTTGACGGCAGCGGTGGTGGCGAGCTTCGAGAAGGATTTCGGCTTGAGTCAGCGCGTGAGTCTGGAGGAGTGGCAGAGGCGGCCGTTGTGGCGGCGGGTGAAACAGAGGATTTGGGGGTGGGTAGATCGGTTGGTGGTCAACATGCTCGACAGACGCGGCTAGCAGCCACCCCACAAAACCAATGTAGGAGTGAGCCTGCTCGCGATAGCGGTCATTCAGCTAAATCAACGCTGACTGACACACCGCTATCGCGAGCAGGCTCACTCCTACAAGGTATTGCGTTGTTTGTTACAGCAGTTCGAAGCTCTGCTGCTTCACATCCTGAGAATCCAGGCCGATCTGCACGTTGAACTTGCCGGGCTCGGCCGCGTACTTGAGTTGGGCGTTGTAGAACTTCAGCTCCTCCTCGGTGATGGTGAAGTGCACGACTTTCTGTTCGCCAGCCTTGAGCATGATTTTCTGGAAGTTCTTCAGTTCTTTCACCGGGCGAATCATCGAACCGGTGACGTCCTGAATGTACAGCTGCACCACGGTTTCGCCGTCACGTTTGCCGGTGTTCTTCACCATGACACTGGCGTCTAGCTTGCCGGTGGCGTTCAGGGTGGTCGAGGACAGCGCCATGTCGCTCAGGCTGAAATCGGTGTAGCTCAAACCGTAACCGAACGGGAACAGCGGGCCCGTCGTGTCATCGAAATACTGCGAGGTGTAGTTGCCCGGTTTGCCCGGTGTGAACGGCCGGCCAATGCTCAGGTGGTTGTAGTAGGTCGGAATCTGCCCAACGGAACGCGGGAAGGTCACCGGCAGTTTGCCCGACGGGTTGTAGTCGCCGAACAGCACGTCGGCGATGGCGTTGCCACCCTCGGTGCCGCTGAACCAGGTTTCCAGAATTGCGTCGGCCGACTGGTTCTCTTCGAGAATGGTCAGTGGGCGGCCGTTCATCAAGACCAGCACCAGCGGTTTGCCGGTGGCTTTCAGCGCGCGGATCAACTCGCGCTGTGTTTGCGGGATGTTCAGGTCGGTGCGGCTGGACGATTCGTGGGACATGCCACGGGATTCGCCTACCGCTGCGACGATCACGTCAGCATCCTTGGCGGCTTTCACCGCTTCGTCGATCAGCACGTTGGCCGGGCGCGGATCATCAACCACTTCCGGCGCATCGAAGTTGAGGAAGTTCAGGTAATCGAGCACCTTTTTGTCGCTGGTGATGTTCGCGCCACGGGCGTAGATCAGGTTCGCCTTGTCGCCGATAAGGGCGTTCATGCCGTCGAACAGGGTCACCGATTGCGTCGGACGACCGGCGGCAGCCCAACTGCCCATCATGTCGATCGGCGCCTTGGCCAGCGGGCCGACCAGGGCGATTTTTGCAGTCTTCTTCAGTGGCAGGGTTTCGTTCTGGTTCTTCAGCAGCACCAGGCTGCGACGCGCAACGTCGCGGGCCTCGGCGCGGTGCAGGCGGCTCTCGGCGTAAGTGTCGGCCGGATCATCTTCTGCCTTGCCGATGCGCAGGTACGGGTCCTTGAACAGGCCCATGTCGTACTTGGCCGCAAGGACTTCACGCACAGCGTTGTCGATGTGTTTCTGTTCGATCTCGCCGGATTTGAGCAGCCCTGGCAGCTCTTTGCCGTACAGGGTGTCGTTCATGCTCATGTCGATGCCGGCCTTGATCGCCAGTTTCGCCGCTTCACGACCGTCGCGCGCCACACCGTGCTTGATCAGTTCAAAGATCGCGCCATGGTCACTGACCGCCAGGCCCTTGAAGCCCCAATCCCTGCGCAACAGATCGTTCATCAGCCAGGTGTCGGCGGTGGCCGGAATGCCGTTGATCGAGTTCAACGCCACCATCACACCACCGGCGCCGGCATCGATCGCGGCGCGGTACGGCGGCAGGTAATCCTGGTACATCTTCACCGGGCTCATGTCGACGGTGTTGTAGTCGCGACCGCCCTCGACCGCGCCGTACAAGGCAAAGTGCTTGACGCTGGCCATGATGCTGTCGGCCGTGTTCGGGGCATCGCCCTGATAGGCCTTGACCATGACTTTGGCGATGCGCGAAGTGAGGTAGGTGTCTTCACCGAAACCTTCGGAGCTACGACCCCAGCGCGGGTCGCGGGAGATGTCGACCATCGGCGCGAAGGTGAGGTCGAGGCTGTCAGCAGCGGCCTCTTTGGCGGCAACGCGCCCGGAGCGACCGATGGCGTCCATGTCCCAGCTCGAAGCCAGGGCCAGCGGAATCGGGAAAATCGTACGGTGACCGTGGATCACGTCGTACGCGAAAAACATCGGAATCTTCAGGCGACTGCGCATGGCAGCGTCCTGCATCGGACGGTTTTCCGCGCGGGTGATCGAGTTGAACGTGCCGCCGATGTTGCCGGTGGCGATCTCCTTGCGGATCAGCTCGCGGGGCATTTCCGGGCCAATGCTGATCAGGCGCAACTGGCCGATCTTTTCGTCGAGGGTCATTTGCTTCATCAGGTTGCTGATGAAGGCGTCCTTGTTTTCCAGAGGTACCGAGGTCTCAGCGGCCAATACTTGATGACTGGCCAGACTGACGAACAGGCCCAGCAAACACAGCTTCTTCATGAATGTTTTTCTCAAGGGCACAAACGGCAATGCAATGCCGGCCAGCCAAAATTTAGGGAGCGACTATTGTTGTTCGGGTGCGGGCGCAAAAACGCCAAGCCAAAAAAACACCGTTGACCGCAGGCAGTTCGACCGCGCAGGCACTTTTTAGCCCATTGACCGGTCGCAATCCAGTGGCGCGGCCGATTATGCCCCAACCGCTGGCTGAGAAGGTTTCGCGCTCGGCTTTTTAATGAAATGTGTCAGGGAGCATCACTGCAATGAATGTAAGTCCAACCTATCGCTCGCGTTTGCAGGTCGCCACATTGTTGATGCTGGCGACGTTGCTGACCGCGTGTGGCATCAACAACATCCCGACCCTCGACGAACAGGCCAAGGCCGCGTGGGGGCAGGTGCAGAACCAGTACCAGCGTCGCGCCGACCTGATCCCCAATCTGGTGGAAACGGTGAAGGGCTATGCCGCCCACGAAAAGGAAACCCTGACCGCGGTGATCGAAGCCCGGGCGAAAGCCACGTCGATTCAGGTTGATGCCAGTACCCTCGACAATCCCGAGAAGCTCAAGCAGTACCAGCAGGCGCAGGATCAGTTGAGCGGCGCGTTGAGCCGTTTGATGGTGGTGTCCGAGCGTTATCCGGATCTGAAGGCCAATCAGAACTTCCTCGCCCTGCAATCGCAGCTCGAAGGCACGGAAAACCGCATCGCCGTGGCGCGACGCGATTTCATTCTGGCGGTGCAGAAGTACAACACCGAGATCCGCACTTTTCCCGGTCGGCTCTGGCATAGCGTGATGTACAGCGACCTGCCGATGCGCGAAACCTTCGAAGCCACCACGCCCGGTGCGGAAAAGGCTCCGGAAGTGAAGTTCTAAACAATCCTGTGTAGGAGCCGCCGCAGGCTGCGATCTTTTGATCTTGTTTTTAAAGATCAGGATCAAAGGATCGCAGCCTGCGGCAGCTCCTACAGGGAGATCGTTGGGGGGTATGCATGCGTGTGTTGAAAATAGGCCTGGTGCTGATGCTGTGGCTGTTCGCCGTCAGCGCCCGGGCCGAGTTGACGTTCCCGGCGCTGAGCGGGCGAGTGGTGGACCAGGCGCAGATGATCGAGCCATCGGTGCGCGCGCAATTGAGCCAACAGTTGCAGGCCCACGAACAGGCAACCGGCGAGCAATTGGTCGTGGTCACGTTGCCCGATCTGCAAGGCACCACCATCGAGGATTATGGCGTCCAGCTCGGTCGCCACTGGGGCATCGGGCAAAAGGACAAGAACAACGGCGCGCTGCTGATCGTCGCCCGTGACGAGCGCAAATTGCGCATCGAAGTCGGTTATGGCCTGGAAGACCGGCTGACCGATGCGCAAACCTCGGTGATCATCCATCAAGTCATCACGCCCGCGTTCAAGACCGGTAATTTCAGCAAAGGCATCAGCGATGGTGTGGCGGCGATGCTGGTTGTGCTGGGCGGCAATCCGCTGGACGAACCGTCGACGGTGTATGAGTCCAGCGGGGACCCGCAGAGCGATTTCATCTCGCGGCATCCGACGTTGTTCGTTTTTCTGGTGATGTTGTTCATCCTGACGGTGTTTGTCTGCCAGATGCTCGGTATCCTGCCCACCGGCCGTGGCGGCTCCGGTGGCGGGGGAGGTTTTGGCGGTGGCGGCGGATTTGGTGGCGGCGGTGGCGGTGGGGGCTTCAGCGGCGGCGGGGGCAGTTTCGGCGGCGGTGGTTCGTCCGGCGGCTGGTGACATTAAAAGAATAATGAGCAGGCACTTTTTGACATGGCATTACTGACTGAACACGAACAACGCAAAGTCGCCGAGGCGATTGCACGGGTCGAGCGCGACACCGATGCCGAACTGGTGACAGTGCTGGCGGCTCGCGCCGATGACTACGCGTACATCCCGCTGTTGTGGGCCAGCCTGCTGGCGCTGGTGGTGCCGGGCGTCGTGCATTACCTGACCGGCTGGCTGACCCTGCGCAGCCTGCTGCTGGTGCAGTGGGGCCTGTTCATTGTGCTGTGCCTGCTGTTTCGCCTGCCGAAGATCACCACACATCTGGTGCCACGCCGGGTGCGCCACTGGCGCGCATCGAACCTGGCGCGGCGACAGTTTCTCGAACAGAACCTGCATCACACCGTGGGCAGCACCGGCATGCTTATTTTCGTCTGCGAGGCCGAGCGCTACGTGGAGATTCTGGTGGATGAGGGGATTTCGAAGCGGTTGGGCAATGAAAGCTGGGATGTGATTGTCGCGGCGTTTACCGAGCAGGTACGGCAGGGGCGCACGCTAGAGGGGTTTGTCACTTGTATCGAGGCATGTGGGGAGTTGTTGAAGGTGCATGTGCCGGTGACGCAGGTACGCAATGAATTGCCCAATCGGTTGGTCGTCCTAGGCTGATTTTCCCGGACTCAGCAACTCCTTGTGGCGAGGGGATTTATCCCCGTTGGGCTGCGAAGCGGCCCCATGCGGTCTATCAGTGAAACCCAGTATTCAGGTGTGGCGACTGCTCCGCAGCCGAACGGGGATAAATCCCCTCGCCACAGGGTTCGGTGTCATGGATTGTGCCGTTCGGTAAATAAGAGCGTGTCCCCAACCCCCATCCCCCCTAAAATACCCGCCATTCCCGATTCGCCCCGCCCGAGGCCGCTTGTTCATGTCCGTTACCGCCCCTTCCGCGCCATCTGCCAAACCCGCGCCGGACCACCACGCCCAGTTCATCGAGTTGCTGCAAACCAGCCTCGAGCAGAACGGTTTCATCAAACTGGTGCTGGCCAAATACGTCGGTGAAGAAGCGGACTTGCAGCGCGTCATCATCAAACCGGTGTCCGTCAAGGCTCAGCCCTGCCTGTCGTTCGTGTATCGCTACAAAACCCGCGACATTACTAAGAACCTGCCGCTCGAAGACGGCGTGCAGGCGGTCGCAGCGCTGCTGCCGGCCTCGTTCAAAAATGCGCATTTGCTGGCGCTGACTGACGAAGCTCAGCTGGAATACAGCAAAAAGGGCAAGAGTTCGCTGTTCAAGAGCAAACCTCAGCAATTGCGTGAAGCGCCGTCGGCCGAGCACAACCGCGAGAAAAACCGGTTTCTGGACCTGAACCGGCCGTTTCTCAAGGATCTGGGCGTGACCAACGCGCAGCACGAGCTGATCCCGGCGATGTCACGCAAGTGGAAGCAGATCAACAAGTTCATCGAAGTCTTCAGCCATGCCCTGACATCGTCACCGCTGGCGCTGGACAAACCGGTGCGGGTCGCGGATTTCGGTTCGGGCAAGGGCTACCTGACGTTCGCCATTCATGACTACCTGCGCAATACCTTGAAGGCCGAGGGCGAAGTCACGGGCGTCGAGTTGCGTGAAGAAATGGTCAGCCTGTGCAACGCCGCGGCGGCAAAACTGGATCATCCGGGCCTGGTGTTCAAATGCGGTGACGTGCGAAGCGTGGCGCCGAGCGAACTGGACGTGATGATCGCCCTGCATGCCTGCGACATCGCTACTGACTACGCGATCCACACCGGCATCCGTTCGGGCGCGTCGATCATCATGTGCTCGCCGTGCTGCCACAAACAGATCCGCCTGCAGATCCAGAGCCCGGCGCTGCTCAAGCCGATGCTGCAATACGGTTTGCACCTCGGTCAGCAGGCGGAAATGGTCACTGACAGCCTGCGCGCGCTGTTCCTTGAAGCCTGTGGTTACGAGACCAAAGTGTTCGAGTTCATCTCGCTGGATCACACCAACAAGAACAAGATGATTCTGGCAGTGAAACGCGCCGAGCCGGTGGACCCGGCTCAGCTGTTAGTGAAAATCCAGGAGTTGAAGGCGTTCTACAACATCAGCGAGCACTGCCTGGAAACCTTGCTGCGCGCTGACGGCTTTCTCTCCTGACCCACGACTGAACGCCTGTATCGACCTGCATCCCTGTAGGAGCTGCGGCACGCTGCGATCTTTTGATCTTGTTTTTAAAAGACAAAGTCAAAAGATCGCAGCCTTCGGCAGCTCCTACAGGTGTCCGTGTACGAGTGCCTGGCGCGTCAGGCGTAGTAGCCGGTTGTTACCCGCCCCGACAGATAAGGTCTACCTTCAATACTCCCAAGCATTTCCCAGAGGAGTCCTCCCCATGGCCGCAAAAAAAATCCTGATGCTGGTCGGCGATTACGTCGAAGACTACGAAGTGATGGTGCCGTTCCAGGCCCTGCAAATGGTCGGGCACACCGTCCACGCGGTCTGCCCGGATAAAGCCGCTGGCCAGACCGTGCGCACCGCGATCCATGACTTCGAAGGCGACCAGACCTACAGCGAAAAACCCGGTCACCTGTTCGCGCTGAATTTCGATTTCGCCAAGGCCAGCGAGGCCGATTACGACGCGCTGGTGATCCCCGGCGGTCGGGCTCCGGAGTACCTGCGTCTGAACGAAAAAGTCCTCGATCTGGTGCGTGCCTTCGACAAGTCCGGCAAACCGATTGCAGCGGTCTGCCATGGCGCGCAGTTGCTGGCAGCGGCGGGCATTCTTGAGGGGCGCGAGTGCAGCGCCTATCCGGCTTGCGCGCCTGAGGTCCGACTGGCGGGCGGTACGTACATCGACCTCCCGGTGACGGACGGCCACGTGCAAGGCAATCTGGCGACTGCTCCGGCGTGGCCGGCGCATCCGAACTGGCTGGCCGGTTTCCTCGGTTTGCTGGGCACCCAAATCACCCTGTAACGAGGTTTCGTCCATGTGCGAGCTCTACGTCAAGGCTGACCCGATCCTCTATGAATCGCGCTCTCGCTCGCTGCGTATTTGCGGGGTGGTGACGACGTTGCGCCTGGAAAATCAGTTTTGGGACATCCTCGGCGAAATCGCCGAGATCGACGGCATGACCACCAATCAACTGATCGCCAAGCTGTATGAAGAGGTGATGGATTACCGCGGCGAGGTGGTCAATTTTGCTTCGTTCTTGCGGGTGAGTTGTACGCGGTATCTGAGTCAGCGGCGGGTGGCGGTTCCGGAATTGTCGGTGGTGCGGGCGGTGGTGAAATAACTCATACCGAGTCGCTGCCATCGCTGGCAAGCCAGCTCCCACAGGTTCTGTGTGCTGTACAAAGGTTTTGTGAACGACCCGGACTCTGTGGGAGCTGGCTTGCCAGCGATGGCGTCAGTACAGGCGACAGAAGTCTGAGGTTGGTCTTTACTCTGAAGCGCGAAACCTCTCATCCGCCAAGGAGAAACGAGCATGTCCGGATGGTACGAAGTGAGTAAAAGCAGCAACGGCCAGTTCAGGTTTGTGCTGAAAGCAGCCAACGCCGAAACCATTCTCACCAGCGAGCTCTACACCACCCGCGCGGCAGCCGACAGCGGCATTGCGTCAGTGCAGACCAACAGCCCGCTGGATGAGCGCTATGAGAAAAAGTCCACCAAGGATGGTCATCCGTACTTCAATCTCAAAGCCGCCAATCATCAGGTGATCGGCAGCAGCGAGGCCTACTCCTCGGATGCGGCGTGTGACAAAGGCATCGCCAGCGTCAAGGCCAACGGCCCGACGAAAACCATCAAGGACAAGACCCTGCCAGTCCTCTGAACAGCGTTGGTTTCAGTCGTCAAAGCAATGGCGACTGATTTCTGGCAATGTGCCACTATCTCGTTTATTCTCCGTGACCCATCCATGGAGGGCGGCGTTACTGACTCTTTCGTGGACTTCTGAATTTTTACGCGAGAGTTTGTTCTTCGATGATCCGTTTACTCGCTGTCTTGACAGCGCTGCTCTGCCTGAGCGGCTGCTACAGCATGTCCCCGACCCATATTGACGATGAACTGAGCCCGACCGCCGATTCCGGCGTGGCCTATGTAGTGGGCGTGGTCGGCATCTGGCCTGAGGCGAAATACGGCGCTCATGAACAAATGCTGATGATCCGCAAGCGCGGCAGCGATGACTTCGCCACCGCGCGCCTTCACAACGAGTTTTACGCTCGTACCGCGCGGGACGTGCGCGAGACCGGTCACGGCATCGGCACGTTGTTTGTCATGCCGCTCAAACCCGGGCGCTACGAGATTTACAACGTGCGCTTCGATCAGGGCCAGTCGGTGAGCTGGAGCCGTGAAGACTTCACCGTCGGTCTGCAACTGGAGGCTGGCAAGGCTTATTACATCGGCGACTTTCGCGCCGGCTGCCTGATCGGCCGAAGTGCGTCGTGCCTGTTCCTGCACAGCGATCATCTGGAGCGCGACGCGGCGCTTGTTCGCGCCAAGTACCCGCAAGTGCCGGGTCTGCAACGTCTGGATATGCCTAATCTGTACACGGCCACGCCGTTCATTCGCGAAGAGCACGGCACCAGTGCCTCGGTCTATAAAGCAATGCTGTCAGGGAAACTCTAATGCGCATCAAGCTTCTGTTTCTGGGATTGCTCCTGTTGCTCGGCGGCTGCCAGGTAACCCATAGCCTCAAGACTCCCGAAGTTGACTACAACCAGCAACTGCCGGGAATCAACGTCGAAGTCGTAGGCATGCCGAGCTGGATGTTGCGCGACGATCTGCGTCGGCGCGGCACCTTTGACGAGGTCAAGGCCGGTCGCAGCGTGGATGGCTACAACCTGCTGGTGATCGCCAATAGTGATGTCGGCGGGATGCAGCCGCAGATGTTGCTGAGTGCCTTTACGATGTTTCTGGTTCCGGTGCCGGTGAGCTGGGACAGCACGGTGGTTTTCAGTCTCAGCCACGGCAAGGAAATTCTGGGTGTGTACACCGTGCACAACCACAGTGAATCCTGGCGCGGTGTCTTCAATGCCTCGGGCGGGCAGTTCGAACACCTGCAATTGGTCACTGACACGTTTATCGCGCAGATCCTCAAGGATCAGCCCTTCCAGCGCGAAGCGATGAAAAACGCCGCCAGTTTGTAACCCGCGACCATGAAAAATCCCGCCCGGAGTGATCCTGGCGGGATTTTTATTTAGCGCAAAACGTGGAGCAAGCCGTTGAGTTGAGTTCTTGCGGTGTCACTCAGTGGAAATACCGGCAAGCGCGGATCGCCCACCTCAAGCCCGGTATCGCGCAGCCCAGCCTTGATCGTCGCCGGCAAACCACCCTTGAGGATGAAATCCAGCAGCGGCAACTGGCGATAGAACAGCGCCCGCGCCTTTTCCAGATCACCCGCCAGTGCAGCCGCGTACAAGTCCAGGTTCAACTGCGGAATCAGGTTCGGCGCCGCCGTGCACCAGCCTTTCGCCCCGGCGGCGAAGGCTTCCAGCGCCAGCGGGTTGCAGCCGTTGTAGAACGGTACCTGACCTTCGCCAAGCAGTTGCAGCTTATGCATGCGCTGGATGTCGCCGGTGCTCTCCTTGACCATGGTCACGTTTTCCACGGCATTGACGATGCGCAGAATCAAGTCGACCGACATGTCGGTGCCGCTGGTGGCCGGGTTGTTGTAGAGCATGATCGGCACGCCGATGCTGTCGCCAATGGCGCGGTAGTGCGCGAGGATTTCCGCTTCAGTGAGCTTCCAGTACGACGTCGGCAGCACCATCACCACATCGGCGCCGTGAGCCTCGGCAAAACGCGCCCGACGCACAGCTTTGGCGGTGGTCAGGTCGGACACGCTGACGATGGTCGGCACGCGTTTGGCCACGTGTTTGATGCTGAACTCGGCAACCTGATCCCACTCGGCATCGCTCAGGTAAGCGCCTTCGCCGGTGCTGCCCAGCGGGGCGATGGCGTGGACGCCACTGTCGATCAAGCGATCGATCGATTGACCCAGCGCCGGCAAATCCAGCCCTTCGCCGTTGGCGCCGAACGGGGTGATGGTGTAGCCGATGATGCCGTGAATATTGGACATGGGGGTGTCTCCGTAAAAAGGTTTCAGTTCAGGCAATCGGCGTGTTGGCGCAGGTTCTGCCGGGCGTAATAGTTGAAAGCGGCGGCGTGGCGCTTGGGTTTCGACACCCAGTCATGCGCCTCGCGACCCAGCGCCGGAGTGATCGGTTTGATCGTCCCGGCCGCCATCGCCAGCAGTTGCAGCTTTGCCGCGCGTTCGATCAGTTGCGCGATGACACACGCTTCTTCAATCGTGCTGCCGCTCGACAGCTGACCATGGTGCGAAAGCAGGATCGCGCGTTTGTCGCCCAGTGCGCCGGCAATCAGTTCGCCTTCTTCATTGCCCACCGGCACACCTGGCCAGCCTTCAAGAAACGCGCAGTCGTCGTACAGCGGGCACAGGTCCATGTGCGAAATCTCAAGCGGTACTTCCAGCATCGACAGCGCGGCAACGTGCGTCGGGTGGGTGTGGATGATGCAGTTCACATCGGGCCGGGCGCGATAAACCCAGCTGTGAAAACGGTTGGCCGGGTTGGCCATGCCGTGGCCTTCAAGGACTTCCAGGTCTTCGTTGACCAGCAGCAGGTTGCTCGCGGTGATTTCGTCGAAACCCAGGCCCAGTTGTTGAGTGTAATAGGTGCCCGGCTGCGGGCCACGGGCGGTGATTTGCCCGGCCAGGCCGGAGTCGTGACCGCTTTCGAACAGGATCCGGCAGGTCAGGGCCAGCTTTTGCCGGTCTGTCCACGTATTATCCGCCAGGGTGTTTTGCATCTGGGTCAGCGCATGCTTGACCAATTGCTCTTTGGGTAGTGCTAATGTCTTGGCCATGTCTGTGTCCTTTGGGTGATTGCAAATGACACGAAAGAGGCTATATGACACAAAGTGTCATTGGCAAGCACAAATCGTCGCTTCCTTGATGGAATAACCGCAGCGCATGTCTATCCGTTTGAAATTATTGAGAAAAAAACTTGGCGTAACCCTTGAGGCGCTGGCCGAAAAATCCGGCATGACCAAGAGTTATCTGTCGAAAGTCGAGCGCGGGCTGAACACCCCGTCGATTGCTGCCGCGTTGAAACTGGCCAAGGCGCTGAATGTGAAAGTCGAGGAATTGTTCTCTGAAGACAACGTCAGCCTCGACAGCTACAGCCTGGTGCGCAGCCACGAGCGCCAGTCACTGGCGGCCAATGATCAGAGCCCGGGTTATGCGGTGCTGGCGCATCAGGTCAGCGAGCGCAACCTGCTGCCGTTCATCATCTACCCGCCGAGCGAGTTCACCGACAAGACCTTCAAAGAGCATTTGGGCGAAGAGTTTCTGTTCGTCCACGAAGGGCAGGTTGAAGTGGATTTCATGAACGAGCGAGTGCTGCTGGAACGCGGGGATGCGTTGCACTTCAATGCGCAGAAACCGCATCGGATTCGCTCGGTGGGCGAGGTGCAGGCGCAGTTGCTGGTGGTGGTGCACAGCTCAGAAGAATGAACCGAAAATCAAAAGATCGCAGCCTGCGGCAGCTCCTAAACAGATCAATGTAGGAGCTGCCGCAGGCTGCGATCTTTTGATCTTGCTTCAAACCTCGACCGGCACCGACAACTTCGGACTGCCCAACGCATGCGTCTTCGCATCGAAAAACCGCAACTGCGCCCCCGTTCCCTCAAACACCTTCGCGTAGTGGCGCTTCTGATGCTGAATGAACGCCGCGCTGCGCGGATAAATCGAGATCGCCACAACCGCCGGCTTCGCCAGGCGCAATGCCCGCACGATGTGGTTGTCCTGCTCGCCCAAGGCATGGCCGAAGATGCACAGGCTGTCGCCATGGCCCAATAACTGCTCGTAGCAGAACGACAGATAATCCGAGCTGCGAATGGTCTTGAGCTTGTCGGCGCTCGGTCCTTCGGTGACGAACAGCGGCACGTCATCCAGCGTCTTGATCGTGTTGTTGATCGCAAAGCTGCCGAGCAGGGTGCCCTCGGTCGAGGTCAGTTTGCGCGCGGTGCCATCCTGATTGCGTACCAGATGCAGACCGCCGTGCAGGTACAGCACACGCGGTTTGGACGTAGCGGTTTCGCTGATATCGAAACTCGCGTTGGCGCCATTGAACAGATCGTCGATGGCCTCGCTGCGATGCTGGATCGCCCAATAGTTGAGCAAGTCGTAATTGGTGGTGAACACCGTGCGATAGCGCGCCAGTTCTTCATTCAGCGTGGTCAGCGTTGAGGCCTGAACCAGCCGCCACGGAATGTGAATGGCGTGCACGGTGTTGATCAGCGCTTCCTTGATCGCGTAGTAGCGGTTACGCGGTGCGGCCGAGCTGACGGCCAGCGCCTTGTTCACCCGGCTGGTGGTTTTCAGTGCGCTGAGGACCTGCTCGAAGCTGTGCGTCTGCATGGCGTCGAACACCGCCAGCTCCGACGCGCTCAGTGGCTTTTCTTCAACGGTGCGGGCATTTTCGAACAGCGAGTCGTAACCGAAGTCGTCCCAAACGGCCCGGCTGGCGCCGTTACCCACCAGCAAACCGTTGAAGTCGGTTGCGGCGCGCAGGGTATTCCAGTCTTCGAGGGTGGCGTCGACATCCAGAAAATCGCTCATTACTTGGCACATCTCAAAACATAGGGGCTGATGGACGGCGACTTTATCACGAGCGGACATTGAGCCAGATCAACATACGCCGTGACCGATGGGTCGATCCTGTGTGTATCCGTCGGATCGCAGCTGTCGATTCGGCCCAGTCAGGAGAAACACGATGAGCAGCACCTTCTTCATTCCGGCGGTCAATATCATGGGCAATGGATGCCTCGACGAAGCCATGGTCGCGATCCGCAACTACGGTTTTCGCAAGGCGCTGATCGTCACCGATGTGGGGCTGGCCAAGGCCGGCGTGGCGGCCATGGTGGCCGAGAAGCTGGCGATGCAGGACATCGACTCGGTGATTTTCGACGGTGCCAAACCGAACCCGAGCATCGCCAATGTCGAGTGCGGTCTGGGCCTGCTCAAGGAAAGTCACTGTGATTTCGTGGTGTCGCTGGGCGGCGGGTCGCCCCACGACTGCGCCAAGGGTATCGCGCTGTGTGCGACCAATGGCGGGCAGATTCGCGATTACGAAGGCGTTGATCAATCGAGCAAGCCGCAACTGCCGCTGATCGCCATCAACACCACCGCCGGCACCGCCAGCGAGATGACCCGTTTCTGCATCATCACCGACGAATCGCGTCACGTGAAAATGGCCATCGTCGACCGCAACGTCACGCCGCTGCTGTCGGTCAACGATCCGGCGCTGATGGTCGCGATGCCGAAAAGCCTGACCGCCGCCACCGGCATGGATGCCCTGACCCACGCGATCGAAGCCTACGTCTCGACCGCCGCCAACCCGATCACTGATACCTGCGCGCTGAAGGCCATGACCCTGATCAGCAACAACCTGCGCCTGGCCGTGCGCGACGGCAGCGATCTCGCCGCACGGGAGAACATGGCCTACGCGCAGTTCCTCGCCGGCATGGCGTTCAACAATGCCTCGCTGGGCTACGTGCACGCGATGGCGCACCAGTTGGGCGGTTACTACGACTTGCCTCATGGTGTCTGCAACGCTGTGCTGCTTCCGCATGTGCAGACGTTCAATGCGCTGGTGTGTGCCGACCGGCTCACCGATGTCGCCCACGCCATGGGTGCCGATGTTCACGGTTTGAGCCCGGAAGAGGGCGCGCAGGCGGCGATTACTGCGATCCGTTGCCTGGCCAGAGATGTGGAAATTCCGGGCGGCTTGCGGGATCTGGGCGCAAAGCTCTCGGACATTCCGATTCTCGCCACCAACGCCCTGAAAGACGCTTGCGGGCTGACCAATCCACGCGCGGCGGATCAGCGGCAGATCGAGGAGATTTTCCGCAACGCGTTTTGAGTTCGGGCGAAGATCAACAGATCGCAGCCTTCGGCAGCTCCTACACCGGTCCCATGTAGGAGCTGCCGAAGGCTGCGATCTTTTGCTTTACTGCGGTGACAAAACCCTCACTGTCGAATCCCCCAACTGAATCAAAACCACCCCCGCAATCAGCAACACCGCGCCAAATACTCGCGTCAATGTCAGCTGTTTTTCCACCAACCCAAACAGCCCGAAGTGATCCAGCACCATCGAGGCAATGACCTGTCCGGCCAACGCCAGCGCGACAAATCCCGACGCGCCGAGTCTGGGTAAAAGCATCACCGCCAGCGCCACAAAGCACACGCCGAACGCGCCACCCGCCCATATCCACAACGGCGCCTTGCTGATGAACGCCACTGACGGCAACGGCAAGCGCAACGCCAGAATCACCGGCAACAGCACCAACACACTCACCAGCAGCGAGGCCAATGTTGCCCACAACGGATGTCCCAGCCCTCGCGCCAGATTGCTATTGATCGCACTTTGAAACGGCACCACTGCGCCGGCGAAAGCGGCCAAGGCGAGCAAACCGGCCCACTGCAACGTACTCATGATCATCCTCCAACAGGTTTTGCTGGACTCTAGGCTATTCGCCGCGCAGATTTAAATTACGTTTTGTCATCAAGAACATGCACCAGATGAATGATCTGCGCCGTATCGACCTCAATCTGTTGGTGATCCTCGACGCATTGCTCAGCGAGCAACACGTCACCCGCGCCGCCGAGCGCCTGCACCTCAGCCAACCGGCGGTCAGCCATGCGCTGGCGCGATTGCGTGACTTGCTTGGTGATCCATTGCTGGTGCGCGCAGGTTCTGGCCTTGTACCCACAGCGCGGGCCCTGGAACTGATCGCGCCATTGGCCGAAGCGCTGGCCCAGGTGCAGTCGCTGCTGGCTCCCAATACCTTTGATCCGGCGAGTGCGCGCCGCACCTTTCGCGTGGCGATGTCCGACTACGGCGCGGCGATCATCCTGCCCACGCTGATCCGCACCCTGCGCCGCGAAGCGCCGGGCATCGACTTGCAAATCAGCCACGCCAGTCGCGAAGGCATGCTGGAAGGGGTACTCAACGGCGATATCGACGTGGCCGCCGGCGTGTTCCCGGAAATGCCCAACGAATTGCGCAGCACGCTGCTGTTTGAAGAGCGCTACGTGTGCCTGCTGGATCGCGCCAGCTTGCCTGCCGACGGCGTTCTGGACCTGCCGACCTACCTGTCCCGCCCGCATGTATTGCTGGAAATGCGTGGCAGCGGCACGCCGGAAATCGAACGCGCGTTAACGTCACTGCGTGAACGCCGTCGCGTAGCCATCAGCCTGCCGCACTGGAACGTCGCGCCACAGTTCATCAGCGGCACGGATCTGATTCTCACGGTGTCGTCGCGGGGGCTGCGGGATATTGATCCGCGCGAACTTGTCGTCGTGCCGCCGCCATTCGAGATTCCGCCGTTCACGTTTGTGCTGGCGTGGCATAAGCGCCGAGGCGGCGATCAGGCGTTGAATTGGTTGAATCGCAGGATTGAGGAGGGGATAGTGCGCGGCTGAAACGATATCAAGGAGCGGGAAGTGACAGTGAAGTCTGGATTGATCGGGTGTGTGGTGTTGGGCGGGTGGTTGATGGCGGGGCAGGTGTTTGCGGCTTGCACGCCGCCAGCGGTTGCGGGGGAGGATGTCTCTGCCTGCAAGGATTGGCCGGCCTACCCGGGGCTGACCATCAGCGCCTCGACGCGGTTTGAGCCCGGCACTACCGAAGCGCTAGGTACCCACGATCTGGAAGTGTCCGTGTTGCAGGATGGCCAACCGACTCCGGTGGCGACTTATCACCAGGCCGCCGCTTTCGTAATGGATGGCGTCCACTTGAAGGATCTGACGCTCGACACGGCGCGCTACAAACTCGCTCCCGAACTTCGAGCCTTTGGTGTCCGCGCAAAGCTCGCTAACGGCTCTCGTCTCAATCCCGTGGAGGAACATCAACTGTCGCTCTACGTGAAGGAGGGCGAGACGTTGCGTCCTGTCCTGCGTCAGTTGGTGGTTTATGAGTATGGTGGCGAGTGGGATGACAACTGCGCTGGACAGCGTTTTGAAATTTCAAGAACCTTAGATATCGCTAAAACGAGCTCCAACGGCTATGCAGATTTAATCGTCAAAACCCAGGAAAAAAGCACGACAAGTATGGTTGAAGGCGACGCTTGTGAAGACGAGACGACTGTACGCAAACCGGTTTTGACAACATTGCATTACGACGGAAAGACTTACGTCCTGCCACCAGGTTTCAAGGGTCTTTGACTGACCTGCCACACACGACTCTTATCAAGGAAGAACCATGCTCACCCCCACCAGACTCCTTATCGCCCTCGGTATTCTGGCCATCACCGCCCAAGCCCAGGCCGCCTGCACCACCAAGGCCTTCGACGGTCAATCGATGTCACGCTGCATCGTCTGGCCAGCCTTTCCGACGCAGGCGATCGCGGTCAAGTCCACGTACCTGGCTGACGCTGGCGGCGACGATGCCGGGGTGTTCGATCTGGACCTGTCGATCGTCAACGCCAGCAATGCAAACCCCATCGCCACCTACCGCAAACCAGGCGCTTACAACTCCGATGCCGTGCGCTTCGATGACCTGCGCATTGACACCGGTCGCTACCGACTGGCGCCGAATGTTCGCGCGTTTGGTCTGCGCTCGAAGTTCGTGCACAGCTCCCATGCCATTCCCTACGAAAAAACCGATCTGGCGTTGTACGTCCGCGAAGGCAACAACCTGCGCCCGGTTCTGGAAGGCTTGGTGGTCTACAAAAACAACGGCGAATTCATGAGCGATTGCGAGGGCTATACCAATCAGGTCCGCAGGACTGTCGAGATCGGTCCATCGAGTCACCACGGTTTCGCCGATTTGATCATCACCACCAGCGCCAGCAAAATGAACGACGCCAAGTCGGGCAACGAGTGCGTTTCCAAAACCACTCACCTGAAGAAACCCCAAATCACGTTGACCTACGACGGCCAGCAATACGGCGTCCCTGAAGATCTCAGAGGTTACTGAGCGGCGTGTCGGCAAAAACCGTACGCTGGCATGCGTTTTTACGACGCGCCGTGAACAGACTGTTTTCGCTGATATAGACTGGCCGCCACGTATTCTCGCGTTTGCAGGTTACCCATGACTCCATCGTTGCTAATGGCCGTGCTGGCCTCGGGTTTCATTTACGGCATCACGCCCGGGCCGGGCGTGCTGGCGGTGTTCGGCATTGGCGCGGCGCATGGGCGGCGTGCCGGTGCAGGATTTCTTTGCGGGCATTTGCTGGGCGATGTGGTGTGGTGCAGCACCGCACTGATCGCGATTGTCGGTGCCCGGGAAATCGGCAGCACCGCGTTTGATGTGCTTGGCGTACTGAGTGGCTTGTACCTGTTCTGGCTCGGTTGGCGTGCAGTGCGTGCGCAACGGCGCAGTGATGATCAACCGCAGGGCGCGGCGCGCAATCCCTTCTGGCACGGCATTTTGTTCGGCCTGACCAATCCCAAGGCCTATCCAGTAGCAGTGGCGACGTTTACCGCGCTGCTGTCGAGCCGCGCCGAGCTGCTCAACTGGTCGATGTTGCCAGCGCTGATCGCCCTGAGTTTCCTTGGTGGACTGCTCGCCTACGCGATTCTGATTGGCGTGGTTGGCGCGCAGCGAGTGCGTACGGTGTACCAGCGTCACGAACTGCTCATCACTCGGTTGTGCGGCGTGATGTTCATCGGTTTCGCCATCAATGCCCTGCTGCATGCATTGCCGGGATTGATGCCGAACAAGGCTTGATCTATGCAGCGCGGGGTTCACCGTTCGTCGCAGCGATGGCAATTTTTCTAAACCTTTGTCGGTAAGAAAATTCTCAATCTAGGCGGGCACCTGCTCGCTACGATCAATACCAAGAGGTAGAGAATCATGCCTAATTCAAGAAACTCGAACTCGGGAAACTTCACCAACGATCGAACGAAGGCTTCTGAAGCTGGTCGCAAAGGTGGGAAAACCACCACAACGACGGTCGATAAAGAGCCTGCGAAAACAGAAACGGGCCGCAAGCCTGCTCAGAAATCGAAGTAGTCGGTGAAGGTAGTTTTGATTGAGAGGCGGGGGCGCAAGCTCCCGCTTGAATTCAGCAAGAAGGAGGGCGCGACCATGAGCCGGATGGCCACCCAGTTACGACGTTTAAGTTTTTTCACACTGTTGGGATTGTTCACCAGCAGTGCTTTTGCCCAGTCGCCTGCCGAATTCATCAACGATGCTTCCGCCAAAGGCATGGCCGACATCGAAGCCAGCCGTCTGGCGCATCAGAAGACCGAATCCAAAGAGGTCAAGGATTTCACCATCGTCGTCATCAACGACCGCACCACGGCCAATCAACATCTGGCGAAGATTGCGAAAAAACTCGACCTGCCCGTCGCGCCGCGTGAAGAAATGGCCGACAAGGCCAAAGAATTGATTCCTGAAGTGAAAGATGGCGCAACCTTTGATCAGGCGTACGCCGCCAGTCAGGTGAAAGCCACTGAAGAGGCAATCCAGCAGCTTCAGCAGGAGGCGCAAACCACCACCGTGCCTGAGATCAAGGCCTTCGCCGATGAGACCTTGCCTAAGTTGCAGAATCATCTGCAGATGGCTCGGTCGCTGCAGGCTAGCCGCTGACCTGAACAAAAGATCAAAAGATCAAAAGATCAAAAGATCAAAAGATCAAAAGATCAAAAGATTAAAAGATCGCAGCCTGCGGCAGCTCCTACAGAGGATTTGTGTAGGAGCTGCCGCAGGCTGCGATCTTTAGATTTTTGCATCAGCACTCATTCAAATCCTGCTTCGTCTTACCCTTGTCGCCCAACCCCTCAAGATTGAAAACCTCTCCCTCACCCAAACTGCGGTAGTGCTTGCGGAGCGCTTCCAACTGCTTCAGATCCAGCGCTTCGAGCCCCAACATCGCGTTTTGTGCTTCCTTGTTTACCCGCAGCAACTCATCAAGTTTCAAATGCAGAATGTCGGTGTCGCGGTTCTGGGTGTTCTGGATCAGGAACACCATCAGGAACGTGATGATCGTCGTCGAGGTATTGATGATCAGTTGCCAGGTGTCGTTGTAACCGAAAATCGGCCCACTCATTCCCCACAACCCAATCAGGATCAACGCCCCCATGAACGTCTTGGGACTGCCGGCCCACAGGGCAAGCTTCTGGGAAATCTTCGCGAATTTCATAGCCGTAATCCTTGTTGTTGGGTGCCTGAAATTCAGACACTGACGGCTTGATGAAAATTCTACTTACAAATCCAGGAAACCTGCGCGACGTTGGTAGGGGAGCCAGTTTTAGCTGGTAACGGTATCGTGGCAGCACTCGCTTTTCGCCATGACAGGAGAACGCAATGAGTTGGTCCGCCAAACAGTACGTCGCTTTCGAAGATGAACGCACCCGCCCGGCACGCGATCTGCTGGCGGCGATTCCTACGGCTGAAGCGCGAGCGGTGGTCGATATCGGTTGCGGTCCGGGTAACTCGACCGAGTTGCTGGTGCAGCGTTTTGCTGGGGCGACAGTCAGCGGGCTGGACAGCTCGGCGGACATGATCGCTGCCGCACGCAAGCGCTTGCCGCAGTTGCAGTTCGATGTCGCCGAGATTGATCGATGGGCCGATGAAGGCCCTTTCGACGTGATCTTTGCCAATGCGGTATTGCAATGGGTACCCGATCACGCGGCGTTGCTGCCGGCGCTTGCGGGCAAGCTTGCGCAGGGTGGCAGTCTGGCGATTCAGATGCCGGACAATCTTAATGAACCCTCCCACCGCTTGATGCGTGAAGTCGCGGCGAATGGCCCGTGGGCAAGCAAACTCGCTGACGCTGCCGGACAGCGTACGGACATGGCGAGCGCCAGCGAGTACTTTTCGATGCTGCGACCGCACTGCGCGCGGGTCGATGTGTGGCGCACCACGTATCACCATCAGTTGTTGGATGGCGCTGCGGGGGTAGTCGAGTGGTTCAAGGGCAGTGGGCTGATTCCGTTTCTGAGTCCGTTGACTGAAAGCGAGCGGACGCAGTATCTGGAGCGGTATCTGGCTGAGGTTGAGAAGGCTTATCCGGCGTTGGCGGATGGCTCGGTGCTGTTGCCGTTTCCGCGGTTGTTTATGGTGGCGACGCGCTGAGGGCAGATACGATTTGTGGTGAGGGGATAAATCCCCTCGCCACAATTATTCCGTTTGCGCAGTCCTAGCGCTGCACCGCCACCAGCATCATCATCGGCCGCTCCCGCTCTTCCGCCAGCGCCGGTTGCGCCGCTACTTCTTCATCGCTCGGGCCCCATTCGTTAACGTGGCGAATGGTGAAACCGGCATCGATCAGCGAGTTGAGCAATGTGCCGACGGTGCGGTGCTGCTTGATCACACCTTCTGCCAGCCAATTCGTCACCCGTTCTCCTTCAATCTGATAACTGTCCAGCGGCCAGCGCTTGCGACCTTCACTGTCGATCAGCCAGCCGGGATTGCGCGGTGCCATGAAGATCGGGTGTTCGATGGAAAACACAAAATGCGAACCCGGTTTCAGCGCTGTGTAGAGGTGGGCAAACAGCCCCGGCAGATCCTTGATGTAGTGCAACGCCAGCGAACTGTAGGCCAGGTCGAAACTGCACGCGGGCAAGTCGAGCTGTTCCAGATCGGCGCGTTCGTAGCGGATGTTTGCCACCGAAGTGGTGTCGCGTGCCCGCTGCAGCATTTTCTCCGAGACATCCAGCCCCAGCACATTGTGCGCGCCTTGTTCGCTGGCCCAACGGCTGAACCAGCCATAGCCGCAGCCCAGATCCACCACGTGCAAACCGTGCATGGAGGGCAGCAATGCCTTGAGCGCAGGCCATTCCGGCGCGGCATCGAGGCCGCCGATGGAGCGGTTCATCTGGCTGTAGCCCTGGAAGAACCCAGGGTCGTCGTAAATGTTTTGAGTCATGGCTCAAGTGCTCTTTTGAGTTAGGTTGTCAGCGGCAAACGGACCGCAGTGGGTTCCCTCGAAAGTGATGACGCGTATTCGTCGATGGCCGCGCAGGGGGAGGGTGGTGGTAAATCTGATGCTCCGCGGATATCAACCCTGCTGCAATACCTTCAAAGCCGCCGAAGCCAGAAACCCCGAACGACTCTTCTCCTCCGGGTGATGCAAAACATATTCATCAATGCGGTTGAGCAAATGTCCAGGCAGCGTGATGTTGAGTTTCTGGGCTTTACCCAAATACTTCACGACATCAATATCCACCACTGCCCACGCGCATCCGGCGAACTTCGGATTGGCCACATGGAGCCCCAACTTACTGGCAGCCGGAATCGGCGCACCGTCCTCGGCCAGAATCTCGAAATGCCCCTCGATGGCTTCGCGAGCCATGGCAACGGCATCATCCAGATCGTCGCCAGCCGAAAAGCAGCCGGGAATGTCCGGCACTTCCACGCCCCACGCGTGTTCTTCATCACCTATTGAAATCGCAATCGGATAGAGCATATTCGTTGATCTCCATGGTTGCTGACTGAGCCAATCAAAGCAGCGCTTGTTCAAAATACTGATGGCCGTTTTCTTCAGCAGATCTTTCGTCGGATGCGGCACCGTGACCAGTCCAGGCTTGGTCGGATGCTTGAAGTGATGGTGACTGCCTCTGACTCTCACTAAATACCAACCGTCTGCGACAAGTTGACCTATTAAAAACGGCTATTCACAACACCTCCCTGTGGTGTGCGTGGTGGGTACTATACCTACCGATGATCCGCGGGCAACAATGTAATCACCGAGCGGTCATCCGTTGTTAATCAGCTCAGTGGTTTGAAGCAGTCTAGATAGGGAAGCAACGGAGGCATGGAGAGTGTGTTGCAGGCTTTTGCGTTGTTCCAAATGTCAGATGTAAACCTTTTTTAGGGCACAAAAAAACCGGCCATCAAGGCCGGTTTTTTCTGTTCCTGCATCCCCCGTCAAACCACAACGTGAGACCAAAATTGAGTGGAGCGGGTAGAGGGAATCGAACCCTCGTCGGAAGCTTGGGAAGCTACTGTTCTACCATTAAACTATACCCGCTCAGAGCGGCTGACTTTGTACCAGACTCGGCCACGGATTTGAAGTTTTTCTTTCTGCGCACGGCATTACAGCACTGAATCGGTCGATCGCGAGCAAGCACTGCGGAGTGGTAAACAAAACACTCAGCCCGGCAGTCTTGCTCGCGATGACGCGCTTTCAAATGGCCAATGCATGTTGATCCTGTACAAACGAGTAACGCGTTCGGCTCGCCTGCGGTGCCGGTTTCAAAAAGCCCAGCAAGGCGTTCTGGCTGTCGCGGCACGCAGCTTTGTGCTCCATGTCGAGAAAGTGCCCGGTGGCTTGCACGGTGCTGAAGGTGCTCTGTGCCACGTGGTTGCCGAACAGGCGCGCATCCTCGGCGGCGGTGTATTCGTCCCATTCGCCGTTGAGAAACAGCACCGGCACGTTGATTTTCTTCGCCGCGTCTAAATAGCACTGACGATCGCTGTGCAGCACGTCGCTGATGTGGAAGTGCATCTGCCCGTATTCGTGCTCCGCCAGGCTGCTGACGTGGCGATAGTTGAAGCGTTTGAACAGTGACGGCAGGTGTTTGCCGATAGTGCTGTTGACCAGATGCCCGACTCGATCACCGTCACGCTGGCCGAGGTAATCGACGCCGCGCTCCAGGTAATCAAGCATGTGCGCGTTGATCACCGGCGAAAACGAGCTGATCACCGCTTTTTCGATGCGCCGTGGCTGGTTTGCAAGGGCAACCAGTGTCGCGGCGCCGCCCCAGGAGAACGACAGCACGTGTTCGGCGGCGAAGTGGTCGATCAGCTCCAGCAGAATTTGCCCTTCAACGTCCTTTGTCAGATGTTTCTCGTGACGGTTGTGGGCTTTTGACCGGCCCGCGTAGGGCTGGTCGTAGCAGACCACGTTGAATTGCGGGTGCAGGTTTTTCACAGTCTGTGCAAACGACGCAGTCGTGGCCATCGAGCCGTTGACCAGAATGATGGTCTTTTCTGCGGCGTCTGCGCGATAGAACTCCGTGTAAACCCGATACTGACCCTGTATATCCAGCACAGCGATTTCTGGCCTCATGTCATAAGACTCCTGGCAAGCAAGCGGGTATGCGCGCAAATAGACATTGCACGAGCTTTGTGACAGGTAGGCATACGCCTGGAATTTGCTTGGCCCATGTCGATCCATGACTGCGGTCGACGGGTATTGTTATTGGCGGGCAGTCTGCCGGCTGAGGCGCAGCCCTGGGGGCTGACGACCGGCAAAAAGTTTCTTAGAAGTATGGTGTGACTCGTCGGTCACATTTCGTCCGACGTCCTGATTCAAGCAGGGGGAGCAGGATCGCGCAAGTGCCATTGGCAAATTGTTCGACAACTTCTGCTGAGCGGTCACAGGCTTAGAACAAATGAATCTCTTCGGTGCGCAAAGCGCGGTACTCGCCCGGTTTTAGCGCGTCATCGAGCCGCAGCGGGCCCATGCATTCGCGGTGCAGACGCAGCACTTTGTTGTTGAAAAAGCCAAACATGCGCTTCACCTGATGGTAGCGGCCCTCGACGATGCTCAGGCGTGCCGAGTGTGATCCGAGGAGCTCCAGCTGCGCAGGTTGCGTGGTCAGGTTTTCGAAGGCGAAGTAGATGCCCTCGGCAAACTTGCTCGCATATTGCGCGCCGATTTCCTGGTCGGTCTCGACGTAATAGACCTTTGGCAATTTGGTTTGCGGCTGGGTCAGGCGGCGCGACCAGGCGCCGTCGTTGGTGATCAGCATCAGCCCGGTGGTGTTGAAGTCCAGGCGTCCGGCGATGTGCAGCTCGTCCTTGTCCGGTTCATTGATCAGGTCTAGCACGGTCGGATGTTGCGGATCGCGAGTGGCGCTGACGCAGCCCGGTGGCTTGTGCAGCATGAAGTAGCGCGCCGGTTTGCCGAGTTGCAGCACTTCGTCATCGACTTCGATGCGGCTGAATTCCAGTACCTCTGAATGCGGGTCGCTGACGACTTTTCCGTCAACGCGCACGCGCTTTTCCACCAGCAACAGGCGAACCTGCTGACGGTTGTAGCGGGGCAGATTGCTGAGGAAACGGTCGACGCGCATGTTCAGGTTTCAATGAATCAGGGGGCACGCATCTTACGGGATCGGCTGACCGGCCGCTTGCAGTTGCGCCTCGACCTGCGCGCATCGCGGGCACAGGCAGGATTTGTCGCGCAGTGCTGACGGCAAGGCCTGGAGCACCGCCGGATCGATGCTCACGCCATAGCACCAGCAGGCGCGGTCGGCGGTGCGTGGGTCAGCCAGGCTGCAGTCGTTGCGGGCGCCGCAGGCCGGGCAGAGGTCGGGTTTAACGTCAGATTCAGGCATAGGTCGAGTGAGGCATTTCCACGCAGGTGCGATTGCGGCCGTTTTGTTTGGCACGGTACAGCGCATGATCGACCCGCGACGGCAGACTGTGCAAGTTGCCATTACATAGAAATTGCGCCGATCCTTGTAGGAGTGAGCCTGCTCGCGATCGCGGTGTGACAGTCACCAGGATGTGACTGATAAACCGCCATCGCGAGCAGGCTCACTCCTACATGGGGAACGGTCAGGCCAGGGTTTTCAGGTACGCCCGCCAGCCACCCAAATGGCTGATATCCAAGGCACCTTCCAAGCCATACGGCTCACAGATAAAACCGCTTTCCCAACGACCATCTGCCAGTTGCACTTTGCCCAACCCGAGCGGTGCGGGAATCCCGGTGAGGAACGAGCCCAGCTCGCTGCTCGGCAAGTCCCAGACTTCCACCGCGATCGCCACGCCGCCAGCCTTCACCCGAACCATGCCTGGACGCAACGGCGGGCCGCCGGCCAAGGCGTGCAGTTGATAGTTCGCAGAGCTGAATGTCGTCTCGAGCAACCGCCCGCCACGCTGAGTAAGTTGCCAGTTCAACGCCAACCCTTGCAGATGTGCGCCGCACACGACGATTCGCGCACGGTCATGGCGTGCGACATTGGTGGGTGTTGGCAACATTGAATCTTGCTGACGCTGCAATGCGTCCGCCACGCTCAGCAGATACTGATCGGTAAACGCCCGGCCAAAAAGGGTCACACCCCACGGCAAACCGTTGCTCATGAATGCGCTCGGCACGGCGACGGCAGCGTAATCGAGCAAGTTCATGAAGTTGGTGTAGTAACCCAGTTCGGAATTGCGCAGCACCGGTTCGGCGTCCAGTTCGGCCAGCGTCACGGGGCGGCCGATGGTCGGCGTCAGCACGCAGTCGAGGTTTTCGAGCGCCTGGTCACACAGGGCTTTAAGGGCTTGCAACCGGTATTGCGCGCGGAACGTTTGCACGCCAGTGACTGCCGGGGCTTTCGCCAGCACAGCGCGGATCACCGGCAGCACCGCTTCAGGCTGCTGCTCCATCAGTTCTCCGGCAACGCTGTAACGCTCGGCAACCCACGGCCCGTCATACAGCAGGCGCGCAGCTTCGAGAAACGGAGACAAATCCAGTTCGACTGCTTCTCCCCCCAACGCTTGCAGCCGTTCAATGGCGTCGCCGAACAGTCGCGGGCCTTCTTCGCAGCCGAAAAATTCCAGGTCCTGCGCGCGCGGTACGCCGAAACGAAACGGTCGTGGCGCACCGAATGCCGAGCCGTCATTCCAGGACGGATTGCGGCGACTGTATTCGTCGCGCGGATCAAGTCTGGCGGTCAACGCCAGCAACTGACTGGCCTCGCGTGCCGTCGCCGTAAACGTGGTGACGCAGTCCAGCGTGCGGCACGCCGGCAGCACACCGGCCGTGGAGATAAGTCCTTTGCTGGCCTTTAACCCGACCAGATTGTTGAGCGCCGCCGGTACCCGACCGGAGCCGGCCGTGTCGGTGCCCAAGGCAAAACTCGCCACGCCCAACGCCACCGCCAGTGACGACCCGGCGCTGGAACCGCCGGACGGATATTCCGGCAACACGCTGTTGGGGCATGCGCCGCAAGGTGAGCGGCTGCCGTTGAGGCCGGTGGCGAACTGGTCGAGGTTGGTCTTGCCCAGCGGAATCGCGCCCAACGCCAACAGTTGCTCGACGATGGTCGCCGAGCGTTCCGCCACGTAGGCGAACGCCGGGCACGCAGCGGTGGTGGCAATGCCCGCCAGATCGATGTTGTCCTTGATCGCAAACGGCACACCAAACAACGGCAAAGCTTCAAGATCGCGACCATCGAGGGCGGCCAGATAAGGCTCCAGCTCTTCGAGGCTGAGCAGGTGGATGAACAGGTGATAGTCGGGATTCAGCGCGGCGGCTTTTTCGCGCAGCAGCGGCAGCAGTTTGCGCGGCGTGGTGTCGCCATTGCGGTAGGCCTGGCGCAGAACATCGAGTTGCAGATTCATGAATTTATCCTTTTCGAAATAGGTTTCAGTCGAGTTCCAGCACCACGACCCGCTGTCCGGCGCGCACCGCCGATCCGGGCTGCACACGAATCTCGCGCACCACGCCGGCCATCGGCGCGAGGACTGGGATTTCCATCTTCATCGACTCCAGAATCACCAGCACATCGCCCGCTTGCACGCGGCTGCCGGCTTCGACTTGCACCTGCCAGAGGTTGCCGGCGATGTGGCTGTCGACGCTTTGCTGACCGTTGGCCAGGGGCGCGTCTTCGGTGGATTCGGGTATGGCTTCTTCACTGTCGAAATGCGCCTGACCGCTGGCGATCCAGCGTTCGCGCTCGGCGTTGAATGCGCCCTGTTGCTGGCGTCGAAACGCGCCAATGCTCTCGGCTTCGTGATTGAGAAAAGCCTGGTAGTCGGCGAGGTTGAGTTGGCTGTGTTCGATGTTCAGATCGAACCGCCCGAGGGGAAAGTCGCGGCGGATGCGCAGCAGTTCTTCGGCGCTCACCGGGTAGAAGCGAATCTGGTCGAAAAAGCGCAACAGCCACGGTTTGCCATCGAATGCCGCGACCTCGCGATAGCGATTCCACATCTGCAAGGTGCGCCCGACGAACTGGTAGCCGCCGGGGCCTTCCATGCCGTAGACACACATATAGGCGCCGCCGATGCCCACCGAGTTTTCGGCGGTCCAGGTGCGCGCCGGGTTGTATTTGGTGGTGACCAATCGGTGACGCGGATCAAGCGGTGTGGCTACCGGTGCGCCGAGGTAAACGTCGCCAAGACCCATCACCAGGTAACTCGCATCGAACACCGTGCGTTGCACTTCGTCGAGGTTGGGCAGGTCGTTGATGCGGCGAATGAACTCCAGATTGCTCGGGCACCACGGCGCGTCCTTGCGCACGGTGGTCATGTATTTTTCGATGGCCAACTGGCAGGCCGGATCATCCCAGGACAATGGCAGATGCACGATGCGTGACGGCACTTGCAGGTCCTGGGCGGCGCACACCGCGTCCCACTCGCCAGCGACAATGCCGAGCAGATCGGCCAGCGGCAATTGCTCAGGCTGGTAGTGCACTTGCAGCGAGCGGATGCCGGGCGTGAGGTCGATCACGCCCGCCAGGGCTTTGCTTTCCAGCGCCTGCATGAGGGCGTGGGCACGAAAGCGCAGGACCAGGTCGAGCTCGGGTGCGCCGATTTCCAGCAACAGATGCGTGTCGCCGGATACGCGCGCCACGAGATGCATATCGCCCTGACCCAACTCCAGAACCACAGGCGACAAAAGTCCTTGTGGGAGCTGGCTTGCCAGCGATGAAGTTGATGCGGTGTCTGGACGGCCCCCATCGCTGGCAAGCCAGCTCCCACAGGTATCCCATTGGCAGGCGAGATCGCGGGCGGTCTTGAGGTCGACCGGGATGAACTGGATTTTATCGCCAGCCTTGAGCTGCCCCAGTTGCCACAAATCCGCTTCGATGACCGTCACCGGGCACACAAACCCGCCGAGACTCGGACCGTCAGGGCCGAGGATTACTGGCATGTCGCCGGTGAAATCCACCGCGCCGATGGCGTAGGGATTGTCGTGAATGTTCGACGGATGCAACCCGGCCTCGCCACCGTCGGCGCGCACCCATTCGGGCTTGGGCCCAATCAACCGCACGCCGGTTCGGCTTGAGTTGAAATGCACTTCCCACTGGGTCGCAAAGAAGGTGCCGATGTAGTGTTCGGTGAAGTATTCCGGCGCCCCGTGCGGGCCATAGATCACGCGAATCTGCCGCACTGCCGGTAACTCGCTGATGTGCTGCTGCGCTAGTTGTTGCCCAGCGCTGCGATCAGCCAACGCGGGCACGTGCAACACGTCACCGGCGCGCAATGCTCGACCGGCATGCCCGCCGAACTGGCCGAGGGTGAAGGTGCTTTTGCTGCCCAGGTAATCCGGTACCTGCAAGCCGCCGCGCAGGCACAGATAACTGCGCGCCCCGGCGCCGTTTATGCTGCCAAGGGTCAACGTCGCGCCGGCCGGAATCAGCAATGCGGTGTTCATCGGCACCGTTTCACCATCGAGCGTCAGGGCAGTCGGCGCGCCGGTCACCGCCACAACGGCATCGCAGTTGAAGCGCAGCAACGGCCCGCTCATGGTGATTTCCAGCGCCGCAGCACCGTCGGCATTGCCCAGCAGACGATTGCCCAGACGCAACGCGCGGCTGTCCATCGGCCCCGATGGCGGCACGCCAACCGCCCAGTAACCGAGGCGGCCGGGGTAGTCCTGCACGCTGGTTTGCGTGCCGGCGCTGAGCACTTCCAAAGTGTTGGCGCGATACACCAGACCTTCGAGGCAACGGGTCCACGGCTCACCACTGGCGAACGGCGTGTCCATCAGAATTTGCCGCAAATAGTCGCGGTTGGTTTCCACGCCGTACAACACACTGGCGCCCAGCGCTTGATGCAGTTCGGTGCGCGCCTGTTCGCGGCTCGGTGCCCAGGTGATGACCTTGGCGATCATCGGATCGAAGTACGGCGGGATCTCGCATCCAGCCTCGACCCAAGTGTCGATGCGCAGTTGAATCCCGTTGGCCGGCGCGAATTCCACGGCGGTCAGCAAGCCCGGACTCGGCTGAAAATCACGCCCCGGATCTTCTGCATACAGGCGTGCCTGAATCGCGTGGCCCTCGGGTTTGAGCTCGCGAAACAACTCGGCCAACGGCGGCAGATCACCCGCCGCCAGTTCGACCATCCAGCGCACCAGATCGACGCCCCACACCTGCTCGGTGACGCCGTGTTCCACCTGCAATCGCGTGTTCACTTCAAGAAAGTAAAAACGCTGCGCCTCGCTGTCGAAGACAAATTCGACGGTGCCGGCGCTGCGGTAATTCACCGCTTTGGCCAGTTTGATTGCCGCGACGCACAGCTCATCCGCCATGCCGGCCGGCAGGTTGGGCGCTGGGGTTTCCTCGAGAACTTTCTGGTTGCGCCGCTGCACCGAGCAGTCGCGCACGCCGAGGGCGATAACCTCACCGTGACCGTCACCGAACACCTGCACTTCCAGATGTCGGGCGCGCTGAATGTATTTCTCGATGAACACGCCTGCGTCACTGAAATTGTTCTGGCCGAGGCGTTTGACCGCCTCGAACGACTCACTCAGTTCGCTGGCGTTGCGGCACACGCGCATGCCGATACCGCCTCCGCCGGCAGTGCTTTTGAGCATCACCGGGTAACCGACCTGCTCACAGGCGATCAGTGCGGCGTCGAGGCTGTCGAGCAGTTCGCTGCCTTCGAGCATCGGTACACCGTGCTGTTTGGCCAGAGCGCGGGCCGTGTGCTTGAGGCCGAACACCCGCAGTTGCTCCGGTGTCGGGCCGATGAAGGCGATGCCTTGTGCTGCGCAGGCTTCGGCGAACGCAGCGTTTTCCGAGAGGAAACCGTAGCCGGGATGAATCGCCGTGGCGCCGCTGGCTTTAGCAATTGCGAGGATTTTATCGACCGCCAGATAAGTGCCGGCCGCCGCACCTTCGCCGAGGCTGTGCGCTTCATCGGCCTGGAGGATATGCAGGCTGGCGGCATCGGCTTCGGAATACACGGCCACACCCTTGACCTGCAGTTGCGCGAGGGTACGCAGGATCCGGCAGGCGATGGCGCCACGGTTGGCGATGAGGATTTTTTCGAACATGGCTTGTCCCCTGGAGCCGCCCGAATGCGCTGGCTCGACTGGGAGGCGGGCCGTCCCGCCGTTTGTAAAAGGTCCTCGGGCCGTCCCGAATGACTGAATTGCACCCGTCCCCTGTAGGAGTTGCCGAAGGCTGCGATCTTTTGATTTTGCAGATGAAGATCAAGATCCAAAGATCGCAGCCTGCGGCAGCTCCTACAAGGGCGCGGTTATTTGATGCACTGCCCGGATCGGGCCTGACACAAGGCAAACAACCACCGCCGCAACCGGCGCATTTTCAGTTCCATACCAGTAGCTCCGCAGGTGTCGGGTTGTAGGCGTTGCACGGGTTGTTCAGTTGCGGGCAGTTGGAGATCAGCACGATCACGTCCATCTCGGCGCGCAGGTCGACGTATTTGCCCGGTGCAGAAATCCCGTCTTCAAAGGTCAGCCCGCCGTCGGCCGTCACCGGCACATTCATGAAGAAATTGATGTTCGGGCCGATGTCGCTTTTGCCCAGCCGACCGTCGTGGACACAGGCGCGCAGGTAGTTGTCGCGGCAGCTGTGCATGTAGCGTTTTTCCAGGGCGTAGCGCACGGTGTTGCTCTCTTGCGCGCAGGCACCGCCGAGGGTGTCGTGACGCCCGCAGGTGTCGGCAACGATGGTCAGCATCGGCTTGCCGAGATTGGAAAACAGCACGCTGCCGGTGCTCAGGTAAACGCTGTTCTGCCGGCGCAAAGTGCGTTGCACGTCGTAGCGTTCCCTGGGATTGGCGACGCTGTAGAACAAGGTGTCGACGGCCTGATTGCCCTCAAGATCGAGGATGCGCAGGGTCTGGCCAGCCTTGACCTCCATCAACCACGGCTCACCGGCAGGGATGGTGGCCCGGTAGACGGCGCTGTCGGGATGTCGGTTTTGTGCAGCTGTAGCAGGGGCGATGGCAAGTGACATGGCAGCGATCCTCAGGCGAACAAACGGTCGGTGTTGATAAAGCCGCGCTCGTTCTCCGGGCGCGAGGTGCGGCAGTGTTCGGCGACGCTGGCGTCGGCGTTCATCCAGCTCAGCTTCAGCGGTTTTGGCGCGTATTCGGGTGAGGGATCCATCGGATGTTGCAGGGCGGTCAGCACCACCAGCGTGTCCATCGGCGCGTATAGCTCGATGTAATCGCCAGCCTTGGCGTTGCCCTCGACGAAGTGAAAACGCCCGGCCTCATCGACGTTGACCCGGCTGAACAGATTTAGGGTCATCAGCAGGTCGGACAGGCCCAAGCCCCACTTGCCGAGTTCCACCAGCAGGTTGTCGGTGCCGTTGCGGAAGAAGCCGTTGCGCAGCTCTTGATAACGGCCCTGACCGTACTTTTGCGCGACTTCTTCGGCGCAGAGCACACCACCGAGGCTGTCGCTCCAGCCGCAGGTGTCGGCGGTAATCGCCGCGAGCACGCGGCCCATGTCCGAGTACAGACAATGGCCGGCGGTGAGCTTGGCGGTGTGCTGGCATTTGAGGCTGTCGGGCAGGTTCAGCCGCTCGGTTTTTTCGTTGGCGTTGAGCAACGTCAGGCTGACGTTGGCGCCGCCGCGCAGGTCGGTCAGGCGCAGCAGTTGGCCGCGCTTGAGGACGAAGGAGCGGTGGCCGCCACCGGGCAGCATTTCCTCGGCGAAAGGTGGGAACAGTTGGGTCGAATCAGTCATCGGATCATTCACAGGATCAGTCCTCTCAAGCGGTTCGAAGTACGCCCGCCAGTGGCACCGGCAAGGCCTCGACGGCGGCGCGTTGGGCGCGGCGGTCGCTGTTCAAAGGGATGTCGTAGGTGATGCGCGCGCCATAGGCGCCTGGGGCGTGCGGGTCGACACGGACTTTGTCGAAGACCAGTAATCGCGTGCCGAGGCTGAAGCCCTCCGACAAGTCATGGGTGACCATGAACACCGTCAGTCGCGTCTCGCGCCACAGTTCCAGCAGCAGCGCGTGCATGTCTTTACGAATGCCCGGATCGAGCGCGCCGAAGGGTTCGTCGAGCAGCAACACGCGCGGTTTCATGATCAGCGCCTGCGCAATCGCCAGGCGCTGTTGCATGCCGCCGGACAACTGCGCCGGATATTTGTCCAGCGCATGGCCCAGACCGACCTTGTGCAACAGCGCCGAGGCCTGTTCGCGGGCGTCTTTTTTCGCGCTGCCGAACAACCGACCGAGCAGTGGCGCGCGGGGCAGTTCAAGGCCGAGGGCGACGTTGTCCAGCACGCTCAAATGCGGGAACACTGAATAGCGCTGGAACACCACGCCACGGCTGGCATCCGGTTCGCTGGCCAGCGGTTGACCGTCGAGCAGGATCTCGCCGCGACTGGCGGTTTCCTGGCCAAGCAGCAAGCGCAGGAAGGTTGATTTTCCGCAACCGGACGCACCCACCAACGTGCAGAACTCGCCTTCGTTGACGTGCAGGTTCAGGCCTTCGAGCACGACTTGATCGGCGTATTGCTGCCAGACGTTTTTCACCGTGATGAAGCTCATTTGGCCGCCCCCTCATACCAGGGAAATGCCCGCCGGGTCAGGGATTTGAGGCCCCAATCCATCAGCCAGGCGAGGAGGGTGATCCACACCACGTACGGCAGGATCACGTCCATCGCCAGATAACGGCGTACCAGAAAAATCCGGTAGCCGAGGCCGTCGGTGGAAGCGATCGCCTCAGCGGCAATCAGAAACAGCCACGCCGAGCCGAGCATAAGCCGCAGCGAGATCAGCAGGCGCGGCAACAGTTGTGGCAGCACCACGCGCAGTATCAGCGTCCAGGTCGAGGCGCCGAGGGTCTGCGCCTTGATCAGCAGTTCGACGGGAATGTCCCGGGCACGCTGCTCCAGATCGCGAGCCAGTGCCGGGGTAATGCCGATCACGATCAGCATCACTTTCGACAACTCGCCCAAGCCGAACACGATAAACAGAATCGGCAGGATCGCCAGCGGCGGTACCATCGACAGCACCGTCAGCAATGGCGACAGCGGTGCGCCGAACAGCGGCAGCGTGCCGGCGGCGATGCCCAGGCACAGCCCGGCCAGTGCCGCGATACCGAGGCCGATAGCCAGACGCCGCACACTCGACAGCGTGTCCTGCCACAACAGATAGTCGCCGGTACGGCTGTCGGCATTGAACGCCAGACGTTTCACCGCATCGGTCATCTGCACGGCACTGGGCAGCAGTTTGTCGTTGGGGTTTTCTGCCAGTCGTTCGGCCGAGCCCATGAAGTAGGCGAACAGCAGCAAAGCGAACGGCAGAATCACCAACAACAAACGACTCGGGCGATCGGGGTGGCGATTGATCAGGCGCATGGCCAAATCCTCCGTGGCTTACAGCTTGGCGTCGGCGGCCATCTGCACGTAGGTCGGATCGAAACGCAGCTTGAGGTTGCCGGTGTCGCCGCTGGTCACGCCGTTGGCGAAGGCCATGCCCACCGCACTGGTGTCTTTGGCACCTTCACCGAGCAAACCGTGCTGGAACGAGAACTCGGCGACTTTGCGCATGGTTTCCGGTAGTTGCTTGCTGGTGGCGAAGCTCAGCGCTTCACTCGGTGTGGCGAACAGTTTGGTCGTGGCCAGTTGCGCCTGGAAGCCGGCCAGGTCGGTGCCCGATGCCTTGGCCATGTGTTCCAGCGCAGCGTTGCTCGCGGCGTTTTTCGCGTTCATCAATTCGACGACTTCGAACCAGGCGCCGGTCAGTGCTTTGCCCAGCGCCGGGTTGTCTTTGAGGGTGGCGCTGTTGACCACCATCATGTCCATGATCTCGCCGGGAATCTGGCTGGAGTTGAACACCTCGGTGACGCCGGGTTTGGCCTTGATGTCCGAGAGCATCGGGTTCCAGGTGGTCACCGCGTTGACCTGATCGGTATTGAAGGCGGCGGAGATGTCGGCATCGGAGGTGTTGACCACTTTCAAGTCTTTCTCGCTCAAGTCGACCGAGTCCAGCGCCCGTGCCAGCAGGTAGTGCGACACCGAGAGTTCGACCAGATTGACGTCCATGCCCTTGAGGTCGGCAACCTTCTTGCCGTCGCCCTTGAGGACGATGCCGTCGTTGCCGTTGGAGAAATCGCTGACGATCAGCGCGGTGCTGTCGACGCCACCCGCCGCTGGAATGGTCAGCGCATCCATGTTGGTCATGGTGCAGCCGTCAAACTGGCCAGCGGTGTACTGGTTGATCGATTCGACATAGTCGTTGAGTTGCACAACGTCGATCTTGATCCCGTACTTCTTCGCCCATTTGTCGACGATGCCCTGGCTGCCGGCGTATTCCCACGGCATCCAGCCGGCATAGATCGTCCAGCAGACACTGAAGTGGTCTTTCTGCGCGGCAAAGGATTGGGTGCTGAGCAGCGCGGCGAACGCGGCAGCGAGCAGGGCGGGGAAACGTAGTCGGGACATAGCGGATTCTCCAGTTGAAAAAGGGCGGACAGGAAGGCAACGCGGCACCGCGAACGGTGGCTTGTCTCCCGGGCTTTTGTCCCGCCGTGTAACCTCAACTGGAGGTCGCCAACTCTCGGACCAGTCACTCGCGATTGCGAGCCGGAACCCTAGTCAGCCATTGCAAATTGTGGTGCCGCGAACCTGTGATGACTCCTGCACGGGTTTTCTATAGCGAGAGGCGTGCCAAGTCGGCGCAAGCGCTCTGCCACGCGGCTATGACGTTGAAAGGCTATGCGCAGGTATCAGCAAGGTGCGTTGTGTTGGTGCGCGGCTGCACCGTGATGCAGCGTTCACGCCGCTGATCTGAAGTTGGCCAGGATATGGCTTATCACGGCGGCGGATATCACGCAGACCACCATTAATCAGCAGATGAATGACCGCGTTCTGCGAGTGAACAAGGTTTAATAAATCACTTGTTTCAACTTGTTGCAGAATCGCACCAGATTCGGAAATCGGTGTCTGATCTTTCGTCAGTCACCGAATAAAAGACTGACGCCTGCCAGCGTCGCTGGTGTGGCTACCCGCGGTCCAGGAGGCCGCCATGTATCGACGAATTCTTCTGCTTGCTGCGTTGATGTTTTCCGTCACCGGTTGTGCCCCGTATTCGTACGCGGACACTTATTACAGGTCTGAGGTTTACACATCACCCGCACCGGCGTACTACAACACTGGCGGCACGTACTACTCGGCTCCGCGCTATTACCAGCCAGCGCCGCGTTACTATCAGCAACCGCGTTATTACCAGTCGGCGCCGCGCTACTATCAACCGTCGCCGCGGTACTACGAGAGCCGTCGCTGGCACGGTAATGATCGGGGTCGCTGGGAAGGCCACCGTCGCGGCGGTTGGGACAACGACCACCGCGGTCGCGGCAACTATGATCGCCACAGCGGACGCGGCAATTACGACCGCCATAGCGGTCGCGGCGACCACAACGGACGTGGCAATCGCTGGTAACTGAACCGTAAATAAAAGCGGCGCATGATGCGCCGCTTTTTTGTGCCTGCGATTCAGTCAGTAAGCCGTCAGATCCGCCAACGGATGCCGCCCCTCCCACGCTTTATGAAAATGCGCCTCAACCACTGCATCCGGCACGCTGCTGATGTCCGGCCAATGCCAGTGCGGCTTTTGATCCTTGTCGATCAACCGCGCCCGAACCCCTTCGCTGAACTCCGGATGTCGGCAGCAATTGAGGCTCAGGGTGTATTCCATCTGAAAGACTTCGGCCAGCGACATGTGCCGCGCGCGGATGATCTGTTGCCAGACCAGATGGGCGGTCAGCGGCGAGCCTTCGCTGAGGGTTTTTGCCGCGCGGGCGATGAGCGGGTCGCTGCTGTCGCGTTGCAGGCTGATGGCTTTCCAGGCGCAGGTGACGTCGCTGACATCGAGCAGTTCGTCGATCTGCCGACGACGCGGCAGCCACTGCGCCTCAGGCATCTGCTCTACGGCTTCCTGCTGCAAGGCCTTGAGCAAGCTGTTGAGTTGCATGTCGGTCTGTTCCTGCCAGTTGAGTTGCAGCAGGCCTTCAATCAGCTCCGGTTGTTGCTCGTCGAGCAGAAAGCGGTCGGCCAGATCGAGGTCGATCGCGTCACGGCCATTCATGTGCGCGCCGGTCAATCCGAGGAACAGACCGAGCTTGCCCGGCAACCGCGCCAGAAACCAACTGGCGCCGACATCCGGATACAGCCCAATGCTGATTTCCGGCATCGCCAGACGGCTGCTCGGCGTGACGATCCGCGTACTGGCGCCTTGCAATAGACCCATGCCGCCACCCAGCACATAACCGTGGCCCCAGCAGATCAGTGGTTTCGGATAGGTGTGCAGGCTGTAGTCCAAGCGGTATTCGGCCGCAAAAAACTGTGCTGCCAGCGGCGGGACTTCGCCGGGATGTGCGCGACAGGCTTCCACCAGGCTGCGCACTTCACCGCCAGCGCAAAAGGCTTTGGTGCCGTTGCCGCGCAACAGCACGCAGACGATTTGCGGATCCTTGGCCCAGGCGTCCAGCTTGTCGCTAAGGGCGTTGATCATCGGCAGGGACAGCGCGTTGAGCGATTTTTCAGCATCCAGGCTGGCGATACCGATGCGGGCGCCGTTGGTGCCGCAGAGTTCTTCGAAGTGCAGATTCATCGTGACCTCGATCGGAAATTTGAACGATCAGTATGATCGCTGCGTGGGAAAGTGCCGGATCTGCATCAGATCAATTGACAAGCGTGGCCGGCTTTCCTAGGGTTCGCCCCATTGTTTTTGCCGGGTATGACCATGACTGCTGACGACCGTATCAAACTCGAACCGAGCTGGAAGGAGGCACTGCGTGCTGAATTCGACCAGCCTTACATGGCAGAGTTGCGCAACTTTCTGCAGCAGGAGCAGGCGGCCGGCAAGGAAATCTATCCGCCACGGCCGCTGATTTTCAATGCGCTGAACTCCACCCCGCTGGACAAAGTGAAGGTGGTGATCCTCGGCCAGGACCCCTACCACGGCCCGGGCCAGGCCCACGGCTTGTGTTTCTCGGTGCAACCGGGCGTGCCAGCGCCGCCGTCGCTGGTCAACATCTATAAAGAGTTGAAACGCGACCTGAACATCGACATCCCCAGCCACGGTTACTTGCAGAGCTGGGCGGATCAGGGCGTGTTGATGCTCAACACCACCATGACCGTCGAGCGCGCCAACGCCAATGCGCACAAGGACAAGGGTTGGCAGTTTTTTACTGACCGGATCATCGAACTGGTCAGCGAGCGGCAACCGCATCTGGTGTTCATGCTGTGGGGCGCCCATGCGCAGAGCAAGCAGAAGCTGATCGATGCGACCAAACACCTGGTGCTGACTTCGGTGCATCCGTCGCCGCTGTCGGCTTATCGTGGCTTTCTGGGATGCGGGCACTTCGGCCGGACCAACAAGTTTCTTGAGCAGAATGGCGAGACGCCGATTGAGTGGCGGTTGCCGCCGGTTTGAAAAGCATCGCGAGCAGGCTCACTCCTACAGTTGGAATGCGTTCCCCTGTAGGAGTGAGCCTGCTCGCGATGGGGGCAACTCGGTCTTACTCGGGATTACGATTCCAGTACTTGAACAACGGCTCCGCCAGAAACAGCACAAACAACAGCCGCATCACCTGCATCGCCGTCACCAGCGGCACCGACAGTTGCAGGGTTTCCGCCGTCAAACTCATTTCGGCGATACCACCGGGCATCATGCCTAACGTCAGCGAACGCAGATCCAGATGCGTTAAAGCGCTCAATCCCAACGCCGCCAGGGTCGCGATCAACATGGTCAGTGCCGTGCCGATCAACGTGCGGCCCATGAATGACGGCGCACGCCTGAAAAACTGTCGATTGAAGTGACAACCCAATCCGCTGCCGATCAACCACTGGCCAATCTGACTGCCGCCATCGGGCAAGCCGATGTGCAGATCCCAACCGATGCTCACCGCCGCACTCACCAGCAACGGCCCGAACAGCCATGGATTGGGTTGGCGCAGACGCTGCCAGATCCAGGCGAGCAGGGCGCCCGCCGGAAACAGAATGGCCAGCCAGCGCCAATCGACGCTGCCGGCATGAGAAATCGGCGTGCCGTCGCCCAGCAAATACTTGAACGCGGCCGGCACACATAAAACCACCACCAACACCCGCAAGCTTTGCCCCGCCGCAACATGACTGAGCATTGCGCCATTGCGTGCGCCGAGGTTGACCATCTCCCCGGAGCCACCGGGCATGCTGGAGAAAAACGCCGTGGCGCGATCCTCACCGGTGCGGCGCATCAACCACACGCCAACCACCGCCGACAAACTGGTGACCAGCGCACCGAAGAAGATCAAACCGAAATGACTCAGCACCTGCTCCATCACCACCGGGGTGAAGTGCAGGCCAATGCCGATGCCGACGATCCACTGGCCGCATTTACGCCCGCCAGGGATCTCCGTCAGTTGCCACGGGGTCAGGCAGCGCACGAGGATGATCGCCAGCAACGAGCCGACCATCCATGGCAGCGGCCAGCCGATCTGGCTGGCGAGGTAACCGCCAAGCAGACCGACCAGCGGGGTTCCCCACCAGGATTTTAGCGACAGCCGATCAAACATCGGCAACTGCGCGCCGGGCGACCGAACGTTTGCGCCAGATGCGCAGCAGCGGCATCAGCAGCATGATCGCGGTCAGTACCCAGACACCGAAGGTGATCGGGCTCGACCAGAGGATTTCCAGCGCGCCGTTGGAGATCGACAGTGCACGACGCAAGTTCTGCTCCATCAGACCACCGAGGATGAAACCCAGCAGAACCGGCGACAACGGGAAGTCGAGCTTGCGCAGGATGTAACCGAAGATGCCGATGCCGACCATCAGGAACAGATCGAAAGTGGTCGCGTGTACCGCGTAGACGCCGATCCCGGTGATGATCGCGATGACCGGCACCAGTGCCCAATTCGGCACGGCAAGGATGCGGGTGAAGATGCGGATCATCGGAATGTTGAGGATCACCAGCATGATGTTGGCGATGAACAACGAAGCGATCAGGCCCCAGACGATGTCGGGTTGTTGCTGGAACAACAGCGGGCCCGGAGTGATGTTGTACAGCGACAGCGCGCCGATCATCACCGCCGTGGTACCCGAACCCGGCACGCCCAGCGTCAACATCGGCACCAGTGCGCCACAGGCCGAAGCACCGATGGCGGTTTCCGGCGCTGCAAGGCCACGGGCATCGCCCTGACCGAATTTGCCGCTGGTACCGGCGATGCGTTTTTCGGTCATGTAGGCCACGGCGCTGGCCAGCGTCGCGCCGGCACCCGGCAACACGCCCATGATGAAGCCGAGCAGGCCGCAACGGATGTTCACGGTGAACACCGACGCTGCTTCCTTGAAGTTGAACATCATTCGGCCGGTAGCTTTTACCGCTTCCTGGCCGCGATGGGTTTTCTCCAGCAGCAACAGAATTTCGCTGATCGAGAACAGGCCCAGCACCAGTACGACGAATTGAATCCCGTCGGTCAGGTGAATGTTGTCGCCGGTGAAGCGGTACACGCCGCTGTTGGCGTCGATGCCGACCGTCGACAGGAACAAACCGATCAACGCCGCAATAAACGTCTTCAGTGGTCGATCACCCGCCATGCCGCCGAGACAGACAATCGCAAACACCATCAGCACGAAGTATTCCGCCGGGCCAAAGGCAATCGCCCATTTCGCCAGCAGCGGGGCGAACAGCACCATGCCGCACGTGGCGATAAAGGCGCCTATGAACGAACTCCACGCCGACAACGACAGCGCCACACCGGCCATGCCTTTGCGCGCCATCGGGTAGCCGTCGAGCGTGGTCATTACGGTAGAGGCTTCGCCCGGAATGTTCAGCAGGATCGAGCTGATCCGGCCGCCGTATTCGCAGCCCAGATACACCGCCGCCAGCAGAATCAATGCCGATTCCGGCGGCAGGCCGAGGGCGAATGCGATCGGGATCAGCAGCGCCACGCCGTTGATTGGGCCCAGCCCCGGCAGCAGGCCGACGACGGTACCGATCAACGTGCCGCACAGCGCGGTCACCAGGTTGTACGGGCTCAGCGCGACGCCGAAACCCTGACCCAAATAGCCAAGAGTATCCATATCAGTTCTCCAGAACGTCGAGCAGGCCGAGGGGCAGCGGAACGTCCATCACACGGTCGAACAGCAGGTAAAGACCGATGGCCATCAGGGTGGTCACCACGACGCTCGGCATCCAGCGACCGCCATACAGACGCGCCATCGGAATGCCGATCAGCATGCTGCTGAGAATGAAGCCCAGCGGTTCGAAGAGGCCGGCGAACACCAGCAACAGCACGACGCAGATGCTGATCTTGGTCAGCGTCTGGCGATCCAGTGGCGGCTCGTCTTCAGTGTGTTTGATCGGCGCCGGGCGGAACACCATGTACAACAGCGCTGCACCCATCAGGCCGAGCATCAGCAGAGGGAAGGCGCGTGGGCCCACCGGTTCGTAGGAAAAAGCCGCTTGGTACGGCCACGCCATCAGTGCCAGGCCGACACAGGCCAGCAAAAGCACCGAAGCGAAAATGCGTTGTAAGAGCATGGGAAACTCCTGTGCCGCCGCCCCGCGAACGGGGGCCGCAGCCGCTAGACAGAGACGATCACTGAATCAGGCCGAACTCTTTGGCCAGCACTTTGTAGTCCGCAACCTGCTTCTTCACGTAGGTATCCAGTTCCGGGCCGGTCATGGCGAACGGGAAGAGTTCACGCTGATCGCGCAGCTTGGCGAACTCATCGGAGGCCAGCAGCTTGTCGAACGAATCCTTCCACCAGGCGTAGTCTTCATCGCTGACTTTTGGCCCCAGGTAGAAGCCGCGAACCACCGGCCAGACGATGTCGTAGCCCTGCTCGCGAGCGGTCGGGATGTCTTTCATTTCCGGTTCGTCGAGACGCTTGTCGGAGAAGACGGCGAGCAGGCGCATGTCACCGCTCTGGATGTGCGGCATGGAGTCGGAGATATCGGTACTGCCGACCTGAATGTGGCCGCCGAGCAGCGCGGTGGCGATTTCGCCGCCACCTTCGAGGGCGACGTAACGCAGTTCGCGCGGGTTGATCCCGGCAGCCTTGGCGATCAGTGCGGTTTGCATCCAGTCCTGGCTGCCGACGGTGCCGCCGGAACCGATGACCACGGAGCCGGGATCTTTCTTCAAGGCCTGAACGAGATCGTCGAGGGTCTTGTAGGGCGAATCGCTTTTCACCGCGATGGCACCGTAGCTGGTGCCGACTGCCGCGAGCCAGCGCACGTTGGTCTCATCGAAGCGCCCGAACTTGCCTTGCGCCAGGTTCAGCAGCGAACCGCTCGACCACGCCACCAGCGTGCCGGCATCGGCTGGCCGCTGCGCAACCACTGCGTTGTAAGCCACCGCGCCAACACCGCCGGGCATGTAGGTCACGCGCATCGGTTTGGACAGCAGTTTTTCGTTGACCAGCGCGCTCTGCACCAGTTTGCAGGTCAGGTCGAAACCGCCGCCGGGCGACGCCGGAGCGATACATTCCGGACGCTTCGGTTCGGCCATGAGTTGGCCAGCGAACAGCACGCAACTGGCGGCGAGTGCAACTTTACGCAGTGACAGGTTCATTCGATTCTCCACGGTTTCTTGTTGTAAGGCTTTATGTAGGAGCTGCCGAAGGCTGCGATCTTTTGATCTTCCGATCACAGCACCCCGGCGTTTCAATCAATCACCAAATGGCAACGCTATAGCTCACCAGCAGCCGCACTTCATCGGCATCGCGAGCGGAGTAGTTGGAGCGGTAGGTGGCATTGCGCAGGCGAACAGCGACATCCTTCAAGGCGCCGCTTTGTACTACATATTTGATCTCGGTGTTGCGCTCCCACTCTTTGCCTTCTTCGCCACTTTTGAGCTTGATGTTGTCACCGCTCAAGTAACGACTCATGAAGCTCAGGCCGGGAATGCCAAGTTTGCTGAAGTCAAAGTCGTAGCGCGCTTGCCACGAGCGTTCTTCGGCGCCGGCGAAGTCGTTGATCTGCACGAAGTTGACCAGGTACGGGTCGCTGCCATCGACATAGGGGAAAGCGCTGTCGCCGGACATGTGCTGATAACCGGCGCTGAACTTGTGGCCGCTCAGGGCATAGCTGACCAGGCCGTTGAGCGAGCGGTTGTCGATCTCTCCGCCACGGGCCGCACCTTGATCGTCACTGACTGCAAAACGCAGGTCGGTGGCAAACGTGCCGGGACCCATCGGGCGCGAGGCAACCAGGCCGAAGAAGTGCTGGTTGTAAACTTCGTCGAGTTGCGCGAAGTGGTAACTGCCGGTGATCTTGTCAGTGAACTTGTAATCCACGCCGCCAAAATCGAAGTGCTTGCCGGCAGCGGTGCCAGCAAAGCGGCTGTTCTTGTTGTTGAGCGCAATGTCCTCGAAATCGGTGCTGTCGCGATCCTTGGCTTTCTCCAGACGCCCGCCCGTGAACGTCAGATTCTTGATCTCTTTGGAGGTCAGCAAGCCGCCTTCAAAGGTCTGCGGCAGGATGCGTCCGTCGTTGGGCTTGAGGATCGGCAGTTCGGGAATCAGGCTGCCGATTTTCAGTTCCGTGGCAGAGATTTTCACTTTGCCGGTCAGGCCGAGTTTCGAGTATTCGTCCGCCGCGCGCCCGTCGTCGTGGGTCGGCAACAGGCCGGTGCCGGTGCGGTCCGGACTCGAATCAAGTTTCACACCGAGCATGCCCAGCGCATCGACACCGAACCCCACGGTGCCGTCGGTGTAGCCCGATTGCAGATTGAGCATGAAGCCCTGAGCCCATTCATCGCGTTTGGATTGCTGGGCGCTGGTGCCGTCGCGAAAGTCGCGGTTGAAATACATGTTGCGGGTTTCGAAGGTGGCTCTGCTGTCTTCAATGAAGTCGGCAAAACTCAACGGCGAAAAACCCGCGAGGGCGGTTGCACTGGCGAGGGCAGTGTGGCGGAGACGGGAAGGGCGAACAGGCACAAGGACCTGGGACTGCATGGACGGCATGCGGGTGTACTCCGATTATTGTTCTTATTGGTCGAAAACGCTTCGTGGCGTTTTTCGTAGCGCTGTGTGGCAGCAGCGACGGCAGTCGAAACTGTCCGTAGGCCGACTCTAACGGCCTAACCTTTCGCTAACCTTTCAGCTGACTTTCAATGTTTTCGGGCTTCACAGTGGCGGTTGCGGCTGTAAACTCCGCGGCAAAGAGTGGCGTCGGCCATCCCTGAACGAGGTAAAAATCCATGCGTGTTCTGCTCGTCGAAGACCATCTGCAACTGGCCGAAAGCGTCGCCCAGGCGCTCAAGAGCACCGGTCTGACCGTGGATGTGTTGCACGATGGCGTGGCTGCCGATCTGGCGCTGGGCAGTGAGGAATACGCCGTGGCGATCCTCGATGTCGGCCTGCCGCGCATGGACGGCTTTGAAGTGTTGGCGCGGTTGCGGGCTCGCGGAAAAAATCTGCCGGTGCTGATGCTGACGGCGCGCAGCGATGTGAAAGATCGGGTGCATGGCCTCAATCTTGGCGCCGACGACTACCTCGCCAAGCCGTTCGAACTGACCGAACTGGAAGCCCGGGTCAAAGCGCTGTTGCGACGCAGTGTGTTGGGCGGTGAACGCCAGCAGCGCTGCGGGGTGCTGGCCTATGATCTCGACACCCGACGTTTCTCCCTCGGTGAGGAACTGCTCACGCTGACGTCCCGCGAGCAAGCCGTGCTTGAAGCGCTGATCGCCCGGCCGGGGCGAGTCATGAGCAAAGAGCAACTGGCCGCGCAAGTGTTCGGTCTGGACGAAGAGGCCAGCCCCGATGCCATCGAAATCTACGTGCATCGCTTGCGCAAGAAACTTGACGGTCAACCGGTGGCGATCGTGACCTTCCGCGGCCTCGGCTATCTGCTGGAAAGCCGCGATGCATAAGCCCAGCAGCCTGCGCTGGCGGTTGCTGTGGAACCTTGCGTCGTTGCTGGTGGTGTTGATGCTCGCCAGCGGCTTGAGTGCTTACTGGAATGGTCGCGAGGCGGCCGACACCGCGTATGACCGCACGTTGTTGGCTTCGGCGCGAACCATTGCCGCCGGCCTGTCGCAACGTGATGGCAGCCTGAGTGCCGACGTGCCTTACGTGGCCCTCGATACCTTCGCTTACGACAGCGCCGGACGCATTTACTACCAGGTCAACGACATCCATCAAAAGCTGATTTCCGGCTACGAAAACCTCCCCGGGCCACCACCCGGTACGCCAAGAACTGACAGCTATCCGGCGCTGGCGCGTTTTTACAATGCCACCTACAAGGGGCAGAACGTGCGCGTGGTCAGTCTGCTCAAGGCAGTGAGCGAGCCGAACATGAACGGCATGGCGGAAATCCGCGTGGCCGAAACCGACGAAGCCCGCGTCAGCATGGCGCGCAGTCTGGCGGCCGATACGTTGTTGCGATTGGGCATGTTGGCGATCGGTGCATTGCTGTTGGTCTGGTTTGCCGTCAGCGCCGCACTGCGTCCGCTGGAGCGTTTGCGCACGGCAGTCGAGGAACGCCAACCCGATGACTTGCGGCCATTGCCACTGGTGGAAGTGCAACATGAGCTCTGGCCGCTGGTGCGCGGGCTCAACCATTTCACCGAGCGCCTGCGTGGCCAGTTCGAGCGCCAGGCGCAGTTCATCGCCGACGCGGCGCATGAGTTACGCACACCACTGGCGGCGTTGAAGGCGCGGCTGGAATTGGGGCTGCGTTCAAATGACCCGCAGGTCTGGCGGACGACGCTGGAATCTTCGGCGCAAGGCACAGATCGCCTGACCCATCTGGCCAATCAATTGTTGTCGCTGGCGCGCGTCGAAAATGGCGCCCGAGCGATTGCCGAGGGCGGTGCGCAGTTGCTCGATCTGAGTCAGTTGGCCCGCGAGTTGGGCATGGCCATGGCGCCACTGGCGCACAAACGCGGGGTGGCGCTGGCGCTGGAGGCCGATGAACCGGTGTGGCTGCGCGGCGAGCCGACGCTGCTGAATGAGTTGTTGAGCAATCTGGTGGATAACGCCCTGGCGCATACGCCACCGGGCGGCAATGTGATCTTGCGCGTGCTGACCCCGGCAGTGCTTGAGGTTGAGGACGACGGGCCGGGAATTCCGCTGCAAGAGCGCGATCGCGTGTTCGAGCGCTTCTACCGGCGTAATCAGCAGGTGGCGGGATCGGGATTGGGTCTGGCGATTGTCGGCGAGATCTGCCGGGCGCATCTGGCGCAGATCACGCTGCATGATGGTGAGCAGGCGGGGCTGAAGGTGCGGGTGAGTTTTATTGCGGGGTGAATTGTGTTGATTGCGTTGGCCCCATCGCCAGCAGGCTGGCTCCCACAGCGGATTTGTCTCAATCACAGATCCAGTGTGGGAGCTAGCCTGCTAGCGATGGCAGCACCAAGGTCTTGGATCAGTAAAACATCGAGCGCGATTCTTCCAGATCCGCACACAGCGCCTTGTTTTCCGGATCAATCCCAAGCTTCCTGAACGCCGGAACACTCAGCGGATCAATCCGCGCAAACGGATGGTCAGTGCCCTTGTGGCAATACAGGCTCGCCACCTGCACCAGATCGACATAATCGATCTGCGCCGAGTCGCGTTTGAGATCCTGATACAGCCCCGGCAGCTCCACCAGTCGTTCCGGAAAGTCCCACACGCGCAAGAGTTTGTCACCCAGCAACGGATGAAGCTGGTCGATTACATGGTTGAGGCTGACCGGGTCCGACAGCAGTTCATAGTGGTCTTCGGCGTAGGTCAGAATCGGCAGCACGCCGATCTGATGCACCAGCCCGCCCAGCGCCGCCTGATCCGGCTTGAGCTGGGTGTAACGACGACACAACGCATAACTGACCCCGGCAATTTCCAGGCTCTTGCGCCAGACTTCGCGCATTTTCTGTTCCACTACCTCGGAACTGGCGTGGAAAATCTGCTCCATCACCAGACCGATCGCCAGGTTACTGCTGTAGTTGATGCCCAGGCGGGTGATGGCGGTGTGCAGGTCGGTGACTTCCTGCGCCGCGCGCAGCAGTGGGCTGTTGACCACTTTGATCAGGCGCGCGGACAGCGCCGTGTCACGGCCAATAACTTTGCTCAGCTCGCTGACGCTGATTTCCGGATCTTCCGCAGCCTTGCGAATTTGCAAGGCTACTTCCGGCAGTGTTGGCAGAACCAGGTCATCTTTATCGATGGCCTCAACCAAATCCTGTTGGATCTTATCCGCCAGTTCGTTCATTTAGGCTCTCTAGGGTGTTGCAACAAATGCTGCGATCAGCGCTGGATTTCGCGGTCGCGATCCAGTTCGTAGGGCAAATCGAGCAGATGCAGCGCAGGCCCTTCGAGGGTGCCCAGATGCAGATCACCCGCTTCTGCAGCTTCGGCCTGCAACACTGCCAGTAGTTCAATGTTTTGCCCGGCGTTGGCAGCCAGTACGACCTCGCCGATCGAACTGTTGTGGCTCGGCGCGAATAATGGCGTGCCGGGTTCCGGCAATTGTGCGGCGTCGAGGCTCAAGCGATACAGACGGCGCTTGAGTTTGCCCAGGTACTGCATGCGCGCGACGATTTCCTGGCCGGTGTAGCAACCCTTCTTGAAACTCACGCCGCCGACGGCTTGCAGGTTGAGCATCTGCGGGATGAACAGCTCGCGGGTGGTCGGCATGACCTGACCGATACCGGCGCGGATCTGGCCGAGCAACCACTGGTTCAGTTCACCTTCAGGCAGGGTGATCGACAACTTGCGGCGGATGGTTTCAGCTTGATCGGCGGGTACCCACAGTTCGGCACGATCCGGCGAGACGCGAATTGCAATCAGGCCGTCGTTGCGCACCACGCTGTCGGTCTCAATCGGCAGATCCAGGCCGAGACTGCTCAGCGCTGCATCGCCCGACCTGAGCCCAAAACGCACCCAGGCGGCGCTTTCGTCGGTCAGTTTCGACTTGGAGAACACCGCGTACTTTTTCAGATCCGCCAGTTGCGGCTCGAGCAATTCGCTGGCCATCGCCAGCAGCACACCGTCACCTTCGAACAGAATGCGGAAACTCGACTGCATCCGGCCTTTTTGCGTGCAGCGAGCGCCCAGGCTGGACGCTGTTTCGCTCAGGTAATTGATATTGCAGGTCAACTGGCCTTGCAGGAATTTTCCGGCATCCGCGCCGCGGACCGCGAGAACGCCTTCATGAGACAGGGTGCAGAAAAAAGCAGAATCGGCCATGGGTCTTCGCAGGGTAAATAGACTGGGGCACATCATAAGGGCGCGTTGTTGAAATGGGTAGTTGATAAAGGATCGGTGGTGCCCGACCAAAGCCGACTGTGCGAGCGGCATCGGGGCTGTATACTTGCCGCCAAATTTGAGGAGGGCCCCATGGTCGAACAAGTTGAACTGAATCGCCTCTTTTGGCACAGCCGTCGCGGCATGCTTGAGCTTGACGTGTTGCTGGTGCCATTTGTGCAGGAGGTTTACGCAAACCTGAATCAAGTTGATCGCGATCTGTATGTCCGTCTGTTGACTTGCGAAGATCAGGACATGTTCGGCTGGTTCATGGAGCGCAACGAGTCCGAAGATCCGGAGCTGCAACGCATGGTTCGCATGATCCTGGATCGTGTTCAGCCCAAGTAATACGTTCGAATGCCGCTGGCATGCCTCACGGCAGTTGCTGGCGGCGTATCTGTTGGCCCAGGCATTCGCTCTGGGTGCCTTGTTTGTGCTTTCAATTCCCGTGTGGGCGAGCTTGCTTGGGGCTTTCGGTTGCCTGCTTCACGGGTTTTGGGTGTTGCCGCGGCAGATTTTGCTCAGTCATCCCAAGGCAATGCGCGGATTGCGTCGAGACGGCGACGGCTGGCAATTGTGGAATCAGGCGGATGGCTGGCAAGCGGTGCAGTTGCGGCCGGACAGCCTTGCACTGCCGCTGATCGTGGTGCTGCGTTTTCGTTTGCGCGGTGAGTGGCGCGTCAGATCGATCTGCGTGCCACGGGACTCGCAGGCGACGGATTTGCATCGACGCCTGCGAGTGCGGCTCAAGTTCAGCCGACGTAGGTGGGCGGCACCAGAATAGTGTCGAGCGCTTCGGGCAGCAGGTCCGGGTAGTCGAGGGTGTAATGCAGGCCGCGACTTTCCTTGCGTTCCATGGCTGAGCTGATCATCAGTTCCGCCACTTGCGCGAGATTGCGCAGCTCGATCAAATCGCGACTGACTTTATAGTTGCTGTAGAACTCGTCGATCTCGTCCAGCAGCAGACGCACCCGATGTTGAGCCCGTTGCAGGCGCTTGTTGGTCCGCACGATGCCCACGTAGTCCCACATGAACCGCCGCAGTTCATCCCAGTTGTGCGCGATGATTACGTCTTCATCAGAGTCGGTCACCTGACTGGCATCCCAGACGGGCAGGGTGCTTGGCGCTGTGACGTCATCCAGTTGCGCCAAAATATCTGCCGCCGCCGACCGGGCGTAGACGAAACATTCCAGCAACGAGTTGCTGGCCATGCGGTTGGCACCGTGCAGGCCGGTGAAGCTGGTTTCGCCGATGGCGTACAAACCCGGCACATCGGTGCGGCCATGCTGATCGACCATTACGCCGCCGCAGGTGTAGTGCGCCGCGGGTACGACTGGAATCGGTTGTTTGGTGATGTCGATGCCAAAACCCAGGCAGCGCTCATAAACAGTCGGGAAGTGAGTCTTGATGAACGCTTCGGGTTTGTGGCTGATGTCGAGATAGACGCAGTCGACGCCCAGACGCTTCATTTCATGGTCGATGGCCCGGGCGACGATGTCACGCGGTGCCAGTTCGGCGCGCTTGTCGAAGCGATACATGAAGCGTTCGCCGTTCGGCAGCTTCAAATGCGCGCCTTCACCACGCAGGGCTTCAGTGATCAGGAAGCTCTTGGCCTGCGGGTGATACAGGCAGGTAGGGTGAAACTGATTGAATTCCAGGTTCGCCACCCGGCAGCCCGAGCGCCAGGCCATAGCGATGCCATCACCGCAGGCGCCGTCGGGATTGCTGGTATAGAGGTAAACCTTGGCCGCACCACCTGAGGCCAGAATCACGAAGCGCGCACCGTAGGTGTCGACTTCACCGGTCGCGCGGTTGAGCACATAGGCGCCGAGGCAGCGATCGCCGTCCATGCCCAAACGTCGTTCGGTAATCAGATCGACCGCTACCCGCTGCTCCAGCAGTTCGATGTTCGAGCGCTCTTTGGCCTGGGCCAGCAAGGTTTTGAAGATCGCAGCGCCGGTAGCATCGGCTGCATGGATGATGCGCCGGTGACTGTGGCCGCCCTCGCGGGTCAGATGGAATTCGAAACCGCCGTCTTCAGTGCCGGACTGTTCGTCGCGGGTGAACGGCACGCCTTGGTCGATCAGCCACTGGATGGCTTCGCGGCTGTGCTCGACGGTGAAGCGTACGGCGTCCTTATGGCACAGGCCACCGCCAGCATTCAGGGTGTCGTCGACGTGGGATTCGACAGTATCGGTGTCGTCCAGCACGGCAGCGACTCCGCCCTGGGCCCAGAAAGTCGAGCCATTGGCGAGATCACCCTTGCTCAATACGGCAATGCGCAAATGACCTGGCAGGGTCAGCGCAAGACTCAAACCGGCAGCACCGCTGCCAATGACCAGAACATCGTGTTGGAACTGTTGGCTCATTTCAGCATTCCGCTCAAAGCGACCCGGATCGGGGGTGGCGCATGACACCTGGATCGGCGAGTCAAGTCAGCCACACAGCCCACTAGTATATAGAGGGGTGGGGCGGCACAATAGCCGGGCTCAGATGGCATTGTGAAACTACTGTGACGGAAAAATCCGGGTGCTTCGTCGGAAGTTTTTTCCTGCGGTTTTGGGAAAAGACGACTGTATCGGCGTTGAAACAGTCTTTTTCCGTCCAGAGTCGCCCAATGTCGGGTGGGTGCGGCTATAAATAATTGGAACTTTTGCCAAAAGTCCAAGATCAATAGACGGTGCCAGAAATAGGGACAGTGTCGGTTTCAGTGAGGAATCTGCGATCAGGGGTTCCTGCCGGCGAAACCGATGACAAGATTATTCGCGCAGCCGGTTTATCCCGCGCTGCGTTTTTCGTGCGTGCCAAATCAGAGCCCGCAGGAAACTTGCTTGGAGGGGGAGAACTTTTGCGAAAAGCCCGAGTCTATGTTTGCAAGTCTGGTCGTTTAGTTATGCAAGTCTCCTTCGGGCCTATCGAGGAGTGTTCATGCTAACCCAGGAAGAGGATCAGCAGCTGGTCGAGCGCGTTCAACGTGGCGACAAGCGAGCTTTCGATCTGCTGGTGCTGAAATATCAGCACAAAATTCTCGGGTTGATCGTGCGTTTTGTGCACGACACCCATGAAGCCCAGGACGTAGCTCAGGAAGCCTTTATCAAGGCGTATCGAGCACTTGGAAACTTTCGCGGTGACAGTGCGTTTTATACGTGGCTGTATCGTATTGCCATCAACACGGCAAAGAATTACCTCGTTTCCCGTGGCCGCCGGCCGCCGGATAGCGATGTAAGTTCTGAGGATGCGGAGTTCTACGACGGCGATCATGGCCTCAAGGATCTCGAGTCACCAGAACGAGCACTGTTGCGGGATGAGATCGAAGGCACCGTCCATCGAACCATTCAGCAACTACCAGAGGATTTGCGTACGGCTTTAACTTTACGTGAATTCGATGGTCTGAGTTACGAGGACATTGCGAGCGTCATGCAGTGTCCGGTGGGTACCGTGCGCTCCCGGATTTTCCGCGCTCGGGAAGCCATCGATAAAGCCCTGCAGCCGTTGTTGCAGGAAAACTGAGACAGCGGCGACAGCCAAGAGAGGAACGCCATGAGTCGTGAAGCCCTGCAGGAATCGCTGTCCGCAGTGATGGATAACGAAGCGGACGAACTGGAATTGCGTCGAGTGATCAATGCACTGGACGATGTCGAAACCCGTGAAACCTGGGCTCGTTACCAGATCGCTCGGGCAGCCATGCACAAGGATCTGCTGCTGCCACGTCTGGATATCGCTGCGGCAGTGTCTGCTGCGCTGGAAGACGAAACGGCTCCGGCCAAAGTATCTCGCAGCCCATGGCGCAACCTTGGCCGTCTGGCCGTTGCAGCCTCGGTGACTGTTGCCGTTCTGGCCGGTGTTCGCCTGTACAACCAGGACGAAATCGCCGGTGTTGAACTGGCTCAGCAATCCAATCAGCCAACCCTGGCCACTCCACAGGTCAAAGGCCCGGCTGTGCTGGCAGGCTACAGTGAGAGTTCCGAAGCCACTGGTCCTATGGCCAACGGCGTTTTGCAAGGTCAACCGGGCTGGCATGATCAGCGTTTGCCAGGCTACCTGCGCCAGCATGCTCAACAAGCTGCGCTCAAAGGTACTGAAAGCGCGTTGCCTTATGCACGTGCAGCAAGCCTGGAAAACCAATAAGGAGGATCATGCGCGCCATACCTCTACTTTCGCTTCTGCTCAGTGGCTGGTTTGTTGTTCCAGCCCACGCTGACGAGGCCCAGGACTGGTTGACCCGTCTGGGCCAGGCCGAGCAGCAGCAAAGCTTTCACGGTACTTTCGTTTACGAGCGTAACGGTAGTTTTTCTACCCATAACATCTGGCATCGTGTCCAGAATGGTCAGGTCCGCGAGCGTTTGCTTCAGCTCGACGGTTCGGCACAGGAAGTCGTGCGCATTGATGGACATACTCAATGCGTCAGCGGCACCCTGATTGCAGGGCTGGGAGATACTCCGAACACTGCCGCTCGTCCTCTCGATCCCAAAAAGCTGAAAAACTGGTATGAGCTTGCCGTCGTTGGCAAGTCGCGCGTGGCTGGCCGAGACGCAGTGATTGTATCGCTGACGCCTCGTGACCAGCACCGTTACGGTTTTGAGTTGCACCTGGACAAGCAGACCGGTTTGCCGCTGAAGTCGTTGCTGTTGAACGACAAGGGGCAATTGCTCGAACGTTTCCAGTTCACCAGCCTTGATACTGACGATGTCCCGACGGATAAAGACTTGCTGGCACACGCCGACTGCAAGGTTATTAACCTTGACAGTGACAAGGCCTCTGCCGCCAAGACCGCTCAGATGTGGCATTCGGACTGGCTACCGCCGGGTTTCGAACTGACCAGCAGCACGTCCCATAAAGATCCGCAAACCAAGACTCAGGTTAGCAGCCTGATGTATGACGATGGTCTGGCGCGTTTTTCGGTTTTTCTCGAGCCTTTGAACGGCGCGACTGTTACCGACACCCGGACCCAGTTAGGTCCGACTGTCGCGGTTTCCCGACGCCTGACTACACCCGAAGGCGAGATAATGGTGACGGTTGTCGGAGAGATTCCGATGGGCACCGCCGAACGAATCGCGCTGTCGATGCGTAATCAAGATGTCTCTGCAACCAGCAAGCAGTGAGCTGATTCCATTCATTTCCACTTCGTCGTCGAGACCTGGAAATGTTTGCTGAGCATTTTCATTTGCAAATACCCCAAAAGTTTTTTATAGGTCAGAGCCTCACGGCTCTGGCCTTGTTTGTTGTTCCCGGAACAAAAATGCCGGACTGTGGTTTCCGGTGTTCCTTGCTCCATATCGCTTAACCCTGCTCGTCGTAACGGGAGCTGTATGTCGATACCTAGCTTGAAGTCTTATCTGTCCATTTTCGCCACCGTGCTGTTGCTCGGTCAGGCGATCCCTGCTGCGCAAGCGGCCGATCTGCCTGATTTCACCCAACTGGTCGAACAGGCTTCGCCGGCCGTGGTGAACATCAGTACCACGCAGAAACTGCCGGATCGCAAAGTTAACCAGCAGATGCCTGATCTTGAAGGCTTGCCGCCAATGCTGCGCGAGTTCTTCGAACGCGGCATGCCACCTCAGCAGCGTTCGCCGCGTGGCGATCGTCAGCGTGAAGCGCAGTCGCTGGGTTCGGGATTCATCATTTCTCCGGATGGCTACATCCTGACCAATAACCACGTGATTGCCGATGCCGATGAAATTCTCGTCCGTCTGGCTGATCGCAGCGAAATGAAAGCCAAACTGGTCGGCACCGATCCGCGTTCCGACGTGGCCCTGCTGAAAATCGAAGGGAAGGATCTGCCGGTACTCAAACTCGGCAAGTCTCAGGATTTGAAAGCTGGCCAGTGGGTGGTGGCAATCGGTTCGCCATTCGGCTTTGACCACACCGTTACCCAAGGCATCGTCAGCGCCGTTGGCCGCAGCCTGCCGAACGAAAACTACGTGCCGTTCATTCAGACCGACGTGCCGATCAACCCGGGCAACTCCGGTGGCCCGCTGTTCAACCTGAACGGTGAAGTGGTCGGGATCAACTCGCAGATCTACACCCGTTCCGGCGGCTTCATGGGTGTGTCGTTCGCGATCCCTATCGATGTGGCGATGGACGTTTCCAATCAATTGAAGAGCGGTGGCAAGGTCAGCCGCGGCTGGCTGGGTGTGGTCATCCAGGAAGTGAACAAGGATCTGGCCGAATCGTTCGGTCTGGATAAACCGGCCGGTGCACTGGTTGCACAGATTCAGGATGACGGTCCGGCTGCCAAGGGCGGTCTGCAAGTGGGCGATGTGATCCTGAGCATGAACGGTCAGCCGATCGTCATGTCCGCCGATTTGCCGCATCTGGTTGGCGCACTGAAGTCTGGCGCCAAAGCCAATCTGGAAGTGATTCGTGAAGGCAAGCGCAAAAACGTCGAGCTGACGGTAGGCGCGATCCCGGATGAAGAAAAAGAGCTGGATGCGCTGCCGAAGTCCGGTGCTGAAACCAGCAGCAACCGCCTCGGCGTTGCCGTGGCCGAGCTGACTGCTGAACAGAAGAAAACCTACGACCTCAAAGGTGGTGTGGTGATCAAGGAAGTTCAGGACGGTCCTGCTGCCCTGATCGGTCTGCAACCAGGTGATGTCATCACTCACCTGAACAACCAGGCCATCGGCTCCAGCAAGGAGTTCGCCGAGATCGCCAAGGCGCTGCCGAAGAACCGTTCGGTGTCGATGCGCGTTCTGCGTCAAGGCCGTGCGAGCTTCATCACCTTCAAGCTGGCTGAATAATCCGGATTGAGCGGTAAATAAAAACCGCCTCGAAAGAGGCGGTTTTTTTATGCCTGAAGCATTTCAATCGCGAAGAAGCGTCAGCCCATCATGTCCTTGACCATGCGCTCCTGCTCCATCAGTTCGCGCTGGCGGGCATCGATCCGCGAGGACAGCGGGAAGTTGCTGCCAGCCTTGCGCTTGGCGAAATCCAGTTGCTGGATCGCCTGACGGTAATCGCCGACCAAGGCAAAGTATTCGGCGCGCGCCTGGTGCAGGCCAATGATGTTGCCAGACAAGCCACGGGTTTCGGCAACCTGATACCAGACATCCGGATCATCCGGGCGAGTCTTGAGCAATCCCTCCAGCGCTTTTTCGGCATCGGCCGCGCGGTTCTGCTTGAGCAGAAGATCGACGCGAACCTGATTCAGTGGATAGTTGCCGGGGTATTGCGTGAGCATTCGGTCGACACGCGACTGGGCATCGGGCAGGCGATTGTTGGTGATGTCCAGATCGACCTGAGCGAGGTTGTAGATGATCTCGTTCGGCGCTTTGGTCAGCAACTGTTTGAGGTTCTCCCGCGCCTCGTTCAACTGACCGCCCTTGATCTGCGCGATGGCCAGACCATAGCGGGCCACGTCGTTTTGAGGGTTCTCGTCCAGTTGCGCACGGAAACGCTTGGCGCCCAGTCCTGGTGTCTCTTCGTAGATCAACTGCACGCGGGCGCGGATCAACTGATAACGCTTGGTATCTTCGATGCCGCCGGGCCTGGCCTGTTCGGCGCGGTTGCGGGTGTCGGCGATACGCGATTCGGTCACCGGGTGAGTCAGGAGGAATTCCGGTGGTTTGGCATCGAAGCGATATTGACGCATCAAGCGCTCGAACATGGTTGGCATCGAACGTGGGTCGTATCCGGCCTTTTCCAGGTTGAGGATGCCGATACGGTCGGCCTCCTGCTCGTTCTGGCGGGAGAACCGCCGCTGCTCCTGAAGCGCCGCTGCCTGAGTACCGGCAATGGTCGCGATCCCGGCGTCACCGCCACCGGCCGCTGCAATCACAATACCGGCCAGCAGCGCCGCCATCATCGGCACCTGCATGCGTTGCGAAGCTTCGACGCCGCGCGCAAAGTGGCGCTGCGACAAGTGAGCCAATTCGTGAGCCAGCACCGAAGCGTATTCGCCCTCGGTCTGTGCGTTGAGGAACAAGCCACCGTTGACCCCGACCACGCCGCCCGGTGCCGCGAAGGCGTTGAGCTGCGGGCTGTTGATCAGGATGAACTCCAGGCGTCGGTCGCTGACCTGGCTGGTCTCCACCAGCTTGTAAACGCTGGATTCGACGTAGTCTTTGAGTTGCGGATCATTGAGCTGTGAAACCTGGCTGCGCAACATGGCCAACCAGGCGCGACCGAGCTGGTATTCCTGTTGTGGCGAGACAATGGCAGAACTGGCGTCGCCGAGTGACGGCAGATCGTCGGCAAAGCCTGGTGAGGCGAGCAGGCAAGCGAGCGTCAGCAGGGTAGGGCGCAGAAAAGTCATGCACAAAGCCTTAGAAGACAAAGACCTTACTGTAGCCGGACACCGGGCTTGCGACCAGATATTCTAGGCTGCTCGACTGACCTGATCCGGAGTGACGCAATGACTGACGCTGTAGCCCATGACGCAGAGCTGGACGCCAGCGGCCTGAATTGTCCGTTGCCGTTGCTCAAGGCAAAAATGGAACTCAACAAGCTTGCAAGCGGCGCGGTGCTGAAGGTGATCGCCACCGATGCGGGCTCCCAGCGCGACTTTCGCACCTTTGCCAAGTTGGCCGGTCATACGCTGCTGCGCGAAGAAGACGAAGCAGGCGTCTACCGTTACTGGTTGAAAAAAGCCTGAAGGCAATAGCGTCGCGCAAGGAGCGGGTGGTGGCGCCGTTGCTTTAAAGCAAAAGATCGCAGCCTGCGGCAGCTCCTACAGTTTTCGGTGTCGCCGCAAAATATGCGATCTAACATCGAAAATGTAGGAGCTGCCGCAGGCTGCGATCTTTTGATCTTCAGGCCTTATTCAGCGCTTCAGCAGCAGCCAAAACAGCATCAACATGCCCCGGCACTTTCACGCCCCGCCATTCCTGGCGCAGCACGCCGTCCTTATCAATCAGGAAAGTGCTGCGATCAACGCCCAGGTATTCCTTGCCGTAAAGCTTCTTGAGCTTGATCACGTCGAACAACTGACAGACAGCCTCGTCCTTGTCGCTGATCAGCTCGAACGGGAACTCCTGCTTGCCCTTGAAGTTCTCGTGGGACTTCAGGCTATCGCGGGAGATGCCGAAGATTTCCGTGTTGGCAGCCTTGAACGCCGCGTACTGGTCACGAAAGCCCTGGCCTTCGGTGGTGCAGCCCGGGGTGCTGTCCTTCGGATAGAAGTAGATCACCACTTGCTTGCCCTTCAGGGCAGACAGGCTGACGGTTTGCCCACTGGTGGCAGGTGCTTCGAAATCTGCAACCGGTTGGTCGATGACAACAGCCATGAAAACTTCCTTACATTGGGTTCTGTGGACGCCAAGGTTCGATCAGCGCATCCAGGTTCATCGCATCGGAGAAATCCAGGAACTGATCACGCAGCCAACTGATCTGGGTGCCGGCCGGCAGGGTCACGGTGAAGGTGGCGTTGAGCATGGTGCCGCCGGTCTGTGGTGCCTGATACGTGTCGCACGTCAGGTTTTCCAGTTCGACGTTGTGATCCATGAAGAACTGGCACAGCTCATTGATGATGTCCGGACGATACGCCGAGCTGACGTAAGCCACGTATGGCAGCGCCTGCGGACGGTTCTCCAGTGGTGCGCTGCGCACCACGTTGACGGTAAAGGCGTGCTTCTTGGCAAGACCTGACAGGCTGCCTTCCAGGCGCGCGAGGGCGTCCCAGCTGCCAGAGACTTCGAGAATCAGTGCGCTGCACTCGCCATGGCGGGTCAAACGGGATGTAACCACGGCGCAGCGATTTTCATGGCTGGCGCGGCACAGGACGTTAGTCAGCTCCATGGGGTTGGCGCCGAGGGCACTGATGACAAGGAATTGTTCGCGAACTGTGGGGGTGGACATGCAGCATTCCTAAAGCGATGAGCGGTCGGTAGGTTTACGGGCGTTGATCGCCGCAGAGTGCCCGTGTGCCCATTAAGGCTGTCCGTTCAGAAAGCCCCGGCAAGCGCTCGCGGCTCGCTCCACTCAACGGGAGCGCGTCGATGCGACGCTGGAACGGGGCCTGGGAGGCCGAAAAGGGAGGCTGAAACCCGGCGTACAAGCTGATCAGTACCGATCAAAGTCTGAAGGGTAGCGAAAAGCGGCGCCAAGGGGAATGGCGGCAGCGCAGTACTTTGCTTGTGCAAGCATCTTGGCGCCAGTACCATTACCGCTCTCTTTTTCCGGCAGGAGCGGTTTCATGATTGCGGGCAGTATGGTGGCACTGGTCACTCCCATGGATGCACAAGGGCGTCTTGACTGGGACAGCCTCAGCAAACTCGTGGACTTCCACCTCAAGAACGGCACCCATGCCATTGTCGCGGTCGGTACTACCGGCGAGTCGGCAACCCTTGATGTAGAAGAACACATCGCCGTCATCAAAGCCGTGGTCAAACAGGTTGCAGGCCGTATTCCGGTCATCGCCGGCACTGGCGCCAACTCGACTCGCGAAGCCGTCGAGCTGACCCGCAACGCCAAAGAAGCCGGTGCCGATGCCTGCCTGCTGGTCGTTCCGTACTACAACAAGCCGACTCAGGAAGGCTTGTATCAGCATTTCAAACACATCGCCGAATCGGTCGACATTCCACAGATTCTCTACAACGTTCCTGGCCGCACGTCTTGCGACATGCAGGCCGAGACCGTGATTCGCCTGTCCACCGTGCCGAACATCATCGGCATCAAGGAAGCCACCGGCGACCTGGTTCGTGCCAAAGCGATCATCGATGGCGTGAGCAAGGACTTCATCGTGCTGTCCGGCGATGACCCGACCGCCGTCGAACTGATCCTGCTGGGCGGCAAGGGCAATATCTCGGTTACTGCCAACGTCGCTCCGCGCGAAATGGCTGATCTGTGCGAGGCCGCGCTCAAGGGCGACGCCGAGACCGCACGGGCCATCAACGAAAAACTGATGCCGCTGCACAAAGACCTGTTCATCGAAGCCAACCCGATTCCGGTGAAATGGGCTTTGGTTGAAATGGGCCTGATGCACGAAGGCATCCGCCTGCCACTCACCTGGCTGAGCACTCCTTGTCATGAAACGCTTCGCTCGGCCCTGCGCCAGTGCAGCGTCCTGGTTTAATTGAGGAAGTACAACGCATGAAGCGAATGGCCGGACTTTCCGCACTTGCCTTGATTATCTCCAGCACCAGCGGCTGCGGATGGGTCTGGGGGCCGGAAGGTTATTTCCGCGACCGTGGTAGCGATTACCTGCAAGCGCAACAGACTGCACCGATGCAACTGCCAGCGGATGTCAGCACATCCAAGCGTCTGGATCCGCTGCTGCCGATCCCGCGCAACGTCGCTGACGACACCGCCAAGGGCGAGTACGTGGTTCCGCGTCCTCAGCCGTTGTCGGCCGTTGCCGATGCCAGCGACTACTCGCTGCAGAAGAGTGGCGATACCCGTTGGGTCGTGGCCCAGCATCCACCGGCCGAAGTCTGGCCAGTGGCTGTGCAGTTCTTCCAGGACAACGGTTTCCGTCTGGATGAACAGCGTCCGCAAACCGGCGAATTCACCACCACCTGGCAGCATTCCGACGAACTGTCGGCAGCAATGGCCAAGCGCCTGAGCGCAGCCGGCGTCAGCACCGACAGCGAAACCCGCGTTCGTGTGCGGATCGAGCCCGGCGTGCAGCGTAACACCAGTGAAATCTACGTGGTCAGCGCCGAGCGTCCTGCCGGCAGCAGCGCCGACGTGGCCTTCACCAACCGTTCGGTCAACACGGGTCTGGACGCCGCTCTGGTCGACGACATGCTCGCGAGCATGAGCCGTATCTCCGAGAAGGGCGGTTCCGTGTCGATGTTGGCGTCCCGTGATTTCGATACCCCGAGCCGTGTCAGTCTCAACGAAGACGGCAGCGGTAACCCGGTGTTGAACGTCGGTACCGACCTTGACCGTGCCTGGTCGAGCGTTGGTCGCGCACTGGAACAAGGCGAATGGCGCGTTGAAGACATCAACCGCAGCCTGGGCCTGTACTACATCAACTTGGCCGAAAAAGCCGAGAAGAAAGACGACAAGCCTGGTTTTTTCAGCAGCCTGTTCGGCAGCGCGCCGAGCAAGGAAGAAGTTGAAGCCCGTGCCGAGCGTTATCAGGTTCGCCTGAGCAAGGTTGGCGAGAACATTCAGGTCACCGTCGAGAAAAACATCAACACCGTTGCGCCTGCCGATGTGGCGCGCAAAGTGTTGAGCGTCATTCAGGACAACCTGGGCTGATCACATGCGTTTTGCCGTTCTCGGCAGCGGTAGCCAAGGGAACGGCACGCTGATCGCCAGTGCTGATACGTATGTGCTGGTGGATTGTGGTTTTTCCCTGCGGGAAACCGAAAAACGCCTGTTGCGCCTGGGTGTAAACCCGGCGCAACTGAGCGCGATACTCGTAACCCACGAACATGCCGACCACGTGCATGGCGTGGGTTTACTGTCTCGGCGTTACAATCTGCCGGTCTACCTCAGTCGCGGCACACTGCGCGGGATGCGCAAACCGATTGAACCCGCAGGCTTTCTGGCCGGCGGCGAGCAACTGCAGATCGGTGCACTGAACATCGGGGTCATTGCCGTGGCCCACGATGCGCAGGAACCGACCCAGTATGTATTCAGTGACATCGAGCAGCGGCGCTTCGGCCTGCTGACCGACCTGGGTTCCTACTGCGAGCGGGTGCTGGAGGGTTATCGGGATCTCGATGCGTTGATGATCGAATCCAACCATTGCCGTGACATGCTGGCCCGTGGTCATTACCCGTACTTTCTCAAGCAGCGGGTGGGCGGCGAGCTGGGACATTTGAACAACCATCAGGCGGCATTCCTGGTGTCCGAGCTGGGCTGGCAGGGGCTGCAACATCTGGTCCTGGCTCATCTGAGCAGCAAGAACAACTTGCCGCAGCTGGCCCGACAATGTTTTGTCGACACCCTTGGGTGCGACCCGGACTGGCTGCAACTGGCCGATCAAGATTCAGGGCTCGACTGGCGCCACATCGCCTAGCCCACCTACTTAGCAAGCGGAGCCCATCATGGAAAAACGTGAAGAACTCTACCGCGGCAAAGCCAAATCGGTTTACAAGACCGACGACGCTGACCGCTTGATCCTGCTGTTTCGCAACGACACTTCGGCGTTCGACGGCAAGCGTATCGAACAGCTCGACCGCAAAGGCATGGTGAACAACAAGTTCAACGCCTTCATCATGCAGAAGCTCGAAGCGGCCGGCATTCCGACCCAATTCGACAAACTGCTGGGCGACAACGAGTGCCTGGTGAAGAAGCTGGACATGATCCCGGTCGAATGCGTCGTGCGTAACTACGCTGCGGGCAGCCTGGTCAAGCGCTTGGGTGTGGAAGAGGGCATCAAGCTCAATCCGTACACCTTCGAACTGTTCTTGAAGGACGACGCCAAGGGCGACCCGTTCATCAACGAATCCCACGTCGTGGCATTCGGCTGGGGCACCGCCGAGCAACTGGTTCGCATGAAAGAACTGTCGCTCAAGGTCAACGAAGTCCTGAGCAAACTGTTCGACGACGCCGGCCTGCTGCTGGTCGACTTCAAGCTTGAATTCGGCGTATTCAGCGACGGCTCCATCGTCCTGGGCGACGAGTTCAGCCCGGACGGCTGCCGTCTGTGGGACAAGGACACCAAGAAGAAGATGGACAAAGACCGCTTCCGCCAAGGCCTCGGTGACGTTATCGAAGCCTACGAAGAAGTCGCCAATCGTCTGGGCGTACCGCTTTAATCGACGCAAGCATCTGATAGCACGCAGATTTTTTCGAAAGAGGGTTTGCTTTCGGTAAAAGTGTTGTTATGATGCGCGCCGTTGGAGAGATGCCAGAGTGGCCGAATGGGACGGATTCGAAATCCGTTGTACCTTCACCGGTACCTAGGGTTCGAATCCCTATCTCTCCGCCATTATTAGTAAAAGATGAAACCCCCGTAGCCATTGATGGTTACGGGGGTTTTTTCGTTTTTAATGAAATTTTTAGGGCAAATTTAGGGCATTTCTACTAGGTCTCGCAGACATTGAAGCTTGGTTGGGAAGGTCAAAAATGCCTTGAGAGTGGGGACACCATCGCACGGAGTTTAGGAAATGTCCTAAACGTACAATTGTTCGTGTACACAACCTAGGCAAGCGTGGGCAAAGTTAGCTAGACTCCGTTTATGATTTGAAGCGTTCCCGCAATGGGAATATTAAGAGCTCGTGTGAAATGGATTCACACAATCCTCGTACCATCAAACTGATAAGTGAATATCAATGACGCAGACCACCGCTTGGGCCACTGAGACAATTCGTTTCACTCTCCTGGGAGTACCAGAGGGCGTTAAGGTGTCTTGGCAATCCGTCGTTGGAGCAGAGCCTGAGTCGGTCACAAATCGTCCAGCTCAGCAGCTGTCCATTCAGGAGGGCCCCTACGAAGGGGGGCGGCTCGTCATTACCTCGCATCCCGGTCGCGTAGATATCGCGCTTACGGCCATGCCTAGTGATCCCATGAGTCATCCAACCCTTGGTGAATTTTCAGTAGTCTGCGCGAATTTTGAATCACGGATTAATGTGCTGAAATTTCCAACAGTCGCGAGATTGGCTATGGGCGTGACATTGAACGTTTTCCCAGAGTCGTTGGAAAAAAGTAATCTGATGTTCAAAGAGTTGGTGCCAGGGATAAATTTTGGCTCTGATGCATCTGACCTTATGGTTCAGGTTAATAGAGCAAAGAAATTTCCTAAAATCAGTGGCATGGTGATGAACAGGCTAACGAAGTGGTCACAACTTTTAAGTCAAACTGTTCAGTATCAGAACAATGAGGCGCTGGCCACGAAGCATAATCATCTGATACAACTAGAGTTGGATCTAAATACTAGTCCAACTTCCAAGCTGCCGCATGCTGATACTTACAAATCTATTGTTTCGGCATTCTTTAGTGAGGCTCGTTCGTTAGCAGGAGTTGAAAAAAATGCAAATGGATAATGCACCTTACATGTTGGAGTCCTCAGTGATGATGGCGCCTATTGAAAGAAGGATAACGGATTTTAATAATTCAACTCGCGTTGGAATGGTCGTAGTTCCGAGTTCGACATCTGCATTTCCGGCTTATGAGTTTAGGTCGAATGTCGTATCATATGGTTCCTTCCGGGATGCAGCTAAGTTAGCTGCTGCTAAGCGACATAGTGATTTAACGGGTTTCAACGAAAGTGTTATTGGCGTCCTCGATGTTAAAGATGGGTGGACAGTTAATGAGCTTATCGATATCAAGGTTAAGCCCATTACTGGAAAGATCATAGCTGCAATTGAAGAGCAGCTTGATTCGATCTATGCATTGGATGCAGCTGCGATTGTTGAACCTGAGCAAAGTAGATTGGCTATTCGAGCAGTTGTGGATGTTGTTGAGGATTATATAAAGGCTAAAGATCTTTGGAGTTTGAACGAGCTCTTGGTTGTCGCTGACCCAAGTTTGATGCGGAAAATTACAAGCGTATCTATTTTGCGCACTTCCTTTCGAATGAGAGACAAGCTGAGTAATTGGACTGCTCTTTATGATCGTGTAAATGCTCACCTTAAAGAAACGGAACAAGATCCGGAGCGCGCGTTGCGGGGGTTGTCTCGACCTAAGGTAGTCAAGATTGCCTGAAGTTAAACTCATTGGCGATGTGGGGCTGTTCGGGGCCGCGATTCTTCAAACGTCGACTCCTGGGCAGCGCCACGCAGCATTGGTTTTCAAAGATCGTAGTAGGAAAAATCTGAGCCTATTGCATTTGGCGTGGCACTACACTCTAAAGTGCGATCCTTACAATGCTCCTTATCGATCCGTGCCAAACAAGCACTTTGACGAGGAGGAACTTGAGCTTTTTGCTGAGCACGCATCTCGTTTATATGATGAGAATTCGGCTGGAATACCATATGGTATGGAATATACCGGAGCCTCGGTTTTCAACGGTGATCTGGAGTTTATCGACTCTCCAGGTGCGGGATTAACTTGCGCAACATTTATCTTAGGTTTTTTTGATAGTTTGGGTTTTGATATTTTAGATCTTGCCTCTTGGGAGAATCGGGATGACGATACTCAATGGCAAACCAATATATATTCTGCTTTGGAGCCTAAACTAACTCCGGAGAGGAAAGATTCGCAGAAGAATTTGATTGGTGCAGCTTACCGATTCAGACCGGAAGAAGTTGTTGGGTCGTTCGGCCTGTTTGAGTCGGCTCCTATAAAATTTACAGAAGCGGTGAACGTAGGCATAAAACTTCTTGAAGAAATGCGTGCGAAATAGAAGTTGCTGTAAATTCTTTTTTATTCAAAAGATGAAAGCGCCCCGATAGTTTTATTTGTTGGGGCGTTTTTATATTTGGTTGTTTTGAGTAAAGAGTGTTGTGTTGAATTATTGTCTGAATCCCAGCATTTTGGAAACCATCCCAGCCATACTTTTAGTATCCTTCGGTATCCACCTTCCGTAATGCTTTCGCACCATGGTTGTATCGGTATGTCCCAACTGCCGCGCCACCCATTCGACCGGAACGTAGCTCGATAGCATCTGGCTGGCAAATGTATGGCGGCACTGATTGGCACCTCTGTGGCGGACTTCTGCCTTTTTCAGGTGGGCGGTAAACCAATTGCTCAATGTTTTGCCATTCCAAAGTAAGCCGCTGGTGGAACTGCGGAAAAGGAACTTCACTTTCACATTTTTTGAGGTGATGTTGTCGCGTTGGATCACCGTGATCTCTTCGGCTATTGCGTCCTTGGCGGCAGCCATAATTTCCCGCATAAGTTCGAGCGCTGGGTCTATCAGCTCAACCGCTCGCACCCTGGAGCGCTCCTTAGGTACTTTGAATTCGCCGATGACCAATGCCCGGCGAACGTGTACCAGGCCGGCTTGGAGGTCGACGTCTTCAGCAGCCAGTCCGATAAGCTCGGACAGAGACAGCCCGGCCCAGCAGTTGAACTCAATCATTCGGGCATCAGCTCGCCGGCCGGGGTCCGTTTTACCGATCAGCTCGATCTCGGTGCGACTGAAGGGGTCAGCGTGCTCGAGGTCGACGTCCGCCCCGACGTTGCTGATCCGGTCGAGTGGGTTGGCTTTCAATATTCCGTCACCGAATGCGTCGGCCCAGACGCCGCGAACGACGGTGAAAATGTCGTTCACTGTCTTCGGGGCCAGGCCTTGCTTCAACAACTGCGCTTGAAAAAGCTCGATGTCGCTCTTGCTGATGTCGACGATCCGACGCTTACCGAATTTCTTCTCAACGTGTACTGCTTTGCTCACGTAGTTGACGACGGTGCTTGATGCTTTGAGCGCGTACTGAACCTCTAGCCAACGATCTATGCCTTCCTTCACTGTACGCTTCAGCGAAGGGCCGCCAGTGCCTGTGAACATTGCAGCCCTGGGCGATTTCGGAAAGTGTGCCGCGTAGTCGAAGCGACCCTCTTTGATTTCTGCGAGGATGGTCCGACGCTTGTTATCCGCGTATGCGATAGCGGCCTTGTTTACTTTTGAGATTCCTTCCAGTGGTTCTCGGCACCGTTGGCCGTTGAAGATGAACCAGATACGCAACTGCTTGCCATTCATCTCAACGCCGGTCGGCATCTTATCGATCATGGTTTCCCTTCCATCCAACGCTCAATGGCTGCGCGGTTGTAGACGATTACGTTAGCCGGGTCATACCGCCAGTGTTTGCCCTCAAGCCACAGGCCGCGGGTGCGGTACTTGCGGACTGCTTCGGTGCTCAGGCCGAAAACCGGGTACAGCAAGTCTTGGCGGAACCAGGCGCCAGGTGTGATGTGGAAGTCGATTTTCTCTGCTGCACTCATTGTGATTTCTCCGCTGCTCGCCGGGCGATGCCTTCGGCTTGGCGCTGCTTGCTGCATTGTTGATGGTTGCCATGTGCTCGCGAGGTTTCGCACTTGTCGCAGATGGTCTGTAAGTCGAGAGGTGGCATTTGCCCTCGACGAATTCGAACCGTTCGGCGAAGCGCTGTCATGAAGTCACCGGAGCACGAAGGGCTGCCATGGCAAGCGCTTTATCACGCAGCTCAATCGTGTCTCTTTCGAGTTTTTTACCTGTGCGGAAGGCGGCGAACGTCTCGGCGGCAATCCGAAGCTTCTCGGCGATGTCGAGTAGCGCCTGACGATCGGTTTCGCCGAGGGCCAGTCCGCCTTGAAGGCGCTTGCTGAATTGCGCCAGGCGGGCGTAGTCAGCCTTAATGAAGTCGAGGGAAGCCTTCAATTCGCGAATGGTCTTTGCGCTTTCGGCCCGCTGGATCGCATCGCTTTCTTTCATGCCTGCGGACATACCGTCGTTATGCCCCATGAAATAACCGGCCCAGACAAGTAGCCCGGCCAAGATGATCAGGGCGATGAGTACGTAGATTTGAATTGCAGTCATGTGCTGTGTACCTCAGTAGATCCCTCCGCCGGGATACTTGGTGAGAGGCCGGCGGAGGGGGGATTGGTGTTGTTAACCCAAGTTGAAATTGCCAATAGTCAATTGCGCGCCGCCCCCGACTTCGTGCTGCACGACTTCCTTGAATTCTTGTGCCAAGTCTTCGCGAAGCTGTTCTTCTCCAATCCAGCGCAGGCGCAGGAGGGGTTTATCCCCACCAGTAAGAACGGCTACACGCAGGCGGATGATCTGGACTTTCAGCCCTTCATATGGCTCGACGGTGAACAGGAATTCAGCAGGCAACCCTTCTGAGGACTTCGCCTCAATCTGGTCCATCGCTGAACGGGAGGCGCTTAGGTCGCCGACGATGTGTTCGCTCTTGCGTGCTTGCTCGATGCTGATGGAGCGGATGGCACTCGCGGCTTTTCGCAAATCGATGGGAGTGTCATCAGCCGCGAGGGCTTGGAGATTCGATGCCCAATCCTCGATCCAATCGCTGAGGTCTTTCTGTGCGAACTGAATGGAGGCTGCACGCTCCAGCGCCCGGAAAGCAGCAGTTTTTCTCAAGTTCAGGGTGGCGGTGAAGTCGCCGTGCCCTGGTGACTTGGTGTCGCCCAGGTTGAAAATGACTGTGCACGACATTGCTTCGGCGTCCACAAAACCAGACGCGACAACTTCGGCACTTTGCGTCATAACGTAATTGCCGAAGTCCAGCAGCGAGTGAGTAGTGAGCGCGCCGCGGAACCGGCTACGAGCGGCTTGAAATTTCTCGATGCTGTGGATCTTCTGGTCAGACGGCAATACCAGCGCTGGGGTGAAAGTATCCAGCGGCTTGGCATAGGCCAGAACGGCGGTGTCCTGAATCAACTGAATTGCTTTGGCTTCCATTGAATCGACTTCCTTTGGTGAGAGGTTTGGAATCGAACGGTTTAGGACTTCGCGTGAATCGGGGCGTCGTCGCGGTTGAATAGCTGACCGGCGCGGGGGGCTTCGGCGAACAAAGTCAGGCGACCGCCCTCATTGACGTGCATCGGGGTATCGAGGGTGGTGTCCTCGGTACGGCTGCCGCGTTTGGTAGGCACCTTATAGGCGAGCTTGTGATTGACGGTGACTTGATGACTGTTGGCGATCTGCTTCAAGGTGAAGGTCAGAGTGACCGAGCCGACCTTGCCGTTATCAACTACTCCCGATGCCACTTCAGAAAGGGCGTGACCGATCTGATTGGCGAAAACGCCTGCGTTGAGTTCGCCGATGAATTCGGCCGTATCCGTAGGTTTCATGTGCTGTGCCTATTGATGTGCGATTTGTTTGCCCCTGGACGGCAGAGGCGACCGTTGAAATCAAGCCGCTTGCTTTGCCGCTTGGGCGTCGAGGAACTCGGCCAGGTCGTGCAGGTACACCACTCGTTGTGCACGAGCCGACCCGTGCAAACGCTTCACGACCAGCGCGATACGACCTGCCTTGATCTCTGCCAGTAGGTAGCGGTCGGTGCGAATGTGTGCGAAGTACTGTTCCCGAACAGCGGCTAGGGTCGGGCATGGAGTAGCGAACTGACGTCGCAATTGTTCAAGTGTGTTGCTCACGCTACGTTCTCCCCGAACCCCTCCGATGGGGGCAGCAACTTGAGGCGAATCAGCTCGGCGAGGCCTTCCTTACTTTTGCCCATTGCAGCCGCACAAATGTTGCCCTTGGCGTCAGCCACTACCGCGCCGAATGGGTACTCAGGCGAGTTTGTGGGCGTAACGTAGGCGACTTGCCCGTCAAGGATCACGTTGTTGACGCAGCGGAATACCTCGGCCAACTCGGTGCTTAGTACGGGCATGCTTTCCAGTAGTTGGATGGCTTCCGTCGAGGCGCCAACAAGCGTTGCGCGGCTGACTACCCCCGGGCAGTTCAAGTAGATCGGGATCAGCTTCAGGGCGCCGAGGGCTTGCGTGTAGGCATTGAGGTTGTTGGTTTTCATGCGGCGGCGTCCTTTTTAGTGATGGCGATTCCCAGCTTCTTGGCCAGCCATTCAACCCCTTCTTCCTTCACCATCACCACTGAGTAATGACGGCACTTGTTGAGGGATGGAATCAGGGTGCTGCGCGGATCCGAATACAGATAGCCGCGATCACGGTGCTGGCTGGCTAGATCGCCACTGCTGTTGAGAATGCTCAGCTCGCGCAACCTGGTGCGGAAGGCGCGGGGCTTGAGTCCGAGCAATGCGGCTGTTTCGTCCAGGGTGCGATTCATGGCGCAGTCCTCAGGCAGCGATCAGTTTGCGAACGCGGGCAAGCAATGCTTCCGAGTCCGCAAGTGCTCGATCAATTTGCGCCAGTCGGCCGGACTGCTCGGGTGGCGCGGGTTGAGCTGATTCAATTCGGCCGTTCGCAATGTCCTGGATGAAATCCCGCAGATGAAGGTGATTGGCTCGGTCCGACCGCTTGAGGGTCAGTTCGCCGGTGTGACCTCCCAATTCAACGCTGACGACTGCGCTGTTTTGAGTGAGCTCCACATCAAACCTTGCATAGATGGTTTGCTCTGGTCGTTGAAGAGGGCACACGGCACCTCCACCAACCTGGAGCATGTGATGCAACAGATCTTGTTTAGTGAGGGGGATGAGGTAGTTATTCATGCCGCGTCGTCTCCGAGTGGCCCGGCAGTGGCTTCGGATGCGTTAGCGATAATGACTGGCCTGATAGCGGCGGGACGGCCCTTGGGGTTGCTGACGACGAGAAGTCCCGTGCGAAGCTGTAGGTCTTCAACTGCGGCGCGACTGCAGCATGCGGAGGGGTGCAGGTAAACAGGGCAGCGGGTGTCGCTTTGCTGTGTGATTTGCATGGTTTGATCTCTTTGGTGAGAGGTAGATTCCGATGCAAAATTAGTGTTACTGATTTAATATGTCAACAGTATCACTTATAAAACTTGGTAAATAAAATTAGTAGACGAAAAAAAAGACCCTTACGGGCCTTTGGGGAGGGATCTCTTAAAGCATTACCGAATACCAGAAAACCTTCCCGATGATACGAATGTGCTGTTGGACGTAGTCGCCATCGTAACGTTCGTCCGGGTGTTCCTCGGTGTTGTAGCTCCGTAGGCGCAAACCTGAGCCTGGCAATCGATAGAGAAGCTTCACGCGCAACTGTCCGTCATGATCAATGGCGTACATCTTGCCGTCCTGAACGACTGTATTCGCGGTGTCTACACCCACGGTACTGCCATCCGGAAGCACTGGCTCCATGCTGTTCCCAGTTACTGGAGCGCAACCAGCAGAAGCAGGATCGATGCTTTTTCTTTTGAGAGTACGTTTCCCGAAGCGAAGCTTACGTCCATTTGTTTCAAGCCTAACCTGAGATCCATTACCCGCAGACAATTCCACTTCCTTAAAGAATGGCAGCTCTACTTCATCAGGCCCGAGCGGGGTCTCGTCATCCCACACTTCAATCTGATGCATTTCCCAGTCGGGGGTTCTTGAGCTTTCATTGCCGCCCTGCGAATGCCGCAGGCGGGGCATTTTGGCGAGAGCAGCGAGACGTGGACTTACCTCTTCAAGCGAAAAGCCCAAGACATTCGAAAATTTGATCAGCGCTCCGATGTTGAGAGGGATTCTGCCATTTAAGTATTGGCTGACAACGCTTTGCCCAGCCCATTCGCACAGATCGGCGATTTTGTCCTGGGTAAGGGAGGGATCATGCCGTTTGCGATCCTGATAAATAGCCTTCAAGCGCATGGCTTCGGCTTTTCGGGTCTCGTCGTCGGCAGAAAAGGGTATCGAGGTAATCATGCATCCCAATTTATAAGGAAGACTTATTTTATCAAAACAGCAAAACGTCTTTTTTCTTGCTGTTCAAAAGAAGTAACACTAATATCCATGCCGCAACGCCCATTCGAGGAAACGTGGATGGCAAACGAAATAGGAATTCCTTTGGGAGATTTCGCCGAGGGTAAGACTCAACCAGAGCTGGCTTTACTGATCGGGGTATCGCAAAGCGCTGTCTCTCAAATGCTCAACTCAGCTCGGGATATTCGAGTTCGGGTTGATGAGAAGGGGGCCTGTACAGCGGTAGAGATTCGTCCAATCGGATCGCGCCGCAAGGTCAGGGCCGCTTAAAAGGTGTCGAGCTGGGGCCTCTCACCAAAGAATCCCCCAGCCCGACTACGACGATACACAGCACATGCACATCGGTCGTGGTCATAGGATAGGGTTTGCCCTAGGCTATGGCTACACCGTAAACAGGGGATTTACGGTTATGAGTCGCACAGATCTTTTGCCGGACGCTGGTCCGGTCCTGCCACTACGCCAAGCGATTTATCGCGCTGGTCGTGACTACAAGGGCGGAATCACCGCCCTTGCCTTTGAAATGGTGTTGGACAACGACACCCTCCAGAAGAAACTCAAGCTCGATGAAGAACGCCGCTGGCTGAATCCAGATGAGCTTGAGGAAGTTATCAGGCTGACCGCTGATCCACGCCTGCTGGACGCATTGATGCGTCCAGCAGGTGCGGTTTGGTACCGGCCCGTGCCCGTACCGGCAACCCGTGATGCCTTGAAAGCGGTTGGTAAGCTACTCGGGGAAACCGGTGAATTCGTGGCCAAGATGCACGACGGCGCGGCGGACAACGTCTGGGAGCTTCATGAAGTCGTGGATCTCGAAAAGCACGGAATGGATGTGATACGCGAAGTCCTTGGAATCATGGCGGGCGCTCGTCAGGCGATGGAGGATCGCATCAATGGCTGATGATATCGACCGCGCAAACGAGCAGGCGCAATACCTGCTTGATGTTGCTATTCATCGCAGTCGCCGCGTGCCATCGAGCCGCGTTAGCGCGCAGTTCTGTGACGACTGCGACGAACCAATCCCGTTGCTTCGACAGCAGAAGGTTGAAGGTTGCGAGACCTGCGTCTCTTGTCAGGAGTTGCGGGAGGCCCGGCGATGAGTGAAACGGGCAAAGGAACAGCCATCGCTATATGGGCAAAGCGTTACATCAGTACTTTTGACCTGGCACTCGTATCAATTGATCCAGGTGAAAAGGCTCCGAAAGGCCTAGGGTGGAATAAGCCCGGAGGCTATATCACCGACGCCGACACGGCCGAGGCGTTCTGGCAACGAAACCCAAATCACAACCTTGGCGTCGTGCTGGGGCCGAGCCGCGTTTGTTCATTGGATGTTGATGACGTTCAATGGACGCGACATGTTCTGTATGAACTGTTGGGCCTTGACCTTGATGCGATGGCAGTAGTGTTCCCGACTATCGTCGGGAATCCGCTGCGATTCCGGGTAGTGTTCAAGGTGCCGGAAGGCATCGAACTCACGCGTCATTCACTTTCATGGCCGAATGAAAAAGACCCGGACGGTTCGATTTTCAAAGGGTTGATGGACAAGGCCAAGGCTGCGAAAGAGCAAGGTGATCTTGCCGCAGAAGCTGCTGCACGAACCGAAGCCGAGCCGTTCAAACGCTTCACGGTCTTTGAACTACGTGCGGGATTGGTGCAAGACGTATTTCCACCATCAATTCATCCCGGTACCGGCAAACCTTACATCTGGAAAACCGCTCCAAGTGCTACTGACGGGCTGCCGAGGCTGACCAACGAGCTGCTTACCATTTGGCAGAATTGGGAGTTTTTTAAGCGAGATGCTGAAGCTGCGTGTCCATGGGCGGTTGCGCCAACGAAGCCACCGGTCAAAGCCCAAAAGCGTCCTGCACTCGGTGGCGGCAAACGGCCCTCGGTAATTGATGAATTCAACCGTTGTCACGATGTTGCGGAGCTTCTTCGTGCCCATGGATACATCAAGCGAGGCAATAAGTGGCTGTACCCTCAAAGCAGCACCGGTCTGCCAGGGGTGACGATCAGTGAGGACAAGGTTTATTCGCACCACGGTGCTGACCCTCTCGCGAACGGGCATCAGAACGACGCCTTTGAAGTGTTCTGCTTACTCGAGCACGGTGGCGACCAGTCGAAGGCTGTGAAGGATGCTGCGCGAATGTTGGGCATGCAACACGCCGCCCGTCCAGATCCGAATGATCTTCCCCCCACCCCATCCGGTGAATTGAGCGGGCCGATCTCCGATGAAACATGCCCGTCCAGCGAGGCCGCTCCTGCTCCTGACGGGGGGGCGGGGGAGGTCATAACGTTGGACCACATTCTGCGTCGTTTCGCGTTGGTCGAGGGCACCACGCACGTGTGGGATTGCGACCAATCGAAGGTAATGAAGAAGTCCGCCTTCGAAGCTCGTGTGGGCAAGCCACTGGCCAAAGCCTGGTTGGACGACACCGGAAAGAGGCTGATTTCTGACGATCATGTTCGCGAGATCGAGCAGGCGCGCCGTATGGCCGGGAAGAAAGGCGGTGCATTCGGGATGTCTCCAACCGATCGCTACGTTTACATCGATGGCACCAAAGACGTTTGGGATCGGGAAAAGAAGCGGCGTATAGCCGAGGGCGCGGTGAAGATGGCGCTGGGTGACACTTACCCGCTGTGGTTGAACAGCAGTGAGCGCCGCACCGTCGATGTTGAACACATCGTGTTTGATCCGACCATGACGAAGGATCCTGCGGTGTACATCAATACCTTTGACGGGTTGCCGCTTGAGCCAGTCAGGGATGATGCAGCGTGTGCCAACCTGCGTTGGCTGATTTCATTTCTTTGTAACCACGATGAAGCTGCAACCGATTGGCTAACTCGCTGGCTGGCGTATCCGCTGCAGCACCTGGGCGCCAAGATGGATACCGCTGTGTTGATGCATTCGATCATGGAAGGTTCGGGCAAGAGCCTTTTGTTCGCTGACGCACTCGGCATGCTTTACGGCCAATACGCGGCGACTGTTGGTCAGACGCAATTGGAAAGCAGTTTCAACGCGTGGCAAAGCCGCAAATTGTGGTCCGTCTTCGAAGAGGTGGTCAGTCGCGATCAGCGTTACAACCAGGTGGGCAAGATCAAGCACTTGATCACTGGTAAAACGGTGCGGATGGAGTCGAAGTTCATTAATGGCTGGGAAGAAGCCAACCATATGAATGCGGTATTTCTCAGCAACGAGATTCTTCCGTGGCCAATCAGCGACAGTGATCGACGAATGCTGGTGATGTGGCCTATGGAGACCCTGCCAGTCGCAAGGCAAAAGGCGATTGGTCGTGAACTGGAGCAGGGTGGGGTGGCGGCGCTCTACGGTTGGTTACTGTCGGTCGATCTAGGGGACTTCAACCAGCGCACGCGGCCGCCATCGACCGAGGCGCGTGAGCGTTTGGTGGCCTTGAGTCGGGCCGGCTGGCAAACATTCTTGCATCTGTGGAAGTACAGCGAGCTGGGGCATGGGCTTTGGGGACCGTGTCTATCGACCGATCTCTATTCGTTATTTCTCGAATGGTGTCAGCGCAATAAAGAGCACGTGATGAGTCAGACCAAGTTCTCTCTATTCATCAGTTCTGAGGTGGATAAAACGCGGGCGATACCCTGGACTGACGGCAATAACCGTCGCTTCGGCGCGTTTTTCTTTCCTGTGGATCTGGATGCTTCCCCGCCCCCATCACTCAAGGCGGCAGAGCTGGGCAAGCAGGTGGAGAACTGGCGGGCGAAGGCCAAGCTGGCGGGCTGGCACGTGGACAGCTGGGATCACATCAAGGCGCTTGCAGCATGACTATTTTCAAAAGTGTGTTGGGTGTGTTGAGTGTGTGTCGGGTTGATTTTGAATACCCCACACAATTTGAGTGCCCGAATTACATGCCTTCGCGGGTGTTGTGTGGGGTGTGTTGGGTTTTGTGTCGCGCACGCGCATGCATGACGTTCTTTGCAACGAATTCAACGGAAGGAATTTTTTCTTATGCGACGACTGATAAACCCAACAAACCCAACACACTAAACACAAGTTTGATTGAAGCATTGAATTTAAAGGGATTTATGTGTGTTGGGTTTGTGTCGGGTTGGGCTATTTCTGTGTCGGGTTGGGTTTTACGGGGGCAGGGCAATGATTGAGGCGATGGAGTTATTGCTGAAACATTGGGGCGAGCAATGCCGACACGGCGGTGAAGCCGGAGGCATGGGTAGCCCGATGGCGACGATCATGGAGTGGGGCGGTTGCGCGCCGCGAGGCACACCCGGTTCTCGGATCCTTCTCGGCGGTGGTGCGGGACCAGATGCAATTGCGCAGGAAGTTGGTGCCGCCCTTTCCGAGATAGCCCGGCAAGATGGTCGGGGTGAAAGGCTGCAACAGTTGGCGGTTATGCGTTATGGCTTTGACCCTGCACCAACATGGGCAGCGCAGTTGCACGAACTGGGCTACGTCTCAAAGGCGAAGCAAACCTACTACGATCTTGTACACCGCCTTCATGTGCGACTCTTTGAGGTGCTGGCCGAGCGGAAGGACGCACGAAAGTGGCTTACCGTTGGTCGGGGCGCTTTGCCTCAAAGTCTCCTCAAAGTTGCCTCAAAGTTGCGTCAAGTTGGATAACCGAAAATGCCCCCTTTTCGGTTCCGTACTCAGGGGGTAAAAAGTCCCCACGATATGGATTCTGCGCCTTGGCGCTTCCCCGAGCACGTGCTGTGCACTTCGTCCTGGCGTATGCCGCGACATTGAAAACCCTGCCCTCCGGCGGGGTTTTCTTTTTTGTGTTCGGCATGCTCTTTCACTTGAGGCACAACATGACAAATGAGCAGCAAGCGCTGGCAGAAATGCCGATCTGGTTGGTGATCGTCCTGGCTCTGGTCGGCGGCGTATCCGGTGAGATGTGGCGAGCAGACAAGGATGGTGCCCGGGGCTGGGCGTTGATGCGTCGGCTTGCGCTTCGATCCGGTGCCTGCATTGTCTGCGGAGTCTCGGCAATGATGCTGATGATCGCGGCGGGCATGTCGCTCTGGACGGCTGGCGCCTTGGGTTGTCTCACGGCAATGGCCGGTGCAGATGTTGCCATCGGCTTGTACGAACGCTGGGCTGCCAAGCGGCTTGGCGTGTGCGATGTCCCGCCGAATGGCGGCGGACCAGCCTGAAACCGCCGGGGACCCTGGGGTTATTCGGAGGGTACGGGGTCGGAAACCCGCGGGATCTTGCGAGTGGCTGAATTTTCCACGTTGGTTGACAGAGGTTGACAGAGGTTGACGGCCCTAGGTTGACAGGAGGTTTACATGACCGTTTTGAGCCGAACGGAATACGCGGCCAGCAAGGGATGGTCTCGCCAGTACGTCGGCAAACTGGCCAAGCAAGGCCGATTGATTTACGCCTCGGATGGCAAGATCGATGTCGAAGCCACCGATCAGTATTTAGAAATGACGGGCGATCCAGCACGCAGTAACGCAGGTACACGAATTGCACCGGCTATCCGTACATCAGTCCAGCATATTGAGACTGGCCCTTTAGTCCACAGCGCTGTCCCTCATGCAGCGCCGGACTACCATCACGCTAAGACCCGACTGGCTCTCGCGCAGGCTGAGCGGGCTGAAACTGACCTGCAAAAGATCACCGGCGACTTGGTGGATAGGGAAGTCGTCGATGAAGCGGCGTTCGTGTCAGGGCGCATGACACGTGACTTGCTATTGAGCTTGCCGCCCAAACTCGCTCCAGTGTTGTCGGCTATGACCAACACTTGGGACATTGAGAAGCACCTTCTTAGTGAAATCCGCCAGGCTCTTGAGGAGGCTGAGCGACTCTCCACCGAAGATTTCGACCACGCCTTAGCCCTCGGAAACTGATCCCATGGATACCAAACTTGCAAACGGTGCCGAGGTTTACCGTACGGCGTACTTCCGTGGACTGCGGCCAGAGCCTGAGCTGTGGGTCGATGAGTGGGCAGATGAGTACATGCGGATTCCGCGCGACACAGGTGCTGCTGAACCCGGCCGTTACCGCACGTCCCGGACGCCTTATGCACGCGAGCCTATGCGTTGTCTGTCGCCCGCACACCGCAGCAAACGTGTAGTCACCATGGTGGCTTCCCAGTTGATGAAAACCCAAATCGCGCTCAACTGGATTGGCGGGCTAATCCACATGGCTCCGTCAAATATCCTGACGCTGCTCCCAAGCTTGGGCCTGGCCAAACGAGTGTCGTCGCGGATCGGAAAGACCATCAAAGCCACTCCAGTTTTGCGTGGGCGAATCGCAACCGGGCGAGATGCGGTGAACACCATGGATACCAAGGAATTCGAAGGTGGTTCGCTGTATGTTACAACCGCCGGCTCTGCTGCGAACCTATCTGAGCTATCGGCGCGCTACATTTACGGCGATGAAATTGATCGTTGGGAAGTCGACATTGGGGAAGAGGGAGACCCGATTGAACTGGCCGAGACACGTGCCAGTACTTTCGGTCGCAACGCAAAGTTCTATTTCTCCAGCTCGCCCACGATCAAGGGAGCTTCGCGCATTGCCGATCTGTTCGAAGGCAGCGACCAGCGGCACTACTACGTCCCGTGCCCAGACTGCGGCTTTATGCAGGTGCTTGAGTGGGAGCGGCTGCACTACAGCGAGGACTTGAGCGCAGTCCATTACGAGTGTGCTGGATCCGATTGTGACGTGCTGATCGAGGAACACCACAAGGGTGAGATGCTCGCTAAAGGCGTATGGCGTGCGCACGCGGAAGGTGATGGCGAGACGGTCGGGTTTCACCTTAATGCTCTCTATTCACCACCTGGCTGGATGGATTGGCGTACTTTGGCGATGCAATTTGAGAAGGCGAAAGTCGCCCAAAACAAAGGCGACCTCGAACCCATGCAGGTGTTTTATAACACCCGTCTGGCCAAGGTCTGGGACAGTGCGCAGGAGCAAACCAAGGCCGAAGTGCTGATCGCTCGGGCACGTCTCGAAACCTACACCCTCGGCGCGATGCCGGCCGGTTCACTGATGCTGACTGGCGCCGTCGACGTCCAGGCCAACCGCTTGGAGCTGATGGTGATGGGCTTCGGCATCGGCATGGAGCGCTGGGTTGTTGATCACCAGATTATCTGGGGTGACCCGGCCGACGAGCGAACCTGGGCGGTGCTGGATGAAAAGCTTAAGGCGCGGTATCGGCATCCCTGCGGCGTGGACTTGGCGATCCTCGCCACCGGCGTTGACTCCGGCGGTCACCACACCGACGAGGTTTACCATTTCTGTCGCGTTCGTCGCTGGCGCAACGTCTTCGCCATCAAAGGGGCGAGCAAGCCGGGCAGGCCGGTGATCGCTCAGCGCCCTTCCATGGTAGACGTGACCTGGAAAGGCCAGACCGAACGCAATGGCGCCGAGCTGTGGTTCGTCGGTACCGACACCGCCAAAGACTGGATTTACAACCGCTACCCGTTCCCGGACGGGCCGGGGTGTCTGCACTTTGCCAACGACCTGCCGGACGAGTTCTTCGCCCAGTGCGTAGCCGAACGCAAGGTCGCCCGCTACGTGCGCGGTCACAAGCGCATCGAGTGGGTCAAGGGCAAGGCCGAACGCAACGAAGCGCTCGACCTGATGGTGTACTGCTTGGCCATGGCTCATTACTTGGGCATCAATCGATATCAGGAACACGATTGGGAGCGGGTCCGACAGTCACTGGCACAGGCCGGTTTGTTTGATGACGCGACAGGCATGAAGCCCGTTCAGGGCGAACGTGTCTCTAGTTCTACACAACCAGTTCCGGTCGCCTCTACTGCGCAACCCGCACCGCAACCTGCAGCACCGGCCTCGACTCCGCGCCCGGTTGCGGCATCCCCTCTACGCCGCAGCTCTGCCAGTGGCTACCTGAAGAGACGCTGATATGTCATTTACGAAAAAGCACCTCGACGCGGTTGAGGCGGCCATTGCTCGCGGTGAAAAAACTGTGCGCTACACCGACCGTACCGTGGAATACCGCACGGTCGATGAGCTGCTGAAGGCGCGCGAAGAAATACGCTCGTCGCTGGCCAGCGCCGCCGGGCCACGTTCGCGCGTGGTCCGGCTGTACCACGCAGGGAAGGGGATCTGATGGCCCGCCATTTTCCGACGCTGACCCGTAACGGATTTGTGCTGCCGTCCAACATCAAAGCCAGTTACGAAGGCGCTGGTGAGGGCCGCCGATCCACTGGCTGGGATGCACCCGACAACGGGATCAACAGCATCAACACCCCGGCACTGCGCAATTTGCGCTCGCGCTCCCGGGCAGCGGTTCGTAATGACCCGTATGCCTTCAACGTGATCGACAAGCGCGTCAGCAACTTGATCGGCACCGGCATCACGCCTAGGCCGACAACCGACGATGATGCGTTGCGCAAGCTGCTGCAAGAGCTGTGGGGCGATTGGGTTGATGAGTCTGATGCGGATGACCGCACCGACTTTTACGGCCAGCAGGCGCTGGTGGCGCGCACGGTGGAAACATCGGGTGAATGCTTTATTCGCTTGCGTCCTCGCAGTCGGGATGAAGGCTTGGCGGTTCCGCTGCAGTTGCAGATTCTGGCGCCGGAGTTTGTGCCGCACGACAAATTCGAGAGCACCAAGAACGGCAACATCATCCGCGCCGGCATCGAGTTCACGCCCGGCGGCAAGCGGGTAGCGTATTGGATGTACATGTCGCATCCGCGTGACTCGGCCTCGTTGAACGCCGGTTACAACCAGCTAGTGCGAATCCCGGCCGCGCAGGTGCTGCACATCTTCGAACCGGTCGAACCTGGCCAGTTGCGCGGTGTGCCGCGATTGTCGCCGGTGCTTAAGCGCCTGCGCAGTCTGGACAACTACGACGACGCGGTGTTGTTCCGCCAAGAGGTGGCCAACCTGTTCGCCGGTTTCATCAAGCGCCCGGCGCCGGAATCGGGACCGGTTCCACGCGATCCGGTCACCGGCCAATTGCTTGATCTGGACCGTGACGATTTCACCCCCATGGTCGCGCTCGAGCCCGGCACCATGCAGGAGCTTGGCGCGGGCGAAGAGGTTGAGTTTTCCAAACCGCCAGACGCCGGCAATAACTACCCGGACTTCATGCGTCAGCAGTTGATGGCTGCAGCAGCGGGATCGGGCACGCCTTACGAAATCCTCACCGGCGACATGCGCGGGATCAACGACCGAGCCCTGCGGGTAGTGCTCAACGAGTTCCGGCGCCGCCTGGAGCAACTGCAATTTAGCGTGTACGTGCATCAGCTCTGCCGCCCGGTACGGGCCGCGTGGATGGACATGGCGGTGCTGTCGGGTGTTCTGGTGCTGGACGATTACGCGCAGAAGCGCCGCCAGTACCTGCGCACTCGCTGGGTGCCACAAGGCTGGGCCTACATCCAGCCGGTGCAGGATGTGCAGGCGCGGCGGATGGAAGTGCAGGCCGGGTTTTCGTCGCGCAGCGAGATGGTCTTGCGTACTGGCTACGACGCCGAAACGGTCGATCTGGAAAATGCCGCCGATCTGGCGCGCGCCACCGCATTGGGCCTCAACTACAACACCCTTGATGCCGTCGAAGACACCGACGACAAGGAGCAACCATGAGCAAAACTGCGAAACCGCGTATTTACAACCGCGCCGGCAAACGCGTCGAGGTAAAGGACAAGACCTGGTATGCCGTTGATGCCAGCGGCGAAGCGGCCGATCGAGTTATCGAAGTTTTCGTCTATGGCGAGATCGGCGCGTGGGGCATCACTGCTAATCAGTTCGTGCAGGATCTGCGCGCCATGGATGACGGCGTTTCACCAGTGGTGGCCGCGTTCAACAGCATCGGCGGCGATTTGTTCGATGGTCTGGCCATGCACAACGCGCTGTCGCGGCTGGGCGAGCGCTGCACTGGTCGCATTGATGCACTGGCAGCGAGTGCGGCCAGCGTTGCCGTGTGCGGTGCACACCGCGTAGTCATCGCGGCGAACGCCATGTTGATGATTCATAACCCCTACACCTATACAGGCGGGGACGCTGAGGACTTTCGCCGGGTCGCTGATGTGCTGGATCAAACCTTGGAGGCGATCATTGCGGCCTATAAGGCCAAGGCGCCCAACATTGACGACGCAGAACTGCGGCGAATGGTTAATGCAGAAACCTGGCTGACTGCCAATGAAGCATTGGCCCTCGGTCTGGCTGACGAAGTCGGCGACGGCATCAAAGTCAAAGCGTGCCTCGGTCAAGGCGCGGTGCTGCAACGATTCCAGCATGCACCGGCTGATTTGCTGGCCCAGCTCGACGAGCCACCTGAAGCGGATCCGGATCTTGATCCTGTCGAACCGCCGCTGGTGCCGCCTGTCGTCGATTCGGCCAAGTTGGCATTGATGGTCACTCAGCGCTGCACGGCGGCGGGCATCAGCAACCTGGTCGAGCCGCTGCTTAAGTCCACCCAGCTTGAAAGCGAAGAGGTCGTTTTAGCCGGTCTGGCACGCGCCAAGGCGGTAAACGACCTCTGCGTGGCCGCGCGGTTGCCGGAATTCAGCGCCGAGTATGTCGCGGCAGGTCTGGACGAGGCGGCGGTGCGGGCGCGTCTGTTCGACAAGATTGTCACCAGCGGTAAGGGCTTCGAAATCGACAACAGTCTGCCGCTGGCGGACGACCTGGCGCCCAAGGTGCTGGCCAAACAACCTGACCCCAACTTGATTTGGGCTGCTCGCCAAGCGGCCCAAACTGGAACCGCGCAAAGCGCGAAAGGAGCAAGAGCATGACCATCAAACAGGAACCGATGCACGCGGGTGAATTCCTGCTGTCCGAAGGCGCCGGCAATATTTCGCGTGAAGCGATCAACGTCGCGGCCGGTCCAGCGTTGTGGCCGGGACAAGTCCTCGGACTGGTGACCGCCTCCGGCGAATTCGCACCGTACAACCCAACGGCTGAGGACGGCACCGAAAACGCTGTCGCCATTCTTTACGGCCCGCTGGGCGAATCCGATGTGGTGCGTCGCGGTCGCGCCGTGGTGCGGTTGGCCGAGGTCAGTGAAGCGCATTTGACCGGCCTCGATCTGGCCGCCGAGAAAGCACTTGCCGCGCATTTCGTGATCGTCCGCTAAGTCGATCCTTTTTTGTATGCATCCCGCCGCGTGCGGGATTTTTCGTTTCTGGAGAGTACCCATGGCCGATATCGCCATTTTTGACGACGAAGCGTTTACCGTTACCTCGCTGACCGCTGCACTCAATGATCAACCCTACCTGCCGGGCCGCATCAGCGCCTTGGGTCTGTTCCGCGAGGAAGGCATTACCTCGCTGACCGTGCAGATTGAAAAGGACGGTGACACCCTGGCACTGGTGCCGGCCGGTGAGCGCGGTGGTTCTGGCCTGGTGGTTGCTGCGAGCAAGCGCAACCTGATCCCGTTCAACACCGTGCACCTGCCGGAGCGTTTCACGATCAAGGCGGATGAGATCCAAGGCATCCGCGCCTTCGGTACTCGCACCGAGCTGCAGGCGGTGCAGGACGTGGTCAATGCGCGTCTGGCTAAGGCGCGTCGTCAGTTGGACGCCACGCATGAGTTCCAGCGCATGGGCGCACTCAACGGCCAGATCCTCGACGCTGATGGTTCGACGGTGTTGCTGGACTTGTATGAGCGCTTCGGTGTGCAGCGTCAGAAGATGTCCATGGGGCTGACTAAGGCCGATACCGAGCTGCGGGTCATGTGCGGTGAGGCTCTGGACATGCAGGAGGATGCGCTGGGCAGCGTGACCAGCACCGGTTCGCGCGCTTTCTGCGGCAAGAACTTCTGGAACAAGCTGATTGTTCACAAGTCGGTCAAAGAGACCTACCTCAACAGCCAGCAGGCAGCAGCCCTGCGCGGTGATGCTCGTGAAAGCTTCGAGTTCGGCGGCATCATCTGGGAGCGTTACCGTGGCAAGGTCGCCGGTGTGTCTTTCGTCCACGACGACAAGGCGCTGCTGGTGCCTGAAGGCGTGCCCGATCTGTACATCTCGGTGTTCGCGCCGGCGGACTACATGGAAACGGTCAACACGCAGGGCATCCCGTACTACAGCATGATCGAGCCGTTGCCGATGAACAAAGGGATGGCCGGTGAAGCCCAGTCCAACCCACTGCACATGTGCACTCGACCGCGCGCCCAGATCCTGTTGGAACTCTGACCATGGGCTTTCGCGATCTGATCGCCGAGGTTGACGCGGTGGTGTTCGAAACGCTGGGCGACACCGCGCGGATCGAGGGTCGCGAAGAGCCAGTGTTCGGCATGTTTGCCGCGCCCTGGCTGCAACCCAAGTTCGGCAAGCTCAACACCGGGTTGCGCGAGCCGCGCTTCGAGATCCGCGTCAGCGATTCGCAAGGTCTGGAACAGGGCATGCTGGTCAGCGTTGACCTGCCTGCTCTGGATGGCGGCGGTGACTACGACTTGATCCAGCTCGAACCGAGCGGCGACGGACTGGTCGCCCTGATTCTGAGGTTGCGGCCATGAGTGTCGGCAGCTATTTCAAACCCTCGGCCGGGGGCGGGATGATTTCTATCCAGTCCTCGGCCGCAGATTTTCAGGCGTTCCAGAACTTTGCCAAGGTGGTGCCGAAAGCGGCGGCTGCGGCGCATCGGCGCGCAATCAACAAGACGTTGGGCTGGTTGCGCACGCACATCGCCCGAGCCGTCAGCCGGTCAGAGCGCATTGCTGTTGCAGCGGTGCGTCAGCGGTTGCGCAGCTATCCGGTTTCCGGTGGTGCTGCGAGCGGCAAACTGTGGTTCGGGTTGAACGCCATCGAATCCAGTCGGATCGGCCGGGCGCGGCAAACCGGCAGCGGTGTGTCGGTGGCGGGGCGGCGTTACCAAGGGGCTTTCCTCAAGAAGGTCTACGGCAACAAACCCGACATCTGGATCCGCACAGCCAGCAAGCATTTCAACGGGGACGATTACCCGGACAGCACGGTCTCTCCCGGTCGCGGGGCGAGTTCGGGCTGGGTCGCCGAACACGGCAGTCGTTTCCCGCTGGCCAAAGCCAAAGTGTCGCTGGAGCAGGCCCGACCGCATTTCGACAGTTGGGTCAAAAAGGCCGATGAGCGTCTGCTGGAGATTCTCAAGCAGGAACTCAACTTTGAGCTGCAGAAATACCTTAAGAGGATCGGCAATGTCTGACGAACCGTTCAGCCTGGACCAGCTTTATCGGGCGGTAGAACAGTATCTGCGCGCTCACCTTCCTGGCGTGCAGGCCGTCACAGCCTGGCCAGACATTAAGGATCGCGTGTTGTTGCCAGCGGTATTTCTGGAGGTGGCCGAGATCGAGCCGGGTACCGATATCGGCACTGGCGAAACCTCGCTGGTCTGCAAGTTCGAGGCTCGGATCATTGTTGACCCGATCAAGCCGCACCATCATCAACAGGCCGTGCAATTGGCGACCCAGTTGGCGGTGCTTCTGCGTGCGCAGACGTGGGGGTTGGCAGTTGAACCCGCCGAGTTTGTGCAATCGCTGCAGGACTGGACCCAGCCGCACCTGGATGGATACACCGTGTGGCTGGTGGAGTGGACTCAGCAAGTCTATCTAGGCCCGGAGGAATGGCTCTGGCCTGACGAGCCGCCGGGCATGTTGCTCATTGGATTCAACAACGACGTCAAAGAGGATTTTGTACCTGCGGAGGATGTGTGAGTAGCTACGCGAGTGCCCAGCACGACCGCATGATTGCGGGGGCGGTAAAGGCTTGCTACGTGGTCGCGGTAGATCTGTCCGCATCGCCGCCAGTGTGCAGGGTATCTGATGGTGAGTGGACCAGCGCCTGGGTGCGCTGGCACAGCATCGCGGCGGGAAAGGCCAGGCATTGGCGGGCGCCGTCCATGGGCGAGCAGGGCAGTTTGATCAGTCCCAGTGGTGACGTGTCACAAGGCACGTTTGTCCCGGGCTTGTATGGGAATGCCGGACCTCCGCCGGACAACCGCGACCACGTCGAGGTTTGGCGCTTCGATGATGGCGGCTCGCTGATCTACGACTGGCAGGCCAAGAGCTACAGCATCACCCTGCCGAGCGGTACGGTGACCATCAAAGTGGCCAGCACGGAAGCGGTTGTTACCGATGCCGCCGTGAACGTAACCACCGGCAACATCAATCTGAAAGCGGCGGTGATGATCGACGGCGCGCTGCACGTCACCAAGGGCATCACCAGCGCCGGCGCAATCATTGATGCCACCGGCAACAGCAATCACCACACGCATTAATTTCAAACCACCACAGCCCGCCCAGTGCGGGTTTTTTCGTATCTGGAGTGTGCCTTATGAGTAAGTCTAGAACTGATGGCGATTCCGCCGGGGTATCCGAAGCCATTGCTGTTTCGGGATTGAAACCGGCGCCGCTGGGTTTTCCTGCTACTGCTGACGCGGTTGAACCCATCGGACCACCGCGCGTTTTTCGCGACAAGGTTTTCACCTCGCGCACCTTGATTATGCCCGGCGGCGGCACGCTTGCTGTTGTCGCTGGTCGTGTTGCCGCATGTGGTGATGATCAATATGCGTTTTTGAAGGCGCATCCAGACCTGGAGCAATTGCAGGAGTAATCAAATGATCGGAATGGATCGCCACACCGGCCAGCCCATTTCCGGCATCGAGCATTTGCGCCAATCCATCCCAGACATCTTGGGCACGCCGCTGGGCAGTCGCCGGCACCGTATGGAATACGGCAGCAAGCTGCGCCGGTTTGTCGATTTGCCCGTTAACGAGGGCTGGAAAAGCGCCGTACAGGCTGAAGTCGCCCGCGCTCTAGGGCGCTGGGAGCCGCGTTTGAAGCTGGATCAGGTGCGCGTCATTTCCGTCATTGGCGGGCAAATCAATATGCAAATCGTCGGGAAGTACCTGGGCGACAGCGTCACGTTGGAGGTGGCCGCATGAGTACCGTTGATCTGTCGTCGTTGCCGGCACCGACCGTGTTGGAGCCTCTGGACTTCGAAGAGGTTTATCAGGATGGGCTGGGCGTGTTTCGCGGGTACATGGGGGGCAACTGGACGGCCGCGCTGGAAAGCGATCCAGTGGTCAAGACGCTTGAGGTCGGGGCTTATATCAAGGTCGGCAACCGCGCTCGGGTCAATGACGCCGGCAAGGCGCTACTGCTCGCGCACGCCATTCGCGGTGACCTCGATCAGTTAGGGGCTAACGTCAATCTGAAGCGTCTGGTTATCCAGTCCGAGGATCTGCTGGCGGTGCCGCCGGTGCCCAAGGTCATGGAAGAAGACGAGCCGTTTCGCGAACGCATCCAGTTGGCCTATGAGGGCTTGACCACGGCCGGCCCGCGTAACAGCTACATCCTGCACGCGCGTAACGCCTCGGGGCTGGTGGCGGATGCCACGGCTGAAAGCCCGAAACCTTGTCACGTTACGGTAACGGTGCTGGGGCTGGACGGGGAAGGGGAAGCACCGCCGGAGCTGCTGGCGACGGTGGCCGCTGCGTTGAATGACGATGACGTGCGCCCTGTCGGTGATCGGGTGACCGTGCAGAGTGCGCAGGTGATCCGCTACGAGATTGACGCCATCTTGCATATGACCGGCGCCGGCCCGGAAGTGGATGCCAGTTTGGCCGAAGCGAAAAGCCGATTGGCCGGCTGGATCAATCCCCGCAAGCGGCTGGGTGTTGAGGTCGCACGCTCCGCTGTTGACGCTCAGTTGCACGTCGCCGGCGTTGCCCGGGTTGAGTTGGTTGGGTGGCAGGACTTGGCCCCGACCAAGGCTCAGGCGGCGTTCTGCACGCGCTACAACGTGAGGCTGGCGGGCTGATATGAAAAGTCTACTGCCGCTTAATAGCACGCAACTGGAACGGGCCATGGAGGCCGCGTTTTTCGAAAAGACGATTGTCCCGCTGCGCGACCTCTACAACCCCGACACCTGTCCGGTGCATCTGCTGCCGCATCTGGCGTGGGCGTGGTCAGTGGATCGCTGGGATTACCGGTGGAGTGAGGCGACCAAGCGCGCGGCCATTAAGGCGTCGTTCTACATCCACAAGCACAAGGGCACCATCGGCGCATTGCGCCGCGTGGTCGAGCCGCTGGGCTACCTGATCGAAATCGTCGAGTGGTTCCAGACGGTGCCCGAGGGTGTGCCGGGCACTTTCGCGCTGAAGGTTGGCGTTCTCGACACCGGTATCACCGAGGAAATGTATCAGGAGCTTGATCGCCTGATCGACGACGCCAAGCCCGTCACCCGGCACCTGACCGGGCTGGCTATCAGCCTCGAAACCAAAGGCGATCTGAACATTGCCGTGTCCCTTTATGACGGCGACGAAATCGACGTTTACCCACCCGTCATGCGTGACATCGAGGTCACCGGCAGCTTTGGCGTGGTCGGTCGCGAACACACCATAGACACCCTGGACGTTTATTATGATTGATGCGAATTCGCAGTTTTTCGCGATCCTCACGAACGTGGGGATGGCCAAGCAGGCGAACGCCGACGCGCTCGGCATTGCCTGGAAACTCACGGAAATGGGCGTTGGAGATGCCAACCCGGGCGGGCTGGCTGATCCGCCAAATCCGATTCCGTCGGCCGCTCAGACCAAGTTGCTCAACGAGTGGCGGCGCAAGCCGTTGAATCAGCTACGGGTTGACCCGGTCAACTCGGCAGTGATCATCGCCGAGCAGATCATTCCGGCCGATGAGGGCGGTAAGTGGATTCGCGAAATCGGCCTCTACGATGCCGACGGCGATCTGGTCGCGGTGGCCAACTGCGCGCCAAGTTTCAAGCCGTTGCTGTCGCAAGGCTCGGGCCGCACGCAAGTCGTGCGCATGAATTTCGTGGTCACCAGTACCGGCAACATCACGCTGAAGATCGATCCGGCGGTGGTGCTGGCGACCCGCGAGTATGTCGATTCGCGCATTCTGGATGAGCTGAGCAAGCTTGACACTAAGCAGTCTGTTCGCGTGGCCACCACGGCCAACATCAATCTGGTTGGCTTGCAGACGATTGATGGTGTCGCGCTGGCCGCCGGTGATCGGGTGCTGGTGAAAAACCAGACTGCCGCCAAGGACAATGGCCCCTATGTGGCAGCGGTTGGCGCCTGGGCGCGGGCCAAGGATGCCGACAACAACACGAAGATGACGCCGAATCTGACGGTGGCTGTCGAGGTTGGTGCGACGCAAGCTGACACGATCTGGCAACTGGTGACCGATGGCGTGATTGTCGTGGGCACCACGGCGCTGACGTTCAAGGACATCACCGACGGATTCGCCCGACTGTTGTCGCCAAGTTTGGCCGGGAATCCGACCGCTCCAACGCCGGCACAATACGACGCCAGTAAGTCGATCCCGACGACTGATTTTCTCAAGCGGCGAGGGGTTGAATATTCGGCCACCAGTTGGTTATTGGCGAGCACGGTTCTCTCGGCGGCTCACGTCGGCGGGTATCACACATTTGCAAGCCCGGCGCCAGTTACAGCCACGCTGCCGCCGATGGCTGGCATTCCTCAAGGCGTCACCATCGGGTTGGCGAATACGAATGATGGTGTGGTTAATGTCGTAGCCGCTTCTGGCGAAACCATGTACATCCCGACCGGCGTCATTGGCGCTTTGTCGTTGGGCTTGGGCGATACGGCTGAATTCACTCAAGTCGGCAGCCAGTGGCGTTTAAGCGGCGGAACGGTGGCGTTGCGATTTGCCGGGACAATGAGCGGGGCACATTTTCTCACTCAACCCCAGTTTGACGACAGCAATAAGCTGGCCACGACGGGGTTTGTGAGAAGGGCGAGCGGAAGTTTCAGCGGGCAAACGAACATCACTACGGCTACCGCCAGTTTGACGTCTGCAATGGCGGGGAGTCGGATCGTAGTCTCCGTGTCCGGTGTTCTGACGCTGCCGGTGTTGTCCACCATTCCTATCGGGACAAAGTTCTATATCCAGAACTCCGCATTGGGCGACGTCGCGGTTAACCGACAGGGTGCGGATGTCATTGTTGCGCTAGCCAATAGCTTGACCAGCATCACTATTCCGCCGCAGTCAGTCGGTGTTTTGGCGCGCGGGGAATCTAACTGGGTATTTGAGGAGGGGCCTGCGGCTCTCAAGTACGCCACGGAATTTGCTTCCAGCATCGGCGCCTCAGGTTGGGCGCGGCGTCCGGACGGGCTGATCGAGCAGTGGGGCGTCGGTGTCACGGATGCCAACGGTTATGTTTATGTGTCTTATCCGCGTGCATTTACCAAGGGTGTGCGGAATGTGACGCCGGTACATCTCGGCTCCGCCCCCCTGCTGCATGCGGTCATGGACGTAGGGTTTACCTTGCAGGGTTGCAGAATTCTTGTGAAAAACTCGGCGGGTGGTTCTTCGGCAAATTGGCAGGTTTTCTGGCGCGCATTGGGAGATTGAACGTGGAAAAGATTATTTACTTCAGTCCGTCGACCTGTGGCGCGTATGAGCCGGCGTTTCACGGTGGTGATATGCCCGAGGACGTGGTCGAGGTGGCCGAAAGTGTTTGGCTGGGCTTGCTTGCTGAGCTGGAGAGCCAGCCAAAAAAAATGTCGTCGCGACCTGATGGCCAGCCGGTGCTGATTGATCCGCCGCCGCTCGATTTTGACGAGCAGGCGGGTGTCGAGCGGGCTTGGCGTGATGCGCAATTGGCGCTGTCCGATCCGCTGGTTTCTCGACACCGCGACGAGATCGACGAAGGCGGTTTGACCTCGATCACGGCCGAGCAATATACCGAGCTGCAAGCCTACCGCCGGCAGTTGCGCGACTGGCCGCAAGGCTCGCAATTCCCGCTTGTCGAACACCGGCCGCCGGCGCCGACCTGGCTGTCAGCACAACCCGACTAAACGCCCCGCACCGACGGGGCGTTTTTCATTCCGTTACGCGTAACACCAACACCCTCACAGCCTCGCTTAAGCGGGGCTTTTTCGTTTCTGGAGATTGGACTTTATGAGTTTCTTTCACGGCGTCACGACCACTGATGTCAAGACGGGAGCGCGCACCATCTCGCTGCCGTCTTCGTCGATTATCGGCCTGTGCGACACCTTCACACCGGGCATTCTCGGCGGCGGTACGGCCAAGGCCGGCGAACTGAAGTTGATCACCACCGAGCGCGAAGCCATTGCCGCGTTCGGTGCCGACTCGGCCATCACCAAGGCCTGTCAGGCGATTTTCGTCAAAGCCAAGGCGGTGATCGTCGCCATCGGTGTGGCCAAGCTGGAAGACGCCGCGCTGCAAACCTCGGCGATCATCGGCGGTGTTCTGGCCTCGGGGCAGCGCACCGGTTTGCAGGCGCTGCTCGACGGTAAAAGCCTGTTCAACGCACAGCCGCGATTGCTGATCGCCCCGGGCCACACCGCGACTCAGGCTGTGGCCACTGCGCTCGACAGTGTGGCGCAGAAGCTGCGCGCCATCGGCATCATCGACGGCCCTGGCACCACCGATGAGGCCGCCATGGCCTACGCCGATAATTTCGGCAGTCGCAACCTGTTCATGGTTGACCCGGGTGTGAAGTACTGGGACACCGTCACCAGCTCGACGGTCGACGCGCCCGGCTCGGCTTGGGCAGCAGGCCTGTTTGCATGGACGGATGCTGAATACGGTTTCTGGGCCTCGCCATCGAACAAGGAATTGACCGGTATCACCGGTACCGGCCGCGCGGTCGAGTACCTGGACGGCGACGAAACGTGCCGGGCCAACCTGCTCAACAACGCCAATATCACCACGATCATTCGCGATGACGGTTATCGCCTGTGGGGCAACCGCACGCTGTCGAGCGATCCGAAGTGGGCCTTCGTTACTCGCGTTCGCACGCTGTTCATTCTCATGGATGCAGTGCAGGCCGGGCACAAATGGGCTGTCGACCGTTCGATCACCAAGACCTACGTGACCGATGTCACCAACGGTCTGGATGCGTTCATGCGCGACCTTAAAGCCCAGGGCGCAATCATCAACTTTGAAGTGTTCCCCGACACCGAGCTGAACACGGCCAGCCAGATTGCCCAAGGCAAGGTGTATTGGCGCATCCGTTTCACCGACGTGCCGCCGGCAGAAAACCCGAATTTCCTTTTCGAAGTCACCGATCAGTGGATGACCGAAGTGCTTGAAGCAGCCTAAGGGGGCGTAACCAATGATTCCTCAAACTTTGTACAACACCAACCTGTTCGTCGACGGTGTCAATTTTGCCGGCGAAGTGCCGAGCATGACGCTGCCCAAGCTGACCACCAAGACTGACGAGTATCGCGGGGGCGGCATGGCCGGCCCTGTCGAGATGGATCAGGGGCTGGAAAAAATGGAAGCATCCTTTGTCACCAAGGGCGTGCGCCGTGAGTCGCTGAAGAATTTCGGTCTGGCTGATGGCACGGCGTTCAATGCCACGTTCCGTGGCGCCTTCAGGGGGCTGAAGGGCGCCGTTACGGCGGTGGTCGCCACTTTGCGCGGTCGCCTCAAAGAGGTCGACATGGGCGACTGGAAAGCCGGCGACGCCGCCGAGATCAAACACGCTATCGCGGTCACCTACTACAAGCTCGAAATCGACGGGCGCCTGATGTACGAGATCGACATGGTCGCCGGCATTCAAGTGATCGACGGCAAAGACCAACTCCTCGAAGTGCGCCAGGCGCTCGGCCTGTAGGGAATAGATGCAGATGACTCAAGCAATCGCTAAAAACCTCCCCGCCTGGCTGTCGCTCAGCGCAGTCGGTGCCGTCGTGACGCTGACCCGGCCAAGCAAGGCCAACAGCGTCGACGTCGAGACGTTGAACCTGCGTAACCCGACCGTACGTGAAGTGCGCGCAGCAGACCGTGCTGCCAACGGAGACGACGAACAGCGCGAACTGATGCTGTTCGCAGGTCTCGCCGAGGTCGGGCTGAAGGATCTGGAAGGACTCAAGCTGACCGACTATCGCCGCGTCCAGACAGCGTATTCGCACCTGGTACCGAAAACCGATTATTCGGACTCGATGCCGGCATGGTTGTCGCTGACCACCGACCAGGTGCTGGTGACGCTGTCGTGCCCGAGCGAAATCAACGGCGTGACAGTCGACAAGCTGGCCTTGCGTTCGCCGACCGTGGGCGACGTGCGGGCCGCCAATCGTGAAGTGGGTGGTGACGATGAGCAGCGCGAGCTGGTGTTGTTTGCTGCGTTGTCCGGTGCCCCTGTGGCGGATCTGGAGGGGCTGAAGCTGGTGGATTTTAACCGCTTGCAGGCCGGCTATTTTCGCATGGACGACGACGACGGGTTTTAACCCCAGCGTTATCAAGTCGGCGGCGAAACGTCTGGCGGCGGAAACGGGATTTTCCGCCGCCGAGATCCAGTCGATGCCGTTTGCGGAAATGGTGTGGTGGCTCACGGATTGAGCCGCTTTGGGTAGTGCTGGGCACATGGGGGCCATCACATGGCAAACAAAATCGCCCTCGGGCTGGTGATCGGCGGCGCCGTCAGTTCGACGGTCGGCGCCGCGTTCAAGGATGTGACCGGGCGTATCAAGCGCCTCGAGGCAGAAGGCAACAAGGCGCGCGTGCTGCAGCGCACGATTGGCGACACCATCCGCCTGCGCGAAGAATGGAAGAAGGCTCACGACACCGGCGCGGCCGGTGCGTCCAAATTACTCAACCGTTTGAACTCAAACCTCGACAGCCTGAAAAAACAGGGGGTTGAGGTCGGCCGGCTGGAAAAAGCCTATCGCTCGATGGGGCAGATGGCCAACAAAGCCGAACTGAAAGCCAAGGGGCATCAGCAGATTGATTCGGGCGTAAAGGGCATGAAGGGCGCCGTCGGTGCGGCGGTGGTTGGTGTCGGTGCTCTGGCAGTGCCGACCAAGGTCAGCGCTGATTTTGGCGCGATTGTGCGAGATATCGCGATCAAGGCCGGCATTGCCAACAAGCCGCAAGAGCAGGAGATGTCGCGCAAGATCATCGACACCTCACGCGACACCGGCATGGCGCGTAACGACGTGGCCGACGTGGTCAATCAGTTGGTCGGCGCCGGTATGGACCTGAGCAAGGCGCTGGAATATGCACCCGTCGCGGCCAAGTTTGTCGTGGGGCAGGGATCCAGCGGCGTCGACACGGCGAAGATGATCAACGCCCTGGGGCAGAACGCCAAGATCACCGACCCCAAGCAGATGCAGCAGGCGCTGGAGGCGATCGCCTACCAAGGTCAGGCGGGCAGCTTTGAAGCGGCCGACATGGCTAAGTGGTTCCCGGAGCTGCTGGCTAACATGGCCAGCAACGGCATCACCGGCTTGGACGCGGTGACGCAACTGGGCGCCATGTTGCAGGTGCAGATGAAGCAGGCCGGCAGTTCGGACGAAGCAGCCAACAACCTGAAAAACTGGATGGGCAAAATCGGCTCGACCGACACGGTCAAGGCCTACGAAAAAGCCGGTATTGATTACAAGGGATCGATGCAGACCGGTTTGCAAAACGGTATGTCGACGCTTGAGACCAGTATGGCGCTGGCTCAGAAATACATTCAGGCGACCGATCCAAAGCGCGCGGCGGCCATGGCCGAAGCGACGTCGAAAATCAGCAAGGAAGCGGATCCTGAAAAGGCCAAGGCCATGATGGCCTCGCTGGAAGAATCCCTGCGCACCGGCGACCTGTTCGCTGATATGCAGGTCAAGGCCGCGCTGTCGGCCTACATGCAGAACAAGGCGCTGTACAGCCAGCTTAAAAACGATTCGCGCGATGCAACCGGGATCCTCGACAAAAACCTCGCCGAGCGGCGTGAGTCGTCGTCGCAGAAGTGGGCCGAAATGGCCCAGTCGATGGATGACGCCATGCGCAGCATCGGCGATGCCCTGCGGCCGGTAACGGACGTCGTTGCAGAGTCGCTGACCAAAGTCACCAAGGGCATCACGTCGCTGTCTGACAGCGCGCCCGGGGTGGTGACGGGTGTCGTGGCAGTCGGTGGTGGATTGATTGCCCTCAAAGGGATTTTCAGTTCGTTCAAGATTGGCAAAGGGTTGTTCAACCTGGCGCGCGGATCCTTGGGCAAGGGCAAGGCCGGCGAAGTGCAAAAGGTCTTCGTGACCAACGCTAAAGACGGTGATGGCGACGGCAAGGATGCAGAACCCAAGGGCAAGGCCGGCAAAGCGCTGTCGCTGGTCGAAACCGGGCTCAAGGCCGTCGCCGCTTTCAAGGGCGAGCCGGCGGATGGCAATGATGACGCCGGGGAAGGCGCCGACAAGAAGCCCGGAAAGCTCGATCTGGTTTCTACCGGCCTCAAAGTCGTGTCGCTGGCCCAAGAAGCCGTCTCGGGCGGCGATGGTGAGGGCGAGGCGGGCGGCGGTGACGACGCGGTCAAAAAGGTGTTCGTCGTCAACGCCGGTGCCATGGGTGGAGCCGGTGGCGCAGATGCCTCGGGCGAAACTCGCCGGCGTGGGCGTGGGCGCGGCTCGCGGCGCGGTGCTTCGCGGCGCCGGCCGTTGCATCGCCCTGGGCCGCCACGACCACCCGGGCCAAAGCCGCCTGTACCACGGCCACCGGTTCCCGTACCGCGTCCGCCCGTTCCGGTGCCACGGCCGCCGATTCCACCGGTGCCACCTGTCCCGGCCGGGACGATGGCCAAGCTGGGCGGGGTCGTGCAAGCCGTTGGTAAGGTCGGCAAAGTCGCCAAGATGATTCCGGGCGGTACGCTGCTGGAGTCTGGAGCGATGGCCTACGAGACATTTGAAAACGCCAAGACCAAGGACGAAAAAGCCGAGGGCTACGGCGCGGCCGCTGGCAATCTGGCCGGCACCATGGCAGGGGCAGCAGCAGGCGCGGCGATTGGTTCGGTTGTGCCGATTATCGGCACGGCCATCGGCGGCTTGATCGGCGCCTATCTGGGCAGTCAGGGCGGTGCGGCGTTGGGCGGATCTTTGGGTAAATCGCTGTTCGGTGGCGAGGATGAAAAGCCCGAGGAAAAGCCAAAGGCGCCCGTGCCGACCACGCCGCTCATGATGGCGTCAGCAGCGCAGCAAGGCCCGGTGCTGGGGGATGTCGCACGCTCGATGGCGGTGACGGCGCCACTCAAGTCGGCAGCGCTGGCGATCCAGCCCAAGGAGCCAGAAAAGCCGGTACCGGCCAAGGTCGATCAGCAGTTTCAATACTCGCTGAGCATGCCGGTGACCGTGCAGGGTGATGTCAAAGACCCGCAAGCATTGGCGCAAGATCTGATGCCGCACATGCAGCGAATGATGGCGGACGCGGCGAAGACTAACGCCGCCAAGCTGTACGACGAACCCCATCTGTAAGGAGGTTTCATGGCTTACATGGAGCAGATGCAATCAACTCTTAAGTATCTGGTGGAGGCAGCGGAAACCGGGCGGCGTAGCGCGGATGGCATGCTGAGCCCGGTCAACGGTGCTATCCGCGAACTGACCGGTGCCGCGTCCGAGCTGGAGAACATCCCGTTTGTCGGGCCGGCCATCGGCGCCAAACTTCAGCGGGTAATGCGCGGCGTCGACGCGGCTCAGGCCAAGGTCGGCCAGGTGGCGGCGGTGTACGGCCGCGCCACCCGGGCGGCAGCAGAAGTGCAGGAGCGGCTGGGCACGTTGAAGGAACAGGCGGGCAAGGCGGCCACGGCGATCAACAACGTCGCCGGCAAAGTCAGTCCGGCGCTGGCCAACATCGTGCCCACCAGTTCCTTTGCCGTGGATGCCACGCCGGCGCCGGAGGCGGTGAAGCCGTTCCCGCACCTGATGATCATTCAGCCGCGCGATCCGAAGATTGAGCCGTATTACTTCAACCTGGACACGGCAGCTTTCGACGAGCTGAGCCGTTCGACCGAATTCCGCTGGGCTTCGCAGGAGCGCTTGACGCGTAGGCCGGCGAAGCAGGCCATTGGTATGGGCGATGAAAAGTTGACGCTCAAGGGCACGATCTACCCGGGCTTCAAAGGCGGTTTAAAGCAGCTCGACACGCTGCGTTCCATCGGGGCCAGGCTTCAACCGCTGACCCTGACCACGGGTTATGGCGAGGTGATCGGAACGTGGTGCCTGAAAAACATCAACGAGGAACAGTCCGCGCTGCTCCACGGCGGGATTGCTCGAAAACAGGGCTTCACTTTGGAGTTTGAGCGCTATGGCGACGACATGCAGGACGTCTGACGGCGACATGCTCGATGTCATTTGCAACAACGTTTACGGTCATCTGAATGGCAGCGTCGAGGCTGTGCTCGATGCCAATCAGGGGCTGGCTGATGAGCCTCAGCCGTTCCGGTCGGGCGTGATCATCGTCCTGCCGGATCTGCCCAGCCCGACCAATGAAGGCGTCAGCTTGTGGGATTGACCTCGGCCGCCGCGTTACGCGTAACGGCACCTTGTTTTTCTGACCCGCCTTGTGCGGGTTTTTTATTGGAAAAAATCCATGACCCCGATGTTTCGCATTGTCGCCGATGGGGCCGACGTCACGGCCAAGATCAATGATCGTCTGTTGTTGCTGCGCACCTCTGACAAGCCGGGCATGGAGTCCGACGAGTTTGAGTTGCGTATCGACGACCGTGATGGTCAGGTGAAATTGCCACGGCGTGGCAGCGCTATCGAGATATACCTGGGTTACGCCGAAACGACCTTGGCGCGCATGGGCAGCTACACCGTGGACACCGTCGAGGTATCAGGCCCGCCGGACACCATCGTGATCAAGGGCAAGGCCAGCGACATGCGTGGCAGTGGCAAAACCATCCGTAGCGGAAGCTGGGAAAACGTGCCGCTCTCGAAGATCGTGGCTGACGTCGCGGCGCGCAATGGCTGGACGCCGGTGTGTCCGGTGTCGACCAAGGTCGCCCGGGTCGACCAGCTCAACGAGTCCGATTTTAATTTCATCACCCGGCTCGCCAAGCATTACGACTGCACGGCCAAGGTCGCCGACGGCAAACTATTGGTGATGCCGCGCCAAGGTGGCCAGACGGCCAGCGGTAAGGCGTTTGGCGCTGTCACCCTGACCCGTCGCGACCTCAGTCGCTGGCAATTCAGCCTAGGCGATCGCAACTCACACAAGGCGGTTTCGACCAAGCACCAGAACAAAAAGGACGGCAAGCTGGAAGTGGTCACCATCGACAACGATGACTCCCCGGACGGTCTGCCGGCGGTGCATACCGATCGCCATATCTACCCGAATAAGACCGCCGCCGAAGCGGCCGCCAAGGCCCGTCTGTCAGCGTTCAATCGCTCGACCGCCGACGTGCGGTTTGAGATGGAAGGACGGACTGACATCTTCGCCGAGCGGCCGATTCTCGCCCAGGGCTTCAAAGTCGGCCTTGATGGCGAGTATCTGGCGGACTCGGTGGAGCAGGTGTTCACCCAATCCGGCTGGTCCACCACGGTCGAATGCAACGCCGGCAAAGCAGGTAAATCCAAGGGCAAGAAAAAGAAGGGTGCAAAACCACCACTCAAGGTGGTGAACATCGAGAAGCAATAGCCGCATTCCATCGCCGCCTGAGTGCGGTTTTTTACGTCTGGAGTTTGTATGTCCATCACTGAACAACAGCTGCAAAGCATCATGCCCAACGCCCGCCGCCAAGCGGGCGTTTTTGTATCCGCTCTCAACGCAGCCATGACCCATCGACAGATCAACACGCCGAAACGCCAGGCCGCGTTCCTGGCGCAAGTCGGTCACGAGTCGGGTCAGCTGCAGTACGTCCGGGAGCTGGGCGGCGACCAGTACCTAAGCAGATACGACACCGGCAACCTTGCTGCAAAACTGGGCAACACGCCGGCAGCAGATGGTGATGGCCAGCGCTATCGCGGTCGCGGCCTGATCCAGGTCACAGGCCACGACAATTACCTGCGCTGCAGCTTGGTGCTGTTTGGCGACGAGCGATTGCTGCGCACGCCTGAACTGCTGGAACTGCCGCAGTGGGCCGCCGAATCGGCCGCATGGTTCTGGTCGGTGAATGGGCTGAACGCGCTGGCCGATCAAAATGAATTCAACACGATCACCCGCAGGATCAATGGCGGCCTCAGTGGTCTGCAGGATCGGCTGGAGTTGTGGGGGCGGGCGAGGGCGGTGCTATGCGTTTCGGCGAACTGATCCCGGCGCCGTATCGGCTACTGGCAAAAGGCGCGCTGCTGGTCGTCGTGGTCGGTGGTTTTGCGGCCATCACCTGGCGAGTCCAGGAGTGGCGTTATGGCACCCAGCTCGCCGAACAAGGCCGCCTGCACACCGAAACGCTCAATCAGATAACCCTTGCTTCGGCCGCTCAGCAGCGTGCCGAACAGGATAAACGCCTCGCGCTCGAGCAGCGCCTGGCAACCAGTGAACAAACCCATTATCGAGCCTTGAGCGATGTCCAACGTGATCAAGGTCGCCTGCGCGACCGCCTTGCCACTGCTGATCTGCGCCTGTCAGTCCTACTCGACGCCACCACCGGCGCCGGCATTGGATCGATGTCAGCCACCACCGCCACCGGCGGCGTGGTTCATGGTCCCACAAGAGCCGAACTTGACCCAGCGCATGCTCAACGAATTATCGGCGTCACCGATGACGGCGACCGGGGGCTAATTGCCCTCGCAGCCTGTCAGGCATACGCCAAGGAAGTCTCGACACCGAAGTGAAAAAAGAGCGGCCGGTCCGGATGCGTCAACATACGGATCGACCGCCGTCCCTGCAGATGGTCCCTGCAAGTCCAGCCAAGGCTCTTGCTCCGTGCACAAAGCGCGGCGAGCCTAGCACCTGTTTATCCATACAGCAAAGGTCTTGCTTTTTATGTCTACACCCATCATCCCTTGGATGGGCGGCAAACGCCGCCTGGCCGACCGCCTCATTCCGCTTTTTCCGCCACACGAATGCTACGTTGAAGTCTTTGCCGGCGGTGCCGCGCTCTACTTCATGAAGCCCCAGCCATCGCCGGTCGAAGTCCTCAACGACATCAACGGCGACTTGGTCACGCTTTACCGCGTCGTGCAGAACCACCTCGAAGAGTTCGTGCGCCAGTTCAAATGGGCGCTCAGCTCGCGGCAGGTGTTCGAATGGCAGAAAATGACCCGTCCTGAAACCCTCACCGACATTCAGCGTGCCGCCCGATTCTTTTACCTGCAGCACCACGCCTTCGCCGGCAAGGTCTCGGGTCAGACGTTCGGCACGGCGACCACCGCACCGGCCATCAACTTGCTACGCATCGAGGAAAACCTCTCGGCCGCGTGGCAGCGCCTGTCGGGAACCTACGTCGAAAACCTTCCCTGGCTTGAATGCGCTGAACGTTACGACCGCGCCCATACCTTCCATTACATGGACCCGCCTTACTGGCAGACAGCCGGCTATGGCGTGGACTTTCCGTTCGAGAACTATGAGCGGATGGCCGACTTCATGCGCCGCTGCAAAGGCAAGGTGATGGTCAGCATCAATGATCATCCAGACATCCGCCGTGTGTTCGAGGGCTTCCACTTCGAGACACTGGACATTCGCTACACCACTATCAACCAGCGGCAGGGGAAGGCCGAAATCAGTGGCGAGTTGGTGATCATGAATTGGGAGCCGAAAGCGTTAGGAGGATTGTTTTAAGAGAAATGCCTATAGTGCCCTTGGAACCTCTATCTTCATTGCTAACAGGGTTTCCACAGGGCATATGCCAGGTTGTTATTAGCCAATGTGAGGGGTTTATGCAGGTGCGATACATTTCTGGAATTGACGGCACCGAAAAAATACGCCGTTACATGTCTATGAAAAAATTCGAACGGTTGGTTCGTCAGGGAATGCATTACTTTCCAGCCATGACTTCATTTGAGGATCAACTGGAAGGTGGATTGCACACGATTACGCCTTACCTTCTGGAGTACGAGAGGGTACTTCTTGATGTCGCAATGAATCAGATGTGGCCGTCAAATGACCGATCAAGAGCGGAGTGCCGAGATGCTGTCCCTAAAGTTTCACTCTCAACTGTTTTTGGAAAGTACTTAACTTCTAGCATTGAGGAGAATTCGGCGTTGTTAGCGTGGCAGAAAGATAATCTATTTGTGAGTTGTTGGGATTCAAGTGAAATTGAAAGGTTAGAGATGTGGAAAATATATGGCCGGGATCGGTGCGAGGGCGCCTGCGATGAGTCTAGAGCGGTATGTATTGAAACAACGGTCGGAAAGCTGGTTGGCTCTCTATCCTTATCTTCAGGGTTTGAGTTGAGAGCGGCTAAGGTAGAATACTTTTATCCAGATAGTTTCCAGTACGAAAGAGATATTCCTCTTGCTCCATTTTTAGCCAAGCATTACTGCTATGGGTTTGAACGTGAAATTAGGTTTGTCTACTTTGACTCTTCGGTCGAACCTCTAAGCGAGCAGGAAAAGTTGCATGGTCGCTTGATTGAAAATACAGAATTGGGAATCGATAAGGTTGTTGTGTCGCCGCTCGGCGGGCTTTGTTTTTTTGAGGAGGTTAGAGAGATATGTGAACCTCTAGGCTTAGCAGTTGTTGAATCTGAATTATATGGCGCATTCAAAAAGAATACCTAAGCTAGGTAAGCAATGCATGGGCGCTAGCTTTGTGTGATCGGTGCTCAACAGGATCGACGAGCATTCGGGGAGGGGGACTCTTCGAGCGCTAGCGTGACAACGAAACCAGATTGAGGCATGCAGCGGGAAATAATGAGACAAAGTAACACCATCAGATCGGATCAATTATGGAAAATTTCCTGCATATAAAAGCTCACCTGCAACAATGCCATTGGTCATTGCCACTGTTGCGGGAAAAGATACCTTCAAGTATTGTGAATTCTAAATAATTGAACCGATGCGTGCGTGGTCCCATTTTGTTATGTCCTCTTCACTGAATGCCCAGGTCCAAGGCTCTTTAAATAGTGTTTTGTTTCTAGCGTCCGCTAGCCAGTCAAAACAATCGCCGAGCTCATAACGAGCTATTAAATGCTCGGCTATGTCCCTTTGTCCGAGAAAGAACAAGCTTTTTATTATTTGATCTGGAGCTCTGAATCTCCCTAGCATGGTGTCGGATATGCCATCTATGCCTCGGTTGTCGAGTTCTGCGTGAGATTTATATAGGTTATATAAAAATGGGTATCTTTCTCCATAGTGGGCTTCGCTGGTTAAGCGGTAAAGAGTCTCGATGTCAATCATTTGATGGATGTCGAGGTTATTTCTGATTTTCTCCATAGCTTCTTTTTCTTTTCTGTTGTCGTCAAGCAAGTCTTGTAGGAAGTCTATAGAGCCCGTGTCGATCATTACAATATCAAACTCCTTGTCGGAAAAAGCAGTTCGATATTCTACAATGTCATTTGTGATGCACCATGCGTCAAAAAATTTAATAAAAGTCTCTAAATTCGCCTGTAGCAAGGCTAAAGGTGCTTCTATTATATGGGATAGTTGATAGTTTTTTTGGATGCATGTTAATGCGCGACTAAAGTCATTTGAGCTTATATTAAGTTTCTTTTGTATTGTTTCTTTTGTTTGAATGAATTTTTCAGTTCCCCAGGAAGAGCGCTTTGGAAGAGCTTTGGCGATCAAATAAAGATCATGTCTAGATAATTTTGATGTTCTATCGCCATAGCGTAACTCTTCATCTATCGCTTCGTTTAGTAGGTTGAGGTCTGACAGGTGATTTTCTAATTTTGAGAATTTGTCGTGAAGCACTTTTACATTTATCAGGTAGGTTTCGACAAGGTGTTTCTTGCTTTCTTTGTCAAATGCATATCTGAAGGTTTGTCCTGTAGGGTCTATTTTAGCGATGTCTGAGATGGTTTGATCCATTTTTTGGATTATTATTGAGTAGCGAGGGTCAATTCTCACAGAGTTTGTCTTGATAAAATTCCAAATTATGCCAATGTCGTGCGAGCTTGCGAGATTGAATTCAATTGTTGGTGGGCGTTTTGATGAGAAATTAATTAAATAGTCGGCTGTGCCTTTAAGATGTAATTCAACCGCGTGGCGCATGTTGAAGCAAATTGGATAAATAAGTAGGTCAGGGGAGAATTTTGCCCCGCGTGTTTCTAGGACATTGAAAATAAGGCTGTTGGCGGCAGCTGAAAAACCTTTGGCGTATTCAACATAGCTGGGCTGTCCATTCTCTCCGACACAAGCATTTGCCCAAGTGGGTTCTCCTCTTCTAAAACTGGAGTTTTGGCCTATCAATATCGTGGCTCCTGTCTGATGCATTTTCAATGCCTGTCCTTTGGCCGTGTTCGCCCCATATTTGCCTATCTCGCTCTCTATGGAAACGGTGCGATTTATTCGTTGTTGTCGGGCTCATAATCATACTGTTCGCGTTTAGCGGTCTCAATATCATCCTCTGTGTATAGGTTAAAGAACTCTGCAGCGGAATAAGTGGTTGTTTCAGTAAATACGTTTCCGAGTCCGCAAGCAGTGAGCTTGGAATAGCCGCTGATCTTCATCTGGCAAGCTATGCATTCGAAAGCCGATGGCAACATAGTTTGCCGCTGGATAACCTCATCATCGCCTATTGTGGTGGAAACTGCACCGTTAGGTGCTCCGTGAAGTAAAGCAGTGGATTTACAAGCTGGGCAACTAATACGATGTCCTGATTGGCGTGTAGCCCAAGCTTCAGCTTGGGATCTCGCCGTGTTCTGATCTTTTTCGGATTTGTTGCTCCAAACCTTCGCGTACGCCTTAATCTCCTGCTCTACTGCCTTGGCTGTCGCGTCGTCGAGCGAGTCAATCATCTCCTGAGCTTTATTCGCGTTAGGCATCATTGTGCTCAATTTCTCGTCCATTGATTGGAGCAAGATACTGCAAGCTTTATAAAACTTTGGAAGCCAGTCAGACGTTTCGGCATCAATAAACGCTGCCTCGCCAGTGTGGAGCTCGGCATTGCGTCTTTCAACGTGTTTGGAGCAGAAGCCTGCTATTTCCGTCGTGAAGCTGGGGACAAGTTCCGTAAGTCGAGCTAATACCTCTTTGGTTCCTATCGAAACTGCAGAGAACTTTTTTGCAGTGGTCGCGCCGCCGAGAGCGTACATAATATTGCGCCAATTCTGCTGGTCTGCCAGCAATGCAGGGGATATGTTCGATAGTGCTGCGCGCGAGAGAAACTCAAGACTCAAGGATGAAAAAAGTCCAAACTGCCAGTCGTCGGCTGTGAATCGATTCATTTCATCAGCATAAAGTTGGGCTTTGCTAAGCAAAGAGTCTTTAGACCACGGCATGTTATTGTCTGAAACATCCATTTAAGTCACCATAAGTCGGAAAGGTAAATTCGTTCAATGCTGCGATTTTTTGCTTGTGGCGGCACGGATGATCGACCATGAAGTACTCGCCAGTTGTCAATAATTATGGTGTCATGTAGATCAGACAAATGAATGGTTTCAACTGATCTTTCGAAGAGAGATTTGACAAGTTCCCCCGTTTTTACAGCGGCTACATTGACAGGTTTCAGAAATAGAAAATCCCAACGTAATCCCATCACTCTATTCCGGGAAAAGACGACCGGCATAGTACAGATCGGATGCTCCGGGTGTTTTCGACGCGGCGCGAGAACTGCTCGAGAGATGTATTCCTCAGCATCAATAAGGAGCAGAGAGGTGGGAAGAAGGTAAGTGCTTACCGACGAGGTACCCTCCAAGCACCGGAGCATAAGGTAGCGAGGGGGCGTTTCCCAGTGAGCATAATCAGTGTGGAGAGGGAACTCGTCCAGTCCGAATACGCCACTGTACGTATTCGACTTGGCGTCGGTGGTCTCGCGAGGTCTGAGGGTTTGTACGGTTGGAATTTTATGGTTTGCCGCCACCTTCTCAACATCGAGAACAGAGCCTGCCATGCGAGCTACTTCCTCGGTGGAGGTGCCGCTACGCCACTGCTTGAGTAGCAGATAGCCTCTCTTTTCCAGTTCCGCTTTTGCGCTCATCTCCATTCCCTGCGTTCTTTGGTCAGGGGGACGTTTTTTTATCGGCTCAGTCGGCCTTGGCGTGTCATCCATATCGATCCCGAGGTGGTGCGTCGGTTGACGCTAGTTTTGAAGGTGACTTGCCCGAGGTATCACCAACATCTTATCTCGGTGCAGGATATCCGAACGATTGTAAACACGTTGAATTGTCGATCTTGGCCGAGAGCGGTCTATTAGAGGCTCTATATGGCACTTTAGCTCTCCGCATCCAGGAAGGCTGTATTCGCCTTCAAGTCCTGCTCTTTCCACTCGGCAAGGCCTAGGTAATACATTGCCAATGCTAGGCTTTCCGGGGTGTCTCCAGGAGCAAACGGTTGGAATTTTGCTATCAGGCATAGAACATCAACGGCACCTATCACCTTGTAAAAGTTTAAGGGTGTACCGTAATCAGCGTCGGCATACGAACCGTGCGTGATGCCATTTCGATTCGTTTTGTCTGCAAGAGAGTATCTGTCTGAGCCAGCGTAAAGGTACTGCTTCAGATAGTGGTCGAACGAATCCAGCATCGAATCGACCTCTTCATAAGCCCCGAGCTTCAATCGGTTGGTTTCTTGTTTGGCATAGCTCAGAAGTGCCGTTAGCATTGGCTTAAGTTCTAATCTTCTCGCGTTCCCAAGGCCGAAGAGTTCGTGCAGTTGTCTTGCCGTTCCTTCTATGACGGGGACCAGTCCTGAAACTGCAACATGGTTCAGTCCTAGAAAATGTGCTTCGATTGATTCCGAAATGATGACTTTGTAGTCCTGCACTATCGGGATTTGCGGGTACCGAGATACCACCATGGCAGCTAAGTGCCCAGGCGTGTAGATCTTCTTAAGCGCGGCTTCAATATGGGCTTGGCTGTGACCTTGGGATGTTCCAGCGCCTTTTATGATTTCTGAGAACGTGCCGAAATTTACGAAGGGTGGGATGAAAAAGCCAATTTTCGCGAACTCTGTTTCGAATCCTTTGAGATTGCCCATTCAGAAATCCTATGCAGGGGAATGATTGATGCTCAAGGTTACAGTGCCAGAACACGGATTCGACATTTAGGGCATTTTTAGGGCAGAACGCAGGCCGCCGTAGACCTTTCCAAGCCTTTTAAACCAATGCTCCGACTTGGTTTTGCTGGCCTATAGCGGCCCGAAGTGATGGCGGCATGGGTTCGAATCCCTATCTCTCCGCCATACATAGAAAAGCCCCGTAGATGAAAATCTACGGGGCTTTTTCGTTTTTGGTACAGGCCATCAAGACCTGCTCCTGCATCTGCCGACGCCGTTTTATCAAACGCAGAAAAAGCCCCTCAGGACGAACCTGTGGGGCTTTGCATTTCAGCAGGGTCTACATCAGACCCTTTGGCGGTCCACTCACGGCTGCGAGTGCCCCAGCTTCAATTCGATCAGCTCATAAACTTCCTTATGCGTCGAGTTATGCAGCGACTTGTCCTTACACGCCGAGGCGAGGAGGTTTCTGACTTCCTCCTGGGCGTGTGGGTACAGGCCGGCGACGTAGTCGGTTTCATGCGGTTGGGTGCAGTTGAAGTGCTTGTCGTCTTTTGCTTTATCTCTAGCCATTGTGTAGCTCCTTTTGAATTTGAGTGATCAGGTGAAACAGGACCAAATTGCCCCATCCGCCGCAGAGCGTAGGAGAGGAAAGGAGGCCCGCCAGTCGTTCAAGCAAAAAAGGAAAGGGCTGTAGGACGGTGTCGCGCGGTGACTCTCGCGGTTAAATTTCCTTGACCGGTGTATCCCCCTGCGCACCCTTGATCAACTCGATCACGTGTAAACAATCCGCCTTGTTCACATACGACTCGCCGCTGGCGATGGTCTCGTGATTGCCTGCGCGCAGCCTCCAGCGCCATTGGCCTTTGCCTGTAGTGGGGGTGCCTCTGGATTGCCTGTAAATCTCGAAATACATTCAGTTCGCTCCATGCGATTAATACGTGCGACAGCCTGTGTGGCGCATCGACGCAAGCCTAGCGCAGGCGGTTTTTTTGGCCATCGGACATTTGTTTCCAATCGTTCACGGATGTTTCTGAAGGGCTTGAGCCAGAGCGTCTGGTGTGTTCGGTTGATCGGCTGTATGGCGTCGTTTTTCCACAGACTTTTCCGCGCACCCATGAGGTTTTTTCGTCAGTTGCTCGATCTTGAGTTGGTCATCTGGCCGGGTTTGAATCGCCTGCCGGTGGACCGACGCATCATGGCGATGGACGCCGCCCCCCAGGCCTTTCTACACTGCCTGCCAGTTTGGGGAGCAGGGGGCAATGGATGAACCGCAATGAACTACGCAAGGCCGACATCAACCTGATGGTGGTGTTCGAAACCTTGATGCTCGAACGCAACGTGACCCGCGCGGCGGAAAAGCTGTTTCTCGGCCAGCCGACCATCAGCTCGGCGCTCAATCGCTTGCGCACGATGCTCAACGATCCGTTGTTTATTCGCGTCGGCCACCGTATGGAGCCGACGGCCCGCGCCGAAGACATCTTTCGCCACCTCAAGCCTGCGCTGGATTCGCTGTCAGTGGCGCTGAGCCTGACCCGCGATTTCGATCCGGCGGTGAGCACCATGACCTTCCGCATCGGCCTGTCTGATGACGTCGAGTTCGGTCTGCTGCCGCCGCTGTTGCGCGCGCTGCGTCAGGAAGCGCCGAACGTGGTGTTCGTTGTGCAGCACGTCGATTACTGGCGGATTCCCGATTTGCTCGCTGCCGGCGACATCACCGTTGGCATCAGCCAGACCCGTGGCCTGCCGGCCAATGCCAAACGCAAACTGCTGCGGCACATTCAGCCGAGCATCCTGCGTGCCGACGCCTCCGATACACCGCTGACCCTCGATGAGTACTGCGCGCGCCCGCATGTGCTGGTGTCCCACACGGCCAACGTCAGCGGCTTCGCCGATGAGTGGCTGGCAGAACTTGGCCGTACCCGTCAGGTGGTGCTGTCGGTGCCGCAATACAGCGCGTTGCCGGCGCTGTTGGCCGGTACTGACCTGATCGCCAGCCTGCCGGATTACACCGCCGCAGCCATGGCGACCTCCGGGTTGCTGTTCAAGGAACCGTTCCCGTTCAAGACGCCGACGCTGGACCTGTCGATGGTCTGGCTCAGCCACGTCGACAGCGACCCGGCCGAGCGCTGGTTGCGCTCGCGGCTTGAAGCGTTCATGAGTGAACGCCCACTGACCCCGGCGTGATAAAAAACGTCTGCCATTCGTTATCGCGCGGTCACTGCGCGGTACCCCTGTAGGAGCTGCGGCACGCTGCGATCTTTTGATCTTGATCTTTGAAAAAACGAATCAAAAGATCGCAGCGTGCCGCAGCTCCTGCAAGGATTTGCATTAAGCCGTCTGTGTTATATGTACGAACTTTCACCCCACTGACTGGAGCATCCCCATGCCACACCTGCACATGGAATACACCGCCAACCTGCCGCAGTTGAACGCCGACCTCGCGTTGATCCGGCTAAACAACACGTTGGTGGGTTCCGGTCAGTTCGCCGCGGAGTTCGATATCAAGAGCCGTGCGGTAAAGGTGGAAACCTTCAAGGTCGGCACGGCCATGGGCGAGCGGGCGTTTGTGCATGTGAAGCTGGCGCTGCTCAGCGGTCGTTCGGCGGAGACCAAGAAGCAGCTGTCGCAAAGTCTGCTGGCGGTGTTGCAGGAGCTTTGCGAATGGCCGGCCGGCGTCGAGGTGCAGTTGTGTGTGGAGCTGTTGGATATCGACCGCGAGTCCTACAGTAAAACCGCCATTTAGCCTGCTTCCAGCTCGCTGCACACCTTGATCACTTGCTCGCGTAGCCACACGTTGGCGCTGTCCTGATCGGCGTTTTGGCTCCATTGCATATCGAGGGTGAATCCCGGCAGGCCATTGGGCGCCTCACAGTGATTAAACACCGCGTCGTTGGTGAGTAAACGCTGGATGCGCCGGGGCAGGGTGAGGATGAAGTCGGTGCCGGTGATCATCTTCAATGCGGCGCTGTAACTGTTCGAACGCGCGACGATCTGGCGTTTTTGTGCCTGCCGCGCCAGCCAGCCGTCGACCATATTGGTGGTGGACGTCCAGGGTGTCGGGAACACATGCCGCCGCTCGGTGAACGCTTGCAGGCTCAGACGCGGCTCCAGTGGCGTGGCGCGTTTGTCGAAGACGCAGACCAGGTCATCCTCCAGCAGCATTCGCGATTTCAGGTCAGTGTGGTGGCGGTGAAAGTTGGGGCCGAAACTGATCACCAGATCGAGGCTGCCGTCGCGCAATTCGTCGGCCGGGACGTCAGTTTCGAACTTGTGCATGTTGACCATTACCGGCAAGTCATCGAAGTCGAAACGTTTCAACAGGCGCGGCAGAATCAGTTGCTCGAAATATTCCGGGGCGCAGATGTTGAACGTGACCGCTTGCTGGGTCGGGTTGAACACCGGGGCGCCGGCGTGGCACAGGTTGATACTTTCAAGAATCTTCTGCACATGGCCGTACATGCTGCAGGCCTTGTAAGTGGGGCGCATGCCCGTGCGAGTGTTGATGAATAGCTCGTCTTCGAAACTGGTGCGCAGTTTTTTCAGGCAATAACTGACGGTGGACTGACTGACGAACAGCGTTTCCGAAACATCGGTGACGCTGCTCTGCTCGTACACGGCGACAAACACCATGAGATCCTGCATGTCGAGTTTTCGAAGCAAGTTACTGTTCAGCATCCGTACTGTCTCGCTGTGCTCCTTGCGCTGAATACGCGCAAACGTGTGCGAACGATCCTAACGGAACGATGGTGCCAGGACAAAGCCTTGTAGGACATTTCACGGACAGTTGTGGGACAGAAAGTTTTAGCAACACGACGTCATCAATCAAACCGCTGAAACATGGCCAGAAGCCTCTAGCCCGATCAATGAAACTGGCGTGCGTAATGCCGGGGATCGAAACGCCACACCATGAGAAGCATGACCACCATCACAGCGGTCAGTGACCACCACGCCCATTCGAAGCTACCCAGATGGTCGCGGATCATCCCGGCCAGCAGTGGCGAGAGCCCGGCAATCAGATAGCCGATTCCCTGGACGAAGGCGGTCAGACCTCCGGCGCGCTGCGGGTTGTCGAGATGGTCGAGCGAGACGATCAGACTCATCGGAAACACACCGCCAATCCCCAGCCCCAGCAGGCACGGCCACAACAGGCTGAGGTATTGCGGGCTGAGGATCAGTCCATAGAAGCCGCCGATGATCAGCCCGAGAAGCACCGTCAGCACCACACGACGATCACGGCTGCGATTGGCGATGGCGGGCACTACCAGACCGGAAATCACCTCCATGGCGGTCAGAAAACCTAACAACAGCCCGGCGTTTTGTTCGCTCCAGCCTTTTTCGACGTAGTACGGCGCGAGCCAGGCGAGAACGCACGTGTAGGACGCTGTCCCCAGGCCGAAGAAGATCGCGAGTAACCAGGCGCGGGAATGTGTGACGAAGGATTGTTTTCTTACAACTGGCGCCGGGGCCCGAGGCGTATTCGCGCTGTGCCCACCAGAACAACAATGCCAGCAATGCCAGCCCTGCCCATATCGCCAGACCGACGCGCCAACTGCCCGTGCGTGACATGACCAGTGGTGCAAACGAGGCGGCGATGGCCGCGCCGCCCATGATCGAGGTCACATACAGGCCCATGCACAGCGCTACGTTGTCGGGAAAACGCGATTTGATGAACGCTGGCATCAAGGCCTGAATCAGTGCGATTCCGAACCCGGCGAGCACGGCACTGACAATCAGCTCGGCGGCCGAATCAACAAACAGGCGTGCCACGGTCGCCAGGCCAATGATGACCAGCGACATCAGTACCGTGCGTTGCTCGCCGAGGCGCTGGCTGATGCCCATTGCGAAAAACATCGCCAATCCCATGGCCATGACAGGGAGCATCGTCAGCAGCGAGGCGACGCTGAAACTCAACGCAATATCGCCACGTATCGCAGATAACAATGGTCCGATTGCCGCCATCGATGGGCGCAGGTTAAGGCCGACCAAGACGATGCCGAGCATCAGCCAGGTTGCGGGGCGCGCGGTGATGCGGACGTTTTCCATTTTCAGACCTTAAAACCGAAGGCTGACGATTAGGCGCGCACTCACCTGACTGGGGCAAACCAGAAAATCCACGACCCCACCTAAAAATCCAATAACCCCGCGATCCCCTGTAGGAGCTGCCGAAGGCTGCGATCTTTTGCAAAAAAAGATCAAAAGATCGCAGCCTTCGGCAGCTCCTACAGGAAGATCCTGCGATTCGCTGAACCAGACCTGAATCATTCGCAAATACTTCGCAAGTTTTGGCGTATAGCCATCAACCAACTATTCGTTGGCTTCTTTTTCACAAAAAATTGATGGTTGCCTGCTTAAAGTTTGTGCTGTCTGAGTCAATGAACTTTTCACAATTGGCGATGGCACTTCTCTTCAGGAATATCCCTAACCATGTTGAAGTTAAAAGCCGTGCGCCCGGAATGGGTGACGTTGTGTGCCAGTGCGTTTTTTTTAGCTGGATTCAACTTTGTGCTTTGGCAGCACCTGTTCGCGATTACCTCGGCGGATGGCAAGGGCATTGCCATGCGCGTTGCTTTCGGGGTGATGATCTTCGCGGCCTTCAACATTGTGCTGACCTTCCTGGCGTTTCGCCGAGTATTGAAACCCGTACTGACGTTGATGTTCCTGATCAGCGCCGGCGTGGCATATTTCATGAGCCAATATGGTGTGTTGATCGATGCAGGAATGTTACGTAACTTCGCTGAAACCAATGTCACCGAAGTTCGCGACTTGCTCTCTTTCAAGTTGCTCGCTTACATAGTCTTTTTGGGTGTTCTGCCGTCCTGGTTGTTGTGGAAAGTTCCGGTCGACTACCGCCGTTGGCACCGCGAGTTGTTCAGCAAGGTTATTGTGAGTTTCGCCTCAGTGGCGGTCATCGGTGGGGTGGCGCTGGCCAACTACCAGGGTTTGTCATCCTTGTTTCGCAATCACCACGAATTGCGCCTGATGCTGGTGCCGAGCAACTACATCGGCGCGGCGGCCGGCTATCTGCGTGAACAAGTCGCTTCTGCGCAGCAGCCATTCGTCAAGATCGGCGAGGACGCCCAGCGTGATGTTGCCTTGCAGAATCATCCGCGCAAATCCTTGACCGTATTGGTAGTGGGTGAAAGTGCGCGGGCGGAGAACTTTGGCATTCTGGGGTACGACCGCGACACCACGCCAACACTCGACAAGGAAGCAGGGCTGATTGCATTTACCGATGTGCATTCCTGCGGCACGGAAACGGCAGTCTCCGTGCCGTGCATGTTCTCCAACATGGGCCGCAAGAACTACGACGCCAGTAAGGCGAAGAATGAAGAAGGTTTGCTGGATGTACTCAAGCGCGCCGGGATCGACGTGATCTGGCGCGATAATCAGTCGGGCTGCAAAGACACCTGTAATCGCGTCACTGTGCAAGACGTCAGCAACTTGAAAGACCCGACGCTGTGCGCCAACAGCGAGTGCCGCGACGAGATTCTCCTGCAAGGCCTGCAAGGTTTTATCGATCATCTGGACAAGGACACCGTGCTGGTATTGCACCAGATGGGCAGCCACGGCCCGGAGTACTTCAAGCGTTACCCGAAGGAGTACGAGCACTTCACCCCGGTCTGTGAAAGTAATGCGCTGAACAATTGCAGTCGCGAAAGTATCGTCAACGGTTACGACAACACGCTGGTGTACACCGACCATGTGCTGTCGAGTCTGATAGATGTGTTGCGCAGCAATCAGGACAAGGTCGATACCGCCATGCTGTATCTGTCTGATCACGGTGAGTCGCTGGGCGAGTACAACCTGTTCCTTCACGGCACGCCTTACATGCTGGCGCCGGAGCAGCAGAAACATGTCGCCATGCTGGCGTGGTTCTCCGACAGCTATCAGAAGTCCTACTCGGTCGATACGCATTGCCTGCAAATGAGTCGCGACAAGCCATTGAGCCAGGACAATCTGTTTCATTCGATGCTGGGCCTGCTGGAAGTGCACAGCTCGGTGTATCAGCAGGATCTGGACATGTTCGCGGGCTGCCGTGGCGCGGTGATCGACGGGGTGTTGGCCAAAGAGTGAGCCAGCAGACTCACCCTGTAAGACTATTCTTCCTTCAGGCGGGAGATTTCATCAAGCTCTTGTCCAGTTGAGGCGCGGAAAACGCCAGTGGCGATATATACTGCGCGCCATTCTTCAAGGGAGAGCCGTGTGGCCATCGATATTCACTGGATTCGCGACAACGAAAGCCTCGCGCAATTTTGCGCCGAGTGGCAGCAGCTGCCTTTCGTGGCCATCGACACCGAATTCATGCGGGTCGACACCTTCTACCCGATTGCCGGCCTGTTACAGGTTGGCGACGGCAAACGCGCCTACCTGATTGACCCGCTGAGCATCAATGCCTGGCAACCACTGGCCGCACTGCTGGAAAACCCGGCGGTGCTCAAAGTCCTGCACGCCTGCAGTGAAGACCTCGAAGTCCTGTTACGCCTGACAGGCAGCCTGCCAGCGCCGATGTTCGACACGCAATTGGCCGCCGCTTATCTGAATCTCGGGTTCTCGATGGGTTATTCGCGGCTCGTGCAGTCAGTGCTCGGTATCGAACTGCCGAAGGGCGAAACTCGCTCCGACTGGTTGCAGCGTCCGTTGTCCGACACGCAAATCAGCTACGCCGCCGAAGATGCCGTGCATCTGGCGGAGGTTTTCGTACAGTTGCGCCCGAAACTGTCTGACGACAAGTTCGCCTGGGTACTGGAGGACGGCGCCGAACTGGTCGCCAACCTGCGTCGCGAAACCGATCCGTACGAGGTTTACCGTGACGCCAAACTGGCGTGGAAACTGTCCCGTGCGCAGTTGGCCGTGCTGCGCGAACTGTGCGCCTGGCGCGAACGCGAGGCCCGTGCCCGCGACCTGCCGCGCAACCGTATCGTGCGTGAGCATTCGCTATGGCCGCTGGCCCGCACGCAACCGGATTCCCTTGGTGCGCTGGGCAAGATCGAAGACATGCACCCGCGTACCGTGCGTCAGGACGGCGAATTTCTGCTTGATCTGATCAAGCGCTCTGGCAGTGTGGGCCCTGATCAGTGGCCTCCTGCTGTTCCGGAGCCGTTGCCGATCGAAGCGGCTGCGCTGATCAAGCAACTGCGCGCCCTCGGTCAGGCCGAGGCTGAGCGCCTGGATATCGCCCCGGAACTGATGCTGCGCAAGAAAACCCTCGAAGCCCTGGTCAAAAGCGGCTACCCCGAGGGTCCTTACCAATTGCCTGAGTCGCTGCGTGGCTGGCGCCGCGAACTCATGGGCCAGAAGCTGCTCGACAGCCTGGCCACCGCCGGAGAACAGCCTTGAAACGTATTTGCTCCATTTACCAAAGCTCGAAACGCAGCGGCATGTACCTTTATGTGCTCAAGAGCGATGAGCTTGAGCGTGTGCCGGAAGCCCTGATGCTGGCGTTCGGCAAGCCGAAACACTCGTTCAATCTGGTGCTGTCGCCCGAGCGCAAACTGGCCAGCGAAGACATCGTCGTGGTGCTGGAAAACCTCGACAAGCAGGGCTATCACCTGCAAATGCCACCCGCCGAGGACGAGTACATCGAGCACTTGCCCGAAGAGTTGTTGCGCCGCAACGACCCAATGTGATCGGCGAGGCCCTGTCCTGGGCCTCGTTAACCCTGGAACTGTTTTTAACGCGATGGCCGCGATGAATGTGGTGTCCATCTGCACGATTTGCGAAAGGTTTGAAGATGCGCGTTCTGATTGCTGAACACGACCACGCGATATACGCCCGGCTGCTGCAACAGGCAGCGCCGGAGCTCGAAGTGCTGACCAGTGGCGACTCCGCTGAACTGGCTCAACTGGCTGCCGACTGCCCGGTGTGGCTGGGACAGCCGGATTTGCTCGCGACCTTGTTGCGCCAAGGGCATCAACCGCAATGGCTGCAATCGACCTGGGCCGGCATCACACCGCTGCTCGCCGACGGCCTCTGCCGGGATTATCGCTTGACCCGCGCGGTGGGGATTTTTGGCCAGGTGATGGCTGAATACGTGCTGACCTACATGCTCGGCCACGAACGCGAAGTGCTGGCACGGTTGGTCAGCCAGGTCGAGCGTAAATGGGACAACCGCACCGGTCAGAGTCTGGTTGGGCGCAAGGTGCTGATCGTCGGCACCGGCGACATCGGCCAGAGCGTGGCGCAGTTTCTGCTGCCGTTCGGCGTTGAGCTGTACGGCATCGCCAGCAGTGCCCGCGAGCAGGCGCCGTTTGTCGAGGTCGGCTCAATGGCAGATCTGCCGCGACTGGTGGGCGAAGTGGATTACGTGGTAAACCTGCTGCCCAATACCGAACACACCCACGATATCTACGACGCGGCGCTGTTCAAGCAATTCAAGCCGACCGGGTTGTTCATCAACGTCGGACGTGGCGTGGCAGTGGTCGATGCGGATCTGGTGGAAGCCCTGAAGGAAGGTCATCTGGCGGGCGCGGTGATCGACGTCTGCCGTCAGGAGCCACTGCCGCAACGTCACCCGTTCTGGACAGCGTGGGGCTTGCTGCTCACCGGCCACAGCTCGGCACCGACTTCGCCGGCGTTGATGGTGCAGTTGTTCGTCGACAATTTGAAGGCGTATCAGGCAGGTGAAGCGTTGCGTGGTGAAGTGGATTTCACCCGCGGCTACTGAGTTGACATCAAAAGATCGCAGCCTGCGGTAGCTCCTACAGGGGAATATGTACACCGTAGGAGCTGCCGCAGGCTGCGATCTTTTGCTTTTAGAGGGTGAAATCGCCTTCAGCCGCCAATTCACTCAGCGGGCGACGCGGGCTCGGCTCTTCGCGCGCTTGCAGGTAATCCGCGAGGGTTGCCTTGTCACCCAGTTTGCCAACGGCAACCGCCGCGTGCAGCGCGTAACCTTCAGGAATGTTCAGCTCCTTGCGGGTCAGCTCCTGATCGAAGCCTGCCATGCCGTGGGTGTGCCAGCCGCTGATGCTCGCTTGCAGCGCCAGATGGCCCCACGCCGAACCCGTGTCGAAGGTGTGCCACAGCGCCGGAGTTTCTTCAGTGGCGCCCGGAGCGGTGAAGGTGGTCTTCGAAATCACGATCACCAGTGCCGAGGCGTGCTGCGCCCAGCTACGGTTGAACTCATTCAGCAGGCCCAGATAACGTTCCCAGTTCGGCGTGTCGCGGCGCGCATAAAGAAAGCGCCACGGCTGCGAGTTGTAAGCCGAAGGCGCCCAGCGCGCGGCTTCGAAGAAACTCAGCAGGGTTTCTTTCGGGATCGCTTCGCCGGTGAAGGCGCGAGGCGACCAGCGATCGGTGAACTGTGGGTGAATGGCGTAATCGGCAACGCGAGTGTTGGCACTCATCAAGAGATTCCTTGCGACGTTTGAGTAAGAAATTCGAATGAAAACCCGGCGGGATCAGTTGCGCTGAACGATGGGGTTTCCCGAGCCATGGCAGTTCACCGGGATGCAACGCGGTCGAGCATTAATGGCTCCCGGGCAAGGCTCCTGCGACTGGCAAAGCTACGCGCTGCCACAAAAACTGACAAGTGCAGTGCAACCGGCAGTCGCCAGCGCTTGGCCCGCAGGGCCTTGGGCACTAGACTGGCGCCTTTTCACCACCTGATGTTGATGCTTGAGCCATGGCCGCCAAAGTCGAACCGTTCTGGATACGCAAAACCCTCGATCAACTGGATCCGGAGGAGTGGGAATCGCTGTGCGACGGCTGTGGTCTGTGCTGCCTGCAAAAACTCGAGGATGAGGAAGACAACAGCGTTTATTACACGCGCATCGCCTGCAAACTGCTGGACCTGAAAACCTGTCAGTGCAGCGATTATCCGAACCGCATCAAGTTTGTCCCGGACTGTATCCAGCTAACTCCCGGCCAGGCTGAAGAGTTCAAATGGCTGCCGCCGACCTGTGGTTATCGACTGGTCAGCGAAGGCAAGGATCTGCCGTTGTGGCATCACCTGGTGTGCGGCGACCGAGATGCGGTGCACCACGAAAGGATTTCCCAGTCCGGACGCATGCTCGCCGAAGGCAGCGTGGCGGAGGATGACTGGGAAGATCATCTGATTTTCCGCGCGGGTTGAGTTTTCACATTTCGAGACCGCTATCGCGAGCAGGCTCACTCCTACATGGGAACGCATTCCAATTGTAGGAGTGAGCCTGCTCGCGATAGGGCCATTTGCCTCACCGAAAATCCCGGATCAAACCCCGGCTTTCGGCGATTTCACCGAATCATTACCAGTGACAGTTGCAGTGCTGGTCGCGGCCTCGGCATTGGCCTTCAGCTTGCTCAGCTCTTCACCGGCGCGCTCGATCTTGGCCCGCACGTTGTTCATGTCCTGACGGCTTTTCTCGAACAGGCTTTTTACCGAGCTGTGCCCGGTAATGCCGCGGGCCATGGCCACACCGCCAATCGCCACCTGAATCAACCCGAACACACCGCCACGGCGCAAGCCCTTGCCGACCATCACTACGCCGCCGGCCAGCGAGCCAATGCGCTCCCAGCCCTGAACATTCTGGTCGGAAGGGGACTGAAACGGGGTGGATTCGATACGCTCGACGCGTTTGAGCTCGGTCATGATCTTTCTCCAGGCAATGAATAATGGTTAAACAAGCTGACTGCCGGAGCGGTCAGCTTGTTCCATCGGATGTGCGACGCTTCAGCGGAATTTTGGCCCGGAGCGGGTGTTCAGGCCCTTCGCCATGCGGTCGTAAAGCACAACGTTGACTGTTGCGGCGAGGTTCATGCAGCCGGAGGTCGGGATGTACACGACGTCTTCGCACCAGTCGCGAATCTCTTTGTCCAGCGAGCCGTCTTCCGGGCCGAAGATGTACAGCGCGCGGTCCGGGTGAGTGTATTCCGGCAGCGGGCGGGCGCCTTCGACCAGTTCAACGGCAACCGGCACGCAGTTGAGCGGGAGGATCTTTTTCAGATCGTCGATGCCGATCAGCGGGATGTCGTAATGCACGCGTTTGGTGTCGGTGACGAAATCGGCGGCGCGTTCATAGCGCTTGCCGGTATAGAACACCGACGCCACGCCGTAACAGCCTGCGGCGCGCATCACCGAACCGACGTTCTCAGGTGATTTGGGGTTGTACAAACCAATGCAGCTGTAACGTTTGTCTGCCACGAGCGGGGAGCCTTCGGGAAAAAGAGGGCGATTATACGGGGATAAGATCTAAAGATCGCAGCCTTCGGCAGCTCCTACAGTTGGATGGCGTACACCCTGTAGGAGCTGCCGAAGGCTGCGATCTTTTGCTTTAATCTTCTTTCTTCATCAACCCGGCCAGCGCGGCAAACGGGTTATGCGTCGCCTTGGCGATTTTCGGCGTGCTCAGCGAGCCCTCGCTGAAGTATTGCTGGTCGGTATAACGCGAGTGCTCGTTGTCGTGGCAATACAAGCACAGCAACTCCCAGTTCGAGCCGTCCTGCGGGTTGTTGTCGTGGTTGTGGTCGCGGTGGTGCACGGTCAGTTCGCTCAGGCGCTTGCCGGAAAACTCACGGGTGCAGCGGCCACACACGTGCGGGTACATCTTCAGGGCCTTGTCGCGGTAGCCCATTTCCTTGTCGCGCTGGTTGTCGGCGAGGATGCGATCGAGCTTCGACGTGTTGGTGGGGGTGGACGAACTCATGGGTTCACCTTTGTAGAAGACTAAAGACGGTTATGTTCGCAGTTTAGCTCAGCCCTTGAGCTTCTCGGCAATCCAGATGGTGTGGCGCGTGCCTTTGTTGCCGTGGGCGAAGACCTGCACTTCTTCGGCCTTGAAACCGGCCTTCTTCAACTTGTCGGAAAACTGCCGATCGGCGCTGGCCGACCATACGGCAAGTACGCCTTTGGGGCGCAAGGCCTTGGCGCAGGCGTTCAGTCCGGCGGCGGAGTACAACCAACTGTTGGCCTTCTGGGTCAGGCCTTCAGGGCCGTTGTCGACGTCGAGCATGATCGCGTCGAAACCGTTCGGCTCGCTTTGCAGCACATTGGCAACGTCTTCCTGGCGGATCACCGTGCGCGGATCGAGCAGCGGGCGGCCGGATTTTTCTCCGAGCGGGCCACGGTTCCACTCGACCACGCCCGGGACCAGTTCAGCGACCACGACTTCGGCGGTTTTGCCCAGATGCTTGAGCGCAGAGGCGAGGGTGAAACCCATGCCCAGGCCACCGATCAGCACCCGCGAATCCGGACGCCCGGCGACCTTGCGGCAAGGGATCTCGGCCAAGGCATCTTCAGAGCCGTGCATGCGCGTGTTCATCAATTGCCCGCCGTCGCCGCCCTGGATCTTGATGACAAAATCCTCGCCATACTCGAACAGGCACAGGGCACCGCCGCTTTCAGGGATCGGGGTGGTGTCGAGCAGAACAAAACGTTTCATGGAAATCTCTACAAGGGGGAAGGCAAGCAGGCCCGTTGGGAGTAGCCTGAGCGCAGACTAAGGCCAAACGGAGCCCTTGATGAAGCGCACCATTCTAACGGTCATTGCCCTGGCCGCGCTCGCGATTACTGCGGCGCAGGCGCAGCAGGCCATTCCGATCAGCCCGGCGCCGCAACCCGGCTCGCCCGGCACCGCAACGCCAACGCCATACCCGCAGATCACACCGATCAACATTCCCAAATCGGGAGCCGGCAGTGGCAGCCCACCGCTGGTGCCGATTGAAATGCCCAGCCCGCCGATCAAGGATCAACCGGTGCCAGGCATCGAGCCGACCGGCACCAAAGCGAAAACCCCGGGCGGTTAAATCTGCTGCGCCGCCAGTTGGCCATCGGCCATGCGCAGGCGTTTGGACAGCGAGACGGCGAGGGCGCGGATGATCTTGGCGGCGATCTTCGGTGCGTCGTTGAGCATTTTTTCCAGCGAATCCTTGCCCAGGTTGAGCAACTGACAATTGCTCGCCGCGATGCACGTCGCCGAGCGTCGCTCGCCATCGAGCACGGCCATTTCACCGAATGCCCGGCCGCTGCGTAGCGTGGCCATGGTAATGACCTGGCCGTCGGGCCCGGTTTTTTGCACGGCGACCTGGCCGGTGTGAAGAATGCACATGAAGCTGCCGGCATCGCCTTCGCGGAAAATCGCCTCGCCCTCAGCCACGGTACTGATGCTGAAGTAGCCGGATGCTGCGGCAAAGTCCGCCAGCGCCAATTGATCGAACAGGCCGCAGTCCATCAGCCAGTCGCGGATTTCGTTGTTCAGTAAGGTTGGTTCTGACATGTCATTACAGTCTTTATTGTTTTCTCGGTTTCAGGCGCTATATGAACCCTGTAGGAGCTGCCGCAGGCTGCGATCTTTTGATCTTGCCTGTTAAAAAACAAGATCAAGAGATCGCAGCCTTCGGCAGCTCCTACATTGGATTTGTGGTGTATCGGCCCTTTGGGTCTTGAGTTAAGACCCAAGTGACCGATGGAGTTCCTCAGGCAAGCCCCAGAACCTTGAAAACAAATGCATATTCGAGGGCTACGTCACGTAATCCCTGATATCGCCCGCTCATCCCGCCATGCCCAGCGCCCAATTCGGTCTTGAGCAGGAGCACGTTGTCGTCGGTTTTTGTCGCCCGCAGCCTGGCCACCCACTTGGCCGCTTCCCAGTACTGCACGCGGCTGTCGTTGTAGCCGGCGATGACCAGCGTCGCGGGATAATCCTGCGCGGTCACGTTTTCGTACGGCGCATACGCCTTGATCCGCTCGTAGACGTCCGGGTCTTCGGGGTTGCCCCACTCGTCGTATTCAGTGACGGTCAGCGGCAGCTCCGGGTCGAGCATTGTGTTGAGTACGTCGACGAAAGGCACTTCGGCAATCGCCACACCAAACAGATCCGGCCGCTGGTTAAGCACCGCGCCAATCAGCAAACCGCCGGCGCTGCCACCGCTGATCGCCAGCTGCGGCGCAGTGGTGATGCCGTTGAGGATCAAGAACTCGGCGCAGGCGATGAAGTCGCTGAAGGTGTTGTGTTTGTGTTCCTGCTTGCCGGCGCGATACCAGGCTTCGCCCAGCTCACCGCCGCCGCGCACGTGGGCGATGGCGAAGGCCATGCTGCGATCGAGCAGGCTCAAACGGGCATGGGAGAACCACGGGTCGAGGCTCGAACCGTAAGCGCCGTACCCGTAGAGGTACAGCGGCACCGGTTTGCCGACCATTTCACGCTTCATCACCAGACTGATCGGCACTTGCGTGCCGTCCGGCGCGGTCGCCCAAAGGCGTTGGCTGACATAGGCGTCGGCGTCGAACGGGCCGAGCACCGGGGTTTCCTTGAGGACGGTTTGCTCGCCCGTCGCCAGAGTCAGTTGGCGTACCTGAGCGGGGCGATTCAAGGCCTCGTAGCGCAGACGAATGCGATCGCTTTCAAATTCCAGACTGTTTTGCACGTAGAGGCTGTAGGCCGCGTCCGGCAATTGCACGCGATAAGGCGTCAGGCCATGTGGGTGAACTTCAATGATCGGCAAGCCACCTTCGCGCAGGCTCAGGGTCATGGCTTCGGTGTTGAGGGTCACGCCGTCGAGCATCACCGTGTCGCTGTGCGCGATCAGGTTCTGCCAGTCGGCCTCGCTCGGCGCAACACCCGTATCCGGCGCTTGATAGAGGGCGAAGTTGATGCCGTCGCGGTTTGTGCGGATGAACCACGTCCATGCGCCATCGAGCATGCCGTGATCGACATCGTATTCATGGTCTTCGACCCGCGGCGCCAGGCAAGTGAACGGCAGGTGCGGCTGATTGGCGTCCAGCGCCCAGACTTCGCTGGTGGTCTTGCTGCCCAGCGACAGCAGCAATTGCTGCTCGGAGCTTGAGCGGTAGCAGTGCAGGAAAAAGCGTCCGTCCGGTTCGTGGAACACTTCTTCGGCCGCGGTGCCGTCGAGGCGATAGCGGAACAGTTTGTACGGGCGATGAGTGTCGTCGAGGGCGCCGAAAAACAGCGTCAGGCTGTCGTTGGCCCACGTCATGCTGCCATCGCAGTCTTCGAATTCCAGTTCGCTGACCTTGTCGTTGGACAGTTCCTTGACGAACAGGGTGTAAATTTCATCGCCAGAGGCATCGACGCTGTAGGCCAGACGCTGGTGATCGGGGCTGATGCTGAACGCCCCCAGCGAAAAGAAACCGCCATTGGCCAGTGCGTTCGGGTCGAGCAGCAGCTGTTCGCGGCTTTCGTCGAGGGTCAGGCTGTCGTCCGCCGGGCGCGGGCAACGGTAATGCCGAGCGTATTCATCGCCCGCCGTGGTGCGCGTGTAATAAAGGTACGGCCCCCACGGCGAGGGCAGGGACAAATCGGTTTCCAGGATGCGGCCCTTGATCTCTTCGAACAGGGTTTCGCGCAGCTCGGCCTGATCGGCGGTTTGCGCTTCCTGATAGGCGTTTTCAGCCTTGAGGTAATCAAGCACCGCGTCGGTGTCGCGTTCCTGCAGCCAGGCATACGGGTCGGCACCGGCCGCCTTGCGGGCAATCGGGGCACTGATGACGTTGGCGGATTGGGGCATGGAAGGCTCTCGGACAATGTACGGAATTAGGGTTTTCGCCACTCTGGATCGCGCCGCTGACCTTGTGGGAGCCAGCCTGCTGGCGATGCCGGACTGCCAGACAACATCAATGTTGAATGTACCAGCCTCATCGCCAGCAGGCTGGCTCCCACAGGGGATGCGGCTGGCCGTCTGGCATTGTGACAAGCCTGGCGGGCGAAAAGTCGTTACTATAAGCGCCTCTTTGCCTGCCTTGCCATGGACACCATGACCGAGAACGACTATCTGATCGCCTGGGGCCTCTACGGCTTTGCCGCTGTAGGCTGCCTGTTGGTATGGATGCGCCTGACCCGCTGGATGTGGCGCTGGTTGCGCGAGCCACTTCGTGTACTGATGGCAGTGTTGCTGTTCAGCCCTACTGTCGTTGATCCGGTGAAGGAAATGGTCGCCCCGGCCATCGCCATCACTGCGCTGGATCTGGCGTTCAAGGTGGGCAACAACGCCTGGCGGGCGGTCTCCGATCTGTTCATGTACGGCATGATCGCCTTCGGCATCTACCTGATTTACGTGCTGATCCGCTTGCCGATCGAGCGCGCGTCCAGAGCTCGCCGCGAACAGGCTGAAGCTGCCAAAGCCGCAGCCCGCGCCGATGATCGTGACGATGATCAACCCTTCGGCGCCGCCGGAGACGACCGCTACGGCCGCCCGCCGGTACCGAACAATCCGCAGCGCATGCGGGTCGAGCCGCGTCTGTAATCCCGAGAGTCCGCACATGTGTGAATTACTGGGCATGAGTGCCAACGTGCCGACCGATATCGTCTTCAGCTTCACCGGGCTGATGCAGCGCGGCGGGCGCACCGGCCCGCACCGCGACGGTTGGGGCATTGCGTTCTATGAAGGCCGTGGCCTGCGGTTGTTCCAGGACCCGGCGGCAAGCTGCGAGTCGGAAGTGGCCAATCTGGTCCAGCGCTATCCGATCAAGAGCGAAGTGGTCATTGGCCACATCCGCCAGGCCAATGTCGGCAAGGTCTGCCTGTCCAACACTCACCCGTTCGTCCGCGAACTGTGGGGGCGCAACTGGTGCTTCGCGCACAACGGCCAACTCGCCGACTTCACCCCGATCAAAAGTTTCTACCGCCCGGTTGGCGATACCGACAGCGAAGCGGCGTTCTGCGATTTGCTCAACCGCGTGCGTGCAGCATTTCCCGAACCGGTCGATATAGAAGTGCTGTTGCCGGATCTGGTCGCTGCGTGTGCTGAATACCGCAGCAAAGGCGTATTCAACTGCATGCTCAGCGACGGCGACTGGCTGTTCTGCTATTGCACGACCAAACTTGCACAGATCACCCGGCGCGCACCGTTCGGTCCGGCGCGGCTCAAGGATGTCGATGTGATCGTCGATTTTCAGGCCGAAACCACACCCAATGATGTGGTGACGGTCATTGCGACTGAACCGTTGACCGAAAACGAAACCTGGACCCGCTACGAACCGGGCCAATGGAGCCTGTGGCGACGCGGCGAATGCGTCAGCCAAGGCAAGACCGAATAAGGATTTGCACCCCATGTTGCTCAGTTATCTACGGCTGGTGTTGTTTGCGGCGGGCCTGTTGATCGGTGTCCAGGTGCCGGGATTCATCAACGATTACGCGAAACGCGTCGAGGCGCATCTGATCGAGGCGCAGACCGGTCTGCGCGGCTTTCAGGGCACTGCCGAGCAGTTTTTCAAAGGAGACATTCAGGCGCTGGTCGCGCATTACCGCGCCAGTGAAGACCCTGTGTTTCGCAGCGATGCCGACAGCCTGAGCACGATGCTCAACCGTCAGATTGCACTGGATAAGCAATTCCAGGCGATGCAGGGCCCTTGGTACATCCGCTTCCTGCAAGTGGTGCTGGCCGCCGATCCGGATATTCGCAAGGAAACCTGGAATGGTTACAGCTACCAGATTCTGCTGACGCCGGAAGCCATGATCTGGGGCATGAGCGGGGCGTTGCTGCTGTCGTTCGGCATCGAATGCGTGTTCCGTCTGATCGACTGGGTGGTGCTGGGCGGCAGACGCCTGCGCCAGAGCCGGCCGATCGAAGACCGCGACGTGCGCGGCCTCTAAGGCCCACGATCAAAAGATCGCAGCCTTCGGCAGCTCCTACATGAGGGTATGCATTTCCCTGTAGGAGCTGTCGCAGGCTGCGATCTTTTGCTTCTAAATATTCAGCTTGATGTAACCCGTGCCCACCTTGCGCGCATACCCCGCCAACACCTGCTGACACAACGTCACGATCTCCTCGACCCACTCAACCCCCACCCGCCACGACACCACCACCTGCAACGCCGGCGGCGTCTTGTCGATGCCGAGCAAAATCAATTCCCCGCGCGCCAGCTCCTCGGCCACCAGCACCGGTGGCAGCGCACCAATGCCAAACCCGTCACGCAGCAACCGGGTAATCGCCGACACCGAATTCACGCAGTTCAAGCGCGGCGCCAACACGCCGCTGGCCTGCATCAGCGCCAGAATGTCCTGATGCGGTCGCGAGTTTTTTGAGTAGGTGATGATCCGCTCCTGCGCCAGTTCGGCGAGGTCGGCGTAGTCGCGGTTGTAAATCGAATTGCTGGCGACGATCCAGCCCAGCGGATGGCTGGCCAGTTCCAGGCTGCGCACGCTTTCATGGCGTACCAGATCGGTTTGCAGGATCAGATCGAGAAAACCTTTTTGCAACTGATCGCAGAGATTGAGCGACGTATCCGCCACCAGCTCGATTTCAACTCGCGGATACAGCTCGGTCATCTGCGCCACCAACGGGCTCAGCCACGTGTGAATCACCGTGTCCATGACACCGATACGTACACGGCCAACTTTGCTCGAACGGGTCTCGATCGATTGCTTCAGTGCTTGCATGGTGTCGAGCATCTGCTCGGCATAGTCCAGCACTTTCAAGCCTTCGGGCGTCAGGCTCACGCCACGCGAATCACGTAAAAACAGCTTCACACCGAGTTCGCCTTCAAGCACTGCGATGCGGCTGGAAATCGACGCCTGGGTGGTGAACAGCTTGTCGGCGGTCAGACGAAAACTCTTCAGCCGGGCGACCCAGACAAAGGTCTCGAGAAACTTCAGGTTCATGGGCAAGGCTCGGGTGACAAATTTTTCTTATGCCTAAGGCGGGTTTTTATTCGTTGGACGCAGCAGGGCTACGGGACGAAAAATCGACGCATCCGGTTCCCACGATAGGCGTCGTCGGAGCTGCGAACAAGACCAATAAAAAACCTGCGGAGATTTGCCATGAGTGCTCCCGACACTATCGATCTACCCAAGCCATCGGCGCGTCCGGGGCCGTTCGACTGGTATCGCAACATCAACCAACAGGAGCGCCGCACGTTCTGGAGCTGCAAGATCGGCTACGGTCTGGACGGCATGGACACGCAGATGCTCAGTTTCGTCGTGCCGACCCTGATTGCGATGTGGGGGATCACGACCGGTGAAGCCGGGCTGATTCATACCAGCACCTTGATCGCCTCGGCCATCGGCGGCTGGGTCGCCGGCATTCTCTCCGACCGGATCGGTCGAGTGCGTACGCTGCAACTGACCGTGTTGTGGTTTGCCTTCTTCACCTTCCTCTGCGGCTTCGCGCAAAACTACGAACAACTGCTGATCGCCCGCACCTTGATGGGCTTTGGTTTCGGCGGTGAATGGACCGCAGGCGCGGTGCTGATCGGCGAGGTGATCCGCGCCAAGGATCGCGGTAAAGCCGTCGGCATGGTGCAATCCGGTTGGGCGCTGGGCTGGGGGCTGACAGCGATTCTGTATGCGCTGCTGTTTTCGGTATTGCCACCGGAAGATGCCTGGCGGGCGCTGTTCATCCTCGGCATTGTCCCGGCGATTTTCGTGATTTTCGTGCGGCGTCTGGTGAAAGATCCGGAGATCTATCGCGAGGCCAAGGCAGCGCAAACGCCGGAAAATCAGGCGAAGTTCTACGAGATATTCGCCCCCGGCATGCTCTTCACCACAATCCGTGCGTCGTTGCTGACCACCGGTGCGCTGGGCGGCTACTACGCGATCACATCCTGGCTGCCGACCTTCCTGAAGAACGAGCGTGGCTTGAGTGTGCTCGGCACGGGTGGTTATCTGGCGATGGTCATCGTCGGCTCTTATGTCGGCTATGTGATCAGCGCCTATCTGACTGACTTATTGGGCCGCAAAAAGAACTTCATCCTCTTCGCCGTCGGTTCGTTCACCATCGTTCTGCTGTACACGCAATTGCCGGTAAGCAACGGCGTCATGCTGTGGCTGGGCTTCCCGCTGGGGTTCTTTGCTTCGGGGATCTTCAGCGGCATGGGCGCGTTCCTCACTGAGCTGTTCCCCACGCGAATTCGTGGTTCAGGCCAAGGTTTCTGCTACAACATCGGCCGGGCGCTGGCGGCACTGTTTCCGCTGTTTATCGGCCTGCTCAGCCAGAAAGTGCCATTGAGCGTGGGCATTGGTGCCTTTGCGGCGGTGTCTTACGGCGTGGTGATTATTGCGGCGTTGAGCCTGCCGGAAACTCGCGGCAAGCAACTGGATGCGCAGTAACTGATAACCTGCGGGGCATTGCCCAACGGCTTTGTCCTACGGATAGAAAGACAAGAAGCTACAGGAGTGTTTACCGTGAGCCGCCTGTTATTGAACTGCGACATTGGCGAGAGCTTCGGCAGCTGGACCATGGGTCTGGATGACGAAGTCATGCCCTTCATCGATTGCGCCAACGTGGCCTGCGGTTTCCATGCCGGCGATCCGGGCATCATGCGTAAAACAGTCAGCCGTGCGCTCAGCCACGGCGTGCAGATTGGCGCGCACCCGGCGTATCAGGATCTGGTCGGATTCGGTCGCCGCTCCATGGCCTATTCCGCGCAAGAGTTGCAAGACATCCTGCATTACCAGATTGGCGCCCTCGACGGCATCTGCCGAGCCCAGGGCGCGCGGGTCAGTTACGTCAAACCCCATGGCGCGATGTACAACGACATGATGGCCAACCCGGCGCAGTTGCGTGCAGTGATTCAGGCCGTTGCCGCCTACGACCGCGCGTTGCCGCTGATGTTGATGGCGACCCGCGACAATACGGCAGCGCAGCAACTCGGTGACGAGTACGGCGTGACCCTGTGGTTTGAAGCCTTCGCCGACCGCGCCTACGACAGCGCCGGCCGACTGGTTTCACGGCACCAGCCGGGCGCTGTGCATCACGACCCGCAAAAAATCATCGAGCAAGCCTTGATCATCGCTCGTGGTGACGCGCTCACTGCCAGCGATGGCAGTGCATTGCATTTGCAGGCCAACACCCTGTGCGTGCACGGCGATAACGCCAGTTCGGTGGCTGCCGTGCAGCGCATCCGTGAGGCCTTGAATCAGCAGAGCGCGCCATGAATCCAAGGATTGAAGTGGTGGCGCTGGATTGCCTGATGCTGCGCCTGTTTGATGAAATCGCTGAAGCCAACATGCCGTGGATGCTCGCGGCCAGCGTGCGGTTGCGTGAGGTGTTCGGCGCGCAGTTGATTGACCTGGTACCGTCCTACACCACACTGATGGTGCATTACGATTTGACGTCGTTGAGTCCGAAGCAAGCGCGGGAATTGATCGCTGAGGCGTTGATCGATCTGTCGCCAGATGCGCGAACCGTCGGCCAGTGCCATGTGTTGCCGGTCTGGTACGACCTGAGTGTCGGGCCCGAGCTGAGCCTACTCGCCGAGCGCAGCGGGCTGGCGGTGGAGGAGGTGATTCGTCGCCACAGTGCCAGGGAATACCAAGTGTTCGCCCTCGGTTTTGCGCCGGGTTTTGCTTTCATGGGATTGGTCGAAGACGTTCTGGCAGCGCCGCGTCTGAATACCCCGCGCAAGAAAGTCGCCGCTGGCAGCGTTGGTATTGCCGAGCGGCAAACTGCGGCTTATCCCGTCGTATCGCCCGGTGGCTGGAACCTGATCGGTCGCACTCCGACGAAGCTCTTTGATCGCAATCGTGACGGCTACAGCCTGATGCAGCCCGGTGATACGGTGCGGTTCGAAGCGGTGAGCCATGCCGAGTTCATCAACCTGGGCGGTGATGACACGCCACTGGAGGCCTTGGCATGAGCCGACTGACGATTGAATCCAGCACACCGCTGTGCCTGTTGCAGGACGCCGGGCGCTTTGGGGTGCGACATCTGGGCGTGACTCAGGGCGGCGCGGCGGATTGGTGTTCGATGGGTTGGGCCAACTGGTTGCTGGGTAATGGACTGGATGTGCCGGTGATCGAAATCACCCTGGGCGGGTTTGCGATGGTGGCCGAAGAGGACTGCTTGCTGGCGCTGGCCGGGGCTGATCTTGGAGCGCTGATCGACGGCCAGCCGCTGGCGCCTTGGCGCAGTTTCAAATTGAGCAAAGGGCAGACATTGCAGTTCACCCAGCCATTGCTCGGCGCCCGGGCTTATCTGGCGGCGCCCGGTGGTTTCGACGCGCCAAAGGTTTTGGGCAGCAGTGCAACGGTGGTGCGCGAAGAACTTGGCGGGCTCGATGGCATGGGCTTGCCCTTGGCCAAGGGCTCTACGCTGAGCTATCACGGCAAAGCCGCTCAACTGCGCGAAATAACGCATCAGCAGCAACCGGACCTGCGCTCGAATGAGCCGCTGGATCTGGTACTCGGTGCGCAAATCGGTCAGTTCAGCGGGCAGAGTCTGTTTGACGTGTTCAACAGCGCCTGGACGCTCGACAGTCGCGCCGATCGCATGGGTATTCGCCTGTTAGGCAAGGCGTTGCAATATCAAGGGTTGCCGATGATTTCCGAAGGCATTCCGCTGGGCGCGGTGCAGGTGCCACCGGACGGGCAGCCGATTGTGTTGCTCAATGATCGGCAGACCATTGGCGGCTATCCGCGGCTGGGGGCGTTGACGCCATTGGCGTTGGCGAGATTGGCGCAGCGCCTGCCGGGAGCGCAGGTGCGGTTGCGGCCGGTGGTGCAGGAAGTTGCGCATCGCGAACATGTCGAGTATTTGCAGCGTCTTGGTTGAAGATCAAAAGATCGCAGCCTTCGGCAGCTCCTACAGGGGAAACGCGGATTCCTCTGTAGGAGCTGCCGAAGGCTGCGATCTTTTGCTTTTACTTGGATAAAAACCGCATCCCTTCCTCCAACCCGCGAAGGGTCAGCGGATACATCTGGTCCTCAATCAAATCCCTGACGATATTGGTCGACGAGGTATACCCCCACGTATCTTTCGGATACGGGTTGATCCAGATGAGCTTCTTGTACTTCGCCATGAACCGCTGCATCCACACGTATCCCGGCTCTTCGTTCCAGTGCTCGACGCTGCCGCCGGCCTGGGTGATTTCATAAGGCGCCATGGCGGCATCGCCGATGAAGATCACTTTGTAGTCGGCGCCGTACTTGTGCAGCAGGTCCTGGGTTGAAGTGCGCTCGGAAGTACGGCGCATGTTGTTTTTCCACACCGACTCGTACACGAAGTTGTGGAAATAGAAATACTCCAGATGCTTGAACTCGGTCTTGCAGGCCGAGAACAGTTCCTCGCAGATCTTCACATGCGCATCCATCGAACCGCCGATGTCGAACAGCAGCAACAGCTTCACCGTGTTGCGGCGTTCCGGACGCATCTGAATGTTCAGCAGACCGGCATCCTTGGCGGTGTGGTCGATGGTGCCGTCGATATCCAGCTCTTCTGCGGCGCCTTGGCGGGCGAATTTACGCAGGCGACGCAGGGCAACCTTGATGTTGCGCGTGCCCAGTTCCACCGAGTCGTCGAGGTTTTTGTATTCGCGCTGATCCCAGACTTTTACCGCTTTGCCCTGGCGCTTGCCGGCATCGCCGACCCGAATGCCTTCCGGGTTGAACCCGCCGGACCCAAACGGGCTGGTGCCGCCAGTGCCGATCCATTTGTTGCCGCCGGCGTGGCGTTCCTTCTGTTCTTCCAGACGCTTTTTGAATTCTTCAATCAACTTGTCCAGGCCACCCAGGGACTGGATTTGCGCACGTTCCTCATCGCTCAGCGAACGCTCGAACTCCTTGCGCAGCCAGTCTTCGGGAATCAGCGCCTGCAGGTGATCGTCGAGTTTTTCCAGGCCATTGAAGTAAGCGCCGAACGCACGGTCGAACTTGTCGAAATGCCGTTCGTCCTTCACCAGAATCGCCCGCGACAAGTAGTAGAACTCGTCCATGTCGGCGAAGGTAACGCGCTGTTTCAGCGCGTTGATCAGGTCGAGCAGCTCGCGCACCGACACCGGCACCTTGGCTGCACGCATTTCGTTGAACAGGTTGAGCAACATGGCATCAGCCTCTTAGCTTAGCGGGTGCCGCGACGGCTCATGAACGCCAGGCGCTCAAGCAGTTGCACGTCCTGTTCGTTCTTGACCAAGGCCCCTGCCAACGGCGGAATCGCCTTGGTCGGATCGCGTTCACGCAGCACTGCTTCGCCGATGTTGTCGGCCATCAGCAGCTTCAGCCAGTCGACCAGTTCCGAAGTCGATGGCTTCTTCTTCAGGCCCGGCACCTTGCGCACGTCGAAGAACACGTCCAGCGCTTCGCTGACCAGATCCTTCTTGATGTCCGGGTAATGCACATCGACGATTTTCTGCAGGGTGGTGCGGTCGGGGAAGGCGATGTAGTGGAAGAAGCAGCGACGCAGAAACGCGTCCGGCAACTCTTTCTCGTTGTTGGAGGTAATGATGATGATCGGGCGCTTTTTGGCCTTGATCGTCTCGTCGATTTCGTAAACGTAGAACTCCATCTTGTCGAGTTCTTGCAACAGGTCGTTCGGGAACTCGATGTCGGCCTTGTCGATCTCGTCGATCAGCAGAATCACCCGCTCTTCAGACTCGAAAGCCTCCCAGAGCTTGCCTTTTTTCAGGTAGTTGCGCACATCGTGGACTTTTTCCGTGCCCAGTTGCGAGTCGCGCAGACGGCTGACCGCGTCGTACTCGTACAGGCCCTGATGCGCCTTGGTGGTGGACTTGATGTGCCAGGTGATCAACTTGGCGTTGAACGATTCGGCCAGTTGCTCGGCGAGCATGGTTTTGCCGGTGCCCGGCTCGCCCTTGACCAGCAGCGGCCGCTCCAGGGTGATGGCGGCGTTGACTGCCAGCTTCAGGTCATCGGTGGCGACGTAGGCCTGGGTGCCTTCGAACTTCATCTGCTAATCCTCGAACGGTAACGCCGACCTGAACGGGCAGGGCGGGGGCGAAATAATCGGATGCCCCGACTATAACGCGCAGCCCGGTCGACTGTGAACGCAGACGGCTTATTCAGTCTCTGAATGGGGCGTCACATGTTGACTCGGTCTCGGCCGAAGGCCAGTATTCAGGTATCGCCGATTTGGCGATAGGCTGCGCGGCATGTCTACCAAATACAGATTTCGCGATAAATACAGAATTCAGCTGCGCGAGAAGGATCACCCCCCGCCCCATGTCCACCTGACCGGTGGCGGAGTGGATGTGATGCTTAGCCTGGAAACCGTAGAGGTCATGATGGGCAAGGCGCCGCTGCTGATCATCAAAGAAGCACAAGCGTGGGTCGCGGCCCATCAGGTGCAATTGCTGGAGGACTGGAAACGATGTTATCCATGAAGCGGCCGCGACTGTCAGCGGTTCAGGCACTGAGCGCTTACCACTTGGCACTGACCTTTATAGATGGTCAACAACTGATGCTCGATCTGAGCAATGATTTGCATACCTTTCCGGGCCTGCAGCCCTTGCTCGCTGCAGAAGTGTTTTCGACCGCCATGCTGGCTGATGAGGGTTGGTGCGTTGAGTGGCTGGAGCCGGATATCCAGATTGGCGCAGATACGTTGTATCTGGACGCCCTGGCGCAAAATGCAGCTGACGAAAACACCCGTATTTTCATCAGTTGGCGTGCACGTACCGGATTATCGTTGAATCAGGCTGCCGAGGCGCTGGGTGTCAGCGCCCGCAGCATCAGTCGCTACAGCAATGGACGGGAAGCCGTGCCACGCGCTCTGGCGCTTGCCTGTCTCGGTTGGGATTCATTGCAGCGAGGGTCAACGCTGGCGGCGGAGGAGTCCGGCCGATATGTCTTTAACCGTAAGTCCTAACCCTCATCCGGCTTCGGCCGCTCATACCGGGCATTGAATGCCTGAACAAAGCCATTGCGCAAAATCTGCAAAAACGCTTCGAATGCGTTGATATTTTGCTGGTGCACATTACCGCTGAGTTGTACGCGGGTAGCGAACTGGTTTTTGACCTGATTCTTCAACACGGTTTCGGTACCGCCGACCAGTGCTTCCCAAACCGAGCGGAACAGACCTTTGTTCTTGTTCTCGACGTCTTGCTGCCAGTCGAACACATCGACGTCGCGCAGCAGCGGTTTGATGTAACCGGTGACTTTGGCTTTTTCGGCTTTTGCTTCAATTACCACGTCGCCATGCCCGGCGTTGAAATCGAACTTGCCATAGGCAGAAGCGAAATCATTCATGCGCTTGAGTTCGATGTCTTTTGCCCGAAGTCGAAACTCGAAGTCTTCGAAGTTGCTCAGCGGATCGAAGGTCGCCGTGGTTTCCAGAGGGGCATGGCCAAGCAACAAGGCTTTGCCCTCGAAACGCGCATCACGTTTGCCTTCGGTGTCGACCACGTTGGTCAGGTTATAGATGCTGGCATCGACGTTGGTTGCATTCATGTTCACCGGCGGTTTGGAGTTGAAGTTGCGGAACGTGATTTTCCCGTCGCTGATGCGTACTTCGTTGAGCGTAATCGGCAGGAGTTTGCCCAACTGCTCACGCCAGTCAGTACCTTGACCGGTCTGGGAGTTCTGCTTGTTGGCGCCGCCGTCGACAAAGTTGATTTCAGGATTGAAGAACTGCACTTCGCCCACCACCGCATGGTCGTACCACAACGAGTGCCAGCTCACCGCCAGATCAATCACCGGTGCATTGACGAACGGCACCGGCACCTTGCCGTCGACTTTGACGATTTTCAGGCCGTTGATCTTGTAGGCGCCGCGCCACAGCGCCAGGTCGACGTCGGTCACCTGGCCACGGTAATCACCCATGTCCGCCAGTTTGTCATTCAGATAGTCGCGCACCAGGTAGGGCAGGGCGATGTGCAAGGCGACCAGTAACACAATGACGGTGACGAAGGCCCACAACGGCCAGCTGTAACGACGCTTCATGGTGGCGATTCCCGAACGATATAAAGCGATTGACTGCGCACGTCGACAGACGTTCGACCCGACTGGACTGTGATGGGCAACAGGCATACCTTGGAGCGCTAAATTCAATGCTGCATAAGGACCCAGCCATGAGCCGTATCTTTGCTGACAATGCCCATTCCATCGGCAACACGCCGTTGGTGCAGATCAACCGTATCGCGCCACGCGGTGTGACCATCCTGGCCAAGATCGAGGGGCGCAACCCCGGTTATTCGGTCAAGTGCCGGATCGGCGCCAACATGATCTGGGACGCCGAAAGCAGCGGCAAACTCAAGCCGGGCATGACCATCGTCGAGCCGACGTCGGGCAACACCGGCATTGGCCTGGCCTTCGTGGCTGCCGCCCGTGGCTACAAGTTGATGCTGACCATGCCGGCGTCGATGAGTATCGAGCGCCGCAAGGTTCTGAAAGCGCTGGGCGCCGAACTGGTGTTGACCGAACCGGCCAAAGGCATGAAAGGCGCGATCGAGAAGGCGTCGGAGATTGTTGCCAGCGATGCCGACAAATACTTCATGCCGGCGCAGTTCGATAACCCGGCCAACCCGGCCATCCATGAAAAAACCACCGGCCCGGAAATCTGGAACGACACCGATGGCGCCGTTGACGTGCTGGTGGCTGGCGTAGGTACCGGCGGAACCATTACCGGCGTTTCGCGGTATATCAAGAATACCCAGGGCAAACCGATTACTTCGGTGGCGGTGGAACCTGTGGCCTCGCCGGTAATTACCCAGGCGCTGGCCGGTGAAGAGATCAAGCCGAGCCCGCACAAGATTCAGGGCATCGGTGCCGGTTTTGTGCCGAAGAATCTGGATTTGTCGATGGTCGACCGCGTCGAGTTGGTCACCGACGAGGAGTCGAAGGCCATGGCGCTGCGCTTGATGCAGGAAGAAGGGATCTTGTGCGGCATCTCTTGCGGCGCGGCGATGGCGGTGGCGGTTCGTTTGGCGGAGACGCCGGAAATGCAGGGCAAGACTATCGTGGTGATCCTGCCGGACTCGGGTGAGCGTTATCTGTCGAGCATGTTGTTCAGCGATCTGTTCACCGAACAGGAGAATCAGCAGTAACCAGGCAAGTAAAAGATCGCCAAGCGACGGCGATCTTTTGATCCTGTTTGTGACCTTGGTCGCGCAAGTCTGATTTGGATCAGCCAACGTTCAGGAGCCTTATGTTAATAAATGCTTTGTTACGCAATCCTTAACACTGAATTTTAGGTCGAACGGGTTTTGCCTCAGGCCGGTAGTGTTTATCATGGCCGGCTGCCATGCCGGGTAAAGGGCATTGTGCAGCGTTGTTTTTATTCAAGGAGTTGTTGATGACCTTTTCGTTAGCCGCCAAGGTGTCGGTGCTGCTGCTGTTTATCGGCAGCATCCTCTATGTGCATCTGCGCGGTAAAGCGCGCCTGCCGGTGCTGCGCCAGTTCGTCAACCACTCGGCACTGTTCGCCCCGTACAACGCCCTGATGTACCTGTTCTCCAGCGTGCCATCCAAGCCGTATCTGGATCGCAGCAAGTTTCCGGAGCTGGACGTACTGCGCGACAACTGGGAAACCATCCGCGACGAAGCCATGCATCTGTTCGACGAGGGTTATATCCGCGCGGCCGAAAAGAACAACGATGCCGGGTTCGGCTCGTTCTTCAAGAAGGGCTGGAAGCGTTTCTACCTCAAGTGGTACGACAAACCACTGCCATCGGCCGAGACCCTGTGCCCGAAAACCGTGGCTTTGGTCAGTGCCATTCCTAACGTCAAAGGCGCGATGTTTGCGCTGCTGCCCGGCGGCAGTCACCTCAATCCGCACCGCGATCCGTTTGCCGGTTCCCTGCGTTATCACTTGGGCTTGTCGACGCCCAATTCCGATGATTGCCGGATCTTCGTCGACGGTCAGGTCTATGCGTGGCGCGATGGTGAGGATGTGATGTTCGATGAGACCTATGTGCACTGGGTCAAGAACGAAACCAAGCAGACCCGAGTCATTCTGTTCTGCGACATCGAACGTCCGCTGAGCAATCGCCTGATGACTCGCATCAACCGCTTCATCAGCGGCTGGCTCGGCCGCGCGACCGCACCGCAAAACCTCGACGACGAACGCGTCGGCGGGATCAACCAGGCCTATGCATGGAGCAAGCGCTTCAGCGACAAATTCAGCGGCGTGGTCAAACAGTGGAAGCGCCGTCATCCGAAGGCTTACCGGGTGATGCGCCCGGTACTGGCGGTGGTGGTGCTGACGTTGCTCGGGTACTGGTTGTTTGGTTGAGGGTGGACTGCAGAAATAAAAAAACCGCTCTTTGTGAGCGGTTTTTTATGCCTGTGAAAAGTTCACAGACGGCCAGCGGCCAGTAAGGTTGGCTCTTCGGTTTCAGTGCCTGCTACAAGTAATTGCAGGAGACGCTGTTGGCTGGCAGTCAGCGCTACCTCACCGGATCGATCTTTTCGGGTGAAGGCTTCTTCGTCGATTTGCTCATTTTGCTTCCTGCATTGATCGTTAATTGAACACAGCTTGTTCCCGCCTGTCGCTGCTGGCCAAATCATTGCAATCGATGTGCCGCGCTGGTTATAGTCGGCGCTCGTGAGCCACACGGCTCACAATCCAACCCCAAGAAGATCAGCCCAAATGCCTGCATCCCTCATCAACGCGGTAGTCGATTCAGCGGTCAACGCTGGCGTCGTGCCGTGCGGGAATCAGCAGCCAAGGCAGATCAGTCATTACCCCCCACCTGTCAGTAGCACGCCGGTGCGCGCAGTTGCGCCGCCACCGCCGGGCGTTGGCGTTTCGGGCTGATCGGCATTTTTTGCTGACCCCCGTGCCCGCCTGCAAAAACCTACTGAATTTCAGCTTCGGCTGAGTTGGCTATTTGCCTGACTACAGGTGGTATTCATGTTTGTCCTTTCGAAAAAATCCGCGCTCGCGGCGGCGTCCACGAGCCTGTTCGTTCTGCTGTGGAGCAGCGGGGCGATCTTCTCCAAATGGGGCCTGGCCCATGCGTCACCCTTTGCCTTCCTGTTCATTCGCTTTGCCATCGCCCTGTGCGGGCTGGTGCTGCTGATTCCATTGCTGAAACTGAAACTGCCCAAGGGCGGCAGGCCGATGCTGTTTGCGATCGCCACGGGCGTAGTGTTGTTGGGGGCTTATCAGATTTTCTATCTGCTGGCCCTGAACACCAGAATCACCCCGGGTGTGATGGCGACCATCATGGGCGTGCAGCCGATTCTGACGGTGGTATTGATGGAACGGCAGCGCTCGGCGAGCCGGCTGTTCGGGCTGGCGCTTGGCTTGGCGGGACTGGTCATGGTGGTTTACCAGGGCATCGGTCTGGCCGGCATGTCGTGGGCCGGGATGCTCTTTGGTTTGTTGGCGCTGGCGAGCATGACGCTGGGCTCGATCATGCAGAAACGCATCACCGACAATCCCCTCGGCACGCTACCGGTGCAGTACCTGGCCGGCCTGTTGTTGTGCGGGATCTTTGTGCCGTTCCAGCCGTTTCATTTCGAACACAGCGCGGGTTTCATCGTGCCGGTGTTGTGGATGGGGCTGGTGGTGTCGGTGCTGGCGACGCTGCTGCTGTACCGCCTGATCGCGCGGGGAAATCTGGTGAATGTCACCAGTCTGTTCTATCTGGTGCCAGCGGTGACAGCGGTGATGGATTACCTGATTTTCGGTAATCGCCTGGCGGCATTGAGCGTGCTGGGGATGCTGTTGATCATTGTCGGGTTGGCATTCGTGTTCCGCAAAACCCAATGACGCGACCCCTGTAGGAGTTGCCGCAGGCTGCGATCTTTTGATCCTGATGTTTAAAGTCAAAAGATCGCAGCCAGCGACGGCACCTACAGTTTTTTTACCACCGCCGGCTTCAACACCAGCCACAACGCCAACGCAATCAACACCCCGCCATACACGTGAGCCATCGACAACGGCTCATCCAGCAACAGCGCACCCCACAACACTCCGAACGGCGGAATCATGAAGGTCACGGTCATCGATTTGACCGGGCCGATGGAGCTGAGCAGGCGGAAGTAAATAATGTAGGCAAACGCCGTGCAGCCCAGGCCCAAACCGAGCAGCGACAGCCAGACATTCCAGCCGCCCCAACTCGCTGGCGGTTGAGTCACCACGCTGTAACCGAACAGCGGCAACAGGAACAGTGTCGCGCCGAGCATGCTGCCCACGGCTGACAGACGACTGTCCAACCCGCCGGCCTGATCCAGCCAGCGCCGCGCGAGGAATCCGGCAAAACCATAGCAAGTGGTCGCGAGCAGGCAGGCGAGGGCGCCCAGCAGCAATTGCATATCGAAGGCCACGGGACCGGCGCGCGTCAGCACGCCGACACCGAACAATCCGAGAAACACGCCCGCCAGTTTGGCCGCAGTGAGTTTCTCGCTGAAGAACAACCCGCCGATCAATACGCCCATCAAGGGCGTGGTGGCGTTGAAGATCGCCGAATAACCGGCTGGCAGCACTTGAGCTGCAACCGAATACAGCGTCGCCGGTATCCCCGAGTTGATCACGCCGAGCAGCATCACGGTTTTCAGCTTGCCCTTGAAATCCCAGCTGATGCGCATCAGCCCGAGGATCACCAACAGACCGACGGCAGCGATCGATACCCGAAAAAACGCCGTCGGAATGGTGCCGATCACTGGCGCAATAATGCGCATGAACAGAAAACTCGCGCCCCAGATGGCAGCCAGCGACAACATACGGAAAATATCGACAGGGCTCACGGCGGGCTCCTTGCTTGATCGGGACGAGAGTGTTGCCGAGCCTCCTGACGATGGCAACCGCTAATCGGGCATTTAAATGTCCCTGGCAGGAATGCCTGACAAAAAATGCCACGCCGTACGTCTGCGCTTCGGTTTTGGCCGAAATTGCACTTCTCCTCATGCCGGTTCCGTGGCTAAGCTCAAGCCTTCACGAATGCACGCAGAGGTTTCATCTATGCCGCAGCAATGGCCCGCCACCGACATCGCCCGCATGATCCTCGATGGCTTTGATGATTACCGCGAGCATTTCCGCCGCATCACCGACGGTGCCCGGGAGCGTTTCGAGCAGGCGCGCTGGCAGGAGACGCAGACTGCGTCAGCGGCGCGAATCAACCTCTATGAGGAAAAAGTCGGCGAAACCATCGCCCGACTGCGCGAATACTTCGACGACGAAACACTGATGAATGTCAGCTGCTGGCCGCTGGTGAAAAGCGCCTACATCAGCGTCATCGACCTGCGCTTCGACGATGAACTGTCCGAGACCTGGTACAACTCGATTTTCTGCGGGCTGTTCAGCCATGACCTGATCAGCGACGGCTGCATGTTCATCCATACCACTCGCCCGAGCCTGCGCCGTGCGCGGGCTGCGCAAACCCGCACGTACAAGCCGCAAGGGCAGTTGTCGGGAATGCTGGCGAGCATTTTTGCCGACTACCGTTTCAGCGAGGATTACGCCGATTTGCCCGGCGACCTGCGCCGCCTCGAAGCGCAGTTGCGTGAAAACCTGCCGGACTGGGTATGCAAGGATCCAGAGCTGAGCGTCGAGCTGTTTTCCTCGGTGCTGTACCGAAACAAGGGCGCGTACCTGGTCGGGCGCATTTACACCCGCGACGAGCAATGGCCGCTGGTGATTCCGCTGCTGCACCGCGAAGGGCGCGGGATTCAGATTGATGCGCTGATTACCGACGAAGCCGATGTGTCGATCATCTTCTCTTTCACCCGCTCGTATTTCATGGTGGATGTGCCGGTGCCGGCCGAGTTCATCGGTTTTCTGCGGCGGATTTTGCCGGGCAAACACATCGCCGAGTTGTATACCTCGATTGGCTTTTACAAGCACGGCAAGTCCGAGTTCTATCGGGCGCTGATCAATCACCTGGCCAACACCGATGACCAGTTCATCATGGCGCCGGGCGTGCGTGGCATGGTCATGAGCGTGTTTACCCTGCCGGGCTTCAACACCGTGTTCAAGATCATCAAGGACCGGTTTTCACCGTCGAAAAACGTCGACCGTGCCACGGTGATCGAGAAGTATCGACTGGTGAAAAGCGTCGACCGGGTAGGGCGCATGGCCGATACCCAGGAATTCGCCGATTTCCGTTTTCCGCTGAGCAAATTCGAGCCGGCGTGCCTCGAGGAATTACTGGAGGTTGCGCCGTCCACGGTGTCGGTGGAAGGCGACACTGTGCTGATCCGCCACTGCTGGACGGAACGGCGGATGACCCCGCTCAACCTTTATCTGGAAAATGCCAACGATGCGCAGGTGCATGAAGCGCTGGAAGATTACGGGCTCGCGATCAAGCAACTGGCGGCGGCGAACATCTTTCCCGGCGACATGTTGTTGAAGAACTTCGGCGTCACCCGTCACGGGCGGGTGGTGTTTTATGACTACGACGAAATCTGTTTCCTGACCGAAGCCAACTTCCGCCACATCCCGCAACCGCGTACGCCCGAGGATGAAATGGCCTCGGAGCCGTGGTATTCGATCGGGCCGCTGGATGTGTTTCCCGAGGAGTTTCCGCCGTTTCTGTTTGCTGATTCGGGGCAGCGCAAGTTGTTCGATCAGTTGCATGGCGAGTTGTATAACGCCGATTACTGGAAGAGCCTGCAAGAGGCGATTCGCGCCGGCAAAGTGATTGATGTTTTCCCGTACCGCCGCAAAGGTCTCGATAACGAATAACTCACCACCCCTGTAGGAGCTGCCGCAGGCTGCGATCTTTAGATCTTGCCTTTATAAAACAAAGTCAAAAGATCGCAGCCTGCGGCAGCTCCTACAGGGGAAGCAGGTCAATCGAGGGTAAATCTGCGACAATCGCGTCCTTGCGCCACTACATGACCGAATTGCGTACCCGATGACCGACGAATCGCCCTCCATCGACAAACTGTTGAAAAACCTCGATCACGCCATGCTCGCCGACCGCCACCGGCTGCGGCGGCAGTTGCTTGAGCTGCGCAAGAATCCCGATGAGGCCAAGCTGGCTCAATGGGTGACGCGCATGCAGGCGTCTTGTGATCAGGTGCTGGCGCGCAAGGCCAGCCTGCCGGTCATTCGTTACGACGACAGCCTGCCGATTGCGGCCAAGCGTGACGAGATCAAAAAGGCGCTGGAGCAGCATCAGGTGCTGATCATCGCGGGTGAAACCGGGTCGGGCAAGACCACCCAGTTGCCGAAAATCTGCCTGGAGATCGGTCGTGGTCAGCACGGTCTGATCGGCCACACCCAGCCGCGCCGGATTGCAGCGCGCAGCGTCGCCAGCCGCGTTGCCGAAGAACTCGGGACGCCGCTCGGTTCGCTGGTCGGCTATCAGGTGCGTTTTGAGGATCAGAGCGATTCCAATACCCTGATCAAACTGATGACCGACGGCATCCTGCTGGCGGAAACCCAGAACGACCGCTACCTCGAGCGCTACGACACGATCATCGTCGACGAAGCCCACGAACGCAGCCTCAACATCGACTTTCTGCTCGGTTACCTGAAAACCCTGCTGCCGCGTCGCCCGGATCTGAAAGTCATCATCACCTCGGCAACCATCGATCTGGAGCGTTTCTCCAAGCATTTCGACGATGCGCCGATTGTTGAAGTCTCCGGCCGTACCTTCCCGGTGGACACCTGGTATCGCCCGCTGACCCTGGAGCAGGACGAAGAGGGCAACCGTGTCGAAGATGACCTGACCGTGGATCAGGCGATCCTCGCCACCCTCGACGAAATCGCCGCTTACGAGCGCAGCGAACGCCGCAGCCCCGGTGATGTTTTGGTGTTCCTGCCCGGCGAACGGGAGATTCGCGACGCCGCCGATATGCTGCGCAAGGCCCAGATCAAGCACACCGAAATTCTGCCGCTGTACGCACGCCTTTCACCGGCCGAGCAACAGCGGATTTTCCAGTCGCACCCGGGCCGTCGTGTGGTGCTGGCGACCAACGTTGCCGAAACCTCGCTGACCGTGCCAGGCATCCGTTACGTGATCGACAGCGGCACCGCGCGCATCAGCCGCTACAGCTATCGCGCCAAGGTCCAGCGCTTGCCGATCGAAGCGATTTCCCAGGCCAGCGCCAACCAGCGTAAAGGTCGCTGCGGCCGGGTCGAGCCGGGCATTTGCATCCGCCTCTACAGCGAAGAAGATTTCATCGGCCGCCCGGAATTTACCGATCCGGAAATTCTGCGCACCAACCTCGCCGCGGTGATTTTGCAGATGCTCCATCTGCGCCTCGGCGAAATCACCGCGTTCCCGTTCATCGAGCCGCCGGACGGCAAGGCGATCAGTGACGGTTTCAATCTGCTGCAAGAACTCTCGGCGGTCGATCGCAACAGCCAGTTGACCCCGCTCGGCCGCCAATTGGCGCGCCTGCCGGTGGACCCGCGCATGGGTCGCATGCTGCTCGAAGCGGCCAAACTCGGCAGTCTGCAGGAAGTGCTGATCGTCGCCAGTGCCATGTCGATTCAGGACCCGCGCGAGCGTCCGCCGGAGCGTCAGCAAGCCGCCGATCAGGCCCACGCGCAATGGAAAGACATCGACTCGGACTTCGCCGGGCTGGTCAATCTTTGGCGCGGTTTTGAAGAGCAGCGCCAGGCGCTGACGGCCAGCCCGCTGCGTAACTGGTGTCGGAAGAATTTCCTTAACTATCTGCGTTTGCGCGAGTGGCGCGACTCCCATCGCCAGTTGAGCCTGATCTGCCGCGACATGCAGTTGAGCCTGAACAAAGAGCCGGCGGATTATCAGAAACTGCACAAAGCCGTGCTGGTCGGTTTGCTCAGCCAGATCGGCCAGAAAACCGAGGACGGCGATTACCTCGGCGCCCGTCAGCGACGCTTCTGGATTCATCCGTCGTCAGGCATCGGCAAGAAGCGCCCGCAATGGCTGATGACCGCCGAACTGGTGGAAACCACCAAGCTTTACGCGCGGATGGTGGCGAAGATCGACGCCGACTGGATCGAGCCGCTGGCCGGGCATCTGATCAAGAAAAACCACTTCGAGCCGCACTGGGAAAAGAAGCGCGGCCAGGTCGTGGCGTTCGAACAGATCACCCTGTTTGGCCTGATTGTGGTCGGCCGCCGGCCGGTGCATTACGGCCCGGTCGATCCGGTGGTCTCGCGTGAATTGTTTATCCGTGAAGGTCTGGTGCGCGGCGAGATTCAATCCAGAGCCAAGTGTCTGTCTGCCAACCAGAAGCTGCTGGAACAGCTCGACGAACTCGAAGCCAAGGCCCGTCGTCGCGACATTCTCGCCGACGAAGAAACCCTGTACGCGTTCTACGATGCACGCTTGCCGGCGGAAATCCACCAGACGGCGACCTTCGATAGCTGGTATCGCATCAACAGCCAGAAAGATCCGCAGCTGTTGATCATGCGTGAAGAAGACGTGCTGGCTCGCGAGGCCAGTGAAGTCACCGCACGGGATTACCCGGACACCCTGCACATCGGTGATCTGGAACTGGCCCTGACCTATCACTTCGAACCCAATCACCCGCGTGACGGCGTGACCTTGCGTGTGCCGGCGCCGCTGTTGCCGATGTTGCCGCCGGAGCGTCTGGAATGGCTGGTGCCCGGGTTGATCGAGGCCAAGTGCATCGCCCTTGTGCGTAACCTGCCGAAAGCGCTGCGCAAGAACTTCGTGCCGGTGCCGGACTTCATCAAGGCTGCGTTGCAACGCATGACCTTCGCCGAAGGTTCGCTGCCGCAAGCTCTGGGCCGTGAGCTGTTGCGCATGACCGGCGCACGCGTCAGCGATGAGGCGTGGGCAGAGGCTGAGCAAGGGGTCGAAGGGCATCTGCGGATGAACCTGGAAATCGTCGACGGCCAAGGCAAGTTCCTTGGCGAAGGACGCGATCTGGCCGAGCTGACCGCACGCTTTGCCGAAGCCAGTCAGGCCGCACTGGCCGTGCCGCAGAGCGCTAAAAGTCAGCAGCCGGTGGAGGCGAAAGTCTTTGCCCCGGTGGCGGAAAAGACTCAGCAGAAGATCGCCGGGTTGTCGATGACGGTGTATCCGGCGCTGGTGGAAGAGGGCGGTACGGTCAAGGAAGGACGATTCTCGACGCCGGCCGAAGCCGAGTTCCAGCATCGTCGTGCGTTGCAGCGTTTGTTGATGCAGCAATTGGCCGAGCCGGCCAAGTTCCTGCGTGGCAAGTTGCCGGGGCAGACCGAACTGGGTCTGCTCTACCGCGATCTGGGGCGGGTCGATGCCTTGGTCGAAGACATTTTGCTGGCCAGCCTCGACAGCTGCATTCTGGAGGGCGAAGACCCGTTGCCGCGTGACGGCGCAGGCCTGGCGGCATTGGCCGAGCGCAAACGAGGCAGCTGGACTGAACACGCCGAGCGTGTGGCGCGGCTGACGCTGGAGATCCTGAAGATCTGGCACGGTCTGCAAAAGCGCTTCAAGGGCAAGATCGACCTCGCCCAAGCCGTGGCGCTCAATGACATCAAGCAGCAGATCAGTCATCTGGTCTATCCGGGTTTTGTCCGGGAAACGCCGATGCAGTGGCTCAAGGAATTGCCGCGTTACCTGAAAGCGGTCGAGCAGCGTTTCGAGAAACTCGGCGCGCAGGTGCAGAAGGATCGGGTCTGGAGCGGCGAACTCGCTGGCCTCTGGGCGCAATACCAGACTCGCGCCGCCAAACACGCCCAGGAAGGAAAACGCGATCCGCAGCTTGAGCTGTACCGCTGGTGGCTGGAGGAATACCGGGTTTCGCTGTTCGCCCAGCAGCTTGGGACGAAAGTGCCGATCTCCGACAAGCGCCTCAATAAGCAGTGGACTCAGGTAGAACCCTGATGTGCGCCTGGCAATAATCCTGTAGGAGCTGCCGCAGGCTGCGATCTTTTGATTTTGTTTTTCCAGATCAAGATCAAAAGATCGCAGCCTGCGGCAGCTCCTACAAGGAATGCGTTTAGCGTGAAAAGGGGCCAAAACCTTGGGTTTATGGCAAACTTCGCGACCATAAACGCCGCGTTCGCGACTCAGAGCCTTTGGCCGTGTCTCGGATCGGAATAAAGCGATGCCAGGTTTGCGTCCCCCGGATGGGAATAGACCCTTTGTGTGTTGGTACGACGGTTCCAGCACTTTCTGCCTGAACAGATTAGAGAAACGACCATGCATAACGTCGTCATCAGCGGCACCGGCCTGTATACCCCGGCCAACAGCATCTCCAACGAAGAGCTGGTGCAGTCTTTCAATACCTACGTCGCACAGTTCAACGCGGACAACGCCGAGGCCATCGCCAGCGGCGAAGTCCAGGCACTGACCGAATCCAGCGCCCCGTTCATCGAGAAAGCCTCGGGCATCAAGAGCCGTTTTGTCATGGACAAGGACGGCATTCTTGATCCGCAGCGCATGGCCCCGCGCCTGCCGGAGCGGTCCAATGACGAATGGTCAGTGCTCTGCCAGATGGCCATTGGTGCTGCCGAGCAAGCCTTGCAACGCGCCGGCAAAACCGCTGCCGACATCGACGGTGTCATCGTTGCCTGCTCCAACCTGCAACGCGCCTACCCGGCCATCGCCATCGAAGTCCAGGAAGCGCTGGGCATCCAAGGTTTCGGTTTCGACATGAACGTGGCCTGTTCCTCGGCGACCTTCGGCATTCAGGCAGCGACCAACAGCGTGCAACTGGGCCAGGCCCGGGCGATCCTGATGGTCAACCCAGAAGTCTGCACCGGTCACCTGAACTTCCGTGATCGCGACAGCCACTTCATCTTCGGCGACGCGGCCACTGCCGTGATCATCGAACGCGCCGATCTGGCCACCTCCAAGCACCAGTTCGACGTGGTCAGCACCAAACTGCTGACCAAGTTCTCCAACAACATCCGCAACAACTTCGGTTTCCTCAACCGCGCGGCGGAAGAGGGCGTCGGTGCTCGCGACAAACTGTTCGTGCAGGAAGGCCGCAAGGTGTTCAAGGACGTTTGCCCGATGGTTGCCGAACTCATCGGCGAGCATCTGCAAGAGAACCAGCTCAATGTCGGCGACGTTAAGCGTTTCTGGCTGCACCAGGCCAACCTGAGCATGAACCACCTGATCGTGCGCAAGCTGCTGGGCCGCGAGGCCACCGAAGAAGAAGCGCCGGTGATCCTCGACACCTACGCCAACACCAGCTCGGCGGGTTCGGTCATTGCCTTCCACAAATATCAGGATGACCTGGCCGCCGGTTCGCTGGCAGTGCTGAGTTCGTTCGGTGCGGGTTACTCGATCGGTAGCGTGATTCTGCGCAAGCGTTGAGTTTGCCCTGAAAAGATCGCAGCCTGCGACAGCTCTTACACTGACGGTTTCAAACCCGTTGTTGTAAGTGCTGCCGCGGGCTGCGATCTTTTGCGTCCTATCAACTGAAACGAGGCGTCAATGGCCGTTACGGACGACACCCAATTGCTTGAGCGCTTGTTGGCGGGTGAACAAAAGGCTTTCAAGGAGCTGGTCACGACTTATCAGAGCGCCATGCGTGCCGTTGCGTATGCGATCGTCGGCCAGCGTCATGTCGAGGAAGTGGTGCAGGATGCCTGGCTGTCGGTGGTGCGTCATATCGGCAGCTTCGAAGGGCGCTCCAGTCTCAAGACCTGGTTGCTGACCATCACTGCCAACTCGGCCAAGAGTCGCTACAAGCAAAATCGCCGCGAGGTGCTGCTCGATGACTTGCCGTCGCCCCACGGCACTATCGACGACGACCGTTTTTCGTCCAGCGACGGTCATTGGCTGGTGGCGCCTTTCGCCTGGCACCAGGACACCCCCGAGGCGTTGTTGACCGAAGGCGAACTGCGCGAATGCCTGGAGCACACACTGTTGAGCCTTTCGGAACTGCAAAGCAGCGTTTTGCTGTTGCGTGAGCGTCAGGGCGTGGAGCTGGAAGAGATCTGTAATCTTCTGGACATCTCGCTCTCCAATGTCCGCGTGCTGCTGCATCGGGCACGGTTAAAGGTCTTCGCGACCGTGGAACATTTTGAGGAGACAGGAGAATGTTGACCTGCAAGGAGCAAGTGGCACGATCCAGTGATTATCTCGATGGCCAGCTGAGTTTTGGCGAGAAGCTGATGGTGCGGCATCACCTGATGTTTTGCCGCAATTGCCGGCGTTTCATTCGCCAGATGCGGTTGATGCAGGCGACGCTGAAGGCCATGCCGGAAAAACCTGAAGAGGGTGTCGATGCATTGGCCGAACGCCTGGCTGAACAGCGCCGCAAAGACGGCCCTTTGTAGGAGCTGCCGAAGGCTGCGATCTTTTGATCTTGTTTTTAAAGATCAAGATCAAAAGATCGCAGCCTTCGGCAGCTCCTACAGAGGGCTTTGCGCATTCTGAAATAGCCCCGCGTGGGTGAAACGAACGGATGATGGGGATCGTCCCGCCCACGTCAGGCTATTGACTGCTGCTGTTTAGAACTTGGCTTCCGCATCCAGCTGCAGGGTGTTGGCATCTGCATCACGCTGGGTACGGCTGGCGAAGTCTGCCTTGGTCAGGAAGTACGTCGCGCCGACAGCGAAGTTCTTGTCGATGTCGTAACCGACCTTGAACTTGTGACCACGCGAACCTGTGGTGCCGTTGGCAAAGTCGGAGTCGGTGAAGGCGCCGACCACGGCGTTGCGCTGCACGTCACGATAGTTGTAGTCGAGGTTGAAACCAAAGACCTTCGACTTGGCGCCGAGCAGCCAGGCAGTGTCCTGATCGGTCACGGCGTCGTTGTTCTTCACGTACTGACCGTAGAACGACAGAGGCATTGGCAGACCGCCGATGTCGACCTGGCTGAAACCTTCGTACAGGCGGAACTCGTTGTTTGCCGAGTTGCCGTTGACCGCCAGGGCGCAAGGCGTGGAGGTGCCGGTGCAACGGCTATCGTCGTCGTTCTGGTAGGCGTAGACACTGCCGCCCAAGGTCAGCTTCAGGTTGTCGGTGATATTGAAGCGGCTACCCAACTGGCCGGCGGTCAGGCGCAAGTCGTGACGGAACTGCACGCCGTCGCCATCGACGTTGTCCTTGAGGTTGTAGTTACCCAGGCTGCCGAACAGTTCGGCGCTGCTGCCCAATGGGTATTTGTAAGTAACGGCCAGACCTTCAGGGTTGATGTCGCTATCCCAGATCACGTCGCCCATGCTCACCCACGGTTGCAGCATCTTGCCGCCGATCACGTGCAGGTTCTTGATTTGATCGGGGTGGTAATCGATGTAGCCCAGATCCAGCCAGATCTGCTTCTTGTCGAAGTAGTTGTCCTGATCCTGGTTGGTCGAACGCGCATCGTCGCCGCCGCCGGTGGCGATACGGATGCCGGTGTCCACTTGCGGATTGATCTCGGTGTAGGCACCCAGACGGGCACGGATGCGCTGACGATCCTTGTCGCGACCGCCGTTGTTCGGTTCGCCATCGATTTTGATGGTTTCCTGACGGATACGCACGTCACCCTTGAACTGAGTTTTTGCTGCCCAGGCCAGTTTCTGGTCGAAAGCGCTTTGTTCGTTGGTCTTCTTCGCGACAGCCGCGACTTGTTCGTTGGTCTCTTGCTGCGCCTGCTGCGCGATTTGCTGAGCCTTCTGATCCTTGGCCAGTTCAGTTTGCAGTTCAATGTACTGCGCCTGGGAAATCGAACCGTTAGCCTTGAGCATGTCGAGCAGTTTGGCGTCGACTGCAGCACTGGCCGGAACGCTCATGGCCAGCAACAAGCCACCGCACAGGGCCGCCGCAGTTTTCGTGGAAGCAAGACGCATAGCAATCTCCGAAGATGAGAGGGATGGCTTAACCATCCTGGGCACAACCGACAATCGAGGTCGGAAAACAGTGTCCGGGTTAGAACCCGGCGCTCTAAAAACAGGCGCCAGTATCGCGATGGTTTATGACAGAGCGGTGGCACAGTGATGGCAGGTTGATGACGATGTGCGTTCGTCGCGAACTATTGAGCTAGAGCGCTGTCGGCCGATTGCGAGTGTGTAATGCAACGCAATCGGCGATACTCGCCGGGCGCTGGAGTCCTGTTGTGGAGAGCTTGTTGATGCCGTTGCAATGCCTGCAAAACCTGTCAGAAATTGCCCCGCATGCCTGGGACGCACTGGTGCCGGACAATCAGCCGTTTCTGCGCCATGCGTTTCTCAGTGCATTGGAAGACAGCGGCAGCGTCGGCCCCCACTCCGGTTGGCAGCCGGAGCATTTGCTGCACATCGAAGACGATCGGCTGGTGGCGGCGCTGCCCAGTTATCGCAAGTGGCACTCCTACGGTGAGTACGTGTTCGATCATGGCTGGGCCGATGCCTGTGCTCGCGCCGGGATCGATTACTACCCCAAGCTGTTGACGGCGGTGCCGTTCAGTCCGGTCAGTGGGCCGAGGCTGCTGGCCGCCAGAGTCGAGGACGGTTTCGAGCTGCTCAAGAGCCTGCCCGGTTACCTGGAGATAGAAGAGCTTTCCAGCGCTCACATCAATTTCACCGATGCGTTCACCGACGCTGCCATGGCCGAACAGCCGGGCTGGTTGCAGCGCATTGGCTGTCAGTATCACTGGCAGAATCGCGGCTATCGCGACTTTCAGGACTTTCTCGACGTGCTCGCTTCGCGCAAGCGCAAACAGATGCGCAAGGAACGCGAGCAAGTGGCCGGGCAGGGCTTCGAGTTTGAATGGCTGGAAGGACGAGAGCTGGATGAGGCGCAGTGGGATTTCGTCTACGCCTGCTACGCCAATACCTACGCCGTGCGCCGGCAGACGCCGTATCTGACCCGGGAGTTTTTCAGTCTGTTGGCCGAGCGCATGCCCGAAGCGATTCGCGTGGTGCTGGCCAAACAGGGCTCACGGCCGGTGGCCATGGCGTTCAGTCTGGTGGGGGGCGACAGTTTTTACGGACGTTATTGGGGCTGTCTGGCCGAGTTTGATCGGCTGCACTTCGAGACCTGTTTTTATCAGGGCATGGACTACGCGATTGCCCAGGGTTATCAGCGTTTCGATGCCGGTGCTCAGGGCGAGCACAAACTGATTCGTGGCTTCGAACCGGTGATCACGCATTCATGGCATTACCTGCGCCATCCGGGACTTAAGGCGGCGGTCAAAGATTTCCTGCAGCAGGAACGCGCCGGCATTCTGGCCTATGCCGAAGAAGCGCGAGCCGCTTTGCCCTACCGCCAAACCTGAATCCCTTGTAGGCGTGAGCCTGCCCGCGATAGCGGGGTGTCGGTCAACATTGATGGGGCTGACAGACCGCTATCGCGAGCAGGCTCACTCCTACAGGTTTTGTGGTGATCGGGTATATCAATCGATTCCGACAAACCCTCCAGTCTGATGCGCCCACAACCGCGCATACAACCCACGGTGAGCCAGCAGTTCAGCATGGGTGCCGCTCTCGGCGATCTTGCCGTTTTCCAGCACCACCAAGCGATCCATCCGGGCGATGGTCGAGAGGCGATGGGCAATCGCGATCACGGTTTTGCCCTGCATCAGCGTTTCCAGGCTTTCCTGAATCGCCGCTTCAACTTCCGAGTCCAGCGCCGAGGTCGCTTCGTCCATGATCAGGATCGGCGCGTCCTTGAGCAGCACTCGGGCAATCGCGATGCGCTGACGCTGGCCACCCGACAGCTTCACGCCGCGCTCGCCGACATGGGCGTCAAACCCGGTACGGCCTTCTGCGTCGGACAACAAAGGAATGAACTCGTCGGCGCGGGCCTTGTGCACCGCATCCCAGAGGTCGGCGTCGGTTGCATCAGGTTTGCCGTACAACAAGTTGTCGCGGATCGAACGGTGCAGCAGCGAGGTGTCCTGGGTAATCATGCCGATACGTGCGCGCAGACTTTCCTGGCCGACTTCGGCGATGTTCTGCCCGTCGATCAGGATGCGCCCACCCTCGACGTCGTACAGGCGCAGCAGCAGGTTGACCAAGGTCGATTTGCCGGCGCCGGACGGGCCGATCAGGCCGATTTTTTCACCCGGTTTGATGGTCAGGTTGAGGTCGCCGATGATCCCGCGCTTCTTGCCGTAGTGAAAATCCACATGCTCGAAACGCACTTCGCCATTGGCCACCGCCAGCGGTTTGGCCTGCTCCTGATCGGTCACGCTGACCGGTTGCGAGATGGTGCGCAAACCGTCCTGGACCATACCGATGTTTTCGAAGATGCCAGTGACCACCCACATGATCCAGCCGGACATGTTGACGATGCGGATGACCAGACCCGTCGCCAGGGCAATGGCACCGACGGTGATCAACGATTGCGTCCACAACCACAGCGCCAGAGCGGTGGTGCCGACGATCAGCAAGCCGTTCATGGTGGTAATCGCCACGTCCATGCTGGTGACTACGCGGCCGGCCATTTGCGCCTTGACGGTTTGTTCTTCGATGGCTTCCTTGGCGTAATGCTGTTCGAAGTTGGTGTGGGCAAACAGCTTCAGTGTGGCGATGTTGGTGTAGCCGTCAACGATCCGTCCCATCAGTTTCGAGCGCGCGTCGGAGGCTTCCACCGAGCGCTCTTTCACCCGGGGCACGAAGTAGTAGAGCGCGCCGATGTAGCCGACGATCCACACCAGCAGCGGGATCATCAGGCGCCAGTCGGCCTCGGCGAACAGCACCAGCGCGCTGATCGCATAGATCACCACATGCCACAACGCATCGACGGCTTGCACCGCTGAATCACGCAGCGAGTTGCCGGTCTGCATGATGCGCTGGGCGATGCGCCCGGCGAAGTCGTTCTGAAAGAAGTTGAGGCTCTGCTTGAGCACATAACTGTGATTCTGCCAGCGGATCATGCTGGTCATGCCGGGGCTCAGGGTCTGGTGCACCAGCAGGTCGTGCAGACCAAAGAAAATCGGCCGCAGGACCAGCGCAACCACCACCATCCACGTCAGTTCGAGGGCGTGGTCGCTGAAGAAATTCGGGTTGGGTGTGCCCTGGGCAAGGTCGATGATGCGGCTCAGGTAACTGAACAGCGCCACTTCGATCAGCGCGGCGAACAGGCCAACGACCAGCAGGGCCGCGAAACTCGGCCAGACCTGCTTCAGGTAGTAGGTATAGAAGGGCCAGACACGATCTGGAGGGGCCGCCGTCGGGGCGTCGCGGAATATGTCGATCAGTTGTTCGAAACGGCGATAGAGCATCAGATAACCGCCCGGATACGGGCTCTCCTTTTATCAGTGTGAGCGGCGTGGCCCGAGGCCGCCGCCGCTCGAAATGCCCCGCGAAACTTAGTCGATGCGCTTGGCCGACTTGATGATCACAGGGTCGACAGGCACGTTCTGCATGCCGCCTTTGGTGGTGGTTTGCGAATTGACGATGATGTCGACCACGTCCATGCCCTTGACCACTTTGGCGAATACCGCGTAACCGGCATCACGGCCCGGGTCGAGGAAAGCGTTGTCAGCCACGTTGATGAAGAACTGGCTGGTGGCCGAATCCGGGTTGGAGGTGCGCGCCATCGACAAGGTGCCACGAACGTTGTGCAGGCCGTTGCTGGCTTCGTTCTTGATTGGTGCCTTGGTGTCTTTCTGCTGCATTTGCTGGGTGAAACCGCCGCCCTGAGCCATGAAGCCCGGGATCACACGGTGAAAAATCGTGTTGGTGTAGAAGCCGCTGTCGACGTACTCAAGGAAATTCTTGGTACTGATCGGCGCCTTGACCGGGTCCAGTTCGATTTCGATCTGGCCGTTGGTGGTGTCCAGCAGCACGTGCGGCGCTTTGGCCGGGGTGGCAGCCATCAGGTTGGCGGCAAACAGCACGGTACCGGCGGCGAGGGCGATTTTTTTCAGCATGGGTCAGTGATCCTGAGGATGAATATCGGCTGCGGCGAGAAACTCCAGCAGCGTTTGATTGAAGCGTTCGGGTTGATCGAGCGGGGTGGCGTGGCGCGAATCGGCGATCACCACCAGCCGCGCATCGGGCAGCAGTTTTACATAGGTTTCTTTCAGCGTAACGGGTGTGTAGTCACGGTCGGCGCTGACGATGAGCGTTGGACAGGTCACCCGGGAAAGTCGTTCCTGAACGCCCCAGCCAACAATTGCATCGAAGCTGGCGAGATAAGCACGTTTGTCGTTTTTTGCCCAGCGTTCGGCCATTTTCTGCCGCAGATCGGCCTGTTCCGGCTTGGGGAAAAGTTTGCTGCCCAATGCCTTGCCGATGGTTGCCAGGCTGAGCACGCGCATCAGGCTCCAGCGTTTGAACCACTGCCAGTAGTCGTCGCGCGAACGCAGTTTGACCTCGGGCGCGCTGTTGACGATGGTCAGGCTCTTGAGCAGTTGCGGCTGATCGACACCCAGCTGGAAACCGATCATGCCGCCCATGGACAGGCCAATGTAGTGCACCGGGCCGAGGTTCAAGTGCTCGATCAGTGCGACCAGGTCGGCGCTGAATCCGGCGATGCTGTAGCGCTCGCGGGGTTTGTCCGAGCGCCCGTGGCCGCGGATGTCCGGGACGATCACCCGGTAGTGCGCGGCCAGTGCGGGAATCTGCATTTCCCAGTCCAGCGTGCTTGAACCGAGCCCGTGGACCAGCAGCAACGGCGCGCCGTGGCCATATTCCTCGTAGTGCAGGTTGCAACCGTCGTGTTCGAAATACGCCATCGGTGAACTCCGTGTCAGGCTTGTTCAGGGGCGGCGAACGGTGCATCCAGCGGCAACGTGTCGAAGGTGCGCAGCAGTTCGATGAGGATTTGCGTCGCCGGGCCCAGCGGTTTGTCCTTGTTCGAGTACAGATAGAAACTCGGGTTGCGACTGCCACCCTGATCCAACGGTAGCAGCTTGAGCGAGCCTTCTTTCAATTCCCGTTCGATCATGTGCCGTGGCAACCAGGCAAATCCCAGACCGCTGCTGACGAAGGTCGCGGCGGTGGCGAGACTGCCGACGGTCCAGCGCTGTTCCGCGCCGAGCCAGCCGACATCCCGTGGTTGTTGGCGGCCGGAGTCGCGGATGACCACTTGCATCTGGGTTTCCAGGTCCTGGAAGCTCAGTTCGCGGTTCAAACGATGCAAAGGATGTTCCGGATGGGCGACGGCAACGAACTCGACATCGCTCAATTCTGCGCCGAGGTAACCGGGAATGCTGAACCCGGTGATGGCCAGGTCAGCCACACCTTCAAGCAAGACTTCCTCCACGCCCGACAGCACTTCTTCGCGCAGGCGTACCCGGCAGCCACGGCTTTGCGGCATGAACGCGGTCAGTGCGCGGACGAGGCGAGCGCTGGGGTAAGCCGCATCGACGACCAAACGTACTTCGGCTTCCCAACCTTGCTCCATATGGTGGGCGAGGTCTTCCAGTTGGCTGGCCTGTTTCACCAGTTGTCGCGAGCGGCGCAGCAGGACGCCGCCGGCCTCGGTGAGCACTGCTTTACGCCCGTCGATGCGCAGCAACGGCACACCGAGTTGGTCCTGCATGCGGGCGACGGTGTAGCTCACCGACGATTGCGAACGGTGCAGGGCCTCGGCGGCCTGGGCGAATCCGCCGTGGTCGACCACGGCCTGCAATGTTCGCCATTGATCAAGGGTCACGCGGGGCGCTTTCATCAATAGCTCCTCTTGTCCTAAGCTGGCTGTCCCTCATGGAGACTGCCGAATGAAAAAATTCTGTTGTGTGCTGCTGGCGCTGCTGCCGCTGACGGCGTTTGCGTATCCGATCGACGTGCAGAAAGACCTCAACGACATGAAGATCGACTACGAGACCTTCGACACCGATAACGACATCGGCTCGATTCGGGTGGCCAACTACGGCGATGTCGATGCGACCTGCAAAGCGGTGTTCAATAACGGTCCGGAAGCGCCACGCACCCGTACCATCGATGTACCCGCCGGCAAACACAAGAACGCCACGGCCAAGTTCACCCGCGAGATCATCAAGCTGCGCATCAAGCTGACCTGCACGCCGAAGTAAAAATTTTCCCCTGTAGGAGTGAGCCTGGTCGCGATTGCGGTGTTCCATAAAAATGGATGCTGTCCGCACACCACCATCGCGAGCAGGCTCACTCCTACAAAGGCATGCGTCAGCTTATAAACGAATTATTCGATGCTTTGCAGCAATTATTTGCGCTTTTTCATCGATACGATACTGCTTAACCTTCACTCCATCGACCTACAACATTCTCGGATGGAGGCTACACAACATGTCCCGCGTTCTGATCATCGAAAGCAGCGCCCGCCAGCAAGACTCGGTTTCCCGTCAACTGACCCAGACCTTTATCAGTCAGTGGAAAGCGGCGCACCCAGACGATCAGATCACCGTCCGTGACGTCGCCGTAAACCCGGTTCCGCACCTCGATATCAACCTGCTGGGCGGCTGGATGAAGCCCGCCGAGCAGCGCAATGACAGCGAACAAGCGTCGCTGGATCGCTCCAATGAATTAACCGACGAGCTGCTCGCCGCTGATGTGCTGGTGATGGCTGCGCCGATGTACAACTTCGCGATCCCCAGCACCCTCAAGGCCTGGCTCGACCATGTGCTGCGTGCCGGCGTGACGTTCAAGTACACCGAAACCGGCCCGCAAGGCTTGCTCAGCGGCAAGCGTGCCTACGTCCTGACTGCTCGCGGCGGCATCTACGCTGGCGGCCCGGCCGACCACCAGGAACCTTACCTGCGTCAGGTAATGGGTTTCATCGGTATCCACGACGTGACCTTCATCCACGCTGAAGGCATGAACCTGGGCGGCGACTTCCAGGAGAAGGGCCTGAACCAGGCCAACGCCAGGCTTTCTCAGGTCGCTTGATATGTTAATCGCCAGATAATCACTGGATGTTCTAGTGCTCTGGCGCAACCCCTTCAAGGCTTTACGCGCATCGAACCTCCCTTTGCACTTGTTGCTCCTGAGTGCTGTAGCCCGATTGCACGCATTAGCGAGATCGGGCTTTTTTTTGCCCGGGATTTGAAGACGGACACAGCCCCCTCTGTAGGAGCTGCCGCAGGCTGCGATCTTTTGATCTTGTTTTTTTACAATCAAAAGATCGCAGCCTGCGGCAGCTCCTACAGGGGATTTGTGTTGGTTCCAGAAAGTAAAACCCGCTATCGTCGCCGCCATTCAAAACAGGGGCGACCATGGGCTATCTACTTTTTGTCACGCTGATCCAGGCGTTTTCCTTCAGTCTGATCGGCGAATACCTGGCCGGGCATGTCGACAGCTACTTCGCGGTGCTGGTGCGTGTGGTGCTGGCCGGGCTGGTGTTTATCCCGCTGACTCGCTGGCGTTCGGTGGAGCCGGCGTTCATGCGCGGCATGCTGCTGATCGGCGCGTTACAGTTCGGCGTGACCTACGTCTGTCTGTATCTGAGTTTCCGTGTGCTGACGGTGCCGGAAGTGCTGCTGTTCACCATCCTCACGCCGCTGCACGTGACCCTGATCGAAGACGCGCTGAACCGACGCTTCAACCCGTGGGCGCTGATCGCGGCACTGGTGGCGGTGGGCGGGGCAGCGGTGATTCGCTTCGACAGCATCAACCCGGACTTCTTCATGGGCTTCCTGCTGCTGCAACTGGCCAACTTCACCTATGCCGCCGGGCAAGTGTTGTACAAGCATCTGGTGGCCAAACACCCGAGCGATTTGCCGCATTACCGGCGCTTCGGCTTCTTCTACCTCGGCGCGCTGGCGGTGGTGTTGCCGGCGTTTCTATTGTTCGGCAAATCGAACTTCCTGCCGGAGGCGCCGCTGCAATGGGGTGTGCTGGTGTTCCTCGGTCTGGTCTCGACCGCGCTGGGGCTGTACTGGTGGAACAAGGGCGCGTGCATGGTCAATGGCGGCACATTGGCGGTGATGAACAACCTGCATGTGCCGGTGGGCTTGCTGCTGAATCTGCTGATCTGGAATCAGGATGAGGAACTGGGAAGGTTGTTCCTTGGCGGGAGTGTCATCCTTGCCGCTGTATGGATCAGCCGACTGGGTATCAGACGCACCGCATAACCCCTTGTAGGAGCTGCCGAAGGCTCGGGCCGCGATCGGACGATCTTTTGATCTTGCTCTTAAAGCACAATCAAAAGATCGCAGCCTTCGGCAGCTCCTACACGGGATCGGGGGTTACATGACGTGTTTTTCAGGCTCGGGGATGTGGCTCGCGCCCAACACCGCCGGCAACAACCCCGAGCGCAAATCCCCGCCACTCGGCTGCTGATACAGACTCAACCCAAACTCCGGCAGCACTGCCAGCAGATAATCAAAAATATCCCCCTGAATCCGCTCGTAGTCCGCCCACACCGTGGTGCGGGTGAAGCAGTAGATTTCCAACGGAATGCCCTGCGCCGTGGTCTGCATCTGGCGAACCATGCAGGTCATGTTCGGCTGAATTTCCGGGTGGCTCTTCAGATAAGCCAGCGCATAAGCGCGAAAGGTACCGATGTTGGTCATGCGCCGGCGGTTGGCCGACATGGCCGCGACATTGCCCTGCGCCTCGTTCCACGCCTTGAGCTCGGCTTTCTTGCGGCCCATGTAGTCGGTCAGCAGATGCACCTGGGATAGCTTCGCTTCCTCGTCATCGCGAATGAAGCGCACGCCGCTGGCGTCGATGAACAGGCTGCGCTTGATCCGCCGGCCACCGGATTGCTGCATGCCGCGCCAGTTCTTGAACGACTCGGACATCAGACGCCAGGTCGGGATCGAGACGATGGTCTTGTCGAAGTTTTGCACCTTGACCGTGTGCAGGGTGATGTCGACCACGTCACCGTCGGCGCCGACTTGCGGCATCTCGATCCAGTCGCCGACCCGCAGCATGTCGTTGCTGGTCAGCTGCACGCTGGCGACAAACGACAGCAGCGTGTCCTTGTAGACCAACAGGATCACCGCCGACATCGCACCCAGACCCGAGAGCAGCAACAGTGGCGAACGATCGATCAGCGTGGCAACGATGATGATCGCACCAAACACGTACAAGACCATTTTCGCCAGTTGCACGTAGCCTTTGATCGAGCGCGTGCGGGCATGTTCGGTGCGTGCGTAGATGTCGAGCAAGGCATTGAGCAGGGCGCTGATCGACAGCAGCAGGAAGAGGATGGTGAACGACAACGCGACGTTGCCGAGAAAGGTCATCGCGGTTTTGCTCAGCTCGGGCACCAGATGCAGGCCGAACTGGATCACCAGCGATGGCGTCATCTGCGCCAGTCGCTGAAACACCTTGTTGTGGCGAAAGTCGTTGATCCAGTGCAGGGCGGGTTGGCGACCGAGCATGCGGCTGGCGTGCAGGATCAGATAACGCGCCACTCGTCCGAGCACCAGCGCAATCACCAGTAAAACCGTCAAGGCCAGACCGGCCTGCAAAAGTGGATGCTGTTCGAGGGTGCCCCAGAGGTCCTGGGCGTTGAGCCAGAGCTGTTTGAAATCCATGAGAGAAACGATTCTTCTGTAAGGCGCGATGGGCGATTAGAGCATTTAAGCCGCTGTGTATTACCGTAAGAGACAAATCGAGCAACAAAAAAGCCACTGATTCACGCCGTTTGTATAAAGAAACTCGGCCTGAGCGCTCGAAACCGGTAACCTATGCAGCTGTTTTTTTGCATATCTTCGAGGTAGCACCCGTGTTTTCCCAATTCGCCCTGCACGAACGCCTGCTAAAAGCTGTGGCCGAGCTGAAATTTGTCGAGCCAACGCCTGTGCAAGCCGCGGCCATTCCGCTGGCGCTCCAAGGGCGTGATTTGCGGGTGACTGCACAAACCGGTAGCGGCAAGACCGCCGCTTTTGTCCTGCCGATCCTCAATCGCCTGATCGGCCCGGCCAAGGTGCGCGTCAGCATCAAGACCCTGATCCTGCTGCCGACCCGCGAGCTGGCCCAGCAGACCTTGAAGGAAGTTGAACGCTTTGCGCAGTTCACTTTCATCAAGTCCGGCCTGATCACCGGCGGTGAAGACTTCAAGGTCCAGGCCGCCATGCTGCGCAAGGTGCCGGACATCCTCATCGGCACCCCGGGCCGGATGATCGAGCAACTGAACGCCGGCAACCTCGACTTGAAAGAAGTCGAAGTACTGGTGCTCGACGAAGCCGACCGCATGCTCGACATGGGTTTCTCCGAAGACGTGCAACGTCTGGTCGATGAATGCCCGAACCGTCAGCAGACCATGCTGTTCTCCGCCACCACCGGTGGTTCGGGCCTGCGCGAGATGATCGCCAAGGTGCTGAACAACCCTGAGCACTTGCAGCTCAACGCGGTCAGCCAGCTGAATTCGACCACCCGTCAGCAGGTGATCACCGCTGACCACAACCAGCACAAAGAACAGATTGTGAACTGGCTGCTGGCCAACGAGACCTACCAGAAAGCCATCGTCTTCACCAACACCCGCGCCATGGCCGACCGCATCTACGGCCGTCTCGTGGCTCAGGAATACAAGGCGTTCGTGCTGCACGGCGAGAAAGACCAGAAGGATCGCAAACTGGCGATCGACCGTCTGAAGCAGGGCGGCGTGAAGATTCTGGTGGCGACCGACGTTGCGGCCCGTGGTCTGGACGTTGATGGTCTGGACATGGTGATCAACTTCGACATGCCACGCAGCGGCGACGAATACGTGCACCGTATCGGTCGTACTGGCCGTGCCGGTAACGACGGTCTGGCGATCTCGCTGATCTGCCACGGCGACTGGAACCTGATGTCGAGCATCGAGCGCTATCTGAAGCAGAGCTTCGAGCGCCGCACCATCAAGGAAGTCAAAGGCACCTACGGCGGACCGAAAAAGGTCAAGGCCTCGGGCAAAGCCGTTGGCGTGAAGAAGAAAAAAACCGACGGCAAGGGCGACAAGAAGAAAACTGCCGCCAAGACGCCGACCAAGCGCAAGAGCGTCAACCGTCCCAAGCCAGACTCTCTGGTGAGCAGCGACGGCATGGCCCCGCTCAAGCGCCGCAAGCCAGCAGAGCCAGCGGCTGAGTAAGTCGTTTCAGGCGCATAAAAAACCCGGACAGTGTCCGGGTTTTTTTATGGCCGGGATTTGTCAGCTCCCGAGCAGACCGCTGGTGTCGGCATCAAAGCGTTGCTTTGCCTTGTCAGCGGCCGGTTTCAGCAACGCGAGCAGCGCTGCCTCGCTGTACAACCGGGTTGTCGCCAGTTCCTTGGGCGACGGCTCGATCGGAATCAGCAGATCTTCACCGTCCGCGTGCAGCCAGATCGCCACAACGTGCAGTGCCGAGACAAACAACAGTCGCGGTTCCACGGTTTTGCCCTGCAATTGCGGCGACTGCTCCGCCAGTTTCAACGCGCCGACGGCAGCGGCGGCGAGCGTCCCGTGGTTCAACGAGGCGAACTCGACGTGGCCGCGTACTTCAGCCAGTTGCGCATCGGCAATCGTCACGCCGTCGGCGAACACCAGATAATGCCAGTCGCCCATCCGCGCGTCTTGCAGACCTTTGCCGTTGCTCAAATCCTCCAGACTCAGCGAGTAACCGCGCCAGGCTTCGCTGAGGCTGATCTTCGCAGGTGAGGCGTTGGCGAATTTGCGGTTGGCGCCAAAGCCCTGGGTTTGCAGGGCCGTTTGCAGCGCCGGACGCAAGGTCTGTACGCCGTTGGAAGGCGCCTTTGGATAAGTCAGTTGCATGATCTCGCCCTCTTAGTTTTTTACGGTGAAGTAAGTATTGGTCCAGTTGCCGCCGCCGTTGTAAGAACCGGGAAGTGCGTTTAGCGCGCGGGTCGAATAGCCGTAGATCGAGTCCGCGACCAGGACGTAGTTGCCGTTGGTGCCATAGATCGTCAGGAAGTGCGCGCCGCCGCCGTACCAGGCACAGCGCAGGCCGACCGGGCGGCCCATGTTGATCTGGTTCTGAATGGCCGACATCTGCAGCGAACCCTGATTCATGCCGTTATAACTGCGCGTGGTGCGCAGGGCGGTGTCCAAGTAGCCATAGACGTTGCACGGCCCCGGCTGATTGCAGCAGTTGCGGTTCAGCTCCGAACTGGCCACTCCGCACTGGGTCCACGACCCGGTGCCGTAGTAGTTGCCGACTGAAGCGGAAACGGCCGCCCAGCACCAGTTGGTCTGGGTTTGCTTTTGCATCGTGAAGTTGAGGCTGCCAGGGGCGAGTGCGCGGTTCTGCTCCGCTGCTTCGACTTCGACCAATTGCGGGTCGACCAGATGGCCGATAAGACACCTTGGCAGGGTCTCGCCGGTAAAACGGGTTGCTTCATTGGTTAACATTTTTCAATCCTCCATGAGTGAAAACAAGCGTCCAGCTTGTGAGTGTGTTGCGGTGTTGCTGAGCGATCGGTGTGTAAGGGTTGCCATGTTGGATGGCGCGTTCCGATCTCCTTGCTCGAGGTAACCTTAGCCTGAATATGCATTTGTGCAATAAAATAAATGCATTAATGCATTTTTAAGCTCAAAAGATCGCAGCCTTCGGCAGCTCCTACAGGTGAACCATCAATCCCATGTAGGAGCTGCCGAAGGCTGCGATCTTTTGACTTTTAGCTGTCCGCTTTCTTCTCAGCCGAATTCAGCTCTTTCAAGCGCTGATCAATCAACTGGCACTTGTCCGGCAAATCCGCACTGGCCGTGCCCAGGTCCATCTTCTGCAATTCCGCGTTGATCTCCTTGGCCTTGGCTGGATTCTGTTCGGTGAGCCGGGTGACTTCCTTGGCCAGTTGTTCGCGTTTAGCGGTGGCTTCTTCCGGCGTGCAGGCCCAGACGGGCAGGGCGCAGGCGAGAGTGGCAGCGAGTGTGAGCTTGATCAGGGTTTTCATGGGAGCAGGCCTCAGTTCCGGTTAAGGCGGGTTAAACGGTTGAGGGCTTTGGCCGGTTAAAAGTTCAGTCTCGCTCCCATCAATCCTCCGCAGACTTTATGGGAGCGAGGCTTCTCAATGGCGATGACACGGCATCAAAGACTAACTTGCGTGGCAGCAACTGGATCGGTTTCCACCTTCATAGCGATCATGATGCCGCACCCATTCCATGATCTCGTCCTCATTCCTGCCCTTGGGCGTAAGGTCGAGGTAGTTGTAGGCGCCGACCAACATATCCAGTCCTCGGGCATACGTTGAGTACGTGTGGAAAATCTCACCTTTATCATTACGATAAAACACACTCAGCCCCGGCATTTCCTCTTCGACACTGTCGGTTTTTTCGTAGTTGTAAGTAGCCTTGCCAGCCGCAACATCTTCAGCGCGCGCGCAAACGCCGAAGTCATAGTTGAAGTCGCAACCTTCTGACGACACCCAGTCGAACTTCCAGCCCATCCGCCGTTTAAAGTCCTGAAATTCGTTGAACGGTGCATGGGAAACAGCCACCACGGCGAGGTCGTGATGGGCCAGATGCTGATTGGCGCCATCGATGTGGTCGCTCAAAAACGAGCAACCCTGACAACCTTCCTCCCAGTCTTTGGCGAACATGAAGTGGTACACCACTAATTGGCTGTTTTTGCCGAACAGGTCGGCGAGTTTCAGTTCGCCGTTGGGGCCCTGGAAGTGGTAGTCCTTGTCGATTTTCATCCAAGGCAATGCTCGGCGTTCAGCGCTGAGGCGGTCGCGTTCCTTGGTGAACGCTTTTTCATGAGCCAGGTGCTGCTTACGAGCGGCAAGCCATTCTTCGCGCGATACCACCGGATGATTCTCAACGTTCATGATGATTTCTCCTGCGGGGTTGAAACCGTCTGTTTCAGACTAGTCGTTTAACCCGCCGGGAATTCGACAGACCGCCGGTCGGTCGCCGCGCAAAATGAGGCTGAACGGCTGCAGCGCGCCTGGGTCACAACCTATGAACGCGCCCAAAATCACGCGCACCGGAGGTTGAATCAGGATGACGACTTATAACTGGGATTTGATTGAGCGATTGCTGCATGAAGTGCAGAACAGTGCTGGCGAAAGCTTCGCCCCTCGAAAATACGCCGAGGATTACGCGGCGGCGAAGGCCAGTGCAGGCGAGCCGATCGAGAATCTGGATCACTTGAAAACGCTGGCTTGCGAGTATGAAGGTTTGTTGCTTGATCGTGGATACATCGAGCCGCGTTCCGATGATGAGGGCAGCACAGGTAACAATTTCAAGCTGACCCCGCGTGGGGCGAGCCTGTTGAGCCTGATCGACAGCAGCATTCCGGGCAATGATCATCCGCGCGAAGTACTGGACGATCAGGAAGATGCGCTGGATGAAGTGACATTTGATGAAGTGGCGTCCAAAGCGCAGATAGCCTAAAAGCAAAAGATCGCAGCCTCCGGCAGCTCCTACACAAAACCATGTAGGAGCTGCCGAAGGCTGCGATCTTTTGATCTTCACCCCTGTTTTGCAGCCTTCAAACACTTCAGATCATTGAAGTCTTTACGCACTCCCTCGATCTTCTTCAGCAATCGCTCCCGCTGCTGCGGCGTACTCTCAGCCATCAGGTCGACCGCCAGCGCCCGTCCTTGTGCCTCAGTGTTGGCGTAGGCCTTGCGGTAATCCGCCGTCCATAAACTCTCGCGATTGATCAAAAGAGTCTCGATGCGTTGTGGGAACTCGGGACTTTTGCGCTGTGCAACCGCCGCGCTGAACTGCTTCTGCCAGTGCTCACGATTGGCAATCCATTGGGTGTTCTGATCGCCCAGGTCGTTGGACCAAGTCGCCACTCTCTGTCTTTGTGTCGGGCTTAGCGGGCCGAGCCAGTCGTTCAGGCGTTTCTCCATGCGCTCGCCACGTTCCTTGATCTGCTCGGCCAGTGGCGGTTTGACGTAATCCTGCTGGCGTTTGCGCAGATCCTTGGCAAACGCGTCGTTCATCTCCTCTACCTGCTTATCGTCCAGGCCTTGCAGAAGTTCGATGGCTGACGGGGTGATCTCCCGCGCAGTTTCGGCAATGGCTTTCTTTGCTTCCACGGTGCGCGCCTGAAGCGCTTCGTCAGTGACCTGATTGGTTTCGACCATCGTTTGCAAACGATCCAGCCAGTCGAGATAGCCCGGCAATTGCGTGGTGCAGTGCCAGCTCAGGTGTTCCTGGAGGCGCTCGTTGAACCAGCCCTTTTGCTCGCCGTTCATGTCCAGGTAGTCGCCGAGCGTCCACGGGATGATCACGTCGAGATTGCGATACGCCAGGCCGACGCGGCTGCAGGCGCCAAGGGCGAGGGTGCAAATCAGCAGGGCAGCGATGTGTTTGAACCAGCGAGACATGGGCGAATCCTTGCGATGGCTAGCCGTAGGGTCTGATTCTCATGTGAACGCAGAATGAACCCGGCAGTTCAGCCAATCAATAGAACGCGCGTGCAGCCTTGAGTGTGACGAGGCCATCGCACTCGCTGTTGTGCCCGGAATAGGCCGAGCAATCGCTGCCGCTGAGGCTGGAGTTGCTGTAGATCAGGTCGAGGTCGACGCCCATGAAGGGCCGGGACAATTTCACCGACCAGTCAGTAAAACTGCTGACGTAACCACCGTCTACCGCGACCGGCGAATTCAACTGGTGGGTGGTGTATTTCATGCTGACACCAATGCCGAACGGCTGATTACCGCTGAGGTCGGCGAACAGCGTGTTGTTCTGTTTATCCGGGTCGTTGCTCAAGGCAATGCCGAATCGGCTGCCGAGCAGGGTCAGGCCGCCGAATAATTCCTGGCTGTCGAGGGTGTCCACTTTGGGATAGCTGTAGTGGATCATCCCCACTTCGTAGCCGAGGGTTTCGTCGAAAGGTTGTTTAAAGCCGACGTAGGAATCGATTTCGAGGTTCTTGCCCGGCGTGATGCCCATGCTCGGTGCGTATTGGCCGATATAGATGCCACTGTCGTGACTAAGGTCGAGTCCGCCATGAAACGAGCCAGTGGACGCCGGTTTGACTAGTCCTTGCGCCATGCTGCGAGAGGGAGTGGTGCCCAGCTTGAGGTCGAAGTCGCCGAGCTCGCGCTGGAAAATCTGCGCGTGCACAGGCGGGCAAGCCAGCAGGGCTACAAGCAATAAACGGGAATTTTTACGCATGCGTCACTCCATGAACAGCGAGCGCAGGGCTGCGGACCTGCTGAAACGCTTGATCTAGACGTGTGCAAGGATACCGACGAATGATCGGCATTGATGGCCGTTCGTCGATTGTCAAAAATTAGATGGGTTTTTGTTTAAAGCGAAGGGGGGATTGCGCGGTGCCAGTCCAGACGCTTCGAAGCTCAAAGCGCCTAGGGACGGGTGTATTACCGGGGATTACTTCTTGCCCAGGCTGATCTGCTTGGACGGACCGAACGTCTGGCCGCTGACGCCTTTGGCAATTTGCTGGATCTCGCCGCCGGACTTGAGGAACAAAGCGATCTGATCGTTGATCGATTCGCTTGTTTCAACGGCTGGGGCTGGCTTTGCTTTGCTGGTGGATGCTTTTACACGCATGGCGGCCATTAACCTGTAGAAGAGTAACTCGGCCAGGTATCGTACAGTAATTGCTTGACAATAGCTCGGTAAATATCCCCCGGAATAACCAACCGCCAGGGTGGATTATTCTCGGTTAAATATTCGAAATAATTCGCTAACCTGCTGTTTTAGTTAAAAACATCTATGCATTGCGGCACTGTGGCGGCCTTTCGCTGGGCACCGAATCAGTCTGACGAGTGGCACCGCGCGCGTGCCCGACCAAGGAGAATCAAGGCGTTGCGCAGATTTTCCCGGCCTCGCCGTTTTGCCGGCGAACGTTCCCGGTAAAACCGGGTAGAATGCCGCCCACGCAATGAGGGTTTTGGAAATGGCTTTAGTCGGGCGCTACAACAGTTTGCAAGTGGTTAAACACACTAACTTCGGTTTATATCTGGACGGCGGTGCCGACGGCGAAATTCTTTTGCCCAACCGTTATATCCCTAAAGATATTCCCAGCGAAGATGAAGACTGGCTCAACGTATTTGTTTATCTGGATAGCGAAGACAAACTTCTCGCTACCACTGAAAAACCGAAAGTTCAGGTCGGTGAATTCGCCAGTTTGAAAGTTGTTGAAGTCAACAGCATCGGTGTGTTCCTCGACTGGGGCTTGCCGAAGGATCTGTTGCTGCCGTATTCCGAAGAGAAGCGTCAGATGACTGCCGGCGAATATTGCGTGGTGCATGTCTACCTCGACAAGCACACCCGTCGTATCACTGCCACTGCGCGACTGGATCGCTACCTCGACAAAACCCCGGCCAGCTACAGCCCGGGTCAGGAAGTTGATCTGCTGGTTGCCGAAGCTACCGATATGGGCTTCAAGGCAATCATCAACAACAAACACTGGGGTTTGATTCACAAGAACGAAATCTTCAAGTTCATGCGCGCCGGCATGAGCGAAAAAGGCTTCATCAAGGAAGTGCGCGCCGACGGGAAGATCAGCCTGAGCCTGCAACCGGTTGGCCAGGAAGCGGCGAGCAGCCTGAACTCGAAGATTCTGGCCAAGTTGCGCGAAAATGACGGCACCCTGCCGGTCAGCGACAAGAGCGATCCGGCATTGATCAGCAGCCTGTTCGGTGTCAGCAAGGGCAACTTCAAGAAGGCCATCGGTTCGCTGTACAAGGAAGGCAAGATCGTCATTCATGCGGATCGTATTGAACTAAGCTGAGCCAACGCCGGCCCCATGCAGGAGATGCCGAAGGCTGCGATCTGTTGATCTTCAACGGCAGAAGATCGCAGCCTGCGGCAACTCCTACATTGAGGATGGTGTGATGAAGAAAGCGCTGATTGCTTATGTTGCAACGCTGGTGACATTTCTGTTGCTCGACGGGATATGGCTCGGCCTGTTGATGGCGCCGACCTATCGCGAACTGCTCGGACCGTTGATGCTTGAAAAACCGCTGCTGGTTCCCGCAGCGGTTTTTTATTGCCTGTATGTTTTCGGTTGCGTGGTGTTCGTGGTGTTGCCTGCGCTGAACTGGCAGAGGGCAGCGAAGATGGGCGCACTGTTGGGGCTGGTAGCGTATGGCACGTATGACCTGACCAATTGGGCGACGTTGCGCGGATGGTCGGTGCAGGTGTCGTTGCTTGATTGGGCGTGGGGGACGTTTGCCACCGCTGTGGCTTGTACTGTTGGTTTTCTAGTGGCGAAACGGCTGGTGAAGTCATACTCCTGAACAGCGTTGATTGAGCTGGCCTCATCGCTGGCAAGCCAGCTCCCACAGGGTTTTGTGTCGAGCACGAGACAGGGGTAGGCGCCACGAACTTGTGAGAGCTGGCTTGCCAGCGATTGGCGGCGCAGCCGACAGCCATTCACCACTGACGCAGCAGACAAATTAAATGTCTTTTCCAGACGGCTTTTTCTGTCGCACTGGTTAATAATCGACGCCACGACCCTTCGCCCCGGACATTGATCCGGGGTTTTGTTTTGACCAATGGATGGCTGCCATGTTGTGTGTGTTCGAGGTGTTGCGGTGATTGTCGAGCGGCGCAATGCCGACCGTTTTGCTTTGCAGGTGATGATCGGTCTGTGCCTGATCTGGGGTGTGCAGCAGGTGATGATCAAGTGGGCTGCACCTGACATTGCGCCGGTGATGCAAGCGGCGGGGCGCTCGGGGATTTCTGCGCTGCTGGTCGGATTGCTGATCTGCTGGAAGGGCGGTTGGGATCAGGTAGGCAGCACCTGGCGCGGCGGCTTGCTGGCCGGTGCGTTGTTCGGGCTGGAGTTCTTCTTTATCTCCGAAGGCTTGCAACTGACCACGGCAGCGCACATGTCGGTGTTCCTCTACACCGCACCGATTTTTACCGCGCTGGGCGTGCATTTTCTGTTGGCCAGTGAGCGTTTGCGACCGTTGCAGTGGCTGGGGATTTTGCTCGCCTTCATCGGTATCGCGATTGCGTTTGCTGGTGGTGTGTCGTGGGACAACCTTGATCGGCGCATGTTATTGGGCGATGCCTTTGGTGTATTGGCCGGCGCCTGCTGGGGCGCGACCACGGTGGTGGTGCGCGCATCGCGCCTGTCGGAAGCCCCGGTGACGTTGACCCTGTTCTATCAGTTGATCGTCGGCTTCGTCGGCCTGCTGTTGATTGCGCTTTTCAGCGGCCAGATCGGCCATGTCAACCTGACCGCTGTGGCGGTGGCCAGCGTGCTGTTTCAAGGGCTGGTGGTGTCGTTCTTCAGTTACCTGGTGTGGTTCTGGTTGTTGCGGCGTTATCTGGCGGCCAACCTGGCGGTGTTCTCGTTCATGACGCCACTGTTCGGCGTCACCTTCGGCGTGTTGCTGCTCGGTGAACAACTGAGCCTGAACTTCGTCATCGGCGCTGTACTGGTGTTGCTCGGCATCACGTTTGTCAGCGCCGAGCAGTGGCTGCGTCGGCGTTTGCGCAAAGCGCTGGGCCAGTAACCGTCGATTGCATCGCCAGACCGCCAGCAATCAGCAAACCACTGCCGGCTATCACCAACGCCGGTTGCAAGCCACCGCTGAAATGGCTGCTCAGCGCGGCCAGTAACGGGCCGCTGAGCTGACCAACGGCGAAGCAAGCGGTGAGCATGCCGGCATTACGCTGGGTGGCGTGCGGCGCCAGTTCCCGCGAGCGTTGCATGACCAGTTGCATGCAGGCCAGGAATGGCGTCCCGCAGAAGATGACGCCCAGCGCCAATCCCCAGCCGCTGCCCAGCAAGCAGGCGAACACCCCGGCGGCTTGCAGCCATAACGTCGCCATCAACCAGTGACGCGTGGTGTGCGGATCGTGACGACGCAGGCTCACCAGCAAGACGCCGATGGCGGCGCCAAGGCCGAAGCACGGCCAGAACAGATCGGCCTGCCATCGCCCGTGAAACTGCGCGTTGGCCATTTGCGACAGGAACGTGGCCGGAATGATGTAACCGACGCCGTACAGCGCGTAAATCAACGCCAGACGGCCAATGCCACGACTCGCCGGGCTGACGGCCGCTGCATCAGTTGCCTTCGCGGCGACCTGTTGTGGCAGGAGTCGCCAGACCCCCAACATCATCACCAACGCGGCCGCGGCATAGATCAGCCACAACGTCGCGGACGTCTGGTTCAACAGATGTGAGATCAGCGCCAGCAACCCTGTCAGAAAAATCCCCAACCCCGGCCCGGCAAATACCAGCGCACCCAGTCGTGGGCGACCCGCTGCCACCGCCAGTGGCTGACTGAGCGCAGTAATCATCACCAGCACCCAGGCACTCGCCACACCGGTTCCGAAGCGCAGCAGCAGATGTGCCCAGAAGCCATTCGCCCAGAACGACGCCAGCGTCAGCAGCACACACAGCCACAAGCCGCCGTGCAGACGCCGCTGAACCTGTTGCGGACGATGGGCAAACATCGCATCCACCGCACCGAGCAGGTAACCGAGGTAATTGGCCGCGGCAATCAGACCGGCGGCAGTCAGGTCAAACTGCCCCTCGCTGAGCAGGTGCGGCATTTGCGGGGTGAGGGCGAAGCGCCCGATGCCCATGGCCATCATCAGGGCGACGAAGCAGGCGGATAAGCGAATCAGCGGCGACATGGTCTGGATTCCGTTGGCAAGATCAATGACCGTCAGGCTAGGACTGATTGACTTTCTTTAAAATTGAATAATAGTGAGTAACTTGTTCTGTTCTGGAGAAAGGTTGTGGAGTTCAGCCAACTGCGGATTTTTCAGGCGGTCGCCGAGGAAGGTTCGATCACCCGCGCCGCCGAACGCTTGCACCGAGTGCCGTCGAACCTGTCGACACGGCTCAAGCAGCTTGAAGAGCAAATGGGCGTGGAATTGTTCGTCCGTGAGCGTCAGCGTTTGCAGCTCTCGCCTGCGGGAAAAGTCTTGCTGGACTACACCGGCAAACTGTTCGCCCTGCGAGATCAGGCCAGCGCGGCGGTAATGGGCGGGCAACCGGCGGGGGATTTTGTGCTGGGCACGATGTACAGCACCGCCGCTATCCATCTGCCGGCATTGCTGGCGCGCTATCACAAGCAATATCCGGCGGTGAACCTGCAAGTACAGTCGGCGCCGAGCGGTGAGTTGCTGGAAGGTTTGCTCACCGGACGCCTCGACGCGGCGTTGGTAGACGGGCCCCTGCAACTGGCCGGGCTCGACGGCGTGGCGCTCTGCGAGGAAAGGCTGGTGCTGATCACCGAGATTGATCATCCGCCCGTGCACACCGCCAGTGATGTCGAAGGGCGGTCGGTGTTCACCTTTCGTCGTGGCTGTTCCTATCGCATGCGTCTGGAGGCATGGTTTGCCCATGCCCACGCGGCAATGGGCCGGGCCATGGAGATCGAGTCCTATCAAGGCATGCTCGCCTGCGTGATTGCCGGCAGCGGGGTGGCGCTGATGTCGGAGTCGATGCTGGCCAGCCTGCCGGGGCGCGAGAGCGTAGCGGTGCACCCGTTGGCCGAACCGTTCGCGGGTGCGACAACGTGGCTCATGTGGCGCCGGGGCATGGTCGGCGCCAATCTCAATGCGTGGATTGAGGTGCAGCAAGCCGTCTATCCCGCACCTTTGGTTGAATCACTGGAAATGGCTTGAACCAATGGCAGCGCACTCTGTTCAATTCAGTAACAGATCATTGCGGATTTGGCCGAGCATTGCGTAGGACTTCGGACTATTATCAGTGCGAAGCGGCCTCAGAATTCCGGCCGCTCAGCACCACCCTGAAGGGGGCATGACGATGAAAGAGAAAATTCAAAACTGGCTGCATGATTTGGGTGTTGCCCTCGGCTTGATCGAACCGCCTCTGCAACCGGTACCGATCCGCACGGACGACGAACAGCGTCGGCGCCAGCCTCGTCGGCGGTAATGTCCCTGATGTGAAGGGTCAAGAGACTCACGATCAAGAGATCGCAGCCTCCGGCAGCTCCTACAGAGAAGTGTAGGAGCTGCCGGAGGCTGCGATCTTTTGCTTTCAGTGCCCCAGATCATCGGTAAAAACCGGCTCAAGTCATTCGCGGTCTTCACGCTTTCCTCCAGGCGAAAAAAAACGGGTGTGGCAACCGACGCCACACCCGTCGAAGAAAGCAATCGTTCGTTACATCAAGCTCAGATCGCGCTGGCCATCGTAGCGGGGCGCGGCGACATCAGGCTGACCACCACAAAACTCACCAGACCCACAGCCAGGCTGTAGTAGATCGGTGTGTTGGCGTCCAGACCGTCCTTGAACATGAACAGCAGCGCCGTGGCAAAGCCCAGGCCCATGCTGGCGATAGCGCCGGCGGTGGTCGCGCGTTTCCAGAAGATCGCACCGATCAGTGGCACCAGCATGCCGCCCACCAACAGGTTGTAGGCCAGGGTCAGAGCGCTGATCACGTCGTTTACCACCAGCGCGATGCCGAGCACGACGATGCCGGTCAGCAGGGTGAACAAACGGTTGATACGCAGGCTCGATGGCTTGCCGCCGCGCAGTTTCGGCAGCAGGTCTTCGGTCAGCGTGGTGGCGGCGGCGAGCAGGCCGGCGCTGGCAGTGGACATCATGGCGGCCAGTGCGGCAGCGATCACCAGACCCCGGATACCGTCCGGCAGCGACAGTTTGACGATCGCGGCGAAGGCGTTGTTGACGTTGTCCAGATCCGGGATCAGTACGTGCGCGGCCATGCCGATCAGTGCACAGGCGAGGCCATAGATGATGCAATAGATGCCCGCGATGCTGCCGGCGTATTGCGCGACTTTGGCGGTCTTGACGGTGAACACCCGTTGCCAGATGTCCTGACCGATGAGGATGCCGAAGAAGTAGATCATGAAGTAGGTGATGATCGTGTCCCAACCGATGGTGGTGAAGCTGAATGCGGTCGCAGGCAGTTTCAGCACCAGTTCATCCCAACCGCCGACGCGGTACAGGCAGATCGGCAACAGGATGAACATCAGGCCAACGGTCTTGATGATGAACTGGACGATGTCGGTGAGGGTCAGCGACCACATGCCGCCAATCGCCGAATAGATCACCACCACGCCACCACCGACGAGTACCGAGACCCAGAATGGCAGGTCAAACAGCACTTGCAGGACGGTGCCGATCGCCAGAATCGAGGTCACGCCGATCATCAGCGCGTAGGCCAGCATGATGACCGCGCTCGCCGAGCGGGCCATCGGGTTGTAGCGTTTTTCCAGAACCTGGGTCACGGTGTAGATCTTCAGCTTCAGCAGCGGTTTGGCCAAAAACAGGTTCAGCGCAACGATGCCGCAACCCAGTGCCGCGCACAGCCAGAAACCGGAAATGCCATGCACGTAGCCCAGGCGCACGGTGCCGACAGTGGACGCACCACCAAGCACCGTCGCGGCCATGGTGCCCATGTACAGGCTCGGGCCGAGGTTACGACCGGCAACGAGGAAGTCCTCGTTGGTCTTGGCCTTGCGCATGCCGAAATAGCCGAGCAAAAGCATGCCGGCGGCGTAGATGAGGACGACGAATAAATCCAAAGCCATGATGGCGTGTCTCCGATTGTCTTTTTTATGTTGAGGCTGAATTCAGTTCCCTTGTAGGAGTGAGCCTGCTCGCGATAGCGGTCTGTGAGTCACATCTGTGTGGGATGTGCTGCAGTCATCGCGAGCAGGCTCACTCCTACAGGGGATTTGCGTCAGGCGGCCTGACGCAGTTCGGTTTTCTCAGCGGCTTCGCGGCGGACATCCTTGGGCCCAAACACTTCGCGCGGTTCCGGAAACAGGCGCAGCAGCGTCAGGTACACCACCGAGGCCAGCCCCAGAGTCACCGGCAAACTGATGTCGATGCCCCCCGCCAACTCACCCAGTGGGCCGACGAACTGCCCCGGCAGGTTGACGAAGAACAGACCAACGGCCGCGCTCGGGATCCACGCGCCCAGGCCCCGCCAGTTCCAGCCGTGGGTGAACCAGTAGCGTCCGCCTTGTTCGCCGCGCGTGAACACTTGCAGGTCATCCGGGCAGTAAAAGCCGCGACGCACCACCAGGCCGATGATCATGATCACCATCCATGGCGTGGTGCAGGTGATGATCAGCACGGCGAAGGTCGACACGCTCTGCACCAGGTTCGCCGCAAAGCGTCCGATGAAGATGAAGGCAATCGACATGACGCCGATCAGCAGGGTCGCCTTGACCCGAGACAACACCCGCGGAAACACGCTCGACATGTCCAGCCCGGTGCCATACAGCGACGTGGTGCCGGTGGACATGCCGCCGATCACCGCAATCAGGCACACCGGCAGGAAGAACCAGCTCGGCGACACCGCCAGCAGCCCGCCGACATAGTTGTTGGCCGCAATGTAGTCCGGCGCCTTGATCGCCACGATGGTCGCGGTGGCCAGGCCGAACAGGAACGGAATCAGTGTCGCCAGTTGCGCGGCGACCACTGCGAACATGATGCGGCCCTTCGGCGTTTCGCGGGGAATGTAGCGAGACCAGTCGCCGAGGAATGCTCCGAAGGAAATCGGGTTGCTCATGGCCACCAGCGCGGCACCGATGAACGCCGCCCAGAACCCGGCCTGACCCATGGCCACACTGCCGGCGTATTGGCTGTCGAAGGCGGGGGCAAAGGCGAAGATGCCGAGCAGGAACAACAGGCTCGCGGCCCACACCGCAATGCGGTTGACCCACAACATGAAGCGAAAGCCGTAGATGCAAACCGTCAGCACCAGCAGCGCGAACAGCCCGTAGGCCAGGCCGAGCGTGAGGTCGGTTTCCGGCAGGTCGAGCAGGCGTTTGGCGCCGCCAACCAATGCATCACCCGAACTCCACACCGAGAGCGAGAAGAATGCGATAGCGGTCAGCAACGACAGGAAGGAACCAACGATCCGCCCATGCACGCCGAAGTGCGCACCGGAAGACACGGCGTTATTGGTGCCGTTGAGCGGGCCGAACAGCCCCATCGGCGCCAGAATCAGCGCACCGACCAGCACACCCAGCACAATCGCCCAGACGCCAGCCTGAAAAGACAGACCGAACAGCACCGGGAAGCTGCCGAGTACAGCGGTGGCAAAGGTATTGGCGCCGCCGAAGATCAAGCGAAACAGGTCGCTGGGCCGGGCGTCACGCTCATGATCCGGGATCTGTTCGACCCCGTTTGTTTCAATGCTGCGAAGGCTTTTTTCGTTGTTGTTGTTATTCATGATCTGCTCCGATCATAAAGGCGCGCTCATCGTGCGTGAGCGTCACCTGTTTTGGCTAAGGGGGTGGCAGCCCTTCCGGCATTGCGGACAAATGTTCGTGGCAGGCCAGCCAATGGCCTTGTTGTTCTAGGCTCGACGTTTGTTTCTTGAAAACAATCGTCTCGCGCTCCTGGCTGAAGTGTTGCTCCCCTTGCATGCGCAGCTCGGTGGCCACGTCATGGATGAAAATCGCCACGTCACCTTGCAGGCTGACGAAGGCGTTGCTCGAGGTGCAGGAAAGCACCTCGAAGCCATCCTCGGCGCGCCAGCCGTCCCACAACGCCTGATAGGCATCGCGCGACAGCAGCGGCTGTTCGAGGGTGTAGAACACGAAGCTGGCGTCGGCGCTGAATGCGCCGAAGTAGGCTTCGCGATCATTGCGTGCGAAGGCTGAAACCAGTTCGGCCGCCGCATGCAAAACCTGATCATGTTCGTTCATGAACCGATCCTCAGCGATGGACTACGCCAGGCAGTACGCAGAGCATTTCGTACAGCAGGTTGGCGGCCAGCAGCGAGGTGTTGCCGGTGGTGTCGTAAGCGGGCGAGACTTCTACCAGATCGCAACCGATCAGGTCGAGGCCTTGGCAGCCGCGAATGATCTCAATCGCCTGAATGGTCGTCAGGCCACCGATTTCCGGGGTGCCTGTGCCAGGTGCCCAGGCCGGATCGATGCCATCGATGTCGAAGCTCAGGTACACCGGACCGCCGCCGACTTTCTCGCGGACTTCGGCCATCAGCGGCGCCAGCGACTTGTGCCAGCACTCTTCGGCCTGCACCACGCGGAAACCCTGATTACGGCTCCAGTTGAAGTCATCAGCGGTGTAACCCTGGGCGCGCAAACCAATTTGCACCACGCGATCGCAGTCCAGCAGACCTTCTTCGACAGCACGACGGAAGGTCGTACCGTGGGCGATTTTCTCGCCGAACATGTGGTCGTTGACGTCAGCGTGAGCGTCGATGTGTACCAGACCCACCTTGCCGTGCTTTTTGTGAATCGCACGCAGGATCGGCAGGGTGATGGTGTGGTCGCCACCCAGGGTCATCGGAATCACGTTGTGTTCGAGGATGTTGTCGTAGGCTTCTTCAATGATGCGCACGGCGTCGAGCAGGTTGAAGGTGTTGATCGCGACGTCACCGATGTCGGCAACCGACAGCGAATCGAACGGCGCAGCGCCGGTGGCCATGTTGTACGGGCGGATCATCACCGATTCGGCGCGGATGTCGCGCGGTCCGAACCGGGTGCCGGGGCGCAGCGAAGTACCGATGTCCAGCGGCACGCCTACAAAGGCAGCGTCCAGGCCGGCAGCGGTTGGCAAGTGGGGAAGTCGGAGCATGGTGGCGATGCCGCCGAAGCGCGGCATTTCGTTGCCGCCCAGTGGTTGGTGAAGAATCTTGTCCACGGGTAGGGCCTCATCGTCTTTGTTTTATTTATGTCGGCGCGCCGTTCAGCAAAGGTTCGGACGCCGCTGTGGGGCCGATTCTGCGAAATGTAGTGAAGGGGAAGAATCGCTACGGGCAAATACTTAGTTCAGATTTTTCTAAACTAATGGCAAGGCCCACGCTAGACTTCTCCCACTGCTGATTGCCTCTGCAGGAGCTGCCGAAGGCTGCGATCCTTTGATCTTCAGCGGCCCCAAGGCTGGCAAAAATCAAGATCAAAAGATCGCAGCCTGCGGCAGCTCCTACAGGGTTGTGGTTTAAATCTGGATGATGTGTGGAGTAAACATGGCCAACGCTTTACCCGACCTGAAACTGTTACGCATCTTCGTCAGCGTCGTGCGCCATCAGGGTTTCGCCAACGCCCAGCAGGAACTCAACCTCTCGACCTCGGCGATCAGCACCTACATGAGCCAGCTCGAAGCCGCGCTCGGTCTGGTGTTGTGCCATCGCGGCCGCGGTGGTTTCAGCCTTACCAGCAAAGGGGAACTGTTTCATCAGGAAACCCTGCGCCTGCTCGCCGAGCTCGAAGGGTTCGAGCAATATGCCGCCGCGCTAAAGGGCGAATTGCGCGGCACGCTCAACCTCGGGGTGATCGACTCCACTGTCAGCGACAAGGCGTTGCCGTTCGCCGAAGCCATCGGTGCCTACAGTCAGGAACACCCGGCCGTGCATTTGCACCTGTCGGTAATGAGCCCCTACGAACTGCAACTCGGCGTGCAGGACAACCGCCTCGATCTGGCAATTGGTGCGTTCTCCACGCGCATGAGCGGTCTGATTTACATGCCGCTGTACCGTGAGCAGCACTGGCTGTATTGCAGCAGTCGTCACCCGTTGTTTAACGAGCGACGGATTCCCGAGCAAGTCATCACCCAGCAACGCATGGTCGGTCGTGGCTACTGGAGCCAGGCAGAGCTGGCTCGCCACGGTTTCAAACACAGCGCGGCGACGGTAGAAAGTATGGAGGCGCAGTTGATTCTGGTGCTGTCCGGCGCCTACATCGGTTATCTGCCGGAGCACTACGCCCAGGCCTGGGCTGACAAGGGCGATTTGCGCGTGTTGCTGCCAGCGACCTTCGGCTACCAGGCGCCATTTTCGATGATCATGCGCCGTGGCCGCAGCCGCGAACCGCTGATCCAGACTTTCCGCGATTTGCTCAAAGCACAGCTCAACCAGGCGTAAAAATGATGTCCAGAGTCCAATGCCCGCGCTGCCTGCGCCCACAAACCCATTGCCTTTGCCCATTGATCCCGAGCCTCGACAGCCGCACCCGGGTGTTGCTGTTGCAGCATCCGAGCGAGGTCAATCATGCGTTGAATACCGCGCGTCTGGCTGCGCTGGGGCTGACCAATGCCGAGCTGATTGTCGGTGAGGTATTTGCGGATTTGCCGACACTGCTGGACCAGCCGGGCTATCAGGCGCGGCTGCTGTTTCCCGCGGACGATGCGCAGCCGATGCAGGCTTATGGCGCGTCTGATGAACCGCTGTTGCTGGTCGTGCCGGACGGCACCTGGCGCAAGGCGCGCAAGATGCTGCACCTAAATCCACTGTTGGCGGCGTTGCCACGGGTGACACTGGCGCAGGGCGCGGTGTCGCGGTATCGGTTACGCAAGGCGCCGGGGCCTGGGGCGTTATCGACCATCGAGGCGATTGTGCAGGCGTTGCAGACGCTGGAAGCGCCGACATCATTCGAACCGTTGCTTAAACCTTTTGAAGCGTTGATCGAGGGGCAGATTGCAGCGATGGGGGAGGAGACTTTTCAGCGTAATCATGCTGAAAAATGATCGGTGTTTTTGCTGGCCTAATCGCTGGCAAGCCAGCTCCCACAGTATCCATGTCGAACACAAAATCTGTGAACATCACAAAAACCTGTGGGAGCTGGCTTGCCAGCGATAGCGCCAGATCATTCACCACAAAATCCAGATCAAAAGATCGCAGCCTGCGGCAGCTCCTACATGGGGTTTTGCGAGCGCCACAGCTTTTGTAGGAGCTGCCGAAGGCTGCGATCTTTTGATCTTATCTTTCGCGCATCGCCTCGGTCCGGGCTTTGAGCACCGGTTTAAGCAGGTAATCCAGCACACTTTTCTCCCCGGTAATGATGTCCACCGTCGCCACCATCCCCGGAATGATCAGCAGCGGTTTCACATCCCCGCCAAGGTGATTTTTATCGGTACGCACCTGAATTAGGTAGAAGCTGTTGCCCTTGTCATCAGTAATCGTGTCGGCACCAATCAGCTCAAGCTTGGCGCTCAGCCCACCGTAAATCGTGTAGTCGTAAGCACTGAACTTGACCATGGCTTTCTGGCCCGGATGCAGGAACGCGACGTCTTGCGGGCGCACTTTGGCTTCGATCAGCAGGTTGTCTTCCAGCGGCACGATTTCCACCATGTCGCTGCCTGGCTGGACGACGCCGCCGATGGTGTTGACCTTCATCTGCTTGATCACCCCACGCACCGGCGAGGTCACCGTGGTGCGCGTCACACGATCGTCGATGGCGATGCTCGAGGCGGTGATTTTTGACAGGTCGGTGCGTTTCTCATTCAGCTCTTTGGCGGCTTCCGAGCGGAAGGTTTGCTCCGATTCGTCGATCTTGCTGCGGATTTCGGCAATCGCCGATTCGGCCCGTGGGATCGCCAGGGTTGTCGCACTCAGCGAGCCGCGAATCTCCACCGCACTGCGCTTGAGCCGCAGGATTTCCACCGGTGATACCGCACCGCTTTTGACCAGCGGCTCGGACATGTTCATCTCTTGTTGCAGCAAGCCGAGGCTAGAACTGAACTGGCCTTGCTTGGAGCGAAATTCCGCCAGTTCCTGAGTCTTCTGCCGCAGTTGTTCGCTGAGGGTACGTTGCTCACTGGCCAGTCGGCGCAGGCGTTGTTCGTGCAGCGAGCGTTCGTCTTCAGCGACTTGCGGGGCCTTGGCGATCACCTCGGCGGAGAGTTTGAACGGCCGCCCCTCGGCCTCTGCCGACAGCCGTTCGACCTGTGCGGTCAAGGCATATCGATCAGCCTCGCTTTCACCCTTGTTCGACAAAAAACGCGTGTCATCCAGACGCAGCAGGGTGTCGCCCTTGTTGACCATTTGCCCTTCACGGACGAAAAGCTCGGTGACGATCCCGCCCTCAAGGTTCTGGATCACCTGAACCTTGCTCGACGGAATCGCCTTGCCTTCGCCCATGGTCACTTCTTCGAGCACGGCGAACTTGGCCCAGACCACAGCGCTGATCAACAGGGCTGCCGCGAGCCACACGGTGATCCGCGACCAGCGCGGCGAATCCTGCAATGAAGCTCCGGCAGTTTCCGGCATGAACTCGACCTCGGCGCTTTTGCCGAAACTGTCGAAGTAGCCGCGTGACTTGCTATCGGTGGAAGCAGACATGGCGCAACTCCTAGACCGCCGCCGAGCCGACGCGGCCCTTGCGCAGTGCTTCGATGACCGCTTCTTTCGGGCCGTCAGCGACGACCCGGCCGTTATCCAGCACCAGCAACCGATCCACCAGGCTCAGCATCGAGGTGCGGTGGGTGACCAGCAGCAGCGTTTTGCCTTGTACCCATTCGTGCAGCTTCTGGCGCAGTTGGTCTTCGCTGCTGTTGTCCATGGCGCTGGTGGGTTCGTCGAGCAACATGATCGGCGGGTCGAGCAGCAATGCCCGGGCCAGCAATACGGCTTGGCGTTGGCCGCCGGAGAGTAATTGCCCGCGCTCGCCCACCGGCCGGTCGAAGCCTTGCGGGTGCTGGCGCGCGAGTTCGGTGACGCCGGTCAGCTCGGCGACTTCGAGCATGCGTGAATCGCTGATGTAGCGCGCACCAAGGGTCAGGTTGTCGCGCAGGCTGCCGGCCAGCAGCGGCAGATCATGGGCGACATAACCGATCTGCTGGCGCAGGTCAGCGACATCCAGTTGCCGCAGGTCGAGACCGTCGAGCAGCAATTGGCCTTCTTCGGGTTCGTAAAAGCCCATCACCAGCCGTGCCAGGGTACTTTTGCCGGAACCACTACGGCCGATGATGCCGACCCGTTCACCGGGTTTGAGGCTGAAACTGACGTTGCTCAGCGCCGGGGCATTCTGGCCGTTGTAGTGGAAGGTCACGCCGTTGACGTCCAGTGCGCCTTGCAGTTGTGTGCGTTCCAGTGGCCGCTGTTTGCCGTCGCGTTCTTGCGGTAACGACATCAGCGCATCGGTGCTTTTCATGGTCAGTTGCGCTTGCTGATAGCGGGTAATCAGGCCAGCAATCTGCCCCAGTGGTGCGAGCACGCGGCTGCCCAGCATGTACGTCGCCACCAGTGCGCCGACGCTCAGGTTGCCGGCGATGATGCTGTAGACCCCAGCGACAATCGTCGCCATCCCCGCGAACTGTTGGATGAACAACGTGCCGTTGGTGGCGAGTGCCGAGAGGTTGCGCGCATGGCTGTCGAGGCGGGTGAGGGCGCCGTGGGTGCTTTCCCATTTGTGCTGGCGCTCGCTTTCGGCGCTGCAGGCCTTGAGTGTTTCCAGGCCACCGAGGGTCTCGATCAGCAAGGCCTGGCGTTCGGCTCCGAGGCTCAAACTCTTCTGCACGGTGTCACGCAGACGCACCTGAATGATCATCGCGAAGATGATCGTCAGCGGAAACGCCAGCAGCGGAATTACCACCAGCCAGCCACCGAGCAGGCCGATCACCACCAGCATCAGCACCACGAAGGGCAGGTCAATCAGGCTGGTCAGGGTAACCGCGGTGAGGAATTCGCGCAGTCCCTGAAAATCGTGAATGCTCTGGGCAAAACCGCCGATGGTAGCCGGCCGAGCCTTCATCGACATACCGGTGATGCGTTCAAACAACGTCGCGGAAAGGATCACATCGGTTTTCTTGCCTGCGCTGTCCAGCAGGTGTGCACGCACCACTCGCAGCACCAGTTCGAAACCGGTGCCGATCAACAGGCCGATCGATAATACCCACAGGGTTGAAGTGGCCTGATTGGGCACCACGCGGTCGTAGGTCTGCATGACAAACAGCGGCACCATCAGGCCCAGCAGGTTGATCAGGAAACTGGCAAGAATCGCATCGCTGTACAGCCATTTCGACAGCTTCAGGGTGTCACGAAACCACGCATGCACCCGCGGCACCAGCGGCGAGCGCAGGTCTTCGAGTTCATGCCGTGGCCGCGCGAACAAGGCCTGGCCGCTGTAGTGCTCGCCGAGTTCTGCGCGGCTGACCCACTGCTCGCCGCCATCGGCTTCGCTGGGCAGGATCAGCGCCTTGCCGTCATCGCCAAAGCGCCGCAGCACGGCGGTGCGACCGTCGTTGAGCAGTAGCAGAATCGGCAGATTCAGCGGGGAAATGTCTTTCAGCTCACGGCGTAACAACCGCGCCTGCAACCCGGCCCGGGCCGCTGCGCGAGGCAGCAGATCCAGGCTCAGGCGTTGTTTGTTCAGGGGCAGTCCGGCACTCAGGCTGGCGCGACTGACAGTCGCGCCATGGAGTTTGCAGAGGATCAACAGACCGTCGAGTAACGGATCATCGAAGCTCAGCCGCGGATCGACCCCGGCGTTGCCGCCTCCGGCCATGCTAGTCATATTGATCGCCCCTGGTTGTGTGCACATCGCCCTGTGTAGGAGCTGCCGCAGGCTCGGGCCGCGATCGGACGATCTTTTGATATTGGAAAACCAACATCAAAAGATCGCAGCCTGCGGCAGCTCCTACAGAAGGGTTATTTCAGCTCTGGCAGGCGTGCTTCGTTTTTGACTTCGGCAGAAGCAATCGCATCCGCCGGCAGGACCACTCGTTGTTTGCTCAGCAACTGGCCCATGTTGGCCAGCACGCGGTACATCGAATATTCCTCGGTATAGCGAATTTCGGTGTAGCGACGGTTGGCGTTGTAGAGCTCGTTTTCACTGTCGAGCAAATCGAGCAGGGTGCGTTGGCCGAGGCCGAACTGGTCCTGATACGCCATGCGTACACGTTTGGTGGTTTCAGCGTATTCACGGGCGGTCGGGGTTTGTTTCTTGGCATTTTCCATGGCGTTCCAGGCCAGACGAATGTTCTCGTTGAGCTGGCGCAGAGCGTTGTTGCGGATGTCCATCGCCTGATTGATGTCGTGCGCATTCGCCGCCAGTCGCGCCTTGTCGCTGCCGCCACGGAACAGGTTGTAGTTCATCACAATGCCCACGCGCCACTCGTTGTCGTGGCCTTCGTCACCCTGCACGTTGTTGTTCGCGCCAACTGCAGCCTCAGCATCGAAGCGTGGGTAGAACGGCGACTTGGCGACTTCGTACTGGCTCTCTGCCGACTGCACGTCAGCCTGCGCCGATTTCAGGTACGGGTTGTTGTCGACCATGCTCTGCTGGGCTTCGCGCAGTTGGGTGGGCAGTTCACCGCGGGTCGAGGCCGGGGTTTCGAGTTCATCAGGCATGCGCCCGACCACGCTGTAGAAGTTGGATTCGGCGTCGGCCAGATCAACTTCGGCGGTGTCGAGGTTGTTTTGCGCCAGCGCCTTACGGGCGACCGATTGGTCGGAGTCGGCGCTGCTGCCGACGCCGCGCTCGGTACGCAGGCCAATCTGATCGTTGACGCGCAAGTGCGCCTGCAGGTTGTTCGTCGCCAGTGTCACCAGTTCACGGCGCTTGAGCACTTCGAGGTAGACCTCGATGGTGCGCAGGGCCAGGTCCTGAGCGGTGCCTTGCGCGTAGTAGGCGCGCGAGTTGGACACGCCTTTGGTGCGCTCGACTTCGTTGGCAGTGTTGAAGCCATCGAAGATCATTTGCCGCATGCGCAGCTCGGACTGGGTGTAGGTGAGGATTTCGGTGTTGTGATTGCCGAAGGCCCGGGTGTTGGTGTTGTCGCTGTAGCCGCGACCGTAGGCGGCGTTCAAATCGACCGATGGATAGAAGCCACCCTTGGCGACTTTGACTTGTTCATCAGCCGAAAGGCGAGCGTCCACGCGCGACGCAAGTTCCGGGTGGGTAGCAATAGTGCTTTGAATCGCCTCGGTGAGGTTCATGGCCTGGGCTTGAGAAGTGCAAGCCATGGCCAGCAAAACCGCGCTGCAGAGGGGGGTTAGAACGCGCATGGGTGCATCTCCCTGAGTCCTGATGGTGTGTTACTGTCGCCAAATATTTGACGATATTTTGAGGTCTAAGCGTTTCACTCTTGTAACAACAGAGCTAAGAACATCCTGAAGCGTAGCTAAGAAAAAATTTTCATAAGGCTTATTCCGAAAAAAACTTATGCGGTTTGTAAAATGCAGCACATTGTTCATCTCGAAAGCCTTTGTTTTGTGCGCTTTAGGGAGCGCAAAAAGGCTTGAGGAAAGTTCCATTCACTTTGCGACATACGGCGAAGTACTGCTGAAGGGGAGGGACGCGTAGCGGTCGATGAGCGACAGATTTTTGTCACTCGAGTGATTCAACACCGTTACGTAGCGTTAGCAGGTTAGTTGTCTCGATCAGGGTTCGGAGGTGCTTGAAAGCACTGATATTTCCTGCTCGGGTAAGACCTGCGAGACGAACTGTCGAGGGTGCGAGCGTCGCCACGACAACCCGATTGAGCCATGGGCTGCTTCGCGAACCAGTGCTGACGGTGGTCAGCAGCGGAGGATTTCACATGGCAACGCTCATCGGCACAGTTACCAAGGTTATTGGTCAGGTTTTCGCTCAAGGCATCGACGGCACTCGTCGCGAGCTGGTTGAGGGGGATCGCCTGTTTGCTGGCGATCAACTGATCACCGGGGCCGAGGGCGCGGTTGCCGTTCATCTGCAAAATGGCCAGGAATTGACCTTGGGTCGCGGCAGCAGCCTGACCATGACCGACCAATTGCTGGCCGGCCAGGCTGCGCACGTGAACGCCGCTGAGGCGCTGACTCCGAGCGATGCACAACTGACCGATGTCGAGCAGATCCAGAAAGCCATCGCTGCCGGTGACGACCCGAGCAAAACCGCTGAAGCCACTGCTGCAGGTCCGAATGCTCCAACAAGTGGTGTGCCGGGTGAAGCGGGTGGCGGCCACAGTTTTGTTTTGCTGGAGGAAGTCGGCGGGCGAGTTGACCCGATCATCGGCTTCCCCACTGCCGGCTTCAATGGCATTCCCGAGTTTCCTGAAGAACGCCGCAACGCAGTCATCGACAATGGTGACAACGGCGACGATATCGGCGCGCCTGTTGTCCCGCCGCCACCGGTGAACAATCCGGTCACGCTCGGCGGGCTTGCGGTCGCCGGCGGTGAGCTGAACGTAAACGAAGCCAATCTGCCCGACGGCTCTGCCGCCAATAGCGGAGCGTTGACGCAAAGTGGCAGCTTCACCGTATCGGCACCGGACGGTCTGACCAGCCTGAGCATCGGCGGCATCAACCTGATCAACGGTGGCGTGGCCGTCGGCTTCCCGCAATCGATCACCACGCAACTGGGCAACACGCTGACCATCACCAGTTACAACCCGGCGACCGGCGTGGTCAGCTACAGCTACACGCTCAATGGCAACGAAACCCATGCGGCCGGCGACGGCGCCAACAATCTCAGCGAACAGTTCACCGTGATCGCCGGCGACAGCAATGGCGACACCGCCACGGGAACGCTCGACGTCAACATCACCGACGACGTGCCGGTCGCGGTCGACGACAACAATGGCACCGCTTCCGAAACCTTGTTGACGCTGACCGGCAACGTGCTGACCAACGATGATCAAGGCGCCGATCGTGTGCCGGTCGGCCCGAATGCTGGCCCGATCACCCCGGGTACTTTCACCGGTACCTACGGCACGCTGGTGCTCAACGCCAACGGCACTTACACCTACACGCTGAACACCAGCGATGCTGACTTCAAAGCCCTGACCGGCGGCGGTAACGGCACGGAAACCTTCGCCTATACCCTCACCGATGCCGACGGCGATACCAGCACCGCGAACCTCGTGTTGCAGATCCATAACAATGACGATCCGGTGATCATCAACGGCCTCGATGTGAACGGTGGCGAGCTCACCGTTTACGAGCAAAATCTCGGTGACGGCAGCGCGCCTGACTCTGCGGCGTTGACCCAAAACGGCACCTTCACCATCACCGCACTGGACGGCGTCACCACGCTGACTATCGGTGGTATTGCCGTGGTCACCAACGGCGTTGCCGCCGGTTTCCCGCAATCGGTCACCACACCGTTGGGCAGCACGCTGACCATCAACGGGTTCAACGCGACGACGGGCGTGGTCAGTTACAGCTACACCCTGGTCGACAACGAAGCGCACGCATCCGCCAACGGCGCGAATAATCTGCCAGAGCAATTCGCCGTCACCGTGGTCGATGACAACGGCACCACCGCCAACGCGACCCTCGATGTGAACATCGTCGATGACCTGCCAAACGCCGTGAACGACAGCAACACATCGACCGCATCGGAAACCCTGCTAACGCTGACCGGTAACGTCCTGACCAACGACGTGCAAGGCGCCGACCGCGTAACCACTGGCCCGATCACCGCCGGTACGTTCACCGGTACCTACGGCACGCTGGTGCTCAACGCCAACGGCACTTACACCTACACGCTGAACACCAGCGATGCTGACTTCAAAGCCCTGACCGGCGGTGGTAGCGGCACGGAAACCTTCGCCTACACCCTGACCGATGCCGACGGCGACACCAGCACCGCGAACCTCGTCTTGCAGATCCACAACAACGACGATCCGGTGATCATCAACGGTCTGGATGTGAACGGTGGCGAACTCACCGTTTACGAGCAAAATCTCGGTGACGGCAGCGCGCCTGACTCTGCGGCGCTGACTCAAAACGGCACCTTCACCATCACCGCACTGGACGGCGTTACCACGCTGACTATCGGTGGCATTGCCGTGGTCACCAATGGCGTGGCCGCCGGTTTCCCGCAATCCGTCACCACACCGTTGGGCAGCACGCTGACCATCACCGGGTTCAACGCAACGACTGGCGTGGTCAGTTACAGCTACACCCTGGTCGACAACGAGGCGCACGCAACTGCCAACGGCGCGAACAATCTGCCTGAGCAGTTCGCCGTCACCGTGGTCGATGACAACGGCACCACTGCCAACGGCACCCTCGATGTGAACATCGTCGATGACCTGCCAAATGCCGTGAACGACAGCAACACGTCGACCGCATCGGAAACCCTGCTAACGCTGACCGGCAACGTCCTGACCAACGATGTACAAGGCGCCGACCGCGTAACCACTGGCCCGATCACCGCCGGTACGTTCACCGGTACCTACGGCACGCTGGTGCTCAATGCCAACGGCACTTACACCTACACGCTGAACACCAGCGATGCCGATTTCAAAGCCCTGACCGGCGGCGGTAACGGCACGGAAACCTTCGCCTACACCTTGACCGATGCCGACGGCGATACCAGCACCGCGAACCTCGTGTTGCAGATCCATAACAACGACGATCCGGTGATCATCAACGGGTTGAACGTCGAGGGTGGCGAACTCACCGTTTACGAGCAAAATCTCGGTGACGGCAGCGCGCCTGACTCTGCGGCGTTGACCCAAGACGGTACCTTTACCATCACCGCACTGGACGGCGTCACCACGCTGACTATCGGTGGCATTGCCGTGGTCACCAACGGCGTCGCCGCTGGTTTCCCACAATCAGTCACCACCCCGTTGGGCAGCACGCTGACCATCACCGGGTTCAACGCGACGACGGGCGTGGTCAGTTACAGCTACACCCTGGTCGATAACGAAGCGCACGCAACTGCCAACGGCGCGAACAATCTGCCAGAGCAATTCGCCGTCACCGTGGTCGATGACAACGGCACCACAGCCAACGGCACCCTCGATGTGAACATCGTCGATGACCTGCCAAACGCCGTGAACGACAGCAACACGTCAACCGCTTCGGAAACTTTGCTGACGCTGACCGGCAACGTCCTGACCAACGACGTGCAAGGCGCCGACCGCGTAACTACTGGCCCGATCACCGCCGGTACGTTCACCGGTACCTACGGCACGCTGGTGCTCAACGCCAACGGCACTTACACCTACACGCTGAACACCAGCGACGCTGACTTCAAAGCCCTGACCGGCGGCGGTAACGGCACGGAAACCTTCGCCTACACCCTCACCGATGCCGACGGCGATACCAGCACCGCGAACCTCGTGTTGCAGATCCACAACAACGACGATCCGGTGATCATCAACGGCCTCGATGTGAACGGTGGCGAACTCACCGTCTTCGAGAAAAACCTCAGCGACGGCAGCGCGCCTGACTCTGCGGCGTTGACCCAAAACGGCACCTTCACCATCACCGCACTGGACGGCGTCACCACGCTGACTATCGGTGGTATTGCCGTGGTCACCAACGGCATCGCCGCTGGTTTCCCGCAATCGGTCACTACCCCGCTGGGCAGCACGCTGACCATCACCGGGTTCAACGCGACGACTGGCGTGGTCAGTTACAGCTACACCCTGGTCGACAACGAAGCGCACGCAACTGCCAACGGCGCGAACAATCTGCCAGAGCAATTCGCCGTCACCGTGGTCGATGACAACGGCACCACTGCCAACGGCACCCTCGATGTGAACATCGTCGATGATCTGCCAAGTGCCATTGACGACAGCAACACATCGACCGCTTCAGAAACCCTGCTGACGTTGACCGGCAACGTCCTGACCAACGACGTGCAGGGCGCCGACCGCGTAACCACCGGCCCGATCACCCCGGGTACTTTCACCGGTACCTACGGCACGCTGGTGCTCAACGCCAACGGCACTTACACCTACACGCTGAACACCAGCGATGCCGATTTCAAAGCCCTGACCGGCGGCGGTAACGGCACGGAAACCTTCGCCTACACCCTCACCGATGCCGACGGCGATACCAGCACCGCGAACCTCGTGTTGCAGATCCACAACAACGACGATCCGGTGATCATCAACGGTCTGGATGTGAACGGTGGCGAACTCACCGTTTACGAGAAAAACCTCAGCGATGGCACCAGCCCGAACACCCCGGCGCTGACCCAGAGCGGCACGTTCACCGTGACGGCCATCGACGGTCTGCAAACCCTGACTGTCGGCGGCATTGCCGTAGTGACCAATGGCGTGGCCGCAGGCTTCCCGCAATCGACCGTCACACCGCTGGGCAGCACGCTGACCATCACCGGTTTCAACGCAACGACTGGCGTGGTCAGCTACAGCTACACCCTGGTGGATAACGAAACTCATCCGAACGCCAATGGCGCCAACAGCATCACCGAGAACTTCAATGTCGTCGCGACGGACACCGATGGCAGCACCGCCAACGGGCAGATCAACGTCAATATCGTCGATGACTTGCCGAGCGCGCATCCCGATGCGGCGTCGGTGGCGGAGGGCGCCACTGTCAGCGGCAATGTCCTGAACAACGATATTGGCGGTGCCGATGGCCCGGCCGTGACAGGCGCGGTGGTTGGCGTGCGCGTCGGTGCCGATACCTCAACTTCGGCCATCGGTGGCCTGAACTCGCAGATCAACGGCACCTACGGCTACCTGACCCTCGATGCCAACGGCAACGCGGTTTACCACAGCAATCCCAACACGGTGAATGGCCCAGGTGCAGTGGATGTGTTCACCTACACCGTGCGTGATGCCGACGGCGATGAAAGCACCACCACCATCACCATCGATGTCTCCAACAGCAAACTGTATGCGGTCAGCGACACCGACGTCACCGTCTACGAGAAAGCGCTGGACCTGACCAAGGACGGCGTGGATCTGGCGCCCGGCACCGTCACGGGCAGCGACCCGACCAGCACCAGCGAAACCGCGTCCGGCACGTTGGTCGGCTCGGTCAACGGTGCCGTCGGCGCGATCAGCTATGCGCTGGTTGGCAGCGCCACCGGCAACTACGGGCAGATCGTCCTCAACCCCAACGGCACCTACACCTACACCCTGACATCGCCAGCGACCACCACACCGAATGCCGATGACGGTGCCAACACCCTGACCGAAACCTTCACCTATCAGGCCACCGATTCGCTGGGCAACATCGTCACCAGCACCATCGTCGTCAGCATCGTCGATGACGTGCCGCAAGCGATGAACGACAGCAATGCCAACAACGCCTCGGAAACCCAACTCACCCTGAGCGGCAACGTGCTGACCAACGATGTGCAAGGCGCAGACGTGGTGGCGACCGGCCCGATTACCCCCGGCACTTTCACCGGCACTTACGGCACGCTGGTACTCAACGCCAACGGTACTTACACCTACACCCTCGACGCCACTGACGCCGACTTCAAAAACCTGCAAGGTGGCGGCAACGGCACCGAGACGTTTACCTACACCCTGACCGATGCCGACGGCGATACCAGCACCGCCAGCCTGGTGCTGAACGTCCACAACAATAACGACCCGGTGGTGCTCAACGGCCTCGACGTCAATGGCGGCGAACTCACCGTTTACGAGAAAAACCTCAGCGACGGCACCAGCCCCAACACCCCGGCGCTGACCCAGAGCGGCACCTTCACCGTGACCGCTCTTGATGGCCTGCAAACCCTCACCGTCGGTGGCATTGCCGTGGTCACCAATGGCGTGGCCGCAGGCTTCCCGCAATCAACCGTCTCGCCGCTGGGCAGCACTTTCACCATCACCGGTTATAACCCGGCCACTGGCGTGGTCAGCTACAGCTACACCCTGGTCGATAACGAAACCCACCCGAACGCCAACGGTGCCAACAGCATCACCGAAAACTTCAACGTGGTAGCAACCGACACCGATGGCAGTACCGCCAGCGGTCAGATCAACGTCAACATCGTCGATGATCTGCCGACCGCCAAACCCGACACCGGCTCGGTGGCGGAGGGTGGCACGGTCAACGTCAGCGTATTGGGCAACGACGTCAACGGTGCCGATGGCGCGGCCACGGTGATCGGCGTGCGCGCCGGCAGCAATACTGCAACCTCGGCTGTTGGCGGGCTCAACAGCAACATCAACGGCGCCTACGGTTACCTGACCCTCGATGCGGCGGGCAATGCCGTTTACCACAGCAACCCGAACTCGGTGAGCCCACCGGGCGCCACTGACACCTTCACCTATAGCATCCGCGACAGTGACGGCGACGAAAGCACCACGACCATCACCATCAATGTCGCCGACTGCAAACTCATTGCCTCGGTCGATCAGGACGTGACTGTCTTTGAAAAAGCCCTCGACCTGAGCAAGGATGGCCAGGATCTGGCGTCCGGCACGGTCACCGGCAGCGACCCGGGCAACACCGGCGAAACCGCCAGCGGCACGCTGGTCGGTGCGGTCACCGGCGGCAGCGGCGCGCTCACTTACACCCTGGTCGGCAGCGCCACCGGCACTTACGGGCAGATCCAGCTCAACGCCGACGGCACCTACACCTACACGCTGACTTCGGCCCCCAAAACCTCGCCGAACGCCAACGACGGGCCGAACACCCTGAGCGAAAGCTTCACCTACAAAGCCACCGATGCGCTGGGCAACACCACCACCAGCACCCTCGTCGTCAACATCGTTGATGACGTGCCAAAAGCCGTTGCCTCGGATCGCTCGGTGACAGCCGTGGAGATCGATTCCAACCTGCTGATCGTTCTTGATATCTCCGGCAGCATGGCCGATGCCTCGGGTGTGCCGGGCCTGTCGCGGCTGGCGCTGGCCAAGCAGGCGATCAGTGCCTTGCTCGACAAGTACGATGATCTGGGCGACGTCAAAGTCCAACTGGTGACCTTCAGCAGCAACGCCACCGACCGAACCGCCGTGTGGGTGGACGTCGCGACAGCGAAGACGATTCTTGCGGGGCTGACGGCTGGCGGCGGTACCAACTACGATGCTGCCGTGGCGGTGATGCAGACCGCGTTCAACACCTCGGGCAAACTCACCGGGGCGCAGAACGTCGGCTACTTCTTCTCCGACGGCAAACCCAACGAGGGCGACATCAACGCCGCCGATGAAGCCGCGCTGAAAAATTTCCTCGATGCCAACAACATCAAGAACTACGCAATCGGCCTCGGCAGCGGCGTGAGCAACGCCAACCTCGATCCGCTGGCGTACGACGGCATCAACCACACCAACACCAACGCGGTGGTGGTCACCGACCTCAACCAGCTCAACTCGGTGCTGTCGGGCACCGTGCAGGGCGCGCCGGTCACCGGTTCGTTGCTGGGCGAGGGCGGCACGTTCGGCGCCGATGGCGGTTTCATCAAATCCATCGTGATCGACGGCACCACCTACACCTATGACCCTAAAGCCCTCAGTGGCCAGGGGTCACTGATCGCGAGCGGCGGCGTCAATCACGGCACCTTCAACACCGCGAACAACACGTTGAGCATCGCCACCAACAACAGCGGCACGCTGCTGATCAACCTCGACACCGGTGAATACACCTACACCTCGCAGAAAACCACCGCTGTGGTGCTCACCGAAAATATCGGCTTCACCGTCAGCGATAACGATGGCGATCTGGCTAGCTCGACGCTGACCGTGAAAGTGATCCCCAACGCACCTCCGGTGGCGATGGACGACCACGTCATCACCAACGTGCTGTCGGGCAACATTTTGGTGCCGGGTGAGCTGTTGCTGGCCAACGACACCGACCCTAACGGCGATACCCTCAACGCGACGCCAACCAGTTTCAACACCGGTTGGGTGTCGAAAGAGGCGGACTTCACCGGCACCGGCGCGATCAATTTCACGGGCACCAACGTCAATACGGCGGCCAACCAGAATCTGGCCAACGTCCGTAGTGCGTTCTCGGCGAACGCGGCAACCATGACCGCCGTGCTGGTGGTCAGCGGCTACCTGGGCGCCGTGACCAACAGCAATGCCAATGATGAAGACCGCATCACCGTCAACCTGCGTCAGGGTGAAACCCTCAACCTCGACCACAATCTGGCGGCCGGTAACGTCGGCATGGAGTACTCGATCAATGGCGGCAGCTGGATCGCGCTGGCGGACGGACAAACCCTCACTGCGACATCGAGCGCGGTCTACCAGATTCACATCACCAACCTTACCAACCCCACGGGCGGCAACGTCAACGGGTCGGAAAACTACCAGTTGACCATGAAGCTCAACTACGCCGGGGCCCAGGACATGGCCCCGGACTACCACGGCACTTACACCGCCAACGATAACCACGGCGGCAGCGACACGGCCAACGTGAGCATCAGTTACCAGGACGGCCACACTCTCACCGGTACAGCAGGCGATGACGTGCTGGTGGCGGGCACCGGCAACAACATCATCAATGCCGGCGACGGCAACGACGTACTGACCGCAGGCTCAGGCAACAACGAACTGCACGGCGGCGCTGGCAACGACTTGCTCTACAGCGGCGCCGGCAATGACCTGCTCGATGGCGGCAGTGGGACCGACACCGCGAGCTACGCCCATGCGACTACCGCCGTCACCGTCAACCTCGGCCTGCTCGGTGCGCAAAACACCCTCGGCGCCGGGACGGACACCCTGACCGGTATCGAAAACCTCGTCGGCTCCAACTTCAACGACAGCCTGACTGGCGACAACAATAACAACGTGATCAACGGAGGTCTGGGCAACGACACCCTCAATGGGGGCGGCGGCGATGACTTGCTGATCGGTGGTTTAGGCAACAACACCCTGACCGGTGGGGCAGGGGTCGACACCTTCCAGTGGCTCAAAGGCAACAGCGGCCACGACCTGATTACCGACTTCACCCCCGGCACCGACAAGCTCGACCTGTCGCAACTGCTGCAAGGTGAAAACGGCACCACGTCGTCCCTCGACGACTACCTGCACTTCAGCGTCAGCGGCAGTGGCGCCTCGGTCATGACCAGCATCGACGTGAGCGCCATGGCCGGCGCCACGCCGAACCAGACGATCGATCTGGCCGGCGTCAACCTCGCCAGCCACTACGGCGTCACGCCTGGCGCCGGTGGGATGATTGCCAGCGGGCACGACACAGCGACGATCATCAGCGGCATGTTGAATGATCATTCGTTGAAGGTAGATACCGTTTGATCTGAGGCAGAACGACAAAACCCGCCGTCCCGATCATCGGGGCGGCGGGTTTTTTCATGCCTCAGACAGGTGACCCGTGTAGGAGCTGCCGAAGGCTGCGATCTTTTGATCTTGCTTCTAAAAAAGTCAAAAGATCGTCCGATCGCGGCCCGAGCCTTCGGCAGCTCCTACAGGGAGGTATTTGCCCTCAGGCATAAAAAAACCGCCGTCCCGTTCAATCGGGACGGCGGTTTTTTGTTTCATCACGAAACGTCAGGAATCGCGGCGCACAAGCCGGCGGATTCTGGCGTAGCTGTAGGCAACGACGCAAGAATCTGTGGCCGAAATCCGTGTCGGCAGGTTTCCTTTAAACGTTTGTTGTTTATTCCGTGTCGACCTGCCAGTTCGGCGAAATCTCCGACGAGCGGTAGCAATACCTGTAATTTCTGACAGTAGCCGCTTTCTGACGATGCGCGCTAAATGAAGCCAGCCATTCGAAAGTTGTCGCAGTGCGACAGCTTGCGAACCAGCAAGCCTCAACATTCGTCAGGGAATACGCGCGATGTCAGCTCACAAAACGCCGAACGATGAAACGACTCTCCCGAGTGGGCCGCGTGCTGATATTCCAGCCCCCAAGGTGCCCTTGGTGCTGGATCCGGATGATCCTCTGGGGCTGCTGCCGCTGCGAGCATTGGGGCGGGATCTGGAAGTTATGTTCGACGGCCTGGACTTCACGACCATTCCCAATCGCACCGATTTGGTGGAGCTGGGTTTGATGGCGCGCGGCGCTGCTTTCATCCCAGTCAATCAGCGTGAATACCCCTCCAATATTCCTGTGCAACAGCCGCAAACCCTCACTGTTCCCCAGAGCCTTTTAATCCAGGGCGCGTACGATATTTCGATCCGCTTTTCTCGCAGCATGGTCAACCCTGCGGAGTCCCTTAGAAAAAGCATCACTATTGATACCACCAAGCCCAATTTTGGCATCCAGCCCGATGCGGTCATTTTTCCTGACGAGTTGAACGGAACCCTCACAGAAAGTTATCTGACGCAACACGGACAGGTCATCGTCGAGGTGCCGTTTTACTTAGATGTCACAACGGGCGATCGAGCAGTCTATTTCTGGACGGACACGCAGGATCCGAGTGACCGCGAAGTTGAGATCGGCGAGCAGGAATTCAGCGAGCAGGAGATTATCGACGAGCGTTTGCTGATCACGGTGCATGCCGATGAGATCCGCGCGTGGGGACACGGTGATCGCTATATGTATTACCGGCTCAGGGATCGCGCGGGTAATACCGGGCCAAATGCGAGGCGGGCGGCGATCTTTGTCGATCTCTCGCCGCTTCCAGGTGCGCTGCTACCTCCCGAGGTGCCTTTGACGCGCAATTTGCTCGACCGTCAACAGGCCCGCGAAGGCGTTCAGGTGAAAATTGAACGTTATGATTTCGCGGACGCGGCGCATCGAGTCGCCATCGACTGGGACGGCACCGCACTGGCAGAGATACCGGTCGACCCCAGCGGTTTTCCGTTGGAGACCACTGTCCCGTGGACGGCCATTCACGCACGGGGCAATGGCCCTTCACGACCCAAAGTGAGTTATCGCATCCGTCTGGCAGATGGCAGCTACACCGCATCTTCGCCTGACATTTCCGTGGCACTGGACTTGACCATAGCCGGCCAGGATCACGTGGACGCCCCGGCATTGCTCAATGAAACCCTGGTCAAACTGGAAATTCGCGGGCAAAAGTCCGATCTCGCTAACCAGTTGCGCAGTGTGGACTTCGGACTGCCGGCAAGAGCGTTACTGGTGCTCTACGACAATCCTCAGCCTTATGAGGAAATCGATGTGTATTGGGGGCAGATTCCGACGCCCGTGGCGACTTATCCGGTGAAGGCGGGTGATGTATCAGGCAGCCTTGTCGAGGTTGAAATCCCCTGGGAGCACATCCTGCCAGAACTGCAGAATCCGAACTTGCCGGTTTACTACGTCACCCGCAATGGTGTGAACGAACAGTATTCACGCAAGACCGAAGTCAAGGTGTCGATTGTCATCATTGAAAACCTCAAGGAACCGACATTCCCCCATGCAGGAAAACAAGGCGTCTTGCATTGTTGTTCTGTACCTCGCTTGTGGGAGGGCGTTACGGTTCATATACCGGGCAACCCACACTTCGCAGCAAGGGATGAAGTGATTGTGCACTGGCAAGGATGTCGTGGGCTAAACGGAACTGACCCGATTGTGGACGCCTATCACGAATTTTCGAAAATCATTGATCCTGCGGAAGCTGCAAATGGCTTCGATATCGTCGTAGCTGATTACGAGAAGTTGATAGCACCTATGGTGAATAACGGTTCGGCCCTTGTCTGGTACATCTTGTACAAGCGAGATGATGGTATAGGTCGGTCGCGTCCGGATTTTGTAATTATCAATAGAACCATGCCCAGTGGTGAGATCTGTTCGCCAACGAATGAGGTTTTTTGCCCGGAAGTGAATTCCTGAGCAAATAAGCAGTAGGTAAATGCCAGGTGTTACGGATCAGATATTTATTTGATTCGAGAGTGTAGTTTTGTCGTGAGTATGGGTTTGCAAATATCTGCTTTGATAATGAGGAGAACGACAATGACTGTCTATGAAAAAAATACCAATGAAGATCCCGGTAGAGCTGCACTAAAGGCGGTGCGTGCGGCGAAGTCCGCTCGCATGGCAACGGCGCCAGAGTTACAGGGGCTATTGCCGGATGTTACAGGTGATGAAAAGAACAAACTGCCGAAGGCACGACAGGGTGTTGATAATGACGTGATTATCAACAGCGTACTGGAACTCAATCCTCCTCCTGCTCCGGGTCGCCGGGTCGAGTTGCAACTCCTGTGGGACGACGTGCCAGTCGGCATACCTGTTCCGGCAACAACCCCGATCCCCCCCATGCAAACACTAGTGTTGCCCTCTGTTTTTACAACTGCTGAAGGCCCGCACCGGTTGGGATATCAAGTGAAATATGTCAATGATGTTTGGAATTTCGATACCCCGGTCCAGATCATTATTGATAAGACAGCGCCGAATAGAGATGCTCAGGCGGCGGTAATTGAACTGCCAGCGGAGTATGCTGATTTGCGCATTACCAAAGAGCGGCTGGATGCTAATCCAGTGATTGAACTAACTATCCCTTTGCACTCCGACCGAAGAACCGGGGATGTTGCCGGCGTCTTTATGGGGGCAAGTTACCCGGGTGCGTTTATCGGCTCCTATCAGACCCCCGATGACGGCACCAGTGCGATGACGGTAAACCTGAGCAAACATCAGGTAGAAAACGGCCGTGAGGGGGAGCGGATCATTTATTACCAGTGGATTGATCGTGTCGGTAATGAGGCGCAGCAGCCTTCCGTTGGGCTCAGCGTTGTTGTCGAACTCACGGCGGCCCCGGCCAACTTGAAACCACTCGAAGTGCCTGAGGCGCCAGACCCCGACAACCTCATCTCTATTAAGGATGCCTATCCAGATGTCGCTGTAGTTATCCAGGAGTACGACAACATTGGGCCGCTGGACGAAGTGGCTTTGCTCTGGGATGGCATTCCCCAGCCCCGCAAACGATCCAGCGATGGCTTTCCGATGATTTTCGACGTTCCCTATGGGCATGTGAAACGCAACGGTCTGGGGCCAAGGCCCATATCTGTGACCTACTCGATATGGCGTGGTGCTAAGGAATATCCTGAGCTGACAGCTGTGCCGGTAAATATCGATTTGCGCCGTCCCGGTACACTGCCACCTGATCCTGAAAACCCGGAGGTCGGCAATCCGAACCTGGCGCAAGTATCGGTTCAAGCAGCAGTTACTATCGAACCAAACAAATTTGAACTGATTGATGCGGGACAGGATGGTACGGCAACTACGGTCATCGATGCAGTCCGCGAAACCGGCGATATCTATCAGTTGTATTGGGGGGGGGGCGCTGTGCCAGGTGGTCGTTATGAAGTGGACGGGTCTGAACTGGATGATGACCCGGTCATATTTACCATTCCTCACGCGTTCATAACTGCTCAGGGTAATAATCCTGTAATTCCGGTGCATTACGAAATAACTAATCCATTGATTCCGGACAGCAATCCAAACCCCTCTTTACGACAACCAGTCAGTGTCTACGTTATTGCTGTAACGCTTCCTAAACCAAAAGTAAACTTCACTGTAATGAGCGGTGGTGATGAATTTTTAACCTGTTCTTCACTGAAGAATGTTGCTGGGCACGGACACGTCGCTGTTGTAACTGTAGCGGGGGGCGAACCTTTGGCTGCTGGGCTTAAGTTGGAGTTTACTTGGGATGGTGTGGGTTGGGATGGTACGGCTCCTGTCCCATTGCCGTCTTTTAAATTTGATAAGACGTTGTCGGGTAACGAACATATTGATGGGTTTGAGGTGTATTTGCCCTACGCTACAGCCTTGGAGCCGATTCAGGATGGCAGTGGCAGTATTCGATATGTAGCTGAAATAGCCGGACGTGAAGAAAGTTCGGATCAGCACGAAGTGCAAGTCGTTGCGCGTACCAGCAGCGGGGGCGCCTGTCCAATACCTTGATGCTTAACTAAGTGGCACCTTGAAAAAGGAAGGCGTCAGTCTTCCTTTTTTTATTTCTACTGTCGTGTTTGTTTGCGATCTGGAGTTTCTGCAAAGACGTCGTGCGGAAGTAGGACGCCAACTGTGGAGAATTCGCTATTCAGTATCGGACTAATCCTACATTCGGCGGGAAGTTTTCGCATTAAGCTGCCGGCGGCTAAATAGCCATCCTCATCGGGCGGCAAAAAACTGGAGCATGTTGTGAAAATTCTACGAACGAAATTGGTGCTTTTTTCTCGAGGGCCTATAACTTTTATGGCGCTTTCACCTCTGTTGTTTATCAGTCCACCCCTGATGGCATTGACAAACGTGGGAGCGGGCGAAAATGTAACTATTGTTGACAGTACGCCTGTTGATAATTATCTGGTGCGCAACGGCGGGGTGTTAAACACCGAAAATGCGCAAACCCATGAAGTGTTTGTACAGAGCGGTTCAACCATCAACGCTACAGGCGGCGCTTTTGTGGGGCGCAATCGCAATAGCGGCATTACCCTGACCAACAGTCAGGCATCACTGACCGGGGTAACGTTGAGCAGTGATGGGTCGGCGCTGACGCTGAGGCGTGAGATAGGCTCACCCACTGGTTCTTCTGCCGTGGTCACGGACAGTGTCATACGGGGCGGTAAATCGGGTGTACTGATCACTGGATTGAGTACGCTGGAACTTAACGGCGGTGAAGTCACGGGTTTGCTGGCGGACAGCGTCGGAATCGACATTTTCGCAGGCGAGGTTCGCGCCAACGGCACAACCATCAGTGGCGGCGCCAACGGTGTGCGGATGGCTGCAAGCAGTGGCAATCTGACTGACACTCTTCTGACGCTCAATGGTGCCACGCTGGAAGGACGGGAGTCGTCGGCCATTCTCGTTCAGGAAGGCGTTCAGGCACAGATCAGCGTTCTGAATAACTCGCAACTACTGGCTGGCAACGGCATTCTGCTCGATGTTCAAGATGCATCGGCGGCGGCCATGACGGTTATCGGCAGCGCGTTACAAGGCAATATCAACGTTGCTGGCGGCAGCACTGCCAATCTCACCTTTGATCAGAGTTACATGACGGGCGACGTACTGGTCGATGACAGCTCGAAAGCCAGCCTCACTCTGGACAATCATTCGCAGTTCACCGGTCGCCTGGACAATGTCGCCAGCGTCATCCTGGATAATTCTTCCCAGCTCACCGGCCAACTGGACAACGTTGACAGTGTCACTCTGCAAAATCATTCGCAGCTCTCCGGTCACTTGAGCAATGTCGACAGTGTCATCGTGGATAATTCTTCACGGCTCACCGGTGACCTGGAAAATATCGGCAGTGTCACTTTGCAAAATCGTTCAGAGCTCTCCGGTAACCTGGAAAATGTTGACAGCGTCACCCTGGATAATTCTTCGCAGCTCTCCGGTCGCCTGGACAATGTCGACGTCCTCGCCCTGGATAATTCTTCACAGTTCACCGGTCACCTGGACCATGTCGACAGCGTCACCCTGGACAATTATTCACAGCTCACCGGTGACCTGGAAAATGTCGGCAGTGTCGCCCTGCAAAATCATTCACAGCTCACTGGTGACCTGGAAAGTGTCGACGGCGTTACCCTGCGAAATCGTTCACAGCTCACCGGTCGTCTGAACAATGTCGACAGCGTCACCCTTCAAGATCATTCCCAACTCACCGGACGCCTGGACAATGTCGGCAGCGTCAATATCAGCAGCAACTCGAACTGGACGATGACCGCCAACGGTTCGATCGGTGCCTTGAGTCTGGATGGGGGCAGTGTCACTTTTGGCGCAGCGGATGCGCCCACTTCTTATCACCAGCTGAACGTCGGTACGCTTTCGGGCAACGGCACGTTTGTCATGAAAGGCGATTTTGCCAGCGGTGAGCGTGACTTCCTGAATGTGACGGGCGCTTCGGCGGGTGATTTTGGTCTCGCAGTGGCTGCGTCGGGGCTGGATGCAGCCTCGCCACAGCAATTGATACTGGCGCGTACCGCCACGATCGATGCGGCGCAGTTTGCCTTGGCGGGCAGCGGTGTTGTAGACGTCGGTACCTGGTCTTACAGCCTGAACAGCCGAGAGAATGACGACGGCGGCAAGGATTGGTTTCTGGATCCTGCCACCGAGGTGATCAGCCCGGGTGCGAGTTCCGTGCTGGCGTTGTTCAACACCGCACCCACCGTGTGGTACGGCGAGCTAAGTTCGTTACGCAGCCGCATGGGTGAATTGCGATTCAACGGTGGCGAGGCGGGCGGCTGGATCCGCACCTACGGCAATAAATACAACGTGGCCGCCGGGTCGGGTGTGGGCTATCAGCAACAGCAGCAAGGGTTGTCCCTTGGCGCTGATGCCCGGATCGGTGAAAGTCAGGTATTGGTCGGGGTGCTGGCGGGGACGAGCAAGTCCGATCTGGACCTGGACCGTGGCACTTCAGGCACGGTGAAAAGCTACTACGTCGGTCCGTATGTAACCTGGCTCGACAGCGAGACCGGTTACTACTTTGACGGCGTGCTCAAGTTCAACCGGTTCCGCAATGAGTCCAAGGTCAATCTCAGTGATGGCAGCCGCACCAAGGGTGACTATGACAATTGGGGCGTGGGCGCATCCGCCGAGTTCGGTCGGCACATCAAACTGGCTGACGACTACTTCATCGAGCCGTTCACACAATTGTCGGCAGTGCAGATTCAGGGCAAGCAATACACCCTGGATAACGACATGGACGCCGATGGCGACCGCATGCGTTCGTTGGTCGCCAAGGCGGGGGCCACGGTCGGGCGCAACTTCGCGTTCAATGATGGCGCCATCGCCCAGCCTTACCTGCGTGCGGCAGTCGCACATGAGTTCGCGTCGAACAACGAAGTGAAGGTCAACGACAATGTGTTCAACAACGACTTGTCAGGTTCTCGTGCCGAGTTTGGTGCGGGGGTGGCCGTCGCCCTGTCCGCGAAATGGCAAGTGCATGCCGATTTTGATTATTCAAAGGGTGAGCACATCGAACAGCCTTGGGGGGCGAATGTGGGCGTGAGGTTTAATTGGTGAGGTGCAGTTAAAGGATTGGTGTGCTGGCCTGTGACAATAAAAAACAATTTATCGGGACTTTCAAAAACCGCTGCTCTTTGACCTGAGCAGCGGTTTTTTTGTGTTGCCAATGGGGCGAACCATGCCCGCGAGCAGCAGGGGACGAAGCGGGGGGAGCAGTTAAAGGCTTCCGGATGCCGTGTCGCGACTCCTTCAGAGCGGTGTCGGTTGTCGGTGGGGCGGTTTGATTGATTAGACCTTTGCGTGGAGAGTTGCACACCTGTCAGATCTGACAGACGCGTGATGATTTCCGATGAGTGGCGGGGCGCTTGCGGGGATTGTTGGAGAGTGACTCAACGCTTGCGCAGAGTTTTTTGCCGCAAAATGTAGACCGTGACAAGCACTGCGCTGGTCAACATGAACCCTCGCGCCCATGGGAGTGGCACCAGATAGCAAGAGAACAGAATGCTCGCCCACATCAGCCCGATCGCGTAGACCTTGCCCTTGAGTGGAATGCCGTTGCCATCGAGATAATCGCGAATCCATGGCCCGAGCCGGGGATGCTCGACCAGCCAACGATAGAAACGCGGAGAACTGCGGGCGAAACACGCGGCCGCGAGTAGCAGGAAGGGAGTGGTGGGCAAAACGGGGAGAAAAATCCCGATCACCCCCAATGCCACGCTGAGCCAGCCGATGGCCAGCAGGCAGTAGCGCAACATCAGGGGGCGGTTGCCTATGGGGTTGTCCATAGGCTGAATCTTAGTGGTGACGTGGCTTGAGGATCGCCGGTTTTTCGTCTGGCGCCTGGCACAGCAGGTACAGAGCTGTCAGGGCTTCCGGGATCTGCACGATCATGTCGTCCATCAGATTGGCGTCACTGGCGATGTCTTCGAACTCAGGCTGCTCGTCGAACAGGCCCGAACCGACCATGATCGGCAGGAGCATTTCGCTGACTTCTTCTTCGGCAGTTTCGAACCAGGCGGCTTCACGCAGGAACACGCCTTCCATGAAGCCGATGCACCAGCCGCGCAATTCCGAATCGTCCGGATCTTCGCCCAGATCCAGCTCGCACGGCAGTTCGAACTCTTCGTCGGACGCCAGTTGACGGGCGATGTGCGCCTTGAGGCCGATCAGGGTGGCTTCGATCTCGGCACGCTGAGCTTCGTCGCTGTAACGCGGCTCTTCAGCGAACAGGGCGTCGATCCATTCACGCTCCGGGACGTCTTCGGAGCAGATCGACAACGCGGTCAGGTAACCGTGGGCGGCCACGTAATCCAGCGCCTCGTCGTGCAGCTCGTCGGCGTCGAGGAAGACTTGCAGGCGGGTCAGTTGCTCAGCGAAGGACATTACGTTGCTACCTTGGGGAATCAATAATGCGGGAATTCTAGGCCTTCTTGCGTGCTCAAGCCAGCCGCATGGCATTTTTACAGGGCTGACCCCGTGTAGGAGCTGCCAAAGGCTGCGATCTTTTGATCTTGTCTTTAAAAACAGAATCAAAAGATTGTCCGATCGCGGCCCGAGCCTTCGGCAGCTCCTACAAGGGCGCAAAGAAACTGTCGACGGGTGTCGCCCTGTGCAGGGGAGGGCTCGGGTATACTGCCGCGTTTTGCGATCCCTGCCCGCACTGCGGTTGTCGTGCAATGCGTTCTTACGTTTTGTTTAAGCGGCCTTGGCGGTTCTGAACCAGCCTGAGCAGGGATGTATCGGTAGATTTTTGGAGTTTTTATGCTCGAACAGGCACAACGCGTCCTCAAGGACATCTTCGGCTACGACAGTTTCCGTGGCCGCCAGGGTGCAATCATTGAGCGCGTGGCCAGTGGCGGTGACGCGCTGGTATTGATGCCTACCGGTGGCGGCAAATCCCTGTGCTTCCAGGTCCCGGCGCTGCTGCGCGAAGGCCTGGCGGTGGTGGTTTCGCCGTTGATCGCCTTGATGGACGATCAGGTCGCCACCCTCGAAGAGCTGGGCGTGGCGGCCGCCGCGCTGAACTCTACGTTGAGTGCCGAACAGCAGCGTGATCTGGCAACGCGGATCAAGCGCGGCGAAGTGAAGATGCTCTATCTGGCGCCCGAGCGTCTGGTGCAACCGCGCATGCTGTCCTTTCTGCAAAGTCTCGACATAGCGCTGTTCGCCATCGACGAAGCGCACTGCGTATCGCAGTGGGGTCATGACTTCCGTCGCGAGTATCTGCAGCTCGGGCAACTGGCCGAGTTGTTCCCGACTGTGCCGCGCATCGCGCTGACCGCCACCGCCGACAAACGTACCCGCGAAGAAATCGTCGAACGCCTGCATCTGCAGAACGCCGAGCGCTTCCTGTCGAGCTTCGACCGACCGAACATTTTTTATCGCATCGTGCCCAAGGAACAGCCGCGCAAGCAGTTGCTGGCGTTTCTTGCCGAGCGACGCAGCGATGCCGGCATTGTCTATTGCCTGTCGCGCAAGAAGGTTGAAGAAGTTGCGACATTCCTGAGCGATCAAGGCTTCCCGGCGCTGCCGTATCACGCCGGTCTGCCCAACGAGCTGCGCGCCTTCAACCAAAAGCGTTTCCTCAACGAGGAAGGCCTGATCATGGTCGCCACCGTGGCGTTCGGCATGGGCATCGACAAGCCCAACGTGCGTTTTGTTGCCCACCTCGATCTGCCGAAATCCCTCGAAGCGTATTACCAGGAAACCGGGCGCGGTGGTCGTGACGGTCTGCCGGCGGATGCGTGGATGGCCTACGGTCTGCAAGACGTGGTGATGCTCAAGCAGATGCTGCAAAACTCTGAAGGCGACGAGCGCCACAAGCGTCTGGAGCAACACAAGCTCGACGCCATGCTCTCGCTGTGCGAAGAGACCCGTTGCCGTCGTCAGACGCTGCTGGCGTATTTCGACGAGCAGATGGCCGAACCTTGTGGCCATTGCGACAACTGCGTCGACGGCGTGCAGACCTGGGACGCTACCGAGCCTGCACGTCAGGCGTTGTCGGCGATCTTTCGCACCGGTCAGCGTTATGGCGTCGGCCATCTGGTCGATGTGCTGCTGGGCAAGGACAACGAAAAGGTTCGCAGTTTCGGTCATCAGCATCTGTCGGTGTACGGCGTAGGCAAGGCACTGAGCGAAAGTGAATGGCGCTCGCTGTTCCGTCAATTGGTTGCGCGTGGGCTGGCCGACGTCGACCACGAAGGTTATGGCGGCTTGCGTTTGAGCGACTCCTGCCGACCACTGCTCAAGGGCGAAGTGACCCTGGAACTGCGCCGCGATCTCAAACCGCAAGTCACCGCCAAGAGCGGCAGCAAGAGCCAGGCCAGCCAGCTGGTGCGCGGCGAGGAGCGCGAGCAGTGGGAAGCCCTGCGTGCGTTGCGGCGCAAACTGGCCGAAGAACACGGCGTGCCGCCGTATGTCATCTTCCCGGATTCGACACTGCTGGAGATGCTGCGCAGCCAGCCAACCTCGCTGGCGGAAATGGCCCGGGTCAGCGGCGTTGGTGCGCGCAAGCTGGAGCGCTACGGCGATGCTTTCCTCGAAGTGCTCGGCGGCGAGGTCGAGGCACCGAAAGTGGTGGCCGATGTGCGGCACGAGCTCATCACCCTGGCCCGCGCCGGCATGACCCCGATGCAGATTGCCGGGCAGTTGCAGTGCTCGGAAAAGAACGTCTACAGCATGCTCGCCGAGGCGATCGGCAAGCAGCAGTTGTCGCTGGAGCAGGCCCTGGACTTGCCTGAAGAGCTGATGGGCGAGGTGCAGGACGCATTCCTCGACGGCGAAGGCGAATTGCCGCCGGTCGCCGAAATCGCCGAACTGTTCGCCGGTCGTGTTCCGGAAGGCGTGCTGTATTGCGTGCGGGCCGCGCTGCAATCCGAGTTTGAAATGTAATTCGGGCCCGAGCCCCTCATCGGAACGCCGCCCGCCCAGCCCTCTCCCAGAGGGAGAGGGAGCCGACCGAGGTGTCTTGCGTCCGACATCGACCTGAAAGCCTGAGTCGATTACGGATTCAGTAAAGCCCTTTCAGGTCGACGAAATTCTCCAGCATCCCCCAATCAGTCCCCTCTCCCTTTGGGAGAGGGTTAGGGTGAGGGGCTTTTCAAGATGTAACGATTCAGTACAGAGCGACACTTGCCTATAGCTGCAGCTCATGCTTAGCTGACTAATAATTAGTTTTTCTCTATTACATCAGTCTAACCACGAGTGTTTTATGCCGTTAACCGATCAACACCGCTTTGGCATGCAGTTGGCCCAGATGTCCCGCGGCTGGCGTGCCGAGCTGGACCGGCGTCTGGCCGGCCTAGACCTGTCCCAGGCACGCTGGCTGGTGCTGCTGCATCTGGCGCGTTTCGCAGAAGCTCCGACTCAGAGTGAGCTGGCGCGAAGCGTTGGTGTCGAAGGCCCGACCCTCGCCCGCTTGCTTGATAGTCTGGAAAGTCAGGGGCTGGTGCAACGCCAATCCGTGATGGAAGACCGCCGGGCGAAAAAAATTGTCCTTTGTGCACCGGCTCTGCCGCTGATCGAACAAATCGAAACCATTGCTACCAAACTGCGCCACGAATTGTTCGACGGTGTCGACGAGGCGGATTTAAAGGTGTGCATGCGTGTTCACGGGCACATTCTGGCCAACCTGGAAAAATCTTGAGGCATAACCGCGCACCAGTTTTTTGAGAGATCGCACTGAGCAGACTATAAGAACTACTAGGCAATATCGTGTTCGTACCGGATGTGCGAACGCATAGAAGTCGGTTTTGCTTATTTAAGGGATGCTCATGCTCGCAAGTTGGCACATGGTACTGCGCGTTTACGCCAAGGGATTATTGGTGGCTGGCGCATTCGGCTATTCGACCTTGTCGATGGCTTTGGGGCTGGGCGAGATCTCGGTTCACTCAGCCCTCAATCAACCGCTCAAGGCCGATATCGCTCTGCTCGATGTCGGCACGCTGACGCAGAACGATCTGTCGGTGAGCCTGGCCACGGCTGAAGAGTTTGGCCGTGCCGGGGTCGAGCGGGTGTTTTTCCTCAACGACCTCAAGTTCACGCCGATCCTGCATGGCAATCGCCAGATGATCCGGGTGACCTCCAGCAAACCGGTCAACGAACCTTTTCTGAATTTTCTGGTGCAGCTCAATCAGCCCAATGGCCGCTTGCTGCGCGAATACACGGTGCTGATCGATCCGCCGGGCTCACCGGGTATCGTCCCGGCTACCGATGAGCCAGACCCGCGCGCGCAATCCTCTGCATTCCCCACCGTCGAACCCGTGAGCGCGCCACCACAGGCAGCACAGGGCAAACGCGTCATGCCTGCCGCGCCTCAAACTGCATCGACGCCATCCAACGATGCACTGGCCGAACAACTGGCCGCCAGCGTGTTGCAGAACCAGCAGTTGCAAAAGTCCCTTGATGAGCTGAACGCCAGACTGCAGGCGCAGGATGTGCAGATTGCCGACGGCAGGAAGCAGGTCAGTGATCTGCAAACACGCTTGATCGAGCAGCAAAAGGCACCGCCCGCGCCCGCAGCGACACCGGCGCCAACACCGATAACTGCCGCTGCGCCAATCGAGTCCGCAGAGGACGGTTGGAATTGGCCATTGCTCGGTGGCTTGGTGTTGCTGGGGGCATTGGCCGGGTTGCTCGTGCACCGTCGACGCCTGCAACAGCAGCAGGGCGATGCACCGATGCCGTTGTTACCGTTGCGCAATGAGCCCGATGTGGACGAAACCGATTCCTCACAAGAATCGGCCGAACCGGTCAGGACGCAGGCCTCCGCCGATCACCGTGAAGAGCCAGCGGCGGGTGATGTGCTGGAAGCCGTGGCGATTTACCTGGCCTATGGGCGCCTCGGCGAAGCCGCCGGACTGTTGCGCGATGCGCTGCACAAAGAGCCGGAGCGCACTGATCTTGGTTTGCAGCTACTCGAAGTGCTAGGGCGTCAGGGCGATAGTGCCGCGTTCGAGCAGCAGGAAAGTCATTTGCGTGAGCAGGGGGTTGGTGCACAAGCCTTGCAGGATATCCGCGCTCGGCATCCGAAGCTGTTGGGCACCGCGCCGTTGGCGGCAGTTTCATCAGCGGCGATAGGCATTGCTCCGGTCATCGTCACCGCCCCCGCGTTGCCCGAGGACAATTTCGAGTTGAATCTGGATGCGTTGTCGATGGACTCCAGTTGGGATCTGGAAGATAGCCGTCCGGCACAGGCTCAGTCCGCAACAGACGACTCCAGCTTCTCTTCCAGTTTGGAAGTGTTGCCGCAGGACTTTGACCTGCCGGAGACCGCGGCCAGTGAAGACGCGGAGCTTGAATGGATTCCGGAGCCCGAGGCGCAGCCGCTGGACGATGACTTCCTTGAAGCATTCACCGATCCGCTGCCGTCGCTGGCGTTGGAGCCGTTGGATTTACAGATGCCAGCGCCAGACGAGGCGGGGGCGGGGAAGCTCGAACAGGCGCAGACCTGCATCGATGACGGAGACATCGACAGCGCGATTGCGTTGCTCAATGAGTTGCTCAAGGACGGGGATGAGCCATTAAAGCAAACCGCGCGGACCCTTCTGGCAGGGATCCGCTGATCCCTTGTAGGAGCTGCCGCAGGCTGCGATCTTTTGATCTTGATTGTAAAAAGCAGGATCAAAAGATCGCAGCCTCGTTTCACTCGACAGCTCCTACAGGGTTTTGTCAGCAACGCTGAAACCTGTGGGAGCGGGCTTGCCCGCGATGGCAATAGTCCAGGCAACGTCCATCCTCAATCTTGATCAAAACGTCTGCCCCAGATTCAAATACACCGCCTGCTCATTCGCATCATTGAGCCCGTAACTGAAATTCAACGGCCCCAGCGGCGTATCGAAGCCGATAAATACACTCGCCGCATTGATGTAACCACTGTCGAACTCGTTGTCGTTGTTCCACGCTCGCCCACGTTCCAGCGATCCGCCGGCGTACAGCGGGAAGTCCAGCGGCAGATACGAGCGCGGTGTCAGTCTGCGGTAATACACCGCCCGCATCAGACTGATGTTCTGCCCGGAAATAGCATCCTCGCGGAACCCCGACAGCTGCCGCGCGCCACCGAGCAGGAAGCTCGACGTCACCACATTGGTGTCGTCGAGGGTACGGCCATAGCGACCGCCCAGAATCAATGTGTCCGGTCCGCGGCTCATGGCTTTATCGAATTTGAACTCCCACTGCCGATAACGCGTATCCGAGCCCAGGCTTGGGTCGAATTGCAGGAATGTCAGGCTGACGTCCTTGCCCTCATGGGGGTAGTAGACGTTGTCCAGTGAATCGTAGGAATACTTCAGCGAATAGAAGCCCTCGTTGAAATTCTCGCTGGGCAGATCCTGGTCGCCAATGCGCACATCGGCCTTGCCCCAGGCCTCACCGACGCCGAAGCGCACTTCGCCGTTATTGCCGATTTGCCGGCCGACATTCAGGGCCATGCCGTAACGCTCGACGCGGTACTGGGCGACCGGATCATTGTCGAGCACCGCATCGACGTTTTGCGCCTCGAACACCACCGACGGCGCGATGAAGTAACGCGAGCCAACGTCCAGCGGCTGATAGAACTCGCTGTACAGTTCCTGCTTGTCACCAATCTGCACCCGCGTCAGCCATTCCGCGCCGAGACGATTGATGCCGTTTTTGCGGTAACTGGCACCGAGGTTGAAAGCGCTGCTGCCGCGCATGTCGTCTGACAGGTTCAGGCCGACCCTCAGGTAATCGGTGCCACTGCGTTTGCCGCGGGCACTGATGACCAGGGTGTGATCCTGCCCCTTGTGCGCCACGCGGTACTGCACCTGTTCGAAGTAGTCGAGGCCGTACAAGGTGCCCATGTCCGAATGCAATCGACCCAGATCCAGCGGCTCGCCGATGTGTTGGCGAATGTAGTAGCGGATCACGTCGTCGTCGACTTTCGAATCGTTCTCGACCTTGATCGCGGTGATGATCGGCGTGCGTTGCCCCGGCGCGCGAGCGGCATTGAGTTCGGCGTCCTGGGACTCGGCTGGCTTGAGACTGGCGAGGCGCGCATCAAGGATTCGGGTTGCGCGATAACCCGCATCGATCATTTCCTGGGCGCGGCCGAAATCAGTCACGCCGAAGCTTGCCAGCGCCGGCTGGATCAATACGTCCGTCGGTTTCAGCGCGGCCAGTTGTTCTTCCGAGTTGCGCCGGGTCATCAGGGTGATCGACTGGTTCAGCACATCGACCACGGTGTTCAGTTGCTTACGGCTGCGTAGCGGCGTACCGATGTCGACCACGATGGCGATGTCGACACCCATTTGCCGCGCGACATCGAGCGGAATGTTGTCGGTCATGCCGCCGTCCACCAACAGGCGGCCGTCGAGTTCGACCGGCGCGAACACCGCCGGGATCGACATGCTGGCGCGAATTACCTGGGGCAGATGGCCCTTGCGAAACACCACTTTTTCGCCGTTGGCGATGTCGGTGGCCACAGCGCGGAAGGGGATCGGCAGCTTGTCGAAGTCTCGCGTGTCGCTGGTGTGAGCCAGCAAGCTTTCCAGCAGCAGTGCCAGATTCTGCCCCTGAATCACGCCCAATGGCAGGCCGAGGCTGCCGTCGTCGCGAAAGCTGAGTTTCTGTTTCACCAGAAAGTCGCGGTCATCCTGTTTGCGCCGAAACGGCACGTCTTCCCGGGGCGGCGCATCGGACAGCGCCTGCTGCCAGTCGATGCCAAGGGCGAGTTTTTCCAGTTCATCAATCTTGTAGCCCGACGCATACAGGCCGCCGACCACCGCGCCCATGCTGGTGCCGGCAATCGCATCGATCTTGACGCCTTGCTCTTCCAGCGCCTTGAGCACGCCGATGTGCGCCAGTCCACGAGCAGCGCCGCCGGACAGCACGAGGCCGACTTTCGGTCGCGGCGCTTCGCTGGCAATCACGAACAATGGAAGAAAACCAAGCAGCAGGCAGAACAGCAGACGGCGCATTGTGAGTCTCGGGGCAAGCGATAAAGCCGAGTATTATAGCGGCGCCCTCTGTCTCAGGAGTTTCATTGAACATGACTGTCGCAAAAGCAGAAGTTGTCATCACCTATTGCACCCAATGCCAGTGGCTGCTGCGCGCTGCGTGGCTGGCGCAGGAGCTGCTCAGCACCTTCGGCGACGACCTCGGCAAAGTGTCACTGGTACCGGGCACCGGCGGGGTGTTTCACATCACGTGTGATGGCGTACAGATCTGGGAGCGCAAGGCTGATGGCGGCTTTCCGGAAGCCAAGGTGTTGAAGCAGCGGGTGCGCGATCAGATCGATCCTGACCGCGACCTCGGTCATAACGACCGCCCTCAGTGAGACGCGGCTTCGGCGGCGACGGTTTTTTTGTCGGCATTGCCTGACATTCGCGCAGACACCACGATGGCGACGATGATCAGCGCACCGCCGAGCAGCATGCGTAACGTCGGGTTCTCATCGAAGAGCAGCCAGGCGATCGTGATGCCGTAAACCGGTTCCATGGCGAACACCACAGCGGCGGTGCGTGCCTTGATCACTGCCAGACTGGCAACGAACAGACTGTGCGCGACGCCGGTGCAGAACACGCCGAGCAGGGCGATCCACAACCAGTCCAGCGCGCGCACTTCGCTCAGTTGCGGCGCCGCCACCGGCAGCAGACACAAAGCCACCACGACGTTTTGACAGAGCGCTGCCTGCACCGCCGGGATTCGCCCGGAGCTGGCGCGATTGGTCAGCGACAACAGGGAAAACAGCAGCCCGGACAACACCGACCACAGCAAGCCTATGGTCGCGCCGCTACCGAGGTCGAACGCGGGGGTGACCAGCACCAGACCGACGCTCACCAGCACCACCAGCAGAATCTCATTGGCGCGGATGCGCTCGCGAAAGATCAGCCCTTCGAGAATCACCGTGAACGCGGGGAAACTGGCAAAGCCAAGCGTCGCGATGGCTACACCTGCGACCTTCACCGAAATGAAAAAACTCACCCAGTGCCCGGCCAGCAATACACCGCTGAGCACGAGACGCCGCCAGTCCACGGCCTGAATTTTCTGCCAGCCGTGCTGGCTGGCGAATCGGGCAAAAAATGCCAGCGCGATGACGGCGAAAGCGGCACGTCCAAACACAATCACGGCAGGGGACGCGGCGGCGAGTTTGCCGAACACGCCGGTCAGGCCGAACATCAAAGCGCCAATATGCAGGGCGCCGAGGGCGGTACGCGGAGTCATCGCAATCCTTCTATTTCAAACCCAGTCTCAATGTAGGAGCTGCCGAAGGCTGCGATCTGTTGATTTTGTTTTTCCGATCAAGATCAAAAGATCGCAGCCTTCGGCAGCTCCTACATATTGAAACGTGTAGAAGCCAATAAATCTGTCGGCAAACTATCGTCCTTTGTCGCCAGCCTCGCGCCGCAACTGGCCCGGCGATGCGCCAAATTCGCGCAGCACCGCGGCCGCAAATGCGCTTTGCGAGCTGTAGCCGACCCGACTGGCGATTTCGCCAATCGGCAACGCGGTCTCACGCAGCAACGCCACGGCCTTGTGCAGCCGCCGACTGCGGATGTAATCCATCGGGGTCTGCCCGCATTCGGCCATGAAACGTGCATGCAGACGCGCACTGGACAACCCGGCGACCCGCGCCAGATCGGCGACTTGAAGCGGATAAGCGGCGTTTTGCTCGATGTGCGCATCCAGCGCCGCGTAAGGGAGGCGCCGGGCGACGAGTTCGGCAGGTTGCGCATGATTGAGGCTGGCCAGCAGCAACACCGCGCCTTGCTGTGCAATCAGCGGATCGCTGACCGGGTTGTTCGCCAGCCAACTGACCAACTGGCTTTGCCCGGAATTCAGCGACAGGCGCGCAGGGTTGTCGAGCAAACGACGGCTGGCCTCGGCATGGGCTCCGAGTGAGTCCGTCAGCCATTGTCCGTCGGGGATATCCAGTACCAGACAATGGCTGCCTTGCGGACTGCCGCAAGCGTGATGAGCGCCGGATGGAATCACCACGAAACTCTGCTGACGCACCTGACTGCCACAGCCCTCGACCTCGAAATCCAGCGCACCGGACAAGCCGAACACCAGTTGCGCATGGTCGTGGCTGTGGACGATCAGGTCGTGAGTGTAATGACGCAGGGTGAGGATCGGTCGCATGGCAGGTCGTCTCCGAAGTGACCGACAGTCTACACCGACGCCCCCTGAGTACGTTGTCACAGGACTGACTCGCGCCTGTCATGGTCGATTAACCCGCCCGGTGCACTCTTGCGAAAACATCGCAGAGGGTTGCCCATGACCAGCGCCGAGCTCGCCAGACCCAGCCGCAAACAACGGGTGCGAACCTTGTGGATTTCCGACGTGCACCTGGGCACGCGGGATTGCCAGGCCGAGCATCTGTCGCAATTTCTCAAGGGCTATCACGCCGACAAGGTTTATCTGGTCGGCGACATCATCGACGGCTGGAAACTGCGCGGCGGCATGTACTGGCCGCAGGCACACACCAACGTGATCCGCCGCTTGCTGACCATGAGCAAGCGCGGCACCGAGGTGATCTACGTCACCGGCAATCACGATGAATTCCTGCGGCGTTACTCGAAGCTGATTCTGGGCAATATCCAGTTGGTCGACGAGGCCGTGCACGTCACGGCGGACGGTCGCCATTTGCTGGTGATACACGGTGACCAGTTTGATGTGATCACCCGCTATCACCGCTGGCTGGCCTTCCTCGGCGACTCGGCCTACGAAATTACCCTGACGCTCAATCGCTGGTTGAACCACTGGCGCGCGCGATATGGCTACGGTTACTGGTCGTTGTCGGCGTACCTGAAGCACAAGGTGAAGACGGCGGTGAGCTTTATCAGTGATTTTGAAGAAGCCATTGCCCATGAATGTGTGAAGCGCGAGTTGCACGGTGTGGTGTGCGGGCACATTCACCATGCCGAAATTCGCAAGGTCGGCGAGGTGGATTACCTTAACTGCGGCGATTGGGTGGAGTCGTGCACGGCGCTGATCGAGCATTGGGACGGCACGATCGAATTGTATCGACTGGCGGATGCGCAGGCGCGGGAGGCGCAGCTCAAAGCTGCCAAAGTTGCCGAACTCGCCTGAAAAGCAAAAGATCGCAGCCTTCGGCAGCTCCTACAGGGGGACACATTCCAATGTAGGAGCTGCCGAAGGCTGCGATCTTTTGATCTTAGGCCGTGGTGTGTTCTTCCATCGCCGCCTTGTAGATCGAATTCTTCGGCTGGGCAAACAAACGCTCCATCATCGGCTCAAAGAAGCTCAACGGCAGCGTGTCGTACTCCGGATCAAACGCCGCCGCATCGTATTTGGCGCAAAACTCGGCGGTCGCCTGAAACTGCGGGTGCTCCTTGAACTGCTCGCGCAGATGCCGATCCATGCCCAGATGATGAAAGAAGTAGTAACCCTGAAACACCCCGTGTTTCTCGACCATCCACAGGTTCTCGGCACTGACGAACGGCTTGAGAATCGCCGCCGCAATGTCCGGATGGTTGTACGAGCCTAACGTATCGCCAATATCGTGCAGCAGGGCGCAAACCACATATTCCTCGTCACGGCCATCGCGAAAGGCGCGGGTGGCGGTTTGCAGCGAGTGGGTCAGGCGATCCACCGGGAAACCGCCGAAATCACCTTCGAGTAATTTCAGGTGGGTGGTAATGCGTGCTGGCAACTGTTTGGCGTAGGCGCTGAAGTCTGCGGCGATAATCGCCCAGTCTTCCTGGGTGCCATCCTGCATATGGGTGAAGCGGGCACTGGCGTTCATTGGCAATCCTCGTTGTTGCTTGTTTTTCAGAACGCCACGCGACCCAGAATCATGTCGCGGTACATGACGAAGTCGCCGAGCAGGCTGTAGAGCGGATGCTGGAACGTCGCCGGTCGGTTCTTTTCAAAGAAGAAATGCCCCGCCCACGCGAAGCTGTAACCCGCCAGCGGCAGGGCCAACAACAGCAGCCACGCGCCTTTGGCGATGGTCAGCGCGAGAATGAAAATAACCAGGGTCGTGCCAATGAAATGCAGGCGACGGCAGGTGCTGTTGCTGTGTTCGCTGAGGTAATACGGATAGAACTCAGCGAAGCTGTTGAATTGTTTGATGTTTTCCACGACTGCGTTCTCTGTGGTTATTGTTCTGGCGACGAGTTGTGCTGCGGGTAGCTTATTTGAGTCTAGAGTGAACATTGGTGTGGGCCAGTGACAATCGGCGCCACTTTAGTATCCTTCGCAAATCAGGCCGTAGCATGCGGCCCCTCATGTAAAAGAAAAACACCATGAGCGAACGAACGACTTCTGCAAGCTGGGCGATGGGGATTGTCAAAGCATTGGAGATGGACGGCCTGGATTGCCGGGTTCTGTTCAAGCAACTGGGGCTTGATTACTCGGCTCTGGATGATCCGGATGCGCGTTTCCCGCAAGACTCCATGACCCGGCTCTGGCAACGGGCGGTGGAGGTATCCGGCAATCCGGCCATCGGTCTGAACATGGGCAAAGTGGTGCGCCCGGCCTCGTTTCATGTCGCCGGGTACGCGCTGATGTCCAGTAATACCCTGGTTGAAGGCTTTCAACGGCTGGTGCGTTATCAGCGAATCATCGCCGAAAGCGCCGACCTGAGTTTTCGTCTGCTGGATGAAGGCTACGCGCTGATTCTGACGGTGCACGGCGATCACCTGCCGCCCACCCGGCAAAGCGCCGAAGCGTCGCTGGCCTGCGCGCTCGCCCTGTGCGGCTGGCTGAGCGGGCGCACGCTGCATCCGGTCAAAGTGTTGCTGCAGGGCGATGAGCCGGCTGATCTGCAACCCTACAAACACGCTTTCCATGCGCCGCTGGTGTTCAGCGCGCCTTACGATGCGCTGATCTTCGAACGCGCTGACATGGAGGCGCCGCTGCCCACCGCCAACGAGGCCATGGCGCTGCTGCACGATCGCTTTGCGGGAGAGTACCTGGCGCGGTTTTCCGAAAGCCGCGTGACCCACAAGGCGCGGCAGGTGCTGTGTCGGTTATTGCCTCAGGGTGAGCCCAAGCGCGATACGGTGGCGCAGACTCTGCACCTGTCGCAACGCACGCTGCAACGAAGGCTGCAGGAGGAGGGCACGAGTTTTCAGCAGTTGCTCGATGACACCCGCCGCGAACTGGCCGAACAGTACCTGGCGCAGCCGAGCATGACCCTGCTGGAAATCGCCTATCTGTTGGGCTTTGCCGATCCGAGCAACTTCTTTCGTGCCTTCCGTCGCTGGTTCGACAGCACGCCCGGTGATTACCGGGCGCGGTTGGCCAAGGCGCCCAACGCCGTCAGTGACGCCAAAAGGCCGGTATACACAGTACAAACACCGTAATGATTTCCAGTCGGCCGAGCAGCATGCCGGCCGACAGGATCCACTTCGCGGCATCCGGCAGGGTGGCGAAGTTGCCCGCCGGGCCAATGGTCTCGCCAAGGCCGGGGCCAACGCCAGACACGGTGCTGGCGGCGCCGGTCAGCGCGGTCATCCAGTCCACGCCCAGCAGCGACAGGAGCAGGGCGATCACGCAGATGGTGATGGCGAAGAAGAACGAAAACGTCAGAATCGAACGCACGATCTCTTCGTCGAGCCGGTGACCGTTGTACTTCTGCTTGATCACCGCACGGGGATGGATCAGCTGATTAAGGTTGGCCTTGAGCAGGATGTAGGCGACCTGGAAGCGGAAGATCTTGATCCCGCCCGCCGTCGACCCGGAGCAGCCGCCGACAAAACCCAGATAGAAGAACAACATCAACGAGAAGTTGCCCCACAGGCTGTAGTCGCCGAGGGCAAAACCGGTGGTGGTCAGCACTGACGTCACGTTCAGCGCCACATGGCGCAGCGCATCCAGCCAATGCAGTTGGGTCGTCCACCAGTACCAGGTGCCGAGCACCAGCCAGGTCACCAGCAACATCGCCAGCATGCCCTGCACCTGCTGATCCTTGATCAACGCTTGGCGATTGCCGCGCATCGTCGCCACGTACAGGGTGAACGGCAGGCTGCCGAGAATCATGATGACGATCGCCACCCAGTGCACCGCCGGTTGCGTCCACTTGGCCAGGGATTGGTCGGAGGTCGAGAATCCACCCGTGGAAATAGCCGACATCGCATGATTGATAGCGTCGAACAGGCTCATCCCGGCCCACCAGAACGCCAGGCTGCCGAGGATGGTGATGCCGACATACGCCCCCACGATCAGCCGCGCCACCATGTGCGAGCGGGGCATGACCTTTTCCGAGCGATCCGACGATTCGGTCTGGAACAGGCGCATGCCACCAATTCGCAGCAGCGGCAGAATCGCGACGGCCATGCCGATAAAGCCGATGCCGCCAATCCAGTGCAGCAGCGAACGCCACATCAGAATCCCGGGGGACATGTTGTCGAGGCCGTTAAGCACGGTAGCGCCGGTCGCGGTAATGCCGGACATGCTTTCAAAAAACGAGTCGGTGTAGCTGATGTGCTGAGTCAGCAGGAACGGCAGCGCGGCAAAAATACACACCACCAGCCAACTGCTGACGGTCAGCAGGTACATGTCACGCGGGCGCAGGTGAATGTGTTCCGGACGACCCGGAATCACCAGTGCGAGGCCGGCAACGAAGGTGATCATGCTCGCCCAGAGGAACGACGGCAGATCGCCGGTGCGGTCGAAAATCACCAGGGTGGCCATCGGCACGACCATGGCAATTGCCAGAGTGATCAGGAAGATGCCGATGATGAAACCAATGATCCGTAAGGTCGGCAACGCCATGAAGTCTGCTCGGGCTGATAGGGGAAGGGCGCCATTCTACCCGTGGGGCAGGGCATGTAAACCGGCATCCTTTTGGCAGATACCGCTAGAATAGCCGCATATTTTTTTCAGGAGGTGGCCGATGCAGGCTCTCGACGCTTTGCTCAACCGTGTTTCCGTTCCACGACTGGTCGAACCGGCCCCCACCGCGCAGCAGCGCGAAGCCCTGTTTGCCGCCGCGTTACGTGCGCCGGATCACGGGCACTTGCAGCCGTATCGCTTTTTGACCGTCGAAGGCGCTGCGCGCGAGCAGATGGGCGAACTGTTGGCTGAAGCTGCGCAAAAGCAGGAAGGCGAAATCACCGAAGCCATGATCGACAAGGCGCGCAACGGCCCGCTGCGTGCGCCGCTGGTGGTTGTGGTGATCGCCAAACTGCAGGAACACGTCAAGTACCCGAAGGCCGAGCAGTTGCTGGCAGCCGGGTGTGCGGCTCACGGGATTTTGCTGGCGGCGTATGCGCAGGGGATTGGTGCAGTCTGGCGCACCGGGGATCTGGCGTATTCGCAGCATGTAGCGAAAGGCTTGGGGTTGGTAGAGGGCGAGGAGGTGATTGCGTTCCTGTACCTCGGCACACCGCAGAAAGAGCCGCGGGTGGCGGAGAAGGTTGATCTGGCCGAGTTTGTCAGCGCTTGGCCTGCCAGTTCCTGACACACCCCGATCATCTGTAGGAGTGAGCCTGCTCGCGATCGCGCTGTTTCAGTCACCTTTTGTACGGGCTGACACACCGCAATCGCGAGCAGGCTCACTCCTACAGGTTTTAATCAGGGCTGGACGACAGCGCCCGGCACCAACGGCAATTCCAGACTGGCCACAAACCCGCCGTCAGGATGATTGGCCAGCACCAGACTTCCGCCATGCCGCTCCGCCGCACGCCGTGCAATCGCCAGGCCCAGCCCATGACCCGCCGCCGTCTGCCCCGGCGCTCGATAAAACGGCTCACCCAACTGACTCAGGTGTTCGGCCTGAACCCCCGGGCCATGATCGCGCACACTGACCACAATCCGCTCACCCTGACGCGAGGCCTGCATTTCAATCGGCTGACCCTGCGGATTGAAGCGCTGCGCATTGCGTAGCAGGTTGTCCACGGCGCGCTCGATCATGGTCGGCCAGCCTTTCAGACTCAACTGCGGCTCGATATCCAATCGTACGGTCTGTTCCGGCGATGCCAACTGCGCATCCTTTTGCAGGGCGCTCAGCAACGTATTCAAATCCACGTCTTCAGCGCTGGCGTTGTCGGCATCGACCCGTGCGAGCACCAGAATTTCACTGATCAGCGCTTCCAGGCGATCGCACTCGCGGGTCAGTCGGGGCCAGAGTTTTTCGCGTTCTTCAGGATTGGCCCGTTCTGCCAGTGCCAAGGCAATTCGCAGCCGCGCCAGCGGAGAACGCAGTTCATGAGAGACGTCGCGCAACAACTGACGCTGACTGCCGATCAGGCTTTGCAGGCGCGCACCCATGCGGTTGAAGTCGTTGGCGAGGACGCCGAACTCATCTCGACGGTTGGCCAGTTTGGCCAGGCTGTTCTGCTGATAAGTAGCCTGCCCCAGATCATGCACCGCGCCGCGCAAACGGCTGAGCGGACGTGTGATGGAGAAAGTCACCAGCAAGCTGAACAGGGTCAGTACCACCAGCGCAATGCCCAGCGCACTCAATGGCCAGAGCAGGCTTTCGCGGTGCCAGGAGTCGAGTTCGGGGTGTGGGATGCGGTAGATGAACAGGTAGGTGTCACCGGTTTTTTCACTGGTGAACTCATCGGTCAGGCGCCGCCACGGCAGGCGTCGGTCATCGTTGTTCTGGCGGGCTTCGAAGGCTGCGGCGCGACGGGGAAAGGTACCGCGCACCACCGGGTCCCCGCTTTCGTTCAGCACTTGAACGTCGATGTGGTACTGGCGTTTGCGTTGCTGGAGGATGTCCTGAGCGGCTTCTTCGCCTTGTGCTTCGTAGCTCTGCGTCCACTCAGCCGCGAGGGTGTTGAGGCCCGGATGGCGACTGAGGATCCACGCGTCCTGATTGAGCATGTGCCCCAACAGAATGGACAGCCCGGCAACCAGAGCAATGGCCAGCCAGAAGCTTGCGAGAATACGCCAGAACAGTGACCGCACAGAAAATCCTCAATCAAACGCGTAACCCCTGTAGGCGCTGCGGCACGCTGCGATCTTTTGATCTTGTTTTTCAAAAGCAGAATCAAAAGATCGCAGCGTGCCGCAGCTCCTGCAGGGGGCGGATGTGAACAGGCCCGACGGTGTTAGCCGTCGGGCCTGTGGTTAAAACATTATTGCGCTTTTTGCGGCTGTTGCGCTTTCCACGCCTTGAACTCAGCCCATTCGGCGCGACGCTCGGCCTTTTTCTTCTGAATCTCGTCGAATTTCTTCTGTTGATCCGGTTTCAGCACGGCGCGGACATCGGCCTCGGCTTTCTTGTGATTGGCCGCCACCTCGTCCTTCATGGCTTTCTGGTCAGCCGGCGAGAGTTTTTCCAGGTACTTGTCGACCACTTGCTTACGCTCGTGCATCTGCTCGCCCATGATCTTGCGGATCTGCTCGCGTTGTTCGCGGGACAGGTCGAGTTGGCTGTACGGGCCTTTGCCGTGCATGCCGTGCATCTGACCGCCGTGGCGTGGGCCGTCGAGCGGGCCACCCATCGGACCGCCGTCTTGCGGCATGGCCATGGCGACGGTTGGCAGAGCGGCAGCGAACATCAGAGCGATAAGAGTCTTGCGCATGGTGTATCTCCTTGTCTCGTTCCCGGTACGTTCCGGATGAGTTCAGATTACGCAGATCAAGGTCAGCGGCGGTCAGCGCTATGTAAAGCTTGGGTAAACACGATTTGTCATCAGCCTTACAAACATCCCCCTGTGTAGGAGCTGCCGAAGGCTGCGATCTTTTGATTTTGCTTTTCACAAACAAGATCAAAAGATCGCAGCCTTCGGCAGCTCCTACAGGGGACGTCGTTTTATCGAGCATCCTCGTTTGTGGAGGTCAGAGGCAGTAGAAGTAACCGCGGCTGCGCAGGGCAACGATGCGCGGGCGACCGTCGGGGTGCGGGCCGATTTTTTTGCGCAGGTTGCTGACGTGCATGTCGAGGCTGCGGTCGTACAGGGTCAGCTTGCGGCCGAGGGCGATCTGCGCCAGTTCCTGTTTGTCCAGCGGCTCGCCGGGTTGCTTGAGCAACGCTTCGAGCAGACGGCTTTCGGAAACGGTGAGGGTCAGTTCTTTCTCGTCGATGCTGACCACGCCGCGCACCGGGCTGAAACTCAAGTCGCCCAGCTCAAGCTGCGTCGACACGGCGGCCGGGTGGCTGCGGCGCAGTACGGCGCGCAGGCGAGCGGTCAGCTCACGCGGATCACACGGTTTTGCCAGGTAGTCGTCAGCGCCCAGTTCCAGACCGAGGATCCGGTCCAGCGGTTCGCCACGGGCCGAGAGCATCAACACCGGCAGATCGGCGTGATCGTTGCGCAATTGCTTGAGCAGTTCCAGACCGCTGCCATCGGGCAGCATCACGTCCAGCACCACTGCCGCCGGGGCCGCTTCGGCCAAGGCCTTGCGGGCGCTCTGGCCATCGTGGCAGGCACGTACCTGGAAGCCTTCCTGGCTCAGCCAACTGCTCAGGAGCTCACACAGCTCCTGGTCATCATCAATAATTAACAGCTCGCTCATGACTCACTCAATTTAACCATTGCCGACGTTTTCGGCTTGCGCCACTGGCAAAGATACCGCAGAGCAGCGCCAATAGCGCTACTCCGGCGCCAGTGACGAACCACTGCTGCTGATCGGTCAACAAGCGCGGCAGCGGGCTGGCCTGGGCTTCCTTGAGTTGCAGCTTGAGGCGCTGGTTCTCTTGGCGCAACCGGGCGAACTGAGCGCTTTCACGTTGGTTGTCGGCATTTTGCAGTTGTTTGCTCAGTTCTTCCCGCTGCTGCTCGCTTGTTTTGAGGCGCTGTTGCAACTCGGTGATCTGGCTGCCGGCACTTAATGACAATGGCGTGGAGCTGCCGCCTTCGGTGGTTTCATCACCATGGGCGGGCGCCATGATCGACAACGTGACCAACATCAGACACAACGGACCCTTGCGCATCGCGACACCTGTTTCCAAATGGATATTGGGCAGGTTGTCGGCAGGCAAACGAGAATAATGAGCGATTGAGAGCTGCAGGAACCAGGAAGGTTCATTGCGCCGGAGCAGACGTGTTTTTGGTGCTGGTGATTTTGTGATGCAGGGGGCTTGGCAGGGCAAGGGACTTGGGGGTGCAGGTGACTTTGTGGTGCAGGTGACTTGGTGGTGCAAGGGAATTGATGGTGCAGGTGACTTTGTGGCGAGGGGATTTATCCCCGATGGGCTGCGAAGCAGTCCTGAAAAAGGAGTATGCGGTGTGTCAGGCACACCGCATCGAATGGCTTTTGGGGCGGCTTCGCCACCCATCGGGGATAAATCCCCTCACCACAGGAATCCCCTTTGCAACAGGGCTCTCCCTTGCCAAAGGAATCCCCTTTGCAACAGGGCTCTCCCTTGCCAAAGGAATCCCCTTTGTCACAGCAATCCTGTAAGGGCCTGACTCAGCGTTAGGGCAGGACTTGCTTGAACGGCTTCACGACCACGTTGGCATAAACGCCTGCCGCGATGTACGGATCGGCATCTGCCCAGGCTTGTGCGGCGCTCAGGGAGTCGAACTCGGCGACGATCAGGCTGCCGGTGAAACCCGCTGCGCCTGGATCATTGCTGTCGACGGCCGGGTGCGGGCCGGCCAATACGATGCGGCCCTCGCCCTTGAGCACTTGCAGGCGTTCCAGATGCGCAGGGCGCGCGGCCAGGCGAGCTTCCAGTGAATTGGCGACGTCGGTGGCAATGATGGCGTAGAGCATGTCAGTCCTCGGTTTTTGGTGTTGTGGTATCGGCGTCATGCAGGTGACGGGACAGGTAAATGCCCTGTGCGACCAGGAACAGCACGGTCATGCCCAGGCTGCCGAACACCTTGAAGTCCACCCAGATGCTCTGGAAGGTAAAGGCGACGAACAGGTTGGCGGCCCCGCAGAACAGGAAAAAGGCGATCCAGGCGATGTTCAGACGGGTCCAGACCGGATCCGGCAGGGTCAGCGCGTGGCCCATGATGCGTTTGATCAGCAGGCGGTCACCGATGAAGTGGCTGCCGATGAAGGCGACGGCGAACAGCCAGTTGACCACCGGGGCTTTCCATTTCAGGAAGGTCTCGCTGTGGAAGGCCAGCGTCAGGCTGCCGAACACGAGGCAGGCGATCAGGGTCAGCCATTGGCTCTTTTCCAGCTTGCGCTGTTGGATGAAAAGCGCGCCGTAGACCACCAGGGAGCTGATGATCAGCATCGCGGTGGCGCTGTAAATACCGCCTACAGTCACCTCATGGCCAGCGATGTCGACGACCCGTGGATCAAGTTTGTAAACGATGAAGAACAGCAAAAGCGGGATGAAATCGATGAATTGTTTCACAGTGAGAGCCAGAAGCTGGATGTGGCGGCATAATAACAAACATATGGGCGCGCGATAGCGCCCGCTGATTTGAGGTTACAACTCCCCGTGAATGTTGATTTGCACTGCCATAGCACGGCCTCCGATGGCGCCCTGGCGCCTGCGGTTCTGGTTGCGCGTGCGTTCGAGAACGGCGTGCGAGTCCTGGCCCTGACCGACCACGACACCCTCGAAGGCCTCGCCGAAGCGCGCACGGCCGCTACCGAACTGGGGATGCAACTGGTCAACGGCGTCGAGTTGTCCTGCACATGGGGCGGGGCGACCATTCATGTGTTGGGTTACGGTTTCGACGTCAATGCTGCACCGTTGGTCGAGGCGATCGCCAAATTGCACGATGGCCGCTGGCTGCGGTCGGAAGAAATAAGCCGCAAGCTCGCCCTAAAGGGCATGCCCGGTGCCCTTGATGGCGCCCGGCAGATCCAGCAGGAACTGGGCGACAGCGGCAACGCCCCGGCCCGTCCGCATTTCGCCGACTGGATGGTGCGTGAAGGTTTTGTAAAGGATCGCGCCGAAGCCTTCCGCAAGTGGCTCGGCGCCGGCAAGCTGGGCGACGTCAAGCAGCACTGGCCAACGCTTGAAGACACCGTTGGCACACTGCGCGCTGCTGGTGCCTGGGTCAGCCTGGCGCATCCGTGGCACTACGATTTCACCCGCAGCAAACGCCGAAAGCTGATTGCCGACTATATTCAAGCAGGCGGGCATGCAATCGAGGTGGTCAATGGCCATCAGCCCGCGGAACAGGTGGGCAGCCTGGCAATCCTTGCCCGTGAGTTCGGTCTGCTGGTCAGCGCCGGCAGTGATTTTCATGGCCCTGGAGGTTGGTCCGAGATCGGCCAGTACCGGCCGGTTCCGGAGGACCTTCCACCCCTGTGGTGTCGGTTCAAACATGACACAGTTATTGCCGCCGTCTGAACAGGTAGAGAACGTGAGTCAATTTTTCCAGATACATCCGGAAAACCCGCAAGCGCGCCTGATCAAACAGGCGGTCGAAATCATCCGCAAGGGCGGGGTAGTCATTTATCCAACGGACTCTTCCTACGCCATCGGTTGCCAAATCGGCGACAAGACGGCCATTGAGCGCGTTCGACGCCTGCGTCAGCTCGACGAAAAGCACAACTTCGCGCTGATCTGCAGCGACCTGTCGCAACTGGGCAACTACGCCAAGATCGACACCGGTACCTTCCGTATTCTCAAGGCGCATTTGCCGGGGCCGTACACCTTCATTCTCAACGCCACCCGCGAAGTGCCGCGCCTGTTACTGCACCCGAAGAAGCGCACCATTGGTCTGCGCGTTCCCAGCCATCCGATCGCGCTGGCGCTGCTGGCCGAGCTCGGCGAGCCGCTGATGAGCGTGACGCTGATCATGCCCGGTGATGAAGATCCACTGACCGATCCATACGAAATGCGTCAATTGCTTGAGCATCAAGTGGACCTGATCATCGACGGCGGTTTTGGCGGCATCAAGGCCTCCACCGTGATCGACCTGACCGGCGACGACCCTGAAGTGGTCCGCGTCGGTTGTGGCGATCCGACCCCGTTCATGGTCGAGGCCTGAATGTCCGCAGTGGAAACCGTTGCCGATCCCCAGGCCGGCGCGCAGCAGGAGCTGCCGTTCGCCATGGTCTATGGCCAGGCGGTCATGGAAATGCCGCTGGACCTGTACATTCCGCCGGATGCGCTGGAAGTCTTTCTTGAGGCCTTTGAAGGCCCGCTCGACCTGCTGCTGTACCTGATCCGCAAACAGAACATCAACATCCTCGACATCCCGGTGGCGGAAATCACTCGCCAGTACATGGGCTACGTCGAGTTGATGCAGTCGGTGCGTCTGGAGCTGGCCGCCGAGTATCTGGTGATGGCCGCGATGCTCGCCGAGATCAAATCGCGCATGCTTCTGCCACGGGCCGAAACCGTCGAGGCGGAAGAGGACGACCCGCGCGCCGAACTGATCCGTCGCCTGCAGGAGTACGAGCGTTTCAAGGCTGCTGCTGAAGGCATCGACGGCTTGAGCCGGGTTGGCCGTGATGTGGTCGTGCCCAAGCTCGACGCCCCCGAAGCCCGGGCGCGCAAGCTGTTGCCCGACGTGGCGCTGGAAGAGATTTTGATGTGCATGGCCGAAGTGCTGCGCCGTGGCGACATGTTTGAAAGCCATCAGGTCAGCCGTGAAGCGCTGTCCACCCGCGAACGCATGAGCGATGTGCTGGAGCGGCTCAAGGGCGGCGGTTTTGTGCCGTTCGTCGAGCTGTTTACCGCCGAAGAAGGTCGCCTGGGTGTGGTGGTGACCTTTATGGCGATCCTTGAACTGGTCAAGGAATCCTTGGTCGAGCTGGTGCAGAATGAGCCGTTCGCCGCGATCCACGTGCGAGCCCGAGCCGAATAACGAGTCGAAACATGAACCTGACTGAACCCCGCGAGCTGGCGCCCCTGCTTGAAGCCTTTCTGTTGGCCTCGGGAAAGCCGCAATCCCTTGAGCGCCTTTTTGAACTGTTCGAAGAAGGCGAACGACCTGAACCGGCAGTCTTCAAGAAAGCCCTGACCTTGCTGGGCAAGTCCTGCGAGGGCCGGGCGTTCGAACTCAAAGAGGTCTCGTCCGGCTATCGTTTGCAGATTCGCGAGAAGTTTTCGCCGTGGGTAGGGCGCCTGTGGGAAGAGCGGCCGCAGCGTTATTCCCGGGCCTTGCTGGAAACCATCGCGTTGATTGCCTATCGCCAGCCGATCACCCGTGGCGAGATCGAAGATGTACGGGGCGTGGCGGTCAACAGCAACATCGTCAAAACCCTGCTTGAACGCGAGTGGATCCGCGTCGTCGGCTACCGCGACGTGCCCGGCAAACCGGCGATGTTCGCCACCACCAAGGGTTTTCTCGATCACTTCAACCTGAAAAATCTGGAAGACCTGCCACCGCTGGCCGAATTGCGCGAGATGGAAGCCGACCCGATCCTCGATTTCGACGATGCCCCGGTGCCGCAAGGCTTGCAGGAACTGGCCGACGCCAGCGCCGAGCCGGAGGAAGAGAAAGAGGAGACCAGTTTCCATACGCTGTTGCTGGAGCTGGACAGCATGGAGGAGGGGATCAAGACCGACTTCGACGATTTGTTGCGCGATGGCGCCGATGTCGAAGCACCGTCAACCGATGCAGAAACCCAGATCGAGCCCGAGATCGCCGAGCCGACGATTGAAGTTGAACTCGAAGAAGAGCCGCAAGCCGAACCTGAAGAGGACATTCTGGGAGTAGCCGAAGCACGGGAAAAACTGCTCGCTGCCGTGGCGGCTCTGGAACAGTCCGCGCCAGAACCCGAACCGGAACTCAGCGAAGAAGAAGCCGAAGCCCGCGCCCTGGCCCAAGCCATCGAGGCCGAACGCCGCGAGTTCGAGGACTGAGGTGAATCTGAAAAGATCGCAGCCTGCGGCAGCTCCTACAGGGTTACGCATTCCAATGTAGGAGCTGCCGAAGGCTGCGATCTTTTGATCTTTCAACGGTGCCCTGATGAGCTCAACCAAAGACCCCTGCATCAGCCTCTGCAAATTCACCGACGACATCTGCCTCGGTTGTGGGCGCAGCAAGCGCGAAATCAAGGCCTGGAAGAAACTCGACAAGGACGACAAGCGCACCGTACTGGCCGAAGCCGCGTTGCGCCTGATCAAACTCGGTGGCGCCGGTCGGCGGAAAAAGAAATAACCTTGGTCTGATCGACTAGTCTCTGATGCGCGATGCCGCACATCCGCGTATGATTCGCGACCCTTCGCCGATCCCTTCGGTGGAGAACCCAGATTTTTATGCTTCAGACGCCCAGCTCAGGACGGCTGAACAGACCACACCGGGAGGTGCCCAGATGAGTGACATCAATCAGAAAGACGACCAGGAAATCGGCCCAGCAGGCGAAAAACTGCAGAAAGTCCTCGCCCGTATCGGCGTCGGCTCGCGCCGTGACGTGGAAGCCTGGATCACCCAGGGCCGGATCAAGGTCAATGGCAAAGACGCCACCCTCGGTCTGCGCGTCGACATTCTCGACGCCATCACCATTGATGGCAAAGTGATCAAGCGTGAAGAAGCTGCCGAATCGGTACGCCGCGTGATCATGTACAACAAACCCGATGGCGAGATCTGCACCCGTGACGACCCGGAAGGCCGTCCGACCGTGTTCGACAAGCTGCCGCGTCCGAAAGAAGGGCGCTGGATCAACATCGGTCGTCTCGACATCAACACCACCGGTTTGCTGATGTTCACCACTGATGGTGAGCTTGCCAACCGTCTGATGCACCCGTCCTACGAGATGGATCGCGAGTACGCCGTGCGTGTACGCGGTGAAGTCGATGACGAAATGATCGAACGTCTGAAGGCAGGCGTGGTGCTGGAAGACGGCCCGGCCAGGTTCACCGACATCAAGCAGGCGCCGGGTGGCGAAGGCTTCAACCACTGGTATCACTGCGTGGTGATGGAAGGTCGTAACCGTGAGGTTCGTCGTCTGTGGGAATCCCAGGGCCTGGTGGTCAGCCGTCTGAAGCGCGTGCGTTTCGGTCCGGTGTTCCTCAACTCCGATCTGCCGATGGGCCGCTGGCGCGAAATGAGCCAGTACGAAGTCGACATTCTGAGTGCTGAAGTGGGTCTGACACCGGTTGCGATGCCGCAACTGAACGCCAAGAGCAAAGACAAGCTTGAGCGTCTGCAGCGCAAATCGTCGCGCCCGATGGGCAAGACCGAGCGCGTGCGTACGCTGCGTCCAGCCGCTGGCGCTCCGACCGGCCCACGTCCATCGCGCGAGCCGCACATCGAAGGCGAGCGTCCGGCCCGCAAGCCGGTTGCCCGTGACGGCGAGCGCGCTCCGCGTCCGGCCAACGGTCGCACCGAGCGTGGCGAACGTGGTGCACCTGCCGGTCGTGGCACGCCAGTGGCGGATCGTCCAGCGGACACCACCAACAAGCGTCCGGCCAAGCCTGCACCGAAGCGTCCGGGGATCAAACTGGCCGACGACAAGCCATCGGGCAAGCGTCGCGGCGCACCGGCCGGTTCCGGCCAGCGTCCGGGTTTCGGTCGCAAGAAACCGGAATAAGGCAGCTGTGAGTTTCTAGCGACAAGCTTCAAGCTGAAGCAGAAACGCCAACCGCAGGGTTGGCGTTTTTTTTCGTCTGGCGAAAGGTATGTGGTGCTTTTGAGGGCCTCATCGCTGGCAAGCCAGCTCCCACAGGTTTTTGTTGCGTTGCATAAATCCTGTTAACACCGCAGATCCCTGTGGGAGCTGGCTTGCCAGCGATTAGGCCAATGCAGCCCGATGATTTCCAGGATCAGAACACAAACCGCCCATCAAACACCGGCTTGTCATCCAGCGCCAACACACCTCCGGAGAAGATCAGGTCCAGGTGATGGCTGCCCTTGGCCCCGCCACCGAGCCCCAGATGCAAGCCACAATGGCGTTCCTCGAACCCGGCGTTGCGCGCATACAGGTCTTTCACGCCTTCGTTGGTGCCAATCCCCAGTTCCTCGATGCGCCGGTTCGACGGATTCGCATCCAGGTATTTGTTGAAGTCATGCTCCAGGCCCGGCACATCCGTGGCGATGCGGCTGATGGTCGAGTTTTCGATCCACAGTTCCAGCGGCGACTCCAGCACGCCGTACTTGCGCGCAAACGGAATGGTGCTGAGGAAGGTGCCCTTGAATTTCACGTGGCCGTTGATTTCTTCGCTGTGGGTGGCGATTTCACCGGGGGCCAGGTCGAAGTTGCCGACGCCGTTGATGTCGGTCCACTTCTTGATGCTGCTCAGCGGCGCTTCAAACCGTGAGCCGTGGTCATCGGTAAAGCTCAGCGTGGTGGCATGCGACATGCGCTGGATCAAATGGCTGTTCAGGCCCGCGATGCGTTGCGGGGTAACGCTGAACGTATCGTAAAAATAATCGCCGTAATCCTTGAACAGCAGCGACTTCTTCCAGTTTTGCGCCATGACCGCTTGCAGCGCGCGGACAAACTCCGGGCCGTCGGGGCGCGGGTTGGGCAGGGTGGAAGAGTCGTAGAAGAAAATGTACAGATCGCTGTCGGTAATCGCCGAAGTCAGCGCTGCGGTGCTCTCCAGGTCCAGTCGCCGGGCGCTGAAGCTGAAACGCGGATGATCGCCGGCCTGTTCGGCGATCGCGCCGGTCAGGGCTTCGTAATCAGCGGTGTGGCCGAGCAATACCTTCGCCGAGTCGAGGCCGGCGAGGGCTGGATGATGTTCGAGGTAGTAAAGGAAATGCGAGATCGCGCGGGGCTTATCCATGAGTCCTCCCTGACTGACCGTGAAGAAAGTGGCAGGCACGACCGGCCGGATCGTGCCTGCCCGGTGATGTCTTTACAGAGGCCACATCGCCGTGCCGAACGGAACGACCGCGTCGGCTTGCATCATTTCTACGGCGGCCTCGTGGGTCGGTGCTTCAAACCATTCGTCCAGTTGCAGTTCGCTATCCAAGTCTTTTTCCAATGCTTGCATGGTCGATCTCCTAGATGACTTTCACGGTTGTGACTGGCCGGTCGAGTTGGCCGGCAAGACGTGAAGAACCTAGTTCAGGGATTTTTATAATGCAAAAAATCATTCATTTAATTTTTAAATAGACTTTTTATTCTGTTTTTTGACAGCGGTTTTCTTATTTAAAAACAAAAAACTAAGGCAACGGATTCGTTAGCAAGCTAGCGACCGTCAATTTGCAGACGTCTGACAGAAATTTCTGAAATGGAAACTCTTCGTTACGGACTGTAAATAAATGTTTACGAAAACAGCGATAAAGCCCAGTGAAAGGAGGCTGTTATCAAGGCTGTAAGGAAAACCTGCCGAAACCCCATCGGTCGCGGGCTGCGCAAGGCTCTGGCGCGCTTGTTTCAGAGGCGTTTGAAGGGTGAGATGCGCCTCATGCCTGCCGTGCAGGTGCATAACAAGAAGGAGGCGCAATGAACGCCGTGACTGATTTCCACTTCTCACCGTGGGACGATTTTTCCACCGTTCCCGTCGATGGCCCGCAAAGGCCTGACTCAATTTTTGCAGCCGCTCGAGCGTCTCGAGGCGGACACACGCAATCCCGGCAACCGACACGCTGATCCAGCGGGGTCTGGCGGCAGGGGGTTAGCGGTGTACAATGCGCCGCGTTTTAACTGTGACCCTCTGCGTAATCGCATGAATCTCAAGGCTATCCGCCTTGTTCACTCCGCCGCGCCACAAGCGTGTCGGGTTCGATTTCGTCACAGATAAAAACAAACAGGTGACGCATGACCGTTGTAAAAAAGCTGAACTCCTGGTGCCTGCGCTGGGGTTTGATCGGGGCTGCCTGAAATCGCAACCTTGCAGCAACGTCTACTGAACATCATCAAACCTTGCGTGAGACCTTTTTCATGAGTGGACAACCCTCGCAATCAGGCGAGCTGAAACGCGGCCTGAAAAATCGACATATTCAACTGATCGCCCTCGGTGGCGCGATCGGTACCGGATTGTTCCTCGGCTCGGCCGGGGTCCTGAAATCCGCCGGCCCGTCGATGATCCTCGGCTACGCCATCTGCGGCTTCATCGCCTTCATGATCATGCGCCAGTTGGGCGAGATGATCGTCGAAGAGCCGGTGGCCGGTTCCTTCAGCCATTTCGCACACAAGTACTGGGGCGGCTTCGCCGGTTTCCTGTCGGGTTGGAACTGCTGGATTCTGTACATTCTGGTGGGCATGTCGGAGCTGACCGCGGTCGGCAAGTACATCCACTACTGGGCGCCGGATATCCCGACCTGGGTGTCCGCTGCCGGTTTCTTCGTGCTGATCAACCTGATCAACCTGGCCAACGTCAAAGTCTTCGGTGAAGCCGAATTCTGGTTCGCGATCATCAAGGTCGTGGCGATTGTCGGCATGATAGCCCTCGGCAGTTACCTGCTGGTCAGCGGCAACGGTGGCCCGCAAGCCTCGGTCAGCAACCTGTGGTCGCACGGTGGTTTCTTCCCCAACGGCGTCAGCGGTCTGGTGATGGCCATGGCGATTATCATGTTCTCGTTCGGCGGCCTGGAAATGCTCGGTTTCACCGCGGCCGAGGCCGACAAGCCGAAAACCGTGATCCCGAAAGCGATCAATCAGGTGATCTACCGGATCCTGATTTTCTACATCGGCGCCCTGGTGATCCTACTGTCGCTGACCCCATGGGACAGTCTGCTGGCAACCCTCAACGCTTCCGGCGATTCCTACAGCGGCAGCCCGTTCGTGCAGGTGTTCTCGATGCTCGGCAGCAACACCGCCGCGCACATCCTCAACTTCGTGGTGCTGACCGCTGCGCTGTCGGTATACAACAGCGGCACCTACTGCAACAGCCGTATGCTCCTGGGCATGGCCGAGCAGGGTGATGCGCCGAAAGCACTGGCGAAAATCGACAAGCGCGGCGTGCCGGTGCGTTCGATTCTGGCCTCCGCGGCGGTAACGCTGGTGGCGGTGCTGCTCAACTACCTGATCCCGCAGCATGCGCTGGAACTGCTGATGTCGCTGGTTGTGGCGACCCTGGTGATCAACTGGGCAATGATCAGCTTCTCGCACTTCAAGTTCCGCCAGCACATGAACAAGACGAAGCAGACACCGTTGTTCAAGGCGCTGTGGTATCCGTACGGCAACTACGTTTGCCTGGCGTTCGTGGTGTTCATTCTCGGCGTGATGCTGTTGATCCCGGGCATTCAGATCTCGGTGTACGCGATTCCGGTGTGGGTCGTGTTCATGTGGGTCTGCTACGTGATCAAGAACAAGCGTGGCGCGCAGCAGGCGCTGCACGCGGCGGGTTCAGCTGCGAAGTAAGCAAGCGGCACAAACAACAAACCCGGCCAATGTGCCGGGTTTTTTGTTGCCTTTGTAGGAGCTGCCGCAGGCTGCGATCTTTTGGCTTTTAATCACCAAGATCAAAAGATCGCAGCCTTCGGCAGCTCCTACAGGGTTGATGGCGTATCCTGCACGCTCTGAATACGGACGCTTTTCCATGCTGGTGATTTCCAACAATGTGCATCTGCCGGATGCCGAGATCGAATTGACGGCCATTCGCGCCCAGGGTGCTGGTGGGCAGAACGTCAACAAGGTCTCCAGTGCCATGCACTTGCGCTTCGACATTACGGCCTCGTCCTTGCCCGAGTTCTACAAGGAACGGTTGCTGGCGCTGCGCGACAGTCGCATCACCAGCGACGGCGTGTTGATCATCAAGGCCCAGCAATACCGCACGCAGGAAGCCAACCGGGCCGATGCGCTGGAGCGTCTGGTGGAGTTGATCCTCAGCGCCACCAAAGTCGAGAAGAAGCGTCGCCCGACCAAGCCGACCCTCGGTTCAAAGAAGCGCCGGCTCGAATCGAAAACCAAGCGCGGCAGCATCAAGGCCGGGCGCGGCAAGGTGGATTTCTAGTCTTCGCGGTATTTCGCCGTGTGCTTGTACAGGTACACGCTCAGCGCCAGGCCACTCAGCGCGGCTAGGGCGGCGAACAGGAAGATCGAGGCGAAACCGAATCCGGCAGCAATGGCCCCGGCCAACGGCCCGGTGATCCCCAGCGACAAGTCGATGAACAGCGAGTAGGCGCCGACTGCCGCGCCACGGCTGGAGGCTGGTACCAGATTTACCGCTTCCACGCCCAGCGCCGGAAATACCAGCGAGAAACCGAAACCGCTCAATGCCGCGCCCGCCAATGCCCAATGCGCATCGGGCGCCATCCACAGCAGCAACAGTCCCAATGTTTCTACCGACAAACAGGCAATCGCCACGCGGAAGCCGCCGAGGCGGTTGATCAGGTTGCCGAACAATAGCCGCGCGCCGATGAAACTGGCGCCGAACAGGCTCAGGCACAACACCGCGTTGTCCCAATGCTGCGTGGCGTAATACAGGGTGATGAAGGTGGCGATGGTGCCAAAACCAATCGAGCCGAGTGCCAGTCCGCAGCCGTGCGGAAAAACCCGCCCAAGCACATGCATGAACGGCAAGCGCTCACCGGCCACCACCGGGGCGGCGGTTTTCGGCCACGCCAGCAGCAAGCCCAGCGCGGCCAGCAAGATGATGCTTACGCCCATGCTCCACAAGCCCAATCGACTGACCAGCCACACGCCTAACGGCGCACCGATGGCGATGGCACCGTAACTGGCGATGCCATTCCACGAGATGACTTTGGCGGTGTTCGCCGCGCCGACGCGGCCGATGCCCCAGCCAATCGAGCCGGAGCCAACCAGGCTTTCCGCGCTGCCCAACACCAGGCGTCCGATCAACAGGCTGATCAAGCTGAGCATCGGCAGGTTCGGCGTCCACGCGGAAATCAGCATGAACACGCCGCTAAGGCCACAACCGGCCAGGCCATACATGACGGCCAGTTTGCTGCCCTTGTTGTCGATGATCTTGCCGGCATACGGGCGGCTGAGCAGGGTAGCGAGGTATTGCACGCTGATCACCAGCCCGGCGACGACCGCGCCAAAACCCAGATCGCTGTGGACATAGCCCGGCAGCACTGCGAGCGGAATGCCAATGTTCAGATAACCGATAAAGGTGAAGAGGACGATGGAAACGACTTGCAGCGTGACCGCCAGGGGGCGCTGGGGCTCGGACATAGAGGACGACATGGGTAAAGATCCACGGGAGCAGCACAATAGATAGGCTGCTCATGATACCGGCGAGAAATAATCTGGGGCGGGAAAAGTAAAACTATTTGCCGGGCGGCGACTTCAGGGTTTGGCGGGAGCCACCAGTTGGGTGGTGACCAGTGCAGCGAGGGCATTTTCTTCGCTGCCGAAACGGGCGAGCAGGGCGGCTTGTTTCTCGGGGGAGAGGCGGCTCCAGATCTCGATCATTTTCTCGGTGGCGCCGATCAGGACAGCGGCTTGGCTTTCGGAGAATTCGTCGGTCATGGCGGGCTCGGTTCAGGCAGTGTGGAAAGCGCATATTAGCGCTTTCCACACGGTCTGTACGGCGGGTGTTGCTTACTCGTCGCTGTCGGCCGGACGGCTTTCAGCTGCTTCTTTGGGCTCGGCCTGTGCGGCGCCGGCTTGTTGCATGGTCGTCTGCTCAGGCTCGTGCAGGCTTGGGAAGGGGAGATTAGGAATCTCGTGCATGGTTGCGCTCCTCGCTAAGTCTGTTGATAGATCTGGTAGATCCGCGCTTTCAGAAAGCCTGCGCAGGATACAGCAGGAAAAATGACAATCAGACTTTTAATTCAATTTATTGCGACAAATGGCCGCAGGGGGGCGGCGGAAAGCAAAAGGCTGCTGCAAAAACACATGTAGGAGCTGCCGCAGGCTGCGATCTTTTGATCTTGTTTTAAAAGCAAGATCAAAAGATCGCAGCCTGCGGCAGCTCCTACATTGGATTGATCGTTCCCAGGCGGAGCGTGGGGACGGTCAGTACAGGGTGTTGCGGTGTCTCGCCTAGTTGCAGACTTCGGCGATGGCCTCGGCCAGCAGCGCCAGGCGTGTCGCATCGATGCCGGCAACGTTGGCCCGACCCGAACTCACCATGTACACACTGTGATGCTCGCGCAGTTGTTTCACCTGCTCCGGCGACAAACCGGTGTAGGAGAACATCCCGCGCTGCACGCCAATGTGTGCAAAACGCTCGCGCAACCCGTGCGGCTCCAGCGCTTCGACCAGGCCGCTGCGCAGCTGCGCAATACGCAAGCGCATGGCTTCCACTTCATCGGCCCAGCGGGCTTTCAGCTCTGGATCGGCGAGGATAGTCGCGACCACAGCTGCACCATGATCCGGCGGCGTCGACCACAGATTGCGGGCGATGTTGGCCAGTTGGCTGCGGATGTCGATGAGCTTGTCAGCGCTTTTCGCGCAGACGATCAGCGCACCGGTACGGTCGCGATACAGGCCGAAGTTTTTCGAGCAGGAACTGGTGATCAACAGCTCAGGCAGTTCAGCGGCGAATAACCGGGTTGACCACGCATCCTGCTCCAGACCATCGCCAAAGCCCTGATAGGCGAAGTCGATCAGCGGCAGCAAATCACGACTGCGCACCACGTCCAGCACACGCTGCCAGTCGTCGTGGCTCAGATCGAACCCGGTCGGGTTGTGGCAGCACGCATGCAGCAACACCACGTCGCCCTTGGGCACATCATTGAGCACCGCGAGCATCGCTTCGACGTCGAGACGGTTGTCGCTGCCCACATAAGGGTAGTGACTGACCTTGACCCCGGCCGCCGCGAAAATGGTTTCGTGGATCGGCCAGGTCGGATTGCTCAGCCATACGCCTTTGCCCGGCAGGCATTGGGCGATGAAGTCGGCAGCCAGACGCAGGGCACCAGTGCCGCCCGGCGTCTGAGTGGCGCCTGCACGCTGTTCGGCGAGCAGTTTCGAGTCGGCGCCAAGCACCAGCTCGTTGATGACCTTGCCGAACAACGGATTGCCGTGGCCACCGATGTAGGTCTTGGTGTCTTGGCTTTCGACCAGCCGCGCCTCGGCGATTTTCACCGCTTCCGGGATCGGCGTCAGGCCTTGGGCGTCCTTGTAGACGCCAACGCCCAGGTCGAATTTGCGCGGGTTAGGGTCCTGCGCATACGCCTCCATCAAACCGAGGATAGGGTCGCCGGGTACCCGGCCGATGGCGTCGAAGTGCATTACTTGCGCCCTTCAGCGGTCTTGGCCACTTCATCCGTGCGCGCAGCCATGATGAAGTCGTTGCGGTGCAGGCCTTTGATCGAGTGGCTCCACCAGGTCACGGTGACTTTGCCCCACTCGGTCAGCAGGCCCGGGTGGTGACCTTCGGCCTCGGAGATCTCGCCGACGGCGTTGGTGAAGGCCAGTGCGTGCTTGAAATTTTTGAACAGGAACAGTTTTTCCAGTTGCATCACGCCATCGCGAACTTCGATGTTCCAGTCAGGGATCTGCTTGATCAGGATCGGCAGTTCTTCGTCGCTGACTTGTGGCGCATCGGCGCGGCAGGCTTCGCAGTGGGCTTGGTTCAAAGTAGACATGGTGGGCTTCCTGAAATCTGGAGGTGTTTTTTTATATTGGCCGTCAATGCCGCCACGCTAAAGCAAAGTGGCGGCAACTGACAGACTCACTTGTCAGCAAAAGTGGCGGGTCACGCCGCTTTCGGTTTTGGCGGAAATTTCGGCGCATGCAGACCCAGCTGCATACCTTGTCTGACCATGGCCATGATGTCTTCATGGGCCACATCGAACAGGCGCTTGAGGTTCGGCAGGACAAAGTACAGCGGTTGCAGGATGTCGATGCGATACGGCGTGCGCATCGCTTCCAGCGGGTCGAATGCCTGATGTTCGGGCTCGTCCGACAGCGAATAAACAGTTTCTTTCGGCGAAGACAGGATGCCGCCGCCGTAGATGCGTTTGCCTTGCGGGGTGTCGACCAGGCCGAACTCGATAGTCATCCAGTACAGGCGCGCAAGATAGACGCGCTCTTCCTTGGTCGCTTGCAGGCCAAGTTTGCCGTAGGTGTGGGTGAACTCGGCGAAATACGGGTTGGTCAGCAGGGGGCAGTGACCAAAAATCTCGTGGAAAATATCCGGCTCTTGCAGGTAGTCCAGCTCTTCGCGGGTACGAATGAACGTGGCCACCGGAAATTGTTTGCTGGCGAGCAATTCGAAGAAGGTCTGGAAGGGGATCAGCGCCGGGACACGGGCAACCTGCCAACCGGTGGTCTCGCCGAGCACTTTGTTGATCTCGCCCAGTTGCGGGATGCGGTCGTGGGGCAGACCGAGTTTTTCGATACCGTCCAGGTACTCCTGGCACGCACGACCCTCGAGCACTTTCAGTTGGCGAGTGATCAGCGTGTTCCACACCGCGTGTTCTTCGGCGGGGTAGTCGATAAAACCTTGCGCATCGGGCTCGCGGGCCACGTATTGCGTCTGCTTCATACTGCTCTCCTGCTAGGGGAATTCGTTCTTGTTATGTCCAGCGATGGACTCAGAATTACCTGAGAGTGTGGCGGTGTGCAGTAGGTTGAATCGTACGGTCGTAGGAAATTTCTGTGGATTTCGTAAAGTATTCGTTACGGTTTTGCGGATATCTCGCAATTACGGCGATTCTCAGGTTTGAAAAGGTCAGCGGCTGTCACATAATCTTGACAACTATCTGCGCGCCTCGACAGAAAGTCTGGCGCCGTCCCCTGTAGGAGTGAGCCTGCTCGCGATAGAGGTGTGTCATTCAAAATCAATGCTGCCTGATGTATCGCCATCGCGAGCATGCTCACTCCTACAGGTTTCTCATCGTTAATCCGGGCCTTTTATATGCGTATCAAAGTCCACTGCCAGAACCGCATCGGCATCCTGCGCGACATCCTCAACCTGCTGGTGGCGTACGGGATCAACGTCGCGCGCGGCGAGGTCGGTGGTGAGCATGGCAACGCGATCTATCTGCATTGTCCGAACCTGATCAATATCCAGTTCCAGGCGCTGCGGCCGAAATTCGAAGCGATTGCCGGGGTGTTCGGCGTCAAGCGCGTAGGGCTGATGCCGAGCGAGCGCCGGCACATGGAATTGAACGCATTGCTCGGTGCGCTGGAGTTTCCGGTGCTGTCGATCGACATGGGCGGCTCGATCGTCGCCGCCAACCGCGCGGCGGCACAGTTGCTCGGCGTGCGGGTCGATGAAGTACCGGGGATTCCACTGTCGCGCTATGCCGAAGATTTCGATTTGCCGGAACTGGTGCGGGCGAATAAATCGCGAATCAACGGCATGCGGGTCAAGGTCAAAGGCGATGTGTTTCTGGCCGACATCGCTCCGCTGCAATCGGAACACGACGACAGCGAAGCCATGGCCGGTGCGGTATTGACCCTGCACCGCGCCGACCGCGTCGGCGAGCGCATCTATAACGTGCGCAAGCAGGAGTTGCGCGGGTTCGACAGCATTTTCCAGAGCTCCAAAGTCATGGCGGCAGTGGTGCGTGAAGCACGGCGGATGGCGCCGCTCGATGCACCTCTATTGATAGAAGGCGAAACCGGCACGGGCAAGGAGTTGCTGGCGCGCGCCTGTCACCTCGCCAGTCCGCGCGGGCAATCGCCGCTGATGGCGCTCAACTGCGCGGGGCTTCCGGAGTCGATGGCCGAGACCGAACTGTTCGGTTATGGCCCCGGTGCTTTTGAAGGTGCGCGCGCCGAAGGCAAGCTGGGTCTGCTGGAATTGACGGCGGGGGGGACGTTGTTTCTCGATGGCGTGGGTGAAATGAGTCCGCGCTTGCAGGTGAAACTGTTGCGCTTTCTGCAGGACGGCTGCTTCCGTCGCGTCGGCAGTGATGAAGAGGTTTATCTGGATGTACGGGTGATTTGCGCGACGCAGGTTGACCTGTCTGAATTGTGCGCGCGGGGCGAGTTTCGCCAGGATCTGTATCACCGCTTGAACGTGCTGTCGCTGCACATTCCACCGCTGCGCGAATGCCTCGACGGTTTGACGCCGCTGGTAGAACACTTCCTCGATCAGGCCAGCCGGCAGATCGGCTGTCCTCTGCCAAAACTGGCGCCGGCGGCGATGGATCGGCTCAGCCATTACCACTGGCCGGGCAACGTGCGGCAGTTGGAAAACGTGCTGTTCCAGGCCGTTTCGCTGTGTGACGGCGGCACGGTTAAAGCCGAACATATTCGTCTGCCGGATTACGGCGTGCGTCAGCCACTTGGCGATTTTTCGCTGGAGGGCGGGCTGGACGAGATCGTCGGGCGCTTCGAAAAAGCGGTGCTGGAGCGATTGTATTCGGAGCACCCGAGCAGTCGGCAATTGGGCAAGCGACTGGGCGTTTCGCACACGACCATTGCCAATAAATTGCGTGAGTATGAGGTGGGCAAGAACATCGAGTCCTAGGGACAAAAGATCGCAGCGTGCCGCAGCTCCTGCATTTGAAATGTAATCCCCCCCTGTAGGAGCTGCGGCACGCTGCGATCTTTTGATCTGTTGCCGCGAAGCGGCACAACACCGCCGGTTTTTCGACTTCGATACATTTCCCCTTTCCCCGCAATCCCCCTCAAGTCCTTTGTTTACCGGGCTTCGCCCTGCCAGAAAAAAGTTGGTCTGCAAATTGCTTATGGCTCAGCAGTACAGCAGTGGGCGGCAAACGTCCGGCATGCAGAGGAAAGAGCGTGGACAAGTACCTTTATGTGGCAATGACCGGCGCGAGCCAAAACGCGCTGGCGCAAAGGGCTCATGCCAACAACCTGGCGAACATTTCCACCAACGGTTTTCAGCGCGACCTGGAGCAGGCGCGTTCGATGCCGGTGTTCGGTGACAGCTTTCCGGCGCGCGCGTTTGCCATGAGCGAGCGGCCCGCCACCGACTTCACTCCGGGCTCGCTGGTGCAGACCGGGCGTGACCTGGACGTCGCCGTGACCGGCAACGGCTGGATCGCCGTGCAGAACCCGAGCGGCGGCGAAAGCTACGTGCGCACCGGCAGCCTCAACGTCGATGCCCTCGGTGTATTGCGCGCCGGCAACGGCATGCCGGTGATGGGCAATGGCGGTCCGATCGCCGTGCCGCCCGAGCAGCAGATCGAAGTCGGTGAAGACGGCACCATCAGTATTCGCGCGATGGGCGAAGGCCCGCGTGTGATGGCCGAAGTCGACCGGATCAAACTGGTCAACCCGGACATCAAGAGCATGAATAAAGGCCTCGACGGCTCGATCTACACCAAGGACGGCCAGCCGGCGCAGGCCGATGCCAACGTCAAACTGGTGTCGGGTTTCCTTGAGTCGAGCAACGTCAATGCCGTCGAAGAGATGACCTCGGTGCTGGCCCTGGCCAAGCAGTTCGAGTTGCACATCAAGATGATGAACACCGCCAAAGACGACGACCAGGCCATGGCTCGGGTCTTGCAGATCAGCTAATTATCAGAACGTCGCGCCGTAAAACAGGCGCACGAGGAGAATCGAATGCTTCCGGCTCTATGGGTTGCCAAAACGGGTCTGTCCGCTCAGGACACCAACCTGACTACCATTTCCAACAACCTGGCGAACGTCTCGACCACGGGTTTCAAACGTGACCGCGCCGAGTTCCAGGACTTGCTGTACCAGATCAAACGCCAGCCAGGCGCCCAGTCGACTCAGGACAGCGAACTGCCGTCGGGTCTGCAAGTGGGTACCGGTGTGCGCATCGTCGGCACCCAGAAAAACTTCACCGCCGGCAGCCTGCAAACCACCGAGCAGCCGCTGGACATGGCCATCAACGGTCGCGGTTTCTTCCAGATCCTGCAGCCGGACGGCACCACGTCCTACACCCGTGACGGTACGTTCCACCTCGACTCCAATGGCCAGATCGTCAACGCCAGTGGTTTTGCTCTGGAGCCAGCGATCGTTATCCCGAACGACGCGCAAACCTTCACCGTCGGCAATGACGGCACCGTTTCCGTCACGCTGCCGGGCAACGCCGCCTCGCAAGTGATCGGCAACCTGCAGACCGCTGACTTCATCAACCCGGCCGGTCTGCAAGCCGTGGGCAACAACCTGTTCCTGGAAACCGCCGCTTCCGGCGCGCCGCAGGTCGGTACTCCGGGTCTGGCCGGTTTCGGCACCACGCTGCAGAACACCCTGGAAACGTCCAACGTCAGCACCGTTGAAGAGATGGTCAACATGATCACCACTCAGCGCGCTTACGAGATGAACTCCAAGGTGATCTCCACCGCCGACCAGATGCTCTCGTTCGTAACGCAGAATCTGTAATCAAGTCTATGAGGCGGCCATGAGGTCGCCTGCAACACCGTGAGGTAGGGTCATGAATCGCTTTGTATCTGTTCTGGCATTGAGTGGGGTCGTCTCGCTCGCGGGCTGCGTCGCCCCGACGCCCAAGCCCAATGACCCTTACTACGCTCCGGTGTTGCCGCGCACGCCGTTGCCGGCGGCTGCCAATAATGGCTCGATCTATCAGGCCGGTTTCGAGCAGAACCTGTACAGCGACCGCAAGGCGTTCCGGGTCGGTGACATCATCACCATCACCCTGAACGAGCGCACCCAGGCGAGCAAGAACGCCAACTCGCAGATGGACAAGAACAGCGACAACTCGGTCGGTCTGACCTCGTTGTTCGGTTCCAGCCTGACCACCAACAATCCGATTGGTGGCGGCGACCTGAGCCTGAACGCCGGCTACAGCGCCGACCGCTCGACCAAGGGGGACGCCAAGTCGGGACAGAGCAACAGCCTGACCGGTTCGATCACCGTGACCGTCGCCGACGTTTTGCCTAACGGCATCATCGCTGTGCGCGGCGAGAAGTGGCTGACGCTGAACACTGGCGATGAGCTGGTGCGAATTGCCGGCATGGTCCGCGCCGATGACATCGCTACCGACAACACCGTGTCGTCGACTCGCGTCGCCGATGCACGCATCACCTATTCGGGTACTGGCGCATTTGCCGACACGAGTCAGCCAGGCTGGTTCGACCGCTTCTTCCTCAGCCCGCTGTTCCCTTTCTAGGTGGCTACGTTGAATTTCAAGAGCCTCATGCTGGCCGCGCTGTTGTTGCCGGTGGCCTTCACTGCACACGCCGAACGGTTGAAAGACATCGCCAGTATTTCCGGCGTGCGTTCCAACCAGTTGATCGGCTATGGCCTGGTGGTCGGGCTTAACGGCACCGGTGACCAGACGACGCAGACGCCGTTCACCCTGCAGACCTTCAACAACATGCTCTCGCAGTTCGGCATCAAGGTGCCGCCGGGTTCGGGCAACGTGCAGTTGAAGAACGTCGCGGCGGTTTCGATCAGTGCCGATCTGCCGGCGTTCGCCAAGCCGGGTCAGCAGGTCGACATCACCGTTTCGTCGATCGGTAACTCCAAGAGCCTGCGCGGCGGCACACTGTTGCTGACCCCGCTCAAGGGTATCGACGGCAACGTCTACGCCATCGCTCAGGGCAACCTGGTTGTCGGTGGTTTCGACGCCGAAGGTCGTGACGGTTCGAAGATTACCGTCAACGTTCCGTCGGCCGGTCGCATCCCTGGCGGTGCGTCGGTTGAGCGTTCGGTGCCGAGCGGGTTCAACCAAGGCAACAGTCTGACGCTGAACCTCAATCGCTCCGACTTCACCACCGCCAAACGCATCGTCGACAAGATCAACGACATGCTCGGCCCTGGCGTCGCACAAGCCATTGACGGCGGTTCGATTCGCGTGACCGCGCCGCTCGATCCGAGCCAGCGTGTCGACTACCTGTCGATCCTGGAAAACCTCGAAGTCGATCCGGGTCAGGCCGTCGCCAAAGTCATCATCAACTCACGTACCGGCACCATCGTCATCGGCCAGAACGTGAAGGTTTCGCCAGCCGCCGTGACTCACGGCAGCCTGACCGTGACCATCACCGAAGACCCGATCGTCAGCCAGCCAGGCCCGTTGTCCAACGGCCAGACCGCTGTCGTGCCGCGTTCGCGAGTGAATGCCGAACAGGAAGCCAAACCGATGTTCAAGTTCGGCCCGGGCACCACCCTCGACGAGATCGTTCGTGCGGTGAACCAGGTCGGCGCGGCACCGGGTGACCTGATGGCGATTCTTGAAGCACTGAAGCAGGCCGGCGCGTTGCAAGCCGACCTGATCGTGATCTGAGGACGGCCACTATGGATATGCGCAAAAGCGGTGTGGTCGGCAGCAGCGATTCGGGTTCCTACTCCGACCTCAATCGTCTGAATCAGCTCAAGGTCGGCGACAAGGACAGCGATGCGAACATGCGCAAGGTTGCGCAGGAGTTCGAATCGCTGTTCCTCGGTGAAATGCTCAAGTCGATGCGCTCTGCCACAAATGCGTTGGGCGAAGACAATCCGCTGAACACGCCGGCGGCCAAGCAGTATCAGGAAATGTACGACCAGCAACTGGCCGTTTCCATGTCCCGCGAGGGTGGTGGTATCGGTCTGGCCGACGTGCTGATGCGCCAGATGTCGAAGAACAAACCGATGGCGCCGGGCGAGGCTGAAGCCGCCTCCGCTGCCAAGCAGGAAGCCGCGAAAGCCGCTGCCGCCAATGTCGCCACACCGATTGCTGCCGGCACCGTCGGCACTGGCCCGTTGTCACGCCTCAATGGCGAGCGTCCGCTGTGGGCCTCGCGTTCGGTGCATGCGCCGAACACCCAGCTTGCGCACAGCAATGACATGGCGCTGATCAATCAGCGTCGTCTGGCCTTGCCGCCGAAACTGGCTGATCGTTTGCTCGCAGGGCTGGTGCCGTCGGCCACGCCTGCCGCGACAACTCAATTGCCGCAACGCGCCACGACTGCTGCCGTCACTGGCGCAGGCCCGCTGTACAACGGCGACTGGCTGGCGCGTGCCGAGGCCGAAAAAGCCTCAGGCGGCCAGATGCAGGTTTACGGCCGTGCGATGGCGCAGATTCCGCTGGCGCCGGCAAAAAAAGCCTTCAGCTCTGCCGACGAATTCGTCAACACCATGCTGCCGATGGCCAAGGAAGCCGCCGACCGTATCGGCGTCGATCCGCGTTACCTGGTGGCGCAAGCCGCACTGGAAACCGGTTGGGGCAAATCGGTCATGCGCGCGCAGGACGGCAGCAGCAGCCACAACCTGTTCGGTATCAAGGCGAGCAGCAACTGGCAGGGCGATTCGGCCCGGGCAATCACCAGCGAGTTCCGCAATGGCGCGATGGTCAAGGAGACGGCCCAGTTCCGTTCCTACGCCTCGTACAAGGACAGCTTCCACGATCTGGTGACTTTGCTGCAGTCCAATAATCGCTATCAAGAAGTGCTGAAGTCGGCCGATAACCCAGAACAGTTTGTACGCGAGTTGCAGAAGGCCGGTTACGCAACCGACCCGAACTACGCGAGCAAGATTTCGCAGATAGCCAAGCAGATGAACAGTTTTGAAAACTACGCTGCGGCGGGCGTTTCCACCACGCCTTTATAGGCACAAGGTATAAGGTCTGAACCATGAGTTTGCTCAATATCGGGATGTCGGGGCTGTCGGCTAGCCAGTCCTCTTTGGCTACGACAGGCAACAACATTGCCAACGTCGACACCGCCGGTTATTCGCGCCAGCAAACCGTGCAGGGCACCAAATCCTCGCAGCAGTACGGCAGCGTTTTCATCGGCACAGGCACAACCCTGGCCGACGTGCGCCGGGTCTACAACTCGTACCTGGAAACCCAGTTGCACACTGCGACTTCGCTCAACAGCGAATCGGCGTCGTATCTGGCGCAAGCCAAGCCATTGGATGGCACGCTGTCGGACGTCAACACCGGCCTGACCGGTGTGTTGCAGAAATTCTTCACCTCGATGCAGGGTGTATCGACTTCGGCCACCGATGACACTTCCCGTCAATCGGTGCTGACTGGCGCACAGGCGCTGACCGGTCGCTTCAACTCCATCGCAAAGCAGTTGAACGACCAGAACACCACGATCAACGGCAGCCTGAGCGACATGACCGCCCAGGTGAACAAACTGGCCAACTCGATCGCCGCGCTCAACCAGAAGATCGGTGAGATCTCCACCAGCGGCGGTGCGCCGAACGATTTGCTCGACAGCCGTAATGAGGCCGTGCGCCAGTTGTCCGAGCTGACCGGCGCGCAAGTCGTCGAGCGTGGCACCAGTTTCGATGTGTATGTCGGCAGCGGCCAGCCGCTGGTCATCGGCAACACCACCAACTCGCTCAGCACCGTGCCGAGCAAGGATGACCCGACACGCATGGGCATCCAGATGGATCGCGGCTCGAGCACCATCGACATCACTTCGGTGATCAGCGGTGGCGAAATCGGTGGCTTGCTGACTTATCGCAAAGAAGTGCTCGACCCGTCGCTCAACGAGCTGGGGCGTGTAGCGCTGGTCATCGCCGATCAGATCAACAGCCAGCAAGCCCAGGGCATCGACAAGAACGGTGACTTCGGCGCGGCGATTTTCAACAACATCAACAGTGCCGCGCTGATCAGCCAGCGCAGCATTGCGCAGTCGGGTAACAGCGCAGGCTCGGGCAACCTTGACGTCACCATCAAGGACACCGGCAAGCTGACCACCAGCGATTATCAGGTGACGTTCACCAGCGCCACCGATTACACCGTCAAGCGCTCTGACGGTACCGAGATGGGGACGTTCAGCACCAACACGACGCCACCGCCGGTGATCGACGGCTTCAGCCTGGCCCTAAAGGGCGGCGCATTGAGCGCGGGCGACAGCTTCAAAGTGACGCCGACCCGCAACGCGGCAGCGAGCATTCAGACGGTACTGACCGATCCGAAGAAAATCGCGGCAGCGGGTCCGTTGACTGGTGTGGCCAGCGCCAACGGTCTGGGCACTTTTACCCAGCCGACGCTCACCAGCAAGATCGATATCTACAACCCGACTGCCCAGGCTGACATGCAGGCGGCGCTGAAGAATTCGACGCCGGTCAAGCTGGTGTTCGGTGCGGTCTCCGGGGGCAGCCAGTCTTACACTTTCGTGGATGCCAAGGGCGGTCTCATCAGCAGCGGCACTATCGTTCCTGGTCAAGCGAACACGCTGGACCTGAAAGTCGGCATCGTTGATGCCAGCGGCAACCCGGTGCTGGACACCAGCGTTACGCCGAACGTACAGAAAACCTTCTCCATGCAGACCACCGTTGGCGGTACGCCGAAGCCTGGCGAAACCTTCACCATGAACCTGACCGGTGCGGCGTCCTCGGACAACCGCAATGCGCAATCGCTGGTTGGCCTGCAAACTGCGCAGACCGTCGATACTGGTTCCGCCAGCAAGGGCATCAGCCTGACCGACGCCTACAACAAGCTGGTGACCAACGTCGGTACCAAGACCGCCCAAGGCAAGTCCGACGTTGAGGCCACCACGGCGATCCTGACACAGGCCGCCGGTGCGCGTGATTCGCTCTCCGGGGTCAACCTGGATGAAGAAACCGGCAACCTGGTCAAATACCAGCAGTACTACACCGCGTCTTCGCAGATCATCAAAGCTGCGCAGGAAACTTTCGCCACGCTGATCAACAGCCTTTAAGGAGTCGTAATTCATGCGCATTTCCACCGCCCAGTATTACGGAACGCAAGCTGCGGACTATCAGCGTAACTTCAACAAGGCGCTGGCCAGCGCCAGCGAGGCGAGCAGCCTGCAACGCATCAACACGGCCGCCGATGATCCGGTCGGTGCCGGTCGTTTGCTGCAGCTTGGTCAGCAGGCCGCGCTGCTTGAGCAGTACACCACCAATATCAGCAGCACCAAGAGTGCGTTGACCGTGCAGGAATCCACGCTGGATGCCATCACCACGGCGTTGAGCCGCGCCAAGGAAATCTCCCTGGCCGCCAACAACGGCACGATCACCGACAAGGATCGCCAGGCTTACGCGTCGGAACTGGGCGAGATCCAGAAACAAGTGCTGGGCCTGATGAACTCCAAGGATGCCGACGGCAACTACCTGTTCTCCGGTTCGAAAACCGACACCGCACCGTATTCGCAAAACACCGACGGCACCTATTCCTACAACGGTGACCAGACCACCATCAATCTGGGCATCGGCGATGGCCTGGCGGTCGGCACCAATACCACCGGTTGGGATGCATTCCAGCAGACCATCAACACCGGTCGCACCAACACCACCATGACCGCACCTGCGGTGGATGACGGTCGCGTTGTATTGTCCAACGGTACCGTTGGCACCGCTGCCACCTATAACTCTACGTTCACCAGTGGTCAGCCGTACACCGTCGCCTTCGTCAGCAGCACGCAGATGAAGATCACCGACGCGCTGGGTAACGACGTCACTGCTGACGCCAGCAAGAACGGCGTGATCAGCAACACCAGCGGTAGCAACCAGAGCTTCAGCTTCCGCGGTGTCGACATGAAGCTGAACCTCAACCTGAAGGCCGGTGATACCAACCCGGATGCGGTCATTGCCGGGCACAGTTTTCAACTGGCGGTGACCCCGGACACGTTCACCACTTCGCGTAGCCCGGGCAACTCTTCGACGGCGGTGATCACCGGTTCCAGCATCACCGATCAGGCGGCCTACACCGCGGCATTCCCGCAGGGTGGGGCGATCCTCAAGTTCACCAGCGCCACTGCGTTCGATCTCTACGCGGCGCCGGTAACCGCTGACAGCAAGCCTGTGTCTTCGGGCACTGTGGCCGGTAGCAACGCGACGGCAGCCGGTGTGACGTTCGCTCTGGGCAGCGCCCCGGCAGCCGGCGATCAATTCTCGATTCAGCCGAATAACCACCAGACTCAGAACGTGCTCGACACCCTGGGTCAGATGATTACCGCGCTGAATACGCCGATCGATGGCGACCCGGTGGCCAAGCAGAAACTGCAGGGCGCCATGGAAGCCGGTATCGGCAACATCGACGCCGCCACCAATCAGATCGGCACTGCTGTCACGTCTATCGGTGCGCGCGGCCAGTCGCTGGATATGCAATCCGCCACCAACGACAGCCTGAGCACGGCGAACACCACGACCCAAGGCTCGATCCGTGATTCGGACCCGGCTGAAGTCATGACCCGCCTGACCTTGCAGCAGACCATGTTGCAGGCCGCGCAACTGGCGTTCAGCAAGATCAGTCAGTTGGGGCTGTTCAACAAGATCTGATCCTCAACGGGCGCATAAACGCCCGTTTACCCTGTCCCTCAGTCATGTTTTTTTGCGGTATCAAGGGCTCGCTTTTCCGGGCGGGCTCGTACCGCCTGTGAGCCCGCCGTGAATTCACTTCCTCTTGTCAGCCTTGTTATTCCTGCCTTCAATTCGCGCTTTTTCGAGCGGGCATTGCGCAGCGCCGTCAGTCAGGGCTATGGCAATCTTGAAATCATTGTGTGCGATGACAGTCGCGGCAGTGAGATCGAAGACATCGTTGCGTCGGTTGTCGAGCAGTCCGGCGTCACCGTGCGTTATGTGCGTAATCCGCACACGTTGGGAATGATCGGCAATCTGAAAGCCTGCCTCGATCAGGCGCAGGGCGAGTTCATCAAGTTCTTGTGTGACGACGATCATCTGTTTGCCAGCTGTATCGAGTATCAGGCTCGCGTGCTGGCCGAACGTGACGAGGTCAATCTGGTGCTGGCCCAGCGTCTGTTCTGGGACGCCGACGACATGGTGCTGCCTTCACGTCTGGAAAATACGCCACTGTCACCAATCAGTGGCTTGTTCAAGGGTGACGACTTGCTGGCAATCTTCGAGGCGTTCCCGGCGAACATCCTCGGTGGTTTCAGCAGTGCCATGTTCCGTCGCACCGATGTTCTGGAGTTGTTGCCGGCGCTGACGCAGCCCGAGCACTGCTTTGTGGCGAGCCTCGATTTCGCGCTGTTTGTGTGTTTGATGCGGCGCGGCAACGTGGTCGTGTCCAACCACGTGTTGAGTGTCGAACGCCTGTATCCCGATCGTCTGAGCGGCCAGCAAGCCATGAAAGACGCGCTCGAAATCGAGCGGCAATGGCTGATGCAAATGCTCAAGGCGCGCAGCGGAGAATCTGCGCCAGCAAAGGGTTGGGTACGTTATGTGCCGTTGCCCAAGGCAGATGATTCGCCACGGGTCTGGGAAGAACTGCCGCTGAGCCGCACGCTCGGCACCAAACAGAGCGCTCAGATATGGGCGGTTGGCAGTAGCAGTCTGAGTTTTTCCGAACTCTATACGCAATGGCTGGAGTGCCGCACGCTCAGTGACGTTCAGCGCAGACTGTTGCCGGACACGCTGGCAGGCTGGCCGTCCACGCCGCGAATCGTGCCCATCGTGGTTGATGATCAGGGCAGTTCTGCAGCGCTGGAACGTACGCTGGAGAGTCTCGCCGCGCAGGTCTATGCGCCCGAGCTGACACTGGTGTTGTCTTCTACTTGCGCTGAGCCGGTACTGGACGGACGTGTATTCCATTTGCCGCTGCAAGACGATCGCCTGCAGCAGATCAATGAATTGCTGCCACAGCTGCAGGGAGCCGACTGGTTTTATCTGCTGCGTGCCGGTGATCGTCTGGTGCCCCCTGCCTTGCTGATGATGGCCGAGCGAATCGCCTTCAACAGCGATTTGCAGTGTCTATACAGCGATGAAGGCAGTTTGCGGGCGGGTGAGTCGGTGGAGCCGGCGTTCAAACCCGACTTCAACCTCGACCTGATGCGCACCTACCCTTATGTCGGCCGCACCCTGGCGTTCCAGCGTAATGCCTTTGTGGCGCTCGGCGGATTCGATTCGACGTTCACTGAGTTGGCGCCTCACGACCTGTTGTGGCGGATGGTCGAAGATCAGGGCACTCAGGTGGTCGGGCATCTGGCCGAGATTGCCATCGAGTCGACATTCGATTTGGCCGAGTGGCTATCGCTGCCGCAAGTGACTGAAAACAACCCGCGATTGCTGACGGCCCATCTTGATCGTCTGGGGATCGCCCACGACATGCGTCGCGGCAGCGTCGAGCTGCTCAATCGAGTCGATTACCGGCATGTGAGCCGGCCGTTGGTCTCGATCATCATTTCTACCCGCGACAAGATTTCGGCGCTGCAGCGCTGTGTCGAGAGCCTGCTGGAGAAAACCGCGTACAGCGAGTACGAGCTGTTGCTGGTCGACAACGGCAGCGAGACAGCCGAGGCCCAAGCCTGGCTGGCCGGTATGGCGCAACTGGGCAGCGAGCGAGTGCGGGTGCTGACATACCCGCAGCAAGGCAACGTCGCAGCCTTGCGCAATTTTGCCGTTGCCCAGGCGCGGGGCGAGTACGTGCTGCTACTCAACCCCTTTGCGGTGATCACTCAGGGTGACTGGCTCGACGAGTTGCTCAACCACGCCCAGCGTCCGGAAGTGGGCATCGTCGGTGCCAAGCTGTTCAATCCCGATGGCTATGTCTTGCATGCCGGGCTGGTGCTGGGCCTGCAGGGGCCGGCCGGTGTGCCGTTTTATGGTCAGGCGATGCAGTCCGCCGGGTACATGTTCCGATTGCAAGCGGTTCAGGACCTGAGTGCCGTCGGGGCTGATTGCCTGATGGTGCGCAAGTCGGTGTTCGATGCGGTTGACGGTCTGGATGAGCAGAGTCTGCCGCGCACGCTGCATGAAGTGGACCTGGCCCTGCGCGTCGCCCGGCAAGGTTATCTGGTGGTCTGGACCCCTTACGCGGTGCTGGCGCTCGGCGCGCAGCCAGTGGAGTCGGTCATTGATGAAGCAGCCATCTCACACAGCGAGCAGGAAAAAACCTTCTACAAGCGCTGGCTGCCGGTGGTTGCCCGTGACCCGGCCTACAATCCCAACCTGTCGTTGAACGGGGCCACCCGTTCGAGTTTCACGCTCGAGCCGGGCCTGCGCAGTGGTTGGAGTCCTTTCAGCAATAGCTCCTTGCCGAAAATTCTCGGGCTGCCGATCAATGCCTCCGCCGTCGGGCACTATCGTGTCACCCAACCGCTGATCGAACTCGAAGCGGCAGGCAGGGTGCAGGGGCAGATTCGCTATAGCGTGAACCTGCCGCCAATTGTTGAAATCGAGCGTCTGTCACCTGATGTGATTGTTCTGCAGGGCCGTTATTCCGAAGCGCCGATCAACGAGATGCCAGTGCTGCGCGACTACTTCAATGCGCGGCGAATCTATGAGCTGGATGACTACGTGATCGATGTTCCCCACCGCAATGCGCATATCCGCAACATGCCGGACAAGCATCAGATGGAGCGTCTGGTTCGCCGTGCGATCGGCATGTGTGATCGCGTCGTCGTCTCGACTCAGCCGTTGGCCAACGCATTGTCGGATATGCATCACGACATTCGTGTAGTGCCCAACATGTTGGCCAAGGAATTCTGGAGCAACCTGCGCAGCCAGCGCCGGACCTCGAAAAAACCTCGCGTCGGCTGGGGCGGCGGCACCAGCCACCACGGTGACCTGGCGGTGATCGCGGATGTCGTGCGCGAACTCGCGGATGAAGTCGACTGGGTGTTTTTCGGCATGTGCCCGGACGACCTGCTCCCGTACATGCATGAGTTCCACGGGGTAATCGCCCTCGACGCGTATCCGGCGAAACTGGCCAGCCTCAATCTCGATCTGGCCTTGGCGCCGCTGGAATTCCACATTTTCAACGACTGCAAGAGCAACCTGCGTCTGCTGGAGTACGGCGCCTGCGGTTACCCGGTGATTTGCACCAACACCGAGGCCTACCAAGGCTATCTGCCGTGCACACGGATCAAGACCAACACCACGGACGAATGGCTGCAGGCAATCCGCATGCACCTGGCCGACCCGGACGCCAGCTATCGCATGGGTGACGATTTGCGCGAAGTCGTGCTGCGCGACTACATTTTGCGCGGCGATAACTTGCGTTATTGGGAAAACGGTTGGCTGGCGGATTGATCGATTTGCGTTGGCCACCATGAAGAAAACAGGCGACTTGGCAGTCGCCTGTTTTTTTTTGCTTGTGCGGTTCGTGTTTGCATCAACCTCGATACATTTTTATTACCACAGCTAAAGCTGTAATCGTTTCCTGTCGATATCAACACATTCGGCTCTTTTTGACGTTCGCTGCGACGACGTGATCGCCACGCGAATCGGTACCGGTTTCACAACAAGGCAAGGAAGAAATAATGGCTGTAATAAACGGGACAAACGGCGCGGATACGCTGACGGGTACCAGTGGTGATGATGAGATCAATGGGTGGGCCGGCAATGACATCCTCATTGGCGGCGCCGGTGCGGACAAATTAAATGGCGGTGAGGGGTTCGATACTGTCGATTACTCGGCTTCCTCGGCCGGCATCAACGTCGACATCCGACCAGGCACAGGCCTGGCAGGCGTTGGTGGTGATGCACAGGGAGATACCCTGACCGGTGTTGAAAAAGTCATTGGTACTGCATTCAACGATACGTTCACCACCGACGCCTACCTCTTCGCTACTTACGAGGGCGGCGCTGGAGATGACATCTATTACGTCAATGGCGGCGGCGTGACGGCCATCGAGCAAGTGGGCGGCGGCAACGATGAAGTGCGCGTGACCTACAAAGACCACACACTGGCAGCCAACATCGAACGCCTGACTTACACC
>NZ_JACVHC010000004.1:0-170601 GCF_017976235.1 Pseudomonas anatoliensis | reverse complement strand
TACCTCGACAGCACGGTTGCCATGAACATCAACCTGAAAACCGGCGTCGTCTCGGGGATCGGCGCGGGCGATACCTACAACGGTATCGAGGTGATCGCTGGCTCCAAGTACAACGACACCTTCGTGGTCGATAGCCGAATCAGTGGCGTCGACGGCGGTGAAGGTTTTGACACCGTCGATTACTCGACGTCGGCTGCAGGCGTTAACGTCGATATCCGTCCGGGCGCTGGTCTGGCAGGTGTCGGTGGCGATTCGCAGGGCATTACCCTGACCGGCGTCGAAAAGGTCATTGGCTCGGCGTTCAATGACAGTTTCACCACCGACGCCTACCTCTTCGCCACTTACGAGGGCGGCGCCGGGGATGACATCTATTACGTCAATGGCGGCGGCGTGACGGCCATCGAGCAAGTGGGCGGCGGCAACGATGAAGTGCGCGTGACCTACAAAGACCACACACTGGCAGCCAACATCGAACGCCTGACTTACACCGGCACTGGCTCGTTCACTGGCTGGGGCAATGCCCTCGACAACGTCATCACTGGCGGCAGCGGCAACGACGTGTTCTACGGCGGTGGCGGTGCCGACCAGTTCATCGGCGGCGCCGGTCGCGACACCGTGTCGTACCTCGACAGCACGGTTGCCATGAACATCAACCTGAAAACCGGCGTCGTCTCGGGGATCGGCGCGGGCGATACCTACAACGGTATCGAGGTGATCGCTGGCTCCAAGTACAACGACACCTTCGTGGTCGATAGCCGAATCAGCGGTGTCGACGGTGGTGAAGGTTTTGACACCGTCGATTACTCGACGTCGGCTGCAGGCGTTAACGTCGATATCCGTCCGGGCGCTGGTCTGGCAGGTGTCGGTGGCGATTCGCAGGGCATTACCCTGACCGGCGTCGAAAAGGTCATTGGCTCGGCGTTCAACGACAGCTTCACCACTGACGCTTACCTTTTTGCCACCTACGAGGGGGGGGCGGGTGACGACACTTACTACGTCAACGGCGGTGGCGTAACCGTTATCGAACAGGCTGGCGGCGGTAACGATGAAGTACGGGTCAGCTACAAGGACCATACGCTCGCGGCCAACGTCGAGCGTCTGACCTACACCGGTACCGGTGCGTTTACGGGCATCGGTAATGCCCTCGACAACATCATCACTGGCGGCAACGGAAACGACGTGCTGTATGGCGGCGGTGGTGCCGACCAGTTCATCGGCGGTGGTGGCCTGGACACCGTGTCTTACGCCGACAGTACCGTAGGCGTCAGTATCAACTGGAAAACCGGGATCAATACCGGGATCGCGCTGGGTGACACCTACAACAGCATCGAAGCGATGCGTGGTTCGAATTTCAACGACGTATTTGTTGGCGGCACGGCTTCCCTGGTGCTCGATGGCGGTACAGGCTTCGATATGGTCAGCTACGAGTCGTCCGACAGTGCGGTCACCATCGACCTGAAAACCAACGTCAACGCCGGTGATGCTGCGGGGGATACCTTTGTCGGGATCGAGCTCTTCCAGGGCAGCAATTTTGCCGACACGTTGTCCGGTACCACGCTCAACGACAACTTCGTCGGTGGCGGTGGCGCCGACGTGATCGACGGCCGTGAAGGGATCGACACAGTCTGGTACGCCAACAGCGCTGCGGCGGTGAACATCAATCTGCAGTCCGGCGTGAATACGGGCGGTGATGCGCAGGGCGATGTGCTGATCAATGTCGAGAGCATTATCGCGACCAACTTCAATGACACGCTGACAGGCAACGCGCTTGCCAACAGTTTTGAAGGTGGTCTGGGTAATGACGTGATTTATGGCGGCGACGGCAACGATGTCATTTACGGTAGCTACAACACCCAGCTCGGACCTTTCGCGGTCGATGTTGCTGCCAGCGGGCCGCAGGCTGACATGCTGTACGGCGGCAATGGTAATGACCGCATCATCAGCACGGGAGATGACCGTGGCACCTTCGCCTATGGTGAGGATGGTTTTGACACGATTTTTGTCGCCAGTGGCACTGCAGTTGGCGGCGCCGGCAATGACGATCTGCTTGGTACGGGTAAGGGCTTTGCCTTGCTCGGTGGTGCCGGCAATGATGATTTGACCTTTGGCGCCTTGTTCACTCCAGTCGGGCAGATGAAAGCCAGTGGCTTTGGCAACGGCGGAGAGGGTGATGACACCTATTACGTCAACACCAACCTGCTGGTGACTATCCGGGATGACGGGCTTAGCACCAATGACACCTTGATCCTGAATAACGTCCGGTCGGCCAGCACGTTGCAGCTGGCGCGGGTGGGTGATGACTTGTACCTCAGCGATGGATATTCCCCGCCGACCGATCCAACCGCCCAAGGTGTAAAACTGCAGGACTGGTTCGCTGGTGGCAACACCATCGAGCACTTCAAAGCGGCCAACGGTGATGTTCTGCCGATCAATGGAGATGGGTTCAGCATGTTTGGCTGATTCATCCGCCTTGTGGCTTTGAAGGTATTTTGAGCTGTAACGAAGGGAGCCCGACCGTGGCAGGTCGGGCTCCCTTTTTTTATCCGGGCGCTCGTCGCTGTCCCCTGTGATGGTATTCGGCGGGTCTGCGAGCTGGCGCGTTTCCTGCAAGTCCCCCTCAAATCGCCATAAAACGAGCGCTCGCGGGCTTCCCACCTGCGCCCGAACCGGCAAAAAGGTTAGCCAGTAGGCCGCAAAGCTCAAGAAAGCTGTGTGCAGCCCGGTGACGAACAAGAGGGGAGACGATGAAGGCAGTTATTTTGGCGGGTGGCCTCGGCACGCGCATCAGTGAAGAGTCGCACCTCAAGCCCAAACCGATGATCGAGATCGGTGGCAAGCCAATTCTCTGGCACATCATGAAGCAGTATTCCGCTCACGGAATTCACGACTTCGTGATCTGCCTCGGCTACAAGGGCTACGCGATCAAGGACTTCTTCGCCAACTACTTCCTGCACACCTCCGACGTCACCTTCAACATGCGCGAAAACCGCATGGACGTGCATCAGAATTACAGCGAGCCATGGAGCGTCACGCTCATCGACACCGGCGAAGAAACCATGACCGGTGGCCGTCTCCTGCGCGCCGGTCGTTACCTGCAGGATGAAGAAGCGTTCTGCTTCACCTACGGCGACGGCGTTTCCGATCTGAACATTCGCGAGCTGGTCGATTACCACAAGGCTCACGGTCGCTTGGCGACTGTCACTGCGGTGCAGCCACCGGGTCGATACGGTGCCCTCGAACGCCAAGGCGATCAGGTCCTCGGTTTCACCGAAAAACCTCGTGGCGACGGTGGCTGGATCAATGGCGGTTTCTTTGTACTGTCGCCAAAAGTGTTGCCGTACATCGCGGGTGATCAAACCACTTGGGAGGCCGAGCCGTTGGCCCGCCTGGCCCAGGACGAACAGCTCAAAGCCTTCGAACACGATGGTTTCTGGCAACCCATGGACACCCTGCGCGACAAGAACCATCTCGAAGCGCTGTGGCAGAGCGGGGAGGCCCCATGGAAGCAATGGGCCTGAGTGCGGATTTCTGGCGCGGCAAGCGTGTGCTGGTCACCGGGCACACCGGTTTCAAGGGCAGTTGGCTGACCCTGTGGCTGCAAAGCCTCGGCGCGCAAGTCAGCGGCTTTTCACTGGATCCGTCGACCGAGCCGAGCCTGTTCGAACTGGCGCGGGTGCACGAAGGCATCGATGATCAGCGCGGTGATCTGCGTGATCTCGGTGCCTTGCTCGAAATCATTGCCGATACCGAGCCGGAGATCGTCCTGCACCTGGCCGCCCAGCCGCTGGTGCGCGAAGGCTATCGCGATCCGCTCGGCACTTATTCCAGCAACGTCATGGGTACGCTGAACCTGCTCGAAGCGATTCGTCAGGTCGGCTGCGTACGTGCCTGTGTGCTGGTGACCACCGACAAGGTTTACGCCAACAAGGAATGGCTGTGGCCGTACCGCGAAGACGAAGCCCTCGGTGGCCACGATCCTTACAGCAGCAGCAAGGCCTGTTGCGAACTGTTGGCGCAGTCTTACGCGGCCTCGTTCTTCCCGGCAGACAAGTACGCCGAGCACGGTCTGGCCCTGGCCACGGCGCGTGCCGGCAACGTTTTGGGCGGTGGTGATTTTGCTCCCGAGCGACTGATTCCCGATGTACTCAAAGCCTGGACGGCAGACGAGCCGGTGACCCTGCGTTACCCGCAAGCCGTGCGCCCGTGGCAACACGCGCTGGAACCATTGGCCGGGTATCTGCAACTGGCTGCCGGCCTCTACGAGCAAGGCCCGGAGTACGCCGGTGCGTGGAACTTCGGCCCCGGCGAGGCGGACATGTGCAGCGTCGGCGAAGTGGTCGAATTGCTCGCCAGCCGCTGGCCGCAAGCGCGCGGTCTGCGCATCGAGCCGAGTGAACTGCACGAGGCCGGTCTGCTGCGTCTGGACAGCAGCCGCGCACGCCAACTGCTCGGTTGGCAGCCGCGCTGGACCTTGCAGCAATGCCTGACGCAAACCCTCGACTGGCATTTGGCGTGGCAGAACGGCGACGACATGCGCGCCGTCACCCTCGGCCAACTGAACCTGTACCGAGGCGCGCTGTGAGCGAGTTTTCCTTGCAGGCATTGCCGCTGGCCGGATTGTTCAGCGTGCAGCACAAACGCTTCGAAGATCAGCGCGGGCACTTCGCCCGGTTGTTCTGCGAGGGCAGTCTGAGTGCGTTTGGCAGTGAGTTTCATATCCGTCAGATCAACCATTCATGCACTCGCGAGAAGGGCAGCGTGCGCGGTCTGCATTATCAGAACGCGAATGCGCCGGAAGCCAAACTGATCACCTGCCTGCGCGGCGAAGTGTGGGATGTGGCGGTCGATTTGCGGCCGGACTCGGAAACCTTTTTGCGCTGGCACGCCGAGCACTTGAAGGCCGGTGACGGTCGCAGCCTGTTGATCCCTGCCGGGTTCGCCCACGGTTTCCAGACGCTGAGCGAAGACGCCGAATTGCTCTACCTGCACAGCGCTGATTACGCGCCGGAGCACGAAGGCGGTCTGTCGGTGAACGATCCACGGCTGGCGATTGCCTGGCCGTTGCCCGTCAATAATTTGTCAGCGCGGGATTCCAGCCATCCCGCGCTCGATCAACACTTTGCTGGAGTGCGTCTATGAATTGCCGTGGGTGCGCCGCACCGCTGAGCCTGCCGCTGATCGACCTCGGCACCTCGCCACCGTCCAACGCCTACGTGCATGCCGATCGGCTGGAACAGGCCGAGCAATGGGTGCCGCTGAAGGTCGCCGTGTGCCAGCAATGCTGGCTCGTGCAGACCGAGGATTACACCTCCGCCGACAGCCTGTTCGACGCCGAGTACGCCTACTTCAGTTCGTTCTCCAGCACCTGGCTAACCCATGCAGAGCGCTATGTGGCCGAGATGGTCGAGCGCTTCGGCCTGACCGCCGACAGCCGCGTGGTCGAAGTCGCTGCCAACGACGGTTACCTGTTGCAGTACGTCGCCGGTTGCGGCATCCCGTGTCTGGGTGTCGAGCCGACCCGCAGTACTGCGCAAGCGGCGCGGGAAAAGGGGCTGGAAATTCGTGAGCTGTTCTTTGGTCGCGACACCGCCGCGCAGCTGAAAAGCGAAGGCTGGGCTGCTGACCTGATGGCCGCCAACAACGTGCTCGCGCATGTGCCGGACATCAACGATTTCCTCGGCGGTTTCGCCACCTTGCTCAAGCCAACCGGCGTGGCCACGTTCGAATTCCCGCAACTGCTGACGCTGATGGCCGGCGCGCAGTTCGACACGCTGTATCACGAGCATTATTCGTATCTGTCGCTGACGGCCGTGCAAACCCTGTGCGAGCGCAACGGCCTGGAAGTACTCGACGTTAGCCAGTTGAGCACTCACGGCGGATCGCTGCGGGTGTTCGTGCAGCGCAAGGACGGTGAGCGTCGCCCGGTGCAACCAGCGGTGCAACAACAGTTGCAGGCTGAACTTGATGCAGGGGTGAAAACGCCCGAGTACTACGCGAGCCTCGCGCCTGCCGCCGAACGGATCAAGCATGAATTGCTGCGCTTTCTGTTGCAGGCCAAGGCTGACGGTAAACGTGTGGTCGGTTACGGCGCGGCGGCGAAGGGCAACACCTTGCTCAACTACGCCGGGGTCAAACCGGACCTGCTCGCCTGGGTGGCCGATGCCAACCCGCACAAACAGGGCAAGTTTCTGCCGGGCAGTCGCATCCCGATTGTTGCGCCGGCGCAGATCGATATCGAAAAACCCGACTACGTGCTGGTGCTGCCATGGAACCTGCTGCACGAAGTCAGTCAGCAATTGGCGCAAGTGCGTCGGTGGGACGGCCGCTTCGTGATCGCCGTGCCTGAGTTGAAAGTGCTGTGAAGGTTCTCGTAACCGGAGCCACGGGCTTCGTCGGTCGGCATCTGGTCGCGGCATTGCTGGTGCGCGGCTGCGCTGTTCGTGCAGTGGCACGCAACGCAGAAACCGCGCAGGGCATGCCGTGGATCAACAATGTCGAGTTCGTCGCAGCGGATATTCACGCTGCCGATCTCGATGTTGCCGCGTTGACCGAAGGCGTCGACGTGCTCGCGCATCTGGCCTGGCCCGGGTTGCCGAACTATCGGGCGTTGTTCCATTTCGAGCACAACCTGATGGCCGATTACCGCTTTATCAAACGTGCGGTCGAGGCGGGGGTGAAGCAGGTGCTGGTCACCGGCACCTGCTTCGAGTACGGCATGCAAAGCGGCCCGCTCAGCGAAAACACCGAGCCACGGCCGAGCAATCCGTACGGTCTGGCCAAGCACACCTTGCACCTGTTTTTGCAGAGTTTGCAGCAAGAGCATCCTTTCACCCTGCAATGGGCGCGGCTGTTTTACCTGCATGGCGAAGGGCAGAACCCCAACAGTCTGTTGGCGGCGCTGGACCGCGTAGTCGACGCCGGTGAGGCGTCGTTCAACATGTCTGCGGGCGAGCAGTTGCGCGACTTTCTGCCGATTGCCACCGCGGCCAGTTACCTCTCCGCGATCCTGCATCAACGCGACTTCGACGGCGTGATCAATTGCGCCAGTGGCCAGCCGATTTCAGTAAGAACCCTCGTCGAGCAACGCCTGCGCGAACGCGGCGCTTCGATCGATTTGAACCTGGGGCATTACCCCTACCCGACACACGAACCCATGGCGTTCTGGGCGGTGGTCGACCGTTTGCAAGATCTGCTTGAGGTGCAGCAGAGCAACTGATGTGCCTCGAAGCGAATGCCTTTGGCAGCGTGACTATCAAATGACTTTTCAGTGAGACCGGACAATGAGCGATAACGTAATCAAAGCCTTCGAGGCGGAGTGCCAGGCCGAAGTGATTGCCCAGGGCCAGGACAAGGACCTGAAGGCGTTGGCCCAGGAGTTCTACAACCAGTCGGCCAAACACAAATACACCTACCACTTTTCGTGGATGGGCCGTCCGATCATTCAATTGCCGCAAGACATGATGGCGATGCAGGAGCTGATCTGGCGGATCAAGCCAGACCTGGTGATCGAGTGCGGTATCGCCCACGGCGGTTCGATCATTTACTACGCCTCGCTGCTCGAATTGCAGGGCCACGGCGAAGTGCTGGGCATCGATCGCGACATCCGTGCGCACAACCGTGAGGCCATCGAAAGCCATCAGATGATCAAGCGCATCAGCATGATCGAAGGCTCAAGCCTCGATCCGGCAGTGGTCGAGCAGGTTCGTCAGGCGGCGGCCGGCAAGAAAGTGATCGTGGTGCTCGATTCCAATCACACCCACGACCATGTCCTCGAAGAACTGCGTCTTTACGCACCACTGGTTTCGGCTGACAGCTACTGCGTGGTCATGGACACCGTGGTTGAAGACATGCCGGCCGATGCCTTCCCGGATCGCCCGTGGGGTCCGGGTGACAACCCGAAAACCGCAGTTTGGGCCTACCTGAAAGAGAACCAGGATTTCGAGATTGACCAGCAGATGCAAGACAAGCTGCTGATCACGGTCGCCTCGGACGGTTACCTGCGTCGGGTTCGTTGATCCGTTCCATCATTAAAGTGTTTTTCGGGCGGTTTCGCCGGTAGTGGGGAGAAGTTATGCAAGGCAAGTACGGTTCTGAAAACAAGCTGCCATTGAGCGAGTTGCTGACGGTGGTACTGATCACCCACAACCGCCCGGCTTTTTTGCGTCGAGCGCTGCAGTACTACAGCGGCCTGCCTTGCAAGGTTTTGGTGTTGGACTCTTCTTCCGAGCGCCCGGAAGGTGATTTCTCCGCGGTCGATTATCAGCACCTGCCGCAATTCGCCTACTGGGGGATGCAGGCCAAACTGACCTACGGTGTCGAGCAACTGACGACGCCGTATATGGTGTTCGCGGCTGACGACGATTTCATCCTGCATGAATCGCTGGCCGAGTCTGTCAACTTCCTGGAAGCCAACCGCGACTACGGGCTGTGCCACGGCTACTGCCTGATGTACCTGGCGCTGGCCGGCAGCGTCAGCTACTACCGCCGCGACAAGAAAATCTGCGAGGACTACGCGTCGGAGCGTGCCGAGGATCGTGTTCTCGACTTCATGCACCAGTACGTGCCGCCGTTCTATGGCGTGTGCCGTACCTCGATCATCAAGGACTGGTACGCGGCATTGCCGCCGGGCACCAGTTTCGAATGGCAGGAAATCGGCCACACCTACTACCTGCTGGCGAACGCCAAGGCGCGCATCCTGCCGATTCCTTATGTCGTGCGCGAGATCAACATCGGTTTCTCCGACCACAACACCGAGGTCTACCACGCGCTGTCGTACACCGACACCAAATCTGTGACCGAGCGCGAAGCCTTCGCCGAATTCCTCGCCTCCTTGCCGACCGGTATCACCGATCTCGACCAGGCGCAGCGCAAGGCGTTGGCCCTGGAAAGCTTCGCGGCCATGACGGACAGCCTGGAATCCGGGCGTGCGTTGACGACCGAGCTGATTTTCGAGTCCGCCTGGAGCAACCTTACCAAGGCACCAGAGCGCAAATTCGGGCCACGCCAATATGTAGAGATGCCTTTCTACAACGAGCGCTTCTTTGACTTGCTGACCCAGTTCGAATTTTTGCTGCACGCAATGCCGGCCGGTCGCATTCAGCTGGAAAAACTCGAGGGTGTATGGACCCGGCAGGAATACCTGCTGCAGGCACGCAATAACGATACGGCGGAAAGTGTCGTCGACCGGTTATGGCAGGCCCATGACAGCAACGCGTTCAACCGCGCTGTGCTCAAGCGTCTGTCGGCGCAACTGCAAACCCTCGGCGAAGACGAGCAAGCGCAGAAGATAGCTGAGTGGGATGCTCGTCTGGGGGCAGTGGCGGACACCGATCATTACCCGGTCTTCAGCAAGATGCGCTCGGGCCGTTTGCTCGACTGGCTGGCGGCTCGCAAGCCGGACGCCGAACAGACTGCGTTGATTGCCAGGCATCTGGCGGCGAACAATGGCGGTCCACAATTCGGCATCTTCCTGCTGGATCTGGACAACAACGTCGAGAAGCTGCAAGTGACACTCGACAGCCTCGTCGAAGGTCACAGCAAAGCTTTCAAAATTGTCGTCTTCACCACGGGCGAGCCGCAGAGTGCGACCACCTCACAGAACACCTTGCACTTTGTCCGGGTCACGCCGGGCAGCCTAGTCGACAAACTGAACCTGAGCGCCGCGCAATCTCCATGCGACTGGTTGCTGCTGGCGAACGTGGGTGATGAATTCACACCGAGCGGCCTGTTGCGCGCCGGCCTGGAACTGATGTCGGCCACGGGGCTTCGCGCGGTGGCCACTGATGTAATCCAGCGCACTGAAGAAGGTGCGCTGGTGGACGTGTTCCGCCCTGGCTTCAATCTTGATTTGCTGCAGAGCATCCCGTCGCTGATGGCACGCCATTGGCTTGTGCGCCGCGACGTGCTGCTGGAGGTCGGCGGTTATCAGGCCGACTTCAGCAAAGCGATGGAGTTCGACCTGCTGCTGCGCATCATTGAGCAGGGTGGCCTCGACGGTCTGGCGCATCTCGACGAGCCGTTGTTGATCACACAAGCCGCAGCGCTGGAAGAAAACGCCCACGAGCGTCAGGCGTTGTTGCGCCATCTAGGCAATCGCGGCTACCAGGCCAAAGTGACTTCGGCGGCGCCGGGCACCTGGCAGATTGATTACCGCCACACCGAGCAGCCGATGGTGTCGATCATTCTGCCGGTCATTGATGACTTGCCAGTGATGCGTCGCTGCCTGGAAGGCCTGCTGCTCAGAACCCGCTATAACCGCTATGAAGTACTGGTGGCGGCAAACGCTAATCAGTCGGCAGCGGTCAATGACTGGCTGGGTGCATTGCGCCATCCGAAAGTGAACGTCTTGCGCGCCGATCAAACACTCGGCGAAGTGGCGCTGTATAACGCTGCCAGCGAGCAGGCGCAGGGTGATTATCTGGTGCTGCTGGCCGCTGACGTAGAAGTCGTCAACCCGAACTGGCTCGATTCGCTGCTCAACCATGCCCAGCGTCCGGAAGTCGGGATCGTCGGTGCCAAACTGGTCAGCCGTGACGGGAAAATCGCCCAGGCGGGTTTGATTCTCGGTCTGAACGGTGGCGTCGGTTCGGCGTTCATCGGCGAGAAACACAGTGCTGCGGGTTACATGCAGCGCCTGTCGGTGGAGCAGAACTATTCGGCCGTGTCGAAGGTGTGCCTGATGGTGCGCAAAGAGTTGTTCAATGCGCTCGGTGGTCTGGATGAAGTGACCTTCGCTGATGGCTTCAGTGATGTCGATCTGTGCCTCAAGGCCGGGCAGGCTGGTTACCTCACCGTGTGGACGCCGCTGGTCCAGGTGTTGCACACCGGTGAATTGCCGCAAGCCCCTGAGGCGCTGGCCGCATTGCGTGAGAAATGGAGCAGCGCTTTTGCCCAGGATCCGGCTTATAACGCCAACCTGGCCCTGACCGGCAAAGGCTTTACCTTGGCTGAAAACACTTCGATCGATTGGTCGCAGTTGCTCGCTTGAGTCCGTCGGACAGGGAACAGGAATTACACATGTTCAACGGTAAATCGATCTTCATCTCCGGCGGCACGGGCTCGTTCGGGCGCAACTTCATCCGCCGCTTGCTGGAGCAGTACCAGCCCAAGCGCGTGGTGGTGTTCTCTCGTGATGAGCTCAAGCAATACGAAATGCAGCAGACGTTCAACGCGCCGTGCATGCGTTACTTCATCGGTGACGTGCGTGACGCTGACCGTCTGCGTCAGGCCATGCGCGGCATCGATTACGTGGTGCATGCCGCCGCGTTGAAGCAGGTGCCGGCGGCTGAATACAACCCGACCGAATGCATCCGCACCAACGTCAACGGCGCGGAAAACATCATCGCCGCGGCCATCGATAACGGTGTGAAAAAAGTCGTGGCGCTGTCCACCGACAAGGCGGCCAGCCCGATCAACCTGTACGGCGCGACCAAGTTGCTGTCGGACAAATTGTTCGTCGCCGCCAACAATATTGCCGGCGAGCAGGAAACCCGGTTTGCCGTGGTGCGCTACGGCAACGTGGCCGGTTCGCGTGGCTCGGTGGTGCCGTTCTTCAGCAAGCTGATCGCCGATGGCGCGCAAGAGCTGCCGATCACCGACGAGCGCATGACACGCTTCTGGATCACCCTCGACCACGGTGTGCAGTTCGTGCTCGACAGCTTCGCGCGGATGCACGGTGGCGAAGTGTTCGTGCCGAAGATCCCGTCGATCCGCATCGTCGATCTGGCGCGCGGCATGGCCGAACAGCTGCCGCACAAAAACGTCGGCATTCGTCCCGGCGAAAAACTCCATGAGTTGATGGTGCCGCTGGACGATGCGCGGATGACTATTGAATTCGAGGATCACTACACCATCCAGCCGTCGATTCGCTTCACCAGCGTCGATGTCGATTTTGCCGTCGACAAACTTGGCGAGCAGGGTCGCGCGGTGAGCGAAGATTTTGAATATCGCTCCGACACCAATCCGCACTTCCTCTCGGTCGGACAGATCGCGGCGCTGCACGCGAAGCTCTCGATATGATCCCTTACGGTCGGCAGAGTCTCGATCAGTCGGACATCGATGCCGTCGTCGAGGTGTTGCAATCGGACTGGTTGACGCAAGGGCCGACCATTGAGCGCTTCGAACAGGCTGTGGCCGAGCGTTGCCAGGCGGATTTCGCCGTGGCGGTGTGCAACGCCACGGCGGCGCTGCACATTGCGTGTCTGGCGGCGGGGCTTGGCCCGGGCGACCGCCTGTGGACCACGCCGAACACCTTTCTCGCCTCGGCCAACTGCGGGCGTTACTGCGGCGCTGATGTGGACTTTGTCGACATCGACCCGCTGACCTGGAACCTCGATGCTTACGCGTTGGCGGCGAAACTGGATCAGGCTGAACAGGACGGCAAACTGCCAAAAGTCTTGGTGGCGGTGGCGTTCTCCGGGCAGAGCTGCGACATGCGCAAGATTGCCGAACTCGCCGAGCGCTACAACTTCACCGTGATCGAAGATGCCTCCCACGCGGTCGGCGCTTCTTACGCCGGGCGTCCGGTGGGTTGCGGTGAATTTGCGGCAATGACCGTGTTCAGTTTTCATCCGGTGAAGATCATCACCAGTGCCGAGGGCGGCATGGTCCTGACCAATCGCCCGGCATTGGCCGAGCGCCTGCAACGCCTGCGCAGCCATGGCATGACCCGCGATCCGCAGCAGATGACCGAGCCCAGCCACGGCCCTTGGTACTACCAGCAGATCGAGCTGGGCTTCAATTACCGGATCACCGATCTGCAAGCCGCGTTGGGCTTGTCGCAACTGGGCAAGCTGGACGACTTCATCGCTCGGCGTCGTGAGTTGGCAGCGCGGTACGAGCAGTTGCTGACGTACTTGCCGCTGACGTTACCCAGCGCTCAACCGGACGCGGAATCAGCCTGGCATTTGTATGTGGTGCGCTTGCAGACCGAGCGCGTCAGCCTCAGCCATCGTCAGGTGTTCGAAGGCTTGCGCGCGGCCGGCATCGGCGTGAATCTGCACTACATTCCGGTGCATCTGCAGCCTTACTATCAGGCACTGGGTTTTGCCGAGGGCGACTTCCCCCAAGCCGAGCGCTATTACGCCGAAGCGATCAGTCTGCCGATGTTTCCGCTGCTGACCGAGGAGCAGCAGGATTACGTGGTCGAGCAATTACGCCGGCTGCTGATTGAGGAGTAGGACAACGTGAGCAACATCGCAATCATCCCGGCGCGCGGGGGCAGCAAACGCATACCGCGCAAGAACCTGGCGCTGTTCGCTGGCGTGCCGATGATTGTCCGCTCGATTCGCACGGCGCTGGATTCGGGCTTGTTCGATCAGGTTGTCGTCAGCACCGATGACGAAGAAATCGCCGAGGTCGCGCGGGCGCACGGGGCTGATGTGCCGTTTTTGCGCCCGGCCGATCTGGCGGATGATTTTACCGGCACCGCCGCAGTGATCGTGCATGCCTTGCAGCAACTGCCAGCCTTTGATTACGCCTGTTGCGTGTACGCCACGGCGCCGTTGTTGCAGGCGCGTTATCTGCGTCAGGGCTTTGAGTTGCTGGCGCAACAGCCGGATAAATCCTTCGCCTTCTCCGTGTGCAACTTCGGTTTCCCGGTGCAACGTGCGCTGACGCTGGACGGGCAGGGCGCGCTTTCGGCGTTGTACCCGGAATTTCGTGAGACCCGTTCGCAGGATCTGCCCGAAGCGTTTCAGGATGCCGGGCAGTTTTATTGGGGGCGCACGGATGCGTGGCTGCGCGGCGAGGTGGTCTATTCGCCGGCCAGTCTGCCGGTGATTTTGCCCCGGCATCTGGTGCAGGACATCGATACGCCCGAAGACTGGAAGCGAGCCGAATACCTGTACGCCGCGCTCAAGGCCGGCGGAGAGTTGCAATGAAAGTCCTGATTCGCGCCGACGCTTCGCCGACCATCGGCAGCGGCCATATCGCCCGCTGTCTGACGCTGGCGCGGGTGCTGCGCAAGCAGGGCAGTCATGTCGCGTTTGCCTGTCGGCAGTTGCCGGGGCATCGACTCGATGCTCTGAGCGCCGAAGGTTTCGAGACTTTTGCGTTGCCCGGTCGTTATCCCGATGAAGACCCGCAGCAAGCCATCGAATCGATGCTGCCGTGGCAGGCCGACATCGATGCGTTGGATTTGCTGCTGGAAGATCACGCCGGATTCGACTGGATCATCGTCGATCATTACGGCCTCGATCATCACTGGCAGACCGCCGCACGGCGTTGGGCACCGCGTATTGCGGCCGTCGACGATCTCGCCACTCGGCGCTACAGCGTTGATTTGCTGCTCAATCAGAATTTGTCCGGCCTCAGCGAAAACTACACGCCGTTGTTGCCTGAGGGTTGCCGCACATTGCTCGGCCCGCGCTATGCCATGTTGCGTGAAGAGTTCGACTGTCCGGCGATCGAGATCAAGCCCAAGGCCCGTCGCGTACTGGTGAATTTCGGCGGTTTCGATGCGGCCATGCAGACCCATCACGCCATGCTCGCGCTGGCGGACTTCACGGAGCTGGACGTTGATTTCGTCGCCGGTGCCGACAACCCGGCATGGGCGCAGATGCAGGCACTGGCGCAAACGCGGCCGAACTGGCGTCTGCACAGTTTTGTCAGCGACTTCCATCAACGCATGACCGAGGCCGATCTGTTTATCGGCGCCGGTGGAGGCACCAGTTGGGAACGTGCGGCGTTGGGTTTGCCGACGATCTGTATAGCGGTGTCGAATAACCAGCAGGTCAACGGTGAAGTCATGGCGGCAGCCGGTGCGCATGTGTTCATGGGCGCGCGCGAACAGGTCAGCGTCGCGCAGTTGCGTGACGCGATTGGTTTTGTCGGCGCTAATTTTTATCTGCGCCAGAGCCTGGCCGAACGTTCCCGGCAAATGGTCGATGGGCGCGGTGCATTGCGAGTCGCCGCTGCATTGGCCGATGCTGAGCCCAAGTTAAGTCACGCCACGCTGGACGATGCGCAGTTGCTGCCCGACGGGCTGAACTCCAGTTTGAATAAAAGGGAACACCGTTCATGAGTAGTTTCAAGATTGGCGACCGTCTGATCGGTGCCGACGCGCCGCCGTTTATCATTGCCGAGATGAGCGGCAATCATAACCAGTCGCTGGACGTGGCCCTGCAAATCGTCGAAGCCGCCGCCAAGGCCGGCGCGCACGCGTTGAAACTGCAAACCTATACGGCCGAGACCATGACGCTGGATCTGGCCGAGGGCGAGTTTTTCATCAAAGACCCGGGCAGCCTGTGGGCCGGCACTTCTTTGTACGACTTGTACGAGCAGGCCCACACACCGTGGGAATGGCATGCGCCGATCTTCGCTCGCGCCAAGGAACTGGGGATGCTCGCGTTCTCGACACCGTTCGACGACACGGCCGTGGACTTTCTCGAAAGCCTCGACGTGCCGGCGTACAAGATCGCCAGTTTTGAAAACACCGATCTGCCGTTGATCCGCCGTGTCGCCGCCACGGGTAAGCCGCTGATCATCTCCACCGGCATGGCCAGCATTGCCGAGCTCGATGAAACCGTGCGCGCCGCCCGTGAAGCCGGGTGCAAGGATCTGGTGTTGCTCAAATGCACCAGCACTTATCCGGCGACTCCGGCAAACAGCAATGTGCGGACGATCCCGCATCTGCGTGAATTGTTCGGTTGCGAGGTGGGGCTGTCCGATCACTCGATGGGCGTTGGCGTCTCGGTGGCGGCCGTGGCGCTCGGCGCGACGGTGGTGGAAAAGCATTTCACCCTCGACCGTTCGGCGGGCGGGGTGGATGCCAGTTTCTCGCTGGAGCCGGCCGAGATGGCCAGCCTGGTGGTGGAAACCGAGCGCGCATGGCAAGCGCTCGGCAAGGTGCAATACGGCGCAACCGAAGCCGAACTCAAGTCGGTGGTGTATCGCCGCTCGCTGTACGTGACCGCCGACATGGCCGCCGGTGACCCCTTTACGCGGGACAATCTGCGCGCCATTCGTCCCGGCCTCGGTCTGCCGCCCAAGCACACCGATGCCGTCCTCGGGCGCTGCGCTCGCACGCCGATCAAGCGCGGTACGCCGCTGGATTGGTCATTGGTCGAATAACCCAATCTGTAATGGATTCGGCAAAATAGCGTGACCTGCGAGTCATAACGCGCATCTTCACTGTATTGTATTGATCGGGGAGATGGCGCCTGGCCCGTTTCTGGTTCCAGTGATAGCCCTTTGCGCTCCCCTTGGTTGCCCGTCGTGGCAACCATTTTCTGTTTGTCGGCGCCCCTCAAATCCTTGCGAGCGGTGGTCTTGGGCTGTTTTTTATTGGGAAGCCGTAATGATTGGCATAAAAAGCATTGCGAGCTACGTTCCTGTAGCCGGCGTGGACAATTACGCACAAGGTGCAAAATTCGAGAAGGATGAAGAGTTCATCCTTGGCAAGATTGGCTCGGCATTCCTGCCGCGCAAAGACGCTGATCAAGAAACCTCCGATCTGTGCGTGGAAGCAGCCAATGCGCTGTTTGCCAGCAACCCTGAACTGAAGCGTGAATCGATCGATGCCTTGATCGTCGTCACCCAGAACGGTGATGAAGAAGGCTTGCCACACACTGCTGCGATCGTGCAGGACAAACTAGGTCTGCCGACCAATGTCGCCGCGTTCGATATTTCGTTGGGCTGCTCCGGTTATGTCTATGGCATCTACGCGATCAAGGGTTTCATGGAAGCCGCAGGCCTGAAGAACGGCCTGCTGATCACCGCCGATCCGTATTCAAAAATCGTTGACCCGGAAGACCGCAACACCACCATGCTGTTCGGTGATGCGGCCACTGCGACCTGGATGGGTGAAGATCCGACCTGGGCACTGGGCAAGGCCAAGTTCGGCACCGACGGTTCCGGCGCGCCACACCTGAAAGTCACCGATGGCGTGTTCTTCATGAACGGTCGTCAGGTGTTCAACTTCGCGCTGCTCAAAGTCCCGGCGCACTTGCACGAGTTGCTCGATGATTCCGGTCTCAAAGCCGATGACATCGATGCCTTCTGCATTCACCAAGGCAGTGCGGCGATTGTCGATGCCGTGGCGCGGCGCTTTGAAGGCGAGCCTGAGAAGTTCATCAAGGACATGGTCGAGACCGGCAACACCGTGTCGTCGAGTATTCCGCTGCTGCTGGAAAAACACGTAATCGATTCCGCCTGGCAGCGCGTCGCGCTCAGTGGTTTCGGTGTCGGTCTGTCGTGGGGCTCGGCGATCATCTTCCGCCCCTGAGCCTGATTAAAAACGGCGGATACAAAAATAGCGTTCAAGGTTAACCTTGAACGCTATTTTTTTGCCTGAAACGGAGCGCGAGGCGCCATGAGCGAGTTTTTCCAGGCCAACGCCGAAGTCCTTCAGCGCCGCTGGCCGGCCCTGTTCGAGCGCTTGATGGCCGAAGACAGTGCGGCGGTTCAGGCTGAACTGGTGCAGGGGCTGGGCTCGACCCTGAGCGTCAATGGCGTTCAGCTCACCAGTCGCCATGACCGTACTCACGAAGCCCGTATTCAGGCAGCCAGCCTGGCGGATAAAGCGCAATTGCATGTCTATGGCACCGGCCTGGGCGATTTGCCTGCGGTGTTGCTGGAGCGCGCGGGGCTTGAACGGTTGTACGTGCATATCCTCAATGGCGCTTTGTTTGCGCTGGTCGTGCAGTTGCTCGATCAGCGCCAGTGGCTGGAGGATCCGCGCGTGCAGCTGTTTTACGCCGGTGATCTGTCTGATATCTGCACGCCGTTTTTTGCCCTGCCGGCCGAGATGCTGCTGGCTGATGACTTCAACGCAAAAATCCGTGATCGGCTGGTCAGTGAAGTGCACCTGAGTTTCAACAATCGTGAATTCGATCCGCAGTCGCCGGTCATTCGGCAGCGCTTGCAGGATTGCTTGCCGGTGTTGCTCGGCGATGACGATGTGGCGACATTGTTTGGCACTTGCGTCGACCGGGAAGTCTACGTGATCGCCACCGGGCCGACCCTGGAGGGGCATTTCGAACGGCTGGCGAAAGTGCGGGCTCAGGCGCAGCGTCCGCTGTTCATCTGTGTCGACACTGCTTATCGACCGCTGCGTGAGCACGGTGTGGTGCCGGATCTGGTGGTGAGCATTGATCAGCTCATCAGCTTTCGCCATCTGCCGTTTGAAGAGTCCGAAGGTATTCCTCTGGTCTATTTGCCGATGAGCGACCCCGAGGTTTTGCGCGCCTGGAAGGGCAAACGCTACGGCGGCTATTCCGCCAGCCCGGTTTATGCCGCATTGCGCGAGGAATATCCGCGCGGCGAACTGCATGTTGGCGGCAGTGTGATTCACCCGGCGGTGGACCTGGCGGTGAAAATGGGCGCAACGCGTATCACTCTGTTCGGCGCCGACTTCGCCTTCCCGATGAACAAGACCCATGCTGGCTGGAATGACGGTGAGCTTGGGCCGAGTGTGAGCCAGGCGCGGCATTGGGTGCGTGACGGGAATGGCCAGCGCGTCAGCACCCAACTCAACTTCCGTGGCTACTTATGCGTTCTCGAACGCTTCATCGCCGCCCATCCCCAGGTTGAGTTTTTCAATAGCAGCAGAGGGGGCGCGCTGATCGCCGGGGCGCGGTTCAATCAGGAGTTTGTGCAATGACGGCAATGGCGCAATGCATCAACGAGTGCCGTGATTGCGCGGGTCTGTTTCGACTGGGACGTGACGTCGAGGCGGCGCTAAGCATGGTCGACGTCTTCGAGGGGGCGCAGCAGTTGCTGCAGTTCGCGCCTGCGGATGCCCGGCAGAGGTGGGCGCAGATGCTGACGCAAATGCTCGATTGTCAGGAGCGTCAGGACTGGTTGGGACTGGCTGACTATATGGAGTATGAACTGATCGAGCTGCTGCAAAGTGTGCCGGCCTGAAAGCAAGCAAGCGCGCTGGCCCGCCGGTTTGCGCGCTGGTCGGTTTTATGACGTCATTTTTTCGTGGGTGAAGGGCGGCTAAGCCTTTGTTTTCTCGGGGGTGGCAGGGTGATGGCAAATATTTTTTAAAAAGCCCTCAAGCAACCTGCATTCCCGACGATAACTATTACGAAGGTTCTCTAGGCCATACCCGGCGGTTGCCAGGGCCGGAAGCCGCAGTACCCAACCAACGAGGAATTCGTCATGGCTTTAACAGTAAACACCAACACCACATCGTTGAACGTTCAGAAAAACCTGAACAAAGCTTCCGACGCTCTGTCGACTTCGATGCAGCGCCTGTCTTCCGGCCTGAAAATCAACAGCGCTAAAGACGACGCCGCTGGCCTGCAGATCTCCACCCGTATGCAATCGCAAATCCGCGGTGGCAACCAGGCTATCCAGAACGCCAACGACGGTATCTCCGTTGCTCAGACCGCTGAAGGCGCTCTGCAAGCTACTACCGACATCCTGCAGCGTATGCGTGAACTGGCTGTTAAAGCACGTACCGGCACCAACGGCACTGCTGACCAGAAAGCAACCAACCTTGAATTCGCCGACATGTCCGACGAAATCAGCCGTATCGCTGCTTCCACCAACCTGAACGGCAAAAACCTGCTGGACGGTTCGGCTGGTACTGTGACTCTGCAAGTTGGCGCAAACACCGGTACTGCTAACCACATCGACCTGGTACTGAGCTCCAAGTTCGACGCCGTGAGCCTGTCCGTGGACAAGGCTACTCTGGCTCTGACCGGTACTGACGCTGCTAACGCCGGTGTCAACATCGACGCCGCTATCACTGCAATCGACGCTGCTATCGCTGCGATCGGTGATACCCGTGCCAGCCTGGGTGCTTCGCAAAACCGTCTGACCAGCACCATCTCCAACCTGCAGAACATCGTTGAGAACACCACTGCTGCACAGGGTCGTGTACAAGACACCGACTTCGCCGCAGAAACTGCTAACCTGACCAAGCAGCAAACTCTGCAGCAGGCTTCGACCTCCGTTCTGGCTCAAGCCAACCAACTGCCTTCCGCTGTACTGAAACTGCTTCAGTAATTTCGGAACAAGTTTGGGCGGGGGAGTGCGCTAGTCGTGCTCTCTCGCCTTTTTACGTCAGGAGGTGATGAGCATGGACATGAGCGTGAAGCTTAACCTGTCTTATCCGGCTCCCAAGCCAGTAACGCCGGTTGCTGACAAACCGTCAGAGACGCCTAAAGTTACCAAGGCTGAAGCTCCGGTCGCTGCCAAGAGTCAGGATACGGACGATGCCAAGTTGAAACTGGCAGTGCAGGAGATCGAGAAGTTTGTTCAATCGATCAAGCGCAATCTGGAGTTCTCCATCGATGAGCATTCCGGGAAGGTCATCGTCAAGGTGATCGCAAGCGAGACGGGTGAAATCGTTCGACAGATTCCCTCCGCAGAAGCCCTCAAGCTGGCAGACAGCCTCGCCAACGCAAGTCATGTGTTGTTCGACGCCAAGGCCTGATAGCTGGCATGAATAATGTTTGTACGTTCTCAAGATGCGTGTAGCGGTCAAAAGAATGGCAACAATCTGAAGGGAGATGCACATGGCAAGTCCAATTCTACCGGGTTCCGGACTGGGTTCCGGCCTGGACATCGGTGCTATCGTTACTGCACTGGTCAACGCCGACAAGGCACCAAAGCAGACGCAAATCGATACCGCGACCAAAACCAACACGCTGAAGATTTCCGGTGTCGGTTCGTTGAAGAGCGCGCTGACTGCGTTCCAGACGGCAATGACCAATCTGGGCAGCAAGACCAATCCTGCATTTGCCGGCTTCACCGCGACTTCGGCCAATACCGCCGTTCTGAACGCCACCGCCGATAGCACCGCGGTTTCGGGTAATTACAGTGTTGTCGTGAACCAACTGGCCACCGGCTCGAAAATCGCCAGTGCCTCTTTCGCCGGCGGCGCCGCCAGTGCCATTCCGACTGGTACCTTGAAAATCAGTCAGAATGGCACTGATTACAACGTCGACATCCCGGCCAACGCCACTTTGCAGACTACCCGTGACGCCATCAACAAGGCTCAGGGCGCCAACGGCATCTCCGCCAACATTGTGACCGACAGCACCGGTGCTTCGCGCCTGGTGATCAGTTCGAACAAGACTGGCGAAGGTTCCGACCTCAGCGTCAGCGGTATTGCCGGTCTGGAAATTGATGGTACCCAGCCGCTGGGGACTAGTCCTGCGGCAGGCGCTGCGGGCGCCGTCAACGGCGTTGCGCAAAATGCCAAGTTGACCATCGACGGCCTTCAGGTAACCAGCAAGAGCAACACGGTGACCGGTGCAATCAGTGGTCTGACCCTGAATCTGACAACGGTCAGCGCTGGCGCGCCAACGGCGGGTACCCCGACTGTTATTGGCGTAGATGCCAACACCAAAGGGCTGCAGGCATCGATTCAGTCATTTGTCGACGCTTACAACACGTTGAAAACTACCATCGACACCTTGTCCAAGGCGACGCCGGACGAAGATGGCAAGCTGACCGTACAGGCGGCGTTCACTGGCGATGCGATGCCGCGTTCGCTGATTGCCAGTGTTCGTGCCGAGTTGACGGCAACGGGTGCTGGCGGTCCGTTGGCCGTGCTGTCCCAACTGGGTGTGATGACCGACCGCAACACCGGTAACCTGAAGTTTGATACCGCCGCCTTCACCAAAACCATGGATCAGCCAGGCATGACGGGTCAGGTCCAGCAATTGTTCACGGGTACCGACGACACCAATGGTCTGTTGGCACGTATGAGCAAGGCGGTGGATCCGTACCTCAAACCGCCAGCGAATGACAAACTCGGCACCAGTTTGCTTGATCAGCGCATGGCCATCCTCACCAAGAACACACGCACCCTGACCGACCAGCAAGTGGCGTTGGATGTGCGTGTCGCCAACCTGACCAAGGTGTTGACTGCCAAGTACAACGCCATGGACTTGCTGGTAGGGCAGATGAAGGCCACAGCCAGCAACATCACGTCGTTCTTCAGCACGCTGAACGCTCAGCAATCCGCGAAGTAACAGGCGAGCATGACAAAAACCCGGCTACGCTTTATCGGCGTGCGCCGGGTTTTTGTCTTTTTGATCTAAAGTTCTGTGATTCGTTGGCGATACACTGGTTATACGAGTCATTGTGGCAATGAGGTAGAACATGAATCCAATGTTAGCCCTTCGGCAATATCAGAAAGTCGGCGCGCATGCGCAGACGTCCGAAGCGAGCCCGCACCGTCTGGTGCAGATGTTGATGGAGGGTGGCCTGGAGCGCATCGCTCAGGCCAAAGGCGCCATTGAACGCAAGGATATTTCTGCCAAATGCACGGCCATCAGCAAGGCCGTTGGCATCATTGGCGGCTTGTGTGAAGGCCTGGATCTGGAAAATAGTGCCGATTCGGTGGGTGAGCTCAACCAGCTTTACATCTACATGATGAAGCGGCTTGCCGAAGCCAACCTCAAGACTGATCCGCGTATTCTCGACGAAGTTGCCGGTTTGCTGCGCACCGTAAAGGAAGGCTGGGACGGCATCGCTCCATCAGGCCCCCAGTTCTAAGGAGATCACCATGAGTCTTGTATTGCAGCGAATTGCCGATACCCGTGAAGCATTGGTCAGTGCCTTGGCCGAGCGCAACTGGGAAGCCATTGGCGAGCTGGATCTGGCTTGCCGTTCCTGCATGGAAGACGTCTTGAGTGAGGCTTCGATGGATGAGGTCGCGTTGCGCGATAACCTTGAGGAGTTGCTCCATGTCTACAAGGAGCTTCTTGAGGTGGCTATGGGGGAGCGGCAGGCGATAGCCAACGAGATGTCGCAGATCACCCAAGCGCAGAAGGCGGCAAAGGTTTACCATCTGTTTGGCTAATTAACCTCCAGTTAATCCAGACATGTGCGCCATAAATTTGACTGTGCACGGTTTTTTGACTTAACTAGTGGCTGTTTTCAGATTTCAGGCGTCTACAGGCACATGGTGTCCTGCAAGCGTGTCGCTTGCCCCATTTTTCGGGCATTGAGTTGACTAGGGAAGTTGCTATTGCATGTGGCGTGAAACCAAAATTCTGCTGATCGATGACGATAGCGTTCGCCGCCGCGACCTGGCGGTGATTCTAAATTTTCTCGGCGAAGAAAATTTACCCTGCGGCAGCCATGACTGGCAGCAGGCAGTCGGCTCTTTGTCGTCTAGTCGTGAGGTCATTTGCGTACTGATCGGGACTGTAAATGCTCCTGGCGCGCTTTTGGGCTTGCTAAAGACACTCTCAACCTGGGATGAGTTCCTTCCGGTTTTGTTAATGGGCGATAATTCTTCCATTGACTTGCCTGAAGACCAGCGTCGCCGAGTGCTTTCGACCCTCGAAATGCCGCCCAGCTACAGCAAATTGCTCGACTCCCTGCACCGTGCCCAGGTCTATCGCGAGATGTACGACCAGGCCCGCGAGCGTGGCCGTCATCGCGAACCCAATCTGTTCCGCAGCCTCGTCGGCACCAGCCGGGCGATTCAGCACGTGCGCCAGATGATGCAGCAAGTGGCTGACACCGACGCCAGCGTGCTGATCCTCGGCGAGTCCGGCACCGGCAAGGAAGTAGTTGCGCGCAACCTGCATTACCACTCCAAGCGTCGCGACGGGCCATTCGTGCCCGTCAACTGCGGGGCTATTCCGGCCGAGCTGCTGGAAAGCGAACTGTTCGGCCATGAAAAGGGGGCCTTCACTGGCGCCATCACCAGCCGAGCAGGGCGCTTCGAACTGGCCAACGGCGGTACGCTGTTCCTCGACGAAATTGGCGACATGCCGCTGCCGATGCAGGTCAAGCTGCTGCGCGTGCTGCAAGAGCGCACCTTCGAGCGCGTGGGTAGCAACAAGACCCAGAGCGTCGACGTGCGCATCATCGCGGCGACCCACAAGAATCTCGAAAGCATGATCGAGATCGGCACGTTCCGCGAAGATCTCTACTACCGCTTGAACGTGTTCCCGATCGAGATGGCACCGCTGCGCGAGCGTGTCGAAGACATCCCGCTGCTGATGAACGAACTGATCTCGCGCATGGAACACGAAAAGCGCGGTTCGATCCGTTTCAACTCGGCGGCAATCATGTCGCTGTGCCGCCACGGCTGGCCGGGCAACGTCCGCGAACTGGCCAACCTGGTGGAGCGCATGGCGATCATGCATCCGTACGGGGTGATCGGCGTGGTCGAGTTGCCGAAGAAATTCCGCTACGTCGACGACGAAGACGAGCAATTGGTCGACAGCCTGCGCAGCGATCTCGAAGAGCGCGTGGCAATCAACGGTCATACGCCGGACTTCTCCGCCAATGCCATGTTGCCGCCGGAAGGCCTGGACCTGAAGGACTACCTCGGTGGCCTGGAGCAAGGCCTGATTCAGCAGGCGCTGGACGATGCCAATGGCATTGTGGCACGCGCGGCAGAGCGCTTGCGCATTCGCCGTACCACGCTGGTGGAGAAGATGCGCAAGTACGGCATGAGCCGGCGCGACGGTGACGAACAGGCGGAGGATTGACGCCTGTTTTTCAACTGCTTCATTTATAAGCAGTTTTTTTTAGGCACGGGTATTGCTACATCCCTCGCAACGTTCCGTTTAACTGACGGTCAGCCAAGCGAGAGAGCACAATGCCCCAAGCCGCCCAGATCTCTGCCTCCAATCCCGAGGGGCAACCTTCGTCCGTAGAGCAGGCAAGTCGCCAGGGCCTTGAGCAGGCATTCGAACTGTTTAATCAGATGTCGAGCCAACTGACTGACTCCTACAGCATGCTTGAAGCGCGGGTCACCGAGCTCAAGGGTGAACTGGCTGTGGTCAGTGCCCAGCGCATGCAGGAGCTGGCGGAAAAAGAACGTCTGGCCAACCGTCTGCAAAACCTCCTTGATCTGTTGCCTGGTGGCGTCATCGTGATTGACGGTCATGGCATCGTGCGCGAAGCCAATCCCGCCGCCATCGACTTGCTCGGTCTGCCGCTGGAGGGCGAGTTGTGGCGCCATGTCATCGCTCGCTGCTTCGCCCCGCGTGAAGACGACGGTCACGAAATCTCCTTGAAGAACGGTCGACGCCTGTCGATTGCCACGCGTTCGCTGGATGCCGAGCCTGGGCAATTGGTGTTGCTCAACGACCTGACAGAAACCCGTCATCTGCAAGATCAACTGGCGCGCCACGAACGCCTGTCCTCGCTGGGACGAATGGTGGCCTCGCTGGCTCATCAGATCCGCACGCCATTGTCCGCCGCTTTGCTTTATGCCAGTCATTTGACTGAGCAGGAGCTGCCGGTCGCCACTCAGCAACGTTTTGCCGGGCGCCTTAAAGAGCGCCTGCACGAGCTGGAGCATCAGGTGCGCGACATGTTGGTGTTCGCTCGCGGCGAATTGCCGCTGACGGATCGCCTCACACCCAATGCCTTGATGCAGGCGCTGCAAGCTGCGGCCCTGACCCACGTACAGGACCTGCCGATTCGCTGGCAGTGCGACAGCCATGCCGGCGAGTTGCTGTGCAATCGTGACACGCTGGTCGGCGCGCTTTTGAATCTGATCGAAAACGCGATTCAGGCCAGCGCCGGCGAGGTGCGGCTGAAAGTGCATTGCTACACCCGCGACAACACCCTGCGGCTATGCGTCAGCGATTCCGGCAGCGGAATCGAACCTGCGGTTCTGGCGCGACTCGGCGAGCCATTTTTTACCACGAAGGTCACCGGCACTGGCCTGGGCCTGACCGTGGTCAAAGCGGTGGCGCGAGCCCATCAGGGAGAATTGCAGCTGCGCTCGCGAGTCGGGCGCGGCACGTGCGCGCAGGTGATCCTGCCGCTGTTTTGCGCTGTACAAGGAGCTGAGTAAAAGACATGGGCATCAAGGTGTTGCTGGTTGAGGATGACCGTTCGTTGCGCGAGGCGCTGGCCGATACGCTGCTGTTGGCCGGCCATGATTTTCACGCGGTCGGCAGCGCTGAAGAAGCGTTGACGGCGGTGGCGCGCGAAGCGTTCAGTCTGGTGATCAGCGACGTCAACATGCCCGGTATGGATGGTCATCAATTGCTCTCGCTGCTGCGTGCGCGTCAGCCACAATTGCCAGTGTTGCTGATGACTGCCCACGGCGCCGTCGAGCGTGCCGTCGATGCAATGCGTCAGGGGGCGGCGGATTATCTGGTCAAGCCGTTCGAGCCCAAAGCCTTGCTCGATCTGGTGTCGCGACATGCGCTGGGCAGCATCGGTGCAACTGACGTCGAAGGCCCGATTGCAGTCGAGCCGGCCAGTGCCCAGCTTCTGGAGTTGTCGGCGCGAGTAGCGCGCAGTGATTCCACGGTGCTGATCTCCGGTGAGTCCGGTACCGGCAAGGAAGTGCTGGCGCGCTACATTCACCAGCAATCCCATCGTGCCACTCAACCGTTTATCGCAATCAATTGCGCCGCGATCCCCGACAACATGCTCGAAGCCACGTTGTTCGGTCACGAGAAAGGTTCGTTCACCGGCGCCATTGCTGCGCAGCCGGGCAAGTTTGAGCAGGCGGACGGTGGCACCATTCTGCTCGACGAAATTTCCGAAATGCCTCTCGGCCTGCAAGCCAAGCTGCTGCGAGTGTTGCAAGAGCGTGAAGTCGAACGGGTCGGCGGGCGCAAGCCCATTACCCTGGATATCCGTGTGGTCGCCACGACCAACCGTGATCTGGCTGCAGAAGTGGCGGCGGGGCGTTTCCGTGAAGATCTTTTTTACCGTCTGTCGGTTTTTCCCCTGGCGTGGCGTCCACTTCGCGAGCGCACTGCCGATATCTTGCCGCTGGCTGAGCGGTTGCTGGCCAAACACGTCAATAAAATGAAGCATGCAGCGGCGAAACTTTCGCCTGAGGCGCAAGCGTGTCTGACCGCGTACCCGTGGCCGGGCAACGTGCGTGAGCTGGATAACGCGATTCAGCGTGCATTGATCCTGCAGCAGGGCGGCGTGATCCAGCCGCAGGATTTCTGCCTGGCAGGGCCGGTGATGTTTGCTGCATTGCCTGTGTCAGTGCCGACGCCTGCGGTGATTCGTGAAGTCGAGATCGATGCGGATTCGGCCGGTGCCTTGGGTGATGACCTGCGCCGCCGGGAGTTTCAGATGATCATCGACACCCTGCGCAGCGAGCGCGGCCGCCGCAAGGAAGCGGCGGAAAAACTCGGCATCAGCCCGCGCACCCTGCGCTACAAGCTGGCGCAAATGCGCGATGCCGGGATGGACGTCGAAGGTTATCTGTTCGCCACTTGATCGCTGGCGCAATGTTTGAAAACGCTTTTCTGAAAGGGCCGGCCTTGAGCTGGCACCCTTGTTGCTAATACCTGTGTACCCGCCGAGTGAGTGTCAAAAAATTGCGGGCCGCCCAAGAGAGTAGACCATGAGCCAAGGTATTGAATTCAATCGGTTGATGATGGATATGAAGGCTATGAAAATAGACGCCATGTCTGCGCCGAAATCGACGACCGCTGTCCCTGAACTGTCGGGCAGCAGCTTTTCCGACATGCTCGGTCAGGCGATCAACAAAGTCAGCAATACCCAGCAGGCGTCGACTCAGTTGGCCAATGCTTTTGAAGTGGGCAAAAGCGGCGTCGATCTGACGGACGTGATGATCGCTTCGCAAAAAGCCAGCGTGTCGTTCCAGGCTCTGACCCAGGTGCGCAACAAACTGGTTCAGGCCTATCAAGACATCATGCAGATGCCGGTATAAGGACGAGATTGAGTCATGGCAGAAGCAGTCGCCGATAACGTTCCGGCCAAGGCCACCCCGATAGACGGCAAACCGCCGTTGTTTGGCCTGTCCTTCCTGGAAAACCTCTCCGAGATGACCATGCTGCGTCAGGTGGGCCTGTTGGTCGGCCTGGCTGCGAGCGTGGCGATTGGCTTTGCCGTGGTGCTGTGGTCGCAGCAGCCCGATTACCGTCCGTTGTATGGCAGCCTTGCCGGCCTGGACGCCAAGCAGGTCATGGAAACCCTGGCCGCAGCCGACATCCCTTACAACGTCGAACCGAGCTCCGGTGCCTTGCTGGTCAAGGCCGATGACTTGTCCCGTGCGCGGCTCAAGCTCGCAGCCGCTGGTGTCACTCCCAGCGACGGCAACATCGGTTATGAAATCCTCGACAAGGAACAGGGTCTGGGCACCAGCCAGTTCATGGAAGCGACACGTTACCGTCGCGGCCTCGAAGGTGAACTGGCGCGAACCATTTCCAGCCTGAACAACGTCAAGGGTGCCCGCGTGCACCTGGCGATTCCGAAGAGTTCGGTATTCGTGCGCGATGAGCGCAAGCCAAGTGCTTCGGTTCTGGTCGAGCTGTATTCCGGTCGTTCGCTGGAGCCGGGTCAGGTAGTGGCGATCATCAATCTGGTGGCGACTTCCGTTCCCGAGTTGAGCAAATCGCAGATCACCGTCGTCGACCAGAAGGGCAACCTGCTCTCTGATCAGGCGGAAAACTCCGAAATGACCATGGCCGGCAAGCAGTTCGATTACAGCCGCCGCATGGAAAGCATGCTGACCCAGCGCGTCCACAACATTCTGCAACCGGTGCTGGGCAACGATCGCTACAAGGCTGAGGTCTCGGCCGATATCGATTTCAACGCTGTCGAGTCGACTGCCGAACAGTTCAACCCGGATCAACCGGCGTTGCGCAGCGAGCAGTCGGTCAACGAACAACGCACCGCCAGCAATGGCCCGCAAGGTGTGCCGGGAGCCTTGAGCAACCAGCCGCCGTCGCCGGCTTCGGCGCCGCAAACCACCGCAGGTGCAGCCGCTCCGGCCGCCATGGTGCAGCCAGGTCAGCCATTGGTTGACGCCAACGGCCAGCAGATCATGGATCCGGCCACCGGCCAGCCGATGCTCGCGCCGTACCCGGCAGACAAGCGTCAACAATCCACCAAGAACTTCGAACTTGATCGTTCCATCAGCCACACCAAACAGCAGCAGGGTCGCCTGAATCGCCTGTCGGTGTCGGTGGTGGTCGATGATCAGGTCAAGGTCAACGCGGCCAACGGTGAAACCACCCGCGCGCCGTGGACCGCCGACGAACTGGGCCGCTTCACGCGTCTGGTGCAGGACGCGGTCGGCTTCGATGCCAGCCGTGGCGACAGCGTCAGCGTGATCAACATGCCGTTCTCCGCCGAGCGCGGTGAAGTGTTTGCCGAAATTCCGTTCTACTCCCAGCCATGGTTCTGGGACATCGTCAAACAAGTGCTGGGTGTGTTGTTCATCCTGGTGCTGGTGTTTGGTGTGCTGCGTCCGGTGCTCAATAACATCACCGGCGGCGGCAAAGGCAAGGAGCTGGCCGGTTTGGGCAGCGACGTGGAGCTCGGAGGCATGGGCGGCCTGGACGGCGAACTGTCCAACGACCGCGTGAGCCTCGGTGGTCCGCAGAGCATTCTGTTGCCGAGCCCGAGCGAGGGTTATGACGCGCAACTGAATGCAATCAAGAGCCTGGTGGCTGAAGATCCGGGCCGTGTGGCTCAGGTCGTGAAAGAGTGGATTAACGCAGATGAGTGATAACCGAGCCGCAACCCTCAAGCTGACCAAGGTCGACAAAGCGGCGATTCTGCTGCTGTCCCTGGGTTCGACCGATGCTGCGCAAGTGCTGCGCCACATGGGCCCCAAAGAGGTTCAGCGTGTGGGTGTGGCCATGGCCCAGATGGGCAACGTCCATCGTGAGCAGGTCGAACAGGTCATGAGCGAGTTCGTCGACATCGTCGGCGATCAGACCAGCCTGGGCGTAGGCTCCGACGACTACGTGCGCAAAATGCTCACCCAGGCATTGGGCGAAGACAAGGCCAACGGCCTCATCGACCGCATCCTGCTCGGTGGCAACACCAGTGGCCTCGACAGCCTGAAATGGATGGAGCCGCGCGCCGTTGCCGACGTGATCCGTTACGAACACCCGCAGATTCAAGCGATCGTGGTCGCGTACCTCGACCCGGATCAGGCCGGTGAAGTGCTCGGCAATTTCGACCACAAGGTGCGTCTGGACATCATCCTGCGCGTCTCGTCGTTGAACACTGTGCAACCGGCGGCATTGAAAGAACTCAACCAGATTCTCGAGAAGCAGTTCTCCGGCAACTCGAATGCCTCGCGCACCACCCTGGGTGGCATCAAGCGTGCGGCCGACATCATGAACTTCCTCGACAGCTCGATCGAAGGCCAGCTCATGGACTCGATCCGCGAAGTCGACGAAGACCTGTCCGGTCAGATCGAAGACCTCATGTTCGTGTTCAACAACCTCGCCGATGTCGACGACCGTGGCATTCAGGCGCTGCTGCGCGAAGTGTCCTCCGACGTGCTGGTACTGGCCCTCAAGGGTTCGGACGAAGGCGTCAAAGAGAAGATCTTCAAGAACATGTCCAAACGTGCCGCGGAACTGTTGCGCGACGACCTCGAGGCCAAAGGCCCGGTGCGCGTCAGCGACGTCGAAACCGCGCAGAAGGAAATCCTCACCATCGCCCGCCGTATGGCCGAAGCCGGAGAAATCGTGCTCGGTGGCAAGGGCGGCGAGGAAATGATCTAAGCCCATGGACAAGCACGACGACGATGTGACGGATCTGATCCGTGCCCGCGATGTCCGCGGTTTCGAGTCCTGGGCGATGCCCAGCTTCGATCCGCCAAAACCGGAACCCGAGCCTGAGCCCGAGCCCGAACCGCCGGAAATGGAAGAAGTGCCGCTGGAAGAAGTCCAGCCACTGACCCTGGAAGAACTCGAAAGCATCCGTCAGGAGGCCTATAACGAAGGCTTCGCGACCGGCGAAAAAGAAGGTTTTCACAGCACCACGCTGAAGGTGCGCCAAGAGGCCGAAGTCGCCTTGGCGGCGAAACTTGCCAGCCTTGAGCAATTGATGGCGAACTTGTTCGAGCCCATCGCCGAGCAAGACACGCAGATCGAAAAATCGTTGGTTGATCTCGTTCAGCACATCACCAGACAGGTGATCAAGCGCGAACTGGCCATCGATTCGAGCCAGATCGAACACGTCATGCGCGACGCCCTCAAGCTGTTGCCGCTGGGTGTCGACAATGTCCGTCTGTTCGTCAATCCGCAGGACTTCGAACAGGCCAAAGCCCTGCGCGAACGTCACGAAGAAAGCTGGCGCATTGTCGAAGACGAAGCGTTGATGCCGGGCGGATGCCGGGTTGAGACGGCGCACAGCCGCATCGATGCGAGCATTGAATCGCGTGTGACGCAGGTCATGGACAAACTGTTCGATCAGTTGCACGAACAGGCCCTGCACCCGGCTGAACCGGACTTGGCTCTGGACATTGCCGAAGACGTCAAACCGGCTACCGTGACTGACGAGCCGCTCGCGGACGCCGACGATGCGCCTTGAACGCACCAGTTTCGCCAAGCGCCTGAGCACTTACGCCGAAGCCACCGAAATTGCCGGCGCGCCGATTCTTGAAGGTCGCCTGCTGCGCATGGTCGGCCTCACGCTGGAAGCCGAAGGCCTGCGCGCTGCCATGGGCACGCGCTGCCTGGTGATCAACGATGACAGCTATCACCCCTCGCAGGTGGAAGCGGAAGTCATGGGTTTCTCCGGCAGCAAAGTCTTTCTGATGCCGGTTGGCAGCGTCGCCGGTATTGCGCCGGGCGCCCGCGTGGTGCCGTTGGCCGATACCGGTCGCCTGCCGATGGGCATGAGCATGCTCGGTCGTGTGCTCGATGGCGCTGGTCGTGCGCTGGACGGCAAGGGCGGCATGAAGGCCGAAGACTGGGTGCCGATGGACGGCCCGACGATCAACCCGCTCAACCGTGACCCGATCAGCGAACCGCTGGACGTCGGCATCCGTTGCATCAACGGTTTGCTGACGGTCGGTCGTGGCCAGCGTCTGGGGCTGTTCGCCGGTACCGGTGTCGGTAAATCGGTATTGCTGGGCATGATGACGCGCTTCACCGAGGCCGACATTATCGTCGTCGGCCTGATCGGTGAGCGGGGGCGGGAAGTGAAGGAATTCATCGAGCACAGCCTCGGTGAAGAAGGCCTTCAGCGCTCGGTGGTGGTTGCCTCGCCTGCGGACGATGCGCCGCTGATGCGTTTGCGCGCGGCGATGTACTGCACACGTATCGCCGAGTATTTTCGCGACAAGGGCAAGAATGTCCTGTTGCTGATGGATTCGCTGACCCGTTTCGCTCAGGCCCAGCGGGAAATCGCCTTGGCCATCGGCGAGCCGCCTGCGACCAAGGGTTATCCGCCGTCGGTGTTCGCCAAGTTGCCGAAACTGGTGGAGCGCGCCGGTAATGCGGAGAAGGGCGGGGGTTCGATCACTGCGTTCTACACCGTATTGTCCGAAGGCGATGACCAGCAGGACCCGATTGCCGACTCGGCGCGGGGCGTGCTCGACGGTCACATCGTGCTGTCGCGGCGTCTGGCCGAGGAAGGGCACTACCCGGCCATCGATATCGAAGCGTCGATCAGCCGGGTAATGCCGGCGGTGGTCTCGGCGGAGCACATGCAGCGCGCGCAATATTTCAAGCAGCTGTGGTCGCGTTATCAGCAGAGTCGCGACCTGATCAGCGTCGGTGCCTACGTCGCCGGTGGCGACCGCGAGACCGACCTGGCGATTTCCCTGCAAGCGCAGTTGGTCAGGTATCAGCGTCAGGGCCTGAACGACAAAATCAACATGGGCGAAAGCCAGGCGTATCTCGAAACCCTGTTCGCTCCTGCGGCGGGCGGGTAACCGCTCATGGCCGTCAGCCGAGCCGCGCGCCTGGCGCCGGTGGTGGACATGGCCGAGAAGGCCGAGAAAACCGCCGTGCAGCGCATGGGTTACTTTCAAGGCCAGGTCAAGGTCGCTGAAAGCAAACTCGCCGACCTGAACGCCTTTCGTCTGGATTACTCCGAGCAGTGGATCGTACGCGGCAGCACGGGCGTGAGCGGGCAATGGCTGCTCGGCTTTCAGGGGTTTCTTGCGCAACTCGATACGGCGGTTGATCAGCAGCGCCAGAGCCTGGTCTGGCACCAGAACAATCTCGACAAGGCGCGTGACGAATGGCAGAAGGCGTTCGCCAAGGTCGAAGGCCTGCGCAAACTGGTGCAGCGGTATCGCGAAGAAGCGCAACGCCTGGAAGACAAGCGCGAGCAGAAGTTGCTGGATGAGTTGTCTCAGCGTTTGCCACGGCATGATCCGTTTTAAACAAGATAAAAAGATCGCAGCCTTCGGTAGCGCCTACACTGATTCCTGTAGGAGCTGCGGCACGCTGCGATCTTTTGACTTCGCTCTGCGCCTTGCCCCAACCCTGTCCAAGTGCTAAACCTTGTAGACGTTTGTTAATGACAAGGAAGCCAGTCAATGTCAGTCGTTACAGAAGTCTCTCCCGATGGTCACAAGGCAACGATTTCAGTCAAAGGGCGATTCGATTTCGGTCGTCATCAGGAATTTCGCGAGTCCTACGAGCGACTCAATCAAAAGCCTGAGTCCTTCGTCGTCGACCTGAAAGAAGCCACCTACCTCGATAGTTCTGCGCTGGGCATGCTGCTTCTGCTGCGCGATCACGCCGGTGGCGATGAATCCGATATTCGCGTGGTCAACAGCAACTCCGACGTGCGCAAAATCCTCGCCATCTCCAACTTCGACAAACTGTTCGACATCAGTTGACGGCCATGCAGGCCCAAGAGCCGCTGATAATCCTGATCGCCGAAGACAGCGCTGCCGATCGGCTGCTGCTGTCGACCATCGTCCGTCGTCAGGGCCATGAAGTATTGACGGCGGCCAACGGTAGCGAAGCCGTCGAAATCTTCCGTCGCCAGCAACCGAGTCTGGTGCTGATGGACGCGATGATGCCGGTGATGGATGGCTTCGAAGCCGCGCGGCAGATCAAGGCACTGGCCGGGGAAACGTTGGTACCGATCATCTTTCTGACCTCGCTCACCGAAAGTGAAGCGCTGGCTCGCTGTCTGGAGGCTGGCGGCGACGACTTTCTGGCGAAGCCCTACAACCAGGTGATCCTTGCCGCCAAAATCAAGGCGATGGATCGCTTGCGCCGCTTGCAGGCCACGGTGCTGCAACAGCGCGACCTGATCGCCAAACATCACGACTACCTGCTTAATGAGCAACGTGTTGCCAAAGCGGTATTCGATAAGGTCGCGCATTCCGGTTGCTTGAGTGCGCCGAACATCCGCTATCTGCAATCTCCCTACGCGCTGTTCAACGGTGATTTGTTGCTGGCGGCGTACACGCCAGCGGGTGACATGCATGTGCTGCTCGGCGATTTTACCGGGCACGGCTTGCCGGCTGCGGTGGGGGCCATGCCGCTGGCGGAAGTGTTTTATGGCATGACAGCCAAGGGTTACGGCTTGTCCGAAACCCTGCGAGAGATGAATGCCAAGCTCAAACGCATTTTGCCGGTCGACATGTTTTGCTGCGCGACGCTGCTGTCCCTGAGCTTTCAACGGCGCTCGGTCGAGGTGTGGAACGGCGGCATGCCGGACGGCTATCTGCACCGGATTGCCAGTGGCGAACGCATACCGTTGGCCGCACGGCATCTGCCGCTGGGTGTGCTCAGCCCGCAAGCATTTGATGGCGGTACGCAAGTGCATCCGATGGCCGTCGGTGATCGGGTCTTCCTGTTGTCCGACGGGGTGATCGATACCAGCGATGCCAGCGACCAGTTGTTCGGCGTCGAGCGCCTACAGCAAGTATTCGCCGCCAATCGTGAGCCGGATCGGCTGTTCGAGGACATTGAGCGGGCACTGCGGGATTTTCGCGGCGAGGCTCGTGACGATGTCAGCATGGTCGAGGTCAGTCTGCTGGAGCCTGCGCAGGTTAATCCGCCGGCGCCGGTGTATTCGGACAGTGGCCAATTGAGCCCGCTGGACTGGTCGGTGAGCTTCGAATTCCGCGGCGCTACGCTCAGGCGTTACAACCCGTTGCCCTACCTGCTGCAGTTGCTTCTGGAAGTGCACGGCCTGCGCACGCAAAGCGGCGCGTTGTACAGCGTGCTCGCGGAGTTGTATTCCAATGCGTTGGAGCACGGGGTATTGGGGCTCGATTCCAGCCTCAAGCGCGATGCCGCAGGCTTCGCCCGCTATTATGAACAGCGCAACGCGCGTCTGGAGGTCTTGCAGGACGGCTATGTGCGTGTGCATTTGCAAGTCAGACCGCAAGGCACAGGTGGCTGTCTGGTCATTCGTGTCGACGACAGCGGTAAGGGATTTGATGTGGCGCGGGTGATGGAGCGACCGCTGGACGGTGTCCGTTTGTCGGGGCGTGGTGTCAGCGTAGTCCGTCAATTGGGGCGCAACGCCAGTTGGTCGGACGAAGGTCGTAGTGCCCACGTGGAGTTTTTCTGGGAGGTTGAGGCATAATCGGCGCAATTCTTGATCAAGGAGTGAGCAAGTGGCAGATAAACAAGTTGATCGCGAGGTACTGGATACCTTGCGCGAAGTGATGGAAGACAGTTATCCGGACCTGCTGGATACCTTCCTGAGCGATTCCGAAATCCGTTTGCATGAGCTGCAAAAGACCGCTGATGCCCGGGTTCTTTCGGAGGTTGCTCACAGCTTCAAGGGCAGCGCCAGCAATATGGGGGCTGTTCGACTGGCAGCGCTGTGCCAGGAGCTTGAATCCGACGCAAAAAACAAGAGCGCGGCAGAAAACGTCAAACTGGTGGCTGAAATCAGCGGCGAATTTGACAATGTGCGCCCTGTTTACGAAAACGAGCGACAGCACATTCACCTTCACTGACGCCTCCTTTCGGCGCTTTTCTCAAGTGTCGGGCCAATATGGCCCGGCGCTTGCTAATAACTCCATAACTGTACCTTCGATCCCAGTGCAGCGGAGACCGTTTCATGCCTGCGACCCCCAACATTGTTCTTCAGAGCGCCGCCCAGGCCAAGGCTCAGGCCGCGTCTGTCAAAACGTCGGCAATGGCTGCAGACGCCGGGGCCAAGGCTTCAAGCTTCGCTAAAGTGTTTGCCGATCAGGGCTCAGGCAAGCCTGCCGTCTCTGCTGACAATTCGGTGAAATCGACGCGCGACAAGGTTGCAGACACCAGCAGCAAAAAGGACGTCGGCACCGATCAGTCTGCCGCTCCCGAGCCGACGGTTGCCGATAGCGGCAAGGCGTTGCCTGCTGATCAGGCGGCATCGAGCGACGACAAGGCTGCCAGCGACGATGGCGCACAGACGCCGGTGGCCGACGCCACTGTCGTTGACGCCCCAGTGGTCGACCCGGCGCTGGATCCGGCGTTGGCTGCCATCGTGCAACCGGCCATGACGGCGCCCGTGGTAGCGGCTCCAGTGGTTGCAGCGGCCGCACCGGTCCAGGACGAAGCCCCGGAAGTTGCCGTGCTGCCGGGTATGGTCAAAGACCCGGCGGCCAGCGCCGACAGCGATTTCGACCCTTCGGCCGATCCGCTCGACTCGTTGCCTGCCGTGCGTATGGCGATGGAGCAGGGTGGTCATATTTCCGCCGCCAGTCAGGCCCAGCCCAAAGCTGCGCCATCGCAGGTCGACGGTGAATTGACCTCGGCGCAGACTTTTGCCGCAGGCATGGCCAGCATGCTCGACGTGCAGACCGACAAGGACAGCACCAGTCAGGGCGGTGAAAAGGCCTTCAGCGGTCTGCTCGATGATGGCCTCAAAGACCTCAAGTCCGCCACCAGCGATACCCGCGTCGATGACTTCGCTAACCGTCTGGCGGCGCTGACCCAGGCCGCTACACCGAAGACCGCGAACGCTGTGCCGGTCAATCAGCCGATTGCCATGCATCAAAGCGGCTGGACCGAAGAAGTGGTCAACCGCGTCATGTATCTGTCGAGCGTCAATCTGAAGGCGGCGGACATTCAGTTGCAGCCGGCCGAATTGGGTCGTCTGGATATCCGCGTGAACATGGTCCCGGATCAGCAGACCCAAGTGACGTTCATGAGTGCGCACCCGAGTGTGCGTGAGGCGCTCGACGGCCAGATGCATCGCCTGCGTGAGATGTTCAACCAGCAGGGCATGGGCCAGGTCGACGTCAACGTGTCCGACCAGAACCGTGGCTGGCAGGGTCAGCAAGGTCAGGAACAGGCGCAACAAGGCCAGAGCGGGCGTACCAATGCTGGCGGCGGTCGACTGGATTCGGCGGATGAAGAACTGGCAGCTGCCGCTGTTGCTGAAGCAGCCGTTCAAACCACCAGCGTGATCGGCACCAGCGCTGTCGATTATTACGCCTGATAAATCATAAATCCCCTGTAGGAGTGAGCCTGCTCGCGATAGCGTTCTGACAGTCAATATGTCCTTTGACTGACACACCGCTATCGCGAGCAGGCTCACTCCTACATTTGTTTTATGGCGCCCTCCCGTCAGCCTCCAACACTTCTGGCATAACACTTGCTCTTGCCTTGCCGTGCGACTGTGAAAACCCGAATAGTGACGGATTATTGGCATGGCGAAGAGCGAAACAGCAGCAGTAAAAGACCCCGCAACCAAAGGCAAACTCAAGCTGATCATCGTGATCGTGCTGGCGTTGTTGTTGGCCATTGGTGCGTCCGTGGGGGCGACCTGGTTCTTCATGCACAGCGCTCAGAGCAAGCCTGCCGATGCCGCCGAAGCTGCGCCGGTCGGCAAGCAGCCGGCGATTTTCGAGCCGATGGCGCCAGCCTTCGTTGCCAACTACAACCAGAACGGCCGTCAGCGCTACATGCAGGTGAGCATCACCATGCTGGCGCGTAACCAGGCCGATCTGGAAGCGCTGAAAGTGCACATGCCGGTGATCCGCAACAACCTGGTGATGCTCTTCTCCGGTCAGGATTTCGCCACATTGGCGACCCCGGTCGGCCAGGAAATGTTGCGCCAGAAGGCTACCGCCAGCGTGCAGGAAGTGGCGCAGAAAGAGCTGGGCAAAGTGGTGATCGAACAGTTGCTTTTCACTAATTTCGTACTGCAGTAGGAACACGACATGGCCGTGCAGGATCTGCTGTCCCAGGATGAAATCGATGCGCTGTTGCATGGCGTCGACGATGGTCTGGTACAGACCGATAACGCTGCCGAACCCGGCAGTGTCAAAAGCTACGACCTGACCAGCCAGGATCGCATCGTCCGTGGACGCATGCCGACTCTGGAAATGATCAACGAGCGTTTTGCCCGCTACACCCGCATCAGCATGTTCAACATGCTGCGCCGCTCGGCGGACGTTGCCGTCGGTGGCGTACAGGTGATGAAGTTCGGCGAATACGTGCACTCGTTGTATGTGCCGACCAGTCTCAACCTGGTCAAGATCAAACCCCTGCGCGGCACCGCGCTGTTCATCCTCGACGCCAAACTGGTGTTCAAACTGGTGGACAACTTCTTCGGCGGCGACGGCCGTCACGCCAAGATCGAAGGGCGTGAATTCACCCCGACCGAACTGCGCGTGGTGCGCATGGTGCTGGAGCAGGCCTTCGTCGATTTGAAAGAAGCCTGGCAGGCGATCATGGAAGTCAATTTCGAGTACATCAACTCGGAAGTGAATCCGGCCATGGCCAACATCGTCGGCCCGAGCGAAGCGATTGTGGTCTCCACCTTCCACATCGAACTCGATGGCGGTGGCGGCGACCTGCACGTGACCATGCCGTACTCGATGATTGAGCCGGTGCGTGAAATGCTCGACGCCGGTTTCCAGTCGGACCTCGACGATCAGGACGAGCGCTGGGTCAACGCCCTGCGCCAGGACGTGCTCGATGTCGACGTACCAATCGGCGCTACCGTTGCTCGTCGCCAGTTGAAACTGCGCGACATCCTGCACATGCAGCCGGGGGATGTGATCCCGGTCGAGATGCCGGACGAAATGATCATGCGCGCCAACGGCGTGCCGGCCTTCAAGGTCAAGATGGGCTCGCACAAAGGCAACCTCGCGTTGCAGGTGATCGAGCCGATCGAGCGTCGCTGAAGCGGCGCTTTCACCCCCACATTTAGCTGAATTTTTGCCCGCCGAGGACAAATGATGAACGACGATATGAACGCCCAGGACGATCAGGCACTGGCAGACGAATGGGCTGCTGCCCTGGAAGAAACCGGTGACGGTCAATCCGAAATTGACGCACTGCTGGCGGCCGACGCATCCAGCGGCTCGCGTCTGCCGATGGAAGAGTTCGGCAGCGTGCCGAAGAACAACGACCCGGTGACGCTGGACGGCCCGAACCTGGACGTGATCCTCGACATCCCGGTGTCCATCTCGATGGAAGTCGGCAGCACCGACATCAACATCCGCAACCTGCTGCAACTCAACCAGGGTTCGGTGATCGAGCTTGATCGCCTGGCCGGTGAGCCGCTGGACGTGCTGGTCAACGGCACGCTGATCGCCCACGGCGAAGTAGTGGTGGTCAACGAGAAGTTCGGCATCCGCCTGACCGACGTGATCAGCCCAAGCGAACGCATCAAGAAGCTGCGCTGAGTGAAAAGGTTTCTCTGGGCTCTGCTGGCTTTGCCCCTGTGCGTGTTGGCCGCCGAACCGGTTACCGGCAACGCTGCGCCTGCCGCTGCTACCGCGCCGATGGTCAACAGTGGCGTGGCCGGGCAATTGACGCAGTTGGTGTTCGGCCTGCTGCTGGTGTTGGGGTTGATCTTCTTCCTCGCCTGGCTGTTGCGTCGGGTGCAGCAGGCGGGGCCGGCGGGCAAAGGGCAGGTGATCGAGCTGATCGGCTCGCGCGCGCTCGGCCCGCGTGACCGTCTGATGCTGGTGCAGGTCGGCAACGAGCAGATTCTGCTTGGCTTGAGCCCCGGCACCATCACCGCGCTGCACGTGCTCAAAGAGCCGGTCGAGGTGCCAGGCACCAGCGAGAAAGCGACGCCGGAATTCGCCCAGCATCTGCTGAGAATTCTCGGCAAGGATCAGAAGGATAAGAAGTAATGGGTGCGCTACGCATCGTCTTGACGCTGGCCCTGATGCTGGCCGCGCCGCTGGCGTTCGCCGCCGATCCGTTGTCGATCCCGGCGATCACGCTGGGCACCAACGCCGACGGCGCGCAGGAATATTCGGTCAGTCTGCAGATCCTGCTGATCATGACCGCGCTGAGTTTTATTCCGGCGGCGGTCATCCTGATGACCAGTTTCACGCGGATCATCATCGTCTTCTCGATCCTGCGTCAGGCCCTCGGCTTGCAGCAGACGCCGTCGAACCAGATCCTCACCGGCATGGCGCTGTTCCTGACGATGTTCATCATGGCGCCGGTGTTCGACCGGGTGAACAAGGATGCGCTGCAGCCGTATCTGGCGGAAACTCTCACCGCGCAACAAGCGGTGGAAAAGGCTCAGGTGCCGATTAAGGACTTCATGCTCGCGCAGACGCGCACCAGCGATCTTGAGTTGTTCATGCGTCTGTCCAAACGCACCGACATCGCGACCCCGGATCAAGCGCCGCTGACAATTCTGGTGCCGGCGTTCGTCACGTCCGAGCTGAAAACGGCTTTCCAGATCGGCTTCATGATCTTCATTCCCTTCCTGATCATCGACCTCGTCGTGGCCAGTGTGCTGATGGCGATGGGTATGATGATGCTCTCGCCGCTGATCATCTCGCTGCCGTTCAAGATCATGCTGTTCGTGCTGGTGGATGGCTGGGCGCTGATTATCGGCACCCTGGCCAGCAGTTTCGGAGGTGTCTCGCCATGACGCCGGAAGTCGCGGTCGATATCTTTCGTGAGGCGCTGTGGCTGACCACACTGATGGTCGCGATTCTGGTGGTGCCGAGCCTGTTGGTGGGCTTGCTGGTGGCGATGTTTCAGGCAGCCACGCAGATCAACGAACAGACTTTGAGCTTCCTGCCGCGTCTGCTGGTGATGCTGGTGACCCTGATTGTCGGCGGTCCGTGGATCGTGCAGACGTTCATGGAATACATCATCGAGTTGTACAAAAACATCCCGATGGTCATCGGCTAAGCCATGCAATCGCTGCTTCAGCTGACCGACACCCAGATCAGTTCCTGGGTGGCGACGTTCATGTTGCCGCTGTTTCGCGTGGCCTCGATGCTGATGGTCATGCCGGTATTCGGCACGACCCTCATCCCGCGGCGCGTGCGCCTGTATTTCGCCGTGGCAATCACCGTGGTGATAGTCCCTGGCCTGCCGCCGATGCCGGCGGTGAGTCCGCTCGATCTCAGTGGCTTGCTGCTGATTGCCGAGCAGATTCTGGTCGGCGCGGTGCTCGGGTTTTCCCTGCAACTGTTTTTCCAGGCGTTTGCCGTGGCCGGGCAGATTGTCGCGATCCAGATGGGCATGGGCTTCGCCTCGATGGTCGACCCGGCCAACGGCGTTTCGGTGGCAGTGATCGGGCAGTTTTTCACCATGCTCGTGACGTTGTTGTTCCTGTCGATGAACGGCCATCTGGTGGTATTTGAAGTCCTCACCGAGAGCTTCACCACGCTGCCGGTCGGCAGTGGGCTGATGACCGCGCATTATTGGGAGCTCGCCGGCAAACTCGGCTGGGTCCTGGGGGCGGCGTTGCTGCTGGTGCTGCCGGCAGTGACCGCGTTGCTGGTGGTTAACATCGCCTTTGGCGTAATGACCCGCGCCGCGCCGCAACTGAACATTTTTTCCATCGGTTTTCCGCTGACGCTGGTGCTCGGGCTGTTCATCGTCTGGGTCGGGCTGGCAGACATTCTCAATCAGTATCAGCCGCTGGCCACCGAGGCCTTGCAGTTGCTACGCGAACTGGCACGGGCGCGCTGAGTCATGGCAGAGAGCGAAAGCGGTCAGGACAAAACAGAAGACCCCACGGAGAAACGTAAAAAGGATTCCCGTGAGAAGGGCGAGATTGCCCGCTCGAAAGAGCTCAACACCCTCGCTGTAATGATGGCCGGTTCCGGCGCGCTGTTGGTGTTCGGCGGCATGCTTGCCGAAGACCTGATGGACCTGATGCGTCTGAACTTCACGCTGTCACGCGAAGTGATCATGGACCAGGGCTCCATGGGGGCGTTTCTCTTGCAGTCAGGGAAAATCGCCTTGGTGGCGATTCAGCCGATCATGATCACTCTGCTGTTGGCCGCACTGATCGGACCGATTTCCCTCGGAGGCTGGCTATTCGCGGCTGGCTCCATGGCGCCCAAGTTCAGCCGGATGAACCCGGCGGCGGGCCTGAAGCGGATGTTCTCGATGAAAGCCATCATCGAACTGCTCAAGGCGCTGGCCAAGTTTTCGATCACCCTGTCCGTGGCCCTGATGGTGTTGGCTGCGGACGTAGATGACTTGCTGCGTATTGCCCATGAGCCGCTCGAGCTGGCGATCATTCACAGTGTGGTACTGGTCGGCTGGAGCACGCTGTGGCTCGCCTGCGGTCTGATCATCATCGCTGCGGTCGATGTCCCGGTGCAGATCTGGGAGAGCATGAAAAAGCTCAAGATGACCAAGCAGGAAGTGCGCGACGAACACAAGGATCAGGAAGGTCGGCCTGAAGTCAAACAGCGCATCCGCCAGACTCAGCGCGAGATGTCCCAGCGGCGCATGATGGCGGCAATTCCCGACGCCGACGTAGTCATCACCAACCCGACCCACTACGCCGTGGCGCTGAAATACGATTCGGAGAAGGGCGGGGCGCCGATGCTGATCGCCAAGGGCAGCGACTTCCTGGCGCTGAAGATCCGCGAAATCGCCGTGGCCAACAACGTCATGCTGCTTGAATCGCCGGGGCTGGCGCGGTCGATCTACTACTCCACCGAACTCGATCAGGAAATCCCTGGCGGGCTGTATCTGGCCGTTGCCCAGGTATTGGCCTACGTCTACCAGATCCGCCAATACCGCGCGGGCAAGGGCAAGCGCCCGGATCCGCTCAAGGATGATTTGCCGATTCCTCCGGATCTGCGGCGCGATTCCTGACATTACCGTGATGAAACAAAAAAACCGCCGTCCCGATTGAACGGGACGGCGGTTTTTTTATGTCAGGCCAAATGCCAATCCAACATTCACAGAGGTCATTGTGGCGAGGGGATTTATCCCCGTTGGGCTGCGCAGCAGCCCCAAAAAACTGAGCGTGCGGTATTCCTGATGTACCGAAGTTTGAGGTTTTACGACTGCTGCGCAGCCGAACGGGGATAAATCCCCTCGCCACATGGGATCTGCGTGGGGATTAGTTTGGCAACTCCAGATTATCCAGCACGCGATTCACCGCCAGCTCGCCGAGCATGATCAATTGCGCGATCCCCAACAGCGTCCTGCGCTGCGACGCTGGCAAGAGGCGGGCGAAGTCAGTGGCGATGGTTTTGGCTGAGGCGAGTGTTTCGCAGGCGTCGACCAGCAGTTCCTCGTTTTTGAAGTCTGCGGTAACGGCGTACATCCTGCGGGTTTGGCGTGGCGGTGGGGTGGAGCCGGGTGGGCAGAGATAGTGATCGAGGGCGCGGTCGGCGGCTTCGTTGAGTTTTTTGGAATCGAGGGATTCGTAGGGGGAGGTGGGGTCGGTTTCGGGCGGGTTGGGTGTTGGTTTGATCATGGTGAAGCTCCTTTGAGGTGGAGCCGCCAAATCCTGTCGCTAAACAGGAGGGTGGCGGCTGTACGCAGGTTAGCGAACCGGTCAAAGGCACCCGGCAGACCCGAAGGTCTCCCGCATACAGCCACCATGACGAAATCGCGAAAATACAGATCCGCAACGAAGTCTGGAACGCTGATGCACCTTTGACTTGAGTTCGAGTCGCTAAACCCGATCGCTGATTCGTCAGCGACCGATCCACGATAGAGATCCGGCCCAAGGCGCACAAGCCGGCGGATTCTGGCGTAGCTGTAGGCAAAGGCGCAAGACTTCGTAGCCTGGAACCCGTGTCTGCAAGTGTCTTTTAAACGTCCTCGTTTAGAAGCAACAGACTGCCACCAGCTGCATGCGATGAATGGCGGGAACGTCTCAGACGAAGACGATCTCGTAGGGCAAGCCCCTTCGCTCCAGAATCACCGGCGGCAGCATCGGAGCATGCGGATGGCCGGCTCGTCTGGAGTCGGCTGGCGTCAACTTCGCCAGCCACTGGCGGAATGATTGCGAGCGGGCACGATACAGCGACGATCATCAGCTGCACGTCGAATGATAATTCGTTGAAGGTGGATACGGTTTGATGGCGTGCTGAAACGACAAAACCCGCCGTCCCGATCAAAGGGGCGGCGGGGTTTTTTATTTGAAGACAAATATTCTCCTGTAGGGGCTGCCGAAAGCTGCGATTTTTTCATCTTGCCCGTCAAATACAGCCTCAGAAGATGCAGGCTCGTTTCACTCGTCAGCTCTAACGTCAGCCCGAGCACATCCATTAATGCTCGTAAATTTGCTAGCTCAACTCAAAAAATATTACCCCTTGAACACTTGAATATGGGCTTCGGCCAGTGAAGGTTTTACTAATATTGTTGTACACTAGCGTCAATCCACCAATTACTTCTCGCTGGCACCAAACTGTGTAATCACTCCCTTTCGCAAATTCGAAAAACGGCTTTTTCCAGCAGAGTTCAAGTGCGGCTAAAATTTCCGGATCGTATGGCGCGCGATGTACTTTCAGTATTTCTAAGTAGTCGGAGTGATTTGCTGGCCCCCCCCCCACTTACCCAAGGATGATAGACATTCGAAACGGCAACTAAATACGTTGCTGTCGCGTTGTTTTGATCGGTCACGATAATATTTGCGTTGCCATTTCTAAGGCCGGTTACTTTGCCGGTCTGGCTGTTCACTTCAGCGATAAGCGGGAATGTCGAGCTGTAACGGTATCCTGGTGTTCCTCCCTGAGCTTGGCGTGTTCCTGTGTTTCCTGGAAAGTCCACGCCATTAAGTTCGCCTCTATGTAAGGAGCCAGGAGTTTGAGTATTTAACCTTACTCCGTCCAGTCGCATAATAGTAGTATCAATCGTCAAGGGGATTTTCAACTTTACGTTATAAGCTCTGAGAGGGAAGTTTATCGCCGTCTTTTCATCATTGTTCTTATCCAGTGCAGCCTTGAAAACCAATTTGAGTTCACTGCCATCTTTCAACTCTTTCAGATAACTATAGGGCGCAGTGACCGTGTGGTAACCAGCAGTTAACCAGCTTTCATGAACCTGGTTGCTCGCGCCGGTCAGTAGTGTGTGGTTATGAGCTGCTCCCTGTGTATTGGTGCCTTGCAAATAAAGCCATACTGGCTGCCCCAGCGCTATGTGAGGCCATGCATCGACGCGGACGCTGGCACCGCCGGTCACATTCTCTATCACCAACTCAGGTCCTTCACCGCCGTTCGCTGCCTGCAACAGCCGTGGTTGTTTCAGGTGACCGACCGCCAGGGCTCCTACGTTGAGCAGAAAGGATGCCGAAGGTTTCGATGTGCTGCCATTGCGAATTACGTTGTAGTGCACCGTGACTGCCTTGCCCAGGTTGTAAGCCACCACCTTGTTGTCCAGTTCAATGGATTTCGCTCCCACCGTACCGACCTGCACAGGAGGAGTGGTGTGTGAACCGCCCGCGGGCGTGCCGGCGGCCCCCGTCCACGTCACGCTGATCATGTCGGTGGCCAACATGCCGGGGTACTGGGGGATGATCGCCGTCAGCGTGTCCTTGGCCGCGATGGGGTTCAGGCTGTCTCCAATAGCTTCCTTGATGTCGGGCGCTTCCAGCTCCAGCGCCACGCCGACATGAAACTCCAGCGCATTGGAATAACTCGTCCCTCCCGCCGCCCGTTTGATGGAGTAAGACGCCGACACCATCCCGTCTTCATTGCCCTTGATCCATTTCGCGTCGATGTTGAACGAAATCGGCCGGCCGGCGGTGAATGAGCTCAGCGTGACCGAGTCGCTGTGCCCCCCGGTTTTTGTGCCGAACCATTGGTAGGTCGCTACGTCGCCTATGGCCGTGTCCGTGTATTCCACGGTGAGGGTGGTGCCGTTGGTGTCGGGGGGCAGGACGCCGTCGACGACGCCGTCCACTTTTGGTTCTGGCAACTCCAGGCGCGGCTCGCCGATTTGCAGGATCTCGGCGTGGATCGATTCGCGGATGGCGTGGGTCTGGTTGACCCGGTTCATCGTGCCGAGCACCGAGTCGTCGATGAGCACCCGGTAGTACAACTCCAGCTTGCCGCCGGTGATCGGGGGCAGGTGCTCCGAGCCACGGATGTTCATAAACAACGGCTGTTTGGCCGTGACGTCGCCTTGGGTGATTGAGCGCAGCAACAGATCGGGCAGGTAGGGGGTCAAGTCCGGACGGGTGCCGAGCCAGTACAGCTGGATCGCCTGACCTTCGGCGAAGGAGTCGTCGAACGGAATTTTGATGCGCACCGTTGCCAACTCCGGATCGAGCGCACCCGACACCGCATCCAGCGCAACTGGCGCCGCGAGCCGCTGCAACTCGCCGATGACGCTGATGAACCGGGTCTTGGATCGCAGGTCGGGGGCGCCATCGGCCTTTTTCACCCGGTAGGACATCGCGAGCAGGGACTGGGCCATTAGCCGCAGTAAAGCGTTTGGCACCGTCATTACGTGAACGCTTGGCAAGTTGAACAACGGCTCGCCCGTTATCTCGATATCGATCGGGGCGCCCTCCACCGGAGTGCACCTGAGTCGCAATATGATGATGTCGCCCTCTTTGAATTTGTTGAGGTCAAAGGCCACGATCTGCGCGGTGCCGTTTCTGTTTTCCAGCTTGTCGACGTCCAGCACGTTGTTCACGGTTTCCTCGAGCAACGGCGCCACCAATCGGGTGGCGTCGGTGGTGACCACCACGCGTTGCGCAAAGCTCCAGTCCGAGGAGCGGTTGTCCACGAGGTCGTAGACCTCGAAGGCCACCGCCAGACCCGTCTGATCGGAGTCTTCGGCATCAAGAATGGTTTTCTCGCTGATGTGAACGATGATCTTGTCTTTGCCCTCGGCCTGCTCATGGGTCAGCCGTTCGCTGAGCACAAAGACGCCACCCCAGGACACTTGGATCTGATCACCGGTTGCCGCGTTCGGATAAGGTGGCAAGCCGTCATCGTTGCCGATGGTGATCGGCACGCCGGCGGCGACGTTGTCCTTGTCAATGCCGCCTTGGATGATGTCCTTCGGGATGCTCATGATCAGCTCCGAATGGCCCGGCCCTTCGGTTTCGTCATGGCCGCCGGGGCGGGTGAGTTTGACCAGAACGTCCATCACCTCCGAAGGCTCGGCGCCTTGGTTGAGGCGGGTGACGGTGTAGGAAATGGTGTGCGTCCCTTCGGTGAGGCGTGCCGAAGGCACGAACATCTGCAGTTCTTTATCGACCTCGTCCTTGTCGATGGTGACTTGCCGGACCTGATCGCCGCCCATAATGATCGTCAGTTTGTCGCCAACCCCCATCAAACTCCACGGCCCGGCCCTACACAACATGCCCTGGCGGGGAAAGTTATCAAGCGCAGCGGCCCGGTTAATTCCCCATACCATCGGCCTCAGGGACACCGGGCCGGTGCGGCCGGGGATGTCGAGTTCCTTGTGAACCAGGGTGCTGTTGTCGGGCATTTGAGGGGTGGACATGGGCGGGAACTCCGGTCGTGAAGATGACGGAGTGATTGAACGCGGGTTGGGGGATTTTCACACCTGTCAGATCTGACAGGTTTTTGCAATTTTCCGACCAGTGGTCGTCCGTCGCGCAGCCAAAAAACAAAAGTTTAAAGCCTGCGTAGAAGTTGGAAAGCTTCTTGCAGTACCCGCCGTGAGCCCGCTCTGGGCGTCAAAAGTTTGCTTTAAAGGAACGGGGAAAACCGGTGGATCGCTCTCAGTTACTCAACAGTGCTCGCTCAAACGTTGCCGACCTCAGTCGAGGCAATCTGGGCGTGCCGTTGTTGCTGCTGGTCATGTTGGCAATGATGATGTTGCCGATTCCGCCGTTCCTGCTGGACGTGTTTTTCACCTTCAACATTGCCTTGTCCATCGTCGTGCTGCTGGTGTGCGTTTACGCCCTGCGCCCACTGGATTTCGCGGTGTTCCCGACCATTCTGCTGGTAGCAACGCTGATGCGCCTGGCGCTGAACGTGGCGTCGACGCGGGTGGTGATGCTCCACGGTCAGGACGGCCACGCCGCCGCCGGTAAGGTGATCCAGGCCTTCGGTGAGGTGGTGATCGGCGGTAACTACGTGGTCGGTATCGTGGTTTTCGCGATTTTGATGATCATCAACTTTGTCGTGGTGACCAAGGGTGCCGGGCGGATTTCCGAGGTGAGCGCGCGTTTCACCCTCGATGCGATGCCCGGCAAACAAATGGCGATCGACGCCGACCTCAACGCCGGTCTGATCGACCAGAATCAGGCCAAGTCGCGTCGTCAGGAAGTCGCCCAAGAGGCCGAGTTCTACGGTTCGATGGACGGTGCGAGCAAGTTCGTCCGTGGTGACGCCATTGCCGGCCTGCTGATTCTGTTCATCAACCTCATCGGCGGCATGGCCGTCGGTATCTTCCAGCACGGCATGACCTTTGGCGATGCCGGTCGGGTTTACGCCTTGCTGACCATCGGTGACGGTTTGGTGGCGCAATTGCCATCACTGTTGTTATCGACAGCGGCGGCGATCATGGTAACCCGTGCTTCCGGTTCGGAAGACATGGGCAAGCAGATCAACCGCCAGATGTTCGCCTCGCCGAAAGCGCTGGCAGTGGCTGCGGGTTTGATGGCAGTCATGGGCCTGGTGCCGGGCATGCCACACTTCTCGTTCCTGAGCATGGCCGCACTGGCTGGCTTCGGTGCGTACCTGTTCTGGAAAAAACAGAACGTGGCCAAAGTCGTCGCGCTGGAAGAGGTCAAGCGTCAGCAGGAACTGCTGCCATCGCCGGCCCGCGCCATGGAAACCAAAGAGCTTGGCTGGGATGACGTGACCCCGATCGACATGATCGGCCTGGAAGTCGGCTATCGCCTGATCCCGCTGGTGGATCGCAATCAGGGCGGGCAATTGCTGGCGCGGATCAAGGGTGTGCGCAAGAAGCTCTCGCAGGATCTGGGCTTCCTGATGCCCACTGTGCACATTCGTGACAACCTCGATCTGGCGCCGAGCGCGTATCGCCTGACCTTGATGGGGGTGATCCTGGCTGAGGCCGAGATCTACCCGGATCGCGAACTGGCGATCAACCCCGGCCAGGTCTACGGCGCGCTCAACGGTATCAACGCCAAAGATCCGGCTTTCGGTCTGGAAGCGGTGTGGATCGAAATCAGCCAGCGCGCGCAGGCGCAATCGCTGGGCTATACCGTTGTGGATGCGAGCACCGTGGTCGCGACGCACTTGAATCAGATTCTGTACAAGCACTCCAGCGAGCTGATCGGCCACGAGGAAGTGCAGCAACTCATGCAATTGCTGGCCAAAAGCTCGCCAAAACTGGCGGAAGAGCTGGTGCCGGGCGTGGTGTCGTTGTCGCAGTTGCTCAAGGTGCTGCAAGCGTTGCTGGCCGAACATGTGCCGGTACGCGATATCCGCAGCATTGCCGAAGCCATCGCCAACAACGCCGCGAAGAGTCAAGATACCGCCGCGTTGGTGGCTGCTGTGCGGGTCGGCGTATCTCGCGCAATCGTCCAAAGCATTGTAGGCACTGAGTCTGAGCTGCCAGTTATCACTCTGGAGCCAAGGTTGGAACAGATATTGCTCAATAGTCTGCAGAAGGCAGGACAAGGCTCGGAAGAGGGCGTTCTGCTGGAGCCAAGCATGGCCGAGAAGCTGCAACGTTCGCTGATCGAAGCGGCGCAGCGGCAGGAAATGCAAGGTCAGCCGGTAATCCTCTTGGTAGCCGGCCCGATCCGCGCGATGCTCTCGCGCTTTGGCCGCCTGGCAGTCCCTGGATTGCACGTGCTGGCCTACCAGGAAATACCGGACAACAAGCAAGTGACGATCGTTGCGACAGTAGGGCCCAACGGCTGAGGTAGTGGTTTATGCAAGTTAAGCGTTTTTTCGCCGCCGATATGCGTCAGGCCATGAAGCTGGTTCGTGATGAGCTGGGCGCTGATGCCGCCATCATTGGCAACCGCCGCATTGCCGGCGGCGTCGAGCTGACGGCGGCGCTGGATTACAAGTTGTCGGCGCTGGCGCCACGGGTTCCGAACATGGAACTCGAAGACGAGCTGCGCAAGACCCAGTCGCGCATCGTCACCGCCCAGGCCGAGTTGAGCCTGCGTGGCGAAGCCGACGGCGACACCAATCGCCAGCTGTTCGCCGGTTTGCCAATGACGGCCGGCCTGCCGCTGACCGCTGCCGAACCGTTGAGCGAGCCGACTTATGCGGCCCCGGCGCGTCCGGCCCCGGCACCTGCGCAATCGTCCGGCGGGATTGATCCGCGCGCACTGGACTCGATGCGTTTTGAATTGAATAGCCTGCGCGAGCTGATGGAAGTTCAGCTCGGCACCCTCGCCTGGAATCAGCTGCAAGGCAGCCGCCCAGCGCAAGCCAACCTGTATCGCCGTCTGCAACGGATTGGCCTGTCCGGCCCGTTGTCGCGCGACCTGCTGGCGATGATCACGGATATCGAAGAACCGCGTCAGGCCTGGCGCATGCTGCTGGCGCACCTGGCGCGGATGATTGCCGTACCGGAAGTCGAGCCGCTGGAAGAGGGCGGTGTGATTGCCATGGTCGGCCCTGCCGGCATGGGCAAGACCACCACGCTGGCCAAGCTTGCTGCCCGTTACGTGCTCAAGTACGGCGCGCAGAATGTCGCGCTGGTGAGCATGGACAGCTTCCGCATCGGCGCGCAGGAACAACTGAAGACCCTGGGCCGGATTCTCAACGTGCCGGTAACGCACGTCGATCCAGGTCAGTCGCTGGTGCAGGCCCTGGACCCGCTGCTGCGCAAACGCGTGGTGCTGATCGATACCGCCGGCCTGCAGGCCAGCGATCCGGCACTGCGCATGCAGCTCGAAAGTCTGGCCGGGCGTGGCATCCGTTCAAAAAATTATCTCGTGCTGGCAACCACCAGCCAGAAACAGGTTCTAACCGCCGCTTATCACAGTTACAAGCGTTGCGGGCTCGCCGGGTGCATCCTGACTAAACTGGATGAAACGGCCAGCCTTGGCGAAGTGTTGAGCCTGGCGATCAGTCATGAATTGCCGGTCGCGTATCTGACCGATGGCCCACGGATTCCGGATGATTTGCATCTGCCGCGCCGTCATCAACTGGTCAGCCGCGCCGTCAGCGTGCAAATGCAGGAAGAACCCAGCGAAGAAGCCATGGCTGACATGTTCGCTGATATCTATCACAGCCCGACCAAGCAGGTAGGCTGAGGTAATCATGAACCGTTTTTGTACCTACATCGATGGTCTGCCATGCATTTGTTCCGTTTGTGAACGCGCAGCCAGTAATGTGGCCTCCGTCTATGCAAGACAAGGTAAAGAAATAACATGGGCAGCATGCATCCCGTACAGGTGATCGCGGTGACCGGCGGCAAAGGTGGCGTCGGCAAGACTAACGTGTCAGTGAACTTGTCTCTGGCGCTGGCAGAGCTTGGCCGTCGGGTCATGCTGCTGGACGCCGATCTGGGGCTGGCGAACGTCGACGTTCTGTTGGGCCTGACGCCCAAACGCACCTTGGCCGACGTGATCGAAGGCCGCTGCGAGTTGCGCGACGTGCTGTTGCAAGGCCCGGGCGGAATTCGCATCGTGCCTGCCGCATCAGGCACTCAGAGCATGGTGCATCTGAGCCCGGCTCAGCATGCCGGTCTGATTCAGGCGTTCAGCGACATCGGCGACAATCTCGACGTACTGGTGATCGACACCGCTGCGGGTATTGGTGACTCGGTAGTCAGTTTCGTGCGCGCCGCGCAAGAAGTGTTGCTGGTGGTCTGCGACGAGCCGACTTCGATCACTGACGCTTACGCGCTGATCAAGTTGCTCAACCGCGATTACGGCATGAACCGCTTCCGCGTCCTCGCCAACATGGCGCAGAGCCCGCAGGAAGGGCGCAACCTGTTCGCCAAGTTGACCAAGGTCACGGATCGCTTCCTTGACGTGGCCCTCCAATACGTCGGCGCCGTGCCTTACGACGAAAGCGTGCGCAAGGCCGTGCAGAAACAACGTGCGGTCTATGAAGCCTTCCCGCGTTCCAAGTGCGCCCTGGCGTTCAAGGCAATTGCACAGAAGGTCGATACCTGGCCGCTGCCTGCCAACCCGCGCGGCCACCTTGAATTCTTCGTCGAGCGCCTCGTGCAGCAAACGGCAGGGCCTGTCATATGACCGCAAGCGGTATGAACTATTACAAGAAGTCGGCACGTGATGCGCAGTACGAGTTGATCGAGCGTTATGCGCCACTGGTCAAACGCATTGCCTACCACTTGCTGGCACGGTTGCCGGCGAGTGTGCAGGTCGAAGACCTGATCCAGGCCGGGATGATCGGCCTGCTCGAAGTCTCGACCAAATATGACGCCAGCAAAGGCGCCAGTTTCGAAACGTACGCGGGCATTCGAATCCGCGGCGCGATGCTCGACGAAGTGCGCAAAGGGGACTGGGCGCCACGCTCGGTTCACCGCAATACCCGTATGGTCAGCGACGCAATTCGCTCAATTGAAGCTAAAACCGGCCGTGATGCTAAAGATCACGAAGTTGCGGCCGAACTCCAATTGAGTCTCGATGATTATTACGGGATTTTGAATGACACCTTGGGCAGCCGCCTGTTCAGTTTCGACGACCTGTTGCAGGACGGCGAACACGAAGGGCTGCACGAGGATGGCGCGAGTGCTCATCTTGAGCCGTCACGCGATCTGGAAGATGAACGCTTCCAGGCAGCGCTGGCGGACGCGATTGCCAATTTGCCGGAGCGTGAGCGACTGGTGTTGGCGCTGTACTACGACGAAGAGCTGAACCTCAAGGAGATCGGTGAAGTCCTTGGCGTCAGTGAGTCGCGGGTCAGCCAGTTACACAGCCAGTGCGCGGCCCGTTTGCGGGGGCGTTTGGGGGAGTGGCGAGCGCGCTGAAGGCAGTGTGGGGACACTGCGAACGAGGCTGGTGCGGTGATGAACGGCACCGGTCTTGCTCTGTTGTGCTCCAGACAGTCTTTGAGTGTTACGCCGGATTGAATGAAATGGCGCGTCCAGGTGCTGGGCGCGTTTAAGACTGCTTGGAGGTCGAATTGGACAAGAACATGAAAATCCTCATCGTTGATGACTTCTCAACGATGCGGCGGATCATCAAGAACCTGCTGCGCGATCTGGGGTTCACCAACACCGTCGAGGCTGACGATGGCATTACCGCCATTCCGGTTCTCAACAGCGGCAGCATCGACTTTCTGGTAACGGACTGGAACATGCCGGGCATGACCGGTATCGACCTGCTGCGTCACGTGCGTGCCGATGAAAAACTCAAGCACCTGCCAGTGCTGATGGTGACCGCTGAAGCCAAGCGCGAACAGATCATTGAAGCAGCCCAGGCCGGTGTAAACGGCTATGTGGTGAAACCCTTCACGGCCCAGGCGTTGAAAGACAAAATCGAGAAGATTTTCGAACGCATCGGTTGAGAAACTGCGCCACGGGGGAGCTATGGACCACAACGAATCTTCACAGGGCGATTTTGAATCGACCCTGAAAAAACATGCGGTCGAACTGGTCGAAAGCCTTGAAAAGGGCAGGTTCGGCGACGCTGTGCAATTGATCCATGAGCTCAATCAGACCCGTGACCGTGGCCTGTACCAGGAAGTTGGCAAGCTCACACGTGAACTGCACAGTGCGATCGTCAATTTCCAGATTGATCCGAACATGCCGCAGGCCGAGGAAGTGTCGCAAATTACCGACGCCACCGAACGCCTGGGCTATGTGGTCAAGCTGACGGAAGCCGCGGCCAACCGCACCATGGATCTGGTGGAAAACGCCACGCCGGTGGTCAATGGTCTGGCTGAGGAAGCCCAGGCCTTGAGTACCGATTGGGGTCGTTTCATGCGTCGTGAAGTCGGGGCTGAAGAGTTCCGTGAACTGGCGCGCCGGGTCGACGGTTTTCTGTCACGCAGCACCACGGGTAACCGTGCGGTGTCGAGCAATCTGAACGACATCCTGCTGGCTCAGGATTATCAGGACCTCACCGGTCAGGTGATCAAGCGTGTGACCCAACTGGTCACCGAAGTCGAAAGCAATTTGCTCAAACTCGTGCTCATGGCCAGTCAGGTGGACCGCTTTGCGGGCATCGAACATGACCGTGCGGCGATGCTCGCTGAAAAAGATCCACAAAAACATCTCTCGCAGGGTGAAGGTCCGCAGATTCATGCCGATAAACGAGAAGACGTTGTGTCCGGTCAGGACGATGTGGACGATTTGCTATCCAGCCTTGGATTTTGAAGTTTAGGTTTTTAGACCTGTTAGGAGCACCCCCTTAATGAGCTTCGGCGCCGATGAAGAGATCCTTCAGGATTTCCTGGTTGAGGCCGGCGAGATTCTTGAGCAGCTGTCAGAACAATTGGTCGAGCTGGAAAGCCGCCCGGATGATGCTGATCTGCTCAACGCAATTTTTCGCGGTTTCCACACTGTAAAAGGGGGCGCCGGCTTCCTTCAGCTCAATGAGCTGGTTGAGTGCTGTCACATCGCCGAAAACGTGTTCGACATCCTGCGAAAGGGTGAGCGTCGCGTTGATTCAGAACTGATGGACGTTGTCCTCGAAGCACTGGATGCGGTGAACGGCATGTTCACCGAAGTGCGCGAGCGCAGCCCGATTACGGCGGCTACGCCTGAACTGCTGGCCGCCCTGGCGCGCTTGGCCGAGCCGCAAGCGGCTGATGCCGTCGCGGTTGAAGAAGTCGTTGAGGCACCGGTTGCCGAAAGCGATTCGGGCGACATCACCGATAACGAATTTGAACAGTTGCTGGACTCGCTGAACGCCGTCAAGGCGCAGGCCGAAGCCCCGGCGGCTGCCGCTGCGCCTGCTGCAACCGAAGCGGCCAGCGATGAAATCACCGATGCCGAGTTCGAGTCGTTGCTCGATCAACTGCACGGCAAAGGCCAGTTCGCGGTTGATGCTGTGGCCCCAGCGGCGGCGGCCCCTGCGGCCCCGGCCAAGGGCGACAGCTCGGACATCACCGACGACGAATTCGAAGCGCTGCTCGATCAGTTGCACGGCAAGGGCAACTTTGCCGTTGATGCGCTGGAATCGGCGATTGCCGCGGTGCCTGCGCCTGCTGCCCCGGCGGCGGCTGCGGCCGGTAGCGACCTGATCAGCGATCACGAATTCGAATCGCTGCTCGACGAATTGCACGGCAAAGGCAAGTTCACTGAAGTGGGTACCGCGTCTGCCGGCAGCACTGCCGCCGTCGCAATGCCTGCCGCCAAGGCCCCCGCCGCAGCGCCCAAGCCTGCGCCGAAAGCCGAATCGCCAAAACCTGCGGCCGCTGCTGCACCGGCTCCGGCCCGTGCGCCAGCCGCGCCACCGCCGGAAAAACCGGCCAGCGAAGCCGAAACCACCGTGCGCGTCGACACTGCGCGTCTCGACGAAATCATGAACATGGTCGGCGAGCTGGTGCTGGTGCGTAACCGTCTGGTGCGCCTGGGTCTTAACAGCGGCGACGAAGCCATGCAAAAGGCTGTGTCGAACCTCGACGTGGTCACGGCTGACTTGCAGACCGCGGTGATGAAAACGCGGATGCAACCGATCAAGAAAGTCTTCGGGCGCTTCCCGCGTCTGGTTCGCGACCTGGCTCGTCAGCTCAAGAAAGAAATCAACCTGGAACTGGTCGGCGAAGAAACCGACCTCGACAAAAACCTTGTCGAGGCCCTGGCCGATCCGCTGGTCCACTTGGTGCGCAACGCGGTCGACCACGGCATCGAGTCGCCGGAAGAACGCGAAGCTTCGGGCAAGGCCCGTGGCGGCAAAGTGGTGCTGGCCGCCGAACAGGAAGGCGATCACATCCTGCTGTCGATTTCCGATGACGGCAAAGGCATGGACCCGAACGTCCTGCGCGCCATCGCGGTAAAACGCGGTGTGATGGACAAGGATGCAGCCGATCGCCTGAGCGATACCGAGTGCTACAACCTGATCTTCGCCCCTGGGTTCTCGACCAAGACCGAGATCTCCGACGTGTCCGGCCGCGGTGTCGGCATGGACGTGGTGAAGACCAAGATTTCCCAGCTCAACGGTTCGATCAACATCTACTCGACCAAGGGCCAGGGCTCGAAGATCGTCATCAAGGTGCCGTTGACCTTGGCGATCATGCCGACGCTGATGGTCATGCTGGGCAATCAGGCGTTTGCGTTCCCGCTGGTCAACGTCAACGAAATCTTCCACCTCGACCTGTCGACCACCAACGTCGTCGACGGTCAGGAAGTGGTGATCGTGCGGGACAAGGCCTTGCCATTGTTCTACCTCAAGCGCTGGCTGGTCAGCTCCGCCGCTCACGAAGAGCAGCGCGAAGGCCATGTGGTGATCCTTTCGGTGGGCACCCAGCGGATCGGCTTCGTCGTCGATCAACTGGTCGGCCAGGAAGAAGTTGTCATCAAGCCATTGGGCAAAATGCTTCAGGGCACTCCGGGCATGTCCGGCGCCACCATCACTGGTGACGGCCGTATCGCGCTGATCCTTGATGTTCCGAGCATGCTCAAGCGTTACGCCGCACGGCGTATTTGAATCCGGGGCGGCGGGGCGATAGCGTCCCGCTGCACCTAATGGAGTGTTTATGGCAGTCAAAGTCCTGGTGGTGGACGATTCGGGTTTTTTCCGCCGCCGCGTCTCGGAAATTCTTTCAGCGGATCCGAGCATCCAGGTTGTCGGTACGGCAACCAACGGTAAAGAGGCGATCGATCAGGCCATGGCGCTCAAGCCTGACGTGATCACCATGGACTACGAGATGCCGATGATGGACGGCATCACGGCAGTGCGGCACATCATGCAGCGCTGCCCGACCCCGGTGTTGATGTTCTCCTCGCTGACCCACGAAGGCGCCCGGGTAACCCTGGATGCGCTGGACGCCGGCGCGGTGGATTTCCTGCCGAAGAATTTCGAAGACATCTCGCGTAACCCCGAGAAGGTCAAGCAACTGCTGTGCGAAAAGGTGCATAGCATCTCGCGCAGTAATCGTCGTTTCAGTGCTTACAGCACACCTGCACCTGTTGCAGCTCCAGCACCTGCACCGACACCGGCCCCGGCCGCATCGAGTTACAGCAGCCACAGCAGCCACACCAGCAGCGCACCGGTACGCCCGGCACCTGTTCCGGCACCGACGCGCGCGCCGGCTGCCAGTGCTTCGTCGCCGGCACCGAAACGCAAGGCTTACAAACTGGTCGCCATCGGTACTTCGACTGGCGGCCCGGTTGCCCTGCAACGCGTGCTGACGCAGTTGCCGGCGAATTTTCCGGCGCCGATCGTGCTGATCCAGCACATGCCGGCGGCGTTCACCAAAGCCTTTGCCGAACGTCTGGACAAGCTCTGCCGCATCTCCGTCAAGGAAGCCGAGGATGGCGACATCCTGCGTCCTGGCCTGGCGCTGTTGGCACCCGGCGGCAAGCAAATGATGATCGACGGCCGTGGCGCGGTGAAAATCCTGCCGGGCGACGAGCGTCTGAACTACAAGCCGTGCGTGGACATCACCTTCGGTTCTGCAGCCAAGTCGTACGGCGACAAAGTTCTGGCGGTCGTGCTGACCGGCATGGGCGCCGACGGCCGTGAAGGCGCGCGCCTGCTCAAGCAGGGCGGCAGTTCGGTATGGGCGCAGGACGAAGCAAGCTGCGTGATCTACGGCATGCCGATGGCCATCGTCAAAGCCGACCTCGCTGATGCGGTGTACGGTCTGGACGACATCGGCAAGCACATCGTCGAGGCGTGTATCTGATGGATGTTCTAAGCCTTATCGGGATCATCATGGCGTTCGTCGCCATCATCGGCGGCAACTACCTGGAAGGTGGTCACCTCGGTGCGCTGGCCAACGGCCCGGCGGCACTGATCGTAATAGGCGGCACCATCGGTGCCGCGCTGTTGCAATCGCCGATGAGCGCGTTCAAACGCGCGATGCAGATCCTCGCGTGGATCTTCTTTCCGCCACGTGTGGACCTGGCCGGCGGTATCGACCGCGTGGTCAACTGGAGTCTCACCGCGCGCAAGGAAGGCTTGCTCGGGCTGGAAGGGGTGGCTGACGCCGAACCTGACAACTACTCGCGCAAAGGCCTGCAACTGCTGGTCGATGGCGCCGAGCCGGAAGCGATCCGCAGCATCCTCGAAGTGGATTTCTACACCCAGGAAGCGCGCGATATCGAAGCTTCCAAAGTCTTTGAAAGCATGGGCGGCTACGCGCCAACCATCGGCATCATCGGCGCGGTAATGGGCTTGATCCACGTGATGGGCAACCTCGCCGATCCGACGCAACTGGGCAGCGGCATTGCCGTGGCGTTCGTTGCGACGATCTATGGTGTGGCCAGTGCCAACCTGATCCTGTTGCCGGTGGCGGCCAAACTGAAGTCCATCGCGTTGCGGCAGTCGCGTTATCGCGAAATGTTGTTGGAAGGGATCCTGTCGATCGCCGAAGGTGAAAACCCGCGTTCTATCGAGCTGAAGCTTCAGGGCTTCATGGATTGATGGGGGTAATGGACTATGGCTCGTCGCAGGCATCAGGAAGAACACGTTAATCACGAGCGCTGGCTCGTGTCCTACGCCGACTTCATTACGCTGCTGTTCGCTTTCTTCGTGGTGATGTACTCGATCTCGTCGATCAACGAAGGCAAGTACAAGGAAATTTCCGAAGCGCTGGTCGGGGTCTTCACCGACTCCGACCGCGCGCTCAAGCCGATTCCGATTGGCGACGAGCGACCGAAGACCGTGACCCCGGCCAAGCCGCTGGTCAAGGACGCCGAACAGATTGACGCCGGTATCGCCGGCGGCAGTGATCCGCTGAAAAGCATTGCCGACGACATCAGTGCCGCGTTCGGTGACCTGATCAGCTCCAATCAGATGACTGTGCGCGGCAATGAGTTGTGGGTCGAGATCGAACTCAACTCCAGCCTGTTGTTCGGCAGCGGTGACGCCATGCCGAGCGACATCGCCTTCAACATCATCGACAAGGTTGCCGCGATCCTCAAACCGTTCGACAACCCGATCCACGTCGAAGGTTTTACCGACGACCAGCCGATCCGCACCGCGCAGTACCCGACCAACTGGGAGCTGTCCTCGGCGCGCTCGGCGAGCATCGTGCGCATGCTGGCGATGCAGGGCGTCAACCCTGGCCGACTGGCCTCGGTGGGCTACGGCGAATTCCAGCCAGTGGCGAATAACGCTACCGCCGAAGGCCGGGGGAAAAACCGTCGCGTGGTGCTGGTGGTGTCGCGCAATCTGGATGTGCGCCGCAGCCTGACGGGTACCGGAACCGCTCATGCGCAACCGGATGCCGCACTGAAGCGCGCTGGCACACAAACTGCACCGACCCCGGTCAAGACGCCGGGACGCGAGAGTGCCGTCAATTCTCCGTCACCCGCATTAATACGCTGAGCCATGTCTCGGCCGAGCATCTCGGTCGGGAGGAACGAACTGAATGAGAGTCTGGGCAGTCGCCAATCAAAAGGGTGGGGTCGGTAAAACCACCTCTTCCATCGCTTTAGCCGGATTGCTGGCCGAGGCGGGCAAGCGCGTGGTCGTGGTCGATCTCGACCCGCACGGCTCGATGACCAGCTATTTCGGCTATGACCCCGACAGCCTGGAACACAGCAACTACGACCTGTTCCTGCACAAGGGCAGCGTGCCGCAAGGCTTGCCCGGGCAGTTGCTGCTGTCGACCAGTGACGAACGCATTTCCCTGCTGCCCTCGAGCACCGCACTGGCGACGCTTGAGCGCCAGTCGCCGGGGCAAAGTGGCTTGGGGCTGGTGATCGCCAAGAGTCTGGCGCAGTTGTGGCAGGACTTTGATTATGCCGTCATCGACAGCCCGCCGTTGCTCGGTGTGCTGATGGTCAACGCCCTCGCGGCGAGCCAGCAACTAGTGATCCCGGTGCAAACCGAACACCTGGCCGTCAAAGGCCTGGAGCGCATGGTCAACACGCTGGCGATGATCAACCGCTCGCGCAAGCAGGCGCTGCCGTTCAGCATCGTGCCGACGTTGTTCGACCGTCGCACGCAGGCCTCGATGCATACCTTGCGCGTGCTGCGCGACAAATTTCCCGACGATATCTGGCAGGGTTACATCCCGGTCGATACGCGTCTGCGCGACGCCAGCCGCGCGGGTGTCACACCTTCGCAATTCGACGGCAAGAGTCGTGGCGTGCTGGCTTACCGCGCGCTGCTCAAGCATCTGTTGGCGCAACAACTTGTTGCGCAGGTGGCTTGAGATGATTTTGCCCTCTGTAGGAGCTGCCGCAGGCTGCGATCTTTTGATCTGGCTTTGCAGCGCTTCTGAAAAGATCAAAAGATCGCAGCGTTCCGCAGCTCCTACAGGGGGTTGTGTATGAATCGGCCGGTGAAGTTGACTTCCAAGCCGCAGATGGCGTTGCAGTCCTATCTGGACAGCTTGTTGGAGGAGATCCCCGACGAGTTGCCGGTGCAGGTCGCTTCCCAGCCTGAAGTGATTGAAAGCGCTGAAGCGCTGGATGAGTTCCAGGCGGCGGTGCTTGAAGAGCAGGCGCGCGATGCAGAGAAGGCGGCCAGACCTGTTGCGCCGGTAGCTGCGCCCGCTCCGGTGGTCAGGGCGCCCGTGGTGTTGCTCGAAACGGCTGAACCTGTGCGCGTGGTATCGACCCTTGCGCCGCTGCTGCAAACGCAGTTGCTGCAAGCTGTGCCTGAACCCGTCGAGCCAGAGCCAGAAGCACCAGCGGCCGAACCGGTTGTTCAAGCGCTCGTCACGCCGCTGGTGGAAGTGCATCTGCCGCCAAGCAACACACCGCCGCCGGTCGACACCGACGGCCGTCCGGCCTGGGCCTCAGAAGCTTTCGAATGCCTGCTGTTCGATGTCGCCGGATTGACCCTGGCCGTGCCACTGGTCTGCCTGGGTTCGATCTACTCGCTGGCCGGTCACGAGCTGACGCCGCTGTTCGGTCAGCCGGAATGGTTCCTCGGGATTCTGCCGAGCCAGGCCGGCAACCTGAAAGTTTTGGACACCGCGCGCTGGGTCATGCCGGATCGCTATCGCGATGACTTCCGTCAGGGCTTGCAGTACGTGATTTCGGTACAAGGTTACGAGTGGGGCCTGGCGGTGCATCAGGTCAGTCGTTCGTTGCGTCTTGATCCGAATGAAATCAAATGGAGAAGTCACCGGGGTCAGCGGCCATGGCTTGCCGGCACCGTGATTGAACACATGTGCGCCTTGCTCGATGTCGCAGCTCTTGCCGAGTTGATCGCCAGCGGCGGGGCAAAGCACATGCCCGGCAGTAAGCCGAACCACAAACCGACATAACAGACAGTACCGGCTTCGATATGCCGGAAAACGAAACATAAACCGCCACACGCGGTACTTCGAGGGGCTAGGGTATGAACGACAAGGCGACGGCGGCAAAGGGTTCTGAAGATCCGATCCTGCAATGGGTAACCTTCAAGCTGGACAACGAAACCTACGGCATCAACGTGATGCGCGTTCAGGAAGTGCTGCGCTACACCGAGATCGCTCCGGTGCCAGGTGCGCCGAGCTACGTGTTGGGCATCATCAACCTGCGCGGTAACGTGGTCACTGTGATCGACACCCGTCAGCGCTTCGGCCTGAACAGCGGCGAGATCAGCGACAACACCCGTATCGTCATCATCGAAGCCGACAAGCAAGTCGTCGGCATCATGGTCGACAGCGTGGCCGAAGTGGTTTATCTGCGTCAGTCGGAAATCGAAACGGCGCCAAACGTCGGCAACGAAGAGTCGGCCAAGTTCATCCAGGGCGTGTGCAACAAGAACAACGAGTTGCTGATCCTGGTCGAGCTGGACAAGATGATGAGCGAAGAAGAATGGTCGGACCTGGAGAATATCTGATTGATTCTCGAAGTTGCGGTCATTGTCCTGTTCCTCTTCTGGGCAGGCACGCTGGCAATGTTTGTGTCGTACATCAAGGCGCAAAAAGTGATTGCTGCACAACAGGCTCAGGGCGATGCGTTGCGTGATCAGCGCATCAAGGATCTGGCCAAGCGTGTTGACGATTATCAGAACGGCAATGTGCACATGGGCGAAGCCCTGCACGAACTGCGTGCGGTAGTCAGTCCGTTGCCGGACAAAATCGTTCAGCTGGAACAGCGCGACCCGTCCAGCCTGTCGTTCGCCCAAGCGGCGAAACTGGTGGGGATGGGCGCGAGCGTTGATGAACTGACTCAGTCCTGTGGCTTGACCCAGGCTGAAGCGGAGTTGATGCGTAAGCTGCACAAGAACTGAAGCAAGCAAGATCAAAAGATCGCAGCCTTCGGCAGCTCCTACAGGGTCATCTACTCACCTGTAGGAGCTGCCGAAGGCTGCGATCTTTTGCTTTTAAGGCTTAATAATCATCCCCGCGCTCGGTGACATCCTTCTCGACCATCGGCGCATCCGGGTCGTGTCCCTCGGGGAATTTTCCCTTCAGATTCCATGCAAACGCGATGATCTCGGCGATGGTGCGGTACAGCTCTTCGGGAATGCTGTCGCCCAATTCCATTCGTGCCAACAGTCGCACCAGCTCGGCGTTCTCATAGATCGGCACTTCACAGTCGCGGGCGATCCGCAGGATTTCTTCGGCCAGTTCGTCATCACCTTTGGCGGTGAGCGTCGGGGCGTGGTTGCCGTCGTATTTGAGGGCGATGGCCTGGCGTGGAGCGGTGGCGTCATTCATGCGGTTTCATCAACCCAGCGGTGGTCGAGACGGGTTTGATTGCCTTGTGGCGGGGTGCCGTGGTGGCAGTCGATATCGCCAACGTTGAGCCCGCGATCGAGCAGGCGCTGGCGCAGCGCGAACAGGTTGTTTTCGATCAGATCAGCGGTGTACGGCCGTTCCGCCCACAACTGGCCCGACAGACTGCCGGCGATCAACTGCGCCTGAATCTGCATCGGCCCGAGCGGTTCCATGTCGAACGCCAGGTCGACGCGCCACAGTTGCTGCTTGGGCTCGCGTTCGTCGCGGCGCTCGTTCGGTTGCGGTTCTTTCTCCGGCGCTTCTTCGCGTTGAAACTTGACCTGCAACGGCACGATGTCTTGCAGGTTGCGCATGGGGATTTCCAGCTGCCAGGTGCTGAGCAGCCGCCCATCGTCGGTGACACCAGTCTGTTCCAGGCTCGACAACTGATGGCTTTGCAAGCGCGATACGGCAGCAGCGGCGAGGCGCAGCAAATGCTCCAGATCACCTTCGCCGTCCTGGCTTTGCAGCAAGCGGTCGGGCAGCGGGAAGCTGCTGGGCAGCGGTTTGGCGCTCACCTGGCCGAGCATGCCGAGGGCATTGCGTACGAAACTCGGCATCGCCTGGGCGAGGGTGTTGGCGGCGATGATGGCGTTGAAACTGGTGCTGCTCGGCAGCCCCGGTGTCAGTTGCGCGACCAGTTTGAGCAGATCGGCTTTCATGTCCGGGGCCAGCGTCGGGATTTGTCCGGTCAGCAGTTTGGCTTCCAGAAACATGCCGCTGTTGGCCAAGGCCTGGGCGACACCTTTGGCTGTGCTCAGTTGTTGCACGTTCGGCAGGCTGGCGAGCAGGCGATCTACCGCAGCGCGCAAATCCGTCGACGTTTGATCGGTGTTGGCTGGCAGGTTCTGCAACGCATTCAGCAAACCGGTCAATGAAGCCTGACGACTTTGCTGGCCGAGCAGTTGCTGGCTCACCGCCAATTGCTCCTGACGGTTGCTCAGCGGCAGGAATTTCAACGTTTGCGAATCTTCGACCAACGCCGAGAGCAGGGTGCCGATGCGCAGTGGCTGCGGGCTTTCGATGGTCAATGTGCTGCCGCTCAAGGCGGTATTGAGCAGGCTGACCATCGAACGAAACACCGTCGCTTGCCCCGGCGTTTGCGGGAGCACCTGCGAGGTCAGCACTTTGCCTTGCAGCAAGGTGCCCACGGGCAGTTGCGCGGTATCGATGCGGGTGAGGGTGGCGACGCTGCTGGCAATGGCCTGTTGCACGGTAATCGCCAGATTCCCCGCCGACGGTTGGGTGATCGCCAGACTGGTGCCTTGCGCCAGCGGTAGATTGCTGGTCGCTTGCACGGTGGTCTGGCGGCCGCTGTCCAGCGTTACCTTGAGCAGCAGTTCAAACGTCTGATCCGCCTGCTTGAGCGACAACACCTCAGCCTTGGCGCTCTGGCCGGTCCCGATCAAGCCTTCGACCGGTGTCAGCAGCTTGAGCAACTCACCGACCTGCGGGCGAACGGTCGCCGGGGTGGTCGTCGGGAGCGGGAGGATGTTCATTTCGCCTGTCATACGCGGACACAACCTGAGGAAATTGCACTCTTGAGAGTAAGGCACGACATGTATAATGCCGCCCGTCTTGCGCTTCGTTCAAAAAACATAGCAATTGTTTGACGCAGCTCTCTAGATCGAGCCGTCATTGCATTTATGCTGCATCTCTTTAACGGCCGTACCAGAGCCGACTTGAACCGTATAAGGCCCGTGATCCCTTGACCAGTCCTGTCCTGCAAACCGTTGCCCTCGCGTGTGAACGTGATCTGAGGCTGCTCTTCGAAAATCTCGAATTGCGACTCGTCAGCGGCGATATGGTGCAGATCAGCGGCCCTAACGGCAGCGGTAAAACCAGTTTGCTGCGTTTGCTGGCCGGTCTGATGCAGCCGACCGAAGGTCAGGTCCTGCTCAATGGTCTGCCATTGACCGGACAGCGCAGTGAACTGGCGCGCAATCTGTTGTGGATCGGCCATGCCGCCGGGATCAAGGACTTGCTGAGCCCGGAAGAGAACCTGTCGTGGCTCTGCGCCCTGCATCATCCCGCCGAACGCGACGCCATCTGGCAAGCCTTGGCAGCAGTAGGATTGCGCGGATTCGAAGATGTTCCCTGCCACAGTCTTTCTGCCGGTCAACAACGCCGCGTGGCGCTGGCGCGACTGTATCTCGATAGCCCGCCGCTGTGGATTCTCGATGAGCCGTTTACCGCCCTCGACAAACAGGGTGTGGCGCAACTCGAAAAACATCTGGCCGCACACTGTGAGCGCGGCGGTCTGGTGGTGTTGACCACGCACCACACCCTGACCCGGATGCCTTCGGGTTATCGCGACATCGATTTGGGGAGCTGGGCAGTATGAGCGTGTTCGGCCTGCTGGTTGCCCGTGAATCCCGACTGCTGTTTCGCCGCCCGGCGGAGCTGGCCAATCCACTGATTTTCTTTGCCATCGTCATCGCTTTGTTCCCGCTGGCCGTCGGCCCGGAAACTCAAGTGTTGCAAAACCTGTCCCCGGGGTTAGTCTGGGTGGCGGCGCTTTTGTCGGTGCTGCTCTCGCTGGACGGGCTTTTCCGCAGTGATTTCGAAGATGGCTCCCTTGAACAGTGGGTCCTTTCGTCGCACCCGCTGCCACTTCTGGTCTTGGCCAAGGTGCTGGCACACTGGCTCTTTTCCGGGCTGGCGCTGGTTTTGCTCTCACCCTTGCTGGCGCTGATGCTCGGTTTACCTGCTGCCTGTCTGCCGGTATTGCTGCTGTCGTTGCTGCTGGGTACGCCGGTGCTGAGCTTGCTCGGCGCGGTGGGCGCGGCGTTGACGGTGGGTTTGAAGCGTGGCGGCCTGTTGCTGGCGCTGCTGATTCTGCCGTTGTACATCCCGGTGTTGATCCTCGGCAGTGGCGCCTTGCAGGCAGCCTTGCAAGGCATGCCGGCGACCGGTTATCTGCTATGGCTTGGTAGCCTGACCGCCCTGGCGATAACCCTGACACCCTTTGCAATAGCGGCTGGCCTGAAGATCAGCGTCGGCGAATAATAATGAGGTCTGGTTAAAAATTAACCGCTTTTTTTCAAGAAAGGCATGACCCAAATGCCAGCTCACACCGATGAGCGGCACCCGTGATGGATACAGTATGAACTGGACCTGGTTTCACAAGCTCGGCTCGCCCAAGTGGTTTTACGGCATCAGCAGCAAGTTTTTGCCGTGGTTGAGCATTGCAGCGTTGCTGCTGATTGGTGTCGGCGTTGTCTGGGGCCTGGCCTTCGCGCCGCCGGATTATCAGCAAGGCAACAGCTTTCGCATCATCTACATTCACGTGCCCGCCGCGATGCTCGCTCAGTCGATCTACGTGATGCTGGCGGTGTGCGGTGTGGTCGGGCTGGTGTGGAAGATGAAATTGGCCGACGTCGCGCTGCAATGCGCCGCACCGATTGGCGCGTGGATGACTGCCGTGGCGCTGGTCACCGGGGCGATCTGGGGCAAACCGACGTGGGGGTCGTGGTGGGTCTGGGATGCGCGCCTGACTTCGATGCTGATTCTGCTGTTCCTGTATTTCGGCCTGATCGCGCTGGGCAATGCGATCAGCAACCGCGACAGCGCCGCCAAGGCCTGCGCGGTGCTGGCCATCGTCGGTGTGATCAACATCCCGATCATCAAATACTCGGTGGAGTGGTGGAACACCCTGCACCAGGGCGCGACCTTCACCCTCACCGAAAAACCGGCGATGCCCGTCGAAATGTGGCTGCCGCTGCTGCTGACGGTGTTGGGTTTCTACTGCTTCTTCGGCACCGTGCTGTTGCTGCGCATGCGCCTTGAAGTGCTCAAGCGCGAAGCCCGCGCCAGTTGGGTGAAAGAAGAAGTGCAGAACAGTCTGGAGGTCGCGCGATGAGTTTTGCTTCATTCGGCGACTTCCTCGCCATGGGCCATCATGGCCTGTATGTCTGGTCGGCCTACGGCATCTGTCTGGCGGTACTGGTCCTCAACGTCGCGGCGCCCATTGCCGCCCGCAAGCGCTATCTGCAACAAGAGGCGCGTCGTCTGCGCCGGGAGAACGGCAAGTGAATCCGCTGCGTAAAAAGCGTCTGATCATCATTCTGGCAATTCTGGTCGGGGTCGGCGCGGCTGTCGGCCTGGCCTTGAGCGCGCTGCAGGAAAACATCAACCTGTTTTACACGCCAACCCAGATCGCCAACGGCGAAGCACCACAGGGCACGCGTATTCGCGCCGGCGGCATGGTCGAGGCCGGCTCCCTGCAGCGCTCCCCGGACTCGCTGGACGTCAGGTTCGTCGTCACCGATTTCAAGAAATCCGTGACCATCACCTATCGCGGCATCCTTCCAGACCTGTTTCGCGAAGGGCAGGGCATTGTCGCCCTGGGCAAGATCAACGCCGACGGTGTAGTCGTCGCCGATGAAGTGCTGGCCAAGCATGACGAGAAGTACATGCCGCCGGAAGTGACCAAAGCGTTGAAAGACAGCGGTCAATCCGCTCCGACCCCAGTGAAGGAGGGTTGATTGATGACTTCCGGTATTTTTATTCCCGAGCTCGGCCATCTGGCGATGATTCTGGCGCTGTGTTTTGCGCTGGTGCAGGCCGTGGTGCCATTGGTCGGTGCCTGGCGCGGTGACCGCTTCTGGATGAGTCTGGCCCAGCCGGCCGCGTGGGGGCAGTTTGCGTTTCTGCTGTTCGCCTTCGGCTGCCTGACCTACGCGTTCATGGCCGATGACTTCTCCGTCGCCTATGTGGCCAACAACTCCAACAGCGCGTTGCCGTGGTATTACAAATTCAGCGCGGTATGGGGCGCCCACGAAGGCTCGTTGCTGCTGTGGGCATTGATCCTCGGCGGCTGGACGTTCGCTGTGTCGGTGTTCTCGCGCCAGTTGCCGCAAGTGATGCTCGCCCGTGTGCTGGCGGTGATGGGCATGATCAGCACCGGTTTCCTGCTGTTCCTGATCCTCACGTCCAACCCGTTCAAACGCATCCTGCCGCAAATGCCCAGCGATGGCGCCGACCTGAACCCGTTGTTGCAAGACATCGGCCTGATCGTGCATCCGCCGATGCTGTACATGGGTTATGTCGGGTTTTCGGTGGCGTTCGCGTTCGCCATCGCGGCATTGATGGGCGGTCGTCTTGATGCGGCGTGGGCGCGCTGGTCGCGTCCGTGGACGATTGTGGCCTGGGCCTTCCTCGGTATCGGTATCACCCTCGGGTCGTGGTGGGCTTACTACGAACTCGGCTGGGGCGGCTGGTGGTTCTGGGACCCGGTGGAAAACGCCTCGTTCATGCCATGGCTGGTCGGCACCGCACTGATTCACTCGCTGGCGGTTACCGAGAAGCGTGGCGTGTTTAAAAGCTGGACGGTGTTGCTGGCGATTGCCGCTTTCTCGCTGAGCCTGCTCGGTACGTTCCTTGTGCGTTCCGGTGTGCTGACTTCGGTGCACGCGTTTGCGTCCGACCCGGAGCGCGGCGTGTTCATCCTGATCTTCCTGCTGTTTGTCGTCGGTGGTTCGCTGACTCTGTTTGCATTGCGCGCGCCGGTCGTAAAAAGCCAGGTCGGCTTCAACCTGTGGTCGCGGGAAACCCTGCTGCTGGGCAACAACCTGGTATTGGTCGTGGCGGCGTCGATGATCCTGCTCGGCACCTTGTACCCGCTGATTCTCGATGCCTTGAGCGGCGCCAAACTGTCGGTCGGGCCGCCGTACTTCAACGCGCTGTTCATTCCGTTGATGGCGCTGTTGATGATAGTGATGGCGGTGGGCATGCTCGTGCGCTGGAAAGACACTCCGGTGAAATGGCTGTTGAACATGCTGGCCCCCGTGCTGCTCGGCAGCGTTGCTTTGGCCGTCATCGCCGGTATTGCTTACGGCGATTTCAACTGGGCGGTGATCGCCACCTTCCTGCTCGCCGCGTGGGTATTGCTGGCCGGTGTGCGCGACATCTTCGACAAGACTCGCCACAAAGGCCTGATCAAGGGCCTGCCAACCCTGACTCGCAGCTATTGGGGCATGCAGATCGCTCACCTCGGTATCGCCGTTTGCGCGTTGGGCGTGGTGTTGTCGAGTCAGAACAGTGCCGAGCGCGACCTGCGTCTGGCACCGGGCGAGTCGATGGATCTGGGCGGTTACCAGTTTGTGTTCGAAGGCGCCAAGCACTTCGAAGGGCCGAACTTCACGTCCGACAAGGGCACCATTCGGGTGATCCGTGACGGCAAGGAAATCAGCGTGCTGCACCCTGAGAAGCGTCTATACACCGTGCAGAACTCGGTGATGACCGAAGCCGGGATTGACGCCGGTTTCACCCGTGACCTCTACGTCGCATTGGGTGAACCGCTGGAAAACGGCGCGTGGGCGGTGCGCGTACACGTCAAACCGTTCGTGCGCTGGATCTGGTTCGGCGGCTTGCTGACCGGTTTCGGCGGGTTGCTGGCGGCGATGGATCGACGCTACCGAGTCAAGGTTAAAGCCCGTGTGCGCGAAGCGCTGGGCATGGAAGGAGCGGCTGCATGAGACGTTGGTTGATGCTGGTGCCCCTGGCGATTTTTCTGCTGGTGGCGGTATTCCTTTATCGCGGTCTGTACCTTGATCCGGCGGAACTGCCGTCGGCGATGATCAACAAGCCATTCCCGGAGTTTTCCCTGCCAAATGTGCAGGGCGACAAGACTTTGACCAAAGCTGACATTCTCGGCAAACCGGCACTGGTCAACGTCTGGGGCACCTGGTGCATTTCCTGCCGGGTCGAGCACCCGGTGCTGAACAAACTGGCCGAGCGCGGTGTGGTGATTTACGGCATCAACTACAAGGACATCAACGCCGATGCCTTGAAGTGGCTGGCCGAGTTCCACAATCCTTATCAGCTCGACATCCGTGACGACGAAGGCTCGCTGGGCTTGAACCTCGGTGTTTATGGTGCGCCGGAAACCTTTTTCATCGACGCCAAGGGCATTATTCGCGACAAGTACGTCGGTGTGATCGACGAGCAGGTCTGGCGCGAAAAACTCGCGGCGAAGTACCAGGCGCTGGTCGATGAGGCCAAGCCATGAAGCGCTTTTTAGCTGCCTTGGTGCTGGGTTTGAGTCTGGTCGGCGTGGCTCACGCGGCCATCGACACTTACGAGTTCGCCAAAGAAGGCGACCGCGAGCGTTTCCGCGAACTGACCAAGGAACTGCGCTGCCCCAAGTGCCAGAACCAGGACATCGCCGACTCCAATGCCCCGATTGCCGCCGACCTGCGCAAAGAGATTTTCCGCATGCTGGGCGAGGGCAAGGACAATCAGCAGATCATCGACTTCATGGTTGATCGCTACGGTGATTTCGTCCGCTACAAACCCGCGCTCAACGCCAAGACCGCGCTGCTGTGGTTTGGCCCGGCCGGTCTGCTGCTCGGTGGTTTTGTGGTGATCGCGGTGATCGTCCGCCGCCGTCGCGGACAACGCGCCGAGACACCGCAATCGCTGTCTGCCGAAGAACGTCAGCGCCTCGACCAACTGTTGGATAAAAACCAAGAATGATTGATTTCTGGCTTGCCGCAGGGCTGTTGCTTCTGGTCGCCCTGAGTTTTCTGCTGATCCCGGTGTTGCGTGAACGTCGCGCCCAGCGTGAAGAGGATCGTACTGCCCTGAACGTCGCGCTCTATCAGGAACGCGTTGCCGAGTTGCAAACGCAACAGGCCGAGGGCGTACTCGATGCCGCGCAAATGGACAGCGGCCGCGCTGAAGCCGCGCGTGAGCTGCTCGCCGATACCGAAGGCGTTACCGCGCCGCGGGTGTCCCGACTGGGCAAGCCGTTGCCGCTGCTGGCTGCCGTGTTGGTGCCGGTATTGGGCCTGGCGCTGTACTTGCACTTCGGCGCCGCCGACAAGGTTGAACTGACCCGCGAATTCGCCCAGGCGCCGCAGTCGATGGAAGAGATGACCCAGCGTCTGGAGCGCGCCGTTGCGGCGCAACCGGATTCCGCTGAAGGCCTCTACTTCCTCGGCCGTACCTACATGGCTCAGGAGCGTCCGGCGGACGCGGCGAAGATGTTCGAGCGCGCCGCCAACCTCGCCGGTCGCCAACCTGAGTTGCTTGGTCAGTGGGCGCAGGCACAGTATTTTGCCGACGGTAAAAAGTGGTCTGACAAGATTCAGGCCCTGACCGACGAAGCGCTGAAGGCTGACCCGAAAGAAGTCACCAGCCTCGGCCTGCTCGGCATCGCCGCGTTCGAAGGCGAGCGTTATCAGCAAGCCATCGATTACTGGAACCGCTTGCTGGCGCAACTGCCGCCGGACGACAAATCCCGGGCCGCACTGCAAGGCGGGATCGAACGAGCTGCCGAGCGTCTTAAGGCCAGTGGCGGCACAGTCGCTGAGGCCACAGCGCCGAAAGCCGCGTTGCTGAAGGTCAGCGTCGATCTGGCCAGCGAACTCAAAGGCAAGGTGCAACCGGGCGACAGCGTGTTCATTTTCGCCCGCGCTACGTCTGGTCCGCCGGCGCCATTGGCGGCCAAGCGTCTGACCGTCGCTGATCTGCCGGTGACTGTCGAACTGGGCGATGCCGATGCAATGATGCCGCAGTTGAAACTGTCGAACTTCCCTGAAGTCCAACTGGTTGCGCGCGTCTCCCGTGCAGGCCAGCCGACGGCTGGCGAATGGGTCGGTCGCAGCGGGCCTCTGCCCAGCAGCACCACCGCGCCGCAAAAACTGACCATCGACCGCCCGGATAAATAACCGGAACCACAGGAAAGCACCGACATGCACACCATCGCCCGAATCACAGTCCTCACACTGGCCCTGGGCTTGAGTGCATGTGCGGTGCAACGACCGGAACCGACCACCAACCTGCCGCCGATCCCGCCGTCGCAGCCAAGTCCGACCCCGTCGACGTCGCCAACCCCTGGCAAAAGCATCCCGGCCAAACCGGCAAAACCCGTCCCGCGCACCTCGGCCAGCTTCGCCCCACCACCGGGCGGCAACAGCCACTGGGATCAGAAGCTCGGCGTCTACGTCCTGGACGATCAGACCAACACCTTCTATCGCCAGCGCACCTACTACCGCTGGAACAACGGCTGGAGCCGCGCGGTCAGCCCCAACGGCCCATGGGAAGACACCAACATCCACGGCGTGCCGCCGGGGTTGGGCAAGAAATTCGGGCAGTAAATGAAAACGGCGATCCTCGGATCGCCGTTTTGCTGTGTGCCTGTTGGGTTCACACAGAAATTGCTCAAGGAAGTGCTGCGCAAAGCTCAGGGTTTTGCGGTTCCAATCACACCCTGTAAAACAACCAGACGTCGCACTGCCACTTTCTGTGCTTGAGTAAAGATAACTCTAGAGTTATTTTTAACGGACCTTGGCAAGGAGGCGATTGGTGCAAAGCAGGTTATTGATCAAGGAGCTGGAGGAAGCAGGCTGGACGCTGGATCGTGTCACCGGCAGTCATCACATCTTCAGGCACCGTTACAACCCGAACACGATTCCCGTCCCGCATTCGAAAAAGGATTTGCCATTGGGAACGGTCAGAAGCATCAGGAGGCGTGCCGGGTTGTACAACCCGCCAGCCAGCTATGAAGGAGATCCATAATGCAATATCCAATCTGCATCGAGTGGGGCGATGAGAGCACCGCCATTGGTATTCAGATCCCCGATATTCCTGGCGCCGTCACGGCCGGGGATACCTTTGAAGATGCCTACAACGCGGCAGTTGAGATCGCGCACATCATGCTGCAAGAGATTGTGGCGGATGGGCATTCGGTTCCGCTGCCAACCTCGGCGGCGGCACATCGCAATAATCCGGAATTTGCCGAGATGGGCTGGGGCATGCTTGAGCTGGATATCTCGCCGTATCTGGGCAAGACCGAAAAGGTCAATGTGACGCTGCCCGGTTACGTGATCCAGCGAATCGACCGTTATGTGCGCGAGCACAACGTCAAAAGCCGCTCCTCGTTTCTGGCGGATGCGGCGATGGAAAAATTGGTTCGATATTGACGACAACGCCCCCACAGGGTCAGTGCTTAACCTGTGGGGGCGAGTCTGCTGGCGATATTTTTAGCGTGTCAGGCAGCCGCCAGTGAGCGCTTTTCAGAAACACTCAAGAATCGCAACAACGCCAGCAGCGGAAATACGCTGCCGACAATCACGATCCACAACCAGCCACCATGCTCATACACCGCGCTGGCCACCGACGAGCCGAAAGCGCCGCCGATGAAGATGCTGGTCATGTACAGCGCGTTCAGACGACCACGGCTTTTGGCGTCCAGCGAGTACACCGCGCGTTGGCCGAGCACCATGTTCATCTGCACGCAGAAGTCGAGGACGACGCCGGTCACGGCCAGGCCGATGACGCTGTAGGCCGGGTGGATGAAGGCGGGCAGGAAGCTCAGACTGGCGAACAGCATGGCCAGCAAGGACGCGATGCGTGTGTGGCCGGCATCGGCCAGGCGGCCGCTGATTGGCGCGGCGATGGCACCGATGGCGCCGACCAGGGCGAAGATCGCGATCTCGGTTTGCGACAGACCATGATTGCGCGCCAGTTCCAGCGGCACTGCGGTCCAGAACAGACTGAACGCGGCGAACATGCAGCCCTGATAAAACGCACGCTGACGCAGCACCGGTTGCTGGCGCAACAGTGTCCACAGCGAGCCGAGCAATTGGCCGTAGGACGCGCTGTGATCGGGTTGGCGCTTGGGAACTGTCAGTGCCAGCACCACGCTGATCGCCGCCATCAACGCCGCCGCGATCATGAACATTGCCCGCCAGCCCAAGTGGTCAGCGACCACGCTCGACACCGGCCGCGCTAACAGGATGCCCAGCAGCAAGCCGCCCATGATTCCGCCGACAACTCGGCCGCGAGATTCCTCAGGCGCCAGATGTGCGGCCAATGGAATCAGGATCTGCACCGACACCGAACTGAAGCCAACCAGCAACGAGATCAGCAGAAACAGGTTGGGCTGGTCGGTGAACGCCGCAGCCAGCAGGCTCGCAATCGCCACGACGGTGGTGATGATCATCAACCGACGGTTTTCCAGCAGGTCCGCCAACGGCACCAGAAAGAACAGGCCCAGCGCGTAGCCGATCTGCGTCAGCGAGACGATGAAACTGGCCATAGTGTCGGTCAGACCGATGTCTGGCGCGATCAGGCCGATGATCGGCTGCGCGTAGTAGATGTTGGCAACGATGGCGCCGCAGCAGAATGCGAACAGCAGCACCATGCCTCGGGTCATTGCGTGAGTCGTGGCGGTCATAGGGTTTCTCGATCCAGCGAAAGGAATGCGGTGAGGCTATGGGACAAACGGGGCGGGCAGAAGACGCCTTGGGTTGATATCAGTTATCAAGGTGCGCGATGTTGGGGTGTTTCAGCGTGTCATCCTGGGTGGACCTTGCGTCCGACCGATGAGCGTCGATGATACATTCACTTACATCTGTTCGATAGCGTGCTTATGATCACAAGCTCCCCCCTCACCCTAGCCCTCTCCCGAGGGAGAGGGAACTGATTGGGGGATGCTTGAGAAATACGCCGACCTGAACGAGCGTGACCGAATCCATAATCGCCACAATCTTTCAGGTCGACGCATGACGCAAAACAACGCGGTCGGCCCCCTCTCCCTCCGGGCGGTCCGACGTTTCGGGAGGGTTGGGGTGAGGGTGAATTCTGGCCACAAAAAAGGCGACCTGCCGAGGTCGCCTTTTTCATCACCGCTTAAACCTTACTGCCCCGTGTAAATCTGATCAAAAACCCCACCATCATTAAAGTGCGTCTTTTGCACGGTGCGCCAGTCGCCAAAAGTCTTCTCCACCGAGAGGAAATCAACTTTCGGGAAACGATCGGTGTACTTCGCCAGCACCGCCGGATCACGCGGACGCAGGTAGTTGGCCGCAGCAATTTCCTGGCCTTGTGGCGACCACAGGTACTTCAGATATTCATCAGCGGCCGCACGCGAGCCTTTCTTGTCGACGACTTTGTCGACCACCGAAACCGGTGGCTCGGCCTCGGCGGAGACACTTGGGTAGACGACTTCAAACTGATCCCGACCAAATTCGCGAGCGATCATTTCGGCTTCATTCTCGAAGGTCACCAGCACGTCGCCGATCTGGTTGGTCATGAACGTGGTGGTGGCGGCGCGGCCACCGGTATCGAGCACTGGCGCTTGCTTGAACAGTTTGCCGACGAACTCCTTGGCCTTGTTCTCGTCACCGCCGTTCTTCAGCACATAGCCCCATGCCGACAGGTAGGTATAGCGACCGTTGCCCGACGTTTTCGGGTTCGGCACGATCACTTGTACGCCATCCTTGAGCAGATCCGGCCAGTCTTTCAGGGCTTTCGGGTTGCCTTTGCGGACGATGAACACGGTGGCGGAAGTGAACGGCGCGCTGTTGTTTGGCAGGCGTGTGACCCAGTTCTCCGGCACCAGTTTGCCGTTGTCGGCGAGGGCGTTGATGTCGGTCGCCATGTTCATGGTGATGACGTCAGCCGGCAAGCCGTCGATGACCGACCGCGCCTGCTTGCTCGAACCGCCGAAGGACATCTGCACGGTGATGTTTTCGTTGTGCTCGGCTTGCCAGTGTTTCTGGAACGCAGTGTTGTAGTCCTTGTAGAAATCGCGCATCACGTCGTATGAAACGTTGAGCAGGGTCGGTGCGGCTTGAGCCACGCTGCCGAACGCGAGACCAGCGGCGAGAAGTGAGGCGCCAAAGAGTTTTTTCACTGCGCATTCCTTGTTGTTTATGTATGTAGGAGCTGCAGAAGGCCTGCGATCTTTTGATCTTATAGACAAACATCAAAAGATCGCAGCCTTCGGCAGCTCCTACAGGGAGTGATGTTTAATTGCCACTGACTATAACGGGCAGCGCATAGTCCTTTAAAGATTAAAAAGCTCTTTGCTTATTCCATTTTTTTGAACAATGCGTTGCCACACCGCGAGCAGAATGCCGCGCCATGTTCGTGGCTGTTCTTCTTGCACACCGGGCAATCATGTTGCAGCTGTTCGCCGCGCATGGCGTTGGCCAGTTCGGCGGTGAAAATCCCGGTGGGCACGGCGATGATCGAGTAACCGGTGATCATCACCAGCGACGAAATTACCTGCCCTAACGGCGTCTTAGGCACGATGTCGCCAAAACCCACGGTGGTCAGCGTCACGATAGCCCAATAGATGCCTTTGGGAATGCTGGTGAAGCCGTGCTCCGGGCCTTCGATCACGTACATCAACGTACCGAACACCGTCACCAGCGTGCAGACACTGACCAGAAACACCACGATTTTCTGTTTGCTGCCGCGCAGCGCCGACATCAAGTAGTTGGCTTGCTTGAGGTACGGGCTGAGCTTGAGCACGCGGAAAATCCGCAGCATGCGGATGATGCGAATAATCAGCAGATACTGCGCATCGCTGTAATACAGCGCGAGAATGCCCGGCACGATCGCCAGCAAATCCACCAACCCGTAAAAACTGAAGGCATAGCGCAGCGGCTTGGGCGAACAGTAAAGACGCAGGATGTACTCACCGAGAAAGATGATCGTGAAACCCCACTCGATGTAGGCCAGCACGTTGGCGTAGTTCTGGTGAATGCTGTCGATGCTGTCGAGCATCACGATCACCAGGCTGGCGAGGATGATCAACAGCAAAATGCCGTCGAAGCGCCGCCCTGCGAGGGTATCGCTCTGGAAAATCATGACGTAAAGCCGTTCACGCCAGTTGTTGCTGCTGTCCATGAATAACGCCTGAATCAAAGATCAGCGCAGCCTAGGTTGATTCTCCCCTTGAGCGCAAGGCGTGCTGTCGACGTTGGCTTTGCCAAGCATCTGGATACCGGCGCGGATCAGCCAGCAGGCCAGGATGAACGGCGCGGTCAATGTGGCCAGACCCATGGCGGCGAACAGCGGTGTGATCAGCAATGCCAGGACGATGCCGAGCAAGGGCAACCACGGTTGTTCGCGTTGAGCACTGAAGGCGAGGGCGGCGAGTACGGCGTTGTAGCTGCCCAGGCCCAGCAGCGCGGAACCGGTTTCGTGGTGCAGCAGACTCGACGCGAGCCCGATTGCAGAAGCCAGCAGTGCCCAGGCAAAAGCGCGGCGATCAGCGATCAGCAAACCGATGGCAATCAACACCCCGGCCAATGGATGCCCGAGGAACATCACCTGACCGAGCCCTTTGAACTCGGCAGCGAGCAGATTGAGCAGGTTCATCTCGACGTGAGCCATCGGCGCCGACGGTTCGGCGAACAGCAGTAACACCCAACTCATGGCCACGAACGGCGAGGTGTAGGCCGGTATGGATCGGTTGCGGTACACATGTTTGAGCCATTGTTGCGTGAGCATCGCGCTTAAGCCGCCGGCGGCAAGAATCAGCGGCGGCAGCAGCGGTGACCAAGGGAAATAGAGGCTCAGCAACAAGCCGAGCAGAACACCGTTGTAACTGAACAACCCGGCCTGGCGATCAGCCTTGGCGTAGTTTCGCCGTTGCGCAGTCAGCAATCCGGCGACGGCGCCCAGCAGCGCACCGGCGAACAGCACAGGCGCGGTCAGCAGGATCGCCAGCAGACACAGCAGGCCGCACAGCGGATGGCGCTGGAGAAATATCTGACTGAAACCGTTGAGCAAAGCCTCGGCCCAGTCGGGGCAGTGGGTGTTGAAATGTTTGGCAGGCATGTCGAAAAAATCTGGGCAGTTGGAAAAGCAAAAGGTCTTGCGAGTAACTGTGGCGAGGGGATTTATCCCCGATGGGCTGCGAAGCAGCCCCCAGTCGGTGAATGCGGTTTTTCTGTGAAAACCGTCGGCCCCCAAAAGCGATGACTGCTGCGCAGCCAGTCGGGGATAAATCCCCTCACCACAGGTTTTTGTACTTACATCGAAACTGTTGTTAAGAGCAGAAGTGTTGCTTAGATCAATGTTTCGATCCGCAGCGAGTTCGTCGACCCCGGCTGCCCAAACGGCACGCCCGCGGTAATCAGCAGCGTGTCGCCACGCTCCGCCATTCCCTGCGCCTGGGCGATTTCCAGCGCTGTCGAACAAACCTCATCGACCTGACGCAGGCGATCGTTGACCACCGAGTGAATGCCCCACGCCACGCTCAAACGGCGCGCGGTCTGCAGGTTCGGCGTCAGGTTGAGGATCGGTGCTTTCGGCCGTTCCCGCGATGCACGCAGGCTCGATGCGCCCGACTCGCTGTAGTTGACCAAAACGGCAACCGGCAACACGTTGCTGATGCGCCGGATCGCGCAGCTGATTGCATCGGAAACGGTGGCCTCAGCCTTCGGCCGACTGACGTCCAGTTGCGTCTGATAATCCGGACCGTTTTCCACCTGGCGGATGATCTTGCTCATCATCTGCACGGCTTCCAGCGGGTACTCGCCGGACGCGGTTTCCGCCGACAGCATGACCGCATCGGCACCTTCGGCCACGGCGTTGGCAACGTCGGTGACTTCGGCGCGAGTCGGGGCAGGGGAGAAGCGCATCGACTCGAGCATTTGCGTCGCGACGACGACAGGTTTGCCGAGTTCGCGGCAGGTGGTGATGATGTTTTTCTGGATCTGCGGCACGCTCTCGGCCGGCACTTCCACGCCCAGATCACCGCGAGCAACCATGATCGCGTCGCTCAGTTCGGCGATTTCACGCAGTTGCTCAACCGCCGACGGCTTCTCGATTTTCGCCATCAAAAACGCCTTGTCGCCGATCAGTGCGCGGGCCTCGAGAATGTCTTGCGGACGCTGCACAAACGACAGCGCGACCCAATCCACACCCAGTTCCAGGCCGAAGCTCAGATCGCGGCGATCCTTGGCGGTCAACGGGCTGAGTTCGAGCACCGCTTGTGGCACGTTCACACCTTTGCGATCCGACAGTTCGCCGCCATTGAGCACGGTGGTGTCGATCGCGTCGGCGTATTTGGTCACCACGCGCAGGCGCAGTTTGCCGTCGTCGAGCAGCAGATCCATGCCCGCTTCCAGCGCTTCGATAATCTCCGGATGGGGCAGATTCACCCGGCGCTCATCGCCCGGTGTCGCGTCCAGATCGAGACGGAATGCCTGACCGCGATGCAACTGCACCTTGCCGTCAGCGAATTTGCCGACGCGCAGTTTCGGCCCTTGCAGGTCCATCAGAATGCCCAGCGGATAGTTGAGCTGGCGCTCGACTTCGCGGATCCACTGATAGCGCTTGGCGTGGTCGGCGTGATCACCGTGGCTGAAGTTGAGGCGGAAGATATTGACCCCGGCCTCGACCAGTTCGCGGATAGCGTCAATGCCATCGACCGCAGGCCCGAGGGTGGCGAGGATTTTGACCTTTTTATCAGGCGTCATGATTTAGAGTTCTCAAGGATCAGAATGGCGCGGAAGTCGTTGACGTTGGTGCGGGTCGGCTCGGTGACGATCAGCGCATCGAGTGCCTGGAAGTAGCCGTAGCCGTTGTTGTTATCCAGCTCGTCGCTGGCGCTCAGGCCAAGGGCGGCGGCGCGGGCGTAGCTGTCCGGGGTCATGATGGCGCCGGCGTTGTCTTCCGAGCCGTCGATGCCGTCAGTGTCACCGGCCAAGGCGTAGACGCCGGGCTGGCCCTTGAGGCTGTCGGTCAGGCTCAGGAGGAATTCGGCGTTGCGGCCGCCACGGCCATTGCCGCGCACGGTCACGGTGGTTTCGCCGCCGGAGAGGATCACGCAGGGCGCTGCCAGTGGCTGGCCGTGGTTGATGATCTGGCGGGCGATGCCGGCGTGGACTTTCGCCACTTCGCGCGACTCACCTTCCAGGTCGCCGAGGATCAGCGTGCTGAAACCGGCCTGACGGCATTTCACCGCCGCCGCATCAAGCGATTGCTGCGGACGGGCGATCAACTGGAAATGACTGCGCGCCAGGCTCGGGTCGCCGGGTTTTACGGTTTCCGACTCGGGGCTTTGCAGCCAGTTGCGTACCGACGCCGGGATCTCGATGCCGTAGCGTTTGATGATCGCCAAGGCTTCGGCTGAAGTACTCGGATCGGCCACGGTCGGGCCGGAAGCGATGACCGTGGCGAGGTCGCCCGGTACATCGGAAATCGCATAGGTGTAAACAGTTGCCGGCCAGCAGGCCTTGCCGAGACGGCCGCCCTTGATCGCCGAGAGGTGCTTGCGTACGCAGTTCATCTCGCCGATGGTCGCGCCGGATTTGAGCAGGGCTTTGTTGATCGACTGCTTGTCGGCAAGCGTGATGCTTTCGGCTGGCAGGGCGAGCAGGGCAGAGCCGCCACCGGACAGCAGGAAGATCACGCGGTCGTCTTCGCTCAGGTTGCTGACCAGTTCCAGCACGCGTTTGGCCACAGCCAGGCCCGCAGCGTCGGGCACCGGATGCGCGGCCTCGACCACCTCGATTTTTTCGCACGGGGCGCCGTGACCGTAACGGGTCACAACCAGGCCTGTGACTTCACCTTCCCAGCAGCGCTCGACCACTTGCGCCATGGCAGCGGCGGCTTTGCCGGCGCCGATGACGATCACCCGACCGGTGCGGTCGGCTGGCAGATGGGCTTCGAGGACTTGCTGCGGATGAGCCGCGTCGATGGCTGTGGCAAACAGCTCGCGCAGCAGTTGTTGCGGATCGACCGACATGGCGGGCTCCCGGAATTCTTGTTATGGGGATAAAGCGACAACGGTGTAGCGACGCGGTCCTTGTGGGAGCTGGCTTGCCAGCGATTCAGGCGCCGCGGTCATTCAGGCAGACCGAGTTGATGCCATCGCGGGCAAGCCCGCTCCCACAGGGAGCGAGCCATAGGCGCAGATTACTTCTTGTCGCGAATCGAGAAGTTGGCCATGTGTTCCAGACCCTTGATCAGCGCCGAGTGGTCCCAGTTGCTGCCACCGATCGCCGCGCAGGTGCTGAACACTTGCTGAGTGTTGGCGGTGTTCGGCAGGTTGATGTTCAGCTCCTTGGCGCCTTGCAGGGCCAGGTTCAGGTCCTTCTGGTGCAGGCTGATGCGGAAGCCTGGATCGAAGGTGCCTTTGATCATGCGCTCGCCGTGCACTTCGAGAATCTTGGACGAGGCGAAACCACCCATCAGCGCTTCACGCACCTTGGCTGGATCCGCACCGTTTTTCGAAGCGAACAGCAGTGCTTCGGCGACAGCCTGAATGTTCAGGGCAACGATGATCTGGTTGGCAACCTTGGCGGTCTGACCGTCGCCATTGCCACCGACCAGGGTGATGTTCTTGCCCATGGCCTGGAACAGCGGCAATGCGCGTTCAAAGGCATCGGCGTCGCCACCGATCATGATGCTCAGGGTCGCGGCTTTGGCGCCGACTTCACCGCCGGACACTGGTGCGTCGAGGTATTGCGCGCCTTTCTCGTTGATCTTCGCCGCGAAAGCCTTGGTGGCGGTCGGCGAGATCGAGCTCATGTCGATGACGATTTTGCCTTTGCTGATGCCGGCCGCAACACCGTCGGCGCGGAACAGCACGTCATCGACCTGCGGGGTATCCGGGACCATGACGATGATGAATTCAGCTTCCTGCGCGACTTCGCGCGGGTTGGCCAGAGCGACGGCGCCAGCGGCAACCAGGTCGGCAGGTGCGGCGTCGTGGTGCGCCGACAGGAACAGGCTGTGACCGGCTTTCTGCAGGTTCGCCGCCATTGGGTGGCCCATGATGCCGGTGCCGATAAATCCGATTTTAGCCATGAGAAAATCCTCTTGTTTTTGTCTTGCCCCCTGTAGGAGCTGCCGCAGGCTGCGATCTTTTGATGTTGCTTTTGAAGATCAAGATCAACAGATCGCAGCCTGCGGCAGCTCCTACAGGGGTGATGTGTTTGATTAAATTGCGTTGTGGGTTTTCAACCAGCCCAGACCCGCTTCAGTAGTGGTCAGCGGCTTGTACTCGCAACCCACCCAACCCTGATAACCGATGCGGTCGAGGTGTTCGAACAGGAAGCGATAGTTGATCTCGCCAGTGCCCGGCTCGTTACGCCCCGGGTTGTCCGCGAGCTGCACATGGTTGATCTCGCCCAGGTGCGATTGCAGGGTGCGGGCCAGATCGCCTTCCATGATTTGCATGTGATAGATGTCGTATTGCAGGAACAGATTGGCGCTGCCGACCTGCTCGCGAATCGACAGGGCTTGCGCCGTGTTGTTCAGGTAGAAGCCCGGAATGTCACGGGTGTTGATGGCTTCCATCACCAGTTTGATGCCCGCCGCTTGCAGCTTGTCGGCGGCGTACTTGAGGTTGGCGACAAAGGTCTTTTCAACGGTGGCATCGTCAACGCCCTGCGGACGGATACCGGCCAGGCAGTTGATCTGGGTGTTGCCCAGCACTTGTGCGTAAGCAATCGCCAGATCGACCCCGGCGCGGAACTCTTCAACCCGGTCCGGCAGGCACGCGATACCGCGCTCGCCCTTGGCCCAGTCACCGGCCGGCAGGTTGAACAGCACTTGGGTCAGACCGTTGGCGTCGAGCCTGGCCTTGATTTCGGCAGAGCTGAAGTCGTACGGGAACAGGTATTCAACACCACTGAAACCAGCCTTGGCGGCGGCGTCGAAACGGGCAAGGAAATCCTGTTCGGTGAACAGCATGGACAGGTTGGCTGCGAAACGCGGCATGGTGGTCTCCCGTTGCAAATTAATGTTGATGGCCCGTGTAGGAGCTGCCGCAGGCTGCGATCTTTTGATCTCGATCTTCAAAACCCAAGATCAAAAGATCGCAACCTGCGGCAGCTCCTACAGAGGCATCAAACCTGCGGATCAATCAAGCATCGAAATCGCCGTTGGCGCATCGTTGCCGACCAGCGCCAGGTCTTCGAATTCGTTGACGGCGTTGATCTCGGTACCCATGGAGATGTTGGTCACACGCTCCAGAATGATCTCGACGATCACCGGCACCTTGAACTCTTCGATCATCTGTTCGGCCTTGCGCAGGGCAGGGGCGATTTCCGATGGTTCGAACACACGCAGTGCCTTGCAACCGAGGCCTTCGGCGACTGCGACGTGGTCAACACCGTAACCGTTGAGTTCCGGCGCGTTCAAGTTGTCGAAGGACAGTTGCACGCAGTAGTCCATTTCAAACCCGCGCTGTGCCTGACGAATCAGGCCCAGGTACGAGTTGTTCACCACGACGTGGATGTAAGGCAGTTTGAACTGAGCGCCGACCGCCAGTTCTTCGATCATGAACTGGAAATCATAGTCCCCCGACAGGGCCACGACTTTACGGCTCGGATCGGCCTTGACCACGCCCAGTGCTGCCGGAATGGTCCAGCCCAACGGGCCTGCCTGGCCGCAGTTGATCCAGTGACGCGGCTTGTAGACGTGCAGGAACTGCGCGCCGGCAATCTGCGACAGACCAATGGTGCTGACGTAGCAGGTGTCTTTGCCGAACACCTGGTTCATCTCTTCATACACGCGCTGCGGTTTGACCGGCACGTTGTCGAAGTGGGTCTTGCGGTGCAGGCTGGCTTTGCGCTGCTGGCAATCCTGCAGCCAGGCACTGCGGTTTTTCAGCTTGCCCGCGGCTTGCCACTCACGGGCGACTTCGATGAACACGGTCAGCGCGGCAGCGGCGTCGGACACGATGCCCAGGTCCGGTGTGAATACACGGCCGATCTGCGTGCCTTCGATGTCGACGTGAATGAACTTGCGACCTTCGGTGTAGACGTCAACCGAACCGGTGTGACGGTTGGCCCAACGGTTACCGATGCCCAGCACCACGTCGGATTTGAGCATGGTGGCGTTGCCGTAGCGGTGCGAAGTCTGCAGACCCACCATACCGACCATCAACGGGTGATCGTCAGGGATGGTGCCCCAGCCCATCAGGGTCGGGATGACCGGGATGCCGGTCAGTTCAGCGAACTCGACCAAAAGATCACTGGCGTCGGCGTTGATGATGCCACCACCGGCCACCAGCAATGGACGCTCGGCCTGGTCAAGCAGGGCCAAAGCCTTCTCGACCTGAACGCGGGTAGCGGTCGGCTTGGCCAGTGGAAGTGGCTGGTAAGCGTCGATATCGAATTCGATTTCGGCCATCTGCACGTCGAACGGCAGGTCGATCAGCACTGGGCCTGGACGGCCGGAGCGCATTTCAAAGAACGCTTTCTGGAACGCGTAAGGCACTTGGCCCGGTTCCAGCACAGTGGTTGCCCACTTGGTGACTGGCTTGACGATGCTGGTGATGTCGACAGCCTGGAAGTCTTCCTTGTGCATACGGGCGCGGGGTGCCTGGCCGGTAATGCAGAGGATTGGAATCGAGTCGGCCGAGGCGCTGTAGAGCCCGGTGACCATGTCGGTACCGGCAGGGCCGGAAGTCCCGATGCACACGCCGATGTTGCCGGCCTTGGTGCGGGTGTAGCCCTCGGCCATGTGCGAGGCGCCTTCAACGTGGCGAGCAAGGACGTGATCGATGCCACCGACTTTCTGCAAGGCGGAGTACAGCGGGTTGATGGCAGCGCCCGGAATGCCAAAAGCGGTATCAACCCCTTCACGGCGCATCACCAGAACGGCGGCTTCGATTGCTCTCATTTTGCTCATGGTTTTGTGCCTCTTTACGTTTTGTAATTGTATACAAGTGGCTTTGCGCAGAGTGTATTCACGGCGGACGGCGCAGGTCAATCCATTTTCTCAAGCGACTGTTTCATTCGTCGGAAGCCGGTTCTGCTGTGGCTTTTCGTCGCATGTGGCGCTTTTCGAGAATTATTGTATACAAAAAAATAACTCATTGTGTTCTATTTGTTTGCATCGGACTGCGGCATTCAAGCGCAGCTCCACGACTTTCCCTATAACAAAATGAGGACGGCACCATGAGCGCTTTAACCTTGAAAGTCGCAGTCAACCTGGTCAACGAAGCCATCAACGCAGGGCGGGGCATCAATGCCGCGCCGTTGACCATCGCGGTACTCGATACGGGCGGGCACTTGATCGCCCTGCAACGCGAAGACGGCGCCAGCCTGCTGCGCCCGCAGATCGCCATCGGCAAAGCCTGGGGCGCGATTGCGCTGGGCAAGGGTTCACGCCTGCTGGCAGTGGATGCTCAACAACGCCCGGCGTTCTTCGCGGCACTCAACAGCATGGGCCAGGGCAGCGTCGTGCCGGCACCGGGTGGAGTGTTGATCCGCGATCAGGCGGGGGAGGTGTTGGGTGCGATCGGCATTAGCGGCGACCTGTCGGATGTTGATGAGCAGGTGGCGATCAAAGCGGTGCAGGCGCTGGATTTGAAGGCGGATGCGGGGGTGGTTGCTTGATTGGTGATGACTGATTAACCGCTATCGCGAGCAGGCTCACTCCTACAGGGTTTGTGGTCGGATACAAAATGTCTAAACACTCAAACCCCCTGTAGGAGTGAGCCTGCTCGCGATTGCAATCTCCTGGACACATCCGGCCAACAGTTTGCTCCACCTACCTGAATCCACAGAACTAGTCTTCCTCTGACATTGTCACGGGAGGCAAAGGAATGCCGGATCTACCTGCTGCACACCGATTACGAGCCGGGCGCTATGGCGAAGCCAATCGTATCTACCTGTTGACCACAAACACACTGAACCGGGCACCGGTTTTCAAGGAATTTGCCTTGGGCAGGCTGGTCGTCGATCAATTTCGAAATGCGCAGAATCTCGGCTTGGCAAACTCACTGGCGTGGGTGGTCATGCCGGATCATTTTCATTGGTTGATTGAATTGCAGCAGGGCTCTTTGAGCGAACTGATGCAGAAGACCAAATCGATGAGTACCAAAGCGGTCAAGCAGCGTACCGGGCGAAATATCAGTCTCTGGCAGAGAGGGTTCCATGATCGGGCGCTACGGCGGGAAGAGGATCTGGTGAAGATGGCGAGATATGTCGTGGCCAATCCATTGCGGGCAGGATTGGTTGAGAAGCTAGGCGACTATCCGTTGTGGGATGCCATTTGGGTTTGAACCGGCACCGAGTCGCCTTGATCGCGAGCAGGCTCACTCCTACAGGTGAATGCATTCCAAATGTAGGAGTGAGCCTGCTCGCGATAGCCGCATCGCGGTGTCTCAGTCCGGCTCACACCCCTTCAACACCAACCGGATTATCGTCTGCGCCGCCGCTTCATAATCGGCTTCATCCAGTTTGTCCTTGCCGGTGATCGCCGAGATCTGCCAGTCGAAGTCGGCGTAGGTCTGGGTCGCGGCCCAGATGCTGAACATCAGGTGATTGGGGTCGATCGGGGCGATCTGGCCGCGGTCGATCCAGGTCTGGATGCAGTCGATGTTGTGCTTGGCCTGGCCGTTGAGCTGCTCGACCAGGTCGGCGCTCAGGTGCGGGGCGCCGTGCATGATTTCGCTGGCGAATACCTTGGAGGCGAAGGGCAGGTCGCGCGAGATGCGAATCTTCGAGCGGATGTAGCCGCTGAGCACTTCGCTCGGCACGCCGTCCGCGTTGAACGGAGTCGAAGCCTGCAAGATCGGCACGATGATGCTTTCCAACACCTCGCGGTAGAGGTTTTCCTTGGATTTGAAGTAGTAGTAGACGTTGGGCTTGGGCAATCCTGCCTTCGCGGCGATGTCGCTGGTTTTGGTCGCAGCGAAGCCCTTGTCGGCAAACTCCTCACTGGCAGCACGCAGGATCAGTTCTTTGTTGCGCTCGCGGATTGTGCTCATAAACCCGGTGGTTCCTTGCCTGTTCTGGCGGTTGCGCATGGTAGCACCGGCCTCGCGCAGCGCTCAACAATGCCCCATGTGGCCTGCGGTCGCGTTATGCTTCGCAACATTCATACATAGAAGGAAACAGGATTCATGGCAGGAAGCAGTTTGCTGGTGCTGATTGACGATATCGCCGCCGTTCTGGATGACGTTGCGTTGATGACCAAAATGGCCGCCAAGAAGACCGCCGGGGTGCTCGGTGATGATTTGGCGCTCAATGCCCAGCAGGTCTCCGGCGTGCGCGCCGAGCGGGAAATTCCCGTGGTGTGGGCGGTGGCCAAGGGTTCGTTCCTCAACAAACTGATTCTGGTGCCCTCGGCGCTGGCGATCAGTGCGTTCGTTCCGTGGCTGGTCACGCCGCTGTTGATGGTCGGTGGTGCGTATCTGTGTTTCGAAGGTTTTGAGAAACTCGCGCACAAATTTCTGCACAGCAAGGCTGAAGATGACGCGGATCATGCGCAACTGAGCGCAGCCGTTGCCGATCCGGAAACTGATCTGGTGGCGTTCGAGAAGGACAAAATCAAAGGCGCGATCCGCACCGACTTCATCCTTTCGGCAGAAATCATCGCCATCACTCTGGGTGCCGTGGCCGGCGCCCCGCTGACCCAGCAAGTGATCGTGCTGTCCGGCATCGCCATCGTTATGACCGTCGGTGTGTATGGTCTGGTGGCCGGCATCGTCAAGCTCGACGACCTCGGTCTGTGGCTGACCCAGAAGCCCGGGCAAATGGCCAAAAAAATCGGCAACGGCATTCTGGTCGCCGCGCCCTACATGATGAAGGCCCTGTCGGTGATCGGCACGGCGGCGATGTTCCTGGTCGGCGGCGGCATCCTGACCCACGGCGTGCCGGTGGTTCACCACTGGATTGAAGGCATTGGCGCAGCGGCGGGCAGCGCCGGGTTTGTGGTGCCGGTGTTGCTCAATGGCGTAGCGGGGATTATTGCCGGTGCGGTGGTGCTGGCGGTTGTATCGGTAGTCGGCAAGATCTGGAAAGCTGTGAAAGGCTAAAAAGATCGCAGCCTGCGGCAGCTCCTACAGGGTGTACATCCTCCCAATGTAGGAGCTGCCGCAGGCTGCGATCCTTTGATCTTCATGAAAAAGGCCATTCGACTCGCATCGAATGGCCTTTTTTGTACCTGCCGAATCTACTCGGCAATCTGCAACTTGCGCGACTCGGTGTACACGTAGCGCACTTTCTCGTATTCGAACGGTGAGTTCAGCTGACCGTAGCGGAAGCCGGTCTGGTAGCGCTTGTCCACCGCGCGCAGGGCCCAGACTTCCGGGTGGTTGGAGCTGACTTCCGAGACGTTGAGGAAGTTGATCGCCGACTCGGCGGTGTAGTCCACGGCCAGGCCTGCGGTGTCGCGGATGTTCGACGGGCCGAAGATTGGCAGCACGAAGTAGGCGCCGCCCGGTACGCCGTAGAAGCCCAGAGTCTGACCGAAGTCTTCGCTCTGGCGTGGCAGGCCCATGGCGGTGGCCGGGTCCCACAGGCCGGCGATGCCGATCGTGGTGTTGAGCAACAGGCGCGCGGTGGTTTCCATCGAGCGCTGGCCTTTGAACTGCAGCAGGCTGTTGACCAGGTTCGGTACATCGCCAAGGTTGTTGAAGAAGTTGCTCACGCCGGTGCGCAGGAAGCTTGGCGTGACGTAACGATAGCCGTCGACTACAGGCAGAAACACCCACTGGTCGAAGCGATAGTTGAAGTGGTAAACCCGACGGTTCCACGACTCCAGCGGGTCATAGACGGCCAGCGCATTGAGCGTCGAACGTTCGAATTCACGCTGGTCCAGGCCCGGGTTGAATTTGAGTTTGGTCAGCGGTTCCTTGAAGCCGTCGCTGTCGACCACCACCGGTGCATTGGCTTTGCTGTTGTCGGCCTGGGCCACGCCTGCACAGAGGAACGCTGCTACCAGCAGGAGATATTTAGCCACGGAAGAACTCCAGCATCGCGTCGCTGTTGACGCGGTAGTTAATGTTGCCGCAATGGCCGCCCAGTGGATAAACGGTCAGGCGATCACCGAAGGTCTTGCGCAGGAAACCGAGGTCGCCGGGGCCGAGGATCACGTCGTCGGCGTTGTGCATCACGGCGATTTTCGGGCTGTCGTGCAGGTAATCCTTGAGTGCGTACAGGCTGACCTGGTCGATCAGTTGCAGCAGGCTGCCGCCGTCGGTGCGCGCGCGCCACATCGGAATGACCTGTTCGGTCAGGTAGCAATCGAAGTCGCATTGCAGCGCACGCTTGAGGAATGGCGTGAGGCTGGTGCCTTCAGTGATCGGGAATTTCGGCGGGGTGATCAGACCGCGACGGTTGATCAGGTCCGAGGTAAAGGCAATGTCGGCTGCCGAGAAGCGGAACGAAGTGCCGATCAACATCGCCATCTGCTCGTTGCTCAGATGCTGCTTGGACTGCTGGAAGTCATAAAGCAGGGCGTCATTGAGATCGATGTAGCCTTTCTGCTGGAAGTAGCGGGTCAGCTTGGCCAGCACCAGTTCATAGAAGGTGGTGCTGTTGTTGATGCCTTTAACCTCGGTCTGCACGAGTTTGTCGAGGTTGGTGATCGAGGTGTAGAGATTGACCGGCGGATTGAGCAGGAGAACTTTCTTGAAGTTGAAGCTGCGGCGGGTCTCGTCCAGGTGTGCGACGAATGCGGCATCCAGCGCACCGAGGCTATAACCGGTGAGGTAATAGTCAGTGACCGGCACATTGGGGTTTTGCGCCCGCACCGCCTGCATCACCCGGTACATGTCTTCGGCGTCTTCTTTGGTAATGCCCGGCGTAGCGAAGCGAGACGCAGCGCTGATGAAGTCGAAACTGGTCGGTGAAGACAGCTGCACGACGTGGTAGCCGGCCTTGTAGTAGAGCTTTTTCAGGTATTCATTGAGCGTGCTGTCGAAGCGCGCGCCGGTACCGGCGATCAGGAAGATCAGCGGTGCGGGTTTGTCCTGTTCGGCGATGCGGTAGGTCAGCTTCTTCACCGGCCAGAAGTTGTCCGGCAGGATGAACTCGCGCTCCGGACGCAGGGTGACGCTGCGGTCCGACTGATTGATGTCGTCATCCAGCGGCAGCTCCGGGCGCAAGTCCGGCGGAGTCGTGGCGATGGTCGCCTCGAACGGGTTGGTCAGAGGGTAGCCATAACTGGCGGCGTCGATATCCACCGCCAGTGCGGACGCACTCAAAATAAGGCCGCTGAACAGCGCGGCGAAGCGCAAGGAATGGAGCATGACGAGATCCCTAAGAGGAAGGTGCCGAATGAAGTTCGCAGGCTATGACCACCGGGTTTGCGCCAAAGTGCCATGCCGCGGCACCAAACAGGCAGAATTCGGAGTAATAGTAGCTGGACGATACACTTTGCACTGATTGAATGACTAGTTAACTGTTGTTATTGCTTGCGTATGGTTGGCGGCGGATTAAGCTGGCCGCCGATTTCCGAAGACTGGAGTGCTTAATGTCCCGCCGCTTGCCTGTGATTCTGTTACTCGTTTTGTTGCCATTGTGGCTGGCCGCCAGTTATGGCGCGCGTTATGGCTTCATGGAGGACGGCAAATGGGTGGGGATTTGCGTCGATGAGGCCAGCCGTTGGGAATGTCAGTTGCGAGCTAATCTTGGGTTGATGATTCACTTCAAGGTATTGGGCTGGGCGGCGCTGGGTTGTGCGCTGATCGGTTTTGTCGTGCCGGGGCGGGCAGGGTGGTGGTTGGCGGTGTTGGCGCTGGTGTTCGGGCTGCCGGCACTGGCGTTGTACAACACGACGCTGGCGGTGTTTGCTGTGGTGATTGCCGGATTGCGCCTGGTCAGATCATCCCGCAGCGCCTGATAGAAAAAGATCGCAGCCTGCGGCAGCTCCTACATTAGCGGCGCCTACACCCTGTAGGAGCTGCCGAAGGCTGCGATCTTTTGACCTTGCTGGTGATCAGCCCTGGCGAACGCGAAGGCAGCGCCACAACGCCACAACCATCAACCCGCTGACCAGCGCCCAGCCCAAAGCCTGCTGGTTCTGCATCCCTTCCAGATACAGCTGCGGCGCAATGCCGGCTCCGATGATAAACGTCAGCAACGCAATCTCCGGACGCGCCACGCTCACCGGTCGGCACAGATAAACCAGCGCCGGCAGCACAAATGCCATGCTGGCAAAACTGCGATAGCGCGCATCGAAGACCATCTCGAGCATCATCACCGCCGCCGCAAAACTGGCTGCCGCCACCAGCCATCCGGCACGCCGTTCCAGCAGATTGAAGATGCGTTCACGCCAGCCCGTACGAGCGCTCAAGGTCAGCGCGGCATGCGCCAGCACCAGCAGATTCAAGGCCGTCAGCAACCCGACCCACAGCCATTCGCTGGCAAAGCGGGTGGTCACAAATGCCAGATCACCCCAGGCGCCGATCGAGCAAGCGGCGAGGGCGCCCAACAGCGGCAGCACCAGTGCCGAGCGCGTATTGCGCACTCGACCACCGAGGAACAGCGTGCCAAGGAAAATCAACCCGCCGACCGCCAGCCACTGCTTCCAGTGCGGCACGTTCGTCACCGGCCCCGCGAGTATGCCTTTGTCCTGGCGGTCGGCATCGAACAGCCCCCAATACCCGCCAACCGCGCCTTCACTGGCACGCTTCCAGGGCTGATCGAAAGCTTCGATCAGGTTGTAATGCCAGCCTTCTTTCTCGGCCATCGCGACAAAACCACGAATGAACTTCGCTTCGTTGACCCGGCTCGGCAGTGCCGTCTCGCGCTGGCGACCTTCACTCGGCCAGCCGGTCTCGCCAATCATCACGTCCTTGGGCGCGAACTTGTTGCCGAATACCTGGCGCACCTGCGCCACGTGCTGCAGCGCCGCATCGATATTCGACGGATCGTCTTCCCAGTACGGCAGCAAGTGAATGGTCAGGAAATCCACCGCTGGCGCGACTTCCGGATGCTTGAGCCAGAATTCCCAGACATCGGCGTAGGTCACCGGTTGTTTGACCTGACTTTTGACCTTGTTGATCAGTTTCACCAGTTGCCCGCCGGTGACTTCCTTGCGCAGCAACACTTCGTTGCCGACGATCACCGCGCTGACTACGTCCGGGTTGGCGTTGGCCGATGCGATGAGCAGGTCGACTTCCTTCTCGGTGTCTACCGGATTGCTGTTGACCCAGGCGCCGATCATCAATTTCAGACCATGTTTACGCGCCAGATCCGGCAGTGCTTCAAGGCCGAACATCGAGTAGGTGCGGATGCATTCGAAGCGGGTGGCGAGCAGGGCGAGGTCGGCGTCCATGCGCTCCGGGCGCAATTTGAACGGTACGTCGAATGGTGACTGGTCTTTGTCGAACGGGGTGTAGGAGGCGCATTGCAGCTTGTGCGTCGGCGTCGCGGCGTCCGGCAGGATCACCGGTTTGCCGAGGCCATACCAGAAGCCGCCGAAGGCAAACAGTCCAAGCAGGCAGGCGAAGAGATACGGGAGAAAAGCAAAGCGGGACGTCGCGGACATGGTCAGGCCGAGTGGCTGCAAAGCGACGCATGTTACCTGCATTTATCCAGCGGTTGGTGGCTCGCATGATTTTGACATGCAAAGTTCGGGCGGATTATTTGGCGCCATTTATATAGAAGAGGTTAATGGCCTTCTAATGTCGTTTCTCGTTGCCTTGAGGTCGCAGGCAGAGCAGGTCGCCTCGGGCGTCAGGTTGATGATCGAAAGCGTCAGTACTCCACTGATGTCCGGCCGAGTTTGCGATGAGGCGTGATGGGGGCGCTGTGCACCATAACAATACGTTGACGATGCCCGGCATCCGTCGGGCGCAGCATTTCGGGGAAGTAACGATGAAGATGCGACGACTTTTAAGCGCAGGTGCCGCTCTGGCGCTTGCGATGAGCTCCACTTTCGCCAGCGCTGAAAAACAGACCCTGAACATCGGTTACGTTGACGGCTGGTCCGACAGCGTCGCGACCACCCATGTGGCGGCCGAAGTGATCAAGCAGAAACTCGGCTACGACGTGAAGCTGCAAGCCGTCGCTACCGGGATCATGTGGCAAGGTGTGGCCACCGGCAAACTCGACGCCATGCTCTCGGCCTGGCTGCCAGTAACCCATGGTGATTACTGGACGAAGAACAAGGATCAGGTCGTCGACTACGGCCCGAACTTCAAGGATGCAAAAATCGGCCTGATCGTGCCGGAGTACGTCAAAGCCAAATCCATCGAAGACCTGAAAACCGACGATACCTTCAAGAATCGCATCGTCGGCATCGATGCCGGTTCAGGTGTGATGCTCAAGACCGATCAGGCGATCAAGGATTACGGCCTCGACAAATACTCGCTCAAGGCCAGTTCCGGCGCTGGCATGATCGCCGAACTGACCCGCGCCGAGAAGAAAAACGAATCCATCGCCGTCACCGGTTGGGTGCCGCACTGGATGTTCGCCAAGTGGAAACTGCGCTTCCTCGACGACCCGAAAGGCGTTTACGGTGCAGCTGAAACCGTGAACAGCATCGGCAGCAAGGAGCTTGAAACCAAGGCGCCGGAAGTGGCGAAGTTCCTGAAGAACTTCCAGTGGGCATCGAAAGACGAAATTGGCGAAGTGATGCTGGCGATTCAGGACGGTGCAAAACCTGACGCCGCCGCCAAAGCCTGGGTAGCCAAGCACCCGGAGCGTGTGGCTGACTGGACTAAATAACCGCAACACGCCGCAGCTCCCCTGTAGGAGTGAGCCTGCTCGCGATAGCAATCTGTCAGTTCATGCTGAGGTGACTGACATGGCGCTATCGCGAGCAGGCTCACTCCTACATTTATTTGTGTGTGCTTGAGAATGGCAAAAGTGTCATGGCGTTCTACTACTAAGGTCGTCTGGAACCTGGCTCGCAGCCGCATACAGTGGATATCGTTCCAACAATAATCTGTGCTGCGAGGATAAAAACAATGAACGACAGCATTTACCTCTCGATTCAAAACAGTCCCCGATTCAAGGAACTGGTTAGCAAGCGAGAAAAGTTCGCCTGGATTCTTTCTGCGATCATGCTTGGGCTTTACTCCGGTTTCATCCTTCTGATTGCTTACGGGCCGCATCTTCTGGGCGCGAAGATCAGTCCTGAGTCCTCCATTACCTGGGGCATTCCTATCGGTGTCGGGCTGATTCTTTCGGCCTTCATCCTTACCGGCATCTACGTAAAGCGCGCCAATGGCGAGTTCGACGACCTGAACAATGCGATTCTCAAGGAGGCTCAGCAATGATCCGGCGTCTACTGGCTCTACTGAGCGTTGCAGCTTTCGCACCGGGTGCCTCGGCGGCTGATGCCTTGACGGGTGCGGTGGCCAAACAGCCGCTGAACATTCCTGCGATCCTGATGTTCGTGGCATTTGTCGGCGCCACTTTGTACATCACCTACTGGGCTTCGAAGAAAAACAACTCCGCGGCCGACTACTATGCGGCGGGCGGCAAGATCACCGGTTTCCAGAACGGTCTGGCGATTGCCGGTGACTACATGTCCGCGGCGTCCTTCCTGGGGATTTCCGCGCTGGTGTTCACCTCCGGCTACGATGGCCTGATCTACTCGATCGGCTTCCTGGTGGGCTGGCCGATCATTCTGTTCCTGATCGCCGAGCGTCTGCGTAACCTGGGCAAGTACACCTTTGCCGACGTGGCGTCCTACCGCCTCGGGCAAACCCAGATTCGCTCGCTGTCCGCCTGCGGTTCGCTGGTGGTGGTGGCGTTCTACCTGATCGCGCAAATGGTCGGTGCGGGCAAGCTGATCCAGCTGCTTTTCGGCCTCGACTACCACGTAGCGGTGATTCTGGTCGGTGTGCTGATGTGCATGTATGTGCTGTTCGGCGGCATGCTGGCAACCACCTGGGTGCAGATCATCAAGGCTGTGTTGCTGCTGTCCGGTGCATCGTTCATGGCACTGATGGTGATGAAGCACGTCAACTTCGACTTCAACACGCTGTTCTCCGAAGCGATCAAGGTGCACGCCAAGGGCGAGGCGATCATGAGCCCGGGCGGTCTGGTCAAGGATCCGGTTTCGGCATTCTCGCTGGGTCTGGCGTTGATGTTCGGTACCGCTGGCCTGCCGCACATCCTCATGCGCTTCTTCACCGTGAGTGATGCAAAAGAAGCCCGTAAGAGCGTGCTGTATGCAACTGGCTTCATTGGCTACTTCTACATCCTGACGTTCATCATCGGCTTCGGCGCGATCCTGCTGGTCAGCACTAACCCGGCCTTCAAAGATGCTGCTGGCGCCCTGTTGGGCGGCAACAACATGGCGGCGGTGCACCTGGCCAACGCGGTCGGCGGTAGCATCTTCCTTGGCTTCATTTCGGCAGTTGCCTTCGCGACCATCCTCGCTGTAGTGGCAGGCCTGACCCTGGCCGGTGCTTCGGCGGTATCTCACGACCTTTACGCCAGCGTTATCAAGAAGGGCAAGGCGAACGAGAAGGACGAGATTCGCGTCTCGAAGATCACCACGATTGCCTTGGCGGTGCTGGCGATTGGTCTGGGCATCCTCTTCGAGAGCCAGAACATTGCGTTCATGGTTGGCCTGGCGTTCTCGATCGCGGCGAGCTGTAACTTCCCGGTACTCCTGCTTTCGATGTACTGGAAGAAGCTGACGACTCGTGGTGCGATGATTGGTGGCTGGTTGGGTCTGGTCAGCGCTGTTGGCCTGATGATTCTCGGCCCGACCATCTGGGTGCAGATTCTGCATCATGAGAAGGCGATCTTCCCTTATGAGTACCCGGCGCTGTTCTCGATGATCATTGCGTTTGTGGGGATCTGGTTCTTCTCGATCACTGACAAGTCGGCGGCTGCGGACCGGGAACGTGCGTTGTTCTTCCCTCAGTTTGTGCGTTCGCAGACGGGGTTGGGGGCGAGTGGGGCGGTTTCGCATTGATCGCTTGATGGTTTTGTAATGTTGTTCTGAATGCCCCGGTTGAGAGATCGGGGCATTTTTTGTGGGCGGTTATCGGACTGAGGTCTTTGTGGTTGGTGTTTATTGAGTACATATCCGTTGCTGCGGTAACGGCTTCTTAGGGTTTCGCCCTTACGGCGACTCACTTTTTTTCAAACGCCAAAAAAAGTAAGCAAAAAACGCTTGCTCCTACGTACGGCCCGCTCGCTGGGGCTCGGGGTTCCTTCGCTCCGGGATCGATCCGGGCGCAGCGCCTACGGTTTGCTTCGCTGCACCTCCTCTCGCTGTGTTTGGCTGCGCCAAACGGTCGCTGCGCTCCCACGCCCGGATCAATCCCGGAACGAAGCCTTCCGACGTCGCCTTACAGATCAAAAGCTGCAGCCGAGCTAACGCTCATCCTGTTGAGTGGTGAAAAGCGTGCGGTTGGCTTTTGATTTTCTGTAGGAGTGAGCCTGCTCGCGATGGCGGCCTGACAGCCGACCAATATCTGGCTGGTGCACCCATTCCCAATGTAGGAGCTGCCGAAGGCTGCGATCTTTTGATCTGTTTTTGGCTTTGGCTTTGGCTTTGGCTTTGGCTTTGGCTTTTGACGTTGCTTTTGATCTCCAGGCCCATCGGCAGGCCGAGCGTAGGTGTTCATCAGGGGGTAGGCGCGCAGCGCCGTGCGGCGAAGCCGCATTCATCGAAAGGAGGTGCAGCGAAGCAAACCGGAGGCGATGCCCCCGGATGGACACCGTAGCGAGGGAACACTGAGCCTCAGCGAAGTGCCGTACGCCGGGGCAAAGCCTTTTGGGTTACCTTTTCGGCGTTTGGAAAAGGTGACTCGCTGTAAGAGCGAAACCGCCAGTAGCAGCTACTCAAAAAACGGATATACACCCGATTCCAAAAAACCAGTCGGCCCACAGGCCGCTGAGACCAAACAAACAAAAACGGCCCCTATATAAATAGAGGCCGTTCCCGGTACAACTTAAAACGTTATCGCAAGACAAATCTTATTTGCGGTCTTCCAGCTTGGTAATGTCACGCGACTCGTAGCCGGTGTACAACTGGCGCGGACGGCCAATCTTGTACGGGCTCGAGAGCATTTCTTTCCAGTGGGAGATCCAGCCGACAGTACGTGCCAGCGCAAAAATCACGGTGAACATGCTGGTCGGAATGCCGATCGCCTTGAGGATGATCCCCGAGTAGAAGTCGACGTTCGGGTACAGCGAGCGTTCGATGAAGTAAGGGTCGGTCAGGGCGATCTCTTCCAGGCGCATGGCCAGTTGGAGTTGCGGATCGTCGTTGATACCCAGTTCCTTCAATACCTCGTCGCAGGTCTGCTTCATTACAGTCGCGCGAGGATCGCGGTTCTTGTAAACGCGGTGACCGAAGCCCATCAGCTTGAACGGGTCGTTCTTGTCCTTGGCCTTGGCGATGAACTTGTCGATGTTGGACACATCGCCAATCTCGTCAAGCATGGTCAGAACGGCTTCGTTCGCACCGCCGTGGGCAGGGCCCCACAGTGCGGCGATACCAGCGGCGATACAGGCGAACGGGTTGGCACCCGAAGAACCCGCCAGACGCACGGTGGAAGTCGATGCGTTCTGCTCGTGGTCGGCATGGAGGATGAAGATCTTGTCCATGGCCTTGGCGAGCACCGGGCTGATCGGTTTGATCTCGCACGGCGTGTTGAACATCATGTGCAGGAAGTTTTCCGCGTACGTCAGGTCGTTGCGCGGGTACATCATGGGTTGACCCATGGAGTACTTGTAAACCATCGCTGCCAGGGTCGGCATCTTCGCAACCAGACGGATCGCGGAGATTTCGCGATGCTGCGGGTTATTGATGTCGAGGGAGTCGTGGTAGAAGGCCGAGAGGGCGCCGACTACGCCGCACATGACGGCCATTGGGTGGGCGTCGCGACGGAAACCGTTGAAAAAGGTTTTCAGCTGCTCGTGAACCATGGTGTGGTTTTTCACGGTGCTGACGAACTGGGCCTTCTGTTCTGCGGTCGGCAGTTCGCCGTTGAGCAGCAGATAGCAGGTTTCCAGGTAGTCCGACTTTTCAGCCAGCTGTTCGATCGGGTAGCCGCGGTGCAACAGAATGCCGTTGTCGCCGTCGATATAGGTGATCTTCGATTCGCACGAGGCGGTCGACATGAAACCAGGGTCGAAAGTGAAGCGGCCCGTGGCCGTCAGGCCCCGAACATCGATTACATCGGGACCAACGGTGCCGGTTAAAATGGGCAGCTCGACGGGGGCTGCGCCCTCGATGATCAACTGCGCTTTTTTGTCAGCCATGTGGCCTCCTATTTATGCTTGAACCATCAGACAGACCCCCCACGCAGGGCCCGCACCACTATAGTGAGATAAATTCGAATGTCAATTTGCCTAAAGTCTTGCTCCAGAAGGCTTTAAGTGCCCTTTTTCCTCGAAATTGACTGCCATTTACGCCTTTTATACGACTTGTGCAATGCGCTATTTGGGGTAGGTGATTGCGTTGTCATTAGTAGCCTAACTGTCTATACTCGGCCACCGACCGCCAAGGGCTTTTGGGCCTGCTTTATTGGGGGTCGCATCCCTGGGTGGTGGTTACCTGACCAGTGCACTCCCCAACAACTTTGCCCTGATTGTTAGGGGCTCTTCAGTGTGAAAAAAAAGCCGTGAAAAGCCAACGACCTGTAAACCTAGACCTAAGGACCATCAAACTCCCCATCACCGGCGTTACGTCGTTTCTTCACCGTGTTTCCGGCATCATCCTCTTCCTGGGCCTTGGCTTCATGCTTTATGCATTGGGCAAATCCCTGGGTTCCGAGGAAGGTTTTGCCGAGGTGAAGGCATGCTTGACCAGCCCGCTGGCCAAGTTCGTAGCATGGGGCCTCCTGTCCGCTCTGCTGTATCACCTGGTAGCCGGTGTGCGCCACTTGATCATGGACATGGGCATCGGTGAGACGCTGGAAGGCGGCCGCCTGGGCTCGAAAATCATCGTCGCCATTTCCGTGGTGCTGATCGTTCTGGCAGGAGTTTGGATATGGTAACCAGCGTTACGAACCTTTCGCGTTCGGGCCTCTATGACTGGATGGCGCAACGTGTGTCTGCGGTTGTTCTCGCGGCTTATTTCATCTTCCTGATCGGATACCTCGCAGCGAATCCGGGCATTGGCTACGACCAGTGGCACGGCCTGTTCGCCCACAACGGGATGCGTATCTTCAGTCTGCTGGCCCTCGTTGCCCTTGGCGCTCACGCCTGGGTCGGCATGTGGACCATCGCGACCGACTACCTGACGCCAATGGCGCTGGGCAAGTCCGCGACCGCAGTACGTTTCCTTTTCCAGGCAGTATGCGGCGTTGCGATGTTCGCTTACTTCGTCTGGGGTGTGCAGATTCTCTGGGGTATCTGATTCATGGCTAACATTCCAACGATTTCTTTCGACGCCATCATTATTGGTGGTGGCGGTGCTGGCATGCGCGCTGCGCTGCAACTGGCACAGGGCGGTCACAAGACTGCCGTGATCACCAAGGTTTTCCCGACTCGTTCGCACACTGTATCGGCTCAGGGTGGCATCACCTGCGCAATCGCGTCTGCCGATCCGAACGATGACTGGCGCTGGCACATGTACGATACCGTCAAGGGCTCCGACTACATCGGTGACCAGGACGCTATCGAATACATGTGTCAGGAAGGCCCGGCTGCCGTTTACGAGCTGGACCACATGGGCATGCCGTTCTCGCGTACCGAACAGGGCCGCATCTACCAGCGTCCGTTCGGCGGTCAGTCGAAGGATTACGGTAAAGGCGGGCAGGCTGCCCGTACTTGCGCCGCTTCCGACCGTACCGGTCACGCGCTGCTGCACACCCTTTATCAGGGCAACCTGAAAGCCGGTACCACGTTCCTGAACGAGTACTACGCTGTCGACCTGGTGAAAAACGCTCAAGGCGAGTTCGTCGGTGTGATCGCCATCTGCATCGAAACCGGCGAAACCACCTACATCCGCGCCAAGGCTACTGTTCTGGCAACCGGCGGTGCAGGTCGTATCTACGCTTCCACCACCAACGCCCTGATCAACACCGGTGACGGCGTCGGCATGGCTCTGCGTGCTGGCGTGCCGGTACAAGACATTGAAATGTGGCAGTTCCACCCGACCGGCATCGCCGGCGCCGGTGTACTGGTTACCGAAGGTTGCCGTGGTGAAGGTGGATACCTGATCAACAAGCACGGCGAGCGTTTCATGGAGCGTTATGCTCCGAACGCCAAAGACCTTGCCGGTCGTGACGTTGTTGCCCGCTCGATGGTCAAGGAAATCATCGCGGGTAACGGTTGCGGTCCGAATGGCGACCACGTGCTGCTCAAGCTCGATCACCTCGGCGAAGAAGTGCTGCACAGCCGTCTGCCAGGCATCTGCGAGCTGTCGAAGACTTTCGCACACGTTGACCCGGTTGTTGCTCCGGTTCCGGTTGTTCCGACTTGCCACTATATGATGGGCGGTGTTCCGACCAACATTCATGGTCAGGCGATCACCCAGAACGCTGAAGGCGAGGACGAGATCATTCATGGTCTGTTCGCGGTCGGCGAAGTGGCTTGCGTATCGGTTCACGGTGCCAACCGTCTGGGCGGCAACTCGCTGCTCGACCTGGTGGTGTTCGGCCGCGCTGCCGGCCTGCACCTCGAGAAAGCGCTGACCGACGGCATCGAATACGATGACGCTACCGAAGCTGATATCGACGCTGCCCTGTCGCGCCTGAACGCACTGAACAGCCGTACCGATGGCGAAGACGTCGCAACACTGCGTCGCGAGCTGCAAAGCTGCATGCAGAACTACTTCGGCGTGTTCCGTACCGGCGAATACATGCAGAAAGGTATTGCCCAGCTGGCAGACCTGCGCACCCGTATTGCCAACGTGAAAATCAACGATAAGTCGCAAGCGTTCAACACTGCACGTATCGAAGCGCTTGAGCTGCAAAACCTGCTGGAAGTCGCTGAAGCCACTGCCATCGCGGCCGAAGTCCGTAAAGAGTCCCGCGGCGCTCACGCCCGTGAAGACTTCGAAGATCGTGACGACGAAAACTGGCTGTGCCACACCCTGTACTTCCCGGGTGACAAGCGCGTCACCAAGCGTGCCGTGAACTTCTCGCCGAAGACTGTTCCGACTTTTGAACCTAAGATTCGGACTTATTAAGGGTGGCCGCCATGTTGAAAGTCAGCGTTTATCGTTACAACCCTGATCAGGACGCCGCGCCGTTCATGCAGGAATTCCAGGTCGATACCGGTGGTAAAGACCTGATGGTGCTGGACGTGCTGGCCCTGATCAAAGAGCAGGACGAGGGTTTCTCCTATCGTCGCTCTTGCCGTGAAGGTGTTTGCGGTTCCGACGGCATGAACATCAACGGCAAAAACGGCCTGGCGTGCATCACGCCGTTGTCCGCTGTCGTAAAAGGCAACAAGTTGATCGTTCGTCCGCTGCCAGGTTTGCCGGTTATCCGTGACCTGGTTGTCGATATGAGCATCTTCTACAAGCAATACGAGAAGGTTAAGCCATTCCTGCAGAACGACACGCCGGCTCCGGCCATCGAGCGTCTGCAGTCCCCTGAAGAGCGTGAAAAGCTCGACGGTCTGTACGAGTGCATCCTGTGCGCTTGCTGCTCGACCTCTTGCCCGTCCTTCTGGTGGAACCCGGACAAGTTCCTGGGCCCGGCCGCACTGCTGCAAGCTTATCGCTTCCTGGCAGACAGCCGCGACACCAAGACGTCCGAGCGTCTGGCTTCGCTGGATGACCCGTTCAGTGTTTTCCGCTGCCGGGGCATCATGAACTGCGTCAACGTATGTCCGAAAGGCCTGAACCCGACTAAGGCCATCGGTCACATCCGTAACATGCTGCTTTCGAGCGGCGTGTGATTCAGCTGCTGTAACCGCTGCACCGTAGAGGCTGTGGCGCGGGCTTCAACCCGCGTCATGGCTATAACCAGAGCAGCAGCCATAAGCTGCGGCTCTTATTTTGAAGAAATGAGACAAGCAGGGGCATCCGGGCTGGTACCCGGACTATCAGTGTGATCCTAGGTGGCTTGTTTTAGTCGCTGCATTCGGACTTCTGCAAGTTTGCTCGGTGTCGACATCGATGGTGTTCCCCTAACCGAGGGTGACCAAGCATGCAAGAAAGCGTGATGCAGCGCATGTGGAACAGCGCCTACCTTTCAGGTGGAAACGCTGCCTATGTGGAAGAGCTTTATGAGCTCTACCTGCACGACCCTAACGCTGTGCCAGAAGAGTGGCGCACCTACTTTCAGAAGCTGCCTGCCGACGGCGGCTCTGCCACTGATGTTTCGCACTCCACAATTCGCGATCATTTCGTGCTGCTGGCAAAGAACCAGCGCCGCGCTCAACCGGTTTCCGCCGGCAGCGTGAGCAGTGAGCACGAGAAGAAGCAAGTTGAAGTGCTGCGATTGATCCAGGCCTACCGTATGCGTGGCCACCAGGCAGCCCAGCTTGACCCGCTGGGGCTGTGGCAGCGTCCTGCACCTGCAGACCTGTCGATCAATCATTACGGCTTGACCAATGCCGATCTTGATACGACCTTCCGTGCCGGCGACCTGTTCATCGGCAAAGAGGAAGCGAGCCTACGCGAAATTCACGAAGCGTTGCAGCAGACATATTGCCGCACCATCGGCGCTGAATTCACGCACATCACCGATTCCGAGCAGCGTCAGTGGTTCCAGCAGCGTCTGGAAAGCGTGCGCGGCCGTCCAACGTACTCCGCCGACATCAAGAGCCACCTGCTCGAGCGCGTCACCGCCGGCGAAGGTCTGGAAAAATACCTGGGCACCAAATACCCGGGTACCAAGCGTTTCGGTCTGGAAGGCGGCGAAAGCCTGATTCCGATGCTCGACGAACTGATCCAGCGTTCCGGTTCGTATGGCACCAAGGAAGTCGTGATCGGCATGGCCCACCGTGGCCGTCTCAACGTGCTGGTCAACACCTTCGGCAAGAACCCGCGCGAGCTGTTCGACGAGTTCGAAGGCAAGAAGAAGGTCGAGCTGGGTTCCGGTGACGTTAAATACCACCAGGGCTTCTCGTCCAACGTGATGACCACCGGTGGTGAAGTTCACCTGGCCATGGCGTTCAACCCGTCCCACCTGGAAATCGTTTCCCCGGTGGTCGAGGGTTCGGTTCGCGCCCGTCAGGATCGTCGTAACGACCCTACCGGTGAGAAGGTTCTGCCAATCTCCATCCACGGCGACGCGGCATTTGCCGGCCAGGGCGTGGTGATGGAAACCTTCCAGATGTCGCAGACCCGCGGTTTCAAGACCGGCGGTACCGTGCACATCGTGATCAACAACCAGGTTGGTTTCACCATCAGCAACCCGCTGGACTCGCGTTCCACCGAGTACGCGACCGACGTTGCGAAAATGATCCAGGCGCCGATCCTCCATGTGAATGGTGATGATCCGGAAGCCGTATTGTTCGTGACTCAGCTGGCCATCGACTACCGCATGCAGTTCAAGCGTGACGTGGTGATCGACCTGGTCTGCTACCGTCGTCGCGGCCACAACGAAGCCGACGAGCCAAGCGGCACCCAGCCTCTGATGTATCAGCAGATCACCAAACAGCGCACCACCCGTGAGCTGTACGCTGACAGTCTGACTCAGAGCGGTGTGCTCGACGCTGAGCGTGTTCAGGCGAAAGTCGACGAATACCGCAACGCGCTGGACAACGGTCTGCACGTAGTGAAAAGCCTGGTCAAAGAGCCGAACAAAGAGCTGTTCGTGGACTGGCGTCCGTACCTGGGCCACGCCTGGACCGCACGTCACGACACTCGCTTCGACCTCAAGACCCTGCAGGAACTTTCCGCCAAGCTGCTGGAAATTCCGGATGGCTTCGTGGTTCAGCGCCAGGTCTCGAAAATCTACGAAGACCGTCAGAAGATGCAAGCCGGCGGCCTGCCGATCAACTGGGGTTACGCCGAAACCATGGCGTACGCGACCCTGGCGTTCGAAGGTCACCCGATTCGCATGACCGGTCAGGACATCGGCCGCGGTACGTTCTCGCACCGTCACGCTGTTCTGCACAACCAGAAAGATGCTGGCACTTACATTCCGTTGCAGCACCTGTACGACGGTCAGCCACGTTTTGACCTGTACGACTCGTTCCTGTCGGAAGAAGCCGTTCTGGCGTTCGAATACGGTTACTCGACCACCACGCCGGATGCGCTGGTGATCTGGGAAGCCCAGTTCGGCGACTTCGCCAACGGTGCCCAAGTGGTTATCGACCAGTTCATCACCAGTGGCGAGCACAAGTGGGGCCGTCTGTGCGGTCTGACCATGCTGCTGCCGCACGGTTATGAAGGTCAGGGGCCTGAGCACTCTTCGGCTCGTCTGGAGCGTTACCTGCAGCTGTGCGCCGAGCACAACATTCAGGTAGCGGTACCGACTACGCCGGCTCAGATCTACCACTTGCTGCGTCGTCAGGTGATTCGTCCGCTGCGCAAACCGTTGATCGTCCTGACTCCGAAGTCGCTGCTGCGCCACAAGCTGGCCATCTCGACGCTGGAAGATCTGGCCGAAGGTTCGTTCCAGACCGTGATCCCGGAAATCGATGTACTGGACCCGAAAAAGGTCGAGCGCGTTGTTCTGTGTAGCGGCAAGGTCTACTACGACCTGCTGGAAAAACGCCGTGCCGAAGGCCGTGACGATATCGCCGTCGTGCGTATCGAGCAGCTGTACCCATTCCCTGAGGACGACTTGATTGAAGTCCTGGCTCCTTACACCAACCTCAAACATATCGTTTGGTGTCAGGAAGAGCCGATGAACCAGGGTGCCTGGTACTGCAGCCAGCACCACATGCGCCGCATCGTTGGCAAACACGATAAATCTCTCGTACTCGAGTACGCGGGCCGTGATGCCTCTGCTGCACCTGCTTGTGGTTACGCATCGATGCACGCCGAGCAGCAGGAAAAACTGCTGCAAGCCGCGTTTACCGTTTAACGCCTTCGCGCACCTGAAACCGAATTTAAGGAACTACAGATAATGGCTATCGAGATCAAAGCCCCCACTTTCCCGGAATCGGTTGCCGATGGCACCGTTGCCACCTGGCACAAGCAACCGGGCGACGCCGTCAAGCGTGACGACCTGATCGTCGACATCGAAACTGACAAAGTCGTACTGGAAGTTCTGGCTACCGCCGACGGCGTACTGGGCGCAATCGTCAAGAACGAAGGCGACACCGTTCTGTCCGACGAAGTCCTGGGCTCCATCGAGGCGGGCGGCGCTGCTGCCGCTGCTCCGGCTGCCGCTGCTGCTCCGGCCGCAGCACAAGCCGCTGCTGCACCTGCTGCCGGCACCGACGAAGACGCTATCGCCGCTCCTGCTGCACGCAAACTGGCTGAAGAAAACGGCATCAACCTGGCGTCCGTCAAAGGCACCGGTAAAGATGGCCGTGTAACCAAGGAAGACGTGGTTGCCGCTGTTGAAGCCAAGAAAGCTGCTCCGGCCGCTGCACCTGCCAAGGCTGCTGCGCCATCGGCTGCTGCTCCTGTGTTCGCCGCTGGCGATCGCGTCGAGAAGCGCGTTCCGATGACCCGCGTTCGTGCCACTGTGGCCAAGCGTCTGGTTGAAGCTCAGTCGAACATGGCGATGCTGACCACTTTCAACGAAGTCGACATGACTGAAGTCATGGCGCTGCGTTCGAAGTACAAGGACCTGTTCGAGAAGTCGCACAACGGCGTACGTCTGGGCTTCATGTCGTTCTTCGTGAAGGCCGCTACCGAAGCGCTGAAACGCTTCCCGGCTGTCAACGCTTCGATCGACGGTGCCGACATCGTTTACCACGGCTATGCCGACGTAGGTGTTGCTGTTTCCAGCGATCGCGGTCTGGTGGTTCCGGTTCTGCGTAACGCCGAACTGATGAGCCTGGCTGAAATCGAAGGCGGCATCGCCACCTTCGGCAAGAAAGCCCGTGACGGCAAACTGTCGATGGACGAGATGACCGGTGGTACCTTCACCATCACCAACGGTGGTACCTTCGGTTCGATGATGTCGACCCCGATCGTCAACCCGCCGCAGGCAGCGATTCTGGGCATGCACAACATCATCCAGCGTCCGATGGCCATCAACGGTCAGGTCGTGATCCGTCCGATGATGTACCTGGCACTGTCCTACGATCACCGTCTGATCGATGGCAAAGAAGCTGTAACCTTCCTGGTGACCATCAAGAACCTGCTGGAAGATCCGGCTCGTCTGTTGCTGGATATCTGATAGAAGCAGTCGCGTGTTGCAGGCGATGTATCGCCGGAAACGGTGGTACGGCCTGCAGCGCGCGGCTTGAAGCTTTTCGCTAAAGAGGATTTTTTGAATGTCGCAGAAATTTGACGTAGTAGTGATCGGTGCCGGCCCTGGCGGTTACGTAGCTGCCATCAAGGCCGCGCAGCTGGGTCTGACCACTGCCTGCATCGAGAAGTACACCGACGCCGAAGGCAAGCAAGCCCTGGGCGGCACCTGCCTGAACGTCGGCTGCATTCCTTCCAAGGCGCTGCTCGACAGCTCCTGGAAATACAAGGAAGCGAAAGAAAGCTTCAACGTTCACGGTATCTCGACCGGCGAAGTCAAAATGGACGTCGCTGCGATGGTTGGCCGCAAGGCTGGCATCGTCAAGAACCTGACCGGCGGCGTTGCCACTCTGTTCAAGGCCAACGGCGTTACTTCGATTCAGGGCCACGGCAAACTGCTGGCCGGCAAGAAAGTCGAAGTCACCAAGCCAGACGGCTCGGTAGAAATCATCGAAGCTGAAAACGTCATCCTCGCGCCAGGTTCGCGTCCGATCGACATTCCACCGGCTCCGGTTGATCAGAACGTCATCGTCGATTCGACTGGCGCGCTGGAATTCCAGACCGTACCCAAGCGTCTGGGCGTTATCGGCGCTGGCGTAATCGGTCTGGAACTGGGTTCGGTTTGGTCGCGTCTGGGTTCGGAAGTGGTTGTCCTGGAAGCTCTGGACACTTTCCTGATGGCAGCGGACACCGCTGTTTCCAAGGAAGCGCTGAAAACCCTGACCAAGCAAGGTCTGGACATCAAGCTGGGCGCTCGCGTGACCGGTTCTAAAGTGAATGGCGACGAAGTCGTTGTGAACTACACCGATGCCAACGGCGAACAGACCATCACTTTCGACAAGCTGATCGTAGCCGTTGGTCGCCGTCCGGTGACCACTGATCTGCTGGCTGCCGACAGCGGCGTGACCCTGGACGAGCGCGGTTTCGTGCACGTTGACGATCACTGCGCCACCACCGTACCGGGCGTTTTCGCCATCGGTGACGTGGTTCGCGGCATGATGCTGGCTCACAAGGCTTCGGAAGAAGGCATCATGGTTGTCGAGCGCATCAAGGGCCACAAAGCCCAGATGAACTATGACCTGATCCCTTCGGTTATTTATACTCACCCGGAAATCGCGTGGGTTGGCAAAACCGAGCAGGCCTTGAAAGCTGAAGGCGTTGAAGTTAACGTCGGCACCTTCCCGTTCGCCGCTTCTGGCCGTGCCATGGCCGCCAACGATACCGGTGGTTTCGTCAAGGTCATCGCGGATGCCAAGACTGACCGCGTATTGGGCGTGCACGTGATTGGTCCGAGCGCTGCAGAACTGGTTCAGCAGGGCGCGATCGGCATGGAATTCGGCACCAGCGCTGAAGACCTGGGCATGATGGTTTTCTCCCATCCGACCCTGTCTGAAGCCTTGCACGAAGCTGCTCTGGCTGTGAATGGCGGCGCCATCCACATTGCCAACCGCAAGAAGCGTTAACAGACAATAAGAAACCACGGCGGTAACGGCCCGTCGTGAGCCTTGCGAGCAAGACTCACCGCGGAATGTCCGCTGGACGCAGTCTTGCGTAGCTCAGCTACGCAAGCAGCAGTCACAGGTGGCGCGGCACTCATCACGAGCGCAGCGCCGAATGCGCAGTACCTAACGAAGACGGTAAAAAGCATGAATCTTCACGAGTATCAGGGTAAGCAGCTGTTCGCTGAATACGGCCTGCCAGTTTCCACTGGTTACGCAGTAGACACCCCAGAAGCAGCAGCAGAAGCTTGCGACAAAATCGGCGGCAGCGAGTGGGTTGTCAAAGCCCAGGTCCACGCCGGTGGTCGCGGTAAAGCGGGCGGCGTCAAGCTGGTTCGCAGCAAAGAAGACGCCAAAGCCTTCGCACAGCAGTGGCTGGGCAAGCGTCTGGTGACTTACCAGACTGACGCCAATGGCCAGCCAGTCACCAAGATCCTGGTTGAATCGTGCACTGATATCGCTAAAGAGCTGTACCTGGGCGCTGTCGTTGACCGTTCGAGCCGTCGCATCGTGTTCATGGCTTCCACCGAAGGTGGCGTGGACATCGAGAAAATCGCTCACGACACTCCAGAAAAAATTCTGAAAGCCACTATCGATCCACTGGTTGGCGCTCAGCCATTCCAGGGTCGCGAGCTGGCATTCCAGTTGGGTCTGGAAGGCAAGCAGGTTGCTCAGTTCGCCAAGATCTTCGTTGGTCTGGCCAAGCTGTTCAAGGATCACGACCTGGCTCTGCTGGAAGTGAACCCGCTGGTGATCAAGGCTGACGGCGATCTGCACTGCCTCGACGCCAAGATCAACATCGACGCCAACGCAATGTACCGTCAGCCTAAGCTGAAGACTTTCCACGATCCGTCGCAAGACGATCCGCGCGAAGCGCACGCTGCCAAGTTCGAACTGAACTACGTAGCGCTGGAAGGCAACATCGGCTGCATGGTCAACGGTGCTGGCCTGGCCATGGGTACCATGGACATCGTCAACCTGCATGGCGGCAAGCCAGCCAACTTCCTCGACGTAGGTGGTGGCGCTACCAAAGAACGCGTAACTGAAGCGTTCAAGATCATTCTGTCCGACACCAACGTCGCTGCAGTACTGGTCAACATCTTCGGCGGCATCGTTCGCTGCGACATGATTGCCGAAGGCATCATCGGCGCTGTGAAAGAAGTCGGCGTGAAAATCCCGGTTGTTGTTCGCCTTGAAGGCAACAACGCTGAGCTGGGCGCTAAAGTACTGGCAGAAAGCGGTTTGAACATCATCGCTGCTACCAGCCTGACCGACGCTGCTCAACAAGTTGTCAAAGCTGCGGAGGGCAAATAATGAGCGTCCTGATCAATAAAGACACCAAAGTTATCTGCCAGGGTATTACCGGTTCGCAAGGTAGTTTCCACACCCAGCAAGCCATCGAATACGGCACCAAGATGGTTGGTGGTGTAACTCCTGGTAAAGGCGGCACCGAGCACCTGGGTCTGCCAGTGTTCAACACCGTGAAAGATGCTGTTGCTCAAACTGGCGCCACCGCCAGCGTGATCTACGTTCCAGCTCCTTTCTGCAAGGACTCGATCCTGGAAGCGGCTTTCGGCGGCATCAAGCTGATCGTCTGCATCACCGAAGGCATTCCTACCCTGGACATGCTGGACGCTAAAGTTAAGTGCGACGAGCTGGGCGTAGTCCTGATCGGCCCTAACTGCCCAGGCGTGATCACCCCAGGCGAATGCAAGATCGGCATCATGCCAGGTCACATTCACTTGCCAGGCAAGGTCGGTATCGTTTCGCGTTCCGGCACCCTGACCTACGAAGCTGTGAAGCAGACTACTGACGCCGGTTTCGGTCAGTCGACTTGCGTCGGCATCGGTGGTGACCCGATCCCGGGTTCGAACTTCATCGACATCCTGAAGCTGTTCCAGGAAGACCCGAAGACCGAAGCGATCGTGATGATCGGTGAGATCGGCGGTTCGGCTGAAGAAGAAGCGGCTGCCTACATCAAGGCACACGTGACCAAGCCGGTTGTTTCCTACATCGCTGGTGTGACTGCTCCTCCGGGCAAGCGCATGGGCCATGCTGGCGCAATCATCTCTGGCGGCAAAGGCACTGCAGACGAGAAGTTTGCTGCCCTGGAAGACGCAGGCGTTAAAACCGTGCGTTCGCTGGCAGACATCGGCAAGGCTTTGTCCGAGCTGACCGGTTGGGCTGTCAAGTAAGCCTCGCGCTTAGCTGACGCTTTACCAGGCAAAGGCCACCTTCGGGTGGCCTTTGTTGTTTCTGAAGATCAAAAGATCGCAGCCTTCGGCAGCTCCTACATAAACCTCATCCCAAATCACCTTGGAATGCCATCCCATGTAGGAGCTGCCGAAGGCTCGGGCCGCGATCGGACGATCTTTTGATCTTTGCTTCATTAAAGGAAATTTAAATACGTAAACGCGACACAGAAACGTCGGGTATCGGATAGTTCGCCCTCAAACAGTGCGTTTATCAGGCAAATTCGTTAGGCTAGCAGCCATTTTTGCGTCTGCCGCCCACAAGGCATGCACCGCGCGTTACGGGTCAGTCCCATACGGATCGACAGCATTTCCCTAATCCCACAGGGCAATTCCCCTCTAAATTCCGATTCAGTAGTGTGGTATTTCCTTAATGAAAGTTTTGAAAGGTCAGGACATCCTGGCACTTGGTTTTATGACATTTGCCCTGTTCGTTGGGGCCGGTAACATCATCTTCCCGCCTATCGTCGGCTTGCAGGCCGGACCTCATGTCTGGATGGCGGCGTTAGGATTTCTGATCACGGCGGTCGGTTTGCCGGTGATCACCGTGGTTGCGCTGGCCAAGGTCGGTGGCGCGATGGATGCCCTGAGCAGCCCGATCGGCAAAATTGCCGGTGGTGTGCTGGCTGCCGCGTGCTACCTGGCGGTCGGCCCGCTGTTCGCTACCCCGCGTACGGCGACCGTGTCGTTCGAAGTGGGCCTGGCGCCGTTGACCGGCGAGAGCCCGTTGGCGCTGTTCCTCTACAGCTCGGTTTATTTCCTGCTGGTGTTCTTCATCTCGCTGTATCCGGGCCGTTTGCTGGATACCGTTGGGCGCTTCCTCGCGCCGTTGAAGATCATCGCGCTGGCCGTGCTGGGCATCGCTGCCTTCGCCTTGCCGGCCGGTGATATCGGTCACGGCACGCCGGAGTACGTAGCGGCGCCGTTCTCCCAGGGTTTCATCAATGGTTACCTGACCATGGATACCCTCGGTGCACTGGTGTTCGGTATCGTCATCGTTAACGCGATTCGCTCCCGTGGCGTCGAGTCGCCAGCGCTGATCACCCGTTACGCGATCATCGCCGGGCTGATTGCCGGTGTCGGTCTGGCGCTGGTGTATGTCAGCCTGTTCCGTCTCGGTTCGGGCAGCCATGAAGTGGCCGTCGGTGCCACCAACGGCGCGGCGGTATTGCACGCTTATGTGCAACATACCTTCGGCTCGTTGGGCAGCGGTTTCCTTGCGGTGCTGATCTCGCTGGCGTGTCTGGTGACGGCGGTGGGTTTGACCTGCGCCTGTGCCGAGTATTTCAGCCGTGTGCTGCCACTGTCATACAAGACGCTGGTGATCATCCTGGCGGCGTTCTCGCTGCTGGTGTCCAACCTCGGGCTGACCAAGCTGATTGCGTTCTCGATCCCGGTGCTGACCGCTATCTACCCGCCGTGCATCGTGTTGGTAGCGCTGAGCTTCTGCAAAGACTTCTGGCATGAGCATGGCCGCATCCTCGGCCCGGTGATGCTGGTGTCGTTCCTGTTCGGTCTGATCGACGCGCTGAAAGGTGCTGGTCTCGCCGACGGGCTGCCGTCGCAGCTGTCCAACCTGCCGCTGAGCGAGCAGGGTCTGGCCTGGCTGGTGCCGTGCGTGATGACTCTGGTGGTCGCGGTGGTTTGCGATCGCCTGCTGGGCAAGCGTAGCGAAGCCATTGCCTGACGTCGTCTCCTGACCCGTCACAAGCAGGTCATGAACGCTTAAACAGAAATGCCCCGTATCAATCGATACGGGGCATTTTTTATGGGCATCAGGCAGTGTCTTTTTCCCTGAGCTAACGTCGAAGGGTTGCACAGGTTTTAGGTGGGAGTGAGCCTGCTCGCGATCACGGTGGCACATCCAGAACAGATGTGACTGACAGACCGCTATCGCGAGCAGGCTCACTCCTACAGGTATCGTGTTCACACATCACAAGGAACCGCATGTCGTTCATCCAGGCCAATCTGATCCATCTGCTCGCCGCACTCTGGTTTGTCATCTGCTGGGGCGGCTACACCCGATACGCCAGCTGGAAGGCTCGCGACACCGCGTGTCTGGCCAGCGTGCTGCACCTGTACCGCGAAGACTGGATGCGCCGCATGTTGCTGCGCGACAACCGCATCGCGGACGCCAGCGTGATCGGCAACCTTGAGCGTAACGCCTCGTTCTTCGCTTCCAGCACCCTGATCATCCTCGCCGGTATTCTCACCGTGCTGGGGGCTTCCGATCGCGCAGTGTCATTGCTGGCGGATATTCCGATGGTGCAGCAGGCCTCGCAAGGCATGTCGGAGATCAAGTTGCTGTGCCTGGCAATGGTATTTGTCTACGCGTTTTTCACGTTCAGTTGGTGCATGCGCCAGTACAACTTTGCGGCGATTCTGGTGGGCTCTGCGCCAATGATCGGTGAGCGCCAAGTCTCGGAGCTGGAGCGCAAAGCCTTCGCTTCGCGAGCGGCGCGAGTGATTTCAATGGCGGCCAACCAGTTCAACTTCGGCCTGCGCTCCTACTACTTCGGCATGAGCATGTTGGCGTGGTTTGTCAGCCCTTGGTTGTTCATGCTGATGAGTGCCGGAGTGGTCGTCGTCTTGTACCGCCGCGAGTTTCATTCCGACGTTCTCGATGTCATGGTCTATACCCCTACAGAGGCGCCCATTCCCGAGGCGAGCAAAGAGGTTGTTTCATGAGTATTCCGTTCTGGTGTGTGTTTATCAGTGCCCTGTTGATTTATATCGCGCGCCTGCCGGTGGGCAAGGCCATGAAAGAGCAGGGCGGTTATAACAACCACTTGCCGCGTCAACAGCAGGCACAGCTGACCGGTTACGGCGCGAGGGCGCTGGCGGCGCACCAGAACAGCATAGAGGCGTTCATCTTGTTCGCAGTGGGAGTGCTGATGGCGCACACCACGCAAACGGCGGGATGGCTGATCGATACATTGGCGATCATTTTTGTCATCGCGCGGATCATCTACTTGTGGCTCTACCTGGCTGATAAGCCTGCGTTGCGTAGTCTGGTCTGGCTGGTCGGTTTAGTGTGCTCGTTGTTGCTGATGATTAGTCCGACTTTTAGAACTGTCCTGCTCTAAGGCAGTATTGCCGGTAAATCACAGACAAAAGAAAACCCGCACTTGGCGGGTTTCCTTTTTTTCACACCAGAAAGCGAATTACTGCTTTTTGGCGGCTTCTTCTTGTGCAGCTGCGTTCGATTCTGCCTGAGCTTTGGCAGCTTCGGCGTTTTCTTTCGCAGCGTCGTTCACTTTATCCTGAGCTTTGTTCATGTCTTGCTGAGCTTGTTCAGCATGTTGGTTTGCATCTTGAGCTTTGTCCTCGGATTTTTTATCGCAGGCAGCGAGACCGAGGGAAGCGGTCAACATCAAGGCAATAGCTAAAGTCTTACGCATGGGGTGTTTCTCCTTATGGAAAATAACTACTGGCCTTAAGAACTCAGCGCCGAGGGTTAAGTTCCTCATTTGTTTCAGATATATAAGATCTTTTTTCAGTGGAACTTTTACGGTTTTTCCTACTACTGGCAAAAGGCTCTAACGAGAGTAATTATCATATGGCTGAAAACCCCGTTTTTGAGCGTGCGACGCGATTTCTTTCAGCGTTGCGCCACTGCCAGGTTCTTGGGTTGCAAGTGCACAGCGCCTCTGCCGATGGGCTCACGGTGATCCTGCCATACAGCACGAAAATCGTCGGTAACCCGCAGACAGGCGTGATACATGGTGGCGCTATCACTTCTTTGATGGACACTGCGTGCGGCATGTCCACCCTGTGCGTGCTGCCCGAGTTCGAAGTCTGCCCGACCCTCGATCTGCGCATCGACTACATGCACGCCGCAGAACCCAACAAAGACGTCTACGGCTTCGCCCAGTGCTATCGAGTGACGACCGATGTGATCTTCGCTCGCGGCTTCGCCTACCAGGATGATCCCGAGCAGCCGATTGCTCACGTCGTTGGCACTTTCATGCGCATGGGCAAAAACATCAGGGGCACCAAGGGTTTTGGTGGCGCTATCAAGGGAGAGGGCCAGTGAGCGACGACCTCAAGGTTCAGTTGCAGCGGGCCCATGCGCAGGGCGACTACGCGCCGCTGCTCAAGTTGATTCCGTACGCCGGGCTGATCGGCATCGAGTGCTCACGCGTGGGCGATGACTTGCTGTTCAAGCTGCCGGCGAACAAGGACAACATTGGTAACCCTTTATTGCCGGCGATTCATGGCGGGGTGATTGCCGGGTTCATGGAACTGGCCGCAGCCCTGCATTTATTGATTTTCACCGGGGCACCGGGCGTGCCGAAGATCATCGATTTTTCCCTCGATTACCTGCGCGCCGGGCAGTTTCGCGACACTTGGGCCAGGTGTCAGGTCTGTCGCCAGGGGCGGCGGGTGGCTAACGTTGCCATCACGGCGTGGCAAAGTACCGAAAGCGAACCGATCGCCACTGCTCGGGCGCACTTCAAAATCGATGAGCCCTTGAAATCCTGAACACTGCCCCAAACTCAGATGACAACCCGCCGCAGACCATTTCGGGTCGCGGCCACTGCCATCTGATTGGAGTTTGATGACCATGAGTGTGGAAACTCAAAAGGAAACCCTGGGCTTCCAGACCGAGGTGAAGCAACTGCTGCACCTCATGATCCATTCGCTGTATTCCAACAAGGAAATCTTCCTTCGCGAATTGATCTCGAACGCCTCTGACGCTGTCGACAAGCTACGCTTCGAAGCCCTGGCCAAGCCTGAGTTGCTCGAAGGTGGCGCAGATCTGAAAATCCGTGTGAGCTTCGACAAGGACGCCAAGACCGTCACCCTCGAAGACAACGGTATCGGCATGAATCGTGACGATGTGATCGCCCACCTGGGGACCATCGCCAAGTCGGGCACCGCCGATTTCATGAAGAATCTGTCGGGCGATCAGAAAAAAGATTCGCACCTGATCGGCCAGTTCGGTGTGGGCTTCTACTCAGCCTTCATCGTTGCCGACAAAGTTGACGTGTACAGCCGTCGCGCCGGAACTGACGCCAGCGAAGGCGTGCACTGGTCGTCGAAAGGCGAGGGCGAGTTCGAAGTCGCCACCATCGAAAAACCAGAACGCGGCACCCGCATCGTCCTGCACCTCAAAGCTGCAGAAGACGAGTTCGCCGATGGCTGGCGTCTGCGCAACATCATCAAGAAGTACTCCGACCACATCGCTTTGCCGATCGAGCTGCCGAAAGAAGTCACGGCTGCCGAAGGCGAAGAGGCGCCAGCGCTCGAGTGGGAAACAGTCAACCGCGCCAGTGCTCTGTGGACCCGTCCGCGCACCGAAGTGAAGGACGAGGAATACCAGGAGTTCTACAAGCACATCGCCCACGATTTCGAGAACCCGCTGGCCTGGAGCCACAACAAGGTTGAAGGCAAACTCGAATACAGCTCGCTGCTGTACGTGCCGGCCCGCGCACCGTTCGATTTGTATCAGCGTGAAGCGCCGAAAGGCCTGAAGCTGTACGTGCAACGCGTGTTCGTGATGGATCAGGCCGAGTCGTTCCTGCCGCTCTATCTTCGCTTCATCAAAGGCGTGGTCGACTCCAACGACCTGTCGCTGAACGTGTCGCGGGAAATTCTGCAGAAAGACCCGATCATCGACTCGATGAAGTCGGCGCTGACCAAGCGTGTGCTCGACATGCTGGAAAAACTGGCGAAGAACGAGCCTGAGCAATACAAGGGCTTCTGGAAGAACTTCGGTCAGGTCATGAAAGAAGGCCCGGCAGAAGACTTCGCCAACAAGGAAAAAATCGCGGGTCTGCTGCGTTTCGCGTCGACCAACGGCGACGAAGGCGAGCAGATTGTCGGTCTGGCCGATTACCTGGCACGCGCCAAGGAAGGTCAGGACAAGATCTACTACCTCACCGGCGAAACCTACGCGCAGGTCAAAAACAGCCCACACTTGGAAGTCTTCCGCAAGAAAGGCATCGAAGTGCTGCTGCTGACCGACCGTATCGACGAGTGGCTGATGAGCTACCTCAGCGACTTCGACGGCAAGTCCTTCGTTGACGTGGCACGCGGTGACTTGGATCTGGGCAACCTGGACTCGGAAGAGGACAAGAAAGCCGCAGAAGAAGTCGCCAAGTCCAAAGAAGGTCTGGTCGAGCGTCTGAAAACCGCGCTGGGCGATTCCGTCGCTGAAGTGCGGGTTTCCCATCGCCTGACTGATTCGCCGGCCATTCTGGCCATCGGCGAACAGGACCTGGGTCTGCAAATGCGTCAGATCCTCGAAGCCAGCGGTCAGAAGGTGCCGGATTCGAAGCCTATCTTCGAATTCAACCCGAGCCACCCGCTGATCGAGAAACTCGACGGTGAGCAGAGCGAAGAGCGTTTCGGCGACCTGTCGCACATCCTCTTCGATCAGGCAGCCCTGGCCGCCGGCGACAGCTTGAAGGATCCGGCCGCTTACGTGCGCCGCCTGAACAAGCTGCTGGTTGAACTGTCGGTTTGATGAAGTTGTAAAAAAACCCGCTTCGGCGGGTTTTTTCATTCTGGTGTTCAAATAATCAGGAGTCAGAAATGAGCCAAGTCACAGTACGTTCCGTGATCTATCAGATTGATGGTCAACCTTATGAAGGTCGACTGGCATTCGACGCCGAGCACAAAGGCGCGCGTCCGGGTTTGTTGATGGCGCCGAACTGGATGGGCGTCAGCGCTGGCGCGGAAGAAATCGCCAAGTCAGTGGCGGCCAAGGGCTACGTGGTGTTGATCGCTGATGTCTACGGTCAGGCCGTGCGTCCGCAGAACGCTGATCAGGCCGGTGCGGCGATGATGCCGCTCAAGGATGATCGCGCACTGCTGCGCACGCGTATGCAGGCTGCGTTCGAGCAGTTACAGACTCAGGGCGAAGCGGCAGTGGATACTTCGAAACTGGCGGTGTTCGGTTTCTGCTTTGGCGGCTGCTGTGCGCTGGATCTGGCGCGTACCGGTGCGCCGGTGAAGGCTGCCGTTTCGTTCCACGGCACGCTGGATTCACCGAATCCTGCTGATGCGCAGAACATCAAAGGCTCGGTGCTGGTACTGCACGGCGCGTCCGATCCGTTGGTGCCGAAGGAGCAACTGCCTGCCTTCGAAGACGAGATGAACGCGGCGAAGGTGGATTGGCAATTGCTGAGCTACGGCGGTGCGGTGCACTCATTTACCGACCCGCACGCCAATGTGCCGGGCAAGATGATGTACGACGCGAAGACGGCCAAACGGGCGTTCAAGTCGATGCATGACTTGCTGGATGAAGTGTTCAGCGGCTGATTGTTTCAAGGTCAAAAGATCGCAGCCTTCGGCAGCTCCTACATTGATCCTGTGTAGGAGCTGCCGAAGGCTGCGATCTTTTGCTTTAACGTCTCAACGCGGTAACTCGATCCGCTCACTTTCCCCCGGCACCGTCGGCCAATCCCCGGCCGCCCATTTACGCCGTGCCTCATCAATCGCTGCCGGATCGCTCGCAACAAAATTCCAGTTGATCCGCCTCGGTCCGTCCAGCGGCGCGCCGCCGAACACCACAGCGTGAACATCGCTCTCGGCAAACAGACTCATTTCTTCCCCAACCGGCAACACCACCAGCGCATGCGGTTCGACCGTTTCGCCGTTCAGTTGTGCATCGCCACTCAATATATACAGCGCCCGCTCTTCATGCTCTGTGGGAATCAGCAATGTGGTCGCTGTTTGCATCTTCACTTCGGCATACAACGTAGGAGAAAGCACCGGAACTGGCGATTCCAGACAAAAGCCTGACCCGGCAATCATCCGAATCTGCACGCCGAGGTTATCGCTGACCGGCAAGGTCGCTGCCGGGTGATGGCTGTAATGCCCCGGGCCTTGTTCATGATCCTTGGGCGAGGCCAGCCAGATCTGCAAACCGTGCATCGTGAAACTCTGATCCCACAGCGGCGCCGGCGTGCGTTCAACGTGGGCAATCGCGCTGCCGGCGGTCATCCAGCTGACATCGCCAGCGCTGACTACCTGATCGGAGCCGAGGCTGTCCTTGTGCTGGAGTTGGCCTTCAAACAGATAGGTCAGTGTCGACAGACCAATGTGCGGATGCTGTCGGATGTTCATGCCTTTGCCCGTCGGATAAACCGTTTCGAGCATGTGATCAAAAAACACGAAAGGCCCGACGCTGCGGCATTTGGCTGACGGCAACGGGCGAAGAATCGGCTGGCCTTCGACGTCTTCGGCTCGTGGGCGGATGATCAGGGGTTGCGTGTCCATGGTGCATTCCAGGCTGAGCGGGTGATGCCAGAAGCATAACCCGCCGCTGGCATCAGGATGGTTATTGGCTGTCGAAGCCTTGTGGGGCATGGGTTTCGATGCTGACTTCGCTGGTGGTCATGAGCTTGTGGATCGGGCAACGGTCGGCGACTCGCAGCAGTTCCTCGCGCTGGGCGTCGGTGAGCACGCCTTTGAGGGTAAGGGTGACGTGCAGGGCGTATTTGCCTTTCTGTTCTTCACTGTTATCGCGTTTGACCTCGACACCCACGCCGGTCAGCGGGATGTCTTTCTTCTTCGCGTACATCTTCAGGGTCAGGGCCTTGCAGGCGCCGAGTGCGGCGTCGAAGTAATCGTGCGGCTCTGGCGCCGTGCCTTCGCCGCCGGCAGAGGCCGGTACGTCGGCAAACAGTTCGTGTTCATCGATCTGGACAGTGTGACGAAAACCTTCAGCGGAGACGGTATTGACGGTAACGGTCATGTGAACCTCACTGGCAGCAGGAAAAGTCGTTCGATCAAAAAGACCTTGCAGTTATAGAGCATTCCCACCGGCACGCGTTCCACTTTCCTGCGGGATGAACCCTTGGGGGCAGGGCGGGGTCTAGGCTATGCCTACTTGCCGGAGATTAATTGTGTCCCTGTATCGTTTGAGTCTTGCCTGTTTGCTGGTGCTTGCCGGTAGCGCCAGCGCCCGCGAATACACCTACAGCGATGCGCACCTGCACTACGTGGATTTTTTCCAGGAAACCGCCGGCATGCCGAAATTGCTGACGGCCATGAAGGAAAATTCCATTGAGCATGTGATGATTTCCGGCATTCCCGTGGCGAAAAAGTGGCACGAGGACGAACCGAAGCGCCCGCGCTATTACGCCGGTGATGATGCCGACGCCTACTGGTACAGCGCCACCGACGTGATCGTCGCTGATGCCGTGCAAAAACTGACGCCTGAGCAGCGGCCGTACTTTCATCCGTTCCTGTCAGGCTTCAACCCGAACGACAAGAATTCCGCAGCGCATATTCAGCGCATGCTCGAACTGTATCCGGGGCTGTGGCAAGGCATTGGCGAAGTGTTCACGCGGCATGACGACCTGACGGCGCTGACGTCCGGTGACACGCCGCGCGCTAACAATGAGGCGATGACCAAGATCTATCACTTGGCGGCAGAAAACGATCTGCCGGTGATGGTGCATTCCAACATCACCTCCAAGCGTGAGAGAAATCCGCTGTACCTGCAGGAAATCGAACAACCGCTGCGTAATCACCCGCACACGCGGTTCATCTGGGCGCATGCCGGCACCAGTGCGGAAATACATCGGCACCAGACACAACTCGACTTTCTCCTGCCGACCCTCACGCGCATGCTCGAGGCATATCCGAATCTGTTCATTGATCTGTCGTGGAGCATGCTCAAGCCGTATCTGCTGGATGAACAGGGCAAGCCGCGCCCGGAATGGCTGGCGCTGGTTGAAAAATACCCGGAGCGCTTCATGCTCGGCTCGGATGTTGTAGGGCGATTCAACAAGCTCGGTGAGGAAATGCACAACTTCGCGCCTTTCCTTGATGCACTTCCCGACGATGTTGCACAAAAGGTCGCTCGCGATAACTTCCTGGCGATATTGCCGCGAACAGCGCTCAAGTCCGGCAAATCGCGCTGAATCGTTAATGCCGAGGGTTAGAAGTATTAAGGCGTTTTGATATCACGTTTTCGTCTTACGCAAATTTCTGCCGGGCCGATACCTTCTAGAGCAACCCGCTGTAGGTTGATGCAGCGCTTCTGGAAGGAACCAAAGCAATGAGTATCCGTAGTCTCAATATTGCCCCGCGCGCCGGCCTCGGTTTTGGCCTGTTGGCGTTGATGGTGTTTGCCCTTGGGGCGTTCGCCCTGCTGCAAATGTCGAACATGCGCGCCCAGTCCGACGAGGTCGACAACAACTGGCTGCCGAGCGTGATGGCGGTCGGTGAGATGAGTCAGGACATGTTGCGCCTGCGCGCGCTGACCATGCGCCTGTTGCTCAATCGTGATCCGCAGGCATTGCAGCAGAATGTCGCCAAGCTCAATGACCTGCTCGGGGTACTGAATGAGGCCCAACAGCGTTATGACGTGCTGATCGTGCTGCCTGAAGAGCGCCAATTGTTTGATCGCTTCAAGGTGGCCGAGCAGCAATATCTGGAGCTTCAGGCGCAGGTCATGCAGTTGTCTGCGCAGAATCGGGTGGAGGAGGCGGCGCGCATTCTCAATGGCGAGATGAGCCCGTTGGCCGATGAAATCGCCGTACTCCTGCGTCAGCTGGTTGAACTGAACAAACACAATGCCAATCTCGCTACCGAGGCCGCGCGGCTGGTGTTCACTCATTCGCGGGTTTGGGTCGGGGTCATGATCGGCGTTACCGCGCTGATCACCATCGGTCTGGCGCTGTTGCTGACGCGCAGCATCGTATTGCCACTGGCGCAGTCCTTAGGTGTGGCGCAAGTGGTGGCCGGCGGAGATCTGACCGGCGACATCAACATCTCTGGCAAGGACGAGCCGGCGCGGTTGCTGCAAGCGCTCAAAAGCATGCAGCACAACCTGCGCGACACGATTCGGCAAATTTCCGAGTCGTCCAGTCAGTTGGCTTCAGCGTCAGAAGAGCTGAGTTGCGTCACGGAAGACGCTACGCGTGGGCTGCATCAGCAGAGTCTGGAAATCGAGCAGGCGGCGACAGCGGTAAATCAGATGACCGCGGCAGTGGAGGAGGTGGCCAGCAATGCTGTGGCGACCTCCGAGGCCTCGCGCGAATCCGATCGCATTGCCCAGCATGGCCGCCAGCAGGTGCAGCAGACCGTATCGTCAATCGAATCTCTCGCCGAGGACGTGACGGCCAATGCAACCCAGATGGAAGATTTGGCGCAGAAGGTTCATGGCATCAGCAAAGTGCTGGATGTGATCCGCTCGATTGCCGAGCAGACCAATCTGCTGGCGCTGAACGCGGCGATCGAAGCCGCACGGGCTGGCGATGCCGGGCGCGGTTTTGCAGTGGTCGCGGATGAGGTGCGGGCGCTGGCGCATCGCACTCAGCAGTCGACTCAGGAAATCGAGCAGATGATCGGTGGCATTCAGCAAGGCACGGATTCAGCGGTCGATTCGATGCAGCAGAGCAACGTGCGGGCGCGTGCGACGCTGGACCTGGCCAAGTCGGCCGGAACTGCGCTGGAGGAGATTGCCTCGGCGTTCACCTTGATCAACGAGCGCAATCTGGTGATCGCCAGTGCTTCTGAAGAGCAAGCGGCGGTGGCGCGGGAGGTGGATCGCAATTTGATGAATATTCGCGATCTGGCGATGCAGACGTCGGCGGGGGCGAATCAGACCAGTGCGGCGAGCCAGGAGTTGTCGCGATTGGCGGTGGATTTGAACAGCATGGTGGCCAGGTTCTCGGTCTAAATGCACCCTCCCGAAATATCCCTGTAGGAGCTGCGGCACGCTGCGATCTTTTGATCTTGAAAACAGGATCAAAAGATCGCAGCTTCGTTTCACTCGACAGCTCCTACAAGGGGTTGTGTCGTTGCAGAAATCGCAGGCAATAAAAAGCCCCACAATCGCGGGGCTTTTTTACATCGCGTCGGATCAGCTGCCTTTCACAGCCTTGCCGTTGACCGTACCGTCCTGGAGCATGATGTTGTACTCCTTGCCGTCGGTTTCAACTTGTTGCAAGCGAACCAGCAGGTAATCCCAGTCCTTGGCAAACCAAAGGACGGTGATGCGCTTGCTTTGTGTCGGGTCGCGTACGCGCTCGACCTTGATCGCATCGATCTTGCCTGCCTTGGTGTCGACTTTTTCCGAGCCAAGCACGCGGAAGTCATAGGTATCGATTTCGCCGTCATCGACCACTTGGTAGCTCATGGTCTTCTTGCCGGCGGCAACATCATGTTGCAGTGCCAGCTGATAAGTCGATTTGTCGACCATGCCACGGTTCAGCGGGATTTTCACCGCATCGCCACGGTCGGTGCCGGTGACCAGTTTGTTGGTCCAGTCGAAGTCCAGATCAGCCTTCTTGGCCTTGCCCAGACCGCCACGTTCGAAGTGGTAGGACTGCGGCAGCAGCGTGTCTTTGTCCAGGGTCAGGGAGCTGGTCTCAGTGAGGCTGGCGATCATCATCGACGCCTTGAAGCTGAGCGTCCAGACGCCTTTGGCATCCTTGGACAGGCTGCGTTCGGCAGTGCCGCTCATCGGCAGCTGTTTCCAGTCGGCGGTGTAGCTGGCGGAGAACGGTTGAAGGTCTGCCGCCTGCGCGAAAGGCAGGGCGAGCAGTGCGCAAGCAAATAGCAGGGCGCGACGCATAATATCTCCTAGTGTCGAATCAAATGGCCGCTGGCCGCGAGTAACTGGCCGTCCAGTGAAGCACCTGCGTCCCCGAGTGCAAGCCTGCCTTCGGCAAACCAGCGTACAGCCATGGGGTAGATCAAGTGTTCCTGAGCATGCACTCGCTGCGCCAGACTCTGCGGCGTGTCGTGCAACTCTACCGGTATTACTGCCTGTACGACCAGTGGTCCGCCATCGAGTTCCTCGGTGACGAAGTGGACGGAGCAGCCGTGCTCGGTGTCGCCGGCCTCCAGCGCGCGCTGATGGGTGTGTAACCCTTTGTATTTGGGCAGCAGCGAAGGATGGATGTTGAGCAGGCGACCCTGATAGTGGCGAACGAAGTCAGCGCTGAGAATACGCATGAAACCGGCCAGTACCACGAGTTTGGGATTGAATTCGTCGATCAGTTCGATCAGGGCAGCATCGAAGGCCTCGCGACCTTCGAAAGCCTTGTGATCCAGCGAGCGGGTGGCGATACCCGCGTCACTGGCGCGTTGCAGGCCGTAGGCGTCGGCGCGGTTGGAAATCACCGCAGCGATGCGGACCGGGCTTTCGCCGGTCCGCGTGCTGTCGATCAAGGCCTGCAAGTTACTGCCGGTGCCGGACAACAGCACCACGACATCACAGGTTGCGGACATTAATGAGCCTTAAGGTTCTTCAGTTCGACCTGAGCAGCGCCTTCGGCAGCGACTGCGATCTGACCGATGACCCAAGGCTGTTCGCCAGCGTCACGCAGGGTGTTCAGGGCAACTTCAACGTGCTCCTGAGCCACGCAGATGACCATGCCGACGCCGCAGTTCAGAACGCGGTGCATCTCGGTCTCGTCAACGTTGCCTTTCTCTTGCAGCCAGTCGAAGACGGCCGGGCGATTCCAGCTGGCGACGTCAACCACGGCCTGAGCGCCTTTTGGCAGAACGCGCGGGATGTTGTCGAGCAGGCCACCACCGGTGATGTGGGCCATGGCTTTAACCGCGCCGGTGTCTTTGATCAGCTTGAGCAGCGGCTTCACGTAGATGCGGGTTGGGGCCATCAGCAGGTCGGTCAGCGGTTTGCCGTCGAGCTGGATGTTTTCGATGTCGGAGCCGGACACTTCGATGATCTTGCGGATCAGCGAGTAGCCGTTGGAGTGCGGGCCGGACGAAGGCAGGGCGATCAGCGCGTCACCGGTGGCGACTTTCGAGCCGTCGATGATTTCGGCTTTTTCCACGACGCCGACGCAGAAGCCGGCCAGGTCGTAGTCTTCGCCTTCGTACATGCCAGGCATTTCAGCGGTTTCGCCGCCAACCAGCGAGCAACCGGACAGTTCGCAGCCGGCGCCGATGCCGGTCACAACCTGGGCAGCGGTCTCGACGTTGAGTTTGCCGGTGGCGTAGTAATCGAGGAAGAACAGTGGCTCGGCGCCGCACACCACCAGGTCGTTGACGCACATGGCGACCAGGTCGATGCCGATGGTGTCGTGCTTGTTCAGGTTCAGGGCCAGGCGCAGCTTGGTGCCGACTCCGTCAGTGCCGGAAACCAGTACTGGCTGCTTGTAGCCGGCCGGGATTTCGCAGAGGGCGCCGAAACCGCCCAGGCCGCCCATGACTTCCGGACGCGCAGTGCGCTTGGCGACGCTCTTGATGCGTTCGACCAATGCTTCACCGGCGTCGATGTCTACACCGGCGTCCTTGTAGCTCAGGGAGGGTTGCTTGCTCATGATCCAGGCCTTTAGGGGGGATTCAGGGGTAACGACCGAGTTCAGCGGGGCGCCGAAGTCGATGGGGCGATAGCCTCACGCGAGTTTCGAGGTGCCCGGCTGTTGCCGGTCTGCGAAGGCGCGCGATTTTATCAGGCTTGAGGGGCAGCGGCCATCCTCGTACCGACGGGCAGGGCCATATCACCCGAAATTTTTTGCAATTGAGGCGTACGGCTGCCTGTATAAGGTGTGGCAATTAACCGTCTATCGTTATCACTGTGCAAAAACTTACCGCCGCCGTGTGAATGTTTGGTGTTGGCAGATTGTCACAGCCTTGCTCAACCGATTCACGCGGCCTGTTCCAGCCGCTCCTGTCGACGGGAATTCTCCATGCGTTTTTGTAAATTGTTGTTTGTGGGCTGTTTGTCTTTGGTCAGCCTGGCGAGTCATGCCGAAAACCTCAAAGGTCTTTATCAAGTGCGTGAGCCGGTCCAGGGCCAGGCTCCTGAGGAGCGCGAGCGTGCTACTCAGGCCGCGCTGGATACGTTGGTATTGCGCCTGACCGGTGACCCAAAAGCTGCGCAAAATCCGGGGTTGGCAGCCGTTCGCAAGGATCCGCAGCAGATCATCAGTCAGTTCGGTTTTGACGCCGGGCCGCCGGAGGTGCTGAAAGTCGACTTCGATCCGAACAGTACCGAGCAGGCATTGCGCCGCGCCGGATTGTCCCTGTGGGGCGCCAGTCGGCCGTCGATACTGAGCTGGTGGCTGAACGACTCGGCTGAAGGTTCGAGTCTGGTCGGTGATGGTCAGGCGGCTGCGGCGCCGTTGCGCACAGCCGCTCAGCATCGTGGTTTGCCATTGCGTTTGCCTTTGGCCGATCTGAGTGAACAACTGGTCGCCACGGCGCCGGCACTCGAAGGCACGGATGCCGCGCCTTTGCGCGATGCTTCGGAGCGCTATAACGCTGACGCCTTGTTGGCTGTGCATGCGCGTGAAGAGGGTGGTCAGTGGCAGGCCAAATGGCATTTGTGGCTAGGTGATCAAAAAGAAGCGGGCAGTGTGCAAGGGGCGGATCAGGCAGCCGTTGCGGATGCAGTGATGCTTGCGGTTGCCCAGCGCCTGGCGCCACGCTTTGCCGCCAAGCCTGGGGCAAGCGGGCAGCAGACCCTGGAAGTGCAGGGCATGAATCTTGAACGTTACGCCGCGTTGTTGCGGTTACTTGAGCCGTTTGGCGTGCGTCTGAAAAGCGTTGATGGCGATCGTATCGTCTATCGGGTCAATGGCAGTGCCGATCAGATGCGCGCGCAGTTGTCGCTGGCCAAGTTGCAGGAACTGCCAGCCGAAGCTCCGGCTCCGGTGGCAGCGCCGCAGCCGGCGGTGGCAGGTTCAACACCGGTCGCGGCTCCGACCCCGACACCTGCAGCGCCGTCATTGCGGTTTCGCTGGTAAGTCTTTCCTTATATAGAAGCAGTAGGAGTGGTACATGGCCGATACGCGGCGTTGGTTTTGGCTCGGTGGGGTAGTCCTGCTTTGCGTGTTTGTGTGGTTATTGCACTCGATCCTCACGCCGTTTCTGGTGGCGCTGTTGTTGGCGTATCTGTTCGATCCGCTGGTGGATCGCCTGGAGAAGCTCGGTTTGTCGCGCACCTGGGGCGTTATCGCGGTGTTCACTTTGTTCACGCTGATCGTTACCGCGCTGATGCTGGTGTTGGTGCCGATGCTCGCCAAACAGCTGCTGCGCCTGTACGAACTGATGCCGCAGATGCTCGACTGGTTGCAACACTCGGCAGTGCCGTGGGCGCAATCGAAGCTGGGGCTGTCTGACGGCTTCTGGAAATTCGACAAGGTCAAAGCAGCGATCAGTGAGCACATGGGCCAGACCACCGACATTGTCGGCGTGGTGCTGAGCCAGGCGACGGCTTCGAGTCTGGCGCTGATCGGCTGGCTGGCCAATCTGGTGCTGATCCCGGTGGTGAGTTTCTACTTGCTGCGCGACTGGGACTTGATGATGGCCAAGATCCGCAGCCTGTTGCCGCGCGATCGTGAGCCAACCATCGTCGCGCTGGCCGGTGAATGCCATGAAGTGCTGGGGGCATTCGTGCGCGGACAGTTGCTGGTGATGGTGGCGTTGGGGGTGATTTACGCCGCGGGGCTGATGATCGTTGGCCTGGAACTGGGGCTGTTGATTGGTCTGATCGCGGGGCTGGCGGCGATCGTGCCGTATATGGGCTTTGTGATCGGCATCGGTGCGGCGTTGGTTGCCGGGTTGTTCCAGTTCGGTGGCGATCTTTATCCGATGGTCGGGATCGTCGCCGTGTTCATGGTCGGTCAGGCCCTGGAAGGCATGGTGTTGACCCCGTTGTTGGTAGGCGACCGGATCGGCCTGCATCCGGTGGCGGTGATCTTCGCGATCCTGGCCGGCGGCGAGCTGTTTGGCTTCACCGGTGTGTTGCTGGCACTGCCGGTGGCGGCGGTGATCATGGTGCTGGTGCGTCATATGCACGACTTGTACAAGGATTCCGACATTTATAGTGGCGCTGACGAGCCGGAGCTGTAGTGGAGAGGGGCGACCCGGCGAATAGCCGGGTTGGCCCGTGTCTTGCGGGGAATGCTGGATCGAATGCGTCAGAGAAACTGTCATAAAACCAGTGTGTTAACGCAAACCTTTGATTTTGCTTGGACTCTGTCGCATTGTGCGCTCAGCTTCACGGGTATAAACTTCGCCAACTTTACACAGAGGCCACTAACGGTTCCTTTGAGAACTGTTCAGTCAGCATGAAACCGATTCAGCTGCCCCTAGGTGTGCGTCTGCGTGACGACGCCACCTTCATCAACTACTACCCAGGCGCCAATGCCGCTGCACTCGGCTATGTCGAGCGCCTATGCGAAGCCGACGCCGGCTGGACGGAAAGCCTGATCTATCTGTGGGGCAAGCACGGCGTAGGGCGTACGCATCTGTTGCAGGCTGCTTGTCTGCGTTTCGAGCAGATGGGTGAACCGGCGGTGTATCTGCCGCTGGCCGAGTTGATGGATCGCGGCACCGAAATTCTCGACAACCTTGAACAGTACGAACTGGTTTGCCTGGATGACTTGCAGGTGATTGCCGGCAAGGCTGATTGGGAAGAGGCGATGTTTCATCTGTTCAATCGTCTGCGTGACAGCGGTCGGCGCTTGCTGATCGCCGCGTCCACCTCGCCACGCGAACTGCCGGTCAAACTGGCGGACTTGAAATCACGCCTGACGCTGGCGCTGATTTTCCAGATGCGCCCACTCTCCGATGAAGACAAATTGCGTGCGCTGCAATTGCGCGCATCGCGTCGTGGTCTGCATCTGACCGATGAAGTCGGGCATTTCATTTTGACTCGCGGCACTCGCAGCATGAGCGCGCTGTTCGAACTGCTGGAGCAACTCGATCAGGCCTCTTTGCAAGCTCAGCGCAAGCTGACAATTCCCTTCCTGAAAGAAACGCTCGGTTGGTAGCCAACCCTTGAAAATTGCGGCTTGCAGCATGCTTCGGCATCTTTCAGGCGCCAGAAAATCCGCTTTTCTGCACAGCGTGCAGACCGCGTATCGGTTCAAATGGGCTTAAGCGCTTAGATGTAAACGAGAAACCGAGAAGTCACAAAAAGATCGATTGAATTTGCAAATGAGGATGATAGCGGGCATAGTCTCGGCTTCTTTACAACTATCAGCCACGGTCGTGCCCATGCTAAAGCGCTTCGCACCCCTCGTGCCTCTCGCACTCGTCACCCTGTTGTACGGTTGCGCTGCTCATTCTCCAGTTCAAGAGCAGCCACAACAGGTTGAAAATTCTGCTACTGCCCAGTCTTCCGTTATTTACCAGGAAGAGCTGGACACCGAAAAAGAACTGTCGGATTTCAACGGCAACAAGCCTTACCAGCTGCCAGTTCTGGCCGACAGTATTCTCGAACGCGGCATGTCCCTGATCGGTACCCGTTACCGCTTCGGCGGTACCTCTGAAGCCGGTTTCGATTGCAGCGGTTTCATCGGCTACCTGTTCCGCGAAGAAGCTGGCATGAACCTGCCACGCTCCACTCGCGAAATGATCAATGTGGATGCGCCGCTGGTTTCGCGCAAAAACCTTGAGCCGGGCGATCTGCTGTTCTTCGCCACCAATGGTCGTCGCGGTCGCGTCAGTCACGCCGGGATCTACCTGGGTGACAACCAGTTCATTCACTCCAGCAGTCGTCGCAGTGGCGGTGTTCGCATCGACAGCCTGGGTGACAGCTACTGGAGCAAGACCTTCATCGAAGCGAAACGCGCTCTGGCTAACGCTCCAACTGTAGTCACTGCTCGCAAGTAACTCCCCGATGTCGCTGCGTTCGCGGCGACAATCAGGCTCCCGGCAACGGAGTAGACCTATACTTTACAAGGTGAAGTTAAAGTCTTACTTGAAGTTTGCCGCGTAGCCGCTAGAATCCTGAATCTATATTGATGGCAAACCGCCTGCGTGCTGACGCAGGCGGTTTTGTTTTCTGTCCCTCCGGCAGAAAAAGCCGCAGCCAGATCAGGATGTTCTGCTTATGACCATGTCGGCCCGCCTCACATTGATCTTTTTCGCAGCGCTGCTCAGCGCCTGCGCCAGCCGTACGCCGCCACCAGCACCCGTGGTGCGCGCTCCGGTGGTCTTCGGCCCCTCGCAATCATTCTCGCCCGCTGCTGAAGACGTGCTGTTCCGCGCGCTCGGTCTGGTTGGCACGCCTTATCGCTGGGGCGGCAATACACCGGACTCGGGATTCGATTGCAGCGGGCTGATAGGTTTTGTTTACCGTGATGCGGCGGGTATTTTGCTGCCAAGAACCACGCGCGACCTGATCGTCATGCAGGCGCCGAATGTGGGTAAGGAAGGTTTGCAGACAGGTGATCTGATCTTCTTCGCCACCAATGGCGGTTCGCAGGTCAGTCATGCGGGGATTTATGTCGGGGAAGGGCGCTTCGTGCATGCGCCGGCAACCGGTGGCACGGTGAAGCTCGATAGCCTGTCGAAGGCGTATTGGCAGAAGGCTTATCTGAGTGCGAAGCGGGTGTTGCAGCCGGAGCATCTGGCGCGTAACCCGTAATTGAGGTCGACGCTGATCCCTGTGGGAGCGGGCTTGCCCGCGATGGCGGTGGATCAGTCAAAGAATGCTCTGGCTGAAGAGGCCTCATCGCGGGCAAGCCCGCTCCCACAGGTGATGTGTGCAGCGTTAGTGTATTTACTTCGCTGAAGACACCCGCCACACCTTGTTCCCCACATCATCAGCCACCAGCAAGTCACCTTGCTGGTCGATCACCACGCCTACCGGGCGACCCAGTGCGTTCTCGTCCTTGTCGAGAAAACCGCTCAGCACATCCACCGGCTGGCCCGTCGGTTTGCCTGCCGCGAAGGGTACGAAAATCACTTTATAACCACTGTGCGGCTTGCGGTTCCAGGAGCCGTGCTGGCCGATGAATGCGCCTTCCTTGAACTGCGCTGGCAGCTTGTTGCCCTCGGCGAACGTCAGACCCAGCGAAGCGGTGTGTGGGCCAACGGCGTAGTCCGGCGCAATGGCTTTGGCGACCAGATCGGGGTTCTGCGGTTCTACGCGCACATCGACGTGCTGGCCGTAATAGCTGAACGGCCAACCATAGAAGCCACCGTCCTTGACCGAAGTGATGTAGTCCGGCACCAGATCGCTGCCGATTTCGTCGCGCTCGTTGACCGCGGTCCACAACGCGCCACTGGTGGGCTCCCACGCCAGGCCGTTGGGGTTGCGGATGCCCGATGCGAAGATGCGGTGATTGCCGGTTGCGCGGTCCACTTCCCAGATCGCTGCGCGGCCATCCTCTTTATCCAGACCGTTTTCGCCGACGTTACTGTTCGAGCCGACTGTGACGTACAGCTTGCTGCCGTCCTTGCTGGCGATGACGTTCTTGGTCCAGTGATGGTTGAGCGTGCCGCCAGGCAGATCGACAACTTTGATCGGCTGCGTCTTGATTTCGGTCGCGCCGGGTTCGTAGTTGAAGCGCAGCAGGCGATCGGTGTCGGCGACGTACAGGTCGTTGCCAACCAGCGTCATGCCGAACGGTGAATTGAGATTCTGCAGGAATACCGTGCGCGTTTCGGCCACGCCATCATGGTCGGCATCGCGCAGTAGAGTAATGCGATTGGGGCTTGGTACGCCGGCGCCGGCCTTGCCCATGACTTTTTCCATGACCCAGCCGCGCACGCCTTTGCTGTCATCAGGTTTGGGCGGTGCATTGGTTTCTGCCACCAGCACATCGCCATTGGGCAACACATAGAGCCAGCGCGGATGATCGAGGCCTTCGGCAAACGCGGCGACTTGTGTGCCTGCCGCAGCGGTTGGTTTACCGCCCGCGGGCCAGCCGACCGCGGGGGCGATATTCACCGTCGGGATCAGGGTTTTGTTCGGTTCGGGCAGTTTCGGTGACGGGCCGGTGCCGTCGATGACCTGCAGGCTGGACGATTCACCACAGGCGGCGAGCCCTCCGGCGAGGGCGATGACGAAAACGAGCTGGGGCTTGCGCATTGCTGATCTTCCCTATGAATGCATTCCTAGTCATAGAGGAGCGCGCAAGCCCGATGGTTCAACTGCTCAGCCGCGGGCTTCTTTGAACAGCACGGCAATGCCCGGGTGATAGTTGCCGGCTTCATTGCGCAATTTGCGATAGGCGTAGGGGAAATACCAGGCGACGGCGCAGGTGTGTTCCTTTTGCAGGTCGTCGACCATGTCCTGCAATTCTTCCGGGCTGGCGCTGTGCTGGGCTTTTTGCGGGGCGACAAACAGGCAGCCGAGTTTGAGGTCGCTGGCGTAGCTGAGGCGTTTGGCGTCGTTGGTGATATCCAGCAGGGGTTGAGTCAGGTTGAGGTTGTTGACGCGTGGCCAGCGTTGCGTGGCCTGGATAAATGCGCGGTCTTCGGCACCCGCCAGGAACAGATCGGCGCGGGCGTTGCGCTCGCCTTCCTCGTTCTGCTTGCGGGTGGCGGTGTCGCGCAACGTCACCAACTCCGCCACCCAGGCGGCCGCACAGAGCAATCCGAGATTGGCTTTCTCGTCATGCCAGTAGGGCGTGTCACTGTCGCCGCGCACGGCGTTGTAGCGGTCGATACAGTCAAACCAGCGTTCTAGCACCGGGCGCAGGAATTCCAGGCGCGGATTGCTGATGATCATGCCTTGCATCGTAATCATCCTTATTGTTGTGGTGTGCTTTCGCGGCAAAAGCATGGCTCTTTGATATCATTTGTTTCAGCGTGGCACAAGATTGGTGTCGGATAATTGATCGGCGGCAGTTATTCGCCCGATGACCCCCTCTTTAATTGACGCTCCACCCCCAACCCTCTAACCTTCGCGGCTTGTTTCAGGTGCTCTGTGACCTGCGTCGACAGAGTGAAACAGGGAAGCCGGTGAGGGTTGTCTTCAAGCGAAGAACAACCACGATCCCGGCGCTGCCCCCGCAACGGTAAATGAGTGAAAACTGCGTCTTGTGCCACTGCTTAACAGCGGGAAGGCGCGCAGTCAGGCGAACGCCGCTCATGAGCCCGGAGACCGGCCTGATCCATCCAGCGGCATCACGGTGGGCGATGCCAGGCTTTTTGCCGTCTATTCTTGTGCCTGCCCGCCGTTATCCAGCCTCAACGGAGAGCTCCCCCATGACTGATTCCCCCAAGCGTGACGAACGCCATCTGGCGCGTATGCAGCGCAAAAAAGCCGTGATCGATGAACGCATCGCCAACTCGCCCGACGAGTGCGGCTTGGTGCTGGTGCTGACCGGCAACGGCAAAGGCAAAAGCAGCTCGGCGTTTGGCATGCTCGCCCGCGCAATGGGCCACGGCATGCAGTGCGGCGTGGTGCAGTTCATCAAGGGCCGTAACAGCACCGGTGAAGAGCTGTTCTTCCGCCGCTTTCCCGAGCAGGTGCGTTTTCATGTGATGGGCGAGGGCTTCACCTGGGAAACCCAGGATCGCCAACGCGACATCGCCGCCGCCGAAGCTGCATGGGCGGTGTCGCGCGAGTTGCTGCGTGATCCGTCGATCGGTCTGGTGGTGCTCGATGAATTGAACATCGCCCTCAAGCACGGCTACCTCGATCTCGATCAGGTGCTGAGCGATTTGCAGGCGCGTCCGCCGATGCAGCACGTGATCGTCACCGGTCGCGGGGCCAAGCCGGAAATGATTGAGATGGGCGACACGGTCACCGAAATGGGCATGCTCAAACACGCCTTCCAGGCTGGTATCAAAGCGCAGAAAGGCGTCGAACTTTGAATCAGCCACGTCACTGCCCGGCGGTACTGATCGCCGCGCCGGCCTCCGGTCAGGGCAAGACCACCGTCACCGCCGCGCTCGCTCGTTTGCATCGCAATCAGGGGCGCAAGGTGCGCGTGTTCAAGTGCGGCCCGGATTTCCTCGACCCAATGATTCTCGAGCGCGCCAGCGGAGCGCCGGTTTATCAATTGGACATGTGGATGGTCGGCGAGCAGGAAAGTCGTCGTCTGTTGTGGGAAGCCGCCGCCGAAGCCGATCTGATTTTGATCGAAGGCGTGATGGGCCTGTTTGACGGCACACCGTCGAGCGCTGACCTGGCGCGGCATTTCGGCGTGCCGGTACTCGGTGTGATCGACGGCACCGCGATGGCGCAGACCTTTGGCGCATTGGCGCTGGGCCTGGCGCGTTATCAGCCGGACTTGCCGTTTGCGGGCGTGCTGGCCAATCGCGTCGGCACTTTGCGTCACGCGCAACTGCTTGAAGGCAGCCTCACCGAGGGTTTGCGTTGGTACGGCGCGCTGTCCCGCGAGACCGGGATCGAGTTGCCCAGCCGTCATCTGGGTCTGGTGCAGGCCAGCGAACTGAACGACCTGGATGTTCGCCTCGACGCCGCCGCCGAAGCGCTTGCCAGCAGTTGCGAGGTAGCGCTGCCACCGGCCGTGGAATTCGTGGCGCCGGAAGTGATCGTTGCCGAACCGCTATTGCAAGGTGTGCGAATCGCTATCGCCCATGATGAGGCGTTTGCCTTCACCTACGGCGCCAGCCTCGATTTGCTGCGGGCGATGGGTGCCGAGTTGAGCTTCTTCTCGCCGATCCGCGACACGCAATTGCCTGAGGCGGACAGTCTGTATCTGCCGGGCGGCTACCCGGAATTGCACCACGTGACGTTGTCGCAGAACACCGCGATGCTCGACGCGATCCGCGCGCACCATGCAGCGGGCAAACCATTGCTGGCCGAGTGTGGCGGCATGCTTTATCTGCTTGATTCGCTGACAGACGTTGAAGGCACCCGCGCCGAACTGGTCGGTTTGCTGAGCGGCGATGCGGTGATGCAAAAGCGTCTGGCGGCGTTGGCGCTGCAAGCGGTTGATCTGCCGGAGGGCTCGCTGCGCGGGCACACTTATCATCACTCCCTGACAACGACTGAATTGACCCCGATTGCTCGCGGGCTGAGCCCGAATGGTGGGCGTGGGGCGGAGGCGGTTTATCGCGATGGGCGGATGACGGCGTCGTACGTGCACTTTTATTTTCCGTCGAATCCTGTGGCTATCGCTGCACTGTTTGCGCCTCAACTTGAGGCCGCCATCGCTGGCAAGCCAGCTCCCACAGGGGATCGCGTTTCTTCAGGCATTACACCGCCCATTGTGGGAGCTGGCTTGCCAGCGATGGGGCCATGAAAGACAACGCATTCTCCGAAGCCGAACGCGCAGCGGTCTACAAAGCCATCGCCGAACGCCGCGACATGCGCCACTTCACCGGTGGCACCGTCGCGCCCGAGCTGCTGCGCCGCCTGCTCGAAGCCGCGCATCAGGCCCCGAGCGTCGGTCTGATGCAGCCGTGGCGGTTTATTCGTATCAGCGACCGAGCGCTGCGCGGGCAGATTCAGAACCTGGTGGAAGAAGAACGCATCCGCACCGCCGAAGCCCTCGGCGAACGCAGCGATGAGTTCATGACCCTCAAGGTCGAAGGCATCAATGATTGCGCCGAAGTATTGGTCGCCGCGTTGATGGACGATCGCGAAAAACACATCTTCGGTCGCCGCACGTTGCCGGAAATGGACATGGCCTCGCTGTCCTGTGCGATCCAGAACCTGTGGCTGGCGTCCCGCGCCGAAGGTCTGGGCATGGGCTGGGTCTCGCTGTTCGAGCCGCAGGCGCTGGCCGATCTGTTGAAACTGCCGGAAGGCGCCAAACCTCTGGCCGTTTTGTGCCTGGGCCCGGTCAAGGAATTCTATCCGGCGCCGATGCTGGTACTCGAAGGGTGGGCGCAGGCGCGTCCGCTCAATGAGTTGCTGTACGAAAATTATTGGGGAGTGAGTCAATGAGTGTGGCGTTGTTGAGTGTCGCCGCGGTTGCGCTGGATGCGCTGCTGGGTGAACCGAAACGCTGGCATCCGCTGGTGGCGTTCGGCAATTTTGCCGGGCGCATCGAGCAACGTTTCAACGCCGGGGGGCGCGGCTGGCGCAGTCATGGCGTCACCGCGTGGGTGATCGCGGTGCTGCCGCTGACGTTGCTCGCCACCGCATTTTCCTGGGCGCCGTATGTTGGCTGGATCGTCGAGATTCTCGCGCTGTATTGCGCTCTCGGCATGCGCAGCCTCGGCGAGCATGTCGAGCCCGTGGCCAAGGCGTTGCGCGCCGATGATCTGGATGAGGCGCGCAAGCGTGTCGGCTATCTGGTCAGCCGCCAGACCAGCGAACTCGACAGCACGGCGGTTGCCCGTGCCGCCACCGAGTCGGTGCTGGAAAACGGCAGCGATGCGGTGTTTGCCGCGTTGTTCTGGTTTGCCGTGGCCGGCGCGCCGGGCGTGGTGCTTTATCGCTTGAGCAACACGCTTGATGCGATGTGGGGTTATCGCAACGAACGTTTCGAGCGATTTGGCTGGTGTGCGGCAAAAATCGACGACGTCCTCAACTACATTCCCGCGCGCCTTGTGGCGTTGACTTACGCGCTGCTGGGCAAAACCCGATTGGCCTTGAAGTGCTGGCGTACACAGGCGCCAAAATGGGACAGCCCCAACGCCGGCCCGGTAATGGCGGCGGGTGCCGGTGCGCTGGGTGTGGAGCTGGGCGGCCCGGCGATCTATCACGGCGAATTGCATGAGCGTCCGCAACTCGGCGAGGGCTTGCCCGCGGATGCCGATTCCATCGACCGTGGCTGGCAATTGGTCCAGCGCGGGGTATGGTTATGGCTGCTGATTCTCTGCGTGGGGGCTGAATTCTATGCTTGAGCACGGTGGCCGACTGCGCAAGGCTGCACTCGATTACGGCATCGCCGAAGCGGATTGGCTGGATCTTTCCAGCGGTCTGGCGCCATGGCCGTTCCCGATCCCGGAGATCCCGCTGCGCGCCTGGGCGCGCTTGCCGGAAACCGACGATGGCCTGGAACAGGCTGCGTGTGATTACTACGGTGCGGCGCAGGTGCTGCCGGTGGCCGGTTCGCAAATGGCCATTCAGTTGCTGCCGCGTTTGCGTCGGGCCGGCAAGGTCGGCGTGTTGTCGCCATGTTATGCCGAGCACGCCGAGGCCTGGCGCCGTAGCGGTTACATCGTGCGCGAGGTGCTGGAGCAGGAAGTCGAGTTCTTTATCGACAGCCTCGACGTACTGGTGGTGGTCAATCCGAACAATCCCACCGGCCTGAGCCTGACCCCGGCGCGCCTGCTCGACTGGCATGCGCGACTGGCGCAGCGCGGCGGCTGGCTGGTGGTCGATGAAGCGTTCATGGACAACACGCCACAATTGAGTCTGGCCGCGCACTCGCATTTGGTGGGCCTGGTCGTACTGCGTTCGTTTGGCAAATTCTTCGGTCTGGCCGGCGTGCGACTGGGCTTTGTGCTGGCCGATCGCAAGTTGCTCAAACTGCTCGCCGAACAGGTCGGGCCGTGGGCGGTCAGCGGGCCGACCCGGGTGCTCGGCCAGGCGTGTCTGCAAGACACCGATGCTCATACACGCCAGCGGATACGCAGCGATGAAGCCAGTGAGCGGCTGGCCGCGTTGCTTGCGCGTTACGGCTTCAAACCCCAGGGCGGTTGCGCGCTGTTTCAATGGTTGATCACCGATCAGGCGCAAGTGCTGCACGAATTCATGGCCCGACGCGGCATCCTCCTGCGCCTCTTCACACACAACAGCAGTTTGCGTTTCGGCCTGCCTGTCGATGCCGCTCAAGAGTTACGCCTCGAACAAGCGCTGCAAGCGTTCGCCAAGGAAACCCGATGACAACCCTGATGGTGCAAGGCACCACTTCCGACGCCGGTAAAAGCACATTGGTGACGGCACTCTGCCGCTGGGCCACCCGTCAGGGTGTAGCGGTGGTGCCGTTCAAACCGCAGAACATGGCGCTCAACAGCGCAGTGACGGCTGATGGTGGCGAGATCGGTCGCGCACAAGCGGTGCAGGCGCAAGCGGCGAATATTCAACCGCACACCGACATGAACCCGGTGCTGCTCAAGCCGAACAGCGACACCGGCGCGCAAGTGATCATCCATGGCCGCGCCGTCACCAGCATGAACGCTGTCGCCTATCACGACTACAAAGCCATCGCGATGCAAGCCGTGCTGGCCTCCCACGATCGCCTCAGCGCTGCGTATCCGCTGGTGATGGTCGAAGGCGCAGGCTCGCCGGCGGAGATCAATTTGCGCGCCGGCGACATCGCCAACATGGGTTTTGCCGAGGCCGTGGATTGCCCGGTGCTGCTGATTGCCGACATCAATCGCGGCGGCGTTTTTGCCCATCTGGTCGGCACGCTGGAGCTGCTGTCGCCGAGCGAACAGGCGCGGGTCAAAGGCTTCATCATCAACCGTTTTCGCGGCGACATTGCGTTGCTGCAACCGGGCCTCGACTGGCTGGAACAGCGCACCGGCAAACCGGTGGTCGGCGTGTTGCCGTACGTGATGGATCTGCATCTTGAGGCCGAGGACGGCATCGATCAGCGCCAGACCGACAAGGCCGAACACGTGCTGAAAGTCGTGGTGCCGGTGCTGCCGCGCATCAGCAACCACACCGATTTCGATCCGCTGCGTTTGCATCCACAGGTCGATCTGCATTTTGTCGGCCCGGGACAGGCGATTCCGCCGGCCGATCTGATCATTCTGCCGGGCTCGAAAAGTGTACGTAGTGATCTGGCGTATCTGCGGGCCAATGGCTGGGACGCAGCGATCAGTCGCCATTTGCGTTACGGCGGCAAAGTGCTGGGTATTTGTGGCGGTCTGCAAATGCTCGGCGAGCACGTGCACGATCCGCTGGGTCTTGAGGGCGCACCCGGTTCCAGTGCCGGTTTGGGTTTACTCGCCTTCGAAACGCAGCTTGAAGCCGAGAAGCAATTGCGCAACGTGCGCGGTCGTCTCGCGCTGGAAGATGCCGAAGTCAGCGGCTACGAAATTCATGCTGGCGTCACCACCGGGCCGGCACTGGAGAACGCGGCGGTGCGGCTGGATGACGGTCGTTGTGACGGTGCGCAGAGTGCTGATGGTCAGGTGTTCGGCACTTATCTGCATGGCTTGTTCGAATCGCCGGCAGCCAGTTCGGCGTTGCTGCGCTGGGCCGGGTTGAGCGATGTGCAAACGGTGGATTACCACGGGTTGCGTGAGCGCGATATCGAGCGTTTGGCGGATCTGGTGGAAAAGCATCTGGATACCGGGTTGTTGCGTCAGCTCTGTGGGATTTGAGGTGAATTTAATGGCCTCATCGCTGGCAAGCCAGCTCCCACAGGGGGCTGAGGTGATCCAGCTACCGCGATCACTGTGGGAGCTGGCTTGCCAGCGATGGGGCCGGTTGCTTCAACACATAATTTTCAGGATGTCCCCATGCTCCAACTGATCCTCGGCGGCGCCCGCTCCGGCAAAAGTCGTCTGGCCGAAAAGCTCGCCACCGACAGCGCATTGGCCGTGACCTACATCGCCACCAGCCAGCCGCTGGACGGTGAAATGAGCGAGCGTGTCGCCCATCACCGCGCGCGCCGTCCCGTCGAATGGGCACTCATCGAAGAGCCGCTGGAACTCGCCCGCATCCTGCGTGAAAACGCCAGCGCGGAGCGCTGCCTGCTGGTCGATTGCCTGACCCTTTGGCTGACCAACCTGCTGATGCTCGAAGACGCTACACGCCTCGCCGCCGAACGCGAAGCCCTGCTGGACTGCCTGGCGTCACTGCCGGGCGAAATCATTTTTGTCAGCAACGAGACCGGAATGGGTGTCGTGCCGCTGGGCGAATTGACTCGCCGCTATGTCGATGAAGCCGGTTGGCTGCATCAAGCCCTGGCTGAGCGCTGTCAGCGTGTCGTGCTGACCGTCGCCGGCTTGCCCCTGACTCTGAAAGGACCTGCGTTATGACTCAAGCCTGGTGGCTCAATCCGTGTAAAGCGGTGCATGCCGATATCGTTGAACAAGCAGCGGCACGGCAGCAGCAACTGACCAAACCGGCCGGTTCGCTGGGACGTCTTGAGTCGGTGGCGGTGCAACTGGCCGGCCTGCAAGGGCAGATCAAACCGACGCTTGAACAGGTCTGGATTGCGATTTTCGCCGGTGACCACGGTGTGGTCGCTGAAGGCGTGTCGGCATTCCCGCAGGAAGTCACCGGGCAGATGTTGCTCAACTTCGTCAGCGGTGGCGCGGCGATCAGCGTGCTCGCGCGTCAGCTCAATGCGCAACTGGAAGTGGTGGATCTGGGCACGGTGACGCCGTCGCTGAACCTGCCGGGTGTGCGTCACTTGAACATCGGCCCGGGCACGGCAAATTTTGCCAAGGGCGCGGCGATGACTCAGGCCCAGGGCGAATTGGCGTTACAGGCGGGTCGCGACAGCGTGCTGCGGGCGAAAGCTGCCGGCACTCAGCTGTTCATCGGCGGCGAAATGGGCATCGGCAACACCACGGCAGCCAGTGCCCTGGCCTGTGCCTTGCTCGACTGTCCGGTGGCCCATCTGACCGGCCCCGGCACTGGCCTGAATGCAGAAGGCGTCAGCCATAAAGCGCATGTGATCGAGCGCGCCCTGGCGCTGCACGCGGCCCAGCGCGGTGATGCATTGCAGACGCTGTTCAACCTGGGCGGTTTCGAAATCGCCGCACTGGTCGGCGCGTATCTGGCCTGCGCGCAGGAAGGTGTTGCGGTGCTGGTCGACGGCTTTATCTGCACAGTCGCTGCGCTTGTCGCGGTGCGTTTGAATCCGGCCTCTCGCGATTGGCTGCTGTTCGGCCATCGCGGTGCCGAGCCGGGGCATCGTCATGTACTGGAAGCCCTGAGCGCCGAACCGCTGCTCGAACTGGGCCTGCGCCTGGGTGAGGGCAGTGGTGCGGCGTTGGCGGTGCCGTTGTTGCGCTTGGCGTGTGATCTGCACGGGCAGATGGCAACGTTCGCGGAAGCGGCGGTGGCGGATCGTCCGGCATGATTTTGCGACTTGATCTGCTGCGCCATGGTGAAACCGAACTCGGCGGTGGTTTGCGCGGCAGCCTCGACGATGCACTCACCGAAAAAGGTTGGGCGCAAATGCGCGAAGCGGTGATCGCAGGCGGGCCGTGGGATCGCTTGGTCAGTTCGCCGTTGCAGCGCTGTGCGCGGTTTGCCGCTGAGTTGGGTGAGCAGCTGAATCTGCCGGTGCATCTGGAAAAAGATCTGCAAGAGCTGCATTTTGGCGCGTGGGAGGGGCAGAGCGCGGCGGCGCTGATGGAGACTGATGCCGAAGCGTTAGGGCTGTTCTGGGCCGATCCGTATGCGTTTACGCCACCGCAGGGCGAGGCGGTCAGCGATTTTTCCGCGCGGGTGCTGGCGGCCGTCGCGCGCCTGGAAACGGAATACTCCGGTGAGCGGGTGTTGCTGATCAGTCATGGCGGAGTCATGCGCCTGCTGCTGGCGCGGGCACGGGGATTGCCGCGTGAGCAATTGCTCAACGTCGAAGTGGCGCACGGTGCGCTGTTTTCGCTGAGCGTCGAAGCCGATGGGTCGCTCAAGGAAGGTCGCTGATATGTTGCCGCTGTGGATCGCTCTGCAATTTCTCAGCAGTCTGCCGATTCGTCTGCCGGGGATGCCGGAGCCTGAACAGCTCGGGCGTTCGCTGCTGTTCTATCCGCTGGTAGGGTTGCTGTTCGGCGTGATTCTGTGGGGGCTGAACCTGGCGTTGGCGGGCGCGCCGCTGCTGTTGCATGCGGCATTGCTGTTGACGATTTGGGTATTGCTCAGCGGCGCATTGCACCTTGATGGCCTGGCGGACAGCGCCGATGCCTGGCTCGGTGGCTTCGGTGATCGCGAACGTACCCTGACGATCATGAAAGATCCGCGCAGCGGGCCGATTGCGGTGGTGACGCTGGTGCTGGTGTTGCTGCTCAAGTTTGCCGCGTTGCTGGCGCTGATCGAGCAGCAGCACGGTCTGGTGCTGATCATCGCACCGTTGCTCGGGCGGGCGGCGTTACTGGGGTTGTTTCTGACCACGCCGTATGTGCGCAAGGGTGGGTTGGGGCAGGCGCTGGCCGATCATCTGCCGCGCAAGGCGGGTTGGTGGGTGCTTGCGGGCAGCGCGCTGGCCTGCGTGGCGATTGCCGGGTTCCAGGCAATTATTGCGCTGCTGTTAGCGGTCGGCGTGTTTGTCTGGCTGCGGCATGTGATGATGCGGCGGTTGGGCGGGACGACCGGGGATACGGCCGGGGCGTTGCTGGAATTGCTGGAGATGGCGGTGCTGGTTGGAATCGTGCTGCCTTAACGTCAAAAGATCGCAGCCTTCGGCAGCTCCTACAGGGTAAGCATCCCAATGTAGGAGCTGCCGAAGGCTGCGATCTTTTGATCTATAACTTGATTTAACACAGTCGCGGGTATATACACGCATCATGCTTCCTTCTCAGTGTTTGTGCACCAACCTGCGTCGCGCCGCTCGTGGCGTCAGCAGGCATTACGACGGCGCTCTCGATGGCTTCGGGATCAACGTTGCCCAGTATTCTTTGCTGTGCAATCTGCAGCGTCTGGATCAGCCGAGCATCTCCGAACTCGCCGAAGCCATGGGCCTGGATCGCAGCACCCTCGGGCGCAATCTGCGGGTGCTGGAAGGCGAAGGGCTGGTGGCGCTGGCCGAGGGTGAAGATATGCGCAACCGCATCGTCTGCCTCACCGAAACCGGCGCGCAACGACTGGCAGCAGCCTTGCCGGCCTGGGAAGCGGCGCAACAGCGATTGATTGATCGTCTGGGTGCCGAGAAGCGTGAAACCTTGCTGAAGTTGCTCGACGAACTGGCTTGATGCCAGTTTTTTCGGGCTCAAGCGGGTATATACCCGCGACTGGAGAATAATAATGACATCGATGTGGCGTACGTGCGGTTGGGTGTTGCTGGGAAGTGCGTTGATCCTGGCGTTGTCATTGGGCGTGCGACACGGCTTTGGCCTGTTCCTGTCACCGATGAGCGCGCAGTTCGGCTGGGGGCGTGAGGTATTCGCCTTCGCGATTGCCTTGCAGAACCTGATCTGGGGTCTGGCGCAGCCGTTCACCGGCGCGCTGGCCGACCGTTTTGGCGCGGCGAAAGTGGTGCTGGTTGGCGGTGTGCTCTACGCCGTGGGTCTGGTGTGCATGGGCTTGTCCGATTCGGCGGTGACATTGTCGTTGAGCGCCGGCCTGTTGATCGGCATCGGCCTGTCCGGCACTTCGTTCTCGGTGATCCTCGGCGTGGTCGGGCGGGCCGTGCCGCCGGAGAAACGCAGCATGGGCATGGGCATCGCCAGTGCCGCCGGGTCGTTCGGCCAGTTCGCCATGTTGCCGGGCACGCTCGGGCTGATTGGCTGGCTCGGCTGGTCGGCCGCGTTGCTCGTGTTGGGCCTGTTGGTGGCGATGATCGTGCCGCTGGTGAGCATGCTCAAGGACAAGCCGCTGCCGGTACTGGGCCATGAGCAAACATTGTCTGAAGCGCTGCGCGAAGCCTGCTCGCATTCGGGATTCTGGCTGTTGGCGCTCGGTTTCTTCGTCTGCGGGTTTCAGGTGGTGTTTATTGGCGTGCATTTGCCGGCGTATCTGGTCGATCAACATCTGCCGGCCACCGTCGGCACTACGGTGCTGGCGTTGATCGGACTGTTCAATATCTTCGGCACGTACACGGCCGGATGGTTGGGTGGGCGAATGTCCAAACCGCGTTTGCTGACGGCGCTGTACCTGATGCGGGCGGTGGTGATCGTGCTGTTCCTGTGGCTGCCGGTGACGACCACGACGGCCTATCTGTTCGGCATGGCCATGGGCTTCCTGTGGCTGTCGACGGTGCCATTGACCAACGGCACGGTGGCGACCTTGTTCGGCGTGCGAAATCTGTCCATGCTCGGTGGCATCGTGTTCCTGTTCCATCAGCTCGGCTCGTTCCTCGGCGGCTGGCTGGGCGGGGTGGTGTATGACCGTACCGGGAGTTATGACTTGATCTGGCAAGTGGCGGTGCTTCTGAGTGTGCTGGCGGCGGCGTTGAACTGGCCGGTGCGCGAGCGTCCGGTCGAACGTCTGCAACCCGGTACGAGCGCCGCATGAGCCGTTTCTGGCCGCGAATCGCCATTACCGCACTGGCTGCTGCATTGTTGGCGCTGGTGTGGTGGGGCTGGCAGCAGGGCGGCCTGGCCTTGATGCAATTGGGCATGAGTATTTGCTAGACGCAGGCTTGGCGAGTAACTTCAAAGTCTGACAACTGCTCAAGGATGCTCGACATGCTGATGCGCTGGTGTGCTGTTCCCGCGTTGCTGATGGCGTTGACTGGCCTGGCCCAGGCGGCTGAATGTCCGGAATTGTTGCAAGGCTCGCTGCCCAAGTTGCGCGCCAAGGATTCCATCGATCTGTGCAAGCAATACGCCGACAAACCGCTGGTGGTGATCAACACCGCCAGCTTCTGCGGTTTTGCGCCGCAATTCGAAGGCCTTGAAGCACTCAATCAGCGTTACAAGGCGCAGGGGCTGGAAATGCTCGGCGTGCCTTCCAATGACTTCAAGCAGGAGTCCAAGGACAGCGTCGAGACTGCCAAGGTCTGCTACGCCAATTACGGCGTGACGTTTGCCATGACCGAGCCACAGAAAGTCCGCGGCGATGATGCCACGCATATGTTCCAGGTGCTGGCCGCACAGAGCAGCGCGCCGAAGTGGAATTTCTACAAATACGTGGTGGATCGCCAAGGCAAGGTGATCGCCAACTTCTCCAGCCTGACCAAACCGGATGATCCGGAATTTATTGCCGCGATTGAGAAAGCTATCGCCTCGAAACCGCTGAAACCCTAAAACTCAGGGCGTTTGCGCTTTCCCTGTAGGAGCTGCGGCACGCTGCGATCTTTTGATCTTTAACAGCAGGATCAAAAGATCGCAGCGTGCCGCAGCTCCTACAGGGGTTAACAAGTCAGGCACAAAAAAGCCCCGCTTTCTGCAAAGAGAGCGGGGCTTTTTAGTGGGCGAGGAGTCAACCTCGCCGCGCAGTATCAGAAGCGGTAAGTAGCGCCGACACCGAAACCGTTTGCCGAGTTTTCATACTTGGCGTTGTAAGTCTGGCCACGCGCGTTTTCGTTGCGAACGTTAACCGACTCTTCCTTCAGGTACGAATAGGCGACGTCGATGGTCAGGTCTTCGGTCGGGCTCCAGCCGGCACCAACGCTGAAGATGGTCCGGTCGCCGGTCGGGATGCGTGGCGAACGGTCGACGTTGTTGGTCGGCGACTGGTCGAAGGTCAGACCGGTGCGCAGCACCCATTCCTTGTTCAACTGGTACGAGGTACCGATGGCGTAAGCCCAAGAGTCGTGCCAGTTCTGGTCTTCGTTGATTTCGCCGAACTGACCGGCCAATGCAGGCTGAACGCCGGAGTTCTCGACGGTGATTTTATCCAGCTGACTCCAGCGGGTGAAAGTCGAACCGGCGTAAACAGTCCACTGATCGTTGATCGCTTGAGTGACGGACAGATCCACCGACTCAGGCGTGGTGATCTTCAGCGAAGCGTCGTACTTCTGGCTGGAACTCAGACCGGCCAGGCCCAGTACGCCGTAGTTGACCTTGGTGTCGCCTTCGAGCTTGTAGTCGACTTTCGAGTGGTAGGTCAGGCCCACGCGGGTGGAGTCCGTCGCTTGTACCAATACACCGATGTTGTAGCCCAGCGCGGTGTCGTCACCCTTGATCTTGACCTTGCCATCGGGGAAGGCCTGGGTGATAGACAGGTTGGATTCCAGCTTGCCGTCGATACGGTTGATGGTCGGACCGAAACCGATCGACACCTTGTCGTTGAAGGCGTAGCTGATGGTCGGCTGGAAGGTGATGACTTGCACTTCCGACTTGCTGCCGAAATAACGGCCGGCGAAGTTGTTTTCGTAGTCGGTGATCAGGCCGAACGGCACATAAACGCCGAAACCGAATGCCCAGTGATCGTCGATTGGCTTGACGTAGTAGCCCATAGGTACGGCGGTGAAGGGCACCATGTCGCCTTTGTTGCTCCCACCATTCGGGCTGGAGCTGGCGTTGCTGATATCGGTCGATGCGTCGAGGAATGCAGCGCCGCCGGTGATTTGTTCGCGCTTGATGCGCGACATGCCGGCAGGGTTGCCATAAACAGTGCTTGCGTCGTCGGCAGAAGAAGATCGCCCGGCGTACCCAGTCCCCATCCCGCTAATGCTGTGTTCGTTGATGGCAAAGCCAGCGGCGAAAATCTGCGTGGATGCCAAGGTAACGGCAAGGCTAAGGGTGGTTTTGAGCATTACTTTTTTCATTATTAGAACTCCTGGTGATCACCGGGGCGAAAATTACCAACATTTTCGTCCCAGCGCTATAGCCTGTATGCCTTGAGTTAGAGCGGTTTTGTAGGACAATCCGACCAAATTCGCGACCTGTTACACGATCTTGCGGAACTGGACGGTCAGCAAGCGACCTGATTCACCGGTGAAACACACGTCTGCCAGGCACAGGTGAAATCGCGCAGACGACCCTGAGGCTGGAAGGTCTGACGCCAGATACGCGCCATACCGAGCAAGTCGGTCGGGTCGGGGAGGGTAGGGTTTTGTTCTTCGACCAGCAGCCAGGCGATGGCTGTGGCGTAACGCAGATTGACGGTCAATTCCAGGTGCGGTCCGCTGAGAAATGCGTGTTGGCTGGCGAGTCCGCGAACCAGGCTGGCACGCTCCGGATCAAGCGCCAGGTAGTCATCCCACAGTGCTTGATGGCGATGCTCGGCAATGCAGTAGAGGCCGTGCCCGCGGCGGTCATGCAGGGCGGAGCCGAGGGCGGACTGGCTGGCGGCGATGCCCAGCAACAGGGATTCGGCAGTTGCGCAGTGACGTCCCAGATAAATCAGCGTGGGGCGGATCACGTAGCGGCACAGTTCGCTGGCAGCGATACCCATAAAGCCCTCGGATCTTGTTATTGGGCGGCGATACCTGAAGGGGCCTTGGCAGCGGTGGATCGGCTCAGGCTCGCCGGAAGCGGATCACGCCGCTTGAGTTGAAGTGTAGTGTCATATTCGCGACGTAAAGGCCTGTTTTTAAAATATTTCCGGCTGCACGTTATAACCGTTATATCCAATGGTGCTTAAGCGCCAAGGCTCAAAAGTGAAACATCAGGCAATAAAAAGCCCCGCGTTTTAAGCGAGGCTTTTGCTTCTTGCAGTCTCTCAGGCAACAAGTGCCTGACGAGTACGATCAATGACAGCCTGCAGCGGTTCGGCGCTGGAGTACTGATCGGGATACAGACGCTCACTGTGGCGGGCGATCCCGTGTTCATTGACCAGTGTGAAGCTGAAGCAGCCTTTGCGAGCGGCCATGATCAGGCAGTTCATTGGAGCAAAGGCGTTGGTTAGGGCGCGAATGGCGTCCTGAGTGTGGATTTGAGTCGACATAGTTATTAGGTGTTCCTACAAATGACACGGATAAGAACCGTGCAACGTTAAAACGTTCCAGTAACGTCGACCACCATTGGTCGAACGAAGAACCCGACTGGAACAAAGCAGCCAGTTTGAAGCGCTGATGAGTTGGCGCGCTTGGGCTGGCAGGTAGGTACTTAGGAGGACAGGCAACACATCAAGGGCAAAGGTTCTGGGCCCGGGGTGAAGATCCTGATCAATTTGCAGGTTGGTTCGGTCAGAGTAAATGGCCTTCGCAACACCCTTTGCATGATTCAAAGGCTGTGTTGTCGCAAGATTTACCTGGAAACCATCGAGAGGTCGTACCCGCTTTTTCGGTAAGGCTTCTTGATAGAAGGCTCTCCGTTGGGGATATGTTCGACCGGGATTGACTTTCAGCTTGGTACTAACGCCGCGGATAGTAACGGATCGAAAATGGTAAAGCAAACCCTGCGCCAAAAAAGATTGTGTTCAACAGGAAAATCACAGGGTGGCATTGCCGGCCTCATCGTGAGCAGGCTCACTTCTACAGGTAGCGCAGCCATTGTGGGGGCGAGCTTGCTCGCGAAGGCCCTGATCAGGTAACAAATGAAAACGCCAGGTTGACCATTCGTCGCCACAAAACCGTGCGCGGTTCCTGTCCAGAAGCCGTTTATCCCCAGCCTGAAGCGCAAAACGACCCGAAAAAGCGCATCGATATAACCGGGTAACAGGTACTTGTGCACATTAGTTGCACAGGCTGTAACGGCACTGTCATATCAAACCTGACTCTCGTGGCTGCCTGTATCGAAAGTTTAAGTCAATGAAAAACATCGCTTTTTTTTGTTGGTGAAAAAATCGTCAGTTTGACTGCGGGCCCCATTCCATAAGGCTTTGCGAGGGTTGGAGGGCGGTTGTCCACTGACTTATCCACAGCTTCTGTGGATTGTCCCGAGCGCTTGCTCTAGGACGGGCGTGCCGGGTTTTTTTTCGACTTTACCTGTAAGAAAAAGAGAGTAGAGTGGCGCGCCTTCCGATCTGTCCCACAGTGCTTTATGAAGTTTCGCTCAGTATCAGACCCTGTTACCTCACAAACCCCTCATGTTATCCCGCCCAAGCGATTTTCCGTGCGCGTGGCCGAATGGCTGCTCGACAGTCCGCGCCTGAGCGAAAGCCACAATGCCAAGCACCTTGCCGGCCGCCTGCTCAAGCAACCGGCGCGCGAAGGTGTGGTCGCCGCGCAAAGCCGTCTCGGCCAGTTGATGTGTCGCGAGTGTGGTAATGCGCGCGATCGCCGCATCGGTCAGGACCTGCTGCGTCAGGCTGCTCGCGCTGGCGATCATCGTGCCCAAGTGGAACTTGGTCTGCTCGAAGACTGAGCTGTCCAAGTTCTGACACCTTGGTTACCCTTCAGGCTTTAACCGATCGGCAGGAGTCGCTATGGCTATGGACTTGACCAGCGTATTGCTCGGTCTCGCAGGCGCTGGGCTGCCGTTGTTGGCTTTGGCCTGGCAACTGCAACGTCGGGCAAGCAACGGGCAAGCGCAGGTGGCGTTGCTGGAAGAGCGGTTGGCCATGGCGCAACTGGCGCAGGACGGGCTCAACGCGCAACTGGATGCCGGCCGCGATGAAATTGCCGACCTCGGCCAGGCCAACGCCGCCAAGCAAGCAGAACTGGCAGCCCTGCGCCGCGAAGTCGAGCTGTTGCAGATAGAGCGTGACGACGCCCGTGACGCCTCCCACGCCTGGAACCTGGAGCGCGCCAACAAGGAAGCCGAACTGCGCCGTCTCGACGCTCAGGCGGCTTCGCTGAACGCCGAGCTGCGTGAACAGCAGGAGAGCCATCAACAGCGCCTCGACGATCTGCAAGGTTCGCGTGATGAATTGCGGGCGCAGTTCGCCGAACTGGCGGGCAAGATCTTCGACGAGCGTGAACAGCGCTTTGCCGAAACCAGCCAACAACGCCTCGGTCAGTTGCTCGATCCGTTGAAAGAACGCATTCAATCCTTCGAAAAACGTGTGGAAGAAAGTTACCAGGCCGAGGCCCGCGAGCGCTTTTCGCTGGCCAAGGAATTGGAGCGTCTGCAAGCGCTCAATCTGCGTTTGAGTGACGAAGCCACCAACCTGACCCGTGCCCTGAAAGGCCAGAAAACCCAAGGTAATTGGGGCGAGTTGATTCTCGAACGCGTGCTGGAACACGCAGGCCTGGAGAAGGGCCGCGAGTATCAGACGCAGGTCAATCTCAAAGGCCCGGATGGCGAGCGCTTCCAGCCGGATGTGGTCATTTATCTGCCGGGCGACAAACAGGTGGTGGTCGACTCCAAGGTCAGTCTCACGGCGTATCAGCAATACGTCGCGGCCGAGGACGACACCCTCGGGCAGATCGCGATCAAGCAGCACGTGCTGTCCCTGCGCAATCACGTCAAAGGCCTGGCCGGCAAGGATTACAAACGGCTTGAGGGCCTGCACAGCCTCGATTTCGTTTTGCTTTTCGTGCCGATCGAAGCCGCGTTTTCGGCGGCATTGCAGGCCGAGCCGTCGCTGTTTCAGGAGGCGTTCGACCGCAACATCGTGATCGTCAGCCCAACTACGTTGCTGGCGACATTGCGCGTCATCGACAGCCTGTGGAAGCAAGAGCGCCAGAGCCAGAACGCCCGCGAAATCGCCGAGCGCGCCGGGTGGCTTTACGACAAGTTCGTGTTGTTCATTCAGGATCTGGACGAAGTCGGCAATCGTCTGCAACAACTGGACAAAGCCTACAGCTCGGCGCGCAACAAACTGACAGAAGGGCGCGGCAACCTGGTCAGCCGCAGTGAGCAGCTCAAACTGTTGGGGGCACGGGCGAGCAAAAGTTTGCCGGCGGACTTGCTGGAGCGGGCGATGACGGATGTTGATGGGTTGGTTGAGTTGCCTGAATAAAGATCAAAAGATCGCAGCCTTCGGCAGCTCCATGAACTTCGGTGTAGGAGCTGCCGAAGGCTGCGATCTTTTGCTTTTAAAGCGGTAGATACCGACTCAACAACGCCCGCAACGCCGCCGGTTTCACCGGTTTCGCCAGATAATCCAGCCCCGCCGCATGCACCTGCGCAATCATCTCCGGGCGTCCGTCGGCGCTGATCACCACGCCTGGTACGGGCTCGCCAAGACGCGTGCGCAACCACGCCATCAACTCGGTGCCGGTATCGCCGTGATCCAGGTGATAGTCGACCAGCGCCAGTTGCGGCCGCACTCCGTCACTGAGCAACGCCTCGCATTCCTCGCGATTGCGCGCTGTCCAGACCTGGCAGCCCCAGCGGCTTAGCAGGCTGTTCATGCCGATCAGAATGCTGTCTTCATTGTCGATGCACAGCACCTGCGCACCGTTCGGCAACTTGCCGTTCAATTCGACAGCGGCACTGGCCGGTACGGTTTGCGTGCGCGCATACGGCACCGTAACGCTGAACACACTGCCGCGCCCCGGCCACGAGCGCACGCGTAAGGTATGGCCGAGCACGCGACACAGACCATCAGCAATTGCCAGCCCAAGCCCCAGGCCTTTTTCGGCGCGCGTCTGATGGCTGTCGAGACGTTTGAATTCCTCGAAAATTACCTGCTGCTTGTCTTCCGGAATGCCCGGTCCGCGATCCCATACTTCCAGGCACAACTTCCCGCCGCGCCGACGTACACCGAGTAGGACCGGGCCTTTGGCATAGCGGAAAGCGTTGGTCAGGAAGTTTTGCAGAATCCGCCGCAGCAACTTGATGTCGCTGTCGATGCGCATGTGGCTGCCACGCACACGGAAGGTCAGACCTTGCTCCTGGGCCAGCGCCTTGAACTCGGCGCCGAGAATGTCGAACAGTTCATTCACCGCAAAGGACTTGCGATCGGGATTGATCTTGCCGTTTTCCAGTCGGGAAATGTCCAGCAAATCGCTGATCAGATCCTCGGCCGAGCGCAACGAACTGTCGAGATGCTGCACCAGTTTCTGCGCCTCGCTGCTCAAGCCGTCGTCTTGATGGGAGAGGGCGGCGGAGAACAGTCGCGCGGCGTTCAACGGCTGCATCAGGTCATGGCTGACCGCCGCGAGAAAGCGGGTTTTCGATTGGTTGGCGGTTTCGGCGGTGCCCTTGGCTTCGGTCAGCGCGACGTTGAGTTGCGACAGTTCCTGGGTTCGCTCGCTGACCCGTTGTTCCAGGCCTTCGTTGGCCTCGGTCAGCGCCTGTTCGGCTTCACGGAACGCGGTGATGTCGGTGAAACTCATGACGAAGCCGCCACCGGGCATCGGATTGCCGATCAGCTCAATCACCCGGCCGTTGGGGAACAGGCGTTCGGAGGTGTGCGCGCGGCCCTGGCGCATCCAGTGCAAACGGCGCGCGACATGCACTTCCGCCTCGCCGGGACCACACAAGCCACGCTCGGCGTTGTAGCGAATGATGTCGGCGATTGGCCGGCCGACGCTGATCAAGCCGTCCGGGTAGTTGAACAACTCCAGATAACGTCGGTTCCAGGCGACAAGCTTCAGCGACTGGTCGACCACGCTGATGCCTTGCGTGATGTTTTCAATCGCGCCTTGCAGCAGCGCGCGGTTGAATTGCAGGACTTCCGAGGCTTCGTCAGCGATTCGGACTACGTCCTCCAACTGCATTTCCCGACCTTCGATGGCGGCTTTTACCACCGCTCGCGTCGAAGAAGCGCCAAGCACACCGGCCAGCAAGCGTTCGGTATGGGCGATCCATTCGCCGTCGGCATTCTGGTTCGGGTTGAAGGCCTTGCCTTGGCGATAGGCGAATCGAATGAAGCTTTGACGGGCGCGCTCCTCACCGACAAACCGCGCCGCCAGTTGCAGCAGATCGTCGATCTGCACCGACAGCATCGACCGCGCATTCGGTCGGGCGCTGATCTCCTGGCCGATGAAACGCCCAGCCTGCCAGTGCTCCGACACCCGCGTGCGGGACAGCACCGAGACCCACGCAAACAGCGTGAAGTTACCGGCCAGCGACAACACCACGCCTTGGGTCAACGGACTGATCGGCAGGTTCAGCGGATTACTGTGCAGCCACGCCAGCCCCGGGAAACTGTTCAGCGACCAGCCGAGGCTGTGAGCGGCAATCGGCAAAACCAGCGTGTAAAACCACAGGAAGGTGCCGGCGGCGAGCCCGGCAAACACGCCGCGTCGGTTGGCCTGTTTCCAGTACAGCGCGCCGAGCATGGCCGGCGCCAGTTGGGTCACGGCGGCGAAGGCAATCTGGCCGATGGTCGCCAGGCTCGCCGTCGAACCGAGCAGGCGATAGCTGACGTACGCCAACAGCAGAATCACCACAATGCTCACGCGGCGCACCGACAGCATCCACTGGCGGAACACTTCAAACGGGCGCTCGGCGTTATTGCGCCGCAGCAGCCACGGCAACAGCATATCGTTGGAGACCATGGTCGACAGCGCCACGCTGGCGACAATGACCATGCCGGTGGCCGCCGATGCGCCGCCAATAAACGCCAGCATTGCCAGCGCCGGATGGGCCTGCGCCAGCGGCAGACTGATCACGAACGAGTCGGGCAATACGTCGCTCGGCAGCATCATCTGACCAGCGAGGGCGATAGGGACTACAAACAATGCCGCCAACGCGAGGTACGCCGGGAACACCCATTTGGCCAGGCGCAGATCCTGCGGATCAATGTTCTCGACCACCGTGACGTGAAACTGCCGTGGCAGACAGATGATCGCCATCATCGCGACGCCTGTCTGTACCACCATTGATGGCCAGTTAATGGTTTCTTTCCAGTATTCCTCGAGGCGCGGGGCGAGCATGGCTTGATTAAACAGGTCGTCGAAACCGTCGTAGAGGCCATAGGTCACAAACGCGCCGACGGCGAGAAAGGCGAACAGCTTGACCAGCGACTCAAAGGCAATCGCCAGCACCATGCCGCGGTGGTGCTCGGTGGCGTCGAGGTTGCGTGTGCCGAAGACGATGGTGAACAGCGCCAGCACCAGTGACACGATCAACGCGGTGTCCTGGGCGCGCGTGCCCATCGCATCGGCACCGGCGCCGATCAACAGGTTCACACCGAGTACGATGCCCTTGAGTTGCAGGGCGATGTAGGGGAGGACGCCGACCAGGCAGATCAGCGCGACGACGACCGCCAGCGATTGCGATTTGCCGTAGCGCGCAGCGATGAAGTCAGCGATGGAGGTGATGTTCTCCTGTTTGCTGATCATCACCATTTTTTGCAGGACCCACGGCGCGCCGACCAACAGCAGGATCGGCCCGAGGTAAATCGGCAGGAATGACCACAACTGTTCAGCCGCCTGGCCGACCGCGCCGAAGAATGTCCAACTGGTGCAATAAACCGCCAGCGACAGGCTGTATACCCACGCGCGCACCCGCGGCGGCAGCGGCGTGCTGCGACGGTCGCCGTAGAAGGCGATGGCGAACATGATGGCCATATAGGCCAGGGCGACGGCGGCGATCAGCCCGGTGGACAACGACATGCAACACTCCCGACTAAAGACTCCCCGGCACTCCTGCCCGGGCGGACAGTCTCGCATGCGCGCGGCGGTTAGTCAGTGTCGACCAAGGTCGAGGCGTGGCGGGGTGTCGCAGGAATGGAACCGAGTGGTTCTGCGGTGACCGTTAAGGTCTCATCGCGAGCAGGCACCGCAAGATTCAGTGCCTGAATCGGAAATCCTGTAGGAGCTGTCGAGTGAAACGAGGCTGCGATCTTTTGATCCTGTTTTTAAGGATCAAAAGATCGCAGCGTGCCGCAGCTCCTACAGGGATGTCGGTGTTAGTCCTGCTGCAGCGCGATATCAATCAACCGATACAATTCATCCACCTCCAGCGCCGCCGCTGAAAACAGAATCCTGAACACGACCGGCGCCACCACCTGATTGATCAACCGATCGACACTGGGCGCCGCTTCATCGGGATGGCGCTCGATAATGGTCTGCAACTGCGCCCCGATGATCGCCACGCAATACCCCGGCGTGGCGCTCGCCTGCACATCGCGCATCATGTTGCGCCCAGGCTCGGAGCTCATCTCGTCGAGGTATTGCTCGGCCCATGCGCGGATGTCGCTGCGCAGGCTGCCGGTTTCTGCGGGCTCGCTGTCGGGGCGCATGCGGGCGAGGGCGACGTCGGCCAGCAACGCCGCCAGATCGCCCCAGCGCCGATAGATAGTCGACGGCGTAACGCCCGCCCGCGCCGCAATTTGCGGAACGGTCACGGTCGAGCGCTCCTGCTCTTGCAGCAGTGAGCGGACTGCCGAATGTATCGACTCTTGCACCCGGGCACTGCGACCGCCGGGGCGTAAACCTTCTTTAATAGCCATGCGTCAGACCTTAACACAAAGAATTTGCTTTAAGCGTTGGGCGGTAGCACACTCCGCAAAAGCAAAAAATTAGCTTTTGCGGAGTGTGCACATGATTAGCCCCCAGTCCCGATTAGCGTCAAACCGTCCCAGCCTGTGGTTTCTGGCGATCACCTTACTCAGTTTTCTCGCCGCTTCCACCGCGCCGACGCCGCTGTACCACCTGTATCAGGATCAACTGCACTTCTCGGCAGCGGTGCTGACCCTGATTTTCGGCGTCTACGCCCTGAGTCTGTTGGCGGCGCTGTTAACCGTCGGTTCGCTCTCCGATCATCTGGGACGCAAACCGGTGATCTTCACCGCCGTGTTGCTCAATGCACTGGCGATGTTGCTGTTCATCAGCGCCGACAGCGTGACGTGGTTGATCAGCGCGCGCGTGCTGCAAGGCTTCGCCACCGGCATGGCGACAGCGGTCCTCAGCGCCACATTGCTCGACATCGACCGTCAGCAAGGGCCGTTGATCAACAGCGTCGCGCCATTGCTGGGCATGGCGCTGGGCGGCATGGGCTGCGGCTTGTTGGCGGAATTCGCGCCGGCGCCGTTGCAACTGACCTATTGGTTACTGCTCGCGCTGTTCGTGGGGCAGGCACTGTACGTCTGGCGGCTGCCCGAAAGCGTCACCCCGCAAGCGGGCGCATGGGCGTCGTTGCGACCGACACTGCATGTGCCGGTTCAGGCCCGCGCTACGCTATGGCGAGTCCTGCCGCTGAATACCGCGACCTGGGCGCTCGGTGGTTTTTACGCATCGCTTGCACCGTCGCTGGTGCGCACCGCCACTGGGTCCACTTCCAACCTGATCGGCGGCGCAACCGTCGCGGCATTGACCGTGACCGGGGCGCTGATGATCTTCACCCTGCGCAATCGTCCTGCCACGCGCGCTTTGCAACTGGGCGCAAGCTTGCTGCCGATCGGGCTGGTGCTGATTCTGCTCGGTGTGCACAGCGCCAGTCTGTCGCTGTTCTTCCTCGGCACACTGGTGGCCGGTTGTGGTTTCGGTGCCGGATTTCTCGGCGCGGTGCGCAGCCTCGTACCGCTGGCCTTGCCCCATGAACGGGCCGGGTTGATGTCGGCGTTTTATGTGCTGAGTTATCTGGCGTTTTGCTTGCCGGCGCTATTGGCAGGGCATTTCACCCATCGCCTGGGGCTGCTCGCGACGACCGACGTGTATGGCGCGGTGCTGATCGTGCTGGCAGTGGCGGCGCTGTTGCTCAGCCTGCGCGTTCGACCGGCCAAGGTGTGCGGCGCTCCATAACCACCGCGCTTTCGGTTAGCCTTGCGCAGCCTTTCTGCCAACGGATCGACTCATGAAGATTATTCGTAGCAAAACCTTCACCGCCGAGCGTGCCTGGGGTGCCTTGGATATCGCCAACATGAACGGCATCACCACGCGCCTGCACTGGACTGATCAGCCATATAAATGGCACGTCAACGATGGGGAGGAAGTGTTCGTGGTGCTCGATGGGCGGGTGCAGATGCGCTATCGCGAAAATGGTGAGGAAGAGCAAGTCATGCTCGAAGTCGGTGACATCTTTTACGCCTCAGTCGGCACCGAACACGTTGCCCATCCGCAGGGTGTGGCGCGGATTTTGGTGATCGAGAGCGAAGGTAGCGTTTGACTATTTATCTGGCTCATTATCGATAAAGCAGATAACAGTTAGAGATATTACCCGTTATATAGATATTCGATTCGGATCTACCATGGACTCAACCTCACCAGAGGAAGAGGAATCCATGATGATTTGCACCAATAGCACCAAACCCGGCTTAAAGCCGCTCAGCCAACTTCAGCACCCACGTGAGGTGATCCGCCAATTCACGCCGAACTGGTTTGCCGCAACCATGGGTACCGGAGTGCTGGCACTGGCGTTGGCGAACCTGCCGGTCGCGATCCCCGGTTCACACGCTGTGGCGGAAGGGCTGTGGCTGTTCAACATCCTGTTGTTCTCCCTGTTTACCGTTGCCTACGCCGCCCGCTGGATTCTGTTCTTCGACGAGGCGCGGCGGATTTTCGGGCATTCCACCGTGTCGATGTTCTTTGGCACCATTCCCATGGGCTTGGCAACGATCATTAACGGCTTTCTGCTGTTCGGGCTACCGCGTTGGGGCGAGGGCGTCATTCAGCTTGCCGAAGTGTTGTGGTGGCTCGATGTGGCAATGTCGCTGGCCTGCGGCGTGTTGATTCCCTACATGATGTTTACCCGTCAGGAGCACAGCATCGACCAGATGACTGCGGTTTGGCTGTTGCCGGTGGTGGCAGCAGAAGTCGCGGCGGCCAGTGGTGGTCTGCTCGCGCCGCACCTGACCGATGCACACTCGCAACTGGTGGTGCTGACCACAAGCTACGTGCTCTGGGCATTTTCCCTACCGGTGGCGTTCAGCATTCTGACCATCCTGTTGCTGCGCATGGCCCTGCACAAACTGCCCCACGAAAACATGGCCGCCTCGAGCTGGCTGGCACTCGGGCCAATCGGCACCGGTGCCCTGGGCATGTTGTTGATGGGCGCTGAAGCACCGGCGATTTTCGCTGCCAATGGAATGCCGGGCGTTGGCGAAATCGCTTCTGGCCTTGGTCTGGTGGCCGGAATCACGCTGTGGGGTTTCGGGCTGTGGTGGATGCTGATGGCGTTGCTGATCACCGTTCGCTATCTGCGTGACGGCATTCCGTTCAACCTCGGCTGGTGGGGTTTCACCTTCCCGTTGGGCGTGTATTCGCTGGCGACCCTTAAACTCGCCAGTACGCTGAACCTCGGCTTTTTCAGCGTGGTCGGCTGCATGCTGGTGGCGTTGTTGGCGGTGATGTGGCTGATTGTCGGCAAGCGCACCGTGCAGGGCGCGTGGCGCGGCGAGCTGTTTGTCTCGCCGTGCATTGCAGGTTTGAAGAAATAACCTGAAAAGTTTAGGTAAGGTGTGGCCTGGATCGCGGATCGGGATTCCAATAAGCAGTATCCAGGCCTCTCTACCTTAAACATCAGGGAAACACGGAAGATGAGTCACCCCTCACAGTTCAACCTGCTGCGCACCCGGCGCTTCCTGCCGTTCTTCATCACGCAGTCGCTCGGCGCGTTCAACGACAACGTGTTCAAGCAGTCGCTGATCCTCGCCATTCTCTATCGGCTGACCATCGAAGGTGACCGTTCGATCTGGGTCAACCTGTGTGCGTTGCTGTTTATTCTGCCGTTCTTCCTGTTCTCGGCGCTGGCCGGGCAGTTCGGCGAGAAATTCGCCAAGGACGCGCTGATCCGTCTGATCAAACTGGCGGAAATCGCCATCATGGCTGTGGGATCCGTCGGCTTTCTCTTCGATCACTTGTCTTTGATGCTGGTGGCGTTGTTCGCCATGGGCACTCACTCGGCGCTGTTCGGGCCGGTGAAATATTCGATCCTGCCGCAGGCCTTGCGTGAAGAAGAACTGGTCGGCGGTAATGGTCTGGTGGAGATGGGCACGTTCCTGGCGATTCTGGCCGGCACCATCGGCGCCGGGGTAATCATGTCGTCGACCCACTACGCGCCGCTGGTGTCGATCGCCATCGTCGGCATTGCAGTGCTGGGTTATCTGGCCAGCCGCAGCATTCCCCGCGCGGCGGCTTCATCCCCGGATATGCGCCTGAACTGGAACATCTTCAGTCAGTCTTGGGCTACTTTGAAACTTGGCTTGGGCCAGACGCCGGCGGTGTCGCGCTCGATAGTCGGCAACTCGTGGTTCTGGTTTGTCGGGGCGATTTATCTGACGCAGATCCCGGCCTACGCCAAGGAGTGGATGCACGGCGACGAAACCGTGGTCACCTTGATCCTTACCGTGTTCTCGGTCGGGATCGCGCTGGGTTCGATGCTCTGCGAGAAGCTTTCCGGGCGCAAAGTCGAGATCGGTCTGGTGCCGTTTGGTTCGTTCGGTCTGACCGTGTTCGGCCTGCTGCTGTGGTGGCATTCCGGCGGAATTCCCGACAGTGTCACTGGCCATAGCTGGATTGAAGTGCTGAGTTTCGGCCACACCTGGGCTGTGCTGTTCGACATTCTCGGCCTCGGCGTTTTCGGTGGTTTCTATATCGTGCCGTTGTATGCGTTGATCCAGTCGCGCACTGCCGAGAACGAGCGGGCGCGGGTGATCGCTGCCAACAACATTCTCAACGCGTTGTTTATGGTTATTTCGGCCATCGTGTCGATCGTGCTGCTGAGTGTGGTCGAGCTGTCGATCCCGCAACTGTTCCTCGTGGTGTCGCTGCTCAACATCGGCGTCAATGCCTACATCTTCAAGATCGTCCCCGAGTTCAGCATGCGTTTCATGATCTGGCTGCTCAGCCACTCCATGTACCGCGTCGAACATCGCAACCTGGACGCGATTCCGGATGAAGGCGCGGCGTTACTGGTGTGCAATCACGTTTCGTTCGTCGATGCGTTGCTGATCGGCGGCGCAGTGCGTAGGCCGATTCGCTTCGTCATGTACTACAAAATCTACAACCTGCCGGTGCTGAACTTTATCTTTCGCACGGCGGGGACAATTCCGATTGCCGGCCGCAACGAAGACATCCAGATCTACGAAAAGGCCTTCAGTCGTATCGCTCAATATCTGAAGGACGGTGAATTGGTGTGCATCTTCCCTGAGGGCAAGTTGACGACCGATGGCGAGATCAATGAGTTCAAGGGCGGGCTGACGCGGATTCTGGAAGAGACACCGGTGCCGGTGATTCCGCTGGCGTTGCAGGGGTTGTGGGGGAGTTTCTTCAGTCGCGATCCGAACAAAGGCGTGTTTCGGCGGTTGTGGTCGCGGGTGACGCTGGTGGCGGGTTCTGCTGTTGCGGTGGAAGCGGCTGAGCCGTTGAAGTTGCAGGGGTTGGTGGGGGAGTTGCGAGGCACCGTTAGATAATCGGTGATTGTGCTGGTCTCATCGCTGGCAAGCCAGCTCCCACAGGGAGCTTCGGTAAACACCGGTTTTGTGTACACCAACGAAACTGTGGGAGCTGGCTTGCCAGCGATGGGGCCAGTGGCCTAAGCGCTGACCTTGAGCCCGATCAAACCCGTGATGATCAACGCCACACTGGCCAGCCGAATCAGCGCCATCGACTCACCAAACAGAATGATCCCGGCAATCACCGTGCCCACGGCACCGACGCCCGTCCAGATCGCATAGGCCGTGCCCAGCGGCAATTCCTTCATGGCAAGGCCCAGCAAGCCAAGGCTGACGGCCATGGCGGCAATGGTCAGTGCGGTGGGGAGTGGACGGCTGAAGCCATCGGTGTACTTGAGGCCGACGGCCCAGCCGACTTCGAACAGGCCGGCGAAAAACAGAATGATCCAGGACATGAAAGACCTCCATCGATTGACGGGGTCGTCCCCAGATTAAAACTCGATCGAGCCGCAGGGTCGTCCCCGCGTTGCGCAACATATTGACGAGCATTAACCCGGGGATCAAGTTCTGAAGTCAGTCAGCCGCCTGTCGGGCCAACGTTTCGCGATCGTCCTTCTCGCTCATTCGCCGGAAATACGTCGACAGCAGCGCCCCGGAAATATTGTGCCAAACGCTGAACAACGCGCTCGGTACCGCCGCCAGTGGCGAAAAGTGTGCACTGGCCAGCGCGGCGCCCAATCCCGAGTTCTGCATGCCCACTTCCAGTGCCAGCGATTTGCGCTGCGCCAGCGGCAGGTTGAACAAACGCCCGGTGAAGTAGCCCAGCAAGTAACCGAAGCTGTTGTGCAGCATCACCACAGCCATGATCAACACACCGGATTCGGCGATCTTCGCCTGACTGGCCGCCACTACGGCGGTAACGATGATCACGATGCTCACCACCGACACCAGCGGCAAAACATCCACCGCATGACGAACCTTGTCGCCCAGCAAACGTTGCGCAACCACGCCAAGAACGATCGGCAACAGCACCACTTGCAGGATCGACCAGAACAGCTCCATGAACGACACCGGCAACCACGCCGAGGCCAGCAGCCAGATCAGCGCCGGGGTCAGCAGCGGAGCGAGGAGGGTGGTGACGGCGGCGATGGCCACCGACAACGCCAGATCACCGCGGGCCAGCCAGGTCATCACATTGGACGACGTGCCGCTCGGACAGCAACCGACCAGAATCACGCCGACGGCGATCTCCGGTGGCAGATGAAAAATCTGGCAGAGCAACCACGCCATGCCCGGCATGATCACGAAATGTGCGACCACGCCCAGCGCCACACGCCAGGGTTGGCGGGCGACGGCGGCGAAGTCATCAAGTTTGAGAGTCAGGCCCATGCCGAACATCACCAGCCCGAGCAGCGGCACGATCGCGCTTTTCAGGCCGAGGAACCACGCCGGTTGCAGGAAGGCCACAACGGCGAAAATCAGAACCCAGTAAGCGAAGGTGTTGCCGACAAAGCGGCTGAGTGCAGCCAGTGCGCGCATGGCTTGTTCCTTGTTATGTGAAAGCGTTAGGAAGCTAAGCATACGTCGCCAGCAAAAAGATCGCAGCCTCCGGCAGCTCCTACAGGAAAAATGCATTCCAGTTGTAGGAGCTGCCGAAGGCTGCGATCTTTTAAGCTTTCACACAAAAGGCAGGTCAGATCCCCTGCGGAGTCTCTTCGCCACCCAACGCTTCAACCAGCGCCGGCAGGAAGTCGCCGAATGTCAGCATCATCAGTGTGAAGCTCGCATCCAGCTGGCCGAGGGCCTCTTCGCCGCCGTCCTGTTCCGCCTGATCCTGCAACAGATCTTCGAACTTCAGGCGTTTGACGGTCATCTTGTCGTCGAGCATGAACGACAACTTGTCCTGCCAGGCCAGCGACAGTTGAGTAACGACTTTGCCGGTGCTCAGGTGCAGCTGGATTTCTTCGCTGGTCAGGTCCTGACGCTTGCAACGCACGATACCGCCGTCTTCGTGGGTGTCGCGCAGTTCGCACTCGTCCAGCACATAGAAGTCGTCGGCGGCTTTCTGCGTGGTGACCCATTCGGTCATGGTCGCGGTTGGCGACATTTTTACGGTCAACGGGCGAACGGGCAGGGTGCCGATCACTTCACGCAGGGTCGACAGCAGGTCTTCGGCGCGTTTCGGGCTGGCCGAGTTGACCAGGATCAGACCCTGTTTCGGTGCGATGGCAGCGAAGGTCGACGAGCGACGGATAAAGGCGCGCGGCAGAAAGGCCTGGATGATTTCATCCTTGATCTGGTCGCGTTCCTTCTTATAGACCTTGCGCATTTGCTCGGCTTCGATCTCTTCGACCTTTTCCTTGACCGCATCGCGTACGACGCTGCCCGGCAGAATGCGTTCTTCTTTACGCGCAGAGATCAGCAGGAAATCACCGCTGACGTGCACCAGTGGAGCATCTTCGCCTTTGCCGAACGGCGCGACGAAACCGTAGGTGGTCAACTCCTGGCTTGCACATGGACGCGCCAGTTTGGTGGCCAGTGCAGTTTCCAGCGCCTCGGCATCGACAGGCAGGTCTTGGGTCAGGCGATAGATAAGCAGGTTTTTGAACCACATGGGGTGAGTCTCTCCTTTATACAAAGGGGGGCATTATTGTCTTCGCCGTGGCATAGGCCAACCCTTCTCTAAGCCTTTGGAAGGCCTCGGAAAATTATTTAAAAAAGTGCTTGCCAGAGGTGGGGTCGCTCCGTAGAATGCGCGCCACACCGAAGCGAAGGGTGATTAGCTCAGCTGGGAGAGCGTCTGCCTTACAAGCAGAATGTCGGCGGTTCGATCCCGTCATCACCCACCATTCGTTTCATGTGTTACGCGCAGCGGTAGTTCAGTCGGTTAGAATACCGGCCTGTCACGCCGGGGGTCGCGGGTTCGAGTCCCGTCCGCTGCGCCATATTCGGTAACCTGGAACGCTGAACGCCAGGTCACCACGGAAAAACCCGCCAAGGCGGGTTTTTTTCTGCTCCAAGGTTGTACCCGCGGGATGTGTCGTTTCACCGGTTTTCGGATTTATTTGAAAAAATATTCAATTAAATCAACACGTTACGAAAACTTGTGGCATAATGCGTCCCGTAACGAAGCGAAGGGTGATTAGCTCAGCTGGGAGAGCGTCTGCCTTACAAGCAGAATGTCGGCGGTTCGATCCCGTCATCACCCACCATTCGTTTCAAGCGTTTCGCGCAGCGGTAGTTCAGTCGGTTAGAATACCGGCCTGTCACGCCGGGGGTCGCGGGTTCGAGTCCCGTCCGCTGCGCCATATTCGGTAATCTGGAACACTGAACGCCAGATCACCACAGAAAGCCCGCCTAGTGCGGGCTTTTTGCTGTCTGGCGTTTGAGTATTTTTCGCTGCGTATATCTATGTAGTGCCTGCCAGCCAAGCCGCTTTCGGACAATGGGCAACGTTGTTCATGACTCATTTCGCGTCATGACTCCGTTCAATAGCCTACCGAGAGACTGACCCTATGCCTGACAGCACTGCTGTAGAACCCCCCAAATGTCCGTTGAACAAAAAAAACCTCCTTGCGCAAAATCCGGCGTTCCGGACGTCGGACGACGCTGCCGCGTATTTGCATCGATTGGAGTTCGAATCCAATACCGAGGTGCGCTGGTACATTCTGAAAAATGAGCAGGGACAGTACGTTTGTAAAGAGTTTGCTAAACCCTTAACAGAAACATGGCCTCCATCTACCATTTTCAAAAGTCCGCCCGGTCATTCGATCGAGGCAAGTTTTCATCGGAATGTACCCCTCTCGCCCAACACGTTTAATACTCTTGAGGAAGAAAGTACTCGCAACGAATTCTTCAGGATTTACGATGTGTGGCTTGTTACACACTCCGAGCGCCAGTGTTCCAAGTGTTACGTGTCGTCAGATGGCGGTCTCCTCTCATACACATCCACCTCATCGGCATACGAGGAAGAACTCACTCCCATCATCAGCAACGGCGCTAACGGACTACCTCAGCTGTTTCGGGCAAAGTATGAGAAAGGTTGGCTACCGGCCAGTATCTGGATCCTGTTGGCAATAGCCGCGGGTGAAGTCGCCACGGTCGTAAAAGGTGATAAGTGGGTTCACCGGGGGGAACTGACGCCAGACTGGAACTGGGACGATGAAATCGATCCGGAGCAGGAAGCTGATAAGCCACTCGTCGAACTCATGCCTGTTTGCGGGCCTATCCTCAAGGATGTCACGGGCGTCGCGAATTACCTGCGAATGCAGCAAAAGTCTTGCTCGTCTTCCGGACAAGCCGTCGGCATCGTTCTCAAACACAAGAACCGTGACGAGTATCTTGTAACCGCTGGCGAATTCACCGATTACGCCAGTTTCGATCGTGCGGTGATCTTCCCCAAGGATGTCCATGGCAATCCACTGCTTCCTGATGGCTTCCAGGTAGATGGCTTTTATCACTCGAGCAATCCATTGCCCCTGGACCGTTTACCCCCGCAGGATGTTGATCTCTACAAAAACTTTTTCTCGCCCGCCGACCTGAAAGTCGGGCTGCAACGACTGAACGCAGCACCCCATCAACAACTGTATCTGATCACCCCCGACGGTGCGGTTCTGAGCTTTTCCTTTCCCAACGTGCTCATCAGGCGACTGATCGCCGAAATGTCGGAGGACTTTGAGGAGGATCTGATCGAGGGGGTGACGACCCCGCGGATGTTTGTCGACAAAGTCGTATACGCAGGAGAGTTGGATGTTCTCTTGCCAAGCAAGACCTGGCCGACTGTCGGCCAGGTCTTCCCATCGGCCCCCAGGGAGGCTAAATGCCGTCACTCAGCAGGAAAGATCCTTCGACATTGCGCTGATGACGGTAGTCGCTGACTGCTTCGTACACCGCTTTGCGCAACCGATTGATCCCGCCGATAGGCCGATGCGCTTCAATTCCGAACCACGGATTGAACGACAGGTTATCGCAGGCCAGATTCAGCGCCGGGTTATCGAAATCCTGCGGCGGCAGGGTGATCCGCGCGACCGTTTCGAAGGGCGAATCCTGTTCGCGCCATTCGATGCTGGTGTCCTCGATCGGCATGTAATCATGGGTATCCTGACGCTGAATCTGCAGCACGAAGCAGGCGGGTACGCGATCTGTCGACAGCTGTTGATTCAACGCGCTGCGCAGAAAGTTCGGCAGGTCGTGATTCTGTTCAGGCAGCTTGTAAGCGGGGCAGTTATCCGGATCGGGTGCTACACGAAACTTTGCATTCGCCTCACCGAATTTGTAGGGCGAAACCGAAAAGTATGTGGTTGCCGTCGGGCTATCCGGCGGCGGCGACAATGTTGCCAGCGCAATAAACAAATGCCTGATCTGCCAGGTGCGCGGATCCCACCCGGGGAAAAACGCCATGACCTTTTTGCCGTCAGCCTGCGCGGCCACATTCTGACGGTACTCGGCGACATCGCTGACAAAGAAATTCGGGTGGCTGAACATCACGAAGTCTTGTTCATGTTGTTGCTGGCGGTTGTCGAGCAATTGTTTGCCGGCAACGTCGAACAGTTTGATCGCCATGCCTCGGGCATCGCGCATGCTGTCGAACTGCGGATAGGCGTTGCCGTTGGACAAGCGAATCATCGCCTGCCAGGTTTTACCCGGCTCGCTGAACACGCCTTGTCGCAATGACTGAGTCAGTTCCGGCAAAACCTTCACTTCAGCTTTTACGCAACCATGTGCCTTGGCGTGAGCATCGCGCAGATAGCGTGTGCCTTCGCGGTGTTGATCGACAATGCGCACGGCCGTCTGGATCACGTCCTGAGTCATGCCTGCTTCACTGGCCGGGACCTGCTCCAGTGCCGACACCGGGCCACGATGCTGCCAGGCGAACCATGCCGTGGCGACGGCCCAGCCGAGCACGCCGATGACGAGCAGGATCAGCAGGGTTTTGCCCAGCAAACGGCCTAGCCATAACCAGATTCGGGCCAGTACCGGCAGTTCTTTTTTAAAGGTCGAAATCATGGCAATTGCGCCTCCAATGGGCCGCCGAGAACTTTCAGGTATTCCAGCAATGCCCAGCGCTCCTCAGGTTGCAGCAGTCGGCCGATGACGCCATTGCCACGCGCGCCGGCGCGGAATTCATGTCCGCTGTTGCGATTGCCGCTGATGCGCGTATCGAAAAGGAAACCATTGGTGAAGGCTTCGGTGCGATATCCCAAGTGCCGCGGGTCGTATTCGAAGGTGCCTTTATAGAAGGTGGTAGCGCGCTCATCCTGCGGCGACAGCAACTGATAAAGGTTTGGCACTGAGCCGTTATGCAGAAACGGCGCAGTGGCCCAGACGCCGGCCAATGGACGCGCCTTGTAGGCGAGCTTTTCGCGCACGCCGATGGGCAGACCGAAACCGTCGAGGCGGGGTTTCTCTTCAGGGCTGACGTTTGCCTCGCGATAGGCACGGTTTTCGACGAATGCAGTGACGTACGCCAGACCTTTGGCCACCGACAACTGGCTCAGATCCAGCGGCTCTTTGGGCGAGGGATGCAGTTTCACGTCCATTTTTTCCAGCTCCTGCAAATTCCATTGCAGGGCTGTCAGGTCGAAACGGTGGCTGGCAACGTTGTTGGCCGCGTTCGAATCGGTGCCGATCACCGCGACGGGCAACATGTGCAAATGCTGCACCCAGCGGTCGCCTTCCTGGGCCTTGCGCGGGACGTGGCAACTGGCGCAGTTTTCGACAAACAGCGTACGGCCCTTGGTGGCCAGCGGCTTGTCGACGGTACCGAACAAGTCTTCGGGCCAGGTGGGTGGTTGCAGGCGTTGCAGGGTTTCTTCGATTTTATGCAGGTCGCGCACGCGCACGCTGGATGCGTAGCGATCATCGCCTTGCAGCGGCTGGCCGTTGGCATCGAAGAAATTCAGAGTCGCGCCGACGCCCAAAGCCTCGCCAATATTGCGCGCCATCGGTTGTTGCGCCGAACCGTTCCACTGCACCCAGTCGAACGTCCACATGTCCCACAGTTGCGGGTAGTCCACCGGCGCGTTGGCCACGCGGTAGTTGGTGGGGGAAATCGCGTCGCCGAATGTCGCGTTGGCAATTCGCCCGAACGCATCGGTACGGCCGGGGCCTTCCTCGGTTGGGTAGAGGCCGCGGTGAGTGTCGTTCCAGGCGACTTTCACGAAGGTGTCCAGCGAGGCTTTGAAATCATTGCGCAGCTGTTCGTGACGGGCGTCGTAGTCATTGCCCAGAACACTTCGGGCGAAGCGTTCGAATTTCCACGGGTTGTAGTAAGTCGAGGTCAGACTGGCGACCAATGCCTGTCCGAAACTGCCACCGCGTAATGTAGGAACGCTGGAAGGCAAGACATGCTGTGCCGTACCGCCGTCGATGCGCACAGCCTGACCGTTGAATCGCAGTTCACCGGTGTGGCAAGCCGCGCAAGTTATGTCCAGATATTGCTCGGAGTTACCAGGATTCTGGTGTCGTGCGAAACCGACCGGAAGGTTGCCGGGGTTGTTTGGCGTGGCTTTTTGCTGCGGATCAATCAAAAAGCCAAAGCGCGCGAGGTATTCCGGGGAGGCGAAACGCTGCTGCGAGAATGGCAGCTCCAATGCCTGGAACCATTCATAGCGCAGCCCTTTGACCTGTGTGCCCTGGGGCGTGAAGTAATAGGTCTGCCGCTCCTGTTCAGTCCACTGATTCAGGTAATGCACCTGCTGGGCGGGGATATAAACGGGTAATTTCGGGTTGGCGACGTAATACAAAACCACCGCCAGGACGAGTCCCAGCAGGAGCGCGATCAGGGTCAGCACACGGAGTAAGAGGCGCAAGTTAAACATCCTTGTCAAATTGTTGCGCTGTTATGCCTGAGCCTGACCTTATGCGGCAAGTGGCCATTACGCCAGATATTGGAGCAAGGAGAGTCGGTCGTTGTCGGCGGCAGATGACAGAAGCTTCATCGTGTCTGCACCCCAATGCGTTTTAATCCCTGAACTTATCGGAAGTTTCCTGCTCTCATGCCGGTAGCCATTGGTCGTGGCGGCCTGATAAGCTCGCGGCTTTACTCGATTGCCCTTTCGGCGCATGAACAAGGAAATAGCATGAAACAGCATCGGTTGGCGGCGGCGGTAGCCCTGGTTAGCCTGGTACTTGCGGGTTGTGATTCGCAGACCAGCGTAGAGCTGAAAACCCCGGCGCAAAAAGCTTCCTACGGTATCGGCCTGAACATGGGCAAGAGCCTTGCTCAGGAAGGCATGGATGATCTGGACTCCAAAGCGGTAGCCCAGGGCATCGAAGATGCCGTCGGCAAGAAAGAACAGAAGCTGAAAGATGAAGAGCTGGTCGAAGCTTTCGCTGCGCTGCAAAAGCGTGCCGAAGAGCGCATGGCCAAGATGAGCGAAGAGTCGGCATCTGCCGGCAAGAAGTTCCTCGAAGAAAACGGCAAGAAGGCGGGTGTGACTACCACCGCTTCCGGTCTGCAATACGAAGTGGTCAAGAAAGCCGACGGCGCACAGCCCAAGCCTACCGACGTAGTGACCGTTCACTACACTGGCAAGCTGACCAATGGCACCGTATTCGACAGCTCCGTCGAGCGCGGCAGCCCGATCGATCTGCCGGTGAGCGGCGTGATTCCGGGTTGGGTTGAAGGTCTGCAACTGATGCACGTTGGCGAGAAGTACAAACTGTACATCCCTAGCGATCTGGCTTACGGCGCGCAATCGCCAAGCCCGGCAATCCCGGCCAACTCGGTTCTGGTCTTCGACCTGGAACTGCTGGCCATCAAGGATCCAGCCAAAGAAGACGCCGCTGCCAAGTAACCGGTAACGGCTTCGACAACAACGCCTCGCTTATGCGGGGCGTTGTTGCATCTGGACCTTGACAAGGGTAAACAGAGCGAACCGATGCCGGTCAGAAGAGTCATAGCCTTTAAGGCTGCCCGCGCTAGACGCCCTGAGCCGCCAAGTCAATGAAATATTGGGGTTTTTTATGTGAGTAAAAAACGCCCGATCTGAGCGCAGCCCTTATAAAACGGGGCTCTCAGCGCGCAAATGCAGCTCTGTTCACAAGGTTATCCACAATTTGTGTGGATAACATTTCAACGGGAGGAATAGATGAAAGCTCCGTGGAATTTCGCTCGATTCCTGCCTCTGGCTGGCCGTCTGCTGGCTCGCGGTCGTCTGCCGACCTTGCTGTTCGCCGTGGCCAGCAAAGGCGCCGCGCAAGGTAATCGGCTCGGCAAGCTCAAGGATGATCTGCGTTTGCTGCAGGCATTGTGTCTGGCTTACTGGCGCGGTGATTATCGGGCGATCAGTGGCAAAGCCCTGGTGTCAGTAGTCGCGGGCCTGATGTACTTCCTCAGTCCGGTCGACGCGATTCCGGATTTCATCCCGGTATTCGGCATGCTCGATGACATCGCTGTCCTCGCCTGGCTGATGAAAGTCCTCGATGATGAACTCAATGCCTTCCGGCTCTGGCGCAATCGCCAGCATCCGGAAAAACTCGCGGTCGCCGAACGCTTGCCCGATACCCCCGAACAACTTCAGCTCCAGGGTCCGAAAAAGCCCTGATTCAACCAGCCTGCGCACAGATAGATACCCCTCGCGACCTTGGCCGCTGTTAGGATTACACTTCTAGGGAAAAGCGCCGACTCGCTAAGTGTTGTTGTCCTACGGGGTAGACATGGATATTCAGATAATTGCACGCGATGGCGAGCCCGAATACGCGGTTCTGCCTTGGGCTCAGTATCAGGCTCTATTGAAAGCAGCAGGCATCAAAGAAGCACCGTCGCGGCAGGCTCCAGAGCCGCTCGCGGCAACACCGGACCCGATTCTTCCAGGTCTGGATCAACTCCGCAGTTTGCGCGAAGGGAAGGGCATCGCCATCGAGGCGCTGGCCCGCACGGTAGGCATCAGCCCGTCATATCTGGCCATGATCGAAAGTGGCGAGCGTCTGCCAGACGCCGCGATTCGTCGTAGCCTCGCTTGGGAGCTGACGGTGCCAGGGTGGAGGGATGAATCGTGAGCGTACGCATCAGTCGTCAACATTGGGACGGATTACTCGGGGAGCTGGATCAGGCGCGCCGCCAGCGTCATCTATTGACCTACCGCGCGTTGCTTGAACGGCTGCAATTGCCGACACCAGCGATGCAAACCTTGACCGCCGCGCTTGAGCATCTGGCCGCGCTGGATGCCAAGGCCGAGCAGCCGTTGCGCAGTTCGCTGGTTATCAGCCAGGGCGCGAGTCGTTTGCCACGCACCGGGTTTTTTGAATGTGTCGAACGTCTGGGGCGGTTTTCCGGGCCGTCCGATGGCGTTGCCGCAGCGTCCTGGCATGCGTCGGAAGTGGTCAGGGTTTTCGAATATGAATACCCGGAATCAGCGGAGGCCTGAGTGTTTTTACGACTCAAGGCGCGGGCCAGTTATTGGCTGGCTCGCAGGCTGTTTCACTGGTCATGGTTTGTGCGCCAGCCTCGCGGGTGGCGCTGGCTTGAAGGTCAGTTTGCGCGCATGGCCAACCTCGGCGATGTCGGCGCGCAAAGCTTCTATGGCCACATCCTGACCTTTCGCGGTGTGGGGCTGGGAGCGCGTGAAGAAGGCGTGCGCCTGTTGCGGTTGGCGGCTCTGGCCGGCGATGGCAAAGCGGCCTATCAAGTCGGCGTGATCAGTCTCGCGGGTACAGCGAGCAAAGCGCCAGACCCTGACGAAGCCGCGCGCTGGTGGGGTATGGCCGCCAAGGCCGGGCACCCGTTGGCCGAGCTTAAATTGAAAGAGCTGGGTGCTGGAGATTCAACGCAGTAAATCCAGTTGTGTCGTCCGATAAACGGGGCGTGAGGGAAACCTCACGCCCCGTTTGCGTTTTGTTGTCCGTTTAGGTTTTTGCTGTTTTGCAGATAAGTCCTACAGCCATCGCCTACTTGCCTGACTTCTTTTCTGACTGATCCCCAGCACAGTTCCCGCGCCTAATTTTTGCGCGAGGGAACGCTCATGTTCGACCCGGTCATTCAGTTCATCTCGCACAGCCGCGTGCGTTGATGGAAGCCATCACCCGCATCGAGCAAGCACTCGACAGCTTTCCAGAAACCCTCAGTCTTTACCGCGAACAGCTCAAGCATTGGGCCAGCCGCACCGCCGATACCGTCAGCCACGCCGCTGATCTGCCCTCGCTGGTAGGCATGGAACGGTTGATCCGCTTCGGTGAAAACAGTACCGCCGTCAGCAGCAGCGACAACAAATTCTTCTCCAATGTCGTCCAGTGCCCGAAGGGCGGATTGATGTTGATCGAGAGCAAGTTCGAATCGGTCTACGACATCCCGCTGGGCAATATCGTGGTCGATGTGGTGGCGATGGATGGCGGCGAATCGACGCCCGTCACCCTCGATGCCAAAGGTAAAGGTGTATTCGAAGGCACACCGGGCAAGTTCTATCGCGTGCATGTGCACAGTGAAGTCAGTGAGGATCAGGTCGAGGAGCTATTCAAGTCCTACGACGGCTTGAGCGGTGAACTGGATGGCTGGTTGCGCAACGAATGGCAGGGGTTCAAGCCGCAGTGGTCGCAGTCGGTGGCGACGGCGGCAGGCAACGGCATGTTGGCCGGTAGTTGGGCGGCGATCGAAGGGGTGTGGGACAGCATTGGAATGCTGTCGGACATTCTCAAGGATCCGGGCAAGTTTGCGGAGCAGTTGGGCAGTGGCGCGACTGACCTGATCAATCTGGCAAAAACGGCTCCTGAGGTCATGGAGCAGCTTCAGTTGCTGGTCAGTGACGAGGCCGCGCTGTGTTTGCTGTTACGTACCGCCAGCCTTTGGCTGGAGATGCTCCCACCCAGTGAAGTCGCCGGCAAAACCGCAGAAGCGGTGTCGATGGTGATGGTGCAGGTGCTGATCGATGTGCTGATCGCCGTCGCACTGACGTTCGCGAGTGGCGGCGGCGGAATCGCTTATCTGACGCTACGGCTGGCAGGTCACGCGGTTCAACTGCTGTCGGCGCTGGTGCGGTTGGTGAAGGCGATGTTCGGCATCGTCAGCGGCTTCATCAAGTACGTTGATCAATACAAGACCGTTGCCGCGCGCGGGATCGCCGCCAGCGTGAAAAAAGGCCGGATGCAATTGCGCTGGAATGCCAAGCGCAACGCCTCGTTGAAGCAAAACGAACACCACGACGATTCGCCGGATCAGGCGAAAAATCCCAATGGCGACAGCGCCGATTGCGTGTCACTCACCTGCAGAGACGGCTGCCCGGTGTCGATGGTTACCGGTGAGGAACTGCTGACTCTGAGCGATGGCGTGCTTGATGGTTTGTTGCCATTCGAGTTCACAAGGCTTTATCGCACCAGTGCCGCCGAGATCGACCTCGGGCTGGGGTTTGGCTGGAGTCATTCGCTGGCGCATCGACTGGAGTTCGATGGCGACTGTGTTGTCTGGGTTGACCATGAAAACCGGCGTACGCGGTTTCCGTTGCCGAGTGTTGAGCGGCCGGCGATCCATAACAGTCTGTCGCGAGCGGCGATCTTTCTCGGGGATGAACCGGAGGAATTGATCCTCGCGCTGGCGGGGGATGTGGCGCGGTTTTATCACTTTCGCGCCGGGCGGCTGACGGCGATCAGCGATGCGTATGGCAATCGTCTGCGCATAGTTCGGGATCGGCAGGATCGGGTTCAGCGTCTGGACAACGGCGCGGGTCGGGCGCTGTTGTTGCGGTATGACCGGGCGCATCTGATCGCGGTTGATTACCAGCGCTTTGACTCGGCGCTGAACCTTGCCGAGCCTTGGCACACCGAACACACCCTCGTCAGTTATCGCTACGACGCCTATCAGCATCTGGTCGAGGCGCGTAACGCGGTCGGCGACAGCGAGCGTTACGACTACGACGATCAGCACGTCATTCTCCAGCGGCAACTCACGGGCGGCGCGAGTTTTTTCTGGGAGTGGGAACGCGCTGGCAAGGCTGCACGTTGCGTCAGGCACTGGGCGTCGTTCTCGCAAATGGACACGCGTTATGTCTGGCATGACGACGGCAGCGTCGTCGTGCATCACGTCGATGGCACCGAAGAAACCTACGTCCACGACGACCGTGCACGACTGGTGCGCAAGGTCGAGGCCGACGGCGGCGAACACCTCAAGACCTACGACGCTGCGGGCCGCTTGGTCGCCGAGCAGGATCCCTTAGGCGCCGTCACCGAATACCGCTACGACGATGTCGGACGGCTGATCGCGCTGCTTCCGCCAGACGATGTGCCAACGTCCTACGAGTACCGCAACGGTTTCCTGCACAGCCGCTCACGTGGCGACGCGGTATGGACCTACCGGCGCAATGCTCAGGGCGATGTCACTGAGGCGGTCGATCCCGATGGTCAGGTCAGCCATTACCACTACGACGCTCGCGGGCAGTTGCTGTCGATCCGTTACCCGGACACCGGTCGACACGTGTTTGTCTGGAACCCCCTCGGTCAGTTGGTTGAAGAAACCCTGCCCGATGCTGGCGTGCGGCGTTTTTCCTACGATGCGCTGGGGCGCAGGACTACCACTGTTGATGAACACGGTGC
>NZ_JACVHC010000003.1 GCF_017976235.1 Pseudomonas anatoliensis | reverse complement strand
TTGTCAACACCTCTTTTTCTCCGCTTTCGACCGAGAAGATCGAACCGTTAAAAGAGCCAAACATCACCGCTCTTTCAACTCCTTCCAGGCTTCGATGAACTGAAGCGACCCGCTCTCGAAACCTACTTAACTCATTGAATCTCAAGGAGTTTTCCGTTTCGACTGCGCCGGAAGTGGGGCGAATTATAGACGTCTGGAATCTGCCGTCAACAGCTAATTTCGCTTTTCTTTCAATTACTTGCAGATCGATCAAGAAACGACCAAATCCCCCCTATATATAGAGGGGAACGCTAAGCCTTCTATATAGAAGGAGCTTCAGAGCACTCCATCCTCTTTCAGCGAAGCCACCGCACCCGCGCCCAAACCCAAGACTCGCTGCAAAACCTCCAAGGTATGTTCACCCAGCAAAGGAGGCGCAAGTCGATACTCGACAGGGGTTTGCGACATTCGAATAGGACTCGCCACCTGAGGCACCATCCCCGCCAACGCATGGGGCAACTCTATTGCCAGCCCACGCGCCTTCACCTGCGGATCCTCGAACACCTGCGACAGATCATTGATCGGGCCACATGGCACACCCGCCTGCTCCAACTGGGCTACCCACTCCGCCGTGGTCTTGAAGACTGTCGCCTGACGAATCAGAGGAATCAGCACCGCACGATTCGCCACCCGCAGCTTATTAGTAGTAAAGCGCGGATCATCAGCCCACTGCGGCTGACCCGCCACTTCAGCAAACTTGCGGAACTGTCCGTCATTACCCACGGTAAGGATGAAATCGCCATCGGCCGTAGGAAAGTCCTGATAAGGCACGATGTTAGGATGCGCATTGCCCAAGCGCTTGGGTGCATTGCCCGTGGTCAGGTAGTTCATCGCCTGATTAGCCAGGCAGGCTACCTGCACATCAAGCAACGCCATATCAATGTGCTGACCACCACCGTCGTGATCACGATGAGCCAGCGCCGCCAGTATCGCCACGGTCGAATACAGCCCGGTCAGGATATCCGTCAGCGCCACACCAACCTTCACCGGCCCGGCCCCCTCATCCCCTTCGGGCCGACCGGTCAGACTCATCAGCCCACCCAGCCCCTGGATCATGAAGTCGTAACCGGCACGCTTGGCATAGGGTCCGGTCTGACCGAAGCCAGTGATCGAGCAGTAGATCAGATCCGGATTGATCGCCTTCAGCGACTCATAGTCCAACCCATAAGCCGCCAAACCACCCACCTTGAAGTTCTCAATGAGGATGTCCGACTTGGCCGCGAGCTCGCGAACAAGCTTTTGGCCCTCGGGACGCGTGAAGTCGATGGTCACCGATTGCTTGTTGCGATTGGCCGACAGGTAGTAAGCCGCCTCCGACGTGTTCTCACCATAAGCGTCCTTTAGGAACGGCGGCCCCCAGGCGCGAGTGTCGTCACCATTGCCGGGGCGCTCGACCTTGATCACTTCGGCGCCAAGGTCGGCGAGGATCTGCCCAGCCCATGGCCCGGCCAACACTCGCGATAAATCCAGTACCCGCAGATGCGACAGCGCGCCCATGGTCGTTCTCCTATTAATAGAACGCCTGCAGACCTGTTTGTGCGCGACCGAGGATCAGCGCGTGGACGTCGTGCGTACCTTCATAGGTATTCACCACTTCCAGGTTGACCAGGTGACGGGCCACGCCGAACTCGTCGGAGATACCGTTGCCGCCCAGCATGTCGCGAGCCATGCGGGCGATATCCAGCGACTTGCCGCACGAGTTGCGCTTCATGATCGAAGTGATTTCGACCGCAGCCGTGCCTTCATCCTTCATGCGACCCAGACGCAGGCAACCCTGCAGGGCCATAGTGATCTCGGTCTGCATGTCCGCCAGTTTTTTCTGGATCAGCTGAGTAGCGGCCAAAGGACGGCCGAACTGCATGCGGTCCAGAGTGTATTGGCGTGCGGTATGCCAGCAGAACTCGGCAGCGCCCAACGCACCCCAAGAGATGCCGTAACGTGCGGAGTTGAGGCAGGTGAACGGACCTTTCAGACCACGTACGTCCGGGAAGATGTTTTCTTCTGGTACGAACACGTTGTCCATGACGATCTCACCGGTGATCGAAGCGCGCAGGCCGACCTTGCCGTGAATCGCCGGAGCGCTCAGGCCTTTCCAGCCTTTCTCCAGAACGAAGCCACGGATGTCGCCAGCATCGTCCTTGGCCCAAACGACGAACACATCGGCGATCGGGCTGTTGGTGATCCACGTCTTGGCGCCGGTCAGGCTATAGCCGCCGTCGACTTTGCGTGCCCGGGAAATCATCGCGCCCGGGTCGGAACCGTGGTTTGGTTCGGTCAAACCGAAGCAGCCGATCCATTCGCCAGAAGCCAGTTTCGGCAGGTACTTCTGTTTCTGCGCTTCAGTACCGAATTCATGGATTGGCACCATCACCAACGACGACTGCACGCTCATCATCGAGCGATAGCCGGAGTCGACACGCTCCACTTCACGGGCAATCAGGCCGTAGCTGACATAGTTGAGGCCACTGCCACCGTACTGTTCAGGAATGGTTGCGCCCAACAGGCCGACTTCACCCATCTCGCGGAAGATTGCCGGATCGGTCTTCTCATGGCGGAAAGCTTCGAGCACACGCGGCGCAAGCTTCTGCTGAGCGAACTGCTCGGCAGTGTCGCGGATCATGCGCTCTTCTTCGGTGAGCTGTTGATCCAGCAGCAGGGGATCGATCCAGTTGAAGCTAGCTTTACCGCCCATGAGTGTGCCCTCGTAAATCGGTGAATTGACGTGGCATTGATCCTAGGCGCGGTTCACGGTCGCGGCAAACGAGGATTTCGCATTCTGTTGTGCTAATTTCTCACTCCGAAACGGCGCCGAATGCCTTTTAAGCGATGTTTTAGTGAGGTTGACGTACATGCGCAGGAAGATCCCCAGCACAACCGCTCTGATCAGCTTTGAGGCTGCCGCTCGTCACGAAAGCTTTACCAAGGCTGCCGAAGAACTTTCCCTCACCCAAGGCGCCATTTGCCGACAGATCGCCAGCCTTGAGGAGTTCCTCAGCGTGGAACTGTTCCGACGCTCGCGACGCGGGGTAAAGCTGACCGAAGCAGGGCTTTCCTACAGCCGTCGGGTGGCGACTCAACTCGATGCGGTCGAACGCGACACGCTGTCAGTGATGGGTCAGCGAGGTGCCAATGTGATCGAACTGGCGGTGGTGCCAACCTTCGGCACCCAATGGCTGTTGCCACGCTTGAAAGATTTCCAGCTCAAACACCCGGAAGTCACCGTCAACCTGACTAACCGCACACGCCCCTTCCTCTTCGCCGACACCGACTTCGATGCCGCCATCTATTTCGGCGATGCCGATTGGTCCGGTACCGAGTCCCACAGGCTGATGGGTGAAAATCCGATGCCCGTGTGCAGCCCCGCCCTACTTGGCAACAAGATAAAGCTGACAGCGCAAGAGATTGCCGAGTTGCCCCTCTTGCAGCAGACCACCCGCCCCTACGCTTGGCGTCAGTGGTTCAATTCGCAACATCTGAGCATTCCGCGCGACATGACGGGGCCGCGCTACGAACTATTCTCCATGCTGGCCCAGGCAGCCATGCACGACATGGGCATTGCGCTGATCCCGCCGTTCCTGATTCAGCGCGAATTGGCCGAGAAGCGTCTGGTGATTGCCAACCCCCAGGCACTCTCCAGCATAAAGGCGTATTACCTGATGATTCCCGAGCGAAAGGTCGAATCGGCGTCCCTTAAGGCATTTCGCGACTGGTTGGTAAATCAGGCGCAGAGCTACAGCCTAGAAGGCTAGCGGCTTACAGGGATAACTGACCTCGTAGTCAGAAAAACTGAAGCACTACAGATATAAGTATTTGTCGCATATTCAATGACTGTATCCGAAAGTCGTACAGACGTCCCACAAGCGCCTGCCGACGTGGCTTTGAGCCTTCATTCGCGACTCATTACGGTCCATTCACGTCACCGATGAGATAAATCTTAAAATTCGTCCAGAATCCTTGTAAGGCGCGGCCTGCAAGGGAATGAGCCGGTCACATGCGACATTCGGTCACGGCATGACTTGTAGTTAATTTTCCGTCACCCGTCATAATCCCTTGAAGGGCATAAAGTTCGCCTGCAAAATGCCGCGCCCCGCCCTGATTTAGCGGGATCGTGCTGATCGGCCGCCCCAGTAGCACCATCCGAAGTGCCTGGGTTTACTCAATAAGATCACGCAGGAGATTTGACGTGCACATTGGTGTTCCTCTCGAAACCCAGACCGATGAAACACGGGTTGCTGCAACCCCGGAAACCATTAAAAAGCTGATCAGCCAAGGTCATAAGGTCACTGTGCAAAGCGGCGCCGGCGTTAAAGCCAGCGTTGTCGACAGTGCTTATGAAGCGGCAGGCGCAACTATTGGCAGTGCCAACGATGCGTTTGGCGCCGAGCTGATTCTCAAAGTGGTCGCCCCAAGCGATGCCGAACTGACGCTGATCAAGCGCGGTGCGGTGCTGGTTGGCATGCTCAACCCGTTCAACAACGACACCATCGCCAAAATGGCCGAGTGCGGGATTACCGCGTTCGCCCTGGAAGCAGCGCCGCGCACCTCGCGGGCGCAGAGTCTCGATGTGTTGTCGTCCCAGGCGAACATCGCCGGCTATAAGGCCGTGTTGCTGGCCGCTCACTACTATCCGCGCTTCATGCCGATGCTGATGACTGCTGCGGGCACTGTGAAAGCGGCGCGCGTGCTGATTCTCGGCGCAGGCGTGGCCGGGTTGCAGGCGATTGCTACGGCGAAACGTCTGGGGGCGGTTATCGAAGCGTCCGACGTGCGTCCGGCGGTGAAGGAACAGATCGAATCCCTTGGCGCCAAGTTCGTCGACGTGCCTTACGAGACCGATGAAGAGCGCGAATGCGCCGTCGGTGTCGGCGGTTACGCGCGGCCGATGCCGGCGAGCTGGATGCAGCGTCAGGCCCAGGCCGTGCATGAACGCGCCAAGCAGGCTGACATCGTCATCACTACCGCGCTGATCCCAGGCCGCAAGGCACCGACGTTGTTGAGTGCGGACACCGTGGCGCAAATGAAACCAGGCTCGGTGGTCATCGACCTCGCGGCTGCGCAGGGCGGTAACTGCCCGTTGACCGTAGCCGATCAGGTGGTGATCGAGAACGGCGTGACTATCGCCGGCCCGACCAATCTGGCCGGTGAAGTCGCTGCAGACGCTTCGGCGCTGTATGCACGCAACCTGCTGGACTTCCTGAAGCTGGTCTTCACTAAAGAAGGCCAGTTCGACGTCAACCTCGAAGACGACATCGTCGCCGCGTGCCTGATGTGCCGCGACGGCCAAGTCATCCGCAAAAACGCCTAAGCAGGGATTCAGACGATGGAAGAGCTTATCTCCCCCGGTATCTACAACCTGATCATCTTCGTGCTGGCGATTTATGTCGGTTATCACGTGGTCTGGAACGTTACACCTGCACTGCACACGCCGCTGATGGCCGTGACCAACGCCATCTCGGCGATCGTGATCGTCGGCGCGATGCTGGCCGCTGCCCTGACGGTTACTCCGCTGGGCAAGACCATGGGCACCCTCGCCGTGGCGCTGGCCGCGGTCAATGTGTTCGGTGGCTTCCTGGTCACCCGTCGCATGCTTGAGATGTTCAAGAAGAAAGCCCCGAAAGTAAAAGAAGAGGCGCCGAAGTAATGAGCATGAATCTCGTCACGACGCTTTATCTGATCGCGTCGATCTGTTTCATCCAGGCCCTCAAAGGCTTGTCACACCCGACCACGTCACGCCGCGGCAACCTGTTCGGCATGCTCGGCATGGGTCTGGCGATCCTCACTACTGTGGGCCTCATCTATAAGCTCGGCGCTGAGCTGGCCACTGCTGGTATTGGTTATGTGATCGTCGGCCTGCTGGTCGGCGGCACTGCCGGTTCGATCATGGCCAAACGCGTTGAAATGACCAAGATGCCGGAACTGGTCGCTTTCATGCACAGCATGATCGGCCTGGCAGCGGTGTTCATTGCCATTGCCGCCGTGGTTGAGCCGCAGTCGCTGGGCATCGTCAAGCATCTGGGCGACGCGATCCCGGCGGGCAACCGTCTGGAACTGTTCCTCGGCGCGGCGATTGGTGCCATCACGTTCTCCGGTTCGGTGATCGCCTTCGGCAAGCTCTCGGGCAAGTACAAGTTCCGCCTGTTTCAGGGTGCACCGGTACAGTTCACCGGTCAGCACAAGCTGAACGCGGTACTGGGTCTGGCGACACTGGCACTCGGTTTGACCTTTATGTTCACCGGCAACCTCACCGCGTTCGCGCTGATGCTGGCGCTGGCGTTCGTGATGGGCGTGCTGATCATCATCCCGATCGGCGGCGCTGACATGCCGGTGGTGGTGTCGATGCTCAACAGCTATTCCGGTTGGGCAGCGGCGGGTATCGGTTTCTCGCTGAACAACTCGATGCTGATCATCGCCGGTTCGCTGGTGGGTTCGAGCGGTGCGATCCTCTCGTACATCATGTGCAAGGCGATGAACCGTTCCTTCTTTAATGTACTGCTCGGCGGTTTCGGCAACACGGTGGACGCTGGCCCGGCCGGTGCGAAGGAAGCACGTCCGGTGAAATCCGGTTCGGCTGACGACGCGACGTTCCTGCTGACCAACGCCGACACCGTGATCATTGTGCCGGGCTACGGCCTGGCGGTGGCTCGTGCACAGCATGCGCTGAAAGAACTGACCGAGAAGCTGACCCACCGTGGCGTGACCGTGAAGTACGCGATCCACCCAGTGGCCGGGCGGATGCCTGGACACATGAACGTACTGCTGGCCGAAGCCGAAGTGCCGTACGACCAGGTGTTCGAGATGGAAGACATCAACTCCGAGTTCGGTCAGGCCGACGTGGTGCTGGTGCTCGGCGCGAACGACGTGGTCAACCCGGCCGCCAAGAACGATCCGAAATCGCCGATTGCCGGTATGCCGATTCTCGAAGCGTTCAAGGCCAAGACCATCATCGTCAACAAGCGCTCGATGGCCAGCGGTTATGCCGGTCTGGACAACGAACTGTTCTATCTGGACAAGACCATGATGGTGTTCGGTGACGCGAAGAAAGTCATCGAAGACATGGTTAAAGCCGTCGAGTAATTTTCGTCTGCTGAACCAAACGCCCCGACCTGTCGGGGCGTTTTTATTTGCGCAAACAGTCGGACAATATGCCGCGTTGTTGCAGATCAAGTAACGGTGTTTTACTTGAAACCCGCGCAATAGACGCCTCTTTTGCGACCTTGGTAGCGGGACAGGCACCAGCCAAATTCACTAGACTGCGCATCCTGCTACTCGCTGCCCGAGATAAAAATACATGTACCGTGACCGTATTCGCCTGCCTTCGTTGTTGGACAAAGTGATGAGCGCCGCCGACGCAGCTGCTCTGATTGAGGACGGCATGACCGTCGGCATGAGCGGCTTCACCCGCGCCGGCGAAGCCAAGGCCGTCCCTCATGCACTGGCCGAGCGGGCCAAGGTCACGCCGCTGAAGATCAGCCTGATGACGGGCGCCAGCCTGGGCAACGACCTCGACAAGCAACTGACCGAAGCCGGCGTGCTGTCGCGGCGCATGCCGTTCCAGGTCGACAGCACCTTGCGCAAGGCGATCAACGCCGGGCAAGTGATGTTCATTGACCAGCATCTGTCGGAAACCGTCGAGCAACTGCGCAACCAGCAACTGAAGTTGCCGGACATCGCCGTCATCGAAGCCGTGGCCATCACCGAGCAGGGCCATATTGTGCCAACCACGTCGGTGGGCAACTCGGCGAGCTTCGCGATTTTCGCCAAACAGGTGATCGTCGAGATCAATCTGGCGCATAACGCCAACCTCGAAGGTCTGCACGACATCTATATCCCGACGTATCGTCCTACGCGCACGCCGATTCCGCTGGTGAAGGTCGACGACCGCATCGGCAGCACGGCGATCCCGATTCCGCCGGAGAAGATCGTCGCGATCGTCATCACCCAGCAGCCGGACTCGCCGTCCACTGTGTCGTCGCCGGATGTCGATACCAATGCCATCGCCGATCACTTGATCACTTTCTTCAAGCAGGAAGTCGACGCCGGGCGCATGACCAACAAGCTCGGCCCGCTGCAGGCCGGGATCGGCAACATCGCCAACGCGGTGATGTGCGGCCTGATCGACTCGCCGTTCGAAGACCTGACCATGTACTCCGAAGTGCTGCAGGATTCGACGTTCGACCTGATCGATGCCGGCAAGCTGAGCTTCGCTTCGGGCAGTTCGATCACGCTGTCGGAGCGGCGCAACACCGACGTGTTCGGCAACCTGGAGAAGTACAAAGACAAATTGGTGCTGCGTCCGCAGGAGATTTCCAATCATCCGGAAGTCGTGCGGCGCCTGGGTATCATCGGCATCAACACGGCGCTGGAGTTCGACATCTACGGCAACGTCAACTCCACCCACGTCTGCGGCACGCGGATGATGAACGGCATCGGTGGCTCCGGCGATTTCGCGCGTAACGCGCATCTTGCGGTGTTCGTGACCAAGTCGATCGCCAAGGGCGGCGCGATTTCCAGCGTTGTGCCGATGGTCAGCCACGTTGACCACACTGAACATGACGTCGACATTCTGGTGACAGAGGTGGGTCTGGCGGATCTGCGAGGCCTGGCGCCGCGCGAGCGGGCCCGGGTGATCATCGACAACTGTGTGCACCCGGACTTTCGGCAGGCGCTGGATGACTACTTCACCGCAGCCTGTGCAATCGGTGGTCACACCCCGCACATCCTGCGTGAAGCGTTGAGCTGGCACATCAATCTGGAAGAAACCGGGCGCATGCTGACGGCGTAATTCGCACAGATGTTCCGTTGGCGCAAACACAGTTTGCGTCGACGGCATCCCTGAGATTCTGGATACCGTCAAAAACTGTACTGCTGTACCGGTCTTTTCCTACAGTAAATACCTACACTTCCTTCCGAAATCTGCACAAACGCACCACTTAAGTGCGGACAGGTACAGTTTGCCCAATTTCGACCCGTACACCCTCTATAAACAGTTAACTGGTCACTCACAATACAGTTGAACTGTATCTAGTGAGACTAGGCAAACGAGAGGATCATGGGCACCAGTCAAACCACTACCTGATCCCGCCACAAGCGGAAGGATGTCAACCATGGAACGTACACTCAGTTCCGAACTGTTCTTCGAAGACAAAGCTGCAAAAACCCAGGCTTCCATGCCTCTGCGCGTTCTCGCCAACCTGATGTTGTGGCAGCGCCGCATCTCCAGCCGCCACCAATTGGCCCGTCTGGATTCGCGTCTGCTGGCTGACGCCGGTATCAGCGAAGCACAACGCTACGAAGAGCTGAGCAAGCCGTTCTGGCGCTAAGTAGCGTCGCTGGCTCTGGTCGTTAGACCCACCGCCAGCAACCCGAATTGAATAAAACAAAACCCGTCGTGGGAAACCACGACGGGTTTTGTCGTTTTGGACATTCAAAAACCAATACAAGTACAGTTTCTTAGTCAAGCATATTAACCAGTACAATTAATAGGAGCTGCCGAAGGCTGCGATCTTTTGATCCTGAAATCACAATCAAAAGATCGCAGCCTTCGGCAGCTCCTACATGTTTTTTATCCAGACACTGGTCCGAAGTGTTGATCCCGGCCTAATATCCATTCAGTACGTGGCGAATGTTGTGCCGATGGCGTCTGACTCCTCAGATACCGAGCCACCTCTCTATACGGTTTATCCACAGGAGTTATCCCATGACCCGTCTTCGCATTCTCAGCGCCGCTGCCCTGTTGGCCGTAGCTGCCAACGCCAGCGCTACCAGCTTCATCGTGACCACCGACTCGATTGTCGGCGCCCTTAAAGCCTCCTCCGACGCTACTTCCGACGTCACCTCTTCCTTCCGTGACGACAAGATCGTGCTCGCTGCCCGTGACGACGCTGCCAGCTTCGTCGCCAGCCAAGGCGACATCCGCGGCGTGAAACTGGAAAGCGCGCTGGAACACATCCGTCATCAGGCTCCACAACTGCAGGCCACCGACGCTCAGTTGGCTCAGGCCATTCTGACTATCTAAGCAGTCCGGCATGGCGGGGCACGCCGGTCGTGTCCCGATATTTCGGCGCTGGCTCTAGTCCGGGCGTTGCGCTAGCCTTACGGCTCGCCAACAGTTGCCGAGTCCCATGCCTTTTCTTCAAAAATTCCTGATCCCTTCCGTATTGTTAACTGCTTGCTGGACGACCTCGGCCAACGCCTTCGACATCTCCACGCAAAACACCGTGGTAAGCGTCTGGGCGACCGGCATGGTGTCTTCCGCGCCGTTCGACCGTAAACTGCTGCTCGTCGCCCACGATGATGCGGCGGTGTTTGTTGCCAGCGACGGTGAATTGCGCGGCGCTCGACTGGAATCCGCACTGCACTACCTGCGTAAAACCCGGCCGAAACTTCATGTCAGCGACCTTGAACTGGCAGAGGCAATTCTCGTCCAATAGTCATCTCAGTCCCTTGTTAACATTGCCCTTCGGAGTCGTTCCATGCGTAGCCCGCTGATTGCTGCCGCCCTTGGCCTGTTTTTGTTGGCCGACCTGGCCCAGGCGCACACCCTGGTAGCCACCAGTAACATCATCGTTCGTGCCTCCCAGCGCACCATCGATTTCACGTCCGATACCACCACGTCGATTCGCGACTCGAAAATCATCCGCGAAGCCCACGACGACGCCGCCAGCTTTGTCGCCAGCAACGGTGATATCCGTGGCGCGCACCTGGAAGCCGCCCTCAACACCTTGCGCACTCGCGTGCCGGAAGCTCGCGACGCCAGCGATCAGGTTCTCGCCGAAGCCATCCTCGCACTGTGAAGTCACTTGGCGCCTGGCTACTGGCCGGGGCGTTGTTGCTGCTTGGCAACAGTGCCCACGCCGGCCTGCAATTGCGGCTTAAGACCGACGGTCTGAGCCCTGCCCAACAACAGGCCAGCCAGGCGCTGATCGATGAAGCCATGCAGGCCTTGCCGCCCAGCTTCATCGAGCGGCTGGATCGGCGCATTGATGTCGGCTGGACCGATGACATGCCCGCCAATGCCTATGGCCAGGCAACCCTGGTCGCCGAACTCGATCTGAACCGCAAATTGCTTGCCAGCCTCACCGACGGCAGCGCGGCCAAAGAGAAGACCAATCGCCCCCACGGCACTGTGCGCCAGGAACTGCTCGCCACGGTGCTGCACGAAATTACCCACATTTATGACCGCGCGCGCCTCTGGCCAAACGCCGAGCGCACGCTGATCCAGCGCTGCACCCGCCGCTTCAACAGTGCCGGGCTGATCGGCATTCCCGATGAATGCCGTGGCCAGAACGGGCGCCGCTTTACCCTCAGTGATGACCCGCGATTGCTCGACCTCGCCGGCTGGCAGCAATACGTCGGCCGTCGCGGCGAGCGTGAGCAACACAACCGACAGATTGCCCGCAGCCCCGACCTCTACGAAATCTCCAGTCCCAAGGAGTTCGTCGCGGTCAACATGGAGTACTTTCTCCTCGACCCGAGCTACGCCTGCCGCCGCCCGGCGCTGTATCGCTATTACAAGGATCACTTCGGCTGGGCGCCACCTGCCCCGAACACTTGCGCCAAAACCTTCGCGTTTCTGAACGCCGGCAACGACTTCGCCAAGCAACCATTGGGACAAGTCGATCCGGAGCGTGTCTACGCCGTCGATTACTTACTGGCCGAGGCCAATCAGAACTGGGTCAGCCGTTGGGGTCACAGCATGTTGCGTCTGGTGATCTGTGCACCGGGGCGCCCGCGCGGTCCGGATTGCCGGCTCGATCTGGATCAACATCTGGTGCTGTCCTACCGCGCCTTCGTGGGAGATGTGCAGCTGTCGAGTTGGGACGGACTGGTCGGCAAATACCCTTCGCGGCTATTTGTCCTGCCGTTGGCGCAGGTGATCGACGAGTACACCAAGACCGAACTGCGCAGCCTCGCCTCGGTACCGCTGAATCTGTCACGCAGCGAGATCGAAGGCGTGGTCGAACATGCCGCCGAGATGCACTGGAGCTATGACGGCAACTATTTCTTCCTGTCCAACAACTGCGCGGTGGAAGGCTTGAAACTGTTGCGCAGCGGCAGCAACAACGCGCAGCTCACCGGCCTCGACAGCATCATGCCCAACGGTTTGCTGGAAGTGCTCAAGGGCCGTGGTCTGGCCGACACCAGCGTCCTGGATGATCCGAAAGAGGCGCTGCGTCTGGGCTATCGCTTCGACTCGTTCCGCGATCGCTATCAGGCGATGTTCGACGTGCTGAAGAAGCAGCTGCCGATCAAACAGAACACCGTCGAGGAATGGCTTTCGTTGTCGGCCGAAGAACGCCGCGAATGGTTCGACCGCGCCGACCTGCGCACCAGCGCCGCGCTGTTGCTGCTGGAGCAGGCGAGTTTCCGTCGCCAGTTGTTGCTCGCTCAGGACGAGGTCAAACAGCGGTATCTGGGTGCGCGGGAACTGGAGAATGGCGGAATGGACAAGGCCAATGCGACCTTGCAGGAAATCCTCGCTAACAGTGGGTTCCTCAGTCGTCCGGCGGAACTGCTGGATTCGAAAGGCTACGGTTTGCCGCAACCCAGCGAGTTCAGCCGACTCGAAGCGGAAAGCAGCCAGCGGCAGAAGAAGCTGCTGTTACTCAGCGGTGATCTGGACAAGGAAGTGCGTAAATTGCTGGAACCCAAGCGCGCCGCCGAAATTGCTGCCAGCGAGGCCAACGTGAAACAGATCGGCGAGCATTTGCGCAAATTGCACAAGGCTTCGGGCGGGCTGGAGCTGCCCTGATGTAAAGGCTGCCCCCAAACCATTGTGGCGAGGGGATTTATCCCCGATCGGCTGCGCAGCAGCCGCAACTCCAGCAAGCACGTTATGTCTGCATAATCGCGTTTTCCGGGTTTGGGGCTGCTGCGCAGCCCATCGGGGATAAATCCCCTCGCCACAGGGGTCGTGTCAGCTCAATACAAAACCCCATCCAGAATTTCATATCAGCTCAATACAAAACTCCATCCAGAATTTCATAAATGATCCCGGTACCCACCGCGATCAGCACAATATCGCCACCGGCCCGGCGCCATTCGTAGCCTTGGTAATACGGCAGATGTCCCAACGCGCGATTATCCAGTCTCTCGCCGTAGTAGCCATGCGGCAACGGCCGGCCGCGTTCCAGATGAATACCCGGCGGTGGCGGCGCACCGCGCACGAAGTAGCCATGATTGTCGCGGATGGTCTGGCGCACCGGGCCGAAGTCACGCGGCGGCGGACCGCCACGGTGGTCGTTCTGCGGGCCACGGTGATCGTCACCGCGATTGTCGTGTTGGCCCTGCTGCGGACCGCCACGGTCGTGATCATTACGTTGATCGGCGCTGGCCAGCAGCGGCGTCGCGCTGATCATCAGCACGCCCAATCCGGCTATCAGACGTTTCGGCATTTTCATCGGGTCTTTCCTCACTGCACTGACAGCAAAAAGGGCTTCAGAACGTAGTCCTGAAGCCCTCGATCTTGCTGAATTAGTCTGTGCCGCGAGGCGCTAATTCCTCTGTATCAGGAACTTTACCCTCAGCTTACGCGAGCCTTACGCACGCCTTCTGCCAGCGCCGAGCACAAGCTCAACACGCCGTCGATGGCCTGATCAGGTGTCGCGGCATTGGCGATGTGATCGATCAGTGCCGAGCCCACCACAACACCGTCAGCCAGACGCGCAATCGCAGCGGCCTGCTCCGGCGTACGGATACCGAAACCAATGCTGATCGGCAGATCGGTGTGGCGGCGCAGACGAGTGACCGCCTCTTCGACGTGCTCCAGCGTCGCCGCGCCGGCACCGGTGACACCGGCAACCGACACGTAGTACACAAAACCGGAGCTGCCGTTGAGAACCTTCGGCAGGCGCGCGTCGTCGGTGGTCGGCGTAGTCAGACGGATGAAGTCCAGACCGGCAGCCTGCGCCGGGTCGCACAATTCTTCGTTGTGCTCCGGCGGCATGTCGACAACGATCAGGCCGTCGACGCCAGCCTCTTTGGCCTCAGCAATGAAACGCTCGACACCAAACTTGTGGATCGGGTTGTAGTAGCCCATCAGCACCAGCGGCGTGTCGCTGTTGTCTTCGCGGAACTCGCGGACCATTTGCAGGGTTTTCAGCAGATTCTGCTTGGCGCCCAACGCACGGATATTCGCCAGTTGAATCGCCGGGCCGTCAGCCATCGGATCGGTGAACGGCATGCCCAATTCAATCACGTCGGCGCCGGCTTTCGGCAAGCCTTTGAGAATCGCCAGCGAAGTGTCGTAATCAGGATCACCGGCGGTGACAAAAGTCACCAGCGCGGCGCGATTCTGTTGATTGAGTTCGGCAAAACGGGTTTGCAGGCGGCTCATCAGTGTTTCTCCTGCTTGGACTGTTCCATGTGGTGCATGACGGTCTGCATGTCTTTGTCGCCACGGCCTGAAAGGTTGACCACCATCAGGTGATCCTTCGGCAGGATCGGTGCGCGTTTGAATACTTCGGCCAGCGCGTGGGCGCTTTCCAGAGCAGGAATGATCCCTTCCAGGCGGCAGCATTTGTGGAATGCATCAAGGGCTTCGTCGTCGGTCACCGAGGTGTACTGGACGCGGCCGATGTCATGCAACCAGGCGTGTTCCGGGCCGATACCCGGGTAATCGAGGCCGGCGGAAATCGAGTGAGCGTCGATGATCTGACCGTCGTCGTCCTGCAACAGGAAAGTACGATTGCCGTGCAACACACCTGGTACGCCGCCATTCAGGCTGGCCGCGTGCTTGCCGGTTTCGATGCCGTAACCGGCCGCTTCAACACCGATAATCTCAACGCTCTTGTCATCAAGGAACGGGTGGAACAGGCCCATGGCGTTGGAACCGCCGCCGATACACGCCACCAGACTGTCCGGCAGACGCCCTTCCTGGGCTTGCAACTGGTCTCGGGTTTCCTTGCCGATCACGGCCTGGAAGTCGCGAACCATCGCTGGATACGGGTGCGGGCCAGCCACGGTGCCGATCAGGTAGAAGGTGCTGTCGACGTTGGTCACCCAGTCACGCAGCGCTTCGTTCATCGCATCTTTCAGGGTGCCAGTGCCGGCCACTACCGGGATCACCTCGGCGCCTAGCAACTTCATGCGAAACACGTTCGCCTGTTGGCGTTCGATGTCGGTGGTGCCCATGTAGATCACGCAATCCAGACCGAAACGCGCGGCCACGGTGGCAGTCGCCACGCCGTGCATGCCAGCGCCGGTCTCGGCGATGATGCGTTTTTTGCCCATGCGCCGCGCCAGCAGAATCTGGCCGATGCAGTTGTTGATCTTGTGCGCGCCGGTGTGGTTCAGCTCTTCGCGCTTGAGGTAGATCTTGGCGCCACCGCAGAACTCGGTCAGACGCTCGGCGTAATACAGCGGACTCGGACGTCCGACGTAGTCGCGCTGGAAGTAGGCCAATTCTTCTTTAAATGCAGGATCTTCCTTCGCCGTTTCGTATTCGCGGGCCAGATCGAGGATCAGCGGCATCAGGGTTTCAGCCACGTAGCGGCCACCGAACGAGCCAAACAGGCCGTTGGCGTCAGGGCCGTTACGCAGATCAGAGGTGTTCGAAGTCTGGGTCATGTTTTGCTCCAGCAGAATCGGGAATGACGTGAGAAGACAATGACGCCCACTCTACCCCTGACCTTCTATGCTGAAAACCGATAAGATCGCTGCAACCTGTCAGGAAAACTCACAGATACCATGAGCCACGACCTTCCCCCGCTTAACGCCTTGCGCGCCTTCGAAGCCACTGCCCGGCTGAACAGCGTCAGCCAGGCCGCCGAACAACTGCACGTCACCCACGGTGCGGTCAGCCGCCAGCTCAAGGTGCTGGAAGAACACCTTGGCGTCAGCCTGTTCGTCAAGGATGGGCGCGGCTTGAAACTCACAGATGCCGGTGTGCGTTTACGCGATGCCAGCGGCGAGGCGTTTGATCGCTTGCGCAGTGTTTGTGCTGAGCTGACGCAAAGTACAGCCGATGCGCCATTCGTGCTCGGCTGCTCGGGAAGCTTGCTGGCTCGCTGGTTCATCCCGCGATTGGGAAGGCTGAATGCCGATCTGCCGGATTTGCGCCTGCATTTGTCGGCGGGTGAAGGTGATCTCGATCCCAGGCGACCGGGGCTGGACGCGTTGCTGCTGTTCGCAGAACCACCCTGGCCCGCAGACATGCAGGTTTACGAGCTGGCTGCAGAACGCATCGGCCCCGTCATGAGCCCGCTGTTCATCGGGTATCAACGCCTGCAAACAGCGCCCGCCTCAGCGCTGCTCGACGAGCCCTTGCTGCACACGACATCGCGGCCGCAAGCCTGGCCGAGCTGGGCACAGCAAAATCACCTCGACGCCAACGCGTTGAAGCTCGGGCAAGGTTTTGAGCATTTGTATTATTTGCTGGAAGCCGCAGTGGCGGGCCTTGGCGTGGCCATCGCGCCGGAGCCGCTGGTCACCGAAGACTTGAAGGCCGGGCGCCTGGTTGCGCCATGGGGCTTCTGTGAAACCCCGGCGCAACTGGCGTTGTGGCTACCCAAGCGCGCCGCGGATGGGCGCGCCCGGCAACTGGCGCAATGGCTCAAACAAGAGCTGCGCCAGCCGGATCACTCGCCGCGCTTGAACAGCAAGTAAGCGGCCAGTAGACCCAAGGCACCCACCGCAACACCGGCGGTGGTCCATGGATGTTCCTGTGCGTAATCACGGGTGGCGATCCCGGTCTCGCGGGTTTTCACTTTGACTTCTTCGTAGGCATCGCTGAGCAGGTGACGCGAATGTTTCAGCGCACTTTCGGCATTGCTTTTCAACGCCTTGAGGGTCTTGCGCGACTCGTCGGAAGCGTCGTCCTTCAGGCCTTCCAACGACTTGAGCAGACTCTCGATCTCCGCTTCCATGCTTTGCAATGAGGCTTTACGTAAAGAGGTGTTGGCCATGGTGGCTCTCCTGCATTGGTGATGAGTGGCGTGTGTTGGTTGGGACTTCAGAGGATTGAGAAAGTGCAGAAATTCTGAACTTCGCTTGCGCAAAGCCGCCGAAATCAACAGTGCAAATTCACTGCTAGTCTCAATTCCACATCCCAAGGAGATCACCATGACTGACCATCACACGTACAAGAAAGTCGAGCTGGTCGGCTCGTCCCCAACCAGCATCGAAGACGCCATCAATAATGCGTTGGCCGAAGCCAACAAGAGCATCAAGCATCTGGAGTGGTTTGAAGTGACCGAGACCCGCGGCCACATCAAGGACGGTAAAGCTGCGCACTTTCAGGTGACACTGAAAGTCGGGTTCCGCATCGCCAGCAGCTGAGTTTGGTCTACGCTTCTGAACTTGCGCGCTGGCCGAGTGCCATAGGAATGGCAAAGCGCTACAGGGTGGCGCATCGGGTGGATGACCCGATGCCCGCCTCTTTTAATCCGACCAGGGAGTGCGACCGATGAAGAAGTTCATGTTGGCAGTAGGTTTGTTGAGCCTTGCGGGTGGTGCGTTTGCTGCCGGCAAGCCTTGTGAAGATCTGAAGGCCGAAATTGCGGCGAAGCTGGATGCCAAGGGCGTTTCCGGGTATTCGCTGGAGATCGTCGAGAAGGGTGCCGCGGCTGGCGGCGATGTCGTCGGCAGCTGTGAAGGTGGCACCAAGGAAATCGTCTACAAACGCGGTTGATCGCGCCTGAAATGCAAAAGCCGACGCGAATGCGTCGGCTTTTTTGTGGGCAACCATTTTTCAATGTAGGAGCTGCGGCACGCTGCGATCTTTTGATCCTGTTTTTAAGATCCAGATCAAAAGATCGCAGCGTGCCCCAGCTCCTACACGTTTTGAGCGGGGGAGATTCAGTTAGCCCTTCATCACCTGCGCCAGCAACTCGTACGAACGCACGCGATCGGCATGTTCATACAAGTCAGAGGTAAAGATCAGCTCATCCGCCTGGGTTTGCTCAATCAGCACCTCCAGTTTCGCGCGGATTTTCGCCGGACCGCCAACCATCGCCAGACCGAGGAAATCCCCCACCGCTTCACGTTCATGGGGCAGCCACAGGCCGTCCATGGTATCCACCGGTGGGCGCTGCACCAGGCTTTGTCCACGCATCAACGCGAGGATTCGCTGGTACACCGAAGTCGCCAGGTAATCGGCTTGTTCATCAGTGTCCGCCGCTACCAGCGGCACACCGAGCATGACGTACGGCTTGTCGAGCACCGCCGACGGCTTGAAGTGATTGCGGTAGACGCGGATGGCCTCGTGCATGAAGCGCGGGGCGAAATGCGAGGCGAAGGCGTAGGGCAAACCGCGCTCACCGGCCAGTTGCGCACTAAACAGGCTCGAACCGAGCAGCCATATCGGCACATTGGTGCCGGTGCCGGGCATGGCGATTACCCGTTGATCCGGGGTGCGCGGGCCGAGATAACGCGCCAGCTCGGCAACATCTTCCGGGAAATCGTCAGCACTGCCGGAACGCTCACGGCGCAGTGCGCGGGCGGTCATTTGATCGGAACCCGGCGCCCGGCCCAGTCCGAGGTCGATACGTCCGGGATACAGACTTTCCAGCGTGCCGAACTGTTCGGCGATCACCAGCGGCGCATGGTTGGGCAGCATCACCCCGCCAGATCCGACGCGGATGGTCGAGGTACCGCCGGCCAGATAACCGAGCAGCACCGAGGTGGCGGAACTGGCGATGCCGTCCATGTTGTGGTGTTCAGCCACCCAGAACCGCGTGTAGCCGAATTTCTCGGCGTGCTGCGCTAGGTCCAGCGAATTGCGCAGCGACTGCGCCGGGCTGCCGTTCTCGCGAACGGGCACCAGATCGAGGGTGGAAAATTTTACGTCGGACAGTTGCTTCATAAACCTGCGTCTCCGAGTGAGGAGGCAGGTTCTTCTTGCAAACGAAAACCTGCCGAATCCATAAGCGTGTTTTATGCAATGAGGGCATATACCCGAGATTCAATAGCAGAACGAAAAATCCTACTAAAAAAGTCAACGATTCAGACAGGCTGAACTTTGTCCCGACGTCTATCCTCAGAAGCCTTGCAAGTAAAAACCACGAAGGCGCGGCGTCCCGCGCCAGATCTTGAGGAGGCAGACATGGCTATCGTGAAGAAAGCATCCGCACATTGGGAAGGTGATCTGAAAACCGGCATCGGCTCGATTTCCACCGAAACCGGCGTCCTCAGAGAAGCACCCTACGGCTTCAAGGCGCGCTTCGAGGGCGGCAAAGGCACCAACCCGGAAGAACTGATCGGCGCAGCGCATGCCGGCTGTTTCTCCATGGCGTTTTCGATGATTCTCGGCGATGCCGGCCTCAAAGCCGACAGCATCGACACCCAGGCTGAAGTCACGCTCGATCAGGTTGAGGGTGGTTTCGCGATCTCTGCGGTGAAGCTGATTCTCAAGGCGAAAATTCCGGGCGCGACCCAGGAACAGTTTGAAGAACTGAGCAACAAGGCCAAGGAAGGATGCCCGGTGTCCAAGGTGTTGAATGCGAAGATCACCCTTGAGGCTTCGCTGGTCAGTTGAGTAAGCGTTTACCGGGCTGACGCCATCGCGAGCAGGCTCACTCCTACATTTGATCTCCAGCGGACACAACAATTGTGAACAACGGAGATCCCCTGTAGGAGTGAGCCTGCTCGCGTGAGCCAATTGAGCTTCACCAAAAATCTTGAAACGAAAATACAAGTTGTGAGCAAAGTCAGAACTCGCGTTTCAAAAATGTGGTCGTATACGTGAAAGCAGCTTCAGCGCACACCCGTGCGCGCTGCCTCAAGGAGCTTCACTGATGAAACGTATTGGCTTGGCGATTCTCTGCAGTGCACTGGCCACGTCGGTTCTTGCCGCACCCAAAGACTGCGAAGAGCTCAGAAAAGAGATTGAGGTCAAGATTCAGGCTAAGGCCGTGCCGTCCTACACGCTGGAAATCGTCACCAAAGAAGAGGCCGACAAGCACGACGTGGCCATGGTCGTAGGCTCGTGTGAAAACGGTACCAAAGCAATCGTCTATCAGAGGAACGAGGACTGAAGTCACTCAAGGTACACAGTTGACCTGCCGTTCTTCGGCAACGATCTGCCCCTGGCGATTGATCAACCGGGCGCTTGGCGTGAAGGCCAGCGACCGAGCCTCCAGCCGATAGCGTTGCCCGGCTTCGAAATGATCGTAACGAATGGTCATGTAACACAGCCGCTCCTGCGGATCGGTGTCCATGCCCTGACCGCCACCGAATATCTCGAAATCAAAGCGCACCGTCAGCTCGTGGCTGCCCGGCGTGACCTGGAAAAATCGTCCGTCGGTCATCCTTTGCTTGTCCAGCCGTTCGGCCATCAACACCTTGCCGCCGGGAGTGGGCATGGCAAAGTCGACCCAGGCCTTGGTCGGATCGGCCGCCGGCATCGGGCTCTGGCAGCCGGCAACCACACTTGCAGCAAGCAACAGCGTCAACCTGCGCATGATCAATGTCCATTGGATAGAACCGCCAGCATAGCGCCGATCAGGTCTTCTGACAGCCCGCCGGCGTACCCTGCCCGACGACTTTGCGCTGCTCGTCATAGAGTTTCGCCCACGGGCGGAAACCGATGCTGCCGGCCTGCAACTGATAACGCTGACCGGCGTTGAAGTCTTTGAATTTCACGCTCAACTGGCAATCACGCCAGAGCGGCTCGGCGTTCGGGCCGATATTGGTCGCCTCGACCGGGAATTGATAACGCACCTTCAGTTCATGACTGCCGGGCTGCACCTCGAAGTAACGTTTGTCGACGGTAACCGTGCTATCGACTTGCAGCGCCTGTAGCGCCGTGTCCTGCTGCCGGGCATCGAGATCGATCCAGGCTTGCGAAGGGTCAGGATCGGGCATTCCGAATCCGGCACAACCGGCCAGCGTCAGCAGGCCTCCTGTCAGCATCAACATGCGCATAGCGAAGCTCCAATGGGCGGGATAGTCTTGCGGGCAGACTTTCCAGGGGGTTTCTTATTTTGATCAGGCCGCTTCCAAGCCATCGGTTACTTGATCGCGTTTTTCGGATTTTGTTTCCGGGTGTGATGCTTTTGTTGCTCAACGGTTGTGCAAGCGTCAGCTATTACAGCCAACTGGCCAGCGGTCAGCTGCAATTGCTGCGGGCCCGTGAACCGGTAGCGCAGGTGATCGCCGACCCGAGCCGCGATGCGAAACTGCGCACGCACCTGGCCCAATCGCAGCAGGCCCGAGCGTTCGCCAGCGAACAGCTGCACCTGCCGGACAACCAGAGTTATCGCCTGTACGCCGACATCGGCCGGCCTTTCGTGGTGTGGAATGTGTTCGCCACCACAGAGTTTTCCCTGACCCCGCAAAACCACTGCTTCCCGATTGCCGGGTGCGTGGCCTATCGCGGTTATTACAGCCAGAGCGCGGCGCGGGGCGAAGCGGCAATTCAGCGGCTGCAGGGCATGGACGTGTCGATTGGCGGTGTTGAGGCTTATTCGACGCTGGGCTGGTTCAACGACCCGATCCTCAATTCGATGATGGGCTGGGGCGACGAACGTCTGGCCACGCTGATCTTCCATGAACTGGCGCATCAGCAGTTCTATGTAAAGGACGACACTGAGTTCAACGAGTCGTTTGCCACGTTTGTCGAGCAAGAAGGCACCCGGCAGTGGCGGGCGTTTCGGGGTTTGCCGGCGGATACCCACTCAAGACTCAAGCAGCGTGATCAGTTCATCGCGTTGGTACTTGATACGCGTTCGCGGTTGGAAAAGCTCTATGCCCAGCCATTGCCGATTGAGCAGATGCGCGAGCGCAAAGCGGCGGAGTTCGAGCAGTTTCGTCGGGATTATCGGGTGATGCGCGACATTCAGTGGGCCGGCGACAAGCGTTATGACGCCTGGGTGAATACGCCGCTGAACAATGCGCGGCTGCTGCCATTCGGGCTGTATGACCAATGGGTGCCGGCGTTTGCGGCGTTGTTCCGGCAGGTTGGGGGGGATTGGCTGAGGTTTTATGCTGAGGTCGAGCAGTTAGGGGGTTTGCCTGTCGGGGAGCGCAAAGCGGCGCTGAAAGCTTTGGCAGACTCATAGATCTTGGGTGGCCGACAGGCCTCATCGCGAGCAGGCTCACTCCTACAAGTTCAGCGCATTCATCTGACGGAGCTCGGTCAACATGTAGGAGTGAGCCTGCTCGCGATAGCTGACTCATCAGCGCTGCAAAAATGCCTGATGCAACTCGGCCAGCGTTTCAAAGTGATAAGCCGGCGCCTCGGCATTCAACTCTTCGAAACTGCCAAACCCATAACCCACCGCCACCGCGTCGATCCCATTGCTGCGCGCGCCAATCAGATCGTGCTTGCGATCGCCGATCATCAAGGTGTTCGTCGGGTCCAGTCCTTCTTCGGCGACCAAATGCGCAATCAGCTCAACCTTGTTGGTCCGCGTGCCATCCAGTTCACTGCCGTAAATCACCTTGAAGTGCCGCGCGAAGTCGAAGTGCCGGGCAATTTCCCGGGCAAACACCCAAGGTTTGGACGTCGCGATATACAGCTGCCGCCCTTGGCCACTGAGGGTTTCCAGCAGCGGCGTAACGCCCTCGAACACGCGGTTTTCGTAGAGCCCGGTAACCTTGAAGCGCTCACGATAGAAATTCACCGCTTCCCACGCCTTGGCTTCATCAAAGTCATAAAACTGCATGAATGCCTGCAACAGCGGCGGGCCGATGAAGTGTTCGAGTTTGCTCAGATCCGGCTCGTCGATGCCGAGCTTGGCGAGAGCGAACTGGATGGAACGGGTGATGCCCTCACGCGGGTCGGTCAGGGTGCCATCGAGGTCGAACAGTACGGTCTGGTAATGCATGAGAAATCCTGAGCAGGTGTAAGACGAATCAGATCTGGTCGTAGCCTTCGGCCAGATGCAGATCCTTGAGCTTCACGTAGTTCGCTGCGCTGTAGGTGAAGAAGGCGTTTTCCTTGTCGGTGAGCGCCCGGACCTGTTTCACCGGGCTACCCACATAGAGAAAGCCGCTCTGCAGACGCTTGCCTGGCGGTACCAGGCTGCCGGCGCCGATGATCACGTCGTCTTCGACCACCGCGCCGTCCATGACGATGCTGCCCATGCCGATCAACACGCGGCTGCCGACGGTGCAGCCATGCAGCATGACTTTGTGGGCGATGGTCACGTCGTCGCCGATCAACAGCGGGAAGCCGTCCGGGTTGAACGGGCCGGCGTGGGTGATGTGCAGCACGCAGCCATCCTGCACGCTGGTGCGCGCACCTATACGGATGCGGTGCATGTCGCCGCGGATCACGGTCAGTGGCCAGACGGAGCTGTCTTCGCCGATTTCGACGTCGCCGATCACCACCGCAGAGCTGTCGACAAATGCGCCTTTGCTCAAGCGCGGGGTGTGATTCTGATACTTGCGAAGGGACACGATTAGTTCTCTCTCTGTCGCCGATAGCTGCGGTGAGTGTCGATTGTAATTAAGATGGGCGCATGTTTCTTCCAGCCAAGGTGCCAACCGTGAGCGTGAACAACCCTCTTCTGCAGTCCTACGACCTGCCGCCGTTCTCCACGATCCGTGCCGAACACGTCCTGCCAGCGATTGAAACCATTCTGGCCGACAACCGCGCGGCCATCGCCGAGATCCTCAAAACCCAAGGCCAGAACCCTACCTGGGCCGGCCTGGTGTTGGCGATGGACGAACTCAATGATCGCCTCGGCGCAGCCTGGAGCCCGGTCAGCCACCTCAATGCCGTGTGCAACAGCGCCGAACTGCGTGAAGCGTACGAGTCGTGCCTGCCAGCATTGAGCGCCTACTCCACCGAGATGGGCCAGAACCGCGAACTGTTCCAGGCTTTTGAAGCGCTGGCCAACAGCCCGGAAGCCGCCGGTTTCGACGTCGCGCAGAAAACCATCCTGGAACATGCCCTGCGTGACTTCCGTCTGTCGGGTATCGACCTGCCGGAAGCTGAACAGAAGCGCTACGCCGAAGTGCAAAGCAAGCTGTCCGAGCTGGGCAGCCGTTTCTCCAACCAATTGCTCGACGCTACCCAAGCGTGGACCAAGCACATCACCGACGAAGCCACCCTCGCCGGACTGACCGATTCGGCCAAGGCGCAAATGGCTGCCGCCGCTCAGGCCAAAGACCTTGATGGCTGGCTGATCACCCTGGAATTCCCGAGCTACTACGCGGTGATGACTTACGCCCAGGACCGTGCGCTGCGCGAAGAAGTCTACGCCGCCTACTGCACCCGCGCCTCGGATCAAGGCCCGAACGCCGGTCAGAACGACAACGGTCCGGTGATGGAAGAAATTCTCGACCTGCGTCAGGAACTGGCAAAACTCTTGGGCTTCGCCAGTTTCTCCGAACTGAGCCTGGCGACCAAAATGGCCGACTCCAGCGATCAGGTGCTGAGTTTCCTGCGCGATCTGGCCAAACGCAGCAAGCCGTTCGCCGCCCAGGATCTGCAACAACTGCGCGCCTACGCCGCCGAGCAAGGTTGCGCTGATCTGCAAAGCTGGGACGTGGGTTTCTACGGCGAAAAACTTCGCGAACAACGCTACAGCGTCGCCCAGGAAACCCTGCGCGCCTACTTCCCGATCGACAAGGTGCTCGGCGGTCTGTTCGCCATCGTCCAGCGTCTGTACGGCATCGAGATCGCCGAGCAGAAAGGCTTCGACACCTGGCACCCGGATGTTCGCCTGTTCGAAATCAAGGAAAACGGCCAGCACGTCGGCCGCTTCTTCTTCGACCTGTACGCCCGCGCCAACAAGCGTGGCGGTGCGTGGATGGACGGCGCCCGCGACCGTCGCCGCACTGTCGACGGCGTGCTGCAAAGCCCGGTGGCCAATCTGGTGTGCAACTTCACCCCGGCCGACAGCGGCAAGCCTGCGCTGCTGACCCACGATGAAGTGACCACGCTGTTCCACGAATTCGGCCACGGCCTGCATCACCTGCTGACCCGCGTCGAGCATGCCGGCGTGTCGGGCATCAACGGTGTGGCGTGGGACGCAGTCGAGCTGCCGAGCCAGTTCATGGAAAACTGGTGCTGGGAGCCGGAAGGTCTCGCGCTGATTTCCGGACACTACGAAACCGGCGAGGCGCTGCCACAGGATCTGCTGGAAAAAATGCTCGCGGCGAAAAACTTTCAGTCCGGCCTGATGATGGTCCGTCAGCTGGAATTCTCGCTGTTCGACTTCGAACTGCATGCCACTCACGGCGACGGCCGCAGCCCGCTGCAAGTGCTTGAAGGCGTGCGTGACGAGGTGTCGGTGATGCGTCCTCCGGCCTACAACCGCTTCCCCAACAGCTTCGCGCACATCTTCGCCGGCGGTTACGCGGCGGGTTACTACAGCTACAAGTGGGCTGAGGTGCTGTCGGCCGATGCGTTCTCGAAGTTTGAAGAAGACGGTGTGCTCAACGCTGAAACCGGTCGAGCCTTTCGCGAAGCGATTCTGGCACGCGGCGGCTCTCAAGCGCCGATGGTGCTGTTCGTCGACTTCCGTGGTCGTGAGCCATCGATTGACGCACTGTTGCGTCACAGCGGCCTGAGTGAGGACGCGGCAGCATGAGTGAGGGTCCTGTGATCACCAAAAAACGCTTTATTGCCGGGGCCGTCTGCCCGGCGTGCAGCGAGCCGGACAAACTGATGATGTGGAACGAAGACACCGTGCCAAACCGCGAATGCGTGGCCTGCGGTTACTCCGACACGCTGAACGAGCAAGGGCTGTCGGTTCCAAAGGAGCTGGGCACGCGGGTCAACACCAGCGCGCTGAAACCGCCAGCGGACAAGAAAGTCCAGGCAGTGCAGTTTTTCCCTAATCCGAAACTTGCGAAAAAGCCTGACGAGCAACATTGAGTCAGTACCACCTTCCACCGATCAGCGGTGGAAGGTGGTAACTATGTACCGCCCTTCTCCTGCGCTTCCTGCTTAGGCTGGCCCTTTAAGCCAACCCTCAAGGAAGACGTCATGCCCGACACCAATCCGCTTTTGCAACACTGGACACTGCCGCCGTGGTCGGCAATACGTGCCGAACATCTGGTGCCGGCGATCAATACGATCGTTGCCGAGAATCGCCAGATTATTGCCCAAGTGATTGCCAGCCAGACCGAACAGCCGAATTGGGACGATCTGGTGGTGGCCATCGACGAGGCAGATGCGCGGCTGGGTGAAGCGCTAGGCGTTATCGAAACGCTCTCGAAGGTCAAATCCGCCGACGCCGACTGGCTCAAGGAAAGCGCGTTGTGCAGTCTCGCTGCAGGCCAGTACATGGCCGACAAGACCGCCAATCTCGAGTTGTACCGAACCTATCAACGCCTGGCGCAGAGTTCGGTTGCCGCCAGTTTCGATGATCAGCGCAAAGCCTCGCTGGCGAAGATTTTGCGCGCATTTCGCTTGTCCGGCCTCGACCTTCCGCCAGCACAACAGCATGAACTTGCCCGCGTTAATCGCAAGATACAGACTCTGGAACAACGGTTTCTGAGCAATCTGGAACGCGCCAATGCTGCCTGGAGCAAGCGCATCGACGACGTCACGCAACTCCGGGGGCTGCCTGAGGAGATGCAGGCACGCCTGGCCCGCAATGCCAGGCAGGCGGGACATCACGGTTGGCTACTCACGCTGGATCTCAATACCTGCGGGCAAATCATGCGCCATGCGCAAGACCGGGCGCTGCGCGAAGAATATTTCACTGCCTGGAACAACCGCGCTTCCGATCTGGACCCACAAGCTGACAAACTCGACAACGGACCGGTGCTGAAAGAGTTGCTCGCCTTGCGCCACAAAAAAGCCGAATTGTCAGGCTTCGAGAACTTCGTCCAGCTTTGCCTCGAAACCCGCATTGCCACTTCCGCGGAGCAAGTCGATGCTTTCTTGCGGCAACAGATCGCGTCGAATACGCCAGCCCTGGAACGTGATGCACACGCTCTGAAAGCATTCGCCCGCACACTGGGGATCACGGACATTCAGGCGTGGGATGAAGAGTTTCTCGCCGAACAACTACGCGTCGAGCAATCGGACGGGGCGACCAGGGGCTTGCGTCGGTACTTTGCGCTGGATGAAACGTTGCGGCGGCTGTGTCGATTCTGCGAACACCTGTTCGGGATCACCATCGTCGAACAGACCACGATCAGCCATTGGCATGAGGACGTACAACTCCTGGAAATCAGCGAGCATGGGCAGGTCATCGGCCATATCTACGTGGATCCTTACCGCCGCCAAGGCACCGACGATTTCGCCTGGACTTCGGTGCTGCGCGTGCGCCGGATCAATGCCGAGGGAAGGCCTGCGCTGCCAATAATCATCCTGTACAGCAACTTCCCGACTGCCACCCCCGAACATCCGTGCCTGCTTTCTCATATAAATCTGCGAGTACTGGTTCATGAGTTCGGCCATTGTTTGCACCATGTTCTGACGCGCTCGCCCAACCATAACTTGTCGGGGATTTCCCAACTGGGACGTGATAGCGCCGAATTCGCCGGGGAGTTATTCGAACATTGGTGCATGTCGCCGGAGTTTCTGGTGTGGCTGGCAGCACATTACGAAACGGGCGAACGCTTGACGCACGCTCAAGTGAACCGCGCGCTCACAGCCCTGACTGCCTACACCAGCCGGACAACCGCCATGCTGCTGATGTCGGCGATGCTCGATCTGCAATTACATCGCTGTTACGGCGATGGCCGCGGCATTGAGCAGGTGTTTGAGGACGTGCAGCGTGAGATGCCTCAATTGCGCATGTCGGGTCTGCACCGTTTTGCCTACGGTTTTGATTATCTGGTAACCGGTTACGAGGCATCGGTCTATGCCTACAAATGGTCCGGCGCAATGGCCACCGAAGTGTTCAAGCGGTTTGAACGCGCGGGGGTGTTCGACCCGCAGACCGGCCGGGATTTTCGCGAAACATTCTTTGCCCCCGGAGACTCACGCTCGTTACTGATCGCGCTTGAGAGCTTCCTCGGCCAGCCGGTCGATGAGCAATTCCTGCACCCGCAACCAGTCAGGGCGCCACTCACTTCAGATTGACCGTCTGAAACCAGCTCTTCATCGAGCAGGTGGCGAACGCGCTGGTGCTGCAATCGCCGTTGGCCAGCGCGGTACGCAACTTGTCGACATCGGCCTGCATCACATAGCGGACGCTGTCGCGATAGTGCCCGCTTTCGCCAAATCCGCCCTGGGTCATCTCGCTCAGGGCGTCCTCTTTGCTCCACCCCTGCACCACTACGCGGTACATCGCCGCCATCAACCCGGTGCGATCAGAGCCGTGTTTGCAATGCATCAGCACCGGGCCGCTGGCCTCGGCGGTCTGTATGGCACGCAGGGTCTTGAGCACATCGCTGTCGTCGACGTGGTTGGTGCGATACGGCAGTTGCACTTGAGTGATGCCGGGGTCGGTCAGCCAGTTGCCATCGGCCTCAGGCAGAAAGTTGATCACCGTGGTCACCTTGAGCTTTTTCAGCAATGGCACCGCGCCGTCGTCGGGCAATGCGCTGCGGTACAGCGTCGGCGACATCTGGAACAGGTTGTATTGCACTTCGACCGGTTGCGCCCACTCGGTGGGGCGGGCAGTTGCGGTGTCACCCGCCTTGGCCGGGACCCAGTGCAACAGAGCTACCAGGGATACACACAAAGCAGGAAAAAAGCGCACTCGGGACATGCTGGATTAACCGTATCGGGATTGTTCAGTAACGGGAACCACAGCTTCACGATTTGCCGGTCAAAGCCCCGTGAGCCGGTTGTCAAAGAAGCGTGAATCGGGGTTTTTCTTTAAATCCCAACGCGCAATTCCAGTCTTTTTTGCGCTTTATCGATTCACCCAGATGCTTAGCCTGCTACCATTTGTCACATCTTGTTGCAGACGCGTCCCCCTTATACGGGTCAAACCGGCCGCGTCGCGACAACAAATCCTCAAGCCGTTCGCAGAAACGGCTGCCCAATCTTGATGCCTGATGAGGTGCACCCCAATGTCTGATGAGAATCGAGACAACCCGCGGCGTGAGTTTTTACGCAAATCCCTGACCCTGATTCCGGTGGTCACCCTGGCCGGCACCGGTCTGGGCAGCAGTGTCCTGCAAGCCGCGCCTGAAGCCGCCCCGGCAACGCCCGTGGCGCAACCGGCTCGCGCTGACGCTGGCGTTTATCAGCCGAGCTATTTCACCGCTGAAGAATGGGCGTTCATCAATGCCGCCGTGGCGCAATTGATTCCCGCCGATGCTCAAGGCCCAGGCGCGATCGAAGCCGGTGTGCCGGAATACATCGATCGTCAGATGAACACGCCCTACGCTGCCGGAGCCCTTTGGTACATGCAGGGCCCGTTCAACGCTGAAGCGGCGCCGGAGATGGGCTGGCAGAGCAAACTGGTGCCCAAAGAGATCTATCGCCTTGGCATCACCGCCACGGATCAGTGGACAAAAGCCCTCAACGGTAAAACATTTGCCGAGCAAGACAGCGCTACCCGAGACGATTTGCTCAAGCAACTGGAAGCCGGAAAACCGCAGTTCGATAGCGTTCCGGCGAAGATTTTCTTCAATCTGCTGCTGCAAAACACCAAGGAAGGGTTCTTCTGCGACCCGATCCACGGCGGCAACAAAGGCATGGTCGGCTGGACCATGATCGGCTTCCCCGGCGCCCGCGCCGATTTCATGGATTGGGTGGAACGCAACGAGCAATACCCCTTCCCGGCAGTTTCGATTCGCGGCGAGAGGGCGTGAGCATGGCAACCGTAATGAAGAAGGTCGACGCAGTGATCGTCGGTTTTGGCTGGACCGGCGCGATCATGGCCAAGGAACTGACCGAAGCAGGCCTGAATGTGCTGGCGCTGGAGCGCGGGCCGATGCAGGACACTTACCCCGACGGCAACTATCCGCAGGTGATCGACGAACTCACCTACAGCGTTCGGAAAAAACTCTTTCAGGACATCTCCAAAGAGACCGTCACCATTCGCCACAGCGTCAACGACATCGCCCTGCCGAACCGCCAGTTGGGTGCGTTCCTGCCGGGCAATGGCGTTGGTGGCGCCGGGCTGCACTGGTCGGGCGTGCACTTTCGCGTCGACCCGATCGAGCTGCGTATGCGCAGCCACTACGAAGAACGCTACGGCAAAAGCTTCATTCCCAAGGACATGACCATCCAGGACTTCGGCGTCAGCTATGAAGAGCTGGAGCCGTTTTTCGATTACGCCGAAAAAGTCTTCGGCACTTCGGGTCAGGCCTGGACCGTCAAAGGTCAGTTGGTGGGTCAGGGCAAGGGCGGCAACCCTTACGCGCCGGATCGCTCGAATCATTTCCCGCTGGAAGCGCAGAAGAACACGGTTTCCGCACAGCTGTTCGGCAAGGCAGCCACAGAGGTTGGTTACAAACCCTACAACCTGCCTTCGGCAAATACTTCAGGGCCTTACACCAATCCCTACGGCGCGCAGATGGGTCCGTGCAACTTCTGCGGATTTTGCAGCGGTTACGTTTGCTACATGTATTCCAAAGCCTCGCCGAACGTGAACATTCTGCCGGCGCTCAAACCGTTGCCGAATTTCGAGCTGCGGGCCAACGCCCATGTGCTGCGGGTCAATCTCGACAGCAGCAAAACCAAAGCCACTGGCGTCACCTACATCGACGCGCAAGGCCGGGAGATTGAGCAACCGGCGGATCTGGTGATCCTCGGCGCGTTCCAGTTGCACAACGTGCGACTGATGCTGCTCTCCGGTATCGGCAAGCCGTACGACCCGATCAGCGGCGAAGGCGTGGTCGGGCGCAACTTCGCTTACCAGAACATGGCGACGATCAAGGCGTTCTTCGACAAGGACACCCACACCAACAACTTCATCGGGGCCGGCGGTAACGGTGTGGCGCTGGATGATTTCAACGCCGACAACTTCGACCACGGCCCGCACGGCTTCGTCGGCGGCTCGCCGATGTGGGTCAACCAGGCCGGTAGCCGACCGATTGCGGGCACCTCGAACCCGCCGGGCACGCCAGCCTGGGGCAGCGCCTGGAAACGCGCGACCGCCGATTACTACACCCACCAGGTGTCGATGGATGCCCACGGCGCGCATCAGTCCTACAGAGGTAACTACCTCGATCTCGATCCGGTGTACCGCGATGCCTACGGCTTGCCGCTGCTGCGCATGACCTTCGACTGGCAGGAAAACGACATCAAGATGAACCGCTTCATGGTCGAGAAAATGGGCAAGGTCGCCGAAGCGATGGGCCCGAAAGCCATTGCGGTGATCGGCAAGAAAGTCGGCGACCACTTCAACACCGCGTCGTACCAGACCACCCACCTCAACGGTGGCGCGATCATGGGCACCGATCCGAAGAAGAGCGCGTTGAACCGCTACCTGCAGAGCTGGGACGTGCACAACGTATTCGTGCCGGGCGCCTCGGCATTCCCGCAAGGACTGGGCTACAACCCGACCGGCCTGGTCGCTGCGTTGACCTATTGGTCGGCGAAGGCGATCCGCGAGCAATACCTGAAAAACCCCGGCCCGCTGGTTCAGGCTTAAGGAGCGATGACCATGAAGAATTTTGTTATCGCGACCCTGGCCCTGCTCGGCAGTGCTGCTTTGCAAGCGGCTGAAGTCGATCAATCCTTGATCAAACAGGGTGAATATCTGTCCCGCGCCGGTGACTGCGTGGCATGCCACACCGCGAAAAACGGCAAGCCGTTCGCCGGGGGCCTGCCAATGGAAACGCCGATCGGCACGATCTACTCGACCAATATCACCCCGGATAAAACCGGCGTGGGTGATTACAGCTTCGAGGACTTTGATCAGGCTGTGCGTCATGGCGTCGCCAAAAACGGTAGTACGTTGTACCCGGCGATGCCGTATCCGTCCTACGCCCGTGTCAGCGAAACCGACATGAAAGCGTTGTACGCGTACTTCATGCACGGCGTGGAACCCGTCGCGCAAGAGAACAAGGCCAGCGACATTCCATGGCCGTTGAGCATGCGTTGGCCGCTGATGGGCTGGCGCTGGATGTTTGCGCCGAAGGTCGAGGACTACAAGGCGACGTCGGACGATCCGGTGATTGACCGTGGGGCGTATCTGGTCGAAGGCCTAGGACATTGCGGCGCCTGCCATACGCCACGTGCCCTGACCATGCAGGAAAAATCCCTGAGTGCGGCCGATGGCAGCCAATTTCTGGCTGGCAGTGCGCCGCTGGAAGGCTGGATCGCCAAGAGTTTGCGTGGCGATCACAAGGATGGTCTCGGCAGCTGGAGCGAGGAGCAACTGGTGCAATTCCTCAAGACCGGCCGCAGTGATCGCAGCGCCGTGTTCGGCGGCATGAGCGACGTGGTCACCCACAGCATGCAATACATGACCGACGCCGACCTGACCGCGATTGCGCGCTACCTCAAATCGTTGCCGGCCAATGATCCGAACGATCAGCCACACCAATACGACGCGACAGCCACCAAAGCCCTGTGGAACGGCGACGACAGCCAGCGCGGTGCGTCGGTGTACATCGACAACTGCGCGGCGTGCCATCGTACCGACGGCCACGGCTACACCCGCGTGTTCCCGGCGCTGGCGGGCAATCCGGTGCTGCAATCGGAAGACCCGACCTCGCTGATCCACATCGTGCTCAAGGGCGGTACATTGCCGGCGACGCACACCGCGCCTTCAACTTTTACCATGCCTGGTTTTGCCTGGCGGTTATCGGATCAGGAAGTCGCGGATGTGGTGAGCTTTATTCGGGGTAGTTGGGGTAATAAAGGCGCACCGGTCTCGGCCAAAGACGTCGCAGGACTACGCACCGACGATATGAAAACAACGTCTGGTGATGATCTTGGCCAGGTAACTAGCCACAACTAAAAATATAAAACCCTGCATGAATCATTCATGCAGGGTTTTTGTTGAAAGTTGTCGTAATGACCAATGTTGCAAGAAGCCATTCAAGGATTGACGATACTCACATAAGCCTTGGCCAGCGCTACTAACTTGGCCTTGTCATCACTATCAACATCACCATCGCCGTCCACATCTTTCTTGTCTGTGCGGATGGTGAAGGTCTTGCCGCGATCGCTTGATACGGCGATAACATAAATCGAATCGACCAATGCCTCGGTCGATAATTCTTCCTCGGCATTCCAGCCCAGTTCCTTGCGGGCCAGTTGCAACGAAACAATAGTGTTGGGCTCAGACTGGCTCGGCGGCATCATCTGTAGAAAAACGCCACGCTGATTGAGAAACGACATAAATCAAATCCTTTAAATAAATAAACAGGCCTCAATGCCTGCAAGTTTTTAAGACTATATTTGATAACTTTTCTTCACAACGACACATATGTTTCTCGGATTGTCTCTAGTTACAGCTATTTATATAAATTACAAACCGAATAGCAGGAGCAAGCCGCGAATGAGCTCCAGAGCCGAACGGTACTGGATCGTCCAGGCCCTGCTCATATACTGTATGCATATACAGACATGAGATTCGCGCGATGACCAGCCCTCTCCCCCCACGCGGTCGCGGTACCGCGACCAACCCGCACAACCGCTTCGCACCGAACCGCTCGGTGGCCGAGGACGACGGCTGGTATCAGGAAGTGCCCGAAACGCAGAACACCGAGGTGATGATCGAAACCGCAAAAACCATCATCACCCGCAACACCTCGCCTGACCTGCCGTTTGATCGCTCGATCAATCCCTATCGCGGCTGCGAGCATGGCTGCATCTATTGCTACGCACGGCCCAGTCACGCCTATTGGGACATGTCGCCCGGGCTGGACTTTGAAACGAAGCTGATCGCCAAGACCAACGCTGCGCAAGTGCTGGAAGAGCAACTGAGCAAACGCGGCTATGAATGCGCGCCAATCAATCTGGGCTCCAACACTGATCCGTATCAGCCCATCGAACGCGAACACAAGATCACCCGTCAGATCCTCGAAGTGCTTTTGCGTTATCGGCATCCGGTAACCATCGTCACCAAGGGTTCGCTGATCCTGCGCGATCTCGACCTGCTCACCGAGCTGGCGCAGCAACGGCTGGTGGCCGTGATGATCAGCCTGACCACGCTGGACGACGAACTCAAACGCATCCTCGAACCGCGCGCCGCAGCGCCCAAGGCGCGGTTGCGGGCGATCCGGGTGATGCGCGAAGCGGGCATTCCGGTCGGGGTGCTGTGTTCACCGATGATTCCGATGATCAACGACAGCGAGATCGAAAGCCTGCTCACCGAGGCCCACGCCGCCGGTGCGCAAAGCGCTGCGTACATGATGTTGCGCCTGCCGCTGGAGGTGGCGCCGTTGTTCGAGGAATGGCTGCAAGCGCACTATCCACAAAGGGCGGCGCATGTGCTGAGCCTGATCCGCCAAAGCCGTGGCGGCGAGCTCTACGACAGCCGTTTCGGCGCTCGCATGCGCGGTGAAGGCCCGTTCGCCGATCTGCTCGCCCAGCGTTTTGCCAAGGCGATCAAGCGTCTGGGTCTCAACCATCGCGAGGGCTATAACCTCGATTGCACTGCCTTCTGTCCGCCGGGTCGCCAGATGTCGCTGATTTAGCGACAATTGGCTTATGGTTGAGGGGTTGGAATCCTTCCGTCGAAATCCTCAGTCACGTTTTTTGTGACCTGGAACACACGTTCTAGAGCGTTTGATTCAGTTTGAGTTAAGTTTCGGCGGCTACCTTGTTCATCGAGTGACTGACGGGTCGGGATGACCCGGATGTTTTAAACAGCCACTGGCTTCATACCGGAATACCGGGGCAAGACTCCCTGAATCCGCCTAAGAGGATGAATCATGAGTGACAAGGATAAACAGCCGCTGGCTGCGTCGGCGCAAACCCCAGAAGCGGATTCCGCCGATGCAGCGCTGCGACAGATCGTAGACGGCTTTTTGCATTTTCATCATGAGGTCTTCCCGCAGCAGGAAGAACTCTTCAAGAAACTCGCCACGGCCCAAGCGCCCAAGGCGATGTTCATCACCTGCGCCGACTCGCGCATCGTTCCCGAGCTGATTACCCACAGCTCGCCGGGCGATCTGTTCGTAACACGTAACGTCGGCAACGTCGTGCCACCGTACGGCCAGATGAACGGCGGCGTTTCCACCGCCATCGAATACGCGGTACTGGCGCTGGGCGTGCAGCACATCATCATTTGCGGCCACTCCGATTGCGGCGCCATGCGTGCGGTGCTCAACCCCGACAGCCTGGAAAAAATGCCGACGGTCAAAGCCTGGTTGCGCCACGCCGAAGTCGCGAAAACCATGGTGCATGAAAACTGTAACTGCGCCGACGAAAAAGAAAGCATGCCGATCCTCACCGAGGAAAACGTCATCGCCCAATTGCAGCACTTGCGTACCCATCCTTCGGTAGCCTCACGCATGGCGAACGGTCAGCTGTTCATCCATGGCTGGGTCTACAACATCGAAACCAGCGAAATCAAAGCTTACGACGCGGATCAGGGACGTTTCCTGCCGCTCGATGGCAGCCATCCGATTCCGGTGGCGACGCCCAAAGCGCGCTTCTAAATCTTCCTGACAATCTGTGTGGTTTGACGCCGGCCGCTGTTTCAGCGGCCCGGCCTCGCCACGCCTGAAGAAAACTTCGGGAGAATCACCATGCGTGCTGCTCAATTGAAAGCTGTGTTGCCACGGGAGCTGCTCGCATCCGTGGTTGTGTTTTTGGTCGCCCTGCCGTTGTGCATGGGCATTGCAATCGCTTCAGGGTTGCCGCCAGCAAAAGGTCTGATCACCGGCATCATCGGTGGTCTGGTGGTGGGTTGGCTGGCGGGTTCGCCGCTACAGGTCAGCGGGCCGGCGGCGGGTCTGGCGGTTTTGGTGTTCGAACTGGTGCGCCAGCACGGTATCGAGATGCTTGGGCCGATTTTGCTGCTCGCCGGTTTCCTGCAACTGGTGGCCGGGCGACTGAAGCTCGGCTGCTGGTTTCGGGTCACGGCGCCAGCGGTGGTCTACGGCATGCTGGCCGGGATTGGCGTATTGATCGTGCTGTCACAGGTGCATGTGATGCTCGATGCTTCGCCGAAACCTTCCGGGCTGGATAACCTCACGGCGTTCCCCGCGGCGGTGGCGCAGGCCTTGCCGTCGTTTGGCTGGCAGGCTGGATTGCTCGGGCTGTCGACGATTGCAGTGATGTGGCTGTGGGAGAAATTCCGCCCGCACTCGCTGCGATTCGTCCCCGGCGCATTGCTCGGTGTTGGCCTGGCCACTGGCGCCAGTCTGCTGCTGGCATTGCAGGTCAAACGGGTGGAGGTGCCGGCGAATCTGGCGGAAGCCATCGACTGGTTGAAACCGGCGGACCTGCTCAGTCTGGCCGACCCGACGCTGCTGATCGCCGCGTTCGCCGTGGCGTTTATCGCCAGCGCGGAAACCCTGTTGTCGGCCGCCGCGGTAGATCGCATGCACAATGGCGTGCGTTCGGACTTCGACCGTGAACTGTCGGCGCAAGGTGTCGGCAACATGCTCTGCGGTCTGCTCGGCGCACTGCCGATGACCGGGGTGATCGTGCGCAGTTCGGCCAACGTCCAGGCCGGTGCGACCACGCGTTACTCGACGATCTTCCATGGTCTGTGGCTGCTGGCGTTCGTGCTGTTGCTGTCGAGTGTGCTGCAAAGCATTCCGGTGGCGAGTCTGGCGGGTGTGTTGGTGTATACCGGTTTCAAACTGGTGGATCTCAAAGCGTTTCGTGGGCTGGGGCGTTATGGCCGGATGCCGATGTTCACTTACGCTGCGACGGCGCTGGCGATCATCTTCACTGACCTGCTGACCGGTGTGCTGATCGGCTTTGGTCTGACGCTGGTGAAACTGGCCTTCAAGGCATCACGACTGAAGATCAGCTTGATCGACCTGCCGCCGGAAGGGGAAATGGAGTTACGTCTGATCGGCGCGGCGACCTTCCTCAAAGTACCGGCGCTGACCCAGGTGCTGGGTACGATTCCAGCAGGCTCGACGGTGCATGTGCCGCTCAATAACCTGAGCTACATCGACCATTCGTGTCTGGAGTTGCTGGAAGAATGGGGCCGGGCGAATGCGGCCAAGGGCTCGAAGCTGGTGATCGAGTCGCGTGGGTTGAAGCGCAGGCTTGAAGGCAGGGTTCGCACAAACACCGGGATTGGCTCAGCCGCTTAGGATCAAAAGATCGCAGCCTTCGGCAGCTCCTACAGGGTGAAATACCCTCTCATGTAGGAGCTGCCGGAGGCTGCGATCTTTTAAGGTTCAGGCAGCGGGCTGATCCAGCTCCAGGCCCACACCCAGGCGGCGACCCATGCACGGCCAGCGTTTCCACGCCGCACCCGTCTCCGGGCTGCTGAGTTTTTCGCGGTAGATCTCTACCGATTCCAGCGCAAAGCTTTCGTCGTTGAGCATCTCGTCGATGGCGTGATGCACCGCTTCGTCCAGTTGGTTGGCAAATTCCTCACCGATCAACTGGTGAGCAATCAAGTTGGCGACCGTCATGTCCAAGGGGATCAGTGGCTGGCCGAAATGCTTGATGTACAGGTCGTTGACCTCTTCGACAAAACGGTGCGCCAGGTAGGCTTCGTCCAGCAGGCTGTCCAGACCAACGTGCCCGGCCATGATGGCTGGCGGCTGGAGGAAGTACTGCTCGGCGATTTTCAGCACCGGTTTGATCTGCGATTCGATGCCCGCTTCCCTGGCGACTTCATTGGCTGCATCCAGCAAGTCCGGTACTTCATCAATGTAGGCGGCGACAAAACGCGTCAGCACACCATTGGCGTCGGCTTCCGGCAATTGGATCGCCGGGTGTAAATGAGGCAGCTTGCTTTCCAGCTGACGGGTCAGCAGGCCGGTTTCTTTCTCGTGCTGTTGGGCTTTTTGGATCTGCTCGCGCAATGCGGCGGTGTTCATGAAAACTCCAGGGAACAAGGCAATGAAATAGGGAAGACATAAGTTAGCTGGCTTACGAAAAATGCTAAGACGCATTTGTCATAATTATTTCATCCTTGATGCATCTGCGTTATATCGATTTGCCACCACTCGTCTGCATCCTTCTCCATTCCTGCCCTTGAACGCAAGTCTTCGCTGTTTCAGATCATTTACGTCCTCACATTGCAATTTCCAGTCGCTGTCTATACTCGCCAGTGAATGGAGTTAGCTGATGACGCCCGACTGCACCCGCAGCAAGGCTCGGCGATTCAAGTTCGTAGTCTGATGCAGCCGCTCCCTTGCCGCAGGCGAAAGCCGGCGGGATAACAAGAACGATAAGGGGAACCCGCAATGATGCGACATCCACACGTCTGGATGGGCCTCCTGTTGTGGTCGATTTTCAGCCCGGCCAACGCGGCCTGGACTGTAAATATGGCGCCTGGAGCGACTGAAATCAGTCACGCAGTATTCGACCTGCACATGACCATTTTCTGGATCTGTGTGGTGATCGGGGTCATCGTCTTCGGCGCCATGTTCTGGTCGATGATGGTGCACCGCCGTTCTACCGGGCAGGTCGCCGCAAAATTCCACGAAAGCACCGGCGTCGAAATCATGTGGACCATCGTGCCGCTGCTGATTCTGGTAGCGATGGCCGTGCCGGCGACCGCCACCCTGATCAAGATGTACGACAGCAGTGAGCCGGATATCGATATCCAGGTCACCGGGTATCAGTGGAAGTGGCATTACAAATACCTGGGCCAGGACGTCGAGTTCTTCAGCAACCTGGCCACCCCCGCCGAACAGATCCACAACAAGGAAGCCAAGGGCGAGCATTACCTGCTTGAGGTCGACAAGCCATTGGTGCTGCCGACCGGCGCCAAGGTGCGCTTCCTCGTGACCTCCGCTGACGTGATCCACTCCTGGTGGGTGCCGGCCTTTGCGGTCAAACGCGATGCGATTCCGGGATTCGTCAACGAAGCCTGGACCCGTGTCGACAAGCCCGGCCTCTACCGTGGCCAGTGCGCCGAACTGTGCGGCAAGGATCACGGCTTCATGCCGATCGTGGTCGAGGTCAAGGATAAGGCCGACTACGAAACCTGGCTCGCCGAGCGCAAAGCCGAGACTGCGCAGCTCAAAGAACTGACCAGCAAGGAATGGACCCTCGACGAACTCAAGGAGCGCGGCGACAAGGTCTATCACACCGCTTGCGTCGCCTGTCACCAGGCTGAAGGCCAAGGCCTGCCGCCGATGTTCCCGGCGCTCAAGGGCTCGAAAATCGCCACTGGCCCGATCAAGGATCACCTGAGCATCGTCTTCCACGGCAAACCCGGCACCGCCATGGCGGCGTTCGGCAAGCAGTTGTCGGAAGTCGATATCGCCGCCGTCGTGACCTACGAACGTAACGCGTGGGGCAACAACAAGGGCGACATGGTGACGCCAAAAGAAGTGCTGGAGCTGAAACAGGCGGAAAGCAAATGAGCCGGTCTATTGCGTACTTCGTGAATCGGTCAGGGCTCCGCGCCCCGGCCTGCCCCGTCCACTCGCTTGAAGGAGACCGGCCATGAGCGCTGTCATCGATGACCACGGTCACGCCGACCACGCCCACGGCCCGGCCAAAGGCCTGATGCGCTGGGTGCTGACCACCAACCACAAGGACATCGGCACGCTGTACCTGTGGTTTGCGTTCTGCATGTTCCTGCTCGGCGGCTCGTTCGCCATGGTGATCCGCGCCGAGTTGTTCCAGCCGGGTTTGCAGATCGTCGAACCGGCGTTCTTCAACCAGATGACCACCATGCACGGTTTGGTGATGGTGTTCGGTGCGGTGATGCCGGCGTTCGTCGGCCTCGCCAACTGGATGATCCCGTTGATGATCGGCGCGCCGGACATGGCCCTGCCGCGCATGAACAATTTCAGCTTCTGGCTGCTGCCGGCGGCGTTCCTGCTGCTGGTCTCGACCCTGTTCAGCCCCGGTGGCGGGCCTAATTTCGGCTGGACGTTTTACGCACCGCTCTCGACGACTTACGCACCTGAGAGCGTGACGTTCTTCATCTTCGCCATTCACCTGATGGGCATCAGCTCGATCATGGGCGCGATCAACGTGGTCGCGACCATCCTCAACCTGCGCGCCCCCGGCATGACGTTGATGAAAATGCCGCTGTTCGTCTGGACCTGGCTGATCACCGCGTTCCTGCTGATCGCGGTGATGCCGGTGCTGGCCGGGTGCGTGACGATGATGCTGATGGACATCCACTTCGGCACCAGTTTCTTCAGTGCTGCCGGTGGCGGTGACCCGGTGTTGTTCCAGCATGTGTTCTGGTTCTTCGGCCATCCCGAGGTGTACATCATGATCCTGCCGGCCTTCGGCGCCGTCAGCCAGATCATCCCGGCCTTCGCCCGCAAACCGCTGTTCGGCTACACCTCGATGGTCTACGCCACGGCGAGCATCGCGTTCCTGTCGTTTATCGTCTGGGCGCACCACATGTTCGTGGTCGGCATTCCGTTGGTGGGCGAGCTGTTCTTCATGTACGCAACGATGCTGATCGCGGTGCCGACCGGGGTGAAAGTCTTCAACTGGGCCAGCACCATGTGGCAAGGCTCGATGACCTTCGAGACGCCGATGCTGTTTGCCGTGGCGTTCGTGATCCTGTTCTCCATTGGCGGATTCTCCGGGCTGATGCTGGCCATTGCCCCGGCGGACTTCCAGTATCAGGACACCTATTTCGTGGTCGCGCACTTCCACTATGTGCTGGTGCCGGGGGCGATCTTCGGGATCTTCGCCTCGGCGTACTACTGGCTGCCGAAATGGACCGGGCACATGTACGACGAAACCCTCGGCAAGCTGCATTTCTGGCTGTCGTTCGTCGGCATGAACCTGACCTTCTTCCCGATGCACTTCGTGGGGCTGGCGGGCATGCCGCGACGGATTCCGGACTACAACCTGCAATTCGCCGATTTCAACATGGTCTCCTCGATCGGTGCATTCATGTTCGGCGCCACGCAGATCTTCTTCCTCTTCATCGTGATCAAGACCATCCGTGGCGGCGTTCCGGCACCGGCCAAACCGTGGGATGGCGCCGAAGGTCTGGAGTGGAGCGTGCCGTCGCCGGCGCCGTATCACACCTTCAGCACACCGCCGGAAGTGAAATGAAACGCCAACCCGCTGTGAAGACCAGTGAGAAACCTGTGCAAGCACACAGATCCCCTGTGGATGTACACAGATCTCCTGTGGCGAGGGGATTTATCCCCGATGGGCTGCGAAGCAGCCCCAAAACCTGCGACCACGATGGATCAGGCATACCGCATGCGCCGGGTTTACGACTGCTGCGCAGCCGATCGGGGATAAATCCCCTCGCCACAAAAGCATCACCGATGCCCATAAAGTTGGGTGGTGAGGGCATGAACCATGGCTGACTCGATCTCGCTGAAAAAACTCGTCACCCGCCTGCTCGGTGTGGTGGTCGCGATGTTCATTTTCGGGTTTGCCCTGGTGCCGATCTATGACGTGATGTGCAAAGCCTTCGGCATCAACGGCAAGACCGGCGGCCAGTACGAGGGGGAGCAGGTGGTTGATACCTCGCGCCAAGTGCGCGTGCAGTTTCTGTCGACCAACACCGCCGACATGCCGTGGGAGTTCTATCCCAAGCATGACGAACTCACGGCCAACCCCGGCGCGGTCAATGAGATGATCTTCATCGCCCGCAACCCCACCGACAAACCGATGAGTGCGCAAGCCGTACCCAGCATCGCGCCGAGTAATGCCGCGGCGTATTTCCACAAGACCGAATGCTTTTGCTTTACCCAGCAGGTGCTGCAGCCCGGGCAACAGATCGAGATGCCGGTGCGGTTCATTGTTGACCGCGACATGCCCAAGGAAGTGAAGCACCTGACGCTGTCCTACACGCTGTTCGATATCACCGCCCGACATCCACCGGTGGCTGTAAACACTGGCGGTTAGCGTGCCCGATAAGGAGAACAATAAATGGCAACTCATGAGCACTATTACGTTCCGGCCCAGAGCAAGTGGCCGATCATCGCCACGATCGGGATGTTGGTCACCGTGTACGGTCTGGCCGTCTGGTTCAACGATCTGAAGGCAGCGCGTCCGGAATCCCACGGCCCGCTGATCTTTTTCGTAGGTGGCCTGCTGGTGGCATACATGCTGTTCGGCTGGTTCGGCACCGTGATCAAGGAAAGCCGCGCGGGGCTATACAGCGCGCAGCTGGACCGCTCGTTCCGCTGGGGCATGAGCTGGTTCATCTTTTCCGAGGTGATGTTCTTCGTCGCTTTCTTCGGTGCGCTGTTCTACGTGCGGCACATTTCCGGCCCGGCACTCGGGGGTGAAGGGCCCAAAGGGGTCGCGCACATGCTTTGGCCAAATTTTCAGTTCACCTGGCCGCTGCTGAACACGCCGGATCCGAAACTGTTCCCGCCGGCCAAGGATGTCATCAGCCCGTGGGGTCTGCCGCTGATCAACACGATTCTGCTGGTCAGCTCCAGCGTGACCATCACCATCGCCCACCATGCGCTGAAGAAAGGCCATCGCGGCGCGCTGAAAATCTGGCTGGCGATCACTGTGCTGCTGGGCTGTGCGTTCCTTGGCTTCCAGGCCGAAGAATACATTCACGCTTATAAGGAGCTGGGCCTGACCCTGGGTTCGGGCATCTACGGCGCGACGTTCTTCATGCTCACCGGTTTCCACGGCGCCCACGTGACCATCGGCACGATCATTCTGTTTGTGATGCTGATGCGGATCATGAAGGGCCACTTCGACAACGAGCATCAGTTCGGCTTTGAAGCGGCGAGCTGGTATTGGCACTTCGTCGACGTGGTGTGGATCGGCTTGTTCATCTTCGTTTACGTGCTCTGAGGCAGCGCTAAAAAGGCGCGTGCGACACCAATTGGCCGCTGTAGAAACCCCAGGTGATCAAGCCGACGGTTGCAGCGGCCAATGCCACCCGAACACTCAAGGCGATGACCAGACGATTCGAGCTGCTGTCGTCCTTGACCAGGAAAAACAGGCCGCTGAACAGGCTGATCACCGTGGCAATCAGCATCAGGACGATAGCTGTTTTGAGCATGGGAAGACTCCGGGGGACAGGCGATGCAGTTGAGTATAGCGATCGCGACGACTGACTTTGTGGCGCAAGCATGAAGCGCTTTCGCCCGGGTGTGATTCCGACCGTGGTGGTGGCGTTGTTGCTGCCGCTGCTGGTGTCGCTGGGCTTCTGGCAACTGGGCCGTGGCGCGGAGAAAACCGCCCTGCTCGCCACGTACACCGAACGCCGCGCCGCCGCGCCGATGGCCAGCAGCGAATTACTGACCAGCGCCGACCCGGCCTATCGCCGCGTGCATCTGCAGGGCCAGTTCGATGCCTCGCACAGCTTGCTGCTCGACAACCGCCAGCGTGACGGCAAAGTCGGCGTCGAGTTGCTGCAACCGTTTCAGGATCAGCGCAGCGGGCTGTGGCTGCTGGTCAATCGCGGCTGGCTGCCGTGGCCGGATCGGCGCGTACCGCCGCAATTCAGCACGCCAACCGCATCGCTGAATATCGACGCCTGGGTCTACGTCGCCCCCGGCGCGACTTTCCAGTTGCACGCCGACCCGACCAGCCAGATCTGGCCGCAAACCATCACCGCCGTCGAGCCGGCCATGCTGTGGAAAACCCTCGGGCGCGACGGCTACGCCTATGAATTGCGTGCCGAACCCGGCCCGGCCAGTTATCAGGCCGACTGGCCGGTGGTCGCGATGGGCCCGGAAAAACACCTCGGTTACGCCGTGCAGTGGTTCGCCATGAGCATTGCCCTGCTCGGGCTCTACCTCTATCTCGGCTGGCACAACGCTAAGGAGAAACACCATGGGAACAGCCATGAATCCACCCAGCATGTCTGAAGCCAAAGCGCCGGTCAGTCGCCGGCGCGGTCGCATTCAATTGCTGTTGATCGTGCTCGGCGTGGTCGGCCCGATGCTGCTCGCCACCGGCATGTACAAATTGCAGTTCTGGGTGCCGGAAGGTCGCAGCTATCACGGTGAACTGCTCGGCAACGGCCAGACCCGCGCCGACCTCGGCGTGCAAGCCGATGAACAGCGCTGGCAGATGCTGGTGACCGCGCCCAAGGACTGCTCGGTGGATTGCCAGCAGTTGGTGTATCTGGCGCGGCAGATCCAGATAGGCCTCGGTCGTGAGGCCGGGCGTGCCACCCATGCCCTCGCCGCCGCGCAGCCGCTGAACAGTGATTACGACGCCAAACTGACCCGCGAATACCCGCAGCTGCAACGCTATCCGCTGGATGCCGCTGTGTTCACCAAGACGACTGGCGACAAGGCCACGCCGCAGCTGTGGATCATCGATCCACACGGCAACCTCGTGCTGCGCTACGGCCCGAACGTAAAGGGCAAGGATCTGCTCAACGACCTGCGCCACCTGCTGAAACTGTCGAACATCGGATAAGGGCATCGTCATGGCCAAACCTGGATTTCGCCTCGCGCTGTTTGCCACCCTGCTGGCACTGATTGTGGTGCTGCTCGGCGCCTACACACGCCTGACCCACGCCGGCCTCGGTTGCCCGGACTGGCCGGGGTGCTACGGATTTATCAGCGTGCCGAAAAGCGAAGCCCAACTGGCCCATGCCGAACTGCATTACCCCGAGGCGCCGGTCGAAGCACACAAGGGTTGGAACGAGATGATCCATCGCTACTTCGCCGGTGCCCTCGGCCTGCTCATCTCAGTGCTGGCCGGCCGTGCCTGGGTCAACCGGCGTCATCCGGGCCTGCCATTGAAACTGCCACTGTTCTTGCTGGCGGTGGTCATCGCACAAGCGGCGTTTGGCATGTGGACAGTGACGCTCAAGCTCTGGCCGCAAGTGGTCACCGGGCATTTGCTCGGTGGTTTCGCGACGTTGAGTCTGTTGTTTTTGCTGACCCTGAGATTGTCCGGCGTGCTGCCGGCGCTGACCGTGCCCAAGCGTTTGCAGTACTGGGCGACGGCGGGACTGTTGCTGGTGATCGGTCAGATCGCGCTAGGTGGCTGGGTCAGCTCCAACTACGCGGCGGTGGCCTGCATCGACTTCCCGACGTGCCACGGCGAATGGCTGCCGGCCGCTGATTTCGCCAATGGCTTTCATCTGACTCAACACATCGGCCCGAATTACCTGGGCGGACAACTCGACAGCGACGCACGCACGGCGATTCATCTGACCCATCGCATCGGCGCGCTGCTGGTAACGCTGGTGCTGCTCGGTCTGGCCTGGCAACTGAAAGTGGTTGGCATGACCCGACTGGCCGCACTGGTGCTGATCGCGCTCGCCGCACAAATCACCCTCGGCATTAGCAACGTGGTGTTCCATCTGCCGCTGCCAATCGCCGTCGCCCACAACGCGGGCGGCGCAGCACTGTTGTTGTCGATGGTGCTGGTCAATTATCACGCACGCACCAGTCTGGTTCGGGTCAAGCGGCCGCTGATTGCGCGGTGGCGCTTGAGCCCGCGTAAACACTCGGCGGCGCCCATCACAATAAAAGGAGAAACGCCGTGGCGATTCTGATTGGCGAACGTCCCGCGCAGGCGTTGTGGCGCGATTATCTGGAGCTGACCAAACCGAAAGTGGTGGTGCTGATGCTCATCACCTCGCTGGTCGGCATGTTTCTCGCGACCCGCGCCGGGGTGCCGTGGACGGTGCTGGTGTTCGGCAACCTGGGGATTGCGCTGTGTGCCGGCGGCGCGGCGGCGGTCAATCATGTGGTGGATCGGCGCATCGACGCGCTGATGGCGCGCACCCACAAACGGCCGTTGGCCGAGGGCCGGGTCTCACCTGCCGCCGCGCTGACGTTTGCGCTGGTATTGGCGCTGCTGGGGCAGGCGTTGTTGCTGACCTTCACCAATCCGCTGACGGCGTGGCTGACGCTCGCTTCGTTGCTTGGTTACGCGGTGGTTTACACCGGTTTCCTCAAACGCGCGACGCCGCAGAACATCGTCATCGGTGGTCTGGCTGGCGCCGCGCCGCCGCTGCTCGGCTGGACTGCCGCCACCGGCCACGTCAGCGCCGAACCGTTGCTGCTGGTGCTGATCATCTTCGCCTGGACGCCGCCACACTTCTGGGCGCTGGCGATTCATCGCAAAGAGGAATACGCCAAGGCCGATATCCCGATGCTGCCGGTCACCCACGGCGAGCACTACACCAAAGTGCACATTCTGCTGTACACCTTTGCGCTGCTGGCCGTGAGCCTACTGCCTTATGTGATCCACATGAGCGGCGTGCTCTACCTGATTTGCGCCCTCGCTCTGGGCGCGAGGTTTCTGCAATGGGCCGTGGTGCTGTACCGTGGCACTCGGCCGCACGCGGCGATCAACACCTTCAAGTACTCTATTTATTACTTGTTCCTGCTGTTCATCGCCCTGCTCGTAGACCACTACTTACTGTTGAACCTATGACTCGAACCCAGAAAACCGTTTTCATCCTCGTCGCCGTGGTCGCGTTGATCCTCGGCCTTACGGTCAACAAAGTGCTGAGCGGCAAGGGCCAGGGCGATCCGACCGCGCTGATCGACGCCGGCATCATTCTGCTGCCGCAGAGCCGCAATCTGCCGGACGTGACGATGACCGATCAGGACGGCAAACCGGTCGCGATCAATGAACTCAAAGGCAAGTGGAGCCTGCTGTTTTTCGGCTACACCTTCTGCCCGGACATCTGCCCGACCACCCTTGCGCAACTGCGCCAGATCAAAAGCGAACTGCCTAAGGACGCTGTGGACAAGTTGCAGATCGTGCTGGTCAGCGTCGACCCCAACCGCGATCACCCGAAGCAGTTGAAGCAGTATCTGGGCTACTTTGATCCGCAATTCATCGGCCTCACGCCGACCTCGATTGAAGAGCTGCAGAAGGTCGCGAACGCGGTGAGTATTCCGTTTATTCCGGCGGATACCAGCAAACCGAATTACACCGTCGACCATAGCGGCAATCTCGCGGTGATTGGCCCGGACGGCACGCAGCGCGGGTTTATTCGGGCGCCGCTGAACAACGCCAAACTGGTGGCGCAGTTGCCGGTGATGCTTAACCGCAAGTAAGCCCACCACCGCCCTTGTAGGAGTGAGCCTGCTCGCGATGGGGCCAGCCCTGCCAACATTGATGTTGAATGTCAGTGCGCAATCGCGAGCAGGCTCACTCCTACAGGGGACTGAATTTCAGACAAAAAAAGGGGCGCATCGAATGCGCCCCTTTTTCATTGCAGCAATCTGAATCAGAACGCCGGCAACACCGCACCCTTGTACTTCTCGGTAATGAATTGCTTCACTTCCGGGCTGTGCAGGGCTGCGGCCAGTTTCTTCATCGCGTCGCTGTCCTTGTTGTCCGCACGGGACACGAGGATGTTCACGTATGGCGAATCGTTGCCTTCGATCACCAGCGCATCCTTGGACGGATCAAGCTTGGCTTCCAGCGCGTAGTTGGTGTTGATCAGCGCCAGATCAACCTGAGTCAGCACGCGCGGGATGGTCGCGGCTTCCAGTTCGCGGAATTTCAGGTCTTTCGGGTTTTGCGCGATGTCTTTGATGGTCGACAGGATGTTGGTCGGGTCCTTCAAGGTGATCACGCCAGCCTTGGCCAGCAGCAACAGCGCACGGCCGCCGTTGGTGGCGTCGTTCGGGATCACCACGTTGGCGCCGCCTGGCAATTCTTCGATCTTCTTGATCTTGCTCGAGTACGCGCCCAGTGGTTCCAGGTGTACGCCGGTCACGGCGACCAGGCTGGTGCCCTTGGCCTTGTTGAACTCATCGAGGTACGGCTGGTGCTGGAAGAAGTTGGCGTCCAGACGCTTTTCGGCAACCTGTACGTTCGGCTGAATGTAATCGGTGAAGACCTTGACCTTCAGATCCACGCCTTCTTTGGCCAGTGCAGGCTTCACGAATTCGAGGATTTCCGCGTGGGGCACCGGGCTGGCGGCAACGGTCAGGGTTTCGGCGTGGGCCGAGAATGCCGCAACGGCAGCGAAAGCAGCGATCAGTTTTTTCATTCAGCTAACTCCTTATGAGGCGCCCGTCTGGCGCCTGCCAGCGAATGGCCGGCTCATCTCTTGATTACAAAAACCGGTTATTTGCGCGAGAAATGCACGACCAGTCGGTCGCCTACCATTTGCAGCACTTGCACCAGGATCAGCAGCAACACCACGGTGACGATCATCACGTCGGTCTGGAAACGCTGGTAGCCGAAACGGATCGCCAGGTCGCCTAGGCCACCGGCACCCACCACACCGGCCATCGCCGTGTAGGAAACCAGTGTAATCGCTGTCACGGTAATCGCTGCGAAGATGCCCGGACGGGCCTCTGGCAGCAACGCGTTGACGATGATCTGCCGGGTTGTCGCGCCCATCGACTGGGTCGCTTCGATGATGCCGCGATCGACTTCACGCAGCGCAGTTTCCACCAGACGCGCGAAGAACGGCGTTGCACCCACCACCAGCGGCGGAATCGCTCCGGCCACGCCCAGCGAGGTGCCGGTGATCAGCACGGTGAACGGGATCATCACGATCAGCAGAATGATGAACGGCAGCGAGCGCAGGATGTTCACCGCCAGCGACATGAATGCGTAGACACCGCGGTTTTCCAGCAACTGACGCGGGCTGCACAAGAACAGCAGCACACCCAGCGGCAGGCCGAGCAGCACGGTGAACAGCAGCGAACCGCCGAGCATCAGCATCGTGTCGCCGGTGGCCAGCCAGATTTCGTACCAGTCGATATTGGCGAAAAAGCTCATAAAGGCTTCCATTAACGCAGGACCTCCATGTGAACGTCAGCGGCGGTGAAGCGGGCGAACGCCGCTTCCATGTCGCCACCGGTGACGGCGAGGGTCAATTGCCCGTACGGAACGTCTTTGATGCGATCGATACGACCGGCGAGGATGCTGTAGTCGACACCGGTCTCGCGGGCGACAGTACCGAGCAACGGCGCGTAGGTCGCTTCGCCCTGGAAGGTCAGACGCACGATACGGCCCGGCACGTGAGCGAAGTCATCGCGCTGCTCGCTTTCGTCGATCTGCTCGCTTTCCTGCACAAAACGCTTGGTGGTCGGGTGCTGCGGATGCAGGAATACATCGGCCACCGAACCTTGCTCGACGATCACGCCAGCGTCCATCACACCAACCTGATCGCATACGCGGCGGATGACGTCCATCTCGTGGGTGATCAGCACGATGGTCAGTTTCAGCTCGCGATTGATCTCGGCCAACAGTTGCAAGACCGATGCCGTGGTCTGCGGGTCGAGAGCGCTGGTGGCTTCGTCGCACAGCAGAATCTTGGGCTTGGTCGCCAGAGCGCGGGCGATGCCGACACGCTGCTTCTGACCGCCGGACAGCTGCGCCGGGTATTTCTTCGCGTGGTCGGACAGGCCAACCCGCGCCAGCAATTCAGCCACACGCTGGTCTATTTCGCTGCTCGACAACTCGCCCGCCAAGGTCAGCGGCAACGCAACGTTGTCGGCGACAGTCTTGGACGCGAGCAGGTTGAAGTGCTGGAAGATCATCCCGACTTGCTGGCGGAAACGGCGCAGGCCGTTGGCGTCCAGCGCGGTGACTTCTTCGCCGTCGACGAAAATCTTGCCGCCACTGGATTCTTCCAGGCGATTGATCAGACGCAGCAGGGTACTTTTTCCCGCACCGGAATGGCCGATCAGACCGAAGACCTGACCGTTCTCAATCGAGAGACTGGTCGGGTGCAGGGCGGGGATGTCCTTACCGGCGACGCGGTAAGTCTTGTGGACGTTTTGAAACTCGATCACGTAGCGAACCTTGTGGGGCGCGTTAGAAAAGGATCAGCGGTTAGCCGGGCGCGCATTTTAGCCTGTCCGTATAGAGGTTCTTAGCATTTATTTCGCAATTAACCTTCGAATTGGCAATAAGAAGATCAAAGGTCATAAAAAAGGAACGCCCGTTCCTTGTCATCGGTCACTACGTAAGCGACTTGAAACCCTGGGTGCCGTGCCCGGGAACCACTCAAGAGTCCTCGGCACGTCCCGGGGGTCAAACGAGGAGTTTACGTCTGATGAGTACCAAGAAACCTGCCCCTGCAAAAAGTGAAATGGCTGGAACCGATACCCCGGATCGCGCCAACACTAATACCAAGCTGGACAGTCTGGAGACTTTTCGCTCCGACGCAACCGGCCAGGCACTGCGCACCAACCAAGGCGTGAAGATCGCCGACAACCAGAACACCCTCAAGGTCGGTGAGCGCGGGCCGTCACTGCTGGAAGATTTCATCATGCGTGAAAAAATCACGCATTTTGACCATGAACGTATTCCGGAGCGCATCGTCCATGCGCGCGGCACCGGGGCTCATGGTTTCTTTCAAGCCTATGAAAATCATGCTGCGCTGACCAAAGCCGGATTCCTACAGGATCCGGGGAAGAAAACACCGGTATTCGTGCGCTTTTCCACAGTGCAAGGGCCGCGCGGTTCCGGCGACACCGTGCGTGACGTGCGCGGTTTTGCCGTGAAGTTCTTCACCGACGAGGGCAACTTCGACCTGGTCGGCAACAACATGCCGGTGTTTTTCATTCAGGACGCGATCAAGTTCCCTGACTTCGTCCACGCGGTAAAACCTGAACCGCACAACGAAATTCCTACCGGCGGCTCGGCTCACGACACCTTCTGGGACTTCGTGTCGCTGGTGCCGGAGTCGGCGCACATGGTCATCTGGGCGATGTCCGACCGGGCGATCCCGAAAAGCCTGCGCAGCATGCAGGGTTTTGGCGTGCACACCTTCCGCCTGATCAACGCCGAGGGCAAATCGCGCTTCGTCAAATTCCACTGGCGCCCGACTGCGGGGACTTGCTCGCTGGTGTGGGACGAAGCGCAAAAGCTCGCCGGTAAAGACACCGACTATCACCGTCGCGATCTCTGGGAAGCCATCGAGATGGGCGACTACCCGGAATGGGAGTTGGGCGTACAGATCATCGAGGAGGAGAACGAGCATGACTTCGACTTCGACATCCTCGACCCGACCAAGCTGATCCCAGAAGAAATCGTGCCGATCACGCCGCTGGGCAAAATGACCCTCAACCGCAATCCGGACAACTTCTTTGCCGAGACCGAGCAGGTTGCGTTCTGCCCTGGCCACATTGTTCCGGGTATCGACTTCTCCAACGATCCGCTGCTGCAAGGTCGGCTATTTTCTTACACCGATACGCAAATCAGCCGACTCGGTGGGCCGAACTTTCATGAGCTGCCGATCAACCGTCCGGTGGCGCCGTTCCACAACGGTCAGCGCGATGCTCAGCACCGCACAACGATTGACAAGGGGCGCGCCTCTTACGAGCCGAACTCGATTGACGGCGGCTGGCCGAAAGAAACCCCACCGGCCGCGCAGGACGGCGGTTTCGAGAGTTATCCGGAACGCATCGACGCCGCCAAGATCCGTCAGCGCAGCGAGTCGTTCAGCGATCACTTCTCGCAGGCAACCTTGTTCTTCAACAGCATGAGCGAGCATGAGAAGGAACACATCATTGCCGCTTACAGCTTCGAGCTGGGCAAGGTTGAGCGCGAGTTCATCCGTGCGCGGGAAGTGAACGAAATTCTGGCGAACATCGATCTGGAACTGGCCAAGCGCGTGGCGGCGAACCTCGGTCTGCCGGCACCCGCCAAAGGCACGGTCGAAGCACGCAAAACGTCTTTCGATCATTCACCGGCGCTGAGCCAGGCCAATTTGTTGCCAGAAAACATCAAGACGCGAAAAGTGGCGATTCTTGCTGCCAACGGCGTCGATGGTGCGGCGATTGATGCGATGAAGAAAGCACTGGCCGCTGAAGGTGCGCACGCCAAATTGCTCGGCCCGACCTCGGCGCCGGTAAAAACCGCCGATGGCAAAAGCCTGCCGGTAGATGCATCGATGGAAGGCATGCCTTCCGTGATTTTCGATGCGGTGTTCGTGCCGGGTGGCGCGGCGTCGGTCAAAGCGTTGAGTGGTGACGGCGTGGCGCTGCATTACGTGCTGGAGGCGTATAAGCACCTGAAGGCGATTGCCTTGCACGGCGAAGCCAAGCAGTTGCTGGACGTGTTGAAGCTGGAGGCGGATGCCGGGTTGCTGGAGGGTAAGGATGTCGGGGCGTTGACCAAGCCGTTCTTTGCCGCGATCGGGCAACATCGGGTTTGGGCGCGGGAGCCTAAGGCGAAAGCCGTTCCGGCGTAAAAGCAAAAGATCGCAGCGTTCGGCAGCTCCTACATGGGTTCACATTCGCCCTGTAGGAGCTGCCGGAGGCTGCGATCTTTTTACGGTTTACGCGGACTCAGAACCATCTGCGCCGGCACCGTGCGCAGAATCTGTTTCTCGATCTTCAGATCAAAATCCGGATTCAATTTCTTCACACGCTTGGTCAGCAAATTCGCCAACCAGGGATAGTCATTGGTGCGTGGCGCCTGAATAGTCACCGCACACTCGTAATTCACCACATCGGCGGCGATCGCATCCAGTTGGCGGCGAAGTTTGTGGCTATCGGTGATATTCAGCGCAACCGTGGTGCTTTCGGCTGTCGGATCAATCACCTTGGCTTTCGGCTTGGCTTCCGCCGCGAGCAACGCCGCTTCGGCTTTTTCAAGCTCGGCCTTGCGCGCTTCGGTAATGGCGCCGTTGACGCCACCGGTCAGCGCCGGGGCCTTGGGCATCAGTACACGTGCACGGCTCAAAGCGGTTGCCGCAGCGTTTACATCACCCTTTTGCAAGACGATCTGGCTGCGACGCAGATACGCCTCGGCCAATTGCCGCTGATATTGCTCAAGGGATTGATCGTTAGGGGTTTCAGTCTGCAAAGTGGCCAACTGGGTTTCGGCAGTGGCCAGTTCGCTGCTGGCCAGGCTTTGTTCCAGCTGCGCGATGGCCGTAGCCCGCGCATCGGGGACTTCAGCCACCGGCGGCGTGCTTTGGCAGGCGCCCAGCAGCACTGAAAATGCGACAAGGAGCAGATAACGGGAGGCGAACGGCTTCATTCCTGCGACTCTCTAATTGCGCAAAAAGCGGCCAAGTCTACACCCCACGACGGGGCAGAACAAAACTCAGCAGAAACAGTGCGGCCGCCGTCACTACGATTGACGGCCCCGCCGGGGTGTCCTTGAACCATGACAACGCCAGCCCGCCACACACGGCGAGCATGCCCAGCAGGCTCGCACCCAGCGCCATCTGCTCCGGTGACCGAGCGTGACGCTGTGCCGCAGCCGCCGGAATGATCAACAGCGAAGTGATCAGCAACACACCGACGATTTTCATCGCCACCGCGATCACCACCGCGATCAACAACATCAGCGCCATGCGCAAACCCGCGACCGGCAGGCCTTCAACCCTGGCCAGTTCCTCGTGCACGGTGATCGCCAGCAGCGGCCGCCACAGCGTCACCAGTAACACCAGCACCGCCGCGCTGCCGCCGAGGATCCACGCAAGATCAGTCGGGCTGATCGCCAGCAGGTCACCGAACAGATAGGCCATCAGGTCGATCCGCACTTCATGCATGAAGCTTAGTACGACAAGCCCGAGAGAGAGCGTGCTCGGTGCGAGAATTCCCAAAAGCGTGTCGGACGCCAGCGGCTGACGCTGTTGCAACGTGACCAGCAACACCGCCAGCAGCAGGCAGCCGACCGTGACCGCAACCGTCGGGCTGACATCCAGCAGAAAACCCAGCGCCACGCCGAGCAATGCGGCATGGGACAAGGTATCGCCGAAATACGCCATGCGCCGCCACACCACAAACGAGCCGAGCGGCCCTGCGACCACCGCCAGCGCCAGACCTGCAAGCAGGGCATACAACAGAAAATCAGCCATGCTTGCAGTTGTCTCCATGAACGTGGGGTTGGCCCGAAACCGGGCCCTTGACCACTGAACCGTGCAGGTCGTGGGCGTGGTCGTGATGGTGGTGATAAATCGCCAGGCTCGGCGCGTTCTTGCCGAACAGTTCGACAAACGCCGGATCGCCGCTGACTTGCTCGGGATGCCCGGAGCAGCAGACGTGACGGTTGAGGCAGACCACCTGGTCGGTGGTGCTCATCACCAGATGCAGATCGTGGGAAACCATCAGCACGCCGCAGCCGTGGCGATCGCGCAGTCGGGTGATCAGGCTGTACAGCTCGGCCTGGCCAGCGACATCTACGCCTTGTACCGGCTCATCGAGTACCAGCAGTTCCGGTTCGCGCAGCAGGGCTCGGGCGAGCAGTACGCGCTGCATTTCACCACCGGATACGCTCTGCACCGGGCTGTCGATGACGTGCTCGGCGCCGACTTCTTTCAGAGCCGCCAGTGCACGCGGGCGATCAACACCCGGCACCAAACGCAGAAAACGCAGCACCGAGAGTGGCAAGGTCGGGTCGACATGGAGCTTTTGCGGCATGTAGCCGACACGCAGTTTCGGCTTGCGCCAGACGCTGCCGCTGTTCGGTTTCAACAATCCGAGCACGGCGCGCACCAGCGTGGTCTTGCCGGCGCCATTGGGGCCGATCAGGGTGACGATCTGCCCTGGCTCGACGCTCAGCTCGATGTTGTCCAGCACGGTCTGCCCGCCAAACGTGACGGCGACTTTCTCCAGACGGATCAGCGCATTGCTCATCAAGCCCCCTGGCAACCGGAGCACAGGCCGACCACTTCGACGGTCTGCGCTTCGACGATAAAACCGACATCCTTGGCGCTGTTGATGATCGCGTCGCTGATCACTTTTTGCTCAAGCTCGATGGCCGCGTGGCATTCGCGGCAGATCAGGAACTGGCCCTGGTGCGCGTGCTCCGGATGCACACAGCCGACAAAGGCGTTGAGCGAGGAGATGCGATGCACCAGGCCGTTTTCCAAAAGGAAATCCAGCGCCCGGTACACGGTCGGCGGCGCGGCGCGGCGGCCGTCCTGCTCGCTCAGCACCGCGAGAATGTCGTAGGCACCCAGCGGTTTATGGCTTTGCCACACCAGCTCCAGCACTCGGCGGCGCAACGCAGTCAGGCGCAAGCCTTTCTGTGCACACAAAGTATCGGCCTCGGACAAAGCGCTGTGCACGCAATGAGAGTGGTCGTGGGGACGGCTGGCGATCGGTGTAATAGGCATGGGCGGCGACGAGTTTTGATAGAGACGTTATTATGTTACCCGTTCTCGCCTACTTGAGTGGTCATCGTGTCCCGACTTTTTTCTGTTTTTGTCGCATTCGTCACCGGTTTTCTTCTGATCGGATCAGCTCAGGCCGAAGTAAAAGTTCTCACCAGCATCAAGCCGTTGCAGCTGATTGCCGCAGCTGTGCAGGACGGCGTGGCGATTCCCGAAGTACTGCTGCCGCCGGGTGCCTCGCCGCACAACTATGCGCTGCGCCCATCCGACGTACGGAAGGTGCAATCGGTGGATCTGCTCTACTGGATCGGCCCGAGCATGGAAGGTTTCCTGCCGCGCGTGCTGAACGGTCGTACGCTGCCGAGCGTCGCAGTGCAGGATCTGCCAGGAATGAAACTGCGCCATTTCGCTGAAGACAGTCACTCCCACGCCGAAGAAGCCGACGATCATGACCACGATCACCGTCCGGGCACGATCGATGCGCATTTGTGGTTATCGCCGGTGAACGCGCGGGTGATTGCCGACAAAATGGCCGCTGATTTGAGCGCAGCTGATCCGGCGAATGCCGAGCGCTATCAAAGTAACGCCAAGGCTTTCGACGAGCGTCTGGATGCGTTGGATCTGCGTTTGAAGAAGCGTCTGGCCAGTGTTGAAGGCAAACCGTACTTCGTCTTTCACGAAGCGTTCGACTACTTCGAAGACGCTTATGGCTTGAAGCATACCGGCGTGTTCAGCGTGGCGGCCGAGGTGCAACCGGGTGCCCAGCACGTCGCTGCGATGCGCAAGCGCTTGCAGGAAGTGGGCAAGACCTGCGTGTTCAGCGAGCCGCCATTGCGCCCGCGTCTGGCGGAAACGCTGGTCGCTGGTTTGCCGGTGAAACTGGCCGAGCTGGATGCGCTGGGCGGTTACACCCCGGCGACGGCTCAGGGGTATGAGCAGGTGCTGGAGAAGTTGGGCAACGATTTGGCCGGGTGCCTGGAATCGTTGTAACCCCATAAAAAAGATCGCAGCCTTCGACAGCTCCTACACAGTGCCCACTGTAGGAGCTGCCGAAGGCTGCGATCTTTTGATCTTAAAGGGCGAAAGGCAGATGGATACTCACAACCTGCCGCTGCACCAACCGCTGCTCAAACTCCTGCGGATCGTGAATCAGCACATCCTGCCCGGCAAACTGTTCGGCCGCGATCAACCGCGACAGCCAGAACCGCACACATGCCACCCGCAGCATGGTCGGCCACAACTCAGCCTCTGCCGCCGTAAACGGCCGTAGCGCCGCGTAGGCGCCGAGGAAAGCACGGGCACGCGGGCCATCGATCAGACCATCATCGTCCGAACACCAATCGTTCAGCGCAATCGCCACGTCATAGAGCATCGGCCCCGAGCAGGCGTTGTAGAAGTCGATCAGCCCGGTCAGGTGCGTGCCTTCGAACATCGCGTTGTCGCGAAACAGGTCGGCGTGAATATTCGCCCGAGGCAGCGCGAGAATCTTGTCTTTGCGCGCAGTGATCTCATCCAGCGCCTTTTGCAGCAGTGCGCGCGGTGCATCGCTCAGGTGCGAGAGCAACGCGGTGCCCTCCTCCAGCATCCAGTCGAGGCCACGATCAGTCTTGCGCTTGATCATGTGCTCACCCTGGGTCGCCAGGTGCAGATGCGCCTGCAACTCGCCGACCTGCGCGCAATGTTGGGCGTTGGCGACTTTGATGTGCTTGCCAGCCAGACGCGGTTGCAGCAGTGCCGGCTTGCCTTTGAGTTCACGCAGTGCCACGCCGTCGGTGGTGCGCAGTGCGTACGGCACCGGCAGATCAGCTTCGTGCAGCACATCGAGCAGGTCGATGAAGAACGGCATCTCCTGCACCGGGCCGCGTTCGACCAGGGTCAGGACGAATTCGCCCTGCTCCAGGCTGATAAAGAAATTGGTGTTTTCGCTGCCGGCGGCAATCCCCTGGAAATCAAGCAGACGGCCAAGCCCGTAAGGGGCGAGAAAGGTTTCCAGCTCGGGCCGAGCCAGGGGGGTGAACACAGACATGGTTAAAAACTGCTCAGTTCGGGCGCCGCCATCAACGCGGCGCCGATTAAAATTAAGAGACTACTTCCATTCGAAAATCTTCCACGACGGAATCAGCATATCCGGCTGATCCGAGCGAATGAAGTTCGCATCCGTCCCGTCTGCGCGCACAAGAAAGTACGGCGGTGCGCCCTTCGGCGTGACTTTGATCGCATACAGGAAACCGTTTTGTCGATACTCCTGAATGGTCTTGTCGCCTTCCGTGCGAATGGTTACTTCGGGGTCCCCCGTCGGCGCATCATCCGCCGCCATCGCGGCCAATGGTGAAGCAGCAATCAACCCGACCAGCAGCAAGCGATTTAACGTACGCATGATAACCTTGTCCCTTTGTCGTCAACGGTCCCGCTATTCTAGCGCCGGGCCCGCCGAAAAGGTTGATTCTGCTCATGAGCCAAGCCCCCCTCGTCCTGGTGGACGGTTCGTCTTACCTGTACCGCGCTTTCCACGCCCTGCCTCCTTTGACCACCTCCAAAGGTCTGCCGACCGGTGCGGTCAAGGGCGTGCTGAACATGCTCAAAAGTCTGCGCAAGCAGTACCCGGACAGTCCGTTCGCCGTGGTTTTCGACGCCAAGGGCGGCACATTTCGCGATGAGATGTACGCCGAATACAAGGCCAACCGCCCGAGCATGCCCGACGACATGCGTGTACAGATCGAGCCCCTGCACCAGAGCGTGATCGCCCTCGGCTTCCCGCTGCTGTGCGTGGAAGGCGTCGAGGCCGACGACGTGATCGGCACGCTGGCCCGCAGCAGCGCGGCGGCGGATCGCCCGGTGATCATCTCCACCGGCGACAAGGACATGGCGCAACTGGTCGATGGCCACATTACCTTGGTCAATACCATGTCCGGTAGCTCGATGGACGTGGAGGGCGTGAAGGAGAAATTCGGCGTCGCTCCGGAGCAGATCATCGATTATCTGGCGCTGATGGGTGATTCGTCCGACAACATTCCGGGCGTTCCCGGCATCGGCCCAAAAACCGCGTCCGGCCTGCTGGTCGGCGTCAACGGTGGCCTGACCGAACTGTATGCGCAGCTCGATATCGTGCCGACCCTGCCGATTCGCGGCGCCAAGACCCTGCCGGCCAAGCTCGAAGAACACAAGGAGATGGCTTTCCTCTCCTATCAACTGGCGACCATCAAGATCGACGTGCCGCTGGACGTCGAACTCGACGATTTGCAGATGCGCGCCGAAGATCCGGCCAAACTCTACGAGCTGTACACGCTGCTGGAATTCAAGAGCTGGATCAACGATCTCGATCGCGACGCCAAACGCCTGGAGCTGAGCAGCGCTGCGGCGCCTGAGCCAGCGGGCGATCTGTTCAGCGCGCCAGAGGCCGAGGCCCCGGCCGCTCCGGCTGAAGCGGCTTATGAAACCATCCTTGATCAGGCGCGCTTTGACGTCTGGCTGGAGAAACTCAAGAACGCCAAGCTGTTCGCCTTCGACACTGAAACCACCGGTATCGATGCGCAGCAGGCGCAGCTTGTCGGTCTGTCGTTCGCGGTGCAGGCCAACGAAGCGGCGTATATCCCGCTGACCCACTCCTACATCGGCGTGCCAGACCAACTGGATCGCGACACCGTATTGCGTGCGCTCAAGCCGATTCTGGAAGACCCGAACAAACTCAAGGTCGGCCAGCACGCCAAGTTCGACATGAACATTCTGGCCAACTGCGCCATCGGCGGCGATCAGAACGAAGGCATCACCGTGCGCGGCGTCGCCTTCGACACGATGCTTGAGTCCTACGTGCTCAACTCCACCGCCACCCGCCACGACATGGACAGCCTCGCGCAGAAGTACCTGGACCACACCACGGTGAGTTTCCAGGACATCGCCGGCAAGGGCGCCAAGCAACTGACCTTCGATCAGATCGCGCTGGAGCAGGCCGGACCGTATGCCGCCGAAGACGCCGACATCACGTTGCGTCTGCACCAGACCCTGTTCGAAAAACTCAGCGCCATTCCAAGCCTGGCCAGCGTGCTGACCGACATCGAGATTCCATTGGTACCGGTGCTGGCGCGCATTGAGCGCCAGGGCGCATTCGTCGATGCCGAGCTGCTCGGTATCCAGAGCATCGAACTGGGCAACAAGATGGTCGCGCTGGAGCGCGAAGCCTTCGAGATCGCCGGGGAAGAATTCAACCTTGGCTCGCCGAAGCAGCTTGGCGTGATTCTCTACGAGAAACTCGGCCTGCCGGTTCTGAAAAAAACCGCCAAGGGCCAACCTTCGACCGCTGAAGAAGTGCTGGCGAAACTCGCCGAGGACGATCACCGCTTGCCGAAAGTGCTGATGGCGCATCGCTCCATGAGCAAGCTGAAAAGCACCTACACCGATCGCCTGCCGGAGCAGATCAACCCGCGCACCGGGCGCGTCCACACCTCGTACCATCAGGCCGTGGCATCGACCGGGCGCCTGTCCTCCAGCGATCCGAACCTGCAGAACATCCCGGTGCGTACCGCTGAAGGCCGACGCATCCGTCAGGCCTTCGTCGCGCCAAAAGGCTACAAACTGCTGGCGGCGGACTATTCGCAGATCGAACTGCGGATTATGGCCCACCTGTCCAAGGACGAAGGCTTGATGAACGCCTTCCGCAACAATCTGGACGTGCACACCGCCACCGCTGCTGAAGTGTTCAAGGTCGAACTCAACGAAGTGTCCTCCGACCAGCGCCGTGGCGCCAAGGCGATCAACTTCGGCCTGATCTATGGCATGGGCGCACAGAAACTCGGCAAGGACATTGGCGTCGACACTAAAACGGCCAAAGCCTACATCGACACCTATTTCGCGCGTTATCCGGGCGTTCGCGAGTACATGGATCGCACCCGCGCGCAGGCTGCGGATCAGGGCTATGTCGAAACGTTCTTCGGCCGTCGCCTGTACTTGCCGGAAATCAACTCCAACAAGCCGCAGGAACGCGCAGCCGCTGAACGCACGGCGATCAACGCGCCGATGCAGGGCACGGCAGCGGACATCATCAAGAAAGCCATGGTGGCGGTGGATAACTGGCTGACGACATCGGGGCTGGACGCGCGAGTCATCCTGCAGGTGCACGATGAACTGGTGCTGGAGGTTCGCGAGGATCTGGTTGAGCAGGTCAGCACCGAAATTCGTCAGCACATGAGCGAAGCAGCGAAGCTGGATGTGCCGCTGCTGGTCGAAGTGGGTGTGGGCAATAACTGGGATGAGGCGCACTAAACCATTTGGAGCCGGTTCTGCTGCGGCATCGCGCCGCGGCAAACCTGTTGAAAGGTGCTTAGTCCGAATTGGTCTTGGGCTTATTCCAAAGCTTTTTGAAAAAAATCTGAACTAATCTTGCTACGGGCTACTCAGAGTTACTGAATGGCTGGTGAAGCCCTTCAATGCTCCTATGTTGTGTTAAGTGTTGGCAGATATCTGAACCCCGCCCTAGCGGTTCGGACCTTAAACCCCGGAATTTCTCCCTCCCCAATGAAATCCGGGGCTTTTTTTGCCCAAAAATCGGCTGTGGTGCTACGCAAGACACCACAGACAATTTTGAAATTCTTTTACTCGGACGCCGCTTCAGCGCCCTTGTCGGCCAATTCCATCCAGTCCGCCAACACTGTGTAGGCCTCTTCCAGGCCCATGCGTTTTGGCGCCGAGAACAGCTGGATAGTCACCAGATCACCCCAACCCTTACGGATCTCCGCCTGCACCTTGAGCAGCGTGTTCTTCGCAGCGCCGTAGGTCAGCTTGTCGGCTTTGGTCAGCAGAATGTGCATCGGCATGCCGGCCGCAACGGCCCAGTCGAGCATCAGCAGGTCGAAGTCGGTCATTGGATGACGGATGTCCATCATCAGAATCAGACCCTTCAAACTCTCGCGGCCACCCAGGTAAGCCTCAAGGTGACGCTGCCAGTGCATCTTCAGCGGGATCGGTACTTTTGCATAACCGTAGCCCGGCAGGTCGACCAGACGACGATCTTCGTCTAGCTTGAAGAAGTTCAACAGCTGTGTGCGACCCGGAGTTTTCGAGGTACGCGCCAGGCTGGCGTGGGTCAGGGTGTTCAGCGCGCTGGATTTACCGGCGTTGGAACGACCGGCGAACGCCACTTCAAAGCCTTCGTCGTCGGGGCACTGATCGACTTTGGCGGCACTGAGCATGAACGTGGACTGTTGGCACAGGCCGAGGATGGGATTTTTGAGCTGCATGGGATTTCCGATGTGGGCGGCGCCGGGAATGGGCGCGGAACGCGGTGTCGCTTCCGTTTCAGTGACGCCAGTATATAATGCCGCAGATTTTGTGTGTGCTTTGTCCCAGCGAAGGATGAAGTTCACGGGAGCGACAGACCTTGATTGCGCATTAGAACGCAAAACGCTCTCAACCCTGAAAAGGTCGTTTAAATGGCTGCTGGCTGCCGGAGTCTTGATGCCGCTTTACAGCGCACAGGCTACACAGGATCCGGAAGCCGTGTACAACCGTGTTTGTAGTGCCTGTCATTCCGGCCAACTACCCATGGCGCCCAAAAGAGGCGATCAGGCAGCTTGGACGCCGAGGTTGGCGAAAGGTATGGAGACGCTGGTGCAACACGTGACCCAGGGTTTCAAGGCGATGCCGCCGCGTGGTTTGTGCATGGACTGCAGTGCCGAGGATTACCAAGCCATCATCCTTTGGATGAGCGAGTAAGCCCGGTCCATAACTCTTAACCCTTAGCCGTAGTTGGATTAGCTGATGAACAAATTGATCGTGAGTCTGCTGTTGACCGTGGGAATCTCAGGCTTCGCCCATGCTGCCGGTGATGCCGCAGCAGGTCAGGCGAAAGCCGCAGTATGCGGAGCCTGCCATGGCCCGGACGGGAACAGCATGGCGCCAAACTTTCCAAAGCTGGCCGGTCAAGGTGAACGCTACCTGACCAAGCAACTGCACGACATCAAGTCGGGCAAGCGCGTAGTTCTGGAAATGACTGGTCTGCTGACCAACCTCAGCGATCAGGATATGGCCGACATGGCTGCCTACTTCGCCAGCCAGAAAGGCAGCGTCGGCGCCGCCGATCCCAAGCTCGTCGATCGTGGTGAAGCCCTGTTTCGTGGTGGCAACCTGAGCAAGGGCCTGCCAGCCTGCACCGGTTGCCACTCGCCCAATGGCACCGGCAACGCCGCTGCCGGCTTCCCGCACCTGGGTGGCCAACACGCCTCATACATCGCCAAACAGCTGACCGATTTCCGCAAGGAAGAAGGCGGCCGTACCAACGATGGTGACACGATGACCATGCAGACCATTGCCAAACGCCTGAGTGATGAAGACATCGCCGCGGTCTCCAGCTACATTCAGGGCCTGCATTAAGAGCCCTGACTGCAACGGACATCTCGCGCAACGTTAACGCTCGATTAATCCGTCGCAGCAAGTATAAAAAGGGTGGCTTTGGCCGCCCTTTTTTGTGGCCGCTGCCGTTACACTACAGAACTCATGCCCGCCAAGGCCTGTCTGAAAACAGGTCGCGCGAGGCGACCCAATTTGTCCAGGAGTAAAGCATGCGTAATCTGATCATCAGCGCCGCCCTCGTCGCTGCCAGCCTGTTCGGCGTGACTGCCCAGGCCGCTGAAGCCCCTGCCGCCCCTTATGTAGAGCTAAGCAATCCGGTGCCGGTTGCCGTGCCTGGCAAGATCGAAGTGGTGGAGCTGTTCTGGTACGGCTGCCCGCACTGCTACTCCTTTGAGCCAGTGATCAATCCGTGGGTTGAAAAACTGCCATCCGACGTCAACTTCGTGCGTATCCCAGCCATGTTCGGCGGCCCATGGGACGCTCACGGCCAGATGTTCCTGACGCTGGAAGCAATGGGTGTCGAACACAAGGTTCACAGCGCCGTGTTTGAAGCGATCCAGAAACAACACAAGAAGCTGACCGACAAGAACGACATGGCTGACTTCCTCGCCACTCAAGGCGTGGACAAGGACAAGTTCCTCGCCACTTTCGACTCTTTCGCCATCAAGGGTCAGATCGTCAAGGCTCGCGAACTGGCCAAGAAGTATGAAATCACTGGCGTGCCAACCATGATCGTCAACGGCAAATACCGCTTCGACATCGGCTCCGCCGGTGGTGCCGAGCAAGCGCTGAAACTGGCCGACCAACTGGTTGCCAAAGAGCGAGCCACCAACAAGGCTGCTGCCAACTAAGCGCGGCAACCGCCATGCGCCGCTGGAAGACCGAACGCATCGTTGGCCTGCATGATCCGCAGGTCAACGAACATCACCTGGCGTCCACGGGCCTGCCAGCGGATCATCGTCTGCGCTTGCTCAGTTTCAATATTCAGGTCGGTATCAGCACCGAGCGTTATCGGCATTACCTGACCCGCAGCTGGCAGCACCTGCTGCCGCACACCGGGCGCTCAGGCAATCTGCAGAAGATCGGCGACCTGCTCGGCGACTTCGACCTGGTCGCGTTGCAGGAGGCCGACGGCGGCAGCCTGCGCTCAGGCTACGTCAATCAAGTCGAACACCTGGCCCATCTCGGCGCCTTCCCCTATTGGTATCAACAACTCAATCGCAACCTCGGTCGACTGGCCCAGCACAGCAATGGCGTGCTCAGTCGTCTCAAGCCGTGGGCGATCGAAGATCATCCGCTGCCCGGCCCGAAAGGTCGCGGCGCGATCCTGCTGCGCTTCGGCGAAGGCCCGGAAGCGCTGGTGGTGGTGATGATGCATCTGGCCCTTGGCGCGCGAACGCGCAGCCTGCAACTGGCCTACATTCGTGATTTGATCGGTGGCTACAAACATCAGATATTGATGGGCGACATGAACACCCATGCCAGCGATCTGCTACAACAGTCGCCGTTACGCGATCTCGGCCTGCTGGCCCCGCAGGTGGAAGCGACATTCCCCAGCTGGCGTCCTCAGCGTTGCCTTGATCATATTTTGCTCAGCCCGACCCTGACCCTGGAAAAGGTCGAAGTGCTGGCACAACCTATTTCCGATCACCTGCCGGTCGCGGTAGAGATTCGTCTGCCGGGTTCGCTCACGGCCGATGCATTGCCCGCGTTGAGTCCTGCCCCTCGCGGAACCCCTGAATGAGCGACGAAGCCCAGCGCTGGAAAGAGAAATACCTCAAAAGCATCGAACAACAGGACAAACTCGAACGCCGTTGGGCCGCAAGGCTCGACCTGCTGCGTCGAGGCCTGGTGCGCAGCACGCTGGCCGCTGAGGGCACCGACCGCGTCGTTGATCAATGCATGAAAGAAATGCGCGACGTGGTGCGTACTGACGATATGGACGCCGGCCTCGCCGCGCTGCTGCCGCGCCTGGAAAAAGCCGTGCTCGATTCCGAGCAGCGGCGCGAAACCCGGATCGATCAGGTCAGCACTGCACTGAACGCGCTGGTGACTCAGTTGCAAGCGTTGCCGCTGCCACGGGAAGTCGCCCAGCCCCTGAAGAAATTTGCCAAACAACTGGATGGCCGTGTCGGTCAGGCCCGGGAACTGCCGCTGCTGCTGGGTGAACTCAGCGGCCTGCAGGGCAAGGCGTTGAGTCAGGTGGAGACACCCGCCGAACCAGGCCGGCCGGGGTTGCTGCAAAGGCTGTTCGGCAGCCGTGATAGCGAGGAGGCGCCAGAACCGACGGCGCAAGCTCAAGTTGCGCCGACGGCACAACCGGCGGCTGCACCAGCACACGAATTCGCCCCAGAGCCTGTCGCAGTCACTGAACCAGCAGTGGTCGCTGCCGTTACCCAGGAAGCCGCGCCAACCGCGATATCCGAAACATCTGCGCTTGCGCCTCATCGGGAACCGCACATAACGACCTTCGTGCCGCCAACGGTGACCAGCGAAGTAATCAAAGCTACGCCTGAAGCAGATGCAATCGAATCCGAGCCCGAAGCCGCTCCAGCACCTGCTCCCACGCCAGTTTTTTCACCTGTCGCCTTCAACCCCGACGAATTGATCCACCCCGGCGATCAAGAGCCGCTGTTCCTCGACACCCTGCCGCTGCCCCCGCCCATCGCTCAAGCACTGGCGGCGATCGATCCGGAGCAGTCCGAGCACGACATCCTCTTCGCTCTGCCGGATTCTCCGGAGCCGTCCTACAGCTCAGTGGCCAAGCACATCGAGGACACGTTGATCGGCCTGCTCGACGACCTGACCCTGCCCGAGCGTCACCGGCCACAAGCCGAAGCCATGCGCGAGCGGCTCAAGCACGGTTTGAACTGGTACGAACTGATCCCGATCCTCGACGATCTGGCGACGTTGATGCTGGCGATTACCGACAGCGGCCAGCACGAATTTGAAGCGTATCTGCAGCAACTCAACGAACGCCTCGAAGCGTTCCAGAGCAACTTGCAAGCCGCCAGCGAAGGCCATGCCGACAACAGTTCTGCGGCGCGGGCGATGGACACGCAGATCCGGGAGCAAGTCGACGGCTTGCAGACCAGTGTCCAGGAGGCTGCCGATCTGGATGACCTCAAGCAGGTGCTGGAGAACCATCTCGAAGGCTTGCTCGGCACGATGGATCAACACCAGAAGCAGCGCGATGCCCGGGAGCAGGAAGTCGCGGCGCGCCTCAAAGGCTTGTCCGAGCGCGTGGCGCACATGGAGCAAGAAGCCCAGGGCTTCCGCGAACACCTTGAAGAGCAACGCCAGAAGGCCCTTATCGATCCGCTCACCAGCCTGCCCAACCGCGCGGCCTGGAGCGAACGTCTCGAGCATGAGATCAAGCAATGGCAGCAGCACGGCAACACGCTGAGCCTGGCAATGCTCGACCTTGATCATTTCAAGCGAATCAACGACAACTACGGCCACCTGGCCGGTGACAAAGTCCTGAAGATCATTGCCACGGTGTTGCGCAAACGCCTGCGCGGTTCTGATTTCATCGCGCGTTTCGGTGGCGAGGAGTTCGTTCTGCTGATGCCGGCCACCCCGCCAGCGGTCGGTGCAAAACTGCTGGAAACTCTGCGCGCAGCGATCGAAGCGTGCCCTTTCCACTTCAAGGGTGAACGGGTGACGATCACGATTTCCATGGGCCTGGCATCGTTCAAGCCTGGGGAACACAGCGATCTGGTGCTTAAAAGAGCCGATCAGGCGCTGTACCGGGCGAAAAATGCCGGGCGCAATCGAGTTGAGCTGGGCTGAGAAATTGTTCCATTTTGTTTAAATCCGCCCGCTGACCGTCTCGACGCAAGGCAGTACGTTACACTGTTGCATTACTGTCTTGCGTAATTGCCCTCTACCATGAAATTTTTTGCCCTCCTCGCGTCGTTACTCGTTCTGGCCGGTTGTGCCAGCGGTCCGCGTTATGACACCAGCCATCCTTCTGCCAACTACGACAGCCGCATCCAGTTCGTGGTCGTGCATTACACCTCGGCGTCGCTCGAGCGTTCGCTGCAGTTGCTGACCCATGGTGAAGTCAGCAGCCACTACCTGATCGGTGACGACCAGCGCGCCACCGTCTACAAGCTGATGGACGAAAACCAGCGCGCCTGGCACGCCGGTGAGAGCCAATGGCAGGGCCGCACCTGGCTCAACTCCAGCTCGATCGGTATCGAAATCGTCAACCCGGGCTTCAAAGACACCCCGACCGGGCGCCTGTGGTATCCCTACAGCGAAGCGCAAATTCAAGCGCTGATCGTCCTGCTCAAAGACATCAGCAAGCGCAACGGCATCAGCCCGCAGCACATCATTGGTCATAGCGACATCGCGCCGCTGCGCAAGCTCGATCCAGGGCCACTGTTTCCGTGGAAGCGTCTCGCCGCCGAAGGTCTGGGTGTGTGGCCGAACGAACAGGCCGTAGCGCGGCAGCAAGCGCTGTTCACCAGCGGCGAACTGCCGAGCATCAGCTGGTTCCAGTCGCAATTGGCCCATCTGGGTTATGAAACGCCGCAGACTGGCGAGCTGGATGTCGCGACGCGCCACGTCCTCGCTGCATTCCAGATGCACTTCCGCCCTTCGCGGTTCGACGGCACCCCGGACGCGCAAACCGCGGCGCTGCTGCTGGTGCTCAATCAGACAAAATAATGACGCCCGCCCGACGGTCAGGGCGAACTTGCAATCAGCAGCTATAACTCATTGGTAATTCTTCGGATATTCCATGATGGTTGCTACCCGAGCGACGCTGCGTAGCTGGTTTTATCGCCCAGGTTTTTTGGCGATGATCGCGGCTGTCCTCAGTGCAAGCCTGTTGTTCGCCGGCGCAATGTTCGTGGCGATGCGTCAAGTCGAACAAAGTGAAAGCGAGGTGATGAACGCTCAGGGCGAACGCTTTCTCGCCCGTCTCGAGCAATTATTCGGTCAATTACGCGAAAGCCTCGACGACCTCGAAGCCCAGCCGTTGCGCAGTTGCGACGACGAAATGATCGCCACGCTGCGGCAAGTCACCTTCAACTATCGCTTCGTCTATGAAGCGGCTTATATGGACGCCTCGCGCATCTGCTCCAACCGTCCGCGCGAGGAAGGCCTGTCGGTTTTCCGCGCGCCGGACATCATCGGCCCGACCTACAGCTACTGGCTGAACACCACCACCGAGCCCGACGAAAACCGCGCGGCATTGATGCTGGGGCGCGGCAATTTTCGTGTGGCCACATCACGCGGGCATTTGACCGACATGGTCGACCTGTCGCTCGGCAGCAGCCTGCTGGTGGTGCTGGACCACGGCTCCCGCGCAATTCCGGTGCTCGGCACTGCGCAAACATGGCCACCAACGGAACCCTGGCCGCCAAAAAGCAGCGGCGCGTTGCAAGTGACCCAGAGTCGCTTGATCTACCGCATGCCCACCGACAACCCGGAATATCAGTTGGTGCTGATCACACCACGCACCGGCATGCACATCCCCGCCATCTGGTGGTGGATGGTCCCGGCCTGCCTGGTGCTTGGCGCTGTCGTGGGGTTCTGCATGTTTTTGCTGGTGCGCCAGCGTCAGTCACTGGATGCCGAACTGCACGGAGCGATCCGCCGTGGCGAACTGCAAGTGCTCTATCAACCGATCTTCGACCTCGACAGCCGCAACTGCGTCGGCGCTGAGGCCTTGCTGCGTTGGCGCCGTCCGGACGGCACCTTGACCAGCCCGGACCTGTTTATCCCGCTGGCGGAAAACACCGGGCAGATTCGTCAGATGACCGACTTTGTCCTTCAGCGCTTACTGGAGCAATTGGGGCCGGTGTTGCGCGCCAATCCGCAACTGTATATCTCGGTCAACCTCGCCGCATGCGACGTGATGGTGCCGCGCATCGGCCCGGTCATGGCGCGGCTGCTGAGCCTGCACAGAGTGGCAGCCAGGCAGATTGCCTTCGAAGTGACTGAACGCGGCTTGATTGATGTCGTGGTCGCCCGGGAAAACCTGCAAGCGCTGCGCGACGTGGGCCATCAAGTGCTGATCGACGATTTCGGCACCGGCTATTGCAGCCTCGCCTACCTGCAAACCCTGCCGGTGGATTGCCTGAAAATCGACAAGGCGTTCATCGACGCGCTCGGCCATGACGCCGCCAGCAGCGGCGTCGCTCCGCACATCATTCACATGGCGCAGGCCTTGGATCTGAAGGTGATTGCCGAAGGGATCGAGCTGGAATCACAAGCCGAATTGCTCAGCAGCGAAGGCGTGAAGTTCGGTCAGGGCTGGCTGTTCGCCCATGCCCTGAGCGCGGTGCAGTTCATCGAACTGATCACCCGTGGACGGCGGCTTGCGGGACGCCGGATGGATGACGAAGCCTAAACCGCCAACGCCATATAAAACTGCGTGCCCTGCCCCGGCCGCGAATAAACGCCCATCCTTCCACCATGCAACTGAACAATCTCCTTGCACAGCGCCAAGCCGAGCCCGGCCCCGCCCTTCTTGCGCCCGACCTGAACGAACGGTTCGAAGATCCGCCCTTGCTGGCCGTAAGCAATGCCTTCGCCATTATCTTCGACGCTGATGATCACCCGCTCGCCATGGCGACGTGCCTGCAAACGGATCTGGCCGTCACGGGCGGTATGGCGCAAGGCGTTATCGATAAGGTTGTCGAGCACCCGGTCAAGCTGTGCCTGGTCGGCCTGCAAGCGTGGCAATGGCCCTTGTACTTCCACAGTCAGATCGATGCCTTTTTCCGCCGCCAAATCGGCAAAGCGTAACTGCGCCTGCGTCAGCAGATCTTCGATGGAGCACGGCGCGAGCGTCAGTTTCTGTAAGCCGTTCTGGTAACGCGAGAAGTTGAGCAAGTCATTGATCAACTGCATCAGGCGCTGCATCTCTTCGTTGACGGTGTCGAGCAAGTCAGCCTCGCGGGACTCCGGCGCAAACTTCGCCCGCTCGCGGAACAGCCCGAACGCCATATGCATGCCGGTGACCGGCGTACGCAGTTCATGGGAGGCGCGCAGGACAAACTCGCTGCGCACACGTTCGAAGGCCCGTTGCTCGGTGACATCGTGCAACACCATTACCGCGCCAAGAATGTGACCCTGAGTGTGGCTGACCGGGGTCAGGCTGTAAGTCAGCAGGCGCGACTCGCCGTCGACCTCGATACTCAAGTCTTCCGGCGCCCGCTCCAGGGTGCCGCCGCGCAGCACCAGTTGCAGCTGCTCATCCAGTTCCGGCCGCTCGAGTGCGCTGCCCAAGCCTTGGCCGAGACGGTCGTCGTCCCAGCCCAATTGGCGCTGGGCGACCGGGTTGAGGTGCTCGAGATGGCCTTGGCGGTCGATCATCAACAAACCGTCGTCGATGCTGTCGAGCACCGCTTGCAAACGCTGCTGGCCGGCAAGCAGCTCATCGACGTTGGTGGCCTGATGCTCGCGCAGCGCTTCGGCCATCAGCCCGAAGCGGCGCGACAGCAAATTCACTTCCATGGCCGAGGACGTCGGCAGGACCACTTCAAAATTGCCTTGGCCGATGTTATCGGCCGCTTTGGCCAGCGCCTCGATGGGCGCACCAAAGCGTCGGGAAATCCCGTGGGCGGTAACGAATCCGATGATCAACACCGCCAGTCCGACCAACCCGAGCAGGCTCGCAATCAGCAACGCCCGGTCACGCGCCGCGTGCTGTACCGAATTGATATTGTCGAGCGCCTGCTTGTGCTCGGCGATCAAGCCATTGCGCAAGATGTTGAAGCGTTCACGAAGATCACCATTGCCACTCAGGGCCGAACCCGGGTCACGGGACTGATCAAACACCTGGAGAAACTTCAGATAATCGGATTTGGCCTGCGAGAACCCGTAATGACGGCCATCGCCCTCCTCTTCTTGAGCAATGCCTTCGTCAAGCAATTGGAAATAATGTTGTTTGGACGCTTCGAACGCCACCGGGTCAGGCTTCTCGGCAAGCATCATGATCAGTTGATCGCCGAGGGTCTGGCGCAGTTTCAGCCCCAGGTCGAGGGTGACAAAGTTGTTGCGGATCAATGTTTCCTGAGTGCCGGCCATCTGCATCACGCTGACCAGCCCGAGCAGCAGCCCAAGCAAGGCCACGGTGATCAGCGCCGAAATGCTCAGGAACAACCGGGTCCGCAACTTCATCGCCAGTTTCATCGAAGGGCACTCACAGGTTGTACTGCTTACGCTTGCGATACAGCGTCGAGGCGTCGATGCCCAGGGTTTTCGCGGCTTGATCCAGAGTGCCGGCGGTGGCGAGTACTGCGCCGATGTGGGCTTTCTCCAACTCATCCAGACTCAGCGCGGCACCGACGCGTGGCGCGTTGTTGGCCGGTTGCTCAGCCATGCCCAGGTGAGTGATTTCCACCCGTTCCTGCGGGCAGATGATGCTCGCCCGCTCGACCACGTTGCGCAGCTCGCGAATGTTGCCTGGCCAACGGTAGCCGAGCAGCGCTTCACGGGCCTCGTCACTGAAACCGCGTGCCGGACGTGCGTACTCTTTGACGAAGCGTGCGAGGAAGCGGTCGGCCAGCGTCAGAATGTCCTCCGCACGCTCGCGCAACGGCGGCAGATGCAAGGTGATGACGTTCAAGCGATACAGCAGATCTTCACGGAAGCGCCCATCGCGCACCATGTCTTCAAGGTTGAGGTTGGTCGCCGCCAGAATCCGCACATCGGCGCGGCGAGTCACCGGGTCACCTACCCGCTCGTATTCCTTGTCCTGAATGAAACGCAACAACTTGGGTTGCAACGTCAGGGGAAAATCGCCGATCTCGTCGAGAAACAGTGTGCCGCCGTCTGCCTGGTTGACTCGACCCAAGGTACTTTCGCTAGCGCCGGTAAACGCCCCGCGACTGTGGCCGAACAACTCGCTTTCCATCAACTCGGCGGTCAGCGACGGGCAGTTGATCGTCACGCAGGATTTCTTCTCGCGTTTGCTCCACCCGTGAATCGCTCGGGCCAGCTCACCTTTACCGGTGCCGGACTCGCCAAGAATAAGAATGTTGGCATCGGTACCGGCCACTTGCCGCGCGGTTTCCAGCACGACTTTCATCGCCGGGCTGTGGGAATCGAGGCCGTCCTTGGGCTTGCGGATTTCGCCTTCAAGCGCTTCAAGGCGCGCCGAGAGCTGGCGCACTTCCAATTGCTTGGCAGTCGCCAGGCGCAGTTGATCCGGGCTGCACGGTTTGACCAGGTAGTCGGCGGCACCAGCCTGGATCGCATCCACGGCCGTGTCGACCGCCGAGTGAGCGGTGACGATCACTACCCGCATCCACGGTGCCTGAATGCGCATTTGCGCCAATACGTCGAGGCCATTGTCTTCGCCCAGACGTAAATCAAGGAAGCACAGGTCGAAGACCTGACGTTGCAGCAGTGCCTCGGCCTGAGCCGCGCTGTTGGCGGTGGCCACCGTATAACCTTCGTCTTCGAGGCAATAGCGGAAAGTTCGCAGGATGGCGGATTCATCATCCACCAGCAGAATGCGGCCTTGTTGCTCAGTGGCAGATTCCATTTTTCCTACGCTCCATAGTGATTGATCTTGAGTTAAGCCCGGAAAAATCGGGCAAGTTGCATGGTTGATTCTGAACGATGCCAGCCATAGGAGGGTAGCCCTCTCCTGCCTTTACGGCTAATCCACTGATTTTGTTGAATTTTTAAACAATCACCGCTTTGCAGGCCTTTCCCTGCGTCCTTTTCTGACATCTGCGCCCCGCTCTCAATTCCATAAGAATGAATTCTCCTACGAAAAAATCGTGCATTGCGCACGACCACAGATGCTCCATCGTGCAGGATGCGTCCCCTGAAATTTTTCACACCCGCTTAAGTCATTGTTTTTATTGGTTATTTTTAAGATAAAAAACTGGCATGCAGGCTGCAATACCTTATTCATCCCGGGCAGATCAGAACTGCCCCAACCGAATAAGCGTGAGGAACCCAGGATGACTCGCCAACGTGCCGCCCAAATGCGTATCTCGCCTTTGCATATCCAGCAAGGCCTGTTTGGCGTGCTCGCGCTGTTGATCACCCTGATCGCGTGCCAGCAATACCTGAGCTGGGAAAACAGCCAGAAACCTGAGCCGCTGATCTCGATCCAGCACAGCACGCAGAAGCACTTCAGTGCCGTTAGCAGCACTGCAGCAGAAAACGCTTCGATGCGCATGATGGACGTCGACCAGGCGCAGCCAATGGATCAGCTGCCACGTGAAGAGCGCTGGGTTTTCTAATTGAATCAAACGAATTCGGGCGCGATGCGCCGGAACACGCAACATCCCTAAATAGAGAAGTAAGGAGAATCACCATGTTGAGCTGGGCAATTACATTCTTGATCATTGCCATCATCGCTGCAGTACTGGGCTTCGGTGGTATCGCGGGCACCGCCACGGGTATCGCCAAGATTCTCTTTGTCGTGTTCCTGGTGATGTTTGTTGTGTCGTTCTTCATGGGCCGTCGCGGCCGAGGTTGACGATGAGCGTTTTAAAGACACTGGCAGCCGCCCTGCTTCTGGGCGGTAGTGCCATGGCGATGGCGGCCAATGACGGCCAGGCGCGGGTCAACGAGCTGTTGAGTTCCGACCCGCAGTACAGGGAAACCTGGGAAGGCGTGGTGAAGAAGGAAGAACGCCTGCCGGAATGGGTGATGAACCTGTCCGGCACTTCCGAACAGCAGATGAATGCTGTGGAAGAGGATGGCGACAAGTATCTGGTTGGCCCGCTCTGCGAAAATGCAGACAAGTGCCTCAATCATCGCTTGATCGTTGCGTTCAGCTTCGACAAGGACGACGCCTACGGCATGCTGGTTGATGTGCCCGAAGGCTTACCGTCCGACAAGTCGCCAACGCGACATGCCACTTACAGGTTCTTCGGCAAACCCGATCAGGGCATGCAGGATCTGTTGATGGAAACTTTGAAAAAAGATCCGAAGTGGTACTGAGTTTGAACATGAGGGCAGCGCCTGCGCTGCCCTCTATTGCGCCCGCCCGAGGAGGGCCGGCGCATGACCAGGGGGCCGGGACGTTCTGACTGCTACAGGGTCGGAGTGACCTACGGGTACAGGGAGTACCTGCGCGAGGGCCGGGTCAGGGTAAAAGCTGCCGCAAGTTCGTCAATCCAAAGGGGTTCGACGGGCTTGCGCCGAGCTTTCATTTAAGCAAAACGTTGATCCAGAGCGTCCAGCCCCTTCTTTTTATCGCCCACACTGCGCGCGAAAACATTACGCGGTGTTTCCTGGCGACCGTATATCGAGAAAGAGATCTTTTAAACAGTCGGACATCTGGTCTGATTACGTAGGCTTTTTCCTCAAATATCGATCGAAAATTCTCGCTCAAAAAACAATCAACCTTCGCTGGAATGGCCGGTTCACGGCACTTATGCTGGCTGAAATGTCACAATCGAACCGGTTGGGACGCCAGTTTCATTTGAAAAAGCTCATGCCGATTCGGCATAGGGTAGGCGTTTACGGCATTAGACGGCGCAACCTTGCATCGGAATAGTTGCGCCTTTTTTCGCCTGCCGAAGAGCCGTCAATACGTACTTCGGGGCACCTTATACGGAGGCAGATGCACAGACTTTTCCGCTAAAAAGCGTTCCAGTTCCTGCATGTGCCTGAGTCAAACGCAAGTAAGGGTAAAGATAATGAAGAAGGCAAAAATTAGCCTCGCCTGGCAGATCCTCATCGGACTGGTACTGGGGATTGCAATCGGTGCGTTGCTCAACCATTTCAGTGCCGAAAAGGCCTGGTGGATCAGCAACGTCCTGCAACCGGCAGGCGATATCTTTATCCGTCTGATCAAGATGATCGTGATCCCGATTGTCATCTCTTCCCTGATTGTCGGCATTGCCGGCGTGGGCGACGCCAAGAAGCTCGGGCGTATCGGCCTGAAGACGATCATCTATTTCGAAATCGTCACCACTATCGCCATCGTCGTCGGGCTGGTGCTGGCCAACGTGTTCCACCCGGGTACCGGCATCGACATGAGCACCCTGGGCACGGTGGACATCTCCAAGTACCAGGCGACTGCCGCCGAAGTACAGCATGAACACGCGTTCATCGAGACCATCCTCAACCTGATCCCGTCGAACATCTTCGCGGCCATGGCCCGCGGCGAAATGCTGCCGATCATCTTCTTCTCCGTGCTGTTCGGTCTCGGTCTGTCGAGCCTGCAGTCGGACCTGCGCGAGCCGCTGGTGAAGATGTTCCAGGGCGTCTCGGAAAGCATGTTCAAAGTCACTCACATGATCATGAACTACGCCCCGATCGGCGTATTCGCACTGATCGCGGTGACCGTGGCCAACTTCGGTTTCGCTTCCCTGATACCGCTGGCCAAACTGGTGATCCTGGTTTACGTCGCCATCGCCTTCTTCGCCTTTGTGGTGCTGGGCCTGATCGCCAGGCTGTTCGGCTTCTCGGTGTTGAAGCTGATGCGCATCTTCAAGGATGAACTGGTCCTGGCCTACTCCACCGCCTCCTCGGAAACCGTGCTGCCGCGCGTGATCGAGAAGATGGAAGCCTACGGCGCGCCGAAAGCCATCTGCAGTTTCGTGGTGCCGACCGGTTACTCGTTCAACCTCGACGGTTCGACCCTGTACCAGTCCATCGCCGCAATCTTCATTGCCCAGCTGTACGGCATCGACCTGTCGATCAGCCAGCAACTGCTGCTGGTACTGACCCTGATGGTCACCTCCAAAGGCATCGCCGGCGTACCGGGCGTGTCCTTCGTGGTGCTGCTGGCGACCTTGGGCAGCGTGGGTATTCCGTTGGAAGGCCTGGCGTTCATCGCTGGTGTCGACCGCATCATGGACATGGCCCGTACCGCGCTGAACGTGATCGGCAATGCCTTGGCCGTGCTGGTTATCTCGCGCTGGGAAGGCATGTACGACGACGCCAAGGGCGAGCGCTACTGGAACTCCCTGCCGCACTGGCGCAGCAAGGAAAAACTGCCGGCGGGTGAAATCTCGAAGAACTGACACACCCTGTGTAGGAGCTGCCGCAGGCTGCGATCTTTTGATTCTGTTTTCAAAGGCAAGAGCAATAGATCGCAGCCTTCGGCAGCTCCTACAGTAGATGGCGGTCAACCCTGTAATCGGGGGCACCAGCAATCGTAGACAAACCCCGGAGAAATCCGGGGTTTGTCGTTTCTGGCGACCCCGTTATCATTCGCCGCATCTTCCGGGGGATTTGACTGATGCTTAATGGCCTGTGGCTTGGCTTCTTCATCGTGGCAGCCGTGTCGGCGCTGGTGCAGTGGCTGGTCGGCGGTAACGCCGGGATCTTTGCGGCGATGGTGGAAAGCATTTTCGCCATGGCCAAGCTCTCGGTCGAAGTCATGGTGCTGCTGTTCGGCACCCTCACCTTGTGGCTGGGTTTCCTGCGCATTGCCGAAAAAGCCGGGATCGTCGACTGGCTGGCCAAGGTGTTGGGCCCGCTGTTTCTGCGGCTGATGCCTGAGGTTCCGCCCGGTCACCCGGCCCTTGGCCTGATCACCCTGAACTTCGCCGCCAACGGCCTCGGCCTGGACAACGCCGCCACGCCGATCGGCCTCAAAGCCATGAAGGCGTTACAGGAACTCAACCCCAGCGCGACCATCGCCAGCAACGCGCAAATCCTCTTCCTGGTGCTCAACGCCTCCTCCCTGACCCTGCTGCCGGTGACGATCTTCATGTACCGCGCCCAGCAAGGCGCGCCGGATCCGACGCTGGTGTTCCTGCCGATTCTGCTGGCGACCAGTTGCTCGACCATCGTCGGCTTTCTCTCGGTCGCCTTCATGCAGCGTCTGCGGGTCTGGGACCCGGTGGTGCTGGCGTATCTGATCCCCGGCGCGCTGATCCTCGGCGCGTTCATGGCGCTGCTGGGGACGATGTCGGCCACGGCGCTGGCGGGGCTTTCGTCGATCCTCGGCAATCTCACGTTGTTCGGGCTGATCATGCTGTTTCTGGTGATTGGTGCGTTGCGCAAAGTGAAGGTTTACGAAGCGTTCGTTGAAGGCGCGAAGGAAGGCTTCGATGTCGCCAAGAACCTGCTGCCGTATCTGGTCGCGATGCTCTGCGCCGTCGGCGTATTGCGCGCATCCGGGGCGCTGGATTTTGGTCTCGACGGGATTCGCCATCTGGTCGAATGGGCCGGTTGGGACACCCGTTTCGTTGATGCGCTGCCAACAGCGATGGTCAAACCGTTCTCCGGCAGCGCTGCGCGGGCGATGTTGATCGAGACAATGCAGACCTCGGGCGTGGACAGCTTCCCGGCGCTCGTGGCAGCGACGGTGCAGGGCAGTACCGAGACGACGTTCTATGTGCTGGCGGTGTATTTCGGTGCCGTGGGGATTCAGCGCGCAAGGCATGCGGTGGGGTGTGCGTTGCTGGCGGAATTGGCCGGTGTGATCGGCGCCATCACTGTGTGCTACTGGTTCTTCGGCTAAGCACAGATCAAAACTGTAGGAGTGAGCCTGCTCGCGATTGCGGGCTGACAGTCACCAGTGTTGGTGACTGACAAACCGCAATCGCGAGCAGGCTCACTCCTACATGGGTTTTGTGTGGGGCTCAAGGTCTGGGCGAGGGCGCCAGTTTCTGGCCTTGGTCTACGGCCCAATCCACGACTTTGGCGGTAAGACGATCACTGGCCTGGCCAAACCCGGCGACCACTGCCGGCACCTGCACATCGCTCAGCGGCTGACGTTCCTCAAATCGGCGGCTGGCCAGGATTCGCTGGTCATAACCGCGCACCAGTAACGCATCGAGGCGCACGACGACGCTGGCCTGGGTGCCTTGATATTCAGTCTGAAACGCCTGCAAATTCCCGCCCAGCTCCAGATCTGCCTGAAAGTTGCTGTCATCGGTACTCAGCAACGTCACCCGGCCATCGCGCTGAAAACCGTCGAGCAGCCGATTGCGCAGCAATACCGGCGCCGGATCGCTCCAGCGCGAAGCCTTGTAGCTGCTGATCACGTCACCTTGCGGGATCACTGCGATGGTCGGCCGGTTCAGCGCTTCGCTGGCCTGCAACTTGTTCAAACGCAGCGACCACGGCTGAGTTGCCGCCGAACCGCGCGAGACGGGCGCCTGTGCTGCCGGCAAGCGGTAGACATCCAGTGGCTCGGCTTCGGGGAAGATCGTGCACGCACTGATCAGCGTAAAGCCAGTGGCGAGGAGGGCGAGGCGAGTCAGCTTCATGGCGTGAACTCCTTGTTCTTGTCACTGCCCAGCAGGTAACCGCTGGGGTTGGCCTCCAGACGTTGAGAAATGGCCCGCAGCGAATTCAGGGTTTCGCGCAGTTCGCGGATCGCCGGCGCCAGGCCGTTGAGGCCCTGCATGCCGCTGTCGAGGGAGTTCTGGTTCTTGTTCAGCAATGCATTGATGGTGACACTGCTGTCTTCCAGCGACTTCATTGCCTGCTCGGCGCTGCCCAGCGCCTGTTTGCCCTGATCGTTGAGCAGGCCGTTGGCGTTACGCATCAACGCCGAGGTCTGTTCGAGCATGCTGCCGGCCTGTTTGCCGACGCTCGCCAGTTGCTGCATGGCCTGGCGAATGTCGCCGCGCTGATCGTTGATGGTGCCGGTGGTCTGTTCGAGATGGGCGAGGGTCTTGCTGACGCGTTCGACGTTATCTTCGGAGAACATCTGATTGGCGTTGTGCAGCAGGGCGCTGATGCCGCTCATCAGGTCGTTACTGTCATTGAGCAGCCGCGAGATAGGCGAAGGCGAAGCGATGATCACCGGGTGCTTGCCGTCATGCCCCTTGAGCGTCGGGCTCTGCGGCGTGCCACCGCTGAGCTGGATGATCGACGTGCCAGTGATCCCGGTCAGGGCCAGTTTGGCCTGGGTGTCTTCCTTGACCGGCGTATCGCCACCGAGACGAATCCGCGCCAGCACCCGCCGTGGGTCCTGCGGATCGAGGCGCAGGCTGACCACGTCGCCGACCTTGATCCCGCTGTACTGCACCGAACTGCCTTTGGACAGGCCGCTGACCGCCTCGTTGAACACTACCTCGTAATCCTTGAACTCGGTGTCGACGCTGGATTTGGCCAGGAACAGGCCGAAGAGCAGGGCGCCGGCCACCACCAGCACGGTGCACAGGCCAATCAACACATGATGCGCTCGGGTTTCCATGTCAGACCTCGTTGAGCAGTTTGGCGGCGTCCAGCGCCGAGCGGCCGCGCGGGCCGTGGAAATATTCGTGAATCCACGCGTCATCGGTTTCCGAGACCACGTCGATGGCATCGGCCACCAACACTTTCTTCTGCGCCAACACCGCCACGCGGTCGGTGATGGTGTAGAGCGTGTCGAGGTCGTGGGTCACCAGAAAGACGCTCAGACCCAACGCATCACGCAGGGTCAGGATCAATTGGTCGAACGCCGCCGCGCCAATCGGATCGAGGCCGGCGGTGGGTTCGTCGAGAAAAAGAATGTCCGGATCCAGCGCCAAAGCTCGAGCCAGAGCGGCGCGTTTGATCATGCCGCCGGACAGCGACGCCGGGTATTTGTCTGCCGCCGACAGCGGTAGCCCGGCCAGCGCCAGTTTGACGGCGGCCAGATGCTCGGCATCTTCGCGGCTCAGGCCCGCGTGTTCGATCAGCGGCAGGGCGACGTTCTCGGTCACCGTCAGCGAAGAGAACAGCGCGCCTTTCTGGAACAGCACGCCAAAGCGCCGTTCAATCAACGAGCGTTCATGCTCAGACAGGCTCGGCAGATTCTGGCCGAATACTTTGACGATGCCCTCGCTGGGCCGGCGCAGGCCGACAATGCTACGCAGCAGTACCGATTTGCCGCTGCCGGAACCGCCGACCACGGCGAGGATTTCGCCTTTGTACAAATCCAGATCAAGGTTTTCGTGCACGCTCTGCGTACCGAAGCGGTTGCACAGGCCACGGACTTCAATCACCGCCTCCGAGGGCGCACGGGGTAGACGACTCACCAGCCCATCTCCATGAAGAACAGCGCAGCCACCGCGTCGAGCACGATCACCACGAAAATCGACTGCACCACACTCGACGTGGTGTGTGCGCCGACCGATTCGGCGCTGCCGCTGACCTTGAAGCCTTCCAGACAACCAATCGCCGCAATCAGGAACGCGAAGATCGGCGCCTTCACCAGGCCGACCAGAAAATGCTGAACGCCGATGTCGCTTTGCAGCAGCGAGAGGAACATCGCCGGCGAGATATCCAGCGACACCGCGCAGACCACGGCACCGCCGACGATCCCGCAGATCATCGCCAGAAAGGTCAGCAGCGGCAGCGCCACCAGCAACGCCAGCACGCGCGGTACCACCAGCAACTCCATCGGATCGAGGCCGAGGGTGCGGATCGCGTCGATTTCCTCGTTGGCCTTCATCGACCCGATTTGCGCGGTGAACGCACTGGCGGTGCGCCCGGCCATCAGGATCGCGGTGAGCAAAACACCGAACTCACGCAGGAAGGCAAAACCCACCAGATCGACGGTGAAGATGCTCGCGCCAAAACTGGCCAGCACCGTCGCGCCGAGAAACGCCACCACAGCACCCACCAGAAAGGTCAGCAACGCCACGATGGGCGCGGCGTCGAGGCCGGTCTGTTCGATGTGCGCGATCACCGGCGTGATGCGCCAGCGCTTGGGCCGGAACAGGCCACGGGCGATGGTTTCCAGAATCAGGCCGACGAAGCCGAGCAGTTGCAGGGTGTCTTGCCAGACCGTGTCGACGGCGCGGCCGATGCGCGTCAACAATTGCACGCTGACGCTGATTTCCGGCTCTTTGATCGGCACGCAGAAATCAGTCATCGACTGATACACGGTTTGCAGCAGCGCGCGGTCGGCGCTGGAGATTGTGCAATCGGGGTGTTCGGCGGATTTTCCGAGGCGCTCGGAGCCGAGCAACTCCACCAGCAACGAGGCGCCAGCAGTGTCGAGGGCGCCGAGGCTGTTGAGGTCGATAAGCGTGTCGGTGTCGTACTGGCCGCGCAGGGTTTCGCTCAGGTGCTTGAGCTCGGCGTAATGGGCGAGCGTCCAGTCCCCGCTGACCTGCAAGCGGGCAGGGGTGTTGGACGTGTCCAATCGGGCACTGCCTGTCATTGAGCTGCTGGTCATAAGCTCCGTGCTTGTTCGGCTGCTAAGCGAACTAACGTAATAGCACGAACCGGATTACTTTTCTTTGGCCGGTGTGCTGTCGGTGATTTCAAAACGCAGCACGCCGATCAGCTGGCCATCCTCGGTCAATACCCGCACTTGCCATTTGCCCGCCGGGTTGCCAGGGAAATTCTGCTTGTGCGTCCACGCCCGGTAGCCTTCCTTGCGCCCGCCATGGATGTCGAGGGCAATGCGGTCGACTTCTTTACCGTTGAACTTCCAGACGTGATAAATCCGCTCATCGAGCCCGCGCGGTGCGTTGATCGCGGTGTAGGCGTAGAGGCCGCCATTGCGGATCTGCTCGGCGCTGACCTTATCGAGACTGGCACCGGGGGTGCGATCCTGCATCTGCGTGCTGATGGCCACGTCGGTCATCCACAACGTCGCCGGCGGCACCCACGAACGCAGCGCCCAACCGACGCCGCCGATGCCGAAGGTGATAAACAGAATCGCCAGCGCGTTGCGCACGGTGCGAATCGGGAAGATCGACGCCAGGCTTGGGAACGACAGCAGCACGGCAATCCCCAGCGACCATTTGAAACTTTGCGAGGTGGTCAGGTGCATGATCACCGGCAACGCCGTGAGCAGGGCGGCGAACAGGGTCAGGGTGTGCAACGCGAGAAACGCCCAGCGCCGAGGCGCCAGCCATTTGTAATAGAGCGGATCGACGATAGAGATCAGCGCGGCGACGCTGAGCAGGCCGGTGAAGACCAGTTGGCTGCTGTTCCACGTTGTGGTGATGAAAAAGAACGGCAGGACAAAAAACAGGCTTTCCTGATGGATCATCTGCGTCGCATAACGCAGCAGCGGCTGGGGGATTTCCCGTTTGAAAATCCGCGTGAAAAGCCCGGTGAGGGTGTTCTCCAGCATCAGCCAGATCCAGCTGAGCAGCATGATCACCGTGATCCAGCTCGCCAGTCCCTGCTGGCGATCGACCAGCATGAAACTGCCAACCCCCGAGATGAAACCACCCAGCGCAATGACCCCGGGGTAGCGCTTCATCAGCTCGATAATGCGCTGGATAAGGAGGGTCAGTCTGGACATTTTGGCGGTTCACGACGATATGGGGAAAATCCCGGAAAGGTTACCGCCGCATGACCCCTGTGGCGAGGGGATTTATCCCCGATCGGCGGCGCAGCCGTCGTAGATCCTGCAAGCGAATTTTGTCTGGATATACCGAGCTGCACTTATTGGGGCTGCTGCGCCGCCCAACGGGGATAAATCCCCTCGCCACAGGTGCTCACTCACCACAGGATTAATGGCTTCCAGCAATTTTGTGACGGCGATACACACGCCAGCCGATCAACATCAGCAGCACCAGACCCACACCACCCGCAGCCAGCCACAACACCTGATCATCACTGATCAGCGGCTTCTCGATGCGCAGATATCCTGGTTGCAACATCAACTCGCGCATCGCCTTGTTCGCTGTTTCCAGTGTCACGCCGTGCAGCTGTCGGGCCGGGTTGGCGAAGCGGCCGTCGTGATAATCGCTCAGCGCGCTCCAGTAATAATCGGCCATCGCACTGTTGCCTTGCACCGCCCACGCCTGGTGGGCGATAGCGGCCTGTTTGATGCGGGCGAAGGTGTCTGCGTCGAGGCCGTTTTTCAGCAAGTCGGCCTTGAGGTCTTCAAGCACCTGAATGGCTTCGTCGACGTCATCGCGATCCAGGTCGGCGTTGAGGCTCATGAAGCCGACGCCGCCGAACACTTCGCGTTCGGCCCACGGCCCGTAGGACAAACCGTGGTTCAGGCGGATCTGCCGGTACAGCGCCCAGTCGAGGTAATCCTTGAGGATATCGAAGGTCTGGTCGTACTGATCGTCCAGCACCGGCTCCGGCACCATCCAGTGCAACTTGGCGCCGTCGCCAATAAAGCCGCGGGTGAGGGTGCGCTCGTGAGCGGCACTGGTGCTGATGTCCGGCAACGGTCGGTGCTCGCTGGGTTCGACCGGCTCGAGGGCGCCCCACGTGCGTTCCAGATAAGCCGGCAGCAGTTTGTCGAGTTCACCGACGACGATCAGGGTCATGTTGTTCGGCGCGTACCAGGCTTGGCGCACCTTCTCTAACTGCTCTTGGGTCAGATGATCGACTTCAGCGCGCTGCGGGCATTTCAGGCCCAGTTCGACGGCCAATTGGTTGCTCGCGGTGTGGCCCAGATCCTGACGATCAAGAAAACGTTGCAGGCGCGTGTAATGGCCGCCGTCTTCACGCTCGACCACGCGTTTGGCGGCGTTGATCGCGTTGTCGTCGATGCGGGTCTGGGTCAGCAGAGCCAGCAGCAGGTCGAGCACTTTGCGTTGGTTCTTCGCCGGAGCTTCGATGACGAACGTGGTGTCGGCATTGCTGGTAAAAGCGTTCCATTCGCCGCCCAGGGCCTGCATGCGTTCTTCGAGACCACCTTCGCCAGTGGCGTCGATGCCGCTAAACAGCAAATGTTCTAGCAGGTGTGGCAGCTCTTTTTCGTCGCAGTCAAAATCGTCGAGACCGACGCCGACCACCAAGCGGATCGCCACGTGCCCACGCTCGGTGCCGGGCTTGAGCATCAGCTGCAAACCGTTGGGCAGCGCATAGCCTTCGACCTGAAAACGATCCAGGGCGAAGGAGGGTAGAGAACCGAGTAATAGACAGGCGAACAACAGGCAACGCATAACAGGCTTCCATACGGCTGATTTGGAGATCCGTGTCGTCAGTCAGGCCCTCATCGCTGGCAGGCCAGCTCCCACAGGGATGTATGGCGCTCACAAAACCCTGTGGGAGCTGGCTTGCCAGCGATGGCGGCCTTGAGGCTGAACTCTGAGTTACTGACTGACCACAACCGCAGACGTTCAAGGCGAATGCGTAATGTCGCTCATATCATCCGCCGCCAGCGCGCCGGTATCCGCCGTTTCCAGCACCACATACGCACTGCCGCAGAACAGCGAATTGAGCCGCCTCATGTCCGCAATCAACTCCAGGTGCAGCGAACTGGTTTCGATACTCTGCACGATCTTGCGTTGCAATCGGCTGACATGCGCGTGGGCCAAACGTCGTTCCTGCGCGCGAAAGCGACGTTTCTCGCGCAATAACTGCCGGGCACTTTCCCGGTCGCCGCTGAGAAACACCGACAGCCCCAACCGCAGGTTGGCGATGAGTTGTTGATGCAGGACGGCCAGATCCTCCAGCCCCTCCTCGGAAAACGAACGACGTTGCGAAGTCTTCTGCTGCTGGATCTTGCGCAGCATGCGTTCGATGACATCGCTGGACAGTTTCAGGTTGATCGCCAACTCGATGATCTCCGCCCAGCGTCGACTGTCCCGCTCGCCGAGATCCTCGCGGGGCATCTGCGCTAGATACAGCTTGATTGCGCTGTACAGCGCTTCAACATCATCGGTGAGTCGGCGCATCTCCTGAGTGACGGCGGTCTGCTTGCCGCGTAACACATCGAGGGTGGCGTCGAGCATGTTGTCGAGCAGATCGCCCATGCGCAGGGTTTCCCGCGCGGCGTTGGCCAGCGCAAGGCTTGGCGTGACCAGTGCGGTGGCGTCGAGATGACGCGGTTTGGCAGTGCCGTTGACCTCCGGCCGTTCAGGCAGCAGCCAGGCACACAGCCGCGCCATCGGCCCGACACTCGGCAGCAGGATCAAACAACGCGCAGTGTTGTAGAGCAGGTGGAAGCCGATGACCATTTCCTGCGGGCTGAAATCGAGACTGTCGATCCAGTGCACCAGCGGATCGAGCACCGGGATGATCAGCAGCAGGCCGATCAGCTTGTACAACAGACTACCCAGCGCCACTTGCCGGCCCGCCGCGTTCTGCATGCTGGTGCTCATGAACGCGAGAATGCCGCTGCCGATGTTGGCACCGATCACCAGACCGATCGCCACCGGCAGGCTGATCACCGCTGCCCCGGCCAGTGTCGCGGTGAGCAGCACGGCGGCGAGGCTGGAATAGGAAATCATCGCGAACAGCGCGCCGACCAAGGCGTCGAGAAGGATATCGCCGGTCAGCGAGGCGAAAATCACCTTCACCCCTTGCGCATGGGTGATCGGCGCAGCGGCCTCGACGATCAATTGCAACGCAAGAATGATCAGTCCCAAGCCGATGGACACGCGGCCCATCTGCCCGAGCCGCGTCTGTTTGCGCGACAGGAAAAAAATCACCCCGACAAAAATCAGCAGCGGCGACAGCCACGACAGATCGAAGGTCAGCACCCGCGCCATCAACGCCGTACCGACGTCGGCGCCGAGCATGGTCGCCAGCGCCGGGGTCAGCGCCATCAGGCCTTGGCCGACGAAAGAGGTGACGAGCATGGCGGTGGCGTTGCTGCTCTGCACCATCGCGGTCACGACGATGCCGGCGACAAAGGCCAGCCATTTTTTCGACATGTTCTGGCCAATCACATGGCGCAACTGGGTGCCGTACACCCGCAGGATGCCGGTTCGAACGATGTGCGTGCCCCAGATCAGCAGGGCGACGGCGGAAAGCAGATTGAGCAGGGTGAGCATGCAGACCCCCTGTAATAGCAGCGCTCCAGAGGAGCAAATTGACAGTGCCGCGCGTTTCTACGTTCTGATACTTAAGCTGTAGTTGGCTAACGGTCTGCGCGCCAGCATTGCACAGCTAAAGTGCAGATTGAAACAAAAGTGTCATGAAAAGGCGTTCATTCACGTTCGCCACAAACAAGGCAAAACCCTGTGGGAGCTGGCTTGCCAGCGATGGCGTCGGCACAGCAAACATTGATGTCGCCTGACACCCCGTTATCGCTGGCAAGCCAGCTCCCACAGGTTCTTCTGTCTGCGTGAACTACGGTTTTTCAATCATCAAACACAAAAATCACAAACAACAAAAAACCTGTGGGAGCCTGGCTTGCCAGCGATGGCGATCGTTCAGCCAACATTTCTGTCGACTGACACACCGCTATCGCTGGCAAGCCAGCTCCCACAGGTTTTGTACTGGCTTGGAAATCCGGGTTACTGCCCCGGAATGTCCTTGCGCAGTTTCACCGGATCTTGCTGTTGTTTCTTCTTGGCCATCGCGCCGCGCAGTTTGATGTTGATCGCTTCCACCGCCAGCGAGAACGCCATGGCGAAGTAGACGTAGCCTTTTGGCACATGCACATCGAACGATTCAGCAATCAGTACGGTACCGACTACCAGCAGGAACGACAGCGCCAGCATCTTCAGCGACGGGTGCTTGTCGATGAAATCGCTGATAGTCCCGGCCGCCAGCATCATCACCAGTACCGCAACGATGATCGCTGCAACCATGACTGGAACGTGCGAGACCATGCCGACAGCGGTGATCACCGAATCCAGCGAGAAGACGATGTCGATGATCGCGATCTGAATGATGGTGTAGAGGAAGTTGCCGCCCTTGCCGCTTGGCGTGTCGTCGCTTTCGTCTTCGCCTTCCAGCGCGTGGTACATCTCTTGCGAGCTCTTCCACAGCAGGAACAAACCACCGAAGAACAGGATCAGGTCGCGGCCGGAAATGCCTTGGCCGAACACCACAAACAGGTCGGCCGTCAGGCGCATGACCCAGGTGATCGACAGCAGCAACAGGATCCGCGTGATCATGGCCAGCGCCAGACCGAAGATCCGGGTGCGCTGCTGCATGTGTTTGGGCATGCGGCTGACCAGAATCGAAATCATGATGATGTTATCGATACCGAGGACGATTTCCAGGGCGGTCAGGGTAAAGAAGGCAACCCAGATTTCAGGGTTGGTCAGCCATTCCATGTGTATTCCTTTGAGCGATTGTTAAACCACAAAGAGTCCGGGCTTCAAACAGCGAAGCCGGGACTCTGTGCGGTGAGTCTTGGGCTTATAGAGTGCTGAAGAGCGGAAAAGTCCCCAACAGCAGTGCAGCAATCAGGATGCAGATACACACCAGGATCGCCCATTTCAGGGTGAAACGCTGGTGATCACCGAAATCAATCCCGGCCAGCGCCACCAACAGATAGGTCGATGGCACCAACGGGCTCAGCAAGTGGACGGGCTGACCGACGATCGAGGCACGGGCCATTTCCACCGCAGTAATCCCGTAGTGGCTGGCGGCTTCGGCCAACACCGGCAACACACCATAGTAGAACGCATCGTTGGACATGAAGAAGGTGAACGGCATGCTCACCAGCGCCGTGATTACCGCCAGGTACGGGCCGAGGAAATCAGGGATCACTGCCAACAGGCTCTTCGACATCGCATCGACCATGCCGGTGCCGGTCAGGATACCGGTGAAGATGCCGGCCGCAAAGATCAGCCCGACCACTGCCAGCACACTACCGGCGTGCGCCGCGACGCGATCCTTCTGCTGTTGCAGGCAAGGGTAGTTGACGATCATGGCAATACTGAATGCAACCATGAACAACACCGGCAGCGGCAACAGGCCGGCGATCAGCGTGCACATCAGGCCGAAGGTCAGGGCACCGTTGAACCAGATCAGCTTCGGACGACGGGCGTCGGGGAACTGCGAAACGCTGATTTCGCTGTGATCGATCTCGTCGCCGATCAGGTGCAACTCACCCAGACGCGCACGTTCGCGTTTGCCATAGAAGTAGGCGATGACCAGGATCGCCAGCACACCGGCCGCCATGGCCGGGATCATCGGCACAAAAATGTCCGAAGGATCGACATGCAGAGCACTCGCCGCACGAGCGGTCGGGCCGCCCCATGGGGTCATGTTCATCACGCCACCGGCGAGGATGATCAGGCCAGCCATGATCCGCGGGCTCATGCCAATGCGGCTGTACAGCGGCAGCATGGCGGCCACGCAGATCATATAAGTGGTCGCGCCGTCACCATCAAGGGAAACGACGAGCGCCAGTACGGCGGTGCCGACCGAAACTTTCAACGGGTCGCCCTTGACCAGTTTGAGGATCTTGCGCACGGCCGGGTCGAACAGGCCGGAGTCGATCATCAGGGCGAAATAGAGAATGGCGAACATCAGCATCACGCCAGTCGGCGCCAGCTTGGTGATGCCTTCGAGCATCATCGGACCGATCTTCGGCGCGAAACCACCGAACAGTGCAAACAGGATCGGGATGATGATCAGAGCGATCAGCGCGGACAGGCGCTTGGTCATGATCAGGAACATGAACGTGATGACCATGGCGAAGCCAAGGAAAGTCAGCATGGGATTACTCCAGGCGTAGCGCGGCTAGTTAAATGAGCGGATCGGGCGGGATCAGCGCAGAACGGGAAGCACGAGACGTACGGGCGGAGTGGCAACGAAAAGACACGGGAAGAGGCGGGCTACAGAGGACATCAGAATCACCATTGTTGTTGTTAATTGGGCCGGGCGAGCGAGGTATCACACGCGTTGGCCAACCGGTCTGTTGCCGGAAGTGAGGGCGATCCTAATCGGGGAAGCTTTCAGCTACCTTTCGCCGGTGAAAGCTTTGAATGAACGGTCAACCGATCGTCGGGTGCGATTAGCGTCGTTTGGCGAACGAGCAGCCAAGCGGTGAGCGCGAAGAAACACGTTGGGCGTATCACTAGTGTGATCAAAAAATAGACAGATCCAGCGACCGCACCGCCCCCATCCAGATCGCATGATCGGTGTGATCGAGCAAGTCATCGCCGGTGTCCGGGTGCAGAAACACCACCAGGCCTTTGCGATTGAGCGCCAGCCAAGGCAGCACCTCGCCGAGCAGCTCGGGGCCGAAGGCCAACTGGCAGCTCCAGTCCGGGTGCGGGCCGACCGGTCGTTCGTGAACGCGGCCCATCTTCAATGGAAACAACTGCGCGGCCCGCTCGCACATTGCCCGAGCCTGTTCAATCGTACTGGCGTCGAAATAGACGTGGGCGTGGTAGCCCTTGATCGCTTGCATTGCAAACCCTCTGAATCGGTTCGAACCCTCGACGTAGCCCGTATGTCACACGTCATACAAGGGATAACAAAAGGGATCAGCCATGAAAAATGCCGAAACCCCGGTAGTAAAAGTGGTGCTCTATGGTGCCATGAGTAGCCTGGGCGCTGCGTTGATGGCTGAACTGCTGCGCCGACAGCACGAAGTCATCGCCATTCTCGACGACCTGACCGCGCTCGCGCCACGTCCAGGATTGCGCACTAAAAGCGGTGACCTGTTCGATTCCGAGCGGGTCAATCAAAGTGTCGCCGGCAGTTCGGCGGTGATCTGCTTGCTCGATGCGCCGGGGCTGCCGTTCAGTAGCGACCATGTTGAACGCTCGGTGGTACTCGGCCCGGTCGAACAGGTTTTAGCGGTGGATGCACTGGTCGACGGGCTGCAAGCGGCCAATGTCTCGCGGCTGTTTCTGGTGGGGGAGTTTGCCGTACTCGACGAGCCGGAGCTGGATGAACGCTTACAACGCCACGCTGCCGAAGAAATTCGTGAAGCGGTGCAAAGCAGTCCATTGCACTGGACGCTGGTCAATGCGCCGCACGGCGTGGCTGGGCTGACCATTGAGCATTTCAGTCAGGTCGGCGGCAATCTGGAGCCGGGTCTGGCAGAACCGCTGGAACGCTTGAATCGCGTGGCAGTGGGAATTGCCGATGAGCTGCAACTGAATCTGCATGTCGGCCAGCACGTAAATTTTGTCGCAACTTCAAATCCATAAAATCCACCTGTAGGAGCTGCCGCAGGCTGCGATCCTTTGATCTTCAATTAGCAATCGACGGCAACTGCAACCCGGCCAAAGATTCGGCACTGCGCGCCTGCTCCTCCATCAACCAATCGACAAACTGCTGGATCAACACGCCACGCCGTTTGCGCTGCGGCAACACCACGTAATAGCCAAGGCGCGACAGGGTGGTCTCGGCAATCGGTCGACACAGCAAACCCTGACTGAGCAAGTTATCCACAAGGTGACGCCAGCCAATCGCCACGCCTTGACCGCCGATCGCCGCTTGAATCAGCAGTGTGTAATTGTCGAAACGCAATTGCCCCGGCGCCGGCGGGGTAGTGATGCCGAGTTCGCGGAACAGCCCGCTCCAGTCAAACCAATTGCTGCTGTTTTCCCCCCGCAGGTGCAGCAACGGAAATTCCAGCAATGCCTGCGCGGTCAAGGGCAGGGCACGATCCTTGAGCAAGAGCGGACTGCACACCGGAAACACTTCTTCGCTGAACAGCCAATGGCTTTCACCCTGTTTGAAACGCCCATCGCCAAACAGGATCGCCACGTCGATATCGGTGCGCAGCATGTTGTGGTTGCGCTCGCTGGTGACCAGGCTGACGTCGACGTGCGGATTGGCTTCGTGGAAGCGATGCAGACGCGGCATCAACCAATACGCAGCGAACGCAAAATCGGTGGCGACTTGCAGCACCTCATGTTGCTGCTGTGCGCTGATCGCACTCAAACCGGCGTCGATATTCTGCAAACCGAGGCTAACTTGTTCAAACAGAATAGTGCCGACTTCGGTGAGCTCAATGCCACGGTAGATTCGATCGAACAACCGTGAGCCAAGCTGTTCTTCAAGCCGTTTGATCTGCTGGCTGATCGCTGGTTGCGTGGTCCCGAGCTCCACCGCGGCGGCGGTAAAACTGCGATGCCGGGCAGCGGCCTCAAAGGCGCGCAACAGGTCGAGCGACAGATCACCAAGGGCTTCATACATAAGCTGTGCTTATCCTAGTCATTGCCCGGCGCGGGCTTTACCCGACAAAGCATGGACTCCATGCTCGATCGCAGCAATGTCGCATAAATATTTACTATGGAATGCCGCGATCACATGAAGCGCAAGAATATTCTTTTCATCATGGCCGATCAGATGGCCGCGCCAATGTTGCCGATCTACGGGCCTTCGCCGATCAAACTGCCCAATCTTTCGCGCCTCGCCGACCAAGGCGTGGTGTTCGATGCCGCTTACTGCAACAGCCCGTTATGCGCGCCGTCGCGCTTCACCTTGGTCAGCGGACAGTTGCCAAGCAAGATCGGCGCGTACGACAACGCTGCCGATTTCCCCGCCGATGTGCCGACTTACGCCCACTACCTGCGTCGCCTCGGCTACCGCACAGCACTGTCGGGCAAGATGCATTTTTGCGGCCCGGATCAGTTGCATGGCTACGAAGAGCGCCTGACCAGTGATATCTATCCCGCCGACTACGGTTGGTCGGTGAATTGGGACGAGCCGGATGTGCGGCCGACCTGGTATCACAACATGTCTTCAGTGCTGCAAGCCGGGCCGTGCGTGCGCACCAATCAGCTCGATTTCGATGAAGAGGTGGTGTTCAAGGCGCAGCAATATCTGTTCGATCACATTCGCGAAGATGGCGATCAGCCGTTCTGCCTGACCGTGTCGATGACCCACCCACACGATCCGTACACGATTCCCAAGGCATTCTGGGACTTGTACGACGATGCCGATATCCCGTTGCCTGCAACACCGGACCAGCACGAACTCGATCCGCACTCGCAACGGCTGCTCAAGGTTTATGACCTGTGGGATAAACCATTGCCTGTGGATAAGATTCGCGACGCGCGCCGTGCGTACTTCGGCGCTTGCAGCTATATCGATGCCAACGTCGGCAAACTCCTGCAAACCCTTGAGGAAACCGGGCTGATCGATGACACCATCATCGTCTTCTCGGGCGACCATGGCGACATGCTTGGCGAAAAAGGCCTCTGGTACAAAATGCACTGGTACGAGATGGCGGCGCGAGTCCCCCTGTTGATAAGTGCGCCAGGCCAGTTTGGCGCGGGCCGGATCAGCGCTGCGGTGTCCACCGCAGACCTGTTGCCAACCTTCGTCGAACTGGCTGGCGGCACGCTGGAGCCGGGTCTGCCGCTGGACGGGCGGTCGCTGGTGCCGCACCTGCAAGGGCAGGGCGGTCATGACGAAGTATTCGGCGAGTACATGGCCGAAGGCACGATCAGCCCGCTGATGATGATCCGCCGTGGTGCCTACAAATTTATCTACAGCGAAAGCGACCCTTGCCTACTCTTTGACGTAGACAACGATCCGCGTGAAATAGAAGAACTCAGCCAATCGCCACTGCATCGCCAGCTTTTCGACGATTTTCTTGTCGAGGCGCGCGCCAAGTGGGATATCCCAGCAATCCACCGGGACGTTCTCGCCAGTCAGCGCCGCCGCCGTTTCGTCGCCGATGCGTTAACCATCGGCAAGCTGAAGAGCTGGGATCACCAGCCATTGGTGGACGCCAGTCAGCAGTACATGCGCAACCACATCGACCTCGATGACCTGGAGCGCAAAGCCCGTTATCCACAACCCTGCCAAAACCAATAATGTGAAGGGGAAGTCCATGCGCAAGTTATCCACAGCAGTGACGTTTGGCCTGATAGCGCTGAGCAGTGCCTCGGCATTTGCCGAGCAAAGCTGCAGCACGGTAAAGATGGCCGACCCCGGCTGGAGCGACATCGCCGCAACCAACGCCATTACCGGGTTTCTGCTGGATGGCATGGGCTACAAGGCCAAGGTCGACACCCTCGCGGTGCCGATCACCTTCGGCGGTTTGAAGGATGGCCAGGTGGATGTCTTCCTCGGTAACTGGATGCCGGCGCAGCAGGGCTTCTACGATAAGTTCGTGGCTACCGGCGATGTCACGCAACTGGCGAAGAACCTCGACGGCACCGAGTTCACCCTGGCCGTGCCGGACTACGTGTGGGATGCCGGTGTGCATGACTTTGCCGACCTGAACAAGTTTGCCGACAAGTTCGACAAGAAGATCTACGGCATCGGCTCGGGCGCCCCGGCGAATATCTCGCTGCAGGAGATCATCAAGAAGAATGACTTCGACATGGGCCAGTGGAAACTGATCGAGTCCAGCGAACAGGCGATGCTCGCCGAAGTGTCGCGGGCGGTGAAGAAACAGAAATTCGTCACCTTCCTCGGCTGGACCCCGCACCCGATGAACGTACAGTTGAAAATGCGCTATCTGAAGGGCGGCGAGAAATACTTTGGCGACACCGGCAGCGTGTTCACCCTGACGCGCAAGGGTTATGCGGAGGCCTGTCCGAATGTGGGTAAATTGCTGACCAATCTTGCGTTCACTCAGGAAATGGAGAACAGCATCATGGCCGAGGTGGTGAACAAGAAGATCACCAATGCCGAAGCGGCGAAGGCTTGGATCAAGGCTAATCCGGCGGTGTTGGACAAGTGGCTGGATGGGGTGAAGACGGTGGATGGCAAGGATGCGTTGGCGGCGGTTAAAGCCAAGCTCTGATCGTGGGGTTGCCGAAATTGTGCTCGGCTTGAGATTTTTGCTTCCTCACCCCAACCCTCCCGAAACGTCGGACCGCCCCCAAGGGGGTCGAGGGGGAAGGGAGCTGATCTGTGGTGTATTCAGAATTTGATTTCGACGCAGATTTTTCACGTCGGCGTAATTCGACCAAACATCTAGGTCAGCCCCCTCTCCCTTTGTGAGAGGGCTAGGGTGAGGGGCTTTCCCAACTGACACCCTGTTACCCTTGAACAAAACCCCAAACCGCGAGGACCCATGGCCTTCCCCAGTCGCCGCTCACTGTTTCCCTTCCTCACCTGGCTACCCCGGCAAACCCGCGCCAGCGTCGGACGGGATCTGATCGTCGGCCTCAGTGGTGCGATTCTCGCGTTACCTCAGTCGATTGCCTACGCGCTGATCGCCGGTCTCCCACCTGAATACGGCCTCTACGCCGCGATCATCCCGGTGCTGATCGCCTGTCTGTGGGGTTCGTCGTGGCATTTGATCTGCGGCCCGACCGCGGCGATTTCGATCGTGCTTTACGCCAGCGTCAGTCCACTGGCTGTGCCGGCATCCCAGGACTACGTCACCCTGATCCTGTTGCTGACCTTCCTCGCCGGGGTATTTCAATGGTTGCTTGGCTTGCTCCGGTTTGGCGCGCTGGTGAACTTCGTCTCGCATTCGGTGGTGCTCGGTTTCACCCTTGGCGCGGCGGTGGTGATTGCCATTGGGCAATTGCCAAACCTGCTGGGGCTGGATTTGCCAGCCAAAGCCACGGCGCTAGACAGTTTGATGGATCTGCTGCAACACCTCCGAGCTGTGGATAACCCATCGTTGCTGCTCGGAGTAGCCACGGTGGCAGTCGGCGTTGTGCTGAAACAATGGCTGCCGCGCTGGCCGACGTTGTTGATCACGTTAGTGCTGGCCAGTCTGCTGGTGTGGCTGTGGCCGGCGATGTTCGGCCACGTGCATCTGGTCAGCGCATTTGTCGGGCGTTTGCCGCCGTTCAGCGGGTTGCCGCTGGATCTGGATTTGATCCTGCGCCTGCTACCCAGCGCAGTGGCGGTGGGCATGCTGGGGCTGGTCACCAGCCTGTCGATTGCCCGCTCGATATCCGCACGTTCGCAGCAGTTGCTCGATGCCAATCAGGAAGTTCGCGCGCAAGGCCTTTCGAACATTGTCGGGGCGTTCTTTTCCGGATCGCTGTCGGCGGGCTCGTTCACCCGCTCGGGCCTCAGTTATGAGGCCGGGGCTTGCTCACCGCTGGCGGGCGTGTTTTCGGCGCTCTGGGTGGCATTGTTTGCGATTTTTGGTGCCGGGCTGATTTCGCATATTCCGATTCCGGCGATGGCCGGCAGCATCCTGTTGATCGCCTGGGGGTTGGTGGATCATCGCGGTATTCGCGCGTTACTGCGGGTCAGCCGCGCCGAGTTCGTGGTGATGGCGCTGACCTGCCTGGCCACTCTGCTGCTGGAGTTGCAGACCGCGATCTACGCCGGCGTGCTTGCTTCGCTGTTCTTCTACCTCAAGCGCACTTCACAGCCGCGAGTGCAGCACTGGCGTGATGGTGAAGACGATGTGCTGCGGGTCGGCGGCTCGATCTTCTTCGGCGCCAGCCATTATCTGCAAGTGCGTTTGCAGCGCATGCACGGCGCGCGGGTGGTGATCGAGGCGCAGCAGATCAACTTCATCGACTATTCGGGGGTGGAGATGCTGCATCAGGAAGCGCGGCGCCTGTTGAGTCAGGGTCGCAGTTTGACGTTGCGCGGTGCGCGGCCGCAGGTGGTGGAGGAACTGCGCAAGCTGGAAGGGCCAGAGAAGTGCCCGATCCGGTTTGAGGATTGATCCAACAAGCACTGCATAAACCTGTAGGAGTGAGCCTGCTCGCGATAGCGGCGGCACATCAAGTATCAATGTGACAGGCACTCCGCTATCGCGAGCAGGCTCACTCCTACAGAGATCATTGCGCGAGTTGGCGGCGAAGTTCAGCCAGAACCGGCGCCGTGTCCGGCCGCACGCCGCGCCAAAGGAAGAAGGCTTCCGCCGCTTGTTCGGCCAACATCCCCAAACCATCCATCGACACCGCCGCACCGTGCTCACTGGCCCAACGGCAGAACGCCGTCGGTTCTTTGCCGTACATCATGTCGTAGCACAACGTCTTGCCCGGTTCGATCAGGCTCGGCGCAATCGGCGGTACATCGCCGGTGAGGCTGGCGGAAGTGGCGTTGATGATCACGTCCACCGGCTCGCGCAGCCAATCAAAGCCGCTGGCCGACACCGGCCCCAGATCGCAGAACAGTTCCGCCAGCAACTCGGCCTTGTCTACCGTACGGTTGGCAATGATCACCGACGCGGGTTTCTCCGCCAGCAACGGCTCCAGCGCTCCACGCACGGCGCCACCGGCACCGAGCAGCAAGATGCGTTTGCCGGTCAGGCTGAACCCGGCGTTTACCGTCAGATCCCGCACCAGCCCGGCGCCGTCGGTGTTGTCGCCGAGCAGCGAACCGTCGGCCAGTTTGCTCAAGGTGTTCACCGCACCGGCCCGTTGCGCACGGGCCGTCAGGCTGTTGGCCAGCCGATAGGCTTCTTCCTTGAACGGCACAGTGACATTGGCGCCGCGACCTTCACGGAAAAACGCCGTAGCATAGGCGGAAAAGTCGTCGAGCGGCGCCAGCAAGGTGGCGTAGTCGAGGCTCTCGCCGGTCTGCTCGGCGAACAGCTTGTGGATCATCGGCGATTTGCTGTGGCCGATCGGGTTACCGAAAACGACGTAACGATCCATCAGATGTCCTCAGGCTTGGGTCAGCCAGTCGCGGTCTTGCAGGAAGTACTCGGTCAGGCGCGCTTCTTCGCTGCCAGGTTCAGCCTTCCAGTCGTAGCCCCAGCGTACTTGCGGCGGCAGTGACATCAGGATCGACTCGGTACGCCCGCCCGATTGCAGGCCGAACAGCGTGCCACGGTCGTAAACCAGGTTGAACTCGACGTAGCGGCCACGGCGGAATTCCTGGAACTCACGTTGCTGGGCGGTGAACGCATCGTGCTTGCGGCGCTGCACGATCGGCAGATAGGCGTCGATGTAGGCATCACCAATGGCGCGCATGAAGGCGAAACTGGTATCGAAATCCCACTCGTTCAGGTCATCGAAAAACAAGCCGCCGATGCCGCGCGGTTCGTGGCGATGCTTGATGTGAAAGTAGTTGTCGCACCAAGCCTTATAACGCGGATAGACGTCCGGGCCGAACGGCGCGCAAGCCTGTTCGGCGACGCGGTGCCAGTGGATGCAGTCCTCTTCGTTGCCGTAATACGGCGTCAGGTCGAAGCCACCGCCGAACCACCAGACCGGCTCTTCACCTTCTTTCTCGGCGATGAAAAAACGCACGTTGGCGTGAGATGTCGGCACATGCGGGTTGTGCGGATGAATCACCAACGACACACCGAGGGCCTCAAAACCGCGACCGGCCAATTCCGGGCGATGGGCGCTGGCCGACGGTGGCAGACCACTGCCGAAGACGTGGGAAAAGTTGACGCCGCCCTTTTCGATCAGCGTGCCGTTTTCAATCACGCGAGTGCGACCGCCACCACCGGCCGGCCGGGTCCAGGCGTCTTCGACGAAGCGCGTGCCGCCATCCTCGGTTTCGAGTGCAGCGCAGATGCGGTCTTGCAGGTCGAGCAGATAGGCCTTTACGGCGTCGGTGCGGGTCGTCATGGCTTCACCTTGAATCGGGGCATCACTACGCGGCAACCCGCAGGCGGGGGTCGGCGCAAATGGGCGCGTAGCATAACACCGCAGGCCAACGCGCCGCAGTTGACGAAGATCATGCATAAGCGTTGGATAGGGACCTCACAAAAGACCCAAGGAGAGCAGGCAGATGGCAAAGCGTATCCAGTTCCGCGCCCACGGCGGTCCCGAAGTACTCGAGTTTGTTGATTACGAACCCGCCGCGCCCGGCCCTGATCAGGTGCGCGTAGCCAACAAGGCTATCGGCCTGAATTTCATCGACACCTATTTCCGCAGCGGCCTCTACGCACCGCCAGCCTTGCCGTCCGGCCTGGGCGCGGAAGGTGCAGGCATTGTTGAGGCAGTGGGCAGCGAGGTGACCCGGTTCAAGGTCGGTGACCGCGTCGCGTACGGCAGCGGCCCGCTGGGCGCCTACAGCGAATTGCACGTTCTGCCTGAAGCCAATCTGGTGCATCTGCCGGACGAAATCAGCTTCGAGACGGCTGCCGGGGTGATGCTAAAGGGTCTGACCGTGCAGTACCTGCTGCGCCAGACTTATGAACTCAAGGGTGGCGAAACCATTCTGTTCCACGCCGCTGCAGGGGGCGTCGGTTCGCTGGCCTGCCAATGGGCCAAGGCACTGGGCGTGAAGCTGATTGGCACCGTCAGTTCCAAGGAGAAAGCCGAACTGGCGAAAGCCAACGGTGCCTGGGCAACCATCGACTACAGCCACGAAAACGTTGCCGAACGCGTGCTGGAATTGACCGACGGCAAAAAAGTCCCGGTGGTCTATGACGGCGTCGGCAAGGACACCTGGCTGACTTCGCTGGACAGCGTGTCGCCCCGTGGCTTGGTGGTGAGCTTCGGCAATGCTTCCGGCGCAGTCGACGGGGTGAATCTGGGGATCCTTTCCGCCAAGGGCTCGCTCTACGTCACCCGGCCTACATTGGCGACCTATGCCAACAATGCGCAGAACCTGCAGCGCATGGCCGATGAACTGTTCGAGATGATCATCAGCGGCAAGCTCAAGGTCGATATCAGCCAGCGCTATCCATTGGCTGAAGCGGCGAAGGCGCAGACCGAGTTGTCAGCTCGGCGCACCACCGGTTCGACCATCCTGCTGCCCTGAAAACACGCTACCCCGGTGAGTCCGGGGTAGCCTCCAACTCAATAAAAAACGGTGTCTTGCCCGCAGCAGTTGTTTCGAAACAGTTGCGGGCCATACGCCGCACCTGCAACCCCAACACGCCAGGCAACCTGAGCAATGCTCTTGCCTGCTCCTCATTGTGCAACGCCCGTTCGATGGCGGCTTCTGCGCCGGACGGCAGTTTGCCCTGAGCAATGACCAGACACAGGCGCACACCGTTGGCCTGTCGATTGATCTGTACCTGAATGTCGGTCGAACCCAGCTCCGGCAACGCCTGTGCGAGTACGCTCATCACCTGTCGCTGTGTGATCATCGCGCCACCCAGCTTGATCGATGTCTCTACCCGCCCCTCAAGTTGCACCACAGGCAAGGCGCTGCCACAGGCGCAATTCGCCGCACTGCGCAGGATTCGCCCACGATCACCAATCCGGTAACGCAACAGCGGCACATGGTCGGGCAGCAAAACTGTCAGCAGGAACTCACCGCTTTGGCCCGCGGCCACTGCTTGCAAGGTGAACGGGTCCACCACTTCGACGAACATCGCATCGGCGTGCAGATGATAGAAACCGTGCTCAAGGTGCGCGCATTGATAGCCGATGGGCCCGGTTTCCGTCGAGCTGTAGCCCAGCGACCGGAGCCTTATCGCCGGCCAGCCCCGGCCAAGCTGTTCGCGCAATTGAGGACCGCAGGGTTCCCCGATGTAGTAAAGCCATCTCAGACTGACCAACTGCTGTGCGTCGATTTCATCGTGGTTGAACAGCGCCGCGGCGAATGAAGGCGTGCAAATCAGTGCATCGGCCTCTTGCGACTGAATCAGCCCGGCAATTCGCTGAACCCCCATCAATGAACCGGCGGGCAGCAGACGCGCGCCGACATGCTGGACGATCGCCGCTGCGTACTGGAAAGCGCCCTGCATTTCACCCGCGGTCAGGCAATTGATGACCACGCTCGGGCGTTCGTCCGCCACGCCAAACATTCGCGCCCCCAGCGGCACGATGCTGGCGTTGAACGCCCAGGAATGGGTGATGTGTTTGCGGCTGCCGGTGCTGCCGCCCGACGTCAGGGTCAGGCCGCCACCCGGCGCACGGTGCGACGCTTCGCCAAGCGCGGAAAACAGCGCACCGCCATGCTCGTCCTCCACGGCCTGGATCGGCAGGCGCTGCAAATCCTTCAGACTGTGCACCTGGAGGATCTGCGGACACAGCGCACAGAACCACGGCAGTGACTGCGCATGGGCCAATTTGTGCGCAAAGGCCTGATTGGCAGCGAGCACGGGATCATCGCTCATCGTCACGACCACCCTGGCGAATGCCCAATTCATCGAAACCGCCACGGACGGCATTGGCCAGGCTCTCCAATTGGGCCTGGTTGTGATTCGCGCTGACGGCCAGACGCAGAATCGCTTCGCCTTTGGCCACCACTGGAAACACGGCCGTGGTAACGGCGATGGACTTTCGACGCAGGTGCAACGCCAGACTGATCGCATCACGCTCGGCGCCAACGCGGACGAAACGAATGGGCGAGGCGACTTCATGGTTGCCCAGCACCGGTCCGAGCAGGTCGTCGATCAGGGCAACATTTCGCCACAGAGCCGCCTGCAACTGCCCCAGCTCCGGCGAAAGGTGGATGTCCGCAGACGCTACCGCCGCACCGACGCCACCCATCGACAATGGACCGCCGAAGGTATAGGTCGACGCATGGCGGCGGATCATTTCAGCGTCGGCTTCGGTAAACACAGTGATCGCTCCGCCCGTGGCACCAAATGCCTTGGACAGCGAGGACAGAAGGATCAGACGATCGCGCCGTCGCTCATCGGCGGCGACCAGCGCATAACCTCCGCCTGTTACACCGTGAATCGAGGTGCCGTGGGCGTCATCGGCATACAGATAACCTTCAAAGCGCTCCGCCAGTTGCAACAGACGATTGACCGGATACAACCCCCGCATCGAGCCAATGCTGTCCGTAAGGATGATGGGTGTATGGCCAGCGGCTACCGCTGTGGAGCAAGCCTGTTCGACTTGCTCCACGTCATTGCAGTCGCATCGCTGTACAGGGCCGAACTGCCACAGAATCCCTTGTAGCACCTGCATCGAGGCATGGGCCGCCCGGTCAACAATCCAGCCCGGGCCTCGACGCAACGGATAGGACGGTAACTCGCCGGAGCCCAGTAACGGCAGGCAGCCCAGATGCGCACTGCCCACCGAGTTGAAGGTCACCGTGTAGCCCTGGAATATCTGGTGCAATTGCTCGTCGAGTTCGCGCATCGGCGGTAGCAGCGCACGGGTTCGTGCGGCGGCGAATTGCACGCCGAAGGATTTCACGGAGCTCACCGCGCTTTCAATCAGACGCGGGTCGCACTCCAGTCCCAGGTAAGAACATGAGAGAAACTCGGTCAGCCGCTCCCCGCTGCTCAACTCGATGGTCTTGCCCTCACGGCTGACCAGTTTCAGGCCATTTAGCCCGGCATCAAACAACTGCTGCTGATCGTCACGGGCCTGACGCACACGGTTTTTTACCCAGTTGACGGTTGGGTGCTGATTGTTCATCGGGATACCTGCAAAGGTGTCGTCTGGCGGTAGACCTGCACGCGCCAGAGCTGGGTTTTCTCTCGTGCGATCGCATCCTGGTACTGGCCAGTGATATCGCAGAAGCCTGCACAATCGGGTTCGACGATGTGCAAATGGCCGCGCATGACCAGCAACGCCTCATCGGCAAGGCACGGACGCAATTGCTGCAAGACACTCGCTCCAGCGGCTTGGGGCATGAAGGAAGGGACGTCCGAGAGCGATACGAAATCGACATCCGTGTGTTTGGCGGCGCAGTTGATAATGTCGGCCTGCACGATGCGCAACTCACATTGCTCAATGGCCTCTCGGGCACGCTTGAAGATCCGCGGATCGCACTCCAGCGGGAACCCTTGCGGATAGCGCAGCTCACCAAAAAACAGCATTTGCAGAAAGAAGCTCTCGCGAACGATCTGCGTGGTGAACAAGGTGTGGAAAATGTCCAGATACGCTGCGCGGGAGCTGATACCCAGGTTGTTGGGTGGAAACGATCCCTTGTACAACAACGAATTGAGCACTGCTGCGTTGCCCAGCAGCGAGATCACAGCCCGCCAGCGCCTGAGGGGAAAACGGGTGCGGTAATAATCGGTTTGCTCGCCGAGATCGCTGCACTGAAAAATCTCTCTACCTGCCTCGCCGGTAAACAATCGGTTGACCTTCGCCAACCGCTGCAAAGCCTGTTCAAAGGCCCCCATATAGATCGGTGCCTGCCAATGACGTGCCTGGAAAAGCTCCGCCAGCCAGTGGCGATCGACACGCGGCAGATCCAGTTGCTCAAGTATGGATTGGCGTCGCGACGGCAAAACCCCTGGGTGGTAACCCATGAAGTCCATAAACGATGTGTAGTCGGTCTGTTCCAGCAGAGCAAAGCGCAGTCGCGTGAACGCCAGTTGCGGCGCACTGATATCGACGCAAGTCATGCGTGCGGGGTTGCGGGCCAGCAACGGCAGCAGCCGCCCGCCACTTCCCGCGACGCCGACCACGTGCCTGGCCCGCTGGGGCAAGATGGCGTATTCCAGTGCGGTGTCTTCATCCCCCAGCGCATAGTTCAGTCGCTCGAAATAGTCAGCCATGCCTGCCCCCGTGCGTCATTCGGGAAAATCGCCGTAAAGGACTCATGAGTTATCCAGTGCGTGCAGGAAGTCATAGCGCGGCGCGAGGCCGTTTTGCCAGGCCTCATACTGTTCATAGACGGCTTCAAGCATATTGCCGGTCAGGCGCAAACTGGTTTCCATCACGGTAGCAACGGCGTCCCAATCGGATTGATCTTTGCAAGTTCGCTGCAGGATGAGTTTGATCTCGTTGAAGTGTTCGATATCAATATCGGAGTGAGCAATAAAGAATGTCAGCTGAGCCGGTTTTAACGACAATGTTTCACTCAAGCTATTAATAATCGGATTAATGAATTGATAGGCGTTCTCTGCCCAATAACTGTACCCCAGCCGTTGCAGCGGATTACCGGTAAAAGATATCCAGTATAAATAGGCGATTAACACTTCGGTTGCCGGAAGTGCCGTCGGTATATCGAAGACTTCATTCTTGAGGCCCAGACTCATGACGTCATGCAGTGCCATCTTTTCATGGCCAACTTCTTGCGCCGCATGCTCAAAACAAAACTTTGCATACACCGGATTATCAGCATGTCGCACACCCACCAAACCCTAGTTTCGCGCATTGTGTGCGGTGTAGTGAAACGTCTCGATCATGTAAATCGCATACAGGGCCTTGGAAACGCTGCCGCCGCGGATGGCTTTTACCAAGCGCGAGCTATCGAGAATATCGGCCCATAACTGTTCGATTCGTTCGTCCAGCAGGATCAACTGTTGTTCAAAACTGGCGTGCGCGGTCATCGTGATGCTCCGGTGGATTCAGGGCTGTGTGGGCGGGTTGCTGAACGGCTGCGAGGATCTGCGGCCATTGCGCCGAGAGCAGCCAATAATCAGCGCGTGCGCGTTGTTCGATATGCAGGGAGTCGGTGGTGATCGATGTCAGGCCGAAACGCTGGAACAGTCGTCGTTGGGGTGATCGGCACAGGGCGATGACGCCCTCATAACCGCGCTTGATCGCCCACTCGGTGGCCGATGCCAGCAGGCAGTTGACCGACACCGGCAGCTGACCATGGGAGAGGGTGATCAACCTGCTGAACTCGACATGACGCGACAGCGCCTGGGTTGGCGAAAGGTGCTGATGCGCCAGTGATGCCCATTCAAAGGGTGAGGGAGTCACCCTCAATACCGCCATCAACCGGTCTTGTTGATAGAGCAGAAAGTGAGTGCTGCGGGCCGTTATCGCCAAGCTGGTTTCCAGCAAACGGGCTCTGGAGGTCAGCATGTAATGTTGCAGTCGCAGCCGAAACTGCCGACCAATAAACCGCTCGAACTCTCGCGTGTCTGATCCGGCTTCAAGAGTAACCACACGACAATCTTCATGCTGACGTTTTAATGTCGCCTGAAGTGCCTGCAGATAATCCGTGAGTTGTAAATCCGTAGTATCCATTCCTTCTCCGCAGACGTTAACTTATCGAAGTTTTCTGAGCGCATTGAAATAATGGATGCTTTTAGAAATATCGCCACTGCGCGATTTCTGATAATGACGTAGGAAAAGTTACTGAAACTGAATGTTCGTCGATTAGTCCGACACGGCAAAGACAGATATAAACAAAAAGTTGTTGTATTTTGATGGTTAGTTGAAGGAAAAATCGCAGCCATATGTAGTACTCCTCACCTTGAAAGCCGAGGAGTACTACCTGTATCTATATAAGCTCGAAACAGAACGTCAGTCAGGACGAATGACGTTACCGCTGGCCAGGTCACGGATCACGCTGGGGTTCTTGCGCCCACCCAGTTCTCCACCCAGGACCAGATCAATCTGTCCGCGGAAATACTGCTCGACCCTCAAACGCGTGCGCGCCGCCGGACGTCCTTGCGGGTTGGCCGATGTCGAAATCAGTGGCCCTACCATTGAGCACAAGTCTCGCACCTGCGGGTGATCGCTGACCCGCAGCGCGACGGTGTCATGCACCCCGGTGACCCATTCCGGCAACAAGTTCTGATGCGGTACCAGCCAGGTGTTCGGTCCTGGCCAGGTGCTGGACATGCGGTCGATCCAGTCCTGCGGGAAGTCTTCAAACAGAAAGTCGAACTGGCGAATATTGTCGGCGACCAGAATCAGGCCCTTGTCGACCGAACGATTCTTGATCGCCAGCAGCCGATCCACCGCTTCTTCATTCCACGGATCGCAACCCAGCCCCCAGACAGCTTCGGTTGGATAGGCAATCACCGCCCCGGCGCGAATCTCTCGCGCGGCTTGTTGCACACGCCAACTGTTGACCATGAAAAAACTCTCCACAAACAGGTTTCGCGCAGTTTACCGATCTTCCTTGTAAAACCTAGCTCGTCCTGGCCAGCCAGCGACCGTTTTCACACACCGCACGGCCATCCATTTCCAGTTCAGTAAGGGCCGCCAACACTTTGGGCAATGCCCAGCCACTGCTATCAGCCAAGCCCTCACTGGTATGCGGTGCGGCGTGCAGCAGCGTGAGCAGTGGATGAGTCTCTTTGGGAGTGTCGGTAGACATCGGTAAATGCTGCCAGCCGCGCAAGGCTTCGAGGATGTGCTCTATGGTTTCCACCAGCACCGCGCCATCGCGAATCAACTGATGACAGCCCCGTGCGCCGGGGTGATGAATCGAGCCGGGAATGGCGTAAACCTCTCGTCCCTGTTCCGCCGCCAGCCGCGCGGTGATCAGCGAACCACTGGCGACACTCGCCTCGACCACCAGCACGCCAAGGGACAAACCACTGATGATCCGGTTGCGCCGCGGGAAGTTGCTGGCGCTCGGGCCGGCATCCAGCGGAAACTCCGAAAGCACTGCGCTGCCCGAGGCAATCATCGCGTCGGCCAGCCGCTGATTGCGCTGTGGATAAAAATTTTCCAGGCCGGTGCCCAGCACACCCACGGTTTGCCCGCCGACATCCAGCGCGGCCTGATGTGCGGCGGCATCAATGCCCAGCGCCAGACCACTGGTGATGACAAAACCGGCGCCCGCCAGGCAGCGAGAGAAGGCTGCGGCGGTGTCCATTCCCGGACGCGAAGCACGGCGGCTGCCAACCATCGCCAGTTGCGGTTTTTCAAGAATCAGTGGATCGCCGGCGACAAACAACAGCGGCGGTGGATCCGGAATCTGTGCGAGCAGCGCCGGATAGTCCGCTTGATCCCACATCAGTAAATGTTGATTGGGCCGCTCTAGCCAGCGCATTGCGTGACTGGCGCCATCGCGCACTTCGGGACATCGCCGCGCCTCGGCACACGCCGCCGGCAATCCCAGCGAACGCCAGGCACTGGCCGGGGCGCTGATGGCTTTGGACGCCGAGCCAAAGGCTTCGAGCAATTTTAGAAAGCGCTTCGGGCCGATTTCCGGCAAGCGGTGCAAGCGCAGGCGCGCTTCCAGTTCCGCAGGGGAAACTGGCGTACAGGCTGACAGCATAATGGATCAATCCTTGATCGTTATAAGCTCCGAACCATTCGGAGCAAGCTGTGGATAACTCTGTTGGTAACTTGTTAAGCACGCTTACGGATTTCGCACCTTGTCGAGCACCGCCAATGAGCGCGAGGCGTTAAGGACGAGGCCGTAGCTGAGTTTGTCGTAGGTGCGGAATACCATCAGCAACCCGGCGCGTTCGTCGGGGATTTTCAGTGGCTGACCGGTGATCCGGTCGCGCACGGTTTCGCCGGTTTTCATCACCACCAGCACATTGCCTTCAGCCAGGCCGTCACGCTTGCCCTTGTTCAGGGTGACCACGTCCATTGCACCAATCTGGGTGACACCGCGCGGCACGTCGATGATGACGCCGTTGATGTCGCTGGTCGGCGCGCTGGGCATGAAGCTCGAGTTGATCGAGCGCTCTTCGCCGCTGAACAAGCGGTCCCCAAGGCGTACTTCCTGGGTGGTGCGTTGCAGGGCGAGGGTGGCGACATCGCCCTCGGTGGCAACGATTTCGCCACCACCGATGTCATCGGCATTGATCCCGAGAAACTCCTTGGTCTGCGGATCGGTGTAGACCTTGCCCTGTCGGAAGATGCCGTACACCGGCTGATCCGGGTCGAATTGGCCACGAGCGAAAATGCGGTCGCCGGTACCGCTGAGCACCCGTTCGGCATCGCCGGCGACGATGTACGGCGCCTTGTCGAAGTCTTCGGCCTTGTCGACGATGCGATTGCTCAACAGAAAGCTGTTGATGGATTTGAGTGGAATGCTCGGAATCGCCTCGGCCACCGGGCTGGTACGAATGCGTGGCGAGAGCTTGATGGTGCCGCGCGACTCGCCGCGATTGAGGGTCAGGCGCGGCTGGCCGTTGACGTAACTGAGCGTCAGCGTGTCGCCGGGATAGATCAGGTTGGGGTTCTCGATCTGCGGATTGGCCCGCCACAATTGTGGCCACTGCCAGGGCTCGCGCAGGTATTTACCGGAAATGTCCCAGAGGGTGTCCCCCGAAACCACCGTGTATTGCTGTGGAAAACCATCCCTGAGTTGCACTTGCCCGTGCGCCGCGCCAGCCGAAGCCAACAGCAGCAGGGCGAGTAGTGTTTTCCTCATGCAGTGAATCCCTTTATCATGTGCGCTCGCGTGAATCGTCAGAGCCCCCGTGGCTCGCTTGAGCAAAATGCACAAGCTACGCTTCACAACGGTAGCCTGCATCTTCGGACCTGCCAGGCCATCGACCCGACTTTACTCAACACGTGCAGCAATCAGCCTATGGCCATTTTAAACATCCTCGAATTTCCGGACCCGCGTCTGCGTACTATCGCCAAGCCTGTGGCTGTAGTGGACGACGAAGTGCGTCAGTTGGTCGATGACATGTTTGAAACAATGTATGAAGCGCCGGGCATCGGCCTCGCCGCGACCCAGGTCAACGTGCACAAACGTATCGTCGTGATGGACCTTTCCGAAGACCGCTCCGAGCCGCGGGTGTTCATCAACCCCGAGTTCGAATCGCTGACCGAAGAAATGGATCAGTATCAGGAAGGCTGTCTTTCGGTGCCGGGTTTCTATGAAAACGTCGACCGCCCGCAGAAGGTCAGGATCAAGGCGCTGGACCGCGACGGCAAGCCCTATGAGCTGATCGCCGAAGGCCTGCTCGCGGTGTGCATCCAGCACGAATGCGACCACCTCAATGGCAAATTGTTCGTCGATTACCTGTCCACGCTCAAGCGCGACCGGATCAAGAAGAAACTGGAAAAGCTCCATCGCCAGAACGCTTGATGCCCTCCTTCAAAGGCTTGCTGCGGCAAGCCTTTTTCTTTTTATGAAGCTTTGCCATAGAGAGCCATTCAATGACCGAGCCACTGCGCATCGTTTTTGCCGGCACCCCGGAATTCGCCGCCGAGCACCTCAAGGCCCTGCTGAGCAGCCCTTACGAGATCGTTGCGGTCTACACCCAACCGGATCGTCCGGCCGGTCGCGGGCAAAAACTGATGCCGAGCCCGGTTAAACAGCTGGCGCTGGAAAATAATATCCAGGTGTTGCAGCCGCCGACGTTGCGCAACGCTGACGCTCAGGCTGAACTCGCTGCATTGAAGCCGGACTTGATGGTGGTGGTCGCCTACGGCCTGATCCTGCCGCAAGTGGTGCTCGATATTCCGCGTCTGGGCTGCATCAACAGCCACGCATCCTTGCTGCCTCGCTGGCGCGGTGCGGCGCCGATTCAGCGCGCCGTCGAAGCGGGCGATGCCGAAAGCGGCGTGACCGTGATGCGCATGGAAGCCGGCCTCGACACCGGTCCGATGTTGCTCAAGGTCGTCACGCCGATCACTGGCGAAGACACCGGCGGCACACTGCACGACCGTCTCGCCGAGATGGGCCCACCCGCGGTGGTGCAAGCGATTGCCGGTCTGGCTGCTGGCACTCTTGAAGGCGAAGTGCAGAACGACGACCTCGCCACCTACGCGCACAAACTGAACAAGGACGAAGCACGCATCGACTGGAGCCGCCCGGCCGTCGAGCTGGAACGTCTGGTTCGCGCTTTCAATCCGTGGCCGATCACCCACAGCACCCTCAACGGTGAAGCATTGAAAGTGCTCGCGGCGACTGTAGCTCAGGGCAACGGCGCACCGGGTGAAATCCTCAGCGCCAGCAAGGACGGTTTGATCGTCGCGTGCGGCGAACAGGCGCTGTGCCTGACCCGCCTGCAATTGCCCGGCGGCAAGGCGCTGAACTTCAGCGATCTGTTCAACAGCCGCCGCGAGAAATTCGCCGTCGGCACCGTGCTCGGCGCAGTGGTGGACGCACAATGAATCCGCGTCTGGCCGCCGCCAAGGCACTCGCCGCCGTACTCAGCGGCAAAGCCTCGCTCAACAGCTCTCTGCCGACGCAACTGGACAAGGTCGAGGATCGCGATCGCGGTTTCACTCAGGATCTGGCGTTCGGCACCGCGCGCTGGCAGCCACGGCTGTCGGCACTGGCAGAAAAATTGCTGCAAAAGCCGTTCAAGGCTGCGGATGCCGATGTCGAGGCGCTGCTGCTGGTCGGCCTCTATCAGTTGCTCTACACCCGTGTCCCGGCCCACGCCGCCATCGGTGAAACCGTCGGTTGCGCCGACAAGCTGAAAAAGCCTTGGGCCAAGGGCCTGCTCAATGCCGTACTGCGCAATGCCCAACGTGAAAGCGAAACGATTTTCGCCGAGCTGGAACGCGATCCAGTGGTACGCACCGCCCACCCACGCTGGCTGCAAAAATCCCTGAAGGCTTTCTGGCCAGAGCAGTGGGAAGCGATCTGCGAAGCGAACAACGCGCATCCGCCGATGATTCTGCGGGTCAACCGTCGCCATCACAGCCGCGACGCCTACCTCGGTCTACTGACTGAAGCCGGTATCGCCGCAACGCCGTGTGTCTTCAGCGCCGACGGCATCATTCTTGAAGCCGCTGCCGATGTGCGCAGCCTGCCGGGGTTCGCCGAAGGCTGGATCAGCGTGCAGGACGAAGCCGCACAACTGGCCGCCGATCTGCTCGATCTGGCGCCGGGCCAACGGGTGCTCGACGCCTGCTGCGCACCCGGTGGCAAGACTTGCCACATCCTTGAAGCCGAGCCTGCACTGGCCGGCGTGGTGGCGGTGGATCTGGAAGCCAAGCGTCTGGTGCGCGTGCGAGAAAACCTCGAACGCCTCGGCCTCAGCGCCGAGCTGATCGCTGCCGACGGTCGTGATATCGAGAAATGGTGGGATGGCAAACCGTTCCAGCGCATCCTGCTCGACGCACCGTGCTCGGCCACCGGGGTGATCCGCCGTCATCCGGACATCAAACTGACCCGTCAGCCCGACGACATCGTCGCCCTCGCGCAACTGCAAGGTGAGTTGCTCGAGGCGATGTGGAAAACCCTCGAAGTCGGCGGCATCCTGCTTTACGCCACCTGCTCGACCCTGCCGACCGAGAACACCGAAGTCATTGCCGCGTTCCTTGAGCGCACCCCTGGCGCACGCGAGCTGGACTTGGCCACGACCGCCGGGATCAAGCAGCCCCATGGTCGCCAACTGCTGGCCCAGCAGGGCGGGCATGACGGGTTCTACTACGCCAAACTGATCAAGATCGCTGCCGCACGCGGCTAAACGGATTCATTGGAGTGACTGGATGAAAATCATCATCCTCGGTGCAGGACAGGTCGGCGGTTCGCTGGCTGAACACTTGGCGAGCGAAGCCAATGACATCACGGTGGTCGACACCGATGGCGAGCGCTTGCGCGACCTTGGTGATCGCCTCGACATCCGCACCGTGCAGGGCCGTGGCTCGCTGCCGTCGGTGCTGCGCCAGGCCGGCGCCGACGACGCCGACATGCTGGTGGCGGTGACCAACAGCGACGAAACCAACATGGTCGCCTGCCAGGTCGCCCACACGTTGTTCCACACCCCGACCAAGATCGCCCGGGTGCGCGAAGCGTCCTATCTGAACCGCGAAGAGCAGCTGTTCCAGAACGAAGCCATTCCGGTCGACGTGTTGATCAGCCCCGAGCAAGTGGTGACCAACTACATCAAACGCCTGATCCAGCATCCCGGTGCTTTGCAGGTGATCGACTTCGCTGAAGGCAAGGCGCAACTGGTGGCCGTACGCGCTTACTACGGCGGACCCCTGGTCGGTCAGCAACTGCGGCAATTGCGCGAGCACATGCCGAATGTCGAGACCCGCGTCGCTGCGATTTTCCGCCGCGACCGGCCGATTTTGCCGCAAGGCAACACGGTGATCGAAGCCGATGACGAAGTCTTCTTCATCGCCGCGCGTGAGGATATTCGCGCCGTGATGAGCGAAATGCGCCGTCTCGATGAGACTTACAAGCGCATCGTCATCGCCGGCGGCGGGCAGATCGGCGAGCGGCTGGCCGAAGCCATTGAAAGCCGTTATCAGGTGAAGATCATCGAGATGAGCCCGGCGCGCTGCCGCTATCTCTCCGACACCCTCGACAGCACCGTGGTGTTGCAGGGCAGCGCCTCGGATCGCGACTTGCTGATGGAAGAGAACATCGCCGACGCGGATATTTTCCTCGCACTGACCAACGACGACGAAGCCAACATCATGTCGTCGCTGCTGGCCAAACGGCTGGGGGCGAAGAAGGTGATGACGATCATCAACAACCCGGCTTACGTCGACCTGATCCAGGGCGGCGACATCGACATTGCCATCAGCCCGCAACTGGCGACCATCGGCACGCTGCTGGCCCACGTGCGCCGTGGCGATATCGTCAGCGTGCACTCATTGCGTCGCGGTGCGGCGGAAGCGATCGAGGCGATTGCCCACGGTGATGCCAAGTCGAGCAAGGTCATCGGCAAGCCCATCGAGAAAATCGGCCTGCCGCCGGGCACCACCATCGGCGCGGTGATCCGCAATGATCAAGTGATCATTGCCCACGACGATACGGTGATCGAAGCGGGCGACCATGTGATTCTGTTCCTTGTGGATAAAAAGCATATTCGTGATGTGGAGAAGCTGTTCCATGTGGGGTTGAGCTTTTTCTGATCCGGATTATCTGGTGATCAGACTGGCCCTATCGCTGGCAAGCCAGCTCCCACAGGTTTTTGGTTGTTCACAAATGTGATGCCCAGCAGAGATCCCTGTGGGAGCTGGCTTGCCAGCGATGGTGGCGCCACACATCTTCCCTGACACACCCGAAAAGGACTCAACCCATGCTCGAATCCCTGGAAAAAATGCTCGCCAAGGGTGTGGATAACTCCCTGCTGCGCTTCGGCTTGGGCAAGGGTTATCTGGATCTTGGGGAAAACGCCAAGGCCGCCGAGCATTTCCAGCGCTGCGTCGGCTTCGATCCGAAATACTCGGCAGCCTGGAAACTGTTGGGCAAGGCGCAACTGGCGCAGGGCGATCACGCCGCCGCGCGTCAGGCGTGGGAACACGGTCTGGAAGCCGCCCGCGCCCATGGCGACAAGCAGGCCGAGAAAGAAATGACGGTGTTTCTGAAGAAGCTCGATCGTCAGGCGCAATAAGTCAGCGGATCTTACTCACAAGTAGCGCAGGCCGATCCCCTCGGCATCCACCGTCACCACTTCCATCCGCACTCGCGGCGCGCCTGCGGGTAAATCCTGCACCTGGCCATAGACCACAGCGCCTTTGGGCAACGAGGCAAGGCGCGGATGCTGGACATAGACGCCGGTGGGCGACAGGTTGCGGGTCTCACCCAAGCATTCGCCGAAGCTGTCGTGGGTGATCTTGATGCGGAATGATTTGCGGTGTTCGGACATCTTCTCGCGCCCTTTGATGAACGGGTTGTGGATAACCGCAGGCGCAAGATCAAAAGATCGCAGCCTGCGGCAGCTCCTACTGGTTATCCACAGAGTGTGCCAATTTGCTCAGTACCAGCGTTCTTCGCCCGGTGGACGCTTCTTGAAGCGCTTCATGCTCCACATGTACTGGCTTGGATACGCTGCCACGTAACGCTCGACGACTTTGCTCATGGCAGCGCAGGACTCGGCGGTATCGGTGCTGTACATCGCTTCCGGCGCGGCTTCAAGGATCACCTTGTAGCCGGAACCGTCGGGCAGGCGCAGCGCATGCAGGAACACGCCGACGGCTTTGCCACCGGCCAACATGTTCGGCACGAATTTGCTGGTCAGCGCCTGCGTGGCGAAGAAGGGTACGAAAATCCCCGCTGATTCGGCCGGTTCCGGGTCAGCGGGAATGCCCACTGCACCACCTTTGCGCACTTCCTTGATGACGCTGAGAATGCCTTCCTTGGTTGACGCGGCAACCTTGTTACCCAACTGCACGCGCTGCTTGCGCAGCAATTCATCCACAGCCTTGAGCTTGGGTGGACGGTAGAAAATGATCGGTTTGCACTGGCTGCAATAGAAGTGGTTGAGCACTTCCCAATTGCCCAGGTGACTGGTGATGCCGACCACGCCTTTGCCCGAGGCCAATGCGTCTTTGAGCACGTCGAGGCCTTCGACTTCGCGCACCAGATCGATGGAGCGCTGCGCCGGCCAGATCCACGCGCAGGCGCTTTCGGTCAGGGACTTGCCGATGTCTTTCAGACTCTGGCCGACCAGACGCTCGCGCTCGGCCGGGTCCATCTGTGGAAAACATTTGGCGAGGTTGATCCGCACTACATCGCGGGAGCGGTTGGGGGTTTTCCACATGATCCAGCCAATTGCCGAACCCACGGCCTGCACCGCCCGCCATGGCAGCAGGGCAAACAGCCGCAGAGCGCCTACCAGCAAGGCGCCTTTAAACTTTTCCACAGGTCACTCCTGATCTTGTGCTGTGCGCGAGGCGGCCATTCTAACCGCCGTTGACGAGCTGCGCGTAGCGGTCGCAGTCGCGGGTGTGATCCATGACCATGCCAGAGGCCTGCATCAGCGCGTAGCAAATGGTCGGACCGACGAACGTGAAGCCAGCCTTTTTCAGGCCTTTGCTCATCGCCAGCGCTTCGGGGGTGATCGCCGGGACTTCGCTGCGATCCTTGAAATGATTGATGATCGGCTGGCCGCCGACGAACGACCAGAGGAACGCCACCGGATCTTCCAGCGCCAGCCAGGCCTGGGCATTACGCCGGGCGGCATTGAGTTTTAGGCGGTTGCGGATGATCCCCGGATCGAGCATCAATTCTTCGATTTCGGCGTCGCTCATCTGCGCCACACGTTGCACATCAAAGCCGAACAACACCTCACGATAGCGCTCGCGTTTGCGCAACACGGTGATCCAGGAAAGCCCGGCCTGGAACCCTTCGAGCAAAAGCAACTCGAACAAACCCTGCGCATCGCGTAGCGGCGTGCCCCACTCCTGATCGTGATAAGCCATGTACAACGGATCTTCGGTACACCAAAAGCAGCGTGGCATAAGGCTCCAGGGGGTGGAGGTGCGACTGAATCGGGTATACTCCCGCTCTTTAAATCGCAGCCCAAGAAACAGGTGAATTTCGTGAGCCAGCCTACGCCAGCCGTGCGTACCTTCCAAGACTTGATCCTCGCGCTCCAGCAATACTGGGCCGAGCAAGGTTGTGTGGTACTTCAGCCCTACGATATGGAAGTAGGCGCCGGCACTTTCCACACCGCGACCTTCCTGCGCGCCATCGGCCCGGAAACCTGGAACGCCGCCTACGTGCAGCCAAGCCGCCGTCCGACTGACGGCCGTTACGGCGAAAACCCGAACCGTCTGCAGCACTACTATCAGTTCCAGGTCGTCCTGAAGCCGAACCCGGACAACTTCCAGGAACTGTACCTGGGCTCCCTCAAGCATGTCGGCCTGGACCCGTTGGTCCACGACATTCGCTTCGTCGAAGACAACTGGGAATCGCCGACCCTCGGCGCCTGGGGTCTGGGCTGGGAAGTCTGGCTGAACGGCATGGAAGTGACTCAGTTCACTTACTTCCAGCAGGCGGGCGGCATCGAGTGCTACCCGGTGACCGGCGAAATCACCTACGGTCTCGAACGTCTGGCCATGTACCTGCAGGGCGTAGATTCGGTCTACGACCTGGTCTGGGCTGACGGTCCGATGGGCAAAGTCACCTACGGCGATGTGTTCCACCAGAACGAAGTGGAGCAGTCTACCTATAACTTCGAACACGCCAACGTCGACAAACTGTTCGAACTGTTCGACTTCTATGAAAGCGAAGCCAAGCGCCTGATCGAACTCGACCAGCCGTTGCCGCTGCCGAGCTACGAAATGGTCCTGAAGGCCTCGCACACCTTCAACCTGCTGGATGCGCGCCGGGCAATCTCGGTGACCGCGCGTCAGCAATACATCCTGCGCGTGCGCACCCTGGCGCGTTCCGTTGCGCAAGCCTACCTGCTGGCGCGCGCCAAGCTGGGCTTCCCGATGGCGACCCCGGACCTGCGTGACGAAGTACTGGCCAAGCTGGAGGCTGCACAATGAGTGCGCAAGATTTTCTGGTTGAACTGGGCACCGAAGAACTGCCACCCAAAGCGCTGAACACTTTGGCTGACGCGTTCCTCGCCGGTATCGACAAGGGCCTGCAAGCTGCCGGCCTGAGCTATGAAGCAAAAACCGTCTACGCCGCGCCGCGTCGTCTGGCTGTGTTGATTACCGCGCTGGCCACCCAGCAACCGGATCGCAGCATCAACCTCGACGGCCCGCCACGTCAGGCGGCTTTCGACGCCGAAGGCAATCCGACCCAGGCAGCCTTGGGTTTTGCCAAGAAGTGCGGCGTCGATCTGAGCGAAATCGATCAGAGCGGCCCGAAGCTGCGTTACAGCCAAAGCATCGCCGGCAAGCCGACCGCAAGCCTGCTGCCGACCATCGTCGAAGATTCGCTGAACGACCTGCCGATCCCGAAACGCATGCGTTGGGGTGCGCGCAAAGAAGAGTTCGTGCGTCCGACCCAATGGCTGGTGATGCTGCTCGGTGACCAGGTCATCGACTGCACCATCCTCGCGCAGAAGGCTGGCCGTGATTCCCGTGGTCACCGCTTCCACCATCCGGAAAACGTACGCATCGGTTCGCCGGCAAGCTACCTCGCCGATCTGCGTGCCGCTTATGTTCTGGCCGACGCCAACGAGCGTCGCGAGATCATCAGCAAGCGCACTGAAGAGCTGGCAACCCGTCAGGAAGGCACCGCAATCGTTCCGCCGGCGCTGCTCGACGAAGTGACCGCGCTGGTTGAATGGCCGGTGCCGCTGGTGTGCTCGTTCGAGGAACGTTTCCTCGACGTGCCGCAAGAAGCGCTGATCACCACCATGCAGGACAACCAGAAGTACTTCTGCCTGCTGGATGCCGACGGCAAGTTGCTGCCACGTTTCATCACTGTGGCCAACATCGAAAGCAAAGACCCGCAGCAGATCATCGCCGGTAACGAGAAAGTGGTTCGCCCACGCCTGACCGACGCCGAGTTCTTCTTCAAGCAAGACAAGAAGCAGAAACTCGAAGTGTTCAACGAGCGCCTGAAGAACGTGGTGTTCCAGGAAAAACTCGGCAGCGTCTATGACAAGGCCGAGCGCGTTTCGAAACTGGCGGCTTACATCGCCGCACGCATCGGCGGCAACGCTTCGTGGGCTGCCCGCGCGGGCTTGCTGTCGAAGTGCGACCTGTCCACCGAAATGGTCGGCGAGTTCCCGGAGATGCAAGGTGTCGCCGGCTACTACTACGCCCTCAATGACGGTGAGCCGCAAGACGTCGCGCTGGCGCTGAACGAGCAGTACATGCCACGCGGTGCCGGTGCTGAACTGCCTGCGACCCTGACCGGTGCGGCTGTTGCGATCGCTGACAAACTCGACACTCTGGTCGGCATCTTCGGTATCGGCATGCTGCCAACCGGCAGCAAAGACCCGTATGCCCTGCGTCGCGCGGCACTGGGCGTGCTGCGTATCCTGATCGAGAAACAACTGGATCTGGACCTGAACGACGCCGTGGCTTTCGCCGTGAATGCGTTCGGTACCAAGGTCAAGGCTGCCGGCCTGAATGAGTCGGTACTGGAATTCATCTTCGACCGTCTGCGCGCGCGTTACGAAGACGAAGGCGTCGATGTTGCCACTTATCTGTCGGTACGTGCCCTGAAGCCGGGTTCGGCGCTGGACTTCGACCAGCGGGTGCAAGCGGTGCAAGCCTTCCGCAAACTGCCGGAAGCGGCAGCGTTGGCGGCGGTGAACAAGCGGGTTTCCAACCTGCTGAGCAAAGTTGAAGGCGCCGTGCCAAGCGTGGTTGAAGCCAAGTACTTCGACAACGCCAACGAGTTCTCGCTGTACTCGGCGATCCAGCAAGCGGATCAGGCTGTGCAGCCAATGGCTGCGGCGCGTCAGTACAACGAATCGCTGGCACGCCTTGCGGCACTGCGCGAGCCGGTTGATGCGTTCTTCGACGCGGTAATGGTCAATGCCGAAGACGCCAAAGTGCGAGCCAACCGTTACGCGCTGCTGGCGCGTCTGCGTGGCCTGTTCCTGGGTGTTGCCGACATTTCGCTGCTGGGTTGAGGGATTGCTGTTGAAACTGCTGATTCTCGATCGGGACGGAGTGATCAATTACGACTCCGACGCTTACATCAAGTCGGTGGAGGAGTGGATTCCTTTGCCCGGCTCGATCGAAGCGATTGCGCAGTTGAGCAAGGCCGGCTGGACGGTGGCGATTGCCACCAACCAGTCGGGCATTGCTCGCGGCTACTACGACCTCGCCACCCTCGACGCCATGCACGCGCGTTTGCGCGCATTGGTGGCGGAGCAGGGCGGTGAAGTCGGGCTGATCGTGTACTGTCCGCATGGGCCGGACGAGGGTTGCGATTGTCGCAAACCGAAACCGGGCATGTTGAAAACCATTGCGCAGCATTACAACGTGCCGCTGACCAATGTCTGGTTCGTCGGCGACAGCCTTGGTGACCTGGAGGCTGCCAAAGCCGTCGATTCACAGCCAGTTTTGGTAAAGACCGGAAAAGGCGAAAAGACTCAGGGCAAAACCCTGCCGGTTGGCACTCTGATTTTTGACGATCTCGCGGCGATTGCCGCAGAACTTATCCACAACTAGAGTACTTCTGAAATTCCTGACCAGGGATTGATCGGGAGTGCGCTTGAACAGACGGGCATTGCCCCGTAACGGTAAACGTCGCCATGTCGATACTGCGGGCCATCAGAATCTTCCTCTTTTACCTGCTGCTGGGCACCACGTCTCTGTTGTGGTGCAGCCTGAGCTTTTTCATCGCGCCCTTTTTGCCGTTCAAGGCGCGTTATCGTTTTATCAACGTGTACTGGTGCCGTTGCGCCTTGTGGTTGACCAAGGTGTTCCTCGGTATCCGTTACGAAATCAAAGGCGCGGATAACGTGCCAGACCGGCCCTGCGTGATTCAGTCGAACCACCAGAGCACTTGGGAGACGTTTTTTCTCTCCGCTTATTTCTCGCCTTTGAGCCAGGTGCTCAAGCGCGAATTGCTGTTCGTGCCGTTCTTCGGCTGGGCAATGGCCATGCTGCGACCGATCGCGATTGATCGCGACAACCCGAAAGCTGCGCTCAAGCAAGTCGCGGCAAAAGGTGATGAGTTGCTCAAAGACAATGTCTGGGTGCTGATCTTTCCGGAAGGCACTCGCGTGCCCTACGGCACTGTCGGAAAATTCTCGCGCAGTGGCAGCGCTTTGGCGGTGAATGCCGAGCTTCCGGTACTGCCGATTGCACACAATGCTGGCAAATTCTGGCCAAAAACCGGTTGGGCGAAGAAGTCTGGGGTAATCACTGTGGTCATTGGCGAACCGATGTACGCCGAAGGTACTGGGCCGCGAGCCATTGCAGCGTTGAATGACCGGGTGCAAGCCTGGAACGAGCAGACGCAACGGGAAATGGGTTCATTGCCACCCGCGCCACAGGCACCCGCTGCAAGTGACCAGATCGCTGTCTGAGATTTTGTGGATAACCTGTGTACGCTTTTGTTGAAAAAGCTTGAATATTAGATATAACTTACTGATTTACTTATATATTTCTCAAGATCATAAAACACCGTAAAAGGTGCATAAGTTTTTTTTGGATGTAAAAAAACCGGCTGATATAGCCGGTTTTTTTGTGCCTGTTCATTCAACGAACAGCGGCAACTCAAGCCTGAACGTCGTGCCTTGATCGACCACACTGCGGCATTCGATTCTGCCGCCATGGTGATCGACCACGGCTTTAACCATCGACAGGCCCAGGCCAACGCCATCAATGCCCTGAGCCGAAGAAAAGCGCCGGTATTGGCTGAACAGGTCGGGCAGTTCCGCGGCAGCAATGCCTTTGCCCCGATCAATCAGCTCGCAGCGCAGCCAATCGTCCTGACACGTGACGCGCAACTGAATCGTGGTGTCAGCCGGGCTGTACTTGATGGCGTTTTCCAGCAGATTGAACAACGCACGGGTCAGCAAGCCTTGGTCAGCAGACACCAGCCGTTCCTGGGACTGCTCGTCCATGTCGTGCAGCAGTTCGATGCGTTTCTGCTGAGCGATCGGCAAGGCCTGATCGAGCACATCCAGCACCAGCATCCCGAACAACGTCGGCTGGAACTGATACGCCTCGGATTCAGCCCGCGCCAGCAACACAAAGCCGTCGGTCAGATCCAGAGCCCGGCGAACCTGACGCTCTATTTGTTCGAACAATGGCGCATCGGCTCCGGCCTGATGACGATGCACATCGAGCAACGCAAGAATCGCCGAATGGGGGGCACGCAAATCATGCGAGAGGAAGCGCAACAAAACGCCGCGTTGTTCCTCGGCGGCGCGCTCGGCACTCAGGTCGGTCAAACTCAGCAGCCAGCCGATTGGCGTGTCACCGTCCACCGGCAGCAGCGCAGCACGCTCAAGGCGCAGGCTGCGCTCCTTGTGATCGCGAAATTCCAGCAACGGCAGTGCGGATAACAGAGGACGCGGGGCTGTGGACAACTCTGGATATCCGAGCAGCGCCAGCTGATCGAGAACGTCGTCACCCACCAAAGCATGATCGAACAGCTCGCGAGCCTTGCGATTGCCCAAAAGGATCTGACCCTTGGGGTCGCTGATGAGCGTGGCGACGGGTAAATATTCCAGCCCGTCAGCGATAAAGCGCCGGGTATCGCGGGTACGACTCATGGCTTGTTCGAGCGCCATGATCTGGCGCTGCAAGTGATCAGCGCCGGTGAACTGTGCGCGGCGGCGTTCGGGAAAGACTTTCGGTTCGCTGTCCAGCCGCGCCAGCTCCCAACCGAAGTACGTCAGCACCACACTCAGGCGCCGCCAGTTCCAGATCAGATAGCCGAACAACATCCCCAGCACCGCTGGCGTCGGCGACCACCACTCGCGGATTTCCGCCAGTCCGGCGCTGGTCAGCAGCACGCAGGCCATACCGATCAGCGTCATCCAAAGGGCCAGGCGAGGACGCCACAACAGCAGCCCAAGAACACAAGCCACGAGGCCCACCGAGAGTAATGCACCAAGGCCCGGGGATGCGTCATTCAGATTGACCTGCGCTCGATAAGATAACAGCGCAGTCAGCGGCAACAGCACTAGACTTATCCACAACCACTCGCGCACCAACTGGCGAAACAGTCGCTGCACCTGGCTTGGCTCGCGGCTTTCATGCCGTCTGCGGTCATTCATGGGAAAAAGGGCAGGGGGTGGTGAATAGTTTCATAGGTCACAGGTCTGATACTTGACCCGAAGAATCATAGCGGACGTCGACCAACGGCGGGCCGCTTACTTTCCTGAGAATCGCCGAGCGACTATGGTTGACGGCCAACTGCCCCAGCAACAAGGAACCACCGCGTATGCGCGTTGCGATACTGGACGACGAACCTGCCGAACTGCGCCGGGTCGAGCAGACCCTGCAGCAAATGGCCGAACCCGGAGAACAGCCTTGGTCGCTACATAGCTTCGAACGCGGTGAAGACCTGCTGCGACAGTTGCGCCGGGAAACCTTCGACCTGCTGATTCTCGACTGGCAACTGCCCGACCTCACCGGGCTGGCCTTGTTGCGCTGGACCCGTGAACACATGGAGGCGCCACCAGCGGCGATCATGCTTACCAGCCGTGACGGCGAGAGCGATATCGTCCAGGCCCTGAATGCTGGCGCCGACGATTACGTCAGCAAACCGTTCCGGCCCAATGAACTGAAAGCCCGAGTCGCCGCAGTATTGCGCCGCCACAGCCAGCCACGCAGCGCAGCGAACGAAGTGCTGAGCTTCAATGATTTGAAGTTCGACGATGCCGAGCTGACGGTCACCCGTGAGGGCAAACCGATCGTCATGACCGAACGCGAATACCGCCTCGCACGATGCCTGTTCAGCAACCTCGGCCGACCGCTGTCGCGGGATTATCTGTATGAGCGCTTCTGGCCCCATGAAGAAGTCGCCTCGTCACGTCCCTTGGACACGCACATCTATCGACTGCGTAACAAACTGGGGCTGACAGCGGATCGCGGCTGGCAGTTGTTGACCATTTATGGGTATGGGTATCGGCTGGAAAGTGTGGCGACGGCACAAGTATAAAGATCAAAGGATCGCAGCCTTCGGCAGCTCCTACACAAGATAAAGATATCAATGTAGGAGCTGCCGAAGGCTGCGATCTTTTGACCTGCCAACAAAAAAAGGCCAACGCAAATGCGTTGGCCTTTTTTGTTGGTGCCGACCGGGATCAGAAATCCAGGTTGGATACCGCCAAAGCATTGCTCTCGATGAACTCACGGCGAGGTTCGACCGCATCACCCATCAGGGTGTTGAAGATCTGGTCCGCGCCAATGGCGTCTTCGATGGTGACCTTCAGCATGCGACGCGAGCTTGGGTCCATGGTGGTTTCCCACAGCTGATCCGGGTTCATTTCGCCCAGACCTTTGTATCGCTGGATGGTGTGGCGCTTGGTGCTTTCGGCCATCAGCCAGTCCAGGGCTTCCTTGAACTCGGTGACCGCTTTCTTGCGTTCGCCACGCTGGATGTATGCGCCGTCGTCGAGCAGGGTGCTCAGTTGAGCGCCGAGGGTGACGACAGTTTTGTAGTCGTTACTGCCGAAGAAGTCGCGGTTGAACGTCACGTAGTTCGACAGGCCGTGGGAGATCAATTCGACCTCTGGCAGCCACACGCCACGTTCACGATCTTCACGCAGGCTGGCCTTGTAGACCAGACCGGACTTCTCGACGGTACGCAGACGGACTTCGTACTGAGCCAGCCAGTCTTGCATCGCAGCATGGTCGCCGAGTTTTTCAAGGCTGACGGCCGGCAGGTAGATGAAGTGCTCGGTCAGTTCCTGTGGGTACAGGCGCGACAGACGCTTGAGAGTCTTCATCACCATGCGGAAGTCATTCACCAGACGTTCCAGCGCCGGGCCGGAAATGCCTGGCGCTTCTTCGTTCAGGTGCAGGCTCGCATCTTCCAGGGCCGACTGCGTCATGTACTCTTCCATGGCGTCGTCGTCTTTGATGTATTGCTCTTGCTTGCCTTTCTTGACCTTGTACAGCGGCGGCTGAGCGATGTAGATGTAGCCACGCTCGATCAACTCCGGCAACTGACGGAAGAAGAAGGTCAGCAGCAAAGTACGGATGTGCGAACCGTCGACGTCAGCATCGGTCATGATGATGATGTTGTGATAGCGCAACTTGTCGATGTTGTACTCGTCGCGACCGATGCCGCAGCCAAGCGCGGTGATCAAGGTGCCCACTTCCTGGGAAGAGATCATCTTGTCAAAGCGCGCCTTCTCGACGTTGAGGATCTTACCCTTCAACGGCAGGATGGCCTGGGTCCTGCGGTTACGTCCCTGCTTGGCAGAGCCGCCCGCGGAGTCACCTTCCACGAGGTACAGTTCAGACAGCGCCGGGTCTTTTTCCTGGCAGTCGGCCAGTTTGCCCGGCAGGCCGGCGATGTCCAGCGCGCCTTTGCGGCGGGTCATCTCGCGGGCCTTGCGCGCTGCTTCACGGGCACGTGCTGCATCGATCATCTTGCCGACAACGAGCTTGGCTTCGTTCGGGTTTTCCAGCAGGAAGTCGGAGAAGTATTTGCCCATTTCCTGTTCGACGGCGGTCTTCACTTCGGAAGAGACCAGCTTGTCTTTGGTCTGGGAGCTGAACTTCGGATCCGGCACTTTCACCGAAATGATCGCGGTCAGGCCTTCACGCGCATCGTCACCCGTGGTGGCGACTTTGTGCTTCTTCGCCAGGCCTTCAGCTTCGATGTAGGTGTTCAGGTTACGCGTCAGTGCGGAACGGAAGCCCACCAGGTGAGTGCCGCCGTCGCGCTGCGGAATGTTGTTGGTGAAGCACAACAGGTTCTCGTTGAAGCTGTCGTTCCACTGCAGGGCGATTTCTACGCCGATGCCGTCTTCACGCTGGATGTTGAAGTGGAACACCTGATTGACCGGAGTCTTGTTGGTGTTCAGGTATTCAACGAACGCACGCAGGCCACCTTCGTATTTGAACAGCTCTTCCTTGCCGCTGCGCTCGTCTTTAAGGACGATGCCGACACCGGAGTTGAGGAAGGACAGTTCACGAATGCGCTTGGCCAGGATGTCCCAGCTAAAGTGAATGTTCTTGAAGGTTTCATCGGAAGGGCGGAAGTGAATCTGCGTACCCGTGGTTTCGCTGTCGCCAACGATTTTCATCGGTTCTTGCGGAACACCGTGCACGTAAGTCTGTTCCCAGATCTTGCCGCTGCGGCGAACGGTCAGGATCAGCTCTTCAGACAGTGCGTTCACTACGGAAACACCTACACCGTGCAGACCGCCGGATACCTTGTAGGAGTTGTCGTCGAACTTACCGCCAGCGTGGAGGACGGTCATGATGACCTCGGCGGCGGAAACGCCTTCCTCTTTATGCACGTCTACCGGGATGCCACGGCCGTTGTCGCGAACGGTGATGGACTCATCCGGGTGGATGATGATGCTGATGTCATCGCAGTGGCCGGCGAGGGCTTCGTCGATCGAGTTGTCGACCACTTCGAACACCATGTGGTGCAGACCGCTGCCATCGTCGGTGTCACCAATGTACATACCGGGACGTTTGCGTACGGCATCCAGGCCTTTCAGCACTTTAATGCTCGTTGAGTCGTACGTATTTTCTTCGCTCAATGCCTTCACTCCCGATGGTCGTGGGTCTGGGTGATACGGCCCTGTTCCACGTGGAACAAAGCGACTGGCGTTTCCGTCTGCCAGCCTTCCCTCAATAATTCGTGATCTACACAGGTAATAAAAACCTGGCAGCGTAAGTCTTCCAACAAGCGGCACAGCGCGCGACGGTGGTTCTCGTCCAGCTCGGACGGCAAGTCATCCACCAGATAAATACACTGACCGCGACGGGCCTGGCTCACCAGATGCCCTTGGGCAATCCGCAATGCACAGACCACCAACTTCTGCTGACCCCGGGACAAAATGTCCGCGGCGTTGTGTGCACCCAATCTAAGACGCAAATCAGCTCGTTGTGGCCCAGCCTGGGTATGGCCGATCTGCTGATCACGTTGCAGGGACCCAGCAAGTACGGCACTCAACTCCCGGTCTTTGTCCCAACCTCGGTAATAGCTGAGCGTCAAACCTTCGAGCTCAACCAGTTCGCTCAAGGTTTGTTCAAAGACTGGTTTCAAGGCTTTGATGTAAGCGCGGCGGTATTCATCGATTTCAGCGCTGGCCTGGCACAGTTCCCTGTCCCAAACCGCTTGTGAAACGGCGTCAAGTGTACCATGCCGCAGCCAAGAGTTTCTCTGGCGCAGGGCCTTCTGCAAGCGCTGCCAAGTGGCCATGAACCGTGGCTCGACGTGGAACACGCCCCAATCGAGAAACTGCCGGCGAATCTTCGGCGCGCCTTCCAGCAAGCGGAAGCTGTCCGGGTTGATCAGCTGCAGCGGCAGGATTTCCGCAAGTTGCGCCGCGCTACGGGCATTCTGGCCGTCGATGCGGATCTGGAACTCGCCCTGACGGTCGCGCGATATTCCCAAAGCACTGTGGCCACCCTCGGCCAATTCGACCTGACCGAACACGGTGCAGGCAAGTTGCTCGTACTGGATGACTGGCAACAGCCGCGTGCTACGAAACGAACGGGCAAGCCCCAGCAGGTGAATGGCTTCCAGAACACTGGTTTTGCCGCTGCCGTTGGCGCCGTAAAGGATGTTGATGCGGGGGGAGGGGGAGAAGGTCACCGGGTGCAGATTACGCACCGCGGTGACCGAAACACGACTTAAGGACATCCAGGATCAGCTGTTTACAGGCGCATCGGCATGACAACGTAAGCCGAATCGTCGTTGTCGGACTCTTGCACCAGCGCACTGCTGTTGGAGTCGGACAGGATCAGACGAACCTGCTCGGTGGTCATCACGCCCAGCACGTCGAGCAAGTAGCTCACGTTGAAGCCGATCTCCAGAGAGCCGCCGTTGTATTCAACGCCCACTTCTTCTTCCGCTTCTTCCTGCTCCGGGTTGTTGGCCTGGATCTTCAACTGACCACTGGCCAGTTGCAGACGGATACCGCGGTATTTCTCGTTGGACAGAATCGCGGTACGGCTGAACGCTTCACGCAGCGCCTGACGATCGCCCAGCACCAGCTTGTCGCCGCCCTTCGGCAGAACGCGCTCGTAGTCCGGGAACTTGCCGTCGACCAATTTCGAGGTGAAGGTGAATTCACCCGTGGTGGCGCGAATGTGATGCTGACCCAAGACGATGCTGACAATGCCGTCCGGCTCAGTGAGCAGACGAGCCAGTTCGAGAATACCTTTGCGCGGCACGATCACCTGGTGGCGATCCGGCTGACCGATATCGGCCTTCATCGAGCACATCGCCAGACGGTGACCATCGGTGGCCACTGCGCGGATGATGCCTTCGGAGACTTCCAGCAGCATACCGTTGAGGTAATAACGCACGTCCTGTTGGGCCATGGCGAAGCTGGTGCGTTCGATCAAACGACGCAGTCTGCTCTGCTCCAGGCTGCAGGTCAGCGAGCCCGGGCCTTCTTCTACAGTCGGGAAATCATTGGCAGGCAGGGTCGACAGGGTGAAGCGGCTACGGCCAGCCTTCACCACCAGCTTCTGCTCGTCGACTTTGATGTCGATCAGCGCATCGTTGGGCAGGCTCTTGCAGATATCCATCAGCTTGCGCGCAGGCACGGTGATGGAACCTGTTTCAGCCGGCTCTTCAAGTTGCACACGACCGACCAGTTCGACTTCCAGGTCGGTACCGGTCAGCGACAATTGCTGGCCTTCGACAACCAATAGCACGTTAGAGAGTACCGGCAAGGTCTGTCGGCGCTCAACGACGCCTGCGACCAGTTGCAGGGGTTTCAACAGGGCTTCGCGTTGAATGGTGAAATGCATGGTCTAGTCCCTTGCCTTAATAAGCTGCGCTGGTGTTCATCAAGTGGTCAGTGTACGCAGCAGGTTCTTGTAGTCCTCGCGGATGTCCGCGTCGGATTCCTTAAGTTCGTTGATCTTGCGGCAGGCGTGCAAAACAGTCGTGTGGTCGCGGCCGCCAAACACATCACCGATTTCCGGCAGGCTGTGGTTGGTCAGTTCTTTGGACAGCGCCATGGCGACCTGACGCGGACGTGCCACCGAGCGCGAACGGCGCTTGGACAGCAGATCGGAAATCTTGATCTTGTAGTACTCGGCGACGGTACGCTGAATGTTATCCACAGAGACCAGTTTGTCTTGCAACGCCAACAGGTCTTTCAGGGATTCGCGAATCAGCTCGATGGTGATGTCGCGGCCCATGAAGTGCGAGTGGGCAATCACGCGTTTCAGCGCGCCTTCCAGCTCACGGACGTTGGAGCGAATGCGCTGGGCAATGAAGAACGCTGCATCGTGCGGCAAATCGACTTTGGCCTGGTCGGCCTTCTTCATCAGGATTGCTACGCGGGTTTCCAGTTCCGGCGGCTCGACGGCAACGGTCAGGCCCCAGCCAAAACGGGATTTCAGGCGTTCTTCAAGGCCTTCGATTTCTTTCGGGTAGCGGTCACTGGTGAGAATGACCTGCTGGCCACCTTCAAGCAGGGCGTTGAAGGTGTGGAAAAACTCTTCCTGGGAACGTTCCTTCCGGGCAAAGAACTGAATGTCGTCGATCAGCAAGGCATCCACCGAACGGTAGAAGCGCTTGAACTCGTTGATGGCGTTCAGTTGCAGCGCCTTGACCATGTCGGCCACGAAACGCTCGGAATGCAGGTATACGACCTTGGCATTCGGGTTCTTCTTTAATAGATGGTTACCCACCGCGTGCATCAAGTGAGTTTTACCCAAGCCAACGCCACCATATAGGAAGAGTGGGTTGTAGCCATGCTTTGGGTTGTCCGCCACTTGCCAGGCCGCCGCGCGGGCGAGCTGGTTGGATTTACCTTCGACGAAGTTTTCAAAGGTGAACGTGCGGTTCAGGTAACTGGTGTGCTTGAGCGCACCTTCAACCTGCACAGTGCGCTGTTCGGCGCGAACGGGAGCCTGCTGCGACGCTGCACCGGCCATCGGGTCGAAGCTGTCGCGAGAAGGCTCTTCGCTGACTTCAGCAGTTCTCTGCGTCGAACGCTTCGCCGAAGTTGGCGCCGGGGCCGGCGCTGGCACGCTTGCCGGTGCGTTGTTGGCATGGGCCAGAGACGCTTGCGCAGCGGCTAACGGGGCATTCGGGGCCGCACGCGGAGCCGAGCTGCGTTTGCTACCTATTAATAAGGAAAGCGCCGGCGCCATACCGTTGCCGTGCTCATCCAGCAGTTCGAGGACGCGCCCAAGGTACTTTTCGTTGACCCAGTCCAGCACAAAACGGTTCGGTGCATAGACGCGCAACTCGTCGCCTTCGGCTTCGACCTGTAGTGGACGGATCCAGGTGTTGAATTGTTGGGCAGGCAGCTCCTCGCGCAAAAGCTCCACGCACTGCTGCCAAAGTTCCACTGACACGGATATCCCCTAAGTTGAAAGCCGGTGAGGCAAAAACAAGCGGCCATTGTAGCGGCGGGCCGTCCACTTATCCACATGCAGGTTGCCCCGAATCCATGATTTATCGCTGCGTTAACCGGAAAAAAGGCGACCAACGGTGTGTGAATAAGCTCTGTGGATAACCGCCTCTAAGGGCATTGGACAAGTGGGGGCTAAACTCGGTGGATAACCTGCCTGTGGATAACAGCCCATTCCACACACAGGTTATCCGACAGTGCAGCACAGGCTGAACACGGTTTTCCACTGTAGTTGTCATTCTCTGTACATCATGTCAGACATGGCCTAGAGGTAGTTATCCACAGCAGATCGCGTCCCTAGCTTTTATAAGCTTTACAGAAAAGCTTTAAATAATTCCCTTCTTTAATTTTATGTAAGGCGAACAGGCTTTCAGCCAAAGAAGGTCCTGAGATCTATTTATAAGGAAACGTTGGTTGGAAATTGACCTGAAGGCTTGCTTTCTCTAGAATCCCCGGTCTCTTAAAACGGGGGCCATTCCGGCCCGTTGTGGACGAACCAGGTAACACGACATGAAACGTACTTTCCAACCAAGCACCATCAAACGCGCTCGTACTCACGGCTTCCGTGCTCGCATGGCTACCAAGAACGGTCGCGCAGTCCTGTCGCGTCGCCGCGCCAAAGGTCGTGCGCGTCTGGCAGTTTGATAATCCGGTACTGGAGGTGAGTCAGGACTTCAGTCGGGAAAAGCGTCTGCTTACCCCCCGGCATTTCAAGGCAGTCTTTGACTCCCCTACCGGCAAGGTTCCGGGGAAAAATCTCCTGCTCCTTGCGCGCAACAACGATCTTGATCACCCCCGTCTCGGGTTGGTTATCGGGAAAAAGAGCGTAAAGCTCTCCGTTGAGCGCAATCGCCTCAAACGTCTGATGCGCGAATCGTTCCGTCTGCACCAGGATTCACTGGTCGGCTGGGACATCGTTATCGTCGCGCGCAAAGGTTTGGGTGATGTAGAAAACCCCGAATTGATTCAGCATTTCGGCAAACTCTGGAAGCGTCTGGCCCGTAACAATCCAGTTCCAGCAGTCAAAACCGAAACTGTAGGGGTAGACAGTCCAGATGCGTAAACTGGCCCTCGTTCCGATCCAGTTTTATCGCTATGCCATTAGTCCTTTGATGGCCAGCCACTGTCGTTTCTACCCCAGTTGTTCCTGCTACGCGTATGAAGCCATTGAAAATCATGGCCTTCTACGCGGTGGCTGGCTGACCTTTCGTCGTTTAGGTCGCTGTCATCCGTGGAATCCCGGTGGTTATGACCCGGTTCCACCTATCCCTACCTCCCGTTCTTCTTCGATGGCCGAGTAATCATGGATATCAAACGCACGATCCTGATCGTCGCCCTGGCAATCGTGTCCTACGTTATGGTTCTTAAATGGAACCAGGACTATGGCCAGGCTGCCCTGCCGACTCAGAATGTTGCTTCCAGTACGACTACATCCGGTTTGCCGGACACCGCCACTGGCAATAATGCTGCCGCCAGTGACGATATTCCGCGCTCCGCTAGCGATACCAGCGCACCAGCTGAAACTCCGGTGGCTGCCAGCAAGGATCTGATCCAGATCAAAACCGACGTGCTCGATCTCGCGATCGATCCACAAGGTGGTGACGTTGCTCAACTGACCTTGCCTCTGTATCCGCGTCGTCAGGATCGTCCAGACGTTCCGTTCCAGCTGTTCGACAACGGCGGCGAACGTATTTATCTGGCGCAAAGCGGTCTGATCGGTACCAATGGCCCGGACGCAAATCCGGCTGGGCGCCCTGTCTACTCCGCCGAGAAGAAGACTTATCAACTGGCTGACGGTCAGGACCAACTGGTCGTTGATCTGAAGTTCAGCAAGGACGGCGTCAATTACATCAAGCGTTTCACAGTGAAACGCGGCCTGTATGACGTAACCGTTTCCTACATTGTGGATAACCAGAGCGCTCAGTCCTGGAATGGCGCGATGTTCGCTCAGTTGAAGCGCGACGACAGTGGCGATCCTTCGTCCACAACTGCTACCGGCACCGCGACTTACCTGGGCGCTGCCCTGTGGACAAGTTCGGAGCCGTACAAGAAAGTGTCCATGAAGGACATGGACAAGGCGCAACTCAAGGAAACCGTCACCGGTGGTTGGGTAGCCTGGCTGCAACACTACTTCGTGACCGCGTGGATTCCGGCGAAGGGCGAAAACAACATCGTCCAGACCCGTAAAGACAGCAAAGGCAACTACATCATCGGTTACACCGGTCCAACAATGACCGCTGCACCAGGTGCCAAAGTTGAAACCAGTGCTGTTCTGTACGCCGGTCCGAAAAGCCAGGCCGTGCTGAAAGAGTTGTCCCCAGGTCTGGAACTGACTGTCGACTACGGCATCCTGTGGTTCATTGCCCAGCCGATTTTCTGGCTGCTGCAACACATCCACGCGATCGTTGGTAACTGGGGCTGGTCGATCATCTTCCTGACCATGCTGATCAAGGGTATTTTCTTCCCTCTGTCGGCTGCCAGCTACAAATCGATGGCGCGCATGCGTGCCGTTGCGCCGAAACTGGCTGCACTGAAAGAGCAACATGGCGATGACCGGCAGAAAATGTCGCAAGCCATGATGGAGCTGTACAAGAAAGAGAAGATCAATCCGCTGGGCGGCTGCTTGCCGATCCTCGTGCAGATGCCGGTTTTCCTTTCGCTGTACTGGGTTCTGCTGGAAAGCGTGGAAATGCGCCAAGCGCCGTTCATGCTGTGGATCACTGACCTGTCGATCAAGGATCCGTTCTTCATTCTGCCGATCATCATGGGCGCAACCATGTTCATCCAGCAGCAGCTGAACCCGACTCCTCCGGATCCGATGCAGGCGAAGGTCATGAAAATGATGCCAATCATCTTCACCTTCTTCTTCCTGTGGTTCCCGGCTGGTCTGGTGCTGTACTGGGTAGTGAACAACTGCCTGTCGATTGCACAACAGTGGTACATCACGCGTAAGATCGAAGCGGCTGCGAAAAAAGCCGAGGCGTAACTTGCTCTGTGGATAACACCACTCAAAACGCCCCCTAGTGGGGCGTTTTGCTATCTGCCACTTTTGTCTGGATTACGGTTTATGAGCGCACCTCGTGAAACCATTGCAGCTGTCGCCACCGCTCAAGGTCGCGGCGGTGTGGGCATCGTCCGAATTTCCGGTCCGCTGGCCAGTGTTGCGGCCAATGCTATCGCCGGCCGCGAACTGAAACCGCGTTATGCCCATTACGGCCCGTTTTTCAGTGATGACCAGCAAGTGCTCGACGAAGGTCTTGCGCTGTATTTTCCCGGGCCGAACTCATTTACCGGGGAAGACGTGCTGGAATTGCAGGGCCACGGCGGCCCGATCGTTCTGGACATGTTGCTTAAGCGTTGCCTGGAGCTGGGCTGTCGTTTGGCTCGCCCGGGTGAATTCAGCGAACGCGCGTTTCTCAATGACAAACTCGACCTGGCCCAGGCCGAGGCGATTGCCGACCTGATCGAGGCCAGTTCTGCACAGGCCGCGCGCAATGCCCTTCGTTCATTGCAAGGCGCATTCTCCCAGCGTGTGCATAACCTTACCGAACAGCTGATAAGCCTGCGTATCTACGTTGAGGCCGCCATCGACTTCCCGGAAGAAGAAATCGACTTCCTTGCCGATGGCCACGTACTGAGCATGCTCGACAAAGTGCGTGAGGAATTATCCACAGTACTGCGCGAAGCCGGCCAGGGTGCCTTGCTTCGCGATGGTATGACCGTGGTGATTGCCGGCCGTCCCAATGCCGGCAAGTCCAGCCTGCTGAATGCCTTGGCGGGCCGTGAGGCAGCGATCGTGACCGAGATTGCCGGTACCACACGGGATATTCTGCGCGAACATATCCACATCGACGGTATGCCTCTGCACGTTGTGGATACCGCAGGTCTGCGCGATACCGACGATCAGGTGGAAAAGATCGGCGTCGAACGCGCATTGAAAGCCATTTCTGAAGCGGATCGGGTGCTGTTGGTCGTAGATGCGTCGGCGCCTGAAGCGTTGGACCCGTTTGCCTTGTGGCCGGAATTTCTCGAGATCCGCCCAGATCCGGCGAAAGTCACGTTGATCCGCAATAAAGCTGATCTGACAGGCGAAGCAATTGCTCTGGAAACAAGCGACGACGGCCATGTGACCATCAGCCTGAGCGCCAAATCTGCAGGCGAAGGCCTGGAATTGCTGCGTGAACATCTCAAGGCCTGCATGGGCTACGAGCAAACCTCAGAAAGTAGCTTCAGCGCCCGTCGCCGTCATCTTGAAGCCTTGCGCCACGCGAGTGCGGCGCTGGAACACGGTCGCGCGCAATTGACGCTGGCCGGGGCTGGTGAATTGCTGGCTGAAGATTTGCGTCAGGCCCAGCACTCCCTGGGTGAAATTACTGGTGCATTCAGCTCCGATGATCTGCTCGGACGAATCTTTTCCAGCTTCTGCATCGGTAAATAACCTTCCTGCTGTTTACAGGCGGGCCCATTCGCGGCCCGTCTGCTTCCCTCATCATTGAATTGATTCCAGAAGTGCCGGGCAGATTGATGCTCCCTGAGCGAATTTCCCCTGCGCGCAATTTGCTCATTCATCAGATTTCTGTGGATTAAGCCCTGTGAATAACTGCCACTGAGGTCAGTTGATAACAGGGCCTGAAAACTGGATATAACTCGCTCTGTGGATAACCACCCCTTTCATCCACAGGCTTAAACCGGTTATCCAAGCCGCTCATGGCCACATGGTCACAGGGTTTTAAATCTCTGTACACATTGAATAATAAGGCCTGTAGAGATCTATCCACAGAAAACGTGCTCAGTAAGAATAAGCATTAAAACAAAGGTTTTATAAATTTCTTTCTTTTTTATTCTTTTAAGCTCGAGTTCTCCACAGCTGGTTAATTTTTGTTCAGAGGGTTCTTTAGGCAGGGCGAAGTCCCTATACTTGTCGACCAGGTCCAGAACCTGATCTCAAACTATTCCTGAATTACCTACTTAAGCAGGCACGAGGTGCGTGGTGGATTTCCCTTCCCGTTTTGAAGTGATCGTCATCGGCGGCGGTCATGCCGGTACCGAGGCAGCACTGGCGTCAGCACGTATGGGGGCAAAAACCCTGTTGCTGACGCATAACGTGGAAACCCTCGGCGCCATGAGCTGCAACCCCGCTATCGGTGGCATTGGCAAAAGCCATCTGGTCAAGGAAATCGACGCCCTAGGCGGCGCGATGGCCATGGCTACCGATAAGGGCGGCATCCAGTTTCGCGTATTGAACAGCCGCAAAGGCCCAGCCGTACGGGCAACTCGTGCGCAAGCCGACCGGGTTTTGTACAAAGCGGCTGTCCGCGAAATTCTGGAAAATCAGCCGAACCTGTGGATATTTCAACAAGCTGCCGATGACCTGATCGTAGAACAGGAACAGGTACGCGGTGTTGTCACCCAGATGGGTCTGCGTTTCTTTGCCGATTCCGTGGTGTTGACCACTGGCACCTTCCTCGGTGGACTTATCCACATCGGTTTGCAGAATTTCTCCGGCGGTCGTGCCGGTGATCCGCCGTCGATTGCTCTGGCACACCGTCTGCGTGAAATGCCGCTGCGTGTGGGTCGATTGAAAACCGGCACACCGCCGCGTATCGATGGCCGGTCTGTGGATTTCTCGATGATGGCCGAGCAACCGGGCGATACGCCGATCCCGGTGATGTCGTTCATGGGCAACAAGGAACAGCATCCGCGGCAAGTCAGCTGCTGGATCACCCACACCAACGCCCGTACCCACGAAATCATTGCCGCGAACCTCGACCGTTCGCCGATGTATTCCGCTGCCGGCGAGATCGAAGGCATAGGCCCGCGTTATTGCCCGTCGATCGAAGACAAGATTCACCGCTTTGCCGACAAGGAAAGCCATCAGGTGTTTATCGAACCGGAAGGTTTGACCACCCATGAGCTGTACCCGAACGGGATATCCACAAGCTTGCCGTTCGACGTGCAATTGCAAATCGTGCAATCGATTCGCGGCATGGAAAACGCGCACATCGTGCGTCCCGGTTATGCGATCGAGTACGACTACTTCGATCCGCGTGACTTGAAGTACAGCCTGGAAACCAAAGTCATCGGCGGTCTGTTCTTCGCCGGGCAGATCAACGGCACCACCGGTTACGAAGAAGCTGGTGCTCAGGGTTTGCTGGCCGGGGCCAACGCCGCACTGCGTGCGAAGGGCAAAGAAGCCTGGTGCCCGCGCCGCGATGAGGCGTACATCGGGGTTCTGGTCGACGACCTGATCACCCTGGGTACCCAAGAGCCGTACCGCATGTTCACTTCCCGTGCCGAGTACCGCCTGATCCTGCGCGAGGACAACGCCGACCTGCGCCTGACCGAAAAAGGTCGCGAGCTGGGTCTGGTCGATGACGCGCGTTGGGCGGCCTTCTGCAAGAAACGTGAAAGCATCGAACTCGAAGAGCAGCGCCTGAAAAGCACCTGGGTCCGCCCGGGCACGCAACAGGGCGATGCCATCGCAGAAAAATTCGGTACGCCGCTGACCCACGAATACAACTTGCTCAACCTCTTGAGTCGCCCGGAAATCGACTACGCTGGTCTGGTCGAAGTGACCGGGCACGGCGCCGAAGATCCACAGGTCGCCGAACAGGTCGAGATCAAGACCAAATACGCCGGTTACATTGACCGTCAACAGGACGAAATCGCTCGTCTGCGCGCCAGCGAAGACACGAAACTGCCTGTGGATATCGACTACACCAACATTTCCGGTCTCTCCAAGGAGATCCAGAGCAAGCTCGGCGCCACTCGTCCAGAGACGCTGGGTCAGGCTTCACGGATCCCGGGCGTGACCCCGGCAGCGATTTCGCTGTTGATGATTCATTTGAAAAAACGCGGCGCGGGCCGTCAGTTGGAGCAAAGCGCTTGAGTTCTAAGGTCACTTCGCAACACGCCGAAGAGTTATCCACAGGAGCCCGTGAGCTCGGGATCAATCTCACTGAAACCCAGCACGAATTGCTGTTGGGTTATCTGGCCTTGTTGATCAAATGGAACCAGGCCTACAACCTCACGGCTGTGCGCGATCCGGACGAAATGGTGTCGCGTCACTTGCTCGATAGCCTGAGCGTGATGTCGTTCATCGAAAACGGCCGCTGGCTCGACGTCGGCAGTGGCGGCGGTATGCCGGGGATCCCGTTGGCGATCCTGTATCCGGACTCGCAAGTGACCTGTCTGGACAGTAACGGCAAAAAAACCCGCTTCCTGACTCAGGTCAAACTCGAACTGAAACTGGATAACCTGCAAGTTATCCACAGTCGTGTCGAAGCCTTCCAGCCTGCTGAGCCGTTCAACGGGATCATTTCCCGGGCGTTCAGCAGCATGGAAAACTTCAGCAACTGGACTCGCCACCTCGGCGATGCCGATACACGCTGGCTGGCAATGAAGGGCGTTCATCCGGCCGATGAGCTGGTAGCATTGCCGGCAGACTTCAAACTCGATAGCGAACACGCCCTGGCCGTACCCGGTTGCCAAGGCCAACGCCATCTGCTGATACTGCGCCGCACGGCATGATTGGGAACACAAGCAAGAATGGCTAAGGTATTCGCGATAGCGAACCAAAAGGGTGGTGTGGGCAAGACCACCACCTGCATCAACCTCGCAGCATCCCTGGTCGCGACCAAGCGCCGGGTGCTGTTGATCGATCTCGATCCACAGGGCAACGCCACCATGGGTAGCGGTGTGGATAAACACGGCCTGGAAAACTCGGTCTATGACCTGCTGATCGGCGAATGCGATCTGGCTCAGGCCATGCACTATTCCGAGCATGGCGGTTATCAACTGCTGCCGGCCAACCGCGACCTGACAGCCGCTGAAGTGGTTCTGCTGGAAATGCAGATGAAGGAGAGCCGCCTGCGCAGCGCGCTGGCGCCGATCCGCGAAAACTACGATTACATTCTGATCGACTGCCCACCATCGCTGTCGATGCTCACGCTGAACGCACTGGTTGCCGCTGACGGGGTGATTATCCCCATGCAGTGCGAGTACTTTGCGCTCGAAGGTTTGAGCGACCTTGTGGATAACATCAAGCGTATCGCCGAGCTGCTTAACCCGAATCTGAAAGTCGAAGGTTTGTTGCGCACCATGTACGACCCGCGCCTGAGCCTGATGAACGATGTCTCGGCGCAGCTCAAGGAACACTTTGGCGAGCAACTGTACGACACGGTCATTCCGCGCAATATCCGCCTCGCCGAAGCGCCGAGCTACGGCATGCCGGCTCTGGCGTACGACAAGCAATCGCGCGGCGCGCTGGCCTACCTGGCGCTGGCAGGCGAGATGGTTCGTCGTCAGCGCAAAAATTCACGCATTGCCGCCGCTCAGGCAACTTAAGGAATCCCCATGGCCGTCAAGAAACGAGGTCTCGGACGTGGACTGGATGCACTGCTGAGTGGTCCGACTGTCAGCTCGCTGGAAGAACAAGCCGCGCAAGCTGACACGCGTGAGCTGCAACACCTGCCGCTGGACTTGCTCCAGCGCGGCAAATACCAGCCTCGTCGGGACATGGACCCGCAGGCGCTGGAAGAGCTGGCGCAGTCGATCAAGGCACAAGGCGTGATGCAACCGATCGTGGTTCGCCCGATTGGTGAAGGCCGCTTCGAAATCATCGCGGGTGAACGCCGCTGGCGCGCCAGCCAGCAGGCCGGACAGGAAACCATCCCGGCGATGGTCCGCGATGTGCCGGATGAAACGGCGATCGCTATCGCACTGATCGAGAACATTCAGCGCGAAGACCTCAACCCGATCGAGGAAGCGGTCGCCCTGCAACGCTTGCAGCAGGAATTCCAGCTGACTCAGCAACAAGTTGCCGAGGCTGTGGGTAAGTCCCGCGTGACTGTGGCTAACTTGTTGCGGCTTATTGCGCTGCCGGAAGTCATCAAGACCATGCTGTCTCACGGCGACCTGGAAATGGGTCATGCCCGTGCTTTGCTCGGTCTGCCGGACAATCAACAGGTCGAAGGGGCGCGACATGTTGTCGCACGAGGTCTCACCGTGCGCCAGACTGAAGCACTGGTTCGCCAGTGGTTGAGTGGCAAACCGGAGCCTGTGGAAGCGACCAAACCCGACCCGGATATTGCCCGGCTCGAACAGCGTCTGGCCGAGCGCCTAGGCTCTGCGGTGCAGATTCGCCACGGGAAGAAGGGAAAGGGGCAGTTGGTGATCGGTTACAACTCCCTCGATGAGCTTCAAGGTGTGCTCGCTCACATCCGCTGAAACATTTCCTCATGTAGCGGGCAGTCGGAAATCACTACCTGACAGTTGAATAGGGGCAGAACCGCCCCTATACTCTGCGCGCATTTTGTCGGCACAAATTATGCCAAGTTATTGAATTCTGGCAGCCGACCATTGGAGAGCAAACGTGATGGAAACCCGCAAGCCAAACCGCCTGCCGTTCCATCGCCTGGCGGTTTTTCCGGTGTTAATGGCTCAATTTGTCATTTTGCTCATTGCCGCTTTGGCGCTCTGGCAATGGCACGGAGTCGTTGCCGGATACTCGGGACTTTGCGGAGGCCTGATAGCCTTGCTGCCCAATGTATATTTCGCTCATAAGGCATTTCGGTTTTCCGGCGCCCGAGCAGCCCAGTCCATCGTCCGGTCATTTTATGCCGGCGAGGCAGGCAAACTGATTTTGACAGCAGTGCTTTTTGCACTGGTGTTTGCAGGTGTGAAGCCACTGGCGCCGATAGCAGTATTCGGCGTGTTCGTGCTGACTCAGTCGGTCAGCTGGTTCGCTCCCCTGCTGATGAGAACAAGACTTTCGAGACCTTAGGGCGTTTGAGGCAACCATGGCAGAAACAACCGCTTCGGGCTATATCCAGCACCACTTGCAGAATCTGACCTTCGGTCAGCTACCTAACGGCGGCTGGGGCTTTGCCCACACCGCAGCAGAAGCCAAGGAAATGGGCTTCTGGGCTTTCCACGTCGATACTCTCGGCTGGTCGGTCGCGTTGGGTCTGATCTTCGTTCTTCTTTTCCGCATGGCGGCAAAGAAGGCGACTTCGGGTCAGCCAGGTGCTTTGCAGAACTTCGTTGAAGTATTGGTCGAATTCGTCGATGGCAGCGTGAAAGACAGCTTCCATGGCCGTAGCCCGGTGATTGCACCGTTGGCACTGACCATCTTCGTCTGGGTGTTCCTGATGAACGCCGTCGACCTGATACCGGTCGACTGGATTCCTCAGTTGGCCATCCTGATCTCCGGTGACCCTCACATCCCGTTCCGCGCCGTGTCGACTACCGACCCGAACGCGACTCTGGGCATGGCGTTGTCGGTTTTCGCACTGATCATTTTCTATAGCATCAAGGTCAAGGGCATCGGCGGCTTCATCGGCGAACTGACCCTGCACCCGTTCGGCAGCAAGAACATCTTCGTTCAAGCCCTGCTGATCCCGGTGAACTTCCTGCTGGAATTCGTGACCCTGATCGCTAAACCGATCTCTCTGGCTCTGCGTCTGTTCGGCAACATGTATGCCGGCGAGCTGGTGTTCATTCTGATCGCTGTGATGTTCGGCAGCGGTCTGCTCTGGCTGAGCGGCCTGGGCGTTGTTCTGCAGTGGGCGTGGGCTGTGTTCCACATCCTGATCATCACGCTGCAGGCGTTCATCTTCATGATGCTGACCATCGTCTACCTGTCGATGGCGCACGAAGAAAACCATTAAGGCCAGTCTCGACTAGTCTGATGTCCTTCCCGGTCAAACGGGAAGGGGCTCTTCACAGGGCACCTGAAACGATTTGTTTTACCGCTTTAATCTAAAAAACCTAAACCATACGACGTAAAAGTCGGGAGGAAAGATGGAAACTGTAGTTGGTCTAACCGCTATCGCTGTTGCACTGTTGATCGGCCTGGGCGCACTGGGTACCGCAATTGGTTTCGGCCTGCTGGGCGGCAAGTTCCTGGAAGGCGCAGCGCGTCAGCCAGAAATGGTTCCAATGCTGCAAGTTAAAATGTTCATCGTTGCCGGTCTGCTCGACGCCGTAACCATGATCGGTGTTGGTATCGCTCTGTTCTTCACCTTTGCGAACCCGTTCGTTGGTCAGATCGCTGGCTAATTACCCGGATTCTTCCGAGTAATTTGATGTGATGGACAACGTAACTGCGAGGTGTTGGCGTGAACATTAATGCGACCCTGATTGGCCAGTCCGTTGCGTTCCTGATTTTTGTACTGTTCTGCATGAAGTATGTTTGGCCTCCGGTCATTGCTGCTCTGCACGAACGTCAAAAGAAGATCGCTGATGGTCTGGACGCTGCCAGCCGTGCAGCTCGCGACCTGGAGTTGGCCCAAGAAAAAGCGGGTCAGCAACTGCGCGAAGCGAAAGCTCAGGCAGCTGAAATCATCGAGCAAGCCAAGAAACGCGGTAACCAGATTGTCGAAGAGGCCGTTGAAAAGGCCCGTGTCGACGCTGACCGTGTGAAGGTTCAGGCTCAAGCCGAGATCGAACAGGAACTGAACAGTGTCAAAGACAAGCTGCGCGCCCAAGTGGGTTTGCTGGCTGTCGGCGGCGCCGAGAAGATCCTGGGTGCCACAATCGATCAAAACGCGCACGCAGAGCTGGTTAACCAACTGGCTGCTGAAATCTAAGCGAGGGCGATCATGGCAGAACTGACCACGTTGGCCCGACCTTACGCTAAGGCGGCCTTCGAGCACGCTCAGGCCCACCAGCAACTGGCCAATTGGTCAGCCATGCTCGGCCTGGCTGCAGCGGTGTCGCAAGACGACACCATGCAGCGCGTGCTCAAGGCCCCGCGACTGACGAGCGCAGAAAAGGCCGCCACGTTTATTGACGTGTGCGGCGACAAGTTTGATGCAAAGGCACAGAACTTCATCAATGTCGTTGCCGAAAACGACCGTCTCCCGCTTCTGCCGGAGATAGCCGCTCTTTTCGACCTGTACAAGGCCGAGCAAGAGAAGTCGGTAGACGTTGAAGTGACCAGTGCTTTTGCATTGAACCAAGAACAGCAAGACAAACTCGCCAAGGTTCTCAGTGCACGACTCAACCGGGAAGTGCGCCTGCAAGTCGAGGAAGATAAAGCCCTTATTGGGGGTGTTGTCATCCGCGCCGGCGACCTGGTTATCGATGGCTCGATTCGCGGCAAAATCGCGAAACTTGCCGAAGCATTGAAATCTTGAGTTTGAAGGGGCAGCAGAGCAATGCAGCAACTCAATCCTTCCGAAATAAGTGAAATTATCAAGGGCCGCATCGACAAGCTCGATGTGACCTCCCAAGCCCGTAACGAAGGCACTGTCGTCAGCGTATCTGACGGCATCGTGCGGATTCACGGTCTGGCCGACGTAATGTACGGCGAGATGATCGAGTTTCCGGGCGGCGTCTACGGTATGGCCCTCAACCTGGAGCAAGACTCCGTAGGTGCCGTTGTATTGGGCGCTTACCAGTCTCTTGCCGAAGGCATGAGCGCCAAGTGCACCGGCCGCATCCTCGAGGTTCCTGTTGGTAAGGAACTGCTGGGTCGCGTGGTCGACGCACTGGGTAACCCTGTTGATGGCAAGGGTCCACTGGGCAACACTCAGACCGACGCGGTCGAGAAAGTTGCTCCAGGCGTGATCTGGCGTAAGTCGGTAGACCAGCCTGTACAGACTGGCTACAAGGCTGTCGATGCCATGATTCCTGTCGGCCGTGGCCAGCGTGAGCTGATCATCGGTGACCGTCAGATCGGTAAAACCGCTCTGGCGATCGACGCGATCATCAATCAGAAAGACAGCGGCATTTTCTGCGTCTACGTAGCGATCGGTCAGAAACAATCGACCATCGCCAACGTGGTTCGCAAGCTGGAAGAGAACGGCGCCCTGGCCAACACGATCATCGTGGCTGCCAGTGCTTCGGAATCTCCTGCGCTGCAGTTCCTGGCACCGTACTCCGGTTGCACCATGGGTGAATTCTTCCGCGACCGCGGTGAAGACGCGCTGATCGTTTATGACGATCTGTCCAAGCAAGCAGTGGCTTACCGCCAGATTTCCCTGCTGCTGCGCCGTCCACCAGGCCGTGAAGCTTACCCAGGCGACGTGTTCTATCTCCACTCCCGTCTGCTGGAGCGCGCATCCCGCGTTTCGGAAGAATACGTAGAGAAGTTCACCAACGGCGCAGTGACCGGCAAAACCGGTTCCCTGACCGCACTGCCGATCATCGAAACCCAGGCTGGCGACGTTTCCGCGTTCGTTCCGACCAACGTGATCTCGATCACCGACGGTCAGATCTTCCTGGAATCGGCCATGTTCAACTCGGGCATCCGCCCTGCAGTGAACGCCGGTGTTTCGGTATCCCGTGTGGGTGGTGCCGCTCAGACCAAGATCATCAAGAAGCTCTCCGGTGGTATCCGTACCGCTCTGGCTCAGTACCGTGAACTGGCGGCATTCGCCCAGTTCGCTTCTGACCTGGACGAAGCGACCCGTAAGCAACTTGAGCATGGTCAGCGCGTTACCGAGCTGATGAAGCAGAAGCAATACGCACCAATGTCGATCGCTGACATGGCGCTGTCGCTGTATGCCGCTGAGCGTGGGTTCCTGACTGACATTGAAATCGCCAAGATCGGCAGCTTCGAACAAGCGCTGATTGCTTACTTCAACCGCGATCACGCCGATTTGATGGCCAAGATCAACGTTAAAGGTGACTTCAATGACGAAATCGACGCTGGCATGAAAGCCGGTATCGAGAAGTTCAAGGCCACCCAAACCTGGTAAGCCGCAGCGGGAGCCGCGAGGCTCCCGCTTGCTAACCTGATAGGTGTTACATGGCAGGCGCAAAAGAGATTCGCAGTAAGATTGCGAGCATCAAAAGCACGCAAAAGATTACCAGCGCCATGGAAAAAGTGGCGGTCAGCAAAATGCGCAAGGCACAAATGCGCATGGCTGCTAGCCGTCCTTATGCGGAGCGTATCCGCCAGGTAATTGGGCATCTGGCCAACGCCAACCCGGAATACCGCCACCCGTTCATGATCGACCGCGAAATCAAGCGTGTTGGTTATGTTGTGGTGAGCAGTGACCGTGGTTTGTGCGGCGGCTTGAACACCAACCTGTTCAAGGCCCTGGTCAAGGACATGGCGGTAAACCGCGAAAACGGCGTCGAGATTGATCTGTGTGTCGTTGGTAGCAAGGGTGCGGCCTTTTTCCGTAACTTCGGCGGTAACGTCGTTGCAGCTATCAGCCACCTGGGTGAAGAGCCGTCGATCAATGATCTGATCGGCAGCGTCAAGGTGATGCTGGATGCCTACCTGGATGGCCGTATTGATCGCCTGTCCGTGGTGTCCAACAAGTTCATCAACACCATGACGCAGCAGCCTACCGTGGAGCAGTTGATTCCACTGGTGGCAACCCCGGATCAGGGTCTCAAGCACCACTGGGACTATCTCTACGAACCGGACGCCAAAGAGCTGCTTGATGGCTTGATGGTCCGTTACGTCGAGTCGCAGGTCTACCAGGCGGTGGTCGAGAACAACGCGGCTGAGCAAGCTGCGCGGATGATCGCGATGAAGAACGCTACCGACAACGCCGGTGATTTGATCAGCGATTTGCAGCTGATCTACAACAAGGCGCGTCAGGCTGCGATCACCCAAGAGATCTCGGAAATCGTCGGCGGCGCTGCCGCGGTTTAACGGTTCAAATATTCAGAGGATCCAGCTATGAGTAGCGGACGTATCGTTCAAATCATCGGCGCCGTTATCGACGTGGAATTTCCACGCGACAGCGTACCGAGCATCTACAACGCTTTGAAAGTACAAAGCGATGCCGGCACCACTCTGGAAGTTCAGCAGCAGCTGGGCGACGGCGTGGTTCGTACCATTGCGATGGGTTCCACCGAGGGCTTGAAGCGCGGTCTGGAAGTTACCGACTCTGGCGCAGCCATCTCCGTACCGGTCGGTAAAGCGACCCTGGGCCGGATCATGGACGTCCTCGGCAACCCGATCGACGAAGCCGGTCCAATCGACACCGAAGAGCGCTGGGGCATTCACCGTCCAGCACCTTCGTTCGCTGAACAGGCAGGCGGCAACGACCTGCTGGAAACCGGCATCAAGGTTATCGACCTGGTTTGCCCGTTTGCCAAAGGCGGTAAAGTCGGTCTGTTCGGTGGTGCCGGTGTAGGCAAAACCGTAAACATGATGGAACTGATCCGTAACATCGCCATCGAGCACAGCGGTTATTCCGTGTTCGCCGGTGTGGGTGAGCGTACTCGTGAGGGTAACGACTTCTACCACGAGATGAAGGATTCCAACGTTCTGGACAAAGTGGCACTGGTTTACGGTCAGATGAACGAGCCGCCGGGTAACCGTCTGCGCGTAGCACTGACCGGCCTGACCATGGCCGAGAAGTTCCGTGACGAAGGTAACGACGTTCTGCTGTTCGTCGACAACATCTATCGTTACACCCTGGCCGGTACTGAAGTATCCGCACTGCTGGGCCGTATGCCTTCGGCAGTAGGTTACCAGCCGACCCTGGCTGAAGAGATGGGCGTTCTGCAAGAACGTATCACTTCGACCAAGGAAGGTTCGATCACTTCGATCCAAGCGGTATACGTACCTGCGGATGACTTGACCGACCCGTCGCCAGCGACCACCTTCGCCCACTTGGACGCCACCGTCGTTCTGTCCCGTGACATCGCCTCCCTGGGTATCTACCCAGCGGTAGATCCACTGGATTCGACTTCGCGCCAGCTGGACCCGAACGTAATCGGCCAGGACCACTACGACACCGCTCGCGGCGTTCAGTACGTTCTGCAACGTTACAAAGAGCTGAAAGACATCATCGCGATCCTGGGTATGGACGAACTCTCGGAAGCCGACAAACAGTTGGTTAACCGTGCTCGTAAAATCCAGCGCTTCTTGTCCCAGCCGTTCTTCGTGGCTGAAGTCTTCACCGGTGCTTCGGGTAAATACGTTTCCCTGAAAGACACCATTGCTGGCTTCAAAGGCATCCTCAACGGTGACTACGACCACCTGCCAGAACAAGCGTTCTACATGGTTGGCGGCATCGAAGAAGCGATCGAGAAAGCCAAGAAACTGTAATCCCGGCGCCCGGCAACGGGCGCTAATTTAGGTTGAGGCAATCAGATGGCTATGACAGTCCATTGCGATATCGTCAGCGCGGAAGGAGAAATCTTTTCCGGCCTGGTCGAGATGGTGATTGCGCACGGTGCACTGGGTGATCTTGGTATCGCTCTGGGTCACGCGCCGCTGATCACTAATCTGAAGCCAGGTCCGATCCGCCTGATCAAGCAAGGCGGGGAAGCCGAGGTGTTCTACATCTCCGGTGGTTTCCTCGAGGTTCAGCCGAACATGGTCAAGGTGCTTGCCGATACCGTGCAACGTGCCGCCGACCTGGATGAAGCTCAGGCTCAAGCAGCTCTCAAGGCTGCCGAGGCTGCCTTGCATGAGCGTGGCGCAGAGTTCGATTACGGCGCTGCGTCCGTACGTCTGGCCGAGGCTGCAGCTCAGCTGCGCACCGTCCAGCAGATCCGCAAGAAGTTTGGCGGTTAATCCGTCATCCGCTTGTTGTGCGATTGATAAAAAAGGGTAGCCTCGGCTACCCTTTTTTCTTTTCCGAATTATAGAACCCCGGTCGCAGTTGCTGACCTCCAGGATTGGTAGCCAGTCATGTCTCTCGAAATCGTCATCCTCGCGGCCGGTCAAGGCACTCGCATGCGCTCGGCTCTGCCGAAAGTGCTGCACCCGATTGCCGGCAATTCCATGTTGGGCCATGTTATCCACAGCGCGCGGCAACTCGACCCGCAGCGCATCCACGTGGTGATCGGCCATGGTGCCGATGTGGTGCGCGAGCGTCTGGCGGCCGACGATCTGAACTTCGTGTTGCAGGACAAGCAACTGGGCACTGGTCACGCCACTGCCCAAGCCGTGCCATTCATTACTGCCGACACTGTGCTGATTCTTTACGGTGACGTGCCGTTGATCGAAGTCGAAACCCTGCAACGCCTGCTCAAGCATGTCGTTCCCGGACAGATGGGGTTGCTAACCGTCGAACTCGACGATCCTACGGGCTATGGCCGCATTGTTCGCAACGCTGACGGCAAAGTTGCCGCCATCGTCGAGCACAAAGATGCCAGCGAAGCGCAGCGCGCAATCACCGAAGGCAACACTGGCATTCTTGCAGTGCCGGCCAATCGGTTGGCTGACTGGATGAGCCGACTGTCGAACAACAACGCACAGGGCGAGTATTACCTGACCGACGTGATCGAAATGGCTGTCAGCGATGGTCTTGTGGTCGCCACTGAGCAACCGCTGGATCCGATGGAAGTGCAGGGCGCCAACGACCGTAAGCAACTCGCCGAACTTGAGCGTCATTACCAGCTGCGCGCCGGTCGTCGTCTGATGGCTCAAGGCGTGACCCTGCGTGATCCGGCCCGGTTCGACGTACGTGGAGAAGTCACGGTTGGTCGCGATGTGCTGATCGACATCAACGTGATCCTCGAAGGCGCCGTTGTTATCGAAGACGACGTGGTCATCGGTCCCAACTGTGTGATCAAGGACAGTACCCTGCGTAAAGGCGTGGTGATCAAAGCCAACAGCCACATCGAAGGCGCAATTCTTGGCGAAGGCAGCGATGCTGGTCCGTTTGCTCGTCTGCGACCTGGCACCGTGCTCGAAGCGCGGGCGCATGTGGGTAACTTTGTCGAATTGAAAAACGCCCACATGGGCGAGGGCGCCAAGGCAGGTCATCTGACATACTTGGGCGATGCCGAGATCGGCGCACGCACCAACATCGGAGCTGGCACCATCACCTGCAACTATGACGGCGCCAACAAGTGGAAAACCGTGTTGGGTGCGGACGTGTTCATCGGCTCCAACAACTCATTGGTGGCGCCTGTGGATATCTCCAATGGCGCGACCACTGCGGCGGGTTCGACGATTACGCAGAATGTGGATAACGCGCAGTTGGCAGTAGGCCGCGCGCGTCAGAAGAACATTGATGGCTGGAAGCGGCCGGAGAAGATCAAAAAAGACTGAGTTATCCACAGTCATTTTTAGATCATGACATCGCAGTATTCGGCAGCTCCTACAAAGGGCTGCTGAGGTCTGCGATTTTTTTTGTTTGCCGGGTTGACGATTTGTGGCCAATAGGTTTTGATTGCTTACGTTATCTTTCGAACCGAAACTTAAGCCGCCGCCATGTCGAAACGCAATACACCCCAACGCCGCCATAACATTCTCGCCTTGCTCAACGAGCAGGGTGAGGTGAGTGTGGACGAATTGGCCAAGCGCTTCGAAACCTCTGAAGTTACGATTCGTAAGGACTTGGCTGCGCTTGAGAGCCACGGTTTATTGCTGCGCCGCTACGGTGGAGCGATCACCATGCCTCAGGAACTCGTCGCGGAAACCGCGCAGAGCGTTTCCAAATACAAACAGGCAATCGCCCGCGCCGCAGTGAAACGCATCCGCGAGCACGCGCGCATCATCATCGACAGTGGCAGCACTACCGCCGCGATGATCCCCGAACTGGGTCAGCAGCCGGGTCTGGTGGTGATGACCAACTCCCTGCACGTCGCCAACGCTTTGAGTGAACTTGAGCACGAACCGGTGTTGTTGATGACCGGCGGCACCTGGGATCCGCACTCGGAGTCCTTTCAGGGCCAGGTGGCCGAGCAAGTACTACGCTCTTACGACTTTGACCAATTGTTTATCGGCGCCGATGGCATCGATCTGGCGCGCGGTACTACCACGTTCAACGAGCTGCTCGGCCTGAGCCGGGTCATGGCTGAAGTGACGCGTGAAGTGATCGTGATGGTCGAGGCCGACAAGATCGGGCGCAAGATTCCCAACCTGGAGCTGCCCTGGAGCAGCGTCCATACCCTCATTACCGATGATCGCCTGCCTGTTGATGCACGCGATCAGATTCAGGCCCGCGGTATCACCGTGATTTGCGCGGCTGTCAGTCAGGAGAAATAAGCATGTGTGGAATTGTCGGCGCAGTTGCTGAACGTAATATCACCGCCATCCTGCTCGAAGGTCTCAAACGCCTCGAATACCGCGGCTATGACAGCGCCGGCGTGGCGGTGTACACCAATGAGCAAACCCTCGAGCGCATGCGCCGTCCGGGCAAAGTCAGCGAACTGGAAGTCGCGCTGGCTGAACACCCGCTGGTTGGCCGCCTCGGCATTGCGCACACCCGTTGGGCAACCCACGGTGCCCCGTGCGAGCGTAATGCTCACCCGCATTTCTCCGGCGACATTGCGGTGGTGCACAACGGCATCATCGAAAACCACGAAGCCCTGCGTGAACAGCTGAAAGCGCTGGGCTACGTGTTTACTTCGGATACTGATACCGAAGTCATCGCCCACCTGCTGAATCACAAACTCAAGGATCAGCCGGATCTGACTGTCGCCCTCAAGGCTACCGTCAAGGAACTGCACGGTGCATACGGTCTGGCCGTGATCAACGGCAAACAACCGGATCGTCTGGTTGCCGCGCGCAGTGGCAGTCCATTGGTGATTGGTTTGGGTCTGGGTGAGAACTTCCTCGCCTCCGATCAACTGGCTCTGCGCCAGGTCACTGACCGCTTCATGTACCTGGAAGAAGGCGATATCGCCGAAATTCGCCGCGATAACGTGCAAATTTGGGATGTCGACGGCAAAGCCGTCGAGCGCCAGACCGTGCAGTACACCGACGGCGCCGAAGCGGCCGACAAGGGCGAATTCCGCCACTACATGCTCAAGGAAATCCACGAGCAACCGACCGTGGTGCAGCGCACGCTGGAAGGTCGGCTGAGCAACGACCAAGTGCTGGTGCAAGCTTTCGGCCCACAAGCGGCCGAGCTGTTTGCCAAGGTGCGTAACGTACAGATCGTTGCCTGCGGCACCAGTTATCACGCCGGCATGGTTGCCCGTTACTGGCTCGAAGAGCTGGCCGGGATCCCGTGCCAGGTCGAAGTTGCCAGCGAATTCCGCTACCGCAAAGTGGTGGTGCAGCCGGATACATTGTTCGTCACCATCTCGCAGTCCGGCGAAACTGCCGACACCTTGGCCGCATTGCGCAACGCCAAGGAGCTTGGCTTCCTCGCCAGTCTGGCGATCTGCAACGTTGGTATCAGCTCGCTGGTGCGCGAATCCGACATGACTTTGCTGACCCAGGCCGGTCGCGAAATCGGCGTCGCCTCGACCAAAGCGTTTACTACGCAACTGGTCGGTCTGCTATTGCTGACTCTGTCACTGGGCCAAGTGCGCGGTACTCTGGCGCCGGGCGTTGAAGCCACGCTGGTGGCAGAATTGCGTCGCCTGCCGACTCGTTTAGGCGAAGCGCTGGCGATGGACAGCACCGTGGAAAAAGTCGCCGAGCTGTTCGCCGAGAAGAACCACACACTGTTCCTCGGTCGCGGCGCGCAATTCCCGGTAGCAATGGAAGGTGCCTTGAAGCTCAAGGAAATCTCCTACATCCACGCTGAAGCCTACCCGGCCGGCGAACTCAAACACGGCCCGCTCGCGCTTGTGGATAACGACATGCCCGTGGTCACCGTCGCGCCGAACAACGAACTGCTGGAAAAGCTCAAGTCCAACCTGCAGGAAGTCCGCGCACGCGGCGGCGAACTGGTCGTTTTCGCCGACGAGAAAGCCGGGATGACCAACGGCGAAGGCACCCACGTGGTACAGATGCCGCACATCCACGACATTCTTTCTCCGATCCTCTACACCATTCCGCTGCAGTTGCTTTCTTACTACGTCGCTGTGCTGAAGGGTACGGACGTTGACCAGCCGCGTAATCTGGCGAAGTCGGTGACGGTGGAATAAGTTATCCACAACTGATGCAGCCGGAAAGATCGCAGCCTTCGGCAGCTCCTACATGGGGAATCATGTTTCACCTGTAGGAGCTGCCGGAGGCTGCGATCTTTTGCTTTTGAATCGAGGTCTTCGCCATGGATCGCTTCCAGGAAATGCAGGTCTTCGCCGCTGTCGCCCAAGACCAGGGCTTCTCCGCAGCCGCGCGACGCTTGGGTTTGTCGGCTGCCAGCGTCACCCGTGCCGTTGCTGCATTGGAGCAGCGAATCGGCACGCAGTTGCTGATCCGTACCACGCGCAGCGTGCACCTTAGCGAAGCGGGTCAGCGGTACCTGGAGGACTGTCGGAGAATTCTTGCCGAGGTGCAGGAAGCCGAGGATTCGGCTGCAGGCAGTCACGCCGAGCCTCGTGGGCAACTGACGGTGACGGCGCCGGTGTTGTTCGGCGAGTTGTTTGTCACACCGGTGATGGCCGGATATCTCACGCAGTATCCGGACGTTTCGATCAACGCGTTGTTGGTCGATCGGGTAGTGAGCATGGTCGAGGAGGGGGTCGATGTGGCGGTGCGCATCGGTGAGCTGCCGGACAGTAATCAGCATGCGATTCGGGTGGGTGAGGTCAGACGCGTCGTCTGTGGTTCGCCGCAATATCTGACCGAGCATGGTCGACCGCAGCATCCTCAAGCGTTGAATGGATTGTCCGTCGTGGCCACAGCAGCCACCGGCCAGATGCGCAACTGGCCATTCCTTGAGGGTGGTCAACCGCTGATCGTGCGCCCCGAGCCGCGGTTGGTGGTCACCGCCAATCAGGCGGCGATCAGTGCCGCGTGTCTCGGCCTGGGGCTGACGCGGGTGCTTTCCTATCAGGTGGCGAACAAAGTGGCGGCAGGTGAACTTGAGATCGTCCTGGCCGACTTCGAACTGCCGCCGCTGCCGATTCATGTGGTGTATCAGGGCGGGCGCAAAGCGCCGACGCGGGTGCGCAGCTTTGTTGATTTCACGGTGAACGCGCTGCGTGAGCATCCGTCGCTGAAGAACGCAGCGTTATTGCATGAGATGAAATAATCGATTGCGAATGCTGGTGATTCTGTTGCTTTGCAGATAGGTGGAAGATGGCTCCCATCAGCGCTGCCAACCCTCAGGTGGTGCGGTCATCCAGTGGAGTCGACCATGCAACCGATCAAGTTTTACAACTTCCCGCGTTCCGGCCACGCCCATCGGGTGGAACTGATGCTGTCGCTGCTGCAATTGCCGACCGAGACCATTCTGGTCGATCTGGCGAAGGGCGAGCACAAGCAGCCTGCGTATCTGGCAATCAACAGTTTTGGTCAGGTCCCGGCCATTGATGACAACGGCGTGATACTGGCGGATTCCAACGCGATTCTGGTGTATCTGGCGCAGAAGTACGGCAAAGGTCGTTGGTTGCCGAGCGATCCGGTAGGTGCTGCGCGGGTACAGCGCTGGTTGTCGGTCGCGGCCGGGCCGATTGCATTTGGCCCGGCGGCAGCGCGACTGATCACGGTGTTCGGGGCCAAACTGAACGCTGAAGAACTGATCACGCGCGCCCACAACCTGCTCACGGTCATGGACACTGAGCTGGAGAAAACCGTGTATCTGGCTGGTGATGAACCGACCATCGCCGACATTTCGGCCTACAGCTATATCGCCCACGCTCCGGAAGGCAATGTCTCGCTGGACGACTACGGCAATGTTCGCGCCTGGCTGGCCCGGGTCGAAGCGCTGCCCGGTTTCGTCGGCATGCCGCGCACCGTCGCCGGTCTGCAAACCGCAGTCTGATTCCCGCAATCCACGTTGCGCCGAGGGCGCAGGGGAGAGGTCGTGATGGAACGTTCACCGTGGCACGCTGGCGAGCAACAGTTACAGGCCCATGTCGGCGTTGCCGAACGCATGGAGGCTTTCGGGCGTAAGGTGATTCGCACCTGGATGCCGGACCAGCACCGTGAGTTCTATCAGCAACTTCCCTTCATGCTGTACGGCGCGGTCGATGCCGAGGGTCGTCCGTGGGCCAGCGTGCTCGAAGGCGCGCCGGGGTTTGCCCATTCGCCCGATGCTGAGCATCTGCGTTTTACGACGTTGCCCGCTGGAGATGATCCGGCGCAGTTGCGCAACGGCGAGCCCATCGGTTTGCTCGGAATTGAACTGCATACGCGGCGGCGCAATCGCCTCAACGGCCATGTCGGTGATCTAGGCGTTAACGGTTTCGATGTGAGCGTCGATCAAGCCTTCGGCAACTGTCCGCAATATATTCAACTGCGCCAGTTCCAGCGTGTGCCACTGAGTGATCCGCAGACGCGCCCACCTCAGCATCTCGACAGTCTCGATGATGCCGCCACGGCCCTGATCGAAGGCGCCGATACATTCTTTGTCGCCAGTTATGTCGATACCGAAGGCGGACGTTCGGTGGACGTTTCCCATCGCGGCGGTCAGCCCGGGTTCGTCCGGGTGGAAGGCAATCGTCTGACCATCCCGGATTTTGCCGGCAATCTGCACTTCAACACCCTCGGCAATCTACTGCTCAACCCCCAGGCGGGCTTGCTGTTCATCGACTTTTCCACAGGCGATTTGCTGCAACTTAGCGGGCGTACCGAAATTATCCTGGAAGGGCCGCAGATCGAGGCGTTTCAAGGCGCCGAACGGTTGTGGACATTCGAGGTGGAGAAACTGGTGCGACGTCCGGCGGCGCTGGCCTTGCGCTGGCGCTTCGACGGCATGTCGCCCACCAGTCTGTTGACCGGAAACTGGGCGCAAGCCGATGCGCGTTTGCAGGCACAAGCCCTGAGTAACCAATGGCGGCCGTTGCGCGTGGCGAAGATCGAAATGGAAAGCCACAGCATCCGCTCGATTTATCTGGAGCCCGACGATGGCGTGGGTTTGCCGGTGTTTCTTGCGGGCCAGCATTTGCCTGTGCGATTTACCCTCGACGGCGAGGTGCACATCCGCACGTATAGCCTGTCGAGTGCGCCATCGGATGGTTTTTATCGGATCAGTGTGAAGCGCGAAGGACGCGTGTCGACCCATCTGCACGAACAGATCCAGGTGGGTGATGTAGTGGAGGCGCGGGCGCCTCAGGGGCATTTCACCGTAGCGCCGCTGGAGCGACGGCCACTGGTGTTGTTGGCCGCGGGGGTTGGAGTTACGCCACTGCTCTCGATGCTGCGCGAGGTGATTTATCAAGGCCTGCGCACGCGGCGGATTCGTCCGACGTGGTTGCTGCAAAGTTCACGCAGCCTGGCTGATCAACCTTTTCGCAAGGAACTGGATCGCTTGTTGGAAAGCGCTGGCGATGCGGTGAAGGTCGTGCGGTTGCTCAGCCAGCCGGAAGCGGATGCGCACGAGGGCGAGGATTTTGATTTGCGCGGGCGCATCGACGGCGCGGTATTGAGCGATCTGTTGGAGGTCGAGGACTACAATCAAATCGATTTCGTGGTCTGTGGGCCCGGCGGTTTTACCCAAGGACTGTACGACGGCTTGCGTGAGCTGGATGTGCGCGATGCGCAGATTCACGCCGAAACGTTCGGCCCTTCTACACTCAAGCGTCGCGCCGATCCGGATGCGATTGTCATTGAACAACCGCCCGCAGCCACCACATCCGTGCCGGTGGTGTTCGAACGTTCGGCCAAGGAGGCGCGCTGGCAACCGGACGGCAGCAGTTTGCTGGAGCTGGCGGAAAGTCGCGGATTGCGCCCGGAGTTCAGTTGCCGCGGCGGTTCGTGTGGTACCTGCAAGACACGGCTGGTCAGCGGCGCGGTGAATTATCCACAGCCCCCGGCCGAAGTGCCGGAGGCGGGGCATGTGCTGATTTGTTGTGCGGTGCCGGCACAAAGTCAGCAGCCGTTGGTGCTGGATTTGTAATGCTAGCGCCCGTGTAGGAGCTGCCGAAGGCTGCGATCTTTTGATCTTGTTTAGATTTTATAAATGGAAGATCAAAAGATCGCAGCCTTCGGCAGCTCCTACAGGGGATTGGTGGCCGATAGGGATCAGGCATAGGACAGAGATTTTTCTTCCAGCAGCTCTTGGTACAACTCTGTCCATTTGCGGCCCATTTCATCGGCTGTGAACAACTGCCGGTAACGGGCTTCGGCCTTGACGCCCATTGCTGCTGCGCGATCGGGGTTCTCCCACAAGGTGCGCATGGCTTCGCGAAACGCCTGTGGATTACTTGGCGGTACCACCAGTCCGGTCTCGTTGTGGATATTGATGTAGCTGGTGCCGGTGCCGATTTCGCTGGAGATCATCGGTTTGCCGTACATCGCGCCCTCGAGCAGCGAGATGCCGAACGCTTCCGAGCGCAGATGCGATGGGAAAACAATGGCGTAGCTCAATTGCAGCAGCGCGACTTTGTCTTCATCTCCCAGGCGCCCAAGGAAATGAATGTTGCGCAGACCCAACGCGGCGGCCTGGGCGTGCAGCGCTTGCTCCAGCGGACCGGCGCCGACGATGACCACCGGATAATCCACGTCCTTCATGGCATCCAGCAGAATGTGCAGGCCTTTGTAATAGCGCATGACCCCGACAAAGAGGAAAAACTTATCCCCAAGCTGCTGGCGCCAGCGATTGATTCGTTCGTTATCAGGCTGTGGATAACCTGCCTTGTTCAAGCCATAGGGAATTACCCGGGTCTTGTCTTGAAACTGTTGCAACACATCACTGGTGTGCAGGTAGTTCGGCGAGGCCGCGACAATTCGGTCGGCGCTGGCGAGAAAGCGGTTCATCAGCGGCCGATAGAGTTTAAGCAGGTGCTTCTGGCGGATGATGTCCGAGTGGTAGGTGACCACGCTCGGTTTGTTCATGCCGCTGGCAAAGTGCACCAGGTCCATGAAGGGCCACGGGAAATGGTAATTGACCACGTCGGCCTCGGCCGCCATCTCGCGAAACTGTTTGAACACGCTCCAGGAAAATCCCGTGGAGGCGAACTGTATATCGAGTTTTGCCCGATGCACTTCGTGTTGACCCAGCTTCACCACGGGGGGAATCGGGTCAGCGCTGAGGGTCAACACTTGCCCGTCGATGCCGTGCTGGGCGCCGCTTTCGCACAGTTGGAAGATTACTTGTTCGATGCCGCCGACCGAATCAGGCAGGTACGTCTTGAAGAAATGAAGAACGCGCATTCAACCTCCCATGGCCTGGCGGTAGGCACCGGCCGTGGCCTGTGCGCAACGCTGCCAGGAAAAAAGCCGGGCCTGCTGCAAGCCGGCTTCCCGGCATGCCTGCCAATGTGTTTGATCGTCGATCAGTCGGCTCATCGCATCGCGCAAGCCGTCTGCATCGTCGGCGTCGATATAGTTGCCGGCAGCCCCCGCCACTTCCGGCATTGCCGAAGAGCGAGTGATCACCACCGGCGTGCCGCTGGCCATCGCCTCCAGTACCGGCAGGCCGAAGCCTTCATACAGCGAAGGAAAAATCAGTGCCCGAGCGCCGGCCAGTAGTTGCGCCACTTGCTCATCAGGCAGGTAGCCGAGCAGGCAAACATTTCCACTGGCCAACGCCAGGCGCAGCTCGTCACTGAACTGCTCACGCTGCCAACCGGCCATGCCGACGATCAACAGCGGAAAGCGTTCGCGCACTGCTTCCGGCAGCAGGGCATGGGCGCGCAACGCCAGGCTCAGGTTCTTGCGTGGCTCCAGCGTGCCGACACACAGGAAATACTCGCGAGCCTGCACGGCATGCGCCTTGAGTACCGCGCTGATCGTGTCGGCTTCGCGTGGATGAAACCGCTCGGCGACGCCCAGTGGCGCCACCACAAAACGCTCGGCGGGCAGTCCGAAATAGTCTTGCGCCTCGTCGGCAATTGCCTGTGAGTCAGTCAGAATCACCTGCGCTTGCTCGACGCCAAGGGCCAGCCGTCGCTCGATTTCCTTGAGCCGTGCCGACGGCTGAGTCTCGGGAAAATGCAGATGCGTCAGATCGTGCAGGGTGATCACCGTCGGGCCGTCGAAAGCCAGCGGCCACAGACTGGGCTCGTGATAAAGGTCGATGCCTTGCGCGCGGCCCTGATCGAAGCGCTTTTGCTCCATCCAGCGCCGTGCCTGATAGGCTCCGGGAATCTGCCGCAGCAGTGGCGTCAAACGCGAATAACCGGGCATTGCCGCTTCCGGTAGCGCCGAACTCCAGCCCCAGCCATGAAACAGCGTCACTTCAACGTCGGGTTCGCTGCGCAAGGCGTTGACCAGTTCGGCGACGTAGTGGCCGATGCCGGTGCGCGGTGCCTGCAGAATCCGGGCGTTAAGAGCAATGCGCATGCTGGCTCTCCGGGGTTGCCGGCGAAGGATGCAAATTGCGCTCGATGCGTTCAACCAGTTGCGCACTCGCTTCGCGCCAGCTCAGCCAGCGCCACTGTTCCAGGCTCAGCGGTGCGGGAAAGACCTGGCTGCGTTCCATGTCGGTGATCAGGTGGGTCAGGCTCTGCGGGTTGGCCAAGTCGAAATACGCCATGTAATCGCCGCCAATCTCGCGAAACACCGGGATATCACTGGCCATCGCCGGTAACCCGCGTTGCATCGCTTCCACCAGTGGCAGGCCGAACCCTTCGACGTAGGACGGGAACACCAGCGCCGTCGCATTGGAGTAGGCGTGTTCGAGGCTCTTGTCCGAGAGTGTGTTGTACATGAACAGGCGGCGGTTCAACTCGGGATGCCGGCGGATGCGTTCGATCAACGCTTCGCACTTCCAGCCGATCTTGCCGACGATGCATAACCGCGCTTTGGACCCCGTGGCCCAGGCGCGCTCGAAGGCATCGAGCAGGTAAGCGTGGTTTTTGCGCGGCTCGATGGTGCTGACCATGAGGAACACCGGCTCCGCTGTTTTGAACATGTGCAACAAGCCCTGATCGACCTTGGTATCTGCGTCGCTCAAGTCCAGTTCCGAGCCGAGGTGGAAATAATCGAACCAGCGCTGTGCGACCTGTTGCGAACCGATGCGCCGCAGCATTTCCTCGCGCACCTGATCGCGGATGGTCGTCGAAATTGCCACATAGCCGTCCGCTGTGCGGGCGATCCAGTCGAACCAGTCATTGAACACTTTGACCAGCCCGGCATCGCAGAACTGCGGATGGGTCAGCGGGATCAGGTCATAGATCACCGAAACGATACCGACCCCGTCACGCTTGAGTTGCTCGGCCAGAGGAAAAAAATTGGCGTGCCAGGATGAATCGAGCAGTACCAGTTGATCGCCGGCCCGATGCTGTAACGGCACGCAGCGCTCGGGAATCTGCTTGCCCTTGAGGGCTCGCTCCAGCAGGCGCATCGGCAGGCTGAAACAGGCGAAAGCGCTCAGCCGGCAACCGACGTACAACACGCGTCGAGCGAAATGCGACTGGCTGAACGGACGGCGGCGCTCCAATGCACGGTGGCGCAACCAGAAAGCATTGGCCCATTGTTCGAGTTTCACCCGCAGGCCGATCAGATCCAGCTTTGGCGATTTAAGTGGCGCCAGGCTCTTAACCTGATACAGACCACCACCGATCATCACCACCGGAATGCATTCAACGTTCTCGTCGGCGGCCGGCAATTGCTGGATGACGTTGCGGACCACGCGCTGAATACCCGAGTTGGCGTTTGGGTGTTCGAAGACGTAAGTGCATTCCACCAACAATCGCGTCATCGCGAGCTCTCCGTATCAGGCGTTGGCGTGAGGTTTTTACTGACGCGAGTGATTTCGGTATGTGCTTGCAGCCAAGCGCAGCCGACGAAGTCTTCCTGACGGTTGTTGATCACATGGAAGATCAAGCCGTAGTCGCGCCACTCGAAGTTGCGATCCAGGTGTGAATCCAGCCGCGACAGGCTCAGCGCCACCGAATAACTGCCCTTGCCCAGGCGCATGTCAAAGGCGAAGCGGAACGTTACGCGATCACCTGCACTGAGCTCGACGACCGGTTTGTCGAGGCGATGGGTATTGATCCCGTAAATCGCCTGGCCCAGGCGATCCTTGATCATGAAGCCGAGAATCAGCCGTTCGATGTCTTCACGTACTTCTGTCTGAACTTCCAGCACCACGGGTTGGCCGACTTCTGCCACTTCGAGGCTGCGCCCCTGCGCATCGAGCAGGCGCACGCTGATGATTGCGGCTTCGCCAGTGCCGGAAATGGTTTGTACCTGGCCGTTGGCGAGCATCTCCTGACGGACAATCTGGCCTTCGCGCTGGGCGAGCATGGCGTTGTAGTAGTCCATGACTTCTTCGGGCTTGCCGCGCATGGCCAGGCGCCCGTTTTCCAGAAGGATCGCGGTATCGCAGATCGACTGGATGGCCGAGCGGTCGTGGGAAACAATCAGCAGCGTGGTGCCGGCCTTACGGAAGCTGCGGATGCGCTCGAAGCTTTTGTGCTGGAAATAGGCATCGCCGACCGATAGCGCTTCGTCGACGATCAGGATGTCCGGGCGCCGCGCAGTGGCGACACTGAACGCCAGACGCATCTGCATGCCGCTGGAGTAGGTGCGCACCGGCTGATCGATGGCTTCGCCGATTTCGGCAAAACTTTCGATTTGCGGCATTAATGCGTCGATCTCTTCAACCTGCATCCCCAGCAACTGGCCGGCCATGAAAGCGTTCTGGCGACCGGTAAAGTCGGGGTGGAAACCCATGCCCAGTTCCAGCAGCGCGGCGACCCGACCTTGCAACTGGATCTGTCCGCGGGTCGGTTGAGTGGTGCCGGTGATCATTTTCAGCAGGGTGCTTTTGCCCGCGCCGTTGACGCCGACAATGCCCACGGCTTCGCCGGGCTGAATCTCGAAATCAACGTCCTGCAAGACCCAGTGCAAGTGATGCCGGGGCCGGGAAAACGGCACCAGCCATTCAAACAACCGGCTCCAGCGATTGGGGTACTGTTTGTAGGCCTTGGCCAGGCCACTGACGCGTATGTGCCCCATCAGAGTTCATCCACCATTTCACCAACCCGTTGGCGGAACAGATGCAGCGCCATGGCGCAGAGCACGAGTCCGATGATCAGCAACGGCGTCAGGGAGGACCAGTCCGGCCATTGGTTGTAGAGGAATACATTCTGGTAACTGGTCATCAACGCCGTCATCGGGTTGAGGCTGATCACGTGCTGGATGCCCGGCGGCAGGATCGACAGCGGATACACGATCGGTGTCAGCCAGAACCAGAATTGCAGGCAGATGCCGAACATTTGCCCGACATCGCGAAAAAACACATTGAGGATGCCCAGCAGCATGCCGAGTCCGGCGGCGAAGACCACTTGCAGAATCAACAGCGGTATCAGCGCCAGCAAGGCCATGCCGGGCAGGCGTCCGCTGATCAGCAGAAAGCCGAAAAACAGCCCAAGAATAATCGCGAAGTTAATGCCAGCATTGAGTAGCGCAATGACTGGCAGGCAAATGCGCGGGAAGCTGATTTTCTTCAGCAGGTTGGCGTTTTCCAGAAACATGCTCTGGCTGCGCGTAGTGATTTCGGCGAACAGGCCCCAGGTCAGCAGGCCGGCGCAGAGGTAGACGCTGTAAGCCAGGCCATCGTCCACCCCGGGCAGGCGGGCGCGCATGATCTGGGAAAAGATCACCGTGTAGACGATGATCATCGACAGCGGATTGAGTACGGTCCACAGCGCACCAAACAGCGAGTTGCGGTACCGCGCTTGAAACTCTCGCTTGACGCTACCGAGGATGAATCCACGGTAGCTGCGCAGCGAGCGGTACAGGGAAAGCAGCATTCAAACCGTCCTGCCGTATTGGTCTTCGAAGCGGACGATGTCGTCCTCTCCCAGGTATTCGCCGCTTTGCACTTCGATGATCACCAGGTCGATCACGCCGGGGTTTTCCAGGCGATGCTTGTGGCCGGCGGCAATGAAGGTTGATTCGTTCTTGGCCACCAGCGTCGTGCCGCTGCCGTTATTGGTGACCTTGGCCATGCCTTCGACCACCACCCAGTGTTCGTTGCGGTGATGGTGCATTTGCAGGGACAGCTTGGCGCCGGGTTTGACCACGATGCGCTTGATCTTGAAGCGCGGGCCTTCCTCGAGCACGGTGTAGGTGCCCCAGGGGCGGCTGACCGTACGATGCAGGCGATAGGCTTCGTGGGATTTGTCCTTGAGCTGCTTGGCAACGCGCCGTACATCCTGCGCGCGGTCAGCGTGGGCAATCAGCACGGCATCGGCGGTGTCGACCACGATCAGGTTATCCACACCCACGGCCGCCACCAGCCGACCTTCGCTCTGAACGAAGTTGTTGTGGCTGTCGATGAAAATCGCTTCGCCGCTGGCGCGGTTGTTGTCGGCATCGGCCGGCACCAGTGCAGCGACGGCGTTCCACGAACCGATATCGCTCCAGTCGAAACCGGCGGGCACCACCACGACTTTTTCCGAGCGCTCCATCAAGGCGTAGTCGATGGAGATGTCGGTAATTTCAGCGAACAGCGCCGGCGACAATTCCTGCTGCAGGCAGCCAACGGTTTCCACCGGGGCACTGGCAGCCATGCAGGCGCGGGTCTGCTCCAGCAGTTGCGGTGCGTGCAGTTGCAGTTCGGCAATCACCGTCGCGGTGGTGAAGCAGAACATGCCCGAATTCCACAGGAAGTTGCCGCTCTCCAGATAATGCGTGGCCGTTTGCAGGTCGGGTTTTTCCACGAAGCGCTGCACTTTGGCCGCGCCTTTGGCGTCCAGTGGCGCACCGGTTTCGATGTAGCCGAAGCCGGTTTCCGGGGCTGTCGGGATCACGCCGAAGGTCACCAGATACCCGTCTTTCGCCAGATTGACGGCGTGCTCGACCGCACTTTTCAGCGCGCCTTGATTGACGATCAAATGGTCGGCCGGCATCACCACCATGATCGCGTCATCGCCATGCAAGGCTTGCAGCGACAACGCCGCCGCAGCGATGGCCGGAGCCGTGTTACGCCCGGTCGGCTCCAGCAGGAAGTGCCCGCGATGGCGCGACACGTGGGCGGCGCAGTAGTGATCCTTGCTCTGGAAGTAGTACTCGCGGTTGGTCACCGTGACGATGTCGCCCCAACCGTCGAGCAACGCTGCCGCACGCTGGTAAGTCTTGCCCAGCAGCGACTCACCGTCGGGCAGGGTCATGAACGGCTTGGGATGGCCCTCGCGGGACACCGGCCACAAACGGGTGCCGGCACCGCCGGACAGAATCACGGGGATCAGCATGGCCTACTCCTTGGCGACGCGCTTCATGTCCGCATCCATCATCATGCGGATCAAGGTATCCAGGTCGGTTTTCGGCTTCCAGCCCAGCACGCGCTGAGCCTTGGCCGGATTGCCGAGCAGCACTTCGACTTCGGCCGGGCGGAAAAACGCCGGGTCGATCTTCACGTAGTCGCGGTAGTTGAGGCCGACGTGATCGAAGGCGATGCGGCACATTTCGCGCACCGTGGTGGTGACGCCGGTGGCGACCACGAAATCGTCGGGCTTGTCCTGTTGCAGCATCAGCCACATGGCTTCGACATAATCGCCGGCAAAACCCCAGTCGCGTTTGGCGTCGATGTTGCCCAGGCTCAGCTCCTGCTGTTTGCCTTGCTTGATACGGGCGGCGGCGTCGGTCACCTTGCGCGTGACGAACTCGATGCCGCGCAGCGGCGATTCATGGTTGAACAGGATGCCGCTGCTGGCGTGCAGGTTGAAGCTTTCGCGGTAGTTGACGGTAATCCAGTGACCGTACAACTTGGCCACGCCGTACGGGCTGCGCGGGTAGAACGGCGTGTTCTCGTCCTGCTGCTCAGCCTGGATCAGACCGAACATTTCGCTGGTCGAGGCCTGATAGAACCGGGTGTGCGGGCTGAACTGGCGGATCGCTTCGAGCAAGTGAGTGACGCCCAGTCCATCGACGATGCCGGTGGTCACCGGTTGATCCCAGGAGGCGGCAACGAAGCTTTGTGCCGCCAGGTTGTACACCTCGTCCGGGGTCGACTTGATCACGGCGCGCTGTACCGAGCAGGCGTCGGCCATGTCACCGTCCAGGTAGACGATGTCGGCCTCGACGCCCATCTCGCGCAGGCGCCAGCGTGAATCGCTGCTGCGCCGTGCCACGAAGCCGTAAACCTTGTAGCCCTTGTCGAGCAGCAGTTTGGCCAGATACGCGCCGTCCTGGCCGGTGATCCCTGTGATCAGTGCACTTTTTGTCATTCTTGTCGTACTCGCTTCTCCCAGTCGGACAGGATCGCCCGCAGGGATTGTTGTGTGGTGATGTCTGGCGACCATCCGGTGGCTGTGGACAGTTTTGCATGGCTGCCGCAAACACGGCGTTGATCGGCACGCCGCATGCGCGCTGCATCCTGAACCAGTTGCATCTCGACTTCGGCCAGATCTGCCAACTGCTCGATCAGGCTGCGGATACTTTGCTCGCGCCCCGAGCAGATGTTGTAGACCTGCCCCGGTTGGCCTTTCTCAAGCAGCGCGAAGTAGGCCGAAATCACGTCGCCGACATCAAGGAAGTCGCGAGTCACGTCGATGTCGCCGACTTCCAGTTGGGGCGCTTGCAGGCCTTGTTTGATGCGACTGATCTGGCGGGCGGCACTGGCGATGACGAAGCTGTCTTTCTGCCCGGTGCCGATGTGATTGAACGGCCGCGCTACCAGCACCGGCCACTGTTCGCTCATGCCCCATTGCAGGCTGAGAAACTCCGCCGAGAGTTTGCTCACCGCATAAGGGTTGCGCGGGCAGGGCGGTTGCAGTTCGGTGATCGGCAGAGCGCTTTCGGCCACTTGGCCGTAGACGTCGCCGGAGCTGACATACAGGAAGGTGCCAGCGAAGCCGCGGGCCTTGAGGGCCTGCAACAGGTTGAGGGTGCCGAAGAGATTGATGTCGAGTGTGCGCGCCGGATCGCGAAAGGCTTCGGGGACGAACGTCTGCCCGGCCAGATGGATGACCGCGTCGGGCAGTTGAGGCCAGAGATCGACGAGACTGCCCGCGTCCGTAAGGTCGTAGGGCGTTGCGGCAGACAGAAGCTCCCACGACGAATCGGGTAGCGCCAATCGTGACTGAATATGTTGTCCCACGAAGCCACTGAGGCCCGTAATGAACAGACGCTTTTTCAAACCGCGACCCCTTGGTCTTGAACTTGCGCCACTTTCCCACATGCTTTGAGAGGAAGTCTGTCAGACCGATAGAAAAAACCGGCAGGACGGCAGGCGAAGTCAGTTGTTGTAGTTGTTTGGTGCCAATCTGTGCCAATTGCGCGGCAATTTCAACAGGCAAACCGTGACTGGTCAGTTCTCGTTAGCGTAGTCAGATTTTTCTCGTCGCGCGGTTCACGAATGCTCGACGGATGTGTTTAGAATGCCCCTCGTCGCGATTCCCCAAAGTTCACCGTGGGCGTTGCGCAACAGGGTGAAACCAACCACTAAAACAAGAACGAAGACGTGCCTGTAGATGAAGTTCAAGCTCCGGTGATGCCGACTTGTCCGACGTCCGGCCGTCATAGCATGAAGCGGTCGGAATGGCTGCTTCATCGTGGGATGCCATGAATTTCATTCTTTACTCGGACGTCAACGACAGTTCTATCAGCCAGAGCCTTGGGCGTCCCGAATACAGTTACTACTTCGTGCTCAAGGCTTATCGGCCGGTGCTGGAAAGCCTTGGCCGCGTGCATGTGGTGGCGTCGGTGGACGAGGTCGATCCGCTGTACCGGCAGCTGAGTGAAGCCGGTCAGGAATGCCTGTTCCTTTCGTTTTCGCCACCGCACAAAACCCCGATCGATTTGCAGTGCCCTATGGTTTGCGTGATTGCCTGGGAGTATGACTCGATCCCGTCCGAATGCTGCGACGACGATCCTCGTCAGGACTGGAGCCAGACCCTGGCACGTCATGGCCGGGTGATTACCTTGTCCACCCATACCGCGCAGGCGATCCGCCGGACTCTGGGTGAAGACTTCCCCGTGCTGGTGCTGCCCACACCGTTGTGGGAGCGCTTTGCGCACGTGCGCAGCGACTATCCAAGTGTCCCGGTAAACCCGGGCAGCACGCTGCAGATCAAGGGCTGCATCATCGACAGCCGCGTGCTGGGGCTGTCCGCCGATGGCTTGATCGCGCCGATATTCAATGAGCAGGAGCTGGAAACTCGCGGCCTGGCGGAACCCGAGCCCGAGCCCGAACCTGTACCTGAGTCAGAACCCGAAGCACCTGTGCCACTGACCTTGCGCCGACGCGTATTCATTTCCAAACACTACTTGCGCGAAAGCTTTCGGGCGCTGACGGCGCCTGCCGAACACCCGCCGTTGTTTTTACTCAAGCACAACCTGCTGATGTGGTATCGCGAAGCCGTGTGCGATGTGGTGCCGGACGCTGTCCGTCAGCAACTGACCAAATTGCGCACGCCGCCCCCGCCAGCAGCACCCTTGCCGGTGCCCACCACCGTCAGCGAGGCGATGCAACCTGACGCGCATCCGCAAGCGGCGTTGCCCGACACCAGCGAGCAAGTACAGATCGACGTCAGTGGCGTGGTCTATGTCAGCGTGTTCAATCCCGCCGACGGTCGCAAGAACTGGCATCACCTGATCACCGCCTTCTGCTGGGCCATGCGTGACAACGAAGACGCCACGCTGGTGTTGAAAATCACCCAGAACGACTTGTCGAGCTACTACGTTCACTTGATCACCTTGCTCTCGCAACTCTCGCCGTTTGCCTGTCGGGTGGTGGTCATGCATGGCTATCTGGACGACGAGGAGTTCGCCAGGCTTTACGGTGCCGCGAGTTTCTACGTCAACGCTTCGCGCTGCGAAGGTTTGTGCCTGCCGCTGATGGAATTCATGGCCTGCGCCAAACCGGTGATTGCCCCGAACCACACGGCGATGCGCGACTATATCGATGAGCAGGTCGGATTCGTCGTCAAGTCCAGCCATGAGCCGACGATCTGGCCGGAGGATGTGCGCATCCTCTACCGCACCCTGCGCCATCGCCCGGACTGGGGCTCGCTGAAAGCCGCCTATGAGGACAGTTACGCCATGGCCAAAAACCATCCTGACGGGTATCAGGCGATGGCCGCGGCAGCCAATGAACGCATGCGCGATTACTGCGGCTTTGCCCCGGTTCAGCAGCGCGTGATGCAGTTTTTCGAGCTCAAGGCGCAGGGCGAAACCACGCCGCTGACGGCTGAGTCGAGGGCCGCCTCATGTTGATCATCATTCATTCGGAAACCAACAAGAGCAACATCCAGCAGAACCTCGGACGGCCCGAGTACAGCTACTACTTTGTGCTCAAGGAGTTTCGCCCGGTGCTGGAGCGCATTGGTCAGGTCATCGAAGTCAGCAACCCCGACGAACTGGTGGATCGCCTGTATTTCGACTGTCTGAGCCGGGGTGAAGAGTGCGTCTACCTGTCGTTCTCGCCGCCGCACCGCACGCCGATTCATTACGCCTGCCCGACCATCCCGGTGTTTGCCTGGGAGTTCAGCACCATTCCCACCGAGAGCTGGCAGGGCGAACCGCGCCACGACTGGCGTGTGGTGCTTGAAGCCTGTGGCCGGGCGATTACCCATTCGACATTCACGGTCAACACCGTGCGCGATGTGATGGGCGACGACTATCCGGTCTGCGCGATCCCCGCGCCGGTGTGGGATCGCTTCGCCGCACGCGGTGAGCATCTGGAACGACGCCCTGTGGTCGAGCCGGTCACGCTGAACCTGCGTGGGCTGCTGATCGACAGTCGCACCGTCGACTTGCGGCCTTACGGGCCACCCGGACGCTGCGAAGGCACGCCGATGTCCTTTGCCGCGCCGGCGCAGGATTGTCCGTTGCAGCTCGAAGGCGTGGTCTACACCTCAGTGTTCAATCCTTACGACGGGCGCAAGAACTGGCAGGACATGATCAGCGCGTTCTGCACCACGTTCCGCGACACTCCCGATGCGACGCTGGTGCTGAAACTCACGCACCACGACATCGCCAATGCGCTTACCGACATGCTCCACCACTTGTACAAGAACCAGTCCTACCAATGCCGGATCGTGCTGATTCACGGCTATCTGGCGGACGGTGATTACGAACGGCTGGTGCAAGCCACCAGCTACGTGGTCAACAGTTCCTATGGTGAAGGCCAGTGCCTGCCGCTGATGGAATTCATGTCTTGCGGCAAACCGGCCATTGCACCGCTGAACACGGCGATGGCCGACTACGTGAACAGCGACAACGCGTTCATTGTCGACTTCACCGAAGAGCTGACGGCCTGGCCGCATGACCCGCGCGCCGCCTACCGCACGATGCGTTACATGACCAATTGGGATTCGCTGTGTGTGGCCTATCGCGTCAGTTATGAGGTGGCGAAAACCGATCAGCCGCGTTACGCCGCGATGTCGGCCGAAGCCGTGCGCAGCCTGCAACGGTTTTGTAGCCAGGCCACTGCCGAGCAGCGTTTGCGGGCGTTTTTTGCCCAGCGCTCAGCCACCGCCGACGCGGTATCCGTGGAAGCCTCGGGCGCATGATCCGGCGTCTGCTCGCCCGCTTTCGCCCGGCGCCTGTACCGGCCTCCTTGCCAGAGCCGACGCCTGCACTGCGCGATACGGTGTCGCCGCGCGACGTCGGTTTGCGTGACGCCGTCCTCGACGGCTGGTTTTTGGGTGACAGCGGTGAGCTGCTCAAGGGCTTTGCAATCACGGCTGACGATACGTTGCTCGATGTGGGTTGCGGCGAAGGTGTCGCGACACTGTTTGCGGTCCGCCAAGGCGCCTCGGTGATCTTCACCGACAGTGAACTGGACAAGGTGCGCGAACTCGCTCGTCAGGTCGAAGCGCAAAGCCGCCAGCTGAATCTCGGACTGGTCAGCAACAGTTTGCCGTTGCCGCTGGCCGATGGTTGCGCGAGCAAAGTGGTGTGCATGGAAGTGCTGGAGCATATCGACCAGCCTGAGCCGTTCATGGCCGAACTGGTGCGCATGGGCCGTCCCGGCGCGCAATATCTGCTCAGCGTGCCGGCGCCGGTTGGCGAACATCTGCAAAAAGGCATTGCGCCGGCCAGCTACTACCAATCACCCAATCATGTGCAGATTTATACCGCGGAGCGCTTCGCCGCGTTGGTAGAGGACGCAGGTCTGGTGATCGAGCATCGTCAGGCCAATGGCTTTTTCTGGGTGATGGGCATGATCTTTTTCTGGGCCGGCGAACGTGCGGCCGGTCGGGATCCTGCCGGTGCGGTACGAGATCGAATCCAGGAGCCGTTCATGCCATTGATGGAGAGCTGGGCCAGAACCTGGCAGGACTTGCTCGATCAACCCGAAGGCCTCGCCATCAAGCAGACGCTTGACCGTTTCATGCCCAAGAGCCAGGTGATCATCGCCCGCAAACCGCTGGACGCGGGACAGACGCCATGAGCGAAGAACGGTTCATGAATATCAATTTTGGAGCCACCTCATGCTGAGCTTTTTGAGAAAACTCACAGCGGCGACCCCCGCCCCGGTTGCTGCGCCCGTCGCTGCGGTCACGCCGGTCGCCGAGAAGGTCGATCCGTTCATGCTCGGTCTGCACGATGCCCAGCTCAGTGGCTGGTTCAACGAGGAGACGGGAGAGCTATATAAAGGCTTCCCGGTATCGGCGGATGACATCGTGATCGATGTCGGCTGCGGTGACGGCGGCAACATGCAGTTTTGCGGCAGGCGTGGGGCGCGGCTGATTGTCGCCGACATTGACGGCGACAAGATCGAACAGGCCCGCCAGCGCTTGAGCGAGACCCCGGCGCGCAGTGTCGAGTGCCACGTCACCGACGGCAATCCACTGCCGATTGCCGATGCCAGCGCCACCCGCGTGGTCTCCACTGAAGTCCTCGAGCATGTCGACGATCCGGCGCAGTTCCTCGCTGAACTGGTGCGCGTCGGCCAGCCGGGGGCGTTGTATCTGTTGAGCGTGCCGCACCCGAGCTCCGAAGACCTGCAAAAAGACATTGCTGCACCGGCGTATTACGAGAAACCCAATCACATTCGCATCATCAGCGAAGAACAGTTCAAGACCATGGTCAGTGATGCCGGCCTTGAGGTCATCAGCCACAGTCAGTACGGCTTTTACTGGTCGATGTGGATGCTGCTGTTCTGGGAGGCGAAGGTCGACCTGAGCAATCCCGATCACCCGTTGCTCAACCACTGGGCCAATACCTGGCAAGCCTTGCTCTCGTCACCCCGCGGTGCACAGATCAAAGATGCGCTGGAAACGGTGGTGGCGAAGAGTCAGGTGATCATCGCCCGCAAGCCTTGAGCCTGCAGCTAATGTAGGAGTGAGCCTGCTCGCGATAGCGGTGTGTCGGTTGACATCTCTATAGACTGACATTGCGCCATCGCGAGCAGGCTCACTCCTACAGGTTTTGTGTAACCTTGCAGCCTTGTGGTTTTCAGGGATTGGAAGGTATGCGGTTTTTCCTGGGTCTATTGGCTTTGATCATGCTGTCTGCTTGCGATCAGCAGACCGCACCGCCACTCGATCAGCAGCTCTACGTCTGGCAACGTCAATGGACGCCTGCCCATGAGGCGGCATTGCGCGACAGCCGAAGTGATTTTTCCACTCTGCGCGTGTTGGCGTTGCAGGCCTTTCCCCATGAAGGATGGAGCCGGGCGCGCATCGATGCGCCGCTGCTGAAAAACGATGGTCGTCCGTTGATCGCGGTGATCCGCCTCGACGGCCAACTCCAGGCGCTGGATCAGCAACAGGTCACGGCGCAGGTTCTTCAGGTCATTGCAGATTGGCAGGCGCAAGGTCTGACCCTGAGTGGCGTGGAGATCGACCACGACGCCGGCAATGCGCGGCTGCCGGCCTACGCACAATTCCTTACTCATCTGCGCTCCGCGTTGCCGACGACGTTGCCGTTGAGCATCACCGCGCTGCCCGCGTGGCTCGACAGTTCGCAGCTGCCTGCGTTGCTGGCCACGGTCGACAGCAGCGTGCTGCAAGTGCATGCGGTCAGCGATCCACGGCGAGGCTTGTTTGATCCTGATCAAGCGTTGAAGTGGGCCAAGGCTTGGGCGCGGCTCACCGACAAACCGTTCTACCTGGCGCTACCGGCCTATGGCGTGGCGCTGTTGCCGGATGTCGCCGGCGCCCCCGTTGTGGAAAGCGAGGTTCAGCTTGAACGTGGCGGTGAGCGCCGCGAATTGCTGGCCGATCCGCTGCAACTGAGCCGACTGGGTAAAACGCTGCGTGACGATCCGCCAAAACACCTGGCCGGCCTGATCTGGTTTCGTCTGCCGCTGGTCAACGACCGTCGCGCCTGGAGTTTGACCACGCTGCGCGCCGTAGCGCGGGGCGATACGCTGCACAGCCAACTCGACGTGACGTTCAGCGAGCAGAGCGGCCTCTACGATATCAAGCTCATCAACACCGGCAACCTCGACAGCGCCTGGCCCGCGCGGATCACCCTGAAGGCACGTGATTGCGAAGGCGCTGACGCGCTCGCCGGTTACTCGTTGCAACAAAGCCCGGATCTGCTTACCTTCACCCGCCTTCGCGACGGCCGATTGCCGGCGAACGGGCAGCGCGCCATTGGTTGGGCGCGTTGCGCAAATATTGATCAAGGAGGTTCGCATGTTGACCCGTAACTGGCCCCGCCATCTGCTCTGCCTGAGCCTCAGCCTGCCGCTGGGTTCGGCGCTGGCCTGCGGCCCGGACTTCCCGATGCGCCTGCTCGATAATCGCGGGCAGACGATGGCGGAGCTGCCGGAGGGCAACTTCAACTTTGAGCTGAGTCGCCTGGGTAAAACCATCGCCGGGCTGAAGAACGTCACCGCCGCGACCTATAACCCGAACGAATCCTATGCGCAGTCGACTGAAACGGTCGAACAGCGTGACAAGGCCGAGCAGGCCGGACTCACGCCTGAACAACAGGCGCTGTTAAAACAGCTGCGCGGTTTGACGGATGCGCGTCAGGTCGAGGTGCAGGGTGCCAGTCTGCCAGCGGAGATTCGTCTATATGTGGCAGGCGCGGTGGCGTTTGCGACGGGCGAACATCAACTGGCGGTGGCATATTTCGACAAGCTGCTGGCGCTGCCAGCGGATAAGCGTTCTTTGCGCAGCACGTGGGCCGCTTACTCCTTGGGGCGCGCCTGGTTTGCCATCAGCGCCGAGGCGAACAACGGGGTCGAGACGCTGGAAAAATCGCGCGAAGCATTTCGTCAGACTCGCCAACTGAGCATCGACGGTTTCAGCGATCCGCTGGAGCTCGGCGTCGCCAGCCTCGGGGAAGAAGCGCGGATATTGCGCACCACTGGCGACTGGGCCGGCGCCATCGAACTGTATGAAGCGCAGAACCTGCACGGCTCTGCGGTTGGCAACACTTCACTGAAGCAGTTGATGAATGAGCTGGCACAACTGCCTGAGGATGAGCTGGCGCGGTTGCTGGAACACAAACCGGTGCAGCAACTTGTCACCGCATCGTTGCTCAGTCGTCAGGGCTGGTCGTTCGGCGATGAACCGCCGAACGAGAAAAAACTGGTCAAGCTCCTGCAAAACAGCACTCGCGGCAGCCTCGAAAACGCCGATCGGCTGGCCGCTGTGAATTATCAACAGGGTGACTACGCCAGCGCCAAGGCTTTTCTCGAAAGCGCTGGCGACGGCGGACTCGCCTGGTGGTTGCGGGCGAAACTGGCGCTGCGCGACGGTGATAAAAATGCCGCCGCGGCAGCCTACGCCAAAGCCGCGCAGGCCTTCCCACAGACCGAGGATTGGGGTTACCGACGTACGACAGACTGGGCCTATGAAACGGTCCAGCCGAAATGTCGGGTCGAGGGTGAAAGCGCAATTCTTGCACTGCAACGCGGTGAATACCTGCAGGCCTTCGTGCAGTTGTATCGCAGCAACGACGTCTACTGGTTCGATGCTGCAGCAGTCGCCGAGCGGGTGCTGACGGTCGCCGAACTCAAGCAGTATGTCGACGAAACGGTTCCGGCTCCTGCGGTGTTGACTCAAGAGGAGCGTGACAACTACGTCCCCCTTTCAGTGGCAGCGAAGCTACGCAATTTGTTGGGCCGACGTTTGTTGCGCGAAGGGCATTACGAGGCGGCGATCAGCTATTTCGACAACCCCGATCTGCAACACAAGGCTCGTCTTTATGCCGAGCAGCGGCTCAAGGCTGATGCCGCGTGGTGGCCAACCAGACGCGCCAGTGCGTTGTATAACGCGGCGTGGACCGCCCGCGAATGGGGCATGGACATTCTCGGTTATGAAATGGCGCCGGATTACGCGGTGTTTGGTGGCGGTTTCAGCCTGGAAAACACTGAGTTGAAAGTCGGACCGCTGGTGAGCGAAGCCGAGTTGCAACGCCAGAAAACCAGTGAAGCTCAGCCGGATCAGCGTTTTCACTATCGGTTTGTCGCCACCGCTCTGGCCGGTCGTGCTGCCGATAATTTGCCGCACACCAGTCAGGCGTTCGCCGCCGTGTTGTGCAATGCCGTTGGTTTCAACAGCAGCCTGGAAGAACAAAGCGCGCTGTATCAACGCTACGTGAAGGAAGGGCCTTACGTGCCGTGGGCGGTGGATTTTGGCAATCAATGCCCATATCCGGATTTTGAAAACGCTGACAAGCGTTATGTCACCCAAGTGACCGATTCGGTGCGCGCCACGCTGCGGCCGTACAAATGGCCGGTGCAGATCGCTGCGATCCTGCTGGTGGTTGGCACGGCTTTGTTGCTGATCACTCGCCGGCAGCGCAAGGCACGCAAAAGCTAAGCCTGCTGGATGAACGTCAGGCGCAGCGCAAAGCCGATCAACAGGCTGCCGAACAGCCATTGTTGAACCCGTTGGGCCGTTGGACTGTGTTGCAGCCAACGGCCCAGCGCGGCGCCGGTCAAGGCGTAGGCGCTGTCGAACAGCAAGCCGACACCGACCAGCAGCATGCCGAGCATGGCGAACTGGGTCAGCACGGGCGCACCGTCGGCGACGATGAATTGTGGCAACAGCACCGAGCAGAACAGCAGCGCCTTGGGATTAAGCAAATTGGTCAGCAAGCCGCGCCGGACCGCTTCACGCCATTGACCCTGAGTCTGGGCAACATCCCCGCCATTCAGGTTCGGTACCAGCGTGCTGCGCAGGCATTGAATGCCGATCCACAGCAGATACGCCGCCCCGGCCAGCCGCACCACTTCGAACGTCCACGGCGCAGCCTTGAACAACGCTGCCAGCCCTAACGCCGCCAACGCGACATGACAACCCCGGGCAATCCCAAGACCGATGGCGGTGGCCAGCGCCGCACCGCGACCTTGGCGGGCGCCGGTTTGCAGCAACAGGATCATGTCCGGCCCAGGCAAAAGAAAAACCACAGCCAATGCCAGGAAAAACAGCCAGAGACTCGCCATGCCACACCCCTTTCGTTGTCGATTTGGTGAGGTCAGTCTAGGGCCGAAGGGCGGGGCAGGTGCTTGCGTAGTCCGCTTCAAAATCCATCGTGATTGGCATAACCTGCTTGTTTTTTCTGCTGAAACAATCAGGATCTGCCAACCATGAAACTCGACGCTTTTGATCGCAAGATTCTCGCCGCGCTGCAACGGGACGGACGCCTGAGCAATGTCGAGCTGGCGGACGAGATCGGCCTGTCGGCGTCGCCATGCTTGCGGCGCGTGCGGATGCTGGAGGAGGCCGGGGTGATTCGTGGGTACCAGGCCAATCTGGATCGCGATGAAGTGGGGCTGGGTTTGACGGTGTTTGTCGGGGTAAAGGTCGAGCGGCACAACGATGAACAGGCCGAAGCCTTTTACAAAGCGGTCACTGCATTGCCGGAGGTGATTTCAGCGTTTCTGGTATCGGGGGAGTCAGATTTCTTGCTGCAAGTGGTGGTGCCAGACCTGCGAGCGTACGACCGTTTTCTCAGCGGTTGCCTGCTCAAACTGCCGGGGGTGAGCGATATCCGCAGCAACTTTGCGATTCATACGGTGAAGACCCCGGGGGCGTTGCCGTTGGGGCATCTTCCGTCCTGAAAACCGAAAAGATCGCAGCCTTTGGCTGCTCCTACAGGGTACGCATTCCAGGTAGGAGCTGCCGAAGGCTCGGGCCGCGTTCGGACGATCTTTTGATCTTCTACATCTGCGTCGCCATCCCCTCCACATTCATCGCCGCCTGGCGCAATGCCTCGGAGCGCGTCGGATGCGGATGGCACGTCAGGGCAATGTCCTCGGCCGAAGCGCTGAACTCCATCGCCACGCAAAACTCGCCAATCATCTCACTCACGCTCGGCCCGACCAGGTGCACGCCAAGCACTTCGTCCGTGCGCTCATCGGCGAGGACTTTGGCAAACCCTTCGGTCTCGTGATTGATCTTCGCCCGACTGTTGGCGGTGAACGGAAACTTGCCGACCTTGTAGGCGCGTCCTTCGGCCTTGAGCTGCTCTTCGGTCTTGCCGACGCTGGCCAGCTCCGGCCTGGTGTAGATCACGTTGGGGATCAAGTCGTAATTGACCTCACCTGCCTTGCCGTGGATCTGCTCGACGCAGGCCATGGCTTCGTCTTCAGCCTTGTGCGCGAGCATCGGCCCGGACGTCACGTCGCCGATCACCCAGACCCCCGCGGCTTCGGTGCGATGCTGCTGGTTGGCGAGCATGCCGCGCTTGTCGGTACTCAACCCGACGTTTTCCAGGCCCAGGCCTTGGGTGTATGGGCGGCGGCCGATGGCGACCAGAACGTAATCGGCTTCCAGCAATTCGGCACTGCCGCCCGCCGCAGGCTCGACGCTGAGCTGCACGCCGTTGGCCGAAGTGGTGGCGCTGGTGACTTTCGAACTCAATTTGAAGGCAATGCCTTGCTTGCTCAGCGAGCGCTGCAAGGTTTTGCCGGCCTCGCCATCGACACCGGGGCAGATGCGGTCGAGGTATTCGACTACGGTGACCTGCGCGCCCAGACGCCGCCACACCGATCCCAGTTCGAGGCCGATCACGCCAGCACCAATCACCACCAGATGTTTGGGCACTTCGCTCAGCGACAACGCGCCGGTGGAGTCGAGGATGCGCTGGTTGTCGATCTCGACACCGGGCAGGGGAGTGGGCTCGGAACCTGTGGCGATGATGATGTCCTTGGCGGTCAGTTCGGTCTTGCTGCCCTTATCGTCGGTGACGGTGACTCTACCCGGGCCGTCGATGTGGCCCCAGCCCTTGATCCAGTCGACCTTGTTCTTGCGAAACAGGAACTCGATACCCTTGGTCAGGCCGGTCACGCTCTCGTCTTTCTGCTTCATCATCTGCGTGAGATTGAGGGTCGGTTTGACCTCGATGCCGAGGTTGGCGAATTCCGCACCCATGGCCGCCTCGTACAGCTCCGAAGCATGCAGCAAGGCTTTCGAGGGCATGCAACCGACGTTCAGGCAGGTGCCACCGAGGGTTGCCCGGCCTTCGACACAGGCAGCCTTGAGGCCCAACTGACCGGCGCGGATTGCCGCGTTATAACCACCGGGGCCGCCGCCCAGAATCACCACGTCATAGTTGCTCATGCGCTTGCTCCTGATAGATGGATGCAGATCGTTAAAAGTAGTCATCGCACAAAATTACGAGCGTAATATGTGCGCTTGCAGATATTTCGGTCAAGGCTTCAGGCAGGCGACAGGTCAGGCATCTTTAGATGAGCGCAATTTGTGCACAAATATTTCACGACTTTCGTTATATCGTAACGATATGAGCAGTGAGCCGATGGCTTTGGGGTGATATGCAAGTCGATCTGGAGGTTGAAGGCACGCAAGTGGCCGGACTGCCGCGCTTTCAACAGGCGGCCGCGCAGGGCCGAAGGTTGCGTCGTTTGGCGATCGGCCTTGGTGCATTGGCCGGGGCGGGGTGGGTGCTGGCGTTTTTTGTCGGGTTATTTGCGCCGCAGTCGTTGTGGCTGCCGCTGCTGATCAACCAGAGCGCGGCATTGCTGGTGGTGGTTGCCGGGCTGCAATCGGCCTGGTGGGTGACGCAGTGGCGTGCACGGGTGATGAATCCACTGCCAGCCATGCCATTGACTGTTGATGAGCAGCCCGCGGCGGATGGCTGGTATGAACGCCTGCTCGATCGCTTGAGCCGACGCAGCGTGCATCTGCTTGGACTAATCGGCGCAGCGACGTTGTGGCTGGGCGGTTGGGCGTTGCTGATTGTGCTCAGCATCGAGCAGGTGTGGAACCTGACGTTACCGTCCGCGGCTGTCGGTGTGTCTGCCACAGTCGGCGCCGCGTTGGCATTGTTATTGGCGTTTGGCTTGTTGGTGCTGGAGCGGCAACTGGCTCAGGAAAACCCTGCGCAATGGCCTGAAGCGAGTTCGCTGGCCCAACTGACGCGTGTAGCGATCATCAGTCTGGTATTGGGCGCTCTGTGTTTGTTGTTCGCCGCAGAAACTTCCGTTTGGCCGGTTCGTCTGGCGGTACTTATCGGAATCTTGCCGGGTTTGGTTGCGATCGAGCTGCTATTGCGCGCCGTTCTGTCGGTATTCAGCCCTCAACGCGAACAGCTTGAACCGACGCTGCTCGCGCGCAGTTTTGTCGCTGACATGCTGCGCTGGCCGCCCCAGCCTTTGCTGGCGCTACAGCACGAATTACACAATCGCTTTGGCATCGATCTACGCCAGATCTGGGCGTTCAGCTACATGCGCCGGGCGTTTTTGCCGGTGCTGGCGTTGGTCTTGGCAATCGGCTGGTTGCTGACCGGGCTGCATGAGATCCCCTTGCAAGGTCGGGGCATCTACGAACGTTTTGGCAAACCGGTGCAGGTGTTCGGCCCAGGTTTGCACGCAGGATTGCCGTGGCCACTGGGCCGGGTGTTAAGCGTTGAAAACGGCGTGGTGCATGAACTGGCGACCAGCGTTGGCGAAAATCCGGCGCCGGTTCAACCCGTACCTGCTGAAGGCCCGGCGCCGTCCACGGCCAACCGCTTGTGGGACGCCAGCCATGTGAATGATAAATCTCAAGTCATTGCCAGCAGTCGTGGCGCGCAGCAGAGCTTTCAGATCGTCAACATGGATGTGCGTTTCGTCTATCGCATCGGCCTTACCGACCAGGCAGCGCTGGCGGCTACCTACAACAGCGCCGATGTGCCGACGCTGATCCGCAGCACCGCCAGCCGGATTCTGGTCCACGATTTTGCCTCGCGCACCCTCGACGGTTTGCTCGGTGCGGACAGGGTAGGGCTGGGTGAAGAAATCGGCCGTGCGGTGCAAAGCGATCTGCAACAACTCGACAGCGGCGTGGAAATTCTCGCCACGGTCGTCGAGGCCATTCACCCGCCGGCCGGAGCGGCCAATGCCTATCACGGCGTGCAAGCGGCGCAAATCGGTGCGCAGGCCTTGATCTCCCGCGAACGTGGCGCCGCAGCGCAAGCGATTAATCAGGCGCAATTGCAGGCTAGCCTCGCTCGCGATCAGGCCAGCGCCAACGCGCGTGAAATCAGCGCCGCCGCGCAGGCAGCGGATCTGAAGTTCAGTGCTGAACAAAAAGCCTACGCCAGCGCGGGTCAGGCGTTCGTCCTTGAGCAATACCTCAGTCAGCTCAGCCAAGGCCTGAGCAAAGCCAAATTGCTGGTACTCGACCATCGACTGGGCGGTAGCAATAACGCGCCGACTATCGATCTGCGTACGTTCACGCTGCCGGCCGATCCGACGCCCGCACGTTCTACCGCTCAACCAGGAGTCGCCCATTGAGCCAGTCGCACACTCACGATCATCATGACCACGGCGGCCACGATCACGGCCATGGCCACGGCGGACATCACCATCATCATGGGCATCATCACCACGGCGCGCCGGAAGAGGCGGGGCCTTTTCCATGGCGGCGCATGGGTTGGGCGGCGTTGCTGGTGGCGTTCGCCATCGCCGCGGCGAGCCTGGTGCAAGTGCGCTCCGGTGAAGCCACGGTCATTACCCGGTTCGGGAATCCGTCGCGGGTGTTGCTCGATCCCGGTTTGAGCTGGCGCTGGCCCGCGCCATTCGAAGCTGCGATCCCGGTGGATCTGCGCTTGCGTACCACCTCCAGCGGTTTGCAGGATGTTGGCACCCGGGATGGTTTGCGCATCATCGTCCAGGCTTATGTGGCGTGGCAGGTGCAGGGCGATCCGGACAATGTGCAGCGCTTCATGCGCGCCGTGCAGAATCAGCCGGACGAGGCAGCACGGCAGATTCGCACGTTTGTAGGCTCGGCACTGGAAACCACCGCCAGTAGTTTTGATCTGGCGAATCTGGTTAACACCGATGCGAGTCAGGTACACATCGCCGAATTCGAGGCACAGCTGCGTCAGCAAATCGATCAGCAACTCCTCGCGACTTACGGCGTGCGAGTGGTGCAAGTCGGTATCGAGCGGTTGACCTTGCCGTCAGTGACACTCACCGCCACGGTCGATCGGATGCGCGCCGAGCGTGAAACAATTGCCACCGAACGCACCGCCATCGGCAAGCGCGAAGCTGCGCAAATTCGCTCTGCCGCCGAGCGTGATGCGCGGATTGTACAAGCGGATGCCACGGTGAAAGCCGCGGATATCGAAGCGCAATCTCGCGTCGAGGCCGCGCAGATCTACGGCCGCGCCTACGCCAGTTCACCGCAGTTGTATAACTTGCTGCGTTCTCTGGACACCCTCGGCACCATCGTCACGCCAGACACCAAGCTGATTCTGCGCACCGATGCCGCGCCATTCCGTGTGCTGGTCGACGGCCCGCCGAATCTCGACAGCAAAACCGGATCGCAACCATGAGTGAAGAAGTTCCACGTGGAACATATTCGCTGAACAGTCCGTGGATTCAGGCCGGACGTTTGGCGTTTTTTGCCCTCTACGCCGTGACCGTGCTGGCCGCGGTGGCGTGGGCATTCTCGAATGTCCGGCAGATTGATCCGCAGAATCGCGCCGTGGTTTTGCACTTTGGTGCGCTGGATCGCATCCAGAATGCCGGTTTGTTGTTGGCTTGGCCGCAGCCATTCGAGCAGGTGGTTTTGCTGCCAGCGGCAGATCGAGTGATAGAGCGTCGAGTGGAAAATCTGCTGCGCAACGATGAGGCGTTGAAGGCTGATCGGGTTGCCACGTTTGCCACGCCGCTCAGTGATGCACTGGCCGGATCTGGTTATTTATTGACCGGTGACGCCGGCGTCGTGCAACTGGATGTGCGAGTGTTTTACAAAGTGACCGATCCCTATGACTTCGTGCTGCAGGGTGATCATGTGCTGCCAGCGCTTGATCGGCTGGTCACTCGCAGCGCCGTGGCACTGACCGCCGCACGGGATCTGGACACCATTCTGGTGGCCCGACCGGAATTGATCGGTGCCGATAATCAGGCTGCCGAACGTCGCGAGCGCTTGCGCGGTGATCTGGTGCGAGGCATCAACCAACGCCTGGCTGAACTGAAAACCAGCGGGCAGGGCATAGGCATCGAGGTGGCACGGGTTGATGTGCAGTCCAGTCTGCCCAGTCTCGCCGTCAGCGCTTTCAACGCGGTGCTGACCGCCAGCCAACAAGCCGACAAAGCCGTGGCCAACGCTCGCACTGATGCCGAGAAACTCACCCAGTCCGCCAACGAACAAGCCGATCGTACGCTGCAAGTCGCTCACGCTCAGGCGGGTGAGCGCCTGGCCAAAGCGTCTGCTGACACCGCTACGGTGTCGAGTCTGGCCAAGGCCCAATTGAATGGCACTGACCCGCAAATGTTCCTGCGCCTGTATCGCGAGCGCATGCCGAAAATTCTTGGCCAGGCCGGATCAGTGACTACGGTCGATCCGAAAGACGATTCCCGCCTGATCATTCAGGGAGCCAGTCAATGAGCGCGATCACCGCTGCACCGGGCCTGTTGTCCTCAGCCGAACAACGTCGCGCCGCGCGTCAACTGACATTGGCCATGCTCGCGCTTGGTCTGCTCGGCCTCGGTCTGATCTGGCGTTGGCTGCTGCCGGAACAAACCGGTGTCAGTCAGTTACTGCTGGGTGTTGCTTCTTTATTGGTCGCCGTTCCGGTGATGCGTTCGGCGTGGTTCAGCCTGCGTTATCCAAGCCTGCATGGCATCACCGACCAATTGATTGCCTTGGCGATGCTCGGGGCGTGGGCGACTGGCGATCTGCTGACCGCCGCGTTGCTGCCGATCATCATGATCTTCGGCCATGTGCTGGAGGAACGCAGCGTCATTGGCTCGCAGGAGGCGATTCACGCACTCGGCCAATTGACCCGCAGTCATGCACGCAAGATTCAGGCTGACGGCTCGATCGTTGAAGTCGACAACGGCACGCTCAAATCCGGTGACACCGTCGAGGTCCGCGCGGGTGATCGAGTTCCGGCGGACGGTCGCGTTTTGTCCGGCCAGGCCAGTCTCGACACCGCGTCGATTACCGGTGAATCCGTGCCGGTGGAAGCAAGCGTCGGCATGACGGTGTTTGGCGGCGCGATCAATCTCGACGGTCTGTTGCGCATCGAAGTGACCCGCACTGGCGACGAGTCGACGTTGGGCAAAGTCATCGCGCTGATGCAAAACGCCGAGCGTTCGAAACCGCCGATCACCCGGTTGCTTGAGCGCTATGCCGGTAGTTACATGGTGCTGGTGTTGCTGTTGGCGGCCGTCACCTGGTTCATCACCAATGATGCGCAAGCGATGCTCGCGGTGTTGGTCGCCGCATGTCCTTGCGCCTTGGTGTTGTCGGCACCGGCCACGGCGATTGCCGGCGTGGCGGTGGCGGCGCGGCACGGGATTCTGATTCGCAGCTCGGCGTTCCTCGAAGAGCTGGCCGATCTCACCTCGCTGGTCGTCGACAAGACCGGCACCCTGACTTACGGCACCTTGCGCTTGCAGTCGATCAACAGTTCGCACGCGGATCAGTCGACGGTCATGGTGCTCGCCGCCAGTCTGGGCGCGGCGAGCAGTCATCCGGTCAGTCGTGCGCTGGCGGGGTTGGTCAATCAGGACGACAGTTTGCCTCTGTCCGATATTCACGAACGGCAGGGCCTCGGTGTAGTCGCCATGACCGGGCAGGGCGAAGCGGCGCTTGGCCGTCCGGAATTGTTCGCACAACTGGGCATCACCACGACGACCATCCCAGAACACGATGGACCGATTGCCGGCCTGGCGTTGAACGGTGAGTTTCTCGCCTGGCTGCTGTTGGCTGACAGTGTCAAACCGGAAGCCCGATTTGCCCTTAGTGAACTGCGTGAGTTGGGCCTGGGGCGGCAACTGTTGCTGACCGGCGATCGCCAAAGCGTGGCCCAGACACTGGCTCGCGAAGTCGGTCTGAAGGAAGTCGAAGCCCAGGCGTTGCCCGAGGACAAACTCAATCGCGTGCTGAAAGAAATCAACGACGGTTTCCGGCCGATGGTGGTGGGCGACGGCATCAACGATTCGCTGGCGCTCAAGGCTGGCGTGGTCGGTGTGGCGATGGGCGCGGGCGGGGCAGACATCGCCTTGGCTTCGGCCGATATCGTGTTGATCGGCAGCGATCTGCGTCGGCTCGGCACTTGTGTGCGGCTCAGTCGCCAATGTCGACGAACCTTGCAGGTCAACGTGATCATCGGGCTGGGCTGGACGCTGGCCATTGTCGTGTTCGCAGCGTTCGGCTGGCTCGGAGCCGCCGGGGCGATGATCGCCGCGTTGCTGCACAACTTCAGCACGTTACTGGTGTTGGGCAATGCCGGGCGATTGCTGCGCTTTCAAGAGCCGCTGCTCAAACTCAAGGAAGAAATCTGAAATTATTTTTCGCCCCGCTGTAACGCCATCAGGGCAGCGTTCTCTAGTGCTGTGTCGGGACTGAACAACCTTCCAGCCGACATCCCTGATGCTTACCGAGGATAAGAAAAATGACGATCAAGACCGCTGCTGCTGGTGCCGCTCTCGCTTTGGCTGCCGCTACCCTGTTTGCCGGTGTAGCCACCAATGCGATGGCCAGCGAGGCCAACGTGCACTGTTACGGCGTGACCTCCTGCAAAGGCCAGAACGATTGCAAAACCCAAGACCACGCGTGCAAAGGCATGGGCGCTTGCAAAGGCCAGGGCTTCAAATCGATGACTCAAGCGGCTTGCGATAAAGCAGGTGGCAAGGTCGGCGAATAACTGACCGGTAAGTGCCGCCGCAGTGGTTCACGCCACTGCGGCCACTTTTATCAGGAGCCCGCACATGTCTGCCTCACTTCCTTTCCTCGGCTACGGCCTGGGATTGCGCAGCGCTTACTACCAACAGATCCTTGAACAGTCGCCCGACGTCGACTGGTTCGAAGTGGTCTCGGAAAATTTCATGGTGCAGGGCGGCAAGGCTCTGTATTACCTGGACGCCATCGCCGAGCGCTATCCGCTGGTGATGCATGGCGTCTCCCTGTCCATCGGCGGGCCGCATGCCCTCGACCCGGACTATCTCAAGCAACTCAAGCAATTGGCCGATCGGGTCAAACCGGCGTGGATCTCCGACCATCTGTGCTGGAGCCGCGGCAACGCTCACCAGTTGCATGATCTGCTGCCGCTGCCATACACCGCTGAGAGCCTCGAATACATCGCTGGCCGAGTGGCTCAGGTGCAAGATGTGTTGCAGCGTCCATTGGTGCTGGAGAATGTCTCCAGTTATGTGCGCGCCGCCTCGGATGATTTCACTGAGTGGGAATTTCTCGCCGCACTGAGCCGGGTGAGCGGCTGCGAGTTGCTGCTGGACGTTAACAATGTCTACGTCAGTTCGCGCAATCACGGCTTCGATCCGTGGAACTTTATTGAAAGCCTGCCCAAGAACAAAGTGCGCCAGTTGCACTTGGCAGGGCATAGCGATTACGGCGACTACGTGATCGACACCCACGATCATCCGGTGAGTGACCCGGTCTGGGCGCTGTATCAGCGCACACTTGAACACTTCGGGCCGGTGTCGACATTGCTGGAACGCGACGATCACTTTCCGCCCTTCGAAGAGTTGCTCGATGAACTGCAAAAGGCTCGCGAGCTCGGTAGCCATGTCCTGGCCGGGAGGCAGCAATGCGCCTGAGGGAATGGCAGTTGGCGTTCGAGTCGTTTCTGCTGGATGACGCAGCGACGGCCAACCTGGCATTGGGAAAGAGTCTGATCGGCGGCCCGACGCTGGATGTCGACACCGGTCTGGCGATTTATCACAACGCCTACAAGGCGCGTTTACTGGAAGTGTTGCGCACTGATTACCCGACGATCTGGCACTGGATGGGTGACGAAGAATTCGATCAGTTGGCCTCCGCGTATATCCGCCAATGCCCGTCGGCACACTACAGCTTGCGCTGGTTGGGCAAAGGGTTCGCCGGTTTTGTCTGTGAGTACCTGGTGGCGGAGCAGGGCGCACCACTGGCCGAATTGGCTGCGCTGGAATGGGCGTTCACGCTGGCCTTTGATGCGCCCGCAGGTTCACCGTTAAGCCTCGAAGCGATGGCGTCGCTGGCTCCGGAAGATTGGCCCGGGTTGCAGTTCAAACCCACACCGTCGCTGCAAAGGCTGGAGTGCAAATTCAACAGTCTCTCGCTGTGGCGCTCGGTGAAGGAAGAAAGCGAATTCCCCGCAAGCATGGCGCTTGCTGCCCCTCAGCTCTGCCTGATCTGGCGTAATGATCTGATCTGTCATTACCGCAGTCTGGAAGCTGCCGAAGCCTCGGCCCTGAACGGGCTGCTCAACGAAGGCTGGAGTTTCGCCGAACTGTGTGCGGCGTTGGCAGTCATTTATGGTGAGGGCGCTGCACTTCAAGCCGTCACCTGGCTGAAACAGTGGGTGCAGGATGGCCTGTTGGAGCGTCTGGAACGGTAGATTCGGCCAATCAAATCGATAGCCTGCTATTTTTCAAGGATGGTCTACCCTCAGATCAGACGTCTGAAACAAGGGGGGATTTTCCATGCTCGCGCAACTTCCACCGGCCTTACAGAATCTGCAGCTACCGCTTCGCCTGCGACTCTGGGACGGCCATGAATTCAATCTGGGCCCAACGCCCAGCGTCACCATCGTGGTCAAGGATCCCCAGATGGTCACCCAGTTCACCCATCCAAGTCTGGATGCGCTAGGGGCGGCGTTCGTCGAAGGCAAGCTTGAACTGGAGGGCTCGATCAGCGAGGTCATCCGGCTCTGCGACGAATTGAGCAATGCGTTGCTCGGTGCAGACGACGACAGTCATCCCGTGCGTTCGGTGCATGACAAGGAAACCGACGCCAAAGCCATTTCCTACCATTACGACCTGTCCAATGCGTTCTACCAGTTGTGGCTGGACAGCGACATGGCGTATTCCTGCGCGTATTTCGAAACCGGCAGCGAAACGCTGGAACAGGCGCAACAAGCCAAATTCCGTCATCTGTGCCGCAAGCTACGTTTGCAGCCGGGCGATTATCTGCTGGACGTCGGTTGTGGCTGGGGTGGATTGGCTCGGTACGCCGCGCGGGAATTCGGTGCGAAAGTGTTCGGCATCACCCTGAGCAAGGAACAGCTGGAAATGGCCCGCGAACGTGTCAAAGAAGAAGGTCTGCAAGACCAGATCGAACTGCAACTGCTGGACTACCGTGATCTGCCCCAGGACGGTCGCTTCGACAAAGTGGTCAGTGTCGGCATGTTCGAGCACGTCGGTCACGCCAACCTGGCCGAGTACTGCAAAACGCTGTTCGGTGCGGTGAAGGAGGGGGGGCTGGTGATGAACCACGGCATCACGGCCAAGCACACCGATGGCCGCCCGGTAGGACGTGGTGCCGGCGAGTTCATCGAAAAATACGTATTCCCCAATGGCGAGTTGCCGCATCTGTCGATGATCTCGGCCGAGATCAGTGAGGCCGGGCTGGAAATTGTCGACGTCGAAAGTCTGCGCCTGCACTACGCACGTACCCTCGACCACTGGAGCGAGCGTCTGGAAGACAACCTCGAAACCGCAGCGAAGCTAGTGCCGGAGCAGGCGCTGCGCATCTGGCGGTTGTACCTGGCCGGTTGTGCTTACGCCTTCGCGCGCGGCTGGATCAATCTGCACCAGATCCTCGCGGTAAAAGCGCACGCCGATGGCAGCCATGAACTGCCGTGGACTCGCGACGACATCTACCACCCGTGATTCCCTGTATCCCCTTGCCCTGCGCACAGGGCAGGGGAATGTCAGAGAATCGGCGAAATAAGCCGGGCGATCCGCATGCCGACCTGTTGCAGGCGGTGGATCTCCCGGCTTTCTTCTTTGGCGATCTCGTAAGATTGCTCGAAATCCTCGATCAGCATCTGTTCCACGTTGGCGGAGAAGTCGCTGTCGACCGTCAGCAGCATCACTTCGAAATTCAGGCGGAACGAGCGGTTATCCAAATTGGCGCTGCCAATGGCGCTGATCTCGCTGTCGATCAACACCACTTTCTGATGCAGGAATCCGGGTTCGTAACGGAACACCCGAACACCGGCGCGCACGGCTTCGAAGGCGTACAGGCTGGACGCCGCGTAGACGATGCGGTGATCGGGGCGCGAAGGCAGCAGTAAACGCACGTCGACACCGCGCAACACCGCCAGGCGTAATGCAGCGAACACGGCCTCATCGGGAATGAAGTAGGGGCTGGTGATCCACACTCGTTGCGTCGCGGCGTGGATAGCTTCGACGAAAAACAGCGAACAGGTTTCGTAGGCATCTGCCGGGCCACTGGCAAGCAATTGGCAAAGAACGCCGTCTTCCGGGTACTCGTCGGGCAGAATCAGCGGTGGCAGTGTGCGCGCCACCCAGAACCAGTCTTCGGCGAAGGATTCCTGCATGCACGCGACCACCGGACCGCGCACCATTACATGAGTGTCACGCCACGGTGCCAGCGGCGGTTTTTCTCCCATGTACTCATCGCCGACGTTGTGCCCGCCGACAAATCCGATCACCCCGTCGACCACCACGATTTTGCGGTGGTTACGGAAGTTGACCTGAAAGCGATTCAGCCAGCCGCTGCGGTTGGCGAACGCTTTCACCTCGACGCCGCCATCGCGCAATGCCTGAACATAGTCGTGGGGTAACGCGTGACTGCCGATGCGGTCGTAGAGCAGATGAATCGCCACGCCTTCGCCGGCCTTTTTCAGCAACAGATCACGCAGGCGTTGACCGAGCCGATCATCGTGGATGATGAAGAACTGGATCAGCACAGCTTCCTTCGCCGTGTCGATGGCTTGGAAAATCGCCTCGAACGTCGCTTTGCCGTTGACCAGCAACTGCACTTCGTTATTGGCCAGACACGGCATTCGCCCCAGTTTCGGCATGGCGCGCAATGATGCGTAGGCGTTCGAAGCGCGCGCGGTCAGGGCTTCTTCCACCCACGGCCGCCAGTTCAATTCGGAGATGGCCTGGCGCATCTGTTCGTTAGCCTGGCGCCGCGCCTTGATGTAGCCATCGAAGGTGCTGCGGCCGAACACCAGGTACGGAATAAGCGTGAGGTAGGGAATGAAGATCAGCGACAATGCCCAGGCGATCGAGCCTTGAGCCGTGCGCACGGTGAGCACCGCGTGAACGGCGGCGATCAAGCCGAGGGTGTGTATCAGGGCGATCAGATAACCGAAAATATGCGGTCCAAAATAATCCATGGGGCAGCCTTGCTCCGGAAGATTCAATGCTTAACAGACCATGTTCCGCCGCGAATGTCGCTATTTAATTGGTCCATGAACCGAAGCAATTGGCCGACGTCTAACGGCCACTACTGATCAGGAGTTTTTCGATGAACATTCGTCTGCTGGGTTTGGCGCTGGGCCTGGGTTTGGCATTGCCGGTGGTTGCTCAGGCGCAGATGCTGCAGCCGGGGCTGTGGGAAATGACGTCGAGCAACGTCAAAGTCGATGATCAGCCGATGGACGTGCAATCGATCCTCGGCCAGTTGCAAGGCCAGATGACTCCGCAACAGCGGGCGGCGCTGGAGAAAAACGGCATCAATATCGGCGGCAAGGGCATCCGCGCGTGCCTGACGCCTGAGCAAGTGGCGACCAATGATATTCCGCTGGCCGACCCGCAATCGGGCTGCAAACAGCAGATCACCGAACGCAACGGCAACCAGTGGAAATTCCGTTTCAGCTGCCCGAAAGCGCAGGGCACCGGTGTTGCGACATTCCTCAGTGATCGGGAATTCAACACCGTCGCCAACGGCACGTTCAATGCCATCGGCATCAACCAGAAGGGCAGCCTGGAAACCCGCGCCGTGTGGCTGGGTCAGGATTGCGGCGCCGTGAAACCTCGTGCCTAAAAGCTGCGTTACCGGCATTGCGCGGTATTAATGCAGGAGCTGCGGCACGCTGCGATCTTTAGATTTTGCTTTTGAAAACCAGGGTCAAAAGATCGCAGCCTCGTTTCACTCGAATGCTCCTACAGGGGACAAGGTGTGATGGCTGGCGAAGATCACTCAGCGCATAAACCGCAACGGCAAACCGCGACAGCCTTCATTCACCCGACCATCGCGCCAGGCGATCTGCCCTGACACCAGCGTCGTACTGACCCGATGTCGAAAGCTTCTCCCGGCAAACGGCGTCCACCCGCACTGCGACAGAATCGGTTGCCGAGACACCTCGAAAGTCCGCCGCTCAACCAACACCAGATCCGCCCAGTACCCTTCACGCAAATAGCCTCGATCCGGAATCGCAAACAGATCCGCCACGCGATGACTGGTCTTCGCCACCAGAGTGCTGATTGACAGTACGCCGTCCGCGACCAGTTCCAGCAACGCCGGCAATGCATGCTGCACCAGCGGTAAACCTGAAGGTGCCTCAGCGTAAGGCCTTTGCTTTTCCGCCCAGGTATGAGGCGCGTGATCGCTGCCGATGACGTCCAGTCGATTGGAGTTCAACGCTTCGCGCAAGGCATCGCGGTCGGCCTGAGTCTTGATCGCCGGATTGCATTTGATCAGGTTGCCGAGCGCGGGATAGTCGCGATCATCAAACAGCAAGTGATGCAGACAGACCTCCGCCGTGATGCGTTTTTGCGCCAGTGGTTTGTCTTCGAACAACTCCAGTTCACGCGCGGTGGTGAGGTGTAGAACGTGCAGTCGTGTGCCGTGACGCTTGGCCAGTTCCACAGCCAACGAAGACGAGCGATAGCAAGTCTCGGCATTGCGAATCAGCGCATGGGCGGCGGGCGGCAGATGCTCACCAAACAGATCGCTCAGGTTGGCCGCATTCGCGTTGATGCTTGGCGTGTGCTCGCAGTGAGCCAGCAAGATCGTCGGCACTTCAGCAAACAACCGTTCAAGAATCTTCGGATCATCCACCAGCATGTTTCCGGTGGAGGCGCCCATGAACACTTTGACGCCGGCCACTTCGCAGGGATTAAGCGCGGCGACGGTGTCGAGGTTGTCCTGGCTGACACCAAAGTGAAAGCCGTAATTGGCCACAGAGCTGAGCGCCGCCCGGCGTTTTTTATCCGCCAGCGCTTCGAGGCTGAGGGTGGCGGGGCTGGTGTTGGGCATGTCCATGAAACTGGTAATGCCTCCCGCAACCGCTGCGCGTGATTCGGTATGAATGCTGCCCTTGGCCGGCGCACCGGGTTCGCGGAAATGCACCTGGTCATCGATCATCCCCGGCAACAACCACTGACCGGCCGCGTCGATTTCGACGCTCGCATTTTCACCTTCGATGCTGCGCGCAATCTTGACGATACGACCGTTGCTGACCAATAGATCCCCATCGAACTCACGTCCTTCGTTGATCATTCTTGCATTGCGAATCAGCACGCTGCTCATGGTCTAAAACTCGTTCTGCAAGGCTTTGTAGCCGCGCACCAAATCGACGTTGGTACGCGCCACGTCTTCGGAAAACTCCGAGGCGCTGACACTCACCGGTGGGAATTGCGAGAGGTCGGTGTTCGGGCCGATGCGGGTGGTGGAGGGCACGTAGAAGGCGTCCGGCAAATCGCGTCCGTCGACCACCGAGTTGTGCCGCACCACGCAGCCGTCGCCCACCACACAATTGAACAGCACGCTGTTGAAGCCAATGAACACCCGGTCGCCTACCACGCACGGACCATGCACGATCGAACGATGGGCGATGGAAGTGAACTCGCCGATGGTCACCGCCGCGCCGGATTTGGAGTGGATCACCACACCGTCCTGAATGTTCGAATTGGCGCCGATGGTGATCGGCTCCATCTCGCCTGAGGCGTCCACTTCATCGGCGCGGATGACGGCATAGGGGCCGACGAACACGTTTTCACCAATCACCACTTTGCCGCAGATGATGGCGGTTTTATCGACGTAGGCCGACTCGGCGATCTGTGGCAGATCGCCTGAAGGATTCTTGCGGATCATGGTTGGCTCAGCGCGTTGTAAAGGGTGTTGAGGTTGTATTCGAACAGCCCGGTGAAGGTGCTGGCCGGACCGCTGGCGGCGAGGGCATCCGAGTAGAGCGTGCCGCCAATGTGCGCGCCGCTTTCATCGGCAATCTGCTTGAGCAATCGCGCGTCCTTGATGTTTTCCATGAACACCGCTTTGACTTTCGCCTGGCGGATCTGGGTAATCAGTGCCGCGACTTCGGCGGCCGAAGGGTCACGCTCGGTGGACAATCCTTGTGGGGCCATGAAGTCGATGCTGTACGCCTGGCCCAGGTAACCGAAGGCATCATGGCTGGTGACGATTTTGCGATTGCCCGCTGGCAGGGAACCGAGTTTGGCCTTGGCTTCGGCGAGCAGGGCGTAGATCTGTTTCAGGTAGGTTTGGCTATTGCGCTCGTAGTCGGCCTTGTTCGTCGGGTCGGCGGCGACCAGCGCTTTGGTGATGTTGGCGACGTACAACTCGGCGTTGGCCAGATTGTGCCAGGCGTGCGGATCGGGAACGGTTTCTCCGTCCTCATCCAGCGAGCGCGGGATCACTCCGTGACTGGCACTGACTACCGTGGCTTTGGTTTCGGTGCTGGTGACCAAGCGATCCAGCCACGGTTCGAAACCCAAACCGTTCTTGATGATCAGTTTGGCTTTGAGCAGTGCTTTGGCATCGTCCGGGGTCGGCTCATAGGTGTGCGCGTCAGCGTCCGGGCCGACCATGTTGGTGATCTGGATATGCTCGCCACCGACCTGATGAACCATGTCGGCGAGGATGCTGAAGCTGGTCACCACCGGCAATTTTTCAGCCGCCGACAATGACATCGACAGCATCAGGCTGAACAGCACTAATAGAACGCGCATCGGGAAACACCTCATTGGGATGTAAGCAACGGTGGGCGGCGCAGCAAACCGTGAACCGGTCCGAACACCACGGAGAGCAAATATCCGGCCCCCGCGACCAGCACGATGGCCGGCCCGCTGGGCAGCGAGAAGTAGAACGACAGCAGCAATCCGAGCCACACCGACAGGCAGCCGAGGAGGGCGGCTATAGCAATCAGGATCGGCAGACGGCGACTCCAGAATCGCGAGCTGGCTGCGGGCAGCATCATCAGTCCAACGACCATCAGTGCGCCAATCGCCTGAAATCCGATCACCAGATTCAGCACCACCAGGGTCAGGAACACACCATGGGCGAGTGGGCCAAGTCGGCTGACGGTTCTCAGGAACAATGGGTCGAGGGTGTCGAGCAGTAACGATTTATAGATGAGTGCCATGGCAATCAGGCTGAAGCTCGATACCCACAGCATGCCGTTGAGGGTCGGTCCGTCGACCGCTAATGCCGACCCGAAGAGCAGGTGCAAAAGGTCGAGGCGTTTGCCGGCGATGCCAAGAATCAGCACACCGCCTGCCAGCGATATTGGATAGATCGCGGCGAGGCTGGCGTCCTCTCGCAAACCCGTTTTGCGAGTGATCCATGCGGCGAGTCCGGCCATGCTCAGGCCCGCGCCGAGACCCCCGATGGTGAGCGCAGGCAGACTGAGGCCGGCGAACCAGAAGCCCAATGCGGCACCGGGCAGGATGCCGTGGGCAACGGCGTCGCCAATCAGACTCATACGCCGCAAGATCAAAAACACGCCGAGGGGAGCGGTGCTGCAGGCCAGCACCAAACCACCGAGCAGGGCGCGGCGCATGAACACGAACTCGCTAAACGGCTGAAAGAAGTGTGCGACGGTGAGCATTAGGCCACCTGCGTATGCGGTGACTGCTGGATGAGTTCTTCGCTTGTGCCGAATACGCAGGCGCTGTTTTTTATCAGCAGCGTTTTTGGAATGTGTTGGCGAACGGCGTAGAGGTCGTGGCACACCACGATCAATGTTCGACCTTCGGCGTGCCAGGCGTGGATGTGTTGCCAGAGCAACTGTTGGCCCAATTCATCGAGTGCAGCGTGCGGTTCGTCGAGTAGCAAAACAGGAGCGTCGGTCAGACTCAATCGAGCGAGCAACGCGCGTTGTAGTTCACCGCCGGACAAGGCCATCAAGGGGCGTTGATCAAGTCCGTTCAGGTGCCAGTTTTCCAAGGCTGCAGCGAGGCGCTGTGCACGCAGTTGTGTGGACAATCGACGTCCCCAGAATCCGGCGGCCACCAACTCTTCGAGGCTTATCGGGAACTGGCGATCAAGGTGCTGTTGTTGAGGGAGGAAGGAGATTCCGCTTTGCCGTGGAACACTCAACGAGACCTTGCCTGCCAAAGGCCTTTGCAGCCCGGCGATGACTTTCAGCAGGCTGCTTTTGCCACAGCCATTGGCGCCGATGATTGCCGTCAGGCTGCCGCTTTCGAATTCGAGGGTCAGGGGCGAAGTCAGCGGTTGGCCAGGTGCGCCCCAGCTCAAGGCTTGGCAGCGGATCATGCCTGCTCCCGGTGCCAGTGACTTTCGGCGACAGCATCGTGGGCATGCAGGCTTTCGGCGTGGGTCACTCGCAGTTTGAATGCACTCACTCCGGGAGAGCGACGTAGCGCAAGATTCAGTCGGCGTGCGGCGTCTTCACAGAACATCAGGTTCTGCCCGTTGGCGAGGGCGAAGGCTTGTTCGTCCGCTCGTTTGACCGCAGTTTGTACGGCGGTGCCGAGGGCGGCTTCGGCATCGTTGATGATCGCGCTCAATGGCAGTTCATCGATGAATTCGTCGAGATGAACGTGTAGTTGCGCGAAGCTCCGTTGGCTGTGGGGCGTTGCGACAATGCCTTGGGGTGAGCCCAGCCACGCCAAAACCTCTGCGTGATTCAGGTGTTTGTTAGCGAAGTCATCAATGAATTGTTGCTGGATAAGCTGTCTCGCAAGCGCTGCCGAGCACGGACATGTCGAGGAATAAGGCACTTCGATTTCTAGTTCCACGTGGAACATTCTGTTTTTCAGGCTGGCCGAAATGGTGACTGGATAGGATTTCCATCCGGCCAGAGGGCTGATCAATGCGGGTCGCCTTAGCAGTAAATCCGTGTGAATTTTCAAATAGGCGTTGCTGGACACACCTGCGTGGCTATCGAGGAAATGCACAAGAATCTGGTGAAGCAGCGCTGGGCTAATGTTGCGTTGTTCAAGGGTTTCGAGTGCCAGATACAAGCGCGACATATGAATACCGCGCGCCTCACCATCATCAAGACTTACACCCGCATCAGCTTTCGCACTCAGGCGTTGGCCGTCCAGAAAAACAGGCAACGCGATGCCGCGCATGCCCACCCATTCGAGTGGCAAGGCTTGGCGAGCGGCCTGCGCGGCGATATCCGGAAGTGTCAGCGAATTCATGATCGGGACCATCGTGTTGATTAAATTCGATGTTACATTATAACAATTCGAATCACGATGTCTTTTTCATGAACAGGTTTTCATATGTACGCGCAAATTCCGCCTAGGGTTCCACGTGAAACACTCGGGAAAATCACCTATTCCGAGCGAGACATCATCGTGGTCGTATCCTCGACATGTCGATGACTTGGGCGGATTAGCAACCGGACAATCGGCTACAGGTGAATTTCGCGCTGCTGCCACCTGAGCTGGAGAATCGATTGATGGTGGTCCATCCCACCCGCCGGGTATAGCCGACCCAGGCTTCACCGTCGGAAGCGATGCCAGTGAAGAACGTCATTTGCCCAAACCGACTATTGGTCTGCGCCCAATATCGCTTGCCGTTCTTTTCAAAACCGCGCAGGTAAAGCGTGTTGCCGACCGTGTTAACGCTGTAGGTGTTGCCATCGGCATCCGCGCAGGCCAGCAGATTGGCGCTACGCGTGCAGGAGGCGAGCGCTGAGGTTTGTCCCCATGCGGTGGCTACAGTTAACAACAGGGCACTTAAAGCCAAGCATTTCAGCGCATTTTTCATCACATTTTCCGAGCCTGAACTTGAAGGCAGCTTTCGTCTGTTTGTAGATAAGAGAAAGAGCAGGGCTAGCCATTCTCTATTGTTATACTATAACATCAGTTTGAACTGAGCCTGATTCGGCCGATTTCAAACGTTTACCTTCTGCGAAGCTCCGTGTGAAGCCAGAACGTCACGCGCTACGCAAAAGCGCTATCGGCTGCCATTTAAAGAGGATTACCCAATGTCAGCCGAACTGCCTGTGACCGTTCTTTCAGGATTTCTTGGTGCCGGAAAAAGTACACTTTTGAATTACGTACTACGTAATCGCAAGGGTTTGCGCGTGGCGGTCATCGTCAATGATATGAGCGAGATCAACATTGATGGCAGCGAAGTTCAGCGCGATGTCAGCCTGAACCGCGCTGAAGAGAAACTCGTGGAAATGAGCAACGGCTGTATCTGCTGTACGTTACGCGAAGACTTGCTCGAAGAAGTCAGCAAACTCGCGCGAGAAGGGCGGTTTGATTACTTGCTGATCGAATCCACCGGTATCTCCGAGCCATTGCCCGTCGCAGAGACTTTCACCTTCCGCGATGAGCACGGCCAAAGCCTCGCCGACATCGCCCGTCTGGACACCATGGTGACTGTAGTCGACGGCGTGAATTTCCTGCTCGACTACCAGGCCGCCGAAAGTCTTGCCTCTCGTGGTGAAACGCTTGGTGACGAGGACGAGCGCTCCATCACCGACTTGCTGATCGAGCAAATCGAGTTTGCCGACGTGCTGCTGATCAGCAAAATCGACCTGATCAGCCAGCACGAGCGCGAGGAATTGACCGCCATCCTCAAGCGGCTCAACGCGCAAGCCGAAATCATCCCGATGGTGATGGGCGAAGTACCGTTGGAGAAGATTCTCAACACCGGCCGCTTCGACTTCGAGAAAGCTGCGCAAGCACCCGGCTGGTTAAAGGAGTTGCGCGGTGAGCACGTCGCGGAAACCGAAGAGTACGGGATTGCCTCCACCGCCTACCGGGCGCGTCGGCCCTTTCATCCGCAACGCTTTTTCAACTTCATCGATCGTCCATGGCTCAACGGCAAGCTGCTGCGCTCAAAAGGTTTCTTCTGGCTGGCAAGCAAGCCCAACGATGCCGGCAGTTGGTCGCAGGCCGGTGGCTTGATGCGCCATGGTTTTGCCGGGCGCTGGTGGCGTTTCGTGCCGAAAAGCCAATGGCCGCAGGATCAGGAAAGTACCGTTGCGATCATGGAAAACTGGACGCCGAGTGTCGGAGATTGCCGTCAGGAGCTGGTGTTTATCGGCCAGAACATCAATTTCGTACAGCTATCTAGCGAGCTCGATGGGTGTCTGCTGACCGACGATGAAATGGCGCTGGGTGCGGAAGGCTGGCGATTGCTGCCGGATCCATTCGGTCCGTGGCACGAGGAGGCCGCCTGATGCTTGCGATTAAGCTGCTGCAAGAGCGTACGCGCTCACAGCATCAGGGCCCTACTCCCAAAGCGCTGAGCCGAATTCTTGACGACGATATCAACCTCGCCGTCTGGCAGCGACATATGCCGCTGCACATCGCCGAATTCGCAAGGTTATTACTTTCGCTAAACGAGCCCTTGGCAGAGTCGTTATGCCTGGAACTGGCCGACGAAGACGCCGAACCTGATCTCTGCGGACTGGCCTCAGGCTTCCGCGATCTGGAAGGCTACGATGGCTTTATCGCCGATCTGAAATGGCTGGTCAGTGCCTTCGCTTGCCTGCTCGGTGCGCGGCGTATCGGTTTGCGCCTGCGGGTGCTGGATAAAGCCATGTGCCCGCGGTTCCACGTCGATCACGTGCCGGTGCGCTTGATCACCACCTGCGCGGGAATTGGCAGTGAGTGGCTGGAGGAGGGCGTCATGGATCGACGCCAACTCGGTCAGGCCAACGCCGAGCCGACGGGCACCACACAGATCCAGCAACTCAAGAGCGGCGAAGTGGCACTGCTAAAAGGTGAAAAATGGCACGGCAATGAAGGGTTTGGCTTGATCCACCGCTCGCCGCAACCGGCCCAGGGCGAGCGCCGTTTGATTCTGACCCTCGACTGGCTTGGTTAACGCCTCATGGCTTGAGCCATGTGCCCTGGCTCTGGCCTTCGCAGTAAGGCTTTAGATAAGTGGCGTCAGTGGCAACGCCGTAATAATGGATGTCTTGCCGATAGGGCATATTGGCGACTTGTGCGTTGCTGCACACACCGAAAGCGCCGGTGGGGCATTGATCGACGTACTGCACCTCGACTTTCTGTCCGGCCAGTGCTGGCTGGCAGAAGCCGTCGCTGAACAGTTTTGCCGGGATGTTGCGGTTCTGCTGGCAGACTTTCACGTCGAGCCGCTCGCCCTGACTGTGCACCACGCAGGCCTGAGCCAACACCTTGCTGGACACCAGCAGCAACAGCAACGACCATCCCATCCAACGCATCTTCAATCTCCTCAGAAACCTTCCTTAGAAAATCCCCGGCCATGTTGCAGAACATTCCTGTCCACGTCATCGCAGGCCCACTCGGCGCCGGCAAGACCAGCCTGATCCGCCAGCTCATGGCGCAACGCCCTGAAGGCGAGCGCTGGGCGGTGCTGATCAACGAGTTCGGCCAGATCGGCCTCGACGCCGCTCTACTGACCCGCGACGGCGATGGTATCGCACTGGGGGAAGTGGCCGGGGGCTGTTTGTGTTGCGTCAATGGGGCGCCGTTTCAGATTGGCCTTGGACGTTTGTTGCGCAAGGCGAAACCGCATCGGCTGTTTATCGAGCCCTCTGGACTGGGCCACCCTGCGCAGTTGCTCAAGCAGTTGAGTGAAGCGCCATGGCTGGGTGTGCTGGCGGTTCAGCCGTGTGTTCTGGTGCTGGATGCCCAAGCACTCAATGCGGGGAAAGCGTTGCCGGCAGCGCAGCAGGATGCGTTGGCCAGCGCTGGTTTACTGGTGTTGAACAAGGCAGAAAACCTTTCTGAAACTGTCAGGCGGAAGATTGCCAGTCAGTTACCGCCAGTCAGGCTCGTCTGGACGCAACAAGCGCAATTGCCCTTGAGCGAATTGCCGGGGCTGGCCGCGCGAGCGGTGGCGGGTGTGGATAATCTGATCGTGCCCAAAGGATTGGCGCAGATGCCGGCGGTCTGGAGCGATCCGACACTGCCGATTTGCCTGAGCCAGGCCCAGGACGGTGGTTGGAGTATCGGTTGGCGTTGGCATCCGAGCCAGACGTTCGACTCACAAAAGGTCGCAGCCTGGCTGGAAAGTCTTGTCTGGAAAAGGGCGAAATTGGTTATCCACAGCACGAATGGCTGGGTTTCAGCGAATGCCCTGGAGAACGCTGATCTGCATTGGCAGGCCAGTGAATGGCGGCGCGATTCGCGGATCGAGCTGATTTTCAGTGAGGCGCAGGATGTTGGCGTTTTGCAGAAGTCGTTAGCGGGTTGTCTGGTGAATTAAATATCAAAAGATCAAAAGATCGCAGCCTTCGGCAGCTCCTACACAGTGCACATAAATCCACTGTAGGAGCTGCCGAAGGCTGCGATCTTTTGATTTCTACGGCTTCCACTTGGTGTGTTCCTGCCGCCACTGACTCAGCTCGATCACCTCCGCCCGTGGCTTGTGAACTTCAACAACTGGCGGCGTATCGTCGAAAGGTGCCGGGTAGGGCGCCAATTCAATCTGCGCACTGTGTGCGCCGAACTGGGTGATGGTGCCGTTGTGTCGGCTTTCGCCGGTCACGGTGAACTCGAAGTTGTAGACCCGCGCCAGTCGCCGGCGACCGCTGGCATCCTTGATGAAACCAATCTTCTTCAACGCGACGTTGCCGTCCAGCAGCTCCACACCGACGTTGATGCAATGCTGTTTGACCCGCTCCAGCGCCCGCTCGCGCAAGCCGTGGTTGTGCCATAGCCACGCGCCAGCGGCGGCGAACAGTATCAGCACGAAGATGTTTTCGAGGGTCAGCATCAACAATGAACTCCAAAAGTTAGCGCCAGCTTAACTGCGTCGCCGGTCTGTCGTACAGGCTGCGTTTCGTCGCATACTGCGCGGCTTGAATTTCAATCGTTTTACGGAAAAACCCGAATGAAACGTACGCCTCATCTGCTCGCCATTCAGTCCCATGTGGTGTTCGGCCACGCCGGCAACAGCGCCGCAGTATTTCCGATGCAGCGGGTCGGGGTGAATGTCTGGCCGCTCAACACGGTGCAGTTTTCCAATCACACCCAGTACGGCCAGTGGGCCGGCGAAGTGTTGGCGCCGCAACAGATTCCCGAACTGGTCGAAGGCATTGCGGCCATTGGCGAGCTGGGCAATTGCGATGCGGTGCTGTCCGGTTATCTCGGCAGCGCAGCGCAGGGCCGGGCGATTCTCAGTGGCGTGGCGCGCATCAAGTCGGTCAATCCGAAAGCGCTGTATTTGTGCGACCCGGTGATGGGCCATCCGGAGAAGGGTTGCAGCGTGCCTACGGAGGTCAGCGATTTTCTGCTGGAAGAAGCGGCTGCCGTCGCGGACATCATGTGTCCGAACCAGTTGGAGCTGGACAGTTTTTCCGGGCGCAAGCCTCAATCGCTGTTCGATTGCCTGGCAATGGCGAGGGCGCTTTTGGCTCGCGGGCCGAAAGTCGTCCTGGTCAAGCATCTGGATTACCCGGGTAAACCGGCGGATGGTTTCGAGATGTTGTTGGTGACCGCCGAGGGCAGTTGGCACCTGCGTCGTCCGCTGCTGGCGTTTCCGCGTCAGCCGGTGGGCGTGGGCGATCTGACGTCCGGCCTGTTCCTGGCGCGCGTGCTGCTGGGCGACAGTCTGGTGGCGGCGTTCGAGTTCACGGCGGCAGCGGTGCATGAGGTGCTGCTGGAAACGCAAGCGTGCGCCAGTTACGAACTGCAACTGGTGCGGGCGCAGGATCGCATTGCGCATCCGCGGGTCAAGTTCGAAGCCACTGCGATCAGTTTGTAAGCCTTTAAAAGCGAAAAGATCGCAGCGTTCCGCAGCTCCTACAGGGTCCTAGATTGCCATGTAGTAGCTGCGGAACGCTGCGATCTTTTGTTTTTTAGGTCAGGCGTCGCCCTTGATCTCCTGATAACGCTTTTCCAGTTCCTGGCGAATCTGCCGACGTTGCTGCGCCTGCATGTAGCGGCGCTTGTCTTCGCTGTTCTGCGGCTGCAGCGGCGGCACAGCGGCCGGTTTGCGCTGGTCATCCACCGCAACCATGGTAAAGAAGCAGCTGTTGGTGTGGCGCACCGAGCGCTCGCGGATGTTTTCGGTGACGACTTTGATGCCGACTTCCATCGAGGTGTTGCCGGTGTAGTTGACCGACGCCAGGAATGTCACCAGTTCGCCGACATGGATCGGCTCGCGGAAGATCACCTGATCCACAGACAATGTCACCACGTAGCGGCCGGCGTAGCGGCTCGCGCAGGCGTAAGCCACTTCGTCGAGGTATTTGAGCAGGGTGCCGCCGTGGACATTGCCAGAGAAATTGGCCATGTCGGGGGTCATCAGTACCGTCATCGACAGCTGGGCGTTTCCGGGTTCCATAACGTTCTCACGGATCAAGGCTGGTTTGCTGGAAGCACCTCTGCGGGTGCCTGGTCACTTTTCAAAAGCACCGTTATCGGGACGCCGGGCGACTGGGTGCCGTCACGCCGGGATCGATCTGTTTCCTAATATTGCACCGCCTTCCAGTGAGAAGTCGCGGTGTTAACCTGCAAAAGCCCTGCCCAAGGGCAATTCCCACACGAAAAGCGGATTTTTACCCCGGCTCGCTCAGACCTTTCTGATGCCTGACTGCGAGCGTCGTCATTCAAGGAGCCCACGCCATGCATGCCATCAGCTTTATTCAGGACCTGGCAGTGATCATGTTGGTCGCGGGCGTGGTGACCGTGTTGTTCCATCGTTTCAAGCAGCCAGTGGTGCTCGGTTACATCGTCGCCGGCTTCATCATCGGCCCGCACACCCCACCGTTCGGCCTGATCCACGACGAAGAAACCATCAAGACCCTCGCCGAGCTGGGGGTGATTTTCCTGATGTTCTGCCTCGGGCTGGAGTTCAGCCTGCGCAAGCTGTTCAAGGTGGGCGCCACGGCGTTCATCGCAGCGTTCCTCGAAATCGTCCTGATGATCTGGATTGGTTACGAGATCGGTCGCTGGTTCGACTGGAACACCATGGACTCGCTGTTCCTCGGTGCAATCCTGGCGATCTCTTCGACCACCATCATCGTCAAGGCACTCAACGATCTGAAGATGAAGAATGAGCGCTTTGCTCAATTGATCTTCGGCGTATTGATCGTTGAGGACATCCTCGGTATCGGCATCATTGCCTTGCTGTCGAGCATCGCGGTCAGCGGCACGGTGAGTTCCGGAGAAGTGTTTTCCACGGTCGGCAAGTTGTCGCTATTCATGATCGTCGCGCTGGTGATCGGCATTCTGCTGGTGCCGCGGTTGCTGGCTTACGTGGCCAAATTCGAAAGCAACGAGATGCTGCTGATCACCGTGCTGGGCCTGTGCTTCGGCTTTTGCCTGCTGGTGGTCAAACTTGAATACAGCATGGTGCTTGGCGCATTCCTGATCGGCGCGATCATGGCCGAGTCGCGGCAACTGCTGAAAATCGAGCGACTGATCGAACCGGTTCGCGACCTGTTCAGCGCAATCTTCTTCGTCGCCATCGGCCTGATGCTCGACCCGATGATTTTGCTGCAATACGCGTGGCCGATTGCCGTGATTACGGTAGCCGTGGTGCTCGGCAAGATGCTGTCCTGCGGGCTCGGTGCGTTTATCGCCGGCAATGACGGACGCACCTCGCTGCGGGTAGGGATGGGGCTTTCACAGATCGGCGAATTTTCCTTCATCATCGCCGCGCTGGGCATGACGCTGCAGGTCACCAGCAACTTCCTCTATCCGGTGGCCGTGGCCGTTTCGGTGATTACCACGCTGCTGACGCCGTACCTGATTCGCTCCGCCGATCCACTGTCGATCAAACTGGCTGCCGCGATGCCGCAGCGTTTGGGGCGGGTGCTGGGGATGTACGGCGAATGGCTGCGCAGCATTCAGCCGCAGGGCGAGGGAGCGATGTTGGCGTCGATCATCCGGCGAATCCTGTTGCAGGTCGGGGTCAATCTGGCGCTGGTCATTGCGATCTTCTTCTCGGGCGCGTTCTTCGCCGAGCGTATCTCGACGTATCTGCAAGACTGGATCAGCGATCCGAGCTGGCAGAAAGCGTTGATCTGGGGCGGGGCTTTGCTGGTGTCGTTACCGTTTCTGATCGCGGCCTATCGCAAGCTCAAGGCGCTATCGATGCTGTTGGCCGAGATGGGCGTGAAGCCGGAGATGGCGGGGCGGCACACGCAGCGAGTGCGCCGGGTGATCTCCGAGGTGATCCCGATTCTCTCGCTGCTGGTGATTTTCCTGCTGCTGGCAGCCTTGTCGGCCAGTATTCTGCCGACCAACAAGTTGCTGGTGCTGATCGCCGTGGTCGCGGCCGCCGTGGCGGCGCTGCTCTGGCGCTGGTTCATCCGCGTGCACACGCGGATGCAGGTGGCCTTGCTGGAAACCCTCGACAACCACAAAGAGTCGTCGGGGCACTGACCACCCGGGGCGTTTGGCCGATCAGCTTTCCAGCCAGACGTCCCGCGCCCAATGCCAGACCGATTCCCAGGTTTCTTCGGCAATCAGCTCTTCCTCGGCTTGCCATAACACCACCGTGCCGTCTTCTTCGACACAGTAGTAGTCGTCGCCGTCCTGGCAAATTGGAATCAGACTGCGATCCACGCCGGCATCCCAGGCGTTGGCGGCGACATCCGGCAAGTAGGTGTGCGATTGCGGGTCGGTGACAGTTACCGGCTCCAGGCTACCGTAAACCACGTCGCTGACCGTCAGCAAAAACTCCCTGAAGACAAACGGAATATCGATGAACAGTTGTTCTTCGATTTCAACCAGCAGGTCTTCGTCAGGCAACTCCAAAGGAACCGGTACCGGTTCGTTGGCTTCGCGCAGTTGTTCGATGATTTCTTCCACGTCCGGGATCCTCTTGCTTGTATGGCGCGGTTTATATGGGCCGGTTTATACAGTAGCTTGCTATAGATGCAACCGCGAAATAGAAAAACCCCGGACAAGTCCGGGGTTTTTGTTACCGCATGCTTAACGCAGAGGGGATCAGCCGTTCTGGCGGATACCGGCCACCAGCCAAGGCTGGTTCTCGCCCTGCGGACGTTCCATGTTCCAGCTTTCGCTGAACACTTCGCCCTGGTCGAAACGCGAGGTCTTCGACACACCGCTGAAGGTCAGGGTGGCGATGGTCTTGTCGGCACGGTCATCTACGCCGTCCAGTTGAACCTGGAGGTTGTCGATGTAGGTCGACTGGAAGGCGTCGCCCAGATCCGCACGCTCACGCTTGAGGAACTCGAGCATCTGCGGGGTCACGAACTCGGCGATCTTGTCCATTTCGTTAGCGTCCCAGTGCTGCTGCAGCGACTGGAAGTGGCTGCGTGCAGCTTCAAGGAAGCTCTGCTCGTTGAACCAGGCCGGTGCGTTGATCACCGGACGGGCGGCAGCAGGTGCAGCCGAACCACCGAAGATCGAACCCATGCCGGCAGGCTTCTGCTCGAACACTTCACGCTGCATCGGCGCGCCAGCCGGAGCCAGGTGCTCCTGCTGCTTGCGGCGACGAGCGGCGATGAAGCGGAAGATCACGAACGCGATCACGGCCATGATCAGAATGTCGAAGATCTGCATGCCCTGGAAGCCGCCGCCCATGAACATGGAAGCGAGCAGACCACCGGCGGCGATACCGGCCAGAGGGCCGAGCCATTTCGAAGCACCGCCGGCCTTGGCAGCAGCGCCAGCGGCACCGGCAGCACCAGCGGTCGCCGCAGCGCCGCCAGCTGGGGAAGAAGGAGCCATTTGGCTGGTCTGGTGCGACGGCGCAGCGCCGGCGCTTTTGCCACCACCAAAGCGCTTGGCGTTGGCGTCGAGGCTCATCGTCAGGCCGATGCACAACGCCATGGCGATGCTAAGAAAACGTTTCATAAAGGGATTTCCCGTTTGTGGAGACACGCGCGCCATGTTGCACAGCTGAAGTGTTGCTGGCTAGCGAGAGAGTGTTTCGGGCTTTTGCCTGACAGGTTACGTTCAGCTCGGTCGGGGCAATAAGGCCATGTACTTTCGGCTGTAGGAAAAGGAGATAGGTTCAGAAAGAAATTGAAACCTGTAGGAGTGAGCCTGCTCGCGATGAGGGAGTGTCAGTCAACACATACATTGAATGACAGACCGCTATCGCGAGCAGGCTCACTCCTACAGAAAAGCAGAACAGGCGCTTATATGGCTTCCAGCTTCGCGTAACCGAGCATCAGCCACTTGCTGCCTTCGCCGAAGTTCACCTGCACCCGCGCCTGTGCACCCGCACCTTCGAAGTTGAGGATCACGCCGTCGCCAAAGACCGAGTGGCGCACTGCCTGACCCAGGCTGAAGCCAGTCTCGGGAATCTCGCTGCCGCTGAACAGATTGCTGCCACTCATCGACTGGTTGCCGCCGAACGGACGGCTGACGCTGTTCGACAAACGGACTTCCTGAATCAGGCCTTTCGGCACCTCCCGTACGAAACGCGAGACCTTGTTGTAGGTTTCGCTGCCGTACAGGCGCCGGGTTTCAGCGTAGGTCATCACCAGGTTCTGCATGGCCCGGGTGATACCGACGTAGGCCAGGCGGCGTTCTTCTTCAAGACGTCCCGGTTCTTCCAGGCTCATCTTGTGCGGGAACAGGCCTTCTTCCATGCCCACGAGGAACACGTAAGGGAATTCCAGGCCTTTGGCGCTGTGCAGGGTCATCAACTGAATGCTGTCTTCGTGCTCGTCGGCCTGAGTATCGCCGGCCTCCAGCGAAGCGTGGCCGAGGAATGCTGCCAGTGGCGTCAGGTCTTCGTCCTCTTCAGTGTTCTCGAAGTTGCGCGCGGCGCTGACCAGTTCCTCAAGGTTTTCTACCCGAGCCTGGCCTTTCTCGCCTTTTTCCGCTTCGTGATAGGCGATCAGACCGGATTGCTCGATAACGGTTTGGGTCATCAGGTGCAGCGGCATCTCGGCGCATTTGGCAGCGAGGTTCTCGATCAGCTCGATAAACGCTCCCAGCGCACCCGCAGCACGACCGGTCAGGCCTTTATTGGCGACCAACAGGCGCATGCCTTCCCACATCGACACATCGCTGTGGCGCGCATGCTCGCGAATCGCTTCGACGGTTTTCTCGCCGATGCCGCGAGCCGGGACGTTGATCACCCGCTCCAGCGCTGCATCATTGCCCCGACCTTCGAGCAAACGCAGGTAGGCCATGGCGTTCTTGATTTCCGCACGCTCGAAGAAGCGCTGGCCGCCATAGATGCGGTACGGAATGCGTTCACGCAGCAATGCTTCTTCCAAAACGCGTGACTGGGCGTTGGAGCGGTACAAAATCGCGATGTCGCTGCGAGCCAGGCCGGTTTTCAGCGCGCTTTCGATGGTTTCGACAACGTAGCGTGCTTCGTCGTGTTCGTTGAACGCGGCGTACAGATTGATCGCCTCGCCGTCGCCGCCGTCGGTCCACAGCTCTTTACCCAGACGTCCGGTGTTGTTGGCGATCAGGGCGTTGGCCGCTTTCAGGATGCCGGCGGTGGAGCGGTAGTTCTGCTCCAGGCGAATGGTCACGGCGTCCGGGAAGTCGGCGGAGTATTGATGGATGTTTTCGATCTTCGCTCCGCGCCAGCCGTAAATCGACTGGTCGTCGTCGCCGACCACCATCAGGCTGTCGCCGCCCTTGCCGAGCAGGCGCAACCAGGCGTACTGCACGGCGTTGGTGTCCTGGAACTCGTCCACCAGAATGTGCCGGAAGCGTTTCTGATAATGCGCCAGCAGCCCCGGGTGGTCGCGCCACAAGTCGAGGGCGCGCAGCAGCAGTTCGGAGAAATCGATGACGCCGGCGCGCAGGCAAGCGGCCTCGTAGGCCTCATAAATGCCGCGCATGGTGGCCAGGTACAAGTCACCGCTGGCCTGAATGTGTTGCGGACGCAGACCTTCGTCTTTCTGTCCATTAATGAACCATTGGGCCTGACGGGCCGGCCAGCGTTGCTCGTCCAGGCCCAGCTCGCGGATCACCCGCTTGACCAGCCGTTGCTGGTCGTCACTGTCGAGAATCTGGAAGGTCTGGCTCAAGCCGGCTTCCTGCCAGTGCGCCCGCAACAAGCGGTGCGCCAGGCCGTGGAAGGTGCCGACCCACATGCCGGCCGGGTTGATACCCATTAACTGCTCGATGCGGTGACGCATCTCGGCAGCGGCCTTGTTGGTGAAGGTCACCGACAGGATCGAGTGGGGCGAGGCGTTTTCGACCTGGATCAACCAGGCGATACGGTGCACCAGCACTCGGGTTTTACCAGAGCCGGCACCGGCCAGGACCAACTGACGGCCAACGGGGGCTGCTACGGCCTGGCGTTGGGCATCGTTGAGGGAGTTCAGCAGAAGGGAGAGGTCATCGCGCATCGGGGCATTCTAGGGTGCGCCGCAGGCCCGGGCAAACCGAGCTTTGCATTAGCCGATGAAAGTGCCGTCAATGACGACCGGTCGGTCACTGGCTACAGGCGTCAGCCCGTCTCACTCTGCGGGTTCTGTCGGCACCACGGGAGGGAAAAGTTTCGATGAAATTGTGATCCGCAGCAGTTTGGCAACGGGATCGGCTTGTGTATGCTCCGTCCACGTTTCGGGCGCACGCCCCCTTATAAGAACAAGAACGTTGCCCATGACCCTCAGCGCCGAACTGTCGGGCCCCTCTGTGGAACCCCGGGTTATCCGCAAGCACTACGCCGTCGAGATGGCGGTCGAGCGCACGCGTCTGCTGTATCAGGGCTCTTTATTGCCCACGCTGTTCATGTTGATCAATGGTCTGGTCTGCGCCGGTTTGCTCTGGAGCCCGCAGCGCTATTTCGTGGTCAGCGTCTGGCTGGTGTGGTTGTTGTCGCTGGTGGCTTTACGGGTGATTCAGGTAGCCGCGTTCGACTCCGCGATCCCCAACCGGCAGGCCCAGCCAATCTGGCGCCGGATGTTCCTGCTCGGCTCGACCATGACCGGCCTGACCCTGGCCGGTGCGGGCATCGCGCTGGTGCCCGCCGACAACTTCATGCAACAAGCCTGGGTCTTCGGCCTGATCGGCGCCGCGACCCTGTCGGCCAGTGTCGCCTACGCGGTGAGCCTGCCGGCATTTCTGTCCTTTACCTTGCCCTGTCTGCTGCCGGCGATCGGTTATCTGTTTTGGGGCGGCGACGAGCTGGCGCGCGGTTGGGGCTGGCTCGGGCTGATTCTGCTGGGATCGCTGAGCGTGGTGGCGTGGCAGGTCAATCGTCTGATCGATCGTGGTTTGCTGCGGCGCTTCCAGAACCAGCACCTGATCGAGCATCTGCAACAGACACAGGCGCGCAGCGAGCAGCTCAATCAGGAACTGGCGACAGAAATCGACCATCGGCGCTGCGCCGAGGGCAAGTTGCGCGAAGCTCAGGTCGAGCTGGAAGACCGCGTCGCCCTGCGCAGCCGCGAGCTGGACGCCGCCAATCAGGCCTTGAGCAAAAGCGAAACACGTCTGGCGCTGGCGTTGAAGGCCAGTGAGTTGGGGCTGTGGGACTGGAATCTGCAAACCGACGAAGTCCACCACACGCAGATCCAGGAACTGTTCGGCCTGGCTCCGGAATACGTCACCGCCATCCTGCGCGACCTCAAACCGCGGCTGCACCCCGAAGATGTGCCGCCCCTCAAACAGGCGTTGATCGAGCATCTGAAGGGCCGCAGCGAGGACTATCAGATCGAATATCGCGTGCGTCACGGCGATGGCCATTGGGTCTGGATCGAGGACCGGGGCCGCGCCGTAGAGCGCAGTGAAAGCGGGCGGGTGATCCGCATGGTCGGCACTCGCCGCGATATCAGCGCCAGCAAAAGCCTTGAAGAGCAGCAGCGCCTGGCGGCAACGGTGTTCGAGGCGGCCAGCGAAGGCATTGTGATTTTCGACCCGAATTACGCACTGATCGCGATCAATCAGGCGTTCAGCCGGGTCACCGGTTACGGCATTGATGAAATGCTCGGGCGTAACGTGGTCGAGCTGCCATGCAGTCGCGATGCCCGCCGCCACTACGTCGCCATCCGCACCGCGCTGGAGCAGCACGGCAGTTGGCAGGGCGAATTGGTGGAGACCCGCAAGAACGGCGAACTGTATCCGCAATGGCTTCAACTCAACGCGGTGCGCGATAGTCGGGGAAATGTAAGTCACATTGTCGGCTTCTTCGCCGATCTTTCCGCGCGGCGTGAATCCGAAGAGCGCATGCGTTATTTGACGCACTACGACGAACTTACCGGTCTGGCCAACCGATCGCTGTTTCGCGAACGGCTGCATGAAGCCCACCAACGGTTTCGGCAGGGCGGACGGCGCAGTCTGGCGCTGCTGCACATCAATCTTGATCGCTTCAAACTGCTCAACGACAGCCTGGGCCATGAAATCGCTGACCAGATGCTGCAGAAGATGGCTCGCCGATTGGTCAACGCCTTGCCGGAAGCCGACACGATCGCCCGCTTATCTGGCGACGAGTTCGCTGTGCTGTTCGATGCCTACGGCAACCTGTCGAGTCTGGCGCGGGTCGCCACACGGCTGTCGGCCAAGCTGCGCCTGCCGCTGACCGTGGACGGGCACGAATTGGTGGTCAGCGCCTCGATGGGCATTAGCATGCTGCCGGACAATGCGCGGGAGATTTCCGCGCTGGTCAGCCAGTCGAACATGGCCATGCAACATGCCAAACATCTGGGCGGCAACAATTTCCAGTTCTACACCGATAGCCTGCAAGCCAGCACCCTTGAACGATTGCAGCTGGAAAACCAGTTGCGCAAAGCCATCGATGAGAAGCAATTACAGGTGTTCTATCAGCCCAAGCTGTGCCTGGAGTCGGGGCGCTTGAATGCGGCGGAAGCCCTGGTGCGCTGGGATCATCCGAGTATGGGTCAGGTGCCGCCGGGGGACTTCATCGGGCTGGCCGAAGAAACCGGATTGATCGGGCCGATCGGCGAATTCGTGCTGCGCCAGGCTTGCTGGCAGGCGTGCGAATGGCAGCGTCAGGGGCTCGCGCCGATTCGCGTTTCGGTGAACCTGTCGGTGCACCAGTTGCGCCAAGGCAAGCTGGTCAGTCTGGTGCGACAAGTCCTGGAAGAAACCGGGCTGGCGCCGCACTACCTCGAACTCGAACTGACCGAAAGTCAGCTGCTCGACAGCGTTGAACACATCATCGCGACGTTCCAGCAACTGCGCGATCTGGGCGTGAAACTGGCCATCGACGATTTCGGCACCGGGTATTCATCGCTGAGTTATCTCAAGCGCATCCCGGTGGATTACGTGAAGATCGATCAAGCGTTCATTCGTGGTTTGGGCGAGGGCAGTGAAGATGCGGCAATCACCCGGGCGATCATCGCCATGGCCCACGGGCTGTCGCTGAAAGTGGTGGCTGAGGGGGTAGAGCGCGAGGAACAGCTGGAGTTTTTGCGCACCGAGCGTTGTGATGAAGTGCAGGGTTATCTGATCAGTCGGCCCGTTGAAGCTGCCGCTCTGGCCGGGCTTTTGCGCGCACAGGAAAACCCGCTATAAGGGCTACATGCACGCCATCGCGCCTGATATGGGGACATGGAGTTACGCATTGAGCAGGCAAAAAGCCAATTCATGTAGTATAACTACAAGCTTGCTACATCCCCGACCATAAGAAGAGTCCAGCCCCTTGAATCTGCTGCAACACATCGCCCAGTCACGTCACCTGTTACGCAAGTCGGAGCTCAAGGTCGCCGACCACGTGCTGCTTGACCCTGCGGCAGTGATGCACAGTTCCATGGCCGACCTGGCCCACAATGTCGGCATCAGTGAGCCGACCATCGTGCGCTTTTGTCGCGCCATCGGTTGTTCCGGCTTTCAGGATCTGAAACTGAAACTGGCGCAAAGCCTGGCCGCCGGTGCCAGCTTCGGCCAGTTCGCGATCCATGAAGACGACTCCGTTGCCGATTACAGCCTGAAGATTTTCGACACCACGTTGCACACGTTGATGGAGGTTCGCGAGAAGCTCGATCCGGTGGAATTGCAGCGTGCGGTGAGCTTGATGTCGCAGGCGCAGCGCGTCGAGTTCTATGGCTTTGGCGCGTCGGGTGCGGTGGCAGCGGATGCGCAGCACAAGTTCTTCCGCCTGCTGCTGACGGCGGCGGCGTATTCCGATCCGCACATGCAGGCGATGTCGGCGGTGACGTTGAAGCCCACTGACGTGGCGATTTGCATTTCCCAGTCCGGGCGCTCCAAGGATTTGCTGATCACCGCCAATCTTGTGCGCGAGAGCGGTGCTTCGCTGATCACCCTGTGCCCGAGCCAGACGCCATTGGCAGAACTGTCGACGGTCAATCTGGCGATCGATGTGCACGAAGACACCGAAATCTATACGCCGCTGACTTCGCGCATTGCTCACCTGGTGGTAATCGACGTGCTGGCGATGGGCGTGGCCATGGCGCGTGGTCCGAGCCTGGTCAACCACCTCAAGAGCGTGAAGCGCAGTCTGCGTAGCTTGCGTCTGTCTCCGAAAGCAGTGAAAGCACTGGATGACTAAGATCAAAAGATCGCAGTCTTCGGCAGCTCCTACGGGTGTACGCATTCCCTTGTAGGAGCTGCCGAAGGCTGCGATCTTTTGCTTTTCGATGCAAACCTTCATCAGTCTGTAACCACGACGCAGCCAAACCGTCATCCCCCGCGCCTATCTTGAAACTCCCGTAAACGCCTTGGGAGACTCGAAATGGCTCAGCCCTACGAAGAACGCAACAGCGCAGCGAAAACCCGTCGTCAGCAGGAAGACCAGCGCCGTATGGAATTTCGTCGCGCCATCGAAGATCGCTATGAACTTCGTCAGCTTCAGGCCGAAATCGGCGGTTTTCCCGAGGAAGTCGAACTCAATTATTGGCAGGCAGCACCGGCAGCTTCCCGTCGAAGCGCTCAACCAGCGCGCTGATCTGCACGCGTTCGCTGCGGATAAACGCCAGGAAGGCGTGCGCCACCGGTGACAAGCGCTTGGATTTTGCTTGCACCAGGCACCAGCTACGCAGCAGCGGCAACTCCTCGACCGGCAACTCGACCAGGCCGCCGGTCGCCAGCTCAAGGTTCAGGGCGTGGCGCGTCAACAGCGCCAGGCCCAGACCCGCTGCCACGCATTCACGTTGCGCTTCGGCCGAGGCCACTTCCTGAGTCTGGGTGAAATGCACGCGCTTCTCTTTGAAATACTCTTCGCACGCCAGTCGCGTACCCGAGCCGGGTTCGCGGATCAGTAGCGTGTACGGCTCAAGATCCTGCAAACGCAGCGGCCCCATATGCGCCAGCGGATGATCCGGGCGAGCCACGGCGACAATCGGATTATTGAGGAACGGCAGGAACTCCAACCCCATGTCTTGCGGCACCATCGACATGATCACCAGATCATCGCGGTTGTCGGAAAGACGCCGGATCACCTGGCCGCGATTGACCACGGTCAGTTGCAGATTAACTTCCGGATTCTGGCGCTTGAACGCCGCGAACAGATGCGGCACGAAATACTTCGCGCTCGATTCCACCGCCAGTTTCAGTTGGCCTTGCAGCGAGCCCTGCATGTCCGACAACTGCATGTCGAGGTTTTCCAGGCGCCCGAAAATGTCTCGGCTGGCGCGCTGAAGGGCTTCGGCGGCCTCGGTCATGTAGAGTTTTTTGCCGACATAATCGAATAATGGCTGCCCGATCAGCTCTTCGAGCTGACGAATCTGTAGGCTCACGGCCGGTTGTGTGAGCGACATTTCCTCGGCTGCGCGGCTGTAGGAGCGTAAATCACACACTTCATTGAAGATCTGTAACTGGCGTAATGTCATACGCATCAGTGACTTACGCATTTTATTCAGGCTCTGGGTGCGGGCGGATGTTTCAACTATAAGTGTTTACTTATGCCTGACCCAATAATTATTCATTTTTGTTAATCCCTTGCGAGCGCTAGTGTGGAGTCGCGACCAGATTGAAACATTTGGTCACGCGTCGACCTGGGTCTAGCAGGTCGTGGTGCCACCGGCTCAAGGGAACCTCCAAGTGATAAAAAAGATCCTGATCGCCAACCGTGGTGAGATTGCCGTACGAATCGTGCGAGCCTGCGCCGAGATGGGCATTCGCTCTGTTGCGATTTTTTCCGACGCCGACCGGCATGCGCTGCATGTGAAGCGTGCGGATGAGGCTCACAGCATCGGTGCCGAACCACTGGCCGGTTATCTCAACCCGCGCAAGCTGGTAAATCTGGCGGTGGAAACCGGTTGCGATGCACTGCACCCCGGTTACGGTTTCCTGTCGGAAAACGCCGAACTGGCAGACATCTGCGCCGAGCGCGGAATCAAATTCATCGGCCCGTCGGCAGAAGTCATTCGCCGCATGGGCGACAAGACTGAAGCGCGCCGTAGCATGATCAAGGCTGGCGTGCCGGTTACGCCGGGCACCGAGGGCAACGTGGCGGACATCGCCGAAGCCCTGACCGAAGGTGACCGCATCGGCTATCCGGTGATGCTCAAGGCCACCTCCGGTGGTGGCGGTCGCGGTATCCGTCGCTGCAACAGTCGCGAAGAACTCGAACAGAATTTTCCCCGCGTTATCTCCGAGGCCACCAAGGCCTTCGGTTCGGCGGAAGTGTTCCTGGAAAAATGCATCGTCAATCCCAAGCACATCGAAGCGCAGATCCTCGGCGACAGCTTCGGCAACGTCGTGCATCTGTTCGAGCGTGACTGCTCCATCCAGCGTCGTAACCAGAAGCTGATCGAAATCGCCCCGAGCCCGCAACTGACCCCGGAACAGCGCGCCTACATCGGCGACCTGTCGGTGCGTGCAGCCAAAGCCGTGGGCTACGAGAACGCCGGCACTGTGGAGTTCCTGCTCGCCGAGGGCGAGGTGTACTTCATGGAGATGAACACCCGGGTGCAGGTGGAACACACCATCACCGAAGAAATCACCGGGATCGACATCGTCCGCGAGCAGATCCGCATTGCGTCCGGCCTGCCGCTGTCGGTCAAGCAGGAAGACATTCAGCACCGTGGTTTCGCGTTGCAGTTCCGCATCAACGCCGAAGACCCGAAAAACAATTTCCTGCCGAGCTTCGGCAAGATCACCCGTTACTACGCCCCCGGTGGGCCGGGCGTGCGCACCGACACGGCGATCTACACCGGCTACACCATTCCGCCGTTCTACGACTCGATGTGCCTGAAACTGGTGGTCTGGGCACTGACCTGGGAAGAGGCGATGGACCGTGGCCTGCGTGCTCTCGACGACATGCGTCTGCAAGGCGTGAAGACCACCGCCGCGTACTACCAGGAAATCCTGCGCAATCCGGAATTCCGTAGCGGCCAGTTCAATACCAGCTTCGTTGAAAGCCACCCTGAACTGACCAACTACTCGATCAAGCGCAAACCCGAAGAGCTGGCCCTGGCCATCGCCGCCGCCATCGCCGCCCACGCAGGCCTGTGAGGAATACAACAATGAGCAAAAAGATCTTCGTTACCGACACCATCCTGCGCGACGCTCACCAATCGCTGCTCGCCACCCGCATGCGCACCGAAGACATGCTGCCGATCTGCGACAAGCTCGACAAAGTCGGCTACTGGTCGCTGGAATGCTGGGGCGGCGCGACCTTCGACGCCTGCGTCCGCTTTCTGAAAGAAGATCCGTGGGAGCGTCTGCGTCAACTGCGCGCCGCGTTGCCTAACACGCGTCTGCAAATGCTCCTGCGTGGCCAGAACCTGTTGGGCTATCGCCATTACAGCGATGACGTGGTCAAAGCGTTCGTCGCCAAGGCAGCGGTCAATGGCATCGACGTGTTCCGCATCTTCGACGCGATGAACGACGTGCGTAACCTGCGCGTGGCCATCGAAGCGGTGAAAGCTGCCGGTAAGCACGCTCAGGGCACCATCGCCTACACCACCAGCCCGGTGCACACGATTGACGCTTTCGTGGCCCAAGCCAAACAAATGGAAGCCATGGGTTGCGACTCGGTAGCGATCAAGGACATGGCCGGTCTGCTGACGCCGTACGCCACTGGCGAACTGGTCCGGGCATTGAAAGCCGAACAGTCGCTGCCGGTGTTCATTCACTCGCATGACACCGCCGGTCTGGCGACGATGTGCCAACTCAAGGCAATCGAAAACGGCGCTGACCACATCGACACCGCGATCTCCAGCTTCGCCTCTGGCACCAGCCATCCAGGCACCGAGTCGATGGTGGCTGCGCTCAAGGGCTCCGAGTTCGATACCGGTCTGAACCTTGAACTGCTGCAAGAGATCGGCCTGTACTTCTACGCCGTGCGCAAGAAGTACCACCAGTTCGAAAGCGAATTCACTGCTGTCGACACTCGCGTGCAAGTCAACCAGGTGCCGGGCGGGATGATTTCCAACCTGGCCAACCAGTTGAAAGAGCAGGGCGCGTTGAACCGCATGGCTGAAGTGCTGGCGGAAATCCCGCGCGTGCGTGAAGACCTCGGCTTCCCGCCGCTGGTCACCCCGACTTCGCAGATCGTCGGCACCCAGGCGTTCTTCAACGTGCTGGCCGGCGAGCGCTACAAAACCATCACCAACGAAGTGAAGCTCTACCTGCAGGGCGGCTACGGCAAAGCGCCGGGCGTGGTGAACGAAAAACTGCGTCGTCAGGCCATTGGCAGCGAAGAAGTGATCGATGTACGTCCGGCCGATCTGCTCAAACCGGAAATGACCAAGCTGCGTGCCGATATCGGTGCATTGGCCAAGTCGGAAGAAGACGTGCTGACCTTCGCCATGTTCCCGGACATCGGTCGCAAGTTCCTCGAAGAGCGTGCCGCCGGTACTCTCGTGCCGGAAGTGCTGCTGCCGATTCCAGAGGCGGGCGCAGTGACGTCGGCCGGTGGCGAAGGTGTACCGACCGAGTTCGTCATCGACGTCCACGGCGAGACTTACCGCGTCGATATCACGGGTGTCGGCGTCAAGGCTGAAGGCAAGCGCCACTTCTACCTGTCCATCGATGGCATGCCGGAAGAAGTGGTGTTTGAACCGCTTAACGAATTCGTCGGCGGCGGCAGCAGCAAGCGCAAACAGGCCTCGGCACCGGGCCACGTCAGCACCACCATGCCCGGCAACATCGTCGATGTGCTGGTCAAGGAAGGCGACACCGTCAAGGCGGGCCAGGCTGTGCTGATCACCGAAGCCATGAAGATGGAAACCGAAGTTCAGGCCGCCATCGCCGGTAAGGTTACGGCGATTCATGTGGCCAAGGGCGACCGGGTGAACCCGGGCGAAATCCTGATCGAGATCGAAGGCTGAGATAACCGCCGCGATCCAACGCTTTAAACCTCGGGGGGGCATGTGCTCCCCTTTTTTTTCTGATTTTTCACCTGTAGGAGCTGCCGCAGGCTGCGATCTTTTGATCTTTTAAAGCGAAGATCAAAGGATCGCAGCCTCCGGCAGCTCCTACAGGAAGCGACTTAGAACGCCATGCGCCACTGGCCCATCACGCCGCGATTGCGGCTTTCGCTGCCGAACTCGCCCGTGACTGCCACGCCCAGTGTGTGGTTGGTCGACAGTCCGAGGTCCAGACCCGCATCGACGCCCAGGCTGTTGCGATCCAGTTCTGCACCGGTCACGGTGAAGCGTTTACCGCCCTTGACCAGTTGCTGGCCGGTGTCGCTGTCGAGTTCGCCAAAGGTGTGTTTCCACCCGGCGCTCAATCGCGGCGTCAGGCTCATGCCGTTGTCCAGTGTGTGGATTTTTGCCGTGCGCAGGCCGAAGGTACTGCTGAGATTGTCGCGGGTTTGCCCAAAGACTTTCAGCGCCGCATCACCACCCTTTTCACTGTGGCTGTCACGTTGATAACGTTGGTAGCCGAGGCTGGCGAACGGTTCGAGTGTCACGTCGTTGCGGCCGAAGTTGAAGCCCAGCTCGGCGAAGGCTTGCTGGGTGTTGGCGTTGTAGTTGCCTTTGAGGCGATCGCTGAATCCGTTGAACGCCACCCGACGTTTGCTGCTGCCGTCATGGTTGGCGTAAGTGGCACCCAGGCGCAGGGCCAGTGGACCATCCTGGCGCACGGCGTAGGCGCCAACGTGCCAGCTGTCGAGGTCGCCATCGTATTGGCGGGCATCGAATTTGGTCTGGGATTTGCCACCCAGCAGACCGATATGCCATTGCTCATTGAGCCGCCAGTCAGCGCCCATGACCAAGCCTTGGGTGGCGTGTTTCAGGGTGCTGTCGTACTCGCGATCAACCTTGCCGCCATGGCCCAATGCCTGAACCCAGACTCGCCCGGAATCTGCACTGCCGGCAGCTTCGCGAGGTGAATCGCCCGAGCCGTAAGCTGCGCCCGTGCGATGGTCGAGTTGGCGCATAGCCGACAGCATGCTAGCGCTCACGGGGTTGATGCTGCTTAACGTGGCTTTTGCGATGTTGGCGTTGCTGCCGGCCGCGAGTTGTTCGAGGGCGACGGGGGCAGTAGTTTTATCGCTGGCCAGTAACGCGGTGACCGCAGCATTTACCGGTTTTTGCGGTTGAACTGCCGGTTGTTCGACGTTTTGGGGGGCGCGCTCGACAAAGGATTCAACCGGCACTGGAGAGTGCGTTGTCGACGATGTTGCAACTACGGATGGAACATCAACATCAACATCAACCGCAGCAACAGGAACAGCAACTGACGCAGGAGCGGGAGCTAAAGCTGTGACGGAATCTGGCACTGAAGCTACATCTGGTGCCGGCAATGATATTGGTGTCGAGGTAGTCAACGGTGTTGGTGTTGGTGTTGGTGTTGGTGTTGGTATCGCGGATGGCGTTGGTTCGGTTGGCGCATCTATAGCTCCGCCAACCGCACGACCTTTTTCTGTATTCGCAAGACTTTCAATTTCTACTTCATTGCGGGAATAAGTCAGCCCGACTTTTTGATCTTCGTAATGCACCTCTGGCGTCATGAAGGCCAGGTTGTTCTCGATGCTGACAAAACGCCCTTCGACTTTTTTTGCATTGAGAATGGTGTGCTCGGAGCTTTTAGGGTACTCACCGGCAGTGACGAGTTTCAGGGTTGCGTCGCCAAGCCGGGCGGTTCCGCCGACTTCTATCGTCGGACTGTTACCCGCAGCATTAACGGCGTAGGACAAAACCGCTGTTTGCGACAGGTTCAGGTCTCCACTCACTTTCGGGGCGTGATACACCTCATCAACCGAAAGCCGCCCGTGGACGTTCAGGTTTCTCAACGCGCCCCCACCCGCGAAATGTCCCTTTTCGTGAACGGTGACGGTGCCGTCAATCAGTCCCTTGTTGGTAAGGTCTCCGCCGCCCAATACTGTGGCTCCGCCAACTATGGCCCCTTTGTTGATCAGAATTCCCGCGGTCACTGCCTGCCCCAATATGTTCCCATCATTGGTCAATGATGCTTTTGACCTGACCAGAACGCCAAGATCGAAATCGCCATCTCCACTGCGAGTCCAGGTGCCTTGCTTGACGTGCAAACCGTTGAAGTTAACAGTTTTCCCCAGCGTTCCTCTCGCGCCATCGAGTTGTAGGACATTCACTCCGCCCGCGCCATCAACCAGCCCGGCAAAATTGCCGCGGCTGCCTATAGTAAGCAGATCATTACGGTCATCAAGCGTCAGGGAAACACCGTCGATTGCAGCGACCTTTGCTTTGATGGGGTCATGCTTGACGGTGTCAGGATCAGCGACGAAGTGGTCGAGCATACCGATCAATTCTTCAGCGCTCGGTACTGGATCAGGGGCGAGTTCTGCAAAAGTGAAGGGCGTGCACCCCAGCGTCAGCGCGATTGCTAACGCGAGTTTTTTTGCTTGGTACTTGTGTTGAGCATCCATCAAGTAAAGTCTCTGCTGAAAGAAGACCCAACTCTATTGATGCACCGAAGAATCCGATGTCGGCTGCTTCCCGAAGCGTTGCAGGCGACGTCGCATCATTTTGTGGAAAATTTCCACCAGATCCGCAGCCGGTGGTTTTACCCGAATCCGGCGCTTCCTTTTCCTACAATCTATCGGGACGTCGCCGACTGTTCAGCAGTCAAAAGCTCAGATGCCACTGCCCAATCAACTCATGACGCGTTATTGATCACTTCAAGTACGGCGAACGTATGCCCTGCCGTAATGCCGCTCCATCCGCGCCTGAATCAGCTCCAGCCCAATCGACATCAACCAGTAAATAATGGCCGCCGTGGTCAGCATTTCGATGTAGCGATAGCTTGAACGTCCATACGACTGCGCAAGAAACATCACTTCCCAGACGCCCATCACCGAGATCAACGACGAGTCTTTCAGCATCGAAATGAATTGATTGGTGGTCGGCGGAATGATGGTACGCATGGCCTGAGGCAGTGTAATGCGCCAGAGAATGACTGAGTCGCGCATTCCCAGCGCCAGCGATGCTTCTCGCTGGCCGTACGGGACGCCAAGAATGCCGGCGCGGAAGATCTCGCTGAGGTACGCGCCATAGTTGAGTGACAGGGCGATGATCCCGGCGACGATGGCGCCAGGCACGATGCCCAGTTGCGGCAAACCGAGATAGATCAGCAGGATCTGGATCAGCAGCGGCGTGCCACGAAAGAACGAGGCGTAGAAACTGGCGATGCCGAAGGCCACCGCACTTTTCGACAGTCGTGCCAGCGCAGTCACGAAACCCAGCAGCACCGAAGCAACGATTGAGCACAGGCATAGAAACAGCGTCAGTGCTGCCCCCTGCAAGAAACCATTAGGTGCCAGTTTCAGGCCGACCAGGTTGGGCAGCTTGTCGAGGATGATCGAAAACTTCAGGTCGAAGCTCAGAAAGAATCCCGCGAACAGGCAGAACATCACCGCCCAGGTCAGGTACAGCCGCGTACGAAAACCGAACAGCCGACACAGGCGTGATTCAGCCACCGGTTGCGGTGGCTTGGGAGGTACCGGGAAAGAAGTCATTGGCTGATGTCGGCGCCGATCCATTTTTGCGAAAGCTTGCTCAGGGTGCCGTCCTGTTTGAGTTGGGCAAAGACCTCGCGGACCTTGGCGTCCCACTGCGCATCACCCTTCTCGATGGCGACCGAGTTCGGCTCCGAGTACAGCGCTTCGCCGGCGAGCTTGAAGCGTTTGTCTTCATTCAGGCGCGGCTGGGCAGTGACGAGGTTGGTGAGGATCGCATCCAGACGCACGCCGGCACCCAGGCCCAAGTCCTGGAAGGCGACGTTGTCGGTGTCATACGGGGCGATCTGCACATCCTCGAACGGGTACTGCAACTGCGTGTCTTCCGCGCCTTCGATGACCAGATTTTTGTTGAGATAACTTTCGTAGCTGGAGGCGCTGGTAAGGCCGACTTTCTTGCCGCTCAGATCCTTGGCGCCGTGGATGCGATCGTCCTTGGCATTGACCACGATCACGGCTGGCGAGGCATAGTATTCGACCGGGAAATCGAACACTTCAGCACGGGCCTTGCTTGGGGTCATCGAGCAGATGCAGATGTCGTAGCGGCCACTCCAGCGGCCGGCGGCGATGACGTCCCAGGACGGCGTTTCCAGGCGCAGTTTCACGCCCAGTTTGTCCGCCACGGCTTTGGCAACATCAACGTCGAAGCCGTCGAGCTGGTTCTGATCGTTGAGAAATGAGAAGGGTGGATAGCTTTCCATCAACACGCCGACCATTTCTTTTTTCTGCTCGACGCGATCCAGCGTGGTGCCACCAAAGGCTTGGGTTGAGGCGGCCAGAATCGTCAGGCCGAGGGCCAGTAGTGGTTGCAGTTTCACAGGCGATCCCTGAATAAAAAAGAAGTTGTTATTAACCGATTGGTGCGTATTAAATAGTTATAAGAACGACTCTGATAGTGAGTTATTTTCATAAGCATATGAGTGAAAAGCATATGGGCGCAGCGAGCACGGTTATTCTTGATGGCGGCATGGGCCGTGAGTTGCAACGAGCCGGGGCGCCATTTCGGCAGCCAGAATGGTCGGCACTGGCGCTGAGCGAAGCACCGCAAGCGGTCGAGGCTGTACACGCTGCCTATATCGCCAGTGGTGCCGACGTGATCACTAGCAACAGTTATGCAGTGGTGCCGTTTCATATCGGCGAAGCGCGTTTTGCCGCTGAAGGTCAGGCTTTGGCAGCGTTGGCTGGCGAACTGGCGTGGCGTGCGGTGCAGGCATCGGGCAAAAACGTGCGGGTGGCGGGCTCGTTGCCGCCGTTGTTCGGCTCATATCGTCCTGATCTGTTTGACGCGTCCCGGGTCACGGAACTGTTGAATCCATTGGTCAACGGTCTGGCACCGCACGTTGACCTGTGGCTGGCGGAAACCCAGAGCTCGATTGTCGAGGCGCGGGCCATCCACGCCGGACTTCCGCAGGACGGCAAGCCGTTCTGGCTGTCGTTTACCTTGAAGGATGAAGACACTGACGACGTACCGCGTTTGCGTTCTGGCGAGCCTGTGGCCGAAGCGGCTGCGGTAGCAGCGGAGTTGGGCGTTGAAACATTGCTATTCAATTGCAGCCAGCCGGAAGTGATCGGCGCAGCCATTGATGCGGCGCGTGAAACCTTCGAACGTCTGGGGGTGAAGATTCACATCGGCGCGTATGCCAATGCGTTCCCGCCGCAGCCTAAAGAAGCCACGGCCAACGACGGGCTCGATCCGTTGCGCGAAGATCTCGATCCGCCGGGTTATCTGCATTGGGCGCGTGATTGGCAGCAGCGTGGTGCCAGTCACCTGGGCGGTTGCTGCGGGATCGGCCCGGAGCACATTGCGGTGCTGGCGCAGAAACTCGCTTAAGACAAAATCAAAAGATCGCAGCCTGCGGCAGCTCCTACAGGGTGTAGGAGCCAGCCCACATGACGGACGCATTGCGACTCCTTGAGCCTGTGCCTGATCGGCATGTAGGTGAAACAAGACAGATAAATCGCCAATTATTCTTGTGCGGTAAACCTCTGTCGTCGCTCTTGTTTAAAGCCTGTTGGCTTTACGTCTTGCGACCTACAAAACCTTGCGCCGCTGCCTACGCATGCACCAGAATCCGCCGGCTTGTGCGCCCTGGGCGGGCTGCGTAACTTGATCGGGTCACTGATTCCCAGTGATCGGGTTTAGCAGCCCGGCAGTTGCTCAGTCGTACGAGTCTCATCCAGTCAGGCATTTGCCTGCGCTCGATGGTGGCTGTGCGCATGGCACCTTCGGGTGCGCCGGGTTTTGGGTGACTACCGGTCTGCTAACTTGCGCACAGCTGCCACCCAATCGTTTAGCAGCGAGAAGGACGCAGCCTTACCAGAGGTTAGTCCCCATGTTCAAAGTAACGCCTAACCCGCCGGTCACAGATCCGGCATCCCCCTACGAATCGCCCGATTCAAAGAAACTTCACGAAGCCGCCGAGCGCGCCCTCGACCACTATCTCCGCCCATCGGCGGCCGACATCATGGCCACGCCTTACAAACCCAACACGCTGTACATGGCAAGTCCCGAGGCCGACAACGAGTCGCTGCTGGCAGATGCCAGTGAAACCCTCGGCTCGGCCACCGTCATCATCAACAACCATATCGCGCAGGTTGAAGGTACCCACCGCAAAACCCTGCAAGGCATCGCTCAGGTGGTGATGCTGGCAAAGCTGGCGGTTAATCGGGTGCTGGACAGGTTAGTGCCAACGGAGTGATCAACGCGCTGGCGGTGTATGCGCATGTCCGCCAGCACATGGATAGGGAAAGACGTTGTGGGTGCTTTTCTGCATTTTGTTGCAGATGTATTCGTGGCTCTCAATTAAATATGCACTATATTGCAGTTATTACGAAAAACTCTTCGCTAAAGTGCATTTAAATGCAGGTGAAAAGCGCATGTACGACCTGACATTACAGATATTCACGGCAGGGCAATGGCATGACGCGATGATTCTGAGTTTCGCTGACCCCGAAAAGGGTTTCGAAAGTCGCTGCGATTTCGGTTATCAAACCACCTATCTCTTCGATAACTTCGACGAGATAGGGTCGCCGTTCTCAAAAGCTGTGAGTGTACGGTTCCCATTGGAATGGGATAGCCGGCGATCCGCTGTGCCAGCCTTCATCCATGACATCGCTCCTGCCGGTGCGGCGAAACGTTTTCTTCTCGCTCGCGTGGGGCAAGAAAAACCCGCAGGCATCAGCGCCGATCTTTATCTGTTGGGTCGAAGTACAGCGGCACCGATCGGCAACATGCGGATAAAGGAGTCTGCCGAATCTGTGGATGAGCGAGAGCCCATTGGGTTTCAGCGTCAGGACGTGATCCTGCGTGACAACCGGTTTCTCGAGTACGCCTATGAACTGGGTGCCGCCATTGGCGGTGCGACGGGGGCGGGGGGGGAAGCACCGAAGCTTCTGTTGGCAGAGGACAAGTCCGGTCTCCTGTTCCCCGACGCAGTCCTTGAGGATTCAGACGTCAGTCAGCACTGGTTTGTGAAATTTGCCCGCAACAAAGGTAACCGGACCGATCAGGACATTTTGCGAAGTGAGTTCCACTACTACAGAGCCCTTCAGACGTTAGGCATCGAAACGGTCGCATCACAGGGGCTGGCACTGGAAGAGGCGACCAAACCCAGCTTGTGGATGCAGCGTTTTGACCGTCGGGTAACCGCTCAAGGTGTTGAGCGTTACGCAGTCGAATCGATTTATTCGCTGGCTAACGTGACAACACCAGGCAGCGCGATGGACCATTTGGACGTGATTCGCATGCTTGCCGGTCTTTGGCGTGAGGCAGGGCAAGCGAATCAGATTCCCGATCTGGTGGCGGACTACTTGCGTCGGGATCTGATCAACAAAATTCTCGGTAACTCGGATAACCATGGCCGCAATACCGCGATTATTCGTGGGATAAGTTCGTTTCGGCTTGCTCCAATTTATGATTTGGCGCCGATGGTCATGGACGATGAAGGCATTACCCGGACGACAAAGTGGCCGAAAGCGTTGGAAAGAGCGGGTGATGTCGATTGGCGAGGTGTTTGTCGCGCATTGTCTGATATTGCTGATCCGGATGACCCCTTGGCTGCTTTGGCTGGCGCGCCGGATTTGTTCGAGCGTCTGCGTCAGGACGCACATCGCCTCGCGGCGCTTCCCGATATTTTGACTGAGAGCGGCTTGCCGGACCGAACCATGAATCACCCAGGCATTGCATTGAAAAATCTGGAGCAACGATTGAAAGAGTGGGACCTGAAATGAGCCTGACCGTTGCCGAACGCACTGTGCTTATTGAAAACATACGAGAAGCGCTGGCGCAGGGAACGCTTGAGATCGGCGAAGCCGTTCGCCGCTTGCGTATGGAAGTGACGGGTTTGCACCAAACCCAGTTTGCGAAAATGTGCAAAATTTCTGTTCGCACGTTGGTGCATATCGAACACGGTGAGGGTAATCAAACGCTGAAATCGTTGAACGCCGTGTTTCGTCCGTTTGGGATGAAGATGGGCGTTGTGCGAATTCGGCGAGATATCAGTTAAAGATCAAAAGATCGCAGCCTGCGGCAGCTCCTGCATTTTTTCCCGTGTAGGAGCTGCCGAAGGCTGCGATCTTTTGCTTTTAAAGGCTCAAGTACGGCACTCGACCAAACCCTTCACCTGCCCCGATGCGGTTTGGTTTTCATCACTCAACCAGCGCTCGAACCCCACCGCAATCGCCGGCCATTCCGAATCCAAAATCGAGTACCACGCCGTGTCGCGGTTCTGGCCCTTGACCACCATGTGCTGGCGGAACACGCCTTCGAAGCTGAAGCCCAGGCGTTCAGCGGCGTATTTGGAGCGGGCGTTACCGTTGTTGCACTTCCATTCCAGGCGACGGTAGCCCAGATCAAAGGAGTGCTTGGCCAACAGGTAAACAGCCTCGGTGCTTTTTGGCGAACGCTGCATTGGCGCGCCGAAGCTAACGTGGCCGATTTCGATACGGCCATGGGCCGGGACAATCGACATCAGGCTGAGCATGCCTTGTACCTGGCCGCTGGCGCGGTCGATGACGCTGAAGAAATACGGATCGCTGCTGGCCGCGTGATTGTTCAGCCAGTCGTTGAAGACGCTGCGCTCGGGAAACGGGCCGTAGGGCAAGTAATCCCAGAGTCTCGGGTCGGCGCCGGGGCCTTCGAGGGCATTGAACAGGTCGTCGCCATGGCGCGCCGGGTTGAGCCTTTCCAGGCGGATGAAGCGGCCTTCGAGCAACGTGGTAGTTGGCGCGGGCACGCCTTTCCAGTCGGCAGGTGAGGTGGTCATGAGCGCGTCTCCTTAAAGGGCTTTGCGAAACTGGATGAAGCCTGGGCGTTCGGCGATGCGCTCGTAGAGCTGGATCGCCGTGGCGTTGGATTCGTGGGTCAGCCAATGGACTTTGCAGCAGCCGTCAGCCTTGGCGGTCGCGTAGACGTGCTCGATCAACTGGCGACCGACGCCGGTGCCGCGGGTTTCAGGCGCCACCAGCAAGTCTTGCAGATAGCAGGAGTTTTCGATGCTCCAGTTCGAGCGATGGTAGATGTAATGCACCATGCCCAGCGCTTTACCGTCAGCCCAGGCGAGGGCGGCGTGCGTCGGTTCGCTCGGGTCGAGGAAGCGCTGCCAGGTACTGTTCGTCACCGCCTCCGGCAGTTCGGTGTTGTAGAAGCGCAGGTACGCTTGCCACAGCGGCAGCCAGGCGGCGTGGTCGTCGGCGTTGACCTGACGGATCTCGATCTGACTCATGGTGATTTCCTTAGCGCATCAATTGGGCGAGGGTTTGATCATTGATCTCGGGACTGGCGGCCAGCCCCTCGCGCACGCCGGCAATGTCTTCGGCGCTGCGGTTCTGACTGAGCTTGCGCTTGCCTTCCAGGCGGTCGATGGGAATGGCGAAACCGACGATGGCCTTGAGCATGCTGTCGATGTAATCGGCGGGCGCGTCGGCGACCGACCAAGGCTGTGCGCGGCCAGCCTCATGGCGGTCGGTGAGGGTGCTGACGATGTCGAGCAGCCGTCCGCCATCGCTGAAGGTCTCGGCGTGGCCGTAGGCGTGCACGGCGATGTAGTTCCAGGTCGGCACGACTTTGCCGTGCTCGGCCTTGCTCGGATAAAAGCCCGGGCTGACATAGGCATCCGGCCCGGCAAAAATCAGCATCGCTTCGGCGCCGTCGCGCAGGTCCTTCCACTGCGGGTTGGCCCTGGCCAAGTGCCCGTAAAGCGTGCCGTATTCACCTTGCTCGCAATGCAGCAGCACCGGCACATGGCTGGCTTGCAGACCGTTTTCGCCGTGGGTCACCAGGATGGCGAGGCGAGTGGCGAGGATCAGTTCGTGAAGTTGGGACAGCTCATCGATGGCAAAGGCGCGCGGCGTGTACATGGAGAGATTTTCCTTGGCGAATGCCTGCATCCTAGGCAGGCTATTGGTCTGTTGTAAGAGCCATTGATGACCAATTTCATAGGTCCATTGTCATGCCTGAATCGTCCACGTTGTCCATGCCCTTCAACCCGGCGGGAATCGAGCTTGATCGCCGTCAGGGCTTGAGCCGTCAGCTTTATCAGGCGCTGCGCCTGCGGGTGTTGGACGGGCGGCTCGCTAGCGGTACGCGCTTGCCGGCCAGCCGTGATCTGGCCGCAGCGCTGGCGATTTCCCGCAACAGTGTGGTTCGCGCCTACGATCAACTCTATGCCGAAGGCTTTATTGAAGGGCGGGTGGGCGATGGTACTTACGTGGCGCAACTGCCCCGAGACCAGCTCAAGGCAAAAAAACTATCCACAAAAGTATCCACAGGGTTTTCAACAGGCTTACCCACAGCCTTATCCACAAATTTGGCAAATTCCACTGTAATTTCATCCAGTAAAGTTATCCACAGCGGTGCTTTTCAGCGGTTGGAGTACAACCATTTACCCACGCCTCCCACGGGTCCGCCACGGGCATTTCGGGTCGGCGTGCCGGCCTTCGATCTGTTTCCGTTTGACGTCTGGGCCAAGCTCAACGGGGCTTTCTGGCGAAAACCGGATCTTCAGCAGATGTGCTACGGCGACCCGGCCGGCGATGCGCGTCTGCGCAGCCTGATTGCGGCCTATCTGCGCAGTTCGCGAGGGATGCAGTGCTCGGCTGAGCAAATTGTGATCACCAGTGGCGCGCAGCAGGCCATTAGCCTTTGTGCACAGCTGCTGGTGGAGCCTGGCGATGGCGTTGCGATCGAAAATCCGGGGTACCGTGCGGCCGGCCACGCATTCGCTGTGGCGGGTGGCCTTCTGCGCGGGATTGGCGTGGACGAGGAGGGCATGGATTGCTCGGCACTGTCGGCCGCCAGTGATTGTCGCGTGGCCTACGTGACGCCCTCGCATCAATACCCGACAGGCGTGGTGATGAGCCTGGCGCGGCGTCTTGAATTGCTCGCCTGGGCTGAACGGACTCAAGGCTGGATCGTCGAGGATGACTACGATGGCGAGTACCGTTACACCGGCGCGCCATTGGCTCCCTTGGCGGCACTCGATCGACAGGGCCGCGTGCTGTATGTCGGCACTTTCGGCAAGGTTGCATTTCCGGCGTTGCGCCTCGGTTATCTGGTGTTGCCACCGGCGCTGGTGCCAGCGTTCTCGCAACGCCGGGCGGTGGACGTCCGGCATTCCGAGGTGAGCACGCAAGCGGTGATGGCCGAGTTCATGGCGGCCGGGCATTTCCAGCGGCACATCCGCCGGATGCGTCGCGCCGCGTTAAACCGGCGCAATACGTTGCTCGATGGCTGGCCAATGGCAATCCCCGGCGTCGGTGACCTGCCGGCGGTGTCTGCCGGGCTGCACCTGACAGTGAGGGTGGAGAGCATCGAGCGTGAGCAGCAACTGATCGAGCAAGCCGCCGGCGTGGAGGTGGAAATCAGCGGCTTGAGCCATTACTGGTTGCCGGACTCCGTGACTCCCCAGGATCAGCGCGCCGGACTGGTCCTGGGGTTTGCCGCCGTGCCTGAACCGGCGATCAGAGCGGCGTTGGCACGCTTACGCCAGGCGTGGCAGTTGTGAAGAACAGACTCTGAGCCAATGTACTGCCGATTTCGCTGCGATAAATCGCGGTGAGCTCCTGATTGCTGGCGCCCAGGGTGGTGAAGGCACCACCCAGGCGCTGCTGCGCCACCGTTTTCAGGTGTCCTGCGGTAAACAGGTTGACCGCGTCGTCGACGTGGGCGTAGTGGAAATGCGCGTACCACAGCACTTTATTGGTCTTCGCATCGCTGACCGCATATTCGTCGAGAAAGTCTTTGGCCTGACTCTTGAGCCTGCGCCGGGTGACGGTTTGCGATATCCGCACCTCATTCTTGCTGTTCAGCCACTGCACGCCAGCCTCCGTCGGCGGTTGTCGCTTGATGAGGCGGATACGTTCACTGGTACCTTTTTCATATAGGTCCTGTGCCGATGCAGACAAGCTGTGGCTGAGCGTCGGATTTGCCGGGTTGGTGGTTTCATTGCCGGCGGTCAATGCTTGATCGATCGCTTCACTGGCGTTGCGCAGGCGGGTGGCTTGCCGATGGTAGATTTCCTCAACCTCGACCGGAATCCGTTGCGCTCGTTCGATGTAAGCCTCGGTGTGTCGGTTGAATTCTGCCAACCCGTCGAGCAGCGCCTGACCTGCCGCAGTGCTTTGCTTGAGGGTCATTTTGGGCTTGGGCACCGGCACAGGCGCCGGCTCTGTCGAGGTGATATGTTCGACCCATTCACCTGGCGACTTCTCATGGAAGGTCGCGATCACCCCGGTCAGCTCACCGCGCACTTCCACCAGATGGGTATCTTTGCCATCTGTGCTCGCCTTGCGCTCACCGACCTGCGTGCCTTTGAATTTAGTATGGATGATCCGCCGATTCGATGCCGGTCTGGACGGGCCAGACTGTGGTCCCAGCAGGTGTTTATTGCGCAGCAGGTCGGCCAGTCGTTCAGCGGTTCGCTTTTTGAACTCGATCACCCGCGTTCGGACCTTCTTGAGACGCTCGGTCTGAAGTTGCTCGGCAAACTCGAGGGCGAAATCGTCAAAGCGTTGCTCCACTGCGCCAAACTGCTTGGAGATGTTGTTCAGGGCTTTGAGGCGGTCGCGCAGGTCGTCGAGGCTTTCGTCGTCGATCAGGTTCAGCGAACTCTGAGCATTCAGATCGGCATCTTCAATGAGCAGCTCCAGTGCTTCCTGCGCTTTGGCATCGATCGCTGCCGAGCCCGGCTTGACGCAGATTTCCTTGCCGAGAAAGATTTGCAAAAGCTTCAGGTTGTTCAGATCGTAGTCGGGCAGTTTTTGTCGATATTCGTTAAGAATTGCCACGGCGCCTTTGCCGAGCCGTTCCAGTTCGGCAAACCGGGTATGGGCAGACTCGATTTTTTCGATAATGGCCTGACATTGATCGGTCAGATTTTCACAGGTCTGGATAAACGCCGGCCGGTCGGTATTGGTGGGGCTGCCAAACCTCTCTATCGCCATTGCCGTGGCCACGTCGGCTGCCTGGACCCTGCTGTGCAGGGCGAGCCACTCCTGCCCGAAGAACAGCTGCATCTGCAGGTTTTGAATCATGCTCTTGCGATAGCTGGGTGATGCCTCGACGATTTGCAGTGCCTTGATTTTCTCGATGTTCGCGCCGTATTCCTTGTGCTGCGAATCGAGTTCGATGAGATAGAGGCGGGTCAGTTCTGCGCGGTTCACGTCGTTGGCCGCCATCAGGTTCGAGTGAGCTTTCTGGAGATCGCTCAACCGGGTCTCCATGGTTTCTTCGAATGTGGAAATATCTTTGTTCAGTTGGTCCGCTTGCTCGCGTCGCCTTTTTTTCTCCACTTCGCGGCGAGCGCTCAAGCCGCCACCACGCAGGCGTAATCGCAGGTCGGGCACCCATTCACCGCCGGCGGTGCAGGTCAAAAATGGACCTGCGGCTGGCGGTTGCACACGCGAGTCGATGATTTGTACGTGTTCATGTTCCGTGATCTGCACCTGGAACCAGCGTTGACCGACTGGCGCGTACCATTTGCCTTCATGGGCATAGAGGTGTTGATGCCGCCCTTCGACAGCTGCCACACCGATACCCTGCGGTTTGGCGGTTTTCAGACGGTCCAGCAATGCTGCAAGTCCAGCGGGCGAGCGTTTCAGAGCCGCGAAATGGTTGACCGAGGAAGCGTGGGCGGTGGGAATCTCGGCCAGGGTGAGATCAGGTAAGCGCACTGTCTTTACGGGCTCGGGAGTGGGTAACGATGGCTTCGAAACTTCCTCTTCAATCAGGCTGATAGCTTCTAACGGTTTTTCCTCTGCCAGCGTGTTGATTGCTTCGATCGGTTTGTGGCCGACCGCTGCACGATGGGCGAGTGCCATGCCCAGCGCCAGCAGAATATCGGCAATCGCCGACCAGGCGATCTTGTCCGACTCATTGGCCACGTCGGTGACTTCCTGCAGGTCGTCCATGATCTGCCAGATCCAGGCCGCTGCTCCCAGGCTGCGTCCCAGAAACGGTAGTGCGGCATTGAAGAGCATCCAGCCGCCGCGCTTGAGCGTCGCCCAGCGGCCTTCTGCATTGGAAACCGATTGCCGGTCAGCCTGGGTAATGAGCGCCTGCACGTTGGTTTTGTGCAGGGTTGCCAGGGTATCGGTTTCGATGATTTCGCTGCCCAGAGCGACGGGCCCCGTCATATCAATGGCGTTGCTCGGGTGCACAATCAGTTCCGGAATAATCCACGCCGAGGGCAGCTCGCCAGTAAATACGTATTGGCTGTAATTGAGCCGTACGCTATCCGGGAGCCAGGCCAGGACCGATTCGCGCAGTGCCCGCCCATGCCTGATCGCGTATAGCAGGTTTGTCGGCCCCGGGTATTGAATCAGTACTTTTTCGAACAGTGGCCGATAGAGCAGGCACGGTCCCTTTTCCGACTGACGCGGACCGATGACGAACATGTTGACCACGGTATCGGCGTGGGCACTGCTACGGTGAGCAACGAACGCCAGAGGCCGGATGACGATCTCTTCCCCGTCGACCCGCCGTTCCGAGGGATTGCTGCTCAAGGCCGCAACGACATAGCGGTAACCCTGTTCAGTGATTCCCGCTTCGCCAAGGATCTTGCGTTGCAGTGCCAGTAGCGGCAACTCGACAGGCAACTGACTGGTGTAGAGATCTCGCAGGGCGGGCGCCTGGGTCGCGTCGTCGACCAGTTGTTTTTTCAGGTAGGCGGGGTAGGTGCTGCCGATATCGACTGTTGTTACCAGTTTTTCCAGGTAAGCAGCGCTCATCCAGGCGGGGAGTGCGCTGCCATCCTTGTAGCGCACGGATTTATTGCCCAGGGGCAGGCCCGCGAGGTTTTGCAGGGCGAGTTCAGGAAGCGACATGGTGAGGGTCTGAGTGGTGAACGGCACCACGAAGGTGCCCCAGATCACCAGGCTGACGATGGTCAACTCGATGTCGTCGATCTTCACGTCGGTCGCTTTCGGGTGATCTTTGAGGATCTGCTTGGTCAGCGCTTCACGGGTGAACGTGTGCAGGTCTTTGACTTCGCTCTGAAACGACTTGCCATTGTTTTCATGCTGCACCACCGTCAGATCCAGCAAGTGTCGGCTGTAGCACGTCTGATCAGCGGGTGAGGCAGTGTCCAGCCACTCGGGCAGCATGGGCCGCAACTGATCGATGTGCGGCTTGAGGCGCGCAGGCGGCTGCTGATGATTACCTTCCGTGCCAGGGTGGGGATAGAACCTGCTGACGGGCGAGTCTTTAAAGAAATCGAGCTTACCCACGGCGTCGGCTTCAATCGCAACCAGTGTGCAGGCCATGTGGTCGAAGAAGTTGCCTTCGGGCTCGACCAACCGCCAGCTCAGACCATCACCGGCGGCCTCATCCCGATATCTTTGTGGCAAGGCCTTGCCAATATCGTCCACCGAGTTGAAACGCCGGAAGCCTCGACCCACCGAATGCGTAATGATCAGCGTGCGCTCTGCGAGCGTCCCGATCAGCACGCTGGTGGTGAGCAACGTCAGGTGTTTGGGGGCTTCTCCTTTTTCGCGATCAAGGTCAATCAGGTATGCGCATGTCTTGTACTTGTCCGCGGCTCGATCTTTCTTGTCCGGGTGGTTGAAGACGGCGAGGGCCATGGCTTGTTCATCGGCAGTCCAGTCCAGGCTGGCCGGTACATTCCACAGGTTGCGCAAGGCATCCGACAGCTCATACCAGCGAGGTTGATCCGCAGATCTGTTTTTATTCCAGTACTCGATCTGCTGTTCTTTGAACGCAACAAACAGCAGCGGCGCGAGCTCGTTGATCAGGCTGGCGATGGCACCGATCTTCACCGGCAAGTGGATGGCCAGCGTGACGTATGGTTGAAGAGTCAGGAAGTGTTCTTCGTCGAGGTACGTCACTGTCGTACCGGACAGGCCGAGCCGCACCAGCACATCGGTAAGCGACTCGATTTTATCAACGCCAGCGATGACATGCTTACCGCTGATGACCCAGGTCGGCGTCACGACCATGGCCAGTTGCGGGTCGATGTCCAGATGCGGGTAAAGCGTCTTGAGTGCCGGACGCAATGCCGCTGTTGCGACTTCTCGCAGTGAAGGGCCGGTGACCAGTTGGGTCAGTACATCAACCGAACTGGGTGGGGATATTTCGGGCATGGGCAATACCTGCTTTGACTGTTGGGGCGCACCGGGAGCGGTGGCTGGTCAGAGCAAGGTAGGGATCGCGTTGCAGCGGCGTGCGGTACATACATCTGGCGAGCAAAAAAGACCCGCGTGGGCGGGTCGATCGGGTTGGTCGTGCTTCAGTGAGCGCCTTCAAAACCTTCCAGCACGTTCACCGCGTTGATGCCGATTTCTTCCACCGCGTAGCCACCTTCCATCACGAACAGCGTCGGTTTGCCGAGCGCGGCGATACGCTTGCCCATCGCCAGGTAATCCGGGCTGTCGAGCTTGAATTGGGAGATCGGATCATCTTTGAACGTATCGACACCCAGCGACACGACGATGATGTCGGCGCCATAACGGTCGATCTCGTTGCAGGCCTGATCCAGCGCCGCACTCCAGGCGTCCCAGCCGGAACCGGCGGGCAATGGATAGTTGAAATTGAAGCCCTCGCCGGCGCCTTCACCGAGCTCGTCCTCGTAGCCGAGGAAGAACGGAAACTCCGCTTCCGGATGGCCATGGATCGAGGTGAACAACACGTCACTGCGGTCGTAGAAAATCGATTGGGTGCCGTTGCCATGGTGGTAGTCGACGTCGAGGATCGCGACTTTCCTGTGGCCCTGATCGAGGAAGGCCTGGGCGGCGATGGCGGCATTGTTGAGGTAGCAATAACCGCCCATCAAATCGCCGGCAGCGTGATGTCCCGGTGGACGACACAACGCGAAGGCACTGTGTGCGCCGCGCTGGATCGCCGCTTGCGCGGTCAGTGCAACTTGCGCCGCGCTGTACGCTGCTTGCCAGGTGCCGGCGGTGATCGGTGCGCCGCCGTCGAAGCTGTAGTAACCGAGTTGGCCGTGCAGGCTGGTCGGTTTGATGGCGCGCAATGTGCGGGCTGGCCAGGTGTAGGGCAGCAAGTCGCCGTCGGTGTTGAATTCTGTCCAGCGAGCCCAGGCGCCTTTGAAGAACTCGAGATAGTCGCGGCTGTGAATGCGGGCGATCGGTTCGAGGCCGAAGTCCTGCGGTGCTTCAACCGGGCCCAGATGTTGATGCTGCACGCGTTGCAGCACATGGTCGGCACGCGACGGCATCTCGAAGCAAGGCTTGAGCTGGCCATCGATCAATTCGCAGCGGCCATGGTGAAGGTGGTGATCGTCCGAGTAGATCGTCAGCATTTGTTGTTCTCCGCGGGGGCTGATTCGGTTGCTTTCAGTGTTGCGGCGCGAGACGAATTGGAAAACGGCAGGAGAGGCCAAAAGGGGATCGATATGGCCAGAACCTCTGACCGCTATTCGCCCCTTGCTGGAAAAGGCCCGTCCAAGCAACAGACATGAAACACAAACCCTGTGGGAGCTGGCTTGCCAGCGATAGCGGCGTGTCAGGCAACATTAATGTTGCCTGTGCCGAAGTCATCGCTGGCAAGCCAGCTCCCACATTGGAATATCAATGCGGTCTGAACTGGCTCGGCGCGACGCCGCTCCAGCGCACAAACGCATGGCGAAAGCTCGCGGTCTCGCTGAAACCCAGGGTTTCGGCGATGCGGTAGATCGGCAATTGATCCTCACACAACATCTGTTTGGCCCGCTCGAAGCGCAGCTCATCGAGCAGTTCCTGATAGCTGCTGCCCATGTCCTTCAAATGCCTGCGCAGGGTGCGCGGCGAGCATTTCATTTGCTGGGCCAGACCTTCCAGTCCCGGTGCGGCGTTCAACTGGGCACTGAGCAACTGTCGAATACGGCCCAGCCAGGCCTGACGTCCGGTGAATTCGAGGTTCTGCTTGCGACAGCGTTCAGCCATGGCTTGATGGGTGATGGCGTCTGCCAGCGGCAGCGGCTGGTCCAGCCAGTGGCGGTCGAAGGCGAACGCGTTGTCCTTGGCGGCAAAATGCAGCGGGCTGGCGAAGTGTTCGGCATAGCTGTCGCGGTAGTCCGGCGCGGTGTGCTCGAATCGGGTGGCGAGCAAGGGCAGTGGATGCCCGAGCAGGTCATCACAAATGACTTTCAGCGACACCAGGCAAAATTCGGCGTTGAACACTGCCATCGCCGGGCTCTCGCGGTAATCCGCGGCGACAAACCAGACGCGTTCGCCGTCGTCCTCAAGACTCAGCTCGAAAAGTGTTCCCAACAGCGCCGGATAGCGAATCGCCAAGCGCAAAGCGTCACCGAAGGTGGCACAGGTCAGCAGTGCGTAGCCGAGAATGCCGTAGCAGGAAACGTGCATGCGTCGGCCCAGTTCCAGACCGATATCGTGCTTGAGCGCGACCGCGTTGGCGCACACCTGCATCTCCTGATTGGTGGTGATGCGCGTGTCGGCCCGGGCCAGATCCGCTGCACTGATGCCGCTGCCGGCCAGCAGCGCCTCGCTGGATAAGCCTTGATCCCTGAAGGTGTTGAGCACCAGAGAGACCGCGTTAAGGGTTGTGAGGTGGGAGTGGAGCATAAGATCTTCCAGCCTTGGGATGCTGGAAAAGAGAGCAAGTTATGTGCCGAGCGAAAATCAAACTGTAGGAGTGAGCCTGCTCGCGATGGCGTTCAGTCAGCCAACATAAGTGTTGAATGATGGATGGCTATCGCGAGCAGGCTCACTCCTACAGGGGAATTGTGTGGTGTCAGATCAGCTCACCACACAAGTCCAGCTCCATCAGCCGCCGCACTTCAGCAGTTTCAAGACCCGCCCCCAGCAAGCCATGCAACTTGCCGAACGCCGCTTCACGGGTCATGCCGCCACCGGACAGCACGCCAACCCCGCGCAGGCGGCTGCCAGCCTCGTACACGTCCAGCTCAACCCCGCCTTCATGGCATTGCGTCACCGCGACCACCACCACGCCGTTGTCCCGCGCACGGCCGAGGCTGGCGAGGAACTCTGGATTGTCGCTCGGCCCGGTGCCGCTGCCGTAGCACTCCAGCACCAGACCCTGAATGCCGCTGTCGAGCAAACCGTCGAGGATCGCGGCGCCGATTCCGGGGAATAACGGCAGCACGGCAACGTTCGCCAGTAGCTTGGGCTGGTTGTAATTCAACGCTGGCGGCACAGAAGTAGCTTTCACGCCGCCGCCCTGACGCTCCAGGCGCTTGAATGGATGACGACCGAAGCTGCGCACTTTCGCGCAACGGGTTGGCGCCAGCAGTTCACCGTGGAAGTACAGATGCACACCCGGCGCCAGACCCTGACCGAGGGCGACCAGCGCGCCGCTGAGGTTTTCCCAGGCATCGCTATCGGTGACGCCGGCCGGCAACATGGAGCCTGTGAAACACACCCGAGCATGCAGGCCGAGCAACTGGAAACTCATGGCCGCGGCGCTGTACGCCAGGGTGTCGGTGCCATGCAGGATCAGCACGCTGTCGCAGTTCTGTACATCAACCGCATCGACCACTGCTTCACGCAGTTGCTGCCAATAGGCCGGGGTCATGTTGGCGCTGTCGATCAGCGGCGACATTTCACGAAAGCGCCACTGCGGCACGACCAGTTCTGGCTGGCTGTGCAGATAGTCGCGCATCCGCGCTTCAAAGCCGGACGCCGGGGCCAGGCCATTGGCGCTGGCCTGCATGCCGATGGTGCCACCGGTGTAGAGCACCATGACGTTCTGCGCGGCTGGATAGGAATTGGCAATCATCTGAAGGTCTCCACAAGAGATGACATTGTGGGAGTGAGCCTGCTCGCGATAGCGGTCATTCATCAACATAGATGCTGATTGTTAGATGGCTATCGCGAGCAGGCTCACTCCTACAGGTATTGCATCACAATAACTGACGGGCGCAGGAGATGCGCCCGTCATCTCCCGTCAGCGTTGCGCTGCAGGGACGCCTTGCGGCTCGACTTCGGTCTTGCCAGCGGCAGCAGGCGGGTTGGCCGGCCAGGCTTTGCGGTCCAGATCCAGATCCGGGAACTTGCTCGAATCGAACACCGGCGTCTTGATGCCGGCCGCACGCTGGTCATCGTAGTCACGCAGGATGCGCATGCCGATCTTGAACAGCAGGAACAGCGCGATCAGGTTGACGAACGCGAGCATGGTCATGGTGATGTCGGCGAAGGCGAACACGGTGCTGAGGTTTTCGACCGCACCCCAGAAGATCAACACCAATACCAGTGCGCGGTAGCCGATCAGCGCCTTGCGGTTTTCACCGATCAGGAAGCGCAGGTTGCTCTCGCCCAGGTAGTAGTTGTAGAGGATCGAGGTGAACACGAACAACGCCAGGGCGACCGAGATGAACATCCGGCCCCATTCACCCACCACAGCGGCCAGCGAGTTCTGGGTCAGGGCAATGCCATCGCCTTCGAAGCCCGGGGTGTAGAAGCCCGACAGCAGGATCAGCAGCGCGGTGCAGGTGCAGATCACGAAGGTGTCGAGGAACACGCTGAACGCCTGAACCACACCTTGTGCGACCGGGTGCTCGACCGAGGCCACAGCCGCCACGTTCGGCGCACTGCCCAAACCGGCTTCGTTGGCGAACACGCCACGCTTCACGCCCATGACGATGGCGCTACCGATCAGACCGCCGAATGCCTGGTCGAGACCGAATGCGCTTTTGACGATGGTCATCAACATGGCTGGGACGTGGTCGAATTGCAGCACGATCACGTAGAGGGTCACGCCGATGTACACCAGGGTTTTCACCGGCACCAACAGGTCAGCGACCTTGGCGATACGCTTGATCCCGCCGACGAACACCAGACCCAACAGCACCGCCAGACCGAGGCCGGTGTAAGTGGTGTCGAGGCCGAAAGCGTCGTTCAGCGAGTGTGTCACCGCGTGGGCTTGCAGGCCGTTGAAGGCGAAACCGAAGGTCACCAGCAACAGGAACGCCATGACCATACCCAACCAGCGCTTCTGCAAACCGTGCTGGATGTAGTAGGACGGACCGCCACGGAAGGTGCCGTCGGAGTCGGTACGTTTGTAGAGTTGGCCGAGCGAGCATTCGAAGAAGCTGCTGGACATGCCGACCAGTGCAGTCACCCACATCCAGAACACCGCACCTGGCCCACCGAGGGTCACGGCGATGCCGACACCGGCAATGTTGCCTGCACCGACGCGGCCGGCGAGGCTGAGCATCAGGGCCTGGAACGAGCTGAGCTGCCCGGCGCTGCTTTTCAGGCTGTCGCGGAACACCGCGAACATGTGGAAGAAGTGGCGCAATTGAACGAAACGCGAGCGAATCGTGAAGTAGCTACCGAGCCCGACAATGAGCACGATCAGTACTTTCCCTGAGAGGAAGTCGTTAATGACTTCGAGCATGGATTTTTCCTCGCTGTTTTTTGTGTAAGCAAATGCTGGATGTTCTGAAACATCGCGTTACACCGGTTTGCGCGCGGCACAACAGGTGAGGCGAAGGTTTCGTCCCGGATCCATTTCGCGGGTTTGTTATTAGTTCGGGTTTCGCATGGGTTATGGCCTCGTTATCGACGACCGCTCACGCGAAGAGGGGCGGCACTATACCGATCAGTGGCGCGCCCGTCTGCACGGTAGTGGTGCAAGCGACGAAACGAGGTGCTGCAGAATCAAAAGATCGCAGCCTTCGGCAGCTCCTACAGGTGCACATCAATTAATGTAGGAGCTGCCGAAGGCTGCGATCTTGGCGGTATCAAAAGCACAAAACATTTAACGTCCTGCCCGCAAAGAAGTTAAAAAAAAGGGCCTGGAGAAAAATCCCCAAGCCCTCAAAAGGTGAGAGGTGTCTAGTCCCTCGACCTGGTGAGCGGTGCTACAAATAACGCGTCGGCTCAGGCTTTGAGCGGAACCAGACGCGGCGCAATCATGTTTTCCGGGCGCAGGATGTCGGCGAGCATGGCTTCGTCGAGCAGACCTTCTTCGCGCACCAGTTCCAGCACGCCGCGGCCGCTTTCAAGAGCGATGCCGGCGATGCGGGTGGCGTTTTTGTAGCCGATGTACGGGTTCAGTGCGGTGACCAGACCGATCGAGTGCTCGACCAGTTCACGGCAGCGCGCTTCGTTGGCGGTGATGCCGACGATGCAGTGCTCGCGCAGCATGTCCATGGCGCGTTGCAGCAGGCGGATCGAGTCGAAGATCTTGAAGGCGATCAGCGGCTCCATCACGTTCAGCTGCAATTGGCCGCCTTCGGCTGCCATGGTCAGCGCCAGATCGTTACCGATGACCTGGAACGCAACCTGGTTAACGGCTTCCGGGATTACCGGGTTGACCTTGCCGGGCATGATCGAGCTGCCTGGCTGACGCGCTGGCAGGTTGATTTCGTTGATGCCGGTGCGTGGGCCGCTGGACAGCAGGCGCAGGTCGTTGCAGATCTTCGACAGCTTGACCGCGGTGCGCTTGAGCATGCCGGAGAACAGCACGAAGGCGCCCATGTCGGAAGTGGCTTCGATCAGGTCGGCCGCTGGCACCAGCGGTTGACCGCTGATCAGCGCCAGACGCTGTACCGCCAGCGCCTGATAACGCGGGTCGGCGTTGATCCCAGTGCCGATCGCGGTGCCGCCCAGGTTCACTTCAGTCAGCAGTTCCGGGGCCAGCGTCTTCAGACGGGCCAGGTCTTCGCCCATGGTGGTGGCGAAAGCACGGAATTCCTGACCGAGGGTCATCGGTACGGCGTCTTGCAGCTGGGTACGGCCCATCTTCAGGACGTGATCGAATTCTTTACCTTTGGCCGCAAATGCCTGAATCAGGCTGTCGAGGCTGGCGAGCAGGGTGTCGTGACCCAACAGCAGACCCAGGCGGATGGCCGTTGGGTAGGCGTCGTTGGTCGACTGCGCCATGTTCACGTCGTCGTTCGGGTGCAGGTATTGGTACTCGCCTTTCTGGTGACCCATTGCTTCCAGAGCAATGTTGGCGATCACTTCGTTGGCGTTCATGTTGGTGGAGGTACCGGCGCCACCTTGAATCATGTCGACCACGAACTCTTCGTGGAAATCACCGCGGATCAATCGGGCACAGGCTTCGCTGATGGCAGCGTGCTTGGCTTCGCTCAGGTGACCCAACTCACGGTTGGCGTCAGCGGCGGCCTGTTTGACCATCGCCAGACCCACAACCAGTTTCGGGTAATGCGAAATCGGAACGCCCGAGAGGCGGAAGTTGTTCACCGCTCGCAGGGTCTGGATGCCGTAATACGCTTGAGCCGGTACTTCGAGGGCGCCAAGCAGGTCGTTTTCTGTGCGGAAAGATGCAGCGGAGGACATGATAGAAATCATCTCGATATGGACCCGGTCTGTGCCGGAACGCTGCGAATGCTAGGCTTGTGGGGAAATTTGGGCCAATGCTGTTAAGCACTGGCCTATGCACATTCGGCATAATGCCCGTGTGACGCCGCGTGCGCGGCAGACGTGTGACCTGTTTTGGTGCGTGTCCGGGAGGACGTGATGAATCTGGAAAGCAAATGGCTCGAGGACTTCAGTGCTCTGGCCGCCACCCGCAGCTTCTCGCAGGCCGCCGAACGACGTTTCGTGACTCAGCCGGCATTCAGTCGGCGGATTCGCAGCCTCGAAGCGGCGCTGGGGCTGACCCTGGTCAATCGATCGCGCACGCCGATCGAGCTGACGGCGGCGGGGCAATTGTTTCTGGTGACCGCGCGCACCGTGGTCGAGCAGCTCGGCGAAGTGCTGCGCCACCTGCATCATCTGGAAGGCGGGCAGGGCGAGGTGATGCAGGTGGCCGCCGCTCACTCCCTGGCGCTGGGTTTCTTCCCGCGCTGGATCGCGCAACTGCGTAATGAAGGGCTGAACATTGCCACTCGGTTGGTAGCGACCAACGTTGGCGACGCCGTGCATGCGTTGCGCGAGGGTGGTTGTGACCTGATGCTGGCGTTCTATGACCCGGACGCAGCGATGCAGATGGACCCGGAGATTTTCCCGTCGCTGCACTTGGGCCAGACCGAAATGTTGCCGGTGTGCGCGGCAGATGTCGAAGGTAAACCGTTGTTCGATCTGGAGGGCGAAGCCAGCGTGCCGCTGCTCGCCTACAGCGCCGGAGCTTTCCTCGGCCGTTCCGTAAACGGTTTACTGCGTCAACGTCAGCTGCGATTCACCACCATTTATGAAACCGCCATGGCCGACAGCCTGAAAAGCATGGCGCTGGAAGGCCTCGGCATTGCCTGGGTGCCACAACTGAGTGTGCGTGCCGAACTGGCCCGTGGCGAGCTGGTTGTGTGCGGCGGCCCGCAATGGCATGTGCCACTGGAAATTCGTCTGTACCGCTGCGCACTGGTGCGCAAGGCCAACGTGAGGTTGCTGTGGCGCAAGCTCGAAGGTGGCGCAGCCCAAGCTTCCTGATGGAGGGTGTCTGGGGGAAAAGATCGCAGCCTTCGGCAGCTCCTACATGTTGAAATGCGCTCCCCTGTAGGAGCTGCCGAAGGCTGCGATCTTTTGATCTTTTTGGCTGACCTTCAGGTCAATAAAACCGGGCTTTTGCGGCAGATGACAGATGGTCGCGCAGGGGGCTGTTTATTACTTTCATTGCGGTATACTGCGCGGCCTTTGGCCGGTACGACCGGCCATTTTTCGTACAATCAAGCCACGCAACCTGCGTGGTTTGTTGTTTTTGACGCGCCTGCGGGCGCCCAGAGAGAAGAGGCGCGACGATGAGTGCACTGGTTGGCGTGATCATGGGCTCCAAGTCCGATTGGTCCACCCTTAGCCACACCGCCGATATGCTGGAAAAGCTCGGCATCCCGTACGAGGTCAAGGTGGTTTCTGCGCACCGTACCCCGGATCTGCTGTTCCAGTACGCCGAAGAGGCTGAAGGCCGCGGCATCGAGGTGATTATCGCCGGTGCCGGTGGCGCAGCCCACTTGCCAGGCATGTGTGCGGCCAAGACCCACCTGCCGGTGCTGGGTGTTCCCGTGCAATCGGCAATGCTCTCGGGCGTCGATTCGCTGCTGTCGATCGTGCAAATGCCGGCCGGTATTCCGGTTGCCACCCTGGCCATCGGCAAGGCTGGCGCGATCAACGCGGCTCTTCTGTCGGCAAGTATCCTTGGTGCCAAGCATCCACAGTTCCACGCGGTGCTGAAAACCTTCCGTGCCGAGCAGACAGACAGCGTCCTGGACAATCCAGACCCACGTATTGCCTGAGGTTGTTGAGATGAAGATCGGTGTAATCGGTGGCGGCCAGTTGGGTCGCATGTTGGCCCTGGCGGGCACCCCGCTGGGCATGAACTTCGCTTTCCTCGATCCTGCGCCGGACGCTTGCGCCGCTGCGTTGGGCGAACACCTGCGGGCCGATTACGGCGATCAGGACCATCTGCGCCAACTGGCCGATGAAGTCGATCTGGTGACCTTCGAATTTGAAAGCGTCCCGGCTGAAACCGTAGCGTTTCTCTCGCAATTCGTGCCGGTCTATCCGAGCGCCGAAGCCCTGCGCATCGCTCGCGACCGCTGGTTCGAAAAGAGCATGTTCAAGGATCTGGGGATTCCGACCCCGGCCTTCGCCGACATTCAGTCACAAGCCGATCTGGATGCTGCCGTGGCTGCAATCGGTCTGCCGGCTGTGCTGAAAACCCGCACGCTGGGTTACGACGGCAAGGGTCAGAAAGTCCTGCGCACGCCTGAAGATGTGGTTGGCACCTTCGCCGAACTCGGCAGCGTTGCCTGCTTGCTGGAAGGCTTCGTGCCGTTCACCGGTGAAGTCTCGCTGATCGCCGTGCGCGCTCGCGATGGTGAAACGAAGTTCTACCCGTTGGTGCACAACACCCACGACAGCGGCATCCTCAAACTGTCGGTTGCCAGCACTGATCACCCGTTGCAGGCGTTGGCCGAAGACTATTCCAGCCGTGTGCTCAAGCAGCTGGATTATGTCGGTGTGATGGCGTTCGAGTTCTTTGAAGTCGACGGCGGCCTCAAGGCCAACGAAATCGCCCCGCGCGTGCACAACTCCGGGCACTGGACCACCGAAGGCGCCGAGTGCAGCCAGTTCGAAAACCATCTGCGGGCCGTTGCCGGTCTGCCGCTGGGTTCGACGGCCACGGTCGGCGAGAGCGCGATGCTCAACTTTATCGGCGTTGTCCCGCCGGTCGAGAAAGTCATCGCCATCGAAGATTGCCATTTGCATCACTACGGCAAAGCCTTCAAGGCCGGACGCAAGGTCGGTCACGCCAACCTGCGTTGCGCCGACAAGGCCACGCTCCAGGCGCAGATCCTCAAGGTTCAGGCGCTGATCGCCGAGTAAAACAGTTTCATGTGGCAGCGGCGGAACCATTCAGGGGCCGCCGTTCTCTGATGGCAGGATGCCAAAGTCTGTCTAGGCTTTGGCATAGCCAATTCACACAGAGGGAAATGCCATGGGAATTATCGGAACCATCTTTATCGGCTTGATCGTCGGCCTGCTGGCTCGGTTCCTGAAACCGGGCGATGACAGCATGGGCTGGATCATGACCATCCTGCTCGGTATCGGCGGTTCGCTGGCGGCCACTTACGGCGGCCAGGCTCTGGGCATTTATCAGGCGGGCGAGGGCGCAGGCTTCCTCGGCGCACTGGTTGGCGCAGTCGTGTTGCTGGTGATCTACGGCCTGATCAAAAAGAACTGATCCAAAGCGACGAAGTCCTCTCCGCCAGCGCGGCGGGGAGGGCTAGAATGCTCGGCGATTTATCATCCTTTTTTACCGAGCACATTCATGCGCCGTCTTCTGTTGACTCTCCTCTTACTGGGCAGCGGTTTGGCCCACGCCGGCGAACTGCCGGAAACTGACTGGCTCGACCTGATGTCCAAGTCGGATCAAAAGGCCCTCGAGGCCATGCCTGAAATCGATCACAACTCCCCGGAAGCCATCGGCACCTTCACCGAGAAGGGCGGGATGAAGCAGGCCAAAGGTCTGCCGGCGGTGATGTATTCGAGCAAAACCGTAGCGTCGATGAATGACAAACACATCCGCATCGGTGGTTATCCGGTGCCGCTGGAATCCGACGCCAAGGGCCGCAGCACGCTGTTTTTCCTCGTGCCGTACCCGGGCGCATGCATCCACGTGCCGCCACCGCCGCCGAATCAACTGGTGCTGGTGCGATATCCGAAGGGTCTGAAGCTGGACGACATCTACACGCCGCTGTGGGTGACCGGCACGTTGAAGGTCGAGAAGGTCAGCAATGATCTGGCCGATGCAGCGTATGCGCTGGAGGCGGACAAGGTGCGGGTGGTGCAGGAGTCGGATCTCTAAAGCAAAAGATCGCAGCCTTCGGCAGCTCCTACATTGGAATGCGTTTCCCTATAGGAGCTGCCGAAGGCTGCGATCTTTTGATCTTAAAGCGGTTTGCTGGCGACGCTGACGCCCATGGTATGACTCGCCCCCGGCGCGAGCGTGACGATGTCATCCATCACATTCGCCGTCTCGATGCACAGCATGCGCTGCCAGCCATCGTTATCCATATCGCTGAGCGCCGCAGCACGGTCGATCCACGGGTTCCAGATCACGGCAGTCCGCGAGCCGGTAGAGGTCAGCACGATGCGCCGTTCCCAAGTCGGGTCGACGATGCTCAGTTGCGGCGGGGTATCGAGGTAGATGCGATCGGTTTCACCGGCAAAATGCAGATCGCCTTGCTGGCTGTGGGTTTTCCAGTCATCCAGCGTCTCGATGTAATCCAGCCCCTTCACGCCGTCGACATGCGCATTGCGCACATCGCTGACAGCAAAATAGGTATGCAGCGCCTGACTCAGGCTGACGGTGTCACTGCCACGGTTATGGCTGGTCAGGCTGAATTGCAGCTGATCCGACAGATGCAGGGTCAGGGTCAGATCCACCTGATGGGGCCAGCCCGGCAGGCCACCTTCGGGATAGGGCAACTTGAACTCGACCTTGATCCCGTTGCTCTCGGCTTCGATGCCGCCCAGTTCCCAATCCATCGCCCGCACCAGACCGTGCGCAGGTGCCGGCTGCTCACCGGTGTACATCGCCTGTACGCTCTGCGGATTGCGTTCGAACTTGCCAAACCACGGCCAGCACACAGGCACACCGGCGCGGATGCTCTTGCCAGTCTTGAACTCGGCCTTGTCGTTGAGCCAGATGATCGGCGGCTGTCCGTCGATCTGGTAACTGAGAATGTGCGCGCCTTGCTGAGCGACCAGCACTTCGGCCTGACCGTGGCGAATGCGCCAGCAGTTCAGTTCATCCAGTTTCACGGCTTCAACGTTGGGCGTGGTCATGGGACAGCTCTCGATCAGACACTTGGGACGACTATCGACCGCAAAACGGCCGCGAGGTTTAACGTGCGCGTGGCGGCACTGAACGAGTGCGGCCGCTGCCGTCGATGGCGACGAAGACGAATACCGCTTCGGTCACCTTGCGCCATTCGCTGGACAGCGGATCGTCGCTCCACACCTCGACCATCATCTGGATCGAGCTGCGACCGATTTCCAGGGTCTGGGTGTAAAACGACAATTGCGCGCCGACCGCCACAGGCACCAGAAACGCCATACGGTCGATAGCGACAGTGGCCACGCGGCCACCGGCGACACGGCTGGCCATCGCGGTGCCGGCCAAATCCATCTGCGCTACCAGCCAGCCGCCGAAAATATCGCCAAAGCCGTTGGTTTCGCGCGGAAGCGCGGTAATTTGCAGGGCCAGGTCGCCTTGCGGGATCGGATCTTCTTGTTCGAGTTCTATCATGCCGGGGGGCCTCTGACCCGTGACTCTTCGTGTGTGCTGCTGGTGGTAGCCGTCTTCGGGAAAAACGATTCAGCACCGAACATACTACGTTCGTCACGTTTTCCGTAAGCAACTAAAGGGAAACTCTGCGAAACCGGCTGCGCCGATCAAAGGGCGGGCCAACAACGTTTTCGCACAGCAACCCCCTACAAACCGGGGCAAGTTTGCGAGTATATCGGTCGGTAGACTCCACGACGACCGTCCGGTTCTGATTTCGACTGTCAAATACGCGGCTCTATGTGCTTTTTCGAACAATTTGCTATGGTGCCGAACCTGCCCAAGCCACCGCCAGCGTTGTTGTGGCGGCAGATCCGACTATAAGAGAAGCCCTTGCCATGACCACAGCGCCTTCGAGCCTCGCGCAGCCCGAGCAACCCGCACGACCGTTGACCCGCAATGACTACAAGACTCTGTCGCTGTCCGCCCTCGGTGGCGCGCTGGAATTCTACGATTTCATCATCTTCGTATTCTTCGCCACCGTAGTCGGCAAACTGTTCTTCCCGGCCGACATGCCCGAGTGGCTGCGCATGATGCAGACCTTCGGCATCTTCGCCGCCGGTTATCTCGCGCGGCCGCTGGGCGGCATCGTCATGGCGCACTTCGGCGACCTGCTGGGGCGCAAGAAGATGTTCACCTTGAGCATCTTCATGATGGCCGTGCCGACCCTGATCATGGGTTTGCTGCCGACGTATGCGCAGATCGGCATGTGGGCGCCGATCCTTCTTCTATTGATGCGCGTGATTCAAGGCGCGGCGATCGGTGGTGAAGTGCCGGGGGCGTGGGTCTTCGTTTCCGAACATGTACCGCAAAAGCATATGGGTTACGCCTGTGGCACCCTCACCAGCGGCCTGACCGCCGGTATCCTGCTCGGCTCGCTGGTCGCCACGGCGATCAACAGCATCTATACGCCGACCGAAGTATCCGATTACGCCTGGCGGATTCCGTTCCTGCTCGGCGGCGTGTTTGGTCTGTTCTCGGTTTACCTGCGCCGCTGGCTGCACGAAACCCCGGTGTTCGCAGAGCTGCAATTGCGCAAGGCGCTGGCCGAAGAAGTGCCGCTGCGCGCGGTGCTGCGTGATCATCGCGGGGCGATTGCGATCTCGATGCTGCTGACCTGGCTGCTGTCTGCCGGCATTGTTGTGGTGATCCTGATGACCCCGACCGTGCTGCAAACGGTCTATCACTTCTCGCCAACCACGGCGCTGCAATCCAACAGCCTGGCGATTGTGTTCCTGAGCTTTGGCTGCATTATTTCCGGTGCGCTGGCCGATCGCTTTGGCGCTGGCCGCGTATTCGTGTTCGGTTGCCTGGGCCTGTTGATCAGTTCGTGGACCTTCTATCACAGCCTCGCCGATCACCCGAACTGGCTGTTCCCGCTGTATGCCCTGACCGGTTTGCTGGTCGGCACCATCGGTGCGGTACCGTACGTGATGGTCAAGGCGTTCCCGCCAGTGGTGCGTTTCAGCGGGTTGTCGTTCTCGTACAACGTGGCGTACGCAATCTTCGGAGGCCTGACGCCGATGATCGTCAGCCTGCTGCTTAAAGAAAGCCCGATGGGGCCTGCTTACTATGTGGCAGTGCTCTGCGCGATGGGGATTCTGGTTGGCGCGTGGCTCTGGAAGAAGGGGCGCTGAGTCCGACATTATCCGTAGCTGTAACGACGCCATCGCGAGCAGGCTCACTCCTACATTTGGAATGCATTTCAAGTGTAGGAGTGAGCCTGCTCGCGATTGGGGTCACTCGAATCATCTTGTAAAACCCGAATGCTGGCCTTTCATCCAATTGTCATATTTCAGCCATAGAGTGTTAACACGGCCTGCTGATACTTGGCCCCGACTTAACACACCCTATCTGCTAGGAGTAAGGCATGAAACTGAAGCGTTTGATGGCGGCAATGACTTTTGTCGCTGCTGGCGTTGCGACTGCCAACGCGGTTGCCGCTGTTGACCCTGCTATCCCGAGCTACACCAAGACCACTGGTGTGTCGGGCAACCTGTCCAGCGTCGGCTCCGATACCCTGGCCAACCTCATGACCCTCTGGGCTGAGAACTACAAAAAAGAATACCCGAACGTAAACATCCAGATTCAGGCCGCCGGTTCTTCGACCGCGCCACCTGCGCTGACTGAAGGCACCGCTAACCTGGGCCCGATGAGCCGCAAGATGAAGGACAACGAGCTGCAAGCCTTCGAAACCAAATATGGCTACAAGCCAACCGCTATCCCGGTTGCCGTGGACGCCCTGGCTGTATTCGTACACAAGGACAACCCGATCAAGGGTCTGACCATGGAGCAAGTCGACGCGATCTTCTCGTCCACTCGCCTGTGCGGTGCTAAAACCGACGTGAAAACCTGGGGCGACCTGGGTGTGACTGGCGACCTGGCGAACAAGCCGGTTCAGTTGTTCGGTCGTAACTCGGTATCGGGCACCTACGGCTACTTCAAAGAAGAAGCCTTGTGCAAAGGCGACTTCAAGCCAAACGTCAACGAACAACCTGGTTCGGCTTCGGTCGTGCAGTCGATCAGCTCCTCGCTGAACGGCGTTGGTTACTCGGGTATCGGCTACAAGACCGCAAGCGTGAAAACGGTAGCTCTGGCCAAGAAAGGCAGCACCGATTTCATCGAAGACACCGAAGAAAACGCCCTGAACGGCAAGTACCCGCTGTCGCGCTTCCTCTACGTTTACGTCAACAAAGCCCCGAACAAGCCTCTGGCCCCGCTGGAAGCCGAGTTCGTGAAACTGATTCTGTCCAAACAGGGTCAGGAAGTTGTTGTGAAAGACGGCTACATCCCGTTGCCAGCCAAGGTTGCTGCAAAAGCACTGGCTGACCTGGGTCTGCAGGAAGGCGGCGCTGTCGCCAAGAAGTAACACCTTAGGTCCGGGATAACCCCCGGACCTGCAGGAACCCTGTAGGAGCTGTCGAGTGAAACGAGGCTGCGATCTTTTGATCTGGCCTCTGATCGCAAGATCAAAAGATCGCAGCCTCGGTTCCCTCGGCAGCTCCTGCACAGGTTTCAAGCGGGTCCCAAAAGGGCTGAAACCTTTCGAATTCCTTGATCCTCCTCCAGTACCCGCTGGCGGTGGATTTGCTGCGTCACTGCATTGTCATCTTTCTGTCATACAGGATCGCTAGGGTGAGCGCATGAATGATCTGGCCAATTCCCAAATGACTACTAATCCTCCCAAGCGCATTGACTTCAATACGCCTGAGCTGCAACGCAAGCGCCGCATTCGCGCGCTCAAGGATCGCTTCACTCGCTGGTACGTCCTCGTTGGCGGCCTGGCGGTGCTGGCAGCCATTACCCTGATCTTTTTCTTCCTCGCCTATGTCGTCGCGCCGCTCTTCAAGGGTGCCGACCTGACCGCGAAAGATGCCATCACCCCGGCCTGGATGCAGGACGCCGGCAAGCCGCTGATGATTTCGCTCGAAGAGCAGAATCAGGTGGCCATGCGCGTTTCCGACAAGGGCCAGGCGCTGTTCTTCGATCTCGACAGCGGTGCTGAACTGACGCGCGTCGACCTGCCGTTGCCGGCGGGCGCAACCGTGACTTCCATTGGAGAAGACCAGCCAGGTCATCCGCTGGTGGCCGTGGGTTTGTCCAACGGTCAGGCGCTGGTGTTCCGTCACACCTATAAAGTCAGCTACCCCGACAGCAAGAAAACCATCACCCCGGCTATCGAATACCCGTACGGCAACACGCCGATCGCGTTGAACGAAAGCGGTGGTGCGCTGGAGCACGTCAGCCTCAATGCTACCGATTCGACGCTGATGCTGGTGGGTTCGACCGGCTCGCAACTCAATGTTTTGTCGCTGACCAGCGAAGAAAACATGATGACTGGCGAAGTCACCAACGAGCAGAAGCGTATTGATCTGCCGCAGATGACCGAGCCGGTGAAAAACATCTTCGTCGACCCGCGCCAGCAGTGGCTGTATGTGGTCAACGGTCGTGCTCAGGCCGACGTGTTCAGCCTGCGCGACAAGAGCCTCAACGGTCGTTACAAATTGCTCGAAAACGCTGACGCCGAAGTCACCGCAACCACGCAACTGGTTGGCGGTATCTCGCTGATCATCGGTGACTCCAAAGGTGGTCTGGCCCAGTGGTTCATGGCTCGTGACCCCGATGGCGAGCAGCGCCTGAAGCAGATTCGTACGTTCCAGATGGGCAAGGCGCCAATCATTGAGATCACCGCCGAAGAGCGCCGCAAAGGCTTCCTCGCGCTGGATGCCGACGGCAAACTCGGCGTGTTCCACAGCACCGCGCACCGTACCTTGCTGGTCGATCAGGTTGTTGAAGGCCAGGGCCTGTTCGGGCTGTCGCCACGCGCCAACCGCGTCATCGTCGAGGCCGGCGGCAAGCTGCAACCGCTGCTGCTTGATAACCCGCACCCGGAAGTGTCCTGGAGCGCGCTGTGGAGCAAGGTCTGGTACGAGAACTACGACGAGCCTAAATATGTCTGGCAATCGACTGCGGCCAACACCGATTTCGAACCGAAACTGAGCCTCTCGCCACTGACCTTCGGCACCCTGAAAGCCGCGTTCTACGCGATGCTGCTGGCTGCGCCGCTGGCCGTTGCCGCCGCGATCTACACCGCGTACTTCATGGCCCCGGGCATGCGCCGCAAGGTCAAACCGGTCATCGAACTGATGGAAGCGATGCCGACGGTGATCCTCGGTTTCTTCGCCGGTCTGTTCCTCGCCCCTTATGTGGAAGGACATTTGCCGGGCATCTTCAGCCTGTTGATGTTGCTGCCGATCGGCATTCTGGTCGCCGGGTTCACCTTCAGCCGTCTGCCTGAGTCGATCCGTCTGAGAGTTCCGGATGGCTGGGAAAGTGCGCTGCTGATTCCGGTGATCCTGTTTGTGGGCTGGCTGTCGCTGTACATGAGCCCGTTCATGGAGAACTGGTTCTTCGGCGGCGACATGCGCATGTGGATCTCCCACGATCTGGGCATCACCTACGACCAGCGCAACGCTCTGGTAGTCGGCTTGGCCATGGGTTTTGCGGTGATCCCGAACATCTACTCGATCGCCGAAGACGCCGTGTTCAGCGTGCCTCGTGGTCTGACCCTCGGTTCGCTGGCCCTCGGTGCCACGCCGTGGCAGACCATGACTCGCGTGGTGATCCTCACCGCCAGCCCGGGCATCTTCTCGGCACTGATGATCGGCATGGGCCGTGCGGTCGGTGAAACGATGATCGTGCTGATGGCCACCGGTAACACCCCGGTCATGGAAATGAACCTGTTCGAAGGCCTGCGCACCCTGGCCGCCAACGTCGCAGTGGAAATGCCCGAGTCGGAAGTCGGCGGCAGCCACTACCGCGTGCTGTTCCTCTCGGCGCTGGTGCTGCTGTTGTTCACCTTCGTCATGAACACCCTGGCAGAACTGATTCGTCAGCGTCTGCGCAAGAAATACTCGTCGCTTTAAGCAAAGGTAGAAGTCTGTGAAACAGAACTCCCTGAAAGGATGGTTCAAGAGCGGCGCCCCAGGCGTCTGGATCAGCGGTGGCGCGGTGTCCATCGCGGTCATCATGACCATTGGCCTGCTGGCGGTGATTGCCGTGCGCGGTCTGGGTCACTTCTGGCCGGCGGATCTGATCCACGCCAGCTACGACGTGCCCGGCCAGGCCCAGCACCTGGTGGTCGGCGAAGTGGTGCAGAAAGAAGAAGTGCCCCGCGCCCGTCTGAAGAGCGCCGGTTTGCCGGTGCCGGACGCTGGCCCGGAATTCATGACCCGCGAGCTGATCAAGGTCGGCAACCGTGACCTGAACGGCAACGACTTCACCTGGATCGTCGGCGAGTGGCTGACCAACCAGAAGACGCCGCCGGAGCTGATGGCGATCGAACGTCGTGAGTGGGGCAATTTCTACGGCTACCTGGTCAACGTCAAACAGGACGGCAAGGTCATCGCCGAAGGTGAAGCGGCCTGGCCTGAACTGCAAGCGCGGATCGACCGCGTCAATGGTCTGGCCGCGCAACTGAAATCGCTGGAAAAAACCGACATCGGCGCGATCAACGCAGGGCTGGAGCGCATCCGTCTGCACAGTCGCAAGCTGGAGCTTGAAGGCAAATTCGACGCCGCCGCGCAAGCCGACATGGAGTCCGAGCGTGCCGAACTCAATGCCCGCTATCAGGACATCGAAGCGCGTCTGGCTGATCTGCATGCGCAGTTCAACCGCGACGCTTTGACCGCTCGCGATGCCAACGGCAAAGAGATTCAAATCGATCTGGGCAAAGTGGTTCACGCCTACCAGCCGAACGCTATGGGCACGATGACCAAGATCGGCTTCTACTTCAGCAAGATCTGGGAATTCCTGTCGGACGACCCGCGTGAAGCGAACACCGAGGGCGGGATCTTCCCGGCGATTTTCGGCACCGTGATGATGACGCTGATCATGGCGATGATCGTGACGCCGTTCGGCGTGCTGGCAGCGGTGTACCTGCGTGAATACGCCAAGCAGAACACCCTGACGCGGATCATCCGGATCGCAGTGAACAACCTCGCGGGTGTTCCGGCAATCGTTTACGGCGTGTTTGGCCTGGGCTTCTTCGTTTACGTGTTGGGTGGTTCGGTTGACCGCTTGTTCTTCCCGGAAGCGTTGCCGGCACCGACCTTCGGTACGCCGGGTCTGCTCTGGGCTTCGCTGACGCTGGCGCTGCTGGCGGTGCCAGTGGTGATCGTTGCCACCGAAGAAGGCCTGGCGCGGATTCCTCGCACCGTGCGCGAAGGCTCGTTGGCCCTCGGCGCGACCAAGGCTGAGACCTTGTGGAAGATCGTCATCCCTATGGCCAGCCCGGCAATGATGACCGGCATGATCCTCGCGGTGGCCCGTGCCGCCGGTGAAGTAGCGCCGCTGATGCTGGTGGGTGTGGTGAAACTGGCGCCGTCGCTGCCGGTGGATGGCAACTATCCGTACCTGCACCTGGACCAGAAGATCATGCACCTGGGCTTCCACATCTATGACGTCGGCTTCCAGAGCCCGAACGTCGAAGCGGCACGACCGCTGGTGTACGCCACGGCGCTGTTGCTGGTGTTGGTGATCGCGACGTTGAACCTGTCGGCGGTGTATATCCGTAACCACCTGCGCGAAAAATACAAAGCACTGGATAGTTAATACAAATCCTGTGGGAGCTGGCTTGCCAGCGATGGCAACACCAGGGTGTAACTGGCAGACCGAGTTGCCTGCATCGCTGGCAAGCCAGCTCCCACAAGGATCGGCGCAGCCATAGATTTTGAGTAACCCATTGGCTATGCCAGTGGTTCATAGAACCGAATTTGTTAGCACAGGGGATATCCCATGCAGCACGAAACCCATACCCACGGCATCAACATGTCTGCCCTGGGCCGCGACAAGCAGAGCCTGAACCTCGAGCAGGAAACCGTTGCCATCGAAGTGCCGGGCCTGAGCCTGTACTACGGCGAGAAGCAAGCGCTGTTCGACGTCAGCATGAACATTCCGAAACAGCGCGTGACCGCGTTCATCGGCCCGTCCGGCTGCGGCAAGTCCACGCTGCTGCGCACCTTCAACCGCATGAACGATCTGGTTGACGGCTGCCGTGTCGAAGGCGCAATCAACCTGTACGGCAACAACATCTATCGCAAGGGCGAAGATGTGGCCGAACTGCGTCGTCGCGTCGGCATGGTGTTCCAGAAGCCGAACCCGTTCCCGAAAACCATCTACGAAAACGTGGTTTACGGTCTGCGCATCCAGGGCATCAACAAGAAGCGCGTCCTCGACGAAGCCGTTGAGTGGGCACTGAAAGGCGCGGCGCTGTGGGACGAAGTCAAAGATCGTCTGCACGAGTCGGCACTGGGTCTGTCCGGTGGTCAGCAGCAACGTCTGGTAATCGCGCGCACCATCGCCGTGGAGCCAGAAGTCCTGCTGCTCGACGAGCCGTGCTCGGCACTCGACCCGATCTCGACGCTGAAAGTCGAAGAGCTGATCTACGAACTGAAGTCCAAGTTCACCATCGTCATCGTGACCCACAACATGCAGCAAGCCGCGCGGGTGTCCGACTACACGGCGTTCATGTACATGGGCAAACTGGTGGAATTTGGCGATACCGATACGCTGTTCACCAATCCGGCCAAGAAGCAGACCGAAGACTACATCACCGGTCGTTACGGCTGACAGTTGCGGGTTACTCACAGAATTGACGCTGCGGCCCGCCGCACCTTACCGGACGCTCCAAGGACGCCAACATGATTAGTAAAGAAGGCCTTACCCATCACATTTCCGCGCAGTTCAATGCCGAGCTTGAGGAAGTGCGCAGCCACCTCCTGGCCATGGGCGGGCTGGTCGAGAAGCAGGTCAACGACGCGGTCACGGCATTGATCGAGGCCGACTCCGGCCTGGCTCAGCAGGTGCGCGAGATCGACGACCAGATCAACCAGATGGAACGCAACATCGACGAAGAGTGCCTGCGCATTCTGGCCCGTCGTCAGCCGGCGGCGTCCGACCTGCGTCTGATCATCAGCATCTCCAAGTCGGTGATCGACCTGGAGCGTATCGGCGACGAAGCCACCAAGATCGCCCGCCGTGCCATTCAACTGTGCGAAGAAGGCGAAGCCCCGCGCGGTTACGTCGAGGTTCGCCACATTGGCGACCAGGTGCGCAACATGGTTCGCGATGCGCTGGACGCGTTTGCCCGTTTCGACGCCGATCTGGCCTTGTCGGTGGCGCAATACGACAAAATCATCGACCGCGAGTACAAGACTGCCCTGCGTGAACTGGCGACCTACATGATGGAAGACCCGCGCTCTATCTCGCGCGTCTTGAGCATCATCTGGGTGCTGCGTTCGCTGGAGCGCATCGGCGACCACGCGCGCAATATCTCCGAGTTGGTGATCTATCTGGTGCGCGGCACCGACGTGCGCCACATGGGCCTCAAGCGCATGAAGGAAGAAGTTCAAGGCACAAGCGGCGAAACCGCTAATGTTCCGGGCGTTGCTGACGATAAGTAAGATTGCCTGAGAAAAGCGCCCGGCCCTTTGGCCGGGCGTTTTTGTTTCCGGTGCTTTTGAATCAATCGAATTAAAAAGCAGCACCCGCGAACGAAAAGTCCCGGCGTGACTGAAGAGTTTTGGCAATGTGCCATCAGCCAGCGTTATGCTTGCCGGGATTTTAATAGGGGTGTTGGATGAGCAAGATCAGTGTGTTGGTTGTGGACGACGCTTCGTTCATTCGTGACCTGGTGAAAAAGTGCCTGCGTAATTACTTCCCGGGGATCCGCACCGAGGACGCCATCAACGGCAAGAAGGCCCAGGCCATGCTGGCCCGTGAAGCTTTCGACCTGGTCCTGTGCGACTGGGAAATGCCGGAAATGTCGGGTCTGGAACTGCTGACCTGGTGCCGCGAGCAGGACAATCTCAAGACCATGCCGTTTGTCATGGTCACCAGCCGTGGCGACAAGGAAAACGTCGTGCAGGCGATCCAGGCCGGCGTTTCCGGCTACGTCAGCAAGCCGTTCACCAACGAACAACTGCTGACCAAGGTCAAGCAGGCGCTGAACAAGGTCGGCAAGCTCGACACCCTGATGAACAGCGCACCGACCAAGATGAACTCGGCGTTCGGCAATGACTCCCTGAGCGCGTTGACCGGCGGCAAGGCAGCGGTAATTGGTGGCGGGGCCCCGGCTGCGGCGGCGGTAAACCCGTTTGTCAAACCCGTCGCCGCGGCGCCTGCACCGGCGGCAGCCGCGTCGCGTGGCCTGCTCAACAGCCCACCGGTCAAGGCGCCTGTGGCTGCGTCTTCGCCTGCCAGCGGTCGCGGTCAGGGCCAATTGCGCCTGCCGAGCGGCACGCAGCAATGCGTGATCAAGGCCCTGAGCATCAAGGAAGCGCTGCTGGTGGTGAAACGCACCGACACCCTGCCGCAGATCCTCGACAGCGCTGTGCTCGACCTGGAGCAGGGAGACAACGCCGAAATCGCCCGCCTCAATGGTTATCTCCACGCCATCGTCGCGTTTGAGCAGAAACCTGACAGCGACTGGCTGCAACTGACGTTCCGCTTCGTCGACCAGGACGCGCAGAAACTCGACTACATCTCCCGCCTGATCGCCCGCGGCACGGCGCAGAAGCACTTCGTACCCGGCGCGTAAGCGGGGCGCCCCGAAAGATCGCAGCCTGCGGCAGCTCCTACAGGGATCACATTCCAATGTAGGAGCTGCCGAAGGCTGCGATCTTTTGCTTTGGGCTGTGCCAAATTTGAAACATCTCTCGACTACCCTGGTCTGTCTCACCTGCTAGGCTCTTTCCCAGGCCTTACTTCGACAGACTCTTGCCCATGCTCGCGCGCCTGCTGTTTTTCTGTGGTTTGGTCATGGCCTCCAACCTGGCTGTGGCAATGACCATCTACAAATCCACCGATGCCAACGGCGTGGTCTCGTACAGCGACCGTCCGAGCAAAGGTGCGAAGGTGTTCGTGTTTCAGGACCGAATGGTCGAGCGCCTCGAGCGCCAGGTCTACCTCGACATCAAGAAACAGAAGGGCGTCGACGTGGTGTTCGTGCGCAATGACCTGTATGCGCCGGTTGAGATAGCGCTGGCGTTTACCGGGCTGAGCAACGTGCGTGGCGCGCCGACTCAAACCATTCGCCGGGTGTTGCCGGCGCGCAGCAATACGCGGTTGGCGTTGCTCAAAGCGGTGTCCGGCGGCCAGCCATTGGTGTATTCGCCGCAGTTTCACTATTCCCTCGGCGATCCTTCAGGAGCGGCCCAGGGCTATCGTTATCCGCTGCCGTGGCGTGGTGGACCGTTCCGCTTGAGTCAGGGTGCCAACGGCCAATACAGCCACTATGGGCCGAAGAACAAATATGCAATGGACATCGCCATGCCGGTCGGCACGCCGATTATCGCGGCGCGGGCCGGCGTGGTGGTAAAGACCGAGAATTCGCAGAACGGGCGCGGCAATGATGCATCCGGCAATTTCGTGCGGGTGCTGCACGACGACGGCACGATGGGCGTGTACCTGCATCTCAAGCAAGGTTCGGTGAGTGTGCGCGAAGGGCAGCGGGTGAAAGTGGGCAGTCCGTTGGCGCTGTCGGGCAATACCGGCAACAGCAGTGGCCCGCACCTGCACTTTGTGGTGCAGCGCAACAGCGGCGCGGGGCTGGTGTCGATTCCGTATCAGTTCAACCAGCCGCTGGGGGCGTTGCCCAACTTTGCGTTGGGCAAGCAGTAGGCGCGATAGGGTGTTGAGGGTTTTTGTGGCGAGGGATTCTGTGGCGAGGGGATTTATCCCCGATGGACGGCGTAGCCGTCCCAGAACCATTCAATGCAGTCAGTAAGTACAGAGCTGCAGGGTTTGGGGCCGCTTCGCAGCCCATCGGGGATAAATCCCCTCGCCACAAGAGCCCCCCAAACTCCCATTAATCCAGCATCAACACCTTCGCCAGCACAATCTTCGGCCCTTTCATCTTCTTGATGATGATCCGCAAGCCTTCGACTTCCAGCACTTCTTCCTCTTCCGGCACCCGTTTCAGGGTTTCATAGACCAGGCCAGCGAGGGTTTCGGCTTCGATGTGGTCCAGGTCGATCCCCAGCAGGCGTTCAACCTTGAACAATGGCGTGTCGCCGCGCACCAGCAGCTTGCCCGGCTGATAGGCGAGGATGCCGCGCTCAGCCTTGCGGTGTTCGTCCTGAATATCGCCGACCAGCACTTCCAGCACGTCTTCCATGGTCAGGTAGCCGATGATGTTGCCGTCAGCCTCCTCGACCACGGCGAAGTGCGAGCCGCCCTTGCGGAACTGCTCCAGCAGCTGCGACAGCGGCATGTGCCGCGACACGCGCTCCAGCGGGCGGGTCAGTTCAGCCAGGTTGAACGACTCGGGAATGTGATCCAGCGCTGCCAGCTCCAGCAGCAGATCCTTGATGTGCAGCAGGCCGACGAACTCCTGACGCTCGCTGTCGTACACCGGATAACGGCTGAACTTGTGGCGACGGAACATCGCCAGGATTTCTTTCAGCGGCGCGTTGAATTCCAGCGTGATCAGGTCTTCGCGGGAGTTGGCCCAGTCGACCACTTCCAGTTCGCCCATCTCCACCGCCGAGGCCAAAACGCGCATGCCCTGGTCGCTGGGATCTTGGCCACGGCTGGAGTGCAGGATCAGTTTCAGTTCTTCGCGGCTGTAATGGTGTTCATGATGCGGGCCGGGTTCACCCTGGCCGGCGATACGCAGAATCGCGTTGGCGCTGGCGTTGAGCAGGTAGATCGCCGGGTACATCGCCCAGTAGAACAGGTACAGCGGCACCGCCGTCCACAGCGACAGCAGCTCGGGTTTGCGGATCGCCCACGATTTGGGCGCCAGCTCACCAACCACGATGTGCAGATACGAAATGACGAAAAACGCGGCGAAGAACGACACGCCTTTGATCACTTCAGGCGACTGCACGCCAACGCTTTCCAGCAGCGGTTCGAGAATGTGCGCAAACGCGGGCTCACCCACCCAGCCCAGACCAAGCGAGGCGAGGGTGATACCGAGCTGACACGCCGAAAGGTACGCATCGAGCTGACTGTGTACGGTGCGCAGGATGTGCCCGCGCCAGCCGTTCTTGTCAGCGATGGCCTCGACCCGGGTCGAGCGCAGTTTGACCATGGCGAATTCTGCCGCAACGAAAAAGCCGTTGAGCAAAACCAGGATCAGAGCAAAAAGGATCATGCCGAAATCGGCGAATATTGTTGCGAGGGACAAGCCAGGGGAAGGGTCCATGATGGAGTTTTGCGGGTTCCGTGTGATTCAAAAGAGATAAAAGCCGCACCTGAAAGGCAGGCACAAGTCAGCCAATGTAGCGGCTGACTTGGCGATTGCCTAGTGGCGCGTGCCGGCCGGTATCACTCGGCGGCGCTGATCGCCCGTGCGTAAGCGACCTGAGCCGGGGCGAAATGGCAGGTGAACGTGCTGCCGTGGCCGGGCACGCTGCTGATCTCCATGCGTGCGCGGTGGCGCAACAACACGTGTTTGACGATGGCCAGACCGAGCCCGGTGCCGCCGGTGTTGGAGTTGCGGCTGGAGTCGACACGGTAAAAGCGTTCGGTCAGGCGCGGCAGGTGTTTGCTGTCGATGCCGATCCCCGAATCCTGCACGCTCAGGTGTGCGCCTTGCTCGTCGCCCCACCAGCGAATGCGGATATTGCCCTCGGCCGGGGTGTACTTCACTGCGTTGAACACCAGATTGGAAAACGCGCTGCGCAGTTCCGCCTCGCTGCCCTTGAGCAACAGGCTGCTGTCGGCCTCCAGAGTGATGCGCTGGTTTTTCGAGCCGGACAATTGCTGCGCATCGCTCGTAATCGATTGCAACAGCGTGTCGATCTGAATCGGTTGGTTGTCGGACGGGTAATCGGTGGCTTCCAGCTTCGCCAGCAGCAACAAATCGTTGAGCAGCGTCTGCATGCGCCCGCCCTGTTGTTGCATCTGCTGCAGGGCACGGCTCCAGCGCGGGTTCACTTCTTCGACGTTGTCGAGCAGGGTTTCCAGATAGCCGCAGATTACCGTCAGCGGCGTGCGCAATTCGTGGGAGACGTTGGCGATGAAGTCTTTGCGCATCTGTTCCAGCTGATGAATGCGCGTGACGTCGCGCACCAGCATCAAGTGTTCGTTGTTGCCGTAGCGGGTCAGGTACAGCTGAATGCGCACGCGATCATTGGTCGGCGAGGGGATTTCCAGCGGCTCGGAATAGCTGTCTTGCTCGAAGTATTCCTTGAAGCGCGGATGGCGCACCAGATTGGTCACCGGTTGGCCGCTGTCCTGTGGGGTCTTGAGCCCGAGCAGGGTTTCGGCGGCGCGGTTCCACCATTCGAGGTTGCCATCGCTGTCGAGCATGATGACCGCGTCTTTCAGCGCAGCGGTGGACTCCTGGACCCGGTCGATCACCGCTTGCAGACGCCCGCGCACTCGTTGGTCGCGGCGCTGCAGGTGATAGATGCTGTCGAACACCTCGCCCCACAGACCGTAACCGTCGGGCGGTGCTTCATCAGGTTGGTGCAGGCGCAGCCACTCGTGCAGACGCAGCAATTGCTTGAGTGTCCAGGCCAGGTAAATACCCAGTCCCGCCGCGAGGCTCCAGCCGTAATAGCCGCTGATCAGACCGATCACCAGGCAGGCGGTGACCAGCAGCAGCATGTGGCGAATCAGGGTGCCATGCCAGTTTTGATTCACGGGGGCGTCCTTAGCCGCAGCGTCAAGTTTCAAGCTGCAAGCTACAAGTCAGAGCGGCTCGCTGTTTCTTGCCGCTTGTAGCTAGAAGCTTGCAGCTGTTTTTATGCTTTTGTGGAGAACCGGTAGCCGGTGCCGCGCACGGTTTGTACCAGATTTTCGTAAGCGTCGCCGAGGGCCTTGCGCAGTCGTCGGATGTGCACGTCGACCGTGCGCTCTTCAACATAGACGTTGCCGCCCCAGACCTGATCCAGCAACTGGCCGCGAGTGTAGGCGCGTTCCTGGTGGGTCATGAAGAATTGCAGCAGACGGTACTCGGTCGGGCCCATCTCGGCCGGTTTGCCGTCGATGGTCACGCGGTGGCTGATCGGGTCGAGCAGCAGGCCACCGACTTCGATTGGCGCTTCGCCATCGGTCGGGCCGGCGCGGCGCAGCACGGCCTTGAGGCGTGCGACCAGTTCGCGTGGGGAAAATGGTTTGGTGATGTAATCATCGGCGCCGACTTCAAGACCCTGGATCTTGTTGTCCTCTTCGCCCTTGGCGGTGAGCATGATGATCGGGATGTCCCCGGTCAGTTCATCACGCTTCAGACGTCGGGCCAACTCAATGCCGGATGTGCCGGGCAACATCCAGTCGAGCAGGATCAGGTCCGGCTTGCGGTCGACGATGATGGCGTGCGCCTGCTGCGAGTTCTCTGCCTCGAGGCAGTCATAGCCGGCCATTTCCAACGCCACGGCGATCATTTCGCGAATCGGCGCTTCGTCGTCGACGATCAGAATGCTCCTGCCAACCATGCCTTAATCCTCTTGTCATTTAACTGTCTTGCGCCGCATTAGATAACGGAATTATTGCAGTCGTGTGACAGTATTTTAGCTCGGGGGCGAATGTGCAGATCCTCAACTAAGCTTTGAGTCCGAATCCTGACAACCACAAGAGAAGGTTTCCATGACTCAAATGACTGTTTCCTTCAAGGCTTTGATCCTTGCTGCCGCCATGGCACTGCCATCGATGGTGTTCGCCGCTGACCCGGCGATGGAAAAGGACGGCATGTACACCGATCACAAAGGCATGACGCTGTACACCTTCGCCAAGGACTCCGCCGGCAAGTCCGTGTGCAATGACAAATGCGCGACGAACTGGCCGCCGTTGATGGCTGCGGCGGGCGACAAGTCGATGGGTGACTGGACTGTCATCAAACGCGACGATGGCTCGATGCAGTGGGCTTACCAAGGTATGCCGCTGTACACATTCGTGATGGACAAGAAGGCCGGTGACATGACCGGTGACGGCAAAATGGACGGCGCGTGGAAGGTCGCCAAAGCCAAGTAAACACAAATCCCCTGCAGGAGTGAGCCTGCTCGCGATAGCGATTTGTCAGTCAATATTATTTTCAACTGACACACCGCCATCGCGAGCAGGCTCACTCCTACAGGTTTGTGATCAGCGCAACGCGTAATCCAGCACGATCCCGACAAAAATCGCCAGCCCGGCCCAGTGGTTGTGCAAAAACGCCTGGAAGCAGCGCATCCGGTCCTTGTTGCGGGTGTACCAGAACTCCCAGGCGTAACAGCCGGCGGCCACCAGCAGACCGAGCTGAAACCAGATCCCCAGCTCAAATTTCGACCCGGCCAGTAACAGGCATCCCAGCGACAACGCCTGCAAGGTCAGGATGATCACCCGGTCCGCCTCGCCGAACAGAATCGCCGTGGATTTCACGCCGATTTTGAGGTCGTCATCGCGGTCGGTCATCGCGTAATAGGTGTCGTAACCCACCGTCCACAGCAGATTGGCGATCCACAGCAGCCACGCCGCCGCTGGCAACTCGCCGGTTTCTGCGGTGAATGCCATCGGCATACCCCAGGAAAACGCCGCACCCAGTACCACTTGCGGGTAATAGGTGTAGCGCTTCATGAACGGATAGGTGAAGGCCAGCGCCAGACCGCCCAGCGACAACCAGATTGTCGGGGCATTGGTGCAGAGCACCAGCAGGAAACTCACGCCCATCAGCAGCGCAAAGAACACCAGCGCCTCTTTTGAGCTGATCCTGCCGGCTGCCAGAGGCCGTTGCGCGGTGCGTTTGACGTGGCCGTCGACCTTGCGATCGGCCCAGTCATTGATCACGCAGCCACCGGCGCGGGTCAGCACCACACCGAGGACGAAAATCACCACGTTGGCCAGCGACGGCGAACCCTTGCCGGCGATCCACAACGCCCACAAGGTTGGCCACAGCAGCAGATAAATGCCGATCGGCTTGTCCATGCGCGTCAACTGAATGAAATCCCAGGCGCGCGGGTTCAAACGGTTCAGGGACTTGAGCAGGCTCTGGTACATCAGCAGTTCTCCGGATGGGCGCGGGCGGCGTCCCACAGGCTCGGCAAGAAGATTTCCGCAACCAGCACGCTCAATGCGCCACGGTCGAAACGCGAACGACGGCCCCACAACTCGGGCGCCTGGGCGGCGGGCGGCAGCCACTGCTCCGGGTAGTGACAGACTTCGATGGCGCGGCGCCGGAAGGCCTGGTCGCAAAACAGCAGTTCGCCCAGGGAGCGGCTGCCCAACTCATCCATGTGCAAACCGTCGCCCTGCAATGCACTGCGCGATGCCACGCTGCGGGCGAACACCCACGCCTGGCCATGGCCGCGCAAATACACCTCGCGCACCCAGCCTTCGCTGCCTTCTGCCAGATCCAGCGCGGCACATTCGTCGACACGCAAGGTGTCCCAGCCTTCGAAAAGCGGCGTGACGCTGAAGCCATCGTTGGACAAACGGGTCAGGCGGCGGGTCAGCGAACCTTCGTCGAACAGCCAGTCCAGGGTCGATGAATCGGGGAGGGGCGTCAGTCGGCTTTGGGGCAGCCAGAGCGGGGCGGGGGAGGAGTTTGTCTGTTGCACAATGAGTCATTATTGGCCGCAAATGAGGCGCCGAGCTTACCATGGCGGGCACCGATATTGATTGATCCGGGTCGCCGTTGCGCCGAACAGGCTTGCATCTGTCCGGCACCATCAGTACAAAACGCCCTGAGCCGGATGGCAGCGCAACACCCATCGACCATTCGCGCCGGCAAAAGCCTGAATCCTGAGGAAGTACCTGAATGAAGAAGTGGCAATGTGTGGTCTGTGGCCTGATCTATAACGAAGCCGACGGCTGGCCGGATGACGGCATCGCGCCGGGCACCCTGTGGCAAGACGTGCCGGAAGACTGGCTGTGCCCAGACTGCGGCGTTGGCAAGATGGACTTCGAAATGATCGAAATCAACTAAGAAAAACAGAGGGAACAACGCATGAGCGCACCAGTCGTCATCATCGGCACCGGGCTTGCGGGCTACAACCTGGCCCGCGAGTTTCGCAAGCTCGACAGCGAAACACCGCTGCTGCTGATTACCGCCGATGACGGTCGCTCCTACTCCAAGCCGATGCTCTCCACCGGTTTCGGCAAGAACAAGGACGCCGATGGCCTGAGCATGGCCGAGCCAGGCGCGATGGCCGAGCAGTTGAAGGCCGAGGTGCGTACGCATACGCGCATCAGCGGCATCGACGCGGGCCACAAGCGTCTGTGGATCGGCGAAGAAACCGTGGCTTATCGCGACCTGATCCTCGCCTGGGGTGCAGAAACCGTACGCGTGCCGATCGAAGGCGACGGCGGCGATTTGGTGTTCCCGATCAATGATCTCGAAGACTACGCACGGTTCCGCGCGGCAGCGGCTGGCAAGCGTCGGGTACTGGTGCTCGGTGCCGGGTTGATCGGCTGTGAGTTCGCTAACGATCTGATCCTTGGTGGCTACGAGGTGCAACTGGTTGCCCCGTGCGAGCAAGTCATGCCGATGTTGCTGCATCCAGCGGCCGCAGCAGCGGTGCAGTCCGGGCTGGAAAGCCTTGGCGCAAAATTCCACCTCGGCCCGGTGCTGACCCGTCTGCACAAGGTCGCCGACGGTCTGGAAGCGCATTTGTCCGACGGCCAGGTTATCCCCTGCGACGTAGTGGTCTCGGCCATCGGCCTGCGCCCACGGATCGATCTGGCGGCGGCTGCCGGCGTGCAGGTCAATCGCGGTGTCGTGGTTGATCGACAACTGAAAACATCCCACGCCAATATCTACGCCTTGGGCGACTGCGCCGAGGTCGATGGGCTGAATCTTTTGTACGTCATGCCCCTCATGAGTTGTGCGCGTGCGCTGGCACAAACCCTCGCAGGCAACCCGACAGCGGTGAACTACGGCCCGATGCCGATCACCGTGAAAACCCCCGTCTGCCCATTGGTGGTGTCGCCGCCACCACGGGGCAGCGAAGGGGTCTGGACCGTCGAGGGGCAGGGCGCCGACATCAAGGCCCTGTGCCACGGCGCAGACGGTCAGTTGCTGGGGTATGCCCTGACCGGTGCGGCGGTGATGGAAAAACTCGCCCTGAACAAACAGCTTCCGGCCCTGCTGGCGTAAATACCGGTCGTTCTGTCGGAATCCCCCAGCTTTTGCCCCCACAAAGGTCGCGGGGAGACTGGCGCCGCCCGTATCCGCGTGCCATTCTCACTCCCGTCTGCCGCAGCGTAGAGCCTGCGGCGCCTTGGGCGCTGTTCCAACGAGAACAGCACGGACATAACAACAAAAAACCGTCAAAGGGGCTTCACTAATGCGTAAACCAGAACTCGCCGCTGCAATTGCTGAAAAAGCAGATCTGACCAAAGAACAGGCCAACCGCGTGCTCAACGCCGTTCTCGAAGAAATCACCGGCGCTCTGCACCGCAAGGACAGCGTCACGCTGGTGGGCTTCGGCACCTTCCTGCAACGCCACCGCGGCGCCCGTACCGGCAAAAACCCGCAAACCGGCGAGCCGGTGAAAATCAAGGCCAGCAATACCGTAGCGTTCAAGCCAGGCAAATCGTTGAAAGACAGCGTTAATCCATAATTGCGGCGAGCTCCCTGAATAACGGGGAGAACCGCAATAAAAATGGGCACACCGATTGCGGTCGGGTGCCCATTTTTTGTGGCTGAAAGCCAGGTTATTGGCGGCGGAAGCAGGCTTTGCCGTTGCCAAAATTGACGGCCAAGCAGTTGGGTTCGATGGCTAATTGCAAATCTTTGAACAACACAGAAAGATCGCCGTTGGCAGGGTCAGGATAGGCTTGCCAGTCCAGCGTCGCCCATCGAGTTTCCGGCATGACGGTGAACCACTCGATTTCATCAGGAGAATTTTGTGTATGTAAGCCGATTTTCGCCAATTCTTTATTTGGGGAGAACGGCATTGTCAGCGTGTTTCGCTGCGAGTCTGTCCAAACATCCTTCAACGTCGAACCGTCTTTGAATTGCCAATGAACTTCCACTGGATGGATCGCGGGTGGTGCGACCGGATCGAAGTGATAAAACGTCAACCAATAGTTATGGTCAACTCGTTCTCGCTCTTCTGGAGCCAGATATTGGCTGGTGGTCGCCAGATCAAATCCGATTGGTTGTTCGAACGTTAAGGGCTGGTTTTTTCGTTTCTTCCAGCCAATGTTGAAGGCTCGGCTATCCCCCGCGACATCGAACCATTGATAGGTTCCACGATTATGATCTGCGCCAAAGCCAATTTTTTTCAGCGTTCTCTGGTGATCATAAGGAAACCAGAGGTCTGTTTGTTGATTCGAGCTCAAGAGCAATTGACCCGGTGGACCTGAATTGAATTCGAGACTGATCATCACGGGCTTCAGGGGCGGCGGCAGAGGTTGGTGATCGTACCGTAGCTCTAAAACGTAGCTCTCTTTAGCCAACTCATTTTTTTCTTTGTCGGCATATTCCTTGAGTTCGATCAGAGTGCTCTCGCGTGAAAGATTGTAGGAAAGCTTCTTTGCTGGTTGGGCAGCAGGCTCTTGCTCCAGCATGAGAGTGTTTTCCTCGACATACCAGTTTCCCTTGGCGACACCGCCAGCCGATCCGTAGGCGATACCAGCAGAAAAGGTGCCGTCCTTACGCAATAGCAACTCGGCGCCCATTTCCATTGCGCCCGTCAGGTAGTAATGGCCGTCCAGTGGCGAGGTGTCTGCTGATGCTTGGGTGATGGGCAGCCACATCAGTGCTGCAAAAAACAGTGTTTTCAGTTCCATGAGGTAATTACTCCTTACCAGCTTTCGTTACGTATTGGATTTTCCGATGAAAGTTTCAAATTACAGTTCAAGAAGCAACGGATAGATAACTGCGTAGTGTCTCGAGCAACCCTCTTTAGTAGCGTTTGACGTCGAAATGAAAGGGCCGACTGTGGTGAATGGTCGGTGAGCGACGGTGGGTAAATGAATCCCCGGAGATTTTGACGTCTCACCAGCTCCCATAGGGAATCCCGAACTTTTCGATGTAGGTTTTGGATACATCGGTAAGAGGTCGATGCTTACCGCTGGATTTGCCTTCATAAGGGCCTTTCGGATTGATGGTTCCCTCTACGCGGGCAATCTCGACAGCCTTCAAGCAGGGCCCTCCCAACCAGACCTTGGCGATTCCGCCGGGCGCCAGACCAATACCAATGTCATCTCGGTAATCCGAGATCCACTTGCCATCAGCCCTGCAGAAGGCTTTCTCCGGTTTGCGCATGATTTCCCGGGCTGATTCGGGAATTACAATGTAAGCCTCATAGGTTTGAGGTTCGGCCAGAGATTGCCAGCGCACGTAGATCAAACGGGGCAGATCGGCGCCGTTGACGTCGCGACCAGCGCCACTACCGGGATTGTCCGGCCAGCCTGCGGGTGTGCCCGTGTTGTTGATCGGGGTTCTTACCGAAGCAATACCGGCTCCGGCACGACGGAACACCCGTTCACGGATATCCACGACATCGGCTGTTTCAATCCAGACCTCCATGTAGTCCGGTGCGCCAAAGCCAAGGAACCATGGCTGCTTGTTATTTGCCTGGGCATTTGTCTGTGCGCAACCAGCCAGCAGCAGCCCTAAGATCAAAGCTGCGCATTTTCTGATGAGTCGAGCAAAGTTATTCATGGGGATGTACCACGCGTCGATTGTTTTTGGCTGGTCGATTGATGAATAGAATATTCATGTCGCTGCTATTCAACCCCTTGGCCGCGTTCCAATGAGCGGAAAGGTGGATGTAGCGACCACGCAGCAACTCTCGTTCTTTGACGGTAAGCCCCTCTACGGCTGTCTTTCCCAGCGCATAAGCCTCGAGCTTTTTATAAATGGGTTCCAATTCGGCAGGTAATGCAAGTTTTGGGTCATTGGGATCAATCACGTCAAGCGGCACCTCATGTCTTACCGCAAGTTCACGCATGATGCGCAGATACACCAGCGACAGCTCGCCATGTACTGGCCGCTCAATGCTGGCCGCCGCGTAAACCCGCTTTTGGGGATCCGGACTGGTTCTGCCCTTTTGTGTTGATTGAGTCACGGCTCTTTCCCAAAATGCCACGCGCAATTGACTGCCCTGGACGTCCTCTTCGATGACGCCTTTTGCATACCAGGCAAATGCTTCTTTCTCGGCAGCAACATAGGCTGCACTTCGGGTCGCGTCCTTGTCTCGGCTGATAGTGCTGGTGATCGGGTTGCTTAGCAGAAGTTTTTCCTTGGCTCTGGGCAAGTAGCCGCCGCCCAGATCCGAGTGAGCGCCGGGCAAAAACAGATCGATGTCGCCCAGGCTGTTGAGTGCAAAGTTCTCGCGATATTCATCGCGCGCAACCAAATGGACTACTTTGTTGGCGCAACCATCAGGCAGCTTTAAATCGAGTCCGGAGTTTCTGCTGTTAGCGCCGGTAAAATCGAACAGCCATGGGTTGGCGATTGCTGCAACGGTGTCAAACAGACCAATGAAATTGATGCTGATGCTCGATTGCGGGCGCCAGTCAAAGGTGCTGGAGAGTGCAGGAGAACCTGCTGGAAACGCATCTGCGAGAATACTGCGCTCGCCTTTGAGAACCTCATTTGCAAAGTGTCGAGCCGCGGCGGCACCACGACTGAAGCCGAAAATATCGAACTCGATCTTTTCTATAAGTAGATTGGGATTCTTGTCGATCAGTGAGCGCACTTGACCGATAATTTTTTCAGGGCTCTGCTCCACACGAGCTGATACGCCAGTCTCACCTCGGCCTGTCGCTTGTGCGTAAAGTGAGTCACCTGCGTCAGCTGTTGTGCCAATACCTTCGATGTACACGCGCAAAGAGGCGTTTCTCGTTTTCTCCGGCAGTGTTTCGAAGGAATGATCCGTATACAACTCATACAACCGCACAATGTTGCTCACATCATTCCCATAACTGTTATCCGGCGAACTCCCATTCCCGTCGTAACCATAAGCGGCACAATGCTTCTGAATCTCTTCGGCCGCTTCCGCCAGACTGGCATCCGGTGCGTAACAAGCGGCGACCGTCTCGCTGTTGGCCTTGTTATTCCCCGTGCCATCGAAAAACACGCCGATCCGCAAAGTAATGCCCCCCGGCGTTTCATCCTCCAGATCGACTTCTTCCTCCTCTTCTTCGAGTTCCTCCTCGATAAGTGCTTGTGTCGGTGCCGAGGCGGACACGGGCAATGCGCCCTCCAGTCCAGGCAGCAGCAAATGGCTGTCTGCGCTGTCGGCTGGCTGGCGGCCCGTTTCGATTTCGATGCTGCTGAAAATACCGCCAGCGTCGATCACGATGTGATGACCGCCCGCTTTCAGCGTGATGCTGGCGCCGGCATCCAGCACAACATTGGCGCCGGCCTTGAGATGCACTTGCTGGCCGGCTTCGACGTCGAGGATCTTGCCGACGCTCGTGTGGCTGTTGCCGTTGATGGTTTCGCGGCGTTCATTGCCGACTTCCAGCTGAATGCTGTTGCCGACCTCCTGAACCATGTCGCGCTGCGCGCGCAAATAGATCAGCTCCTGGCCGGCGCGATCTTCGATCGCCAGTTCGTTGTAGCCGCCACTGTCAGGCGAACTGTGGCTGCGCAGCACGGTTCTGGTTTTGTGCTCGGGCAAGGAGTAGGGCGGCGAAGTGACTGTGTTGGCCACGCAACCGGTGATCAGCGGTTTGTCCGGATCGCCTTCCAGAAAGGTCACCACGACTTCCATGCCAATGCGCGGAATGGCCATCGCTCCAAAATGATCCCCGGCCCAACCGGTCGCCACGCGTACCCAGCAACTGCTGCGCTCACTGTTCAGTTCGGCGCGATCCCACGGCAGCTCAATCTTCACGCGCCCTGATTCATCACAGTAGATCTCCTCGCCTTGAGGCCCGGTGACTCGCGCGGTCTGTGCTACCAGCGGTGGACGACGCACCGGCAGCGGTGGGCGGAAAACCACCTCGGCGGGAATTGCGCTGAAGCGATTGCGATAACCCTGAGTGAAGCCGTCGGCGGGTTTGACGTCACTGGTGCCCGCCTCCTCAAGCACTTGTGGCTGTCGGCCGGTGTGGGAAACGCTGAGCAATAGCCACAAGTCGTTGCACTGTTTACGCGGGTGTTCGGTCAGGTCGAAAAGATAGCCGCAGCGCAGGCTCGGCTGATCGCTTACGCCCTCGGCCAATTCATAGTCGGCGCGAAGCCGCTCCAGCGTCTGTCGAACTCGTTTTTTGGCGCGCTTCTCGTTATCCAGCAGTAACGGGTAGCGATAGTCTTCCAGCGTCGGCGTGAACTCGGCGGTGAAGCGACTTTCGAGCAGCAGGTTCGGGCGCTTCAAATCATAGTCGCGGCGAGTTACCGCGCTGGTGCGGGTGCTGGTCCGCAGACTGAGCCGGCTAACTACCGGATGCGCGGCGACCATGCCGGAATCTTGCTGATAGGGCGTGGCGCCGAGTTTGGGCAGGAACACCTGATCATCGGTAAACACCAGCAAATGGCCCTCCTCGGAGTGCTGGTGATGCCATGCAATGCCATCCTCGGCGCATAACCTCTGGATGAATTCCAGATCATTTTCCGCGTACTGAACGCAGTACTCACGAGGCTCGCAGGTGCTGACATGGAAGGTAAACGCATCGGCCTGAATGCCGTGCCCATTGAGCACCTTTGCGATGATCTGCGGCACCGTAAGACTCTGAAAAATCCGCTGATCCTGACTGAACTGCAAATAGTGCAGCGCCGGCACCAGCGTCAGCTCATAGCGAGTCAGACGTTTACCGGACTCTGCCACCATCACATCTTCGATGCGCCCGTGAATGCCTTCGCCGTTGAGGCCGAATTGTAGAAACGCGGGTTGGCTGAGCAGGCTCTCCAGATCGAAATCCGGATGCTCGCTGACCAGTTCGATCCTGACGGAGTAAAGCTGGCTGATGGCTTCGGTGCCGTTAAAGGCAAGCACCTTGAAGTCGTGCCGAATAGCGGGGATTAGCAGGGTGAATAGCGCGCAATTGCCTGCACTGAACATACGCTTGTCCTTAAGCAAGTGAGTCGATGCGCGGTGTCCGATCGTCCGTGATCGCCACGCAAAAAGAATTTGCCAAGCCAAGCTAGCAATGCAGGAAATAAATTGATGTAAGAAGTATCCCTGAGATTTGTCAGAGTATTCCGGGTGTGAAGTGGCTGGGTGGATTGACGGAAATGACTGTAGGAAAGCACTTCGATAATTATTGAGTTAGCACGGTTGTGCAGTATTTGCGGAGACGTCATGTTGCAGAAATATCAATGCCATCAAATTGATGGCACTTTTTTAGTTGACCGTTGTCGCCGGTAAATTATTAATTGAAACCAGCGAATTTTCGGAAGAGTCCTACTTCTATTTTTTTCAAGAGTTGTCATGCTCGCTGCCGTGAAACGGGACAGGCGTTCTGGTCGCTGCGGTCGAGCATGGTCGGGCCGCTCTGGATCAGGGGTTCTGAGGGGGCGGGGCAAATGCACGTAATATAAGTCGGTGTCAGGGAATCCCTTGTCATATATAGGGCGATCTCCTACAAGCCCCAATCAACAGTTCGTCTTGTTGTTTAACCAGATGCTTGCTAGTGGCCATCATAGTGATTACGATGCGCCCACTTGAAAGAGCTCTCACTCAATTGGATGAGTTTCATCACTGCTCTTCGATACTGTCCCGCGCTGCCGCACCTCAAATTGGCGCCTGACTGTAATCCTTAATAAAGGCCATGGATGTCCTACTCAAGCAAACTTTCCGCCCATTACCTCGAACTCGCCAAAGTCTCTGTTTCCAAAGAGAATTTCGCGGGCGAAGACGTTCGTTTTTCGAGCGAATTCGAGGCGCTGGAAAGCGAGCTGGCCAAAGCCTCGTCGATGCACGAAAGCGGGCAGATCGACTGGCTGAAAATTCGCGAAAACAGCGAAAACCTCCTGCGTACCCAATCCAAGGATTTGCGTGTCGGCGCCTGGCTGACCTGGTCGCTTTACCAGCGTGAATCCTTCCCCGGGCTGCTGGCCGGCCTTGGCTTGCTGCACCACTTGTCGGAAAACAACTGGGCCGACGTTCACCCGCTCAAACCCCGCACACGTGCCGCTGCCATTGGCTGGCTGGTGCCGCGTCTTGAGCAGGTCATCACCGAAAACATTGCGATCAAAGAGCAGTTGCCGATGTTCCGGCAGCTCTCCGAGCACCTGTCCGGTCTCGAAGCCGCTTGCGCTGAACATCTGGGCGACGACTCGCCGCTGTTGCTGCCGATCTCCCGACGCCTGAAAACCATGATCCAGCGCGCCGCCGACAACCAGCCGGCCCCAGGTGTTGTGGGGGCGGCGGTGGCGCAGGTCAAGCAGGCGGCGAGTCAGCTGCTCACGCCCGGCGCGCCGATCGATAACGAAAGAGACGCCCACAAAGCGCTCCGCGCCCAGCAGGAAAGCGCCCGACCGTTGTGCGCCTGGTGGCTCAAGCAGAAAGCCACCGACCTGCGCGCCCTGCGCCTGAACCGCACGCTGCTGTGGATGACCATCGACGCCGTGCCTGAGCGTAATGCCGAGCAGATCACCGTGTTGCGCGGTCTGCCGCTCGACAAGTTGAAGCTCTATCAGGATCGATTCGATCAGGGCAAATACGCAGACCTGCTGGTGGAACTGGAGGCGAGTCTGGCGAAGGCGCCGTTCTGGTTCGATGGCCAGAGGATGGTCTGGGAATGTCTCCAGAACCTCAACGCCGAGCTGGCCATGCGCGAAGTGGAAATCCACTTCGCGCTTTTGATTCAGCGCCTTCCCGGCATTGTCGAATTGCGTTACCACGACGGCGCGCCGTTTGCCGATCCGTCCACCCGGGCGTGGATTGCCGCCAACGTCATGCCGCACCTGCAAAGCGCCAGCGCGCCACGCAAGGTTGAAAGCGACAACGTCGAAACCCAGCCAGCCTGGGAAAAAGCCCTCGAAGAAGTCTTGCCGACTCTGCGCAAGGAAGGCCTCAAGCCTGCCGTGCAGATTCTCAAGCAAGGGCTGCAATCGGCCCACGGCGGGCGCGAGCGCTTCTTCTGGCAGTTCGCGCTCGCAAGGCTGTGCTTCATGGCCAAGAAATACGAGCTGGCCAAAAACCAGCTGGAAACCCTCGATCAGACATTACAGGACTCAGGCCTGCACGCCTGGGAGCCCGATCTTGCATTGGAAGTGCTGCACCTGCTGCACAGTTGCTGCGAGTTGTTACCGCAGAACCATGCAGTGCGTGAACGCAAGGAAGAGATTTATCGCAGGCTGTGCCACCTCGATCTCGAAGTGGTACTCGAATAGGCCCCAGGGCCACAACCGCAAGGAGAAAAGCCATGGCCAAAGAAGGCTCGGTAGCCCCCAAGGAACGCATCAACGTCACCTTCAAACCCGCCACCGGCGGTGCTCAGGAAGAGATTGAACTGCCGCTGAAACTGCTGGCAATCGGTGACTACACCCACCGCAAGGACGAGCGCAAGATCGAAGATCGCAAGCCGATCAGCATCGACAAGATGACCTTCGACGAAGTGCTGGCCAAGCAAGAGCTTAGCCTGACGATGAACGTGCCGAACCGTCTGCAGGAAGAAGGCAGCACTGAAGAGTTGGGCGTGCAACTGCGCGTCAATTCGATGAAGGACTTCAACCCGGCCAGCCTGGTCGAGCAAGTGCCTGAGCTGAAAAAGCTGATGGAACTGCGTGACGCGCTGGTGGCCCTCAAAGGCCCGCTGGGTAACGCACCTGCTTTCCGTAAAGCCATCGAAGGCGTGCTCGCCGACGACGAATCCCGCGGTCGCGTACTCGGTGAGCTGGGCCTGAACGCCGCAGCCACCGACGCCTGAACCCAGCAGCCAAGGAAGCCAACACAATGAGCACTAGCGCAGCACAAGAGAAAGGCGCCGCGAGCGGCGAGTACAGCATTCTCGACAGCATCATCGCCGAAACCCGCCTGACGCCGGACGACGAAGCCTACGACATCGCCAAGCGCGGTGTGTCGGCGTTCATCGAAGAGCTGCTCAAGCCGCAGAACAACGGTGAGCCGGTCAAGAAAGCCATGGTTGACCGCATGATCGCCGAGATCGATGCCAAGCTCAGCCGTCAGATGGACGAAATCCTGCACCACCCGGACTTCCAGGCTCTGGAATCGTCGTGGCGTGGTCTGCAGTTGCTGGTAGACCGCACCAACTTCCGCGAAAACATCAAGATCGAAATCCTCAACGTCTCGAAAGAAGACCTGCTGGACGATTTCGAAGATTCGCCGGAAGTCATGCAGTCGGGCCTGTACAAGCACATCTACACCGCTGAATACGGCCAGTTCGGTGGTCAGCCGGTTGGCGCGATCATCGCCAACTACTACATGTCCCCAAGCTCGCCGGACGTGAAACTGATGCAGTACGTGTCCAGCGTAGCCTGCATGTCCCACGCGCCGTTCATCGCCGCTGCCGGCCCGAAATTCTTCGGTCTGGAAAGCTTCACCGGCCTGCCGGATCTGAAAGATCTGAAAGACCACTTCGAAGGCCCGCAATTCGCCAAATGGCAGAGCTTCCGTACTTCGGAAGACTCCCGTTACGTTGGCCTGACCGTGCCGCGTTTCCTGCTGCGTAACCCGTACGATCCGGAAGAAAACCCGGTCAAATCGTTCGTGTACAAGGAAACCGTTGCCAACAGCCACGAGCACTACCTGTGGGGCAACACCGCTTACGCGTTCGGCACCAAGCTGACTGACAGCTTCGCCAAATTCCGCTGGTGCCCGAACATCATCGGCCCTCAGAGCGGTGGTGCTGTTGAAGACCTGCCGTTGCACCATTTCGAAAGCATGGGCGAAATCGAAACCAAGATCCCTACTGAGGTTCTGGTTTCCGACCGTCGTGAATACGAACTGGCCGAGGAAGGCTTCATCTCCCTGACCATGCGTAAAGGCTCCGACAACGCGGCGTTCTTCTCCGCAAGCTCGGTGCAGAAGCCGAAGTTCTTCGGCATCAGCGCAGAAGGCAAGGCGGCAGAGCTGAACTACAAGCTCGGCACCCAACTGCCGTACATGATGATCGTCAACCGCCTGGCTCACTACTTGAAAGTGCTGCAGCGCGAGCAACTCGGTTCGTGGAAAGAACGTACCGACCTCGAGCTGGAACTCAACAAGTGGATCCGTCAGTACGTTGCCGACCAGGAAAACCCAAGCGCCGAAGTACGTGGCCGTCGTCCGCTGCGCGCTGCGCAAATCATCGTCAGCGACGTTGAAGGCGAGCCAGGCTGGTACCGCGTGAGCTTGAACGTGCGTCCGCACTTCAAGTACATGGGTGCCGATTTCACCCTGTCGCTGGTTGGCAAGCTGGACAAAGAGTAAGAGCGACTCATGGACGGATACGGCAGCCTTTTCGAACGTCTCAATGGCGACGCGGAAAAACGCAAGGGCAGGAGCCTCGAGGTTTCTGCCATGGCGTCAGTCGCTGCCCATCTGGCCAAAATGCTCAGCACCCGGGCCGGCAGCGTGCAAACGCTGTCCGACTACGGGTTGCCCGATCTCAATGACATGCGTCTGAGCCTGCACGACTCCCTGAGTCAGGCCCGTCTGGCCATCGAAACTTTCATCGAAGCCTACGAGCCACGCCTGAGCAACGTGCGTGTCATTTCCCTGCCGCGTGACCACGATCAACTTCGCCTGTCCTTCAGTATCGAAGGCCTGCTGGAAGTTGAAGGATTCAAGCGTCAGGTCAGTTTTTCCGCGCGCCTGGATGGCAGCGGTCAAGTGAAGGTCACCTAAGGAGAATCCCGATGTCTGGCAAACCTGCAGCACGTTTCACCAGAAAATCCGGGTTTGTTCTCCTGATAGCGGTACCCCTGTTTCTGCTGATGTTCATTGTATTGAAGGTGTTCAGTTCGCTGACTGCAAAGCTATTGAAAACCAATGCAAGTGAATCGGGTAAATGCCACATCTCCCGATATGCACCTGATTACGCGTTCCTGGGCGCGATGGGCGGTATTTTCGAGCTGTTCAGCAGTCAGTTTTTCTACCGTGTTTACACAACAGATGGACGGCTCTTGAAAACGTCGGAGTGGAATCTGTGGATGAGGGAAGGCGATCCAGGCATTGCCCCTGAGTTTCAGGGCGAGATGATTCTATATCCGGGCTCAGAGGGCTGGGAAAGTTGGATCATTCCAGAATGCCGATGAGTCATGCTTTTCAAAAACTGCTGACCTCCGTTGCGATAGTCGTTGTGTTGCTCCTGGTGATTTTTGCTGTTGCTGTCTATGAGCTGCTGAGCCGAAAAGCGGATGTGTCTGTCGTGAGTCCAAGCGGGAAATACATCATTGAGTCGGTTGCGGGAGCCTCACTGCTGACGCCAAGAGAGACGGTTTACCTTCGTTTTTATGAACGTGAAAATCCAGCTCATGTGTACCGAACGCCTTTGTTTTCCGAGCTGGCTCTGGACATGAGGGCGCGCGAGGATGAGGCAGAAGTGGGTGTGGTTTTTATCTATCTGGACAAAAAGGCCAATACGTTTTCTCTCGCCTTGTCCCGTCCGGATGAACACTGGATGAATAGGTTCATCAGCAATACGTCTTACATGCTCATGGAAAATTAATGCGATGAACCGCACTCAGGAACAATGAACAGTCATCACGTCAAAGCCTGTTAAGGAGAGCTCAATGTCAGGAAAACCCGCAGCACGCGTATCCGACCCCACCGCTTGCCCACTTCCAGGCCACGGTACCAACCCGATCGCCGCCGGTTCCGGCGACGTGTTCTTCGACGGCCTCGCGGCCGCCCGCCAAGGCGATGCTTCGGCGTGTGGTGGTGCGATGTCGGGAGGTTTGGCGACCACTGTGTTGATCAACGGCAAACCTGCCGCGACGGTTGATTCGGTGGGTACGCATGGCAACAAGGTTACGGCTGGATCCGGGACGGTGATTATCGGCAATTCGCATTCGCCGGCGCCGTTTGTGCCGCCGTTGCCGGTGGAGATTCAGTGGCCGTTTAACGAGCATTTTGTAATCAATTGCGAAGAAACAGGCAAACCCCTCGCGGGGGTGGAATACACACTTAAAACTTCCTCGGGGAAGATCATAAACGGCGTGACAGGTGCGGACGGGAAAACTCAAAAAGTATTTTCAGCCACCGCAGAAGCCGTTGAATTGATCATTGAACCTCAGAGCAGAGTTGTGCTTGCTTAGTTTTGTTGGTTTTGAGATTCAGCAAAGTTTGATTGCTGGAAAATATATCAAAGGGATATAGAGATGGCAGCGAAGACAGTGGCAACCACCATGACTCCGGCGAGCAATAAAACCGGTCAGACTGCTACTGCGCGCCAGTTCAAGATTACTGATATCCCGGCCACGATGAAAAAAATAAACTGGCCTGTTGCCGCTGCTTTGATGAGCCATTGGTTCAATGGTGAACCATGGGCGACAAAAGATGGTGGAATGGATGATGTCGTAAAAAGGCACGACGCATTTGCTCCGGCAAATTACATCGAAGAGTCCATCGTTAAAATGAATTGGGTGCTTGGGTTTGAGCGAGCAAATGCAGCATTCAAACACTTGAAAGCGAACTGGAACAGTCCTCCTGGGATCAATCTGATAAAGAAGAGATTGCGAGATAATTTTTCCAATAGCGTTCCCGGCTGTTATCCAGTGGCTTTTAATGGCGTGGCCAGTGCTGCTGAGAAATTTGGTTACTCCAATAATAAAGTTGTCGAGTTCGAACAGGCTGGTGCTGATGAAGTTAACGAGCTTCGCGCTGCGCTTGCAAATTTCAATATGCGCGTGATTGCCGAAGGCTCGGTAGTCGTAACAGGCAAAAGTATTGTTTTTACGCCATCGCAAATCGGTTTTTATATTGAAGATGCTTATGACTTCAATGATGGTATTGCTCTTTTTAGTCAAATTCTAGGTTACTGGAATTTTGATAAATTGGTCACTGATCCTGTGGAAGGCGCTAAAACAAACACGAAGCTGGCTGCCGAAATGACTTCTTTGATAGCTGAGTCCACGTACAAGCAGATCAAGGGAGAACAAAGCCCTCAGCAAAAGGACGAAGCCGTGCGGCGATATAGAGAGCTGGAAGGCAAGCATTATATGCTCGTACAAAATAGCGATTTTCGAGATTATCGGGATCAGAATAAAAAAGGAGGGGACTTTCGCGTTTATTCGGACATTTTGTACGAGAGCGTATCCGTGGCTCCTATTGAGGAAATCTCTAAATGAGTTCGTGGAATAAGTTTTTTATGAGTTTGGCTACGCTATTGGTCAGCTTGTTCATCGTTGTCGCCTTTATTATAAATGGTATTTTGAATCGTGCACCTGATGTCTCAAAAAAGAGTCCGTCCGGACAGTATTTTATAGAGTCAATTCCGGCGAGTTCCCTTTTGACTCCGCGAGATTCGGTGTATTTGCGTTTTACGGATTTGAATAATCCTGATCGTGCATATCGAACCCCTTTGTTTTCTGATGTTTCATTGGATATGAATGCCGATGAGGATGACGAAGTTGTCGGAGTTGTTTTCATCGAGCTGGATAAAAAAAGCAAGGAGTTCACGCTGGCGCTATCTAATCCGAGAAAGCACTGGTTGGATTTTTTTATCAGTAATACGCCCTACAAGGTTCTGGAAAATTGATGTTCTGGGCCGGGAAACAGGGTGGTTTTGGTTCGTGGTATGGGAATCTGGGGCTTGCATGAGTAACTACGCACGTCTTGGCCTATGCCTGTTAATCCACGCCCTCGGATGCGTGGCTTACGCGTTTTTGAATGACGCGGTTGTGCATGCTTACAAGCTTTTTAACGGCGGATTCACCTCCCGCGGTGTCGCCATCGGCATGGCGAGTTACGCACTGTTTTACATTTTTCTGGGCGTCAACTTGATCGTTGCGCTGATTCCAAGTCTGGTCGCCAAGCTAGTCATCCTTGGTCTGATGGTGGGCTTCATTCTGCTATGGATGCTGCCGGACAACCCGTTGAGAGCCCTGTTTTACGGCGTTGCACAAGGTTGCGTCACGTTGCTGGCAATTCTCACCACTCAAGTCATCGAGTTGCGTTGGGTTTTGCGAAACGTATCGGATCGAATCCCGCCAAGTCAGCCTGCAGGTGCAATCCAATGATCAGGTCGGACATCGAGCGTAATCCACAGGACAGTTTTTCCATGAGTTCCACTACCAGGCAGGTAACCCGTGTCCTTTAACCACTACTACCAAAGCGAACTCACCGCACTGCGCCAACTCGGTCGCCGTTTCGCCGAGCGTAGTCCGGCGTTGGCGCCGTATCTGGGTCAGGCCGGGCGGGATCCGGATGTGGAGCGGTTGCTGGAAGGCTTTGCGTTTCTGACCGGGCGCCTGCGCCAGAAGCTTGATGACGAGTTGCCGGAGCTCAGCCATTCGCTGATGCAGTTGCTGTGGCCGAACTACATGCGGCCGCTGCCGGCGTTCAGCATTTTGCAGTTCGATCCGCTCAAGCGTTCCGGCCCGGCGCTGGTGGTCGCGCGCGATACGCCGGTGGAAAGCAAACCGATCGAAGACGTGCGTTGCCGCTTCCGTACCTGCTACCCGACTGAGGTGCTGCCGCTGGATCTGGCCGCGCTGAATTACTCGGTGAAGGGCGACGGTTCGCTGCTCAGCCTGCGTCTGGAAATGAGCGCCGACGGCCACCTCGGCGAACTGGAACTGAGCAAGCTGCGCCTGCACTTTGCCGGTGAGCGCTACATCAGCCAGATGCTGTATTTGAGCCTGCTGCGCAACCTCGAAGGCATCGAGCTGATCCCGCTCGACGGCGCCGGCAAGCCGATTGATGGCGTCAGCGGCAAACCGATGGCGTTCAAGATTCCCGGTGATCGCGTCAAACCAGTGGGCTTTGCCGAAGAAGAAGCGTTGATCCCCTATCCGCTGAACACCTTCCGTGGTTATCGCTACCTGCAGGAATACTTCGCCTTCCAGGACAAATTCCTGTTCGTCGACGTCAACGGTCTGGACATTCTCAAGGCGCTGCCCGAAGACACCCTCAAGCAGATGCGCGGCCTGGAATTGCGTTTCGACATTCGCAAGAGCGGCATCATGCGCATGCGGCCGACGCTGGATAACGTGAAGCTGTTCTGCACGCCGATCGTCAATCTGTTCGAGCACGACGCGCTGCCAATCCGCCTCGACGGCAAACAGGACGAATACCTGCTGCTGCCGGCGGAATACGATCTGGAAAACTGCGGCGTGTTCTCGGTGGAAACCGTGACGGGATGGAAGCCCGGCGGCCTCGGCTATCAGGAGTACGTGCCGTTCGAATCCTTCGAGCACGACCCGAGTTTCGACGTGCCCAACAGCCGTCCGCATTACAGTATCCGTCAGCGTTCGTCACTGCTGCACGATGGCCTCGACACTTACCTGAGCTTCGGCATCCGCCACACCGAAGCTCACGAAACGCTGTCGATCGAGCTGATGTGCACTAACCAGAACCTGCCGAAGAAGCTCAAGCTCGGCGACATCTGCATGGCCTGCGAAGAGACGCCGGAGTTTTTGAGCTTCCGCAACATCACCCCGGCCACCCCAAGCTTCGCGCCGCCGCTGAATCGTGACTTCCTGTGGAAGCTGATCAGCAACATGTCGCTTAACTATCTGTCGCTGGCCGACGTCAATGCGTTGAAGGTGATTCTGGAAACCTACGACCTGCCGCGCTACTACGACCAGCACGCGGAGAAAGTCAGCAAGCGCCTGCTCGGTGGCCTCAAACATATCAAGCACCACCACGTCGATCGGCTGCACCGTGGCCTGCCGGTGCGCGGTTTGCGCACCGAACTGACCATCGATCCGGAAGGGTATATCGGCGAAGGCGACCTGTTCGTTTTCGCTTCGGTTCTTAACGAGTTTTTCGCGCTTTACGCCAGTCTCAATTCATTCCATGAGCTGCGGGTAAAAAGCACACAGGGAGAGGTGTACCAATGGACACCACGTATGGGCCTTCAGCCCCTGCTTTAAGCGGGCTGACCCGGGTAATACGCGAGTACTCGCTGTTTCAGGCCGTGCTGCTGGTGATCGACCGGCTGCGCGAGGCACACCCGCACCTGAGCGAAGACGATCTGTACGATCAGGTCGAGTTCCAGGCCAACCCGAGCCTCGGATTTCCGCGCAGCGATGTCGATCGCGTGGAGTTTTTCGAAGAGCACGGGCAGATGCGCGCGCGCGTGCGTTTCAACCTGATCGGCCTGGTCGGTTCCGGTTCACCGCTGCCGGCGTTCTACGGCGAACAAGCCTTGGGCGACAGCGAAGACGGCAACCCGACGCGCAATTTCCTCGACCTGTTCCACCATCGCCTGCAACGGCTGATGCTGCCGATCTGGCGCAAGTACCGCTACCGCGCGAGTTTCCAGAGCGGGGCGATTGACCCGTTTTCGTCGCAGCTGTTCGCGCTGATCGGCCTGGGTGGCGAAGAGATTCGCAAGGCCAAGGAACTCAACTGGAAACGCCTGCTGCCGTACCTCGGTCTGCTCAGTTTGCGAGCGCACTCGGCGGCGTTGATCGAGGCCGTGCTGCGTTACTACTTCAAGCACGAAGACCTGGTCATCGAGCAGTGCATCGAGCGCCGCGTGGAAATTCTCGACGAGCAGCGCAATCGTTTGGGCCGCGACAACAGCGTGCTTGGCGAGGACCTGGTGCTCGGTGAGCGCGTGCGCGACCGCAGCGGCAAATTCCGCATTCATATCACCCAACTCGACTGGCAGCGATTCCACGAATTCCTGCCGATCGGGTTTGGTTACCAGCCGCTCTGCGCGCTGGTGCGGTTCACCCTGCGTGACCCGCTCGATTACGACATTCGCCTGGTCCTGCGCCAGGAAGAAATCCGCGAACTGCGCATCGGTGAGCAGAACGCCTGTCGCCTCGGCTGGACCAGTTGGCTGGGCCGCGAGAAGGCGGACGGCGTGGTGACCCTGGGCAGCAAAATTCATTAAGGACGTGAGCCATGATCAACGTAGACCTGCAACAACTCATTCAGGCGCTGGACGCCGAAACCCGTCGTGATCTGGAGCGTTCGGCTGAGCGCTGTGTAGCCCGTGGTGGCAGCAAGATCCTCGTCGAAGACATGATGCTCGGCCTGCTGGAGCGTCCCAACGGCTTGCTCGCACGCGCGTTGCAGGACGCCGATGTCGATGCCGGTGAACTCAGCGCCGCGCTGCAATCGCGGGTCGAGCACAGTGCTTCGCGCAACCCGGTATTCGCCCCGGAACTGGTGCAATGGCTGCAAGACGCGCTGCTGGTGGCCAACCTCGAACTGGGCCAGACCCAGGTCGAAGACGCCGCGCTGATCCTCGCTTTGCTGCGCAACCCGATGCGTTATGCCGGCAGCCGTTATCAGCCGCTGCTCGCCAAGCTGAATATCGATCGCCTGAAAGAATTTGCCCTGTCGCAAAAGGAGCAACCGGCGGCCAACGGTAAACCTGCCGCGCAGGGCGAATCGCTGTTGCAGCGCTTCACTCACAACCTGACTCAACAGGCCCGCGACGGCAAACTCGACCCGGTGCTGTGCCGCGATGGCGCGATCCGCCAGATGGTCGACATCCTTGCCCGTCGCCGCAAGAACAACCCGATTGTGGTCGGTGAGGCCGGTGTCGGTAAAACCGCGATCGTCGAAGGTCTGGCTTCGCGCATCGCTGCCGGTGAAGTGCCGCAAGTGCTCAAAGGCGTTGAACTGCTGTCGCTGGACATGGGCCTGTTGCAGGCCGGCGCCAGCGTCAAAGGTGAATTCGAGCGTCGTCTCAAAGGCGTGATCGACGAAGTCAAAGCTTCGCCGAAGCCGATCATTCTGTTCATCGACGAAGCCCACACCCTGATCGGCGCGGGCGGCAATGCCGGTGGTTCCGATGCAGCCAACCTGCTGAAACCTGCACTGGCCCGTGGCGAACTGCGCACCATCGCCGCCACCACTTGGGCCGAGTACAAGAAATACTTCGAGAAAGACCCGGCGCTGGCCCGTCGTTTCCAGCCAGTTCAACTGCATGAACCAACCGTCAGCGAAGCGGTGACCATTCTCCGTGGCCTGGCCCAGGTCTACGAGAAGAGCCACGGCATTTATCTGCGTGACGACGCGGTGGTGTCGGCGGCTGAATTGTCCGCGCGTTACCTGGCGGGTCGGCAACTGCCGGACAAAGCCGTCGATGTCCTCGATACCGCTTGCGCCCGCGTGCGCATCAGCCTCGCCGCCGCCCCGGAAAGCCTCGAGCGTCTGCGTGGCGAACTGGCCGAAGGTGGTCGTCAGCGTCAGGCCTTGCGCCGCGATGCCGAGGCCGGTCTGCTGATCGACCACGAAGCGCTGGATGCACTGGAAGCGCGACTGGAAGAAGCCGAAGACGAAATGGTCGCGCTGGAAGCCCTGTGGACTGAACAGAAGGCACTGGCCGAGCGCTTGCTGGACCTGCGTCAGCAACTGGCCAAGGCGCGCGAAGCCGCTGCGGTCGAGCCGACCGTATCGGTTGAGGAAGACGCCGAAGGCACCGTCATCGAAACCCTGGCCGCTGAAGTCGAGGAAGGTCAAAGCGTCGCAGCGCTGGAAGCCCAACTCAACGAAACCCACAGCGCACTCACCGCCGCCCAGGTCAAAGAACGTCTGGTCAGCTTCGAAGTCTGCCCGCGTCTGGTCGCCGAAGTGATCAGCGCCTGGACCGGCGTGCCACTGGCGCAACTGGCCCGTGAGCACAACGCCAAGGTCGCCAGTTTCGCCACTGATCTGCGCACGCGCATCCGTGGTCAAGAGCAAGCCGTGCACGCACTGGATCGCTCGATGCGCGCCACAGCTGCCGGCCTGAACAAGCCTGACGCGCCGGTTGGCGTGTTCCTGCTGGTCGGCCCGAGCGGCGTCGGTAAAACCGAAACCGCGCTGGCCCTCGCGGACTTGCTGTACGGCGGCGACCGTTTCATTACCACCATCAACATGTCCGAGTTCCAGGAGAAGCACACCGTTTCCCGCCTGATCGGTGCACCACCGGGCTACGTCGGTTACGGCGAGGGCGGCATGCTCACCGAAGCCGTGCGCCAGAAACCGTACTCGGTGGTGCTGCTCGATGAAGTCGAGAAGGCTGATCCGGACGTGCTTAACCTGTTCTACCAAATCTTCGACAAAGGCGTGGCCAACGACGGCGAAGGTCGCGAGATCGACTTCCGCAACACGTTGATCCTGATGACCTCGAACCTGGGCAGCGATCGCATCAGCGACCTCTGCGAAGGTGGCGCGCGGCCGACCGCCGAAGTGCTCGAAGAGACGATTCGCCCGGTACTCAGCAAACATTTCAAACCCGCCCTGCTGGCGCGGATGAAAGTGGTGCCTTACTACCCAGTCGGCGGCCCGGTATTGCGCGAGCTGATCGAGATCAAACTCGGTCGTCTCGGCGAGCGCCTGAACCGTCGTCAGCTGGATTTCAGCTGGTGCCAGAACCTCGTCGATCATCTGTCCGAGCGCTGCACGCAAAGCGACAGCGGCGCGCGTCTGATCGACCATCTGCTCGACCAGCATGTGCTGCCACTGGTAGCCGATCGCTTGCTCGATGCCATGGCCACGGGTGAAAGCCTCAAGCGCGTGCATGCCACGCTCGACGGCAACGCCAGCGTGACGTGCGAGTTCGCCTGAGGTGGGCGTGATGTTCACTCAAGTGCCGCAGCCGCTGGCTTACGCCGAAGCGTTGCTGGCGCAGTTCGCCAGCCTGTCGCGGGCGGCGGACGGTGCTGCGCTGCTGGGTGACTTTGTGCGCGGGTTGGCCGAGTTGAGCGGTTGCGAACTGACGCAGCTGTATCTGCTCGATGCCACCCACACCTGCCTTGGGATGAACGCCGAATACCTCGACGGCGCGCTGCAACCGCGCCAGGCGGCGAGTCTGCCGGCGGATTACAACGGTGAGCAATTGCTGCAATTCGCCCTGTGCCAGAACCGCGTGGTGTGCCTCGACGACCTCAGCGCCAGCCTGCACGAAACCAGTTTTCTGCCGGCCGCGTCTTCGCCGTGGCAATCATTGTTGTGCGTGCCACTGGTCAATCAGCACAAGGCAGTGGAAGGTCTGCTGCTGTGTGCCAGCCGTTGTCGCATGGATCTGCAAGGCTTTGCCGATTCGCTCGGCCAGCTCGGCTCGTTCGTGCTTGGCCAATTGCACTTGCTGCAACGCCTGCGCCAGCCTTTGGATGTTCAGGCGCCAGCGGTACGCAGCGTGCCGAGCATCAGCGGTTACGGGCTAATCGGTAAAAGCGCGGCGATTCGCCAGACCTATTCGCTGATCAGCAAAGTGCTGCACAGCCCGTACACCGTGCTGTTGCGTGGCGAGACCGGCACCGGCAAGGAAGTGGTCGCGCGGGCGATTCACGATTGCGGGCCGCGTCGTTCCCAGGCGTTCATCGTGCAGAACTGCGCGGCGTTCCCCGAGAACCTGCTGGAAAGCGAGCTGTTCGGCTATCGCAAAGGCGCGTTCACAGGCGCTGATCGCGACCGCGCCGGGCTGTTCGATGCGGCCAACGGTGGCACGCTGTTGCTCGACGAAATCGGTGACATGCCGCTGTCGCTCCAGGCGAAAATCTTGCGCGTGTTGCAGGAGGGCGAGATCCGCCCGCTGGGTTCCAACGACACGCACAAGATTGACGTGCGCATCATCGCCGCCACGCACCGCGATTTGTCGGTGCTGGTCAGCGAAGGGAAATTCCGCGAGGACTTGTATTACCGCCTCGCGCAATTCCCCATCGAACTGCCGGCCCTGCGTCAGCGCGAAGGCGACATCCTCGATCTGGCCCGGCACTTCGCCGAGAAGACCTGCAGATTCCTGCAACGTGATCCGGTGCGCTGGTCGGAACCGGCGCTGGAACATTTGTCCGGTTACACCTTCCCCGGCAACGTTCGCGAACTCAAGGCATTGGTCGAGCGCGCGGTGTTGTTGTGCGAGGGCGGTGAGTTACTGGCCGAGCATTTCTCCCTGCGTATGGAGCCGATGCCCGAAGACAACAGTGGCTTGAATCTGCGCGAGCGCATGGAGCGGGTCGAACGCACATTGCTGCTCGATTGCCTGCGCAAGAACGACGGCAATCAGACCCTCGCCGCCCGCGAATTGGGCCTGCCACGCCGCACCCTGCTGTACCGCCTCGGGCGGTTGAACATCAATCTGGGAGATTTCGATGGGTAGGCAAAGATCATCGTTTTCTCCTCGAAAAACCTATTTCAGCGCCGCCCGCAAGGGCCGGCGCTTTGTGCTTTGTCTACCCCTGGAGACCCTCTGATGTCTGTTCGTCACTGGCAAGCTGTCCTGCTGACCCTCGTCGTTCTATGTGGCCTTGGCGGCTGTAGCGGCAATTACAAATTCAATGACACCGACTATCGCCCGTTGGGTGATCCGCAAGCGGTCAATCGCGGCAAGTGACCGCAAGGAGCATCAAACATGGAACTGGTTTTCGAAATGCTGAACACCAAGCAGTTCGTGCCCACCGAGTTGTGCCAGAAGACCTTCAAACAGGCCGGCGGCGTGATCGGACGGGGCGAGGACTGCGACTGGATCATCCCTGACCGCAAGCGTCATCTGTCCAATCACCACGCGATTGTCAGCTACCGCGAAGGCACGTTTTTCCTGACCGACACCAGCAGCAACGGTGTTCAGGACGGCACAAGCGGTGCACGCCTGCACAAGGGCGAACCGATGCGCATCGAGCACGGCAGCACCTATGTGCTCGGCGACTTCGAAATTCGCGCGCGCCTTGTGCGTGACCCGGCGACCTTCGACGGCGAAGTCGGCCGTCCGCGTGCGGCCGGCAGCATCATTCCGGACGACGCGTTCCTCGATCTCGACCCGCTCAACGCCCTCGAACAGCAAGAGCGCGTGTACTCGGAAATCGACGAACTGCTGGCGCCGAACACCAAGCCTGAAGACTCCCGTCAGCGTGCCGACTACGCGCGCATCGACATGGAAAGCCTGATGGTGCCGGAGCTGATCGCCGCGCCCGCAGAACCTGAGCCCGCTCCGGCACCGAAAGCCGTCGAGCGTCAGAGCGAAGGTTTCTGGGAGCACTTTGGCGCCGCGCTCGGCGTTGACGTCAAAGGCCTCGGCCACGACGAACGCGAAGCCCTGGCGCTGAACGCCGCGCGTTTGCTGCGTCAGAGCATCGGCGGTTTGCAGCAGAGCCTGCGTACCCGCTCGGAGCTGAAAAACGAACTGCGTCTGGCCCAGACCACCGTGCAAGGCACCAACAAGAACCCGCTGAAATTCGCCGTCGATCCGAGCGAAGCGCTGGAGATTATGTTGCAGCCAAGCAAGCCCGGACACCTGCCTGCCGAACAAGCCATCTCCCGCGCGTTCCGCGATTTGCAGGCGCATCAGGTGGCCTTGCTGACCGCCAGCCGCGCCGCCGTGCGCGGCACGCTGGAGCACTTCTCGCCCGAGCAACTGACCTTGCGTTTCGAGCGCGACAGCAAGCCGCTGATCGCGACTTCCGGCGGGCGCTGGAGAGCGTTTGGTCGTTATCACCAGGCGCTGCGTCAGGACGATGACTGGAGCGAGCGTCTGCTGGCCCGCGACTTCGCCCAGGCTTACGAAGAACAGATCCGCCTGATCTCCACCCTCCACACCGACCACCAAGGATGATGCGCATGTCTCGCCGTTCGACCGCTTTTTTCAAGACGCTGACTGCGCTCACCGTGCTGGTGCTGCTCGCCGGTTGCTCGTCGCTGTCGCCGTACTCGAAAGTGACCAAGATCAACCTGAAGCTGACCGGCAGCGATCAGCTCAACCCGGACCTCAACGGTCGCCCGTCGCCGATTGTGGTGCGCCTGTTCGAACTCAAGCACCCGGTGACATTCGAGAACGCTGATTTCTTCAGCCTTTACGAGCGCGCCAAGGAATCCCTCAACCCGGATCTGGTGGCCAGCGAAGAACTCGAACTGCGTCCGGGTGAAACCGTGGAAATGAAGCTCAGCGTGGAGGAGGGCAGCCTCTACGTCGGCGTCCTCGCCGCCTACCGCGACCTGCCGGAAAGCCAGTGGCGCTACACGGTGCAGATCACCCCGCTGGAAGTCACCGAGGCTGATCTGACCCTGGACCAGGCCGGTATCCGCAATACCCATCAAGTGCTCGCCAAGGCGGATGACTGATCATGAATACCCATAAAGTCATTTGGCAGGAAGGCATGCTGCTGCGTCCGCAGCACTTCCAGCACAACGATCGCTATTACGATCACCAGATGAAAACCCGCACCCAGTTGCTCGGTGGCTACACCTGGGGTTTCCTCAATCTGGAGATCGACTTGCAGTTCCTCAACATGGGCAAACTGGTGATCAGTGAAGCCTCGGGGATTCTGCCGGACGGCAGCCTGTTCGAGCTCGGTGGCAACACCGAACCGCTGGCGCTGGACGTGCCACCGAACACCGGCAACACGCCGATCTATCTGGCGCTGCCGCTGGTCACGGGTAACCACATCGAGTCGCGCCGTCCGGAACAATCAGACGTACTGGCGCGTTACACCGCGTATGACGCCGAAGTGGCCGACTCTAACGCCGGCGACGATTCCGCCAGCCAGGTCAGCTGTGGTCGCCCGGACTTCAAACTGTTGCTCGGCGAGCAGCAGAGCGATCAGGCCTACGTGAAGCTGAAGATCTGCGACGTGCTCGACACCACGCCCGACGGCGTGATCAGTCTCGATCCGGACTTTGTGCCGACTTACATTCAGGCTCACGCGTCCAGCTATCTGCTGTCGTGTCTGAAAGAAGTCATCAGCATGCTCAACCACCGGGGCGACACCATTGCCGAGCGGATTCGCTCCAACGGCAAGGTCGGCGGCGCCGAGGTCGGTGACTTCATGATGCTGCAACTGATCAACCGCACCGAACTGCTGCTGCGCCACTATCTGGGCCTGGAGCAGGTGCATCCGGAAGAGTTGTATCGCACGTTGCTGACCATGCTCGGCGATCTGGCGACCTTCTCCGGCGAGAGCAAACGCCCGCGCCTGGACAGCCGCTACTCCCACGCCGACCAGGGCGGGAGCTTTCGCAAACTGATGGAAGCGATCCGTCAGGTGCTGTCGATGGTGCTCGAACAGCACGCCATCGAACTGATCCTGCAAGCGCGTCAGTACGGGATCATCGTGTCGCCGTTGCACGACCACAAACTGCTCGGCTCGGCCTCGTTCGTGCTGGCAGCCAGTGCCAATTGCGACTCCGAAGAACTGCGCCACCGCTTGCCGGCGCACCTAAAGGTCGGCCCGGTGGAGCGCATCCGCCAGCTGGTCAACCTGCACTTGCCGGGGATCAAGGTCAAACCGTTGCCGGTGGCCCCGCGGCAGATCGCGTTCCACTCCAACAAAACCTATTTCATCCTCGAACTCAGTTCCGAAGACCTGGCACAACTCGAGCGCTCCGGCGGCTTCGCGTTCCACGTGTCCGGCGAATTTGCCGAGCTTGAACTGAAATTCTGGGCCATCAGGAACTGACCGACATGATCAAGGAAACGGATTACAGCCAGGACGACAAAACGGTCTTGCTCGACCGCCAGGGCCACGGCCCGGCGGCGAGTCCGCTGACTGACTTCGCCGCGCCGCCGCGTTTCGAGCAACTGGAAGAACGCATGATCTACGCCGCGCGCCTGCGTCCGGCGGAGGCGTTCAATATCAGCCTCAATTCGCTGGTGGCCGCCTCGTCCGAACTGCTCTCGGAAGTGGTGCGTCTCAAGCACAGCGAAACCCGCGAAGACCTCTACGCGCTCAATGAGCGCCTGACCGCCGGGCTCAAGCTGTTTGAAGTGCGCGCCTTGCACAACGGCGCCGAAAGCAGCCAGGTGATGGCCGCGCGTTACGTGCTCTGCACCGTGGTCGACGAAGCTGTCGTGACCACGCCGTGGGGCAACGAAAGCGAATGGTCGCAGATGAGCCTGCTCAGCAGCTTCCACAACGAAACCTTCGGTGGCGAGAAGTTCTTCCAGCTGCTCGATCGGCTGTCGAAAAACCCGGTCAAGCACTTGCCGATGCTCGAGCTGATGTACCTGTGCCTGTCCCTCGGTTTCGAGGGCAAGTACCGCGTACAGGCGCGTGGCATGCTCGAGCTTGAAGGCATCCGCGATGCCTTGTATCGCCAGATCCGTCAGTTGCGTGGCGACGTGCCGCGTGAGTTGTCGCCGCACTGGGAAGGCCTCAACGATCAGCGCCGAAGTCTGGTGCGCATCGTGCCGGCGTGGATGGTGGTGTTGTTCACTGTCGTCTGTCTGGTGGTGATGTATTCGGGCTTCGCCTGGGTCTTGGGCGAGCAGCGCGAAACCGTTCTGCAACCATACCAGCCGCTTGATCCAGCCGCGGTTCAACCGCAGTCGCAGCCGTAAACAGGGACGTGTGATGAAAAAGTTTTTCAAGAAAGTCGGCGCCTTCCTGCGCCAGACCTGGGTCTGGACCCTGCTGCTGGTGCTGTTCGTGGCACTGCTGGTGTGGTTCGTCGGCCCGTTGTTGGCGGTTGATGATTACAAGTTCTGGGAAAGCGCGACCTCGCGTCTGCTGACCATCAGTGTCTTGTTCCTGATCTGGGGCCTGACCATGGTCTTCGTCAGCTGGCGCGCCGGTATCCGCAAGAAAGCCGTCGAAGAAAGCGAAGACGGCCAGGACCGTATCCGCCGTGAAGAGCAGATCGACGACGAGCAGAAAGAGTTGAAGGCGCGCTTCAAAGACGCGCTGAAAACCCTGAAGACGTCGAGCCTGTATCGTGGTCGCAGCGAGCGCTGGCGCAGTGATTTGCCGTGGTACTTGCTGATCGGTCCGCAAGCCTCTGGCAAAACCAGCCTGCTGGACTTTTCCGGTCTGGAATTCCCGATCAACAAGATCGACCGCAAGCTGACCCGCGACACCCTCGGCACCCGTCATTGCGACTGGTACTTCGCCGATCACGGTGTGCTGATCGACACCGCCGGGCGCTACACCACCCAGCCGGACGCAGAAGTCGACGGCAGTGCCTGGCGCACCTTGCTCGAGTTGCTGCGCAAGCGTCGTCGCGGCCGTCCGTTGAACGGCGTGCTGGTGACCATTCCGGTGGAAACCCTCACCGGTGGCAGCGAGCAGGACATCGACACCCTGGCGCGCCAGGTGCGCGGTCGCTTGCAGGACATTCATCAGAAGCTGCACGTCGATGTGCCGGTGTATCTGGTGTTGAGCAAGGCTGACAAGCTGCTCGGTTTCGACGAGTTCTTCGATCAACTGACCCGCGAAGAAAGCGATCAGGTGCTGGGCACCAGTTTCCGCAAGGAACAGGTCGGCACCGACGTGGCTGTGCTGCGCAACGAGTTCGAAGAACTGCTGCGTCGCCTCAACAGCCAGGTGATCATGCGCATGCACTCCGAGCGCGATACCCAGCGCCGTGGTCGCATCCTCGACTTCCCGCATCAACTGGGGCAGATCGGCGAGCGTCTGTGCCTGTTCGTCGACATGGCGTTCACCGGCAACCGCTATCAGCGTGCAACGCAACTGCGTGGTTTCTACCTGACCAGCGCACCGCACCTGACCCAGGAAATGGATTCGACCACCGCCGGCATCGGCGCCAGCCTCGGCATGAATGCCGGTGTGCTGCCGACGTTGCGCAGCGGTCGTTCGCGCTTCATCCACCACCTGCTTAGCCAAGTGATTTTCCCCGAGGCCGATCTGGCCGGTCTGGATAAACGTGAACGCAGCCGCATCCACTGGGGCCAACGTGCGTTGTATGTCGGCGCACTGGCGGCGCTGGCGCTGTTCGGCATGCTCTGGGCGGGCGGATTCTCGGCCAACTACGAACGTCTGGAAAACCTGCGCACACTGGCGCAAAACTGGACTCAGCAGCGCTCGGCGCTGACCCCGCGTGATGACGCGATGGGCGTGCTGAAAACCCTCGACACCAGCTACGCCGCCACTCAGGTGTTCCCGAAGAAGGGCGACGTGTCGTACCACGAGCGCGGCGGTCTGTATCAGGGCGAAGACATCAATCCGTCGGTCAAAGCGGCGTACGAGCGTGAGCTCGAAGCGCAACTGCTGCCACGGGTTGCAACGATGCTCGAAGGGCAGATCCGCACCAACATGAAGGACCGCGAAAAGCTGCTCAACAGCCTGCGCGCGTACCTGATGCTGAACATGAAGGATCGCCGCGATGCCGCATGGCTCAAGGACTGGATCGCAAGTGACTGGTCGCAACGCTACACCGGCAACACGGCGGTGCAGAACGGCCTGAACGTCCACCTCGAACGCCTGCTGAAGCAACCTTTCATCTACCCGCTGAACGATCAGTTGGTGACTCAGGCGCGTCAGGTTCTGCGCAGCGAGTCGCTGGCTACCGTGGTCTATCGCATGCTTCGTGAGCAGGCGCGCGACCTGCCGGAATACCGTTTCAGCCAACACCTCGGCCCGCAGGGTTCGCTGTTTATCGGCACCGAGTACGTGATCCCGGGTTTCTACACGCAAACCGGTTATCAGCAGTATTTCTCGGTACAGGGTTCGGCGCTGGTCACCGACATCCTGCGTGACAACTGGGTACTGGGTGAAGGCGCGGGCATCAGCGACATGGACTTGCGTCGCCTGATGGTCGAACTGGAGCAATTGTACTTCCGCGACTATGCCAACTACTGGAGCGAGGCCGTTGGCCAAGTGGCCTTGCCACCGATCAGCGACGCCGGTGAAGGCGCCGAGCAACTGGCGGGCCTGACTTCGGCCAACTCGCCGGTGCTCGCGTTGCTGACGGAAGTGCGCGAAAACACGCGCTTCGAGGCCGCCGCAGACCCGGTCGAAGAAGCGGGCGAAGCCGCCGATGCGCTGGCCGGGCAGAAAGGCAAACTGGGTAAAGTCGGCAAACTGGCAGCCGCCGCAGCGGACAAGGCTTCGGCCCTGAGCGTCGCGAAAAACCTGCCGGACACCGCCAAGAAATCCCTGCAACGTCGCTTTGAACCGCTGCATCGTTTGCTCGATGACAACAACGGCCCGGCCGCTGACCTGACACCAGCCCTCAGCGCGCTCAACGACCTGCAACTGCAACTGTCCGGTCTGGCCCGTTCCAGTACGCCGGAACAAGCCGCGTTCGAAATGGCGAAAACCCGCATGAGCGGCCAGCGTGATGCGCTGACCAACCTGCGCACCGCTTTGGGTCGCCTGCCGCGTCCGCTGAGCGTGTGGTTCAACGTGCTGGCCGAAGACTCGTGGCGCCTGGTGCTCAACGATGCCTACCAATACCTGAACGGCCGTTATCAGAACGAGCTGTACAGCGTGTATGGCAAAACCATCAGCAAGCGTTATCCGTTCAGCGCCAGCAGCACCAGCGACGTGGCGATCAGCGACTTCCGCGAGTTCTTCCGCGCGCAAGGCACCGTCGACCGCTTCTTCGACAGCTACATGCGTCCGTTCGTCAGCGGTGATCCGGGCAACTACCGGATGCGCAGCGTCGACGGCCACAGCCTGCCGGTGTCCAAGGTCTACCTCGATCAGATGGCGGCTGCGCTGACGATTCGTCAGAGCTTCTTCTCGATCAACCCGGCCGAACCGACCGTGCAGTTCAAACTGGAGCCGTACACCCTCGATCCGGCGGTCAGCCGTTCCGAGTTCAAGTTCGGCGACAAGACCATGGAATACCGTCACGGCCCGATCCTGCCAATGTCGTTCAAATGGCCGACCGATGCTGAAGACGGCCGCACCAGCCTGGTGATGGACAAAATGGCCGGGCGTCCGATCGGCATCGAGAAGAACTCCGGCCCATGGTCGCTGTTCCGTCTGTTCGACCTGATGCAGACCGAGTACCTGAGCGGTCGCGACGTGCTGGTGCTGAAAGCTGACGTAGGAGGCCTGCGCGCCAACTACCTGCTGACCAGCCAACGCTCGCCGAACCCGTTCGACCTCGGCGTGTTGCGCACCTTCCGTATGCCGGTGCAGCTCTGATGCTGGTGGCCAGTCCCTGGCGCAGCGCGGCGCGTACCGACCCGGGCAAGGTGCGGGCGCGCAACGAAGATGCCTTCCTCGACCTTCCGCAGCAGGGGCTGTGGGTGGTCGCGGACGGCATGGGCGGTCATCAGGGTGGCGACATCGCCAGCCAGTTGATCGTCGCCAGCCTGGCTGAACTGCCGCAACACGACGACTTCGACGAACGCCTCAAAGCCATTCGCCAGTGCCTGCATTGGTTGAACCGGCGTTTGGGGCAGGAGTTGACCGTTACTGCCGGCCGTCACGACAGCATCATGGGCAGCACCGTGGTGGCGCTGCTGGTGGAAGGCAATCGCGCGGCCTGCATCTGGGCCGGCGACAGCCGTTGTTACATGTGGCGCGGGCAGCGTCTGTATCAGCTGTCCAAAGACCATTCGCTGCAACAGCAACTGATCGACGAGCAGCAAATGAGCGTCGAACAGGCGGCGGCGCACCCGGCGGCTCAGGCATTGACCCGAGCCGTCGGCGCGGCCGACACACTGACCCTGGATGTGCTGGAACTCGAGGTTTATCCGGGCGATGCGTTTTTGCTCTGCAGCGATGGTTTGTATCAGGGCCTGAGCAGCGATGCCCTCGGCACCGCCCTCAGCCTCAGCGCGCCGCATGTGGCGCTGGAACGTTTGTTCGACGGCGCCCTGCGGGGCTCCGCTCGCGACAACCTGACTGCCGTGGTAATCCGCCAATGAGTGAAATCGAATCGCCCATCGATGACTTGCTGATGAGTGAAGAACAGGCCAACAACCTGACCTACTTCGCCTTCGCCAAGCCCAATAATGCAGAGCCTTTGCTGGCGCCTACCAAGGCCAGCATTGGTGCACTGCCTGACGTATTGGCGGGCCGTTATCGCCTCGAGCGTCTGCTCGGGGCGGGCGGTATGGGCGCCGTCTACCGGGCAAGGGATCTGCTGCATGAACAGTTCGGTGATCCCGACCCTTACATTGCGCTGAAAATCCTCAGCGAAGAATTTGCCGAATCGCCGGACGCCAGTGCCTTGCTCTACAGCGAGTTCGCCCTGATCCGACGCCTGCGCCACGACAACGTCGTGCGTGCGCACACCTTTGAAGTCGACACCGACTGCCAGCGGGCCTTTATCACCATGGAATACATGCGTGGCCTGACCCTGGACAAATTGCTCTGCGAGCGGCCCCTCGGACTGCCGTGGAAAGAACTGCGCGACATCGTCCTGCCGCTGCTCGACACGTTGGCCTACGCCCACCGTCGCGGCGTGCTGCACGGTGACATGAAACCGAGCAACGTCATGCTCAGCGAAGACGGTTTGCGCCTCTTCGACTTCGGTTTGGGCCAGGCAGAAGAGGGCACCTTGCCCGGCCTGCCGCACCTGAGCCGCGAGCGCTTCAACGCCTGGACCCCGGGCTACGCCGCCCCCGAACTGCTTGAGGGCCAAGCGTTGTCGGCCAGCGCGGACGTGTACGGCGTGGCCTGTGTGATCTATGAACTGGCGAGCGGCAAACACCCGTTCCGCCGCTTGCCCTCGACCCAGGCCCGCGACGAGCATCTGGAGCGTGAGCTGCAAGCCCCGCAGAACTTACCGAAACACGGCTGGCCGGCGCTGCGAACCGCGCTGAGCTTCGACCCGGCAGAGCGCACCATCACTGCCCAACAATTGCGTGACGCTTTGGGCGCCACTTCATCCTGGCTGCAACGTCTGCGGTTTCGGGCGTAACGGATGACATTCGAACAGGGAGCACTTTATGTTCAACTCAGCTAACGAGACCCACTTCAGCCTGACGGTTGAGGACTATGTCGGCGACCTGCAAGTGCTGTCGTTCACCGGCACCGAAGGCATCAGCCAGCCTTATCGCTTCGACCTCGAACTGGTCAGCGAGAACCCGGATCTGGACCTGGAAAAGCTTCTGCACAAGCAGGCATTCCTGGCGTTCGATCCGCAGGGCAGTGGCATCCACGGCCAGATCTACCGCGTCGCCCAAGGCGATGCCGGCAAGCGCCTGACCCGCTACAAAGTGTCGATGGTGCCGCAGCTGCAATACCTGCATCACCGCACCAACCAGCGCATCTACCAGCAGATGTCGGCGCCGAAAATCATCGCGCTGATCCTTGAAGAACACGGCATCAAAGGCAACGCCTACAGCTTCCAGCTGAGCCAGCCGTGCCCGGATCGCGACTATTGCGTGCAGTACGACGAAACCGACCTGCACTTCGTCCAGCGCCTGTGCGAAGAGGAGGGCATTCACTACCACTTCCAGCACAGCGACAAAGCTCACCTGCTGGTATTCGGCGACGACCAGACCGTGTTCCAGAAACTCGGCCAGCCCACCGCCTACGTACAAGGCAGCGGGATGGTCGCCGACGAACCGGTGATCAAAGGCTTCAAACTGCGCCTGGAAACCCGCACCAGCCGCGTCACGCGACGCGATTACGACTTCGAAAAACCGCGCCTGCAAATGGAAGCTGCTTATAAGCCTGAAGGCGAGAGCACCGAACCGGATCTCGAAGACTACGACTACCCCGGCCGCTTCATCGAGCGTGCGCGCGGTAAGTTCCTCAGCCAACGCGCCCTCGAACGCCACCGCGCCGACTATCGTCAGGCCGAGGGTCGTGGCGACCAGACCAAACTGGTCAGTGGCCACTTCATGGAAATGTCCGACCACCCGCGCAGCGAGTGGAACGACCTGTGGCTGCTCACCGAAATCGTCCACGAAGGCAAACAGCCGCAAGTCCTCGAAGAAGGCGTGACCAGCGACACCACCGACAACAAGGACGACTTTCACCAGGGCTACCGCAACACCTTCCTCGCCACCCCATGGGACGTGTTCTACCGCCCCGCGCTGGAACACCCGAAACCCCGCGTCCTCGGCAGCCAGACCGCCCACGTCACCGGCCCCAAAGGCGAAGAAATCCACTGCGACCAATACGGCCGCATCAAAGTGCAATTCCACTGGGACCGCGAAGGCCAGGCCGACGACAAAACCAGCTGCTGGATGCGCGTCTCCAGCTCCTGGGCCGGTGACCGCTACGGCGCGATCAGCATCCCGCGCATCGGCATGGAAGTCCTCGTAACCTTCCTCGAAGGCGACCCCGACCAACCCCTCGTCACCGGCTGCCTGTACCACAAGGAAAACCCGGTGCCGTATGCACTGCCGGCGAACAAAACCCGCAGCGTGTTCAAAACGCTTAGCTCGCCGGGTGGTGGTGGGTATAACGAACTGCGCATTGAAGACAAGAAAGGCGCCGAACAAATCTTCATCCACGCCCAGCGGGACTGGGACGAGAACGTCGAACACGACCAGAAGATTCGGGTCGGGAATGAACGTCATGACACGGTGGTGAAGAACACCTACACCGAGCTGAAGGCCGAGGAACACCGCACCACGATTTCCGACCGCAAGATTGAAGCGAAGCTGGATGATCACCTGACGATTGGGCAAAACCAGCATGTGAAGCTGGGGACTGCGCAACTGACCAGCGTGGGGAAAGAGATACACCTCAAGGCTGGGGACAAGATTGTTATTGAGGCGGGGACAGAGCTGACCATTCTTGGGGGTGGGAGCTTTATCAAGCTGGATGGCGGTGGTGTGACGGTGGTTGGGCCGGTGATCAAGATCAATGCCGGGGGCTCGGCTGGCTCCGGCACCGGGATCGGGATTAAACCGCCGGTGCTGCCGGGGGCGGCGGATAAGGATAAGGCGGGGAGTTTGATGGATCAGGCGTTGGGGAATGCGGTGCCTCAGAAAGCTGACCTTCGACCAATGCGAATGATCAGGTTCTCTGGTTGACCGCCAACGGATCAAAAAGGATTAGGTAAAAGTACAAATGACAGAGCCAGTGAAAGTTAAAAAGTGGTCTTACCCAATAAAGATAGGTGGTGCAGGTGGCACAGATCCACAGCAGTATTACGCGGCATTAGCGAAGGCGCAGGATGGTTATTACCCACTTGGCAGCAATGGCTTGTGGCATGGCGGCGTGCATTTTGATGAGGCTTCTGGATTAGTCTCGGCACAGAGCGAGGTTCGTTGCATCGCTGATGGGCAAGTAGTTGCCTATCGGATCGATGACACTTATCCAGCCACGGTATATACCGACCGTACCGCCTTTGCTTCGACAGGCTTTGTGCTGATTAAGCACGTCTTGGAGGTGCCGTCCCCTCCAGCACCACCTGCCGGAGCAGGTGGACCTCCGCCACCTGCTCCAGCTGCGGGACCGATATTGACGTTTTATAGCCTGTATATGCATCTGTTGGACATGGATGGCTACAGGACGAAAACGCCTATATTGGAGCGGCCGTCCTATTGGGTTAATGGAGGCTACCAAGTAAAAGCGGATGTGAAGGATCCCGTCGAGGGCCTGAATGTGCGCGCAGGGCTTCCAGGAACCACGGATTACACCAATATTCTGACTACATTGCCGCGTGGCACAACCGTCACCACGGGAGGCGCGAGTACAGATGGAAAATGGCTAAAAGTTGTAAGTGTGTCGCCGGAAGCTGACCAATCCGTAGCTGTAGGCGGCTGGGTGTTCAAAACCCAAATGAACAGTAAAGGCCCAGATCAGTACCTGATTGGCGAGCTAGCAAAAAATATACCTGCTAATCAGGCCAAGGGGTTGAGAGTTCGTAGAACGGGGTCGACCACCGGCGAGGTTATGTCGATTCTGCCTGCTGGCACTCAAATTGAAATTAGCCAGGAAGGCGCAGTTGGTAACTATCGAAAACTAGTAAAAGTTGTGAGTGGTAATCCAATTCCTGCACTTGCTGCTGATGAGGCTGGCAATATTGGAGGTTATGTATGGTTTCCCTCTCTTGAAACTAAGACTGAGCCCAAGGATATGGGGAAGGTCGTTTTGCTCGATGAACCTGTGACCATTAAGGCCGGCGCATTGGTTGGTTTTGCAGGTCATTATCAAGAACATGATGAAGGAGCACCTCGCAACCTAGTTCATGTGGAAGTATTCACGTGCGATGACATTGAGAAATTTGTTTCTCTTAGCCAAGGTGCAGCTGCTGCCTTACCAGACGATCAAAAAAATCTGTTAAAGATTCACAAAGATACGAAGCTAATTACTCATCGCCCAGATATAAGTGCGACCAATCCACCACAAGCCAACGACGCCGGTGTGGTGATTGGATATGATCTGGTTGTTCCCTCAAGTGTTTTAGAGGCCCTGCCGGATTCAAAAAAAATCAAACAATCTACCACTACCCCCAGCACAGGCAACGCTCCCGCAACTACAAGTACGACTAGATGGTGGCACCTCGAAGGGATACTGGGTGACGGCCAGGGAAATCCCATCAGCGGATGGGTGTGCGATAAGGATTTGATGACCACTCGCCATAAACCGTGGGAATGGGTCGGGTTTAAATTTATTGAAGAGACTGGCAGTAATGCCGATCACCTTTCTTCATTCCTTCATGATCGCGATATGCTCACAGAGGAAGAAAAAGCTACCTTCGTCCCCTTGGCTAGTAAATCTACTAAAGGGCCAGTAAAGGAAGGGTTGTTCGATGTTATTGATTCTGATAAGAACAACAAACTGACATCTACTGAAATCCAGGCAGCACTTGCGAAGCCTTGGTTCGCGCAATCTATATCCCAGCTTATTACTAAGTGCGAAAGTGAGTGGTTCTATAATGCGGCGAAATGGGATGCCCTAGATGAACTAATGGGGCATTCAGCGGATCGTCCGAACTTGGATTGGGTTGCGCAAAAGCAGCGAATCAATTCGTTGTCTTGGTGGAAAGAAGTTGCTGCAAAGGAAAGCCTTAATTCAGATGGAAAAATTTGGCACGTACACGTTGTTGCACTGATAGCTAATTTTGATCGAAAAAAACAATGTGCTTGCAATGCTGTTGTGAAAGTTACCAGATACCATGGTCGTTATGGTCCAGCAGCTTGGGGAGATGGAAAATTGGGGGACGCTCCTCAATGGGGCGCTGTAGAGGCCGCTAGTAACGTATCAGCTTTTGAGAAAAAAGTTATTTCCGTCATGTGTGAAAATGAGGGGAAGGTGAATACTGTTCAAGCGTATGACAGTGAAATAATATCTGCAGGCGCAATGCAAAAAACTGTCAATATCGATGGTGAGGGCGAGCTTCCGATTCAAATCAAAAATTTCAAAAAACTCTATCCTGAAGAGTATGTAGAATTATTCGAGAATCAAGGCTGGCACTTGGACCTGAGTTCAGATAAACCTAAGCTCTACTATCAAGATTCTGAGTTTTCAAACGGTGAAAAATTTGAGCGGGGGGCGTTGAAGAATAAATTAAGGGAAGGCTGCGGTGAGTTTAATTTTGGACATGTAATTCAGTGTAAGCCAGTAGCTGTTTTGTCTTGTGCAGTAGGATCGCCTGAATATGTAGAACTTCAAATCTCAGAATTTGTTGAGCGCTTGAGAGATGTTCGTGTCAAGTCGATAAGTACGTATAGCTTTAATGTTGGGCAGCTATTTCTGTCAACACTTGGCTTAGCTACCGTTTTAGATGAGCATGTCAATCGGCCTGGAAACGTGGGGGCAAATTTGAAAAGTGCGTTAAACAAGTTTTTTTTGCAGAACCCTACTGTAAGTAAAGACTTGGCAACCTGGGGTAGTAATCACGCACTCTATGAGCGAAAAATTACCGATATTTATGGACCTAATCGGGTCGGTATGACGGACCCATCAGATCGATATGATAAGTTGAAGGCGGCGGTTAATGTTCAATAATTTCTTGTTCGCGGTTTTGGCGTTGTTAGCTATTGAGCCTAGTTATGCTGAGAATTCAAGTTTAGGAATGTTTGGCATAAACAATAGCAAGCTAAGCTTTACGGGGTATAACGAAAGATTTGGAGGGTGGAGTGAGGTTGAGTTTAAAAACTCTAAAGTTGAATTCAAGATTTACGCGATTCCTACTAAGACTGATAATTCAGAAGAAGGAATTGTGGCCAGTTCTGATGTGAGCATGATGTCTCCTCAGAAAGAATATTTGATCGTTCAAAGAACCAATGCTGGGGAAGTTATTGATGGGGATGGTAATAAAAAAATTTCCTCTCAAGCGTACTGTGACGTGATATCGCTAGAAACAGGTTGTGTTAAAAATATTGGCTCAGTGCAGCAGTGTGATGGTGCTTGGCAGGATGAACGGTGGAAGGACTCTACAGGAGATGTTTTTGACGCTTCTACAGGAGGGGTTCCACCAAGTCGATTGATTTCTAACGTGGCTGGAGTTACCGAAAGTGAATCTCGTGCTAGTGCATTAAAAGATTATGTTTTTATGGGAGTTCCTTCATATATGGCATGTTACCCACCGGAAAAAAGTATTCCAGCATATAACGATGTCGCGTTCTACTTTGCGCAGGGTGGTGAACACCTATTAGCAATGCAAATTTATGAGCGTCTACTTCCTCTTGCAGGGAATAGGGTACCGTTGAAGCTTAATGTGGCAGATTCGCTCTGGGCGCTTGGTAAACACGAAGAAGCAAAGGGCTATTACGTTGATTATCGTTCGGCGATGGCAAAGAAAGGCCTGCTGGGGAAAATGCCCGCGCGAGTTGCAGAACGATTGAAGTAGATGGGGGTGATATGAGGCGTAGTGGTCGTTTTACTTATGAAAAGAGACAGTCTTTTATAGACTGGCTCCATAGGCGAAATGGGCACGTAATAGGTTAGTAATTATTCGAACAAAATGGTTTGTTTATGAGAGGGCTTACAAATTACTTCAAGCTCTGCGCCTAATGATCAGTGGAGTTGGGTAAGGCCACGTTTTAGTAATGACCAAAATCGTGGCCTGACTACGGCTTTCCTTATTTTTCATTTTTTGCTAGTTTGTTTATTTTGAGATATACACAAATGGTTCGACTCCTGATGCTTTTGCTATTTATATATAGTGGTGCAGCAAATTCCGCATCAATAGAGCATAAGCTAGTGTGCAAGGAGGAGGGGGGTAACGAAGCAGTTGAATTGGTACTTTCTTTCAAAGAAGAATTTTTTACCCTCTTGGGTTCTGATCGTGGCTGTCGGTCTGAGTACGTCTATAGAGTAGTGTCAGGTGATTACAGCGTGCCTTTTATATTTTCTTATCCAATCAGTGATGATATGGGACTCAACGCTCAAGTCATGATTTTTGCTGCTTCTGCTAATGACGGAGTGGCTCACTATATTGGATCTATTCCCGCAAGCGCTTCTGAGTTGCAGGATGGAAGTTTTAAAGATATTCAGCAGTCAGGTGGCTCAATATACGAAAGTATTTACCGTATAGAAGGTCAGGAGGTTTTGACCTTGACGCCAGGCAAAGAGTTGATGATTTCTGATGAGCAGTGTGTTTTCAAAGAAAAAAGCGGTGGTGCGTGCCAGAAAATGCGAGGTAGTTTCATAAAGCCTGTTTGCGTTTTTAACTATGGTGACCGCAAGGTTCTCGCCGATGTGAAAGAATGCGCGGATATGAGTGAAAGCCTTTAAACCTATGGAAAGCGGGGACGGACTTTCAGTTGGTTCTCAATCCGCCCCCTCGTTGCGCTTACGTTTTCGCTTCCTGTCTCGCCGCTATCAACTCTTCCAGATGATCCAACGCACGTTCCACCATGAGCTGCGCGCCATCGGAAATTCGACTCAGTGCCAATGCCACCGAGCGGTTCGAGCCTTCGACATCGTCCGCTAATTTGGCGGCGATGGCGCTGATGGACAGCATGTCTTCGGAGGCGTTGGCTAGGAGGGCTTCAGAATCAATGCCGGTGGAGATGGTGAAGAGTCTGCCTTTACGGCGTTTGGATGGTTTGTCGTTGGTAGGTGGGAAGTAATGGGCGAAGGCGCGGTCGGCGGCTTCTTTGTCGAGCTGTTCCGTGTCGAGGGATTGTTCGGCGGGGGGGCCAGCGTTATCTGGCGGGTTGGGCGTCACCTTGAACATGGGTTTTTCTCCGTCTGTAGGTAAGGAGCTACCACCGTTCGCTTGCACGCGAATAAGGTGGCAGCTGTGCGCAGGTGTGCAAGACCGGGCAGACGGACCCGGCAGATCGCTCTCGAAAGAAAGATCTCCCACGCACAGCCGCCATACAGTCGGTAGCGCGAGCAGGTATATACCCGATCAGCGACCAATGACGTTGCGTGTCGTCTTTTACCCGGACTTGCACGTCCGTGTCACCGTTTTTTGCGGTGACAAATCAAGGTTAGCGGTGAATGCAAGAGGTGGATAGTTCATGGATGGCTCGGCGTCTTGCGGGAAATGTCCGACGAACATGACATCCGTTTAGTAGGAAACGGAAAAATCGTGACTTCTGTTTAAGTGGTTGCGACACAAAGAGGATTGGTCTGACAACAACGGCTTATCCACGTAACCGACGCCTACCGATGACAGGTTTTTTGTGGAGAAAGTCGGGAGTGGAACAGCAGTGAACCCGACTCTCATAAGGAAATGAACATGAAAAAAGTACTTCTTCTGCTGGTCAGCCTCTTTCCGCTGATGGCGCACAGCGCAGTCACTACCGAATCACTCTGTTTTGAACTCTCGCAATCCAGCCCGGTAAAGTTCGAGCTTCGTACCTACTACGACGAAACCAGCAAATGGTCTGGTGGCTTTGTGAAGTACGCCAAATCCTATGAGCCCATTTCCATTGTTCTAACGGATTCAGAAAACGAAACTCTCGACCCGGACGCCCCTTGGCGGCACACCAGAACCTGGTCTGAAGTCGTCAACGGCAAGGTCACGGGCACTTATGAGTTGATGACGCAGGGCTCACAGATCGTCTCGATGTCTTACACAAAGCAGTCCAACGGTAAGGCTTACAGCTTCGGAATTAGCACCAGTGTTGACTCCTCTCCGGAGTCCGGATGCAAGTGGGAGTAGGGCGAACACATGCAATTCAAAACTCTAGCGGTATCACTGCTCGGCCTGATGTGGACGATCCCGGCGTTAGCCGAAACCACCACGATCAGCCCAGCCAAAGGCGTTGAAGCGACGCTGATTCTCGAAAGCTCCAAGCTGAGCATCGCGGTTAAAAGTGAAACGCACAGCGAGTCGCGAACAATCGATTTTGAAGCCGAAAACGAACTCCACATGCAGTTCGACGATTTCAATTTCGACGGCGCCCAGGATTTCGCAATCTGGCAGCTCGATGACGGCATGGGCACTTACCACTACTACCGGGTGTTCATTTACCAAGTCAAAACCGGCACCTTCGAAGAGTTGCAGCCGGACTGCGGCGATGGCTTCTTTAACCTGCGCGTCGACAAAAAACGTAAAGCGTTGCTCAGCACTTACTGGGAAATGAACATCCCCAAGCAATGCATCACCCGATTCACCAAACGCAAAACCTGAATGACTCAAGGATGAACACAGTGAACCGTTTTGTTTTTACCCTGCTGGCCATGCTGCTGCCAGTTTCAGCGGTCTATGCGCAGGATGACTGCAGCCAGGTCACCTCAAGTCTGGAAATGGTGCCTTGCTCGGAGGCGGCGAAGCAGGTTGCCGATGCGCAGTTGAACGTCAGCTACAAGCAGCTGATGACGCGGCTTGAATCTGACTATCGAACAGATCCGGTGTTGGGCGCGGAGTACGCGGCGAAGGTCAAGGAGTCGCAGCGTGCGTGGCTGAAATTGCGCGATACGAATTGTCCGTTGGAGGCATTCGAAATCGAGACGGGGATGCCAGCGCATGTGTTCGCCGTCAACTCGTGTATCGCCAGAATGAGTCGCGAGCGTTCGGCGTATCTGGACAAGATTGCGCCGGAACAGTCCGCGCATCTATCCGATAAAGGCAATGCCAGCGACGCTTGTCCATCCGAGGATTTCTTACCGTTCCTGGCAGTGTTTTCTGCCGATATCGAAGCACAGCGCCGGCTCACTGCGTTTACCGTCAAATCGCTGGTATTAAAGCCAAAGGCCGAATCGGGTCGTTTCGAACCGGTGACCACGGGCGAGAAGGGGGCTGGGTTGGCCTATCCGTTGATGGCGCCTATCGAATCTCGCAAAACCCCGGGTGTTGTGATTTGGGAATACGACGACAGCCATTCCACTGTTGTGGATCGACGCGCCGGTTGGAGCAACGTCAAAGCCTTCAACTTTTCCCGGCAGGCGTGTTGGGTGCTCGAGGGTGTTGAAGACTGGTCGATTCGGGAAAAAGACCTGGTAGCGGCGAGCACGCCGACGATGAGCAAGAAAGAAAGTTTCTGTTTCCAGCGTGCCGAGGCGTTCGAAGCATTGGGTGCGCCGGAAGACCAGCCTCGCACCGTTGAGTTGTTTGAGGCCACGCTAGAAAACTTATTATGTGCAGCGCACTCCGGAGACCCACTCGCCAGTTATAAAGCAGCCATTCTGAGTCTCTCGGGCATGGCGCCGCAGGTGCCGACGGATACTTTGGAGTCACTATTCAAAGCAGCGGCCACCACTTTGCCGAACGGTGCGATGGGGCTTTCCGAGTTTTACTGCGACGGCAACGAGCTAACATTTGATGGTCCCTGCAAAAATCCTGCGCTTGCAGAGCAGGCACTGATGGGCGCCGTGAAAATGGGCGATGCCAACGCGATCAGCAAGTTGGGATCTACCTTCGCGAGCGGCGAATGGGGTACCAAAGATCCATCCCGAGCCATGGCCTGTTATCAACTGGCTCTCGCGAAGGGTAGCGAAGGCGCGAGTTTCGGTTTGGAACACTTGAAGAAAAACTCCACCACGCCAATCAAACCCAGCCACTGCTACTGACAACCCCCGAAACCCCAAGCTTTTCCTTTAAACTCCCCACCCCCAAGGAATGCGCTCAGGACACGGAATGCCAGCCCCCTCGACCTCGCTTCGCACCGCGCTAGTGCTCTGGCTGTACGCCGCCGCGATCGTGCACATACTCGCCGGTCTCACCCTGACCTGGGCCGGGCATTCCGGTTTACTCGACGGCTATCTGCAAGTTCTCGAACTGGCATTCTGGGGCGCCGACGCAGTACCCGCCGCCGGCCACGAACAACAGGTCTGGTGGCTCGCACTCTTCGGTGCGACGCTGCAAAGTTATTCGCTGTACATGCTCGCGCTGGTGCACATCGGCAATCGCTCGAAAGCGCCGATGGTGTGGGGCTGGTTGATCGCCGGCATCCTGTTATGGGCGCCGCAGGATATGTGGCTGTCAGCGCAACAACAGGTCTGGTCGCACCTGTGGCTCGACGGTTTTGCGCTGTTGCTGCTGTTGCCGCCGCTGGTCTGTCTGTATCGCCATGACCGTCGAAAATCCCCTCGAGTAAAGACTCAGAGCACGTCCAACCCGTTTGCCGGCAGCGCCCACAAGCGTGTGCTGATCACCGGCGGTACCGGGTTTATTGGTGAGGCCGTGATCAACCAATTACTCGACGCCGGCCACACTGTGAGTGTGCTGGCACGTGATCCGTTAAAAGCAGCCAATCTGTTCGGCGGTCGCGTTCGCAGCGTGCAGTCCCTGAGCGAACTCAGCCACGATGAAACCTTCGATGTGGTGATCAACCTCGCAGGCGCGCCGGTTGCCGGCCCACGTTGGACTCCGAAACGTCAGGCTCAACTGCTCGCCAGCCGAGTCGGCACAACCGAAGCACTGATGACCTGGCTGAAGAACACCAAGCACAAACCAGCGCTATGGATTCAAGCCTCGGCCATCGGCTACTACGGCGTGCGCGATGCCAGCGAAAGCCTCGACGAACACGCCGGCAAGGGCGACGGTTTCATGGCTGAACTCTGTGTGCGTTGGGAAGCCGCCGCGCAACCGGCCACCGAGTTTGGCGTGCGTCAGGTGGTGCTGCGCCTCGGCGTGGTGTTCGGCCCGGGCGGTGCGTTGACACCGTTGCTGATGCCGTTCCGTCTGGGCTTCGGCGGGCGCATGGGTGACGGTCGGCAGATCATGAGCTGGGTGCATCGCGACGATGTGCTTCAGGTGATCGCGCAGGCCTTCAACGACGACATTCTGTGTGGCACCTACAACATGGTCGCGCCCGAAACGGTCAGTCAGGCCGCGTTCGCCGAGCAGGCCGGCAAAGTCCTCAAGCGCCCGGTGTGGTTCCACATTCCCGCTGCGCCAGTGCGTGCTATGGCAGGGGAGATGGCGCAGTTGTTCTTCGACGGTCAGCGCGTGGTGCCGCAGCGTTTGACCGAGGCCGGCTACACATTCCGTTATCCCACCCTCGACGCCGCTCTGCGCGATCTGACCTGAGGATCGTCCATGAGCAAGCCCTTGATGTACCTGCTGGCCGGCAACGGCAGCGCCGCCGATTGGTGGGACGATGCGTTGCCGCACTTTCAGCGCTACGACGTGGTGCCGCTGGAGTTGCCGGGCTTCGGCGCCAATCCGCAGCCACCCTGCGAGGATCTCGCGGCCTACGCCGAGACCTTGCTGGCGATGACGCAAAAGGGCAGCGCGATCATGGCGGTCGGGGTCAATGCTTTGCTGGTGTTGCATGCGTTGCAACGGCGGCCCGGGCACTTTTCGCGCAGTGTTTTGCTGGCGCCGGTCGGGGCGTTTTTGTGGCAGCGGCGGCTACCGGCGCTGATGTCACCACTGCCAATCCGCAAGACCATTCACTGGCTGCTGTCGAACAAACCCACGCTGTTCGCGCGCAAGTTTTCCAATCAGACCTGGACGCCCGCGCAGTACCAGCGCATGGGCGCCGGTTATGCGCGCTGCCGGGCATTCGTGCCGCACTGGGATCTGGTGCGGGCCGACACCGCGCTGCCGCTGCTGGAGTGGATCACCGATCCGGTCGAGCTGGTTTGGGGCGATCAGGACAACGTGCTGGGCATCGAGCAAGCGGCGGCGTGGTCGGCGATTCTCGCTCGCGCTGATCTGACCATCAGCCTCAAACCCGGTTGGGGTCACTACCCGTGGATCGACTCGCCCGCGCAGTTCGCGCAGTGGCTGGAGTCGGGCGAGCGCGGGTTTGTTGCGCACACCAAGGGCGGGCGTTTGCGCTTGGCTGAGCTGGCCCGGCAACCGGTGCCGGCGGCACTGACGCTCAACGATTGCGCTGATCCGCGTCTGCCTGCGTTTCTCGCCGCCCAACCCGACGTGACCTGGGCGGTGCGCTCCTCCAGTTACGGCGAAGATCAGGCCGACTCGGCCAACGCCGGGTTGAGCACGACTTTCCTGCGCGAGCCGACCGCCAACGTGCCAACGCGCATCGCCGAATTGACCGCCGAAGGCGTCGAGGAAGTGGTGGTGCAACGCTTCATCACGCCGGTAGTGTCCGGGATCGCTTTCGTGCGACATCTCTCGGTAGAACTCGAATGGGTTGAAGGCCATCTCGAATCGCTGGCCGACGGTCACGTCAGCCCTTCGCGGGCAACGCTTTCGCGGGTTGGCGATGCCTGGCGTAGCGGCGCGTTCACGCCATCCCACGGCTTGACCGAAGACCTGCTCTGGCGTTTCTTGCAAGACGTATTGCGCGTATTCCACTACGTGCCCGGCGACGTCGAATGGGCCTGGGACGGCTCACAACTGTGGCTGCTGCAATACCGGCCGATCAGCGACTACGGCTGGCGCCGGCACCTCACCGCCGCGAACATCGCCGAGATCCTGCCGCCGCAACCGAGCGTTTTTGTCGAGTACGCTCAGCGCCGCGCGGCGGCGAGTATCCCGGCGATCATGGCGCGGTGGGATGCGCGGGTGTTGCAGGACAACGAGCCGTTCACTGCCGTGTTCGGCGGCGCGTCCTACATCAACAACGACCTGTTCCTCGCCCGACTCGCCGACTGGGGCATCAGCGCCAGCAACTACGCCGGTGAAGTCGGCGGCGCGACCCCGTATCTGCCGTGGCAACCGCTGAAAGTGCTGCGCTCGTTGCCGCTGTTCCTGCGTATGCAACGCATCGCCCGAGGTCATCTGCTGACCCTTGAGCGTGGTTTGCAGCGTTTCGATCAGGAGTTGACCGACCTCGTCGCCCAGGGTGCCGACGGCCAGCAACTGGCGGACTGGTTCACCCGGTTTTACGTGTTCGTGGTGCAAGGCAATCTGTGCATCGCCACGGCACTGGCCAGCAGTGGCGGCGACTGGCTGGGCCGCCCGCCGACCGCGTACGACAACCTTGAAAACAGCCCGCATCGTTTGCCTTGGGAGACCGACCCGGCCACCCCTCGGCCAGCGGCGAGCGAATTGCCGCTCCAGCCATTCCCACAATGGTCACGGCTAATCCGCCTCGCCAACGCGACCGGCCTGCCGGGCCTGCGCGGTTACTACCTGCAAGTGCGAGAGTGGTATCGCGACAACCTGATGCGCATCTTCTTCCGCCTGCACCACGCCATGCCGCTGGCGGATCGCGAGCACTGGTTCGCGCCGCATCCGGACGTACGCAGCCGCGACGGCAGCTTCTGGCAGGACGGTCGCGAAGGTGCGGAGCAGGCCACCGGATTCATGATTTATCCGGGGCAGGTGCGGGGTGTTCTCGGGAAGGACATTTTGCTGGAGGACACGCTTGATCCGGGACGTCATGCGCACTATCAAGCTGCGCGGGCGGTGATTGCGCGGATGGGTGGGCGGTTGTCGCATGGCTCGACGCTGTTGCGTGAGTTGCGCAAGCCATCGGCGGTGATGCCGCAGGTTGATCCGGCGTGGGTGGGGTGTGAGGTGGTTTATCGGGATGGGGATTTGGAATTGATCAATTCGAAGGATATGAAGTGAAACGACTGCTGATGTTATTGATGAGCTGTATGCCAATGGCTGGCATGGCGACGGATCTGTGCAACGAGAGTAGCGATACCAAGAACTTTCTCTCGCAATGGATGGAAAGTGCAGATCGAAAGATTGATGTGCATTCGTCGTTCTACGACGGTCATTTTTCCCTGGAAAAGGGCAAGGTCGTGTATCAGGGTGACCTTAATGGCGACGGCCAGGATGACTTCATTTTTCTCTCATATTCAAGTCACGGCTCAGCAGGTGATATGACGTATGCCTTCCTGATCCAGTGCCGCGGTTACTTGAAACACACGGGCGGTGATTACTTCGCCGGGATCAAGGTACTGGACGGTCCGCCTAGGAACGGCGGCGATGTAAAAGACATCGAGATCTACTCCTACATCCGCGATAAGCGCGGCCAGATCCGCTACAAGGGCAAAGAGGCCATGACCCGAACCCATCTGTGGCAATTCAACCCGCAGACAGAGCGTTATGAAGGGCAGTCCGAGTAAGTCGACGGTCCCCACTGCATTTACGGAGTTACTACGTGAAAGGATTTTCGATTGTTCTCGGCAGCTTGATATTGGTTGCCGCGTCCATGGCTTTCGCCGCCGATCCAACCTTCAAGGATTACACCGTCTCGCCCGTTTTCACCGGCCCCAACCATAAGTTGGTTCCGCAAGAGAACAGCAGCCCATTGATGGATCAGGCACGGGTGCAAGTCCTAAAAGGCAAGGTCAACTTTGCCGGCCACTACATCCTGAACAGACTCGGCTGTGGCGGCAGCGCCATTTGCGGCGAAGTGCTGGATGCCCAGACCGGTGAGGTTGTTGGCGGTCTGCCGAATGCTTACGACGGCAGCACCTTAGGCATGGTCTACCAGCCCGACAGCCGCTTGATCATCGTCTCCGGCATCACGCTCGACGGCGAAGAAGATGCGCAGGGGAATTCTTTGGAAAGTGGTAACCGGGACCGTTACTACGAATTTGTGAACAACGAATTCCGGCTGCTGAGCATGACCGACGTGGAATCGTTGCCGATGGATGAGGAGTGAGTGGATGAACCGTCTTCTCGCGGGCAGTATTTCGCTCCTGCTCTCTCCGCCAGCTCTCGCCGCGCCTTCGGACGCCTTTACTCAGCGCGATGTCATGCAGTGCGGCGGTGTTGAAGTGGTGTTGGTGTCGTCCTGCCGATCGGTGACGGTGGATGGTGCGCAAACCCACGTCATCCCGGTCTGCTCCGACCAGACCATCAACATCGGTAGCAAAGTGCTTCGACGCGATATCAGCAAAGTTTCACAACTCACTTCCGACGGTGCGAAGACGAAAATGTTGAGCAATGTTGTTGTGGGGATGGATTGCGTGGAAGGCACCAAGGGCAGTCTTGTTTCGATAGGCGGATATGGCGGTTGTGGTGCCTGCGCGGAGTGGCATGGGTATTACTCGACAGCAGGGCGATTGGAGCAATACAGCTTCGATAATAACCAACGCTCTTTTGGCTCGAAGGGATCTCGGGAAGAGTTGATCAAGGCCTATGGCGTTACGAAGAGACAGTTAATGTCAGAAAGCCCGGCGGTGAAGAGGATCGTCTATGGCCAGCCTTAAATGGGTGTTGATGATCAGCTGCCTTCTTGCCGCCACAAGTGCCCTCGCCGAGGACCCGCCAATAGTCGGTATCGATGGGCACTCCGTGACGTTTAGAGCGACAAAATGGACGATGCCCGGTGTGGATTCGGCGACCGCATGGTTCACCGCCAACGGCAAAACCTTCCCGCTCTTCAGTGCTGATGTTGGCGCCGATGGGCACTCGGATTGGCTCAGTCCTGACAATAAAACCTTATTGCTCGACCCGGTGGTCTTCGGCATGTTGTCGGACGAGAATCAAGAAGAAAAACTCGTGTCGCAACAGCATTGCGATGTGATCTCCATGGAAACCGGTTGCGTGCTGGCCGAGCGTTCCCCTCGTTTTTGTCTCGGCAAATGGGTGGGTAATCAGTGGTTTTCGGAAGATGGTGAAGTCCTTACGCCTATCCTGGAAACGGAGTCCCCGAAGGAGTGGTTGAAATATATCTCGACCATCAAAGCTGCGCAGTCCCGCGCAGAGTCCATCGAATCGAGCCTGAACTTTCTAAGTCCAGAGTCCTACATGGCGTGCCATCCCCCGGCGCAAAATGTTCAGGCGTACAACGACCTGGGTTTTTATCTGGCCGAGGGCGGTAGAGATGAGTTGGCACTTAAGTTTTATCGCGGCGTAGAGGCTGTCGGCAAGCGCACGGTGCTGATGCTGAACATGGCTGATTCGCTGTGGCGACTTGATCGGCAAGAAGAAGCGCAGCGTTATTACCGCGAGTACCGCGACGCGATGAGTGCCGCCGGTAAAGCGCAGAAGATTCCGCAACGCGTCGTTGAGCGATCCGAAATTCAGGGACTGAAAGAGTGAATATGTTCTTCCGCTTTATCGTGTTGAGCCTTGGGCTGCTAACCACTTCATACGCACTCGCTGCCCCACAAGTCCTGAAGGAAATTCCGGCTAGCTTGCTGGGTGATGCATCACGGCAAAAGGTGTTTGTGCTGGCGGGCGATGCGGACGAAGTTTCTAACCGATTGTTGATTGCGCCGGAACAAGCGCGTGACGAGGACATCTTGCTCGATACGTCGAAGGCGCTGCCTCTGATCAAGAGTCAGTACTCGTCTGCGCTTCAGGGTGTATTCAGCGTTCATGTACTCAAAGGTCGCCCTGGCGTCATGACTGTCATTGATCCGCAGGCTGAGGAAGCTGTGGTCAAGCAGCCGTTCGTTGAGGCCGGGGATTACATCGCGCTGGTAACCAGCGAAGAAGATAACGCGGTTTACAACTTCAACCTGTTGTTCGCCTTCAATAGAATTTCAAGGCAGTTTGAGCTAAAGCAAATATTGCAGTTGGTTAACAACGAGTATTGCGATCGCTCGCTCATCAGCGTGGCGGAGTTGCCGGTGCGGACATTGGGCTCTATCACTTTGGCGTCCTTCGATGGGTTCGAGGCTCTTCAAAAGCTGCGCGCTGCGAACATTAGCGGACCTCAGGACGGTTATAGAAAACTCATGACAGTCTATTCGGCGGACCTGCTGGATACGGCGCTGGCGGCGTATCGGAAGGGTGACAGCAGGTCTTTCAAAAGAGTGATGAGTGAGGCACTGATGGGCGATGACTCACATGGCGCGTGCTCTCCGGAGAGTTATATCACCGGAAAGTACTACTTCCGACAGCATCCTGGCTGGTCCAACGACCTTGGTTTTCTACTCGGCGAAGCGGGTTACTACGTAGAGTCCATTGAACTGTTGAATGCGGTAATTGCACACAACCCAGAGCGGACGGTGGCTTACCTGAATCTCGCAGATAGCTATTGGGCTATGAACGATAAAGAGCGAGCGGTGCCGGCGTACAAGCAATATGCATCGCGTATGTCGGAAGCGGGAAAGGCTTCGAAGATCCCGGCGAGGGTGGTTGAGCGCAGTGTTGGCGGATCCGGATCATGATCAAACTCAAGACGTTCTTTGAGCTGATCGCGGGTGTTTTTTTGGCTGCTTCGCTGGTTCCAGCGCATGCGCAGGAAGCCTGCAATCCTGACAGCTTTACCAATCGCGATTTGATCATCTGCGGTCAGCAGACTTTCGAGAAAGTCGATGCAGTCTTGAATGAGCAATATAAGAAAGCGCTGGCCAGTTTGGCGCCTGCGGAAAAGATGCAACTCAAAGACGTGCAGAAGAAATGGGTGCGCTTCAAAGAAGGGTTTTGCGAGGAGATCTATCAAGGCACGTTCCCGGGTGCTGAAGCGCCGATTGATAGGCTTGGGTGTCTGGTGCAAACAACCAACGCACGTTTGGGAGAGTTGATTGCTCTGCAAACCGGGTTACCGCTGGACGGTTTTTACAAAGCCGCCACGGCCATGGCTGGGCAGGACCGGGAAAAAGGACTGGCGACTTCGATGGAGCGATTGGGGGGAGCAGCCTTCGACGATCCGCTTTGGAAACAATACGCTGATGGGCACTGTGAAATGGCTGGTCGGCTGTTTCGTGAAGACTTCGCTTATTGCATTGTTCGTATGCGTTTTCAGTTGCCTATGAATCGCTGATGCAATGATTGGTTTAAAAGCGTTTCCTGCGTTTTGTTTACCTGTCCGCTGACAGAAAAGGACTCAATATTCCCTTGTAGTTGACTTGTTATTGGCGGCGTCGAGCCTCCAACATCCAGTCAAATTTCGAGACCCGAGAGGTTTCCATGAAAAAGTCAAAACATGAACCAAAGCCTATGATGGCTGCCCGGTTCCAGGCTGAAGCTCGTGAAGTTTTGGCCAAGCGCTCTGGTAATAAGCGCAGCCGCTTTCTGGATGTTGCTCTGTCCAACGGCAGTGATTTCGAGCCTGTTGGTCGACTGGCCGGTTGAAGGTTTCGGATTCTCAAAAAAGCTGCCTGATTGGCAGCTTTTTTGTGTCTGAATTTTTTACAGACAGTTGCAGAAAGGGGACTTAACGTCCCCTTTTTCCATCCGCAAATCCCGTTAAGGTTTGGCCTTCACACTCCGCACTTCTATGTGATCAAGCATCCCTTCGACCATCAACCGCACCCCATCCGCCATTCTGCTAAGGGCCAGCGCGACCGAGCGGCGGGAGCCGTGGAGGTTGTCAGCCAGGTCGCAGGCGATGACGCTGATGGACAGCAGGTCTTCCGAGGCGTTGGCCATGAGGGCTTCGGCGTCGGTACCGGGGGAGAGGCTGAAGAGGCCGGTTTCGCGTTTGGGGCGTGGTTCGACGGCGGGTTTGAAATGGTGGTCGAGGGCGCGCTCGGCGGCTTCGTGGAATTTCTTTGAATCGGGAGACGCGTAGGGGGAGGTTGAATCAGCGTCGAATGTTTCATCAGTCATGGGTGTAAATCCTGAGCAGTTAATTGATTTTCCCCGAATACGGACTTGCACATCCGATCACCGATTTTGCGGCGACACACAGAGCTTATCGATAGCCCACCCGTCCGCCTAGTTCATGAACAGCCCGGCTCTTTGCAGGAAATTTTCCATAGGTTTACGGGGTGGAAGATCAAAAGATCGCAGCCTTCGGCAGCTCCTACAGAAATGTGTGTAGGCGTGTGTAGGGAAGTGTGACTTGGTAGTCATCGTGCTAGAAAACGGCGGCATCCTCTTCCAACGTTTACCAATAGTGGCGTTATCGCTTGAAGCCGTTACACTCCCCCGGCCGTTCATTTTCCTTTTGAGGCTGTGCGCATGAAATTTCGTTTTCTTCTGTGGATGATGGGTTTGTTGATGGGTAAGGCCAGCCGGACAAATCCCGCGTTCCAGCAGCAGTTGGGTGACAAGGATCTGGTGTTTCAGATGCAGACGCTGGATGGGAAAGTGGCGCGGCATTTCGTGGTCAAGGATCAACGCATCACCAGCAAGTCTGGGGTGGTGGCGGAGCCGGCGTTTGCGATTGCGTTTAAAGATGCGGGTTATGGCTTTGCCACGATGCAGGCGAAGAACAAGCAGTTGGCGTTTATGCAGGGGATTCAGGACAAGTCGATCCAGATCAAGGGCAATCCGGCGCTGGTGATGTGGTTTCAGGGGTTGATGAAGTATTTGAAGCCGAGGAAGGCCAAGCCAAAAGCCTGAGAGTAGAAGGGTTTTTGTGGCGAGGGGATTTATCCCCGTTGGGCTGCGAAGCGGCCCCAAAGCCAGAATACTCGATCTACCGGACAAACCTTGTTGGCTGGGTTTGCGACTGCTGCGCAGTCGGTCGGGGCGGTGCGACGTTTCGCTAAATCCCCTCACCACAGGTTTTTTTTCAGGCAGATAGATTGAGCTGGATTCATCGCGGGCAAGCCCGCTCCCACAGGGATCGCATAGATCTTGTGGGAGCGGGCTTGCCCGCGATGCGTTTAGGCCTGGCTGAATTGCGAAGCCAATTCGCGCAGCAGGACTTCGGCTTCAAGCACTTTGCTGACGACGTCGTTGGCTTTTTCGCGGGTCAGGCCGACACGCTCGAGCAGTGCATCCGGGATGTCTTCATCCGGACCGGAGCCGATGCCACGGCTACGCAGCAGGCGCACGGCCAAACACACGAGGTTCGGGTATTCGGCGTAGGCGCCGTCGTAGCTTGGATCGTGCTGGAAGCGCAGGGCGGTGGCCAGTTCGTCGGGCATGTCCCAGTAGCGCATCAGCCACGAGCCGATCTGTTCGCGGCTGATGCCCAGCAGATGCTGCTCGATGTAGCTGTGGCACAGGTGCGGGTTGACCTCCAGGTGGCGGCAGATCAGCGAGAAGTGCGGCGGGAAGACGTGGGCCAGCAGCAGGTAGCCGAAGTTGTGCAGCAGACCGGCCAGATAAGTAAGGCCGGCTTCCGGGCGCTGGGCGCGCGGCATGGCGCGAGTCAGGCCTTCGATGACGGCGGCGGTGTAGATCGACTGCTGCCAGTACGGCGTCGTCTGTTGTGGATGATCTTTCGGCAGGCTCAGTGTCTTGCCGAGGGCCAGGCCCAGCGCCAGATTGATCACCAGATCGAAACCGAGCACGCGGACGATCGCGTCTTCCACCGAACGAATCTTGCCCGGCGAGGCGTAGTACGGCGACGCCGCCCAGCTCACCACTTGTGCGGCCAGCGCAGGGTCCGTTTCGACCACGCCGGTGATGTCGTCGATGGTGGCGTTCGGGTCGACGCGCAGCTTGATGATCTTTTGAGCGGTTTCGGCCAGCGGCGGAATCTCGATGGTAGCTTCCAGTCGCTGCTGGATGCGTCGCGCGGTGAACGCCTGCACAGCCTGAGTGATTTCCTTGCGGTCGTCATCAGGGCGGTCGAGGTTCGGACGAATGCTGGTCAGGTTCTCGCCGAAGTTGGCGGCGCTGGCCTTGGTAAGCATGGTCTTGAAGTGTTCGCTGGTGATTTCCAGCAGCACGCCCGGCTCACCGGAGTTGATCAGCAACTTCGGCTCGCGCAGCAGGCTTTCTTCGTAAAGGCACGGCGAACTGGTCAGCGCCGGCAGACCTGGCAACAGGCTCAGGCTGTGTTTGCCGAGCATTTTTTGCAGGCGCTCAGTCGACACGGCGGTCAGACGACGACCCGTCAGTTCGGCGAGGCGATTGAGGTCGAGCAGTTGGCTCTGTGGAAATAGCACCATCAGCGCGCCGACGGCGTCGTCCAGCAACACGGCTTGTACTTTGCGCGATGCATTGAGGCCGTGGTGGTCGAGCACTTCTTCGTAGACGATCCCGAGCTTGTCCAGCAGCAGCCGAATAACAGACGGAGCGTGCGGAGATTCGGGGGCGAGAGCAGCTTCGGTCATGGTCTGTATCCGTTTTTGAAACAATTGCAGGAGTATAACCAGCTCTGTAGGCGCGGGCTGTCAGAAACTGCGACGGTGCTCACACTTGGCCATATTGCTGCCCGTGGCGCAGCCACCGGTCGAGCAAGGGGCTGACGTGGGTCGGCCAGCGTTCCAGCAAGGCTTGGGCGGCGTCGCGCACGGCGGGCAACAAGTCGGCATCGCGCATCAGGTCGGCGACTTTGAATTGCAACAGACCGGTCTGGCGGGTGCCGAGCATTTCACCGGGGCCGCGCAGTTCGAGGTCTTTTTCGGCGATGACGAAACCGTCGTTGGTCTCGCGCATGATGCCCAGGCGCTGGCGGCCGATCTGCGACAGCGGCGGATGGTAGAGCAACACGCAATGGCTGGCCGCGCTGCCTCGACCGACGCGACCGCGCAATTGGTGCAACTGCGCGAGGCCCAGGCGCTCGGGGTTTTCGATGATCATCAGGCTGGCGTTGGGGACGTCGACGCCGACTTCGATCACCGTGGTTGCGACCAGCAATTGCAGGTTGCCGGCCTTGAATTCGGCCATGACGGCGGCTTTTTCGACAGGTTTCATGCGTCCGTGAATCAGGCCGACTTTCAGTTCGCCAAGGGCGGCGGTGAGGTCTTCGAAGGTGGTTTCGGCGGCCTGACAGGTCAGCTCTTCCGACTCTTCAATCAGCGTGCACACCCAGTAGGCCTGACGCCCTTCGGCGCAGGCGCCACGGACCCGTTCGATGACTTCGACGCGGCGTGTGTCAGTGACCAGCACGGTGTTGACCGGGGTTCGACCGGGCGGTAACTCGTCAAGGATCGAGGTGTCGAGGTCGGCGTAGGCGCTCATCGCCAACGTGCGCGGAATCGGCGTGGCGGTCATGATCAATTGATGCGGGCACATGCGCCCACCGACGCCTTTCTGCCGCAACGCCAGACGCTGCTGCACGCCGAAGCGGTGCTGTTCGTCGATGATCACCAGCGCGAGGTTCTTGAATTTCACCTCTTCCTGAAACAGTGCATGCGTGCCCACCACCATCGGCGTGCCGCTGGCGATTTGCTCCAGCGCGGTAACGCGATTTTTGCCCTTGAGCTTGCCGGCCAGCCACGCGACTTCAATGCCCAACGGCTCGAGCCAGCGCTTGAAGGTGATGAAGTGTTGCTCAGCGAGGATTTCGGTCGGCGCCATCAACGCGACTTGGTATCCGGCCTCCAGCGCTTGCAACGCGGCGAGGGCGGCGACCACGGTTTTACCCGCGCCGACGTCACCCTGAATCAGCCGCAGCATCGGTTCGTGCTGACTGAGGTCGTAGGCGATTTCGTTGCCGACGCGTTGCTGCGCGCCAGTCGGGTTGAAGCCGAGGTTGGCCAGGTATTTCGGCGGCAACTTCGTAGCTTTCGGCATGGCTGGCGCGCGCAGGGAACGCATGCTTTCGCGCAGACGTTGCTGCGACAGTTGATGCGTCAGCAGTTCTTCGAAGGCGAGACGATGCTGGGCCCAGTGATGACCGAGGGCGAGTTCGTCGACGTCGGCATCGGCGGGCGGGTTGTGCAAGTAGCGGATCGCATCGGCCAGTGGCGCGAGTTGATAGTCGCGGGCCAGTTCGGTCGGCAGCCAGTCGGGCAGGGTGTCAGGCTTGAGCATCGTCAGCGTTTGCATGCACAACTGACGCAAGCGCGCTTGGGTCAGGCCTTCGGTCAGCGGATAGACCGGGGTGAGGGTTTCATCCACCGGCGGCGGCTCGTCGCCCGTGATGGCGCGGTATTCCGGGTGGTAGATCTCCAGTCCTGACGCGCCGGGCCGCGCTTCGCCGTAGCAGCGGATCCGCGTGCCGCGCTTGAGGCCTTCTTTCTGCGCGTTGCTGAAATGGTAGAAGCGCAAGCTCAGGCCGCCCGTGCCGTCCTGCAAGCGCACGACGAGGCTGCGACGACGGCCCATGACCACGTCGGCGCCGCTGACGGTGCCTTCGACCACGGCGTCCTGTCCTGGTCGCAAGTGGCCGATCGGCACCACGCGGGTGCGATCCTGATAGCGCAGCGGCAGGTGGAACAGCACGTCCTGGAGGTTCTCCAGACCGACCTTGGCCAACTTCTCGGCCATGGCTTCGCCGACACCCTTGAGTGCCGTCACCGACACTTGCGACAGCTCTGTCATGACGCTCGCTTAACCGGCTGTAACCGGTGCCGCTGGCTTGGCCACCGAGCACAGGCGAATGGAGTCGGCGAGAATCTCGATGGCTTTGGGCCGTGGAAAGCTCGCGCGCCAGGCAATCGCCACGGTGCGGAATGGCACCGGCGGCGACAAGGGCCGCACTTCGATCACGCCCGGGGCGTAGTGGTGGCTGTCGACCGCCGACAACGGCAGGATCGAGATGCCCAGACCGGAGGCAACCATGTGGCGAATGGTTTCCAGCGAGCTGGATTCGACCGTGGTGTGCTTGGCGCCGTCACTGCCCTTGGTCAGGGTCGGGCAGGCTTCCAGTACTTGATCGCGGAAGCAGTGGCCTTCGCCGAGCAGCAGCAGGCTCTTGTCGTTGAGCAGGCCGGCGTCGATGGTTTCTTTCTGGGTCCACGGGTGCTGCGCTGGCATCAAGACGTAGAACGGCTCGTCATAGAGTTGCAGGGTCAGCACGTCGGCTTCGTTGAACGGCAAGGCGATGATGATCGCGTCGAGTTCGCCGTTGCGCAGTTTATCGCGCAGCACGTGGGTGAAGTTTTCTTCGATATACAACGGCATCTGCGGGGCGACCCGGTGCAGTTGGGGAATCAGGTGTGGAAACAGGTACGGGCCGACGGTGTAGATCGCGCCGACTTTCAGCGGAGCGGTCAGCTGGTTCTTGCCGGCCTGGGCCAGCTCGCGAATGCCTTGGGCCTGTTCCAGGACTTTCTGCGCCTGGGCGACGATGCCTTCGCCGACCGGCGTCACACGCACGGCACTCTTGCTGCGCTCGAAAATCAGCACACCGAGTTCGTCTTCAAGTTTCTTCACGCCCACCGACAGGGTCGGCTGGCTGACGTGGCATTTTTCGGCGGCGTGGCCGAAATGCTGCTCTTGGGCGAGGGTGACGATGTAGCGTAATTCTGTGAGGGTCATAGCAAGCGTCCATGAAGATGCGGGCCAAGCATACCGGCTGCAATCGATAGACGCACGTTATCAGACTGAGGGAGGAGTGCGACACCGGGCAATGCCGGTTTGCCGGTGCCAGATCTGGAAAAAAGAAAAGATCGCAGCCTTCGGCAGCTCCTACATGAGCATGTGACTACCTGTAGGAGCTGCCGAAGGCTGCGATCTTTTGATCTTGCTCCTTAACGACGGCGTTCCAGCGAGTAAACAAATGGCGCAACAATTTCAATCGAGCCATTGGTCAACATGTCGGCCGGTGGTTTGGGCAGCGGTTGTGCGCGGCGGATCATTTCCAGGGTGGCCCGGTCCAGATCGGCGTTGCCCGAGCGGCCCACCAGTTCGAACGACAGCACGTTGCCTTCGCCATCGACCACGAAACGCAGACGATTCAAGCCTTCCTTGCCGCGCGCCTGTGCGCTTTGCGGGTACTTTTTGTACTTGGCCAAATGCGCAAGCAGAGTACCTTGCCAGCTGGCCTTGGCAGCCATCTGGGCTGGCGACGGGCCTGGTGCGGGTGCAGCAGATTTCTCTGTCGGTGCAGGTGTCGGTGGTGTGTCGGCCGGTTTTTCCTCGGAAGGCTTTTCCTTCGGCGGGTCGGGCAGCTTCTTCTCGACAGGCTTCGGCGGTTTAGGCTTTGGCTTCGGTTTTGGTTTTTGCACCGCGATTTCGGCTTTCGGTGCTTCAGCCAATTTCGGAATCGGCAGTTCTTCAACCGGAGCCGGTGGCTGCGGCGGGGTGACGACTTTCGGCGGAGCTGGCGGTGGCGGGGCTGGAACCGGGGCCAGCTCGACCATCATTGCCTGGGGAGGCAGTTCGATGGGCGGGCGGGTAGTCCAGTTCAGCGCCAGCGCGATGGCCAGCGCGTGAACGCCCAGCACCACGGCCAGGCTACCGCTGTAACGCGTCAGCTTATGGCGCGTCGTGATCATTTTTTGACTGCGCTCTCAAGTCCCACCAGACCAACCTTCAGGTAACCGGCAGAGCGCAGGTTATCCATCACGCTCATCAGGTCGCCGTAATCCACGCCTTTGTCGGCCTGGAAGAAGATGGTGGTGTCTTTCTTGCCTTTGGTGCGGGCGTCGAGGGTGGCGCCCAGTGTTTCAGGCTTCACTTCGTCTTCGCCGAGGAACAGGCGCTGATCAGCCTTGACGCTAAGGAACACCGGCTTCTCTGGCCGCGGCGCCGGTTTGGCGGTCGAGGCGGGCAGGTCGACTTTGATATCGACAGTGGCCAATGGAGCGGCCACCATGAAGATGATCAATAGCACCAGCATTACATCGATGAACGGTGTGACGTTGATTTCGTGGTTCTCGGCCAGATCGTCGTCTGCGCCTTCTTTCAAATGCAGGCCCATGGCCGATTACCCCACTTTCACCATGTGCGGTTGCGAGCTGCGCTCAGGCTGGTGATCGAGGTCACGGCTGACCAGCAGCAGGACTTCTGCCGAGGCATCGGAGACCTGCGCCTTGTAACCGGCGATGGAGCGGGCGAAGACGTTGTAGATCACTACCGCAGGAATCGCAGCCACCAGACCCAGTGCGGTGGCCAGCAGCGCTTCAGCGATACCAGGTGCCACGACGGCAAGGTTGGTGGTTTGGGTTTTGGCGATGCCGATGAAGGAGTTCATGATGCCCCACACGGTGCCGAACAGGCCGACAAACGGTGCGGTGGAACCGATGGTAGCCAGCACGCCGGTGCCGCTGCTCATGTTGCGACCGCAGGCAGCTACCAGGCGCTCGAGACGGAAGCTGACGCGTTCCTTGATGCCTTCTTTCTCACGGCTGTTGGCCGACAGGCGCATCTCTTCGAGCGCATCGTGCACCAACAGGTTGGCGAGCGTGCCTTCCTTCGCCGCTGTGGCGCTGGCTTCTTTAAGGGTGGCGGCCTTTTTCAGGGCGGCGATTTCGCCACGCAGACGACGCTTGGCGCCCATCAGCTCAAAGCCCTTGGCGATCCAGATGGTCCAGGTGATGATCGACGCAATGGCCAGGCCGATCATCACGATTTTCACGATGATGTCGGCGTTCTGGTACATGCCCCAAGGTGACAGGTCGTGAGCCATGCCCAGGCTGTTGTCGGCTTCAAGGACTTCTGGCGCATCGGCAGGTGCGTCGTCGAGGGTTTGAACCGGGGTCGTTGCATCCGGTGCAGCCGCTGCTGGAGCGCTCTGTTCGGAGGCAGCCGGAGCAGCGGGTGCCTGAGCGTCGGCGAAAGCGGCGGTTGGCGTCAGCATCAGGCTGAGCAACAGAGCCGCCACCGCGCTCCAGGCGCGAGGTCGTTTGGTTGGCGAAGCGGGGATTTGATTACGATTCATGCTGGCCGGACCTGAGATAGAAAAACGGTAATGCTCTTCCAGGCCTCGTGAGGCCGAGAACAAAAGTGGCAGGCATTATTGCAAGTAATTCTTGTTAACAAAAGTAATAGAGTAACTTTTTTTCCTTGATTGCTAGCCGTTCGTCCTTCGCCGAGGCTAGTCTGTGCCTTTCCGATGGGAGTTTTTTGATGTCCGCGCCTTCTGTTTTGATCGCCGGTTGTGGTGATGTCGGCAGCCGTCTGGCCACGCAATTGTTGGCTGCTGGTTGGGAAGTTCATGGCTTGCGCCGAAATGTCTCGCGCCTGCCTGAAGGGGTCATCGGCGTTGCCGGCGACCTCTTCAACGAAGACTGCCCGGCGACCTGGCCGGTCGGTGCCGTGGATTACCTGGTGTACTGCGCCGCTGCCACCGATCACGATGAGGCCGGTTATCGAGCGGCTTACGTGCAGGGTTTGCAAAATGTACTGAGTTGGTTGGACGACTATGGTCAAGTGCCGGATCGGCTGATCTTCGTGTCCAGCAGCAGTGTCTACGGGCAACTGGACGGCGAGTGGGTGGATGAGACTTCCGAGACCGTCGCCACCGGTTACTCGGGGCGATTGATGCTTGAAGCCGAGCAGGTAGCGCTCAACAGTGGTATCCCGGCGAGCATCCTGCGCCTGACCGGTATTTACGGCCCGGGCCGGGAATGGCTGTTGACTCAGGTACGGCGTGGCTATCGAGTGGCCGTTGATCCGCCGCTGTATGGCAATCGTATCCATGTTGATGATGCGGCGGGGTTGCTGGCGTTTCTGCTTGAGGCTGACCGTCGGGGCGTGGCGCTGGAGCCGATCTACATCGGTGTCGATGACGCGCCGGCGCCGCTGGCCGAGGTGGTGGGCTGGTTACGCGAGTATCTGGGTGTCACTGAATGGTCGGAAGATGAAAGCGTGCGGCGCACCGGCAGCAAACGTTGCAGCAATGCGCGGGCGAAAGCGTTGGGCTGGACGCCAAAGTATCCGAGTTATCGCGAGGGGTATGCGGCGATTCTTGAAGGTAAATGCTGACTTCCGGACACAACAAACCACTGTGGGAGCGGGCTTGCCCGCGATGGCGGCCAGGCAGGCAACACAAGTGTTGGGTCTGCTAGCCTCATCGCGGGCAAGCCCGCTCCCACAGGGTCAAATGTTGTTCTCAGGTGTAATTACTGCTTCTCGAGCAACCACTTGCGCTCACCTGCGGTGAACTGCGGTTGTTCATCCGCCAGAGCGGTGTTCACCGCTTGCAGGATTTCCAGTTCCTTGCCCTTGCGCACAAAGATCCAGTTGTTGCCCTGGCCGTTCTGCTGCAACCACATGCTGTCGTTGCCACTGCTCATCGATGCGCAATCGCCCGCCAGGCATAACGCGTAACGATCGGCGCCCGGCAGGCCGGAGACCTGGCCGTCGGCCTGAAACTGCACGGTGCTGCCTTCGCCCTGACCATTGGCGATTTTCCAGGTGCCGCCCATGTAGGTTGAATATAGTGCGCGTTCGAAGCTCGCACCAATCGGCGCGCCTTCGGGTACCTGGATCTGCGCGCGGTCGAAGAGCTGTTCCGGTTCGTTGTCGCTGGCGGCCTGTTGCAGTTGATTGCCGTCGCGTTTCAGCTCGCTGGCGGAGCTGCCATAAAAGTCGACTTTCCAGGCACCGGACTGTTCGCCCAGCAACCGACCTTCGACTTTCTCAAAACCGTTGGTGTAGCGGGCCTGGCCGGCCTTGGTGTTGACGTCCCATTCCAGGTTCGGGCCGTAAGCCTGAAGCGCTTCGCGCAGGGAGCCGCCCTTGGTGGCAGCATCAATGGCCACCTGATTGATCCAGGTGCCGCTGATGTCACGGTCGGCAGGGTCGCTGGCGCAGCCGCCGAGGAAAATGGCGAACAGCGAGAGAGCAAGCGCTTTGCGCATGGTGGAATCCTTTCAAAACCTTTTCTTGCAGAGCAGTCGGCGCGGCGTATGAAGGCCGCGCCGTGCGCATCACTCGATGACCAGAATGGCATCCATTTCAACCTGCGAACCCTTTGGCAGGGCAGCAACGCCAATGGCGGCGCGGGCCGGGTACGGCTGGTCGAAGTATTTGCCCATGATCTCGTTGACCTTGGCGAAGTGGCTCAGGTCGGTGAGGAAGATGTTCAGTTTGACGATGTCCTTGAACGAACCGCCGGCGGCTTCGGCTACGGCTTTGAGGTTCTCGAACACCTGGACGGTCTGGGCTTCGAAGCCTTCAACCAGTTCCATGGTTTTTGGGTCCAGCGGGATCTGACCCGACATGTAGACGGTGTTGCCAGCCTTGATCGCCTGGGAGTAAGTGCCGATAGCAGCAGGGGCCTTGTCGCTGGTGATAACTGTCTTGGTCATGCATGACTCCTTGTAAGGGTGGACTTATGCACGCATGCGGGTGATGCGGATCACCCCGGTCAGTGCGCGCAGTTTCTTGATTACGCGGGCCAGGTGCACACGGTCGTGAACGCTGACCACCAGTTGGACGACGCTGATACGACCATCGCGTTCGTCCATGCTGATTTTCTCGATATTGCCATCGGCTGCGTTGACGCTGCTGGCCAGCAGGGCGATCAGGCCGCGCTGGTGCTCCAGCTCGACACGCAGTTCGACGTTGAATTCGCCGGTGACATCCTTGGCCCACGAGAGCTGGATGCATTTTTCCGGGTTGTGCCTGATTTCGCTGATATTGCGGCAGTTGTCCAGGTGCACGACCATGCCCTTGCCCGCCGACAGGTGCCCGACAATCGGGTCGCCCGGGATCGGCGTGCAGCATTTGGCGTAGCTCAGCACCAGGCCTTCGGTACCGCGAATCGCCAGCGGGCCTTCCGGGCTAGGCAGTTGTTCGCCTTCGCCAAGCAGGCGACGGGCGACCACATAGGCCATGCGATTACCCAGGCCAATGTCTTCGAGCAGGTCTTCGATCAGTTCGAGGCGGTACTCGGTGAGCATCGCCTTGACGCGCTCGTTCGGGATCTTCTCCAGCGAGCTGTCGAAACCGTTCAGTACCTTGTTCAGCAGGCGTTCGCCGAGGCTGATGGATTCGGAGCGGCGTTGCAGTTTCAGCGCATGGCGAATGTGCGTGCGCGCCTTGCCGGTGACCACGAAGTTGAGCCAAGCCGGGTTCGGTCGTGCGCCGGGCGCGCTGACGATCTCGACCGTGGAGCCACTTTGCAACGGCTCGGACAGCGGTGCGAGACGGCGGTTGATCCGGCAGGCGATGCAGCTGTTACCGACATCGGTGTGCACCGCGTAGGCGAAGTCGACCGCCGTGGAGCCTTTTGGCAGCTCCATGATCCGGCCTTTTGGCGTGAATACGTAGACCTCGTCCGGGAACAGGTCGATCTTCACGCTTTCGATGAATTCCAGCGAGTTGCCGGCGCGTTGCTGCATTTCCAGCACGCCTTTGACCCACTGGCGGGCGCGGGCGTGAGTGCCCTTCGGCTGCTCGTCACCGCTGGATTTGTACAGCCAATGGGCGGCGATGCCGTTGTTGGCCATCTCTTCCATTTCGCGGGTGCGGATCTGGATCTCGATCGGTACGCCGTGCATACCGAACAGCGTGGTGTGGAGCGACTGATAGCCGTTGGCCTTGGGGATGGCGATGTAATCCTTGAAGCGCCCCGGCAACGGTTTGTACAAATTATGCACAGCACCCAGCACGCGGTAGCAGGTGTCGACCTTGTCGACGATGATCCGGAACGCGTAGACGTCCATGATCTCGTTGAAGGCCCGACGCTTGCCGCGCATTTTCTTGTAGATGCCGTAGAGGTGTTTCTGGCGACCGCTGACTTCGCCCTGGATGCCGTCGATAGCGAGGCAATGGCCGAGGGATTCTTCGATCTTGTTGACGATTTCCTTGCGGTTGCCCCGGGCGCGCTTGACCGCCTGGTAGATCCGCGCGGAACGCATCGGGTGCATGGCCTTGAAGCCGAGGTCTTCGAATTCGATGCGAATGGCATGCATACCCAGCCGGTTGGCGATGGGCGCGTAGATTTCGAGGGTTTCCTTGGCGATCCGGCGGCGTTTTTCTCCGGACAGCACTTCCAGCGTGCGCATGTTGTGCAGGCGGTCAGCGAGCTTGACCAGGATCACGCGGATGTCGCGTGCCATGGCCATGGCCATTTTCTGGAAGTTTTCAGCCTGGGCTTCGGCCTTGGTCTCGAAGTTCATCTGGGTCAGTTTGCTGACCCCATCGACCAGTTCGGCCACGGTTTCACCGAACTGCGCTTGCAGCGCTTCTTTGGCGATACCGGTGTCTTCAATCACGTCATGCAGCATCGCAGCCATCAGGCTCTGATGGTCCATGTGCATGTCGGCAAGAATATTTGCCACGGCAAGAGGATGCGTGACGTACGCCTCGCCACTGCGTCGGCGTTGGCCGTCGTGGGCTTGTTCGGCGTAGAAATACGCTCGGCGGACCAGGTTGACCTGGTCATTGCCGAGGTAGGTCGATAAGCGATCGGCGAGGGCGTCTATGCTCGGCATGATGACTCCTGCCGTACGTTGTGACCCTGCGCCGTGCTACGTCGACCAGGCATAGGCTTAGACGGCCTCGTTGGACTCGTCCTCGAACGCTGCGAACAGCGGTTCATCCTGGACGATTTCCTGCTCGGCGATGAACTCGTAGCTCATCAGGCCTTCAGCGATTTCACGCAGCGCTACAACGGTAGGCTTGTCGTTTTCCCACTGAACCAGTGGCTCTTTGCCGCCGGTGGCCAGTTGACGGGCACGTTTGGTAGAGAGCATGACCAGCTCAAAACGGTTTTCCACGTGGTTCAGGCAGTCTTCAACGGTTACGCGGGCCATGGTATTCCTCGGAGCGAATGCAATATGCGCGCTGCCCGGTTGGGCGAGCGGACTGAGCAGTTTAAAAAAACACCAGCGATTAGGGAAGCGCTGATTTTTTGATCAACCTCTTCAACGCGCTGCAAGTGCCAATGTAAAGCCCTTGCAGCGCTTTTGGGAAGCGCTGATTAACCGAGCAATTCGGCCAGTAATTTGCCGAAACGCACCTGTTGGCGTTTCTGTTGCAACTGATTGGCGCGGAAAATCGCCTTCAGATCGTCCAGCGCATGAGCGAAGTCGTCGTTGATGATCAGGTAGTCGTATTCGACGTAGTGGCTCATCTCGTTGACCGCTTCGCGCATCCGCCCGTCGATGATTTCGTCGCTGTCCTGGCCGCGATTGGTCAGACGCTGGTGCAGCGCTTGCAGCGATGGCGGCAAAATGAAAATCGAACGCGCCTGCGGCATCAGCTTGCGCACTTGCTCGGCGCCCTGCCAGTCGATTTCCAGAATCAGGTCGTGGCCTTCATCGAGGGTCTGTTGCAGATGGCTTTGCGAGGTGCCGTAGAAGTTGCCGAAGACTTCGGCGCGCTCAAGGAAATCACCGTGCTCGCCCATCTTTACGAAGGCTTCGCGGGTTACGAAGTGATAGTTCACGCCGTCCACTTCACCCGGACGCATGGCGCGGGTGGTGTGCGAAACCGAAACGCGGATCTCCGGGTTGGCATCGGTCAAAGCCTTGACCAGGCTGCTCTTGCCCGCGCCCGATGGTGCGGAAATGATGTACAGGGTGCCGGTGCTGTGGGTCATGTCGGGGGTAGCCTTACTCAATATTCTGCACTTGTTCGCGCATCTGCTCGATCAACACTTTGAGGTTGACGGCGGCTTGGGTGCTGCGCGGGTCGAAGGCCTTGGAGCCCAGTGTATTGGCTTCGCGGTTGAGCTCCTGCATCAGGAAGTCGAGGCGCCGTCCGGCGGCACCGCCGGATTTGAGCACCCGGCGTACTTCTATGATGTGAGTGCTCAGGCGATCCAGTTCTTCGGCCACATCGCTCTTTTGCGCGAGGATGACCATTTCCTGTTCCAGGCGCTGCGGATCCAGCTCGGCCTTCATGTCGGCAAAGCGGTCGAGGACCTTCTGGCGCTGGGTGGCGAGCATCTGCGGAACCAGTTCACGCAGGGTCACGACGTCTTCTTCGATGGAAGTCAGGCGATCGTTGATCAGCCGTGCCAGCTCCGAGCCTTCACGCTCACGGCCGGCCTTGAGTTCCTTCAACCCTTGATTGAACAGGGCCAGGGCTTCGGCATTCAGTGCTTGCGGGTCACTGGCATCGGCGACCAGAACGCCGGGCCAGGCCAGCACTTCCAGCGGATTGAGTGCAGCAGGATTCTTGATCAGACCGGCAATCGTTTCGGCTGCGGCGACCAATTGCGCGGCGCGCTCGCGATCAACCTGCAGCGGTTTGCCGGTGCTTTCTTCAGTGAACCGCAGGGTGCATTCCAGTTTGCCTCGCGACAGGCCCTGACGCAGGGCTTCGCGCACGGCGCCTTCGAGCTCGCGAAACGACTCCGGCAGACGCAGGTGCGGTTCCAGATAGCGACTGTTGACCGAGCGCAATTCCCAGCTCAGGGTGCCCTGTGCGCCGGCTTTTTCGACGCGGGCGAAAGCGGTCATGCTGTGCACCATGGCGGTGACCTCGCAATGCAGATCGGCGCGGAACCTGAGTTCCGCAGGCGCGATATCAATGAATTTAAGCCGACTGGCAGCAAAGGCGCAGGATTGTAGCGCAGTGCGGCGAATGCGCCCAAACACACGGTGTGACAAAGGGCTGCAGCCCGTCGGTAATAAGTGTTTGAGGGCGTTCGGTCGTCGGTGCGGATTTTTAACCAGTGCCCAGTGGCGGTGCACCGCTCTATAATGCTCGGCAGTTTTCCGTCCCCAGTACAGGTATTCCCTATGAAACGTCCAAGTGGTCGCGCTGCCGATCAGCTCCGCTCGATCCGCATTACCCGCAACTACACCAAACACGCCGAGGGATCCGTACTGGTCGAATTCGGTGATACCAAGGTCATCTGCACCGTCAGCGTCGAAAACGGCGTGCCGCGTTTCCTCAAAGGCCAGGGCCAGGGCTGGTTGACTGCCGAGTACGGCATGCTGCCGCGCGCCACCGGCGAGCGTAACCAGCGTGAAGCGAGTCGCGGCAAGCAGGGCGGCCGCACCCTGGAAATCCAGCGTCTGATCGGTCGTTCCCTGCGCGCTGCGCTGGACATGTCCAAGCTGGGCGACGTCACCCTGTACGTCGACTGCGACGTGATCCAGGCCGACGGTGGCACCCGCACTGCATCCATCACCGGCGCCATGGTGGCCCTGGTCGATGCGTTGAAGGTCATCAAAAAGCGCGGCGGCCTGAAAGGCGGCGACCCGCTCAAGCAAATGATCGGCGCTGTGTCGGTGGGCATGTATCAAGGCGAGCCAGTGCTGGATCTGGACTATCTTGAAGACTCCGCTGCCGAGACCGACCTTAACGTGGTGATGACCAGCTCCGGTGGCTTCATCGAAGTGCAGGGCACCGCTGAAGGCGCGCCGTTCCAGCCTGAAGATCTGAACGCGATGCTGGAACTGGCCAAGAAAGGCATGAATGAAATCTTCGAACTGCAGAAATCAGCACTGGCTGACTGAGCAGGTTCATAACCCGCAAGGAGGACGCGATGAGTGACCAGGAGCTGCTGCCCAAACCGAGCCAAGAGGTTCGTCAGTGGGCGATGTTTTGTCACTTGTCCGCCTTGCTGGGGATCTGGGTTCCTTTCGGCAATCTGATCGGGCCGCTGATTCTGTGGCAGATGAAGCGTGAGTCAGATCCGTTTATCGATGCACAGGGCAAAGAGGCGCTGAATTTTCAGATCACCGTCGCGATCGCTACGGCGATTTGCATTCTGCTGATGCTGGTCATCGTTGGTTTCTTTCTTTACGGACTGGTGACCATTGCCGCGTTGGTATTGGCGATTATCGGTGGCGTGAAAGCTAACGAAGGTTTCCCCTATCGCTATCCTTTCACGTGGCGTCTGATCAAATAACGATTCAAAGCCCCCTGTAGGAGCTGCGGCACGCTGCGATCTTTTGATCTTGATTTTTAGAGTCAGAATCAAATTATCGCAGCGTGCCGCAGCGCCTACAGGGTTTTTCTGTGTTTGCAATTAAATCAGTTTAGAAAGTGTGTAGGAATAATCTGACTGCGATGAGCGGCAGTGCAGATTGCTATATACATCAGGCTCTTACATCTTTAGTCACAACTGCAGCGCTTCAGTGATGCCCATGTTCTTGGCAATAAGCTTTGGTGGTTGTTAAAGTTGTCGCACGTTGTATTTCCTTTGAAATATCTCGATATATTCAAGCCAGCGAAGGTTCTTGAACCCCCCAATCAATAGTGTTGAGTAGATCAGCCAGTTCATGAGGCGTGCCCAGGTATAAAGTGCGGCTCTGAATATATAGCCAAGAATAATCCAATGATTCAGTTCGATTTTTATGGAACGCTTGTGGCCGCTTCCCTGGTGCTTTTACTGGGGCGTGGACTGGTTACGCGTATCGCCTTTCTGCGCAATTACAATATTCCCGAACCCGTCGCGGGCGGTCTGGTTGTTGCGTTGGTTCTGTTGTTGCTGCGAACTCTCGATATTGAAATCCGCTTCGACACTTCACTGCAAACACCTTTGATGCTGGCGTTTTTCGCCACTATTGGCTTGAGTGCCGATTTTGCCAGCCTGAGGAAAGGCGGGCGTGTAGTGGGCATATTCGTGCTGGCGGTCACCGGGTTGCTGGTGGTTCAGAATGCGTTGGGCATTGGCCTTGCCACTGCGCTGGGGCTGGATCCGTTGATGGGCCTGCTGACGGGCTCGATAACGTTGGCGGGCGGTCACGGCACTGGCGCAGCGTGGGGCGCGGTGTTCAGTGAGAAGTACGGTCTGGCCTCCGCCTCCGAGCTCGCCATCGCATCTGCGACGTTTGGTCTGGTGTTGGGTGGGCTGATTGGTGGCCCTGTGGCTCGCTTGCTCATCAAGCGCGTTCAGGTGCCCGGCTGCCACTCGCAAGAAACACCACGCTTGCCAAAAGGTTTTGAGCAGCCGAACAAGGAACGCTCGATCACACCGTTCTCGTTTATCGAGACGCTTGCGCTGATCGCCGTCAGCCTGTTGGCCGGCAATCTGCTCAATGGGTTGCTGCACGGCACCGCATTCGAGTTGCCGACGTTTGTCTGCGTCTTGTTCGTGGGTGTCGTTCTGCGTAACGGGCTGTCAGCGCTGGGCTTGTATCAGGTGTTCGAGCGCGAAGTCTCGGTGTTGGGGAATGTCAGCCTGTCGCTGTTTCTGGCGATTGCCTTGATGTCGCTCAAGCTGTGGGATCTGGCGGCACTGGCACTACCGATATTCATCATCCTGGCTGCGCAAACACTGGTCATGGCGCTGTTTGCGATTTTCGTGACGTTCAGAATGATGGGTCGTAACTACGACGCGGCGGTATTGGCAGCGGGGCACTGTGGTTTTGGGTTGGGTGCGACACCGACGGCCATCGCCAACATGCAGGCGGTGACGCAGCGCTACGGTCCTTCGCAGATTGCGTTTCTCGTGGTGCCGATGGTGGGTGCATTCTTCATCGACATTATCAATGTCATCGTGATCAAGCTGTACCTGGTCTTGCCGTTTTTTGTCGCGGTCTGAGCTTCAGACCGCTTCAGTCTGAGGCACAAAAAAATGCCCGTATCTCGCGATACGGGCATTTTTTTTCTGCGAATCGACGCTTAGATGGTCAGCGTCCAGTCGTAGTCGACGATCAGCGGCGCGTGCTGCGAGAACCGAGGCTGGCGCGGCAGGCGTGCACTGCGCACGAAGCGCCGCAAGCCTGGGGTCAGGATCTGGTAGTCGAAGCGCCAGCCCAGATTGAGCATCTCGGCCTGTTCGTTGTCCGGCCACCAGCTGTACTGGTCGCCTTCGCGGCTGACTTCGCGCAGGGCATCTACATAGCCCATGTTGCCGACAATCTCGTCCATCCAGGCGCGTTCTGGCGCCAGGAAGCCCGGGGATTGCTGGCTGTCACGCCAGTTCTTGATGTCGAGCTTCTGCTGCGCGACATACAGCGAGCCACAATAAATGTACTCGCGACGTTTACGCCGCTGTTTGTCCAGGTACTTGCCGAAGTCGTCCATGAGCTTGAACTTCTGGTTCAAGTCCTCATCGCCGTTCATCCCCGAAGGGAGCAGCAAGGTGGCAATACTGACTTTGTCGAAATCTGCTTGCAGGTAGCGCCCGTAGCGGTCGGCCGTCTCGAAACCGAGACCGCTGATGACAGCCTTCGGTTGCAACCGCGAGTACAAAGCCACGCCACCTTGGGCGGGGACTTCAGCATCGCAGGCATAAAGGAAGTAGCCATCCAGTTGGAAGGCTGGGTCATCCAGTTCAAAGGCGGAGGCACGGGTGTCCTGCAGGCAGATGACGTCGGCATTCTGTGCTTGCAGCCAACTGAGCAAACCACGCTCGACTGCAGCCTGAATACCATTGACGTTCACACTGATGATCCGCATAAATGGCCCCAAAAATCGCGTGCGTGTATGATACACGGCGTCAAGCTAATTAGCTAAATCCGTGGTATTTGGGGTTTTTTTCATGCAAGCGTATCAGCGCGATTTCATTCGTTTTGCCATCGATCGCGGCGTTTTGCGCTTCGGTGAGTTCACCCTGAAGTCCGGGCGCACCAGTCCTTACTTCTTCAATGCCGGCCTGTTCAACACGGGTTCGGCCCTGGCGCAGCTGGGTCGGTTTTACGCCGCAGCCATTGCCGAAAGCGGCATTTCCTTCGACGTGCTGTTTGGCCCGGCGTACAAAGGCATCCCGTTGGCAGCGACTACCGCCGTCGCGCTGGCCGAGCATCACGACCGTGACTTGCCATGGTGCTTCAACCGCAAAGAGGCCAAGGCCCACGGTGAAGGCGGCAGTCTGGTTGGTGCCCCGCTGACCGGTGATGTGCTGATCATCGACGACGTGATCACCGCCGGTACTGCGATCCGCGAAGTCATGCAGATCATCGCGTCTCAGGACGGTGCCAAGGCTGCCGGTGTGTTGATCGCCTTGAACCGTCAGGAACGTGGCAACGGAGAGTTGTCGGCAATTCAGGAAGTAGAGCGCGATTTCGGCATTCCGGTGATCAGCATTGTTTCGCTGAATCAGGTGCTGGAGTTCCTCGCTGACGATCCGCAGCTCAAGCAGCATTTGCCAGCCGTGGAAGCGTACCGCGCCCAATTCGGCGTTTGACGCAGATTCTGGCCTGACGCAATCCCCTGTAGGAGTTGCCGAAGGCTGCGGTTTTTTGACGCAGGCAAAATCAAAAGATCGCAGCCTTCGGCAGCTCCTACAGGGATCGCAGGCAAAGAAAGACCCCGTTCAGTCTGACTGAACGGGGTCTTTTTGCTTGCGGTTAGCGCAGATTTCGCCATTTCCAGATCAGTTTCAGGGTCAATACCGTATTGATCAGCGCAAACGCGAGCAGCGCGACAACCACCATTACGTACAGCGTGCGATCAACGTCGAAATCCCACAGATCCACTGAGCTGCTGCGAATAATCCCCACCGCAGCCGGAAGGTTGACGTAAAACAGCGCTACGAAGGCGCCTGTCAGCGGCAACGCACGCCAGTAAACAACATTCTTGACCTTCTCGCGGCTGCGTTTTTTGTTCTGCGGGCCGGTTTGGTGTTCATCCAGCGCCAACGCCTCATTGAGTTTTGGCCAGGCCAGATTGAACATGAAGGTGGTCAGGGTCAGCAGCAAGCCACTGACCGCGACGATGTCACTGAACGGCATTGAGTCCCAGCGTTGCGCACAACAAATCGTGGGAATCCTCACTGATCTCAAACTGTCCGGCACTGCCCTTGCGCTTGGTGATGGGTTTGAAGGTCGGCTCGTTCTGGGTAATCAGCATGTTCAGCTCATCACGGATCACATCCGAGCTGATGACGACCAGATAGACATCCTTTGCATGCTCCGCAGAATCGACCACCGCACGCATGCTGTGCTGCAGGATGTCGTCGAGCTGATTACGAAAGCGCGACACAGTGTTTTTCAGCAAGGTTTTGCTTTGACTCTGGGTCAGTTGGAAGATCGTCGAGATTTGCGATTCAGTCGGTAAAGTCTGCCCGAAGTAGCTTTGAATCAGATAAAGCAGGCGATCCTGCTTGGCCTCGTCGGCCCGGCTGGGCATCCCGCCCTCGACCAGCATTTTCAGGTATTCGGTCAGGCTCGCCTTGGCGATACGCTGGAGGGCGTGGGTGATTTCCGCATCGCCGATGCGCAAGGTCTTTTTGACCGGTTCCTTTTGTTCCAGCTCGAAAGCGTCGGCGTCGATCGTGAACGAGATCTGCATGGCTCGGGCCTCCGGGGTTATTTTTTGTGCGAGGGCGTAATGACCTCGGCGCTCTTGATGCCGGAAGGCTTATCGGTTTTCTGTGGATAGGGATCATTAGGAGCGTCACCTTGTCCGGTCAGGATCTTCCAGCCGTTCAGAACGTGCGCGGTCTTGCGAAATTGCGGGCAGGGCGGCATCGAGGTTTTGGCTTGATTGGAATACTGGTGGCCGCAATCCACGCACTCGTAGGTGCCTGGGGCAACATCACTGCCATAGGGAACGTAGTCTTTTTGCATGGGTAAATCTCCGGTGGATGAGGGGAAGATCCTAGGGAGATTTGTTCTGAGGGGATGTCGGACGTTTCGCTGTGTTAAGTCAGACGCTTCCTGCGCGCATAAAAAAGATCGCAGACTTCGTCAGTTCCTACAGCAATTTCATACACACGAAATTCGCTTTTGTAGGAGCTGCCGCAGGCTGCGATCTTTTACGTTTCAGCGATCAGGGACGCTTGCGATTGCTGATCAGCGTGCCGACACCCGTGTCGGTGAAGATTTCCAGCAGGATCGCGTTCGGTACGCGCCCGTCGATGATCAGCGAGCTCCCCACGCCACCCTGAACGGCTTCCAGCGCGCAACGGATCTTCGGCAGCATGCCGCCGTAGATGGTGCCGTCAGCGATCAGATCGTCGACCTGCTGGGTGCTCAGGCCGGTCAGAACCGTGCCTGACTTGTCCATCAGGCCGGCGATGTTGGTCAGCAGCATCAGTTTTTCGGCTTTCAGCGCTTCGGCAACTTTACCGGCCACCAGGTCGGCGTTGATGTTGTACGACTCGCCGTTCTCACCCACACCGATTGGCGCAATCACCGGGATGAAATTGCCTTTGACCAGCAGGTTCAGCAGCTCGGTGTTGATCCCGACCACTTCGCCCACGTGACCGATGTCGATGATTTCCGGCTGGGTCATCTCTGGGGTCTGGCGGGTGACGGTCAGTTTCTTCGCACGAATCAGCCCGGCATCTTTACCGGTCAGGCCAATAGCGCTGCCGCCGTGACGGTTGATCAGGTTGACGATGCTTTTGTTGACCTGACCGCCCAGAACCATTTCCACCACGTCCATGGTCGCGGCATCGGTGACGCGCATACCGTCGACGAAGTGGCTCTCGATCGACAGGCGCTTGAGCAGATCACCGATCTGCGGACCGCCGCCGTGCACGACCACCGGGTTGATACCCACGGCTTTCATCAGCACGATGTCGCGGGCGAAGCCGGTTTTCAGCTCCTCGCTTTCCATCGCGTTGCCGCCGTATTTGATCACCAGGGTCTTGCCGACATAGCGTCGGATGTAAGGCAGTGCTTCGGACAGGACCTTGGCAGTGTTGGCGGCGGCTTCGCGTTCGAGGGTCATTCAGGGCTCCGGGTGGATCAGAACGGTAGTTGGAGATCAGGTGCAACGCGTTTCAGTTGGGCGTGGAACACATCCTTGATGCGCTGCAATTCAGCCTCGTCATCGGCCTCGAAGCGCAGCACCAGCACCGGTGTGGTGTTGGACGCGCGCACCAGGCCCCAGCCTTTGGCGTAGTCGACTCGCACGCCGTCGATGGTGGTCAGGTCAGCGCCTGCGCCCCACTGTGCGTCGTGCAGTGCATCAATGATGCTGAATTTGCTCTCTTCGGTCACATGGATATTGATTTCCGGCGTAGAAATATCATTCGGGAAGGTCGCAAACAGCTCCTCCGCGGTGGATTTTTCCTTGCTGAGGATCTCCAGCAGCCGTGCGGCGCTGTAGATACCGTCGTCGAAACCGAACCAGCGTTCCTTGAAGAAGATGTGCCCGCTCATTTCACCGGCCAACAGCGCGCCGGATTGTTTCATTTTCTTTTTGATCAACGAATGACCAGTCTTCCACATTAGCGGCCGACCACCGTACTCCTTGATCAGCGGTACCAGGCGACGGGTGCATTTGACGTCGAAGATGATTTCCGCGTCTGGGTTGCGCGCCACCACGTCACGGGCGAACAGCATCAACAGGCGATCCGGGAAAACGATGCTGCCGGTGTTGGTCACCACGCCGACACGGTCGCCGTCACCATCGAACGCCAGGCCGATGTCGGCGTTGGTTTCCTTGACCTTGGCGATCAGGTCGACAAGGTTTTCCGGCTTGCCCGGGTCCGGGTGATGATTGGGGAAATTGCCGTCAACTTCGCAGAACAGCGGGATGACTTCGCAGTTCAGCGCTTCGATCAGTTGCGGGGCGATCACGCCTGCCGCGCCGTTGCCGCAATCGACCACGACTTTCAGGCGCCGCGCCAGTTTGATGTCCTGGACGATTTCGGTGTTATAGCGGTCGAGGATCTCGACCTGGGTCACGCTGCCGTTGCCGCTGCTCAGATTGTTGGTCTTGAGGCGCTCGTGCAGAGCCTGAATCTGTTCGTTGGCGAGCGTGTCGCCGGCGATGACGATCTTGAAACCGTTGTAGTTGGACGGGTTGTGGCTGCCGGTGAGCATCACACCGGACTTGCCGGCCAGGACGTTGGCGGCGTAGTACAGCGCTGGCGTCGGCACCAGGCCGACATCGCTGACGTGGCAGCCACTCTCGGCGATACCGCGGATCAGTTCGGCGACCAGTTCCGGACCCGACAGGCGGCCGTCGCGACCAACGGACACATTGGGTTCGCCTTGGGCAAGGCTCTGCGAGCCGACAGCGCGGCCGATCCAGTAAGCGGTTTCGGCATTGAGGAATTCCGGCACGGTGCCGCGAATGTCATAGGCGCGGAAGATGCTTTCAGGCAGCTTTGGTGCAACTTGGGCGGGGGTGGTCATCTGCGGAAATGCTCCATCTCAAAAGTGACTGGACAGACCGACGACTCATTCGACGGCAAGCTCAAACTGAAGGGTATGACGGCGTTTTCCGCAGAGAGTTCGTGGCATGAAAGGGCCATGACGCCTCGGCTGGCGTGGCCTTGGTCCGGCAAAACCTTGATTTGCGGCGGTAAACCTTTCAGCTGATCTGCCTGAAATTTTCCCCTGTAGGAGCTGCCGAAGGCTGCGATCTTTTGATCTTGATCTTAAAAAACAAAATCAAAAGATCGCAGCCTTCGGCAGCTCCTACAGTGATGTATCGGTATCGGTATCGGTATCGGTATCGGTATGGATTATTTGGTGCCGGTATGGCCAAAACCACCGGTACCGCGCTCGGTTTCGACGAACTCGTCAACCATCTCGAAATGCGCCTGTACCACCGGCACCAGCACCAGTTGCGCCAAGCGTTCGCCGACGGTCATGGTGAAATCGGTCTGGCCGCGGTTCCAGCACGAAACCATCAGCGGGCCCTGGTAATCGGAGTCGATCAGGCCAACAAGGTTGCCCAGCACGATGCCGTGTTTGTGGCCCATGCCCGAGCGCGGCAGGATCAGCGCTGCGAGGTTGGGGTCACCGATGTAGACCGACAGGCCGGTCGGGATCAGCACGGTTTCACCCGGCTTGATCACGATGTCCTGCTCCAGCATGGCGCGCAGGTCGAGGCCAGCGGAGCCCGGGGTGGCGTATTGCGGCAGCGGGAATTGAGTACCGATGCGTGGGTCGAGGATCTTGGCTTGCAAAGCGTGCATGTAAATTAAACCTGGTTCAGACGTTCGGCGATAAAAGTGACCAGTTGGCGAGCGATCTTGCTCTTGCTGGTCTGGGCGAAAACCGTGGCGTGAAGCTCACGGTCAATTACGCTGCAGGCGTTTTCTTCGCTGTTGAAACCGATGCTCGGATTGGCGACGTCGTTGGCGACGATCAAATCGAGATTCTTGTCCTTCAGCTTGCGTGCAGCGTAGTCGAGCAGGTGTTCGGTCTCGGCGGCGAAACCGACACTGAACGGACGATCGGGACGGGTCGCGATGGTGGCCAGGATGTCTGGGTTGCGCACCATTTGCAGGACGAAGCCGTCGCCGCTCGTAGGATCTTTCTTGAGTTTTTGCGGGGCGATGACTTCCGGGCGGTAATCCGCAACCGCTGCCGAGGAAATGAACACGTCGCATGGGATCGCAGATTCGCACGCTGCGAGCATGTCACGGGCACTGACCACGTCGATGCGCGTGACGCGATCCGGGGTCGGCAGGTGCACCGGGCCGCTGATCAGTGTCACGCGGGCGCCGGCTTCCACCGCCGCTTCGGCCAGGGCGAAGCCCATTTTTCCGGAGCTATGGTTGGTGATGTAGCGCACCGGGTCGATGTTCTCCTGGGTCGGGCCGGCGGTGATCACCACGTGCTTGCCGGTCAGCGCCTGTCGCTGGAAGCAGTCCGCTGCGCATTGGGCCAGATCCGTGGCTTCCATCATGCGGCCCATGCCGACGTCACCGCAGGCCTGGCTGCCGGAGGCCGGGCCGAATGTCTTCAGGCCGCGGCTTTCAAGCAGTTGCAGGTTGGCCTGGGTCGCAGGGTCGCGCCACATCGCCTGATTCATTGCAGGTGCGACCGCCACGACGGCGTCGGTGGCCAGCACCAGTGTGGTCAGCAAGTCGTTGGCGATGCCTTGGGCCAGGCGTGCGAGCAGGTCGGCGGTGGCCGGGGCGATCAGCACCAGATCGGCCCACTTGGCCAGTTCGATGTGGCCCATCGCCGCTTCGGCGGCCGGGTCAAGCAAATCCAGGTGAACCGGGTGCCCGGACAGGGCCTGCATGGTCAGCGGAGTAATGAACTCGGCGCCGCCATGGGTCATGACCACGCGCACTTCGGCGCCCTGGTCGATCAGGCGACGAACCAGATCAGCGCTCTTGTAGGCAGCGATGCCGCCGCCGACGCCCAGAACGATGCGTTTCCGATACAGCCGCTGCATAGGTCTGCCTTTCATTTCGTGGGTGACATACGTGGCGAAACCCCCTCCCCAGGGTGAATTCGCCCGCAAAAAAGATGGGCTAAGATATCACAGCGACCGCTACGGAACAGCGGCGCCCACAGACAGGGAAAGTGTATGAGTATTCGCGATTGGCCTGCGGCAGAACGCCCGCGGGAGAAGCTACTTGAACAAGGCTCGGGAAGTCTTTCCGACGCAGAATTGCTGGCGATCTTTTTACGCACCGGAGTCACTGGAAAGAGCGCAGTGGATCTTGCGCGACACCTGTTGACTCAATTCGGCAGCCTGCGCGTGTTGCTGGAGGCCGATCTTGCAGAATTCAGCAGGGAATTGGGATTGGGGCCGGCGAAGTTCGCCCAGTTGCAGGCGGTGCTGGAAATGGGCCGGCGGCATCTGGCCGAACGCATGCGCAAGAAACCCGCACTGGAGAATCCGCAGGCGGTTCGCGATTACCTCAAATCGATGCTGCGCCACGAGCCACACGAGGTGTTTGGTTGTCTGTTTCTGGACTCCAAGCATCAAGTGCTGACGTTCGAGGCGCTGTTTCGCGGCTCCATCGACAACACTAGCGTGCATCCTCGGGAAGTAGTGAAGCGGTCGTTGGCGAATAACGCAGCGGCGGTGATCCTGTGTCACAACCACCCGTCGGGGAACAGCGACCCCAGTCAGGCGGACCGGTTGTTGACCAAGCGTTTGCAGAAGGCTTTGGACCTGATTGATGTGCGGGTGCTCGATCACTTCATCGTGGGGGAGGGTGAGCCGCTGTCGATGGCGGAGTGCGGCTGGATGTAATTATCCGCCGACCCTTTCTCTGTAGGAGTTGCCGAAGGCTGCGATCTTTTGACTCTGTTTTAAAGATCAAAAGATCGCAGCCTCGTTTCACTCGACAGCTCCTACAGGGATTTGGTGGTGTGCCGATTATTTCATGTTGACCCTGGAGTAGTCCTGCCGGCCAAACGGGCTCACCGTGTAACCCTGAACGTCTTTACGCGTCAGTGCGAACGCCGTCGGGTGCGCCAGCGGCAGCCACAATGCCTGCTGCTGAATCTGCGCCTGTGCCTGCTCGTAGAGCTTGGTGCGCACACCTTGTTCGCTAGTGGTCTTGCCGGCGCTGATCAGCTTGTCGAGATCAGCGTTGCAGTAGCGGGCGAAGTTGGTGCCGGACTTGACCGCGGCGCAGGAAAACTGCGGCGTGAGGAAGTTGTCCGGGTCGCCATTGTCGCCGGCCCAGCCCATGAACAACAGATCATGCTCGCCAGCCTTGGCGCGGCGAATCAGCTCGCCCCATTCGATCACACGGATTTCCGCCTGAATGCCGATCTCTGCCAGATCCGATTGCAGCATCTGTGCGCCAAGGCTCGGATTCGGGTTGAGCAGGCTGCCCGATGGACGCGTCCAGATCGTGGTCTTGAAACCATCCTTCAAGCCGGCCTTGGCCATCAGCGCCTTGGCTTTCGCCACGTCGTGCGGGTAGCCCGGAAGGCCTTTCGCGTAGCTCCAGGTATTCGGCGGGTAAGGGCCGTTGGCCGCTTCCGCCGTGTCTTCGAACACGGCTTTGATGTAGTTGGCCTTGTCGAAGGCAAGGTTGATCGCCTGCCGCACTTCCGGTTTGTCCAGCGGCGGATGCTGGCTGTTGATGCCGACGAAGGCGGTCATGAACGCGTCAGTTTTTTCGACTTTCAGCGTCGGTTCTTTCTGCGCAGCCTGTACGTCCAAGGGTTTTGGCGACAGGGCAATCTGGCATTCATTGCGTCGCAGTTTTTGCAGGCGCACGTTGGCATCTGGCGTGATCGCGAAGATCAGCGGATCCACTGCAGGCTTGCCACGGAAGTAGTCCGGGTTGGCCTTGTAACGGACCGCGGCGTCTTTCTGAAAACGGCTGAATACGAACGGGCCGGTGCCGATTGGCTGGCTGTTGAGCTTGTCGGTGGCGTTGGCCTTCAACAGCTTGTCGGCGTATTCGGCGGAATAGACCGAGGCGAAACCCATGCTCAGCGTCGCCAGAAAAGTCGAGTCCGGGTGATCAAGCGTGAAGCGCACCGTCAGCGGATCCAGCGCGTCGATCTTCTTGATGAGTGCCGGCAACTGCATCGATTGCGCGTGGGGGAAGCCGCTTTGCGCCACTTTGTGCCACGGATTGGCTGGATCGAGCATACGGTCGAAACTGAATTTGACGTCTTCGGCAGTCAGCTCGCGGGTTGGCTTGAAGTATTCGGTTGTGTGAAATTTGACCCGCGGGTGCAATTTGAAGATATAAGTCAGGCCGTCAGTGCTGACTTCCCAACTGTCGGCCAGGCTCGGGATGACCTTGCCGCTGGCAGTGTCGAAATCAACCAGGCGGTTCATCAGCACATCGGCCGACGCATTGGTGGTGGTCAGCGAGTTGTACTGCACCACATCGAAGCCTTCAGGGCTCGCCTCGGTGCAGACGCTCAGCGCGGCGGCCTGGGCCAAGGGGCTCAGCAGGAGGGGGGCGAGCAGCAGGGTTAGGGCAGCGAGGCGCATGGTCGGTTTCCTTTCACAGATCGAAGGCCCATCTGCAAGTGCAGTCTGGAAAAGCCCTACCCTAGAGGTCGCGATTGCAAATGACTATCCCCTTTTGTGTTTTTGGGAGCGTTTTTACGCGGTTGCGGTGGGTGCTCGGTGCAACGAAGAGCCAGAATCGCGCATGTGAGCAGTTTTCTTCGACGAGTGGTAAAACCCCGTCCCGGCCTTTATCCAAGGCGCTCACGGGCAGAATTTACGGCTTTTTGTGGATTGATTGCACACGGAAAGTTGTTGCACCCCAGTCTTTCTGGTATAAAGCAGCGCTCTTTTCTAGGGGCCCGGTTCCTTCACTGTAGGTGTAGCCGGTAAGACCTCTAAAGAAACGCGGCGCCTGGCGCCAAATGACTGAGAGATTAAGCGGCCAACCCATGCCGGGTTGGGCATGTGGTTTTAGAGGGCTGAGGCATGTCGAGAGTATGTCAAGTTACCGGTAAGGGTCCGGTGACTGGGAATAACATTTCCCACGCAAACAACAAAACCCGTCGTCGTTTCCTGCCGAACCTGCAGCATCACCGCTTCTGGGTTGAAGAAGAGAAACGTTTTGTGCGTCTGCGCGTATCTGCCAAAGGCATGCGTATCATCGACAAGCGTGGCATCACTGTCGTGCTCGCCGAACTTCGCCGCGATGGCAAGATTTAAGGGAGCTAATCATGCGTGAATTGATTCGTTTGATCTCGAGCGCCGGTACTGGTCACTTCTACACTACCGACAAGAACAAGCGTACTACCCCGGACAAAATCGAGATCAAGAAATATGATCCGGTTGTTCGTAAGCACGTGATGTACAAGGAAGGCAAAATCAAGTAATTGATTTTTCCTGACTTACGAAAAAGGCCCGTATCTCACGATACGGGCCTTTTTTGTTTCTCAGGTTTTGTCGCGCCCGTCCATGCCTCATCGCTGGCAAGCCAGCTTCCATAGGTTTTTTGGTGAACGCATAATTTGTGAACTCCCACAATTACTGTGGGAGTTGGCTTGCCAGCGATGGGGCCAGATCAGCCAGCGAATATCCTCAGCCCTTCTGTTCAAAGATCACATAGATCTTGCGGCAAGCTTCCAGCACTTCCCAAGTGCCGCGAAAACCCGCCGGAATTACAAAGCGGTCACCGACGCGCAACGTCTTGGCATTGCCGTCGCTGTCACGCAGCACCGAAACGCCCTGAAGAATTTCGCAGTATTCATGCTCGGTGTAATTCACCGTCCACTGACCCACCGCACCCTCCCACACGCCGACACCCATCTGCCCGCAAGGACTTTCATATTGATGGAACACTGCTTGCTCGGGATCGCCCTTGAGCACTTTGGCCGGATCCGGGCGATAGCGTTCGGCTTCGCTGGAGGTCAGGCTGATGTCGACGACGTTCTGGATGTTCATTGTTGTTATCTCCCGTGAATGCGGCGCAATGGCTGGAAAAGGCCAAAGTCTATGTTGATTAAAATCAACACTGCAAGGTCGTATGGCCACCTTATGTCAAATATATTGAAACAAACCCGGCCGCTGGTTTAGGGTGGCGGGTGCCTCGGACCGAAAATGCAGGCTGGCCGGGCAGAATTGCTGAGGACGTCGGCGAAGATCGCGCGGCGCTCGTATTCAACAAGAGGAGGACACCTGAATGACCACCCTGACTCGTGCCGATTGGGAACAACGCGCCCGCGACCTGAAGATCGAAGGCCGCGCCTACCTCAATGGCGAATACACCGACGCGGTCTCCGGCGAGACTTTCGAATGCATCAGCCCGGTCGATGGCCGTCTGCTGGGTAAAATAGCCAGCTGTGACGCCGCCGACGCCCAGCGCGCTGTGGAAAACGCTCGCGCTACGTTCAATTCCGGCGTGTGGTCGCGCCTGGCGCCGACCAAACGCAAAGCCACCATGATTCGCTTTGCCGGTCTGCTGAAACAGCACGCCGAAGAACTCGCCCTGCTCGAAACCCTCGACATGGGCAAGCCGATCAGCGATTCGCTGTATATCGACGTGCCGGGCGCGGCGCAAGCGCTGAGCTGGAGCGGTGAGGCGATTGACAAGATTTACGACGAAGTCGCGGCTACGCCGCACGATCAACTGGGTCTGGTGACCCGCGAGCCGGTAGGCGTGGTTGGCGCCATCGTGCCGTGGAACTTCCCGCTGATGATGGCCTGCTGGAAACTAGGCCCGGCGCTGTCGACCGGCAACTCGGTGATCCTCAAGCCGTCGGAAAAGTCGCCGCTGACCGCCATCCGTATCGCGGCGCTGGCTGTTGAGGCCGGCATTCCGAAAGGCGTGCTCAACGTCCTTCCGGGCTATGGCCATACCGTTGGCAAGGCGCTGGCCCTGCACAACGATGTGGACACGTTGGTGTTCACCGGTTCGACCAAGATCGCCAAGCAATTGATGATTTATTCCGGCGAATCGAACATGAAACGCGTCTGGCTGGAAGCCGGTGGCAAGAGCCCGAACATCGTCTTTGCCGATGCTCCCGATCTGCAAGCCGCTGCCGAATCCGCCGCCAGCGCCATTGCCTTCAACCAGGGCGAAGTCTGCACCGCCGGTTCGCGTCTGCTGGTCGAGCGTTCGATCAAGGACAAATTCCTGCCGATGGTGATCGAGGCGCTGAAGGCCTGGAAGCCGGGTAATCCGCTGGACCCGGCGACCAATGTCGGCGCGCTGGTCGATACCCAGCAGATGAACACCGTGCTGTCGTACATCGAGTCCGGTCATACCGACGGCGCCAAACTGGTGGCTGGCGGCAAGCGCATTCTTCAGGAAACCGGTGGTACTTACGTCGAGCCGACGATTTTCGACGGCGTGAGCAACGCGATGAAGATCGCACAGGAAGAGATCTTCGGCCCGGTGCTGTCGGTTATTGCTTTCGACACTGCTGAAGAAGCCATCCAGATCGCTAACGACACGCCTTACGGCCTAGCCGCTGCGGTGTGGACTCAGGACATCTCCAAGGCACACCTGACCGCCAAGGCGCTACGCGCCGGTAGCGTCTGGGTCAACCAGTACGACGGCGGCGACATGACTGCACCGTTCGGTGGCTTCAAGCAGTCGGGCAACGGCCGCGACAAGTCGCTGCACGCGTTCGACAAATACACCGAGCTGAAGGCTACTTGGATCAAGTTGTAATGCGGTAAAGAGGGCCTGCTGAATCAGGCTCCCGAGCGCTACAGAAATCCTCTGTGGGAGTGAGTTTCTGTGGTGAGGGGATTTATCCCCGTTCGGCTGCGAAGCAGTCGCTAAACCATTGCACGCGGTGTACCTGGTACATCGTGGTTGCAGGTTTTGGGGCCGCTGCGCGACCCAACGGGGATAAATCCCCTCGCCACCGGGGCTCGCTCCCACAGTGTTTTGGGTGAATACAAAAAGAATATCCACAGGAGCGTGGAACATGCGGTGGGCGACGTATTTCGCCGTGTTGGCGTCTGTCTTGAGTGTAGGCCTGGCCCTTGGGGTCAGCATGCCGTTGGTGTCGTTGCGTCTTGAGGGCTGGGGTTATGGCGCCTTTGCCATTGGCGTAATGGCGGCGATGCCGGCCATTGGCGTGTTGTTGGGCGCGAAGATTTCCAGTCATCTGGCGGCGCGTTTTGGCACGGCGAACCTGATGCGTCTTTGTTTGTGGGCGGGGGCGCTGTCCATTGGCCTGTTGGCGTTGTTGCCGAGCTATCCGATCTGGCTGGTGCTGCGCTTGATGATCGGCGTGATCCTGACCATCGTGTTCATCCTCGGCGAGAGCTGGATCAATCAACTGGTGGTCGAGCATTGGCGCGGTCGACTGGTGGCGCTGTATGGCAGCAGTTATGCGCTGAGCCAACTGTCTGGTCCTTTGCTGTTGGGCGCGCTGGGCACCGAAGAGGATTACGGCTTTTGGGTCGGTGTCGCGCTGCTGATGATCTCGCCTTTGCTGTTGCTGCGCCGTAGCGGTGCGCCGAGCAGTGAAGCGAGCAGCGTGACCTTCCGCGACCTGTGGGGCTTTGCCCGCGAACTGCCGGCGATTGCCTGGGCGGTGTCCTTGTTTGCCGCGTTCGAGGCGATGATCCTGACGCTGTTGCCGGTGTATTGCCTGCAACAGGGTTTTACCGCCGAAATCGCCTTGGCGATGGTCAGTACTGTGGTGGTGGGCGATGCGCTGCTGCAATTGCCGATTGGCGCGTTAGCCGATTACCTGTCGCGGCGCACGCTGTTCACCGGGTGCGCGGTGGTGTTGATGCTGTCGAGCCTGTCGATTCCGATGTTGATCGACACGTTGCTGATCTGGCCGCTGTGGGTGTTGTTTGGCGCCAGCGCAGGTGGGTTGTTCACGCTATCGCTGATCCTCATCGGTGAGCGTTATCGCGATGACGCGCTGGTGCGGGCCAATGCGCATATCGCGCAACTGTGGGGTGTTGGCTGTCTGATCGGGCCGTTGGCGGCGGGGGCGGGTAGTCAGTGGATCAGCGGGCATGCGTTGCCGTGGTTGATGGCGGCGGGGGCATTTGGGCTGGTGATTCTGGTATCCCGACAAGGTGCTTTTGGCACAGTGCAGACTGCTTAAAGTCAAAAGATCGCAGCCTGCGGCAGCTCCTACAGAGAGAATGCATTCCAAATGTAGGAGCTGCCGAAGGCTGCGATCTTTTGATCTTTAAAGCATCCGCTCCAGGCCAACGCTGGTACTGAACCACGCATTGAACCGGCGCCACCAGCTCCCCGGTTCCTTGGTCAGTGTGTGCATCTGACCGTTGTCCTCGGTCACCCAGACGATATCCCCATCCTGCAATTTCGCTTCGTAACTGAGTGCCGGCGCCATGCCTTGCAGCGCCAGTTCGCGCACATGCTCGGCAAGCTGCGGACTGTCCACCAACACCCCGACTTCAGTGTTCCACAGCACTGAACGTGGGTCGAAATTAAATGAGCCGATAAACGATTTGCGCCGGTCGAAGATTATCGCCTTGCTGTGCAGGCTAGAGTCCGAGCCACGAAACGACTTACTGTAAAACACGTGCGGGCCGCTGCCGCCACCGTCTCCGGGCTGGCGTCGCAGTTCGAACAGTTTTACTCCATGCTCCAGCAGCGCCTTGCGATACGGCGCATACCCGCCATGCACGGCTGGCACATCCGTGGCCTCCAGCGAGTTGGTCAGCAGGCTTACCGAAACCCCGGCGTCGGCGCGCCCGGTCAGGTACACCAGCCCCGGCTGGCCCGGTACAAAATAGGCCGAGATCATGATCAGTTCTTTGCTGACCCCCGTAAGCTCCGGCGCCAGTTGCGTGGTCAGCAGCAATTGCGGATCCGGCTCGCCTTTGGCCAGCACCTTGCTCGGCGCATCCCACAGCGCCTGATTCCAGGCCCAGATCAGCTCGTTGCGCCAGATGTCCATGCGCGGGTCGGTCTTGAACGTCATCAACTGCTGATACAGCGCGTGGTTCTGCTTGCGGGTTTCCTCCAGCGACTCCTCCAGGCGCGTACGGGTGTTCTGCAAATCCCTGGCCGTCGGTTTGCTGGAAAGAAATTCTTCAATCGGTTTGCTCAACGCGCTGTTCCAGTACTGATCGAAACTGTGCCCGAGCTGCTCGGCCACCGGCCCGACGCTGAGCATGTCGATGTCGGTGAAATTCAGATTCGGCTCGGCGTCGAAGTACTCGTCGCCCAGATTGCGGCCGCCGACGATGGCCATGCTGTTATCTGCCAGCCATAACTTGTTGTGCATCCGTCGGTGTTGCAGCGACAGGTTGAACAGTCGTCCGGCAGCCCGGGTAACGCCGGTGCTGCGTCCCAGATGCAGCGGATTGAACAGACGGATATGGATCTGCGGGTGCGCCGCCAGCGTCGCGATGATCTGGTCGAGACCGTCGCTGGTGGTGTCGTCGAGCAGAATCCGCACGCGCACGCCGCGGTCGGCGGCTTTCAGCAATTCTTCCACCAGCATCCGTGTGCTGACGCCGTCATGCACGATGTAGTACTGCAAATCGAGGCTGCTTTGCGCGTGGCGGATCAGCTCGGCACGGGCGGTGAACGCTTCGGTGCTGTTGGATAGCAGACGAAAACCGGACTGCCCCTCATGCGGCGCTGCCTGAGCCTGGATCGACCGGCCGAAAGCCGAGTCGGACGCTGGCAACGCCTGGCTCGGTTCGCGCGGTGCATTGAGGCTCGCGCAACTGCTGAGCAGGAGCACGAGAAGTAGGGGGAAAAGTAGGACCGTTCTTGATCTCAAGGAGGATCATCTCATGGCGGGTCGAAGGTCGAAGTATGGCACGGGCGTAGGACATTCTTTGTTTAGATTAAATTCACTCTGGACTTTGAGTCACCTCTGTCGATGCACGCTGAAATGGACTACGCAGTACGTCGAAAACGCTACACCTACCAGGTACCTTGAACCTACAGAAAAGCCTTTCTGAACCGGGAATGATGTGCGGGCATAACGGCCGCTCAGGACTGCGCAACGTCCTGAAACGACCTGTGTATGTACCCAATCATCAACCGGTAAATAACAATGAAAAAACTCTATGCAGCCAGTGCCTTGCTATTGGCACTGTCACCTTTTGCAGCTCAGGCCAGCACCCTCGACCTGACGGTCTCCGGCACAGTGATTCCAACGTCCTGCGTTCCGGCATTCGCCGGTGGCGGCAACGTTAATCTGGGGCGTATTTTTTCCGCCAGTCTGAGCGCGACTCAGCAGAACGATCTGCCCCCAAGGGACATCACCCTAAAGGTTGCGTGCGATGCACCGGCGGCGGTTGAAATCTCGGCGACTGACAACCGTGCCGCCACCAAAGTGTCCGGCCTGACGTTCAATGGGCGGACTTCTGACACGCTTTATTACGGTCTAGGCAGCACAAAGGGTGTAGGCATTGGCGGTTTCGGCCTGTTGACCGGCCAGCCACTGGCCGATGGCACGCCACAAACCTTCTTGGTACGCAGCCCACAAAACCGCGTATGGCGTGTACCGGCCACCGGCCTGGTATCCAACGCACCTATCTCTTATTCGTGGGGGCCAAGTGCTGCGGCGGGCCCTGCCGCTGCTCGGCTGCACACATTCCCGATGCAGGTCGCGGCAGCCATTCGCCCGACCGCCGATCTGCCGCCGACCACCGATGAGTTCCAGCTCGATGGTTCGGTGACGTTCGACGTGTTCTACCTCTGAGTCGAAAAACTGCCGAACCCATGCGGATCGCGTGATGCGCCTCGCAGGGCCTGAATAGCGTTAGCGCGTATTTTTTCGCATCAAGGTATCGGCCGAAATTGCCTGACGCATTTCGGCCGATACCCGCAGGAGAATTTCATGTATCCCCTTTTTTCTTTCCAGGTGCCTGTCGCCTTCGTGGCCGTGTGCCTGTCATTTATGAGCATCAGTAGCCATGCCGCTGGCATGGTCCCGGAAACGCCGGTTGTGGTGGTCGATCAAGCGTCGGGGGAAGCGACCCTGAATGTCCGCAACTCCGACGACCAGCCGGCATTGCTCTACAGCACCATCGAGCACATTCCCGAGGATACCGAGCTGCTGCTATTGCTCAATCCGCCGGTGGCGCGGGTGGAGCCGGGCAAAAGTCAGCAAGTGCGGTTCATTTTGCGGGACGTCGCACCGCTGAAAACCGAGCGACTGCAACGCGTGGTATTCGAAGGGATCAGCCCACGGCAAGAGGGAAACGGCGCTCAGGTGTATCTGACCGTGCGTCAGAACATCCCGGTGATTGTCCGGCCAGCCGATCTGGCTATCGACCGTACGCCCTGGAAACGCCTGGTCTGGAGCGTTGCCGGCCGACAAATTCGCGTGAGTAACCCAAGCCCGTATGTGGTCAGGCTGTCCAAAGCGGTGAGCCTGATTCCCGGTGGCGTCACGCTCGATCTGCAACGTACTTACATTTTGCCGGGCGAAGTGATGATGCTCGACACACCGTCGACATTGGCCAGTCACGTACGGTTGTTTCCGGCGACAACGTACGGTTTTGCCGTCGACAGCTTCGACGCGCCGTTGATCGTTCAAAAATGAAACGCAGCGCACAGATCCAGCGTGTGTCTTGCGCTGTCCCCTGGTGGTTGGCGCCGATCCTCCTGATGCCTTCAGCAGCCTCGGCCCAGACGTATACCGAGTTCGACCCAGCGGTACTGGAGGCACGCGGTATCGACCCTGCCACCGCCCGGTTTTTCGGCGTTGAACCCCGTTTCACGGCCGGACGCAGTCGAGTGGCGCTTGAGGTCAACGGCAGGGCTTTGGGTTCGATTTTGGCGACGTTTGATGGCAACGGGCAGTTGTGTCTCGATACCCGGTTACTGGATCAGGCGTCCATTGCGGTGCCTTCCGGCCTGCCTGACAACGCCGAGAATGGTAGCTGTGCTCACGTCGAGGATCATCTCCCCGACGTGCAAGTACGGCTTGATCCCGGTTCGCAAAGGGTGATGCTGCTGGTGCCGACTGGTTTGCTGCTTGAACCCAAGTCTGCTGCGCGCGCCTGGCAGTCGGGGGGCAGGGCCGGGTTGTTCAACTACGACGCGCTGGTGGTGAGCGACTCCAGTCTTGGCCATTCGACCCAATATCTGAACCTTGGCACCGAGTTGGGATTCAACGCTGCCGATTGGGTGGTGCGCAGTCGGCAGAACTACACCTCATTTGCGGATACCGAGCGTTTCGATGTCCTCTATACCCAGGCTTCTCGCACATGGGAGGCGTATGCGGCGCAGGTGCAGGTCGGGCAGCTCAACATGCGTTCATCGTTGTTCGCGGGCGAGCCGTTCACGGGTATTCAAATCTTGCCGGATTCGGCCTTGGCCGGGGCCGTGCCAGAAGATGCCGGCAGCGGCTCGGTCGTGGAAGGTCATGCACCTTCGCCCGCGCGGATCGAAGTTCGGCAGAGCGGCGTGGTGGTCTATTCCACGGTGGTACCGGGCGGGCCGTTTGCACTGCGCAATTTGCCACTGTTGAGTCGCCATCTGGATCTGGAAGTTACGGTTGTGGCCGAAAGTGGTGAGCGCCACGTATTTCTCGTTCCGGCAGCCTCTTTGAGAGCCCCGACCCTGCCGGCGAAACCAGGATATGGGCTTGCGGCAGGAAAGGTCCGGCGAATGCGCAATGATGACCGCGAAGCGCCGACCTTCGTGGCGGCCAACAAAGACTGGTTGTTGGGCTCGGCGACTGGCTTCAGCGCCGGGATCATGGGTGCCGGCGACTATCGTTCCGCAGGGTGGGAATTAACGCAGGCTGTGGGCATGGGGGCGGTGGTCAGCGTGCAGCAGCTTAATTCCATGACCGTGAATTCGGGTAATGGCCGGAGGACGCAAGCGGCGCTCGGGATGCCTTTGGGCTACGGCCTGTCAGCCAGTCTCAATATGAGCCGGCGCAGCGGGGGGTTTCGTACCTTGGCGCAGACGGGGCAGGGTGCTGGAGAGGAGCTGGACCAGCAGGGCGAGCGACAATGGGGCGCCGGGGTCAACTACTCGAGTCGTGACTGGGGCGCCTTTTCCGGCTTCTGGTCAACGTATGCGGGGCAGGGCAGCACGCAACATTCGCGGATGGGGGCGACATGGTCGCAGACTTATTCCAGGGCCAACTTATCGCTCAGTGTTCAGCGCGAAAGCAGCAGCTCCGCCATGGGGGGGCGAGGTGACAGCGCCTACCTGACTGTTAGTCTGCCGCTGGGAAGCAAACGCAGACTGAGCACATTCGCCCGCCACGATGAGCACCGGGGCTCGCGCACAGGCGTGCGTTACGCCGAACAATTGAGCGACACGATGGATTACAGCATGGGCATGGAGCGTACCCAGAACGGGCAGACCGACTTCAATGCCCGGCTCAGTGCATTGCCGCGTTACACCAGCGTCGACCTTGGCTACTCGCGTAATAGCGTCGGCTCGAGCCGTTATGACGCCGGGCTGCGCGGTGGTCTGGTGCTGCACGAAGGGGGCGTGACGCTATCGCCTTATCCGGTGCGCGAGACCTTTGCGCTGGTCAAGGCAGGTGACGATGCCGGTATCCAGTTGAGCACGCCGCAAGGTCCGGTCTGGACCGATGGCGCGGGGCGGGCAGTGGCTTCCAGTTTGTCGGCGTGGCGCACCAATCGAGTCGAAATCGACACCCGCAGCCTGCCGCGCAATGTGGATGTACTCAATGGTTATCAGGAAGTCGAAGCCGGACGTGGCGCCGTGCCGCGCCTGGACTTTCCCGTAGACACCGTGCGCCGTCTGATGCTGCAGGTGCGTACGCCTGACGGTTTACCCGTCCGTAAAGGTGCATCGGTGCAGGATGCCCAGGGCAACTACCTGACCAATGTGGTGGATGCCGGGCTGGTGTACCTGATCGATGCGCCAGTCCTGGTGCGGTTGCGGATCGACTCCGGCAGCGGTCAAGCCTGCCAGGTCGAGGTCGATGCGCCGGCAAGCAGCGACACCGATAAACTGTATGCAACGGTCGACGCTGTCTGCCAATCAGCCGAGGGCCAGTAGCCGGATCGCCGCCGCGCCGACTTTGTGCACCGCCTCTTCAATTTGCGGCGTTGGTTTGGCGGCGTAGTTCATGCGCAGGCAATTGCGGTACTTGCCCGAGGCGGAAAAGATGCTGCCAACGGCAATCTGTACGCCTTCCTCGAGCAGCGCACGATTCAGTTTCAGCGCGTCGAAGCCTTCCGGCAGTTCGACCCACAACATGAAGCTGCCTTGCGGGCGGCTGGCGCGCGTGCCGGCGGGGAAGTAGCGAGTCACCCAGTCGATCATTATGTCGCGATTGCGCTGGTATTGCGTACGCATCCGCCGCAAATGCGGTTCGAAGTGGCCGGACTTGAGAAATTCGGCAATGGCGATTTGCGGCTGTGGCGCGGTCGATCCGGTGCTGATGTATTTCATGTGCAGCACCCGTTCCAGATACCGACCCGGCGCGACCCAGCCGATGCGCAGCCCCGGCGCTAACGTTTTGGAAAACGAACTGCAAAGCAGCACGCGGCCGTCTTCATCGAAGGATTTGATCGTGCGTGGGCGCGGGTAGGTGTAGGCCAGTTCGCCATACACATCGTCCTCGATGATTGCCACGTCGAAGCGCTGTGCGAGGTTGAGCAGGGCACGTTTGCGCGACTCCGGCATGATGTAGCCCAGCGGATTATTGCAGTTGGGGGTGAGCTGGATGACCTTGATCGGCCACTGCTCCAGCGCCAGTTCCAACGCTTCGAGGCTGATGCCAGTGAGCGGGTCGGTGGGGATTTCCAAAGCCTTCATGCCCAGCCCTTTGAGCGTCTGCATGGCGCCGTGGAAACTTGGCGAATCCACCGCGACGATGTCGCCGGGCTCGCAGATCGCGCGGATGCTGGTGGATAGCGCTTCGTGGCAACCGGTGGTGACGACAAGGTCGCTGGCGCTCAACTGGCAGCCGGAATCGAGCATCAGCCGGGCGATCTGCTCACGCAGTTCGAGGGTGCCGTGGATGTTGTCGTAATACAGCCCGGGCATGTCCTGGCGCCGGCTGATCCGTGCCAGTCCGCGCAGCAGCGGCTTCATGGTCGGTGAGCTGATGTCGGGCATGCCGCGACCGAGTTGCACCACATCCTTGCGCGGCACCGCGCGAATCAGCTCCAGCACCTGATCCCACTGCGAGATCTCCACCGGCCGCTGCGCCGGGCGGCCGACGGCGGGCAGCTCCGGAAGCTCGCGCCCGACCGGCACGAAGTAACCGGATTTGGGTTTCGGTGTGGCCAAACCACCGTCCTCAAGCATGCGATAAGCCTGCTGCACCGTGCTGAGGCTGACGCCATGTTCTACGCTCAAGGCGCGCACCGACGGCAGTCGATCACCTGGACGATAGAAGCCTTGTTCGATGCGTGTGCCGAGCAGTTCGGCGAGATTCACATAAAGCGTCATGGCACTGCCTCGATGCAGGTGATTCGAAAAACCAGTACAGATGCGGCGTAAATCGGCAATTCAGTAGCAGGTGTAGCAAATCTGTATGGATTTAATACAGATGAGTTGAATCTGTAATGCTTTTGCCGGCCCGCGCATCATGGAATCTCTGGCTACCCAAGTAAACAGGAGCGACAAAAATGAACGGCTTGAGCGATGTGCGGCTGACGTTACACAGTCAGGAACTGGAGGCAGGGCAGGAGGACAGTGCGTGGAACAGCGCCATGCGCAACGCACCGTCCGGCCTCAGTCGCTGGGATCTGTTCTGGCATCGTCTGCACACGCGCAAGGCATTGCTGAACATGACAAACGATCAGCTCAAGGATGTCGGGTTGTCACGCGAGCAGGCGCTGGAAGAGGGGTTGAAGCCATTCTGGCGGATCTGACACGTTGAAATGCACTCCCTGTAGGAGCTGCCGCAGGCTGCGATCTTTTGATCTTGTTTTTTCAAAGGCAAAGTCAAAAGATCGCAGCCTGCGGCAGCTCCTACAGGGCGCTACTTCATCGCAATTCCTTGAGGCGATGCCACAACATCCCCAGCGCCAACAATGGCGAGCGAAAATGCTTGCCGCCGGGGAAGGTGATGTGCGGCACTTTGGCGAACAGATCAAACCCGCCGCTGTGCTGCCCGCTGATCGCTTCGGCCAGCAACTTGCCCGCAAGGTGCGTGGCGTTCACGCCATGTCCGGAGTACGCCTGGGCGTAATACACGTTCGGTTGATCCGCGAGCCGACCGATCTGTGGCAAACGGTTGGCGCCGATGCCGATCATCCCGCCCCACTGATAATCGATTCTCACCCCGGCCAATTGCGGAAACACTTCAAGCATCTTCGGCTGCATGTACGCGCCGATGTCCTTTGGATCGCGCCCCGAGTAATGACACGCACCGCCGAACAGCAAGCGGCGATCCGCCGAAAGCCGGTAGTAATCCAGCGCCACACGTTGGTCGCAGACCGCCATGTTTTGCGGCAGCAACTGGTGAGCTTGTTGTTCGCTCAACGGTTCAGTGGCGATGATGTAGCTGCCGGCGGGCAGCACTTTTCCACTGAGCTGCGCATTGAGGTTGTTCAGATAGGCGTTGCAGCCCAGCACCAGAGTTTTGGCGCGAACTGAACCCTGGGCGGTATGCACGCGCACTTGCGGGCCGTAATCGATGCGCGTGACGGCCGACTGCTCGAACAATCTGACGCCCAGTTGCTGCGCTGCTGCGGCTTCGCCCAGCGCCAGATTCAGCGGATGCAGATGGCCGGAACCCATGTCGATCAAACCACCGATGTAGCGTTTGGAACCGACCACGGTGTGCATTTCATTGGCTTGCAGCAGCCGGGTTTCGTGGCGATAACCGAGGCTGCGCAGCTCCTCGGCATCTTCGGCAAAACCTTCGAGGTCCGACGGCTTGTTGGCGAGGTCGCAGTAGCCCCAGGTCAAATCGCAGGCAATCTGAAAACGCTCGACGCGCTGACGGACAATTTCCACCGCTTCCAGGCCCATGAGTTTCATCTGCCGCACGCCATCGGCGCCGATCACGTTAGTGAACTGATCCAGCCCATGGCCAACCCCGCGAATCAGTTGCCCGCCATTGCGACCGCTGGCACCCCAGCCGATCTTGTGCGCTTCGAGCAACACCACGCTGAGGCCACGTTCGGCCAGTTCCAGCGCGGTGTTCAGCCCGGAAAAGCCGCCGCCAACCACGCACACATCCGCAATCACCTCGCCTTGCAGCAACGGGTGATCCGGTTGCGGCAGGCTGCTGGCGGCGTAATAAGAGGCAGCGTGAGGTTGGCTCGCGGTGGTGTGGGCGCGGGCAGTCATGGGCGTCATCCTGAGCGGGGTGTCGAGAAAATTTGACGGAGCATAAGCCGCACGCGCGAAGTCGGGCAACACTGGTCGGCCTGTGGTGTCTGGATCACGGCTTTTGCGGCACAATTGCCGCCTACTTCACGTCGGTCACTGTTTCGATGAGCTGCAACAGCGAGAAAATCCGCACCCTGCGTCAGCAGATCCCCACGTTCGAGTGCGTGCCGGGCTGCCACGACTGCTGTGGGCCAGTGACCACCTCGCCCGAAGAGATGGCGCGCCTGCCGCGCAAGACCCGCGCCGAGCAGGATGCGGCGATGGACGAGCTGAACTGCGTACACCTGGGGCCGAACGGCTGCACGGTGTATGGCGAACGGCCGCTGATTTGCCGGTTGTTTGGGACGACGAAGACGTTGCCTTGCCCGAATGGGCGCGGGCCGGTGGAGCTGATTCATCCACGCGCTGAAAAGCAGATTTTCGAATACATGGCGGCGAATCGGCAGGTGTTGGTTTAGCCGGTTGAACAGCGTTGCTGCCATCGCTGGCAAGCCAGCTCCCACAGGTACGGCGGTGGATACAGATTTTGTGAACGCGACAAATCACTGTGGGAGCTGGCTTGCCAGCGATGGGGCCAGGTCAGACGCCACAAATATCAATCCGGAATCGGCAAGTTCAGGCTCTCTTTCACCTCTTCCATCACGATATAGCTCTTCGATTCACGCACATGCGGCAGCTTCAACAGAATGTCGCCGAGCAGCTTGCGGTACGACGCCATCTCGGAAATCCGCGCCTTCACCAGATAGTCGAAATCCCCTGACACCAGGTGACACTCCAGCACGTGGGGCAACTTCAGCACCGCGCGTCTGAACTCTTCGAAAGTGTCGCCGGATTTGTAGTCGAGGCTGATCTCGACGAACACCAGCAAGCTACCTTTCAAGTGCTGCGGATTCAGCCGGGCGTTGTAGCCCATGATGATCCCCTCGCGTTCCAGGCGCCGCACCCGCTCGGTGCACGGCGTGGTGGAGAGGCCGACCTTTTCCCCGAGTTCGGTAAAGGAAATCCGCCCGTCCGCCTGCAGGATCCGCAAGATGTTGCGGTCGATCTTGTCCAGCTCACGTTTGGTCTGAGTATTGGTACGCATAGGGGATGCGCCTCCGTGAAAAGGGTTTTTGCCGAGAATTGTCGCCAAATATAGGCGCTTATACAGTGAAAAGCACTGGCAAATCTTTTTTACACTGCGCGCATCATTGCTCTAACAACAGACGTACGCGGCACGCCGCGATGAGGGATACAAAAATGCGCGTTATGGTCTTGGGTAGCGGCGTCATCGGTACCGCCAGTGCTTACTATCTGGCCCGTGCCGGGTTTGAAGTGGTGGTGGTCGACCGGCAGCCAGCCGCGGCCATGGAGACCAGTTTCGCCAATGCCGGCCAGGTCTCGCCAGGCTACGCCTCGCCGTGGGCTGCGCCGGGCGTGCCGCTCAAGGCCATCAAGTGGCTGTTGCAACGCCATGCGCCTCTGGCGATCAAGGCCACCGCTGACATCGACCAGTACTTGTGGATGGCGCAGATGCTACGCAACTGCACCGCCAATCGTTACGCGGTGAACAAGGAGCGCATGGTGCGTCTGTCCGAGTACAGCCGCGACTGCCTCGACGAATTGCGCGCCGAAACCGGCATCGCCTACGAGGGGCGCAGCCTCGGTACGACTCAACTGTTCCGCACCCAGGCTCAACTGGATAACGCCGCCAAAGACATCGCCGTGCTGAAAGAATCCGGCGTGCCGTTTGAACTCCTCGACCGCGCCGGCATTGCCCGCGTCGAGCCGGCCCTGGCGGGCGTTACCGATATTCTCGCTGGTGCCCTGCGCCTGCCGAACGACCAGACCGGCGACTGCCAGATCTTCACCACGCGTCTCGCTGAGATGGCGGTGCAACTGGGTGTGGAATTCCGCTTCGGCCAAGACATCCAGAAACTCGACTTCGCCGGTGATCGCATCAACGGCGTGTGGATCGACGGCAAACTGGAAACCGCCGACCGCTACGTGCTGGCCCTCGGCAGCTACTCGCCGCAACTGCTCAAGCCGCTGGGCATCAAGGCGCCGGTTTATCCGCTGAAGGGTTACTCGCTGACCGTGCCGATCACCAACCCGGCAATGGCCCCGACTTCGACCATTCTTGACGAGACCTACAAGGTCGCGATCACCCGTTTCGACAACCGCATCCGCGTTGGTGGCATGGCCGAGATCGCCGGTTTTGACCTGTCGCTGAACCCTCGTCGGCGCGAAACCCTGGAGATGATCGTCAACGACCTTTATCCTCAGGGCGGCAATCTGGCCGAGGCGAGCTTCTGGACCGGCCTGCGTCCGACCACTCCGGACGGTACGCCGATCGTGGGTGCGACGCCGTTCAAGAACCTGTTCCTCAACACTGGGCACGGCACGCTCGGCTGGACCATGGCGTGCGGATCCGGTCGTTTGCTGGCCGACCTGATGGCGAAGAAAAAACCGCAAATCAGCGCCGAAGGCCTCGATATTTCCCGTTACGGCAACAAAATTCAGGAGTCCGCAAAACATGGCAATCCAGCGCCAGCTCACCAATGAGCGCATGAGTCAGATCGTCAGCCATAACGGCACTGTGTATCTGGCCGGGCAGGTCGGCGACGACTTCGACGCCGGTATTGAACAGCAGACTCGCGAAGTCCTCGCCAACATCGAGCGTTTGCTCGATCTGGCCGGCACTGACAAGGAGCATCTGCTGTCGGCGACCATCTACCTCAACGATATCGAGGCACACTTTGCCGGGATGAACTCGGTGTGGGATCAGTGGCTGCCCAAAGGTGCTGCCCCGGCCCGTGCCACCGTTGAAGCGAAGATGGCCAAACCGAGCATCCTGGTTGAGATCTCCATCGTCGCCGCACTGCCGTAATACGTTGTAAAGATCCCTCTCCCGGCGCTGTTGGCGGTTCACGCCGTCAGCCGGTGCCGGTTTTTATTCCCATGACCGCCCAGAAGTCTGCCGCCATGCGTCCTGCCCGTGCCCTGATCGACCTTCAAGCCCTGCGTCACAACTACCGAATTGCCCGCGAAGTCACTAGCGCCAAGGCGCTCGCGGTGATCAAGGCGGATGCCTACGGCCATGGCGCGGTGCGTTGCGCCCAGGCGCTGGAAGGAGAGACCGACGGTTTTGCCGTCGCTTGCATCGAAGAGGCTCTGGAACTGCGCGCTGCCGGCATACGTGCGCCGGTGTTGTTGCTTGAAGGTTTTTTCGAAGCTGATGAGCTGGCGCTGATCGTCGAGCATGATTTCTGGTGCGTGGTGCATTCGCTGTGGCAGCTCGAAGCAATTGAGCAGGCCGCTCTGAGCAAGCCAATCACCGTGTGGCTGAAGCTTGATTCGGGCATGCACCGCGTTGGCCTGCATCCCAAGGACTACCCGGCGGCCTATCAACGTCTGCTGGCCAGCGGCAAAGTGGCGAAGATCGTCTTGATGAGCCACTTCGCCCGCGCCGACGAATTGCACGAGCAGAGCAGCGCCGATCAGGTCGCCGTGTTCGAAGCCGCGCGGCAGGGCCTCGCCGCCGAAGTCAGTCTGCGCAACTCGCCAGCGGTGCTCGGTTGGCCGCAGATCCACAGCGACTGGGTGCGCCCGGGGATCATGCTCTACGGCGCTACGCCGTTCGAAGAATCCCACACCGTGGCCGGGCGTCTGCTGCCAGTGATGACCCTCGAATCAAAAGTTATCAGCGTGCGTGAATTGCCGGCCGGTGAACCTGTTGGCTACGGCGCCAAGTTCATCACCGACAAACCGATGCGCATTGGCGTGGTTGCCATGGGTTACGCCGATGGGTACCCACGTCAGGCGCCAACCGGCACGCCGGTTTTGGTCGCGGGCAAACGTAGCCGCATCATCGGCCGGGTATCGATGGACATGCTCTGCATCGACCTCACCGATGTGCCAGAAGCCGGGCTGGGTTCGACCGTCGAGTTGTGGGGTAAAAACATCCTCGCCAGCGAAGTGGCGCAGTGGGCCGGCACCATTCCGTACCAGATTTTCTGCAACCTGCGTCGAGTGCCAAGGCTCTATTCCGAGGGTTGAGGCCGTCACGGAGCCCACGTGTTGTAAATACTGAACGCTGTCGCCATGATAACGCTCAATATTTCTACAATATCAGGAGGCTCCAGCCTTGGACGTCGGTGAACGACTGCAATCGATCCGCAAGCTCAAAGGGCTTTCCCAGCGTGAACTCGCCAAGCGCGCGGGCGTCACCAACAGCACCATTTCGATGATCGAAAAGAACAGCGTCAGCCCTTCGATCAGTTCGCTGAGGAAGGTTCTGGGCGGGATTCCCATGTCCATGGTCGAGTTCTTTTCCGAAGAGATCCTGCAGGAAATACCGACCCAGATCGTTTACAAGGCCAACGAGCTGATCGACATTTCCGACGGCGCCGTGACCATGAAGCTGGTCGGCCGCGCGCACCCGAGCCGGGCCATCGCGTTCCTCAACGAAATCTACCCGCCGGGCGCCGACACCGGCGAAGAAATGCTCACCCACGAGGGCGAGGAAACCGGGATTTTGGTGGAGGGTCGTCTGGAATTGGTGGTGGGTCTTGAAACTTTTATTCTCGAAGCTGGCGACAGCTACTACTTTGAAAGTACCAAGCCGCATCGTTTTCGTAATCCGTTCGACTTGCCTGCGCGACTAATCAGCGCAGCCACGCCGGCGAATTTTTAAACAAAGAGGCGCCAGGCCATAACGGCGAAGGCATCCGAACAGTTTTTCCACAGCGCGGTATAACCCCTTCGACTATGGGGTTGTTTCAGTGTGGCGGGCTAACCGCTATACTTGCGCCCGCCTGCGAACCGTGGCCGCAGGCGTGAATAGCCACCATTGAGGGTGAACGCGTGAACCTAATTATGAAAATGCTGGCTGCACCAGCAACCGTACTGGCCCTCTGGGCTGTCAGCGCTCAAGCTGCGACGAACGACGACATTGCCAAACGCCTCGAGCCCGTCGGCCAGGTGTGTGTGCAAGGTCAGGAATGCAAAGGGATGGAAGTGGCTGCAACTGCCGGCGGCGGTGATGCCAAGACTCCAGACTCAATCATTGCCAAACATTGCAACGCTTGTCACGGCACCGGCCTGTTGGGCGCGCCGAAAATTGGTGACACCGCAGCGTGGAAAGAACGCGCCGATCACCAGGGCGGCCTCGACGGCATCCTGGCCAAGGCGATCACCGGCATCAACGCCATGCCGCCGAAAGGTACCTGCGCGGATTGCTCGGATGCCGATCTGAAAGGGGCGATCGAGAAGATGTCGGGCCTGAAGTAGGGCGTACTGCTGATGAAAAAAACCGTCTTCGGACGGTTTTTTTGTGTCTGCAATCTCACTGCATATTTTTCGCGATGTAGGCGCCGGCCGAGTTAAGCACGGCTTTGTACACAGCATAAGCATCAGTATCTGCCGGGGTTATTGGTTCGGAGCGCCCTTGCGATATCTGTCTCAGATCACATCCCGGGATCGACATAATGAGCGGTGAGTGAGTAGCGATGATGAACTGTGAGCCTTTGCGCGATAGCTCCATTACGCGGTTGATAAACACCAATTGCCTCAATGGAGACAACGACGCTTCCGGTTCATCGAGAACGTACAGTCCCTGGGCTTTGAATCGGTTTTGAAACAGCGCCTCCATTGCTTCACCGTGTGACATGCAATGCATATCCACGCCGCCGTAATAGGTCTTTATTTCGGGATCAAAGCTCCCCTCTGCATCAAGCTTGCGGATCGCAGTGTTCAAGTTATAGAAAGTCTCTGCTCTGTAGAAAAAAACGTCCTTCTCCCGTCGGTAGCCTTTTGAAAGCATCAGGGTTTCGTGCAGTTTCGAGTGGGTGTTCTCAGTCGAGAAATTGAAGTTCTTCCCACCGCCTTCTGGATTGCATCCCAACTTGATGGCAAGTGCTTCAAGCAGGGTGGATTTTCCAGAACCGTTTTCTCCGATAAATACAGTAATTCTGTTATTGAATTGAAGCGGAAAAAGGCCGCGTAAAAAATGAGCCGCCACTCTGTCTGACTTAAGGCGTATCTGCTGGATGAATAAATCATTCATATTGGCGCCCCCTGAATACTCTTCCGACGGATACCTTTACTCCAATCATCGTTATACCAAGGCTTATCGAACTCGTGCTGGCCATGGTAAAAATTCCGACGTAACCAAGATAGACAATAAGACGCTCGCCGAATAACTCCGGCGTCGCAGTGGCGCTAAAAATGATGACTGATACTGTCCCGGCCGAGATAGCCATTTCCGGCCAGAAGCACTGAATGGCATTGGCTTTTTGATATTTATAACGTGCTTGTATTGTGTTGCTCAAACATTCATCACTATTGCTGATAAGTGATTGAAGACTTTGCTCATCAATTGTGGATGAGCTGAAAGTGCTGATTAACGATTCCTTGTACAGGTCTTCATTGCTCATTTCGGCTTTATACAGACTCTGGATTTGTGGTTTTGCAAATTTCAACTGCACACAAGTCAATGTCGTGATAAATATCAAGGGGATGAGGAAATAAGCGTTTTCACGAAGTAAGATATAGGCTGTGGCAAATGTCAAAATACAAGATCCTGCCAGATGAATTGAGTCATGAAGGACTGAAGCAATTTTCTCAGCATCCTCTTTGATCATCGTCACGCGAGAGCTTAACGGACAAGGTCTTTCATCATGCACGATGAAATTGATGAGCGAAAAGCGAGATTTCGCTTCCATGAGCGCCGCCATGGAACTGCCCAGAGTTTGCGTCGCTAGCTTGGATAAAAAAACAGCGGTGAGGGTGAAGTACAGATGAGTGCTGACAGCGCCACTACTAAGAGCTGTAAGTCCCTCTGCCACGATCGAAGGTATTAACAACTGACATGCGGCTGCTAAAGTCAGGCTCATTGTTGAAAACAAAAATAATGCCACGTTTTTTCGCAAGCACATAAGCATAATTCAACGCCCCCCGTGCTGTAGTTTATAGCTCAGAATTCGATTGCGGCGATAAGAGGCCTCTCTGCTTGAGTAGTAAATGGATATAAGCGACATTGTTGGGCTTAGCACACGCTCAAGGTAGATGGCTGAGGCAAAGATAGCGCCTGTTGTCAAAGCGCCTTCACTTATTAAATGAGCGGATATCAAGAGCAAAACAACTATCGCTACCAAGTAACATGTTCCTGAAATTGATTCGAAAAAAGATGCTTTCAGGTTTGAACGAAAAGCGAGGCGCTCAATGTTTTTGATGTCCAGCTTGACTCTGTCGTTGTACGGTTTGGCATCGCATACATGCGCACAGATTGCCCCGATTGTAACGGTGTTTTCTTGGACATACTCTTCAAAAAGGGCGGCGCTCTTTCTCCGGGTTATAAAATATGCAGCTGAGGCATATAGCAGGCCGCTAAGGGGGGCGAGCGCCAGAAGTGGATGATACAGAGCCGTTATAATCAGCGCGAAAATTATAATGCTGAAATTGAGTGAAGTGTCAAAGAATACCGAATGGTATAGATACATCGAGCCGTCAACATCGCCGTCGATGAGTTCGATTTGCTCACCTGGATTTTTACTATATGTGGATGCCTTGCTTCGCAGGTGCGTTAGAATTGTCCTTTTCAGAATATATCTTGTCTTGGCAGCAGTCCTTTGTAGATAAATGTTGGCTGCTAGTTTCAAGGGAGGCGTCGCGATGATAAGAAGCGAAGCGCCTGCGAGTGCATATAAATATAAGCGGTCTTGGGATATATAAAAATTAATTGAATTGCCGATTAGGTAGGGCGATGCGCTTGTTAGAACTGAAATGCCCAGGCCAAAGCAGCAAAGTATTAGGTTGCTCTTCATGGTTTGATGAATTCCATTTGGTGCGGAAGAAATGGAAACTCGTAGTTATGGTCAATCAAACCAATGGAGCCAAGTAGTGAGCCCACGCGGCCGATCCATAATCCTAATGGATCAGCAGTTTTTGTTCTCAAGATTCTTGAGTTTTGTTCGCTTAAATTGACGATATTCGACCATAGAAAAACTTGTGGATCGAGCAACGATTCCGGTGAGATCTTTTTCATGATATTCAGAATCCCATAAGCGCCATGACATAAAGAGTCATTGACGGGTCTCTTTCGTTTTTCGAGATTCGAATATGAGAATGCGGCTTTTGGTGGGTGCTTTTCCAAGAAGTCTAGCGCAGGCTGTACTCCATTGTTTGCGAAATAACTGATCGCCAAATAATTTCCAGGTAAACCGTGGCTCCACGCAAACTCACCGGCGCTTGATTCCGAGCGTTTTCTGTAGTCACGCCAATTTTCAATTGACTCATCATATTCGTTAAGCTCCCAAGACAAAAAGCCTAGGAATAATTCGTGGATTGAATCTTTTTTAGCGATAAGGTTATTAAAATAAAATAGTGAGTATGCGCACCCCATTATTCCGTGAGATAGGCCACTCAGTAAAGCGTCGCTTCTCGTTGTAATTGCATTGTCGAATGTGGCTAGTTTGCTTCCAGATATAAAAGTGAGTTCTGTCTCTATTTTTTTGTATAACAAGTTGGCTAAATCGCAAAACGATAAATCTTTAGTAAGGTCGAATAACAACGTGAGTACACTTAGAGTGCCGAACATTCCAGAGAGAAAGTCAGAGCCCCAAAAATATTTTTGCCACCATGGGTCTGCCAGTACGTCTTCAACATATTTTTTATACAGCTGTAGCAGTTGGCTTTGTCTTTCATCGTCAAAATAATTTAAGCCTATCAAGAGCGGAACGATTGCGGACGATAGACCGAAGTGAAAGCCCCCTAGGTGCGTACCCTTATTTGTCAGTTTTTTAACTATTCTACTGTGGCAATGATTTAGTAGTTCAGTTACCAGGGCTTTATCTATGGCACTGCTATGACTGGCCGCCACTACGCAGCCATAAAGAATGCCAGACAACCCGTAGTAGAAGTCATCTCCTAACTCCGAGAACTCCATATAGCCACCTGGTGATGAGTGAAATCCTAGCCAGAGCCCATTACTCGAAATTTCGGTACGTAACAGTTCATTGATCAAGCATGCGTTGATTTCCGATGATGTCCTGATTTTTTTAATGATCTCGTCAATATTTGAATAACGGGGGTCTTTCACATCGTCGTGTTGTTTGAAGGAGTGGTCCGTGAGTTTATTTCCGTGTTCATACATGTTTTTCATTGCTAAAAGGGTGTTTGAAGTTAGTTTTTCTTCAAATGCAATTCTGTTTTTGTCCAAGGTTGTGATGTATTGGATGCTGTTGTCTATTCCGTTTATATAATCTTTACTATCGAGGTGCCCTGAACCGCTGTAACCGGGGTCGTAGAACTCAAGAATACCGGCTTGTCCTCGAGCAAAAGGAATGTCCAGATCCAAGCAAGCTGAGACCTCCGCGTCGAGAAAGCCTATCGCGGGGGCTGTGTCGTTATTAAGGATATTTTCCAGAAAGGCCGTTCGTTTGTCAGTGCAACGCATTAAGGTTGCATGCAGGGAACATTGAATGGCGTAGTGATATGTCGCTGTCGGTCTGGGGATATACCTGTTTTGTCTGCCTCTAAAAGATTTAATTTTTTCGATAATTGACGGCTGCGCATTGTTTAATATAGAAAATAAGGTGGTTAGGCCATTAATTATTTCTTTTTCGTATTCCCACGGCTGCGCCGGTTTCCCGTCAAAATATAAAACATTCTGATTTGGAAAGATTTTAACTCCGTCCATGCCAAACTGGCTGTGACCAGTTTCGTCTTCTAAGTGTTGATACAGGTTTAGACTGACATATTGCTCTGATAACCCACCCAGCGCACTCAAGTCTACACCGATACCATCGGTGCCTTTCCAAGTCCAGTTTGGAAGGATACTTGTTTGGGTAACGTTCCACCGAACTTCTCTCGGGATTGTCTCAATGTTTAAGGTGCTGTAAAAAATTGTCTCCAGATCAATGGGTATAGGGCTTGCTCCATGCGCAATCAGATTGTCAGAGGTAATGTCCGCAGCGATAAAGGCAGTGCAATAACCTAATAAAAATCCTGCTCTTTTAAAGTATTGATGTACCTCTTCTTCGGTTTCTGCCTGCTTTTGAGGTGTGTGCTCTGCCCATCCATGCTCTTTTTTCACCAAATAAATTGGTATTTTCCATTTGCAAAAGTCAGTGCCTGCGGCACTGCTCAAAGACAGTAGAAAGCCGGATGCTTCCGCTTCAAGTTTCAGATTTCTTGGTTTGTAAACTATTTTTATGGAGTTAAAGGAAAGCGTGCAAACGGTCCTCGATCCATAATGCGTTTCACTAGCCGAGACATCAATTGCGGAGAGGTCGACGTCAGACCCAATATTGAATACTTCGTTAATCTCCTGCCTGTCTTCTATCAAGTCAGTAAAAAACTGTAATGTAAATTCGACAAAATTTTGTGATAGTTTGGTGAGGACTCGATCTAGCTCCGGATAAGCTTTAATAATGTCGGTGAGATAGCTTTTGTTTTCGCTAACTAACTTGTAGTAAGAGGAGGTTTCCATCTCTCTGCCGAGGATTGATTTTTCAAATATTTGTTTTTCAGTGATTAAAACGTTATTAGCTACGTTGGTAATTCTCGCTGCGAGGTTTGTTGCGAAACCGCTGATAATAACTGACTGAGTCTCCAAGGCGCTTCCGTATGCTTTTGGAAGTTTATTTTCGATATGATAGATATAGTAAGATAGGTATGGCCATACTGGGCAGTCGGTGGTCAGGCTTCGGTTGGAGTTCAAGGATTCAGTTAAAAACTCAATCGGCGTTTTCAATGTAAAAATCCTAAATTAAGTGATAGGGGCGGCAGGTATTGACCGCCCCTGGCTCATAACTACATGTAAGTCGCGTAGCAGCATCCTTGCCAACATTGTGAGCAACAACTAGTGCATGGGCGCGAACCGCTGCTGGCTGCGCTTAAGTTGCTGAATGCTTGAATTGCCAGTGTTGAAATAGGTGCGCTTGAATTTAGAATGCGTGCCCGCGCACTACGAATTGCTAAGAAGTCGATTTCCATAATTTTTCCTTATAAGTTTGTTTGGCCTAAAGGTATTGATTGCTAATGAAGTGTTACGTTTTTAATGCTAGCTGTGACTCAAATAACTTCAATTCAGAAGTGTCCTGAAGTTCTGCGTGATTAAATTCGAGTCAATGTAGGAAAAAAGCTGTCGGCTTGTGCGATGATTCTCTTGGTGTTGTTAATTCATTGTTATTGTTGAAAGTTTTCTGGATGTGCTTGCACCAAGCACTGCACTCGCCTATTTCACTTTTTTTCGCACTAATTGCCTTCCCTCTGAAGTAAATCCCCGGCAATCTCGGTCTACCCCTATTCACGGAACGGGCGGGAGGCTTCAGATGGTGCAGTTGTGTTCGATCGAACAGGCAGTGGATGACGTGCTGGCGCGATTGCCGGCGCATATCCACATGGGCTTGCCGCTGGGGTTGGGCAAACCCAATCACTTCGTCAACGCGTTGTATCGGCGCGTCAAAGGGCTGCCCGATCGGCAACTGACGATTTATACGGCGCTGTGTCTGGGCCGTCCGAGTCTGGGCGACGGTTTGCAGAAGCGCTTTATCGAGCCCTTCGTTGAGCGAGTCTTCGGTGACTACCCGGAATTCGATTTCCTCGCTGATCTGCATCGCGATAGCCTGCCCGCCAACATCCGCATCCAGCAGTTCTTCATGCAGCCCGGTAGCCTGCTCAACAGCGCGCCGGCCCAGCAGGATTACGTCAGCAGCAACTACAGCCATGCCGCCCGCGACATCAACGCCGCCGGCCTGAACCTGGTGGCGCAACTGCTCGCCAGCAGCAGCGAACACCCGGATCGCTTGAGTCTGAGCTGCAACCCGGACATCACCCTCGACCTGTTACCGATGATCGCCAAGCGCCGGGTCGCCGGGGAGACGATTTTGTTGGTCGGTCAGGTACACACCGATCTGCCGTACATGCCCGGCGACGCCGAGGTTGATATCGACACGTTCGATTTGCTGATCGACGAGAAGGACAGCAGCACGCTGTTTTCCACGCCGAACATGCCGGTCGGTTTTCAGGATCACTTCATCGGGCTGCATGCCAGTGCGTTGGTGTGCGATGGCGGTACGTTGCAGATCGGCATCGGCTCCATGGGCGATGCGCTGACCGCCGCGCTGTTGGCGCGTCAAGCCGATAACGCGGGTTATCAGGCCTTGCTCGCTGATATAAACCTCAGCCAGTGGGCGCAATTGATCGAGCGCGAGGGCGGCAGCGAGCCGTTCGCCAAAGGCCTGTACGGTTGCAGCGAAATGTTCGTCAACGGTCTGCTGGTGCTGGCGGATGCCGGGATTATCCGGCGCAAGGTTTACCCGGATGTGCCAACGCAAGAACAAGCCAACGCCGGCACTCTTGATGAAGCGGCGCAGACTGACGGCATATCGGTGCACGGCGGCTTTTTCCTCGGCCCCCGCAGTTTCTATGAGCGCCTGCGCGAGTTGCCGCAGAGCAAGCGTCTCGAATTCAACATGACCCGCATCAGCTACATCAACGAGTTGTACGGGCAGGAAGAGCTCAAGCGGCTGCAACGCATTGATGCGCGGTTCATCAACACGGTGTTCAACATGACGTTGCTCGGCGCCGGTGTGGCCGATCAACTGGAAGACGGGCGGGTGCTCAGCGGCGTCGGCGGGCAGTACAACTTTGTCGCCCAGGGTCATGCCCTGCAAGGTGCGCGGTCAATGCTGATTCTGCGCAGCTGGCGCGAGTCCGGCGGTGAGGTGAATTCGAACATCGTCTGGGAGTACGGTCACTGCACTATCCCGCGGCATCTGCGCGACATAGTGGTGACGGAATACGGCATCGCCGATCTGCGCGGCAAAACTGATGCGGCAGTGATCGAAGCGCTGCTGAATATCAGCGACTCGCGCTTCCAGCCGGGACTGATCGAACAAGCGCAGAAGGTCGGCAAACTGCCGAAGGATTTCCGTATTGATCCGCGCTTTGCCGACAACACCCCAGAGCGCTTGCAGGCGATTGCCGCACGCCATCCGAATCTGTTTCCGGAATATCCGTTGGGCTGTGATTTCACTGCGATCGAGCGGGATTTGTTGCGGGCGTTGAACTGGCTGAAGAGCAAGTTCAAGCTGACCGAGATTCTGGAACTGGGCAAGGCAGCGCTGGATGCGCCGCAGGCTTCGCTGTATCCGGAGCATCTGGAGCGGATGCAGCTGGCGAATCCGGAAGGGTTGAAGGAAGATTTATTTCAACGCTTGCTGCTCACGGGCCTTAAAGCCACCGCGCAGTAACTGTCTACCGCAAAACCAACTGTAGGAGTGAGCCTGCTCGCGATGGCGGTGTATCAGGCAAGAATATGTCGACTGACACAACGCTATCGCGAGCAGGCTCACTCCTACAGGGGATCTGCGGTGTGGCTGATTTATTCGATGAAGGTTACAACGCCATCCTTCAGCGATTGCACGCGGGCCAGCGACTCAACGCGATAGCCTTGCGAGTCCAGCTCGGCACGGCCGCCCTGAAACGACTTCTCGATGACGATGCCCAGACCGGCGACGGTAGCGCCAGCCTGTTTGATGATCGAGATCAGCGCCTGGGATGCCTTACCGTTGGCCAGGAAGTCGTCGATGATCAGCACGCGGTCGCTACTGGTCAGGTGACGCGGGGAGATGGCCACGGTGCTTTCAGTCTTCTTGGTGAACGAGTAAACGGTCGCCGACAGCAGGTTTTCAGTCAGGGTCAGGGACTGTTGTTTGCGGGCGAAGATCACCGGCACGCCAAGGTTCAGACCGGTCATGATCGCCGGGGCAATGCCCGAGGCTTCGATGGTGACAATCTTGGTGATGCCCGAGTCCTTGAACAGCGAGGCGAATTCGTCGCCGATCAGCTTCATCAGGGCCGGGTCGATCTGGTGGTTCAGAAAGGCGTCGACTTTCAGGACCTGATCGGAAAGCACGATGCCTTCTTCGCGGATTTTCTTGTGCAGTGCTTCCATGAAGCGTTCCTCGTTCGGCGCATGCGCGCCTTAATCTAAAAAAGTGGTCAATTCTAGCGCTTTAACATCGCGCGTATATCGGCCAATGCGCTGTTGCCACGCACGGCTTTGACTTCGGTCGGTGTATCGTCGTTGCCTTCCCAGGCCAGATCGTCCGGCGGCAGTTCATCAAGAAAGCGGCTAGGCGCGCAATCGATGATCTCGCCGTACTGTTTGCGCTTGGCGGCGAAGGTAAAGGCCAGGGTCTGGCGGGCGCGGGTGATGCCCACGTAAGCCAGGCGGCGCTCTTCTTCAATGGTGTCGGCTTCGATGCTGGAGCGGTGCGGAAGAATTTCCTCTTCCATGCCCATGATGAACACGTAGGGGAATTCCAGACCCTTGGACGCATGCAGGGTCATCATCTGCACACCTTCGGCGCCGTCCTCTTCTTCCTGCTGACGTTCCAGCATGTCGCGCAGGACCAGTTTGCCGATGGCGTCCTCGACGGTCATTTCGCCTTCTTCGTCCTTCTCGAGGGTGTTTTTCAACGCCTCGATCAGGAACCAGACGTTGCTCATCCGGTAGTCCGCAGCCTTGTCGCTGGAGCTGTTGGTGCGCAGCCAGTTCTCGTAGTCGATGTCCATGACCATGCTGCGCAGGGCGGAGATCGGGTCCTCGCCGGCGCATTGCTCGCGCACTTTGTCCATGAAGCGCTTGAAGCGCGAGAGACGATCGGTGAAGCGGTTGTCCAGATGCTCACCCAGGCCGATTTCATCGGTGGCGGCGTACATCGAGATTTTGCGTTCGGTGGCGTAGTTGCCGAGTTTTTCCAGCGTGGTCGAGCCGATCTCGCGGCGCGGCACGTTGATCACCCGCAGGAAGGCGTTGTCGTCGTCCGGGTTCACGATCAGGCGGAAGTAGGCCATCAGGTCCTTCACTTCCTGGCGGCCGAAGAAGCTGTTGCCGCCGCTCAGGCGATACGGCACCTGATGGTGCTGCAGCTTCAGCTCGATCAGCTTGGCCTGATAGTTACCGCGATAGAGGATGGCGAAATCGCTGTACGGGCGGTCGGTGCGCAAGTGCAGGCTGAGGATTTCCATGGCCACGCGCTCGGCTTCGGCGTCCTCGTTACGGCAGCGGATCACGCGGATCTCGTCGCCGTGGCCCATCTCACTCCACAGCTGTTTTTCGAATTCGTGCGGGTTGTTCGAGATCAGCACGTTGGCGCAGCGCAGGATGCGGCTGGTGGAGCGGTAGTTCTGCTCGAGCATCACCACTTTCAGCGACGGATAGTCATCCTTGAGCAGCATCAGGTTTTCCGGCCGCGCGCCGCGCCAGGCGTAGATCGACTGGTCGTCGTCGCCCACCACGGTGAACTGGTTGCGCGTGCCGATCAGCAGTTTTACCAGCAGATACTGGCTGGCATTGGTGTCCTGATATTCGTCCACCAGCAGGTAGCGGACTTTGTTCTGCCACTTTTCGAGAATGTCGGCGTTGTCCTGGAACAGCTTCACCGGCAGCAGGATCAGGTCGTCGAAGTCCACTGCGTTGAACGCTTTGAGCGTGCGCTGATAGTGGGTGTAGACGATGGCGGCGGTCTGTTCCTTGGGATTGCGCGCGTTTTCCAGCGCTTCGGCCGGCAGGATCAGGTCGTTTTTCCACGAGCCGATCATGTTCTTGATCTCGTCGACGCCGTCGTCGCCCGCGTATTCCTTCTGCATGATGTCAGTCATGAGGGACTTGACGTCGGTCTCGTCGAAGATCGAGAAGCCCGGTTTGTAGCCCAGCCGCACGTGTTCCTTGCGGATGATGTTCAGGCCCAGGTTGTGGAATGTACACACGGTCAGGCCACGGCCCTCGCCACCCTTGAGCAGGGTGCCGACCCGCTCCTTCATCTCGCGCGCAGCCTTGTTGGTAAAGGTCATGGCGACGATGTACTGGGCGCGGATGCCGCAGTTCTGGATCAGGTGCGCGATTTTGCGCGTGATCACACTGGTTTTGCCGGAGCCAGCGCCGGCGAGCACCAAAAGAGGGCCGCCGACGTAGCTCACGGCTTCTTGCTGCCGGGGATTGAGTCGGGACATACGAAAATTCGGGAGTCGTTGACGAAATGGGCCGGCATTTTAACAGGCTCAGCGATTTGTGCTGCTCTGTCCGACTTGTGACGCACCACGCGATTCAAATTTGCCGGTTTTGTTACTTTCACGCAGGATGCATGGTGATTTTGCGGCTAATGTTCTCGTTCATGACACACATTTCGGTTTTTGATAACCGTTGTCATTTGGACATTGGTCTGCGCAACGGCATAATGCCCGCCGCCCACATCATTGCAGAGTCTAGGGAGTCAGCTTGACTACGCCTGTCGAACCCTTGCGTTTGCTGTTACTGGCCGAAGAGCCAGCGTGGACAGCGTTATTGCGCGAGTGTCTGGCGCCAATGGGGAGCGCGGCGGTACTGATCAGCGCGCCGAACTGGGAGTCGGTCAGCCGTTTGTTCGAAGACAACCGCAACGCGGTGTTGTTGACCCTCCCTGCATTACAACCGGCGCCGGGCCGTTGCAGCCTGCCGACGGTGTTGTTGCTGGAGCACGAACCGGTCAGCGCGCCCGTTGGCGTCAGCGACTGGCTGGTGTTCGATGCCCTTGATGCCGGCATGCTCCGTCGATGCCTGCGCCACGTACGCGAACGCGGCGTACTGGAAAACACTCTGCAACGCCTCGCCGAACAGGATCCGTTGACCGGTATCGCCAACCGTCAGGGCTTCCAGACCTTGCTCGCCGCGCGCCTCGCGGAAAACGACGGTCGGGGTTTGGCCCTCGGGCATCTTGACCTCGACAACTTCCGTCACGCCAACGATGCCCTCGGCCATCAGGCTGGCGATCGCTTGATCCTGCAAGTCGTTGCGCGGCTGAAAAGTCAGCTGGAGGCCGGTGATCAACTGGCGCGCCTGGGTAGCGACGAATTCGCCTTGCTGATCGACACCCGTCGCGCGCCGCAACGCGCCGAGTGGATGGCCGAACGCATCACCGAAGCCCTGGCCGAACCCTACTGGGTCGACGGCGAAAGCCTGTTGATCGGTTCCAGCCTCGGTATCGCCCATGCCCGCGCGCAGGGTGGCGCCGACCCGCTGATGTGGCATGCGCACATCGCCATGCAGCAGGCGAAAAGCACGCAGGGCTGCACCTTTCATATCTTCAACGAACGCATCAACCGCAACGCGCGGAGCATGGCCGACCTCGAAAGCGAACTGCGCCGGGCCTTGCGTCGCGACGAGCTGGAGCTGCATTACCAGCCGCGCCTGAATATCGCAGACGGCCAGATCGTCGGCCTCGAAGCCTTGGTGCGTTGGCGCCATGGTGAGCGTGGGCTGCTGCCACCCAGTGAATTCGTGCCGCTGGCCGAGCAGAGTGGCTTGATCGTGCCGCTGGGTTACTGGGTAATCTCCAGGGCTCTGCGCGATATGCAGGCCTTGCGCGAGCGCGGTTTGCCGGCGCTGCACATGGCGATCAATCTGTCGTTCCGTCAGTTTCAGGACAGCCAGTTGCTGCCGACGCTCAGCCGTTTGATCGCCGAACGTGGCGTCGAGGCGCAGTGGCTGGAATTTGAACTGACCGAAACCGCAGTGATGCGCCGCAGTGATCTGGTCAAACAGACCATGGACGCCCTCGGTCGCCTCGGTGTGCGCTTCTCGCTGGATGACTTTGGCACTGGTTTCTCATCGTTCGTGCACCTCAACAGCCTGCCGATCACTTTGCTGAAGATCGACAAGAGCTTCGTCGGCGGCATGGAACAACGCGAAGAGAACCGAAAACTGGTGCACGCGATGATCAACCTCGCGCACAACCTGCATCTGGAAGTGGTGGCTGAAGGCGTGGAAACCACGGAGCAACTTGAACTGCTGCGCGGGTTTGGTTGCGATCAGGTGCAGGGGTATCTGATCAGCAAGCCGTTGCCGTTGGCGGAGTTGGTTGAGTATTTGACGTTTGGATCGAGTCAGCAGGTTTCTGTGGAGGCCGTTTAAAAGATCGCAGCCTGCGGCAGCTCCTACACCGACTCATGTAGGAGCTGCCGCAGGCTGCGATCTTTTGATCTTAATCTGCACCAACTGCTTCGAAACGCTGTGTAGCTGGCTCAAGCCGAATCATCCGCTTCATCTTCCACTCGAACGCCAGCGTCAGACTGACCGCCGCACACGCCAGCCCCAGCGCCAAACCCCACCAGACACCTGTCGGCCCCCAGTTCAGGTGGAACGCCATCCACCACGCCGCCGGCGCACCGATCAGCCAATAGCAGCCGAGTCCGACCAGGAACGTGGTCTTCGCATCCTTGAGCCCACGAATGCAGCCCATGGCAATCGTCTGCGTACCGTCGAACAGCTCGAACCACGCCGCTACCGCCAGCAGGCTCACCGCCAGTTGGATCACCTCGGCAAATGCCGGATCGTTATGGTCGAGAAACAAGCCGATCAACTGATTCGGCAGTAGCCAGAACACCATCGCAAAACCCAACATCGCCACTGCGCCGAAGACGATCCCGACTCGCCCGGACATTCGCGCATCGACCAATTGCCCAGCGCCGTAATGCTGACCGACACGCATGGTGATGGCGTACGACATCCCCGCCGGCACCATGAATGCCACCGACACGATCTGCAAAGCAATCTGATGGGCGCCCAGTTGCGTACTGCCCATGGTGCCCATGCACAGCGCGGCGAAGGCGAACAACCCGACTTCCACCGCGTAGGTGCCGCCAATCGGCAGACCGAGGCGCCACAGCTCCTTGAGGTATTGCCGATTAGGCCGCGACAGCCCTGCGCGCAACGGATAAGCGTCGTACGCCGGATGCCGATGAATATGCCAGGCCAAGGCCAGCGCCATGCAGTTGGCAACGATCGCCGTGACCAGGCCGATGCCCATCAAGCCCAGTTTCGGCAGGCCGAACATGCCGGTGATCAGCGCGTAATTGAGCAGGAAGTTGGCCACGGTGCCGATCAGGCTGATGACCATGACCGGCGTCGCCCGGCCGATGGCACTGGTGAAGCCGCGCAGGGCCATGAAGCTCAGGTAGCCGGGCAGGGCGAACGGCAGGGCAATCAGGAATTGCCCGGCGGCATTGACGTTGGTTTCAGTCTGGCCGAACAGCAGCAACACCGGTTTCAGATTCCACAACAGCAGCCCTGCGGCGAGCGCCATCAGCCACGCCAGCCACAACCCGGCCTGGGTCAGGCGTGCGGCGCCAATGATGTCGCCGGCGCCCTTGCGGATCGCAACCAGTGTGCCGACCGCCGCAATCACGCCAATGCAGAAAATCGACACGAACGAGTAAGTAGCCGCGCCAAGGCCACCGCCGGCCAGCGCTTCGGGGCTCAGGCGCGCCATCATCAAAGTGTCGGTCAGCACCATCAACATGTGCGCCAACTGTGAGGCAATCAACGGCCCCGCCAGCCGCAGAATGGCCCAGAGTTCTGTACGCACAGGATGTTGCATGGTCATCACCCGTCATTAATAGAGGGAACAAGAGAGCGTCGATTCTCGGCGCTTGGAAGGGATTGCACAAAGGGATAAAAAGGATGGGTGGCATGATTAAAACTCATCCTGAAAAGATTCTGTTAAGTTGGCCGCATCCCGCTACAGGAGCTTTATGCATGTCCCGTCGACTTCCTCCGTTGTATGCCCTGCGCGCATTTGAAGCGGCGGCGAGGCATAGCTCATTCACTCGCGCAGCCGAAGAGCTGTCGATCACCCAGAGTGCGGTGAGTCGGCACATTCGAACGCTTGAGGATCATTTCGCCTGTCGACTGTTTCATCGCAGCGGACGCAATTTGCAACTAACCGAAGCGGCGCGCCTGCTGTTGCCGGGCATTCGCGAAGGCTTCACAGCGCTGGAGCGCGCCTGCAACACCTTGCGCGCCGAGGACGACATCCTGCGCATGAAGGCGCCGTCGACCCTGACCATGCGCTGGTTGCTGGCGCGCCTGAGCCGCTTCCGGCATTTGCAGCCGGGTAACGAAGTGCAGTTGACCAGTGCGTGGATGGACGTCGACTCGGTGGACTTTAACGATGAGCCGTTCGATTGCGCGGTGTTGCTCAGCGACGGCCATTTCCCGCCGGACTGGGAGACCAGCCTGTTGTTTCCCGAAGAACTGATCCCCGTTGGCGCACCCAATCTGCTGCACGATCAACCTTGGGACGTGGCGCGACTTGCTGCCGCCGAGTTGCTCCATCCAACCCCGGATCGCCGCGATTGGCGCAGTTGGCTGGAGCACATGGGTTTGGCCGACCAGGTGTCGCTCAAGGGCGGGCAGGTGTTCGATACGCTGGAGTTGGGGATGATCGCCGCGGCGCGGGGTTACGGCGTGTCGATGGGCGATTTGTTGATGGTGGCCGAAGATGTGGCGCAAGGCCGCTTGAGCCTGCCGTGGCCGACGGCTGTCGCCAGCGGCCTGAATTACTACCTGGTGTGGCCCAAAACCCGTCCGGGAGGTGAACGTTTGCGTCGTCTCAGCGACTTCCTGCAAGGCGAGGTCCGCGCCATGGAACTGCCCGCAGTCGCGCGCTTGAGCTGAAACGTTAGAGCCGTCACAATGCCGGCCTTGTGCCATAACCCCGCTTTTCGCTCAAGTATTCGGTTTTACCGCCGACTACGAGCAGGTGGAACTGTCGTGCCGGTTTCACGATTCACCCCCATTATTAAAAAATTTCCGAGCATGGCTGCGATCAAGGAGGATCCGGTAGCTCGGCCAGGAGCTGTCCATGTCTCAACCTCGCGCTCGGATCGCCTCGCAGCTGGGCCTCGCGCTCGCTGTGATACTGGCGATTGTCATCAGCGGCAGTACAGTTTTTGCTCTGCGTTCGCTCGATACTGCCAACCTCGCCACCCGTGAAGAGCATTTGGCCAGTGAGGCGCGGCTTCTGGCCGACCAATTGAGCACCTTCCACGGCACGTTGCGTGAAAGCACGCTGCGTCTGAGCGGGTTGTTTGAAAAGCGTTTTGGCAGCGGTCTGAGCGTTCACCCGGATGAACCAGTGACCGTAGCTGGCACCCAGACACCGGGTTTGCACCTGGGCGATGAGGTGTTGAACAACAACTTCAAGCAAGTCGACGAATTCAAGCAGATGACCGCCGGCGTGGCCACGTTGTTCGTGCGCAGTGGCGAGGACTTCATTCGCGTCAGTACCAACGTCAGCAAGCAGGACGGCAGCCGCGCCATCGGCACAGTGCTTGATCACGCTAACCCGGCGTACGCACGTTTGATGGCGGGTCAGAGCTACGTCGGTCGTTCTCTGCTGTTCGAGCGCTACTACATGTCGCAATACACCCCGGTGCGCGACGGCAGCGGCAAGGTGATTGCCGTGTTGTATGTAGGTTTCGATTACACCGATGCGCAGAATGCGCAGTTCGCCAACCTCAAGCGCTTCCGTATCGGTCAGACCGGTTCTCTGGCGTTGCTCGATGAGCAGAACAAATGGCTGGTGCCGATCGCTGGCGTCGATGCACTGGATAAAGCTGCCCCTGTCATCAACGGCATGGTGAAAGCGCCAGGAAAGGGCCAGTTCTGGAGTGACTCGTCCGAAGACTTCTACAGCGTTGCCGTACCTTTCGAGGACGGACCGTGGTCGGTGGTGGCGAGTATGCCGAAAACCGAGATTCGTGCAGTGACCTGGAGTGTAGGCACGCAATTGGCCATTGGCAGTTTGCTGGCGATGTTGCTGGCGGTTGGCTCTGTGGTTTGGTTGCTGCGCAGCAAATTGGCGCCGTTGGGTGACCTGGTGCGTCAGGCCGAGGCCTTGGGTGCGGGTGATCTGAGCGTGCGTCTGAACGTGTCGAGTAACGATGAAATCGGTCAACTGTCTCGCGCTTTCAATCAGATGAGCCAAGCGCTGTCGACCATGGTTGAACACATCCGCCGCGCCTCGGAAGAGGTCAACAGTCGTGCCCAGGCGCTGTCCGGTTTGTCCGGCGGCGCGTACGAAGGCATGGAGCAGCAGTCCGGCGAAATCACCAGCATGGCCGGCGCGGTTGAAGAGTTCAGCGCGACGTCGCTGGACATCGCCGACAACATGGGAGCGACCCAGCGCCTGGCGCAGGAAAATGCTCAGCAGACGCAGATCGGACGCAGCTCGATGGAAGAAGCTTCTTCTTCTCTGGAGCAAATTGCCGGCGCCCTGAACAGTACCGCGACAGTGATCAATACACTCGGCCAGCGCTCCCAGGAAATTGGCGGCATCGTTGGCGTGATTACCTCGATTGCCGAACAGACCAACCTGCTGGCACTCAACGCTGCGATTGAAGCGGCCCGTGCCGGTGAACAAGGTCGCGGCTTCGCCGTGGTGGCTGATGAAGTGCGCAGCCTGGCCTCGCGCACCCGTCAGGCGACGGATGAAATTTCCAGCATGATTCACAGCATCCAGCAGGAAACCGGCAACGCGATCAGCACCATGGAGCAGGGCAATGTGCTGATGCAGGAAGGCTTGTCGCGTAACGCCAATGTTGCTTCGGCACTGGCGCGCATCGACGAGCAGAGCCGCTCGGCGGGGCAGCAGTTTGCGGCGATCACGACGGCGACCCAAGAGCAGAGCAGTACGGCGACCTTGCTCAGCAGCAACCTGCAAAGCATTGCATTGGCTAACAGTGAGCAGCGTGAGGTGGTTTCGAACCTGGCGGTGACCGCAAAAGAGCTGGAGAAGCTGGCGGCGGACTTGCGTTCCGAGGTTGATCGCTTCCGTTGATGCGCCACTGAAATAGCAATCGCGGGCAAGCCCGCTCCCACAGGTATATCGGGTGTGCGCAAAAATTGTGTTCGCCTTTGAGCCCTGTGGAAGCGGGCTTGCCCGCGATTGCATCACCGCTGATCGCGGATTCATTGCAGCGCTATCACTGCTTTTACACTTGCTGAATCGTTTCCGCAGCGCTATAAAAATGGCACAACTCCAATAAAGGCTGCTGCCATGACCCCGCTCAAACTTGTCGCCGCACTCGGCGCACTGTCCGCTGCCTCCCACGCAATGGCTTGGGATTATGTCCTCCTCGATACTGACAAACCTGCGCAAAACTGGACTGTCACCAGTGAGCAGCTCGGCGTGAAAACCGAAAAGCCGTTTTCTGTGAGCCTGCGAACCTTGCATGGTGGGCGGCAGGAAGGCGTCAGTATTGTCGACATCGATAACGGCACGATGAAACTCTCGGTGGTGCCAACCCGTGGCATGAATGTCCTGCACGCTTCCGTTGGCAGCGTGCGAATGGGCTGGGATTCGCCGGTCAAGGATGTGGTCAACCCGGCATTCATTGAGCTCAATGGGCGCGGTGGTCTGGGTTGGCTGGAAGGTTTCAACGAGTTGGTGACCCGCTGTGGTTACGAATGGGTCGGCCATCCCGGCATGGACAATGGTGAACTGCTGACCCTGCACGGACGCGCCGCCAACATCCCGGCCAGTACTGTCACGCTGCACATCGATGAAAAACCACCCTACGCCATCAGTTTGCGCGGCGAGCTGAAAGAGCAGGCGTTCAAGAAAGTCGACTTTTCGGTCGTCACTGAACTGGTCACCGTGCCAGGCAGCGTGCGCTTCGCACTCAACGATACGTTGACCAACAACGGCGATTATCCAAAGGAATATCAGGCGCTGTATCACAGCAACTTCAGTACGCCATTCCTCGAGCAGGGCGCACGCTTTGCTGCACCGGTAAAACAGGTGTCGCCTTTCAACGACAAGGCCAAGGGCGATTTGCCCGACTGGCAGACCTACCGCGCCCCGACCAAGGATTACGACGAAACCGTCTACAACGTCGTGCCCTACGCGGATGCCAAAGGCGAAACCCTGACTGTTCTGCATAACAAGGCGGGCAGCCTCGGTGTTTCTGTTGGCTTCAATACCCAGCAGTTGCCAGTGTTTTCCCTGTGGAAAAATACTGACACCCAAGGGCAGGGCTATGTCACGGGACTGGAGCCGGGCACCAGTTTTTCCTACAACCGCCGCTATCAGCGTCCGCTGAATCTGGTGCCGACCATTGCGCCCAAGGAACACAAACAGTTCCAGATCAGCTACAGCCTGCTCGCGGACAAAGCTGCCGTGGATAACGCCTTGAAGCGAGTAACCGAAATCCAGGCCGGGCGTGAAACCGAAGTGCGGCAAGCGCCGCTGGTTGATCTGACCGAGCATTAAGGCGTCGCCGGCCGGTATTGCAGCGCTTCGGCCAGGTGCTCACGTCTGATTGCATCGACTTGCTCGAGGTCTGCCAGTGTCCGGGCAACCTTGAGTAACCGATGTGCCGAGCGAAGCGATAAAGTCAGCCTTTCACAGGCTGACTCCAGCCAGGTTTCGTCGGCTGTGGATAACTTGCAGTGCCTTTTCAATCCAGGCAAATCCAGAAATGCATTGGCACAGCCTTGACGCTTTTGCTGTCGTTCACGAGCGTCGGCTACCAGAGCCGCCGCGCTGGCGCTGTCCTCTCCCGGTTTTACTTGCGGATTCAACGCCGTTGCTTCCCGCGCCACCGTCAGGTGCAAATCGATCCGGTCCAGTAACGGCCCCGAGAGCTTGTTGCGATAGCGCTGCACCATGTCCGGCGTGCACGAACACTTGCCACTCGGCTCGCCAAGATATCCACAGGGACATGGATTCATCGCCGCCACCAACTGAAACCGCGCCGGAAAACGCACGCGATCCTTGGCCCGGGCAATCACGATATGCCCGGACTCCAGCGGCTCGCGCAGCACCTCCAGCACCTTGCGATCAAACTCCGGCAGCTCGTCGAGAAACAGCACGCCGTGGTGGGCGAGGGTGATCTCGCCGGGTTGTGGTTTCGAACTGCCGCCGACCAGTGCCGGGCCGGATGCTGAGTGATGCGGCTGGCGAAAGGGGCGCTGCGGCCAATGGGTCAGTGGCACGCCGCTGGCGACCGATTGAATCGCCGCCACCTCAAGCGCTTCGCATTCGGACAACGGTGGCAGCAAACCCGGCAGTCGACTGGCCAGCAGCGTCTTGCCCGTCCCCGGCGGCCCGCTGAACAACAGGTTATGCGCACCTGCTGCAGCAATCAGCAGCGCTCGTTTGGCGGCCATCTGCCCTTGTACTTCATTGAGATCGGGATAGGGTCTGGCGGCATGGATCAAACCGTCCGATACGTAGGGCTCCACCGGCGTATGCCCATTGAAATGCGCCACCGCTTCCAGCAAATGATCAACCGCATACACCTTCAACCCCGACGCCAGGCAGGCCTCCTCGGCATTCGCTCGCGGTACCACCAACGCCCGCCCGGCCTTGCGCGCCGCCAGTGCCGCTGGCAACACCCCGCGTACCGGCCGCACCGCGCCGGACAACGCCAGTTCGCCGAGGCATTCCACATCATCCAGCGTCAGACACGGCACCTGCACACTCGCCGACAGAATCCCCAAGGCAATGGCCAGATCAAACCGCCCGCCATCCTTGGGCAAATCCGCCGGCGCCAGATTCAAGGTGATCCGCCGCGCCGGAAACTGCAGCCCGGAATTGATGATCGCGCTGCGGACCCGGTCCTTGCTTTCCTTCACCGCCGCTTCGGGCAGGCCGACCATGGTCAGGGAGGGCAGACCGTTTGCGAGATGAACTTCGACGGTGACGGCGGGAGCATCCACGCCAATCTGGGCGCGGCTGTGGACGATGGAGAGGGACATGGTCGTTCCTTGAGCTGAATCGGGGAGCCGCTTCCTGCGGGTTTTTGAAGGGTAGTCTTGGGAGAGGGTGTTGGTGGGATGGTTTTGAGATCGAATTTTCACTGGATGTTGCAGGAGACATTAATCCTCAGGCATAAAAAACCGCCCATCAGGCGGTCATTTGGCGGTACTCAGGTTCCACCACCGGCGAGCCAACCATCGGGCTCCATTTCCTTGCCATAGGTCGCGGCCACTTTCAGAAAATGCCGCTGACTGGCTGAAACTCTGTCCGGCAAACCGAGTGCCTCGGTACCAGGTTTCGAAGCCGGTGCCGGTTGGGCTTTTTGCTTCTTCTGTTTCATGGACACCTCACGTGCCGGGATGCTTGATTCGATCTTATTGGTCGTCCAATGCAAAGACAAGGCTGCCGGTTGTATCAAAATAAAATCCCAGCGTTTGATAGTAAGGAATAGCGCCTGAGTCTGGCTCTTGTACTTCGATTTGCGTACATCCCAGCTTCCGGGCGTAGAACTCCGTTGTCAGCAATGCCATCGGAGCGATCCAGCCCCGCAAGGGATGCGCGTTACAAGTGCGTCCCTGCAAAAGAACGATTTTCATACAGATCCTGCTTCTTCGCGGCGTTGCGTAGCACAAGCCGCACAGTTCTTCTTCGTACCAAAAAGCCAGATCCAAGCCTTTTGGATCTTTAATCTTCCAGTCCTGCACGGCGTCCCATGGATATCCAACGGGTCCAATCCACTGGTGATATGCATTGATTGCCAATGGAGTAATGGGATCGATCCTGAGTGATAGAGCATCAATTCCGGCTGCCAATGCCTCAAGGTCCATCGACATTGTTTGATGTGCAAGTTTGCGGGCTTCAGATTTGTATGTCTGGTTTCGGAGCTCGGTGCCTTTCCCTTGTCTTCGCATTATTTGTGTTCTGTATGTATCAGGCAGTAGACAGTATCCAAGGCAGGAGTGGTTACGTAATCAGACGTAGGGGACAGGCGTTGTAGGACGCTGCTTACGTAAGTGAAGGACATTGGAGCTGGCTAGTTCATGGTTGGTGGCAGGCGCCACGCGCCATGAGATAGATGTGAGAAAGGAGTGCGCCCAATTAAAATCGAGATGAAAAAAACCTCCTAGAGGAGGCGCTTTCAGTTTGCAGGCCACAGTGAGGCCAAGGCCTGAGAATCCTTCGGACGGCGGTCATTCAGGTTGTAGGACGTAGCCGAGATGATTGAAAGGCTGAAGATCAAAAGATCGCAGCCTTCGGCAGCTCCTACAGGGGGATTTAGTGTTACTCGGCGGGCGGCGTCAGCTTCGCTTCCATCTCGGCAACTTTCGCTTCGAGACTTTCGAGGCGAGCGCGTGTACGGGCCAGCACCACCATCTGACTATCAAACTCTTCCCGGCTCACCAGATCGAGTTTGCTGAAGGCGCTTTGCAGCAGCATCTTGAACTGGCTTTCGATTTCGGCTTTTGGCAGCGGGGTGTCGCCGTTGAACAGGCGGGAAGCGGTGCCGCTCAGGGCGTCGAGGAAGTCTTTGGGCGCGAGCATGGGAAATGTCCTGGAAACAATGGCCGGCAGTGTATCACGCAGTGTCTATAGTCAATCTCGTCGCCAGGGATGCACGCTTTTCGCGCAGGCGGACGGACGGCGACGCACCGTTGTTGTGCGTATCCGCTAAGCGTTTTGCACGCAAGTGCTTGCGGTAGCGGCCAAGGGATTGAAATCAGAGGTTTTTGCCGAGATGGCAAGGTTTCTGCTTAGTCACTCTTGACCCATGCACTGATGCAGTCGCTGTGACGAATGCAGTGCGGCAGACGAAGCGGGGAGTTTCGTCAGCAGCGGTTAGCTGGCGTCAGTCGGGCAGGTAAGGCCGACGATGCGTTACAAAGCCAGGCACTGCGCTTAGACTTGAGTCGGGTTTGTTTTCCTGGGGCAAGTCCACCAATTCGGGAGAGAGTTTTCATGAAGCTAGTCACTGCCATCATCAAGCCGTTCAAGTTGGACGACGTGCGCGAGTCGCTGTCCGAAATCGGCGTGCAGGGCATTACCGTTACTGAAGTCAAAGGCTTCGGCCGGCAGAAGGGTCACACCGAGCTGTATCGCGGCGCGGAATATGTGGTCGATTTTCTGCCCAAGGTGAAAATCGACGTGGCCATCGACGACAAGGATCTGGATCGGGTTATCGAAGCGATAACCAAGGCGGCCAACACCGGCAAGATCGGTGACGGCAAGATCTTCGTGGTCAATCTGGAACAGGCGATTCGCATCCGTACCGGCGAAACCGATACCGACGCGATTTAAAAGCCGCCACAAACCCAACGCCCCAGGAGAAAACAATATGACTCTGCGTAAATTCGCAGGGCTAGGAGCCCTGTTGTCCATCGTAATGCCAAGCCTTGCAATGGCGGCAGACGAAGTGGCGGCCCCAGTCCTCAATTCCGGCGACACTGCCTGGATGCTCACCTCGACGGCCCTCGTGCTGTTCATGACCATTCCCGGCCTGGCGCTGTTCTACGGCGGCATGGTTCGCTCGAAAAACATTCTTTCCGTGTTGATGCAGTGCTTCGCCATTACCGGTCTGATCAGCATCCTGTGGGTCATTTATGGCTACAGCATTGCGTTCGACACCACCGGCATGGAGCAGGGCGTCGTCAACTTCAACTCGTTCTTCGGCGGCATGGGCAAGGCGTTCCTCGCCGGTGTCACGCCTTCGAGTATTACCGGTCCTGCGGCGCTGTTCCCTGAGGCGGTGTTCATCACCTTCCAGATGACCTTCGCGATCATCACTCCGGCGTTGATCGTCGGTGCGTTCGCCGAGCGGATGAAGTTCTCCGCGATGCTGATCTTCATGGGCATCTGGTTCACTCTGGTGTATGCGCCGATCGCGCACATGGTCTGGTCCGGTAACGGCGGCCTGATGTGGGACTGGGGCGTACTCGACTTCGCGGGCGGCACCGTGGTGCACATCAACGCCGGTGTGGCCGGTCTGATTGCCTGCCTGGTACTGGGCAAGCGCAAAGGCTTCCCGACCACCCCGATGGCTCCGCACAATCTCGGTTACACCCTGATGGGCGCGGCGATGCTGTGGGTCGGCTGGTTCGGCTTCAATGCTGGCTCTGCTGCGGCGGCCAACGGCACCGCGGGCATGGCGATGCTGGTCACCCAGATCGCGACCGCTGCTGCTGCACTGGGCTGGATGTTTGCCGAGTGGGTCACTCACGGTAAGCCAAGCGCACTGGGCATTGCTTCGGGTGTGGTTGCCGGTCTTGTGGCGATCACGCCGGCTGCCGGCACCGTCGGCCCGATGGGCGCACTGGTGATTGGTTTGGCGGCAGGCGTGGTGTGCTTCTTCTGCGCCACTACCCTGAAACGCAAACTCGGTTACGACGACTCCCTGGATGCCTTCGGCGTACACGGTATCGGCGGTATCCTCGGCGCGATCCTCACCGGTGTTTTCGCCGCTCCTGCTCTGGGTGGCTTCGGCACTGTCACCGACATCGGTGCGCAAGTGTGGATTCAGATCAAAGGCGTCGGCTTCACGGTCATCTACACCGCGATCGTCACCTACATCATCCTCAAGGTCCTGGACGCCGTAATGGGTCTGCGTGTGACCGAGGAAGAAGAGTCGGTTGGCCTCGATCTGGCACAACACAACGAACGCGGCTACAACTTGTAAGTACGCGCAGTAAAAAAATTGCCCGGCTTGCCGGGCATTTTTTTGTCCGGGATTTGTCGTTAAAGGAACAGCTGAAAGGATTTTTCGTACGCCTTTAGTCGTGTTTACGACGAGCGTTTTTCTACGGCCAAAGGCTTACATCATTGCAGGAATATTAGGGCCTTTGTTTTTTCCCAGAGCGCGCTAGAATGCGCCCCGAACGTGCGGAGAACTGTATGTGGCAACAGACTCTGATTACCCTGCGGGCAAGGCCCCGGGGCTTTCATCTGGTAACGGACGAGTTGATTCATGGCTTGCCTGAACTCAGGGAGTGTCGGGTCGGTCTGTTGCATTTGTGGCTGCAGCACACCTCGGCATCGTTGACCATCAACGAGAACGCCGATCCGGCGGTCCGTCGCGACTTCGAACGATTTTTCAATCGTCTGATCCCACAAGGAGCAGACGGCTATGAGCATAACGACGAAGGCCTGGACGACCTCCCGGCGCACTTCAAGGCCAGCGTGCTTGGCTGCCAGATCAGTCTGCCGGTTTCGGCAGGTCGATTGGCACTGGGTACCTGGCAAGGTGTTTATCTGGGCGAGCACCGTGATCACGGCGGTGCTCGTAAAGTCCTCGCCACCTTGCACGGTGAAGGGGCATAGCCGCTGGTCAGCAGCGGCGAACGATTTTTTAACGGCGACTTCGACAGTTGCCAAAGCTGGTCTATAACTAATCTGCTTTTCGCAAGTCATGAGGTAGAACATGAGCGACGATGATCTGGAAAACGACGACCTCGAAGTAGGCGACGAAGACGAGGCCGAGGAAGGCCTGGAAGCAGCAGCGGAAGACGTTGCTGACGACGATGGCGGCGAAGATACGCCGGCCCCGGCTGCCAAAGGCAAAGCCAAGGCTGCGGTGTCGGTAGACGATTTGCCGAGCATTGAAGCCAAGAACAAGGAGCGCGATGCCCTGGCCAAGGCCATGGAAGAGTTCCTGTCGCGAGGCGGAAAAGTGCAGGAAGTGGAGGCCAATGTGGTCGCCGATCCGCCCAAGAAGCCGGACAACAAGTACGGCAGCCGCCCTATCTGAGGCGTGCCGCTTGCTTGCTGAAAAAGCCCGCCGTCGCTGCGGGCTTTTTCATGCCTTTAGAAAATGCACGACCGCTGCGGTCACTGTGGCGAGGGGATTTATCCCCGATCGGTTGCGCAGCAGCCGTGAAGTCAGCTTGCGCGGTGTCTCAGGACTGTTGCGTGTGCTGCATTTGGGGCCGCTTCGCAGCCCATCGGGGATAAATCCCCTCGCCACAAAAAGGCGGTTGTGTATCAGATGGATGTGGCATTCCAGCGGGCAAGCACGGCGGGTAGGTCAGTCAGGCTGCGGATTTCAGCATCCGGCAAGCGCTCCGCTTCCCAGACTTTACCCGCCGGGTTGAACCAGACTGCGCGCAACCCTGCCTCCTGCGCCCCGGCAATGTCATCGCCCGGATGATCGCCAATATGCACCGCGGCTTCGGCGCTCACGCCGCCGCGCTGCAACGCCTCGTGAAACAGTCGCGCATCCGGTTTGGCGATGCCGATGTCTTCGGCGCAGAGGGCAAACTTGAAGTAATCCGCCAGCCCCAACCGGCGTACGTCGGCGTTGCCATTGGTGACCACGCCCAAGGCGTAATGGTTGGCGAGAATTTCCAGTACCGGTTCGACTTCGGGGAACACCTCGATCTGATGCCGCGCATGCAAGAACACTTCAAAACTCTTGTCCGCCAGCTCCGACGCTTCGCCATGGGCGTAACCCGCCTCTTCCAAGGCGTGGAACAACACCCGCCGGCGCAACGCACTGATGCGGTGCTTGAGCCCAGGCTCGTTGGCCAGCACCCGCTCGCGGATCGACCACAAATGCTCCACTGGCACCGCGCCCAAATTCGGCGCGTGTTCGCTCAGCCATTCGCGCAATACGGCTTCGGCACTGACAATCACCGGGGCGGTGTGCCAAAGGGTGTCATCGAGGTCGAAGGTGATCAACTGGATGCTCATGAATCATCGCCTTTCATGCGTTTGGCCCGTGGGTGGGCGCTGTCGTAGACCGCCGCCAAGTGCTGGAAGTCCAGATGGGTGTAGATCTGCGTGGTCTTGATATCCGAGTGGCCGAGCAGCTCCTGCACCGCGCGCAGGTCCTGCGAGGATTCCAGCAAGTGACTGGCGAAGGAATGCCGCAGCATATGCGGATGCAGGTTCTGCCCCAATTCACGCTCGCCGGCCAGTTTGACCCGCACCTGAATGGCTCGCGGGCCGAGGCGCCGACCTTGCTGGCTGACGAAAACGGCGTCATCTGCCGGGTTGGTCATGGCCCGCAGCGGCAGCCATTGTTCGAGGGCTTCGCGGGCCTTTCTGCCGACCGGCAGCAGACGGGTTTTGCTGCCCTTGCCGAGCACCTGAACCATGCCGTCGGCGAGGTCTAGTTGATCGAGATTGAGCCCGGTCAGCTCCGACAAACGCAGGCCGGAGGAATAGAACAACTCCAGAATTGCCTGATCACGTCGCGCAAGAAAATCATCCTCGACCGCGCCTTCAAGCAACTGCAGCGCGCGGTCGGTGTCGAGGGTTTTCGGCAGGCGACGTTCACCTTTCGGTGGTGCGAGGCCGGTGGCCGGATCGTGATCGCAGAGGCCTTCACGGTTCAGATAGTGGTAGAGCCCGCGCACTGCCGAGAGCAAGCGGGCGAGGCTGCGTGAGGACTGGCCCTGGGCATGCAGGCGCGCGATCAGGCTGCGCAGGCGCTGGATGTCCAGCGCGGCCCAACTGCCGATGTTCTGTTTGACGCACCAGCCGAGGACTTTATCGAGGTCGCGGCGGTAGGCCGACAGCGTGTGCGGCGACACCTGTCGCTCACTGCGCAGGTGTTCGCAGTAAGCGTCCAGTTGTCGTTCCATGGTCAGCGTACCGAGCGCAGCGAGCTGTTGACCCGTGGCAGCACGCGGCCCATGACTTCGGCGATGTAGCTGAGGAACAGTGTGCCGACCGAGCTCTTGTAGTGCTGCGGATCACGGCTGGCGATGGCCAGAATGCCGTGAATGCCCTGATGACTGATGGCGACCACGGCGGTGGAGCCGATCTGCTTGCGTTGTTCTTCGCCGAACAGAAAGTCCAGCTCATGCTCACGCAAGGTGCCGCTGACGCTTTTACCTTCGGTGAGCAGACCGCCGATAGCGACTTGTGCATCAGCGTGAGTGACCCAGCGGCCGACCGGTGCCGGGTTGTCGCCGAGCAGGATCAGGCTGACGAAGGGCACCTGGAAATCCTGACGCAGGCTGTCTTCGACGCTGATGACTAGGTCTTCCAGACTGGTCGCGTCCATCAGGGCGAGGATCAGGCGGCGGGTCTTGTCGAACAGGCGATCGTTGTCGCGGGCGACGTCCATCAATTGCGAGAGGCGATGACGCATCTCGATGTTGCGTTCGCGCAGGATGGTCATCTGCCGCTCGACCAGCGATACGGTATCGCCACGTCGGTGCGGAATGCGCATGGCTGGCAGCAGTTCTTCGTGCTCGACGAAAAATTCCGGATGAGCCTCCAGGTACGCGGCAACCGCTGCCGCCTCCAGGCTCTCGGACGCTGATTCGTCGGACTGTCGGGCGGGTACCTGAGGCTTATCGGTCATGGCTTTTGCTCACTCAAAGACGCACTTGTCCTTCATATACACGCACTGCCGGACCGGTCATCAGCACCGGTTGGCCAGGGCCTGCCCATTCAATGGACAGACGCCCGCCAGGCAGGTCGATCAATAGCGGCGAATCCATCCACCCCTGACTGATTGCAGCGACGGCCGCCGCACAGGCGCCGGTGCCGCAGGCCTGGGTTTCCCCGGCGCCACGTTCCCAGACGCGCAGTTGTGCACGGCTACGGTCGATGATCTGGATAAAACCGACATTGACCCGCGCCGGGAAGCGCGGGTGGTGCTCGATTTTCGGCCCCAATTCATGCACCGGAGCGCTGTTGATGTCCTGCACGCGCAACACGGCATGCGGGTTGCCCATCGACACGGCGGCCAGCTCGACCGTGGTGCCGTCGACTTCCAACTGATAGCTCAGGGCCTGCGCCGATGCTTCAAACGGAATGTCCGCTGGCACCAGGCGCGGGGCGCCCATGTTCACGCCGATCTGGCCATCGTTACGCACGTCCAGCTCGATGATGCCGCCCTTGGTCTCGACACGGATCTGCCGTTTGGCAGTCAGACGCTTGTCGAGCACAAAACGCGCGAAGCAGCGTGCACCGTTGCCGCACTGCTCAACTTCCGAGCCATCGGAGTTGAAGATCCGATAGCGGAAATCGACGTCCGGATTGCTCGGCGCTTCGACGATCAGCAACTGGTCAAAACCGATGCCGGTGTGTCGATCGCCCCATTGCTTGGCGTGCTTGGGCTGAATATGCGCGTGCTGGCTGACCAGGTCGAGAACCATGAAGTCATTGCCCAAGCCGTGCATTTTAGTAAAACGCAGCAGCATGGGTTACTCCGGCAGCAGGCTTTCGCCGGCAAACAGCTCGGCCACGGTTTCGCGGCGACGCACTTCAAATACTTGATCACCGTCCACCAGCACTTCGGCCGCACGGCCGCGAGTGTTGTAGTTGGAGCTCATGACGAAACCGTAGGCGCCGGCCGAATGCACCGCCAGCAGGTCGCCTTCGGCCAGGGCCAGCTCGCGATCCTTGGCGAGGAAGTCGCCGGTTTCGCAGATCGGGCCAACAACGTCGTACATGCGCGCGGCGGTGTCGCGTGGTTTGACCGCCGTGACGTCCATCCACGCCTGATACAGCGCCGGGCGAATCAGGTCGTTCATCGCCGCGTCGACGATGGCGAAATCTTTGTGTTCGGTGTGCTTGAGGTACTCGACCTGAGTCAGCAACACGCCGGCGTTGGCGACAATGAAGCGGCCCGGTTCGAACACCAATGCCAGATCACGACCGTCCAGACGTTCGCGCACGGCTTTGATGTAGTCGGCAGCCATTGGCGGCTCTTCGTCGCGATAACGCACGCCCAAACCACCACCGAGATCGATGTGGCGCAGGTGAATGCCGCAATCGCCAAGACGGTCGACCAGATCCAGCAAGCGGTCGAGTGCATCAAGGAACGGTGGCAGCGTGGTCAGTTGCGAACCGATGTGGCAGTCGACACCAACCACTTCCAGGTTCGGCAAGTGCGCAGCGCGCACATACACGTCTTCGGCGTCGGCGATGGCGATGCCGAACTTGTTCTCTTTGAGACCGGTGGAAATGTACGGGTGGGTGCCAGCATCGACGTCCGGGTTCACACGCAGCGAAACCGGTGCGCGAACACCCAGTTCGGCGGCGACGACTTGCAGGCGTTCCAGCTCGTCGGTGGATTCGACGTTGAAGCAGTGCACGCCGACTTCCAGCGCACGGCGCATGTCGTCACGGGTCTTGCCGACGCCGGAGAACACGATCTTGTCGGCGCTACCGCCAGCGGCCAGTACGCGTTCCAGCTCGCCACGGGAAACGATGTCGAAACCGGCGCCGAGACGGGCCAGGACATTCAGCACGCCGAGGTTGGAGTTGGCTTTGACGGCGTAGCACACCAGGTGCGGCATGCCGGCCAGCGCATCGGCGTAGGCCAGATACTGGGCTTCGATGTGTGCGCGCGAGTAAACGTAGGTCGGTGTGCCGAAGCGGTCGGCGATGGCGGACAACGCCACACCTTCCGCGAACAGCTCCCCGCCACGGTAGTTAAAAGCGTCCATGGCGATCCCTTAGTAAACGTCGTGCTTGTGTGCTTTGGAAGCAGGCTGCTTTTGCGACGACTGGGCTTGCTCGGCCGGGTCCTGACTGTCGTCGGGCAGATAAAGCGGGCCTTTTTGACCGCAGGCCGAGACAAGGCAGGCAACCGCGACGAGCGCAGCAAGGGAAGAGATCAGGCGCTTCATGGCGAAATCCTTGAAAATACGTTAATTGCGCCGGAGTATACCGGCCACCCGGCAGCTTGCCTATGCGACGGGCCTCCCGTCCGGCGGGGCTGATTGGTTACACACAAAACCCTGTGGGAGCGGGCTTGCCCGCGATAGCGGTGGTTCAGTCGCCATCGATGGTGAATTTGCCGGCCTCATCGCTGGCAAGCCAGCTCTCACAGGGGCGGTGCAGGCACTTGGTCGTTATCCTTTGCAATCAGCCAGCAGCGTCCGTATCTTGCGGCGCTTGAGCCTGATCAGACATTTTTTGAGGTTGCCACAATGAGTTTGTCCGAAGCCCGTTTCCACGATCTGGTCGATGACACCCAGGAAAAACTGGAAGACATCTTTGACGAGAGCGATCTGGATATCGATCTGGAAAGTTCGGCCGGTGTGCTGACCGTCAAGTTCGAAAACGGCTCGCAGCTGATCTTCAGCCGTCAGGAGCCGCTGCGTCAGCTGTGGCTGGCGGCCGTCTCGGGTGGTTTCCACTTCGATTACGACGAAGAAAGCGAGCGCTGGATGTGTGACAAGAGCGAAGAGCAGTTGGGCGAGATGCTTGAACGCATCGTCAAGCAGCAGGCTGGCGCCGAATTCGATTTCGAAGGCCTGTGATTCGTGACTGACACCGCCCCCGTTCGTCCGCCCAAGCCGCTCTACAGCAATATCAGCCCGGCGGTGCCTTCGCCGTGCAGCGGCGTGTGTCGGCTGGACGAACAAAAGGTCTGCCTCGGCTGCTTCCGGCATGTTGAAGATATTCGTGAGTGGCGCTCTGCGGATGATGAGCGGCGGCGAGTGATCGTTACCCAAGCCGCTGCACGCAAATCCCAAGCCTGACCCGGTCCTGTGGTGAGGGGATTTATCCCCGACAGACTGCGCAGCAGTCTCAAAAGCTTGGGGCCGCTGCGCGACCCATCGGGGATAAATCCCCTCACCACAGGGTTTTTGTTCAGCCTGTGGGCATGGCTTGTATATTTTTTGAGCTGTGATAGTGTCCGGGAACGCCTCAACCCATCGAGGCCTGGTGAAAACCCCGCCTTTTTTGGCGGGGTTTTTTGCTTTTTTTGCGCAGAAGAAAGGAGTCTGCCCGGATCATGACCGCACCTTCCATCACCCTTACCCGTCTGGACGTTCAACGTCTGGAGCGCCTGATCGACAGCCTGGATGACACGCTGCCGGGCGTGATTGCGTTGCAAACCGAACTGGACCGCGCCGACACCCTCGTCAGCCACGATGAAGTGCCTGCCGATGTCGTGACGATGAATTCCCGCGTGCACTGCCGCGAAGAAGGCAGTGGCAAGGATTACCATCTGACGCTGGTCTATCCCAAGGATGCCAATGCCGATGAAGGCAAGATTTCGATTCTCGCACCGGTCGGCAGCGCGCTGCTGGGCCTGAAGGTTGGTCAGCACATCGACTGGCCGGCTCCGGGCGGCAAGACCCTGAAACTGACCCTGCTTGAAGTCGAATCGCAACCGGCCAACGGTGGCGCGTTCCCCGAGTAAATTCACTCAGACCTGTTCGAGTGCCTCGTTCAGGGCGCGCTCTAGGTCAGCCTTGTAGCGTAGATACAGATTGCTTGAGCTTTGCCCGTCACCGAGCAGACCGGACAGGTCCAGGTCGGTGATGTAGCAACGATAGCGTTCGGTCTCACGGCGCTGCCCGACGATCTCCCGGGCGACCACGCTGAACAGCTGGTCGCCGTGTTCCAGCTCGCTGAACTCCCGTTGATTGCAATACAGCGTGACCTGCACTTCCCCCGGTGCGGCTTTGCCGATGATCGCCTGCACGTCGTAGAACGGTTTGTTGGCTGGCGTCTGCGGCATTGGCCGCGCTTCGACGCGCCGTGCCCGTCCCTGGCCTGAAGGCAATAACTGGTAATACAGGATTTCGAGGCTGGCGGAGGGAGCGGCCTCCATTGGCAGCAGCGCCTCGCGCCGATACTGGATCGATTGCAGGAAACGTTGCAGCGGCGCCAGCAGGCTTTGCTCGTCGTGATACGGCAAGTGCTGCTGCCACAGCGCATTGAATTCATCCAGAACACAGACCTCGGCGTGCTGCTCGGTGATCCGGTAGAACACCTGAATGCATTCTGGCTGGCCCATTGGCAGGATCAGCGCAAGGTCGTGATCTTCCAGTGCCATCGGATCAAGGTGCAGCGGGCTGTAGCGCGCCTGCTCCTCGCCAAGGTAATCGAGCAGTGCCGGCAGGGTGGCGAGCGCGACGTGGTTGACCTGTCCGGGCACCAGCTCCAGCACGTGATAGTGCTGTTGCACCTGAATCAGGTAGCGGTGATTCAATTCGCTGAGCAACAGGTTCTGCGCGGTGTCGACGATTTCTTCCACGCGCCGGGCGATGAACTGCGCGCGGTTATGGCAGAAACAGCGCACCTTCAGCGACGGCTGTAACGGTCCGCGCGGCAAATTGTTGAGGTAGTCGCGCAGGCAATCGAGCAGGGCATGAGGTCCGTCGAAGCGGTTGACCAGCACTTCATTCCAGCTGTTGAGCGTGACCTGATCGAGGGTCAGCACGAGGTTCTCGCGCACGCCGGCATAGCTCAGCGAGTCGGTGCGCTCGGTGGTCATGAGGATGTTGAGGTCGCGATGATGCTTGAGCGGATCGACGCCGACGTTCACCAGCATCAGTACTTCGCTCGGTACGGCGGCGCGCAGCAGCGGCTCTTCGGCAACGGTGGGCAAGGGCAGGGCGATGCACTGTTGCAGGCTGCCGAGCAGGTTGAACAGCTCGAACTCGCTCAAGTCGCTGTTGCCGGGATGCAGGGCCAGGCGGGTGCTGCTGTCGATCACGCCGTTGCGGTGGCACCAGGTCAACAGTTCCAACAGCTCGCGGCTGCGTTTGATCGGCGCGAAATGTTCCCACTCATGCGCCGTGAGGCTGCCGTTGTACAGGCCCCACTGAGTTTGTCCCGGTTCTTTCTTGTTGCGCGATTGCACCAGGGTCAGGGTGTCTTCGGCCAGATCCGGAGCGATGCCGGGGTTGATGAACTCGACCTTGTCGGCCTTGCGCTCGAATGCCGCGTACAACCTGCGGCCCAGCACGTTGAGATCGCGCTTGTTGATCAGGCTGACGGTCTGCTCGGTGCGGGCGAACTGGGTCAGGAAGCGATAGCTGTAATTGAGTTCGTTGACCAGCGCGCGGCGTTCGGCGCTGACCTGCCGGACTTTCCACTGGCTGCGGCTATCGAGCAGGGCAAGTTGCCGCTGATCCCAGTGCCATTCGTTGGCCAGTCGTTCCAGCAGCGAGCGTTGCCAGCTCTGCGTGCGGCTATTGCCCGTGAGCTTGCGATTGACCTTGAGGTACAGCGCACGTCGCACCAGCTCCAGACGTTCCGGTTCGTTGCGAGCGATGAGGTATTCCTCGATGCGCCGATACACGACCATGTAAGGGTCCAGTTCATCCAGATCGAGCTGATTGGCGAACACGGCTTTTTTGAAGCGCAGGCTCAGGCACCGCACCTGCGGATGTTCGCTGGCATAAACCTCGGTCAGCAGCAGTTTGAGCACCGATTTGTAAGGCGACTCGATGCCCTTGAACAACTGCCACAGCCCGGCGCCGATGAACTCACCCGGTGGAATCGTCGCCAAATGCCCAAGGTCGAGGGTCTCGTCGGCGCGGATGAAGCGCTTGGACAGCAGCGTGTGGGTGTAGCTGTCGTAGGTCGTTTCTTCGTATACCGGCACCAGCCACCAGATCGGCGTGCGCCCGGCCAGCCAGATCGCGGTGCGATAAAACTCGTCGAGCAGCAGATAGTGCTGAGTGCTGCCGCAGTTTTCGGAGCTGAGCTGGGTGTCGCGCTCGCCTTTGACGAAACGCACTGGGTCGATCAAAAAGAAATGCGCCTCGGCGCCCTGGCTCGCGGCCCAGGTTTCGAGGAGCTGGCATTTCTTGCCCAGTTCAGCGAGCTCGTTTTCGCTCAGATCCGGCGCGTGACACACCCACACATCCATGTCGCTTTGATCGGCCTGGGCCAGGGTACCGAGACTGCCCATCAGGAACAGGCCATGAATCGGTCGCGGCGGATTGCTGCCGTGGCGCGGCTTGTAGGAGAACGAACGGGTCAGGCGCTGGGCTTCTGCGAGGGTATTGGTGTCCGGCTCGTAATTCGACAGGCCGGCCGGCGTACTGCCCGAGACGTAACCCGGCAGCAGCGGATGGTTGACGTGAAAGAACAGCGGCAGCAGCGTCAGCACACTTTGCTGGCGCGTCGACAAGCCTTCCAGTGCGCGGCCCAGTCGACCTTCGTTGAGTTTGAGGAAACGCGCGCGCAGTTGGCTGAGCACCTTGCGGTCGATTCCTTCGTCCAGGTCGGGGCGGATTTCATGGGTGCGCGTCATGTCAGCTCAAACCGGCTCGCAAGCTCGGACGTAGAGGGTCTCGGAATGAGGGGCAGTTTAGCCTTTGCGCGGCGGGAGTTTTAAGCTGAATTTGTTTTTTGACGCCAGATTTCTATCGTGAGGTGACCAGGTGGGCCCGCGGAAATCCCGTGGCAGGAGTTCCCGTGGGCAAAGTCGGGGAGAATCAGGCGGTTTCTTGCTCGTTCAGGATCGTCAGTAAGGTTTGCACATTCTGCGCGGCATCACGCCCCAGGCTGGTCAGATATCCGCCATCGGGCTGATCGGTCAGCTCTTTCTCGAAAAGGCGTTTGGCGGCGGCAATGTGTTTCGGGGCAGCGGTTTGATGAATTTTCAAACCTTCCTGGGAACTGTCCAGGTTGAAGAGTGCGAGGACTTCCAGTTCGGCAACCAACTCAGGGGTAAGCGACATAAGGACTCCAGACTTTCTAGGAATTGGAACGCAGCGCCCCTAAGGTGAACCTGCCGGCGCGGACTGTCCAGTGTGCGCGTCAGGGTTTTTGTCTGGGGGCGGATTCCAGTGTAGTCCGCATAAAAAAGATCGCAGCCTTCGGCAGCTCCTACAGGAGAGTGTAGGAGCTGCCGAAGGCTCGGGCCGCGATCGGACGATCTTTTGATCTTAAGACTTTTCCGGTGGCAACTCTGGCAGCGCACGCAGTGCTGCTTCATACCATGCGGTATCGAATGGGCGATCTTCATCCAGCATCGCGTCAATCTCGTAGGCCAGCACATGCGCCATCAGATTGAGGATTTCTTCGCGTTCAACGCCGACCAGGGTCAGCTTGTTGAGCGTAGCCTTGGCCGCAGGCGGGTTGTCGCTTTCGATCTGGTTCTCGATCGCTTCGATCAGCGTGCTCTCGGTGAACTCTTCTTCGTCGTTATCGATGTCTGTCGGCTCGCTCATGGCAGGCTCCTCAAGGAAAGGCGCCAGTTTACCCGCATTCAGCGGCGTGATGCTGCTGGCGGGAATTGCCTCGGCGATCTATAAACAGGCACTGCCCACCCCGCACGGCCTGGAGGCTATGTGATGCTCAAGCTCTACGGATTCTCTGTCAGCAATTACTACAACATGGTCAAACTGGCACTGCTGGAAAAAGGCCTGCCGTTCGAAGAGGTCACGTTCTATCCCGCGCAGACCGCTGAATCACTGGCTATCAGCCCGCGCGGCAAAGTGCCGGTGCTGGGCGTTGATGGCGGTTACATCAACGAAACAGCGATCATCCTTGAATACCTCGAGCTGACCCAAAAAGGCACGCCGCTGCTGCCCAGCGATCCTTTCGAACGGGCGCAGGTGCTGGCAATCGCCAAGGAAATCGAGCTGTACATCGAGCTGCCGGGACGTGCCTGTTATGGCGAAGCGTTTTTTGGCATGACTTTGCCGGACGCCATCAAGGAAAAGACCCAATCAGAATTGCTGCTGGGCTTTGCGGCGCTCGGCCGGCACGGCAAGTTCGCCCCGTATGTGGCGGGCGACAGTCTGAGCATCGCGGATTTGTATTTCCTCTACAGCGTGCCGCTGGCCTGTGCGGTGGGGCAGAAGCTGTTCGGGATCGATTTGCTGGCAGAAATGCCGCAGGCGAAGGCGCTGCTGGAGCGGCTTGAGCAGAATCCCCATGTGCAGAAGATTGCGGCGGATAAAGATGCGGCGATGCCGGCGTTTTTAGCGATGATCGCTGCCAAGAAGTGAGTTTTTAGCAGTCTGAAGTCAGTAATCGCTGGCAAGCCAGCTCCCACAGGATTCTGGGTTGAAACACGAATACGTGTTCGACGCAGAACCTGTGGGAGCTGGCTTGCCAGCGATGCTTTTAGCGGCTTGCGATCAGGGCCTGACCGCGCACAACGGCGGCCTTGACCTGCGCTGGCGCAGTGCCGCCGATATGGTCACGGGCATTTACCGAGCCTTCCAGGGTCAGCACAGCAAACACGTCCTGCTCGATCTGATCGCTGAACTGACGCAGTTCTTCCAGGCTCATCTCAGCCAGGTCCTTGCCAGTGTCGACGCCGTACTTCACAGCGTGGCCGACGATTTCGTGGCAATCACGGAACGGCAGGCCACGGCGCACCAGGTAGTCAGCCAGGTCGGTTGCGGTGGAGAAGCCGCGAAGAGCCGCTTCACGCATGATCGCGTGCTTGGGTTTTATCGCCGGAATCATGTCGGCAAACGCGCGCAGCGAATCGCGCAGGGTGTCGGCGGCGTCGAACAGCGGTTCCTTGTCTTCCTGGTTGTCCTTGTTGTAGGCCAGTGGCTGGCCTTTCATCAGGGTCAGCAGGCCCATCAGAGCACCGAACACGCGGCCGGTCTTGCCACGTACCAGCTCCGGCACATCCGGGTTTTTCTTTTGCGGCATGATCGAGCTGCCAGTGCAGAAGCGATCCGGCAGATCGATGAACTGGAACTGCGCGCTGGTCCACAGCACCAGCTCTTCGGAGAAACGCGACAAATGCATCATCGCTATGCTCGCGGCCGAGCAGAATTCGATGGCGAAATCGCGATCGGAAACGTTGTCCAGCGAGTTGCCGCCAACGGCATCGAAACCCAGCAGTTGCGCGGTGTATTCGCGATCAATCGGGTAGGTGGTGCCGGCCAGCGCGGCACTGCCCAATGGCATGCGGTTGGTGCGCTTGCGGCAATCGACCAAACGCTCGTAGTCACGGCTGAGCATTTCGAACCAGGCCAGCATGTGGTGCCCGAAAGTTACGGGTTGCGCGGTCTGCAAGTGAGTGAAGCCGGGCATGATGCTGCCGGACTCGCGCTCGGCTTGTTCCAGCAGGCCTTTTTGCAAACGGGTGATTTCGGCCAGGATCAGGTCGATCTCGTCGCGCAGCCACAGGCGAATGTCGGTGGCGACCTGGTCGTTGCGGCTACGGCCGGTGTGGAGTTTCTTGCCGGTGACGCCGATGCGGTCGGTCAGACGCGCTTCGATGTTCATGTGCACGTCTTCGAGGTCAATGCGCCAGTCGAACTGGCCGGCCTCGATTTCGCCCTGAATGGTGTTCAGGCCATCGATGATGGTGTCGCGCTCGGCATCGGTCAGCACGCCGACTTTGGCCAGCATGGTGGCGTGGGCGATCGAGCCCATGATGTCGTGGCGATACAGGCGCTGGTCGAAAGTGACGGAGGCGGTGAAGCGGGCGACGAAGGCGTCGACGGGTTCACTGAAGCGGCCGCCCCAGGACTGATTGGTCTTGTCAGTGCTCATGAATTCGCTCGTATCGGCTTGAAGAAAAAAGGCGTGAAACGCTGGCGCGGATAATAACAGGGTTGCCAATCCTGTCGTTGACACCGGTCGATACGTTTTTTTCGCAACGTGTCATGCATAGTCGGCGTGCCGTGCCGGGAATTTGCGCAACGATATTTTTCGATTGAGCAATATCGGCCCGACGAGCGTCTACAGTAGGACATAAGGGTCGGCGCGACTGCAGATCGCGTAAAGGTCTGGCCGCCGACTATAAGAAGTGGAGGTGGGTGTTTTGTCCTTCGGCAAACCCCGCGAGAAACGCAGGAAACAGCGGGCTTTGAGCAGTACGACCCGGACACTGGCAAATATTGCTGGCCGACGTACGGCACTTTTTGGCGCTCGGGCTAGTCTTAGCGTGGATCGCGGTGACGGACGTCACTTCACCTGTCTACGCTATCCTTGTGCGAGACTCACGCAGGAATCCAGCGCAATATGAATGTCCTGATCGTTGATGACGAACCACTGGCTCGCGAGCGCCTCAGCCGTATGGTGAGCGAGCTCGAGGGTTATACAGTCCTGGAGCCCAGCGCCACGAATGGCGAAGAGGCGTTGGCACTGATCGACAGCCACAAGCCGGATATCGTGCTGCTCGATATCCGCATGCCAGGCCTCGACGGCCTGCAGGTTGCTGCCCGTCTGTGCGAGCGAGAAACACCGCCCGCCGTGGTGTTTTTCACCAGTCCCGATGAATTTGCCGTGGAAGCCCTGCAGGCCAGCGCCGTGGGCTATGTGGTGAAACCTGTGCGAACCGAACACCTGCATGACGCCCTGAAACGGGCTGAACGTCCCAATCGGGCGCAACTCTCGGCCCTGACCCGCCCCGCTGCCGAAAGTGGCACCGGCCCGCGCAGCCACATCAGTGCCCGCACCCGTAAAGGCATCGAACTGATCCCGCTGGATCAGGTGGTCTATTTCATTGCCGACCACAAATACGTGACCTTGCGCCACGAAGGCGGCGAAGTGCTGCTGGACGAGCCGCTCAAAGCCCTCGAAGACGAATTTGGCGAGCGCTTCGTGCGCATCCACCGCAACGCGCTGGTCGCCCGCGACCGCATCGAGCGTCTGCAACGCACGCCGCTGGGGCATTTCCAGCTATTCCTCAAAGGCCTCAATGGCGATGCGCTGATTGTCAGTCGCCGGCATGTGGCGGGTGTGCGCAAAATGATGCAGGGTCTTTAACCCGGTCTTTTCCGGGGGCTCATTTTTCTCGTTAGCGGGCATTGCAGGCCAGGGAGGCCGCGCCGTTTCTGATTCAAGTCAAAGTGGATTTGGCTGAGCTGTTATTATCCGCCGTATCTATTCAGTACGGATTGATCCATGTCCTCTCGCGAAATCCGCATCGCCACCCGTAAAAGTGCGCTGGCCCTCTGGCAGGCCGAATACGTCAAAGCCCGTCTGGAAGCGGCCCATCCCGGTTTGCTGGTGACACTGGTGCCCATGGTCAGTCGCGGCGACAAGCTGCTCGATTCGCCGCTGTCGAAAATCGGCGGCAAGGGCCTGTTCGTCAAGGAACTGGAAACCGCGCTGCTGGAAAACGAAGCCGACATCGCCGTCCACTCGATGAAAGATGTACCGATGGACTTCCCTGAAGGCCTTGGTCTGTTCTGCATCTGTGAGCGCGAAGATCCGCGTGATGCCTTCGTTTCCAATACCTATCCAAGCCTTGAGGCGCTGCCTGCCGGCAGCATCGTCGGCACGTCGAGCCTGCGCCGTCAGGCACAGCTGCTGACCCGCCGCCCGGACCTTGAAATCCGTTTCCTGCGCGGCAACGTCAACACTCGTCTGGCCAAGCTGGATGCGGGTGAGTACGACGCGATCATCCTCGCGGCTGCCGGTTTGATCCGCCTCGGTTTCGAGGATCGCATCACTTCGGCAATCAGTGTCGATGACAGTCTGCCCGCCGGCGGCCAGGGCGCGGTCGGTATCGAGTGCCGTAGCGCCGACAGCGAAATCCACGCTCTGCTGGAACCGCTGCATCATGCTGATACCACTTCGCGGGTTACCGCTGAGCGTGCCCTCAACAAACATTTGAATGGCGGCTGCCAGGTGCCGATCGCCTGCTACGCCGTGCTTGAAGGCGAGCAATTGTGGTTGCGTGGCCTGGTGGGCGAGCCGAGTGGCGGCCGTTTGATCAGCGCCGAAGCGCGGGCCCCTCGCGCTGACGCCGAAGCATTGGGTGTGAGAGTCGCTGAAGATCTGCTCGCCCAAGGTGCCGAAGAGATTCTCAAAGCAGTCTACGGCGAGGCAGGTCACGAGTGACTGGCTGGCGCCTGCTGCTGACGCGCCCTGCGGATGATTGCGCGGCGCTTGCAGAGACGTTGGCCGGGCAGGGGATTTTCGGTAGTTGTCTGCCGCTTTTGGAAATTGCCCCGCTGCCGGTCTCTGAGAACATGCGTCTGGCGATGGCGCGATTGCCCGATTGCAGCGCAGTGATTGTGGTCAGTAAGCCAGCGGCGCGTATTGCGCTGGAGCTGCTCGATGCCCAAGGATCGCAGTCGCAGTCGCAGTCGCAGTCGTTGACGATGCCGTGGTTCAGTGTCGGTGCGGCAACGGCGCAGATTCTTCAGGAGCGCGGCCTCGACGTACATTGTCCGGCCGATGGCGATGACAGCGAAGCGTTGCTGCAATTGCCGCGTCTGCAAGAGGCCGTCGCCCAGCCGAATTCGCAGGTGTTGATCCTGCGCGGCGAGGGCGGCCGCGAACTGCTTGCCGAGCGTCTGCGTGAGCTTGGTGCTAGTGTCGAGTATCTGGAATTGTATCGACGCGAACTGCCGACCTATGCAGCGCAAGTACTGCCGCAGCGGATCGCAGCGGAACGCTTGAACGGGCTGGTGGTCAGCAGTGGACAGGGTTTCGAGCACCTGCGCCAAATGGCCGGCGATGCCTGGCCGTCGATTGCGCGGTTGCCGTTGTTTGTTCCAAGCCCAAGAGTCGCCGAGCTGGCACGTGCCGCCGGGGCTCAAACAGTTGTGGATTGCCGCGGCGCGAGTGCCGCGGCTTTGCTGACGGCGTTACGGGAGCATCCCGTACCCGTTTTCTAATGCAAAGGATGGATACGTGAGCGAAACAGCCTTGCCAAAAGATGACGTCCAGCCTGTGATTGATTCACAAGTTGAAACTCCACCGCCGGCCCAAGAGCCGCGCCGAGGCAATGGCCTGGCCATCGTCGCCCTGTTGCTCGGTGCGGCCGGGGTCGCGATTGGTGGCTGGGGAGTCTGGCAGGTGCGACACCTGCAAACCAACACTCAGCAACAGTCGGGTCAGGTGCAGGCGTTGAATGATCAGGCGCAGAGCCTGAAGCTCAACGAGCAACGTCTGACCGAACGTCTCGCGCAGTTGCCCGGTGCCGATGAACTTGCCGAGCGCCAGCGTCTCGTGTCGCAACTTCAGGGTGATCAGCAGCGCCTCAATCAACGTCTGGAAACCGTCCTCGGCGCCAGCCGCAAGGACTGGCGTCTGGCCGAGGCCGAGCACTTGCTGCGTCTGGCCAGCCTGCGCCTTTCCGCGTTGCAGGACATCAGCAGCGCCCAGGCACTGGTGCAGGGTGCCGACGAAATCCTCCGCGAACAGAACGATCCGGGCTCTTTTGCCGCCCGCGAGCAAGTGGCCAAAACCCTGGTTGCGCTGCGCAGCACCGAGCAGCCGGATCGCACCGGGTTGTTCCTGCGGTTGGGGGCCCTGCGTGATCAGGTCATCGACCTCACCGAACTGGCGCCGGAGTACAAGGATCGTGGCGAATCGCTGCTGGGCCTGACCGCCGATGGTGACGGCGCCAGTCGCTGGGCGCAGTGGTGGGATCAGGTTTCGCACTACATCCGTATCGATTTCAACGCTGACAAGAATGTGAAGCCGCTGTTGGCCGGGCAGAGTCTGAGCCAGGTGCGTCTGGCCCTGAGCCTTGCCCTGGAACAGGCGCAATGGGCGGCCCTCAATGGTCAGGCTGCGGTGTACACCCAAGCGTTGGCCGAGGCGCGTGACGTGCTCAAAGGCAACTTCAACCCGGACAATCCGCAAAGCAAAGTGATGCTGGAACAGGTCGGCGAGCTGAGCAAGGAACCGGTCTCGGTCAAGACGCCGGATCTGACCGGCACCCTGAGTGCGGTGCAAGCCTATCTCGAGCGGCGTAACGTCAACGCAGAAGAATCGGTGAAACCGTTCGCCAAACCTGCCGCTAACACCGCGCAGGAGGCCACGCCATGAAGCGCCTCTATGTGATCGTGTTTCTGGTGATCGCAGCGACAGCGGCGCTGGGCCTGGCGATTGCCGAGCATTCCGGTTACGTGTTGGTTGCTTACAAGTCCTTCCGTTACGAGTCGAGCCTGTGGGCGACTTTGGCGCTGATCGCAGTGTTGTGGTTGCTGGTCTGGGGCATCAAGGCTCTGATCGAATTGGTGATGGCGTCCAGCGGCGTGGTCAATCCATGGTCGCGGCGCAACCGCAGCCGTCGGGTGCAGGTGGCGATCGAACACGGCCAACTGGATCTGGCCGAAGGTCGTTGGGCCAGTGCCCAGCGTCATTTGTATCGGGCCGCTGAAGCCGAGCGCCAGCCGCTGCTGTACTACCTCGGCGCTGCCCGTGCGGCGAACGAGCAGGGTAATTACGAAGAGTCCGATCGTTTGCTTGAGCGTGCGCTGGAGCGCCAGCCTCAGGCTGAGCTGGCCATCGCCTTGAACCACGCACAGTTGCAGACCGACCGTGGCGACACCGACGGCGCATTGGTGACATTGCAGGCGATGCACGAGCGTCATCCTCATAACGTGCAGACGCTGCGTCAGTTGCAGCGTTTGTATCAACAGCGCGGCGAATGGTCGGCGGTGATTCGTCTGCTGCCGGAGTTGCGCAAGGATAAAGTCTTGCCGCCCGCCGAACTGGCTGAGCTTGAGCGTCGCGCCTGGGGTGAAAACCTGTCGCTGGCCGCGCAGCGCGAAGAGGACGGCGCGGTTGGTTTGCAGTCGCTGACTCGCGCCTGGCAACAGCTCACCTCGGCGCAACGTCAGGAGCCGCCGCTGGTGCTGGCTTATGCCGAACAGCTGCGTCAGTTGGGCGCCCAGGTCGAGGCGGAAGAAGTGCTGCGCACGGCCCTCAAGCGCAAGTACGACAGCCATCTGGCGCGCCTGTATGGCCTGGTGCGCGGGAGTGATCCGGCGCGTCAGTTGCAAACCGCCGAGAGCTGGCTCAAGGATCATCCGAACGATCCGAGTCTGCTGCTGACCCTGGGCCGTCTATGCCTGCAATCCAGTCTGTGGGGCAAGGCCCGGGATTATCTGGAAAGCAGCCTGCGTGTGCAGCGCAATCCGGAAGCCTGTGCGGAACTGGCGCGCTTGCTCGCACAGCTTGGCGATACCGAACGCAGCAATCAGCTGTTCCAGGAAGGCCTCGGCCTGCTCGATGAGCGCCTGTTGGCCGCGCCACTGCCGGCTCTGGCTCGCGTCTGAATTGGCGAGGGAGGTAGCTCCCTCGCACACCTTTGCCGAGCGAAAATTCACCTTCAGTGAGCCTTTAGGGCAAAGTCCTACAGCGAGCTACGCCGAATCCTCTCGACGCTGTCGGGTTTTCCCTACACCTCTGGTGAACTGTCGGCAGGGCCTTGCCTTGAAAGGCTGACACGCTTTCCTCTACCGTAACCATCTGTCTCTACTGTTACGGAAAAGCCATGTCGTTGGCCTGCTCACGCTCCTTGTTCTTCATGGCTTTCACTGCGAGTGCCTTTGCTCTGGGAGCTTCCTATTATCTTGAATACGCGGTGGGTCTGACGCCGTGCAGCTTGTGCCTGGTGCAGCGGCTGTTCCTCACGTTACTGTGTGTTTGCTGTGGTCTGGCGTCGGTACATGGCCCCAAGCGTGTCGGCCTGTGGCTTTACTGGTTGTCTGCACTGGGCGCGAGTCTGGGCGGTATCACGGCGGCCTGGCGGCAGATCTTGATCCAGAGTGATCCGGTGCTGCAACTGATCCATTGTGCGCCGACCTCGGAGGCGCTGTTCAGCGGAAAGTCGTGGATCTGTGCGTTGCAAAAGATGTTTAACGGCGGCAATGACTGCGCGCAAATCTCCTGGACATTGTTTGACCTGACTATCCCGGAGTGGAGCCTGTTGTTCTTTGTCGCGGTGTCGATTCTTGCCGTGTATCAATTGTTGAGAATGGGCTGGAGTGCTCTACAGCGACCGCTCAGCGGCGAAGCGTCGCACCATGAGCTGCTGCGGGATTAAACACTTGTATGAACTTTATCTCCTGCGTACCTTGAAGCCATAGGCGTGCGGGCATAATCTGGCCCGCACGTGTCATTGGATTTATGTTGCTCGATGACACTCTGCCCGACCGTCCCCCATGCCAAAACCTAAAGCGGGACGCGGGTGTAGAGCAGCATGACCCACAAGGGAAGAGAGATCGCCATGCTCGAAAGTTGTCAGAATGCTCAGGAACGTTGGGGTGGAGTTCATCTGCTGATCGACCGCTGGCTCCAGGAACGCAAGGAGCTGATCGATGCCTACGATAATCTCGGCGCGGAGCCTCAGACCCTGTCTGAGAGTCGCAAGCCCTTGCAGGAATTCTGCGGCGTGCTGGTTGATTACGTATCGGCGGGGCACTTCGAAATCTATGAACAGCTGACGGGCGAAGCCAAGGCCTTCAACGACAAGCGTGGACTGGAACTCGCCGAGACGATCTACCCGCGCATCGACGTCATCACCGAAAAGCTTCTCGCGTTCAACGATCTTTGCGATGAAGGCAAATGCGTTGTCGAGAAATTCAAAGAGCTCGGCGGCCTGCTTCACGAGCGCTTCGAACTCGAAGATTGCCTGATTGAAGTGCTGCATACGGCGCACAAGGAAGAAGATTCAGTTCAGGCCTGATTGGCTTTGCTCAACAAAAAACGGTGCGCCTCAAGCGCACCGTTTTTTTATGCCTGATCAACTCGTCGCGCCGCGCAATTCAACTTCAAATACCAGCGGCGTGAATGGCGCGATCAAGTCCCCGGCACCGTCGGCGCCATAAGCCTGATCCGATGGAATCACCAGTCGCCATTTCGCTCCCACCGGCATGTTTTGCAGTGCGGTGCGCCAACCGGCAATCACGCTGTCGAGGTTGAACCACTGCGGCTGACTGTTCTGATCGAACACGGTGCCGTCCGGCAAGCGACCGATATACAGCACCTGCACTTTTCCATCGGGCCCGGCCTTGGTGCCCGTGCCAGGTGCAAGCTCGGTAAGCAGGATGCCGTCGGCCAGTTCCTTTACTCCCGGTTTGGCTTTTTCCGCAGTGAGGAAACGTTGTTCGTTTTCCATCGCGGCCTCGCTCGAAGGCTGCGCGTTGTGTTCGGCATTTTGCGATTCGTGATCGGCCAGAATCTGTTCGATCCGCGCTTCGCTCAGAGCCAGCGGCTTGCCTTGATAAGCCTGCTGCAAGCCATCAATCAGTGCCTGAATCTGCAATTGCGGGACTTCCTGGCGTAGCCGTTCACCGAGGCTGGCACCCAGGCTATAGGCCAGATCATGAGCGTCGTTCGCGGTGGTTTTTTCGTCGGCGTGGGCGCTGGAAAAAATCATGCAGAGGGATAAAAAAAGGTAGCGCGACATGGGCACTCTCCGTCCTGAGATGCGGTGGATTATGCCAGCGCGAACGTCTGCAACGGTGAACTGCTTTTGACTGCGGGCAGAACATTTTCAACCCGGTGCAACGCAACGCAATTGATACTGTCAAGATGACCTAGCGGCGGTAGCAGCAGAGGTCTAGTATGAGCCGCACTCACGTCAGCCAGGAGGTAAACCATGTCGGCCACCAAGAAGCCTGTAAATACTCCGTTGCACTTACTCCAACAACTCTCGGGCAGCTTGCTCGAGCATTTGGAAAACGCTTGCTCGCAAGCCTTGGCTGATGCTGAAAAACTGCTCGCCAAACTTGAAAAGCAACGTGGCAAGGCGCAAGAAAAACTGCACAAGTCCCGCACCAAATTGCAGGACGCAGCTGCCGCCGGTAAAGCCAAGGCACAGACCAAAGCCAAAGGCGCAGTGAAAGAACTGGAAGAGCTGCTCGATGCCTTGAAGGATCGCCAGTCCGATACCCGCAGCTACATTCTGCAACTCAAGCGCGATGCTCAGGAAAGCCTGAAACTGGCCCAGGGTGTTGGTCGCGTGCAAGAAGCCGTGGGCAAAGTGTTGACCTCCCGTGCCGCTAAACCTGCATCGGCACCGGCGAAGAAAGCCGCAGCGAAACCTGCTGTTGCCAAGGCACCGGCGAAAACCGCTGCTGCCAAACCCGCTGCGAAAGCTGCCGCGAAACCGGCTGCCAAAGCACCTGTAAAAGCTGCTGCAAAACCTGCGGTGAAAAAACCGGCTGCTGCGGCGAGCGCTGCGAAACCGGCAACTAAAACCACCGCTGCCAAACCAGCCGCACGCAAAACTGCTGCTGCCAAATCAGCCGCGGCCAAAGCTGCTCCAGCGAAAACCGCGGCGGCAAAACCTGCGGCCCGGACTGCAGTGAAACCTGCCGCTAAAACTGCCGCTGCGAAACCTGCAGCCAAATCGACCGCCAAACCTGTTGCTGCTAAACCAGCAGCAAAACCAGCGGCGAAAGTTGCTGCAAAACCGGCCGCCAAGCCAGCTGCGAAACCAGCAGTGAAAGCCGCCGCCAAACCGGCAGCCAAGTCAGCCGCGAAGCCAGCCGCCGCCGCCAAGCCGGCAACTGCCGCAGCCAAGCCTGCAGCCAAGCCAGCGGCAAAACCTGCCGCTAAGCCTGCCGCGAAAAAACCAGTGGCCGCCAAGCCAGCCGCTGCCAAACCGGCTACCGCGCAAGCTGCCAAGCCTGCCGCACCGGCAACCCCGGCTGCGCCAACTGCACCTGCCGCCGCCACTACCTCGACCACTTCGACTGCGCCATCGCCAGCCGCTGCGTCGAGCATCAGCAGCAACCCGACCAGCGCTTCCTAAGTGCTGATCGCCGCGACGCGCAGCACTTGCAGCGCGTCGCGGTTCAGGTTGGCCGCCGAGCCAGCCAGCGCTTCCAGCCAGCCAACTGATCCCGCTCCGTTTCGCCCCCACAACTGAGCAATACCCTCCAGCCGCGACAGCAATGTGCGCTCGGCTTCCAGCTCCAGCGCTTTGACTTGTTCGCGTATACCCTTCAACACCACATCATCCAAAGCCCGCGCTTTCCATTGCATGCGCAGGGTTCGCAGCGGCTGCACAACCTCGATGTCCCAAGGCCCGGTCAGCGCCTGAAGCTGCCCCGCACGCTGTTCATCACAGCTCGCGCCGCGTTGCTCCAGCCACAAACCGCACAGCAACAGGCACACATTGACCCCCGCCGTTTGCAGTTGCAGGCATGCGTCTTCCACGCCCGGACGGGCGTAGGTGGCAAGGGCAAAGCTCCACAGGTCAGAGGACATCGTGCTACTCGCGCTAGTTGTGAGCGAAGCTGGTAGACTCCGCCGCCATTATGATCCGACTTCAGAACCTGACTTTACAGCGTGGCCCGCAACGTCTGCTAGAAGACGCCGAGCTGACCCTGCACGCCGGCCACAAAGCTGGCCTCATCGGTGCCAACGGCGCCGGCAAATCCAGCCTGTTTGCCTTGCTGCGCGGCGAATTGCACCCGGACTCGGGCGATTGCCTGCTGCCGGCCGACTGGCGGATCGCACACATGCGCCAAGAGGTCGACACGCTCGAACGCCTTGCGGTCGACTATGTGCTCGATGGCGACCTGCGTCTACGCGAGGTGCAACGTGACCTCGCCGTGGCCGAGGAAGCGCACGACGGCGTAGCCCTGGCGCGTCTGCACGTCGAACTCGACAGCGCCGACGGCTACACCGCCGACGCCCGTGCCCGCAAGTTGCTGGCCGGTCTGGGGTTCACCAACGAACAGATGGATCGGCAGGTCGGAGATTTCTCCGGTGGCTGGCGGATGCGTCTGAACCTGGCGCAGGCATTGATGTGCCCGTCGGATCTGTTGTTGCTCGATGAACCGACCAACCACTTGGACCTCGACGCCATCATCTGGCTTGAAGACTGGCTGAAAAGTTACGCCGGCACCTTGCTGCTGATTTCCCACGACCGCGATTTCCTCGACGAAGTCGTCGATCACGTCGCCCATGTCGATCAGCGCAAAATCACCCTGTATCGCGGCGGCTACACCGCGTTCGAACGTGCCCGTGCCGAGCGTCTGGCCCAACAGCAACAAGCCTACGAGAAACAGCAGGCGCAGCGTGCGCACATGGAAAGCTACATCGCCCGCTTCAAGGCGCAGGCGACCAAGGCCCGTCAGGCGCAGAGCCGAATCAAGGCGCTGGAGCGCATGGAAGAGCTGTCGGCGGCCCACGTCGATTCGCCGTTCGATTTCGTGTTCCGCGAGTCGAGCAAGATCTCCAGCACGCTGATCGATCTGTCCGATGCGAACCTGGGCTACGGCGACCGAACCGTGCTGGAGAAGGTCAAGCTGCAACTGACCCCTGGCGCGCGCATCGGTTTGCTCGGCCCTAACGGCGCGGGTAAATCGACACTGATCAAAAACCTCGCCGGCGAGCTCGAACCGCTGTCCGGGCGACTGACCCGTGGCGAGAACACCGTGGTCGGTTACTTCGCCCAGCATCAACTCGACTCTCTGGACGCCAAGGCCAGCCCGTTGCTGCACTTGCAGCGTCTGGCGCCGACCGAGCGTGAACAAGCGTTGCGCGACTTCCTCGGCGGTTTCGACTTCCGTGGGGCGCGGCTTGATGAGCCTGTGCTGAATTTCTCCGGTGGCGAAAAGGCGCGTCTGGCCCTGGCATTGATCGCCTGGGAGCGGCCGAACCTCTTGCTGCTCGACGAACCGACCAACCACCTCGACCTGGAAATGCGCCTGGCGCTGACCATGGCGTTGCAGGAATTCAGCGGCGCGGTTCTGGTGGTGTCTCACGATCGGCACTTGCTCAAGAGCACCACCGACAACTTCTATCTGGTTGCCGATGGCAAAGTAGAAGAGTTCGATGGCGACCTCGAAGACTATGCTCGTTGGCTGGTGGAATACCGTCAGCGCAATGCGCCGGTCAGTAACACCCCGGTCAACCCGGACAAAACCGACAAGAAGGCTCAGCGTCAGGCTGCTGCTGCGTTGCGTCAGCAACTGGCGCCGCACAAGCGTGAGGCCGACAAGCTCGAAGCCGAATTGGGCAAGCTTCACGAGAAACTGGCCAAGGTTGACGCCAGCCTCGGCGACAGCGACATCTACGAGCCGGCGCGCAAGAACGAATTGCGTGATCTGCTGGCCGAGCAAGCGAAATTGAAAGTGCGCGAAGGCGAGCTGGAAGAGGCGTGGATGGAAGCGCTGGAGACGCTGGAAAGCATGCAAGCGGAGTTGGAGGCGCTGTCCTGATGGAAGCGTTCAAGCTGCCGCTGCCGGCGATGTGGGTCGAGCCGATCTGGCTCGGCGTGCAGATTCTGCTGATCCTGCTGGCCGGTTATCTGGCCCAGCGCTTTGTGGCCAAATGTCTGACCCGTCTGGGCGAACGCTATCCGTTTCCGCCGCAACTGCTGATGCCGCTGCGTGGTGTGCTGCGCTGGCTGATCATGGGCAGCGCGGTGATCTTTGTACTGCAGCGCCTCGGCGTGTCGGCCACTGTGTTGTGGACGGCGCTGTCGGGTTTCGTCGCGGTGGCGGCGGTGGCGTTTTTCGCCATGTGGAGCGTGCTGTCGAACCTGCTCTGCGCGATTCTGATTTTCACCGTTGGCCCGTTTCGGTTGGGCGATGTGGTCGAACTGGTCGACACCACCGACAAGCCTGGGGTCAAAGGCCGGGTGGTGGCGATCAATCTGCTCTACACCACGTTGATCGAGGCTGAGGAATTGGGCACCGGTAGCGCGATGGTGCAGGTGCCGAACAGCCTGTTCTTCCAGCGTTCGGTACGACGTTGGCGGGGGACTGATGTGTTTCCTTCGAGCGGATTCGAGAAGTAGCGTTTAAAGCAGGATCCTTTGTTTTGGGTTTTCTGTAGTCCCCTTTTCCTACAAAAAATCGATAGTCAGCGGCGCCAAGTCGCATTAGCTTAGACGTCTGTCACGAGTCAAAGTCGAGGTGTGCGATGGAGCTTGAAACATGGCTGGCATTTTTTGCCGCCTGCTGGTTGATCAGTCTTTCTCCGGGCGCTGGCGCCATTGCGTCGATGTCCAGCGGTCTGCAATACGGGTTCTGGCGTGGTTACTGGAACGCGCTGGGTTTGCAATTGGGGCTGGCCCTGCAAATCGCGATTGTCGGCGCCGGTGTCGGCGCGATCCTCGCGGCTTCCGCTACCGCCTTCTATGCCATCAAATGGTTCGGCGTCGCCTATCTCGTCTACCTCGGGATCAAGCAATGGCGCGCACTGCCCAGCGACATGAGCGATGACGCGGCCATTCGCCCGATTGGCAAGCCGTTGGTTCTGATCTTCCGTGGTTTCCTGGTCAACATGAGTAACCCCAAGGCCTTGATCTTCATGCTGGCGGTGCTGCCGCAGTTCATCAATCCCCACGCGCCGCTGCTGATCCAGTATCTGGTGATCGGCGCGACGATGGTGTTTGTCGACCTGATTGTCATGGCCGGCTACACCGGTCTGGCGTCCAAGGTTCTGCGAGCATTGCGCACGCCCAAGCAGCAGAAACGCATGAACCGCACGTTTGCCGGGTTATTCATTGGCGCGGCAGCGTTCATGGCGACGTTGCGCAAAGCGGCGGTCTAAACCGCCAGACACAAAAAAGGCGACCCCACGAGGTCGCCTTTTTTATTGCTCTGTGTCGCACTTACCTGTGGAGAGGGGATAAATCCCCTCTCCACAAGAGCCCTCAGACCATACTCAGCGCAAAATTACTGGCGCCGTATCGCGCGGCAGATTGTTGCGCTGCTGCGGCTCGCGCGGCTGCTCGTAACCGCCACCACCGAGTTGTTGGCTCAGTTGCCCGGCCACGTCCTCGCCCAGCGCCTTCGATACCTCGCGCACCACCCGTGGGCGGTTCAGCGAGATCTTGATGTCGCGGCCGTTCACCAGTTTGGTGTCCTGCGCTTCACCCATCGCCGTGAAGGCCGAAGTGATTTCGAAGGTCTTGGTGTTGATCAGGCTGAAATCCGCCACCAACGTCAGGCCCAGTACTGCCGAATAGCTGTCGGTGTGCGCCAGCTCGTTCATGTCCTGGGTGAAGTCGATGTCCGACACGGTGCCGAACAGCACGTAGTCGGCGCCCTTGAAGTTGCCGGCCTTGATCCGCTTGATCACGTCGTAGACGTCACCCTTGGACGATGCGGTGTACGGCGTGCCCTGCACCAGCTGGAACATGCCGGTACGCAGGATTTCACCCTTGATGTCGCCGGTGAATTTGCGCAGTTCGCCCTGTTCGATGTAGCTGGTGGTGGCTTCGATCTCGTTATAGCTCGAAGAGCCACTGGCACTGTAATAACCCTCACGATAATTGCTCTGCGCCGAAACGATGTGGATGTATTGCTCCACACGTTCCTGATACGCCAGATCCGTCACCGCGACTTTCGGGGCCGCTTGCGCGCCAAACGCGCAAGCCAGGGCCATGATGCCAATCCATGTGCGCATCGATTAACGCTCCGTGGTTTTGCGGATCTCTTTTTCGTCCATCCACTCGGCCAGACCGCTTTCAACGTCGATCAATTGCAGGCTGAATTTGTAGAAGACGTCCTTGTAATCGCTGCTGCGCTTGACGATCGAGCTGATCGAGCCTTCGATGCGGTACTTGGCAGCCACCATGTTGCCGGTCTTGGCCACGGTGCTCTTCTTGTACAGGCCGCTCTGGTTTTGCAGCTTGAGCTGGTCAACCTGGCTCTGCATCGCGTTGTTGTCGCTGGCGAAGCGGGCAACGCCGGTCTTCATCAACTGAGTCTTGATGCTGGTGGTGATTTCGCGGGTATCGATGTACTCGCTGGTCTTGTTCTTCACGTCGTAGACCTGAACCACCGGACGGCCCTGCAGAATGCCGGACTGAGCCAGCGAGCGGGTCATCGACTCGGCGATCATTTGCAGGTCGGTCGAACCGAACTCGTTGGTGACGGTTTCAACAGCCTTGGTGTCGCCGTAGCTGATGTTCTTGCTGCCCAAGGTCGGCGAGGTGTTGGCGCAACCGGAGGCCAGCAGGGCGATAACGGCGATGCAGGAAAAGCGTACAAACATGTCAGTGCTCTCTAAAACAGGAATAGGGTGGCGGGCTTAAGGCGTCTTGATTTCCAGACGGAAGTCCACGGCTTTAGGCGTAGGGGCGATCGCCTGAATGAAGCTGGTCTGGGCGCCGTACATCATTTGGCTTTTCCAGACTTCTTCTTCAGCAACCGGGAAACCTTCCGCGCCGAGCCAGGCGAAGCGGTAGTAGAAAATCTTGTTGCTGTTGAGGGTGTTGCTCAACTGCACGTTGACGGTCATGAAGCCGTTTTCGCGGGCGACGCGCATGGCGCCGACGACGATGTGTTTCTGCGGGCCCATGGCCACGACTTTGCTCGCGGCGCTGCCCGGCTCAGGAGGTGGCGGGGTGGCGCAGCCGCTGGCCAGCAAGGCGAGGGCGGCGACGGCGATGAGTTTGAAGCGCATGCAAAGACTCCGTTCTTAAGGTTGTTTGAGGCTGGCGACGTTGGTCGCACTGGCGCTCGGGATCACGTGGGCGGCGATACCGCCAGCGAATACCTGATTGCCTACGGCGCGCAGGCTGATCACCTGATAACGCTGATCGACGGTGACCTTGACCACCGACCCGCCCACGGCGCTCGGCAGAGTGACTTGGTGTTCACCTTTCTTCAAGCGCAGACGCACCACTTGGGTGTTGTCCGGCAGGGTGCGCCACGTACGGGTATCGGCACCTTCGAGCACGGCTGAAGAAATACCTACCGCCAGACCGGCCAGTGGGTTGGTTTCGTTGATCTGCTTCTGCGCGACACCTTTGGTGATCGCGCGCACGGTGGTGCGCAGGATGATGCCTGGCATGTCATCACGCAGGGCGCGACGGGACATGGCGGTGGTGCTGTTGAGGGCAGTCAGGTTGACTTGCTGGCCATCGACACCGATCTGCGCGAACGGCGCGGTGGAGGTGTCGGCCTTGATGATCGGGAACGACAGCGGAGTGATCACCACGTTGTTGGAAATCGGCAACGGCAGTGGCACGCGGATCGAATCGCGTGCTGGCGCCAGACCGCTTTGCACCACGATCAGGATGTCGCTGTCATCGCTCTTGCTCGGCTTGTCGAGGTTGACCAGTGCCTGTTCCAGCAGCGGCGTGTTCGGGCGCAGTTCGACAGCCTTGCGGTAGCCCGGTGCAGCCAGGTCTTTTTCACCCAGGGCTTCGTAAACGAAACCGGCCAGATAATGGCTGAACGCGCTCTGGTAGCTGTTTTTCAGGCTGACCACTTCCGGTGCGTCGAGGCTGGCGACCGGATAGCCTTGCAGATCCTTGTACTGAGTCTTGACGCCTTCTTTCTCGGCCTCTTCCTCGCTTTTGAGGTATTCCTTGTCACGCAGGTCGGCGATCACTGCTTCGCGCTCGTGAGTGCGTTTGATCGCGGTGCGCGCGCCATCGAAGTCGTTGACCGCCAGCAGGTTCAGGGCCATCTGCGTGGTCAGCATGACTTTTTCATAGTCGTAGCCTTCGTAGCGGCGAACCTTGTCGTTGACCACGAAGCTGCCGAACTGGGCGAGGTATTTGCCGGTGTCGAGCTTGACCGAATCTTCCCACTGACCGACGACCTTGTCAGCGCTGGTCCAGGCATTCTGGCTGCCCGACAGATCGCCCTTGGCGCGCAGCAACTCACCTTTCTCGAAGTAATAGAGCAGGTCTTTGTCGGGGCTGGTGTTGTTCTTTTCCAGCAGGGTCAGCGCGGCATCGACATTGCCGGAAGCCAGTTGCTGGTTGGTCTGTGCCAGTTCGGAATCGTAGTTGCGAAACGCCGAACAGCCGGACAGCAGAGTGACGGCGCTGAGCGCGATCAGAGTGGGAGCGCGGAATGCCATGGGGGTACTTCTTCCATGAGTAACGACAGCCTCGTGTGCGGGTCGGGCTGGTGGGACCGATCGACAGTGGCACTGGCCTCCTGCCAATTCCTCATAACAAGAGGAGCTTTTATGCCGTTTCGCCTTAGCGAGGGCGCGGCATTATAGGCGCGCAGTGATGGCTATGTAATAGCTTTTTAATTGCGCGGAATAGTTACGTGCCATTACTTGGTTGGCACATACCCGTTACCGACAAGGTTGGCGATGTCGCCCAGCGCACGCAGGTAGACCAACTGGTGATCGCGGTCGATACGCCAGGCGAGCGGCGGCGCTCCCGGGACATTCGGGGCGCTGAACAGATGCTCGCCCTTTTTCAGACGGACTCGTGCGACCAGTGTCTTGTCCGGCAACGTGCGCCAGGTTCGGGTGTCGGCCTCTTCGAAAGGATCGTGCTGGGTGACCACCAGCGAGGCTTTGGCCGGATTGCGTTCGTTTTCCTGAGCCTGGGATATCGCGGCCATGTTCGCGCGAAACATCGCCCGGGAAATGATCGCCGGCATGTCATCGCGCAACGTACGAAACGCCATGTCGGTGACACTGTTGACGACGGTCAGGGGGCGTTTTCGGCCATCCACCACGATGTGGTCGAACGCGGGTGTAACGGTGTCCGGCACCATAATCGGCAGGGAGATCGGTGCGACGATCACCAGGTTTTCATTCAGCCGTACCGGGATCGGCACGCTCACCGAACTGCGGGCCGGTGCCAGGCCCGTCTGGACGACGATCAGGACATCACTTTCATCCGCTTTGGCGGGCGACTTGTCGAGATTGCGCAGCGCCTGCTGGAGAAAAGCCAGGTCCGGGCGCAATTCGATCGCCTGCCGATAGCCCGGGGCGGCCAGGTCCCGTTCGCCCAGTGCTTCATAGGTGAAACCGGCCAGATAGTGGCTGAACGCGCTCTGGTAGCCGTTTTTCAATTCGATCACCGCCGGGGCATCCAGCGTGGTGACCGGATAACCTTGCAGATCCTTGTATTGCACCTTGATGCCCTGAGCGCCGGCCTGCGCTTCGAGTTCTTCGTATTGGCGTTCTCGCTGGCGGGCAATCAGCGCTTCACGTTCGTGGGTTTTTTTGATGTCGGCCCGGGCGCCGTCGAAATCACTCTCGGCCAGTTGGTTGAGAGCCATCTGCGTGGTCAGCATGACTTTTTCGTAGTCGTAGCCTTCGTAGCGACTCAGCTTGTCGTTGACCAGCATGGTGCCCATTTCATAGGCGAACCGGTTGAGCAGCTTGCTGGCGCCGGAGGGGACGGCCTCTTCGCGCTGGAAGACCATTTGGTCGGCGCTGCGCCAAGCGGTCTGGCTCTGCGGCAGCACGTTGGCGAAGCTGAAAATCGCGCCTTTTTCGAAGTAATAGAGCAGATCCTTGTCTTCCCACGGGTTGTTCCAATTCAGCAGATCCAGCGCGCCCTGAAAGTTGCCGCGCATCAACTGGTCATTGGTCTGCTGCATTTCCTGATCGTAATTGCGGTAAGCGGCGCATCCACTCAGGTGCAGGACGGCGATTAGTAGCACTGAAGACAGCAGATATCGACGCATGGGCAGCGGTTCTTCCTTGAGCTCAAAGGGCGTAGCGCGCCGGCATTATAGGGATGAGTGTTGGCGTTGAGCAGAGGTTGGCGCCGCGCAAATCTGCGAGAAAGCTTGAGTGAATCGGTTTCGAAGTGAACAATATGTAACTTCGTATTACCATTTGAGACTCATTCATGACTGCCTCGTCCCGATTCCTGGCCTGGCTGGTGTTCCCGTTGTTCGCCCTGAGCAGCTCCAACCTGCTGGCCGATACCGTGGAAGGCGCGCCGCAAGCGCTGCACCTGCTTGATTACATCAGCGCTGACTACCCGCCAACGGTAGCCGCGGGCAAAGTCATGGATGACTCCGAATACCGCGAACAGCTGGAATTCACCCAAGCGCTGCAAGGCTTGATCGCCAACCTGCCGGCCAAGCCCGGAAAAGCTGCGCTGGAGCAGGGCGTCGCTGCGTTGCATGCAGCCATCAGTGCCAAGCAGGACGGCGCCGAAGTGGCCCGTCAGGCACGGCAACTGGGTGCAAAACTGGCGGTGGCGTATGAAGTGAGCCAGGCGCCGATCATCACCCCGGACCCGATCCGTGGTGCGCCGCTCTATGCGCAGAATTGCTCGGTGTGCCACGGCGACACAGGCGCCGGTGACGGCCCGGCAGGTGTCGGACTGACGCCTGCGCCCGCCAATCTGCGTGATGCGGTGCGCATGGATCACCTGAGCCTGTACGCGATCTACAGCACTCTCGGCCAAGGCGTCGAAGGCACCGACATGCCGGCGTTTGCCGATCAGCTCGATGATCGCCAGCGTTGGGATCTGGCCACTTACATCGCTGGGTTCAGTGCCGATGCAGCGGCGGCCAAATCCGAAAAGAGTTACAACATCGCAGATCTGGCGCGCCAGACACCGACGGAAGTGCAGGCCGCCGAAGGCGCGCAAGCCGCCGCGACCTTCCGCGCCCAGCGTGCGCAGCCGCCGCAGGTCAAACGTGGCCCCGCGCAGTTGCTCGACTACACCGCTGCGACGCTGGACAAGAGCCTCGCGGCCTACCGCGCGGGTGAGCACGATCAGGCCTACGACCTGTCGGTGGCGGCGTACCTGGAAGGGTTCGAGCTGGTCGAGAGTTCGCTGGATAACGTCGACGCCAACGTACGCAAGGACACCGAAAAATCCCTGATGGCCTATCGGCAGTCGTTGCAGGATGGCCTGCCGGTTGCCCAAGCCGAGCAGCGTCTGGATGCGGCCAAGGCGAAGCTGAAAGAGTCCGCCGGGTTGCTCGGCAGCGATGGTTTGAGCTGGTCGTTGAGCTACATCTCCGGCCTGCTTATTTTGCTGCGTGAAGGTCTTGAAGCGATTCTGGTGCTGGCAGCGATCCTCGCGTTCCTGCGCAACACCGGCCAGCAGTCGGCCGTGCGCAGCGTCAACGTCGGTTGGGGCCTGGCGTTGCTGGCCGGCCTCGCCACCTGGGCGCTGGCGGCGTACGTGATCGACGTCAGCGGCTCGCAGCGCGAATTGCTCGAAGGCGCCACGGCGCTGTTCGCCAGCGTGATGGTGCTGTGGCTGGGCGTGTGGATGCACGACCGTCGGCACGCCGCCGCCTGGCAGGATTACATCAAAAGCAGTCTGGTTGGCGGCGGCGGGCGTTTCGGCTTCGCGATACTGGCGTTCTTCTCGGTGTACCGCGAGCTGTTCGAAGTGATCCTGTTCTACGAAACCCTCTGGTTGCAGGCCGGTCCTGCCGGGCACAACGCCGTGTTGGCCGGCGGCGCGACTGCGCTGGTGCTGCTGGTCGGGCTTGCATGGGTGATCTTGCGCGGTTCGGCGAAACTGCCGCTGACGCTGTTCTTCAGCATCAACGCGGCGCTGCTGTGTGCGCTGTCGGTGGTGTTTGCCGGGCATGGCGTCAAGGCGCTGCAAGAAGCCGGGATCTTCGGCACACGGCCAGTGCCGTTCTTCGATTTCGATTGGCTGGGGATTCACGCCGACGCGTATTCGCTGGCGGCGCAGGCAGTGGCGATTCTGGCGATTGTTGTGTTGTATGGGCGTAGTTGGGTGGCGGAGAAGAAGCGGGTTTCTGCTGCTTGATTGTGTGATCCTGAAAAGATCGCAGCCTGCGGCAGCTCCTACAGGGGATTGAGGTGATCACACTGTTTGTGACCACCGAAAACCCTGTAGGCGCTGCCGAAGGCTGCGATCTTTTGCTTTTAAGAGGTAAACAAAATGCGTGTATGGATCGATGCCGACGCCTGTCCGCGGGCGGCGAAGGATCTGGTGGTGAAGTTTGCCCTCAAGCGACAGTACGAAGTGGTGCTGGTGGCCGGGCAGCCGCAGATCAAGCCGGGGCTGGCCATCGTCAAGTTGATCGTGGTGCCGAGCGGCCCGGATGCGGCGGACGATTATCTGGTCGAGCACGCGGTGCCCGGTGAACTGGTGATTTGCAGCGATATTCCGCTGGCCGATCGGCTAGTGAAGAAGGGCGTGGCAGCGCTGGATCCGCGTGGCAAGGAGTTCGACGAGAAGAACATGGGTGACCGGTTGGCAGTACGCAACCTGTTCACCGATCTGCGCGAACAGGGCCAGATGAGCGGCGGCCCTGCGCCATTCGGTGACCGCGAGAAACAGGCGTTTGCCAATGCGCTGGACCGCATCCTGACTCGCCTTACTCGCAAACCGTGATTCAACGCGGATCCTGTGGTGAGGGGATTTATCCCCGATGGACTGCGCAGCAGGCCCCGGCGTTTCAGTAAAAAAACAGGGCCGCTTCGCAGCCCATCGGGGATAAATCCCCTCGCCACAAAAGCTTGGCAGCAAGACCGGGTCAGGCGTCGTTCTCGTGAGTCAATTCGAGCACACGGTCGACCAGTTTGTTGATCCCCGAAGCCGCTTCGCTGATGTTCTGCGCCAGCATATACGCCGGGGTTGTCACCAGTTTGCGCGCCTTGTCTTCGATGATGTCGGTCACGGCGCAGTCTTCGTGGGTCGCGCCCATCTTGTTCATCGCCGTGGCGGTGTCGGCATCGTTGCCGATGGTGCAGGTTACGCCCGGGCCGTAGATTTTCGCCGCGAGTGCCGGCGAGATGCAGATCAGCCCCACCGGTTTGCCCGCTTCGGCAAACGCTTCGGCCAAGGCCAGCACGTCTGGCTGCACGGTGCAGCCAGCGCCTTCGATGGCGAAGTTCGAGAGGTTCTTCGCCGCGCCAAAACCGCCGGGCACGATCAGCGCATCGAAGTCTTCGACGTCGGCTTCGCGGATGTCCTTGATGTTGCCGCGAGCAATGCGCGCCGATTCCACCAGCACGTTGCGCGACTCGGGCATTTCTTCGCCAGTCAGGTGATTGATCACATGCAATTGCGAGATGTTCGGGGCGAAACACTGCACCTGCGCGCCGCGTTGATCGAGGCGCAGCAGGGTAATGACGCTTTCATGGATCTCGGCGCCGTCGTAAACGCCACTGCCGGACAGGATCACTGCAACTTTTTTGCTCATGGTTTTCTCTCCAGATTCATAGCGCTAAATGTCCACTAATTTATCGCGCGTTGCCATAGGGTTTATGGGTGGCGACCCCTACGGTCAGTCTCAGGACTCACGCCGTCCAATCATCGGACACAGCATGCACGGAGCGCTCTCTACATGGATCGCAACGACGGCGGGGTGTTCATTATTTGGGGCGACTGTTCGACTCGTGCCAGGAAGAGGGCGACGATGAACTGATGATTTCGGGGGACCACACTGCTGTGCGCAGTGTGGGATGGCGAGCGCCGCCCGCCAGCGAGTTACTCGGCTGGTGTCTTGGGTTCGGCGGGATTGGCCAGTTCGGCTTGCTGCAACTGCGCGGCTTTCGCAGCTTGCTCGTCGGCGTAGATTTTCTTCGCCAGACGCGCATTCTTGAAGCGGCGACGCAGCCACAGGCCAACGCCCAATACCAGCAGGGCGCCGAGGACCCACAGTTCGTATTTCTTGATGCTGCCGAGCATACCTTCCAGCACTGCGCCGAAATGGTAAGCCGCAGCCGCCAGCGCGGTGGCCCAGATGGCTGCGCCGATGCCGTTCAGCAACAGATAACGCCCCGGCGGATACCCCGACAGGCCGATCGCCACCGGCATCACCGTGCGCAAGCCATAAACGAAGCGGAAGCTCAGGACCCAGATGTCAGGATGCTTACGAATGTGCTCCAGCGCCCGGTCGCCCATCAATTGCCAGCGCGGTTTGCGCGCGAGCAATTTGCGCCCGTGCTTGCGCCCCAGGAAGTACCACAGCTGATCACCGGCATAGCTGCCGCAGAACGCCACGACCACCACCAGATTGATGTCCATGTAACCACGGAACGCGAGAAAACCCGCGAGCACCAGAATGGTTTCGCCTTCGAAGAACGTCCCGAGAAACAGGGCGAAGTAGCCAAAGTCATGCAGAAATTGTTGGAGCATTGTCTGGGTGCTGGCGAAATGAACGCGCAGCCTAACCCTTCGGACACATTCATGAAAGTGTCCAAATGTGTCTCGACGTGAACAATTCCTACACAGACAATGGAATGCGGCTACATGTCACGGGGTACGCATAACTGTCATCTGTTCGTCATAATGGCCGTCTATAACTGTCACGCTCGCCCGTTTGCGCGGGCTCAGGAGTCCGCCGTGAGCTTTACCCCCGCCAATCGTCTGTTCCCTGCAACCCGCCTGCGTCGCAACCGTCGTGATGATTTTTCGCGTCGGCTGGTGCGGGAAAATGTGCTGACGGTCGATGATCTGATCCTGCCGGTGTTCGTGCTCGACGGTGAAAACCGCCGCGAAGCCGTGGCGTCGATGCCGGGTGTTGAGCGGCTGACGATTGATCTGCTGCTTGAAGAAGCTGGCAAATGGGTCGAGCTGGGGATTCCGGCGTTGGCCCTGTTCCCGGTGACGCCACCGGAACTGAAATCTCTCGACGCTGCGCAAGCCTGGAACCCGCAGGGCATTGCCCAGCGCGCAACCCGCGCTCTGCGCGAGCGCTTCCCGGAGCTGGGCGTAATCACCGACGTCGCCCTCGATCCGTTCACCACCCACGGTCAGGACGGCATCCTCGACGAAGACGGCTATGTGCAGAACGACATCACTGTCGATGCGCTGGTCAGGCAAGCACTGTCCCATGCCGAAGCCGGCGCGCAGGTTGTTGCGCCATCGGACATGATGGACGGGCGCATCCAGGCGATTCGTGAAGCGCTGGAAATTGCCGGCCACGTCAACGTACGCATCATGGCCTACTCGGCCAAGTACGCCAGCGCCTATTACGGCCCGTTCCGCGATGCCGTGGGTTCGGCCGCGAACCTCGGCAAGGCGAACAAGGTCTCCTATCAGATGGACCCGGCCAACAGCGACGAAGCGCTGCACGAAGTCGGTGCGGACTTGTCTGAAGGCGCGGACATGGTCATGGTCAAACCAGGCATGCCATACCTGGACATTCTTTTCCGGGTAAAAGATGCCTTCAAGGTGCCGACGTTCGTCTATCAGGTCAGTGGCGAATACGCCATGCACATGGCGGCGATCCAGAATGGCTGGTTGAGCGAAGCGGTGATTCTCGAATCACTGACCGCCTTTAAACGTGCCGGCGCTGATGGCATCCTGACTTACTTTGCTGTCCGCGCCGCTCAATTGTTACGAGAGCAGAAATAGCCCTCCCAGGAACATTCCATGAATACCGAAGGACTCACTGAAGTTGCCGTAAAAGAAGCTCAGCCGGTGGTCGAACAAATCACCGAAACCCCGCCGGAACTGGAGCCAGCGCCACCCGCGCCGGTCACCGAAACCGCTGCGGCGGTGCCGGCGATCGCCATTCCCGGCCTGGATGACAGCAGCCTGTACATCCACCGTGAGCTCTCGCAATTGCAGTTCAATATCCGCGTGCTGGAACAGGCGCTGGACGAGTCCTATCCGTTGCTCGAGCGGCTGAAGTTCCTGCTGATCTTCTCGAGCAACCTCGACGAATTCTTCGAAATTCGCGTCGCCGGTCTCAAGAAGCAAATCACCTTTGCCCGCGAACAGGCTGGTGCCGATGGCTTGCAGCCGCATCAAGCCTTGGCCCGTATCAGCGAATTGGTGCACGGCCATGTCGATCGCCAATACGCGATTCTCAACGACATTCTTTTGCCCGAGCTTGAAAAGCATCAGGTCCGTTTCATCCGTCGCCGTAACTGGACGACCAAGATCAAGACCTGGGTGCGCCGTTATTTCCGCGACGAGATCGCGCCGATCATCACCCCGATCGGCCTCGACCCGACGCACCCGTTCCCGTTGCTGGTGAACAAGAGCCTGAACTTCATCGTCGAGCTGGAAGGCATCGACGCCTTCGGTCGCGATTCCGGTCTGGCGATCATCCCGGCGCCGCGTCTGCTGCCACGGATTATCAAAGTGCCGGAAGAAGTTGGCGGCGCTGGCGACAACTATGTGTTCCTGTCGTCGATGATCCACGCTCACGCCGATGACCTGTTCCAGGGCATGAAGGTCAAGGGCTGCTACCAGTTCCGTCTGACCCGAAACGCTGACCTGGCGCTCGATTCCGAAGACGTCGAAGACTTGGCCCGTGCGCTGCGTGGCGAGCTGTTCTCCCGTCGTTACGGTGATGCGGTGCGTCTTGAGGTTGCCGACACCTGCCCGAAACTGCTTTCGGATTACCTGCTCAAGCAGTTCAACCTGAGCGAGAACGAGCTGTATCAGGTCAACGGCCCGGTCAACCTGACGCGCCTGTTCAGCATCACCGGTCTGGACAGCCATCCGGAGCTGCAATACACGCCGTTCACCCCGCAGATCCCGAAACTGCTGCAGAACAGCGAGAACATTTTCAGTGTGGTCAGCAAGCAGGACATCCTGCTGCTGCACCCATTCGAGTCGTTCACCCCGGTGGTCGACCTGCTGCGCCAAGCGGCGAAAGATCCGCACGTTCTGGCCGTGCGCCAGACCCTGTACCGCTCCGGCGCCAACTCGGAAATCGTCGATGCGCTGGTGGACGCCGCGCGTAACGGCAAGGAAGTGACTGCGGTCATCGAGCTGCGCGCACGCTTCGACGAAGAGTCCAACCTGCAACTGGCCAGCCGTCTGCAAACGGCCGGTGCGGTGGTGATCTATGGCGTGGTCGGCTTCAAGACCCACGCCAAAATGATGTTGATCCTGCGTCGTGAGCAGGGCGAGATTGTGCGTTACGCGCATTTGGGTACCGGTAACTACCACGCCGGCAACGCCAAGCTCTACACCGACTACAGCTTGCTGACCTCTGACGACGCCTTGTGCGAAGACGTCGGCAAACTGTTCAGCCAGTTGATCGGCATGGGCAAGACGCTGCGCATGAAGAAGCTGCTGCACGCGCCGTTCACCCTGAAAAAGGGCATGCTCGACATGATTGCCCGCGAGACCCAGTTCGCCCTCGAAGGCAAACCGGCGCACATCATTGCCAAGTTCAACTCGCTGACCGATCCGAAGATCATCCGCGCGCTGTACAAGGCCAGCCAGTCCGGTGTGCGCATCGATCTGGTGGTGCGTGGCATGTGCTGCCTGCGTCCGGGCATTACCGGGGTTTCGCACAATATTCACGTGCGCTCGATCATCGGTCGCTTCCTGGAACACACCCGAGTGTTCTACTTCCTCAATGGCGGCGAGGAGCAGATGTTCCTCTCCAGCGCCGACTGGATGGAGCGCAACCTCGACAAGCGCGTCGAGACTTGCTTCCCGGTGGAGGGCAAGAAGCTGCTGACCCGGGTCAAGAAAGAGCTGGAGCTGTACCTGACCGACAACACCCACAGCTGGAGCCTGCAGTCGGATGGCCGCTACATTCGCAACACACCAACCGGCAACCAGAACCCGCGCAGTGCGCAGGCAACGTTGCTGGAGCGGTTGGGTAGCCCGATTTTGCCGGTGAGCAGCTGACTTTCAGCCAAATAAAAAGGCGATCCCACGGGATCGCCTTTTTTGTAGCCAAAATCCCCTGTAGGAGCTGTCGAGTGAAACGAGGCTGCGATCTTTTGATCTTAAAAACAAGATCAAAAGATCGCAGCCTGCGGCAGCTCCTACAGGGGGGATTTGCGGTATGTCAGTGGACGGTGAGGACGATGCCAACCCGCGTCAGCCAATCGGCTTCGAGGCCGAAATCCGCCTGAGTCAGCTGATTCTCATCCAGCCAGTCCTGCGGAAATTCCACATCAAGGTTATTGCCGTTGGCATGCAGCACCACCTGCGGCATCGTCTGCGTGCCACGGATGTGGTGAAACAGGATCGCAAAGCGCAGCAGCACGCAGAGGCGGATCAGCTTGTCGCCGTCCTGACCAAAATCGGCAAACTTGTCCTTGGGGATATTGCGGCGATGGCCGCGCACCAAAAGGGCTAGCATCTGCTGGTCTTCGCGGGAGAACCCGGCCAGATCAGAGTGTTCGATCAGATAGGCGCCGTGCTTGTGATAGTGGTAGTGAGCGATGTCGAGGCCGACTTCGTGCACTTTCGCTGCCCAGCCCAGCAGTTCGCGCCAGATGCCGTCATCCAGCTGCCAGTCCACGGCAACCTGATCGAAGGCGTGCAGGGCTTTGCGTTCGACCCGCGCCGCTTGTTCGACATCGACGTGATAACGCTCCATCAACGAAGTCAGGGTGCGTTCGCGCACGTCTTCGTGATGATGACGGCCGAGCAGGTCGTAAAGCACGCCTTCACGCAGCGCGCCTTCGCAGTGATCCATGCGTTGCAATTCGAGGGCGTCGAAGATCGCTTCGAGAATTGCCAGACCTGCCGGGAAAATCGCCCGACGGTCGGGTTTGATGCCGTCGAAATCGATTTTGTCGACATCGCCCAGCTTGAACAGTCGGCGTTTGAGCCAGGCCAAACCTTCGGCATTCACTTCGCCGGTGCCGTGCCCGCCGGCCTTCAGCGCCAGGCCAATGGCGCGAATGGTGCCCGAGGAGCCGATGGCTTCATCCCAGGTCAGGCGGTGCAGGGCGTGTTCGATGCTCATGATCTCCAGCCGTGCCGCGGTGTACGCCTGGGCGTAACGGGCCGGGGTGATCTTGCCGTCCTTGAAGTAGCGCTGGGTGAAGCTGACGCAGCCCATTTGCAGGCTTTCGCGCAGCAACGGCTCGAAGCGCTGGCCAATGATGAATTCGGTACTGCCGCCGCCAATGTCGGCGACCAGACGCTTGCCCGGGGTGTCGGCGAGGGTGTGCGACACGCCCAGGTAAATCAGGCGCGCCTCTTCACGGCCGGAGATGACTTCCACCGGGTGACCGAGGATTTCTTCGGCGCGGCGGATGAATTCGCCACGGTTGCGCGCTTCACGCAGGGCGTTGGTGCCGACGATGCGCACGGCGCCCAGCGGCATACCGTTGATCAGTTGGGCAAAGCGCTTGAGGCAATCGAGGCCACGTTGCATCGATTCTTCGTTGAGCTGGCGCTGATCGTCGATGCCGGCGGCCAGCTGCACTTTCTCGCCGAGGCGCTCGAGAATGCGTATTTCGCCATTCTGGGCCTTGGCCACGACCATGTGAAAGCTGTTCGAGCCCAGGTCGATTGCGGCGATCAGGGACAGATTCTTGGCTTTGGATTGCGGCATGATCAGGGGGTCTCGGTCGATAACCCCGACATCGTGCCACGATCAACGGCTGACGCCAACGCGCACGGTTCAAACCCTTGATCTGACACGGGAGTGCGGGTGACCGCTGCGCGGTCAATCGCGGGCAAGCCCGCTCCCACAGGTTTTTGCGTCGAATGCACAATCCTGTTCCTACATAGAACCCTGTGGGAGCGGGCTTGCCCGCGATGAGGCCTTAAAAGCCCCTGCATCTCTTTTTCAGGCCACCGCTTCAACCGTCCCAATGAAATTCGCCAGCTCCGCCGTCTGCGGATTGGCGAACAGCACTTTCGGATCCCCGACCTCATGCACCTTGCCATGGTGCATGAACACCAGTTTGTCGCCGACCTCACGGGCAAAGCGCATCTCGTGGGTGACCATGATCAGCGTCATGCCTTCTTTGGCCAGTTGCCGAACCACGGCGAGCACTTCGTTGACCAGCTCCGGGTCCAGCGCCGAAGTGATCTCGTCACACAACAGCACTTTCGGCGACATCGCCAACGCCCTGGCAATCGCCACGCGTTGCTGTTGCCCGCCGGACAGCCGATCCGGGAAGGCATCAAATTTTTCGCCCAGACCGACGCGCTCCAGCATCTCGCGTGCCAGCTCGACAGCCTTGGCCTTCGGCACTTTCTGCACCACTTGCGGCGCGAGCATCACGTTTTCGCCAACGGTCAGGTGCGGGAACAGGTTGAACTGCTGGAACACCATGCCGACTTTCTGCCGCAAGCTGCGCAGGTCGGCGCGGGCGGCGTCGAGGTATTCGCCATCGACTTCAATCACGCCGTCATTGATCGACTCCAGGCCGTTAAGTGTACGCAGCAAGGTCGATTTGCCCGAGCCGCTGCGGCCGATGATCGCCACCACCTGGCCTTCCTCGACGCTGAGGTCGATGCCTTTGAGGACGTGGTGATCGCCGTAGTATTTATGCAGGGCGGAAATTCTAAGCAGAGGCATGCAGTCTCCTTTCCAGGTAGCGCGCACTGAGGGACAAGGGGTAGCAGAGCAGGAAATAGCCGAGGGCAACGAGGCCGTAGACCATGAACGGTTCGAACGTGGCGTTGGCGAGCATGCCGCCGGTCTTGGTCAGTTCGGTGAAGCCGATGATCGAGGTCACTGCGGTGCCTTTGACCACTTGCACCGAGAAACCCACGGTCGGCGCCACGGCAATGCGCAGCGCTTGCGGCAGGATCACGTAGCGCAATTGCTCCAGCGGATTGAGCGCCAGGCTCGATGAGGCTTCCCATTGGCCATTAGGGATCGCCTCGACGCAACCGCGCCAGATCTCCGCCAGATAGGCGCTGGTGAACAAGGTCAGGGCCACTGCTGCCGCCATCCACGGCGAAATCTCGATCCCGGCCAGCGCCACGCCGAAGAACACCAGAAACAGTTGCATCAACAGCGGTGTGCCCTGGAACAGCTCGATCCAGGTGCGGGCAAAACTGCTCGAAAAGGTATTTTTCGAGATGCGCATGATCAGGATCAGCAGCCCGACGATGCCGCCGCCAATAAATGCCACCAGCGACAATGCCAGCGTCCATTGCAGACCGGTGAGCAGGTTGCGCAGGATGTCCCAGAACGTGAAGTCGCTCATTGGCTGCTCCTGGAAATGTAGCGACGGCCGAGCCAATTGAGCAATTGGCGGATCAGCAGCGCCATGCACAGATAGATCAGCGTGGTCAGCGCGTAGGTTTCAAATGCGCGGAAGTTGCGCGACTGAATGAAGTTGGCGGCAAAGCTCAGCTCCTCGGTGGCGATTTGCGAACACACCGCCGAGCCGAGCATGACGATGATGATCTGGCTGCTCAGGGCCGGCCAGACCTTGCCCAGCGCCGGCAGCAGCACCACGTGGCGGAACGCTTCGAAGCGCGTCATCGCCAGTGCCGCTGCGGCTTCCAGTTGCCCACGCGGGATCGCCTGAATGCCGGCGCGGATGATCTCGGTCGAATACGCCCCGAGGTTGATCACCATCGCCAGCACGGCTGCTTGCCATTCGGAAATTTGCACACCGAGGGACGGCAGGCCGAAGAAGATGAAAAACAACTGCACCAGAAACGGCGTGTTGCGGATCAACTCGACATAGACGCCGAAAATCGCCGAGAACGGGCGGATGTTCCACGCCCGCACCAGCGCCCCGACAATGCCCACGCTCACCCCAAGTAGTGCGCCGATGGCCGTCAGCTCAAGGGTGAACAGCGCGCCGCGCAGCAGCAGGTCGGTGTTTTCCACCACCGGCATGAAATCGAACTGATAAGCCATGAGGTTCTCCCGCGCAGTCGATCAGAGATCGGCCGGCAGCGGCTCTTTCAGCCAGGTCTGCGAGTTCTTTTCCAGCGCGCCGTCAGTCTTGGCGGTGTTGAGGATGTCGTTGACCTTGGCCAACAGCGCCGCTTCGTTCTTGTTCACGCCAACGTAGACCGGCGAGTCCTTGAGTTTCACTTTCAGCGCCGGCACGCGTTTCGGGTTCTTTTCGCTGATCGCGACCATTACCACGTTACCGCTGGCGATCAGGTCGACCTGGCCTGCGAGGTAGGCGGCGATGGTCGAGTTGTTGTCTTCGAAGCGCTTGATGGTCACGCCTTCAGGGGCGACTTTGCTCAGTTCGATGTCTTCGATGGCGCCACGGGTGACGCTGATGGTTTTGCCCTTGAGGTCGTCGAGGTTGGTGATCGCTGCGTCGGGTGGGCCGAACACGGCGAGGTAGAACGGTGCGTAGGCACGAGAGAAGTCGATGACTTTCTCGCGTTCCGGGTTCTTGCCCAGGCTGGATATCACCAGATCAACCTTGCCGGTGGTCAGAAAGGGGATGCGGTTGGTGCTGTTGACCGGGGTGAGTTCGAGTTTGACCTTGAGCTGATCGGCCAGCAGTTTCGCCGTGTCGATGTCCAGGCCGCGGGGTTTCATGTCCGGGCCGACCGAGCCGAACGGCGGGAAGTCCTGCGGCACGGCGACTTTGAGCGTGCCGCGTTTGACCACGTCGTCGAGACCGTCGGCGTGAGCGGGCGCCTGGCACAACATCAGGCCGGCAAACAGGGAAGCGAGGAGGGCGCTGTAACGCAGGGTCATGGACAATCTCCGGATCGGCGGGAAGTATTTTCTGCGATCGGACAGAGCATGGGCCGTGCCAATACGCAGCTTTCGTCCCGGCACGCCGCAGTTTCAGCGGGTTTGCTCGGTCTTACTGGTCTGAACAGTCAGGTTGTTTTTCGCACTGCGATAGCGCATCGGCCACGTTTGCCGAACCCCGCTGGAGCACGACTTGCCGGACTCGGCGAATAGCTTTACAACTAGCCGCACATTGGCCTGGCACGTCTGAAAACCATGAACTCGATCTCCCGCGCCGTACCCGAAGTGGCGCTGCAAGCGATCCGCAAACTGATCACCGAACAGGGCTTCGGACCTGGCGATGCCTTGCCGTCGCAACGTGATCTGGCGCTGCAACTGGGCGTCAGCCGGGCGTCGTTGCGTGAGGCGCTGTCATCGTTGAGTGCGCTGGGTCTGGTCAGCATTCAGCCCGGCAAGGGTGTGTTCGTGCAGTCGCCGGTGGAGTTGTCGCGTGGGGAGAGTGCCGGGAGCTGGCCATTCGCGGCGCAGGCCTCGCCGCTGGATATCTTTCAATTACGCTATGCGCTTGAAGGCTTTGCGGCGGGGCTGGCGGCGGTGACGTTGAGCACATTTGATCTGGATGCACTGGAAGACAATGTCGCCGCCATGCGCGAGCAATTGCGATGCGGCGACTTCGAAGCCGCGGCGAAGCTGGATTTCGAATTTCACCGACGAATCCTGCTGGCCAGCGGTAATCAGGCAATGCTGAGCATCCTTACCGCCAGCGCCGAGATCTTTCTGGAGAGCCAGAAACTACCGTTCATCCGTGCCGAACGCGCCATGGAAACCTGGCAGGAACACCGCAAGATCCTTCGCGCGCTGGCCCGCCGTGCCTCGGGTGCAGCGCAAAAAGCCATGCAGGAGCACGTGCGCAACGCCGCCCTGCGCACCGGAATCGCCTTCATTGCTCCCGCCAGCGCCTGACTTGAGCTATACCCAAACTCATGAGGCACCATAGCAAGACTCAATCATCTGCGGCTTCCTGAACCGGAGCGGGGCGGATATGATGGGCCACGTTTTTTTGCTTACAACCTGGAGAATTCCATGAGCAGCGATCTTATCAAACACGTTAGCGACGCTAGCTTCGAAGCCGACGTACTCAAGGCCGAAGGCGCTGTACTGGTCGACTACTGGGCTGAATGGTGCGGCCCTTGCAAAATGATCGCTCCGGTTCTGGACGAAATTGCCGAGACTTACAAAGGCAAGCTGACCGTTGCCAAACTGAACATCGACGAGAACCAGGAAACCCCCGCCAAGCACGGCGTGCGTGGTATCCCGACACTGATGCTGTTCAAGAACGGCAACGTTGAAGCGACTAAAGTCGGCGCCCTGTCGAAGTCGCAACTGGCTGCTTTCCTCGACGCCAACATCTAAGCGTCGCAGTAAAGTGCCTGAAAAAAAGCCCCGCAATTAGCGGGGCTTTTTGCGTATTCAGGGCTAGACGCTCCGAAACTCAGGTGGTACATTCGGCCCCGCACTGGTTTCTCCATTGCCCCCTGCTAGCCGTCGCCGACGCACTCCTTTTCGAATAAGTACGCGATCCTGTCGCCTTCTCTGCGGCGCGGCCTCATTAAGCCAAAAGCTTAATTTCCCCCCCTCCATAAATGATTACGTCATTCCTATATGAATCTGACTGAACTCAAGCAAAAGCCGATTACCGACCTGCTCCAACTGGCCGAAGAAATGGGCATAGAAAATATGGCCCGTTCGCGCAAGCAGGACGTGATTTTCTCCCTGCTGAAAAAGCACGCTAAAAGCGGCGAGGAAATCTCCGGTGATGGCGTGCTGGAGATTCTCCAGGACGGCTTCGGCTTCCTGCGCTCCGCTGACGCTTCCTACCTCGCCGGCCCAGACGATATCTATGTCTCGCCGAGCCAGATCCGCCGCTTCAACTTGCGCACCGGTGACACCATCGTTGGCAAGATTCGCCCTCCGAAGGAAGGCGAGCGGTATTTCGCTCTGCTCAAGGTCGACACGATCAACTTCGATCGCCCGGAGAACGCGAAAAACAAGATTCTCTTCGAGAACCTGACCCCGCTGTTCCCGACCGTGCGCATGAAGATGGAAGCCGGCAACGGTTCCACCGAAGACTTGACCGGTCGTGTGATCGACCTGTGCGCTCCGATCGGCAAAGGCCAGCGCGGTCTGATCGTTGCACCGCCCAAAGCCGGTAAAACGATCATGCTGCAAAACATCGCAGCGAACATCGCCCGTAACAACCCTGAAGTTCACCTGATCGTATTGCTGATCGACGAACGTCCGGAAGAAGTAACCGAAATGCAGCGCACCGTGCGCGGCGAAGTGGTTGCCTCGACCTTCGACGAGCCGCCGACCCGTCACGTCCAGGTTGCCGAAATGGTGATCGAGAAGGCCAAGCGCCTGGTCGAACACAAGAAAGACGTGGTGATCCTGCTTGACTCCATCACCCGTCTGGCCCGTGCCTACAACACCGTGATCCCGAGCTCCGGCAAGGTATTGACCGGTGGTGTCGATGCTCACGCCCTCGAGAAGCCAAAGCGTTTCTTCGGTGCTGCGCGCAACATCGAAGAGGGCGGCTCGCTGACCATTATCGCCACCGCGCTGGTTGAAACCGGCTCGAAGATGGACGAAGTGATCTACGAAGAGTTCAAGGGTACCGGCAACATGGAACTGCCTCTGGATCGCAAGATCGCCGAGAAGCGTGTGTTCCCTGCGATCAACATCAACCGTTCCGGCACCCGCCGCGAAGAGTTGCTGACCGCCGACGACGAACTGCAGCGTATGTGGATTCTGCGCAAGCTGCTGCATCCGATGGACGAAGTCGCAGCCATCGAGTTCTTGATCGACAAGCTGAAAACGACCAAGACCAACGACGAGTTCTTCTTGTCGATGAAGCGCAAGTAATACCAGCGCTGTTCAAAAGGACGCCCCGAAAGGGGCGTTTTTTTTTGCGCGAAATTATTTGTGTATGGATTGAAATGAACGCTGCTGATAACTTTCGCGCCTTCAGGGACTTTGTATCCAAAAGAAGAAAGGTTTTTCATGCATACGTTTGGCAATCGCCGTGATATCGACGGATTACGAGCACTGGCGGTCATTCCCGTCCTGTTGTTTCATTTCGGTTTCAATACATTCAGTGGCGGCTTTGTCGGCGTTGACGTCTTTTTCGTCATTTCCGGTTTCCTGATCACCACCATTCTGTTCCGTGAAATCAGTGCGCAGCGTTTCAGCTTCCTCGATTTTTGGGGCCGCCGAGCCCGTCGCATCCTGCCCGCCTTGACGGTGGTGGTCGTGGTAACGCTGGCGCTGGGTTGGCTGTTGCTGACGGCAAAAGACCTTTCCGAACTGGGACGCACGATTCGTTACCAGTCGTTGTTCATCTCCAACATCCTGTTCATGCGTGAAGACGGCTACTTTGCGCCGGCGTCGGAGCTCAAACCGCTGCTGCATACCTGGTCGCTGGCGGTGGAAGAGCAGTACTACATCTTCTTCCCGCTGATGATGGTGTTGCTGATGCGCTATGTCCGGCACTGGCGCTGGATGCTGTTCGCCGTGCTGCTGGTGTCGTTCGGTCTGAACATCGTCTATATCGAGCGCAGGCCCGAATTCGCGTTCTTCTCGCTGCCGACCCGCGCTTGGGAATTGCTCTGCGGCGCCATGCTGGCGGTGGTGCCTGCGCCGAAGCAAGCCCCAAGCGCATGGCTTCGGCAGTCTGTCGGCCTGGCCGGATTGGCTGCGGTACTGGTGGCGATTTTCACCTTTGACCGGTCCACGGTGTTCCCGGGCTGGGCAGCATTGCTCCCGGTATTGGGCACGACGGCGCTGATCTGGTCGGGTGCGCAGGGCGCGACGTGGACCAGCCGGCTGTTGAGTCTGCAAGCCCTGGTGTGGATCGGCCTGCTGTCCTATTCGCTTTATCTCTGGCATTGGCCGGTCTATGTGTATGCCAATGCGATCTCGATCGACGGCATCCAGCCTCTGGAGGCGCTGGGCTGGATGGCCCTGGCGCTGGGCCTGGCATGGCTGAGCCTGCGCTATGTCGAACTGCCGTTTCGGGAAAAGCGGATTTTCGCCAGCCGTAACTCGGTGTTGGTCGGCGGTCTGGTATCGATCACCGTTCTGGCGATCACCGGCTCGGCCATTCGCTCGGCAGACGGTGTTCCCCAGCGTCTGAGCGGCAAGGCGCTGGAGTACGCGCAATCCCGGGAGTGGAACGCCGGGCAGTCGAAATGCATGCACTTGAGCACAGACAAGGCGCTGACCAAGTCCTGTCTGGTGGGCGGAGATCCGGAGAGTGGCGCCACAAAACTGTTCTGGGGCGACAGCCACGCCGCCGCATTGTTGCCGGCCATCGAAGGCAACACCGGTCGTAATGTCCAGCCGGCGTGGCTGTACAGCTTGACGGGTTGCCCGCCGATTATCGAAGACAGGCTGCGCCAGCAGTGCAAAGACTTCAATAAGCGCAACATGGAGCGCGTCATCAGTCTGGGGATCAAGGACGTGGTGCTGGCAGCAAACTGGAGCCTGTACGTTTATGGTCGCGAGGATGGCGACGGCGACAGGCAGTTCCTGCTTGATCGCAAAGACAACCCGCGCCAGGCAGAGCAGCGCATGGCCGCCGGCATCAAGGCACAAGTGGCCGAGCTGCGCCAGGCAGGCGCGCAAGTCTGGTTGTTCAAGGAAGTGCCGTTGCAACACAAGAGCTTCATCGACCGCTTGACCAGTCTGGCGCGAATCGGCCGCTCGGCAGAGGGCCTCGGTCGCCCGCTGCAGGAACACTTGGCTCGTCAGCAGTTTTTCACGTCACTGTTCAGCTCGATGAGCGCCGCCGATTCGGGCGTGCATGTCATCGACCCGACGCCGCTGATGTGCAAGGACGGGCTGTGTGCCATCGATGTCGATGGTCACTCCCAGTACAAGGATGCGGATCATCTTTCGGACGTGGGCAGCGCCAGACTGAGCCCGTTGTTTGCACCGCTACTGCTGGGTACGAGCCACAATTGAGCGATGCCGGGCGCTGACGGGCTGCTGTTTGCCCGTCAGAGCAGGTAGGATGTACGCCTATTTTGAGGGTGCCATCGTCAATGAAATTCAAGGATCTTCGGGATTTCGTGCAGCAGCTTGAGCAGCGCGGAGAGTTGAAACGCATCCAGATTCCCGTCTCGCCGGTGCTGGAGATGACTGAGGTGTGCGACCGCACGCTGCGGGCCAAAGGCCCGGCGCTGCTGTTCGAGAAGCCGACGGGCTACGACATCCCGGTGCTCGGCAACCTGTTCGGCACCCCCGAGCGGGTGGCCATGGGCATGGGCGCCGAGTCGGTCAGCGAACTGCGCGAGATCGGCAAGCTGCTGGCTTTCCTCAAGGAGCCGGAACCGCCGAAGGGCTTGAAAGACGCGTGGTCGAAACTGCCGATCTTCCGCAAGATCATTGCCATGGCACCGAAAGTCGTCAAAGACGCGGTGTGCCAGGAAGTGGTCATCGAAGGCGATGACGTTGACCTCGCCATGCTGCCGGTGCAGACCTGCTGGCCCGGCGACGTCGGCCCGCTGATCACCTGGGGTCTGACCGTCACCAAAGGCCCGAACAAGGATCGTCAGAACCTCGGTATCTACCGTCAGCAAGTGATCGGCCGCAACAAAGTCATCATGCGCTGGCTCAGCCACCGTGGCGGCGCTCTGGATTTTCGCGAGTGGTGCGAGAAGCATCCAGGCCAGCCGTTCCCGGTATCCGTGGCCCTTGGCGCCGATCCGGCGACTATCCTCGGCGCCGTGACGCCAGTGCCGGACAGCCTCTCCGAGTACGCTTTCGCCGGTCTCTTGCGCGGCAACCGCACCGAACTGGTCAAGTGCCGTGGCAACGACCTGCAAGTGCCGGCCACTGCCGAAATCATCCTCGAAGGCGTGATTCATCCGGGCGAAATGGCCGATGAAGGCCCGTACGGCGACCACACCGGTTATTACAACGAAGTGGACAGCTTCCCGGTGTTCACCGTCGAGCGCATCACCCACCGGATCAAACCGATCTACCACAGCACTTACACCGGCCGTCCGCCGGATGAGCCGGCGATTCTCGGCGTGGCCCTGAACGAAGTGTTCGTGCCGATCCTGCAGAAGCAGTTTCCGGAAATCACCGACTTCTACCTGCCGCCGGAAGGCTGCTCGTACCGTATGGCCATCGTGACCATGAAGAAGTCGTATCCGGGCCACGCCAAGCGCGTGATGCTGGGTGTCTGGTCGTTTTTGCGACAGTTCATGTACACCAAGTTCGTTATTGTCTGTGACGACGACATCAACGCCCGCGATTGGAACGACGTGATCTGGGCCATCACCACGCGCATGGACCCCAAGCGCGACACGGTGATGATCGATAACACGCCGATCGACTACCTCGACTTCGCCTCGCCGGTCTCCGGCCTGGGGTCGAAAATGGGCCTCGATGCCACACACAAGTGGCCGGGCGAAACCACTCGCGAGTGGGGCCGCGTGATCGTCAAGGACGACGCCGTCACCCAGCGGATCGATGCCATCTGGAATCAGTTAGGAATAGATTGATGCGTGTAACCCTGCAGCCCTCCGGAGCGGTACTTGAGATACGGCCCGGTGAGCGGATTCTCGATGGTGCGCGGCGCCTGGGCTTCGACTGCCCGCAAAGCTGCCGCAATGGCAACTGCCACGTGTGTGCGGCGTTGCTGGTGGAAGGCCGGGTTGAGCAGGCCGGCACGGTGCGCGACCACGGCGAGTTCTACACTTGCATAGCCGAGCCGCTGGAAGACTGCATCGTGCTGTGGGATGGCGTGCTCGCGCTGGGAGAACTGCCTGTGCGCAGCCTTTCGTGTCAGGTCATCGAATGCCGGGACGTCGGCGGCGACACCTGGCGTGTGCGTCTGCGCGCGCCGGCCGGCAAGCCACCGCGCTATCACGCCGGGCAATATTTGATGATCGAGCGCGAGAGCGGCGAGAAGTCAGCGTTCTCCATGGCCTCGGCACCGCACGGTGGGCGCGACCTGGAAATCCACGTGCTGGCGCGCGAAGCCAGTGCGTTGAGCCTGATCGAACAGCTGCAACGCAACGCGATGGTGCGCGTCGAACTGCCATTCGGTGACACTCACCTCGCCGAGCTGCCGGACGGGCCGCTGGTGCTGGTTGCCGCTGGCACTGGTATGGGCCAGATCCACAGCCTGATCGAACATTGCCGCGCCAACGGCTTCAAACACCCGGTGCATCTGTACTGGGGCGTGCGCCGTCCGGAAGATTTCTATGAGATCGAACATTGGGACGAATGGCTGAAGCTGCCCAATCTGTTCCTGCACAAAGTCGTCAGCGACCAATGTGGCTGGGAAGGCCGCTGCGGGATGCTGCACGAGGCGGTCTGTGAAGACTTTCCTGATCTGAAGCCACTGCACGTCTACGCCAGCGGCTCGCCGGCCATGGTCTACGGCACGCTGGACGCGCTGGTCGAAGCCGGAATGGACGCCCATCAAATGCGCGCAGATGTGTTCGCGTATGCCCCGCGTGGCTAGATCGTTATAACTCTCTATATAACCTAGCGGTATTTATCTAAATAGGTAAATACCGCTAGGTTATATATCAATCAGGCAATCTTTTAAGAAGTGTGCCATGGCACCTAAATTGCCTTAAAACATATGTGCCTTATTGTTACAGCGGTGCGTTCTATTAAGTAATTCTTCACCCGCGGGGAGCTGAACGCTATTCGCCATGAGTGCCATTGAAAACGCTTTTCTGAACCTGGCTTACCCTCCGCGGCTCGATCTTGGGCCGCAGCTGACGCACGAACAACTTCTCGCTTCCATGCAATCGACCATGGCGCGCCACAAGGGCGGGCCGGTGTGGCTGTTCGCTTACGGTTCGCTGATCTGGCGGCCGGAATGCAATTCGGCGCAGCGCATGCGCGGTCGCGTGCATGGCTACCATCGTGGCTTGTACCTGTGGTCCCACGAACATCGCGGCACGCCGGAAATGCCGGGGCTGGTGTTCGGTCTGGATCGTGGCGGTTCGTGCAGTGGATTTGCTTATCGCTTGCCCGAAGATGATCTGGACAGTGCGCTGTATGCGCTGTGGAAGCGCGAAATGCCGTTCCCGTCCTATCGGCCACACTGGCTCAACTGCCGGCTCGAAGATGGCAGTCAGGTTCAGGCGTTAGGATTTGTTTTGGAGCGACACCTGCCCAGCTATGCCGGCAACTTGCCGGATCACGTGCTGAGCCAGGTGTTCGCAAGCGCTTGCGGGCGTTACGGCACCACTCGCGATTATGTCGAGCAGACCGCCCACGCCCTGCGTAGCCACGCCATGCCAGACCGAAATCTGGAGGCGCGGCTCAAGCGTTGTAAATCACAGGTTGATCAAGCGACCGCTTCGCGGCTCTGACTGGCGACTTGCTTGTGCCATAGCGTCGGGGCCAGGAAGGCCATCGCCAGCAGGCACGCGCTCACCAGCAGGACAAAACCGCCGTCCCAGCCAAAGTGGTCGACGGTGTAGCCCATCGCCGCACTGGCCGCGACCGAACCACCCAGATAACCGAACAGACCGGTGAAACCCGCAGCGGTACCCGCGGCTTTCTTCGGCGCCAGTTCCAGCGCCTGCAGGCCGATCAGCATCACCGGGCCGTAGATCAGGAAGCCGATGGAGAACAGCGCGATCATGTCCACGGTCGGGTTGCCGGCCGGGTTCAGCCAGTAAACCAGGGTCGCGACGGTTACCAATGCCATGAACACCATGCCGGTCAGGCCACGGTTGCCACGGAAGATCTTGTCCGACATCCAGCCGCACAGCAGCGTGCCTGGAATCCCCGCCCATTCGTAGAAGAAGTAGGCCCACGAGGTTTTATCCACGGTGAAACCCTTGGCTTCCTTGAGGTAGGTCGGCGCCCAGTCCAGTACGCCGTAGCGCAGCAGGTAGACGAAGACGTTGGCCATGGCGATGTACCAGAGCATTTTGTTGCGCAGCACGTATTTGACGAAGATTTCCTTGGCGCTGAATTCGTCTTCGTGGCTGGCGTCGTAGCCTTCCGGGTAGTCGTTCTTGTACTGCTCGATTGGCGGCAGGCCAACCGATTGCGGGGTGTCGCGCATGGTCATGAAGGCGAAAACCGCCACGGCCAGAGCCACCGCCGCCGGCACATAGAACGCCGCGTGCCAGTCGTTGAACAGGCCCATGCCGAGCAGGAATAGCGGGCCGATCAGGCCGCCGCCGACGTTGTGCGCCACGTTCCACACCGAGACCACGCCGCCGCGTTCCTTCTGCGACCACCAGTGCACCATGGTTCGTCCGCTCGGCGGCCAGCCCATGCCCTGCGCCCAGCCGTTGATGAACAACAGAATGAACATCATGGTCACGCTGGACGTCGCCCACGGTGCGAAACCGAACACGAACATCACCCCAGCCGATACCAGCAGGCCGAAAGGCAAGAAGAAACGTGGGTTGGAGCGGTCGGACACCAGGCCCATGAGAAACTTGGACAGGCCATAGGCAATGGCGATGGCCGACATCGCCAGACCCAGATCGCCACGGCTGTAGCCCTCGTCGATCAGATACGGCATGGCCAGGGAGAAGTTTTTGCGCAGCAGGTAATAACCCGCGTAGCCAATGAAAATGCCAGCGAAGATCTGCCAACGCAGGCGTCGGTAGGTGCTGTCTATTGTTTCTTCAGGCAATGGAGCCTGATGTGCGGCAGGACGAAAGAAAGCAAACATTCAAGAGCTCCAGATTTCTTGTTTTGACTGCGGATGCGAATGTTACAGTTTCGTTACCGAAAATAGCACCGGTTCGCATCCACCAAACAGCGGAAATGTTGGAGATCGAGTGTTCCTTTATGAACATGTCGCTCAGGTATAAATGGCGGTCGTATAGGAGATGCCGGATTGCGCGGGGGGCAATCCGGCTTTGATGCTGTTCAGCGAACTTGCACGACGACTTTTCCGACAGCCTTGCGCTGCCCCAGATCATTGATCGCTTGCGCCGCATTGCTCAGCGGATAGACCTGCGACACCAGCGGTTTCAGCTTGCCCTCGGCAAACCAGCCAAACAGTTGCTGGAAGTTCGCCGCGTTGTCCTGCGGTTGGCGCTGGGCGAAGGAGCCCCAGAACACGCCGAGTACCGCCGCACCCTTGAGCAGGGCGAGGTTGACCGGCAGTTCGGGAATGCGTCCGCTGGCGAAACCGACGACCAGCAAACGGCCGTTCCAGGCGATGGCGCGGATGGCTTGGTCGAAGAGGTCGCCGCCGACCGGGTCGTAGATCACGTCGGCACCCTGGCCGTCGGTGAGGCGTTTGATTTCTTCCTTGAGGCTGGTTTCGCTGTAGTTGATCAGTTCATCGGCGCCGGCAGCCTTGGCCACGGCGAGTTTTTCCGCGCTGCTGGCCGCGGCGATGACCCGCGCGCCCATGGCTTTACCGATTTCCACGGCTGCCAGGCCAACACCGCCGGAAGCACCCAGCACCAGCAGGGTTTCGCCGGGCTGAAGGTTGGCGCGTTGCTTGAGGGCGTGCATTGAGGTGCCGTAGGTCATGCTGAATGCAGCGGCGATGTTGAAGTCCATCGACGGCGGAATCGGCAGCACGTTGTAACCCGGCACCGCGACCTGCTCGGCGAAGCTGCCCCAGCCTGTTAGGGCCATGACCCGGTCGCCGACTTTCAGATGACTGACCTTTTCGCCGACAGCGCTGACTACGCCCGCCGCTTCACCGCCCGGCGAAAACGGGAAGGGCGGCTTGAATTGGTATTTGCCCTCGATGATCAGCGTGTCCGGGAAGTTGACCCCGGCGGCGTGCACGTCCAGCAGGATTTCGTTCTTCTTGGCGACAGGACTGGCGACGTCTTCCAGCACCAGCGATTCGGCAGGGCCGAAGGCTTTGCACAGCACGGCTTTCATCAGGGCTATTCCTTTGGGAGTGATGGCCGATAAGTGTAGGTGTGTCAGTCAACGGGTCAACGAGCATGCCCGGCCCTGATAGTCAGCCATAAGCTTGTGCTTGCGCGGCGGGTCGTTATGCTAGGCCGCAAACCGGATAAGGAGCGAATTGTGAAAGCGTGGATCATGTTGTTGCTGGCCCTGTCTCTGCCTGTGGCAGCGCTGGCCGAAGAAGCCAAAGAAGGCGAGGCGCCGAAGGTCAATTACATCACCCTGAGTCCGCCATTCGTGGGCAACTACGGGCTCGATGGCACGCCGAAACTGAAGGTGTTTAAAGCCGATGTGGCGCTGCGCGTGACCGGCGAAGAGTCGACCAAACTGGTCAAGGCCAACGAACCGTTGATTCGCAATCAGCTGGTGGCGCTGTTCACCCAGCAGACGACTGAGGCGATGGGCAGCATCGAGGGCAAGGAAAAGTTGCGTCAGGAAGCGTTGAAACAGACGCAGCAAGTAATGAATGACGAGACCGGCAAGCCGGTGGTTGAGGATCTGTTGTTCAACAACCTGATCATTCAGTAAGACAGATTTAGAAACTCAAAAGATCGCAGCCTTCGGCAGCTCCTACATTGGAATGCACTTTCCTGTAGGAGCTGGCGAAGGCTGCGATCTTTTTTGTGGCCGTTACCGCAGCGCCAATACCGCCGCCCACTGCTCCGGCGTCACCGCCATCACCGACAGCCGCGACCCTTTCTGCACCAGCGGCATTTCGGCCAGCGCGGTCTGCTGCTTCAGATAATCGAGCTTCAACACCCGCGCGAACGTTTCGACGTGCTCGACATCGATTGCGCTCCAGGGGTTTTTTTCTGCTGTGGCCTTCGGATCGAAGTAATGACTTTCAGGGTCCAGCGCCGTCGGATCCGGATACGCCGCCTCGATTATTTTTCCGATCCCGGCAATTCCCGGCTCCGGGCAACTGGAATGGTAGAAAAAGAACTCATCCCCCACCGCCATCGCGCGCAGGAAGTTGCGCGCCTGATAGTTGCGAACTCCGTCCCAGCGCGCTTTGCCAAGTTTCTCCAGGCCTTTGATCGAGAGTTCGTCAGGTTCGGATTTCATCAGCCAATAGGCCATGGTTTTTGCTCCTGAAGCGTTCTTTGGGCAAGTTGTCGGGCAATTTTATGACAAACCGACAGTCGGTTGACGTCAGCGTTTGCGCGCAGGTTCTCGTTGTCGCAAAATGCCGGCCTTTAACGCTTGACGCTGCTGCACGGCCTACGAATGGAAACCGCTGCTGTCATCGTGATGATGTGCCTTGAGGGGGGCAATCGATGAAACGCAAACCGGATTTGCTTTGGGTTTTGGTTATTTTGTTTGGTTTGGGCGTTGTGACCACCGGTTACGCGCAAAGCCTGTGGGCCAACAAGGCCGACGCACCGATTGAAATCGCGCAACAGGTTCAACAGTCGACAGCTTTCAAGCGCTGAAACTGCCTTCCCGACGCCGCTGATCTACGCGGCGTCTAGTCTACGAAATACCACGCCTTGTCAGTGACCGTGCCTTGCAACGGTACATCCCAACTCGCCTGCGCCAGCCGTTCGACCTTCTGACATTCATGGGCCAGGCCCAATAATGTCGGCTTGCGCCAGTTCTTGCGCCGCGCCAGATACGCCAGGCTGCGATCATAGAAGCCACCGCCCATCCCCAGACGTCCGCCGACGTCGTCAAATCCCACCAGTGGCAACAACACCAGATCCAGTGTCCAGATCTTGCGCTGGCGAGCCAGATTGGCGCGCGGCTCTAGGATGCGGAAACGGTTGGGTTTGAGTTTTTCGCCGGGACGGATGCGCTGGAACACCATTTTGGTTCGCGGCCAGGCACTGAGCACCGGCAGGTACGTGGCCTTGCCCCGACGCTGTGCTTCACGCAGCAGCAGGCGCGGATCGATTTCACCGTCGGCGGGCAGGTACAGGGAAATGTGTTTTGCCCGGCGAAAGTGCGGGTCTTGCGCCAATTGCCGGAACAAACCTTTGGCGGCCTGGCGTTGTTCAGCGGCAGTCAGCGCGCGGCGCGCCTTGCGCAGCAGGCGGCGGAGTTGCGGGCGGGGCAGCAGCGCGGGTTCGGTCATGGTTCGGCTTCGGCAGGTTGGACGAAAACGTACGCATAAAAAATCCGATGTCGGCATTCACCGACATCGGATTCGAATCAGGCTCCCCGGATGAACCGCTGTCAACTTAGCCCTTGAACCCGAAAGTTCAAGGTGGAAGATGCAGTAGACTTTAAGGCTTTCCGTCTGGCGGACATGCACACCAGCCCAACGTGCAACTTCCAGGGTAGTGCGAATCGGCTCAGGGACATCGTCAACTGGCAAGCACCCCAGGGAGTGCCGCGAGTATACCTCAAGCGGTCTGGCGAATCAGCCCTTGCTGATGTCCGGATCGTCGGCCAGGACCAGATCGACACGATCGAGCAAGTCACGCACCTGCTCACGGGTCGAGCCGCTGGCTTGAATGTCCGGGCGCTCTTCTTTGTGCAAGAGATCGTGAGTGATGTTCAGTGCAGCCATCACAGCAATGCGGTCGGCACCGATGACTTTGCCGCTGCTGCGGATCTCGCGCATCTTGCCGTCCAGGTAGCGTGCGGCGCTCACCAGATTGCTGCGCTCTTCCTGCGGGCAAATGATCGAATATTCTTTATCGAGGATCTGCACGGTAACGCTATTGCTTGAACTCATGAGTCTTGCTCCAGGGCCTTGAGGCGCGAAATCATCGATTCGACCTTACGCCGGGCGATTTCGTTTTTTTCAATGAGGTGCGCGCGTTCCTCGCGCCAGGTCTTTTCCTGAGCTAGTAAGAGTGCGTTTTGACTCTTTAGTTGCTCGACTCGGCCAATCAGCAGTTCGAGTCTGGCCATCAGCGCTTGCAGGTCGTTGTCTTCCATTGGATTCACTGTCTGATGGGTTAGCTGGCGGACAGCCTTTAATAGTCTTGGCGAGTCTGTCGATGTAGGATACAAGGCCTCCATTCTAGACATAGCGCCGTCTGGCGCCTAGCTGCCCATGACCATTGCGAATTCCCCGTACCAAGCTTTTGCCACCCTGCTGACTTCCAGCGGCCACAACGTCTCGCCTGCCGAACTGCACGGCTTGCTGCTCGGGCGTAGTTGCGCCGGTGCCGGCTTTAATGCCGACGAGTGGCTGATCGATGCCGCCGAGCTGCTCGAAAGCGAGCCACAGGACAACATCCGCAACGCCCTGATCGGCCTGCAAGAGATGGTCAAGGGTGAGCTGACCGGCGACGACGTCACTGTCGTCCTGCTGCTGCCGACCGATGACGCGCCACTGGCTGAGCGTGCCGCCGCACTGGGCGAATGGTGCCAGGGCTTCCTCAGCGGTTTCGGCCTGAACTGCCGCGACAGCAGCATGCTCAGCACTGAAGCCACCGAAGTGCTGCAGGATCTGGCCGCCATTTCCCAGGTGCAAGATGCCCTGGAAGAATCCGAAGACGGCGAGACCGACTACATGGAAGTCATGGAGTACCTGCGCGTTGCGCCGCTGCTGCTGTTCACGGAAACCAAAAAAGCCGACGTGCCGCCAGCCGCCAAGCCGTCGCTGCATTAATCGCGAGCCAGGGAAAGCCATCTGCCCATGATCCATATCCCGAAAGCGGAATACAGCCGTCGCCGCAAGGCCTTGATGGCGCAGATGGAACCCAACAGCATCGCGATTCTGCCCGCCGCCGCGGTGGCCATCCGCAACCGCGACGTCGAGCACGTCTACCGCCAGGACAGCGACTTTCAGTACCTCAGCGGTTTTCCCGAGCCGCAAGCCGTCATCGTTTTGATGCCCGGCCGCGAGCATGGCGAATATGTTTTGTTTTGCCGTGAACGCAACGCCGAACGCGAAATGTGGGACGGCTTGCGCGCCGGCCAGGAAGGCGCGATACGCGACTTTGGCGCCGACGACGCCTTCCCCATCACCGACATCGACGACATCCTGCCGGGCCTGATCGAAGGTCGCGACCGGGTGTATTCGGCGATGGGCAGCAACCCCGAATTTGACCGACACCTGATGGACTGGATCAACGTGATCCGCTCCAAGGCGCACCTCGGCGCGCAGCCACCGAACGAATTCGTTGCCCTGGATCATCTGCTGCACGACATGCGTCTGTATAAATCGGCGGCAGAAGTGAAGGTGATGCGCGAAGCCGCACGGATCTCGGCCCAGGCCCACATCCGCGCGATGCAGGCCAGCCGCGCCGGGCTCTACGAGTACAGCCTCGAAGCCGAGCTCGATTACGAATTCCGCAAGGGCGGGGCGAAGATGCCGGCCTACGGTTCGATCGTCGCCGCCGGGCGCAATAGCTGCATTCTGCATTACCAGCAAAATGACGCGCTGCTCAGGGACGGTGATCTGGTGCTGATCGACGCCGGTTGCGAAATCGACTGCTACGCCAGCGATATCACCCGCACCTGGCCGGTCAACGGCAAGTTTTCGCCCGAGCAGAAAGCGATCTACGAATTGGTACTCGCCTCGCAGGAAGCTGCATTCGCTGAAATCGCCCCGAACAAGCACTGGAATCAGGCGCACGAAGCCACGGTTCGAGTCATCACCACAGGTTTGGTGAAGCTGGGCCTGTTGCAGGGCGACGTCGACGAATTGATCGCGACTGAGGCTTATAAAGCGTTTTACATGCACCGCGCCGGCCACTGGCTGGGGATGGATGTACACGACGTCGGCGAGTACAAGGTCGGCGGCGAATGGCGCGTGCTGGAAGTCGGCATGGCGCTGACCGTGGAGCCGGGCATCTACATCGCCCCGGACAACCAGAACGTAGCGAAAAAATGGCGCGGCATTGGCGTGCGCATCGAGGATGACGTGGTAGTGACCAAGACCGGCTGTGAAATCCTCACCAACGGCGTACCGAAAACCGTCGCCGACATCGAAGCGCTGATGGCGCAAGCACGGACACACGCGGCATGAGTCGAGTCAATCTGGCAATCATCGGTGGCGGCCTGGTCGGCGCCAGTCTGGCATTGGCGCTGCAGGCGGGGGCCAAGGCGCGCGGCTGGAAGATCGTGCTGATCGAACCGTTCGCGCCTGGCGACAGTTGGCAGCCGAGCTACGATGCGCGCTCTTCGGCGCTGTCCTTCGGCGCGCGACAAATCTATCAACGGCTGGGCGTGTGGCAGGAAATCTCCCGTCGCGCCGAGCCGATCAAACAGATTCATGTGTCCGATCGTGGCCGCTTCTCCACCGCGCGGTTGTCGGCGATGGAAGAGGGCGTGCCGGCGCTCGGTTACGTAGTGGAAAACGCCTGGCTCGGCCAATGCCTGTGGCAGCACGTCGACAAAGACGTGATCAGTTGGCGTTGCCCGGCGGAAGTCACGCGCATGGAGCCGCTGCCCGACGGTTATCGTCTGACCCTCAATGATGAAACCACCCTTGAATGCGACCTCGCGGTGCTTGCCGATGGCGGCCGTTCCGGATTGCGCGAACAGTTGGGCATCAACGTGCGCAAGCGTCCGTATAACCAGAGTGCGCTGATCGCCAACATCACCCCGAGCGAAGCGCACAACGGCATGGCGTTCGAGCGTTTCACCGACGAGGGTCCGATGGCCTTGCTGCCGCTCCCGGATAACCGTTGCGCATTGGTCTGGACCCGTCTGGGCATGGACGCGCAGCGCCTGGCCGATTTGAGCGAGCGCGATTTCCTCAGCGAATTGCAGGGCGTGTTCGGTTACCGCCTCGGCACGTTGAAACAGGTGGGCGCGCGACATTTGTATCCGTTGTCGCTGGTCGAAGCCGAGGAGCAGGTGCGCTCGCATCTGGCTGTACTTGGCAACGCTGCGCACAGTTTGCATCCGATTGCGGGGCAGGGTTTCAACCTGTCCCTGCGTGATGCCGATGCTCTTGCCGCGGCTTTGCTCGCCAGCGACAAACCGCTGGGCGATTTCGCCACGTTGCAGGCGTATCGCGAGCGTCAGCGTCTCGATCAGGACCTCACGGTGGGGTTCTCCGATCAGGTTACGCGGCTGTTCGGCAGCACCCAGCCGTTGGTATCGCTGGGGCGCAACATCGGTTTGCTCGGTCTCGACCTGTTACCACCCGCCAAGCGCTGGTTCGCCCGCCAGGCCATGGGTTTGGGAACACGTCCGGATGCTTAAGTGGTTGAGCAACACGTTCGGCAAGGCGCGGTTGATGCGTTGGGCGATGACGTTTTACCCGCCGTATCTCGGCGCCGGTGTTCGGGTGCGGCACATCAGCGACGACTTTCGCGATGTTCAAGTGTCGATGGGGTTGGGCTGGTACAACCGCAACTACGTCGGCACGCAGTTCGGCGGCAGTCTGTATTCGATGGTCGATCCTTTTTTCATGTTGATGCTGATGGAAAACCTCGGGTCGCGGTACATCGTCTGGGACAAGGCCGCCGACATCGATTTCATTGCGCCGGGCAAAGGCCCGGTGTTCGCCCGGTTTACCATCGACGACACCTTGCTGGATGAGGTGCGTCGGCAGACCGCCAATGGCGAAAAGTACCTGCCGCAGTTGCAGGTCGATATTCATGACGGCGCCGGCAACCTTGTCGCGCGGGTCGGTAAAACCCTTTACGTGCGGCTCAAGCCGCAAGCGAGACAGGCTTAAAGCATGGAAATGCGCGCAGATCTGCTGATTGTCGGAGCCGGAATGGTCGGCAGCGCCCTGGCGCTGGCGTTGCAGGACAGTGGCCTGGAGGTTTTGCTGCTCGACGGCAGCCCGCTGAGCGTCAAACCGTTCGATGCCCAGGCGCCATTCGAGCCTCGCGTGAGCGCGTTGTCGGCGGCCAGCCAGCGGATTCTCGAACGCCTTGGCGTGTGGGACGGTATCGCCAGTCGGCGCAGCAGTCCTTACACCGACATGCACGTGTGGGACGGCAGCGGCACCGGACAGATTCACTTCTCGGCGAGCAGCGTCCACGCCGATGTACTCGGCCATATCGTCGAAAATCGTGTGGTGCAGGATGCTTTGCTCGATCGTTTGCACGATTGCGATCTGGGCATGCTGGCCAACGCACGGCTGGAACAGATGCGCCGTTCCGGTGATGACTGGTTGCTGACCCTGGCCGATGGTCGGCAGTTGCGCGCTCCGCTGGTGATCGCGGCGGATGGCGCCAATTCCGCGGTGCGCCGTCTGACCGGTGTTGCGACCCGCGAATGGGATTATCTGCATCACGCCATCGTCACCAGTGTGCGCAGCAGCAAACCGCATCAGATGACGGCGTGGCAGCGCTTCACCGATCACGGGCCGTTGGCGTTTCTGCCGCTGGAACGCGATGGTCAGCAGGACTGGTGCTCGATCGTCTGGTCGACCACCCCGAGCGAAGCCGAACGTTTGATGGCACTGGATGAAGCGGCATTCTGCCGTGAGCTGGAGCGCGCGTTTGAAGGTCGCCTGGGCGAAGTCGTCAGTGCCGATCCACGGCTGTGCGTGCCACTGCGTCAGCGACATGCCAAGCGTTATGTAGCCGAAGGCCTGGCGCTGATCGGCGATGCCGCGCACACCATTCATCCACTGGCGGGGCAGGGCGTGAACCTGGGTTTCCTCGATGCGGCGGTGCTGGCCGAAGTGCTGTTGCAGGCGACCGAGCGTGGTGAACGGCTGGCGGATGTGAAAGTGCTGAGCCGCTACGAGCGCCGGCGCATGCCACATAACCTGGCGTTGATGGCGGCGATGGAAGGGTTTGAGCGCTTGTTCCAGGCCAACCCGCTGCCTGTGCGCTGGTTGCGTAATGCCGGGTTGAAGCTGGTTGAGCAGATGCCTGAGGCCAAGGCGTTGTTCGTGCGTGAAGCCCTCGGCTTGACCGGGGACCTTCCGGCACTCGCAAAACCCTGAGGTCTGTATTGAGGCTGATGGCCTCATCGCGAGCAGGCTCACTCCTACATTTTGGCAATGCGTCCCTCTGTAGGAGCTGCCGAAGGCTGCGATCTTTTGACTTTGTTTTTTAAGATCAAGGTCAAAAGATCGCAGCCTTCGGCAGCTCCTACAGGGGGGCGTTTAGCGCCATGCAACATCTGGTAACTCCTTGCCCAAGTGATCGATTGAGAAGGTAAATGTGAGTCCTTATCATTTGGCCACATTTCCCGACCGAGAGACCACTCCCATGTTGGCACCCAAGCGTCTTCTGACCGCACTGGCCTTGACCCTGATCGGCAGCACCACTGCCCAGGCCGCCGACGAGGTGGTGGTTTACTCTTCGCGCATCGATGAACTGATCAAACCGGTGTTTGATGCCTACACCGCCAAAACCGGGGTGAAGATCAAGTTCATCACCGACAAGGAAGCGCCGCTGATGCAGCGCATCAAGGCCGAGGGTGAGAACGCCACCGCCGACCTGCTGCTGACCGTCGATGCCGGTAACCTCTGGCAGGCCGAGCAGATGGGCATCCTGCAGCCGTTCACCTCGAAAACCATCGACGCCAATATCCCGCAGCAATACCGCGCCTCCAGCCACGCCTGGACGGGTTTGAGCCTGCGCGCACGGACCATCGCCTATTCCACTCAGCGAGTGAAGCCGGGCGAATTGACCACCTACGAAGCACTGGCCGACAAGAACTGGGAAGGTCGCCTGTGCCTGCGCACGGCGAAGAAGGTCTACAACCAGTCACTGACTGCGACCATGATCGAAGTACATGGCGCCGAGAAGACCGAGAAAATCCTCAAGGGCTGGGTCAACAACCTGTCCACCGATGTGTTCTCCGATGACGTTGCAGTGCTCGAAGCGATCAATGCCGGGCAGTGCGATGTCGGCATCGTCAACACCTACTACTACGGTCGCCTGCACAAGCAGAAGCCGGAACTGCCGGTCAAACTGTTCTGGCCGAATCAGGCGGATCGCGGTGTGCACGTCAACCTGTCGGGCATCGGCTTGACCAAACATGCACCACACCCGGAAGCCGCCAAGGCACTGGTCGAGTGGATGACCACGCCTGAGGCGCAGAAAATCTTCGCCGACGTCAACCAGGAATTCCCGGCCAACCCTGCCGTTGCACCGTCGGAAGAAGTGGCCGCATGGGGCAAGTTCATTGCCGACACCTTGCCGGTGGAAGTGGCGGGCAAGCGCCAGGCCGAAGCGATTCGCATGATGGATCGGGCGGGCTGGAACTGAGTCTGCTGATTTAGAGAGCAAAAGATCGCAGCCTTCGGCAGCTCCTACAGGGTGAGCACAATCCCACTGTAGGCGTTGCCGAAGGCTGCGATCTTTTTGCTTTTCTCCTTACACTCTACGTTTTTCCTCCACGAGAGTTCGCAAGTGGCTCACCCCGCCCAACGCCGCTGGTATCCCATCGTCTTCGCCATTGCCGCGCTGGTGCTGTTGCCCCTGAGCGTTCTGCTGCTGTCATGGCAGACCATCGATCAACAGATCTGGTCACACCTGTGGGAAACCCAGATGCCGCGCCTGCTGGGCAACACCCTGACGCTGGTGCTCGGCGTTGGTTTCGGTGTGACGCTGCTGGGCGTAAGCCTCGCCTGGCTCACCAGCCTCTGCGAATTCCCCGGTCGCCGCTGGCTCGATTGGGCATTGATGCTGCCCTTCGCCATCCCGGCCTATGTGCTCGCTTTCGTGTTTGTCGGCTTGCTCGACTTCGCCGGGCCAGTACAAACCCTGCTGCGTGAATGGTTCGGTTCCGACCTGCGGCTACCGCGCGTTCGCTCCACTGGTGGGGTGATTCTGGTGTTGGTGCTGGTCTTCTACCCCTACGTTTACCTGTTGGCACGCACGGCGTTTCTCGCTCAGGGCAAAGGCCTGATGGAAGCCGCGCGCGTGCTCGGGCAATCACCCTGGCAAGCCTTTTGGCGCGTAGCGTTGCCGATGGCGCGCCCGGCGATTGGTGCGGGCGTGGCACTGGCGCTGATGGAGACTCTGGCGGATTTCGGCGCGGTCTCGGTGTTCAACTTCGACACCTTCACCACGGCGATCTACAAGACCTGGTACGGCTTTTTCAGCCTGTCCAGTGCGGCCCAATTAGCCAGCCTGTTGCTGCTGGTGGTGATGCTGGTGCTCTACGGCGAACGTCGCGCACGCGGCGCGAACCGGGCGAGCAACGAGCGGCCTCGGATCAAGGCGCTGTATCACCTGCGTGGGCTTAAGGCTTTCGCGGCGATGAGTTGGTGCGTATTGGTCTTCGCCTGCGCGTTTGTGATTCCGGTTTTGCAATTGGTCGTGTGGTTCTGGCAGCGCGGGCGTTTCGATCTCGATGAGCGCTACGCCGGGTTGATCCTGCATACCCTCTATCTGGGTGGCATGGCGGCGTTGATCACTGTCAGCGTTGCGTTGCTGCTGGCGTTCGCCCGACGGTTGGCGCCGACCCGGGCGATCCGCTCCGGGGTCAGTCTGGCCAATCTCGGTTACGCCCTGCCGGGCTCGGTGTTGGCCGTGTCGATCATGCTTGCCTTCAGTTATCTGGATCGAGAACTGGTGATTCCGCTTTCGGGCTGGCTGGGTGGTGCAGGCAAACCGTTGTTGCTCGGTAGTCTGGCAGCGTTGCTGATGGCCTATCTGGTGCGGTTTATCGCCGTCGCGTATGGCCCGTTGGAAAGCAGTCTGGCGCGTATACGGCCATCTTTGCCGGAAGCGGCACGTAGCCTGGGTGTCAGTGGGCCGCGACTGTTTTTCAAAGTGTATCTGCCGCTGTTGCTGCCCGGTACGTTGAGCGCGGCGTTGCTGGTGTTCGTCGATGTGCTCAAGGAAATGCCCGCAACCCTGCTGATGCGCCCGTTTGGCTGGGACACGCTGGCCGTACGCATCTTTGAAATGACCAGCGAAGGCGAATGGGCGAGGGCGTCTTTACCGGCGCTGACCCTGGTTCTGGTCGGACTATTGCCGGTCATTGGTCTGATCCGGCGCTCGGCGCACCGAAACACTTAGTCGTCAGTCCTGAATCATGCGGCTACAATGCGCGGCATTCGGTGCGGTTCGTCTGACAGACCCGTTCGCTGGAAACGGCTGAAAGCCTTATATTTCAAGGCTTTCACCCGTGCAGCGGCAGTCCGCACCCTCGCCACGCCCGGAAGGAGAAACCCATGGGACAGCGTACGCCTCTGTATGACCTGCATCTCGCCCTCGGCGCGAAGATGGTCGATTTTGGCGGTTGGGATATGCCACTGCATTACGGCTCGCAGGTCGAGGAGCACCACGAAGTGCGCCGCGATTGCGGGGTGTTCGATGTGTCCCACATGACCGTAATCGATGTTGACGGCGCCCAGGCCAAGGCCTGGCTCCAGCATTTGCTGGCCAATGACGTCGAACGCCTGCATCGCCCCGGCCGTGCGTTGTACAGCACCATGCTCAACGAGCGTGGCGGCATCGTCGATGACATGATCGTCTACCGCCTCGAAGACGGTTATCGTCTGGTGTTCAACGCCTCGACCCGTGATCAGGACCTGGCCTGGATGCAGGCGCAACTCGGCAGTTTCGCCGTGCAACTGCACGAGCGCTCAGAGCTGGCGATGCTGGCCATTCAAGGGCCGCATGCCCGGCACAAGATTGCCGAACTGGTCACCCAGTCGCGTGCCACTCTGATCCAGCACCTCAAACCCTTTGAAGGCGAGACCGACGGCGACTGGTTCATTGCCCGCACCGGGTACACCGGTGAAGACGGTCTGGAAATCGTATTGCCGGCCAATCAGGCCCCGGCATTCTTCAACGATCTGGTGGGTGCCGGCATTTCCCCGATCGGCCTCGGTGCCCGCGACACGTTGCGCGTGGAAGCCGGGATGAACCTCTACGGTCAGGACATTCATCAAGACGTTTCGCCGCTGGCGTCCAACATGGCCTGGAGCATCGCCTGGGAACCGGCCTCGCGTCAGTTCATCGGCCGTGCTGCGCTGGAGGCGGAAAAAGCCGCTGGCGTTGCACACAAACTGGTCGGTCTGGTGCTTGAGGAGCGCGGTGTTTTACGTGCCCACCAAGTCGTTCGTATCGCCGATGTTGGCGAAGGAGAGATCACCAGTGGTAGTTTCTCTCCTACGCTAAGCAAATCGATTGCCCTGGCGCGTGTTCCGATGGCGACTGCCGACCGCGCCGAAGTGGAAATCCGTGGCAAGTGGTACCCGGTACGAGTGGTCAAACCGACCTTCGTACGCCATGGCAAAACTTTGATCTAACCTTTTCCGGCGGGCACCACCGCTGACAATTTCTTGAGGACACTGAAGATGAGCGATATTCCTGCCGACCTGCGTTTTGCCGAAAGTCACGAATGGGCACGTCTGGAAGCCGACGGCACCGTCACTGTGGGCATCAGCGATCACGCGCAGGAAGCGCTGGGTGATGTGGTGTTCGTCGAGCTGACGGAAGTCGGCAAAGTGTTCGCGGCTGGCGATCAATCTGGTGTGGTCGAATCGGTGAAGGCCGCTTCCGACATCTACGCCCCGGTCAGCGGTGAAGTCATCGCGATCAACGAAGAGCTGAGCGGTTCGCCTGAGCTGCTGAACTCCGACCCGTACGGTGCGTGGATCTTCAAGCTCAAGCCTAGCGACAAGGCTGAGCTGGACAAGCTGCACGACGCGGCTGCCTACAAGGCTGCCATCGGCGAGTAAGCTGAGCGCTGCACCCCAAAGCCCCGACTTGTCGGGGCTTTTTTTTCAGGATCAGAAGATCGCAGCCTGCGGCAGCTCCTACAGGAGTCCAATTATGGATATACATAGCCTTTGTAGGAGCTGCCGAAGGCTGCGATCTTTTGATCTTCAAGGGCACTGCTATGCTGGTTTGACCGTATTTGCCTTGACGCCGAGCGCCAGCCAAGAGAGAGCCCGTCATGTCCCAGTTGCCGTCCCTGAGCCAGTTACGCGATCCCGAGGCCTTCCTGCGCCGCCACCTCGGCCCCGACGCCGCCGAACAGCAGGCCATGCTCGACAGTCTCGGCCTCGGCAGCCGAGGTGAACTGATCGAGCAGACTGTGCCCCCGGGCATTCGCTTTAATCGCGCACTGGACTTGCCGCCAGCGCTGGATGAGCAAGCGGCGCTGGCCAGGTTGCGTGGCTACGCCGAGCAGAATCAGGTCTGGACCAGCCTGATCGGCATGGGCTACCACGGCACGCTCACGCCGACCGTCATCTTGCGCAACGTGCTGGAAAATCCCGGTTGGTACACTGCTTACACGCCGTATCAACCGGAGATTGCCCAGGGTCGGCTCGAAGCGCTGCTGAATTTTCAGCAACTGACCATCGACCTCACGGGCCTGGAACTGGCCAACGCCTCATTGCTCGATGAGGCTACTGCGGCGGCGGAGGCCATGGCACTGGCCAAACGTGTCGCCAAGTCGAAGAGCAATCTGTTTTTCGTCGACGAGAACTGTCATCCACAAACCATCTCCGTGGTGCAGACCCGGGCCGAAGGTTTCGGTTTCGAGTTGATCATCGACGCTGTGGATAACTTGCAGCAGCACCAGGTATTCGGAGCACTGCTGCAATACCCCGATACCCACGGCGAGATCCGCGATCTGCGTCCACTCATCGATCACTTGCATGCCCAGCAAGCCCTTGCCTGTGTGGCGACCGATTTGCTCAGTTTGCTGCTGCTGACGCCGCCGGGTGAGTTGGGCGCCGACGTGGTGTTCGGTTCGTCGCAACGCTTTGGCGTGCCGATGGGCTACGGCGGGCCGCATGCGGCGTTTTTCGCCAGTCGCGAAGAATACAAACGGGCGATTCCCGGGCGGATCATCGGTGTGTCGAAAGACGCTCGCGGCAACGTCGCGTTGCGCATGGCCCTGCAAACCCGCGAGCAACATATCCGTCGCGAGAAAGCCAATTCGAACATCTGCACGGCGCAGGTGCTGTTGGCCAATATCGCCAGTTTTTACGCGGTCTATCATGGGCCGGAAGGCTTGAAGCGCATCGCGCAGCGCGTACATCGGCTGACCTGCATTCTGGCGGCAGGGCTTGAGCGCCACGGCATCAACCGGATCAACGCGCAGTTTTTCGACACGCTGACGCTGGACGTCGGCGGCGCGCAAACCGCGATTATCGAAAGTGCCAAGGCTGCGCAAATCAACCTGAGGATTCTCGGCCGTGGCCGGGTCGGGCTGAGCCTCGACGAAACGTGTGACGAGCACACCGTGGCAAAGCTGTTCGATGTGCTGCTGGGCGCCGATCATGGGCTGATCGTCGAGGATCTTGACGCCCAAGCGCTGGCTTCCGGTATTCCAGACAGTCTTCAGCGCAGCACACCGTACCTGCGTCATCCGGTGTTCAACGCCCATCGCAGCGAAACCGAGATGCTGCGTTACCTCAAGCAACTGGAGAACAAGGATCTGGCGCTCAACCAGTCGATGATCCCGTTGGGCTCCTGCACCATGAAACTCAACGCCACCAGCGAAATGATCCCGATCACCTGGCCGCAGTTCGCCAATCTGCATCCCTTCGTGCCCAGGGAGCAGGCGGTCGGCTACACCTTGATGATCGAAGAGCTGGAACGCTGGTTGTGCGCGATTACCGGGTTCGACGCGATTTGCATGCAGCCCAACTCTGGCGCTCAGGGCGAGTACGCCGGGCTGCTGGCGATCCGCAAATATCACGAGAGCCGCCAGCAGGGCGCGCGCGATATCTGCCTGATTCCGTCCTCGGCCCACGGCACCAATCCGGCCTCGGCACAAATGGCCGGGATGCGCGTGGTGATCGTCGAGTGCGACGAGGCGGGCAACGTCGATCTAGAGGATTTGAAAGCAAAAGCCGCCGAGGCTGGGGATAAGTTGTCATGCCTGATGGCGACCTACCCATCGACCCACGGCGTGTACGAAGAAGGCATCAGCGAGATCTGCGAGGTTATCCACAAGCACGGCGGTCAGGTGTACATGGACGGCGCGAACCTCAATGCGCAGGTCGGGCTGGCGCGGCCGGCGGACATCGGTGCCGACGTGTCGCACATGAATTTGCACAAGACCTTCTGCATTCCCCATGGCGGTGGCGGGCCGGGCATGGGGCCGATCGGCATTCGCGCACATTTGGCGCCGTTCGTCGCCAATCATCCGGTGGTGCCGATCGACGGGCCGCTGGCGCAGAACGGAGCGGTCAGCGCGGCGCCGTGGGGCAGTGCGAGTATTCTGCCGATCAGCTGGATGTACATCGCCATGATGGGGCCGCAACTGGCGGATGCCAGCGAAGTGGCAATCCTCGCGGCGAACTACCTGGCGCAGCATTTATCCGGTGCGTTCCCGGTGCTGTACACCGGGCGCAACGGGCGGGTCGCGCACGAATGCATTCTCGATTTGCGGCCGCTTAAAGCGCAGACCGGGATCAGCGAGGAGGATGTCGCCAAGCGCCTGATGGATTACGGCTTCCATGCGCCAACCATGTCGTTCCCGGTGCCGGGCACCTTGATGGTCGAGCCGACCGAGAGCGAATCCAAGGCTGAGCTGGACCGGTTCATCGGCGCGATGTTGAGTATTCGCGCGGAAATCACCGAGGTGCAGAACGGGAACTGGCCGGCGGAAGACAACCCGCTCAAGCGTGCGCCGCATACCTTGGCGGATGTCACCGGCGTGTGGGAGCGGCCGTACAGCATCGAGCAAGGCATCACACCGGATGCACACACCAAGGCACACAAGTACTGGCCGGCGGTGAATCGGGTGGATAACGTTTATGGGGATCGCAATCTGTATTGCGCTTGCGTGCCGGTCGACGATTACCGCTGAAGATCAAAAGATCGCAGCCTTCGGCAGCTCCTACATTGATTCGTGTACACCCGTGCCCTGTAGGAGCTGCCGAAGGCTACGATCTTTTGATTTGTCGTCAAAAAAAATGCCGCTCGAATGAGCGGCATTTTTGCGCGTGAATGGCTTACTCGGAAGCCACGGCGTTCTTCGCCAGAATCGCGTTCGCCAGTTCCATGTCCGTCGCCTGCAGGCCCGGATTGTCGTTACGGACTTTCTGCATTGCAGCTTCCAGATACGGGCCACGGATGCCGCCATCGCTGGCAACGAAACTGCCGGCGTCGTCCTGTGCGGCGACGATCAGCTTGTGATCCTTGAAGGTCAGGTAAGTCGAGCCGGTGGTGGCGCCGGAGGAAATGACGTTACGCCAGAAGCTGTCGGCCATTGCCGAACCAACAGGCAGAGACAGCAGGGCAAGGGTAGCGACAGCAAGTTTGAGACGCATGAGGGGGTGACTCCACTGGTGTTGAATGAGCGGTTGGATCGTCATTTCCCCTGTCCGGTTCCCTGAGCGCCTATTTCAACTCGCTTTGCGGCGTCACCCGCAGCACTTCCTCAACCGTTGTCAGCCCCGCCGCAACTTTCTGCGCACCGGACAGACGCAAACTGCGCATGCCTTCCTTGAATGCCTGGCGGCGGATCGCCGTGAGGTCGGTGTCAGGGGTGATGAAGGCTTTGAGGCTGTCGCTCAGTTGCATGATTTCGTAAACCCCGGCGCGTCCGTGATAACCGGTGTCGCGGCACTCCACGCAGCCGATGGCCCTTTGTGCGTTGCCCGGCAGTGGCGCCTGCCAGGGCCGGGTCAAGGTTTGCCAATCCTCCTCGTCCAGGGTCAGCGGTGCTTTGCAATGCGGGCACAAGGTCCGCACCAACCGTTGGGCCATGACCCCGAGCACCGTGGCCTTGATCAAGTAATGCGGCACGCCCAGTTCAAGCAATCGGCTGATCGCACTCGGCGCGTCGTTGGTGTGCAGCGTCGACAGCACCAGATGCCCGGTGAGTGCCGCTTGAATCGCCATCTCGGCGGTTTCGAGGTCGCGAATCTCGCCGATCATGATGATGTCCGGGTCCTGTCGCATCAGCGCGCGCACTCCGGCGGCGAAGCTCAGGTCGATGTTGTGCTGGACCTGCATCTGGTTGAACGCCGGCTCGACCATTTCGATCGGGTCTTCGATGGTGCAGAGGTTGACCTCCGGCGTCGCCAGTTTTTTCAGGGTGGTGTAGAGGGTGGTGGTCTTGCCCGATCCGGTGGGCCCGGTGACCAGAATGATGCCGTTGGGCTGGCGGGTCATGTCCTGCCAGCGGCGCAGATCGTCGGCGGAAAACCCAAGCTGATCGAAGTCCTTGAGCAGTACATCCGGATCGAAAATCCGCATGACCATTTTTTCGCCGAACGCGGTGGGCAGGGTCGACAGACGCAACTCCACTTCGCCGCCGTCCGGGGTCTTGGTCTTGACCCGGCCGTCCTGGGGTTTGCGCTTTTCGGCGACGTTCATCCGCCCGAGGCTTTTCAGGCGACTGACGATGGCCATCGTCACCTGCGGCGGAAATTGATAGACGTTATGCAGCACGCCGTCGATGCGAAAACGCACCGTGCCTTGCTCGCGACGCGGTTCGATGTGGATATCACTGGCGCGCTGCTGGAAGGCGTACTGAAACAGCCAGTCGACGATGTTGACGATGTGCGCGTCGTTGGCGTCCGGCTCCTGATCGCTGGCGCCGAGGTTAAGCAGTTGTTCGAAGTTACCGAGGTTGCCGTTCTGTTGATCGGCGTTACTGGCGCCGCTGACCGATTTGGCCAGGCGAAAGAACTCGACGCTGAAACGCTGGATGTCCACCGAGTTGGCCACCACCCGTTTGATCGGCAGCTTCAGGACGTGAGTCAGATCGGCTTCCCAGCCGGTCACATAAGGCTGGGCGCTGGCCACCGTCACCGAGTCGCGATCGACCGCCACCGCGAGAATCTTGTGGCGCTGGGCAAAGGCGTAGGACATCAACGGGGTGATGGCGGCAACGTTGATCTTCAGCGGATCGATGCGCAGATAGGGCTGGCCGGCCTGTTGCGCCAGCCACAGGGTCAGGCTTTCGAGGTCCAGATGCTTGCCCGGACGGCTGAGGTCGTCCAGTTGCTGGCTGGCGATAAACTCCAGCGGATGCTTCTGGCCATGCGCGGCGTGGCGACGGCGTGCATTGAGTGCCTGCTCCGCCGAATCCTGGCTGATGAAGCCTTGGGCGACCAGTTCACGCAATACATCATTGAGGTCCAGCCAGCGGTCCTGAGTGGCAAGTTGAACGGACATGCGGGCTTCCTTTTAAGCGACAGTGCGCAAAAGGATAGTCGCGGCCCCGCAGACCGTTGGGCCACTACCCGACGAAGCCGTTGCCGGATTTGTCAGCCGGCCGCCTGCGCCGGTGCGGCCCACGCCGTGTCGGTGTTCTGCAGATTCACCGAACAGACGCTGATCAGGTTACGAAGTTTTTCCGCAATCACCTGCGCGCGATGCCAGCTCAAGCCGCCCATGACGAGGTCGATCGACAACAGATCATCCATTCGCTGCACGTTCACTTGCTCAGGCGTAAGAAACTGCAGCGCGAACAGGTTGAGCACGCGCACCAGCAAATCCGGTTCGGCCTCGGCCAGAATCTGATACTGCGCCAGGCAGTGGGCGTTACTGACGTTCCAGACATCGGCGCGGGCCGGGGGCGTGTTGACGGCTTCAAGGTGCGGCATGGCGGGGCTCCAAAATCACTGGAGGAATTTTTACATTCGATGCCGGGTATTTCTTATCTAAGATGGGCGTAATTGGCGTTTGATCAGCTGGATCAATTCGCAGAATGTTCTGTTTGAGGTTTTTTTATGCACAGCGAGCTGGACAGCTACGACCGCAAGATTCTCGCCTTGCTGCAAGAGGACGCTTCGCTCTCGAGTGCGCAGATCGCCGAGCAGGTGGGCTTGTCGCAATCGCCGTGCTGGCGGCGGATTCAGCGGATGAAGGAGGAGGGGATCATTCGCGGCCAGGTGACCTTGCTTGATCGCAAGAAGATCGGCCTTAACACGCAGATCTTTGCCGAAATCAAACTCAACGCCCACGGGCGTTCGAACTTCACCGAATTTACGGAAGCGATTCGCGGTTTTCCGGAGGTGCTGGAGTGTTATGTGCTGATGGGCGCGGTGGATTTTCTGCTGCGAATTGTCGCGGCGGACATCGAGGCGTATGAGCGGTTCTTCTTCGAGAAGCTGTCGCTGGTGCCGGGGATACAGGAAGTGAACTCGATTGTGGCGCTGTCGGAGATCAAGTCCACAACCAGCCTGCCGGTGTAGCGAAGAAGCAAAAGATCGCAGCCTGCGGCAGCTCCTACAAGGGAATGGCGTACACCCTGTAGGAGCTGCCGAAGGCTGCGATCTTTTAGCGGTATTACATACGCAGCAGCATTTTCCACGCACGATTCTGATAAACCGCAATCGCCTGCTGCTTGCGTGCATCGAGCAGTTCGTCAGTGATCGTCGGCTCGTTGGCTAGTTGCGCCAACTTGTTCAGCTCGCCGTACAGACGATCCATTTCCGGGATCTCCAGTACATTGCGGGCGTGGTGCAGCCAGACCTGAATGCGCTCGATACGCGGCAGCTGTTCAGCCAGATCTTCCGGCTGTTGCTGATAGCGCTGCAATTGCAGGGCCGTGGCTTCTTCGCCGAGCAGGCGCGGCAACCAGCTGTGCAACTGCGCGCCACCCTGACGGTTGCCACGCACATTACGGTCAGCGGTCCAGCTGCGAGCCAGCAGCCAGCGCGAAGCGGTCAGCGAGAACTGGCCCCAGCGTGGGTCTTCCAGCTCTTCAAGGAACTGCTCCGGCGCGGCTTTGCGCACGTCTTCGTCCTCGATACCGACTTGAACCAGCGGGCGCCAGTCTTCCAGCAGTGCATCGAGGGCCACGCGCAGGTCGTGGGTCGAAGGACGCGGTGCGGCCTGGCCGAGGCTGCTGAGCAGAGCGCGCATTTCCGCGAGGTTCTCGACCCAGTCCTGCAACAAACGCCAGTGACCGTTGAAACGATATTGTTCGGCCAGACGCTGGCTGCTGCCGAGCAAATGCCAGCACAGTGCGGCGAAGGCGTCGTCCAGTTGGGTTTCGACCGTCAGTTGCGGCGCCGGCAGGCTCAGCGAGTAGCTGTTGGCGTCGTACAAGCGGTAGCCGCGCTCAGCCTTGCTGATGTCGCACGGCATCAGGGCCAGGGTTTGTGCCAGTTCAGCGGCCAGTTCCAGCAACGCTTCAGGCTCGCCTTCGCGCAGTTCGAGTTCCAGCTCGCAGATTTCTTCTTTCTGTTTGCCAACCACGACGTGACCGAGATCCAGCGCCGCTTCGATAACCACTTTGCTCTTGCCGCGGCCCCAGGCGATTTCGGCGCGCTCGCGGACGAAATCGGTGGTGAAGATTGGCTTCAGGGTTTTCTTGTCCAGCTCGGCCAGCGACTCTGGCCAGCATTCGCCGTCGAGTTTCTTCACGTCGAGCTTGGCTTTCGGCAGTTTCCAGTCGTACTCGTTACGCTCGGACAGACCGGCGACACTCTGGCCACGGGTCTTGAGGGTCTGAATCACCTCGTCGCCGTCCTTGCGCAGGCGCAGGGCAACTTTGGCCTGGGCCAGGTCGCGCTCCGGGGTGTCGAAGTACTGGTTCATCAACTCACGGCGTTCCCAGCCACTTTTGTTGCGTTTCTTGAGAAGAGGGTGCTCGCGCAGGGCGGCGAGGGTTTCGCGGCTGACGCGGAGTTTGATTTCGGTTTCTTTCTGCATGGCCGGAAAATCCAGGATCGGGAGCGCAGCCGGGGAATATGTGGCTGCCAAGGCCGTGCAGTGTACAGGACTGATTCGTCCTACGCCCTGCGGCGGTTTATTCCTGACGCCGGATGGTTCTATGATGGACTTCAAATCGGGAGTTGGAGTCAGCGATGCCTTTGCCGTCCATGCAAGACCAGTTCGCTGCGCTGATCGCCGCGCCGTCGGTCAGCTGTACCCAACCGAACCTCGATCAATCCAACCGGGCAGTGATCGATTTGCTCGCGGGATGGCTGGGTGATCTGGGGTTCAGCTGCGATATCCAACAGGTCAGCCCCGGCAAATTCAATCTGCTCGCCAGTTTCGGCAGCGGCCCTGGCGGTCTGGTGCTGGCCGGGCACAGCGACACGGTGCCGTACGACGACGCCTTATGGCAGACCGACCCGCTGAAACTCACTGAAGTCGACGGCCGCTGGGTTGGTTTGGGCAGTTGCGACATGAAGGGCTTCTTCGCCCTGATCATCGACGCCGTGCTGCCGCTGCTCGATCAGCCGTTCAAGCAACCGCTGCTGATCCTCGCCACCTGTGATGAAGAAAGCTCGATGTCCGGCGCTCGCGCGCTGGCCGAGGCCGGGCGACCGCTGGGCCGCGCGGCAGTGATCGGCGAGCCGACCGGGCTCAAGCCGATTCGCATGCACAAAGGCATCATGATGGAACGCATCGACATCCTTGGGCAGAGCGGGCACTCGTCGGACCCGCGCCTGGGGCACAGCGCCCTTGAGGCCATGCACGATGCCATCGGCGAACTGCGCGGTCTGCGCCTGCTGTGGCAGCGCGAATACAACAATCCGCAATTCAGCGTGCCGCAACCGACCATGAATTTCGGCTGCATCCATGGCGGCGACAACCCCAACCGCATCTGCGGCCAGTGTTCGCTGGAGTTCGACCTGCGGCCGTTGCCGGGTATGGACCCGAAAGTCCTGCGGGCGGAGATTCTGCGCAAGCTCAACCCGGTTGCCGAGCGGCATCAGGTGAAGATCGACTACAAGCCATTGTTCCCGGAAGTGCCGCCATTCGAGCAGGACGCGGACGCCGAATTGGTGCGGATCGCCGAAAAGCTCACCGGCCACACTGCCGAAGCAGTAGCGTTCGGCACCGAAGCGCCTTATCTTCAGCGCCTTGGCTGCGAAACGATTGTGCTCGGCCCCGGTGATATTGCCTGTGCGCATCAACCGGGCGAATACCTTGAAATGTCACGTTTGCAGCCTACCGTGCATCTATTGCGACAGTTGATTGAACATTACTGCCTGAAGAATTGAACGCATTCCTTGTAGGAGCTGCCGAAGGCTGCGATCTTTTGATGTTTTGTTGAGGATCAAAAGATCGCAGCCTTCGGCAGTTCCTACAGGGGCAGACCGTTAAATTGCCGGCAACCCAACCCGTATTCATGAGGAGAGCGCGCGTGTCGCCAAGCCTGTTCCGACGATAACCATCAGCCCGCTGTGCGTTTTCCGTTTCGCCCTTTTTTCCGGCTGCTATTTATTACAGGCCCAGGTTCATGCCCGAATACGTTAATTGGCTTCGTCACGCTTCTCCCTACATCAATGCCCACCGCGATTGCACCTTCGTCGTCATGCTGCCCGGCGACGGCGTCGATCATCCGAATTTCGGCAACATCGTCCACGACCTGGTGCTGCTGCACAGCCTCGGCGTGCGGTTGGTGCTGGTGCATGGTTCGCGCCCACAGATTGAAGCCCGTCTCGCCGCCCGCGGCCTGACTCCGCATTACCACCACGGCATGCGCATCACCGATGCCGCGACCCTTGAGTGTGTGATCGATGCGGTCGGCCAGTTGCGCATCGCCATCGAAGCGCGGTTGTCGATGGACATGGCTTCGTCGCCGATGCAGGGCTCGCGCCTGCGCGTGGCCAGCGGCAACCTGGTGACCGCACGGCCAATCGGCGTGCTGGAAGGTGTCGACTATCACCACACCGGTGAAGTGCGCCGGGTCGACCGCAAGGGCATCAATCGTTTGCTCGATGAGCGTTCGATCGTGCTGCTGTCGCCGCTGGGCTATTCGCCGACCGGTGAGATTTTCAATCTTGCCTGCGAAGACGTCGCCACCCGCGCCGCCATCGATCTGGGTGCAGACAAATTGCTGCTGTTCGGCGCCGACCTCGGCCTGATCGACGAGAACGGCAAACTGGTCCGCGAACTGCGTCCGCAACAAGTGCCGGCGCACTTGCAGCGTCTGGGCAGCAACTATCAGGCGGAACTGCTGGATGCCGCCGCCGAAGCCTGCCGTGGCGGTGTAGCGCGCAGCCATATCGTCAGTTACGTCGAGGATGGCGCATTGCTGACAGAGCTGTTCACCCGTGACGGTGGCGGTACGCTGGTAGCCCAGGAGCAATTCGAACTGGTGCGCGAGGCGGCGATTGAAGACGTCGGCGGTTTGCTCGACTTGATCAGCCCGCTGGAAGAACAAGGGATTCTGGTGCGTCGTTCGCGTGAAGTGCTGGAGCGTGAGATCGAGCAGTTCAGCGTGGTTGAGCGTGAAGGCATGATCATCGCCTGTGCGGCGCTGTATCAGATTGCTGATTCGGATGCGGGTGAGCTGGCGTGTCTGGCGGTGAACCCTGAGTATCGCCATGGCCGGCGCGGCGACGAATTGCTGGAGCGCATCGAGACCCGCGCTCGGGCGCAGGGCTTGAAGACGCTGTTCGTCCTCACCACGCGGACCGCGCACTGGTTCCGCGAGCGTGGATTCGAACCGAGCAGTGTCGAGCGTCTGCCAGCGGCTCGGGCGTCGCTGTACAACTATCAACGTAATTCGAAGATCTTCGAAAAGTCCCTTTAATAAAAAGCCCCAATGCGGGGCCTGAATGGGACCTGTGTAGGAGCTGCCGAAGGCTCGGGCCGCGATCGGACGATCTTTTGATTTTGGTCTCAAAAAACAAGATCAAAAGATCGCAGCCTTCGGCAGCTCCTACATTGGGTTACGCGTTACTGCACAAACTTCGCGCTGACGTAGGGTGAATAATCCGGCAGTACCGTTTCGACCTTGCCCTGCTGCTTCAAAAACTTCGCCGTTTCCCCAATCGCTTTCGCCGTGCCGCCGTCCAGCAGCGCCGTGGTTTGCTGTGCCTGGGCATCCGGGAAGGCCGAGCCTGCAAGTAGTTCCGGCACATCGGCGGCATTGGCGCCGGTCAATTTGGCGATTTTCTGTACCGGGACCGAGTCAGCCGTCCAGGTGTCCTTATGCGCCGCATAGTCAGCAAACGAATCCAGCGTAACCTTGGCGAATTTGGCCACGACATCAGGATGCTTCTCGGCGAAATCCTTGCGCGCCACCCAGACCTCAAAGGTTGGTGCGCCCCACTGGCCGACCTGCGCGGCGTCCGTAAGGGGCTTGCCGGTTTTGCGGATTTCACCCAGTGCCGGTGACCAGACAAACGCGCCATCAATGTCCCCACGCTTCCACGCGGCGGCGATTTCCGCGGGTTGCAGGTTCACCACTTTGACTTTCGAGGCGTCCAGCCCCCAGTGCTTGAGCGCACCGAGCAGACTGTAGTGGGAAGTGGAAACAAACGGCGTTGCGATGGTCTTGCCGACCAGATCCTGCGGGGTATCGATGCCGCTACCATTACGCACCACCAGGGCTTCGGCAGCATTGATTTGTGCGGAAACGATGAACGCGACGATCGGCAAATTACGTGAAGCGGCAGCCGCCAAAGGGCTGGAGCCGAGGTTGCCGATCTGCACGTCGCCGGAAGCAATGGCTGTCACAACTTCCGGGCCACTGTTGAAGCGGCGCCAGTCGATTTTCTCGCCGATGGTTTTCTCGTAGACGCCGTCCGCCTGGGGGACTTTGCTCGGATCAATACCGGTCTGGTATCCGACCGTAAGGTTGGCCGCGTGGGCGGAAAAACAAATCATTGCCGATACACAAACTGTAACAAATTGACTGGATAGTGCGCATTTCGCCATCATGGCGCCGCCTTTTCGAAAGGGTTTGACGTATTGGGGTTGCGCCAAAGCTAATCGATCTAAAAAAAGGTCAACAAATACCATTTAGGAATGAGCTTAGTCGCCGATACGCTGTATCCCGGCGTAGATGGCCAGCTAATGGCCATATTCCGAAATGATATGAAAAAGGATGAATAAATTCTTTTTGGCTTTATCAGGAAATCTTTACTCTGCACGGACCAAATCACGGCGATTAGACCATGGTCGTAGACACACATAGTTACGATTGACTTGTTGGTCACGGTCTGGCGCTAATCGCGCATCTTAGGATCCAGGGCATCAGACCCCGGGCCAGGAACACAAGAATTAGAACGAGAGGAGCTTTACATGAACAAGTCCACCTTGGCCCTGGCTGTGGCCGTAGGGGTTATGGCGCAGCAGGCAGGCGCCGCCGGTTTCATCGAAGACAGCAAGGCAACTTTGGGGCTGCGTAACTTCTACATCAACACGGATAACCGTAACGGTACTGCCGAACCTAGTCGCAACGAAGAGTGGGGCCAAGGCTTCGATCTGCGTTTCATTTCCGGCTACACCCAAGGCACCGTCGGTTTCGGTATCGATGCCATCGGCCTGCTGGGCGTGCGTCTGGATTCGGGCGGCGGTACCAACGGCAACGTTGCCGCTAACGGCAACCCAGGTACCGCTTACGGCGGCACTGTTTTCCCAAGCGAATCCAATGGCCAAGCCGTTGATAACTTTTCCAGCCTGGGCCTGACTGCCAAAGCCAAGATCTCCCAGACTGAATTGAAGCTGGGTACTCTGCAGCCAAAACTGCCGGTTATCGTGACCAACGACGGTCGTCTGTTGCCACAAACCTGGCAGGGCGGCCAGATCACTTCTGGCGAAATCAAAGACCTGACCCTGATCGGTGGTCAGATTGAGCACGCCAAAGGTCGTAACTCCAGCAACAATGAACAGCTGTCTATCGGTGGCGCAGCAGCGCGTACAGTGAACAGCAACAAGTTCATCTACGGCGGTGGTGACTACAAAATCACCAAAGACCTGACTGCCCAGTACTACTACGGCAACCTGGAAGATTTCTACAAGCAACACTTCCTGGGTCTGGTTCACAACTGGGCAATCGGCCCGGGCGTGCTGAAGTCTGACTTGCGTTACTTCAACAGTTCCGACGACGGTGCAAACGGCAACACTCCTGCTTACTTCAGCAGCGGTAGCTACGCCGGTTTCGCCAATGGTCGCGGTAAAGTCGACAACAACCTGTACAGCGGCTTGTTCCTTTACACCGTTGCCGGTCACACATTTGGTGGCGGTTATCAGGTAAGTAACGGTAGCAGCGACTTCCCTTGGCTGAACCAGGGCGACGGATCGTCGAACTACACCATCACCGACATGCAAATCCAGAAGTTCGGCCGTGCCGGCGAGCGCACTTGGCAAGCACGATATTCCTATGACTTCGCTAAGGTGGGTGTGCCTGGCCTGACCGCTGGCATGGTTTATCTGCGTGGCGATAACGTCGATACCTACAACGCCGGCCGCGTCCAAACGTCTAACGGCGCTTCCGAATGGGAACGCGATTTGACCGTTGCGTACGTCATCCCGGAAGGCCCGTTGAAGAACGTAGGCTTCATGTGGAAAAACGCTTCGTGGCGCACCGACATTGCCGGTCAGCGCGACCAGGATGAAAATCGCCTGATCCTCAGCTACTCGTTACCGCTGCTGTAAAAGCGCGCGTCGAACCGCTGATGTAAAAAAGCCCCGTCCGGCATCGCGCCGGACGGGGCTTTTGCGTTTCCGGGTCAGGCCCACCCCCGTAAGCCTGTCCCGACATTTCCCTCTTTACAGCAACTCAAGGCCTTCTCGAACCTTGCTAACGATGTTCGTCGCGATGCGGCCGGGCGTCCAGTGAACAGAAGTTTAATATTCCTGAAAGGCATACATATCTAGTTATATATTCTTTTTCAGAAGCATAAAACCCGAGCTACAGTTGAGGTCTCCACCCACTCATCAGGAGCAGCACCATGAGCCTCAGACTCGGCGACATCGCCCCCGATTTCGAGCAAGACTCCAGCGCCGGCAAGATTCGTTTTCACGAATGGCTAGGCGATAGCTGGGGCGTGCTGTTTTCCCATCCGGCGGACTTCACCCCGGTGTGCACCACCGAGCTGGGCTTCACCGCCAAGCTCAAGGATGAATTCAGCCAGCGCGGCGTCAAAGCCATCGCGCTGTCGGTAGACCCGGTGGACTCGCACCACAAGTGGATCGAAGACATCAACGAAACCCAGAACACTGTCGTCAATTTTCCGATCCTGGCCGATGCCGATCGCAAAGTCTCGGATCTGTATGACCTGATCCACCCGAATGCCAATGACACCCTGACCGTGCGTTCGCTGTTCGTGATCGATCCGAACAAGAAGATTCGCCTGACCATCACCTATCCGGCGAGCACTGGGCGCAATTTCCACGAGATTCTGCGGGTGATCGATTCGCTGCAACTCACCGACAACTACAAAGTGGCCACCCCGGCCAACTGGCAGGACGGTGATGAAGTGGTGATCGTGCCGTCGCTCAAGGATGAAGAAGAGATCAAACAGCGCTTCCCGAAAGGTTATCGCGCGGTGAAACCTTATCTGCGCCTGACGCCGCAGCCCAATCGTTAAGATCAAAAGATCGCAGCCTGCGGCAGCTCCTACAGGAAGAAACGCATTCCAATGCAGGAGCTGCCGAAGGCTGCGATCTTTTTGAGGCATCCACATAGCAGGGGATTTCGGGCCGTTTCGACGGCCTTTTTTTTCGTCTGGAGAAGGCTGAAACGTATATCTCAAAAATGCATAACCAAATGAATAAATATGATTTATGGATATATAAATCAGCTGGTAAGGTCACTCACATTGAAGCGAGATCGCAACCTGCGAATCGCCTGTAACGCTTAAGGAATCGTCTCAATGCTGGTCGTCTCACTCGGTGGCAGTCCCAGCCTGCGCTCCCGGTCTGGAGTTCTACTGGATCGCTCGCAGCGCTGGTTGCAGCAGCAAGGGGTGGAAGTGGTGAGTTATCAGGTACGGGATTTCCCGGCCGAAGATTTGCTCCACGCTCGTTTTGATAGCCCGAAGGTGCTCGACCTTTTGCAACAGATTGAAAACGCCGACGGCCTGCTGATCGCTACCCCGGTGTACAAGGCCTCGTTTTCTGGCGCCCTGAAGACTGTGCTCGATCTGCTGCCCGAACGTGCCTTGAATCACAAGATTGTTTTGCCGATGGCCACCGGCGGCAGCATCGCCCACATGTTGGTGGTCGACTACGCCCTCAAGCCAGTGCTGTCGGCATTGAAAGCCCAGGAAATGCTCCAGGGGATTTTTGCCGAGGACAGCCAGATCGCTTATGGCGAAGGCAGTGCCCAGGCGCAGTTGGCTCCGGCGCTGGAACAGCGACTGCATGAAGCGCTGGATCAATTTGTCAGTGCCATGGCCCGCCGGCCGAAACCGCTGGAGCCGGGCCTGTTGAACGAACGCTTGTTGAGTGCTCGCTGGAGCATTTGAGCCACACCGAAACTTGATGTAACTGGCCTTACTCGCCCGCTAACGGGCAAGCAGGTGCAGCCAAAACCCAACAGCAAAAAGGAGAGCGCTATGCGCACTGTATTTTTGCGCCGTGGTCTGGTCGCTCTGTTTGCTGCGGCTGTGTCCTTCGGCGCCATCACTCACGCTCAAGCCGAGACGTTGCGAATCGGTTATCAAAAGTACGGCACGCTGGTGCTGCTCAAAGCCAAAGGCACTTTGGAAAAACGCCTGGCCGCCCAAGGCGTCGACGTGCAGTGGACGGAATTCCCCGGTGGCCCGCAACTGCTCGAAGGCTTGAACGTCGGTTCGATCGACTTCGGCGTGACGGGTGAAACGCCACCGGTATTCGCCCAGGCGGCGGGTGCCGATCTGCTCTATGTCGCCTACGAGCCGCCAGCGCCGAACAGCGAAGCGATCCTCGTGCCGAAAGACTCGCCGATCAAATCGGTGGCCGATCTCAAGGGCAAGAAAGTCGCGCTGAACAAAGGCTCCAACGTCCACTACCTGCTGGTGCGCGCACTGGAAGACGCCGGACTCAAATACACCGATATCCAAACCGTATTCCTGCCGCCGGCCGATGCCCGCGCCGCTTTCGAGCGTGGCAGCGTTGATGCCTGGGTCATCTGGGATCCGTACCAGGCGGCCGCCGAGAAACAGCTGCAAGCGCACACCCTGCGTGACGGCAAAGGCATCGTCGACAACCACCAGTTCTATCTCGCAACCAAACCTTACGCACAGAAAAATCCCGAGGTGATCAAAGCCCTCGTCGAAGAAGTGCGCGCGGTTGGGGAGTGGTCGCAGGCCAATCCTGAAGACGTGACCCAACAGGTCGCGCCACTGCTCGGTCTGCCGGCGGACATCACCCTGACCTCGGTCAAACGCCAGGGCTACGGTGCGCTGTTCCTGACCCCGGAAGTGATCGCCGCGCAACAGAAAATCGCTGACACGTTCTTCCAGCTCAAGCTGATTCCCAAGCCGTTGAGCATCAAGGATGTGATCTGGACCCCACCGGCCGCTGTGGCCAACGCGCAGTAATTCGAATCCCCAAGGAGACCACTCCATGAGCCTCAATATTTTCTGGTTCCTGCCTACCCACGGCGACGGCCATTACCTTGGCACCTCCGAAGGCGCCCGCGCGGTCGACCACGGCTATCTGCAACAGGTCGCGCAAGCGGCGGATCGTCTGGGTTTTGGCGGTGTGCTGATCCCTACCGGTCGCTCTTGCGAAGACTCCTGGCTGGTGGCGGCGTCGCTGATCCCGGTGACCCAGCGTCTGAAGTTTCTGGTCGCCCTGCGCCCCGGGATCATTTCCCCGACGGTGGCTGCGCGTCAGGCTGCGACGCTGGATCGCCTCTCTGGCGGGCGGGCGCTGTTCAATCTGGTAACCGGTGGTGATCCGGAAGAATTGGCCGGTGACGGTCTGTTCCTCAGTCACGAGGAGCGCTATCAAGCCTCGGTGGAATTCACCCGCATCTGGCGCCGTGTGCTGGAAGGCGAAACCGTTGATTACGACGGTCAGCACATCAGCGTGAAGGGCGCCAAGTTGCTCTATCCGCCGATCCAGCAGCCGCGTCCGCCGCTGTACTTTGGTGGTTCCTCGGAAGCGGCGCAGGATCTGGCGGCCGAACAGGTCGAAATGGTTCTGACCTGGGGCGAGCCGCCCGCAGCAGTGGCGGAGAAAATCGAACAGGTACGTGCCAAAGCCGCCAAGCTCGGACGCACCGTGCGCTTCGGCATTCGTCTGCATGTGATCGTTCGCGAAACCAATGCTGAAGCCTGGCAAGCGGCGGATCGGCTGATCTCGCATCTGGACGACGACACCATTGCTCGTGCCCAGGCTTCCCTGGCGCGCTTTGATTCGGTCGGCCAGCAACGCATGGCCGCATTGCACGGCGGCAGTCGTGACAACCTCGAAGTCAGCCCTAACCTGTGGGCCGGCGTCGGGCTGGTACGCGGTGGTGCGGGGACGGCGTTGGTTGGTGACGGTCCGACCGTGGCTGCTCGCGTGAAGGAATACGCGGATCTGGGCATCGACACTTTCATCTTCTCCGGTTATCCACACCTCGAAGAGTCGTACCGCGTCGCCGAATTGCTGTTCCCGCACCTCGACATCGAGCGCCCGGAACTGCCGAAAAGCGCCGGTTATGTCAGTCCGTTCGGCGAGATGGTCGCCAACGACATTCTTCCCAAAGCCGCGTCGCAGAGCTGAGGCGCGCCATGAAGAAAGTCATCCACAGCCTCGCGCCCTGGGCGTTGCCGGTGTTGCTGCTGGCGGTGTGGCAGTTGTCGGTGTCGGCGGGCTGGTTGTCGACACGGATTCTGCCGGCACCGGTGGCCGTGATCGAGGCCGGTGTGAGTCTCGTGCGCAGCGGCGAAATCTGGACGCACCTGGCAATCAGCGGCTGGCGCGCCGCGCTGGGCTTCACCATCGGCGGCAGCATCGGTCTGGTGTTGGGCTTCATCACCGGTCTGTCGAAGTGGGGCGAACGCTTGCTCGACAGTTCGGTGCAGATGATCCGCAACGTGCCGCATCTGGCGCTGATTCCGCTGGTAATCCTGTGGTTCGGTATCGATGAGTCGGCGAAGATTTTTCTGGTGGCGTTAGGCACGTTGTTCCCGATCTACCTCAACACCTATCACGGCATCCGCAACGTCGACCCGGCGCTGGTCGAGATGGCGCGCAGTTACGGGTTGAGCGGCTTCAGCCTGTTCTGGCAGGTGATTCTGCCGGGTGCGTTGCCTTCGATTCTAGTCGGTGTGCGCTTCGCCCTAGGCTTTATGTGGCTGACGCTGATCGTCGCCGAAACCATTTCTGCCAGCTCCGGCATCGGCTATCTGGCGATGAATGCCCGGGAGTTTTTGCAGACTGATGTGGTGGTGCTGGCAATTCTGCTTTACGCGGTACTCGGCAAACTCGCCGACCTCGCGGCGCGTGGACTTGAACGTGTGTGGCTGCGCTGGCATCCGGCCTATCAGGTTGCCAAAGGAGGTGCCGCATGACCGCACAACAACCTCCACGCCTGCTGCGCGGAATTCCGCTGGCAGTGCGCAATCTGCAAAAAACCTTCGGTACCCGGCAGGTGCTGCGCGATATCGATCTGCACATCCCGGCAGGGCAGTTTGTTGCTGTGGTCGGGCGTAGCGGTTGCGGCAAAAGTACCTTGCTGCGCTTGCTTGCCGGCCTCGATCAGCCAACTGGCGGTGACTTGCTCGCAGGTGCTGCGCCGCTCAGCGATGCGCGGGAAGACACCCGATTAATGTTCCAGGAAGCACGGCTGTTGCCGTGGAAAAAGATCATCGACAACGTCGGCCTCGGGCTCACAGGCAACTGGCGCCCACAAGCGTTGGCTGCACTGGAAGCGGTCGGCCTGGCGGATCGCGCCAATGAATGGCCAGCAGCCTTGTCCGGTGGGCAGAAGCAGCGGGTCGCTCTGGCTCGGGCCTTGATCCACAAGCCGCGTCTGCTGTTGCTCGACGAACCGCTCGGCGCGCTGGATGCGCTGACGCGCATCGAGATGCAGCAACTGATCGAACGCCTTTGGCAGCAGCACGGTTTCACGGTGTTGCTGGTCACCCACGACGTCAGCGAAGCGGTGGCGATTGCCGACCGGGTGATTCTGATCGAGGACGGCGAGGTTGGCCTCGACCTGCACATCGAACTGCCGCGCCCACGGGTACGCGGTTCGCATCGGCTGGCGGCGCTGGAAACCGAAGTGCTCAACCGAGTGTTGTCCCTGCCCGGCGAGCCGCCGGCGCCGGAACCCGTTTCACCCTTGCCTACGCAGTTGCGTTGGGCGCAATAACTCAAGCAAACGACAGGAATCATTGCCATGACTATCAAAGCCATCAACGTACGCAACCAGTTCAAAGGCTCGATCAAGGAAATCGTCCTGGGCGACGTGCTGTCGGAAATCGACGTGCAGACCGCTTCCGGCATCGTCACTTCGGTCATCACCACGCGCTCGGTAAAAGAGCTGGAACTGGTGGTCGGCAGCGAAGTGATCGCCTTTGTGAAATCCACCGAGGTATCGATCGCCAAGTTGTAAGCCGGTGATAAAAAACAACCCCGGAGGGTGTGAGCCCTTCGGGGTTTTCATTTGTTTGAAGATCAAAAGATCGCAGCCTTCGGCAGCTCCTACAGGTGAACGCATTCCAGATGTAGGAGCTGCCGAAGGCTGCGATCTTTTAGCGTTTAGGCAGATAGGGCGGTAAATACAACCCGATATAAGCATCAAACACGCGCATCCCTTCCTCGGCCATGCGTGGCGTGATTTGCCCATGTAGCTGCACCGAGCGCGCATAAACCCGGTCGCCCAATTCCATCGCCAGGGCAAAGACATCAACGTCGGTCGGCAGCCTCGGCAGTTCGAAGTGATGGTCGAACAGCTTGTGCATCAGGTCGCCCAGTTCGATGTCGTGTTGACGGTCAGCCTGGGTGACTTCGGTCAGGCCATGCTGGGCGAGGATCAACTGGCGGGCGGCGGCGTCCTCGTCGTAGATCTCCAGCATCCGCTGTTCGACCAGCCGCGACAGGTCGCGCCAGTCGCGCAGGGCTTGATGATCGATCGGTGCTTGCAGGCAGGCGCGGAATGCCGCGTGCACATCCGCCGTCAGGGCTTCAAGCAGCGCCGGGACGCTGGCGAAGAAGTGGTAAACCGAAGAGGGCGGAATCTGCGCGCGCTCGGCCACGCTGTAGATCGACAGGCTGGCCACACCCTCGGCGGCCAGCAACGTGCGCGCGGCGTCGAGTATCGAGTCGATCCGCGCCTGACTACGGGCACGGGGTTTGCGGACGGGGGCGGGACGCGTCATGAAAGTCTCCTGCGGGGCAGCGGGCATTGTACGAGCCGGTTTGTGTGTTGTCTGCCGACCTGTGGCGAGGGGATTTATCCCCGATGGGCTGCGAAGCGGCCCCAAAGCCATTCAGCTTGGTGTATCAGGAATAACTGGTTCTCAGGGTTTACGGCTGCTGTGCAGCCGATCGGGGATAAATCCCCTCGCCACAGAGGCCATAAAAAAACGCCGCTGGCTGAATTAGCCAACGGCGTTTTTATGTAGCTGCAATCCGCTTAAACAGTATGCAGATACCAGTTGTACTCGAGGTCGGAGATGGAGTGTTCGAACTCTTCCAGCTCGCTCTCTTTACAGGCGACAAAGATATCGATGTATTTCGGATCGATGTACTTGGCCATTACCTCGCTGTCGTCCAGCTCACGCAGGGCATCGCGCAAGTTGTTCGGCAGGCTTTGTTCGTTCTGCTCGTAGCTGTTGCCTTCGACGGGCGCGCCCGGCTCGATCTTGTTGGTCAGACCGTGATGCACGCCGGCCAGCACCGAAGCCATCAGCAGATACGGGTTGGCATCGGCACCGGCAACGCGGTGTTCGATCCGCACGGCATCGGCCGAGCCGGTCGGTACGCGAATGGCTACGGTGCGGTTGTCCAGGCCCCAGCACGGCGAGTTCGGCACGTAGAACTGTGCGCCGAATCGACGGTACGAGTTAACGTTAGGGCAGAGGAAAGCCATCTGCGCGGGCAGGGTCTCGAGCACACCGCCGATCGCGTGACGCAGCGCGGCGTTCTGCTCGGGATCCTCGCTGGCAAAAATGTTTTTGCCTTCTTTATCCAGAATCGAAATGTGCACGTGCAGACCATTGCCCGCCTGGCCAGGGTAAGGCTTGGCCATGAAGGTGGTGTCCATTTCATGGTCGTAGGCGATGTTCTTGATCAGCCGCTTGAGCAGTACCGCGTAGTCGCATGCCTTGATCGGGTCGGCGACGTGGTGCAGGTTCACTTCGAACTGCGCCGGGGCACTTTCCTTGACGATGGCGTCGGCTGGAATGCCTTGCTCTTTGGCGCCTTCCAGAATGTCCTGGAGGCAATCGACGTATTCGTCCAGGTCGTCGATCAGGTAAACCTGAGTCGAGTGCGGACGTTTTCCGGAAACCGGTGAGCGTGGTGGTTGCGGACGACCGTTCACGTTCTCCTGGTCGATCAGGTAGAACTCGAGCTCGAACGCGGCGCAGATGGTCAGGCCCATTTCATCGAACTTGCGCACGACATTAGCCAGTACTTCACGCGGGTCAGCGAAGAACGGCTGGCCTTCGAGTTCGTGCATGGTCATCAACAGTTGCGCGGTAGGGCGCTTCTGCCATGGCTCGTTGCACAGGGTATCGGGGATTGGATAGCAGATACGATCGGCGTCGCCGATGTCCAGGCCCAGACCGGTGCTTTCCACCGTCGAACCATTGATATCCAGAGCAAATAGAGAGGCCGGCAGGTTGATGCCTTTCTCGTAAACCTTGTGGAGGCTGGTGCGTTCAATGCGCTTGCCGCGCACCACACCATTCATATCCGCAATCAGAAGGTCAACGTACAGAACCTCAGGATGTTCCTTAAGGAACGCGTTCGCTTCGTTGAGCTGAACGGCACGCGGGGGTACCGACATGATGCAACACCTTTGTTGTTAAAAATATCAATCATTGATCTTTTCTGGTTTCAGTCAACCCGAACGGCCTGCCGAAGTCAAGCGAGGCCTTTTTTGCCCTAAAAAAGCGCTGCAAGGGCGTTTATGGGGCATTTTCGGGCGGTTTTTAGCCCTTGCGACGCTTGGCACCCGCAGGCTTGAGCAGGCCGTGTTGTATTTTTTACGGGGGTGTTGTGTAAAAAAATGAACAAGGCTAAGCTCCGATCAAACCCATAACAGCAATAATACCGGGGTGCTTCATGTCTCGCCTGTCGATAATCGGCGTCACCGACTGCTCGCAACAGTCCGGTCTGCATGCTTATCACATCAGTGGCGAATCGTCCGTGCATAGCGCAGCCAACAAGGCTCGCAGGCTGCCGACGATGTTCTCGTCCACAGCAGTCGCCGAAACGGCAACGTCCGATATTCTGGACGCACGGGAAGCCATCCTCTTTATGGCGTCTCCTTCCAATATAGATCTCTTTCTTTCACAAAGCCTGTGCCGCTTTTCAAGCCGTGCTCATGATTCTGCACGTGCCGGTTGTGCACAGGAAATGCAACGCCAGCGTAAAGGGCAGGTAAGCTCTTCTTTCATTGTCTATGCGCGGTGCCGGGCGTAAGCCGGCACTGCGCGCAAGCAAACCCCCTTTAACGCGACGCGCAAGCGTCAAACTTTGCCTGACGTCATGTCAGGAGACTCAGCCCAGAGGCATTTATGAGTAACAACCTCGACCAGCTCACCGATTGGTTGAAAGACCACAAGATCACAGAAGTCGAATGCATGATCGCCGACTTGACCGGTATCACCCGGGGCAAGATTTCGCCGACCAACAAGTTCATCGCCGAAAAAGGCATGCGCCTGCCCGAAAGCGTTCTGTTACAGACCGTGACTGGCGATTACGTCGAAGACGACATCTATTACGAACTGCTCGACCCGGCTGACATCGACATGATCTGCCGCCCCGACCAGAACGCCGTGTACCTGGTGCCGTGGGCCATCGAGCCAACCGCTCAGGTGATCCACGACACTTACGACAAGCAAGGCAACCCGATCGAGCTGTCGCCGCGCAACGTTCTCAAGAAGGTACTCAAACTCTACGCCGACAAGGGCTGGCAGCCGATCGTGGCGCCAGAGATGGAGTTTTACCTGACCAAGCGCAGCGACGACCCTGACTACCCGTTGCAGCCGCCGATCGGCCGCTCCGGGCGTCCGGAAATCGGTCGTCAGTCGTTCTCTATTGAAGCGGCGAACGAATTCGACCCGCTGTTCGAAGACGTCTACGACTGGTGCGAGTTGCAGGAACTGGATCTCGACACGCTGATCCACGAAGACGGCACCGCGCAGATGGAAATCAACTTCCGTCACGGTGACGCGCTGTCGCTGGCCGACCAGATCCTGGTGTTCAAACGCACCATGCGCGAAGCCGCGCTCAAGCACGACGTGGCCGCCACGTTCATGGCCAAGCCGATGACCGGTGAGCCGGGCAGCGCCATGCACTTGCACCAGAGCATCATCGACATCGAGACCGGCAAAAACGTCTTCTCTAATGAAGACGGGACCATGAGCCAGCTGTTCCTGCACCACATCGGTGGCCTGCAGAAGCTGATCCCGGAATTGCTGCCGCTGTTCGCCCCGAACGTCAACTCGTTCCGCCGCTTCCTGCCGGACACCTCGGCGCCGGTGAATGTGGAGTGGGGCGAAGAAAACCGCACCGTGGGCCTGCGCGTCCCGGATGCCGGCCCGCAGAACCGCCGCGTGGAAAACCGTCTGCCGGGCGCCGACGCCAACCCGTACCTGGCGATTGCCGCGAGCCTGCTCTGCGGTTACATCGGCATGGTCGAGGGCCTCAACCCGAGCGCGCCGGTGGTGGGTCGTGGCTATGAACGCCGCAACCTGCGCCTGCCGCTGACCATCGAGGATGCGCTGGAGCGCATGGAAAACAGCTCGACCGTCGAGAAATATCTGGGCAAAACTTTCATCACAGGCTACGTCGCGGTCAAGCGGGCCGAGCATGAAAACTTCAAGCGCGTGATCAGTTCGTGGGAGCGTGAATACCTGCTCTTCGCCGTCTGATACGCCGGGCGCGGTGGTCAGCCGCCGCGCCTTCACCGATAACAAGGAGAATTGGCATGACCAGCAACAACCCGCAAACCCGTGAGTGGCAAGCGCTGAGCAGCGACCACCACCTGGCCCCGTTCAGCGATTTCAAGCAGCTGAAAGAGAAGGGCCCGCGGATCATCACCAACGCCAAGGGCGTATACCTGTGGGACAGCGAAGGCAACAAGATCCTCGACGGCATGGCCGGTCTGTGGTGCGTGGCCATCGGTTACGGTCGCGATGAACTGGCCGATGCCGCCAGCAAACAGATGCGCGAACTGCCGTACTACAACCTGTTTTTCCAGACTGCTCACCCGCCGGCACTGGAACTGGCCAAGGCCATCTCCGACATCGCGCCAGCAGGCATGAACCACGTGTTCTTCACCGGTTCCGGCTCTGAAGGCAACGACACCATGTTGCGCATGGTTCGCCACTACTGGGCGATCAAGGGCCAGCCGAACAAGAAAGTCATCATCAGCCGCAAGAACGGTTATCACGGCTCCACTGTGGCCGGCGCGAGCCTAGGCGGCATGACCTATATGCATGAGCAGGGCGACTTGCCGATCCCGGGCATCGTCCACATCGGCCAGCCGTACTGGTTCGCTGAAGGCGGCGACATGTCCCCGGAAGAATTCGGTCTCTGGGCGGCCAATCAGCTGGAAGAGAAAATTCTCGAAGTCGGCGTCGACAACGTCGGTGCCTTTATTGCCGAGCCGATCCAGGGCGCCGGCGGCGTGATCATTCCGCCCGACAGCTACTGGCCGCGCATCAAGGAAATCCTCGCCAAGTACGACATCCTGTTCGTCGCGGATGAGGTGATCTGTGGTTTCGGCCGTACCGGTGAGTGGTTCGGTAGCGATTTCTACGACCTCAAGCCCGACATGATGACCATCGCCAAGGGCCTCACCTCCGGCTACATCCCGATGGGTGGCCTGATCGTGCGCGACGAAGTCGTCGCGGTGCTCAACGAAGGCGGCGATTTCAACCACGGTTTCACCTACTCCGGTCACCCGGTGGCGGCGGCCGTGGGCCTGGAAAACATCCGCATCCTGCGCGACGAAAAGATTATCGAGAACGTGCACAACGAAACGGCACCGTATTTGCAGAAACGTCTGCGGGAACTGAACGATCACCCGTTGGTGGGTGAAGTTCGCGGGGTCGGTCTGCTGGGGGCGATCGAGCTGGTGCAGGACAAGGGCACTCGCAAACGTTACGAGGGCAAGGGCGCAGGCATGATCTGTCGCCAGTTCTGCTTCGACAACGGGCTGATCATGCGCGCCGTGGGCGACACCATGATCATCGCGCCGCCGCTGGTAATCAGCAAAGCGGAGATCGACGAGCTGGTTACACAGGCACGCAAGTGTCTGGACCTGACCCTCAGTGCGTTGCAGGGCTAAGTGCTAGGCTTTGTGCGGGAAAGCCCCGGCGCTCTCGCGCAAAGCTGTCAGAAAGGCTGGTCTTTCCTTGAAAGACCGCCTCGGATCTTGCCAGACTAGCCGCGGTTCCAGTTGTCCGGGTTCGGCCGCTGAACAAAGTGGTTCAAAAAAGAAAAATTTGGAGCATTACGCATGAAGGCATTAGGCAAAAAGCTTGCTGGCAAGACACTTCTCGCTCTGTCCATCGCGGGCATGATGGCGGGTGCGGTTCAGGCGGACGACAAGGTGTTGCACGTCTACAACTGGTCCGACTACATCGCACCGGACACCGTGGCCAAGTTTGAAAAAGAGTCTGGCATCAAAGTCGTCTACGACGTGTTCGACAGCAACGAAACCCTGGAAGCCAAACTGCTGGCCGGTAAATCCGGTTACGACATCGTGGTGCCTTCCAATAACTTCCTCGCCAAGCAGATCAAGGCCGGCGTGTATCAGGAGCTGGACAAGTCCAAGCTGCCGAACTGGAAGAACCTCGACGAAGACCTGCTCAAAGCCGTTGGCGATGCCAGCGACCAGGGCAACAAACACGCATTCCCGTACATGTGGGGCTCGATCGGCATCGGCTACAACCCGGAGAAGGTCAAGGCTGCACTGGGCATCGACAAGATCGACTCCTGGGACGTCGTGTTCAAGCCTGAGAACATGGAGAAGCTGAAAAGCTGCGGCGTAAGCTTCCTCGACGCACCGACCGAAATGATTCCGGCGGCGCTGCACTATCTGGGCAAGCCGACCAACAGCAAAGACAAGGCTGACCTGAAAGCCGCCGAAGATCTATTCCTCAAGATCCGGCCTTCGGTCGCCTACTTCCATTCCTCCAAGTACATCTCCGACCTGGCCAACGGCAACATTTGCGTGGCCGTGGGTTACTCGGGTGACCTGGAGCAGTCGAAGTCGCGCGCCAAGGAAGCCGGTGACAAGGTCAAGCTGGCCTACACCATTCCGAAAGAAGGCGCCGGTACTTTCTACGACATGGTTGCCATGCCAAAGGATGCCACCAACGTCGAAGCTGCCTACAAGTTCATGAACTATCTGCTGCAGCCGGAAGTGATGGCCGAGATCACCAACGCCGTGCGTTTCCCGAACGGCAACAAGGCGGCCACGCCGCTGGTGGACAAAGACATCACCAGCGATGCGAGCATCTATCCTTCGGCTGAAGTGAAGAAGCAGCTCTACGCGATCAGTGATCTGGATGCCGCCACACTGCGTCTGATCACCCGCAGCTGGACCAAAATCAAATCCGGTAAATAAACCGGTTTGAAGCCACAACCGCTGGCCGTCGTCTGCGCGACGGCGGCCAGCGGAATAATTAAATGACAGAAAGTTTTGCTGGAACGGTTTTTCGAGGGTAAGTTGCGCGCCGGTTTTGTTGCCGGGCAGCCATGGCTGCCATGCAGCGCTGGGCAACTTGGGCCCAACTAATTTTAGAGGACCTTCACGTGCCTATTTTTTCTTGTTTGCGCAATGCCCTGCTGGCCGCTGCCGGCCTGACGATCGCCGTCGGTGCCCAAGCCGCCGGCACGGTGCATATTTATAACTGGTCGGATTACATCGGCGAATCGACCCTGGCCGACTTCCAGAAAGAGACCGGGATCAAACCGGTCTACGACGTGTTCGACTCCAACGAAACCCTGGAAGGCAAGTTGCTCGCCGGGCGTACCGGCTACGACGTGGTCGTGCCGTCGAACCACTTCCTCGGCAAGCAGATCAAAGCGGGCGCGTTCCAGAAACTTGACCGGGCGCAGCTGTCGAATTACTCGAATCTCGACCCGGCGCTGCTCAAGCGTCTGGAGCAGAACGATCCGGGCAACCTGTACGCCGTGCCGTACCTGTGGGGCACCAACGGCATCGGCTACAACGTCGATAAGGTGAAGGCTGTGCTGGGCGTCGACAAGATCGATTCCTGGGGCGTGCTGTTCGAGCCGGAAAACATCAAGAAGCTGCAAAGCTGCGGCGTTGCCTTCCTTGATTCGGCCGATGAAATGATGCCGACCGTGCTCAACTATATGGGCCTGAATGCCAACAGCACCAATCCCAAGGACTACGAGAAAGCCACCGACAAATTGCTCGCCGTGCGCCCCTACGTAACCTACTTCCATTCTTCGAAATACATCGGCGACCTGGCCAACGGCGACATCTGCGTGGCCATCGGTTTCTCCGGCGATATCTTCCAGGCGAAGAACCGCGCAGCAGAAGCCAAGAAGGGCGTGAACATCGCCTACACGGTGCCGAAAGAGGGTGGCGCGTTGTGGTTCGACATGTTGGCGATTCCCAAGGATTCGTCGAACGTGAAGCAAGCCCACGCGTTCATCAACTATCTGTTGAAACCTGAGGTGATCGCCCAGGTCAGTGATTCCGTCGGTTACGCCAACCCCAACCCGGGCTCGGACAAGCTGATGGATCAATCCATCCGTACCGATGAGTCGGTTTATCCGCCGCAGGCCGTGATCGACAAGGCCTACGTGTCGACCGAGTTGCCACCGAACATTCAGCGCCTGATGACCCGCAGCTGGACCAAGGTCAAGTCGGGGATGTAAGGCACACACTATCCTGGGTTCGCCTTGCGGGGCGAACTGCACTGTTTTTTTCTGGGAGTTTCGTAAATGGCAGTTGCCTCCGGCGCCTATAAGAAAGCCCTCGAGGGCGACCAGACACCGAAGCAGGTGTTGGTCAAAATCGACCGGGTCACGAAGAAGTTCGACGAGACGATTGCCGTGGACGACGTGTCCCTGGAAATCAAAAAGGGCGAGATCTTTGCCCTGCTCGGCGGTTCGGGATCGGGCAAATCCACTCTGCTGCGGATGCTGGCAGGGTTTGAACGGCCCACGGAGGGGCGCATTTTTCTCGACGGCGTCGACATCACCGACATGCCGCCGTACGAACGTCCGATCAACATGATGTTCCAGTCCTACGCCTTGTTTCCGCACATGACCGTGGCGCAGAACATCGCGTTCGGTTTGCAGCAGGACAAGATTCCCAAGGCCGAAGTCGAAGCCCGCGTGGCCGAGATGCTCAAACTGGTGCAAATGAGCCAATACGCCAAGCGCAAGCCGCATCAACTGTCTGGCGGTCAGCGTCAGCGTGTGGCTTTGGCGCGTTCGCTGGCCAAGCGGCCGAAGCTGTTGCTGCTCGACGAACCGATGGGCGCACTGGATAAAAAACTGCGTTCGCAGATGCAGCTCGAACTGGTGGAAATCATCGAGCGCGTCGGCGTGACCTGCGTGATGGTGACCCACGACCAGGAAGAGGCCATGACCATGGCCGAGCGCATCGCAATCATGCACCTGGGCTGGATCGCCCAGATCGGCAGCCCGATCGACATTTACGAAACCCCGACCAGCCGCCTGGTCTGCGAATTCATCGGCAACGTCAACATCTTCGAAGGCGAAGTGATCGACGACGCCGAAGGTCACGCGACCATCACTTGCAAGGACCTCGACCGGCAGATCTATGTCGGCCACGGCATCAGCACCTCGGTGCAGGACAAGTCGGTCACCTACGCGATTCGTCCGGAGAAACTGCTGGTCACCGCCGAACAACCGACCTGCGAATACAACTGGTCGAGCGGCAAGGTGCATGACATCGCCTACCTCGGCGGGCACTCGGTGTTCTACGTCGAACTGCCGAGCGGCAAACTGGTGCAGTCCTTCGTTGCCAACGCCGAACGCCGTGGCGCCCGTCCGACCTGGGGCGATCAGGTTTTCGTGTACTGGGAAGATGACAGCGGTGTGGTACTTCGCTCATGAACATGCGCAAATTCAAACGGCGCATTAACCGAATAATTCCCAATGGCCGCCAACTGGTCATCGGGGTTCCGTTCATCTGGCTGTTCCTGTTCTTCATGTTGCCGTTCTTCATTGTTCTGAAGATCAGCTTCGCCGAAGCCGACGTGGCCATCCCGCCGTACACCGAGATCTACACGTTTGCCGAGCAGAAGCTGCAACTGCTGCTGAACCTGGGCAACTACGCGATGCTGGCGGGCGACGAGTTGTACATCGCCGCGTATCTCGGCTCGCTGAAGATGGCGCTGATCAGCACCGTTCTGTGCCTGGCGATCGGTTACCCGATGGCCTACGCCATCGCCACGGCCCGTAAAGAAATGCAAACGGTGCTGGTGCTGCTGATCATGATGCCGACGTGGACGGCGATCCTGATCCGCGTTTATGCGTGGATGGGCATCCTCAGCAACAACGGCCTGCTCAACGGATTCCTGATGAGCATGGGCTTTATCGACGAGCCGCTGCAGATCCTCAACACCAACCTCGCGGTGTATATCGGCATCGTCTACTCGTACCTGCCGTTCATGATCCTGCCGCTGTACGCCAACCTGGTGAAGCACGACAACAGCTTGCTGGAAGCGGCTTCGGACCTGGGTTCGAGCACCTTCAACAGCTTCTGGAAAATCACTATTCCGCTGTCCAAGAACGGGATCATTGCCGGCTGCATGCTGGTGTTCATTCCGGTCGTGGGCGAGTTCGTCATCCCGGAACTGCTTGGCGGCCCGGAAACCCTGATGATCGGTAAAGTGCTCTGGCAAGAGTTCTTCAACAACCGTGACTGGCCGGTGGCGTCCGCGCTGGCGGTGGTGATGCTGGCGATCCTGATTGTGCCGATCATCCTGTTCAACCGCAGTCAGGCCAAGGAAATGGAGGGTAAAGAATGAAGCGCATCCGTTTCTCCAGCCTGATGCTGGTCGTGGGCTTGTTGTTCATCTACCTGCCGATGCTGATCCTGGTGATCTACTCGTTCAACGCCTCGAAACTGGTAACGGTGTGGGGCGGCTGGTCGATCAAGTGGTACGTCGGTCTGCTCGACAACTCGCAACTGATGGGCTCGGTGCTGCGCTCGCTGGAAATCGCCTGCTACACGGCGGTGGCTGCGGTAGCGCTGGGTACTTTGGCCGCATTCGTGCTGACGCGTATCACCCACTTCAAGGGCCGTACGTTGTTCGGCGGCCTGGTGACGGCGCCGTTGGTCATGCCCGAGGTGATCACCGGTCTGTCGCTGTTGCTGTTGTTCGTGGCCATGGCGCAGATGATCGGCTGGCCGCAGGAGCGTGGCATCGTCACCATCTGGATCGCGCACACGACGTTCTGTGCGGCTTATGTGGCGGTGGTGGTGTCGGCGCGCCTGCGTGAGCTGGACCTGTCGATTGAAGAAGCGGCGATGGACCTGGGTGCGCGGCCGTGGAAGGTGTTCTTCCTGATCACCATCCCGATGATCGCGCCATCGTTGGCGGCGGGCGGCATGATGTCGTTCGCGCTGTCGCTGGACGACCTGGTGCTGGCAAGCTTCGTGTCGGGCCCGGGTTCGACGACGTTGCCGATGGAAGTGTTTTCGGCGGTGCGCCTGGGCGTGAAGCCTGAGATCAACGCCGTGGCCAGCCTGATTCTGCTGGCGGTGTCGATCGTGACTTTCATGGTCTGGTTCTTCAGCCGTCGCGCCGAAGAAGCCCGCAAGAAAGCCATCCAGCAAGCCATCGAAGAAAGCGCTGCCGATTCTTGGAAACAGCCAGACGTGCGCCGCGCGCCTGCGCCGGGCGTGGCTTAAAGCAATATCGGGATGGCCTCAACATCGAGGCCAAACCAAATCCAAACTGTAGGAGTGAGCCTGCTCGCGATAGCGGTGTGTCAGCCAGGAAATTTCCAACTGACAGGACGCCATCGCGAGCAGGCTCACTCCTACATTTGGTTTCAGTCGCTCCAAGGAGACTTACGGATGACCTCGACAAAGTTCATCGGTTTGAACCCCGGCTCCTGATCCTTCAGCACGTCGGTCTTCACGTTGCCGAACGTGGTCTGCGGACGATGCCGCAAGCCGTCGGCAAACGCGCAGATGATGCACTCCTTGAAACCTTCCCCACGCGGGTGCGCATGCACCACCGCCTCACGTTGCACGGTGCTGAACGCCGCGTAATCCATACCAAGCACATCCATTTCCACACCCGCCGTCACCAGCGCCACGGTTGGTCGCAGATGCTTGGGTACGCCCGGCGTGGTGTGCAGGGCAATTGATAACCACACCTGCTCGATGTCGTCATCGCTCAATCCATAGGGCTTGAGAAAAGCTGCCGCCGCATTGGCGCCATCCACTTCGAAGCGTTCACCAGCGCTGCGGTGACCTTCGACCAGACCAAGGTCATGAAACATCGCGCCGACGTACAACAGCTCCGGATCGTAGACCAACTGTTGGCGCTCACCGCTGAGCGCACCAAACAGAAACACCCGGCGCGAGTGGTGATAGAGCAGGTCGGATTCGATGTCGCGGATGTACTCGGTGGTGGCGCGGGCGAGGGCGCTGTCAGGGATTTTGATGCCGGCAATGGTCGTGCTCATGAGCGCTTTCCTCGTCGTAAACGCCGTCGTGGCGTTGATGGGGAAAGTCTGTTCCCGGGGCTGCAAGCGAACAATCGACGCATGGCTGCGATCCTTGCCAATCGACCTGCAAATCGTGCCAACTGAGCTGATTGGATGGTTGGCAGATTCTCAGGAGGCCTCAAGAGAGATGAACAGAACCGTCGCCATCGTCGTGTTCCCCGGCGTGCAATCGCTGGATGTCACCGGCCCGTTGGATGTATTCGCCGAGGCCAACCGGTTCCTGGCGGCCGAGGATCAATATCGGTTGGAAGTGATCGGTGTCGAGCACGGGCCAATGGCGTGTTCCAACGGCCTGATCCTGAATGCTCATCGCCACTTCAGCGAAGCACTCGACGCCTGTGATCTGCTGCTGGTCGCTGGCGGGCCGCAACTGCCGTTCATGGATTTCGGCAAGACCTTCGACGCCTGGCTACGTGATACCTGCGCGCGATCACGGCGTTTCGGTTCGATCTGCAACGGCGCTTTCATGCTCGCCCGCGCAGGTTTGCTGGAAGGACGCACGGTCACCACGCACTGGAACGACGCGCAGGCATTGGCGCAGTTGTGCCCGTCGACGCAGGTTGAAGCGGATCGCTTGTATGTCGAGGACGGCGCGCTCTACACCTCGGCGGGGGTGACGGCGGGGATTGATCTGTCGTTGTACCTGCTGGCGCGTGATCACGGCGCGGAGGTGGCGCTGAGCGTGGCCAAGCGGCTGGTGGTGTTCACTCAGCGTTCCGGTGGGCAGTCACAGTTCAGCCCGTTCCTGACGCCACACGCGGAGCCGACGTCGGCCGTGGCGATGGTGCAGCTTTATGTGCTGGCCAACCTGACCGGAGATCTGACCATTGCCGATCTGGCCAATGCGGCGAACATGAGTGCACGCAATTTTTCCCGGGTGTTTGCCCGTGAAGCGAGGATCACCCCGGCCGAGTTCGTCGAGCGGGCGCGGGTGGATGCGGCGCGAGTGATGCTCGAAAGCACCAAGGCGCCGTTGAAGACCGTGGCATATCAGTGCGGATTTCGCGATGCACAGCATATGCGCAGTGTGTTCAATCGCAGGCTGGGCGTGACGCCGCAGCAGTTTCGGTTGAATTTTGCGGTCATCATCTGAGGTCAGTAGTGCTCTTCAAGGCCCCATCGCTGGCAAGCCAGCTCCCACAGGATTTTGAGTCGATCACGGATTTGTGAACGCCCGAAAAACCTGTGGGAGCTGGCTTGCCAGCGATGGGGTCATTCCATCTAACCTAGAACTACTGCGCAGCTCGCGCCGGCAGCAGCTTCAACGTACTCCGGGTATTCGCCGTCACCTCTTCCTCGCTGAAATGCGCCTGCACGTAAATTCCGTCGACATACGCTTCAGCCTGATCGTCATAGTGACGATCAAACGGCACACCGCTCTGCCCGACCGGATTGATCGTCAAGCTGTGCGCAGGATCAGCGAAGTCGACCAGTCGCCGCGTTGAAGGTCCGTAGGTCACCGGCCACGGCGCCGGGCCGATCTTCGCCGAGAGGTTGTTCGGCACTTCATGGCTGCCCGGTGCGGCGAACGGCCCGACGTTGAAGATTCGATCCAGCGGCTTCTGCTGCCCCAGCGGATGTCCGTGGGTCAGCGTGTGCGCCGAGCCCCATTTCCACCCGGACGCATCGTCACCGAGGGTCAGCTTCAAGTGCTTCATGCTCGCTTGCCATGCCGCGCGCACGCTATCGGCGCGAGTCTCTTTGGTGGGCGTGTTGCGGTTATCCCACCAGACTGAATCAGCATTCGCCGCCAAGCGTGGCAATGCCGAATCAATCACCCGCGTCGACAACAGCGTCTCGAAAAAGTCATTGCCCAACTCATCGCGCATTGCCGCATCGGCGAGGTCGTAGAGGAACTGGTTGAACACCGTCGCACTCACCGAGTCCAGCGGATAGTCGCCTGGCCACTGCGCCAGTTGCTCGACCAGTTTCAACTGCGCCGGATCGCTCACCACCTCGCGCAGCACGGGCAGCAGAGGCGCCAGCAAACGCGGGCCATAACCGGTGACGGTGCCCAGTTGCAGTTTTTGGTTAGCCTCATTGGTCCACTTCACATTCTTGTCGCTGAGCTGCCGATTGAGCTGCTGGCCACGGTCGGCGAGGTTGTAGTAACCGGGAATCTCCATGCCGGTCGGCGACACGGGCTGGAAGTTGGCCGAGACGATGTAGCCGCGTGCCGGGTTTTCTTCCTGCGGGTTGGCGCTGAAGGGGAAGAAACCGTCCTTGTTCGCTTGATCAGTGCTGCCATCGAGAATGAAGCCTGGCTTGACCCCGGCGGGGCGCTTGGGCAACAACGCCGAAGCCCACCAGGCGATATCGCCCTTGGCGTTGGCGTACACAAGGTTGAGCCCCGGCGCCTGTACTTTGGCCGCAGCGGCGCGGGCCTTGGCCAGGGTGTCGGCGCGGTTGAGCTGATAGAAACCTTCGAGAATCGGGTTCGGTGTTTCGAGGAACGCCCACCACATCGCGATCGGTGTCTTGCCGGCGGCGGCGCCCAGCGCATCGTTGACGATCGGACCGTGGGGCGACTGACGCAAGGTAATCGTCACCGGCGCCTGACCCTTCACGGCGATCTGTTGTTCAGTGCTGACCATGTCGGTCCACTGACCGCGATACCAGACCTGATTCGGGTTGTCCGGATTGACCTTCTCGGCGATCAGGTCCAGATCGTCGTTCTGGAACATGGTCAGGCTCCAGCCGAAATCCAGGTTGTGCCCCAGAAACGCGAAAGGCACCAACGCCTGATGATGGCCGTAGAGCTCAAAGCCCGGCGCTGACAGCTGCGCTTCGTACCACACCGACGGCACCGAAAAGCGAATATGCGGATCACCGGCCAGCAGCGGTTTGCCGCTCTGGCTGCGACTGCCCGAAATGACCCAGGCGTTGCTGCCTTCGAATTGCGGCAGACCGTTGTCGATCAGCGCCTGTTCACTGAGGCGGGCGAGGGCGTTGAGGTCTTTCCAGTCATTGGCGGCGAGGGCCGGTTTCGGGTTGGCGTGATCTTTGGCCAGCACACCTTTCGGCTGCCAGTCGAGGTCGAAGACGTTGAGGTAATCAGCGCCGAGTTGATCGCGCACATACGTCAGCAACGGTTCTGTGCGAAACGCGGCGGCAAAGCTGTAGGCCATGTAACCGGCGACGCTGATGCTGTCTTCAGCGGTGAATGGCCGTTTGGGGATACCCAGCACGTCGAACTCGATCGGCGCGGCGTGCGTGTCCTGATATTGATTGATGCCGTCCAGATAGGCTTGCAGGCCCTTCCACGCCGGTGACTGCTTGTCGAGGCTGGCGACGTAACTGGCGGCACGCTCGCGGATGCGCAGGCTGCGAAACAGTTTGTCGGTGTCGAGCAGTTTCGGCCCGAGCACTTCGGCCAGTTCGCCCCGGGCGAGACGGCGCATGGCTTCCATCTGGAACAGGCGATCCTGGGCGTGCACATAACCGAGGGCACGGTAGAGGTCGGTTTCGTTCTCGGCGCGGATGTGCGGCACGCCGCGCTCGTCATAGCGCACGGTCACCGAACCTTGCAGGTTGCGCAGTTCAATCTGGCCCTGGCGTGTCGGCTGTTTGCTGTAGATGTACCCGCCAGCGCCAGCGAGCAGGACAACGATGAGCAAGGCAAGAACGGTGAACACGCGCTTCATGGTGACTCCTTGTGCATGCGGGATTGCCGCCCGTCGGGCTGCAAACAATTAGCACAGACCTTCTGTGCCGTGCATCGCTGTCCTTGAAAAGTCCGGAATGCCTTATTGCGCCTGCACTGGCCACGGGCAATAGCAGCCGACCGCCAGAGTGTGCGTGGCATTCACCGGACGATCATCCGTCAACGCGTTCAGGATTGGTTCGATAAAACTGTTGCTGGAGTTGCAAGTCAGGCCTTCGCTGTAGGGGCCGAAGTAGGCGAGTTTGCCGCTGCGGTCCCAGATCGCCACGGCGGGGCTGGCGGGAATCTGCTCGGCGCCGGGCAATACTGCGATGGTTTTCAAGTTGCTTAAGGTGGTGGGTAACTGGCCGTGGCTGCCGGGTCGCTGCACCGCGAAAAACTCGACGCCTCTGGCACTGAAATGCTCGACCATCTCGGTCAGGTGTTGTTGATTGCCGACGTTGCATGGGCAGGCCGGGTCCCAGAAATGCACCAGGCGAATCTTGCCAGGTCCGGCGAGATCGTCCGGCAGGCGCAGCGGGTCGCCGGAAAACACTGCGGTGTGCTCGCTGAACGCGCGCAAATATCGGCCCTGAAACCAGTCGTACGCCGTCCACAAAACCCCGGCACACACAAGCGCGAGAAGGCTGGCAAACAGTGCGGTGCGGTAGGACGAACGCATGTATTTCGATCCTTGAGGGGCGGCTAGCTTGCCATGCTTGCCGCGACAGATGAATATCGCAAGCCGATAAAGTCTGTTCACCGCTCTGGAATTTGCCTCATGTCCGCTACTTTCGACCCCGATCAATTACGCGCCAGCCTCAAGCCTTTGGCCGAGTGGCAGCCGTTGTCGGAGGAGGCGAAGGCCTATCAGCGCTTCTATAAAACTGATTTTCCCGAGCGTGATGTCTGGCGCGGCATGGGCCGTTTTGACGTGGATGGCTACGAACTGGTCAGCCATTGCTGGTGGCCGGAGAAGGTCAAGGGCACGCTGTTTCTGCTGCACGGTTTCTATGACCACACCGGGCTCTATCGGCATTTGATCGAGTGGGCGCTGGATCAGGATTTCGCAGTGATCGCCTGCGACTTGCCCGGGCATGGCCTGTCGAGCGGCGCGCGGGCGAGCATCCGCGACTTCTCCGAATATCAGGACGCGCTGCAAGCCTTGTTCGTCGAAGCCAATTCGATTGCCCTGCCGCAGCCGTGGCACCTGTGTGGGCAAAGCACCGGCGGCGCGATTGTGGTCGACCATGTGCTCAACCATGGCGAGAGCAGTCCGGCGCAGGGTCAGGTGATTTTGCTGTCGCCGCTGGTACGACCGCGGGCGTGGGGTTGGTCGCAGCTGAGTTATTACCTGCTGCGGCCTTTCGTGCGGGGCATCGCGCGGCGCTTCAGCGAGAACTCCAACGATCCGGATTTCCTGCCGTTTCTGCTGGCCGATCCGTTACAACCCAAGCGCTTGCCGACGGCATGGGTCGGGGCCTTGTCACGCTGGATCAACCGGGTGGAGTTCGCCAAAAAAAGTCCGCGACGGCCGCTGATCATTCAGGGGCAGGCGGACATGACCGTGGACTGGCAGCACAATCTGCAGGTGTTGAAGTTGAAGTTCGATCGACCGCAGATCCTGCTGCTGCCCGAGGCACGGCATCATCTGGCGAATGAGACGGCTGATATGCGTGAGGAGTATTTCGAGTTTTTGAGCAAGCGGATCAGAGGGCGGAATCTCTGAAGCGTTAAGGCAAGATCAAAAGATCGCAGCCTTCGGCAGCTCCTACAGGGGGACGCGTTTCAATGTAGGAGCTGCCGAAGGCAGCGATCTTTTAAGGTTGGCCCACCGCCAACCCAGCCCGAATCGCCGCCAGCGCGGCCTGGTAATACGCCTTGCCCTCGGTCGATTCGGCAAACGTCGCAAACTCTTCCAGCTCGTTATCCGACAGGTCGCGATATACGTAGAGCAGCGTGTTGTTCATGTCCGCGCCGATCTGATCCATCAAGCGCTGACGCTGACCGTTCAACATGCCTTGCGCCTGACCGCCACCGAGCAGTCCCGGAATCATCGAACTCAAACTGTCCGCCGCGACGCCGGCAATCGCCAGGCTGACCTCGGCGCCAGCCTCCCGCGCAGGCAGTGCCTGGGCGAGGTGGCCGATGATCAGCAGGCGGCTGTCGCTGGCCGGCATTTTCGGCAGGCCCTTGGCGTTCTTGGCCAGTTGATCGCGGCGGGTCGCGAGCAATTCAGCGGCAACGATTTTCTTGCCCAGTGGCGACTGGAAAAAAGACAGCGCAGGTTTCGGGTCGGCGAGGTTCTGCCGTAGCTGCGCCTCAGCGCGTTGATCCATGGCCTGCGGCGCGAAGCGCTGGTTGCTGTTGTTCACCAGCGCTTGAAACACGGCGGGCGGCAGGCTGTTTTGATAGCGCTGCTGCGCGGCACTCAGGGCGTCATTGAAATGCGCACGTTGTTCTGGCCAGCCGGCGACCTTGTACAGCTGATCGTGGCCGTCCGCCCAAGCGGGCAAAACACAGAACATCAACAGTGAAAAAAGCAAACGGCGCATAGGGACTCCTGTCAGCAGCGGACTATTCTCCGTGCGGTGCCGTGACTTGTCGAGAATTCGTAACAAGCCGCCGCGTGGCTCTGTCGGATTTCTTGCCGCCGACATACTATGCGCGCCATGCAAATATCCTCTGAACACCCGCTGCTGTTGCGCATTGTCGACGACCTGGCCGAACACGGCTGGTCGCAGCAGAACATTTTCCTGCCCGCCGGCTTGACCGGCGAGCTGGCGGCCGAGTGCCGCAGACGTGAAGCCGAGGGCGAGCTGGCGCCGGCGGCGGTCGGTCGTGGGCCGTTTTCAGAGATTCGCGAGGGTATTCGCGGCGACCATATCCAATGGATCGATCCGGGGCAGGCTGAGGCCAGTGACCGTTATCTGAACCTGATGGACAGCCTGCGCGAGGCGCTCAACCGTGGCTTGTTCATGGGGCTAGAAGACTTCGAGTGCCATTTCGCCCTGTATCCGCCGGGCGCGTTTTATCGCAGGCACGTCGACCGCTTTCGCGACGATGACCGGCGCATGGTCTCGGTGGTGGTTTACCTCAATGATGCCTGGCTGCCGGAGGATGGCGGTCAGCTACGCATGTATCTGGGCGATGATCGCGTTCACGATGTGCAGCCTACCGGTGGTTGTCTGGTGGTCTTCCTCTCCGGCGAAGTGCCGCATGAAGTTCTGCCGGCCCATCGCGAGCGCCTGTCGCTGACCGGCTGGTTCCGTCGTCGTGGCAACGAGCCTTTCTGACATGCAAAAGATTCTGGTCAGCCGCTGCCTGTTGGGCCACCGCGTACGTTACGACGGCGGGGCCAGCGGGCCGTTTGATCTGCTGGAGCAGTGGAGCGCCGAAGGACGGGTGGTGCCGTTGTGCCCTGAAGTGGCCGGTGGTTTGCCGACGCCGCGAGCGGCGGCGGAGATTCCGGGCGGGCAGGGTGGTGAGGTGCTCGATGGTGTTGCTTCGGTGATGACCACTGAAGGTGAGGACGTGAGTGCGCAGTTTCTGGATGGCGCGCGGCAGGCGTTGGAGCTGGTGCAAAAGCACGGAATACGGCTGGCGGTGCTGAAGGCCAACAGCCCTTCATGTGGGAATCTGCTGACGTATGACGGGACGTTCAGTGGGGTGAAGGTCAGTGGTGAGGGTGTTACTGCTGCTCTACTGAAACGCCATGGCGTTCAGGTGTTCAGTGAGCTTGAATTGCCGCGAGCAGCGCTGGCTCTGACCCTGCTCGATTAAAAGTCCAGCGCAAATCCCATGTAGGAGCTGCCGAAGGCTGCGATCTTTTGATCTTGCTTTCAAGGGATCAAGATCAAAAGATCGCAGCCTTCGGCAGCTCCTACAGGTTTTGTGTTCACCTGGCTTCGGTGAACCACTTCTCGGACAACGCCGCCAATCGCCCATCTGCCTTGATCCGTTGCAATGCACTCTCAAGGCTGGCGCGAAATGCCGGATTACCCTTCTGGAACGGTATCGCCAATTCCACTGGCGCACTCACTGCAGGCTTCGCTTCGGTCAACGCCTGCACCAGCACCATCGGCCGCGGCTGCTCATCCTTCTTCGCCAGTAACTGTGAATCGATCTGGCTGTACGGCTCGCTGAAGTCGAAACGATCCTTGAGTTCAGGTGTCAGTGCTATGTGATTGAGCGCGACGTCGTACTTGCCGCTTTCAACGCCCTGGAGCAGATCGCCGGCGTCGGTGACGATGAAGTCGGCGCGCACATCCAGCTCCCTGGCCAGCAATTGCCCAAGCTCGACTTCAAACCCCGCGAGTGTGTCGCCTTCCTTGAAATTGAACGGCGGTGTATTAGCCTCAAGGGCTATGCGTAACTCGCCACGGTCGTTGACGTCATCAATCAATTCGGCATGAGCCAGCGGGCTCAGAAGGGGTATCAGGCAGATCAGGCCAGGCAAAAGGCGCATGGTCACTCCTTTGAAATCATTATTGCGATGCTCTGATTCAGGCTCGCTTTGCTATGGTTGTCGAGTGCCTTCGACAACGAATGGTCATGAAGTTGTCATGACCGTGCGGATTTTACGGAAAAACTGGAGAAGAAAATGAAAAGCTTTATGTCACGTGCTGCGTTGGCGGGTGTGCTGATGGGTGTTTCGGTGCTTGCCAGTGCGGCGACGCCGGCCCCGAAAGGTGCCGAGGTGTTCATCGTTTCTCCCGAAGACGGGGCGACTGTTTCCCAGGAATTCAAGGTCAAGTTCGGCACCAAGGATGTCGCGCTGGCGCCAGCCGGGGATGTCACCAAGAACACCGGTCACCATCACCTGCTGATCGACGTCGACAAGCTGCCGGCAGCTGGCGCGCCTATCCCGACCGATGCCCACCACATGCATTTCGGCAAGGCGCAGACCGAAGCCACCATCAAGCTGGCTCCTGGCAAGCACACCTTGCAACTGATTCTTGGCGACAGCGGCCATATGCCGTTTGACCCGACAATCGTTTCCGAAAAAATCACCGTCAACGTTAAGTAACGTTTCGACGCGTATGAAAAAGGGAGCCCGAAGGCTCCCTTTTTTGTGGCTTGACGCTTAATCAGAACAACACACGGCTACGGATGGTGCCGTTGACGTGTTGCAGCTTCTCTTGCGCCAGCTCCGAGTACTCGGCGTCGACGTCGATCACTACATAGCCGACCTTTTCGTTGGTCTGCAGGAACTGACCGGAGATGTTGATGCCGTTTTCGGCAAAAACCTTGTTGATCTCCATCATCACACCCGGAATGTTCTCGTGGATGTGCAGCAGGCGGTGCTTGCCAGGGTGAGCCGGCAGGGCCACTTCCGGGAAGTTCACCGACGAAACGGACGTACCGTTGTCGCTGTACTTGACCAGTTTTTCCGCCACTTCCAGACCGATGTTGGCTTGCGCTTCGGCGGTCGAGCCACCGATGTGCGGGGTCAGGATCACGTTGTCGAGGCCACGCAGCGGGCTTTCGAACTCTTCGTCGTTGGAGCGTGGCTCCACCGGGAATACGTCGATGGCCGCGCCGATCAGGTGCTTGTCCTTGATCGCGTCCGCCAGGGCGTCCAGCTCGACCACGGTACCGCGTGCAGCGTTGATCAGGATGCCGCCCTTCTTGATGGCGCGGATTTCCTTCTCGCCGATCATCCACTGGGTCGCAGCGGTTTCCGGAACGTGCAGGGTGACGATGTCGGACATGCCCAGCAGCTCGTGCAGGTTGTTGACCTGCGTCGCGTTGCCCAGCGGCAGCTTGGTCACGGTGTCATAGAAGTACACCTGCATGCCCAGGCCTTCAGCCAGAACCGACAGTTGGGTACCGATCGAGCCGTAGCCGACGATGCCCAGCTTCTTGCCACGGATCTCGAAGGAGTTGGCCGCGCTCTTGATCCAGCCGCCACGGTGGCAGGACGCGTTTTTCTCAGGGATGCCGCGCAGCAGCAGGATCGCTTCGGCCAGCACCAGCTCGGCAACGGAACGCGTGTTGGAGTACGGCGCGTTGAACACGGCGATACCGCGCTCGCGGGCAGCACTCAGGTCAACCTGGTTGGTGCCGATGCAGAAACAGCCGACAGCCACCAGCTTCTTCGCGTGATCGAAGATCTCTTCGGTCAGTTGGGTGCGAGAACGAATGCCGATGAAGTGAGCGTCAGCGATCTTTTCCTTGAGCTGGGCTTCCGGCAAGGAACCTGTCAGGTATTCGATGCTGGTGTAGCCCGCCGCCTTGAGGACGTCGACAGCCGATTGGTGGACGCCTTCGAGAAGAAGGAACTTGATCTTGCTCTTATCGAGAGAAGTCTTGCTCATCTGCGTAAACCTGTATCCCGGAGAAAAATGGCAGGGAGGGAGCAGCCTGGAGCTGACCCGCACGGCAAGAAAGCCGTCGCCGCAGAACAGGCGTTTGGGCACTGGCCTGCGGGGTCGGTATGCTAGCATAGCCACCCCGCTAAACACTCATTCCTGCGACGTGAAGCGTTCTCAGGATGACCATGAATTGTTCGAGAGTTCTGTCGATGACCAATCCTGCCCTGATTGATGAACTGAAGACCCTGGTCGAGCCTGGCAAGGTCCTGACCGATGCCGACTCCCTGAACACGTATGGCAAGGATTGGACCAAGCACTTCGCCCCGGCGCCCAGCGCCATCGTGTTTCCCAAGACCATCGAGCAGGTGCAGGCCGTTGTTCGTTGGGCCAACGCGCACAAGGTCGCGCTGGTGCCTTCGGGCGGGCGCACCGGGCTGTCCGCCGCTGCGGTGGCGGCCAATGGCGAAGTGGTCGTGTCTTTCGATTACATGAACCAGATTCTCGACGTGAACCTCACTGACCGTACCGCTGTTTGTCAGCCGGGCGTGGTCACCGAGCATTTGCAGAACGTTGCCGAAGAAAAAGGCCTGTACTACCCGGTGGACTTCGCTTCGGCCGGTTCCAGCCAGATTGGCGGCAACATCGGCACCAATGCCGGCGGGATCAAGGTTATTCGTTACGGCATGACGCGCAATTGGGTCGCGGGCATGAAAGTCGTCACCGGCAAGGGCGACGTGCTGGAGCTGAACAAGGACCTGATCAAGAACGCCACCGGTTACGACCTGCGTCAGCTGTTTATCGGCGCTGAAGGTACTCTCGGTTTTGTGGTTGAAGCGACCATGCGCCTGGATCGCGCGCCGAAAAACCTCACCGCGATGGTGCTGGGTACCGCTGATTTCGATTCGATCATGCCGGTGCTGCACGCCTTTCAGGGCAAGCTCGACCTCACCGCTTTCGAGTTCTTCTCCGACAAGGCTCTGGCCAAAGTCATGGGCCGTGGCGACGTACCGGCGCCGTTCGAAACCGATTGCCCGTTCTACGCCCTGCTGGAATTTGAAGCGACCACTGAAGAAGTGGCCAACAGCGCGCTGGAAACCTTCGAGCATTGCGTTGAACAGGGTTGGGTGCTGGATGGCGTGATGAGCCAGAGCGAAACCCAGTTGCAGAACCTGTGGAAGCTGCGCGAGTACATTTCCGAGACCATCTCGCACTGGACGCCGTACAAGAACGACATCTCGGTCACCGTCTCGAAAGTCCCGGCATTTCTCAAGGAAATCGACGCCATTGTCGGCGAACATTATCCGGATTTCGAAATCGTCTGGTTCGGCCACATCGGCGATGGCAACCTGCACCTGAACATCCTCAAGCCGGAAAACCTGAGCAAGGACGAATTCTTCGCCAAGTGCGCCACCGTCAACAAGTGGGTGTTCGAAACCGTCGAGAAGTACAACGGTTCGATTTCCGCCGAGCACGGTGTGGGCATGACCAAGCGCGATTACTTGACCTACAGCCGCTCGCCGGTTGAGATCGAGTACATGAAAGCGGTCAAAGCGGTGTTCGACCCGAACGGCATCATGAACCCGGGCAAGATCTTCGCGGTTTGATCTGTAATTCTTGATGAATCAATGAAGGCAGGAGTCGGTAAATGAGCTATCAGCACCAGTACGTCGACGGCACGCGCATTCACTTTCCGATCGGGAAAGTCGTGTGCATTGGCCGTAATTACGCCGAACACGCCAAGGAACTGGACAACCCGGTGCCTACCGAGCCGTTGCTGTTCATCAAGCCCGGCAGTTGCGTGGTGCCGCTGGAGGGTGGTTTCAGCATTCCGACCGAACGTGGCTCGGTGCACTACGAAGCGGAAATCGCCGTGTTGATCGGCAAGCCGCTGTCGACCAAACCCAGTCGTGAAGAAGTGCTGGATGCGATCTCCGGTTTCGCCCCGGCGCTGGATCTGACCCTGCGCGACAAGCAGGCCGAGCTCAAAGCCAAGGGCCTGCCGTGGGAAATCGCCAAGTCGTTCGACGGCGCGGCAGTGCTTGCGCCGTTTGTGGTTGGCAGCACCTTCGCGGACCTGACCGACATCGGCATCCGCCTGACCATCAACGGTGAAGTGCGTCAGGACGGCAACAGCAGCGCGATGCTCAACCCGATCGTGCCGATGATCCAGTACATGGCCGGCTGCTTCTCGCTACAGGCCGGTGATGTGATCCTGACCGGTACACCGGCGGGCGTTGGCCCGCTGAATGTCGGCGACGACATCGTGCTGGAACTGGTCGGCGCCAACAGTTTCAGTAGCAGCGTGCGCTAACCCGCCATTTCCTGATGGTGTGAGCTTTTGTGGCGAGGGGATTTATCTGTGGCGAGGGGATTTATCCCCGACGGACTGCGCAGCAGGCCCAGGCTTTTTGGGGCCGCTTCGCAGCCCGTCGGGGATAAATCCCCTCACCACAAGAGCAAGTCCCAGCATTCATCGATGTGATCGCTTTTGCAAACGCACACGCCAATCCCGCCATTTGCCGTTTTTTTCACATCCTGTCTGGATAATTTCCGCAATTCTGGCGTCTTAGCCGGCCTCTTTATGCTATTACCCATAGCCTGAATTTTCGGAAAGCGTCCCTTGATGTCATCTCAAACTCAGCTCAAACCCCCACGCCGATCACGTTTCGCCATGCGCTGGTATTCCTGGTTGCTGCTGGCGATTGCCGCCGCGTACGGCTTGGCGTTTGCCATGCATTGGGATGACCGGGGTTTGCTGTGGGTGCTGGAACGCTTTGAAAGCCCGGCCGAGCAAAAGGAAAGCATCTGGCTGCCGGACTATCGGGTGGTGATCGATGCCAAGTCATTGCCGGGCATGGAGAAGGACGAAGCATCGGACCTCGCCTACAACCCGCAGACCAAAACGCTGTTTTCGGTGATGGGCAAGAATCCGTTCCTCGTTGAGCTGAGCCTGCAAGGCGAGGTGCTGCGCAAGATGCCGCTGGTGGGCTGGAGCAATCCGGAAGGCCTGACTGTCATGGAAAACGGCCTGATGGCGATCATCGATGAGCGCCAGCACATGCTGTCGATCGTCAAGGTCGATAGCGACACCCGTGAACTGAACATCGCCAATTTCCCCAAGTACGACCTCGGCCCGTCGAAGGACCAGAACAAGGCCTTCGAAGCAATCACCTGGGACCCGCGCACCCAGCAGCTACTGCTCGGTGAAGAACGACCACCGAAGCTTTTTACCTGGAAAAGCGATGGCAGTCAGACCCTGAAAGGCGACAAGCAGAAGCTGGCCAGCGATGAACTGGATATCCGCAATCTCTCCGCGTTGGCAACCGATCCGCGCACTGGCCACCTGCTGGTGCTGTCCGCCGATTCTCACCTGTTGCTGGAACTGGACGAGAAGGGCGAGCAAGTCAGCTTCATGACCCTGCTCGGCGGTTTCAACGGCTTGAAAAACACCATTCCCCGCGCCGAAGGCGTGACCATGGATGAGGCGGGCACGCTGTACATGGTCAGCGAGCCGAACCTGTTCTATCGCTTCGAAAAGCAGAGGTAGTGCCTCTGTGTAGGAGCTGCCGAAGGCTGCGATCTTTTGATCTTGCTGTTTATAAGATCAAAAGATCGCAGCCTTCGGCAGCTCCTACAGGGTTCACTTGTCGTCGCAGGCAAGTGGCCATTAAGCTTCAGTTCAGTCAGGCGTGATATTTCATCCGCCTGCCTTGAATCCGAGCCCGCCCGAATGCGTCGACTTGCCCGCCCCAAACCGCTGTTGGTCATCTTTTCGGTGATTGCCCTGATCGCGTTGATTGCGATCGGCCAATACATGCGCCTGTTCGAGCGCGCCTGGTTCAATCTGCACACGTTATGGCAGCCGCTGAGCAGTGAATCCATTGCGTTGGACCAGTATCGAGTCGAGATTGAGGCGCGGGTCATTGATGGGCTGGACGACGATGTGTCGGCGCTGACCTTCGATCCGGTGCGCGACAGCCTGTTCACGGTGACCAACAAAAATTCCGAACTGATTGAGCTGTCGCTGGAGGGCAAGATCCTGCGGCGCATCGCGCTGATCGGCTTCGGCGACGCGGAGGCGGTCGAGTTCATCAGCGCCGATACTTATGTGATCACCGATGAGCGTGAGCAGCGGCTGATCAAGATTCATCTGGAGCAAGACACCACTTTCCTCGACGCCGCGGACGCCGAGCAGATGACCCTCGGTGTGCACATGGCCGGCAACAAGGGATTTGAAGGTCTGGCGTACGACTCGGTGGGCAAGCGCCTGTTCGTCGCCAAGGAACGCGACCCGATGCTGATCTATGAAGTACACGGCTTTCCGCACTTCAATCCGGAAAAATCCTACGCGGTGCACGTGATCAACAACCCCAAACGCGATGCCGGGATGTTCGTGCGCGATCTGTCGAGCCTGCAATACGACGAGCGCAGCGGGCATCTACTGGCGCTGTCGGATGAGTCGCGGCTGATTCTGGAGCTGGATGTAAACGGGCGCCCGCTCAGTACCATGTCGCTGAGCAAGGGCCGGCAAGGCTTGCAGAAAACCGTGCCGCAGGCGGAAGGCATTGCGATGGATGATGACGGGACGTTGTATCTGGTGAGTGAGCCGAACTTGTTTTATGTCTTTAAAAAACCAGCACAACCCTGACCAACACCACAAAACCATTGTAGGAGTGAGCCTGCTCGCGATAGCGGTGTGTCAGTCGACATTAATATCAACTGATCCACCGCTATCGCGAGCAGGCTCACTCCTACAAGGTATTTGATCAGCCCACAAATTGTGCGCAGCCGGGCTTACTCAGCCTTCAGCGTCTTCACGCCTTCACTCGTCCCCAGCAACAACAAATCCGCCGGGCGCGCCGCGAACAGACCGTTGGTGACCACGCCGACAATCGCGTTGATCTGCGCTTCCAGCTCCACTGGGTTGGTGATCTGCAGGTTGAACACGTCGAGGATGATGTTGCCGTTGTCGGTCAACACGCCTTCGCGGTACACCGGGTCGCCGCCCAGTTTCACCAGTTGACGAGCGACGTGGCTGCGGGCCATCGGGATCACTTCGACCGGCAGCGGAAACTCGCCCAGCACCGGCACCAGTTTGCTGGCGTCGGCGATGCAGATGAAGGTCTTGGCCACGGCCGCTACAATTTTCTCGCGGGTCAGGGCCGCGCCACCGCCCTTGATCAGGTTCAGGTGTGCGTCGCTTTCGTCGGCGCCGTCGACGTAGAACTCCAGGTCGCTGACCGTGTTCAGCTCATACACCGGAATCCCGTGGCCCTTCAGGCGTGCGGCGGTGGCTTCGGAGCTGGCGACTGCGCCATCGAACGCGCCCTTGTGCTTTGCCAGCGCGTCGATGAAGCAGTTGGCGGTGGAGCCGGTGCCGACACCGACGATGCTTTTGTCGTCGAGTTTCGCAAGGATGAAGTCGACGGCGGCCTGCGCCACTGCCTGTTTGAGTTGATCCTGGGTCATGCGGGCTCCGGAAGCGGGCAAGGGGAGAACGGAAAGGCCGGCATTATAGCCCCATGCCAGGCTAAAACCTCCTGTGGCGAGGGGATTTATCCCCGTTCGGCGGCGCAGCCGTCGTAAAACCTGAGAGCGCGGTATCTCTGAAAGAATGCCGGGGAGCGCTTCGCACTCCAACGGGGATAAATCCCCTCGCCACAATGGTGCTCACTCAAGAATGGATTTCCAGACCTTAAAACCACCTGTTTAGTGTGGTCGCCCGCCCGAAAGCCGGGTTAGACTCCGTGGTCCCGCCCAACCCGCTCAGTGATGCTTTCCGATGCTCGAACAGTACGTCAAAAAGATCCTCACCTCGCGCGTTTATGACGTTGCCGTAGAAACCCCGCTGCAGAATGCTCGCCAGCTCTCCGAGCGGCTGGGCAATGACATTTGGCTCAAGCGCGAAGACTTGCAGCCGGTGTTCTCCTTCAAGATTCGCGGCGCCTACAACAAGTTGACCCAATTGACCGACGAAGAGCGCGCCCGTGGCGTGGTCACCGCGTCGGCGGGCAACCATGCGCAAGGTCTGGCCCTGGCGGCTAAAGTGCTGGGCGTGAAAGCCACCATCGTCATGCCCAAGACCACCCCGGAAATCAAGGTCGAAGGCGTGCGTTCGCGAGGCGGCAAAGTGGTGCTGCACGGTGATTCGTTCCCGGAAGCCCTGGCCTACTCGCTGAAACTGGTCGACGAAAAAGGCTACGTCTACATCCATCCGTACGACGATCCGCACACCATTGCCGGGCAGGGCACTGTGGCGATGGAGATTCTGCGCCAGCACCCGCAACCGCTGGACGCGATTTTCGTCCCGGTCGGTGGCGGCGGGTTGATCGCCGGTATCGCTGCTTACGTGAAATACCTGCGCCCGGACATCAAGGTCATCGGCGTCGAGCCGGACGATTCCAACTGCCTGCAAGCGGCGATGGCCGCCGGTGAGCGCGTCGTGCTGCCAACCGTGGGCATTTTCGCCGACGGCGTGGCGGTGGCACAGATTGGTCAGCACACCTTCGATATCTGCAAAGATTATGTCGATGAAGTGATCACCGTGAGCACCGACGAAATCTGTGCGGCGATCAAGGATATCTACGACGATACCCGCTCGATCACCGAACCTGCCGGCGCCTTGGGTGTGGCCGGGATCAAGAAGTATGTCGAACAGCGCGGCGTCAGCGGCAAGACCTTCGTCGCCATCGACTCGGGTGCCAACGTCAACTTCGACCGCCTGCGCCACGTCGCCGAGCGTGCCGAACTGGGCGAGGGCCGCGAAGCGATCATCGCCGTGACCATCCCCGAGAAGGCCGGCAGCTTCAAGGCGTTTTGCGAGGCCATCGGCAAGCGCCAGATCACCGAATTCAACTACCGCTACAACACCGGCAGCGAAGCGCACATCTTCGTTGGCGTGCAGACGCACCCGGAGAACGACCCGCGCAGTGCATTGCTGGCGAGCCTGACCGAGCAGGGTTTCCCGGTGCTGGACCTGACCGACAACGAACTGGCCAAGTTGCACATCCGCCATATGGTCGGCGGGCGCGCGGCGCACGTGGTTGATGAAGTGGTGCTGCGCTTCGAGTTCCCGGAACGCCCGGGTGCGCTGTTCAACTTTCTCAACAAGCTCGGCGGGCGCTGGAATATCTCGATGTTCCACTACCGCAACCACGGCGCGGCGGACGGTCGTGTGGTCGCGGGCCTGCAAGTACCCCACGATGAACGTCATCTGGTGCCGGCGGCGCTGGCGGAAATCGGCTACCCCTACTGGGACGAGAGCGATAACCCGGCCTATCAGCTGTTTCTTGGCTGAACGGCTACGCTGATGGGCATGACCCAAGGAAGAGAAATACATGGAAACCCTGACAACCCTGAAAGTCCTTCACGTCGCGGCGACCGTGGTCATACTCGCGAGCGGGCTGGGGCTTGCCGCTCTGACCTGGCGTAATCGCAGCGAAGGGCCGGCCAGCACGATGCAGCGTCCCTGGCTGTTTATCTGGTGTTTGATGCTGATCGGTATGCTGAGCATGCCTTTCACCGGCTGGTGGCTGGTGCATCTGATCGGCTGGCCGCTGGGGCAGTTCTGGATTCTGGGGTCCAGCGTGATCTATGCCGTGGCGACGTTCAGTGCGGTCTGGCTGCTCGTTCGGCTTAATCGGCTGTGGACAACCGGAGTGGGCAACCGCAAATTCAACCTGGCGCTGGCGATTGTGAGCGGCATCGGATTTCTCGCCATTGCGGCGTTGATGGGGGCCAAGCCGGTTTAAGGCTTGAGATCGCGTTACCCCAATCGCTGGCAAGCCAGCTCCCACAGGGATTTTCGGTGAACACAGATTATGTGGACGACCGAGAAACCTGTGGGAGCTGGCTTGCCAGCGATGGCGTCATCAGTCTCGCAGCGTCATTACCGGCCAGCCGCGTTTTTCGGCTTCAGCGCGCAAATTCGGATCCGGATCCACCGCCACCGGATTCGCCACCTGCTCCAGCAGCGGCAGATCATTCATCGAATCGCTGTAGAAGTAGCTGTCTTGCAACGAATACCCGGTCTCTTCCAGCCAACGATTCAGGCGCGTTACCTTGCCTTCACGGAAGCACGGAACGTCGGTGCTGCGCCCGGTGTAGCGGCCATCCACCATTTCGCATTCGGTGGCGATCAGGATTTCAACACCCAAACGCGCAGCGATCGGCGCGGTGACGAAGCGGTTGGTCGCCGTGATGATCACCAGTTTGTCGCCGGCGTCGCGGTGCTTTTTCAGCAGTTCCAGCGCCTTGGGCAGCACGATCGGCTCGATGCAGTCGCGCATGTAGTCGCGGTGCCATTGATCGAGCACGGCCATGTCGGTGCGGCCGAGGATCTCCAGGCAGAAGTTCAGATACGCGGCGTTATCCAGCGTGCCGGCCAGGTAATCCTGATAGAACTCGTCGTTGCGCGTCTTGTACGCAATCGGGTCGAGGAAGCCGCGCTCGCACAGATAGTCGCCCCAGGCGTGATCGCTGTCGCCGCCCAGAAGGGTGTTGTCCAAATCGAATAGAGCCAGGCGCATTGCAGTTACCCGCTGATAAGTCTGTAAAAAGGCGACAAGAATACGGTCTTTTCACAAGAGTGCACATAAGGTAGGAAGCTTCGTTGCCGCCTTATGAACCTTTGTGGAACAATGCGGCGACATGCGTTTGCGAGGTTGTGCCCGTGATCGACCCCGATGGTTTCCGCCCCAATGTCGGGATCATTCTGACGAATGACGCCGGCCAGGTGCTATGGGCTCGCCGTATCAATCAAGATGCCTGGCAGTTTCCGCAAGGGGGAATCAACCCTGAGGAGACGCCGGAAGACGCCTTGTACCGCGAGCTGAACGAAGAAGTTGGCCTGGAACGTGAAGATGTTGAAATACTGGCCTGTACCCGAGGCTGGTTGCGCTATCGTTTGCCGCAACGTCTGGTGCGTACCCACAGCCAACCGCTGTGCATCGGCCAGAAACAGAAATGGTTTCTCCTGCGCCTGATCTCCAACGAGCAGCGGGTGCGGATGGATTTGACCGGTAAACCGGAGTTCGATGGCTGGCGTTGGGTCAGCTATTGGTATCCGTTGGGCCAGGTGGTGACATTCAAGCGCGAGGTGTATCGCCGCGCCCTCAAAGAGCTTGCCCCGCGCCTTTTAGCGCGCGACTGACGACGGAGTTCGACCCCGAGCCATGCTCAATACGCTGCGCAAGATCGTCCAGGAAGTTAACTCCGCCAAGGATCTCAAGGCGGCGTTGGGGATTATTGTGTTGCGCGTCAAAGAGGCCATGGGCAGCCAGGTCTGCTCGGTCTACCTGCTTGATCCCGAGACCAACCGCTTCGTCCTGATGGCCACCGAGGGCTTGAACAAGCGCTCGATCGGCAAGGTCAGCATGGCACCCAACGAAGGTCTGGTCGGTCTGGTCGGCACGCGTGAAGAACCCCTGAACCTCGAAAACGCCGCGGATCACCCGCGCTATCGCTACTTCGCCGAAACCGGCGAGGAGCGTTATGCCTCGTTCCTCGGTGCACCGATCATTCACCACCGCCGCGTCGTCGGCGTGTTGGTTATCCAGCAGAAAGAGCGTCGTCAGTTCGACGAAGGTGAAGAAGCCTTCCTCGTGACCATGAGCGCGCAGCTCGCAGGCGTTATCGCCCACGCCGAGGCCACCGGTTCGATCCGGGGGCTGGGTCGTCAGGGCAAGGGTATTCAGGAAGCCAAGTTCGTCGGCGTGCCGGGCTCGCCGGGTGCAGCGGTCGGTACCGCGGTGGTCATGCTGCCGCCTGCCGACCTGGACGTGGTGCCGGACAAGACCATCACCGACATCAACGCCGAACTTGGCTTGTTCAAGACTGCCATCGAAGGCGTGCGCGCCGACATGCGCGCCCTGTCCGCCAAACTGGCGACCCAATTGCGCCCGGAAGAGCGCGCGCTGTTCGACGTCTACCTGATGATGCTCGACGATGCCTCGCTGGGCAGCGAAATCACCACGGTGATCAAGACCGGCCAGTGGGCCCAGGGCGCACTGCGCCAAGTGGTCACCGAACACGTCAACCGTTTTGAACTGATGGACGACGCCTACCTGCGCGAGCGGGCGTCGGACGTCAAGGACCTCGGTCGCCGCCTGCTCGCCTACTTGCAGGAAGAGCGCCAGCAGAATCTGGTCTACCCGGAAAAAACCATTCTGGTCAGCGAAGAGCTGACCCCGGCGATGCTCGGCGAAGTGCCGGAAGGCACGCTGGTCGGTCTGGTTTCGGTACTCGGTTCGGGTAACTCCCACGTCGCGATCCTGGCCCGGGCCATGGGCATTCCGACGGTGATGGGTCTGGTCGACCTGCCGTACGCCAAGGTCGACGGTATCGAATTGATCGTCGACGGCACCCGCGGCGAGGTCTACACCAACCCCAGCGAAGTGCTGCGCAAGCAGTTCGCCGAGGTGGTGGAAGAAGAGAAACAACTGGCGCTGGGTCTCGACACCCTGCGCGACCTGCCCTGCGTGACCCTCGATGGTCACCGCATGCCGCTGTGGGTCAACACCGGCCTGCTGGCGGACGTGGCGCGGGCGCAGAAGCGCGGCGCCGAAGGTGTCGGTCTGTACCGCACCGAAGTGCCGTTCATGATCAACCAGCGCTTCCCGAGCGAAAAAGAACAACTGGCGATCTACCGTGAGCAGCTCGCCGCGTTCCACCCGCAACCGGTGACCATGCGCAGCCTCGACATCGGCGGTGACAAGTCGCTGTCGTACTTCCCGATCAAGGAAGACAACCCGTTCCTCGGCTGGCGCGGCATTCGCGTCACCCTCGACCACCCGGAAATCTTCCTGGTGCAGACTCGCGCGATGCTCAAGGCCAGCGAAGGCCTGAACAACCTGCGCATTCTGCTGCCGATGATCTCCGGCACCCACGAACTCGAAGAAGCCCTGCACCTGATCCACCGGGCCTGGGGCGAAGTGCGCGACGAAGGCACCGACGTGCCGATGCCGCCGATTGGCGTGATGATCGAGATTCCGGCAGCGGTGTACCAGACCAAGGAGCTGGCGCGGCAAGTGGACTTCCTGTCGGTCGGCTCCAACGACCTGACCCAGTACCTGCTGGCAGTCGACCGCAACAACCCGCGCGTCGCCGACCTCTACGACTACCTGCACCCGGCCGTGCTGCAAGCCTTGCAGAACGTGGTGCGTGACGCCCATGCCGAAGGCAAGCCGGTCAGTATCTGCGGCGAGATGGCCGGTGATCCGGCAGCGGCGGTGCTGTTGATGGCGATGGGTTTCGACAGCCTGTCGATGAACGCCACCAACTTGCCGAAGGTGAAGTGGATGCTGCGTCAGGTGAACATGAGCAAGGCCAAGGAATTGCTGGCCGAGCTGATGACCATCGACAACCCGCAAGTTATCCACAGCTCGCTGCAACTGGCGCTGAAGAATCTCGGTTTGTCGAAGATGAATCCGCCGGCGGTCAACAAAGCACTCTAAAAGGCTAATGGCCTCATCGCTGGCAAGCCAGCTCCCACAGGGATCTTCAGTGAACACGACATCTGTGAGCACCCAAGAAACCTGTGGGAGCTGGCTTGCCAGCGATGGCGTCAGTCCAGACGCCGCCTAAATCAAAATCTCCCACAGGGATCTTCAGTGAACACGAAATCTGTGAGCACCCAAGAACCTGTGGGAGCTGGCTTGCCAGCGATGGCGTCAGTCCAGACGCCGCCTAAATCAAAATCTCCCACAGGGATCTTCAGTGAACACGACATCTGTGAACACCCAAGAAGTCTGTGGGAGCTGGCTTGCCAGCGATGGCGTCAGTCCAGACGCCGCCTAAATCAAAATCTCCACCTCGCCCAGATGCCCGCCATACGGCCCAAAACTGCGCTCCACCATCCGCCGCGTCCCATCCGCCTGCACAATCAGCGCCGTACTCGCCCGCGTCCCGTAACTCTGGCTGGCAATAAACACGCTCGACAGCAGTGATTCAGTCGCAAGTCCCACGCCGGTATCCGGCAACTCAACAAAGGGCGCCGTCTGCGCATCGCTCAACAACGCCAGCAACCGCGCAGGCGTCGGATCATCCAGCACCGCGTTCAACGCTGCCTTGGCCTTGAGCAACTTCGGCCACGGCGTATCCAGCCCGGCATTGGATAACCCGTAGACCCCGGACTCCAGCATCACCGGCTCGGACATCCGCGCATTGAAGTGCCACAGTTCATGGTTGTTGCCCAGCAGCAGGTTGAAACCTGCGTAGTCCGGCGAACGGTCGACCACGTCAGCCAGATAATCCTCCAGCGACTGATCCCCCGTGAGAAACCCGGCCACCAGCTCGCCCCGCGATTTACGCGCCGGTGGCTGATGCGGGTCACGAATATTGGTCAATGCGGCAAAGCGCCCATTGGCACCGATCCCCAGCCAGGTGCCCCCCGCCTCGAGATCACGCCCGGCATGCACGTGCGGCGCCTGCGGCCATTGCGCCAGCGGCAGGCTCGGGCGGGCGTAGAACTCGTCACGGTTGGCTGCGACGATCAACGGTTGAGCGTGGTCCGGGCGCCAGGCAAAAACGATCAGGCACATAAGGTGGTCCTTGTGTGTTTTTTGCTCACTCTACGCATCCGGCGTCCGTGCATCCATCGCAAGTGGAGCGGAAGGGTGTGCATCCGTTACCATGCCGCTCCGGTTTTGCGGATGCGTCAGGGAGACGGTCATGGAATTTCTGCTTTATCTGGCGCTGGGCGCCTGTGCGGGCGTGTTGGCCGGGCTGTTCGGGGTTGGCGGCGGGATCATCATTGTCCCGGTGCTGGTGTTCAGTTTCACCTTGCAGGGCTTTGATCAGTCGATCCTCACGCATCTGGCGGTCGGTACTTCGCTTGCGACGATCATCTTCACCTCGGTCAATGCCGTGCGTGAGCATCATCGACGAGGCGCGGTGCAGTGGCCGATATTTGTCTGGATGGCAGTCGGGATCCTGATCGGTGCTGGTTTGGGCGCCGTGACTGCCGAAGCCATTTCCGGTCCGAACCTGCAGAAAATCATTGGCGTGTTTGCCTTGGTGATCGCGGTGCAACTTGCGCTGGACGTCAAACCCAAGGCCAGCCGCACGGTGCCAGGCAAAGTCGTGCTGGCAGCGGCCGGTAGCGTGATTGGCTGGGCTTCGGCGATTTTCGGGATCGGTGGCGGCTCGCTTACCGTGCCTTTTTTGACCTGGCGCAGCGTACCGATGCAGCAAGCGGTCGCCACGTCGTCGGCCTGCGGGCTGCCGATTGCGCTGGTCAGTGCTTTAAGTTTCATGATTTTGGGGTGGCACGATGCGCGGTTGCCGGCCCATAGTCTCGGCTTTATCTATTTGCCGGCGCTGCTGGGCATTGCCCTGACCAGCATGGTCTTCGCGCGTTTCGGCGCGCGGCTGGCCCATCGGTTGTCGGCGAAGTTGCTGAAAAGACTGTTCGCCGCTTTGCTGTTCTGCGTGGGATTAAGCTTTCTGCTTTGACCGCGTGGCAATCCTGGCTTAATCCTGAGGTGGCAGCGTCGCCCGGGAATTCTGCTTTCAACTCTAACGAGGAGTCGCAATGCTGCCTTACCCGCAGATCGACCCGGTGGCCCTGGCCATCGGTCCGCTGAAAATCCACTGGTACGGTCTGATGTACCTCGTCGGCATCGGCGGTGCGTGGCTGCTGGCATCGCGCCGGCTTAACCGTTTCGACCCGACCTGGTCCAAGGAAAAGCTTTCCGACCTGGTGTTCTGGCTGTCGATGGGCGTAATTGTCGGCGGACGTCTGGGCTACGTGCTGTTCTACGATCTGAGCGCCTACATCGCCAACCCGACGCTGATTTTCGAAGTGTGGAAGGGCGGCATGTCGTTCCATGGCGGGTTCATCGGCGTGATGCTGGCCGCCGTATGGTTCGGCAAGCGCAACGGCAAGTCGTTCTTCCAGTTGATGGACTTCATCGCGCCGATGGTGCCGATCGGTCTGGGCGCCGGGCGCATCGGCAACTTCATCAACGCCGAGTTGTGGGGCAAGGCGACCGACGTGCCGTGGGCCATGGTCTTCCCGCCGTTCAGCGATCCGGCGCAACTGCCGCGTCACCCGTCGCAGCTGTATCAGTTCGCGCTCGAAGGTGTAGCGCTGTTCCTGATCCTGTGGCTGTTCTCGCGTAAACCGCGTCCGACCATGGCCGTATCGGGCATGTTCGCGCTGTTCTACGGCATCTTCCGGTTCATCGTCGAGTTCGTCCGCGTACCGGACGCCCAGTTAGGCTATCTGGCCTGGAACTGGCTGACCATGGGCCAGGTGCTGTGCGTACCGATGATCGTCGGCGGGTTGTTCCTGATCTGGCTGGCCTATCGTCGTGCGCCGGCAGCACCACTCGCGCCGACGGCTTAAACTACGAACCCCGGCGCGCGACGCCGGGGCTCAAAGGACACAGGTAATTCATGAAGCAATATCTCGAACTGGTCTCGCACGTCATTCAGAACGGCACCAAGCAGGCCAACCGTACCGGCATCAACACCATCAGTTTTCCGGGTGCGATGCTGCGTTTCGATCTGCAGGAAGGTTTCCCGGCGATCACCACCCGCAAGATGGCCTTCAAATCGGCCATCGGCGAGATGTGCGGGTTTCTGCGTGGCGTGAACAACGCCGCTGAATTCCGTGCGCTGGGCTGCAAGGTCTGGGATCAGAATGCCAACGAAAACGCGCAGTGGCTGGCCAACCCGTTCCGTCAGGGCGACGACGACCTTGGCGAAATCTACGGCGTGCAGTGGCGCAAATGGCCCGCGTACAAGCAGATTCCGCTGAGCAATACCGCCGCCATCGAACAAACCTTGAGCAACGGCTACAAGCAAATCGCTCAGGGCGAAGAAGACGGTCAGGCCTACGTGGTCCTGTACAAAGCCATCGATCAGGTGCGCCAGTGCGTCGACACGATCATCAACGATCCGGGCAGTCGCCGCATTCTGTTCCACGGCTGGAACGTTGCTCAGCTTGATGAAATGGCCTTGCCGCCGTGCCATCTGCTGTACCAGTTCCACCCGAATGTCGAGACCAAAGAGATTTCTCTGACCCTCTACATCCGCTCCAATGACTTGGGTCTGGGCACGCCGTTCAACCTGACCGAAGGTGCCGCGCTGCTGAGCCTGATCGGTCGCCTGACCGGTTACACGCCGCGCTGGTTCACCTATTTCATCGGTGATGCGCACGTCTACGAGAACCACCTCGACATGCTCAACGAACAGCTCAAGCGCGAGCCGTTCGCCATGCCGAAACTGAAAATCTCGGATCGCGTGCCGGAGTTTGCCAAGACCGGTGTGTATCAGCCTGAATGGCTGGAGCTGGTGGAGCCGAGCGATTTCTCGCTGGAAGGTTACGAGCATCACGCGCCGATGACCGCGCCAATGGCGGTCTGAGCAAGCACGCAATGACCGTTCCCCCTTGATGGTGGGAATGGTCGGCCCTCTGTAGGAGCTGCCGAAGGCTGCGATCTTTTGATCTTATAAACAGCAAGATCAAAAGATCGCAGCCTTCGGCAGCTCCTACATGAGGTTATGTGTTGCCTTAGTGGCCGTGACTACGGCCCACATGGGAATGCTCGACTTCCGTCGCAACAACCCCGCCACTCACTTCCAGTCGCTGCAAAATCCCGCATTGATCGGCCATCGGCCCTTCGCCACAGCGTTGGCGCAGGTCGAGCAGTTGCGTCTGTAATGCCAGCAATCCATCGATTCGCGCCTTCACGTGCTGGATGTGTTCGTCGATCAGTGCATTGACGCTTTCGCATTGATCCTGCGGGCTGTCGCGTAACGTCAGCAGGCTGCGGATCTCTTCGAGGGTCATGTCGAGGGTGCGGCAGTTGCGGATGAAGGTCAGGCGTTCGGCGTGGGCCTGGGTGTAGACGCGGTAGTTGCCGTCGCTGCGGGCCGGCTCCGGCAGCAGGCTTTCACGTTCGTAGTAGCGGATGGTTTCCACGGCGCAATCGGTCAGTTTGGCCAGTTCTCCGATCTTCATGACGGCAATCTCCAAAAGGGTGCTTGACCCTATAGTGGCTACAGGGTCTTTACTTGGCAACAGGCACCTTCATGGACGCGACCCGATGAGCGATTCCCAGCACACCCACAAGCCCGGCGACGGGCACGATCACAGTCATAAGCTGCAGCCTGTGCATAAACATGCCCATGGCGGCGATTCCTGCTGCGGGTCGAAAACGGCTGCGCCTGCACCGGTTCATTCGAGCGAAGACTCCTGCTGCTCGTCGAAAGCGGCGGCGCCTGCATTGGTGCAACTCAGCGAAAAGACCAGTGCCGACGCGCGGCTGAGCAGTTTCCGTATCGAGGCGATGGACTGCCCGACCGAGCAGACGCTGATCCAGAACAAACTCGGCAAACTCGCTGGCGTTGAGCAACTGGAATTCAACCTGATCAACCGCGTGCTCGGCGTGACCCACAATCTGCCGGACACCGCGCCGATCATCGACGCAATCAAATCCATCGGCATGCATGCCGAGCCGTTGGAGGCGGGCGTCGAAGCGCCGGCGCCGGCTCCGGTGAAAAAACACTGGTGGCCGCTGGCTCTCTCGGGCGTTGGCGCATTGGCGGCTGAAGTTATCCACTTCACCAACGCCGCACCCAACTGGGTGGTGGCGATCATCGCATTGATTTCGATCCTCAGCGGTGGCCTGACCACCTACAAAAAGGGCTGGATCGCCCTGAAGAACTTCAACCTCAACATCAATGCGCTGATGAGCATTGCTGTCACCGGTGCGATTCTTATCGGGCAGTGGCCGGAAGCGGCGATGGTGATGTTTCTGTTCACCGTGGCCGAGTTGATTGAGGCCCGCTCGCTGGATCGCGCGCGTAACGCGATCAGCGGCCTGATGCAGATGACCCCGGAACAGGCGACCGTGCAGCAGGCTGACGGCACTTGGTTCGAACAGGAAGTGAAGAGCGTCGAACTCGGCGCCCGCGTGCGGGTTAAACCCGGTGAGCGTATTGCGCTGGACGGTGAAGTCGTCAGCGGCAATTCGACCATCGATCAGGCGCCGATTACTGGCGAAAGTCTGCCGGTAGAAAAAACCGTCGGCGACAAAGTCTTCGCCGGCACCATCAACCAGGCAGGTTCGCTGGAATACGCAGTGACCGCAGCGGCAAACAACTCGACCCTGGCGCGGATCATTCACGCCGTCGAGCAAGCCCAAGGCGCACGCGCACCGACTCAGCGCTTTGTCGATCAATTCTCGAAAATCTACACGCCAGTGGTGTTCGTATTTGCCTTGGCGGTAGCGATCATTCCGCCATTGTTCATGGGTGCGGTGTGGTTCGACTGGATCTATCGCGCACTGGTGTTGCTGGTAGTTGCGTGCCCTTGTGCACTGGTGATTTCAACCCCTGTGACCATCGTCAGCGGACTCGCGGCAGCGGCGCGTAAAGGCATTCTGGTCAAGGGTGGCGTGTACCTGGAGGGCGGTTTCAAGCTCGACTATCTGGCGCTGGATAAAACCGGGACGATCACCCACGGCAAACCGGTGCAGACCGATTACCTGTCCCTTGAGCCGACGGCCGATGCCACGGCACCGGCGATTGCCGCCGCATTGGCCGGGCGTTCCGATCACCCGGTGTCGCTGGCCATTGCCAAAGCCGCTGTGGATAAAAACTTCGCCCCGTTGAATGTGGATAACTTCGAAGCGCTCGGCGGGCGGGGCGTGAAGGGCGATATCAACGGCCAGACCTATCACTTGGGCAACCATCGTCTGGTTGAAGAGCTGGGTCTGTGCTCGCCGCAATTGGAAGAAAAGCTGTTCGCGCTGGAGAAACAGGGCAAGTCCGTGGTGCTGCTGCTCGACTCGTCTGGCCCGCTGGCGCTGTTTGCCGTGGCCGATACCGTTAAAGAGACCAGCCGCGAGGCGATCCGTCAGTTGCATGCGCTGGGCGTGAAAACCCTGATGCTGACTGGCGACAACGTCCACACCGCGCAGGCGATTGCGGCGCAGGTTGGCATTGATGAAGCGCGTGGCGATTTGCTGCCGACCGACAAACTGCAAGCCATCGAAGACCTGTACAAGCAGGGTCATCGCGTCGGCATGGTTGGCGACGGCATTAACGACGCCCCGGCGCTGGCTCGCGCCGAGATCGGTTTTGCCATGGCCGCTGCGGGCACCGACACGGCGATCGAGACGGCCGATGTCGCCCTGATGGACGATGATCTGCGCAAGATTCCGGCCTTCATCAGCCTGTCGCGCGATACCGCCAGCATCCTGAAACAGAACATTGCGTTGGCCCTGGTGATCAAGGCTATCTTTCTTGGGGTAACCTTCGCCGGGCTCGCCACCATGTGGATGGCAGTGTTTGCCGACATGGGCGTGAGTCTGTTGGTGGTGTTCAATGGTTTGCGCCTGCTGCGCAAATAAACGATGAGGGATGGTTGTGCTGAGTGCCGAGCTGAAGGCGTTTTACATGGTGGCCCGCTTGGGCAGCATCACGCTGGCGGCGAAAAAGCTCGGCCTCAGCCAGCCGACCGTGACCACGCAGATCCGCAATCTGGAAAGCCAGTATTCGGTGGAGCTGTTCTACCGTGGCGGTCGGCGTTTGAGCGTCAGCGACGAAGGCGCGCGGTTGCTGCCGATGGTCAAAACGCTGTTGCAGCAAGAGGCGGACATCGAGTTCTTCCTGCGCAACAGCGGCCAGGTGCAGGGCACACTGCGCATCGCGGCGACCGCGCCGTATTACATCCTCGATCTGGTGAAAACCTTTCGTGAGCGCCTGCCGCAGGTGGAGGTGTCGGTGGAAATCGGCAACTCGCAGCAAGTGCTCGAAGCGCTGGAGGATTACCGCGTGGATATCGCGGCGTCCTCGCAGTTGCTCGATGATGCGCGGCTGATTCGCCGGGTGCTGGGCACTGATCCGCTGGTCTTGGCGGTGCATCGCAACCATCCGTTGGCGGCGCAAGAGCATGTGGCCTTGAGTGCGCTGGCCGGGCATACGCTGTTGATGCGTGAATCGGGCTCGACCACACGGCGGCTGACCGAAGAGTTGCTGGCCGGTGCCGGGGTGAGTTTCGGGCCATTGCTGGAGATAGGCAGCCGTGAGTCGATTCGCGAGGCGGTGCTGCGCAACATCGGCATCAGCATCATTGCCCGGCAGGAAGTACCGCATGACCCGCAGTTGCGCGTGCTGACCATCGAGAATGCGCCGCAGATTCCTGAGTACCTTTATTGCCTCAAGGAGCGCAAGGGCGCGCGGTTGCCGGCGGCGTTTCTCGGGTTGGCGCAAGAGATGTCCCCGGCCTGAAGATCAAAAGATCGCAGCCTTCGGCAGCTCCTACAGGGGGACGCATTCCAATGTAGGAGCTGCCGAAGGCTGCGATCTTTTGACTTTCAACCAAAATCCCCGAATACCACTATCGGCCGTTTTTGCCTCACTGCCACATGACGGACGCATTACAACCCTAGGATTGGCCTCATCTGCTTGATGAGGTCTGTCCATGAATCCTGCCATTGCAACTGCCCTGACCAACCCCGGTGCACCGATGAAAGTGCGCAGCGTGCAGAAGCGCTTCGGCGCTTTCACCGCGCTGGATAACGTCTCCCTGGACGTCGCCGCCGGTGAGCTGGTGTGCCTGCTCGGCCCCTCGGGCTGCGGCAAGACCACGTTGCTGCGCTGCATCGCCGGTCTGGAGAAGCAGGACAGCGGCGAACTCTATCTCGGTGACCGCGACGTCTCGCACCTCGCCCCGCAAGCTCGCGACTACGGGATTCTGTTCCAGTCCTACGCGCTGTTCCCCAATCTGACCGTCGAAGCGAACATTGCCTACGGCCTCGCCGGCAGTGGTCGCGAGGAAGTACGCCGTCGCGTCGGTCAGATGCTGGAGCTGGTCGGCCTTATCGGCAGTGAGAAAAAGTACCCCGGCCAATTGTCCGGCGGTCAGCAACAGCGCGTTGCGCTCGCTCGAGCCTTGGCTCCGGCGCCGTCGTTGCTGCTGCTCGATGAACCGATGTCGGCCCTCGATGCCCGAGTCCGCGAGCATCTGTGCACCGAACTGCGCCAACTGCAACGCAACCTCGGCATCACCACCCTGATGGTCACCCACAATCAGGACGAAGCCATGTTGATGGCCGATCGCATCGCGGTGATGAACAACGGCCGTGTCGAGCAATACGCCACCCCGCAGGAAATCTACAACCGCCCGGCCACGCCGTTCGTGGCCGAGTTTGTCGGTCAGGGCAACTGGCTGCCGTTCCAGCGCAGCAGCGAAAGCCACGCCCAGGTCGGCGGCATGAACCTGCGCCTGAGTGACGGCAGCGTCCAGCGTGCATCGGGCCGTTTGTTCTGCCGCCCGGAAGCGATCAACGTCAATCCGCTGGTGCATGAGGAGAACCTGTTCCCGGCGAAAGTCCGCGAGATCACCTTCCTCGGCAACCGCTGCCGCATGAGTTTCGAACTCGATCAATTGCCGGGCCACGCACTGCTCGCCGAGCTGGCGCCGGAAGCCATGCCGCGCCTCGGCGCCCAGCAGATCATGGTCGCCTTGCCGCCGCGCAGCCTGCAGGTGTTTGCCTGATGAACAGCAACCTCGCGCTGCCGCTACCGCACAAGCAGGTGCGACAGTCCTCGAAAGCCGAGATCGGCGACCGCATTTTTGTCGTCGGCGGCAAAGTTCTGTTGCTGGTATTGCTCGGCGTTGCAGTGTTGCTGCCGTTGCTCGCGATCTTCTGGCGTGGTTTCAGCAGCGAGGCCGGGCAGGGCGGTGGTTGGGTCGCGGCGAAGGAGTTGGTGACCAGCGAGAATTTTCACTGGCTGCTCGGCAACAGCCTGAAAGTTTCTCTCAGCGTCGCGGCCATCGTCGTACCGCTGGCCTACCTGTTTGCCTACGCACTGCAACGCACATTGATACCGGCGAAGGGCATCTGGCGCGGGATTTCCCTGCTGCCGCTGATGGCGCCGTCGATGCTGCCGGGCATTGCGCTGGTCTATCTGTTCGGCAACCAAGGCATGTTGCGCGGGCTGCTCTCGGACAACATTTACGGGTTCTGGGGAATTGTGCTGGGTGAGGTGATCTACACCTTTCCCCATGCGCTGATGATTCTGCTCTCGGCATTGTCGCTGGCCGATGCGCGCTTGTTCGATGCCGCGTCGAGCATGGGCGCCAGTCCCGCCAAGGCCTTTCGCAGCATCACCTGGCCGGCGACGCGTCAGGCTGTGTTCGCCGCGTTCTGTCTGGTGTTCACCCTGACCATCACCGACTTCGGTGTGCCGGTAGTGGTCGGTGGCGACTATCAAGTGCTGGCGCTGGAAGCTTACAAAGCGGTAGTCGGCCAGCAACAATTCGGTCGCGGCGCATTGATCGGCATGGTGCTGTTGGTGCCGGCGCTGTTCAGCTTCGGGGTTGATGCCTGGCTGCGTCGACGTCACGGCGACTCCATGAGCGGTCGCGCTCAGGTGTTCAAACCGGCACCGTCGAAACTGCGCGATAGCTGCTATCTGGCGATTGTCCTGTTGATCAGCGCGGCGTTGCTGCTGGTGTTCGGCATGGCGGTGTTCTCCTCGTTGGTGAAGTTCTGGCCGTACAACCTGTCGCTGTCGCTCAATCACTACCAGTTCAACGAGACGGCCGGCGGTGGCTGGCTGGCCTACAGCAACAGCTTGAAGATGGCGTTGGGTACGGCGCTGATCGGCAGCGTGCTGATCTTCACCGGCGCTTACCTGATGGAGAAGACCCGCACTCAGCGCGGCCTCAACCTGGCGTTGCGCATGCTCAGTTTTATTCCGATGGCGGTGCCGGGGCTGGTGCTCGGTCTGGGTTACGTCTTCTTTTTCAACCTGACCGGCAATCCACTGCACGTGCTGTACGGGACGATGACGCTGCTGATCGTCTGCACCATTGCTCACTATCTGACCACCGCACAAATGACCGCGACCACCGCGCTGCGCCAACTCGACGCCGAGTTCGAAGCCGCCGCGCTGTCGCTCAAGGCGCCGCTGTATCGGCACTACCTGCGCGTGACCGTGCCGATCTGCCTGCCGGCGTTGCTGGACATCGTGCGCTACCTGTTCGTCTCGGCGATGACCACCGTGTCCGCCGCGATCTTCCTCTACAGCCCCGACACCATCCTCGCGGCGGTGGCGGTGCTGAACATGGATGACGCCGGCAACGTTGGCGGCGCGGCGGCGATGTCGACCCTGATTCTGTTCACCTCGGCGGGCGTGTCCTTGCTGCTGGCGTGGGCTTCGCGCGGCTTGTTGCGCCGCTCCCAGGCCTGGCGGCAAACCGCGCCCGGTCACTGACTCACACCCTCAACTCAAAGACAGGATATCGATCATGTTCAAGCCTATGGCCCTGGCCGCTGCTGTGCTCGCTACTTTCAGCCTGAATGCCTTCGCGGCAAAAACCGAGTTGACGGTGTACACCGCCCTCGAAGCCGAACAGCTGAAGACCTACAAAGAAGCCTTCGAAAAAGCCAACCCGGACGTCGAGATCAAGTGGGTGCGCGATTCCACCGGGATCATCACCGCCAAACTGCTGGCCGAAAAGGCTCGCCCGCAGGCTGACGCCGTATGGGGGCTGGCGGCGTCCAGCCTGGCTATTCTCGATCAGCAAGGCATGCTGCAAAGCTACGCGCCAAAGGATCTGGGCAAGATCGGCGCGAACTACCGCGACGCCGCCAACCCGCCAGCCTGGGTCGGCATGGATGTCTGGGCCGCAACCATCTGCTTCAACACGATTGAGGCCGAAAAGCAGGGTCTGACCAAGCCAGTGAGCTGGCAGGATCTGACCAAGCCTGAGTACAAAGGCAAGATCGTCATGCCTAACCCGGCCTCGTCCGGCACGGGTTTCCTCGACGTCAGCGCCTGGCTGCAAACCTTCGGCGAGAAACAGGGCTGGGCCTACATGGATGGCCTGCATCAGAACATCGGCCAGTACGTCCACTCCGGTTCCAAGCCATGCAAACTGGCCGCGGCCGGCGAATTCCCGATCGGCATATCCTTTGAATACCCGGCGGTTCAGTTGAAGCGTCAGGGCGCGCCACTGGACATCATCCTGCCGAAGGAAGGTCTGGGCTGGGAGATCGAGGCGACCGCCGTGATCAAAGGCACGCCGCATGAAGAGGCCGCGAAGAAACTCGCTGACTTCTCCGCCAGCGCCGAGGCGATGGACTTGTACAAAGAGAACTTCGCCGTCCTCGCGCAGCCGGGCATCGCCAAGCCGCAGACCGAATTGCCGGCCGACTACGAGCAGCGTCTGATCAAGAACGACTTCGCCTGGGCCTCGAAAAATCGCGACGAAATCCTGACCGAGTGGCGCAAGCGCTATGACGGCAAGTCCGAGAAAGTCGCCGCCAAGTAAATCTTCGCAATCTGACAGGGCCTCATCGCGAGCAGGCTCACTCCTACATGGGAACGCATTCCAATTGTAGGAGTGAGCCTGCTCGCGATAGCGGTTCTGAATTCAGGGAAATATCCAGATGACACAACACAAAGACCTGCTGATCGTCGGCGCCGGCATCCTCGGCCTCTCTCACGCCTACGCCGCCGCCAAACGCGGTCTCAAGGTCGTCGTATTCGAACGCACCGCCACGCCACTCGGCGCTTCGGTGCGCAATTTCGGCCAGGCATTGGTCACCGGCCAACCGCCCGGCCAAATGCTCGAACTGGCCAAGGCAAGCCGCGACATCTGGGGCGATTGGGCACAACTCGCCGGGCTGCAAATCAAGCGCAACGGCTCGTACCTGTTCGCCCGCAGCGAAGCCGAAGAGCATCTGCTCGAAGCCTTTTGCAGCCGCCGCGCCGTTGAACACGGTTACAACGTCGACTTGCTGCGCGGCGCCGCATTGCGCGATCTGTACAACGGCCAGTTCAGCCACCACCGCGCCGCGTTACACGGGATGGACGATCAACAGCTGTACTCGCGCGAAGCCATTCCGGCGCTGATCGACTATCTGCGCCGCGACCTCGGTGTCGAATTCCAATTCTCCACGCTGGTGCGCGATGTCGAGCCCGGACGCCTGCAAAGCACCGCAGGGACGTTCACTGCCAAGCAGATCATCGTCTGCTCCGGCCACGATTATCAAACGTTGTTGGCCGAGCCGATTGCCGCGCTCGACCCGCAAATCTGCCGCCTGCAAATGCTTCGCGCCAAACCGCAAGTCGAGTTGAATCTGCAACACGCCTTGCTCACCGGCCTGAGCTGCGTGCACTACGGCGCCTTCGCCGATCTGCCGGAAGCGGCGGCGGTACAAGGGCAGATTCTGCGCGAGCAACCGCACCTGCACGAAAACGGCATCCACCTGCTGATCAGCCCGACGCCGTATGGCGAGTTGATCATCGGCGACTCGCACTATTACGGCAGCGACCCATCACCGTTCAACGCCGAACAAGTCGACACCTGGATGCTTGAGCTGGCCGAACAGACCCTGGGTTGCAAGGTGCAAGTGGTCGAGCGCTGGCAGGGCGTCTATGGTTCTCGGGGGCCGGGGCCGTTTTCGTTCTTGCGCCCGGCACCGGGTTTGAGTGTGGCGTTGATGCACACCGGCGTCGGTATGAGCGTTGGTCCGGCAATGGCCGAACGCAATGTGGTGCAGTTGCTGGAGGAAGTTTGATGGCAGGTCATGAGCAAGTCGTGGCGAGGGTGTTCGGGTTGTATGAGCGCTTCGGCACTCGTGATTACATCGGCGAACCGGTGTCGCAGATCGAGCACATGTCCCAGGCGGCCGAACTGGCTATCGCCGAGGGCTTCGACGACGAAGTGGTGCTGGCGGCGTTCTTTCATGACATCGGCCATTTGTGTGCCGAGGGCGCGGAGAACATGGGCGGTTATGGCGTGGTCAGCCATGAACGGCTCGGGGCGGATTATTTGCGTGAGGCCGGATTCAGCGAACGCATGGCGCGGCTGGTGGAATATCACGTGCAGGCCAAGCGTTACCTGACGTTGCGCGAGCCCGGGTATTTCGATCGGTTGAGTGAAGCGAGTCGGCGCACGCTGGAGTATCAGGGCGGGGTGATGACCGAGGCCGAAGCTGAGGTATTTGAACGGGATCCGTTGTGCGCGGTGAGTTTGCGCATGCGCCAGTGGGATGAGTTGGCCAAGGAGAGGGCGGTGGCGGTGATTGATTTGGATGTATTGAAGGAGAAAGCGGCGCGGCTGCTGACAATTTGAGTCTCTAGACTGAGTTGCGGCTATCGCGAGCAGGCTCACTCCTACAAGATGAGCGCGATCCATTGTAGGAGTGAGCCTGCTCGCGATGGCGCCAGATCAAGCGCTACAAATCTACAGCCAGAGACTCAATCTGCTCCTGCCTTTCCCCCTGATTCAACTTCGCGTGCGGATTGAGCGATGACCACTGCGGATGCGCCCGCGCCTTGCTTAGCGCCTCGGGCAACTTGCCCTCGCGCCAGGTCTTGTCCTGCGGTGTGGCCACCTGAACCGCGTCCATCGCCGCGTGCCCGCGCTGATCAAGTGCCAGTAGCAATTGCCGCTGACGCAACGCCAACAACCGCAACACCCCGTCATCCACGGTCAATTCCCGTTGCCCTTTGATCTTGCCGAGCAAACGACTGCCATAACTGCGCGCCGTTTGCAGCGCGCCACCCGCAATCGCACCGGCCAGCGCTGCGGCCCCGAGGGTTATCCCGCCGACCAGCAAATCCACCCCGGCACCCGCCGCCGCGCCGGCAGCGATACCGCCGCCAACCCGCACACCGAGTTGCTTCAGCGTCTCGGGATTGAACAGGTCATCGCCCCAGCGCCCGTCCAGCAGCGGCAAATCACTGGCCGCCGCATCCTGCGGGCGAAACGCATACAGCTTGAGCAACGCCTCAACACACTTCTGTTCGCGTTGACGCACAGCCTTGCGCAGTTCGCTGATGGCTTGCTGTTCCTGCTCGGCCTCACTGACCACGCTGCGTCGGCACGCAGCGCAGTCGATCAGCAATTCTGCGATCAGCCGTGCAGCGCTTTGCTGGCGTGCGAGACGCTGAGCCTGTTGATCGGCGATCAAGCGCTCCAGTTGTGGCCGCGCATTTTCCAGCAGCAGCGCGAGGCTTTCATACAACCGCCGCTCGCCATCCTCCGGCGGCGCGACGCTGTCGAAACGCACCAGCGCATGCAGGCCCAGTCGCGCCAACGCCTCGCGCCAATCCGGCTCGCGATGGTTGGCACTGCTGACGAAATTCAGTACCGGCAGCAGCGGCTTGCCGCAACTGGCCAGCACTTCCAGCTCATCGCGATATTTGGCCAACACCGGTTCACGAGCGTCGATCACATACAAACCGGCATCCGAGGCGAGCAGTTGTCGCAGCACCTTGGCTTCTTGCTCGAAGCGCTGGCGTGCCTCGCTGCCGTCGAGAAATCGCGCCAGCCGCGCCGGGCCATCAAGGCGTTCGCCGGGGCGTTCCAGGCGTTCGAGAAAATCCAGCAGGGCGATGGCGTCTTCCAGCCCCGGTGTGTCGTAGAGGTCGAGCAACGGCTCGCCGTCCACCGACAATCGCGCGCCTTCGACATGTCGGGTCGTGCTCGGCCGATGGGAGACTTCGCCGAAGCCGACATCGCGGGTCAGCGTGCGTAACAGCGACGTCTTGCCGACGTTGGTGTGGCCGACCACTGCCAGTTTCAGCGGGGCTTTGCGGGCGTCAGTCATGTCCGGTCTCCAGCCAGTTCAGCGGCGCGCTGTCGGCAAACTCCAGCTCAAGCTGTTGCAGCGCGATGTGCCAGTCGCCGAGACGTTCGGCATCCAGCGCTGCACCGGGCGGCGGTTGCAGTAGCCACACGCGAGTTGCGCCAGCGCTGCGCGCCAGTTCGGCAATCAGCGCGAGGCTGCCGCGATCCGGCGAGCGCTGTGGATCGCAGGCGATGGCCAGCCGCGCCGGTGGAAAACGGCTGAGTTGTTCGAGTAGTTTATGGCGCGACTCGCGGCTGTCGAGAATGCCGGCGTTGCTGACGTTTTTCGGCAGCGCGGGTGGCCATGGGCGCTGCTCGTCGAGTTCGATCGCGACCAGCAACGCGCCTTCGCTGGCGTGTTCGCTGACGCCGCTTTCGACGCGATGCATCTGCGCCGGCTCGGGGTCGTTGACACCGAGGCGCTCACTGCTCGGCATCAGGCGTTCGCGCAGTTGGGCGTAGCCGGGCAGGTTCAGATCCAGATGCAGTGCCGCTTTGCCGCTGTTCCAGCGCCAGAAGCACAACAGCGCCAACATCAGGCGCGGGAACACGCCATAAACCACCAGCACGCCGACCAGCCATGTCGCCCACGCCTGACGAGCGCTTTCGATATCGAGAGCGCCGTCGCCGCTGGCGCGGATCATGTCTACGGTCGGCACGTTGAACCCCAGCAACGATGGCAGATGACCGAGGGCCTGTGTGACGTGAATGAAGGTATCGGCGCTGAGAATGGTTGTTTCCCAGACGAAGCCGTAACGCCGCGTCGCCATCAGCGTCAGCAGCAGAACCAACGCGCTGAGCATTACCAGCAACCACAGGCCGTTGACCAGTGCACCGAGCGCCCAGCGATTGAGTTTTTTGCGTTGCAGCATCAACAGCAGGGCCGGCGCCAGTTGTGCGGCTTTGGCGTCGCGGGCGAGTTTTTCGCTCAGCCACAACCACAGTCGTCCGAGGGTGGCGCCGTGTTCGCCGGCAAAAATCAGCCCCAGCGCCCAGCTCAACAGCAGAATCAGGTTCAGCCCGAGCAGGCTGCCCAAGGCCCAGAACACATTGACCGGCGTCTGGCCCAGCGCGGCGAACGCCAGACCGGCGCCACTCAACATCGCCAGTATCATCAGCAACACCAACGCCAGACGCGCGCCTTGCAGCCAGTGTTTGAGGGCTGCGGTCAGTCCGTCACGCTCGGCCAGCCACAAGGCGCGGCGTTGAATGCGGCTCGGCAGATCGCCACCGGCCGCGCGGGCCAGGCGATTGGCTTCCAGATCATCCAGAGGGCCTGCGTGTTCTTCGCGCAGGCGCACGGTTTCGGTCAGCCAGAGGCTTTGCAGTGGAGTCAGTTCTGTCACGCGCCATTCCGTCGCTCAATTGAGTCGAGAGCATAACCGCTGTGGCGCTTATCGGGGTAAGCGAGGCTCTGGTATCCTCGCCGGCATGACTAAATCACTCCCCCTCAGCCTGATCGCAGCCCTCGGTGAAAACCGTGTGATCGGCGTCGACAACAGCATGCCCTGGCACCTGCCGGGCGACTTCAAATACTTCAAGGCCACGACCCTCGGCAAGCCGATCATCATGGGTCGCAAGACCTGGGACTCGCTCGGTCGCCCGCTGCCGGGGCGCTTGAACATCGTGGTCAGCCGTCAGGCCGATCTGGTGCTCGAAGGTGCCGAGGTTTATCCGTCGCTGGAAGCGGCGGTGGTTCGCGCTGAAGAGTGGGCCAAAGAGCAGGGCGTCGATGAGCTGATGCTGATTGGCGGGGCGCAGTTGTATGCGCAAGGGCTGGCGCAGGCGGATCGTCTGTACCTGACCCGTGTGGCGCTGAGCCCGGAAGGCGATGCGTGGTTTCCGGAGTTCGATTTGAACCAGTGGAAACTGGTGTCGAACGTGGCTAATCCGGCCGAGGGCGATAAGCCCGCTTACAACTTCGAGGTTTGGGAGAAGGCCTAAAAGATCGCAGCCTGCGGCAGCTCCTACAGGGTGTTCGCATTTCCCCTGTAGGAGCTGGCGAAGCCTGCGATCTTTTGATCTTGCTTTACATCAAGCCTGCGCCAACTCCGCATGCTCATCCGCATCCAGCAGTTCTTTATCCGTCTGCTGCATCACCTGGCTGGTAATCGCACCCGCCGTGATCGAACCACTCACGTTCAACGCCGTACGACCCATGTCGATCAGCGGCTCAACCGAAATCAGCAGCGCCACCAAAGACACCGGCAAACCCATCGCCGGCAGCACGATCAACGCTGCGAACGTCGCACCGCCACCTACGCCCGCCACACCGGCCGAACTCAGAGTCACAATCGCTACCAGCGTGGCGATCCACAGCGGATCCAGCGGGTTGATGCCCACGGTCGGCGCAACCATCACCGCCAACATTGCCGGGTACAGACCTGCGCAGCCGTTTTGACCGATAGTCGCACCGAACGAAGCAGCAAAACTCGCCACAGACTGCGGAATACCCAGACGACGGGTCTGCGCTTCGATGCTCAGCGGAATGCTCGCTGCACTGGAACGACTGGTGAACGCGAACGTCAGCACCGGCCAGATCTTGCGGAAGAAGCGCAGCGGGTTGATCCCGGCCGCCGACACCAGCAAGCCGTGCACCACAAACATCAGGCCCAGACCGAGGTACGAGACCACGACGAAACTGCCGAGCTTGATGATGTCTTGCAAGTTGGAACCGGCGACGACTTTGGTCATCAGCGCCAGCACGCCGTACGGGGTCAGCTTCATCACCAGACGCACCAGACGCATCACCCAGGCTTGCAGGGTGTCGATGGCGTTGATCACTTTCTGACCTTTTTCAACGTCATCCTTGAGCAGTTGCAGCGCGGCAACTCCGAGGAACGCCGCGAAAATCACCACACTGATGATCGAGGTCGGCTTGGCCCGGGCCAGGTCGGCGAACGGGTTCTGCGGGATGAACGACAGCAACAGTTGCGGCACATTCAGGTCGGCAACCTTGCCGGCGTAGTCAGTCTGAATGGTTTGCAGACGGGCCATTTCCTGAGTGCCGGCGACCAGACCTTCGGCGGTGAGGCCGAACAGGTTGGTCAGGCCGATACCGATCAGCGCCGCAATCGCGGTGGTGAACAGCAGCGTACCGATGGTCAGGAAGCTGATCTTGCCCAACGACGACGCGTTGTGCAGGCGGGCCACCGCGCTGAGGATCGAGGCGAACACCAGCGGGATGACGATCATTTGCAGCAACTGCACGTAGCCGTTGCCGACCAGATCGAACCAGCCGATCGAAGCTTTCAGCACCGGGTTGCCGGCACCGTAAATGCTGTGCAGCGCAACGCCGAATGCCACGCCGAGGGCCAGCGCGAGCAGGACTTTTTTCGCCAGGCTCCACGAAGTGTGGCGAGTTTGCGCCAGACCGAAGAGCAGGGCGAGGAACACCAGCAGGTTGAGAATCAACGGTAGATTCATGAGAACTCCAGGAAAGTCTTTGCCAACAGCCTTCCGGGGCTGCTGCGAACCGGCAAGCCTAACAGCTTGAAAACTAATGATTTAATACCGAAAACGTATGGTGTCCGTCGTTTTTGGAATAAGCGTGTGTCGCTCACAGCAATGCATTTGGCGCAAAAAGGGGCGGGGGCGGTCGCTGACAGACGAGGACTGTCACACGTATTTGTTAGCGTCGATGCTTTTAGATCAGGGAGAAAGCGCCGATGAAGTTCGCACCGAAATTTCTGGCTGTCGCACTGACTGTGGGGATGGGCCTGGCCACTCAGGCCTTCGCTACCGACTTGAAACACTGGCCGGCCGATCAGGCCAAGGCGCTGGACGCGATGATTGCGGCCAACGCCAACAAGGGTAACTACGCGGTGTTCGACATGGACAACACCAGTTACCGCTACGACCTCGAAGAGTCCTTGTTGCCGTTCATGGAAAACAAGGGCCTGATCACCCGCGACAAACTCGACCCCTCCCTGAAACTGATGCCGTTCAAGGACACCGCCGACCACAAGGAAAGCCTGTTCAGTTACTACTATCGTCTCTGCGAAGTTGACGACATGGTCTGCTACCCGTGGGTGGCGCAGGTGTTCTCCGGCTTCACCCTCAAGGAACTCAAAGGCTACGTCGATGAGCTGATGGCCTCGGGCAAACCGGTGCCGGCCACGTATTACGAAGGCGATGTGGTCAAGAAACTCGACGTCAATCCGCCGAAGATTTTTACCGGCCAGCAAGAGCTGTACAACAAGCTGATGGAGAACGGCATTGAGGTCTACGTGATGACCGCCGCCTCTGAAGAACTGGTGCGCATGGTCGCGGCTGATCCCAAGTACGGCTACAACGTCAAACCGCAAAACGTCATCGGCGTGAGTCTGCTGCTGAAGAACCGCGAGACCAATGAGCTGACCACCGCACGCAAGCAAATCACTGCGGGCAAATACGACGAGAAGGCCAACCTTGGTCTGGAGCTGACCCCGTACCTGTGGACCCCGGCGACCTGGATGGCCGGCAAGCACGCAGCGATCCTGACCTACATCGATGAGTGGAAAAAACCGGTATTGGTCGGCGGCGATACGCCCACCAGCGACGGCTACATGCTGTTCCACGATGTCGACGTGGCCAAGGGCGGTATTCACTTGTGGATCAACCGCAAGGACAAGTACATGACGCAAATCAACGGCATGATGGCCAAGCATGCGGCGGCGCAGGCCAAGGAAGGATTGCCGGTGACGGCGGACAAGAACTGGGTGATCGTCAAGCCTGAGGAAATGCAGTAAGACCCCCACCATCCCCCTGTAGGAGCTGCCGAAGGTTGCGATCTTTTAAAGGCAAGATCAAAAGATCGCAGCCTTCGGCAGCTCCTACAGGGGGGCGAGTCTTCAGGCAAAAAAATGCCCCGCACTTTAGCGGGGCATTTTTGTTTTTGCTGTCGAGGCTTACAGCCCGTCGAGCATCGCCTTGTCACGCACAGCGCCTTTGTCGGCACTGGTTGCCAGCAGGGCGTAGGCCTTAAGGGCGGTGGTGACTTTGCGTGGACGGATTTCCACCGGTTTCCAGCCTTTCTTGTCCTGCTCAATCCGGCGTGCGGCCAGTTCTTCGTCGCTGACCAACAGGTTGATCGAGCGATTTGGAATGTCGATCAGCACCTTGTCGCCATCCTGCACCAGGCCAATCGCACCGCCTGCCGCGGCTTCTGGCGAAGCGTGGCCGATGGACAGACCCGAGGTACCGCCGGAGAAACGGCCGTCGGTAAGCAGGGCGCACGCTTTGCCCAGTCCTTTGGATTTCAGGTACGAAGTCGGGTAGAGCATTTCTTGCATGCCCGGGCCACCTTTCGGGCCTTCGTAGCGAATGATGACGATGTCGCCTTCTTTCACTTCGTCGGCGAGGATGCCGCGTACGGCGCTGTCCTGGCTTTCGAAGATTTTCGCGTTGCCTTCAAAGACGTGGATCGACTCGTCGACGCCAGCGGTTTTCACCACGCAGCCATCGAGCGCGATGTTGCCGTAGAGCACGGCCAGGCCACCTTCTTTCGAATAGGCGTGCTCGAAGCTACGGATGCAGCCGTTTTCACGGTCGTCATCGAGGCTTTCCCAACGCGTCGACTGGCTGAATGCAGTCTGGGTCGGGATGCCCGCCGGGCCCGCCTTGAAGAAGTGATGCACGGCTTCATCGGTGGTCTGGGTGATGTCCCACTTGGCGATGGCTTCTTCCATGCTGCGGCTGTGCACGGTCGGCAGGTCTGTGTGCAGCAGGCCGCCCCGGGCCAGCGAACCGAGGATGCTGAAGATGCCGCCGGCACGGTGCACATCTTCCATGTGGTACTTCTGGATGTTCGGCGCGACTTTGCACAGCTGCGGCACGATGCGCGACAGGCGATCAATGTCACGCAGGTCGAAAGCGATTTCGGCTTCTTGCGCGGCAGCCAGCAAATGCAGGATGGTGTTGGTCGAACCGCCCATGGCGATGTCGAGCATCATCGCGTTCTCGAACGCCTTGAAATTGGCGATGTTACGCGGCAATACCGACTCGTCGTCCTCTGTGTAGTAGCGCTTGCACAGCTCGACGATGGTGCGGCCGGCCTGCAGGAACAGTTGTTCGCGGTCGCTGTGGGTAGCGAGGGTCGAACCGTTGCCCGGCAGTGCAAGACCGAGGGCTTCGGTCAGGCAGTTCATCGAGTTGGCGGTGAACATGCCGGAGCACGAGCCGCAGGTAGGGCAGGCGCTGCGCTCGTATTCAGCGACTTTCTCGTCAGAAGCGCTGGCGTCGGCGGCGATGACCATGGCATCGACGAGGTCGAGGCCGTGGGAGGCGAGTTTGGTCTTGCCTGCTTCCATCGGGCCGCCGGAAACGAAAATCACCGGAATGTTCAGGCGCAAGGCAGCCATCAACATACCCGGGGTGATCTTGTCGCAGTTGGAGATGCAGACAATGGCGTCGGCGCAGTGGGCGTTGACCATGTACTCGACGGAGTCGGCGATGATCTCGCGGCTCGGCAGCGAATAGAGCATGCCGTCGTGGCCCATGGCGATGCCGTCATCCACGGCGATGGTGTTGAATTCCTTGGCCACGCCACCGGCGCGTTCGATTTCACGGGCGACCAACTGGCCCAGATCCTTCAGGTGCACATGGCCCGGTACGAACTGGGTGAATGAGTTGGCAATGGCGATGATCGGCTTTTTGAAGTCGTCATCTTTCATCCCGGTGGCGCGCCACAGTGCGCGGGCGCCGGCCATGTTGCGGCCGTGGGTGGATGTTTTCGAACGATAATCTGGCATGGAGCACTCCGGGCGGCTAATCACTTACTAATCAGGTGCAAAAGGGGAGAGAGCTTCTATTGACGTCTGGAACACTCAGAAATAGCCGTGTGTCCTGAAGTTGCCGATGACTTTGCGGGATCGCCGCTTGCCTCAGCCTGAGCTCATAAACCCGCCGGGGGATGAATGGCGATGAATCTGGCGATTCTACACCGCTGGCGTCTGGAGGGAATGGCGCAAAGCGTTGTTGCAGTGCCGACGGTGCCTGTTGCGTGACGACCGGCAGGATTAATCGCTGTCCGGCTGCACGATCGCGCTGGTCTGAAGGTTTTTTGCTCGACGGCTGATGCCTCTGTTCAATGCCAGTGCCACGCAACTGAGCAGCACGAAACTGTAGCCCAGCGTGAATTGCAGATTGGCAGGACTGAGGCTTATCAGCGCGCTGATCAATCCGCCGCAAATGAAAACGATGGTGCTGCCGGCCGAGGCGGAGGTACCGGCGTTATCGGGAAACAGGCCCATGGCCCGAGAAGTAGCGGCCGGCCGGGAGATGGTAGTTCCAGCGGTACACATCAGCATCGGGATCAGCACAGCCATCGGGGTCAGCGCATGGTGGGTCGCCAGATACAGCGTCAGCAGCCCCGACGACAGGATCAGACTCAGCCCGATAATGATTTGCCGGCCGGGCGTGATGCGTCGACTCAGCAAGGAGGCGATGATGCCGCCGGCAACATAGGCAGCACCGTAAATCAGCAGAATCAGCGAAAAGTCATAAGGCGCGAGTTGCAATTGATCCATGAAGATCAGCGGCGAAATAACGATGAACGAGAAGTGGCAGGCGAAGGCAAACGCTGATATCAGCCAGTAGCTGACGAACTCGAAACTCCCCAGCACCCGTTGGTAAGACTGTATGAAACCCAGTCGTTCGCCGTTGCTGGCCGGACGAATGTTGTCCAGAAGCAACCAGGCTTTGACGAGTACCACTGTCGATAGCGCAATAAATACCCAGAAACTGCCGCGCCAGCCAAGGGTGGCCTGCAGAAAGGTGCCGGCCAGCGGTGAAACTGAAATGAAGATCCCGCCTGCAGTGACCATCAGGATGCGCAGGCGATCGCGCTCTTCTCCCGCGAACAGATCCTGCACCAGCGCTTGGGACAGCACGAAACAGCCGCACCCCACTGCCTGCACAACCCGAAATATCAGAAACAGCGTGTAATCGCTGGTCATCACGCAACCAAGAGCGCCGAGTATCGACACGATCATGCCCGCGAGCAGCAAGCCCTTGCGCCCGATCACGTCGGACAGTGGCCCGATCAAGACCTGGGCAAACGCGATTCCCACGGCGAACAGACTGATCGACAGCGCAATGTCGCTCGGTGTGGTGCGAAAGTGCGTCGCCAGTGCCGGAAATGAAGGCAGCACGACATCCAGCGGAAACACGCCAAGCAGCACCATTGCCAATAAAAGGCTGACCGCGCCACGGCGTCGTTTGGCGTTTGCCACTGATTCTCTGTTATCCATCGATCAGACCTGCCTTGGCGAAGCGTTGCTGGTTGGTGGGCCAGGCAAAAAAACCGGCTTTTTTCAGTGCGTCCAATGTGGCGGTGGCACCTGAGCGTGCGCGCAGTCGAGTGGCTTGCGGCGCCGTTACGCTGGCGATGATGTCGGTCACGGCACTGTCGGTGATGCCTGCTCCACGCAGGCTCTGTTGCAACCAGCGCTCGTCGGCTTCGAAGAACATCCCGATGATCTCCAACAGCGATCTGGAGGCGAAGGTTCGCTGGCGATTGTTCAAGGTCAGCCACAGGTAGTGGAACACTTCGGCGAAGTAGCGGCTGTGGCGGGCTTCGTCGGCCAGATGATCGCGCAGCATCTCGTTGACGCTGGACACCAGACTGTTGCGACAGACATCCAGCAGCTCCCGGGCAATGATGGTTTCCGAGACGAAGCCGAGCAGAAACCAGACCAGTGGGCGGTTTTTCTCCGAAGTGCGGGCGACCAGGGCGTTCATGCGCGTAATCCGCTTTGGCATCGCCGGACGTTCGATGATCCCGTAGAACCCGGCGATCTGATCGGCGAGACGATCGGAAAACAGCGCGTGATAGCCCTCGTCGGTATAGAGCTGCAGCGCGGCGTGCTTCATTGCTTGAGGCACATGAACCGGCAGTTCCCGGTGGATGATGACTTCCACCGCGCGATTCACGATGCGGTGTTCGAGCAGGGTGGTGTAGTCGAGAAAGTGCACCAGATGATTGGCCGTCAGCCTATGCATAACATCACGCCCTGCTGCTTGAATGGCAGGATGCGACAGGTAGGGCAGGAAGTCCGGTGGAAACCAGTAACGACTTTCTAATTGTTGCTGCACATCGTCCGGCAACTGATAGTCATGAGTGCTGGTGCGGACCGAGGCTCGGCTGTCCCAGTCTCCCAAGGTGAATTTGAGCGCCCAGGACGTCGGCGCTTCGCTCGGATCGGCGCTGAGGACGGTCATGCCTGGACCTCGCGCAACAGTTCGCGCATTTCCTGGCACATTGCCTGTCCATCGCTTTCCCCGCAGCCGACAAAGAATATTGGCTGTTCAGCGCTTCCCTCAAGTTTGAGGTGTGTTTCGACTTGCTCATCGGCAAACGCGCCGGTCAACCAGGTGTTCAGGCCCAGTGCCGTGGCAACCAGTTGAAAGGTTTGTGACAAGTGACCGGCCTCAACGAACGCCATGCGATAAGCGCGGGAGTGCCCATACTTCCACCAAAGCCGATCAAACCGCGCCGTGATGAACAATCCCAGCGGCAGGTTGTTGATGAAATGCTGGCCACCGAGCAACTGGCCCAGTGCCGATGACGGCAATGGATTGACTCGACTGATGGAGTGTTCGTCCGGGTGATAGGCATAAATCCCGGGCGACAGGTCGTCGACGTTCTGCACCAGCAGAAAACCTTCGCATGCGTTCAGGCCACCGCCGGAGGGACTGCTGCGCCGTGCGCAAAGGTCTTCGGCGATGCTGTCATCCCGATCGGTGTCGCGTTCGCGCAGGTAACCGAGAGTCAGGTAAAGCAAAGTGCTGACGTTATTGAGCGTCATCGCTGCACCGGTAAAGGAGCGACAGGTTTTTCGCTGGAGCAGCGCGTTAGCCAGGCTGTCGTCGCTCAATTCGTCCGGGTCGGGCAAACAGATATGTTGCTCAACCTCGTGTTGCGGACGGCTTTTTGCAGGCGACGGGGTGGCCAGCACTTCGTCACAGTGCGCCAGGTATTGCCTGGACCACTCTTGAATATTCTGTGGGGTGTATTCGCAGGGAATGTTTTGCGTGCCGATATGATAAATCTTCGACAGTTCATCCCAGCCCCAATGCGGATTGTCTATTTTTGAAACGGTTAGAATGCCCGCGTTTAATAGTTGTGTGTCTATGATGTTGTGTGTGTCAAACAACTCGGGATCGTTTATTAGTTGGGCAAGGCGTGACGTATAATTCAGATCAAGTACATGTTGGGTGTGATCTTTGTAGTTCCAGACTATTTGTCCGGGCGAGCGCGGCAATATAAATAAATAAGGATTGATATACATAGGGTTCATTCACTCTGGATAAAGTCGAAAGGACGCCGAGGGACCGGCACTCCCCAGCGTCCCGACTTATTTAACGGGCTTTAGGCGCAACCAGAAAAGCCAGGTTTGCGATTTTGTTGGTTTCCAGAGAAATGTTTTTCATGATGTGAACTCCTTGTTCATTGATAGTTGAAGTCACCTCGTGGTGACAACTTCATAATAGTTTGTAATGGATTATTGGCAAGGGGATATTAAGTAGGAATATTCCAGTATTTTTGTCGGAGCGATCTTTAGCAGGTGATGAACTTTGTAGGGAAAGTTTCAATAATTAAAAGACGTGAGGAAACGTCCTGCACGTCAATCGGACGGCAGTGTAGGAAGTCGTGATAACAAAGGAAAAAATCGTTGAGAAGCCGTCAGGTTCAGGCGTAAAGCAAACGGGGAGCCATGAGGCTCCCCGTCATCCGCATTGATCAGCTGTTAGGCAGCAGGCGGCAGGTGATGCTCTTGATGTAGCGGGTTTCGGCGATGGCCGGGTGGACCGGGTGATCCGGGCCCTGACCGCCGCGCTCCAGCAACTGGATGTTGCGATCCAGGTGGCGGGCGCTGGTCAGCAGGATGTTCTGCAGATCGTCTTCCGGCAGGTGCATCGAGCACGAAGCACTGACCAGGATGCCGTCCTTGTTGAGCAGGCGCATGGCTTGCTCGTTCAGGCGACGGTACGCACCTTCGCCGTTCTTCATGTCTTTCTTGCGTTTGATGAACGCTGGCGGGTCGGCCACGATCACGTCGAAGCGCTCTTCGCTGGCCTTCAGTTCTTTCAAGGCTTCAAAGACATCGCCTTCGATGCAGGTCATCTTGTCGGCAAAGCCGTTCAGTGCAGCGTTGCGCTCGACACCATCAAGGGCGAAGGCCGAAGCATCGACGCAGAACACTTCGCTGGCGCCGAATGCGGCAGCCTGCACGCCCCACCCACCGATGTAGCTATAGAGGTCGAGTACACGTTTGCCTTTGGCGTATGGCGCCAGGCGTGCGCGGTTCATGCGGTGGTCATAGAACCAGCCGGTTTTCTGCCCCTGAATGACCGGCGCTTCGAACTTCACGCCGTTCTCTTCCAGTGCGACCCATTCCGGTACCAGACCGAACACGGTTTCGACGTAGCGGTTGAGGCCTTCGGCGTCACGCGCAGCGGAATCGTTCTTGAACAGAATGCCGCTTGGCTTGAGCACTTGGGTCAGCGCGGCGATCACGTCATCTTTATGCGCTTCCATGGTCGCCGAGGCGATCTGCACCACGAGGATGTCGCCAAAACGGTCAACGACCAGACCTGGCAGCAGGTCGGAGTCACCGTACACCAGACGGTAGAACGGCTTGTCGAACAGGCGATCGCGCAGCGACAGCGCTACGTTGAGGCGATGCACCAGCAGGGATTTGTCCAGTTGCACCTTGATGTCGCGGGACACCAGACGGGCGCAGATCAGGTTGTTCGGGCTCATCGCGACGATGCCCAGCGGCTTGCCGCCGGCAGCTTCGAGGATCGCTTGATCGCCGGCTTTGAAGCCGTGCAGTGGCGTGGCCGCCACATCGATTTCGTTGCTGTAGACCCACAAGTGGCCGTTGCGCAGGCGACGGTCGGCATTGGCTTTGAGGCGCAGGCTAGGCAGGGACATGACGTCGCTCCGGAAAAAAGAGCGGGAGTATAGCGTGTTGGGCCCGCTGATTGGCCTGCGAATGGACATATGGCTTGGGAGTCAATCCGGGCTGCTGTGGTAGTGAGAGCTTCTGTGGCGAGGGGATTTATCCCCGATCGGCTGCGCAGCAGTCGCAAAACCAGATAACTCGGTTCCCTGATACAACTTGTAAGTCGATCTGGGGCGGCGCCGCCGCCCATCGGGGATAAATCCCCTCACCACAGAAACCCCTGTAGCCCTCCAGTATCAGGCCGACAGCGCGTCGATCAACTCACGACTAAACGCCGGAATATCATCCGGCTGACGACTGCTGATCAAGTGGCCGTCTCTGACCACTTCCTGATCGACCCAGTTGGCACCGGCATTCACCAGATCGTCTTTGAGCGTCTTGTAGCTGGTCATGGTCTTGCCATTGACCAACCCCGCCGAAATCAACAGCCATCCGCCATGGCAGATCACCGCAATCGGTTTGCCGGCCGAGGTGCCAGTCTTGACCAGATGCTGGGCATCCTGGTCGATGCGGATGGTGTCGGAGTTCTGTACGCCACCGGGCAATACGATGGCGTCATATTGCTCGCTGCTGGCGGCCTGGAAGGTCTGGTCGACCTTGAAGTCATCCGCCGGTTTGTCATGGTTCCAGCCTTTGACCGTGCCTTCTTCGGCCGAGAGGATATCGACCTGAGCGCCGGCCTGTTCGAGCGCTTGCTTGGGACCTGTCAATTCAACCTGTTCGAAACCATCGGTTACCAAAAAAGCCACGCGCTTGCCGTTGAGTTGAGTAGCCATCGATAAGCTCCTGAGTCTGTGGGAATTTGCCGCCCCGTGGGATCGAAATGATCCGTTGGGCATTACAGAGTCCGAAGCCGGCGCTTGAATGAAAGTTCCTGACAATTGCCCACTGGTGTGTCGTCCTGCGGTTTTTAGAGGTTAGAATCGCCGCCTGTCCCAGAGTGTGTACTTATGTCCCAAGAGCTGACCGCCGAACAGATTCAACAATCCCTGCAAGGCATCAGCGTGCCCGCGCAGCCGCAGATCATGGTGGATCTGCAAATGGAGCAGTACATGCCTGACCCGGACCTGGAGGTGATCGCCAAGCTGATCGCCCAGGATCCGGGCTTGTCCGGCTCGCTGCTGAAAATCGTCAACTCGCCGTATTACGGTTTGAGCAACAAGATCACTTCGATCCAGCGTGCGGTGAACCTGTTGGGCAGTCGTTCGATCATCAACCTGATCAACGCGCAGTCGATCAAGGGCGAGATGAACGATGACACCATCGTCACGCTCAACCGTTTCTGGGACACCGCCCAGGATGTGGCGATGACGTGTCTGACCCTGGCCAAGCGCATTGGCACTCAGGCCGGCGACGAAGCCTACGCATTGGGTCTGTTCCACGATTGCGGCGTGCCGTTGATGCTGCAGCGCTTTCCCAATTACATGTCGGTTCTGGAAAAGGCCTACGCCCATGCCAGCGCCGAATGCCGGGTGGTGGACACCGAAAACAACGAGTTCAACACCAACCACGCCGTGGTCGGCTACTACACGGCCAAGTCCTGGCGCCTGCCGGAACACGTCAGTGCGGCAATCGCCAATCACCACAACGCGCTGGCGATATTCAGCGACGAGTCCTCGCGCAACAGTCAACTGAAGAACCTGATGGCGATCCTCAAGATGGCCGAGCACATTTGCGCGTCCTATCGGGTACTGGGCAACCAGACCGAAGATTTCGAATGGAACGCGGTCGGCCCGCTGGTGCTTGATTACGTCGGCCTGTCGGAATACGACTTCGAAACCCTCAAACAAACGATCCGCGACTTAGGCGCGCATTGATTCGAGGACGCCATGCCTGAACTGCCGGAAGTCGAAACCACCCGCCGGGGCATTGCTCCGCATCTGGAAGGCCAGCGCGTCAGCCGAGTGATCGTGCGCGACCGCCGGCTGCGCTGGCCGATCCCTGAAGACCTCGATGTGCGCCTGTCGGGCCAGCGCATCGTGCTGGTGGAACGGCGGGCCAAGTATCTGTTGATCAACGCCGAAGTCGGCACGTTGATCAGCCATCTGGGCATGTCGGGTAATTTGCGCCTGGTCGAAGTCGGGTTGCCGGCGCTCAAGCATGAGCATGTCGATATCGAACTGGAATCCGGTCTGGCCCTGCGCTACACCGATCCACGGCGTTTCGGCGCGATGCTGTGGAGTACCGATCCACTCAATCACGAGTTGTTGATTCGTCTCGGGCCGGAGCCGTTGACCGATCTGTTCGACGGCGAACGGCTGTTTAAGCTGTCTCGCGGACGCTCGATGGCGGTCAAGCCGTTCATCATGGACAACGCAGTGGTGGTCGGGGTCGGCAATATTTATGCGACCGAAGCGCTGTTCGCCGCGGGCATTGATCCGCGTCGTGAGGCCGGGGGCATTTCCCGGGGGCGTTATCTGAAACTGGCGATCGAGATCAAACGCATCCTTGCCGCCGCCATCGAGCGTGGCGGCACCACGTTGCGTGATTTTATCGGCGGCGACGGACAACCGGGATATTTCCAGCAGGAGCTGTTTGTCTATGGCCGTGGTGGTGAACACTGCAAGGTCTGCGGCACCGGTCTGCGCGAAGTGAAGCTTGGCCAGCGCGCCAGCGTCTTTTGCCCGCGCTGTCAGAGCTGAGGCAAATCGTTCGAAAACATCCTACGGTCTATAGTGAGTTGTCTCACTGCCAAGCCCGAAGGATCGTGCCATGAAATCCCTGCAAGTCTTCTGTGCCGCACTGCTGCTGTGTTCCAGCCTGGCTGTACAGGCCACGGAAACCGGCAGCGGTGATCCGCGTTACACCATCCAGAACCCACCGGCCTACGCCATGCTTGGCGACTTGCTGATCGCCCGACCTTTGCTGGTGGTGGCGACGGTGATCGGTGCCGGAGCGTTTGTGGTGTCGTTGCCGTTTACCGCGCTGGGTGGCGGAATTGGCGATGCGGGGCAGGCGTTGGTGGTTGATCCGGCGCGAGCGGCGTTTGTGCGGTGTCTGGGGTGTATCGGGGAAGGGTTTGAGCAGCGCGAGTGAGCTGATCCGGATTTTGCTGTGTTGCCGATGGCCTCATCGCGGGCAAGCCCGCTCCCACAAGGTTTTGGTGTTCACACAATTTGTGTTCCACCACAGAACCCTGTGGGAGCGGGCTTGCCCGCGATGGCGTCGCTAGCGGCGCTGAAGAACTCAGGCCTTGCCGGTAATCTTGTTGTACTTCTCCATCAACTGTTCTTCAGTCTCCGGATGCGCTTCGTCCAGCGGAATGCAATCCACCGGGCAGACCTGCTGGCACTGCGGTTCGTCGTAGTGGCCGACGCACTGGGTGCACAGATTCGGGTCGATCACGTAGATCTCTTCGCCTTGGGAAATGGCGGCGTTCGGGCACTCGGGTTCGCAGACGTCGCAGTTGATGCAATCGTCGGTGATGATCAGGGACATGCTAACTCCAGCCGGGGCGGCAGGCCCGGGCGCTATAAACCAATGCGCGCAATTGTGCCGCATTGGCGCCCGGAGTGCACGCGGGTGCGATCAACTGCTGTATGTGGCTGCAATCAAGATCAAAAGATCGCAGCCTTCGGCAGCTCCTACTTTTTAAAGCGTAGGGTCAGGGCGTCCGCCACGGCCGGGTGGACGAACTTGCTGATATCGCCGCCCAGCGCGGCGATTTCCCGCACCAGCGTCGAGGAAATGAACGAGTAACGCTCGGATGGTGTGAGAAACAGGCTCTCGACATCCGGCGCCAACTGGCGGTTCATGTTGGCCAGCTGGAACTCGTATTCGAAGTCCGACACTGCCCGCAAACCACGCAGGAAGACATTGGCGTTCTGCTCTTTGGCGAAATGCGCCAGCAGCGTCGCGAAACCGACCACTTCCACGTTCGGCAGGTGTTTGGTGACCTCGCGAGCCAGTTCTACCCGTTGTTCCAGCGGGAACAGCGGGTTCTTCTTGGGGCTGGCGGCGACCGCAATGATCACGTGATCGAACAGGCGCGAGGCGCGTTCGACCAGATCGCCATGGCCCTTGGTAATAGGGTCGAAGGTACCTGGGTACAACACTCGGTTCATCGCGTCGTCCTGGCGGGAGTCCGTTGGGGAGTCGGATGGTATCGCAGCCGTCCCGGTCGGCCAAGTCGCCTGTTGGGTAAGAAAGCACTATAGACGATAGGAATATTCTGCTTTTTCACGGATTTTTCAGCCGTTCGGCGAGGGAAGTGGCCAATTGCGCAGTCAGACCGTACACCGACAATTGTGGATTGGCGCCAATGCTGGTGGGGAATAGCGAGCCGTCATGAATCGACAGATTGCTCAGTTGATGATGGCGGCCAAGGCTGTCGGTGACTGCGGTTTTCGGGTCTTCACCCATCGCGCAGCCGCCCATGACGTGGGCGCTGCCCAGCCGCGTGCGATACAACTCAAGGCTCAAGCCATCGATGAGGCTCCGCGCCTCCGCCAGCGTCTTCACATAACGCGCGTCGGCGTGCATTGGCATCACCGCTTTGGCACCGCCGGCAAACTGGATCTCGGCCATGTGGTGAAACGCGCGGCGCAAGCCTTCCCAGGTGTAAGGCGAAACCTGATAGTCGAGCACCGGCGAGCCGTCACTGCGCAACTCGACATTGCCGCCCGGGCTGTCCGGGTGAAAACCGTCGCGCAATAACGCCAGCATCGCGTGTGTGTGTGGCAGATCGGCCATGTGCTGCGCGCTCTCCTGACCAAACCCGCCCAGCAGCGTGGCCGCCAGCGCCGGGTGCAGCGGCGGCACTTCCAGTTTGTAGCCTATCGGCCCAGTGGCACCGTCCTTCCATTGGAAGTGGTCGGAATAGATCGATTGCGGCGCTCCGTAGAAAGGGTTGATCACCTCGTCGAAGCGTCCGGCGGACATGTTCACCAAGTGCAGAAAAGTACGTTTGCCCACTCGCTGATGCGGATCCGGCGCATCGGAGCGCAGCAGCAGGGCAGGACTGTTGATGCCACCGCCGGCCAAAACGTAATGCCGCGCCTTGACGGTGATTTTGCGTCCTGTTGCCTCGACGCAGCGTTCATCCATGGCCACGCATTGCAGGCCGGTCACTTTGTCGCCGTTGATCAGCAGCTTTTCCGCGCGGGCCAGGTACAGCAGTTCGCCACCCTTTTCCAGGGTCGCCGGAATGGTCGTGACCATCATCGATTGCTTGGCGTTGGTCGGGCAGCCCATACCGCAGTAGCCGAGGTTCCAGCAGCCACGCACATTGCGCGGAATCACGTGCCAGCTGTAGCCGAGTTGCTCGCAGCCCTTGCGGATCACGTCGTTGTTGGGGTTCGGTGGAACCATCCACGGCGCGACGCCGAGGCGCTGCTCCATTTTTTCGAACCATGGCGCCATGTCGGCAGGGCTGTGGCCCCTGACGTTGTGCTCGGTGGCCCAGTGTTGGAGGGTTGGCTCTGGCGTGCGGAAGCTCGATGTCCAGTTGATCAGCGTCGTGCCGCCGACCGCGCGGCCCTGCAGGATGGTGATCGCGCCGTCCTTGCTCATGCGGCCGATGCCTTCCTGATAGAGGCTGCTGTAGGCCTCGTCTTCAAGCATTTTGAAGTCGGAGCTGGTTTTCAGCGGGCCTTCTTCGATCAGCAGCACTTTATAGCCGGCGGCGCTGAGGATTTCCGCGGTGGTACCGCCACCCGCGCCGCTGCCGATGATCGCGACATCTGTTTCGAGGGTCAGATCGGCAGGCAACTGCGCGCCGTTGTAGGTTTTCCAGCCTCGGGCGAGGCCTTCGCGGAAGGGGTCGGGTACGGGCATCGATCAGGCTCTCTTTATTATTTTTTAATTCGATTGTGAGGCGACTGACGCTATCGCGGGCAAGCCCGCTCCCACAGGTTTCGCGTGATGTTCAGACCGTGGGCGGGCCGGGATAACCGCAGTGCGCCCAGGATTCGCCGCGGCTGTACCAGGCCATCAGTACCATCTGCTGCAAAGAGCTATGACCCATACGCAACAGGCTCAACGAGCTGTTTTCCCAGCGATCGAGAAAGCTGCGCATTGCTTCGGGAGTGGCGTTTTCCCAACTGCCCCAGATCCCGGTGAGCGGCCCGCGCGTCACGGTCATGCCCAGCACGTCGAACAGCTGTCGAGTGAGTTTGAGCATTTCCGGCGACAGGTGATCGAGGCTGTAGTCCAGCGACTTGAGCGTGCCAGCCACCGCGTCCGGCATCTTTTCGGGAGCCACGGCGCCGTCGAGCATTACCGGAACCAGTGCGCGCAGAAACAGCAGGTCGCCGTCGCGCAACGAGATGAAACCGTTGGCCGCGACGCTCGACGAGCAGCCGCTGAGGCTGGCGCCGAGTCCCGCGGTGGCGAGGAATGCCGTGGCGCCGAGGCTGAATTTCAGCAGGCCACGGCGCGACAGTGCAGGTGTATCGGTCAGGCTTGGGTGCATTGTTTTTATTACCCGGCGGCGATGACGAATGTTTAGCGGATGAACAGCTTCTGGATCAGTTTCTGAATCGATTTTCCATAAGGCGGGTAAATCAGTCGGGCCGCATTGAAGCGCTGTTTAATCAGCACGCCTTTGGCTTTGCTGAAGGTCAGGAACCCTTCGTGACCATGGTAATGGCCCATCCCCGAAGCGCCGATGCCGCCAAAGGGCATGTCGTCCTGCGCCACATGCAGCAACGTGTCGTTCAGGCACACGCCGCCGGAATGGGTTTCGTGCAGCACGCGGTTCTGTTCGCGTTTGTCGTAGCCGAAGTAGTAAAGAGCCAGAGGTCGAGGCCGCTGATTGATGTAAGCGAATGCCTGCTCCAGATCTCGATACGGCACGATTGGCAACAGCGGGCCGAAGATTTCATCCTGCATCACCGTCATTTCGTCGCTGACATTCAACAAAACACTGTGCGGCATGCGCCGGCCTTGACCCTGCTCGAACAGCGGAATCAGCAGCGCGCCCTTGCTGGTGGCATCACTGACGTAGCTGTTGAGTCGGGCCAGTTGGCGTTCGTTGATGATTGCGGTGTAGTCCGGGTTGTCGGTGAGGGTCGGATAAAAACCCTGCACGGCCTGGCGATAGGCTTCGACGAAGCCGCCGACCCGGTCTTCCGGCACCAGCACGTAATCGGGGGCGACGCAGGTCTGCCCGGCGTTGAGGGTTTTGCCGAAGGCGATGCGTTCGGCGGCATCCTTGAGCGGCACATCACGGGAGACGATGGCCGGGGATTTGCCGCCCAGTTCCAGCGTGACGGGTGTGAGATTTTCTGCCGCAGCGCGCATCACGTGCTTGCCGATGCTGGTGGCGCCAGTGAACAGCATATGATCGAAGCGCAGACGGGAAAACGCCACGCCGATGTCAGCTTCGCCAAGCACCACACAGACCAGATCTTCGGGGAAGATTCGCGCCAGCAGCTCCTTGAGCAACAGGCCAGTGGCGGGGGTCGACTCGCTGAGTTTGAGCATCACTCGGTTGCCCGCCGCCAACGCGCCGACAAGTGGGCCGATGGCCAGATACAGCGGGTAATTCCACGGCACGATGACGCCGATCACGCCCAGTGGCTGGTAAACAACTTTCGCCGAGGCTGGCTGGAAAGCCATGCCGACCTTGCGCCGCGAAGGCTTCATCCAGCCATTGAGGTGACGGCTGGCGTAGTGAATGCCATGCAGGCTTGGCATCAATTCGGCAAGCAGCGTTTCATCGGCGCTGCGATGGCTGAAATCGGCACTGATTGCCTCGATCAAGGCCTGACGCTCGTTGCTGAGCAAATCGCGCAGGGCCTTGAGCCATTGCTGACGCTGGGCGGCAGGTGGCATCGGATTGGCGGCGTACGCGGCCCGTTGCGCATCGAACTGCCGATCAAGTGCTTGCAGTGGCTCTTGTAGCGTTTGCAGGTAGGCAATATCGGCAGTCATTGTTGGCTCCGGATTTTATTGTAATGAGGCACTTTTTAGAGTCTATGCTCTATAAAGTCAAATGACTTCCATGCACAGCAGTGTTTTATCCATTTCCGGTTAGGTCGTAAGATGCCCCTCAACGCACTCTGAATTAAAGCCCAAGCCATGGCCCCACGAATAAAAACCAGCGAGCGTATCGTGCTGAACAGCCTCGAACTGTTCAATCAGCAGGGCGAGCGCAGCATCAGCACCAATCACATTGCTGCCCATATGGAGATTTCTCCGGGCAATCTCTACTACCACTTCCCCAACAAGCAGGCGATCATCGCCGTGTTGTTCAGTGAGTACGAGAGCCTTGTCGACAGCTTCCTGCGCCCGCCGCAGGGGCGCGCCGCGACGGTGGAAGACAAGCGCTTTTATCTCAAGGAGCTGCTCTCGGCGATGTGGCGATATCGCTTTCTGCACCGCGACCTCGAACATCTGCTCGACAGCGATCCGGAGCTGGCCGCGCGCTATCGACGGTTCTCCCAGCGCTGCTTGATCCAGGGCGGGGCGATCTACGAAGGTTTTGTTGCCGCCGGGATCCTCGACATGGACCGCGTGCAGATCGAATCCCTGACCCTCAATGCCTGGATCATCCTGACGTCCTGGGTGCGTTTTTTGTGCACCACCCGGGAGAACTCCAACCACCTCAGCGAGCAAGCCATCAAGCGTGGCGTGTACCAGGTGCTGGTACTGGAGGCCGGGTTTGTCACCGAACAGGCACGTGAAGAGGTCAATGCGTTGTTCGAGGAATTCTACGTGCCGCTGGCCCAGGCCCTCGATGACGTGAAGTAAACCGTTTCGTTGAATTCACAGGAGCCCGTTATGCCGATTGCGCAACTGATCAGTCCCAACGCACTGGATGCCCGCAAGGAGCAATCGGGGCTGGTGATTCTCGATTGTCGTTTTGCCCTCGAAGACCCGGATTACGGTCAGCGCAGCTACGCCGAAGGGCACATTGCCGGGGCGAGTTTCGCTGATCTGGAGCGCGACCTCAGTGGCAAAGTGGTCAAAGGCGTGACCGGACGTCATCCTTTGCCCGAGCCGACAGCGCTGGTCGAGCGCCTGCAAGCCTGGGGCATCAATGCCGACAGCGACGTGGTTCTGTATGACGACGGCCCCGGTGCCTACGCGGCGCGCGCATGGTGGTTGCTGGCATGGCTGGGCAAGCGCGAGGGCGTGTTCATTCTCGATGGCGGGCTCAAGGCCTGGCATGCGGCGGGTCTGCCGCTGAGTCTGGATGCGCCGACGCTAACGCCTGGTCATTTCAGCGGTCAGCCGGACATGAGCCTGCTGCTCAATGCCGAGCAATTGCAGCAACGCCTCGGTCAACCCGCGTTGACCCTGATCGATGCGCGGGCCTTGCCGCGTTTCAAGGGCGAAGTGGAACCTATCGACCCGATTGCCGGACACATCCACGGCGCACAATGCGCGGCGTTTACCGACAACCTGGGCAGTGATGGGCGCTTCCTGCCGGTCGATCAGCTCAAACAGCGCTTTGCCGCGAAGCTTGGCGAGCGTTCACCGTCCGAACTGGTTGCCTATTGCGGCTCAGGCGTGACGGCGTGTCACAACCTGTTTGCGCTGTGTCTGGCGGGGTACCCGTTGGGTTCGCTGTATGCCGGGTCGTGGAGCGAGTGGATCAACGAGCCTTCGCGCGGTATCGCCACTGGCGAATAACCCCCCTTTTGGGAGCGAGCCTGCTGGCGATGGCGTCAGGTAAGAGTATCGCCCTGATCGTTCAAGCCGTCAGGCGTGCCAGCCATTGCGGGATGCGACGTTCGAGGTAGTAGCCCGGCTGACGCAATGAGCCGTCGACGAAACCGACATGTCCGCCTTTGGGCTGCAATTCGAATTGCGTGCAGGCAGACAACTCTTCAACGCTCGGCAAGCTGTGCGGGAAGACGAAAGGATCGTCCGCTGCCTGAATGATTAGGGTCGGCGTACGAATCTCACCGAGAAAATAGCGGCTGGATGCACGGCGGTAGTAATCGTGCGCATCGGTAAATCCGTGCAGCGGCGCCGTCACCCGGCCATCGAAATCCCAGAACGTGCGCATGTTTTCCAGTGAGCCGAGCGCGGCCAGCTCCGCCAGGCTGTCCTCGCGGCCATCGTGCTGAAACTGCCGTTGCTTGTTCTTGATGTAGCCGACCATCTCACGCATGAAATGCGCCTGATAGATCTTCGAAAAACCCTGGCCGATACGGTCGGCGCATTGATCGAGCCGAAACGGTACCGACACCGCCACGGCACCGAGTACGCCGCTGGCGCTGCCGGTTTCGCCCAAGTGCTTGAGCAGCACATTACCGCCCAGGGAATAACCGACGGCATACAGCGGTGCCATCGGTCGCTTGGCGCGCAGGTGCCGAATGGCTTCGGCGAGGTCTTCGCTGGCACCGGAGTGGTAACTGCGCGATAGCAGATTCGGCTCGCCCGAACAGCCGCGCCAGTTCAGCGCGACACTGGCCCAGCCTTGAGCTCCCAGCACTTTTTGCAGGCCGGCGACATAAGGCGAATTGGACGAACCGGTCAGGCCGTGCAACACCAGCACCAATGGCGCATCGGCGGTGTGCGGGCCATGCCAGTCCAGATCGAGGAAGTCGCCGTCTGCAAGCCACAAGCGTTCACGTTCGCGGTCCAGGTGGGTGGTTTTGCGCCAGAGCGGTCCCCACAAGGTTTGCAGGTGCGGGTTGCCGAGACCGAAGGCGGGCGTAAAGCGGAAATCGGGACCGATGGAAGGGGTAAATGCGCGCACGGCAAATCTCGTAAGAATGATGCATGAAACGGCAGGCGCGCTGTTGCGACTGCCAAATTCAATGAAAACCTAACTTGCCACAAAGCTCGTGTCTGCGCGACACGTGTTCCGGGTCTAACCGTCGTCTGACGCCATGACAGGTCGCGCAAGCCTTATTAGTCAGCCATTACCAGCGGATCTCCGATTTATTGCGCGGCAGGCTCGGCAATGGGGGCCGGCAATGGCTTTTGCGGCACGGTCGGGCCAGCGGTCACGATGACCATTTCATCCAGACTCAGGTGCTTGTTCATCGCGGTTTTGACTTGCTCGACCGTTAAACTCTGGATCTGCCGAATGAAGTCCTCATCTTCGCTCAAAGACCCGTTTCGGAATCCAATGCCGGCGAGTTTGTTGACAATGCTGGCATTGCTGGCAGCGGACCGCAGGAGCCGTCCTGTCCGTTCGCGCTTGACCTCGGCGAGTTCTTTCTCGGTTGGGCCGTTTTCCAGGAAGCTGGCGATCACGTCCTTCACCAGTTGCAGCGTAGCCTCGCTAACGTCGGCGCGTGTTTTCAATTCGATCAAGAACCGACCGCGCACCTGCAACAGTTCCAGCGATGACCTTACATCGTAAGTCAGACCACGCCTCTCACGTACCTCGGTGGTCAATCGACTCCCTGGACCACTGCCAAGTATCCAGTTGCCCATCACCACCGCAGCATAGTCCGGATCGTCGCGCTCGACGCCCAGCTGCGAGAGACGCAGGATGGTCTGTTTGGTTGGAAACTCGAGGTGGACGGTGCTGGCCTCGTGTTGAACAGGTTGTTCGATTTTTGTCAGAGCTGGGCCCTTTGGCAATGAGGAAGAAACTTGTGCTGCAATCGCTTCGGCGTCCTCGCGGGAGAGATCGCCCACCAGCGCAATCACCGCATTACCCGCAGCGTAAGCTTTCTCATGAAACGCCTTGATTTGCGATCGTGTGATCGCAGCAACGGATTGCGCAGTACCGTATTTGGATGTCGTGTAGGGGTGATTGCCATATACACGTTTGAGAAGTTCTGCGTTGGCCTGTGCGTCAGGGTTCTGTTTGAAGTAGTTGACGCGAGCGAGTACCTGATCCTTGATGTGCAGAACCGCATCGTCCGGGAAAGTCGGTTTTCCTGTGAGTTCTGCAAACATTGCCAGGACGGGTTCGCGTTTATCCAGCGCGCTCAGGCTGCGAAGCGAGGCAACGGCTGTGTCGTTTTCAACGCCGTTTTTGAACGAAGCACCCACGCTTTCAAAAACGTCAGCGATTTGGCCAGCATCCTTATCCGCCACTCCTTCGTTGAGTAAGCCGTTAGTCAGTATCGCCAAGCCGCCAGCATCGCCATCACGGCTACTGCCTGCGGCGAAGGTCAGCTTCAGGTCGAACATTGGCAGTTCGGGAGCCGCGAGAAACATCACCTTGGCGCCTTCGACAGTGTTCCAGGTCTGCACGTCGAGCGTGCGACTGCTCGGGACTTTTCCTTCGAGTTCCGCCAATGACTGCAATGTACGGTCGGGACTGGAGTTGTCGCCGGGAGTGATTTCAGGTGTGGTTGGAACAGTAGTTTCAGAGGTACTTTCAGATTTTGCGTGCATAGGTAGCACGTGCCCGATGCTAAGGCGCTGGCGAGTGAAATAAGTGCGCGCGGCCTGCTGGATGTCTTGCGGCGTTACGCTCTGCAAGGCGAGCAGATCGGATTCCATGAACGTCCAGGAACGTCCGATACCTTCTTGTACACCGATGGCTTGGGCCTGGCTGGTAATCGAGTCTCGCTGGAAGGTCTCCCGCGCAATTATTTGCGCGCTCACCCGTTCAATCTCAGTCGTGGACGGGGGGGTAGTTTTCAGCTCATCGAGCAGCCTCCACAAGCCGGCTTCGACTTGTGCCACAGTTCTGTTTTTCAGAACGTTCGGCGTAACCGTCAGGGTGAACAGGCTGTCGCCACGGCTATTAGCGTCGTAGCTGACGGATCCGGAGGAAATCAACTCTTCGCCACGAACCAGTTGGCTCTGAATACGGCTGCTGAGTCCAAGGGAGAGAAGGTCTAAGATCAGGCGCAATGCGGTGACCGCGCGCTTGTCTTGAGCGGTGACGATACTCGGAACGTTGAAGCCCAGTATCAGGCTTGGAAATTGGGTCTGCACGTGCAGGGTGAGCTGACGTTCGCCAGGTTCGGCAAGCTCCAAGGGGATTTTCGCTGGCGGCACGTTGCGTCGGGCAATCGGACCGAAGTAACGCTGGGCCAGGGTTTTGACTTCATCCAGCGTCACGTCGCCGACCACAACCAATATGGCATTGTTGGGCATGTACCAGGATTGATACCAGCCACGCAGATCTTCGACCGTCATACGGTCAAGGTCAGCCATCCAGCCGATAGTGGGCGTGTGGTATCCACTGGTCGGGTAGGCCATGGCCGCGAAAAGTTCGTAGGCCTTGGCGAACGGAACATCGTCAGTACTCAAACGACGTTCTTCCTTGACGACTTCGATCTCGCGGGCGAACACGTCTGCCTGCAGACGCAGGCCGGCCATGCGGTCTGCTTCCAGTTCCAGAGCCACGCCCAGATGGTCGCGCGCCAGTACCTGGTGATAAACGGTGAAATCGGCGTCGGTATATGCGTTTGCTTCTGCGCCAAGGTTGCGCAGTATCTGCGAAGCTTCGTCTGGGCCGAGTGTCTTGCTGCCCTTGAACATCATGTGCTCCAGGACGTGGGACAAGCCTGTCTGCCCCGGCGCTTCGTAGCTTGAGCCGACTTTATACCAAACCTGGGAGGCTACTACCGGCGAACGATGATCTTCGCGCACGACGACCTTCAAACCATTGTCGAGTGTGAATACATGAGTTGCCTTGGAGGGTGATTCAGTTGTTACATTCATCCGTGAATAGTCCGTAATGTTTAAGCGAGTTATTTCGCTTAGACACAATGAACTGCGAATGGAAGTTCGCGTTAATCTTCATGTATTACTATTTGAGTGAGCTTGATGTGATGTCCGGCCGGGCTGGGAATTAACCTGTCCGGATATACCTTGAAGAAATGTTGCAGAGCCTCGTTGTTGCAGTGAGTAATAAGCCCGTGCGGTAGGTGGAGGGTCGATGGTGGCGATTAAATAACAGGCGGAGTAATGCTGTATTGGATGGTTTGAAAGTCGGACTGCTAGTTGTATGAGTTTTATAGTTCGCGACGGTAATAGGTGAAAGTGGATTCCCTTAAAACAAGGAGCCTGATACTTCAAATTCAACGATGCGGGGTGTGTTGAGTGTTAGGCAGGCGATCTATTACACCTGCATACGAATGGTATATCCGCCGAAATTCTTGCTGGGTCCGAGCGTTCGGCCCAGTAGATTTTCGGCGGATTCTTGCGCCTGTGTCGACGCTTTATTTCTCGACAGGGTAAGAGCGCCCGACGCTTGCCCGTTCACGGTTAAGGAACGCCTTCGCGGCACCCTGAATATCAGCAGGGGTCAGCTCTCTCAGCGGCGGAACGTCAAGGTCCATTAATTGCCATGGGCAACCATTGGTGACCAGTCGGGCGATGGTCTTTGATTGCCCCTTCAAGCTATCGTTGAACCAAACTGAATAACGCGAACTTCGAAGTGTTGCTGTTCGAGAAGTGTCGGCAAAAACTACCTGGACACGCAGTAAGGCCGGCCCAGGCGTTTTGTTAAGCTGATATTGCAGCACTGCGTTGCCGCAACCGTAATACGCGCGAGCGGATTTGTGCTCACGTTACAGCGCTGCCTCGGCGCGACACATGCTCGGCAATGAGGTGCTGGACGGTGCGAGCGGTGGCTCCGGCAATGGCTGCTGAACGACAGTCGCCCCCACCGTTGCGACGCGCCAGCGATCGGCGGACAAGTGTCGCTTCATTGCTTCGTGGACTTGCTTGAGCGTCAGACGCTGTATCTGTTGCACGGTGTAATCAAGGTCGAGTGGCAGGTCATGTTGGTTGATTGCCTCCAGTCGGGCGAGTATTTGTCCGTTGCTGGCGCTCTGCAGGGCGCGACTGTTGGCCAACCGAATCTTGATCTGGTCGAGCTCCTGCTGTGTCGGCCCGTCGCGCAGATAGTCACTGAACATTGACCGGGTCAATGCCAGCGTCGCCTGGCTCAGTGACGGACTGACCTGCAGGGAAATGGTCATCACGCCTGCCGTGGCCCAATTGGAGTTTTCTGCGTGTACGTTGTACACCAGCCCGCGCTTTTCCCGCAGTTCACTCATCAGTCGACTGCTGGGTGTGCCACCAAAAATCAGATTGGCCACGTACAACGCTGCATAGTCCGGGTGCTGGCGCGACACGCTGCGCTGGGCAAGCTTCAGATGGGTCTGGGTCAGTGGCCGTTCCTCATGACGGGTCAGGTCGGTGCCGTCCGCTGTTTGCACAGGCATAGGCGGTGGGGGAGTGCCGCCCATAGGCATGACCGGCAGGGCATTGCTGATTTGCAGACTGATCGTCTTGGCCTGTGCCAGCGTCAAATCCCCCACCAAAGTGATTTGTGCCTGACTGGCGGTATAGAAGCGCTGGTGAAATTGCTCCACGTCTGTGCGTGTTATCGCTGTCAGACCCTCATTCGTGCCATAGAGCGGCACTGAGTAGGGACTGTTCGGGGCCAGCAGTTTCCTGACCAGGTCCTCCGCCAGTTTGTCATCGTCCCGGGATGCGCTGGCGATACGGTCTTTTAGTGCTTTTTTGACCTTCTTCAACGCGTCGTCGGTCAACAGCGATTCGCCGAGCATCTGCGTAATCAACTGCAGTGCCGGTGCACTTTTCTGTGCATTGCTCAAGCTGCGCAACGACAGCGTGACGCGTTCATGCTCAATGCTCAAATCAAGCTGCGCACCGAGATCATCGAATGTCTGGACAATCGCGGGAAAGTCTTTACCCGGCACGCCTTCAATGAGCATCCTCAGCGTCGTTGCGGCGAGTCCCGGCAGGCTGCTGTCCCGGGCGCTGCCGGCAGTGAAGCTGACTTGCAGATCGAACATCGGCAGCTCTGTGGTGCGGATGAACAGCACTTTGGTGCCGGTCTGCGTTTTCCAGCCCTTGATTGACGTCGCCCGTGGCGTTATGGGCTCAGGTGTCAGCTCTTTCAATGATTCCAGGCGCGGCGTGGGGAAGTTTGCCGGCGTAATGGAGACCGTGGATGCCAATGTCCGGGCGCAGGTCAGGCAGGCGATTAGTCCGAGCACAAGGCAAACGCGCCATGGTCGACGAAGGTAGCTAATCATGGTGCCACCTTCTTCAATACATGGGCGACGCTCACACGCTCTCGTGTCAGATAGCGCTCGGCAGCCTGTTGGATATCAGTGGGTGTCACCTGTGCGAGTTCGTCGGCATCCCGATCCATCGATTGCCATGACAGGCCAATACTTTCAAGTGTGGCCAGCCTGTTGGCCTGAGCCATGATGGAGTCTTGCGCATACACTTGCTTGGCAATCAACTGAGTTCGCGCGCGTTCCAGCTCCTCGGGAGCAGGTGCAGTGGTTCGCAGTTCTTCGATGATTTTCCAGATCCGCGCCTCGGCAGCGTCGATATCATTGGCATGGGTACCGGCAAGTACGGCTGTCACTGTCAGTAGCGAGTCACCTCGGGTCAGGTAGGCATACGAGGTGTCGATCTCGCTGAAAACCTGATCAGCGTAACGCAGGCGTTTTTGCAGAGGTGAACTGTTCGTACCGCCCAGCAATATGTTGAGCAGACGTAGTGCGTGTGCTGATCGCGGGTTTTGAGCGGTGACCAGCCCTGGCACATTAAAGGCCAGGATCAGTTGAGGCGCGGGCACAGGAAGGTAAAGCTTCAACTTGCGTTCACCCGGCGCTGCCAGCTCGGTGGGTCGCAATAATCGGGGAGCCGGCCGCGTGGCGAGCGGGCCGAAGTAGCGCTCTGCGAGCGTCTTGACCTGGTCTACTGTCACATCACCGACGACGACCAGCGTGGCGTTACCGGGTACGTAGTGGAGGTGATACCACTTGCGCAGGTTTTCGGCGTTTAACCGGTGCAAGTCATGCATCCAGCCGATAATCGGTGTGCGATAGCTGCTTGCCAGGTGTGCCACGCTCTGCAGGCGCTCTTGGGCCAGACTATGGTTATCATCGTCAATCCTCAAGCGACGCTCTTCGCGAATGACCGCCATTTCCGGGACCAGATCGGAATCACGCAAGTGGGCGGTCGACATCAGATCAGCCATCAGCTCGAACGCGACGCCCAGATACTTTGGCGCCAGGGTCTGGTAGTAAACCGTGGCATCTTTGTAGGTTGAGGCGTTATGTCGGGCGCCCAGCGTGTCAAGAATCGCCGCCGCCTCACCTGCGCAGGTTTTGCTGCTGCCTTTGTAGAGCATGTGCTCGAGCGCGTGGGAGAGCCCGGTCTGACCCGGCGCCTCGTCGGCAGAGCCAACCTGGAACCGCAGTTGCGAGGTTGCCAATGGCGCGCGATGGTCTTCGCGCACAAGCACTTTCAGGCCATTTTGCAGAGTGAATTGATGAGTCGGCGGGGGCGGGGCGGCCAGCGTCATCAATGGCGCCAGGCAAAGAAAAAGCAGCATCCGGCTGCATAGCGTGTCCATACGTGAATCGTCCTCAGTGGTTAGCGCAAATTGTGCTAGCCACTGTGGCGAGATTCGTAGGGCTGCGTGCGGTATCTATCTATCGCACGTCAGCGCCCATGAGCCCAGGGCTCAGACGCTGCGCTGCCACAACGAGTAATAAACGCGACCGGATTTCTGCTCGCGGTGCAGGCGCCAGTTGCCTGGCAAGCCGAGAGTCGAAGGTGCGGTTTCGCTTTCGGTGTAGACCCAGGCATCGTCGGCCAGCCACTGACGCTCTTCGAGCAGTGCGCACACGGCGGGCAGCAGGTTCTGGTTGAACGGCGGGTCTAGGAACACCAGGTCATACGCGGTGGCAGTTTGCGTTTCCAGATAGCGCAGGGCGTCGGCGGTCTGTACCTGACCGTTGGTGCAGCGCAGGGTGCCAAGATGCTCCTTGAGGCTGGAGACCGCGATGTTACTGGCGTCCAGCGCCTGGCCCATGGCGGCGCCACGGGACAGTGCTTCGAGAAACAGCGCGCCGCTGCCGGCGAACGGATCGAATACCTTGGCGCCCTCCACGTAAGGCGCGAGCCAGTTGAACAGGGTCTCACGCACGCGGTCCGGCGTTGGGCGCAGCCCCGGCGCGTCAGGGAAGCTCAGCTTGCGGCTGCCCCATTCACCACCAATGATGCGCAGTTGATTCACGCCGTTGTGCACGTTGTGAACAGGTTTTTTCGGACGAGTAGCCATTAATGCTCCGGAACCCCGAGCGGTTGCTCGGCAGGTTTATCAGATGGGGCCGGTAACGGCTTTTGCGGCACGGTCGGGCCAGCGGTGACGATGACCATTTTGTCCGTGCTCAAATGTTTGTTCAGAGCGTCGCGGACTTGTTCCACGGTCAGGCTCTGGGACTGACGCATGAAGTCATCCAGGTAGCTCAACGGCAGATTATAGAAGCCCATGGCGCCAAGTTGGCCAACAATGTCGGCGTTGCTCGCGGTGGACAGCGGGAAGCTGCCGGCCAGTTCGCGTTTGGCGTCGTCGAGTTCTTTCTGGGTCGGGCCGGTTTTCAGGTAGTCGGCAAGCACGTCCTGCACCAGTTTCAGCGTGCCTTCGCTCATTTCGGCGCGGGTCTGCAGGTTGATCAGGAACGGGCCGCGAACCTGCATCGGGCTGAAGCCGGAATATACGCCATAGGCCAGCCCGCGTTTCTCGCGAACTTCGCTCATCAACCGGGTGCCAAAACCCCCGCCGCCGAGGATCTGGTTGCCCATCGACAATGCCGCGTAGTCCGGATCATCACGGTCGATGCCCAACTGCGCGATCATCAGGTTGCTCTGCTTCGATGGGAACTCGATGTGACCGACGCTGGCTTGCGGTTCCTGTGGCTGGGCGATCTTGGCCATTGCCGGGCCTTTCGGCAGGGCAGCGGAAACCTGATTGGCAATCGCCTCGGCGTCAGCGCGGGACAGGTCACCGACCAGCGCGATCACCACGTTGCCGGCAGCGTAGGCCTTGGCGTGGAATTCACGCAGTTGCGCAAGGGTGATCTTCGGTACGCTCTGCTCGTTGCCGTCGCTCGAATGCGCGTACGGGTGATCCCCGTACAGGCGCTTCATCAGCTCCAGGCTGGCAAGTTTGCCGGGGTTCTGTTTCTGGTATTCGAAGCCGGCGAGCATCTGATTCTTGATACGCGCGAACGAGTCGGCAGGGAAGGTCGGTTTGCCGACGACTTCCGAGAACAGCTTCAATGCCGGTTCGCGCTGCTCAGCGGCGCTCAGACTGCGCAGCGAAGCCAATGCCATGTCCTTGAAAGCGCCATTGCCGAAATCCGCACCGAGGCCTTCGAAACCCTGGGCGATTGCACCGACATCCTTGCCAGCCACGCCTTCATTGAGCATCGCGTTGGTCAGCACCGCCAGACCCGGCGCATTGCCGTCCTGACTGCTGCCGGCGGCGAAGATCAGGCGCATGTCGAACATCGGCAGCTCGTGGGCTTCGACGAACAGCACCTTGGCGCCTTCGGCGGTGTTCCAGGTCTGCACGTCGAGTTTGCGGCTGGCCGGGGCCTTGCCGTCGAGTTCGGCCAGCGATTGCAGCTTTTGCGTGGACTTGGCGTTGTCCAGTGCTTCGCTCGCCTTGCTGTCAGCGCTTGGCGACAGATAGAAAGCAGTGGCGCCGATCACCGCGACCGCGATCAGACCAAGCAACAACAGGCGTGGGGTTTTGCGCTCACTCATGAGTCGTCTCCAGTGGCAGTACGTGGGCGACGCTGAGACGTTCGCGGGTGAAATACAGCTTGGCGGCGTTCTGGATGTCTTGCGGGGTCACGCTTTCCAGATCGGCCAGTTCGGTGTCCATCAGTTTCCACGACAGGCCGACGGTCTCAAGCTGACCGATGGCCGTGGCCTGACTGGTGATCGAATCACGTTCGTAGACCAGACCGGCAATCACTTGAGCGCGGACGCGCTCCAGTTCTTCGGCGGACGGCGCAGTGGTTTTCAACTGCTCCAGCAGCTTCCACAGGCCAGCCTCGGCTTGCGCCATGGTCTTTTTCTTCTGGGTGTTGGGCGTGGCCGACAAGGTAAACAGGCTGTCGCCGCGAGTGTAGGCGTCGTAGCTCGACGAGCCGCCGGACACTAGCTCTTCACCGCGCTCCAGTTGGGTGGGGATGCGTCCGCTGTAACCGCCATCGAGCAGCGCCGAAATCAACCGCAGCGCGTTAACCGAGCGTTTGTCCTCGGCAGTGGCGATGCTCGGCACGTTGAAACCGAGCATCAGGCTAGGCAGTTGTGTCTGCACATGCAGAGTGATCTTGCGCTCGCCGGGTTCGGCCAGTTCCAGCGGTTGTTTCGCCGGTGGCACGTCGCGTTTGGCGATCGGGCCGAAGTAGCGTTGGGCGAGGGTTTTGACTTCGTCCGGAGTGACGTCGCCGACGACCACCAACGTGGCGTTGTTCGGCACGTACCAGGATTGATACCAGTGACGCAGCTCTTCAACCTTCATCCGGTCGAGGTCAGCCATCCAGCCGATAGTCGGCGTGTGGTAGCCGCTGGCCGGGTAAGCCATCGCCTTGTAGCGTTCGTAAGCCTTGGACATCGGCTTGTCATCAGTGCGCAGGCGGCGCTCTTCCTTGATGACTTCGATTTCCTTGGCGAACTCGTCGGCCGGCAGGCGCAGGTTGGCCATGCGATCGGCTTCCAGTTCGAAGGCCACGCCCAGACGGTCGCGCGCCAGCACCTGGTAATAAGCGGTGAAGTCATCGCTGGTGAAAGCGTTCTCTTCGGCGCCGAGGTCGCGCAGGATCAGCGAGGCTTCGCCGGGGCCGACTTTTTCGCTGCCCTTGAACATCATGTGCTCAAGCGCGTGGGACAGGCCGGTCTGGCCCGGGGTTTCGTAGCTGGAACCGACCTTGTACCAGACCTGCGACACCACCACCGGCGCGCGATGGTCTTCGCGCACGACGACCTTCAAGCCGTTGTCGAGGGTGAATTCGTGGGTCGGTTGCGGGTCGGCCGCCAGGGCCGAAAGGGGCAGGCAGACTGTGCTGAACAGCAGGCCTGCAGCGCGGCGGGCTAGAGCATTCATTCGTTTTTTAACCTGTTGGGCTGCCCGCTTGGTCTTAGCCTAGGCGGGCGAGGAGGTGCTAGGATACTGATCCGTTTTACTGGCGGCCACGCCTATCAGGCCTTTGATCGGTCGATAGGTTGTATGGGTTCCCGGCAGAAGCTTTGAGTTTGTCAGCTAAACTCTGCGTTTTCGCCGACGATGCCGTTCCAGTCCTTCGTGTTAATCGACCTTTGAGGCGTCTTTGGCGCCTCGACAAAATGTTGCGCGTGAACAAGCTGGGCTAAACACAGTCTGTTCTGCATCGAATATTTATTTGCCGGGGCGCCCTTATGGCGCGTCGCTACCGTGAGATAGCCGTCCTCCATGTTTGGTTCCAACGACGACAAGAAGACCCCAGCTGCGGCTGGCGAGAAGAAAAGCCTGTTCGGATGGCTGCGTAAGAAACCGCAGGAACCCGTCGTCGAACAGCCGCCCGCAATTCCTGAACCGGCCCCGGCGCCTGCTCCTTCAATAGAAGAAGAGCCGGCTCCGATTGTGCTGCCGATTGCCGAGCCGGTGTTGCAACCGGCTGAGCCAGAACCAGAGCCTGAAGCGCCTGTGGCGGCTGAGCTGCCGCTGACTCCGGCGGCTGAGCCATGGCTGACCTTGCCAGTGGCGGAAGAGCCGGTGGCGTTGGTTGAAGAGGCTGCGCCGCATATCACCCCGCAGATTCCTGCGCCTGCTGCGTTTGTTCCAGAGGTCGCTCCGGTGCCTGTGGTTGAGCCGGTTGGCGAGTCTGCGCCAATCGTTCAACAGCCCGAGCCAGTACCTGCCCCCGTCGTTGCTGCCCCGGTCTTGCCGGTCGAAGTGGTTACCGAAGCCCCCGTCGAAGCCCCGCGCACCGAAGAAACCAAAGCCGGTTTCTTCGCCCGCCTCAAGCAAGGTCTGTCGAAAACCAGCGCCAGCATTGGCGAGGGCATGGCCAGCCTGTTCCTCGGTCGCAAAACCATCGATGACGAGCTGCTCGACGACCTCGAAACCCGTCTGCTGACCGCCGACGTTGGCGTCGAAGCCACCACACAGATCATCCAGCGCCTGACCCAGAAAGTCGCCCGCAAGGAACTTGCCGACGCCGATGCGTTGTACAAATCCCTGCAGGCCGAACTGGCTGCGATGCTTAAACCGGTTGAGCAGCCGCTGAAAATCGTGTCGCAGAACAAGCCGTTCGTGATCCTTGTGGTCGGCGTCAACGGTGCCGGCAAGACCACCACCATCGGCAAACTGGCGAAGAAACTGCAGCTGGAAGGCAAGAAAGTCATGCTGGCCGCCGGTGACACCTTCCGCGCTGCTGCGGTGGAGCAATTGCAGGTCTGGGGCGAACGCAACAAGATCCCGGTGATTGCCCAGCACACCGGCGCCGATTCCGCCTCGGTGATCTTCGACGCCGTGCAAGCCGCCAAGGCGCGTGGCATCGACGTGCTGATCGCCGACACCGCCGGTCGTCTGCACACCAAAGACAATCTGATGGAAGAGCTGAAAAAGGTTCGCCGCGTAATCGGCAAGCTCGACGCCGACGCGCCGCACGAAGTGCTGCTGGTACTCGACGCCGGTACCGGTCAGAACGCCATCAACCAGGCCAAGCAATTCAACCAGACCGTCGAACTGACTGGCCTGGCGCTGACCAAACTCGACGGCACCGCCAAAGGTGGGGTGATCTTTGCCCTGGCCAAGCAGTTCGGTCTGCCGATTCGCTATATCGGCGTTGGCGAAGGCATCGACGATTTGCGTACTTTTGAAGCCGAACCCTTTGTCCAGGCACTCTTTGCCGAGCGGGAGCGTTCATGATTCGTTTCGAACAGGTCGGTAAACGCTACCCGAACGGTCACGTCGGCTTGCATGAGCTGAGCTTTCGAGTCCGTCGTGGCGAGTTCTTGTTTGTGACCGGCCATTCTGGTGCCGGTAAATCCACGTTGTTGCGCCTGTTGCTGGCGATGGAGCGTCCGAGCAGCGGCAAGCTGCTGCTCGCCGGGCAAGACCTGAGCACCATCAGCAATGCGCAGATTCCGTTCCTGCGTCGGCAGATCGGCGTGGTGTTCCAGAACCATCAGTTGCTGTTCGATCGCACGGTGTTTAACAACGTCGCGTTGCCGTTGCAGATTCTCGGGCTGTCCAAGGCCGAAATCGCCAAGCGGGTCGATTCGGCGCTGGAGCGCGTGGCGCTGTCGGACAAAACCAGTCTGTACCCAGGCGACTTGTCCACCGGTCAGCAACAGCGCGTCGGCATCGCCCGCGCCATCGTCCACCGTCCGGCCCTGCTGCTGGCGGACGAACCGACCGGTAACCTCGACCCGCGTCTGGCGGCCGAGATCATGGGCGTGTTCGAAGACATCAACCGTTTGGGCACCAGCGTGCTGATCGCCAGTCACGACCTGGCGCTGATCGCCCGGATGCGTCACCGCATGCTGACCCTGCAACGTGGCCGATTGATCGGCGACGGGGAGGCCGGGGTATGAGTGCCACTCGCAGTCCGAAGGTTTCCGAGCGCGTGGCCCCGAAGGCCGCCGATCCGCAACCGGCAAAGAAGAAAAAACACGACGATGACGACGGCCCTGACTTCGCTACGCTGTTTCGCGCCTGGGTCGAAAGCCATCGCGCCAGCCTGCTCGACAGCCTGCGTCGTCTCGGCAAGCAGCCGATTGGCAGTTTCTTCACCTGCATGGTCATGGCGGTGGCGTTGAGCCTGCCGATGGGTCTTTCGCTGTTGCTCAATAACGTCGAGCGTCTCGGCGGATCGTGGCAGCGTGCGGCGCAGATCTCGCTGTACCTGCAACTCGACGCCAGCCCGGAGCAGGGCGAGTCGTTGCGCGAACAGATCAAAGGCATGCCCGGCGTAGCTGATGCTGAATATGTCGGGCGCGATCAGGCGCTGGAAGAGTTTCAACAGCAGTCGGGATTGGGCGAAGCCCTGCGCGAACTGCCGGAAAACCCGTTGCCGGGCGTGGTGCTGGTGACGCCGAACGAGGTCGACAAGACCACGCTGGAAGCATTAAGACAAAAACTTTCCGAGCTGCCCAAGGTACAACAGGCGCAACTTGATCTAGTCTGGGTCGAGCGTCTGGCCGCCATCCTCAAGCTCGGCGATCGTTTTGTCTTCGGTCTGACAGTGCTGCTGGTTTCTGCATTACTTTTGGTGATAGGCAATACCATTCGTCTTCATATTGAAAACCGCCGCACAGAGATAGAAGTGATTAAACTCGTCGGCGGCACTGACAGCTATGTACGGCGTCCTTTCCTTTATATGGGCGCGCTGTATGGCTTCGGTGCGGGGCTGTTGTCCTGGGGCGTATTGGCGTTCGGCCTCGACTGGCTGAACGACGCGGTGGTTGGGCTGGCCGGCTTGTACGGCAGTGATTTCGCGCTGGCCGGAGTGCCAGTCGCCGATGGTCTGTCGCTCTTGCTTGGCGCGGTGCTGTTGGGTTATATCGGTGCATGGATTGCAGTCGCACGTCATCTCAGGGAGCTGGCGCCGAAGTAGAATCTTTTTTGCGCGTGATTGACCTTGCGGTTTTTTGGGAACTTGCACTTGAGTTCCCGGTCAATTTTTCGCAGTGCTGAGAAGCACGAGTATGTAAGTCGGAGGTTTTTTCGTATGACCAATTCTTTGCAACCTGCGTACGCGTTGGTTCCAGGCGCAAACCTGGAAGCCTATGTGCACACCGTGAACAGCATTCCATTGCTGACGCCGGAGCAGGAGCGTGAACTGGCCGAGAGTCTCTATTATGAGCAGGATTTGGGGGCGGCTCGGCAGATGGTGCTCGCCCACCTGCGTTTTGTCGTACACATTGCCCGTAGCTATAGCGGCTACGGTCTGGCTCAGGCTGACCTGATCCAGGAAGGTAACGTCGGCCTGATGAAGGCCGTAAAGCGCTTCAACCCGGAAATGGGTGTGCGCCTGGTGTCGTTCGCTGTGCACTGGATCAAGGCGGAAATTCACGAGTTCATCCTGCGCAACTGGCGCATTGTGAAAGTCGCGACCACCAAGGCCCAGCGCAAGCTGTTCTTCAACCTGCGTAGCCAGAAGAAGCGTCTGGCGTGGCTGAACAATGAGGAAGTCCACCGTGTGGCGGAAAGCCTCGGCGTCGAGCCGCGGGAAGTGCGCGAGATGGAAAGTCGCCTGACCGGCCATGACATGGCTTTCGACCCGGCTGCGGAAGCGGACGACGACAGCGCTTTCCAGTCGCCGGCCAACTATCTGGAAGACCACCGGTACGACCCGGCGCGTCAACTGGAAGATGCCGACTGGAGCGACAACTCCAACAACAACCTGCACGAAGCACTGGAAGTGCTGGACGAACGCAGCCGCGACATCCTCTACCAGCGTTGGCTGGCAGAAGAGAAAGCCACGCTGCACGACCTGGCGCAGAAGTACAACGTGTCGGCCGAGCGAATCCGTCAGCTCGAAAAGAGCGCGATGAACAAGCTCAAGTTGTCGATTGCCGCATAACCGGCGCCTCGACAATAAAAAACGCCCCGATCAGCGATGATCGGGGCGTTTTTGTTTGAAGATCAAAAGATCGCAGCGTGCCGCAGCTCCTACACTGGCCCCGCATTTACCTGTAGGAGCTGCCGAAGGCTGCGATCTTTTGATCTTGAAGTCACTGCGCCCACGGCACCCGCCGCGAATCATTCAGACTCAGCAGGTAACTCGTCCCACCCAACTGACTCATTTGCTGCCGGATCCAGCCAGCCCGGCGCGCGACATAAGCCGTCGGATGGCTCGCACTCCACACCCGCGGGTTGGGCAATACCGCCGCCAGATAACTCGCTTGCTGTCGGGACAACGACTTCGCGCTCACGCCGAAATGATGACGCGCTGCGGCTTCGGCGCCAAACACGCCGTCATCCCACTCGACACTGTTCAGGTACACCTCGAGAATCCGCTGCTTGGGCCACAACACCTCGATCAGCGCAGTAAACCAGGCTTCCAGGCCTTTACGCAGATAGCTGCGCCCGGCCCACAGAAACAGGTTTTTCGACACTTGCTGGCTCAACGTACTGGCGCCGCGAATTGAGCCGCCGAGTTCGTTGTGCGCCAGAGCAGCCTGGATTGCGCTGAAATCAAAGCCCCAATGCTCGGGAAACTTCTGATCTTCGCCAGCCATGACCGCCACCTTGAGATCGTCGGAAATCTCGTCCCACGGTTTCCAGGTGCGCTGCAGGTCGATCGGCTCGCCGTCGATCCAGGATTCGACCTTGCGCTCGACCATCAGCGCGGTGCCCGGCGGCGGTACGAAGCGAAATATCAGCACCAGCAATACGCTGCCCCCCGCGAACCAGAGCAGGGCCTTCGTGAGACGACGGAAAATTGAACGCAACATAGAGATGGCTTGGCCGAACCCGTGGAGCGGGCCATTATACAGACCCTGCCGATCGAGTCTGACTGGAGTTCCCAATGCTGCGTGGCTTTTTGATGCTGGCCGCTTTTTTTGGTTTCACGGGCGTTGCATTGGGTGCGTTCGCCGCCCATGGCCTGAAACACCGTCTGACACCTGAGTATCTGGCGATTTTCCACACGGGCGTCACCTATCAACTGGTGCATACGCTGGCGTTATTCGGCGTGGCCTTGCTGGCGACGCAGATTCAGGGGCGACTGGTCACCTGGGCCGGAATCTCGTTCACTGTCGGTATCCTGCTGTTTTCCGGCAGCCTCTACCTGCTGACCACCACCGGCATCAGTAAGCTGGGCATCATCACCCCCTTCGGCGGCTTGGCGTTTCTCGTCGGCTGGCTGTGCCTGGGCGTCGCCGCCTGGCGCCTGACCTGACCCACCCTCCGACCTGAACTGATCGGAAACCGCTCCCTGTAGGAGCTGCCGCAGGCTGCGATCTTTTGATCTTGAAAAACAACATCAAAAGATCGCAGCCTGCGGCAGCTCCTACAGGGGCCTGGCCAATTCACCGGGGCAGCGGGTTTCAAGACGAATGGCTTGGGTCGCCCTGTCTGATCGGGCTAGAATGCCAGCCCCTAAAAATGATGGCGGCATTGCGCATGCGCATTCAGTTGAACGGCGAATCCCTTGAACTGCCCGACGGTGAAACCGTTGCGGCCCTGATTACCCGTCTGGAACTGACCGGACGCCGGGTAGCAGTGGAACTCAATCTGGATATCGTCCCGCGCAGCCAGCATGCCAGCACCACGCTCAATGAAGGCGACAACGTAGAAGTGGTGCACGCCATCGGCGGCGGCTAGTCGCGCGGCCCGCAAGGGCACAGAATTCTGCAAGACCCTCACCCCTAAAGAGGATTCCCCATGAGCATCGTTCGTAGCGACAAGCCTTTTGTGCTGGCCGGTCGTACTTACCAGTCGCGTTTGCTGGTCGGTACCGGCAAGTACCGTGACATGGATGAAACCCGCCAGGCCATCGAAGCCTCGGGTGCCGAGATCGTCACCTTCGCCGTGCGCCGCACCAACCTGGGCCAGATCGAAGGCGAACCGAACCTGCTCGATGTATTGTCGCCGGATCGCTACACCTTCCTGCCGAACACCGCCGGTTGCTACGACGCGATCGAAGCCGTGCGCACCTGCCGCCTGGCCCGTGAGCTGCTCGATGGCCACAATCTGGTGAAGCTGGAAGTGTTGGCCGACCAGAAAACCCTGTTCCCCAACGTGATCGAAACCCTCAAGGCCGCCGAAACGCTGGTCAAGGAAGGCTTCGACGTGATGGTCTACACCAGTGATGACCCGATCATCGCCCGTCAACTGGCGGAAATCGGCTGCATCGCCGTCATGCCGCTGGCCGGCCTGATCGGCTCTGGCCTGGGTATCTGCAATCCATACAACCTGCAGATCATCCTCGAAGAAGCAAAGATTCCGGTATTGGTAGACGCCGGTGTCGGCACCGCTTCCGATGCCACCATCGCCATGGAACTGGGCTGCGACGCCGTACTGATGAACTCGGCGATCGCCCACGCCGGTCAACCAGTGATGATGGCCCAAGCCATGCAACATGCGATCGTCGCGGGCCGTCTGGCCTACCTCGCCGGTCGCATGCCGAAAAAACTCTATGCCAGCGCCTCTTCGCCGCTGGATGGTCTGATCAAGTAAGAGCCAAGATGACTGAATCGAACGACACGCCTATCCAGCCGGAAGAGGGCGACGAGCGCCAACACCGCCGCATCAAGAGTTTCGTGATGCGTGCAGGGCGCATGACCGAAGGCCAGCAGAAAGGTCTGGATCAAGGCACGCCGCTGTTTGTGCTGCCATTGGCCGATGCGCCGGTGGATTACGATCAGGTTTTCGGCCGCTCGGCACCGCGCTCGCTGGAGATCGGTTTCGGCATGGGCCATTCGCTGCTGGAAATGGCCGCTGCTGCACCGGATCAGGATTTCATCGGCGTTGAAGTTCACCGTCCGGGTGTCGGCGCGCTGCTCAATGGCGTACTGACGCAGGGCCTGACCAACCTGCGGGTCTACGATTGCGATGCGATCGAAGTGCTCAACCGCTGCATCGCCGACAACAGCCTCGACCGCCTGATGCTGTTCTTCCCGGATCCGTGGCACAAGAGCCGTCACCATAAGCGTCGTATCGTTCAGGCGTCGTTCGCTGAGCTGGTGCGCAGCAAGTTGAAGGTCGGCGGCATTCTGCACATGGCCACCGACTGGGAGCCGTACGCCGAATACATGCTGGAAGTCATGAGCGTCGCCCCGGGCTACCGCAACCTCGCCGAAGACGGCAAATGCGTACCACGCCCGGCCGAACGCCCGATCACCAAGTTCGAACGCCGCGGCGAACGTCTTGGGCATGGCGTGTGGGATCTGAAGTTCGAAAAGCAGTCCTGAAACCTGTACGTCCACTGTAGGAGCTGCGGCACGCTGCGATCTTTTGATTTTGTTTTTCAAGATCAAAAGATCGCAGCGTGCCGCAGCTCCTACAGTTGTTTTTGGGTGTGGTCAGGAGGAAATGAAGTCGACCGGCACGTGTGCTGTCAGCCAGACGCCATTCTCGGCCTGATAGAACTTGAAACCTTGTTCCTGCATCTGCTGCGCGGCGACTTTCAAAATGACCACGGTGCCGTAGCGTTGGCCTACGGCTGAGGCAGTGTCGGTTTCTGCCGAGAGATGCACGTGATGGCGCGATCCGGCGATCAAGCCTTGCTGGTTGATCGAGTCCATGAAGCGCGTTGCCGTGCCGTGATACAGCGTTTCTGGTGGCTGCTTTTCCTCAAGCTGCAGCTCGACGCTCTTGGTCGAGTGCCCCTGCACAGCTCGGATCTGCTGGGCGTCTTCGGAAATGGAAAAGCGCTTCTTGTCGCTGCTCGCCACGACAGTTTCGATCAGCGCACGATCGAGAGTGCGACCGTTGCGTGCCGCGCCGCTGATCAGCGCTTCAATATCCGCCCAGCCTTCGGAGTCCAGCGTCAGGCCAATTGCCTGAGGCTCGTGACGCAACACGAAACTGAGAAACTTACTTGTTTCGTCCAGCAGTTTCTTACTCATGAACTTCCCTGATTCTCGACGTATTCCCATGTAGGAGCTGCGGCACGCTGCGATCTTTTGATTTTGTTTTTCAAGATCAAAAGATCGCAGCGTGCCGCAGCTCCTACAGTTGTTTTGTATGTATTGAAGTTCAGCGGCGGTCAGCGACTACGCCGATCAGCACTAGTACCACCAACAACACCGGCGCCAGGCTGTAGTTGTTGAACTGGCTCAGGCCTTTGATCACCCATGGTGTGGCGTAGATCAGTGCTGCGCCGCTACCGACCATGCACAGCAGCGCCATTAGCGGGACGCGCAGGGCGCCGGCAATGCTGCCCAGACGTTGCTCGACCCAGCCTTTGAAGTCAGCGCCGAACAGCACCAGCAGGCAGCCCACCAGCGCCAATGCGATTTCCGAGAGGTTGCTGCGGCTCCAGCGGGAGACGGTGGCGAGCAGGTCGAGTATCAAATCCATGGGTTTTTCCTTAGGGCTGCCATTGGGCGTTGGGCTCAGCTCAGAAATTTCTGCAGCAAATCGTTGAGGAACAATTGTCCGCGCTCGGTGGCTGCCAGACGTGACGGTTCGACCTGCAACAGGCCGCTTTGTTCGGCGTCCGCGCGGGCCTCGGCGAGACTGTCGAGCGACAGCCCGGTGCGCTCCGGATACAGGCGCGACTCCACACCATTAGTCAGACGCAACGCGTTCATCAAAAAGTCGAACGGCAGTTCATCATTCGTCAGCGATTTCTCGCCAGCCTGAAAGTTTTTCGCCGGATTCAGATAGTCCTTCGGCAGCCGCGTCTTCCACGTCCGTACGATGCGGCCGTCCGGGTGGCTGAGCTTGCCGTGCGCGCCGGCGCCGATGCCGATGAAGTCGCCGAAACTCCAGTAATTGAGGTTATGCCGCGCCGGGCGACCGGGTTGGGCGTAAGCCGACACTTCGTATTGCGCGTAACCGTGCTCAGCCAGCAATGCCTGTCCGGCCTCTTGAATGTCCCACAGCGTGTCGTCTTCCGGCAGCACCGGCGGCTGGTTCCAGAACACCGTGTTCGGTTCTAGCGTCAGTTGATACCAGGAAATGTGCGTCGGCTTCAGTTCGATGGCCTGGCGCAGATCGCTCAGCGCATCGTCCAGCGACTGATCGGGCAAACCGTGCATCAAGTCGAGGTTGAAGTTATCAAACCCGGCCTGACGGGCCATGCCGGCGGCGCGCACTGCTTCGTCACCGTTGTGGATGCGGCCGAGGGCTTCAAGCTTCTGCTGCTGGAAGCTCTGGATACCGATCGACAGGCGATTGATCCCCAGTTTGCGATACGCAACGAACTTCTCTTGCTCGAACGTCCCGGGGTTGGCTTCCAGAGTGATTTCGATGTCGTGAGCAAACGGAATACGCTGCTCGACGCCCTCCAGCAAACGCCCCAGCGCCTCGGCGCTGAACAGGCTCGGCGTACCGCCGCCGAAGAAAATCGAGCTGATCTCGCGACCGTAGACCGCATGCAAATCCTGATCGAGGTCGGCCAGCAACGCGTCGACGTACTCCTGCTCCGGCAGCACCGGGCTGGCGGTGTGCGAGTTGAAGTCGCAATACGGGCATTTGCGCACACACCACGGGATGTGGATGTATAGCGAAAGAGGCGGCAATGTCGGCAGCGGAGCGCGAGGCGAAGAAGCGGCGCCGCCGACTATCAGCGACGACGCAGAAGAGTCGCGGGTCATTTCAAGCCCAGACGCTGGCGCAGCAGATCCATTGCACGGGCGCGGTGGCTGATCTGGTTCTTGTCGGCAGGCGTCAGCTCGGCGCTGGAGCAATCGCGCTCCGGCACCCAGAACAGCGGGTCGTAACCAAAGCCATGTTCGCCGCTGGCAGCCGTCAGCATGCGTCCGTGCCACAAGCCTTCGCAGAGGATCGGTAGCGGATCGTCGGCGTGACGCACCAGTGCCAAAACACAAACGAATTGCGCGCCGCGCTCGGCCTCAGGAACGTCTTTCAAGGCATCGAGCAGTTTGGCATTGTTCGCCGCATCGCCCTTGCCATCGGCGTACCGTGCCGAGTAGATGCCCGGTGCACCGCCGAGGAAATCCACCGCCAGCCCGGAATCATCGGCCAGCGCCGGCAGCCCGGAAATGCGTGCGGCATTGCGCGCCTTGAGGATCGCGTTCTCGACGAACGACAGACCGGTTTCTTCCGGCTCCACGTTGCTCCACTCACCGATCGAGCGCAGTTGCACCGATTCGCCGAGCATGGCCTGGAGTTCCTTGAGTTTGCCGGCGTTGTGGCTGGCCAGTACGAGCTGCTTGAGGTTCATCATTCGCCGGGGAAAAGTTCTTGGTTGAAATTGATGGTGTTGATCTTGTCGCCACTCTGCACCTTGATTTCAAAGGTGCGGGTTTCCTGCTGGTCTACCGGGTACTGGGCGATGTAATAAATCGCGCCCTGTTCGGTGACCTGGCGGAAGTTCAGCGGCACGCTTTTGCTGGTCAGGTCTTTGACCGTGCCGGTGACGTTGGCGACCAGTGGTTTGCCGTCCTTGATCACCGAGACATTGATCACGCCTTGGTTCTTGCTGCGGATCAGTTCGGCAGCCTTGGCGATGTCAGGCGTGAGAAAGGTGGAATTGAAGGTGTTGTAGTGAACGGTGACATCACCAAACACTTCCTTGCGCGCGCCCTTGATCGCGTCGGCGGCGACTGCCGAAAAGCTCAGGCATGCCGCCAACAGCGTGCCAATCAAACGTCCCATGATCGTTCTCCTCGAATGTCAGACCGCGATTTGGTGATCTGCTAGCACCGGGCTACTCACGCGGTAGATACCAATCTCACCTAACAGATTAGGCCATAGCTTACTGGCCCACCCGTGGCGGTGCTGTTGATCCACGGCAAGCCGATCAATGACCTTCGCGTCACGTTCGCGGCAAAGTGCTTCAAAGTCTTCGAAGGTGCAGAAGTGAATGTTCGGCGTGTTGTACCAGGTGTAGGGCAAAAATTCCGACACCGGCATGCGTCCCTTGCTCGCCAGATACCAGCGGCAGCGCCAGTGGCCGAAGTTGGGGAAGGTGATGATGCACTGACGACCGACCCGCAGCATTTCGTCGAGGATCTTGTCCGGGTAGTGCACCGCTTGGAGGGCCTGGGTCATCACAACGATGTCGAAACTGTTGCTGGCAAAGTTGCCGAGGCCCTTGTCCAGGTCCTGCTCGATGACGTTGACGCCTTTGGCCACGCACTGGGCAATGTTGTCCGCGTCGTTTTCCAGGCCATAACCGGTGACCTGCTTGTTGTCGCGCAGCCAGGTCAGCAGTTCGCCGTCACCACAACCGAGGTCGAGGACGCGGCTGCCGGCGGGGATCCATTCCTGGATGATTTCCAGATCAGCTCTCATGGCTTTCTCACAGCGTGATGCGGTTCATGTAATTGCCGAACGCCTGCAAGTAGCGAGGGATCGGAATCAGGAAGGCGTCGTGGCCCTGCGGTGCGTCGATTTCCAGATAGCTGACGTCTTTGCGCGCCGCCATCAGCGCATCCACCAGCTCACGCGAGCGCGCCGGGGAGAAGCGCCAGTCGGTGGTGAACGACATCACGCAGAACTTGGCCGTGGCGTTCTCGAAGGTTTTCGCCAGGTTATCGTCGAAGTTCGCCGCCGGATCAAAGTAATCCAGCGCCTTGGTCATCAACAGATAGGTGTTGGCGTCGAAGCGTCCGGAGAACTCTTCGCCCTGATAACGCAGGTAGCTTTCGACCTGGAACTCGACACTGTGGAAGTCGTAGTTGAGCTTCTCGCTCTTGAGGCCACGGCCAAATTTCTCGCCCATCGAGTCGTCGGACAGGTAGGTGATATGGCCGACCATGCGCGCCAGCATCAGGCCGCGCTTGGGGATTACACCCGCTTCCTGGAACGAACCACCGTGGAATTCGGGGTCAGTGAGAATCGCCTGGCGTGCCACTTCGTTGAAGGCGATGTTCTGCGCCGACAGCTTGGGTGCCGAGGCGATGGCCAGGCAGTGACGTACGCGATCCGGGTAAGTGATGGTCCATTGCAGCGCCTGCATACCACCGAGGCTACCGCCGATCACCGCTGCCCACTGGCCGATGCCGAGCAGGTCCGCCAGACGCGCCTGGCTGTGCACCCAGTCTTCCACGGTGAGCACCGGGAAATCGGCACCGAACGGTTTGCCGGTCTCAGGGTTAATGCTGCTCGGGCCGGTGGAGCCGTTGCAGCCACCCAAATTATTCAGGCTGACCACGAAGAACTTGCTGGTGTCGATCGGTTTGCCAGGGCCGATGCAGCTGTCCCACCAACCGGGTTTGCGGTCGTCGACGCTGTGATAACCGGCGGCGTGATGATGGCCGGATAAGGCGTGGCAGATCAGCACGGCATTGCTCGCCTGTGCGTTCAGCGTGCCGTAGGTTTCGTAGATCAGGTCATAGGCTGGCAGCGAGCGGCCACAGGCCAGGGCCAGAGGTTCGCTGAAGTGCGCCGTTTGCGGCGTCACCAGACCAACAGAATCGGCGGGAAAGGCAGTTGGCATCGACCCTGCTCTCGTTGAAATGAGGCGTAAGTCTAAAGACCGGGGGGGTTAGCGGCAAGCAACGATCGGGCCTGATCGTTCATTGAACCCGCACCCTGTGGCGAGGGGATTTATCCCCGATGGGTCGCGAAGCGGCCCCAAATCCTGCCAACGCTATTTACCTGGCGCACCAGACGATCGCACAGGGCTGCTGCGCACCCCATCGGGGATAAATCCCCTCGCCACAGGGGTTGTCTTGTTGAGTCGGTCATGGGCGCACCAGGTCAGGCAAATCCGGCAACTTCTTCGGCGAGCAAATCTTCACCCGTTTCTGCCGGTTCAACTCGCCACTGAGCAAACTGACCTGGCTCTTGGATACCCCAAACGCCTTGGCCAGAAAGCCCATCAGATACGCATTGGCCTTGCCCTCGACCGGTGGCGCAGTCAGGCGGATTTTCAGGCGATCACCGTGCAGCCCGCAGAAATCATCGCTACGGGCTGCCGGTTGCAGGTGACACTCCAGAATCAGGTCGTCACCGTCCCAACGAAACCAGCTCACATCAACAGACGGAGGATTTCCGGCATCATCGTCATCGCCGCCAGATTGTTGATCACCAGCATGTCGATCAGCTTCAGCGCGAGGAAGGCGAAGATCGGCGACAGATCCAGACCGCCGAGGTTAGGCAGGAACTTGCGGAACGGCGCCAGGGCTGGCTCGCAGATCTGGTTGACCAGTTCAGCGCCCGGGTTGTGGCTGCCCGGAGCGACCCACGAGAGGATCACGCTGATGATCAGGGCAAAGAAGAAGATCTTCAGGAACAGCGCAGTCACGCCGATCAGCGACCAGATCAGCAGTTGCAGCGGGTTGCCGATGGTGCCGTAAGTCAGCAGCAGGGTCAGCGCCATCAGCGCCAGTTGCACCAGAATCGCCAGCACCAGCGACGACATGTCCAGACCGAACATGCTCGGGATGATCCGGCGCAGCGGCTTGAGCAGCGGCTGAGTCGCTTTGACGATGAACTGGCAAAGAGGGTTGTAGAAGTTCGCCCGCACCAGTTGCAGGACAAAGCGCAGCAGCACGATCAGCAGATACAGACTGCCGAGGGTTTGCAGCACGTAAACCGCTGCGGTGTTCAATCCAATCATGTAAGGCTCCTTATTTGCCCAGTTGTTCGGCCATTTCGGCCGAGCGGTGCGCGGCGGCGCCGAGTGCTTTTTCGACCAGGGCTTCAAAGCCCCCGGCCTGGAATGATTTGATCGCGGCTTCGGTGGTGCCGGCCGGCGAGGTCACGCGACGACGCAGTTCGGCAGCATCGACGTCACTGGCAGCCGCCATGTGCGCGGCGCCTAGCGCGGTTTGCAAGGTCAGTTGCTCAGCGGTTTCTTTCGGCAGGCCGAGTTTGACGCCAGCGGCGGTCATGGCTTCGATCAACAGGAAGAAGTACGCAGGGCCGGAACCGGAAACGGCAGTCACCGCGTCCAGTTGTTGTTCTTCATCCAGCCACAGCACGATGCCGACGGCGGACAGCAGCTCTTCGGCTTGCTGGCGTTGCTCGGCGGTTACTTCGCTGGTGGCGTACAGACCGCTGGCGCCCTGACGCAGCAGCGCCGGGGTGTTGGGCATGCAGCGTACGATCGGCTGCTCGCCGAGCCATGCAGTCATGCTCGCGCAGGTAATGCCGGCGGCGATGGAGACCACCAGTTGATCGGGTTTGAGGCTCGGGCGAAGCGCTTCGCAAACGGCTTTCATCGCCTGGGGCTTGACCGCCAGCACGACGACATCGACGCCTTCGATGGCCTGAGCGTTGTCGGCGAAAGTTTCAATGCCGTGTTCGGCGCTGACCTTGGCGCGGGTTTCTTCGCCCGGGTCGCTGGCACGGATGTGTGCAGCTTCCAGACCCTTGGCCCGCAGGCCGCCGATCAAACTGGCGGCCATGTTGCCGGCACCGATAAAGGCAATACGTGTGTCGCTCATGTCAGGTCCTTATCTGGAAAGTTTCAAGATTGGGAATAGTCGCGTGCGCCAAACAGGGCGGTACCAATCCGCACCCAGGTGGCGCCTTGGGCAATGGCCGACTCAAGGTCATGGCTCATGCCCATGGAAAGTGTGTCGAGCGGCAGATTCAGGCTGGCCTGCAAACGTTGCACGGCAGCAAATGCGGCGTCCTGTTCGGCGCGATCTTCAGTCGGCTCGGGAATCGCCATCAAGCCGCGCAGCTTAAGGCGTGGCAAGGCGCTGATGGCATGCGCCAGCGCCGGCAGGTCGGCCGGGGTGCAGCCGGACTTGCTGGCTTCACCGCTGACGTTGACCTGAATGCAGATGTTCAGCGGCGGCAGCTCGGCCGGGCGCTGTTCGGACAGGCGCTGGGCAATTTTCAGACGGTCCACGGAATGCACCCATTCGAAATGCTCGGCAATCGCGCGAGTCTTGTTCGATTGAATGGGCCCGATGAAGTGCCAGATCAAGGGCAGGTCGGCCAGTTCCAGCTGTTTGCTCAGGGCCTCTTGCAGATAGTTCTCGCCAAAGTTGTGCAGGCCGGCGGCGTGGGCTTCACGCAGGGCGTCGGCGGGTTTGGTCTTGCTCACGGCCAGCAACTGCACGCTGTTTTCAGCACGTCCGGCAGCAGCGGTGGCGGCCTGGATGCGCGAACTAACCTGAAGGATGTTGTCTGCTATCGTGGACATCAAGAGGCGCCGTGAGTCTGAAGGTTCGCGGCATTCTACTGGAATTGAGGAGCGCTATGGATATCACTGAACTGCTGGCCTTCAGCGCCAAACAGGGCGCTTCCGACCTGCACTTGTCGGCCGGTCTGCCGCCGATGATCCGCGTCGATGGCGATGTGCGGCGGATCAATCTGCCGGCGCTGGACCACAAGCAAGTGCACGAATTGATCTACGACATCATGAACGACACCCAGCGGGTCGACTTCGAGAAACATCTGGAAACCGACTTTTCCTTCGAAGTCCCCGGCGTGGCGCGTTTTCGGGTCAATGCCTTCAATCAGAATCGTGGCGCGGGGGCGGTGTTTCGCACCATTCCGTCGAAAGTGCTGAGCATGGAAGACCTCGCCATGGGCGACGTCTTCCGCAAGATCACCGATGCTCCGCGTGGGCTGGTGCTGGTCACCGGGCCGACCGGTTCCGGTAAATCGACCACGCTGGCGGCGATGATCGATTACCTCAACACCCATCGCCACCATCACATCCTGACCATCGAAGATCCGATCGAGTTTGTTCACGAGTCGCGCAAATGCCTGATCAATCAGCGTGAAGTCCACCGCGATACCCGCAGTTTCGCTACGGCTCTGCGTTCAGCGCTGCGTGAAGACCCGGATGTGATTCTGGTGGGCGAGATGCGCGACCTGGAGACCATTCGCCTGGCGCTGACCGCGGCCGAGACCGGGCACCTGGTATTCGGCACATTGCACACGACGTCTGCCGCGAAAACCATCGACCGTGTGGTGGACGTGTTCCCCGGTGACGAGAAATCCATGGTGCGTTCGATGTTGTCGGAGTCACTGCTGGCAGTGGTCTCGCAGACGCTGATCAAGAAGATCGGCGGCGGGCGAGTGGCGGCGCACGAGATCATGCTGGGAACGTCGGCGATCCGTAACCTGATCCGCGAGGACAAGGTGGCGCAAATGTATTCGGCGATTCAGACCGGTGGGTCGCTGGGGATGCAGACACTGGATATGTGCCTGAAGGATCTGGTGACCAAGGGCTTGATCAGTCGCGAGCATGCGCGGGAGAAGGCGCGTACGCCGGATAACTTTTAAAAGCAAAAGATCGCAGCATTCGGCAGCTCCTACAGGATTTCGTGTTCATCCGCGATATGTGGACGAACATGACCCTGTGTAGGAGCTGCCGAAGGCTGCGATCTTTTGACTTTTAGCGCTGAACGACGCGCATCTGGCTTTGCTCTTTCGGTAATACACGCTTGGCAACCACGTAATGCTTCTGCCAGTACGGCTTGTTCAGCGTATCGATGCTCACCGACTTGCCACGACGTGGCGCGTGGATAAAGCGGTCGTTGCCCATGTAGATAGCAACGTGGTTGACCCGACGGCTCTTGAGTTTGAAGAAAATCAGGTCGCCCGGTTTCAGGTCCTTGCGCTCGACTTTCTCACCGTGGCCGCTGGCCATGGCATTGGAAGTGCGTGGCAGGTCAAATGTGGCGTCGTTGAACGCGTATTTCACCAGGCCGCTGCAATCAAAGCCTTTACTTGGGCTGCTGCCGCCCCAACGATAAGGAGTACCGAGGACGTTTACCGCGCGGCTCAGGACGTTGCTGCTTTCCTTGCTCGCCATCGGCGGCACCAGACTGCTGCGGCTTTTGCTGCTCAGCGTGGTGATTTTGCTTTGTTTGCTTTTGCTCGATGGGGCAGAAGCGTGGGATTTAGGGGTAAAGCCGTTAACGTTAGGAAGACGTTGCTCACGATTGGTGGCGTGGGCGGCCAGTGGCATTAATAGGCAAATAGTTAGCCATGTCTTGAAAAATGGTCGCATTCGGCGTGGCTCTTAAGTGATAGCGCGCAACTTTATAACAGCTTTTTTGTGACTTCCGAGGCCGTTGGTCGATTCAAACGGGAGGCTACGGAACCAAATAAGCGGCAAATTGACGCGATTGTCGGACAGAGGTCCGGTGCTATAAGGCTTTCACGGTAGCGACGGTAACATTTGCCATACGTCGGCTACCTGTAAAAAAGTCACAAAGAATTCAAGAATATTTATCTATCGAGTGCATCGAGGTCTTCATGAACAGCTATCAGCTACCCCGTGTGAAGGAAAAAACCACCCACAGCAAAATCATCGGTTACCTGCTGTGGATCTTCGGATTTACCGGTGCCCACCGCTTTTATTACGGCAAGCCTGTGACCGGGACGATCTGGTTTTTCACCTTCGGTTTGCTGGGAATTGGCTGGCTGATCGACCTGTTTCTGATCCCGGCAATGGATCGCGAGGCAGATCTGCGCTTTGCCGACGGGCCGATCGAGTACAACGTGGCGTGGATTCTGCTGACGTTTCTCGGTGTGCTGGGCGTGCACCGGATGTACCAGGGCAAGTGGATCAGCGGCTTGTTGTACCTGCTGACCGGCGGGTTGTTCTTTATTGGCGTGCTGTATGACTTCTGGACACTGAATGATCAGGTCTCGGTGCGCAACGCGCAGAATCGCGGCACCTTTCAGTAAGCCATTGCTGGCAAGGCCAGCTCCCACAGGGGATTTGTGTCGTTCACCGATCCAATGTGGGAGCCAGCCTGCTGGCGATTGGGGCAACGCTGAGTGAAGATCAAAAGATCGCAGCCTGCGGCAGCTCCTACAATGGAATGCGTTCCAACTTGTAGGAGCTGCCGCAGGCTGCGATCTTTTGCTTTCAGGCCTGGTGGCTGATCCGCCCATCCACCAGCGTATAGCGAACCACACCCGGCAAGCTGTGACCCATGAACGGGCAGTTCTCGCCCTTCGACCGCCAGTGTTCACCGGCCACCGTCGATGCCTTCGGATCTAACAGCACGATATCCGCCGCACCCCCCACCGCCAGTTTGCCCGCCGGCAGGCGCAGCGCTTCGGCCGGGCCGGCGCTCAGGCGAGCCAGCAGGGTCGGCAGATCGAGCAAACCATCCTCAACCAGCGTCATCGCCAGCGGCAGCAGCAGTTCAACGCTGCTGATGCCCGGTTCCGTCGCGCCAAACGGTGCCAGTTTGGCGTCACGCTCGTGCGGTTGGTGATGGCTGGAAATCGCCGAGATCACCCCGGACTTCACTGCTTCGCGCAGACCATCGCGGTCAGCGCGGGTGCGCAGCGGTGGCTGCACGTGATAGAGGCTGCTGAAGTCGATCAGCGCTTCGTCGGTCAGAATCAACTGATACAGCGCCACATCCGCCGTCACCTTCAAACCACGGGCCTGAGCCTGAGCGATCAGCGCAACACCGCGAGCGCTGGTCAGTTGGCTGAAGTGCGCGCGCACGCCGGTCTGCTCGACCAGCAACAGGTCGCGGGCCAGTGCCACGGTTTCAGCGGTTTCCGGAATGCCCGGCAAGCCGAGGAAACTGGCGACGGCGCCTTCGTGGGCCAGACCACCCTCGGCCAGATCGTGATCCTGCGAGTTGAAGATCACCGTCAGGTCGAACGTCGCCGCGTAGTCCAATGCCCGGCACAGGGTGCGGGTGTTGCGGAAACTCTCCAGACCGTTGCCGAAAGCCACACAACCGGCGTCACGCAGGGCAACCAGTTCGGCGAGCTGCTCACCGTCCAGACCTTTGCTCAGCGCGCCGATCGGGAAGACCTTGGTATTGCCGGCTTCGCGGGCGCGGTCGAGGATCAGTTCGGTCACAGCTGAAGTGTCGAGCACCGGTTTGGTTTGCGGCGGGCAGCACAGGCTGGTCACACCGCCGGCCGCGGCGGCGCGGGTTTCGCTGGCGATCGAGCCTTTGCGGCTGTAGCCCGGCTCGCGCAGGGCGACGTTCAAGTCGACCAGACCCGGAGCGGCCACCAGACCGGTGGCGTCGATGGTTTCTACTGCGCTGAAACCGGCCGGCGCCGCGCCGAGGGCGATGATCTTGCAGGCTTCAATGTGAATGTCGGTGATTTGATCCAGGCCACTGCTTGGATCAATGACGCGTGCGCCGAGAATGCTGAGCTTCACTGGGCGTTCTCCTGCTCGAATTGGCGCTGGGCAGTCTGCCCGCTCATGGCCATGGACAGCACGGCCATACGAATCGCGATGCCGTAAGTCACCTGATTGAGGATCACCGAGTGCGGGCCATCGGCCACCGCTGACTCGATTTCCACCCCACGGTTGATCGGCCCCGGGTGCATGACGATGCAATCGGGTTTGGCCCCGGCCAGACGCGCGGTGGTCAGGCCGAACAAGCGATAGAACTCGCCTTCGCTTGGCAGCAGGCCGCCGGTCATGCGCTCACGCTGCAGGCGCAGCATGATCACCACATCGACGTCTTTGAGGCCTTCAGTCATGTCGGTGTAGACCTTGACGCCGTATTGCTCGATGCCGATCGGCAGCAGGGTTTTCGGCGCGATCACGCGAATGTCCGGGCAGCCGAGGGTCTTCAGGGCGAGCATGTTCGAGCGCGCCACCCGCGAGTGCAGGATGTCGCCGACGATGGCCACCGAGAGGTTTTCGAAACCGCCCTTGTGCCGACGAATCGTCAGCATGTCGAGCATGCCCTGCGTCGGGTGCGCGTGACGGCCGTCGCCGCCGTTGATGATCGCCACCTGTGGGCAAACATGTTCGGCGATGAAGTGCGCAGCGCCCGAATCACCGTGGCGCACGACGAACATGTCGGCGGCCATGGCTTCCAGGTTGCGCAGGGTGTCGAGCAGGGTTTCACCTTTGCTCGCCGACGAGGTCGACACGTTCAGGGTGATCACGTCCGCCGACAGTCGCTGGGCGGCGAGTTCGAAGGTAGTGCGGGTGCGGGTGGAGTTTTCGAAGAACACGTTGCACACGGTCTTGCCGCGCAACAACGGGACTTTTTTCACCGCCCGGGCGCCGACTTCAAGGAAGGAGTCGGCCGTGTCGAGGATTTCCGTCAGCAACTCGCGGCGCAGACCGTCGAGCGAGAGGAAGTGGCGCAGCTGGCCCTGATCATTGAGCTGCAGCGGGCGCTTGGTATCTAGAGGCGTCATCGCGAGGGGGACTCTCAATAGGGCGGATTAAAGGGTGAAATCTTGCAGTTCGAGTGTCAGCGGCTCGGGCCCGGACAGCTTCACGCGCTCGTGAGCGGCCAGCGACAGGGTCGCGCCGACCACGTTCGGGCGGATCGGCAACTCGCCGGCGTCGAGGTCGAGCAGGCACACCAGCGTCACGCTGGCCGGGCGGCCGTAGTCGAATAATTCGTTCATGGCGGCGCGGATGGTGCGGCCGCTCATCAGTACGTCGTCGATCAGCACCAGATGCTGGCCTTCGATCTCGAAGGGCAGGGCAGACGGGCGCACTTGTGGGTGCAGGCCGTTCTGGCTGAAGTCGTCGCGGTAGAAGGAAACATCCAGCGTGCCCAGCGGCGCGTCGCTGCCCAGTTCCTTGAGCAGCGCCTGCGCGACCCAGATGCCGCCGGTACGGATACCGATGTAACGCGGCTCGCTGATTTCACGCAGTGCAAGGTGCGCCTTGAGGCGGATCGCCATCTGGCTGATCAGATCGGCGGGATTGGGCAGACTCATGGTTGCTCCTTCTTCGACCCGAGCTCCATCCTGCCGGAGGTGGCTCGAGATTTTAGCCAAAAGAAAAGCGCCGTAGCGCTTGTCAGGATTCAAATAAAGCAGTGTTTTCATCGAGCCAGCCCTGCAACAGCAGAGCGGCAGCGATGGCGTCCACCGGGTTGTCGCGGTAACTGCCCTTCTGACCGCCACGCGCCAGGCGCTCGCCCTTGGCTTCGAACGTGGTCAGGCGTTCATCGTGGGTATAGAAGGGCAGGTTGTAGCGGCCGTTGAGGCGGCGGGCGAATTTCTCGGCGCGCACGCACATGTCGCTGGGTGTGCCGTCCATGTTCAACGGCAGGCCGACGACGACGGCGTCGGGTTTCCATTCCTTTATAAGCGCTTCGACCTGGTTCCAGTCGGGAACACCGTTCTGCGCTTTCAAGGTGCACAGCTCTCGGGCCTGGCCGGTGATCACCTGGCCGACCGCTACGCCGATCTGTTTGGTGCCGTAGTCGAAGCCGAGAATCAGGCGCAGGGCCATCAGGCGTGCCCTGCCTGGCTGGTCAGCAGGTTGAGGTTGATCCCCAAGTGCCTGGCCGCCGCTTCGAGGCGCAGTTCGCTGCTGGTGTTGAACAGGATGTCGGCGTCGTACGGGCAGGTCAGCCAGGCGTTGTCGGCCATTTCGGCCTCCAGTTGCCCGGCTTCCCAACCGGCGTAACCCAGCGCGATCAGGCTTTTTGCCGGCCCCATGCCGTCAGCGATGGCGAACAGCACGTCCTGGGAGGTGGACAGTGCCAGGTCGCCCTCAAGCTCGGCGGTGGCCTGGAACGTCTTGCCCGCCGGGTGCAGGACAAAACCGCGATCGGTCTGTACCGGCCCGCCGATGAAGATCGGCACGTGCTGGCAGAGGGCCGGCGGATCGATGTCCGGACGCAATTGCTCGAGGATGTCAGCCAGATTCAGCTCTTGCGGTCGATTGACCACGATCCCCATGGCGCCATTGGCCGTGTGCTCGACGATGTAGGTCAAGGTATGGGCAAAGTTCGGGTCGGCCATGTGTGGCATGGCGATCAGGAATTGATGCTTGAGGTAGCTGGGGCTGACGTTTTTCATGTGCGCTAGTGTGGCGTTCAAGGGGCGAACTGACAAGCTGAAGCCGCCAAAAGATCGCAGCCTTCGGCAGCTCCTACATGGGAATGCGGGGCAATTGTAGGAGCTGCCGAAGGCTGCGATCTTTTGATCTTGCTCTTAATTGCTGGACAGCTTGTCGCCCCGGGCGAATTTCCAGGTGCGGATGATTTCCAGTCGGTCGATATCCGACAGATCCCCGGTAAACGGTGCAAACGGCGCCGCCAGTCGGACGATGCGCTGCGCGGCCTGATCCAGCAGCGGCTGGCCGGACGATTCCAGCACCAGCACTTCATACAGCGAGCCATCGCGGTTGATCGACACCATCAGGCGCAAATTGCCGTAGATCTGCTTGCGTCGTGCTTCCTCGGGGTAGTTGAGGTTGCCGATGCGTTCGACCTTCTTGCGCCAGTCGTCCTTGTACCAGGCACCCTTGTCGCGCATGGTCGAAGCGGCGCTCAAGCGATGGATTCGCGGGCGCTTGGCGTACAGCTGTTGTTCCTTGGCCAGTTCCGCTTCGAGGCTGGCAATGTCGCTGGACAACTGCGAGCTGTCGAACGTCGGTGCGTCGACCGACGGTTTGATTTCAGTCTTGGCTTCTTCTTTTTTGGTCGGCGCCTTTTTCGGCTTCGGCGCAACCGTAGTCACGGCAGCCTTGGGCGCGGCTTCCTGCACTTGCGGCTTGGCGGCCGGTGGCGGCGTGACTTTTTTGACCTGATTGTCCTGGAACGGCGCGATCTCGGTGGTCTTCGGGATCGCCTTCTTGTCCAGCGTGCCGCTGCCTTCCTGATGTTGCTGAGCCAGAAAGTCAGCCTTCTCGGGCTTCTTCTCGCTTTTGAAGGTGGCGAGAGTGATTTCCAGGGTTTTACTGATCTGTTTCGGCTCGACCATCGTGAAACCGACGCCGAGCAGCAGCGCCAAATGAATCAGCGCGGCGAGGAATAGAGTAAATCCGAGGCGATCGGCCGGGCGCACGCCACGATGGGCGAGTTCAGCGGGCAGATCGGACGGGAGGGTCATGACAAAAAAACCAACATCGCGCTTTTCAGAGGCTGCGCATCATAACGCAATGTTGGTTTCACGCCTTGGGCTTCACGCTTCAAGCGACAAGCTGCATGTGACGTGCATCAAGCTTGCGGCTTTTTGCCGGCCGCTTGCAGCTTCTTGTCGATCGCATCCATCAACATCCCGCCAATGTCAGTGCCGAAGGCGTTGTCGATTTCACGGATGCAGGTCGGGCTGGTGACGTTGATTTCGGTCAGGCTCTCGCCGATCACGTCCAGGCCGACGAACAGCAGGCCTTTCTCACGCAAGGTCGGGCCGACTTGAGCGGCGATCCAGCGATCCTTGTCGGTCAACGGACGGGCTTCACCGCGACCGCCAGCCGCCAGGTTGCCACGGGTTTCGCCTTGGGCCGGAATCCGCGCCAGGCAATAATCCACCGGCTCGCCGTCGATCATCAGGATGCGCTTGTCGCCGTCCTTGATCGCCGGCAGATAGGCCTGGCCCATGATCTGCTGGCCACCAAGTGCGGTCAGGGTTTCCAGAATCACCGACAGGTTCGGATCGCCGGCGCGGTGACGGAAAATCGAAGTGCCGCCCATGCCGTCCAGCGGTTTGAGGATGACGTCGCCGTGTTTCGCGGCAAATTCGCGCAACACATCGGCGCGGCGGCTGACCACGGTGGGCGGCGTGCACTGCGGGAACAGCGTGGCGAACAGCTTTTCGTTGCAGTCGCGCAGGCTCTGCGGCTTGTTGACCACCAGCACGCCGGCGGTTTCGGCCTGTTCAAGCAGGTAGGTGGAGTAAACGAACTCCATGTCGAACGGCGGATCCTTGCGCATCAGGATCACGTCCAGATCGCTCAGCAGGTTGTCCTGCTCGGCGTCCAGTTCGAACCATTTTTCCGGGTTGGCGAAGACTTTCAGCGGCTTCATGCGCGCCCGCGCCTGACCTTCACCTTGATACAAGTCGCGCTGTTCCATATAGAACAGTTCCCAGCCGCGCTTCTGCGCGGCCAGCAACATGGCCAGCGAGCTATCCTTTTTATAGGAGATGCTGGCGATAGGGTCCATGACAATCCCGACGCGAACGCTCATTGGGTTTTCCTCGAAAATTGGCTACCGGATCGGTATGAAAAAAGTGCCGCCAGAGTGGCGCCGGCAGGGTTTTCGGTCAAGGGAAAACCCGTCGATAGATTGCATCTGGAGACTGTGCTAAAAAGGCTGCCATGCAGTGCCGGCCCTTGAACATCAAGGGTTTCCGGCCATTACTGATAGCAAAACGGACAATTTGATTCGCAAAGGCGACGGTAGAGCCCTCTTATGGAACAGCAGTCCAGCGCCTTGAAGGTCATGGTGATCGACGACTCGAAAACGATTCGCCGTACCGCCGAAACCTTGTTGAAGAATGTCGGTTGCGAGGTCATCACGGCAATCGACGGTTTCGACGCTTTGGCGAAGATCGCCGACAACCACCCCGGGATCATTTTTGTCGACATCATGATGCCGCGTCTGGATGGTTATCAGACCTGCGCTTTAATCAAGAACAACAGTGCGTTCAAGGCCACGCCGGTGATCATGCTGTCGTCCCGGGACGGGTTGTTCGACAAGGCCAAGGGGCGGATTGTCGGTTCCGATCAATTTTTGACCAAGCCGTTCAGCAAGGAAGAGCTGCTCAGCGCGATCCAGGCCCATGTTCCGGGCTTCGCCGCCGTTTTGCCGCAGTAAGAAACGCACTGAGACGCTCGGCCAGCGGGCCAGGTGTCGACAAGAAAAATGGGGAAGACCATGGCACGTATCCTGATCGTCGATGATTCGCCGACTGAAATGTACAAACTGACCGGCATGCTCGAAAAGCACGGCCATCAAGTGCTCAAAGCCGAAAACGGCGCCGACGGCGTGGCACTGGCCCGTCAGGAAAAACCCGATGCGGTGCTGATGGACATCGTCATGCCTGGCCTCAACGGTTTTCAGGCGACCCGGCAGTTGACCAAGGACCCGGAAACCGGGCACATCCCGGTGATCATCATCACTACCAAAGATCAGGAAACCGACAAGGTCTGGGGCACCCGCCAGGGCGCCAAGGACTACCTGACCAAACCGGTCGACGAAGATACCCTGATCAAGACCCTGAACAACGTGCTGAACGGTTGATCGCGCAGCCATGAGCGAAACACTGACTGCGTTCGAACTGCTGTGGCAGATCGACCAGCGCTGCCGCTTGCTGGCGGCGGACCTGCCGTCGCAACCGGCGCGCCAGGATCGCTGGAGCGGTATTGGTTTTCGCCTCGGCGAGCACTGGTATGTCGCGCCGATGGGCGAAGTCAGCGAGGTGTTGCACGAACCGCGCTTCACCCAATTGCCCGGGGTAAAACCGTGGGTCAAGGGTGTGGCCAACCTGCGTGGGCGCTTGCTGCCGATCATGGACCTGTGCGGTTTTTTCGGGCATGAACTGTCGCCGCTGCGCAAACAGCGACGGGTGTTGGTGGTCGAGCATGAGGATGTGTTTGCCGGGTTGATGGTCGATGAAGTGATCGGCTTGCAGCACTTCGAGCAAGACAGCTTCGAACCGATTTCGATCAGCAAGCGCCAGGGCTCCAAGGCCGAGTTCGTCAAAGGCTATTTCCGGCGCGAGCAGAACTGGCGGGTGTTCAGTTTGTTTGCCCTGGCCAGATCCCCGGTGTTCATGAGCGTTGCGATATAACCGTTACAACAGAGAACCCATAGTGGGAATGGGCCATGGGGTGAGGAAGTTTGCGGGTGAGATAACCCTGTGGCGAGGGGATTTATCCCCGATGGTTGGCGAAGCCGACCCAAAACCTAGATTTGAGATGTAGGCGATACAACTCAGGTTTTTGGGGCCGCTGCGCGACCCATCGGGGATAAATCCCCTCGCCACAGGTTCCCCTCACCACCAACCTCCTCACACAAGGCTAGCTCCCACAGGTTCTTCGGTGAGCTTCAAACAGGCGAGGACCGATGACAAAAGCAAAAACAGGCAAGTCAGCAGAAGGATCGCGCAGTCGCTCGCAGATCATCGTGCTGTTTATCGCACTGATCGTGTTCATCATGCTGCTGTTCGCCAACTTCGCTTACCTCAACACCCAGGCGAATTACGATAAACAGTACATTGGCCATGCCGGTGAACTGCGCGTGCTTTCGCAACGCATCGCCAAGAACGCCACCGAAGCCGCCGCCGGCAAGGCTGCCGCGTTCAAATTGCTGAGTGACGCGCGCAACGATTTCGCCCAGCGCTGGGGTTACCTGAAAAAGGGTGACCCGGTCACCGGCCTGCCGCCGGCGCCGTCCACCGTGCGCCCGGAAATGCGCGCCGTGCAGCTCGATTGGGAGCGCTTGCTGAAAAACACCGACGCCATTCTCACCAGCGAACAGACCGTGCTGTCGCTGCATCAGGTCGCCGCAACCCTGGCCGAAACCGTGCCGCAGTTGCAGATCGAATACGAGAAAGTCGTGGAAATTCTCTTGCAGCGCGGCGCTCCCGCAGCGCAAGTGGCGATGGCCCAGCGCCAATCGCTTTTGGCTGAACGCATCCTCGGCGCGGTCAACACCGTGCTCGCCGGCGACGAAAATTCGCAGCAAGCCGCCGATGCCTTTGGCCGTGATGCCACGCGTTTCGGTCAGGTGCTCAATGGCATGCTCCAAGGCAACTCAGCGCTGAAAATCAGCCAGGTCGAAGACCGCGATGCCCGTGCGCGCTTGAGTGAAATCTCCGAGCTGTTCCAGTTTGTCTCCGGCTCGGTGGATGAAATCCTCGAAACCTCGCCGGAGCTGTTCAAGGTCCGTGAGTCGGCAAGCAATATTTTCAGCCTCTCGCAAACTCTGCTCGACGAAGCCTCGCACCTGGCCAACGGTTTCGAAAATCTCGCCGGCGGGCGCAGCACCGACACCATCGGTGGCTATGTGCTTGGTTTGCTGGCGCTGGCCTCAATCATCCTCATCGGTCTGGTGATGGTGCGCGAGACCAATCGGCAACTGCGCGAAACCGCGGAAAAGAACGAGCGCAACCAGAACGCGATCATGCGTCTGCTCGACGAAATCGAAGACCTTGCTGACGGCGACCTGACCGTGACCGCTTCGGTGACTGAAGACTTCACCGGCACCATTGCCGATTCGATCAACTATTCCGTCGACCAACTGCGCGATCTGGTGGCGACCATCAACCTCACCGCCGGCCAGGTCGCCGCCGCCGTGCAGGAAACCCAGGCCACTGCCATGCACCTCGCGCAAGCATCGGAACATCAGGCCCAGCAGATTTCCGAGGCTTCGACGGCGATCAGCGACATGGCCCAGTCCATCGATCAGGTGTCGGCCAACGCTGCCGAATCCTCGGCGGTGGCCGAGCGTTCCGTGGAAATCGCCAACAAGGGCAATGAGGTGGTGCACAACACCATCCATGGCATGGACAACATTCGCGAACAGATTCAGGACACGGCCAAACGCATCAAGCGCCTCGGTGAGTCGTCTCAGGAAATCGGCGACATCGTCAGCCTGATCGACGACATTGCCGACCAGACCAACATCCTCGCCCTCAACGCGGCAATTCAGGCGTCGATGGCCGGTGATGCCGGGCGCGGGTTTGCGGTGGTCGCCGACGAAGTGCAGCGTCTGGCCGAGCGTTCATCCGCCGCCACACGCCAGATCGAAACCCTGGTGCGGGCGATTCAGACCGACACCAACGAAGCCGTCATTTCGATGGAACAGACCACCACCGAAGTGGTGCGCGGCGCGCGACTGGCGCAGGATGCCGGTGTGGCGCTGGAAGAAATCGAAGGCGTATCCAAGACCCTTGCGGCGCTGATTCAAAGCATCTCCAACGCGGCGCAGCAGCAGACGTCTTCGGCGGGGCAGATTTCCCTGACCATGAACGTGATCCAGCAGATCACGTCGCAGACGTCGTCCGGTTCCACGGCCACCGCCGAAAGCATTGGCAATCTGGCGAAAATGGCCAGTCAGTTGCGCCGTTCGGTGTCCGGTTTCACCTTGCCGGCGGCATCCGCGTCGGCGACGGATAAAGTGTGATTGGAGCGGTTATGGGTGATCGGCACGACTATGTGGCCCTCGAGTGGGTCAAAGGCGAAATTGCCGAAACGCTGAAACAGGCGCATCAGGCGATAGAAGCCGTGCTCGATGATCCGCAGGCCTTTCCCGGGCTCGACGAGTGCCTGGATTACATCCATCAGGTCCACGGCAGTTTGCAGATGGTCGAGTTCTACGGCGCGGCGTTGCTCGCCGAAGAAATGGAGCATCTGGTCGAAGCCCTCATGCACGAGCGCGTCAGCCATCGTGACGAAGCTTTGCACCTGTTGCTGCAAGCCTTGGGGCAATTGCCGATTTACCTCGACCGTGTGCAGAACGCCCGTCGCGATCTGCCACTGGTGGTCTTGCCGTTGATCAATGATCTGCGCAGCGCCCGTGGTGAAAGCCTGCTCTCGGAAACCAGCCTGTTCAGCCCGCAATTGCCGGAACTGGCGCCGCTGAGTGAAGAAGCGCTGGCGCTGCTGGAGCCGGCCGAACTGCCGAACGTACTGCGTAAGTTGCGTCAGATGCTGCAAATGGCTTTGGTCGGGTTGCTGCGCGAGCAGGATGATCACACTCACCTCGATTATCTGGCCAAGGTCTTCAGCCGCCTCGAAGCACTGAGCGGCGATGCGCCGTTGAGTCCGTTGTGGCAAGTCGCATCGGCGCTGGTCGAAGGCATGCGCGAAGGGGTGATCGCCAACAGCCCGGCGCTGCGCAGCCTGTTCAAGGATGCCGACAAAGAGCTCAAGCGCCTGCTCGAACAAGGCCTGCACGGGCTCAATCAACCGCCGCCGGCAGAGCTGCTGAAAAGCCTGTTGTTCTATATTGCCAAAGCCGAACATCCCACCGGGCAGATGCTGACCATGAAAGATCGCTACTCGCTGGACGATGCCTTGCCCGACAGCGCGATGGTCGACGAAGAACGCGCGCGCCTGGCCGGTCCCGACCGCGATGCGATGCGCTCGGTGCTGGCGGCGCTGTGCGAAGAACTGGTGCGGGTCAAGGAGCGGCTCGACCTGTTCGTGCGCAGCGACCGCCAACATACGTCCGATCTGGAAAGTCTTTTGGCGCCGCTGCGGCAGATCGCCGACACCTTGGCAGTGCTCGGCTTCGGCCAGCCGCGCAAAGTCATCATCGATCAACTGGCGGTGGTCTTGAGCATCGCCCAAGGCCAGCGCGAACCGAACGACGCCGTTCTGATGGACGTCGCCGGTGCCTTGCTCTACGTCGAAGCGACCCTGGCCGGAATGGTCGGCACCGTCGAACCGGAAAGTCCGGAAGACGCGCGCCTGCCGACCACCGACCTGACGCAGATCCATCAGATCGTGATCAGGGAAGCACGCATCTGCCTGCAACAGGCCAAGGACATGATCGTCGACTACATCGACGCTGACTGGGACCGCCAGCACCTGCAACCGCTGCCGGAGCTGCTCACTCAGGTGCGTGGGGCGCTGGCGATGATTCCGCTCGCCCGCGCGGCGAGTCTGGTCGAGGCCTGCAACGGTTTTATCCGCGAACATCTGTTGCTCGATCCGCATGAACCGGGCTGGGAGCAGTTGGACAATCTGGCCGATGTCATCAGCAGTCTTGAGTACTATCTGGAACGCTTGACCGACGATCCGCTGGCGCCCGGCGAGCAACTGCTGGATATCGCCCAGAAGAGCCTCGCCAGCCTCGGTTTCTTTCCCAGCGAGCAGCCCGGCGAGGTACCTGTACCGGTGCTCGACGACGTGCTCAGCCCCAGCGAAGCACTGGTGATGCAGGACGCACAGGCGCTGGACGATCCTGAAGTCGTGCAGTCGCTGGCCGAGGTCCTGGCCAGCCCGGTGTCGGTGCTCAACCCGCCCGCGCGGATCACGCCCGGCAGCCTGATGCCGCCACCGGCGGATGAAGAGCCGGTGGATGACGAACTGCGCGAAGTGTTCCTCGAAGAGACCGACGAGGTTCTCGACGTCCTTCACGAATACCTGCCGCGCTGGTCGGCCAATCCGCAGGATCATGCCGCGCTGACCGAACTGCGCCGCGCCTTCCACACCTTGAAAGGCAGCGGTCGCATGGTGCGCGCGCTGATTCTCGGCGAACTGGCGTGGGCCGTGGAAAACCTGCTCAACCGCGTGCTGGAACAAAGCGTCGAACCCGGCTCAGTGGTCCAGCAACTGCTGACCGACACGGTATTGTTGCTGCCGGAACTGATCAGCGAATTCGCCACCAACCGCCAGCGTCAGCGCAGCGATGTCGATCAACTCGCCGCGCGCGCCCATGCCTTGGCCAAGGGCGACGAACCACTGGCCGCCGAGGACGTTGATGACGTCGCGGCGCTCGATCCATTGTTGCTGGAGATCTTCCGCAACGAAGCCGAAACCCATCTCGCCAGCCTCAACCGCTTTCTCGATCAGGCCGCTGAACACGTGCCGCTGCAGGCCAGCGACGAACTGCAGCGCGCCTTGCATACGCTCAAGGGCAGCGCGTCGATGGCGGGTGTGTTGCCGATTGCCGAACTGGCCGCGCCGCTCGATCAACTGGCCCGAGAGTTCAAGGCGCATCAACTGCCGCTCGACCTCGATGAAGTGGAATTGCTCCTCGAAGCCGAGGGCCTGTTCCGTGTCGGATTACGTCAGCTCAAGCATGATCCGCTGGCGCCGATTGTCGGCGCGCAGTCACTGATCAAACGCACCGATGCGCTGCTCGCCGAGCGTCTGGAATCGATCCTCAATGCGCCGAACACCGGCCTGCGGATCAAGCGTGATCCGCAACTGATCAACAACTTCCTCGCGCAAGGCATGGACATCCTGCTCGACGCCGAAAGCCTCTTGCAGCGCTGGCAGCAACACCCCGGCGAACGGCAAGAATTGAGCGCGCTGCTGGATGAACTGACCACCCTCGGTGAAGGCGCGCACCTGGCGGATCTGCTGCCGGTCGATGTGTTGTGCGAAGCCTTGCTCGACCTGTATGGCGCCGTGGAAGAAAGCAGCCTGGCGGTCAGCGACCGGTTCTTCCACGAGGCGCAGAACGCCCACGAAGCACTGATCAACATGCTCGACGAACTGGCCGCCGGCCAGGAAGTCACGCCGCAGCCTGCGCGCATTCGTGCATTGCACGACCTGCTCGATGAGAGTCTCGATCCTTCGTCCATGGGCCTGATCCGCAGCGACGGCAGCCGCACCTTAAGCATCCGCGAACTTGGCGCCGCGACCGCAGAGCTTGCGCAATCCACGTCTATTCCTTCGCCGGACGACGAGATCGTCGAGATCTTTCTCGAAGAGGCCGTGGACATTCTCGACAGCGCCGGGCAAGCCTTGCAGCGCTGGTTGAACGACCCGGACAACGTCGCGCCGTTGTCCTCGTTGCAGCGCGATCTGCACACCCTCAAGGGTGGCGCGCGGATGGCTGAAGTCGAAGCCATTGGCGATCTGGCCCAAGAGCTGGAGAGCCTTTACGAAGGTCTGGTCGATCGTCGCTACAGCCACAACGAAATGCTTGGCGGGCTGCTGCACCAGAGTCATGACCTTTTGGCGTTACAACTTGAACAGCTGCAAAACCATCAACCGCTGAACCCGGCGCAGGCTCTGATTGAGGCGATCCGGCAGTTTCGCCAAGGTTCGTCCGCCACTGTCGAAACGGCGCAACCGGCCGCCGAACACGAAGGCGCCGCGCATGATCCGGAGTTGTTGGAAATCTTCCTCGAAGAAGGTTTCGACATCATCGAAAACTCCGGCGCCGCGCTGCTGCGTTGGCAGGCCGAACCGGGCAATCGTCAAGAAGTGGAAACCCTGCTGCGCGATCTGCACACCCTCAAGGGCGGCGCGCGGATGGTCGAGATCGGCCCCATCGGCGACCTTGCCCATGAGCTGGAATACCTTTACGAAAGTCTCTCCGCCGGCACGCTGCAAGCGTCGACCGAGTTGTTCGCATTGGTCCAGCGCGGGCATGACCGACTGGCGCAAATGCTCGATGCCGTGCGCGCCGGGCAACCGTGCCCGCCAGCGGATCGGCTGATCAATGCGATTCAGAATTTCAGTCATCCAGCGACGCAGGAAACCCCGCCGCCGTTGCCTCTACCACTCAAGATCGAGACCGCGCCGACTGCCGTCGACGCCAGCGCGGACATGGTCAAGGTCTCCGCCGAATTGCTCGACGAGCTGGTCAACCTGGCCGGGGAAACCTCGATTTTTCGCGGGCGTATCGAACAGCAAGTCAACGACGCGCAGATAGCGCTCAACGAGATGGAAACCACCATCGAGCGTATGCGCGATCAGTTGCGCCGCCTCGACACCGAAACCCAGGGGCGGATTCTCAGCCGGCAGCAGGTCGATGCCGAGCGCCTCGGTTACGAAGAATTCGATCCGCTGGAAATGGACCGCCATTCGCAATTGCAGCAACTGTCGCGAGCGCTGTTCGAATCCGCCTCGGACTTGCTCGACCTCAAGGAAACCCTCGACCGACGCAACCACGACGCCGAGAACCTGTTGCAGCAACAGGGCCGGATCAACACCGAATTGCAGGAAGGCCTGATGCGTACGCGCATGGTGCCTTTCGAACGCATGTTGCCGCGCCTCAAACGCATCGTCCGTCAGGTGGCTGAAGAGCTGAACAAGGACGTTGCGTTCGTTGTCGGCAATGCCGAAGGCGAGATGGATCGCAACGTCCTCGAACGCATGGCCGCGCCGCTGGAACACATGCTGCGCAACGCCGTCGACCATGGTCTGGAATCTGCCGAAGTGCGGTTGGCGGCGGGCAAACCGGCGCAAGGACAGATCAGCCTCGACCTGTCGCGCGAGGGTGGCGACATCGTGTTCGACATCCGCGACGATGGCGCTGGCGTGCCGCTGGAAGCCGTGCGGCGCAAGGCGATAAAACGTGGCTTGCTGGCCCCCAACGCCGAGATCAGCGACCGCGATGTGTTGCAGTTCATCCTTCAGCCGGGGTTTTCCACCGCCGAAAAAATCACCCAGATTTCCGGGCGTGGCGTCGGTATGGACGTGGTTCACGAAGAAGTGCGCCAACTGGGCGGCAGCATGAGCATCGACTCGGTGCCGGGACAGGGCGTGCATTTCCGCATTCGTTTGCCGTTCACGGTGTCGGTCAATCGCGCGTTGATGGTGCAGTGCGCAGAGGATCAATACGCGATTCCGCTCAACACCATTGAAGGCATCGTCCGCGTCTTGCCGAATGACCTTGATGGGCATTTCCGTCTCGACCCGCCGACTTATCAATACGGCGGTCAACGTTATGAGTTGTGCTATCTCGGTGAGCTGCTGAAAACTGCGCCACGGCCGAAACTGCTTGGCCAGAACCTGCCGTTGCCGGTACTGCTGGTGCATTACAACGACCGGCACATTGCGGTGCAGGTTGATGCCATGGCAGGTACTCGCGAAATTGTGGTGAAAAGCCTCGGCGCGCAATTCGCGGCGGTGCAGGGCGTGTCCGGCGCGACGATTCTCGGTGATGGTCGGGTGGTGCTGATTCTTGATTTGCTGGCGCCGATCCGCGCGATGCAGGCGCGGATCAGGCAGCATCCGACGCTCCCGGAAATCGACAGCGAACCGCAGAAACCGCTGCTGGTGATGGTGGTCGACGACTCGGTCACTGTGCGCAAGGTCACCAGCCGTTTGCTTGAGCGCCACGGCATGAACGTACTGACCGCCAAGGATGGCGTCGACGCCATGCTCCTGCTCGAAGAACACATGCCCGACCTGATGCTGCTCGACATCGAAATGCCGCGCATGGATGGTTTCGAAGTGGCGACCCAGGTGCGCAACGACGAAAGTCTGCAACACCTGCCGATCATCATGATCACCTCGCGCACCGGTCAGAAACACCGCGACCGCGCCATGGCCATCGGCGTCAACGACTACCTCGGCAAGCCGTATCAGGAATCAGTGCTGCTCGAAAGCATTGCCCACTGGAGCAAGAAGCATGTATGAGCGCCGGCACAACGCGCGCACCAGCCAACTCACCGGGCTGCTGCTGCCGCTTGCAGATCGCAATTTGATCCTGCCCAACGTGGCGGTGGCCGAGCTGATCGACTATCAGGCCAGCGCCTTCGATCTGGATACGCCACCGTGGTATCTGGGGCGCGTGACGTGGCGCGAGCGGCAGATTCCGCTGTTGAGTTTTGAGTCCGCCTGCGGGCAAAAAATCGTGATTGGCGAGCGGGCGCGGATCGTGATTCTCAATGCGCTGGGCGGGTTGCCGGAGCTGAAGTTTATTGCGCTGTTGGTGCAGGGGATTCCGCGTTCTTACAAGCTCGATAGCCAGTTGAGCTATGTCGACGTGCCGTTGTGTGCGCTGGAGCAGGCGGCGGTGCAGGTCGGCGAGCAAGTGGCGAAGGTGCCGGATTTGTTGGGGTTGGAGAGGTTGTTAGTGGAGGCTGGCCTGGTCCGCTGATCCATGATTCGCTGTGCCCTTACTGGCCCCATCGCTGGCAAGCCAGCTCCCACATTGCCCGAGTCGTACCCGAAATGTTGTGAGGCATACAACCCCTTGTAGGAGCTGCGGCACGCTGCGATCTTTTGATCTCGATGCTGAGGATCAAAAGATCGCAGCCTCGTTTCACTCGACAGCTCCTACAGGTTTTATGTTGGGCAAGGATATGGCGATCAACCCAAAACTTTGTGGGAGCTGGCCTGCCAGCGATGGGGCCAGTGGAAGCACTAAAATCCGACAGGCAAATCCCCAATGTCTGTAGTGCAATAAACACCTATCAGTGCAGCTGTTTAAAGACACTCAGTGTTACGTCCGACGGCCTACAAATCCTTGCGCCGCTGCCTACGCATGCACCAGAATCCGCCGGCTTGTGCGCCTTTGGCTGGCTGCGTAACTTGGATCGGGTCACTGATTCGCAGTGATCGGGTTTAGCAGCCCGTGGTTAATCTAAGGGTGCACATACATCATCAGTCAGGCTCAGTGTCTGATTTCGATGGCGGCTGTGCGCAGGGCGCTTCGGCGCGCCGGCTTCCTTAGGTTCCCCGGTCTGCTAACCTGCGTTCAGCTGCCACCCCTTCTTTTAGCAGAGAAGCGGTTCCAGCTTTATTTCGGAACCTGAAGATGATTAAACCAACGCCTAACCCGCCGGTCACAGACCCGGCATCCCCCTACGAATCGCCCGATTCCAGGAAATTTCACGAAGCCGCCGAGCGCGCGCTCGATCACTACCTCGGCCCGCCAACCGCCGAAATCATGGCCGCACCCTACAAAACCAACAAGCTGTACATGACTGACCCTGAAGCCGATACCGAGTCACTGCTGGCCGACGCCAGCGAAACCCTCGGCTCGGCCACCGTCATGCTCCACAACCATGTGGCAATGGTTGAAGGCACGCACCGCAAAACCCTGCAAGGCATTGCTCAAGTGGTGATGCTGGGGTGAGGGCAGCTCTTGATCGTTACGCCAAGCGTAATGATTCACCGCCCTGCTTGATTGATGCACCCACCCCACACGCCTAACTTAGCTCCACGACAGCGAACCCCGTGGAGTGAGCATGACAACAACAATTTCCCCCGACTCGCGCTGGACGCGGCGGCGCGATGAGAAGCAGCGCCGCCTCGACAAGGTGCGTGGGCTGGCCGACGGTGTGGTGTTGCCCACCGACAAGATCGTCGCGGCGCTTGAAGCGCTGATCCTGCCCGGCGACCGTGTAGTGCTGGAGGGCAATAACCAGAAGCAGGCGGATTTCCTCTCTCGCTCTCTCGCCAAGGCTGATCCCGAGAAGCTCCACGACCTGCACATGATCATGCCCAGCGTCGGTCGCTCCGAGCACCTCGACCTGTTCGAACGCGGCATCGCCCGCAAACTCGATTTCTCCTTCGCCGGCACCCAGAGCCTGCGCATCAGCCAGTTGCTTGAAGACGGCCTTCTGGAAATCGGCGCGATCCACACCTACATCGAACTCTACGCACGGCTGGTGGTGGACCTGATTCCCAACGTCGTGCTCTCGGCCGGGTTCATGGCCGACCGCGCCGGCAACATCTATACCGGCCCAAGCACCGAAGACACCCCGGCGCTGATCGAACCGGCAGCGTTCAGTGACGGCATCGTCATCGTCCAGGTTAATCAATTGGTCGACGACGTCAGCGAGCTGCCCCGCGTGGACATTCCAGCGTCATGGGTCGATTTTGTGGTGGTGGCCGACAAGCCGTTCTACATCGAACCGCTGTTCACCCGCGACCCGCGTCACATCAAGCCTGTGCATGTGTTGATGGCGATGATGGCGATCCGCGGCATCTACGAAAAACACAACGTGCAGTCGCTCAACCACGGCATCGGTTTCAACACCGCAGCCATCGAACTGATCCTGCCGACCTACGGCGAATCCCTTGGCCTCAAGGGCAAGATCTGTCGCAACTGGACGCTCAACCCGCACCCGACGCTGATCCCGGCGATTGAAAGTGGCTGGGTTGAAAGCGTGCATTGCTTCGGCACCGAACTGGGCATGGAAAATTACATCGCCGCCCGGCCAGACGTGTTCTTCACTGGTCGCGACGGCTCGCTGCGTTCCAACCGGATGTTCTGCCAACTGGCCGGGCAGTACGCGGTGGATCTGTTTATCGGCGCGACGTTGCAGGTCGATGGCGATGGCCATTCTTCGACCGTTACCCGTGGCCGCCTCGCCGGTTTCGGCGGTGCACCGAACATGGGCCATGACCCGCGTGGCCGCCGCCACGGCACGCCTGCATGGCTCGATATGCGCCACGACGACTCGCAGCAACCGATGCTCGAACGCGGCAAGAAACTCGTGGTGCAAATGGTCGAGACCTTTCAGGAGGGCGGCAAACCGACCTTCGTCGAAACGCTCGATGCGGTGGAAGTGGCGAAGAAGAGCGGCATGCCGCTGGCGCCGATCATGATTTACGGCGACGACGTGACCCACCTGCTGACCGAAGAAGGCATCGCTTACCTCTATAAAGCGCGTTCGCTGGAAGAGCGCCAAGCGATGATCGCTGCGGTCGCGGGCGTCACCGCCATCGGCCTGCGCCACAACCCCAAAGACACCGAGCGCATGCGCCGCGAAGGCTTGATCGCCTTGCCCGAAGACCTCGGTATCCGCCGCACCGACGCCACCCGCGAACTGCTGGCGGCGAAGAGCGTGGCCGATCTGGTCGAGTGGTCCGGCGGCCTCTACAACCCGCCCGCCAAGTTCAGGAGCTGGTAATGCACGCATTCAACCTGCAAACGAAACCTCTGAGCCTGGCCGAGCGACTGGCGGATCTGGCGGTCGACGCATTGATCGACGAAGCGGATCTGTCACCGAAACCGGCGCTGGTGGATCGTCGTGGCAACGGCGCACATACCGATCTGCACCTGGGCCTGATGCACGCTTCGGCGCTGTCGTTGTGGCCAGCGTTCAAGGAGATGGCCGAAGCCGCCATTGAAATCGGCGAGATCAATCCGGTGCTGCGTGAAAGCATTGGCTGCATCGGCCGTGAAGGCGAGCAAGCCATGCTCGCCACCACCAACGGTGTGAACACCCATCGCGGCGCGATCTGGGCGTTGGGCCTGATCGTTACAGCGGCGGCACTGGACGCGAAATCCAGCACTGTCGGTGCTGTTTGCGTCAGGGCCGCACGTCTGGCGCTGCTCGATGATCGCTACGCACCTCGCCCGCTAAGTCACGGCGCGCAAGTCGCCCTGCGCTACGGCGCACGCGGTGCTCGCGAAGAAGCGCAACTGGGTTTTCCGTCGGTGCTGCAACGCGGCTTGCCGCAACTCAAAAGCAGTCGCGCCCGTGGTCACGGCGAACAGAACGCCCGGCTCGACGCCTTGCTGGCGATCATGACTGACCTCGCCGACACCTGCGTGCTCTATCGCGCCGGCGAAGCGGGTTTGCAAGCCATGCAGCGAGGCGCGCAAGCGGTGCTGGATGCCGGCGGTAGCGCCAGCCTCACCGGCCGCCGTCGACTGCACGAACTGGATCAACAACTCATCGCATTGAATGCCTCGCCCGGTGGCGCCGCCGACTTGCTCGCCGCCACGCTACTGCTCGACCGAATCGAGCGCGACGGCATTCTTCAGGGAGCGTTTTGATGGAAACCCTATCGTTTGAATTCCCCGCCGGGCCGCCGCCACGCGGTCGCGCGCTGGTCGGTTGTGTTGGCTCGGGCGATCTGGAAGTGCTGATCGAACCGGGACTGGCCGGCAAGTTGACGATCAACGTGCAGACCTCGGTCAACGGCGCGCAGCAGCGCTGGCAGCACTTGTTTGCGCGGATGTTCGACGGCACCACGCCGCCCGCCATGGCCATCGATATCCACGATTTCGGCGCGACGCCGGGTGTGGTGCGTTTGCGTCTGGAGCAAGGTTTCGAGGAGATCGGCCATGACTGACAGCGCAGCGCTTTTGCACAAACACAGCTTCGTTGAACTCGGCGCGCGGCAACGGGCGAAAGCCTTGCTCGATGCCGGCACCTTCCGCGAATTGCTCGATCCGTTTCAACGCATCATGTCGCCGTGGCTCGAACGCCAGGGCGTGGTGCCGCAGGCCGATGACGGCGTGGTGATCGCCAAGGGCAGCGTCGACGGTTTGCCGGTGGTGATCGCCGCCATCGAAGGCGCGTTTCAGGGCGGCAGCCTCGGCGAAGTCGGCGGGGCGAAGATTGCCGGCGCGCTGGAACTGGCCGCCGAAGACAACCGCAAAGGCATCCCGACCTGCGCCATATTGCTGCTGGAAACCGGTGGTGTGCGTTTGCAGGAAGCCAATCTCGGCTTGGCGGCGATTGCCGATATTCACGCGGCAATTGTCGATTTGCAGCAGTACCAACCGATCGTCGGTGTGGTGGCGGGCAGCGTGGGTTGCTTTGGCGGCATGTCGATTGCCGCTGCGCTTTGCAGCTATTTGCTGGTGACCCAGGAAGCACGCCTTGGCCTGAACGGCCCGCAAGTGATCGAGCAGGAAGCCGGGATAGAAGAATACGACTCTCGCGACCGGCCATTTATCTGGAGCCTGACCGGTGGCGAGCAGCGTTTCGCCAGTGGCTTGGTGGATCGTTATGTCGCCGACGATGTGGCGCAGATTCGTCAGCAGGTCGGTGAACTGTTGCAGCAAGGTTTGCCGACGCAACCGCGCAGTCAGCGTGCCGAGTGGTTCCTGCAGCGTCTGGCCAGCCTCGACACTGACAAGCAAATCGAGCCTTCGGTGGTTCGCGATCTGTATCAAGGAGAGCGCTCATGAGTGGCTATTCCGTGCGCGGTTTGAACTGGTTCAACGCGTTGAGCGCTGGCGCCGTAGAGGTCGAAGGGCTGCCGTCATCGTTGAAGGTTGCCGATGGCCAACTCGGGCGTTTTATCGCCGTCGTCGCTGACCCGGACAATCGTTTTCCCCGTGCTCGAAACGGTGAAGTCGGGCTGTTGGAAGGCTGGGGTTTGGCCAAGGCTGTGGATGACGCGATCACGGCTGACCGCGACAAATCACAGAAGCGCCCACTCATCGCCATCGTCGATGTACCCAGCCAGGCCTATGGTCGTCGCGAAGAAGCGCTTGGCATTCATCAGGCTTTGGCCGGTGCGGCGGACAGTTATGCCCGCGCACGTTTGGCCGGGCATCCGGTGATTGGACTGTTGGTGGGCAAAGCGATGTCCGGGGCGTTTCTTGCCCACGGTTATCAGGCCAACCGCTTGATTGCCCTGCGCGATCCCGGCGTGATGGTGCACGCGATGGGCAAGGCGTCGGCGGCGCGGGTCACGTTGCGCAGCGTCGAAGAACTCGAAGCACTGGCCGCCAGCGTGCCGCCGATGGCTTATGACATCGACAGCTACGCCAGCCTCGGCTTGCTCTGGGAAACCCTTTCGGTGCAGCAGATCGAACAGCCGACAGCCGAGGATCTGGCCCGGGTGACTGAATGCCTGAGCCAAGCGATCAACGATGTCAGCAGCAATGATCTGAGCGGTCGTCTCGGTGCGAACAATCGTGAAGCGTCCAGCCGCGTACGCGAACTGCTGAGGGCGCAGTGGTGAACATGCCTCTGGCGCACGATCTGCTTTGGGGCATGACGCCGGCGCAATTGCCGGCGGATGCGCCGCGCTGGGCGGTTGAATCGCTCAGCGCAGGGCAACCGGTGGTGGTGCGCCGAGCATTGAGCGCTGATGGTTTTGTTGCCGTTGGCATTCGTGGTGTCTTGCGCGAGCAGCGGTTGGCGGCGTTCATGGCGGTCGATTCGATTGCCTGTCGGGTCAGTCCGGAAGCGCTTTGTCAGGTCGACAGTGATCGCGACGTGCCGGCCCTGCGCGCGCTCGAACAGTTGCGGCCGATGCTCGATGATTGCGGTTGGGTCTGGGGCGTCAGTGGCAGTGCCGGGTTTGAACTGGCCAGTGGTTTTGCGGCGGTGCATGAGGGTAGCGATCTCGATCTGATCCTGCGTACGCCGCACCTGTTGGCGCGTAATCAGGCGCGCAAACTGGTAGCGCTTTTCGATCAGGCAGCCTGCCGGGTCGACATGCAATTGCAGACGCCATTCGGCGCGGTGGCACTGCGCGAATGGGCTGGCCCCTCAGCGCGGGTGCTGCTGAAAAACGCCCATCAGGCGTGTCTGGTTACAGATCCGTGGAACCCGCAGGAGTTGGCAGCGTGAGCAGCCTTTTGGTGTTCCCAGGCCAAGGCGCGCAGCAACCGGGCATGCTCCAGCGGTTGCCTCGGGAAACCTTGGTCGAGGCCAGCGATGTGCTCGGCGAAGACGTTTTGCTGCTCGACTCTGCCGAGGCGTTGCGCACGACGAGGGCGGTTCAGTTGTGTCTGTTGATCGCAGGCACAGCAGCTTCGCGGCAGTTGCTGCAGGGCGGACTGACGGCGGATTACGTCGCAGGTTTGTCCATCGGCGCTTACCCGGCAGCGGTGGTGGCGGGTGCTTTGAGCTTCAGCGATGCACTGCATCTGGTCAGCCTGCGCGGTGAGTTGATGCAGCAGGCTTATCCACAGGGCTTTGGCATGACCGCGATTATTGGTTTGCAGTTGTCCACAGTCGAAGCGTTGCTGGTGCAAGTTCACAGCGCCGAAACGCCGGTTTATCTGGCCAACATCAACGCCGATAACCAAGTGGTCATTGCTGGCAGTGACAAGGCGATGCAAGAGGTGGCCGAACTGGCGCGCAGTCGTGGCGCGGGGCTGGCGACACGTCTGGCGGTCAGCGTGCCGTCGCATTGTCCGCTGCTGGAAAAACCGGCTCAGGCCCTCGCTGAAGCCTTCGCCAAAATACAGCTGCAAACTCCGAAAATCGCTTACCTGAGCGGCAGTCGCGCTCGGCCGGTCATCAAGGTTGAAGCCCTGCGCGACGACCTCGCTTTCAACATGTGCCGCGTGGTGGACTGGCGCGGCACCGTGCAAAGCGCCTACGAGCGCGGCGTGCGGCTACAGATCGAACTGCCGCCGGGTGCGGTGCTGACCGGGCTGGCGCGCCGGGTGTTCGAATCAGGCACTGTCACTGCCTTCCACAGTGCTCGCCTCGACACCTTGCAGGCGCTGTTGCGTGAGGAGGGAAGCCGCCGAACCTAAAACGCCGACTCAAGCTTCGAACAACAAAAACAACATTCGACGATGCACTTTGAGGACTACAACAATGATTATTTACGGTGTGGCGTTTCTCGCCTTTTGTACGCTGGTGGGTATCTGGGTCGGTGAACTGCTCGGCAAGCTGATCGGCGTGCCGGCAAACGTCGGCGGCGTCGGCATTGCGATGCTGCTGTTGATCGGCCTGGGCAGTTATCTGAACAAAACCGGCTGGCTCAAGGGCAAGACTGAACAGGGTGTCGAGTTCTGGAGTGCGATCTACATTCCGATCGTGGTCGCCATGGCGGCGCAGCAGAATGTTTACGGCGCGCTGAAGGGCGGGCCGATGGCGATTCTCGCCGGGACACTTGCGGTGGTGATCGCCTTTGCCATGGTGCCGGTGCTGGTGCGCCTCGGCAACAAGGATCCGGCGCCGATTGCTCCAGCCAAGACTGCGGGGTAATCGCCATGTACGAATCAATGATGAAAGTCATCACTGGCTACGGCCTGATCAGCGGTTTCCTGATTGTCGGCCTGACCATGTGGGTGTCCTACTGGATGTCCAATACCTTCACCAAGGGCCGGTTGCACGGTTCGGCGATCGCCATTCTGCTCGGGCTGGTGTTGTCCTACGTTGGCGGTGCGCTGACCGGCGGGCAGAAAGGCGTGGTGGATATTCCTTTGTTGTCGGGTATCGGTTTGCTCGGTGGCGCGATGCTGCGTGATTTCGCCATCGTTGCCACGGCGTTTGGCGTGAGTGTTGAAGAGCTCAAACGCGCCGGGTTTGTCGGTGTGCTGGCGCTGTTTGTCGGGGTGGGCACGTCGTTTGTCGCCGGCGTTGGTGTGGCGATGGCGTTCGGTTATACCGATGCGGTGAGCCTGACCACCATCGGCGCAGGGGCGGTGACCTACATTGTCGGCCCGGTGACCGGGGCGGCGATTGGTGCCAGTTCTGAAGTAATGGCGCTGTCGATTGCTGCGGGGTTGATCAAGGCGATTCTGGTGATGGTGATGACACCGTTTGTGGCCCCGATGATCGGCTTGAACAACCCGCGCAGTGCGGTGATCTTCGGCGGGTTGATGGGCACTTCCAGTGGCGTGGCTGGCGGGCTGGCGGCGACGGATCCGAAGCTTGTGCCTTACGGTTGTCTGACGGCGGCGTTCTATACCGCGCTTGGGTGTCTGCTTGGGCCTTCGGTTTTGTTTTTGGTGATGCGGGGGTTGGTGGGGTAGGGCTTTGGTTGTTTGTTACCTGAGCTGACGCCATCGCGGGCAAGCCCGCTCCCACAGGGCGATGTGTTGAACACAGATTTATTGTGCGGCGCAACACACTGTGGGAGCTGGCTTGCCAGCGATTCAGACAACTCGGTTTCAGACCTGGCGATTGGCATACATCCGACACTCCGCCAACAACGCCAGCAGATTCGGGTCGCGCTCCTTGGCCTTCAGAAACACCACACCAATGTGCTGTTGCAACCGATACTTTTCCTGCAACGGAATCAGCTTCACCCGATTCTCATACACCGCCGCAATCCTTCCAGGCAGCAGCGCATAACCCACCCCGGAACTGACCATGCTCAGCAGCGTGAAGATGTCATTCACCTGCATCGCCACCTTCGGCTCGAACCCCGCCTGCCTGAACACCCGATTGCCGTCCTGATGGGTCGCGAAGCCCTGGGTCAACGTGATGAAGGTTTCATCGCGTACGTCCGCCAGATCAACTTCACTGCGCTGGGCAAATCTTGAATCGGCAGGAGTGGCGAGAAAGATGTCATCGGAAAACAGCGCAATCTGCTCGCAATCCGGGTCGTTGATGCTGTCGTCCAGCGACACCAGAATCGCGTCGACTTCCATGTTTTTCAGCTTGTAGAGCAGGTCGATGTTCGAGCCAAGAATCAGGTCGATGTTGAGTTCGCTGCGGCGGATCTTCAGGCCCATGATCAGTTGCGGCACGGTTTTCACGGTCAGTGAATACAGCGAGCCGAGTTTGAAGCGTTCGGCGGAGAATCCTGCGGCCTCGCGGGTCAGGCGTACGCTTTCGACCACGTCCTGAATCAGCTTCTGCGCGCGTTCCTCCAGTACATAGGCGCTTTCCAGCGGCGTCAGGTTGCGGCCTTCGTGTTTGAACAGCGGGCAGCGCAGGGCGCTTTCCAGCGAGTGAATCGCGCGGTGCACGCTGACATTGCTGGTCTGTAGCTCGGCAGCGGCACGGGCGAGATTGCCGGTGCGCATGAAAGCGAGGAACACCTCGAGTTTTTTCAGGGTCAACTCTTCGTCGATCAGCATGGCGCGGACTCTTTTTGGTATCGGCCGATTGTGCACGGTAAACGCGGCCCTTTGTAGGAGCTGCCGCAGGCTGCGATCTTTTGCCTTTGAAGATCAAAAGATCGCAGCCTGCGGCAGCTCCTACACGGATTCATGTTGAACAGAAACATTGCGCTTTTACGCTCAAGGCCCGAGCCTTGCGCGCTGCGGTAATGAATTTTGAGGTGAGCAATAGATGTATCACGGAGAACGATTGAACGCCTGGACGCATCTGGTCGGGGCAGTGGCGGCTTTTATCGGCGGTGTGTGGATGCTGGTCATCGCCTGTCTCGATGGCAGTCCATGGAAGATCGTCAGTGTGGCGATTTACGCGTTTACCCTGCTGGTGTTGTACAGCGCATCGACCGTGTACCACAGCGTGCGCGGGCGCAAGAAAGAGATCATGAAGAAGGTCGATCACTTTTCGATCTATTTGCTGATCGCCGGCAGCTACACGCCGTTTTGCCTGGTGACCTTGCGCGGGGTGTGGGGCTGGACACTATTCGGGATTGTCTGGGGGCTGGCGCTGATCGGCATTGTGCAAGAGATCAAACCGCGTTCCGAGGCGCGGATTCTGTCCATCGTGATCTATGCGGTGATGGGCTGGATCGTGCTGGTGGCAGTGAAGCCGTTACTGGCGGCGTTGGGCACGACGGGTTTCGCGTGGCTGGCGACGGGCGGGGTGTTGTACACCGTGGGGATTATCTTTTTTGCCTTGGATCATCGGCTACGACATGCCCACGGGATCTGGCATTTGTTCGTGATTGCCGGGAGTTTGCTGCACTTTGTTGCGATTATGTTTTACGTCCTGTGAAGCAAGATCAAAAGATCGCAGCCTGCGGCAGCTCCTACATTTGGAATGCGCTGCCCCTGTAGGAGCTGCCGCAGGCTGCGATCTTTTGGGACCCTAGAAATCACCCCACAATTGTTGAGCCACCGCCAACGCAACTACCGGCGCAGTTTCGGTCCGCAACACGCGCGGCCCAAGGCGAGCAGCATGAAAACCATTGCCCTTGGCCTGCTCGACCTCGGCCTCGGACAAGCCGCCCTCCGGCCCGATCAGAAACGCCAGAGTCGAAGGTTTTGCATGGCTCACCAGCGGCTCGGCTACCGGGTGCAGCACCAGTTTCAACTCGGCTTCGGTCTGCTTGATCCAGTCCGCCAGCAGTACCGGTGGATGAATCACCGGGACCCGCGAACGACCACATTGCTCACATGCGCTGATCGCCACCTGACGCCAATGCTGCAAGCGTTTGTCAGCGCGCTCGTCTTTGAGGCGAACTTCACAGCGATCGCTGAAGATCGGCGTGATTTCATTGACGCCCAGTTCGGTGGCTTTCTGAATCGCCCAGTCCATCCGCTCGCCGCGGGACAGGCCCTGGCCGAGATGGATGTGCAGCGGTGATTCGATCTGTCCGGCGAACTGCTCGTCGATCTGCACCACCACGCGTTTCTTGCCGACTTCCAGCAAGGAACCGCGAAACTCATGGCCGGAACCGTCGAACATCTGCACCGCATCGCCCTCGGCCATGCGCAGCACGCGGCTGATGTAATGCGCCTGGGCCTCCGGCAGTTCGTGTTGGCCGGTGCTTAGCGGGGCGTCGATAAAGAAGCGGGACAGTCTCATGCGGGGTCTCTGTAGAAATTGTAAAAGTCTGGCGGCCCTATCGCTGGCAAGCCAGCTCCCACAAGGACTTGCGCAGAACCTGTGGGAGCTGGCTTGCCAGCGATGACGGTAGTCCGGTCACCGCTGAAGCTTTAGTGAAACAGATCAGCCCGGATCACGGAAACCGGGGTGGAAGTCCTTCGGCACGGCCACGCTGACGCTGTCACGGGTGGCGATGTCGATGCCTTCGCTGGCGACTTCGGCGAGGAAGTCGATCTGCTCCGGCGTGATCACGTACGGCGGCAGGAAGTACACCACACTGCCAAGCGGACGCAGCAGCGCGCCACGCTCCAGCGCATGCTGGAACACTTTCAGGCCGCGGCGTTCCTGCCAAGGGTAGGCCTCTTTGGTGGCTTTATCCTTGACCATCTCGATGGCCAGGACCATGCCGGTCTGACGCACTTCGCTGACGTTCGGGTGATCGACCAGATGCGCCGTCGCCGACGCCATGCGCTGAGCGAGTGCCTTGTTGTTCTCGATCACGTTGTCCTGCTCGAAGATATCCAGCGTCGCCAACGCCGCCGCGCACGCCAGCGGGTTGCCGGTGTAGCTGTGCGAGTGGAGGAAGGCGCGCAGGGTTGGATAGTCGTCGTAGAACGCGCTGTAGACATCGTCGGTGGTCAGGCACGCGGCCAGCGGCAGGTAGCCGCCGGTCAGGGCCTTGGACAGGCAGAGGAAGTCCGGACGGATGCCGGCCTGCTCGCAGGCGAACATCGTTCCGGTGCGGCCAAAGCCGACGGCGATTTCGTCGAGGATAAGGTGCACGCCGTAACGGTCGCAGGCCTCGCGCAGCAGCTTGAGGTACACCGGGTGATACATGCGCATGCCGCCGGCACCCTGAATCAGTGGCTCGACGATCACTGCCGCAACGCTGTCATGGTTCTCGGCCAACGTCTGTTCCATCGCCGCGAACATATTGCGCGAGTGCTCCTCCCAACTCATGCCTTCGGGGCGCCCGTAGCAATCCGGGCTCGGCACCTTGATGGTGTCCATCAGCAGGGCTTTGTAGGTTTCAGTGAACAGCGGCACGTCGCCGACCGCCATCGCTGCCATGGTTTCGCCGTGGTAGCTGTTGGTCAGGGTGACGAAGCGTTTCTTGGCCGGCATGCCGCGGTTGAGCCAATAGTGAAAGCTCATTTTCAGCGCGACTTCGATGCAGGACGAACCGTTATCGGCGTAGAACACCCGGTTCAGGCCTTCTGGCGTCATCTTCACCAGACGTTCAGACAGCTCGATCACCGGTTGATGGCTGAAACCGGCGAGAATCACGTGCTCCAGTTGATCGACCTGATCCTTGATGCGCTGGTTGATGCGCGGGTTGGCGTGGCCGAACACGTTGACCCACCACGAGCTGACCGCGTCGAGGTAGCGCTTGCCCTCGAAGTCTTCGAGCCAGACGCCTTCGCCGCGCTTGATCGGGATCAGCGGCAGCTGTTCGTGGTCTTTCATCTGGGTGCAGGGATGCCACAACACCGCGAGATCGCGTTGCATCCACTGATTATTAAGGCCCATTTACAGTCTCCTCGAGGCGGCTCGCGACAGGCGCGGGCAAACAATCGCGCAAGCCTATGCAATGCATCGCGCGGGAACAACCCATTGTGTCGATTGAGCTACTTTGTATGAGCCGATAGACGTCGCTGGCGGCGTTTTGATGGCTAACGTATTCTTCGCGGTTCTTTGGGTCGTCTGACCCGCACAACTGCTTTTTTCTGTGTATTTCCGGAGTTCGCTGAATGTCTGTCGGTTGGCTGCGCGCCTGTGCGCTGGTGATGTTGGGGCTGTTCAGCGTTACGGCGCTGGCCAAGGATAAAACCGCAATCGTGATCGGCGGCGGCCTGTCGGGCCTGACCGCTGCTTATGAGCTGCAAAACAAAGGCTGGCAGGTCACGCTGCTCGAAGCCAAACCAAGCCTGGGCGGTCGCTCGGGCATGGCCACCAGCGAGTGGATCGGCAACGACAAAACCCAGCCGGTGCTGAACAAGTACGTCTCGACGTTCAAGCTCGGCACCACGCCGGCACCGGAATTCGTGCGTACACCGGGTTATTTGATCGACGGCGAGTATTTTTCCGCTGCCGACCTGGCGACCAAGCAACCGGCCACCGCCGATGCGCTCAAGCGTTACCAGAAAACCCTCGACGATCTGGCGCGCTCGATCGACGATCCACAGAACCCGGCAGCGACCAACACCCTGCACGCACTGGACCAGATCACCGTGTCGAGCTGGCTCGACAAACAGAATCTGCCAGCCACTGCGCGTCAGTTGATCAACCAGGACATCCGCACCCACTACGACGAGCCTTCGCGTCTGTCGCTGCTGTATTTCGCCCAGCAGAACCGCGTGTATCGCGGCGTGTCCGACCGTGACCTGCGCGCCTCGCGCCTGGTCGGCGGCAGCCAGGTGCTGGCGCAAGCGTTCGTCAAACAGATCAAGGTCATCAAGACCAATTCGCCGGTATCGGCCATCAATCAGGACAAGGACGGCGTGACCGTCAAGGTTGGCAGCGTCGGTTACCAGGCCGATTACGTCGTGCTGGCTGTACCGTTGCGTGCCTTGAACAAGATTCAGCTGACCCCGTCACTGGACGCCCAGCGTCTGGCGGCCATCAAGGGCACCAACTACGGTTGGCGCGACCAGATCATGCTGAAGTTCAAGACGCCGGTGTGGGAAAGCAAGTCGCGCATGTCCGGCGAGATCTACAGCAACACCGGTCTGGGCATGTTGTGGATCGAGCCCGCGCTGAAGGGCGGCGCCAACGTGGTGATCAACCTGTCCGGCGACAATGCCCGCGTGATGCAGGCATTTGGCGACAAGCAGATGGTCGATCAAGTGCTGATTCGTCTGCACGCGTTTTATCCACAGGCCCGTGGCTCGTTCACCGGTTATGAGATCCGTCGCTACAGCACCGACCCGTCGATGGGCGGCGCGTACCTGGCTTACGGTCCGGGCCAGATCAGCAAGTTCTGGCGTATCTGGGAACGTCCGCTGCAGCGCGTAGCGTTTGCCGGCGAACACACCGACACCTTGTACCCGGGCACTCTGGAAGGTGCGCTGCGCACCGGTCAGCGTGCGGCCAGCCAGGTTGAAGATCTGGCGGCAGGCAAATCATTCGAACCTGCCAAAGTGATCCCGGCAGCAGCGGCGGGCGCGGCCGGTGCCGTGGCAGCGAAGAAGGGCAACTTCTTCAGCAACCTGTTCGGTGGTTCGGACGATGAGAAGAAGCCAGAGCCTGTGAAAGCTCCAGAACCGGCTCCAGCTCCAGTGGCTCCAGCGCCCGCGCCGACCCCTGCGCCAGCTCCGGTGGAAGCACCGAAGCCAGCCGCACCGGTAAAAGCCGAGCCTGCAAAGAAAGCGGCAGCCAAGCCAGCAGCGAAAAAGCCTGCGGCGAAAACCGAAGCGAAAAAGCCAGCGGCCAAACCGGCGGCAAAAAAGGCTGAGCCGGCGAAGAAGCCAGCAGCCAAGCCTGCGGCAACGACCGAGACCAAGGCGCAGTAAAAGCCTTGCGGTGAATGAAGAAGCGCGGCGCTTATGCCGCGCTTTTTTTTGCCTGTAAGACCGCTATCGCGAGCAGGCTCACTCCTACAAGAGATCGCATTTCTGCAGTTGGAATACGGCCAATTGTAGGAGTGAGCCTGCTCGCGATAGGGCCAGCTCTGCCAACAAAAATCCATTGCTTAGAAACAACATCCCGCCACACTTTCCCCGTTAATCTTTCCTTAACACGCCACTTTCAGACTCTTCATCGTATTTCTCGATATTTCAAAGCGAAATTTTCCGCTTTAATTCGATAGATAACTCGCTAGTCTTGGTTCGCAGTTCTCACAGGATTTGGGCAATGCAGCTACGTAACTCTTCTTCGCGCTATGGTTGGGTCAGCATCTTCATGCACTGGGGTGTGGCGCTGGTGGTCTTCGGACTGTTCGCGCTGGGCCTGTGGATGGTCGGGCTGGATTACTACAGCACCTGGCGCAAAGACGCGCCGGATCTGCACAAGAGCATTGGTCTGGTGCTGCTCGGAGTGATGGTGTTGCGGGTGTTGTGGCGTTTTATCAGCCCACCGCCGCCGACGCTGCAAAGCTACAGCCGCATGACCCGTATCGGCGCTAAATTCGGCCACGGGTTTCTGTATCTCGCGCTGTTCGCTGTGATGCTTGCCGGTTACCTGATTTCCACCGCAGACGGTGTCGGTATTCCGGTGTTTGGCCTGTTTGAAGTTCCTGCACTGGTTTCCGGGCTACCGGATCAGGCAGATACCGCTGGGGTGATTCATCTCTGGCTGGCGTGGGCGCTGGTAATTTTTTCCGGTCTCCATGCGTTGGCAGCATTGAAGCACCACTTTATTGATCGTGATGCGACCCTCACTCGAATGCTCGGTCGCAAAGCCTGATGTTCAACCTCGACTCCAAAGGAAAACAAAGCATGTTGAAAAAGACTCTGGCCGCTCTGGCAATCGGTTCTGCCGTTCTGTCCGCCAACGTAATGGCTGCTGACTACGTCGTTGATAAAGAAGGCCAGCACGCCTTCGTCGACTTCAAGATCAGCCACTTGGGCTACAGCTTCATCACCGGTACTTTCAAGGACATCGACGGCAAGTTCAGCTTCGACGCGGCCAAGCCTGAAGACAGCAAGATCGAGTTCAACGTCAACACCGCCAGCGTGTTCACCAATCACGCCGAACGCGACAAGCACATCGCCAGCGCTGACTTCCTGAACGCGAGCAAGTTTGGCAAAGCGACTTTCGTTTCCACCAGCATCAAGTCCACCGGCGCGAACACCGCTGACGTGACTGGCGACCTGACCCTGCTGGGCGTCACCAAGCCAGTGGTTGTCAAAGCCACCTTCCTGGGTGAAGGCAAGGATCCATGGGGCGGCTACCGTGCCGGCTTCGAAGGCACCACCAGCATCAAGCGTTCCGATTTCGGCAAGCAGAAAGACCTGGGTCCCAAGTCCGACGCGGTCGAGCTGTACGTTTCGTTTGAAGGCGTGAAAGCGAAGTAATTTTTCGCCAGCCACACAAAAACGCCCCCGGTTGAAAGGCCGGGGGCGTTTTTTATTGCCTGCCACACATACATCCCCTGTAGGAGCTGCCGAAGGCTGCGATCTTTTGACTTTGGCTTTTCCAACATCAAAAGATCGCAGCCTTCGGCAGCTCCTACAGGTGCGGGTGTGTTTTTCCATAAAAAATGCCCCGGCTCTTGCGAACCGGGGCATTTTTCATTGCGGCATCAAATCAGCGATTGCGCGTCAGCAAGGCCGGTTTTTCGCCACGTGGGCGGCTTGGCAGTTGATCGAGCTGCTCAGGAGTCGGGAAGCGGTCGGCTTTCGATTCCTTGTGCATGATCTTCGGGCCATTGCTGCGCGGGGCCTGCACGGCTGGCTCGCTACGAGGCTGATCGTCACGGGCCGGGCGGCGGTTGCGCGAGGACGAGGAAGAGTCGTCGCGACGACCCGACTGACCGTCACGTGGTGCACCATTACGTGGACCGCTACGCTTGGCTGGCGGGGTGCCGGTGCTCGAGCCGTTGGTGTTGCGCGGAGCGTTCTGGCGACCTTGCGACTGACCGCCGCGTGATGCGCCTGAACCTGCGCCTGCGCCCTGAGCCGGTGCGCCTGGACGACGGCCGCGACCGCCGGCAGGGGCTGGCTTTGGCACGTAGTCAACGCGGTTACCGAAGTTATCCACATCGTCGTCGAGGAACTCGTCCGGGGCGCGATCAGACGCAGCGCGTGGCGGCTGGCTCGGGCGCTGGTCACGGGCCGGAGTGCCTTCGCGAGGCTTTTGCTGACGGGCTGGACGCTCGCCGCGTTCGCCGGCTGGCTTTTCCTTGCTCTTTTCCTTGCCTTTGTCTTTACGACCGCCGCCACCGCCGCCGCCATTCGGACCGTCGCCGCGCGGGCCACGAGGGTTGCGCGGGTTGCGCACGTCCGGACGCTCACGCACTTCCGGCTTCTCGGCTTCAATGGTGCTCGAGTCGAAGCCCATCAGGTCGCCGTCGGCGATTTTCTGCTTGGTCATGCGCTCGATGCTTTTCAGCAGTTTTTCTTCGTCCGGAGCGACCAGCGAGATCGCCTCACCCGAACGACCGGCACGGCCAGTACGGCCGATACGGTGCACGTAGTCTTCATCGACGTTCGGCAGTTCGAAGTTGACCACGTGTGGCAACTGGTCGATGTCCAGACCGCGCGCGGCGATGTCGGTAGCTACCAGAATGCGCACTTCGCCAGCCTTGAAGTCGGCCAGGGCTTTGGTGCGAGCGTTCTGGCTCTTGTTGCCGTGAATCGCGACAGCCGGCAGACCGTGCTTGTCGAGGTACTCGGCCAGACGGTTGGCGCCGTGCTTGGTACGGGTGAACACCAGCACCTGTTCCCACGCGCCGGCGGTGATCAGGTGCGCCAGCAGCGCACGCTTGTGGCTGGCCGGCAGACGGAATACGCGCTGTTCGATGCGCTCGACCGTGGTGTTCGGCGGCGTGACTTCGATGCGTTCCGGGTTGTGCAGCAGCTTGCCGGCAAGGTCGGTGATGTCTTTGGAGAACGTCGCCGAAAACAGCAGGTTCTGACGCTTGGACGGCAGGCGTGCGAGGACTTTCTTCACGTCGTGCACGAAACCCATGTCGAGCATGCGGTCGGCTTCGTCGAGGACGAGGATTTCAACGTGGGACAGATCGACGCTGCCCTGGCCGCACAGGTCGAGCAAACGACCCGGGCAAGCGACCAGCACGTCGACACCACGGGCCATGGCCTGAACCTGCGGGTTCGTGCCAACGCCACCGAAGATGCAGGCGCTGACGAATTTCAGGTCACGGGCGTAGATCTTGAAGCTCTCGTGAACCTGGGCCGCGAGTTCGCGGGTCGGGGTCAGGACCAGTACGCGCGGTTGGCGCGGGCCGTGACGCTGGGATTTGTCCGGGTGACCGTTGGGGAACAACCGCTCCAGGATCGGAAGGGCGAAACCGCCGGTTTTACCAGTACCTGTCTGTGCCGCAACCATCAGGTCGCGACCTTGCAACACGGCGGGAATAGCCCGCTGTTGCACCGGAGTAGGCTCGGTATAGCCCGCATCTTCGATGGCGCGGACTAAAGCCTCGGAGAGACCGAGGGAAGCAAAGGACATGAGTAATCCTGTTTTAGTTAGGGCTTGGCCCAATGGGAATCTTGCCTGGCGCGAATCACGTTTAAGAGGACGCAATCCCGTCCGGTCCTGCTGCGGTTCCAAAGACACGTCTGGAGTGCTCGCGCTGGCTGGAAGCTGCGCTGTAGCGGGTCGAGAGGCCTGTTAAGGTTCCGGGCGTCCGGGCGTGAGCCTGGCGGGAACGCCGGAGTATAACAGAGCAATCACTGCGCGCTGCTTTCCTGCTGCTCAACGGTTTTGCTGTCCGCCGACACTTTACTCAATGGCGCCGTCTGGCCAGGGGCTGCGCCATAGCGTGCGCTCAGCTCGGCGTAGGCCGGTTCGCGCTTGAAGCGCTTGAGTTCGGCGCCGAAGCGTTGCGCCAGCAAATCCATCCCGGCATTGCGCCGAACTGCTAAAAACTGGCTCTGGCGGCTGATAATCATGGGGTTTTCACTGATCAGATCGCGAATATTCAACTGATCCAGCAAATGCTGACCCACGCGGCGATCAGTGATCAGCAAATCGATACGTCCGCGCACTAGTTTGCCGAAGTTGGCTTCGTGGGTCGGCGCGGGCTCGCGGGTAAACAGGGTCGATTCGCTGAAGTCGGGGCTGTACAGATAACCCGGTGAAGTGCCGATGGTCAGGCCTTTGAGGTCGTCGAGTTTGTTGAACGGGTGTGGTCGGTCGTTGGCGTAGAACATCACGAACTCGACATCCGACAGCGGCTCGCTGGGGTAGAGCAGGGTGGCGTCGCGCTCGGCGCTGTGAAAAATATCCAGCGCACCGTCGGCCTGGCCGGTTTCCAGCATCGACAGGCAGCGTTTCCAAGGCAGGAACTGCCATTCGACTTCTATGCCCAGGCGCTTGAACACAATGGCGGTGGTTTCGTAATCCAGCCCGAGGTTTTTGCCGTTCTCTTCATAGACGTAAGGCGCCCATGGCTCGGTGACAATACGCAGCTTCTCGCCTCGAGCGGCGAAGCTCAGGCAAGCAAAAACCAGCACGGCGAATAACTGTGTGATCAAAGGCATGGCTTGAGATTACGACGAGAAACCACAAAGAGCCAGAAACTGCCTGCACAAGCTCTGTCTCGGGCCTTTAAAAGCAAAAGATCGCAGCCTTCGGCAGCTCCTACAGGGTGAACTAAATCCCAATGTAGGAGCTGCCGAAGGCTGCGATCTTTTGATCTGGCTTGTAGCTTTCAGCTTGTAGCTGCTTCAGCGCGGCAACTTCAGGTTATTCCAGATCGCCAGGCTAGGTTCAGCCTGGTTCATGGAATAGAAATGCAGCCCCGGTGCGCCGCCCTGCAACAGGCGTTCGCACATCTCGCTGACGACTTGCTCACCAAAGCGCTGAATGCTTTGAGTGTCATCGCCATAGGCTTCCAGCTGCTTGCGAATCCAGCGCGGGATTTCCGCACCGCAGGCATCGGAGAAGCGCGCGAGTTTGCTGTAGTTGGTGATCGGCATGATCCCCGGTACCACCGGAATATCCACGCCCAGCGCCTGCAAACGGTCGACAAAGTAAAAGTAGCTGTCGGCGTTGAAGAAGTACTGGGTGATCGCGCTGTCGGCGCCGGCGCGGGCCTTGCGCACGAAGTTGGCGAGATCGTCTTCGTAATTGCGCGCTTGCGGATGCATCTCCGGGTAAGCGGCGACTTCGATGTGGAAATGGTCACCGGTTTCTTCACGAATGAATTCAACCAGTTCATTGGCGTGACGCAGCTCACCGCTGGTCATGCCCATGCCGGACGGCAAGTCGCCACGCAGGGCAACGATGCGCTTGATGCCGGCAGCCTTGTACTCGTTCAGCAGGCCGCGCAGGTCGTCCTTGCTGTCGCCGACGCACGACAGGTGCGGTGCGGCCGGTACTTTGACTTCGCTTTCCAGTTGCAAAACGGTGTTGAGGGTGCGATCACGCGTCGAACCACCAGCGCCATAGGTGCAGGAGAAGAAATCGGGATTGTACGTTGCCAAATGACGGGCAACGTTGAGCAGCTTTTCATGCCCAGCATCGGTCTTGGTCGGGAAGAACTCGAAGCTGTAGCGACGGTCTTGGGACATGGAGGAAACCTCCAGCTACAAGCTGCAAGCTTCAAGCTACAAGAGAAGCGGAGGTGCGCTTGTCTCTTGTGCCTGGAGCCTGCTGCCTGACACTGTTTTGAAATAGGGGCAGAGCTTCACGCTTTGCACGGCAAGTCCGGCTTTTGACCTCGCTTGCCGCTTGAAGCTTAAAGCTCGCAGCTGCTCTTATCTTAGTAGCGGTAAGCGTGCGGCTTGAACGGGCCTTCGACGGTAACGCCGATGTAGTCAGCCTGTTGCTTGGTCAGTTGAGTGACCACGCCGCCGAAGCCGCGAACCATTTCCAGGGCCACTTCTTCGTCGAGTTTCTTCGGCAGTACTTCAACGGTCAGGCGCTCGGCTTTCTGGGCTGGCGACAGGTCGGCGTACTTCTGGTCGAACAGGAAGATCTGTGCCAGAACCTGGTTGGCGAACGAACCGTCCATGATGCGGCTCGGGTGACCGGTAGCGTTGCCCAGGTTCACCAGACGGCCTTCGGCCAGCAGGATCAGGTAGTCGTCGTTCTGTGGGTCGAATTTGGCAGCGCCGGTACGGTGGATCTTGTGTACCTGTGGCTTCACTTCTTCCCATGCCCAGTTCTTGCGCATGAAAGCGGTGTCGATTTCGTTGTCGAAGTGGCCGATGTTGCAGACAACAGCGCGCTTCTTCAGAGCTTTGAGCATGTTGGCGTCGCAAACGTTGACGTTACCGGTGGTGGTCACGATCAGGTCGATCTTGCCCAGCAGCGCTTTGTCGATGCTTGCTTCGGAACCGTCGTTGATACCGTCGATGAACGGCGAAACCAGTTCGAAACCGTCCATGCAGGCCTGCATGGCGCAGATCGGGTCAACTTCGGAAACTTTAACGATCATGCCTTCCTGACGCAGGGACTGGGCCGAGCCCTTGCCCACGTCACCGTAACCGATGACCAGCGCTTGCTTGCCGGACAGCAGGTGGTCGGTACCACGCTTGATTGCGTCGTTCAGGCTGTGACGGCAGCCGTACTTGTTGTCGTTCTTGGACTTGGTCACCGAGTCGTTGACGTTGATGGCCGGGATTTTCAGCGTGCCTTTGGCCAGCATGTCCAGCAGACGGTGTACGCCAGTGGTGGTTTCTTCGGTCACGCCGTGAACGCGATCCAGTACTTGTGGGTACTTGTCGTGCAGCAGTTGAGTCAGGTCGCCGCCGTCGTCGAGGATCATGTTGGCGTCCCATGGCTGGCCATCCTTCAGGATGGTCTGCTCCAGGCACCACTCGTACTCTTCTTCAGTTTCGCCTTTCCAGGCGAAAACCGGGATACCGGCAGCAGCGATAGCGGCAGCAGCCTGATCCTGAGTCGAGAAAATGTTGCAGGACGACCAGCGTACTTCGGCACCCAGGGCAACCAGGGTTTCGATCAGCACGGCAGTCTGAATGGTCATGTGGATGCAGCCGAGGATCTTCGCGCCTTTCAACGGCTGTTCGCCGGAGTACTTGCGACGCAGACCCATCAGAGCCGGCATTTCCGATTCGGCGATGATGGTTTCGCGACGGCCCCAGGCAGCCAGGGACATATCGGCAACTTTGTAATCGTTAAAATCTGCAGGCGTGATAACAGCGCTCATGAAGAGCCTCCATTCGTAATGTATGCGAATGGGCGCCGTTGTGCGTTTAGTGTCCGGCCTAGGCCAGTCAACGCCCCATCCGAGCCTGACAGGTTGAACCTGCTGCAGCGCCCCTCGGACAGGTGGCGGGAAAACGGTAGCAAGTGGAAGTTACCGTTTTGAAACGGTGGCGATTATAGCCGTCTAGACTGATCTTCCAAAGGCTTTCTGTCGGCCAAATGAAGATCGCCAATCGCGACCATAGTAGAAGGCTCATGGAGCATGACCGCTCGGTCTGCCAAGATACCGCCCATCTTTCGGCAAACGCTCAGGAGTGAACATGAATTTCCACACCCGCAAATGGGTAAAACCCGAAGACCTCAACCCCAACGGCACGCTGTTCGGCGGCAGTCTGTTGCGCTGGATCGACGAAGAAGCAGCGATCTATGCCATCGTCCAGTTGGGCAATCAGCGCGTGGTGACCAAGTACATTTCCGAAATCAACTTCGTCAGCGCCTCGCGCCAGGGCGACATCATTGAATTGGGCATCACTGCCACCGAGTTCGGCCGCACCTCCATCACCCTGACCTGCGAAGTGCGCAACAAGATCACCCGCAAGAGCATTCTGACTGTCGAGAAGATGGTTTTCGTAAACCTCGGTGAAGACGGCCTGCCGGCACCGCACGGGCGGACCGAGATCAAATACGTCAAAGACCAGTTTCAGGACGACGCGGCGATCGCTGATTGAGATCCGCGGCGCTACCTTCGCAGGCATAACGCTGACCCTGTAGGAGCTGCCGAAGGCTGCGATCTTTTGATCTTGCTTTTGAAAAATCAAAATCAAAAGATCGCAGCTTTCGGCAGCTCCTACATTTTCTGCGTACGCCCAAAGATTTGCTCGGCGCCTACAGAACGTATTTCATGGTGCGAATGTCGTAGGTAAACGACACTCCCCACCGGTTCCCACACCATGACCACGCCCACCGACGGCAAGACCCCCGACCTCTCGGCCAAAGAGCAACACGAAGTCGAGAAAAACCAGCCGCCCCGCGCGGCGGTTCTGCATGAAATCATCCGCTCCCAAGGCGATCAGGAACTTGAACGCAGTATCGCTGCGCTATGGTGGTCGGCACTTGCTGCAGGCCTGACCATGGGCCTTTCGCTGATGGGCATGGGCCTGCTCACTTCGCGGTTGCCCGACGGCGACGAATTCAAGGTGATTGCCAGTTTCGGCTACTGCGCAGGCTTTCTCGCAGTGATCCTCGCCCGCCAGCAACTGTTCACCGAAAACACCCTGACCGCCGTGCTGCCGGTCATGACCAAACCGACGCTACTGAATTTCGGACGGCTCATCCGACTCTGGACGGTGGTGCTGGTCGGCAACCTGTGCGGCACGATTCTGGTGGCTTACGTGATGCTGGAGCTGCCGATCTTCGACGCCAAGACCGACCACGCCTTCCTCGAAATCGGTCGCAAGGTGATGGAACACAGCGCCAGCCAGATGTTCGCCAAAGGCATTGTCTCCGGCTGGATGATCGCGACCATGGTCTGGATGATCCCGTCGATGGAGAGCGCGAAGATGTGGATCATCATCCTCATCACCTACTTCATGGCGCTCGGCGACTTCACTCACATCGTCGTCGGTTCGGCGGAGGTGTCCTATCTGGTGTTTGCTGGCGAGTTGCCGTGGAGCGATTTCTGGGCGGTGTTTGCGGGGCCGACGTTGGCCGGCAATATCATCGGCGGCAGTTTTATCTTCGCCCTGATCAGCCATGCGCAGATCCGCAGCGAAAGCGGAACACCGAAATCCACTGGCCCTGAGGAAGATCAAGCCGAGTCCAAGCCAGATTGAGTCCGTCAGGCTTGTGCTGGTGAAAGCACTTTGGACAAAGCGCTCATCATCTTGGGCCGGTCAGTCTGAACGTGGCTGATCAGGGCAATCTCTCGGTCATAGCGATCATTGCCAACCGGGGTCACCACACACTTGTGGCCCCAGTGTTCGAAGCCAGACCAATAAGGCACAAGGCTCACGCCAAGCCCTTCAGTCACGAGCATGGCAATGGTCTCCAGTGCATCCAGATCGACTAGCGGCGTCGGCAGCAAGCCGTTGTCCGCCAGGTAATGTTCGGCATGCCGTCCGCCCCACGAATCAGGATCGTAGCGGATGTACGGTTGGGTCATCAGTTGAGCCGGGATGCTGTCCGAGAGTTTTTCCTTCGACAGAAAAACCAGGGGCTCCTTGCGAAGTGATACCGCCCGCAGGGCTTTGGGTAATTCGAACGGTGGAACTACCAGGATGGCCGCGTCGACTTCTCCAGAGAGCAGCGCTTGATACAACGATCGCGATGTTCCCGGCACGATGACCGGCGTCAGCCCCGGCGCCAGCTCGGTCAGTGCGCGCAATGCGCCGGGAAGCAGACCGGTCAGCACAGTAGAGATAGCGCCTATTCGCAACTGCCCCGTAAGCCCTCCCACGTCGGCATCTCCCGCCAGCAATTCAATCTCGCGAACGATGCGTTTAGCCCTGGGCAATAAACCCAGACAGGCCTGGCTCGGCTTGGCTGCGTGCCCGACGCGAGACAGCAGTTCAAAACCGAGTTGCCGTTCCAGCGCGAGAATTCGCTGACTGACCGCTGCTGCCGTCAACCCTTCGGCGCGCGCGGCATGGGCGATGGAGCCGCATTCCACGACGGTGATGAGGCTCTTCAGATAACGCGTATCCATAAGAAATACTTTCGATAGCGAAAAAATTACATGCTATCTCTTTTGATGGAAATCGCACAGTCTTCAACCCTGACCGTTATTTCCACTTTCCGGCGATGTTCAGGAGCTACCGATGCAGTCGATTTTTCATCTCGCTTTTCACGTCCGCGATTTGCAGATTTCCCGCCAGTTCTATGGTGATTTGCTGGGATGTGAGGAAGGGCGCAGCACTGAGACCTGGGTTGATTTCAATTTTTTCGGGCATCAATTGTCGTTGCATCTGGGCGAACCCTTTGCAGTAACCAATACCGGGAAAGTAGGCGAACACAACGTGCCGATGCCCCACCTTGGGGTGATATTGAAGATGTCGGACTGGGTTGCCTTGAAGGACCGTTTGATCGAAGGCCAGGTGAAATTTGTTCTTTCACCCACCATTCGTTTTCCAGGAGAGCCTGGCGAGCAAGCGACCATGTTCTTCCTGGACCCCGCCGGAAACCCTATCGAGATAAAAGGCTTCACTGATTTGCAGTCAGTTTATGCAACTTGAAACTTCCACAAAGCGCACTTCCCTCAAGTGCCTTTCGACGGGAAGTCCAAGGAGCGATATGCACAATTTTAATCAAACGGATGCTACCGCCATTTCTGAAATGGTTCGTGCGGATGTCGTGAGCGCAGAGGCAGTAGCCGAGCACTTTCTTGAATGTGTCGAAGCGCGCGAGCGCAGCATAAATGCCTTTGTTTCGTTCGAGCCGGACGCGGTGCGCAGTCAGGCTTGCCAATTAAAAAACGGTAGCGCGAAAGGCCTCTTGGCAGGTGTGCCCGTGGGAATCAAAGACGTGTATGACACGGTCGATCATCCCACCCGTTTTTACTCGCCGATCTATGAGCAAAACCGTCCCTCGCGTGACGCCCACGTCGTTGCGCTGCTGCGCCAGGCCGGGGCAGTCATCATGGGCAAGACTCATACAACCGAATTCGCTTACATGCATACCGGCCCAACCCGCAATCCGCATGATCTTGGCAGAACCCCCGGCAGTTCGAGTGCCGGGTCGGCAGCGGGGATGGCGGCCGGGTTTTTCCCGCTCGCGTTGGGGACTCAGACCGCTGGCTCATTGATCAAACCGGCGGCCTATTGCGGACTGTATGCCTTCAAGCCTTCGTATGGACTGGTTTCTCTGGAGGGGGTCAAACCGTTAGCGCCGAGCTTTGACACGGTGGGTTGGTATGGCAGGTCTGTTCGTGATCTGGAGCTGATGGCTCAGGTCTTGATTCCTGGTTTCCCGCAGCGTGCTCATGAACGCAATTTATGCTCGTTCGGCTTCTGTCGTACGGCGCGTTGGGATCAGGTGGACGAAGACGTGGCCAGATCTCTGGAAACTGCGGTTGAAGAGCTCCGCTTAGCCGGACATCAGGTGAGCGAGGTGTTGCTGCCTGAGGAGTTTGCGGCCGTATTTGATGACCATCTGCTGATAAACGATTGCGAGGGCGCCCGATCACTGTCCAAAGAACTGCAAATGCATCCGGACAAACTCAGTGAAGAACTGTTAGCCATGATCGAACGCGCCAGTTTGACAACCTGGGAGCAAGAGTCAGCGGCAAAGAAGCGTCTGGCAAAGTTGGCCGTTTTTCTGGAACCGATATTCCAGCCTTTCGACGCTGTCCTGGGGGCGAGTTGTGGCATCGTCGCCCCGCTGGGCCTTGAAGCCACCGGGCCTTCCGATTTCAGCAAGTTCTGGATGGCGTTTGGCTTGCCGCAAATCAACATTCCGCTCGTGCGCAATGCCGGGGCGTTACCCGTTGGCCTGCAAATGATTGGAGGGTTTAGAGACGACAGCAGGCTATTGCGTGCTGCGCAAGAGGTTGATGCGGTGCTGCGGGCTAATTGAAGGGGCGCCGTCGTGGAGGTAGCTCCACGACGGCGCCGTGTGATGCGTCAGTGTGCCGAGTTTTCAGCGCTGACTTCTTGCTTGCCCGTTACGCCACGGACAACCCGGCCAATGGTCAGGCCCTGTATCAGAATCGACGACAACACCACGATGTAGGTGATGCTCAGCAGCAAGTCACGCTGCTCGCCCAGTGGCAGCGACAGCGCCAGTGCGACCGAAACCCCACCGCGCAAACCGCCCCAGGTCAGCACCCGGATCGTGCCGCGCGGCACTGTGCGCCAGCGCCGCAGCAGCAGGATTGCCGGCGCCACGGTAAGCAGACGCGACAGCAGAATCGCCACCGCCAGTAAACTCGCCGCCGCCAGGTGCAGCCAGTTGAATGGCAGCAGCAACAGCTCCATGCCGATCAGCGCAAACAGCAGCGCATTGAGCATGTCGTCGAGCAATTCCCAGAAACCGTCGAGGTATTTGCGGGTCATGTCGTTCATCGCCAGATTGCGCCCCAGGTTGCCGATGATCAGGCCGGCAACCACCATCGCAATCGGTGCGGAAACGTGCAGTTCGGAGGCCAGCGCCGAACCACCGATGACCAGCGCGAGGGTCAGCATCACTTCGATCTGGTGCTGCTCGATGCTCTTGATCATCAGGTAAACCAGATAACCGATCAGCCCACCGAACACCACGCCGCCAATGGCTTCGTGGGCGAATAGCATGGCCGTGGCACTGACGGTCGGGGTCTCGCCGAGTTGGGCGATGCCCAGCAACACGGTAAACACCACGACGGCGGTCCCGTCGTTGAACAGCGATACGGTCTATATGGACACCTAGAACCTATGCCGTACATGTAACCATATGGACAGACACTCTTTATATGGGAGCGTGGCAGCTACCTTGCGCTCACGTTAGGGCAGCCCCAGAAAGCTTCACGCAAGCATGAACATAGGGAGAGATCCTATGCACACGAGGATGAGGGTCAATGGGATTGGGCTTTGCGAGTGCTTTAGCAGCTCGGCGTTCCAAGGCTCGGGTCACTGTTCCAGAGCAGGAATGAGCCTGTGAGTCAGAATAGGACTTACATGATGTCGGCGACCGGACGTAATGAATTGCCCGATGCGAAGTTGATTTTAAACCTTCTTAGAACTGGACGACTGCGAGACAAGGGGCATTACCAGCTTCCTGACGGGAGAACAAATGTTGGCAACCATGCATCCCAACATTCGTACTCCGGAAACTTTGCCAAGAGACTCAGCCAATGGAACTGACCAACCTAGGCTTACGCAGCCTTACAATCTCCCTTTCAAGCTCGTCGATGTATCGGACAAGCATAAGCTCACGGCTACGAACTTCGTCGCACTCATTTTTGAGGTTGGCAATTTCCTGGTTCTTAGCTTTGAGTTTTTCCTTTTCTTGCCGAGTGGAAGCTTTCTTTGGTGGGGGCTTCTGCGCTGCCGCTGCGTCCCTGATGGCTTGCCTGAGCGCGGCGAATTGGGCTCGATCAGCCCTGATCGAACCCCTAGTTCTTCCAGCCTCGAGTGCGACTAGGTCATAGGTGATGGGCAGGTCTCTGGTGACGATCAGCGGTTTGCCAGCCAGGATTCTATTTAAGGCATCCCAAAAGATGATTAGGTCGCACAGTTCGGTCATGCTTGGATCCCCAGGCGAGTAGCGAAGGATGACAGCTCATACTGCGTCTGAAGCTCTGCAGTGTGCTCCATACTTCCTTGGGCGCAGGCATCTACAGTCAGGTTCTGAAGGGCAATAAGCTTGAGGAGTTTTGGCTTGATCACGACTGCAGAAGCGCAACCATCGCAGCCGAGGAGATCAACGGAGATCCGTTTAGTACAAATACTATTTGACGTGCAGCCGCCCAGTGGTGTGGCGCGGTACGACAACTGACCTTTTTTCACCCGCTTGAGTGTTTCCTCGAAGCGTTCTGCGTAGCTCAGCTTCAGCATTGCTTTCTTGCCATGGATTTGAGCCCAGGCGCCATGAGCGCCATACAAGGTTTCTTCTGACATAACCACCTCATTAGTATATTGCCAAGTTGCGACGTGACGCTCTGATTCTTGAAAAAGAGCAACCATGCTATCTTTTTTACCGCTAAAGGCTTTGAGGATGTCGGGTGCGTAAATAGACCCTCCGCTATAGTATTTAGTCATGACTATGCTTATGTGTTTAAGCATGAGCTTGAGTGCTGGAAGCGTGACGATTCCGCTCCTGATCGCGTAAACCGCAGTAGACCGCCGCAATTGGTGAATGCTGAGTGGCCATGCGCTTCCGATGCGGATGTCACTGGATACATCCCAAATGCGCAAAGGATCGACACTCTTCAGTTCCTTCATATCTTCAATGTTGATAAACGGGGTGCTAAGCCTCCGTTGGAAACGAGAGGGTTCATAGTTTCCGGCAACCGGTTCTTCCGAGTTAATGGTTGTTGGATCCAGTAACGTGTTGCTGAATGGAAAATATGCGGTTGAGATGAAGACATACTGATCGTCAGGAATTATTTCATTACAGGTTAGGATTGTTTTGCAGACGTGAGATGCTGCTGCGAAAGGCATCTCAATATCAGCGGAAGAATACCATGATACATATTTCCTTCTTTTGTGCAGCTTGGTGGTAAATCCATATAGGCTTCTGGAAATTACTACTCCAGCCTTGACGTCTTTACGAAGCGCGCTAAGTCGCAAAGAGTAAAGCTCAGACCGCCTCATGCCCGTAAACGCGTAAATTAACATTGCAGCGCAGTAATTGATGGTGCCGAAATGACCCAAAAGCTCTTTCTTGTCAGTAATGTTGTTGGTATCTAAGTAGTCAGTGACGTTGTAGCGTGCTGCGGCGATTTTAAAGGCTTCTCCCTGAGCTTCTGAAGAGGTTTCTCCAGGTCGGTGATTCCATGATATTAGCTGAGCCAAATCTTGTAACTGAGCGCGATGCTCCAGGTAGTCAGCAATCTTTTTCTTGTAACCTAATAGCAGTTCTAAGTAGATGGCAGTTGGTATCACCAGTGTTTGATCATTCTTAGTGTTTTTAGACGTTGACGCTGGTTTGAACTGAGCAGTCGCAGGCTTAAAGCCTAGATACCGGAAAGGAAGCATTGAGATTTTCGGCAGCAAATCTTTAAGTGCTGCTGCATTGCTTTTAGCCATTTCAAGGCATAGCTGGTGGATGCCTTGCACATGCTTGGCTGACGACAGGGCTTGGAAAACAGAGATTTCTTGTTGATAGCAGTACATCCGAGTCTTTTGCAAGACAAGGTTGTACCTGTTGATTGAATCGACACCTAGTGGTGTACCAGGCGATTTGAAGGCATGTCTGTGCAATGCAAGTAGGATGCTCTTTGATTGCTTAATATTGGTTCCCCAATCCACATCGGTTTGCTCTCCAGCGTACCCTAGGTAAATGCCTTTTCTTTGGGATATTCCTCGCTCGCGCCCCTGAATTGGCCAGGTATCCTCGCTAAATTCGACTTGTGTACCATTAGGTAGATGCGCGACCACAAAATGATCCGAAGGATAAACGTAATCCTCAACCAATGCAGACCAAGGGGAGTGCTCGGTATCTAAATACTCAGTAAGGAAAAACCTTGCGAACGGCATTACAGAACCCCTATTTCGGAAAGTATTCTTAGCTTGTTTTGCCAGTAGGGAGTAAGATTTTCATGTTCGTAGACATCAATCCGAATGTCAGATATCTTTTGCGCTAGCGATGGACTGGCTTCCATTTTTTCAATGATCCAGTGGATTTTGTTTAGCGTTAGGTCAAATACTTTTCCATGCTCTTTTGGGGCGATCTGTATGAGCCGGAGCTGCTCAATTATGTAAGCCATGCTCAACAGTTTGTGTGCGTCTTCCGTGTTAAAATGAGTTAAATTGCTATCGCAGAACAAGCAGCCGAGAAAGTTTTGGCAATTTGGCTGTAATGAGTCTTCGTCCAGTTGCTTTGAAGGTATAAGTTGACCAGTACATGATCCTGCTTGGGTGGCTTGAGCTGCACGCTCCTGCTCCACAGTTGCTAGCATTAACCCCAAGCTGGTGAAAAAGGCTCCAGCCTGGGCAATGTTTTCTGCGGTGTTACCTGCTTGATAACTGGTGATTGCCGTGGTCAGAGTATGCTGTGCATCTGCTGCTGCGACATCGATACCATGATTGGTTGTCTTATAATGGTGGTGGAACGCCCGGAGCTCTCGAAATCCGAAAGACATGAGATTGGGATCTACTAGGCGCTTGAGCTGACTTCCTACGATTGATGAGTATCCATTGTCCAGGGGAAGCGGGCTGTCTTTGCGACCAAATGTACCAAACAAAAAACCGAAGTGGTGACCGTCAACCAGGATTTCCCTGATTCTCAGATATGCTCGGAAGTGAACTAGAAATTTTGCCTCGAATGACAATTCTAGCTCGCTATGGCTGCGCCATTTTATTGTTCGGAAACTTTGGATAACTGTATCGACAGATGATGATGCATCCCAAGGTATTGTGCCCACAGGTGACTCGTTGCCTTCTGTGTACAAAATGAACATGAAAAGGAAACAGTCGTGAGCAACCTTGCATAGCTGCAGTTGCTCCCTCTTGGTCAGCTTTCTATCAAGGGAAATGAATTTATCAGTGGTTGCTGAATCTTGGATCCAGCCCCTTTCGGTTAGATGGTCAAATACGGTTCGGAATCCGTCTGAAACGTCGTCACCCGTTGCTCCAAGGTGATTCAGTACATCCCGTCTTACCGAGGTCAGAATCCTGCCCGGAGTTTTACTGGTCTGGTAATGTAAAATGGCTGTCTCTGACATCACAGGGTAGTAGCAGGACGTAAACCAATAGATATGTCCTGCTCCTTTCAGAGCGACTGGTACACGTTGTGATCCGCCCAAGAATTCACTTATTGAGTCAAACAGCCCACGTGCAGCGGCAAGGGTGGGGAATAACTCATCCTCGGAAGGGACTTCAGTGTTTATTTTTTCTTCTTTGCTGTATCCAGGATGTTGAATGCCTATACTTATATTCAGGGTATGTTCTGGATAAAATTTCTCAGCGGACTGCATTGCTACAGAGAGGTTGCGTTGTGGAGTGTTTCGCCGCTCAGGACTAGCTTTCGAACAAAGGTGGCGAGAGTATTTTACCAGTGCGAGGTGATATTCCTCGATGCTATCTAGCGCTCTAGGGTGACCATTTGAGTCACTCCAGTCCAAGAACATGCTGGTTCGATTAAAACTCTCATACACAGAAGCTGGCCGTAGTATTCGGAAAAACAGCTCTACAATGCTGATGGCCCAGTTTAATAATGCCTGTAGTCTACTGTATGAAATAGTGGCGGGATCCACGCGGGCTGGCGTGTATGGTCTTGGTTTTAATCTCACACGATATGAATATGCTCCGATATTCAATCGTTGAGTATTAGCACCGTCCCGAAATGACAGCTGTAATGATTCGACAGGAGTTTGGTCAAGTAAACGCATGCACTGGTCATAACTGCATTCATCTAGGTCGATTTTTTGGGGAGTGAACGCAACATGTTCTGGCATTAAGATTCTCCCCAGGTGTTCCGGATCCGCGACTCCAAATAAGACTCGAATTGGCTTTGCGCTATAGCTTTGATTTGTTTCTTGCGCACACTGTTGACATAGTTTTCAGTCTCTTCTGTACTCGCATGAGCGAGCCGCTCACAGACAATGTTCAGCAGTTCAGCCCAAGTTATACGTCCAGCATTGAGAAGGTGGAGATTTTCAATTACTACGTTCTCAGCAAAGGAAGCGCGCAAGTTGTGGAAGCGAACTTTAAATGTATGGCCCGATTGCGCTAGCGCAGGATTTAATTGCTGGAAAATAAAAGCCTGTACGGATTTCCCTAGCCGTTGACTTCGATAGTCACTTGCGAAGGTGTCGTCCCCCTTGGCGTAATACGGTGCTCCGGTTTTCGCCAAAAATATATAAGTGCTCTTCGTCTTCGAGTAAAAGGATATATCCTTGCGTGCTGCATATCTCTCGGAAGCAAGATATGTTTTGAGGGCTAGCACCAGCCACCCAGGGATCAGTATTGCAAATCTTTTCTGAAATTTACTATCTGCGAATCCCCGTTCGCCGACCACCACTGGATGGTAGTCACTTCCGTCATAGTCATCCAAAGCACTAGCTTGTAGCGTGAATACTGTTTGAAGCCTAGCTCCCGTAAGGATTGCGAGAAGAAAACCTAGGGTCATCTCCGTATTGTCGATCTGGAGCAGTGTCTCAATGAGTGCTTTTTGCTCTATTTCGTCATACGCCCTGAGAGCTTTAGCACCTAGGTTTTTGATAACTTTTAGCGTCAGATCGGTGCGTGTGATTTTCTTGTCATAAGACATACCTGCTTTGTTTTTGATGCGTATGTATCCTGTTGACTCCTTCCACATAGCCTGCTCGGGGACGAATCCTCTGTGCAGTAACCAGCGATAGAATGCAATGATTTTTCGAATCATTGCATTGGCTTTTTGTCCTTCTTTAGGGAACTCTTTGATGATATCACGATAATAGTCCGAGTAAGCGTATGTGGGTCTTCTGGCCTTTCTTAGGGAAAAGTTTAAAAAGTTAAGGCCGAGATCCCACATGATGCCAAAGAAGTCTTTTAAAGCTATTGCATGCTTTTCTACAGTCGCCTGGCTGGCTGTAGCGCCGGTGGCCACTAGATCGAGCAGGTAAAGATTGCCAAGTGCCCATGGAGACCCATCCGCCTGCAGCAAGCATGGAAAGTGGTTGAAAATCGGTTTTTCAACACTATCCATAGGCATGAGTGGAAAAAAGCTCTCGTGAGTTTTAGTGTCTGAGCAGCAAGACAGGACTGTTTGAATCCTGCAATTCTCGTGTGTAGGCTCACGCTCTTCCAATTCGACTGCTTGAAGTAGTTTGAGCTTGGCGATCTTTTTAATTGTAAGTTTGCCACTTGGAGCACGGTTTTCGATTCTGATGAGGCCTGCATTGCTCATAGTATTCATAACTCCACACACAAGGTGCGCAGTCGAGTGAGTGCTCGCTGCGAGTAGCTAAGGTTTCAAGTGATTTGAAAAGGCTAGCGTCGCGTAATGGTCTTTGCAATAGGATTTTTTAAGAAAATATATAACTGTATGACAATATTCATTAAGTATTTATATAATACTATTGTCTTCTGGTAACGTTGATTGGCGGAGTTTTCTGAGGTGGTTGTCTTCTTGTCTTCGAGCGGGCTCAATGTCCGCGAGGGGGTAATAAAATCTATAGTTGTTAACTAAGAATTCAGGGTTAATAGATGTATTGTCAATTTATGAGAAAAGGTTTATGTCTAATATTTATGAAGATTTTTTCTGGATTGATTGTCTATCCGGGAGGGTTGCGCGGTTTCGGCCTAAGGCGGCTTAGTGGCATAGACCAGTGAGCGTCGGAGACGCGAGCTTATTTTTCCTATGACGGAGGAGTTAGGATTGATAATTCAGGTTCACTGCAGCTTTCCCGCGCGTGCGCTAATCGGTGGCGGGATCTGCCTGTGTTTCACATCGAACTGAGGTCTACAGCCACCGCGCACGCTTGGTCGTTATGAGACCCATTAATCCTTCATCCGCATTGAAGTGTTAGCCTTTGTGCTCACAACAGCTCATCCCATTGCTGCCTACGGATTATTGATGATCACTTTCCAACGACTCGCCGCCTGGCTATTCCCCGACCGCCGCCCCGAGCGTGAGAAAGCGCGTGAACGCGAGTTCATTCGGGCGGCGAACTCCTTGAAGACCCTCAAGGTGACACCGGAGGGCGGGATGTCCATCGATCCTGAAGAACTCCGAGATCAGGTAATCGCGGCCCGCGAGCAGTTGCAGCACCTTGTCCACCAACCAGGAAAGCCTAGCAGGCCATTCCAACCTGTGGCAGAGAACGAGGTGGGGCAGAAGGCTGGCCCCGCTGCTGAGGCCTTTGTAGAACTGCAGGACTGTATTGAGGTGGTGGCTTGGCGTCGGCTCCATAGTGGCGCTGCTGTGCGCTACGTGTGCCTTCAATCTACGAGTACCGGTTGTTTCGCTGTGGCGGCGGCCAGTCTCTTCTCCTGTGGTCAGGAGAGCCTTCCAGGTTGGGTTGACGGCAGTACCAGCAGGCAAATTGCGAATGCTCTACAGCTCGTTGAGCTCCAGTGGTACTCGACTCTGAGCGAGGCTATGGATGCATGGGATGCAGAGCTCTGATGTCCGTAAGGATGCCTTCCCTGAGTCTGACAAAACCAATGTCTTAATTCCCTCCTTGCGGGGGATAATGACCATGTGCCGTTAGCCACTGGTTGACTGCACATGCACTTGGGCAGAGCCCATCAATGACAAAGGGAGATTCCATTGATCAAGCAGTATGTAGCAGGAATGGTCGCGATGGTGATGTGTGGTGCAGTGGGGGCAGCGAGCAATGCGGATGAGGCGGCTGCACTGGCAAGCCTGAACGAGGTGCAGAAGCTGTACGAGAATCGTCCCCAAGGTACGCCCAATCAGGCGGGCACGCGGACTCTCTCGAAGAGGGATATCAATGACTGCGTGACTCAGATGACCGAAGCGAAGAACAAGCTCGAACTCGTGAAGAAGCAGTACGGCTCGACGAAAGCCTATCAGTCCATGCAGACACGTATGTTGACTGGTCAGGTTCGTGGTCGCCTAGGAACCTGCAAGCAGACCAAGGACACCTTGGGATATTGATGGCCCACCTCTTTTGAAACGCTGCCATGGGTTGGTATGGTCTGATGTCGAACGTTTCGTGGTAAGGGAGGGGCATCAAGATTTCTTGCACCATGGGCCCCAGGAGGGAGGATTTTCGATGATGTCTATGGATGTGCTCAGCTCGTACTGCATGCTCTCGAAAACCTGGTCTAAAGTCGGATGCGCTTTTGACTCCCTCAATGAGCTCACTAGCTGGAGCAGCTCCCGGCCTTGCGCCAAGGGCATTTGTACGTCGCAATAGACTGTATCGTCATCTTCTGTCATTCCCATCGGAAAATCCTCGCAGCATGGTCTTGGTCTTCTGCTCCATCGACCTGGCGTTGGGCCGTGCCCCTTCGGGGAGGGGCTGTCGTAGACCGAGCCTTGGCGCAAGCGCCTGCCTCTCGGCCCTTCGGGCTTCCATCCCGCACGCCTGCGCGCTCCGCTTGCGTGTTTCCGAGATCAGCTCCTCTCTGACAATGCCTGCAGCTCCCACATACTGATCTCTAACGAATCAAACATGAGGCCGCGACGGGCAAGTGTTTTGAGGTATAAACGCCCTGACTAGGGCAGGCCGTGGAGCGGACGTTTATCGGAGATGTGAACAGTTGGGAAGCGCTTCAGACCAGCCTCGCGGAAGGGTGAAGATTGATCCAGATTAAATCCGGGAAAGGATGATCGCTTTTGGGCTACAAGCTTACAGCCTGGAGCAGGTAAGTTGCTGGGGCTCATTCTAGGCCGAAACGGCACACTCTGACTCAAGCCGCTACCCGCGAGGATCAATTGGCTGGGTGGCTCTACGCGTCAACGCTTTACTTCTGACCTGTAAATATTCATTTTCCCTTTGCGTCCTTTCTTTTTTACTTCGCCGCTTAATATCGTTAAAAAGATCATCCCGATGCTTATTGAACTGCATCCTCTCCCGCAGCATCACTGAAGTCGATGAGGATGGCCACTTCAATAGCTCACCCTCATTGAAAAGATACCCGTTGTCTATGATGTCTAGGGGCCACAGATTTTCGACATAATGATCAATCGAACGACACGTGTATGCAAATTGGTAGGTCTTATATCCGAGGCAATTCGCGACAAGGTTATAAGCAAAGCTCAGCTTCATCGGGTTGCCAGAAGCCCTAACTAACTTTAGGAGTTTTTTTGCTTGGTATTTGATTTGTGCAATACTCATTCCTTTAGCCATACCAAGACAAACCAAAACATCAGCCAGTCTGTCCTCTCTTAGGACGTAATCATCCGCCGGCGCCCAGCTTGAAATATTATTTGCATTCAGAAACGCCTGGAGATGATCTCCCAAGTTTGCAATTACAACTCTCGCAGTCAGGGAAATGTCGACTTCCTGCGCCGGGTACACGGTGTAATTCATGCTAGCTAATGCTCGTTGGTCATTTCCTTTCAGTCATCATAATCAAAAAAAGCCAACTTGCAAGCATCTGAAAATACTAGCTGTCAATACATGCTTAATCTTTTATTTATATATTGACACTGCTCTTTGGAATGCTGGGGTCGCTCATTTACCGCAATCATAGGTTAGTGTTCAGTAGTCTCAAGGGTGCCGACCCTGAAGATGCAGGGAGGCCACATCCAAAGTTAAATGTGCTCATTGTTCAAGCTTCGAAAAAAGCACGGCATGCGTTCATCAAAGCAGTCGCGTCATGGAAAGCTCGGTGGTGCCTGGTTGTTGGCAGTAGGCGATAAATATCACTAGCCGCCTCCCGGCCCACTAACACCTCCAAAGGCTTCAACTCGAAGGTAGGTATCAGATCTGCTGCCTCGTAGAGGACATCTAGCCAAAACCCGTCTTGAGGTGAGTCGCTGCAAAGCATCTGCCCTGAAAACAGCTGATTCATTTGTTGCGCCACGGCGTTAGGGGTAACACCTTCCTGATGTAATTGATCTTGAGAGAGACCGTGCATGTCTTGCGCATCGAACGACCAGTGCGTCCAGTAGCGGGCCGGCTTTATCAACGAACGGTAGACGGTCTTATTCGACACGACGGCGACTTCGATAGGATAGCTATCCGGGGCTATCCCTGAGGCTTCGAAATCGATAAAAAAAGAAGGCCGTTCCACTGCAGCTCCTGTTTTGAGGGTGCGACTTTACCAAGCTACACCGACTGCTTGTGCTTGCGCCGCCATCGCTCGAACCAGCAGTTCTAGCTGTTAGCAGCCTTTGCAAGTCGATGGTCTTGCAAATGCTGCATCTCACGCTCCCATTCAACCAAAAAATTATCCCAGTCTGTGGCGTAGGGGCCGTCAGGAACTCTGGTCGACCCGATGCTTGCTTGGTGGAAACGCTCTCTCCAGGGTTGCGGAATAGTCTGCTCCAAAATGATGTCGATTCCGGAGTTATGACGCATTACCGAGACAGAATTACGAACCTCAACGAGCTCGAGTGGTTTATCGCTACAGAGTGTGTCGTTTCGCTCTTGGTCGTCGAGATCATCGAGAATGGCAAGGAGGTCGGATGCGTTGGGATCACCAGGGTGGAAGGTGGCAAGCGCCCACAGAACCCTTCGCCTAGTTCTTTCACGCTCGCAGAGTAAATCGCAGCTCATTTAAGCCTCCCTTTCACAAAGCTGGGCAGTGGTTATGGCGTGCCGCCTGCGGCGGAAGGCTGGCGAGAACTGAGCCACGGCTGCGCCGCGTCTCAGCCCGTTGGGCGCTCATCCTGCACACCTGCGCGCTCCGCTTGCCTGATACTCGCATGGAAAGGAAAGTCTGGCGCAGCGAGTCCGAAGCCGGGGCAGGTGTAACCGTCCCCTACGTACAGGATTATTATTTATGAAGCTTACTGAAGCGACTCGATAGCACTGCAGCTTCGGTAGTTTCCCAAGCTTCAGGATCAGACGTAGCGTTGAACATAACCAATGCCCTCCACAGGAAAAAAGCGGCAACCAAACTCGACTCAATTACTGCAAATACCGTAGTGGTATACATATAATCTGAATTTTCCCCGAAGAAAAACAACACTGGAAATATCGAGGCTATCCAGCCGGCGACGAAAGTTAAGCAAAATGCGATGGCCGCAGTGACCGTCAGGAAAAGCGGGACTTGATATCTATACTGGGTTGCAAATGATTTCTCGCCGTTCTGCTTCGCCAAGCCGTACAAGATGCCTGTGTTTTTTTCTTTGTCATTGTTTCTTTTAAACAGGCCATACAAAGTTACACTCTCGCCGACCTCCAACTCTTCATAAAGCTTGTTCGACACTTGCAAATTCGGGATAACTGCACCATCGATGCTGACTTTAGCTTTATGTCCCCCATTCATTCGACCAACAGATCGAACGTAGTCAACTTTTCCTGAAACTTTAACGCAATCGAACTTCATCACTCACTATCCCTGCCTTTGCTTTAAAAGTGGATCTGGTTCTTGCCAAGACGTCGTTCAGTGACTATTGCAGGCGGGCTTAAGCTGGCCATAAACGCCGGAATTGACGAGCACGTCGCCCATCGAGACGTCCCTGGCCGTGTCTTAGGTGCTTCTCTCATGACCAATCCATCATCAATCCAGACATCGCGCTGCCTTGATCAAACGACCGCCTGACAAACCATATGTCACGATAATATCACTATGGTCTGTTTATCGAAACACGCTTGCCGTGGCTCTATCCTCAGTTTTGAGGATCCGACTCATGCATCTGAAAGAAGCGCTGGCAGGAGCATTGCGTGGAGCTCGTGCTCATCAGGGGTTGAGTTACGAAGAGTTGGCGGGGGCAACGCACAGAACGTACGTGGGGAGGCTTGAGCAGGCCCGAGCGAACGCGACGTTGGAAAAACTGGACGAGATCGCTGACTATCTAGGCCTCGACCTTTTGACTATGGTCACTCTCGTCATTGCTGCGCAGGGTGACGAACTTCCATCCGAGGCTTTGCAACGTACTGCCCTGCGAATCAAGGAATTCGAGATGTCCGGAGGGTGGCAGTTGGTAGAGGAGCAATTCAGTGAAGGAAAGCTCATCAAGCGCTCCCAGGGAAAGCCTAAGCAGCCGCTTAATGCGGAATACATTCGAGCCTTGAAAGCGCGAGGTTTCGACAGGAAAACAATCGCGGAAAAGCTAGGGGTTGCGCGAAGCACTGTCCAAAAATATTGGAATACCTGATCCAAGCTGAATTGCATTCATGCACACCGGTATGGCCGAGCCACGGCTGAACAGTTACGTTAGGAAGGGTGAGGCTGAATCACTATCAAAATCTCTCGATGTCTGACACGGCGAGAGGCCCTACCCCAGGCCAGAAGGTAGCTCGCATGGACTACGCTGCAAGGTTTACTTTTTACGAGAAGATCTATTTCTATGAGCTAGAGCGTAAAGAAAAGCTCATTTCTAGGCTCAATCTTCCCCTTGCTATCCTAGGCGTACTGCTCTCATTTTTATCCTATATGCTGGGCAAAGCCCCCAGCTCTCAGGACGGTTTTGCAGGCGTTTCATTTTGGATTTTTTACCTATCTGCGGTCTTTTGCCTGCTTTGTGGAGCATATTATTTTCGCTCGTCATGGCAACTGCGCGACTTCGACAGAGGGCTTCCAACCTTGTCTGAGCTGGAAAGGTATCGGGCCGATGCGACGGCTCATTTTGCGGTTCACGGTGAAAATGACGATGACGCGGAAACCTACTTCAAGACGATCATTTTGAGCTACTACATTGAAGGTGCGACCGTTAACACGGTGAACAACGATAAGCGTGGTGCGAAACTCGTCTCGTTGTCAAATTACGTGACGCTCACGATGATTCTTTCGGTGTTGTCATTTATTCCGTTCTACACCCACCAGCAGGAGCTAACCCAGCATGAGCAATCAAAAACCGCCTCCGCCACCGCCCCCTCCAATGCGCTTCGTTAAAGATCACGGAAAAGACCTTCCGAAATCTCCACCGCCGCCGCCTCCGCCAAAAAAATGATTTACAGGGCACAGGCCATAAATCGCCTGCTGCCCTGAGCCAAACCTGGAGGAAAGGAATGTCCGAGTCCATGCGAGTCTCACAATTAGTGAAACACGTCAGGCTGATCCGCCATGGAGAAAGCGCGGCCAACGCAGGCGAACCCAGCCTTGATCACGCGAGCATCCCTCTTACCCCAAAGGGGGTCGAGCAAGCGCGCCAAGTGGCAGGGTCATTCGCTCAAGCCCCAGATCTGATCGTTGCCTCGCCGTTCTCCCGAGCGCAAGCAACTGCAATGCAGACAGTGGCTGCTTTCCCTTCAGTGCCGTTTGAAATATGGCCCATTCACGAGTTCACCTACCTTGAACCTGCACGGTGTATCAACACGACCGTTGCCCAGAGACGAGCTTGGGTGGAGGGATACTGGGCCAAGTCAGATCCAGCGTTCACGGATGGTGAAGGCGCCGAGTCATTTCTGGACTTGATATCTAGAGCTCAGTCTTTCTTAGCTAGACTTGCAGAGCATCCTGCCCAGTACATCGCCGTGTTTTCACATGGGCAACTCATCAATGCGGTGGCTTGGCTGATTGAGTACAGGCCACAGAAGATTGACGGTCAAGCTATGGCCGAATGGCGAGAGTACGAGATCACTAATCACGTGCCTCACTGCTCTGGTTACAAGCTTACCAAGCACCCAGATGATGCCGGCTGGAGAGTAAGTCCTGGGGAGTTGCGAATTGGCGTAACTCAACGCGTACCAGGCAGATCCTACCAAGCGTTTCGCGATCCCGAGCGCCTGCTGATTGAGGAGCGGGCTCACGCCCTATCGGATGCAGGCTACCCGCTCAAACTAGACGATGATCCGGCTATGTACGCTGAGCAAAGGCTGCTCGAGGCAAAAGAGGCTGCAGGTTTATTACCCTCGCACTCTCCTTGTAGAAAACTGTAGCGGAAGTGCAAGGGGAAGGGACGTTAGCAGGAGGTGTCACCTGGCTGGAGACACCTCCTCCACGTTCAACGACGAAAAACGCGATTATCAAGATCAACGCTGCAGCACCAATCGCGAGAGCGGCGACTGGTTTTTTCTTTAACGAACGTGGACGCTATTCAGTGTATTGGCATAGGTTTTAGTCAGCGACCATCTGCTTGATGTCCAGCACCTTCAGCCTCCATCTTCGAATCGCCAATCAGTTTCCCGACTGCGCTCTGTGCTTGCCGGCCAGCGTTTCTGCTACCTCTTCTACGTAAGGCCAGAACCTGAGTCCGAGTGCTCGGCGTTGAACGAAGAAGACCATAAATCATCGGCTAAAAATCGAGCCGTATCTGCAGCCTTGGTCTACCTAGACTGTCAGCTTCAAACCAAGGATCGCAAAGCTTTATTAACCTCACCTAGATAGAAGGCATGGAATCCCGCCCTGAGAGCATGCTTTGCAGCCGATCCTGATTAAGTTCTGCGCAAGCACTCTCTGCTTCAGCACGTGCCTGATAGAGGGTCTTCATACGCAGCTTCTCTTCATTGTCGTAAATGTTGAAACCTGTGGTAGCGGTTTTGCAGTAGAAACGGGCTCCGCTGCGCATCGATCCTGTTTCTGTTGGGATTGCGGGGACAACAACGAATCTCAAAATCATCTTCATATCCTCATCAGTCACCTCTTCACTATTAGCGGCTGTTTGCCACCATAGCAAGGGACAAGCTTCCGTTTCCGATGAGGAACGTGTCCTGCTACAGACTCTGGCTAGAGTAGTTTCAAATTTGAGAAATTAGATCTTAGCAATGTCAATGCTGGCTTCTTGGAGGGGAACCTACCGAATAACTTCGCTAAGCTTGCCCCAATTTTCGTACAGAGAGGCAGTCGAGTACCTATTACAATTTTTTCACATCCATCGGCGTACGGTGGAGCCAGCTCCTTATTAGATTCGCAGCCCGCTCTCCCCATCGCGGGCTTTTTTTTGCCTGCAATAAAGTTGCGATTGATCCGCCAATGCGGGCAGCGTCAACGACCAAGCTCAAGACTTGTGCAGCGAGCCGATACCACTCTGAATTTCACCTGTTGCTATGCTGTTGTTCCGAACATGGAGGTGAGCCAAATGCATGCTGAGTATTCGCTATCAGATGTACTGGAAAGGATGTACCAAAACCAGCTAGCCCTTGAAGCTGCCCTCATGGAGCTAACCCTCCAGGTGGAAGCACAAGGACATACGGAAGTTGGCGACAACGTTCGCGGCGCGCTTTACACAATCGGCGAGAACGCAGGCCACATAAAACAGGGCTTGGCCCGCCTCAAAAAGCTCCCATGACTCCGCCGCTCTTTGATTTTGATCTCAAACGCGTTTCCCGCACGCACTACATCACTGGCAAGGCTGCGATCAACTTTCCGCACGCTGGAAGCACTACAGGTGGGTGGCATTTCTTGTCGTACTTTGATCGAGAGGCTGGGGTTGCCAAGGTGTCGCTGGCGGGCATCCACTATCCTGACACCACCAGTTTTTTCAGCGACGAAGGCATCGTTGACGTCACTGAGCATATGGCGAGGCTTGGCTGGTCTGTAGAAGGTCGGCAGCTTTACATGGCGGATCACTATCGAGCCACCGCCGACATGATCGCGAAGTGGACACTGAGCGAGTCCGAGCACTGCAATGTTGTGATTAATGAGTGGTTCCCATCCCCATCAGAGAAACATCGCCTACTCGAGATACTGGACGCGGCAAAACCCAAGCTCTTCACGGTTGGCAGGCTGCACAAATTGGAGGTTTGGCTAAGCTCGCAGTAGCGACACTGCAGCACTATGGAAAACAGACGCCCTGGGGCGAGCTGAAAGAGGGCAACGGATATGCGTAAAAAATCTCAGTCATGGTTTATCCCGCTCCTCATTCTGTTCGCAGCCCTCTGGGCCATGGGGAAAAAAGACACCCCCCCGGCTACAGCACCGCTTAGCCAACAGACCACGCCGAACACGTTAGCTTCTGCTGCATTACCAGCGGCCCCGCCAGCACAAAACCCTCCAGTCGATCAGTTCGTAAACGCGGAGAAGCTGAACCTGCGGAACCAGCCGGGAGGGAAAGTCATCTCGACCCTGAAGCGCGGCGACAGGGTACAAGTATTCGAAAAGAAAAATGACTGGGTTCGCATCACCATGGACGGCCAGCCAGCCAAATGGCTATCGTCCAAAAGCCTTTGTGACGGAGCGAGCTGCTACGCAACTGCCAAGCCGGAACCAGTCCGTACAGCGCGACCGACGCCTCAGCAGATCCCTAGGCCGGCTTCAAGTTATGGATCATCTTGCCCTTGCTCTTCTGGAAGCGTCTGTATAGGGCCGAGGGGGGGTAGGTACTGCATCACTTCTGGAGGAAACAAACGCTACGGCGTTTGATTCCATGTCTATGACGGCACATGGGTATACGGCCTTCAACTACGTACCGCCGGTTACTTCTTGGCCCCGCAAGGTATCGGCTAAACCAGCGGTGCAGATCAGCTTGGGGCTGCTGTGAAAAAGAGTGAACTTCCCGTAAAAATCTGCCTTACCTGCGGCCTTCCCTTTACGTGGAGGAAGAAATGGGCACGCTGCTGGGAGGAGGTTCGCTACTGCTCGGAGCGCTGCCGGCGCAGCAAAAGCTGAACAAACAAAAATCCCTAAAGGGATCGATATTACCTAGGAAATCATTACGAGAGGTTCAAACCCATACTCTCAAATGGCAAATCATTCGTTATAAAGATCATAGCAAACCCGTCACGGCTTTTTGCCATTATTTCCCCCTGCGCTCCCGCTGAGTATTCTTCCGAAATGGAATGACGGGGAGCGCAGGTTCGTGCCGAGCAGCTTACAGGCTACGAAAGAGCTGCACCCCTAGCCGGCGTAATCGCCTCAAAGAAGACCCGCTGATCTGATTCAGTGTGCCAATGTTATCGAGCTGCTACGTTGGATTACAAAAGCTCCTCATAGGATGAATATGCGACTTTCAGATTTTATTCTCAAAAATCTTGAGCTTATTCTGCAAGCCTGGGAGCAATTTGCCAGATCCGTAGATACACCGATGCCGCCGATGGACTCGCGTGGATTGAGGGATCATGCAGAGTACATTCTGAGGAATGTAGCGAGTGATATGCGGAGGACGCATTCTCCGCTGCCACAGGGTGTCGAACCCCAAAAGCTGGAGGCCACTCCTGAGGATGTCTCCGCAGCCCAAGCTCACGCGCAGACTCGCCTTATGGCGGGTTTCACGCTTGATCAGATGGTCTCCGAATATCGCGCCCTCCGTTCGAGTGTACTTAGACTTTGGCTGGCTCGGGGGTACGCGGGTGAAGACCATCAAGTTGAGGACATGATTCAATTCAACGAAGCTGTAGATCAAGCGCTTGTAGAGGCAGTCACCGCCTATTGTATAGCGGCAGAGAAAACGCGAAAGACAGTCCTAGGTGTATTGGGCCACGATCTGCGCACTCCATTAGGCGCTGTGACACTGGGCGCCGATCTGCTGAGGCAGAGTGAAGAATTGGGTAGCCATGGGAAAAGATTAATTTCCCAGATTTCCCTCAGTGCCCAAAACGCCAACCAAATGGTGAATGACCTGCTCGACCTGGCACGCTGCAACCTTGGCACCGGCATCCCGGTACGACCGGAAAACGCTGATCTCGCGTCCATTTGTAAATCTGTCGTCGATGAACTCTCAATTGCCCATCCCAACGCAAAAATCCTTTTCAACAAGCCGGGCCCCCTAATGGGCCATTACGACCCCCAGCGCATCGCTCAAGCCTTCTCAAATCTCATTGGCAACGCCGTCCGCCACGGCGATTCACAGCAGCCTATCAATGTCTCATTGGGTGTTGAAAGCACCAGGACGTTTTTTAGCGTGCAAAATCATGGTGAACCGATTCCCTCCAGTGAGCTATCCACGCTTTTCGATCCAGAGGGTCGCTATTCCCGACATTCCAGTAATGATAAAGGAGTATCTTCAGGGCTCGGCTTGGGACTGTTTATCGCGACTCAGATTGTAGAAGGCCATGGAGGAACCATCGAGGTCGAATCGACGTTGGAGAAAGGAACGCTTTTCCGCGTCACATTGCCCCTTGGCTGATCGTCAATTTTCAGAATTATGCCCGACCAGGGGAATATATATATCTGCTTTGCTGTCCATCGATAGCTTTGGTCACAGCCCGGATTATGGACACCGTTAAGGGTTGATAATCAAGCAGGGGCGCCTCCAAGGGCGGTACACCATCGCGCCAGTGCATAGCCGCTGTGGAATCATAGGATGCCGTGAAGGCGCAGATCAGCGCTGCGAATTCAATCCTGCGCGACATACCGCTGCTACTTTACAATCTGAATTAGGCTCGCGTGTACGTTTTGCAGTGGGCGGTGCGCCTGATTCTGGCCTCCTCTTTCAACTCGGTCACCAAGGTTGCGATTGCACGGCTGTTGATCAGCTTGGTTGATTCTAAACCGACGACCGTAAGCTGTTCCATTTCTGTACTGGCGTCGAGCAACTGAACAGTCATGCGATTGTCCGCGAATATGGAGCAAATGCATTTAGCAGGCAGGAATGCTGTCTCAATAATGTGTCTTAATTCTAAGTGTGAAAGCATGTGAAATCCCTCAACATTAATCCTTACGCTCATAGCGATTTGAGATGAGGATAAAACTTATAAATCTAAATTCGTTTCGAAGGTTGTCCCTAAGCCGGCGACAAATCTCCGCGACTTAGATCTTCCACAGAACGCGTATAAGCCAACGTGGCCACCTGTATTAAAATTTTCCTCTCTTGCGTACCGATGATTCCCTTCTCTCGAAAATTGTCAGCTAAGCGCAGTAATTCGTCGTATTGATCCTGCGCACCCATTCGGGCTTCCGGGTTCACAAACAACTCATGCCACGTGGAAAAGGCCTGCACCTTCGGGTCGTCGTTCATGATCAAATCTCCACAGTGATATGAACAATGGATGCCCGTACGCATTGAGGGTTTCCCTTTACACGACGTGCGGTAGTCGATCTCCATATTGCTTCCCTTGAGGACTTATGGTGTCGAAGCTAGACCTACACCCGTCCCTTCTCTTTAAGATCAAGCAGGGCGAGGCTCACGCCAAAAGGGGCTGCAGTGACAATTGATTTGAACGCAAGCCCTTAAGCGCTTTCTATCTAGGTATATGGGCATCGGAAACCAAGGCAGTCGTCGTTTGTTATCGACGCCTGGAAGCTAAAGAGAAGGAAGATCTGCGCAATGATTAGAGGTAATAGCCAGCGAATATTTTTCACCGCTCTCAGACCATCTTTGATTCTGACCGGCCTCTGCTTGCTGACTGCGTGCGCCGTTAACACTACACCGTCCTATGTCGTTGCACCGGGTGAGGAAAAGACAGCCACTACGCGCGCACTGGATACCGGTGCCGCTCTACTCCAATCGCGCCCGCCCATCAATGAACTCAATGCCTACCTGGATGGTTTCCATTTTTACAGTGGCCATCCCGACGCTCAAATGGAGGCTCATCACTATTGCTCAATTCTCAATGAGCAGGTGATCCAGTGCGTGATCTATGATGGAAATCGCAAGGATGCGAAGCTCATGGGGGTGGAATACATCATCGATGAGCAGCTATTTTCTAAATTGCCGAACGCTGAAAGAGCGCTTTGGCACAGCCATGTTCATGAAGTGAAGTCGGGCCAACTGATTGCTCCCGGCATTCCGGACGTTGCAGAACATGCGCTTATGGAAAAGCTCATCCATACCTATGGCAAGACCTGGCATACGTGGCACACCGACCTCAACAAAGATCTACCGTTGGGCGTTCCGCAACTGATGATGGGGTTCACCTCTGATGGCCAGATCGACCAGCGACTGGTGACAGATCGGGACAGAAGATTTGGCGTCGATAGCACCCAGAAAAAGGAAGCTCGGGCCGACATCCCTGTACCTGCTATTGACCCAGGTGCTGATGCCTGGCGCAATGGAAAGGTCATTCAAATCGAAGATCCGACTGGCAATGAGCATCGGCACTGAATCATCAAGCTGGCTGGCTAGCCTTTGGATTTTTCGCGAGTCAGCACTGCAAGAAAAAACAGTCACAGGTTCCGTCTAGGGTGATAGATGGGGCTGCTCTCGCGCTGCGTCCGTGTACGTTCAACGAGATGGCCATGGCGACCACTGCCACGCGCTTACGGGATTTATAGCTAGCTGAGTGGTTGCCACCCTTGGAACAAAGATAGAGATTGCTCGCGATCCTTAATCTGGGAGAACCCAACATTCCAGGGTTAGGTAGGCCGCAGAAAATGGAGATTTGGCTAAGCTCGCAATAGGTTTATGAAGCTAGGTTGGTCAGGGAAGATCGTTATGGCATGTAATTTTGCCCCAATGACCATCCGCTAGAACTTCGGCGCATCGCCTGTGGCTTCCGCAATGGTGGCCAAAGCCTCCTCCATATCGGCGATGTTGTCTTGAAGCTTCTGAAAAACCAACAGGAAAGCGCCGTCCACATCCACGGTCTGGTGGCCACGAAGCGTACCTACTCTTTCATCCTCCATCTGCTGAAGAAGGTTGACGCTCTCTCGCAGAGCCAACAGCTGATCAAAGATGGCGCCGATTTGAGCTTGGCTTTGTGCACTCATTGATGCCACCCAAGCCTTGAATTGATCTCCCTTCGATAGGACGTATCGATCTGAGCCGGCACCCGCCTAATGTAGTCCCGCGCGTGCTCCAGGGCATCTGCACTCAAACCAGCTAGATATGAAACAGCGTCATCAACGGTTGGGATCAAACCTTCAATGTCTTCGAATCTGGGCGGTAGTGCAGTCCAAATGACTGCGTCCAATTGGTGAAAGAGTGCCCATTCGGCGATTACTCCCACTGGGGAGCTGCTGGTGGTAAAGACACCGATTCCATCCTCCCTGTCCTCTGGAATTTGCTCTCGGACACGCAAGGCCTCGCATGCCTCCTCAAGGTTTTTTACATTCAACACTGCCCAGAGAACGGTGCATGGATGCGCATTCGCGCAGATCGCGGTTGCGAGCTCTCCACCATCGCCGACCCGCGCAAATTCGATGGGCAAATCGGGCCCATCCAGAAACCATTTGCTTGCGAGCGGTAATACTCCAGGTTTCCAAATCAGAGATCCCCATCCTAGACATGCAATTACCATTGAAGAGTTCCTGTGGTGAGACATGCGCTGGCGGGAATGGAAAGCGAACTCCTGATAAAACTGACGTCCTTGATAAGGATCGAAAGTCTTCTCCACAGCCGCCCATTGTTTAGTATTCGACTCAGCCTTTTGTTTTCCTAGGGTCAGCGGCACGAGGAAAGGTACGTTCCTCTTGAATCGTCCCATCCTCTTTGTGGATTTTCAAAGAGGCTGTTTTACCTTGCAAAAACTCGCTGGCTATTTCAGTGATTTCCGCTTTCGTAGAGGCCGTTTTGGAGGCACGTTGCGAGCCCTCTTTGACAAGCTCCCAAGCGTTTTCTTTTTTCGTGATGTGGTAGTTATCCATGGATCACCTCGACATGATTAATCGACAACAGCTAGTAAGGTTGACCATCGTCGAACTGGAGAGTTTGAAAGGATTGGCGAAGAAACTAATGCTGCCTACGACTGCGTGTGCGCCCCCCCCCCACAACGACGTTAACGAGCGGATTAACTGACCTAGGTGCGCTCCAGGCTAGCCTTGGCGTTTCGGTTTGCGAACCTCGGTGCCATCTCTTCATCCTCATACCGCCGGCTAAGAAATTCACGGATCAAGACGGCAGTTCGGCTAGCGCTGGTCACCACAAAGAAGTGCCCCTCTCCCTTCAGAATGCGAAGTTCTGAACGTCGAATTGTGCGGCGCAGGATATGGGCGTTGTATGCCTGTATTAACGGATCGCGGTCGCCGGTAAGAACCAGCGTGCGTTGAGGAAGCCGGGACAACCGAAGCAGGCTTGTCCATCCGATCAAGGCTGCGAGCTGGAAATAGTAGGTTTGCGGATTAACAGAGAGCCTGCCTTTCATCACACCGAACCGCAGCAATGTGTGAATTGAATTGCGGGAGCTATCTTGCTCGCGCATTTTGGCGTTTTTACTCGTACGGAAAAAATCCATAACGTCAGCAGGCTTCATCAACAGCACTGGGCCGGGAGAGGTTGCCGCGAGGATCAGCCTGCGTACCATGCTAGGGTAACGAAGAGCGAATTCTTGAGCCAATGCACCTCCCCAACTCACCCCGAACACATCGACCTGGTCGATTCCCAATTGCTGGAGCATCTCTGCAATCACGTCGGCATGGCGTGGCAGGCGAATGGGCCAACGGGGCATTTGCGACTTGCCGACCCCTGGCACGTCCAGCGTGATGGTCATGAAGTTGTCCAGTTCATCGCGCAGCGAATCGAAGGTACGAATCAAGCCACCCAGACCATTGAGCAAAAGCAGCGGCGAGCCCTGACCGCAGATCGAAACGTTCAACTGCAAGCCCTGCGTGGTTAGCCTGTGGTTTGCCATGATTTCTCCATGCTGCACGCAACTGGGAGGCAGTGTAGATAAGAGTTAGCAGGAGGGTCTGAAGAGCAATGCAGCTGCTTCCCTCATAAAAATCTCAATGGTTTTCGGCCCAATCCCTTCAAATTCAGATAGCCGCTTTTCGAAGGCCTTACGATCTGCGCTTGCCGCGACGATGTTGCTGACCTTGCCGTGATATTCAGCATTCATCTTGTTAGCCAATGCCAATAACCGCGACGCGGTGGTCTCGTCGTAACGGACGTAGTGAGCCTCACCAAGCATCATGACCAACTGGCGGTGAGTGCAACTCGCCAATTTGTGCGGCGTATCTCGATGGTGTTTCACGACGATCACCTGGTACGCCTTGGCGGCAATCGGCCCCTGGATTCTTTTGCCCATCAGGAAACTGGCGATCAGCCATTTGAAGAAACCGGGTTCGTTCGCACTTTGAAGGTCAATTTGTAAGTCATGTGCGCTGATGATTTTGCTCACTTGATCAACCTTCAAATAATGTCAATGTAGACCCGGCGCTAGCGCGAATGATCCAACTGAGCGAGGCACCAATAAAGGAACCCTTCCTCTTGTGCGACGCCTAATATTTGACCCCCTACGATTTGAGATAGACGAAATGCATATTTCCGACACAATCCAAGTCATGGAAGTGCTATCAGCCAACGAAGCAAACCTAAAGCTTCACGAGGGCTGGTCATTGATATCTGTGGTCGTCACAACCCATCCCAATGGTCATCTTCATCCTTGCTACATTCTCGGCAAATCGAAAACTTCATCCAACCATCAAAAGCCCGATTGAATAGGGTGACATCGATATCGAATCTTTTCACTGAACTGTAACGGGGGATAAATTGGCTTATCTGGATTGGGTTCAATGGCCAGCAATGGTTGTTACCGTTCTCGCCGCATGGCTAATCGGATCGCAGCGGCCAAGACGGCGGATGATCGGATTTGTATGCTTCAGTGTGAGCAACGTTTTGTGGGTGATTTGGGGATTTTACGCAGGCGCGTATGCATTGATCGTATTACAGGTTTGTCTTTTCCTGATGAACCTTCGAGGGCTCAAGAAAAATTCGAAGGGTAAAGAAAAAGAGCACTCTTAGGTCTGGCGTTGACCATCGAAATTCTTCTTGAAGCCACGCGCATTCATCCCCAAAAGGATGCACTCGAGAAGTATCAGGGCATAGGCATCAGCGTGAAGCCCCCAGATCACCCAAAGCGCATTACTGGTGATAAATCCCCAAAAGGCGATCATGCGACGGTACGCTCGTTGCGACCCGATGAACCAGGCTGAGGCTACCGTCACTACCATGGCTGGCCATTGCAGGTAATCGATGTACTCCAACTTGTTCCCTCCTGCAGACGGCGCTTTTTTAAAGAGAGACGCCGGCGCTAAGCTGTGGATCAAGTGCAGGCAATCCCAGTGAGGCACCCAGATTGACCAGATACTCTCCAAACCCTCCACGACATTTGTAATCCTTGCGGGCGCTGGTGATGACCGGATTCGTTGCTGTCCAAACGATATGAGCACCGATCCTCTTAAGGTCAGCGACCAAATGGACATCTTCGTGTGCAGTGAGATGCTGGAACCCACCTGCGTTCCGATAGGCATCGGCACTCAAGCCAAGGTTAGCTCCGTGGATGTGCCGGTGATTCTCGATGAACTGGTAAAGCTCCATGTACTTTGAGCGAACCAGGTCTCCATGGATATTCCAGCTATCCACCTCGACTGTTCCACAAACTGCATCAGCTTTGAACCCAATCTGACGCGCCAGCCAATCATGTGGGACTACGGTGTCAGCATCGGTGAAGGCAAGCCACTTCGCGCCAGCGGCCAGAAGATGATCTGCACCGGTTGCTCTCGCCTTGCCCACGTTCTGGAAAGAAACCTCGATCCCGCTGACACCGTGTGCTGCAACGATCTGTCCGGTCTGATCAGAGCAATCATCTAAAACGACGACTACGGAGACTGGCTGGCCTGCCAATGCAGGATGTGCAGCGGCGGACAGAACAGATGTTAGACACGCAGAGATGTGATGCTCTTCATTGTGGGCAGGTATGACAACACCGATCATTAACGTCACCTCCGACTACCTGAGTTACCGACTCCTGCAGTCGACCCACTTCCGCTCCATTAGGTTTAAAAAATTACGAACGTACCAACATAGGCGACCGCTAGTCATTTGCGTCGATATCACTGTGAACTTACTTTCCTCGATCCTCCTCTCCCACTTACCATCCAGCTAAAGTAGGTAAGACGTTATGAGAGCACTCACCTATCACGGCGCGCATAGCGTCAAAGTCGACACGGTTCCCGATCCGGTTATCGAGGAAAGTGATGACATCATTCTTCGAGTTACCGCGACGGCGATATGCGGATCTGACCTCCATCTCTATCGAGGAAAGATTCCAACTGTCGAGCATGGCGATATCTTCGGGCATGAGTTCATGGGGATCGTCGAAGAGGCAGGCTCAGCGGTCACCGCCGTACAACCAGGCGACCGCGTGGTAATTCCCTTTGTAATCGCCTGCGGCAGCTGTTTCTTCTGCGCGATGGATCTGTTTGCGGCCTGCGAAACAACAAATACGGGGCGCGGAGCGATCATAAATAAAAAGGCGATACCACCAGGAGCCGCGCTGTTCGGCTTCAGTCATATGTATGGCGGTGTGGCTGGCGGGCAAGCCGAATACGTGCGCGTACCGAAAGCCAACACCGGGCCGTTCAAAGTGCCGGGGACGCTGTCGGATGAAAAGGTTCTTTTCCTTTCAGACATCCTTCCAACTGCTTATCAGGCTGTAACGAACGCAGGGATTGGTAACGGCTCAAGCATCGCCATCTACGGTGCAGGCCCCGTCGGATTGTTGAGCGCGGCGTGTGCAAGGATGCTCGGTGCCGACCAAATTTTTATGGTCGATCACCATCCTTACCGCTTGGCTTACGCGCAGAAAACATATGGTGTAATTCCGATCAACTTCGATGAGGACGACGATCCTGCAGATACGATCATTCGGCAAACCAAAGGAATGCGGGGAGTTGATGGCGTGGTGGATGCGGTTGGGTTTGAAGCAAAAGGTAGTACGACGGAAACCATTCTCGCGACACTCAAGCTTGAGGGAAGCAGCGGTAAAGCTTTACGTCAGTGTATCGCTGCAGTCAGACGCGGAGGCGTTGTGAGCGTACCAGGCGTCTATTCTGGGTTCATCCATGGCTTCCTGTTCGGAGACGCATTTGACAAGGGGCTGACCTTCAAAATGGGTCAGACTCATGTGCATCGCTTCCTACCTGAGCTCCTCGACCATATCGAAACAGGTCGTCTTTCACCGGAAGTCATCATCAGCCATCGCATGTCACTGGAACAGGCCGCCGAGGGATATAAAATTTTCGATAAAAAAGAGGAGGATTGCCGAAAGGTGATTCTGACTCCCGGATCTAATCATGTATCTAAACCGGAGACCGACGATAGCGTAAGTGTTCTGACTACCTAGACCGAAATTACGTATCAAGGACGAAACTCTGGATTTTATCGAGGGTTCTCGTCCTTTCCGTTTATGGTTAGTTTCAAAAATGGCCGTAGCCCGCACCCGCTTAATCCACACCATGATTTACATGACATCGAATGGTTTGTATCAGTTTGGTTGAGCCTGTCCTCACGCCGACTCTCGCTTCCTAGAACGTAAGTTTACTTGATTCTCGGACTTGGTTTTTTCACTAAAAAATTCATTATTTCCTTTGCATCCATCTTCTTCGAAGGGAGTTCGCCTGAGCACTGTTTCGAGCTGCTCTCGGGCAAGAAACCAATAAAAAAGATCAGCATCCTCTGGGCAAGCATCTTTTACCCAGAGTGCGTACGCCCTTTCGCGAATTAACGATTCATCAATCATCGTTTCCTCCTGCTTGGCAGTTCTGGAGTTCATTAGCAAAATTCAGCACCATGGCTCTGCGGTTGATAAAAATTTCCCTATCCAGGCTGGTCGACGCAACCTCACCTTTTCGTCGACCAGCACGTTTGCTGATACCCTTTATTTAGATTCCATGGTCGCTGCTTGATTACCACCTTGTTCGGCAATCTTGGACAGCTTCTCGTCCGCACCTTTTTCTTCAGCAAGTGTTGCTGCTAATAAAGCAGCCGCGTCGTCGAGCTTTAGATGCTTTGCCATTGCTATGAGGGTGCCGTAGGCAGCAATTTCATAGTGCTCCACCTTTTGAGCCGCACCGATTAGTGCGGCGTCGAGTACGGCGCCTTTGTCGATTTCTTCCAGCAGCTCTTTCGACTCTTCGACGAGCCCCTCCATGGCCACGCACTTCATGCGCTTCAGCTTGATACCGGTCAGCTCGACCAGTTGATCGATGCGCTCAATCTGGCCTTGGGTTTCTTCCAAGTGTGAGGTAAAGGCATCAGCCAACAATGGATTGGTCGCCGCTTTCGCCAAGCGCGGCAAGGCTTTGGTGATCTGCTTTTCCGCACTGTAAACATCAGAGAGTTCATGGATAAACAAGTCTTCGACAGTTTTTCTAGCCATTTCTAAACTTCCTTCTGGTCAGCATTAACGGCGCCTGGTAAGCGTCCGCGTTGGATCAACATGCATGCAAAATTTGCCGTGCATAAAAACTGACCAGCCTGATTTAAAAGGTGTTCCGAAAATTTTCAAGGTTACGGATAAAAGGCTTGTCGCTAACCCAAAGCGGTATCGAGGAACATCATCACGCCAAATCCGAGCATCAGTCCTAAGGTCGCCGGGGTCTCATGACCATTGCGATGAGTCTCCGGAATGACCTCATGAGACACCACAAAAATCATGGCTCCCGCTGCCAAGCCGAGGGCTATGGGATAGCCCAATGCGAAGCTGCTGGAAATGCCCAATCCGACGATGGCGCCAATAGGTTCCATCAACCCCGAGCCCACCGCGATAAGCGCCGCGCGGAGCGCAGAGATGCCTGTTACGCGTAATGCCAAGGCAACTGCCAGACCTTCGGGAATGTCTTGAATGGCAATGGCAGTGGTCAGTGGCAGTCCGACCTTCATATCGCCGTTGGCGAAGCTCACTCCAATGGCCATGCCTTCCGGTAGGTTATGCAGGGTGATTGCCAGCACGAACAACCAAACACGATTGATACGCTGGGCGTCCGGCCCCCGGCGTCCGCTTTTCTCGTGTTCGTGAGGGACGAAACGATCAAGGCCAACCATCAGCGCTACGCCCAATCCCAATCCCGCCACAACTACACATGCTGCGAGTAGCTGGTTTCCGCAGAGAGCTTGAGCTGCTTCGATCCCTGGGAGAATGAGCGAGAATGAACTGGCGGCCAGCATCATGCCGGCGGCGAAGCCCAGCATTGTGTCTTGTGTGCGGGCGGCGATGTCTCGTAACGCAATCGCTATGACAGCTCCCATGGCCGTCGCCGCGAAACCTGACATGCCACCGAGAAAAGCAAAGTGCAGATTTTGTTTGTTAGCGCCGACAAAGGCGCCATACCCGCAGATGAGTAGGAAAAATGTTACACAAATTAAGATTGACCAGAAGGCGCGCCCGCCCCATCCAGTTCCTGAGAATCGGGTGAACCAGGAGCGAGGCGGTGCGCCTGATGAGGTCAACGGCTCGGGCATGCTACCTCCTATTTCTTCGAGTCGTACTTTTCAGTAGATACGGAAAGCGACAGCAGGAACTGCCTGGATACGCGTTGGGCGTCACGTTCAAAAGCGACGTAAGTGGAGTAGAACATCTCAGGAACGGTTAGATTTTGATGGGTAGTTTTTTTGATAACCATGGTGTGAATCCCTCCGAGTCACATGGAAAACCGCACGCCAGAGGGCGTGCGGTCACTTCTCAAGGTTGTGGTTCGCCTTGTGCCCCGGCCCCTAAATCTGCACCCGTGATCGGGTTGCTGTCTGGGTCGGACATTGTCCGGGCTTTCATATCCATCAGCAGCGCCTCGTCCTCAGCGCTCAATTGCACTGAGGCGGTGCCATCTCCACCATCCACTGCTGGCGTCGGATCTTCCACGAAGTTCCAATCGTCCCCTTCGTTCCAAGGGCCGCGAGTGCTGCCTTCGCCCTGTGACATGTTGAAGTAGACGTTGGTGAACTCCGGCATGCCCGGCAGTTTGCCCTGAGGGAAATTTGGTTGGATGGCGTGCAGTGCTTTTTCGAAAGACAACTGGTGGGCGATTTCACGCGTCATCAGAAATCCCAAGGCTTCTTTCACACCGGGATCGTCGGTGACATTCATCAAACGTTCGTAAACAATCTTCGCTCTCGACTCGGCGGCGATATTCGAGCGCATGTCTGCTGTGGGTTCGCCGATGGTATCGACGTAAGCTGCCGACCAAGGTACGCCAGCCGAGTTAGTCAAAGGAGCTCCTGCGCCATACAACAGACTCGTGATGTGAGAGTCGTTACCAGCTCCGTTGATGGCGCGGTATAGCTCGCCTTCCTCCTCGACACCTTCGGCCATTCGTCCCTTGGCGCCTTTGTTCAACATCACGATGATCGACCCGACGATCTCAAGGTGACTGAGCTCCTCGGTGGCGATATCCATAAGCAGATCTTTTCTGCCTGGATCATCTTCTGCCAAGGCTTGGGTGAAGTAGCGGGAAGCCGCTGCGAGCTCGCCCTGAGCTCCCCCAAACTGCTCTAGTAATAAATTAGCTAAGCCAGGATTTGGCTGGGCAACCCGCACGGTGTATTGAAGTCGTTTGTTATGTAGGAACATGACATTCTCCTCAGGCGAATAAGGGCTGCGGTTCACTCGGTGATAGACCGAATGCCAGCCCACAAACATCTGAATCAAGTGCGCCAGGGTTAATTTCAAAAACCTTCAGCGCGAACGACAAACGGATAGTGACTAACCTTTGCTGTGTTCTGGCGACGAGGGGCCTTCCTTGATCCCACGAGGCCCCGCAACACCCCAAACGATTAGACCAATGACTGGGAAGATGATGAGCCCGATAGCCCAACCGGCTTTGACTCCCACCGCCTTGTCGCTTCGAAACACGCTTACGATAGCCCACAGATCAACGAGTAAAATGATCACCGCGACGGCAATTGCAAAATAGCTGGTAGCTTCCGACATGGTTAAGCCCTCCTCAGATTGATAATGCTTAGGCCCCCCGAGTCCAGAGGTGTTCAAGTAATTCCACAAGTCCATATTGACTCACGCGATTCAGTCTTCTCGGGCAATGACGGAGATCTTGCCGTTGCGCTCTAGGATTGCGAACTTGATCTCTTCCAGCGTCTCAATGCCTTGGCTGGAACGTGCAGCCTCCATCACATCCGCTTCTAGCAAACGCGCACGACGCAGGCGTTCGTGGAGAAGTTTTCCGTTCTCGACGATTATGGTCGGCTCGCCATCAATCAGTCGTGAGATCCACCGCGAGCGCTGTTTGAGAAGGGACAAGCCAACATCGATGGCGACAAGTGTGACGATGACGATCACAGAATTAGTGAGCGAAAAATCATCGCCCAGTAGGGCTTGCTGAGTCGCCTCACCGATCATCAGTAACAGAATGAAATCGAACGTTGTCAGTTCCGCCAAGGAGCGCCGCCCAGCGATCTTGAAGAGCACCATGAGGGCCACATACATCGCACCAGCACGCAAAACCGAATCCATAAATCACCTAAGGGAAAATGAACTGCACAAGTTTTATGCCATTGGTGCCCGGTGAAGAGACTTGACTGCGGTAGAAGCCAAGGCCATCCCCTCGCAGAGTGATATATAGCGTCGCTTGACCATCAAGGTCGGTCTGTAGCCAGAGCCTGATGCCCTTTGAAGAACTTCTTGAGCGCAGAGGTTCGGGTTGTAGGGTTTCGATACTGAAGCCCTCCAATAGCTGACCCGCGAGCTCCAGCTCTGCCTGAGAATCTGGCGTCGAACGCAAAGTGATTTTCATCGAATTTGTCGAGCCATTGCGATGGAACATTTCATATTCCACTCTGACTTTACCGTCCTCACTGCGGACATCTCTTGAACTGAGCAGGCCTCTGGAAAAGACACCCATCAAGCCCATCAAAACGACTAAAACCAATACGTACCAGCCAACGCGCTCGAAACGCCAGACTTTCAATTGGTAGGTCATATCCTCGCGAATCGGATGTTCACGGCTTCTCAGGTCTGCGTTATCGGAGTCTTCGTTCATCAGGCTTCAGCCTTCTCGCCAGCGTGCGCACGACGATGAAAATGCGGTAGCCACTGCAACGCATATTCCGTCGCCTCTGCCTGCACCTGACAACGTCCTCCGAAGAACCTGTGTTCATGACTGAAGATATGGCAGTCATCATCCGCCTGAAACGCCCAAGCAAAACAGATTGTGCCTGCAGGGATGCCATCCACATCGTCCGGCCCCAGTATACCGGTAGTTGCGATTGCGACATTTGCGGTGCTATCTCGCAAGGCCCCCGTAGCCATTTCTCTAGCCACCTCGACGCTGGTGAGGTTGAAGGTTTCGATAGTTTGAGGGCTGACATGGAGTAGACGCTCTTTAGCTTGGGGCGAGTAAACGACGTACCCACATTCAATAAATTCACCACTACCCTCTACCTCGGATAACAGCGTGACGATCTTGCCCGCCGTACACGACTCCGCTGTTGTGATCACCAATGCGTGGTCACGCAGGTACTGGACAGTGTCGCTAGCAATGGACATGGCCTGAATAACCTCAGTGGTAATCGTCTCCAGCGACCGCACGCAAGTACGCCTTGTCTGCTTCCCTTCGCAGGTCGCGCCATTCATCCCAGTTCAGAATTCCCATGCGATCCATTTCATCCGTTTGGCGCAGCAGCTCGTCGTGATAGGCGTCTGGGCATTCACTCCGCAGTTCAAGATTTTCTAGGGCACGATGCCACGCATCCAAAGCGAGTAATTTGGTTTCTTGTGCAAATTTCAGCTGGTTCTTTAAAACGTTCATCTCGCTCACCCCTCGAACATTTTCCAGTTGAGCGACCGATTTCGAGTTAGGTTCAAAATGTCTGACGAAAAGTAAATGCCGGAGCGAAAAAGTAGGAGGAGGCGCCTAGCCCTGCGAGAAAGACCTGCGCTCGTAGACGTAGCGGCGGGTGACCTACCAGATCCTCACTGTTCACTGTTCACTGTTCACTGCTCACTGCTCACTGGTCTTCGTCAAGGTATCGCGTACAAAGACTTGTATGGTTTTAACCTTGTCGGCCCTTTGAGCCAAACGAGGTTACGGGGGGTGAAGAACTGCCGCCAACTTCTCCTGGTTTTCAGGTGATGACGCTGATTCACGTGATAGGAGAATCCGACGAAAGGTCATAATGTAATAAAGTATTTCAAGCGCATGGGTTGTCTATTTCATGATTTCAACGAGAGTTCGCAATCATGAAATTCGCACGTTTCTGCCAAGCGCTGTCCAACTGGGCAGGCAGCTCGAAAACCTTTTTACTGGCCATCGTTTTAATCGGAGTTTGGGCGCTCACGGGGCCGTACTTTCACTACAACGATACATGGCAGCTGATCATCAATACGTCGACTACCATCATCACCTTCCTGATGGTTTTTCTGATCCAGAACACGCAAAACCGTGACAATGACATTTTGCATCTCAAAATCGACGAGTTGATTCGAACCACTAAAGACGCACAAAATGCGACGTTGTGCTTGGAGAAGATGGGGTCAAAAGACCTTCGAAAGCTCCGGGATAAGTACAGCTCTCTTGGTGAAAATGATCAAGTCAATCTCGACACAGCCCGCACGAACGAGGTGCTTTCCGTTCAACCATCTCATCAAACCAAAGCGTCTGAATCCGATCCAGGAGGCCTGCAAAGGTGAAAGCCTCCTCCGTTAAATGCTGAGGTCATTGACGTCACATTGGACTGCCGAACATGAATGGTCATGAATTCCTCGCGGCGTTACGTAACTGCCGGATTACACAACGCTGCCGGCGATTGTTCTTACAAGCTTTGGCGCGATAGAGGGTGCGCAATACCAAGGGGAAGGTCGTTTTGATGCATCTCTTGGAAAACCGGTTGCTGTAGAGGATTTGACAAGCTTGATTTGCGGGTTGGTTACTGCGGCAGGAGGTCAGCGATCCTAGAGCCGCCGGTGCGCAGAATGTAAGTTTGGCTGACAGTTTACTAACCGAACAGTGACCTCGTTCATCTCTACATCTCCACCTGCGTACCCAGTTCGATCACTCGGTTCAGCGGTAAGTTGAAGTATTTAAGGTTGCTATTGGCGTTCTTCAGCAAAAAAGCGAACAAGCCCTCTCGCCAACGAGCCATCCCGATACGCTTGGTCGGGATAACCGTCTCGCGGCTAAGGAAGTAGGTTGTACGCATCGGACTGAAGTTCAGCTCACTCAAGTGACAAAGACTAAGGGCTGCAGGCACGTCAGGCTCCTCAATAAAGCCGAAGTGCAGGCTAACTCGGAAAAACCCCTCGCCGTATGCCTCGACCTCGAAGCGCCGATCAGCAGTCACACGCGGGCTGTCTTCAGAGACCACCGTGAGCAAAACCACCTGTTCGTGCAGTACCTGGTTATGCAGAAGGTTGTGCAAGAGCGCATGAGGAACAGCATCAGATCTGGCCGTCAAAAACACAGCTGTCCCTTGTACCCGGTGCGGTGGCTGCGAACGGATGCTGCTGATGAACAACGGCAGAGGAAGTGCGGTCTCGTCCAAGCGCTCGACGATAATCTTCCGCCCTCGCTTCCAGGTGGTCATCAAGATGAACAGGCCGATGCCAGCTATCACGGGGAACGCACCACCCTGAAAAATCTTCGGCGCGTTGGCCGCGAAATACAGACCGTCTACTAGCAGAAAGCCCAGCAGCAATGGGATGGCCAACCAACGCGGCGTTTTCCAGAGGAGAAGCACTACAGCCGAGGACAAGATAGTGGTGATCAGCATTGTGCCCGTCACAGCGACCCCATAGGCAGCAGCCAAAGCACTGGACGATTCAAAGCCGATCACCAGCAGCACTACACCGACCATCAACGCCCAGTTGACCGTGCCGATGTAGATCTGCCCCTGCTCTTGGCTGGAGGTGTGCTGGATGAACATCCGAGGGACGTACCCGAGCTGGATGGCCTGGCGTGTCAGGGAGAAAGCACCGGAGATCACGGCTTGAGAAGCGATGATGGTCGCCAGTGTGGAAAGCGCGACCATCGGCAGCAGTGCCCAGCTCGGCGCAAGCAAGTAGAACGGATTGCGCACAGCCTCGGGGTTTTCCAGGATCAAGGCGCCTTGGCCAAAGTAATTAAGTGCCAGCCCCGGCAAAACCAACATGAACCATGCCCGAGAAATCGGCTTGCGGCCAAAATGGCCCATGTCGGCATACAGTGCTTCAGCACCGGTCAATGCCAACACGACGGCGCCCAAAATCGCTACACCCATGCCTGGATGAGCAACAAAGAACTGCACTGCCCAAACAGGGTTTAGCGCTTGCAGCACTTCGGGCCGCTGCAAAATGCCGTGGATGCCGAGGGCACCCAACACCACAAACCACAACACCATGACAGGGCCAAACAGGATGCCGATTCGGGCCGTGCCATGTTTCTGAATCAAGAACAGGGCGAGGAGCACGATTACTGATATGGGCACCACCCAGTGCTCGATTCCGTCAAATGCTAACTGTAACCCTTCGACTGCAGAGAGCACCGAAATAGCCGGGGTGATCATGCTGTCCCCGTAAAAAAGTGCAGCGCCGAACAGACCGAGTAGAACCAGTATCTTGCTCATGTGTGGGTAAGGTGCTGCTGCGCGACGAGCTAACGCAGTCAAAGCCATGATGCCGCCTTCGCCCTGGTTGTCGGCACGCAAAATGAACAATATGTATTTGATCGAGACTACCCAGATCAGTGACCAAAAGATCAACGACAGAATGCCAAGCACGCCGTCGTGATTCACCTGAACACCGTAATGCCCGGAAAAAACCTCTTTCAACGTGTAGAGGGGGCTCGTGCCAATGTCTCCGTAAACCACACCTACAGCAGCGACGAGCAAGCCCACCCCTGATGCCTTGGATCGGGAGTCTACGTGTGTAACGGTCGCGGTCTCACTCAAGGTGGCGCCCTCTCAATTAGCGGGGGGTAACTGCATGCCATCCTTGGGCAATACGTTTTTCCAGGGCCAACTGCAAGCTAGGCGCATGGACGATCTAAAAAAATCGCGGCCAGTATCGTGGTGAGCAACAAAATCTATCGTAAAGAAACCGTAAAAAACTCGCGTCAGATATTTCCAACAACCCCCTCATTGCCAAGCTATCTTTGCTCTTCCAGCGGAAGAACCTGAAATTATCTTTGGAAGACGAATGTCGAGCGCTCGCGTGATGGAAGGCGAAAGGGGGGCGCCTACCCCTAGGCTGGCTAGATGACTATCGGTGTAATATTCTCGCGATAACTCTCAGATAGCCCATAGCTACAGACAGAGCATCAAGGAAGACGCTTATGATTTCTCCGCTTGAACTGCGCCACATAATCGAATGCGGATTTTTACCACTTTCATGCACGTGTACCGTTAATCCAGACGGGTCGCTCATGGTCAAAGTGTTTGACTCTGCGTCAGGCCGTGTAGATCTTCTGGTAACCGGAATCTCACGTACAAACCTCACGTCAAGCCGTGCCTTGGCGAACTTAATACGCGAGCTGCGTAACGAAATGGTTTCTCGCAATGCATCCTTTGCTCAGTCTTCAAGAGTCCAGCCTCAGCTGACTCGCGCGACCTTGATCCATCAGTCCCTGGCTTCCACTCCTCGTCAGCGAACTTAGAGATCTTTCAGAATAAATGCTGAGTGATGCTCGGGATGGTTAGGCAATTCAACTTCCTACTCTATTCCGTCCTTGAGACTTAGAGCCGTATAGCAAGCGGTCAGCTTTCATCAGAAAATCTTTTTGATTCTCCTCTCCTGTTTTTGAAGTCGAGACCACACCTGAGCTTATAGTAACTATGCCGAAGGGGCTCGCTGAATGCTGAATGTTTGCGTTCAACAAGGAATGCCTAATATTTTCTGCGACCATGACCCCGCCTGCAAGCTCAGTGTCCGGAAGCAGAACTACAAACTCTTCTCCACCGTACCGAGCAGCGATATCGCCTGGTCTGTTGACGTTGGCCGAAATAAGGTTTGCTACGTGCACAAGGCAATCATCGCCGCTCAGATGGCCGTAATGGTCATTATATTGTTTGAATAAATCTATATCTAAAAGGATTAGGGATATGCTTGTCTTATTTCTCGTGGCACGTTTCCATTCTTTATCTAAAGCAAGATCAAAACTCCTCCTGTTGGCTAGAGAAGTGAGACCATCTGTATGGGCTATCACCTCTAGCTCTTTTCGGATTACTTTTAGCTCACGCTCTGCAATTAGCAGCTGTTGGATCTGTCGATATAGCAAGCTACCTAAAAAAGCCAATGCCAATATGATGGAACCTACCAATGCAATCGATTGGTAAACATATGACCACCAAGGAGCAAATACATGCTCGTACGACACTCCGGCTGCTGCGACGATAGGCAGCCCAGCCAGGCGACGATAACCGTAGATCCGCTCAATGCCATCTACAATGGATTTGATAACTGCAGTACCGCTATCGCTCTGGGGTAAGTAGCGGCTAAAAATCTCACCTTTTGAAAGATTGGTCGTCATCAATGCTGCGACTGTGGGGCGTCGGGCAAGTAGCTCGCCGTTATCGAGTGCTAAGAAGATTACTCCCTCGTCATCAACGTCCATACGTTTGAAAAAGCTTTGGAAATATGAAACCGGAACCGTGGCTAACGCAACCCCTGCAAAGGCTCCATCGGCTGTTTCGATACGCCGACTGATAGGGATCACCATATCCCCTGTCGTTCGACTTTCCACTATCGAACCAATGTGGATGGACTGGTCATCATGCTCACGGTGATAAAGGAAGTACGCTCTGTCGCTGTTGTTTTTGGTTTGCAAGCCTTCGGAAAACGAATTGGCAACCCAATTGCCTTGTGCATCGAAGATGAAAAGCCCCTGAACGCCTTCAATATCATTCACCTGGCGGCTCATCAGCTTCGCCAACCGCTCCCGTTGATCAGGGCCACTTCCATCGTGCGCTACACGCTCAGCAAGATCTCGCAAGGTATTGTCGGCCTGCAGCATCGTGTCACGGGCCTGCTGTTCAGCGGCAAGTACGATGTTCGAAACAGTTATTTTGGCCGCGTCTACTCGCTCACCGGACGACTGCACCATCTGCCAAGCAGTAGCAAGGATCAACGATAAGCAGACTAGAAGAATGAAACCTATTAGCGAAAGGGACAACGCTTTAGGTGTCAGCCTTGAGTAGATCGGTAAGGAGAGCGTCATGTATGCGTCGTCAAATTGGCGGTGGGATTAACAGAGCAATCTTCATACCGTACATCTAAAGAAAGATCAAAGCGTTCGCCCCCAGCTTCTGAGCACCCCGGAACGCGGCGAACAAACCACGATGCCTCCTTCAGCTCGTAAAATGCGTCAAACAGTCCATTGTCTGATGGTTGCGAAGATCGACGAACTCAACTCCTTTGACTGGTGAAGATGTTATTTGCAGCCAGTTTAGCTGAGCCACCAACGCGCAATGGTTGCGGCGATGCTTGTTTGGCGTTGTATGCCAATCACTGCCACCCAAACATTGTCATGATCTGGCGCCGGTAGCACATTACCTCGTCCAACTGGCGGGGGATCGCCCATTCAGCCATGCCCTCCGCTGCGGACGTCCCGCCGACGAAATTACCTATGCCATCCTCCCGCCCTTGAGGAACCCTCTCCCGAATTCTAAGGGCCGCGCGTGCCTCATCAAGATTGTCCAGAGTCGAGTGTCCCGCGTGCTCCAAGCGCGTTCACGGCAGATGCGATATTCTCCCTTACAATCATGCAACCGTTCCGTTTGTTTGGCCGGTTTCTCTGGTTGGAGGAGGATTGTTTGAACGTAAATTGGGAAGGATTGCTGCCGATTCGCGGTGAGGTCATCGTCATTGAGGACGACCCAACCCTGCAGTCGCTCATGACCGATATCATGGATGAGATTGGCGCAAAGACTGTCCCATTCGCGACGGCGGATGATGCGTTGACCTACCTGCTCGAAGCACATGGTGAATGTGCCTTAGTGATCGCCGATCATGGCGTCCCCGGACAAGTCCAAGGCATCGAGTTCATAGAAATGGTTAAAGGCAGGTGGCCTCACATCGCTGCAATCCTTACCTCGGGTTATCTGATCGAGGGCACCGCAGTGCCAGCTCACACCATTTACCTGCACAAACCTTGGTCACTGGATGAATTGGTGGCGGCAGTTGCGGAGCTTTTGCAGCCCGGTAAACCGATAAGCAAACGCTGAGCCTGGCTTCGAAATCGTTAGGCCAGGCAGAACATGGCTGGTGCTTAGCGAATGAGGCATGCATCTTCAATAACAGTGAAATCAATACGGCGGTGAAGTGTCTGAATTTTTTGAATTTTTCCGCTCCCGATGACTCCGTTAGCTAAGAGCAGACGGAGTAAGTCATGGAAAACAATCTATTCGTCATCAACTACAAGCTTCATGGTGTGCCGAAGTCCTTCATCATCCGTAGCAAAGCGATGCAAAACGCCGATGCATGGCATTGGGCTAGTTGTGATGCGGGCGTAGCTCCCATTCCCAGACTTGGTCGTCCGCCACTGAAAATGGTGTCCAAACCTCAAGCCGAAAAATACGGCATTACCGATGTCACCTGGCGAGACAGCTCAACGTAGCAGTGCGTGGTATGGCGCGGGCTTTTGATAAATCCGCTTCATGTCGTAACCGCCCGCAAAGTCCGATTACCCGCTGAATACTTCGACATCAGCTTTTGAAACCAAAGGCTGATTCGATCCGTCGTTTACTCTGAAAATAAAACCGAGGTCACGATGTCGCCTTTCGATATCCAGCGGATGCTCATAGACGAATTTCCCTTAACGTTTTTACTGGAGGTGGGTTTCAGGGCCACTTTCGCGTTCCTAGCAGTGTTTCTTTTTTTGAAATCCAGCGGTCGACGAGGGATCAGACAGCTATCACTTTTTGAGCTGGTCGTGATTTTGACATTAGGCTCCGCAGCAGGAGACGTGTCCTTCTACCATGACGTTCCGCTGCTACCCGTCGCCGTAGTATTTCTCACGCTCCTGCTTCTATACCGGCTTACCGTCTTGGTGATGACGAAAAGCAAAAAATTCGAAGCCTGGATGGATGGGCTTCCGGTAACGGTCATTCGTGACGGTCTCTACGAGCTCAAGTCTTTAGAAACGTTGAACATCTCATCTAACGAATTGTTGATGGAGTTACGACAGCAAGGGGTTGAGCATCTCGGACAAGTAAGGCTTGGGCTCGTTGAGACCGACGGCGACGTCAGCCTTTATTTTTTCGAACAGAAAGATCTGCGCCCTGGGCTGTCCGTCCTTCCATTAGAGCATCGTGCCGAGTTTGAGACTGCGCCTGCAACGGCTCTGTACTGTTGCGTAAATTGCGGTTTCTCTGAGCACATTGCGGAGGCCCAACGGGCAGGTTGTTCTCGGTGTAATCATGACATCTGGTCAACAGCCTTAAGCAGTCCAAGATGTAGATGATGGTATTGAGACCATTAACATCTCTCAGCACTCAGACTTTGCATAGGTGACCCCCCTTCACCTTGCGCGCAGCATAACGGCAGCACGAACGCGCTGAACGCCAAACACACTCATGCGAAGGAGCTCTTCATGGCTAACCGGCAGTGCTGGCAGTCCAGGCTGCGTTCGGCTTGCTATGGTCGATGTCTGGGTCATGCAGGTAACCATCCAGTCAGATCGATGGTCATCGATTGCTGTTAGCAAGACAGCAATTACTTACAATCATGCAAGAGAGCTGGCGTACTCCATGATGCATTTCGCTGGCTCGAAGCAAGAGCGGTAAGAGAATCCACAGGTGACGGGATGCGGTGGTGGTGAGAAAAACGCAACCTCCGAGAGCGCCGAGCAGGGTCATGCACATGAGTGACGCCATAAATAAACAAGGCCGCAATGCGGCCTAGTTCCACCAAGAAGGGGCGCCCGAGCTTTCTTTTATTCTTAGTCAGCAGGCCACGCAGGTAAGCGGATCACAAAGGTCGTATGGCCGTCTCTGGAGACGCATCCGACGGTGCCGTCATGGGCGTCAACCAATGATTTGACGATTGCCAAACCTAGCCCAGCATTGTTTGTAGCACCATCTCTACGTGCGGGATCAGCTCTGTAAAAGCGGTCAAACAGGCGGGGCAGATGCTCTGCTGCTATCTCCTCTCCGGGATTCGTCACTGACACGCTGATCATGCGACCCAACGACTCGATTTTTACGGAGACAGTGCAGTCAGGAGGGGTATACCTGAGCGCATTAGAAAGTAAATTCGAGATCATCCTATCCAACATCGTACCGTCACCATAGACCGCGCCGTGTCCGGAGACTTGTAGCTTTACTTCAGTGTCTTCTGCCAGCAACTGGTAATACTCGAAAAGTTTTTCGACCACCGAACGCAACTCGACTTTCTCTTTGGCAGGTAGAACCAGACCGTTGTCCGATTTTGCTAAGAAAAGCATGCCGTCAATAATGCTGGAGAGTCGGTTCAGATCCTCCAGGTTGGAATAGAGATTCTCTTCATAAGTGTCCGGTGCACGTTTCTTTGAAAGGATGACTTCGGTGTGTGTACGCAGATTGCTAATAGGGGTTCGTAGCTCGTGCGCAATATCGGCTGAAAAGTTGGATAGCCGAACAAAAGACTCTTCAAGGCGAGCAAGCATGGCGTTGAAAGAAGAGACAAGGCTTTCAAGCTCACGAGGCACCGAGTCCATCGGGATGCGTTCTTTCAGCGAACCTGCTGACATTGAGGCCGCGACTTGCGTCACCTGTGCGACCGGCTTTAACCCGCTGCGCGCCACCAGCCACCCTAACGCTGCGCTGACCAGAGCGCTGATAGCCAGCCCAATGACCAGCCACCAACGCAAAGTTTCAACGAAGTGCATGTGACTGGTGATATCCATACTCAACCATGCGGTTAGTGGCTCAGTTTCATTCACTAAATGAACTTGTGCCCTCATGCCTCTGTACATATGGCCGCCAGCAGTCCACTCCGACATGTCCTCCACTGCCTCATGAACGGCAGCAGGAGGTTGCGCAGCGCCGTTGGGGGTAGCGAAGATCGTCCTTCCACCTTTGGTGACAATCGATGCTGAAAGCTCCTGATGGGCACCTAGCAGGGCTTGCAGTTGCAACACCACCTCTGAAGAGTCTACGGAGCCAGCTTCGCCATCCATGATTTGCCGAATGGATTCGAGCTTTTCCATCATGAGTTGACGGTCGAGGCCTTTAAAGTGGTGACGACTGAACGCATCGAAGGTAAAGCCAGCTACAACCAGCACGGCAACGACTGCACAGACGAACATCATGCTCAGACGAAGGGTAAGAGATGCTCGCTTCATTCTGTGTCAGGAGCGTCTAGCATGTAGCCCATTCCCCTCGTCGTCTGAATCAGCTTGGTGTCGAAATCATCATCGATTTTGGCCCGGAGCCGGCGAATCGCTACTTCGATCACGTTGGTATCACTGTCGAAGTTCATATCCCAAACCTGCGATGCAATCAGTGATTTTGGCAAGACTTCTCCCCTGCGGCGCATGAGGAGTTCTAAGAGTGAAAATTCCTTTGCGGTAAGGTCAATACGTCGACCTGAGCGTGAGGCACGGCGCTTTAATAGGTCGACCTCCAAATCCCCGATCTTGATAGATGTCTGGTTGGGCACGGCGGATCCACGTCGAAGCAAGCTTCTGACGCGAGCTAGTAACTCGGAAAATGCGAAGGGTTTAACTAGATAGTCGTCCGCGCCCAACTCCAAACCTTTGACCCGATCATCGACTCCATCCCTGGCCGTTAGAAAAAGCACAGGGACTGAGCTCCCGGATGCACGTACACCCCGGATGACTTCCCAGCCATCAACGCCCGGCATCATCACGTCCAGAATCAGGAGATCGTAGGTCTCGCTCAGCGCTTGATGTAGCGCCTCTGTCCCCGTCACAACCCGGTCGACACTGAAACCTGCCTCCACGAGGCCCTGCTGTAGGTACATTCCGATTTTGGGTTCGTCTTCTGCGACCAAGAGTTTCATGCCCAGGCTCCGGTTTGCGGTGTTCTAGTGTGCTACCAATCTGACAACTGTGCGCAAGGTTACGTAAATGTAATTGCCTCAACAGCCAACACATACCTTCCATTCATGATAGGCCGGCGTCCGATGACAGCGGCTGGCAGGCGGCTTACAAAAATGTAATCAGCGATCTGAGCTTTTTGCGCTTAACCTACCTCCATCCACTGCGGAAGCACGACTGCTGGCCAAGACTAGGGCTTGCAGAGCAACCGCATACTAAAACGCTACGGGGTACATCGAATGTTCAAACGAAAGCTATCGCTCGCCGTGGCCTTGATGATTTGTGGTGTCGCGCAGGCAGCTGATCCGCTCACAATCGATGTGCATCGTGACGCGAACTGCGGATGCTGCAAGGAGTGGGTCAAGCACCTCGAATCGAATGGATTCAAGGTGGTCGACCACGTGGAAACCAACATGAGCGCTATCAAGCAGAACTTGGGCGTGCCACAGGGACTCGCTTCATGCCATACGGCTGTAATCGACGGCAAATTCGTGGAGGGTCATGTCCCAGCGGATGAAATCAAGAAGCTGAAGGAGCGTTCAGACCTCGCAGGAATTGCAGTGCCAGGCATGCCGGCAGGTTCTCCTGGTATGGACTACGGCCAGACTCATCAACCTTATCAAGTCCTGGGGCTCACCAAGGCAGGTGCGCAAGAGGTGGTCGCTGACTACCCGATCAGCCGATAGTCGATGTCAAGATCTGAGTACCCTCGGGGTCGCTCGGATCTCCTGGATCACCCTTGAGCCATCTCGATTGAGGGGCTCAATGTTCCTAGCCAAGCCACCAAGCAAACGATGACGACAGCACAGGTCGCTTCGATCAAGACACTTTTCTTCAAAGCAGTTGCTGCCAACCAGTAATCCCCTGCTTCTAGAGCGCGCTCTAGTGAGGGACTCAGGTAGAAACGATTGAGGGTAGCAAGTCCAATCATGCCGGCGAAAAGCAGGACTTTAATCATCAGAAGAATGCCATAGGTGCTAGTTACGAGTTCGATCACTGTCGGCCCGACAATGAAGAGATAATTAGCGACGCCAGTAACTATGATTGTGCCAACAATAAAACCGCCCGCTGTTTCGAATCCTTTAAGCGCTCGTGACAGCACTCTAACGAGTTGCTCCGAATAAGCCCCTTTAATCCTCAACATGAGACTAAAGGCCGCGAGAGCTCCGATCCAGCCGCCAGCGGCGAGGAGATGCAGAATATCAGCTGCAAAGTGCCAGAATCGCTGAGTACCTTCGTCCATCGCCCCATGACCTGTCCACGCGAGCGTAGACAAAGCGATGCCGCCTGCCAAGGTCGCAACCCAGAGGCTCCCTGTTGGCCATCGCGTGCTCTGACTTGCGACAAAAATCACCGCTGCCAGCGAGATCACGCGCGTCATCCAGCTATAGCCAATCTCAGTCTCGTACAACATCATTTCCAGATGAGGTTGCAGCTCCGCCCAGTCGGATGCGCCGCTCATATTTTTTGCCATGACGATGAAGGTGGCTATCGACAAAAACACACCAACAGCAGCGATGCCAGGTAGTAGCGACCCAAAATGCAACACCGCGCCTGAGACGCGCTCTTTTCCCCGAAAGCTGTAAAGCCCGAAGACTGCTAGGCCGAACAGGAGCATCAGGTCTAAGTAGAGCGCGAATCGCAGCACCACATTTAATGAGTCGCTCATACTTATTTCACTTTGAACGTTACGCTGCCGGTAATCGGATGGGTATCGGAGGAGACCGCTCGCCATTCGACTTTGTAGGTGCCAGCGGTGAGGGGGGCAGCTGGGGTTAGGATCATTGTTTTTGGATCGCTGCTTCCTGCGACGCTAGCTTTCATGGGCATAGGGGAGTGAGACATACCAGGCATTTCCGTCATGACCAACTTGGCCCCGGAGAACTGGGTCACCAGGTTTTCGGAAAAATGCAGTTCGATCTTCGCAGGAGCCGAGCCGCTCTCGCCTTCAGCTGGAGTCGAAGACAGCAGTTTGGGGTGAGCCTGGGCAACTGCGCTGAGCAGAAGGCTGGAAGAAAGAGCGACGGCCACAACACAGGATTTAAATACTGACATGCAAGGCTCCTCACAGCGCGTAGCTGTTGTAATGAGGTTAGATAATTATTGTTGCCGCTAAGTTTGATTTAGAACCACACCCGGACACCGAGCACCAGGCGTGCTTCGTTACTGTCTTCGCCTTCATCGCGGGCGTAGTCAGCGGTCTTTCCATAAGCCCGATTCCAAGTCACACCGATGTAAGGTGCGAACTCTGGGCGGATTTCGTAGCGGAGCCGCAGACCAATCTCACTCTCAGACAGCCCTGAGCCAACTCCACGTTTGGGATCGTTTTTGCCATAGAAATTTAATTCTGCCGTCGGTTGTAAAATCAGCTTATTGGTCAGGAGAATGTCGTAGTCCCCTTCCAGCCGAGCAGCGGTCTGGCCACCTTCACCCAGATAAGCAGTAGCCTGGGCCTCGAAATTATAGAGCGCCATACCTTGGATGCCGAAAGCCGCCCACGTTTGAGGGTCGCCCGGCTTGAAGTCTTGGCGAACGCCGCCGACCAGATCCCACCAAGGGCTAATGGAGTGGCCCCAAAGAGCTTGAACCTCAGCTTCTTCAGTCTTCCCGTTGGTGCGCTCGCCTTCGGAGCGCAACCATAGGCGATCAACGTCTCCTCCTATCCAACCTTGGGCCTCCCAGTTAAGCGCGCTTCCATCATCAGCGTCCTGCCATTCCAGCTTCTCAAATATAAAAAATGAGTTGAGGGCAGTGTCATGGACTTCGTGACCACCAGGAGCGTTATAGACTGCGGCTCTATCAGCATCAGTTAGGGCCGGTATCGGAGTCCGGCTTTGGGTCTGGGCCTGCTGCTTGGCGGGCTGCATACCCTCCATTTGGCTGTGATCCATGCCCTGCATCTGGCTATGATCCATACCCGGCATCTGGCTGTGATCCATGCCCTGCATTTTGCTGTGATCCATGCCCGGCATCTGTCCGTGATCCATTGTCTGCATCTGCCCGTCTTCCGTGCCGTGGCCCGGTTCAGCGGCTACAGGCAAGATAAAACCAGCGGTGAGAGCAATCGTGAATACAGCTGAATGCATGCGAGTCCCGCAAAAGAATTTGCTCATAGTCGGCTCCTTATTCCTCTACACGCACTTCGCGGAACATACCCATTTCCATGTGGTACAGGAGATGGCAGTGGTAGGCCCAGCGTCCCAGCGCATCGGCTGTCACTCGGTAGCTGCGCTTTGAACCTGGCGGCATATCGATGGTGTGTTTGCGGACAAGGAATTGCCCGTTTTCGTCTTCAAGGTCGCTCCACATGCCGTGCAAGTGGATGGGATGGGTCATCATCGTGTCGTTGACGAGAACGATGCGGACTCGCTCGCCATATTTCAGCTTTAATGGCTCGGCGTCCGAAAACTTCACGCCGTTGAAAGACCAGGAAAACTTCTCCATATGACCGGTCAAATGCAATTCGATGGTTCGACTTGGCTCACGGCCATCCGGATCTTCAAATGTGCTCTTTAGGTCAGAGTACGTCAGTACCTTTCGGCCATTCTCCCGAAGGCCCATGCCAGGATCATCAAGCTTTGGCGACGTTGACATGGCCTGCATGTCGACGAGAGGATTGTTGAACTCTGAGGCCGGGTGCTGCTGCATTTCTCCCATGCTACCCATGGACATTTTGCTGTGATCCATTCCGGCCATGTTGTCCATGCCAGGCATGTCTTGCGTAGCGCCATGATTCATACCTTTCATGTCGCCGCCATCCATCCCCGACATACCCTGCATTGAGCTGTCTTGCGCACCGGCCATCTTGCTGTGATCCATTCCAGCCATGTCGCCCATACCACCCATCGCGCCATGATCCATACCGGCCATACCCATGTCGGCCATGGTGACGAGAGGACGATGGTCAAGTTCAGGTACTGGGGCAGCCATACCGGGCCGGACGGCCAAGGTGCCTCTGGCGTACCCCGACCGATCCATCGACTGCGCGAACAGCGTGTAAGCGTCCTGAGTCGGTTCAACGATCACATCGAATGTCTCAGCTGTGGCGATCCTGAACTCTTCCACGGTCACAGGCTTCACATACAGGCCATCGGCGGCTACGACGGTCATCTTCAAGCCCGGAATACGGACATCAAAGTAGGACATGGCCGACCCATTGATGAATCTCAATCTAATCTTTTCGCCACGTTTGAAAGTGCCCGTCCAGTTGGAATCGGGAGCGAGGCCGTTCATCAGGTAGGTGTAGGTCGCGCCACTGACGTCTGCAATGTCAGTGGGATTCATCTTCATCTCGGCCCACATCTGGCGATCAGCGACGGTAGCTGACCAACCTTTGTCCGCTACGTCCTGGATAAAGTCACCGACTGTCCGCTTGTGGGTGTTGTAGTAATCAGCCTGCTTCTTCAGAGTTTTCATCAGCGAGACAGGATCTTCATCCGTCCAGTCGGTGAGCATCACCACGTGGTCACGGTCGTACTCAAAAGGCTCGGGCTCTTTTGCTTCGATTACCAGCGGGCCGTACACACCTACCTGCTCTTGGAAGCCGGAATGACTGTGATACCAGTACGTTCCGTTCTGCTTGACCTTGAATTGATAGACATACGTGCCGTTAGGCTCGATCCCATGGAAGCTAAGGCCCGGCACGCCGTCCATATTCGCGGGGAGGATAATCCCGTGCCAGTGGATTGATGTCATATCCTTGAGGCGGTTCTTGACCCGCAAGGTCACGGTATCGCCCTCACGCCAGCGCAGCTGAGGCCCCGGAATCCCACCATTGATTGTCATGGCTGTCCGGGCATTCCCAGTGATATTTACCGGTGTCTCTCCAATAAAGAGGTCGAACTCTGTACCTGACAGGACATTAGTCTCGCCCAAGCTACGGGCCGCCCAAATAGGGGTATGCCAGAGGCCTAAGCCACCGAGAATCCCGCCTGCGGTGAGACCTTTCACAAAGGTGCGCCGAGAAGTTTTGGAATGCATACCGATTCATGTCCCGTCAGTCGGATGTCAGGTGCACGCACGCTGGCGTGTTCCCGAGGGTTCACGCTTTGGATAGCTAGTGCGCTTGATACATCGGAAGATGCCATAAGCCAGCAAACGGGGTGATTACATTTCCGTAAGCTGGGCGGCTCAGCATTGATGCTTCTGCTCTTCAGCCGTGGGCTTTTCCTGTGCAATATCCTCTTGCACTTGCGCTTGTGAGACGGGTTTGGTGGTGGCCATTGCCGTCTCGCGAGCTCGCTCCATGCGCTCAAGCGCACGGTCGCCGCCACCTTCGGCAAAGGCCAGGGACGATATAGCCAAACTGAGTGTAAGAATCACAACGTTGGTTGCTTTCATAGTGCGTCTCCTTCAAGGAATTGACTCTCGATGAAACCAGAGAGTTTGAGCGTCAGCTCGATGAGGATGATGAGGGGACGCACCTGTCAGCACGCTTAGCTGGTGATTACACTTTTGACAGCACACGGAGAAACTCAACATCTGACTGATCGACGGGCGTCATAAAATTTGCCCGCACCACAGAACCGACAGCCGGCTGCATAAATTGATGTAGATCAACCGTGGCACTTCAATGTGGCGTATGTTGAAAAATCAAAATCCGCTAATCAGTACCGGAGATTCTCCATGCTCTGGTTTCGCCATCGTCAACCAACGTTCATACGCCTCGCCATCGTGCTGTGGGTGTTAGCGTTTGGTCTGGCAGCGACCCAGGGATGTCTGGCACAGCCCAGCCACAATCCGGCTACAACTCATGTCTCGCTGATCACCACGCAAGATCAAGATAGCCACGACGCCCATGCCCTCGGTTGCCTTCAGCACTGCGCCGATACGGCAATAGCTGTAAGTCCTTCGCTCCATCTTCAAATATTTGACCTGTTCAGTTGGACGCTTCTGCTCCTTATCCCAGCGTTGCTGATTTTGTATCCCGCCAATCCGTCCGCTTTTGCCTTTCTTGCATTACGGCGCCCTGTACCGGCCAGACCTCCTGCCCGCCTGATTTTCGTCCGTTTTAACGATTAATCCGACCTTCCGCGCGCCGATCTTCGGCGCACTGTCTGACTGCGCCAACCTGGCGCGGCTTGGTATTACCTGAGTTGTCCTGACCCTTTGGAGATTGCCATGCATCCCACAATGAAATTGATCCTCGCCACCCTGCTCGTGAGCAGCCCACTTATCGCCTCGGCAGTCGATGAGCATCACCCGGAGGGGCAGACCGCGCCCGCCAAGACAAGCGAAGCAGCTACGCCGATGCAAAACAACGTCATGACCGAGCAAATGCAAAAAATGCAGGCTGCACACGACAAGGCAGCCGCCGCCAAGACCCCTGCCGAGCGACACGCCGCCATGCAGGAGAGCATGAAGACGATGAAGGACAGCATGGCCATGATGCATAAGAACTGTCATGGCAAGGGCATGGACGGCAACAAAGACGGCATGGAAATGGGAATGATGAACATGATGATGAAAATGATGGATCAGCAAACGAGCATGATGAACATGCCGATGAGCAAGTGACGCGCACAAGCCTGTAGGCAATGCAGCGACGGTTTTACTTTAGCCAATATGCCAAGGGTAAAACTGCCGCCCGTTGCACCTTTACGACGTATCACTAAACCGCACTCCCTCAGGAGTACAGAACCATGATGAATTCGCCACATTCCGCTAACACCTCTCCAACATTTTGGAGGAGCAAACCCGGCATAGCGGTGGGTATGCTGCTGGTGATCGTGCTGTTCTATCTGGCAAGAGAACACTACGGCCATATGCTGGGTTTACTTCCTTATATGATTTTGCTGTTGTGCCCGTTGATGCATTTTTTCGGGCACCACCACGGTGGTCACAGTCATCACGGCGAAACCTCAGTCTCAACCAAGGATGCGAACAGGAGTTAGCTCATGCACACCCCTGAGGTTCGTCAAGAGCACGGCCCAATACAAAACTCTGAATCTCAACCCACCGGCTCCCATGACCCGGTATGTGGCATGACCGTCAGTAACGACAGCCAGTTCAGCACGGAATATGAGGGGCAACACTACCGGTTCTGCAGTCTGAAATGCCAAACGACCTTCAGGACAGCGCCCGAGCGTTATCGAATATCTCAACTGAAAATCGAACCAGTCCCTCAGACAACAACAGAACCGTTAACGGGTGCCGCTGAATACACATGTCCCATGCATCCGGAAATTCGCCAGATCGGCCCCGGCGTCTGCCCTAAGTGCGGCATGACCTTAGAGCCGGTGATTCCCGAATTGGAGGAAGAAGAGAACTTAGAACTCAAGGACTTCACCCGGCGCTTCTGGTGGACATTGCCGCTGACAGTGATCGTCACCGTGCTGGCTATGGGTGGCCATGCCCTGGAGCTGTTCCATGGCACCACGCAAAATTGGGTCGAGCTGGGATTGGCTACACCCGTCGTGCTGTGGGCTGGCTGGCCGTTTTATGTGCGTGGTGTGCGTTCGGTGATTCAGCGAAGTCCGAACATGTGGACGCTAATCGGCCTCGGCACGGCGGCGGCCTTCCTTTACAGCGTCGTGGCCACCCTGACCCCCGATGTATTCCCCAGCAACTTCATGATGGAGGGCCGCATCGGTGTGTACTTCGAAGCAGCGGCTGTGATCATCTCACTGACCCTTCTCGGCCAGATGCTTGAACTCAAGGCTCGCTCGCAAACCTCGGCTGCCATCAAGTCGCTGCTTGGACTGGCCCCAAAAACTGCCCGACGGATCAATGCCGATGGCACGGAAGAAGACATCCCTCTGACACACGTACACAGCGGCGACACATTACGTGTGCGTCCGGGAGAAAAAGTACCTGTCGACGGCCAGGTATTGCAAGGCGAAAGCGCTGTAGATGAGTCGATGCTCACCGGCGAACCGATACCGATCATAAAGAGGGCCGGCGACGCGCTGATCGGCGCCACTCTCAACATCCACGGCAGTCTGGTGATGCAGGCGCAGAAGATAGGGTCGGCGACCCTGCTCGCACAGATTGTGCAGATGGTTGTGCAGGCACAACGCTCAAAAGCGCCGATGCAACGGCTGGCAGACGTGATTGCCAGTTACTTCGTGATCGTTGTGATTGCTATCGCCGCGCTGACTCTACTCGGCTGGGGGCTGTGGGGGCCCGAGCCAAGTTGGGTGTTCGGACTGATCAACGCTGTCGCGGTCATGATCATCGCCTGTCCCTGTGCCCTTGGCCTAGCGACACCGATGTCAGTCATGGTTGCCACCGGCAAGGCTGCTGGCAGCGGCGTATTGTTTCGCGATGCCGCCGCTATCGAAAACCTGCGCAAGATAGACATCTTGATAGTCGACAAAACTGGCACCCTCACGGAAGGTCGACCAGCGTTCCATAGCGTCGAGGCCGTACCCGGATTTACTCAGGATGAAGTGTTGCGCCTGGCCGCAAGTCTCGATCAGGGCAGTGAGCATCCATTGGCCCACGCCATCGTCGAGGAGGCTCGTGCCGCAGGGCTAAAACTGGTGACACCTGAAACCTTCGAGTCAGCCTCAGGTATTGGTGTAAGCGGTCAGGTCGAGGGTCGCCGACTGATGATAGGCAATACCGCGTTGATGCAGGAATCCGGCGTTTCCACAGACAGCTTGCAAGAACATGCCGAGAAGCTACGCGGCGACGGTACGAGCATCATGTACCTGGCAGTGGACGGCGCCTTGGCGGGTTTACTGGCTGTTGCCGACCCCATCAAACCCACCACGAAGCTGGCCGTCGAGCGTCTGCAGGCGGATGGCGTCAAGATCATCATGGCCACTGGCGACGGCCTTACAACTGCTCGCTCGGTAGCTCGCCAGTTGGGCATCGAGGAGGTTCACGGCGAGGTCAAGCCGCAAGATAAAGAACGTCTGGTGGCATCTTTGCAACTAGCCGGACACCGGGTGGCGATGGCCGGCGACGGCATTAATGATGCCCCCGCACTGGCTCGCGCTGATGTAGGTATCGCCATGGGCACTGGCACTGACGTGGCGATGAACAGCGCTCAGGTCACTCTGGTGAAGGGGGATCTGCTCGGTATCCTACGGGCGCGCAGCCTGTCAGTCGCGACGGTGAGAAATATGCACCAGAACCTGACCTTCGCCTTCCTTTATAACGCCATGGGCATCCCACTGGCTGCCGGCTTGTTCTATCCACTTACCGGTCACCTTCTGTCACCGCTCATTGCCGCACTGGCCATGAGCGTGAGCTCGGCGTCGGTAGTATTCAACGCCTTGCGTCTGCGCCAGGCTTCCATTGATTGAGTGACAACGACCGCTTGACCTTGCCATGGCGGCAAGGTTGAGGATAAGCCAACGCCGCAAAAAAGCCTCATGCGTCAGTCTTTCCATGATCAACTTTGTTGTGAGGAGTCACCAATGAAAACTGTTGAACTGCAAGTCCAAGGCATGAGCTGTGGTTCATGTGTCAGACATGTCACCGAAGCGCTGCGCCCAGTTGAAGGCGTGAGTGACGTATCGGTGGATTTACAAGCCGGACGGGTGAAGGTCAGCGGCGATTCGCACAGCCATGCGCTGCTTACAGCCCTGGAGAACGCGGGCTATCCAGCACAGCTGGCGACAGTGGAAAGCGTAGCGAGTAAGAAAAACTCGGGCTGTGGCGGGAACGGCGGCGGTTGCTGCTGCCGGTAAGAATTAGTAATAAACTGGAGAACTCGCATGAATGCCAGTCTGCGAATTGCCGCGTTCACGACACTACCCATGACGGGAGCGGCACAAGCCGCTGAAGTCATCGACGTTTACCGCGATCCTAACTGCGGCTACTGCAAGGCAAACCATCTCAGCTCTATCGCTACCATCATGACGCTTTAGTAAAATGCTTGAAGCGTCGTCATCAAAGGTCATCCTGCTCTTCCCGAATGTCGACTTCGCCCATCGCTCCTAGGTAAATTTTGCGACAAGGAAGCTTGGTGATAAGCCCGTTTTCGAAAAGCACCCTGGGTATATCGCCAAACAAACTCGACACTTCCCATTTCTCTGTGAGCGGCTTCACTGCCTCTGCTATTAATGAATCGAGGTCGAAGTCCTGCGTTGCAACAAAGGGCCCAGCGCGGTCGTAATTCTCAAAAATGCCCGAGGCAATGCAGATGACTTCGCCTGCCTTGACGATCATGACACCACCTCGAAGCCATTCAGGAGGGTTCGCCAGTGGAAGAAGACCACGACCATTACTGTAACCCTCGCGGGGTGAAGTGGTGCATCCCCCGTGAAAGCCGCAGAAACTCACGCAGGCTTGCACGTCCATTACCCCTCTGGAACGTCGCCAAGACGTAACGACTATTCTCCGTCGTCATCACCCAAAACCTGCCTTCACGCTCGACCTTGATCACATCAGAAGTGCGGATCAAATGGCTGTCGCCGAACCGCCCATACTGGTCTTTACGGTTGTGACCAAACACTACGCCTATGCCCGTTCGGGCTTTGATGGAGGCGCTGCAAAGATACGCTGTGATCGGTCTATCGAAGCCTTGCGCCTGGGCTTTTTTGATTCGTATTAGGTCGAATTCTGTGTGGCGCTTACCATAAAAATCCAAGCCAATCATGTTCAGCATTGTTGCACTCCGTTGGCGGTATATACGGCCTAACCAGGAATTCCACACGGAACCATCCGCACTGGTAGCGTGCAAGAATCCTGGTAAATTTCAGGCTGATCGAATCATGTTTGCGTGATAGATCGGACGAAGGTTGCTCAGTGCATCGCAACTGAAGCCAGGCTGGTGTGAGCTGTGATATTCGGAGCCTGTCTCGACCTCCAGCAGGCACACAACGCACTCGTTTTCGTCTTCGCCAAGTGTCACCTTGGTCAGCGTTTCCATGCGCCAACCTGCCGTCCCATTCATGTGCGCCGGAGTGACCACCTGAACGTCGGTGATAATCGTATCGGCGTCTTGTGCAATCAGCACTTGCTGCAATCGAGGCTCGCTGTCGATCATCAAAGCGACCTCGGTGGTTCGGCCCTCGTACTGAGCTTGGACGGTGACGTGATACCAGTGAGTGCGAAGCACCTTGGATACCTGATGCCATTGGTACTGGCCTTCACCAAACATGCCCGGCATGCCACGCATGTCGGCGTCGTGTGTTCTAAACATTGTATTTCCTGAGCCTCAAAGGGCTCCGTTACGAAGCGCATGTTAGAAGAAGGAAAATACTTCCTTCAGGCTGGCAGGTTGTTCATGACCAGGGCCAATCAAGACGTAAGCTGTGTTTCTGGTTTCGAACACAACACCGTCATGGAAACCGGTGCACATGCTTGAACGAACCCAATCCCCCCTATCAAATCGACCTTGGCTATCCTCGGCCACGTTGTGGGCAAAAATGATCATCGGGAGCTGGCCCAATGCATGCAGTTTGGCGAGTTCGTCGGGGGTGACTTCAATTCGAAATATTGTCCAGTCTCGAACTAGGCAGTAAGACTTTTTAGGAAAGCGCTCGACTGCTAAGGCTCGAGCTTCGGAGCTGCTCGACAGGCCCTCAAGTGGTGTCCGTGGCCCATTCATGAGGTCGGGTTCTTCGACGCTAGCCATAGGGTTTCCTTTCATTAATAACCGGGAAATTGACAATTCAGTCCCGCTTGTTGTCGCTCGCACTCGAGCAGATGGCTCCCGCAAGCAAGCTGCGCAGCTCCGCTTACGGATGTATATGCATCGAAAAGCAGGCCTCAAAAACACTGCTAGCACCGTAATGCGGATCATAGCCCGTGTTATGGTGCTCTGCAATATGGCCTTATCCTCGATTTGCTTGGGGAAATGTCATGGAGGCCGCAGAAGCCCTAGCTGTAGTGGTACGAGCACTGCGTAGAAAAAAAGGTCTTACGCAAGAAAACCTGATCACTATTGACCGTTCCTATTGGGGCCGGATCGAGCGTGGGGAGGTGAACGTCACGATTGATGTGCTCATTCGTCTTGCAGCGCTGCTAGAGGTTGAACCGGCCTCATTGATTCTCATGGCGACGTCTCTACAGTCCAACGAGCCGCTTAGGGACGGGCTGAAGCGTCTGAATAAGCAACTAAATAGGATTAAGAAGGACAGCGTAGATATTGAAATGGAGTCGTTGGTAAGGGCAGGGAAGCTTCCTCCTGGTCGACCAGCGCGATCCGGGGCAGCGCAGAAAGCGGCAGAGGCAAATCGCCTCAACAGTGAGGGAGTCTCAGTGACCGAGATATCGGAAGCTTTGGGTCTGTCTAAAACTACTATTCGTAGGTATTTGACCAGCAAGTCCGAACAGGCGTGAGTTTTGAATGACCAGCACCAGGCTGAAGATGTCCCAAGAAGGTTTGATGTGGAAGACAGCTTTAGCTCACCTTGGCCTCTTAGGACTTCATCACCCTCTCTTCAGATCGCTTTCGGTGAACATGCTAGCGATGATACGGGCGTCAAGAAGAGCGTGATGCGGAAGCGGAACCCCGTCACTTGTGGCATCCAGAGTGGTGGCGTCAGTGGGGTAATTCCGGACGTTCCTTGGCCATTTACCATCGTCATATGCGAGTTCGCAGAAAAGCTCCCAGTCGTACTGTGGAGCGTCTGTGACAATCTCCAGAACTTCGTCGAACGAGGCTAGGAAATCGAGCAGTGCAGTTCTTGCCCCGATAGTAGGTTGTGCATTGCCACCGCCCCATAGCTGCGGAATAACGATCTCTACGACGAAGTCGCTGCAATCTTCCTCTCGCCATGTGTCGACCAATTCCACGTAGAATTCGCGTCCATCCTCAGCTACCAGTGCGAGTGATATCAGCTTCGCTGTCGCTGAGAGCCGGGTAAACTCGCAATCAAGAAAGAGCCTCATGTTGGAACTCCGTTATGACTAGGGCTCGCCTGGATATGGCGCAGGAGGGTGAGTTATGGGGGATGGCCCTCGAGCATCTCGGCTCAGACGGACTCCTCCAAGCGGTCATAGAAATGTGGAGCCGCGCAGGGTGCCCGTCCAGACCAGTCGTTGAGCATCTATCCCACGACAAGGTTAGCCAAGAAGTCTTGAATATACTGAAAATTGCCCAGGAACGAGTCGGTGCCTTCGTACCGGGTCGAATTGGGGCTGCAGGCACAGTCACCTTATATGCTCGTCACGCCAGCAGCTTGGTTGATGGGCTCATCACATTGCTACCAAAGGCGCAGCTTTCGCGTGCCCTGCGAGGCTCATGTATTGAAATCGAACTGGGGATTTAACGTCCAAGCAGTTTCCCGATGGACGCCGGTCAGCAGCAATCCTAGTAGAATTTTACCAGTGAAGTGCCACCCCTTTGAGATGCTCTATGAACTCTGAATTAACCGAAGAAGAAATGCGTCGTGCCCTTTTTGGTACGCCTAAGCCAGAGGAGCAAGTTTCTACTCTGCTAGTGCAGGAACCTTTGCCAGAGATCGTTTTCACGAAGCCCGCAGAGGCTCCACTAGCCAAGAAAAAAGTGGCGAAAGCGTTTACGCCCAGGCTGCGGGTCACGCTCCGAGTTGGGAACGAGTTTGAGGGGAAAATGACCGAGTTGATTCACGAGGCTGATACGTTGAGCTCGTTGCTTGCGGAGCAGGAGGCCGTGAGGGCTGCAAGGAAGAAGTACAAATATGTTGAAGTAGTATCAGTCAGATCGATGTAAAGGCCTAGTGGAACTACTCAGGCGAATGGTAGCGCTCATAACATCTTCATATTTCGACCATGTCCAAGGCTGATCTAAAAAGGGTAATGTTCAGCTTTCGAATCAGGGACGACTTGCATGGCTTTGAAAATCCGTACGGCGACGGTAGCAGATGCTATAGCCATCCAGCGCATTTACGCCCCCATCGTTTCGACAACGGCCATCTCGTTCGAAGAGATTCCGCCAAGCGCTGAGGAAATCGCTCAGCGAATAGCGACAACGTTTTTGACCTATCCCTACCTGGTGGCCCAAGACGGCGGTGAGATCAAGGGCTATGCCTACGCAAGCCAGCATCGTGCTCGTCCGGCCTACCGATGGGCTGTTGATGTGACGGTGTACATAACCGAATCGGCTCGCCGTCAGGGCGTTGGCCGTGAACTCTATGAAACCTTGCTTCCGATTCTTGAAAAGCAGAGGTTTCGCGCAGCTTACGCCGGAATTGCGCAGCCCAATGAAGGAAGTGTCGGTCTGCACGAGTCGCTAGGATTCGTACATATTGGGACGTATCCAGAAGTGGGCTTCAAGCTTGGAAAATGGCACGACGTCGGTTACTGGAGGCTTGTGCTGTGTCAGGCAACCCCTCCGTTGGAACCCATTCTCTTCCCCAAGCTTGGGGTTGCATCGCAGTAGGTTCACTCGCTGTGCGTTGTGACTATCAGACTTCGGCAGTGAGGTGGCCTTGCAGCTGATTAACCACAGCTCGGGCGGGAACGAGTGCAAGTGACTATCCGTGGGCTTTCTTCAGTGCTTTCAATCGCACATTCGCCCTTTGCACAGCGGCCATTTTTTCAGGCCGCTTCATGCGTTTCCACTTTCTAATGTCTTCCTTGCTGCGCCCGCAACTCACACAGAGATCACCACTCAGCTGGCAAATCGAGATACAGGGATTTTCGATTTCTTTAGCCATTGTCAGTCCCCTTTGGTCGCGCCTGAGTGAGCAATACGATTTTTCCAGTTGCCACCATGCGTGCGCTGGCACTCCTCCTCAGAGTCAAAGCAGACATTGCGGTCTGAAAGGTTCAGATCGATGCCGGCCTCGTTCAATGCGATGGAGGTCAACTCGAAAATGCGCGCTTTCGATTCAGCCTGGGCGAGCTCCTTGTCAGCCAGTGTTTCGAATACCCAGACTACCTTGAGGGTTTTACTCAGCGCATTCAGGTCGGCGGTATGGGTGAGCCACGTAAATCCTTCGATCTCCCCTTTTGCTGTTTCGCACGCTTCAGTGAGGGTGGTAATTAATCGACGCTCGATACGCGCAAGCTCACGTTTCCCTAGTGACATTGGGAGTTCCTATGAAGCCGAGGTTAAGGAGTCGGTGAATCAAACCAATCGAAACTCGACCGTCAGGTGACTGACTTCGTGGACAGGCTTGAGTCGTTCACGAATGCTTTCAGCGTTCACAGTGGATTCGCCGAGGACGCTGACAATAGCCGCATGTGCCTCTGGCCCGACCCGCCAGACATGCAGGTCTGTAATGGTTGCATCACCCGGTTTCTCAACCAGCTCGCGGATCTCATCTGCAACGTGCTCATCAGTTTGATCCAGCAGTACAGCAGAGGTGACGCCCATCAAACTCCATGCCCAACGCGCAATAACGATGGCACCCACAATGCCCATTACCGGATCCAGCCACACCCATCCGAGATACCGGCCAGCGAGCAGTGCTGCAATTGCCAGGACGGAGGTCAGAGCGTCCGCTATCACATGGACATAAGCTGATTTCAGGTTGTTATCGCCATGCCCATGATGATCATGATCGTGCCCATGACTGTGACCGTGGCCAAGCAGAAGCGCGCTCACAATGTTTACGATCAAACCCACAATCGCAATGAGAGTAGCGGTTCCGAATTGAACCTCCGTCGGCTGCAAAAGGCGCATGACCGACTCTACGGCGATTACCAAGGACACCATGCCGAGAATGAGCGCCGATGCAAATCCACCCAGGTCTCCAACCTTGCCCGTACCGAAGCTATAACGACTGCTGGAAGCGTGGCGTTTTGCGTAACCGTAGGCAGCTGCAGCGATGCCCAAAGCGCCTGCATGGGTTGCCATGTGAAAGCCGTCGGCAAGTAAGGCCATCGAGCCAGTGATATAGCCGGCGACGATTTCGCCAACCATCATCACCACCGTTAGCGCCACAACCCAAAGGGTACGTTTCGCATTTTCTTCGTGTGCTGACCCAAGGAACACATGGTCATGTACGTGATTAATTTCGATGTTTTGGCTGCTGCTCATGAGCATGTACCTAGATTCGTCACTTGGAATAGCGGCGAATGGCTTCAAGAAGCTCTTCGACACCCTTGTTGCGCTCTTCATCGCTAAGCGTTGGGCTCGCTACATGCTCTCTGGCGTGATCCTCAATAATTTCGTCCATCAATCCGTTGATAGCTCCACGTGTGGCAGCTACGAGATGCAATGTTTTCGCGCAATCGGCATCCGACTCCAGTGCACGCTCAACGGCTTGGATTTGCCCCGCGATGCGTTTCACGCGCTTGAGAAGATCGTCTTTGTTGGAAGCTATATGGCCCATGAGAGAACCCCCTTTAACTGTGCGTACACGCATCATAGGTATACCCCCTATACCTATGCAAGCACCGTTTAACGGAAAGCTCATAAACGGCTCTTTGCTGAAACTGAGGCTTCAAATTGGAGGAAGGGCGGAACAGGATGACCAGGATCTGCTATTGGCCGCTCGTTGCTATCATCGTGACAAGGCGAGCAGGTCAAACGAGATGCAATTGCTGGTCAGTTCGAATTCAAACGGTGGCTAAGTGGAGTGCGAATGGCACTCCAGGCCCACGTACTTCGGGTGGGATCAAATCCTGCGACCATGCTCATCAATCACGACTTGGCCATCCTCTTTGACAAAACTTCCACGCTGCTCTTGTGGTAGCAGGTCGGTGTCACGGTGCTTCGGGTCATTGAAGCGATAGCCGCCGAGCAGGAAATTGCTCGATTTCATTTGCTGACAACAACTGCGTCAGGCTTTTTTGAGCAGCAGGGCTATGCAGTAAATCAACGAGGCTCAGCGCCACCTCTGATTTCTCAGACGGAGCAGTTCATGGGGCTTTGTCCTGGCTCGGCTTGCTACATGTGCAAGGCGTTATCTGGGGCGGCGAGAAGATAATCGGTGAGATAAAGATGTACGTTGTGGTCAAACGTGCAAGCGGAGCGCGCCGGCCCACGATGGGCCAGAGGCTTGAGGATGAAAGCCCGCAGGGCCAAAACCTGGTGCAGCCAGGGTTCGGTTCACGCCAGCCGTACCCCGAAGGGGCAAGCCCAAAGGTAGCTACCGCACTCAACGCAACCAAAAATCGCACCATGAAAGCTGGTTTCAATCACTCGAGCAGATGCCCCACAAACTGAACAGTTCATACCTCACCCCCTGCCAGTCGTTGAACTGTAGCCGAGCGCTAGTCCTCTCCACCTGCCACGGAGGACTCATGACGATTCTTGCTATCAAAAGCTATTTCGACTCGGCATGGAGGCACGGATAGAAGCTTCTGAAGATCTTCGAGTCTTGGACACTACTCAGCTGCAGAGCTGCTCCCTTCCACCGGTCGACCATCAAGGGCAGGCATTGGATCGATTTGAATTCCCGTGAGGATTGAGGCCCACGCTGTATACGCTTGCTTATGACGAGACACAGCGTCATCCCAACGGCTGCCTGTCAGCTCGTGTGACACTACAAGCATCATCAGGTGGTTTGTCGCTGCATCCAGATCTAGCAGGAGGTGATGGGCGTTGAATCGGAAATCGTCGGTCGCAGGCATGGTGTCACGCATATTATGGGAGGGGTGGGGAGGCTTCGCTGCCTCCCACATGACATCATTGTGACATTGCGCTGCATCATTAGTGCGAACGTCCAGACAACCGGCGGCTAGAGTGGCCGGTTTCTGAACGATGCTGTTGAAAGTCGATCCGCAGAGATAGTGGCTTTTGGCCCCAATGCCAGCTAGATTTGGAGCTTTCTACGATCAAGGATGGATATGAAAAAGCTCATCGCAGTAATGGGGATCTGTGTCGCACTTGGCGGTTGCGCTACGTCCCACTACACCGCAGGGCGAGACTTTCCGTCGGCCAGTGTAGCGAGCATCACCAAAGGCAAAACGACGACTACCGAGTTGAAGTCTCTGCTTGGTGAGCCCTACGCCAAGAGTGCTGTCAGCGAGACTGACGAGAAGTGGATCTACACCTACACCAATGGCTCTGCGCATGCTCAAAGCTACGTGGTCACCATGAAGGTGACGACTACGGGCACTCAGAAAACTATCGACGTCTTGATCCGAAATGATGTGGTCATCAACTACACATTCAGCGAGGGCCCTGCGCCTGGTACGACCACCGCGACGAACTGAGACTGCTACCTGCAATAGGCCACCTAGTGATCTCGATCAGTTGAATGGAGAGGAAGTCATCGATAAACCAGGAGAAGCCTCATGTGCCGATGGATTCATGTATGAGTTGATCACACAGCACGTTGAGACAGGTCACTCCCTGTCGCGAGTAACCTGCGATTCATCGCGGTTGCCTATTTCTTCCTAGGCTTTCCAGCGTCATCACGCTTATCGCGGACTTGGCCATCTTGATTCCGAGAGCGAGGTTGGACGCCACCTCCCGGCTTCGGAACTGTTACGTTTGGATTCAAAGGTCGTCTATCGGTCATGCTGTCATCCTTGTTTACCTACACGGTGAAAGATGGCTCAACCATGAACATTACTTGTGTCGCAGGCATCTCGAAAATCCACAGCGCCGTTGCTGAGCGTAGACCACGAGCACGGCGAGAGAAGAGGTTGTGTTCGAAATTGCTTGCCGTCGAATGAGCGATGCTAAAACTCTTCGCTTGGCGGGCAATGGAGCGCTCAGACCTTGGTTATCTGTGCCATCAAGACAAGGCTTAAGCTGAGTCGATTCTTGGTAAAAGTCTTGTAGCGTCCTTCATTTGGCGCGGTCGTAGGAGGCGTGGTTGAAGCCTTCCACATTCCCAGCACAACGATCTCATCGTCATGCTCTATCCCTTTGAACCATGCTGTCTGACGAGACCAAATACTGACCTCGAGGCCTACGCCGTTGTCGGGCTTTTCGGAGTCCGCACGGTACTTGTTCATCCTGAGATTCAAGACATTCTTGTTTTTATCGTCGCCCACACAGCGCCGAACACTTTTGACGTACCCATGGATGGCAATGGGATGCTGGGTGGTGTTTTGGGATACGGCATGGAACGCCTCCATGTGCCGTTCCGTTTCGAAATAGAACTGGCGCCAATTGACAACCGTATTGCCTTCAAATACGAGCTCTAAGTGCTGCTCAACGTCGCTATCACTCGCGCACAGTGCTCGTAGTTTGAGGGCTCGCTTGGCAGAGTTGATATACGCAGGCAGTTTGCCAGGAGTAGATACATAGGTTTTGCTGGATCTGGCGTTGGAGCCGTGGCCATTTTGGTTTGTAGGTGCTGCACCACCCTCCAGGGCCTCTTTGATCATTACCAGGCGCATACGGTACTGATTACCTTTGACACTCTCGAGAAGGCCTTGCGACTCTTTGGCAATTTCCGAGATTTCCTCCTGCACTCCGTATTTGCAGTTGGCTGCATGCTCGCCACCAGGCAGAAGCCTGAAGTACGCAGAGACAAACACCGACTTGTCGTGTAGCTCTCGTGTGTAAGACGGATTGTGGGTCACGCCGATACTGCAAAACCGGCATTTGAGCGGCTCTGCCCCCATACCTTTTTGATACGTATCGGCCTGCCATTCACTGCCTGTACGATCCAGAGCACTGCCCATCTTGATGCCCATACGAACTCCTTTCCTATAGATAAATCTAGTCTACGCAAACTCGTTTTCGCTGCAACCGCAGTCCTGAGGATTAAGGGCTTCGGTTCTTTTTCTGCCCATACTGTCGGGCACTTGAGTCCGGTGCATCCATGGTGTCTACTCGGAGCTTGCTCGATCTTTCCCTCTTGCTTCAGAGCGTCGTCGACACCACTGCCTAAAGGATGATGGCCTTGATAACCCAGATCAAGATTCGTGGTTACCGCATCTATCGAGACTTCACTCTAAGACCTAACGCTCGACTCAACATCCTCGTCGGTGGTAATGACGCGGGAAAATCAACCCTGATAGAAGCTATCGCCCTAGCACTCAACGGGCGGATCGGCGGACGAGGCGTGCTAGAAGAGTTGAACCCTTACTGGTTCAACACCGACATGGTCGAAGAATTCGTGGCTCTGAGGAAGGCAGGAAAGAAAGTCGCCCTTCCTGAAATTTTGATCGAGCTCTATTTGGATAAGCGAGACGATCTGCAAGGGCTCTGCGGGGCAATCAACACCGATGTTCCGACTAACGCCTGTCCCGGAGTCTCCCTGAGAATCTTCCCAAACGAAGAGTATCGAGACATGCTCGACGAGTGGCTCAAGTCGCCGACTGCGCTGCTGCCCGTCGAATATTACACCTATGAGTGGCGGAGCTTCGCCGACCAGGAGCTTACCAAACGTCCCCGAGCCCTCTCGGTCGCTGTCATTGACTCCCGCACGGTGAGATCCACCAACGGAGTTGACTACCATCTTCGCCAGATCCTCAGTGATCATTTGGAACCAAGCGAGAAGGCGTCTATTTCGCTGAGCTACCGTGAGGTCAAAGCATCCATGACCGAAAGCGCTCTTTCAGACGTCAACACGCGCCTAGCATTGCTTGAAGCCTCTCTTGAGAATGAGCCTATGGCGCTGGCCATGGATCAAAGCTCCAGATCGTCATGGGAAGGCTCCGTGACCCCCCATGTAGATGATGTCCCATTTTCGATGGCGGGGCAGGGTCAGCAAGCAGCAATCAAAATATCGCTTGCGATGAAACGCCACTCAGCGAAGGCAAGCATAGTAATGATTGAGGAACCGGAAAATCACCTCTCTCATACAAGCCTAGCTACGCTGTTGTCTCGCATTGAGGCATTGGCAACAGACCAGCAACAGCTTTTCATCTCAACTCACAGTACCTATGTGCTGAACAGGCTTGGGCTTAATTCGCTGCTTCTTTTGAACCGCAACACGGCCTCCAAAATAACTGAACTGACGCCTGACACCGTTAGATACTTTCAGCGATTACCAGGTTACGACACGCTAAGGATGGTTCTAGCCAAGAAAGTTGTGTTGGTCGAGGGGCCGTCCGACGAGATCATTTTCGAGCGAATTTTTAAGGATAAATATCGGCTTACACCAATGGCGTCTGGCATTGACGTCATCAGCATGCGAGGACTCGCACTGGCTCGATGTTTGGAGCTTGGTGCCGCTATCAACAAACAGGTCGCTGTGATGCGCGACAACGACGGAGTAGAGCCAGTTAAGCTGAGAGAGCCAGTGGAGAAATGGCTCGATGGCACTCGGCGAGAGTTATTTATCGGTGACGTTAGTGACGGTAAGACGCTCGAGCCTCAGCTGATTCATCATAATGGTGAAAAAGGGTTGCGAACGATTCTGGGTATTACTGTTGCAGCCGACCTTGAGACTTGGATGATACGAGAGAAGACCGAGGGGGCTTTGAGAATCGCTGAGTCCACTGATGCACTGATCCCTCCAGCGTATATGGAAGCCGCAGCGAAGTTTATCCATGGCTAACCATCTGACCTTAGCCGTTGCCGGAGGAAGGAAAACTCAGGGGTTGGTGGAACACTGCAAATCTCTGCCAATTGACCGTCGAGTGTTAGTCGTCACCTTCACGCAAACCAACCAGCTGGAGCTCCGCCACCGACTCGCCTCCCAAGCCGGCGACTTGCAAAACTTAGAGGTGATGGGATGGTACACATTCCTACTTCGTCATTTCGCCAAGCCGTTCCTACCATTCATTTTACCTAGCGAAAGGATTGGTGGATTCGACTTTGAAGGAAGGCCCTACTTCAAAGCGGTCGGCAAGGCCAGATATATGAATCGAAAAAACGAGGTCTATGCCTCCGAGTTGGGAAGGCTTGCTTTCGAAGTAATTCAGTCCAGTGGTGGTTTGCTCATGCACCGACTCGAGTGTCTCTATGACGAGATTCTCTTTGATGAGGTGCAGGATCTAAGTGGCTACGACTGGGAAATAGTTCACCAGCTACTTTTGTCCAAAATCGACGTTCGAATGGTGGGTGACGTCCGGCAGTCTGTTTTGTCCACCAACCCTCGCGGTCAAAAGAATAAAAAATATGCCTACGCCGCCGCAATTGAATGGTTCCGAGATCGCGAAACCAAAGGTTTATTGTGCATCAACTACTCGTCGGTCACGCACAGATGCAGAGCCGAAATCGCAACTTTCTCAGACTCAATATTTGATGCCTCGTGGGGATTTCCGGAAACCACCTCTGAGAACACTGTCTGCACGGGACATGATGGTGTTTTCCTCGTCAGCAGGAAACATGTCGACGATTACGTTGCAATGTTTCAACCCCAATCTCTGAGGCACTCCATCAGCTCCGGTAAGGAATACTCACTGGATTTCCTAAATTTTAAGGTGTCGAAAGGTGCGACCTATGAGCGTGTCCTCATCGTGCCTACGGTGAATATAGAAAGCTTCCTAAAAAAAGGAATTCATTTGGAAGCAACCTCTGCGGCATCTTTCTACGTCGCAGTAACGAGGGCCAAGCAAAGTGTGGCAATTATCGTTGACCAGCCCGGTGACTCGACGCTGCCTTATTGGCAACCATAATTTCGGTGGAGAGCCTTAGCTGGCGGTATCAGAGTCCGCTTTGAATGGCCAGCGTGTAGGCTGGCCACCACCATGTCAGTGTCAGACGTCCGGCAGAATGTCGTCGAAGAAATTCGCGTGCAACTCGTACTCTAAAGAGCCGAATCGCGCGATCAGGTCTGCTCTTAACTCATCCTCGGCTGCGGGTTCAAAATTGATCCAGTAATTGTATACGAGGCCCTCATCCGATTCGTTGGCCGTGACCTCCGAATCGGCCAGAAGCTCTGCGTCGTCGAGAGAAATTTCCAGCTCATTCGCCAGGGCCTGGGCCATGGTTTTGCGGTTGCCGCGTTCAGCTTCTTCGACTTGGGCCCAGTGCTCCCATTCAGATCTACGGTCGCGATCAGCATCAGACTCACTGCTGGAGATGACCACGCCTTCGTCAGCAAGTAGCCATATACCATCACGGCGTAGCAATTCGACCGTGGCTTTGAGATAGAAAGCTGCACCGTGATACATCCTCTCCTGATCTTGCTGCCCCTGGTAGGTCAGGGAAACTTCTAAAGTAAGCTTCCCGGTTGCGTCGCTGTAGTCAGCGGTTTCAACTTCAAGAGCACCAATAGTGAATCCACTTGCATTGGTATCCGCAATCGCGCCGGAGAGCTGATCCTCCAGTTCCAGATCCAGGTCGGCGTAGACATCATCCTCATTGATCGCTTGGGGAAAGTCTTTGATCCCAAACAAAGCCACCATCAGACGCGGATCCTTGGGGTTCCGTTGGGCGATTACAGAGAGCTCATGGTAATCAGCGAAGCCTGCTTTCTGCGCCAGGGTTTCTTGAGCGACAGAAAGCTTCATGCCCTGATCACGAGCAAGCTGTTTAGCTTGGGATTTGAAGATGTTTAGCCGGGAAAAATCAGACATGGCAAAGGTTCCTAAATCTACGACGCTTAGGTGTCCGATTGCCTGTTCACCGGGCAGCGTCTGGTTAGGGACATGCCGATGTAAAACTGAAGGGTGTCACAGATGGGCTATTGCTTCGCGAAACAGGCGCCAGGCGACCATCACCGCCTAGCGTGATCATAGGTCGCAGGAAATAGCCCCGCAATACCCCGCTGACGGATAAAACCAAGCCAGAACTAAGGAAGAAATGACGCCACTGGATTGTCACTTTTAAAAGCTGAGGGTGGCTGTTCTATAGGGAACAGGGACATGCGAAAGGAGTGTATTTCAAAATGTTTCAAGGGAGAAACGTCGTATCCCGCGATTTAGAAGGGCTGGGCATACATACAGGGGCGAAATGGATCCAACCACTGATTTGCGCACAAGTTATCCACAGGCTTGTTATCTTGCAATGTCATTTTGACCCCATTATCTTGTAGGTCATCTCTACAACAGCACTACATGTTGTGTTTTTTGGCGAGAGGCTTAGGTTTCAGTGAACACAGCGGGTATGCGTGCAAAGTTTGGACGCCGAGCACACATACCCGCCAATCCCTGAGCCAATGCGGACACTGGTGGGACGCGCATTAGAGAAAAACCGACTTTGGATGTCAACCATTCAGCTCGGCTTTCCGCTCAAGGGTTGCTCCTGCCTACTCGATTTTTTCTAGATACAGGAGCACCTAATCGTGCCGAAAAATCCTAAACTAACATCGTCTCCCGTGGCCAGCTTGGCCTCCAAAATCCTGCGTAGTGATAGCTCCTCGGCCATCCAGAAGGAATTGGCAGGGTCGGCCATGTCTCAAGCTTCGACCGGCAAGCAAACCGGTGCCGATATGGAGACTAAAGCCAGTCATGTCCTCGATAGCAACAAGTACAACGCCACCACCAAGACCCTAGCGGCCTCGGTACTCGCCCAATCGAACAAAGAGCGGGGTGAGTAAAAATGGCTCAGTATTTCGTCAACCGCAACGCACAGACCAACGGTGACCACGAGGTGCATACCAGTACGTGCATCTATTTGCCGGCACTCCATAACCGCCTTGATCTTGGCTATCACACAACCTGTGTGACCGCTGTTCGCCAGGCTCGCAACACCTACCGGCAATCGAACGGATGCCGGACGTGCTCCTCGGTATGTCATACCCAGTAGTTTTTAAAGTCTCATCGGGCGCGGGCAGCTTTGCTGCTGCCCCTCTTTAAAGTTGATTGGACTCCCGGCATTAAGTCGATTGAAGGTCGCTTTTGATGATTCACGATCATGAATACAGCCTATTGGGCGGGGTCAATCGAGCTTTGATTGGCCGGTATCTGACACTACTAGCAAGCGCGATTTCTGGCATTGCGGTTTTTTTGCTGCTATCAGCTGAAGATTTGGCTAAAAAGTATAATGTGCCTGTAAATCTTCCACCGACAGCCCTGTCGCTAATTGGAGCAGGTATCGTCTTTGCCTTGCTATACGCTTTATTCAATAAGACGGTTTGGAAATGGCGTTGGGCAGTCAAATATCTAAAAGTCCCTGACCTGTCGGGAGAGTGGCACTGCACTGGAACGACACTGGACATCGGAGGAAATCCGATTCGCAGCTGGGAAGCAGATGTATATATCTGCCAAACCTGGGACAAGATCAGAGTGCGTTTGAAGACTCACCAGTCGGGCTCAAACAGTATCACTGCGGCTTTGGTTCACGATGAGGCTGACGGATACCGCCTTCTTTATAACTATCAAAATGATCCTAATCCCGGCGAGCCTGAGCTTCGAGGACACGTTGGCAGTGCAAATCTATTATTTACCAGGTTATTAGATAGCGCACAGGGTGACTATTTTAACGGTTATGGTCGGCCCACCTATGGGCGAATAGAGCTGAGGAGAAAGAATGAGCACGTCAATTAATGATCGAATTAACCGTCTACGCTCTAGACGCTCAGGGCTAGATAGATCCTCTGTAATCGCAATGGATGCGAAGGATTTCATCGTAAACCGAAGCCTTACAAAAGAGGCGTGGGAACATAGGGTTAAAGACAAGCCGAATACAACTTTTGCTTTAGGAGCGATGCAGGAGGTAGATCCTACCTACACCCGCATCAGCATCGAAACCGCAGAACGGGTTAGCAACCAGTTGTCGAAGAGGACAAGCGGCAGTCTCGAATTCGAGCTACAGGGATCAGTACCACTGAATGTCCATATTCGAGGGGTCAGTGATGTTGATCTTTTAGCAATAGAAGCTGACTTTCATACCTATGATGCGCGTGGGTACATGAGTACATCGGGTCAGTACCGCTCACCGACCTCACGCACTTCAGTTGGGGTGTTAACCGCTCGCAGGGGCGAAATTAGTAAAGCTCTTCGTGATGCGTTTCCCGCTGCGACGATTGACACTTCTGGCTCTAAGGCCATCAAATTGCAAGGAGGGTCATTAGCACGTCCAGTAGACGTCGTGCCTTCCCACTGGCATGACACTATCACTTACCAAGCCTCTGGTCAGAAACATGACCGCGCTGTCACTATCCTAGATTCGCATAAAAGTACCACGATTGAAAACTGGCCTTTCCTGCACATCAAAAAGGTACGAGAACGATGTGAAACCACAGGTGGTGGACTCCGCAAATCAATAAGGTTATGTAAAAACATAAAGGCAGAGCTCGAGGCAGATGGAAAACCTGTAACGATCTCAAGCTTTGATATTGCCTCAATAATGTACCATGCCAACATGCATAGCCTCTCCGCTGGTGCCTACTACGAATTAGCGATATTGGCCGAGACCCAAAGATATCTGGATTATTTGTGGAACAACAAGGAAGAAGCGAGGAGATTAGTAGTACCTGATGGCTCCCGTTTTATCTTTAATACCGAGGACAAGTTCAATGGCTTGCTGCATCTATCCGTAGCAATGGACGGTCTCCTTCAAGAGGTTGCTAAAGAGCAAAGCTATCTTCTAAGCTTGTCAGAGAAACCACTCTTAGACGCCAGTAGAGTAGCGGTGACCAACGCGGTAATTTTCTAAAGGCATTTAGTGGTTTGTCTTAGAAAACGATTTAAACCTGCTTGAGGAGTTTTTAGCACCGTTTTTGGCGGTGTTAGGCTTTTATACGGGATGTGCTAGCACACGCTGGAATACTATATGTCCCACTTTCGTCGTTCAGAGCTCATGCGATGCCGAAGACGCCTAAATCTTTTAGTCGTTCGGGAGGTTTAATCTAATTATTGACTGAAGTCGAGGCTTGCGCCCTGAGAAAGTGCTTCTTACTTCTGAATGGAAAATGCAGGACTGATTTGAACGACAGTCGTTCCTTGGCCTCGAGTCCGGAGGGAAGCGCGGAAGCTGGGTTAACAATCCGGACGTTCTAATCAGAACAGAGAGATCCCGTTTCCTTGCAGGCGCGAGAAAAGCTCGCCCGCCTGGCCAGTCTTAGGGGGTAGAAGCGTTGAGCGGAATTGAGGAAGCATTCACGCAACCTTGAGACAACGACGGGTGTCCATAGAAACCAAATATCGTATGGACAGTGCCTATTTAGATGCGGGCCAATGAAAACGGGACGTTCAGGTGTCTGTCCATACGGCCATATGGGGGGAAGAGTGCCTCGCCGACGATAGTGGTTTTCAGCGGTTTCGAGGCGTTGGCGGTACGCAACACGCCGAGCACCGCAATCGGGTCGGTCGGGGAAATCAGCGCGCCGAACAACAGGCAGTAAAGGAAGCTCACGTGCCAGCCGAACAGGGCAAAGATGTAATAGGCGAGGCTGCCGATCACCGCTGTGGCAATCAAAACACCAAAGGTCGCCAGCAAGCCGATGGGCCAGCGATAGCTGCGCAAATCATTCAGGTTTACGTGCAAGGCACCAGCGAACAGCAGGAACGAGAGCATCCAGTTCATCAGCAGATCGCCGAAATCGATCTGGCCGATCAGTTGCTGTACGCGTTCTTCCAGGCCGGGATAGCCGAGCACGCTCAAGCCTTGCAGCAGCAGGGAAAACAGCAACGCGGTGACCATCACGCCGATGGTCGGCGGCAGACCGATGAAGCGGAAGTTGACGAAGGTGAGGAGGGTGGTGAGGCAGATGAAAGCGGCGACAAGTTCAAGCATCCGGGGTCCTTTGGATGAGGGGTGGGAAGAAAGCGCACTGATTTTTTGGTGCGGGGGTTTGATGGGCGGAGGGCGGCTGAGGGCACAGTGGAAATCTGAGCTGAGATCAGGAGCCCGCTCATCACAGCCCTCCCCCAAAGGGAGAGGGGAAAAGGGAGCCGATCTTCAGGCTTTTCAAAACTGAGCTCGACTCGCAATTTCAGGTCGGCGTAATTCTCCGGAACGGCGCGGTCAGTCCCCTCTCCCTCTGGGAGAGGGTTAGGGTGAGGGCTTTTCCTGGCACAACACAATCAGCCAGACACATTGACCACAGCAGCCCCGCGACGTTGCAGATAGATAAACCAAAGCGCCGTCAGCACCGTCAGCACACCCACCAGCGCCCCGGTCCACGGCAACTGCGCAAGATCGGCACCGCTCGCCACCACTAACCCGCCAATCCACGCACCGGCCGCGTTGCCGAGGTTGAAGGCGCTTTGGTTCAGGGTCGAGCCGAGGTTCGGCGCTTCATGGGCCTGATCAATAATCAGCAGTTGCAGGATCGGGCACAGCGCGAAAGCAAAAATCCCCCACAACACAAGCGTGATCGCTGCCGGAATCACCGAGTGACTGGTCTGGGTGAATGCCGCGAGAACCAGCACCACCGCCATTGCCACACCCACCAGCGACGGCAGCAAACGACTGTCGGCCAGGCGCCCGCCGAGCATGCTGCCAGCGGTCAGGCCGACGCCGAACAACAGCAGCATCACAGTCACGCCGTGCGGGCTGACGCCGGTGATGTCCTGCAGGATCGGCGCGATGTAAGTGAACACACTGAACAGGCTGGTCGACGCCAGCACACTCATGCCCAGCGCCAACAGCACATTGAGCTTGCCCAGCACTTTGAACTCGCTGGCGAGGTTGGCCTTGTCCATCGGGATGTGTTTGGGTAACCACAACCATTGCGCGAGTGCGGCGACAACACCGATCACCGACACCGCCCAGAAGGTCGAGCGCCAACCGGCGTATTGCCCCAGCGCAGTACCCAGCGGCACACCGAGCACATTGGCCAGGGTCAGACCGGTGAACATCATTGCAATCGCCTGCGCGCGTTTGTTCGGCGCCACCAAACCGGCAGCGACCACCGAGCCGATGCCAAAGAATGCACCGTGGCACAGCGCGGTGACCACGCGAGCGGCCATCAGCGTGGCGTAATTCGGCGCCAGTGCGCAGAGCACGTTGCCGAGGATGAACATCAGCGTCATGCCCAGCAGCGTGGCTTTGCGCGGCATGTTAGCGGTGCCGATGGCGAGGATCGGCGCACCGAACACCACGCCCAGGGCATAACCGGTAATCAGCAGGCCGGCGTGAGGAATGCTCACCGCGAGATCGCGGGCGACGTCGGGCAGCAGGCCCATGATGACGAATTCAGTGGTGCCGATGCCGAACGCGGCAACAGCGAGTGCAAACAAGGCGAGTGGCATGCGCAAGGTCTCTGTCGGTAGTCTTGACGCTGTGATCAGGCATACGCAGGCCAACGACCGGTCTCGAAAGAGAGCGGGGGCAGGCAGAAATTATTGGAATTAGTCTGTGCGCAACTGAGTGCGGCGTGGTCGCTTGCAGTATAAACAGCTGCTGACACATCGAGAATCAATAATCTGACTATTCGAGTGTTCGACTCCCGCCTGTAGGGGGGGCCGAAGGCTGCGATCTTTTGATCTTGTTTCTAAAAACCAAAGTCAAAAGATCGCAGCCTTCGGCAGCTCCTACAGGGGGGCAGTGAAAAATAATAAGGAGTGAAACGTGTTGGCGACAGCTTTGGTGTTGGTAGCGGCGCTGCTGCATGCGGCGTGGAATACCCTGATCAAGTTCAGTGCCGAACGGCTGCTGGTGGTGGCGTGCATGGACACCGTGGCGCTGCTGGTTGTTGCCATCGCGTTGCCCTTCGTGAACGTGCCGCCCATGGACATCTGGCCGTGGATTCTCGCTTCGGCAGCGTTCGAACTGCTCTATCGCTACTTATTGATTCAGGCCTATCGCGTCGGCGATCTCGGGCTGGTCTATCCGTTGATGCGCGGTTTGTCGCCACTGGTGGTGCTGGCACTGACCCTGATCTTTGCCGGTGAAGTGCTCACCACACAGCAAATCTTCGGGATCATGCTGATTCCGTTCGGCATGGCGTGTCTGCTGTGGCAGGGCGGCGGCGGCAAACATTTACCGTGGTCGATGTTGCCGGTGGTCGCGCTGATCGGGCTGTGCATCGGCTGCTACACCTACATCGACGGTCAGGCGCTGCGGCGCTGGTCGCATCCGCTGGATTACCTGGTCTGGGTCACGTTGCTCAGCGCCTGGCCGTTTCCGATGCTGGCGTGGGTCGCCAGACGTCCGGCGTTCTTGCAGTTCTGGCGTGAGCAGTGGAGGCTGGGGCTGACGGTCGGGTTCTGCGTGTTGTTCAGCTACGCTCTGGTGCTGTGGGCGATGCAGTTGGGCTCGATTGCCGAAGCAGCGGCGTTGCGCGAGATCAGCGTGATTCTGGTGGTGCTGTTCGGTATGCGTTACCTCAAAGAACCTTTCGGCAGGTCGCGGCTCTTAGCATGTGGGCTGGTGCTGATCGGCATACTGGTGATGAAGTTCTGACGGCTCGCGAACTCTATAACTCGAAAAAAGGATGGCGTTATGACGGTGGCTCTTTGGTGTGTGTTGATCGCAATCTTTTTGCCGTACGTGTGCACGATTGTCGCCAAGATCTCGGGCGGTTTCCGGCTCAGTGACAATCATGACCCGCGAGACTTTCTCGACAGCGTTAATGGTGTGGCCCGGCGGGCGCATGCGGCGCAACTGAACAGCTTTGAAGTGATGCCAGCGTTCGCCGTGGCGGTGATCGTTGCGCATCTGGTGGGGACGGCGCAGTTGGTCACCGTGAATGTGCTGGCGGTGCTGTTTATCACCAGTCGCCTGTTGTACATCATCTGCTATCTGGCGGATTGGGCGATTCTGCGGTCGCTGGTGTGGTTTGTGGGGATGGGATTGATTGCTTCGTTCTTCTTTGTGTCGGTTTAGGTAGAGCAAGGTCAAAAGATCGCAGCCTGCGGCAGCTCCTACAGAGGTCACAGACCTACCCTGTAGACGTTGTCGCAGGCTGCGATCTTTTGCTTTTAGGGTTTGTCGGCCACCTGCGGCACTTGCGGTAGCGGGGCACCTTTGGGCCAGAGCATCCAGATCTGCCCTTGTTGTTTCATGTCGCCGGCCAATTGCCCGGCGGCCTCGCCGGTGCCCCAGAACAGATCTGCGCGAACCTCACCGGCAATCGCACCGCCGGTGTCCTGCGCCGCCACCGGGCGAACCAGCGCCGTGCCATCCGGGCGCGTAGTCGACAACCACAACAGGCTACCCAAAGGAATCACCTTGCGATCCACCGCCGCGCTGTAGCCGGCCGTCAGTGGCACGTTCAGCGAACCGCGCGGGCCTTCGTTGCTGTCCGGGTTGCGCGTGAAAAACACATAGCTCGGGTTGCTGCCCAGCAGTTCCGGGATGCGCGACGGATTGGCCTTGGCCCAGTTGCTGATCGCGCCCATCGTTACGTCTTCTTTCTTCAGTTCGCCTTGCTCGACCAGCCAACGGCCTATCGGTCGATACGGGTGGCCGTTCTGGTCGGCGTAGGCAATGCGTAGCTGCTTGCCGTCCTGGGTCTGAATCCGCCCGGACCCCTGGATTTGCAAAAATTGCAGGTTCATCGGATCGGTGAGGTAGGCAACCACTGGCGCGTTCACGCCTTTGCTTTCGATCGTCGCCGCGTCGTCGTAGGGCTTGAGCACCCGACCTTCAAGTCGACCGCGAAGGCGTTTGCCTTTGAGTTCGGGGTAAATGCTGTCGAGCGAGACGATGATCATGTCCTCGGGCACGCCATACACTGGAACGTTCGCCGTTTCGGTCGGCGTCAGGCTGCCGGGGTACACCGGTTCGTAGTAGCCGGTAATCAAACCGTTGGGGTTGTCGTTTTCAGCACGCAGGCCGTAAACATCGAGGTTGTGTTTGAGGAAAGCACGAATCTCGCTGGCGCTCTGCGGCACGTTCGCCGCAGCGGCGCAGGTCGTGCCCCAGACCGCATCATTTTTGAGGCGGGTGCAGGCGCTGCGCCACGAGCCGAAACCGGCGACCAGATCGCTATCTGACACTGCAGGCAGTGCTTCCCACGTCGCGCTGGAGTAAGTGGCCAGCGCATGGGTTTTCGGCTTGTCGCTGTCGCCACCGGTACAACCGGCGAGAATCGCCAGTAGTGGGAGGGTTGCGATAAGCGGATGACGCCAGGCCTTGAAACGGCTGTTCATGGAGTGATTCCTGTGCCGGTTGCCGGAGTGCTCCATGCGCTCCGGCAACCCGTATTTTTAATAGGGCTATTGGTGTTTGTCGGTGACGCGGGGATACTGGCCGCCGATTTTCGTGACCTGAAGCCACCATGACTCTTAAAAGAATTGCTGTTGTATTGCTGGCCTGTCTGACCCTGTCCGCCTGTGGCGGTGTCGATCCGAATTCTCCGCTGGGCCAACGCAAGACGATCTTCAAACAGATGCTCAAGACCGGCGAAGACCTGGGCGGCATGTTGCGTGGACGCATTCCGTTCGACGGGCCGAAGTTTGCCGAAGGTGCGGTGAAGCTCGATACGTTGTCCCACGAACCGTGGAAACATTTCCCGCAAGTGCGTGAAGAAGACCACACCAGCGCCAAAGACGATGTCTGGCAAAAACAGGCGCGTTTCCAGGAAATGGCCCGCAACCTTGAAGCGGCCACCGGTGAATTGGTCATCGCCAGCAAGGTCCAGCCGTATAAGGCCAGCAACCTGGGGCCTGCAGTGCAGAAAGTTGAAGATGCCTGCAGCGCTTGCCATAAAGAGTTTCGCGATCATTGATATCTGTTGGCTGATCTGACGTCATCGCGGGCAAGCCCGCTCCCACAAATTTCTCTGCTGTACATAAAGTCCAGGTTCACTGGAGATTCCTGTGGGAGCGGGCTTGCCCGCGATGGCGGCCTCTGACGCACTACAATTTACTTGTCGATCTGGTCCAGCGCGTCCTGCAGCTCTTTACGCGATTCGGCGAGCTTGTTCTTGCGCTTGTCGATCTTCTCCGGATCGCCTTTCTTCATGGCCTTGTCGAGGTCGGCCTGGCGCTGGCTGACTTCATGCTTGGCCTCGAGGACCTTGTTCTCGCGCTCCTTTTTCAGGCCGGCGTCAGTGCAATGTTCAGTGACTTCACGCAGAGCGGTTTCCAGACCTGCCTGCTGATCGGCGTTGCCGCGGGCTTTGGCCTGCTCGATCTGGTTCACGATGCCCTGCTTCTTGGCCGCGCAGCCGGTCAGGCCGGGAGCGTCTTCGGCAGCCATCACGGGAGCGGCCATGACGCCGCAAAGGGTGAGCAGGGCGAGTGGTGCGAAAAATTTCATAAAAGCTCCATGTGCAAAGGCAATCGGGTCGGGAGGCGCTGCGCTGTTGGAGCGCCTCGGCGACCGTTGGGTTCCCGGTGAGCCGGGATTGCATGTTCAGAAACCGTCGATTCCGGCGGCGCGTAAAATTTCACTCAAGGCTAGCACCTGCGGGTCACGGAAGAATGCGCTCAATTGCGCTGCGCGACCGGGGCCGATGCCGGCTTCTTCCTGCCATTGTTCGGTATCACGTTGTGCCAGTGCCTGCCACGAATCGGCGAGTTTTGCCCCGCCCGTTGGCGGCATACCCAGGGCCTTGAGCCATTGTGCGAACGGCCGTTGGCGGGCGCTGCGAAAGCTGTGCATCAGGCGCGCGCTGCTGCGTTCGCCGAAGCCGGCAATGTTAGCAAGCTCTGGCTCGTCGAGGGTCAACCAATCCAGCAGGTGCTTCAGGCGGCCTGTTTCGAGAAGTTTCTCCCAAGTACCGCGCCCGACATTCTGCATGGCCAGTCCTTGTTTGCCGCTGAGCCAGGTCATGCGCGAGAGAAACTGGCTTTCGCAGCCGGGTGTGGGCTGCCAGCAACTCAAGGCATGAAAATCCTTGGCGTTCGGGACATTGATTGCTGCGCGCTCACTGGTGCGCAATACAGCGCTGTCGAGACGCGGAATCGTCAGGCCAGCCAGACTGATTGCCACCTGATCGCCGGGGCGGATATCCAGCGCCTGCCAGCGCTTGAGTGAACTGGCGCTGACCCGTTTGATCTCCCGGTCATCGAGCATGACGGGTATCAGTTCGAGTACCGGCGTGATGCGACCCGTGCGACCGACTTTGAAATTCACCTTGCGTACTTCGGCCAATGCCTGGGCAAACGGATATTTCCAGGCAATAGCCCAGTAAGGTGCGCGGGCCTGCCAGCGTTCGGCGGGAGGGCGCTGACTCTGGCGCAGAACGATGCCATCAGTGGCAAATGGCAGGGGTGAGCGATACCAGTGCTCGCGCCACTTTTGCGCCTCTGCAAATTGCTGGACGGGATAGCTGTAGGGCACCGTCGTGGCGAAGCCCAGCGCCGCCAGTGTCGATAGCTGCTCAGGCAAATCCGCAGGCCCTTGTGGCCAGTCCCAGATGAATAATCCGATGCCGGCACCTTGTTCCGTACTCAGGGATTTTCTGCCCATCAAGCCTGCAACGATAGCGCGTGCGTTGACGCTGCCGGCGCGTGCTTGAACATGCTTGTTCAAGCGCCAATAGAGTTCGCCTTGCACCAACACATCCTGCGGTTGCTTCAGGCGTTGAGGGATGGCGTCGATGTTGCGCGCCGATGCTGTCCAGTCATGCCCGATGACGCCGTCGCCGCGACTGATCGCTTGCTGCAAAACGCCTGCGCGATAGATGAGTGTCACGGCAACGCCATCGACTTTGGGTTGTACCCAAACGTCCTTGCGGTCTCTCAGCCATGCCTCCACGGCCTCGGATTTATGAAGCTTGTCCAGGCCAGTGTGGGCAATGGGGTGCGCAATGGCGCCCGAAGCTGTGCGCAGAGGCCCGGGCGCTGCCGACAATTTGAAACACTGTCGCCATTCGTTTAGCCGCAGGCGCGATTGATCGTAGAGTTCGTCAGCTATCAATGAACGGCCTTCGCGATGGTAGGCGTCGTCCCATTGGTCGATCTGTTTTTGCAGGGTGGTGATTTCGTTATGGGCCTGGGCGAGGGCCCAGTTCGGACATTGAGACGCGTAGCCAGTCAGGTATATGAGGTTCAGCAAAACAAACAAAAACAAACGCATCGTGAGCGTCCTTGCTCATGGGGGTTCTTGAAGACTAGTCAGGATTTTCAGCGAGGTCGGTCGGGTGTTTTGCGGGGTGTTGCGCAGCGCTGAAGATCAAAAGATCGCAGCCTTCGGCAGCTCCTACACGAGGTATGTATTTCACCTGTAGGAGCTGCCGAAGGCTGCGATCTTTTGATCTTGAAACCATAAAAAAGCCCCGCACGGCGCGAACCGTGCGGGGCTTTTCATGCAGCCAGGGAATTACAGGCCGGCAGCAGAGCGCAGAGCGTCGGCGCGGTCGGTTTTTTCCCAAGTGAAGGTGGTGAAGGTGTCTTCGCCAACAGTCTTGGTTTCTGGCGTGCGACCGAAGTGGCCGTAGGCTGCAGTTTCCTGGTACATCGGGTGCAGCAGGTCGAGCATGGTGGTGATCGCGTATGGACGCAGGTCGAACACGTCACGCACCAGTTTGACGATTTTGTCGTCGCTGATCTTGCCGGTGCCGAAGGTGTTCAGCGAGATCGAGGTAGGCTGGGCCACACCGATCGCGTAGGAAACCTGAATCTCGCAACGCTCGGCCAGGCCGGCAGCGACGATGTTCTTGGCAACATAACGGCCAGCGTAAGCAGCCGAACGGTCAACCTTCGATGGATCCTTGCCGGAGAACGCGCCGCCGCCGTGACGGGCCATGCCGCCGTAGCTGTCGACGATGATCTTGCGACCGGTCAGGCCGCAGTCGCCAACCGGGCCGCCGATGATGAACTGGCCGGTCGGGTTGATGTGGAACTGGGTGTCTTTGGTCAGCAATTCGGCAGGCAGCACGTGCTTGACGATCAGCTCCATCACGCCTTCGCGCAGGTCTTTGTACGACACGTCAGGGTTGTGCTGGGTCGACAGAACTACAGCGTCGATACCGACAACCTTGCCGCCTTCGTAACGGCAGGTCACTTGCGACTTGGCGTCCGGGCGCAGCCAAGGCAGCAGACCCGATTTACGGGCTTCGGCCTGGCGCTGTACGAGTTGGTGCGAGAAGGTGATCGGGGCTGGCATCAAAACGTCGGTTTCGTTGCTGGCGTAGCCGAACATCAGGCCCTGGTCGCCGGCACCCTGATCTTCAGGCTTGGCACGGTCAACACCCTGGTTGATGTCTGGGGACTGCTTGCCGATGATGTTCATCACACCGCAAGTGGCGCCGTCGAAGCCGACATCGGAGCTGTTGTAGCCGATGTCCAGAATGACGCTACGCACGATTTCTTCCAGATCGACCCAGGCCGACGTGGTCACTTCACCGGCGATGATTGCAACGCCGGTCTTTACCAGAGTCTCGCACGCCACACGGGCGAACTTGTCTTCAGCAATAATGGCGTCCAGCACCGCATCGGAAATCTGGTCGGCGATTTTGTCCGGGTGCCCTTCGGACACGGACTCGGAGGTGAAGAGGGAGTATTCGCTCATCTCGATTTTTTCCTGAATTTACCGATGGTGAGTGTCGCCAGCCGGTCGCTGAAAGTGGCGGACCTGGATCTGGAAACCATTACGTAAGCCTACATACAGGCTTTCCCCGGGAACGAGTCCCGCAGCGGTGGCCCAACGGGCCAAATCGTCCTGTTCAAACCCCAACCACAGATCACCGCAGGCCTCCCTGGCCCAACTCTGGTTGTGGCTACATAACTCTGTCACGAGCAGGCTACCGCCCGGTTGCAGCAAGTCGGCCATGTGCTTGAGCGCTTCGGCCGGCGCGGCGAAATGGTGCAACACCATATTCAACACAACGCAATCGGCCTGAAGGCTGGTGCCGTTCAATGCATCGGCCAATTGCAGGCTGACGTTAGCCAGTTGTTCACGAACGCATACCTGACGCGCCAGTTCGAGCATCGCCGGGCTGTTGTCCAGCGCGGTTACGGTGCTGAAACGACGCGCCAGTTCCGGCAGGAAAGCACCATCGCCGGGGCCGACTTCAATGGCCGTGGCAGCACCATCGAAATTCAGTTTGTCGAGCAGCGCCAGCACGCTTTCACGGTATTGCGGCAGGCCTGCGATCAAGTCTTGCTGGGCGCGAAATTTCTCAGCTACCCGGGCGAAAAAGTCCTGGCTGGCGGCTGCCCGTTGCCCGTGAACCTGAGTGATTCGCGCTTGAACGTCGTCAGGCAGCATCAGGTTGTCGACTTCTTCTAACAATGCGGCGTGCAACTTGCCACCCAGCAATTCGGTGTGGGGCAGGGCGCGGCGATAGAAAATCGCGTTGCCTTCGCGGCGGGTCGCCACCAGATCGGCTTGCGCCAACACTTTAAGGTGATGACTCATGCCGGACTGACCGATGCCGAAAATCTGTGCCAGTTCCAGCACACCGAACGAGTCGTTGGCCAGCGCGCGCAATACATTCAGGCGCAGCGGATCGCCGCCGGCCTTGCACAGGGCCGCCAGCTCGTCGCAATCGTCATGTCGAATGGAAGGCACGCGTAAGTTCATGGGGCAGCAGTCTAGAGACGGGGGTAAATCACCGCAAGGCCAATATCAAAAAGTTTTGATATTGCTCGATAGATGGCACTTCTCACGGAATGGTTAACTCTACAAACGAACAGCGGAAAGGTTTCACCTGCTCAATCCGCCGCTATCCATTGGAAAAACGTTGCCGGATGACTATCTGTCATTGCCCCGAGGCGCTCCGGTGAGGGAAAATGCCCTCCTTTTTTCCGTTTCAATCTATTCACACCCAGGAGATCAGCGATGCCTAGCCGTCGTGAGCGTGCCAACGCCATTCGTGCCCTCAGCATGGATGCCGTGCAAAAAGCCAACAGCGGCCATCCCGGTGCACCTATGGGTATGGCAGATATCGCCGAAGTGCTTTGGCGCGACTACCTCAAGCACAACCCGAGCAATCCATCGTTCGCCGACCGTGACCGCTTCGTGCTGTCCAACGGCCATGGCTCGATGTTGATCTATTCGCTGCTGCACCTGACCGGTTACGACCTGTCGATCGAAGACCTCAAACAGTTCCGTCAACTGCACAGCCGCACCCCGGGTCACCCGGAATTCGGTTACACCCCAGGCGTCGAGACCACCACGGGCCCGTTGGGTCAGGGTCTGGCCAACGCTGTGGGCTTCGCCCTGGCAGAAAAAGTCCTGGCGGCGCAGTTCAACCGTCCGAGCCACAACATCGTTGACCACCACACCTATGTGTTCCTGGGTGATGGCTGCATGATGGAAGGCATTTCCCACGAAGTCGCTTCCCTGGCCGGTACTTTGGGTCTGGGCAAGCTGATCGCCTTCTACGATGACAACGGCATCTCCATCGACGGCGAAGTCGAAGGCTGGTTCACCGATGACACGCCGAAGCGTTTCGAAGCCTACAACTGGCAGGTGATCCGCAACGTTGACGGTCACGACCCGGAAGAGATCAAGACCGCCATCGAAACCGCTCGCAAGAGCGCGCAGCCGACGCTGATCTGCTGCAAGACCACCATCGGTTTCGGTTCGCCGAACAAGCAAGGCAAAGAAGATTGCCACGGCGCCCCACTGGGTGACGCGGAAATTGCTCTGACCCGTCAGGCGCTGAACTGGAACCACGGCCCGTTCGAAATCCCGGCCGACATCTATGCCGAGTGGGATGCCAAAGAATCCGGCCGCGCTGTAGAAGCCGAGTGGGATCAGCGTTTCGCTGCCTACTCCGCCGCGTTCCCGACCGAAGCCAACGAACTGATCCGTCGTCTGAGCGGTGAACTGCCAGCCGACTTCTCCGAAAAAGCCTCGGCCTACATCGCTGAAGTCGCTGCCAAAGGCGAAACCATCGCCAGCCGTAAAGCCAGCCAGAACACCCTGAACGCGTTCGGCCCGCTGCTGCCGGAACTGCTCGGTGGTTCGGCTGACCTGGCCGGTTCCAACCTGACCCTGTGGAAAGGTTGCAAAGGTGTCAGCGCTGAAGATGCCAGCGGCAACTACATGTATTACGGCGTGCGCGAATTCGGCATGACCGCGATCATGAACGGCGTCACCCTGCACGGCGGCCTGGTGCCTTACGGCGCGACCTTCCTGATGTTCATGGAATACGCTCGCAACGCTGTGCGCATGTCGGCGCTGATGAAGAAGCAAGTGATCCACGTCTACACCCACGACTCCATCGGTCTGGGCGAAGACGGCCCGACGCACCAGCCGATCGAGCAACTGACCAGCCTGCGCACTACACCGAACCTCGACACCTGGCGTCCAGCCGATGCCGTTGAATCGGCGGTGGCCTGGAAAAACGCTCTGGAGCGCAAGGACGGTCCATCGGCGCTGATCTTCTCGCGTCAGAACCTGCAGCACCAAACCCGTGATGCTGGCCAGATTGCCGACATCAGCCGCGGTGGCTACGTGCTGAAGGACTGCGCAGGCGAGCCTGAGCTGATCCTGATTGCAACCGGTTCGGAAGTCGGCCTGGCTGTTCAAGCCTTCGACAAACTGACCGAGCAGGGCCGCAAGGTGCGCGTGGTTTCGATGCCTTGCACCAGCGTGTTCGATGCTCAGGATGCTGGCTACAAGCAAGCCGTCCTGCCGTTGCAGGTCAGCGCGCGTATCGCGATCGAAGCGGCTCACGCCGACTTCTGGTTCAAGTACGTGGGTCTGGAAGGTCGCGTGATCGGCATGACCACTTACGGTGAATCGGCGCCTGCGCCAGCACTGTTCGAGGAATTCGGTTTCACCCTGGAAAACATCCTGGGTCAGGCTGAAGAGCTGCTGGAAGACTAAGCAGTACGAATGCGGTGGCCCCGGCCACCGCGTTCCCCTGTAGGAGCTGCCGGAGGCTGCGATCTTTTGATCTTGATCTAAAAACAGGATCAAAAGATCGCAGCCTCCGGCAGCTCCTACATGGGGTTATGTTGTCAGCGAACACTATTGAGAACCCCATGCCTCAACCGCGTCCTTACAAAGTTGCACTCAACGGCTACGGCCGGATTGGTCGTTGCGTCTTGCGTGCGTTGTTTGAGCGAGGCGAGAAAGCCGGGTTTGAAATTGTCGCGATCAACGATCTGGCTGACATGGCCAGCATCGAATACCTGACACGCTTCGACTCTACCCACGGCCGGTTCCCCGGCGAAGTGCGGGTCGAGGGCGACTGTCTGCATATTAATGGCGACTGCGTGAAGGTTCTGCGCAGTGCCACCCCCGAAGGCATCGATTGGGCGTCGCTGGGCGTTGATCTGGTGCTTGAATGTTCCGGCGCCTACAACACCCGTGAAGACGGCCAGCGGTTTCTCAACGCCGGCGCGCCGCGCGTGCTGTTCTCGCAGCCGATGGCCAGCGAGGCGGATGTCGACGCCACCATCGTTTACGGCGTCAATCAGGACTGCCTGACCGGCGACGAACTGCTGGTGTCCAACGCCTCCTGTACCACCAACTGCGGCGTGCCGCTGTTGCGTCTGCTCGACAAGGCGATCGGCCTCGAGTACGTGTCGATCACCACGATTCACTCGGCGATGAACGATCAGCCAGTGATCGACGCCTATCACCACGAAGACCTGCGCCGTACCCGTTCGGCGTTCCAGTCGGTGATCCCGGTGTCCACTGGTCTGGCGCGCGGTATCGAGCGCCTGCTGCCGGAACTTGCCGGCCGAATTCAGGCCAAAGCCGTACGCGTGCCGACGGTCAACGTGTCGTGCCTCGACATCACGATGCAGACCGCCACGGCGACCGACGCCAATGAGGTCAATCGGATCCTGCGTGAAGCCGCCACCAGCGGCCCGCTCAAGGGTCTTTTGGCCTACACCGAATTGCCTCACGCCAGTTGTGATTTCAACCACGACCCACATTCGGCCATCGTCGATGCCAGTCAGACCCGCGTTTCCGGCCCCCGGCTGGTAAACATCCTGGCCTGGTTCGACAACGAGTGGGGTTTTGCCAACCGAATGCTGGACGTTGCAGAACACTATCTGCAAACAGCAACTTCAAAAAAACCGTAGGAAGTGCGACCCATGACCGTGTTGAAGATGTCCGACCTCGATCTGCAAGGTAAGCGCGTATTGATCCGCGAAGACCTCAACGTCCCAGTCAAGGACGGTGTTGTCACCAGCGATGCGCGAATCCTGGCTTCGCTGCCGACCATCAAGCTGGCCCTGGAAAAAGGTGCCGCCGTTATGGTGTGCTCGCACCTTGGCCGTCCGACCGAAGGCGAGTTCTCCGCCGAGAACAGTCTCAAGCCAGTCGCTGACTACCTGAGCAAGGCTCTGGGTCGTGAAGTGCCGCTGGTGGCCGATTACCTGGGCGGCGTTGACGTCAAGGCCGGCGACATCGTGCTGTTCGAAAACGTGCGCTTCAACAAGGGCGAGAAAAAGAACGCTGACGAACTGGCCCAGCAATACGCCGCCCTGTGCGATGTGTTCGTGATGGATGCGTTCGGCACCGCTCACCGCGCCGAGGGTTCGACCCACGGCGTGGCCAAATTTGCCAAAGTCGCCGCCGCTGGCCCGCTGCTGGCCGCTGAGCTGGATGCACTGGGCAAAGCGCTCGGCGCGCCTGCGCAACCAATGGCCGCCATCGTTGCCGGCTCCAAGGTCTCGACTAAACTCGACGTGCTGAACAGCCTGAGCCAGATCTGCGATCAACTGATCGTCGGTGGCGGCATCGCTAACACCTTCCTTGCCGCTGCCGGTCATCCGGTAGGCAAATCGCTGTACGAACCGGATCTGCTCGACACCGCGCGCGCCATCGCTGCCAAGGTCAGCGTGCCGCTGCCGGTCGACGTTGTGGTTGCCAAGGAATTCGCCGAGTCCGCCGAAGCCACCGTCAAGCTGATTGCTGACGTTGCTGCCGATGACATGATTCTGGATATCGGCCCTCAGACCGCGGCCAACTTCGCCGAACTGCTGAAGTCGTCGAAAACCATTCTGTGGAACGGCCCGGTCGGTGTGTTCGAATTCGACCAGTTCGGCAACGGCACCAAAGTGCTGGCTCAGGCCATTGCCGACAGCGCTGCGTTCTCGATTGCCGGCGGTGGTGACACCCTGGCGGCCATCGATAAATATGGCGTGGCTGAAAAGATCTCCTACATTTCCACCGGTGGTGGCGCGTTCCTCGAATTCGTCGAAGGCAAAGTGCTGCCAGCCGTTGAAGTCCTGGAAAGCCGGGCCAAGGCCTGAGGCCGCCCGTTTGGCCAGGCAAAGGAGTGTTCACATGGTCAAGTCGTTAGCATTGTTGTTGCTGACCGGTACGCTGGCGGCCTGCGGGAGCAACCCGAAGGCCGAGCCTACGCCTGCGCCAGACGCGGTGCAGAAAGGCTGTTATCAGGCTGACTGGCAGGCCGAGACCAACCCGGTGCTGAACAAGCGTTCCGGGCCGGACGGTCTGGACAAATACGAGACGCAAACCCCGGTCAAGGAACATGGTTGTCCTTGACGGGTCTGACTCTTTAACTCAGGGCTGGCGGGGTGTGTCGTCAGTCGAGGAACACGGATGAAAGGCTTGATCGCCATTGCGGCGTTGGCATTGTTGGGCGGTTGCGCGCAGTTGAACCTGTTTCAGTCGTCCGCCCCGGCGGATAACTGGACTACGTGGACCTGCGACAGCCAGGCCAAAGTGCTGTGGCGTTACGCCGATGCCGGCCAGAAGGAAGTCGACGTTCGACTGGGCGGCGGTGATCAGGTCTATCGCCTGAAAGAAGAGCCGGGTGCCTCGGGCGCGCTGTACAGCGATGGCATGCTGGCGTTTCACGTCAAGGGTGAGGAAGGCCTGGTGTACTGGGTCGCTACCAATGACTTGATCGGCCGCGGCTGCAAAGCCGAGTAATTGCAACACCGCAGGCCCATTGTAGGCCTTCGCCTGCTCGCGATAGCAATTCTGCAGTCAGCACTGCAGCGACTGTCAGGCCGCTATCGCGAGCAGGCTCACTCCTACAGGGGTTCTGTGTAGTTCTCAGGATTTTGCTTTATCGAATCACCAGGCCGGGCCTCAACCCCCGATCTGCAATCACTTGAATAGCCGCCGCCGCTCCGGCAGGCTGGCACGATTAACGACCCAAACCGGGAGAGACACACACAATGGCACTTATCAGCATGCGCCAGATGTTGGACCACGCAGCCGAGTTCGGCTACGGCGTTCCAGCCTTCAACGTCAACAACCTTGAGCAGATGCGCGCCATCATGGAAGCCGCTGACAAGACTGACTCCCCGGTGATCGTCCAGGCTTCGGCCGGCGCCCGTAAATACGCTGGCGCGCCATTCCTGCGTCACCTGATCCTGGCCGCGATCGAAGAATTCCCGCACATCCCGGTGTGCATGCACCAGGACCACGGCACCAGCCCTGACGTCTGCCAGCGCTCGATCCAGCTGGGCTTCAGCTCGGTAATGATGGACGGCTCCCTCGGCGAAGACGGCAAGACCCCGACCGACTACGACTACAACGTCCGCGTCACTCAGCAGACCGTAGCCATGGCTCACGCCTGCGGCGTTTCGGTTGAAGGCGAGCTGGGCTGCCTGGGTTCCCTGGAAACCGGTATGGCGGGTGAAGAAGACGGCATCGGCGCTGAAGGCGTTCTGGATCACAGCCAAATGCTGACCGACCCGGAAGAAGCCGCTGACTTCGTCAAACGCACCCAGGTCGACGCATTGGCCATCGCCATCGGCACCAGCCACGGCGCCTACAAGTTCACCAAGCCACCTACCGGCGACGTGCTGGCCATCGACCGCATCAAGGAAATCCACAAACGCATCCCTAACACCCACCTGGTGATGCACGGTTCCTCGTCGGTGCCACAAGAGTGGCTGGCGATCATCAACCAGTACGGCGGCGACATCAAAGAAACCTACGGCGTACCGGTTGAAGAAATCGTCGAAGGCATCAAATACGGCGTGCGCAAGGTCAACATCGACACCGACCTGCGCCTGGCATCCACCGGTGCAATGCGTCGCCTGATGGCCACCAACCCGAGCGAATTCGACCCACGTAAATTCTTCGGCGCGACCGTGACCGCAATGCGCGACGTATGTATCGCTCGCTATGAAGCGTTCGGCACTGCCGGTAACGCTTCGAAGATCAAACCGATCTCGCTGGAAGCGATGTACCAGCGTTATCTGAAGGGTGAGTTGAACGCCAAGGTTAACTAAGCCTGAGCGTTAAACCATTGAATCAAGAAACCCGCCGAGAGGCGGGTTTTTTGTGGGTGACTATTCCTTCAACTCAACATGATCCAGCGCTTGATTCACCGCCAGTTCACCGAGCATGACGACCTGCGCAATGCCCAACGCGGTCTTGCGGTGCGAGGTATCGAGCATCGCGGCGAAGTTGTTGAGCATTTCGCTCGCTGAACCCAGGGTTTCGCTGGCGTTTGCCAGCAGGGACTCGGTGTTGTACTTCGGGTTGGCGAGGTACATGGGCTCGGGTTCGTTGGTGCTGGCCATTATGTTGGCGGCGGGATTGAGGTAATGGTCGAGGGCGCGTTCGGCGGCGTCGCTGAGTTTTTTTGAGTCGAGGGATTCGTACGGGGAGGCCGGGTCGGTGACCGGCGGGTGTGGCGTTGATTTAGTCATGTTTCGTCTCCGGTAAATGGAGCCGACACCGGATCGCTACTAAACGAAGGGGTGGCAGCTGAACGCAGGTTAGTAGACCGGGGAGACGCGACCGGCGCACCCGAAGGCGCCCTGCGAACAGCTACCATCAAGCGCGGGATATTCCCGACTGAATGGTGCCAATGCGCATCGCGTAACCACGGGCTACTAAACCCGATCACTGGAAATCAGTGACGCGAATCAAGTTACCGATGGCCCTCCAGGCGCACAAGCCGGCGGATTCTGGCGTACCCGTAGGCAACGACGCAAGCTGTTGTAGGCTTCGGGAAGTAACCGCCGACAGATCTAAACAACACCGTTTAAATGTAGGAGCTGCCGAAGGCTGCGATCTTTTGATTCTGTCTTTTTAGAATCAAAAACAAGATCAAAAGATCGCAGCCTTCGGCAGCTCCTACAGGAGAACGCGGTTTATTTATCGTGATCGATGTCGAGTTTGGAGAAGGTTACCTGGCCGCCTTCGCTGGTGTATCCGGTGTTGTCCTGCACATACACCCCGGCCTTGAAATACAGCGGCTTGTTGCGCCATGTCGCGCTGATCTGTGAATCCCATTGATAACCCGCTGCACTCACGCCCAGCGCGCCGCCGGGGCTGAGGTGGATGAGGTAGTTGAATTCGCGATCCATTTTGATTCCGGTGGCGAGGGTGATGACGCGGCTTTCGTCGTCATCGGGGCGCATGCGCACCTTTATCACCAGATTGCCGGTTTCGGTTTTAGTCTTGTATTGGTACTCGAGTTTGAGCATCGGCTTCTGGCTTTCATAAGCATGAATCTGGCCGATGACGATTTTGCCGGAGCTTGGCACTTTGTTGACCGTGACGGTCGCGCGAAGCAGGTTGTCGGCGTCCGGGTAATACCAATTTCGTAGGGTGCCGTTGCTGTAGGTCTCCCGCAGTTCAGTACGCGGGTAGATGGCGTTTTCGGTTTTTGACCCGGTTACCGGTGACCAGAAGAACAGGGTGCCGGTGTCGGAATGGAAGTATTGATCCTTGAAGCCTTTCACCAGTTTGGAGGTTTCGACGGTATATGGCGGGCTGCCAACGGGAACGCTGAGGTTCCAGGTTGCGAGATCGATCATGTCGGTTCTTCCACTCAAGTTTTACTGCACGTACGTGCCAGAAGCTCTAGCCCGCGCGTTTTGGGGCGGCCTTTATAAGCGTAGAGGGAGAATTTGTTAACGGCCGTCCGGCGGACGGTTGACGTCAACATCCTGTCGAAATGCCACCTTTCCCGGTTTCAGGGGACTTCAAGCGTGACCGTTAGTCGGCTAAACCAGTCATTCGTTAAATGATGGCTTGATGACAGCTACTGCTTTTGTGGATCCAAGACTAGAGTGAAGGCTCAGTATGTGTGCGGTTTTACCGGAACCGACCTGATGTCCCGACAAGAGAAGCAGCATGGAATGCGCGCAACCCCCGCCAAGTGAAGGCAGCTCTGTCCTGTTGATCGTAGATGACTACCCTGAAAACCTGATCAGCATGCGCGCGTTGCTGCAGCGTCAGGATTGGCACGTCATGACCGCCGCCTCCGGTTTCGAGGCGCTCAATATTCTGCTCGAACACGACGTCGATCTGGTCCTGCTGGATGTGCAGATGCCGGGCATGGACGGTTTTGAAGTCGCGCGGCTGATGCGCGGCAGTCAGCGCACGCGCCTCACACCCATCATCTTCCTCACCGCCAACGAGCAATCCCAGGATGCCGTGATCAAGGGCTATGCCAGCGGTGCGGTGGATTATCTGTTCAAACCCTTCGACCCGCAGATCCTCAAGCCCAAGGTGCAAGCGCTGCTGGAGCATCAGCGCAATCGCCGCGCCTTGCAGCAACTGACTCGCGATCTGGAGGTGGCGCGGGCATTTAACGCCTCGGTGCTGGATAACGCTGCCGAAGGCATTCTGGTGCTGGGCGAGGACGGCTTGATCCGCTTTGCCAATCCGGCGATTTCACGGCTGCTCAATGCGCCAGTGACAGAGCTGGAGGGTCAGGAGTTTCTTGATTACCTGCAGAAACCGCACATCCCGTTGTGGGCCGATTCCGAATTCAAAACCAGTTACCAGCGCGGCGAAACCTTGCGTCTGCGCGACGCTTTGCTGCGTACCGCGCCCGGACAGCAAGTGCCGGTGGCGCTGTCCTGCGCGCCGTTACCTGCCGAGCAACAGGCGATGGTGGTGACGGTGCTCGACATGTCGGTGGTGCGCCATCTGCACCAGCAGCTTGAATTTCAAGCGGTCACTGATCCGTTGACCGGGTTGCTCAATCGTCGTGGCTTTTATCAAACCGTCGAAAACCTGCTGCTGCGCGGCGAACGCAGCGACGGCAGTTGGGTGCTGCTTTATCTGGATCTCGATGGCTTTAAACGCGTCAACGATTCCCTCGGTCATGACGCGGGCGACCGTGTGTTGCGCTGGGTCTCTGAACAATTGAAGGCGTGTTTGCGGCCGTTCGATATTCTTGCGCGCATGGGCGGTGATGAATTTACAGCACTGCTGGATCTGGAGTTTCCCGAGCAGGCGGCGAAGATTGCCGAGAAGCTGATCGAACGGGTCTCGATCTGTCAGCAAATCGAGGGTATGGATATTGCCCTCGGCGCCAGTATCGGTATCGCCACTTATCCGGACTGCGGATCGAACCTCGACGGATTGCTGCGCGCCTCGGACATCGCCATGTACGAAGCCAAACGCGCCGGGCGTCAGCAATATCGCTTCTATGATCATGAAATGAATGGCCGTGCGCGCTCGCGGTTGATGCTTGAAGAAAGTGTGCGCACCGCCATTGAAAACCGCGATTTCAATCTGGTCTATCAACCGCAGGTGGCGATCGATAGCGGCCAGATCCGTGGTTTCGAGGCGCTGCTGCGTTGGCAGCACCCGAGCGTGGGTGATGTGCCGCCGGGGTTGTTCTTGCCGTTGCTGGAGGAGGCGCGGCTGATCAGTCGCCTCGGCAGTTGGATTTATCACCGTGGCGCTGGGCAGCGCAAAGCCTGGGAAACCTTGTTTGCCGAAGACCTGGTGCTCGGCGTGAGTTTGAGCAACACCCAGTTCAGCCTGCCTAATCTGGTCACCGAGTTGCGTCAGGTGATGGAGCGACATGCCTTGCAGCCAAGGCAACTGGAAGTCGAGGTCACCGAAGAAGCGTTGATGCAAAACCCCGACGAGACACGCAAGCAGTTGCGCTTGCTGCGCAATCTCGGGGTGCGGGTGGCGTTGGACGATTTCGGCTCGGGGCCGTGTTCGCTGGCGCATCTGCGCGATCTGGAGCTGGACACACTCAAGCTCGACCGCCATCTGATCGCTCGATTGCCGGACTCCAAAAAGGATGCGTACCTGGTGAGCACAGTGATCAATCTGTGCAAGCAATACGGTTTGCTGGTGATCGCCGAAGGTGTCGAGACCATTGAGCAATATCAATGGCTGCAAGCCCACGGCTGCGAGTACGTACAAGGCTTCCTCGTGGCGCGACCGATGATTGCCGAAGATGTCGCAAGCTTTGCCGAGCCTTTCGACTGGAGCGCGTTGCCCGGCTGAATTCGCTACACTGGCGCACCTTTTTCGAACCGTGTCGCCCGTCCATGACTGTGTTGAAGTACCTCCAGGCCTATCCCGCGCAACTCCAGGATCAGGTGCGCCAATTGATCGCCGACGGGCGTCTGGGTGAATACCTGGACCAGCGTTATGCGGGGCGCCACGATGTGCAGAGCGACAAGGCGCTGTACAGCTACGCGCTGGACCTGAAGCAGGAATACCTGCGCAACGCGCCGGCCATCGACAAGGTGCTGTTCGACAACCGCCTCGACCTGACCCACCGCGCTCTCGGGTTGCACACCACGGTTTCGCGCGTTCAGGGCGGCAAACTCAAGGCCAAAAAAGAGATTCGTATCGCCTCGCTGTTCAAGGACGCTGCGCCGGACTTTCTGAAAATGATCGTCGTGCATGAACTGGCGCACTTCAAAGAGTCTGATCACAACAAGGCGTTTTATAAATTGTGCGAACACATGCTGCCGGGGTATCACCAGGTCGAGTTTGATCTGCGCGTGTATCTGACTTGGCGGGACATGCAGTGAAGAATAAAGATCAAAAGATCGCAGCCTTCGGCAGCTCCTACACTGGAATGCGTTCCCCCCCTGTAGGAGTTGCCGAAGGCTGCGATCTTTTGATCTTCAATAAATGCGGAGTGCATGCATGGACGTCAGCAAGACCAAAAGCAGTTTCTATCGACGCTTGTATGTGGCGTACCTGATCGACAGCGGTCTGGCCCCAAGCGTGCCGGCGCTGACCGAAGTGACCGGCATGCCCCGGCGCACGGCACAGGACACGATAGCCGCGCTGGCGGATCTGGATATCATTTGCGAGTTCGAGCAGGAGGAGGGCGCCCGCAACCATGCCGGGCGTTATCGGATTCGTGAGTGGGGGGCGATTGATCGGGGATGGATCGAGCGTAATTTGCGGCAGATCAAGGCTGTGCTTGAGTATCCCTGAATCCTGAGTGGATTGGGCTGACGCCATCGCTGGCAAGCCAGCTCCCACAGGTTTTTCTGGTGTTCACACACGTTGTGAACGACGCAATTTCTTGTGGGAGCTGGCTTGCCAGCGATGGGGCCTTCAGGAACGACGCATCCCGATATGCGGAATGTCGTCCTCCAGATATTCCTCACCCGCCACCACGAAACCGTACTTGCCGTAATACCCCTGCAAATGCGCCTGCGCCGACAGATAGATCGGCACCTGCGGCCAGTGTTTCTCGGCCTGCTTCAGCGCCTGCTCCATCATCTCGTGCCCCACCCCTTGGCCTCGGGCCTGCGGCGCGGTGATCACGCGACCGATCACCACGTCGCCACCCTGGGATTCGGGGTCGAGCAGGCGCAGATAAGCCATCAACTGATCATCCTCCCAACCCATCAAGTGATAGGTGTCGCCGTCCAGATCCTGACCGTCGAGGTCGGGGTAGGCGCATTTCTGTTCGACCACGAACACTTCCGACCGCAGCTTCAACAGTGCGTAAAGCTGCTCTTTGCCCAGATCGCTGTGATGTTTGCAGACCCACTCGATTGTCATTTTTCGATTCCTTGAATACGTCGTCCGATACTAAGCGCACCGGTCGCAGATGTCTGTATGGCGTAAGAGTCTGTGACAAAGGTCAAAATGCCATCATTCCTTTCGCGCAGCGCGGGCGTCTTTGTGTAATCTGCGGGTGAGCACTGTGCAGTGGTTCCATTGAGCTAATGTCAGTGCCTGGGTTTTGCCGGTAAGGGGCCTTGGGGTTTTGACTGAAAACATGCAGGGCTCCGGCCCGCTGAGGATTTTCAAGCATGCCGCGTTTGCATCGAGCTTTTGCTTTGATCGGATTGCTCTTGCTGGCTCAGACCGCAGCGGCGCAGAAGCTGCGGCTGGTGTTTGATATCTGGCCGCCCTTCACCGATGACACACTGGTCAACGGCGGCCTGGCCACCGACATCGTCACCACCGCGCTGGCCCGGGCCGGTTTTGCCAGCGGCTATCAGCAAGTGCCTTGGGCACGGGCGCTGCTGGGGGTTGGCGAGGGGCGTTACGACGTACTGGTCAATGCCTGGTATAACGAAGACCGGATGAAGCTGGGGCAGTTTTCCGGTGAGTATCTAGTCAATCGCATCCGCTTTCTCAAGCGCAAAGACACGCCACTCGAATACAGCAATCTGCAGCAACTGCACACTTATCCCATAGCGGTGGTGCGCGGTTACGCCTACTCGCCGCCATTTGATGCCGACACGGCGATGCAGAAAGTCCCTGTGCATAACTTCGCCATGGGCGTGCGCATGCTGGCGGCGGATCGGGTCAAACTGACGCTGGAAGATGAGTATGTCGCGCGCTATTACCTGGCGCGGGAATCATCGAAGGTACGCAGTGCGGTGGAGTTTTTGCCCAAGCCGTTGAGCGAGAACAGCCTGCACATATTGGTGAGCCTGAAGAATCCGCAGCATGCGCAGATTGTCGCTGGGTTTGATAAGGCGATTGCGGCGATGAAGGCGGATGGGAGTTATGACAAGTTGCTGAGGCAGCATGGGATGTAGGTTTCTGATCCCGGAGTTGTGTTGTTGCTGAGGGCCTCATCGCTGGCAAGCCAGCTCCCACAGGGTTCTTTGGTGAAGCACAATTTTGTGAATCAACCCGACCCACTGTGGGAGCTGGCTTGCCAGCGATGGGGCCCGCCAAGGCAACTCAAACTTCAGAGGTATCCTTGATCAAATGCGCCGCCAACGTCCGCAATGGTCCCAACTGTCGGCAGATCAGCGCCAGTTGCGTTTGCACCAGTCGCTGCCCTTCATCGATTTCATCCGGCATCTGCTCCAGCTCATTGGCCAGCGCTTCTTCTTCGTCACTTTGAATCGCAACCGGTTGTTTGCTCGCCAGGCCTTGGGCGATTTCATCGATGCTCGCCGCCAGTTTCACCCCGGCGCCTTCGATCAACTGCTCACGCACATCCGCGGGCAACTGGGTTTCGCGATGCGCGCCGAGCCCTGACAGATAACTCAGCAAGGTGTGCGACAGCACCAGAAAACGGAAACCGACGTCCGCTTCCTTACGAAAATGCCCAGGCTCCATGAGCATGTTCGCCAGCGTCGTCGACAGCGCTGCATCAGCGTTGTGCGCGTTGCGTCGGGCCAGGCGATAGGCGAGGTCGTCACTCTTGCCGGCGGCGTATTGCTGCATGATCTGGCGCAGGTAGATGCTGTTGCAGGTCAGGGTGTTGGCCAGCACTTTGTTCAGGCGTCGGCCTTGCCAGTCCGGCAGGAACAGGAACACCGTCAGACCGGCGATCAGGCTGCCGAGCAAGGTATCGAACAGCCGTGGCAGAAACAGCCCGTAACCGTCACCGACCTGATTGAAGCAGAACAGCACCATGATGGTGATCGCAGCGGTCGCCAGGGTGTAGCGGGTGGTGCGGTTGGTAAAGAACACGACCCCGGCGGCGATGGCGAAGCACGACTGCACCAGCGGACTAGGGAACAGATCGAACAACGCCCACGCCACGGTCAGGCCGATGGCGGTACCGAGAATCCGCTGGCCGAGTTTACGTCGCGTCGCGCCGTAGTTTGGCTGGCAGACGAACAGCGTGGTGAGGATGATCCAGTAGCCTTGCGACGGGTGGATCAAATGCACCATGCCGTAGCCGATGCTCAAGGCCAGCGGCAGACGCAGGGCATGGCGGAACAGCAACGAAGTCGGTGTCAGTTGTGTGCGCAGGCGAATCCACACGTCCTTGAAGTTGCGCGGCGAACGGTCGAGCAGGCTGCTGTCGGTGGCGTCGGCCAAGGCATCGGGGTTGCTCGCATCGCTGAGCAAACGGTCGAGGGTGCCAAGGTTGGCCGCCAGTGCGCGCAGTGAGCGCAGCAGGCCGCGCCATGCCGGGTTGCTCTGGATGCGCAAGTGTTCGAGGGAGGCGTCGAGGTCGCTCAGGGCTTCGGCAAAACTGGCGTCGTAGATGAACGGCTGACGCATCTGGATCGATTCGGCCAGCGCCCGGCAGGCTTTACCCTGCTGGCGCAGCAGGCGCTGGCAGCGGAACAGCACATCGCTGTGGAAAAACGCATCGGCCAACGCGTTGTATGGATAGTGCGAAGAGCTGGCGCGTTCGTGGATGTCTTGCGCGAGGAAGTACAGCTTCAGGTAACGGCTGACTTTCGAGCCGGGGCGACCGTTGCCGACCCGGTGCAGGATGATTTCCTTGGCGCTGTTCAGTGCCGCCACCACGCGACCATTCTGCTGGGCCAGTTCCAGGCGTCGGGCCTCGACGTCCATCTGCCGGATCGGCTCGAACAGCGAAGATTTCAGCTTCAGGTAAAAACCCAACTCACGGAACAACCGCGCCAGACTCTGTTGCACCGGCTGGTTGGAAAACAGCGCCTGCCACAGCACAGAGAGCAAGCCGTACCACGCGGCGCCAGCCACCAGCAGCATCGGTTCATGCCAGAAATCGAGCACTGCGCCGCCGCGCTGGTCGACGCCGATCATCGTGTACACGGAAAGGATCAGGGTTGCCGAGGCAATCGCCCCATAACGCTCGCCCAGCGCACCGAGCATGGTCAGGCCGAAACTGGCCAACGCCAGCGCAATCGCAAAGATGACGGGGTAGGGGAAGAGCAATTCGACCGACAATGCGGCGATGCTGAAACATACCAGCGTCACGGCGAGTGCGTTGAGGCGACCCTGCCAACTGTCGTCGGTCTCGGCCAGGGCGCTGGCGATAATCCCCAGGAACAACGGGATCAGCAGGCCCATTTCATCCTGATACCAACACAGCGCCATGCTGCCGGTCAGGGCGATGAACACCCGCACGCTATAACTGAATTTATCCAGCGCCCACAGGCGCCGCAAAGACTGACGAAACGAAGTCGAGGACATGAAGTGCGAAGGCCTTCCGAGGCGATGCCGCTAAATTGAGCCAGTAATGACGCCGACGCAATGGCGCCGATCACATCTGACAGCAAAAAGTGTTCCTTACTGCTTTTATGCCGAACTCAATTTGGGGGTTGGCACAAAAACCTGTGGGAGCTGGCTTGCCAGCGATGGCGTCCTGGCGTTCAACATCGATGTTGGATGTGCCGGCCTCTTCGCTGGCAAGCCAGCTCCCACAGGGATTGCATTTCACATTTGAAAGACGTGGATCAAACGTACTGCGCAGCCGCGTAACCCGAGGCCCAGGCCCACTGGAAGTTGAAACCGCCCAGATGCCCGGTCACGTCGAGCACTTCGCCGACAAAATACAGGCCCGGGCTTTTCAGCGATTCCATGGTTTTGGACGACACTTCGCGGGTGTCGACGCCACCCAGCGTGACCTCTGCCGTGCGATAACCTTCGGTGCCGGCCGGCACCACTTTCCAGCTGCCCAGCTTGTCGGCGATCTCAGCCAACTCTGCATGGGTGTACTGCTTCATCGGTTTGGACACGAACCAGTTATCCGCCAGCAGATTGGCCATCTTCTTGGTGAAGATCTCACCGAGCAGGGTTTTCAGTTCGCTGTTCGGACGCTCGGCCACCTGCTGTTGCAGCCAGCTGGCGGCGTCGTGATCCGGCAGCAGGTTGATCTCCACCGTGTCGCCGGATTCCCAGAACGAGGAAATCTGCAAAATCGCCGGGCCGCTGAGGCCGCGGTGGGTGAACAGGATGTTCTCGCGAAAACTCTGATCGTTGCAGCTGACCAGACAATCTACCGACGTACCGGACAGCTCTGTGCACAGTTCCTTGAGCTGATCGGTGATGGTGAACGGCACCAGCCCGGCGCGGGTCGGCAGCAGGTCGTGACCGAACTGTTTGGCGACTTGGTAGCCGAAACCGGTGGCGCCCAACGTCGGGATCGACAGACCGCCAGTGGCGATCACCAGCGACTGGCACTGGATCTGGCCGAGGGTGGTGTCGAGCAGGTAACCGCTTTCGACTTTCTCGATAGTCTGGATCGAGGTGTCGAGGTGCAGCTCGACGCCGACCTGATCGCACTCGGTGAGGAGCATTTCGAGGATGTCGCTGGATTTGTTATCGCAGAACAGCTGACCGAGCTTCTTCTCGTGATACGGCACGGCGTGCTTGCCGACCATGCCGATGAAATCCCACTGGGTGTAGCGCGCCAGTGCGGATTTGCAGAAGTGCGCGTTCTGCGAGAGGAAATTGCTCGGTTCGGTGTACATGTTGGTGAAATTGCAGCGGCCACCGCCCGACATCAGGATTTTCTTGCCGGCCTTGTTCGCATGGTCGAGCAGCAATACCTGACGGCCGCGCCCGGCGGCGGTCAGTGCACACATCAAACCCGCGGCGCCAGCGCCAATGATCACGACTTCGGTAGAGCGCAAAACGGTGTCCTCTGAAATGTCACCACAAAACCAACCGTGTAGGAGCTGTCGAGTGAAACGAGGCTGCGATCTTTTGATCTTGTTTTTGAGATCAAGATCAAAAGATCGCAGCCTTCGGCAGCTTCTACAGGGAATTACGTTGTTCTTACAGGATACGCACGCGCAGCGAACGGCCCTTGATCTTGCCGTCGTTCAGGCGCTGCAAGGCTTGCATGGCCACGGTGCGCTCAACAGCCACAAACGCCTGGAAGTCGAAGATCGCGATTTTGCCGACCTGCGCGCCCGGGATGCCGGCCTCGCCAGTCAATGCGCCAAGAATGTCGCCCGGACGCACTTTGTCTTTACGGCCGGCACCGATGCACAGGGTGGTCATCGGCGGCTGCAACGGGGCAAGGCCCTGGGACTTGAGGTTGTCGACCTGATCCCAGTTCAGCGGCGACTTTTGCAGTTGCTCGATGGCTTGTGCGCGGTGCGCTTCGCCCGGTGCAACCAGGCTGATGGCAATGCCTTTCTCGCCCGCACGACCGGTACGGCCAACGCGGTGAATGTGGATTTCCGAATCGCGCGCCAGTTCGACGTTGATCACCATGTCCAGCGCATCGATGTCCAGACCACGGGCGGCAACGTCGGTGGCGACCAGTACCGACGTACTGCGGTTGGCGAACATCGCCAGCACCTGATCGCGGTCACGCTGTTCCAGATCGCCGTGCAGGCCGACGGCGGAGATGCCTTTGGCAGTCAGGTGATCAACGGTTTCCTGCACTTGCTGCTTGGTGAAGCAGAACGCCACGCAGGATGCCGGGCGGAAGTGGTGCAGGACTTTGGTCACGACGCTCATGCGATCTTCCGGGGAGATCTCGTAGAAACGCTGCTCGATCTGCGTGTCATCGTGGAACGCCTCGGCTTTCACCGTTTGCGGATCGCGCATGAACTTCGACGCGAGCTGCTTGATGCCGACCGGGTAGGTTGCCGAGAACAGCAAGGTCTGACGACGCTCAGGGGTCTTGACGATGATGTCTTCGATGGCGTCGTAGAAACCCATGTCGAGCATGCGGTCGGCTTCGTCGAGGATCAGCGTGTTCAGGCCATCGAGTACCAGCGAAGCCTTGCGCAGGTGCTGCTGGATGCGCCCCGGGGTGCCGACGATGATGTGCGCGCCGTGTTCCAGCGAAGCGATCTGCGGGCCGAACGACACGCCGCCGCACAGGGTCAGGACTTTGATGTTGTCTTCGGCGCGGGCCAGGCGACGGATTTCCTTGGCAACCTGGTCGGCCAGCTCGCGCGTCGGGCAGATCACCAGTGCCTGGCAACCGAAGTAGCGCGGGTTGATCGGGTTGAGCAGGCCGATGCCGAACGCAGCGGTTTTGCCGCTGCCGGTCTTGGCCTGGGCGATCAGGTCCATCCCTTTGAGGATCACCGGCAAGCTCTGCGCCTGGATCGGCGTCATCTGCGCATAACCGAGTGATTCGAGGTTAGCCAGCATGGCAGCGGACAGCGGCAGAGTGTTAAAAGCGGTGGCGATGGTGGTCACGGGACGGGCCTGCAAAACAAAATGTCGCGCAGTGTAGCAGCCCCGTGCCACTTTCCTCGAAAGTTCTGGACGAACAGCGATTGAGCCGACAATCCCGAGCCTTGCTGACTAGTGAGAAACTTGAGGCAAAGGAGCTGTTGTGGCGAGGGGATTTATCTGTGGCGAGGGGATTTATCCCCGTTGGGGCGCGCAGCGCCCCCCCCTTTATATCTACCCCCCCCCCGGTACATCAGACCGATCGCATTCAACCTTTTTGGGGCTGCTGCGCAACCCATCGGGGATAAATCCCCTCGCCACAAAAGCCCCATTACAAATTAATGTTCGATGTGTTCTTGCGGCCGTTTTGCGCGCCGGCCGTCTTCTTTTGACAGCTGCGAGAAGATCGTCGCAGCCAGCATCGCCATGATCCCGACCGTCACGAAGGTCAACTGGAACGCGCCCAGCACCGTCTCGACACCGTCGTTGCCGACCTCGGCGGTAAACCCGCCCAACAAGGCACCGGCGCAGGCAACCCCCAGACTCAGCGACAACTGCGCGACCACCGACAGCAAACTGTTACCGCTGCTGGCGCTGGCGTCGTCGAGGTCGATCAGGGTCACGGTGTTCATCGCGGTGAACTGCAGCGAGTTTATCGCGCCGAGAATCGCCAGCAGACACAGCAGCAGCCAGTACGGCGTCTGCTCGCTGACCAGGCCCATGCTGGCCAGCATGATCCCCAGCAGCAGCGTGTTGCCGGTAAGCACGATGCGATAGCCTAGGCGCTCGATCAGCGGTCGTGCGACCCACTTGGCGATCATCGCCGCAGCGGCCAATGGCAACATGCTCATCCCCGCTTGCGACGGTGAATAACCCAGCGCCACTTGCAGCAGCAACGGCACCAGAAACGGCAACGCGCCGCTGCCGAGACGGGCGAACAGGTTGCCGAGAATGCCGACGGCAAATGTGCGGGTCTTGAACAGCGACGGTGAGAACAACGGATTCTCGATGTGCCCCGCGCGCAGCCAGTACGCGGCCAGACAGGCGAAGCCAGCGAACAGCAGCAACATCACTCGCAAGTGCGGCAAATGCAATTCGCCGAGGCCTTCCATGGCGATGGTGATCAGAATCATCGCCGCGCCAAACAACAGGAAACCGAGGCTGTCGAAGCGCGTGCGTTCGCTGCCGCGCAGATCGGGGATGAATTTCCATACCGCGTAGCAGCCGATGACACCCACCGGAAGATTGATCAGGAAGATCCAGTGCCACGTCAGGTATTCGACCATCCAGCCGCCCATGGTCGGGCCGAGCAGCGGGCCGAGTAATCCGGGAATGGTGATGAACCCCATGATCCGCACCAGCTCGGATCGCGGATAAGCGCGCAACACCACCAGTCGCCCGACCGGCAACATCAATGCACCGCCCAGTCCCTGAATCACCCGAGCGCCGATCAGCATGCTCAGGGTGCTCGACAAGGCGCAGAGCAGTGAGCCTATGCTGAACAGCAGGATCGCGCCGAAGAAGATTTTCCTGGTGCCGAAACGGTCCGCTATCCAGCCGGAAGCGGGGATCAGCAGGGCCACGGTGAGCATGTAGGCGATGACCACGCCCTGCATGCGCAAGGGGTCTTCAGCCAGATCCCGGGCCATGGCCGGCAGGGCGGTGTTGAGGATGGTCCCGTCGAGGGACTGCATGAAAAACGCAATGGCGACGACCCACGGCAACCAGCGGGCGGTGATGGCGTCGAGAGGCGGGCGGTCTGGCATGGAACCTCTGGTGGGTGGTTAATCCAAATTCATGTACTACATGGAACCCTGTGGTAACGGTCCCTGTGGTGAGGGGATTTATCCCCGATGGACTGCGCAGCAGTCCCATTTTTTGGGGCCGCTGCGCGACCCATCGGGGATAAATCCCCTCGCCACAGAGGCCCGTACTCAAGCCCCTGTGTATTGGGGAGTAGCGTGTTTACAACGTCAGAGTCAACCGGCTCACCAACGCTCCCGGCAGCAACGCCGACGAAGTATTGCGCTGGCTATACGTGCTCGCCGACAGCAGCAACTCTCGCTCGGTCGTCAACGCTTCCAGCTGCGAACCCAGCAGGCTGTAGGCGCTGTCGTCGAATCGCATGGTGCTGACCGGCGCCTGAATCTCGCCGTTTTCGACCCAGAACGTCGCGAAGCGCGTCATGCCGGTCATGCGTGCCGCCGGTTGATCCGAGAAGTTCAGGTACCACAGATTGCTGATGTACAGCCCGGTGCCCAACTGCTTGAGAATCTCCGCTTGTGGCAAGTCCCCGGCGGCCATGTTCAGCGCACTCGGTGATTCACCACCGCTGGCACCGTTGGCCGTCAGACCATACTCGGCCGCGCTGCGCGAACCGACCAACTGATCTCCAGCCTTGCCCTCGATGATCAGGCGCAAATCACTGCGCGGATAACCCTCGCCGGAAAACGCCGGGCTCAGCGAATCGCTGACTTTCTCATCCAGCGACACCAGCGGACTGAACGCCTGATCGCCGACATACAACTTCTGCAGCGGGCTGCTCTTGCTGGCAATCGACTGCGCGGAGAAACCACCCCAGCTCAGCATGCCCATGATTTCTTCCAGCGCGGCTGGCGCGAGATAGGCGCGGTACTGTCCCGGCGGCAACGTGCGCAGCGGGCGACCGAGAAACTCCAGTTGTTCGCGAGCCTGCTGGAAGCGCTTGGTGAAGCCTTCGCTGCTCCAGTCGTGCCCGGCGTAGCTGGCCTTCACCGCTTCGCCGTTCTCATGGAACAGGCTGAAGTCAAAGTTGAAACTGTTGGCCTGATGCCAGCCAAACGCGCCTGAGGAACTGGCGAAACCACGGCTGATCGGGCCTGCGGCATAGAAACCGACCAGATCCAGACCTTCAGCGGCGGCGCAGATTTCGTCGACCACTTGCTCGGTATCCGGCAGCGGATGATCCTGCACTTTACTGCTCTGCCAGCCATTGTGGTTGAGCAGCAGATACGGATCCTGCGGCAGCAGCGGCAGGGTTTCACGCAGTTGCTGCAGGCCTTCGGCTAGCCGCTGCAGGTCGCCTTCCTGATCGCCGGAAAGGGTGACTTGCAGGTCGGCGTGGCGACCATCGTTGATCAGTTTCAGGACGATATTGGCTTGTTGCACCTGCCCGGCCTGGCGCACCTTGGCGTGATTGAAGCGCACGAACGCCGAAGATTCAGCGGCGTAGCTGAGGGTGAACTGTTCCGGCTCACGGACGCTGTCGCGCAGCCAATCGACCATGTCCTTGAAGGCGTCGGACTGACTCTTCGAAATGCTCATCAGGCGTCTCCCCCAAATACATCAATGTTGCTGAATACGCAGGCCGGCGAAGCGTGGCCGACGCGGATCACCTGGTTCGGTTCGCCCTTGCCGCAGTTCGGCGTGCCGAGCACCTTGACGGTGTTGGCATCGCCGACGGCGCGCAGGCTTTTCCAGAAGTGCGCGGAAATCGCCCGATAGTTGGGATTCTTGACCACGCCTTTGAGTTCGCCGTTTTCGATCAACTGTCCCCATTCGCAGCCGAACTGGAATTTGTTGCGCGCATCGTCAATCGACCATGAGCGGTTGGTGCTCATCAGGATGCCGTTTTCGATGCCTTCGATGAGTTTGTTCAGCGGCTGATCGCCCGGCTCGATGTTGAGGTTGGCCATGCGATCGATCGGTGGACGGTTCCAGCCGCAGGCGCGGCTGTTGGCGACGCCGTCCATCCCGGCACGGAACTGCGACAGCGCACCGCCGAGTGGACGCAGCAGCAGACCATCACGAATCAGGAATTGTTTGCTGGCTTTGCTGCCGTCGTCGTCATGGCCGTAGCTGGCGAGTTCTTCGGGAATGCCCGGATCGAACGTCACGTTGAGCAGTTTCGAGCCGTATTGCAGGCTGCCGAAGTCAGACGCCTTGACGAAACTGGTACCGGCGTAATTACGTTCGTCGCCGAGGATGCGGTCGAGTTCCAGCGGGTGACCGATGGATTCGTGGATCTGCAGCATCATCTGGTCAGGCATCAGCAGCAGGTCGCGCGGGCCTTGCGGGGTGTTCGGTGCGAGCAGCAGTTGCAGCGCCTGATCAGCGACTTGCGGGCCGGCACCGATCAGGCCGCAACGGCTGATCACGTCTGCGCCACCTTGTTGGCCGAAGTTCTCGCGGCCGAGGCTGCGAGTCTGGCTGTCGTTGCCGTCGTAGGCGGTGACGTCGAGGCTCGGGTAGACAAAGCGCTGGGCCTGGCGCAATTCGGCGCCGGCGCTGCTCAGATAGATCTGTTCGACGTGGGTGATGCCAATGCTGACTTCCCAATTCACCAGGCGCTCATCCTTTGGCACCGAGGCGGATTCCGCGCCGAGCAGCTCAAAGCATTCGCTCAGGGACGGGAAGGGTTGTTCGAGATTGGGCGAAAAGTAATCCGCGCGGTCGCTGGAGACCGGTTGATCGCGCAGGTCGAGCAAGGCGTGGGGCTTAAGCCGCCGGGCCTGCTGTTCGGCGCGCTCAAGGGCGGCTTGCAGGCCTTGTTGCGAGAGGTCATTGGTCGCAGCGTAGGCTTCGACGCCGTTGACCCGCACCGTGAGCATCGCACCTTCGTCGCGGCTCAGGCTCGGCGGCTCGGCAACGTTCTTGCGCACCGACAGGTATTGGCCGGACTCGCGTACATACCGCAGGGAAAAGAACTCAGCGCCCGTGCGCAAGGCAGCGAAGCGCTGCTTGAGCTGGGGGTGGAAATCGAACATTCGGGAACCTCCTTGTTAGGGGGAAGCGGTAAAGCGACGGCGGGGAGGGGTGAAACGATTGCGCGAGACCTAGAGTAGGCCTGCGTGGGGGTAGGATCAAGTGAAGAGGGGGTGTAGGGGGTTTTACTGTGAATCAGGGGGAGGGGGTGTTGAATTGTAGGGCCTCATCGCTGGCAAGCCAGGCTCCCACAGGTTTCTCGGTGACCACATTATCTGTGAACGACGCAAAACCCTGTGGGAGCTGGCCTGCCAGCGATTAGCCGTGACGCGGTATCAAGTCAGGCTCCCACAGGTTTACTGGTGAGCACAATATTTGTGAACGACGCAAAACCCTGTGGGAGCTGGCTTGCCAGCGATTAGCCGTGACGCGGTATCAAGTATTACTGAGCAGCAGGCGTGATATCACGCATCGCCTTGCCCTTCACCGGCGCATCGCCCGCTACGTAGTAGTCGGCGGTGCTGCGCGGCAGCGGCTGGCGGCCACGGATCTTGTCGGCGATTTTCTCGGCGATCATGATCGTCGGCGCGTTCAGGTTGCCGGTGGTGATGATCGGCATGATCGACGCATCGACCACTCGCAGACCCTGCATGCCATGCACGCGGCCTTCGCCATCGACCACAGCCATCTCGTCGGTGCCCATCTTGCACGAGCAGGACGGGTGGAACGCGGTCTCGGCGTGTTCGCGGATGAACTTGTCCAGCTGCTCATCGGTTTGCACATCGATACCCGGGCTGATTTCACGGCCACGGTATTGGTCCAGCGCCGGCTGTTGCATGATTTCACGGGTCAGGCGGATGCCGTCACGGAATTCCTGCCAGTCCTGCTCGGTGGCCATGTAGTTGAACAGAATGCTCGGGTGCTGACGCGGATCCTTGGACTTCACCTGGATGCGGCCACGGCTCGGCGAACGCATGGAACCCATGTGCGCCTGGAAACCGTGCTCTTTCACACCGTTGCTGCCGTTGTAGTTAATCGCTACCGGCAGGAAGTGGTACTGGATGTTCGGCCATTCGAATTCCGGACGCGAACGGATGAAACCGCCGGCCTCGAACTGGTTGCTGGCGCCGATGCCGGTGCCGTTGAACAGCCACTCGGCACCGATGGCCGGCTGGTTGTACCAGAGCAGCGACGGGTACAGGGAAACCGGTTGGGTGCAAGCGTATTGCAGGTACAGCTCAAGGTGATCCTGCAGGTTTTCACCGACGCCCGGCAGGTCGTGAACGACCGGGATGTCGAGGCTTTCCAGCAGTTTTGCCGGGCCTACGCCGGAACGCTGCAGCACCTGTGGCGAGGCGATGGCGCCGGAGCACAGCAGGACTTCCTTGCGGGCTTTGGCTTCAACGCGCTCTTCAGCGTCGCCCACCAGATAACGCACGCCAGTGGCACGCTTGCCTTCAAACAGAATCTTGTCGGTCAGGGCGTGGGTGACGATGGTCAGGGTCGAACGCTTTTTAGCGATATCGAGGTAACCACGGGCGGTGGAAGCACGGCGGCCGTTCGGCGTTACAGTGCGATCCATCGGGCCGAAGCCTTCCTGCTGATAACCGTTCAAGTCTTCGGTACGCGGATAACCGGCCTGCACGCCGGCTTCAACCATGGCGTGGAACAGCGGGTTGTTGCCAGCCTTAGGCGTGGTCACGCTGACCGGGCCTTCGCCACCGTGGTAATCGTTCGGGCCGATGTCACGGGTTTCCGCTTTGCGGAAGTACGGCAGGCAGTTCAGGTAGTCCCAATCTTCAAGGCCCGGCAGCTTGGCCCAGTTGTCGTAGTCCATCGCGTTGCCGCGGATGTAGCACATGCCGTTGATCAGCGAAGAGCCGCCGAGGCCTTTGCCGCGACCGCATTCCATCCGGCGACCGTCCATGTGTGGCTCTGGATCGGTTTCGTAAGCCCAGTTGTAGCGACGACCTTGCAGCGGGAACGCCAGTGCGGCCGGCATTTGCGTGCGGAAATCGAGACGATAATCCGGGCCGCCTGCTTCGAGCAGCAGAACGGTGACGCCTTCGTCTTCAGTCAGACGGGTCGCCAGGGTGTTACCGGCCGAGCCGGCACCGATGATGATGTAATCGAATTCTTGGGACATTGAATGCACCCTCTTTGAAGTTGGTCAGGTCGAGATCGCCGGGACCCTGCAAAAAGCCTGTGATGAGGAGAAAATCCCCTGTGGTGAGGGGATTTATCCCCGATGGGCTGCGCAGCAGTCCTGAAATCAGCGATTGAGATCTATCTGGAGAACTGCAGTGTCTGGAGGGGGGCTGCTTCGCAGCCCAGCGGGGATGAATCTCCTCGCCACAAAGGCCCCATCCAGACTCTGAGTCAGATCAGAACACCGAGACGTAATCGCCCAGCTCGACCTGTACCGATTTGATGCGGGTGAAGTTGTTCAGCGAGCTGATCCCGTTTTCACGGCCAACACCCGACTGCTTGTAACCGCCGACCGGCATTTTTGCGTCGGACTCGCCCCAGGCGTTGATCCAGCAGATACCGGCTTCGAGCTGATGAATCACGCGGTGCGCACGGTTCAGGTCTTTGGTGACGATACCGGCGGCCAGGCCGAAGTCGGTGTCGTTGGCGCGGCGGATCACTTCTTCTTCGGTCTCGTACGACAGAATCGCCATGACCGGGCCAAAGATTTCTTCACGAACGATGGTCATGTCGTCAGTGCAGTCGGTGAACACGGTTGGTGCCACGAACGCGCCTTTGGCGAATTCGCCGTCGGTCAGACGCTCGCCGCCACACAGCACGCGGGCACCTTGTTCTTTACCCTTGGCGATGTAGCCCAGCACGCTTTCCATGTGCGCGAAGCTCACCAGTGGACCGAAGTTGGTGTTTTCGTCTTCCGGGTTGCCGATGCGGATGCGCGCTACGCGCTCAACGATCTTGGCTTCGAAAGCGGCTTTCAGGTGGCTCGGCACGAACACGCGAGTGCCGTTGGTGCAGACCTGACCGGAGCTGTAGAAGTTGGCCATCATCGCGGTGTCGGCGGCGCGATCGAGGTCGGCGTCGTCGAAGATGATCAGCGGGGATTTGCCGCCCAGTTCCATGGTCACGTCTTTGAGGGACGATGCCGAAGCGCTGGCCATGACTTTCTTGCCGGTGTCGGTGCCGCCGGTGAACGAGATTTTCTCGATGCGCGGGTGCTCGGTCAGCCAGGTGCCGACTTCACGGCCACTGCCGGTCAGTACGTTGAACACGCCATCCGGAACGCCGGCTGCGGTGTAGATTTCAGCCAGTTTCAGGGTAGTCAGCGAGGTGACTTCGCTTGGCTTGAAGATCATCGCGTTACCGGCGGCCAGCGCTGGAGCGGATTTCCACAGGGCGATCTGGATCGGGTAGTTCCACGCGCCGATACCGGCAACAACGCCCAGCGGCTCGCGACGGGTGTAAACGAATGCGGTGTCACGCAGCGGGATCTGCTCGCCTTCGATGGCGGGTACCAGGCCTGCGTAGTATTCCAGCACGTCGGCGCCGGTGACGATGTCGACGTACTTGGTTTCGGAGAAGGCTTTACCGGTGTCCAGGGTTTCCAGGGCAGCCAGTTCATCGTTGCGCTCGCGCAGGATGTCGACGGCACGACGCAGGATGCGCGAACGCTCCATGGCGGTCATCGCGGCCCAGATTTTCTGGCCTTTTTCGGCGCTGACGACAGCGCGCTCGACGTCTTCTTTGGTCGCACGTTGTACTTGTGCGAGGACTTCACCGTTCGCCGGGTTGATGGCTTCGAAGGTGGCGTCGCTGGAGGCGTCGGAGTAAGCGCCATCGATGTAGAGTTTTTGCAGTTCGAAACGGGCCATAGTGTCCTCGCAAGTGCATAAGTGGTTGGCGTTGGTCACCGGGTGAGCCATGTAGCTGTGGCATCGCTGATCGGTGACAGTTCAGGGGCCGAGCTTTTTTCGAGTGCTCTAGCTCACCTGCTTGGCCAATTGGAAATCCATGTATTCGTAAGCGATCTGTTGCGCCTGCGCTGTGTCGAAAGCGTCTCCCGACAGCGCGCCGCGCAACCACAACCCGTCAATGAGGGCTGCCAGACCGCGGGCGGCGCTGCGCGCATCTTCGAGCGGCAACACACGGCGGAACTGGCAGCACAGGTTGGAATACAAGCGGTGATCGTTGATCCGCTGCAACCTGTGCAAAGACGGCTGGTGCATGCTGGTGGCCCAAAAGGCCAACCAGGTTTTCATTGCCGGGCCATTGACCTGGCTGGCGTCGAAGTTGCCTTCGATGATCACCTGCAGATGCGCCCGTGGGCTGTCATCTGCCAACGCCTGACGACGTGCGGTGACACTCTCGCTGAGGGCGGTCATCAGATACCGCATCGTGGCGGCAATCAGGCCATTCTTGTCCTGAAAATAGTGACTGATGATGCCATTCGAGACACCGGCCAAACGGGCGATCAGCGCAATGCTGGCGTCCCCCATTCCGACCTGATCGACCGCCTGCAAAGTGGCTTCGATCAGTTGTTGGCGGCGGATGGGTTGCATACCGACCTTGGGCATCTTGCACATCTCCTTAGGCCTTCCGACGGGCGAATAACGCTTATCGGATTGAGGGCCAGTCTATTTTGTTTTGATTGAACGTTCAATCAACAAAGAATAAGATCTGCGACAAATCGTCGCTGCCTACAGCTTTTTCCTACGTGTATGTGGCGATAAAACCGACATCCGAAAATGCTTGAAACCTGTATGGGGCATGGCGCGGTTCGCGATTCGAAGGACGTGTTGAAAGGGCAAGACGCTCGGGGCCAGGTTTCGGATGAACGTCCGGACACCTTCGGCCACGAAAGCGATTCGCAGCGCCATTTCGGCAGGTTCGGGCTTTTTTCGGGGTGTCTTTATATCACCCGCCGGTCGGCTGCCAACTAACCGATTGGTCGGGTTCCGTGTTGCCTTGTGTTCTTCTCTCGCACTGCCTGGAGCATTTGTGCCATGAGTTCTGCCTCGCTAATAAAGACCCCGCCCGAGAAGGTGACGGTCAACGGTTGGGTGTTTTACACCTCTACCGCGCTGATTCTGTTGTTGACCGCCATTCTGATCATCGCCCCGCAAGAGGCCGGCAGGATGTTGAGTGTGGCTCAGGCCTGGTTGTCGCGCAGCTTCGGCTGGTACTACATGGTGGTGATCGCCGCTTACCTGGTGTTTGTGGTGGGCCTGGCGTTTTCTTCCTACGGCAAACTCAAACTGGGCAGCAAGGACGACACCCCGGATTTCAGTTACGGCGCCTGGGCGGGAATGCTGTTCTCGTCGGGTATCGGTATTTCGCTGTTGTACTTCGGCGCCTCCGAGCCGCTGGATCACTATTTCAATCCGCCGGAAGGCACTGCCGGCTCCAACATGGCGGCGCGTCAGGCTGTACAGCTGACTTTCCTGCATTGGGGCCTGCACGGCTGGGCGATCTATGCACTGGTCGGTCTGGCCGTGGCGTACTTTGCTTATCGTCATAACCAGCCGCTGGCACTGCGTTCGGCGCTGTATCCGCTGGTCGGTGAGCGTTGGGTCAAAGGTGCGGCCGGTCATGCGGTAGACGGCTTCGGCATGTTCGTGACCCTTTTGGGTCTGGTGACCAACCTGGGGATTGGTTCGCTGCAAGTGTCGTCGGGCCTTGAAAACCTGTTCGGCATGGAACACAGCAACACCAACCTGCTGATCGTGATCATTGTGATGAGCACCGTGGCGACCATCGCGGCTGTGTCGGGTGTGGAGAACGGCATCCGTCGTCTGTCCAACCTGAACATCGTGCTGTTCAGCGGTCTGCTGATTTTCGTGCTGCTGTTCGGCCCGACCTTGCACTTGCTCAACGGCTTCGTGCAGAACGTCGGCGACTACCTCAACGGCATCGTGCTGAAAACCTTCGACCTTTACGTGTATGAGGGCAGCGCCGAGAAAACCGAACGCTGGATGGGCCTGTGGACGCTGTTCTACTGGGCGTGGTGGATTTCCTGGGCGCCATTCGTCGGCATGTTCATCGCGCGGATTTCCCGTGGTCGGACCGTGCGTGAACTGGTCGCCGGTGTGCTGCTGATTCCGCTGGGCTTCACGCTGGCCTGGTTGTCGATCTTCGGTAACTCGGCACTGGATCTGGTGATGAATCATGGGGCGGTGGAACTCGGCAAGACGGCGCTGGAACAGCCGTCGATGGCGATCTATCAGCTGCTCGAGCATTACCCGGCGTCGAAGATTGTCATCGGTGTGTCGATCTTCGTGGGTTTCGTACTGTTCCTGACCCCGGCCGATTCCGGTGCGGTGATGATGGCCAATCTTTCGTGCAAGGGCGGCAACGTCGACGAAGATGCGCCGCACTGGCTGCGGATTTTCTGGTCGGCCATTATCACGCTGGTGACCATCGGTCTGCTGTTTGCCGGTAACTTTGAAGCCATGCAAACCATGGTCGTGCTGGCCGGTCTGCCGTTCTCGGTGGTGCTGGTGTTCTTCATGTTCGGCCTGCACAAGGCGATGCGCCAGGACGTGCAGATCGAACAGGAGCAAGCGCAACTGGCCGAGCGTGGTCGTCGTGGTTTCAGTGAGCGTCTGACGCAACTGGATCTGCAGCCGAGCCAATCGGTGGTTCAGCGGTTCATGGACAAGCAAGTCAGCCCGGCGCTGGAAGACGCGGCCGCGCAAATGCGTGCTCAGGGTCTGGAAGTACAGACGCTGCTGGGTAAATCCAAGCGTTGCATGGGCGTGCGCATCGAGATGGAAGAGGGTAACCCTTTCGTTTATGAAGTGAGCCTGGAGGGTTACCTCGCGACGCCGACTGAATCTGTGGACTCTGAAGAGGCGCGCCAGCGCTACTACCGCGCTGAGGTGTACCTGCACAACGGCAGCCAGGATTACGACCTGATGGGCTTCACGCAGGATCAGATCACGCGGGATGTGCTCGATCAGTTTGAAAGCCATCGGCAGCTCCTTGGCCGGGTGTACAGCTAAGTAATGAAGGAGGCGGTGTTTCTGTCTGAAGCACCGCGTTGCATCCTTTAAAAGATCGCAGCCTTCGGCAGCTCCTACATTGAGCGCATTCCCCTGTAGGAGCTGCCGAAGGCTGCGATCTTTTGATCTTCACTCAAACAAAAACGCCGCGATCCTCTCGCGGCGTTTTTGTGTCTGCGGGGCTTACCCCAGGTTCTTGCCCAGCAACGCGTGATACAGCTCGCTGTCGCCCAAGATCCCCACCACATGATTGTTATCGTGCAGCACCAGTTTGTTGCCGGTCTGGTAACGAATCTGCAACGCATCACGCATGCCGATATTCGAGTCCACCAGCGTCGGCCGGCGCTCCAGCCCTTCGACGGCTTGCCCCGGTGCCCAATTCTGCAAGTCGAGGGCCGCGCCGTTCTGTCGCGCGCCTTTGATGGTGTTGCCTTCGGCCAGGTCCAGCCACGAATCGCCGCCCGGATCGAGGCAGACCGAGCCGTTGATGCGTTTGCACTTGTCCAGCGTGCGCATCAGGCTGCGACCGCACAGCACGTTGAGCGGATTGGTGTGCGCGACGAAGGTGCGCACATAGTCGTCCGCCGGGTTCAGCACAATCTCTTCCGGCACGCTGTACTGGATGATCCGGCCGTCCTTCATGATCGCGATGCGGCTACCCAGTTTGAGCGCCTCATCAAGGTCGTGACTCACAAACACGATGGTCTTGTTGAGCTTGCGTTGCAGCTCCAGCAGTTCATCTTGCAAACCCTGTCGGATCAAAGGGTCGAGTGCCGAGAACGGTTCGTCCATCAATAGAATGTCAGCGTCCATGGCCAGCGCCCGGGCCAGGCCCACACGTTGCTGCATACCGCCGGAGAGTTCGTCAGGCTTCTTGTTGCGCCATTGGGTCAGGCCCACCAGTTCGAGTTTTTCATCGACCAGTTTCTTGCGTTCTTTCTCCGGGCGACCCTGCATTTCCAGACCGAAACTGATGTTCTCGCGCACCGTCAGCCAAGGCATCAAAGCGAACTTCTGAAACACCATGGCGATGCGTTTGGTGCGCATCATTTTCAGTTCGGCGGGCGTGCAGGAGGCGATGTCGATCTGGCGGTTTTCATGCTCGACGAACAGCTTGCCGCGGCTCACGGTGTTGAGGCCGTTGATGCAGCGCAGCAGGCTCGACTTGCCGGAACCCGAGAGGCCCATCAGCACGCAGATTTCGCCTTTGTTGATGTCCAGCGTGGCTTTTTCCACACCAACGATTTGCCCGGTCTTTTTCAGGATCTCGTTGCGGGTCATGCCCTGATCCAGCAGCTTGAGCGCCTCGCGCGGATCCTTGGAGAAGATTACGTCGACGTCTTCGAAGCGAATAATGCTCATGCGTCACCCCCTACTTTGGCGTCGGGTTGTTTGCAGATACGGTCGAGCATGATCGCCAGCAGTACGATCGCCAGGCCTGCTTCGAAGCCCAGGGCGATATCAGCAGTGTTCAGTGCGTTGACCACCGGTTTGCCGAGTCCGTCGGCGCCCACCAGTGCCGCGATCACCACCATCGACAACGACAGCATGATGCACTGGGTGATGCCGGCAGCGATGCTCGGCATGGCGTGAGGCAGTTCGATCCGTGAGAGCAATTGGCGACGCGAGCAGCCGAAGGCCTTGCCGGCGTCCATGAGTTCTTGCGGGACATCGCGGATGCCCAGGTAGGTCAGGCGGATCGGCGCCGCGATGGCGAACACCACCGTGGAGATCAGGCCCGGCACCACACCCAGCCCGAAGAGGGTCAGGGTAGGAATGAGGTAAACGAAGGTCGGTACGGTCTGCATCAGATCGAGTACCGGACGCATCACCGTATAGAACATCGGCTTGTGCGCAGCAATGATGCCCAGCGGCACACCGATCAGCACGCAGACAAAGGTGGCGAACAACACCTGGGCGAGGGTTTCCATGGTTTCCTGCCAGTACCCCAGATTGAGGATCAGCAGAAACGAAGCGACGACAAAAGCGGTAAGTCCCCATTTGCGCTGGATCAGATGCGCAATCAGGGCGATGAGGCCGATCAAGACCAGCGGGTTGAACCAGGTCAGCGCAAACGTCACGCCGTGGATCATCGTTTCCAGCGTCACGGCGATTGCGTCGAAGGTGTTGGCGCCGTGTTGCGTCAACCATTCAACGAATGCCGCGATGTACTGGCCTAAAGGTATTTTCTGATCAATCAGCATGGTAGTGAACGTCCGCATGCAAGGAAATAAACAGCCCGGGCGGCCTGAACCGCCCGGCATAAGCGATTACTGATTCAGCTTGGCTTTCACGGCCTCCAGGCCAGGCTTACCGTCAATGGTGGTCACGCCAGCGAGCCAGGTATCGAGCACCTGTGGATTCTTTTTCAGCCAGGCCTTGGCGGCCGCGTCAGGCTTCATCTTGTCGTCGAGGATGTTGCCCATCAGTTCGCTTTCCATGTCGACGGTGAATTCCAGATTCTTCAGCAACTGACCGACGTTGCTGCATTCCGTGGCGTAACCCTTGCGGGTGTTGGTCGCTACGGTGGCCGCACCGAAATCGGGGCCGAAGAACTCGTCGCCGCCGGTCAGGTATTGAATCTTGAAGCGCTTGTTCATCGGGTGCGGCGCCCAGCCGAGGAACACCACCTCGGTGCCACGGCGCGATGCCCGGTCGACCTGCGAGAGCATGCCCGCTTCAGACGATTCGACGACTTTGAAGCCGGCGGTTTTCAGGCCGAAGGCGTCCTTGTCGATCATGCTCTGGATCAGACGGTTGCCGTCGTTGCCAGGCTCGATGCCGTAAATCTTGCCGTCGAGTTCTTTCTTGAATTTGGCGATGTCGGCGAAGTCATGCAGACCTTTGTCATACAAGGCTTGCGGCACGGCGAGGGTGTACTTGGCGCCAGTGAGGTTGGTGCGCACGGTTTCCACGGTGCCGGCGTCGCGGTAGGCCTTGATGTCGTTTTCCATGGTCGGCATCCAGTTGCCGAGGAACACGTCCATGTTCTTGCCGTCGGCCAGCGACTTGTAGGTCACGGGCACGGAGATCATGGTGGTCTTGGTCTTGTAGCCGAGGGCGTTGAGGACGACGGAGGTGGTAGCGGTGGTGGCGGTGATGTCGGTCCAGCCAACATCGGAGAAATTCACGGTACTGCACTGTGCCGGTTCTGCAGCTTGCGCCAGTAACGGCAGACTCAGCATGGCGGCCAACAACAACGACGGGGAACCTTTCATGGATGGACTCCTTGGTGTTTTTTTTGGCAGTGTTCCGACTGGACCACCGCACTTATGGGTTGCGGTTGGATGGCGTTCTGGAGACAGCTCTACCACGTCGCCTTGCAATCGAGTCATAACGATCATGTACCAGTGAAAATCTGACGCCTACAGGGGGGGTCGTATCCAGTACAGGGATGGTCGCATCCAGTGTCAGTGACGTCGTTTACAGCTTTTTTCTGCCCTGTCTGGCCATCTGAACTGCATAAAAACGGCGCAAATGAGCGGGAAAACCGGCGCGGCGTTAGTGAGCATGAGTGCGTCGGTGCCAGACGCCGTACGAGCTATCAAAAGCCTGATGATGCGGGCATTCCGGCGGATCGCAGCTTGAGCGTAGCAGCTCCGCCAGCGGGCGCTTCACGCCCCGGATCAGCATTCTCAGGAGCTCTGCAGCAATGGCTATCAGCGTTTTCGACCTGTTCAAAATCGGCATCGGCCCTTCCAGTTCCCACACCGTCGGGCCAATGCGCGCGGCGGCATTGTTTGTCGAATCGCTGCGCGACAGGCATCAGTTGGAACAGGTGCGGCGCATTGAGGTTCAGCTTTTCGGTTCGCTGTCGGCCACGGGTATCGGACACGGCAGCGACAACGCGGTGATCATGGGCCTGATGGGCGAGTGGCCGGACGCAATCGATCCGTCGCAGATCGGCCCGCGCATCCAGGCCCTGCGTGAAACCCACACACTCCTTCTGGATGGTCGCTTGTCGGTGCCGTTTGTCTGGGCCCGCGACATGCGCCTGATCGAGGAAAACCTGCCGTTCCATCCCAACGCCATGACCCTGGTTGCCGAAGGCGATCACGGCGAGTTGCATCGCGACACCTACTATTCGGTCGGTGGCGGATTTGTCGTGGATGAGGCGCAGGCGTCCAGCGGTGTGGTTGATCTGGATCGCACCGAATTGCCTTATGACTTTTCCAGCGCCGTCGAGCTGCTGGAGCTGTGCAAGAAGCACAACCTGCGTGTCGCCGAACTGATGCTGGCCAACGAAAAAGTCTGGCGCAGTGAGGAAGAAATCCGTGCCGGGCTGATGAAGCTGTGGCGGGCGATGCAAGATTGCGTCGAGCAGGGCTTGAAGCACGAGGGCATCTTGCCCGGCGGTTTGAATGTGCGTCGGCGTGCGGCGAAATTGCATCGCAGCTTGCAGGAGCTGGGCAAGCCCAATGTGATTGGCTCGACACTGAGCGCGATGGAGTGGGTCAACCTGTTCGCCCTCGCCGTGAATGAAGAGAACGCTGCGGGCGGGCGCATGGTCACGGCGCCGACCAATGGCGCGGCGGGGATCATACCGGCGGTATTGCACTACTTTATGAAGTTCAGCGAGGCGGTGACTGACGCCAATGTCGTTGACTACTTACTCAGCGCGGCGGCAGTGGGGATTCTGTGCAAGAAGAATGCTTCGATCTCCGGTGCTGAAGTCGGCTGTCAGGGCGAAGTCGGTTCGGCGTGCGCGATGGCGGCGGCGGGGCTGGCGGAGATTCTTGGCGCGACACCCGAGCAACTGTGCAATGCGGCGGAGATAGGCCTGGAACACAACCTTGGGCTAACGTGCGATCCGGTGGGTGGTCTGGTGCAAGTGCCGTGCATCGAGCGCAATGCAATTGCGGCGGTGAAAGCAATCAACGCCGCGCAGATGGCGCTGCGTGGTGACGGGCAGCACTTTATCTCGCTGGACCGGGTGATCCGCACCATGCGCGATACCGGCGCCGATATGCATGACAAATATAAAGAGACGTCGCGCGGTGGGTTGGCGGTGAGCGCGGTTGAGTGCTGACACCGAGTTGCCCTGTGGCGAGGGGATTTATCCCCGATGGGCTGCGAAGCGGCCCCAAGCCCTGCAATCGAGTTTTGCCTGACACACCGCGGTGAATGGGTTTACGACTGCTGCGCAGCCGATCGGGGATAAATCCCCTCGCCACAGGATTTATCCCCGATGGGCTGCGAAGCGGCCCCAAGTCCTGCAATCGAGTTTTGCCTGACACACCGCGGTGAATGGGTTTACGACTGCTGCGCAGCCGATCGGGGATAAATCCCCTCGCCACAGGATTTATCCCGGATGGGCTGCGAAGCGGCCCCAAGTCCTGCAATCGAGTTTTGCCTGACACACCGCGGTGGATGGGTTTACGACTGCTGCGCAGCCGATCGGGGATAAATCCCCTCGCCACAGGATTTATGTTTGATTTGGAAAAGGGTGGAGAGTCAGACCAGTCAAAACTGCTCGCTAACGGAACACTTCCAACCCGGCGCGCCACCTTTTAGCGCGTCGTAATCAGATAAGAGCATTCCTGCCCCGTGACGCGTACCAGCGCCTGCTACCGCCCGTCACCCGTGCGTGCGGTGACACTGCGCAGCAACCGCGCGCAGGCCAGTTCCCACAAGTGCTACCGATATGCTCACACGCAACGGGGCAGAGCTTTCACTGGCGTTGATGGCACTTCGAAATACCTTTTGTCGGACGTCTCGAATAGACACGTCGCGACGTCGTTTTCAGGAGTTATTGAACGGCCATTCAATTTTAGGCATGGCAATTGCTCTGTCATAACAAAGCCCGCCTCCCTTGCGAGAGCGCCGGCAATAACAAGAGCCTCCGCCTGAGGCCATCACCCGCTTTGTGTGAGGAGATACCGCGATGACGTCGTTCAACTCCGGGGCCCAACCCCAGAACCGTGCGCCTCAATCCATCGGCTTTCTGCTGCTGGACAATTTCACGCTGATTTCTCTGGCCTCCGCAGTAGAACCTCTGCGCATGGCCAACCAATTGTCCGGTCGCGAGCTGTATCGCTGGAGCACCCTCACCGTCGATGGCGGCCAGGTGTGGGCCAGTGACGGTCTGCAAATCACCCCCGACGCCTCCATGCACAAAGCGCCGCCGCTGGACACTGTGATTGTTTGCGGTGGCATCGGCATCCAGCGCACCGTTACCCGTGAACACGTTTCGTGGCTGCAAAGCCAGGCGCGTCAGTCCAAGCGCCTCGGTGCCGTGTGCACCGGCAGTTGGGCCCTGGCCTGCGCCGGTCTGCTCGACGGTTTCGATTGCAGCGTGCATTGGGAGTGTCTGGCGGCGATGCAGGAAGCTTTCCCGCGCGTGGCGATGAGCACCCGCTTGTTCACCCTCGACCGCAACCGTTTCACCAGCTCCGGCGGCACCGCGCCGCTGGACATGATGCTGCACCTGATCAGCCGCGATCACGGCCGTGAACTGTCCGCCGCGATCTCGGAAATGTTCGTCTACGAGCGTATCCGCAACGAGCAGGATCACCAGCGTGTGCCGCTCAAGCACATGCTCGGCACCAACCAGCCGAAATTGCAGGAAATCGTCGCGCTGATGGAAGCCAATCTGGAAGAGCCAATCGACCTCGATGAACTGGCGGTGTACGTCGCCGTGTCGCGCCGGCAGCTGGAGCGCCTGTTTCAGAAATACCTGCACTGTTCGCCTTCGCGCTACTACCTCAAGCTGCGCCTGATTCGCGCCCGGCAGTTGCTCAAGCAGACGCCGATGTCGATCATCGAAGTGGCATCGGTGTGTGGTTTCGTGTCGACGCCGCACTTCTCCAAGTGCTACCGCGAATACTTCGGCATTCCGCCGCGTGACGAGCGCGTAGGCTCCAACACCACCCAGCAAGTGGCGATGCTGCCGCTGCCGCAGGCGATTGTGATGTCGCCGCTTTCGGGGCCGATGTCGGCGCTGAGCCAGGCGCGCAATGAGTCGACGTTTGCCAGTGTAAGGCTGTAGACCGAGGCGCTTTCATCGCTGGCAAGCCAGCTCCCACAGGATCTGTGTTGGACACAAATGTTGTGTTCACCCGGATCACTGTGGGAGCTGGCTTGCCAGCGATGGCGGTTCGTCAGGCGCTATGGCTTTGCTGATAGTCCGCCAACGCTGGCAGCAACTGTTTGTCGATGGCCTGACGCACCGCCGGTTGAATGCTTGCGCCACTGGTGTACATGTCCTTGACCATCTTGCGCAGCTCGGATGCCCTGACATTATCCAGGCCACGCACCGCGCACTCACAAGCCTGCTCGGCCGTGGAGCCACTCGGCACCTGAAATCCCAATGCCTTGAGCTGGCCCAACAGGTCTTCCTGATCAATCAAGTCGGCATACATCATGAGGCGAATCCTTCTTCGGCAACGGAGGTCGTGGTTCGATTCTGGTAGGCGGGTGAAGTGACGGCAAGAGCGATTTGTCGCAGTGGCCGCGACGGCTATGAACAGGTCGTTTTCGGCTAACTCGGAGTGCAGGGGAGTAGGCACACTGGACTCAGCTTGCAACACGAAGGTTTGGTCACCCTCGCATCGCAGCTCCTCAACAGTAGCCTCTGCCCCGATCCTGTCACGGCTGGTATCGGGGCTTTTTTTTGGCTGTGAATCAGGAAGTCTGAGTTGGTTTTGCGGACGCCATCGCGGGCAAGCCCGCTCCCACAGGGTTTGGTGTCGATCACAAAAATGTGACCGACGCCTAACCCTGTGGGAGCGGGCTTGCCCGCGATGAACGATAACCCGGTCTATCTGGCAGGCGGCAGAGCGATGACGCGGCCGATGTAAGCGGGGGCGGGCAGATCGGTTTGCGCGGCGACCATGGCTTGCAGGTGATTCAGCGTGTCGGGGGTGAACGGTGCCGAGCGTGGGCCGGCAAGATCAACATGGAGCAACATTTGCTCGTTGCCGGCCAGTTCCTGGGGATCGCCGACTTTGTGCAGGCTGTGATAGAGGTGCAGGCGTTTGCTGTCGTGGCCGATGATTTGCGTGTGCACTTCGACGTCGGTATCGAGCTTCACTTCGTGCAGGTAGTTGAGGTGCAGTTCGAGGGTAAACAGCGAGTGGCCGCTGGCTTCGCGGTTGTTGCTGTCCATGCCGAGGCGATCCATCAGGGCATCGGTGGCGTAGCTGAAAATCAGCAGGTAGAAGGCATCGCGCAGGTGGCCGTTGTAGTCGACCCAGTCGGGGATGATGCGGGTTTGGTAGGTGGTGAGGGTGGGCATGATTGGGTTCCGGCAGAAGGTTGGTGGTGAAGATCAAAAGCAATCCCCTCACCCCAGCCCTCCCGAAACGTCGGACCGCCCCCAAGGGGGCCAGGGGGAAAGGGAGCAGATCTTCAAGCTTTTCAAGTCCTGAGTTCGGCTCGGTAATTCAGGTCGGTGTAACTCGCAAGAGCACCTCGGTCAGTCCCCTCTACCTCTGGGAGAGGGCTAGGGTGAGGGCTGCATTGTCATGCCAAACGCATCACTCGCTGAAACTCATCCCATGCTTTTCCTTGGTAGTCCTGACCGCCTCAAGCACCGCCAACAAGCAATCATCACGATAGCGCTCCAGTGCCGAAATGCTACGTTCGCCAAGCTGCTCGCTGGTGCCATCGACCACGTCATCAATCAACTTGTCGGTCAGCTCCGGCGCCGGCAGATAGGTCCACGGCAACTGCAAGGCCGGGCCGAATTGCGACATGAAGTGGCGCATCCCGGCATCACCACCGGCCAGCGTGTAAGTCAGGAACGTGCCCATGAACGACCAGCGCAGACCCGCGCCAAAGCGGATCGCATCGTCGATCTCACCTGTAGTCGCCACGCCATCGTTGACCAGGTGCAGCGCCTCGCGCCACAGCGCTTCAAGCAAACGGTCGGCGATGAATCCAGGCACTTCCTTGCGCACGTGCAGCGGACGCATGCCGAGGGATTCGTAGACTTTCATCGCCGCTTGCACGGCCTCAGGCGCGGTGTTCTTGCCGCCGACGACTTCCACCAACGGCAGCAGGTAGACCGGATTGAACGGATGGCCGACCACGCAGCGTTCCGGGTGGGTCGAGCTCTCGTAAAACTCGCTCGGCAGCAGGCCTGAAGTGCTGGAACCGATTAACGCGTTCGGCTTGGCGGATGCGCTGATTTTGCTGTGCAATTCCAGTTTCAGTTCCAGACGTTCCGGAGCGCTTTCCTGAATGAAATCGGCATCGCGCACGCATTCTTCGATGGTCGCGACAAAACGCAGGCGATCCTGTGATGCGCCCGGTGCCAGACCGTTTTTTTCCAGTGCACCCCAGGCGTTGGCGACGCGTTTGCGCAATGCCGCTTCAGCGCCGGGTGCCGGGTCCCAGGCGACCACGTCGAGGCCATGGGCGAGGGCACGCGCGACCCAGCCGCTGCCGATGACACCGCTGCCCAGAGCGGCGAAGGTTTTGATTTCGGTGATAAAGCTCATAGGGTTTTTCCTGAAAGAAGGCGATCCCTGTAGGAGCTGCCGAAGGCTGCGATCTTTTGACTTTGATTGTTAGAAACAAGATCAAAAGATCGCAGCCTTCGGCAGCTCCTACAGGAGAGATTGTGTGTAGGTTTAGCGGCGCTGGGTCAGGCCCATCTTCTGGCGGCCTTCAGCCGGGGTCAGCACGCGGGCGCCGAGGCGGCTGAGGATTTCGGTGGCGCGTTCGACCAATTGACCGTTGGTCGCGAGCACACCCTTGTCCAGCCACAGATTGTCTTCCAGGCCGACCCGCACGTTGCCACCGAGCAGCACCGCTTGCGCCGCCATCGGCATCTGCATCCGGCCAATGCCGAACCCGGCCCACACTGCGTCTGCCGGCAGGTTGTCGACCATGGCTTTCATGGTGGTAGTGTCGGCCGGCGCGCCCCACGGGATGCCCAGGCACAGCTGGAACAACGGGTTGTCGAGCAGACCTTCCTTGATCATTTGCTTGGCGAACCACAGGTGGCCGGTGTCGAAAATTTCCAGTTCGGCCTTCACGCCCAGCTCGGTGATGCGTTTGGCGCCTGCGCGCAGTTGCGCCGGGGTGGAGACGTAAATGGTGTCGCCGTCGCCGAAGTTCAGCGTGCCGCAATCGAGGGTGCAGATTTCCGGCAGCAGTTCTTCGACATGAGCGAGGCGGGTCAGCGGGCCGACCAGATCGGTGTTCGGGCCGAACTCCATCGGATTCTCGCCAGCGCCGATTTCCAGGTCGCCACCCATGCCGGCCGTGAGGTTGACGATGATGTCGACGTCGGCCTCGCGGATCCGCTCCATCACTTCGCGGTACAGCGCCACGTCGCGGCTGAACTTGCCGGTCTGCGGATCGCGCACATGGCAATGCACGACCGTCGCGCCAGCCTTGGCGGCTTCCACCGCTGCAGCGGCGATCTGTTTCGGGGTGACCGGCACGTGCGGGCTGCGGGCGGTCGTGTCGCCAGCACCGGTGAGTGCGCAGGTGATGATGACGTCGTGGTTCATGAGGCGGTTTCCTTCAGGCGTGATGGGTCTGTCCGCAGCCCTTGTCGGGCTGCGAAGCGGTGATTCAGGGGTGATTTACTTGCTGGTCAGTTTCAGGTTTTCAGCCGCCGGTTTGCCGTCGAAAGTGGTCACACCTTCGAGCCAGCGCTGTTTGTCTTGCGGGTGATCCTTGAGCCATTGCCTGGCGGATTCGAAGGCGTCCTTGTGATCGAGCAGCGGTTGCATCATCCGGCTCTCGTCTTCGGCGGTGTACGTCAGGTTGGTCAGCAGCCGACCGATGTTCGGACACTGTTCGGCGTATTTGGGCGACGTTACCGTCCATACGGTGGCCATACCTTCGTTCGGGCCGAGGGCGTCTTCGCTGCCAGTGAGGTAAGTCATCTGCACGTTGACGTTCATCGGGTGCGGCGCCCAGCCGAAGAACACCACAGCCTCTTTGCGGCGCACGGCGCGATCAACCGCCGCGAGCATGCCGGCCTCGCTTGATTCGACCAGTTGGAATTTGCCCAGGCCGAACTGATTCTTGGCGATCATTGCCTTGATCTGCGTGTTGGCGCCCGAACCCGGCTCGATGCCGTAAATCTTGCCGCCCAGTTCTTTCTCGAATTTGGCGATGTCGGCGAAAGTTTTCAGGCCCTTGTCAGCCAGGTAAGTCGGTACGGCGAGGGTGGCGCGGGCGTCCTTCAGGCTTGGCGCTTCGAGGACTTTGACCTGATTGGCGTCGACGAACGGGGTGATGGTCTGGGTCATCAGCGGGTTCCAGTAGCCGAGGAACAGGTCCAGACGCTGATCGCGGATCCCGGCGAAGATGATTTGCTGGGACGCGCTGGTTTGTTTGGTGTTGTAGCCGAGGCCGTCGAGCAGGACCTGGGTCATGGCGCTGGTAGCGATCACGTCGGTCCAGTTGACCACGCCCATGCGTACGTTCTGGCAAGACGCGGGTTCGGCCGCCATGACGCTGGCGCTCAAGAAAGCGGTACCGCTGAGTGCAAGAACACAGCTGCTGATCAGTCGTTTCATGTCGGGTTCCTCGGCAGGTCGTTTATTGTGGGTTCCGGCGTCTGATGCGTCGGTGATGCAAAGTTACGCAGCAATGCGCCCGTGAAAGCGCACTACGGCGACTGGCACTTGCACTGTAGCGACCTGCACTCTTGAACGACGATGACAAACGGCGTATCAACATCTCACGCTACCCGCCAACCGAGTGCGCCCATGTCCCAGGATTTCTACTTTTTGCTGATGCCGGGGTTTTCCGCGATCGGCTTTATCTCCGCGATCGAACCGCTGCGGGTGGCCAACCGTTTTCGCGGCGAGCTGTACCGCTGGCACGTGCTCAGCGCCGATGGCGGGGCAGTGCTGGCGAGCAATGGCATGTCGGTCAACGCCGATGCGGCGCTGGAGCCGCTGAAGAAGGGCGCAACGCTGTTGGTGGTCGCCGGATTCGAACCGCTGAAATTCGCCACGCCGACGCTCGAGCATTGGCTGCGCCGACTGGATAACGAAGGCGTCACCCTCGGCGCCATCGACACCGGCAGCTTCGTCCTCGCCGAGGCGGGCCTGCTCGAGGGCCATCGCCTGACCCTGCATTGGGAGGCGATCGACGCGTTCAAGGAATCTTATCCACAGCTCAGCGTGACGCAGGAACTGTTCGAGATTGACCGGCGGCGCATCACCTCGGCCGGTGGCACCGCTTCCATCGATTTAATGCTCGATCTGATCGCCCAGGCCCACGGCCCGCAACTGGCGATCCAGGTCAGCGAGCAATTTGTGTTAGGCCGCATCCGCCCGCGCAAAGACCACCAGCGCATGGAGGTCGCCACGCGTTATGGCATCAACAACAAGAAACTGGTGCAGGTTATTGGCGAGATGGAACAGCACAGCGAACCGCCGCTGAGCACGCTGCAACTGGCGGAATCGATCAAAGTCACTCGGCGGCAGCTTGAGCGTTTGTTTCGGTTGCACCTGAACGATACGCCGAGCAATTTCTATCTGCGCTTAAGGCTGGAGAAGGCTCGGCAGTTGTTGCGCCAGACGGATATGAGCGTGCTCGAAGTCAGCATCGCCTGCGGGTTTGAATCACCGTCCTACTTCACCCGTAGCTACCGGGCGAAGTTCGCACGCTGTCCGCGAGAAGACCGGCGTACTGTACAAGCCTGAAAATCAAAAGATCGCAGCCTTCGGCAGCTCCTACATGAGATCCCCTGTAGGAGCTGCCGAAGGCTGCGATCTTTTGATCTTGCTGTTTGCTTACTTCTTCACCAGCGCTGAGCAAGCGGCCTTGTAAGCCTCATGCTGATACTTGTTCAGCGTCCCTGGCAGCTCAAAATTATGCTTCTTCGCCTGCGCATTAATCGTCTGCGGCGACAGCAGCGTCACCTCACACCCATCGAGCAACTGAAACACACCCTCGATCTTGAACGTCGTCGGCCCACCGGCAAACTCACCCTTCTTGCTGCGCTTCTTGATCGCAATCCGGTCAATCGAATTTTCGCGCACAAACGACGCGACCTGCGCGGCGAAACGTTTGACGTTGGCCGCTTCGTCGTCATCGTCGAGGGCGATTTTCTTGGTGGCGAGAGGGATGTGGCTCAGGGTCGAACCGTCGAGAGCGGCCACGGCGATGATCGCTTCGCTGCCTTTGATTTCGATGCCGCAGATGTTCATGGGAATTCCTTTGAATGAAGAGGGCTGCCTACAGCTCAAGCTGACTGGCCGTGATGCCGAACGCTGCTGCAATTTTCTCGCGGGTTGCCTTGCGTGGCTTCGCTACCGTTTCTTGTTGAGCGAACGCCGGTTGGGAAATACCCAGGCGCTTGGCCACGTCTTCCTGTGTCAGATTGAGATGTTCGCGCCAGGCGCGGATTGGTGTCGCCCCGTCGACCAATCGACTGACCACCTCGTGCGGGATCAGATCGGGTTGCATTTTCTGTGCGACGTATTGAGCGTAAGGAATGACCACGAAGGCCGGGTTGCCCTCGGCATCATTGATGATTTGGATGTCTTTGGACATTGTCATGGTCGGAGAAATATAAGTCTTTTATAAGATTTTAGGATCCTTGCTTATATTTCTCGCGAAACCAATCAGCAACGTTTGACGGCATGTTGCGAGGAGTCAGGATCACTCCTGCCCAATCGACTCCAAAAATTCCGACCGTTCATCACTCATCCGCGCCACGCAATCGTTCTGTGCAATTTTGAACGCCTTACTGCCATCCGTCGCCGGGAAGGCTTCTACCGCGCAATCGGCATCCCGCGTCTTCAGCCATTGCTGCTGGGCAGTTTTGAGTTTGGCGGTGATGTCAGCCAGCTGCGTTGGGTTCTTGCCGTATGCCGTTTGCATGCGTTCGGTGAGGCTGGCGTAGTTGTCCTTGAGCAGGTCTTCGGCCGCGGTGCGGCTGTAGGTCGAGCATTCCAGGGTCTGCACGTCGTTTTCGACTGCGTCGCACGGGTTGTTGTCGGACTCTTCGGCGGCGTGTACGCCGGTCGCAATCAGTGCCAGGGCCAGGAAGATCGATTTCATTGAGGTCGCCGCTCTCATCCAGTGGTGTATCCAAGATGCGGGGATTCTGGCTCAAGCTTGCGGGCTTGAACAGGTGGCTGGTCGGGCCGCCTGACGACCCTTTGTCGCGGATTGACGCTTTCGGCAATTCCCCTGTCGTTTTTGCACCCGGTCGCCCCGGCACCGAGGCATATGCTGGCCCCAAAGCGCCGGCAGACGATTCGGCGCATGAATCGCCAATAAGGGGACGCCTGATGAGCCCAGCCGAATTACACGCCGACAGCATCGTTATCGACGGTCTGATCATTGCCAAATGGAACCGCGAGCTGTTTGAAGACATGCGCAAGGGCGGTCTGACGGCGGCCAACTGCACTGTGTCGGTGTGGGAAGGCTTTCAGGCGACCGTCAATAACATCGCCGCCAGTCAGAAGCTGATCCGCGAGAACAGCGACCTGGTAATGCCGGTGCGCACCACCGCCGATATCCGTCGCGCCAAGGAGCAGGGCAAGACCGGCATCCTCTTCGGCTTCCAGAATGCTCACGCGTTTGAAGACCAGATCGGCTATGTCGAGGTGTTCAAGCAGCTCGGCGTCGGCATCGTGCAGATGTGCTACAACACCCAGAATCTGGTCGGCACCGGTTGCTACGAGCGTGATGGCGGGCTGTCGGGTTTCGGTCGCGAGATCGTCGCCGAGATGAACCGCGTCGGCGTCATGTGCGACCTGTCCCACGTTGGTTCCAAGACTTCCGAAGAAGTCATCCTCGAATCGAAAAAACCGGTCTGCTATTCCCACTGCCTGCCGTCGGGGCTCAAGGAGCATCCGCGCAACAAGTCCGATGAAGAACTCAAATTCATTGCCGATCACGGCGGTTTTGTCGGCGTGACCATGTTCGCGCCGTTCCTCGCCAAGGGCATCGATTCGACCATCGACGACTACGCCGAAGCCATCGAATACGTGATGAACATCGTCGGCGAAGACGCCATCGGCATCGGCACCGACTTCACCCAGGGTCACGGCCAGGACTTCTTCGAATACCTGACCCACGACAAGGGCTACGCCCGCCGTCTGACCAGCTTCGGCAAGATCATCAACCCGCTGGGCATCCGCACCGTCGGCGAGTTCCCGAACCTGACTGAAACACTGCTCAAGCGCGGCCATCCCGAACGCGTGGTACGCAAGATCATGGGCGAGAACTGGGTCAACGTCCTCAAAGACGTCTGGGGCGAGTAACGCTTTCCAAAGACCGCCGCCGAACTGCCCCTTCTCCTGCGGGAGAGGGCTGGGGTGAGGGCTGCGGCCAACACTGAATCCAAATTTTTCCGGAGTTAAGTTTCCATGGCCAAGATCGCCCCGCAATTGCCAATCGAAGTCGACAGCGAAACCGGTGTCTGGACCTCTGACGCCCTGCCGATGTTGTACGTGCCACGCCACTTCTTTGTGAATAACCACATGGGCATCGAGGAAGTGCTGGGCGCCGAAGCCTACGCCGAGATCCTCTACAAGGCCGGCTACAAATCCGCCTGGCACTGGTGTGAAAAAGAAGCTGAATGCCACGGCCTGGAAGGCGTCGCGGTGTTCGAGCACTACATGAAACGTCTGTCGCAGCGCGGCTGGGGCCTGTTCAAGATTCAGGACATCGATCTCGACAAAGGCACCGCCAGCGTCAAGCTCGAACACTCGGCGTTTGTCTACGTCTACGGCAAGGTCGGGCGCAAGGTCGACTACATGTTCACTGGCTGGTTTGCCGGCGCGATGGATCAGATTCTTGAAGCTCGCGGCAGCAAGATTCGCACGGTTGCCGAGCAAGTCTACGGTGGCTCCGAAGAAGGCCACGACGACGGCTTGTTCACCGTCAAGCCGTTGTAAGTCGAGGAACCCGTCATGGCTTTCGAAGCAATGTTCCAGCCGATCCAGATCGGCAAACTGACCATCCGCAACCGTGTGCTCAGCACCGCGCACGCCGAGGTCTACGCGACTGACGGCGGCATGACCACCGACCGCTACGTCAAGTATTACGAAGAGAAAGCCAAGGGCGGCATCGGCCTGGCGATTTGCGGCGGTTCGTCCAGTGTGGCCATCGACAGCCCGCAAGGCTGGTGGAAATCGGTGAACCTGGCGGACGACCGGATCATCCCGCACTTCCAGAACCTGGCCGACGCCATGCACAAGCATGGCGCCAAGATCATGATCCAGATTACCCACATGGGCCGTCGCTCACGCTGGGACGGCGAGCATTGGCCAACCCTGCTGTCGCCGTCGGGCATCCGCGAACCGGTGCATCGCGCGACCTGCAAAACCATCGAACCGGAAGAAATCTGGCGGGTGATCGGCAACTACGCAACCGCTGCTGGCCGCGCCAAGGCCGGTGGTCTGGACGGCGTCGAACTGTCCGCCGTGCATCAGCACATGATCGACCAGTTCTGGAGCCCGCGCGTCAACAAGCGCACCGACGAATGGGGCGGCAGTTTCGAGAACCGCATGCGTTTCGGCCTTGAAGTGCTCAAGGCTGTGCGCAAGGAAGTCGGCGACGATTTCTGCGTCGGCATCCGCTTGTGCGGCGACGAATTCCACCCGGACGGTTTGTCCCACGAGGACATGAAACAGATCGCCAAGTACTACGACGACACCGGCATGCTCGACTTCATCGGCGTGGTCGGTTCGGGTTGCGACACCCACAACACCCTGGCCAACGTTATCCCCAACATGAGTTATCCACCGGAGCCGTTTCTGCATTTGGCGGCCGGGATCAAAGAGGTGGTTAAAGCGCCGGTGCTGCATGCGCAGAACATCAAGGACCCGAACCAGGCCACGCGGATTCTCGAGGGCGGTTATGTCGATATGGTCGGCATGACCCGCGCGCACATCGCCGACCCGCACCTGATCGCCAAGATCAAGATGGGCCAGATCGACCAGATCAAACAATGTGTCGGCGCCAACTATTGCATCGACCGTCAATACCAGGGTCTGGACGTGCTGTGCATCCAGAACGCCGCAACGTCCCGTGAATACATGGGCGTGCCGCACATCATCGAAAAATCCACCGGCATCAAGCGCAAAGTCGTGGTCGTCGGTGCCGGCCCGGCCGGGATGGAAGCGGCGCGTGTGTCCGCTGAACGCGGCCATGACGTGACGCTGTTCGAGAAAAAAGAATTCATCGGCGGGCAGATCACTACTGCATCGAAGGCACCGCAGCGCGACCAGATCGCCGGCATTACCCGCTGGTTCCAGTTGGAACTGGCGCGGCTGAAAGTCGACCTGCGTCTGGGCACTGCGGCTGATGTCGCCACGATCATGGATTTGCGTCCGGACGTGGTGGTGCTGGCGGTTGGCGGACATCCGTTCCTTGAGCAGAACGAACACTGGGGCGCGGCCGAAGGGCTGGTGGTCAGCAGTTGGGACGTGCTCGACGGCAAGGTTGCGCCGGGCAAGAACGTGCTGGTCTACGACACCATTTGCGAGTTCACCGGGATGTCGGTTGCCGACTTCCTCGCCGACAAGGGCAGCCAGGTCGAGATCGTCACCGACGACATCAAACCCGGCGTGGCTGTTGGCGGTACGTCGTTCCCGACCTACTACCGCAGCATGTATCCGAAAGAAGTGATCATGACCGGCGACATGATGCTGGAGAAGGTCTACCGCGAAGGCGACAAACTGATCGCGGTGTTGGAGAACGAATACACCGGTGCCAAAGAGGAGCGGGTGGTCGATCAGGTGGTCGTGGAAAACGGCGTGCGTCCGGACGAAGAGCTGTATTACGGGCTCAAGGAAGGATCGCGCAACAAGGGCCAGATCGATATCGATGCGTTGTTTGCGATCAAGCCGCAGCCATCGCTGAGCAACACGGGTGACGGCTACTTGCTGTTCCGCATCGGCGACTGCGTGGCGCAGCGCAACACACACGCCGCGATCTACGACGCCCTGCGCCTCTGCAAGGATTTCTAAATCCCCCTGTAGGAGCTGCCGAAGGCTGCGATCTTTTGATCTTGCTATTGAAGACCCAGATCAAAAGATCGCAGCCTTCGGCAGCTCCTACATCGACCGTGTTTTCTGGCTGTACTGGTGGGAGCAACACCTATGTTGAACACCCTTCTTCCAATCCTGTTGTTCGCAGCCCTGGGCCTCGCTGTCCTTGGCGCGTTGCGGCGGGTGGCGATGTGGCGTCGGGGCCGGGCCTCGAAGGTCGATCTGATCGGCGGCCTGCTCGCCATGCCCAAGCGCTACATGGTCGATTTGCACCATGTGGTGGCGCGGGACAAATACATCGCCAATACCCACGTGGCCACGGCCGGCGGCGCGGTGGCGTCGATTGTGCTGGCGATTCTGGTACACGGCTTTGGCCTGCATAACCGCATCCTCGGTTACGCCTTGCTGCTGATGTCGGCGGTGATGTTCGTCGGCGCGATCTTCGTTTATCTGCGCCGGCGCAACCCGCCGGCACGCCTGTCGAAAGGCCCGTGGATGCGCCTGCCGAAAAGCCTGCTGGCATTCTCGGCGTCATTCTTTTTGGTGACCTTGCCGGTGGCCGGGATTCTGCCGCAGGACTTCGGCGGCTGGCTGCTGGCAGTCATTCTCGGGATCGGCGTGCTGTGGGGCGTGTCGGAATTGCTCTTTGGCATGACCTGGGGCGGGCCGATGAAGCACGCCTTCGCTGGCGCCCTGCATCTGGCCTGGCACCGTCGCGCCGAACGTTTTGGCGGCGGTCGCTCCACCGGGCTGAAGCCTTTGGATCTCAACGACCCGACCGCACCGCTGGGCGTGGAAAAACCCAAGGATTTCACCTGGAATCAACTGCTCGGCTTCGATGCCTGCGTGCAATGCGGCAAGTGTGAAGCCGCGTGCCCGGCGTTCGCTGCCGGCCAGCCGCTGAACCCGAAAAAACTGATTCAGGACATGGTCGTCGGCCTCGCTGGCGGCACCGATGCCAAATTCGCTGGCAGCCCTTATCCAGGCAAACCAGTCGGCGAGCATTCAGGCAATCCGCATCAACCTATCGTCAATGGTCTGGTCGATGCCGAGACCCTGTGGTCATGCACCACCTGCCGCGCCTGCGTCGAGGAGTGCCCGATGATGATCGAGCACGTCGATGCCATCGTCGACATGCGCCGCCACCTCACCCTGGAAAAAGGCGCAACGCCGAACAAGGGCGCTGAAGTGCTGGAAAACCTCATCGCCACCGACAACCCCGGCGGTTTCGCACCGGGCGGGCGGATGAACTGGGCGGCCGACCTCAACCTCAATCTGATGAGCGAAAAGAAATCCACCGACGTGCTGTTCTGGGTCGGCGACGGCGCCTTCGACATGCGCAACCAGCGCACCTTGCGCGCCTTCGTCAAAGTGCTGAAGGCAGCGAAAGTCGACTTCGCCGTACTCGGTCTTGAGGAACGTGACAGCGGCGACGTGGCCCGGCGTCTTGGCGACGAAGCGACGTTTCAGCAGCTCGCCAAACGCAATATCCAGACCTTGGCCAAATACAGCTTCAACCGCATCGTCACCTGTGATCCGCACAGTTTTCATGTGCTGAAAAACGAGTACGGCGCGTTCGACGGCAACTACCTGGTGCAGCACCACAGCACCTACATGGCGGAAATCATTGAGGCCGGCGCGCTCAACCTCGGGCAGCACAAAGGCAACAGCGTGACCTATCACGATCCATGCTATCTCGGCCGTTACAACGGCGAGTACGAAGCGCCGCGTGAAGTGCTGCGTGCGCTCGGTATTGAAGTCAAAGAGATGCAGCGTTCGGGCTTTCGCTCGCGTTGCTGCGGCGGCGGTGGCGGCGCGCCGATCACCGACATCCCGGGCAAACAGCGTATCCCCGACATGCGCATGGACGACATCCGCGAAACCGGTGCTGAACTGGTGGCCGTGGGTTGTCCACAGTGCACGGCGATGCTCGAAGGCGTGGTCGAACCGCGGCCGCTGATCAAGGACATTGCCGAACTGGTCGCCGACGCGCTGCTCGAAGACGCCGCGCCAAGCAAGCCGACCACACCGGCCAAACGTGAACCTGCGGAGGCCCACTGATGAGCGACATTATCCGCCGCGATCCGCGCGCCGAATGGATCGCCCGCAACCGTCTGCATCCGCTGCACGCCGCCATGCAACCGGCGCAACACAGCTGGATGGGACCCAACGGCGTCATCCGTAAAAACCTGCACGGCATCGGTTTTATCGGCCCCAACGGCATCAAGCGTATCGACCGCAGCGGCGCGCAACAGGGCGGGGCGACTAAACGTTCTGCGGCTGTGGAAGTGCAGTTGCCGCTGCATCAGGTGCCGGCGCCGGCGTTTTATATCAGCGTGGTGCCGGACATGGTCGGTGGCCGCTTGAGCAGCCACGACCGCGACTTGCTCGGTCTTGCCCATGAGTTGGCCGGCAAGGATGGGGCAGTGTTGGCGGTGGTGTTCGGCGAGCACAAGGAAAGCGCATTTGCCACGGCGGGCGTTGACCGATTGCTGGTACTCGATGGCGAAGAGTTCAACGGTTATGCACCGGAACAACGGGTGCAGGGCCTGCGGGCTGTGGATAACCAGTTCAGTCCGCGTCACTGGCTGCTGCCGGACAGTCGCAGCGGTGGCGGTGAACTCGGCCGTCGCTTTGCTGCAGCGTTGGGAGAACGCCCGGCCACACGGGTCTGGCAGGTTAAGGATGAGCAATGCATCGGCCGCGCCGGTGCGGGGCTGCAGGACCTGGCGCGTCCGGTCGCACGATTGATTCTGGCCTCGGCCGAATGCGCAGAACCGGTCAGCGAAACTCGCCACGAAGCGCTGCCCTTGGAGTTATCCACAAGCGTCGCGCGCAGCTTGTCGCGAATCGAGGATCTGGGCGCGGTAGCGGTGGACCCGGCGGCGATTCCCATGGCCGAGGCCGAGTTCATCTTCTCTGGCGGAAACGGGGTCAAGGACTGGGCGCTTTTTCACCAAACCGCCGCCGCTCTGGGCGCCACCGAAGGCGCGTCGCGGGTGGCGGTGGACGACGGCTACATGGCGCGCGATCGTCAGGTTGGCGCGTCCGGTACCTGGGTCACTGCGCGGGTGTATGTAGCGGTGGGGATTTCCGGGGCGATCCAGCATCTGCAAGGCATTGGCGCCTGCGACAAAGTGGTGGCGATCAACCTCGATCCGGGTTGCGACATGATCAAGCGTGCGGACTTGTCAGTGATTGGCGAGAGCGCAGAAATTCTTCAAGCCTTGATCGCGGCGGTAGCGGCCTACCGCAACGACGCCAAGCGCGATGCGGCTTAAGGAAACGCGATGAACACAAAAATCATCAGTCTGGTTTCAATCGGCGCCCACCCAACCTCCGGTCGCCCACGCCGCGCCGAACAGGATGCGCGAGCGGTAGAACTGGGGCTGCAACTGGCTGGGGATAACCTGCAAGTGCTGCACGCCGGGGATGTTGCCGAACCGGCGTTGCGCGCCTATCTGGGCATGGGCCTGGAGCAGATGCATGTGTTGGAGCAACCGGCGGGCGCGGATGCGTTGCCGGCGCTGACGGCTTATCTGCGTGAGGCCGGTGCTCAAGTGGTGCTGACGGGGAGCCAGGCAGAAACCGGCGAGGGCTCGGGCATGTTGCCGTTCCTGCTGGCCGAAGGGTTGGGTTGGCCGCTGGTAGTCGGATTGGCCCAGGTCGAGTCGATCAACGATGGCTCGGCGCTGGTGCTGCAAGCACTACCGCGTGGCCAGCGGCGGCGGTTGAAGGTCAAGCTGCCGTTTCTGGCAACTGTGGATAACGCGGCGCCGAAGCCGAGGCAGAGTGCGTATGGGCCGGCGCGGCGTGGGCTGTTGGAGGCGGATGACGTCGAAGTCATCGACGATGAGCTTTTGTCTGTTGCCACATTGCAACCGGCCAAGCCTCGGCCGAAGCGTCTGAAAGTGATCAAGGCCAAGAGTGGCGCTGATCGGATGAAGGCGGCTACGGCCAAGGCCAGTGGCGGTGGGGGGCAAGTACTCAAAGGCGTCACGGCGCAAGCCGGCGCCGAAGCCATCCTCAAACTGCTGATCGAAGAAGGCGTTGTCCGCTGACACCCTGCAAAGCCCCTGTAGGAGCTGTCGAGTGAAACGAGGCTGCGATCTTTTGATCTTTCATAAGCCAGATCAAAAGATCGCAGCGTGCCGCAGCTCCTACATATAAACCAAGCGTATCGAGATATTGCGCTGTTTACCCACAATCCCTGTTGGCGGATCTGTGGATAACGTGTTCGTCCATCCCCGCACCCCACGCCAATCAAGCCCTTCAGGCCTCAGATCAAAAAACAACCAGCCTAAGTCACGGTTTTTCCGGGCTTTTCTCCTTGGATAACTGCACAAGTTGCCCCCAATCTCTGTTGGCGCTTCTGTGGATAAGATGTTCGCTATCCGCTACAAGCCTTGTAAAACATGGTCTGTGGGGTTCTGATCAAAAAACAACCTAATCGTCATTTAACTCGGGTAAATCCCTCGAAAGCCCTGATTCTGTACAGTCTTCAGGGCTTTTCCACAGATCCGGCAAAGTTACCCCCGATTACTGTTGGCGCTTCTGTGGATAAGGTGTTCGCCATCCTCTGTAAGCCATACAAACCGCCGCATACAGAGATGTGATCAAAAAACACCCAATACCTATCCCAAACTGTACTTCTGCATAAGTCACGGTTTTTCTTGGCAAATCATTGGAATATTTTTCGAGTCATCCACAGTTGTCCCCATTTGCTGTGGGTGGGTATGTGGATAAGTTGTTTGCGGAAGGCTGGGGGGCTTGGTGGGTATGGTGTGTGGCGTGGTTGATCAAAATTCATCCACTGGAGGTCAAAGGTGAATGTCAGGACGCCATCGCTGGCAAGCCAGCTCCCACAGGGTTGTTGGTGTTCACCGAATTTGTGAGCGCCACAAAACCTGTAGGAGCTGCCGAAGGCAGCGATCTTTTGATCTCGCTTTAACCCTGGACAGGGACGCCTTTGAGGTAAGGCGCAGGTTCTGCGCCGAGATTGCTCAGCAGTCTTTCGCTGTACCAGTCAACAAAGTTCACCACGCCAAATTCATAGGTTTTGGAGTAAGGCCCTGGCTGGTAAGCCGTGGAGTTGATCCCACGCTGGTTCTCTTCGGCCAGACGCCGGTCCTGATCATTGGTCGCATCCCACACCTGGCGCATGCGCTCAACGTCGTAATCGACGCCTTCGACCGCATCCTTGTGCACGATCCACTTGGTGGTAACCATGGTTTCCTGCGCGCTGATCGGCCACACAGTGAAGACGATGATGTGATCGCCCATGCAGTGGTTCCACGAGTGCGGCAGGTGCAGGATGCGCATCGAACCCAGATCCGGGTTTTTGATGCGGCCCATCAGTTTGGCGCAGCCCTGTTTGCCGTCGAGGGTCATCGACACGGTGCCCTTGAGCAGCGGCATGCGCACGATGCGGTTGCGCAGGCCGAAACTGGCGTGGGCATAAGGGATCTTTTCGGCTTCCCATGCGGCAGCGGAGGCAGCGACGTGATCCTTGAACGCCTGATCGGCGCGTGGGTCGGTGACGTCGTCCCATTCCAGCAGGGTTTTCAGCAGTTCCGGGTGCGAGGCGTTGCAGTGGTAGCACTCACGATTGTTTTCCAGCACCAGTTTCCAGTTGGCTTTTTCGAACAAGGTGGTCTGTATCGCCACCTTGGTGTTCTCCATGTCGTACGGTTCCATGTAGTGGTTCAGCGTCGACAGGAAGTCATCAATGGCCGGTGGATTCTCCGCCAGGCTGATAAAGATGTAGCCGCCAGCGGTCTTCACGTTCACCGGTTTGAGGCCGTACTGCTTCATGTCGAAGTCGGCGCCCATTTCGGTGCCGGCGAACAGCAGGCGACCGTCCAGCTCGTAGGTCCACTGGTGGTAATGGCAAACCAGTTTGGCGACCTTGCCCTTTTCACTGGTGCACAGGCGCGAGCCACGGTGGCGGCAGACGTTGTGGAACGCATGCACCACTCCCTCGGCCCCACGAATCACGATGATCGGGTTCTTGCCGATCTGCAGCGTCAGGTAGTTGCCCTTGGCCGGGATCTCGCAGGTCATGCCGGCAATCAACCACTCTTTCTGGAAGATCTCCTGCATGTCGATATCGAACAGCCGCTCGTCGCTGTAGAACGGTTGCGGTAGCGAGAAGGTGCGCTCGCGCTCCTGCAACATTTGGGCGGTGGCCTTGCGTGCGGGTTCCAGCGGATCGCCCAGGCTGATTTTTGCGGTGACGTCCATCGATGTGATCCTCATGGCCATCTGCGTGGCCGGCGAAAAGTGGCTGATCAGGTGTGCTGCTAACGGTTGCTACGCAAGGTGTAAAGAATCTGTCTTGGTGTTGGGGCGAGTGTGGGGCCGGCGCTGGGCGGAACCTTATCCATGGGCGACATGGTGCAATCTGTTCCCGACGCGCAACCCCCTGTGGTTGGGGGCTGGTCGCGATAAGTATGCCGATGTCGCGGATAGGTAAACGGACGGTTCGCGCTATACGCAGAATCGCCGACATGAGGCCGACAGTCGGCCGTGGAGAACAGCATGTCCAACAGCTTCCTGAATCCGGTCACCACCCAGACCTGGGCCAATGGCCGACACATCGTCCGTTGCGTCAAAGTCATCCAGGAAACCTGGGACGTGCGCACCTTCTGCTTCATGGCCGATCAGCCGATCCTGTTCTTCTTCAAGCCCGGGCAGTTCGTCACCCTGGAGCTGGAAATCGAAGGCCAGCCGATCATGCGCTCTTACACCATTTCCAGTTCGCCGTCGGTGCCGTACAGCTTTTCGGTGACGATCAAACGGGTGCCGGGCGGCAAGGTTTCCAACTGGCTGCACGACACGCTGCACGAGGGCCAGGAGTTGGCGGTGCACGGGCCGGTCGGGCTGTTCAATGCCATGGACTATCCGAGCCCGAAAGTCCTGTACCTGAGCGGCGGCGTCGGTATCACGCCGTGCATGTCGATGGCGCGCTGGTTCTACGACACCAATGCCAACGTCGACATGACCTTTATCCACAGCGCGCGCTCGCCCAAAGACATCATTTACCACCGTGAGCTGGAACACATGGCCTCGCGGATCGACAACTTCAGCCTGCACCTGATCTGCGAGAAGCACGGCTTGGGTGAGCCGTGGGCCGGGTATCGCGGTTACCTCAATCACAAGATGCTCGAACTGATGGTGCCCGACTTTCTTGAGCGCGAAGTGTTCTGCTGCGGGCCGACGCCGTACATGAACGCAGTCAAGCGGCTGCTGGAAGCCGCCGGTTACGACATGTCGCGCTACCACGAAGAATCCTTCGGTGCCACGCCCCCCGAGGCTCGCGCCGATGCTGTCGAACAGGCCGAGCAAGCCGCGGACGCGCCGGAAGTCGATGCGGCGGATCTGCATCAGGTGGAATTCACCGCCTCCGGCAAGAGCATTCGTGTGGCACCGGGTGAGACCGTGCATGCGGCGGCGGCCAAGCTTGGGCTGATGATTCCGAAAGCCTGCGGCATGGGGATTTGCGGGACGTGCAAGGTGATGAAGCTGGGGGGTGAGGTGGAGATGGAGCACAACGGCGGGATCACCGAAGACGACGAGGCGGAAGGGTTTATCTTGTCGTGCTGCAGCGTGCCGAAGGGCGACGTCCGTATCGAGTTTTAACCACGGCCCCTGTAGGAGCTGCCGAAGGCTGCGATCTTTTGATCTTGTTTTTAAAGATCAAGATCAAAAGATCGCAGCCTTCGGCAGCTCCTACAAGGGGAGTGTTCAGTCGACGAACAGGTCGGTCATCAGCTTGTCGTCACTGCCCGGCTCGAAGCGGTAGTGCTCGAATTCGCTCGCACCCCTTTCCCGCAAAATCTCCTCATCAATCAGTAACCGCCCAGTGATCTGCCGCTGGCTGCTACTCAAAATCACATAAGCCGCATCCGCCATGATCTCCGGCGTGCGCGCATGCTTGAACGACTCTCTGTTGCCCAACTGAAACTCAATCGCTGCCGTGGCAATCATCGTTTGCGGCCACAGTGAGTTGACACTGATCCCGTACCCGGCGAATTCCTCGCTCATGCCAAGCGTCAGCATGCTCATGCCGTATTTGGTCACGGTGTACGGGCTGTATTGGGCGAACCACTTGGTCGCCAGGTTCAGCGGCGGCGACAGGTTGAGAATGTGCCCGGCGGATTTCTTCAGATAGGGCAGGGCGGCCTGGCTGCACAGGAGCACTGCGCGGGTGTTGATCTGGTGCATTAAGTCGAAACGCTTGAGTTCGATGTGTTGCACGCCGGTCAACTTGATCGCCCCGGCGTTGTTCACCAGCGCATCGATGCCGCCGAAATGTTCGTTGGCCTGAGCCAACGCGTGGCGCACCGCGTCTTCATCGCGCACATCCAGTTGCAGGGCCAAAGCTTTGCCGCCCGCCGCTTCGACCTCCGCGGCGACGCTGTGGATGGTGCCGGGCAGCTTGGCGTGGGGTTCGGCGCTTTTCGCCGCAATCACGATATTGGCCCCGTCCCGCGCGGCCCGCAGCGCAATCTCGCGGCCAATGCCACGGCTGGCGCCGGTGATGAACAGGGTTTTGCCTTGTAACGACATGCCGATGCTCCTGCTTATTGTTATGTGAGCGGAGGGCTCGACAGACAATGTAGACCAAGCAGCAAAAAGGTAATCGACGATGGGGCCGTGTAGGAGCTGCCGCAGGCTGCGATCTTTTGATTTTGTTTTTAAGATCAAGATCAAAAGATCGCAGCCTGCGGCAGCTCCTACAGGGAGAGGGGGTTGTGTCGGGTCAGGCGCTCATGACTTCACGGATATCGCGGGCCAGTTCGCGTACGCGTTCTTCTTCGGTATCCCACGAGCACATGAAGCGTGCGCCGCCCTTGCCGATGAAGGTGTAGAAGCGCCAGCCGCGTTCCGTCAGCGCGGCGATGGCCGGCTCGGACAGTTGCAGGAACACGCCGTTGGCCTGCACCGGGAACATCAGCTCGACACCCGGGATGTCGCTGACCAGTTCTGCGAGCAATTGCGCGCAGTGGTTGGCGTGGCGGGCGTATTTCAGCCAGGCGTCGTTTTCGAGGATGCCCACCCACGGTGCCGACAAAAAGCGCATCTTCGACGCCAGTTGCCCGGCCTGTTTGCAGCGGTAGTCGAAGTCTTCGGCCAGTTTGTGGTTGAAGAACAGAATCGCTTCACCGACGGCCATGCCGTTTTTGGTGCCACCAAAACACAACACATCAATACCGGCCTTCCAGGTCAGATCCGCTGGCGAGCAGCCGAGGAACGCGCAGGCGTTGGAGAAACGCGCGCCGTCCATGTGCAGGTTCAGGCCCAGTTCTTTGCAGGTGGCGCTGATGGCGCGGATTTCTTCCGGGGTGTAGACGCTGCCGACTTCAGTGGCCTGGGTCAGGGTCACGACACGCGGTTTAGGGTAGTGAATGTCCTGACGCTTGAGCGCGACTTCGCGGATCGAGGCCGGGGTGATCTTGCCGTTTTCAGTGCCGGCGATCAGCAGTTTCGAGCCGTTGGAGAAAAACTCCGGGGCGCCACATTCGTCGGTTTCGACGTGGGCGGTTTCCGAGCAGATCACGCTGTGGTAACTCTGGCACAGCGACGACAGGGCCAGCGAGTTGGCGGCGGTGCCGTTGAAGGCGAAGAATACTTCGCAATCGGTGTCGAACAGTTTGCGGAAATGGTCGGCCGCGCGAGCGGTCCATTCATCGTCGCCGTACGCGCGTTGGTGGCCGTGGTTGGCCTGTTCCATGGCAGCCCAGGCTTCAGGGCAGATACCGGAATAGTTGTCGCTGGCGAATTGTTGGCTCTTGTCGGTCATGGCCGGCTTCCGTGATCGAAACGCTTGTGGCGCTTCGTTGGTCAATGATGGTGCGCACTTTACCGAAGATCTTCCGGGGAGCACACGGGATGTCGTTGTCAAAACTCTACAAGGACACGGGCCGATTATGCACCTGAGAAAACGCGACGGCGCGCTGGATCTGCTCAAGTGGCTGGCGCTGTTGAGCATGTTGCTCGATCACCTGCGATATGTCGGGTTCTCCGTCGATTGGCTGTATGTGCCTGGGCGTTTGGCGTTTCCATGGTTTTGTCTGGCGATGGCGGCGAATCTTGATCGTGCGGGGGCGCGCAAGACCGAGTGGCGGTATCTGGGCTGGTTGCTGTTGTTCAGCCTGGTCAGCGAGATTCCGTATCGGTTGTACATTCCTGATCCCGACACGTTGAACGTCATGCCGACTTTGGCGTTGGGATTGCTGGTGGCGCGAGGCTGGCAGGATCGGACCTTGGCATCGCGAGTGCTCGGCGCTGGCGCGTTGCTGCTTTCGGCGCTGTTCTCGGAACGGCTGATGTTCGGTTTCTTTGGTGTCTTGCTGCCGCTGGCGACGTTGTGGGTGATTCGCCGGCAATGGTATTTCAGTCTGTTGCCGGGGCTGGTGTGCCTCGCGGCGAATCAGTGGCGGGTGTTGTTCGAATCTGTGCGGTTCGGCAGTGAACTGGCGATCTTCGGCCTCATCGTTTGCCTGATTGCGCCATTGCTTGGGATGTTGCTTTTGCGACATGCCCAAACGATACAGCCGCCACCGATGCGGCGCTGGGCCTACGCCCTGTATCCCGCGCATTTCCTCGTACTGCTCGCCCTGCGCCAGGTCATCGCATAACCCCTGTAGGAGCTGCCGCAGGCTGCGATCTTTTGACTTTGGCTTTTCAGAATCCAAAGCAAGATCAAAAGATCGCCGCCTGCGGCAGCTCCTACAGGGGACTGCATTCTCCAAGCCATTTCCTGCCATGTCGTAAACGCACCTTTGCGTGGCGTCCGTAGGCATTTGAGCTGTCTGCGCCGGTCATACCATCGCATCAAAGGGCACGCAGGTGCCTGACCGAGACGAATGGCGCACCGCCGCCGCTGGGAGAGACGCGATGTTCAGCAAGCAAGACCAGATCCAGGGTTACGACGATGCACTGCTGGCGGCGATGAATGCCGAGGAGCAACGTCAGGAAGATCACATCGAGCTGATCGCGTCGGAGAACTACACCAGCAAACGCGTGATGCAAGCCCAGGGCAGCGGCCTCACCAACAAATACGCCGAAGGCTATCCGGGCAAGCGCTACTACGGCGGCTGCGAGCATGTGGATAAAGTCGAAGCGCTGGCCATCGAGCGCGCCAAGCAACTGTTCGGCGCCGATTACGCCAACGTCCAGCCGCACTCCGGTTCCTCGGCCAACAGCGCCGTGTACCTGGCGTTGATCCAGCCGGGCGACACCATTCTGGGCATGAGCCTGGCCCACGGTGGTCACCTGACCCACGGCGCCAAAGTGTCGTCCTCGGGCAAGCTCTATAACGCCGTGCAGTACGGGATCAACACCGATACCGGGCTGATCGATTACGACGAGGTCGAGCGTCTGGCCGTCGAGTGCCAGCCGAAAATGATCGTCGCCGGCTTCTCGGCTTACTCGAAAACGCTGGATTTCCCGCGCTTCCGCCAGATCGCCGACAAGGTCGGTGCGCTGCTGTTCGTCGACATGGCTCACGTGGCCGGTCTGGTCGCGGCCGGTCTGTACCCGAATCCGCTGCCGTACGCCGACGTCGTCACCACCACCACGCACAAAACCCTGCGCGGCCCGCGTGGTGGTTTGATCCTGGCCAAGTCCAACGAAGAAATTGAAAAGAAACTCAACTCTGCGGTGTTCCCCGGCGCTCAGGGTGGCCCGCTGATGCACGTCATCGCTGGTAAAGCCGTGTGCTTCAAGGAAGCGCTGGAGCCTGGCTTCAAGGCGTATCAGCAACAAGTGATCGACAACGCCCAGGCGATGGCGAGCGTGTTTATCAAACGTGGCTACGATGTAGTGTCCGGCGGCACCGATAACCATCTGTTCCTGGTCAGCCTGATCCGTCAGGGCCTGACCGGCAAAGATGCCGACGCCGCCCTTGGCCGTGCGCACATCACCGTCAACAAGAACGCGGTGCCGAACGATCCGCAGTCGCCGTTCGTGACGTCCGGCCTGCGCATCGGCACCCCGGCGGTAACCACGCGCGGTTTCAAGGTGACCCAGTGTGTGACGCTGGCCGGCTGGATCTGCGACATCCTCGACAACCTCGGCGATGCCGATGTAGAGGCCAATGTTGCCCAGCAGGTTTCGGCCCTGTGCGCTGACTTCCCGGTTTATCGCTGAGCGTTCTGGAGTACATGACTATGCAACGCTATTCGGGCTTCGGCCTCTTCAAACACTCGCTCAGCCACCACGAAAACTGGCAGAAAATGTGGCGCACGCCGACCCCGAAAAAGGTCTACGACGTGGTCATCGTCGGCGGCGGCGGGCACGGTCTGGCGACTGCTTACTATCTGGCGAAAGAGCACGGCATCACCAACGTCGCCGTGGTCGAGAAGGGCTGGCTGGGCGGCGGTAACACCGCGCGCAACACCACCATCGTGCGTTCCAACTACTTGTGGGACGAGTCAGCGCACCTGTACGAACATGCGATGAAATTGTGGGAAGGCCTGTCGCAGGACTTGAACTACAACGTGATGTTCTCCCAGCGCGGTGTTTACAACCTGTGCCACACCTTGCAGGACATTCGCGATTCCGAGCGTCGGGTCAGCGCCAACCGCCTCAACGGCGTCGACGGCGAGTTGCTCAACACTGAGCAAGTCGCCAACGAGATTCCGTACCTCGATTGCTCGAAAAACACCCGCTACCCAGTGTTGGGTGCGACCGTCCAGCGTCGCGGCGGCGTCGCCCGTCACGATGCGGTGGCCTGGGGCTTTGCCCGGGCTGCCGACGCCCTCGGCGTGGACTTGATCCAGCAGACTGAAGTGATCGGTTTCCGTAAGGAAAACGGCGTGTGCATCGGTGTTGAAACCAACAAGGGTTTCATCGGCGCCAAGCGCGTCGGTGTGGTGACCGCTGGTAACTCCGGGCACATGGCCAAACTCGCCGGTTTCCGTCTGCCAATCGAATCCCACCCGCTGCAAGCGCTGGTGTCCGAGCCGATCAAACCGATTATCGACAGTGTGATCATGTCCAACGCCGTGCACGGTTACATCAGCCAGTCAGACAAGGGCGACCTGGTGATCGGTGCCGGTATCGACGGCTACAACGGCTACGGCCAGCGCGGTTCGTACCCGGTGATCGAGCACACCATTCAGGCCATCGTCGAGATGTTCCCGGTGTTGTCCCGTGTACGCATGAACCGTCAGTGGGGCGGCATCGTCGACACCACGCCGGATGCCTGCCCGATCATTTCGAAAACCCCGGTGCCGAACATGTTCTTCAACTGCGGTTGGGGTACCGGTGGCTTCAAGGCGACACCTGGCTCGGGCAACGTGTTTGCTGCGAGTCTGGCCAAGGGTGAAATGCATCCGTTGGCCGCACCTTTCTCCATCGACCGTTTCCACAACGGTGCGTTGATCGATGAACACGGCGCTGCTGCGGTTGCCCACTAACAGGAGAAATCCCCATGTTGCATATCTTCTGTCCTCACTGCGGCGAGCTGCGCTCTGAAGAGGAATTCCACGCATCCGGCCAGGCGCACATCCCGCGTCCACTGGACCCTGCAAGCTGCACCGACGCGGAGTGGGGCGACTACATGTTCTTTCGCGATAACCCGCGCGGTCTGCACCACGAGCTGTGGGATCACGTCGCCGGTTGCCGCCAGTATTTCAACGTCACCCGCGACACCGTGACTTACGAGATTCTCGAAACCTACAAGATCGGCACCAAGCCGCAATTCACCGACAAGGCTGATGGCGCGAAAACAGCCACGACGGCGCTGGGAGAGAAGGTATGAGCCAGACCAATCGCCTGTCCAACGGTGGACGGATCGACCGCAACAAAGTGCTGAGCTTCACCTTCAACGGTCAGAGCTACAAAGGCTTCGAGGGTGACTCGCTGGCCGCCGCGCTGATCGCCAACGGCGTCGACATCATTGGCCGCAGCTTCAAGTATTCGCGTCCTCGCGGGATCTTCGCCGCCGGGGCCGAAGAGCCGAACGCGGTGCTGCAGATCGGTGCTACCGAAGCCACGCAGATCCCCAACGTGCGCGCCACGCAACAGGCGTTGTATCAAGGTCTGGTCGCGACCAGCACTAACGGCTGGCCGAGCGTCAACAACGACATGATGGGCATTCTCGGCAAGGTCGGCGGCAAGCTGATGCCGCCGGGTTTCTACTACAAAACCTTCATGTACCCGCAATCGTTCTGGATGACTTACGAGAAGTACATTCGTAAGGCTGCAGGTCTTGGCCGCTCGCCGACCGAGAATGATCCGGACACCTACGACTACATGAACCAGCACTGCGACGTGCTGATTGTTGGCGGTGGCCCGGCCGGTCTCGCTGCAGCACTGGCCGCTGCGCGCAGCGGTGCTCGCGTCATTCTGGCCGACGAGCAGGAAGAGTTCGGCGGCAGCCTGCTCGATTCGCGCGAAAGCCTCGACGGCAAGCCTGCGATGGAGTGGGTTGCCAGCGTCATCACCGAACTGAAAAACACCCCGGACGTGCTGATCCTGCCGCGCGCTACGGTCAACGGTTACCACGACCACAACTTCCTGACCATTCACGAACGCCTCACTGATCATCTCGGCGACCGTGCGCCAATCGGTCAGGTGCGTCAGCGCATCCACCGCGTTCGCGCCAAGCGTGTGGTGCTGGCCACTGGCGCGTGCGAGCGTCCGTTGGTCTACGGCAACAACGATGTGCCGGGCAACATGCTCGCCGGTGCGGTATCGACTTACGTGCGCCGCTACGGTGTGGCGCCGGGCAAGAAGCTTGTGCTTTCGACCAACAACGATCACGCCTACCGCGTGGCGCTGGACTGGCTCGACGCCAGCCTGCAAGTGGTGGCCATCGCCGATGCCCGCAGCAATCCGCGTGGCGCATTGGTTGAAGAGGCTCGCGCCAAAGGCATCCGCATCCTCACCGGTAGCGCCGTGATCGAGACCCGAGGCAGCAAGCGCGTTACTGCTGCCCGCGTCGCCGCGATTGATGTCAAAGCGCATGCCGTGACCAGTCCGGGCGAATGGCTGGGCTGCGACGTGGTAGCCAGCTCCGGCGGCTATAGCCCGGTGGTTCACCTGGCCTCGCACTTGGGCGGCAAGCCGACCTGGCGTGAAGACATCCTCGGTTTCGTACCGGGCGAAGCACCGCAGAAACGCGTGTGCGTCGGTGGCATCAACGGTGTTTATGGTCTCGGCGATTCGCTGGCCGATGGTTTTGAAGGTGGCGTGCGCGCCGCTGCCGAAGCCGGTTTCCAGACGGTAGAAGGCGTGTTGCCAAAAGCCTTGAGCCGTCACGAAGAACCGACGCTGGCGCTGTTCCAGGTGCCGCATGAAAAGAACACCGCACGGGCACCGAAGCAATTCGTCGACCTGCAAAACGACGTGACCGCCGCCGCCATCGAACTGGCGACCCGCGAGGGTTTCGAGTCGGTTGAACACGTCAAACGCTACACCGCGCTGGGTTTCGGCACCGATCAGGGCAAGCTGGGCAACGTCAACGGTCTGGCCATCGCCGCCCGTTCGCTGAACGTGACCATCCCGCAGATGGGCACCACGATGTTCCGTCCGAACTACACGCCGGTGACTTTCGGCGCGATCGCCGGCCGCCACTGCGGACACATCTTCGAACCGGTGCGTTACACCGCACTGCATCAATGGCACCTGAAAAACGGCGCCGAGTTCGAAGACGTCGGCCAGTGGAAGCGTCCGTGGTACTTCCCGAAAAACGGTGAAGACCTGCACGCGGCTGTGAAGCGTGAATGCAAAGCCGTGCGCGACAGCGTCGGCCTGCTTGATGCTTCGACGCTGGGCAAGATCGACATCCAAGGCCCGGATGCCCGCGAGTTCCTCAACCGCGTGTACACCAACGCCTGGACCAAACTCGATGTGGGCAAGGCCCGTTACGGTTTGATGTGCAAAGAAGACGGCATGGTCTTCGACGATGGTGTGACGGCTTGCTTGGCCGACAACCATTTCGTCATGACCACCACCACTGGTGGCGCCGCGCGCGTGCTGCAATGGCTGGAGCTGTACCACCAGACCGAATGGCCGGACATGAAGGTGTACTTCACCTCCGTGACCGACCACTGGGCGACCATGACCCTGTCCGGGCCGAACAGCCGCAAGCTGCTCAGCGCTGTCACCGATATCGATTTGAGCAACGAAGCGTTCCCGTTCATGACCTGGAAAGAAGGCGAGGTCGGCGGCGTGCCGGCGCGGGTGTTCCGCATCTCGTTTACCGGTGAGCTGTCGTACGAAGTCAACGTGCAGGCCGACTATGCGATGGGCGTGCTGGAGAAAATCGTCGAGGCGGGCAAGCAGTACAACCTGACGCCGTATGGCACCGAAACCATGCACGTCCTGCGCGCCGAGAAGGGCTTCATCATCGTCGGCCAGGACACTGACGGCTCGATGACCCCGGACGACTTGAACATGGGCTGGTGTGTCGGTCGCACCAAACCGTTCTCGTGGATCGGCCAGCGCGGCATGAACCGTGAAGACTGCGTGCGTGATCAGCGCAAACAGTTGGTGGGCCTGAAGCCAATCGATCCGACCAAATGGCTGCCGGAAGGCGCGCAGTTGGTGTTCAACACTAAACAGACGATCCCGATGACCATGGTCGGCCACGTGACTTCCAGCTATGCGCACAACTCGCTGGGCTATTCGTTTGCGATGGGTGTGGTGAAGGGCGGTTTGAAGCGTCTGGGCGAGCGGGTGTTTGCACCGTTGGCGGACGGCAGCGTGATCGAGGCGGAAATCGTTTCTTCGGTGTTCTTCGATCCGAAAGGTGATCGGCAGAATATTTGATGGTTCGGATCCTGTGGAGTGCAGTTGCACCGTGATGACTTCATCGCGAGCAGGCTCACTCCTACAGGTGAACGCGTACCCCTTGTAGGAGTGAGCCTGCTCGCGATAGCGGTATATCTGCTGGCACAGGGCTCAAGTCAGAATTCAGGAAAGGTGCTTTATGACCACAGCCAATATTTACCAACAACGCCCAGCCTCAGGGGCCAAGGCCGAGTCGTCGCTGCACCATGCCGACCTCGCCAGCCTGGTCGGCAAGGGCCGCAAGAACGCCGGCGTGATCGTGCGTGAGCGCAAACTCCTCGGCCATCTGACCATCCGTGGCGATGGCCACGATGCCGCTTTCGCGGCCGGTGTACACAAAGCCCTGGGCATCGAATTGCCCGGCGCACTCAGCGTGATCGTCAAAGGCGAAACCAGCCTGCAATGGATGGGCCCGGATGAATGGCTGCTGATCGTGCCAAGCGGTGAAGAATTCGCCGCCGAACAGAAACTACGTGAAGCGCTGGGCGATCTGCACATCGCGATCGTCAACGTCAGCGGCGGTCAGCAACTGCTCGAACTGAGCGGGCCGAACGTGCGTCAGGTGTTGATGAAGTCCACCAGCTACGACGTGCACCCGAACAGCTTCCCGGTGGGTAAGGCTGTGGGCACGGTGTTCGCCAAGTCGCAGCTGATGATTCGCCATACCGCTGAAGACACTTGGGAGCTGCTGATTCGTCGCAGTTTCTCGGATTACTGGTGGTTGTGGTTGCAGGATGCTTCGGCTGAGTACGGCCTCAGCGTCCAGGCCTGACACTGCATGGCTATCGTGCCTGCTTCTGTGGCGAAAGGATTTATCCCCGTTCGGCTGCGAAGCAGTCGCAATACCTGTGAATTCGATCTACCTGATAAACCGCGGTGACTGGTTTTGGGGCGGCTTCGCCACCCAACGGGGATAAATCCCCTCACCACAAAAGCAGTTCAGCACAGGTCAACCCAGTTCAGAGTTCAATCTGCTCACCGTTGTCGAAACAGGAGTCACCGCACCATGAGCCGCGCCCCAGACACATGGATTCTGACCGCCGACTGCCCCAGCGTCCTCGGCACTGTGGACGCGGTCACGCGTTTTCTGTTCGAGCAGGGTTGCTACGTCACCGAGCACCACTCGTTCGATGACCGGCTCTCCGGCCGCTTCTTCATTCGTGTGGAATTTCGCCAGCCCGACGGCTTCGACGAACAAGCCTTTCGCGCTGGTCTCGCAGAACGGGGTCAGGCGTTTGGCATGATCTTCGAACTGACCGCGCCGAACTACCGGCCGAAAGTGGTGATCATGGTTTCCAAGGCTGATCACTGCCTCAACGACTTGCTCTACCGCCAGCGCATCGGTCAATTGTCGATGGATGTCGCGGCGGTAGTGTCCAATCACCCGGACCTCAAGCCGTTGGCCGATTGGCACCAGATTCCCTACTACCATTTCCCCCTCGATCCCAACGACAAACCGTCGCAAGAGCGACAGGTCTGGCAGGTGATCGAAGAGTCCGGCGCCGAACTGGTCATCCTCGCTCGCTACATGCAGGTGCTGTCGCCAGAGCTGTGCCGCAAGCTCGATGGCAAGGCGATCAATATTCATCACTCGTTGTTGCCGGGTTTCAAGGGCGCCAAACCGTATCACCAGGCCTATAACAAGGGCGTGAAGCTGGTTGGCGCGACGGCGCATTACATCAATAACGATCTCGATGAGGGGCCGATCATTGCCCAGGGTGTCGAGGCCGTGGATCACAGCCATTACCCCGAGGATTTGATTGCCAAGGGGCGGGATATCGAAGGCCTGACGTTGGCGCGGGCGGTGGGGTATCACATAGAGCGCAGGGTGTTTCTTAACGCCAATCGAACAGTCGTTCTTTAGATAGCTAAAAGATCGCAGCCTTCGGCAGCTCCTACAGGGATTTGTGTCGGTTACAAAATTTCAATCCAACCCGAATCCTGTGGGAGCTGGCTTGCCAGCGATGAGGCCATAACAGACAACGCAAAACCAACAAGCAATAACCCGAGCACTCAACGCGCTGCCTGTCTGGGCAACGCGGTTCCATAAAAACAACAGCGAGGTGAAAGCATGTCTGGCAATCGTGGTGTGGTGTATCTCGGCGCTGGCAAGGTCGAAGTACAGAAAATCGACTATCCGAAAATGCAGGACCCGCGCGGTCGCAAGATCGAGCACGGGGTCATTCTCAAAGTGGTTTCCACCAACATCTGCGGCTCTGACCAGCACATGGTGCGCGGCCGCACCACGGCGCAGACCGGTCTGGTGCTGGGCCACGAGATCACCGGCGAGGTGATCGAAAAAGGCTCCGATGTCGAAAACCTGAAAATCGGTGATCTGGTTTCCGTACCGTTCAACGTGGCTTGCGGGCGCTGCCGTTCCTGCAAAGAGCAACACACCGGCGTCTGCCTGACCGTCAACCCGGCCCGTGCCGGCGGTGCTTACGGTTACGTCGATATGGGCGACTGGACCGGTGGCCAGGCTGAGTATGTGCTGGTGCCGTACGCCGACTTCAACCTGCTGAAACTGCCGGATCGCGACAAGGCCATGGAGAAAATCCGCGACCTGACTTGCCTCTCCGACATCCTGCCGACCGGTTATCACGGTGCGGTCACTGCTGGCGTAGGCCCGGGCAGCACGGTTTACATCGCAGGTGCCGGCCCGGTCGGTCTGGCCGCCGCCGCATCGGCACGCCTGCTCGGCGCAGCGGTGGTGATCGTTGGCGACGTCAACACCATCCGCCTGGCCCACGCCAAAGCGCAGGGTTTTGAGATCGTCGACCTGTCGAAAGATACCCCCCTGCACGAACAGATCGCCGCGCTGCTGGGCGAGCCGGAAGTGGATTGCGCGGTGGACTGCGTTGGCTTCGAAGCACGTGGACACGGTCACGACGGCGTCAAATCCGAAGCCCCGGCCACCGTACTCAACTCGTTGATGGGCGTAGTGCGCGTGGCTGGCAAGATCGGTATCCCGGGCCTGTACGTCACCGAAGATCCGGGTGCCGTGGACGCTGCTGCGAAAATGGGCAGCCTGAGCATTCGTTTCGGCCTGGGCTGGGCCAAATCCCACAGCTTCCACACCGGGCAAACGCCAGTGATGAAGTACAACCGCCAACTGATGCAGGCGATCATGTGGGATCGCATCAACATTGCCGAAGTGGTTGGCGTGCAGGTCATCAGCCTCGACCAGGCGCCGGAAGGGTATGGCGAGTTCGATGCCGGTGTGCCGAAGAAGTTTGTGATTGATCCGCATAAGTTGTTCAGTGCGGCGTAAGCGAGCGAGAAAAAAACGGCGACCATTGGTCGCCGTTTTTTTATCCATCACAGCGCCACGCAACCTTCGCTCACGGGATTTCACAGTTTCTCCACACAGGCTCTGCGACAGTGACGCTTGCGGTTCCGGAACATGGCGGCGCATACCCGGTCAAACCGGCAGTTTGATCGTTGAATGAACGGTCTTTACGTCACAAGAGGATGTCTGAAATGAAAATTGCACGCGGTTTTGCCTTGGCATCGCTCCTGACCTTGGCCGCCGGCCCGGTGTTTGCCGGTTTCAGCTTGAACGACGTTGCCGGGGCGGTTTCGGGCATGCAGGGCGGTGACAAGGCTGCCGCTGCCGCGCCAACCTCGGAAACCGCCGGATTGCTAAGTGCCCTGAGTGCGCTGGACGTCACGCCGCAGCAAGCCGTCGGCGGCACCAGTGCGATGCTGGGGCTGGCGAAAAACCAGCTGAGCAGCACTGACTACTCGCAGCTGGCCAAGGAAGTGCCGGGCATCGACAAGCTCTCGGGTGGCAGCGGCAATCTGGCGGCACTGAGCGGTTTGCTCGGTTCTTCGGGCAAATCCGCCGGTCTGGAAAACGCGCTGGGCAACGTCAAGGACACCAATGACCTGAACAATGCGTTCAGCGCGTTGGGCATGGACAGCGGCATGATCGGCCAGTTTGCCCCGGTGATCCTGCAATATCTCGGTCAGCAGGGCGTCGGCGGTTCGCTGTTGAGCAGCCTGGGCAGCATCTGGGGCACCGGCACCGGTAGCTGAATCAGCACCGCTCGCCGCGTAACTCGGTGATGCGTTGGTCCTTGAGCGTCCAGAGTTGGTTGACCCAGTTCTGGACCTTCTCGCGAAACACCGGATCGTTGGCGTAATCGCCCTGCCACAGCGCGGGGTCGAGTTCGCGGGTCTGGATGTCGACGATCACTCGCGGCACGCCGCCGCTGATCAAGTCCCAGAATCCCGGAATTTTCTGCTGTGGATAAACCACGGTGACGTCGAGAATCGCGTCCAGTTGTTCACCCATCGCCGCCAGCACGAACGCCACGCCGCCGGCCTTGGGCTTGAGCAATTGGTTGAACGGTGATTGCTGCTGGCTGCTTTTGGCCGCCGTGTAGCGCGTGCCTTCCAGATAATTCACCACCGTCACCGGCTGGCGCTTGAACAACTCACAGGCGGCTTTGGTGATTTCCAGATCCTTGCCCGCCAGCTCCGGGTTTTTCGCCAGAAAAGCCTTGGTGTAGCGCTTCATGAACGGGTAATCCAGTGCCCACCAGGCCAGACCCAGGAACGGCACCCAGATCAGCTCCTTTTTAAGGAAGAACTTGAAGAACGGCGTGCGTCGGTTGAGGGTCTGGATCAGTGCCGGAATGTCGACCCACGACTGATGGTTGCTCACCACCAGATACGAGGTGTCCCGGCGCAGGTTTTCTCCACCGCGAATGTCCCACTGAGTCGGGATGCACAGGCGGAAAATCAGCTTGTCGATTTCCGCCCAGGTCTCGGCGATCCACATCACCGCCGCCGACGCATGATCGCGCCAGCGGCCGGGCGCAATCAGTTTGATCAGCGCAAACACCAGCAGTGGTCCGATCAGGATCAGGGTGTTGAGCAACAGCAGCAGGGTGACGAAACAGCCGGTGAGCAGGCGGCGCATAAGCAACTCTTTGAAGACGGATGTGCCCGCCATGATAAGCAGCTTCGGGCGACAGGCCAAATCTGCGCTGACGAATGTTTCACCTTTGCACCACTAAGATCAAAGGATCGCAGCCTTCGGCAGCTCCTACCCTGATCACTATAGGAGCTGCCGAAGGCTGCGATCCTTTGATCTTGGGTTTGCCGAACGAATTCAAAGACAACGGTCTAAAATCCCATTGCCTAACTCCCCCAAGGAAGCCCCCTACGTGAAATCCCTCCTTGCATTGTTTGCCCTTGTCGCCCTGCCGGTCATGGCCGCTGAGCCGACCCTCTATGGGCGCTATGAATACATTGCGCTGCCGGAAATCGGTGGTGAAGTGCTCAAGGCCAAAATGGACACTGGCGCGCTGACTGCCTCGCTGTCGGCCAAGGACATCGAGACCTTCACCCGCGATGGCGACGACTGGGTACGTTTCCGCCTCGCCACCAAAGACGCCAGCAACAAAGTCTACGAACACAAGGTCGCGCGCATCAGCAAGATCAAAAGCCGTTCCGACGAGGACGACGAGGAGCGCGAAACCACTGAAGCGGCCAAGCGCCCGGTGGTGGATCTTGAGCTGTGCCTGGGTAACGTCAAACGTACCGTCGAGGTCAACCTGACCGACCGCAGCCACTTCAACTATCCGCTGCTGATCGGGGCCAAAGCCCTGCGTGAGTTTGACGCGGCTGTAAACCCGGCCCGTCGTTACACCGCCGACAAGCCGGACTGCTAAGTGGTCTCATTGACGTAACGTCAGGCTTGGGGCACCGTTCGCGCACATAACCCACGGGCTCGGATGCCATGCCTCATATCCTGATTGTCGAAGACGAAGCGGCGATTGCCGACACGCTGATTTTTGCCTTGCAGGGCGAGGGGTTCACCACCACGTGGGTGAGCCTTGGCGAGGCGGCGCTTGCGCATCAACGGCAGACACCGGCCGACCTGATCATCCTCGACATCGGCCTGCCGGACATCAGCGGTTTCGAAACCTGCAGGCAGTTGCGGCGCTTCAGTGAGGTGCCGGTGCTGTTCCTCAGTGCTCGCGATGCCGAGATTGATCGTGTGGTGGGACTGGAAATCGGCGCTGACGACTACGTGGTCAAGCCGTTCAGCCCACGGGAGGTCGCGGCGCGGGTGAGGGCAATCCTCAAGCGTATGGCGCCGCGTCCTGTCATTGAGGCCACTTCGACACTGTTTCGCATTGATCCCGAGCGCGTCCAGATCAGTTATCGCGGCCAGGCATTGAGCCTGACCCGCCATGAATTCCGCCTGCTGCAATGCCTGCTCGAACAACCGGAGCGAGTGTTCAGTCGCGAACAATTACTCGATGCGCTGGGAGTGGCCGCCGATGCCGGGTACGAGCGCAGCATCGACAGCCATATCAAAAGCGTGCGCGCCAAACTGCGCCTGGTCCGCGCTGAAGCCGAGCCAATCCAGACCCATCGTGGCCTCGGCTACAGCTACAGCCCGGGGCATAGCTGATGTCGTTGGGCCTGCGAGTTTTTCTGGTGTATGTGCTGTTTGTCGGCCTGACCGGTTATTTCGTGCTCAACACCGTGATGGAAGAAATCCGCCCCGGGGTGCGTCAGTCCACCGAAGAAACGCTGGTTGATACCGCCAACCTGATGGCGGAGATCCTGCGAGACGACTTCAAGGCCGGCACCCTCAGTGAGAATCGCTGGCCGCAACTGCTCCGTGCTTACGGCGAACGCCAGCCGCAAGCGACGATCTGGGGCTTGCCGAAGAATCAGGTCAACCACCGCATCTACGTCACCGACGCCAATGGCATCGTCGTGCTGGACTCCAGTGGCGTGGCGGTGGGGCAGGACTATTCGCGCTGGAACGACGTCTACCTGACCCTGCGTGGTGAATACGGCGCCCGGTCCAGCCGCAGCGATGCCGATGACCCGAGTTCTTCGGTGATGCACGTCGGCGCGCCCATTCGTGACAACGGGCAGATCATCGGTGTGGTGACGGTGGCCAAGCCCAACAGCTCATTGCAACCCTATGTTGATCGCACCGAGCGGCGCTTGCTGTTTTATGGTGCCGGGTTGATCGGCCTCGGTCTGTTGTTTGGCGCGTTGCTGTCGTGGTGGCTGAGTCGCGCACTGCATCGTTTGACCGGTTACGCCCAGGCCGTCAGTGAAGGGCGGCGGGTGGAAGTGCCGCACTATCGCGGCGGCGAGCTGGAGCAGCTTGCGACAGCGGTGGAGCAGATGCGCACGCAACTGGAGGGCAAGGCCTACGTCGAGCGTTACGTGCACACACTTACCCATGAACTGAAAAGTCCGCTGGCAGCGATTCGTGGCGCGGCGGAGTTGTTGCAGGGTGAGATGGCACCGGTGCAGCGCCTGCGTTTTGTCGGCAACATCGACAGCGAAAGTGCACGAATGCAGCAGTTGATCGAGCGCTTGTTGAATCTGGCGCAAGTGGAACAGCGACAGGGTCTGGAGGAACGCGTGGCCGTGCCGCTGACAGTGTTGGTCGATGAGTTGTTGCACGCCCAGGCTGCGCGAATTGAAGGCAAACAGTTGCGCATTGAACAAGCGGTTGCGGCGGATTTGATGGTGATCGGCGAGCCATTTCTGCTGCGTCAGGCGTTGGGCAATCTGCTGGAGAATGCGCTGGATTTCACCCCGCGTCAGGGCTTGCTGCGCTTTAGTGCCGAACGGTTGGGGGAACAGATCGAAGTCCGCTTGTTCAATGAAACCTCACCGATTCCTGATTACGCATTACCGCGTTTGACCGAACGCTTCTACTCACTGCCGCGCCCGGACAGTGGGCGCAAGAGCACCGGGCTTGGGCTCAATTTCGTTGAAGAAGTGGTCAAGTTGCACGGTGGCCAACTCGCGATCTGCAATGTGCCGGGCGGTGTGCAAGTGACAGTGCGCCTGCCTTAGAGGCAGTGCGCAGTGCTCAGGTCATGCTGGTGTCTGTGCCGCGCGCTGACGATTCTTGCGATGGATAAATTGCAGCGCCGGTTGCTCGACCAGACGCCAGGACACGATTGCCAGCGCAATCACGATCAGCGTGGACACCAGCATCGACGAACCAAAACCAAGCGAGGTCTTGTTGATCACCAGTTGCTGTACCGGGAATGCGTAAAGATAAATGCCGTAGGAAATATCGAAGCGCCCGCGGATACTTTGGTCGACGTACAGCAGGCCGATACTCACGGTGGCGATAGAAAAGCCTAGCGTCGCCAGCACACCGGCCAACGCCGTACCGATGCTGACCAATATCAAGCCAATGCCAGCGACCAAGGTGAGCGCCAGAATGCGCGCGTCGCTCAAGTGTTGTTTATAGAAAGCCATCACGGCCCCGGCAAAGAACGCGATGCCGGCCGTGCTGTACACCGCCAATTTCTGCGCCAGCGCGCCCGTCACGTAATTGCCCAAGACGTAGGTGGCCATAACAAACATCACCAGCAGGATCCACGGCAGCAGAGATCGTCGATAGAGTCCAAGCGCGACCGCCAGCAGCAGATAAAAACCGAACTCGATTTTCAGTGTCCACAAACTCCCATTAAAGGAGTCGGCGAAAATAAAGCCGTCGGTGATTTCTCTGATGTCGGCCCTGCCAAAAACCGAAATACGCAGGAAGTCGATCAAGGCACTCGAACCGCTGACATAACCTTCGGCGAACAGACTGCCACCGATATAAGTCATGACGAACGCGCATAAGATCAACGCAGGAAAGATGCGCGCGACGCGTTTGCTCAGGTAATCGCCGAAGCTGCGCGCATTGATGTAGCTCTGGGTAATCAACAGGCCGGATATCGCAAAAAACACGGTGACGGCGATGCCGCCCAGCGAGTTGTAACCGGCAATGCCAGGCTCTTCCCGACCCGATAGCACAAAGTGGTGACTGACCAGCACCATCAGCGCGGCGATGTGCCTGATCAAATCGAATGAGTTGTTGTGCAACGTGATAGCCCTTTATCCGTAAAGTGTTCCAGGTTAGCCGGGTTGCAATAAGCCACGCCTACCGGAAAAAGGTTTCTACACGTATTTACATGCAAATCCCACACAACCTCCATAACAAAACCATGAAGCACTCCCAGACTCGCTCCCATTCCAACCAGGGAGCGTCCTCATGAACCGAAGTCTGACCATAAAACTCGGGGCCATTGGCCTGTTGATTCTGCTGTTGCTGGTGCCGTTGCTGATGATCGACGGCGTCATCGATGATCGCCAGCAACTGCGTGACGGCGTGCTTGAAGACATCGCTCGCAGCTCCAGTTACAGCCAGCAATTGAGCGGGCCGGTGATGGTGGTGCCGTATCGTAAAGTGGTGCACAACTGGAAGATCAACGACAAAACCAATCAGCGTTATGACGAGCCGGGCGAAGAGCGCGGGCGTTTGTACTTCTTGCCAGAACGCTTCGAACTCGATGGTCAGGTGCAAACCGAACTGCGCGCCCGGGGCATTTACGAGGCGCGGCTGTTTCACGCCGATAACCGCATCAACGGGCATTTCTCCCTGCCGGCGCAATTGGGCATCAAGGAAGACTTCGTCGACTATCAGTTCGATGTACCGTTTCTCGCGGTCGGCATCAGCGACATTCGCGGCATCGAAAACGCCTTGAAACTGGAACTCGACGGCCAGCGCCTGGACTTCGTTCCCGGCACGCAAGTCGGCTGGCTCGGCGAAGGCGTACGGGTGACGCTGCCGCTGCTCGACACCAGCAAAACCACGGAACTGGCGTTCGGCTTCGACCTGCGTCTGCAAGGCACCGGCTCGCTGCAAGTGCTGCCGGTGGGCAAGAGCAGCAGCGTGAGCCTCACCGCCAACTGGCCGCATCCAAGTTTTATCGGCAACTTCCTGCCGGCCAAACGCGAAATCAATGATGCCGGTTTCAGCGCGGATTGGCAGACCACATTCTTCTCCACCAACTTGCAGGACGCCATGAGCCGCTGTGTGAGCAGCAATGATTGCGAGGCCTTCAATGGCCGCCGCTTTGGCGTGAGTTTCATCGATCCGGTAGATCAGTACCTGAAGAGCGACCGTGCGATCAAGTATGCGTTGCTGTTCATCGTGCTGACGTTCGCTGGTTTCTTCCTGTTCGAAGTGCTCAAGAGCCTGGCGGTGCACCCGGTGCAGTACGCGTTGGTGGGGGTCGCGCTGGCGTTCTTTTATCTGTTGTTGCTGTCGCTGTCGGAACACATCGGTTTTGGTCCGGCGTATCTGCTATCGGCCAGCGGTTGTGTGTTGTTGATCGGGTTCTATGTTTGCCATGTGCTGCACAGCGTGCGTCATGGCTTGAGTTTTTCGGCGGGATTGGCGGCGTTGTATGGCTTGCTCTATGGCTTGCTGAGCGCCGAGGATTACGCGCTGCTGATGGGCTCGTTGCTGCTGTTTGGCTTGCTGGGTGTGTTCATGGTGCTGACGCGCAAACTGGATTGGTACGGGATCGCACAGAAGCCGGCCAGGCCACTGGAGTTTGATATTGGAGCGGTGCAATGAGTGGACTGCGAGAGGATCAGCGGGAGGCTGAGGTGCTGGTGACGCTGATTTTTGCGTCACTACCGCCGCAACCTAGGTGGTGCCATCGCTGGCAAGCCAGCTCCCACAGGTTCCGTGCTGAAGCAGATTTCTCTGTCACGCCCGGATCCCACAGGTTCTGTGCTGATACAGATTTCTCTGCCACACCCAGATCCACTGTGGGAGCTGGCTTGCCAGCGATGAGGCCGGGACAGGTGCAGCAGACTTAAGGCTTGGGCATGGTCGCGATCATGGACGGTCGCTGACTGACTTCAAAGAACCAGTTGGCCAGTTGCGGGTTTGCCTCGCGCCAGCCCAGGTCCGGGAAGCGCAAATCGAGGTAACCCAAGGCACAGGCGACGCTGATCGCAGCAACATCGAAATGGCTGGTCAGCTCGGCAATCGCGTCTTTTTCCAGCAGGGCCAGCGCGCGACGGATCTTGTCGCGTTGCGCGTCGAGCCACTCGTCCCAGTGTTTTTCCGGCGCGCGCAGCACCAGTTCATATCGCACCATTACTGATGCATCCATGATCCCGTCGGCCATCGAGGCCAAGGTCAGGCGCCGCCAGCGGGCCGAGCCTTCGCGGGGGATCAGCGGGTTGCCGACGTGCTGGTGATCGAGGTATTCGAGGATGACGCGGCTGTCATGGATGACGTTGCCGTCGGCCAGGCGCAGGGCCGGAATCTTGCCCAAGGGGTTGTCGGCATTAAGCTCGGCACTCGGGCTGACCGGGCTGAGGACGCAGTCTTGCAATGCAACGCGCTCCTGCTGACCGGTCTCGTGCAGCAACACCATCACTTTGCGTACGAACGGGGAGAGCGTGTTGTGGAACAGGGTCATGCTGGGGGCGGACATTGGCAAACCTCGGTGGTCGTCGAAGATCAGAAGGTTAGCTGTAGGAGCTGCGGAACGCTGCGATCTTTTGATCCTGATCCTGCATTCAAGATCAAAATCAAAAGATCGCAGCGTGCCGCAGCTCCTACACGGTCATCTTTTCGGCAGGAAGCCGCGTATTGCCAGGAAGGCCGGCACGCCGAGTCCGATCCAGCTCAACGCATCCCAGATACCATCCCCCAACAACGCCGCAAACAACCCCGCCGCACTGAGCAACGCAATCACCAGCGGTGTGCTGAACACCTTCCAGAAATTCGACTGACGCGGCTTCATGCAGACGCCTCCGTCGTTTCCAGCACAGGCTTGGCCGCCCTGCGCCGAACCACCCACAGATACACGCCACTGCCGAGCACGATGATCGTCAGCACATCGAGCGTCGCCCAGAGGATTTTCATCGGCATGCCGCCGTAGTCGCCAAAGTGCAGCGGCTGCGACATGCCCATGGCGTCCATGTACCACGGGCGTTCGGCCACGGCGGTGACTTTCAACGTCGTGGCGTCGATCAGCACCGGCGTCAGCAGGTGCGAGGTCAAATGCGTGCCGCCCTTCATGAACACCGAGTAATGGTGCTCGCTGGAAAAACGCGTGCCGGGGAAGGCAATGAAATCCGGCTTCATGCCGGGGGCGACTTCGCCGGCAATGTCGAGCAATCGGGTGGCGGGGGCCAGGTGCGTCAGCGGCGGTGCATCGCGATAGGGTGCGATCAGCGTGGTCAGCGCATCGTTGCGCCAAGCGGCGATGAGCAGGTCGGCGCAGGCGCTGATCACGCCGGTCACGCCCACGACCAGCGCCCACGTGAGGGTGACGACGCCGATCAGGTTATGCAGATCGAGCCAGCGCAGGCGCGTGGATTTTTCCTGGCGCACGGTGCCGAATTTCAACCGGCGCATGAACGGCAGGTACAACACCGTCCCCGAAACAATCGCGACGACAAACAGCAAACCCATGAACGCCAGCAGCAGTTTGCCCGGCAGCCCGGCGAACATGTCGACGTGCAGGCGCAGGATGAACAGCATCAAACCGCCGTTGGCCGAAGGAGTTTCCAGCGCTTCGCCGGTGCGCGCGTCGAGCATGAAGGTGTGCGAGGAGTTCGGTTCGGTGTCGGCGGTTTTCGCCATGATCGCGAATGCGGCATTGGGCTCTTCGTCGTCGTAGCCGAAGTACTGCATGACCTCGCCCGGACGATGTTTCTGCGCGGCGTCGACCAGTTGTTGCAGGTTGAGCTGCGGCGTGTCGGCCGGCATCTCGCGCAACTCGGGGGCGTTACCCAGCAGATGGTCGATTTCGTGGCTGAAAATCAGCGGCAAACCGGTCAGAGCCAGCATCAGCAAAAACACGGTGCAGATCAGGCTGGTCCAGGTGTGGATGAACGACCAGCGGCGAATTGTTTTACTTTTCATTTCATGACCTTCAAAAACACCAAAGCCGTCCGCGAGGGACGGCCAGGTTACAGGGCCTGTTTCAGCTCAGTCGCTTACCACTTGTAAGTGGCGCTGGCGACGACACTGCGCGTGTCGCCGTAGTAGCAGTAGAAGCTGTCACAGGTGGAAATGTATTCCTTGTCGAACAGGTTGGTCGCGTTGAGTGCCAGCGACGCACCTTTGAGGCTGTTGTCCAGACGGCCGAGGTCGTAATGCACGCTCGCGTCGAACACGGTGTAGGCGTCCGCCTTGCCCAGCCAGGTGTTGGCCTTGTCACCGTAGGTGTTGCCGGTATAACGCACGCCGGCGCCCATGCCGAAACCGTCAAGCACGCCGGTGTGCCAGGTGTAGTCGGTCCACAACGAGGCTTGTTGATTCGGCATCAATTGCAGGCGATTGCCCTTGTCGGCGCCATTCTGCACTTCAGACTTGGCCAAGGTGTAGGCGGCGATGACTTTCAGGTTCTCGGTGACGTCGGAGACCGCTTCCAGCTCCAGGCCTTTGACTTTCACTTCGCCGGTCTGGCTGGTGATCGAAACGCCGTCGACGAAGGTGCTGACCGAGACGTTCTTTTGGGTGAGGTCATATACGGCAGCGCTCAGCAGGGTCTTGCTGCCCGGCGGCTGGTACTTGATGCCCAGTTCCCACTGCTTGCCTTCGGTGGGTTTGAGCGAACCGGTGGAGGTGGCGTCGGCGCCGGTGGTCGGCTGGAAGGATTCGGCGTACGACAGGTACGGCACGAAGCCCGAGTCGAACACATAGCTGAGCGCCGCGTTGCCGCTGAACGCCTTGTCGCGCTGGGTGTTGGTGGCATCGCCTCTGTTGATGAACTGAGTGCTGGTGTGCACCCAGTCTTCACGGCCGCCGAGGGTCAGGCGCCACTGGTCGAGGGCCATTTGGTCCTGCACGTACAGGCCGGTCTGGTAGGTCTTCTGGTTGTAGTCGTAGAACGCCGTGGAGCGCGCCGGACGCACGATCGGCTGGCCGTAGATCGGGTTTATTACGTTGGTACCCGGAGTGGTATCCGAAAAGCCGAAAATCGAGGTGTAGTTGGTGTTGCTGCGCTGATGATCCAGACCCAGCAGCAGGGTGTGGCGGATGTCACCGGTAGCGAAGTCAGCCTGGAAGTTGTTGTCCACCGCGAACTGGCTGATGTCTTCATCGACGCTCGTGGACGAGCGACCGACGTTGCCCTGGTCATCGACTTCAGTGAATGGATACGAGCCAACCGTCAGTGCCTGGAACGACAGATCCGACTTGGTGTAACGCAGGTTCTGCTTGAACTGCCAGACATCGTTCAGGCGATGTTCGAACGCGTAACCCAACGCGTAGTAGGTGCGGTCGTAGTATTCCCAGTCCGGATCACCGAGATTCTTGTGATGGGAAATATCACCGAATGGCGATTTGATCTTGGTGCCCTGAATCGGCAGGAACTGGCTGGTGATGCCGGTATCGTCGCGGGTGAACTGGCTCAGCAGGGTGAGCTTGGTGTCGTCGTCGATGTTCCAGGTCAGGCTCGGCGCAATGTTGTAGCGCTTGTTGTCGACGTGGTCGACCTGCGTGCCGCTGTCACGTACTACGCCGCTGATGCCGTAGAGGAACTGGCCAGCTTCATCGATCTTGCCGGTGCTGGCGAAGTTGATCTGGCGATGGTTGTCGCTGCCGTACTGCAACTGGATTTCACTGCTGGCGACATCGCTTGGGCGACGGCTGACCATGTCCAGCAAGCCGCCCGGCGGGGTCTGGCCGTAGACGGACGAGGCCGGGCCGCGCAGCAGGGCGAGGCGGTCGAGGTTCCAGGTTTCCTGTTTCGGGTTGGCGTAGACGCCTTTTGGCAGCGGCAGGCCATCGAGGAACTGGGTAGGTTCGAAGCCGCGCACGCGCAGCCAGTCGGCCCGGGTGTCGCTGCCATAGCTGCTGGCGGTGATGCCCGGCATGTAGCGCACGGCGTCATCGAGGCTGTGCACGCCACGGTCTTCCATTTGCTGACGGGTCGCGACCGAGATCGAACGTGGCGCTTCGACCAGTGCGGTGTCGGTTTTGCTGCCGGCGGCGGTGCGGGTAGCGGTGTAGCCCTCGACCGGGCTCCAGGCCGTTTCCAGATTCTCTACACCGATGACCGATGTTTCCGGCAGCGCCATCACGCCTTCCGGCACAGCCACCAAGGTGTAAGTGCCGGTGCTGCTTTGTTCCAGTTGCAGACCGGTACCCCGCAGGGCCGCACGCAAAGCGCCGGCGGCGTCGTAATTGCCGCTCACGGGCGCCGAAGTCTTGCCCGCCGCCAGCGCCGGGTTCAGCGACAGCGCGAGGCCGCCCTGGCTGGCGATCTGGTTCAGGGTGGTCGACAGCGGCGCGGGCGGCAGGTTGTAGGCGCGAACGCTGGACGCTTGTTCAGCGGCGATCAGTTGGCTGCTGACCAGCGGGGAGCTGAGGGCAATGGCAACCGCCAGCAAACTGGGGCGCAACAAGGTGTCTAGCGAACGGGACATACGGCGGCTCCTGAATGAAAATATTTCTCAATTGCCTGTGTGCCGGATGAAAATCAAAAAGTGATAGGGCTGGATGAAAATAATTTCGATTAACTTCAAGTGGGGCTGCTGATGCTTGTGGCAACCCTTGTTTTGTCGGGGCGGCGGGCTGCCATATCGCGAGCAGGCTCACTCCTACAGGGGAATGCATTGCAAACTGTAGGAGTGAGCCTGCTCGCGATAGAAATCTTCCAGACAGCAGATTTCTCAGGGCTTTGGCTCAGCCTTCGCCACGGTGACCCAATACGGCGTGTGCTGCTCGATCTGCACCGGCAGGGTCGGCAGCAGCGCGCTCAAGGCTTTATCGGTGTCATGCAACGGGAAGCTGCCGGTAATGCGCAAATCGGCCACTTCCGGTGCCACGCCCAAATGCCCGCGGCGGTAGCGACCCAGTTCATGCACCAGATCGCCCAGTCGCGCGTTGTCGACCACCAGCATCCCGCGTGTCCAGGCATCGGCGCCGGGGTTGAGGGCGACAATCGAGCCAAGCCCGTCACTGCGCAGCAGCACTTGCTGGCCCTCGCGCAGGATCTGTTCTGCAGGGTTCGATTGCGTATGTGCCGCCACCGCCGATTGCAGCACGCTCAGGCGCGTGCCTTGTTCCTCGCGCTTGACCAGGAACCGCGTGCCGAGCGCGCGCATGCTGCCTTCGCGAGTCTCGACAATAAAGGGGCGCGTGTCGCCGTGAGCGGTTTCGATGAGGATTTCGCCTTCCTGCAAAACAATCAGGCGCTGCTTCTCATCGAAACGCACGTCCACGGCGCTGTGGGTATTGAGGTTGAGTAACGTGCCGTCGGCCAACCGCACAGTGCGCTGTTCGCCGGTGGCGGTACGCTGGTCGGCGAGCCAGTAATCGAGCGGCAGATAGCGTTCACCGGCAAACAGGGCCAGGCCCACCACCGCAACAACGCTGGCCAGACCACTGCCTAATTTGCGCACGCGGCGGCGAATGCTTTCGCGCGATTGCAGCAGCGCACTGCGGGCCGGCCCTTTGGCGACACTGAAACGCTGATCGAGCATGCCCAACTGGCGCCATGCGCGAGCATGTTCTTCATGGGCTGCATGCCACTTGGCAAATTCTTCGCGCTCTAGCGGACTGCTGGAATCAAGGGTCAGTTGCCAGGCTATCGCCGCGTCCAGCACATGCGCCGGTACGGGTCTGGAACTGGCCGGACTCATGATGGCTCACCGTACAGCGCGATGTAGCACTGACGAATGCCTTGAGCGAGATACTGGCGCACGCGCGGCACCGACACGCCGAGCTTCTGGGCGATCTCGGCATGGCCGAGGCCATCGAGGCGGTTATAAAGGAAAGCGGCGCGGGCCTTGGTCGACAGTTTGCCAAGCAGGCGGTCGATGGCCTTGAGGTCTTCGAGGATCAGTTGCTGTTCTTCCACCGACGGTTGTTCGCCTTCGGGGATCAGCATCAGTTCGGTGAGGTAAGCCTGTTCCAGCGCGGCGCGGCGGAAGTAATCGAACAGCAGCCCTTTGGCGATCGCCACCAGAAAGGCCCGGGGCTCGCGCGGTGTCAGTAGCTCATCGCGGCCGAGCAGGCGCACGAAAGTGTCCTGGCTCAGGTCTTCGGCACGCTGCGGACAGGCCACATTGCGCCGCAGCCACGCCAGCAGCCAACCGCGATGGTCGCGATACATCGCACCGACGAGCTCACTGTGAGGGCTTGGGACTGACGACACCGGACATCACCGATTGGGAAATATTAACTAACGCGAATTGTTCGCGATTCTGGCAGAGGTGGGAATGGTTAGCAATTGGCCACTGGTCGGGTGCTGCCCTGTGTAGGAGGTGCCGAAGGCTGCGATCTTTTGATTTTGCTGTTTATAAGATCAAAAGATCGCAGCCTTCGGCAGCTCCTACGGGGGAGTGTGTTGTTTAAAGTCAGAAAGAGGGCGCCTGTTGCCTGCGCTTCCACTGGCTCAAGCGCTGCTGCAAATTCAGCGGACTATGAATCTGCTGCCCCCGCGCCCGGCTGAACAGTATCAACGCCAACTCCGCCGTCGCCAGCGCATCGGCACTCGCGTTATGCCGCTCGAACACCTCAAGCTTGAACCAGTCGATCCACTCATCCAGCCCGGCTTCGCGAATGTTCGCCTGTGGGCACACCAACGGCGCAATGTCGGCGACATCCAGAAACACATGCTGCAATTTGTGCCCCAGATGTTCTTTCAGCGCCCGTCCGAGCATGTGCTGATCGAACGGGGCATGAAACGCCAACACCGGACTGTCACCGACAAACTCCATGAATTCCACCAGCGTCTCGGCCGGGTCGCTGCCGGCGGCGATCGCGTTCGGCCCCAGGCCATGGATCAACACACTGGCGCCGAGCTTCACCTGGGGGCATTGCAGCGTGCGCTCGAACTGCTGGCTAAAGTCGATCGCGCCGTCCTCGATCACCACAGCGCCAATCGACAACAGCCGATCCTTGTTCAGGTTCAGCCCGCTGGTTTCCAGGTCGAGCACCACCCAGCGCTGTTCGCGCAGGCTGCAATCGCCCAGCTGATTGATCGCCGGCAGCCTCGCCAGACGCTGTTGCAGATCAGCCGGCAGCACCGGGCTGGCCGGACGCAGCCACGAAAACAGACTCATAGCTGATACCGCAACGTCAGGCTGCTTTGCAGACGTTGGGCTTGACGCAGAGATTCACGCAGGATGCGCCGGTCCAGATGATTGAGGCTGTCGGGATCGACCCGGTTGGAATACGGCAGGTTCTCGCGGCTCTGGATCTGATGCTGCTGCATGCGCGTTTGCTGAATGAAGTGATAAGCCTCTTCATATGCCGCGCCGTCGAGTCGCTCGATGACTTGCTTCTCCACCAACTGACGGAAGCGTTCCAACGTATTGTTGGCATCGATGCCGTTGGCCAGCGCGAGCAATCGCGCACCATCCACGAACGGCGTCAGGCCCTGGACTTTCAGATCGAGGGTGGCTTTCTCGCCGTTCTTGCGCGCCAGCACAAACTCACGGAAGCGCCCCACTGGCGGGCGATTGCGCAGGGCGTTGTCGGCCATCATGCGCTGGAACAAACGGTTGTCGCCGACCTGATCGAGAATCCCCCGGCGCAATTGTGCGCAGCCCTGTTCATCGCCCCACACCACGCGCAGATCGAAATAGATGCTCGACCCCAGCAGGTTCTCCGGCGTCGCCTCGCGGATAAACGACGCAAAACGCCGCGCCCATTCTGCGCGGGACAGGCACAGCTCGGGGTTGCCGGCCATGATGTTGCCCTTGCACAGCGTGAAGCCGCACAGCGCCAGACTCTGGTTGATCTGCTGGGCAATCGGCAGCAGCTTGCCGCGAATCTCCGCTGCATGCGCCGCATCTCGCGCGTCAAAGAGAATGCCGTTGTCCTGATCGGTGTGCAGCGTTTGCTCGCGCCGGCCCTCGCTGCCGAAACACAACCAACTGAACGGCACCCCCGGGTCACCTTTTTCGGCGAGGGTCAGTTCGATCACCCGGCACACGGTGTGATCGTTGAGCAGGGTGATGATGTGCGTGATCTGCGTCGAGGACGCACCGTGAGCCAGCATGCGCTCGACCAATTGACCGATCTCGCCGCGCAGGGTCACCAGTTGTTCGACGCGCTGGGCGCTGCGGATGGTCCGGGCCAGATGCACCAGGTCGACCCGTTGCAGGGAAAACAGATCGCGCTCGGACACCACGCCGCACAGGCGCTGATCCTTGACCAGGCAGACGTGGGCAATGTGCCGTTCGGTCATGGCAATGGCCGCATCGAAGGCGCTGTGATCCGGCGACAGATAGAACGGCGCGCGGGTCATGTGGCGCTCGATGGCTTCGCTGAAATCGCCGACACCTTCGGCCACCACGTGGCGCAGATCGCGCAGGGTGAAAATGCCCAGCGGCGCCTTGTGCTCATCCACCGCGACGATGCTGCCAACCTGTTGCTCGTGCATCAGCTTCACCGCTTCACGCAGTGGCGTGTCGGGGCTGCACGTCACCGGATGGCGCATCGCCAACTCGCCGAGACGGGTGTTCAGCGAATATTGGGTGCCGAGATTTTCCACGGCTTTCTGCTGGACTTGCTGATTGACTTGATCGAGCAGGCTGCTGACCCCGCGCAAGGCGAAGTCGCGGAAAGCGCTGGAGAGGGCGAACAGTTTGATGAACGCCTGTTTGTTCAGTTGCAGGCAGAAAGTATCTTCACCGGCCAGATGCTCGGTGCGTGTTGCCCGCTCACCCAGCAACGCGGCCAGGGGAAAGCATTCGCCGGTGGTGATTTCGAATGTAGTTTCAGTGCCGCCCTTGGCCGTGTGCGGACGTTCGCCGACCACGCGGCCCTGTTTGACGATATGGAAGTATTCCACCGGGCCGTCGGCAGGCTTGATGATGCTCTCGCCCTCACCGTAAAACCGCAGCTGGCACTGCTCCACCAGGTAGGCGAGGTGGGCGTGTTCCATCTGATTGAAGGGCGGGAAGCGCTGGAGGAATTGCAGAGTGCCCTGAATGTTCTGCAACACCGCGGTTTTCCCTGCCTGGGTGAAGGCGTCCGCTTTACTCATAACCATTACCGCAGTCTTTTTCGAATTGTTGTTGTCGGATCGTTGCAGCCATGGTCGACCCCTGCGACCGGGGTGCCCATTGGACGTAAGTCTAGGTTGGCGATGCCGTTGGGCATATTTGGGAAGTGACCTACACATTCAGTCGGAAATTCGTCCGCCCGGCTATTGGAAATAAATCCGACGAAGTGCACATTGAAGCTCTGCCTGGCGATGTCTGACGACTGAGCGAGGTGATTGATTGGGAAATGTAGAGAACGCCATGTCCGACCACGATATTTTGAGCGACGCCGAGCGTGAAGCGCTCAGCGCTGTAATGCTCGAACCCGACCTGCCGCCGCAGCGTGTACTGATCGTCGATGACGACAAGGACGCCCGCGAGCTGCTCGCGGAGATACTGGCGTTGGACGGCATTCGCTGCATGACCGCCGCCAGTGGCGAAACCGCACTGAAGATGCTCGATGAGAAACCTTCGATCGGGCTCGTCATCACTGATCTGCGCATGGGCAACGTCGGTGGGCTTGATCTGGTTCGACAGGTGCGCGAATCGGTGCGGGCGGCGATGCCGATCATCATTGTGTCGGGCGATGCCGATGTGAAAGACGCGATCGCGGCGATGCACTTGAGTGTGGTGGACTTTCTGCTCAAACCGATTGATACCGCCAAGTTGCTGGGGTTGGTCAAACATGAATTGGGGATTGAGCCTTAGCGCCACCCGAACATTCCAACGCGGAGCGTGTGAAGATCAAGATCAAAAGATCGCAGCCTTCGGCAGCTCCTGCATGGGATCACCTGTAGGAGCTGCCGAAGGCTCGGGCCGCGATCGGACGATCTTTTGATTCTGCTTTCACAAAAAAAAGCCCTGATCCAAAGATCAGGGCTTTTTCATATCCAGCGTCTACGCAGAATTACAGGCCGTTGGCAGCCTTGAACTCACGACGACGACGGTGCAGAACCGGCTCGGTGTAACCGTTCGGCTGCTTGGTGCCTTCGATCACCAGTTCGACCGCTGCCTGGAAGGCGATGTTGCTGTCGAAGTTGGGTGCCAGCGGACGGTACAGCGAGTCGTTGGCGTTTTGACGATCGACCACCGGCGCCATGCGCTTGAGGCTTTCCATCACTTGCGCTTCGGTGACGATACCGTGGCGCAGCCAGTTGGCGATGTGCTGGCTGGAGATACGCAGCGTCGCACGGTCTTCCATCAGGCCGACGTCATTGATGTCCGGCACTTTCGAGCAACCCACGCCTTGGTCGATCCAGCGCACCACGTAGCCGAGAATGCCCTGGGAGTTGTTGTCCAGTTCGTTCTTGATCTGCTCTGGTGTCCAGTTCGGATTGACCGCCAGCGGAATGGTGAGGATGTCGTCCACCGAAGCGCGAGCACGTTTGGCCAATTCGGCCTGACGGGCGAACACGTCGACCTTGTGGTAGTGCAGCGCGTGCAGCGCAGCGGCGGTCGGCGATGGCACCCAGGCGGTGTTGGCACCGGCCAGTGGGTGAGCGATTTTCTGTTCGAGCATCGCCGCCATCAGGTCGGGCATCGCCCACATGCCTTTACCGATTTGCGCACGACCTTGCAGGCCAGTGCTCAGACCGATATCGACGTTCCAGTTCTCGTAGGCGCCGATCCATTTCTCGGCCTTCATGTCGGCCTTGCGCACCATCGGGCCGGCTTCCATGGAGGTGTGGATTTCGTCGCCGGTGCGGTCGAGGAAACCGGTGTTGATGAACACCACACGCTCGCTGGCCGCCTGGATGCAGGCCTTGAGGTTGACCGTGGTACGGCGCTCCTCGTCCATGATCCCGACTTTCAGGGTGTTGCGTTTGAGGCCCAGCACGTCTTCGATACGACCGAACAGCTCGTTGGTGAACGCCGCTTCTTCCGGGCCGTGCATCTTCGGTTTAACGATATAGACGGAACCGGTGCGGGTGTTCTTGCGCGAGGTGTTGCCGTTGAGGTTGTGCATCGCCGCCAGGCAAGTCACCAGACCGTCGAGGATGCCTTCCGGCACTTCGTTGCCGTCTTTGTCGAGGATCGCGTCGATGGTCATCAGGTGGCCGACGTTGCGCACGAACAACAGCGAGCGGCCATGCAGGGTCACTTCGCCGCCATCGACCGTGGTGTAGCTGCGGTCCGGGTTCATGGTGCGAGTGAAGGTCTGGCCGCCCTTGGCGACTTCTTCCGACAGATCGCCCTTCATCAGGCCGAGCCAGTTGCGGTAGATGACTACTTTGTCGTCGGCATCGACGGCCGCCACGGAGTCTTCGCAGTCCATGATGGTGGTCAGCGCGGCTTCCATCAGCACGTCTTTGACGCCGGCCGCGTCGGTCTGGCCGACGGGGGTGCTGGCATCGATCTGGATTTCGAAATGCAGACCGTTGTTTTTCAGCAGGATCGCGATTGGCGCGTTGGCGTCGCCCTGGAAGCCGATCAGCTGTGCATCGTTACGCAGACCGCTGTTGCTGCCTCCCTTGAGGGTGACCACCAGTTTGCCTTCAGCGATTTTGTAGCCGGTCGAATCGACATGGGAGCCGGCAGCCAGTGGCGCGGCTTCGTCGAGGAAAGCACGGGCGAAGGCGATGACTTTGTCGCCACGCACCTTGTTGTAGCCTTTGCCTTTTTCGGCGCCACCGTCTTCGCTGATCGCGTCGGTGCCGTAGAGGGCGTCGTACAGCGAACCCCAGCGAGCGTTCGAGGCGTTGAGGGCAAAGCGCGCATTCATCACCGGCACAACAAGTTGCGGGCCAGCGGTACGGGCGATTTCGTCATCGACGTTTTGCGTCGTTGCCTGGAAATCAGCCGCTTCTGGCAGCAGATAACCGATTTCTTGCAGGAAGGCTTTATAGGCCAGGGCGTCGTGCGCTTGACCGGCACGTTGCTGATGCCAGGCATCAATACGCGCCTGGAAGTCATCGCGTTTGGCGAGTAGGGCTTTGTTCTTCGGTGCCAGGTCGTGAATGACCTTGTCGGCACCTTCCCAGAATTTGTCGGCGGTGAGGCCGGTACCGGGAATGGCTTCGTTGTTCACGAAGTCGAACAGGACTTTGGCGACCTGCAGGCCACCGACTTGAACGTGTTCAGTCATTGCTTGCCTCACTCTGCTCAGCTATTTCGCTTTTCAGCTCTTCAATTTACCAATGAAGCCTCTGGCCATTTAAACCACAAACCTGCCGACCAGTACATGCCATTGCTGGCGGCTGGGCTGGGACCAATCAACGGCTTGGGGCCTTGCTGACGGGGCTTTCAGGATTGCGAACATGCCTTGGGCAGACATCGATCCAGCGTTATGTAGTGCGCGCTGCGGCATACTACATGATGAGTTGCGCTTGTGAAAATCAGACTAATTACGTCGTTCTGCGACCCCATGACGCATTGCGGTCACGGCGCGGAACAGGATGTTCTCAAAAAACCATTGGATTGTTCCAGTTAAATATCGAAAGTTGTACACATAAATGCTGTGGGGCTGCTAAGGGGCAGTCTGGGTGTACCCGCTTTTGTGGTGAGGGGATTCATCCCCGCGGCTGCGCAGCTGTCGTGAAACCTGCCTGCACGGTGTATCTGCCAGAAAGCGGGGGGCGGCTTCGCCACCCATCGGGGATAAATCCCCTCGCCACAGGTATGCGCTCACTTGGAGCATTGCTGCTCAATTCCGCGGCTTGCCTATACTTGCCCTTCCATAACAAAAGTCATGACAAGAGGGCTGCGCCATGGACCATCTCGTACTCACTGTTTTCGCCCCGGACAAACCCGGGCAGGTCGAGCGCATCGCCCAATGCATCGCCGAACATGGCGGTAACTGGCTGGAGAGTCGTATGTCGCGAATGGCCGGGCAGTTCGCCGGAATTCTGCGGGTGGGTGTGCCGGCAGAGGCTTACGACGAATTAGTCGATTCCCTACAAGCACTGTCGACTCATGGCATTCGCGTATTGATCGCCGAAAGCGGGATCGAGCAGTCCTGCACCTGGAAACCGATTGCGATGGAACTGGTGGGCAATGACCGCCCGGGGATTGTGCGCGATATCACTCGCCTGCTGAGCGAGCAGGGCGTCAATCTTGAACGGTTGGTGACCGAAGTGCGTCCGGCACCGATGAGCAGCGAGCCGCTGTTTCACGCCGAAGCGATTCTGGCGGTGCCGTTGACGTTGTCGCTGGATGTCTTGCAATCGCGCCTGGAAACCCTGGCGGACGATTTGATGGTGGATCTGGTGTTACGCACAGAGGTTTAACGCAAATCGGGTTATCCAGTTTAAACGTGCACCTGCCTGTGGATAACCTGTAGAGACTGCCCTGAAGGCCACGTCCTGCGTGGCCTTGCCGGAGTTGATCAAAAAACCGCCAGCATTCAACGACTTGCGCACAAACGGCGGGGATCACGCTGTGGATAACCTTGGGAAGGAACGCTGCAGGCCACGAAAAACGTGGCCTGCAGGTGTTTGTGCGTTTTTTGATCAGCTGCGGCGGCGCAAACTTATCCACGCGTCGACGCTGTAAATAGCGAGACCGGCCCAAATAAACGCAAAAGCGATCAACGTGCTCGACGACATGTGTTCACCGAATAGCAGCACTGCTTGCAACAACACCAGTGTTGGCGCGATGTATTGCAGGAAGCCGATCGTGGTGTAGGGCAAATGCCGGGTTGCTGCGTTGAAACACACCAGCGGCACCAATGTCACTGGGCCTGCTGCGACCAGCCACCACGCTTGCGAAGTCGTCCAGAACTCGGGTTGAGCACTGGTCGCGGTTTGATTGAACAGCAACCAGGCGATGGCAATCGGTACCAGCATCCAGGTTTCCACCACCAGCCCCGGCAATGCCTTGACCGGTGCCTGTTTGCGGATCAAACCGTAGAACCCGAACGTCAGCGCCAGCACCAGCGACACCCACGGCAGACTGCCGACTTGCCACACCTGCTGCGCCACACCAATCGCCGCCAGCCCCACGGCGATCCATTGCAGGCGCCGCAGCCGTTCGCCAAGAATCAGCATCCCCAGCAGCACGTTGATCAGCGGATTGATGTAGTAACCGAGGCTCGCTTCGAGCATGCGCCCGTTGTTGACCGACCACACATAGGTCAGCCAGTTGGCCGCGATCAACGTGCCGCTCAGCGCCAGAATCGCCAGGCGTTTCGGGTTGTCGAGCAATTCGCGCAACCAGCCTGGGTGCTTCCAGACCATCAGCAACAGCGCGCCGAACAGCGCCGACCACAACACCCGATGGATGATGATCTCGACCGCTGGTACTTCAGCGATGGCTTTGAAATAGATCGGGAACAGGCCCCAGATGATGTAGGCACTCAGGCCCAGGATGTACCCGCGGCGCGGGTTGGCAGCTTGCATGCAGAATCCTTGCTTAGGCAGCTAACAAAGGAGGGATTGTAAGGAGGTTGTATAGATGTGTCGTGTCAGAAAACGAAAAGATCGCAGCCTTCGGCAGCTCCTACATTGGAATGCGTTCCCCTGTAGGAGCTGCCGAAGGCTGCGATCTTTTGATCTTTGCTTCTCGAATCAGAAGAGTTTCAGCGGTTCTTCATTGAGCGCCGACAACTGCTCACGCAACGCCAAAACCTGATCGCCCCAATAACGCTCAGTCCCGAACCACGGAAAGCTGTGCGGAAACGCCGGGTCGTCCCAACGCCGCGCCAGCCAGGCGCTGTAATGCATGAGGCGCAACGCGCGCAGCGGTTCGATCAGCGCCAACTCGCGCGGGTCGAAATCGTGGAACTCGTTGTAGCCGTCCATCAATTCCGACAATTGCCCCAGGCATTCTTGCCGATCGCCCGCAAGCATCATCCAGATGTCCTGCACCGCCGGGCCCATGCGGCAGTCGTCGAGGTCGACGATGTGGAACATCTCGTCGCGGCACATCATGTTGCCGGGGTGGCAGTCGCCGTGCATGCGGATGTTCTGATGCGGCGTATTGGCGTAGACGTCTTCCACACGCTTGAGCAGATCGCGCGCTACCGATTCGTAAGCCGGCAGCAGGCTTTTGGGGATGAAGTTGCCTTCGAGCAGCGTGGTCAACGAGGCATGGCCGAAGTTCTGCACGGCGAGGGCTTCGCGGTGTTCGAACGGCTTGGTCGCGCCGACCGCGTGAATGCGCCCAAGCAACTGACCGAGTCGATACAACTGATCAAGATTGCCTGGCTCCGGCGCCCGGCCGCCGCGACGCGGGAACAGGGTGAAGCGGAAGCCGGCATGCTCGTGCAGGGTTTCGCCGTTGTGGATCATCGGCGCGACCACCGGGATCTCGACGTCGGCCAGTTCGAAGGTGAACTTGTGTTCTTCGAGGATGGCTTCGTTGGTCCAGCGTTGCGGTCGGTAGAACTTGGCGATCAGCGGTTCGGAGTCTTCGATGCCGACCTGATAGACGCGGTTTTCGTAGCTATTGAGCGCCAGAATGCGCGCATCGCTCAGAAACCCGATGCTTTCTACGGCATCAAGTACGAGGTCGGGTGTGAGGGTTTCAAACGGATGGGCCATGCTGACTCCTGCGCGCAGCAGGCTGCCGCGTCCGGCCCAGCATGGTAGCGCAGATGGCAGGCAGTGAGGGGGTTGGTGTCTGGACTGACGCTATCGCGAGCAGGCTCACTCCTACAAAGTCATGTGCAAAACCCTGTAGGAGTGAGCCTGCTCGCGATGAGGGCCTGTCAGGCGCCGACCACCCCACCATCCTCACGGGTAATCGCCATCACCGAAGACCGTGGCTTGCCGTTCGGCAGATGCTCAGGGAAGGTCGAGCCGCCGTTCTCCCCCGGATGCTGGATCCCGACAAACAGGGTTTTTTGATCCGGCGAGAAGCTGATCCCGGTGACTTCACAACCAATCGGCCCGACCATGAACCGGCGAATCTCCCCGGTCTTGGGGTCAGCGCAAAGCATCTGGTTGTTACCCATTCCGGCGAAGTCCCCGGCATTGCTCGAATCGCCATCAGTGAGAATCCACAAGCGACCGGCCTTGTCGAAACCCAAGCCATCGGGGCTATTGAACATGTTCTGCGGGGTGATGTTTTTCGAGCCGGCCTTCGGCGTCCCGGCGTGCACGCCCGGGTTGCCGGCAACCACGAACAGATCCCACGAGAAGGTTTTCGACGCATGATCGTCGCGGTCGGTGCGCCAGCGCAGAATCTGCCCGTAGACGTTCTTCTCGCGCGGGTTCGGCCCGCCCACCGGTTGCCCGTCCTCGCCGCGTTTGGCGTTGTTGGTCAGGGTGCAATAAACCTGGCCGTCCTTCGGGCTGACCACGATCCATTCCGGGCGGTCCATGCGCGTGGCGCCGACCACACTGGCGGCGAGGCGCGCGTGGATCAGCACTTCAGCCTGATCGGCAAAACCGCTGCCGGCATCGATGCCGTTTTTGCCGTGGGTCAGCTCGATCCATTGGCCCTGGCCTTTCGGGTGATCCGGGTTGTTGTCGCCGTTATCGAATTTGGCGACGTACAGGGTGCCGTGATCGAGGATGTCGCGGTTGGCTTTAGCGTTGCGATGGTTGATACGGTCGCGGCTGACGAATTTGTAGATGAACTCGCCACGCTCGTCGTCGCCCATGTACACCACGGCGCGACCGTCGTTGGTCTCGGCCAGTGCGGCGTTTTCATGTTTGAAGCGGCCCAGTGCGGTGCGTTTGACCGGGGTCGATTGCGGATCGAACGGGTCGATCTCGACTACCCAGCCGTGACGGTTGAGTTCGTTGGGGTTCTTCGCCATGTCGAAGCGCGGGTCGTGCGGGTGCCAGTTGATCTCGCGGCTGGCGGCCGAGACGCCGTAGCGCTTTTGTGCCGCATCGAACTGTTGCTGGGCGTTGCTGCTGCCGAAGACGTCCGTGAAGTTCTCTTCGCAAGTCAGGTACGTGCCCCACGGTGTTTTACCGTTGGCGCAGTTCTGGAAGGTGCCGAGGACTTTTTTGCCGTGTTTGTCGGCGGCGGTTTTCATCAGGTCGTGACCGGCCGCCGGGCCGCCGATGCGCAGCGGCGAGTTGCCATGGATGCGGCGGTTGTAACGCGAGCCCTGAACGAATTGCCACTGGCCGTTCTTGCGCTGCACCTCGATCACCGAAACGCCTTCGCAGGCCAGCGCCTTGCGCACGTCTTCGGCCGATTGCGGCATGCCGCCGTGCGGGTAGAGGTAACGGTAGTTGGTGTATTCGTTGTTGATCGCCATCAACGCGCGGTTTCTGTCGTCCGGGAAGGCGAACAGGCTCATGCCGTCGTTGTTGTCGCCGAACTGCACTTCCTGTGCGGCCGCGGTGCCATTGCCACTCGGGTCGAACGCCGGGCCATTCTTTTGCAGGGGCTGGCCCCAGCTGATCAGCACTGAAGATTTGTAGCCTTTAGGCAGACTGATTACATCAGTGGTCGCCGCCGGAATGCTTTCGAAGCCGAGCAAACGGCTGTTGCCAGCACTGACGCCAGTGGCCAGCGCGCTGCGGCTCAGGAGGCTACCGCCAAGGAACATCGCTGCGCCACACAGTGCACCGGCGCCGATGAAACCGCGACGGCTGAGTCCGACCATTTTTTCCAGATCAGTCGATTGGTTTTCTTCTAATAGGCTCACATCAGGCTTCCTGCTTGGTTTTGGCAGTCACCTTAATGAGCGTCGATGACGCTTTTGTTGCAGGCCGCGATTAAAGTGATGTGCCGAGCAGCACATTCGACGGCGAAAACTGCACGTGCACCGGTTGCCCCACTGCCAGCCCACGGTTGCGCATGTCCTGCGGTTCGGCCAGTGCGCAGAGGGTGTGGCCGTTGGGCAGGGAAATCCGCACTTCGCTGGGGCCGTCGTCGGCGTCGAGAATCGCTTCGATGGTGCCCTTCAGATGATTGTGCCCTGGCGTTGCCGGTTGATCGCTGGCCAGCAATTCGAGCCAGCCGGCCTTGATCAGGGCCACCACTTGCGAGCCGGTTTGCAGCTCCAGATGCACGGTGCTGTCGTGGGTGATTTGCGCGTCGAGGCACAAGCCTTCGGCCAGCTCCAGACGAATCAGGTCATTGCGCCCCTGAGCGTTGATCGCCACGACTTGGCCGTGCAATTGGTTGCGAGCGCTGGTGCGTAGCATCAAGCGACCGAGCAGGTCGAGGTCGCTGGCGTCTTCGGCGGCTTCCAGCACCTGCGCTTGCAAGGCTTGCAGCTTTTGATAGAGGCGCAGCACCCGTTGACCTTCGCTGGACAGTTTGGCACCGCCGCCGCCCTTGCCGCCGACCGCACGTTCGACCAGCGGCTTTTGCGACAGGTTGTTCAGTTCATCGATGGCATCCCACGCCGCTTTGTAACTCAGCCCTGCGCTTTTTGCGGCGCGGGTGATCGAGCCCTGTTCGGCGATGTGTTGCAGCAAGGCAATGCGCTGCGGACGACGGACAATGTGCTGGGAGAGCAGGGAGGGCATGGACATGAATGGGGGGCTTTTTGGCTGTGGCGGTGGAAGGTGAAGTTGGCCGCTTGCGCTGCGAGAGTCAAGCCGTGCGCAGAACCTGTCCGTGGGGGGCGCCCAGCTATTCGTCACTGCGCAATATCGATGTAGGCGCTGCGGCACGCTGCGATCTTGTGATTTTAAAGATCAGGATCAAAAGATCGCAGCGTACCGCAGCTCCTACAGGGGATTGCGCTGACCTCAAGAGCCGGGTTTTGGCGTGCGCGCCAGGCAATACACGTCGACCCTTGCCGCTCCCGCATTCATTAACAATCGTGCAAGGGCCTGGGCCGTGGCGCCGGTGGTCAACACATCATCAACCAACGCCAGATGCCGACCTTTTACGTTCGCATCGGACGTCAGGGCAAAGGCATTACGCAGGTTGCGCTTGCGCGCCTTGGCATCTAGATCCTGCTGGGCGCTGGTGTCCTGAATCCTGCGCAAGACGTTTTCCTCGCAGGGTAAATCCAGCTACCGACTCAACCAGCGGGCCAACATCGCCGCTTGGTTGAATCCACGTTGACGCAGACGTTTACTGGCCAATGGCACCGGCAATAACGCATCGGGACGCGGCAAGTCCTCCTCGAAGCGATATAGCAGGTATTGGCTGAGAACGTCGGCGAGCAGGTGACCAAACGGCCATTTCGCGTTGTGTTTAAAGCGCGTGATCAAACTGTCCACCGGGAAGTCGTAGCGCCAGGGCACGACGACCTGTTCGTAGGCTGGAGGCTCTAGCAGGCACTCGCCGCAGGTCAGACCGGCCGTGGGCAGCGGCAATGCGCAGGTCTGGCAGTGCTCGCCCAGCCACGGCATGTCGGCTTCGCAGGCGACGCATATTGGCATTTCTGCTTCTGCGGGCTCATCGCACAATAAGCAGGTCTGTACGTTTTTTAAACAGATGTAAACCTGCCCTTCGTATCGTGGTTGACAGCGCATGACACTTCCTTAAATATGCCGAACATCCGTGTAGCGCCTGTGGGTATTCCGTTCCCGCAGTCGCCAGCCAAGCATAACCAAGGAAATACCCATGAGCGCGAGCACCACTGCCACCCTGCGTCACGACTGGTCATTGGCCGAAGTCAGAGCCCTCTTCGTACAGCCATTCAACGACTTGCTGTTTCAGGCGCAGACGGTGCACCGCGCGCATTTCAACGCCAACCGCGTTCAGGTTTCCACGCTGCTGTCGATCAAGACCGGCGCCTGCCCGGAAGATTGCAAATATTGTCCGCAGTCCGGTCACTACAACACCGGCCTGGAAAAAGAAAAGCTGATGGAAGTGCAGAAAGTCCTCGAAGAGGCTGCTCGCGCCAAAGCCATCGGCTCGACCCGTTTCTGCATGGGCGCGGCGTGGAAGCATCCGTCGGCCAAGGACATGCCTTACGTGTTGAAAATGGTCGAAGGCGTCAAGGCCATGGGCCTGGAAACCTGCATGACCCTCGGTCGCCTCGATCAGGAACAGACCGAAGCGCTGGCCAACGCCGGCCTCGATTACTACAACCACAACCTCGACACCTCGCCTGAGTTCTACGGCAGCATCATCACCACCCGCACGTACAGCGAGCGCCTGCAAACGCTGGCCTACGTGCGTGAGTCGGGGATGAAGATCTGTTCCGGCGGCATTCTGGGCATGGGCGAGTCGCTGGATGACCGCGCCAATCTGCTGATCCAGTTGGCCAACCTGCCGGAGCATCCGGAGTCGGTACCGATCAACATGCTGGTGAAAGTCGCCGGCACGCCCCTGGAAAACGCCGAGGACATCGATCCGTTCGACTTTATCCGCATGCTCGCCGTGGCGCGCATCCTGATGCCGCAATCCCACGTGCGGCTGTCGGCCGGCCGCGAAGCGATGAACGAGCAGATGCAGGCCCTCGCGTTCTTTGCAGGCGCCAACTCGATTTTCTACGGCGACAAGTTGCTGACCACTGCCAACCCGCAAGCGGACAAGGACATGCAACTGTTTGCGCGTCTGGGCATTGCACCGGAAGCCCGCGAAGAGCACTCCGACGAAGTGCATCAGGCAGCAATCGAACAGGCGTTGGTCGAGCAGAAGAGCACCGAGCAGTTTTACAACGCCGCAGTGTGAATTTTTTGATGCGATGCAAACCCCTGTAGGAGCTGCCGCAGGCTGCGATTTTTTGATCTTGTCTTTTGAAAAACAACATCAAAAGATCGCAGCCTTCGGCAGCTCCTACAGGAGGATATTTTCCAATTGTGAGGCCTGCATGTCTTTCGATCTCGCCGCACGCCTTGCTGCCCGACGTGCGGAAAATCTCTACCGCCAGCGACCGCTGCTCGAAAGCCCGCAAGGGCCCGAAGTGGTGGTCGACGGTCAGCCATTGCTGGCGTTCTGTAACAACGACTATCTGGGCCTGGCCAATCACCCGCAAGTGATCGAAGCGTGGCGCGCCGGTGCCAAACTCTGGGGCGTGGGCGGCGGGGCGTCGCATCTGGTGATCGGCCACAGCAGCCCACATCACGTATTGGAAGAAGCGCTGGCTGATCTCACCGGTCGCCCGCGCGCGCTGCTGTTTACCACCGGTTACATGGCCAATCTCGGTGCAGTCACGGCGCTGGTCGGGCAGGGCGATACGGTGCTGGAAGACCGGCTCAATCACGCCTCGTTGCTGGATGCGGGACTGTTGTCCGGCGCGCGTTTCAATCGTTATCTGCATAACGACGCGGTGAGTCTGGCCAAGCGGCTTGAGAAAGCCACCGGCAATACGTTGGTGGTCACCGATGGTGTGTTCAGCATGGACGGCGACCTTGCCGATCTGCCGGCGCTGGCCCGTGAGGCCAAGGCCAAAGGTGCGTGGCTGATGGTCGACGATGCCCATGGCTTCGGCCCGTTGGGTGCTAATGGCGGCGGTATCATCGAGCATTTCGGCTTGAGTCAGGACGATGTCCCGGTGCTGGTCGGCACGCTCGGCAAAGCCTTCGGCACGGCAGGCGCGTTCGTCGCTGGCAGCGAAGAGTTGATCGAAAGCCTGATCCAGTTCGCGCGTCCGTACATCTACACCACCAGCCAGCCACCGGCGCTGGCCTGTGCGACGTTGAAAAGTCTCGAACTGCTGCGTAGCGAACACTGGCGTCGAGAACATCTGCAGACATTGATCCGCCAGTTCCGTCGCGGTGCCGAACAGATCGGCCTGGAGTTGATGGACAGCTTTACCCCGATCCAGCCAATCATGATCGGCGATGCCGGCCGCGCGGTGCGCCTGTCGCAGATGTTGCGCGAACGCGGCTTGATGGTCACCGCGATCCGTCCGCCGACCGTGCCAGCCGGCAGCGCCCGATTGCGCGTGACCCTGACCGCCGCCCACAGCGAGGCGCAGGTGCAGCTATTGTTAGAAGGACTGGCCGATTGCTTTGCCCAACTGTCGTCGGAGCCAAGCCATGCGTGATCGCCTGATTCTGCTGCCCGGCTGGGGCCTCGGTGTTTCGCCGATGGAGCCTTTGGCTGCGGCGTTGCAAGGGCTCGACGAACACCTGCATGTCGAGGTCGAGCCGTTGCCGGAGCTCGATTCCTGCGACCTGCAAGACTGGCTCGATGACCTCGATGAGCGCATTCCTCAAGACGTGTGGCTCGGCGGCTGGTCGCTCGGCGGAATGCTCGCGTCCGAACTGGCCGCGCGCCGGGGCGAAAGGTGCTGCGGCTTGCTGACACTGGCGAGCAATCCTTCCTTTGTTGCGCATGAACAATGGCCGAGCGCGATGCCCGGCGAGACCTTCGATGCGTTTCTTGCCGGTTGCGCTGCTGATCCACGTTTGACCCTCAAACGTTTCTCGCTGCTGTGCGCACAGGGCGCGCAAGACCCGCGCGGCCTATCGCGGCTGATGCTCGGCGGCGCACCGAATACGTCGGCGGCGGCACTTATGGCCGGGCTGGAATTGCTCGCGCAACTGGATACGCGCGAAGCGTTGCAGGCGTTTCGTGGCCCGCAGTTGCATCTGTTCGCTGGGCAGGACGGATTGGTGCCGGCAGAGGCGGCGGGCGAATTGTTCGCTCTGTTGCCAGATATTGAAATTGGTCTGATCGAACAGGCCAGTCATGCGTTTCTTCTGGAGGACCCCCATGGAGTGGCGGGTGCGATCCAGGCTTTTTTACATGAGTGCGGTGATGACTGATTTGTCCCATGTGGCGCTGCCCGGCGGCTTGCCTGACAAGCGTCAGGTCGCGGCCTCTTTCTCACGCGCGGCGGCCAGCTATGACAGTGTCGCCGAGTTGCAACGTGATGTCGGTACACAGTTGCTGCAGCGTTTGCCCGCGGATTTCATGCCGTCGCGCTGGCTGGATCTGGGTTGCGGCACCGGGTATTTCAGTCGTGCACTGGCCGGGCGTTTTGCCCATGGTCAGGGACTTGCGCTGGACATTGCCGAGGGCATGCTTGATCACGCGCGTCCGTTGGGCGGTGCCGAGCATTTCATCGCCGGAGATGCGGAACGTCTGCCGTTGCGCGATTCGACCTGCGATCTGATCTTCTCCAGCCTTGCGGTGCAGTGGTGTGGGAATTTTGATGTGGTTTTGAGTGAAGCCTTGCGAGTGCTGAAACCCGGCGGGATTTTCGCGTTTGCTAGTCTTTGTGTAGGGACGTTGGTTGAGTTGCGTGATAGCTGGCGTCAGGTCGATGGCCTGGTGCATGTGAATCGTTTCCGCGAGTTCGCTCGATATCAGCAGTTGTGTGCGGCAAGTGGCCTGCGCACGCTGAGTCTGGAGAATCAGGCGCATGTGCTGCATTACCCGGATGTGCGCAGTTTGACCCATGAGCTGAAGGCTTTGGGGGCGCACAATCTGAATCCCGGCCGGCCGGGTGGATTGACCGGACGGGCGCGGATTCTTGGTCTGGTCGAGGCTTACGAGCAGTTCCGTCAGGCGTCGGGGTTGCCGGCGACTTATCAAGTGGTCTACGCCGTGTTGGAGAAACCCGTATGAGCGCAGCCTATTTCATCACCGGAACTGACACCGACGTTGGCAAGACAACGGTAGCCGCCGGACTGCTGCATGCGGCGCGTTCAGCGGGGTTGAGCACGGCGGCGGGTAAGCCGGTTGCCTCCGGGTGCGAAGTCACGCCCAAGGGTTTGCGTAACTCGGATGCCTTGGCCTTACTCGCCGAATGTTCGTTGCCGCTGAGTTATCAACAGGTCAATCCGGTAGCGTTCGAGCCGGCTATTGCTCCGCATCTGGCGGCTCGCGAGGCCGGTGTCGCGCTGACTGTGCAATCGCTGCTGACGCCGATGCGCGAGATTCTGGCGATGAATGCCGATTTCACTCTGATAGAGGGCGCGGGTGGATGGCGGGTGCCTTTGGCGGATCAGGACAATCTCTCGGACCTGGCGATGGCATTGAAGCTGCCGGTGATTCTGGTGGTGGGTGTGCGGCTGGGTTGCATCAGCCATGCGTTGCTGACAGCCGAGGCGATTGCCCGAGATGGCCTGCAACTGGCGGGGTGGGTGGCGAATATCATTGATCCGAAGACTTCGCGGCTGGAGGAAAATCTGGCGACGCTCGCCGAGCGGATTCCCGCACCGTGTCTTGGGCGAGTGCCCAAGCTCAAGGCGCTGAGCGCCGAAGCGGTGGCTGAGCATTTGCAATTGGATCTGCTCGACTAAGGTTTTGCCTATGGGCAGGCACTGTGCCATTAGTGTTTTTGACGGGTGTTTTTCTGGCGCCTCTGGTTCAATGGCGACTATTGATCCTTCCCAAGGATGAGACCAGTTATGGAAATCTCCGGTAACACAGCTTTTTATGCGGGTTTGAGCTCGATTCAGACCGGGCAGAATCGCGTCGATCAGGCGGCCAGCCAGATCGCCAATAACACCATTGAACGTTCGGTCACCAGCCAGTCTTCCGAAGTGCAGGTTGATCGTCTGCGTGGACTGGATCGTGCGCAGCAGTCAGATGTGGCGAGCAACATCGTCGAGATGTCCCAGGGCAAGATCCAGGCTGAGCTGGGTGTGAAAGTCGTCAAGGCATCCGACGAAGTGCTCGGTACGATCATCGATACATTCGCCTGATTTCCATTGCTTCCAGCATGCTGAACGCCGCGCCTTGTCGCGGCGTTTTTCGTTGTAAGTCCTTCTCCCTCAACTAATCTTCTTCTTATCGTCCATGACTCGATTGAATCCATGGCGGTTTGCTGTGTCCGGCGTTTGGAGGATGCGATGACGAACGGCAAAAGATCGACGCTTGACAAGATTTCGGCGTAAACGTATGTTTCAAACAACTGTTTGACCGTCACAACAAATCAACACGGTCGTTCATTCCCGGTTACATCAGCAGAGGTTTATCGCTATGCCTGACTACAAGGCCCCCTTGCGTGATATTCGCTTCGTTCGTGACGAACTGCTCGGCTACGAAGCGCACTATCAGAGCCTTCCGGCTTGCGCAGACGCAACTCCGGACATGGTTGACGCCATTCTCGAAGAAGGCGCCAAGTTTTGTGAGCAGGTACTGGCGCCGCTGAACCGCGTGGGCGACATCGAAGGTTGCACCTGGAGCGAGTCCGGCGTGAAAACCCCGACTGGCTTCAAAGAGGCTTACAAGCAATTCGTCGAAGGCGGCTGGCCAAGCCTGGCGCACGATGTCGAGCACGGTGGTCAGGGTCTGCCTGAGTCGCTGGGTCTGGCTGTCAGCGAAATGGTTGGCGAAGCCAACTGGTCGTGGGGCATGTACCCAGGCCTGTCGCACGGCGCGATGAACACCATCTCCGAGCACGGCACCCCTGAACAGCAAGACGCCTACCTGACCAAACTGGTTTCGGGCGAATGGACCGGCACCATGTGCCTGACCGAGCCGCACTGTGGCACCGACCTGGGCATGCTGCGCACCAAGGCCGAACCTCAGGCTGACGGTTCCTACAAAGTTTCCGGCACCAAGATCTTCATCTCGGCCGGTGAACACGACATGGCCGACAACATCGTCCACATCGTGTTGGCCCGCCTGCCGGATGCGCCTGCCGGCACCAAAGGCATCTCCCTGTTCATCGTTCCAAAGTTCATGCCCAATGCTGATGGCACCGTCGGTGCACGCAACGCTGTGACTTGCGGTTCGCTTGAACACAAGATGGGCATTCACGGCAACGCCACTTGCGTGATGAACTTCGACGGCGCCACCGGTTTCCTGATCGGCCCGGCGAACAAAGGCCTGAACTGCATGTTCACCTTTATGAACACCGCACGTCTGGGTACCGCGCTGCAAGGTCTGGCTCACGCCGAAATCGGTTTCCAGGGCGGCCTGAAATACGCCCGCGATCGTCTGCAGATGCGCTCCCTGACTGGCCCGAAAGCGCCGGAAAAAGCCGCAGACCCGATCATCGTGCACCCTGACGTACGCCGCATGCTGTTGACCATGAAGGCATTCGCCGAAGGCAACCGCGCGATGGTGTACTTCACCGCCAAACAGGTCGACATCGTCAAGTACGGCGTGGACGAAGAAGAGAAGAAGAAAGCCGACGCACTGCTGGCCTTCATGACGCCAATCGCCAAAGCCTTCATGACCGAAGTCGGTTTCGAATCCGCCAACCACGGCGTGCAAATCTACGGCGGCCACGGCTTCATCGCCGAGTGGGGCATGGAGCAGAACGTTCGCGACAGCCGCATTTCGATGCTGTACGAAGGCACCACCGGTATCCAGGCACTCGACCTGCTGGGCCGCAAAGTGCTGATGACGCAAGGCGAAGCGCTGAAAAGCTTCACCAAGATCGTCCACAAGTTCTGCCAGACCAACGAAGGCAACGAAGCGGTTCAAGAGTTCGTCACGCCGCTGGCTGCACTGAACAAGGAATGGGGCGAGCTGACCATGAAGGTCGGTATGGCTGCCATGAAAGATCGCGAAGAAGTCGGCGCGGCCTCCGTGGACTACCTGATGTACTCCGGTTATGCCTGCCTGGCCTACTTCTGGGCCGACATGGCACGTCTGGCAGCCGAGAAGCTGGCAGAAGGTACTGGCGATGCGGCGTTCTACACCGCCAAGCTGCAAACCGCGCGCTTCTACTTCCAGCGCATCCTGCCGCGTACCCGTACTCACGTGGCCACCATGCTGTCGGGTGCAAGCAACCTGATGGACATGAAAGAAGAAGACTTCGCACTGGGCTACTAAGCCTTAACGCGGTCTGTTGAAAAACCGCTGCTCCTTCGGGGCAGCGGTTTTTTTATGCGCGAATTTCCTCGGGCCTTGGGTATCGCAGGAAGAAATCTCGTTCATGGCCATCAAGCATGATGGCCATGAAGGAAATTTCATCTCCAAGGGGGCAAAAAACCTTGTTCGAAGGCTCAGAAATCAGGGTTTGCGGCCGTTAAAGAGACTGCATGTGATCTGGATCACATTCTGTGTGCTTAACTGGCCACATTGCAGGCACAATGCCATCTCTTTGCCATGACGGGTCGGAGCTTTACCCTTGCCACGTTCTTCCGCTGTACGTTTCAGCCATTTCCTACCTTCTCTGCTGTTGTTGCTCGCGGGGTTGTCGGCTGCGTATGTCAAAGACCTCAACGTGTTCTTCACTTCCCTGTTCAACGTATTGCCGACTCTGGTCCTGCTGCTGGGGGGCGCTTACTGCGCGGTATACCGACGGCAGCGCGAACTGTTTCTGATGCTCACGGTGTACATCGCCTACTTCTTGCTCGACACCCAGACCGACTATTACCGCGACAACGGCAAAGTGCGTGAAGACGCCGCCGTGGTCTTCCATCTCGTCTGCCTGTTGCTGCCCCTGTTGTTCGGTCTGTTCGCTGCGTGGCAAGAGCGCACGCACCTGTTTCAGGACATGGTCGCGCGGTTCGCCGTGTTGCTGGCCTTCGGCAGTGTGGCACTGGGGCTTGAGCAAAGTTACCCACAGGCGTTGCTGATGTGGCTCTCGGAAATTCGCTGGCCGGCGCTGCACGGCGCGTGGATGAGCCTGATCCAGTTGTCGTATCCGGTGTTCATCTCGGCATTCCTGCTGCTGGCCTGGCAATACTGGCGCAACCCGCGTCCACTGCATGCGGCGCAACTGGTCGGTTTGCTCGGGGTGTTCTGGATGCTGCCGAAAACCTTCATCCTGCCGTTTACCCTGAACATCATGTGCAGCCAGGTGATGTTGATGATTGCTGCCGCCGTGGCACACGAGGCTTATCAAATGGCCTTCCGCGACGAACTCACCGGTTTGCCGGGCCGCCGTGCGCTCAATGAACGCATGCAGCGCTTGGGGCGCAACTATGTGCTGGCAATGAGCGACGTTGACCACTTCAAGAAATTCAACGACACCCATGGTCACGATGTCGGTGACCAGGTGCTGCGACTGGTCGCCAGCAAACTGTCCAAAATCAGCGGAGGCGGTAGGGCATATCGCTATGGCGGTGAGGAATTTGCCCTGGTGTTCGCAGGCAAAACCCTTGAGGAGTGCATGCCACACCTTGAAGTCATTCGCGAGTCGATTGCGTCCTATAGCATCCAGTTGCGTAATCAGGAAAACCGCCCGAACGACGATCAGCAAGGTCGCCAGCGTCGCGCCGGTTCCGGCGCTTCCAGCGTGTCGGTGACGGTGAGTATCGGTGTCGCTGAGCGGTTGGAGCAGCGCAACCCGGAGCAAGTGCTCAAATCTGCGGACGAGGCGCTCTACAGTGCCAAGGGCGCGGGGCGCAACTGCGTGGTCGCTTTCGGCCAGAACCGTCGTGGCGCGGTGCGCATGGACACTGCTGCGGGTTGAGTGATGACGGCGCATTCAGCGTCTGGACAGTGATTGTGGGGCGTGGTGGCCGGCAGTAGTTTCAAGGAAACCTGCTGACGGAGAAGCCACCATGCCCGAGTACAAAGCCCCGCTGCGCGACATGCGTTTTCTGATTGATCACGTCTTCGACTTCCACACCAACTACGCAGCCCTTGGCGCCCACGACGCCAGCCCGGACATGATCAACGCGATCCTCGAAGAAGGCGCGAAGTTCTGCGAGAACGTTCTGGCACCGCTCAATCGCAGCGGTGACGAAGAGGGCTGCCATTTCGACAACGGTGTGGTGACAACGCCTACAGGCTTCAAGCAAGCCTTCGCACAATACGTCGAGGGCGGCTGGCATGGTCTTGCGGCAGATCCGGTTTACGGCGGTCAGGGCTTGCCGAGTTCCCTGGGGCTGGTGATCAGCGAAATGGTCGGCTCCAGCAACACGTCCTGGGGCATGTACCCGGGCCTGACTCACGGCGCGATGTCGGCGATCCATGCTCACGGCACGGCCGATCAGAAAGACACTTACCTGAGCAAACTCACCGCTGGCCAGTGGACCGGCACCATGTGCCTGACTGAGGCCCACTGCGGCACCGATCTGGGTATCATCAAAACCCGCGCCGTGCCTCAGGCCGACGGCAGTTATACGGTCACTGGCAGCAAGATTTTCATCTCTGCCGGTGAGCACGACATGAGCGAAAACATCATCCATCTGGTATTGGCCAAGTTGCCGGATGCGCCCGCGGGAACAAAAGGCATCTCGTTGTTCATCGTGCCAAAATTCCTCCCGGATGCGTCGGGCGAGGCGGGGGAGCGCAATGGCGTTTCCTGCGGCTCGATCGAGCACAAGATGGGCATCAAGGCTTCGGCCACTTGCGTGCTGAACTTCGATAGCGCCAAAGGCTTCCTGATCGGTGAGCCGAACAAGGGCCTGAACTGCATGTTCACCATGATGAACCACGCGCGGCTCGGCACCGGGATGCAGGGCTTGTGCCTGGGCGAAGCGAGTTTCCAGGGCGCCATCAAATACGCCAACGACCGCCTGCAGATGCGTTCGCTGACCGGCGCCAAAGCCCCGGACAAACCGGCCGACCCGATCATCGTCCACCCGGACGTGCGGCGCATGTTGCTGACCATGAAAGCCTTCAACGAAGGCAACCGTGCGCTGACTTATTTCACCGCGCAACTGCTCGATGTCGCGCACCTGAGCAGCGATGCCGAGGCGCGTCAGGAAGCGGAAGACTTGCTGGCGTTCCTCACGCCGATCTGCAAAGCATTCATGACCGACTCCGGGCTGGAGGTGACCAATCTCGGTATGCAGATTTTTGGTGGTCACGGTTTCATTCGCGAGTGGGGTATGGAGCAGTTGGTGCGCGATTGCCGCATTGCGCCGATCTACGAAGGCACCAACGGCATTCAGGCACTCGATCTGCTTGGGCGCAAGGTACTCGGCAGCCAAGGCAAGTTGCTGCGCGGCTTTACCAAAATCGTCCACAAGTTCTGCGCGACGAACGAGGGCCATCCGCAGCTGGGGGGCTTTGTCACGCAGCTCAATGAGCTCAACCAGCAGTGGGGCGACCTGACCATGAAGGTTGGTATGGCGGCGATGAAGAACCCGGACGAGGTCGGTGCCGCGTCGGTGGACTATCTGATGTACAGCGGTTACATCATCCTCGGCTATCTGTGGCTGCGCATGGCGCTGGTGGCGCAAGCGCAACTGGATGCGGGCGAGGGGGAGGCGGATTATCTTCGGGGTAAATTGGCCACTTGCGAGTTTTACTTCAAACGGTTGCTGCCACGCACGGCGGCGCATCGTGCGGCGATTGAGGCGGGGAGTGATTGTTTGATGAAGCTGCCGGCCGAAATGTTTGCGCTTTAAGGTCGATCAAAAGATCGCAGCCTTCGGCAGCTCCTACACGGGATCGCTTTATACCTGTAGGAGTTGGTGAAGGCTGCGAACTTTTTCTGGTGACTAAAAATAACAAATCAGTCACCGGCTGACCCTATGTGTCGCAAAAGTTGTTGAGGTACACTCCGGCTCAACGAAAACACATTCCCACGAATCACCTGTTTAGATCTTGCGAGGTTTGCCATGGCTGACTACAAAGCGCCGCTGCGCGATATGCGCTTCGTCCTCAATGAAGTGTTCGAGGTCGCCAAACTTTGGGCGCAATTGCCGGCGCTGGCCGAGACCGTCGACGCCGAGACCGTTGAAGCGATTCTCGAAGAGGCCGGCAAGGTCACCAGCAAAAGCATCGCGCCGCTTAGCCGTGCCGCTGATGAAGAAGGTTGCCACTGGGCGGACGGTGCCGTCACCACGCCGGCCGGTTTTCCACAGGCTTATCAGACTTACGCTGAGGGCGGTTGGGTTGGCGTTGGTGGCGATCCGCAATACGGCGGCATGGGCATGCCCAAAGCCGTGTCGGCGCAGGTTGAAGAAATGGTCAACTCCGCGAGCCTGTCCTTCGGTCTGTACCCGATGCTGACTGCCGGCGCGTGCCTGTCGATCAACGCCCACGCCAGCGAAGAGCTGAAAGCCGCTTACCTGCCGAACATGTACGCGGGCGTTTGGGCAGGTTCCATGTGCCTGACCGAGCCGCACGCCGGTACCGACCTGGGCATCATCCGCACCAAAGCCGAACCTCAGGCCGACGGTTCCTACAAGGTCAGCGGCACCAAGATTTTCATCACCGGTGGTGAACACGATCTCACCGAAAACATCATCCACCTGGTGCTGGCCAAACTGCCGGACGCACCGGCGGGCCCGAAAGGCATCTCGCTGTTCCTCGTGCCGAAGTTCATGGTCAATGCCGATGGCAGCCTGGGCGCGCGCAACCCGGCCAACTGTGGTTCGATCGAACACAAGATGGGCATCCAGGCGTCCGCGACTTGCGTGATGAACTTCGACGAAGCCGTCGGTTACCTGGTCGGTGAGCCGAACAAAGGCCTGGCGGCGATGTTCACCATGATGAACTACGAGCGTCTGGGCGTCGGCATCCAGGGCCTTGCGACTGGCGAGCGCTCCTACCAGAACGCCGTCGAATACGCTCGCGACCGCCTGCAAAGCCGCTCGCCGACGGGCGCGCAAAACAAAGACAAAGTCGCTGACCCGATCATCGTCCACCCGGACGTGCGTCGCATGCTGCTGACCATGAAAGCCTCGAACGAAGGTGGTCGCGCATTCTCCACATACGTGGCGATGCAACTCGACACCGCCAAGTTCAGCGAAGACGCGGCGACGCGTAAGCGTGCGGAAGACCTGGTGGCGTTGCTGACGCCGGTTGCCAAGGCGTTCCTCACCGATCTGGGTCTGGAAACCACCGTGCACGGCCAGCAGATTTTCGGCGGCCACGGGTACATCCGCGAGTGGGGCCAGGAACAACTGGTACGTGACGTGCGCATTACCCAGATCTACGAAGGCACCAACGGCATTCAGGCGCTGGATCTGGTGGGTCGCAAGATCGTCGGCAGCGGTGGAGCGTTTTATCAACTGTTCGCTGATGAAATCCGCCACTTCACCGCGACTGCCAGTGCGGATCTCGGCGAATTTACCAAGCCGTTGAACGACGCCGTCGCAACGCTCGACGAGCTGACGTCGTGGGTGCTGGATCGGGCGAAAAACAATCCGCACGAAATTGGCGCTGCGTCGGTCGAATACTTGCAGGCGTTTGGTTACGTGGCCTACGCCTACATGTGGGCACTGATGGCCAAAGCCGCGTTGGGCAAAGAGGCGCAGGACGATTTTTATGCCAGCAAACTTGGCACCGCGCGCTTCTACTTCGCCCGCCTGCTGCCGCGCATTCACTCGTTGAGCGCGTCGGTGAAGGCCGGTAGTGAGTCGCTGTACCTGCTGGATGCAGCTCAGTTCTGATCTGATACGGTCATGTAAGCAATCGCTTACATGACGTGCTGCTGTTCTCCCATATGCGTAGATTGGATCCACGGCTAATCTACATTTCATGGACGTCGCGCAGGAAGCGCAAAGCAACAACACGGACACGTAGGATTCTGCCAGGGTGGCGGAGTGAAATGGATGTCAGGGAAACAGTCTGCAAAGCCCCGCTTCGGCGGGGTTTTCTTTTGCCTGAAGAAAAGTTTTCAGGTCAGGGAGTCCAGTGGTGGCGGGCTCTTTAACGCTTTCTCATCGCGCCCCATGACCTCTTCCAGCAATGTCCGCAGTAGCGCCAGCGAAGCTTGCTGACGTTGCACGTCGCGACACACCAGCCCGACTTTCAACGGCACCCGTGGCTCGCTCAGCGGTTTCCACAGCAGATCCTCGTCGTCGTACTCTTTTTGCGAGTGACCGGGCAGCACCGTTGCCAGTTTGGTGTGCGGCAGACTGTCGAGAATCCCCAGCATATTGTTCAGCTCGGCCTGCACTTGCGGGCGACGGCCAAGGCTGGTCAATTGCGCCTGCCAGATCTGGCGGATCTGAAACTCCTCGCCCAGTAACAGCATCGGCAATTCGGCCGCCTGGCGAATCGAAACCTTCTTGAATTCACGCAACGGATGGTCCGCCGGGATGACCAGTGTCAGTTCATCTTCGTACAGCATCACGCCATGCAGCCCTGGCTGACGTGGCGGCAGATAGCTGATGCCGATGTCCAGTGAGCCGTTAAGCAAACGCCGTTCAATCTCCAGCCCGGTCAATTCATAAATCTGCACCACCAGATGCGGTTGCGCCTTGCGCACTCGCTCAAGCATTTGCGGCACCAGACTGGTGTGTACGGTTTGCAAGACGCCAATCGCCAAGGTGCGCAAAGCTTGGCCCTTGAAGTTGCCGAGCGCTTCGCGCGCGCGTTGCAGCCCGTCGAGCAATGGCAGCGCGTGGTTGTACAGCGTGTGGGCAGCGAGGGTCGGCAGCAGGCGTTTGCTGCTGCGTTCGAACAGGGTCACGTCGAGATTTTGCTCGAGATGGCGGATCTGCTGTGACAGCGCGGGTTGGGAGATCGACAGGCGTTCGGCAGCCCGTCCGACATGACCTTCCTCGTAGACCGCGACGAAATAACGCAGTTGTTTGAAATCCATAAGTAATGCTTATCGAAAATGCTGATAAATCGAAATGGCCCGAGGCCGTCAGTGCGCCTAGTCTAACCGCAATCACAAGGCTTACAGGGCCAGAGCGCGCGATGAATAGCTTTTGCTGCGACAGTGTTTGCATAGGCAGTTCAAAAAACCTCGAACGAGGTTTTTTCCAATGAATCTGTTTAATTTGCGGCGCCCTGCGCCTAGCCTCGATGACCTTGCCTTCGATGCCAAGCATTCCGATGCGGATGACAGCCTGAATAGCGATCGCCTGATGCCGAGCGTTGAACGGCCGCAGCAGGTTTTCGTTCGGGGTCAGGGGTCGTGGCTGTGGGACAGCAACGATCGCGCTTACCTCGATTTCTCCCAGGCCGGCGGCGCCAATAGTCTTGGCCACAGTCCTTCGGCTTTGGTCAAAGCCATCGCCAGTCAGGCCCAAGCGCTGATTAATCCCGGTTTCAGTTTGCACAACCGCGGCATGCTCAGCCTCGCCGAACGGCTCTGTGCCAGCACCTCCAGCGATCAGGCGTACCTGCTCAACAGCGGCAGCGAAGCCTGCGAAGCGGCGATCAAACTGGCGCGCAAGTGGGGACAGCTGCATCGTGGCGGCGCCTCACGGATCATTGTGGCGAGGCAGGGTTGTCATGGTCGTAGTCTGGCGACGATCTCGGCGTCGGACAGTTGCAACCTGCACAATCGCTTTGCACCGCTGCTGCCGGGGTTCGATCTGGTGCCGTTCAACGATCTGTCGGCGCTGCATGACGCCGTCGACGCGCAGACCGTGGCGATCATGCTTGAGCCGATCCAGAGCGATGCCGGGGTTGTCCCGGCGACCGATCGCTACCTCAAAGGTGTCGAACGCCTGTGCCGCGAACTGGGGATTCTGCTGATCCTCGACGAAGTGCAAACCGGCATCGGCCGTTGCGGCACCTTGCTTGCCGAACAGTCCTACGGCGTGCGCGCCGATATCGTCGTGCTCGGCAAAGGCTTGGGCGGTGGCGTGCCATTGGCGGCGCTGCTGGCGCGCGGCAAAGCTTGCTGTTTCGACGAGGGCGAACTGGGCGGCACGCATCATGGCAACGCACTCATGACCGCGGCAGGGCTGGTGGTGCTCGACAGTGTTCAGGATCGCGCTTTCCTTCAGCAGGTCCGGGACAACGGTCAGCATCTTCGTGAAGGCCTCGCACGGCTGGCGCATCGTTATGATCACGGTGATCTGCGCGGGCAAGGGTTGTTCTGGGGTTTGACCCTGTCGGACGATTCGGCGAACGCGGTAGTCAAAGCAGCGCTGCATGAAGGGCTGATACTCAACGCCCCACAAGCCAACTGCCTGCGCTTCACCCCGGCACTCACCGTCAGCAATGCCAACATCGACGAAATGCTCCTGCGCCTGGCCCGGGCCTTCTCCCGAGTGCGCACCGCACAACTGCAATGCCGCAAAGGGATTGCCGTCTGACCCGATCTTTCCCACCCGATTTCATGAACCGTCTCGCGGTATAACGCACGCCCCACGCCTGATTCTTTTGGCGTGGGGCGTTTTTTTGTGGCCGGATTTTGCCAAATCGATTTAGCGCTTGAGAGATAGTTGAGCCAATGCTTTTTTAGAAAGGGGCCTGCAGGGAATGCGGGTGCCAGTGAACCGATGTCGTAGAGGTCGGGCTTTGTGATCTATACCACTAGGTGGTATATATTTGGAAGGGATACCGATGTCTTTCAGGTTGTTCAAGACCAAGGGTTTCGCGATACAGGCCGGCAGAGCATGGATATCTGATGGGGAGCTCAAGGAAGCATTTGTCCAGATGCTCGATGGTCAAGCAGACGATCTTGGCGGTGGCGTAAGGAAAAAACGCCTCAATTCCAACCGTCACCGTTCGCTTGTTTTGGCAAAAGGTGGGCGCTATTGGATCTATCAAGTGCTGTTTGCCAAGCAGGATCGAAGCAATATCAGCACTGCGGAGTTGAAGGATCTACGCAAGTTGGCGAAGGTCTACGCGCAGCTTACCGAAGTCCAAATCCAGGGATTACTGGCTATGAAGGAGTTTGTGGAGATATTTCATGAGTAAAAAATTCAAGAGTGAAGTTTTTGAATCCATACATGAGTCGGCCAGTGCCCTGCTTTCCGTGGGTGCAATCAGTAAGGCGACGATGCGAGAGTTCGATGATTCATGTCTGGCAACGGTTCCTGATGCGATTCAGGCGGATCAGATCAAAGCGTTGCGAGAGCGTAATAATGTCAGCCAACCAGTGTTTGCGCGCTATTTGAATACCAGTGCCTCGACAGTCAAACAGTGGGAGTCTGGCGACAAGCACCCAAGCGGAATGGCGTTGAAGTTACTTAGCATTGTGCAAAAACACGGGCTGCAGATTCTTGCCTGAGCTGGCAGTGAGCTATTAATGCTGCAATTGGCAATGAACCCTGACAAGCGGCACGGGTCATTAGCGTGTATGGCTCAAGCGAGCCAACCCCCAATCAGGAGCTGACCCATGGATTTCATTCGTATCATCATCGCCATTCTGTTGCCGCCACTGGGTGTGTTTCTGCAGGTCGGATTTGGCGGGGCATTCTGGCTGAACATTCTGCTGACGTTGTGCGGTTACATTCCAGGGATCGTGCACGCGGTGTATATCATCGCCAAGCGCTGAGTTCTGCGGCGCCAGGTAGATAGCTATCGCGAGCAGGCTCACTCCTACAAAGGGATTTATGCGGTTCATAAATTCTTTGTAGGAGTGAGCCTGCTCGCGATTGGGGCACCGCTATTCAGACGGGTGGGCGCAGCTTTCAGTCCACCAATCCCATCACCCGCCGATAAAACGTCCACTCCCGCTCCAACGCATGCGCCTGATTCACTGCTCGACGAAAGCCGTGGCGTTCGTCGGCGTAGTAGTGCGCCTCGACCGGAATGCCGTTCTGCTCCAGCGCCGTGACCATGTCGCGGGTTTGTTGCGGGACGACGACGGCGTCCAGTTCACCCTGAAAGAAAATCACCGGCACGCGGATATTGCTTGCGTGCAACAAGGGTGTGCGGGCAGCGTAGCGTTCAGCGTCCTGTTCGGGATCGCCAATCAGCCAGTCCAGGTAATCGCCTTCGAACTTGTGCGTCGCACGGGCAAGGGCGATCGGATCGCTGACCCCGTAGAGGCTGGCGCCGGCGCGGAACACTTGATGGAAAGCGAGAGCGCACAGCGTCGTGTAGCCGCCAGCGCTGCCGCCACGGATGAACGCGCGATCACCGTCGATCAGGCCTTGTCTGGCGAGATAGTCGACCACGGCGCAGGCGTCCTCGACATCGACGTCACCCCAACTCAAATGCAACGCCTGCCGATATTCCCGGCCATAGCCGCTGCTGCCGCGATAGTTGAGGTCGGCGACGGCGAAGCCGCGTTGCGTCCAGTATTGGATGCGCGGATCGAGCATCGGGTAGCAGGCCGAGGTCGGGCCGCCATGGATGAACACCACCAGCGGCGGCTTCGTTTCACCACTCATCGCCGGATAAAAGAACCCGTGCGCCTCGCCCGAACCGCTTGGGTAGCGCAGGGTTTGCGGGCGGCTGATGCGTTCGGCGGACAGCGGCGCAACGCCGCCGGCCAGCACTTTTACTTGATGGGATGCGCGGTCAATGGCGATCACCGCCGAAGGGCTGATCGGCGAGGCTGCGATGCAATAGATGAATCGCTCATCCAGTGCCAGATGCCGGAAGCGGCTGTAATCGCCGGTGAAGTCTTCGTCGTTCAAGGCGAGGCGACCGAAACCACCTTCACTCCAACTGGCCAGATAACCATCAGCCAGTGGCAGCCAGGTGCAGCCGCCCATTTGCCACGGCGCAGGCGCGTGATCCGCTTGCGCGCTGGGCAATGGCTGGAATCCATCCATTGATTCGACATAAGGCTGCCAAAAGCCCGCGCGGTCGGTCAGACAGTAAAGCTGTCCTTTTGCGTCGAAACGCGGCTGTTGAATCGACTCTTCAATGGCGTCACCCGCTACGCAGCGGGGCGCTGAAATGCTTTGCCCGGAACGCTCGGCCACCATCAAACGGGTTGACGTCCACGGTTGATGCGGACGGCTCCATTCAATCCATGCCATTCGCTGCCCATTTGGACTGATGGTCGGCGCGGCATAAAAATCCGCACCCTCGGCCACCAAGCTGCGCGTGCCATCGGCCAGAGCGATTGCGACCAGTCGATGTTGATCACCATTTTCCTCGACTGCCAGAATCTGGCCGTCGGCAAAATTCACATCGCCATAGCGGCACTCGCCTGATGTCAGCGCCTCGGGCAAGCCATCCAGTGTCTGCCGGTAAAGCTGCTGATCCGCCTCATTAACGAAAACCACACCGTCAGGCGTTAGACAAAACGCTCCGCCGCCATATTCGTACACCCGACTGCGCACGCTGAAACCTGTGGGCGTCAGACATTTCGCCACGCCGTCGCGCCAGTGCCAGATTCGGCACGCGGCATCTTCCGGGCGATATTCGTTCCAGAACAAACCGTTGGCACCGAGTTGCAGTTCGGCAAAATCCATTCCGGCAGCGACGGCTTGGGCGGCGCTGAAAGGCTCAGCCTTTAGCGATGAGGCGCGAGTTTCGTTCATTGCGGAAGGCCAGTTGTTCGATGGTTTGGGTGGCGTGCTCGGCTTCTTCGCGGGCCGCAAGGATCACGCCGTGATGTTCGGATTTGCTGCACACCGGGTCGGCGTTGCTCGCATCACCGGTAAGCATGAATGCCTGGCAGCGGCAGCCGCCGAAATCCTTTTCCTTTTCGTCGCAGGAGCGGCACGGCTCGGGCATCCAGTCGTAACCGCGAAAGCGGTTGAAGCCGAACGAGTCGTACCAGATGTGCTGCATGCTGTGGTCGCGCACATTGGGAAATTTTACCGGCATCTGGCGGGCGCCATGACAAGGCAGGGCGGTGCCGTCCGGTGTGACTGTCAGAAAAATACTGCCCCAGCCGTTCATGCAGGCTTTCGGGCGTTCTTCATAGTAGTCCGGGGTCACGAAAATCAGCTTGCACGGATGCCCTTCGGCTTTCAGTTTGGCGCGGTATTCGTTGGTGATGCGTTCGGCGCGGACCAGTTGCTCTTTGGTCGGCAACAGACCGACACGATTAAGCTGCGCCCAACCGTAGAACTGGCAAGTGGCGAGCTCGACGAAGTCGGCTTCCAGCGCAATACACAGCTCGATGATGCGGTCGATCTTGTCGATGTTGTGCCGATGAGTGACGAAGTTCAGCACCATCGGATAGCCGTGGGCCTTCACGGCACGGGCCATTTCCAGCTTCTGCGCGAAGGCTTTTTTCGAGCCGGCGAGCAGGTTGTTCACTTGCTCGTCGCTGGCCTGGAAACTGATCTGGATGTGATCAAGGCCGGCCTTCTTGAAGTCGCTGATTTTCTGCTCGGTCAAGCCGATGCCAGAGGTGATCAGGTTGGTGTAGAACCCCAATTTGCGCGCTTCAGCTATCAGCTCGGCGAGGTCCTGGCGCACCAGCGGCTCACCACCAGAAAAGCCCAACTGCGCCGCGCCCATCTCCCGTGCTTCGCGAAATACCTTGATCCACTGTTCGGTACTCAGCTCTTTACCCTGCTCGGCGAAATCCAGTGGATTGGAGCAGTACGGGCATTGCAGCGGGCAGCGATACGTCAGCTCGGCGAGCAGCCACAGCGGCAGGCCGATTTCAGGTTTTGCTGGCAGATCAACCAAGGGTGATCCAGTGTTGCGCACGGGCAACCTCCATGAATTGCTCGATGTCATCACCGAGCTCGGGCACGCCGGGGAATTGCTCGTCGAGTTTGGCGATGATCGCCGCGACATCCCGTTCACCGTCAATCAAACCACCGATCAGCGCGGCCGTCTCGTTGAGTTTGATCATGCCTTCGGGGTACAGCAGCACGTGGCCTTTCTGCGCCGGTTCGTACTGAAACCGGTAGCCGGGACGCCAGGTCGGGGTCTTGCTGCGGTCGAAACTCATAAGGTGATTCCTTTATGCCAGACGCGTTGCTCGGTCACGCTGTGATACGGCGGGCGGTTCAGTTCGTAGGCCATGCTCATGGCATCGAGCATGCTCCAAAGGATGTCCAGTTTGAACTGGAGAATTTCCAGCATGCGCTCCTGGCCTTCGCGCGTCTTGTAGTGTTCCAGCGTGATCGCCAAGCCGTGCTCGACATCGCGTCGTGCCTGGCCGAGGCGGGTGCGGAAGTACTCGTAGCCGGTCGGGTCGATCCACGGGTAATGCTGCGGCCAACTGTCCAGACGCGATTGGTGAATCTGCGGCGCGAACAGTTCGGTCAATGAGCTGCTGGCGGCTTCCTGCCAATTGGCGCGGCGGGCGAAGTTGACGTAGGCATCGACGGCGAAGCGCACGCCGGGCAACACCAGTTCCTGCGAGCGCAGTTGATCCGGGTCGAGGCCGACAGCCTGGCCGAGCCGCAGCCACGCTTCGATACCGCCATCTTCACCGGGGGCACCGTCGTGATCGAGCAGGCGCTGAATCCACTCGCGGCGGATTTCGCGATCCGGGCAATTGGCGAGGATCGCCGCATCTTTCAGGGGGATGTTCACCTGATAGTAAAAGCGGTTGGCGACCCAGCCCTGAATCTGCTCGCGGGTGGCGCGGCCTTCGTACATCGCCACATGGTACGGATGGTAGATGTGGTAATACGCGCCCTTGGCGCGCAGGGCTGCTTCGAATTCTGTAGGGGACATTGGCGTGTCAGTCATGTCTGTTCTCCGGGAACAACCATTGGATTCTGTGGTGTCTGTCAGGACGCCATCGCTGGCAAGCCAGCTCCCACAGATTTTGCGTACGCCACAGAACCTTGTGGGAGCTGGCTTGCCAGCGATGGGGCCATCAGCTACAGCACAATACTCATGCCATCGAACGCCACTTCAACATCACGCCGCGCCAGTTCCGCGCGCTCCGGCGAATCTTCATCGAGAATCGGGTTGGTGTTGTTGATGTGGATAAGCACTTTGCGCTGTTCGGGTAATTGCTCCAGCACTTCGAGCATGCCGCCGGGTCCGTTCTGCGCCAAGTGGCCCATCTCGCGACCGGTGCGGGTACCAACGCCTCGGCGCTGCATTTCATCGTCATCCCACATCGTGCCATCCACCAGCAGGCAATCGCTGCCGGCCATGATTTCCAGCAGCGACGCGTCGACCTTGCCCAGGCCCGGCGCGTAAAAAAGTTTGCCGCCAGTGTTCACGTCTTCGACGATCAAGCCGATGTTGTCGCCTGGGTGCGGGTCGAAGCGGTGCGGCGAGTAGGGCGGCGCGGCGCTGCGCAATGGCAGTGGGGTGAAGCGCAGGTTCGGGCACGCGGCAACGGTGAAGCTCTGGTCGAGCTCGATGCGGTTCCAGTTCAACCCACCGTTCCAGTGGGTGAGCATCTTGAACAGCGGGAAACCGGTGCTGAGGTCTTCGTGAACCATGTCCGTGCACCAGACCTGATGCGGGCAGCCTTCGCGCAGGCTGAGCAGACCGGTAGTGTGGTCGATCTGGCTGTCCATCAGGATGATCGCGCTAATGCCGGTGTCACGCAGGGCACGGCCCGGTTGCATCGGGGCAAAGTTTTGCAGCTGCGCGCGGATGTCCGGCGAGGCGTTGCACAGCACCCAGTTCACGCCGTCATCGGAAATCGCGATGGACGATTGGGTGCGGGCCTTGGCATTCAGGCTGCCGTCGCGAAAACCTGCGCAGTTGACGCAATTGCAATTCCACTGCGGAAATCCGCCACCGGCGGCCGAACCCAGAATCTGGACGAACATGAACGCTCCATCATTTCAACGCTGAAAATAAAACGCCCCGGCGAACCGAGGCGTTGCACTGCAATTCTGACAAGGCAGAACTCAGCGGCTGGCGAAGTACATGGTGACTTCGAAGCCGATACGCAGGTCGGTGTAAGCAGGTTTTGTCCAGGACATAGGGTTACTCCTCAGGTGGTGGATGGGATAGCGCTGTCCATAGGTATAGTCCACGGCAGCGCAGGGATGTTCCAAATAGTTAGGCGGCTATGTTACTCAAAATTTCAACGTGATTGCCCGTGAATATTCGAGAAAGCTCGTTGCAGCCTCGGTAATGATCACTTTGCCGCTTGCCATGGAGCGCCGAGCGGCGAATCGCTGGCGAGGCAGAGCCAGCCACCCTCGGCGAGGTTCAGTCGTTGCGCGGCTGCGAGTAATGCCGGACGTTCCTGCGAATTGATCGCGCTGACCAGTTGCGGCAGATAATCCGACGAGTGGCCAGCAAGTCTGGCCTGCCACAGCAGTTCGGCCACATCTTTGGTCGATAGATTTTCGTCGCTGAATTGATCAGCGAGGTTCTGCCGTTGCTGGACGAGGTCCATCGCATCGATGAGCGAAGGAAGCTCTTCAATAAACTGCTGAATATGGCGGAGCAATTCTACCGGCGCGGACGTCGGCGATTGCACGCCGAACAGCAACCCGGCCTGGCCATGCATCTGCCGCAGAGTGCTGAACACCGCGTAACCCAACTGCAACTCGACCCGCAGGCGTTGGTAGAACGGCGTCTGACACAACTGCGCGAGCAGGCGCCAAGCGGCTTCATCAGCGACATTGCGACTGGCAGTTGGACAGAACAGCAACAACGCGTGTTCGCTGGACGCGGTGTCGAGGTGGCGCCACAGGTGTTGGCCATTGATCGCCGACGGAGCCGGTATTTGAGTGTCAGGTGTCCCGGGAATGCGGCTCAGGGCCAGACCCATGGCTGATTGGGTTTGCGCACCGAGGCCCAACGCCAGGCCGTCCCAGCGGGAAGTTGTCCACAGGTGCTGGGCATTGCCAGAAGTTTCTACAGAGGGGAGACAGTGTTCAGGCAAGGCCTTGAGCAATTGGCGGATCGCTATCAGCGGTGTTTCCGGCTCACCTCGCGCGGAATCGGCGTCAACTTGCGTCAGACATTTCAGCGCATGCTCGAGGACGATCGGCATTGGTTCTTGCAGGCCGGTCAATTTCAGCAGCCATTGATTGCCGGTTGTGCTGAACGACAATTCAACCCCGGCCTGACGTGCGTCGTCCTCTGTTTCCCGAAGGCTGCGTTGCAGTTGCGCTTGCAGGCCCGCGGTGGCTGCCGCTTCCATCTGCCAGCGCAGATAAATCGCGCCTTCATCTCCGTTGTCCGGCAATGCCTGGCTGAACTGCATCGGCGAGCGCTCGCGACGGCCGCGCGAACGATCCTGCGCGAACGTGCGCAAACCTCGGTGAGCGCTGGTTTGTCCGCGGATCAGTCCGGCGTTGGCCAGCGGTTCGTTGGCGCGCAAAAACGGATTGGCAGTCGGCAAACGCCAATGGGCGTTGAAGTTATCCACAGTGCCGATCTCGCCAAGGATATGTTTGAGGGCAGCAACGCCGGTTGCGCTCAGGCCGCTTCCCAATTGTTCGCTGCCGAGCCGCGCCAGTTGCAATGCGCCGCTGACCTGCTGCTGACGCGCAAGCATGGCTGCGTATTCCTCAAATAGCGGCGTCCAGTCCTGATGCGCGAAGAAGCTCAGCCAGTCCCGCACCTGTTCGCCAATACGGTTCAGCGATTCGGAGGATGCGTTGAACGCTAGGTGCAGCAAGGCTTGGTCAGCAAACTGATACTGCGGCGCCGCTTTCAAACTGTCAGCCAAGCCCTGCTGCTGCAAGTACGAGAGCAATCCACCGGGCTTGGCGCTGTTCAACGATTGGCAAAGAAACGCCAACGCTTCAGCGGATGAGTCAGGCAAGGCGTCGAATGCAAACAGCAGATTGCACTGGCGTTCGCCGACCTGTTGATAACTTTTCACCCTTAACGGCGGGGGCGCGGCTTGCGCAACGTTATCCCCAACCGGCAAAGCCGCCGCGAACGTTTCCGCCAACTCGCGTAGCTGTTCGAGGCTTTGCGGCCCAACCAGACTCAAGGTCATTTGCCCGGTGCGATAAAAGCGCTGATGAAAGTCCGTCAGGGCCTTTTGAAACTCCGGCTGTTCGACCTGGAGAGTGTCGCGATTGCCAGCATGAAAGCCGCGCAATGGATGATCAGCCGGTAAACTTTCGTACAACGCAAACTGCTGCTGCGCCGTCGGATCTTGTGACCAGGCTACAAATTCCGCCTGCAGCACTTCCCGTTCCCGCAACTGATCGTCCGGATTCATACGCGGCTGAGCGAGCATGTCTGACAGACGCTCAAGCCCCGCAGCGAATGACGATGTCGGCAACTCAAAGAAAAAATCGGTAGTGCGCTCGCGAGTGCTGGCATTCACCTGCCCACCGTGACGCTGCACGTAGGCCATCAGCCCTTCGCTCGCAGGAAAACGCTCGGTGCCGAGAAACAGCAAATGCTCAAGAAAATGCGCCAGCCCCGGCCACGCCAGCGGCACGTCATGACTGCCAGCGGCCACCCGCAATGCGGCTGCGCTGCGCTTCAGGCCAGGCACATGACGCAGGGTCACGCGCAAGCCGTTGGCCAGGGTTTCAGTATGGGGGCGGGGGCGAGTCAGCGCAGGCATGGGCACTTCCAGAACAGTGAAGTGCCAATGCTAGCGGATTAGCGCTTGTTGAGCGCGCCGTAAAGTTCAGGCCGACGGTCACTGAGATAGTGATTGGCCGTGCGGGAGTCGACCATTAACTGCCGATCCAGCTCGCCGACGATCAACGCTTCGTCTAGGCCGGCCTGAGCAATACGACTGCCGTCCGGCGCGGCGATGCTGCTTTGTCCGCAATAGTGGATGTCGCCCTCATGACCGCAGTAGTTGGCGTAGGCCACGTAGCATTGGTTTTCGAAGGCGCGGGAGCGGACGGTGACATCGGCAACGAAATCGAACGGGATCATGTTCGCCGTCGGTACCAGAATCAGCTCGGCGCCGGCGAGGGCTAGTCGTCGCGCGTTTTCCGGGAATTCGAGGTCGTAGCAGATCAGGAAACCGAGTTTCCAGCCGTTGAGCTCCACCACCGGAACCTCGTCTCCACCGGCGCTGAACATCGACCGGTCAAGATCCCCGAACAGATGGCTCTTGCGGTAATTGCACAGGCGCTCGCCGTGGGAATCGATCAACTGCACGGCGTTGTAGATCTGAGCGTCGGCAGTGCGCTCGGGATAACCGTAGACGATCGCCAGGCCAGCGGCTTTGGCGATCCGGCCGATCTGTTGCGCCCATTCACCGTTGTAGACCTCGGCCAATGTGCTGACCGCCTCGGCGCCAATGTTGTAGCCGGTCATGAACATTTCCGGCAGCACCAACAGATCGGCGCCTTTGGCCTCCATCGCCAGTTGATGCAGACGCTGCAGGTTGGCGGCGGGGTCGAGTGGCAACGGTGGACATTGGTAAAGGGCTACACGCATCAGGGATTCCTCTTACTCGGGCAGGGCGATAGGGCCGATGTCTTTGAACACATCACCCGGTCCTGGGTTCTCTTTATGTGTAGCTCCACCGAAATGTTTAATGATCCCCCACACCGCGTTGAGCGAAGTCTGCACCGCGCCTTCAACCCACGCCGGCGTCCACGACACATCGTCACCGGCGATGAAAATCCCGCGTTGCTCGGCTGGCATGTCGTCCTGCATAAAGTGCGCGTACATGCGCTGGTTGTAGCGATAGTGGCCGGGCAGGGCGCCCTTGAACGCGCCAAGAAAGTGCGGATCGGCCTCCCACGACACGGTGATCGGATCGCCAATAATGCGCGCGGCGATGTCGACTTTCGGGTAGATCTTCTTCAACGCATTCAGCGCCAGCTCTACACGTTTTTCCACCGGGTGCGGGAGCATTTTCAACGCGTCGCTCATCCACGAGTACGACAGGCAAATCACGCCTGGCTTGTCATCACCGTTGTCGAACAGATAGGTGCCACGTGTCAGGCGATCGGTGAGGGTCATGCTCATCAGGTCGCGACCGGTTTCAGGGTCTTTGTCCTTCCAGAACGGCCGGTCGACCATCACGAAAGTCTTCGACGACTGCATGTAGCGAGTGCGGTCGAGCGCCATCCACATCTTTTGCGAGAACAGCGTTTCGTCGCATTCGATCTGGGTGGTCAGCAGCCAGCTCTGGCAAGTGGTCAGAACGGCGGCGTATTCGCGGGTGTCGCCGTTGTTGTCGGTGACAGCGAAACGACCATCGGCTGCATGGGCGATTTTTTTCACGCCGGAGCGCGGGGCGCCACGGTGCAGGGATTTCAGGCTGGTGCCTTCTGGCCAGTGAACGCAACGTTCCGGCACATGACGCCAGATGCCTTGCGGCACTTGTTCCACGCCGCCGACCACCAGGTGCTGGTGATCGTCGCAATTGGTCATCACCACGCGGAAGATTTCCAGCATCGAGTTAGGGAAGTCCGAGTCCCAGCCACCCGTGCCGAAACCGACCTGGCCGAACACTTCGCGGTGATGGAACGACAGTTTGGCGAAGGCCTCGGAGGTGGCAACGAAGTCGTAGAAGGTGCGGTCGTCCCACAGCGGCACCAGGGTGTTCCACAGTTCTTTTAGGCGCGGCACATCACGGTCGCGGATGGCTTGCTGGATATCGGCGAACTGCGAACCGGCTTCCAGCGCGTCCGCCCAGGCGTCAGCTACTTCCTGGAACAGCGCAGGAAGATCCTTCAGGCTTTGTGCGTAATGGGTTTTGCCTTCCAGGTCGATCACGGTGCTGCCGGAGGCCGGCGTCAGCGGGTTCGGGAACGGTTTGGTTTCCAGGCCGAGCTTGTCGACGTAGTGGTAGAACGCGGTGGAAGATACCGGGAAACGCATGCCGCCGAGCTCGGCGACGATACCGTCAGTGCCGTTGAACGCCTGCGAACGCAGGCGTCCGCCCAGCTTCGACGCCTCGTAAACCACCGGTTTCAGGCCCAGCTTCATCAACTCGTAAGCGGCCACCAGACCTGCAATGCCGGCGCCGACAATCGCCACTTCTGCGCCAAGGTTTTGCTCCGGGATGCAGCCGAGGCCAGCCGGGTGTTCGATCCAGTCGTCAAAGGCGAAAGGAAAATCCGGGCCGAAAATGGTGATTGGCTTTTTACCGTCTGCAGGATGGCGATTGTTCTTGTTCATGGCTGACCTTGCTGGCGACCCGACGCGCAATGCGCATCTGAGTATAGGAAAAGATGCCAGCCATTCTAGGGAGCGTAGAACACGTTAATAAGACGCAAAGTGTCGTCGTTTTGCCTATTTACCGATCAAAATGACGAGCTATAGCTTCACTCTGTTCCCTGTGGGAACCAGCCTGCTGGCGATGAGGCCGGATCAGGCAATCAGAAAGTCATGACCGAAGCCTAAACCGGCTGCCCCCGATCAATCTTGCTACTCAAAATAATCGATGTCGTGGTCTTCTCAACCCCATCCACACTGCCAATCTGATCCAGCAACTGATCCAGCTGCTCCGGCGAATCCGTGCGCAACCACGCCACATAATCAAATTCGCCACTCACCGCACACAGCTGCTGCACCTGCGCCATTGCACTCAAGCGGCGCAACACCTCTTTGCCAGAGCGCGGCTGAACCTTGATCCCGACATAGGCTTGCAACCCGCCATCGACCACACGCTGTCCCAGGCGTACCCCGTAACCGGTGATCACCTTGGCTTTTTCCAGGCGCGCCAATCGTGAGGTTACGGTGGTGCGTGCAATGCCCAACTGCCTGGCGAGCATGGCCACGCTTTCGCGGGCGTTGATTTGCAGGGCCGCGATCAACTGGCGGTCGATTTCATCGAGCACGGGCGGGCGGATGTCTGGCAAGAGGGGCTCCATGGGGCGCGGGTTGGTTGGCCTGCGCATGTTACAGGCTCAACGGGTTAGATATAGACATCGCATAAAAACGGAAAAGCCGCGCAAATGCGCGGCTTTATTGAGCAAATAGCAACTATTAAGCGTAGCGCTGTGCGAAGTCGGCAATTTTCTGTATTGCCTGGAAATCAACCAGCTGTAGACCACGTGCCTCAATGCTTTCCTTGGCAACTTGTACCGCTTTGCGGTGGCGTGGGGATTCACTCTCCGCAGGAGTGCTCACGGGGATAAGCACGTTTTGCAACTGAATTATGCCTTCCTGCTCCGCTCTCACGAATTTCATCAGCCACTGATCGCAGTGATCGAGTATTGCGCTGGGCTCTGACTGGTCAAAAGCCAAGGGTTTAATAGCCGCCACGACCTTGTTGCGATGTACCAAGGGAAGATGAAGTTTGGTCAGATCGCCAGTCAGGGTGTCATCGCGAAAACTACGAATAGACGCGTGCGAAAACAATTCTCGAATCTCTCGAACCATGATCTCTTCGCGCCGCTCGCGGCCTATGCCTTGGCGATCTATGTAGCGGTTGAACAGCGTAGCTAAGGTCGCATCGAGGTTTTCCACGAGTATTGATCGCATGGGGCTGAAGCGAATCATCGACTCCTTCGGCTCCGTCATGAATCGAAAGTGGTTAACGATCTGCGATTCTTGAGCGCCTGCTGTCATGAGGCGAATGCTGTCCAGTTCGTTTTGGGCTATCTCCATAGCCTTTGCAAATAGGTTGCTGCACTCAAAGAAATGATTGACCCGTTTCAGATTTTTACGAGCGAGTTTGTACTCCATGCGGCCAATAGCAGGTGCCGAGAGAACGATGCCCACATTGGCAAACTCTTCGGTTTCCGCAAAGGGCGCGAAGCGCACGATGCTGTAAAGACAGGTGTATTTCATTTCAGGACGCTCCAGAATTCGTCCGATTGGCAAAGCATCAGGCTGCGTTCAATTTCCTCAAGCAGCGTTTCCAGTCCGAGTGCTCCGATGGACTCACACCACTCTTCGGGAATGTCTGAGCATAGGCCACGAAATCGTCCCGCAGTGTCATGCATCCGCTGAGAGTATTCAACTTTGTCGACCAGATCCAAACGCCATTCCCGATTTTCGGGGCCGAACACATGGCTTTCAGCAAACCTTGGAGCATCCAGTGGCCATTGGAATGCTTGGTTGTGATCGATCAGCTGTAGCTGATTGTTGGTACTGCACATCAGCAGATTTGGACGGCCACCAAATGGCCCCAACTGGCGATCACTGTTACCGACCCAGTAATCAAAAACGAAGACGGCTTTTTGAAGGCCGCTCGGAACCTGTAGTGCTTGTGAATACAGCAGGTCAGCAGCATCGGCGACGTAGGCAAGGGCATAGCTGTCCCCTGGTCCGAGATCACTGCGAGCTTCCGGGTTATAACGCAACAAGGCTGGATCGACATAGATACAGCCGTGCTCGGGGATTGGTAGGCCGAACTGAGCAGCCAAACGGGCGCAGAGCAGTTCGGCAATGCGTTCGGCGGGCGGTAGTTCCAAGCCTTTGACCACATAGTGCTTGTCATTGTTTGCACGACACAGGAATGGGCGTGTAATTCCTCCTTCCAGTCGACGAATGATTTCCACCGCTTCTATGTAGTTACTGACGGCCATTCATGGCTCCCTCATAAATCTGCTTCGCAGACAATACTGGTCTGCTTCTCGATGCACCATGCCTCGTAATCATTTCCAGGCTACATATCATTGAATATCAGGTTGTAGTGGCATCGGCGCCCCTATTGAGCGGGGCGAGTATCGAGGAAAGTGGCTCTAAACCTGCGTTCGATTCCGTGCCGTAAAGCTTTGATGGTTGATGACCTTTACCACATCATCAATCACCGCTTTGCTCATCGCCGCGAGGAAATGAGCGCCCCAGGCATGACGGTCGTTTTTTTTGTCGTAGGCGGCGTCTTCAGCGAAGGCTTTGACCAGAAACAGCAGGTCGGAGGCCTGGGATAAGGCGTCGCCAATCGGGACGCCAGCGCTTACATGGAAGAGGGGTTGGTTGGAGCAGTAGATGAAGGGGGTGAGGCCGATGGTTTTAGGTCTGAAGGGTGGGGCAGTTTTGTGTCAGGCATGGTGATACTCCTTGGTCCGAGGAACCGTTCTACACGTTTCCAAGCGAATAGGTGGCGGCTGTGCGCAGGTTGGAAAACCGGGAACCAAGGAACCGGCACGTCCGAAAACGTCCCACGCACAGCAGCCATAAAATAGGGCTGTTGCGTTTTAATTCGACGGGTTTCCAATCCCGACCGCTGATCAGCAGCGATGTCCGGAGAGTATCTCGTCGAAGAAATGCCCAACAGGCGCCAAGTCGCCAGAAAACACAGCTTCGGAACTTGCCTACAGCCCTCGGGAAGTCTTCCGAACATTGCACTCGAAAAGACCAAACCATCACCCAAGAAAAAGCCGCGCATTTGCGCGGCTTTCAATTTGGTGGGCCCACACGGACTTGAACCGTGGACCAAAGGATTATGAGTCCTCTGCTCTAACCAACTGAGCTATAGGCCCTCAGTAGGCCGCGGATTATAGCGACGGTTTCTCCGCTGTGCTATCCGAAAAATCCGATACGGTAATACGCAGAAATGTTGCGGCGAATTCTTCCGGTGGCAGCGGCAGGCTGACGATGTAGCCCTGGATCTGTTCGCAGCCTTCGGCGGCGAGGAATTGTTGTTGCGCCTGGGTTTCCACGCCTTCGGCGATGACGGTGAATTGCATGCTTCGGCCCAAGGCGATAATGGCGCGGACAATCGCCGCATCGTGCGGGTCGTCGGGCAGTCCGCGGACGAATGACTGGTCGATTTTAAGGATGTCCAGCGGCAGACGCTTGAGGTAGCTAAGGGAAGAATAACCGGTGCCGAAGTCGTCGATCGCCAGTTGTACGCCCAGGTGTTTGAGTTGATGCAGCACTGCCAGCGCTTCCTCAGCCTGACTCATGATGAAATTTTCGGTAATTTCCAGTTGCAGTAAATCCGGCCTGAGATGGTTGTCCTTGAGCAGTTGCTCGATGCGCCCAAGCAGATTCGGCTGACGCAGCTGCGCCCCGGCGAGGTTGACCGACAGCGGCCCAAGGCTGTCGTAGATCTGGTTCCACTCGGACATTTGCCGGCACGCGGTCTCCAGCACCCAGTCGCCAATCTGCAGGATCATCCCGTTCTCTTCGGCCAATGGAATGAAGTGCTCCGGCGGCACCTCGCCAAAGGTTGGATGCCGCCAGCGGATCAGCGCTTCGGCGCCGACGAGGCTGTGGTCGTCGAGGCTGATTTTCGGTTGGTAGTAGAGATGCAACTCCTTACGCTCGATAGCTCTGCGCAGTTCGTGCTCCAGTGCCACGCGCTCGATGGCCTGCGCCGTGAGGTCGCGGGTGTAACTCTCGACGCGGTTGCGGCCCTTGGCCTTGGAGCGGTACATCGCCGCATCGGCGTTTTTCACCAGTGTGGCTACGTCGCAACCGTCGCGGGGGTAAAGGCTGGTGCCGATGCTGGCGCTGATGAAAAACTCGTGTTCGCCGGCCTGGAACGGTGCGCCGAAGCAATTGAGCAGTTTTAGCGCGATATGGTCGGCGTCGCTGGCCTGTTGCAGGCCGGGCAGCAGAATAATGAATTCATCGCCGCCGAGGCGAGCGACGGTATCGATGTCGCGTAACTGTTCTTTCAGGCGTACGGCGATGCCCTTGAGCAGCAGGTCGCCAACCGGATGACCGAGGCTGTCATTGATGTGTTTGAAGCGGTCGAGATCGAGGAACAGCACCGCACCCAAACCGTCATTTTCCTGCTGGTTGTTGAGTGCCGTGAGCAAACGGCTTTCGAACAATGTGCGGTTCGGCAGGCCGGTGAGTGGGTCGTGGTGGGCCTGGTAATCGAGTTTGGCCTGGGCGTGCTTGAGGCTGGAGATGTCGGCAAACACCGCAACAAAGTGGGTGATGAACTTGTCGCGGTTGCGCACCGCGCTGATCGTCAGCCAGCTCGGATACAACTCGCCATTCTTGCGTCGGTTGGAAATCTCGCCCTGCCAGTGACCTTCATCGGTCAGCTGGTGCCACATCGCTGCGTAAAACGCGCTGTCGTGCAAGCCCGAGGCGAGCAGGCGCGGTGTATGGCCGAGCGCTTCGCTTTCGCTGTAACCGGTGATTTCGGTGAAGGCCCGGTTGACCGCGCTGATGTGCTGCTGAGTGTCGGTGATCAACACGCCTTCTGCGGTGCTTTCGAAAACAGTCGCAGCCTGTTGCAGTTTCTCCTGCATCAGGTGGCGTTCGGTGATGTCGCGGGCGATGGTCAACATGCAGTCTTCTTCGCCGATCGGCAGCGGTCGGGCCGATACTTCGCAGAGCCGAATCTGCCCATCGCTGCGGCGAATATGGCAACTGAAATCACGGACGAAGCCATCGCGGTGCAGCAGATCGAGCATCTGTTTACGTTCGTTGAGGTTGACCCAGATCCCCAGATCCAGCGTCGAGCGATCCACCGACATGGCGCTGTTGAACCCGGTGATCCGGCTGAAGCCTTCGTTGACTTCCAGCAGCAGGCCGTCGCTTTGACGCGACAAAAGCAAACCGTCCGGTGATGCATGAAATGCCTTGGCAAACTTTTCTTCCGACGTTTGCAGTTGCTGTTGGGTTTCCTTGAGCTGAGTGATGTCGCGCACCACCACGACCAGTGCGGGTGTGGTGTCGAGATCAAAGGGTTCGGCGGAAATCAGCCCGGTAAACACCTGGCCATTGTTACGACGAAAGGGCATTTCCAGGTTGCGGATGCTGCCGGCCTGTAACCGCTGCAACAGCCCCGGCCCGACGCCGGGAATACCCCATATGTTCAGATTGGTGGCGGTCTGGCCGATGACTTCTTCGGCTTTCAGTCCAATCTGCTCTTCGAAGGCCTCGTTTACTTCCAGCAAGCAACCGTCAGACAACCGCGCGATCACCAAAATGTCCGGACATTGCTGGAACACCGAAGCGAATTTCTGCTCGGACAGGCGCAGCGCCTCCTCGGTACGTTTGGTCTCGCTGATGTCGATCATCAGCCCGCGCATCACCGGTTCATGGCCGTGTTCGATAAGGCTGACGATGTCGCGTACCCACAGGCAACGACCGTCCGCGGTGATCACCCGGTAATCGAGGCTGTGATCGCGTCCAGCCAGCACTTCGTGATCGCAGAAGCTCTGGGCGCGGGTCAGGTCGGCCGGGTGAATGATGTTGCGCCAGAACCCCGGAATCAGCCAATGCGACAGCGGATAACCGAGCAAGTCTTCGGCGTGGGGTGACACATAGCTGTAGGTGAAGTCGCTCATGCGCGCTTCCCAGGCGATGGCCGACAAGCTCTCTACCAAGCCGCGATAGTGATACTCGCTGCTGCGCAATTCCTGTTCGAGGTCGATGCGTCGGGCGATCTCCGAGCTCAGACGGCGGTTGATGCGGATCACCACCGCCAGCACGATGATCAGGATCAGCAGGCCAGGCAGGCCGTACATCAGTAGATCCGACCAGAATGTCCGATGATCAAGGACGTTTCCAACCCAGTGCTCTTGAATAGCGCTGATTTCAGCCGGGGACATGTCCGCCAGGACTTTGTCCAGAATGCCCACCAGCATCTTGTTGTCACGGGGTACGCCCATCGCCAGTTGATAGCGGTACGGCGTTTCGCCACTGACATACAGGCCGTCGAGTTTCAGCTGACGCAGGCTCCAGACACTGGACGCGAGATCACCCACTACGGCGTCTACTTCATCGGTCGCGAGCGCTTGCAAGGCCGAGCTGACATTGGGCATGGCGACCAGATTAAGGTCGGGATGGTGGGTGCGCAGGAGTTCATGGGGCGCATAGTTTTCCACCACGGCGATCTTCAGGCCATACAGATCGTCAAGCTTGCGCGGTTGTGAACCGCCAACGTGGGCGAGGATGACGATCGGGAAGTCGAGGTAAGGACGTGTAAACGACAGATATTCCTGACGCTCCGGTGTCGACATGATCCCCGGCAGCAGATCGATTTTGCCCTGCTTGACCTGCTCAAGCACCACCGTCCAGCTCACCGGCTCTACTGGCGTGAGTTTGATCGCCAGACGCTGGCGTATGACGTCTATGTAATCAGCTGCAAGGCCCTGATAGCGGGCCTGATCGTCACGAAACTCAAAGGGCGGCCACGACGCGTCGACACCCAGGCGCAAGTCCGGGTGAGCCGTCAGCCAGCTACGTTCTTCATCGGTCAGAGTCAGCGCGTCAGCCGTTGCGGTCCAGATCATCAGTGACAGCAGAGTTAGCACGGACGCCAGTCTGGGCATAACGCTCTCGTTATGGCTCGGGGGTGAATATTTCGAGTGTAGACGGGGTATGCGGGGGAGGGGTGGTGCGGGGAATTTAATCTGCCACATAAACAAAACCCCCGGCCTGGGCCGGGGGTTCTGGTATCACTCGTCGAGGAAGGAGCGCAGATGCTCGCTTCTCGTCGGGTGGCGCAGCTTGCGCAGCGCCTTGGCTTCGATCTGACGGATCCGCTCACGGGTCACGTCAAACTGTTTGCCCACTTCTTCGAGCGTATGGTCGGTGTTCATGTCGATACCGAAACGCATGCGCAGTACTTTGGCTTCACGTGCAGTGAGGCCGGACAGCACTTCGCGGGTCGCTTCTTTCAGGCTCTCAACAGTGGCAACATCGATTGGCGACTGCATGGTCGAGTCTTCGATGAAGTCACCCAGATGGGAGTCTTCGTCATCACCGATCGGGGTTTCCATGGAGATCGGCTCTTTAGCGATCTTCAATACCTTGCGGATCTTGTCCTCAGGCATTTCCATGCGTTCGCCCAGCTCTTCCGGGGTCGGTTCGCGACCCATTTCCTGCAACATCTGCCGGGAAATGCGGTTGAGCTTGTTGATCGTCTCGATCATGTGCACCGGAATACGGATGGTGCGGGCCTGGTCGGCGATCGAGCGAGTGATCGCCTGACGGATCCACCAGGTGGCATAAGTCGAGAACTTGTAACCACGACGGTATTCGAACTTGTCCACCGCTTTCATCAGACCGATGTTGCCTTCCTGGATCAGATCGAGGAATTGCAGGCCGCGGTTGGTGTACTTCTTGGCGATCGAGATCACCAGACGCAAGTTCGCTTCAACCATCTCTTTCTTCGCGCGGCGGGCCTTGGCCTCACCGATCGACATGCGACGGTTGATGTCCTTGATTTCAGCAATGGTCAAACCGGTTTCGGTTTCCAGCGCAATCAGTTTCTGCTGGCAACGGATGATGTCCGGCTGAACACGGCCGATGGCTTCGGCGTACTTGCTCTTGCCTTTGGCCAGGGCGTCGGACCAGCTTTCGTCGACTTCGTTGCTCGGGAACTGACGCAGGAAATCGGCGCGTGGCATACGTGCATCACGTACACACAGTTGCATGATCGCGCGCTCTTGCTGACGCAGACGATCCAGGGCACCGCGAACACGCTCGACCAGGGCTTCGAATTGCTTCGGCACCAGTTTGATCGGCATGAACAGCTCGGCCAGTAGCAGCAGTTCGGCAATCGCTGCCTTGTTGCTGCGACCGTGCTTCTTCAGCGCCTTGCGGGTGATTTCCATCTGATCGGACACAGCGCCAAAACGCTGGGCAGCGATGACCGGATCTGGACCGCTTTCGGCTTCTTCTTCGTCATCGGAAGAGTCGGCTTCATCGTCGTCGGTTTCGTCGTCAGCCTTGACGGCTTTCGGATCGACCGGCGGCGGCACTTCTGCCGCAGGCGGCGCAATGCCGTCGTCCGGGTCGATATAACCGCTCAGGACGTCAGACAGGCGACCACCTTCGGTGGTGACGCGGGTGTACTCGGAGAGAATGTGGTCAACCGTGCCAGGGAAGTGCGCGATTGCGCCCATCACTTCACGGATGCCCTCTTCGATACGCTTGGCGATTTCGATTTCGCCTTCACGAGTCAGAAGCTCAACGGTACCCATTTCACGCATATACATGCGCACAGGGTCAGTCGTGCGACCGATATCGGTCTCCACCGCTGCCAACGCGGCGGCTGCTTCTTCCGCAGCCGCCTCGTCGGTATCGGCGTCGGCCAACATAAGGGCGTCCGCATCCGGAGCACTCTCGTGTACGGGGATCCCCATGTCGTTAATCATGCGGATGATGTCTTCCACCTGCTCAGGATCTGAAATATCCTCGGGCAGGTGGTCGTTGACCTCGGCGTAAGTCAGATACTTCTGCTCACGACCCAGTTTGATCAACTCAATAATACGAGACTGCTGTTGCGCTTTTCCGGACATAACACCCTATCCACTGAAGGTCTTGGCGGGCAAAAAACAAGCCGAGGATTATACCTGAGCTATGACCTCACGCGCCAGTTGAGGTCGGGCTTGATGCGGAAACATTGCGACTTAAAAGGTCGCGCAGTTGATTTTTCTCTTCGATACTCAGTTCGCTTTGACGCGCTTTCCTGAGTAACTGTTCCAGATTTCGCTCGCGTTGGCGGGCTGACAAGCTAGTAATGGTGTCGAAAAACTGTTGTTCAAGGTTATCTCCGTCAATCAGCCATTCCTTTTCTGCCAGCGCCTTGAGCAATCGACCCTGTTCAGTGCCGTGCCATCGCGCGATCAACTGAAATGAGTTTAGCTTGGGATTCTTCTGTACGGCTTCGAGCAACGCCACCAGCAGCTGGGCGTTGGTCTGATTTTCGTCCGCAATGTGCCCGGCATCTTCAACGCGCTCGGCCAATTGCGGGTGGTGAAGCAGTGTGCGCAGGGCAGTCAGGGTCGGCGACTCGACGCCGATTGGCGTCCGTGGGCGTTGCTGATCGCGATCGCCACCACGCTTGCCGTTTTTGTCCCAGGGTTTTTTGTCCCATTTCTTGCCGCCAGCGCCGGGTTTCTTCGGCGTCCACTCCTGCTGCGGCGCGTACATGTCCTGCGCCTGCGGCTGATGGTAGTCGCTGTAGTCGGGCATTGCGTCGTAATCGAAACCCGGATCGTAGGCGGGCGGCGCTTCCTGCGGTGCGTTTTGCGCGAGCTGACTGACGGTTTCGCTGCTTAAGCCGGTGATTTCGGTCAGGCGCTGACGCATCAGAATGCGCAGATTTGCACCTGGCACTTTGTCGATCAACGGTGCCGCGAGGGTGGCCATGTGGGCCTTGCCTTCGAGCGAGCGCGGGTCGGACTCTTCGGTAAGTTGCTGGAAGAAATAATCTGCCAGCGGCTGCGCATGCTGATTGATTCGGGCCTTGAAGGCATCAGTGCCCTCGGCGCGAATCAGCGTATCCGGGTCTTCGCCTTCGGGTAGAAACAGGAATCGCGCACGGCGTCCGTCCTGCAGGCTAGAAAGCGTTGCTTCCAGTGCGCGCCACGCGGCGTTACGGCCGGCCTGGTCGCCGTCGAAACAGAACAAGACGTTGGGCACGACGCGGAACAGGCGTTTGAGGTGTTCTTCGCTGGTCGCGGTGCCCAGCGTTGCGACGGCATTGCGCAGGCCTTGTTGGGCGAGGGCGATGACGTCCATATAACCTTCGACGACGATTATTTCGTCAAGGTTGCGGTTGTTCTTGCGCGCTTCATAGAGGCCGTAGAGTTCCTGGCCTTTATGGAAAACCGGGGTTTCCGGTGAGTTCAGGTATTTCGGCTTGTCGTCGCCCAGCACGCGCCCGCCGAAAGCGATGATTCGCCCGCGGCTGTCGCGGATCGGGAACATCACGCGATCGCGGAAGCGGTCATAGCGTTTGCCGGTTTCGGCGTTCTCGATCAGCAGGCCGGCGTCGATCATGGCTTTTTGCTGAAGTGTGTCGCTGCTCAAGTGTTTGAACAGATTGTCCCAGCCCGGCGGAGCAAAGCCGAGACCGAAGTCTCGGGCAATCTCACCTGTCAGGCCGCGGCCCTTGAGGTAATCCACGGCAGCTTTGCGCGCTGGGTGGCTCTTGAGCGCCTGCCGATAAAAGTCAGCAGCAGCGGTGAGCAGCGGATACAGCGGCGAATCGGTCGGCTGGCGCGGCTTGTGCGGGCGGCCGCCTTCTTCGCGCGGAATCTCCATGCCGGCTGCTTTCGCCAGATCCTCGATAGCCTGGGGGAAATCCAGGTTGTCGTGATCCATGAGGAAGCCGAGCGCGTTGCCGCCGGCACCGCAACCGAAGCAGTAATAGAACTGCTTTTCGGGGCTGACGCTGAAAGACGGGGTTTTTTCTTTGTGAAACGGGCAGCAGGCGGTGTAGTTCTTGCCAGCCTTCTTCAATTGCACGCGCGAGCTGACCACGTCGACGATGTCGGTGCGGTTCAGCAGGTCGTCAATGAAGCTCTGGGGAATCAGCCCGGCCATGGCGTGCTCGTTGTCTGCGCTGTAATAAGTCCGATGCGAAGGGCGGCCGGACGCGGGTCGTTGTTTGAAGCGCGCAAAATGTGCGGCTCGACCGGTGTCGTCTGCGTTATCGCTGTCGGGAAGTGTATCTGCCGAAAATCCACTGACGTTAGTACCAATCAGCCTTCGACTATTTGAAAGTGTTGCGCTGAGTCCGCTGACGGTCGGTTAAAGACCTCGGATAGCTCAATAAAGCGGGCACGCATGCAGGTGCCTTGGGCTGATCGTCGTAAGAGGAATCAGTGGGTGTGCTCGTCAGTAGCCTTGAAAGGCTCGTCAGAAAAGACGTGCACCGCTGGCAAAAGAGCCAGGTCTGACGTGTGAAGCAGATTTGTCTCGGTCGCGTGTGCGGCGTCGACGATGAAGCATCAAGCGATATCCGCAAATGCCAATAGCCCGGCTGAGGGCCGGGCTTGGCAGAAGCTTGCTACGAACGTCTGTGTATTAGTACAGACGAACGGCGCGGCGCTGTTCGCGCTGAACTTTCTTGGCGTGACGCTTAACAGCGGCTGCTGCTTTACGCTTACGCTCAGAAGTTGGCTTCTCGTAAAATTCGCGGCTACGAACTTCAGCCAGTACACCGGCTTTTTCGCAGGAGCGCTTGAAACGACGCAGAGCTACGTCGAAGGGTTCGTTCTCTTTAACTTTGACGGCTGGCATCCAGAGCTACCTTCTTTCATTACCGGGATCAACGTTCTCGTCGCAAAAAATTCGCGGCTGAGGTCGTCGGTTTTTAAGGGTTGCGGATGTTAACCCCTCATCGCTCGGAATGCAAAGCCTCTGATCGAAAACCGCTGGTCGGGGCATCACGCGGGGACTATTATGCGCGCCTTCGAATTCAGCCTAAACAAGGCGCAAACCCATGCTAGTACTGGGATTAGAAACCTCCTGCGACGAAACCGGCGTCGCATTATATGACAGTGAGCGGGGTCTGCTGGCCGATGCACTGTTCAGTCAGATTGACCTGCATCGCGCCTATGGCGGTGTGGTGCCGGAGCTGGCCTCGCGTGACCACGTCAAACGCATGCTGCCCTTGATTCGTCAGGTGTTGGCCGAGGCTGACTGCGTGCCGACCGAGATCGACGCGATCGCCTACACCGCGGGTCCTGGCCTGGTTGGGGCGCTGCTGGTGGGTGCTTCCTGCGCCCAGGCATTGGCTTTTGCCTGGGGCATTCCGGCGCTCGGCGTGCATCACATGGAAGGTCATTTGCTGGCGCCGATGCTGGAGCCAACACCGCCACAATTCCCGTTCGTCGCTTTGTTGGTCTCCGGCGGTCATACGCAGCTGGTTCAGGTTGATGGCATCGGCCAATACACGCTGCTCGGCGAGACCCTTGACGACGCGGCTGGTGAAGCTTTCGACAAGACCGCGAAGATGATGGGCCTCAATTATCCCGGCGGGCCGGAAATCGCCAAGCTGGCGGAGAAGGGCGTCGCAGGACGTTTCACTTTCCCGCGTCCGATGTGTGATCGCCCGGGGCTGGAATTCAGCTTCAGCGGTCTGAAGACCTCGGCGCTCAACACATGGCAGCAACGCATCAGCGCCGGGGACGACAACGAGCAAGCCCGTTGCGACATCGCGCTGGCGTTCCAGCAGGCCGTGGTGGAGACTTTGACCATCAAGTGCAAGCGCGCCCTGAAGCAGGCAGGCATGAAGCGTCTGGTGATTGCTGGCGGCGTCAGTGCCAACAAGGCGCTGCGTGTGTCGCTGGAGAAAATGCTCGGCGACATGCAGGGCGATGTGTTTTACGCCCGTCCTGAATTTTGCACCGACAATGGCGCGATGATCGCGTTCGCCGGTTGCCAGCGATTGCAGGCCGGACAGCAGGAAAGTCTGGCGATCAGTGTGCAAGCGCGCTGGCCGATGGAGCAATTGTCGGCGCTCTGATGAGCAGTGCTCGTGGACGGTATTCAGAAATGCCGTTCGCGCCCGGCAAACAGGTCGCGTAGATTGCCGCGGTGGCGCCAGACGATCAGCAGCGTCAATGTGCTCATCGGCAGCAGTGCCTCAGGTTCTTGCCAAGCCAGTAGCGGCAGGGTCAACGGTGTGGCGATCAGCGCTGCCAGAGAGCTGGTGCGGGTCAGATAGAACGTCAGCAGCCAGGCACACACCGCCAGCAGCGCAGCAGGCGGATACAGAGCCAAGAGCATGCCGGCAGCGGTGGCGACACCTTTGCCGCCGCGAAAGCGGAAATACAGCGGGAACAGGTGACCGATCACGGCGCACACGCCAATCCAGGCCTGATCCTGCAGCGAAAGGCCGATAGCCGCAGCGAGCAGCACCGGCAGCAGGCCTTTGCACAGATCACCCAGCAGGGTCAGGATCGCGAGTTTGCGACCGGCCAGGCGCAGCATGTTGGTGGCGCCGGCATTACCCGAGCCACTCATTCGCGGGTCCGGGTTTCCGGTCAGGCGGCTGAGCAAAATGGCGAAGGACAGAGAGCCGAGCAGGTAGGCGAGAGTCGCCAGTAACCAAAACATGCTTACTATTCCGGGCGAGGACGCCCTGATTCTAACGGCGCATTGCGCCCTTGTCGTGCAGCGGAGAAAAGTGCGTGGACAGAGTGTTTATCGAGGGCCTGGAAGTCGACACCGTGATCGGTGCCTACGACTGGGAGCGCGGCATCCGACAGTGTCTGCGTCTTGATCTGAGCTTCGCCTGGGACAATCGCCCGGCCGCGGCCGGTGATGATCTGACCCTGGCGCTCGACTATGCCAGCGTTTCCACGCGTATCCAGGCGTTTTCCGAACAGGCGCAGTTCCAACTGGTCGAGACCTTTGCCGAACGCCTGGTCGCGGTGCTGATGGACGAATTCAAGATCACCTGGGTACGCCTGAAGCTGACCAAGCCCGGCGCCGTGCCGGCCGCCAAGGGCGGCGTGGGCGTGGAGATCGAGCGCGGATGTCGCTGACTCAGGTCTATCTCGGGCTCGGTAGCAATGTCGAGCGCGAAGCCCATTTGCGCGCCGGTCTGGATGCGCTGGCCACGTTTTTGGTGGATATCCGCTGTTCGGCGGTATTCGAGAGCCAGCCGGTGGGAATCAAGAGCGGTCCGTTCTTCAATTTTGTGGTGTCGGCGTTTACCGACCTGCCGTTGATGGAGCTCGATCGCCGTTTGAAATTCATCGAGGCGGATAACGGCCGGTATGCGCCGGACCGTAAGGGGTTACCGCTGGATATCGACGTGTTGTTGTACGGCAATCTGGTGGGCAATTTCGACGGATTGGTCCTGCCCCGCGCCGAGATACTGAAAAACGCCTTCGTGTTGTGGCCGCTGTCGCTGATTGCGCCAGATCGGGTGCATCCGGGTGTGGGAAAAAGCTTCGCGACACTGTGGGCCGAGTCGCAGATTGATCAAGTGTTGGCGCCGGTGGCGTTCGGATGGCGGGGCGAGCAGCTCACACCGCCAAATCTATAAATCAAAAGATCGCAGCCTCCGGCAGCTCCTACAGGGGAATTCGCATTTCCCTGTAGGAGCTGCCGGAGGCTGCGATCTTTTGATCTTGCTTCAGCGATTGTCTTTGTAAATTTTCAAAGCCTTGAGCCGCTCGCGCTTAAGCGCCTCTCCCAACTCCGGCCCTTTGAATCCTTTCTCCAGCAATGGCTGCACCGCCACCCCGCGCGCAACGTTTGCCGCGCCACGCAAATAATCAGCCTGTGGATAACTCCTGTCCTCCAGTCCCTTACGGCCTCGAGCATCCATCTCGCACGCAGCGATAAACTCTTCAAACCGCTGCGGCCGGCGATAGACATCAAAACTTTGCAGCAGCTCCAGCAACGTTGAAGCCTTCAACTCCAAGGCTCGGTGGCCGTGGGTGTGGTACTGGCCGACCAGCAGCGCCAATTCCTGACAGTCCTTCGGCGCCTTGAAGCGTTGGTTGACCGCTTTGATCAGCTTCAAACCCTTGTGTTCGTGGGCGATATGTCGCGGCCATTCCTCTTCTGGCGTGAGGCCTTTGCCGAGGTCGTGCAGCAGGCAGGCCCAGCGCACGGTGAGCGGTTGTTTGTGCCGCGCCGATTGCTCCAGCACGCTGAGCGTGTGGATGCCGCTGTCGATTTCCGGATGGTGTATTTCTGGCTGCGGCACGCCGAACAGCGCATCGACTTCCGGCATCAGCACTTTCAGTGCGCCGCAATCGCGCAGCACCTGAATGAATACCTGCGGCTGATCTTCCATCAGTGCCCGGGAGATTTCCTTCCAGCTGCGTTCGGCTGTCAGTGCCTCGAGTTCGCCGGACTCACTGAGCTGACGCATCAGCTCCAGTGTCTCGGGCGCAACGGTAAAACCCAAATCCGCATAGCGAGCGGCGAAGCGGGCAACACGCAGTACACGTAGCGGATCTTCGGCGAATGCCGGCGAAACGTGGCGCAGGATACGAGCTTCGAGATCGCGCTGGCCGTGGTAGGGATCGGTCAGATTTTGCTGATCGTCTTCGGCCATGGCGTTGATGGTCAGATCGCGGCGGATCAGGTCTTCCTCAAGCGTGACTTCAGGGCTGGCGTGAAAGGTGAAGCCGCCATAACCGCGACCGCTTTTGCGCTCGGTACGGGCGAGGGCATATTCCTCGCCGCTTTTCGGATGAAGAAACACCGGGAAATCCGCGCCGACCGGGCGATAGCCCTGAGCGAGCATTTCTTCGGTGGTGGCGCCCACCACTACCCAGTCGATATCGGTGACCGGTTTGCCCAGCAAGCGATCACGTACCGCACCGCCAACCTTGAAAATCTGCATAAAAAACCTCCGTTAGCCCGACAGGATAACCCTTGCGTCGGACTTTCGGAGGCAAGAACCGAATCAAAGGTGAATGACGGCGAGGTCGAGTCGACCGTAATCCCCTTCGCTGTGTTCACTGCGTGGCGGAACGTGATGGGTTTTCATGATCTGGTCGCCTTGCAGGGTTTCCAGATGAATGTCGAAACCCCACAAGCGATGCAGGTGTTTGAGCACCTCGTCGGTGGAGTCGCCCAGCGGTTTGCGGTCGTGTTGCTGATGGCGCAGGGTTAGCGAGCGGTCGCCGCGGCGATCAATGCTGTATATCTGCACGTTCGGTTCACGATTGCCGAGGTTGTACTGCGCTGCGAGGGTTTCGCGGATGGTCCGATAGCCCGTTTCGTCATGGATGGCGGGTACTAACAGGTCATCCTTCTGGTCATCATCAAGGATGCTGAACAGTTTCAGATCGCGGATCACTTTCGGTGACAGGTATTGCAGGATGAAGCTTTCGTCCTTGAAGCTGCTCATGGCGAATTTGATGGACGACAGCCAATCCGTCCCGGCGATGTCGGGGAACCAGTGGCGATCCTCTTCGGTGGGCTCTTCGCACATGCGCCGGATGTCGCGATACATGGCAAAGCCGAGTGCGTAGGGGTTGATGCCGCTGTAGTAAGGGCTGTCGAAACCTGGCTGGAACACCACGCTGGTGTGCGACGTCAGGAATTCCATCATGAAACCGTCGGTGACCAGCCCTTCGTCATACAGGTCGTTCATCAGCGTGTAGTGCCAGAACGTCGCCCAACCTTCGTTCATTACCTGAGTCTGGCGTTGTGGATAGAAATACTGAGCGATCTTGCGCACGATCCGCACGATTTCCCGCTGCCAGGGCTCCAGTAACGGCGCGTGCTTCTCGATGAAGTAGAGGATGTTTTCCTGCGGCTCGGCCGGGAAGCGTGCGTTGTCCTTGTCGCTGTATTTGTCCGCGCCTTTGGGAATGGTGCGCCACAGATCGTTGATCTGTTTTTGCATATGTTCTTCACGATCCTTCTGCCGACGGCGTTCCTCTTCGGCGGAAATCGGATACGGGCGTTTGTAGCGATCGACCCCGTAGTTCATCAGCGCATGGCAGGAATCGAGCAGGTCTTCCACGGCATCAATGCCATGGCGCTCCTCGCATTGCATGATGTACTGCTTGGCGAACACCAGGTAATCGATGATTGAACTGGCGTCGGTCCAGGTGCGGAACAGGTAATTGCCTTTGAAGAAGCTGTTGTGCCCGTAGCAGGCGTGGGCCACCACGAGGGCCTGCATGCAGATTGTGTTCTCTTCCATCAGGTAGGCGATGCACGGATCCGAGTTGATCACGATCTCGTACGCCAGCCCCATCTGCCCGCGACTGTAGGATTTTTCGGTGCTGAGGAAGTGTTTGCCGTAGGACCAGTGGTGGTAGCCCAACGGCATCCCGACCGAGGCATACGCGTCCATCATCTGCTCTGCGGTAATTACTTCAATCTGGTTGGGGTAGGTATCCAGCGCATAGCCGGCCGCGATACGGGCGATTTCGCGGTCGTAGGTCTGGATCAGCTCGAACGTCCATTCGGAGCCGGTGGAGATGGGTTGGCGTTTCTGCTCTTTGGCGGTCATGTCACTAACCTGCGCTGGAAGAGTTCACGGAAGACCGGATAGATATCCCCGGCCGAGACCAGTTGCTGCTGGGCAAACGTGTCGGAAAAGGCTTCGGCGATGCGTTCGTACTCGTACCAGAGGGCCTGGTGTTCGCGTGGGGTGATCTCCACGTAAGTGTAGTACTGCACAAAAGGCATGATCTGGTTGATCAGTATGTCGCGGCAGATAGGCGAGTCGTCGTTCCAGTTGTCACCGTCGGAAGCTTGCGCGGCGTAGATGTTCCATTCGTTGCTCGGATAACGCTCGGCCATGATCTCCTGCATCAGCTTCAAGGCGCTGGAGACGATAGTGCCGCCGGTTTCCCGTGAATAGAAAAACTCCTCTTCGTCCACTTCCCGGGCGCTGGTGTGATGGCGGATGAACACGACGTCGATCTTGTCGTAGTTGCGCTTCAGGAACAGGTACAAAAGGATGAAAAAGCGCTTGGCGATGTCCTTGGTTGCCTGGGTCATGGACCCGGAAACGTCCATCAGGCAAAACATCACAGCCTTGGAGCTTGGATTGGGTTGCTTGATCAGCAGGTTGTATTTGAGGTCAAAAGTATCAAGGAATGGCACGCGATGGATGCGCGCGCTGAGTTTTTCAATTTCTGCTTCGAGTGTCTGAATATCGCCGAAGTTGTCGGGCTCTTCGCGTCTCAATCGCTCAAGTTCTGCTTTGGCTTCGCGCAGTTTTGCCCGGCTGCTGCCGGACAGGGCAATGCGCCGCGCGTGAGCGGAACGCAGAGTGCGAATGATGTTGATGCGTGAGGGGTTGCCTTCGTTACTGATCCCTGCACGCACGGTCTTGAAGGTGTCGGTACCGGTCAGGTTACGTTTGACCAGGTTCGGCAGTTCGAGGTCTTCAAACATGAATTCGAGGAATTCTTCCTGGGTAATCTGGAAGACGAACTCGTCCATGCCCTCGCCGGAATTACCCGCCTTGCCCGGACCGCGTCCGCCACCCCCTCCCGGAGGTCGGGCGATGTGTTCGCCGGCGGTGAATTCCTTGTTGCCGGGATGAACCACAGTCTGCTTGCCGCCGCGACCGTGGTGAAGCACCGGCTCGTCGATGTCGCGACCGGGAATGCTGATCTGTTCGCCGTGTTCCATATCGGTAATGGAGCGACGGCTGACCGCCTCTTCGACAGCCTTTTTGATGTGGTCACGGTAACGCCGCAGGAAACGCTGGCGGTTCACCGTGCTCTTGTTCTTGCCATTGAGACGTCGGTCGATCACATAGCTCATAGGCCCCTCCGGGGAGCTTCAAGTCGTGAGCTTCAAGCTGCAAGCGATGCGGCGTCAGTACCCGGAATCGGGACTCAACCGCTGTTCTCTTGCAGCCTGGAGCTAGAAGCTTGCAACTGCTTCACTGCGACTTCCGGACCCGTAGGTACCATTCGGAAAGTAGCCGTACCTGTTTGTCGGTGTAGCCGCGTTCGACCATTCGTGTAACGAAGTCGTTGTGTTTCTGCTGGTCCTCTTTGCTGGCCTTGGCGTTGAAGCTGATGACTGGCAGCAGGTCTTCGGTGTTCGAGAACATTTTCTTCTCGATGACCACCCGCAGTTTTTCGTAGCTGAGCCAGGTCGGGTTTTTGCCGTTGTTGTTGGCCCGGGCGCGCAACACGAAGTTGACGATCTCGTTGCGGAAATCCTTCGGATTGCTGATGCCGGCCGGTTTTTCGATTTTCTCCAGTTCCTCGTTGAGAGCGACACGGTTGAGAATTTCGCCGGTTTCAGGATCGCGGTATTCCTGATCCTGAATCCAGAAGTCTGCATACAGCACGTAGCGGTCGAAGATGTTTTGGCCGTACTCGCTGTAGGACTCCAGGTAAGCGGTCTGGATCTCCTTGCCGATGAATTCGATGTAGCGCGGTGCCAGATACTCCTTCAAGAAGCGCAGATAACGCTCGCGCGTTTCCGCCTGGAACTGTTCCTGTTCGATCTGCTGTTCCAGCACGTAAAGCAGATGCACCGGGTTGGCGGCAATTTCATGCGGATCGAAGTTGAAGACCTTGGACAGGATCTTGAACGCGAATCGAGTCGACAGACCGTTCATGCCCTCGTCGACGCCTGCCGTGTCACGGTATTCCTGAATCGACTTGGCCTTCGGATCGGTGTCCTTGAGGTTTTCGCCGTCGTACACGCGCATCTTCGAATAGATGTTGGAGTTTTCCGGCTCCTTGAGGCGTGACAGCACGGTGAATTGCGCCAGCATCTTCAAGGTGTCGGGTGCGCAATGCGCTTTGGCCAAGGAGCTGTTGAACAGCAGTTTGTCGTAAATTTTTACTTCATCGCTGACGCGCAGGCAGTACGGCACCTTCACGATGTAAATCCGGTCGATGAAGGCTTCGTTGTTCTTGTTGTTGCGGAAGGTGTGCCACTCCGATTCGTTGGAGTGGGCCAGCAAAATCCCGGTGAACGGAATCGCGCCCAAACCTTCGGTACTGTTGTAGTTGCCTTCCTGAGTGGCAGTCAGCAGTGGGTGCAGCACCTTGATCGGTGCCTTGAACATTTCGACGAATTCCATCAGGCCCTGGTTGGCCCGGCACAGCGCACCGGAGTAGCTGTAGGCGTCGGCGTCGTTCTGTGGGTATTCCTCGAGTTTGCGGATGTCGACCTTACCGACCAGCGCCGAAATATCCTGGTTGTTCTCGTCGCCCGGTTCGGTCTTGGCCACGGCAATCTGGTTGAGGATCGACGGATACAGTTTGACCACGCGGAACTGACTGATGTCGCCGCCGAATTCGGCCAGGCGTTTGGTCGCCCATGGCGACATGATGGTGTTGAGGTAGCGTTTGGGAATGCCGAAATCTTCCTCGAGGATCGCGCCATCTTCGGTGGCGTTGAACAGGCCCAGCGGAGATTCGAATACCGGCGAACCCTTGATCGCGTAGAAGGGCACTTTCTCGATCAGCTGTTTCAGCTTCTCGGCCAGGGATGACTTACCGCCACCGACAGGGCCAAGCAGATAGAGGATCTGTTTCTTCTCTTCCAGGCCTTGGGCGGCGTGACGGAAATACGACACGATCTGGTCGATGCATTCTTCCATCCCGTGGAAGTCTTCAAAGGCCGGATAACGACGGATCACCTTGTTGGAGAAGATGCGTGACAGCCTCGAATTGGTCGAGGTGTCGAGCAGTTCCGGTTCGCCGATGGCCAGCAATAGACGCTCGGCGGCGGAAACGTAGGCGCTACGGTCTTGCTTGCACAGCTCCAGGTACTCTTGCAGCGAGAGTTCTTCCTGGCGTGTGGACTCGAAGCGTTGTTGGAAGTGGCTAAAGATACTCATGACGTCACCTCGCTCGATACGTGGAGCCGACGCCGGATCACTCAGTCGATGCTGGCAAGCAGCCGTGGTGGCCACTTGTTTACCCCCCAGAACACTTTCGCGGTCGACAACCTTGAAAGTCACTCCCGATGACCCGTGCGCCGGTGTACCGGCTCTCCCCTGTTTTGGATGGCCTGGGCTTAAGGATAGTTGGGAATTCGGGAGGTAAAGGCGAGATACGTAATTAGTTGTGGCAGACCGTTCGTCTGCCACGCGCGGGCCCGCGGGAGCCGGGGCCTGCGCGCTACAAAAAAATTATTCGGCGGTGCCTTGCGAGGTTTCCGAAGGGTAGGTCGTGCGCCAGAGCTCGAAGCCGCCGTCCATGCTATAGACGTCGGAGAAGCCCTGACTGATCAGGTACGCGGCGGCGCTCTGGCTGGAGTTGCCGTGGTAGCAGACCACTACCGTAGGTGCATCAAGGTCGGCGGCACGGATGAAATCGGAGATGGAAACGTTGTCCAGATGCTTCGAGCCGCTGATATGCAGTGCGGCGAAGGTAGCAGGATCACGGACATCGACCATCACCGCGCCTTGCTCGCGCAGGGCCTGGGCCTGTTCCGGGGAGATGCGTTTGAATTCGCTCATGGCGGGTTCCTGTTGCTCGGCTGATTGCGCAGTCTAACGCGGGGCGCTGACTGGCGAAGTTTCGGGGATAAGTGGTGTGAGCGGGGACAGCGCGCCGCCATGTTCATCGCATTTGCAGGAAAGGCGTTCGCCGCTGTCGACGTTCATCAGGGTGAGGCTGCCGCCCCAGACGCAGCCCGTGTCCAGAGCCGAGATGCCTGGCTCATGGATATTGCCCTCCAGTGCCGCCCAGTGTCCAAAGATGATCCGCAATCCCTTGGTCTTGCGCTCTTTATGCTGGAACCAAGGTTTGTAACCGGGCGGGGCGGTATCGAGACCTTCCTTGCTCTTGAGATCGAGTTTGCCCTCGACAGTGCAGAATCGCATGCGGGTGAAATAGTTGGTGATCACGCGCAGGCGGGTGACGCCTTTGAGGTCGTTGTCCCATTTTGCCGGCTCGTTGCCGTACATGCCGTCGAGGAACGCGGGCAACAGGTTGTCGTCACGCAGGGCCGTTTCGACTTCATTGGCACACTTCAGGGCGCGGCGCACAGACCATTGCGGCGGGATGCCGGCATGGACCATGGCAACGTCACGCGTCTCGTCGTAGTGCATGAGTTTTTGCTGGCGAACCCAATCAAGCAGTTCGTCACAGTCGGGGGCGTCGAGAATTTCGCGCAGGGTGTCGGATTTCTTCAGGCGTTCGATGTTTTTTGCCGCGGCGAGCAGGTGCAGGTCATGGTTGCCGAGGACACAGACCAGCGATTCGCGCATGCCATATAGAAAACGCAGGGTTTCCAGCGACTGCGGGCCGCGGTTGACCAGATCGCCGACCAGCCAGAGCCGATCAAGCGTGGGATCGAACGCTACTTGCCTGAGCAGACATTTGAGCGGTTCGAGGCAGCCTTGCAGGTCACCGACCGCGTACGTTGCCATCAGTGCAAGGCTCCGGGCACGGCGAGGCGGAAGGGTTTGATGACGGCATCGAAATGTTTACCGTCGTCGGCGACCATTTCGTAGGTACCCTGCATGGTGCCGACCCTGGTCGTCATCACTGTGCCACTGCTGTAGGTATGGCTTTTGCCGACGTCGATCAACGGTTGCTGGCCGACCACGCCTGCGCCGCGAACTTCTTCTTTATGGCCGTCACCGTCGGTGATCACCCAGTGCCGCGAAATCAATCGAGCAGGGATCTCGCCGTTGTTTTGCACGGTGATGGTGTAGGCGAAGGCGAAGCGGTCGTGCTCGGGTTGCGATTGGTCTGCCAGATAGTGGGTAACGACGCTGACATCGACCTGGTAACGGGAATCGGACATGCAAGAGGCCTTAAACGAAGCGGAACGCGGGGCGTAGCTGATGGGGATTCAGTCTAGGCAAGTATCGGGCAGTAAACCAGAGTGGCGTGCTGCCCGATAGCGTTCATCGCCGGTCAGTCGGCGGCGGGAGCTTCAGGGACTTGCTCGCTGAGCTTGTCGGCCAGGCGCACGAAGGCCGCCAGGTCGAGTTGTTCCGGGCGCAGGCTGCCATCGACGCCGGCGGCTTCGATCTCGGCGTTGCTCATCAATTGCTTGAGCGTGTTACGCAGAGTCTTGCGGCGCTGGTTGAAGGCTTCGCGCACGACGCGTTCCAGCAAACGATGATCCTTGGCCGGGTGCGGCAGTACCGCGTGCGGCACCAGGCGAACGATGGCCGAATCGACCTTCGGCGGCGGGTTGAACGCGCCCGGGCCGACGTTGAACAGGTGTTCGACGCGGCAATGGTACTGAACCATGATCGACAGACGACCCCAGTCACCACCACCAGGGCCTGCGGCCAGGCGCTCGACCACTTCCTTCTGCAGCATGAAGTGCATGTCGCGAATGATGCCGGCGTTGTTCAACAGGTGGAAAATCAGCGGCGTGGAGATGTTGTACGGCAGGTTGCCGACCACACGCAGGCTGTTCGGTGCGGCGTTGAGCGTGTTGAAGTCGAACTTCAGCGCGTCGCCCTGATGCAGGTTGAAATTGCTTTTGCCGGCAAACTGCTGGTTGAGGATCGGGATCAGATCCTTGTCCAGTTCCACCACGTCCAGTTGCCCACCGGAATTCAGCAGACCGGCGGTCAATGCACCCTGGCCCGGGCCAATCTCCAGCAGGCGATCTGTGGGCTTGGCGCTGATGGAGCGCAGGATGCGGTCGATGACGCCGGCATCGTGCAGGAAGTTCTGGCCAAAGCGTTTGCGCGCCTTGTGTTGGTATTGCTCGGTCATAAACGGGTCTCGGCCATCTGGTAGGCGGTTTCCAGGGCGACTTGCAGGCTGCCGGTGTCGATCTTGCCGCTGCCGGCCAGATCGAGGGCGGTGCCGTGGTCAACCGAAGTACGGATGATCGGCAGGCCCAGGGTCACGTTGACCGCAGCGCCGAAGCCTTTGTACTTCAGCACGGGCAGGCCCTGGTCGTGGTACATCGCCAGCACTGCATCGCAGTGCTCCAGATATTTGGGGGTAAACAGAGTATCGGCTGGCAGCGGGCCACGAAGGTCCATGCCCTCGCCGCGCAGGCGCTCTAATGTAGGTTCGATGATGTCGATTTCTTCATGGCCCAGATGTCCGCCTTCACCGGCGTGCGGGTTGAGGCCGCAGACCAGAATGCGAGGCTGGGCAATGCCGAATTTTTCTTGCAGGTCGGCGTGCAGAATCCGTGTGACCCGCTCCAGTCGCTCCGGCGTTATTGCGTCGGCAATCTCGCGCAAGGGCAGGTGAGTGGTGACCAGTGCCACGCGCAAACCGCGCGTGGCAAGCATCATCACGACCTGGGAGGTATGGGTCAGGTCAGCCAGAAATTCGGTGTGTCCGGAAAACGCGATCCCCGACTCGTTGATCACGCCCTTGTGGACGGGCGCCGTGATCATCCCGGCGAAGTCGCCGTTGAGGCAGCCGTTGCCGGCGCGGGTCAGGGTCTCGAGGACGAAAGCGGCATTGGCCTTGTCCAGTTGCCCGGCGACCACAGGGGCGCTGAGCGGTGTATCCCAGACATAGAGACTGTTAGCCGGTGCCGGGGTGTCGGGCCAGTGATTCGGCCCGACTTCCAGTAGATTGACGGCCAGCCCCAGCTGCGCGGCCCGCTCAAGGAGCAGGTCGCGGCTGGTGATGGCAATCAGGGGGTGTGGCTGGACTTGCGAGGCGAGCAGCAGGCACAGGTCGGGACCGATGCCGGCTGGTTCGCCGGGTGTCAGCGCGAAACGCTTGGGTTTCACTGCGCTGCCTGGTCTGCACCAGGGAGTTTGATCTCTACGTACGCTTCGTCACGGATCTGACGCAGCCAGGTTTGCAGCTCTTCGTCGTATTTGCGGTTACGCAGTACGGTCATTGCTTGCTGCTCGCGGGCCTGTTCGGTGCTGTCAGTGGCACGACGGCCAAGGACTTCCAGAACGTGCCAGCCGTATTGGGTCTGGAACGGCTTGGACAGCTGACCTTGTGGGGTATTGGCCATCACTTGACGGAATTCCGGAACCAGTGCGTTCGGGTCGATCCAGCTCAGGTCGCCGCCGTTGAGGGCAGAACCCGGGTCTTCGGAATAGCTCTTGGCCAGTGTGGCGAAGTCTTCGCCAGCTTCGATACGAGAGTAAAGCGACTCGACCAAGGCCTTGGTTTTCGCTTCGTCGCGAATCGGGCTCGGCTTGACCAGGATGTGGCGCACATGCACCTCATCACGGGTTTGGGCTTCGCCACCACGCTTGGCCAGCAGCTTCAGGATGATGAAACCACCCGGAGTGCGTGCAGGCTGAGTGATGTCGCCGACGGCCATGCTGCTCAGTTCGCGATCGAACGGAGGTGGCAATTGCGCGGCTTTACGCCAGCCCATGTCGCCGCCTTCCAGTGCGTTGTCACTGGCAGACTTGGCCACGGCCATCTGACCGAAGTCAGCGCCTTGCTTGAGCTGCTGGTAAACCTCCATGGCCTGGCGCGCGGCGTTCTGAATAGCTTCAGAGTTGGCGCTTTCCGGGGTCGGAATCAGGATGTTGGCCAGGTGCAGTTCTTCGGACAGTTGCATCTTGCCCAGGTCGGAGGCGAGGAAGTTTTTCACTTCCTGCTCGGACACCTGAATGCGTTCGGCTACACGGCGCTGACGGACGCGGCTGATGACCATCTCACGGCGGATCTGGTCGCGGGCGTCGTCATAAGACAGGCCGTCGCGAGCCAGAGCCGAGCGGAACTGGTCCACGGACATGTTGTTGCGCTGGGCGATGGTGCCAACCGCCTGGTTCAGTTCTTCATCGGTGATGCGAATGCCGGAACGTTCGCCAATCTGCAATTGCAGGTTTTCAACGATCAGGCGCTCGAGCACCTGCTGATCCAGAACGCCCGGTGGCGGCGAGCCGCCGCCACGCTTGGCGATGGTCTGCTGAACTTCGTGGACGCGTTGGTCCAGTTGGCTCTGCATGACCACGTCGTTGTCGACGATCGCTACCACTTTGTCGATGGACTGTACTGCGGCGTTGGCCGCAGTACCCAGGAACAGCGCGCCCAGCATCAGCGGGCGCAGACAATCAGAAAGCTTGGTCTTCACGTTCACGATAACCTTGGATGCCTTTGTCGAGGAAGCTCTCTACTTTGGCGCCAGTGAGGCCGCCGAGTCCCTTCAGAACAATTTGGAGGAAGACGCCATGGTCGCCTTTTTCGTTTTGCGGAGCTTCCTGACTGAATTCGTCGTAGGAAACCCAGTAACGGTTGATCAGGCGCAATTTCCAGCAGCAGTTGTCGTACTCGAAACCACCGAAGGCTTCCAGGGTACGGTTACGGTTGTAGTCGTACTGCCAGCGGCTGATTGCGTTCCACTGTGGAACGATCGGCCAGATGACCGAGAAGTCATGCTGCTGGATTTTGTAGTAGTCCTTCACGTAGCCAGGTGTGCCAGGGGTGCCGTAGTCGCCACCACCCACGGTCCATTTACCGGTGTTCTGGTCGTAGCGAACCTGGTCATTGCGATAGCGATAGCCGACGTTGATGACCTTGTTCGGGTTATCTTCAGGCTGGTAGTGGAACATCGCGCTGCCCGAACGCGGGCTGCGGCTGTCCGGATCCCAGTTGTAGTCGGCCGTGGTGCGCCAATCGCGGTTCCAGCGGTATTCGTATTCCAGCGCATATGGCGAGACGTCGGATTTCGCGTCGTCGCGATCGTTGAACGCGACGCCCGGCAGTTGAACCTTGCGGTCCTTGAAGTACAACGCCTGGCCAACGCTGACGCGTTGACGCTCGAATCCGTCGTCTTCAATCCAGCGGCTGGTCACGCCCAGCGACAGCTTGTTCTCGTCACCGACACGGTCGGAGCCGGAGAAGCGGTTGTCACGGAACAGCGACGCGTAGCTGAAGGTGTTTTCGCTGGTGTCGAATACTGGAATGTCTTCCTGGTCGACCTCAGGTACATAGAGGTAGAACAGGCGCGGTTCCAGGGTCTGGCGGTAGTTCTTGCCAAAGAACGAGGTGTTGCGGTCGAAGTACAGGCCGCCGTCGACGCTGGCGATTGGCACACCACGGTTCTGGTTGCTGTCGAACTTACCGCCAACATAGTCGGTACCTGCTGCCGCTGCTGCATTTTGCTGAGCAACGATCTGCGACTTGCCGGTACCGTCCAGATCAAGCTGATACTGGGTGTACTGGTACTTGAGCGATGGCTTCAGGAAGCCATAGGTCCAGTTCATCGGCAGGCTGACACCTGGCTTCAGATTCAGACGGTCGCCGTTGGCGCGATCGAGACCTTGAATGTTGTTGTCAAGGCGACGTTCTGTCGTGACGCCGTCTTCCTGGGTGAATGTGCCAGTCTTCAAATCACGATCAAACCGCACAATCTCGGTCTCGTAATCGAAATTCAAACCCTCCGGATGATACGGCAGCTGACCAGTGAAGGTGATCTGCGGCAAACGACCATACGGTGTAATGTTCGAAACAGTGGCCAGTTGGTACTGCTGAGCATTCAACCGCGCGGTGTAGCTGTCGCCACGATAGGTGACCGAGCCCTGCTGATTCACGAAGTCGCTGGACTTCACGCCAATCTGATCGGTTTCCAGATCCTGGAAGTAATACGGATCGCTGATCTTGGTGTAGTCAACCTGGGTGAGCACGCGGGAGTCGAGACCGCCCTTGTGCTGCCAGTTGTACATGTAGCGGGTTTTTTCGTAATCGGTCTGCTTGCTGCGATCGGTGTTGTCGTCGTTGAGGTATGCCGCACCGAACTGACCTTCACTCGATTGGGTCAGGTAGCGGAACTCGCCTTCCACCAACATGCCACGCTTGCTCATGTAACGCGGGTACAACGTGGCATCGTAGTTCGGCGCCAGGTTGAAGTAGTACGGGGTGACCAGCGTGAAGCCGGTATCGGTGCCGGTGCCAATGGTCGGCGGCAGGAAGCCCGACTGGCGACGGTCATCGATCGGGAAGTAGATGTAAGGCGTGTACAGGATCGGAATGTCTTTTACGCGCAGCGTCACGTTGGTCGCGGTACCGAAGCCGGTGGCCGGGTTCAAGGTGATGTTGTTGCCCTTGAGCTGCCAGGCGTTGCTGTTCGGTTCGCACGTGGTGTACGTGCCGTCCTTCAAGCGGATGATCGCGTTCTCGGCGCGCTTGGCGTACAGCGCGCTACCGCGAATGCGCGATTTGTGCATCACGTATTCGGCGTTGTCGACCTTGGCTTCACCGGTGTCGAGCTGCACGTCGGCATGGTCGCCGACAATCAGTGCGCCGTTGTCACGGATACGCACATCGCCATTGAGCTCGGCGCGGCTCTCAGCCTGATACAGGCTGGCCTCATCGGACTCGACCTGCATGCTGCCCTGACGCAGGACAACATCACCGGCCAGCGTGCCGACTTGATCATCGGTGTTATAGCGCGAAGCTTTTGCGCCGATAAAGGTCGGAGCATCGCTTTTGCTCGTCTTGTCATTCATGCCAGGACGAGTGGGTTCGATGTAGGCACCCGAGCAGTACGGGCCGGTTTCGGCCAGTTGGGCGGCGGTAAGCTTCTCGCGCGGAACCCAGTCGAGGTGACTGAAGTCTTCGCTACGGGATTTCAAACCGCGGCCTTTGGCTTCGGTGACCAGCGTTGGCTTGGCGCCAGTGTCGGCAACCGAACCTTTATCGCTCGGGGCGTCGCCGGTGGCGCTGACGGCACTGCCGTCATGCACTGGACGTGGTGGCAATGCAGCCGCCGACGTCTTGGGCGCACAGTCCCAACCACCCGAAGCCGATACGGAGCAGTCATACTGCTCGGCGGCAACAACGAATTGACTGGCCAGAGGTTGCATAGCCAGCAGACTGCCGGTTACCAACAATGGAAATTTTTTACGAAACGCGGGGGATTTCAATGCCATCTTATTAGTCCGGGCTTCCTGCGTGCCATCTGCCCGCGGTGGTGGGCCGCACGCCTCTCGATGGTCTGAAAAAGATGCTGGATAATAAAGCATGACCCGCTTGACGGCTAGCGCCGTCGGAGACCCTTGCAATGCCTGACCAAGATGTACGCTTGCAACACCTGAAAGTTTGGCTCGATGAGCAGTTGGCAATTCTGTTTGCAGATCAGGGCTGGGGCGCCGTGCCCCCGGCCACGTTGACCGCGGCCAGTAGCGACGCGAGTTTCCGCCGTTACTTCCGTTGGGAAGGCGCGGGTCGCAGCTTCGTCGTGATGGACGCGCCGCCCCCCCAGGAAAACTGCAAACCGTTCGTGGATATCGCCTTTTTGCTGGCGAAATCCGGAATAAATGTGCCAAAAATTTATGCCGAAGACCTCGAACGTGGGTTTCTTTTGCTCAATGACCTGGGCAACAAGACCTTTCTGGACGTGATCGACAGCGAAAATGCCGACGCATTGTTCAGCGATGCCCTGCAAGCGCTGCTGGCTTTTCAGCAATTGCCGATGGTCGCTCCGCTGCCGAGTTACGACGTTGCATTGCTGCGCCGCGAGCTGGAACTGTTCCCCGAGTGGTACGTGAAGCGTGAGCTGGGCGTCGAATTTGATTCGACTCAACAGCAACAGTGGCAGCACATCAGCGACCTGCTGATCGACAGTGCGCTGGCGCAGCCCAAAGTGCTGGTGCACCGCGACTACATGCCGCGCAACCTGATGCTCAGCGAGCCGAACCCCGGCGTACTGGATTTTCAGGACGCGGTCTATGGCCCGGTGACCTACGACGTGACCTGTCTGTTCAAGGATGCCTTCCTCAGCTGGCCTGAAGAGCGCGTACGCGGCTGGCTGGAAAGCTACTGGCAGCAGGCCTCGGCGCTGAACATACCGGTGCAGCCGGACTTCGAAGATTTCCTGCGCGCCAGCGACCTGATGGGCGTACAGCGTCACCTGAAGGTCATCGGCATCTTCGCGCGGATTTGCCATCGTGATGGCAAGCCACGCTACCTCGCCGATGTGCCGCGTTTCTTCTCTTATATAGAAGCAGTGATCGCGCGCCGTCCCGAACTGGCAGAACTGCAAGCGCTGTTCACCAGCCTGCGTGGCGGAGCGAAGGCATGAAGGCCATGATTCTGGCAGCAGGCAAAGGCGAGCGCATGCGCCCGCTAACCCTGACTACTCCGAAACCGCTGGTGCGTGCCGGCGGCGTTCCGCTGATCGAATACCACCTGCGCGCCCTCGCGGCGGCAGGCTTCAACGACATCGTGATCAATCACGCCTGGCTCGGTCAGCAAATCGAGGATTATCTGGGCGACGGTTCGCAGTTTGGCTTGAGCATCCAATACTCGCCGGAAGGTGAGCCGCTGGAAACCGGTGGCGGGATTTTCCGCGCGCTGCCGCTGCTTGGCGACGATGCGTTCCTGGTGGTCAACGGTGATATCTGGACCGATTACGACTTCAGCGTGCTGCATCAGCCGATCAACGGTCTGGCGCATCTGGTGCTGGCGGATAACCCGGCGCATCACCCGACCGGCGATTTTTCGTTGCTGGAGGGGCAGGTCATCGACGGCCAGCCGAACGCGGCGACGCTGACCTACAGCGGCATCGCCGTGCTGCATCCGCAGTTGTTCGATGGCTGCGCGGACGGGGCTTTCAAATTGGCGCCGCTACTGCGCAAGGCCATGGCGGACGGTGAAGTGACGGGCGAGCGTCTGAAAGGTCATTGGGTGGATGTCGGTACGCATGAGCGTCTGGCCGAAGCTGAAGCCTTGATAGAAGCGAGTCGCTGATATGTTGTGGCCAGGGACTCTGATTGGAGCCGGGGCGGGTTTTGCAATCGCCAGCATTCCGGGGGCCATGCTTGGGGCGTTGTTGGGGCAGGCGCTGGATCGGCGTTTGCACTTGCAGAGCTGGGGGCATTTAAGGGAGAAGCTCGGCGGTCGGCCGATGCTGCGCAACGACGAATTGTTGTTTGTGTTGCTCGGACGTCTGGCCAAGAGCGACGGGCAAGTCAAGGACGGGCATATCCAGCAGGCGCGTAACGAGATGCGCGCGCTGGAAATGAGCGAACCGGCCATGCGTCGGGCGATCGCTGCGTTCAATCGCGGTAAGTCGGGTGGCGATAATCTGCGCGGTTATCTGCGGCGTCTGAGTGCGCAACCGCATGCTACCGAAGGTGTGTTGCGTGCCTGTTGGCGCATGGTCTGGGCTGACGGCCGGGCCGGTGTCAGTGAGCGCGAGTTGTTGGCGCAGTGGGGCAAGTGGCTCGGCTGGACGCCTCAGCAGGTGCAAGCGCTGGCCAGTGATTACGAACCGGGCAAGCGGCCTATCGTCAGTGCTGCGGTGACCTATCAGGAAGCGATGCGTTTGCTCGGCGTGTCGGCGAGCAGCGAGCCGGCGCAGATCAAGCGGGCTTATCGACGACTGCTCAGTCGTCATCACCCGGACAAGATTGCTGGCAGCGGCGCGACACCTGCGCAGGTGCGTGAGGCGACCGAGAGAACTCGGGAACTGCACAGTGCGTATACGTTGATTCGTGAACGCAGAGATTTTCGCTAGGCATTTTTAAGATCAAAAGATCGCAGCCTTCGGCAGCTCCTACATGGGATTGATGTACACCCTGTAGGAGCTGCCGAAGGCTGCGATCTTTTGCTTTTGCTTTTGCTTTGGTCAGTCCGGATTCTGCGGATTCAACCAGCCACGCACCCGACGGAACAACTGTTCCTGCTCAGCCTTGTTATCCGGCAGGGCCCTAAGCGCCACCTGGCTGAACGCCGGCGTCTTCAAACGCTTGCTCGCTTGCATACGCTCCAGCGCCGCGTGGCGATCCAGCGGTTTATCCATGTAGAAAATATCCGCCGTCGGCAGCTTCAGCGATGGCGTCAGTTCCGCCAGTGGCGGTTTGGCCTTGGCCGGTGCCTGCGCGTCGACCATGACGAATTTCTCCACCTGCGCGGTCTGCCGCTCGCTCAGGTAACGCGCTGCCCAATAGGCGCCGGTGCCGTGGCCGAGCACAACAATGCGTCGTGCGCTCTGCTGTTCGGCGTAGGCAATGGCTGCGTCGATCCGCGCGAAGATTCGTTCGGCATCGGCTTTGGACTGTTCTTCAGTCGTTTCGGCAACCACCTGATCGGCGACTTCCGCCTCACCGCCTGCGGCCTGTTCGATCGGTTGCGCCGTGGTGGCATCCTTACTGCCAGTTTCCGGCGCTTTCGGCGCCGCTGCGGCTTCGACTACGCGCGGCGCGATCGCATCGCTTTGCAGATCGGGCAGGGTAATGCTCAGGCTGCTCCACTCGGCGTTCGGCAACTTCTGCCGCAAAGGGCCGATTGCCTGAGGCCAGTCAGCAGTCTCACCCGCGCCCGGGACGATAATCACCGCGCCTTTGGGATCGGCGGTGTTGGCCGGTTTCCACAGGGCCAGGAAGGTTTCGCTGGCGGCCTGCAACTGTTGCTGTTCTTGCGCCGGCACTTTACGTTCAAGTGCCGCGGCTTCTTCCTGACTACGCTCAAGCAGTGGCTGACGTTCGGCCGGTTTTTCTTCAGCGGGTTTTTCCGCTGCGGCAGCCGGGGCCGGATCGGCGGCGTTGACGGAAAACGCACAAGGCAGGATCAGCGACAGGCACAATGCTGGCATTGCCAGGCGGTAAACAGAGGGCATCGGTTATTCCAGGCCAGAAAGTATCCCGGCAGCCTAATGGGTTGGTCAGAATTTGTCAGTTCAAGAGACTTCAATGAAGCGATTTTGCTGCCTGTGGGTTATCGGCTGTTTGTGGTTTCCCTTGATGGGCTGGGCGGCGCCTGCGCCACCGGCGCACGTTGCGCAATTGTCGGCGAGTGAGCAGCAATGGCTCGCGCAGCACAACGAATTGCGCGTCGGCCTGGTGTTGCAGGCACCGTACGCGCAATACGACCGACGCTTGCAGCGGTTGTCCGGGGCCAACGTCGAGTTGATGAAGTTGCTCGCCCAGGCACTCAATGTTGAGCTGAGCTGGCGTAATTTTCAGGATCTGGCGCAATTGGAAGCGGCGGTGCGCGATGGCGAAATCGATATCGCTCCGGGGCTGACACAGACGCCCAGTGCGCTGCGCCTTTGGCAGTTTTCCGATCCGTACATGCGCGTGCCGCAACTGGTGGTCAGCGATCAGAAGGCCAGCGGCGTGGTGGATCTGGAAAAACTCGACAGCCAGACCCGCGTCGCCGTGCGTATGCCGAGTACCACCGCCGACTATTTGCGCGGCAACTATCCGCATCTGAACCTGCAAGGTGTGCCGCTGGAGCGTCAGGCGTTGCAGCTGTTGTTGAGTCAGCAGGCGTCTTACGCGGTGGTCGATGAAGCGCAGCTCGGTCGGCTGTCAGTGGAACCCGAGTTCTCCGAACTGGTGGTGGTTGGCGACATCGGCCTGCCGCAACTGCTGCGCGTGGCTTCGCGCCGCGATTGGCCGCAGCTTGCCGGTATCGTCCAGAGCGCGTTGCGTGCGATCCCGGCCAAGGATCTGGAGCGCCTGCACAACCAATGGCTGCAACCGAAATACCCGCGGCTGTCGGAGTCGCCGGGGTTTTGGCAGAACCTCAGCCTGTTGTTCGCCGTCATGCTGCTCAGTTGCATGGCGATTGTGTTTTGGCAGCGGCGTCAGCAGCACAGCCTCGAACAGCGTCTGCTCGCCGCACGCGAAGACATTGCCCTGCGCGCAGCCAGCGAAGAAGCCTTGCGGCTGACGCAGTTTTCCATCGATCAAAGCACCGTCGGCATCCTTTGGGTCAATTGGGACAGCCACGTGCGCTACGCCAATCGGGCGGCAGAAAACATGCTCGGTTACCCGTCGGGTGGGCTGATCGAGCGGCCGTTGATCGACTTCGAACCGGGCCTGCATATGGACCGTTGGCTCAACCTGTGGAAACGCGCGCGGGCCAGTGAAGAAGGGCCGTTGAGTTTCGAAACCAGTTGCGTGCGCGCGGATGGCAGTGTTTTGCCAGCGGACGTGTCGCTGAGTTTCTTGCGCTTTCGTGACAGCGAATATCTCGTGGTTTACCTCACCGACGTCACCGAACGCCGTCGTGCATTGGCCGCGTTGCAGGAAAGCGAGGCGCGACTGCAAGGCATCGCCGCCAACGTGCCGGGCCTGGTGTTTCGACTGGAGCGGGCGCCGGTCACCGGGCAAATCGATTTTGCCTATATATCCGAGGGCAGCGAAAGTCTGGTCGGTTATTCCCCGGCGGCCATCGCTCACCGCGACATGGGCCTGCGCAGTCTGGTGCATCCGGACGACAGGGCCAGTTATCACCAGACCCAGGATCAGGCGCTGGACACCGATAGCGACTGGTCGTGGCAGGGGCGAATCCTCACGCGCCAAGGGGTGCAGCGTTGGGCCGAAATCAAGGCGATCACCCGACAGCTTGAAGATGGCGCTTATGTCTGGGACGGCATTGTCTGGGACATCACCGAGAGCAAGCGCATCGAGCTGGAACTGGCGTCATCGCGCGAGCAACTGCGCGAACTGTCGGCGCACCTTGAAAGCGTGCGCGAGGAAGAGAAGGCGCGGATCGCCCGGGAGGTTCACGACGAGTTGGGGCAAATGCTCACGGTGCTGAAACTGGAGACGTCGATGTGCGAATTGGCCTACGCGCAACTCGACCCCGGTTTGCACGAGCGGCTGAACAGCATGAAACGCCTGATCGCCCAGTTGTTTCAGCTGGTGCGCGATGTGGCGACGGCGTTGCGCCCGCCGATTCTCGATGCCGGGATTGCCTCGGCAATCGAGTGGCAGGCGCGACGGTTCGAAGCGCGGACGCAGATTCCGTGTCTGGTGCAGGTGCCGGACAATCTGCCGGCGCTCAGTGATGCCAAAGCAATTGGTCTGTTCCGGATTCTGCAAGAGGCGCTGACCAATGTGATGCGTCATGCCCAGGCGCATACTGTGGAACTGACGCTGGTGCTCGAAGGCGACGAGTTGTGTCTGACGGTCAGCGATGATGGCGTAGGATTTGTCGCGGCTGCGGGTCGGCCTACTTCGTTTGGTCTGGTGGGCATGCGCGAGCGGGTGCTGATCATGGGCGGGCGGTTGGCGCTTGAAAGTGAGCCGGGGGAGGGCACCAGTCTGAATGTGTGGGTGCCGGTGGATCGCTAAAAGATCGCAGCCTGCGGCAGCTCCTACAGGGGGATGCGATCAATGCGATCTTTTGCCGTTGAAAACAACAATCGAGGAGCATGCAAGTGATCCGTGTACTGGTAGCCGAAGACCACACCATCGTCCGCGAGGGCATCAAGCAATTGATCGGCCTGGCCAAGGATCTGCTGGTGGTGGGGGAGGCGAGCAATGGCGAACAATTGCTCGAGACCCTGCGCCATGTGCCGTGCGAAGTGGTCTTGCTCGACATCTCCATGCCTGGGGTCAACGGGCTGGAAGCAATCCCGCGAATCCGCGCGCTGAATAATCCGCCAGCGATTCTGGTGCTGTCGATGCACGACGAAGCGCAAATGGCCGCGCGTGCGTTAAAGGTCGGCGCCGCGGGTTACGCGACCAAGGACAGTGATCCGGCGCTGCTGCTCACCGCCATTCGTAAAGTCGCGGCGGGCGGGCGCTATATCGATCCGGATCTGGCCGACCGCATGGTCTTCGAAGTCGGTCTGACTGATTCGCGGCCGTTGCATTCGCTGTTGTCCGAACGCGAGTTCTCGGTGTTCGAGCGTCTGGCCCAAGGCGCCAACGTCAATGACATCGCCCAGCAACTGGCCCTGAGTAGCAAAACCATCAGCACGCACAAGGCGCGGCTGATGCAGAAGCTCAACATCACTTCGCTGGCCGAGTTGGTGAAGTACGCGATGGAACACAAACTCCTCTGACCTGAACGCGATCCCCTGTAGGAGCTGCCGAAGGCTGCGATCTTTTGATCTAGATCTTAAAAAACAAGATCAAAAGATCGCAGCCTTCGGCAGCTCCTACAGAGGGGGGTGTGGGCATATCTGTTAGCGACAGGCGCTTTTGCCCGTTCTTGCGGCTCGCAGCTTGTCGCTCGTATCTCGCTTGCCAATCCGCGCCATCCTTGTAGGGCAATCCCTACCCCCAACCTTCCATCCGGCTGAGGCCATTCTCTCCTGCGCCCCGATTTGCGTGACTGCCGCCAGCCACTAGGCTTGATACACAAGCAGTCATCAACAACAAAGGTGTGGGTATGAGCCAGGTCGATACAAGCGCAGGGGCCAGTGATGTGCTGGTCAGCTTTCGTGGAGTGCAGAAGAGCTACGACGGCGAGAACCTGATCGTCAAAGACCTCAACCTGGACATTCGCAAAGGCGAATTCCTCACCCTGCTCGGGCCGTCCGGTTCCGGCAAGACCACCAGCCTGATGATGCTCGCCGGTTTCGAAACGCCGACTGCCGGTGAGATTCTGCTGGCCGGTCGCTCGATCAACAACGTACCGCCGCACAAGCGCGACATCGGCATGGTGTTCCAGAACTACGCGCTGTTCCCGCACATGACCGTGGCCGAAAACCTCGCGTTCCCGTTGAGCGTGCGTGGCCTGAACAAAAGCGACGTCAGCGACAAGGTGAAAAAAGTCCTGAGCATGGTCCAGCTCGATGCCTTCGCCCAGCGTTATCCGGCGCAGTTGTCCGGCGGCCAGCAGCAACGTGTGGCGCTGGCCCGCGCGTTGGTGTTCGAACCGCAACTGGTGTTGATGGACGAACCCCTCGGCGCCCTCGACAAACAACTGCGTGAACACATGCAGATGGAAATCAAACACCTGCACCAGCGCCTCGGCGTGACCGTGGTCTACGTGACCCACGATCAGGGCGAAGCACTGACCATGTCCGATCGCGTCGCCGTGTTCCATCAGGGCGAAATCCAGCAGATTGCGCCGCCGCGCAGCCTCTACGAAGAACCGAAAAACACCTTCGTTGCCAACTTCATCGGCGAGAACAACCGGCTAAACGGCCGGTTGCTCAGCCAGAACGGCGAACGCTGCGTGGTCGAGTTGGGCCGTGGCGAGAAGGTCGAGGCGCTGGCGGTCAACGTCGGCCAGACCGGCGAACCGGTGACCCTGTCGATCCGTCCGGAGCGCGTCAGCCTCAACGGTTCGAGTGATCAATGCGTTAACCGCTTCTCAGGGAGGGTGGCGGAATTCATCTATCTGGGCGACCACGTCCGGGTGCGCCTGGAAGTCTGCGGCAAGACCGACTTCTTCGTGAAACAACCGATTGCCGAGCTCGATCCAGGGCTCAGCGTCGGCGACGTGGTTCCGCTTGGCTGGCAGGTCGAGCACGTTCGCGCGCTTGACCCTCTTCAAGAGGCGCACTGAGCGCCCCGTAGTTCCAACACCAACCCTGCACGTGGAGAGAACAATAAATGTTGAGATCCCTGAAGTTCACCGCCCTTACCCTGGGCCTGATGGGTGCGGCAAGCGCAATGGCCGCTGGCCCGGATTTGACCGTGGTGTCGTTTGGCGGGGCGAACAAGGCTGCGCAAGTCAAAGCCTTCTATGCACCGTGGGAAGCAGCGGGCAACGGCAAGATCGTTGCTGGCGAGTACAACGGTGAAATGGCCAAGGTCAAAGCCATGGTCGACACCAAGAGCGTGTCGTGGGATCTGGTGGAGGTTGAGTCGCCGGAACTGTCCCGTGGCTGTGACGAAGACATGTTCGAGCCACTGGATCCTGCGCTGTTCGGCAAGACCGAAGATTACGTCAAAGGCGCAATCCAGCCGTGCGGCGTAGGTTTCTTCGTCTGGTCGACCGTGCTCGCGTACAACGCCGACAAGCTGAAAACCGCGCCAACCAGTTGGGTCGATTTCTGGGACACCAAGAAATTCCCGGGCAAGCGTGGCCTGCGTAAAGGTGCCAAGTACACCCTTGAGTTCGCTTTGATGGCCGATGGTGTGGCGCCGAAAGACGTCTACAAAGAACTGGCCAGCAAGGGCGGACAGGATCGTGCGTTCAAGAAACTCGATGAGCTGAAACCAAGCATCCAGTGGTGGGAGGCCGGTGCGCAGCCGCCGCAGTATCTGGCTTCCGGTGACGTTGTCATGAGCTCGGCCTACAACGGTCGGATTGCTGCGGTGCAGAAAGAATCCAATCTGAAAGTGGTGTGGAACGGCGGCATCTACGACTTCGACGCATGGGCTATCCCGAAAGGTCTGGACGCCAAGCGTGCCGAAGCTGCGAAGAAATTCATCGCCTTCTCCGTACAGCCGCAGCAGCAGAAGACCTACTCGGAAAACATCGCCTACGGCCCGGCCAACACTCAAGCCGTACCGCTGCTGGCCAAGGACGTCCTGAAAGACATGCCGACCACGCCGGAAAACATCGCCAACCAGGTGCAGATCGACGTCAGCTTCTGGGCTGACAACGGCGAGCAGCTCGAGCAGCGTTTCAACTCCTGGGCGGCGAAGTAATCCTTCGTCTGTAGGAGCTGCCGAAGGCTGCGATCTTTTGATTTGGCTTTCAAGATCAACAGATCGCAGCCTCGTTGCACTCGACAGCTCCTACAGGGATGCACGCATGACCTGTAGGAGCTGCCGAAGGCTGCGATCTTTTGATTTGGCCTTTCAAGATCAACAGATCGCAGCTTCGTTGCACTCGACAGCTCCTACAGAGATGCGCGCATGACCTGTAGGAGCTGCCGAAGGCTGCGATCTTTTGATTTTGCCTTTGAAGATCAATAGATCGCAGCCTCGTTGCACTCGACAGCTCCTACAGGGGTGGTGTGATTTTTGATTGTTGATGTAATGCGGCATCACATTGCGTGATGCCGCCCATCCAGAGATTTGCGGAGTACGTCATGGCCATCGCCGTTCCCCTGAACGAGGGCGCCAGCCCCACCTTGAAGCAGAAGCTCAAGCGCGCCGAGCGGGTTAATCGCTGGAAAGCGCAGGCGCTGATTGCGCCGCTGGTGATTTTCCTGCTGCTGGTGTTTCTGGTGCCGATCGTGGCGCTGCTCTACAAAAGCGTCGGCAACCCTGAAGTGGTCGGCGGCCTGCCGCGCACCGTGGTGGCCATCGCCAGTTGGGACGGCCGTGGCCTGCCCGCTGAACCCGTCTACAAAGCGGCGAGCGACGACCTCGCCGAGGCGCGCAAAAACCAGACGCTGGGCGATTTGTCCAAGCGCTTGAACATGGAGTTGGCCGGCTATCGCAGCCTGCTGACCAAAACGGCCCGGGCGTTGCCATTCGCCAGCGAACCGGCCTCTTATAAAGAAGCGCTGGAGGCCCTCGATGAACGCTGGGGCGATCCGGCCTACTGGCAAGCGGTCAAGCGCAATACCAGTAGCATCACCCCGTATTACTTGCTGGCGTCGGTCGATCACCGTATCGACGACCTCGGCGAAATCGCCCCGGCCACCCCGGACCAGGCGATCTACCTCGACATCTTCGCCCGTACCTTCTGGATGGGCCTGGTCATTACCGTGATTTGCCTGGTGCTGGCGTATCCGTTGGCGTACTTGCTGGCGAACCTGCCGTCGCGTCAGAGCAACCTGCTGATGATTCTGGTGCTGCTGCCATTCTGGACTTCGATTCTGGTGCGAGTGGCGGCGTGGATTGTGTTGCTGCAATCGGGCGGCCTCATCAACAGCGGGCTTATGGCGATGGGCATCATCGATAAGCCGCTGGAACTGGTGTTCAACCGCACCGGCGTGTACATCTCGATGGTGCACATCCTGCTGCCGTTCATGATCCTGCCGATCTACAGCGTGATGAAAGGCATCTCGCCCACCTACATGCGCGCCGCGATTTCCCTCGGCTGCCACCCGTTCGCGAGTTTCTGGCGGGTGTACTTCCCGCAGACCTATGCAGGCGTCGGTGCCGGCTGCCTGTTGGTGTTCATCCTCGCCATCGGCTACTACATCACCCCGGCGCTGCTCGGCAGCCCGAACGATCAAATGGTCAGCTACTTCGTCGCCTTCTACACCAACACCAGCATCAACTGGGGCATGGCCACTGCGCTGGGCGGCTTGTTGCTGCTGGCGACCGTGGTGCTTTATCTGATCTACAGCTGGCTGGTGGGCGCCAGTCGCCTGCGCCTGAGCTAAGGGGAGTTTGAAATGCTGAGTCCTTACATGTCGCCCATCGAACGGGTGTGGTTCTACAGCTTGCGGATTCTCTGCGGCTTGATTCTGCTGTTTCTGATTCTGCCGGTGCTGGTGATTATTCCGCTCTCGTTCAACTCGGGCAGTTTTCTGGTGTACCCGCTGCAGGGCTTCTCGCTGCAGTGGTATCACGACTTCTTCGCTTCGGCCGAGTGGATGCGCGCCCTGAAGAACAGCATCATCGTCGCCCCGGCCGCGACCGTGCTGGCGATGATCTTCGGTACGCTGGCGGCCATCGGCCTGACCCGTGGCGACTTCCCCGGCAAGGCGCTGGTGATGGCGCTGGTGATTTCGCCGATGGTCGTGCCGGTGGTGATCATCGGCGTGGCGAGTTATCTGTTCTTCGCGCCGCTGGGCCTGGGCAACAGCTTCTTTTCTCTGATCGTGGTGCATGCGGTGTTGGGTGTGCCGTTTGTGATCATTACTGTTTCGGCGACGTTGCAGGGGTTTAACCATAACCTGGTGCGCGCCGCCGCGAGCCTTGGGGCATCGCCGTTGACTGCTTTCCGTCGCGTGACCCTGCCGCTGATTGCGCCGGGGGTGATTTCCGGGGCGCTGTTTGCTTTTGCGACTTCGTTTGATGAGGTGGTGGTGACGCTTTTTCTCGCCGGGCCCGAACAGGCGACCTTGCCTCGGCAGATGTTCAGCGGGATTCGCGAAAACCTGAGCCCGACGATTGCGGCTGCGGCGACGTTGTTGATTGCGTTCTCTGTGATCCTGTTACTGACATTGGAATGGCTGCGTGGGCGTAGCGAGAAATTGCGTACTGCTCAGGTCTGACGAACGTCCCGAATTGAAATCGCCTCTGTAGGAGCTGCCGAAGGCTGCGATCTTTTGATCTTGTTTTTTAAGTTCAAGATCAAAAGATCGCAGCCTTCGGCAGCTCCTACACGTGAGTGATCGTCTCCGCATCCGGTCGGTGTTCTGGCGGTTATTCATGAGGTGAATAGCAGACAACCCCAAATCCCCAGCTAATCTTGTGCCCAGCTCCCACATCTATAAGAGGCTGCGCACGATGAGTCTTTCCCAGTTCAAAATCGCTCACAAACTGATCACCGGCGCCGGAGCCATCGAGCAACTGGCGGCCGAGCTCACTCGCCTCGATATCGACAATCCGCTGATCGTCACCGACGCCGCGCTGGTCAAGTCCGGCACTGTCGAGCTGGCGCTGTGCCAATTGGGCGGGCGCGAGTACGAGATTTTCGACCGGGTACTGCCGGACCCGGAAATCGCCATCGTCGAAGATTGCATGCGCGTGTACCGCGAAGGTGGGCACGACGGCTTGATCGGCCTCGGCGGCGGCAGTGCCATCGACATCGCCAAAAGTGTGGCGGCGTATGCCGGTTACCACGGAGCGCTGGAAGATCTGTTCGGCATCGACCAGGTGCCGCGTAAAGGCCCGCCCCTGATCGCCATCCCCACCACCGCCGGCACCGGCTCTGAAGTGACCAACGTCGCCATTCTTTCGGACAAGGTCGCGCAGCTGAAGAAGGGCATCGTTAGCGACTATCTATTACCGGACGTCGCGCTCGTCAGTCCGCAAATGACCCTCACCTGCCCGCGCAGTGTCACTGCTGCCAGTGGCGTCGATGCGCTGGTGCACGCCATCGAATCCTATCTGTCGGTGAATGCCTCGCCGATTACCGACTCCCTCGCCATTGGCGCAATCAAGCTGATCGCCAACGCCTTGCCCAAGGCCTACGCCAACGGCGCCAATCTGCAAGCGCGCGAAGACATGGCCACCGCCAGCCTGATGGCCGGCATGGCGTTCGGCAATGCCGGGGTCGGTGCGGTGCATGCGCTGGCGTATCCGCTGGGCGGGCGTTTCAACATTGCCCACGGCGTCAGTAATGCCTTGTTGCTGCCGTATGTCATGACCTGGAACAAAATGGCCTGCGTCGAGCGGATGCAGGATATTGCTGAAGCCATGGGGGTGAAAACGGCGCATCTGAGCGCCACTGAAGCAGCGGACAAAGCCGTGCAGGCCATGACCGATTTGTGCGCGGCGGTGGAAATTCCCGCGGGGCTGCGCAGTTTCGGTGTGCCGGAAGACGCGATCCCGGCCATGGCCGTGGAAGCCGCAGGCATCGAGCGCCTGATGCGCAACAACCCGCGCAAGCTCAGCGCCGTGGATATCGAGAAGATCTACCGCGCGGCGTACTGATCCGTCGGCGACTAGCGGTCATGGCACAACCCAATCATCGCAGTCACGGTGCGCGCGCGGAAACTTGAGGTATACAATGCGCGCCATCGTGATTTAGCTCAGAAAAGGTGCGTCATGCAGCCCTTCGTAATTGCTCCGTCGATTCTCTCTGCCGACTTCGCCCGCCTCGGCGAAGAAGTAGACAACGTCCTGGCCGCTGGCGCCGACTTCGTCCACTTCGATGTCATGGACAACCACTACGTGCCCAACCTGACTATCGGCCCGATGGTCTGCGCGGCACTGCGCAAGTACGGCGTTACCGCGCCAATCGACGCGCACTTGATGGTCAGCCCGGTGGATCGCATCGTTGGCGACTTCATCGAGGCCGGCGCGACTTACATCACTTTCCACCCGGAAGCCACGCTGCACGTCGATCGCTCGCTGCAACTGATCCGCGAAGGCGGCTGCAAATCCGGTCTGGTGTTCAACCCGGCGACCCCGCTGGACGTGCTCAAGTACGTGATCGACAAAGTCGATATGGTCTTGCTGATGAGCGTCAACCCGGGTTTCGGCGGGCAGAAGTTCATTCCCGGCACCCTCGACAAACTGCGCGAAGCGCGGGCGATCATCGATGCGTCGGGCCGTGATATCCGTCTGGAAATCGACGGCGGCGTCAACGTCAACAACATCCGTGACATCGCTGCTGCTGGCGCCGACACCTTTGTCGCTGGCTCGGCGATCTTCAACGCGCCGAATTATCAGGAAGTCATCGACAAGATGCGCTCCGAACTGGCGCTGACTCGCCCATGAGCGGTTTTGAGCAGCTGTTCCCGGGCAAACTGCCACGGTTGGTGATGTTCGATCTGGATGGCACGTTGATCGACTCGGTTCCCGACCTGGCGGCAGCGGTGGACACTATGCTGCTCAGTCTCGGCCGCCAGCCTGCTGGCATCGAGTCGGTTCGCGAATGGGTAGGCAACGGCGCGCCGGTATTGGTGCGTCGGGCGCTGGCCGGCGGCATCGACCATTCGGCGGTGGATGACGTCGAGGCCGAGCACGCGCTGGAAGTTTTCATGCAAGCCTACGGCGCCAGCCATGAACTGACCGTGGTTTATCCGGGCGTACGCGACACCCTCAAATGGCTGCAAAAGCAGGGCGTGGCCATGGCCTTGATCACCAACAAGCCGGAGCGTTTCGTCGCGCCGTTGCTGGATCAGATGAAAATCGGCCGCTACTTCAAGTGGATCATCGGCGGCGATACCCTGCCGCAGCAGAAGCCTGATCCGGCGGCACTGTTCTTCGTCATGAAAATGGCCAACATCCCGGCCTCGCAGTCGCTGTTCGTGGGCGACTCGCGCAATGATGTACTGGCGGCGAAAGCGGCGGGGGTCAAGTGTGTGGCGCTGAGCTACGGCTACAACCACGGCCGACCGATTGCCGAGGAATCCCCGGCGCTGGTGATCGACGATCTGCGCAAGCTAATTCCCGGTTGCCTGGATCTGGCCGGTGGGATAACGTTGCCCGACGCTGTTCAACCCCCTTCTGGAAACGCCATCGTGGTGGTCACCCGCAAACTCTGGATGAAAGTCATCAAGGCCCTGGCCCGTTGGCGTTGGCGCGCCTGACTTGTTCCTGGCCGGCCTGCCGGCGCGTTTGCACACCTGACTGATAAAACCTCACACCACGAGGCACCCTATGATCCGCGAAGAATTCCTGCGCTTGGCCGCTGACGGCTACAACCGCATCCCGTTGGCCTGCGAAACCCTGGCCGACTTCGACACACCGCTGTCGATCTACCTGAAACTGGCCGACCAGCCCAACTCCTACCTGCTCGAATCGGTGCAGGGTGGCGAGAAATGGGGCCGTTACTCGATCATCGGCCTGCCGTGCCGCACCGTGCTGCGGGTGCATGACCATCACGTCAGCATCACCGTCGATGGCGTCGAGACTGAAAGCCACGACGTTGAAGACCCACTGGCCTTCGTCGAAACCTTCAAGGCCCGTTACAACGTGCCGACCATCGCTGGTCTGCCGCGTTTCAACGGTGGTCTGGTGGGTTATTTCGGTTACGACTGCGTGCGTTATGTCGAGAAACGTCTGGGCAAATGCCCGAACCCGGATCCACTGGGCGTGCCGGATATTCTGCTGATGGTCTCCGATGCGGTCGTCGTGTTCGACAACCTTGCCGGCAAGATGCACGCGATCGTGCTGGCTGACCCAGCGCAGGCGGATGCCTACGAACAAGGTCAGGCGCGTTTGCAGCAATTGCTTGAGCAACTGCGCCAGCCGATCACGCCGCGTCGTGGTCTGGACTTCAGCAAGCAGCAGTCGGCCGACCCGGTGTTCCGCTCCAGTTTCACCCAGAACGATTACGAAAAAGCCGTCGACACCATCAAGGAATACATCCTTGCCGGTGACTGCATGCAGGTCGTGCCGTCGCAGCGCATGTCGATCGACTTCAAGGCTGCGCCGATCGACCTGTATCGCGCACTGCGTTGCTTCAACCCGACGCCGTACATGTACTTCTTCAACTTCGGCGACTTCCATGTCGTCGGCAGTTCGCCGGAAGTGCTGGTGCGGGTCGAAGACAACCTGATCACCGTGCGCCCGATTGCCGGTACTCGCCCACGCGGGGCTACTGAAGAGGCTGATCTGGCGCTGGAAGAAGACTTGCTGTCGGATGACAAAGAGATCGCCGAGCACTTGATGCTGATCGATCTGGGTCGTAACGATACCGGGCGCGTCTCGGAAATCGGTTCGGTGAAACTCACCGAAAAAATGGTCATCGAGCGTTATTCCAACGTGATGCACATCGTGTCCAACGTTACCGGTCAGTTGAAGGCCGGGTTGACGGCGATGGACGCACTGCGAGCGATTCTGCCGGCGGGCACCTTGTCCGGTGCGCCGAAGATTCGTGCGATGGAAATCATCGACGAGCTGGAGCCGGTCAAGCGTGGCGTGTATGGCGGCGCGGTCGGTTACTTCGCCTGGAACGGCAACATGGACACCGCGATTGCGATTCGCACCGCCGTAATCAAGAACGGCGAGCTGCACGTGCAGGCCGGTGGCGGCATCGTCGCCGATTCGGTGCCGGCGCTGGAATGGGAAGAAACCCTGAACAAGCGCCGCGCGATGTTCCGCGCGGTGGCCCTGGCTGAACAAACCCCGGACGCCTGAGCCAACACAAAACCCTGTAGGAGTGAGCCTGCTCGCGATAGCGGTGGGTCAGTCAACAAAATCTGTTGAATGTTAATCCGCCATCGCGAGCAGGCTCACTCCTACAGTTGGTCGTATGTAGCCCAGTAAAAAAGCGGCGCCTGTGAGGGCGCCGCTTTTTTGTGCCTGCGATTTAGAAATCCAGCACCACCCCGACGTTGATCCCTTGCTGGGTAAAGTCATCATCCTTGCGGACGTTGTAGCTGGCACGTAGCGCCAGGTCTTTGGTGAGGTTGTGGCTCACGCCCAGGTTCAAGCGATTGAGGTTGGTCTGCGGGGTGTAGCCTTCCAGGGTGTACTGGTTGCCCGGCAGGCTGTTGAGATTCATCGTCACATCCTGAGCGTCATCGTTGTACTCACGTTCGTGAGCCAATTCGCCGAACACCTGGGTTTGCGAAGTGATCTGGTATTTGCCTTGAATCCCCAGACCGAGACGCCGGGAGATGCGCGACTGGTCATCGAATGTCAGCGCGGTGGAGTCAGCGCCGTCCTCCGAATAGCCATCGACTTCGACCTTGGCGAAATCAGCACTCACGAAGGGTGACAGGTGCCATGGGCTGCTCGCCTCTGGCGCGATGTCGTAACCCACGCGTCCGCTGAAGGCCAAAACATAACCGTCGGTGTCGCCTTTCTCGCCGCGCTCGTTCGTACCCAACTGGAATTTACGCTTGAGGCTGTCGTAATCCAGGTGCCCGGCGGTCACGGCCGCGTCACCCCACCAGCGGTTCTGCTGGTACTGGGCGAAAGCGGTGCCCATGTAGGTGTTCAGCTTGTAGTCGGAATCATGCTCGCCTGCTTCGAGTTTCTGGTTGTAGAAACCGGCCGCCAGGCCAACGCGCCAGGCGTCGTTGAGGCGGTAGCTGCCACCGATGTTCAAGTTGTAGCCATTGCCGTCGGCGCTGGCACCGCTGTCCTGGCTGTCGAAGTCCTGATGTTGGCCGCCGCCGGCGACAATCGCGCGCCATTGGCCAACGCCTTGCCAGTTTTGCCAGTCCGCCAGCCACTGGTTACGCAGTTCATCCTGATGCGAGCGCAGGGTGCCTTGCGCCATCTCTGGCAACAGGGTCGCTTCCCACGGTGCAGCCAGCAGCGAGTAAGCGTAATCGGCGATCAGGCGCTGGCCGGCTTCGGTGGGGTGAACTGCATCGTTGTAGATCAGCTTGGTCGGGTCTGGCGTCGCACTGTTGATCCCGTACCGGGCATTCTCGGTGCAGCCGTTACCGCTGAAGCAGGTGGCGCTGAGGTTCTGGTCGGTGGCCAGACCGAACTGGCCCGGGTTGGCAAACGACTCTTTGAGCAGCACCGGAATGTTCAGTGGAATCACGTTAGCGTTGACGCGCTGCAACTGGCTGACCAGTTCGGTGTTGAACTGATCGCTGAGCTGGGACGTTAACGCTTGCAGTGGAGTGCCATTGAAGGCCGGGGTGAAGCCGATGTCCGGCAGCAGCCATACCATGATGTAACGGGCGCCGGCTTGTTGCAGGGTTTGCGCGCTGCTCGCCAGGCGATCAGCCGCAGCGCTGGCCTGTGGCAGACTGGTCACGCGCCCCTGAAGGAAGTCATTGCCGCCCCCCGAGAGGTAATACAACGCATTCGGATCGGCGCGAAAACCGTTCGACGGCAGGTAACCGGCGCGGGTGCGTTCGCCGGTGGCGGATTGCGTGGTGATTGAATCGAGAATCTGGTCGGTACGATAACCGCCTACCGCCCAGTTGTTACCATCGGCCAGGCCTTCGCCGGCGCGTACTGCCGATGATGAAGATGCCGTCTGATCCGGCGAGAACCCCAGTTTGCCGCCGAGGATCTGCGTCGCATTGAGCGAGCGCAATTCGCCGCTGCCATCCAGATACACCGGGCCGGTACGGTTGGTGTACCGCTGGGTGGCGCCGTCCGGGCCGCCGCTGTCGCTAAAGGTGCCGGCGTCATTGAGGCTGTCGCCGAAAACAATGAAATTCGAATAAGGATTGGGCGCGGCATTCGCCTGCGCACAGGCCAGTGCGAGCAAGCAGCTGGCCAGCGGTACAAACAACGTCTGTTTGATCATGAGCAAGTCCGTTTATTTATTGTTGTAGGTGAACAAAACGACAGTACCAAAAACTTCCGGCCTTCTGCCATCGGTCGCGAATCCTCAACTGGATTTATCCACCAAAGGCCCGGCCATATTGCACGCTCCGCCCAGCTAAGTTACTGTGCCCGAACGTATGAACGAGACCTTCCCCGTGTTGATCACCAGCAAACTTCTGGATCAAGTCATCAAGGCACACGCCCGTTGGCGTTGGCGCGCCTGAATCTTTTCTGCCGGCCCGGCCGGATCTGTATCGCTTTGCCTTCCTTGCTCGTTTGAATTGCCGCTTTGCCGACGCCTCTTGTGCGTCCGACATCGTGCAGCGCCCTGCGGGCAAGTCATCTGAAGGCTGTCTTCAAGTCAGAATTCAAAGAGGTTCGAAACGCCATGTTGCTGATGATCGACAACTACGACTCCTTTACTTACAACGTTGTGCAATACCTCGGCGAGCTGGGTGCCGAAGTCAAAGTCGTGCGCAACGACGAATTGACCATCGCCGAAATCGAAGCGCTCAACCCTGAGCGCATCGTGGTGTCTCCCGGGCCTTGCACGCCGACCGAAGCCGGTATTTCCATCGAGGCTATCAAGCACTTCGCTGGCAAACTGCCGATTCTTGGCGTCTGCCTCGGCCACCAGTCCATCGGCCAGGCCTACGGCGGTGACGTGGTGCGCGCCCGTCAGGTAATGCACGGTAAGACTAGTCCGGTATTCCACGAGGACAAGGGCGTTTTCGCCGGTCTGAATCATCCGCTGACAGTCACCCGCTACCACTCCCTGATCGTCAAGCACGATACTTTGCCCGATTGCCTGGAACTGACCGCGTGGACGCAACACGATGACGGTTCAGTCGACGAAATCATGGGCCTGCGTCACAAGACCCTGAACATTGAGGGCGTACAGTTTCACCCCGAGTCGATCCTGACTGAACAGGGCCATGAACTGTTTGCCAACTTCCTCAAACAAACCGGCGGCACGCGCTAAGGACTTCCCATGAATATCAAGACAGCCCTGAGCCGTATCGTCGAGCACCTCGACCTCAGCACCGATGAAATGCGCGATGTGATGCGCGAAATCATGACCGGCCAATGCAGCGACGCACAGATCGGCGCGTTCATGATGGCCATGCGCATGAAGAGCGAGAGCATCGACGAAATCGTTGGCGCCGTGTCGGTCATGCGTGAGCTGGCCGATCAAGTCGAACTGAAAACACTCGACGGCGTGGTCGACGTGGTTGGCACCGGTGGTGACGGCGCCAACATTTTCAACGTATCCACTGCTTCTTCCTTTGTGGTTGCCGCTGCCGGTTGCACCGTAGCCAAGCACGGTAATCGCGCGGTATCGGGCAAGAGCGGCAGCGCCGATTTGCTTGAAGCGGCCGGCATCTATCTCAACCTGACGCCGGTTCAAGTCGCCCGTTGCATCGACAACGTCGGCATCGGTTTCATGTTTGCCCAGACCCATCACAAAGCCATGAAGTACGCCGCCGGCCCGCGCCGCGATCTCGGCCTGCGTACGCTGTTCAACATGCTCGGCCCGCTTACGAATCCGGCCGGTGTGAAACATCAGGTGGTGGGCGTGTTCACTCAGGCCTTGTGCCGGCCTCTGGCCGAAGTCTTGCAGCGTCTGGGCAGTAAACATGTGCTGGTGGTGCATTCAAAGGACGGTCTGGACGAGTTCAGTCTCGCCGCGCCGACTTATGTCGCCGAGCTGAAAAACAACGAAATCACCGAATACTGGGTCGAGCCGGAAGATCTGGGCATGAAGAGCCAGAGCCTGCACGGCTTGTCGGTCGACGGCCCGGAAGCGTCGCTGGCGCTGATCCGCGATGCACTGGGCAAGCGCAAAACCGAAAACGGCCAGAAAGCCGCTGAAATGATTGTGCTCAACGCCGGTGCAGCGCTCTACGCCGCCGACGTCGCCAGCAGTTTGAAACAGGGCGTGGAGCTTGCGCACGACGCCCTGCATACCGGCCTCGCTCGGGAGAAACTCGAGGAGCTGGGTGCCTTTACCGCGGTATTCAGAGTGGAGAATGAAGGATGAGTGTACCGACGGTTCTGGAAAACATTCTGGCCCGCAAAGTTCAGGAAGTCGCCGAGCGTAGCGCCCGCGTGAGCCTGAGCGAGCTGGAAAGTCTGGCCAAGGCGGCCGATGCACCACGCGGTTTTGCCCAGGCATTGCTGGCGCAGGCCAAGAAGAAACAACCAGCGGTCATTGCCGAAATCAAGAAGGCTTCGCCGAGCAAAGGCGTGATCCGTGAGAACTTCGTTCCGGCCGACATCGCCAAAAGCTACGAGAAGGGCGGGGCGACCTGTCTTTCTGTGCTGACCGACATCGATTACTTCCAAGGCGCCGACGCTTATCTGCAACAGGCGCGCGCCGCGTGCAAGTTGCCGGTGATCCGCAAGGACTTCATGATCGATCCGTACCAGATCGTCGAAGCCCGTGCGCTGGGCGCCGACTGTGTGCTGCTGATCGTCTCCGCGCTGGACGATGTGAAAATGGCCGAACTGGCTGCGGTGGCCAAAGGCGTCGGTCTCGATGTGCTGGTGGAAGTGCACGACGGTGATGAACTGGAGCGCGCGTTGAAAACACTCGACACGCCACTGGTCGGCGTCAACAACCGCAACCTGCATACCTTCGACGTCAGCCTGGAAACCACCCTCGATCTGTTGCCGCGTATTCCGCGCGATCGTCTGGTGATCACCGAGAGCGGCATCCTCAATCGTGCCGATGTCGAGTTGATGGAAATCAGCGACGTGTATGCGTTCCTGGTGGGCGAGGCATTTATGCGTGCGGAAAGCCCGGGCACTGAATTGCAGCGTCTGTTCTTCCCAGAGCGCGGTGTCGCAATCAGCGGTTCGACCCTCGTCTGACTACCGTTAGACCGAGTTGACGGCATCGCGAGCAGGCTCACTCCTACACTTGGAATGCGTTCCCCTGTAGGAGTGAGCCTGCTCGCGATGGCGTCATTAGAAACTCTACAGATTGAACTGTCTGGCGGATAACTTGATGACTCCAACCTCCCTCCCCATCGAAGCGGGCCTCCAGGCCGAACAAGACTTGCTCGCCTCAGTCTGTGCCGGCGACTCAGAGTTCGGCCTTCTATTCTGGCAGCCCAATGACCGCGCCCTGGTCATGCCTCGCCGCCTCAATCGTCTACCCGGTTTCGATCACGCCTGCGAAGTTTCCGCCGCCGCCGGCTGGCCAGTGCTCCTTCGCGAAACGGGCGGTGAACCTGTTCCGCAATCAGCCTCGACCATCAACATCGCGCTGGTCTACGCACCACCGCGCAGCGAAGGCGATCTGAATCGCATCGAAACGGGCTACCGGCGTCTTTGCGATCCGATTTGTCAGTTGCTGGATGAGTTGGGCGGTACGTCGTCACTGGGTGAAATTGACGGGGCGTTCTGCGACGGTCGCTTCAACGTCAATCTCGACGGCCGCAAAATGGTCGGCACCGCCCAACGCTGGCGTCAGAGTCAGGGGGGGCAGCGTCCGGTGGGTCTGGTGCACGGTGCGATGTTGATGGATGACGAGCGCGAATCGATGGTGGCGGCGGTCAATCGCTTCAACGAAGCTTGTGGCCTCGAGCATCGGGTACGCGCGCAAAGCCACATTGCCCTGCATGAAAAATTCAACGCGCCACAGGCATTGGCGCGTCTTGATGAGCTGTTTCGATTGATGCTGGCGCAGATGTACAGCGCCTGAGTTTCGAGCTTACCGCGTACCGAAGACCACCATGGTCTTGCCTTTCACGTCGACCAGGTTGCGTTCCTCAAGATCCTTGAGCACGCGACCGACCATCTCTCGCGAGCAGCCGACAATTCGCCCGATTTCCTGACGCGTCACCTTGATCTGCATGCCGTCGGGATGGGTCATCGCGTCCGGCTGTTTGCACAGTTCCAGCAGGCAACGGGCGACACGACCGGTCACGTCGAAGAACGCCAGATCGCCGACCTTGCGCGTGGTGTTGCGCAAGCGTTGTGCGATTTGTCCGCTGAGCACGTAAAGAATGTCTGGATCCTGCTGCGACAATTCACGGAATTTCACGTAACTGATTTCCGCAACTTCGCATTCGACCTTGGCCCGCACCCAGGCGCTGCGTTGCTGTTCCTGGCCAGCCTGTTCGAACAGGCCCAATTCACCGAAGAAGTCCCCGGCGTTGAGGTAAGCGATGATCATCTCGCGACCGTCGTCGTCTTCGATCAGGATCGTCACCGAACCCTTGATGATGAAGTACAACGTATCCGAACGGTCGCCGGCGCAGATGATGTTGCTCTTGGCTGCATGACGACGACGCTGACAATGCATCAGCAGCTTGTCGAGGTTCTTGATTTTGGGTGTGGGGGTAATAGCAACCATGGTTGTATCCCGAAAAGACTGCACGGTGATGTTTGATTTTTTTATGAGGCGCTGAAGGCGGTCGCTACACAGCTGGCATGGGCGCCAGCGAATTGGCGCCAGCTTACCAGACACTTCGTCGCAAATTCGAGAAATTACCTACACAGTTGGAGCATTCGTCCTAGGAATGCTGCTCGCTGTCAGGGCAATCCCCTGTGCTAAGCTGGCGACCCTTTTTTTACAGTGGAGTCTGGGCGATGAAGGCACGCATCCAATGGGCTGGCGAAGCCATGTTCCTCGGCGAATCCGGTAGCGGTCATGTCGTGGTCATGGACGGTCCGCCGGACGCCGGTGGTCGTAATCTGGGTGTCCGCCCGATGGAAATGCTCCTGCTGGGTGTCGGCGGTTGCAGCAACTTCGACGTGGTCAGCATTCTGAAGAAGTCCCGCCAGGCCGTTGAAAGCTGTGAAGCCTTCCTCGAAGCCGAGCGTGCGACCGAAGACCCGAAGGTGTTCACCAAGATCCACATGCACTTTGTGGTCAAGGGCCGTGGGCTAAAAGAAGCCCAGGTCAAACGCGCCATCGAACTGTCTGCCGAGAAGTATTGCTCGGCTTCGATCATGCTTGGCGCGGCTGGCGTGGCGATCACCCACGATTACGAAATCGTCGAACTCGGTTGAAGCGACATTCAACTATCATAAAGGCAGTGCAGACTCTGGCGATCCCCCACTGACGTCTGCATAATGCGCCACTTTTTTCAGGGCAGTGACCGGTCAGCCGACAGGTCATCCGCCTGAACAGATAACCAAAATCGCCATAGCGAAGAGGTGTTAACGGTCCTACGCAGGTGCGTTGTTCGCATTTGACGGGCATGCTTGATCACGCGGCTGTGCCGCATACATAGAGAGTTTTTAACGGTGAAAAGCAAACTCAAGCTCCACGGGTTCAATAACCTGACAAAGACCTTGAGCTTCAACATCTATGACATCTGCTACGCGGAAACCCCGCAAGACCAGCAGGCGTACGTCGAGTACATCAATCAAGAGTACAACGCCGAACGTCTGACGCAGATCCTCACGGAAGTTGTAGAAATCATTGGTGCCAACATTCTGAACATTGCGAGTCAGAACTATGAGCCTCAGGGTGCCAGTGTCACAATTCTGATCTCGGAAGAGCCGGTGACCCCGACTGAAAGCCAGATCGAAGAATCGCCAGGTCCGTTGCCCGAAATTATCCTGGCCCACCTCGACAAGAGTCACATCACGGTGCATACCTATCCGGAAATCCATCCGGACGCCGGTATTGCGACTTTCCGTGTAGACATCGATGTGTCGACCTGTGGTGTCATTTCACCGCTTAAAGCGCTCAATTTCCTCATTCACCAGTTCGATTCGGACATCGTGACCGTGGATTACCGTGTGCGCGGCTTCACCCGTGACGTTGAGGGCAACAAGCACTTCATCGACCACGAGATCAATTCGATCCAGAACTACCTTTCCCAAGACACTCGCGACGCGTATCAGATGACCGACGTGAACGTGTACCAGGAAAACCTGTTCCACACCAAAATGCTGCTGAAGAACTTCGAACTGGACAACTACCTGTTCGGCGACGCCACCAGCAATCTGTCGTCTGAGCAACGTGCCCAGGTGACTGATCGTGTGAAACACGAGATGCTGGAAATCTTCTACGCGCGCAACATGCCGACGTAAGAGTTTCAGGCACAAAAAAGGCGACCTTTCGGTCGCCTTTTTTTTGTTTCGCTACAGGACCCTGTGGGAGCTGGCTTGCCAGCGATAAGTCCCTGTCTGACGATGCAAACTTTAGATCCGATAAGTACTCTTGGTCATCACCTTGGCCAACAGACTCATCCCGAACTTCACCGGCGCCGGAAACCGGAAACCACCCGCGTCCAGCGCACTCTCGGCATGATGCTCTTCATCAATGCGCATCTGTTCAAGGATCGCCCGGGACTTTTCGTCCTCGACTGGCAGTTGCTCCAGGTGCTCGTTCAAGTGCTTGCATACCTGATGCTCGGTCGCCGCAACAAACCCGAGGCTGACCTTGTCGCTGATCAGACCGGCCACAGCGCCAATCCCGAACGACATGCCATAGAACAGCGGATTGAGCACGCTGGTATGACTGCCCAACTGGTGAATACGCTGTTCGCACCAGACCAGATGGTCAATCTCTTCTTCGGCTGCGTGCTCCATGGCCTTGCGCACTTGTGGCAGCTTGGCGGTCAGCGCCTGTCCCTGATACAGCGCCTGGGCACAGACTTCGCCGGTGTGGTTGATGCGCATCAGCCCGGCGACGTGGCGGGTGTCTTCGTCGCTCATCTGGGTTTCCGGCTGCAGAATCGCCGGTGATGGACGGTACGGCTGGCCGCTGAAGGGCAGCAAGGTACGCATCGCGGCATCGGCTTGCAGCAGAAGACGGTCAATCGGCGAGTAGTGACGTTGGGTAGTCATGCTGACCTCCGGGAAGAATCTCGGCGGCCAGTTTAACCGAATCGGCCGGAGAAGGTTTGCGCTGGGTCATTTGTGGCTGTTCATGCTTGATGACGCTTCATGTAGGAGCGGCCCGAGCCTTCGGCAGCTCCTACACAGGTCGCGCTGGATCAGCCCGGCGGCCAGTTCATCTGGCGTTGTCCGAGTACGTGCATATGAATGTGGTAGACGGTCTGCCCACCCTTTTCATTGCAGTTCATGACGACCCGGAAACCCTCTTCACAGCCCAGTTCCAGTGCCAGACGTTGCGCGGTAAACAGGATATGCCCGGCCAGTGCCTTGTCGTCTTCGGTCAGGTCATTGAGGGTGCGCACCGGTTTTTTTGGGATCACCAGAAAATGCACCGGTGCCTGAGGGGCGATATCGTGGAAGGCCAGAACCTGGTCGTCCTCGTAGATGATGTTGGCCGGGATTTCCCGGTTGATGATCTTGGTGAACAGAGTATCCACTGCTGTTTTCTCCGTTGTTTGGGCTGGTCTGAGTGTACTCATGGGGACTGAACCCGCCCAGTGTTTTGCCGTAGGACAGATCAGCGCGGGCAGTAGGCCTTGTTGACCATGCCGACGATGGTGCGGTTCAGCCAGCGCGAACCCAGTCGCGGTAAAAACGCGACCCAGCGGTTGCGCCGACCCGGAATGATGATCGCGCGATTTTTCTCCAGCGCGCGAACGGTATAGAGCGCGACTTCTTCGGGGCTCATCAGCATTTTGCTGTCTTTGAGTTTGTCACTGTTCAACTGCGCAGTGCTGAAAAAAGCCGTGCGGGTCGGGCCTGGGCAGAGCACCGAAACTTTCACCGCGCTTTGCTTGAGCTCAACTCGCAATGCTTCGGAGAAGTGCAGCACATAAGCCTTGCTGGCGTAATAGGTGCTCATCCACGGGCCAGGATTGAACGCCGCCACGGAGGCAACGTTGAGAATCTGTCCGCCACCCTGCAGCGCCATGCTGTTGCCAATCGCATGGCACAGGCGGGTGAGGGCGAGGATGTTTACTTCGATCAGGTCCTGCTCGGTCATCCAGTCCTGAGCCAGGAAAGGGCCGCAAGTACCGATGCCGGCGCAGTTCACCAACAGGTCGATTTGCCGGTCACCTTCTTCCAGCTCCAGCAAGAAGCCGGACAGGCGCAGCGGTTCGCCCAGATCGCAGGCACGGAACAGGACCTCGACGCCGAAGCGCTGGGTCAGTTCGATTGCAATACTTTCCAGCTGATCACGCTGTCGTGCCACCAGAATCAGGCTGCGGCCGCGCCGGGCCAGCGCTTCGGCCATGGCCAGGCCGATGCCGCTGGAGGCGCCAGTGATCAGAGCGTAACGGGTCATGCAGTTCTCCATCGCAACAGCTCCGCGCCAGCGACGCGGGTGTCACGGCGGGGAGCGCTGTTCATTCTTCCGCAGAGTCTACAGGGGCCTGCGCCGCTTCGGCTGCTTCGTCGCTGGAATTCGCTGCCGGTTCGACCTCTACTTCAACTTCATCGGTGGTCATCGAGCCGCTGTCGTAGCTGCTTTCGAGGCTGGTTTCGTATTCCTGCTGGATGGCCGAAATCCCGCCGAGTATCCCGCCCAAGAAAAACAACCCGATAAAGACGATCCACAGTGCACTCAAAACCTTGACTGCTGTGTTGTTGGGCGGAGGTGGTGGCCCGTATCGGTTGGCACCGGTATTGCCCGGCACGACCATGAGTACAAAAGGAAAGATGCTGCCCACGAATGGGACCAGGGTCAGCAACCACAGCCAGCCGGACCAACCGATATCGTGCAGGCGTTGCACGGTGAAGAAAATGCTGATGACGATAAGCGCCAAACCCAGAAAGAGCGCGACGATGCCGCCGATGATCAGTCCGCTGGTGGATTCTGTGCTGACCAGTCCCACGGCAATCAGCGCGAAAATGCTGATGATCGGCAGGCTTACCAATGTCACGACCATCGTCCAGGCCAAGAAGCGCAAACGACCGATCCGGCCTTCCACACCAAGCGGTTTGAGCGGTGCAAACCCTGCGAAGGTTTCACCGACGCTGGCCCGCGGTGGCGCATAAGGCGAAATGGGCTCTGCCACGGCAGCGGATTGTTCGCGTACGTCCGAGAGGTTCAGCTCGATGGCTGTTTCGGCTTCGATCCGGGCGTCGATCCCGGTTTTGTTCAATGCTTGCAGATAGGTCTGCGCTTCGCTGTGAGACAGATCGCGCTTGAGTGCCACGGTGCTGCCGTTGAACAGCCGCTCAATGCTGGCCACTTCGCTTTTGAATAGATCTGCGAGATTAAGCTTGGCGGTGGTGATATCGACACCGGGCTGTAGAGCTCCATCGAAAACGATCTTGTAACGGGGGTCGCTCATGGCCGAGGCATCCTTGTCGCGATAGATTGAAAGGTCGTCAGTGTAAAGCCAGTCCGCTAGCGACTGGCCTGATTTTTTCTTAGCGCGGCCAGCGTTGCGGCAACTGCGCGGCACGTTCCTGAGCCTGCCGGTATTCAGTGTCGAGGCGGGTGATCAACTGATCCACGCTGGGCAGATCATCAATCTGCCCGACACCCTGACCGGCAGACCAGACAGTCTTCCAGGCTTTGGCTTCATCGCTGATCGGCTTGAGCTTGTCACCGAAATTGACTTCGCCTTTGCCTTGCAGCGCCGCCAGGTCGAAACCCGCAGCCTCGAGGCTTTGGCGCATGAAGCTGGCCGGCACCCCCGACACCGCTGGAGTATGAATGATGTCGGCTGCTTTGGCTGTCAGCAGCATCTCCTTGTAGGCGTCAGGCGCATGACTTTCGGTGGTGCCGATAAATCGCGTACCGAAGTAGGCCAAATCCGCACCGAGCAATTGAGCGGCCAGAATCTCATGGCCATGGTTCAAACATCCTGCAAGCAATAGCGTTTTGTCGAAGAACTGACGGATCTCGGCGATCAGCGCAAATGGACTCCACGTACCTGCATGGCCCCCGGCGCCGGCTGCGACGGCAATCAAACCATCGACGCCAGCCTCGGCGGCTTTCTCGGCATGGCGGCGAGTGGTTACATCATGGAAGACCAAGCCTCCATAACTGTGCACCGCGTCGACTAAATCTTTCACCGCGCCGAGGCTGGTGATGACGATCGGCACTTTATGTTCGACGCAAATAGCCAGGTCCGCCTGCAAGCGCGGGTTGCTGTTGTGAACGATCAGGTTCACCGCATACGGCGCCGGATTGTCCAGTGTCGCCAGGCCCGCCTCGATCTGCTCCAGCCAGGCTTTGAACCCGCTGCTTTCGCGCTGGTTCAGCGCCGGGAAGCTGCCGACCACGCCATTACGGCAGCAGGCCAGTACCAGTTCCGGGTTGGAAATCAGGAACATCGGCGCCACCACTACAGGCAAGCGCAGACGTTGTTCGAGCAGAACGGGCAGCGACATTAGGAACACCCCAAAGATTTGTACTGGTTGAAGTTAGAACGGCTTGACCACCACCAGAATTACGATAGCCAGCAATATCAGAACCGGCACTTCATTGAACCAGCGATAAAAGACATGGCTGCGGGTGTTCTCGCCACGGGCAAAACGTTTTACCTGCGCGCCGCACATGTGGTGGTAGCCGATCAGCAAGACGACAAGGGTCAGCTTGGCGTGAATCCAGCCGCCCATGCTGAAAATGCTCGGGTTGAGGTAGATCAGCCAGCCACCGAAGATCAGCGTGGCGATCATCGCCGGGCCCATGATGCCGCGATAGAGCTTGCGCTCCATGACGCTGAAGCGTTCTTTGCTGATCGTGTCTTCACTCTGTGCGTGATAAACGAACAGCCGCGGCAGGTAGAACAGCCCGGCAAACCAGCACACGAGGCTGACGATATGAAACGCTTTGATCCACAGATAGAGCATTTTTAGTTATTCCCAGGTTCACGGTAGCCTGGATAGTAGAGGCTTGAGCGTCCGCACGTCACCTTGACGGTTGTCGCAGGCGCGCGCGGCCCCTATTATCGACGGCTTTCCAGTGGGTTCGTTGAGGGCAGGTTTATGGTCAAGGTCGGTATCGTCGGCGGCACGGGTTACACCGGTGTCGAACTGCTGCGTCTGTTGGCACAGCATCCGCAGGCAGAAGTGGCAGTCATCACTTCCCGATCCGAGGCCGGTCTGGCCGTGGCTGATATGTACCCGAACCTGCGCGGTCATTACGACGGCTTGGCCTTCAGCGTGCCGGACATCAAAACCCTCGGCGCTTGCGACGTGGTGTTCTTCGCCACGCCGCACGGTGTCGCTCACGCTCTGGCGGGTGAGCTGCTGGCGGCAGGTACGAAGGTCATCGATCTGTCGGCAGACTTCCGTCTGCAAGACGCTGAGGAATGGGCCAAGTGGTACGGTCAGCCGCACGGCGCACCAGAGTTGCTGGATGAGGCGGTCTACGGTCTGCCGGAAGTCAATCGTGAGCAAATCAGGAAAGCCCGTTTGATCGCAGTGCCAGGGTGCTATCCGACGGCTACGCAATTGGGTTTTCTGCCGCTGCTTGAAGCAGGTCTGGCCGACACCTCGCGTTTGATTGCCGACTGCAAATCCGGTGTCAGCGGTGCCGGTCGCGGCGCGGCTGTAGGCTCGTTGTACTCCGAGACGTCGGAAAGCATGAAGGCTTATGCGGTGAAAGGTCACCGTCATCTGCCGGAAATTCGCCAGGGTTTGCGTCGTGCGGTGGGCAAGGATGTTGGTCTGACCTTCGTGCCTCACCTGACTCCGATGATCCGTGGGATTCACTCCACGCTTTACGCGACAGTGGTTGATCGCTCGGTTGATCTGCAGGCGCTGTTTGAAAAGCGTTATGCCAACGAACCGTTCGTCGATGTCATGCCGGCTGGCAGCCATCCGGAGACCCGCAGCGTGCGTGGCGCCAACGTCTGCCGCATCGCGGTTCACCGTCCACAGGATGGCGATCTGGTGGTGGTGTTGTCGGTGATCGACAATCTGGTCAAAGGCGCCTCGGGGCAGGCGGTACAGAACATGAACATCCTGTTCGGGCTGGATGAGCGTTTCGGCTTGTCTCACGCCGGTATGCTGCCGTAACACTTTAAGTCGCACAGCAAAAAGGCCCGTTGAACGGGCCTTTTTGCATTCTGAACAGCTCGTCGGCTTTATTGATATACCGTAACAATAGTTGACCGATTTTCTCGGACAAGCGGATAATGCGCGTCATCACGCATTATGGCGGCGTAACGCCGGGAGATAGTCAGCATGAGCGTCGAATCCTTCACCCCCACGGCTTTGCAATTCACCCAAGGTGCTGCGCACAAGGTGAAGAGCCTGGTCGATGAAGAGGGGAATGATCGCTTGAAGCTGCGCGTATTCGTTACGGGCGGCGGTTGTTCAGGGTTTCAATACGGTTTCACCTTCGATGAAGATGTTGCCGAGGACGACACCATTGTCGAGCGCGAAGGCGTAAGTCTGGTGGTTGATCCGATGAGCTTCCAGTACTTGGCCGGTGCGGAGGTGGACTACCAGGAAGGTCTGGAAGGTTCTCGCTTCGTGATCAAGAACCCGAATGCTTCCACGACGTGTGGTTGCGGCTCGTCGTTTTCGATCTGATCGTACTTCGCTGCACACGATAAAACGCCGCAGAGCCTTACGGTTCTGCGGCGTTTTTTATTGCCGACGTTTTGCTCAGTTTGGGTAGATGGCACCAAGTACACGCAGGCCTTTGGCGCCGGTGACGCTCGGGCGGTTGGTGGCAATGCCTTCGAGGCAGCAATGAGCCAGCCAGGCGAAAGCCATGGCTTCTACCCAGTCAGGATCTACGCCATGAGTGGCGGTGCTGGCGACTTTCGCGTTTGGCAGCAACTCGGCAAGACGATTCATCAGTGTCGCGTTGTGTGCGCCGCCACCGCAGACCAGCAGTTCGCGGGTATCCGATTGAGCGCTTTTCAGCGACTCAATAATGGTCAGCGCAGTCAGTTCGAGTAACGTTGCCTGTACGTTTTCAGCTGGGTACGCCTGCAGGCTTGCAAGGTGTTGTTCCAGCCAGGGCAGGTTGAACACTTCCCGGCCAGTACTTTTCGGGCCTTTGGTCACGAAGAACGGATCGCTGAGCAATGCTTTCAATAGGGTTGGCTCAACAGATCCGGAGGCTGCCCAATCGCCGTTACGGTCGTAATTTTCGCCACGCTGCTGCTGAATCCAGGCGTCCATCAGCACATTCCCAGGCCCGCAGTCGAAACCGGCTACAGGCTTGGTCGGCTCAATCAGACTCAGATTGCTGAAACCGCCGACATTCAAGACAGCCTGATTACCGGTACGCTCTTCGAACAAAGCTTCATGGAAGGCTGGCACCAGAGGCGCGCCTTGACCGCCGGCAGCGACATCGCGGCTGCGGAAGTCACTGACCACCGTGATACCCGTCAGCTCTGTCAGCAGGGCAGGGTTACCAATCTGTACGGTGAAACCGCGCGCTGGCTCGTGGCGAATAGTCTGGCCATGGCTGCCGATCGCACGGATAGCTTCAGGTTTGAGTTGTTGCTGGCCGAGGAGGGCATGGATGCCCTGTGCCGCGAGCCTTACCCATTTTTGCTGGGCAATCGCCGAGCGAGCGATCTCGTCGGGGCCGCTTGCGCACAAGCCAAGCAGCTCGGCGCGCAGGGATTCAGGCATGGGAATGTAGTGCGTGGCGATCAGTTTGATCGCCGAGGTTTGCTCGATCAGGGCGATGTCCAGCCCGTCGAGACTGGTTCCGGACATCACACCAATATAGAGAGGCATGGCTTAACGCTTGCTCGAAGCCAGCATGGTGGCCTTCTCTTGGTTCATGCGCGCCATCAGTGGCTGGCTCTGCGCCAGGAAACGGGCGCGTTCGGCTTTGGCGATTGGATCGGCCATTGGCAGCTTCTGGCCCAGTGGGTCGACGTGAACGCCATTGACCTGGAACTCATAGTGCAAGTGCGGGCCGGTCGACAGGCCGGTCGTGCCGATATAGCCGATCACTTGGCCCTGCTTGACGCTGCCGCCGGTCTTCACACCTTTGGCGAAGCCTTGCATGTGGCCGTAAAGCGTACGGTAAGTATTGCCGTGTTGAATGATTACAGTGTTGCCGTAGCCACCGCGGCGGCCGGCCAGCAGCACTTTGCCGTCACCGGCAGCCTTGATCGGCGTGCCGCGCGGGGCTGCGTAGTCGACGCCTTTGTGGGCGCGGATCTTGTTAAGGATTGGGTGCTTGCGGCCCATGGAGAACTTGGAACTGATGCGGGCGAAGTCCACCGGAGTGCGGATGAACGCCTTGCGCATGCTGTTGCCATCGGCAGTGTAGTAGCTGCTATTACCCTGTTTGTTGGTGTAACGCACAGCGGTGTAAGTCTTGCCGCGGTTGGTGAAGCGTGCTGACAGGATGGGGCCGGTGCCGACAGCTTTACCGTTGACCACTTTCTGTTCGTAGATCACATCGAATTCATCGCCCTGGCGAATGTCCTGAGCGAAGTCAACGTCGTAGCCGAAGACACTGGCCATATCCATGGTCAGGCTATGGGAAAGCCCGGCGCGAGCGGCGGATTGCGATAGCGAACTGTTGATTACACCGTGAGCGTAGGCGGTGCGAACGGTAGGTTTTGTAGTAATTCGGTTGAAGGTGAAGCCCTTGTCATTCTTGGTCAGGGTGATGGTTTCAACGTCGTTGACTTTGCTGTGCAGGCTTGTCAGTTGACCTTCAGGATTGAGTTCGAACTCGAGTTTCTGGCCGCGCTTGAGCTGGCTGAACTGTTTGGCTTGTTTGTCGCTGGCCAGAACGTCATGCACAGCGGTTGCAGGCAAACCGACCTTTTCGAACAGGGTCGATAGCGTATCGCCTTTTGCGACAACTACTTCTCGATGGCCAGGGGCTTGTGGTTTTTCAGCGATCGGAGCCGGGGCGGGCGCGGCTTCAGCGGTTTGTGGTGTGTTTTCTTCACTGTTTTCGATTTGGGCGAACGGCGAGGCTACAGGCTCATTTGTGGCTTGAGCGGCGTCTGCAGCGTCTTGATCTTGTGTCAGTTGTTCAGCAGGACTTTCCAGTTCAAGGCTCAGGGTTGTCTTTTTGGCTTCTACATCACTGGAGGGAAATACCAGGAGCGCCAGGCTGAGAAGGGCGGCGATTCCACTTGCAGCGAGCAGGTGGGTCTTCGGGTAAAGCGGCGGCGCTTTAGACGGTTCGGTGGTCATAGGTAATTTTGACTTTGAAAAGTGATGAATTGGAAAAGATGAATGACATGATGAAGATGAAATAACTGTATAAAATATAACCAAATCATCTCTGAAGCAAGTCTACAGACATCGCGTCTGTGGATTGGTGTCCGTGCGCCGGGCAAAACTTGTAATTGGTGCGCGATCTTGTATGGTTGGTTCCCTTTGAATCTGAGCCTTGCGGGTCTGTTATGAAGTCGGTTGAAGAGCAGCTAGCGCTGATAAAACGTGGTGCGGAAGAACTGTTGGTCGAGTCCGAGCTGATCGAGAAGCTCAAGCGCGGCCAACCGCTGCGTATCAAGGCTGGTTTTGATCCAACCGCTCCGGATCTGCACTTGGGTCATACCGTGCTTATTAATAAGCTGCGTCAGTTCCAGGAGCTGGGGCATCAGGTGATCTTCCTTATAGGGGACTTCACCGGGATGATCGGTGATCCGAGCGGCAAGAGCGCCACTCGTCCGCCGTTGACCCGTGAGCAGGTCCTGGAAAACGCCGAGACTTATAAAACTCAGGTGTTCAAAATTCTCGATCCGGCGAAAACCGAAGTTGCTTTCAACTCCACCTGGATGGATCAGATGGGGCCGGCGGACTTCATTCGTCTGACTTCGCAGTACACCGTCGCGCGCATGCTTGAGCGCGATGACTTCGACAAGCGTTACACCACCAACCAGCCAATCGCTATTCACGAGTTTCTCTATCCGCTGGTTCAGGGGTATGACTCGGTCGCTCTGCGTGCGGACGTCGAGTTGGGCGGTACCGATCAGAAGTTCAACTTGCTGATGGGGCGTGAGCTGCAGCGTGGTTATGGTCAGGAAGCTCAGTGCATTCTGACGATGCCTCTGCTCGAAGGCCTCGATGGCGTGAAGAAGATGTCCAAGTCACTGGGTAACTACGTCGGTATTCAGGAAGCGCCGGGCGTCATGTACAGCAAGCTCGTATCGATTCCGGATGCGTTGATGTGGCGTTACTTCGAATTGCTCAGCTTCCGCTCGATGGACGAGATCAATGCGTTGCGTGCTGATGTAGAAGCAGGCGTCAATCCGCGTGATGTGAAAATCAAGCTGGCTGAAGAGATCGTTGCGCGCTTCCATGGCGAAGAGGCTGCAGCGAACGCTCACCGCGCGGCGGGTAATCGTATGAAGGATGGCGATCTCCCGGATGATCTGCCGGAGATCGAGCTGGCTTCTGCTGAAGATATGCCGATTGCCGCCGTCCTTAATAAGGCTGGTCTGGTGAAGAACTCGGCGGCGGCGCGTGATCTTCTGGCGTCCGGCGGTGTACGCATAGATGGTGAGGTCGTTGATCGCTCCTTTATATATGTAGTGGGTGCGACCCACGTTTGCCAGGCTGGCAAGAAGGCTTTTGCACGTATCACGCTGAAATCTGAATAAAATCGAAAATAGCGGTTGACGGCAGATTCCAGACGTCTATAATTCGCCCCACTTCCGGCGCAGCCGAAACGGAAAACTCCTTGAGATTCAATGAGTTAAGTAGGTTTCGAGAGCGGGGCGCTTCAGTTCATCGAAGCCTGGAAGGAGTTGGAAGAGCGGTGATGTTTGGCTCTTTTAACGGTTCGATCTTCTCGGTCGAAAGCGGAGAAAAAGAGGTGTTGACAACAGCGAGTAACGCTGTAGAATTCGCCTCCCGCTAACGAGAGATCGGAAGCGCA
>NZ_JACVHC010000002.1 GCF_017976235.1 Pseudomonas anatoliensis | reverse complement strand
CTGACTCCACAAGCACCCACACGAATTGCTTGATTCAGTTGTTAAAGAGCGGTTGGTTAAGATCTTTCGTCTCAACCGAGGCGCGCATTCTACAGCAGCCTCATTTGCTGTCAAGTGATTATTTTCAGAAGTTTTCGAAGAATTCTTCAACAACTTCAACCACTTGCGCTTCCGATCTCTCGTTAGCGGGAGGCGAATTCTACAGCGTTACTCGCTGTTGTCAACACCTCTTTTTCTCCGCTTTCGACCGAGAAGATCGAACCGTTAAAAGAGCCAAACATCACCGCTCTTTCAACTCCTTCCAGGCTTCGATGAACTGAAGCGACCCGCTCTCGAAACCTACTTAACTCATTGAATCTCAAGGAGTTTTCCGTTTCGACTGCGCCGGAAGTGGGGCGAATTATAGACGTCTGGAATCTGCCGTCAACCGCTATTTTCGTTTTTATCGAAACTTCCGAAAATCCAGCTTATATATAGACGTCAGAGACATGAATGCGCAGTATATTGCCCAACACCTACAACAACCCCCGCTATTACCTTGGACGATGCCGCGCAATGAATGACCAACCTCGCTCTCTTGCCTCAATGCTGTTCCCGGTTGGCCTGCTATTGATAGCCATGGCATCGATCCAGTCCGGAGCATCGCTGGCCAAAAGCATGTTTCCAGTGGTGGGCGCTCAGGGGACGACAACCCTGCGCCTGATTTTCGCGAGTGTGATCATGCTGTTATTGCTGCGCCCATGGCGAGCAAAGCTGACAGCCAAGTCGCTGCGCACGGTGATCGTCTACGGCATGGCGTTGGGAGGCATGAACTTCCTCTTCTATATGTCATTGCGCACAGTGCCGCTCGGCATCGCCGTTGCTCTCGAATTTACCGGCCCATTGGCCGTAGCTATATATGCATCCCGGCGCGCCATCGACTTTCTGTGGATCGGCCTGGCCATAGCCGGCCTGCTGCTATTGATACCGACGGGGGCAACAACCGCGGGAATCGACCTGGTTGGGGCCGGGTATGCATTGGGTGCCGGGGTCTGCTGGGCGCTATACATTCTGTTTGGTCAGAGGGCCGGTGCTGATAACGGCGTTACGACCGCAGCGTTAGGCGTGATGATCGCAGCGCTGTTCGTGGCTCCCATCGGCATCGTGCATGCCGGCGCAGCGCTACTGACGCCCTCGCTGATCCCGATTGCCATCGGCGTCGCCATCCTGTCCACCGCCCTGCCCTACACCCTGGAAATGGTTGCTCTCACTCGAATGCCCGCGCGGACCTTCGGTACATTGATGAGTATCGAACCGGCATTCGGCGCGCTGTCGGGCCTGCTGTTTTTGCAGGAATACCTCACGTTGTCACAATGGATGGCGATCCTGTGCATTATTCTGGCTTCCGTTGGTGCGACCATGACCATGGGCAACGCCGCCAAGCCTGCCATAGCGGCGGATTGAAACAGGATTTGACGAAGGTCTGGCAATTGGCGTTCATTTAGGCCATGTTTAGGCTCGCAACCCAATGCCAGATATGGATTTTTTCCGACTGGGATTTCGATACGCCTAGAGCGCAAGCGAATACAGGCAGACCGGAGCATCAGACTCGCGCCCGCTATAAGGACGGTAATGAAACGAATTTTGATATTGATCGCCGTACTCGCGGTTGCGGGCTGCGCGGCGACCTCGAAAACCCAGGTGAAGCACGGTAAGAAAGGGCTGCACATCAACTGTTCGGGACTCTCGTCCTCTTGGGACAAGTGCTATACCAGCGCAGCCAACTCCTGCGCCCCGAAAGGCTATAAGGTCATCGCCAAGTCAGGGGATTCCGTGGAGGAGCCCGGTGACTATCCATTCGGTCTCAATCCCGCTGGCTACACCAGCCGCAGCATGATCGTCATCTGCAAATAGATCACGGCTGCCGGGAGATCTGACGCCCAATTTCGTCACTGCTGGACTTCAGCACCTTGCGCTGAATGTCCGGCGTGGCCAGCATTCGCGCCACCACTAACGCGCCAACGCATTGCGACAGAATCGACCACGCCAGGCTGTCGCTCTCAAGTATCTGCGCCCAACTGTCCTGAACCCTGCAGATCCACAACTCGGCCTGCTCACGCACCTGAATATCCGAACGGGCGATTTCCGCGCCTAACGCCGGCAACGCACAGCCGGACTCAGGCTGCTCAACGTGAGCCATGCTCAAGTAGTGTTTGAGGCAACGCTCCAGCCGCTCACGATCCTGCGCCCCCTGCCCGCCCAGCCGCTCAAGGCTTTGCCCCAACTCCCTCTCGACGATGGCAGTGAACAACGCATCCTTCGAGGAGAAGTGACTGTAAAACGCCGCTCCGCTCAGCCCGATAGCCTTCATCAAACCATCGACGCCGACCGTGGAAAACCCGGATCGCTTGGCCGACAGCGCACTGCTCTGCAATAGTTTTTCCCGGGTTTCCAGCTTGTGACTAGCGGAGTAACGCATGTTTTTTGCCCTCGAATTGACCACCTTGACGCTGGCCGAATCCTAGCATAACGTTCGTTCACTTAACGATCGTTTACTAAAGGGGTTCACCCATGAATAACAAGAAGGTCGTATTGGTTGTCGGTGCTGGTGATGCCACAGGCGGTGCGATTGCCAAGCGTTTTGCCAAGGAAGGATTCGTTGCCTGCGTCACGCGACGCAGTGCCGAAAAATTGCAGCCGCTGGTGGACGCGATTCAGGCCGAAGGCGGCGAAGCTCACGGCTTTGCTTGCGATGCACGCAAGGAAGAAGACGTCATCGCGCTGATCGAAGACATTGAAGCCCGCCTCGGCCCGATTGAAGCTTTTGTCTTCAATATCGGCGCCAACGTGCCGTGCAGCATCCTTGAAGAAACCGCTCGCAAATACTTCAAGATCTGGGAGATGGCTTGTTTCTCAGGTTTTCTCAATGCTCGTGAAGTGGCAAAACGCATGGTCACGCGCAAACGCGGAACCATTCTGTTCACTGGTGCGACTGCCGGACTGCGCGGCGCATCGGGATTCGCCGCATTCGCCGGCGCCAAGCATGGCATCCGCGCGCTCGCACAAAGCATGGCTCGCGAATTGGGCCCGATGAACATTCATGTTGCCCATATCGTCGTCGATGGTGCCATTGATACGGATTTCATCCGCAACAGTTTCCCTGAGAAATACGCCACCAAGGATCAGGACGGCATTCTCAATCCCGAGCACATCGCCGAAAATTACTGGTATCTGCACAGCCAGCCACGCGATGCATGGACGTTCGAGCTGGATCTGCGCCCTTGGAATGAACGCTGGTAAACCCACCGCCCATAACAATAAATAGAGAGCAGCGAAAATGACCAAAACCGTGGAGTTCTATTTCGACCTCGGCAGCCCTGCCACTTATCTGGCCTACACCCAGCTACCGAAGATCTGCGCAGCAACCAATAGTCAGCTGATTTACATTCCGATGTTGCTGGGTGGCGTTTTCAAAGCGACCGGCAACGCCTCACCGGCAATGATCCCAGCGAAGGGTCGCTACATGTTTCAGGATCTGGACCGGTACGCCAAACTCTATGGCGTAGCGCTCAAGTTCAATCCGCATTTCCCGATCAATACGCTGCTGTTGATGCGCGCCGTCACTGGCATACAACTGCGCCAGCCGGAACGCTTTCAGGCGTTTATCGACTGCTTGTTCACGGCGTTGTGGGTGGAGGGCAGAAACCTGAGCGACCCGGCAACTGTGGTTGCCGTGTTGAGCGAACACGGGTTCGAGCCCGATGACGTCCTGGCGCTGACCAATGACGAAACTGTCAAGGCTACGCTGAAGGACAACACTGAAACGGCCGTCAAACGAGGCGTTTTCGGTGCTCCGACCCTGTTTATCGGCAATCAGATGTTTTTCGGCCAGGATCGTCTCGACTTCGTCGAGGAAGCACTACGTCAGATTTAGATCGAAACGATGACAGGTGGGCACTGATTTCAGCCCCCACCTGTCATGCGATCAGATTGCAGCAGTACGCGTATTCAGCCATTCCATAGCGGCACCGTCGAGCAACGGGCTCAGGCGCTCACGCACCTCAGCGTGATAGGCGTTGAACCACTGCTTTTCCTCCTGACTCAGCAAGTCTGGCAGCAGACAACGCGTATCGATCGGGCACAGGGTCAAGGTTTCAAACTTGAGGAACTCGCCGAACTCGCTACTCCCCGCCTCACGGTTCATCGCCAGGTTTTCGATGCGCACGCCCCACCGGCCCGGACGATAAGTGCCTGGTTCGATCGAAGTAATCATCCCCGGTTGCATCGCGGTCTGCGGTGCCGGCGCTGCCTGATAGGCAATCACTTGCGGGCCTTCGTGCACATTGAGGAAGTAACCCACGCCATGCCCGGTGCCATGACCGTAATCCACGCTTTCAGCCCAGATCGGCGCGCGCGCGATGGCGTCGAGCAGTGGCGACAGAATGCCTTTCGGAAACTGTGCCCGCGACAGCGCAATCACGCCTTTCAACACGCGAGTGCAATCGCGCTTCTGTTCTTCAGTCGGCGTACCGACCGGCACCATGCGCGTGATGTCAGTCGTGCCGCCGAGATACTGACCACCGGAGTCGATCAGCAACAAACCATCACCCTCGATCACCGCGTGCTCTTCTTCGGTGGCGTGGTAATGCGGCATCGCACCATTGGCGTTAAACGCAGCGATGGTATTGAAACTCAGCGACACATAATCCGGACGACGCTCGCGGGCAGCGGTGAGTTTTTCGTCGATGGTCAACTCGGTAATGCGCTCACGACCCCAGGCCGATTCCAGCCAGGCGAAGAATTCGCAGAGTGCCGCGCCGTCCTGCTCCATCGCTTTACGAATGTGCGCGGCATCCGCTTCACTTTTTTGCGACTTGGCCAGTGTGGTCGGGTTCAAGCCTTCGACCAGTTTTACGCCACTGTCGAGGTTATCCAACAGACCGCTGGTGACTCGCGCGGGATCCACCAGCAGGCTTGCGCCGCTCGGTACGGCGCGCAAGGCACTGGATACTTCGCTGTAGTCGCGCAGCGTCACGCCGTCCTGTTCCAGCACGGCACGCAACTGCGCATCAACTTTGCTCAACGCAACGAACAGCGTGGCTTGCTGCTGATTGATCAGGGCGAAAGAGACGAACACCGGGTTGAACGACACATCGCCGCCGCGCAGGTTGAACAGCCATGCGATATCGTCGAGGGTCGCGATGAAGTGCCAGTCGGCGCCGCGCTCTTGCAAGCTTTCGCGCAGTTTGGCGAGTTTCTCGCCACGGCTGACGGTCGCTTGCGGCGGCAGATGCTGATAGATCGGCGCGTTTGGCAGAGTCGGGCGGTCGCTCCAGACATCCTTGAGCAGATCGATATCGGTACGCAGACGCGCGCCGCGTGCTTCGAGTTTGCTGCTCAGAGTGCGCGCCGAAGCCACGGCCATCACTGCGCCGTCTACTGCAACCACGCCACCTTCCGGGGTCTGCTCAGCCAGCCAGTCCAGCGGGCTCGGCTGCCCTGGTTGCAGCTTGACCAGTTCGATGCCGCTGCCGTTGAGTTCCTTGGTCGCCTGTTCCCAGTAACGACTGTCGGCCCAGACGCCGGCGAAATCGAGGGTGACTATCAGTGTCCCGACCGAACCATGAAAGCCCGACAGCCACTGCCGGCCCTGCCAGTAACCCGGCAAATACTCCGACAGATGCGGGTCGGCGGAGGGCACCAATAACGCATGAATGCCTTCGCGGCGCATCAGTTCACGGGTGCGCGCCAGGCGCTGGGGCACCGATCCTTCGGTCAAGGTCTGGGTACTCATCATGTCTCCTGCTAATCACTTGTTCGTTATTGTTCGTAGCCGTTGGATCGGCTGGTTATAGCCCTGTCGCCCAGAATGCCGGAGCACTGGCGCAGGCGCTCTTGATCAATTCGCAAGCCTTGTCGACATCTTCCGCGGTGGTGAAACGGCCGAGGCTCAAGCGAATGGTACGCCCCGCCAGCCGCGCATCATGTCCCAGCGCCACCAACACGTGGGATGGCGCGTTGCTCGCGGAGTTACAGGCTGAGGTCGCGGAAAACGCGATCGAATGGCTCAGCGCCGCGCTGTTGAATTCGCCCTCACTGAACGTCAGGCTCAAGGTGTGCGCAATGCGCTGACTGGCACTGCCATTAAGACGTACGCCGGGCAGGCTCAACAATTGTTCGAGCAAGCATTCGCGCAACGCGACGATGGATTTTTTCTCTTCATCGAAAGCGCCAGCGGCCAACGCGAATGCGGCGCCCATTCCGGCAATCTGATGGGTTGCCAGCGTCCCGGAGCGCAAGCCGCTTTCGTGTCCGCCACCATGAATCTGTGCCTGCACGCGTTGCTGCGCCCGCGGCCCGACGTACAATGCGCCAATGCCTTTGGGACCATAGAGTTTATGCGCCGAAAACGACATCAGATCCACCGGCCACTGCGCCAGGTCGATCGCCACTTTGCCGGCGCCCTGTGCCGCATCGACATGGAACAGCGCCTCGCGACCGCGGACGATTTCACCGATGGCCGGGATGTCGTTGACAGTGCCGAGTTCGTTGTTGACCAGCATCAGCGAGACCAGAAAGGTGTCATCGCGCATCGCTTCGCTGACCGCCTGCGGTGTGATCAATCCATCGGCGTCCGGGACCAGATAGGTCACGGCAATGCCGGCGTCCTGCAACTGGCGGGCGGTATCGAGAATGGCTTTGTGTTCGATCTGGCTGGTAATGATGTGGCCGCCAGAGACACCGCGCGCCTGCGCCACGCCTTTGAGCGCGAGGTTATTGGACTCGGTGGCACCGGAGGTCCAGACGATCTGTTCAGCTTGTGCCCCGACTAGTTCGGCGACTTGCCGGCGGGCCTGCTCGACCGTCTGCCGGGCCTGCTGGCCGAACGCGTGGGAGCTGGAGGCCGGGTTGCCGAAATTACCGTGAAACCCCAGGCATTCAATCATCACCTGGATGACCCGCTCGTCCACCGGGGTGGTGGCGGCGTAATCGAAATACAACGGACGTGTGTTCATAAAAAGACTCGCAGAGCGTGTTCCGGGATCAGGAGGCTCGTGTCTGCAAACGGCACCGCGCAGCCTCGTGAGCTGCGCGTCGGTTCGAGAGCGTCATCAATACCTGATCGGATGCCGTTAAAGAAGGACAACTTCATTAAAAGTGCGTAGGAACGCTCCTGAAGCCGAGCTTAACAGGCATCGGGCTGGCGGTTGAAGCAACGCGTCAGCTAAAGCTTTCAAGAAGTAACGGATACAACGAAATCACCAACAATGCCGCCATGCCCCAGTTGAATACGCGCAACCAGCGCGGTTCCTTCAGCACATTGCGCAATAGCGTGCCACACGCTGCCCAGACGCCGACGCTCGGCAAGTTGATGATGGCGAACACCGCGGCGATCACCACGACGTTGGTGAAGTATCCCTGCATCGGCGTGTACGTGCTGATGGCACCAATGGCCATGATCCACGCCTTGGGATTGACCCACTGGAACGCGGCGGCGCCCAGATAGCTGATCGGTTTGGCTTCGCCCTGGACGTTGTCACCGACCGGCCCGGAATGGGCGATCTTCCATGCCAGATACAACAGATACGCCGCGCCGACGTAGCGCAGGACCGTATAGAGGATCGGATAGGACTGAAACACCGCGCCCAGGCCAAACCCTACGGCGACCACAAGGACGAAGAATCCACAGGTGATGCCGAGCATATGCGGGATGGTGCGGTTAAATCCGAAATTGACGCCCGATGCCAGCAACATGGTGTTGTTCGGCCCCGGCGTAATCGAGGTGACAAGGGCAAACAGGGCAAAGCCCAGCAGTAAATCAAGCGAGAGGTTCATGGTGCAGTCCGTCAGGGTCATTCAGGTGTAGACCCTACCCCACGCGGCCCGGCAAACCCACGGACAGTTGGCTAAAACTTCAACCAGTACAGTTTGTTTTCAGCTAGGCCGACCATGCAGCTGTACGGCACGTTCAGCGCTCATCTCGCCCTGCTTGTCAAAACTGAAGGCCTTCTGTGGCTGGCCAAGTAATCGCGCTTTTTTGGCATGGTATTCGTCAAACGACAAACCGCTGCGGTTCAGCGCCTCCATGGCCAGTTCCCGAGATTCTTCTGCCGAGTAGGGCCGCAGCTCCGGAGAAACATGGCTGGCACATCCGGCGAGTACGGAGACGGCGAGCAACAGCGAAACAGTCAGTAAATGATTCATTGGAGCGTCCTGGCGGGCAATGTGGGGTCGATGGAGAAAGGCTACGCCCCGACACGCCTGCGCAGAAATCAACGCTTTCAATAGTGGCTATCAGCAAATCGTCACTAACCCACATATCTCTCCAAGATGAGCGCCTGACAAAGCTGCCGATCTAACCGACCAGGTTGCAGTGCAACGCATCGTCGTGACTGCGGGCGATGCTGCTCAGTACCTGAAACGAATTGAAGGTCACTGTTTTCGCCTGATGGGCGCGGATCAACTCCCAGAAATCCTGTTCACCGCTTTCGAAACTGCGGAACGCCGCCTCCCCCGCCTCGCGAGTCTGCCATTGCAGCAAGCTCAATACCCGCCGACCATCGTCGCTGGCTTGCACGCTCGCGCTGACAAAACCCTGGTAGCGCTGGGCCAGGCGTTCAGTCTGCATCGACAGCGCCGAGACCAGTCCCGGTTGCTGCCGAGGCTCGATCTCGAATTCGATCAATTGGGTGAAGCTGCGGTTTTTCGCTGATGCTTGCATGAAATTCCCCACTTGGCTGTAAGGCGAATCTTGCGACTCGAAGAAGCGCAGGGTAAAACCTCTAGTTAAGTCAAGGTCAAGAGCAATTTCACCATGGTCACCAAGGAAAACCTGCACAAGCCCCTCACCGTCGGCGAAGTCGCGTCGCGTAGCGGTGTTGCGGTCACGGCCCTGCATTTTTATGAGTCCAAGGGTTTGATCAAGAGCCAGCGCAATGCTGGCAATCAGCGACGCTATGCGCGCGCCGTGCTGCGTCGAGTGGCATTGATCAAAGTTGCGCAGCGTCTGGGGATTCCGCTGGCGGAGATTGGCGAAGCACTGAAAGTCCTCCCCGACGATCGCGCACCGACGGCGGCGGACTGGAAGTTTCTATCGCAGCAGTGGCGACGGGAACTGGATGAACGGATCAATCAACTGACGCTGCTGCGCGACCGGCTCAATGGCTGCATCGGTTGTGGCTGCCTGTCGATGGAGGCGTGTCCGTTACGCAATCAGGGGGATGTGCTGGGTGAACAGGGGCCGGGGGCGCACTTTTTGGATAGGTAATGTGAGCTGCTGCTCGTCGGGCGAAATTCCTGGCCGGGAAGACAGTTCTATATTGATCCTTCCGGGAATCCGGTGAAGCAACATTTCGCAAAAACAAAAACAGGGAGAACGTCATGAGCGTCAAACCCATCCCCGAGGGGTATCACAGCATTACCCCGTATCTCGGCATTCATAAGGCCGCCGAGGCCATCGACTTCTACAAGAAAGCCTTCGGTGCCACCGAAGTCATGCGCCTGGCCATGCCCGACGGCGGCATCGGTCACGCGGAGCTACGTATTGGTGACAGCGCAATCATGCTCGGCTCGCCGTGCGATCAGGGGCCATTGAGCAGTCCGGACCAAACCGTCTCCGTCGGTTTGCACCTGTATGTGACGGATGTCGACAAGTCATTCCAAAGGGCGCTGGATGCCGGAGCAACCGTGGTGTCCGAGGTCAAGGATCAGTTTTACGGTGATCGCAGTGGAACGCTGAAGGATCCGTATGGGCATTTGTGGTTTCTCGCGACCCACAAGGAAGATCTGACTGAAGAACAGATCAAGCAGCGGGCGATGGAGATGTTTAGCCATAACTGATTGCTCCGTACCGGACCGGCTCGCTCCGACCTGAAAATACCTTTCAAGTGTTGGAGTGAGCCCGTGGTTCAGGACAGGATTTGTACTGCACAGGCGAATTGCGAAACATTTACTTTCACATTCCTTATCGGGATTTATCTCGCTCATCCGTCCTATAGAGATGCAGGCCGTTCGCGTAGGCAAAAGCCACGAGCGCCTTTCGGGGATCCCCGTGCTGTGAAGCCCGCAGCCACGCGCCCTTTCACCACTCTCTAGACGCGTAATCATGTCGAAAAAATCCCGCTCAAAACTGTGGTTCCTCGTACATAGCTGGCTCGCATTACCCATCTGGTTTTTTGTTCTGATCGTCTGCGTGACCGGTACGCTGGCAGTGGTCAGCCAGGAAATCGTCTGGCTGGCCAACCCGCAGATGCGTGCCAGTCAGCCATCGGACGATGCGCCGCTGCTCAGTTACGACCAGGTTCTGGCCGCGATCAAAAAAGCCGAACCGCAAACCGTGGTCGAAAGCATCACCCGCCCTGACGAATCGCACTTCGCCCTGGACGTTGAGGTCAGCTACCCGGACGGGCGCTCGCTGACGGTGTACGTCAACCCATACACCGGGGTGATCCAGGGCACCGCGCCAGCCTTTGACTTCAAGGCTTTCACCCGCGCCTTGCATGGTTGGTGGCTAGTGCCGTTCACCAACGGCTTCAGTTGGGGATGGTATCTGGTGTCATTCCTTGGCGTGCCGATGCTGGTGTCGTTGATTACCGGCCTAGTGGTCTATAAGCGATTCTGGAAGGGCTTCTTGCGCCCCACTCTACGTATTCGCCATGGCGCGCGTATTTTCTGGGGCGATTTCCACCGTCTCAGCGGTATCTGGTCGATCTGGTTCATTGCGGTGATTTCCATCACCGGTGTCTGGTTTTTGATTCGGGCCTTCCTGTTCGATAACCAGATCTCCATCTCCAGCGAGCCGATCATCCCGGCCATGTCCCGTGAAAGCGTGCCGATTTCGGCGGCCGGCACTCCGCCGCCACGTATCAGCCTGGACCGCGCCGTAGAAATCGCTCAGGAAAAGATTCCGGGGCTGGAGGCCAGTTTCGTCAGCCTGCCGGGTAACGCTTACAGTCACATGAGCGTTGGCGGTCGCGGCTGGTATCCATTGATGTTCCAGACGGCGACGCTCAATCCGTACAACGGTGAGATGGCGGCTACACGGCTGCTGTCCGATCGTTCCTCGCTGGAGTTCGTCACAGAATCCATGCGCCCGCTGCACACCGGTGACTTCGGCGGGATCTGGATAAAGTTGATCTGGTTCTTCTTTGGCCTGCTGCTGAGCATGATGGTGCTCAGTGGCTTGCTGATCTGGACGAAACGCACCGCTCTGGCCACCGCCAATGCGCTCAAGCGCGAGGACAAAAAAAACCGGATCAAGGCACAACCGGCCCTCAGCCGTGAGCCTTCGGAGGTCAGCCTGTGAGCAAGTCCACAACGATCACGCCGCCATCGCGACTGGGGCGACTTTGGCACAAATGGCGATTCCACATAAATGTCCTGTTGTTGCTGATCCCGCTTGGTTTCATGCCCAAGTATTTTGCCGACGCTTCACTGTTTCGCGGCGACAGCGGCCTGGGACAACATGAAATCGGAAATATCCAGGTCGGCCCCTGGAGCCTGCGACTGGCCGAACTGCGCAACGAAGCCCCCACCCTCACGGGCCCGGCCGGCCATATGAAAGATTTCAGCGCGGCCCTGTGCGATGCCTGTGTCGACAAGGTCAAGGCCACTTACCTGCGCATCGGCAAACCGCGCAGCTTGCGCGCAGCCGGGGCGATTTTTTTCGGTACGCCATACCGTATGGGCACACAACTGCCGATCCCGGAAAAAACCAAAGCTGACGCCGAACTGTGGATAACCATGGAAGGCTGGGACGGCAGCATGCATCAGGCCTCGATTCCCCTGAGCCAGGCCTCCCCCGCCACCATCGCCTGGCTGAACAAACAAGGAGCCAAACCATGACCTGCTCGCAACGCCCTTTCCGTCTGCGGCTCAGCGCCGCGCTGTTGGTGCTGTGCGCCGGCTTCAGTGCAAGCGCCCTGGCGCACAACCCGATGTGCGAATGCAAAGCCGTCGATGACGAACAGATCAAATGTACCGGTGGCTTTTCGGACGGTAGCGGCGCACCCGGTGTGACCCTGGATGTGATCGGTTACGACGAAACGATTCTGGTGCCGGGCAAGCTCGGTGCCGACTCGACCTTGACCTTCAAGAAACCCGGCGCCGAGTTCTACGTGCTGTTCGACGCGGGCCCTGGCCATGTGGTGGAAATCGACCAAGCGGATATCGAAGCGCCATGAGTACGCCCACCACACAAATCGTGCGTCCGGCCGGTGCCGGTCATGAAACCCTCAACGTGTTGCTGCTGTGCTTGCTGATCCTAGCGCTGGCCGGTTCCGTGGTGGCCTGGCGCGGGGTGTCACATGAACCGGAACCGGTCGCCAGCAATCAACTGGACGCGCGCCGCGACCTCAGCGCCGCCGAGCAAGGCATCTATGCCGACCTGCGGGTGACACTGGACGAAATCCGCTTGCTGCGCGAAGAGCAGAAAACCCTGCCGACGCCGCAAAATCTGGCAGACGAAGGTTTTGCCCCGTTCGCCCAGGACGCGAGTTCCGTCGCCCGAGGCGGTCACGCATGGCAAATACCGACCGACGCCGCCTACTTCGGTCATAGCCAGACACCCTCCATTGCCGGTTCGTTTCTGATGCGCGTCGGCGCCGATGACCAGGCTGCGCCGGATATCTGGCTCAACCGTGACGCCGCACTCACGGCGCCTCGCGAGCTGACTGACGCCGCCCTGGCCGCTGCCGGCTGGAAACAGATCGTCGCGCAATACGATGCCGGGGTTACCCGCGAACATCGCCATTGATTCCTCGCCCTCACCCGAGAGAAGACCGTTTGCCCATGTCTATTTCATCTCCACGCCGTCCGTTGTTGCGTCTGTTTCTGTTGGGCCTTTGCGCCTGCCTGCTGAGCCCCCTGGCCAGCGCCGATCCGGCGAAACGCCTGCGCATCGGCATCACCCTGCACCCTTATTACAGCTATGTGGCGAACATCGTCGGCGACAAGGCCGAGGTCGTCCCGTTGATACCGGCCGGCTTCAATCCGCACGCCTACGAACCACGGGCCGAGGACATCAAGCGCATCAGCGGCCTCGACGTGATCGTGCTCAATGGCGTCGGCCATGATGATTTCGCCGACCGCATGATCGCCGCCAGCGAAACCCCGAACATCAAAACCATCGAGGCCAACGAAAACGTGCCGCTGCTGGCCGCGACCGGGGTCGCTGCGCGCGGCGCCGGCAAAGTGGTGAACCCGCATACCTTCCTGTCGATCAGCGCCTCCATCGCGCAGGTCAACAACATCGCTCGGGAGTTGGGCAAGCTCGATCCGGACAATGCCAAGACCTACACGCAGAACGCACGCGCCTACGGCAAACGCCTGCGGCAGATGCGCGCTGACGCGTTGGCCAAGCTGACCCAGGCGCCGAACGCCGAGTTGCGTGTGGCCACCGTTCACGCGGCTTACGACTATCTGCTGCGCGAGTTCGGGCTGGAAGTGACGGCGGTGGTCGAACCGGCCCACGGTATCGAGCCGAGCCCGAGCCAGTTGAAGAAGACCATCGACCAACTGCGCGAACTGGATGTGAAGGTGATCTTCTCGGAAATGGACTTTCCGTCTACTTACGTCGAAACCATTCAGCGTGAATCGGGCGTGAAACTGTACCCGCTGTCGCACATTTCCTACGGCGAATACACCGCTGAAAAGTACGAAAAGGAAATGACCGGCAACCTCAACACCGTGGTTCGGGCGATTCAGGAGTCTGGCGCATGACATCCAGAGAAACCCTGATCGCAGAAAACGCCGAGTCCCCTGTAGGAGCGAGCCTGCTCGCGAAGGCGCCCGGCCAAGCACCATCATTGTTGAATGACACACCGCAATCGCGAGCAGGCTCAGTCCTACAAGTGTGCGGTCCGACCCTGGAATTTACGCAGGTCTGCCTGACACTGGGCCGCACGACAATTCTCGACAACGTCTCCTTCCAGGTGCAACCCGGCACCGTGCATGCACTGGTCGGCCCCAACGGCGGCGGCAAGAGTTCGCTGATCAAGACGTTGCTGGGGCAAATGCCGCATCAGGGTCAGTTGAGTCTGCAATGGCCCGGCGAGCCCGGCACCATCGGTTATGTGCCGCAGGCGCTTGAGTTCGATCGCGGCTTGCCGATGACGGTCGATGATTTCATGGCTGCCATGTGCCAGCGCCGCCCGGCGTTTCTTGGCTTGAGCAAGCACTACGCCGGCGCCATCGGCGAAGCGCTGGAACGGGTCGGCATGCAGGACAAACGCAAACGTCGCATGGGCGCGCTGTCCGGAGGTGAACGTCAGCGGGTGTTGCTTGCCCAGGGCTTGATCCCTGCACCGCAACTGCTGGTGCTGGATGAGCCGATGTCCGCTCTCGATGAGGCCGGGATCCAGGTCTTCGAACGCCTGCTTGGCGACTGGCGCGCGGCGGGCATCACCGTCCTGTGGATCGAACATGACCTGGAAGCAGTTGGCCGTCTGGCTGATCGGGTCACCGGTCTGAACCGTCGCGTGCTGTTCGACGCCACGCCACAACAGGCGCTGACTCCTGAGCGTCTGCTGACCCTGTTCTCGACCCATCCACGGAGCGCTGCCTGATGAGTTACGAAGCCTTTCGGTTGATGGTCCAGGGTTGGGCCTCTTCCGGTTATCTGCCGGAGGCGCTGGCTTACGGTTTTGTGGTCAACGCGCTGCTCGCCGGCCTGTTGATCGGTCCGGTACTGGGTGGCCTCGGCACACTGGTGGTGGTCAAGCGCTTTGCGTTTTTCTCCGAAGCGGTCGGCCACGCAGCGCTGACCGGTGTGGCCATCGGCATCCTGCTGGGCGAACCCTACACCGGGCCTTATGGCAGCCTGTTCGGCTACTGCCTGCTGTTCGGCATTTTGCTCAATTACCTGCGCAACCGCACCGGCCTGGCACCGGATACGTTGATCGGCGTGTTCCTCTCGGTGTCCCTGGCATTGGGCGCGAGTCTGCTGCTGATTCTCGCGGGCAAGATCAACGTGCACATTCTGGAAAACGTGTTGTTCGGCTCGGTGCTGACGGTCAACGGCAATGATCTGGCGGTATTGGCCATCGTCGGTTCGCTGGTCATGGCCCTGGCGCTGCCGCTTTACAACCGCATCATGCTCGCCAGTTTCAACCCGCAACTGGCAGCAGTTCGAGGCGTGGCAGTGAAGACCCTGGATTACCTGTTCGTGATTCTGGTGACGCTGATCACCGTGGCTGCCGTGAAAGTCATCGGCGCGATTCTGGTCGGTGCCCTGCTGGTGATTCCAGCGGCGGCGGCGCGCTTGCTCAGCCAGTCGCTTAAGGGCTTTTTCTGGTGTTCGGTGCTGATTGCCACGGTCAGCACGTTGTGCGGGATTCTCGCGCCGATTGTTTTCGATCTGCCGATTCCGTCCGGCGCGGCGATCATTCTGGTCGCCGGTATTGCCTTCGCCCTCGCCGCCATCGCGCGCGGGGTTGTCCCGAGTCTGAAAGGGAATCTTGGATAAATGCTTTTTTCATTGCGCAACCTGACGTTGGCCATGGCCCTGTGCGGCGTGGTTTCCACACCTTTAATGGCCGCCGAAAGCGCCAAGCCCTTGCGAGTGCTGGCCTCTCTTCCGATCACCTACGGCCTGGGCGAGGTGCTGCTCAAAGGCACCGACGTCAGCCTCGAACGCGCGGCCCCGGCGAACTTGCCGGGCAGCCGCCAAACCGCGTACTTCACCGGGCGCGGCGCTCCGGCACTCAATAAACTGGCCACCGGCGCCGATGCGGTGATCGGCGTGCGCTCGCTGTGGGCCGATGACCCGCTGTACCCCTTCGCCCGTCGCAGCAACATTCGCATCGTTGAAGTCGATGCCGCACGCCCGGTCGACGGCGCGTTGCCCGGCATTGCCGTGCAACCGGATTTGAAAGTCGACGGTTTGAACAGCCAGCCGTGGCTGGCGAGCAACAACATGGGGCGCATGGCAGACGTGATGGCGGCAGATCTGGTGCGTCTGGCACCCAGCGCCAAGCCGAAGATCGAAGCGAATCTGGCGCTGTTGAAACAACGCCTGCTCAAACTCAGTGCCGCCAGTGAGGCGCGTCTGGCCAGTGCCGATAATCTGAGTGTGATGAGCTTGAGCGATCACTTCGGCTATCTGATCGGCAGCCTGAACCTTGAACTGATCGGGCAGGATCCCCGTCCTGACGCAGACTGGACGCCCGAGGATCTGAAAAAACTCACGGCGACACTCAAGGAAAACGATGTCGCGGTGGTGTTGCATCACCGTCAGCCATCGGAAGCGGTGAAAGCGGCGATTGCCGAGTCGGGTAGCCGATTGCTGGTGCTGAGTATTGATGCCGAAGATCCGGTGACGGAGCTTGAGGGCAATGTGGATTTGCTGCTCAAGGGGTTGAACGGGGCGTAACTTCAGTTGTACCGAGTTATCGTTCATCGCTGGCAAGCCAGCTCCCACAGTGATCTGTGGTGTGTACAGCATTTGTGGAGCACAACAAAACCCTGTGGGAGCTGGCTTGCCAGCGATGAGGTCCTGACAGAAACCCCATATCCCGGACATGAAAAAACCCGCTGACTGTCTCCAGTCCAGCGGGTTTCTTTTTGCCTGTCAGCTTATTGAGCCGCAGCCTGCCCTTCCATCTTCTGGCGCAGGCTGAGTGGGCGCATGTCGGTCCAGACTTCTTCGATGTAGGCCAGGCATTCCTTTTTCAGGCCGCTCTTGCCCACGGTACGCCAGCCCTCTGGCACGGCCTTATAATCCGGCCAGATCGAGTACTGCTCTTCGTGGTTGACCACGACCTGAAAGAGGATGTCCTCGCGGTCGAATACTGACGTCATGCTGGTTCTCCATCGTTGTAAGGGTGGGCTGCACGTCGGGTGCAGCCGGGTATGTAGAAAGAACGTTCGGCGCGCTGAAAAATTTATACAGCGGCAGTAGCGGCAGCCAATGCACGACCGAAGATCTCGGCAACGCGGTCGATTTCGGCGGCGGTGATCACCAGTGGTGGCAGGAAACGCACCACGGCGCCATGCCGACCGCCCAACTCCAGAATCAAGCCGCGCTTGAGGCATTCGCGCTGCACCAATGGCGCCAGACGCGCAAACGCCGGCGGATGGCCGAGCGCATCCGGGGTACCCGTCGGGTCCACCAGCTCGACGCCCAACATCAGGCCAAGACCACGAATATCACCCAATTGCGGAAAATCACGCTGCAGAATGCGCAGGTGCTCGCTCAGGCGCTCGCCCATGGCGGCAGCGTGTTCACACATCTTGTGTTCAAGCAGATAACGCATCACCGCAGAACCGGCAGCCATCGCCATCTGGTTGCCACGGAACGTGCCAGCGTGTGCGCCCGGTTGCCAGGTGTCGAGCCAGTCGCGATAGACCACCACCGCCAGCGGCAGGCTGCCGCCGATAGCTTTGGACAGCACGACCACGTCCGGGGTGATGCCGGCGTGTTCAAAGGCGAACATCTTGCCGGTGCGGGCAAATCCGCTCTGAATCTCGTCGACAATCAGCGCTACGCCGGCCTTCTCGGTAATCCGACGCAAGCCGCGCAGCCATTCGATGTCAGCCGGAATCACCCCGCCCTCACCCTGCACCGCTTCGACGATCACAGCCGCTGGCAATTGCACGCCGGCCTCGGGATCGTTGAGCAAATTGTCCAAGTAGCTCAGATTTGCCTTCACTCCGTCAGCGCCGCCGATGCCAAACGGGCAGCGGTAGTCGTATGGAAACGGCATGAACTGCACGCCGTTGCTGAGTAACGCACCCAGCGGCTTTTTCGGCCCCAGGCTACCCATCAGGCTCAAAGCGCCCTGGCTCATGCCGTGATAACCACCGGAGAACGACAACACGGTGCTGCGACCGGTAGCCGTGCGCACCAGTTTCAGTGCCGCTTCCACGGCATCAGTACCGGTCGGGCCGCAGAACTGGATTTTCGCTTGCGACGCCAGTTCTGCCGGTAGCAAGCCGAACAGATCCTGGACAAACTGATCCTTGACCGGGGTGGTCAGGTCCAGCGTGTGCAGCGGCAGTTCATCGGCCAGCACCTGCTGGATCGCTGCGATCACTACCGGATGGTTATGCCCCAGTGCCAGCGTGCCAGCACCGGCCAGGCAGTCGATGAACGTCCGCCCTTCGACATCTTCGACGTAAAGACCCTTGGCGCGTTTGAGTGCCAAGGGAATGCGTCGCGGATAGCTGCGGGCATTGGACTCCTGCTGTGCCTGACGAGCCAGCAATGGCGATTCATTGAACTCATACAACGTTTCCGCTGGCGCCGAGGCGACCCGGGCCGACGACTCTCTGATAAGGCTGGTGGCGACTGACATCTCTCGACCCCTCGATTCGCTATGGATAGTGACCAAAACAGCACACCGGACAGGTGCGCGTTCCAGTCACGGGGCGCACTTGCAGGTTTTCCTGTTCTGGAAACGCTTAAGCGAGGCAAGGATTTAGCCCCTTGAGCGACTGTTCATCCGGACATTGCCAGCGGCTTGCACATAGGCAGGATCTGCAAGCCGTTATGCGCGAGGGAGGGCGCAGATTCGCGGTAACCCAAATGGCGGTAGAACGCTTCGCCGGTGCGTGTGCTGTTGAGGTGGGCGGTGCGCACACCGCGAACCCGCAGCCAGCCTTCCAGATCGATCATCAGCGCCCTCCCGGCGCCACGGCGAAATGATTCCGGTTGAACGTGGCAGAGCACAACGTCGCCATTTGAACGGGCCATGCCGATACCGACCGGTTTGTCCGCCAGCATGGCAATACTCAGATAGAAGTGCGGATCGGCGAGCCAGGCGCTGATGAAATCGGCAGACTGCTGCCGGGTCCAGTCGCTGACGATCAGCGGGTCGTTGCGGTGATCGAGCGCACAACCAAAACGGATCGAGCGTTCGATGATACGGCTGATGATTCCGACGTCGGCCAGAATGGCCGGACGAATGCAGACAGGTGCTTGCATGGCGCTGTTCCCTCAATCCATTGAGTCAAGGCTGGCGCCGACCTTAACGTCAGCGCCGCCGATTAACCATTGGAGAGAAGTTACATTTGATGTGCCACACACCGATCCCCTGTAGGAGCTGCCGAAGGCTGCGATCGTTTGATCCTGATCTATAAACAAAAAAACAAAAGATCGCAGCCTTCGGCAGCTCCTACACGGGGAGTAGTGAAGTCAGATGGATTGCAATGGCATCGTCAGCTCAACGCGCAGCCCATCCGGGCGGCTGTCGAAATGCAGGGCACAGTCGCAACGCTGGACGATCGCCTGGACAATCGCCAGGCCGAGGCCGCAACCGGTGCTCTGGCCGTTGCGCCAGAAGCGCTGGGTAAGGTGTTGCAAATCATCCGGCGCAATACCCGGACCATGGTCACGCACGACGAAACGTACGCGGTTGCCGATGGTTTCCAGACGCAGCTCGACCGCACAATCCTCGGGGGTATGACGCAGGGCGTTGTCGAGCAGATTGCGCAACGCGGCAATCGACAGTACCGCAGGCATTTGCAAGGGTGCAGACGAAAATTCGTCCGGCAGATGCAATTTGATACGCAAACGCTCACCACCAGTAGCGTCGGCAATCGCCAACCTTGCCACTTGCTCGGCGCTGTATTGCGAGCCGTCGTCGAAGGACAGACTGCCCTCGACCCGCGCCAGCAAAAGCAGTTGCTCAAGCGTGCGATGCAAACGGTCGGCCCCCTCCTCGGCCCGCGCCAACGATTGATCGCGGGCGCTGCCGTCGGTCATGCGCGCCACTTGCAGGTGCGTCTTGATCGCCGTCAGCGGGCTGCGCAGTTCATGCGCGGCGTCACCGGTCAAACGACGCTCACGCTCGATGGTCTTGCCGATGCGCTGGAACAGCTGATTCTGGGTATCGAGCAGCGGCTTCAATTCGCTGGGAAACGATTGCAATTGCAGCGGCTCGAGCGAGTCGGCATTACGCCGCATCAAGGCTTCGCGCAGACGATTGAGCGGTGCCAGGCCTTGCCCGATTCCCAGCCACAACAGGCACAGACAGCCGAGCAACGCCACGCCCACCGGCACCGACGCCGCCAGCAGGATCGACATGTTCAAGGCTTCGCGTTCGATCTGCCGATCTGCCGTGGTGATGCGCACATCGCCCCGGGCGAGGGTGAAACTGCGCCACGGCGCGCCGTCGATCATCTGATCGTGGAAGCCCATTTTCTCCGCTTCCAGCGCTTGCTCGGGATTGTTATGGCTGCGCGCGAGAATTTCCCCGCGCAACGAGCTGACCTGACAGGCCATGCCGCCGGGAATGTTCAGTTGCTCGGCACTGAAATGCGTGCCCTCGCCTTTGCTCGGCAACGTCGGCAATTGCTCCAGCAACCCGGCCACCATGCGCGCCGAAGCCACCAGACGCTGGTCGAGGGAAAACATCATCTGGTTGCGCAGATCGCTGAGCATCCAGGCCGCTGCCAGCGCCCAGATCAGCGCGAACGCAGCGCCAAGGGTCAGGCTCAGGCGCAGTCGCAGGCTCATCACTTGCCTTGATCTCCACCATCGGCCGGGCCCAGGCGATAGCCCAGACCGCGCACGGTTTCGACGATGCCCTTACCGAGTTTGCTGCGCAGGTGATGGATATGCACGTTCAGCGCGTTGCTTTCCAGCTCGTCGTTGAAGCCATAGACGCTGTCCTTCAACTGCTCGGTGGACAGAACCCGACCGCGATTGTGCAGCAGTGCCTGTAACAGCGATTGCTCGCGCCGCGACAGATCCACCGATTGCCCGGCCAGCCGGGTTTCGCGACTGCTCGGGTCGTAGGTCAGCGCACCGTGCTCGATCAGGTTGACGCTGCGCCCCGCCACCCGCCGCAGCAAGGTCTGCAGTCGCGCAAACAGTTCTCGCAGATCGAACGGTTTGAGCAGGTAATCGTCGGCGCCGGCCTGCAAGCCATCGACTCGATCGGTGACCGAATCGCGCGCCGTCAGGATCAGCACCGGAATTTCCAGGCCGTGCTGGCGCAACTGCTGCAACAGTTTCAGGCCATCTTCGTCGGGCAGGCCCAGATCAAGCACCATCACATCAAACTCGGCGACCTTGAGCATCGCCCGCGCCCTGGCTGCGGTATTGACGTGCTCGACGGTCAAGCCCTGGGCTGTGAGTCCGGCAACGATACCGCTGGCGATCAGTTCATCGTCTTCACAAACCAGTACGTGCATGGCAGCTCCCTGAGCAAAAACGCGAGTGAAACAGGTGAGGATTAAGCGGCAATTATGGCTGCCCCTGATGGAGACGGGAAGCCGGGGGAATTCTCGAGTGTGCCGGCGCTCGGCGATACAGTACGACATCGGCTACCGGTGCACTCCGCCCGCGCACAGAAAGTTCAGGAGCAACAACTTTCAACATATAGCGCCTGTCAATAAAAACAACTCTTGGATAACCTCGGCGAGCAACACAACCAAACTCAAATTAAAAGGAATTAAGTCAACATGCCTGCACTCGATAACTTCGTCGCCATTGATTGGCGCTCCGGCCCTGACCGCATCTATTTTTTCTTTCAGGATAACGACACTTACTCTAGATTCGATATTGGCGACAACAAAGTACCTGAAGGCTATCCCGGTGCAACCAAGGGTAGCTGGGACGCATTCGACCCATACACCAAAAAATTGCAATTCGGTTTTACCACCACATCATCTAGTTTTGAGAATGGCCTCGATGAAGACATCTCCTGGCTTTTCTTCTACGACGGAGACACGCCCACAGTCTGCAAATACAACCAGGACAAAGATAAAGTAGACGGCTTTTATAAAGTAGCCGACACGATCTGGGCGCCGATAACTGATTACTTTTTCGAAATCATGGCTGCCACATGGGACAAGTCAAGGAATGAAATCACGTTCCTTCTCCACGGCGCACGCTATATGTCTTTCGACTGCAGTGAACACACACTGACCGGAGGCAGGTTAGGCGAAGATCGCCTAGGAGCCTTGTTCCCGTATAGTAATCGGATCATCACGGCCGCCCAAAATGATCGAACTTTTGCGGACAGCTATTGGTATATATTTCTCACCGACAACCAATATCTTGTTTACAACATAGATGACGACAATCTCGTATCCGGTCCAAAAGACGTCAACGACGGCAATTGGCCTGGGCTGTTGCGTGATTGATCGGTTCATCCGAAGCTTCACGGGGCGCGGTTAGCCATCGGTTAACCGCGTGCTCCCGTCGCGCTCCTTAGCTACACAGAGGCAAGTTCCACTCCTGTTTTAGTCTGAGCGAGTTCCGGATCTCGGGCTTAAACATAGCGACAAGTAATTCCGCCTAAACAGAAGCGATAGACATACCACAACTTGCATAAAGGAATATTGATAACCATGCCTGCTTTAAATAACTTCGTCACCATTGACTGGCTCTCCGGCGCTGATAAGATTTATTTCTTCTTTAAAGATACCGACACTTACTCTCGATTCGATATTGGCGACAACAAAGTACCCGCTGGATATCCCGCCCCTACCCGAGGTAACTGGGATGCATTCGAGCCACATACCAAAGACTTGCTCTTCGGTTTCACCACCACCTCATCGAACCTTAAGAATGGCCTCTTCGACGAAGACATCGCCTGGCTGTTCTTCTACGACGGAGATACGCCCACAGTCTGCAAATACAATCAGGACGAAGATAAGGTTTCCGGCTTTTATAAAGTAGCCGATACCCACTGGAGTCCGATACTTCCCTACTTTGACGAAATCATAGCTGCCACATGGGAAGGCCCAAGGAGTGGCAACAGTGTAATCAGGTTCCTTCTCCAAGGCGCACGATATCTATCCTTCCACGGCACAAAACACACACTGACCTTACATAAATTCGGCAATGATCGTCTGGGCGCCTTGCTCCCGTATCACGAAAGGATCATCACGGCCGCCAAGAATGATCGAATTATCGCGGACGACTATTGGTATATATTTCTCACCAACAACCAATATCTTGTTTACAACATGGATGAGGACAAACTCGAATCCGGCCCACACTACGTCAACGAGGGTAATTGGCCAGGGCTGTTACGCGGGTGACCAGTTCAGCCATTGCGCGGTTGGCCATCGGTAAACCGCGCCCTCCCAACGCCCTCCTTAGTTACACAGAGCCAAAGTACACAAATCGTGTTTCTTAGTCGCAATGAGTTTCTGATCTCGGGACCTACCCAAGCGACAAGCACGTTTGCCTAAACAGAAGTGATAGACATACCACAACCTTCATAAAGGGATACTGATAACCATGCCTGCACTAAAAAATTTCGTCGCCATCGACTGGCGATCCGGCCCTGACCGAATCTATTTCTTTTTTAAAGATAACGACACTTACTCTCGATTCAATATTGGCGACAATAAAGTACCTGAAGGTTACCCCGGTGCAACCAAGGGTAGCTGGGATACCTTCGACCCCTACACTAAAAACCTGCGTTTTGGTTTCACCACTGACGGAATGTTTTCCAGTGGCGCCGGAGACGATATTGCCTGGCTTTTCTTCTACTCGGGCAACACCCCGATGGTCTGCAGATATGATCAGGATAAAGACAAGGCTGCTGGCTATTGGAAGGTAGCTGAAAGTATCTGGCGCCCGATACTTCCTTACTTTGATAAAATTGTCGCCGGCACATGGACAGAAATCGCAGGCTATAGTCACCTGTTCACGTTTCTTCTCAATGACGGGCACTACCTGAGATTCAACTACCGGAAAAATGCTATCACCCGCAATGCCTTTGGCTCCAATATCTTTGGTGCGTTGATCCCCTATAAAGACCGGATCATTACCGCCGCACAAAATGACCGGACTTTCGCTGATAGCTATTGGTATATTTTCCTCACCAACAATCAGTACCTTGTTTACAACCTCCAGGACGGCAGGCTCGTTTCGGGCCCGCATGAGATCAACGAAACCAGTTGGCCGGGATTGTTACGCACCTGATTGGCCAATCGAGGAAGGCCTTGTAGGCTACGGTTAATTATCGGTTAATCGCCACCGCCCATTCTGCCCTCAATTGCACAGGGACAAGGCTCCTCCATGCGTCATATTTTTCTACTGTTTGCTCTATTGATCTCGGGCCTGGCCCAGGCCGGAAACAATCCTTTCGAGACAAAACCGGACTTTCTGCCGGTCGACCAGGCGTTCGTTCTCACGTCCGAACGCCTGGAATCCGGTGAAACCCAGCTGTTCTGGCAGATCACCGACGGCTACTACCTGTATCAGAAACGCCTGAAGTTCGACGGCTTGAGCGCTGCACAACAGCCGACGCTGCCCGAAGGCGAATCCCACAGCGACGAGTTTTTCGGTGAGCAACCGGTTTATCGCCAAGGGCTGGAGGTAAAAATCCCGGCGACGGCGACCGGTCAGATCAAGGTCAGCTATCAGGGCTGCGCCGATGCAGGTCTGTGTTATCCGCCGCAAACCCGGGTCATTGATCTGGGCGGCAAAGCGGTCACGCCGGCCAGTGCGCAAGCACCGGATGAAGCCTTGGCCAGCAGCCTGCAGCAACGAGCACTGGGCTGGAGCCTGCTGGTATTTTTCGGCCTCGGCCTGCTGCTCGCCTTCACCCCTTGCACGTTGCCGATGTTGCCGATTCTGGCGGGGATGATCGTCGGCAGCGGCGCGACGCCACGCCGGGGTTTTGCGCTGGCCGGCAGTTATGTGATCTGCATGGCACTGGTGTATGCGGCAATGGGCGTAATTGCCGCGCTGCTCGGCGCGAACCTGCAGGCCTGGCTGCAAAATCCGTGGCTGCTGGGGACTTTCGCGGCAGTTTTCGTGGTGCTGGCGTTGCCGATGTTCGGCTTCTTTGAACTGCAATTGCCGGTGGCCTTGCGTGACCGACTGGAACACGCCTCGCGCAGTCGCAGCGGCGGCAGCCTGATTGGCGCCGGCGTGCTTGGCGCACTGTCCGGTCTGCTGGTCGGCCCGTGCATGACCGCGCCACTCGCCGGTGCGTTGCTGTATATCGCGCAAAGTGGCAATGCCCTGCACGGTGGTTTGATTCTGTTCTCGCTGGGGATCGGCATCGGTGTGCCGCTGCTGCTGTTGGTGACAGTGGGTAATCGCTTCCTGCCCAAACCCGGCGATTGGATGAACCTGCTCAAGGGCGTGTTTGGCTTCCTGTTCCTCGCCACGGCGTTGCTGATGTTGCGCCCGGTGCTGGACCCCTCGTTATGGCTCGGTCTGTGCGGCGCCTTGTTGTTGATCGCCGCCTACTGCGCGTGGAAGCAGTCCGAAGGCTTCGGCCGTGTCGCTCAGTTGTTCGGCGCCACTGCATTGCTGCTCGGGTTATGGGGCAGTTTGCTGGTGATCGGTGCAGCCGGCGGCAGTGATGATCCGTATCAGCCGTTGCAGGTTTACAGTGGCGACCGTGTCGCCAGTGCTGCGCCGATTGGTCATGACGCGTTCACCACCATCAAGGAACCGGCAGCATTGCAACGCGAACTGGATGCCGCCAAGGCCCAGGGCCAGTGGGTGCTGCTCGATTATTACGCCGACTGGTGCGTGTCCTGCAAAGTCATGGAAAAGCAGGTGTTCGGCAAGGACAAGGTGATGCAGGCGTTGAGTGACGTACGTCTGCTGCGACTGGATGTGACCGCCGACAATGCCGCCAGCCGCGAATTGCTCGGCCGCTATAAAGTGCCGGGGCCACCGACTTTTGTCTGGATCGGCACCGACGGCGAAGAGCGCCGCAGCCAGCGCATCACCGGTGAAGTCGATGCCGATACGTTCCTGCAACGCTGGACCACCACCCGAGACGCCAACTAATGCTGACTTTCACCCTCGGCACTTTTGCCATCGCGCTTAACCATTTGCTGCTGATCAGTGCATTGGCACTGGCGACCTTCGTCGGTTGGCGAGTGGCCAAACGCGGTGGCGATAATCCCGAGTCGGCGCTGTTCAGTCTGTTTTTGCTTGGCATGCTCGCGGCACGCATCGCGTTTGTCGCGTTGTACTGGAGCCACTACCGCAACGATCTGTGGCAGATCGTTGATCTGCGCGATGGCGGTTTCCTCGCCTGGCCGGGCGTGATTGTGTTGCTGCTCGCGGCGCTGTATCGCGGCTGGCGTCGCCCGGGGCTGCGTCGGCCGCTGGGTTTTGGCGTGGCCAGCGGTGTGCTGTTCTGGGTGATGGCGACACTGTCGTTGAACATCTACGAACAAGGCACACGGCTGCCAGACATTTCCTTGCGTAACGCGGCTGGGGAAACCATCCAGCTCAGCGACTACAAAGGTGGGCCGCTGGTGATCAACCTGTGGGCCACCTGGTGTCCACCGTGCCGACGTGAAATGCCTGTGTTGGAAAATGCCCAGCAGCAACGCCCTGACCTGACGTTCCTGTTCGTCAATCAGGCCGAAAGCATGCAAAGCGTTGCGACGTTTCTCGAAACCCAGGGCCTGAGCCTGACCAACGTGTTGTTCGACCGCAGTGGTCGTTTGGGTCAGGCCGTGGGTTCCATGGCATTGCCGACTACCCTGTTCTATAGCCCTGATGGTCGCCTTTTGGCCAGTCACCTGGGCGAGTTGTCGAACGCCAGTCTGGCTCGTGCAATGGAAAACTTCGACACCCCGAATTCAAATCCGAACCCGGCCTCCGCACCGGCCACTTCGTCAAGGAAACTGCCATGCCCCGCCTCCGCCACCTGCTGACGCTGACTCTGGGCACTGCCCTGTTGCAACTGCCGTCGGTTCAGGCCGCTGAAGAATTGCCTGCCGCGATCAAGCAGATCGAAGCCAAAGGCGCGAAAATCGTCGGCCAGTTCGACGCCCCCGACGGCTTGCGCGGTTACGCGGCGCAATACCAGAACCGTGGCATGGCGTTATACCTGACCCCGGACGGTAAACACGTTCTGCTCGGCAACCTGTACGACGCCGACGGCAAAGACCTGAGCAGCGAACCGTTGCAGAAACTGGTGTACGCGCCAATGGCCAAGGAGGTCTGGGCCAAGTTCGAGGCGAGCAACTGGATTCAGGACGGCAACAAGGATGCGCCGCGCACGGTGTACCTGTTCAGCGATCCGAACTGCCCTTACTGCAACGTGTTCTGGGAACAGGCCCGCCCGTGGGTCAAGTCCGGCAAAGTGCAGTTGCGCCACATCATGGTCGGGATCATCCGCGAAGACAGCCCGGGCAAATCCGCCGCGTTGCTCGCCGCCAAAGACCCGGCCAAAGCGCTGGAGGATCACGAAAAGGCCGGCAAGGGCAGTTCGCTCAAGGCCTTGAAAGACATCCCGGTAGCCGTGCAGACAAAATTGGCGGCGAACATGCAGTTGATGGATGACCTGGAATTGCAGGCCACTCCGGCGATTTTCTACATGGATGCCAAGGGTGAACTGCAACAGCAACAAGGCGCGCCGACGCCGGACAAGTTGGCGAAGATTCTCGGACCTAAATAAGCAAGATCAAAAGATCGCAGCGTGCCGCAGCTCCTACAGAAAACGCATATCCCTGTAGGACCTGCGGCACGCTGCGATCTTTTTCTCATCAGCGCCGCGAATGATGCTCAGCCAAAAACTTCAGCAACGCGTCATTCACAAACTGCGGATTCTCCAGATTGGAGATATGCCCCGCCTCCGGCACCAACACGCACGGGCAACCGATCAGTTCAGCCATTTCCTGCGCTTCGGCCGGTGGCCGGGGTTTGTCCTGATCACCGCACAGCACCAGAGTAATTGCAGCGTTCAGCTCGCCCAGACGTGGCAACAGATCATCGCGGCCGAAGGTGATGCGGCCCATCGGTACGATGCTTTCGCGCAGGCGCTCGGATGAATACCCCGCCAGTTTCGCGCGAAAGTCCTGATACAGCGCCGATTGGGGATCGATGCCCGGGCGGAAGAAAATCGGTACGACGATGTCGAGCAACGCGTCTGATATTTCGCCGCTGTCTTCAATCTGTTTGAACAGCGAGAAGTAGTACTGACGGGTTGGCTCGGGTTCTACGCCGACATAGGTGTCCATCAGCACCAAACCGTTTATCCGATGCGGTGCCGACAGCGCCAGACGCACGCCCCACATACCGCCAACCGACAGGCCGACCAGGGTGATCTGGTCGATATCCAGATGATCGAGCAACGCCTGCGCCTGACGCGCGATGTCATCCAGCGATGTGGTGTTTTCCGGCAATCGACCGGATTCGCCGTGGCCCCAGAGATCCAGCGCAATCACCCGATAGTGCGGCGCCAGCGCGGCGATCTGCGGCGCCCACATGGCCTGATCCCACAGGTAGCTGCCCGCCAGTAACACGGCCGGGCCTGTGCCTTGATCGATGTAGTGAAGTGCTTGTCCGTCAACCGTGAAAAAAGGCATCGACTAACCCCTCGTTTGCCAAAAGAGAACCGGCAGACTGAGCTGCTACTACTCGGCAGTCAATTGTCTGAAAAGCGAAAAGATCGCAGCCTGCGGCAGCTCCTACAGGGAAACGCATATTTCTCTGTAGGAGCTGCCGCAGGCTGCGATCTTTTGCTTTTAAAAACCCTCCAGCTCCGCCATCAGATCATTCAACCGATCCACCTTCTCCTCAGTGATTTCACTGGCCGCCAGCCCATCGATGTACTCGGCCAGTTCCGCAACCGTGCTGCATTCGAACATCGCTCGCAGCGGCACATCGCGTTGCAGGGTTTTCTGTACGCGCGAGGCGATCTGGGTGGCCAGCAATGAGTGCCCGCCGAGTTCGAAGAAGTTGTCGCGCACGCCAACCTGCTCGACCTTCAGCACCTCGGCCCAGATATCTGCCAGGGTTTGCTCCAGCTCGTTGCGCGGCGCCAGGTAATCATGGCTCTGCAACTGACCGATCTCCAGTGCCGGCAAGGCCTTGCGATCAAGCTTGCCGTTGGCATTGAGCGGCATCTGCGCAAGCCACAGCCAGTGCAACGGCACCATGTATTCCGGCAGTTCACTGCGCAGGCGTTGCTTGATGCGCTCCAGGCGATCGCTCGGGTTCAGGGCAGAATCCGCTGCCACCAGATAGCCGACCAGATGCTTGCCGTTGATGCCTTCCTGCACACCGACCGCCGCATCGCGAACTTCCGGTTGCTCGTGCAGACGCGCTTCGATTTCACCCAACTCGATGCGGTAACCGCGAATCTTCACCTGATGGTCGACACGACCGACGTATTCCAGCACGCCATCGCTACGGCGTCGCGCCAGGTCACCGGTGCGATACAAGCGTTCGCCCGGTGCGCCGAACGGGTTCGGCACAAACACCGGCGCGGTTCGCAGCGGATCGCTGACATAGCCGCGCCCTACCCCGGTGCCCGCCACGCACAACTCACCCACTGCGCCCAACGGCACCAGTTCCAGGGCGCCATCAAGCAGGTACAGCAAGTTGTTGTCGGTCGGCGTACCGATCGGCAAATAGCTGCCGCGAGTCGACGCCATGTCCACGCGGTAGAACGCCACGTCGTCCGAGCATTCCGCCGGACCATAAGCGTTGACCAGACCAATGTCCGGGTAACGCAGCAGCCATTGGTGCGCCAGTTCCGGCGGCATTGCTTCACCGGTCGGCAGCATCCAGCGCAGACCGTCGAGACTCAGACGATCCGAGGCGAGCATGCCCTGAATCAGCGACGGCACACTCTCCAGCACGGTAATGCCCTGGGCCTGCACATGCACCAGCAACCCTTGCGGATCGTGAGCGATGGTATTCGGCACGATGTCGACCCGTGCACCAAACAGCGGTGCAGCGAGGAACTGCCAGACCGAAATATCGAAGCTCTGCGAAGCGGTTTGCGCGATCACGTCGGCCTCGCTCAAATCGAGGTACGGCACCTTGCTCAACTGATTGTTGAGCATGCCGCGCTGCTCGACCATTACGCCTTTCGGCAGACCGGTGGAGCCGGAGGTGTAGATCACATAGGCGAGGTTGTCCGGGCCACTGTGAATGCCAGGGTTCTGCGCCGATGTCGCCAACGCTTGCACCTCTTCCCACACCAGCAAGCGTGGACGATTGGCGCAACTGAATTCATCGAGCAACGTCTGCGCCTGTTCACGGCACGCCTCGCTGCACATCAGCACTGGCGTGCGGCTCAGCTCAATGATCCGTTGCAGACGCTGACTCGGCAGACCCGGGTCCAGCGGCAAGTAACCGGCACCCGCCTTGAAGCTGCCGATGATCATGCCCAGCAAATCAAGATTACGCTCGGCCAGCAACGCCACCGGTTGATCCATTTGCACCCCGGCCGCGACCAAGGCATGGCCGAGACGGTTGGCATTCTGGTTCAGCGCCTGATAGCTCAATTGAACATCCAGGCAACTGGCGGCAATACGCTCCGGATGCGCCGCAACCTGCGCTTCGAACAGCGAAACGTAGCTCTGCTCCAACGGATAATCGTGGGCGCTCTGATTGCAACCGTGGAGCAGGAAGTCCTGCTCCTCACGGCCCAGCAACGGCAGATCGGCCATGTCGCCATGGAAACCGTCGACCAGCGCCAGCAGCAGACGCTTGAACTCGCCGAGCATGCGCTCGACCGTCGACTCGTCGAAGTAACGCTGGTCATACGACAGGTGCAGCCCAAGGTCATCGCCCGGATAACACACCGCCGTCAGCGGGAAGTTGGTGTGGGTGCGTCCCGAATCCGAGGTCGCGTTCAGGCTCTGCGCACGGTCCAGTACCGAGACTTCTACCGGCGCGTTCTCGAACACAAACAGGCTGTCGAACAGCGGTTGGCCTTTCGGCAGTTCGCTCTGCTCCTGAATGCTCACCAGCGGCAGGTATTCGTACTCGCGCAGTTGCATGTTGCTGTCGAGCAGACCGCTCAGCCACTGACGCACGCTGGTGCGCTGATAGTCCGCCGGCATCTGCACCCGCAGCGCGATACTGTTGATGAACAGGCCGACGGTGCGTTGCATTTCCGGCATCTCAACCGGACGCCCGGCAACGGTCACACCGAACAGCACGTCGCGATCACCGCTCATGCGCCGCAGCACCAGTGCCCATGCCGCTTGGGCGAAGGTATTGATGGTCAGTTGATGGGCCTGGGCCAGCTCACGCAGACGAGCACCGTCCGCAACATCGAGACGGGTGTAGCGATCACCGACGATCATGCCGCCGCTCTCGCCGGCATGTTCACGCAGGAACGGTCGGTCGCTCGGGATCGGCGTGGTGCGTTCAAACCCTTGCAGGTTTTGCTGCCACCACTGACGCGCTTCGGCAAGACTCTGACGTTGCAGCCAGCCGATGTAATCGCGATAACGCGGCGGCACGCTCAGTTGAGCTTCGCGACCTTCGCCAAGCGCGGTGTAGATCTCGAAGAAATCGTTCATCAGCAGCGAACGGCACCAGGCATCGATGAGGATGTGGTGGTTGCTCATCATGAACCAGTAACGCGCCGCGCCGACCTTGATCAGACGCAAGTGGAACGGTGCCTGACTGAGCAGATCGAACCCGGCTTCGCGCTCGCTTTTGAGCAGCGCTTGCAGCTTGGGTTCCTGCTCGGCGTCGCTGATGGCGCTCCAATCCAAGTACTCGATTGGCGTGCGCCCCGGCGTGTGAATCACTTGCAGCATGTCTTCGCCGACGTTCCAGCAGAACGAGGCACGCAACGCTTCATGACGGCCGATTACGGCTTGCCACGCTTGAGCGAAACGCTCGGGGTCGAGTTCGCTGTTGATGCGGTAGCGATCCTGCATGTAGTACAGACCGGTGCCCGGTTCGAGCAAGGTGTGCAGCAACATGCCTTCCTGCATCGGCGTCAGCGGATAGACGTCTTCAATGTGTGCGGCAGGCACCGGCAAGGCATCGAGTTGCGCCTGGGTCAGTTTCGCCAGCGGGAAGTCCGACGGCGTCAGGCCACCGGCCTCAGCTTTCAGGCAATGCTCGATCAGGCTTTGCAATTCGCCCAGGTAGGCGTCGGCCAGATCATTGATGGTCTGCGCCTCGTAACGTTCGGCGCTGAAGGTCCAGCGCAGCAGCAGTTCACCGCCGTAGACCTGACTGTCGACGCTCAACTCGTTCGGCAACGGCGCCTGCGGATCGTGGGCCGCGCCGACCGGTTCATCCAGCGGATGGAACAGCGCATCGCTGGCGAAACTCTGGTCGAACTGGCCAAGGTAGTTGAAGGTGATCGGCGCATTCGGCAGCGCGGCCATGCTGCGTTGGCTGAGGTCATCCGCCAGATAACGCAGCACGCCATAACCCAGGCCTTTGTGCGGCACGGCGCGCAACTGCTCCTTGATCGCCTTGATCGAAGCGCCCTGCCCGGCGGCTTCTTCGATGTTGTGCGGGGTCAGGCGCAATGGATAGGCGCTGGTGAACCAGCCGACGGTGCGGGTCAGGTCGATCTCGTCGAACAGGGTTTCGCGGCCGTGGCCTTCCAGTTGAATCAGCGCCGAAGACTGACCGCTCCAGCGGCACAGCACACGGGCCAACGCGGTCAGCAGCAGATCGTTGACCTGCGTGCGATAAGCACTTGGCGCCTGTTGCAGCAATTGTCGGGTGCGCTCGGCATCGAGGCGCACGCTGACGGTTTGCGCGTGGCGATGCTGCTGGCCGCCCTGTGGGTTTTCGCAGGGCAGATCAGCGCTCGGACCGGCCAGTTGGGTCTGCCACCAGTTGAGTTCTTCGCGCAGTGATTCGCTCCCGGCGTAAGCCTGCAGGCGTGCCGCCCAATCCTTGAAGGCACTGGTTTTCGCCGGCAGTTTCACCGACTGCCCGGCGTCGAGCTGGCGATACACGGTTTGCAGATCGTCAAGCAAGACACGCCAAGAGACACCGTCGACCACCAAGTGATGAATGGCGATGAACAGGCGTTGCTGAGCGTGCGGGCCATCGACCAGCAAGGCACGCAGCAGCGGACCGTTTTCCAGATCAAGACTGCGTTGAGCATCGGCGAACAGCGCCTCGCACTTGTCCATCGACGCGACGCGTACTGACGACAAAACAACGGCATCCGAAACCGGTTGATGTACCGCTTGCCACTGACCGCCCACCTCGGTGAAGCGCAGACGCAGGGCGTCGTGCTGCTCGATCACCGCCAGTAGCGCTCGCTCAAGAAGCTGCCGCTCCAGCGCAGTAGTCGGTCCCAGCAACAACGCCTGGTTCCAGTGCTGACGCTGAGGAATATCGGTGTCGAAGAACCAGTGCTGAATCGGCGTCAGACGCGATTCGCCAGCTACCAGACCTTGCTCGGCTGTCACCAGCTCGGTGCGGCTGGCCACAGCGGCGAGGGTCTGCACGGTCTGGTGCTGGAACAGATCACGCGGACTGAAATGAATGCCCTGCTGACGCGCGCGGCTGACCACTTGAATCGACAGAATGGAATCGCCACCCAGCTCGAAGAAGTTGTCGTTGAGGCCGACCTGTTCGACGTTGAGCACTTCGCACCAGATCTGCGCCAGGGTTTGTTCGAGCTCGTTGCTCGGCGCCACGTAGTCCTGACGGTTCAGTTCGGGGTCCGGCGCCGGCAGTGCGCGACGATCCAGTTTGCCGTTGGCGGTGAGCGGCATGCTTGCCAGTAGAATCAGGTGGGTCGGCACCATGTAATCCGGCAGTTGAGCCTTGAGGTGCGTCTTCAGTGCTTCGCGCAGTTGAGCTTGTTCAGCCTCGCTGTGCTCGGCAATCTCGGTGACAAGGTAGCCAACCAGTTGTTTGCCGCTCGGCGCATCCAGCGCCAGCACCACCGCTTCGCGAATCGAATCGTGATCAAGAAGACGCGTTTCGATTTCACCAAGTTCGATACGGAAACCACGGATTTTCACCTGATGGTCGATCCGCCCCAGGTACTCGACCAGACCGTCGGCACGCTGGCGAACCAGGTCGCCAGTGCGATACATGCGTCCGCCATCAGCGGCAAACGGGTCAGCGACAAAACGTTCGGCCGTGATACCCGGACGGTCGTGATAAGCCTGCGCCAGACCCGCGCCGCCGACAAACAATTCACCGGTCGCGCCTTGCGGCACCAACGCCAGATCGGCGTCGAGAATGTACGCCACGCGAGCGCCGATCACGCTGCCGATCGGCACACTGCCGGCGCCCTCTTCGAGCACGTCCGGGGCCAGACTGGCTAGCGGCATGACCACGGTTTCGGTCGGGCCATAGGCGTTGAAGAACAGGCTCGGCTTGAACGCCGCACGAATGCGTTGCAGGTGTTCGCCGGTCAGCGCTTCGCCGCCGGTGATGATCATCCGCACCGGCAGAATGTCGTTTTGCGTGGCGAGGAACTGCGCCAACTGGCTGCCGTAGCTCGGGGTGAAACCCAGGACGTTGATGCGATGGGTGCGGATCAGCCCGCAGATTTCTTCGGCGTCCCACTGACCTTGCGCCCGCAACACCACCTGCGCGCCGCTGAGCAGTGGCACCAGCAAGCGCTCGGTCGCAGCATCGAAGTTGATCGAATAGAAGTGCAACTCGCAGTCGTCAGGGCGCATGCCGAAACGCTCGATAACGGCTTGGCAATGCATGGCGATTTCGCCGTGGGACACCACCACGCCTTTCGGTTTACCGGTCGAACCCGAGGTGTAAATCAGGTAGGCCTGATGCTGCGGCAGACTGATAAATGGCAACTCGGTGGCCGGGAAATCGGCCAGTGCGGCGCTGTCCTCTTCCAGGCACCAACTCGCCACGCTCGACGGCAGATCACCGAGCGCGTTGAACATCGCGCGGTCGCTGAGCAGCAGACCGATGCGGCTGTCTTCAATCATGTAATGCAAACGGTCGAGCGGGTATTCCGGATCGAGCGGCACATAAGCGCCGCCAGCCTTGAGGATCGCCAGCAGGCCGATGACCATCTCCAGCGAACGCTCGAGCGCCAGACCCACGCGCACTTGCGGGCCAACGCCGCGCTCACGCAGAGCCCAAGCCAGACGATTGGCGCGGGCGTCGAGTTCGGCGTAGCTCAAGGTCTGGCCGGCGAACGTCAGGGCTGGCGCATCTTTGCGCAGCAGTGCTTGCTCGGCGAACAGGTGATGAATGCACTGATCGAGACGATGCTCGCCCGGCTCGACGCCGAGGCTGTCGAGCAGGCGCTGTTGCTCCGGCGCGTCCAGCAGCGGCAGTTCGCTGAGGCGTTGTTGCGGGTCGGCGATCAGCGCTTCCAGAAGGTTGCGCCAATGCCCGGCCATGCGCGCAATGGTCGGCTCATCGAACAGATCAGTGCTGTACGTCAGGCAGCAGCCCAGGCGATGGTCGAGGTCGGTGACCTCCAGGTTGAGATCGAACTTGGTCGCCCGCGCATCGTTGGCCAGGTACTCGACGGTCATGCCGGCGAGCATACGGCTCTGCTGGAATTCCCAGCGCTGCACGTTGCACATCACCTGAAACAGCGGGTTGTAAGCGGCGCTGCGCGGTGGCTGCAAGGCTTCAACCAGATGATCGAACGGCAGATCCTGATGGGACTGCCCTTCGATCACGGTGTGGCGCACCTGCTCGAACAACTCGCCGACCGACATCTGCCCGTCGAGCTGGCAACGCAGCACCTGAGTGTTGAGGAACGCGCCGATCAGCCCTTCGCTTTCCGGGCGGATACGGTTGGCCACCGGTGCGCCGATGCGCAGATCGGTCTGGCCGCTATAGCGGTAAAGCAGCGTGGCGAGTGCGGCGGTCATGGTCATGAACAGGGTCAGACCGTTTTGCGCATTGAACGCCCGGACCCGCGCGGCGACGTCATCACTGAGGTCGAAACGGAACAGCTCACCCTGATGGCTCTGCACCGGTGGACGCGGGCGGTCACCCGGCAATTCCAGCAACGGATGTTCGCGGCCCAGTTGCGCGGTCCAGTAGTCGAGTTGACGCTGACGCTCGCCGGACTCCAGCCAGTTGCGCTGCCAGACGCTGTAGTCGAGGTACTGCACCGGCAACGACTCCAGCGGCGATTCGCGATCATCGACGAACGCTTCGTACAACGCGCTGAGTTCACGGGCAAAAATGTCCATCGCCCAGCCTTCGGTGACGATGTGATGCAGGGTCAGGACGAAGTAATGCTCATGCTCGGCAGTCTTGACCAGACAGGCACGCAGCAGCGGACCGGTTTCCAGGTCGAACGGCAGATGCGCTTCTTCGTCGGCCAGTTGCTGGACTTTTTGCTCACGCAGGTCAGCCGCGAGTGTCGAGAAATCTTTCCAGCCCATGCGCACGCCAGTCTCGGCGTGCACCTGCTGACGGGCCACGCCATCGACACTTGGGAATGTCGTGCGCAGGGTTTCGTGGCGCAGAATCAGCGCTTGCAATGCCGCCTCGAAATGCTCGACATGCAACACGCCACGCAGACGCGCCATGCCGCCGACGTTGTACGCTGGGCTGTCCGGTTCCATCTGCCAGAGGAACCACATGCGCTGTTGCGAGTAGGACAACGGCACGGGTTGGCTGCGGTCGACCTTTTCAATCGGCGGCTGTTTGTTAGTGCGACCGCTGACCTGGATCAGACGGATCTGTTCGGCGAAATCACCGAGCTCACTGTGTTCGAACAACGCGCGCAACGGCAATTCGACGTCGCAAGCCTGACGGGTGCGCGAGATGATTTGCGTGGCCAGCAGCGAATGACCGCCGAGGGCAAAGAAATCGTCGCGCAGGCCGACTTGCGCCAGGCCCAGCACTTCGCGCCAGATGGCGGCGATCTTTTGCTCAAGTTCAGTGACCGGCTCGACATGCTCACGCACTTGCCATTGCGGCTCGGGCAAGGCGCGGCGGTCGAGTTTGCCGCTCGGGCTCAGCGGCATTGCGTCAAGGCGCATCAATTGCGCCGGGACCATGTATTCCGGGAGTTCGGCGGCGAGTGCGGTTTTCAGCCGGGCGATTTGCGCGTCCTGGTCTGCGCTGGCATCGGTCGCCGTGAAGTAGCCGATCAGTTGCGCACCGCCAGCGGTTTCACGCACCAGCACCACGGCTTGGGCAACGCCGTCCTGTGCCAGCAAGCGTGCTTCGATTTCTTCCGGTTCGACGCGAAAGCCGCGCAGTTTGACCTGCTGATCGAGACGGCCGAGGTATTCGATCACGCCATCGGCAGACCAGCGTGCACGGTCACCGGTGCGGTACAAGCGAGCACCCTGCTCGCCCAATGGATCGACCACAAACCGTTCGGCGGTCAGCGCCGGGCGACCTAGATAACCACGCGCCAGACCGATACCGCTGATGCACAGCTCGCCGGGTACGCCCGCAGGTACAGGATTGAGGTCTGCGTCGAGCACGCGACACACCACATTGCCCAGCGGTCGGCCAATGGGCGAGCGCTCGCCATCAGCGGCAGTGCAATGCCAGTGGGTGACGTTGATCGCGGTTTCAGTCGGGCCATAGCGGTTGTGCAGTTGCACTGCCGGCAGTTGCGCCAGCACGCGGTTGCGCAACTCGGCTGGCAAGGCTTCGCCGCCGGAGAACACCCGGCGCAGGCTGGTGCATTCGCTGCTGAGCGGCTCGTCGATGAACAGCGAGAGCAGCGGCGGCACGAAGTGCAATGTGGTCACGCCATATTGCTGAACCAGTTGCGCGATGCGATGCGGATCACGGTGTTCGCCCGGTGCGGTAATCAGCAGGCGCGCACCCGTGATCAACGGCCAGAAGCATTCCCACACCGACACGTCAAAACTGATCGGCGCTTTTTGCATCAGCACGTCGCTGTCGTTCAGGCGATAAGTGTTCTGCATCCATTGCAGACGTTCAGCCAATGCCGCGTGGGTGTTGCCGACGCCTTTCGGTTGACCGGTGGAACCGGAGGTATAAATCACGTAGGCGAGGTTGTCGCCGTGCAGGTGCAGACCCGGCGCATGGCTTGGCCAGTTCTCCAGATGCAGGGCATCCATGGCGATGCCGCTGACGCCATCGCTGGCCGGCAAGCGGTCGAGCAATGCGGTTTGCGTCAGCAGCAATTCGACGCCGCTGTCGCTGAGCATGTAGGCCAGACGCTCGGCCGGGTAATCCGGATCGAGCGGCACATAAGCGCCGCCTGCCTTGATGACCGCCAGCAGGCCGATCAGCAGTTGCGGCGAACGCTCGGCCGCGATGGCCACGCAGACATCCGGGCCGACACCCTTGTCGCGCAAGTAATGCGCCAGTCGATTGGATTGAGCATGTAGTTCGGCGAAATCGAGACTGCCGCCCTCCCACACCAGCGCGGTACGTTGCGGGGTCAGGCGCAGTTGTTCGTTGAGCAGTTCCGGCAGCCATTGCTCAGCCTTGGCACAAGGGGCGCGGCTCCAGTCTGATTGCAGTTCGCTTTCGCTGGCAGTCAACAGTTGCAGATCGCCGATGGCATGGTGCGGACGCTCGCAGGCATCTCGCAGAAGATTGCTGAAATGCTCCGCCAGCCGCCCGATGGTCGCGGCGTCGAACAGCTCGTCGGCATAGTCGAAGGACAAGGTCAGGCGCCCGTTGCGGTCTTCTTCGCTGTGCAATTGCAGATCGAACTTGGCCTCGCGGCTGTGCCACGGCAACTCTTCGGCGAGTAGACCGGGCAGGCGTTTGAGTGCGCTGAGGTCGCGTTGCTGATGGTTGAACATGACCTGGAACAAACCCTGTTCGCGGGCCTGCGGGAAGGCTTCGAGCAGTTGTTCGAACGGCAGGTCCTGATGGGCTTGTGCGCCGAGTGCAGCCTCGCGGGTTTGCGCCAGCAACTCGGTGAACGACAGGCGTGAATCGACGTCCGCGCGCAGCACCTGAGTGTTGATGAAGAAGCCGATCAGGCCTTGGGTTTCCAGCCGTGGACGGTTGGCATTGGGCACGCCAATGCGAATATCGCGTTGACCGCTATAACGGTGCAACAGGCTCTGGAACGCCGCGAGCAACAGCATGAACGGTGTGGCATCGTGCGCTTGGGCAGTCTGGCGAATGGTTTCGCTGAGGCTGATGCTCAGACGTACGCTGTGGCGCGAGGCGCTTAGAAGTTGCTGGGCAGCTCGCGGATGATCGGTGGCCAGCTCCAGCGTCGGATGCTCATCGCCCAACTGCGTTTTCCAGTAGGTCAGTTGCCGCTCGCCCTCGCCTTGCGCCAGCCATTGGCGCTGCCAACTGCCGTAGTCGGCGTACTGGGTTGGCAATGCCGCGAGCTCGGTGCTCTGGCCCTGGGAAGCGGCGGCGTACAGGCGCGAGAATTCATCGATCAACACGTTCAGCGACCAGCCGTCGGCGATGATGTGGTGCATCGTCACCAGCAGTTGATGGTCTTCGTCATCAAGGCGAATCAGCCTCACCCTGAGTAGCGGGCCTTTTTCCAGATCGAACCGGGTGCGCGCTTCGTCCTCACGGATTTGCTCAGCGCGAGCTTCACGTTCATGGGTTGGCAGGTCGCTGATGTCGACCAGTTGCAGGTTGAATTCAGCCGCAGCATCGACTTGTTGCAGTGCCACGCCGTCGCGTTCAAAGAAGCGCGTGCGCAGGGATTCGTGGCGTTCGATCAGTTGCTGGAAGCTTGCGCGCAAAGCATCTTCGTCGAGCTCGCCGCGCAGACGCAGCGCCCCCGGAATGTTGTAGGCGCTGCTTTGCGGATCCAGTTGCCAGGTGATCCACAAGCGATTTTGCGCCAGCGATTGTGGCATTGGCTCCGTACGCGACAGCGCGTTGATTGTGCCTTGAACACTTGCGCCATTCTGCTGCTCCAGGGCCACGGCAGCGGCGAAGGCGGACAGCGTCGGCGCTTCGAAAAGCAGGCGCAGGCTCAGCGCCAGACCGAGCTCTTCGCGCACCCGGGCGATCACTTGGGTGGCGGCAATCGAGTTGCCACCGAGCAGGAAGAAGTGATCGTCAGCATTGACCTGTTTGACGTTCAGTTGTTCGGCCCAGATTTTGCCGATCAAGGCTTCGAGCTCGGAACCTTGCAGGGTCGATTCGACACCTTGCACTTCATCTGAAGGGAACACCGCATAGCTGTCGAGGCTGCCATCGGCCAGGCGATTACGGCAGGCCGAACGCTGCAATTTGCCGCTGGAGGTTTTCGGCAATGCGCCCGGATTGAGCAACACCACCACGCTCGGTGCTTGCTGATAACCCTCGGCCACCGCTTGGCGGATAGCTTTGATCAGCGCTTCTGGCGGCAGAATTTTCTGCACACTGCGGCTGATCTCCGCCGCGATACCGATGCCTTCTTCGCCGTCCTGAGTCACCGCAAATGCCGCGACCCGGCCCTTGCGTACCACTTCCACTTCGCTCTCGACCGTCTTCTCGATGTCCTGCGGATAGAGGTTATGGCCGCGCACGATCAACATGTCTTTCAGGCGACCGGTGATAAACAGTTCGCCGTTACGCATGAAACCCAGGTCACCGGTGCGCAGCCAGGTGCGGCCGGCGTGCTGGACGAAAGTCTTGGCGCTGGCCTCGGGGTTGCGCCAGTAACCGTGAGCGATGCTCGGGCCAGCCGCCCAGACTTCGCCGACGGCATTGTCGGCGAGTTCTTCCAGACGGGTTGGCTCAACGATCAGCACCGCGTGTTCTGGCTGGCTGATGCCGCAACTCATGATCGCGCTGCCGTCGCCCGGCTCTGCACGGTTTTGCGCCAGCGCCTGATCGTCCACGCGCAGCGCAGGAATGCCCTTGCCGCGCGGCGTGCCGGCGACGAACAGCGTGGCCTCGGCCAGACCGTACGAAGCCATGAAACTGTCGGCACTGAAACCACACGCCGCGAATTTTTCGGCGAAGCGTTCGTTGGTGTCGAGACGGATCGGTTCGGAGCCGGAATAGGCCACGCGCCAGCGACTCAGGTCGAGACGTTCAAGCGCCGATTCACTGACCCGCTCGCTGCACAAGCGATAGGCGAAATCCGGCCCGCCGCTGATGGTGCCGCCGTATTGGCTGATCGCTTCGAGCCAGCGCAGTGGCCGGCCGAGGAAGTACGCCGGCGACATCAGGATGCACGGCACACCGCTGAAAATCGGCTGCAACAGACCGCCGATCAAACCCATGTCGTGGTACAGCGGCAGCCAGCTGACGATGACGTCATCGGGGTTCACGTCGATGCCAAAACCGTGGCGAATCAGCAGCTCGTTGGCGACCAGATTGCCGTGGCTGACCTGCACGCCTTTGGGCAGCGCGGTGGAGCCTGAGGTGTATTGCAGGAATGCAATGTGATCGGCCGGCAGAGTCGGCTCAACCCAGCGCTCAGCCAAAGCGCTGTCGAGGGTATCGACGCACAACAGCGGCGGTGCGCCTTCGATCTGTTGCAAGGCATCGCGCAAGTCGGCGCTGGTCAGTAGCAGGCGCGGTTCGGCGTCGGCAATGATCGACAGCAGGCGCTCTTGATGATGACGGCGGGCCGATTCCGGTGGATAGGCCGGCACCGCGATCACCCCGGCATACAGGCAACCAAAAAACGCCGCAACGTAATCCGGGCCACTTGGGAACAGCAGCACCGCGCGATCAGCAAATTCGGCCTCGGCCTGCAACGCAGCGGCAATGGTGCGCGCGCGTTGGTCCAGTTCGCGATAGCTGAGGACCACAGCCTGCTCTTCGTTTTCGGCAAGAAAACGCAAGGCCAGTCGATCCGGCGTCAGGGCCGCGCGGCGCTGGAGGGCGTGGACCAGGGTGCTGGGGAGTTCGAACGCGTCGGTCATGAGGTTTCCTGCCTGAATTCGGCTTGCTAGTGGAATCGGGTTGCTGCGACACGCCCTCGCAGGGCATGCAGGGCGCGGTCTACGCCGACCGCGCAAGGCATGGGAATGCTGTCTGGCCGGGAGCCTTTATCCGGAACCATTCACCAATGAGAACGGATGACGTCTTGAAATAATTAGTCGGCAGGCTGGATCGCTAATGGGGCTGGGGTGCGGCGGCGTGTCGCAGTTCTCAGATCGCACCCATTCAATGGATTGTTTCTCTTTCTCATTTGACAATCATTATCATTCAACATAATTTGTCGCTCGATGTGTAGGGCAGCCCGCCCCCAGGCGCCCCACTAACCTATTGGCAGTAAGGTGATTTCCATGACGGAACAAGTATCCACAAGCAGGTGCGATTCACCGCTACTTCAGGCATTCGTCGACAACCGACTGATTCTGGTCAAGATTGCAGCACGCATTACCGGCTGCCGGTCACGCGCCGAAGATGTGGTGCAAGATGCGTTTTTCCGACTGCAGTCGGCACCGCCGATCACCTCGTCGATCAAGGCGCAATTGAGTTATCTGTTCCAGATCGTGCGCAACCTTGCGATCGATCACTACCGCAAACAGGCGCTGGAACAGAAGTACTCCGGCCCTGAGGAGGAAGGGTTGAACGTGGTCATTCAGGGTGCTTCGCCGGAAACCTCGCACATCAATTTCTCGACGCTGGAAAACATCGCCGATGCGCTGACCGAGCTACCGAGTCGCACGCGCTATGCATTCGAGATGTATCGCCTGCATGGTGTGCCGCAGAAGGACATCGCCAAGGAGCTTGGCGTGTCGCCGACCCTGGTCAATTTCATGATCCGTGATGCGCTGGTGCACTGCCGCAAGGTGTCGAGCAGCCGTCGGGATCCGGTGGCTGTGGGTCGGCGTTAAGACCCAGTTGTCCGCACAAAAAAGATCGCAGCCTTCGGCAGCTCCTACACGGGTTTCGCGTTAACCCTGTAGGAGCTGCCGAAGGCTGCGATCTTTTGCTTTAAGGCAATATCAAGCCAGCTTGCACCGATCAAAAAACCGCTCACGCCCCAACATCATCAGCGCTGCACGTTTGTGCGGGAAGTCGAACTCTTTTTCGCAATGGAAGCACTGGTTCTGCATGTAGCCGATCATCTTCGCGTTGTCGGCGCGCGGTTCGGCGACCACTCGCTGAGTGCGCGGATCATCCAGAAACAGGTAATGCACCAGCGCCGATAACCAACTCGCCACTTTGTGCGGGCCGCGGTGATCCTCCTCACCTACCAACATATGAATGCCACGGTCGTAATTGTCGGCATCGTAGAACGGCGCGATGCGATCTTCCTTGGCCCAATAGGCTTCGAAATAGGCAAATGGCTGATCATCGAAACAGCCGATCAAGGTCAGCGTGTGCGGATCGGCGTCGAGTTTGCTGAGGTATTCGCGATGCTTTTCGAGACTGCCCTGTTCGTCCCAGAAACTGGCGACTCGCGGGTTGTTCTGCCAGCGATTGAAGCGCGGCAGGTCGTCTTCGATCTGGACCGTGCGCAGAGAAATCCAGGCGCCGAGGCGCGCATCGAAACGTCGATAGACTTCACCGCGCGGCTTCACCGGTCTTAAAGGATGGCGCTTGCCAGCGCTAATCTTCATTTGTTGCGGATAGCAGCCGGTCAGAGACGTGCCGAGCCACGGTTGCGGTAACTGCCAGAACAGCGTGCGCTCGCAGCGGTATTCGCCGGTCACTTCAGTGTTCACCAACAGACCGCTGAGCAAGGCTTCGGTCGGCGGCTGGTCGAGTTGCCAGGTCAATTGCTGGCACGCCGGATCGCGCGCGAACAGCCAATAACAGGCTGCCCACAGGGCTTGCCCCGGCGGCAAGGCGAAGCGTTCATCGATATGGATCGGGCCCTTGGCCTCGCGATCAAGGCGCAGGCGAATCAGCGGCTGCCCGTCCAGGCTCAGGCTCAAACGGCTTTCGGTTGCATCGGCTACCAACTGGCTGCCCGAAGGCAGGGCCAGGGCAGTCAGGTCATTCAGATTGGACATGGGTCGGGCTCACGATAATCGTCGACAGTTAAACGATGTGACGTGAGCCGAGGGCAAAAAATTAAGCTCATTTGCAAAAAGACTTAAACTTCGTTCCCTGACAACATTTCCTTCAAGCGAATACGGGTTACGTCGTAATCATTCCCGGCGACAGAATTAACATGACTGACCAGTCGCAGTTGCACAGTGCTGGAGTTGGCAATGAAGGTACTACCCACTGTGATCCATTCCGGCGATAGAAGAGGTGTCGGTTCTACAATGATCGACTGATCGCTTTCCAACGACAGTTTTGGCGCCGGATTAGCCGGACTATTCCTGCGAAGTTGCAGAGTAAATTCATAACTACGGCCCGGCTGCAGATACTTATAATCCTTGAACAGGTGAATACCGTTGTTGGGACTTGTATATCCCCAATTCCATAGATAGTGTCCAGTCTTGTCACTCTTCACAATGAGATCTAACGGATCCGCCGCGGCAGGTCCTTTCTTCCAACTGTTCCACCCCGTCAGGTCGAAATCTGTGAAGTCGTCGAGTAACTGATGCTCGCGCTGACGAATCTTGTGAGTCGTACGCGGAAGTTCCTGAGCAGTCTCAATATCTGATTGACCGCCATAGGCGAGAAAGCATTCAACTGTCAATGCTGAATAATCATCCAGGCCAAACAACCATCCGCGAGGAATAGTCAACTTGACACCCTCGACAAGATGACGCTCCTCAATCTCTTCCGCCTCCAGGAGCGTAAGCACTGTCTCGGACGGGTCAGCATGCAGGCCCGCAACACGAACCCACATCTTCTGACCCACGGCGAAAAAAGGTGGGGGGGCTAATGTGACTATCGCATCATGCGAAAGACTGCGCAGGTCCAGCACTTTATCCCCTTCGATTAGAGTCACATCTGGAAGTGCCGGGGCAGGGAGATCAGACATATCCAGATATTGCACCTGGAGTTCAAGCTTCTGTGATTCCCATGAGGTATTGCCTCGAGAAACCTCATACCAGACAAAAAGGGTTTTACCGATGCAGGCACCGATCGTGCAGGCAAGAATCCCGAAATCAACGCTTCCACTTTCATTACCTTGTTTTTCCTCGAAAGTGGGAACCCCTATACCTGCCGGCCCCTCGCAATGAAAAATAATGGTATCGGTCTTCTCCATCTTATATTTGACGGTCGCTGTTGCCCCGTCAAAAGCGTCCATTGGATAGAGCGTATTATTAGTAAGCGCTTCTTTTACTTCCGGGACTGGTAAATCCATTTCCATGAAATGTGTCATTACTCAAACTCCTGCAAGATAAGGTCGTACACCGAGAGTCAGGTACGATCACGATTCAAACAGGAATAATCTGCCCCAACCACTGTCAGGTCTGACAGGTTAAAAAGCCTTCGCTGGGTGGTAGGCTGGCATGTTCAGAGTACCAACAGCATCTCTGTCAGTGATCATGCACCGGCACCACGGCAATCCGATAAGGATCGAAGATTTTCAGCATTTCGCCATTGTCGCGCAGGCCTTGCAGCAACTTGCTGAACGCTTCGCCGGTTATCGGCGCGGCCGGACGCAGGATGGCGTAATGGTGATAGACCTGATCGATGCGCTGGGACACCAGCAATTCATCGCGCACCTTCTCGTTGCGCAGCAGGTAGTCACTCAAGTACGAACGGGTCACCAGCGCAATATCCGCGCGTCCGCGTAGCACCATCAACAGGTTGCTGTCGTGGGAATAGGTCAGCGTGGCCTTGAAGTTTTGCGCGAGGAATTTCGGGTCGGCATTGAAGTTGGCGAACTCGTAGTGATAGCCACTGAACAGCGCCAGACGCTTGCCGCTCAGGTCGGCAAAATAGTTCTGCTGCCGGCCGTCTTCGCGTTGCGCGACAAAAATCTCGGCATCCTCAAGCCCCATGTCGACGTCGTTGTGAGGGATTTCCTTCCAGCCCCACTCAGGGTTCTCGAAGATCGCCATGTCGATCCGGCCCTGCTTGAAATCACCGAAACGGCGCGGAATCGAAGTTGGCACGAGGACGAACTGATAGTCGCTTTGCAGCCGGTTCAAGGCCTCGACCATCTGAGGCAACAGACCGGTGTCGGCACCGTTTTCGGGGCGAACGGTATAAGGCGGAAAGTGCGCTGCACCAACCCGAACCAATTGCGCTGCCTGAGCGGGCAATACCCATAATGCAGCCAGCGCTGCGAGCAATAACCTCGCGGCGGTCCGACTTGGCAAAGACTTCAAAACACCCCACTCCCCGAAAAAATACCGATCAATGCATTCAAGCTAGGCGGTTTCGCCCAGTTAGCCAGTTTCCCGGCCCGATAGAAAGCGCTTCAACGCTCTTCAAGCACCAGAATCAGCGCCTCATCAGCCAACTGATCAAGACTCAGACTGCCGCCGGCACGGAACCAGGTGGTGGTCCAGGACAGGGCACCGGTGAGGAAACGCCGCGTGACAAATACGTCCCCACGAATGAACCCGGCCTCCTTGGCTTCACCGAGCACCTGTAGCCAGATTTCTTCATAGACATCGCGCAAGGCGAGAACCTTGGCCTGGCCTTCTTCGGACAACGAGCGCCATTCATAGACCAGCACCGCCATGGCTTCGCCGCTGCCGCCCATGATCGATTGCAATTCACAGCGAATCAGCGCCAATACGCGCTCGCGCACATTGGTCGCATCGGCGAGCGCCGCGCGCATCAATGCGGTGTTATAGCGGATGGTTTCTTCCATCACCGCACGGAGAATTTCGTCCTTGCTTTTGAAGTGATGAAAAATGCTCCCCGACTGAATACCCACCGCGCCGGCCAGATCGCGCACCGTAGTACGCTCATAACCTTTGTTGCGGAACAGGTGAGCCGCCACTTGCAGCAGTTTGCCGCGGGCGCTGTCCGGGTCGGTCAACTGGCCTTGGTCGACCAATTCGCGCATGACCCTCAGGGCTTTTTGCTCGTCCACCCGTTCTCTCCTACAGTCGATCAGTCTGTTGCCCCCTGAAACCGCAGGGTTGCGCGCAATTTAAGCCGCCAACGACAACCAAGCAAGCGCTTGGGCAGAAGATATTTCAGCTGTTTACAAACCAAGCGCTTGCTTGGTAGCCTCCAAACACTTCTGTCGCAGGTCCCTGAGCCGGAGATAAAAATGCCAACCACCGTCCGCATCGGATGCGCCAGTGCTTTCTGGGGTGACACCTCTACCGCCGCCGCGCAACTGGTAGAGGGTGGGCGCCTGGATTATCTGGTGTTCGATTACCTGGCCGAAATCACTATGTCGATCATGGCCGGCGCGCGCATGAAGGATCCGCAGGGCGGGTTCGCCAGCGACTTCATCGACGTCCTCACCCCGCTGCTGCCGCAACTGGCCGAGCAGAATATCCGCGTCATCAGCAACGCTGGCGGCGTCAATCCCCAGGCCTGCGCCGCCGCCCTGCAAGCTGCCTGCGACGCTGCCGGCATCAAGCGGAAAATTGCCGTCCTGCTGGGCGATGACCTGCAACCGCAATTCAAGCAGCTCGCCGCTCAGGGCCTCAGCGAAATGTTCACCGGCGCGCCATTGCCACCGATGTGCGTCTCGACCAACGCCTACCTCGGCGCGCCAGGCATCGTCGAGGCGCTACGTCTGGGCGCCGACATCGTCATTACCGGGCGCGTGGTCGACAGCGCCGTCGTCAGTGCGGCGTTGGTGCATGAATTCGGCTGGTCGTGGCACGACTACGACAAACTCGCCCAGGCCGCACTGGCCGGGCACATCATCGAATGCGGCGCGCAGTGTACCGGCGGCAACTTCACCGACTGGCGCGACGTTCCGGATTACGAGCACATCGGCTTTCCAATCGTTGAAGTCAGTGCCGACAGCCACTTCATCGTCAGCAAGCCCGAGGGCTCCGGCGGCCTGATCACGCCGCTGACCGTCGGCGAGCAGATGCTTTACGAAATCGGCGATCCGCAGGCCTATCTGCTGCCCGATGTGGTCTGCGACTTCACTCAGGTCAAACTCCAGCAACAAGGCAAGAACGCGGTGCATGTGCACGGTGCCAAAGGCCTGCCGCCCAGCGACAGATACAAGGTCAGCGCGACGTATCCGGACGGCTTCCGTTGTACCGCCAGTTGCCTGATAGCCGGCATCGATGCAGTGGAGAAGGCCCGACGCGTCAGCCAGGCGATCATCGACAAGACGTCGGAAATGTTCAGCCAGCGCGGCTGGGTGCCTTACAGCGAAACCCACATTGAATTGCTCGGCAGCGAAGCCACGTACGGCCCTCATGGGCAGCGCCATGACACTCGCGAAGTGATAATCAAACTTGCAGTGCGCCATCCGAACAAGCAGGCGCTGATCCTGTTCTCCCGGGAAATCGCCCAGGCTGCAACCGGCATGGCGCCGGGGCTGACCGGCATCGTTGGCGGACGGCCGAAGGTCTATCCGGTTATCCGCCTGTTCTCGTTCCTGATCGACAAAAGCGTCTGCACCCTGCACATCAACCTGACCGGTGAAAATCACCCATGTGCCCTGCCCGCGCTGACCGCACTCGACAGCCAGGACTTGCCCATCGCCGAGCAACCACCCAAACCCCAGGGTCGCGCCGACGCCAGCGTGCCGTTGGTGAAACTGGCCGTGGCGCGCTCAGGTGACAAGGGCAACCACAGCAACATCGGCGTCATGCCGCGCAAGCCTGAATATCTGCCGTGGATCGCCGAAGCATTGACGCCTGAGGTGATCGTCGACTGGATGAGCCACGTTCTCGATCCGATCCACGGCCGCGTCGAACGCTGGTATCTGCCCGGCACCCATAGCCTCAACTTTCTATTGGAAAACGCCCTCGGCGGTGGTGGCGTGGCCAGTCTGCGCATCGACCCGCAAGGCAAAGCTTTCGCCCAGCAACTCTTGGAAATCCAGATCCCGGTGCCACAGAGCATCGCCGAACAGTTCGACTAGAGGATGGTTTGCATGGCTTACGCGTCGATTTTCAATGCCGAGCTGTTCAGCGGCCAGACCATCATCGTCACTGGCGGCGGCAGCGGCATTGGCCGCTGCACCGCCCACGAGCTGGCAGCGCTCGGCGCCCATGTGCTGCTGGTCGGGCGCAAACCTGAAAAGCTGCAAAAAGTCGCCGCCGAAATCACCGAGGACGGTGGTTGCGCGCATTGGCAGGCTTGCGATATCCGCGATGAGGAAGCGGTCAGACAACTGGTCAGCGAATTGATCGCTGAACACGGGCCGATCCATGGCCTGGTCAACAATGCCGGCGGCCAATACCCGGCGCCGCTGGCTTCGATCAATCAGAAAGGTTTCGAAACCGTACTGCGCACCAACCTGGTCGGCGGTTTTCTGATGGCACGGGAAGTGTTTAACCAGTCGATGAGCAAACACGGTGGCAACATCGTCAACATGCTCGCCGACATGTGGGGCGGCATGCCCGGCATGGGCCACTCCGGCGCGGCGCGTGCGGGCATGGACAACTTCACCAAGACCGCCGCCTTCGAGTGGGGTTACGCCGGGGTGCGGGTCAACGCGGTGGCGCCGGGCTGGATTGCCTCCAGCGGCATGGACACCTACGAAGGCGCATTCAAAGCGGTGATCCCGACCCTGCGCGAGCATGTGCCACTCAAGCGCATCGGCACCGAATCGGAAGTCAGCGCGGCGATCGTGTTTCTGCTCAGTCCGGCGGCGGCGTTCATCAGTGGCAGCACGTTGCGTATCGATGGCGCAGCCAGCCTCGGCAGTCGTGCGTGGCCGTTGCACAAAGCGACCCACAGTGAATCGTTCAATGGTTTTCACCGGGCCTACCTTCCCGATGTGCTCAAGGACAAGGAGTAAGCCATGGCGCAGATCCAGTCCCGACTCGACCCCCACAGCGAGGCATTCGCCCGCAACCGTGCGGCGATGCTTACCGCCATCGAGCAAGTGCAACAACTCGAACAGAACCTGCTGAACAAGGCCGCCGAAGCCAAGCCGAAATTCGACAAGCGCGGGCAACTGCTGCCCCGCGAACGCTTGAACCTGCTGCTCGACCCCGGCGCACCTTTTCTCGAGCTGGCCAGCCTCGCCGGTTACAAACTGCATGACGACAAGGACGGCAGCGCGGCCGGTGGTGGATTGATCGCCGGTATTGGCTACGTGTCAGGCATCCGCGCGATGGTCGTCGCCAATAACAGCGCAATCAAGGGCGGCACGATCTCGCCCAGTGGCCTGAAAAAATCCCTGCGCCTGCAACAGATCGCTCAGGAAAACAAACTGCCGGTGATCACCCTCGCCGAAAGCGGCGGTGCCAACCTCAACTACGCAGCGGAGATTTTCGTCGAAGGTGCGCGCAGCTTTGCCAATCAGGCACGGATGTCGGCGATGGGTTTGCCGCAGATCACCGTGGTGCATGGCTCGGCTACGGCGGGCGGAGCTTATCAACCGGGCTTGTCGGATTACGTAGTGGTGGTGCGCGGCAAGGCCAAGCTGTTTCTCGCCGGCCCCCCGCTGCTCAAGGCCGCAACCGGCGAAGTGGCGACCGATGAAGAACTGGGCGGCGCCGAGATGCACGCGCAGGTCGCCGGCACGGCCGAGTATCTGGCCGAGAACGATGCCGATGGCGTGCGACAAGTGCGCGAGATTCTGCGGATGCTGCCGTGGAACGAGCAACTGCCGTGGCTGCCGGAGCCGCAATACAAAGAGCCGCTCTACCCGATCGATGAATTGCTCGGCTTGATCCCGGACGATCCGAAAAAACCCTACGACGTGCGCGAAATCATTGTGCGCATCGCTGACGAGTCAAACTTCCTTGAGTTCAAGGGTGAGTTCGATCAGCAGACCATTTGCGGCCAACTGAAAATCCAGGGCCGCGCCTGCGGCTTCATCGGCAACAACGGCCCGATCACGCCGAACGGTGCGAGCAAAGCTGCGCAGTTCATTCAGCTGTGCGATCAGAGCCAGACGCCGCTGCTGTTTTTCCATAACACCACGGGGTTCATGGTCGGCACCGAGTCCGAGCAGCAAGGGGTGATCAAACACGGTTCGAAACTGATTCAAGCGGTGGCCAACGCGCGAGTGCCTAAACTGACGATGGTCGTCGGCGGCTCCTACGGCGCCGGCAACTATGCGATGTGTGGGCGCGGCCTTGATCCACGGTTCATTTTCGCCTGGCCCAACAGCCGCACGGCGGTGATGGGCGGCGCGCAGGCTGGCAAAGTGCTGCGCATCGTCACCGAAGCCAAACAGCTCAAGGACGGCCTGGTACCAGACCCGAAAGTGCTCGACATGCTCGAACAGGTCACCGCGCAGAAACTCGACAGCCAGTCCACCGCGCTCTACGGCAGCGCCAACCTGTGGGACGACGGATTGATCGACCCGCGTGACACTCGCACCCTGCTCGGTTACTTGCTGGATATTTGCCACGAAGCCGACATTCGCGCACTGCAACCCAACAGCTTCGGCGTCAGCCGCTTCTGACGGCCACGGATCTTACGGAGAACAATAAAAATGATCTTCACCCCGGAACACGAAGCACTGCGCCGCACCGTCCGCCAGTTTGTCGAACACGAGATCAACCCGCACGTCGATGAATGGGAAAAGGCCGGACGCTTTCCGATCCACGAGATCTTCCGCAAGGCCGGCGACCTCGGCCTGCTGGGCATTTCCAAGCCAGAAAAATTCGGCGGCATGGACCTCGATTACAGCTACTCGATTGTCGCGGCTGAAGAGTTCGGCACCATTCATTGCGGCGGCATCCCGATGTCGATTGGTGTACAGACCGACATGTGCACCCCGGCGCTGGCGCGGTTCGGCTCGGATGAACTGCGCGAAGAGTTCCTTCGCCCGGCAATCACCGGCGAGCAGGTTGGCTGCATCGGTGTTTCCGAAGTCGGTGCCGGCTCGGACGTCGCGGGGTTGAAAACCACTGCGCGCAAGGACGGTGACGACTACGTGATCAATGGCAGCAAAATGTGGATCACCAACTCGCCGAGCGCCGACTTCATCTGCCTGCTGGCCAACACTTCGGACGACAAGCCGCACATCAACAAGTCGCTGATCATGGTGCCGATGACCACGCCCGGTATCAGCCTCAGCTCGCATCTGGACAAGCTCGGCATGCGCAGTTCGGAAACCGCGCAGGTGTTTTTCGACGATGTCCGCGTGCCGCAGCGCAACCGCATCGGTCATGAAGGCGCAGGCTTCATGATGCAGATGTTGCAGTTTCAGGAAGAACGCCTGTTCGGCGCGGCGAACATGATCAAGGGTCTGGAGTATTGCGTCGACAGCACCATCGAGTACTGCAAGGAACGCAAGACCTTCGGCAATGCACTGATCGACAATCAGGTCATCCATTTCCGCCTCGCCGAATTGCAGACTGAAATCGAATGCCTGCGCGCATTGGTTTATCAGGCCACCGAGCAATACGTTCGGGGCCAGGACGTTACCCGACTGGCGTCGATGGCCAAGCTCAAGGCCGGCCGGCTCGGCCGCGAAGTCAGCGACAGTTGCCTGCAATACTGGGGCGGCATGGGCTTCATGTGGGACAACCCGGTGGCACGCGCCTATCGCGATGTGCGGCTGGTATCGATTGGCGGCGGCGCCGACGAAATCATGCTGGGGATCATCTGCAAACTGATGGGCATCCTGCCGGGGAAAAAGAAATGAGTGGCCTGCCCGAGTGCCAGACGCTGATTCTGGAATTGCATGGCGGTGTGCTGCACATCACCCTCAATCGCCCGGACAGCCGCAATGCGATGAGTCTGCAAATGGTCAGCGAACTGCGCGCGGTGTTGGCGGCCGTTCGCGATGACCGTGCTGTTCGGGCCTTGGTGCTCAGCGGTAGCGGCGGACATTTCTGTGCCGGCGGCGACATCAAGGACATGGCCAATGCCCGCGCCGAGGGTGCCGAGGCTTACCGTGATTTGAATCGGGCGTTCGGCGCGCTGCTGGTGGAAGCCCAGCACGCACCGCAAGTATTGATCTGCGTGCTGCAAGGCGCGGTGATGGGCGGCGGGTTTGGCCTGGCCTGTGTCAGCGACGTGGCGATGGCTGATCACAAAGCGCAATTCGGTCTGCCGGAAACCAGCCTCGGCCTGCTACCGGCGCAGATCGCGCCGTTTGTGGTGCAACGCATTGGCTTGACCGAGACACGCAGACTGGCGTTGACCGCTGCGCGTTTCGATGGTCATCAGGCGCGGCGCTTGGGGGTTGTGCATTTTGTCGAGCAGGATGCGCAGGCATTGGCCGAGCGACTGGATGAGGTGTTGCAGCATGTCTTGTGTTGCGCGCCGCAGGCGAATGCCGTCACCAAACAACTTCTGCTGGCCAGTGCCGGGCAACCATCGACTGAGTTGCTCGATGAAGCGGCGCAGTGGTTCAGCGAAGCGGTGACTGGCGCCGAAGGCATCGAGGGCACCATGGCGTTCATGCAAAAACGCAAACCGGGCTGGGCCACCTGACCCTGTGGGAGCGGGCTTGCCCGCGAAGAGGCCAGATCATCTAGCACAAAACCAAAGGGAAAAAGCCCATGCCCGCCATCCACAAAATCCTGATCGCCAATCGCGGTGAAATCGCCTGCCGTATCCAGCGCACCGCACAGGCCCTTGGTTACCGCACCGTCGCCATCTTCAGCGACGCCGACGCCGATGCGCTGCACGTAAAAATCGCCGATCAAGCCATGCGGGTTGGCCCGTCGCCGGTGCAGCAGTCTTACCTGAACATTCCGGCCATCCTCGACGCCGCCCGCCGCAGCGGCGCCCATGCGATCCACCCCGGCTATGGTTTTCTCTCGGAAAACGCCGGGTTCGCCCGCGCCTGCGAACAGGCCGGCCTGATTTTCATCGGCCCGAGCGCCGAGGCGATCGAACTGATGGGCAGCAAACGCCTGTCGAAACTCGCCATGCTCGACGCCGGCGTCCCGTGCATCGCTGGCTATCAAGGTGCAGCGCAGGACGACGCCACCTTGCTGAGCGAAGCCGAACGCATCGGCTACCCGTTGATGATCAAGGCCAGTGCCGGTGGTGGCGGTCGCGGTATGCGGCTGGTGCACAACGCTGCGCAACTGCCAGCGCAACTGCGCACCGCGCGCTCTGAAGCCCTGAATGCATTTGGCAGCGACGAATTGATTCTCGAACAGGCGCTGATCGACCCGCGACACGTTGAAGTGCAACTGTTTGGCGATCACCACGGCAATCTGATCTATCTCGGCGAACGCGACTGTTCGATCCAGCGTCGGCACCAAAAAGTCATCGAAGAAGCGCCCTGCCCGGTGATGACCGCCGAGTTGCGCCAAGCCATGGGCGAAGCTGCACTGAAGGCCGGCCGCGCAGTGAATTATGTCGGCGCCGGCACCGTGGAGTTTCTGCTCGACGCGCGCGGGCAGTTCTATTTCCTTGAGATGAACACCCGTCTGCAGGTCGAGCACCCGGTGACTGAACTGATCACCGGCCTCGATCTGGTCGCCTGGCAATTGTCGGTGGCCGAGGGGCGGCCTCTGCCGTTGACTCAGGCGCAAGTCCAGCTCAATGGCCATGCCATGGAAGTGCGGCTTTATGCCGAAGATCCCGCGCAGGATTTTCTGCCGCAAACCGGGTGCATTCAGGCGTGGGAACCCGCGTTGCAACACGGCGCGCGGATTGACCATGGTTTGCATGAAGGGCAAACGGTCAGCCCGTTCTATGACCCGATGCTCGGCAAACTGATCGCTCACGGTGCCACGCGTGAAGAGGCCCGCCGCAAGCTGCTGCGCGCGGTGCAGGACACGGTGTTGCTGGGCGTGCAAAGCAATCAGCGCTTGCTCGAAAGTCTGCTGCAACATGCACAATTCATCAGCGGTGAATTCAGCACCGGATTCATTCCCCAGCATTTCAGCGATCACCAAAGCTTGCATGCCTACACGCCGAGTGCCGAAGAACTGGCTATCGCTGCCGTGCTGTTTTATCTGGCATCGGCGCAACAACACCGCGCGCCATTGAGCGGCTGGCGCAACAACGCCAGCGTGCCGCTGCATTATCGGCTGGGTCTTGATGAACAGAACTGGACCGCGCAACTGCTCAGGTGCGCGGGGGATGTGATTGAGGTGCAAATCGCTGAACGCGCCCTCGAGCTGAAACTCATCGATCACAGCACATGTTCAGTGACACTTGAAATCGATGGCCTGCGCCAACGCCACGCCTACCGCCTCGATACCGGGCAACTCTGGCTGTTCACCCATCCCGGCAGTCTGCACCTGGAGGATCGAACTCACGTGGTAATCGGCAGTCAGACCAGCGTCAGCTCCGGCACCTTGAAGGCGCCGATGGACGGGGCCATTGTCGACGTCCTCGTCAGCGAAGGCAGTGCGGTCAGCAAGGGTCAATTGCTGGTGGTGCTGGAGGCAATGAAAATGGAGCATCCGCTCACGGCCGGCATCGACGGCGTGCTCAAGCGGGTGCAGGTCAAGGTCGGCGATCAGGTAAAAAATCGTCAGGTTCTGTTGCAGGTCGAGTAGTCGCCCGAGCGCATCCGCGGGGTTTGACTACGCTCTGAATTATCAGAACGCGGAAATCAGGAACCCTGCGATGCCACACTGGCTGGTCATTGATCTGGAAGCTACCACCGACGAGGGTGGCTGGCCGGTCACGGAAATGGAAATCATCGAGATCGGCGCCACGCTGGTCGATCGTGCCGGACGCGAGCAGGATCACTTTCAGCGCTTCGTCAAACCGACACGGCGGCCCTTGCTGACGCCCTTCTGTCGCCAGCTCACGCACATCACCCAGGCCAATATCGACGCGGCACAGACCTTGACCGATGTCTGGCCGGCGTTCGAACGCTGGCTCGCCCAGCATCAGCCACGTCTGGAAGGCTGGGCCAGTTGGGGCGATTACGACCGCAAGCAATTGCTGCAGGAATGGCAGCGACTGGCAATCGACAGTGGATTGAGCAAAGTGCCGCACATGAATCTCAAGCAACGCTTTGCCAAGGCCCGGCGCCTGGAACGGCCGCTGGGGCTCAACGGTGCGCTGGCGCTCGCCGGCATGCAGTTCAGCGGCCAGCAACATCGGGCGCTGGAGGACGCGCGCAACACGGCGCGGTTGTTGCCTTTGGTATTGCCACTCTAGGGTCAATTCTCGACTTGCCGGACACGCGCCGGGCAGGTGACGGCGTGGAAAGCCTTGTGCATACTGGCCGCCCCACTTTTTAGCCCTTTTCGAGGAATCGCCCATGTTTAAAGTCAACGAGTACTTCGACGGCACCGTCAAGTCGATCGCCTTTGGCACCGCTGAAGGTCCGGCGACCATCGGCGTCATGGCCCCGGGCGAATACGAATTCGGCACTGCCCAGCGTGAAATCATGCACGTGGTGTCCGGCGCACTTACGGTCAAACTGCCAGACAGCACCGACTGGGAAACCTTCGCCGCCGGCAGCCAGTTCAACGTACCGGCCAACAGCAAGTTCCAGCTGAAAGTCGCCGTCGACACTGCTTACCTGTGCGAATACCGCGGCTAAACCGCTGGTTTCGAAGCACCAATGAAAATGCCCGTGTCCAAGGACACGGGCATTTTTTGTTTCAGTGAGGGGTTACTCGAGAATCTCCACCGGCATCCCGACCTCAAGACGACCGTTGCTGTCATTCACCAGGTTCTGCCCGAACATCGCGCCGTCAGCCTGCGCGCGGGTCTTTTGCAACGTCGCCAGCGGTTCGCGGTCAGCACTGCGCTCGCCGGTTTGCGGGTCGATGGTGGTGAGGATGCAGCGTGAGCACGGCTTGACCACGCGGAACTCAACGTCGCCAATGCGAATCCGCTTCCAGCCATCCTCGGCATACGCCTCACTGCCTTCTATCACCAGATTCGGCCGAAAACGCAGCATTTCCAGCGGCCGCCCAACCGCCTGCGACAAATGCTGCCGCGACGCCTCACCGATCAGCAACAACGGGAAACCGTCGGCTAACGCGACCTGATCGTCATCCTTGCCAAAACCTTCCTGAGTCATCCGCGCGCGATCCAGCGGCATTTGCACCAGACGGGTCGGTTTACCAATGAACTCACTGACCCATTGCGCCGCCTGATCACCCGCATCCGGCATCCGCAAGGTGTCGCGCCAAATGGTCACGCCGCGAAGTTCGGCGTCGTTGCCGGGCAAGTCGATTTCGATCGAAGCACGCTCGGGCGCAGTCAGGGTCAAGCCGCCTTGGGCATTCCACAGCGCCGACAGCTGGCTCATCTTCGCTTCGGCGCGCTGGGTCAGGAACCGCCCGCTGGCTTCGTCCACCAGCATCCAGCGTCGATCGCCCTCAAGCCCCAGCTTGTCCAGGTTGATCCCTTGCAGAACCTCGCCCTTGCCGGATTTCAACGGATAACGATAAAGCGCGCTCAGACGCAGCATGGCCAGCTCCCTGGTGGGCAAAAAACGCCACCCTATACGAGCTTCAGCGGCGAATCAAAGACAGAGTTTGGATACTGCACGCAATCAATGCAGGAGCTGCGGCACGCTGCGATCTTTTGATTTTGATTTAAAGATCAAAAGATCGCAGCCTCGTTTCACTCGACAGCTCCTACAGAAGCGGTGGTGTTGCGATCAGGCCGGTACTTCATCAAGCATCAGGCGCTGACGCACCACGTCGACCAGTTTGTCCGGCTGAAACTTGGAGAGGAAGTTGTCGCAGCCGACCTTCTTCACCATCGAGTCGTTGAAACTGCCGGACAGGGATGTGTGCAACACCACATACAGCCCGCGCAGGCGTGGGTCATTGCGTATTTCGGTAGTCAGGCGATAGCCATCCATTTCCGGCATTTCTGCGTCGGTGAAGATCATCAGCAGTTTGTCGGTCATGTTCACGCCAGTGTCGGCCCAGGCTTTGAGCATGTTCAGCGCCTTCAAACCGTCGCTGGCAATGTGCATTTTCACGCCGAGCTGACCGAGGGTGTCACGCAACTGCGAGAGCGCCACGTTGGAGTCGTCCACCAGCAGCACTTCGCGGCCACGAGCGCGCTCCAGCACCGGATCATCGAGCTTTTCGCGCGAGACCTTGGCGTTGTACGGAACGATCTCGGCGAGCACTTTCTCGACGTCGATGATTTCCACCAGTTGATCGTCGACCTTGCTGATCGCCGTCAGGTAGTGCTGACGGCCGGCGCTGGCCGGTGGCGGCAGAATGGCTTCCCAGTTCATGTTGACGATGCGATCTACACCACCGACGAGGAAGGCCTGCACCGAGCGGTTGTATTCGGTAACGATGATGGTGCTCGTCGGGCTCGGCACCAATGGACGCATACCGATTGCCTGCGAAAGATCGATCACCGGCAACGTCTGCCCGCGCAGGTTGACCACACCGCAGACAAACGGGTGACGCTGAGGCATCAGGGTCAGCTTCGGCAGTTGCAGCACTTCCTGAACCTTGAACACGTTGATCGCAAACAACTGGCGCCCGGCCAGTCGAAACATGAGTATTTCCAGGCGATTCTCACCCACCAGTTGCGTGCGTTGGTCTACCGTGTCGAGAATGCCGGCCATCAATGACTCCTGGGCTTGTTCTGATGAATTCACTAAGAGGGGTTATCGGCTGCGAATGCCGAATCTTGATCCCCGCAGCAATCGCTCTGAAAATGCCATATCGGGGCATTGATGTCACATTAACATCATGCTTTACTGGCGCTGCATTTTTCATCTGCTAAAGTCTTTGCGGCGCGACCACGGTTCGCACGTTAGGTTCCCGCGCCTAAGGGATTCCCCTAGTATCAATCAGGCCCAACCTGATATTCGCAGTATCCAATAGCCATTAATGTGACGCCATTCTCATTGCATGAACGGAGTCAGGCTATTGTGTGCGATCGCAGTTCAGCGGAAACAAACCCTCTGGAACCTCTCAGTCTGTGCACCTGCACGTCTGGGCGCGATCTCCCGACGATCCACGATCGTCGTCACACACGGCATCCCCTCAGTAGCCATGATGTTGTGGAGATAAGCATGCCGATCGACCGTAAAGAGTGGGCGCAACGCTTCCCCGAATTTCTTGTCGAGGCTGAAACGCTCCTGGCCAAGTCCGAAGAATGCCTCAGCCATCTGCAGATGATCAGCAACGACAAGGACGCTATCGACTGCATGCTCAGTACCCTCCTCAAACTCGCAAGCAGGGCTGAAGCTCTGGCGCTTGAGGCGATTTCCGAGTTTTCCCTGCATATCTACGGTCTGCTCAATCTGGCACAGGATCACGTAGATCTGCACGAGCAGGCCCTGGAGGCGTTGAAGGAATGCTTCACACTGATGGCCTGGCAGCTTGAACTGGTCGATCATAAAACCGGGCAACTGAGCCTCGATAAAACCGAACAGACCTCACTGCTCGAAGCGTTTGCCTCTCAGGTCGGACAAACTCAGTTTCAACCAGCGCTGAAAACCAAACGTTTGCCATTGCTGAACTATTCGAACCGCCAAGCCTGATTCGGCGTGACAGGGCTCGGCGAGGCTGCCACACCGCAACGTCAATGTCGCAATTGAATAGCTCGTAGCTGCCAGCGACAAATCGAATAAATATTCATACCGGACAACAGCGTGTATTTCCTGCCGGGCTAAGGGTTTGCCTGTGTCTGAAGAGTTCAACTTCTGGCGATGCAGATATCATCGAACTCAATAAATCGATATTTCCATTATGGAACTCGCGTCCAACATGACGTATTTCCTGACGCATTGGACATATATAGCAAACGCGACCAACGGTATCTTAAGTGGTATTATGCCGCCCATTAAATGCTGCCAAGTTAATGGCACAGTGACTCCAGAGACAGGCATCCACCCGAAGTTGGTGATCCTGTACATTCACTGAGTCACGTTGAAATCCTAAACATTATTGACACCCTTTACAGACAGAGACCCGCCAGCCACCGGCCGGTCTACCCGCAGCGAACATCCATTGGCTCCATCCGTTATGTACGCCAGCCTCAAGTCAATCACTACATGGCCTCCCTCCCGGGAAAACGCGCGTCGGTTCACACTCATATTGTGCGTCGCGGCAGCACTTGGCAGCCTGCTGACCTACGGGTTTTCCGCGCAACTTCACCTGGGAGTACTGTTGCTGAACATTGCCGCCACCGCCTGTGTCTGGGTGCAATATCGGCTGTCACGCAAATCGATAAAATTCCAGCCACAGGAACTTGCTGACCGCTTGCTGGAAGTCCAGGAAAACGAGCGTCACCGCCTCAGCCGCGAATTGCACGATGATATCGGCCAATTGCTGACCGCCGCCAAGCTGCAAGGCGACTGGCTCAAACGACGAATGCCGGAAGATTTACAGGAACACTGCAGCACACTTTGCGAAACCCTCGAAGAGACGCTGAACAAAGTGCGCGATGTATCGGCCATCCTCAATCCCCGCCAGTTGACCAGCCTCGGCCTTGAGGCCAGCCTGCGAGCGCATCTGCTCAAGACAATGACCAACACCAGCGTGCACTGGAGTCTCGATTGTCAGCAACGCCTCAACGGCATCCCGGAAGAAATGGCGGTCGCCGCTTTCCGCATCACCCAGGAAGCCGTCACCAATATTTTGCGTCATGCACAGGCGAAAAACCTGCTGATACGAGTGCAGCGTCTGCCGAAAGGCCTGACATTGCTGATCAGCGATGACGGCCTGGGATTTGCCCCGGCTGCCAATCCGGGTCGTGAAGGACAGCGGGGCATGGCCGGGATGGCCGAACGGATCGAGCAATTGGGTGGCACCCTGAGCGTTACCAGCGAGCCGGGCAAAGGCACTCAAATCGAAGCACTTTTCCCCTGGGCGCCGCGGGCACTCGAGCGGGCCAGTACGAATAAGGTTATGCGTTGACTTGTAACTTACTTCTGGTGGATGACCACTCGCTGATCAGGGCCGGCGTTCGCGCTCTGGTGCTGGATATTCCCGGTTACGCGGTTGTTGGCGAAGCCAATGATGGCTCGCAACTGCTCGAAATGTTCGAGCAGCTCAGCCCCGATATTGTGCTGCTGGATATTTCCATGAAGCACACCGGTGGCCTGGAAGCCCTGCAACGACTCAAGCAGGTGCGGCCACAGAGCAAAGTGCTGATTTTGTCGATGCACACCGATCCTGCGTTGATCATGCAGGCACTGGAGTCCGGCGCTCACGGCTACCTTCTCAAAGACACCACGGCCACCGAACTCGAACACGCGCTGGAAGCCTTGCGCAATAACGAGCGTTACCTGAGTCCGGCCATCGCTCATACCGTGATCAACCAGGCACTGACTCGCAATCAGAAGCAGCCGGAAATCGCCGATTCGCACAACCTCACGGCCCGACAACTGGAAATCCTGCGCCTGATCGTGCGTGGAAAATCCACCCGGGAAATTGCCAATGGCCTGGGCTTGAGCATCAAAACTGTCGAGACCCACCGCTCGCAGATCATGAAGCGTCTGCAAATCTACGATGTAGCGGGCCTGGTGCTGTTTGCTGTACGCGAACAGATCATCAGTCTGGACGATTGAGCGCCAGATTTTCGCTCAACAGCGGCGAGTCCTTCGGCAGATGTATCTGCAACGCCGCCGGGCGCGCCTCGAAGCGCATGCTGTCGCCTTCCAGTGGCTCCCCGTCAAGATTGATGTAGAGCCCCTCGGCCACCTTGATCTCGACCCAAGGCAAGCGGGTTCGGACAAACATGTTGTCGATGCCGAATCCATCGCTGAGCAGGCTTTTCAGTGTGCCCACCAGCTCCTGTGGCGCAGGCAGGATGCTGATATCCAGCAACCCGTCGTCAGCCAGCGCCTGCGGGCATAAAACATGCCCGCCGCCAGCCTGGCGACCATTGCCTATCCCCAATGCCAGCAGCTCACCACTCCAGTGAAAGTCCGGCCCCTGCAGCTCGCCATAAGCGGCGTGCAGTTCGCTGAACCGCGACAAACCAGTGAACAGATAGGCCGCCCCGCCCAGTACCTTTTTCAGATCCTCTGAAGTATTGGCCGTGACCTGACTGCCGAAACCGCCGGTGGCCATGTTGAGGAAAATCTGCCCGCCCACTTCACCCAGATCAATGTCACGTGGCGGTACATCGAGGAGTTCAAGCGCCTCGGCCGGCTCCAGCGGAATCCCCGCCGCGCGGGAAAAATCGTTAGCGGTACCCAAAGGCAAAAGGACAAGGCTGGCTTTCCCGGGGTGGGCCGCAAGGGCTTCGGCGATGTCGCGCAACGTACCGTCTCCGCCGCCGGCAATAATTTTCGTGTACCCGTCCGCCAATGCTTGCTCGACCCAGCGTTGGGCATCCCCCGCCTCCCAGGTCAGGCGCACCGCCAACTCCCAGCCTTGCTCGCGTTTGTCCTCGACCGCGGTGCGAACCGCCTCGTTGAGTGCCTGCTTGCCATGCAGGATCAACAGTGCCCGGCGTTCACTCATAGCGTCACTCCCTGAATTGAATCGGTTGAAACATCTTGACCACCGTGGCGCGCAAAAAAGCCCAAAGAATGACAAAAAATTCCTTCGTCTGGTTGCGGCGTCCTACACAGCGGTATTTTTTCTTACAAAACATGAGGAATCGGCTTAATTGACCGGGTGTGACAGTTGGTTCACCGTGTGCCAGCGGTATCAATCATCAATTCGACTACACAAGGACGTGCATGTAATGAGAGGTTACTCAAGGGTTTGTAACAGTTGGAGAGAGGGCAAATATTGCAGGAACAGGTTTGAAGCAGCAGATGGATATTTCCATGCCAAGCCGTGAAGCCAGAAAACCAGTGAATCCGATCGCCCCCCTCGCCGAATGTCGCACGAATCACAAGTCCGATTTCAAGAAGACCACTGGAGCAGTTGATATGGAACCACGTGTGACCGAGCTGGAAACCCACCTCAAATATATTCGACGGGACATGGATGAAGTCCGCAGTGACGTCAGAACCATCAAGCATCGCCTGGCCTACTCAGCAGGTGCAACCGCCGTAATAATGGGTCTGCTGGGTTGGGTGGCCAATAGCCGATTCGACCAGCTGGTTACACTGTTGAGCCATTGACCGAATGAAACCTTGCAGGCACCGGCTGGATCAGCCCATGCCTGCATTTGCGAGACAGGATTCAGCCCAAGAGCTCACTTAGCGGGATGAAGACGACGGCGTCTCCTTCAAGCAGAGTGCGACCCTCAAGCACTTCCACCAATCCGTCTGCCCACGCGGCGCTGCGCAGCACTCCCGAGCTCTGGTTGCGGTAGATAGTCGCCCGCCCCTGCTCAAGGCGGCCCCGCAGGTATTCGCGCCGATTACCGGCAACAGGCCAGACAAAGCCTGCTGGCACCGTGAACTTCAAAGGCTCGACGTCCTGCACACCCTGACGTCGCAACAGGTAAGGCCGAGCCAGTAACGCAAACGTGACCAACGTCGAAGCCGGATTGCCGGGCAACCCGATAACCGGCACATTGCGGAAATGGCCGAATGTCAGCGGTTTACCGGGCTTGATCGCCAGTTTCCAAAGGGCCAGTTCCCCTTCTTCTCGCAAGGCGATACCGAGAAAATCAGCTTCACCCACCGAGACGCCACCGGTGGAAAGAATCAGATCAACATCCTGCAACTCACCCAAACGGGCACGGGTGGTGGAAAGATCATCCGGAAGAATACCGGCGTCGATCACTTCGCAACCCAGGCGCTGCAACCAGCTGCACAGCAACACTCGATTGCTGTTGTAGATCTGACCCGGCCCCAGTGGCTGCCCCGGTTCGACCAACTCGTCACCGGTGGAAATCACCGCCACGCGAACCTTGCGCACAACCTTGACGCCGGCACAGCCCAGCGATGCAACCAAGCCCTGCTCTATCGGGCCAAGCCGGGTTCCGGCCGGCAAAATCAACTCGCCGACCGTGGTTTCCTGGCCTTGCGGGCGAATATTCTGTCCAATCTTCATCGGCTGGATGAAGCGCACGCTTCCATCGGCCTGGACCTCGGCGTTTTCCTGCATTTCCACGCAATCGGCACCCGGCGGTACCGGTGCCCCCGTGAAAATCCGCGCACACGTGCCGGGTTTCAGGGTTTGCGGAGATTGTCCGGCGAACACCTTTTGACTGACCGTCATGGCTTCACCCGTCCAGTCGGCCAGGTTCAGGGCATAGCCATCCATGGCACTGTTGGGCCAGGGCGGTAAATCCAGGGTCGAAATGAGGTCCTCGGCCAGCACTCGACCCTCGACCTGCGCCAGCGGCAAATATTCTTGCTCGGCAATCGGCGACGCCTCGGCCATTTCCAGCAGACGCGCCAGCGCAACCTCGACGGGCATCAACGAGCCCGTCTTGCCCGGCTTATCCACGGGATTCACAAGGCGCGGCCTGCTTCAGATGAGGGACGAAATTGCATGGACGGTGGCGCGCGTCCAGTTGCTCACCGAGAATGCCGTCCCAACCCGTGCGCACGGCGTTGGTCGAGCCCGGCAGACAGCAGACCAGCGTACCGTTGGCCAGACCGGCCAGCGCACGGGACTGCACGGTAGAGGTGCCGATATCGGCCACCGATATCTGTCGGAACAACTCGCCAAACCCATCCACTTGCTTGTCGAGCAGACACGCCACGGCTTCCGGGGTGCTGTCGCGGCCGGTGAATCCGGTACCACCGGTAATCAGCACCACCTGCACAATATCGTCAGCGATCCAGTTGGCGACTTGCGCGCGAATTTTGTAGAGGTCATCTTTAAGCAGGACCCGCGCCGCCAGATTGTGGCCGGCCGCTGCCAGGCGGTCGACAAAGACCTGGCCTGAGGTGTCGGTTTCCAGAGTACGGGTATCACTGACAGTCAGCACCGCGATATTGAGCGGCACGAAAGGTACATCAGCCTTGGCTTTCATAGGCTCGTCCAGTTGTAGGAGAAACGGTGCGGTGTTATATCACAGCGCCCTGTTTTTACGCCGCCCCTGTGGAGAGCTGCCATGACCTTTGAGACGCAACTGCCGCCCTGCTCCATTCTGCTACTGGCGGGCGGGCGCGGCCAACGCATGGGCGGTCAGGACAAAGGTCTGGTGCAATGGCAGGGCGAACCGTTGATTGCGCATTTGCATCGCAAGACTCGTCCGCTGACCGATGACCTGATCATTTCCTGCAACCGCAATCGCGAGCGTTACGCGCCGCTGGCCGATCAATTGGTGGAGGATGACGAAGGCGACTTTCCAGGACCGTTGGCCGGTATTCGCGCAGGCTTGAAAGCCGCGCGACGTTCGCACTTGTTGGTACTGCCTTGCGATGTCCCGCTTATCGACGATGCGTTGCTGCAAAGCATGCGCGAGTCCGCCAATCAGAATCCTGAAAAACCTTTAATGTTGTGGCATGACGAACATTGGGAACCCCTGTTGTGTGTAATTCCGGTAGCCCTTTCACCGGCATTCGAAAACGCCTGGAACGCTGGTGAACGCAGCCCCGGCCGCGTCATGCGCGGGCTCGGTGCCATGGCGCTGAAATGTCCCGACAACGACCCGCGACTGGCCAACCTCAACACCCCCGAACTGTTAAATGCTCACAACACTGTGTCAGACTGACACTATTCAAGGAACTCTAACGCCTTGTATACGTCTCAAGCTCAGTAACCAAAAGTATTCCCATTCGGAGACACACTCATGACTCAACGGACCCTCGCCACTTTCATGCTCGCACTGGGCCTTGCTACCCTCGCCGGTTGCTCCTCGCCTACAGTGATCACCTTGAATGACGGTCGCGAAATCCAGGCCGTCGACACCCCGAAATACGATGACGATTCGGGCTTCTACGAGTTCCAGCAACTGGACGGCAAAGAAACACGCATCAACAAGGATCAGGTTCGTACCGTTAAAGAGCTGTAAGCTCGACGTCGATCCCGGATACAGAAAAGCCCGCATTGATTGCGGGCTTTTTCATGGGCGCTCGAAAAGTTGCAGCAACCTCACCACTGTAAAGTGATGCGACTTTCGAACTCACGTTCCTCGCCGGTCACCGGATCGATAAAACGCAACCCTTGCGCCAGAAGCTTCAGCGGATGAGCATAGTCATCCTCAACATCCTTCAGTACGTCCGGGTAAAACGGGTCATTGCAGATACTCGCTCCCAGCGCGGTCATGTGTACCCGAAGCTGATGTTTTTTGCCGGTCACCGGGTACAGGCCATAACGCCAAAGGTCGCCGTTCTTTTCCCGAACCTCTACCGCCGTTTCGGTGTTACTGACACCGGGCCCTTCCTGCATTCGGAAAAACGGTTCGCCATCGACCAGACGGCTTTTGTGCACCAAGGGAAAATCGAGTCCAGGCAATGCCGGGGCAATGGCTTCGTAACGCTTGTCGATCTGTCGCGTTGGGAACAGCGACTGATAGGCGGAACGGGTTTGCGGGTTGGCCGAGAAAATCACCAGCCCCGCCGTATGCCGGTCGATCCGGTGCAGGGGCACCAGATGGGGATTGTCCAGACGCCGGATCAGCCTGCGCAGCAAGGTTTGCTCTACGTACTCGCCGGCCGGCGTCACTGGCAGAAAATGCGGCTTGTCAGCCACCACCAGATGCTCATCGGCATAGAGAATCGACTCGACCACCGGGATCGGTTTTTCGTCCGGCACTTCGCGAAAGTAGTGAATGCGCAAGCCTTCCTTGTAGGGCAAATCCAGCGCAATCGGCTGACCGTGAGCATCCAGCACCCGCCCCCGAGCGATCCGGTCCAGCCACTGCTCGCGTCCAATGGCGCTGAAATGCTCGCACAAGCAATCGAGTACAGTCAGCCAGGCGCCGGGCGGCAGATAAAGCGTGCTGGCCTGATTCTGTGCAGCGGAAAACGTTGACGTGGACATATGAAAATTCGAACCCTCAAGGCAGGCCGGCATTATCCAGCACTGAGGGAAACGAACCTAGCGCAGAATCCTCAAGCCGGAATCGATTTGAGCGCCGCCGCGTCGGTAAACTCCTTGAGCCAGCGCAACACGTCGACAGCTTCCCAGCGGCCCGGGTCATACAAGGCGTACATCAGGCCCTGATACCCGACCACGTCCAGTTGCTTGTGATAACCGGCGCGCTGAAACAAGGCTTCGATCTCTGCAAAGCAGGTATTGAAATGCAGCTTGTTGAATGGCGTCTTGCCTTCCGTGACCAGCCCGTCCAGGCGCAATTCGAGAACCGCCTCGCGCACCACGTCAACCGACATCCGGTTCACGCTGTTCTTCAACTGTTCGACATTGACCACGGTTCGTCCCTCTGACCCAATTACTGTATGAGCATACAGTAACCGAATAAGCCGGGAAGTGCCAAGGGATGGATTTGTGCCGGCGACCAGCGGGGCGCTGCGGGAAAACAGCTTAACGCAGGAACGCCACCACCTCGTCGGCGCTGAACGGCCAGCCAAGCTCCGCCCCGGTGTCGACTCGCCGCAGCACCGGAATCCGCAGGCTGTAAGCCTCATACCAGGATTCGTCTTCAGTGATGTCTACCAGTTCCACCAGCAGACCGCGTTCGACAAACTCCATCAGCATGGATTCAGCGACTTCACACAGATGACACCCCAGGGTGCCGAACAGCTGACATTCAGGAAGCATGTGCGCTCAACCACAGATTAATCCGCCTATTCTAGGCCGCCACCGAAAACCCGTCGAGCCACCGCCGCCCAAAGGCTTGAGCGCAGCCGCAAAGGCACATGCGCAAAACCCTGATGCAAATCAGCTCGCAAAAAAGCCAATCAGGCGATGCTCCCGGTCTTTTTGCTTCTACGCTTGAGAAGCCAGAGCCTGACCTCGGAGTGTCTAGTGTTTGCCAACCTGTTGATCATCCTCGCCTCGTCCCTCGTGGTGATTGCACTTTTTCGCCACCTGCGGCTGCCACCGGTCTTGGGATATCTGTGCGTTGGATTGCTGGTCGGACCCAATGCATTCGATTGGGTCAATGAAAGTGAACATCTGCCCGACGTGGCGGAACTGGGCGTGGTGTTCCTGCTGTTTTCCCTCGGCCTCGAGTTTTCCCTGTCAAAGATGATCGCGCTGCGCCAAGTGGTGTTTCGCCTTGGCAGTCAGCAAGTGTTGATCAGCACGGCCGTGCTGGGCCTGTTATTGATGCTGTTGGGCATGCCGATAACGCCAGCATTGCTGCTCGGTGCCGGGCTTGCGTTGTCCTCTACGGCGATCGTCACCAAGGAATTGGGCAGCCTCGGTGAGGTGTTCAGCAGCCACGGTCAGAATGCGGTCGGCGTCCTGCTGTTTCAGGATGTGGTTGCGGTATTGCTGCTGACCCTGGTGCCGGTGTTCGCCGGCAGCAGCGAGCAGGCCTGGTACTGGGCATTACCGCTGACGCTGGCGAAAACCGTGGTGTTGTTTGTCGGTCTGCTACTGGCCAGTCGTTGGTTGCTGCCCCGACTGTTCCATGAAGTCGCGGCCTCACGCTCGGCAGAATTATTTGTGCTGTTGGCGCTGGTGATTGTGCTGCTCACCGCATGGCTGACTCACTTGCTCGGTCTGTCGCCCGCGCTGGGTGCTTTTCTGGCCGGCATGTTACTGGGTGAAAGCCATTACCGGCATCAGATCGAGGCCGATATCCGGCCCTTCCGCGACATACTGCTCGGGGTGTTTTTTGTCAGCATCGGCATGCTGATCGACCTGCAATTGTTCGTCAGCGATGGCCTGCTGATCCTCGGCCTGACTGTCGGCTTGATGATTATCAAAGGCATCGTTGTGGCGTTGCTGGTGAAGTGGCGCGGCAGTGACAGTGAAACCGCATGGCGCAGTGGTCTGGCCCTGGCTCAGGGGGGCGAATTCTGCTTCGCGCTGATGGCGCAGATGCAACAGAACAGCATGCTGCCCGAAAAGCTTGGCGCCTTGCTGCTTGCAGCGACGTTCTGCTCGATGCTGCTGACCCCCATCCTGTTACGCGCAGCCCCACGCATCGCCACGGCCCTGCACCGCAAACCCAATGAGGAAGCACAGATAGAGCACATCAGCGCGCTCAACGCCGGCCTCGACCAGCATGTGGTGATTTGCGGGTACGGACGGGTTGGTCAATCCATCGGTCGCTTCATGCGTAACGCAAAGCAGCCTTACATCGCTTTGGACAATGACCCGGTGCGGGTACAGGAAGCTGCCACCGAAGAAAGTGACGTGCATTACGGCGACTCATCACGCGGTGATTTGCTCATCGCCGTCGGCCTGCTGCGCGCAAAACTGCTGGTGATTGCTGTGGATCAAACCGACGTTGCCCTGCACATTCTCAGGGAGGCACGCCGCCTCAATGATCAGATACCGATCCTGGTACGCACCCGCGACGACAGCCAATTGGCCGAACTCAAAGCCGCCGGCGCTACTGAAGTAGTGCCGGAGCTGTTGGAATCAAGCCTGATGCTCGGCTCTCACGCCTTGATCATGCTCGGCTTGTCGGCGCGCCAGGTACAAGAGAAAGCCGATCAAGTGCGAAGAGACCGCTATCGCCTGCTGCACGGCTTTTATTCCGGAGCCAATGATGAAGAAACCTAATCCTGGCTCACCGCGCCGATCTTGTGCACGGACAGATCGGCACCGTAATACTCTTGTTCCTGACTCAGGCGCAGCCCATGCAGCGCCTTGATCACGCCGTACACGGCAAAACCACCGATCAACGCCACCGCCACGCCGAGCGCGGTGCCGATCAGCTGGCTGATCAGGCTGACGCCGCCAAGCCCGCCGAGCGCGGTCTGGCCGAAAACCCCGCAGGCAATCCCGCCCCACACGCCGCACAAACCGTGCAACGGCCACACGCCCAGCACATCGTCAATGCGCCACTTGACCTGCGCGGCCGTAAAGCACCAGACAAACAGCGCGCCGGCGATGGCTCCGGTCACCAGAGCACCGACCGGATGCATCAGATCGGATCCCGCGCAGATCGCCACCAATCCGGCCAGAGGGCCGTTATGCAAAAAGCCTGGGTCATTGCGGCCGACGAGCAATGCCGCCATGGTGCCGCCGACCATCGCCATCAACGAGTTGACCGCCACCAGGCCGCTGACGCCTTGCAAAGTCTGCGCGCTCATCACGTTGAAGCCGAACCAGCCGACAATCAGAATCCACGAGCCCAATGCCAGAAACGGAATGCTCGATGGCGCGAAGGCCACCAGTCGTCCGTCTCGATAACGCCCATTGCGCGGGCCCAGCAACAGTACCGCCGCCAGCGCCAGCCAACCGCCCATGGCGTGCACCACCACGGAACCGGCAAAATCATGAAACGCCGCGCCGAACTGAGTGGTCAGCCAGGCTTGCAGGCCATAGTTGCCGTTCCAGATCATTCCTTCGAAAAACGGATAGATGAACGCGACGATCAGCGCCGTGGCGCACAACTGCGGAACGAAGCGCGCGCGTTCGGCAATGCCCCCGGAGATGATCGCCGGGATCGCCGCAGCGAAGGTCAGCAGGAAGAAAAACTTCACCAATCCATAACCATGATCAGCACTGAGCACTGCTGCCGGCTGCATGAAGGTCACGCCGTAAGAGATCCAGTAACCTATAAAGAAATAGGCCAGGGTCGAGACAGCGAAATCGCTGAGGATTTTCGACAGCGCGTTGACCTGGTTTTTCTGGCGCACCGTACCGACTTCCAGAAAGGCGAAGCCAGCATGCATCGCCAGCACCATCACCGCACCGATCAGGATGAACAACGTATTGGAGCTGTGAACCAATGTTTCCACAGCGCTTTGCAGATTTTCCATAAAGAGGCAGACCTGAAAGATAAAAAGGCACCAAAGCAGTTCATGCACACATTTCTTGCACCAAGTTGCGCCCACGCAGTCATGAACCCGAAGGACCGATGAACCGATTTGGCGCACAAGATCGATGTGCTGGCACGAACCGCTATTATTCGCGTCAGGCTTTTGCGGCCTGTACGCCCGGCAACAGCGCACGACTGACGAACGACGCACCACGACACAGCAAAAGTTGTACCAGTCATTTGTACTGAACCTTCGCGCAAGGCTCATACTCGAACGTTTCAGAAGCCACTTATACGGAGATCCACCCATGGCCAGCATCAAGGCAAAGACTGCTCAAGACATCCTGATGAACGACTTCCAGACACTGGTCGCCGACACCGAGCGGTTGCTCGAGCACACCGCCACTCTGGCCGGTGATCAGGCCGATGAGCTGCGTGCACAGATCCACGACAGCCTGCTGCGTGCACGCGAAACCCTGAAGCTGACCGAAGACACCCTGCGCGAACGCGGCCAGGCAGCGGTTACCGCCACCGAAGATTACGTGTCGGCCAATCCATGGCAGTCCGTTGGCATCGCTGCCGGTGTGGGCTTTTTGATCGGCCTGCTAGCTACTCGGCGCTGATTATGTCGATCGGTGAATCCGGCCCGGCTGCGGGCACCTCATCCTCTACGCGGCGTCTGGGCGCCGCTGTCCTTGGCTTGTTGCACAGTCATGTCGAGTTGTTCGGCATCGAACTGCAGGAACAGAAAGCACGCACGGTCAGCCTTTTGCTGTTCGCAGGTTTGGCATTGGTGTTTGCCTTGTTGTTGCTGGTCGGCTTGTCGACGCTGGTGCTGATCTTGTTCTGGGACACGTACCGCCTGCCTGCGATCATCGGCCTGTGCGTTTTCTATACCCTTGCGGCAGCCTTTTGCGGGTTGCGCCTCAAGGCTGCGGTGTTCGATGAATCCTCACCCTTCCATGGCACGCTCGAAGAGCTGGCCAACGACCGGGAGCGCCTGCTGCCATGAGCCTGCCTGAACTTCCACATAACAGCTCCCGCCGGGAAATGCGCAAGGCACTGATTCGCCTGCGCATGGAAATGCATCGGCAGGAAATTCGCCATGAGGCCGGGCAAGTACTGCAACCTTTGCAGCGCATGCGTGGCATGTCGCAAAACCTGCAAGGCGGATTCGGGATCAAACACGCGCCGTTATGGGGTGTTGCCGCGGTCACGCTGTTGGGTTTCATCACCGGCAAAGGCGCGAAAAGCGGCGGTGTCGGTGGCCTTACCCGACTGATTCGCCTCGGTACCAGCCTTGGGCCGCTGATCAGGCTGGTCATGCAGAGTTCTGGCAAGCGCTGAACTGACGTATCTGGCTACATTCTTGCAATGTCGGCGGGATTAACCTCTTTACCTGGAGGTTCAATCCCGCGTGCCTACCCGGTCGGCGGGTTCACTCAGAACAACAACGACTAAGGAGGCCTCGTGATCGACGGGCAACCGCTCGCCTGCTTTCAACCCTTCATCGATACCGCCACCGGACGTATTGCAGGCGTCGAAGCACTTGGCCGCCTGCGCCAGGCTGATGGACAACTGACATCGGTCGGGCCGTTGTTCGCCGATCCGCGTACGCCGGCCATTGCCCTGCGTCGCCTCGACCGACAGATCCGCGACAACGCTTTGAGCCGTCTGCACGAAGCACCGGCAGACTGGTTTCTCAGCCTGAACATGTCGCCCCACTGGATCAGCCGTCTACGCCCCGACCAAGCGCTGCCCAGCCTCAAACAAATGGCGCGACACAATGTCGATCCGCAACGCATCGTGTTCGAGATCACCGAACTTGGCGGCAACAGCCAACGTCTGGCCGAAGTGGTTGGCCGTTATCGCAAGGCGGGGGCGCGAATCGCCATCGACGATTTTGGCGCCGGTCACTCGCAGCTCGACCGGGTGCTGGCCCTGCAACCGGACATTCTCAAACTCGACATGCGCCTGTTTCAGGCAGCCGCTTTAGGCGGGCCAAGCAGCGATGTGGTCAAGGCTCTGGCGCAGATGGCCGAGAAGACAGGTTGCTGGATCATTGCCGAGGGCGTCGAGACCGAGGCTCAGCTGAATTTCGCCCTGGAATGCGGATCGCGTTACGTGCAGGGTTTTCTGTTCGCGCGGGCGCAAGAGGCGTTCTTTGCCACCGACGCGTTTGTGCAACGTTTTGCCGAACTGCGCCAGCGTTACGTTCAGCAGAAGCTCGCCGAGCGAGGACGATTGATGCAGATGCGCCACCAACTCAGCGAATTGATGGCGATCCTGCAGAACTGGGCACACGCTCGTGCGCCACTCAGCGCATTACCGCAACTGGACGCTTTCCCATGGCTGCTGCGGTTCTACCAATGTGATCGTCACGGCACGCAACTGACCCCCAATCTGGAATGGCGCCATAACGGCTGGGTCTCCGACGACCGCTATCTGGGGCACAACTGGTCGTGGCGCCCGTACTTCTACCATTTGCTCGCCGAAGGCTGGGAGGAGCGGCGCCTGACCCTGTCCAACACCTACCGCGATGCCACCAGCAACCAGTATTGCCTGACGGCCGGGCAATTTTTCGACAATGGTGAGCGGTTGCTGTTGATCGACATTGATGCGGCGGGACTGTAGTTGCACTTGCAGGCGCAGACCTGAACCCGGAAGCTAGGGCAATTCATCCATCAGACGGAGAGAATCAGCCTTGGATTGGCAAACCCTGCTCAACCGCGAACGTCTCGGAAAGCCGCTGCACAGTCCGCAAGAACTTGGCCGCAGCCCTTTTCACAAAGATCATGACCGCATCATTTTTTCTGGCGCCTTCCGCCGCCTGGGCCGTAAAACCCAGGTGCACCCGGTTACCAGTAACGATCACATTCACACTCGCCTGACCCACTCGCTGGAAGTCAGTTGTGTGGGCCGCTCGCTGGGTATGCGCGTCGGCGAAACACTGCGCAGTGCGCTGCCGCAATGGTGCGATCCGAGTGATCTGGGCATGGTCGTGCAATCGGCCTGCCTGGCTCATGACATCGGCAACCCGCCGTTCGGCCATTCCGGTGAAGACGCGATTCGCCATTGGTTTCAACAGGCGGCCGGGCGCGGCTGGCTGGATGGCATGAGCGAAGCCGAGCGCGGTGACTTCCTCAATTTCGAAGGCAATGCCCAGGGTTTCCGCGTGCTCACTCAGCTTGAGTACCATCAGTTTGACGGCGGCACGCGCCTGACTTACGCCACCCTCGGCACTTATCTGAAATACCCGTGGACGGCCCGACACGCGGACTCCCTCGGCTACAAGAAACACAAGTTCGGTTGCTATCAGAGCGAACTGCCGCTGCTGGAGCAGATTGCTCACAAGCTTGGCCTGCCACAACTCGAAGATCAACGCTGGGCGCGCCATCCGTTGGTGTACCTGATGGAAGCCGCCGATGACATCTGCTATGCGCTGATCGATCTCGAAGATGGCCTTGAGATGGAGCTGCTGGAGTACGCCGAAGTCGAATCGCTGCTGCTCGGACTGGTGGGCGATGACCTGCCGGAAACCTATCGTCAGCTTGGTCCGCAGGATTCGCGGCGGCGCAAACTGGCGATCCTGCGCGGCAAGGCCATCGAACATCTGACCAATGCCGCGGCGCGGGCCTTCGTCGAGCAACAGGACGCGTTACTGGCCGGCACGCTGCATGGCGATCTGGTCGAGCACATGCATGGTCCGGCCAAACGCTGCGTGTTGAACGCCAAGGACATTGCCCGCAAGAAGATCTTTCAGGACAAACGCAAGACGCTGCACGAAATCGGCGCCTACACGACGCTGGAGATCCTGCTCAACTCGTTTTGCGGCGCCGCACTGGAACAACACAATGGACGCACCCCGTCGTTCAAGAGCCGGCGCATCCTCGATCTGCTGGGCAACAACGCGCCTGATCCGCAAGGTTCGTTGCACACGTCATTTTTGCGCATGATTGATTTCATCGCCGGCATGACCGACGGCTACGCCAGCGACATGGCACTGGAAATGACCGGTCGCTCCAGTCACTGACCTCGCCCCGTTCAGCCGGCCAGCAACCCGGGCCGGCTGAATGCAAGGCGCGCACTTGCATTATCAACGGCAAATTCTTGTCGATTTATGACGCAATGTAACCACTAAAAACAACCGGCCAACCCGCCAGATCTCACCAGACTTAAACACTATTGAAAGCCAATTACAGCCGGCACTTGCAAAACAAAAAAGGCGAACTATAAGCCAATACGTTTCTTGCACTTCCTTACGCTCGACCTAGTTCAGCTGTAGTCTTTTTCCTTATTAAATGTAGGAATTATCCGATAACACAACTGAAGTCATGTCAGCTCATGCGAGCGCTCATTCATCTGAGCTAAGGTGCGCGCTTTATTCGTGCTTGTATGGGATTTGATTATGAACTCCGTTTTTATTGTCGATGATCACCCGGTCATTCGTCTTGCCGTACGCATGCTGCTGGAACATGAAGGTTATAAGGTCGTCGGTGAGACCGATAACGGGGTTGATGCCATGCAGATGGTGCGCGAGTGCATGCCTGACCTGATCATTCTCGACATCAGCATTCCAAAGCTCGACGGACTGGAGGTGCTGGCCCGATTCAACGCCATGAGTTCACCTTTGAAAACCCTGGTGCTGACCGCTCAATGTCCGACCTTGTTCGGCATTCGCTGCATGCAATCCGGCGCCTCCGGGTATGTATGCAAACAGGAGGATTTGAGCGAACTGGTCAGCGCAATAAAAGCCGTACTTTCCGGCTATAACTATTTCCCCAGCCAGGCGTTGAATCCGGTTCGCAGTGACGATATTCGTTATACGGAACTGGAACTCTTCAAGTCCGTCAATGATCGCGAATTGATGGTTTTGCAATTGTTTGCCCAAGGTCGCACCAACAAGGAAATAGCCAAGGGGATGTTTCTCAGTAATAAAACCGTCAGCACTTACAAAAAACGTTTGATGCAAAAACTCAAAGCCAAATCCCTTGTAGAACTTATCGAGATGGCCAAACGCAACGCACTCGTGTGAGACCCCGCATGCACAGCCGTTTAAAGGACTATCTAATTGCGTTGAGTGCAGGGCTTTTCCTGAGCGCCAACGTGTTCGCCATGCAGGGCGGCTCAGCGGACTACACCTTGCTCAGCCGGTCGGCAAACGAGTCGATGCCGGTAGCGTTTGAGCAGTCTCAACGACAGTGGCTGCACACCCGCAGCGAGCTGCTACTGGGTACTTCCGCGCCGAACTATCCGCCTTTCGACATGACTGTCAGTGGCCAGGACTACGAAGGTCTGACCGCCGACTATGCCGGGATTATTGGCGAGGCCACCGGGATGCCGATCCGGATCAAACGCTTTCCCTCCCGGGAGGCCGCGATTCGCGCGCTGGTCGATGGTCAAATCGACCTGCTCGGTACGGCCAACGGCTATGAAGCCGGCAACGCCAACCTTGCGCTGTCCGAACCGTATGCCAATGATCAGCCGGTGCTCGTCACCCGCGAGGACGAAAGCCGCACATTGACCGAAGGCCTGGCAGGATTGCGCCTGAGCATGGTGTATCACTATCTGCCGTTGCATGAGGTCAAGGCGCTGTACCCCAAAGCCCTTATTACCTGCTACCCCTCCTACCAGAATGCAATCAACGCCGTCGCGTTCGATCAGGCCGATGTATTTCTCGGCGATACCATTTCCACGCACTACATGATCAACAAGGGCTACCTCAACAACGTACGCATGGCCAATTTCGGCAAGCAGGAAGCCCACGGTTTCAGCTTCGCCGTACGCCGCAACAATCCGCAGTTGTTGAGTATCATCGACACCGTGCTCAAAGCGGTGCCGCGCAGCGAGCGTGAAAATATCGCCAAACGCTGGAGCGCCGGCAGCGATCTGCTGCTCACCGACAAGAAGCTGCAACTGACCCAACGCGAAGAAGCATGGCGCAACCGGCATCCTGTCGTCAGTGTGGTCGTGAATGAGGCCTATGCGCCGCTGACCTTCTTCGACGGCGACGGCAATTTTCGCGGGATCAGCGCCGACCTTCTCGAACTGATCCGCCTGCGCACCGGCCTGCGCTTCGAGATAAGGCGCAGTCGTAGCGACGCGGAGATGATCCAGCAGATAGTCAGCCATCAGGCCGACCTTATTGCCGCCCTCCTTCCGACTGCCGAACGGGAAAAAACCCTGAACTTCAGTCGACCCTATCTGGAAAACTCCTATGTCCTGCTGACGCGCAAGAGCGCCGACAGTCCGACCAATCTGGGCCAGCTCAAGGGCAAGCAACTGGCGATCGCCAAAGGCAATCCGATGGTCGAGTACTTGCGAAGCGAGTATCCGCGAATTCAACTGGTTGAGACGGCGGATACCTTCAGCGCTGTCTCCCTGCTGGCCGAAGGTCACGTCGACGGCGCGGTCAATTCACTGGTGATCGCCAACTACTTCATCTCCTCGCAAATCTTCGAACGAGCGTTGCAAATCACCACCACCATCGGCACCGGGCAGGCTGCGTTTTCTCTGGTAACCGCGCGTGACAACCCGGAACTGAATTCGATCATCAACAAAGCATTACTGAGCATTTCCCCAGAAGAACTGGGCGTGATCAATGGCCGCTGGCGTGGTTACTCCACGGCTTCGCAAAATATCTGGCGCAACTACCAGCGCCTGTTCTATCAAGTAATCATCGGCGCCTGCCTGCTCCTGCTGCTGTTGCTGGCGTGGAACGCCTACATGCGCCACCAGATCAAACAACGCCAGGCGGCGGAGCGGGCCCTGAGCGACCAGTTCGAATTCATGCGCTCGCTGGTCAACGGCACACCACATCCGATCTACGTTCGCGACCGCCAGGGGTTGCTGCAAAGCTGCAACGACAGTTACCTCGAAACGTTCAATGCCAAGCGCGAGGACGTCATTGGCAAAAGCGTCATGCAGGGTACCGTGAGCAACGCTTTTGAGGCTCAAGCCTTCCACGCCGATTACCAGCGAGTCGTCGCAGAAGGCATTCCGCTGTTACTCGACCGGCCGCTGCACATCGGCAACCGACGTCTGACGATCTATCACTGGATAATTCCCTATCGCGACTCCAGTGGTGATGTGAAAGGCATCATTGGCGGCTGGATCGACATCAGCGAACGCCGTCAGCTGTTCGAAGACCTGCGGGCAGCCAAAGAGCAGGCGGATGAGGCCAACCGCGCCAAAAGCACATTCCTCGCCACCATGAGCCATGAGATCCGTACGCCAATGAATGCCGTGATCGGCATGCTCGAACTGACCCTCAGGCGCATGGACCAACAGCATCCGGATCGCTCCTCGATAGACACCGCCTACCATTCGGCCAAGGATCTGCTGGGGCTGATCGGCGACATTCTCGACATCGCCCGGATTGAATCCGGGCGTCTGAGCCTGTGCCCGGAACGGGTCAACCTGGTCGATACGGTGACGTCTGTCGCAAGAATCTTCGACGGCCTCGCCCGACAAAAGAACCTCGCACTGCAAGTCATCTTCAACCCGCCGGATCTGGCAGTCGATGTGCATCTGGACCCCCTGCGCTTCAAGCAGGTGCTGTCGAATCTGGTCAGCAATGCCATCAAGTTCACTGAGCACGGACACATCAGGATCACCCTGGACCTCATGAGCACGGACGTGCCTGCGCCTGCGTTGATGCAACTGACGGTACAGGACAGCGGCGTCGGTATCAGTGCGGAGGATCAGCAGCGATTGTTCGAACCCTTCGCACAGGCGCAGAACAGCCATCAACTGGCCCGCAGCGGTGCAGGCCTGGGGCTGGTTATCAGCCGCAACCTCTGCGAAATGATGGGCGGCCAACTGCAACTGAGCAGCCAGCCCGGCATCGGCACTCAGGTTTGCGTTTCCCTGCCGCTGGAAACTTTTCCGGCGCAGGTGAGCACCGCCAGGAGCGAACCCTCGATCAAGACCTCACAGACACCCTTGCGCGTGTTGGTGGTGGATGACCACCCGGCAAATCGCTTGTTGATGTGTCAGCAGCTGGAGTTCCTCGGTCATCACTTCAGCATCGCCGAGAACGGCCGCAGCGGTCTGGAACTGTGGAAGGATGGCGGCTTCGATCTGGTGATCGTCGACTGCAACATGCCCTTGATGAACGGCTATGACATGACCCGCGCCATTCGCCAGCACGAGCTGCAGAACCGCTGCCCGCCCTGCACGGTGCTGGGCTTCACCGCCAACGCGCAACCCGAGGAAGTACAACGCTGCAAACAGGCCGGCATGGATGACTGCCTGTTCAAACCCTTGAGCCTGAGTCAGCTCGGCCAGTGGGTCGACGGCATCACCCCGTTATCACCGACACCGGCATTCAATTTGCAAAGTCTGAACATGTTGACCGGTGGCAGCCCCGTACAGGCTCGGCGTCTGCTGGTGGAACTGCTCAAAAGCAGCCGTCTCGATCGTCAGGAGTTACTCACGCTGGCGCTGGAACATGATCGCGACGCGCTGGCGGTGGTCGCCCACAAAATCAAAGGCGCCGCGCGTATTGCCCAGGCATCGCGCGTGATCGAATGCTGCGATGCCCTCGAACAAGCCTGCGCGCAGGCATTGGCAAAAGAGGAGATTGGCCGTCGTTGCGAGGCGAGCAATCAGGCAATGCTCGAACTGGAGCAAGCTCTGCAGCAACAACTGGTTTTGTCCGATCAAGGCGCAATGAGCTTGCCTTAACTATGCTTAGGCGCTGAGCAGTGAGTCAAACGTCATGGAGAACCGGAAATGCCCAGCCCACTGCGCCCGGAACAACGCCGTTTCCCGCTGCACGTGCACATCAGCGTCATGTTCACGTTTCTCCTGCTGCTCACCGGCGTGGTACTGGGGTTGTTCAATTATCGCCAGACCACGCACATCATTCTGTCGAGCAGCGAGAAGCTGTTCAACCGGATCGAACAGGACGTGCGCCTGGACATATCCGCCACCTATCAGCCGATCCGGCACCTGCTGAGCCTGCTGGCGGACTACCCTGCCACTCAAGCGTTGAACCTTGAACAACGCTTGCCGCTGCTCAAGCCGTTCAGCCAGTCGCTCACGGACAACCCGAGTCTGGCTTCGCTCTATATGGGTTATGCCAATGGCGATTTCTTCATGGTGCGTCCGCTACGCACCGCGGCCCTGAAATCGCTGTTCAACGCTCCCGACGCCGCGGCGTACCAGGTCTGGAGCATTGAGCATGACTTGCAGGGTAAAGCGCGCTCGCAATCGCTGTTCTTTGATCAAACGCTGACTCAGCTCAGCCGCAAGGACAATCCCGAAGACTCATACGACCCGCGCAGCCGAGCGTGGTTCGTCAATGCCCGCCAGCAAACCGAACAGATCACCACCGAGCCCTACGTATTTTTTTCAACCCGCAATGTCGGCACCACGCTGGCCCGACGCAGCGGTGAAAACGCGGTAATCGGGGCCGACCTGACATTGGCCGCGCTGTCTGCCACCCTGACCAAACATGTGGTGACGCCGTCTACCGAAATTGCCTTGTTCGATGCCAAGGGCAACGCCGTGGCCTACCCCGACAGCAGCCGTCTGATCGTCGATGACAGTACCGCGCACCTGGTAAAAGCAGCCGACCTGAGCCCGACTTTGCACGCACTGCTGTCCGATGCCCCCACCGCCAACCGCCTTGAGGCCGATGGCCGGCAATGGATTGTCGCCCGCAGCAGTATTCAGGAAGGCGGGCCGCAAGGTTTGCAACTGGCTCTGCTGGTGCCGGAAGACGAATTGCTGGTCGATGCCTATCGCATGCGCTGGCAAGGCGCGTTGATCACCCTGGCTACGCTGCTGATGTGCCTGCCACTGGGTTGGCTGATCTCACGAATTCTGGTCAAACCGCTGCATGCGCTGGTCAAGGAAGCCGATGCGATCCGCAGTTTCGATTTCAATTTCCCCCTGACTCGACGCTCACCGGTGCTGGAAGTCGACCAACTGAGCGTGTCGATGGCGCGAATGAAAGACACTCTGGCGAGCTTCTTCCGCATCACCGATACCCTGGGCGCCGAAACGCGCTTTGCCCCGCTGCTGCAACGTGTGCTGTTTGAAACGGTGCAAATCGCCCAGGCTCAGGCCGGGCTGATTTATCTGCGTGAAAACGACAGCAGTCGCATGGAGCCTTACGGACTGATCATCGATGGCGCACCGCAGTTGTTGGAGACGTTCGATATTCAGGGTCACGACTTGCAGAAAAACAGCGGCCCGGCGTGGTTCGAAGAATTGGTCAGCGCCAATAATGTGGTGAGCAATTTCGGTGTCGATCAGGCTGGTGACCTGCAGCGAATCCTGCTGGCAATGGCCTCGCCCCGCGTTCATCTGATCGGCATCCGCCTGCACAACCGCCACAACGAAACCATTGGCTTGCTGATCCTGCTGGTCAACGACAGCGGCACGCCGGCCGACCTGGAAAAACTGCGGCCCGACCGCATCGCCTTCTTGCAAGCGGTGTCCGGCGCCGCTGCAGTGAGTATCGAGAGCCAGCGTCTGCAGGACAGACAGAAGCAATTGCTTGATGCGTTCATTCATCTGCTCGCCGGCGCCATCGACGCCAAGAGCCCCTATACCGGCGGGCATTGCCAGCGGGTGCCAGAGTTGACCCTGATGCTCGCCCAGGCTGCAGCGGCGAGCACAGCGCCCCCCTTCAGTGCCTATCAGCCCACCGAGGATGAATGGGAAGCCCTGCACATTGCCGCGTGGTTGCACGATTGCGGCAAGGTCACGACGCCGGAATACGTGGTCGACAAGGCCACCAAACTGGAAACCATCAACGACCGGATCCACGAGATTCGCACCCGTTTTGAAGTGCTCAAGCGTGATGCCTGGATCAGTTACTGGCAGGCGCGGGCCCTGGGCGGCGACGAACCATCACTGGCTGAACTGCGCGATACCAACCTGTCGGCACTGGACGAAGACTTCGCCTTTATCGCTCGCTGCAATCTGGGCAGTGAGGCGATGGCCGAGGCCGATCTGCAACGCCTCGACAAGCTTTCCCGTCTCACCTGGATGCGCACACTGGATGACCGTCTGGGCGTTTCATGGGAAGAAAACAAGCGTCAGGCACGCACGCCTGCACCGACTTTGCCGGTCAGCGAAAAACTGCTGGCGGACAAACCCGAGCATTTGCTTGAACGCGACGAAAACGAGCTGATTCCCGAAGACAACCCGTGGGGATTCAAACTGGAGGTGCCGCGTTACAAATACAATCGCGGCGAGCTGTACAACCTGAGCATTGCCCGGGGCACGCTGACCCGCGAAGAGCGCTACATCATCAATCACCACATGGTGCAGACGATCATGATGCTCAGCCACCTGCCCTTCCCCAGCCACCTGGACAGCGTTGCCGAAATCGCCGGCGGCCATCACGAAAAAATGGACGGCAGTGGCTACCCGAAACGTCTGAAACGCGAAGAAATGAGCCTGCCGGCACGGATGATGGCAATTGCCGATATCTTCGAGGCGCTGACCGCAGCCGATCGCCCGTACAAAAAGGCCAAGTCGTTAAGCGAAGCGCTGGGAATCATGGCGACCATGAGCCGCGAGGCACACATTGATGCGCAGCTGTTTGGTCTGTTCATCAACGAAGGCGTTTACCTGCAGTACGCCGAGCGTTTTCTCGACCCACAGCAGATTGATGCCGTGGACCCGGCCAGCTTGTTGCACAAGGCTGGCCTCGACGCATGATCAGCAGTCGGTCAGGCGCAGGAAAATCGCCGCCAGTTGCTCGATGCCGGCCTGATCGTGCACACCAAAACGGGCGAGCTTGGGGCTGTCGAGATCGAGCACGCCGATCAGGCGACCATCCTTGACCAGCGGCACCACCAGTTCACTTTCCGATGCACTGTCGCAGGCGATATGGCCGGGAAACGCATGAACGTCTTCAACCCGCTGCGTCTGCAGAGTGGCCGCAGCAGCGCCGCACACACCGCGACCAAACGGAATGCGCACGCAAGCGATCTGCCCCTGAAACGGCCCCAGCACCAGCTCTTCGTTGCGATTAAGGTAGAAGCCGGCCCAGTTCAGATCATCGAGCTGGTTGAACAGGAACGCCGAAAACTGTGCGGCGTTGGCGATAAAGTCGCGTTCGCCCGCCAGCAGCGATTCCAGTTGTGCGGCCAACATGCCATAGCCTTCGAGGCCCTGGCCGCTCTGTTGCAAATCAATCATGCCTTGTGCTCCAACAATTTCAGTCCCACCCAGTATCGGGCGAATTGGTACGCGCAACGTCCGTTGCGATTGCCGCGGCCGGTGGCCCAGCGCACGGCGAGAATCTCCAGCTCTTCGTCGCGTTGCCAGCTCAAACCGGCCTTGGCAGCCAACTGGCCGATCCAGTGCTCGACGACGTTCAGGAAGTGTTCTTGCGTAAACGGGTAAAACGACAGCCACAGACCAAACCGGTCCGACAGCGCGATCTTGTCCTCCACCGCTTCGCTGGGATGCAGCTCGCCGTCGACGCGCTTCCAGTTCTCGTTGTCGCTTTCCTTCTCCGGCACCAGATGGCGACGATTGGAGGTGGCATAAAGCAAGACGTTGTCCGGTGCCTGCTCCAACGAACCGTCGAGCACGCTCTTGAGGACGCGGTAGTCGCCTTCGCCGGATTCGAACGACAGGTCATCGCAGAACAGCACGAAACGTTGTGGCAGTTTGCCGATCTGCTCGACCACCCGTGGCAAGTCGGCCAGATGGTCGCGCTCGATCTCGATCAGGCGCAGGCCCGCCTCGGCGTGTTCCGCAAGCAATGCGCGCACCAGCGAGGATTTGCCGGTGCCACGCGAGCCCCAGAGCAAGGCATGGTTGGCCGGCATGCCATCGAGAAATTGCCGGGTGTTGCGCCCCAGCTGCTCCAGTTGACGGTCGACGCCGATCAGATCGGACAGGCGCATGTCGAGGCTGACTTCCAGCGGCAGCAGGTACCCGCTGCGTCCGTCACGCTGCCAGCGCGCGGCCAGGCAGGTGCCCCAGTCAATCACCGGGCGCGTTGCCGGCAACAAGGGTTCGATCCGCGCCAGAACCGACTCGGCGCGTTCAAGAAAAGCATTTAATCGGGAATCCACGTCTTTTCCTCGGGCACGTTCACAGTGATGATGGCGATCCAGCGACGACACGCAGATAAAATTCCCGCTCCGTGCCTTGTTACAAGGCGATTCGGGAACCTCGGTATCGATGCATGATCGACTATGCTTGAGCAGCGAAGGGAAACGAAAGTGGTTCAACACCCCATGGATATCAAATTCACCCACCGGCTGTCGTACAAGCAAGCCAGGCTTACCGTGCTGGTCGGGTTCATTCTGGGCACGCTGCTCAGCCTGCTGCAAATCGGTATCGATTATGCCAGCGAAGACGCCTCCATCAATCGTGAAATCCTGTCTTTGCTGGAAATCAGCCACAACCCGGCATCACGCATCGCTTACAACATCGATGCCGAACTGGCCCAGGAACTCACGTTGGGGCTGTTGCGCTCACCGGCAATCATTTCTGCGCAGCTGACCGACAACAACAATACGGTGCTCGCCAGCGTCAAACGCCCGGAGCTGCAAAGCGGCTATCGGGTCATCAGTGATTATCTGTTCGGCGCCAAGCGCCAGTTCGAAGATCGCCTGTATCTGGATCATCTGCCCAACGAATCGCTGGGCACCCTGAAGCTTGAAGTCGACACCTATGCATTCGGCAGCCGCTTCCTGCGCCGGGCGGAGGTGACTCTGCTCAATGGCTTCGCCCGCAGCCTGCTCCTGACCGGCATCCTCCTGGCGCTGTTCTATGTGATGCTGACCAAACCACTGGTGCGGGTGATCCGTGAACTCAGCGGGCGTGATCCGCGCAGTGCCGAGCCCACAACCCTGGAATGTCCGACCGGGCACGCCAACGATGAAATCGGCGTGCTGGTCAAAGTCGCCAATCAGCAATTCGAGAACATCGCCACCGAGATCCAGCAGCGACGCAATGCCGAAAACCGTCTGACCGATTATCTCGGTCAACTGGAAAACATCGTCTCGGCACGCACCGTCGAGCTCAAGACGATCAATGCCCGGCTCAGTCAGTCCAACGAAGAACTCGAAGTCGCCCGCAGCACTGCACTGGAAATGGCCGAAGCCCGCTCGGCGTTCCTTGCCAACATGAGCCATGAGATCCGTACGCCGCTCAATGGCCTGCTGGGGATGATCGCCCTGTCACTCGACGGACCGTTGAATGCCGAACAGCAGCAACAGCTGTCGATCGCCCACGACTCCGGCAAGGTGCTGGTGGAATTGCTCAACGATATTCTCGATTTGTCGAAGTTCGATGCCGGGCAACTCGAGCTTGAACACATTCCGTTCGATCTCGGCTCACTGATCGAGGACACCGCCAACCTGCTGTCGCAAAACGCGGCGCCCAGCGTCGAGCTGACTTGCCTGATTGATCCGCACTTTCCGGCGCTGGTGCTGGGCGATCCGACAAGGGTTCGGCAGATCGTCAGCAACCTGCTGTCCAACGCGCTGAAATTCACCCGTTTCGGTCGGGTCGATGTGCGTTTGTCGGCTTACAAGGAGGGTGTGCGTATAGAGGTTTGCGACACCGGTATCGGCATCGCGCAGGAAGCCCAGATGCGAATCTTCCAGCCGTTCACCCAGGCAGGCGCCGGTATCACCCGCCAATACGGCGGCACGGGGCTGGGACTGGCGCTCACTTACAACCTCTGCGAAGCGATGCAGGGACGCTTGACCATCAGTTCAGAGATCGGCTTCGGCAGCCAGTTTTGCGCCGAGTTGCCCCTGCCGTGCCATACCCGCGCGCTGGCCCCGCCGCCCTTGCATGGCAAAATTCTCGCCATTACCGCGGCCAGCAGTGGTCTGGCGGAGTTGCTGAAGAATCTGTTGCCGGTGTGGGGCCTGACGTACGAACAACGCACCATCGACGACTCGCTGCTGGGTGTTACGCCCGATGTGGTGATCACCGATTGCCCGGAGTGCCTGTTCGGGCTGCGTCCGACACTTGTCGCGCCAATCCTGCTGGTGACTGCCTACGGCAGTTTCCTGCCCAGTGAAGAGGCGGCAGCCCTCGCCCCGCTGCAACAACAAGCACGGCCTCTGGCGCGCAATGCGCTCTACCAGAATCTGCGGCGCACCCTGCAACCTGAAGTCGCCACCCTCAACGCTGCACAGCTCGAAACGTCTACACTGGTCGAACGCGCGAAGGTGTTGCTGGTCGAGGACAACCCGGTCAATCAACTGGTGGCAAAAGGCATGCTCGGCAAACTCGGCTGCGATGTCATCGTCGCCGCACATGGCGCCGAAGCACTGGATCAATTGGAGTACCACGAGTTCGACCTGGTGCTGATGGACTGCAACATGCCAGTAATGGACGGCTACGAAGCCAGCCGACAGATACGTCAGAGCGGACGCTGGCCAAACCTGCCGATCGTTGCGCTGACCGCCAACGCCATGTCCGAGGAACGCGAGCGCTGCCGGGCTGCCGGCATGAGCGACTATCTGGCCAAACCGTTTCGCCGTGAAGAATTGGCGGCGCTGCTGGATCAGTGGATCCCGACTAGGACAGCGCCTTGATCTGCACGAGCAGTTGATCAAGACCGTTACGCAGTTCGTTGAGCCGGTCCAGGTCCACCCCGCTGTCGCAAAGCAATCGGGCCTTGAGCGGCCCGACCTGGTCACGCAGCGCTTGCCCTTGCGGCGTCAGGCTCAGATGCACTTCGCGCTCATCGCGCGCCGAGCGCTGGCGCTGCACCAGTTGTAACTGCTCCAGACGCTTGAGCAGCGGCGTCAGCGTGCCGGAATCCAGCGCCAGACGCTCGCCCAAGGCCTTGACCGTCGGTTGCTCCGGCGCGGCTTGCTGCCATTCCCACAACACCAGCATCGCCAGATATTGCGGATACGTGAGGCCGAGCTGATCGAGCATCGGCTTGTAACCACGAATCACTGCCCGGGACGCGGCGTACAACTTGAAGCACAACTGACTGTCGAGCTTCAGCGAATCAACGGACAGGCTGTTCATTTGAGCAGGGCTTCGATCTCGCGGCTCAGGTCCTGCGGCTTGGTCGCCGGGGCGAAGCGCTTGACCAACTGGCCATCCTTGCCGATCAGAAACTTGGTGAAGTTCCACTTGATGCCTTGGGAACCGAGTACGCCCGGGGCACGTTTCTTCAATTGCACAAACAGCGGATGGGCGTCAGCGCCGTTGACTTCGATCTTTTTGAACAGGGGGAAACTCACACCGAAATTCAGTTCGCAGAACTCGCTGATCGCGCCCTCATTGCCCGGCTCTTGTTTGCCGAACTGATTGCAAGGAAAGCCCAACACCACCAGACCTTGATCCTTGTAGGTCTGCCACAGCTCTTCAAGGCCTTTGTATTGCGGGGTGAAACCGCACTTGCTGGCAGTGTTGACCACAAGCACGGCTTTGCCGGCGTAATCAGCCAGGGTTTTCTGCTCACCTTTGATGGTGGTGCACGGGATGTTCAGCAGGTTGTCGCTCATGGGACGGTCTCCGCAGATAGTCGAAGGGCAAACATAGCGAGCAATTAAATTGTGTGCAATTTAATTAATAGGATTACCCCCTGTAGGAGCTGCCGAAGGCTGCGATCTTTTGATTTTGTTTTTACAGACAAGATCAAAAGATCGCAGCCTTCGGCAGCTCCTACAGAAACGTCAATCAAACCGCTCGACTGTGCAACTTATTCGCGAGGCACCAGATCCAGGCACACCGAGTTGATGCAATAACGCAGACCGGTCGGTGGCGGGCCATCAGGGAACACGTGCCCCAGGTGCGCATCACAGCGGGCGCACTTCACTTCGGTGCGAATCATGCCGTGGCTGACATCGCGAATCTCGGTCATGGCGCTTTCGCCGATCGGCGCATAGAAGCTCGGCCAGCCGCAGCCTGAATCGAATTTGGTCTTGGAATCGAACAGCGGCTCGTTGCAGCAGACACAGTGATAAACACCGTCGGTTTTGGTGGCGTTGTATTTACCGGAGAACGGTCGCTCGGTCGCACTGAGGCGGCACACGTTGTATTGCTCGGGGTCGAGCATGGCTTGCCATTCTTCCAGAGTTTTTTCCAACTTTTCCATCATCACACCTCAGCGGCTGAAAAAGCCCGATCTGTACCTTTTCCACGGATCGGGCGGCACGTATGATTGCGCCTCGTTACGCGCCAGTCTGGCAGCCAGACCGGGCGCATTCAAACGGATTCTTGGAGCCACGCGCTCAAGACGTCCGTCTGTGTGTAAACGCAGGAATCCCAGTACGGTTGTCCATCCGCCGCCTGGATCGTTCATTTTCGGGATCACATCGCCATGCAGTTCAGCAAATCGAACAAGCTCGCCAACGTCTGCTACGACATTCGCGGCCCGGTGCTCAAGCACGCCAAACGTCTGGAAGAGGAAGGCCAGCGCATCCTCAAGCTGAACATCGGCAACCCGGCGCCGTTTGGTTTCGAAGCGCCGGACGAAATCCTCCAGGATGTGATCCGCAATCTGCCGACCGCGCAAGGCTACAGTGACTCCAAAGGCCTGTTCAGCGCGCGCAAGGCCGTGATGCAGTATTACCAGCAGAAGCAGGTCGAAGGTGTCGGTATCGAAGACATCTACCTGGGCAACGGCGTCTCCGAGCTGATCGTGATGTCGCTGCAGGCGCTGCTCAACAACGGTGACGAAGTGCTGGTACCGGCGCCGGATTACCCGCTGTGGACCGCGGCCGTCAGCCTCGCCGGCGGTAACGCCGTGCATTACCTGTGCGACGAAGGCGCCGACTGGTTCCCGGACCTGGCCGACATCAAGGCCAAGATCACGCCGAACACCAAGGCAATGGTGATCATCAACCCGAACAACCCGACCGGCGCGGTGTATTCGAAAGAAGTGTTGCTGGGCATGCTGGAGCTGGCCCGCCAGCACAATCTGGTGGTGTTCTCCGACGAAATCTACGACAAGATCCTGTACGACGACGCCGTGCACATCTGCACCGCATCGCTGGCCCCGGACCTGCTGTGCCTGACCTTCAACGGTCTGTCGAAATCCTACCGCGTGGCCGGATTCCGCTCTGGCTGGATCGCTATCTCCGGGCCGAAACACAATGCCCAGAGCTACATCGAAGGGATCGACATGCTGGCCAACATGCGTCTGTGCGCCAACGTGCCGAGCCAGCATGCGATCCAGACGGCGTTGGGTGGCTATCAGAGCATCAACGATCTGGTGCTGCCGCAGGGTCGCCTGCTGGAACAGCGCAACCGCACCTGGGAGTTGCTCAACGACATTCCGGGCGTGAGCTGCGTCAAGCCGATGGGCGCGCTGTACGCTTTCCCGCGGATCGACCCGAAAGTCTGCCCGATCCACAACGACGAAAAATTCGTCCTCGATCTGCTGCTCTCCGAGAAGCTGCTGGTGGTGCAAGGCACGGCGTTCAACTGGCCATGGCCCGATCACTTCCGCGTCGTCACCCTGCCCCGGGTCGATGAGCTGGAAATGGCCATCGGCCGCATCGGCAACTTCCTCAAGTCCTACCGCCAGTAACTGGCCAGCAGTGCGCAACGGCCGAACGTTGCGCACTGTCTGATTCAGCAACACTTCTGCATTCCCTGCTTCCGCTCGCCTTCTACACTTGCGATTCATACCGGTCACATGCGTCTGACGCAATGGCGACGGGTCGCGAGTGTTCGTCATCCGTGTCGGTGTCTGCTGTGGGAAATGGGGTTGTGTGACGAAGAATCAGCTGTAGGACACAGTTTGAAATAGTCACCCGGTTGAATAGCCCGGTGCAGCACCTTATATACCCCGCAGTACGCTACATCTTTAGCTTGAGGAGATTTCTACAACCATGATGCGCATCCTGCTGTTTTTGGCCACTAACCTGGCGGTCGTGCTGATAGCCAGCATCACCCTGAGCCTTTTCGGCTTCAACGGGTTCATGGCGGCCAACGGGGTTGATCTCGACCTCAGTCAGCTGCTGGTTTTCTGTGCGGTCTTTGGTTTCGCCGGCTCGCTGTTCTCGCTGTTCATCTCCAAGTGGATGGCGAAAATGAGCACTGGCACCCAGATCATCAGCCAGCCACGTACCCGGCATGAGCAATGGCTGCTGCAAACGGTCGAGCAACTGTCCCGCGAAGCCGGGATCAAGATGCCCGAAGTCGGTATTTTTCCGGCCTACGAAGCGAATGCGTTCGCCACTGGCTGGAACAAGAACGACGCACTGGTCGCGGTCAGCCAGGGCCTGCTCGAGCGGTTCTCGCCCGATGAAGTGAAAGCCGTGCTGGCTCACGAGATCGGTCACGTCGCCAACGGTGACATGGTGACCCTCGCGCTGATCCAGGGCGTGGTGAACACCTTCGTGATGTTCTTCGCGCGAATCATCGGCAACTTCGTCGACAAGGTGATCTTCAAGAACGAAGAAGGCCAGGGCATCGCTTACTACGTGGCGACCATCTTCGCCGAACTGGTCTTGGGCATTCTCGCCAGCTCGATCGTCATGTGGTTCTCGCGCAAACGCGAATTCCGTGCCGACGAAGCCGGTGCACGTCTGGCCGGCACCAGCGCAATGATCGGCGCCCTGCAGCGCCTGCGCGCCGAACAGGGCCTGCCGGTGCACATGCCCGACACCCTGAATGCCTTTGGCATCAACGGTGGCATCAAACAGGGCTTCGCCCGCATGTTCATGAGCCACCCGCCATTGGAAGATCGTATCGACGCCTTGCGTCGTCTCGGTTGATTCAACCGGTAAAAACAAGAAGGCCCGCAGAGATGCGGGCCTTTTTTGTGGGGGCCATGTACTCGGCTGTTCATGCAGGCCTTATCGCTGGCAAGCCAGCTCCCACAGGGTTGTGTGGTGTTATCCCAATCTTCGATACACCGCAATTCACTGTGGGAGCTGGCTTGCCAGCGATGAGGCCGGAACAGCCAACACAACCTAACGAGTCGAAACCCGATAAACGCGCTCCTCCAGCCGCGTCACCCCTGCCTGCAAAAACTTCCCACTCTCCTGCAACACATCCTGCACCTGCAGGGTCTGCACCTGCCAACCAGTGCCCAGCAACCGCTGCACCTCATCATCCCCCACCGCAAACGGTGGTCCGGGAATCTGCGCCTGATCGTAATCCAGGGTGATCAGCAGCCCATTCAAGCCTTGCGGCAGAATCTGCTGGAGCTGCGTCGCATAGCGCTCACGCATCGGCAGTGGCAAGGCTATCAATGCGGCGCGGTCATACAGCGCGGTGCAATCCGCCACATCGCTTGCCTTCAAGGCAAAGAAATCGCCGCACCACAGCTCGATGGCGTCAGCGCGATAGACCTTGAATGCACCGCTCTCGCTAATCTGTGGCTGTAGTTGATGCTCAGTAAAAAAGTCTTCGACAGCCTTCTGTGACAGCTCAACCCCGAGCACCTGATGACCACGCTCGACCAGCCACAGCAAATCCAGACTTTTCCCACACAGCGGAACCAGTACCCGCGCCGATGCGCGAATGTTCAGATCCGGCCAGTGCCGTTGTAAATGCGGGTTCACCTGCGGCAGATGAAAGCCGATCTGGTGCGACGCCCACTTCTTGTGCCAAAACTCAGGCTGCATGAATGACTCCCGATAATTCGATCAAAAAGCGTTAAAACTTATATTAGATTTAGATCAATGACTGTCTGAAGATGGGGCATCTTACCGCTCAGGAACCCATCATGTTTCCCAGCCTGTTTATTTCCCATGGTTCTCCCATGCTTGCCTTGGAGCCCGGCGCCAGCGGCCCGGCGCTGACACGATTGGCCGCCGAACTTCCCCGGCCCAAAGCCATCGTGATTGTCTCCGCTCATTGGGAGAGTCACGAGCTACTGGTCAGCAGCCATCCAAAGCCAGAAACCTGGCACGACTTCGGCGGGTTCCCCCGCGCGTTGTTTGAAGTGCAGTACCCGGCGCCGGGCGATCCGCAACTGGCTGCTGAAGTCGCTGACCTACTTACATCCAGCGACCTGCCTGCGCGTCTTGATCCGCAACGACCGTTCGACCATGGCGTGTGGGTGCCACTGTCGCTGATGTACCCGCAGGCGGATATTCCCGTGGTGCAGGTTTCGCTACCGAGCCGTGGCGGTCCGGCGCTGCAAACCCGCGTCGGTCGAGCGTTGGCAGGCTTGCGCGAGCAAGGGATTCTGTTGATCGGCTCAGGCAGCATCACTCACAACCTGGGGGAACTGGATTGGCACGCAGGCCCGGAAAGCGTTGAGCCGTGGGCCCAGGACTTCCGTGACTGGGTGATAGACAAACTCGCGGCCGGTGATGAGGCAGCGCTGCATGACTACCGCCAGCAGGCTCCGAACGCGGTGCGCAGCCATCCGAGTGATGAGCACTTATTGCCGCTGTATTTCGCGCGAGGTGCCGGAGGAGCGTTCAGCGTGGCGCACAAGGGATTCACCATGGGCGCATTGGGTATGGATATTTACCGGTTCGGTTAAACAGCCAGAGCAAAAGATCGCACTCCCCCACTGTAGGAGCTGCCGAAGGCTGCGATCTTTTGATCTTTGCTCTTTGCCCTTGAAAAGCAGGCAAAAAAAATCCCCGAACCAGTCGGGGATTTTTTATGTTCGATCAATCAGCCCAAGGGCGGATCAATCTTCGCGATAGCGACGCAGCTTCAGCTGCTTACCAGCAACGCGAGTGTCCTTCAGCTTGGTCAGGAGCTTGTCCAGACCATCTTCCGGCAGCTCAACGAGGCTGAAGCTGTCACGCACCTGGATGCGACCGATCGCTTCACGGGCCAGACCACCTTCGTTGAGGATGGCGCCCAGCAGGTTTTTAGCGGCGATACCGTCACGCGCACCCAGCGCGGTACGGCAACGAGCACGGCCTTCGCCCAAAGGAATCGGCGCGCGACGCTCGCGATCACCACGGTCCGGACGATCACCGGTACGCTCAGGACGGTCGCCACGCGGTGCGTTGTTCGGCACCAGTGGACGTTCCTTCTCGATCGCAGCCAGAGTCAGCGCTTGACCATTGGTGGCCTTGCGCAGCAGAGCAGCAGCCAGAGCACGCGGCGTGCAACCGATGTCTGCAGTCAGACGATCGAGCAGCTCACCGTGAGTCGATTCAGCATCGGCAACCAGCGGCGCCAGGCTGTTGGTCAGTTTCTTGATGCGCGCATCGAGAACTGCCTGAGCGTCCGGCAGGCGAACCTCGGCAACTTTCTGACCGGTTACACGCTCGATCACTTGCAGCATGCGGCGCTCACGTGGAGTCACCAGCAGCAGTGCACGACCTTCGCGACCGGCACGGCCAGTACGGCCGATACGGTGCACGTAGGACTCTGGATCGTACGGCATGTCAACGTTGAACACGTGAGTGATACGCGGAACGTCGAGACCGCGAGCAGCAACGTCGGTCGCCACAACGATGTCCAGACGGCCATCTTTGAGCGAGTCGATTACGCGCTCACGCTGGTTCTGGGCGATGTCACCGTTCAGCGCAGCGGCTTTGTAGCCTTTTGCGTCGAGGGCGCTTGCCAGATCCAGGGTCGCTTGCTTGGTACGCACGAACATGATCAGAGCGTCGAAATCTTCCACTTCCAGCAAGCTGAGAACGGCCGAAGTCTTCTGGTCAGCGTGAACCAACAGGTGAGCCTGTTCGATCGCGGTAACGGTCTGGGTCTTGGTCTGGATCTTCACGTGTTGCGGATCGCGCAGATGGCGTTCGGCAATGGCGCGGATCGACTGCGGCAGGGTCGCCGAGAACAAAACGGTCTGACGGGTAGCTGGCAGAGCCTTGAAGATAACTTCGAGGTCGTCCATGAAACCCAGTTTGAGCATTTCGTCTGCTTCGTCGAGAACCAGGTGGTTCACGGTCGACAGTACTTTTTCGTCACGACGCAGGTGGTCGCACAGACGACCCGGAGTGGCGACAACGATCTGTGCGCCATTACGGATTGCTTTCAGTTGTGGGCCCATAGGCGCGCCGCCGTAAACGGCCACAACGGTAACGCCCGGCATTTGCTTGGCGTAGGTTTCGAAAGCGGTTGCAACTTGCAGCGCCAACTCACGGGTTGGCGCCAGGATCAGGGCTTGCGGTTCGCGCTTGGCAGGATCGATGCAATGAAGAATTGGCAGAGCGAACGCGGCGGTTTTACCCGTACCGGTTTGCGCCTGACCGATCATGTCCTGGCCGGCCATGATGATCGGGATCGATTGCTGCTGGATAGCCGAAGGCTCTTCGTAGCCAGTCGCGATGACGGCTGCAAGAATGTTCGGATTAAGATTAAAAGCGGCGAATCCGCCGGTTTCCTGGGTCATGGGTCTGCCTCTAAGTGCATCCGCAAAGACCCATGCTCCAAAGCTGCGCATGCCGTGTAAGACTCAAGAGTCGCCCTGGCAGCTTTGTCGGCGGGGATTTGCGAAAACGAATGAAAGAAAAAAAGAAACGTCCAGGAAGAGCCCGCAGTGCGGACATGCAGCCGAAGCTGACTTCGGGGAATTGCGCTACCTTGACGCGGCCTGGCTAAAGGCCGGCGCGCACTATACCGGAAATTACCGAAAAAGGGAGCTTTTTTTATCGCCTGAATCCGTCCGTCACCGTTGTGTAACGGGGTTTTGCGGATAATCGTGCGAAGGTCTATTTTCCAAGGGCCCGGCCCTGCTGAAGATACTGCTTAAACGCTTCACCGATGTGCGGCATGTGGTCGCGGCCCCCTCCCTCCCCGCTCGAGGAAATTCCCATGAATCAGTCCTGTCCTGGCCGCGTCAGCCGGGAGCGCCGTGGTCACCTGCATATGATCGGCCTGGATCGAGCGGCCAAGCGCAATGCCTTCGACCTCGACCTGCTCAATGAACTGAGCCTGGCTTATGGTGAATTCGAGGCTGACAGCGAGGCGCGGGTGGCGGTGGTGTTCGGCCATGGCGAGCATTTTACCGCCGGTCTGGATCTGGTGAATGCAAGCTCCGCCCTCGCCCAAGGCTGGCAGGTGCCGACCGGCGGTTGCGATCCATGGGGTGTTTTTGTCGGGCCGAGGGTCAGCAAGCCGGTGATTGTCGCGGCACAGGGTTACTGCCTGACCATCGGCATCGAATTGATGCTGGCCGCCGACATCAACCTCTGCGCGAGCAATACCCGCTTCGCGCAAATGGAAGTACAGCGTGGGATTTTTCCTTTTGGTGGCGCGACTTTACGTTTTCATCAGGTGGCCGGCTGGGGCAACGCGATGCGCTGGTTGCTGACCGGGGACGAGTTCGATGCGCACGATGCGTTGCGCCTGGGATTGGTGCAGGAAGTGATGGCCAGCGAAGATCTGCTGCCGCGCGCGATTGAACTGGCTGAGCGGATTGCGCGGCAAGCGCCGTTGGGGGTGCAGGCGACGTTGCTGTCGGCGCGACAGGCGCTATATGAAGGCGAGACAGCGGCGGCACAGGGCTTGCCGCCGCTGGTGAAGAAGTTGCTGGCCAGTGAGGATGCCAAGGAAGGTGTGCGGTCGCTGGTGGAGCGACGGCCCGGGAGCTTCAAAGGGCTCTGAGCCATTGCCCAAACCCTTGTAGGAGCTGCCGCAGGCTGCGATCTTTTGATCTTGAAAAATCAAAGTCAAAAGATCGCAGCCTGCGGCAGCTCCTACAGGGGCTCAATCGCCATTTATGTCGCCGGGCGAATCGCCTTGATCAGCGACTGTAACGAATACCCCAAACTCGGCGCCAACGCCTCAGCCCGGGCGGCGAGCGCTTCCATATCCAACTCCTGATCGAGATCCGCCGGCACCAGCAGAATCACATTGCCCTCCTTCACCGGCAGTTCCCAGTAATGGCGGTGATAGAGCCCGCGCAACAATGCTGCGCCCAGTGGTTTGCCATCATCGGTGGCCCATTGATTGATCACCAGCCAGCCGCCCGGATTCAGGCGTTTCTGACAGTCACCGAGGAAACTCCAGGCCAGATGCCCGACACCGGGGCCGACGTCGGTATAGAGGTCGACGAAGATCAGGTCCGCAGGCTCAGCAGTGGGCAGCAAATCAAGGGCATCGCCGACGCGGATGTACAAGCGCGGATCGTCATCCAGGCCAAGGTATTCAATGGCCAGGCGCGGGACGTCCGGGCGCAACTCGATCGCCTCGACATCTTCCAGCGGCAGAAACTTGAGGCACGCCTGCGTCAGCGTGCCTGCGCCGAGCCCGAGGAACAGCGCACTCTCCGGGTGCTCGTGGCACAACGCGCCAATCAGCATCGCCCGGGTGTAGTCATATTCCAGCCAGCTAGGATCGGCAGTGAACACGCAGCTCTGCTCGATCGCATCGCCGAATTCGAGAAAGCGGTAATCGGCCACTTCCAGCACGCGAATCACGCCGAACTCATCCTGTACTTCGGCGAGCAGATGCTCGACGCGCTCCTCAGTCATCTTGTCTCCTGGTGGTCACCGGGCGCGGTGACGCGATGGCACCGCAGTGGCGCCGTGGCAAAGCGGCGATTGTCGACGAAGGGGCGGGAGCAGGTCACGCACTAATTGCTGCTAACATGGCCTTCCGTGCGTAGAACCTTAGAGACCGTGATGAGCCAACCGTGGAGCCCTGATAGCTGGCGCGCCCTGCCGATCCAGCAACAACCCCAATACCCGGACGCCGCGCATCTGCGCCAGGTCGAGCAGACCCTGGCCAGTTATCCGCCGCTGGTATTTGCCGGCGAGGCGCGGGAACTGCGTCGTCAATTTGCCGAAGTGACTCAAGGCCGCGCGTTCCTGTTGCAGGGCGGCGATTGCGCCGAAAGCTTTGCCGAATTCTCCGCAGCAAAGATTCGCGACACTTTTAAAGTGTTGCTGCAAATGGCGATCGTCATGACCTTCGCGGCCGGCTGCCCGGTGGTCAAGGTCGGACGCATGGCCGGCCAGTTCGCCAAACCGCGCTCGGCCAACGACGAAACCATTGATGGCGTGACCCTGCCCGCCTACCGTGGCGACATCGTCAACGGCATCGGCTTCGACGAAAAGAGCCGCGTGCCGGACCCGGAACGTCTGCTGCAGTCGTATCACCAGTCCACCGCGACGTTGAACCTGCTGCGCGCCTTCGCCCAAGGCGGTTTTGCCGACTTGCATCAGGTGCACAAGTGGAACCTCGACTTCATCGCCAACTCCGCGCTGGCCGAGAAGTACAGCCACCTCGCCGACCGCATCGATGAAACGCTGGCATTCATGCGCGCCTGCGGCATGGACAGCTCGCCGCAACTGCGCGAAACCAGTTTCTTCACCGCCCACGAAGCGCTGCTGCTGAACTACGAAGAAGCGTTCGTGCGCCGCGACAGCCTGACCAACGATTATTACGATTGCTCGGCGCACATGCTGTGGATCGGCGACCGCACCCGTCAGCTCGACGGCGCACACGTCGAATTCCTGCGCGGGGTGAACAACCCGATCGGGGTCAAAGTCGGCCCGAGCATGAACCCCGACGATCTGATCCGCCTGATCGACGTGCTCAACCCGGACAACGATCCGGGGCGCTTGAACCTGATCGCACGGATGGGTGCGAACAAGGTGGGCGATCACCTGCCGGCGCTGATCCGCGCGGTGCGGCGTGAAGGCAAGCAGGTGCTGTGGAGCTCTGATCCGATGCACGGCAACACCATCAAGGCCAGCAGCGGCTACAAGACTCGCGATTTTGCGCAGATCCTTGGCGAGGTTAAGCAGTTCTTCCAGGTGCACGAAGCCGAAGGCACTTATGCCGGCGGCATTCACATCGAAATGACCGGGCAGAATGTCACCGAATGCATTGGTGGCGCGCGGCCGATCACTGAGGACGGCTTGTCGGATCGCTATCACACGCATTGTGATCCGCGGATGAATGCTGATCAGTCGCTGGAGTTGGCGTTTTTGATTGCCGAAACCCTGAAGCAGGTTCGGCGCTAAACCGCGTCACCCTGTATTAAGGGGTCGACCGCCCCCCCCTGTAGGAGCTGCCGAAGGCTGCGATCTTTTGATCTTGATCTTCAAAGACAAGAGCAAGATCAAAAGATCGCAGCCTTCGGCAGCTCCTACACTGGTTTTTGTGGGCAACACAGATCCCTGTGGGAGCTAGCCTGCTGGCGATTAGGCCAGTTCAGACAACATCGATCTGCGCCAACGCCACCCGCAACCGCCCCGCACTCTCGCGCTGGCAATTGAGCTGCACCTGCGCCAGTCCCAACCAATCCGCCATTCGCCGCAAATTCACCGCCAGTGCCAACATCCCCTCTTCATCCAGCCCCGGCTCCTCCTCGTGTACCGCATGCACCGCCAACCGCCCCGCTGCCCGCTCGGCACGCAAATCCACCCGCGCGGCTATCCGCTCGTTGTGCAAAAACGGCAGCACGTAATACCCATAAACGCGTTTGTCCTGCGGCGTGTAAATCTCCAGCCGATAGCGGAAATCGAACAGACGCTCGGTGCGACTGCGCTCCCAGATCAACGAATCGAAGGGCGACAGCAGTGCACTGGCCGCGACCTTGCGCAGGACTTTCGGCTCCGGCAGGCAATAAGCGATTTGCCGCCAACCGGCGACTTCGCACATCTGCAATTGCCCCGCCTCGACCAGCTCGGCCAGTCGCGGACGTGCATCAGCAGGGTTCAAGCGAAAGTAATCACGCAGGTCTTTTTCCGTGCCGACGCCCAGCGCTTCGGCCGCATGCAGCAACAACCCACGCTGCGCCTGCGCTTCATCAGGCAACGGTTGTTGCAGGATCGCCGCAGGAATCACCCGCTCCGGTAAATCGTACAAACGCTCGAAGCCACGCCGCCCGGCGACGGTGACTTCACCGGCGGCGAACAACCATTCCAGCGCATGTTTTTCCGCACTCCAGTCCCACCACTGCCCAGGCTTGTCTTCGCGAGTCGATAAACTACCGGCGCCCAACGCGCCCCGCTCTTCGACCGCGCTCAAAACCCGGCGAATAACATCCTGTTGCTGAAGACCAAACTTCGCCAGTTGCTGATAAATATCTTTGCCGCGCTTGGCCCGCTGCATGCGCCAACCCATAAGCGGATACATCGACAACGGCAACAACGACGCCTCATGCCCCCAATACTCGAACAGCGTACGACGACGCCCCGAACTCCAGGCAGCCTGGTCGAGCAGATCGAAAGAATAGGAACCAAGACGAGAAAACAGCGGCAGATAGTGCGAGCGCACTACAGCGTTGACGGAGTCGATTTGCAGCAGGCCCAGCCGTTCGATCAGCCGGTTGATGTGGGGCGCCTTGACGGTCGGCGGCTGGCGCCCGTTGAACCCTTGGGCAGCCAGCGCCAGACGTCGAGCCTGTTTGAGGGAAAAGGACAGTGTCGCGGGCATGAGCATCTCCTTGTCTGCTCGCAACCTACCTCAGTCCAGAAGGTTTTGTGTAGCGATGGCCTCATCATTTATGCATCGGATCATCCCAGAACGGCCGCACAGACTCGTGCTCGACGTCGGCACGACTGACCCCGATGTCTTTCAACGCTTCGTCGCTCAGACTGGCGAGCAATTCACGCTCACGGTGAAGTTCGTACCAGCGGCTAAACTTGTGCAGCAAGTCAGAAACCATGTGGCCATGGCCGGAAAATTTTTCTTCGCCTACATACTCTCTTTGACCTTTCATCGTTTTGCTCTCCTTTGTGGATGGCTCAAGTCTCGCGCCAGCGCTAAGATCAATCCAACGAATGTTTCTGATGGTATGCATCACGGAGATTCATCAATTGTCGGCCTACCCCAGTATCGATACCGATGTCTTGCGCACCTTTGTCGCGATAGCCGATCAGGGCGGTTTTACCCGCGCTGGCGAAATGGTCAACCGCACGCAATCAGCGGTTAGCATGCAGATGAAGCGCCTGGAAGAAGACGTGTTGCAGCGCCAATTGTTCGAGCGTGACGGGCGGCAGGTGCGGCTGACTGCCGAGGGTCAGGTGCTGCTCGGTTACGCGCGGCGCATCCTCAAACTGCACAGTGAAGTGTTCAATACCCTGCGCGAGCCACACATGGTCGGCACCGTGCGGATCGGCACGCCGGACGATTACGTGATGCGTTTTCTACCGGGGATTCTGTCGCGGTTTGCGCAGTTCTATCCGTTGATCCAGATCGAAGTGCATTGCGAATCGAGCAAACAGTTGTTGCAGCGCACCGATCTCGACTTGTCGATCGTCACCCGCGAACCGGGCAACGAGATCGGCCAACTGCTGCGCAAAGAGCGTTTCGTCTGGGCCGAGGCACAAAATTTCAGCGCCCACGAACAGACGCCGTTGCCGCTGGCGATGTTCAACAGTGATTGTTTCTGCCGCTTGTGGGCGTGCAATGCGCTGGACGCGATGGGCCGCGATTACCGCATCGCCTACAACAGCAGCAGCCTCTCGGCGCTGATGGCCGTAGTGAGCGCGGGTCTGGCGATCACCGCGCAACTGGAAAGCCTGATAACCCCGGACATGCGCATTCTCGGTGCCGATGAAGATCTGCCGCAACTGCCCGAGGCCAGCATCATGCTGATCCGCAATCTGAACAATCCATCGCCGATCACCGAATGCTTGGCCGAACACATCGTCGAAGGCTTCAAACTTTAAAGGCGAGCATCACCGCGCACAGCACCAGGAAACCACAGAACAGCCCACGCAGAAGTTTTTCCGGCATGGCGTGGGCGACTTTTACCCCCCAACTGATGCTGGCCAGACCGCCAATCGCCAGCGGCAAACCGATCATCCAGTCGACTTCGTGGTGCACCGCGTAAGTCACCAAAGTGACGCCGGTACTCGGCAATGCCAGCGCCAGCGACAAGCCTTGGGCGACCACTTGTGTGGTGCCAAACAGGCTGGTCAGCACCGGCGTCGCGACCACCGCCCCGCCGACACCGAACAACCCGCCCATGGTCCCCGACGCTGCGCCGAGTACGCCCAGCCATGGCCAGGAGTAACGCATCTCGGCCGTCGGCGCCGGGCGCTTGCCGAACATTTTCAGCAGGTTGTAAACCGAAAGCACCACGAGAAATGCGACGAAACCAATGCGCATGGTTTGCGCGTCAATGCCTACGGCCCAGATCGAACCGATCCAGGCAAAGCAGAACCCCATCACCGCCAATGGCAACGCGTGACGCAGTTCGATGCGATTGCGCTGGTGATAGCGCCACAGCGCCAGCATCACGTTCGGCACCACCATCACCAGCGCCGTGCCTTGGGCGATCTGTTGATCAAGCCCGAACCACACACCGAGCAGCGGGATCGCGATCAAGCCACCGCCGATGCCGAAGATGCCACCCAGTGTGCCCAGCGCGGCGCCGAATAGCAGGAACAACAAAAACTCCATCACAGCCGAATTCCTCTTACGTCAGGCGACTCATCCTACGCAGTCGCGGCTGGCGGGGAAACGCATAGCAACGCACAATGGCTGTGCCGATTTCGCACAAGCGTTGAATAACATGAATCCCAATCAATTGACCGATCAACTCGGACTTTTTCTCGATGTGCTGGAAAGCGGCAGTTTCTCTGCCGCGTCTCGTCGCCATCCACTGACACCTTCGGCTGTCGCGCGGCGCATCGACAGTCTGGAAAGCGCGGTGGGCAGCCAGTTGTTCATTCGCAGCACCCATGCCGTACGCGCCACGCCGGCAGGTCTGGCCTTTGCCGAACGGGCGCGGCGGATCGTCGCCGAACTGCAATTGGCCCGCGCCGAAGCCGTTTCCTTGAGCAGTGCACCGGAAGGCTTGATCCGCATCGATGCGCCAGCAGCGTTCGGACGCCGACATCTGGCGCCAGTGATTGCTGATTTTCTGGTGATGTATCCGGGCCTGGATGTGCAACTGCACCTGATCGACAGTTTCGTCGACATGCACGGCTCGAATCTGGGCAAGGTCGATTTGGTGTTGCGCGCCGGGCAACTGGCCGACACCCGACTGGTTGCTACGCCACTGGCGAGCATGGTGCGCATCGCCTGCGCGAGCCCCGATTATCTCAAGCGGCGCGGTGTACCGAATCATCCCGCGCAGTTGAGCGAACATGACGGCCTCGACTGGGATGGCCTCGCCCCGCCCTTCGCCTGGCGTTTCGAGCAAGACGGGCAGATGCAGTTGCACCGCCCGGCGCGCATCCGCATGAGCGCCAATAACGCTGAAGCACTGGTGTGCGGCGCGTTGGCCGGGTTGGGCATCGCGCACCTGCCGACGTGGCTGGCCAGCGAATATCTGCTGCGCGGCGAACTGCTGCCACTGTTCTGCGAAAACGGTCTGCCGCAACCCGAGAGTACCGGCATCTACGCCTTGCGCATGGAGCAGCAGACAAACTCGCGCAGCCGTTTGTTGCTGGAATACCTCAAGACCCGCTTCAGCCCGGTGCCGCCGTGGGATCTCGCGTTGCAACGGGATTTGGGCAGACTTTGATGTCTGGAAAATTATCTGGCGCATTAAACATTCGAACGCTAGATTCATGAGCATTACTGATCAAGGCTTTGACATGACCACCGACCGCGACACCTGCGATGACCTGCTGCTGGATAATCAGGCTTGCTTCGCCCTGCATTCCACTTCGCTGATGATGACCAAAGTCTACAAGCCGATGCTGCAAGCCATCGGCCTGACCTATCCGCAGTATCTGGCGATGATGGTGCTGTGGGAGAAGGATGGTCTTACCGTGGGAGAAATCAGCACGCGGCTGCTGACGGATCCGGGATCGCTGACCCCCCTGCTCAAGCGACTGGAGGGTGAAGGGTTACTCAGTCGCACACGCAGCCGTGAAGATGAGCGCGTAGTGATTGTCGAGTTGACTGCGCAGGGCCGCGCTCTGCGAGACAAAGCTCAAAGCATCCCGCAATGCATCCTCGGCGCCAGCGGTTTCAGCCTCGAGCGTTTGCAGAATCTGCAAGCCGAGTTGCAGGCTCTGCGCAGTCATCTGCAAGAAAGCTTGATCTGAACCCGGGCTGGACCGAATCAATGTAGGAGCTGCGGCACGCTGCGATCTTTTGATGTTGTTTTTAAAGATCAAAAGATCGCAGCGTGCCGCAGCTCCTACAGTTGAACCCTGCGCTGTGCAATTTTCCCACTCCCTGTTCAATGCTGATAACTGCTCTGGATCAAGGGTTCTGACGCTCTTGGCGCTCCTTCCGGATCAACGAAGCCAACTTTTTTCAAAATTTATATTGCGCACTAAACATTGGCGAGCTACATTCACCTCGAACTTACTTAGCGCGCAAACAATTAGCGCGACAAATCACACCCATCGAGGCTCACACCATGCAAACTCTCTACACCGCAATCGCAACCTCCACCGGCGGCCGTGACGGTCGTGCGATCTCCAGCGACAACGTGCTCGACGTCAAACTCGCCACCCCGAAAGAACTCGGTGGTGCTGGCGGCGCGGCGACCAACCCTGAGCAACTGTTCGCCGCCGGCTATTCGGCCTGCTTCATCGGCGCGCTGAAATTCGTCGCCAGCCAGACCAAACGCAAAATCCCGGACGATGCCTCGATCACCGCCCACGTCGGTATCGGCCAGATCCCTGGTGGTTTCGGTCTGGACATCGACCTGCACATCAGCCTGCCGGGCCTTGAACAAGCCGACGCACAAAGCCTGGTCGACGCCGCTCACCAGGTCTGCCCGTACTCCAACGCCACGCGTGGCAATGTCGGAGTACGTCTGCACGTCACGGTGTAAGCAAAGAAAAAGATCGCAGCCTTCGGCAGCTCCTACATGAACAGGTGTAGGAGCTGCCGCAGGCTGCGATCTTTTGATCTTTCTTGCAGACACAAAAAAGCCCGACTCAATGGTCGGGCTTTTTCTTTCCGCAAAAAGCAGTGCTTATTTGGCACGGCCTTTGTAGGAACCGCCTTCGCGGGTGTCGATTTCGATCTTGTCACCGATTTCGATGAAGTCAGCAACTTGCAGCTCGGTACCGTTGGCCAGTTTGGCTGGCTTCATTACCTTGCCGGAAGTGTCGCCACGAGCCGAACCTTCGGTGTAGTCAACGACGCGCACGATGGTGGTCGGCAGTTCTACCGAAACCAGACGCTCTTCGAAGAAGATCGCTTCGCAAACATCGGTCATGCCTTCTTCAACGAAAGGCAGAACGGCTTCGATGTCTTCGGCGTTCAGTTCGTACATGGTGTAGTCAGTGGTGTCCATGAACGTGTAGGTGTCGCCGCTGATGAAGGACAGGGTCGCTTCTTTGCGGTCGAGGATTACGTCGTCCAGTTTGTCGTCAGCGCTGTAAACGATCTCGGTCTTGTAACCGGTCAGCAGGTTTTTCAGCTTGGTCTTCATGATCGCGCTGTTACGGCCCGACTTGGTGAATTCAGCTTTCTGAACCAGCCAAGGATCGTTTTCGAGACGGATCACGGTACCGGGTTTGAGTTCTTTACCAGTTTTCATTGCGAATATCCGAATTTGGATGGGATTTACATAAATCTAGGCCGCGTATCATATCCAATTTAGGTAAAACTGTACCAGCGCTGCGGCAAGATCGGCCTGCAAGCCTTGTTCCAGACACCATGTCTCGGCATTTTCCTGCAGTTCTGGCCAGTGTTTACGGGCGCTGAGCCATTGATCGCCAATTGGCTGACCCGCACTCCACGCCTGCCATAGACCGTTCATCGCCTGCGCCGCTGCGGGCGAGAGGCCTTTCGTATACAGGGCAAGGAAGGCGTCGAGCTTGTCCAGATGGATGTCTTCGTCCTGCTGATAGATGTGCCACAGCATCGGCCGCCCCGCCCACTGCGCCCGGACGAATGAGTCCTCACCGCGCACCGCGTTGAAATCGCAGCACCAGAGCAAGTGATCGTATTGATCCTGACGAACGAACGGCAGCACCTGCACGGTCAGCGCCTGACGCACCTCTATCGCCCCGACGGTCAAGGTTTCCACGCCGAGCCAGCGCGCAACGTCACCGAGAATCCGCCCTTCCGGCACCAGCAAATGCGTGGGCGTCGCGCCAGCCGCCAGCACGTCGAGCCAACTGGCCAGTCCAGCGTTCTCGTAGGCAAACAACGAGATCAGTTGTGCATCGGGAGCACGCTCAATGCCCAGACCTTGCAGGAATTGTCGCTGCGCCTGGTCATCGCGCTGAAACTGCCGACGCTGTTCGAGCAAGCCTCTTTCGCGCAGCAGTCCACCAGTGCCGGGGCGGAACCCCGGGAAGAAGAAGATTTTCTGCACCGACTTGTATTTGACCGACGGCAGGCCGTGGCAGCCGGTGACCCAGTCTTCGGCGCTGAGATAGTCGAGGTTCAGCCACAACGGCGGCTTCTCCCGCTCGGCCATGACGTCCATGTAAGCACTCGGTAACTGGCAGGCGAACGCTGCGATCACCACGTCAGCGGCGTCGATGGGCAACCACTCGCTCGGCCAGTGCCGCACCTCTACACCTTGCTGCCATTGTTGCGCGGCGTTGATATCGATCTCTGGGCAAATACGTTCGAACGCACGCAGATCATCAACCCACAGCCGCACGGCCAGCGAATGTTCGGCCACCAATTGCCTGGCCAGACGCCAGGTCACGCCGATGTCGCCGTAGTTGTCGACGACGGTGCAAAAAATATCCCAGCGGGTATTCAGTGACGGCATTCAAGACTCCCGTTGGCAAAAGCACCGATTGTCCGCATTAATGAGCGAATGCAGAAGAGCCGACGGCGATTAATCTTCGTGCGACAATCGCCACTTGCCCGCAACCATCCGCCAGGAGGCAGCCATGCCCTATCGTCCCAACCCGCGTCGCCCCTTGCCTGTTCAGCTTAGCGCGCTGCAATTGACCGGCAGTATTGCCTTGGGCCTGTGGCTGGGTTTCCTCGCGATTGCGCTGACCTGCTGGCTGCTCTCGCGTTTTGTGTTCAATGAACAATTGGCGCCGGTGGCCCAGGCAGTTCAGCAACTGGCCACTCCACCCGTGGTGCAACCGGTGCCGGACATTGCGCCGCAGAGTCCGCTGTTCGATCAGTACGAAGAAAACCTGCGCAAGAACGAGCAACAGAATCGTCTGGATCAGGCACGCGACAGCCGCCGCAATCTGTCGAACCCCAAATGTCAGTTCTGGTTGCAACAGGACCAAACCGCGCCAAGCGAAAAAAGCCGCGCCAACGTTTTGCAATTCTGCGATTGATCATGAACAAACACAGCGTCCACCAACTGATCCTCGACAAGCTGCGCATCGACCTCGATATAGCCGAACGCGCCGCGCAAACCGCTTACGAAACCGCGACCCACGAAGAGAACATCGCCGAGAACAAGTACGACACGCTTGGACTTGAGGCGTCTTATCTGGCGGCGGGGCAAGCGAAACGTGTCGAGGAAATCCGTCAGTCACTGGCGCTGTGCCAGAACCTGACGCTGCGCGCCTATGACGAAAACCGTGGCATCGAGGTCGGCGCCCTGCTCGGTCTGGAAGACGAAAAGGGTCGCGAGCAATGGCTGTTCCTGGCACCGGATGCGGCAGGCCTGAAAATCGATGTGGTGGGTCAGCCGATTACCGTCATCACGCCGCGCTCGCCGCTGGGCAAAAGCCTGCTGGGCAAGTTCGAGGGTGATGAGGTAGAGATTCTGGTGGCGGGCACCCGGCAACAATTTGCTGTTACCGAGGTGCTCTGAAGCAGTGGATCAGTGGACCGGCAGTTCGACGCCGTCGAACAGCTCTTCCAGTTCCTGCTTGTTGTGGCACGCGATGGCTTTTGCCATTACTTCGCGGGTCAGGTGCGGGGCAAACTTCTCGATGAAGTCGCACATGAAACCACGCAGGAAAGTGCCGCGACGGAAACCGATCTTGGTGACGCTCGATTCGAACAACTCGCTGGCATCCAGTACCACCAGGTCGCTGTCGAGTTTGGTGTCGACCGCCATTTTGGCGACGATGCCCACGCCCAGGCCCAGACGCACATAGGTTTTGATCACGTCGGCGTCGGCAGCGGTGAACACCACTTTCGGCGTCAGACCACGATGGCTGAAGGCTTCGTCGAGTTTCGAACGGCCGGTGAAACCGAACACGTAAGTCACGATCGGGTATTCGGCCAGCGCTTCCAGAGTGAGCTTCGGCAGCTTGGTCAGCGGGTGGCCCTGTGGCACGACTACGCAGCGGTTCCAGCGGTAGCAAGGCATCATCACCAGATCGCCGAACAGTTCCAGCGCTTCGGTGGCGATGGCGAAATCGACGGTGCCGTCAGCCGCCATTTCGGCGATCTGCATCGGCGAGCCCTGGTGCATGTGCAGCGCCACATCCGGGTATTGCTTGATGAAGTTGCTGATCACCGGCGGCAGTGCATAACGTGCCTGAGTGTGAGTGGTGGCGATCGACAGGGTGCCTTTCTTCTCGTTGGAGAATTCCTGAGCGATCTGCTTGATGCTTTCAACCTTGCGCAGAATCTCACCGGCGGTGGTGATGATGCGCTCGCCGGCAGGGGTGACGCGGGTCAGGTGCTTGCCGCTGCGGGCAAACACTTCAACGCCGAGTTCGTCTTCCAGCAGTCGGATTTGCTTACTGATGCCCGGTTGCGAGGTGTAAAGGCTTTGGGCTGTAGCGGAAACGTTGAGGTCGTGGTGCGCCACTTCCCAGATGTAGCGCAATTGTTGAAGCTTCATATGTATCCCTCAAAGCAGATAGACGCCACGGGCATCAGCGACGGTATATAACTATATTAATGGTTTGAAGAATAAATCTAGAACTTTTTTGTCAAAGTGCCATTATTCCCGCTTCAGCGATCTTCGCGTCGCCGCCGCTCCACCAACGGCACCAGATAGACCGGCACCTTGGCCAGCTGCAGGACCCGCGCCGCCGTGCGCCCCAACGGCGTTTCCGCGCCCACCCCGTGGCTGTGACTTCCTACGATCAGCAAATCGACAGAGAGTTTCTGCGCCTGGTCGAGAATCACATGCGACGGATCGCCCTGCACCACGCGCACTGCACGAATCCGCTGCAAATCCTGCTCGCCCTCTTCGCCAAGCTCTTCGCGAAAACTCTCCAGCACGCGCTGCTCGATATTGGCGATGACTGTTTTCAGACCCTGGCTATGAAATTCGTTCAGCGACTGCTCGTCGAGATAACTCTGCAACACCGATTCGGCGAACAGCCCCATCGGTTCCACCGCGTGCACTACATACAGATCGGCATTGAACGTTCGCGCCAACGCCAGGGCATGCTGCATGACGAAGGGTGCGTACAGACCGAGGTCAGTGGCATACAGCATCGAACGAATCATATGACCTCCTCGCAAGCCAACATGGCGGAGATTTGATTCAGCTTAGCAGTGCCTTGGCGAGTACGACGGGCAACGCAACGTCTTGAAGCACAGGGCTTTAGATCGACGGCTCGTTGCTGATGCCATGCGGCACATGGCCGGTGGCGACCACTTCACGGGCCAGTTCGCAATGACCGGCCTGATCGTCGAAGAATACGTCGGCGGCAAACGCTTCGAGGAACGCCGATTTGGTCAGGCCACCGAGAAACAATGATTCGTCGAGGCGGATGTCCCATTCACGCAACGTACGAATCACCCGCTCATGGGCCGGTGCCGAACGCGCGGTGACCAGCGCCGTGCGGATCGGACAGTCGTCGTCAGGGAACTCGCGTTGCAACAGGTTGAGCGCCGCCAGAAAGCCCTTGAACGGCCCGCCGCGCAATGGCTCGCGCGCCGATTCGCGCTCCTTGGCCTGAAAGGCTTCGAGCCCACCGGACTGATAAACCCGCTCCGACTCGTCGGAAAAAATCACCGCGTCACCGTCGAAAGCGATGCGCAATTCGTCGCTGGCGGCGCGGCTGGCGCCTCCGGACAAAATCGTTGCCGCAGCGAAACCGGCATCCAGCGCCGAGCGTACGTCTTCGGCGTGCGTGGAGAGAAACAGGTCGCAACCAAACGCTTTGAGGTAGGGATAAGGACTGCGCCCACCGACGAACGCCGCGCGAGAAATGGCCAAACCATAATGGTGAATCGAATTGAAGACGCGCAATCCGGTGTCTGCGCTGTTGCGCGACACCAGAATCACCTCGACACGCGCACGGCCGAGGCGACTGTTCAGGCTCAGGAGTTTCTCCACCAGCGGGAAAGCATCGCCGGGGGCAAGAATTTCGTCTTCGTGTTCGATCTGATATTGCCGGTAGGCTTCGACGCCGCTCGACAGGTAGACCTTGTGGCTCTCGCTCAGGTCGAACAAGGCACGCGACGAAATCGCCAGCACCAGTTTGTCATCGATGTTCTTGGCCATACGTTCCCCCTCCTTGCGCAAAAAACCGACTCACGTGTTGCGTCGGTCAATAAAACTCAATGTTCGATACAGCGCTTCGATGCGCGGCAGTTCACAGCCTGCCGCTTTCGCCGCCGCCAAGGGTCGGGCATAAATCGCTTCAAGTTCCAGCGGGCGCTTGTGCAAAAAGTCGTGGTACATGCTCGGCCAGTAGTCGGGCATTTTTTCGGTCATCGTGAACAGGAAGTCGGCGTAACCGGGCGCCACGTCCTGGCCGCAAGCCTTGGCGCCCTGCACGACCTCGGCCATCAACGCCTGAATCAACGCACGGCTGTCGGCATCGGCCATCAGGGGCGTGGTGCCCGCGCCGAGCAGCACCGAGAGTCCGTTATAGGGAATGTTCCAGACCAGTTTCTGCCAGCGCGCCTGATGCAGATTGGGCATTGCCTGGGAATCAATGCCAGCAACGCGGAACAGTCCGGAGCCCTCCTCGACGATCGCCATACGCGCGCCGTCATCGCTTGCCGGGCCGCTGTGATAACCGACGTTGACTGCGCCGAGTGCCTGATGGGTGATCAGACCCGGGCCGTCGCGATGCACGCAGATCAGGCATAGCCCACCGAGCAAATGCAGTGTGTCAGGCAGCAATTGCCGCAGGCTGTCTTCCACGTCGAGACCGTTTTGCAGCACTAGCACTTTCGCGCCTGGCTTGGCTGCCGCAATGATCGACGGCGCCAGCCCGGCATTGCTGGTGGTCTTGGCGCCGACCAGTAGCCAGTCGCATTTGGGCATGTCTTCGGCCGCAGAATAGGCCTGTACCGGATCGAGCTTCAGCAGACCATGCACCGCACTGTCCACCTGCAAGCCACGTTCGGCGACGGCAGAAAACTCGCTGCGCAACAGAAAGTGCACATCGAACCCCGCCCGCGCCAGCATCAACCCGTAGAACCCGCCAATCGCACCGGTGCCGATAATTCCCACCACCGGTTTGTTGATTGTCCCCATTTATGGCAACTCCTCTGCAATTCGACCCAGTGCCTGCGCCAATGCCGTGTTGAGTGCATCGGCTGTCAGGCGCGTGTGCAATGCGCCAAAGAATTCGCCGTCGCGCACCACAAACAGCGCCGGCAAATGAAAGACCTGATATCGCTCGACCAGACCACCGTTGTTGCCGGCATCGATCCAGCACAGACGATCCACCGCCAGTGCGAACCCCGGCAACACCTCGCGGGCGAAGCGGCAACTGGCGCAGCCGACACTGGTGAAAATCACCAGCGAAACGCCGCTCATCGCCAACAGCCTTTGGTCGGCGTCGAAATCGGTCAGTTCGGATTCGACCACTATACTGGGGGAAACAATGTCAAATGGCTGACACAGGGAGTCTGTGCTCATGGGACGTTTCATTCCTCATCCGGACGAAGTGCCGGTTGAACTGACGTTGCTCAAGCCCGAATGTATTTCCAGGCAACAGCTGCACACTATCAGCCTCGGCGGCATCGCTTGCAATTACCACCGTGCCTGGCGCCATGGCACCGCGCTGCAAGTACGCCTGCCGACTCTCAACGCCGACCTCTGTTTTCCGGGCTATGTGGCGTGGTGTCTGCGCCGTAAAAAAGGTTATCTGGTGGGCATCGCCTTCACCGACGAACAAACGCTGTTCAGTGCACGAATGGGTGAGCAGGTGTGTCAGATTGAACGCTACTGCCGCATCAACGACGCCCACGATGGCCTGCAGAATATTCAAGCGGCGGCCCTGCAATGGGTCGAACAACATGCCGACGAGTTCTCCCACGATAGCGTGAGCAAGGCCTTTACCCTGCCAGTGCTGGATTAAAGCGGCGTTTGCCCATTGTCGAGCAGGCGCGTAACGCGCTAAGGTTCCGCTCCCCGACGCGCTTAAATCCGCTGTGCTCCGCCGCGCGGGGATCGCTGGCGGCCGGCACCCGTGACCTGACGAGTAAACGATGGCTGATTTACCGATCAACGACCTAAACGTCGCCTCTAACGAGACCCTGATCACACCTGATCAGCTCAAGCGTGATATCCCTCTGAGCGACGCTGCCCTGCGCACCGTCACCAAGGGCCGCGAAGTCATTCGCAACATTCTTGATGGCACCGACCACCGTCTGTTCGTAGTGATCGGCCCGTGCTCGATCCACGACATCAAGGCTGCCCACGAATACGCCGAGCGCCTGAAGGTGCTGGCCGCGGAAGTCTCCGATACCTTGTATCTGGTCATGCGCGTGTATTTCGAAAAGCCGCGCACCACCGTCGGCTGGAAAGGCCTGATCAACGATCCGTACCTGGACGACTCGTTCAAGATCCAGGACGGTCTGCACATCGGTCGTCAGCTGCTGCTGGACCTGGCTGAAAAAGGCCTGCCGACCGCGACCGAAGCCCTCGACCCGATCTCCCCGCAGTATTTGCAGGACCTGATCAGCTGGTCGGCCATTGGCGCGCGCACCACCGAATCCCAGACCCACCGTGAAATGGCTTCCGGCCTGTCCTCGGCAGTCGGTTTCAAGAACGGCACCGATGGTGGCCTGACCGTGGCGATCAACGCCTTGCAGTCGGTCTCCAGCCCGCACCGTTTCCTGGGGATCAACCAGGAAGGTGGCGTGTCGATCGTCACCACCAAAGGCAACGCTTACGGTCACGTGGTGCTGCGTGGCGGCAATGGCAAGCCGAACTACGATTCGGTCAGCGTTGCGCTGTGCGAGCAGGCGCTGAACAAGGCGAAGATCAAGCCGAACATCATGGTCGATTGCAGCCACGCCAACTCCAACAAGGATCCGGCCCTGCAACCGCTGGTGATGGAGAACGTCGCCAACCAGATCCTCGAAGGCAACCAGTCGATCATCGGCCTGATGGTCGAGAGTCACTTGAACTGGGGCTGCCAGGCGATTCCGAAGGACCTCGCCGATCTGCAATACGGCGTATCGATCACCGATGCCTGCATCGACTGGTCCGCTACCGAGAACACCCTGCGCAGCATGCACGCCAAGCTCAAGGATGTTCTGCCAAAACGCCAGCGCAGCTGATACGCGTTTTTCAGGCATAAAAAACGCCGGGCATTGCCCGGCGTTTTTTTGTGTGCGATTCAGATCTTTGCGGCGCGGCGCTGATGACGTTCCATGTAACGCTCGACGTACGAGCAGGATGGAATCACCGTGTAGCCCATTTCTTCGGCATATTGCAGCGCGCTTTCGGTCAGCGCCGCCGCAATGCCGCGGCCGCGCAAGGCGTTGGGCACGAACGTGCGATAGATATCCAGGGTCTGTTTCCCCAGATCCATATAGGTCAGGTAGGCACGATGACCGTCCACATTGGTCTCGAACTGATGACCAGCCTGGTCATGGTGGATGGACAACGCCTCGCTCATCACTACTCCTCGCGGGTCTTGGATTCTGACCCCTACCTTACCGATGTTTTTCCGGCGAAGGAACATCTACGCCACCCCGTGCCTGATCGACAGCGAGAAGAGACACACCGATCTCGTACAACCGAGCACCTGATAAATAGTAGGCACCATTGGCAAAATTGCTCAAGGTGCGCTCGTCATCAAGCGGTTGACGGTGTTGGCTCCGATGGACGCAGGTGCGGTTTGGGAGAAGATCTTCCCGGGCCGCTCACCTGAACATTGCCGGATGTTGAGACTTAAGACGTGCGACCTTTTTTAAAGTCACCTCAACATGGATAAAGATAAGCGAAGCAGCACGCAAAATCGGAACAAAAGTGTGGACGAATTCATCTAGAAAGACTTTAGCCAACACTGCAAAAACAACACGCCATGACGGGAACTTTTTCTGATTGACTCGCTCAGCGCGGGGCTTGCAGCTGGATGTTTTTTATACAGCGCAGTTAAAAGTTGCTCGAAAAAGAATCAGCGCCTACAATTTTTTTTGCTTCTTGCTATACGTCAGTTTACTTACTACAAGTAATGGGTAGTATGTACGCCGGCTATTTCCTCAATCGGAGGAGACAGCCACTTAATTGAAAGTCCTTGAAGGGGAACACGATGAACAACGTTCTGAAATTCTCTGCTCTGGCTCTGGCCGCAGTTCTGGCTACCGGTTGCAGCAGCGCATCGAAAGAAACCGAAGCACGTCTGACCGCTACTGAAGACGCAGCTGCTCGCTCCCAGGCTCGTGCAGACGAAGCTTACCGTAAAGCTGATGAAGCTCTGGCTGCTGCTCAAAAAGCACAACAGACTGCTGACGAAGCTAACGAGCGTGCTCTGCGCATGCTGGAAAAAGCTAGCCGCAAGTAATAGTCCTTCGGGATTGTTATCAAGCCGACCCATTTTTTGGGTCGGCTTTTTTGTGCCGGATGCTTTTGTCCGGGCAATAAAAAACCCGCCGACGCTCACGCATCGGCGGGTTTTTTTTGAGCTTACTGCTGTAGATCGATCGGGGCGCTGGAGACCATCGGCGCCGTAGTGCCAGGCGTACCGATTTCGGTTGGCAGGCCATCTTCGGCTGCGACTACATCACGCACCACATCCCAATTCATGCGCAAGTTATTGGTGATGTCTTCACGCTTGAGCATCGCGTTGATCACAGCCGTGTGCTTGTCGACCACTGACGGGTTGCCTTTGTCGTCGATCGGCGTGTGCGCTTCCAGATAGACCTTGCCGCCACTGCGACCGAACTTGTAGGCATCATTGAGGATGCGCACCGAAGTCCCGACCGGCACCATGCCGGCCATTTCCAGCACGTTGTTGTTGAACATGCGGAAGCAACCGTGGCTGGTGCGCATGCCGATGCCGAACTTCTTGTTCGAACCGTGGATCAGGTAGCCCGGCGTGCCCAGGGTGAACTTGAACGGACCCAGCGGGTTGTCAGGACCGGCCGGCACCACGTTTGGCAGCGGATCACCATCAGCAGCGTGTTCAGCCTTGATCGACGCTGGAGGCGTCCAGGTCGGATTAGGAGTTTTGGCGGTGATGGTGGTGTGCGCGATCGGCGACCCCCAGCCCTCACGGCCGATACCCAGCGGGAAGGTGTACACCACGTTCCGGCCTTTCGGGTAGTAGTAGAGGCGGTATTCGGCAAGGTTGATGACGATACCTTCACGCGGGCCCGGCGGCAGAATGAAACGTGTCGGCAGCACGATTTCGGTACCGGCACCTGGCAGCCAGGCATCGATACCCGGGTTGGCCGCGACCATTTCCGAATAGCCCAGATCGTAGGTGGTGCCCAGATCGGCGAAGGTGTCTTCGTACTTGGCTTTGATCACCTGCACCTGGCCGACGATGTCCTCACCGGGTGGTGGCAGGGGAAGCTCCAATGCAGCAACGGGACCGGCCACACACAGGGCGGCAAGTGACAGGCAGCGGGTGACGGCAGGAAAGCGCGGCAACATCCGGAAAATCCTTCGCATGATCATCAAGGGTATAAGAGCGCGATTGTACACTGCACTTTGAATATTCGGGGAGACAGGCCGATAGACCGCGCTGAGTGCGAAAAGATCGTCCGATCGCGGCCCGAGCCTTCGGCAGCTCCCTTATAGAAGACTGCATTCCAAATGTAGGAGCTGCCGAAGGCTGCGATCTTTTGATCTTATCTTAGAGCTCGAAACGCAACTCAGGCCAGATCGGCGAAGTCCCGCGCTTCTGCGACTCAAGAATCGCCCGGCACAGCGAGCACAGGCGCTGGTCCTGAAACACCCGGCGATCCACGCTCGACCAGCGTGGTTGCGCCGGCAGCAGGCTGCCGCACAGAGTGCGATCGGCCGAGCCGCCGAGTTCGAGTTGACGGGTCACCAGATGCACCCGCACTTCCTGGCAGGCGAACAGATCCAGCTGCTCGTCAGGCTCGATCAGTTGATAGGCAAAAAGGGACCAGGCAGAACGCGACATCGGGGCCTCCGATTAAGGGGGCGCCACATTAGCCGAAAGCCTGCCGCTAGAAAAGCCTCAAAGCAGCGGTTTTAGCGTCGGCCAGACATTTTCCAGCAACTTGCCCTGAGCCCCGGCCGCCGGGTGCAGACCATCGGCCTGCATCAGGTCCGGATGGCCGCCCACGCCGTCGAGGAAAAACGGCACCAGCGGGATTTTTTTGTCATCGGCGAGTTTGCCGTAGACCTCGGCGAAAGCATCGGTGTAGCGCTTGCCGTAGTTGGGCGGCAGTTGCATGCCCAGCAGCAGCACCTTCGCGCCGCTTTGCCGCGAGCTGTCGATCATCGCCGCAAGGTTTTGTTGCAATTGCGTTGGCGGCATTCCGCGCAGGCCGTCATTGCCACCCAGTTCGAGGATGACCAGTTCAGGCTTATGCTCTGCAAGCAGCGCGGGCAGCCGCGCCTGGCCTCCGGCACTGGTGTCGCCGCTGATGGAGGCATTGACCACTTTATCGTCGAAACCCTCCTGTTTGAGCCGTTGCTCCAGCAACGACACCCACCCCAAACGGGTATCCAGGCCGAAACCGGCGCTGATACTATCGCCAACGATCAGGACAGTACCCGCCGCTGCGTTCTGGGCCATGCACATCAAGGCCAGGCCAGCACTCAAAAACCATACACGCATCGGATTCTCCATGGGCGCAAGCATTCTCACCGCGAAGAACCTCAGCAAAGTGGTTTCCAGCGCGGAAGGTGAACTGACTATCCTGCACGAACTCAGCCTGGAACTGAACAAGGGCGACAGCCTGGCCATCGTTGGCGCGTCCGGTTCCGGCAAATCCACCCTCCTCGGCCTGCTCGCCGGGCTCGACCTGCCCAGCAGCGGCGAAGTCACGCTGGCCGGCCAGGGCCTGAGCGGTCTCGACGAAGACCAGCGCGCGCGCATCCGTGCCGAGCACGTCGGTTTCGTTTTTCAGTCATTCCAGTTGCTCGACAGTCTCAATGCACTGGAAAACGTCATGCTGCCGCTGGAACTCGATGGCCGCAAAGACGCTCGTGAGCGCGCAACCCAATTGCTGCAACGGGTCGGACTCGGCCAGCGCCTGACGCACTCGCCGCGCCAATTGTCCGGTGGTGAGCAACAACGCGTGGCGATTGCCCGGGCGTTTGCTGCCGAACCTGACGTACTGTTCGCCGATGAACCCACCGGAAACCTCGACAGCCACACCGGCGAGCGCATCAGCGACTTGCTGTTCGAATTGAATAAGGAACGCGGCACCACCCTGGTGCTGGTGACCCACGACGAACGCCTGGCCCATCGCTGCCGGCGTCTGATCCGTCTTGAAGCCGGGCTGTTGGTCGCCCCTCTGGAGCCTTGATGGCACGTCTGCCGCTGTTGCGTCTGTTCAGTCTCGCCATCCGCCAACTGCTGCGCGATGCCCGCGCCGGAGAATTGCGGGTATTGTTCTTCGCCCTCGTCGTGGCGGTGGCGGCGAGTACCGCCATCGGTTATTTCGGCGCTCGCCTCAACGGCGCCATGATGTTGCGTGCCACCGAGTTTCTCGGCGCAGACCTGGTGCTTGAAGGCAGCTCACCGGCTCGTGAGGAGCAGATCAGGAGCGGCACCGAACTGCGCCTGAACCATGCGCAGGTGGTGGAGTTTTCCAGCGTCATCGCCACCGACAACGGCATTCAGTTGTCGAGTATCAAAGCGGTTGATCGCGCTTACCCATTGCGCGGCGAGCTGAAAAGCGCCCCGGCGCCCTTCGCCACTGAAGAGCCCGGCGGCGAACCACAACCGGGCGAAGCCTGGGTCGAGGCACGTCTGCTGACTGCGCTGGATCTGAATATCGGCGACAGCATCGATGTCGGCTCGAAGACATTGAAGCTGACCCGGGTGCTGACCTACGAGCCGGATCGCGCCGGCAACTTCTACAGCCTGACGCCACGGGTGCTGATCAATCTCGACGATCTTGCCGCTACCGCAGTGGTGCAGCCCGGCAGTCGGGTGAGCTACCGCGAACTGTGGCGCGGCGAGCCGCAAGCGCTGGAAACCTATCGACAGTTGATCAAACCGGGGCTCGCGGCGAACCAGCGGATTCAGGATGCCCGCGACGGCAACCGGCAGATTGGTGGCGCGTTGGGCAAAGCCGAGCGCTATCTGAACATGGCCAGTCTGGTCGCGGTGCTGCTGGCCGGGGTGGCCGTCGCTTTGTCAGCAAATCGCTTCGCCAGCCGTCGTTTCGATGCCAGTGCCTTGCTGCGCTGTCTCGGGTTATCACGTCGGGAAACCATGCTGCTGTTCAGTATTCAACTGACGGTGCTGGGGTTGTTCGCCGCCATTGGCGGTGCGCTGCTCGGCTGGTTGGCGCAACTGGGTTTGTTTGCGCTGCTGCATGATCTGTTGCCGAGTGATGTGCCAGCGGGCGGCCTGTTTCCGGCCATCGCCGGGATCGGCACCGGGTTGGTGGCGCTGGCCGGTTTCGCCCTGCCGCCGCTCGCCGCGCTGGGTCGTGTACCGCCATTGCGCGTGTTGCGCCGTGACATGCTGCCGATTCCATCGAGTACCTGGATGGTTTACGGCGCCGCTTTGGGCGCTCTCGGCTTGATCATGTGGCGCCTCAGCCTTGATCTGCTGCTGACGTTCGCACTGCTCGGCGGTGGTATCGTCGCTGCGCTGGTGCTCGGTGGTCTGTTGCTGTTATTGCTGCAAAGCCTGCGGCGGATGCTCGCCCGCGCATCGTTGCCGTGGCGTCTTGGCCTCGGCCAACTGTTGCGCCATCCACTGGCCGCAGCGGGTCAATCGTTGGCGTTCGGCCTGATCCTGTTGTCCATGGCGCTGATCGCGCTGTTGCGTGGCGAACTGCTCGACACCTGGCAAAACCAGCTGCCCAAAAACGCACCGAACTACTTTGCCCTGAATATTTTGCCGGCGGACAAGCAGGCGTTCACCGATCACCTGATCAAGGTGTCCGCGCAAGCGGCGCCGCTGTACCCGGTCGTGCCGGGACGGCTGATCAGCATCAACGGCGACCCGGTGCAGCAAATCGTCAGCAAGGATTCTGCCGGCGACCGCGCGGTACAACGTGACCTGAGCCTTACCTGGGCCGCGGATATGCCCGCCGGCAACAAACTGACTGCCGGAACGTGGTGGACCGAACAGCCAACCGGCGATGTACCGGGCGTGTCAGTGGAGGGCAAAGTTGCCGAGAGCCTCAAGCTCAAACTGGGCGATCACATGGTGTTCAGTGTTGGCGGGGTCAATCGCGAAGCGAAAGTCACCAGTCTGCGCGATATCAACTGGGACAACTTCCAGCCGAACTTCTTCATGATCTTCCAGCCTGGCACATTGAAGGACCTGCCAGCGACCTACCTGACCAGTTTCTATCTGGCCGCGGGTCACGACCAGCAGATCGTCGAACTGTCGCGCGCCTTCCCGGCGGTGACCATTCTTCAGGTCGAAGCCTTGCTTGAACAGCTGCGCAGCATCCTCGCCCAGGTCACCCTGGCGGTGGAATATGTGTTGTTGTTTGTCTTGGCGGCGGGCATGGCCGTGTTGTTTTCCGGGTTGCAAGCGACGCTGGATGAACGCATTCGCCAAGGCGCGCTGCTGCGTGCCTTGGGTGCGGAGCGGCAATTGCTGATCAAGGCTCGGCGCATCGAGTTCGGCCTGCTCGGCGCGGTCAGCGGTTTGCTCGCGGCGATTGGCTCGGAAGTGGTAAGTCTGGTGTTGTATCGCTACGCGTTCGATCTGCCGTGGCATCCGCATCCGTGGCTGCTGGTGCTACCGCTGATTGGCGCAGTGCTGATCGGCGGCGCTGGTGTGTTCGGCACGCGCCGGGCACTCAACGCAAGTCCGCTGACAGTGTTGCGCGAGGGTTGATAGACTCAAGCGCTCGTCACCACAAGAAGTTGCCATGAGCCGTTATCGCCCTCCCCGCACCGCCGGCACCGCGCTGATCACCCCTGAAGGTGAAGCGCGGATGCGCGCCGAATTCCATGAGTTGTGGCACGTGCGCCGCCCGCAAGTGACGCAATCGGTCAGCGAGGCGGCGGCCCAGGGCGATCGCTCGGAAAACGCTGAATACACCTACGGCAAGAAGATGCTGCGCGAAATCGACAGTCGTGTGCGCTTTCTTACCAAACGTCTCGAAGCGCTCAAGGTAGTCAGCGAAAAACCCAGCGATCCGAACAAGGTCTACTTCGGCGCCTGGGTCACCATCGAGGACGAAGACGGCAAGCAATCGCGCTACCGCATCGTTGGCCCGGATGAACTGGATCTGAAACTGGGTTTAATCAGCATTGATTCGCCGTTGGCCCGAGCCTTGATTGGCAAGGCGCTGGATGCCGAAGTGCGTGTGCAAACTCCGACCGGCGAACAATGCGTTTACATCGTGGCGATCGATTACCCGTGAGCGCGATCAGCGACGGGTAATCAGCCCCTGCCGCGCGACACGCACCAGTTGCTTGATCATTTCAGGCGCATCTTCCTCACTCGGTGACTGAATCACCGCCAGATCGAAACTGTCACTGGCGAAACGCGTCAGCGACTCGCCGTCTTCAACGAACTGGATCAGGAACGCGGCAGGACCTCCGCTGCGACGTGGCCAGCCATCGAGATAACGCAACAGCGTCGGCTGATGTTTACCGCCAAGGAGGATTTTTGGATTGCGCTGGGTGATATGTGCCGTGATCGGCGCGGGACGTGCTGGAGGGCGTAGTGCATTCATTGTGTCGTGTCTCTGCCTCAAAAGTCTGCATGGCAGGTGAGAGGCAACACCGAACCAGCGCTTTAGCGGTATTTCGAAGCCCTGTTCCGGCTTCTGACGGTGACTGATCGAGTCACCTGGCGCCCCGCAAGTAGCTGTTTAAATCGGCGCATGGGCAACATCCTAGAGAACGTGACCGATCAGTGTCAAGAATCAGCGCCAACAAAAAAGGCCCGCACAATGCGGGCCTTTGCTTGAGCCAGAGCGGTCAACCGGCGATGGCGCGGTCCACCGAAAGCTTGCCGGCACCTTCGATCAGCACCGCGAGGCTGCCACCGAGCAAAGCCAAGGCGAACTCGTAACCGTTGTTGGCCATGAACAGGCCGTTGCTGATGTGCACGGTGAAGATCGCCACCAGCGACAGGACGGTCAGACCCAATGCTGCCGGACGGACCAGCAGGCCGATGATCAGCGCCAGGCCAGCGAAAAACTCGGTACCACCCGACAGAACGGCCATGGCATAACCCGGCGTCAGACCCAGACTCTCCATGTACTGCGCGGTGCCGGCAAGGCCATACCCACCGAACATTCCGAAGAGTTTCTGCGCGCCATGTGCGGCGAAGATCACGCCGACTACGATGCGCAGGATGGTCAGGCCGTAGCCAGCGCGGGTGAACAGTACCTTGTTGATCAGAGAGCTCATGCTGCGTTCCTTGTTTTGCGAAAGTGTGTGTGGGTTGGCCGCTATATTAATCAGTTATTTTCATGTTTAAAGCGCAAATATTTCGCCATAACAATCGATTTATTTGATTATTTCCGTGAGACAACTTTCTGTCCACCGGGCTCCAACGACTCCCGCTCCCGATCGAACGCCAAGTAATACTTGTTCACGCTATTAACATAGCTGACGGCCCCCATTCCCACCTGCTCCATGGCAATGCGCTCGACCTGGAAGAACCACTGGTTGGGATTGAGCCCACGGCGCCGGGCTTCGGCGCGCATGCCCTGCACTCGCTCGGGGCCGATGTTGTAGGCCGCCAGCGTGAACGCCATGCGTTCGCGCTCGTTAAGTTTGGGGCTGTTGAAGAACTTGCGGCGGATCAGCGCCAGGTACTTGGCCCCGGCCTGCACGTTCGCATCGAGATTCTGGATATTGTTCACACCGACGCGCTGGGCGGCGGATGGAGTAATTTGCATCAGCCCGGTCGGGCCACTGCCGCTGCGGGCGTTGGGCTGCAGCGCCGATTCCTTGAACGCCAGCGCTGCCAGGTTCAACCAATCCATATTTTGCGCAGCGGCGTGTTTTTGCAGGGTCGGGCGCAGTTTTTCAAGACGCTGACGGTCGGCCTTGGCCAATGGATAGTGAACCTGATAGAGCCGGCGATAAATGCGCAGAAACGCCGCATCTTCGTTCGCCGGTTTCTTGTAACCGCTGATGAAGCGGTCGACGCTGGCCCGCAACATCGACGCATCACGGCGCACGAACCAGTTTTCCTCACCCGGTTCGCTGATCACCAATTGTCGATCGACACGCAGCTTGGGCAGGATCTTGCCCCAGCGCTCGGCAATCGGCAGTTCAACGACGGTCAGGTGAAAGATGCCGCCCTGCACCATCTCCAACACGTCTTCCACGGCCAGCGTCGGATCGACCCATTCGATCTTGATCGGCGCGAGTTTGCGTAACGCCAGTTTCTGATTGAGTTGACTGACCGCCTCCCCAGCAGCGCTGCCGGTGGGTAACGCAAGGGTTTTGCCGGCAAGTTGCTCGACCTTGGTGTAGCGCCGCTCGCCCTTGATGCCGACCAGTACCAACGGCACGTTAGCGGCAATCGGCTCACTGCTGGCTACCGCATAACCGGCATGCAGATCGAGCAACTCCCCAGGGGCGACCAAGTCACCTTCGCCACGCTGCAACGCGCCGAGCAGTTGATCCTTGGCTTTGGGAATGATCTTGAGGGTAATTTCCTGGCCATCGCGGGAATGGCCATTGAGGTATTGCTCGAAGGCGCGCAGACGATGGTATTCGACGCCGATGGCCTGACCCTGGACTTCACCGGAACTGTTACGGCTCTGGTTGACCAGCACCCGCAACACGCGACTGCTGCGAATCTCCGAAAGATCGCGGACCTTGGCGGCAGGCACGGCTTGTAGCGGCCCGGGCAGACGCGCAACCGCCGTCATTGGCAGTAGCAACGATGCGCAAAACAGCAGCAAAACCGAGGGACGAATCATCCACTCTCCGGAAAGAATACGGGGCGAAATCACCACGAAACGGTTGAGATCACCGACGAAAACAGAGCGCCAGGAGCGCTGGCATGGTGCGAGAGACTGGCACAGTGATGGCATTGCTGCCAACCCACGCTGCGTCGCGGCATCAAAAGACCGCGATAACTCATTGTAGTTCTTGGCTTTTCTTATGAATCTACAGCTCTGGTATGCTTTCCGGCCTTCGGCCCGAGGTAGCAACCATGCAACTCATCGATATCGGCGTCAACCTGACCAATCCAAGTTTCGCCGACAAACACCAGGCCGTACTCGACCGCGCCTATGCCGCCGGGGTCTGCCAACTGGTGCTGACCGGCACCAGCATCGAGGGGAGCGAGCAGGCGCTGGAACTCTGCCAGCAGCTGGATGAAAGCGGCCAACGACTGTTCGCCACCGCCGGGATTCACCCGCATTCGGCCAGTGACTGGAACGCTGACAGCGCCCGACGCCTGCGCAGTTTGCTGAAGGAATCCAGCGTGGTCGCAGTGGGTGAATGCGGTCTGGATTTCAACCGCGATTTCTCGCCGCGCCCGCAGCAGGAAACAGTCCTCGAAGAACATCTGGCACTGGCCGTTGAACTGCAATTGCCGGTGTTCTTGCACGAGCGCGATGCCAGTCAGCGGCTGCTGGAAATTCTCAAGACTTTCCGCGATCAACTGCCCGCCGCCGTGGTGCATTGCTTCACCGGCGAGCAAAAGGCGTTGTTCAGCTATCTCGACCTGGATCTGCACATCGGCATTACCGGCTGGATCTGTGACGAGCGCCGAGGCACGCATCTGCATCCGCTGGTCAAAGAGATCAAGCGCGGACGGCTGATGCTCGAAAGCGACGCGCCGTATTTGCTGCCACGCACCTTGCGACCGAAACCGAAGAACGGACGCAATGAGCCGGCGTATCTGACTGAGGTGTTGCGTGAGGTGGCGTTGCATCGGGGTGAGACCGAGGAAGATCTGGCGGCGCACACGACCGCCTGTAGTCGGGCTTTTTTTGGTCTTCCTGAATTGGCCTGAACATCAAAAGATCGCAGCCTTCGGCAGCTCCTACATGGACGGCATTCCCCTGTAGGAGCTGCCGAAGGCTGCGATCTTTTTCTTTCACCACCGGATCTGTTGACCCACATCAAATCGGCTCCCCTGCATAGCGGCACAATGCTGGCACCTTGCCAAAACTGTTTCCGCTATCAGAGAAGACCTCCATGGGTGCCTGGCTTAGCAATATCTCGCTGAAATACAAATTCTGGGCGGTCAACGCGGTCGCCTTCGTCACTACCCTGCTGCTGGTGCTGTATGCCGTTCAACTCGAACAGCAGGCCCGCAGTCAAGCGGCGCAATCGTCGGCGCAAGCTCAGGCGCAGTTGCTCAAGGCCTGGCCGGCCGGGCAGCCGCTGCCCAAGGCCGAGCAAGTGCTGACGTTTAAACGCGGCGAAGTACCGCGCTTCAACGATCAGCCGCTGTTGGAGATCACCGATAGCAACGGCTGGCACGAGCTCAATCACTTGCCACTGTTCGGCGACAACCTGCTGATCGGCGCTGAAGTGTTCAGCCGCGCCGACGGTCAGCAAGTCGCTGTCGTCGCCTATGGCCCGAGCCTGACTCAAGTATTCGGTGAGCGCTTCGCCAATTACGCGGTGGCGGTGTTCATCCTGATGCTGGCGATGCTCGGCGCTTCGCAATTGCTGATTCGCTTCCTGCTCAGCCAGCTGAACACGTTGAAAGACGTGATGCTGCACGTTGAAAAAAGCGGCGACCTCTCCGCCCGTGTGCCATTGGCCTGCAAGGACGAAGTCGGGCAGATGGCCAATGCGTTCAATGCGATGCAGGCCGGTTATCAGCGCGTCGTTACCACTGTCGCCAATACCGCACGGCAACTGGATGTCGGGGCGGCGCGCCTGGCGTCGAGCATGAACGAAGTGCGTCACGGCATGCTTGGCCAGCAGAGTGAAACCGATCAGGCAGCCACGGCGATCAACGAAATGACCGCCACCGTTTATCACATCGCCCAGCACGCCGGCGCCACCCGCGATCTGTCACAAACCGCCGATGCCCTCGCCGGCAGCGGCCAGCAGGTGGTGGCGCGGGTGCAGCATTCGATTACCGGCCTGTCCAGCGGCGTGCAACAGACCGCGCAGATGATTCAACGGCTGGCCGAGGACAGCCAGAAGATCAACGGCGTAGTCAGCGTGATTCACAGCATCGCCGAGCAAACCAATCTGCTCGCGCTCAACGCCGCCATCGAGGCGGCCCGCGCCGGTGAGATGGGCCGTGGGTTTGCGGTGGTCGCCGATGAAGTGCGCAACCTGGCCAAACGCGTGCAGACCTCAACCGACGAGATCACCACCATGGTTTCGGCGTTGCAGGCCGGCACTCGCGATGCGGTGGATTTCATGCAAGAGAGTTCGTACAAGGCTGACGATTGTGTGCAGCAGGCGCAGGAGGCTGGCGAGGCACTGGCGGAAATCACTGGAGCGGTGGCGCAGATGCGTGAGAGCAACACGCAGATCGCCGTAGCGGCAGAGCAGCAAAGTCAGGTCGCCGAGGAGATGAATCGGGCAGTGGTGAGCATTCGCGATGTGACCGAGAACACCGTGCAGCAGACCGTGGATTCGGCGACGACCAGTAATGAGTTGGCGACGTTGGCTGGGGAATTGAGCAAGGCGATCGGACAATTGAAACTTTGAGGCCCTCATCGCGGGCAAGCCCGCTCCCACAGGGATCTCTGGCGGACACAAATTATGTGGACACCGCTCAACCCTGTGGGAGCGGGCTTGCCCGCGATGGCGTCAGCTGAATCGACATCGAATTTAGCCATTGTCACTATCACTTCAATAGCCAACCTTGATTCGCCGCCCTCCACGCCCCGGCCTATTCTTCACCCATGTGTTCAACACGGATCGAGGAGTAGCAGACATGGGCAAACGTCACCCCAACCTTCCCGCGTGGCAATGGCGCACGCACCCGGGCAATCACCAGCATCCGACCCATCAGGTGCTGCATTTAATCGCTGTGCCGTTGTTCATCGTGGCGTTTCTGCTGATCGTTTCCGGCGTGTTCAGCCTGAGCCTGACCAGCGTGGCCATCGGTGTGATTGGTATCGTCGCGGCGGCGGGTTTACAGCGCCGCGGCCATCACCTGGAAGCGTGAGCGCCCGTCGGCATCGAGTCAGGCAAAGATCGTGACCGTCTGGCGACTCATGGCGATCAGCTCCCCTTGCGCGCTCCACAGCTTGGCAGCAACGTGGCCATAGCCGTCGGCAGCGTACTCGATGTCTGCCAGATATTGGCACCAGTCCAGCGTACTCAAGTCGCGTAGCGGCTGAACGAATTCGATGGTCCAGGTCAACGTGCTGCCCGGCGCAGGCTTTTTCAGATACGGCAACAGCGCGGGTGGCCACGCATCCACCAGCGCCAGCAGATGCGCTTCACTGACCGGCTCTTCTTTCACATCCCCACGCAGTCGTACCCAACCACCCATCAGCCGCGATGGGGTGCCGGTAAACGGCATGCCGCCGACGCTCCAACGCATCGCCAGATGGCGCATGAACTCCGGCGTCACGCCTTTTATGTACGGCAACTCCTGGCATTCGTCCCTGTGCTTCATTTGCGGCGCGGGATACGCTTCAACCGCTACTTCCGATGGTCGCGAGGCACCAAAGCTGCCCTGAACGATCGTCACCACCTGACCGTTCTGCATCGCCCGGCCCAGCACCTGGCTGACGGCTTTGCCTTCTCGCAGCACATCGACTTCAAAACTCACCGGCACTTCGGGCTCGACCGGGCCGACAAAGGTGATCGCCAGCGAACGCACCGGGCGATCCGCCGGCACCTTGGCGCGCATGGCTTCAAATTGCAGGGCGGCGACCAGGCCACCGAAACTGGCGCGGCCCTGTCCCCATTCGGCAGGGATAGTCAGCGTCGAATCGCGGCGGACCGCATCAAGCAGATCGCTAAAGCGCATGGCAACCTCAGAAAGCAAAAATGAATGCCGGGATCTTAACCAGCCACGCAGAGCGCCGCAGCGTCTATTCCGGTCAAATGGGCAGACAGATAGGCCTTACACTGATTTCAAACCCAATGAGAAACCCTGTAGGAGCTGCCGAAGGCTGCGATCTTTTGATCTTGTTTTTAAAACCCAAGTCAAAAGATCGCAGCCTTCGGCAGCTCCTACAGGGGGATTGCGGGGTTATTTGAAGCAGGAGGAACTGAGTTTTTCGAGCACCCGATCTGCCTTGGCCTCAGCCTTGATCATCGTTGCCTGCCACGTCGCAACACACGGCTGAAGGTCCGCCTCCAGCTCGGCCCGCGCCAGCCACTGCCAGCAATCGTGCCAATCACCCAAGGCACCTTGCGCGGATTTCAGCCGTTCCAGCGCTGATTCGGGCAAGCGATCCAGTTCGGGATAGGCTTCGATGCCATAACGCACACGCTTGATCAGCAGTCGCAGGCGATGCCGGTCATGGGCCGGATCGTGCAGCGCCTGGTCGAGATTCTTCCATTGTTTGCCGAGGCGTTTTTCGATGCGCTTGCCCAGACGTTTGAGCAAGCCCTGACGCTGCGAGGCACGCAAAAAGCGCGGGAAAGCGTCGAGGATCATCAGCAGCGAGGCCACTTCCTGGCTCGCCGCCAGCGCCGGATAGGCTTCGGCCATTTGCGCCATGCGCCGTTGTGCGGCTTCAGGTTGATCGTGTTCGAGCAGGTACGCCGCCAGCACTTCGCGATCTCGCCACGGCGTGGTCAACTGGCCGACCGCCGACGCCGCGTCTTCCAGTTGCTCGACACCCGGCAAGCCGCGCAACGGCCGCAACAGGCTGCGCAAGCGCCGCACCGTAGTGCGCAGATCGTGCAGCGCCTCGGGGTCGGTCCGCGCGGTGAGGCGCGCCTGACAGACCAGCAATCGCACTTCCAGGCTCAAGACATGAGCCACCAAGCCGTCAACCAACGCAGACATCACTTGCTCCCTGATTCAAAAAGCCTGTCGACTGAGTCTGCAATGTCGCAGCCTCAGTCGACTTGTGCCAAGTCAGCAGCTTAGCGGCCGGCGCGAGATTCGCGAATGTAGAAACGCGCCTTCTCGGCTTTGCTGGCGCAACCTTCGAAGCCTTCAAATTGTTGTTGAGTTTTGGCGGCGGTCAACAATGACAGCGCTTTGGAATAACTCACGGTGCCGGCAAAGCCTTCGGCCTTGGCCAGGTCCAGCTCATGCCACGCGGTGTCGAGCTGGCTGCCGCAGCTGTCGCGGTAAGCGGTCTTACCGGCGCAACCGGCCAATGCCAGAGCCAACAACGGTACACAGATCCAGGCTTTCATCACTCACACCTCAAAGATAGGTCAACAGTCGTGCAGGTAAGACGATAAGGCTGAGAAAAAGTGCCTTGTCGCCCCATGATTATGCGATGGCGAAAGGATAGCGCCGAGTGGTCACACAGTATCGAAAAAACGACGTCATTGACGCGCTGAGCGACTTCGACGATTGAGCCACCTGCGCGATGAGTGCATTGTGCAACCTTGTCGGGAGGAAGTTTGATGAAAAAGCGTGTCGCACTGGTGCTGGGTTCCGGAGGCGCCCGGGGCTACGCCCATATCGGAGTCATAGAAGAGATCGAACGACGCGGTTATGACATCGCCTGTATTGCCGGTTGTTCGATGGGCGCGGTGGTCGGCGGGATCTACGCCGCCGGCAAGCTTGATGAATACAAACACTGGATCGAAAGCCTCGATTACCTCGACGTGCTGCGCCTGGTCGACGTGAGTTTTCGTCTCGGCGCGATTCGCGGTGAAAAGGTCTTCGGCCAGATCCGCAAGATCGTCGGCGATATCAACATCGAAGATTTGCGTATCCCTTACACCGCGGTCGCCGCCGACCTCACCAACCAGCAGGAAATTTGGTTTCAGGAAGGCTGCCTGCATCAGGCCATGCGCGCGTCGGCGGCGATTCCCAGCCTGTTCACCCCGGTGATGCAAGGCAACCGGATGCTGGTGGATGGCGGGATTCTCAACCCGCTGCCGATCGTGCCGGTGGTGTCGAGTCATTGCGATCTGATCATCGCGGTCAATCTCAACTCGACCAACCAGCGGCATTACAAGTTACCGGTGATCCAGCGTCCTGCCGCCTTTCGTTCTCGGTTCGACAGCCTGATCAGTTCGCTCGGTTCGAAGCTGCCATTCCGCCGCACCCAGGCCGAGCAACTGCTGCGTCTGGAACAGGAAGCACTGCGTGCCGAAGCGGCGAGTATCAACCCGTGGCTCGAAGGCGCCGAACCCGAATCGCAACAACCCGCCGCGGCTCCCGAACGCGAAGGCGCACCGAAATCCGCGACAGGTTCATTCATCATCGATAACGTTGGGCCCGCGTCATTGCTGGACTTGATCAACCAGAGCTTCGAGGTGATGCAGACCTCGTTGGCGCAGTACAAGATTGCCGGGTATCCGCCGGACATCTTGATCAACGTGCCGAAGCGGGTGTGCCGGTTTTTCGAGTTTTACAAGGCGCCGGAGTTGATCGCTTTGGGGCGCGAGATTGCGCGGGACACCTTTGATCGATATGAAGAGGAGCAGAGCAGAGATTCCTGAAGTTCTCGACTGACTGTCAGGCCCTCATCGCTGGCAAGCCAGCTCCCACAGTGGTCTGTGTGAAACACAGTTTTCAACCACACCCGAGATACCTGTGGGAGCTGGCTTGCCAGCGATAGGGCCAGAAAAGGCCACACAAAAACTACAGACTGCTCTCACTCAACAGCCGATACCCAACCCCCGCCTCTGTCACGATAAATCGTGGCCGCGTCGGATCATCCGCCAGTTTCTGGCGTAAATGCCCGACCACGATTCGCAGGTAATGACTGTCCTCGGTGTGCGTCGGCCCCCAGATATCCTTGAGCAATTGCTGCTGGGTGATCACCCGTCCCGGATGCCGCGCCAGTTGCGCCAGCACCGCATACTCCTTGCGAGTCAGGGCCACTTCGACGCCATCCAGCAACACTCGCCGATAGGCCAGATCCACCGTCAGCGGGCCGAAATTCAGCGCTGCTTGCTGTGCCTCCCCGGCCGGCGCCTGACGCAACAACGCGCGCACCCGCGCCAGAAACTCCTGAATGCCGAACGGTTTGGTCACGTAATCGTTGGCGCCGCCGTCCAATGCCTCGACCTTCTGCCCTTCGCTGGCGCGCACCGACAGCACCAGCACCGGCGCCGTGGCCCACTCGCGAAACTCGCGCAGCACTTGCTGGCCGTCCATGTCCGGCAGGCCGAGGTCGAGCACCAGCAGATCCGGTTTATTCAGCGCGGCTTGCGCCAGGCCCTCGGCGCCGGTGCCGGCCTCGAGCACTTTGTAGCCTTGTGAAACGAGGCTGATGCGCAGGAACTTGCGGATCTGCGGTTCGTCGTCGATGACCAAAATGGTCGCGGTCTGGCTCATGAATTCACATCAACACAAAAGATTGGCAAGAGAGTAGCGCAGTCGGATTCAGGCTTCATCGTCCATCCCCGGTTGCGCCTGCAATGGCAGGTGCAAGGTGATGCAGGTGCCGCGCCCGTCAATGCCATCGGCAACGCTGATTCGCCCGCCATGTGCACCGACCATGCCCTGACAAATCGCCAGGCCGAGGCCGGTGCCCTGGCCGCCGCGATCACCGCGTGCGGCGGTGTAGAACATATCGAAAATCTTCGCCCGCTCGTCTTCGGGAATCCCCGGCCCCTCGTCGCTGACCGAGAAGTAAATTTCGTTGTCGTTCGCGCCGGCATTCAATTGCAATCGGCCGTCAGGTGGCGAGAAACGTGCGGCGTTTTCAAGCACATTGACCAGCGCCTGTTCGATCAACGCCGCGTGCACGTACAGCAACGGCAACTCGGCCGGCACCTCGGTGCTGACCTGCAACGGCGCGAGCACTGCGCGCAGACGATTGAGCGAACTGCCGACGATATCGGCCGGCGACACCCAGTCCCGCGCCAGCTTCAGCGCGCCATGGCCTAGGCGTGTCATGTCGAGCAGATTCTGGATGTAGCGGTCGAGGCGTTCGGCTTCATCACGGGTGCCTTCGAGCAGCTCGCGACGATCCTCCAGCGGGATCGCTTCGCCAAGGGCCAACAGGCTGTCGATGCTGCCACGCATGGACGTCAGCGGCGTGCGCAAATCATGGGAAACCGAGGCCAGCAGTGCGCTGCGCAATTGCTCGGTTTCGCCGTGCAGGCGCGCCGCTTCCAGATCATCCGCCAACTGCGCGCGAGCCAACGCTTGCGCCAGTGGCTGGCTGAGCGCGGTGAGCAACCGGCGACGCTGACCACTCAAGGTCTGGCCCTCTTTGGCGCACACCCCGAGCAGCGCCAGCGGACCGTCCTCGACCGACAGCGGCCACCACCACCAGCGACCGAACGGCAGCGTGCCGGTGCCCATCCCGGCCGGTTGATCGTGCTGCCAGGCCCAATCGGCGGCAGCGCGTTCGGATTCGGTGAATTGCAGCGGGCCGCCGGTTTCAACTTTCCAGCCACCCTGCCCGTCGCGATTGAGCAAGCAGATTTGCAGATCGCTCCAACCATTGAGGTGCTGCGCGGCGGCATTGACCACGGCCTGGCGGTCGGTGGCGGCGGTGAGTTTGCGCGACAGGTCGAGCAGCTCGGAAGTTTCTTCCTGGGTGTCGCGCAACGCCTGCAATTGCCGACGCTGACGCGCAGCCAGGTTGCCAGTGAGCGCCGCCATCAACAGAAAGAACAGCAAGGTCAGCACGTCTTCTTCACGCTGAATGCTGAACGAAAAATTCGGCGGAATGAACAGAAAGTCGTAGGTCAGAAACGACAACGCCGCACAGGCCAGCGCCGGACCGAGACTGCTGCGCACCGCAACCAGCAACACGGCCGCCAGGAACACCAGCGAGATGTTCGGCAGCGGCAACACACTCGACACTGCCCACGCCAGTGCAGTGGCCAACACTGTGGCGACCAGCGCCAGCAGGTAGTCGAACCAAACCAGTGTCAGTGGATTTCGAGTACGCGGTTGATCCTGTTGTTGATCGCTGTCGAGGACGTTGATTTCCAGCCCATGGGCCTGGCGCAGCAACCGAGCGGCCAGACCACCACCGAACAGACGACGGCGCAGACGCGGGCGGGACTGCCCGACAAGGACCAGACTCGCACGGCGTTCGGTAGCATGCTGGATCAGGGTTTTCGCCACCTCGCCGGCGCGCAGCAACACCACTTCGCCACCGAGGCGTTCGGCGAGTTGCTGAGCACTTTGCAGACGCAAACGTGATTGCTCGTCGCGCACGCTGCCGTTGTCGACGTGCACCAGACTCCACGGCAAATGCCGACGCTGCGCGACGCGGCTGGCGTGACGCACGAGACGCTCGGCCTGAGCATCGCCATCAATGCCGACCAGCAAACGTCCGCGCACCGCCGGCGCTGCCTGACCCATTTGGCGATAGCCTTGGGCGAGGTCGTTATCGACCTGTGCCGCGGCCGTTTGCATCGCCAGTTCGCGCAATGCGGTGAGGTTGGTCTGGGTGAAGAATGCATCGATTGCCGCCCGCGCCTGCTCCGGCACATAGACCTTGCCTTCGCGCAGCCGCTCGAGCAATTCACGCGGCGGCAGGTCAATCAGCAACAGCTCGAAGGCTTCTTGCAGCACCCAGTCCGGCAGGGTTTCGCGCACCTGCACCCCGGTGATACCGCGCACCTGATCGTTGAGGCTTTCGAGGTGCTGGACGTTGACCGTGGTGAACACGTCGATGCCGGCCGCGAGCAGTTCCTGAATGTCTTGCCAGCGTTTCGCATGGCGGCTGCCGGGGGCGTTGCTGTGGGCCAGTTCATCGACCAGCACCAGCTTCGGTTTGGCGGCGAGGAGGCCGTCGAGGTCCATTTCTTCGAGCATCACGCCACGGTATTCCGAGCGCACCAGAGGCTGCTGCGGCAAGCCGCCGAGCAACGCTTCGGTTTCGGCTCGGCCGTGGGTTTCAACGACGCCGGCGATGACTTTCACACCTTGACGCAGTTGGGTGTGGGCGGCCTGGAGCATCGCGTAGGTCTTGCCGACACCGGGCGCGGCGCCAAGGAAAACCTTGAGCCGGCCTCGGCCGTCGCGGGGCAGGTCTGCTAACAGTGCGTCGGCGCGGCCGGAGTCGCTCATCTGGGATTGCCTTGTTCGGTTTGAGATTGGTTGAAGCGTTAAAAGATCGCAGCCTTCGGCAGCTCCTACAATGGAACGGCGTACACCCTGTAGGAACTGGCGAAGCCTGCGATCTTTTGATCTACAGCTTCTCGAGCGCCATGTTCAGCGCCAACACATTCACCACCGGCGGCCCCACCAGCGGCTGCTCGATGTGTGCATCAAACAGTTGCTGCACGGTCGACACCGGCAGGTTACGCGCTTGCGCGACACGCGCCAGTTGATAGGCAATTGCCGCCGGAGGCAAGTGCGGATCGAGGCCGCTGCCGGAGGTAGTCAGCAGCGCCAGCGGCACCGGGCCTTGGCCGGGCACCTGCAACTTGTTGGCGTCGTCGATCACGCGGGTGGCCAGTGCCGGATTGCTCGGCGCCAGGTTGCTTGCGCTACTGGAAACAGTGGCAAAGGCACCGGCCGATGGCCGCGGATGGAACCACGCATCGCCAACAAAATCCTGGGCGATCAGCGATGAACCGCGGACCTTGCCGGCGGCGTCGTGCACCAGGCTGCCGTTGGCCTGCTCGGGAAACGCGAACTGCGCGACGCCCGTGACTACCAGCGGATAGGCAACGCCGGTGACGAGGGTCATCAGCACCAGCAGGCTCAGGGCCGGACGTATCATTGTGGACATTTCATAATCCTCGAATTCAAAAAGCACATATCGCATTAAGTCAGGTGGATCGAGTCGAGTTCATCGCCAGCAGGCTGGCTCCCACAGGGGAATGCATTTCAAATGTGGGAGCCAGCCTGCTGGCGATGGCGGCATGCCTGGCACGCCACTCAAAATCACACCAAGTGCAACGCCGTGAGCAGCATGTCGATCGCCTTGATCCCCACAAACGGCACCAAAATCCCGCCAACGCCATAAATCAGCAGATTGCGTCGCAGCAACGCCGCCGCACTCGCCGCTTGCACGCGTACACCGCGCAGAGCCAGCGGAATCAGCACTACGATGATCAACGCGTTGAACACAATGGCCGACAGAATCGCGCTCTGCGGACTGCTCAGGTGCATGATGTTCAGCACGCCCAGTTGCGGGTAGATCGAGGCGAACAACGCCGGCAGAATCGCGAAGTATTTGGCGATGTCGTTGGCGATGGAGAAGGTCGTCAGCGCACCACGGGTCACCAGCAATTCCTTGCCGATCTGCACCACGTCCAGCAGTTTGGTCGGATCGCTGTCGAGGTCGACCATGTTCGCCGCTTCGCGTGCGGCTTGCGTGCCGTCGTTCATCGCCATGCCGACGTCGGCCTGCGCCAGCGCCGGGGCGTCGTTGGCGCCGTCGCCGCACATCGCGACCAGACGACCGTCGTTCTGCTCAAGGCGAATACGCGCCAGTTTCTTCTCCGGTGTGGCTTCGGCGAGGACGTCATCGACGCCTGCTTCAGCCGCAATCGCAGCAGCGGTCAGCGGGTTGTCACCGGTGACCATCACCGTGCGAATCCCCAGTTTGCGCAGCTCGGCAAAACGCTCGCGGATACCCGGCTTGACCACGTCCTTGAGGTGGATCGCGCCGAGCAATTTACCGTCGACACAGACCAGCAACGGGGTGCCGCCGCTCTGGGCGATTTTGTCGATTTCCCGCGACAGGGCCGGGGCCAGATCGGTGCGTGGTTGACCGATGAAACTCAACAGCGAATCCACCGCACCTTTGCGATAAACGCGGCCCTGATAGTCGACACCGGACAAGCGGGTTTCAGCGCTGAACGGCACAACAGTCAGGGTTTCCGGCGAAGGCTCAGGTTGCGGGTGCAGACCGCGCAGGTACTCGACGATGGATTTGCCTTCGGCGGTTTCGTCACCCAGCGACGCAAACAACGCACCTTCGGCCAAGTCCCGGCCCGTCACACCCGGCGCGGCATACACCGCGCTGCACCGACGGTTGCCGAAGGTGATGGTGCCGGTCTTGTCGAGCAGCAGCACATGCACATCGCCCGCCGCTTCCACCGCGCGACCGGATTTGGCAATCACGTTCAGGCGCACCAGACGATCCATCCCGGCGATACCGATCGCCGACAGCAGGCCGCCGATGGTAGTCGGAATAAGCGTCACCAACAGCGCCACCAAAAACACCAGCGGCAGGCTGCCGTTGGCGAAGTGGGCGAAGGGTTGCAGGGTCACCACCACCAGCAGAAAGATCAGCGTCAGACCGATCAGCAGGATATCCAGCGCGACTTCGTTCGGGGTCTTCTGGCGCTTGGCGCCTTCGACCAAGGCGATCATGCGGTCGAGGGTCGATTCACCGGGATTGGCGGTGATCTGCACCAGCAACCAGTCAGACACCAGTCGGGTGTTGCCGGTGACGGCCGAGCGGTCGCCACCAGACTCACGAATGACCGGCGCCGATTCACCGGTAATCGCCGCTTCGTTGACCGCCGCGATGCCTTCGATGACTTCGCCGTCACCCGGGATCATCTCCCCCGCTTCGACGCGAACCACATCGCCCTTGCGCAGACTGGTCGCCGGCACAACCTGGAAGCTGCCGTTCGCCTGTTTACGTCGAGCGCTGAGGCCTTCGCTGCCAGCCTTGAGGCTATCGGCGCGGGCCTTGCCGCGACCCTCGGCCAAGGCTTCGGCGAAGTTGGCGAACAGTACGGTGAACCATAGCCACAGGGCGATTTGCGCGGCGACGAACGTCGGCACATCAGCGTCGGGAATGAAGCACAACACGGTGGTAAAAATCGCGGTCAGTTCGACCACCAGCATCACTGGCGAACGCTTCAGTTGCCGAGGGTCGAGCTTGACGAAGGCTTGCACCAGCGCCGGACGCCACAGGGCCGAGATCGCGGTTTTTGCTTGTTCCGGCGCCTTGACGGCAGCCGGTTTGATGGCGGGCATATTCATCATGGACTCCTTAGAAGCCTAGGCTCAGATGTTCAGCGATCGGACCCAACGCCAGCGTCGGCAGGAAGGTCAGGCCGCCCACCAGCAAAATGGTCACGGTCAACAGGGTCACGAACAGCGGGCCATGGGTCGGGAAGCTGTTCTGGCCGATCGGTGCGGTTTTCTTCATTGCCAGGCTGCCGGCCAAGGCCAGAACCGGAAGGATGTAGCCGAAGCGACCGATCAACATGCCCAAGCCGAGCATCAGGTTGTGGAACGGCGTGTTCGCGCTCAGGCCACCAAACGCTGAACCGTTGTTCGCACTGGCCGAGGTGTAGGCGTAGAGCAACTGGCTGAAACCGTGCGGGCCGGGGTTGCTGATGGTTGCCGCAGGGCCTGGCAAGGTGGCGGCAATCGCACCGAGTACCAGCACGCCGACCGGCATCACCAGCAGCGTGACCACGAGCAATTGCACTTCTCGCGCCTGGAGTTTTTTACCGAGGTATTCCGGCGTCCGACCAATCATCAGACCGGCGAGGAACACCGCGATCAACACGTTGAGCAACATGCCGTAAAGCCCGGCACCGACGCCGCCGAAAATCACTTCGCCGACCATCATGTTGACCAGCGCAACCATGCCGCTCAGCGGATTGAGGCTGTCGTGCATGCCGTTGACCGAGCCGTTCGACGCCGCCGTGGTGGTCACCGACCACAGCACAGTGGCGGTTGTGCCGAAGCGCGCTTCCTTGCCTTCCAGCGGTGCGGTCTGTTCGACGGCCGCGTTGTTCAGAGTCGGATTCGGCTGGTACTCAGCCCACAGCGAAGTCGCGCCGCCGATCAGGAACAGCGCCAGCATGCAGGCGATGATCGCGCGGCTCTGACGCAGGTCCTTCACGTAATGGCCGAACGTGAACACCAGCGCCGCCGGGATCAGGATGATCGAGGCGACTTCAAACAGGTTGCTCCACGCGGTCGGGTTCTCGAACGGATGCGCCGAGTTGACGCCGAAGAAGCCACCACCGTTGGTGCCCAGTTGCTTGATCGCAATCTGGCTCGCCGCCGGGCCCAGCGGGATCACTTGATCAACGCCCTGCAGGGTCACCGCATTCACATACTGCGCGAAGGTTTGCGGCACGCCCTGCCAGACCAGATACAGCGCCAGCAGCAGGCACAGCGGCAACAAGCCGTAGAGGGTAGCGCGGGTCATGTCGACCCAGAAGTTGCCCAGTGTCTTGCTCGACTTGCGGCCGATGCCACGGCACAGCGCGACCAACACGGCGAGGCCGGTGGCGGCGCTGACGAAGTTCTGCACGGTGAGGCCGACCATCTGACTCAGGTAGCTGAGCGTCGCTTCACCACTGTAGGACTGCCAGTTGGTGTTGGTCATGAAACTGACCGCAGTGTTGAACGCCTGAGTCCATTCCTGGCCCGGCAGGTTCTGCGGGTTCAGCGGCAAGTGATCCTGAAATAGAAGAATCGTGAACAGCAGCAGGAAACCGGCAAGGTTGAAAGCCAGCAGCGCCAGCGTGTATTTCTGCCAGCTCTGTTCATCCTGCGGATTGACCCCGGCCACGCGAAAACAGCCGCGCTCGACCGGGCCGAGAATCGGCGTCAACCAGGTGCGCTGGCCTTCCATCACTTTGTAGTAGAAGCGCCCGAGGAACGGCGCCGGCAGCAAGACCAACGCGAAGAACGCGAGGATCAGCCAATAGTCATAACTGTGCATAGCCGCTCCTAGTTCCGATCCGCGCGCAACAGCGCAACCAACAGATAAATGAACAGCCCCACTGCCAATAGCAGTGACACCCCGTCCAGAACGCTCATGGAAGATCTCCGTGTTACGGCGTATTGCCGCGTGTGGAGTGATTGTCGGGAAGGAGGCTGTAAAGGAACGAGAGCGAGGGGTGTGGCGGGGCATAAAGAAAGCGTAAAGAGTGGGTTTATGCGGGCTTTACAGCGGTGTTTTCACTGGCCCCATCGCGAGCAGGCTCACTCCTACAGAGGAAATGCATTCCAGACTGTAGGAGTGAGCCTGCTCGCGATGGCGGCATTACAGACGACATCGCACCCAACTGGCGCACAAAAACGGTTCGCTCAGCAGTAAGCATCCCCGATACGACAGCTTTCAACTCATTACGACTTGTTTCACCGCAATGGCACGCCCACTGCACACACCCTCCCCCGAGCTTTCCAACCGTTCAGGGAGCAAACGCATGAACACACAACTCAAACCCACGCTGGGCACGCTGCACCTGTGGGGCATCGCCGTGGGGCTGGTGATTTCCGGGGAATACTTCGGCTGGAGTTACGGCTGGGGCGTGGCCGGGACGCTGGGTTTTCTGGTGACTTCGTTCATGGTCGCGACCATGTACACCTGCTTTATCTTCAGCTTCACCGAACTCACTACCGCGATTCCCCACGCTGGCGGGCCGTTTGCCTACAGCCGTCGAGCATTCGGTGAAAAAGGCGGATTGATCGCCGGGCTGGCGACGCTGATCGAGTTCGTCTTCGCACCGCCGGCGATTGCTCTGGCCATCGGCGCCTATCTGAATGTGCAATTTCCGGCACTTGATCCGAAACACGCGGCAGTCGGCGCGTACATCGTCTTTATGGGATTGAACATCCTTGGGGTGAAACTGGCGGCGACCTTCGAGCTGATCGTCTGCGTGCTGGCCGTTGCTGAATTGCTGGTTTTCATGGGCGTCGTCGCACCAGCGTTCAGCTTCAGCAACTTCGCCCTCAATGGCTGGGCCGGCTCGGACGTTTTCGGCGCGCCAGCGATTGCCGGGATGTTCGCCGCGATTCCGTTCGCTATCTGGTTCTTCCTCGCCATCGAAGGCGCAGCCATGGCCGCCGAAGAAGCCAAGGATCCGAAACGCACGATCCCCAAGGCTTACATCAGCGGCATTCTGACTCTGGTGCTGCTGGCAATGGGCGTGATGTTCTTCGCTGGCGGAGTAGGTGACTGGCGCACTCTGTCGAACATCAACGATCCACTGCCGCAAGCGATGAAAACCGTGGTCGGCGACAATTCCGGCTGGCTGCACATGCTGGTATGGATCGGCCTGTTCGGTCTGGTGGCGAGCTTCCACGGGATCATTCTTGGCTACTCGCGCCAGTTCTTCGCCCTCGCCCGCGCCGGCTACCTGCCCGCCTCGCTGGCAAAACTGTCGCGCTTCCAGACGCCGCATCGGGCGATCATCGCCGGCGGAATTATCGGCATCGCCGCGATCTACAGCGACGGCCTGATCAACCTCGGCGGTATGACCCTCACTGCCGCGATGATCACCATGGCGGTGTTCGGCGCGATCGTGATGTACATCATGAGCATGCTCAGCCTGTTCAAACTGCGTAAATCCGAACCGAACCTTGAGCGCACCTTTCGCGCGCCGTGCTATCCATTGATTCCGATGATTGCATTGGTATTGGCGGTGGTGTGTCTGGTGGCGATGGCGTGGTTCAACACGCTGATCGGGCTGATTTTCCTCGGCTTCATGGCGGTCGGTTTCGGCTACTTCCTGCTCACCGGCCAACTGCGTGCCAACGCACCGGCCGACGCAATGCTTACCGGTCAATGAGGGATTGATCGGGTGCACCGGGCATAACGGGCCTAGAATGGAACCACTGCGAGTTCACTTCGCTCAAAAGTTGTATGCAGCGGTTCAGGCGAAATCCTCGCCCACCGATCTGCCTTTAAGGAGAGCCGTTATGCCTTGGTATGCCTGGTTGATTCTGGTCGTTGCAATCGGCTCGATCGTGGGCGGGTTGATGATGTTGCGAGACACCGCCAACAAGGTCGAACTGACCGATGAAGAACGCAAGCGTGTCGCTCAACGCAATGCCGAAGCGGACGCGAAAGAAGCGCAAGACCGCTAAAGAAAAAACCCCGCCTAACTGGCGGGGTTTGTTTTTCAGATCCGTATCCGCCCTTCTGTGTGTTTTTTAGAAGTAGAAGTACAGTCACCATTTAATTTTCCATGGTTAATATGGGGGTATTGTTGCGGAGAGATCCAAATGCGTTACTCGCAGGACCATAAAGCCCAGACACATCAACGGATAATCAAGGAAGCCTCGGCACGATTCCGCAAGGATGGAATCGGTGCGACAGGCCTGCAGCCGCTGATGAAAGCGCTGGGGCTGACCCACGGCGGTTTTTACTCGCACTTCCGATCGAAGGACGAGTTGGTCGAAAAGGCATTGCAAGAAGCAAGCGACCAGGTTGATGGGCTATGCGCTGAAATCTTTGCCCATGAACATCCGTTGCAACTGTTTATCGACACTTACCTGTCCGAATGGCATCAGACGTCTCCACAGGAAGGCTGCCCTCTCCCGACCATCTCTGCAGAACTGGGATTGCGCGGACAACCCAGTCCAACCAGTGACGCCGTGCTTAACGCACGACTGGATCAGATCGAAAACACCCTCGAAGGTGACAATCGCGCCGACCGGGCCATCGTCATCATGTCGACCCTGGTTGGCGCGCTACTGCTGTCACGCAGTGTCGCGGATACCGAGTTTGCTCAACGCATCCTCGACGTCACCCGCGAGCACCTCAAACAATCCGAAAACTAAGCCTGCCAACGCTTGAACAACACGCTGGCATTCACACCGCCAAAACCGAACCCGTTGGATAACGCATATTCGATCGGCATCGGCCGGGCCTGACCATGGACGATGTCCACGCCTTCACTGGCAGGATCCGGATTGTCAAAATTGAGCGTCGGTGGAACCACCTGATCGCGAATCGCCAATAACGTGAAGATCGCCTCAAGTCCGCCCGCAGCACCCAGCAAGTGACCGGTGGCGGATTTGGTCGAGGTCACGGCGATTTTATTCTGCACACCGAACAACGCCTTGATGGCCGCCAGTTCGCCGAGGTCGCCAACCGGCGTGGACGTCGCGTGCGCATTCAGATGCTGGACCTGATCCGGCGTGATGCCGCCCTGAGCCAGGGCCAGCGCCATTGCCCGCCGTGCACCACTGCCGTCTTCCGGCCCAGCGGTCAGGTGATAGGCATCGGCCGTGGTGCCGTAACCGACCAGTTCGGCCAAGGGCTGCGCGCCACGAGCCAAGGCATGTTCAAGAGACTCGATCACCAACAGGCCGGCGCCCTCGCCCATGACAAAGCCGTCACGACCACTGTCGAATGGACGTGAGGCTCGCTCCGGGGTGTCGTTATAGCCGCTGGACAGCGCTCGTGCCGCGGCGAAACCCGCAAGACTGACGCGATCGATCGACGCTTCCGCGCCGCCGCACACGGCGATATCGGCTTCACCGGATCGAATCAATCGCGCCGCATCACCAATCGCCTGAACACCGGCGGCGCAAGCAGTCACTGGCGCCCCCAACGGTCCTTTGAGGTGATGCTGAATGGATACGTGCCCGGCTGCGAGATTGACCAGAAACGACGGAATGGTGAATGGCGACAAACGACGCGGGCCACGGCTATCAGTCGTACGCACCGCGTCAGCGATGGCACCGAATCCGCCGACACCGGACCCGATGATTGTCGCGGTGCGTTCTTGATCCGTCGCATCGGCTGGATGCCATCCCGCCTGCTCCAACGCCTGCCGCGCCGCTTCCATGGCAAACATGATAAAGCGGTCCATCTTCTTCTGTTCTTTCGGCGCGGTGGCGCGATCCGGATCGAAACCGGCCTCGGCGTCCTCTTCCAGAGTCGGCACTCTGCCGCCAACACTCGTTGGCAAGTCAGCGACCACTGCTTCAGGCAAATTGCGCAACCCCGAACGCCCCTGCAGCAAACGTTGCCAAACAACCTCAACACCGCTGCCCAAGGGTGAAACCAGGCCCATGCCCGTGACGACTATTCGACGCTGATCCATACCGCATGTACCTCTAACTGATTCAGAAAAACTTACTTGTAACGGCTGGCAGCCGAACTGCGGGACAGGTTCGGCGCCATCACCATCCGCGCAGCCACAAAGGCTTGCCACTCACCCGCATCCGGAAGGGACGGGATGGTAATGAGCTCGCCCTGATCCAGACCTGCCAGCGCGGCATCGACCATCTCGCCAGCGTCCATGACCATTTCGGCCGGTATGCCGCTGGCGTCGATTCCGGAACGCTCCCAGATTTCAGTGCGGGTAACGCCGGGCAGCACCGCCTGGACTTTTACACCGGTGCCGTCGAGTTCGGCGTTAAGCGATTGAGTCAGGCTCAGCACATAGGCTTTGCTGGCGCTGTAAGTGGCGTTGAAACGCTCTGGAAACAGGGCCACAACCGAGGCAATGTTGATGATCGTGCCGCGACCAGCCTTGGCAAAACTCGCCGCAGCGGCCGATGCCAGCCGGGTGACCGTGGTGACGTTGAGCTGGATCAGACGCTCAAGATTGTCTAAATCTGCATTGGCCAACAGACCATCAGCCGCAACGCCGGCGTTGTTGACCAGCAGGCTGATGCTGGAATCACTGCGCAGACGCTGCTCAAGTTTGAGCACATCATCTTTTTGCGTCAGGTCCGCCTTGAGCACTTCGACCTGAATGCCATGGGCATCCCGCAACCTGCTTGCGGCACTGTCCAGACGCTCTTGGTCACGGGCCACTAACAACAAGTCAAAACCGCGCGATGCCAACCGCTCTGCGTAAATCGCACCGATACCAGACGATGCACCAGTGACGAGAGCTGTACCTTGAGACGCAACAGAATTCATGACAGGACTCCTGGAATACTTGGGGGATCGCCCTCTGGATCTCGGTGATACAGAGCGCGCGGTAATTATTATAGGCATAATCCTAGCGCAATATGATAGCCGTAATTTTTAACTGGCAGACGAGCGTGCTTCTGGTTTCCTCAGGCAAACGCGCTACCTGAAAAACAAAAAGGCCGGTCAATGACCGGCCCCTTGGCGTTGAACAATCAGCTTAGTTCACTTCCAGCTTGTCGCGATTGCGATCCAGGATCGCTTTTCCAATACCCTTCACTTCCAGCAACTCGTCCACCGATGCGAACGGCCCATTTGTTTCACGATATGCAACAATCGCTTTGGCTTTGGCCTCTCCTACACCGGACAGTTCTTTTTGCAGCGTTGCCGAGTCGGCGTCGTTGAGATTGATTTTTGCGCTTTGTGAAGACGGCGCAACGTCAATGACGATTGGCGCCTTCACTGGCTCCGGTGGCGACAGAGGCGCAGCAATCGCGGCTATCGAGGCACTTGTAAGCAGGGCAAACATCAAGGAGTAAAAGTAACCGGTACGCATAGGTGACGCTCCATCATCATTTGAGAAAGCAGCTTTTCCGAAGCTGCTCTTCAAAAGTAGGCCATGACGGGCGCAAGTCAAAAATGCGTGCGTTACAGGATGTGAAACAATCAGGGCTCGAGGCGGCGTTGCTGGTAGATCCAGTCGACAATTTCGCCATCGGGGGTGTAGCCGCTGACGGTTTCGCGCAGGAGTTGGCGGACGCGGGTGTAGTCGTCTTTTTCTACAGCGATGAGCAACTCATCTAACTTGGCCTTCAATACCTCCCAAGGGAGGTGGTCTTCATTGGCTGTCATGATCATCGGGTGCGATGTTGCTGCGACGTTATCGCCGATCAGCAGCTCCTCATAGAGCTTTTCTCCCGGTCGCAAGCCGGTGAACTCGATGGAAATATCACCTTGCGGGTTGCGGTCGGAGCGAATGCTCAAGCCGGACAGATGGATCATCTTCTCTGCCAACTCGACAATTCGCACCGGTTCGCCCATATCCAGAACAAACACATCGCCACCCTGCCCCATTGAGCCTGCCTGAATGACCAACTGCGCGGCTTCCGGGATTGTCATGAAGTAGCGGGTGATTTTCGGGTGGGTGACTGTCAGTGGACCACCGGATTTGATCTGACTGTGGAACAGTGGAATGACCGAACCTGACGAGCCCAGTACGTTACCAAAGCGGACCATGGTGAAGCGGGTCTTGTTGACCCGAGACACATTGGCGCTGTCACCAAACAGCACTGGAGCGACTTCACGACTCAGCGCCTGGAGAGTCATCTCCGCCAGACGTTTGGTACTCCCCATGACGTTGGTCGGACGAACCGCCTTATCAGTTGAAATCAGAACAAAGTTCGATACGCCAGACTGCAAAGCCGCTTGAGCCGTGTTAAGCGTTCCGATTGCGTTATTCAGGACGCCTTCAGCAATATTATGCTCGACCATCGGTACATGTTTATAAGCGGCTGCGTGGTAAACGGTGTCCACCTGCCAGGCTTTCATCACATCCAGTAACTTTTCCTGATGCCGGATAGAACCGAGAATCGGTAGCAGACGGATAGGCGCCGACTCTCGCGTACTTCGCTGCTCCAACTCTGAGAGAATGCTATATAGATTGAATTCGCTATGGTCGAACAGTAGAAGCTCAGTTGGCCCCAGCGAAAAAATCTGTCGGCACAGCTCCGAGCCGATCGAACCGCCGGCGCCAGTAACCATGACTGTCTTGCCCTTGATGCAGCGCTCCAGCAATTCCGGCTGCGCTGGAACGGCGTCGCGCCCCAGCAAATCGGCGATATCAACTTCCTGAATATCCTCAACCTTAACTCTGCCGCTGGCCAAGTCGGTGAAGTTGGGAACACTGCGTATGTGGAGCGGATAAGCTTCAAGAAAATTGAGGATTTCCCTGCGTCGTGCTCGAGTTGACGAGGGCAGCGCCAGGAGTATCTCCTGCGCGCCCGTGACATCGATCATCTGCTGAATATGCTTGGGTTTGTAGACCTGGAGACCAGAAATGGATCGATCAGCAATATTGGTATCGTCGTCGATAAACGCCACAGGCCGCATGACCCTGCCCATCCGTAATGCAGCAACCAATTGGTTGCCCGCAACGCCTGCACCGTAGATGGCGACCTTGGTCAGGCCATCATCGCGATTGGTGAACGGCACGTGCTGGGCAGCCGTGAACCAGTCCCCCATGAAATATTGACGCATGCACAGGCGCAGGCCACCGATGATGACGAGGCTCAGCCACCAGTAATTGAAGATAATAGAACGAGGTACTACGGCTTCATGGTTGCTGTACCAGTAAACAACTACAGCAAGAATCAGCGATGAAAGACTAACGGCTTTGATGATTGCAATAAGAGCGTCATTGCCAAAATAACGCATTACGGCACGATACATGCCGAAGCGAATAAAAAGGGGAATAGCGATCACCGGAGCGCAAGCGAACAGCCAAAAATGTATTTTTAGCGGGTTGTACATGTCGTCTATTCCCAGACGAACGATAAACGCCAGCCACAAAGCGATCCAGACCAGGAAAACATCGGTAGCGACCTGAATCAGACGCTTGCGCCGTCGGGGCAGATTCACCAGATAAGTCCTGACTTTGTCCATAAATACCTCGCTCACCTCAAACTTCTCCTTTCCGCGGCTGCATTACCGGTCGAGCTCCGGACAGCATACCGCATTGACCTGAAGAATCTGAACGGCTCGAATCTGAAACTTTCTCGGTCAAGGGGAGTTTGATAGCCGATGAGAAGTCAACGAATGCACACCTTCTCCAATCCGTGAGGCGCATGAGCCGCGTTACCGTAGAGTCGGACCAACGCGGAGGAGAAGTGTTTCACTGAAACGACGAACGCACCCGAAAACGTTAACTGCTCCCGGCGTGTACATCTGTTTTGGCACGCCACTGCCTGATGCGGCTTATGCCGTGTAATACCCGGACAAACACGATAAGCTAACAAGCCTAGCTGTGATATCAAAGCTTTACTCGCCACCATGGAAAGAGCGTAAGACCTGTGCCAAATGACTCCTGCTCCCCTGCCGCCGCTACGAGTAAGCCAGCGATAGAAATTGAATGCGTGGCGATTCTTCTGTGCACCTACAATGGCGGTAGCTTTCTCAAGGATCAGCTGGACTCGATCGCTGCTCAAAGTCACGAGCGCTGGGTCGTATACGCATCCGACGACGGCTCGACGGATGACACCCTCGAAACCCTGCAGCGCTACCGTGAAGCCTGGGGTCAGGATCGCTTGATTATCCTGCAAGGGCCAGGACGCGGTTTTTCAAACAATTTTCTGTCCGTGCTGGGTCATGCGTGCGGTCGTCAAAAATATTACGCCTTCTGCGATCAGGACGATTACTGGCATCCCACGAAACTGCAACGAGCAGTGGCATGGCTGAAATGCCAGCCCGTCGACACGCCCGCGCTTTATTGCGGACGCACTCGAATTGTCACTGAGACAGGTGAGTTCGCCGGACTGTCTCCTTTGTTTTGCAAACCTCCGAGCTTCGAAAACGCGTTGATGCAGAATCTGGCTGGCGGCAACACGATGCTGATTAATCAGGCAGCCTGTTCTCTACTGAACATGACTCCGCCGGCCGCACCATTGGTATGTCATGACTGGTGGACCTATTTGTTGATCACCGGCTCTGACGGCAACGTCCATTACGATCCGACCCCCACGCTGGATTATCGTCAACATTCGCAAAACGTCATCGGCGCCAACACCTCGGTCAAAAGTCGCCTGCTTCGAGTCAAGCGGATGTTCCAGGGTTCAATGAAAGAATGGAACGATGCCAACATCGCCGCCTTGACGCTTCTTTCCGCGCATTTGAGCGAACGCAATGTGGAGACGTTCAAGCAATTTGAGCGCGGCCGCAATGCCGCACTTTTCAGCAGAATCAAAATGATGATTTCCAGCCGCTTTTATCGTCAGACTTTCATAGGCAATGTAGGCCTGGCTTTAGCGATCTTAATTAACAAAATGTAATCAGTAGATTGATTCACCCTCGCAGGAGTAACACTACCTGCTGATCGAAAGAGCCCTGATCATTGATTGGAACGCTCTGATCGAGCTCGACACCAATCAATTGCGCATACACCAGACATCATGGTCACGTGCCTGATCTCAGGAAGCTGCTGGCAAAACTTCAACCACGCCTTTGCGAGGGCCGCTCGACTGATACCGGCCACTCATTAGCCACCATCGGGCTCAGGCCATCCACGCATGGGACAGCCTTTGGAAAGCCCAGCAAAATCTCTGTCCTTTCCGCTTGCCAAGCTCTGAAACACTTCAGTTGAGCAACGACCGCTAGCCCTGAAACGCCATGTCCTGTTAATCTTGAGCGGCTATGCTCTGGGAATATTTCCCCAAATAAAGTTAGCTCCAGCCACGACCTACAGGTGGCGGCTGCCTCCCAAAGCGGCTAAAGGCTTTTAAGCATCAGGTATATTGAAGAGACAACTCAAAAATGTCGTATCTGTCACCCTCCAAACCGCCATATTCGATGTTTATCCAAGCGGCGGGATGCATAATGCGTGGTCCGACACTCGCTTCGATGAGTCGTCAAGCCGGTCAAATCACTAAAACAGCAACCACCCCTTCCTGTATTCACCCCGGCGGGCACTCACTTGTCGAGGTTGTCGGTTAATGCGTATCTTCCCAGCTACACCGGTTGAAATGGTGGCAAGCCTGTGGCGCCATCGAGCGCTAATTCACGCCTCAGCCAAACGCGAGGTATTAGGCCGGTATCGCGGCTCAATGCTCGGTTTGCTGTGGTCATTCTTCAATCCACTACTCATGCTTCTTGTATACACGTTTGTATTTAGCGTCGTATTCAAGGCTCGCTGGGGCACCGGCGGAGAGGGTTCAAAAATTGAGTTCGCCCTGGTGTTGTTTGCCGGACTGATCGTCTTCAATTTATTCGCCGAATGTGTAAACCGGGCACCATCACTGATCCTGTCCAATGCGAACTACGTTAAAAAAGTGGTGTATCCGCTGGAAATACTACCGTTCGTGGGGTTGCTGGCAGCGTTCTATCACGCTGCAATCAGCGTGACAGTGTGGCTTGTCGCCTATGCCCTTCTCATCGGCGCCCCTATGATCACGGCACTTTACCTGCCCTTGGTCCTGATTCCCTTCGCCCTGTTCATCATGGGCCTATGCTGGACACTGGCATCACTTGGAGTATTCCTGCGTGACGTGTCCCAACTGATCGCCGTAGTAACATCCGTCCTTATGTTTTTAAGCCCGATCTTTTATCCGGCCAGCGCCTTGCCCGACGAGTATCAACACATCCTTTATTACAATCCTCTTGTGCCCGTGATTGAGATGGTCAGGGACATTCTCTACTGGGGCAAATCGCCCGACCTGAACGCGCTGGCAATTTATACCCTGGCTGCTGCGGTTATCGCCTGGCTAGGTTTTGCTCTGTTTCAGAAGACAAGAAAGGGGTTCGCAGATGTCCTCTGAAATCGCTATCAAGATAGAAGGTCTGAGCAAGTGCTACGAGATCTACAACACGCCACGTGATCGCCTGAAGCAGTTCATTTTGCCAAAATTGCAGAGCACTTTAGGCATGCAGGCTCAGCAGTACTATCGCGAATTCTGGGCATTGAGGGATATATCCTTCGAAATCAAAAAGGGCGAGACCGTCGGTATTATCGGCCGCAACGGCGGGGGGAAATCGACGTTGCTGCAGCTTATCTGCGGCACACTCAACCCAACCGGTGGATTGATCGAGACCAACGGACGCATCGCGGCGCTGCTTGAACTCGGCTCTGGCTTCAATCCCGAGTTCACGGGCCGGGAAAACGTCTATTTGAGTTGCGCTCTGCTTGGGCTCACCAAAGAACAGACCGACGCGCGCTTTGATGATGTTGCCAGCTTCGCGGATATCGGCGATTTCATCGAACAACCGGTCAAGACATATTCAAGCGGAATGTTCGTCCGCCTCGCCTTTGCGGTGAACATCGTGTCCCAACCAGACATCATGATTGTGGATGAGGCATTAGCCGTTGGCGATATGAGTTTCCAAGCCAAATGCATGACTGCACTTCGCCGCATTCAAGATAACGGTGCAACCGTACTTTTTGTCAGCCATGACATCGGCAGCATTCGCAGTCTGTGCTCCCAGGCAGCGTATCTTGAACAAGGCAGGCTCAAGAGTTTTGGCAAGGCAAGCACTCTCACGGAAGAATATATTCGCGTCACCCGCGAAGAAATGAACAGTGAAGTGCTCAAATATTTGCCGGAAATAAAAAATCCGAAAGCCGACAAGACCGAGGTCTTGTCGACCTCCGCCAGCACTCATGGGTTTAAAGAATCCCAGGAGTTCGATCGTCGCGCCGCCGGCTTCCGATATGGCAAAGGTGGTGTACGAATTGCCTTTGCGGAATTGATAGACGCCTCTGGCGAGCCTGTGGTCGCTGCTGAGTTCAACCAGAAAGTAACCATCAGAATCTATATTGAAGCTGAAGAGCAGACGGAATGCTCAGTCAACTACTACATCCAGGACGACAAGAAGATTCAGATTCTTGGTGCTGGATTCAGAACGGCTGGACTACCGCTTCTGGAATGCGTGGCGGGCGGGCGGTACATTGTTTCCTACACTACCCTACTGCCTTTGCAAGAAGGCAATTACAGCATTCAGATTCAAATTTCAAAACCGGTGGTTTTAGAGCAAAGTGCCGAGTTTCTCGATGTCATTGATGACGCGATTGTTTTCAATGTGCAGAGACGCGCCGCGGGGCGTATCTGGGCCAAGGCGTATGTGGAAAACACTATCGAGGTGCAGAATCTATGAGCACGTCCACACTGAACGTTACAAGGCGCTTACAGCTGTCAAATGCTGGCACATGGTGCGCCGCTGAACCGGGTACTCCTGTGCATCCAGGCCGCCAATCCTCGCGCATCCTGCTCGTTGTAACTGCATCATGATTCCGGTTACCCGAACGCACCTGCCAGAACTGGATGTCTATACCGCGTACCTCAAGGGTATGTGGGAATCCGGGGTGCTGACAAACAATGGTCCGCTGGTGAAGCAACTCGGCGCAGAGCTCTCCAGTGCGCTCGGCGTAACCCACCTGCAACTCGTTACCAACGGCACGCTGGCACTACAACTGGCTATCAAGGCCCTTGGATTGCTAGGCGAGATCATCACCACGCCCTACAGCTACGTAGCTACGACAAACTCTATCCTTTGGGAGGGCTGCACGCCGAGATTTGTCGACGTGGACGCTGAATCCTTCTGCATTGACCCCTACTTGATCGAGGCTGCAATCACAGAAAAGACATCCGCTATTTTGGCAACGCATGTATATGGCTACCCATGCGATGTCGACAGAATTCAGGAAATCGCGGACCGTCATGACCTGAAGGTCATCTACGATGCCGCGCACGCGTACGGTGTGCGCCTGCACGGGCAATCAGTGTTAAATCACGGTGACTGCAGCACCCTGAGCTTCCATGCTACAAAGCTCTTTCATACGGGTGAAGGCGGTGCAATCGTATTTCGCGATAAGGAAGTAGCCGACGGGGCGTTCCTGATGAGCAAGTTCGGTCATTTGGGCGAGGATGACTACATTGATCTGGGCATCAATGCAAAGATGTCCGAATTACATGCAGCCATGGGGCTTAGCATGCTACCGCATGTCAGCTCGATCATCGAGGCGCGTCGCCAATGCTCGGCTTGGTACGATGAATTTCTGGCAGGTACTCGACTACAACGGCCACAAGTTGTCAGTGGGCTTGATTACAACTATGCGTACTACCCTGTCGTTTTCGAAACTCATCAAATAGCAATGGCAGTACGAGAAGCCCTGAACGAACGCGGCGTATTTCCACGTCGTTACTTCCACCCTTCTCTCAACACCCTGCCATTTCTGGATGATGCTACCCGTAGCCTGTGTCCCACCTCGGAATCACTGGCGAGCCGCGTCCTGTCGCTGCCACTTTATACTGCGCTCTCTCAGCAAGAAATCTCGATGATTTCTACTTGCATCAAGAATGTGCTTGAGTCCTGAGGTGGAACATTTGAAGCTGGCGATCATGCAACCTTACCTGTTCCCGTATCTTGGCTACTTTCAGCTGATGCGAGCAGTTGATGCATTTGTTGTTTACGACGACGTCAACTTCATCAAAGGTGGCTGGATCAACCGCAATTACATTCTCTCCAATGGTGACAAGCAGCTGATCACACTGCCGCTGCAGGGTGCCAGCCCAAACAAAATGATCAATCAGGTCGACATTGGTACTCAGCACAAGATCTTGCAGAGCATTCGGCAGAATTACAACAAGGCGCCCTATTTCGAGTGTGTCTTCCCCATGCTCGAAAAAATCCTCAGATACAACCACCGCAATCTGGCGGAGTTTCTTGATCACCAACTAAGAGTTCTATGCGGCTATCTCAACCTAAGCCCGGAGTGGCATATCTCCTCCGCACTCAAAAAAAATATCGAACTGCGTAGCCAAGACAAAGTAATCGCCATCTGCCGCGAGCTTGGAGCTACACACTACATCAATACGGCTGGAGGTAAGGCGCTTTATGATGCGCAATCCTTCGCCTCACATGGCTTGAAGCTTTCCTTCATTCAGTCACGCCCCATCAGCTATTCACAGTTCGGCAAAGAATTTCTGCCCAATTTGTCCATCGTCGATGTGATGATGTTCAATGACCGAGAGCAATGCGCTCAATTGCTTCAGGAGTACGACCTTGTCTGATGAACGTACGGCCAAATTTCGCCGCAACGAGTTGCTGGAAAATTTCCTCGCGGAGTTGAACAAGGATTTGCAGCCGTCTGAACAAGCCTTGTTGAAGCAACAGGGCAGCTTGGACGCCGACCACCCAGTGATATTCGTGATGGGCCCTCTTCGGAGTGGAACCACGTTATTTATGCAATGGCTCGCAAACACTGGCTTGGTTGCGTACCCGACCAATCTGCTGTCGCGCTTCTATCAGGCACCTGTGATCGGCGCCAAAATTCAACTTTTGTTAACCGATCCGCGGTTTGACTTCCGGGGCGAGTTGTCCGAGTTCGCACAGCAGACTCAGTATCGCTCCGAGAACGGCAAGACTGAGGGCGCTCTGGCCCCTAACGAATTCTGGTATTTCTGGCGCCGCTTTCTCGCTGAACCTTCACGCGATGTGTGGAGCGACCCAGAGTTGAAGCAGAACATGGATACCCAGACCATGCTAAGCGAGCTTCGAGGGATGATGGATGTTTTCCAGAAGCCATTTGCAGCCAAGGGAATGTTGTTCAACTACAACATTCCCTTCCTTGACTCAGTCTTTAATAAGGTACTCTTCGTTCATATCGTCAGAGACGAAGTGACGAATGCCGAGTCCGTGTTGGAAGCGCGCAGACGGCAACTGGGCGATGAAAAAGCCTGGTATTCGTTCGACATCCCGGAAAAAGAGCAACTGATGCACCTCAGCCCATCTGAGCAAGCGCTAGGCCAGGTTCGCGCCATCAATCAAGCCGTTGAGACTGGTCTGAAACACGTTGCCGAGTCTCGGAAGATGGTCGTCCAATACGAAGACTTCTGCGCTTCGCCTGCGAAGTATTTTGAAGCGTTGTCGAGAAAGCTGGGAATGACTGACGCGCCATACACCGGCACTGCAGCATTTGAAGTAACGAGAAAACGGTGAGCTCAACTCACAACGAGATCGCACGTGTGTTTTCAGGATTGCATGTTCAGCACCAAGGCGCTTTAAAACACACCTAAAACAATGGTAATGGTCATGTTGCAAGCCCCTACAGTCTCCGTCATTTTGACCTCTTTTAATCACTCGAAATATTTGCGAGCGGCGATTGAAAGCGTTCTGAACCAGACGTACGAGAATTTCGAGCTGATTATCTGGGACGATGCGTCTCAGGATGAATCGTGGGAAATTATCAACAGTTACGCCGATGCGCGAATTAAACCCTTTCGAAACAGCAAATCGAAGCGTGGCGTCTATGGCATCAACAAGGCCATTGCTGATGTTGCGCAAGGTGAATACATCGCCATTCACCACTCCGACGATGTCTGGGAAGCCGACAAGCTTGCCAAGCAAATAGGCTTTCTGAACACCCACCCGTCAGTCGGCGCAGTATTCTCCAACGCGCGGGCAATCGACGAAGACGGGGCAATCCATCCGGATACCTCGCATTACTATTCTTCTGTGTTCGATCGAGAAAACCGTTCACGCCAGGAATGGCTGCGCTTATTCTTCGATCAAGGTAATGCGCTTTGCCATCCGAGCGTGCTTATCCGTCGGCAATGCTATGACGACTGTGGCTTGTACCGTTTGGGTCTGGCACAGCTTGCCGATTTTGATATGTGGATCAGACTCTGCCTGAAATACGAGATCCACGTCCTGCCGGAAAAACTTGTCAAGTTCCGGGTGAGAGACAACGAGGCAAATTCCAGCGGGAATCGACCAGAAACACGCGCTCGTGTACTCTTTGAGTTCAGCATGCTACTGCCGCTTTACGGTCAGATCACTGACAAAGACGATCTTCTGAAGGTGTTTCCTGAAGCCGAGGCATTCCTCAGCGAGGAAGGCACTTGCGTGCATTACGCAATGGCAAGAGCCATGCTCGAGGTCAAGACATTTGACATTGTCGTACCTTTCGCCTTGACAGATCTTTTCAAAATTCTGAATTCGCCTGACAAAAAAGTGCCAGCAGAATTCAGCGTAACTGAGTTCGTCAGACTTACTGCAGAGCTTGATCCATTGAAGATGGGTCATTTCGACCACCTTGCCAAGGTGGCAGCTGAGCACGAAGCTGAGGTTTACAAGCGTGACGAGCACTTGGCCGAGTGCGGCATCGTGATTTCAGAACGTGAATCTCAGATTAAAGAAATTTCAATTGCGTTGTCGAAGCGCGAAGCACAAGTCGCCGAACTGGACGCACTGCTGTTGGAACAGCAGGCAAAGATCACTGACCGTGACTCCCAGCTGACACATCGCGAGCAGCAAATAATCGAGCGTGATGAAATGATAGCTCAGCGTGACGCGCAGATAGTTGAGTTTAGCGCAGTGATCTCCGAGCGGGACGCGCTGATAGATGGGTTTAACGCAGTGATCTCGGAACGTGACGCGCTAATCAATGAGCGTAACGCAGTGATCTCCGAGCGGGACGCGCTGATCAATGAGCGTAACGCGGTGATCTCCGAGCGGGACGCGCTGCGTAAAGCAATGATCTCCGAGCGGGACGCGCAGATTGATGGGTTTAACGCAGTGATCTGCGAACGGGACGCGCTGATCAATGAGCGCAACGCAGTGATCTCCGAGCGGGACGCGCAGATTGATGGGTTTAACGCAGTGATCTGCGAACGGGACGCGCTGATCAATGAGCGCAACGCAGTGATCTCCGAGCGGGACGCGCAGATTGATGGGTTTAACGCAGTGATCTCGGAACGGGACGCGCTGATCAAAGAGCGTAACGCAGTGATCTGCGAACGGGACGCGCAGATAGATAGGTTTAACGCAGTGATCTCGGAACGTGACGCTCTGATCAATGAGCGTAACGCAGTGATATGGGAGCGTGACGTGCAGATCAATGAACGTAACGCAGTGATTTTGGAGCGTGACACAAGGATAGAAGCGATTTACAAATCCAAAAGTTGGTGCGCCACGAAGCCACTTAGAACACTCAGCACTCTCTTCAAGAAACGTACCAAGCAAGAATCTGGAAAGGATGTTATGAAACAGCAAGCCAAGATCAGTCTGTTGTACAAACTTATAAAACTCAGCATTGCCAACCCCGGCTTTTTCGTGCGTAACCTCAACATGGCAAACGTACGCCGGTTCTTTGCCGCCGTACCCCGACACAATGAGGAAACTGTAATAAATCTGGCCAAGGACAAAATCGAGCAAGACAAGGTGCTTGCCCGCGTTCACCAGGCCGATGAAACCTCGCACCCAGGTTTGCTCAAGGCTCAGGCACTGGAAAAGTGCTACCCGGGTATCACGCAACCAGTTGGCCTGGGAAACATTTTCCTGCTGGAAGAAAAAATCTCCGCTCCACCGTTTGTAGTTGATCCTCTGGCACCTTCGCGGGTGAATGTCCTGTTGCCGCAACTGGATCCATTGATCATGTTCGGCGGCTATATCGCTTGCCTGCAGTTCATCTCGAAAATCCAGTCCGAGGGTTTTCAGGTCAGGATTCTACTCACCGAGTCTGATCGATTTGACCGCGAAGCCGTGGATTCAAAACTTGCCTCCAATCCGGCTTTGCAGAAAGCAGTCGCCGCTGCTGAAGTTGAAGATATTACGCAAGGGACGCACGAGCTGGTGATATCTCCAGGCGACGCATTTGTCGGCTATTCCTTCTGGACGTGTATCAAAGCGCACCATTTGGCCAAGGCAATCGGAAAAGAGTTCATCTTCTTTTTGCAGGAATATGAACCAATTTTCCACCCGCACGATTCCTTGTATGCCATTGGCAGTTATGTATATCGACTACCTCACAAGGTGATTTTCAATACCGAGTTGCTCGCCGACTATTTCCGCAGTAAACAACTAGGGGTGTTCTCGCGCCACGAAGGCGAAGAGCTGGAGGATCATTACGTTGCTTTTCAGCACGCCCTGACGCCTACAACACCGCCTTCGGTTGAGCAGCTGGCGAAACGCGAGACAAAACGCTTGTTGTTTTACGGACGTCCAGAAGGCCACGCTCGTCGTAATATCTTCGAGATCGGCATCCTCGGGCTCAAAGCTGCTATCGCCAACGGCGTGTTCGATAGCGATTGGGAATTCTATGGTGTTGGTACGCTGGGTCCTGACTACGATGTTGAATTGGGTCACGGCCGCGTGATGAAACTGAGCGGAACGCTTCCGCAGAGCGATTACGGTAAAGCCTTGGGTGAATTCGATATCGGCTTGAGCCTGATGCTGGCTCCGCATCCGAGTATTCTGCCATTCGAAATGGCATCGGCTGGTCAGGTCGTCGTCACCAACACCTATGAATCTCGTACCGCCGACGTGTTACGGTCTATTTCCTCAAACATCGAACCGTGCGAGGCCGATCCGTTCTCGATCGCCGAAGCCCTGGAAACTGCAGTGGCGCGCGCCAGTGATAGCGAAGCTCGCATTCAAGGGGCATCGTTCGACTGGGTTCGTGATTGGGATGATGCGTTCAATCCTCAAGTAATCGATAAGATCTCCAGGATCTTGCGGGCTTGAGTACTGCGGTACCTGGATCAAACTCTCATCTGACGCCAGTGGTGGCATTAACCATCGGTACGATGGATGAGGATTCCGGATACTGCGATTGGCTTGTTTTTAAAGCTCCGGCGACCTCAAAGCCATCGCCGGACCTTTCCCTTCATCCCATCAGGCATAACCAACATGATTTTCAGTTCGTGGCAGTTTATTCTGCTTTTTCTGCCCATCTCATTCTTCGTCTATTTTTGGTTAAACGACCGACGTTTAATCGTGGCAGGAAAGGTCTGGCTGGTTGCCGTCAGCCTGTTTTTCTATGCTTATTGGGACGTTCACTACCTCCCCCTCATATTGGGCTCGATTTTCCTGAACTTCGCGATAGGTACCGGCCTCGCCCAAGCGCACAAAGCCTCCCTTGACGATATCAAGAAGTCACATCACGCGATTAACAGAAAAGTTGTTCTGACAACTGGAATCGTGGCTAACCTGGTGCTCTTGGGGTATTTCAAGTACACCGACTTCCTGATTGGCAACGTTAACGCCGTTTTCGGCACTGACTACGCCATTCAGCATATCCTGCTGCCGTTAGCGATCAGCTTCTTTACCTTCACCCAAATCGTTTACCTGGTGGATAGCTATCGAGGCGAAACCGCAGAGTACGACCTGCTGAATTACTCGCTCTTCGTGACATTCTTTCCACATCTGATTGCCGGTCCGATTGTTCATCACCGCCAGATAATGCCGCAGTTTGCTTCGCGCTGGACACTGGTGCGCAGGTATCCGAACATCCTCAAGGGCTTGTTTATCTTTGCGATCGGCCTATTCAAAAAGGTCGTCATTGCGGACAGTTTTGCCGTCTGGGCCACTGCGGGATTCGATGGTAGTCATAGCCTCGGATTCTTCGAAGCATGGGCAACCAGTCTGGCTTACACATTCCAGCTTTATTTTGACTTCAGCGGCTATTGCGACATGGCCATTGGGGCATCGTTACTCTTCAATATCTGGCTGCCAATAAACTTCAATTCGCCTTACAAGGCCCTGAGCATCCAGGATTTCTGGCGGCGCTGGCACATAACGCTCAGTCATTTTCTGCGTGACTACCTCTACATCCCCTTTGGTGGCAATCGTTCTGGCGAATTTCGTACCTACATCAATCTCTTCGCCACATTCTTGCTCGGCGGTCTCTGGCACGGTGCAACGTGGATGTTTGTAATCTGGGGAGCGTTGCATGGCGCCGCCCTGGTCATCCATCGCTTATGGTCACAATTGCGCCGCCCCATGTCTCCGATACTTGGCTGGTTTCTGACCTTTATGTTCGTGAATGTGACATGGGTATTTTTCCGCGCAAAGACCATGGACGACGCGATGCGCGTGCTGAGCGGCATGGTTGATGTGAGCTCGGCATTTGGACACACAGCGGCTACCGTGCCAGTAGCAGATTTGGCTTGGGGAGGCAGTCTGTCCGATGTCGCATTGAACATCATGCCGGCAACACTGGTGGGTCAACTGCCAATTTTTGTGGCCATTGCTCTGGCGTTTATCATTGTTGCTCAAAAAAACTCGCTTGAAATGGCAAAAGGAGTGATAGGTAAATGGAGGCTGGCTTACGGTGCAGCCCTATTTTCGGTAGCGATGTGTTTCATGCTCGCTGCTACTAGCTCTGTATTTCTTTACTTCAACTTTTGATGGCGTCGACATGAAACGTATCGCACTTATTTTCCTATCATCAATTTTGCTCATACTGTTGTTTATTCCAGCAATAAACATCATAAATGCACCAAGCAAAAGCGCCATAAAACTTACTGAGAAGTCTTTTCTGTACAACATGGACTTCGTTGCCCGGTGGACGTCGAAAATACTCTATCCGTTCGGTATCAGCATAGATTCCAAACAGGTAATTATCGGCAAGGATGATTGGCTTTATCTGGGTGACATGTACCACGAAACCCTATCAAATAACCGACGTACCGCGACAGATTCGGACATTGTTCTTGCGAAAAGAATTGCCGCGGCCACCAAGAATTGGAACTCCTTCTTGGCAGATAGAGGCGTCAAAGTCTTCCGCATCATGATCGGACCAGACAAAGGCAGCATTTACCCTGAACATTTGCCATCGTGGGCTAAGACAGCCTCGTTCAATCCGACTGATGCGCTTCTTGCTGAAGCCGAGCCAGGGACCTTTATTGACCTGAGGCCAACACTGTTGGCAGCGAAAAAGACACACCCTGAGAATCTTTATTTTAAAACAGATACTCACTGGAATGCGCTGGGTGCCGGATTGGCATTTCGGGGTTTTGCTTATGAAGTTGCAAAAGCTGCCCCCGAACTTAAATGGCCTTCAGAGGAGGCGTACGGGATTGCACAAATCAAAAATATACATGGTGGTGATTTGGCAAACTTTCTTAGGCTGTCAGCGAGTCTTTCCGATAGCGAACCGCTCATAAATGCTGGCAACCTGCCGATAAAGACGACAAGAATTGACTTCGAAACCAAAAAAATTCTTTTTGAGGGTGGCAACCCGGAAGTCGGTCCTACCAGTAAAGCATTTATTGTAAAGTCTGAAGGTGCATTGAATAACAAAAAAGTGCTATGGCTGAGGGATTCATTTGGGAACAGCCTGTCGCCTTTGATGGCTGCGACGTTTAGCGAAGTGCTTCAAATTCATTGGGGTAACGCAACAGGGCCTGACGGTAACTTCACTGAACTGGTTGAAAAGTGGAAACCGGATTACGTTTTTATGACTGTAGTTGAGCGCGAGACGCCGTCACTTTGGTCGAGCAGCATGCCTGCAATCAGTGTGATCCCTACAGGTGAAAATTTCCAGGTTGGGAGCATCGCGTCGACCGCCAAAGTAAATCAATTGGCAACCGGACCGTCCGTTAATGAGTATGAAATCAATGGTGATGACGCCTACGTTGATTACTCATTCTCCAGTAAGGATGCGCGGATCAGTGCTCAGTACCTCAATATCAATCTGACGTGTACTGACGGCTCTCCAACCGTTCCGCTACAGTTGTTCTGGATGGAAGATGGGCAGGCCTACTACGATGAAGCGCATAGCACTCGGTTGCTGTTGCGAACCGGGCAGTCTTTGATCAACCTGAAAACAATTCCGAATTGGCCAGTAGGAGCTGACATCAAACGTGTTCGTGTGGATGTCGAGGCAGTTAAGAACTGCACTCGCTTTACGCTCGGCAACCCAAGTTTCGGTGTGCAGAATTGATCCTCTGAAAACTCAAGAACTGAATGGCAGCACCGAAGGTTATTGATGGGTTGCTGCCCTTCTCCTCCAGGTTCGATGCGGAAACTCACGGCATCCAGTTGTCTTTTGAAAAGACCAATAGCTTAAGATGCTATTGGTCTTTTTTTGCTATCAACTCTCGTCTGATCCTGAACAATGAAAAAGCCCTCAACCGCGTGACGGTTGAGGGCTCCAAGTGTTCAGAGAAAACTACTATTCAGCCTCGGGTTCATCCTTTGAAAAGCTTTTAACAACTTTGCTCGCCAGAGCACGGGCATGCTGACGAAGCTCAGGAACCGCCGTGGCTTCCCACAAATGAGCCTTAAGCATAGGGCCGACATAACTTAACCAATCCAGACTTTTCCCGGACCGATCAATAACTGCGTAATCGTCAGCAACTTTGATGCCGAGGTGCAGATCGTCGGCGCAAATTACAGACTCTTTCAGTAAGTAAGAAATGAACGGATCAGTAATTTTACAGACATCTGTGCACGGTCCCGTACAATTGATGACCTGATCGAACTGACGCTCGAGAATATTATCAGTGCCTCTTAATTTGATTTGCGCTGAGACACACGTTCCTTTGATGTCAATCGCTACGATTCGACCAGCGATCGAACTGACAGTGGACGCTGCAAACGCTTCCTGAAAAATCCTGAAAGTCTGCGGTGCGACTCGGTGACGGTAAACATCCCAGTGCGGTTGCAGGTGACGCAAAAAGCGTTTCCGCTCATTAACAGGCAGGCGCTCCCACAAAATAGAGGTAATGGGCCTGAGTGCCGCCACAACTTCACGCCAGTGCTCTGGGGAGCGGGAAACTTCCCTGCGAATTAGCTGGGTGTACACGGAAACAACAGGATCGGCGGCAAGCAGGTCATCACAGATCGTTGTCTTGAATCCAGGTGCAGGCAGCCGCACTCTATGTGCAGTCGGCAATAAGCCACGGCGCGAAACCATAGTTACTTTGGCATCCGGATGTGTACGACGCAGAGAGATCAAAGTATCAACTGCGGTCAGGCCACTTCCAATCAATAAAACAGTGGGTGCTTCTTGATTCATCTCGGCAGCGGGTGCAGACCAAGGATCTCCTAAATATGCTGGGCACTCGTCGAGTTTTTGTAACCCTTGAGGCTTGGCTGGCGAAAAATTCCCGAATGCCAACACCACATGATCCGCAACAATCCGCTCTCCGGTATGAATTTCTAATACCGCCCCGGTTCCCGAAGGCTCAATTGACAAGACCTCGCCCGTCATACGCGAACATTGGACTTCAGACTCTTTTTCAGCCTGAGCCAGCAACTCACTCAGATACGCACCGTACATTTTGCGCGAGACAAAACTACCGGAATGTACTTCTGGATCAAAATTGCGACAAAATTCAAGAAAGGAGTCGGGATCACCTACAAGTGCAGACATATTGCCTGCGGGTACATTCAGCAAGTGGTCAGGACTGCTGGTTCCATAAGCCAACCCACGCGCCATCTTGCCTGAACGGTTGATAATGGTGAGTCGGGATCCCTTGGGGGCGTGTTTGAGAAACTCAATAGCCGTTACTGCCCCGCTAAAGCCTGCGCCAATGATGACTAAACGCTTCACTTGGTATTCCATTGTTTCAAGTAAGCCATGATGGTATCCACCCCATCATCTATTGAATGAGTCAGTGTATCGATTTTGACGTGAGGAGAATCAGGCACTTCATAGGGCGAGTCGATACCGGTGAAGTTCTTGATAAGCCCCTGCCGAGCTTTGCTGTAAAGGCCTTTTGGATCCCTTCGCTCACACTCGCTCAGCGGTGTATCAAGATAGACTTCGATAAAGGACTCCTCACCAATCACACTGCGGGCAAGCGCACGATCGCGGTGGAACGGAGATATAAAGGACGTAATGACAATTAGCCCGGCATCCATGAAAAGATTAGCTACTTCCGCCACGCGACGGATGTTTTCCGTTCGATCCTGATCACCGAACCCTAGGTCCTTGCACAGCCCCATTCGTACGTTATCGCCATCAAGCAGATAAGTGTGGAAGCCATTCGCTATGAGCCGCTGCTCAAGCGCATCGGCCAGAGAAGACTTGCCTGAGCCGCTAAGACCGGTCAGCCAGATTACTACGGGACGCTGATTTTTTTGCTCGCCGCGCACCCGACTGGTCGTCGAGATAGGCTGGCAAGTGAGATTATTCTGCATAATTTCTCGTCATTTTGATGTCTGACCGTTTTCGAGTGCAGCCCCTGACCGACTGAATGACGCTCGGACAGCCTGCATCCACATTGTAAACGCCCCACTCGCTACAGATACCTTACGACTTCAAGCCTTGCCAGCACCAAAGCGATAAGCGAGATAAATCAGCGGAGTAAAAGCAATGAGCAGAGCGGTTATTACGCTCAACATGCCCAATGCAACGAACATCGATAAAGGCAGCAGGAACAGCACGTTTATCATCACAACGGCGAGCGTGACTTTCTTGTGACCTACACTTCGAGCAGCATGCTGGTAAGCGTGCGAACTGTGTGCCTGATAAACCTTGTCACCTCTGAGCAAGCGTCGACCGAGAGTCCATGTCGCATCCACGATGAAGACACCTAACAGGATAACCCAGCTGAACAGCAATTCAGGCTTGCTCCAGGCTCCTTGGAGAGACAAGACGGCTAGGATGATACCGAGAAAGCCACTCCCCGCATCGCCCATGAATATCTTCGCGGGAGGGAAATTCCACCACAGAAATCCTCCAACGGCCGCCGCTAGCATTAGTGGTGGCCAGATCAGCTCAACGCATCCAAGGACATAATAAACCAGACACATGCCCAGGCAGACGCTCATCGCTTCAGCGCTGGCCAATCCATCGATACCGTCCATGAAGTTGTAGAGGTTGAGCATCCAGACCAGATAAATCAAAGCGAGAAAGCACCCGATCCATCCCGGATCAAAGTTGATACCCCAGAGCAGGATCGCAGGCAGTCCATTGAGCCAGTACAACGCCCAGGCGGCAGCAACAAAATGGCCGATCAACCGCCATCTGGCAGCAATATGCCCGTGATCATCAATGAATCCGAGAACGGCTATCAACAAACCTGAACCCGAGAGCCCCCAGAGCGCAGCTGGGTTGATTAGATTCAACTGGGCAAGAACTGGTAAGACAAGTAGAAAGGCGGCAACGATCGCAACGCCCCCGCCCCTTGGAGTAGGCACAGAGTGGGAGCTACGTTCATTGGGTATATCCATCAAACTCTTCGCCAGAGCGTATCGACGCAGAATCATTGTCAAAACCCACGACAACACGAATACCGCCAGTAATAGGCTCCAAACAGTCATCTCTTTACGTTTTCCAGATAATGATCAGCAGTCTGTCGCATAGCGTCGTCAACGCTGACGGGCGGCGTCCAGCCCATTAATTCTCGATTTTTACTAATGTCAACATGCAACGAACCGCATAGTCGCTGAGCGAAAGCTTGCTTACCCAATGTGATGGCCGCCAGCTTCAAAAGCCAGGCTGGCACTGGCAAAAGTCGTGCAGATCTACCCATTGCTACCGAAAGGCGACGCAGCAATTGCGTTGTGGACAGATCTTCGCCGTCGCTTACCAAAAATGTCTGATTGGCCGCCATGGGGTGATCAATGCATACGACGATCAAATGCACGAGATTGCCAATTGCTACAAAACTTCGTTGATTGCGGATTGATCCCAGAGGCAGCGGAATACCCTTATCCAGCCACATCATCATGTTCAGAAAGTTGGCCTTCACCCCAGGCCCATAAACCAAGGGCGGCCGAATAATGACAACCTCCATCCCGGTATCGGAGTGTAGTTTCTTCAACGCTTCTTCGGCTTCGTATTTGGAGATGCCATAGGGATCCACAGGATTCGGCCGACTGTCTGCTTCGTAAGGTCTGGATGGGACTGTGCCTTCACCGTTGACCTTGATTGAACTGACAAAGATGAAACGTTTGACTCCCGATTCCGCTGCGCGCCGTGCCAGCCTCAAGGTTCCTTGCACGTTGACCTTGCGGAACTGCGCGAGAGCATCTTCTGCCGTTTCATTCATGACATGCACCCGAGCCGCAGCATGAACGACTACTTGAACATCATCCAGCGCAGGCAAAACATCGGCATTCATATTGAAAGGCTGGACGGAACACAATCCATTTAAGCGGGTGGCACTGCGCGATGCTGCGATCGGACAAAATTTCCCGTCCATCAACAACCTGAAAACCACAGCTTCTCCGACAAAACCGCTCGCCCCGGTTACCAAAACCTTTAGGGCAGTCATTGGGCCTTATTCCCAATCAACGCAGTGACCCAGCAAATACAAAAGAAAAAAACTTTATCCCTTACCCGACGGCGACACTGCCAGGCACTGAATGAAAGTTTAATTAATTGCCTGCGGCGCAGTTTGAGCCAAGTCATTACAAATGGATTTTTATCCTGTCCGACCAAGTGCACAATTAATTGAACTTGAGTGAACCACCAGCCGTCATGGATAGTTTTATAACGCGCAAGCAATGGCGCCAACCCCTTGTTGGCGCCTACCTGGTTACGCTCATGCTGGCGATAGTCCATCGTCGGCTCAGGATCTATGTACCAAAGAAAACCATGGCTACGAGCAAAGGAATAGCAATACCAATCGTGCAGACTGACATCTTGTAACAGATGCCAATTACTGATCATTGACACCTTTAATGAGTCAGCGAGCCTTTTGTTCATAACATAAGTGCAGCCAGGCCCCGCCGCTTCAAAAAGAAAGTCCCAGTCAACCTGAAGCTGCGCCTTATCCAACAAATGGGTTTTTCCATCAGGCCAAAAAGCCGTGACATTGCTGGAGTAGGCGTCGACATGACGACTTTGGATGGCATGAGTCGCACGCTGCAACTTATCTACGTGCCAAATATCATCCTGATCAGCAAAGGAAACGAAATCGAAAGTTTCAAACTCAATATCGCGGATGAGTCGGAAGAAATTACGAGATGCGCCACCAAAGTTACCTGCTGGCGGCAAGACCCGAACTTGCGGGTGATTGGAGGCATAAACTGCACACCACGCTTCAGTACCGTCGGTAGAGGGGTCGATGCTTATATAAACGGTTACATCGACTGCTGACTGGCCAAGGATCGAGGCCAACTGCTCCTCGATCCACTGCATGCCATTATAAGCAGCCAGCAAAACTGCAACCTTGGGACGTTTTACTGGCATGCCATTCCTGCTGCACTGAAAAAACGCTGATGTTCGACGGGAACTGGTGTTTGAATCAGTGCGAAGGTGAATCCAGAAGTTTCTGGAGGTACTGACCGTAGCCAGTCTTTTTCAACGCGTTGGCTTGTTCACCCAACTGCTCGGCAGAAATCCAGCCGTTGTGGTAAGCGATCTCTTCCAGGCAAGCGACTTTCAGACCTTGGCGCTGTTCGATGGTGTGCACAAAGTGACTGGCCTCGAGCAACGAGTCGTGAGTGCCCGTGTCGAGCCAAGCGAAACCACGACCAAGCATTTCGACACTGAGGGACTTGCGCTCAAGATAAACGCGGTTTACGTCGGTAATTTCCAGTTCACCACGCTCAGACGGTTTGATGTTCTTGGCTATTTCCACAACTTCGTTGTCGTAGAAATAAAGACCCGTTACTGCGTAGTTGGATTTTGGGTTTAGTGGTTTCTCTTCAATGCTGAGCGCTCGGCCCTTAGCATCGAACTCGACTACACCAAAACGCTCGGGATCTGAAACGTGATAACCGAACACGGTCGCGCCGCTCTTCTGTTCGGTCGCCGAACGCAAATTGTCCGAGAAGTGCTGGCCATAGAAAATATTGTCGCCGAGGATCAGGCAGCAAGGATCCTGACCAATAAATTCCTCACCGATAATGAACGCCTGAGCGAGACCATCCGGAGTAGGTTGTTCTGCATAGGTCAACTTGATGCCATACAGGCTGCCATCGCCCAACAACTTGCGGAATAACGGCAAGTCCTCAGGCGTGGAGATAATCAGGATTTCGCGCATCCCTGCCAGCATCAGGACCGACAGCGGATAAAAGATCATCGGCTTGTCATAGATCGGCAGCATTTGCTTGGAGACACCAAGCGTGAGCGGGTGCAGACGCGTTCCCGATCCGCCAGCGAGGATGATGCCTTTACGATTTGTCGTGGTCATTTGTTCAGAACTTCCCTAAGCATTCGGGTTACACCACTTTGCCAATCCGGCAAGTGTAGAGAAAAATTGTCGCGCAGTTTCTGAGTATTCAATCGGGAGTTCAGGGGACGACGCGCAGGTGTTGGATACGCAGAAGTATCAATCGGATTGATCGCCGTAACGGCGAGTTCCTCACCATTTGTCTGCGCAAAATCGATCACATGACTGGCGTAGCCATGCCAAGAAACTTCGCCGCTGGCGGCCAAGTGATATAGGCCCGCCAATTCAGGGCGATGCATGACCTGCTGAATAGCCGATGCAGTCACGTCGGCAATCAGGTCTGCACCCGTCGGCGCACCAACTTGGTCGGCGATAACGCTAAGGGTTTCGCGATCCTTGGCCAGACGTAACATGGTTTTAGCGAAATTGTTGCCACGAGCGCCATACACCCAACTGGTGCGGAAGATCAGATGCTTGCAACCCGATGCGATAATCGCTTGCTCACCAGCCAGCTTGCTGGCGCCATAGTGATTCACGGGGGCGACTTGATCAGTTTCCTGCCAGCGCTGAGAACCTTGACCGCTGAACACATAGTCGGTCGAGTAGTGAATTAACCACGCGCCCAGGAACATGGCCTCATCAGCCATGACCTGACATGCCCCACCGTTGACCCGGTCGGCCAGCTCGGTTTCTGACTCAGCCTTATCAACCGCAGTGTAGGCGGCAGCGTTGACAATAACATCAGGTTTGACCAGGCGAATGGTCTCGCGTAATGCGTCCAAGTCGGACAGATCACCACCCGAGTTGCGGTCAAGGGCAATCAATTCACCGAGCGGTGCAAGAGAACGTTGCAGCTCCCAACCCACCTGGCCGTTTTTTCCTAAAAGCAGGATCTTCATGCTTTGCTCGAGCGATCGCTATAGTTCTGATCGATCCACTGCTGGTAGCTACCGCTCTTCACGTGCTCAACCCATTCAGTGTTGTTCAGATACCATTCAACGGTCTTGCGAATACCGGTTTCGAAGGTTTCTTCCGGAGTCCAGCCCAGTTCGCGCTGGATCTTGCTCGCATCGATTGCGTAACGCTGATCGTGACCCGGGCGATCCTGAACATATGTGATCAAGCTCGAATGTGGCCGATGCGCCGAATCCGGACGCAATTCATCGAGCAATGCACAGAGGGTATGCACCACTTCGATGTTTTGTTTTTCGTTGTGACCACCAATGTTGTAAGTCTCACCGATCACACCTTCGGTAACGACTTTGTACAACGCACGAGCGTGATCTTCTACATACAGCCAGTCACGAACTTGATTGCCTTTGCCATAAACCGGCAGCGGCTTGCCTTCCAGCGCATTGAGAATGATCAGCGGGATCAACTTCTCAGGGAAGTGGCATGGGCCATAGTTGTTCGAGCAATTGGTTACCAGTGTTGGCAGGCCATAGGTACGCGCCCAAGCGCGAACAAGGTGATCGGAACTGGCCTTGCTGGCCGAATATGGCGAGCTTGGCTGATACGGCGTGGTTTCGGTGAAGAGATCTTCCGGACCTTCGAGGTCTCCGTAAACTTCATCAGTCGAAATGTGATGGAAGCGGAAGTTAGTCTTGCGCGCATCATCCAACGCAGCCCAATAATGGCGTGCGGCTTCCAGCAAAGTGTAAGTACCGATGATGTTGGTCTGGATGAACTCTGAAGGGCCGGAAATCGAGCGATCAACGTGAGACTCCGCGGCCAGGTGCATGATTGCATCCGGCTGGTGCTCACGCAGAACACGGTCGATCTGATCGCGATCACAGATATCCACGCGCTCAAATGCGTAACGCGAATCCTGACTGACTTCTGCCAGCGACTCGAGGTTACCGGCGTAGGTCAGCTTATCGACGTTAACGACGGAGTCGGTGGTATTGGAGATGATGTGACGAATGACTGCCGAGCCGATGAATCCGGCGCCGCCGGTAACTAGAATTTTCACGCGAAACGATACCCTTGAGCTGCGGACAGAGCCAACAAAGAGCGCTGTCTAATCCATGAATGCAGAAGCCATCAAGTAGTGGCATCCGTCAGTGTCAGTCTGAAACGACGTGCAACAAGGCACTATCGAACAAGGGTTGCATTTTACAGCTTAATGACGGTTTTACTAATGGATAAAGATAGGTTGGAGAGCAATTTCGACAGATGCCCTGCACCTCTCGTTCTCAGACCAGTCGTTTTCGCGCAGCCCTGGAGGAACGCCCCAAGAACCAGCCGAGTATTGGCCCGATCAACATACCAATGAGCAACGCCAGTACGACGACCAACGAGACTGGCAACTGCGGACCAGACAGCCCAAGAAACAACAAAGATACCGACTGCTGATTCTCAAGCACAAACGCCAAAATCACCAACACCAGCAAAAGAATAAAAACGCCGAGAAGTATGCGCTTCAGGTTACGCATGACTAGCTCCCTGAAAGATTGCCACTGTCAAACCCCCTCCTCCTCTTCTTCGTTCACACGATCGCGCAGTTCTTTGCCCGGCTTGAAGTGCGGAACGAATTTACCATCCAGACTGACGGACTGGCCGGTCTTGGGATTGCGACCAACGCGCGGCGCGCGATAGTGCAGGGAGAAGCTGCCGAACCCACGGATCTCGATGCGATCACCAGTGGCCAGGCATTGGGACATTTGTTCAAGCATGGTCTTGATGGCCAGCTCCACATCCTTGGATGAGAGCAGCCCTTGATGGGTGACAATTCGTTCGATCAACTCCGACTTCGTCATATTTTTCCCTTCTTTTTCAAGCAGCTAGATCAGCGCTTGAAAGGTTTTAGCACGCCCGGAAGAATTTGAACAGCCCAGGGATTGACATATCTTCCACCGCGTCCAAACGCCCATTTTCGGGGCATCAACACCTGACCGATCACGCAAGATCAGCGACAGATCACCAGCATGGTCCGAGTCACGAAGCCCGCAGGGTTGAAGCCGAACGGGTAATCATCCTCATCCTTGGCATCGTCAGATCGCGTAATGACTTTGTAACCTGCACCCTTGCACTCCTTCGCCGCACGCTTTTGGCACTTTTCCCAGCCAGAGCCCAGCCCGGAACAGTCGACCTCGATACCACTGACGCCGCGCACAGCATGGGTCTTCGCACTTGTGGTGCAACCTGCCAACGCCAGCAACACTGCAACGACAATAAACTTGTTCATCCACTTCCTTATGCCAGGCCATGCCCGACGACTACACGCTTAAGACCAAGCTTAGTCGTGAATAGACGATTGATCCGATTAAAGAAACAGACCCACGAGCAAAGGAAATGGTTTCACGCGCTGAAGCGACGCATCAAATCGCAGGCACAAAAAAGGGCGACCGAAGTCGCCCTTTTTAATGATCAAGCAGAACTTAGTTCTGTTTGGCCATTGCCTGGCGCAGCAGTGCCGCCATGGTGGTGTCGCCAGCAGGAGCTTCTTCAGCCTTCAGGCTTTGGATAGCTTCTTTCTCTTCAGCATCGTCTTTCGACTTGATGGAGAGCTGGATTACGCGGCTCTTGCGGTCAACGCTGATGATCTTGGCTTCTACTTCCTGGCCTTCTTTCAGAACGTTGCGCGCGTCTTCAACGCGGTCACGGCTGATTTCGGAGGCTTTCAGAGTCGCTTCGATGTCGTCGGCCAGAACGATGATGGCGCCTTTGGCGTCAACTTCTTTCACAGTGCCTTTAACGATTGCGCCTTTGTCGTTCTCTTGAACGTACTCGGAGAACGGATCGCTTTCCAGTTGCTTGATACCCAGGGAGATACGCTCGCGCTCTGGGTCAACCGACAGGATAACGGTGTCCAGCTCGTCGCCCTTCTTGAAACGACGAACAGCTTCTTCGCCAACTTCGTTCCAGGAGATGTCGGACAGGTGAACCAGGCCGTCGATGCCGCCGTCCAGACCAATGAAGATACCGAAATCGGTGATCGACTTGATGGTGCCGGAGATTTTATCGCCCTTGTTGAACTGGCCAGAGAAATCTTCCCATGGGTTAGATTTGCACTGCTTGATGCCCAGGGAGATACGACGACGCTCTTCGTCGATGTCCAGAACCATAACTTCCACTTCGTCGCCGACTTGTACGACTTTCGAAGGGTGGATGTTCTTGTTGGTCCAGTCCATTTCGGAAACGTGTACCAGACCTTCAACGCCTTCTTCCAGCTCAGCGAAGCAGCCGTAGTCGGTCAGGTTGGTTACACGAGCGGTAACGCGAGTGCTTTCTGGGTAACGGGCTTTGATAGCAACCCATGGATCTTCGCCCAGCTGCTTCAGGCCCAGGGAAACACGATTGCGTTCGCGATCGTACTTCAGAACCTTAACGTCGATTTCGTCACCAACGTTGACGATCTCGGAAGGATGCTTGATGCGCTTCCAGGCCATGTCGGTGATGTGCAGCAGGCCGTCCACGCCACCCAGATCGACGAATGCGCCGTAATCGGTGAGGTTTTTGACGATACCTTTGACTTGCTGGCCTTCCTGCAGGGATTCCAGCAGAGCTTCACGCTCGGCGGAGTTCTCGGCTTCCAGGACGCTGCGACGGGAAACGACAACGTTGTTGCGCTTCTGGTCCAGCTTGATGACCTTGAATTCCAGCTCTTTGCCTTCCAGGTGCGTGGTGTCGCGCACTGGACGGACGTCAACCAGGGAACCTGGCAGGAACGCACGGATGCCGTTAACGTCGACAGTGAAGCCGCCTTTAACCTTACCGTTGATAACGCCCTTGACCACTTCCTCGGCTGCGAAGGCAGCTTCCAGAACGATCCAGCATTCAGCGCGCTTGGCTTTTTCACGGGACAGCTTGGTTTCACCGAAACCGTCTTCAACCGAGTCCAGAGCAACGTGAACTTCGTCACCGACATTGATAGTCAGATCGCCAGCGTCGTTGTAGAACTGCTCAAGCGGGATGAGTGCTTCAGACTTCAGGCCAGCGTGAACGGTTACCCAGCGAGCTTGGTAATCGATATCAACGATAACACCGGTGATGATGGAGCCTGCCTGAAGGTTCAGGGTTTTTAGGCTTTCTTCAAAGAGTTCCGCAAAGCTTTCGCTCATTTTAATTCCTGTAAATGAGGGCGAAGGATACGCCCATCTCCACACCCCAGACGGTGTGGGTTAGTTTCATATAGAAGAAGCGCCGCAGGACTATGACTGGTCCCCTGCAACCTTCTTGGTCACCCGGCGATATCGCGAATGGCGATCTCGCTCATGATGCGTTCAAGCACCTGATCGATGGACAACTCCGTGGAATCCAGCTGTATGGCATCAGCCGCCGGCTTGAGCGGGGCTACTGCGCGCTGGGTATCACGCTCATCGCGTGCACGGATCTCATCTAGCAGACTCGACAGACTAACACCCTCGACTTTGCCCTTCAACTGCAAATATCGACGGCGCGCTCTCTCCTCGGCACTGGCGGTCAGAAAAATCTTCAGTGGTGCGGTCGGAAAAACCACCGTACCCATGTCGCGACCATCGGCCACCAGACCCGGCGCCTCCTGGAACGCGCGTTGACGCTGCAGCAGCGCCTCGCGCACGGCGGGCAATGCAGCCACTTGAGAGGCGCCGGAACCGACGCTTTCAGTACGAATGACATCGCTGACTTCGTCACCTTCCAGAATGATGCGCTGCAGCTGACCGTCGGTCGCCGCGATGAATTGCACATCCAGATGAGCGGCAAGTTTCTTCAGCAGCTCTTCATTGGTCAGGTCGACACCGTGATTGTGCGCAGCAAACGCCAGCAAGCGGTAAAGCGCACCGGAATCCAGCAGGTTCCAGCCCAGACGTTTGGCCAGAATCCCGGCTACCGTGCCTTTGCCCGAGCCGCTTGGCCCATCAATGGTGATGACCGGTGCAATTTTTTTCACGACTGAGCCTCTTGTGCCACACGAATACCGACCTGCGCACACAGCGCGAGGAAGTTCGGGAACGATGTCGCGACGTTGGCGCAATCATGGATGCGAATCGGCGCAGTGGCGCGCAACGAAGCCACGCTGAATGCCATGGCGATACGGTGATCGCCGTGACCATGCACTTCGCCGCCGCCGATCTGGCCGCCGTCGATGATGATGCCGTCCGGGGTCGGTTCGCACTTGACACCCAGCGCCAGCAAACCGTCCGCCATGACCTGGATGCGATCCGATTCCTTGACCCGCAGCTCTTCGGCGCCGGTCAGCACGGTGCGCCCTTCGGCACAGGCCGCGGCCACGAACAGCACCGGGAACTCGTCGATGGCCAGCGGCACCAACTCTTCAGGAATCTCGATACCTTTGAGCTTGGCTGCTCGCACACGCAGGTCAGCCACTGGTTCGCCGCCGACTTCACGCTGGTTTTCCAGAGTAATGTCCGCGCCCATCAGGCGCAGGATGTCGATGACACCGGTACGGGTCGGGTTGATACCGACGTGCTCAAGCACCAGCTCGGAACCCTCGGCGATCGAAGCCGCCACCAGGAAAAACGCGGAAGACGAGATGTCGCCCGGCACTTCGATATGGGTTGCGGTCAGCTTGCCGCCGGACTCGACCGATGCAGTCGCGCCTTCAACGCTCACCGGGTAACCGAAGCCGCGCAACATGCGCTCGGTGTGATCGCGAGTTGGCGCTGGCTCGGTGACGGTGGTCTTGCCTTCAGCGTACAGACCCGCCAGCAGCAAGCAGGATTTAACCTGAGCACTGGCCATCGGCATGGTGTAGGTCAGACCTTTGAGCTTGTGACCGCCACGAATAGTCATCGGCGGACGCCCTTCGGCGGCAGTTTCAATCACCGCGCCCATTTCACGCAGCGGGTTGGCCACGCGATTCATCGGACGCTTGGACAGGGAAGCATCGCCGGTCAGGGTGCTGTCGAAATTCTGCGCCGCCAACAGCCCGGACAGCAGACGCATCGATGTACCGGAGTTGCCCAGATAGATCGGACCCGGCGCAGGTTTCAGGCCATGCAGGCCAACACCGTGAATGGTCACGCGGCCGTGATGCGGGCCTTCGATAACCACGCCCATGTCGCGGAAGGCCTGCAAGGTTGCCAGAGCGTCTTCGCCCTCGAGGAAACCTTCGACTTCGGTGACGCCTTCGGCCAGCGAGCCGAGCATGATCGAACGGTGGGAAATGGATTTGTCGCCCGGTACGCGAATCCGACCGGACAGGCGGCCACCAGGTTGAGCCAGGAAGATCAGATCGTTGGAATTCATAGCGTCCACATAGGCCCTGCGGGCCAGGATTTTACTGAAATGCTCACGAGCAACCCGGGCGCGAGTGAAAACGCCCAACAATTGGTGCCCATCCCCTGCATCGACCGCGTCGCGCAAGGCGTCGAGGTCGCTGCGAAATGTATCGAGTGTGCGCAGAACAGCCTCGCGGTTGGCGAGGAAGATGTCGTGCCACATCACCGGGTCGCTTCCGGCGATTCTTGTGAAATCGCGGAAACCACCGGCAGCGTAACGGAAGATCTCAAGGTTTTCATTGCGCTTGGCCAACGAGTCAACCAGACCGAAGGCCAGCAAGTGCGGCAAATGACTGGTTGCGGCCAGCACTTCATCGTGACGCTCGACCTGCATGTGCTCGACGTCGGCACCCAATTCGCGCCACAACCGATCAACGATCGCCAGCGCAGCCGGATCGGTTTGCTCAAGCGGCGTCAGGATCACTTTATGACGACGGAACAGTTCGGCATTGGAGGCTTCCACCCCACTCTGCTCGGAGCCGGCAATCGGATGGCCCGGCACGAACCGCGCCGGCATGCCGCCAAACGCCTCGGTCGCCGCGCGCACCACATTGCCTTTGGCACTGCCGACATCAGTCAGAATCGCCTGACCCAGATCCATGCTCGCCAAACGTGCGAGGACTTTTTCCATGGCCAGAATCGGCACCGCCAACTGAATCACGTCAGCGCCCTGACAGGCAGCCGTCAGATCGTCTTCACAGCGATCCACCACACCCAACTCAACCGCCAGCTTGCGCGATTGCGCATCGAGATCGACCCCGACCACTTCGCGGCAAACACCACTTTCACGCAAGCCTTTGGCGAACGAACCACCGATCAACCCCAGACCGACCACCACAAGGCGACCGATCATAGGTGCAGCAGATTGCAGCGCAGTGACATCACCCACGAGCCAGAACCTTGCGCAGCGCTTCAAGGAAACGGCTGTTTTCGGCCGGCAGACCAATGGTGATCCGCAGGTGATTCGGCATGCCGTAATTGGCCACCGGGCGCACGATCACCCCTTCGGCCAGCAAGCCCTGGAACACCGGAGCTGCCACCTGAGCGAGATCGACGCAAATAAAGTTGCCTTTGGACTCGATCCAGCCAAGACCCAGCTCACGGAAACCGGCTTGCAACTGCTGCATGCCGGACTCGTTGAGCTGACGGCTTTGCGCCAGATACTCCTCGTCTTTCAACGCCGCACAGGCAGCCGCAAGGGCCAGGCTGTTGACGTTGAATGGCTGGCGAACACGGTTCAGCACGTCCGCCACTACCGGAGTCGACAGACCGTAGCCAACGCGCAATGCCGCTAGGCCATAGGCCTTGGAGAAGGTGCGCGAAACCAGCAGGTTCGGGTACGCCGCGAGGAAATCCAGACCATCCGGCAAGTCGCTGCCTTCGGCGTACTCGATGTATGCCTCATCCAGGACCACCAGCACATGCTCCGGAACATCCTGCAGAAACTCGTCCAGCGCCTCGGCGCCGAACCAGGTGCCGGTCGGGTTGTTCGGGTTGGCGATGAACACCACGCGGGTGTTGGCATCGATGGCCGCCAGCATTGCAGGCAGGTCGTGCCCCCAATCCTTGGCTGGCACTACTTTGGCCTGAGCGCCGACCGCTTGAGTCGCGATCGGATACACCGCGAACGCATGTTCGCTGAACACAGCATTCAGGCCCGGCGCCAGATAGGCGCGCGCCACCAGCTCAAGAATGTCGTTGGAGCCATTGCCCAGCGTGACCTGGTCCAGCTCTACGCGGCACTGTTCGGCCAGCAGGGACTTGAGTGCGAAACCGTTGCCGTCAGGATAACGAGTCAGCTCGGCCAGCTCTTCGCGAATCGCCGCCAAGGCTTTAGGACTGGCGCCCAATGGGTTTTCGTTGCTTGCCAGCTTGACGATTTTCGCCGGATCCAGATCCAGCTCGCGCGCCAGTTCGTCCACAGGCTTGCCCGGAACGTACGGCGAAAGTTGTTGCACGCCCGGCTGTGCCAGAGCGAGGAAATTGCCACTCATTTACTACCGCCCCTTACAGAACTGCTTTCGGGTAGGAACCCAGCACTTTGAGTGCTACTGCTTCCTGACTGATCTTTTCCAGCACACCCTTGATCAACGGATCACGGTGGTGGCCGACGAAGTCGATAAAGAACACGTAGGTCCATTTGCCGCTGCGCGACGGCCGGGTTTCGATGCGGGTCAGGTCGATGCCGTTGTCATGGAACGGCACCAGCAGCTCGTGGAGCGCGCCGGGCTTGTTGCTCATGGACACGATGATCGAGGTCTTGTCGTCGCCGGTCGGCGGCACTTCCTGGTTACCAATCATCAGGAAGCGCGTGGAGTTGTCCGGGCGATCTTCGATCTTCTCGGCCAGACGCGTCAGGCCATACAGACCGGCCGCCATGTCGCCGGCAATCGCCGCAGAATTCCACTCGCCTTTAACCCGCTTGGCCGCCTCGGCATTGCTGGACACTGCAACGCGCTCGACATTCGGGTAATGCGCGTCCAGCCACTTGCGGCACTGGGCCAGCGACTGAGCATGCGAATAGATGCGGCTGATGCTGTCGGTCTTGGTGTTTTCACCGACCAACAGGTGATGGTGTATGCGCAGCTCGACTTCGCCACAAATCACCATGTCGTGCTCGAGGAAGCTGTCGAGGGTATGGTTGACCGCGCCTTCGGTGGAGTTTTCCACCGGCACCACGCCAAAATTCACCGCACCGGCCGCCACTTCACGGAACACTTCGTCGATCGCGGCCATCGGCTTGCTGATCACCGCGTGACCGAAGTGCTTCATGGCCGCAGCCTGAGTGAAGGTGCCTTCAGGACCGAGGTAAGCCACTTTCAGCGGCTGCTCCAGCGCCAGGCACGAAGACATGATTTCGCGGAACAACCGCGCCATTTCTTCGTTGCCCAACGGCCCCTGATTGCGCTCCATCACTCGCTTGAGCACCTGGGCTTCGCGCTCAGGACGATAGAAAACCGGCACTTCGCCTTCGGCCAGCGAGGCCATCTTTACTCGCGCGACTTCCTGGGCGCAACGCGCACGCTCACTGATCAGCTCCATGACTTTGGTGTCCAGAGCGTCAATGCGAACGCGCAGTGCCTTGAGTTCTTGCTCGGACATCAGCCGTGTTCCTTCTCGAATTCAGCCATGTACGCCACCAGCGCATTAACGGCGGTGATGTCGACGGCGTTGTAGATGGAGGCGCGCATGCCGCCCACAGAACGGTGACCCTTGAGGTTGAGCAGACCGCGCTCTTCGGCACCGACCAGGAACGGCTTGTCGAGACGATCATCAGCCAGACGGAACGGCACGTTCATCCACGAGCGATCCGACTTGTTGATCGGGTTGCTGTAGAGGCCGCTGGCGTCGATGAAGTCGTACAGCGTGCGCTGCTTGGTGTCGTTCAGCTTGGCGATGGCTTCGACGCCACCCTGCTCTTTCAGCCACTGGAACACCAGACCGGACAGATACCAGGCCAGCGTCGGCGGCGTGTTGTACATCGAGCCGTTATCCGCCGCGACTTTGTAGTCGAGCATGGTCGGGCACAGCGCACGCGCCTTGCCGAGCAAGTCTTCGCGAATGATGTTGACGACGATGCCGCTCGGGCCAATGTTCTTTTGTGCGCCGGCGTAGATCATGCCGAAACGCGAGACATCGACTGGACGCGACAGAATGTCCGAAGACATGTCCGCCACCAATGGCACGTCACCGACTTCCGGAATCCATTGGAATTCCAGACCGCCAATGGTTTCGTTCGGCGCGTAGTGAACGTAAGCGGCGTCTTTCGACAGGTTCCACTCGTTCTGGCCGGGGATGGCGAAATAGTCGTAAGGCTTGGCGGTGGCGGCAACGTTGACATGGCCGTAGCGCGAGGCTTCTTCGATGGCTTTCTGCGACCAGATACCGGTGTCGATATAGTCGGCCGAGCCGCCTTCAGGCAGCAGGTTCAGTGGAATCTGCGCGAATTGCTGGCTGGCGCCACCTTGCAGAAACAGCACTTTATAGTTCGACGGGATATTCAGCAGGTCACGCAGATCCTGCTCGGCCTGGGTAGCAATGGACACGAACTCATCGCTGCGATGGCTCATTTCCATGACCGACAAGCCCTTGCCATGCCAATCAAGGAGTTCACCCTGGGCGCGCTGCAGGACAGCTTCAGGAAGCGCCGCAGGACCGGCGCAGAAGTTATAGGCTCGCTTGCTCACATCCAATCTCGCTCTGATTTGGTGGTATCACAATAAATCTGTAAATCGATAATTCTGCACATCTACCTCTGCAGGAGTTGCCGAAGGCTGCGATCTTTTGATCTTGATTGTAAAAAACAGGATCAAAAGATCGCAGCCTTCGGCAGCTCCTACAGGGTCTTGCGTTATTTTCATACGGGACAAATAACAAGGGGGCGAATTCTCATCCGCCCCCTCGCTTGTCCGCTTATTCTTGCGGTTCTTCGTCTGCTGCGGCGTCGAGCTGCTGGTCTTCGGCAGCGTCGTCGATCACGACATTGCCTTCGAACTCCTCGCCCTCTTCACCTTCGAGCTCTTCACCTTCGACTTCCGAAGGCTCTTGCACCCGCTCCAGGCCGACCAGGGTTTCATCCTTGGCCAGTTTGATCAGCGTGACACCTTGAGTGTTACGACCCAGGCTCGACACTTCGTCGACACGGGTACGCACCAGCGTGCCCTGATCGGAGATCAGCATGATCTCTTCGCCGTCCTGCACCTGAACCGCACCGACCAGACGGCCGTTACGCTCGTTGCTGACCATGGCGATAACGCCCTGACCGCCACGCTTGTACTCAGGGAACTCGGTGATGGCGGTACGCTTGCCATAACCGCGCTCGGAAGCGGTGAGAATCTCGCTGCCCTCTTCCGGGATCAGCATGGAAATCAGCTTCTGACCTTCCGGCAGACGCATACCACGCACACCGCGGGCGGTACGGCCCATGGCGCGAACTTCGGATTCCTTGAAGCGAGTAACCTTGCCGCCGTCGGAGAACAGCATGATTTCCTGTTCACCGTCGGTGACGGCTGCGGAAATCAGGATGTCGCCTTCGTCCAGCTCCAGCGCGATCAGACCAACGCTACGCTGACGGCTGAAGGCCACCAGCGGAGTCTTCTTGACCGTACCGTTGGCAGTCGACATGAAGATGAACGGTGCCTTCTTGCGGTCGGCAGCCTTGATGCGCGCGCGGCGCTCTTCGTCGGTCTCGTTGCTGTTTTCGATTTCTTCTACATCAGCCTCGGCGCCTTCGGCTTCTTCTTCATCAGCCTGACGCTTCATGGCTTCGAGATCGACCGGCAGCATGGTGGTGATGTATTCGCCCTCGCTCAATGGCAAGAGGTTGACCAGCGGACGACCACGGGCAGCGCGGGACGCTTCCGGGATCTCGTAGGTCTTGAGCCAGTACACCTTGCCCTTGCTGGAGAACAGCAGCAGCGTGGTGTGGCTGTTGGCAACCAGCAGGTGAGCAATGTAGTCCTCATCCTTGACGCCGGTCGCCGATTTGCCTTTACCGCCACGACGCTGAGCCTGGTACGCAGCCAATGGCTGGGTCTTGGCGTAGCCACCGTGGGAGATGGTCACGACACGCTCTTCTTCCGGGATCATGTCACCCAGAGTCAGATCGAGGCGCGCATCGAGAATTTCGGTGCGACGCACATCGCCGTATTCGGCACGGATCACTTCCAGCTCTTCGCGGATCACTTCCATCAGGCGCACGGCGCTGTTGAGGATGCGGATCAGCTCCCCGATCTGGTTGAGGATCTCTTGATACTCGGCCAGCAGTTTCTCGTGCTCCAGACCGGTCAGACGGTGCAGACGCAGTTCCAGAATGGCTTGCGCCTGCTCTGGCGACAGGAAGTACTTGCCTTCACGCAGACCGTATTGCGGATCGAGGGTCTCCGGACGGCACGAATCAGCACCGGCACGCTCAACCATCGCGACCACAGCGGAGGATTCCCACGCGGTCTTGATCAGCGCTTCCTTGGCTTCCGACGGGGTCGGCGAAGCCTTGATCAGGGCGATCACCGGGTCGATGTTCGACAGGGCAACCGCTTGACCTTCAAGGATGTGGCCACGTTCACGGGCTTTACGCAGTTCGAACACGGTACGACGGGTGACGACTTCGCGGCGGTGACGAACGAAGGCTTCCAGCAGATCCTTGAGGTTGAGAATCCGCGGACGGCCGTCGATCAGCGCGACGATGTTGATGCCGAACACCGCTTGCAGCTGGGTCTGGGCGTAGAGGTTGTTGAGGATCACCTCAGGCACTTCGCCGCGACGCAGTTCGATCACGACGCGCATACCGTCCTTGTCGGACTCGTCGCGCAGCTCGGTGATGCCTTCCAGCTTCTTCTCTTTGACCAGCTCGGCGATCTTCTCGATCAGACGCGCCTTGTTCAACTGGTAAGGGAGTTCGGTGATGACGATCTGCTGACGACCACCGACCTTGTCGATGTCCTCGATGATCGAGCGGGCACGCATGTAAATGCGCCCGCGACCGGTGCGGTAGGCTTCGATGATGCCGGCGCGACCGTTGATGATCGCGGCGGTCGGGAAGTCCGGACCGGGGATGTATTGCATCAGTTCATCGACGGTCAGCTCAGGGTTGTCGATGAGCGCCAGGCAACCGTCGATGACTTCACCGAGGTTGTGCGGCGGAATGTTGGTCGCCATGCCCACGGCGATACCGCTGGAGCCGTTGACCAGCAGGTTGGGAATCCGCGTCGGCATGACCGCCGGGATCATCTCGGTGCCGTCGTAGTTCGGCACCCAGTCCACGGTTTCCTTGTGCAGGTCGGCCAGCAGCTCGTGCGCCAGCTTGGTCATGCGTACTTCGGTGTATCGCATGGCCGCGGCGTTGTCGCCGTCCACCGAACCGAAGTTGCCCTGACCGTCGACCAGCAGGTAGCGCAGGGAGAAAGGCTGAGCCATGCGGACGATGGTGTCGTACACCGCAGTATCACCGTGCGGGTGATACTTACCGATCACGTCGCCGACAACACGGGCAGATTTCTTGTACGGCTTGTTGTAGTCGTTGCCCAGCTCGCTCATCGCGAACAGTACGCGACGGTGCACGGGCTTGAGGCCATCGCGCGCATCCGGCAGTGCACGGCCGACGATCACGCTCATCGCGTAGTCGAGGTAGGACTGCTTCAGCTCGTCTTCGATATTGACCGGGAGGATTTCTTTGGCCAGTTCGCCCATGAGAAGCCTGATTCCTTTTTCTGGTGAAACTTCGTCATTTCCATGTGGGAGCAACGAAGCTCGTCGGGCACGGCCGAGTGCCGTGCGCCGACTTACGACAAATCAACAATCCGGAGAGTGGATTTGCGCAGTAAAGACAGCTCCGTGGAGCTGCCTCGGAAAACGCCGGATGTTATCACAAAGGCCGCCACGCACCTATCCCCCAGACGCGCATGGAGCATAGTTAGTTGACTGGTGACAGGCTTAACGGGGACGAGAGAGGCTCAGAGCTTCTTTGAATGCAGAATTCGGGGTTGGTTTGAGGATGTTTATTGACTTTTAGACCCTCATCGCGAGCAAACCCGGTCATCTATGACGACTCACATCCCTGTAGGAGCTGCCGAAGGCTGCGATCTTTTGATCCTGCTTCTTTGACAGCAAAGTCAAAAGATCGCAGCCTTCGGCAGCTCCTACATTGAATAGGTGTCAACGGTTTGAACGTGTCAGCCTCAATGCAGGCGCTTGCGGCACATCAGCTGGGCCATTTTTGCCGTGTCCGGCCGCTCGACGATGCCCTTTTCGGTAACGATGGCATCGATCAGGTCCGCCGGCGTCACGTCAAACACCGGGTTGAACGCCTCAACGTCCGCGCCGACACGCTTGCCGCCGACTTCCAGCAATTCGGCACCATCGCGCTCTTCAATCGGAATTTCGTCGCCGCTGGCCAGATTCATGTCGATGGTCGAACTCGGCGCCACGACCATGAAACGCACACCATGGTGCATGGCATTGACCGCCAGTTGATAAGTGCCGATCTTGTTGGCCACGTCGCCATTGGCGGTGATCCGGTCAGCGCCGACGATCACCCAGGTCACGCCTTTGGTTTTCATGATGTGCGCGGCGGCAGAATCGGCATTCAGGGTGACCGGAATGCCTTCGTTGGCCAGCTCCCATGCTGTCAGGCGCGAGCCCTGCAGCCACGGCCGGGTTTCGTCGGCATAAACGCGCTCGACCATACCCTCGATAAATGCCGCACGAATGACGCCAAGCGCCGTGCCAAAACCGCCCGTTGCCAGAGCACCGGTGTTGCAGTGGGTGAGAATCGCCTGGGCGTTGCCCTGATGCTTGCGGATCAGATCGACGCCGAGCTGGGCCATGGTCAGGTTAGCCTCGCGGTCACTTTCGTGGATGGCGATGGCCTCGGCTTCCAGCGCCGCCAGCGGATCGGCATTGCCTTTGAGGCGATCGAGCCGATCGTGCATGCGGCCCAGCGCCCAGAACAGGTTGACCGCTGTCGGCCGGGAAGCGGCCAGCAGGGCAAAATCCTCTTCCAGCGCCGCGTACCAGTCGCCGCCTTCGGCTACCCGCGTACGCGCCGCGAGGACGATGCCATAAGCGGCACTGATGCCGATGGCCGGCGCGCCACGCACCACCATCGAACGAATCGCCTCGGCCACGCCGGCGGCGCTGGTGTAGGCGAGCCAGGTTTCCTCGAACGGCAAAATACGCTGATCCAGCAGGTGCAGCGCGCCATCTCGCCAATCGATGGCCTTCACTTTCTCCGCAGCCAACAGTCGATCGCGCATCCCACACCCCGCACTCATGAACAAAAGCCGCCGATTATAGCGATCCCCCCGCGAAGACGCTCGGGTATACTTCGCCATCCTTTACAAAAGCACTGGAACCGACCCTCGATGCCGAAACCTGCCATTGCGCTCGACTTATTATTGCTGCCGACCTGGCTGGTACCCGTCGAACCCGCAGGCGTTGTGCTCAAGGAGCATGGCCTGGGCATCCGCGACGGTCGCATCGTTTTTATCGGCCCGCGCAGCGACGCGTTGAAGTGTAACGCCACTGAAGTACGCGAATTGCCGGATGTGCTGCTCAGCCCCGGCCTGATCAACGCCCACGGTCACGCGGCTATGACGCTGTTCCGTGGCCTGGCCGATGATCTGCCGCTGATGACCTGGCTGGAAAACCACATCTGGCCGGCCGAAGCCAAATGGGTCGATGAAGACTTCGTTCGTGACGGCACCGATCTGGCCATCGCCGAGCAGATCAAGGGCGGCATAACCTGCTTTTCGGACATGTATTTCTTCCCCAAAGTCGCCAGCGAACGCGTGCATGACAGTGGAATGCGCGCGCAGATCGCCATTCCGATCCTCGACTTCCCGATTCCGGGCGCCGCCAGCGCCGATGAGGCCATTCGCCAAGGTGTCGAGCTGTTCGGCGATCTGAAGCATCACGAGCGCATCAAGATCACCTTCGGCCCTCATGCACCCTACACCGTCGGCGATGAAAATCTCGAGAAAATCCGCGTGATTGCCGAGGAGCTGGACGCGTCGATTCACATGCACGTCCACGAAACGGCGTTCGAAGTGCAGCAAGCGGTCGAGCAGCGCGGCGAACGGCCTCTGGCCCGTCTAGGCCGACTGGGCCTGCTCGGCCCGCGCTTCCAGGCGGTGCACATGACGCAGATCAGCGATGACGACCTGGCGTTGCTGGTAGAAAGCAACACCAGCGTGATCCACTGCCCGGAATCGAACCTGAAGCTGGCCAGCGGTTTCTGCCCGGTCGAGCGTTTGTGGCAGGCTGGCGTGAATGTCGCGGTCGGCACCGATGGTGCGGCGAGCAACAATGACCTCGACCTGCTCGGCGAAACCCGTACCGCAGCGCTACTGGCCAAAGCTGTCGCCGGTTCCGCCACCGCGCTCGATGCCCATCGTGCGTTGCGCATGGCTACGCTCAACGGTGCCCGGGCACTGGGAATAGAGGCGCAGGTTGGCTCGCTGGAAATCGGCAAAGCCGCGGACATCGTCGCCTTCGACCTGTCCGGCCTGGCGCAGCAACCGGTCTATGACCCGGTTTCGCAGCTTATATATGCCACCGGGCGCGATTGCGTGAAACACCTGTGGGTCGCCGGCAAACAACTGCTCGACGACCGGCGCCTGACGCGCATGGATGAACAACAACTGGGCGCCACCGCCCGGGCCTGGGGCCAGCGCATCAGCGGCCACACCGAATCGTAAACACCTCGCAGCCAACCTGCGGGGCTACAGCCTTTTTCAAGTTTTAGAGGATTGAACCATGAGCAACGTCGACCACGCCGAAATCGCCAAATTCGAAGCCCTGGCCCATCGCTGGTGGGACCGTGAGAGCGAGTTCAAACCGCTGCACGACATCAACCCGCTGCGGGTCAACTGGATCGACGAACGGGTCAATCTGGCCGGCAAGAAAGTCCTCGACGTCGGTTGCGGCGGCGGCATCCTCAGCGAAGCCATGGCCCAGCGCGGCGCCACCGTCATGGGCATCGACATGGGCGAGGCGCCGTTGGCGGTCGCGCAGTTGCATCAACTGGAGTCCGGCGTCAGCGTCGAGTACCGCCAGATCACCGCCGAAGACCTGGCCGAGGAAATGCCCGAGCAGTTCGACGTCGTGACCTGCCTGGAAATGCTCGAGCACGTGCCTGATCCATCGTCGGTCATCGCCGCTTGCTACCGCATGGTCAAGCCGGGCGGTCAGGTGTTCTTCTCGACCATCAACCGCAACCCGAAGGCGTACCTGTTCGCGATCATCGGCGCCGAATACATCATGAAGCTGCTGCCGCGCGGCACCCACGACTTCAAGAAATTCATTCGTCCGTCCGAGCTGGGCGCCTGGAGCCGCATCGCCGGCCTGACCGTCAAGGACATCATCGGCCTGACCTACAACCCGCTGACCAAGCACTACAAACTAGCCAGCGACGTTGACGTCAACTACATGATCCAGACCCTGCGCGAGGAGTAAGCCGATGGCCATCAGAGCAGTTCTTTTCGACATGGACGGCACCCTGCTCGACACCGCGCCGGACTTCATTGCCATCTGCCAGGCGATGCGCGCGGATCGCGGCTTGCCGCCGATCAACGACAAGCACATTCGCGACGAGATTTCCGGTGGCGCCAAAGCCATGGTCGCGGTGACGTTTTCGATGGACCCGGAGTCGCCGGGCTTTGAGGAACTGCGTCTGGAGTTTCTTGAGCGTTACCTCGTCGGTTGTGCGGTGCACAGCAAACTGTTCGACGGTATGAGCGAACTGCTGGCCGACATCGAAAAGGCCAACCTGATCTGGGGCGTGGTCACCAACAAGCCTGTGCGTTTCGCCGAGCCGATCATGCAGCAACTGGGGCTGGCCGAGCGCTCGGCGCTGCTGATCTGCCCGGATCACGTGAAGAACAGCAAGCCGGATCCGGAACCGCTGACCCTCGCGTGCAAGATGCTTGATCTGGATCCGTCGACCGTTCTGTTTGTGGGCGATGATCTGCGCGATATCGAGTCGGGGCGCGATGCCGGGACCAAAACGGCCGCGGTAACCTACGGCTACATCCATCCGGACGACAACCCGCGGCACTGGGGCGCGGATGTGGTGGTGGATCATCCGCTGGAGTTGCGCAAGGTGCTGGATAGCGCGCTCTGCAGTTGCTGATCAAAGTCAAAAGATCGCAGCCTGCGGCAGCTCCTACAGGGGAGTTACCTAACTCATGTAGGAGCTGCCGAAGGCTGCGATCTTTTAGCTATTAACGGATTGTGAGGTTTTTATGTTTGATTATTCCGCTCGTCCCGAATTGCTCAAGGATCGGGTCATTCTGGTCACCGGTGCCGGTCGCGGCATTGGTGCGGCCGCCGCGAAAACCTATGCCGCCCATGGCGCCACCGTGTTGCTGCTGGGCAAGACCGAAGCCAATCTGACGCAGGTCTACGACGAAATCGAAGCTGCCGGCCACCCGCAACCAGCAGTCATCCCCTTCAACCTCGAAACCGCCCTGCCCCATCAATACGATGAACTGGCAGCGATGATCGAAACCGAATTCGGCCACCTCGACGGCCTCCTGCACAACGCTTCGATCATCGGCCCGCGTACGCCGATCGAGCAGTTGTCCGGGGAAAACTTCATGCGTGTCATGCAGGTCAACGTCAACGCCATGTTCATGCTGACCAGCACGCTGCTGCCGCTGCTCAAGCTGTCGCAGGATGCGTCGGTGGTGTTTACCTCCAGCAGTGTCGGTCGCAAGGGGCGTGCTTACTGGGGCGCTTACGGTGTGTCGAAGTTCGCCACCGAAGGCCTGATGCAAACCCTGGCCGATGAGGTCGACGGCGTGGCGCCGGTGCGCTCCAACAGCATCAACCCGGGCGGCACCCGCACCAGCATGCGAGCGCAGGCTTATCCCGGCGAGAACCCGCTGAACAATCCGACCCCGGAGGACATCATGCCGGTCTACCTCTACTTGATGGGCCCCGACAGCACGGGTATCAACGGTCAGGCATTCAACGCGCAGTAATGCCATACGTCGCTTTTGTTGCCGCGGCGGATTCCCGTCGCGGCAGGCATTTGCCGCTATCGGCCGTCACAATAAAGTCAAATATCCAGCACCTCCCCACCCAATGGTTTCACAAGCCATTGATTCATATGGGTTTAAATAAAACCGAACTGAATGGCACGACTTTCGCTCTAATTTCCCACAAAGCATGCCGTGTGAAGGCAGTGGGGCGAGGCCTGGTTCGATAGCTTACTAATCGTCATCAGGCAGACTAAACTTACGCCAAATGTCCTACGGGACTGATGGATCAGTACGACGCGCAGCCCATAGCCGCTCTCACCCAGCCTGTAAGACAGACTTACTGCTTAGGGGCTCACGCCACATGAAATCACCCTCCCAGACCAATGCAATTGACTTTGACAGTGCCAAATTGCAACGCCTGGGCTTTGGTCAGCTTCCTCCACTTCTGGAACGCCCGACCAGCCTGACGCAATTGCGCCAGCAAATGAGCCTGCAACTGCAAACCAGTCTCGAACCGCAACGCATACTCGGTCTGTTTTTCCGCGAGGTTCAACGCCTTGTGCCGCTGGACGCCTTGAGCTACGAGCACAAGGGCAGCGACTTGCGCCTGGAGTTCGGCGCACGCGGTCACCATTCCGTCAGCTACAGCCTGAGCCACGAAGGCGAGCACATGGGCGAAGTGGTATTTCGCCGCAATCAGCGCTTCAACGAGCAGGATCAGGGCAATCTCGAATCGCTGCTGTCGTCGTTGCTGTACCCGATGCGCAATGCCTTGCTGTACCGAGCGGCCACCCAGAGCGCGTTGCGTGACCCGCTGACCGGCGCCGGCAATCGCATCGCGATGGAGCAGACGCTGCAACGCGAGATCGAGATGTCTCGACGCCATGTGCAACCGCTGTCGGTTTTGATGCTGGATATCGACCACTTCAAACGCGTCAACGACAGTCACGGCCACAGCGCAGGCGATGATGTGCTTAAAGCCGTTGCGGCGTCGATCAAGGGCCAACTGCGCAACGTCGACATGGTCTTTCGTTATGGCGGGGAAGAGTTTCTGATCATGCTGTCCAACACCAGCCGGGAAGCCGCGGCGATGGTCGGCGAGCGTCTGCGTTATGCGGCGCAAGCGGCGGAGTATTACGCCGATGGAAAACTGATCGAGCTGACGGTCAGTCTGGGTTGCTCCACCCTGCTACCGGGTGAATCGGCAGAAAGCCTGTTGCGCCGTGCCGACAGCGCGCTGTACGTGGCCAAGCGTGAGGGGCGGAATCGGTTGGCAATGGCGGGCTGAGCCCCTTCAGACACCCTAAAACAACTGTAGGAGTGAGCCTGCTCGCGATGCGGTCTGACATTCAACAATGATGTTGACTGACAATCCGCCATCGCGAGCAGGCTCACTCCTACATTTTTTTGCGTTGTACCGAGCAATCAGTTCTCGAGCACAGCCCTGCGCTCACGGCTTACCAGCAAGCGTTCGGACGTTTCCAATTGCATGCACCGCTCCAGGAACAGGTACATGTAGTCGTAGCTCTTGCAGATTGCCTGACGCAACTCGGCCTGCAAGGCCTCGCTCGGGTTCATGCCCGCCAGGGTGCAGATGATTTCCAGCGCCTCCCATGGGTGAGCATCGTCGTACTGGGCGTGCATCTTCAGCCACTTCATCGCACGCTTGCGATCTTCTTCAGGGAATGCCGCGGCGTACACGCCATCGGAACAGACCAGCGCCGACCACTCCCCGGTCGCGCCCTCAATGGCGTAGTTGGTCGCGGCGATAGCGACGATCAGTGAATCGGCGGAACTTGTATGCCAGCACCAATGACTCAAGGCATGTAATTCGGGCGGCACATGCTGGGCCTGAAGATCCTCCAGGCTTACCCCATGCGCGCGACTCCAGTGCACCCAGTAATCGGCGTGATTGAGCTCGACGCGAATGTTGCGCATCAGCCAACGCCGCGCCATGTCTTCGCCGGGATGACGGGCAAACCTGGTTTTGGTCAGGTTCTGCGCCATGTACAAGGCGAACTGCTCAACAACCGGCCAGCCCCCGATCAGGTACTGGCGCATGGTTTTGGCGCTGAGTTTGTTGTCACGCATGCGCAGGTAAAGTTCATGTTCGACAACCCGGCGCTTGCTCTCGCTGCAATCATCTATCAGCTGTTGTGCCCAGCCTGGATAACTTGCGGCTTCCATGAGTGGTCCGGTTCGGTTGAATGTGTCGATCACTGTTCGGCTCCTTTTGATTTGTGATTGTAAGGATCGGCGAGAGACTTCAACGGAACGTGCCAGGCGCTTTGAATAACAGCGGTTGCGGTCTGGCGGGCCGACTTTGCAAACTGTCACAGGTAAATAATTGCGGACGCTCAATAACATAACCTTGAGCGTAATCCACACCAATTTCAAGCAATGCCTGTTCGATCTGAGTTGTTTCAACAAACTCGGCAATTGTCTGCTTACCCATGACATGCCCGATGTGATTGATCACTTCGACCATTGCGCGGTTTATCGGGTCGTCCAGCATATCCTTTACGAAACTCCCGTCGATCTTCAGGAAGTCTACAGGCAAATGTTTCAGATAAGCGAACGAAGACATTCCGGCACAAAAGTCATCCAGTGAGAAATAGCAACCTAAGCCTTTGAGTTCATTAATAAATCTAATTGCACTGCCCAAGTTTGAAATTGCACTGGTTTCAGTAATTTCAAAACAAATCATTTCAGGCGGTATTGAATACTTAACAAACTGCTCGCGCAGAAAGTGCAAAAACGCGTCATCTCCTATAGTAATGCCTGACAGATTAATCGCACACATCGCTAAAGGACCTTCATGCTCTTGCGTAATACATTGAGCAATTACCTTGAATACTTTTTGCACTACCCAGCGATCCAACTGAGTCATCAAGCCATAGCGTTCTGCGGCGGGAATGAAACTGTCGGGCAGAATCATTCGCCCGGCTTCATCATGTAGACGCAGCAGAATTTCAATGTGCCCGCCCTTGCCTACACTCGGTTTCAGGGGGGAGATTTCCTGGGCATAAAGGCAAAAACGGTCTTCTTCCAGCGCCATGTGCAAACGCTGGACCCAGGCCATTTCACCGAAGCGCAGCGACAGTTCGGAGTCGTCGGCGTGATAGACCTGCACACGGTTGCGGCCCTTTTCCTTGGCCATGTAGCAGGCCATATCAGCTGCACGCAGCGAGGTTTCGAGGGTCGTCGGCGTCTGCGTGATATGCACCAGGCCGATGCTGACGGTGGTCAGGAATGGCCGCCCTTTCCAGACAAAGTGCAGGTTCTGAACGGTCTGGCGCAGCGCATCGGCAATTTTCTCCGCCGCCTCCGGCGCGCAGTTCTGCAGCAAAATACCGAACTCGTCACCGCCTAGCCGCGCCAGCGTATCGCCCTCGCGCAGGCCCGATTGCAGCAGCGTGCAGATGTGTCGCAACAGTTCATCGCCCGCCGCATGGCCGCAGGTGTCGTTGACCAGTTTGAACTGATCCAGATCGAGGAACATCAATGCGTGCCGCCCCGCCTGCCGCGTGAGGTTGTGCAGCACCTGCTCCAGGCGATATTCGAACTCGCGACGGTTGGCCAGCCCCGTCAGCGCATCGTGGGTGGCCTGCCAGGAGAGATTGGCGATGTACTGGCGTTCCTGGGTCATGTCGTGCAGCACCAGCACCGTGCCGCTGACCTTGCCCGCATTGCGGATCGGTGCGCCGACCAGCGTCACCGACAACGTACTGCCGTCCAGGCGCTGGATCAGCTTGGAGTGTTCACTGCCGCCACTGAGCTGACCGCTGAGAATGTGCTCGATCAGTGCCAGGCCTTCGGCCTGGGCGTTGTCATCAAGCAAATTGAACAGCGCCGCCAGCGGCAGACCGGCGGCATGTTCGGCTTTCCAGTGGGTCATGGCTTCGGCGGCGGGGTTCATGTAATCGATGGCCCCCGTCACGTCGGTGGTAATCACGCCATCGCCGATCGATTGCAGCGTGACGTGCGCGCGATCCTTTTCCAGTTGCAGCGCCTCGGCAAAGGCGTGGCGCTGCTTGAGCAATTTCTGGGTGCGCAACAAGGCCAGCACGATCAGCCCCAGCGCCGTGGCCAGGTTGATCACCAGCAACAGGCGCAGGATCATCCGCGAGCCTTCGCCCAAGGCATCGCTGAAGGCTTTTGCCGCCGGAGTCACGGCATCATTGATCGCAAAGATCTGCGCCTTCCAGCGCAGGATATCGGCACTGCTGGCGGTATTCTCGGAAATACTGCGGTGCATCCCGCGCGCGAGCTCATCCAGCTCGACCAGATAAGCGTCACCCACCGTCCAGCGGTCGATGGCGGTCTCCAGGTAACTGAAATGACGGAAGTTGAGGTACAACCAGATTACGCTAGAGACATCGTCCGGATGGTTGCCACCCTTCAGAATGCCTTCGCGTGCGGCGGCCAGATCCGGCGGTTGACGATCCAGCGCCAGACGCAGCTGATGACCGCCCTGAGGGACGCCAATCGCGGTCCGGTACTTGAGGAATATCGTTTCGTCACGACTGTCTGCGTACAGATTGAGGTAGTAGATGGCATCTTTCTGGCCCTTGGACCAGAGACTCTCCCCCGCCACGTAACCGCGAACGGCCGACAGCACGTAAAGACTCACGCCCCCCAATAACGCTTGAAACAACACGACGGCAATAAATGGCCAGACGATGCCCAACAACCGTGGCGTTCCGAGAGTCCGCTTTTGCTCCATGAGATCCCTTGCGCAAGTACTGCCAGATGAACAACCGTAAAATCCCGCTCCTGACAGCTCAGCCTAGGCTAATTTTTGATATGTCAAAGGGACAGGTTGGCCGTCTGCAACGCTGATCGTGCAACCGACTGATCTTTAGAGGCTTTCCGAGCAGGTTTACTCAATGAGATTCACACACTGAGGGCAAAAAGGGCTGGAAGCTCAGGGACGCTGAATCTGCTGCAAATGGCCATACAACTTGGCGTACAGCCCGCCGTCGGCTATCAACTGCTGGTGATCGCCATCCTCGGCAACCTGTCCGCCATCGAATACCAACACCCGATCCGCCTGCTTCACTGCCGATAACCGGTGCGCGATGATCAACGTGGTGCGGCCATGGAGGAACCGCGCCATGGCTTGATGCAGGTTGTATTCGGTGGCGGCGTCGAGGGCCGAAGTGGCCTCGTCGAGGATCACCACTTTCGGCTCGGCGAGAATCATCCGCGCGATCGCCAGGCGCTGGCGCTGTCCACCAGACAAGCGCACACCGGAACGCCCAACAATGCTGTCGAGGCCTTCCGGCAAGACCCGGATGGCGGGTTCGAGCTGAGCGATTTCCAGCGCCTGCCAGCAGGCTTCGTCGCTGCGCGTGCGGCCCATGGTCAGGTTGGCGCGTACGGTGTCATTGAACAACGCCGGATGCTGCAACACCACCGCGACGTTTTCCCGAACCGTCTCCAGACCGATTTCCTGCTGGGTCGAACCGCCAAAGCGAATCGTCCCGGACAGCGGCGTGTACAGCCCCAGCAGCAATTGCACCAGGGTGCTTTTGCCACCGCCACTGGCGCCGACAATCGCGACTTTCTCACCGGGCGCGATGGACAGATTCAACTGATCCAGCACCGGTTCATCGCCGTAACCGAAGCTCAGGCCTTGCACCTCGATGCCCACGGTGTCGCGGCCCTTGAACGGATCGACACCGCCCGGATACTGCGGCTCATCGGCCCGCGCCAGCAGTTCGTTGATCCGCGCCAGCGCCCCGCCCGCCGCGTAATAGGCGTATTGCAGGTTGAGCAGTTGTTCCACCGGGCCGATCATGAACCACAAGTAACTGAACACCGCGAGCATCTGCCCGATCGACAGATCAGAGAACAGCACGGTGAGCATCGCCGCCGCGCGAAAGATGTCGATACCGAACTGGAACAGCAGGCCACTGGCACGGTTGGAGGCGTCGGTTTTCCACTGCGAGTTGATCGCGTAGTTACGCACTTCCTGCGCCCGCAACCCGAGCCGGCCGAGGAAGAAACCCTGACGGTTGCCCGCCCGTACTTCCTGAATCGAGTCGAGGGTTTCGCTCAGCGCCTGGGTGAACCGCGCGGTGCTGTCGTTCTCGAGTTTCTTCAGGTGTTTGACGCGTTTGCCCAACTGCACCGTGGCGTAGATCACCAGCGGGTTGAACAGCAGAATCAGCAGCGCCAGTTTCCAGTGCATCCACATCAGGATGCTCGCGGTGCCGACCAGCGTCAGCATCGCCACCAGAAACCGGCTGAGGGTTTCACCGACAAACTTGTCGAGGGTATCGAGATCGGTGACCAGATGGGTGGTCACCGTGCCGCTGCCCAGACTTTCATATTCGGCGAGGGAAATCCGCTTGAGCCGTTCGATCAAGCGCACGCGGATGCGATAGACGATGTCCTTGGCCAGACGCGCAAACAGCCGCGACTGCAACACGCCAAAGCCCAACGCGCCGCAGCGCAGGGTCAAGGTGACCACCAGCATCAGGCCGATATAGCCCGCCGCTTGCTGCCACATCGTCGGTAACAGGTGATTCATCACCTTCAGCGCCGCATCGCCATGGCCGAGCAGCACTTCGTCCACCAGCAATGGCAGCAGCAACGGAATCGGCACGCTGCACAGCGTCGCCAGAACGGCGACGCCGTTGGCGATCCACAGGGATTTTTTGTGAGTGAGTGCCAGTCGCCGGACTTCTGCCCAGCTCAGCCGGTCGACACGCTTTACGGCTGGCGTGTCATCGGCCCGGTCAGGCACAGGCTGCGCGCTCCAGCCATCGGCCGAGCAATGGCGACAGTTCACTGAGCGGCTGGTAACCGTTGGTCAACAGCGCCAGTTGGCCGTTGCGTTCGGCGAGCAGCGTGGGGAAACCGGCGATGCCGAGGTCCTGCACCCAGGTGAAATCGGCCTGAGTGGCTTTGTGTTGATCGGCATGATCGAACAACGCAGCGAATTCGATGCGCGGCACGCCCGCCTGCTCCGCCAACTCGACCAGTACGCTGGCCTGAGTGACATCGCGACCTTCAGCGTAAAACGCCTGCTGGATCAGTCCGACCAGTTTCCACGCACAATCCGGTGCCAGGCTGCGTGCAGTGACAATTGCACGGCAGGCAGGCTCGGTGTCGTAGACAAAACCGTCGGGCAACGCACCGTCAAGCTTGAACGGCTGTCCCGTGGCCTCGGTGACCGCTTGCCAGTGTTCAAGAATGTAGCGGCGGGTGCTCGGCTCCAGCGCCGAACCGCTGCCGGTGCGCAATCCGCCCACCACCAGATGCAGCTCGACCCCGGCTGCCTGCGCTTGCTCGACCAGTGCCTTGGCCACCGGAGCAAATCCCCAGCACCACGAACACATCGGATCCATCACATAGAGCAGGCGCGCAGACATGGTTAAGCCTCGGTAGATGCTTGCTTATAGTTAAAGCCGATCGGGTGCGGCTGGTTGCGGGCCTTGGCCAGTTCGATCTGCTTCTGCCGGTCGATGGCGCTGCGGCGAGTCTTCTCGCTCAGCGTGTTCCAGCAATGCGGGCAACTGACTCCAGCGACGTAGTGTTCGGAGGTGCGATCTTCAACGCTGATCGGTGTGCGGCAAGCATGACATTGATCGTAGTCGCCTTCGCTGAGGTCGTGGCGCACGGTCACACGGTTGTCGAACACAAAGCAGTCGCCCTGCCACTTGGTTTCTTCCTGCGGCACCTCTTCGAGGTACTTCAGAATGCCGCCCTTGAGGTGGTAAACCTCTTCAAAGCCTTCGCCCAGCATGTAGCTCGAGGCCTTTTCGCAGCGGATGCCACCGGTGCAGAACATCGCGACTTTCTTGTGCACGGCCGGGTCGAAGTGCGCTTTGATGTAGTCGGGGAATTCGCGAAAACTGGTGGTTTTCGGATCGATGGCGCCTTCGAAGGTGCCGATCGAAACTTCGTAATCGTTGCGTGTGTCGATCAACAGCACTTCAGGGTCGCTGATCAACGCGTTCCAGTCTTGCGGATCAACGTAGGTGCCGACTTTTTTGTTCGGGTCGACGCCATCGACACCGAGGGTGACGATCTCTTTCTTCAGTTTGACCTTGGTGCGGTAGAACGGCTGGTCGTCGCAATACGACTCTTTGTGGTCGATGTCGATCATGCGCGGGTCGTTCTTCAGCCAGGCGAGCAGGCCGTCGATGCCTTCGCGAGTGCCGGAAACCGTGCCGTTGATGCCTTCTTCGGCAATCAGCAATGTGCCTTTGATGCCGTTGTCGACCATCGCTTGCAGCAGTGGCTCGCGCAGGTTGACGTAATCTTCGAGGGTGACGAACTTATACAGTGCCGCCACGACAATCGGTTGTGTCATGGGTATTTCTCCAGGTGGCTACCCTCGTAAAGGGTGAACCGGATGCGAAAAAAAACGCGCCGGGTGAGCGGCGCGTTGCGGATTCTAGCAAAAACAGGATCGTTATAGGATGTGCCGAGAACTCTGTGGCGAGGGGATTTATCCCCGATGGGCTGCGAAGCGGCCCCAAAACCTGCGAATTCAGTCTCTCAGGGATACCGCATTCTGTGGGTTTACGACTGCTGCGCAGCCGATCGGGGATAAATCCCCTCGCCACAAAAGCTCCCACACCACAAAAAGCCCGTTACATACAAATCAGTGCTTGCTACCGCCGGCACAGGTCGGCGACGCGGGGGCGGCGCCGGTCTCTGCCCATTCCTGCGGGGTGTAAGTGTGCAGCGCCAACGCATGGAACTCGCCCATCAGCTCGCCGAGCGTGCCGTAGACTTTCTGGTGGCGCTTGACCCGGTTCAGCCCTTCGAACTGCGCGCTGACTACCACGGCCTTGTAGTGAGTCTGTAACCCACGACTGTGCATATGGCTTTCATCCAGCACCTGCAGATGTTCAGGCTGAAGCAGCGCCAGCGTCGATTCAATGCGTTGTTGCATGGTCATCACGAACTCCGCTTACTTCTTCTTGGCCGCAGGAGCTGCAGGGGCCAGCTCTTTGGTCATGTCTTCCAGCAGCTTGTTGACCACCGGCACGGCGCTTTCCAGCTTGGCCTGAGTCATCTGGGCCGATTGCTGAGTCAGCTGCGGCATTTTTTCCAGGACTTTCTTGCCCAGTGGCGACTTGTAGAACGCGACGAGGTCCTTGAGCTCGGACTCGCTGAAGTTGGTGGTGTAGAGCTTGACCATGTCCGGCTTGAGCTTGTTCCAGCCGATGGCCTGGTCCAGCGCAGCGTTAGCCTTGGCCTGATAGGTTTCCAGCACGGCTTTCTTGGCTTCCGGGGCTTTGGTCTGCTCAAAACGCTGGGCAAACATTTGCTGTACTTGCATGTACACCGGGGTGCCCAGTTTGTCAGCGTGCGCCAGGGTCAGGAAAGCTTCGGCACTGGCGTTGTGGCTGGCGGTATCGGCGAGGGCCTGGCCGCTGGCGCAAACCAGGGCTACTGCGGTACAGATGGCACGAAGACGAGTCATCGAGTTTCCTTTTCAGCTAGGCGAGGTAAAACCCCAAGGGCGCCCATTCTGCGCCTAACATTCATCGCGGCTCAACCCCCCAAGCCTTGCCGCGCTTGATTGGCGGGGTTTTACCGGTCAACAATCGATTCGAGGGAACCACCTGGGCCGACACCGGCCTAAACTGCGCAAACAGACCAACAGGAGTGTGCACGATGAGCCGTATCGAAACCGACAGCCTGGGCCAGATCGAGGTCCCGGACGACGCATACTGGGGTGCTCAGACGCAACGCTCGCTGATCAACTTCGCCATTGGTCAGGAACGCATGCCGCTGCCGGTACTGCACGCCCTGGCCCTGATCAAGAAAGCCGCCGCGCGGGTCAACGACCGCAACGGTGATCTGCCCGCCGATATTGCCCGCTTGATCGAGCAGGCTGCCGACGAAGTCCTCGACGGCCAGCACGACGACCAGTTCCCGCTGGTGGTCTGGCAGACCGGCAGCGGCACCCAAAGCAACATGAACGTCAACGAAGTGATCGCCGGTCGCGCCAACGAACTGGCCGGCAATCCACGCGGCGGCAAGACCCCGGTCCACCCGAACGATCACGTCAATCGCTCGCAAAGCTCCAACGACTGCTTCCCCACTGCCATGAGCATCGCCACGGTCAAAGCCGTGCAAGAGCATTTGCTGCCATCGATTGCCGAGCTGTCAGGTGGCTTGGCTGAATTGGCCGCGCGGCACATGAAACTGGTGAAAACCGGCCGCACGCACATGATGGACGCGACGCCGATCACCTTCGGTCAGGAGTTGTCGGGCTTCATAGCGCAACTGGATTACGCCGAGCGCGCGATCCGCGCGGCACTGCCGGCGGTGTGTGAGCTGGCGCAGGGTGGTACCGCCGTCGGCACCGGGTTGAATTCGCCGCACGGCTTTGGCGAGGCAATCGCGGCGGAGCTCGCTGCGCTGTCCGGCCTGCCCTTCGTCACCGCGCCAAACAAATTTGCTGCGCTGGCCGGTCATGAACCGCTGACCAGTCTGTCCGGCGCACTGAAAACCCTCGCCGTGGCCCTGATGAAAATCGCCAACGACTTGCGTTTGCTTGGCTCCGGCCCACGCGCAGGTTTCGCTGAAGTGCGCTTGCCGGCCAACGAGCCGGGTAGCTCGATCATGCCCGGCAAGGTCAATCCGACCCAGTGTGAAGCGCTGTCGATGCTCGCCTGTCAGGTGCTGGGCAATGACGTGTCGATCGGCATTGCCGCGAGCCAGGGCCATTTGCAGTTGAACGTGTTCAAACCGGTGATCATCCACAACCTGCTGCAATCGATCCGCTTGCTGGGTGACGGTTGCAGCAACTTCCAGCAGCACTGCATCGCAGGACTCGAGCCGGATGCGCAGGTCATGGCCCAGCACTTGGAGCGCGGTTTGATGCTGGTGACGGCATTGAACCCGCACATCGGTTATGACAAATCGGCGGAAATCGCCAAGAAGGCTTACAGCGAAGGGCTGACCTTGCGCGAAGCGGCGCTGGAGTTGGGCTATCTGACGGATGAAGAGTTTGATGCGTGGGTGCGGCCGGAGAACATGATCGAGGCTGGCGCCAAAGGCTAGAAGCAAAAAGATCGCAGCCTTCGGCAGCTCCTACAGGGGAACGCATTCCAACTGTAGGAGCTGCCGCAGGCTGCGATCTTTTGACCTTCAAGCCATCCGCAGGCGCCGTGCCTTGAGCCCGGCAAGCAACGAAGGCCCCAACGCCACCAGCGCCGAACCCAGCACCACCAGCACCGCCCCGCCATACCCCAGCGCATTGATTTGCTCGGCATGCACGTATTCCGGCCAGATCCTGGCCGCAATCGCCACCGCCACGAATGTCACCAGCGGCGTGATCGCCAGCGTCGCACTGACACGCGAGGCCTCCCAATGTGCCAGCGCTTCGGCAAACGCGCCGTAGGCAATCAGCGTGTTCATGCAGCACGCCAGCAGCAGCCAGCCCTGCACCGGGCTCAACTCAAGCGCTTCGAGCGGATGCACCCACGGTGTCAGCAACAACGCGCAAAACAGGTAAATCACCATCATTACCTGCAGCGAATTCCACACCGTCAGCAACTGCTTCTGGCCCAGCGCATAGAACGTCCAGACCGTCGACGCCAACAAAACCAGCAACACGCCTGCGGTGTAATCCGACAGCGACGTCAGCAACTCCGCCAGTCGCTGATTGAAAAACAGCCCGAAACCGATCAGCAATACCGCCAGACCCACGCCCTGACCAATGCTGAAACGCTCTTTGAACACAAACAGACTGGCGATCAGCAACATGATCGGGCCCATCTGCACCACCAGTTGCGCCGTGCCGGGGCTGAGCAGGTTAAGACCCATCAGGTACAGCACATAGTTGCCGACCAGCCCGAGCACCGCCATCAGCACCAGCCAGCCGCCCTTGGGCCCGAGCACCTTGCGGCTCGGCAAGCGTTTGACCGCGGCCAGATAAATGAACAGGCAGCCGCCGGACACCAGCAGACGAAACCAGGTCACCGTGACCGGGTCCATCACCAGCAACACCTGTTTGAGTTTGATCGGCAGGATGCCCCACAGAAATGCGGTCAGCAGCGCCAGGAACAAACCGTAAACCCAGCGACCGGATGAAATGTGCATGTGAACCCCAAAGCCTGCTGACTAGAGCGCTCATTCTAGGCTTCGCGCCTGATGCAACACAGGGACAGTTAGGGTCGGGCCGCTAATGAAACTGTGCAGGTCGCAGCATTAAATTGACGCAACGCCGTTGATCGGCTGGTCAGGCGGGCCAAGTGGTTCAGGCATAAGCTCATTCGATCCAGCCCAAGCGCTGCATCAGCAGGGAGATCGATCATGTTAGGCATGCGCGCCCAAGACCCCGCCCCCGCCACGCACTTTCGCAGTGACCGAGTGTGTCGGGTCAATGGCGAACTGTTTTTCAGCACCCGGGAAAATACCCTTGAGGGGCCGTTTGACAGCCATGAGAAGGCTGAGCAGGAGATCAAGGCTTACATCGCGCGGATGCAACTTCAGGATTCCAACCGCTAATCCGAACAGGACCCTGTGTAGGAGCATTCGAGTGAAACGAGGCTGCGATCTTTCGATTCTGGCTTTATTAGAGCAAGATCAAAAGATCGCAGCGTGCCGCAACTCCTACAGGGGTGCGGTGAGTCAGCGCACCGCCTCAAACAACCCCGTCGCCCCCATCCCGCCGCCCACGCACATGGTGACGATGCCGTAACGCAAGTTACGCCGCTGCAACTCCCGCACCAGATGCCCGACCTGCCGCGACCCGGTCATGCCGAACGGGTGACCGATGGAAATCGAGCCGCCATTGACGTTGTATTTGTCGTTATCGATCTCCAGCCGATCACGGCTGTACAAGCACTGCGAGGCAAACGCCTCATTCAGTTCCCACAAATCGATGTCAGCCACCTGCAAGCCCTTGGCCTTGAGCAGTTTCGGCACCGAGAACACCGGGCCGATGCCCATCTCGTCCGGCTCGCAACCGGCCACGGTGAAACCACGGAAAAACGCTTTCGGCTTGAGCCCCAGTTGCAGCGCCTTTTCCAGGCTCATCACCAGCGTCATCGACGCGCCGTCGGACAGTTGCGAGGAGTTGCCCGCCGTCACCGAACCGTCCTCGGCGAATACTGGTTTAAGCCCGGCGAGGCTTTCATAAGTAGTGTCCAGACGGTTGCAGTCGTCACGCTCGACGACGCCATCGAGGATCTGCACCTCGCCCGTGTTCTTGTCCTCAACGCGATACTTCACCGCCATCGGCACGATTTCATCGTCGAACAAACCGGCGGCCTGGGCTTGCGCGGTGCGCAGCTGACTTTGCAGGGCGTAGCGATCCTGGACTTCACGGCTGACACCATAACGACGCGCAACCACTTCGGCGGTCTGGCCCATCGTGTAATAGATGCCCGGGGTTTGCTGCTTGAGCAGCGGGTTGATCAGGTGATCGGTGTTGACGCTTTTCATCGTCAGGCTGATCGATTCGACGCCGCCCGCGACGATGATGTCGCTGCAGCCAGAAGCGATCTGGTTGGCGGCAATCGCAATGGCCTGCAAGCCTGAGGAACAGAAACGATTGAGGGTCATGCCGGCGGTGCCGGTGCCCAGACGCGAAAGCACCGCGACGTTGCGACCGATGTTGTAGCCCTGCGCGCCTTCGTTGGAGCCGGCACCGACGATGCAATCCTCGACACTGGCCGGGTCGATGTCATTGCGCTCAAGCAGCGCGTTGACGCAATGAGCCGCCATGTCATCGGGACGGGTCTGGTTGAACTTGCCGCGAAAGGATTTGGCCAGGCCGGTCCGTACGCTGTCGACGATCACCACTTCACGCATGGCATACCTCATTGTTGTTGTCGGTTGAGAGTGGACCTGAGCATAAGTCCACCCGATTACCGACCGCGACAATCATTCACCCCGCGTATGCGTGCCCATCGTTTCAGTCCTTGTGTTTTTTCGCTTTCTTGTCGGATTTCTCGAAGGCTTCTTCCAACGCAAGGTTGATCGTGCGCAACACTTTGACCCGCGCCCAGCGCTTGTCATTGGCCTCGATCAATGTCCACGGTGAGATCTCGGTGCTGGTGCGATCAACCATGTCGCCCACTGCGGTGCGATAGGCGTCCCACTTGTCGCGGTTGCGCCAGTCGTCTTCGGTAATTTTGAAACGCTTGAAGGGGATTTCCTCACGTTCCTGGAAACGCTCCATTTGCGTGTCCTTGTCGATCGCCAACCAGAACTTGACCACGATCACTCCCGCATCGGCGAGCTGCTCTTCGAAGTCGTTGATCTCGCTGTAGGCGCGCAACCAGTCAGCCGGCGGGCAGAAACCTTCGATGCGCTCCACCAAAACCCGGCCGTACCACGAACGGTCGAACACGGTGAACTTGCCCCGCGCCGGCAGATGCCGCCAGAAACGCCACAGATACGGTTGCGCGCGCTCCTCTTCGGTCGGCGCGGCAATCGGTACGATGCTGTACTGGCGCGGATCGAGTGCCGCCGCCACCCGGCGAATCGCCCCGCCCTTACCCGCCGCATCGTTACCTTCAAACACCGCCACCAAGGCGTGGCGGCGCATGCGCTTGTCACGCATCAACCCGGACAGCCGTGCCTGCTCGGTGATCAATTGTTCTTCGTAGTCTTTCTTGTCCAGTTGTTGGCTCAGGTCGAGGCAGTCGAGCAGGTTCAATTGATCGACCGCAGTGCCCAGCGGCGCGGCGCTGACTTCGTGAGGATGAACGTCCGGACGCTTCAGAGCCGCTTGCAAACCTTCAAGGAGAATCTTGCCCACCGCCAGGCTGCGATAGTTGGCATCCACGCCTTCGATAACGTGCCACGGCGCATAGTCGCGGCTGGTGCGGCGCAACACACGCTCGCCGTATTTGACGAACTTGTCGTAGGTTTGCGATTGCTGCCAGTCCAGCGGGCTGATGCGCCAGCTGTGCAGCGGATCGTCAGCGAGGGCCTTGAGCCGCGCCTTCATTTGTTTTTTGGACAGGTGAAACCAGAACTTGAAAATCAGCGCGCCTTCATCACAGAGCATCTTTTCCAGACGCTCGGCGCCGGCGATCGCCTGATCCAGCCGCGGGTCCTTGAACAAACCATGAACCCGGCCCTGAAGCATCTGGCTGTACCAGTTGCCGAAGAAAATCCCCATCCGCCCCTTGGCCGGCAGCATCCGCCAGTAGCGCCACGCCGGTGGACGCGCCAGCTCTTCATCGGTCTGCTGGTCGAAGGTGCGCACCTCGATCAGTCGCGGGTCCATCCACTCGTTGAGCAACTTGACCGTCTCGCCCTTGCCCGCACCTTCGATGCCGTTGATCAAAACGATCACCGGGAAACGCTTTTGCTGCTGCAATTCGAACTGGGCTTCGAGCAGTGCTTCACGCAGCGCAGGGACGGCAGCCTCGTAGGTATCTTTGTCGATGGCATGACCGATTTCAGCGGATTCAAACATAGGACGGCTCCTTCCAGAATTCAGCAAGACTAGCGGATTGGGCACGGCTACAGGGCACAAATTCCCGAGGATCACACACAGATACTTTTGTGAATAAGAAACCTGTGGCGAGGGGATTTATCCCCGATGGGCTGCGAAGCGGCCCCAAACCCGGCACATGTGGTTTGACTGAATTAACCGGGTTGAATGGTTTGGGTACTGCTTCGCAGCCCATCGGGGATAAATCCCCTCGCCACAGGGATCTCCGCCACATAAATCCTTATATCCAGTCCTGAACCATCGATTGTCCGTGAGCTGTCCACCCTGCACTTTGCCATGGATCAAGCGCCCTGCTCCTGATCGGCTAGAATGGCCGCCTTGTCGTTGCCGAGCCTGCCATGAAACCTGTATCGCCCCACGCCCAACTCGACTGGGATGACCACGGACGTCCGCGTTCGCGGGAGTTCGATGACGTGTATTTTTCCGATCAGTCGGGGCTCGATGAAACCCGTTATGTGTTCCTTGAACAGAACCGTCTGGCCGAGCGTTTTGCCGCGTTGCCGGCAGGTGGACGGCTGGTCATCGGCGAAACCGGATTTGGCACCGGGTTGAATTTTCTCTGCGCCTGGCAAGTGTTCGAACAACACGCCGTGGCGGGTGCGCAGTTGCATTTTGTCAGCGTCGAAAAGTACCCGTTGAGCCCGGCGGATCTGCACCGCGCTTTGGCGTTGTGGCCGGAACTCAAGCCGCTCGCCGATCAGTTGTTGAAGCATTACGTGGCCATTCATCAAGGCTTCCAGCGCATCACGCTGGCCAATGGTCGCGTCACCCTGACACTGCTGATCGGCGATGCCCTTGAGCAATTGCCGCAGCTCGATGCCCAGATCGATGCGTGGTTTCTCGACGGCTTCGCTCCGGCAAGAAACCCCGACATGTGGACTGCCGAACTGTTCGCCGAACTGGCACGTCTGGCGGCGCCCGGCTCGACCATCAGCACCTTCACCAGCACCGGTTGGGTGCGGCGCTTGCTCAATGCCGCCGGGTTCAAGATGAAGCGCACGCCGGGCATCGGCCACAAATGGGAAATCCTGCGGGGTGAGTTCCTCGGCTGGCCCGAAGGCGTTGCGCCGCCCGCCGCCGAGAAACCCTGGTTCGCGCGCCCGGCCCCCTTGACCGGTGAACGGCGAGCGCTGGTGATCGGCGCCGGTCTGGCCGGCTGTGCCACGGCGGCCAGCCTCGCGTCACGCGGTTGGCAGGTGAGTTTGCTGGAGCGTCACGCTGGCGTTGCGCAAGAAGCCTCGGGCAATCCGCAGGGTGTGCTGTATTTGAAACTGTCTGCCCATGGCACGGCGCTGTCGCAACTGATCGTCAGTGGTTTCGGCTACACCCGACGCCTGCTTGAAACCCTGCAACGCGGCACCGACTGGGACAATTGCGGCGTGCTGCAACTGGCGTTCAATGCCAAGGAAGCCGAACGCCACGCGCAGTTGGCTGCAGCGTTCCCGGAAGATCTGTTGCAGTGGCTCGAACAGCCCGAGGCGCAAACCCGCGCCGGTGTCGGTCTGGCCCATGGCGGTTTGTACTACCCCGAAGGTGGTTGGGTGCACCCGCCCGCGTTGTGCCAGGCACAAGCGACGCACCCGAATATCAAATTGCTCAGCCATCAGGAGGCTGTCGAACTGCGCAGGGTCGATGATCAGTGGCAAGCCTTCGACGGTGACCATCTGCTCGCCAGCGCGCCGGTCGTGGTGCTGGCCGGCGCTGCCGAGATCAAGCGTTTCGCCCAAAGTGCCGAGCTACCGCTCAAGCGCATTCGCGGTCAGATCACTCGCTTGGCGCAGACAGTGCAAAGCCAGGCGTTGGCCACCGTGGTCTGCGCCGAAGGTTACGTTGCGCCCGCGCGATTGGGCGAACACACCCTCGGTGCCAGCTTCGATTTCAATAGCGATGACCTGACCCCGACCACCGCCGAACACCAGGGCAATCTGGCGATGCTCGAAGAGATCTCAAGCGACCTCGTCGCCCGTCTGCACATAGCCGATCAGAATGTCGAAGACCTTCAGGGCCGCGCGGCTTTTCGCTGTACCAGTCCCGACTATCTGCCGATTGTCGGCCCCCTCGCCGATCGCGAAGCCTTCACTCAAGCCTATGCAGCGCTGAGCAAGGATGCCCGACAAGTGCCGGACATCCCCTGCCCCTGGCTCGACGGTTTATACGTCAACAGCGGCCACGGTTCGCGCGGGCTGATCACCGCTCCGCTGTCCGGCGAATTGCTCGCCGCCTGGCTCAACAACGAACCGTTGCCCGTGCCGCGCAGCGTCGCCGAGGCCTGTCATCCGAACCGCTTCGTGTTACGCCAGTTGATTCGTGGCAAGTAACCCTTACACATCGGTCATCGCACAGATGCCCAGATCCACCCTGCGCATCGCTTCGTCGGTCAGTTGCTTGATCACCGCATCCTCGGCTTGCTCCTGTTGGAGCTGGATGGCTTCCATCTGGTTGCGGTAGTCGGCAGAACTCAATGAACTCGCCTTTTCGTACAACTCGTTCATCCGTGGCGGGTAAGTTGCGTCGATGCTGGCGAATTTCTGGCGCTGACTACGCTTGAGGTGGTCGCGCCAAAACGCCTGTTGCATCACGAATGCCTGCAGCTGAGGCGTCAGTTCTGCGGTAATGACCGAAGTTTTCGCCGCCGCCAGATCGGCTGTTGTCACTCCGGCGAGCGCGGCATAGCGCATGTGCTGCGGCTGGTTGGGCAGGCTCAGTTCATTGACCAATCCGGTGCGATAGGCGAGCCCCACCTCCAGCGGATCGACCCCGGGGTTTTTCTTGATATGCGCCTGGGCAATCTCGTCAAGTTGAGCCAGCCGAAACAGGCCGCGCCCAAGCTCGAGCAACCGCTCAGGGTTATCCGCCGCCCGGCTGACCTCCACGACGATTTCCACATCACTGAAATTCATCGCCGCGGTGTCCGTGCAGTTGATCGGCGAAGCGGCCACGTCCATTACCTGCGCGGACAACTGCGCATCCGGCTCGGCGGCCTCAAGTACCCGCCACACACGTCGATGCATGTCCTCTTTGACCCTCTCGGAGTCGGCGGTATCGCCCAGCTCCGAGAGCAAATGGAACAAGCCATCGGCCCTTTGATCATCCTTGAATGCCGTCCAGATCCGGTTGCGTCGCTCCCATTCCTGGCCGGCCTTATCGGTGAACCACAACGAACGTGCCTGGTATTCGTCCATACGGGCAATGTCGTTCTCCAGATAGCCCATGCCGATGCCGACGTTGTTGCGATAGTCGGCCAGATGCGTCTGGCTGACGAGTGACAAAGGGTTACCGCGCAGATTGAGCGTACGACTGAAACGCTTGCCGGTCTTGAACAACCAGTCCGGCAAGTCCTTGATTTCATTGTTACGCAGATCCACCCAGTCCAGATGCGGCAAGCGTTGCAGCCCCAGGGGCAACTCGGTGGCGTGGGTATCGTTCAGACAAAGCGTGCGCAGATCAGCCAGTTTTTCGACTTTGAGGGTCGCACCCAGCGGATTCTTGTCCAGAATCAAGGTGCGTAATGTGCGCAAGTTGCCCAACTTCGACAGGGTTTGTTCGGTCAACTTGATGCGGTTGCGCGCCAGACTCAAATGCGTGAGCCTGGGCATTTGCGACAGCACCTCCGGCATGCGGGTCAGTTGATTGCCGTCGAGTTCCAGCGACACCACCTGCTTGAATGACTTGAGGAAATACGCAAGGTCATCGCCCTGCGCCATGTTCTTCAGCGACAAATGTTCGATATGGTCAAAGTTGAGCCCTGGCGGCAGCGTGGGTAACTTACCCCCCTGTAACCCGTCAAGATTGAGTGTGCAGACAAGCCTGCCGCTTTCATTCTTCTCCATGAACAGTCGCCGGAAGCTGTCTTCGATCTGCTCTGCCATCATCGTGCGGCTCTGTTGCACCTCGCGCACGTCGCCACCCAACGCCTTGATGGCCGCGTCATCGCCGTCCCATGCCTCCAGCACGTCACGCAGTTGCTCCAGATTACGGCGCAACGTTTTCACCCGGATCGCGCGGGTCAACGGGTCGGCACCCAGGTCGTCGATGAATTCGCTGGCCTGCACCTCGCTCAAGAGCGGGTAAAGTTTTCTGACCTTGCGCAGCAACGCAAGCGGATGCAGCGACGCTGTCGCCGGCGGGTTGGCCTGCATACACGCAGGCTCATTGACCCGCGGATCCAGCTTGCCGTCTGCCAATACCTGCGCGCAGGTCTCACGATTATCGAGCGCAACGTCCAGCAATTTGCCGCGCAGCCGCGCACTGTCGGCGTCCACCGGGTCGGAGAAACCGGCGGCAATGCGTTGGCGTGGTGGCAGCGCTTTGAGAATGGCGGCGTACAGGCTATCAGGGCCGGGGGCAACGCGGCCGAGGGATTGACCGTCACCGGCAAATGCTTCGTAGCCATCGCCGGACTTGACCAGCGTACAAGTGTGCAAAGGTGTCGCTGCCTCGTCGCCGATGGCTTCCAGCACCGGCCCGGTCAACGTTTTGTCGCGCACCGTCAGGCGCAGTCGCGCGTCCCAGCCACTCAGCCGAGGCAACAACTGGATTGCCAGTTTTTCATTGTCGGCGTTGGCGATCTGCGGCACGTGAAACCCGCTCAGCGCGCGATCCACCCGCACTGTGGCAATGGCCCTTTGAACCTTCTGCCCCAGGCGCAAAGGCACTCGCCCGGTCGAGCGCAAATGCACTCGCTCGATACTCGGCGCCTGATCAATCAAGCGCTGGGCATAACGCGCCGGAATGTCGGCGAATACCTGGCGCAATTTTTTCACCTCGTCAGCATCACTCTGGTCGTAGCGCTGGTACATCCGCTCGAACACCCCACGCCGATCAGCGTTGAATGTCGCCCCCAGCTTCCTGGCCAAGGCCTGTCTCTGGTTGCCGGCACTGACCTTGGCCCCAAGCAATGTTTCGACCTCTTTCGGGTACAGGCCATCGATCACCGTCTGCAATAACTGCCCCTCTTCCAGCTGTTCCTGGCCGACCACCACACTGAGGGTCTCGTCATGCGCTACGTTGGCGGGATAGGTCGCCGTGATCCCACCCTCCGCATCGGTGATTTCCAAATAACGGTCAGTGGGCCAGCCTGGCGTTTGCGGCAAACCCTGCAATTGTTCTGGCAACGGCTGGGCTGCGTGTGTTTCACCGCTCGCAAGCTCGCGGATCAACTTATCCAGCTGCCGTTCGATCCGCATGCGTTGTACGGTGTCGCGCAAGCGAGCGGACAGCGCGAGATTATCGTTGTAGGTGCGATTCAACTCGTCATGAGTGGCACCGCCGAGCCGCCGGATCACGTCCAGATCCTTGTCGCCGAACTCGCACAAACCTGGATCAATACGTTTGAGTGTGTAAGGTGCGCTGTTCCATTCTTCGGCATCTTCAGCCGGAAGGCGCCAGCCCCCTTCAACGTGTTGGTCCAGCCTGGGCGTATAGGCCTGAGTACGTGCGGGATGTTCGAGGTGCCAACGGCGGGCGGCCGCATCATATGTCCCGGAAAAGATCCGGTGATCAACACAGCCAACGCTTTTGTCTCGGACTTGATACAACTGCACGGAGTCGTCCGCCACTGTGAACCCTGGTGGCAGGCGATGCTCGTAAGCCGTGAGATCAGGCTTCCATAGACGCGATTTTCCGGCGGGGTTGAGAATCGCGGTGAACTCACTGAAAAACTCCGGGTGGGCACGAACCAGTTTGCGCCCCAATGCTCCAACCACCTTCTGCCCCGCAGCAAACACGCCCATCAGCGCAATGTTTTCCGCCACGCTTAGCAGATGTGACAGTGCCTCCTGCTGATCGCCCCGCTGCCAGTCCTCGTAACCTTCATACACTTCGCCAAGGATTTGCCCGACAGCGACGCCCATCATCAACTGCCCTACGACCGGAACGAAAAATCCCGCCACCGTCGCCACCGTCACACCCAGCTCGATAAAGTCGAGCAGGCGCTTGCGTCGCACATCCTCATCGATCTCTGCCGTCGGTACGGCGAGTTTGCAGGCGTCGATCTGCAACTTGCCGAGGTGACTTTGCACCATGAACTCGAACAGCGGCACGGTGATTGACAACTGTTTGATGTGTCCAAGGTCTGCGGTCTTCTTGAGGGCTTTGAAGAAGTCCGCCTTGTCATCTTCGTCAATGCTGTCGGCCAGATAATCCTTGTAGCTTTGCGTACGCAGACTCTGCGCCAGGTATTGCTTGAACGCGGTGAAACTCTGGTATTCGTACAAAGGTCTTTGCGGCTCTGCGGCCATGTACACCACGCACTTTTCGTCTGGGTACAACTCGAAAGAGCGCTGAGAAAACACCACGACGCCCCAGATGCAACTGTCGAGGACCTCAATGCCTTGCATGATCCAGGGACGCTTCCGGTAATGCAGGGTTTTCGCCGATACCACCCCGTCCGCGGCAATCAGTCTTTGCATCATCTGCGAGCCTGCTGGCGTGATGTGCTGCCTGAGCCCGGCCAGGTGCATATCCAGGTGCAGCAGGTGTTTTTTCATTGTTGCGATGTCCCGCGTTACCGGGCTGGTGGCCACCACCTTGCCTGCAGCGTCGCTGAGGCCGAACACCTCCTGAAAATGTTCCTGGTAGCGTTTGCCCAGATCCAGTTCGCGACAGAACTTTGCAAACGACGCCGGAGTCAACCCGGCCACGCCGGCAGGCGCACTGGCCACACGCACCAGGCTGCCGACGGGGTAATCGTTGGTCTCTTCGTCTTTGCTGAAATTCTGCATCGCCGCTTGCAGCAACGTCTGCGTGGCGTGGGGGAAAGTCTGAATACCCTCCTTGTCGGTAGCGCTCGGTGGGCAGCCACACTCGGCTCCCGGCAGACTCAGCAGGTCTTTTTCAACATCAAAAACGGCTGTCCACCTGGAATTCAGCGCCTTGATCAGTTGGCTTTTGCAGAAGGTGTGCAACGGTTTCAGCTTGCTCAGTTCCTTATCGACTGCCAACTGAGCGGCGTGCAGGTCGCGGGCCGTTTGATCGAGTGCGACCAGAGTTGCGGCCGAACTTTTGAGCAGTATGTCGGGCAGGCTTTTTTGCAGCGCTTCGGCGCTGTCCAGATCGCCCGTGCTTTCCAGTAGCACGCCAAGAACTTCGTTACTCGTTGGTGGCTGAGGGTTGACCTGGTTTTGTGTAGTGAGCATCGGCAATATTCCTTTATTGCAGGTTTGAGTTACAACCATATCGATACCAGACAAAATAAAAAACATAAAACCGGATATATTTAACCAATAGCAGACCGAGCACATTTGAAAAATAATTGTGCAATACATACGTATATCAATAATTCAAAATCCCGCTGAACTCACCCGCAAAACCATTAAATAATGGCGTTATTCTTTCACAAAGAAAGCACCTAACATGACGCTGCCTTGCGGAAACAGACTGCGGCCCGCCGGACAAGACTTTCAAAACCCGCAAACTCCGGGCAACAAACTATTGTTGTTGGCGTTTATCTATCCAGCCTACACGCGCAAGACAACTTCAACCCATTAGACGGAACAACTTACATGACACTATTCAACTGGACAATTACCAACTGCTTCCCGCCCATGGGAAATACTACTTCCAGAAAAAACCGGTACAAAGCGCTGCTTGTGGAAGAATTCATGTCCACAAAGATGAAAAATTTCGACACGTCACACAACACCAGGATTGATGAATACCGTACGGCACTGGAAGAAGCATTTGTGCTTCAGTGCACACTCGAAGGGTCGCTTTCTACACTCGAGACACCCGTCGTCTTCTGCAAGCGAAAGCTCCGCGAGGCATTGCGAAAAAAATCCACAGCCCGGTTCAGGCCCAAGGACAAAATCAAGCTCAAACCCAATACCGCCGTAGAGGATGCCGGACACAGCATTACCCTGCTACAGGCTGCCATGTTGAACTTTACCGGTGCCGAAATCGCACCGGATTACTACTCTAGCGACAGCGGCGTCTCATCCAGTGCGCAGGGTTCGCCTGACGAATCTCCAAACGAGAAAATCACCGCGCAGGCATTTGCCGAACTGAGCCGCAGTCTTGATATGGGCAGCGAATACCAAAAAATGCTCAAGGACAAATTTGATACTCCAGACGCCCGCGAAAATGCCGTGAAACTGGCCATACTCAATATGAGAGTGGCGGCATACAGCAAGTTCTTCAGCGGTGAAATCAATGAAGAAACCTGGTTAACAATAAAAAAACTGACAGACAGAAAAGTCGACATTGTTAACGGTAGCGAACTCAAGAGCGAGCCGATTGTTTTTCACGCCGTGAGCCTTTTAGACAAGTACGTGGCGAATGCCGTAGCGCTGTTAGTTCGCGGAAAAACCCCTTCGACAAGCCAATACATCATATATGTACCCGATGACAGCGGGCCTGGCTTCCATGTGTACGACACCCCGGTGGAGTATCTCTCCAAGATGGATCACCAACTAAGACACGGCACACCACTGGCCAACTTCCTGGCGTCCCGAATGAGCCTGGTCGACCAAGCAACTTTCCTGAATGAGCTAAAGACATTTGACGAAAAAAAAGACACACAGAATGAGGATGTGGATCTGGCTGAAAAAAAACTTCCTGGGGGCGGATTATCCGGCAAGGACCGGGTAGCGTTCATTCCATTAAAGGAAAAAGGCCTGTTCGCCTATATTTCCACTCTGAATCTGAATACGTTTATATCCGACAGCAAACGAATTGCCGTTCCCGTAAACGAAGTCAACCAACCCATCCATGCCGACCGTCGCGCAAATTGTCATTCACATTCACGCCCAACGGTGTCCGAAAAGATCACCTATTCCTTCCGCACACGCCAGCGGTCGGCTCCAGTGGATTCTCTGTTGAACGAACTGTTTACAGGGGTAGAGAACTGGACGATTGAAGAAAAGCAACGGCAAGTGTGCCAATTACTGGAACTGAGGAAGCTGCTTAATCAGAAGAACACGCCCTCTATCAACAGCGATATTCAAACCCGGTTCATCGATTACTTCAAAGATTTCGAGCTGGTAAAAAACTCAAGGTCTGAAAATAAAAGTCTTCTTCTACTGTGGAAACGCGACCTGTCGGGTTACCAACAATCTGCGCTTGTGGCAAATCGACTGAAAAACTCAGGCAAACCCTCTAGCAATAATGACCAGACTTTAGACCTTAACGGCAACTACTACATTTGGATCAAGGACAGTGCCTATAAGGTTCAGCACACCTCCCAAGGTTGGCGAGTTATTCACCCGCTCGATAAAAGCGCATTCAGACCGCCCGTAATGTACTCGACAACCAGCGGATGGCATTTGCCACAGTAAGCGTAGGCCGCTACAGGCAGGCGAAACTCAAAACAGACAATCACCTGCGCCGGATGACAAACGTTTAGGGGCCTGAGCTGCGCCCGGCAGTCGCCGTACTGGCAGCCTTATAACTTATCGTTCTAAAACTCCATTTACCGGGGCGGGTCAGTTTCTGAGTACCCGCCCTTTTGGCGAGGTAGCGTTTGACCCCTCCCCAACGGAAAAACCGGTAAGGATTTTATGTGTGGATTAGCTGGCGAGTTACGTTTTGATCAACAACCTGCAGACCTTGCAGCCATTGAAAGAATCACCCACCACCTGGCCCCTCGCGGCCCTGACGCGTGGGGTTTCCATGCCCAAGGGCCGATTGCCTTGGGCCATCGTCGCCTGAAAATCATGGACCTGTCGGACGGCTCGGCGCAGCCGATGATCGACAGTCAACTGGGCTTGTCCCTGGCCTTCAACGGCGCGATCTACAACTTCCCGGAGCTACGTGCCGAACTCGAAGCGCTGGGTTACGCCTTCTATTCCGGTGGCGACACTGAAGTGTTGCTCAAGGGCTACCACGCCTGGGGCGAAGCACTGCTGCCGAAACTCAACGGCATGTTTGCCTTCGCCATTTGGGAACGCGATGCACAGCGTCTGTTTATCGCCCGTGACCGCCTCGGCGTGAAGCCGCTGTACCTGTCGCGCACTGGCCAGCGCCTGCGTTTCGCCTCTGCACTGCCGGCGCTGCTCAAGGGTGGCGACATCAACCCGATCCTCGATCCGGTGGCGCTCAACCATTACCTGAACTTCCACGCCGTTGTACCGGCGCCGCGCACATTGTTGGCGGGCATTGAAAAACTGCCGCCAGCGACCTGGATGCGCGTTGAAGCCGATGGCACCACCGAGCAGAAAACCTGGTGGACCCTGCCCTACGGCCCCCGCGAAGACGAGAAAAACCTCAACCTCGAAGACTGGGTCGACCGCGTGCTCGACAGCACCCGCGAAGCCGTGGCGATTCGTCAACGTGCGGCGGTGGATGTCGGTGTGTTGCTGTCCGGCGGCGTCGATTCGAGCATGCTTGTAGGCCTGCTGCGTGAAGTCGGTGTGGAAAACCTGTCGACCTTCTCTATCGGTTTTCAGGATGCCGGTGGCGAGCGCGGTGACGAGTTCCAGTATTCCGACCTGATCGCCAAGCACTACGGCACCCAGCATCACCAACTGCGCATCGACGAGAAAGAGATCATCGAGCAACTGCCCGCCGCGTTCCGCGCGATGAGCGAGCCGATGGTCAGCCACGACTGCATCGCCTTCTATCTGCTATCCCGCGAAGTGGCCAAACACTGCAAGGTTGTGCAGAGCGGTCAGGGTGCCGACGAGTTGTTCGCCGGTTACCACTGGTATCCGCAGGTGGATGGCGCTACCGATCCTTATGCGGCGTATCGCGACGCGTTTTTTGACCGCAGCTACGACGACTACGCCGCCACTGTGCAACCGAAATGGCTGACCGCCAATGACGCTGCCGGCGACTTCGTCAAAGAACATTTCGCCCAGCCCGGTGCTGACGCCGCAGTGGACAAAGCCCTGCGTCTGGACAGCACGGTGATGCTGGTCGACGACCCGGTCAAACGCGTCGACAACATGACCATGGCCTGGGGTCTGGAAGCGCGCACGCCGTTCCTCGACTATCGACTGGTTGAACTCTCGGCCCGTGTGCCAGGCAAGTTCAAGCTGCCCGATGGCGGCAAGCAAGTGCTGAAGGAAGCTGCGCGACGAGTCATTCCAAGTGAAGTGATCGACCGCAAGAAAGGCTACTTCCCGGTGCCCGGCCTCAAGCATTTGCAAGGCGACACATTGAGTTGGGTGCGCGAATTGCTGCTCGATCCAAGTCAGGATCGCGGCCTGTTCAACCCGGCCATGCTCGACAAATTGCTGACTGACCCGCAAGGCCAACTGACCCCATTGCGCGGCTCGAAGCTGTGGCAACTGGCAGCCCTGAACCTGTGGCTCAGTGAACAAGGAATCTGATTGATGAAACCCCACGCCACAGCCATCAACCAACGCCTGCTACGCGGCCAGACACCGTCGTATGAACGATTACAGGCGCGTCTGGCTGAAGACGGCAGCGAACTCAACACCACCCCGATTGCCGTGCATTGCGGCTGGGGCCGGTTGCTGATCGGTCACACGTTTCCCGACCCTGGATCATTGGCCCAGGAACTGCTCAACGAGCAGCCGGGCGAGCGTGATATCGCCCTGTACGTCGCCGCGCCGCAGCAGATTCTCGGCCTCGAACCGACACAGTTGTTCCTCGACCCGTCCGACACTCTGCGCTTGTGGTTCAGCGACTATCGTCCGGCCACTCGCGTGTTTCGTGGCTTTCGCATTCGTCGTGCGCAAAGCGAAGCGGACTGGCAGGCGATCAATCAGCTGTACCAGGCGCGCGGCATGTTGCCGATCGATCCCGCGCTGCTGACCCCGCGTCATGAGGGCGGCCCGGTGTACTGGCTGGCTGAGGACGAGGACAGCGGCGCGGTGATCGGCAGCGTCATGGGCCTCAATCATCGCAAGGCGTTCAACGATCCGGAAAACGGCAGCAGCCTCTGGTGCCTGGCAGTTGATCCACAGTGCTCGCGGCCCGGAGTCGGCGAAGTGCTGGTGCGGCACTTGATCGAGCACTTCATGAGTCGCGGCTTGAGCTACCTGGATCTGTCGGTACTGCACGACAACCGTCAGGCGAAAAACCTCTACGCCAAACTCGGTTTCCGCAACCTGTCGACCTTCGCGATCAAGCGCAAGAACGGCATCAACCAGACACTGTTCCTCGGTCCGGGACCGGAAGCCGATTTCAATCCCTACGCGCGGATCATCGTCGAAGAAGCCCATCGGCGTGGCATTGATGTGCAAGTGGATGACGCCGACGCCGGCCTGTTCACGCTCAGTCACGGCGGGCGCCGCGTACGCTGCCGCGAATCGCTGAGCGACCTGACCAGCGCGATCAGCATGAGCCTGTGTCAGGACAAAAGCCTGACCCACAAAGTGCTAAAAGGCGCCGGACTGAAATTGCCGTCGCAGCAACTGGCGGGCAATGCCGACGACAATTTAGAGTTCCTCGATGAGCATCAGCGGGTGGTGGTCAAACCGCTCGACGGCGAGCAGGGTCAGGGCGTTGCCGTGGATTTGCAGAGCATCGAAGAGGTGCAGCAGGCCATCGAAACAGCGAAGCAGTTTGACAGCCGAGTGCTGCTGGAGAGCTTTCACGAAGGACTGGATCTGCGGATTCTGGTGATCGGTTTTGAAGTGGTGGCGGCAGCAATCCGTCGACCGGCCGAAGTGATCGGCGACGGTCAGCATTCGATTGGCGCGCTGATCGAAGCCCAGAGCCGACGCCGGCAAGCGGCCACGGGCGGCGAAAGCAAAATCCCGCTGGACCATGAAACCCAGCGCACGCTGCATGCGGCGGGGTTCGACTACAGCAGCATCTTGCCGGCCGGCGAGCATTTGTTCGTAAGGCGTACGGCGAACCTGCACACCGGCGGCACACTGGAAGACGTTACGGCAATTCTGCATCCGACGCTGGTCGATGCGGCTGTGCGTGCGGCACGGGCGCTGGACATCCCGATGGTCGGCCTCGATCTGATGGTGCCGGCGGCGGATCAGCCGGAATACGTGTTTATCGAAGCCAACGAACGGGCCGGTCTCGCCAACCATGAGCCGCAGCCGACGGCTGAACGCTTTGTGGATTTGTTGTTTCCGCACAGTCAGCCGGTTGTTTCTTGATTGCTTGGTTGCAGGACTGACGCCCTCGCTGGCAAGCCAGCTCCCACAGGTTCCCAGGTGCACACAAAACATGTGGGAGCTGGCTTGCCAGCGATGAGGCCCGATCAGGCAATACAAATTCTTTTCTCATCGAAACCATCGATGTGCTCAACCCATCAGGAGTTTCCATGACCCTCCAAACCCCCGAACCGGATCTCAACTATCTGCAAAAAGTCCTGCTGGAAATGCTCGCCATTCCCAGCCCCACCGGGTTTACCGACACCATCGTGCGCTATGTTGCCGAACGTCTGGAAGAACTCGGCATTCCGTTTGAGATGACCCGACGCGGCACCATTCGCGCGACGCTCAAGGGTAAAAAGAACAGCCCCGATCGCGCCGTTTCCGCGCACCTGGACACCATCGGTGCTGCCGTGCGGGCGGTGAAAGACAACGGTCGCCTGACGCTCGCACCGGTCGGCTGCTGGTCGAGCCGTTTTGCCGAGGGCAGTCGCGTCAGCCTGTTCACCGATAACGGTGTGATTCGCGGCAGCGTGTTACCGCTGATGGCCTCCGGGCATGCGTTCAACACTGCCGTGGATGAGATGCCGATCAGTTGGGATCACGTCGAATTGCGCCTGGATGCCTACTGCGCAACCCGGGCCGATTGCGAGTCGCTGGGCATTAACGTCGGTGACGTGGTGGCGTTCGATCCATTGCCGGAATTTACCGAAAGCGGCCATATCAGCGCCCGTCACCTTGATGACAAGGCGGGTGTTGCCGCGCTGCTGGCAGCACTCAAAGCCATCGTCGACAGCGGTCAGGAACTGATGATCGACTGTCATCCGCTGTTCACCATCACCGAGGAAACCGGCAGCGGTGCAGCGGCGGCATTACCGTGGGACGTCAGTGAATTTGTCGGCATCGACATCGCGCCGGTCGCGCCGGGCCAGCACTCCAGCGAGCACGCGGTGAGTGTGGCGATGCAGGATTCCGGCGGGCCGTACGACTATCACCTGTCGCGGCACTTGCTGCGCCTGGCCAGTGAAAACGAGCTGCCGGTGCGCCGTGATCTGTTCCGCTATTACTTCAGCGACGCGCATTCGGCGGTAACCGCCGGCCACGACATCCGCACCGCCCTGCTCGCCTTTGGCTGCGATGCAACTCACGGCTATGAGCGCACGCACATCGACAGTCTGGCAGCGCTGAGCCGCTTGCTCGGGGCGTATATCCTGAGCCCACCGGTATTCGCCAGCGACGCGGCACCGGCGAATGCTTCGCTGGATCGCTTCAGTCATCAGATCGAGCACGACACGCAAATGGAAAGCGATACACGGGTGCCGCCGGTGGACAGTCTGGTGGGGCAGCGTTCAGATAGCTGATTTTTTATTGACTGGACTATGGCTATCGCGAGCAGGCTCACTCCTACAGGGGAACGCATTCCAATGTAGGAGTGAGCCTGCTCGCGATGCGGCCGTATCAGGCAACACAAAACTGGCAGGTAACCCGCAATCGCCGTAGCATCCCGACATTGATTTAGCCGAGGTGCCCATGCTCATTCCTTACGACGCTCTTGAAGTCGACACCCTCACCCGCCTGATCGAAGATTTCGTGACCCGCGACGGCACCGACAACGGCGACGACACGCCGCTGGAAACCCGCGTACTGCGTGTGCGTCAGGCGCTGACCAAGGGCCAGGCATTGATTGTTTTTGATCCCGACAGCGAGCAGTGCCAGTTGATGCTCAAGCACGACGTGCCCAAGCATCTGTTTGACTGAAACCTCAACGGGCCTTTTCCAGGGCCTGTTTGCGCTGGATCCGTTCATAGACTTCCGCGCGATGCACATTGACCTTCTTGGGTGCCTCGACGCCAAAGCGCACACTTGCACCGTTCACTGACAGAACGCGCAGGGTGATGTCGTCACCAATTGAAATCAACTCACCAACGACACGGCTGAGTACAAGCATGAGATTCGTCCTTCAGGGTTAGCGAGCAATGAAGATGCGCGGCTTGCGGCGCCGGTTCAATGCAGCGCGGACAAATCAGTAATGCCCTACAACCCTTCAGCGCGCCGCCCTTCAGACGTTTCCCGCAAATGGTTAAACAGCCTTTATCTCAAGCGGCAGAAAAGCGCGGCCCGAACAGAATCACGCTGGCACCGATCACGCACAGTGCCACGCCGATCCAGTCCGACCCCAATGGCCGAACCCGCTCGACTACAGCCAGCCAGCCAATAGACGCCACGATGTAAATCCCGCCGTAAGCGGCATAGGCACGCCCGGCGTAGGCCGCTTCAACACGCGTCAACAACAGAGCAAACAACGTCAGGCTGAGCAGCGCCGGGATTACCCACAGCGCACTTTTGCCCTGACGCAGCCACATGAAGAAGGCGAAACAACCGGCGATTTCAAATAATGCCGCGAGGAAGAACCACAAGTAATTGAGCATCAGCGCGTCTCGACAGGGTGACCATTGCGGCCACCCTAACGACGGTGCGTGCTACGGACAAGATCAACCGTTGTTTTGTTTGGCCTTGGCGCGCATTTTCTCGGCCATGGAGGTCATCTCGTTGTAGAGCAGTTGCGGATTCTTCTGTTTGATCGCCCATGCCATGCGCCCTTGTTCGTGGGGCAAGATCATGAATTCGCCGGCCGCTACTTGCTGATAGATGTAGTCGGCGATGTCCGCTGCGCTGATCGGCGAACTTTCCAGCAACTTGCCGACCTGAGCTTTCATCGCCGGGGTCGGGCCACGGAACGAGTCGAGCAAGTTGGTCTGGAAGAACGACGGGCAGACCACATGCACGCCGACTTCCTGTTGCGCCAGTTCAATCAACAGGCTTTCCGACAATGCCACCACACCCGCCTTGGCGACGTTGTAGTTGCTCATGGCCGGGCCTTGCATCAACGCCGCCATGGAGGCGATATTGATGATCTTGCCTTTGCTTTGCTCAAGCAGTGGCAGGAACGCTTTGCAGCCCTTGACCACGCCCATCAGGTTGATCGCTATCTGCCAGTCCCAGTCTTCCAGCGACAGTTCGCTGAAGAACCCGCCCGAAGCAACACCGGCGTTGTTGACGATGATATCGATACCGCCAAGTTTCTCTTCGCAAGCCTGGGCGAACGCGGTGAGCTGGCTGTAATCACGCACATCGCAGCGCTGGATAAAACCGTCGCCGCCGGCCTCGCGGACCAGTTTCAAGGTTTCCTGCAGACCGGGTTCGCTGACGTCGGACAAGGCCAGTCGCCAGCCTTCACGCGCCCAGCGCAGCGCGATTTCGCGACCCAGGCCTGAGCCTGCGCCAGTGATCATCATGCGATTTTGCATAGCAGACAGCCTTGTTGTTCCGGGAAAGATTCGCCGAGTGTAGCGAAGGAACGGTGTCCACCCACGCTCCATCAAGTTGCTGAATGCAAGATCAAAAGATCGCAGCCTTCGGCAGCTCATACATGGATCGGTGTAGAAGCTGCCGAAGGCTGCGATCTTTTGATCTTAGGCTTCAAAGGAAATAAGCAAGCAATCCAAATAACTTAAAAAAACATTGAATTTTCTTTCATTCAGACCGGTCGGAATTTGTAAGCCGTCTGGAATTACTTAGTCTCCAGTCGCCCTAGAACACCAAGACTTCTCGAACGCTATCAACAAGGAAATCGCCATGGGCACAATTCTTATCATTATCCTGATCCTGTTGCTGATCGGCGGTCTGCCGGTCTTCCCGCACTCCAGAAGTTGGGGTTATGGTCCATCGGGCATTATCGGCGTGGTGTTGGTCGTGCTGCTGGTGCTGCTGTTACTCGGTCGGATATAACGATTCAAGCGTAAAAAAAAAGAGGCCCTTTTCAGGGCCTCTTTTTTATTGTGCGGATCTTTGCAGCTGGATCAGTCCGGCTTGCCGTGGATTACACCGGCGGTGTTGTCCATCAGACTCTTGGTCGCCGTTTGCAGGAACGCTTCGAGTTTGAGTTTCAACTCGGCAGTGCGCGGTGCATTCGGCACGACCTGGGCACCTGGATTGGCACCCAACTGGTAATTCCAGATCTTCGGCCCCATATCCTTGTCTCTCGGCAGCACGAGGATCTGGTCAGCGGTAACGATCGCGGTGGTCTGCTCGCTGCCCGACGGCTTGATCACACCGAAACCGGTGTCGCCTTCCGGCAGATCGAGCAAGTCCCGACCCCAGCATTGATGACGCACTTCGCCACCGAGGCGACCCATGATGGTCGGCACGATGTCGATCTGCGTGCCCACGGTGTGGTCACGCGTACCAAACTTCTCCTGGATGCCCGGTGCGATCATCAGCATCGGCACGTTGAAGCGACCCAGATCCATTTCGGTGATCTGGCGCTCGTTGCCGAAACCGTGGTCACCGACGATGACGAACAGGGTTTCCTTGAAGTACGGCTCTTTGCGCGCCTTCTCCATGAACTGGCCTAGCGCCCAGTCGGAGTAACGCATGGCGGTCAAGTGCTCGTTCAGCGAGCCTCGGTCGGTCACGCGCTCAACCGGCAATGGCGTCGGCAAGGCGTACGGCGTGTGGTTGGACAGGGTTTGCAGCAGCGCGTAGAACGGTTTGCCGTTTTCCCGCGCCTTGAGCTCCTGCAGGCCACGGTCGAACATGTCCTGATCGGACACGCCCCACGTCGGATCGGAGAACACCGGGTTGACGAAGTCGTTACGGCCAACGAAGTTGGTCATGCCCTGGTTGCTGAAGAAGCCCGACTGGTTGTCCCAGGCAAAGTCGCCGTTGTAGACGTAGACATCGTCGTAGTCACGGGCACTGAGCAACTGCGGCAGGCCAGACAGCTTGTGACTGCCTTCCGGGGTCTGCATCAGGTATTCGAAACCCGGCAGGTTCGGGAAGCAGGCCATGGTCGCGAACATGCCCTGGTGGGTGTGCGTGCCGTTGGAGAAGAAGCGGTCGAACAGCAGACCTTCCTTCGACAGCTTGTCCAGATACGGCGTGATGTTGCCCGGTGCACCCAATGCGCCGACCGAGTGACCGGCCATGCTTTCCATCAGGATCACGACGACGTTCTTGATCGGCAGGGTCTTGTCGGCGAGCGGCGTGTAGTCGCGGCGCACGGCGGCGATGTCGGCATCGACCAGTTTGTCTTGCGGCATCACCAGCATGTCGCGGACGATTTGCTGCGCTTGCTCTTGCGGCAGCGTGGCTTTCCAGATGTTGTCGCGGTCCTCGCCCATGCGCGACTTGGCGGCAGCGATCAGCGACAGCGTGCCGTTAAGGCCGAGCTGGTTGGCGAAGTTGGAGTCGGTGGTGTACACGTCGCCCCAGCGCATTGGCGGGCCTTGACGCAGGGTGCCGCGCGCAGCGACCACGCAGATCAGCAGACAAACCACGAACACCGCAAGACGGGTGTACCACGGCGCCACCTGACGGGAGCTGACAGTGCCGCCGCTGAAAGGTCCGCGTGGACGCGTGGCACGGTCGGCGCCTTTGAACGCCAGCGTCAGAATCACCGTGCCGATGACCCACGCCAACAGATAGCGCACCACGGGGAAACCGTACCAGAGCATGCTCATCACGGTTTTCGGGTCTTCCTTCACGTACTGGAACACCAGGCCGTTGAGGCGCTGGTGGAACTCACGGTAGAAGTCCATCTCCATCAGACCGAGGAACAGCGCGATGCTCGACGCAACGGTCAGCCACAACCGGAAGAAGCCGCGCGCCGCCATGGCCCGGGCGCTGAACAGTGCCAGCACCAGCGGAATGCTCAGATAAACCACCAGGCGCAGGTCGAAACGCAAGCCGTTGGCGAACGCTTCGAGGAACGTTGCAGCCGGGGTGTCGAGGATCATCTCGCGGTTGTAGACCAGCAGCGCGAGGCGCAGCACGGAAAACATCACCATCATGACCAGCGCACAAAGCAGCGTGTAGGCCAGATGCGATTTGACGGTCGGTTGCAGCAGGCGACTGGAAGATCGCTGCTGATTCAGGGCGTCCGGGTTTGCCATGTCGTTTTAGGACCCATTGGAAGTTGAAGTTGCAAAAATACAGCGGCGCCATGCCCTCTATTGGTCACTCCAGACCCCGGGGCGTGCGCAGTGCGCAGTGCGCAAATGTTGCACGATCACCGGCACCATTGCCATTGATTAGTGCCCTGTCGCCAGACGCATTCATTTGATGCATCGGCCACGGGAACGCTTGGAAATAGCGCGGGCGGATTGTCTTGAACGCGTTGTGAAAATTTCGTTCAACGCATATCTGGAAACACAATATAAACCGCAAGACAAAACGCCCCGAATCAATCGGGGCGTTTGGCTTCAGGCATGAGGATTACTTCTCGGCGCGCTCTTTCAGGGCTTTAAGGGTATTGAAAGGAGCATCGACGACAAACTTGTTAGCAACCATCGCCGGGACGCTGCCACCTGGCTCGGTGTGCACTTGATAGGTCACTTCAACCTGATCGCCCTTGGGCACGAACTTCCAGAAGCCCTTGACCTGGGCCACGCGGACAAAGCCTTTTTCTTCCGGAACGTATTTCGGCACACCTTCAAGCGTGCGGGTCAGGCTGCCATCGGCGCCTTCGACGGTGGTGACATGCGTTGCCGAATCACGCGGAGTCACGGGCCACGGTGTATTGAACTGGGTGTAAGTCCAACTCTGATCACCTTCGTGCTTGAGCAGCTTCTGGGTTTTGCATTCGTAAATCCATGCACAAGCGCCCGTCACATCGTCCTGTAGAGCACGCAATTTGGCGACAGTGGTCTTCATCAAGGCTACGCCCTGATAGGACTTGTAGTCCGAGCCTGCCACTTCACTCAGGGAAACCTTGATGCCGTCCTCGTTCTTGGCGACTTTCCAGTCTTCAGCCTGCGCCAGCGGCGTGGCCAGTACGGCGGTCAAACCACACAACACAGCGATACGATGCAGCGAACCCATAGTCTTATTCCTTATTGTTGAAGTTCCGTTCGTTTGACACATCAGGCCGCCGTCATTTGCTCCCACCAGCCGATCAACTTGATCGCCTCTTCCTGGCTATCGCCACAGACTTCGATATCAGCGGCAAAGCCCGAACAGACAGCCGGGCGCTCCGGGCGGCCGAAAATGCTGCACAGGTTTTCGACCGAGAGTTGCACGCAACGTTCGCCGGCAGGTTTGCCATCAGGCATGCCGGGAATCGCCGAGCTGATGGAAGGGGCAATGCAGCAGGCGCCACAGCCTTCACGGCATTTCATGACGAACAAATCCTCGCGACGGGCGATGTGTGAAAGGGACACGGAACAGGGTAACCGCTAAAACGGCTGTTTAAAATTCCCTGCACCGGGGTTTTTACGGATAAGTGAATGTGACTGACCAGTCTCCGACAAAGCGTCTGGTTCGCGGGTCACAGATGCATTGGATTTACTGTTTGAATTCGAAATCCAGGGCTGCGCCTTCGACTTCATGGCGGTCTTCATTGCGCAGTTGCAACTGCATTTCGTTGCTGAGCAAACGGCCATTAAGCTGGAATCCGCTGTTCTTCTCGCCAAACATCTGCGGCAGGATCGGTTCGCGCTTGGGCAGAATGACCGTGCCGGGCGGTTTCAATTCTTCAACCATGTCCTTGGGCAAGCTCAAGTCGAGTCTGGCTGAGGGCAGTCTGGTTTTCGCCACTTCGCGGGCAGATTTCGACTTGGATGCCACTGGCGCACGTTTCTTCACCGGCGCAGCTTTCTTCTTCTGCGCATTGGCCGGAGTATTTTTTTTGCTCGCCAGCGGTTTCTTCTGGGTCGCCGCCGCGGCCGGTTTTTCCTGAACCGCAGCCGCCATGACATCCGGCGAATGACTGATCATCAGCAAGCAAAGGACAATCCCGGCGGCAGAAAAAATCGCTTTCATGAACCCAACGACACTAACGGCAGAGGGCCATATGCTCGCTTGTTGAGCGTCACAAGACAAGCATGTCCGTACGTTCGTTCAGAAACCGACCGCCGTTTCCTGACACAGTTGGGTTGCGAGCATTCCAAGGGTCATCAACGCCCGCTCCGCCTCGCGGTTCCACGGAATGCCGCAGTTCAGGCGGATACAGTGGTTGAATTGCTCGGTATTACTGAAGATCAGCCCGGGGGCAATACTGATGCCCTGCTGCAACGCGCGCACGTGCAACTCCTGAGTATTGACCCGCCCCGGCAGACTCACCCAGAGGATAAAACCGCCCGTGGGCCGGGTCATTTGCGTGCCTTCGGGGAAGTGCTGCTGCACCGCCAACTGGAAGGCGCTGAGGTTTTTCCGGTATTCCTGGCGGATGTACCGTAAATGCCGGTCATAACCGCCGTTTTCCAGGTAGGCGGCAATCGCCATTTGCGTCACGCTGCACGCCGAATGGGTGCTGAAGGTCTGCAAACGCTGGATTTCCTGCTGGTACTTACCGGCAATCATCCAGCCGATCCGCACACCAGGCGACAAGGTCTTGGAGAAGCTCGAGCAGTAGATCACTCGGTCAAGTCGGTCATACGCCTTGAGGGCCTTGGTGCGGCCTTGTTCAAACATCAACTCGCCATAGATGTCGTCTTCGACGATCTGGATATCGAAATCCGAGGCCAGGCGCAGCAGTTGTTTCTGCCGCTCTTCCGGCATGGTGCCACCCAAAGGATTGCTCAGGCGCGTGGTCAACACCAACGCCTTGATCGACCACTGGTTGGCGGCCAGCTGCAGCGCTTCGAGGCTCATGCCAGTGGCGGGATCGCTGGGGATCTCGATGACTTTCAGGCCCAGCAGGTCGGCCAGTTGCAGCAGCCCGTAATAGGTCGGCGACTCGGCGGCGATCAGATCGCCCGGACGGGTGAGCACCCGCAGCGACATCTGCAACGCATCGACACACCCGTGGGTGATCACCACTTCGGACGGGTCGACCACCACACCCGCATCGCGCATGCGGATCGCCACTTGCCGGCGCAGCGGTTCGAAGCCGGGGCTGAACATGTAGCTGAACGCTCGCGGGCTGTGGAAGCGAGTGACTTTGGCCAGTTGCTGGTGCAGTGCCCGCACCGGCAAATAGTCCACGCTCGGCACTGCGGCGCCCAACGGAAATACGCCTTCGCGGCGCGACTCGACCAGAACCTGCTGAATGATGCTGCTGCGCGTGACCAGCCCTGGCCGTTCGACCCGGGCGATGTCCGGCGTCGGTGCCGTCAGCGCGGGCGTCTGGTGCACGTAATAACCGGACTGCGGCCGTGCGCGAATCAGGCCTTGGTCTTCGAGATTGGCGTAAGCCTGCAACACCGTCGCATGGCTGACGTTGAGCTGCGAACTCATCTTGCGTACCGAGGGCACGCGCTCCCCCGGTTGATAGACACCACGGCGGATGTCTTCGGCCAGTTGCTGAGCTATACGTTGGTAAAGCAAGAGATTGGTCATGACGCAGCACTCGATTTCACGGGCATTTTATTCTTGTGTGAAACAATACCGGAACAGTTTAGAAGTGTACTGGGACAGTTGTCACCATAGACGACCATACAGTGGGTTGTCTGCCACAACTGTACTGATTTGCGAGCAATTCGACAGGTGTAAAAAAGCCCGGCACTGCATGACAGTCCGGGCTTTCCAGAGACGCAACCCTCAACGGGCGGCGCCGAGCTGGCCTTTTTCGTCGGAGAACACAATTTCCACACGACGGTTCTGTGCTCGCCCACGCTCGGAAGCGTTGACGTCCACCGGGTATTCGTCGCCGTAACCTTCGACCTGAATACGTTTGTCGTCGATGCCCAGGTCCATCAGCACATCGGCCACCGACTGCGCGCGGTCGCGGGACAGTTTGAGGTTTTCCTGTTTGCCGCCGGTGCTGTCGGTGTAGCCCTCGATACGCACCACGCGTTTCGGATTCAGCTGCAGGAACTGCACAATCTTCAGGACCACGCGGTTGGCCGAGTTTTTCAGCTCCGCTTCACCGGTGTCGAACAACACGTCACCCAAAGTCATCACCAGACCACGATCAGTCTGCGTGGTGGCCAGCGCAACAATCTGCTCTTCGAGCCACTTGCCCTGCTGCTGCACGCTCAGCAGTTTCGATTCACGCAGGGCCAGTTGCAGGCGCTGACGATCCAGTTCGAGCTTGGCTGCACGCTCTTCGTTGAGCACTTGATTGGTGTGTTCGCGGGCAATCGCGCTGTAACGCTGGCTCAGGTAGGCGTAGTGCACCACGTCCGAACCGCTGCCCCAGTAAGTAGACAGGCGATCGGCACGGGCCAGGGATTCACCGGCGCGGATCACGTCTTTCGGCGCAATGCGCAGCACGTTGGAATCTTCCTTGACCTTCTGGAAGTCGGCGCCGGCGTCTTGCAACGCGGACTCACTGTGCTGACCGGCGCAGCCGAACAGGCTCGCGCAACCGGCGAGGATCAGACCACCGAGGACCTTGGATTTGAGGCTCATTGGGCATCTCCCAGTTGCTTGCGCAGACGGACGATGCGGGTGTTCAGCACATTCAACTGTTCTTCGCTTTTCTGGGTCAGTACTTTGGCTTCTGCCAGACGTGCGTCGAGTTCGGCCTGTTCGGAACGCATGCGCGCGTTCCGAAAGGATTCGTCTGCCATATTGCCTTTGGCCCGGTTGTACTTGGTTTCGGCCAGTTTCATTTCCGGCACGTCATCGCCAGTGGCACCGACGGCCTTGGCTTGGGCGATGGCCTGCTCGGTCAAACGCATTTGTTCAATGGGTGCCGGATCGGTCGCGCAACCGGCCATGGCCAGAACGGCCACCGCCGCGAAAAGAGGTCGAATACTCACTAAGAATCCCTACTGTTTTGGGGCACTGACAGGTTGTTGCGGCTGTTGCTGCTGCGCCTTCCAGCGCTCGATATTGCGTTGCAGCGCGGCTTCCGTCAGTCCGGACGCGGGCAATTCTGTCATCTTTTTGGCCAGCTGTCCGCGCAACCACGGATCGTTGCACGCCGAGTTATGGGAAACCGCGAGGAACAGACCCGGTCTGTCGATGGGTTGCTCGAACGCCAAGAGGTCATTGGCCATGCCCAACGCCTGCGCGGCGGCCATGCCCGAGTAGCGTCCGGCGAGTACATATTCCACTTCGCCCAGCAGAAGTTTCTGAAAGGCCTGGGTGAGGTTTTCTGTCCGGACAAGGGTCAATTGCTGATCGGCGAAAGTGCCGAATGCCTGGGTCATTCGAGACTTTTCCGACACGCCACCGGTATGACCGTGCAGGTCACCGGCTTCGCTGTAGGTCAGCGTCGAGCCTTTGCGCGTCCACACCAGGTAGTCGTTTTCCAGCAATGGTGGATGGATATAGTCGAGATTCTCCAGCTCATTGAGCGTCAGCGGCGCGTCGGCCAGCATGTCCATGCGCCCACTGCGCACCTCGTCGAGGGCCTGCGAGCGCTTGCCGGCGTAGAGCAACTCGACCTTGATGCCCAAGTCCTTGGCCACTTGCTGCAACAGGTCTGCGCTGGCACCGATCAATTGCTTGGGATTTTGCGGATCCTGCCACAGATACGGCGGAGCATCCGGGCTGCCGGTGACGATCAGGCGCTCGCACTTGCCCGCGGCCGCGGCCAATCCTGGCAACAAGGCCAATCCCAACAACAATCCGCAGCGCAGATCCATGGCGAAACGCTCCCACTCAAACCCGAGACAAAAAAAAGCCCGACCAAAAGGTCGGGCTCTTTATAAGTGAAGCCGCTGGATTAGACCAGCTTCTCCAGCTCAGGGATTGCTTCAAACAGGTCCGCTACCAGACCGTAATCAGCTACCTGGAAGATCGGCGCTTCTTCGTCCTTGTTGATCGCAACGATCACTTTGGAGTCTTTCATGCCGGCCAGATGCTGGATCGCGCCGGAGATACCGACGGCGATGTACAGCTGTGGCGCAACGATTTTGCCGGTCTGGCCGACCTGCATGTCGTTCGGTACGAAACCTGCATCGACTGCGGCGCGCGAAGCACCTACAGCAGCGCCCAGCTTGTCGGCCAAGGCGTACAGGTGTTTGAAGTTGTCGCCGTTCTGCATGCCGCGGCCGCCGGAAACGACGATCTTGGCAGCGGTCAACTCAGGACGATCGGACTTGGCCAGCTCTTCGCCGACGAAGCTCGAAGTGCCCGCATCGTGAGCAGCGCCAACAGCTTCAACAGCAGCCGAACCACCTTCAGCAGCAACCGGATCGAAACCGGTGGCACGCACGGTGATCACTTTGATCGCAGCAGTCGATTGCACGGTAGCGATGGCGTTACCGGCGTAGATCGGACGCTTGAAGGTGTCAGCGCTTTCTACCGAGATGATCTCGGAGATCTGGTCAACGTCCAGCTGTGCAGCAACGCGCGGCAGGATGTTTTTGCCGTTGGAAGTGGCGGCAGCCAGAATGTGGCTGTAGCCAGCGCCGAGTTCTGCAACCAGAGGAGCAACGTTTTCCGGCAGCTGATGCGCGTAAGCCGCGTTGTCAGCGTTCAGGACTTTGCTCACGCCAGCGATTTTTGCAGCGGCTTCAGCCACGGCGCCAGCGCCCTGACCTGCAACCAGCACGTGGATGTCGCCGCCAATTTTGGCAGCAGCAGCCACGGTGTTCAGCGTGGCCGGAGCCAGCACTTTATTGTCGTGTTCAGCGATTACCAAGATAGTCATGGTCAGATTACCTTCGCTTCGTTTTTCAGTTTCTCGACCAGTTCAGCCACCGACTTGACCTTGATGCCTGCGCTGCGTGCAGCCGGCGCTTCGACTTTCAGGGTCTTGTTGGTGGAGGCGGTGGAAACGCCCAAAGCGTCCGGAGTCAGCACTTCGAGAGGCTTCTTCTTGGCTTTCATGATGTTTGGCAGGGACGCGTAGCGCGGCTCGTTCAAACGCAGGTCGGTGGTGACGATGGCCGGCAGTTTCAGCGAAACAGTTTGCGCGCCGCCGTCGATTTCGCGGGTCACGGCAACGCTGTCGCCGGAGACTTCGACTTTCGAGGCGAACGTGCCCTGACCGTAGCCGCTCAATGCAGCGAGCATCTGGCCAGTCTGGTTGTTGTCGCTGTCGATGGCCTGTTTGCCAAGGATCACCAACTGAGGCTGTTCCTTGTCGACCACAGCCTTGAGCAGCTTGGCCACGGCGAGCGAGGTCAGATCTTCAGCGGATTCGACGAGGATGGCACGGTCGGCACCCAGAGCCAGTGCGGTACGCAGCTGCTCCTGAGCGGTGGTCGGGCCGATGGAGACGACGACGATTTCAGTCGCAACACCTTTCTCTTTCAGGCGTACGGCTTCTTCCACTGCGATTTCGCAGAACGGGTTCATCGACATCTTGACGTTGGCGAGGTCTACGCCGGAATTGTCCGCCTTGACGCGGACCTTGACGTTGTAATCCACAACGCGTTTGACAGCTACAAGAACCTTCATGGATTCCTCGTTACTCTCCGGTGAAAAGAAAGTCGCCTAGGCGAACCTGGCGGTTGATGCTCATCGGGCTACAAGGGCACCTCTAAAAACGCCGGCCTGTGTACGAGATGATTCCACGCTGCGAAGTGCTGTGACCGTTCGTCAGTGGTGACCGACAAGTCATGCCTCTTCACGGTGTGTAAACTGCGCGCCGGACCTGCGCTGCGCATCACCTTGTATTGCCTACGCCCTGTCTTTAGAGGTGCTCTTGAAACCGCCAGTCTGCCTACGGCGAGCGCAAAACCGCCCGTATCTTGACCGGAACGCCTATTCCGGTCAATACAGCAAAATGACCATTCATAAGCCGCGCTTCTTTGATTTATCTGGGCTGGAGCCGATTCAAACAAACGTTTGTATTGGACGCTAGGAGTGGTGTAGATATAATGCGCCCCCTAGAGAGAAAGGTGGCTTCTCCTTTATCCCCTTGACGTTAACGTAAAGGCGTAGCGGAAGCGACATCAAACCTCCATATTAGAAAAAAAACTGTTGAGCCTTGAGTAGGAGATAGCCTGTGGAACGCGAATACATGGAATTCGACGTGGTCATCGTCGGTGCCGGCCCCGCTGGCCTGTCCGCCGCCTGCCGCTTGAAGCAGAAGGCCGCCGAAGCCGGTAAGGAAATCAGCGTCTGCGTGGTCGAAAAAGGCTCCGAAGTCGGCGCACACATCCTTTCCGGTGCCGTATTCGAACCCCGCGCACTGAACGAACTGTTCCCGGACTGGAAAGAACTTGGCGCCCCGCTGAACACGCCGGTTACCCGCGATGACATCTTCGTGCTGAAAAACGCCGAAAGCGCGCAGAAAATTCCAGACTTCTTTGTGCCCAAGACCATGCACAACGAAGGCAACTACATTATCTCCCTGGGCAACCTGTGCCGCTGGCTCGCCCAGCAGGCCGAGAACCTGGGCGTAGAAATCTACCCGGGCTTCGCTGCTCAGGAAGCGCTGATCGACGAGCAAGGCGTGGTTCGCGGGATCATCACTGGCGACCTCGGTGTCGATCGCGAAGGCAATCCGAAAGAAGGCCTGTACACCCCGGGCATGGAACTGCGTGGCAAATACACGCTGTTCGCCGAAGGTTGCCGTGGCCACATCGGCAAGCAACTGATCAAGCGCTACAACCTCGACAGCGATGCCGACGCCCAGCACTACGGCATCGGCCTGAAAGAAATCTGGGAAATCGATCCGGCCAAACACCAGCCAGGCCTGGTGGTTCACACCGCCGGTTGGCCGCTGGACATCATGGGCACCGAGAACACCGGCGGCTCTTTCCTCTACCACCTGGAAAACAATCAGGTAGTGGTCGGTCTGATCGTTGATCTGTCGTACAGCAACACCTACCTGTCGCCGTTCGACGAGTTCCAGCGCCTCAAACATCACCCGGTGCTGGCTCAGTATCTGGAAGGCGGCAAGCGCATCAGCTACGGCGCCCGCGCAATCAGCAAAGGTGGCCTGAACTCGCTGCCGAAGATGGTTTTCAAGGGCGGCGCGCTGATCGGTTGCGATCTCGGCACCCTGAACTTTGCCAAGATCAAAGGCAGCCACACCGCGATGAAATCCGGCATGCTCGCCGCTGAATCGGTGGCTGACGCGCTGTTCGCTGAAAAGGACGGCACTGAAGAGCTGACCACTTACGTCGACGCCTTCAAGAAAAGCTGGCTCTATGACGAGCTGTTCGCCAGCCGTAACTTCGGCCCGGCGATCCACAAGTTCGGCGCCATCGTCGGCGGTGGTTTCAACTGGCTGGATCAGAACATCTTCGCCGGCAAACTGCCGTTCACCCTGCACGACACCAAGCCGGATTACGCCTGCCTCAAGCTCGCGGCCGACTGCAAGAAGATCGACTACCCGAAACCCGACGGCAAACTCAGCTTCGACAAACTCAGCTCGGTGTTCATCTCCGGTACCAACCATGAAGAAGAACAGCCTTGCCACTTGAAGCTGACCGACCCGAGCATTCCGATCAGCAAAAACCTGCCGCTGTACGACGAGCCGGCGCAGCGCTACTGCCCGGCCGGCGTGTACGAGGTGATCACCAAGGAAGACGGCGAGAAACGCTTCCAGATCAACGCCCAGAACTGCGTGCACTGCAAGACCTGTGACATCAAGGACCCTTCGCAGAACATCACCTGGGTGACGCCGGAAGGCGCTGGCGGCCCGACTTACCCGAACATGTAAGCCGAACCGCTGAACAACAAGGCTCCCGAAATGGGGGCCTTTTTGTTGCCGCAATTCAGTGCATCACATCAAACCCTGTGGGAGCTGGCTTGCCAGCGATGGCGGTGGATCAGGCGACATCTATGTTGAATGTGCCGGCCTCATCGCTGGCAAGCCAGCTCCCACAGGGATTGTGTAAATCCTCAGGCAGCGCGCTCATCACCCGGGCTGCGCTCAAAGTAGCGCTTATATTCACGACTGAACTGCGAAGTACTCTGATACCCGACCCGATGCGCCACCTGCGCCACACCCAATCCCTCAGCCACCAACAGCGTCTGCGCTTTCAACAACCGTAAACGTTTCAAATACTGCACCGGCGACAACAACGTGCTGCGTTTGAAATGCTCATGAAAGGTCGACACGCTCATGTTCGCGCAACTGGCCAACGTTTCGACGTTCAACGGCTCAGTGTAATGCGCGTGCAAATGACTGATCGACGCCGCCACCCGGGCGAACTGCCCCTGCTGCTCAACCAGCGCGCGCAACACATCGGCCTGCGGTCCGCGCAAGGCGACGAACAGCAACTCGCGAATTCGCGCTGGGCCCAGAATCTGACACTCCAGCGGATCGTGCAGACAACCGAGCAACCGTTCGACACAGCCGCGCATGTCATCGTCGAGCACCACCGACGTCATCGACTCCGGCGTCTGCGCGGGAATATGCCGCCCCGGCGCCAGCCCCATGGCCAGCACCAGCTCGCCGAGCAAAACACGGTCGATCGCCACCGACACACCCAGCAGCGGCGCATCCGGCAAGGCAAAGGTTTCACACTCGAAAGGCACCGGCAGCGCCTGAATCAGATAATGTCCGGCGCCATATTCCATGGTGCGCGGCCCGAGAAACGCCAGTTTGCTGCCCTGGGCGATGATCATCAGGCTCGGTTCATAGATGTGCGGGCCACGGGCAACATCGCAACTGGCGCGCAGCACCTGCACGCCCGGCAGCCCGGTCGGGGAATAACCGTCGCGCAGTGCCAGCGGTTCAATCAGCGAAACCAGCGTGGCGTTGGCATCAAGGTGACGAGTTAATTGCATCGAGGTTCTTCAGAAAAAAGTAACGGAAAAAGGCATGAAAGCATCATCGCAGATCCTTTTGCCAATGCGACTGAACAAACCCGCTTGCCGGAGGATTAGGCATGAGACCCGGAGGAATCGCCATGGCCGGACAGTCGCGCGGCGCCCAAAATGCGCCGCCTCACTTGTCACTGCTTTGCGAGGTTTCACATGTATACCGCTATCGGCTATGCCGCCCAATCGGCCACCACGCCCCTCGCCCCGATGAAATTCGAACGCCGCAGCCCTCGCGCCGACGACGTCGCCATCGAAATTCTGTACTGCGGCGTGTGCCACTCCGACATCCACCAGGCACGCAACGAATGGGGCATCGCTGTTTACCCGTTGATGCCCGGCCACGAGATCGTCGGAAAAGTCACCGCAATTGGTGCGAATGTCACCCAACACAAAGTAGGCGATCTGGTCGGCGTCGGCTGCATGGTCGACTCCTGCCGCAGTTGCGAAGCCTGCCAGTCGAACCTCGAGCAGTATTGCCTCGAAGGCCCGACCATGACGTACGCCACCCCGGACCGTGTCGATGGTAGCAACACCATGGGCGGCTACTCCGACAGCATCGTCGTCAGCGAGCACTTCGTCGTGCGCATCCCGGAAAAACTGGCTCTGGCCAGCGCTGCGCCAATTCTCTGCGCCGGCATCACCACTTACTCGCCGCTCAAGCATTACGGCGTCAAGGCTGGCGACAAGGTCGGGATTCTCGGCATGGGTGGCCTGGGCCACATGGGCATCAAGTTCGCCAAGGCGATGGGCGCCGAAGTCACCCTGTTCACCCGTTCGGCGAGCAAGGCTGAAGAAGGTCGTCGTCAGGGCGCCGATCATGTGATCGTGTCCACCGATGCCGAGCAGATGAAGGCTGCCGCGGGTTACTTCGACTTCCTGCTGGACACCATTCCGGTGCAGCACGACCTCAACCCGTACCTCGACACCCTGCGCTTTGATGGCGTGCACATTCTGGTCGGCCTGATCGAACCGGTTGATCCACCGGTACACGCCGGCAAACTGGTGATGAGCCGTCGCGTACTCGCCGGCTCGTTGATCGGTGGCATTGCAGAAACCCAGGAAGTGCTGGATTTCTGCGCCGAGCACAACATCACCTGCGACATCGAAATGCTCGACATCCGCCAGATCAACGAGGCTTACGCCCGCATGATCGCCGGCGACGTGAAGTACCGTTTCGTGATCGACATGGCAACGCTCAAGGTTTAATCACACCTTTAAACCCAGCTCCGCCGATAGCCGGGCTGTGACCCCTTTGATCAGGGGAATCAGCTCGGCCATTTTCTCCAGCGGCATATAGGGCACGGTGCTGGCGATGCTGATCGCCGCCACAATGCCCTTGCTCGCATCACGAATCGGCGCCGCCACGCAGCGGATCGACGGTTCGTTGTCTTCCAGATCGAACGCGTAGCCACCGGCCACGTATTCGGTCATGCGTTGTTCAAGCTGTTCCCACGACTGTTGGGGATGCTGCGGCCAGAACTGACTTTTCCCACCCGCCGGAAGGCTGATGTCGTACAGGCGCTGCCAATCCTGTGGCGAATCATCGAGCATCAAGGCCTTGCCGATCCCCGTGCGTGCCAGCGGCATACGATGGCCGACCCGCGAACGCATTTCCGGGCCGTTGCGTCCCGGGTTCTTCAGCAGATACAGCACTTCATCGCCTTCACGAATCCCCAGGTGAACGGTGTCACCGGTCAGTGCCGACAACTCATCCAGATAGGGCCCGGCCAGGCTCACCAGCGGCAGTTCTTCACGCGCCTGAAAACCCAGTTCGATCAGCTTCGGCCCCAACAGATAACCGACTTGCGGCACCACGCGCAGATAGCGCTCGTCGACCAGACAACTGGCCAGACGATGGGTGGTGCTGCGCGTGGTGCCGATCAGCCGGGCAATCTCTTTGAGATCACGCGCGCCACTGGCCACGGCTTGCACCACGCCCAGTCCGCGAAGCAGCGTCTGGGTGCCAGTGGGTGCGGCGTCCTTGGTTTTTTCCGGAGCGTCTTCCTGCATATCCAGCCTTTACCGTTGAGCGAGGGAACGGGCGGCATTATGGTCGCCCGACGCTAAGCACTACAACTCGATACGTTCAACCTTGCCCACCAGCAGCACGTAGGACAAAGCACCGATCAACGCCAGAACCGCGATATAGGTGATCGCCGGGGCGAACGAATCACCGCTGGCGAGGAACCCGATCACGATTGGCGTGGCAATCGCCGACAGGTTGCCGATGAAGTTGAACACCCCACCGGTCAAGCCGAGCAGGCGTGCCGGCGCCAGTGTCGACACCAGCGACCAGGTGATCGATGCCAGGCCATTGCCAAAAAACGCCAGCGCCAGAAAGGCAATCACCAGCGGCGTCGACTCGACGAAGTTGGCGCCGATGATCGAAGTGGAAATCAGCAGCCCGCCAATGATCGGCAACTTGCGCGCAAACCCGATGGTGTAACCGCGACGAATCAAGAAGTCGGAAAAAAACCCCGAGCACAACACGCCTACGAACGCGGCGAGAAACGGCAACGAGGCCAGCAAGCCAGACTTGATGAAGTCCATGCCGCGATATTTCACCAGGTAGGTCGGGAACCACGTCAGGAAAAACCACAACGTCGAGTTCAGGCAGAACTGGCCGAGGTAGATGCCCCACAACTTGCGTTTGGTGAGAACGATGCCGAGATCGGTCCAGCTGAATTTGGCTTTGACCTTGGCGCTATCGGCCTGGATATCCACCAGCCCGCCGCCCTCGCGGATCAGCTCGATTTCTGCATCGTTGGCCCCTTTGAAATCCCGTGGCTCGCGATACACCGCGTACCAGATCGCCGCCCAGATAATGCCCACCGCACCTGTCGCGACGAACACCATGTGCCAGCCGAATTCGTGTTGCAGCCACGCGAGAACCGGCGTGAGGAAGGCCAGCCCGACAAATTGCCCGGAAGTATAAAAACCAATCGCCGTGGCGCGTTCACGCTCGGGAAACCATGTCGTCACCACGCGACTGTTGATTGGATAGGCAGGGGCTTCCAACGCGCCAACTGCCATGCGCAGGACGAACAGCGCAATGAAACTGGCGGCGAAACCGAGCATCACGGTGGCGATCGACCACAACAGCAGTGCGACGCTATAAAGAATCCGTGGCGGCACGCGATCCACCAGCCAGCCGCCGGGGATTTGCATGGCAGCGTAGGTCCAGCCGAATGCGGAGAAGATCAGGCCAACGTGAATCGGGTCGATGCCCAGCTCGCTGGTCAGGGCCGGCGCGGCAATCGACAGGTTGCTGCGGTCGAGGTAGTTGATGACCACGGTGATAAACAGCAACACCATGATGAAAAAACGCTTTCGGCTGGGCGTGACTAAAGACGCCTGCCCGGTGAGGGTTTGCGGTTGCATGAAGAGAGCCTCTTTTTATGTTTATTGAGGTCGGCCTGAGGCCTTGCACTAATCCCTGTAGGAGTGAGCCTGCTCGCGATTCGATTGCACATCCGGCATTGATGTGACAGCTACGACGTCATCGCGAGCAGGCTCACTCCTACATCTGAATTGTGTTGAGTCAGGCGGGACTCACCACTCGGCAAAACTGCCATCGGCATGGCGCCAGATCGGGTTGCGCCAGCGGTGGCCGACGGCCGCGCGTTCGATCACATATTCCTCGTTGATCTCGATACCCAACCCCGGGCCGTTCGGAATCTTCACGAAGCCTTTGTCGTAATCGAACACCCGCGGATCCTTCACGTAGTCGAGCAAGTCATTGCTCTCGTTGTAATGAATGCCCAGGCTCTGCTCCTGAATAAACGCGTTGTAGCAAACCGCATCCAGTTGCAGACACGCCGCCAGAGCAATCGGTCCCAGCGGGCAATGCAACGCCAGCGCCACGTCATAGGCTTCGGCCATGTTGGCGATCTTGCGGGTTTCGGTAATACCGCCGGCGTGGGAGGCATCCGGCTGGATGATGTCGACGTAGCCTTCGCTCAACACGCGTTTAAAGTCCCAACGCGAGAACAACCGCTCGCCGAGGGCAATCGGCGTGCTGGTCAGCGGAGCCAGTTCTTTCAACGCTTCGTAGTTCTCGCTGAGCACCGGCTCTTCGATAAACATCAGTTTGTAGGGGTCGAGTTCCTTCATCAGCACCTTGGCCATCGGTTTGTGCACGCGACCATGGAAATCGACGCCGATGCCGACATTCGGCCCGACCGCATCACGCACGGCGGCGACGTTGGCCAGGGCGAGGTCGACTTTTTCAAAGGAGTCGAGAAACTGCAGCTCTTCCGTGCCGTTCATTTTTACTGCGGTAAAACCACGGCTCACGGCCTCTTTCGCCGCACGCGCGGTGTCGGCTGGCCGGTCGCCGCCGATCCACGAATACACGCGGATCTTGTCGCGCACCTGACCACCGAGCAGATCGCTGACCGACACACCAAGCGCCTTACCCTTGATGTCCCACAGCGCCTGATCGATACCGGCCAGCGCACTCATGTGGATCGCGCCGCCACGGTAGAAGCCGCCGCGATACAACACCGTCCAGATGTCCTCGATGTTGCGTGGGTCTTTGCCGATCAGGTAGTCGGACAATTCCTCAACAGCCGCCGCCACCGTGTGCGCGCGACCTTCAACCACAGGCTCGCCCCAACCGGTCACGCCCTCGTCGGTTTCGATCTTGAGGAAGCACCAGCGCGGCGGAACGATGAAGGTTGTGAGTTTGGTGATTTTCATCTTGTTGTCTCTCTTATAGATGTAGCGCTCGCAGCGCCAAAAAGTCTTAGCGAAGGGCTTTCCAGGCAGCCACATAGGCCTTGGCATTCGCCGCTACTTGCTCAACGCTCATCCCCGATTTGAATAGCCCCGAGCCGAGACCGAAACCCTTGACGCCAGCGTCGATGAACACCTGCATGTTGTCCGGGGTGATGCCACCGACCGGCGCCAGAATCGTCCCGGCCGGCAATACCGCCAGCCAGGCTTTGACGACCGCCGGGCCCATCTGCTCGGCCGGGAACAACTTGAGAATGTCCGCGCCCTCCTCCAGCGCCGCGAAGGCTTCGGTCGGCGTGGCAACGCCCGGCGACAGGTACAGCCCCGCCGCTTTCGCTGCGCGCAATACCTTGGCATCGCTGTGCGGCATGACGATGACCTGGCCGCCGGCCTCCTTCACCAATTCGACCTGTTCCGGGGTCAACACCGTACCGGCACCGATCAGGCAATCGGCGGGCAAGGCCTTACGCAGGATGGCGATACTTTCGTACGGCGAAGGGGAATTGAGCGGTACTTCGATGACGCGAAATCCGGCCGCATACAGGACTTCTCCCACAGCGGCAGCTTCCTGCGGATGCAGGCCACGCAGAATCGCGATCAGACCGTTTTGCGCCAATGCTTGCTTGAGCATGTCAGGCCTCCAGTCGGGGTTAACGGGATGAGGAATCGATCAGTCCGGCAGCCAGTGCCAGTTGCCACAAGCCACGCTCGGTGGCCTGCTCGGCCAGCGTCACGTTGGCGAAGCCACAGGCGTCAAGGGCACGGCTATAACGTGTGCACAATTGCGCATTGCCAATGAGGATGATCGAGGGAAGATTCGGATTGTCACGGCGACGGCGCTGAGCGGTGGCAAGTGCCGCCAACTCATGACCAATCATCAGGCCGGACAAGTAATCCGCTTGCGCCGTCGGGCTGAGTTCGCCGGTCAGGCCCAAGGTACGGGCACTGAACAATGTAGAGAGCACACCGAGTTCACCGTCCGCCGACAGCGCAACCTGCACGCCGCGGTCAAATGCCTGACCATCGAAAGCGGCACCTTGCTGTTGGGTGCGGCCGAGAATGCTGTGTTCGCTGAGCACGGCGAACACTTCGCCGGTCATGAAGGTGTCGAAATGGGTGATGCAGCCATCGACCACCTCCACCCATTTCGAGTGGCTGCCCGGCAGGCCGATCAACAGATCACCGCCCGCCTCGACAGGTAGATTCTGCAGAACGCCCAGCACTTGGGTCTCTTCGCCGCGCATCACGTTCGGCAGACGCGAACGCTGAATCACGCCTGGCACGATATGCACCCGCGTACCGCGAAGACTGAGAACTGTTTGTAGGGAATTTCCGAGATTGGCGACGTTCGCCGGCGTGTCGCAGTAGGCAGCTTCGCGCCAGCCTTGCGCGCTGCCGACCATGCCGCAGGCGATCACCGGCAGATCCGGTTGCGCCTCGAGCCAGTCGCCACAGGCCTCATCGAAAGCCAGTTCAAAACCGTCAGCACATTCGCGACCGTTGATGACTTTCGGGGTCTTCGGCAGTTGCATGATCCCGGACGACAGCGAGCGCTGTTCCAGCACCACACCGCCCGCCGCGAGTTTGTAAGCACGTAATGAGGTCGTCCCCCAATCGAGCGCGATCAATTGCGCCAGCATCGCTTCACCTGATTTGTTTTTGGCAGTGAGTGCGACGGACTATAGACCTCTCAGCATGAAAATCTCAATATGTAATTTAGCATCCCACATTATGGGAATCATTGTATCGCCGACGCCCCCAAGCCATCCTCAAACAAAAACAGCTTAAAATTTTCAGGGTAATTCGAGCCAAACACATGAGTATCGCCCCGAGCGTCACTCAGGCCTTCCTCTTCGCGACCATCCGGGCGTTTGATCATGTACCTGACGTCCGCCTTGGGCTGCTGGGTGCGGGTATCGAAAATGCGGAATTTTCCATTCCGGGGTGCAAAAGAACTCAATATGCTGCTGTAGGGCATACTGCTGCACACTCCACCATGAACAATAATGTCTCCGCCGTGGTAACGCTTATCTGTAATGCATATCTGTTCAAAAGTCAGCCATGACAATGGGCGTAGTCCAGGCGGCAAAATCACATATTCCGGCGCTGTAATTTGATGCTGCACCTCTTTCATAATTCGAGAGGTTGGAATATACATAATCTTTGAATAATAGGCTTTATAGAAGGTAGCGGTAGTGGTAGTCCGACAAGGTATGTAATCTTGTGCCTTCAGCATTGAAAGCAACACTTCCTTTCTAATGGACAAGGAGCTAGAGCCGTGACTTACGTCCTCCTTGAATCTAAGGTTAACGTTAAACTCATAACGGCGATCACCTTCAACAGTACGAACTTCATCAACAACACCATTTGCAGTGTAACGAATGTGATGCAGAATTGAAAAATCGTTATCACCATCAAGCGAACATATTAGCCACGTACCGACTTGAGCGCTTATCCCATGCGCATCGTACAAATTGACCAGATCTCTATCAGATCTAAAGCGCAGATTGTAATGCCCCGAATCGTATTCGATAGAAGTGAATTCTATCCTTGGTGAAGGCACATTCAACTGCATACATGAGGAACATAAGGCAAATAAAACCACCAATAGCAACCTAGCCATTACCACTCCAAAAAGAAATAACACAGCAACTAAAACCCAGCGAATAATGCACGCAACTGACAATTCCTTGCTTACACGCGCATGGCATCTATCAATGACGCCCTGCCCGTGACCAAGCGAACTCCAGACCTTTATTTTTTTGTTTAGTGGCTCAGTGCTTATCCACTGCCTTGAGTATCTCTTCCACTGGTACATACATAGCATTGGAAAAATAAGTATCGATCATTGTCGCACTGGCAAAAAACTTACAAACCACAAACTTTCTATTCACCAACAAATTTTTTATTTCTTCGGGAGACAAATTTCTTTGACTGTTCCCATTGGCTACCGATTCACTGAAAACGACGTGCGACACAAAATCAAGATGAGTTCCAGACTTATCATCAGTAACCGAACCGCTCATAAACTTCTTCATCTGATGACCTTCACTAAAGTCAGGATCATCTTCTAACGCACAAAGCAGACCCACTCCAATCAACGATTTATACGGCCCCAAAACATCGACATCCGAAGTAAAATGCAGTTCATACAGACCTGTATTCGCAACACGCTCAATCTTAGAGAACTGAAGATTCGCAGGAGGCTTAGCTTGTTTGAATGTACATCCTGCAGACGCCATCACAAGCAGCAAAAAGACTATTCTGAATATCATCACATTTCGCCCCTGAAATGTTGATTTACCGAATTTATCATATAACTCAAAGCTGATTTCCCATCCGCCAATGCCGTGGTATACATGACGCCTGCAGCTTCATGATTAACGTCCATGATACTGTTCACGTTCGGCCCACTTTCAAGGCGCCATTGTTCGCCGATCCCAGCGATCCAGTCAGACATATTAGAATCTGAAGATTGAGCCAGAATATTTATCCACAATCCCGCCCGAGGCTGCGGCGTATCGGAATAGATATTAGAAATACCGCCAACCAGTGCCCCCTTTCCAACTGGATCGAGGGTAATCAGCATCTTAACGGAGTAACCCAAACCACTCAAATGGTTCGACAGGTGGGCGCCGTTCCACCCTCCTAGACTGTGCCCAACAATGTAAACAGCGTCACTTTTACAAAGCTCTTGAAGCACATTCGTTTTAATATTTTCCTCACCAATAACTTGATTGTACCCAAGATGGTAAGACTTCACGCCAGGGGCATAACTGGCTTGAATGACTGAGTTATCAAAGGACTTTTGTGCACGAGCCACGTTATTCTTCGGCCCAAAACCGTAGTAACTTTCCTTATCACCTGCTCCTCCGATGAAGAACGCAGCAGCACGCCGCATGTATTTAAACTGTTTAACTGCTTCGTCTGTTGGGCAGGTTAGCGTGTGTGAACCAAGATTCTTCTTGTCGCCATCCGCAGTAGAGGTATCCGTTCCCAATTCCAATCACTCCGCGAATAGTTCGATAGTTTCCGCAAGATGCGAGCTCACAGCATGTGTGAAACCTGCTGCGTCCGTTATACCGTGCTCTTCACTGCCATTCCCACGTTTGATGGTGTAAGGATGATTAGCGACAGGTTCTCCTGAGAATTCATCGACCAACTGCATCTTGTCCGTAAAATGCACCGGCATCGGCAGCAACCCACTAAACGCCGCCCCTCCGCCGCTCTGGCCGATAATCACCGTCCCCGAACCACCGATCACGACATTGCCGTGACCTCCGGTGCTGTCGAGCGTTGCGGCGTTCAGGCCATTGATGAAAACGGTGCCGGAGACAGCGCCGGTGATCGGACTGCCACACGCAGATTTATCAGTCATGCGCGCGGCGGCGAGGCCGTCGAAGAAGACGTTCGGCGAGCCGGAAACAATCGGGTTAGTGCCATGGCCAGGCAGTGGGCAGGCGGTTGGGTCGGTGACGCGGGCGGCGGGTTTTCCACTCAATTCAAAGCTCCTTGCTTCAGAGGTTCCGGGTGTGGCTGGTAGATGTCGACGTCGGTCGCGGCGAAGCGCCAGCGATTGTCGACGGGGTCGAACAGTGCGTGACGATACTCACGACTGTTCGGGTATGGAGTGGTTTGCAGTTGTTGCCAGGCATCGTCGAGTGGGTCACGGTCCTCGCTGACGCAGCGAAGGCTCCACGGGCGTGGAGAATTTTTGCCTGAGGCATTGCAGGTGTCGTCCGTGAGCGCGCAAAAATGCGCGCGTAGAATGCCGGACTAGAGCCTTGGCGACAATCGAATAAACACTAAATGGCCATCATCGTTCACTGGCCCTCGGCGAACTCGCGCAACACTTTGCCGTCCATGCGATAGCGCACCCATTCTTCCTGCGGTTGTGCGCCGAGGGATTTGTAGAATTCGATGGCCGGGGTGTTCCAGTCGAGTACGCTCCATTCGAAGCGTCCACAGTCATTGGCGCAGGCGATTTTCGCCAGTTGCCGCAGCAGGGTTTTGCCCGCGCCGCCGCCGCGTTGTTCGGGGGTGATGTAGAGGTCTTCAAGGTACAGGCAGTTGCTGCCGAGCCAGGTCGAATAACTGAAGAAGAACACCGCGAAACCGATGGGCAAGCCGTCGCGCAGGCAGATCAGACCATGGGCGGTCGCGCCTTCGCCGAACAGGCTGCGCTCGATGTCGGCAACGCTGGCGATGACTTCGTGGCGAGCCTTTTCGAAATCCGCGAGTTCAGTGATGAAGGCGAGGATTTGTGGTGCATCGCTGGGAGTCGCCGGGCGGATCTCGATCGTCATGGACGGGCCTTGTCGGGGGAGGAAAACGCCATAGTAAATCGGTGCACGGTGCTCGTCACATGGCAATACACTGCTTCCCTGGCTCCATCGGCCATTGTGGTGAGGAGGTTTACTCCCGATGGCCTGCGCAGCGGGCCCTTTTTTCAGGGCCGCTTCGCGCCCCAACGGGGATAAATCCCCTCGCCACAAAAGCTTGAACGACACGATATGCACGTAAATCTGAAGGGATTCACATGAACCTCCAAGCCTTCACACCGCTGTCTTCTCTTGCGGCAGAACTGCTGCCCCACGCCCTCGAACCCTCGGATGACGGCGCGCACGACATCGCACACCTGCAACGTGTCTGGCACAACGTGCGTACTTTGCAAACCGAAGAAGGCGGCGATCTGGAAGTGCTGCTGGCCGCCGTGCTGCTTCACGATTGCGTAGCCGTCGAAAAGAACTCGCCACTGCGCTCGCAAGCTTCACGTCTGGCAGCGGAAAAAGCGTTGGCGGTGCTGACGGAGTTGAACTGGGCCGACGCTAAAATCGAGGCCGTCGCCCACGCCATCGAAGCCCATAGTTTTTCCGCCAACATCGCCCCGCTCACCCTCGAAGCGAAACTCGTCCAGGACGCCGATCGTCTCGACTCGCTGGGCATGCTCGGCGTTGCTCGCACGTTCTATGTTGCCGGGCGCATGGGCTCGGCGCTCTACGACCCGCAAGATCCCGAAGCGAGGGAGCGCGACTACAACGACACACGTTTTTGCCTTGATCACTTCCAGACCAAACTGCTGCACCTCGCCGACGGTTTCCAGACCGTCGCCGGCCAGCGTCTGGCGCAGATTCGCCATCGGCGCCTGAAGGGTTTCATGGAACAGTTCAAAGAAGAGATTGGCATCGTCTGAGGCATTACTCCGGCCTGCCGCGATCCTGACTTCGCCAACCTCGCACCTAATCCCTGACCATGGCGTGGTAAACAGTTGCTGTTCACCTTCTCGGGTCAAGGAACCGCGTCATGTCTCAAGCAACACCCCAAGTGTCGGGCAAGCTGTTCGGCTTGTTCTGCCTCGCCAGTTATCTGCTGTCGCTGTCCTACGGCTCGACGTTTTTGCTGGCGCTGTTGATCGGTTCTCGCGGTGGCAATGAACACGATGCGGGCAGCGTGATTTCTGCGGCGATGCTCAGTACGTTTGTCGCGGTGCTGGTGTCCGGGCATCTGTCGGATCTGCTGGGGGCGGCGCGTTCGATTGCCTTGTTTGGTCTGCTGCTTGTTGCGGCGAGCCTGGGCTTTGCGATGACGCCGGGGTTTGGTCATCTCTTGCTGTTTTTCGGCTTGCTGCTCGGCCTGGGCTGGGGTGTGTTTTACACGTTGGGGCCGATCATTGTGGCGAGTCTGGTGACCCCGGCGCAGCGAGCTAAATACTTTGCCTTGCTGTCCGGCAGCATGATGACCGGAATCGGCAGCGGTCCATTGCTCGGGCGTACGGCCAGTGCGCTGGAATTGCCGGTGACCTCGGCGTTTTATCTGGCGGCGGCGGCGAGCCTCATCGGTGTGTTGTTGTTCTGGCGTCTCGGCTCGCAACTGAAAAGCACCCAAGCCACAACAGCCGCAAGCATCACTTGGCCAGCGACGACTCAGGTGCTCGGTTCCCGCGCAGTGTTTCCAATCATCATGGTCGGTCTCGGTGGCTGCGTATTCGGCGGTTTGTCGAGTTTCCAGACCAGTTATGCCGCCGCCCACTCGCTGGATTATTCGCTGTTCTTTCTCGGTTTCATGAGCGCGGCGATCAGCAGTCGCCTGTTGATCGCCGGGTTCGTGGTCAAGCGTGATCCCTTGCGGGCGTCGTGTCTGTTGTCGGGTTTGATGCTCGGCTCGATTGTGCTGTTCGCCTTCGGCGTGCACAGCGCTTTCAGCTATCTGCTGGCGGCAGTCATGCTCGGTGTCGGATACGGCCTGACCTATTCGGTGATCAACGGATTGGCGGCCAACGAAGCGCCCGTCGGTACCACTTCGCAGGCCTTGTTGCTGTTCAGCCTGGCGTACTTTATCGGCGTGTTCGGCTTTCCGCTGCTGGCCGGAAAGATCATCGTCGAACACGGTATGGCGGCGCTGCTATACACCGTAATGGCGGTGGCGCTGGTCAACTGGCTGATCACCATCGGCCGTTTGCTCTGGCGACGACTCAAAGTCAGAACCGCGCCAGCGATCTAGACCGTTCGTCGCTCATCAGGCACCAATCGACGACGAGGGCAGACCAACAAAGGGTATGGATTCCAATCACTGGAGAAGCCCTATGATCCCGTCAAGGTTGACCGCTTTCGTATTCAGCGCCCTACTCTGCCCCGCGGTTTTCGCCGCCACCGCTGCGGGCACCGGCCCTACCGATCCGACACCGCCCCGCGCGCCCGTCATCAACAGTGCCCCCGGCATTAACACCGATGGTTCTGGCGTCCCCCTGATCAACCAGCCACCTGCCACCGGTACTGACCCGCGCACGCAGGGCAGTGATCCCGGTCGCCAGGGTGGCATGAACACCCCCGACGCTCCCGCCACGCCAGACAACGCGGGCCCGGGCGTCGGTTCGAAAACCACCACCGGTGGCTCCGGTTCCGAAGGATCCGGCCAGTAGTTCGCCGACGCGAGCGTCCTATTCACACCCATGAAGAGGTAACCATGAACGTCGATAAAAACCTGGAAAAAGAAGTCCTCACCCGCCTGCTGCACGCCCACCCGAGTGGACTGGGCAAAGAGGTGCTGGACAATTACCGGGGCGAAAAGGTCGTGGCCAGCGCCCTCGCCTCACTGCAGGAACGCGGCTTGATACACCATGGCCATATCACCTGCAACGAGGCCGGTGAACACTCGCTGAATTTGCCGATCAAGCTCAGCGCTGCTGGAGTTGAAGCGGCGCGCAAACTGGATATGCAGTAGTACCGCGACCGCTCGCTGCCGATGCGGTGAGCGGCCGCTTGAAATTTATGTTGGGGCTGATGGCCTCGTCGCTGGCAAGCCAGCTCCCACAGTTCTTCTGGTGGACGCAACATGTGTGCACACCTCCGATCTCTGTGGGAGCTGGCTTGCCAGCGATGGCGGTAAATCAGTCGCCGCAAGTCTCGCGGATCAGCGCATCCACCTCAGCAGTCCCCGGCGCTGTCGCCGGCCCCCACCGAGTCACCGCCAAAGCCGCCGCAGCATTCGCCCGCCGCGCCGCTTCAAATGCAGTCAAACCCTGCGCCAACCCCGCAACAAACACCCCCGCATGCGCATCACCGGCACCATTGCTGTCCACCGCTTTAACGGCAAACCCGGGCACATGCCGACGCTCGTCACCTTGATGAATCCAGCAGCCCTGCGGCCCATCGCGCACCACCATCAACACGTCTTGCGGCAGATGCTCAGCCAGACAATCCAGCGCAACATCGATGTTCTCAGCCCCGGTAAAACGCAGCGCCTCGACGCTGTTGCTGGTCCACACATCAATGCGCGGCAGCAGCGCCTCCATCAGCGGTGAATCCGGCGATTCCACCAACGGGCCCGGATCGAACACCACGTGGATCGTGGCGGGCAATGCCAACGTCCAGGCAAGCAAAGCCTGCGCCTTACCCTCGTGCAGCAGGCTGTAACCGCTGAGATAAACATAGTCCCCGGCCTCAAAAGCCACGCTGTTCAAATCATCGACGGTGACCTCGCCTTCGGCGCCGATGTAGGAAATGAAACTGCGCTCGGCCGACGCATCGGTCAGCGCCACACACAAACCCGTGTCGCGCTGCGCAGGCTGGCTGATACCGATGTGAATCCCCTCGGCATGCATCGCCTGCCGCGCCTGGTCGCCGAAACGCCCGGTGCCATGGCGACCGAGGTAAACCACCGGCAGGCCATTACGCACCGCCGCCGCCATCACGTTGAAACCGCCACCGGCCTCGAAACCGGCGGACTGTGCCAGTACGTCGCCGCCAATATGCGGCAATTTATCCACGGCCATGACCAGGTCGATGATGACCTGGCCGGTGTGCAACATCTTAGGCATGAGCATTCTCGACTGGCGCGGCGCGGCGATCTTTTGCCCCGCCGAGGAGGAAATAAATGCCACCGGCGACCACGAACGTCACGATCCAGCCGAGGCCGTTGTGGCCCAGCCACGAGTCGGACAGGAAACCTTTGAACCAGACATTCTCAGCGGTGGTGCCGATGGTGGTGAAGCTGAAACCGAGCACGATGGCAATCGCCCACGCCCCGAATGCGCGCCACTCGATACCGCCGCGATACCAATAGGCGCTGCTTGGGCTGACGTCGAGCAGGTCTTGCGGGCTGTAGTAGTGACGATGAATCAAGTCGATCACGAAGATCCCGACCCACGCGGTGATCGGCACTGCCAGCAGGGAAATGAAGGTGATGAACGGGCCGTAGAAACTGTCGGCGATCAGCATGAAGTAGATCGAACCGGCGAAGATCGCAACGATGTCGACCACCACGGCGTAGACGCGCTTGACCTTGAGGCCGAGCGTCAACGTGGTCAAACCGGCGGAGTACACCGACAGGTTGTTCGACAGCAGCAGACCACCGAACGCCGTGATCAGGTACGGCACGGCCATCCAGGTCGGCAGCATGTCGCGGATCGCCACGATCGGGTCAGTCGCCGAGGCGAGATCGTTGTTACCCACCGACAGCAGGCCGCCGAGGGTGATCAGCAGCACCAATGGAATACCGGCACCGAACGCTGCGGAAGCGACCAGACGCACGGCTTTGACGCTGCGATGCTGATAGCGCGACATGTCCGCGCCCGCGTTGGCCCAGCCGATACCGGTGCCGGCCGCCATGGTGCCGATGCCGATGATCATTGCGCTGACCGGCGCCGGTGTGGCGTTGAACACCGCGCTCCAGTCGATGGTGGCGCAGAGAAAGCCGCCGACCAGAATGTTCAGCGCGCCGAAGACATACGTCGCCCACTTCTGGATCACCAGCAAGGTCGCATGGCCGAGGCCGGAGACCGCCAAGGTCAGCAGCACGAAAATCGCGATGAAGAGCAGCGTCAGCACGGGTGCGCTTTTCGCTTCAACCGGTGAGCCGAACAGGATCGAACACAGCGACAGCAGCACGAATGCAGCGGTGGTGGTGTTGACGGTTTCCCAGCCCAGACGCGACATCAGCGAGACCAGTGTCGGGCCGATATTGCCGCGCACGCCGAAGATCGCCCGCGACAAAGTCAGGCTCGGCGCGCGGCCACGGCGGCCGGCAATCGAGATGATCCCGACCACCGCAAACGAACCGGCGGCACCGATGATCGCGACGATGATTGCCTGCCAGATCGCCAGGCCGCGAAACGCGACCAGCGTGGCACCCAGCGGCAGGCCGAGAATGGAAATGTTGGCGGCGAACCAGACCCAGAACAGTTGCAGCGGATGACCGTTGCACTCGGCTTCCGGTACCGGCTCGATGCCACGGGTTTCCAGTTGCCCGGCGTTTTGCCCGGCGTTCGATGAACTCATGAAAATGCTCCTGTTTGCCTTTTTTGTGGTTGTGGGCAATTTATCAACCTGCACCCTCTCCTGTAGGAGCTGCCGCAGGCTGCGATCTTTTGATCTTTATTTTCTGGCTGCCTGAAAACTGCTGAAGATCAAAAGATCGCAGCCTGCGGCAGCTCCTACACAGGTACCTCAGCGCAGGGTGAGAAGTCCATTCACCAGGGGCTCAAGCTGCAGATGATTGACGGCTGTCACCGTCTCGATCATCTCGGTCGGCCAACACTCAAGACCCAGGCAGGCCCCAAGCATGGCGCCGAGAATCGCGGCGATGGTGTCGGTGTCGCCACCGAGACTCGCCGCCATGCACAACGCATCGAACGCGCTCATTTCACCGATGGCCACCTGCTGCGCCAGGGCGAACGAGACCACCACTGATTCCTGCGATGCCACCGAGGTGCCGATCACGTCGTAGAGCAGATCGGCCAGCAGCGCTTTGTCGCTGTCGACGCTGATGCTGCGCGCCCAACTGATGCGCGAAGCGATGCGCCCACCGGCCACCCAGTGACCGTGTACTTCGGCTTGTTGCGCGATTTGTTGGCCGAGGTTCAGCGCCTCGCCCAGATCCATACCATTGATCCCGGCCGAGACCACCGCCGCCACCGCCGCCGCGCTGGAAATCCCCAACGTGGTGTTGTGGGTGACCTGACAGGCCTGCACCACTGCAGCAATAAACCGCTGAGGATCGCTGACGTCTGCCGCGATCCCCACCGGGGTAATGCGCATGGCCGCGCCGTTGGTGGTGCCGTAGCGCCCGGACTCCTCCGGCGAATGACCGGCGAGGATCATCTCGATGGCGCGTTTGGTCGACGGGCCCAGCAGGTCCTGCGAGCCCTTGGCTTGCATCTGCGCTTCCCACTCGATCAGCCGTTGCGCGAGGATGGCCGGCTCGATATGGCCCTTGCCTTCGACCAGCAGCTCGCCAACCAGAATCGCCTGTTCGGTGTCGTCGGTGATCGAGCCTTTGGGCATGTTTGCGGCGATCGGTTGCAAGGGGCCTGCGTCTTGCAGATCGGTAATCCGGCCGAAGCGCGTCTTGATCGTTTCGCGGTTCAGCGATTGGGTCGGCATGCCCAGCGCATCACCGAGGGCCAGGCCATAAAACGCACCCAAGGCACGGTTGAGCGGGGTCATTTCGAATCTCCAAATTGCAGGTGCAGGCGGAAATGCACCGGGTCGAGCAGGCTTTCGACCTGTTCCATGAAACGGTTCTGCCGGTCGTAGGTGGTGCGCAGGGCTTTGAGGAATACCGTGCCTGGCGGACGGCCGAGCAATTCGGCATCTTCGGCATTCAAGGGTTCGGCGCCGAGCCACTGATCGCCGCGCTCGCCGATGTAACCGTAGGCGGCCAGGGTGATGGTCAGGGAATTATCGATCAGGCCGACGCGCGGCAGGCTTTCCAGGCCTCCGTTGGCCGGCATCAGCGAGCGCTCGAGGGACACCAGCGTGCCGTCGTTGGAGCGGCGACGGCGCTCGAGCAGAATGAATTGATCGGAGCCGAACACAGCCGAAAGATCGGTCCGGGTCACGGCTTCGAGGCGCAATACTTCGGTGTTGATCAACGCGCCAGTGTCTGCCAGTGCCTGAGCCCAGCCGCTGCGCTGGTCGAGAACCACACCGTCAAAGGTGACGATGGAACCGACCCCGCTTTGCGTGGCGATGTATTTACGCCGCTTCAGTTCAGCCAGCGCTTCGCGCAACGTGCCACGGCTGACGTTGAATTCTTGAGCCAACTGATGCTCGCCGGGCAACAGAAAGCCGTCCTCCATGAGGCCACTTTCGATGCGCCGAACGAGCTCGTCGACCACCCGTTGTTTCTTGTCGAATCGTACCTGTCTAATCATGTACAAAGTGATAACCGAAACGGTCGGTGGCGGGCAAGAAATATTTAAGGAAGATGACGGAAGGCGGGCAGTTGATGCGCTCCCCTGTAGGAGTGAGCCTGCTCGCGATGACGTCGACACATTCAAGAACAATGTGTCTCAAAGAACGCAATCGCGAGCAGGCTCACTCCTACATAGAGCGGAATACGGTTTACCGTTGTTTCAAACGATCGATAACCACAGCCAACAACAAAATCGATCCCCGAATCACATACTGATAAAACGTATCGATGTTCTTCAGGTTCATCGCATTTTCGATGATCGCCAGAATCAACACCCCGGCAATCACATGCCGAATCATGCCGATCCCGCCGCTCAGCGACACCCCGCCCAGCACGCACGCGGAAATCACTGTCAGCTCGAAACCCTGACCAATCATCGGCTGCCCGGAAGTCATGCGCGATGCCAGAATCACCCCGGCCAGCGCACCGATCACACCGTGCACGGCGAAGATGATGATCTTGGTGCGATCAACGTTGACCCCGGCCAACAACGCCGCTTCCTGGTTGCCGCCGATGGCCATGGTGTTGCGCCCGTAGGTGGTGTAATTCAGCAGCCAGCCGAAAAACAGGAAGCAGACGATGGTGATCAGGATCGGTACCGGCACGCCGAACAACTGGCCGTTGCCGAACACGAAGAACGATTCCTGCGACACGCCCACCGCTTTGCCGTTGGCAAAAATGTACGCCAGACCACGGACGATCTGCATAGTCGCCAGCGTCGTGATCAACGCATTGACGCGCAACTTGGCGATCACAATCCCGTTGATCAGGCCGACAATCAGGCCCATCACCAGCGCCGCACCGACGCCAAGGAATACGCTGTCGGTGTCGCGCATCACCACCGCCGCCACCACCCCGGCGCAGGCAATCACCGAGCCCACCGACAAGTCGAAGTGCCCCGACGCCAGGCAATACAACATGGTGCAGGCGGCGATGCCGGTGGTGGAAATCGCCAGGCCCAACCCGCGCATGTTCAGCGGCGAAAGGAAGTTGTCGATCAGCAAGGTGCAGGCAACAAAAATGCCCACGGCCGCCAGCAGCATGACCCAGTCATCGAGGAAGCGGCGCATGTCCAAAGGTTTGCGCTCTTTCGGCAGGGTTTCGTTTTGGGTTGTCATCATAGTCACCTCTCAGTTCGCCACGCCGTCAGCACGGTGGCGCGGCAAAGCCAGTTGCAGCAGGTTGGATTCATTGGCCTGGTCGCGGCTGACTTCGCCGCGCAGGGCGCCTTCGCACAGCACCAGGATGCGGTCGGAAATACCCATCACTTCCATCAGGTCGCTCGACACCACAATCACCGAAATACCGTCAGCGGCGAGGTTGTGGATGATCTGGTAGATCTCGGCTTTGGCGCCGATGTCGATGCCACGGGTCGGTTCGTCGAGCAGCAGGACTTTCATCGGCATCGACAGCCAGCGACCGAGAATGGCCTTCTGCTGATTGCCGCCGGAAAGAAACTTGATCTGCTGGCCGGCGTGGGGCGTTTTGACTTTCAGTGCCTTGATCTGTTTGTCGGCGTTGCCCTTCTCCCACAGACCGCGAATCAGGCAGCCAAGCCCCGAATGCGCGCCGCGCGCACTGATGTTGATGTTCTCGGCGACGCTGGCCAGCGGAATAATCCCTTCCTTCTTGCGATCCTCGGGGCACAGCAAAATCCCGGCGGCAATGGCATCGCGCGGTGAGCGCAATTTCAGTTCATGGCCGCGCAGTTCAAGGCGTCCGGCGGTTTTGCGTTCCAGACCACTGAGCAAGCGAAACAACTCGGTGCGCCCTGCCCCGACCAATCCGAACAAACCAAGAATCTCGCCTTTGTGCGCCTCGAAACTGATCGGCTCACGCAGGCCCGGACCGAGCAGGCCGTTGACTTTCAGCGCCACTGCGCCGCGTGGGCGATTGCGGTAATCGTAGATGTCCTGAATGTCGCGGCCGACCATGCAGGTCACCAGTTGATCGTGGGTCAACTGGCTCATGTCCTCGAAGGTGCGCACGTAGCGACCGTCCTTGAACACCGTCACCGCGTCGCAGATCCGGAACACTTCTTCCATGCGATGGGACACGTAAAGCACGACTTTGCCTTCGTCGCGCAGGCGCCCAATGATCGCCATCAAACGGTCGATCTCGCGCGCCGAAAGGCTGCTGGTCGGTTCGTCGAAGGCGATCACATGGGCGCCACGCGACAGGGCTTTGGCGATTTCCACCAGTTGCCGTTGGCCCAGCGACAAACGCCCGACTTTGGTCTGCGGATCGATTTCATCGGCCAGGCCTTTGAGGCAATCCAGTGCTTGCTGACGCAGCGTGCCGCGATTGATCAAACCGAAACTGGCCGGCAGATGACCGAGGAACAGGTTTTCGGCGACGGTCATTTCCGGCACCAGATGCAGCTCTTGGTGAATCACCGCCACGCCGCTGCCGATGCTGTCGGCGGTCGACTTGAACGCCATCGTCTGCTCGCCGATCTGCAACTCGCCGCTGCTCGGAATGTAAGCGCCGCCGAGGATTTTCAGCAGGGTCGACTTGCCGGCGCCGTTCTCGCCCATCAAGGCGTGAACCTGGCCGGGATGGGCGACGAAGCTGATGCCGTCCAGCGCTTTCACGCCGGGAAAGGTTTTGCCGATCCCGTTGAAGCGCAGGCTGCCGCCGTTGCGTTGTTCTTGTGTTTGTACTTGCGCGTGCATTTAAGCCACCTCTTCACACCGTTCAAACGGCCCGGTTGCCCGGGCCGTCGCTACGTCAGTTCCACAAGCCGATTTTTTCCAGCTCTTGCTTGAAGTTCTCGCGGGTGATCAGGGTGACGTCGTCCATGGCGGTGTATTTCGGCGGCTCTTTGCCGGTGGTGACCCACTCGTACATCATCTCGGCGGTCTTGTAGCCTTCGATGTGCGGGCTCGGCAGCATCGAACCGAAGAAGCCGCTGTTAGGCTTTTTCAGTTCGCCGATGGCGTCGGTGCCGTTGATGCCGATGCCGATCACGTTGGCCGCGGCGAACCCGGCGGCTTCTGTGGCGCGGACGCCGCCGAGCACGGTGTTGTCGTTCATGCCGCCAATGATCAGGTTCTTCGCCGCGCTCGGCAGTTTCACCAACGCCGAGTTGGTGGCATCCATGCTGCCTGGCACATCGAGGGTTTTCAGTGCGGCGAAGAGGATGTGATCCTTCGGCATGCCGGCGTCTTCGAGGGATTTGACCGAGCCGTCTGTGCGCTTCTTGCCAGTGTCGAGTTCGTTGTAGGTGTTGACGACCGCGTAGGTGTCTTTCCAGTCCCAGTTGCGTTTTTTCGCTTCGGCGACCATCGCGGCGCCCTGCTTCTGACCGACTTCAAACGCGGCCATGCCGAGGTACGGCACGTCCTCCATGAACTTGCCGTTGGCGTCGACAAAACGGTCGTCGACGGCAATCACCTTGAGGTCATTGAGTTTGGCTTTGGCCATGATCGCCGGGCCGAGCGACACGTCCGGCGGGCAGATCACAAAGCCCTTGGCACCGTTGGCGGCGAGGCTGTCGATGGCCGACAGGGTTTTTTCGCCATCCGGGACGGCGATCTTGATCAGTTCAAAACCCCTGTCCTTGGCGGCTTTCTCGGCGAAAGCCCACTCGGTCTGGAACCACGGCTCCTCGGCCTGCTTGACCAGGAAACCGATCTTCACCGCATCGGCGGCGAGCAGCGAACTGCTCAGGCTGAACGCGGTGACCGCGAGCGCGGCACTGCACAGGGTACGAATCCCGAAACGACGTTTCATAAGCTGACTCCTTGTTATTTTTTTTGAGCAATGTTTGAAAAGCGGTAAAGCACGTTCCTGCAAAGCCTGTTGAAAATAGTCATATCGTATGATGATTGGATTTCAGGCGGATTTCTTCGCGTGGAATCCGATCGATCAGTCGTGGTACATCACCGAGCGGCCACCATCGATGGTGATGCACGAAGCATTGATGAATGGCGCTTCATCGCTGGCCAGGAACACCGCCGTCATCGCCACTTCAAGCGGCTGACCAATGCGTTTGGGCGGGTGCAGGTCGAGGGCACGTTGACGCTCGGCATGCGGGTCGGCGAAACCATTCCAGTAATCGACGTTCAGTTGCGTTTCGATGTAGCCCGGTGCGATGGCGTTGACGCGAATGCCCTTCGCTGCGTATTCGATACCGAGTGCGCGGGTCAGTCCCAGCAACCCGTGCTTGGCTACCGGGTACGGGAAACAGCCGGGAATAATGTGCGAAGAATGGGTCGAGGCAATGTTGATGATGCTGCCGATGCCCTGCTCGATCATTTGCGGCAGGACCGCTTTGCAGCCGTACCACGCGCCGTCGAGGTCGATGGCGAAGCAACGACGCCAGTCCTCTTCGGTCATCTCCAGCGGATCGCGGAACACATTGACCCCGGCGCAGTTGACCAGCACGTCGATGCGCCCGTGCAGTTCAACGGCGCGTTTGGCCATGGCGTGCAGATCATCCTGGCGCGACACATCAGCCTTGATCGCCTGAACGTCAAAGCCTTGCTCGCGCCAATGGGCGGCAACCTTCTCGACTTTTTCGGCCTGGATATCACTGATCAGCAGCTTGGCTTGCTGCGAAGCGAAAGCAGCGACGATGGCTTCACCGATGCCCTGAGCGGCACCGGTGAGCAGCACAACCTTGTTTTTCAGGCGCTCGCCCTTCGGCGGTGCTGGCACCGGCGGCAGGGAAAGAGGTTCAGCCATGGCTCAGGACTCCTGTTCGCAAGCGCAAAAAAACCGGGCATCTGACGATGTCCGGTCTGGAGAGCGTTTAGAACTGAACAGGCAGGCGCCACTGACGGCATTGAACCGTTGCGTGGCACGGACTCCGCGTGGGAGTGCGATGGAAATTCGCTGCATCACTTCACCTGTTTTGTTCTTTTTAAGTGTGAGTGCGTGTTACTGCTGGAGCCGACTATAAACCCGACCGCCAAATAATCTCAATATATAATTTTGCATCCCATATTTTGGGATTTAACCAGCGAAACGCGTACAGAGCTTTCCTGCAACATCAACCCGCATCGACAGTACCGCGCCGTCCAGCGGATGGTTGTGAGGACTCATGGCGCTGGTGATGTACAGGGTTTTCAGGTCCTCGCCGCCGAACACGCAACTGGTCGGGCGACTGATCGGCAGATCGATTTTGCGGTCGACCTTGCCATCCGGCGACAGTCGCAAAAGACAGCTGCCGTCCCAACGGGCGTTCCACACATAGCCTTCGGCATCCATCGCCGAACCGTCAGGACCGCCATGTTGGTCGGGGCCGTACCAGATGTTGGCGGTGTCGAGGTTGCCGTCGGTGTGGATGAAGTAGCTGTACAACGTGGCGTCCATGCTGTCGCCGAACAACACCCGGGTGCCGTCGTCGCTCCACAGCAGCGTGTTGGGAATCCCCAGGTTGCGCAGCAACGGCGTGACGCGTTTGTCGGGATCGATACGGAACAGGGCCCCGGAACGCCGGACGATCGGCAGATCTTCGCCCTGCTCGCCGATGTTGTTTTGCATGGTGCTGAGCCACAGTCGGCCTTGCCCGTCGCAGCGGGCTTCGTTGGGTCGATTGCCGGGTTGCGGGTCGGCGACGCAGAACAGCGTCAGGCGCGGTTCAAGTCCCGGGGAGTCGAGGTCAAGGCGATAGACGCCACTGCTCAGGGTGACCAGCGCATCGCCGCTGGCGCAGGGGATGAACGCGGAAACGTGCTCGGGCATTTGCCAGATCTGCACGTTTTGGTCGATCAGGCGCAGGGCTTGTTGGCCGGCGATATCGACCCAGTACAGCGCCTGGGTCGGCGCGTCCCAGAACGGGCCTTCACCGAGTTGGGCGCGGTGTTGGGTCAGTGCGGTCCAGGTCATATCGACTCCTTCGTTATTGTTTTTATCTGTAGGAGTGAGCCTGCTCGCGATGGGACCGTGTCAGTTGAAATTAAAGTCACTGATCTACCGCTATCGCGAGCAGGCTCACTCCTACAATGGGACATGTGTTTTCAGCCGGCCTTTTTGTCGGCCATGACTTTCGGGTAAAACCGTTTGATCGCCAGGTCTGCGTTGTCGATCAGGGTCATGCAGGCCCACACACCTCGCGCAGAATCGCGAGCGGCGATGGCGTCGGCCATGTCTTTGTGAATCGGCAAGGTGCGGCGCAGTTCATCCGGATCGGCCGCTGATACTTCGAACGAGACTGCCAGCAACGCGCCCAGCGCCGGGACCATTTGTTCGATGAACTGATTATGGCTGGCGGCAAGGATGCATTCGTGGAAGGCCTGATCGGCACGGTTGTAATCGCCGCCGCTGTCTACCGCGCGCTCGAGGGCGTTGTAGGCCAGTTGCACGGCGTCGATCTGCTCCAGCGTCGCCCGTTCGCAGGCCCAGCGCACGGCCATCGGTTCAATGGTGCGGCGCAGGTCGAGCAAGTCATCGACGAAGTTTTCCGGCAGACCATTGCGTGACAGCCAACCGACGACCTGCGGATCGAACAGGTTCCAGCGGCGCACCGGCAACACGCGGGTGCCGACCTTCGGCCCGACTTCAAGCATGCCTTTGGCAACGAGGGTTTTGATCGCTTCGCGGATGACGGTGCGGCTGACGCCGAGCTGCTCGCCCAGATCCGCCTCGACCTTGATGGTCTGCCCCGGTTTTACCTGGCCAGCGGCAATCCAGCTGCCCAGCCAGTCAACCGTTGATGCATGAAAGCTGCTGGACATGAACACCTCAAAGCGGATCACAATGGGTGACCAAGCTAATGATCATATGATTGGGTGTCAACGACAAAAAAAGATCGCAGCCTTCGGCAGCTCCTACAGGGAACGCATTTCCATGTAGGAGTTGCCGAAGGCTGCGATCTTTTAAGGTTCGAGGCCGATACGGAAGAACTCGCCGCCACTCCACACACCAAGCCAGCGCTGGCCGTCGATTTCGCGACTGACAGCCAGTTCAACCATCTGGTAGAACACGTTGCGATGAATCAACGCTTCAAGGTTGGTGCGCATATGCACGTACGGTGCAGGCTCTTGAGTGACCGGATCGATCTCAACTCGAATCGGATGCTCTGGCCCGGCTTCGGCAGTTTCGTCGACATTGGTGGTAAAGCGCAGCACCTGCGCCTCACCCTCGCCTTCAACCTCCACGGCAATCGCCACGAACGGCGCGTCGTCGACCTTGATCCCGACCTTCTCGACCGGCGTAATCAAAAAATAATCATCGCCGTCGCGGCGGATGATCGTGGAGAACAGCTTGACCATCGGCTTGCGCCCGATCGGCGTGCCCAGGTAATACCAGGTGCCGTCCCGGGCGATGCGCATGTCGATGTCGCCGCAGAAGTCCGGGTTCCACAAGTGCACCGGCGGCAGGCCTTTGGTTTTGGGGATTTGTCCCAACAGGTCATTGGCTTTTTGCGGGCCACTCATGGCGTACTCCTTGAAATTACTGGTTGCCGATCCCCAACAGGCTACGCGCGTATTGCGCCAGCGGTGGGCCGATCAGGTCTTCGGGTTTGCTGTCGTGGAACGTCAGTAAACCGCCACGACTCTTGATCCGTGCAGTATCAATCAAATACTGGGTGCTGGTCTCGATCAACATGATCTGAATCACGCCGCCGTCAATACCGAGGCGATCCACAGCCTCCTCATCCAGCCACTCATCAGAGTTGCCGATGCGGTCGTCAGCCTTGGCGAATCGGGTGTAGAGCAGGTAATGCGCACCGGCGTCACGGGCTTCGCCCATTGCCTGATCGAGGCCTGCCGGCGCGCGGGCGCGGCGAACCATCGGGAAGTATTCGATAAAGCCTTTGAACGCTTCCTCAGCGACCACGTTCGGCCGCGGATACGAACCACCCGGCGGCGCAAATGCGCCCTGGGCGATGTAGATGAATGAGTCCGGCTGAATGCGGAAGTTGTTCACGCGGCGGCTGTCGCTGTGATCCAGCAGCCCCGCGTCGCTCATCTGATAGCGAGTGCCTTCGGCCATATCGCTGACAGTCATACAGCCGCCAAGCGCCAAAATGGCCAGCAGCAAAACCAGGCTACGCATCCTATTCCTCCAGAGGCCGGTGACGGAAAACCGGCGAATGGGCGTTGGATGCAGCTTTTGCGCCAGCTCGAAGAAGTCGTGACTTTATAGGTTGTCATCGCTAGCAGGCTAGCGATTGGATATGTCAGCCGCCGATGATTTTCATGATGGTTGCGCCGCCGGAAAACGCCACTTCCTGCTTGTCGCCCAAGGCCTTGACCAGCAAGCGCTGTAGCGCAGGCAGTGCCTGGTGACGCGGTTTATCGAGCAAATCGCCGACGTAGTGGCGGTTGCTCGACGACAGGCAACCATGCAGCCAACCGGTCGACGACAGACGCAGGCGTGAGCAGGTTCGGCAGAAAGGCACGCTTTCATTGGCAATCACCCCAAAATTACCCACCCCGGCAATCGCGTAACGCACCGCCGTAGCGTCGACAGGGGCATCAGCTTGCGCGTACTCGTAACGCTCACCGATCAGCTCCAGCAATTGTTGAAGACTGACAAACTGTTGCAGGAAGGCATTGGAGTCTTTGGCCAGATGGCCCATGCGCATCAGCTCGATAAAGCGCAGTTCATACCCGCGCTCCAGACAGTAGTCGAGCAACGGCATGACCTGATCGAGATTCTGCCCGCGCAACGGCACCATGTTGACCTTGATCTTCATCCCCGCTGCTGCGGCCTTATCCATACCGTCGAGCACGGTGGCCAGATCGCCGCCGCGGGCAATGCTGCGGAACGCGTCGGCGTCGAGGGTATCGAGAGAAACGTTGATCCGGCGCAGGCCGGCATCCACCAGCAGCGGGAGTTTCTTGGCGAGGAGTTGACCGTTGGTGGTCAGACTGATGTCTTCCAGCCCCATCTTGCCGACGGCGGTCATGAACGATTCGAGTTTGGGGCTGACCAGCGGCTCGCCACCGGTAATGCGCAAACGCTCGATGCCAGCAGCTTCGATCAGATACGCCACGCCGCGCGCCATGGCGTCGGCCGACAGCTCATCCTGCGCAGCCACCAACCGCTTGCCGTTGGGCACGCAGTAGGTACAAGCGTAATTGCAGGCTGAGGTCAGGCTGATCCGCAAATTGCGAAAACGCCTGCCTTGACGGTCAACGATCATGATCACTCCGGCGAAAGGAAATCGAGCGGCTAAAACTTGACTCACAAATCAAGTTTTAGCAAGCCCTATGCCTGAGTATATTCCTGCGGTACTGCGCCATGTAACGAAATCATCGCGCAATAAGGCAGCTGAATGGCTCAGCTGCTCGGCGTTTCCGGGTCGCGCTTGCGTTTGTTGCCCATGCGCACGCCGATGTCCATCAGGAACTGGAAGAAACCTTCCTGATCTTCCAGCACATTGCTCCAGAACGGTGAGTGGTACAGCGCGACCGCGCCGTGCACCAACGCCCAGGATGCGCAGTAGTGGAAGTACGGCGGCACGTCTTCGAGCTTGCCTTCGCTGATGCGACCTTTGATCAACAGGGTCAGGCGTTCGAAGTTCGAGGCACGGATCTTGTGCAGCTCCTCGACCATTTCCGGCACCTGGTTGCCCTTGACCACCTTCTCTTCGAGACGATCGAACAGACGGTAGCGCTGCGGATCGCGCATGCGGAATTCGAAGTAGGCACGGGACAGTGCTTCCTTGTCCTTGTCGACATCGGCCGAATGCAGCAGCTCGTTCAAATCGCGCTCGTAGTCGAGCATCAGGCGCAGATAGATCTCGGCCTTGGACTTGAAGTGTTTGTAGATCGTGCCTTTGCCGATACCCACGGCATCAGCAATCATCTCGACGGTGACACTGTCTTCACCTTGATCGAGGAACAGCTTGAGCGCGGTATCGAGAATTTCTTGCTCGCGGCGACGAAACTCACGGACCTTACGAGGTTCTTTGTGCATAAGAAAAAGGTCTGAAGGGTCAAAATTCGAAGCCGCGTATTATGCCTAACTTGCGCAAAAATGCACGGATCATCCGACCATATCTGTGTTTCTTGTTCATTTTGAGAACGTTTTCGGCGCAATGAGAACTCAACTGAAGCGAACGTATTCCAAATTTGTTTAAAAACCACGACCCGCTAACTGGACTGCACGCCAGACTGATCAATACTTCAACTGTCGGGCGGCATCTCCCCCAAGTGCCGCGCCGATAAAGGTACCAACGGACCGCGTGCCTTTGTTTTACTCCTAATGGTCTTAACCCGGATTCACCCCCCAGAACCCGGGTTTTTTTTGCCTGCGATTTGGTGATCGACCGGTCTATCCCGAACCTCACACTTGTAGCAGCTGCCGCAGGCTGCGATCTGTTGACCTTGCTTTTCAAAAAAAAGATCAAAAGATCGCAGCCTTCGGCATCTCCTACAGGTCGGCGGCGTTAACCTGAAGCTTTGACGTGCGCCAGCGGGAACAGGCGTTTGAAGTTCTCGGTGGTCTGCTCGGCAAAACGCTCGTACTTTTCGCCGCGCAGCATCGCCAGGAACTCTGCCACTTCACGCACGTATTGCGGCAGGTTCGGCTTGCCGCGATAAGGGATCGGCGCCAGATAAGGCGAATCTGTTTCAACCAGCAGACGATCCGCCGGGACTTTGCTCGCCACATCACGCAAGGCATCAGCATTGCGGAAGGTGACGATGCCTGACAGGGAAATGTAATAACCCATGTCCAGCGCGGCCTTGGCCATGTCCCAGTCTTCGGTGAAGCAATGCAGCACCCCGGCCTGTGGCAACGCGGCTTCACGCAGCAGTTCGAGGGTATCGGCACGGGCGCCGCGGGTGTGGATGATCACTGGTTTGCCGGTTTGCTGCGCCGCTTGCAGGTGCAGGCGGAACGACGCCTGCTGCAGCTCGGCGGCTTCCGGCTCGTAGTGGTAGTCCAGACCGGTTTCACCGATCGCCACCACTTTCGGGTGGTTGAGTTCGTGCAGCAACCAGTCCAGCGCGGGGGCGGCGCCGGGTTGCACATCGAGAGGATGCACGCCTACCGAGCAATCGACATCGTCGTAACGCTCGGCGAGCGCTTTGACGTCAGCGGCGTTGTCGGCGCTCACGCCGATGCACAGAAAATGCCCTACCCCGCGCTCGCGGGCCGCATCGAGTGCGGCATCCAGCGAGCCGTCATGGGCGGCGAGGTCGAGGCGATCAAGGTGACAATGGGAATCTACGAGCATAAAAATACGGCTACTTACATCGTATGAGTGGGACGGTCGGACTTGAGGGCTCCGGCCAGATGGGTTTCGATGCGACTGCGCGCGGTGTTGTCGCCGTCGTTGAACTGCACGCCGACACCGGCTGCGCGATTGCCTTGTGCGCCTTTGGGCGTAATCCAGGTGACTTTGCCGGCAACCGGGATCTTTTCCGGCTCATCCATCAGGTTCAACAGCATGAACACCTCGTCGCCCAACTTGTAGCTCTTGTTGGTCGGGATGAACAGGCCACCGTTCTTGATGAACGGCATGTAAGCGGCGTAAAGCACCGACTTGTCCTTGATTGTCAGGGACAAAATGCCGTTGCGCGGGCCCGGGCTGACGGGTTCATTCATGTTGACCTCCACTGCTGATCTTCAGAGTCTAGGCGCACACCGTCGTTTTTGCGGGGATCACCGCTGGCCTGGCAGTCCCGCCCATTGCACCAACAGCGCTTCGAGCAATAGCGCCGGATTGAGATTGGCTTTGCTCAACACTTTTTGGCGCTGCGCGAGGATCCAGTCCTGAATTTCGAGCACTTTGCCTTGGGCGCTTTTCTGCGCCAGGTACTGCACCACCTTGCGCATATCCGTCAGACCAAGGCCGGCTTCATCCTCAGTCAGTTGATAACGCAGGATCAGGCTCGACCAGTCACAGAACCAGTCGAACAAACGCAGCATCGGGATGTTTTTCCATTCTTCGGCCAATTGCGTGGGCGATTGCTGCTGTTTGAGCAACTTCTTCACCCCTTCGACCACTTGCGCGCGCTGTTCGCGTACGCCCTGGGACTGAAGAGTGACCGCCATCAACGGCGAACCAGCGGCCAGCGTCAGCAGTTCGACACGCTCCGCTTCGGAACTCTCCGGCAGCGCCTGAGCCAACCATTGCAGGCTCATCGCTTCGCTCGGCAACGGGCAGGCTTGCTGCACACAACGACTCTTGACCGTCGGCAACAAACGGCTCGACTGGTGGCTGACCAGCAACAACACCGTATTGCCGGAAGGCTCTTCAAGGCTCTTGAGCAAGGCGTTGGCGGCGTTGATGTTCATCGATTCCGTGGGTTCGATCAGCACCACCTTGCGCCCGCCCAGTTGCGCGGTCTGCACCACGAAACTGACCAGTTCGCGCACCTGATCGACCTTGATCGCCTTGTCGGCTTCTTCCGGTTCGAGAATGTAATTGTCCGGGTGACTGCCGGCCTTGAGCAGCAGGCAGGATTTGCATTCACCGCAAGCCTCCGGCGTCGGGTGCTTGCACAACAGACTGGCCATCAACCGCTCGGCCAGTGCGCGTTTGCCGATCCCGGCCGGCCCATGCAGCAGATAAGCGTGAGCATGCTGGCTCCGTCCGGCCAGTTGCTGCCAGAGGCTTTCTTGCCATGGGTAGGCCTCAGCCACGAGCCAGCTCCAGCAAATTCGGGAGCAAGGTATCCAGCGATTGTTGAACCTTGACCAATGGCTGGCCCGCATCGATGCGCACATAGCGCGCAGGATCGGCTTCAGCGCGCTTGAGGAATGCACTGCGCACCGCCTCGAAAAATGCCCGACCTTCCAGCTCGAAACGATCCAGACGTCCACGAGCGCTGGCACGGGCCAGGCCGATTTCTACCGGCAGATCGAAAATCAGCGTCAGGTCCGGGCGCAGATCACCCTGCACGAAAGCTTCAAGCGTCGCGATACGCTCCAGCGACAAACCGCGACCGCCGCCCTGATAGGCATACGTCGAATCGGTGAAGCGATCACACAGCACCACCGCACCGCGTGCCAGTGCCGGGCGAATCACCTCGGCCAGATGCTGAGCACGCGCAGCGAACACCAGCAGCAGTTCGGTATCCGGGTTCATGACTTCGTCGGCCGGGGCCAGCAGCACATCGCGAATCCGCTCGGCCAGTGGCGTACCACCGGGCTCGCGGGTCAGCACGACCTCGACACCGGCGGCGCGCAAACGCTCGGCGAGGTATTCGCGATTGGTGCTCTTGCCGGCGCCTTCAGGGCCTTCCAGGGTAATAAACAAGCCAGTCACAGGCAGTCCTTAATCAAAGTCATTGCGTGTTTTGTGGTGCGTCGGCGTCAGGAGTCGGCGCGGATTCCTCAGTCGGAACCTGCGGCAGCGACTCGGGCGCAGTATCCGGCGATGCCGCAGGAATCGACTCCTCGGCGGCCGGTGCCGCTTCCGGCGTAGTTGCCGGCGCCGGGCTGGAGCGGTAATCGGCACGGCGTTTGAGCTGAAATTCACGCACCGCATTGTTGTGTGCATCGAGATCGTCAGAAAACACATGGCTACCGTCGCCACGGGCAACAAAGTAGAGGCTGGTGCCTCCCACCGGATTCAGCGCCGCGTGAATGGCTTCACGCCCGACCATCGCAATCGGCGTCGGCGGCAAGCCAGGAATCACGTAAGTGTTATACGGCGTCGGCTCCTTGAGGTGAGCGCGGGTCAACTTGCCGGTGTAGCGATCGCCCAAACCATAGATCACCGTGGGATCAGTCTGCAGCTGCATGCCCAGCGCCATCCGGCGCACAAAAACCCCGGCAATCTCGCCGCGTTCCTGCGGTACACCGGTTTCCTTCTCGACCAGGGACGCCATGATCAGCGCTTGATAAGGTTCTTTGTACGGTGCATCGGCAGCGCGTTTTTCCCACTCTTTGGCCAGCACTTCGTCGAGACGATCGAAAGCCTTTTTCAGCAGCTCGGTATCGGACACGCCGCGCACGAAACGGTAGGTATCGGGGAAAAAACGGCCTTCCGGGAACAGGCCCTTGTGGCCAATCTTTGCCATCACATCGCTGTCGCTCAAACCATTGAGGGTCTGTTCGATTTTTTCATCTTTCGCCAGCGCGGCGCGCACCTGGTGGAAATTCCAGCCTTCAACCAGCGTCAGGCTGTACTGAACCACGTCGCCACGCTTCCACGAATCGATCAAACCGTTGACGGTCATCCCGGGCTGCATGCGGTATTCGCCAGTGTGAATCGGCGTACCAGCAAGATTGAAACGCCAATAGACCCGTAGCCAGAAAGCGTCTTTGATGACGCCATCGCTTTCGAGTCCAAGGAAGGTACGGGTCGGTGTAGAGCCTTTGGGCACATCCAGCAGTTCTTCCTGCGTGATGTTCAGGGGCTGTTCCAGCGCGGAGTGAATCTTCCAGGCGCTGGCGCCCAACAGCAGCCCTGCCAGAACCAGTCCGGTTTCCAGCAGCAGCAAAAATTTACGTCTCACAAATCAGGCATCCAGTAGGGCGCGGGCAATGGTTTGCAGTTTACGGGTGAGCGGGCCAACCGGCCAGCTCAGTGCAGCGTAGGCGCGTACCGGCCAGACGCCATATACGCTGTTGCAGACAAACACTTCATCGGCCCATTGCAGCTGTTCCAGGCCAATATCGACGGTTTGGGTGGGGATGGCCAATGACTCGGCCTGAAACAATATTTCCGCGCGCATCACACCGGCGACACCGCAGCGTTTCAGATCGGGCGTGATCAACACACCATCACGCACCAGAAACAGGTTACTGAAGACGCCTTCGATGACACGACCGGCCTGATCGAGCATCAAGCCTTCGGCGTGCTCGCTGTCTTGCCATTCGGCGCGGGCGAGCACTTGTTCCAGTCGATTGAGGTGTTTGAGTCCGGCAAGCAATGGCTGCCTGGAAAGACGCGTGTTGCACGGAAACAGGCGGATGCCGTGTTCGGCATGCGCAGCAGGATAAGCCGCCGGCGAACTGCCTTGCAGAATGCGTCGACCCGGCGCCGCAGGGTCAGGCGCGTAACCGCGCAAACCGTCGCCACGGGTGAGGATGAGTTTGAGCACACCCTCGCCCATCGCGGCAGCGTAGCTCAGCAGTTCGTGGCGAATCAGTTCGATATCGGCAACGATAGCCAGACGCGAACAGCCATCGGCCAGCCGCGTCATGTGTCGATCGAGCAATACCGGCTGGCCGTCATGCACGGCAATGGTCTCGAACAGACCATCGCCGTAAGCCAGGCCGCGGTCTTTCAGCGACAGAGTGTCAGCCGGTTGACCGTCGACCCAGCTGTCCATCAGCCTGCGAACCGACGGAACGCCAAGGTACCGTTGGTGCCGCCAAAGCCGAAGGAGTTCGACAGCACGACATCGATGTCCATGTTGCGCGCAGTGTGCGGCACAAAATCGAGATCACAGCCTTCGTCCGGCTCATCAAGGTTGATGGTTGGCGGCGCCACCTGGCTGTTGATGGCCAGGATACTGAAGATCGCCTCGACCGCGCCCGCCGCACCCAGCAGGTGACCGGTCATGGACTTGGTGGAGCTGACCGCCAGTTTGTAGGCATGCTCACCGAACACCGACCTGATCGCGTTGGCTTCGGCAAGGTCGCCGGCCGGGGTCGAGGTGCCGTGGGCATTGATGTATTGCACTTGATCGACGTTGATCTTCGCGTCGCGCAAGGCGTTGGTGATGCAGCGAGCTGCACCCGCGCCGTCGGCAGGTGGCGAAGTCATGTGGAACGCATCGCCACTGGTGCCGAAACCGATCAGCTCAGCGTAGATGGTCGCGCCGCGCGCCTTGGCGTGTTCGAGTTCTTCGAGCACCAATGCACCGGCACCGTCGGACAGTACGAAACCGTCACGGCCCTTGTCCCACGGACGGCTTGCGCGAGTCGGTTCATCGTTGCGGGTCGACAGCGCACGGGACGCGCCGAAGCCGCCCATGCCCAGACCGCATGCGGCCATTTCGGCACCGCCGGCAATCATCACGTCGGCTTCGTCGTACATGATGTTGCGCGCCGCCATGCCGATGCAGTGCGTACCGGTGGTACACGCTGTAGCGATGGCGTAGTTAGGTCCCTGTGCGCCCAGATGGATGGACAGGAAACCGGAAATCATATTGATGATCGAGCCTGGCACGAAGAATGGCGAGATTCGACGCGGGCCCGTCTCATGCAAAGTACGGCTGGTTTCTTCGATATTGGTCAGACCGCCGATGCCCGAACCCATGGCCACGCCAATGCGTTCACGGTTGGCGTCGGTAACTTCCAGGCCAGCGTTGCGAACGGCTTGAAAGCCAGCCGCGAGACCGTACTGAATGAACAGGTCGAGCTTGCGCGCTTCCTTGACCGACAGGTATTCCTCGACATTGAAGCCCTTTACCGAGCCGCCAAAGCGGGTGGAATAGGCAGAAAGGTCGGTGTGTTCGATCAGACCAATGCCACTGCGGCCAGCTAGAATGCCCTGCCAACTGCTCGGCACATCCGTGCCCAGTGGCGACAACATACCCATACCGGTGACTACGACGCGTCTACGCGACACAGCACTCTCCTTTTTCAAATGACGACTTTGCATCAGGCCTAAAGAAAAAACCGCACGCCGTGATGGCAGTGCGGTTTTTCCATGACAGCAAGCAACGATTACAAGCTATTAAGCCTGGTGGTTTGTAACGTAATCGATTGCAGCTTGTACAGTAGTGATCTTCTCAGCTTCTTCGTCAGGGATTTCGGTCTCGAATTCCTCTTCCAGAGCCATCACCAGCTCAACGGTGTCAAGGGAGTCGGCACCCAGGTCTTCTACGAAGGAAGCGGTGTTAACCACTTCTTCTTCTTTAACACCCAGTTGCTCGGCAACGATTTTCTTGACGCGCTCTTCGATGGTGCTCATACCTTGTTTTCACTCCTAATGGACAAATTCAGGCAGCTGGCCAGTGGGTAAGTGTATAGAAAGACTTTTCAGTTTTTCAACTGAAAGCTTCACTCCTCAAACCCTGCGACCCTCTGCCTATAAATAGATTGCAGCTTTATAACGGATTTTAGACAGCTCGTATGACATTTTTTTGAAGCAATCCGTCACATTTTACTTACATGTACATCCCACCGTTCACCGGGATTGTAGCCCCAGTTACGTATGCCGCACCGTCGGATGCAAGAAAAGCGACCACAGACGCGATCTCTTGAGCTTGTCCCAGACGACCCAGCGGAATCTGCGTCTGCAAGGCTTCACGCTGTGCTTCAGGCAGTTCGCGGGTCATATCGGTGTCGATAAACCCTGGGGTTACCGAGTTGACCGTAATCGAACGCGAACCGACTTCACGCGCCATTGCACGGCTGAAACCTTCCAGACCGGCCTTGGCGGCTGCATAGTTTACTTGGCCTGCGTTGCCCATGGCACCCACCACCGAGCCAATACTGATAATTCGACCCCAACGGGCTTTGGTCATGCCGCGCAGAACGCCCTTGGACAGGCGATACAGACTGTTCAGGTTGGTATCGATCACGTCGTACCATTCGTCATCTTTCATGCGCATCATCAGGTTATCGCGGGTGATGCCGGCGTTATTGACCAAAATCGCCGGTGCACCGAACTGCTCCTGAATGGTCGCGATCACCTTGCTGACGGATTCGTCGCTGGTGACATTGAGTTCCAGACCGGTACCCTGAATGCCGTGCTCTTTGAGCGTGGCGGCAATCGCCTCGGCACCCTTGGCGGAGGTTGCGGTACCCACAACGATGGCGCCCTGACGGCCCAGTTCCAGTGCGATAGCCTGGCCGATACCGCGGCTTGCACCGGTGACCAGTGCAACTTTACCTTGCAGACTCATGCAAGTTTCTCCTGATTCAGGCCTGCGCTGCACGAGCGGCAGCGAAAGCGTCTGGGGTATTGAGGTTGGAAGTCGAAACGCCTTCGGCGCAACGTTTGTTCAGACCGGCCAGTACTTTGCCCGGGCCACATTCGACCAGATTGGTCGCGCCCTTGGCGGCCAGCGTCTGTACGGACTCGACCCAGCGTACTGGCTTGTAGAGTTGTTCGAGCAGATCACGCTTGAGGGTTTCCAGATCGGCCGGCACTTGTGCGCTGACGTTCTGTACCACCGGGATCTGCGGCGCCTGCCAGTCAATGGCGGCGATGGATTCGGCAAAGCGCTCGGCAGCCGGACGCATCAGTTCGCAGTGCGACGGCACGCTCACCGGCAGCGGCATGGCACGCTTGGCGCCACGCGCCTTGCAGCCTTCAATGGCGCGCTCGACGGCAGCCTTGGCACCGGCCACTACAACCTGGCCCGGGGAGTTGAAGTTGACGGCGCTGACCACTTCGCCCTGCGCCGCTTCAGCACAGGCCGCCAGCACGTCAGCGTCTTCCAGACCCAGAATGGCAGCCATGCCGCCCTGCCCGGCCGGAACCGCTTCCTGCATCAGCTGGCCACGGCGCTCAACGAGCTTCACCGCGTCAGCCAGGGTCAGGCTGCCGGCAGCTACCAGCGCGCTGTATTCACCCAGGCTGTGACCGGCAACAAATGCCGGACGCGCGCCACCTTCAGCCAGCCACAGACGCCACAGGGCGATCGATGCGGTCAGAATGGCCGGTTGGGTCTTGTCGGTTTGATTAAGCAGCTCTTCCGGCCCCTGCTGGGTCAGTGCCCACAGGTCATAGCCCAGAGCAGCGGAGGCTTCTTGGAACGTTTCGAGGATCAGTGGATGTTGCGCGCCCAGCTCGGCCAGCATGCCGAGGGACTGCGAACCTTGTCCTGGAAAGACGAATGCGAGGGAAGCAGACATGTAACAAGCCCCTAATGATCTTGTCGTCGGAAAATGACGCCCCACTGGGGGACGCAAGAAACTGACAGTTGGATGGCCCTTTGAACCGGGCGGTCACATTTAAGCATTGTCCGACGAAAACGCCTAAGACAACAAATCCTCGAGACGCCCGTGAAGGCGCTCGGGCAGGTTCTCCTGAATCTCGATCAGCGCACGCTGAATCGCACTCTGGAAGCCCTGAACTCCCGCCGAACCGTGGCTTTTCACCACAATGCCCTGCAAGCCAAGGAAGCTTGCGCCATTGTGTCGCGCCGGTGCCAGATCTGCCTGCAAGCGCTTCATCAGTGGCAGCGCCAAGGCACCGATTGCGCGCGAAGCCATGTTCTTTTTGAACAGCGCCTCGATGCGCGCAGCAATCATCGTTGCCAGGCCTTCGCTGGACTTGAGCAGAATGTTGCCGACAAATCCGTCGCACACCACCACATCGGCTTCACCGCGATACAGGCCGTCACCTTCGACGAAGCCGATGTAGTTAATGCCCCTGGCCGCCTGCAACAGCGTTGCCGCCAACTTGACCTGCTGGTTGCCCTTGATGTCTTCGGTGCCGATGTTCAGCAACGCCACCCGCGGTCGAGCAATACCCAACGTCTGCGCCGCCACCGAACCCATCACCGCAAACTGCAACAGATGCTCCGCACTGCAATCGACGTTGGCGCCAAGGTCAAGCAACTGGCAATAACCCTTCTGCGTCGGAATGGCGGCCACCATCGCGGGACGGTCGATACCCGGCAAGGTCTTCAACACATAGCGCGACAGCGCCATCAACGCACCGGTATTGCCAGCACTGACACAGGCTTGCGCCTTGCCATCACGCACCAGTTCAAGGGCGACACGCATCGACGAGTCCGGCTTGCCACGCAGGGCCTGAGTCGGTTTTTCGTCCATGGTGATGACTTCGCTGGCCGCAACAATCGTCAGGCGCGCGCGATCGGCAGCCGATTGGCCATTGATCAATTCTTCAAGAAGGGAGGGTTGACCGACGAGGGTCAGGTGCAGCGAGGGCGTAGCAGACAGGCAAGCGAGGCTGGCCTGAACAATGCTGCGGGGACCGAAGTCCCCGCCCATTGCGTCAATCGCGATGACTTGAGCAGACAAGTGATTACTCGTCAGCGCCCTTGTCGATCACTTTACGGCCACGGTATACGCCTTCTGGCGATACGTGGTGACGCAGGTGAATTTCACCAGTGGTTTTTTCTACAGACAGAGTGCTCGCCGTCAGGGCGTCGTGCGAACGACGCATGTCACGGGCAGAGCGGGATTTTTTGTTCTGCTGAACAGCCATAATTGATTAACTCCTAAACGTTTGGGTCACGCTTTAACTGCGCCAATACACTGAACGGGTTGGACCGCGTTACCTCGTCCTCGCTCGGTTCGGGCTCATCTGACCCCGCCGGCTGCTGGCATTCTTCCGGATGATGAGCAGGCACGATAGGCAAGGCAAGCAAAAGCTCCTCCTCGACCAGTGACTGCAGATCCAATGGATCTTCGCCCAGTTCCAGCACGTCATAACCTTTCGGTAACGACTGGGTATTCGCACCCTCTTTCACCACAGCGTAACTGCATTCGCTGTGGATCGGCAGGGTGACCAGCTCAAGACAACGCTGGCAAACCATTTTGACCTCGGTGTCGATAAAGCTGTGAATTACCACAGATTTACGTTCATCTCGTTCAAAAACGAATTTCGCCTGCACCGTACCGACATTGTCGGAAAGCGGGTCGCAGAGTCTCTTCAAATCGGCCAGCAGCAGCTCACCTTGGATGGTGGTGCCACGATCAGCCAATTTGCGCGGGTCAACGTGAGGTGGAATCGGGTCATTCAACATAGGCGCAGCATTATAGGGATGCACCCACCCATGTCAAAGGAAATTGTGCCCTGTCCGTCACTTGCGTGCCTCCGCTAGAATTCACATCTGCCCCAGGAGACGCAAATGCTGCCTTTATTACTTGCCTCAAGCTCGACTTATCGCCGGGAATTGCTCGCCCGCCTGCACTTGCCGTTCGTCTGCAGCTCGCCGGATATCGATGAAAGCCACCGTCCTGGCGAACCGGCAATCGAGCTGGTCAAACGCCTCGCCGAACAGAAGGCCCGAGCATTGGCCGACAGCCACCCCGCTCATCTGATTATTGGCTCGGACCAGGTGGCCGTAGTCGGCGACCAGATCATCGGCAAGCCGCACACCTTCGACAAGGCCCGCGAGCAACTGATGGCCGCCAGCGGCGCCAGCGTGACTTTCCTCACCGGCCTGGCGCTGCTCAATAGTCAGACGGGGCAAATTCAAGTCGACTGCGTACCGTTCACCGTGCACATGCGCCAGCTCGATCCGGCGCGGGTCGAGCGTTACTTGCGCATCGAGCAGCCTTACGACTGTGCGGGCAGCTTCAAGGCTGAAGGGTTGGGCGTGAGCTTGTTCCAGTCCACCGAAGGCCCTGACGCTACCAGCCTTATTGGTCTGCCGCTGATTCGGCTGATCGACATGCTATTGGTCGAAGGCGTGCAGATCCCTTAAAGCAAAAGATCGCAGCCTGCGGCAACTCCTACAGCGTTCGTGTCAGCGCAAAAATTGCGAATGAACATCGAACCTGTAGGAGCTGCCGCAGGCTGCGATCTTTTGATCTACCAGCGACTCAGCGCAACGAAGGCCCGTGAAAACCCATCCACATCGCCAACTGCTCGGCCACACTGGCGCCAAGCTTCTTCGAGAAGCGGTCAAACGGCGATTCCTGGACGGTGAAGTCCACCAACTCTTTCTCGCCGACCACATCACGCGCCACCGAACTGGCATTACCCAATCCATCGATCAAACCCAGCGGTAGCGCTTGCTCGCCAGACCAGACCAGCCCGGAGAACAGCTCCGGATGCTCTTTGTCCTTCAGGCGATCGCCACGACCCTGCTTAACGCTGTTGATGAACTGCTTGTGCGTGGTGTCCAGCACACCTTGCCAGAACGCCGTTTCTTCAGGCTTCTGCGGCTGGAACGGATCAAGGAACGATTTGTGCTCGCCAGACGTATACGTGCGACGCTCGACTCCCAGCTTCTCCATGGTGCCGACAAAGCCGTAACCGGCCGCCGTCACACCAATGGAGCCCACCAGACTCGCCTTGTCGGCGTAAATCTGATCCGCGGCACTGGCGATGTAATACGCACCAGACGCACCGAGATCGGAAATCACCGCATACAGCTTGATCTCGGGGTGCAAGCCACGCAGACGCTTGATCTCGTCATACACATAACCCGACTGCACAGGACTGCCACCCGGACTGTTGATCCGCAGGATGACACCCTTGACCTTCTTGTCCTCGAACGCTGCGCGCAGGCTGCCGACAATGTTGTCGGCACTGGCCGGTTCTTTGTCGGCGATCACGCCGGTGACGTCGATCAGCGCGGTGTAGTTCTCGCCGCGAGTCGCGCTTTTTTCCATGTCCATCAGCGGCGTGAACAGGATCAACGCGACAAACAGGTAAACAAACGTCAGAAACTTGAAGAAAATCCCCCAGCGCCGCGAACGACGCTGTTCCTGCACACCCGCCAGAAGGGTCTTTTCCAGCAGCTTCCAGCTCTTCTCGTCACCGCCGTCGGCACTTGCCTTGGCCGGTGCTTTCCATTCGTCGGTCATGCCATCCACCCCAGCAAAAACGTATTAAGCCTGCTGCGCCAGCCAGGCATGCAATTCAGAAAAACGGTCGATCGACAGGCGCGGCTCGAACCGTTGCAACGATTCGATCGATTGCGCGCCATAACTGACAGCCACCGAATCCATCCCCGCGTTACGCGCCATCAGCAGATCGAAGGACGAATCCCCGACCATCAGCGCCTGATCCGCACGCACACCGCAATGCGCAAGTATCTGCTCCAGCATAAGAGGGTGCGGCTTGCTCGCAGTTTCATCGGCCGCGCGGGTAATGTCGAAATACTCTTCCCAGCCATTGGCCTTGAGCACACGATCCAGTCCGCGACGATTCTTGCCCGTCGCGACAGCCAGGTGATAACCCTGCTCACGAAAGGACGTCATCGATTCGACGACGCCCTCAAACAGCGGCGAAGGCACGGCTTCCGCTGCAATGTAGTGATCAGCGTAATACTCGCGAAACAAGGTCATTTCAGCGTCACTGATTTCGGGATACAACGTGCGGATCGCCTCAGGCAGGCCCAGACCGATGATGCCCTTGACGGCAAAATCATCACGCAACTCGAAACCGGAGCGCCCGGACGCCGAATGCATCGCCTCGACGATCCGATGAATGGAATCGGCCAGCGTGCCGTCCCAATCGAAAATCAGCAGTTTGTAATCAGATGGGCGCACTCAATCGCTCCACGGTCTTGGCCCACATTTCATCGACCGGCGCCTGCAAGGTCAGCTTGCCGCCATCCGGCAGCGGCACGGTCAGCATGTAAGCATGCAGAAACAGGCGCTTGCCGCCCAGATCGCGGATTTCCTTGGTGAAATCCTCGTCGCCATACTTGCTGTCGCCAGCAATGCAATGGCCGGCATGCAAAGTGTGCACGCGAATCTGATGGGTGCGACCGGTAACCGGCTTGGCCTCGACCATGGTCGCGAAATCACCGAAGCGGCGCAGCACCTTGAACATCGTCAGGGCTTCTTTGCCTTCTTCATTGACTTCAACCATGCGCTCGCCGGAACGCAAGTTGCTCTTGAGCAATGGCGCGCTGACTTTCTTGATCGAGGTCGCCCAGTTGCCACGAACCAGCGCCATGTAGCGCTTGTCGATGCCATCGCCGCGCAACTGCTCGTGCAAATGACGGAGCATGCTGCGCTTCTTGGCGATCATCAGCAGGCCGGAAGTGTCGCGATCGAGACGGTGAACCAGCTCCAGCTCTTTGGTATCCGGACGCAACTGACGAAAGGCTTCGATCACACCGAAGTTCAAGCCGCTGCCACCGTGAACCGCAATGCCCGCAGGCTTGTTGATCACGATCAGGGCTTTGTCTTCGAAGACAATCGAGGCTTCCAGACGCTGCAACAGACCTTGGGCCAGAGGCACCGGCTCGTCACGCTCAGGCACGCGAACGGGCGGCACGCGCACGATATCACCGGCCTGCAGCTTGTATTCGGGCTTGATCCGACCTTTGTTCACACGCACTTCGCCTTTGCGCAAAATGCGGTAAATCAGGGTCTTGGGCACGCCTTTGAGCCGGGCGAGGAGAAAATTATCGATTCGTTGGCCGGCATACTCCGGCGAGACTTCAAGCAGTTGAACGCCTGGAGTCGTAGGGGCAGTAGTTGTCATGGCGCGGATGATAACAATTTTTATGGAATTGAAGCACTTAATCATTGCTGCTATAGTCGCGAACGCCGCCAAAAGCGGCCTGGACAGCGGCACCACGGTCAAAAACCGGCCCTGACCAACGCAATTCACCAGGACGCGAGGCCGTCCTACGGGGCTTTCGCTACGTAACGGTGGAGTTTGCAGTTGTAACAAGCGCAGGTGACATAAGGCCTGAATCACACCGCCGAGCAGAGTTTTTACTCGCCTGGCAGGCAAACATTCAAGGCCAGTTCACAAAGTGCAGTCAGCTGTGAATGACCCCGAGCGAAGGCTTCGGAAACAACGCCTAAATTAGCCATGATGCGTGACCTCCCCTTTCGGAGCTCACGGTAAATGCCAACCCGTTGCGGATTCTGCGCGCGGCAGCACCCGAATTATCAGGGATACGTGTAGGGTGGAGATGCACAACCGCTGGACTGTGTAGCATTAGGCTTTATCAAGACGCTTCATCTCGTCCACAGCCGCCGGTTGATTCCTCCTCCTGACTGAGTGCTTAAGTAGCCACAGCAAGCAGGACGCGTACGTCGCGGTCTCGGCCCAATTGGTCGCAATCGCCAGACACGGGAATGGCCAACCACTCCCGACGCACCTGACACCGACCGTGAGAAGTCGTGTGTGCCGAACGCCGTTTCCGGCAGCCCGGAAACCGACGGTACTACATGAAAAGAATGCTGATTAACGCAACTCAACCCGAAGAGTTGCGTGTTGCACTGGTAGATGGCCAGCGCCTCTACGACCTGGACATCGAATCCGGTGCACGCGAGCAGAAAAAAGCCAATATCTATAAAGGCAAGATCACTCGCATCGAACCAAGCCTTGAGGCTGCCTTTGTCGACTTCGGCTCTGAGCGCCACGGCTTCCTGCCCCTCAAAGAAATCTCCCGCGAATACTTCAAGAAAACCCCTGAAGGCCGCGTCAACATCAAGGACGTCCTGAGCGAAGGCCAGGAAGTCATCGTTCAGGTCGAGAAAGAAGAACGTGGCAACAAGGGCGCAGCCCTGACCACCTTCATCAGCCTGGCCGGTCGTTACCTCGTGCTGATGCCGAACAACCCGCGTGCCGGCGGTATCTCCCGTCGCATCGAAGGCGAAGAGCGCAACGAACTGCGTGAAGCGCTGAACGGCCTGGTTGCTCCAGCCGACATGGGTCTGATCGTGCGCACTGCCGGCCTTGGCCGCAGCAGCGAAGAAATGCAGTGGGACCTCGATTACCTGCTGCAACTCTGGACCGCCATCAAAGAAGCCTCGCTGGATCGCGCCGCGCCATTCCTGATCTACCAGGAAAGCAACGTGATCATCCGCGCCATCCGCGATTACCTGCGCCAGGACATCGGCGAAGTGCTGATCGACAGCGTTGAAGCCCAGGACGAAGCCCTGACCTTCATCCGCCAGGTGATGCCGCAGTACGCCAGCAAGATCAAGCTGTACGAAGACAGCGTTCCGCTGTTCAACCGTTTCCAGATCGAAAGCCAGATCGAAACCGCTTTCCAGCGCGTCGTCGAACTGCCTTCCGGCGGCTCCATCGTTATCGATCCGACCGAAGCCCTGGTGTCCATCGACATCAACTCGGCCCGCGCCACCAAAGGCAGCGACATCGAAGAAACCGCCCTGCAGACCAACCTTGAAGCGGCTGAAGAAATCGCCCGTCAGTTGCGCCTGCGCGACATCGGCGGCCTGATCGTCATCGACTTCATCGACATGACCCCTGCCAAGAACCAGCGCGCCGTGGAAGAGAAAGTCCGCGAATGCCTGGAAGCCGACCGCGCTCGCGTGCAGATCGGCCGGATCTCGCGCTTCGGCCTGCTGGAAATGTCCCGTCAGCGCCTGCGTCCATCGCTGGGCGAAAGCAGCGGCATCGTTTGCCCGCGTTGCAACGGCACCGGCATCATCCGCGACGTTGAATCGCTGTCGCTGGCGATCCTGCGCCTGATCGAAGAAGAAGCCCTGAAAGACCGCACCGCCGAAGTCCGCGCTCAGGTGCCGATCCCGGTTGCTGCGTTCCTGCTCAACGAAAAACGCAACTCGATCACCAAGATCGAACTGCGCACCCGTGCCCGCATCATCATTCTGCCGAACGATCACCTCGAAACGCCGCACTTCGAAGTTCAGCGTCTGCGTGATGACAGCCCGGAAGCCGCTACCGGCCAGTCGAGCTATGAAATTGCCGCCGCTGCTGCCGAAGTTGAAGAAGTTCAGCCAGCCGCCGCGACCCGCACTCTGGTTCGCCAGGAAGCTGCAGTGAAAACTGCTCCGGCCCGCGCCAATGCTCCGGTCCCGGCCGAAGTGGCTGCCCCGGCACCCGCTGCTGCGCCAGTTGCCATGCCAGAGCCAAGCCTGTTCAAAGGTCTGGTGAAGTCGCTGGTCAGCCTGTTCGCTACCAAAGAAGAGCCTGCTGCTCCGGTTGTGGTTGAGAAACCGGCCACCGAGCGTCCGGCCCGTAACGAAGAGCGTCGCAACGGTCGTCAGCAGAGCCGCAACCGTAACGGTCGCCGCGATGAAGAACGCAAGCCGCGCGAAGAACGTGCACCGCGTGAAGAACGCGCCCCACGCGAGCCGCGTGAAGAGCGTCAGCCACGTGAAGCCCGTGAAGTTCGCGAGCCTCGTGAAGCCCGTACCGAAGCGCCAGCCGCCCGCGAAGAACGCGCACCACGCGCACCGCGTGAAGAGCGTGCACCACGTGCTCCACGTGAAGATCGCAAGCCACGTGGCGAGCGTGAAGAACGTGTACGTGAACTGCGCGAGCCACTCGATGCCGTTCCAGCTGTAGCCGCCGCTGCTGCCGTGACCGCTGAAGAGCGTCCGGCCCGTCAGCCACGTGAAGAGCGCGCACCGCGCCCGCCACGTGAAGAGCGTCAACCGCGCGCCGAGCAGGCCGCTGCTGCCGTAGCTGATGAAGAAGAAGTCATCAGCAACGAAGAGCAACTGCAGGAAGACGGTTCGGAGAGCGCCGAAGGCGATCGCCCACGTCGTCGTTCCCGCGGTCAGCGTCGTCGCAGCAACCGTCGCGAGCGTCAGCGTGATGCCAATGGCAACGTGATCGAAGGTTCGGAAGAGTCCGAGTCCGACGAAAACGCTGAAGGCCCGAGCACTGCCGATCTGGCTGCTGGCCTGGCCGTGACTGCCGCCGTAGCCAGCAGCGTGATCAGCGCTCCGGCTGAAGCACAAGCTCACGAGCAAGCCGAACGCGCCACCGCCGCTACTCTGGAAACTGCTCCAGTAGAAGCACCGGTTGTTGAAGCCACCACTCCAGTGGAAGTGACAGCAGCTCCGGAAGTTGAAGTAGCACCGGTTCGCGAAACCCAGGCTCAGTTTGAAGCGTTTGCTGAACCTGCCGCCGAACCTGCGGTAGTCGTCGAGGCACCAGTCGTCGTTGCAGAGCCGGTTGTCGAAACCGTATCTGAAACCGTGACCGAAACCGTGCGTGAAGTTCGCGAAGAGCAGACTGCATTCAACTGGGTTGCCGAGCCTGCCGCCGCTGAAACACCAGCGCCTGCATACGAAGCGCCAGTGGTTGAAGAAGCCAAGGTTGCCGAACCGGCTCCAGCGCCAGTCGTCGAGGCTCCAGTGGTTGCCGAAGCACCAGCTCCAGAAGTGGAAGTTGCTCCGGTCAGCGCCCTGGCAGCAAACGGCCGCGCACCAAACGACCCGCGTGAAGTGCGTCGTCGCAAGCGTGAAGAAGAGCGTCTGGCGAAGGAAGCCGAGCTGGCAGCAGCCTCTGCTCCGGTTGTTGCCGAGCCAGTGGTTGCTGAAGTGGTTGAGGCAGCTCCTGCCCCTACTGCTGAAGAAGCTGCGGTTGAATCGGTGATCGCCGAAGCGCCACGCTCCGTTCAGGACGCGGCACAGCAACACGAAGAGGCCCAGGAAAAAGAACACGAGCCTAAACCACTCGTCTGATTCCGTAAGCCACTAAAAAGCCCCGCCTGATTCGTCAGGCGGGGCTTTTTTATGCGGTTTGGAAGATCAAAAGATCGCAGCCTTCGGCAGCTGCTACAGGGGATCGCATTTACATGATCGTTCCCATTTAGAGCGTGGGTATGATCAATATCTGGAATGCGATCCCCTGTAGGAGCTGCCGAAGGCTGCGATCTTTTGACTTTGCTGTTACTTAAATACCAAAGCCTCAGGCACATCGATATCCCACAACACCCCGGGATCATCCACCGTCACCTCAACGACCCTTCCCTGCTTGAACAAGGGCCTGGCCCCGCGATCACCGCTCAACGCCAGCAACCCCGAACCAAACGAACGTCCAAACCCCACTGGATGCCCAAACTCGCCATCCTGCACCGGCACACTCACCGCATCGTTCGCCATCGCCGCCACCACCCGCTCGATACTCGACGGCAAGATAAACGGCATATCCCCCAGCACGATCAGCCAGCCATCAACATCCGGACAAGCCGCCACGCCCGCGGCAATGCTGTCGCCCATGCCGGTAGACTCGATCAAGACCACTTCACAGCCATAAGCCTGCGCCATGCGCATCGCCTGCGGCCGTGCTTCAGTCGTCACCAGCACGCGCTTGTCGAGACTGGCCGGCAGGTTCACCAGCACTTGCTCGATCACCGAACGCACGGCGCCATCACGACCAGTGCAATCGGCCAGCAACTTGTCCTTGTCCGCGCCTGCCACTTGGCGAAAGCGGCTGCCCTCGCCTGCTGCCAATACGATCACCGCGATGGAATGACTCATGCGCCCTCCACTGACTTCTTCTGTTTCAACTCGACGCCGTTCTTGATCGCCACGATCTCTGCCAACAAGGACAAGGCAATTTCCGCCGGCGAGTGACTGCCGATGTGCAAACCGATCGGCCCGTGCAAACGCTTGATCGCCTCTACTGACAAGCCTAGCTGAGCCAGATTCTCCCGGCGTTTCTGACTGTTGACCCGCGAACCCAGTGCGCCGACATAAAAGGCCGGCGAATCGAGCGCGGTGAGCAACGCCATGTCGTCCAGCCGCGGGTCGTGAGTCAGCGCGACAATCGCCGTGCGCTCGTCGGTCTGGATGCTCAGCACCGCATCGTCCGGCATACCCGGTACAAAACGACCATGTTGTTCTTCCCAACCATAGACGAACTCGGTGCGCGGATCGCAGATCAGCACCTCGAAATCCAGCAGCCGCGCCATGTCCGCGACATATCGCGACAATTGCCCGGCGCCGATCAACAGCAGACGCCAGCGCGGGCCGTAAATCGCGCGCAGGGTTTTGCCATCGAACGCCAGCGAGTCGGATTTGCTCGCGGGCGCCAACACCACTTCACCCGTTTCAATGTTCAACTCACGGGCAACGATCTCGTGGGCTTCACATCGCGCAAGCAGTTCGGCGACCCACGCCGGGTCGCCGACCCGCTCTTCTGTCAGGCGCAACGTTCCACCACAAGGCAGGCCGAACCGCGCCGCCTCTTCACGCGTGACGCCATAGGTGATCAGTTGCACCGGTGGCCCGTCGGTAGCAATGCGCCCGTCGTGCAGCCGGGCGATCAAGTCATCCTCGACACAGCCGCCGGACACCGAGCCAATTACCACGCCATCCTCGCGCAAGGCGAGCATGGCGCCGGGCGACCGCGGCGCCGTGCCCCAGGTCTGCACCACGCTGAACAGCACCACTCGCTGGCCGGCGCGGCGCCATTCGAGCACGCTGCGCAGGACATTCAGATCAACGCTGTCCATCAGGCTCGTGCCTTCTGCCAGCCCTGCAACTGATAACGCACCGGCAGGTTGCGGATGCGTTTGCCGGTTGCGGCGAAGATCGCATTGCACAGTGCCGGCGCAATTGGCGGTACGCCCGGCTCACCGACGCCGCCCAACGACACATCGCCCGGTGGTGTGACCAGATGCACGGCAACTTCCTTCGGCGCCAGCGACATGCGCGCCACTTCGTACATATGGAAATTGTCCTGCTGGACCTTGCCGTCCTTGAAACTGATTTCACCCAGCACGGCGTTACCCAGGCCCATCACGCAAGCGCCTTCGAACTGCGAGCGAATACGTTCAGGATTGATCTGCGGCCCGCAATCCACGGCGATGTCGGCCTTGTGCACGATCAGCGTGCCATCGTCCTTGACCTCGACTTCAATCACCGCCGCCACGTAAGTGACGAAGCTGTAATGCACTGCCAGCCCCAGGCCACGACCCTTTGGCAGTTGACGACCCCAACCGGCTGCCTTGGCCGCGGTTTCCAGCACGGCGCGCATACGACCGGTGTCGATCGGATAACGCTCAGGGGATTCGCCGTAGTTCCACTCTTCGCTCAAGGTGCGCGGATCGATCTGCCGGTCCGGGCCAAGCAGCTTGATCTGATATTTGAGTGGATCCACACCGGCCTTGTGCGCCAGTTCATCGACGAAACTCTGGATCGCGAAACCATGAGGAATGTTCGACACCGAGCGATACCAGCCGACCCGCGTGTGCACCCTCGCTTCCGGGTTTTCCAGACGCACATTGGGAATTGCGTAGGCCATGTTGGTGAAGCCCATGCCCAGTTCGAACGCCGCTTCATGGTTCATGCCCGGCGCAAACAGCGCGGTGATGCTCGGCGCCACGGTGCGATGCAACCAGCCGGACGGCATGCCGTCCTTGCCCACGCCCGCCTTCAGGTATTCGGCGGACACGGTATGGAAATACGAGTTGTGCACGTCGTCCTCGCGCGTCCACTGCACCCGCACTGCCTTGCCAGGAAACTCCTTGGCGAGGATGGCCGCTTCAATGACGAAGTCCGGTTTCGACTTGCGCCCGAAACCACCACCCAGCAGCGTCACATTGACGGTGACGTTATCGAATGGCAGCCCCAGGCGCTCGGCGATGCGCTCACGCGTCACCTGTGGTGCCTGGCTCGGCGCCCATGCCTCGCAAACGCCGTTGTTGAAACGGGCGATGGCCACCATCGGTTCCATCGGTGCCTGCGCCAGATGCGGCAAATAATAAGAGGCTTCCAAGGTGCTGGCAGCACTGCTCAGCGCCTTGTCGATATCGCCGGTGTTGCGCACCACTTTGCCAGGCTTCAGCGACGCGGCTTCCAGTTCCTTGCGATAAGCGATCGAGTCGTAACTGGCGTTCGGGCCATCGTCCCACTCGATCTTCAGCGCCTCGCGGCCCTTGATGGCCGCCCAGGTGTTACTGGCAACCACGGCCACTCCGCCTAATGGTTGAAACTCCGAAGGCAGTGGACGGCCTTCGATCTGCATGACTTTTAGCACGCCGGGCACTTTCAGCGCCGCGCTGTCATCCAGTGATTTGACCTTGCCGCCGTACACCGCCGGACGGGCGATGGTCGCGTACAGCATGCCGTCGAAATGCACGTCGGCGCCGTATACCGCGCGGCCTTTGACGATGTCGTCACCGTCGATGGCTTTGCTGCCTTCCTTGCCGATATAGCGAAATTCCGACGGCTGCTTGAGGCGCAGACTGTCGCGCGCCGGTACCGCCAACGCACTGGCCGCAGCGGCGAGCTCGCCATAACCCAGCTCACGCCCGGACGGCTTGTGAATGACTTTGTGCAATTGCGCATGGCATTCGCCCACCGGCACTTTCCATTGCGCGGCCGCCGCTTGCTCAAGCATCGTACGGGCTGCCGCGCCGCAACGGCGCATCGGCTCGTACCAGTGACGCATGCTGCGCGAACCGTCGGTGTCCTGATTGCCGAAACGCATCTCATCGCCCGGCGCCTGCTGCACTTTGACGTGCGCCCAATCAGCTTCCAGTTCGTCGGCGACAACCATGGTCAGACTGGTGCGCACGCCCTGGCCCATCTCGGAGCGGTTGCACACGACAGTAACCGTGCCGTCGCTGGTGATGCTGACGTAGACCTTCGGATCATCGATCCAGCCGTTGGGCATGCCATCGGCACCGAACTGCTTCGGCTTGTCTTCGGCGAACGCATCCTGCCAACCCCAGCTCGCCGCCAGCACCAATGCACCAGTGGCGGTTGCGCCTTTAAGGAAGCCACGGCGACTGAGATTGCTCAGGGCGAAATCATTCGGCAGGCGACTCATGCCTTGGCCTCCTTCAGGTGGGTGGAAGCCTGGCGAATCGCGGTTTTGATCCGGTTATAGGTGCCGCAGCGGCAAATGTTGCCGACCATGGCCTCTTCGATCTGCTCGTCGCTCGGGTTTGGATTGGTTTTGAGCAACGCCGTGGCCGACATGATCTGCCCGCCCTGACAAAAACCGCACTGGGCCACAGCGCTGTCGAGCCAGGCTTGCTGGACGACTTGCCCGACCGGGTCAGCGTGCAGGTTGTCGATAGTGGTGACGTTCTGGCCGACTACCGAGCCGATCGGCGTGATGCAACTGCGCGCCGGCAAACCATCGATATGAATTGTGCACGCGCCGCACAGGCCCATGCCGCAACCGAATTTGGTGCCGTTGTAACCGGCGACATCACGAATCGCCCACAACAGCGGCATGTCTTCGGTGACATCGAGTGGATGGTCTTGGCCATTGAGTTTCAGGGTAATCATGGGCACGCCCGCATATTTTTGGAGGTTATGGGGTCGAGCAATCTGCCGCCGGAAAGTCAGCGGTGGGTTCGCGCAGATCGACTCAGGCTAATGGGCTCTCTTGTGCCGACGGGAAGGTCTGCACCGGGCCTTTGGTGGAGCAAATGAACAGCATCGTTAGCTCGCTAAGTTAACCCAGCATTAACAAAAAAGCCCTGCACTTTTTAATCAGTGCAGGGCTTTGGATGACGCTCAGCAAGCGTAGCTTCAATAGCGATTGGGCTCCATTTCCAGTTCGACATTGAAACGTTCGCTAATGTCTTTCTGAATACGCTGCGCCAAGTCGAGCAACTGCAGGCCGGTCGCCGCGCCGTAGTTGACCAGCACCAGCGCCTGCAATTTATGTACACCGGCATCGGCCTCACGGAAACCCTTCCAGCCGGCGCGTTCGATCAGCCAACCGGCGGCGAGTTTCATCTGCCCGTCCGGTTGGGCGTAGGCCACCAGATCCGGATGCTGCGCCTTGATCTGCGCGACCAGCGATGCCGGCACCAACGGATTCTTGAAGAAGCTGCCGGCATTGCCGAGCACTGCCGGGTCCGGCAGTTTTTCACTGCGGATGCTGCAGATTGCGCGGCTGACGTCAGTGGGCGTCGGTTGCTCGATGCCCTGCTCGGTCAGGCGCTGACGCACCGGGCCGTATTCCAGATGCAGATGCGCGACGCGGTCGAGCGTAAAACGCACGCGCAGAATCAGCCAACGCCCCGGTTGCTGCTTGAACACACTGTCACGGTAGGCGAAGTTGCATTCTTCCAGACTGAAATCGCGCAGTTCGCCCGTCTGGCGATCCAGCGCGGTGAGCCCGGCGAATACATCCTTGATCTCGACGCCGTACGCACCGATGTTTTGCATCGGCGCAGCGCCAACCGTGCCAGGGATCAGGCTGAGATTTTCCAGTCCGGAAAAACCCTGCGCCAACGTGTGCTGCACAAAGGGATGCCACGGCTCGCCCGCTTCGGCTTCGATCACCACGCGACTGCCGTCATCGCTGATCACGCGGATACCGCGCGTGGCCATGCGCAGCACCAGCGCCTTTATGTCAGCGGTCAGCAGCAGGTTGCTGCCGCCACCGATTACCAGCAAAGGCACATCGTGAGACTCGGCATACGCCAGCGCTTCGCGGACATCGGCGTCGCAGTGGGCTTCGGCGAACAGCTGCGCGTGAACGTCCACGCCAAAACTGTTGAACGGTTTCAGGGAAACCCGGGGTTGCACCAGCAGACTCATAACCGGCCCTTCACTTCGATCAGCAGTTGGTCACAGGCCGCTTCGATCAGATCCAGCACCTGCTCGAAACCCTGGTCGCCGTCGTAATACGGGTCCGGCACTTCATCGACGACACCGGCATAACGACGCAGGAACAGATCCAGCTCGGCCTTGCCAGTGGACGGTTGCAGCGCCTTGAGGTTGCGCAGGTTGCTGTTGTCCATGGCCAGGATCAAATCGTAACTGGCGAAATCGGCACGGCTGACTTGCTGCGCGCGTTGCGCTGACAAATCATAGCCGCGCACCTTGGCCGCAGCCTGGCTGCGTTTGTCCGGCGAGTTGCCAACGTGCCAGTCACCGGTGCCGGCGGAGGCCACTTCGACCTGATCCGCCAGCCCCGCTTCACGCAGTTTGCGGCGCAACACGCCTTCGGCGGTGGGTGACCGGCAAATGTTGCCCAGGCACACAAACAAAACCCGCATCAGGCCTCCAGCAGGCGACGAACGCGCTCGAGGTCTTCGACTGTGTCAACGCCGGTTGGCGGCGCGATCAGTGCGTCGGCGACATGAATCCGCACGCCGTGCCACAGGGCACGCAGTTGCTCCAGCGATTCAGTGTTTTCCAGCCAGCACGGGCCCCAACTGACGAAGTCCTGGAGGAACCCGGTGCGGTAGGCATAAATGCCGATGTGGCGACGATACGGCACGCCATCAGGCAATTGCTCGCGGCTCTTGGCAAACGCATCGCGCGCCCACGGCAAGGTTGCACGGCTGAAGGTCAGCGCCAGACCATTAAGGTCGCTGACGACCTTGACCACGTTCGGGTTGAACAGGGTTTCCACGTCTTCGATCGGCTCGGCCAGCGTGGCCATGCGCGCTTCAGTGTGGGCCGCGAGGTTGGCGGCGACCTGATCGATCACGCTTGGCGGAATCAGCGGCTCGTCGCCCTGCACGTTGACCACGATCGCGTCAGGCTCAAGGCCCAGTTTCGCCGCGACTTCGGCAAGACGATCGGTGCCGGAGTTGTGATCTTCACGGGTCAGCACCACTTCGGCGCCAAAGCTTTTGCAGGCCTCGACGATGCGCGGATCGTCGGTTGCCACTACCACACGAGTGGCGCTGCTTTTGCTCGCCTGTTCCCAGACGTGCTGGATCATCGGCTTGCCGGCAATGTCCAGCAGCGGTTTACCCGGCAGCCGGGTCGACGCGTAACGCGACGGGATGACAACGGTGAAGGCAGTGGTCATTTATCCAGACGCTCATCGGTGGTCAGGGTGCGGGCTTCACTTTCGAGCATTACCGGGATGCCGTCACGGATCGGGTACGCCAGGCCGGCGCCCTTGCTGATCAGTTCGGTCTTGTCGGCGCTGAGCTTGAGCGGGCCTTTGCAGATAGGGCACGCGAGGATGTCGAGCAATTTGGTGTCCATGAACATTCCCTGGATAAAAGAGTTAAGGCAAAAGACGATCCGGCATCAGGCGCATCAGCTGTGTGTCGAACCAGGCCACGAAGGCCGGCGACGGCACGGCATCGACCGCCAGATACCACCAGTCGGCAGCCGCGAAGGCTCGGCACTTCACCGCGTCCTTTTCAGTCATCACCAACGGCAATGACGGTGTGAAATTCAAGGCCTGCACGCTGTACTCGGCGTGATCGGCAAACGCATGGGGGACTGGTCGCCAGTCTAGCGCTTTGAGGGTATTGAAGAAACGTTGCGGATTACCGATCCCGGCCACTGCATGCAGCGCCTGACCGGCCGGAAAATGATCGAGCGGCTTGCGTTCGCCACTGCGCAGATTAATCAGCGCGGTGGGTTGCAGGCGGAAAGCGAAACCGTCGTCGCGGTCCTCGGTGGCACCGTTGAACAGCACACCGTCAACGCTTTGCAGACGTTCGATCGGCTCGCGCAACGGACCTGCCGGCAAGCAGCGTTTATTGCCCAGGCCACGAGCAGCGTCGATCAGCACCAGCTCCAGATCCCGCGCCAGGCGGTAGTGCTGCATGCCGTCGTCGGAGAGGATCAGATCCAGCGGTTCACTGGCGCACAAGGCTCTGACGGCGCCGCTGCGATTGGGGTCGATCATCAGCGGCACGCCGGTTCGTTGCACGATCAGCAATGGTTCGTCGCCAGCAATGTCGGCGCTTTGATCGGCCTCGACTCGCCAGGGCAACTGCGGCGGTTTGGCGCCGTAACCACGACTGACCACGCCGACGCGCAAACCGCTGCGGCGACAATGCTCGATCAACCAGAGAATCATCGGCGTCTTGCCGGTGCCGCCGACCGTGATGTTGCCCACCACAATCAATGGCACCGGCGGCTGATAGATTTCGCCTTCACCGTCGAGAAAACGCTGGCGCTTGCCGATGACGACGCGCCGATAAAGCATTTCCAGTGGCCGCAACAGCGTCAGGGCCGGGTGCCCCTGATACCACGCGGCGAGCAAACGATCGGACAGGCTCATCAGGATTTAGGCGCCGCCTCGACCGTGGTCATGCGCAGATGGCTGAAACCGAGCTTGCCGGCCGCGTCCATGGCGGTGATCACTGATTGATGCTGAGCCTTGCCATCAGCACTGATCGACAACGGCATGTTGGTATCGCCGTTGGATTCCTTCTGCATGGCTTCCATCAGCGTCGCCAGATCGTTTTTCGGCAGAATCTTGTTATTCACCGAAAACACGCCTTCGGCGCTGATGGCAATATCCAGTTGCTTGAGTTGCTGATCTTCGGCCGGCGAGCCGCTGACCGCTTCCGGCAGATCCACGCGCAATTGGGTTTCGCGAGTAAATGTGGTGGTCACGACGAAAAACAGCAGGAGGATGAACACCACGTCGATCAGCGACGCGAGGTTGATGTCTACGGTTTCCCGGGGCTTGCGACGGAATTTCACGCGCGGCCCTCAGCCAGGTCGACGTCACGGTCGCCCTGCACCACTTCAACCAGTTTGATCGCTTCCTGCTCCATGCCCACCACCAGTTCATCGATGCGGCGTTGCAGGAAACGGTGGAAGAACACGGCCGGAATACCGACCATCAGGCCCGCAGCCGTGGTGATCAGCGCTTTGGAGATACCACCGGCCAGAACCGAGGCGTTGGTGGTCATGCCGGAACCGGTGAATGCGCTGAAAATGTCGATCATGCCCAGCACGGTGCCGAGCAAACCCAGCAACGGCGCCATGGCAGCAATGGTGCCGAGTGCATTGATGTAGCGTTCGAGCTCGTGAATGACCCGGGCAGCGGCCTCTTCGATGCACTCTTTCATGATCTCGCGACCATGCTTGGAGTTGGCCAGGCCTGCGGCGAGGATTTCTCCCAGCGGCGAATTGGCGCGCAACTCCTTGAGTTTTTCTTTATTGAGCTGCTTGTCCTTGATCCAGACCCAGACCTGGCCCAACAAGTGCTCGGGGGTGACGCGACTGGCGCGCAGGGTCCACAGGCGCTCGGCGACAATCGCCATGGCCGCGATGGAACTCAGAATGATCGGCAGCATCATCCAGCCGCCGGATTTGACCAATTCCCACACAGTGACAGTCCCCTCGAAAAAGTGCGCCACTTTACCATACCGGTTCGCGATTAAGACCCGCCGCTCCGACGACCGTGATGTCGCCTTCACGCTTGCCCCGCTCAATGGGAGGACAGCGGCGGTTCACGCCAGAAACGCGGGTACTGGCGCATTGTCCACGGTGGTTTGAACGCGCCCAGTTGCAGATGAATGGCACCGTGCTCGGCGCTGTCGTAGATACGCAGGCCCTGCTGTAGATAACGCGCCATGACAATCGGATGCGGATGGCCGAACGAGTTGCCCTGGCCACGGGATATCAAAACGGCATTGGGTTTCAGCGCTTTGAGCAATGCCATGGATGAAGAACTGCGGCTGCCGTGGTGCGGGGCTTGCAGCCATTGAGTGGTTACGTTCAGAGGGCTTTGCAGCAAAACTCGTTCAGCGTGTGCATCAATATCGCCGGTCAGCAGCAGGCGCTCGCCATTGGCCTCGATCTGCAACACGCAGGAGCGCTGATTGCTGTCGTGAGCGTCCGCCCATTGCCAGAGTTGAAAACTGACACCGTCCCACTGCCACTGCTGGCCACTTTCACACGCCTGCGCGTTGAGTTCGGCTGGCAGCCCCGGCGGATCGCCGCTGATGACTTGCTTCACCTGCAAACGGCGCGCAACGGCCAAAGCACCACCGGCATGATCGGCGTCGGCATGGCTGAGCAGCATCAGGTCCAGTGTCTCGACATTCAGTTTGCGCAGGGCCGGCAGGACAACACGCTCGCCAAGATCGAAATCGCGAAACCGCGGCCCGGCGTCGTAGAGCAGCGCGTGATGACGCGTACGTATCAGAATCGCCAGGCCTTGGCCGACATCAAGTTGCCAGACATCGGCCAGTCCGGCGTCCAGCCGCTCCCGTGGCGGCACGACCAGAATCAACAATAATGGCCAGCCCAACGGACGCAGCGGTACGCCCCGCGGTAGCAACAACAGCACGGCACCGAGACTGCCGATAGCCAACGCCCACGGGGGAAGCGACGGCGCAATCCACGCTGGCCACTGCCCGGCGATCAGCGCCAAGCCTTGGAACAGCCAGTCGATCAAACCACCCGCCAACCACAACAACCCTTCGCCGACATACGGCACTGGCAACAACAGCGTCCCGAGCAATGCCGGGGGCAGTACCACCAGACTGACCCAAGGCACCGCCAGCAAATTCGCCAACGGCCCACTGAGGCTGATCGGCAGATTCAGCGCCAACAACATCGGGCAGAGACCAATCGCGATCAACCATTGCGCCCGCGTCCAGGTCTGCCACCAGCGCCATGCCCCGAGACGCCCGCCAAAGGTGAAGATCAGCACCGCCACCGCCGCAAATGACAACCAGAAACCGGGGCGCAGACTGGCCAGCGGATCCAGCAACAGCACGCCATTGAACGCCAGCAACAGTGGCCACCAGGCGCCGAGATGGCGAAAGCGCAGACGCCACAACAGTACCAGCCCGACCATCACGCAGGCCCGTCGCACCGGCACATCAAATCCGGCGAGTAACCCGTAACCGAGTGCCGCGGCGAAGGCCAGGCCACAGGCCCAAGGCAGCCACGGCCACCGCAGCGGCCACAGACCATATCGGGCCAGCCCGGCGACCAGCAAGTACATCACCGCCGCCAGCATTCCAATGTGCTGGCCGGAAATCACCAGCAAATGCACGGTGCCGGTGTCCTGCAAAATCTGCCAATCCTCGCGACTCAGGCCCGAGCCATCGCCCAGCACCAGCGCCGCCAGCGCCCCACCCCGGCCCTGCGCGTCGACCGCCAGCAAGCGCTGACGAATGCCGTCGCGCCACGCCCATCGCGCTTCGCCAAGACACTGACCCTCCTTGATCGTGCCCGTGGCACCGATGCGTTGTGCGAGTAGCCAGGCTTCGTAATCAAAGGCGTCCGGATTGAGTAACCCGTTTGGGCGCTTGAGCTTGACCGCCAGGCGCCAGCGTTCGCCGCTGTTGACCGGCGGCCCGGCGTACCAGGCCAGGCGCATCAGTGACGGCAGTTTGCCGTGGCGCGAATGGGCGTCCGCCAATTCGAAACGAACCACGCCGTCGCTGGTTTGCGGCAACCCGACTACCCGCCCTTCGAGCCAACGGGTTTCGCCATCCAGCGCCACCGGCAAGCGATCCTGCAACGCCCAATGCGCGCTGACGCAAGCCCAGGTGAAACCAAAAAGCAGAAAAGCCAATGGGTAGCTGCGAAACGGCAACAACATCAAAGCCACGACCGCCAGCAACACCATCAACCAGACCGGCGGTAACGCCGGCATAAATATCGCAGCAAGCAAACCGACTGCCAGCGCCATCATCCCTGTGCGCATAAGCCCGTCCTTGAGAGTCCCGAACTTAGGCATAGCGGGTATTTGGCACGACCGCCGTCAACAATTGTCACAAAGTCTGAATGGGCCGTTCATGGAATCCAGACATACTTGCCGCCTTAACCGACCGAGAAGCCTTATGCCCCGGCGCTTATTCAAACGTTACATGCCCGACCCGACGAGCATCAGGGAACACAAATCCTTACGCTTTCTCGGCAAGTTGCTGCATGACCCAAACCTCTGGCACCTCAATCGCCACTCGGTGGCCCGAGCGATGGCGGTTGGGCTGTTCGCCGCTTTCCTGCCGATTCCCGCTCAGATGCTGGTTGCCGCGGCACTGGCCGTGGTAGTGCGAGGCAACATGCCGATTGCCGTCAGCCTGGTGTGGCTGACCAATCCGATCACCATGCCGGCGGTGTTTTTCTGCACCTATCAGACCGGCGCCTGGTTGATGGACGTGCCGGCGCGGCACTTGCCGGATGAGCTGACCTGGGAATGGATCAGCGGTGAACTGTCGACGCTGTGGCAACCGTTTTTGCTGGGCTCGGTCGTGGTCGGACTGGTGCTTGGCGTCATCGCCTATTTCGGCGTGATGATGTACTGGCGCTGGTGGGTGTCCCGGCAATGGGCGCGGCGCAAGAAAAAACGCATGTCCTGAATGCAAAACGGCCTCCGCAATGGAGGCCGTTTTTTGTGTTGCCTGAACTGACAACAATCCCACTGTAGGAGCTGCCGAAGGCTGCGATCCTTTGATCTTGCCTTTAAAAGCCAGATCAAAAGATCGCAGCCTTCGGCAGCTCCTACATGTGCGTATTACGTGCGCATCCCGCGCCCACTCACCAGCAACCGCGCACAGCCGATATACAGCACCACCGTCGCCACCAGCATGAACGTGATCGCGATGCCGATGCGGATATCCGACACTCCGAGAATGCCGTAACGGAACGCATTGACCATGTGCAACACCGGGTTAGCCATCGACACGGTCTGCCAGAACGGTGGCAGCAGGGTGATCGAGTAGAACACGCCACCCAGATACGTCAGGGGTGTCAGCACGAAGGTCGGGATAATCGAAATATCATCGAAGTTGCGCGCAAACACGGCGTTGATGAAGCCCAGCAGCGAGAAAATCGTCGCCGTCAGCACCACCACCAGAATGGTCACACCCAGGTGATGCACCTGCAAATCAGTAAAGAACAGCGACAGGATGGTCACGATCACCCCGACCATCAAACCGCGCAACACGCCGCCGCAGGTGTAGCCGATCAGAATGGTGTGCGGCGACACCGGCGATACCATCAGCTCTTCAATCGAGCGCTGGAATTTGCTGCCGAAGAAGCTCGAGACCACGTTGCCATAGGAGTTGGTGATCACCGACATCATGATCAGCCCTGGCACGATGTACTCCATATAAGTGAAGCCGCCCATCTCGCCGATCTGCCGACCGATCAGGTTGCCGAAGATCACGAAGTACAAAACCATGGTGATCGCCGGCGGCAGCAGCGTCTGCGGCCAGATCCGCGTGAAGCGTTTGACCTCGCGGTAAACGATGGTCTGGAGGGCGACGAGGTTTGGACGTAACTCGGAACTCATACCGCCACCTTCGACAGATTCTTCTCCACCAGGGACACGAACAACTCCTCAAGGCGATTGGTTTTGTTACGCAGGCTCAGCACTTCGATGTTCTGCAACGCCAATTGGCCGAACAGTGCGGTAATGCCCATCGATTTGTCGACCTGGACTTCCAGCGTGTGCGCATCCACCAGACGAGCCGGATACCCGACCAGTTGCGGTGCGGCAGCCAGATCACCCTTGAGGTCGAGCAGGAAGGTTTCCACGTGCAACTGACCGAGCAGCTGACGCATGCTGGTGTTCTCGACAATGGTGCCGTGGTCGATGATGCCGATGTTGCGGCACAGTTGCTCGGCCTCTTCCAGATAGTGCGTGGTGAGGATGATGGTGATGCCTTTCTCATTCAGTTCGGTGAGGAACGTCCACATCGAACGGCGCAGCTCGATGTCGACTCCGGCAGTCGGTTCGTCAAGGATCAGCAGACGCGGCTCATGCACCAGCGCGCGGGCAATCATAAGCCGCCGCTTCATACCGCCGGACAGCGAACGCGACGGCACATCGCGCTTGTCCCACAGACCGAGCTGGGTCAGGTACTGCTCGGCGCGTTCCTTGGCGATCTTCGCAGGAATGCCGTAGTAACCGGCCTGGGTCACGACGATGTCGAAAGTCTTTTCGAACTGGTTGAAGTTGAATTCCTGGGGCACCACGCCAATCGAGCGCTTGAGCTGCGCAGGATTCTTGTCCAGGTCATGACCGAAGATATTCACCGTGCCGCTGGTCTTGTTCACCAGGGTCGAAAGAATGCCGATGGTCGTGGATTTGCCGGCGCCGTTAGGGCCGAGCAAGGCGAAAAAGTCACCTTCGGCGACGTCCAGATCGATACCACTCAAGGCCTGGAACCCGTTGCCGTAGGTTTTGGTTAGCTGCCGGATGGACAGAGCGGAACTCATATCTGATTTACGCACCATGGTGAAGGGAAGAAAGAACTGAATAAGGGCGCGCGACGGCGAATTCAACCGCGGCGCAAGAGCGCAATGGTGCGTGCCGCCGCCGCACAAGTACAGTCAAGCGTGTCGATAGTAGGTATTAAGTCAACGCGGTCATAACTGCTTTGCGGTACGCCGGACGCTGCTTCAGGCGCTCGTACCAGGCTTGCAGATGAGGCTGCGGCGCACGCTCGATGGGCATCTCGAACCAGGCATAAATGAAACTGCCGAGCGGGATATCGCCCATGCCGATTTCGTCACCGGACAAGTAAGCTTGGTCGGCGAGGGCCTGATCGGCCATGGCCAGCAACTCGGTGCATTCCTTGATTGCGGCGCGAATGGCTGGCCAGTCCTGCTGCTCGGCCGGGGTGCGCACCACGCCCCAGAACACGGTGCGGAAGGGGCCGGCAAAACTCGAAGTGGTCCAGTCCATCCACTTGTCGGCGACAGCGCGGGCTCGCGGATCGGCGGAGTACCACGCGCTGTTCGGTGCATGTTTTGCCAGCAGATAACGGACGATGACGTTGGATTCCCACAGCACGAAACCGTCATCTTCGATCACCGGCACCCGACCATTCGGGTTCATCGCCCGATACTCGGGCGTGTCGACGACGCCAAATGCGCCACCGGCATCAATCGCCTCGTAAGCCAGGCCCAATTCCTCGGCAGCCCACAGTGGCTTCCTGACATTCGATGAGTTTTTCCGTCCCCAGATCTTCAGCATGACCGCCTCTTTGCACATGAGTGGGCAGGCAGCATACGCCGGATCAGAGACGGCTTACATCACTGTGCATGTCACCCAACAGTTGCGGCTGATGATCGCCGAACAGGTGCGGATAGCATTTTTCCAGGTGTTCGAAGAAGAAGGTTTCCGGCACATCAGTGAACTGGCCATGATCGACCAGATACTCCATCAGTTGCGCGCCGTCACGGTTGAACGGGTGGAAAACACTGTCATTGATGCCGTCGAATTCCAGCGGTGCGACGTTGAACATCTCGCAGAGTTGCTGGTTGAACGCCGGGGTCGCCTTGACCCAGCGACCGTTCAGAAACAGCTCCGTGTAGCCGTGCATGGCGAACACATCGCTTTTCAGCAATTCAAGCAAACGCGGGGTCGACAGGTGATTTCTGACATCGGCCAGCCCGATGCGCGCAGGAATACCGCAATGGCGTGCGCAACCGGCAAGCAGCGTGGCTTTGGGTACGCAATAGCTCTCCCCCGCTGCCAGCGCATAGCTGCCGCACAAAGTTTGCGGGTCACGGCTGAAGGTGTAGGGGTTGTAACGCACTGCCTCGCGCACGGCGTAATAAAGGCTGATCGCCTGCTCACGCGGATCGCGGCTGACACCACGATGTCGTTCGGCGAACTCCACCACCGCCGGGTGGTCACTATCGATGAAGCGGCCGGAACTCAGATACTCGCGCATGACGACAGATCTCCTGGGTGAGCCTCGAGTCTAGCGACAGCTCAAGCACAGAGATAACGACGTTTCGGCCAAACTTGGACGCAAAGGCGCGGAATAAGCGAACGATTTCCCACACGTGTTGCCCACCGAACCTACGAAAACCATCCGGGGTTTCCCACGATTTCAATCACCTTGCTCTGACCACCCGGTTTCGCAGATGCCGTCTAAGCTGTGGAGGGTCGATTTGCCTTGGTTCACGGAGGACTGAAATATGCTGTTGTTGTGGATACTGGTTTTGATCATTGGTGTGGCGTACCTCGCCCACCGGCGCATCGCCCCGCTGCCCGCGCTGGGCATCGTTGCCGTCTACCTTTTGGCAATGGGGATTTTCGGCCACGCGCCAGGCTTGCTGCTGCTGGTGCTCTGGGTCGTATTGGCGGTCGTTGCAGCACCTTTGCTGTTGCCCGATCTGCGCCGCAAGCATTTCAGCGCGCCGCTGTTCAACTGGTTCCAGAAAACCCTGCCGCCGATGTCGCAGACCGAACGCGACGCGATCGATGCTGGCACCGTTTGGTGGGATGGCGAGCTGTTCAGTGGTCGTCCGGACTGGGACAAATTGCTGGCCTATCCCAAGGTTCAATTGAGCGAAGAAGAACAGGCGTTCATTGATGGCCCGACCGAAGAACTCTGCGCAATGGTCACGGACTGGCAGATCGGCCAGTCGATGGACCTGCCGCCAGAAGCCTGGACGCACATCAAGGAGCACGGCTTCTTCGCCCTGATTATTCCCAAGGAATTCGGCGGCAAAGGCTTTTCGGCTTATGCCCACTCGCAAGTGGCCATGAAACTCGCCACGCGCAGCGGCGACCTCGCTTCCACCGTGATGGTGCCCAACTCCCTCGGCCCGGCCGAATTGCTGCTGCATTACGGCACCGATGAACAACGTAATCACTACTTGCCACGGTTGGCCCGTGGCGACGACATTCCTTGCTTCGCCCTCACCGGACCACTGGCCGGTTCCGACGCTGGCGCGATGCCCGACACCGGGATCATCTGCAAAGGCCAATGGGAAGGCGAGGAAGTTCTCGGTCTGCGCCTGAACTGGGAAAAGCGCTACATCACCCTCGGCCCGGTAGCCACCCTGCTCGGCCTCGCGTTCAAGGCTTATGACCCGGATCACCTGCTGGGCGACAAGACCGACCTCGGTATCAGCCTGGCGCTTATCCCAACCGACACGGCGGGCGTGGAAATCGGTCGTCGTCACCTGCCACTTGGCGCCGCGTTCATGAACGGGCCGAACTCGGGCAAAGACGTGTTCATCCCGCTGGACTTCCTCATCGGCGGTCAGGAAATGCTCGGCAAAGGCTGGATGATGCTGATGAACTGCCTGTCGGTCGGCCGTTCTATCTCGCTGCCGGCAGTGGGCACCGGCGCAGCCAAGTTCACCAGCCTGGTAACCGGCCAGTACGCGCAGATTCGTGAGCAATTCAACGTGCCGCTGTCGGCATTCGAAGGTATTCAGGAAGCGCTGGCGCGCATCGGCGGTAACGCGTGGATGATGGACGCCGCGCGGATGCTCACCGCCAACGCGGTGGATCTGGGCGAGAAACCTTCGGTGCTGTCAGCGATCCTCAAGTATCACCTCACCGAACGCGGTCGCGAATGCATCAGCCACGCCATGGATGTACACGGCGGCAAAGCGATCATCATGGGCCCGAACAATTACCTGGGACGCAGCTGGAACGGTGCACCGATCTTCATCACTGTGGAAGGCGCGAACATTCTCTCGCGCAACCTGATGATCTTCGGCCAGGGTGCGATTCGCTGCCATCCGTTCGTGCTCAAGGAAATGGCTCTGGCGGGTCGCGAGGACAAGGATCAGGCACTGAAAGAATTCGATGGCCTGCTGCTCAAACACATCGGCTTCGCCGTGAGCAATGCCGCCAGTACGCTGGTTCTGAACCTGGGCTTCGGTCATTTCGAAAAAGCACCGGGCGACAAGATCAGTCAGGGCTACTTCCGTGCACTCAATCGTCAGGCGGCTGCGTTCGCCATGCTCGCCGACTTCAGCATGATGCTGCTGGGCGGCGAACTGAAACGTCGCGAACGCCTGTCGGCACGTCTGGGTGATGTATTGAGCAATCTGTATCTGGCTTCCGCTGCGCTCAAGCGTTATCACGATCTGGATTCGCCGGCCTACATGGAGCCGTTGTTCAGATGGGCCATGGAAGAAAGCCTCGGCCAGTCGGAACGAGCGCTGGATGAACTGCTGAGCAACTTCCCGAACAAGGTCTTCGGCTGCCTGTTGCGCGTGATCGTGTTCCCGTTCGGTCGTCGTCATAAAGGCCCGTCGGACAAACTCGGTGCCGAAGTGGCAGGTGTCATCGGCCGCGCCAAAGGTGATCCGGCGCTGGAAGAACTGCTTGCCGGCTGCTATCGCCCGCAATCGGCGGACGATGCTGTCGGTGCGCTGCAACACGCCAGCGATCTGCTGAATGCCGCGCAGCCACTGCACAAAAAACTGCACACTTCGTTGAAAAGCGGCCAGGTCAAACCGGTGGCGGGCGAACACGCCATTGATGCGGCGCTGGAAGCAGGTGTGTTGCAACCGCTTGAAGCGCAGAGCCTGCGCGATGCCGAAGCAGCACGGCGCAAGGTGATCGATGTCGATGACTTCGACAAAGAGGAACTGGAGCTGGCAGAGAGCAAAGTGCGCTGATCGCCGCAACCGCCTGACCGTTACCCGTGAAAAAAGGGCGCAGGAGCTTTATACTCCTGCGCCCGTTTTGCTCTTGAGGACTTATCTCGTGTCCAACGTCGTTGCCGATCATCTTGTGTTACTCGACCATCTGCGCAGTATTCTGGTCGCCGTAGGTGAGGCCGAACAGGTTCCCGAAGAAAGCCATGCCTTGTTCCTGGAGCGCTTCGACGAATTGCTCGCGTCACTGCCGATCGAACCGATCGAAAGCCAATACCTGGGGCAGGACATCCTGACTCAAGTGATTAGCCGTTATCCGCAAATTGCCCACCTGATCCCGCGCGATCTGCTGTGGTTCTTTGCTGGCGATTGCCTGCACTACCTGTCCGATGAAGAGATCGACATGTATCAGGCTCTGGAAGAACGTCGCTTCGAGGCTGAACAGAACGATGAGCCGTTCGACTGGAATCAGGAAAAACAGCTGATGGCGATGTCCGCTCAGGACAGCAAGCACTGATTTTTATCTGCTGAAGATCAAAAGATCGCAGCCTTCGGCAGCTCCTACAGGAGAATACGTTCCCATGTAGGAGCTGCCGAAGGCTGCGATCTTTTGCTTTTACGCTACAACAACCCCTCGCTTTCCGGTAACTCATACGCCATCGCTGCGTTAACCACCCCACCCGGCTTCCCCGGCTTGCTCAAGGTCGGCTCTTTCTCCAGACACTCCACCAGATAGTCGATAAACACCCGCAACTTCGGCGGCAGATAGCGCGTGGGCGAATGCAGCAACCACAGCCCACCATGGTATGAAGCCAGGAACGCCCAGTCTGGCAGCACCTGCACCACCAACTTCTGCTCCAGCGCATAGCGCGCGGTGAAATACGGCAGGCTGCCTATACCGATGTGCTGTAACACCGCACCCAAGCGCACGCCGGTGTGATTGGCGGCATAGCGACCGCGCACCCCCACCGTCACTGCTTTGGTGCCCTTTTTGAATTTCCAGCGCGCATCGCTTGGGGTTTCGCCCAGATAAATGCAGCTGTGATTGAGCAAATCGTGGGGATGCGTTGGCGTACCGTGCTCGGCCAGGTATTGCGGGGAAGCGCAGAGCAAATGATCGATGGTCAGCAGTTGCCGCCCGACCAGCCCGGCCGGTGGCCGATCCGTGATGCGGATCGCCAGATCGACATGATCGTCAATCAGATCGACCTGCCGGTCTTCCAGCAACAACTCTACATCGACCTTGGGATAACGCCGCAGAAACTCGGGCATGTGCGGATGAATCACGAAACGCCCCACCGCCTTCGGCACACTGACGCGTATCAGGCCCTCGGCTTCATGGGTGAACTGGCCGCTGATCTCCATCACCGATTTGGCGGCGCTGACCATCTCCTGACAACGCTTGAACACCTCTTCCCCGCCGTCACTCAGCCGCAATTTGCGCGTAGTGCGCTGTAAAAGCCGCGTAGCCAGAGCCTTTTCCAGCCGAGAAATGCTGCGACTGACCGCCGACGGAGATGAACCGAGCTGGCGCGCGGCCTCAGAAAAGCTGCCGGTCTCCACGACCTTGACGAAAATCGCCATTTCGCCGAGCAGTGGTAGCGGGAGATTGATGCTCACAGCGCACAAGTCCTTTGATGTTTGAACGGATTATCACGTTATTGCACGATTCATATAATAAAAATAGAAACTTTAATCAGGGCATGGAATATGACGCTTCGCCTCTTTTTCCATAGTGATGACCTCAAGGCCAATGTGGAAGTCCTCGACTGCACGCCCCAAGAGAACGAATTCGCAGTAGTGCTGCGCGCCACTTTGTTTCATCCGCAAGGTGGCGGCCAGCCATGTGACACCGGCTGGATTGGCGAGAGTCTGGTGCTGCGCGTGGTGCAGGAACCGGATCGAATCATCCACTTCGTCGACCGACCGGTACCGCTCGGCATGACCTGTATCCGCGTCGACGAACAGCGCCGTGGCTTTAACACCCGCATGCATTCGGCCGGCCATTTGATCGGGCATTTCGTTCAGGCTCTGGGCTGGATGCCGATCAAGGCGCACCACTGGCCAGACGAAGGACGCGTGCAATTCAAGCCGGGCGATGCCGCGCAGGAGGTCGACGCGCAATCCGTTCAACTCGGTATCGATCAATGGGTCGAACACGATCTGCCACGCTTGACGTCACTGCGCGAAGGCGCGCGGGAAATCGGTTTTGGTGAGCTGCCAGCCTATGGCTGCGGCGGCACCCACGTACGTAGCCTGAAGGATCTGGGCACAGTCACGATCGCGTCCCTTTCACAGAAGAAAGGCACGCTGTCCGTCCACTACAGCGTGGATTGAGCATTTCGGCCGCTGCCCTGCGCAGTAGCCGGCGCGGGGGAACCGCACGCGCGGATTCCGTTGACTATCGATAGATGGACCTAAAGAAAATGATGCTAGACGTCGAGCGTCTCGATGAGACGTGCATAAAAAAACTGGCCAACGAAGAAGTCCTCGCCATCCGCCTCAGAGGCTTTTTGCCCGAGCCGCTGGCGATCCGGATTGGCGACAAGATTCTTGCGCCAGGCTTTGAGGGATACATCAACGCACCGAGTATCGGCCGCATCGGCATGGCGTTTTATGAAGCGGAAAACCAGCCGCTACTGATCGAGGACTATTTCGAACGGGCCACCAGCAACATCGCCGAACTGCGTCAGCGCTGTGCGCCCTACTCGTCGCCGGTCGACACACTCCGCTGCATGCTCGACGAATCCTGGCCCGCCGGCGCACATCTGGAAAACCTCTACGGACGCAAAATGTATGTCGGCCTTTCGCGCGTGGTGAAACCCGGCGTGTGCTTCCTGGCCCACCACGACATTTTCGCCAAGGACGCGCCGGAGAGTTTTCAGGCCCGCAGCCTCGAGGCGCAATTTGCCTGCAACGTATACCTGAACATGCCGACCGAGGGCGGCGCGTTGCAAATGTGGGATGACGACATTACGCCGGATCAATTCGACGAAATGCGCGGCGACAGTTACGGCATCGATCCGGCACTGCTCGGCCCGCCCACCCTCGAAGTGCGACCCGAGCCCGGCGATTTCATCATGTTCAATTCGCGCTGTATGCACTCGGTAACTCCGGGCGTGGCGGATCCGCGCTTGAGCCTTTCCTTCTTTGTCGGCTACCGCGGCAATGCTTCACCCCTGACCTTCTGGAGCTGAGATGTTATCGAACTACCTGGGCGAGTTTCTGGCGCTGGCCACCATTCACTTTCTGGCCGTGGTCGCTCCCGGCCCGGATTTCGCGGTTACCATTCGCCAGAGTGTGCGTTTTGGCCGACTGGTGGGAATTTGCACGGCACTGGGTATCGGCGCAGGCATTTCCGTACATGTGCTGTACACCTTGCTGGGCGTCGGCGCATTGATGCACACCACCCCGTGGTTGTTGACGGTCGCCAAGGTGATTGGCGGTGCCTACATTTTGTATCTGGGTGTCAGCCTGCTGCGCAGCAAGCCGAAATCGACACTCGAGGGTGACAAAATCGCCGATGAGCCCGCCGCCGAACAAACGCTGTTCAAAGCCTTCAGTACCGGTTTTCTGACTAATGCCACCAACCCCAAAGCCACGCTGTTCTTCCTCGCGATATTCACCACCATCATCAGCGCCAGCACACCGCTGGAGATTCAAGCGCTTTACGGTGTGTGGATGTGTTTTGTGAATGCGCTGTGGTTCGTGATCGTCGCGCTGTTTTTCTCAAGCAACAAAGTGCGGTTGTTGTTCATGCGCATGGGGCACTGGTTCGAACGCACCATGGGTGTCGTGCTGATTCTGTTTGCCGGTCGACTGATGCTGTCCTGGTAAGTTGCCCCCGCAACGCAAAAGGCCCACCGACTTTCATCGATGGGCCTTTTTTTGTCTGCGTGATACTTGGGAAGAAGAATCCATAAAACGCGCATACAAAAACGCCGCTCATCACTGAGCGGCGTTTTTGTGAAATTGGAGCGGGAAACGAGACTCGAACTCGCGACCCCGACCTTGGCAAGGTCGTGCTCTACCAACTGAGCTATTCCCGCAAATGGCGTCCCCTAGGGGACTCGAACCCCTGTTACCGCCGTGAAAGGGCGGTGTCCTAGGCCACTAGACGAAGGGGACACGCTACCCGGAACACATGGTGTGTGTTTCGGTGTCCAGATCCGCATCCGAAGACTTGGTTCTGGTTTCACTCAGCCCCGCCCTAAAGCAGTGCTGTTTAAAAATGGAGCGGGAAACGAGACTCGAACTCGCGACCCCGACCTTGGCAAGGTCGTGCTCTACCAACTGAGCTATTCCCGCATTGGCGTCCCCTAGGGGACTCGAACCCCTGTTACCGCCGTGAAAGGGCGGTGTCCTAGGCCACTAGACGAAGGGGACACACTACAACATTCACTCCCTACCGCGTTTCGCTGTGTGCTTTACGCTGTAAGTGGCGCGCATTCTATGGATGGATTGGAGGGTCGTCAACCCCCTGATATAAATTTATTTAAATCAATGACTTCGACCTGCTTTCAGGCCCCGTTCCGGCTTTTCCTTCGCCCGACGATTGACGCCTATATTCCGGCAGTCGCCAAGACGTTATAGTCACCGCACAGTGATGGCAATCTGCATATCATGCGCCAGCATTCATATAAGTGGTGCATGGCCGATACAGATAGAACCCACTGCGCCAACTCGTCGAACGGCGCTAGGCGCATAAATGCCCAACCACTACACTCGCATGCGAACCCTATAAAGAGGTCTTACCGGTGACACCACTCATGATCACCCTGCTAGTAGTAGCCGGGATCGCAATTCTGATCGCCATTGGCTACATGAACCATGTGGTGGAAAACAACAAACTGGAAAAGGCCCGCACCAAAGTCGAACTCAACGACCGCCTGCGCCGTTGCGGCGAACTGACCGAGACCTTCCCCGGCCAGTTCATGACCCCGGCCCTCAAGCTGTTGCTGACCCGCCTGGAACTCAACGTCTGCCAGCGCCTGCTGAACCTTGAGAAAACCAGCGCCGCCACCAAAGCCCGCATCACCGAACTGAACGCACTGGTAGCCCAAGGCGAATCGATCCCGGTCAACAATCCACCGGCGCCGATCCTGACCGAAGCCAAAGCCAAAGACGTACGCTTCCTCCTCGAAGCCCTGCACGGCCAGATCACTCGCGCCGCCCATGACGGCTTCCTGCCACCGAACGAAGCCAAACACTGGATCCGCGAAGTCCGCCACATTCTGGTACTGCTGCACATCGAGTTCTTCAACAACCTCGGCCAGCAGTCCCTGCAACAAAACCAACCCGGCCAGGCCCGCCTCGCCTTCGAACGCGGCGTGCAATACCTGCGCAAACAGCAAGACCCGCAGATGTATGCCGAACAACTGCAGTACCTGGAAAAACTGCTGGCTCGCGCCAACGCCCAGGTCATGGACAAAATCGCCCCGGTCGAAGGTGAAGAAAACCAACTGACTGCAGGGCTCAAGGATGCTGAAGCAGATGCGGACTGGAAGAAAAAAGTCATCTACGACTGATCGCTGATGCTGAAAGAGAAGCCACCGAGAGGTGGCTTTTTTGTGGGCTGATGTTGGTGTTTCATTTGCACAAGCAAGGTGAATGACAGGTCGCCATCGCGAGCAGGGTCACTCCTACAGTTTGGGATGGATGCATTCAACCAGGGATTGTCCAGCTCACACAAAGAGCAACAGCAAAATCAAAAGATCGCAGCCTTCGGCAGCTCCTACAGGGAGTCCCCACTACAAGCAAAACAGCAAGCAGCACCACCGCGGCGCAGCCGCCCCACTCAACAGAATGAGCGTTAGCTCGACTGCAGCTCTTGATCTACAAGGCCCCGTCGGCAGGCTGAGAGGATGGATCCCGGAGCGAAGGAACCCCGAGCCCCAGCGAGCGGGCCGAACGTTGGGGCAAAGCCTTTTGGGTTACCTTTTCGGCGTTTGGAAAAGGTGACCCGCCGTAAGGGCGGAACCCTATGCCGCCATCACAAAAAAAACGGATATTCACCCCAACCCCCACAACATGGTCGGCCCAAAGGCCGCCAAGTCAAAAGCGTCAAAGCCGAAAATGCCCAACCATCCCCCGCAACTCACTCCCCAACTGCGCCAGCTCAATACTCGAAGCCGCATTCCCACGCATCGCAATCGACGACTGATCCGCACTCGCGCGAATACTCGTCACACTGCGATTGATCTCCTCCGCCACCGAACTCTGCTCCTCCGCCGCCGCCGCAATCTGCTGATTCATCTGCTGAATCAACGAAACCGCCGCCGCAATACTCCCCAACGCACTCTCAGTCTGCAACGCATCACTCACCGCCAGCTCCACCAACTCACCGCTACTCTGAATCTGCTGCACCGACGAATGCGCCGCCGAGCGCAATGCACTGACCAGCCGCTCAATCTCTTCGGTCGATTGCTGCGTGCGTCGAGCCAATGCGCGAACCTCATCGGCCACCACCGCAAAGCCCCTGCCCTGCTCCCCGGCCCGCGCCGCCTCGATCGCCGCATTCAATGCCAACAGATTGGTCTGCTCAGCAACGCTTTTGATCACACCCAGCACCGTCCCGATATTCTGGATTTCGGCACTGAGACTCTCGATGCTTGAGCTGGCCGAATTCGCCGAATCCGCCAGTTGCTCGATCCGCGCCATGCTCTGGCGCACCACTTGCTGACCACTCTCGACCTTGCCGTCCGCCGTCTGCGCCGCCAACGCCGCTTCTTCAGCGTTGCGCGCGACATCGTGGACGGTGGCGGTCATCTGGTTCATGGCGGTGGCCACCTGTTCGGTTTCTTCCTTCTGACTGCTGACCTCAAGATTGGTCTGCTCGGTGACGGCCGACAGCGACTGCGCGGAACTGGCCAATTGTTCGATACCAGCCTGCAACCCACTGACAATCGTGCTCAACCCCGCGCCCATCTGCTGCATCGCCAACATCAGTTGGCCAATCTCGTCACGGCGAGTGACTTCCACGGTCGCACTCAAATCACCGGCCGCAATGCGCTGCGCGACATTGATCACACTGCGCAACGGCGCGACGATCAGCCGAGTAATCAGCCACGCCGCAATCAAACCGACCAACAGCGCCAGTGCCGAAGAACCCACAATCAACAGCGAGTTCTTTTTCAGCTCGGCCTGCATGGCGGCGTCCTCGGCAACGTAAGCCTGATCCACCCGTTCCATCACTTGTGCCGCGCGCTGATGCAATTGCTCGTAGACAGTCTTTTCCTGTGCGAGCAATCCGGTGTACTCGGCCAGTTTGTCGTTGAAACCGGCGATGTGCCCCGAGACCTCATTGAGCACCGTCAGATACCCATCGTCCTTGACCGAGGACTTCAGCGCTTCGGCCTGGCTCTGGGCCTGCGCGGCCTGTTCGATATTGCCCTTGCCACCACTGTCATCGCCCTTGCGACTCTGATCCAGGCGAACCCGCGCCTCATTCATCGCTTGCAGCATCAGCCTCGACACCTGGCTGATCTGACTGGCCTGCTCGATGAACTGCGCACCGTCCTTGCCTTCGGTGTCCTTCAGGGTATAGGCACCGTCATCCGCCAGCCCGGCCTGCAACACGTCGAGGTTGTTGGCCACGCTTGAGACTGACCAACTGGCCATTTCCAGCGCCAGATCCTTGGCCTGGGTCAACGAGACAAACTCGTCGAACGCCTTGCGATAGGCGCCCAACGACTGCTCGACATCCGCCATTACCGTGACGTTGGCAGGCGATTGCGCCTTGAGCTCGTTGGCCAGGGCAATCAAGCCATCCACGCCCTCACGCAAGGCATCGGCCGTTTTCGGATTACCGCGCAAGGCATACTCCTGCTCGAGCAATCGAACCTTGAGCAGGCCGCTATTGAGCGAGGACATCTGTTTCAGCCCGTCAAATCGGTGGCTGATGGTTTGCAGGGACCAGACGCCAATCGCCGCCACCAGTGCGGTCAGCAGCAAAACCAGCACAAACCCGATACCCAGTTTTTTCGCCATACCGAGGTTGGCAAAACGTCCTTGCACGGCCGAAATCATTGCGCGTAGTCCCCTGCCAAAGTCAGTTGACGAAGAGTCGCAATGGCCATGAACGAGCACAAGTCTCTGGCATCGGAATAATGGCAAAAAGCTACGCCTGCGTCGTTTTCAGAACACTTGAGGTCGATCCGAACCGGTATTGCGAAAAAACTGTCGAGCCCGCGCATCACAGGCGTAAGCGACGTTGATGCGATGCCAGTCGCCTCCCTCGCCACTGGGGCTGAAGGCATCCGGGGCTGACAGCAAAACACCGCAACGCTGAGCCTGTGCGCGCACTCGCGCCTGATCCGCCACCCGCGCACGTGCCCAGATGAACAAACCGCCAGTCGGTTTGCCGAACACTTCCCAATCGGCGTCTTCCAATGCCTGCAACGCCGCGGCGCGATCGGCATTCAAACGTTGCCGCTGGCGCTGCACCAGTTTGCGATAAGCACCGGTTGCCATCAGGTTGGCCAGCACCGCCTCGGAAAACCTTGAGGCCCCCAGACCACTGATCATCTTGACCTGGGCAAGCCGCGCAACAATCTCGCTGTCGGCGAGAACAAATCCGACCCTTATCGAACTGCTGAGTGTCTTGGAAAAACTGCCGACGTAAATCACTCGCCCTTCATCGTCCAGCGCGGCCAGTCGAGTACCGTTGCCAGTGTGCAGATCGGCGTAGACATCGTCTTCGATCACGCGCAAATCGTAAGTCTTGCTCAATTGCACGATGCGCTGCGCCACCGCCGGCGTCAGGCAACTGCCAGTGGGGTTCTGGTGATGGCTGTTGATGAACAATGCACTGGGCTGAAACTGGCGCAGCAACGCCTCGAGCGCGACCGTATCCGGCCCGCTCGGTGTGCGGTGCACTTCAAGCATCCGTACCCCGTGCAGCCGCAACAGGTCGAACAACGGCGCGTAACCGGGGGTTTCGACCACCACACAGTCGCCGGCCTTGAACAAGGTTCGAACGATCAGATCCAGCGCGTGACTGGCGCCGCACGTGCTAAGCAACTGCGTGCTGCGGGCCTCGACCCCGAACAGTCTCAGGCGTTTGACGATCTGCTCACGCAATGCCGCAAGGCCCAGCGGCGTGCTGTAGTTGAACAGGCTGGCCATGTCGGTGCGCGCCACCTCTCGCAGCGCATAGCTGAGATCGTCAGGCTCGCGCCAGCTCTGCGGCAAACCGCCGCCGCCAAGCTTCAGACCACTCGCGGCCCCACACACCGCATCACACCAGGCAAGCCGGCTCTCGAAGGGTATGGACTCATCCTCTGCGCCCGTCGTCGACGGCGACGCTGCCACGATAAACCCCGCACCTTGGCGGGTGGTCAGGACGCCCTGCGAAACCAGCCGTTCGCACGCCTCGACGACACACGACTGGCTGAGCAGATTACCCCGGGCGATTTGCCGGATCGAGGGCAAACGGGTGTCTGGCGGTACCCCGCTTTGCAGGATCCACTCAGTCAGCCCGTCAACAATCTGCTGTACGACGGGCACCATTGCCTGTCGGTCAATTCTCAATTCCATGAGCAAGCAAACTCCTGTCCGTTTTGCTGGCGGCAGTTAATCACAGCCACGCCGCACAGGCTGTGCGACAACGCCCTCAAAAGCGACTGTTCTAATCATTTGATACACATTGTTTAGTGGTTTAAGTGAAGTGAACACGGCGCATAAAAAAACCCGCACGAATGCGGGTTTTTTCAACAGTGTGATTCAGAACGCGGTAACGCCACCATCCACGGCCAACGAATGACCGGTGGTGAACGCCGCGCCGTCGCTGCACAGATACAACACCGCACTGGCGATCTCCTCGACCTTGCCGATGCGCCCCACCGGATGCATGGCGTTGGCGAACTCGCCTTTCTTCGGATCGGCCTCATAGGCACGACGGAACATGTCGGTGTCGATGACTGCCGGACACACCGCGTTGACGCGAATTTTCTTCTTCGCGTACTCGATGGCCGCCGACTTGGTCAGACCGATCACCGCGTGTTTCGACGCCGCATAAATGCTCATCTTCGGCGCCGCCCCCAGGCCCGCCACCGAGGCGGTGTTGACGATCGCCCCACCGCCCTGAGCCAGCAACAGCGGCAATTGATATTTCATGCACAGCCAGACGCCTTTGACATTGACGCCCATGATCGCGTCGAACTCGTCCATCGAACCGTCGGCCAGTTTGCCCTTCTCGATTTCGATTCCGGCATTGTTGAAGGCATAGTCGAGACGGCCGTAGGTATTAATCACCTCGTCCATCAGATTTTTCACTTCGCTTTCGACGGTAACGTTGCAACGCACGAAGGTCGCTTCGCCGCCGGCTGTACGAATAAGCGCGACAGTGCCCTCCCCTCCGGCAGTATCCAGATCGGCCACCACCACTTTCAGACCTTCGGCGGCGAATGCCTGGGCCGTTGCGCGGCCGATGCCGTTGGCGGCTCCCGTGACTACGGCAACCTGACCGGAAAACGTCATGCTCATTGTTATGTCCTCGAACGGATAGATGCGGGGCGGTTTAGACATGCAGCGCAATTGCAGCATAGCGACAAGGGTTTGCCGGACGTCAGCACTATCAGAAGGCTGTCTATGTGCCCATGCGTCGCAGTGATAAATCCATGCCTATGACTATCACTGCATTGGATCGGCGTGCATTCGCCGCATCAGCCAACCTTGCGGCATCGCCCATGAAGGTCTATCAACAAGGCTTCATTCAACTTGAGTGCCTGTCATGACTTCCCAGACCAATCGCCAGTTCCTGCTCGCCAAACGCCCGGTGGGTGCCGCCACCCGCGAGACCTTCACCTATCAGGAAGTGCCGGTCGGGGAACCTGCGGCAGGACAGATTCTGGTCAAGAACGAATACCTGTCCCTCGACCCGGCCATGCGCGGCTGGATGAATGAAGGCAAGTCCTACATTCCGCCGGTCGGTATCGGCGAAGTCATGCGCGCCTTGGGCGTAGGCAAAGTCGTCGCATCGAACAACCCGGGGTTTGCAGTCGGGGACTACGTCAATGGCGCCCTTGGCGTGCAGGATTACTTCCTCGGCGAACCCAGAGGTTTCTACAAAGTCGATCCGAAACTGGCACCGCTGCCGGTTTATCTATCTGCGCTGGGCATGACCGGCATGACTGCTTACTTCGCCCTGCTTGATGTCGGCGCACCGAAGGCCGGCGACACCGTGGTGCTTTCCGGCGCGGCCGGTGCGGTGGGCAGCATTGCCGGACAGATCGCCAAGATCAAAGGTTGCCGCGTGGTCGGCATTGCCGGCGGTGCCGACAAGTGCAAATTCCTTATTGATGAATTGGGCTTTGACGGCGCCATCGACTACAAGAGCGAAGACGTGGTTGCAGGGCTTAAACGTGAATGCCCGAAAGGCGTCGATGTTTATTTCGATAACGTCGGCGGCGATATTCTCGACGCGGTGTTGAGCCGTCTGAACATGAAGGCGCGAGTGGTGATCTGCGGTGCGATCAGCCAATACAACAACAAAGAGGCGGTGAAAGGCCCGGCCAACTACCTGTCGCTGCTGGTCAATCGTGCGCGGATGGAAGGTTTTGTGGTGATGGACCATGCCGCACAATTCGCTGCCGCCGGACAGGAAATGGCCGGCTGGATGGCCAAGGGCGAACTCAAGAGCAAGGAAGATATTGTCGAGGGGCTGGAGACGTTCCCGGAGACGCTGATGAAATTGTTCAGCGGTGAGAATTTCGGCAAGTTGGTGTTGAAGGTTTAAAACAAAGTCAAAAGGATCTCAGCCTGTAGGCAGCCCATGTAGGAGCTGCCAAAGGCTGCGATCTTTTTACCGCTTGCAGCCATTTATATCAGCTGAGGGAAGGTCAAAAGATCGCAGGCTGCGCAGGGTCTGATCAGGCGATTTCGGCGACGACGGAGGCCAACGCCTGCGCCGGATCAGTCGCCTGGCTGATCGGACGGCCGATCACCAGGTAATCGGAGCCTGCATCCAGCGCCTGACGCGGGGTCAGAATGCGCCGTTGATCGTCCTGCGCGCTGCCCGCCGGGCGAATCCCCGGGGTCACCAGTTGCAGCGACGGATGCGCAGTTTTCAGCGCTTGGGCTTCCAGTGCCGAGCACACCAAACCATCCATCCCGGCTTTCTCGGCCAGTGCTGCCAGACGCAGAACCTGCTCTTGCGGCTCGATATCCAGACCAATACCCGCCAGGTCTTCGCGTTCCATGCTGGTCAGCACGGTTACGCCGATCAGCAACGGCTGCGGGCCGCTGCGCTTGTCCAGCACTTCACGGCAGGCTGCCATCATGCGCATACCGCCGGAGCAGTGAACGTTGACCATCCAGACGCCCATCTCGGCAGCCGCTTTCACGGCCATCGCAGTGGTGTTGGGGATATCGTGGAATTTCAGATCAAGGAATACTTCAAAGCCCTTGTCCCGCAGAGTGCCGACGATTTCAGCGGCGCAACTGGTGAACAGTTCCTTGCCCACTTTGACCCGGCACAGTTTCGGGTCTAACTGGTCGGCCAGCTTCAGTGCGGCGTCACGGGTGGGGAAATCCAGGGCGACGATGATAGGAGTCTGGCAGACGGACATTGGAAGGGCTCTCAGGCAGGTCGAAATCGGCGCGCATTGTAGCGGAACCGGCGGCGGCGCGGCACCCGATGATCGGTAAATCGTCGTGCCAGCCGAGATCAGCATAGCGCTCGCTGCTATTGTGTCGACTCCGATACACAGCCGACATGTCGCCAACACGCGCCCGCGCTAGCCTCGCCAGCCGCAACACGTCCTTACATCAGCACTTCCCGCCTCACCGCCGGACGCCTATGCTGAAACCACCACCTCGCAGCCCATCTTTGTGGTTGGCGGCCTACTGGCAGATGAACAGCCCCATGCACAACACCCAAACCACCATGACGGATGAGCAAAAAGACGACAAGCGCTGGAGCATTCGTGCACTGATCGTCGACGATGACGTGCCGATCCGCGAATTGATGATCGACTACCTCGCGCGTTTCAACATCCACGCGAGCGGCGTCACTGATGGCACAGCGATGCGCCAGGCCATGCAAGCCGAGCATTTCGATGTGGTGGTGCTGGACCTGATGCTGCCCGGCGAGGACGGCTTGTCGCTGTGCCGCTGGCTGCGCGCCGAATCGGACATCCCGATCCTGATGCTCACCGCACGCTGCGAACCCACCGACCGCATCATCGGCCTCGAACTCGGCGCCGACGACTACATGGCCAAACCGTTCGAACCGCGCGAACTGGTCGCGCGAATCCAGACCATCCTGCGCCGCGTGCGCGATGATCGCACCGAGCAGCGGGCGAACATCCGCTTCGACAACTGGCGTCTGAACAGCGTCCTGCGCCAACTGGTCGCCGACGATGGCCTGGTGGTGCCGCTGTCCAACGCCGAATTCCGCCTGCTCTGGGTGTTTATCGAACGCCCGCGCCGGGTACTCAGCCGCGAACAATTGCTCGACGCTGCGCGCGGTCGCTCGATCGAAGCGTTCGATCGCAGCATCGACTTGCTGGTCTCGCGCCTGCGACAGAAACTCGGCGACGATCCAAAAGCCCCGCAGTTGATCAAAACCGTGCGCGGTGAAGGTTACCTGTTCGACGCCCGAGACATCGGCTGATGCGAGCGCGCTTTGACACGCTGTTCGGCCGTCTGTTTGGCGTGCTGTTCTTGGCGATCGTCCTGGCGCACTTGCTCGCTTTTACCTGGTTCCGCCTCTACGGCCCACCCCCGCCTCCGCCGCCACCGGAATTTTCCCAGAACATCGAAGGCCAACAGCCGCCACACGATCCGCGCTACCCACCACGCCCACCGCGCCCCTGGTTCGGCGGCCCGATCGTGCCGCTGACTTTTCAGTTCATCACCTTGATGATCGCCGCCTGGTACGGCGCCAAGTTGCTCAGTCGACCGATCCAGCGCCTGAGCGACGCCGCTGAACGTCTCAGCGAGGACCTCGACAGCCCCCCGCTGGACGAGTCCGGCCCACGCGAGGCGCGGCAAGCGGCGCACACCTTCAACCTGATGCAGCGGCGCATTCGCGAACAAGTCCAACAGCGCGCGCGCATGCTCGGCGCGGTGTCCCATGACCTGCGCACACCCTTGTCACGATTGAAACTGCGCCTGGAAAACATCAGCGACGACAAGCTGCAAAGCCAGATGCGCCAGGACCTGAACGACATGATCGCCATGCTCGACGCCACTCTCACCTACCTGCACGAGCAACGCACCAGCGAAGCCTTGCAACTGATGGACGTGCAGGCGCTGGTCGAATCATTGTGCGAAAACGCTCAGGACCAGGGCGCAGACGTACACGTCAGCGGCCACTGCGCACCGCTGCCGGTGCAGCCGATGGCGCTGCGGTCCTGCCTCAACAACCTGATGGATAACGCCCTGCGTTACGCCGGGCAGGCGCGCATCGAATTGCACGATCAGCGCGAGCAACTGCTGATCCGCGTGATCGACCATGGGCCGGGGATTGCCGAGGACAAACGTGAAGCGGTGTTTGAACCGTTCTTTCGTCTGGAAGGATCGCGCAACCGCAATTCCGGTGGGGTCGGGCTGGGCATGACCATCGCCCGGGAAGCCGCGCAACGACTGGGCGGGCAATTGAACCTGGAAGAAACACCGGGCGGTGGTCTCACAGCGATCATTCGTCTGCCCCGCACCTGAAAACACCCACCCTGCAGGAGTGAGCCTGCTCGCGATAGCGGTACATCCGTCGATATTGATGTCGACTGACACGCCGTCATCGCGAGCAGGCTCACTCCTACAGGTTCAATGGTAATCGTTCGATCTGTGTACCAGCCGGTACAAACTCCACATACCCACGACAACTTGCACCTTGAGGCTGCATAAGCCGGTACGCCCACCGGTTTTCCAGTCCAAGGAGTGAGCCCGATGATCGGTAGCGTCAGCAACTACACGAGCTATACCAGCACCAACAGCACCGCCACGCAAAACGCCCGCAGCCAGCAACTGCAGAAAGACCTGTTCGCCAAACTCGACAGCAACGGCGACGGCGCGGTGGATCAGGACGAACTGAACAGCGCCCTGTCGCAAAAGTCCGACGACGGCCTGCTCGTCAACCTTAGCAAACAATTCGGCGACCTGGACAGCGACGGCAGCGGAAGCCTCAACGCCGAAGAAATGACGGCCATGGCGCCGCCGCCACCACCGCAAGACCAAGCCCCCAACACCGACCTGGCCGACGCCCTGATCAGCGCCCTCGACACTGACGGCGACGGCGCCATCAGCAACGATGAACTCAGCAGCGGCCTGACCAGCGCCGGTAGCACCGATGACAGTGCTGCGTTGCTCAAGGTACTGGATAGCGACAGCAGCGGCGGCGTGAGCAGCGATGAGTTGAAAGCGGCTTTGCAGGCAGGGCGGGAGCGACCGGATGAAGAGCAAATGGCGTCGATCCAGAGCACGACAGAAGCGCTGAACCGCATGATTGCCAATTTGAGCAAGCAGTACTCGCTGGATAATGCGGCGCCAGTGGGCAAGTACCTCAACGTCGCTACGTAACCCGCCTACTGTAGGAGCTGTCGAGTGGAACGAGGCTGCGATCTTTTGATTTTGCTTTTTGAATTATTAGCAAGATCAACAGATCGTGGCGTTTGGCGGTTCTTGCATGTGTGTGGGGGGGGGGGTGGGGGCATATCCGTTGCTGCGGTAACGGCTGCTTAGGGTTCCGCCCTTACGGCGGGTCACTTTTTCCAGACGCCGAAAAAGTAACCAAAAAGGCTGCCCCCTGACGTACGGCACTTCGCTGAGGCTCAGTGTTCCCTCGCTACGGTGTCCATCCGGGGGCATCGCCTACGGTTTGCTTCGCTGCACCTCCTCTCGATGGATGCGGCTTCGCCGCACGGCGCTGCGCGCCTACCCCCTGATGAACACCTACGCTCGGCCTGCCGATGGGCCTGAAGAGCAAGATCAAAAGCCAAAGCCAAGCAGATCAAAAGATCGTCCGATCGCGGCCCGAGCCTTCGGCAGCTCCTACAGGGGGGATTCAATCCGCCAGAGATTGGTCGGCTGTCAGGCCGCCATCGCTGGCAAGCCAGCTCCCACATGGATCGGGTACACCCGCCAGAAACTGGTAGGCTGTCAGGCCGCCTTCGCTGGCAAGCCAGCTTCCATAATGTTGAATCACGTACACCCCACGCGGCGAAGTCCGCCCCACTCAACACAATGAGCGTTAGCTCGAGTGCAGCTCTTGATCTTGATCTCGGAGCCCGTCGGCAGGCTGAGTGGAGGGATTGATCCGGGGGTGGGAGCGCAGCGACCGTTCGACGAAGTCGAACACATCGAGAGGAGGTGCAGCGAAGCAAACCGGAGGCGATGCCCCCGGATCAATTCCGCAGCGAAGGAACCCGAGCCACAGCGAGGGCCGTACGTCAGGGTAAAGCCTTTTTGGTTACTTTTTCGGCGTCTGGAAAAAGTGACCCGCCGTAAGGGCGGAACCCTAATCAGCCATCACCACAAAAACGGATATACACACCTCAAAGCGCCCCTAAACCCGAGCCTGACTCTTACTCCAGTCCGTCAACAAACTATAAGCCACCGCCAAAAGCGTAGGCCCGATAAACAACCCGATAAACCCAAACGCAATCAACCCGCCAAACACCCCAAGCAACACAATCACCAACGGCAAATTTCCGCCTCGGCTGATCAGATAAGGTTTCAAAACGTTATCCACGCCACTGATGATCAACGCCCCCCAGATCCCCAAAAACACCGCCATCCCATACTCGCCCTTCCAGGCCAGCCAAGCCGTGGCCGGCACCCACACCAACGGTGGCCCCATCGGAATCAGACTCAGCAGAAACGTCACGATCCCCAGCACCAGCGCACCCGGCACCCCGGCAATCAGGAACCCGATCAACGCCAGGACCGCCTGCGCCGCTGCCGTGCCGATCACCCCGTTGACCACCCGCTGCACCGTCCCGGCAACCAGTTCGATGTAGTACCCGGCGCGATCACCGATCAAACGCTCCAGCAAACCGTGCACGAACGCCGCCAGACGCGGCCCGTCGCGATAGAAAAAGAACACAAAGACAATGCTCAGCGTCAGCTCGAGAATTCCGCCGCCGATCTGCGCACTGCGCGCCAGCAACCAGTTACCGACCTGCCCCAGGTAAGGCTTGATCGACACCATCAACGCAGCGCCCTGCTGATCGATGCTGTCCCAAATGCCGACCAGCCGTTCGCCCACAAGCGGCACACTGGCGAGCCAGGTCGGCGCCTCCGGCAACCCATCTACCTGCACATCCTTGATGAACGCCGTCGCGTCACGCACATGATCGGCGAGGTTGAAGCCCAGCCAGACCAGCGGCGCCGCCACCAGTAACATCCAGCCCAGGGTCAGAATCGCCGCCGCGAGTGATTCGCGGCCATTGAGTAGCCGGGTCAAAAGACGCATCAGCGGCCAACTGGCAAACGCCAGTACTGCGCCCCAGAACAGCGCCGACCAGAACGGCGCCATCACCCACAGGCTGGCGCCAAACAACACCAGCAGCAGGATCTGCACCAGCAGTCGATCGTTATTGAGCATGTAAGGTCTCGAAAAAGTCAGTCAGGCAAAGAGTAGGCGAACATGCTGCGCGTGCCCGCCCGATGCAGCTTATCGCAACAGATCAATGCGCAAACCTGTGCCATCGACCTTGCCGGTTTCCATCCGCGCCGCGCGCACGCCCTGATTGATCAATGCCTGGCGCCAGGCCTCGGCTTTGGGCCCCGACACTGTCACCCGCTGCGTGGTATCGAGATTCAGTCCACGAGAAATCAGGCGCAACCAGGTGTCATCCGGGTCATTCACGAGTTTGGGGAAATCCAGTTCACCCGTGCTCTTGAGCTGGCGCAGCAGGGTCGCCGACGTCGGCAGCAACTCGCCCAGCGGCGCAGCCGCTTCGAACTGTTCGACATGCAGATAGGCTTTGCGATTGCCCCGCGTGATGCTGTAGACCGCAACCAGCGTGTTATCCCGCGGTGCGGCCAGCCTCAGCAACAAATACGCCTGTTGTTCGTCGGCACCGTACAACTTGGCATTGCCGAACACCTCGTTGGCCCACAGGCTGCTTTCGCCGCAGTCGCGGGCCTGGCACCAGAACAGCAACTCGGCGTCCTGCTTTTGCAGGGCCTCGCGGGCGGCGGTGAAGGCTTCGGTGGCGGCGTGTTCGGGTGGCAACTCGTAAGTGAGCGAGGTGGTCTGGCCACGGGCAGTGACCTGGCCGTCAAAGCGCAACTGGCCGCTGATCTTGCGGATCGAGCCCAAGGGGTAAATCCGCTCCTGCTCTGCCGGAGCGCGATAGTCGACGATTTGCGCGTCGGCCAGTCGCGGCACGATCTGCAGATCCTGACTGCCCGGCACATCGGCGGCGAACGAAATGGAACTGAAACAGCACAGCGCCAACAGACTGAGTGACCGCATAGTCAGGCTCATCGGATCGGCATGGCTTGGCGGATCGGGGTCGTAGCGGTATAGAAATCCATCGTGGTTGTCTCCCATTTCAACCCGCCCAGCCTCGACAGTTGCCCGGTGCAAGTCAAGGAATGGCGAAGAACCGATTGAAACAGTCTGCGACAAGATCCGCACCGGCCTCGTCGTTCAGGTGCAAATGGTGCCCGCCGGGCAGCTGTTCCCGGCTAAAGGGTAGACGCTCCAGCAGCTCAGGATGCTTGGCCAGCATGCCGTCCGCCGCGACCACCAATTGCGCCGGGCAACCGATGCGCTGGACGAAGGCCATCGCCTGCTCCTGAGTCAGGCGCAGTGGCGATGGCAGGGTCAGGCGATTGTCGGTGCGCCAGGTGTAACCGCCGGGTACCGGCATCAAGCCGCGCTGGGCCAGCAACTCTGCGGCCTCCCGACTGACCGCGACCAGGCCTTTCATCCGCGCCTCGATGGCACGGTCGAGGGTGTTGTAGACCGGTTTGCGCTTGTCGCGCAGATCCAGTTGCGCTTGCAGGGCCATGCCCATGCGCTCGGCAGCGTTTTCGCCCTTGTCTGTAGGAGGAATCACCCCATCGATCAACGCCAAATGAGTGATCCGATCCGGCAACGATCCCGCCAGCACCATGGAAACAATCGCGCCCATGGAATGCCCGAGCAGGCCGAAACGCTTCCAGCCCAGTTGCTCGGCGACTTGCAGTACGTCATGGGCGTAGTCCCACAGCGCATACCCGGCGCCGTGCGGCCGATGCCCGGAATGCCCGTGTCCAGCCATGTCCAGCGCGATAATGCGCAGGCCTTTGAGCTTCGGCGCGAGACGGGCAAAGCTGTTGGCGTTGTCGAGCCAGCCATGCAAGGCAATCACCGGCACACCGTCTTCGGGGCCGAACAAATGCGCTGCCAACTCGATATGCGGCAGGCTCAGGCGCACTTCTTCGAAGGTCGGGGTCATGCGCAATCCTTGTCCAGGCGGTTTTCCCAGCGCGTAAACAGATTCTTCAACAGCCGTGCGGTGTCTTGCGGACGCTCCAGGGGAAACATATGGCCACCGGGCATGCTCAGCGCTTCACCTTGGGCAAGACGCGAAACGAAGCGCGTGTGATGACGCATGACCACACGGCTGGTGTGCCCACGCACCACCGCCAGCGGCACTTGCAACTGGCGGGTGCGGCCGGGGCTGGTGTGCGGCACGCCGCGATAAATGCTGATTTCGGTGGCCGGGTCGAAGCGCAGGCGCAGTTTGTCGCCCACCTGGTGCAAGCCATGCTGCAGGTAGGCATCGAAGCATTCCGGGTCGAACCCGCGAAACAGGCTCTTGCCGGCGAAATAGCTGCGCGCGCTGGCGAGGTCGGTAAATTCTTCACGTCGGCCAAGGGTGCGGCCGGCCGGGGTCAGTCTGTCGATGAAGCCGAAGCGCTTGGCGGCGCGGATCACCCATTGGTCGGTGCGGGTCAGCACCGGCGAATCGAGCATCACCACACCGCGATACAACTCAGGGCAACGCAACGCCGCATGCAGGTGCAGCACACCGCCAAAGGAGTGGCCGACGCCCCACACTGGCTGGTCTTGCTGCTGCAAATGGTGGATCAATTCGTCGACAAGGTTGTACCAGTTGTCATCTGCCGGGAAACGCGGGTCATGAGCATGCTGCTCCAGATGCGCGACCCGATACTCGGGCGCCAGCGCCGCGAACAACTTGCCGTAGGTGCCCGAAGGAAACCCGTTGGCGTGGGCGAAAAAGATAGGTTGCGACATGCTGGCAAATCCATGAGCGGGAAACGTGGCGTTGATTGTCCGCAAGACCGGAGGCTACAGCAATGACCGTAACTGCCAGGAATGATGACAGCGTCGTTTCATCGATGAAAACAATCCGAAAATATCGTCGAAAAACAGCCCTTACCTGTTAGTTCTGACAGTTGACGAGAGTCCGGCAAAGGCGGATGAATGCTGACAGTTCACAGCGTTCTCGGGGGCGCCACCATGCATGCCAAAACGCCAACAGTTTCTGTACGGGATCCTCGCGGACTCGACATCGCCTCGGTGTCCTACTGCCGCGAAGTCCCCGGCGCCGAGGCGCAACCGCGGATTTACCGACAAACCTATGATGCCGCAGGTCGCCCGACGGTCAGCCTTGATCCCCGCCTGCACGAACTGTTGAAGACTGAACCAGACGCCCGACCCAACCTGCAAACCATCCACGGACTGACGGGTGTGGCTCTGCGCAGCGACAGCGTGGATGCGGGCAGTCGTCTGATATTGCCAGGGTTAGCCAAAGAGACGGTTGTCGGCTGGGACAGCCTGTTGACTGAGGTCCGAATCGAATATGACCTCATGTTGCGCCCGGTCAAAAGGATCGAACTGGCTCATGGCGGGCCGGCAAGAAACAGTGCGTTTTACACGTACGGCGACAACGCCGCGCCGTTCGCCTCGCACAATCAATGCGGCAGAGTGGTTCGTATTGACGACAGTGCTGGCTCAATACTTTTTTCAAGCTACGCACTGACGGGCGGCGTCGCTTCCCAGACCCGATACTTTCTTGAAACTCTGGATGAGCCGCACTGGCCGGTTGCCGAGGCCGAGAGAGACCTGCTCCACGAACCCGGCAGCGGAGCCATAACGCGCACAGCCTTCAACGCCATAGGCAACACGCTCTGCGTGGAAGATGCGAAAGGTAATGTGCAGTTTTCCGATCTGAATGTCGCAGGTCAGCTCAGTAGTGTTCGACTGCAACAGGCCGGGGATTCGAATGCTGCACCGCTATTGCACGGCATTCAGTACAGCGCCGGTAATCAGATCCTGCGACAGACTGCCGGCAATGGCGTGACCAGCGAAAACCTGTACGACACGCGGGACGGCCGGCTTCTGGAAATCCGCGCGGGCCTGCCCGGTCAGCCGCCACTGCAACGTCTGCTGTACCAATACGATCAGGTGGGCAATATTCTCCGGATCGAGGACACGGCTCAGCGCACTTATTATTTTCGCAACCAGAGGATCGAACCCGTCAGCGAGTTTACCTACAACAGTCTTTATCAGTTGATCGAGGCTACCGGTCGCCAGCGAATCAACACCCGCAACGGCCCGCATGAACCGGTATTCACCTCCCCCTCCGATCCCGGACAACTGGAAAATTACCGACAGACATACACCTATGATGCTGGCGGCAACCTGACCCTACTGATTCATGGCGCAGCCAGCCAGGGCTGGACCCAGCGCATGGCGATTTCCAGGTACAGCAATCGGGGCCTGACACAAAAGGATGATGGCAGCCTGCCCGACGAGAGTGAAATCGCCGCCGGTTTCGATGCCTGCGGCAAACAGCATCAACTGCTTGCCGGCCAGAACCTGAGCTGGAGCCTCGACCAGCGGCTGCGCCAGGTTGACCAGGTCGTGCGCAAGGAGGCGGCGAACGATTTTGAACGCTACATCTACGATGTCGCCGGGCAACGCCAACGCAAAATTCGCCTGATCCACAACGGCGTCACCACGCGAACCCACGAAACCCGATACTTGCCGGGACTGGAAATCCGCACGACACCGCAAGAAACGCTGGAGGTGATCTGCGTACAGGCTGGGCGCTGCTCCGTGCAGGTACTCCACTGGACTCACGGCGGCCCCGGTGCCGACCAGTTTCACTACAGCCTCAGCAATCATCTGGGCTCCAGCCAGCTGACGCTCGACAAAGACGCCGCACTGATCAGCGAGGAAGAGTATTTCCCTTATGGCGGCACGTCATGGTGGGCCGGTCAGGACAAAGTGCAGGCCAGCTACAAGACGCGGCGTTACTCAGGACAAGAGCGCGACGCTACCGGCCTGTATTACTACGGCCAACGCTATTACGCCCACTGGTGGATGCGCTGGCTCAGCCCGGACCCGGCAGGCATTGGCGATGGCCTGAACCTGTTTGCGATGGTGCGCGGCAATCCGGTCAGATTCGTCGACCTGCAAGGCCTCGCCGGTTCCGACACGGTCAAGGCGGCTGCAGCAACCGCGGGCCGAGAACTGCCCAGCGCCCTGCTTGCCGCCGGTGCGCAATATACCGTCACCGGAACGCTCTCTCCCCTTGGCGCGGGAGTAACTATTGCCGGTGCAATCGCGGGCGGCATTACCGGAGCGATCAGTGGGTACGCCAGCACTAACTGGGCACAGTCGCGCTTGTCTTTCGATGATCCCGGCAGCATGGCACCTTTTTTAGCTAAAGTCGGCGGAACTGTTCTTGGCGCAGCACTGGGGGCAGCCCCCTCTTTGCTCGGCGCTCTCGACCCATTAGGCAATACCGCTGCAGCCGCGCAAATCGGCAGCGCATTCGGGACTGTGTTTCGCGAACTGTCTTCACAATTTCTCGCCAACGCCGGCCCGAGCAATCCCTCCGTCGGCCGTGCCGATTTCAGCACCGGGGCCGCTAGCATGGGCGCCGTGGGTGCTGCGGGTGGCGCCTTGGGCTATGCTGGCTCGCTGTTGTTTGGCGCCGAGCCTGCGGGACAAGCCTTGCAATCAACCTTGGTCGCCGCCACGGCGACGGCCGTCGGCGCAGCTGGAGCCTCCGCGGCAAGGGGCCTTTTGGGAACGCCCACCAAACCCTCGAAAGGCAGCGGGCCGACACTCGACAAGGCCAAAGCCGTCGTCGGGTACAGCAGCCGGCATTTCTTTTCCTCACTGGGTCAACTGGCCAACCTGGCGGTCGCACAAATACCGGGTTTTGACAAATTGGACGCCAATGCTCAGGCAGCAGTCAGTCGAGCGGTCGCCAATGGGATTGGCGACTTGCGCTCGACATTTGTCACCACCGCGACTCCCGGCTTGAGCGCAGATCTGGGCCAGACCCGTTGGGATGTGGAAAATAACACTGTCGGCAGCGGCATCGAACAGGAGGAGGTGCCGACGTCCAGCAATCAGGCCTACGACCCCGCCGCCACAGAGGTGTTCTACATCGTCAGCGAAACGGCGCCCGGTCAACGCAAATACTCGCGATCAAATCTGCACTTTTAGACGACACCTGTGACGACTCAATCGCATGATCCTCATCGAGCCGGCGGTTGTTGCCCCAGTGGCACAACCGCCATGGTCAACCGCGACACACAACTGGCCTTGCCTTCATCGCTGGTCAGGCGGATATCCCAGACATGCGTGGTGCGGCCGATGTGAATCGGCTTGGCCACCGCTGTCACCCGGCCACTGCGCAGGCCGCGCAAATGGTTGGCGTTGATCTCAAGCCCCACGCAATAAAACTTGCTGGCATCGATGCACAGATAACTGGCCATCGAGCCGACGGTTTCCGCCAGCACCACCGAAGCGCCGCCGTGCAGCAAGCCATAAGGCTGATGAGTGCGGTGGTCGATGACCATGCTCGCGGTCAGCGACTCCTCGTCGAACGCTTCGAAACGGATGTCGAGCACTTCGCCGATGGTGTTTTTCTGGATCGCGTTCAACTGCTCGATGTTGGGAGTGGTACGCCACAAGCTCATCGCAGACTTCCTTTGTTGTTTTAGTCGTCGCTCAATCCTGCCACAGCACCGCCTCGCTGCGCGCGCTCCATTCTTCGAAGCGGGCGCCGTAGGTGTCTTCTATGACGTTGCGTTTGATTTTAAGGGTCGGCGTAAGGAAGCCGTTTTCCACCGCCCAGCTGTCCTTGACCACCACCAGCCGGCGCAGACGCTCGTGCTTGTCGAGCACGGCGTTGACCTCCTCCAGCAGTTTTTCCAGGCTCGAATGCAGGCTCGCGCGAGGCTCTTCCTGATTGACGGTCGAAAGCACACACAACCCCAGCGGCGCGCTCAAACCATCACCGACCACACACACCTGTTCGATGCGCGAGTGCACGGCCAAACGGTTTTCGATCGGCGCCGGGGCGACGTATTTGCCTTTGCTGGTCTTGAAGATTTCCTTCAGTCGCCCGGTCAGGCGCAAGCGCCCTTCGGCATCCTGTTCGCCCTTGTCGCCGGTGCGCAGATAGCCGTCTGCTGTGAGGGTCTCGGCGGTTTTTTGTGGTTCCTTGAAGTAACCGAGCATGTTCGCCTGACTGCGCACCTGCACCTCGCCGGATTCATCGATGCGCACCTCGACATCCGGGCACGGTTTGCCGATCCAGCCCTGTTTGTATTCGCCGGGCAAACAGATGTGCGAGTAACCGCAACCCTCGGTCATGCCGTAGACCTCCAGCACATCGAGGCCGAGTTTCTGATACCAGGCGAGCAATGTCTGCGGCACTGGTGCTGCACCGGAAAGCGCCACGCGCAAGGCGTCCAGCCCCAGGCCCGCCAGCACTTTATGCCCCACACGCTTGCCGATGAAGGGCAGACCGAGCAGCAAATCAAGACGCTTCGCCGGGATCTTGCTGTAGACGCCCATCTGGAATTTGGTCCAGATCCGCGGCACCCCGAACATCGCCGTCGGCCGCGCCCGCTTGAGATCGGTGATGAAGGTGTCGAGGCTTTCGGCAAAGAACACTGTCTGCCCGGTATAGATCGAGGCCATTTCAACGAACATGCGTTCCGCGACATGGCACAACGGCAGGTACGACAGCAGCCGATCGCTCTCGTTGAGCCCGAAGAGCTGCGTGCCCCGGCTGGTGGCAAACCCAAGATTGGCAAAACTGTGCATCACGCCTTTGGGCAGGCCAGTGGTGCCGGAGGTGTAGATGATGGTCGCCAGTTGCTCGGCGGCGGGACGCGGATCGTCCTGGATCGGCGAGCTGCTTTGCAAATCGGCCCAGCTGAAATCGAAATCGCCAGGCGGATGCAGCGGCAGGCTGATGGTCGGCAAGCCCGCCGGCACGCCTGTCGACATGCTCGGCCAGTCATCGAGTTTGCCGATAAACGCCAGCACACTCTCCGAGTGTTTGAGCACTTGGGCGACGGAGTCGGCCGTCAGGTTCGGATACAGCGGCACTGACACGTGCCCGGCCATCCAGATGGCCAGATCGGCAATGATCCAGTGCGCGCAATTTTTCGAGATCAGGGCGATGTGGCTGCCTTGCGGCAACTCCCGTGCACGCAGCCAGTGTGCGGCGCAACGGGCCTGATGGCCGACGTCGGCCCAGGTCAGCGTCTCGACCTGGCCACCACCGATGGGCTGCACAAGAAAACGCTGGCGCGGATGCCGGGCTTCACGTTCGTAAAACACGTCCAGCGGCAAACGGAATGCGGCAGACATGCGACTCGCTCCTGTTTTTTTAGGTCTGGAGCAAGCGTAGTCAACCAAGCAAGTGCTTGGTTGGAATTTTTACTAAAAGAAACAAGATCAAAAGATCGCAGTCTTCGGCAGCTCCTACATGGGATCGCATTCTCATGTAGGAGCTGCCGAAGGCTGCGATCTTTTGCTTTAAGGATGCTTGAGGCTGTTGAGGGTCATCGAGCCGATCAGCAGTTCAGCACTCTCCAGCTCGGCCAACCCCGCCGTGCTGACTTTCTCCGGCGGATACCCGGCGCCATGCTGCAGATAGCTGAGCAAATTGCCCACCAGCGGGTTGTGACTGACCAGCAGCACATTGCTCACCGAAACCAGCTGATCAGTGACCTTGTCCGGATCGACCTCCGGCGTCAGCCACTCGACCGTGCGGATCTCGGGTTCGAAGCCCAGCGCCTCGCGGACAATCTGCGCGGTCTGTTGCGCGCGCAGGTAGGGGCTGGCGTAGATCGCCGTCAGCGGCTGACCGATCAATCGGGCCGCGCTGCTCAAGGCTTCCTTGCGACCGTGCTCGGTCAGTTCCCGTTCGGAGTCGGGGCACGAGCCATAAGGCACGGCCTCACCGTGACGCAATACCCAGAGTTTCATAGTTTGGGTTCCTCATCGCGAACCGGATGCGGTGCTGGCGGCACGGCATGTGGCGCCTCGCCTTCCGGCGTACGCGGCGCTGGCCAGTCGGCAAACGGCCAAGGCTTCTGGTCGCTGTGAAAACTGCCGAAGCGGCCGATCTGAGCCAGAAACTGGCTCAGACTGTCGCCGAAGTTCATCAGGCTGGCGCTCGGTGCGCCATAGATCAAACGATAGATCAGTTGCACCAGCACCACCGCGCCGAGAATAAACTGCGCCACTTGCCAGACCAGCAGGTAGACGATCATCCACAACACCCGCAGGAGGATGGATTCGTACCTGGCTTCGGATTTTGATTCGTTCATGTTCAGCTCCCCTACCCGTGAATAACAGCAGTCAGTTGAAACCACTGGTGGAAATAAAGTCGACGTCGGTTTTCGGCTCGGCGCGCATCAACAGCTCGATGACCTGTTCCAGCGTGCGCCCCTCGAACAGGATCGCGTGCAAGCCGGCGACCAGCGGCATGTAGACGCCGACTTCCTGGGACTTGGCTTTCAGCACTTTCAGGGTATTGACCCCTTCGGCGACTTCACCGAGGCGCGACACCGCCTCTTCAAGGCTCAGGCCCTGGCCGAGGGCGAATCCGACTTGATAGTTGCGGCTTTTCGGCGACGAGCACGTGACGATCAGATCGCCAACACCCGCCAGACCGAGGAAGGTCATGGGGTTGGCGCCCTGATTCACCGCAAACCGGGTCATCTCGGCCAATGCGCGGGTGATCAGCATGCTCTTGGTGTTCTCGCCCATTTCCAGGGCCACCGCCATGCCGGCGATGATCGCGTAAACGTTCTTCAACGCCCCGCCCAGTTCGACACCGAAACGGTCGGCGCTGGCGTAAACACGAAATGTGCGGCCATGCAGCGCGGCTTGCACCTGTTTGCACAGTTCTTCGTCTTCACTGGCGACCACCGTTGCCGTCAGCGCGTGCTCGGCAATTTCCCGCGCAAGATTGGGCCCGGACAACACGCCGATGCGCGCCTGCGGGGCGATCTCTTCGAGGATCTGGCTCATCAGCTTGAAGGTGTGGGCTTCGATGCCTTTGGTCAGGCTGACCAGCATCTTGCCGCTCAGACGCTCGGCGTGCGCGGCGAGCACTGCGCGCAGTGCGCTGGACGGCAGCGCGACAAAGCACAAGTCGCAGGCGTCGAGGGTGTGCTGCAAGTCGGTGACCGCAGTCACGCCCGGCAGAATCTTGATGCCTTTGAGGTAACGCGGGTTTTCGCGGTTGACCCGGATGGCCTCGGCCTGCTCGGGGTCACGCATCCACTGCAAGACTTGATGGCCGTTCTCGGCCAGAAGGTTGGCCACGGCGGTACCAAAACTTCCGCCTCCCAGGACCGCAATCGGGCGCTGCTCAGTCATATGCAATCCGTTAATCCATACCAGTGGCGATGCCGGCATTATACGGGGCGACCCGGTCGCGGCCAGCCCCTGCGTCAATTACCGACACTTGTAGGAAGAAGACCAATAAAACCTAGGAAAATGCCTGCAACGTGATTAGAAAAGTCGCTGTCCTCGGTTAACATGCGCGCCAATTCTTCGTTCGATAGGCCGCGTCGTGTTTTTCGCTCCTCCCCCACCGCGTTCCTCCCTGCTGCTGGCGCTGTTGTTCAGCCCGGTATTGCTGGCGGACGACCTGTTCATGGACAGCCAGGCGCTGCCGCAGGTACTGACAGCCACTCGGCTGAAACAGACGCCGGCGGAAGTGCCGGGGAGCATGACCGTGCTCGACAGCGAATTGATCAGCGCCAGCGGCGCCCGCGACATCAGCGAACTGCTGCGGCTGGTGCCGGGCATGATGGTCGGCAACATCAGCGGCAATCAGGCGGCGGTCAATTACCACGGCACCAACGCCACCGAAGCGCGGCGCATGCAGGTGTTGATCGACGGCCGCTCGGTGTACCGCGCAGGTCTGGCCACGGTGGACTGGAGCGATATTCCGGTGGCCATGGAGGACATCGAGCGCATCGAAGTCTTTCGCGGCCCGAACACTGTCAGCTACGGCGCCAACGCGCTGATGGCAGTGGTCAATATCATCACCCGCAATCCGGCAGACAGCCACGGCACGCGGCTGAAAATCACCCGAGGCCAGCGCGGCATCAACGATTTTTATGCCAGCCAGGGCACCGGATGGAATGGCGGTGATCTGCGTCTGTCGCTGTCCGGCCAGGAGGATGACGGTTTCGACAGCGATCGCACGGGCGCCGATTACCGTGACAGCCGCCGCTTGAACCGCTTCAGCCTTGCGGTCAGCCACACGCTGACTGACAACCAGAGCCTCGACTGGCAGGCCAATGCGAAGGACGGCAGCAATCAACGGCCTTATACCTACCGCCCGGTGTTCTCGGGGATTACTGACAGCGGCAACAATTCCGACGTGGTGGCCAAGGACTATGCCGGTTCAGTGCGCTGGAATCTCGACATCAATCCCGAGCACAGTCTTTATATACAAGGCTCGGCGCAGCACTGGGATCGTCAGCAGGTGTGGCGCGCCTGTGATGCCGAGGTGTCGTTCAGCCCGGAGCTGACACAGCTGTGGCAGCTCAACCCGAATTACACCGAGCGTTTAGCGCGCAACATCACGCGTTTCACTGGTCCAGGCGCGGAACCTGGTACGCCGCGGGAAATGGCTCTGGCCACCCAAGTGCTCGATCAGTGGCGCAACGGCGCCAGTCAGACCCTGTGCGGCGACATCGACCAGAGCGCGCGCGAGTCGCGCTACGACCTCGAACTGCAAGACACCCTCAGCCTCTCCGACAGCCTGCGTCTGGTCAGCGGCCTGAACTATCGTTACGACCGCGCCAATTCCGAGACCTACTTCAACGGCACGCTGGACGACACTACGTGGCGGGCGTTCGGCCAATTGGAGTGGCGCGCCACTGAACACTGGCTGTTGCAGGGCGGCGCGATGTTCGAGGACACGCAACTGATCGGCAGTTCGCTGACCCCACGCTTCGCGATCAATTACCTGATCAACCCGCGTCACGGCCTGCGTGCGGTGTACTCGGAGGCGATTCGCTCGCCGGACATGTTCGAGAACAACGTCAACTGGAGCTATCAGGTCAGCAAACTGCGACCTTCGGCGTACGGCAAATCTTCGGCGCGCTACTTCGTCAAGACCCGCGGCCCCGGCGATCTCGACCAGGAACACATGCGCTCGCGAGAGCTGGGCTACAACGGCTACTTTGCCGAATGGGGCCTGGCGGTCGACGTCAAACTGTTCTACGACGAGATCACCGGGATGATCAGCGAACCGCTGCGCAACAATCAGTACATCGCCAGCAACGCCAACAGCTCGCGTTTTCGCGGCACCGAAACCCAACTCGACTGGCGCGTTAACACGGTCGACCGCTTGCGCTTCACTTACGCTTACGTCGACGCCGAGGCGAGCAATCCGCTGGATCAGCAATTCACCGCCAGTCACAGCGGTTCTGCCGGATGGCTGCGCGATTGGGGTCACGGCTGGAACAGCGCCCTCTTCTATTACGGCGACAACGCGCTCAACGGCTATCGCTTCGAGCGCGTCGACACGCGAATCGCCAAACGCATCACGCTGGGCAAGGCCCAACTGGAACTGGCCGGCGTGTTGCAGCAGCGCCTCGATCACGAGCCGACCACCTTCGTCGACAACAATTACGACGAACGCCGCGTGATGTATGTCAGCGCCGAGCTGGAGTTCTAGGATGCGCCACGGCCTGTCAAGGAAGGCGCCGACCCTCGGCCATTGGCTGGCCGGACTTTGCCTGTTTGTGACCGTGTGGTTGCACGGCGTGGCGGTGCAAGCCGCGGACATTTTGCTGACCGGCGCCGAAGAAAGCCCCGGCGTGCAGGCGTTCGTCCAGGCGCTGAGTGAATTGCGTCCCACCGACAACGTGCGTTTCCAGCCCTTGGCCAGTCTGCCAGCGCCAGGCAAATTGCCGTCCAGCCTGCGCCTGATTCTGCTCGACCTGCCGAGCCTCGACTGGCGCCTGCAAGAACCTCAAGGCCCGGCGACGCTGGTGTTGCGCATCAGTCGTCTGCAAGCCCGACAACGCCTCGGCGCCGCGCAACCGGCGCACCTGAGTTTGCTCTGGAGTGATCCGCCGCTGAGCCGACAGTTGCAGTTGATCCGCCACATCCTGCCTCAGGCGAGCAGGATTGGCGTGTTGTTCGATGAACACAGCGAGTTCCTCCTCAAAGAGCTGCTTCTGGCTGCCGAGCCGCTGAATCTGCAAGTGGTCAGCCAGCGCTGGGACAACACTCACGACAGCCGCCCCCTGCAAGCCGTGCTGAAAAACAGTGACGTGCTGCTGGGCCTGGATGATCCGGATCTGTACAACCCCAAGACCGCGAAAAATCTGCTGCTCAGCAGCTATTCCCGGCAAATGGCGCTGGTCGGGCCAAACGCCGCGTTCGTGCGTGCCGGCAGCCTGGCCAGCACTTACAGCGACCAGAGCGATTGGCTGAGCATTCTCGACCGGTTGCTCGACCAGCCGCCGATCCATTGGCCGCGATCGCTCTATCCCGAACGCTTCAAGGTCTCAAGTAATGCCCAGGTCGCTCGTTCCTTGGGTATCGAACCGCTGAATGAAGCGTCTGTCGCCAGCGCGTTGGCTGAAGGAGAAAGCCGCCCATGAATTTTCGTCGTCGTTGGGATATCAACACCCGCACTCAGCTGATCAGCCTGGGCCCGGCGCTGTTGCTGACCTTGTTGTTGATCAGTTTCTTCACCTTCGTGCGCATTCAGGATTTGCGCCAGGAGCTCAACCACACCGGTCAACTGATCGCCAACCAACTGGCGCCCGCCACCGAATACGGGGTGATATCCGGCAACAACGACGTGTTGGAAAGTCTGCTCAAGGCAACACTGGCGACGCCCAACGTGCGCTTCCTTGAAGTACAGGACAGCGCCAACCGGATTCTGGTGTATGTCGAACAACCGGCGGATGCCCACAGTCGTCCGCATCAGGTCGAAGTGTTTCAGGCGCCGGTACGGCTGCAACGAATTGCCCTGAACAATGATTTTTTCCAGGACGCCAAAGTCAGCAGCGGCGCGGCCAGCGAGGATTATCTGGGGCGAGTGATCGTTGGTCTGTCCAACGATGCCTTCAGTCAGCGCCAGCAGGAAATTCTGCTCAAGGCCGGGATTCTGGCGCTGTTCGCCCTGCTCTTCACGTTTGTCCTGGCGCGGCGTCTGGCCGGCAGCCTGTCGCAGCCGATTCGCAATATCGGCGACGCGGTCAAGGCGATCCAGGATGGCGACTTTAAAACCCCGCTGCCGATCGTCGATGACACCGAACTGGGCGCACTGTCGCAGCACATCAACAATCTCGCTCAGGCGCTGGAACAGGCCAGTCGTGAACAGCATCAGGCGATGGCGCAACTGATCCAGACCCGCGAAGAAGCGGAAAAGGCCAACAACGCCAAATCCGATTTCCTGGCGATGATGAGCCATGAACTGCGCACGCCCATGAATGGCGTGCTCGGCATGCTGCAATTGCTGGAAACCACCGACATGACCGAGGAGCAGATCGAGTACGCCGCGCTCGCCTCGGAGTCCACTGAACACTTGCTCAAGGTGATCAACGACATCCTCGACTTCTCGCGCATCGAGCGTTCGGAGCTTGAGCTGGAACATATTCCGTTCAACCTCGCCGAACTGATCGGCGCGTGCGCCCAGTCGTTCCAGCACAGCGCAGTGCAACGTGGCTTGGCGCTGAACCTGCGGATTCCCGAAGACATGCGCGGCCTGCAGGTGCAGGGCGATCCGACGCGCATCCGGCAGATTCTGGTCAATCTGGTCGGCAATGCCTTGAAGTTCACTGAACAGGGCCGGGTCAGTATCGAGGCGCAGTGGCAGTCGCTGGATCACGAATTGCTGTGGTTCACCTGCTCGGTGCGCGACAGTGGCATCGGTATTTCGTCCGAGCACCTGGAACTGATGTTCAACGCTTTCCAGCAGGCTGACAGTTCGATATCGCGACGTTATGGCGGCACCGGTCTGGGCCTGCCGATCGCCCGCACACTCGCCGAACGCATGGGCGGTACATTAAGAGCGCAGAGTGAGGAAGGTCTTGGGTCGGTGTTCACCCTGGAAATTCCGCTGGCTCTATATAAGCAAGCATTGCCGCCATTGGCTGCGCCGCGGGTGCTCAATGGCAGCGGCGATGGTGAAGGACGCCATGTGTTGTTGGTCGAAGACAATCCGGTCAATCAGACGGTTATTGAAGCGATGCTGCGCAGTCTGGGCTTTACTGTCAGTGTCGCCACCGATGGCGTGCAGGCGGTGCGTAGTGTCGAGGGCAGTGAGTTCGAAGTGATTCTGATGGACTGTCGTCTGCCGATCATCGATGGCTATGAAGCGACCCGGCAGATCCGCCGCCTGCCCGGACGCAGCGACGTGCCGATCATCGCGCTGACCGCCAATGCCTTGCAGGGCGACCGGGAAACCTGTCTGTCGGCGGGGATGAACGATTATCTGGCGAAGCCGTTCAAACGTAATGATCTGCAGCAGATTCTGCAGCGGTGGGTGTCTTAGTGTCGGCTTTTCGACCATCTGCGACTGGCATGAAAAGCGAAAGTGCGGCAGTCTTAGGCACCCGAACGAGCCTCAAAAGAGGCTTGATTAAAAATTTCAGTGCACAAGTGTACATTCATGTCCTTGGTGCTGTGACTTTCACCACAACGCAATAGTCTATGAGTAGGCTGCCGGTTCGAGGCATGAATGCTTCGAACGGTCGGGAAGATTTGCCCCACCTGCCGCATGGGATTATTGAGGAGCTCGCATGACCAAACAAAACGCCTTTACTCGGGAAGACCTGCTGCGCTGCAGTCGCGGTGAGCTGTTCGGCCCAGGTAACGCGCAACTGCCCGCCCCGAACATGCTGATGGTGGATCGCATCACCCATATCAGCGAAGAAGGCGGCAAGTACGGCAAAGGTGAATTGGTCGCCGAGCTGGATATCACCCCTGACCTGTGGTTCTTCGCTTGCCACTTCGAGGGCGATCCGGTGATGCCGGGCTGCCTGGGCCTTGACGCCATGTGGCAACTGGTTGGCTTCTTCTTGGGCTGGCAAGGTCTGCCGGGCCGTGGCCGTGCGCTGGGTTCGGGCGAAGTGAAATTCTTCGGCCAGGTTCTGCCGACCGCCAAGAAAGTCACCTATAACATTCAAATCAAGCGCGTCCTCAAGGGCAAGCTGAACCTGGCAATCGCTGACGGTTCGGTCTCTGTGGACGGTCGCGAAATCTACACCGCCGAAGGCCTCCGGGTCGGCGTGTTTACCTCCACTGAAAACTTCTAAGGGTTATCCGCATGCGCCGCGTCGTTATCACTGGTCTGGGTATCGTTTCTTGCCTGGGCAATGACAAAGAGACCGTCTCCGCTAACCTGCGTGCAAGCCGCCCTGGCATCCGGTTCAACCCGGAATATGCCGAAATGGGTCTGCGTAGCCAGGTTTCCGGCTCCATTGACCTTCCCCTCGAAGAGCTGATCGATCGCAAGATCTTTCGCTTCGTCGGCCACGCCGCGGCTTACGCCTACCTGGCGATGAAAGACGCGATCACTGACTCCGGCCTGACCGAAGAGCAAGTGTCCAACCCGCGTACCGGCCTGATCGCCGGCTCCGGCGGTGCTTCCACGCTGAACCAGATGGAAGCGCTGGACATCCTGCGCGAGAAAGGCGTGAAGCGCGTCGGCCCATACCGTGTAACGCGGACCATGAGCAGCACCGTTTCCGCTTGCCTGGCCACGCCATTCAAGATCAAGGGCCTGAACTACTCCATCGCTTCTGCCTGTGCCACCAGTGCTCACTGCATCGGTACCGCCATGGAACAGATCCAGATGGGCAAGCAGGACATCGTTTTCGCCGGTGGCGGTGAAGAAGAGCATTGGAGCCAGTCGTTCCTGTTCGACGCGATGGGCGCCCTGTCCAGCAAGCGTAACGACACCCCGGAAAAAGCCTCCCGTGCCTACGACGCCGACCGTGACGGTTTCGTCATCGCCGGTGGTGGCGGCATGGTTGTGGTTGAAGAGCTGGAACACGCTCTGGCCCGTGGCGCGAAGATCTACGCGGAAATCGTTGGCTATGGCGCGACGTCCGACGGCTACGACATGGTTGCCCCAAGTGGCGAAGGCGCGATCCGCTGCATGCAGATGGCGATGTCCACCGTTGATACCCCGATCGACTACCTGAACACCCACGGCACTTCGACTCCGGTCGGCGACGTCGCGGAAATGAAAGGTGTGCGTGAAGTGTTCGGCGACAAGGCTCCAGCGATCAGCTCGACCAAGAGCCTGTCCGGTCACTCCCTGGGCGCTGCCGGCGTTCACGAAGCGATCTACTGCATGCTGATGATGGAAGGCAACTTCATTGCCGGTTCCGCCAACATCGACGAGCTGGACCCGGAAGTGGCTGACATGCCGATTCTGACCAAGACTCGCGAAAACGCCACCATCAACACCGTGATGAGCAACAGCTTCGGCTTCGGCGGCACCAACGCCACGCTGGTGATGAAGCGCTGGGAAGGCAAGTAATTCCCAAGGCTTGAGCCACACATGAAAAACGCCCCGACTGGTTCGGGGCGTTTTTTTTGGCCTGCAAAAAACCTCATGACCCAACACAAATGCCTGTGTAGGAGCTGCCGAAGGCTGCGATCTTTTGATCTTTTCTTTTAAAAATCACAGTCAAAAGATCGCAGCCTTCGGCAGCTCCTACAGGGGATTGTGTGAGTCTGAAAATGAAACTTCTGTCATGAAACTTACCGCCCTGCGACCGAATGTCGCGGATTCAGCGGCCTGCAGCACTGTTGCAAAATACGCAACAACACCTTGCGCGAATCAGCCGTTTACTTAGCTGCCTAACAAATCCTATAAAAGAGTCCTGCACACGCCTTGCTGCAGATAACTTGAGATTTGGAGCTAGCAGATGACTGTAAAAGTAACTGAACGCGACGATTCACACATGTCCCATGAAGGCGTAGCCGCCGGTATCCGGATCTGGGATGTGCATCAACAAGACTTGCTGGTCGGCATGTTCCACAACGAAATCGACGCCCACAACTACAAGGCCGAACTGGAAGTGCAAGAGCAGCAACGGGATTTACGATCCGCCTGAATCAACCACAGCATTGAAAACGACAAACCCCGCCATGAGCGGGGTTTGTCGTTGTTACAGGCTCAGCGATTTACCACATCAGATCGTCAGGGATCTGATAGGCCGCGTACGGATCGTCCTCGGCGTTGACCTCTTCGGTCTGCACGTTGAGTTGCACGATGCGCTGTGGATCGCGCTCCTGGATCTTCAGGGCCGCTTCACGAGGGATCACTTCATAGCCGCCGGCATGATGCACGATCGCCAGCGAACCGCTGCTGAGCTTGTTGCGCATCAGCGTGTTGACCGACAGGCGCTTGACCTTCTTGTCGTCAACGAAGTTGTAGTAATCCTCGGTGGTCAGCTTCGGCAGACGCGAGACTTCGATCAACTGCTTGACCTGCGCGGCGCGCTCCTTGGCTTCAGCCTTCTCTTTCTGCTGACGGTTCAGTTCCTGGTCGCGCTTGACCTTCTCGGCCATGGCTTCCTGGGCGGCGCGCTGCTGCGAGTCGTCCAGCTCGATCTGACCTTTGTGGACCAGACGCTGCTGCTTCTGCTTGTCCTTGCTGACCTGCTTGGCCTGCTTTTGGTTGACCAGGCCTGCTTTGAGCAACTGATCGCGAAGGGAAATACTCATGGTGCTTACTCACTTGGGCAGTTGCTCAGCCGCAGCTGGGCAAATTCTTTTCCTGACGTTTGGCTTCACCCCACAGGGCGTCCAACTCTTCGAGGGTGCAATCTTCTATGGGACGGTGGGTGTCGCGCAATGCCTGTTCGATAAAACGGAAACGTCTTTCGAACTTGCCGTTGGCGCCACGCAATGCAGTTTCCGGGTCGACCTTCAGATGCCGGGCCAGATTGACCACGGAAAACAGCAGATCACCGATCTCGTCAGCCACCGCTGCGGGATCGTTTTCGGACATCGCTTCGAGCACTTCATCGAGCTCTTCACGCACCTTGTCGAACACCGGCAAGGCGTCCGGCCAGTCGAAACCGACCTGCCCTGCACGCTTCTGCAATTTGGCTGAGCGCGACAATGCAGGCAACGCAGCCGGTACGTCATCAAGCAATGAAAGCTGCTGCGGCGCGGCGGATTTCTCGGCACGCTCTTCGGCCTTGATTTCTTCCCAGCGCTGCTTGACCTGCTCTTCATTCAAACGCGGCACGTCCAGCGGCGCGTACAGGTCGCCAGTAGGGAAAACGTGAGGATGACGGCGGATCAGCTTGCGGGTGATGCTGTCGATAACTCCGGCAAACTCGAAACGACCTTCTTCGCGCGCCAACTGGCTGTAATAGACGACCTGGAACAACAGGTCGCCGAGCTCGCCCTGCAAATGATCGAAATCGCCGCGCTCGATGGCGTCGGCCACTTCGTAGGCCTCTTCGAGGGTGTGCGGGACGATGGTCGCGTAGGTTTGCTTGATGTCCCACGGGCAACCGAACTGCGGATCGCGCAGACGGCTCATGAGATGGAGCAGGTCTTCAAGGCTGTACATCAAATTCTCTCTTAGAACCGATCCCTGTAGGAGCTGCCGCAGGCTGCGATCTTTTGATCTTGTTTTCAAAATCAAAGTCAAAAGATCGCAGCCTGCGGCAGCTCCTACAGGGGATTGCGTCACGGGGTGCGATTACGCCGCGTCTCGATGATGTTCGGCAACTGCGAAATCCGCCCAAGCAACCGACCCAGTGCATCCAGCCCCGGGATCTCGATGGTCAGGGACATCAGCGCGGTGTTGTCTTCCTTGTTCGAGCGGGTGTTGACCGCCAGCACGTTGATCCGCTCGTTGAGCAGCACCTGCGAGACGTCACGCAGCAGCCCCGAACGGTCGTAGGCGCGGATGACGATGTCCACCGGATAGGTGAGCACCGGCACTGGTCCCCAACTGACCTGAATGATCCGCTCTGGCTCGCGCCCGCCCAGTTGCAGCACCGAGGCGCAGTCCTGGCGGTGAATGCTCACGCCACGGCCCTGGGTGATGTAACCGACAATCGCATCGCCAGGCAACGGCTGGCAGCAGCCGGCCATTTGCGTCATCAGGTTGCCGACACCCTGAATCTGAATGTCGCCGCGCTTGCCCGGCTTGTAGCCGGTCGCTTTGCGCGGGATCAGTTCCAGCTGTTCGTTACCGCGTTCCGGCTCGACCAGTTGCTGCGCCAGGTTGACCAGTTGCGCCAGACGCAGGTCGCCGGCACCGAGGGCGGCGAACATGTCTTCGGCGGTTTTCATGTTGGCCTTCTCGGCCAACTTGTCGAAATCTACCGCTGGCAGGCCGAGGCGTGTGAGCTCGCGTTCGATCAGGGTTTTACCGGCGGCGACGTTCTGGTCTCGGGCCTGCAACTTGAACCAGTGAACGATCTTCGCCCGCGCCCGCGACGTGGTGACGTAACCGAGGTTGGAGTTCAGCCAGTCGCGGCTTGGTGTGCCGTGTTTGCTGGTGATGATCTCGACCTGCTCACCGGTCTGCAGGCTGTAGTTGAGCGGCACAATGCGCCCGTTGATCTTCGCGCCACGGCAGTTGTGACCGATTTCGGTGTGGACGCGGTAGGCGAAGTCCAGCGGTGTTGCGCCTTTCGGCAAGTCGATGGCGTGACCGTCGGGCGTGAAGATGTAGACCCGATCCGGCTCGATATCGACGCGCAGCTGTTCGGCAAGACCACCAATATCACCCAGCTCTTCATGCCACTCGAGCACCTGACGCAGCCAGGAAATTTTCTCTTCGTAGTGATTGGAACCGGACTTGACGTCAGTGCCCTTGTAGCGCCAGTGCGCGCAGACGCCGAGCTCGGCTTCTTCGTGCATCGAATGCGTACGAATCTGCACTTCCAGCACTTTACCTTCCGGGCCGATCACGGCCGTGTGCAACGAGCGGTAGCCGTTCTCTTTCGGGTTGGCGATGTAGTCGTCGAATTCTTTCGGGATGTGCCGCCACAGCGTGTGGACGATACCCAGCGCGGTATAGCAATCGCGCATTTCCGGCACCAGCACGCGCACTGCACGCACGTCGTAGATCTGACTGAACTCCAGACCCTTGCGCTGCATTTTGCGCCAGATCGAATAGATGTGTTTGGCCCGACCGCTGATGTCGGCGTCGACGCCGGTGGCCTGCAATTCATCCTTGAGCTGGGTCATCACGTCGGCGATGAAACGCTCGCGATCAAGCCGTCGCTCATGGAGCAACTTGGCGATCTGCTTGTATTGATCAGGCTCCAGATAACGGAAGGACAAGTCCTCCAGTTCCCATTTGATATGACCGATGCCGAGCCGGTGCGCGAGCGGCGCATAGATGTCGAAGACTTCCCGGGCGACGCGGTTACGCTTCTCGTCGTCGGCGGTTTTCACTGCACGAATGGCGCAGGTGCGTTCCGCCAGTTTGATCAGGGCAACCCGCACGTCGTCGACCATGGCAACGAGCATTTTGCGCAGGTTTTCCACCTGCCCTTGCGTGCCCATGACCATCGACTGGCGCGGACTGAGACTGGCACTGATCGCGGCCATGCGCTGCACGCCGTCGATCAGTTTGGCCACCACAGGACCAAAGCGCTGGCCGACCGCCGCAAATTCGATCTGGCCTTCGCGCACGCCACGGTACAGGACCGCCGCGACCAGCGAATCCTGATCGAGCTTGAGATCGGCGAGAATCTCGGCGATCTCAAGGCCGGTTCTGAAACTCCCGGAGCCCTCGGCCCACAGGTTTTTCGCAGCATTGGACTGTTGTTCGGCCTCGCGAGCAAACTCGCAGGCTTCTTTCAAGGCTTCGCGATCCAGTGCCAGATCGACACTGACCGCGTGATCGAGCCAAGCCTCGAGATTGATACTGCCGTCAGTGTTGATCGGCTGGTGTGCTCTCACCTGTACCATCTTGCTTTACCTTCCCTACGACGCAGATTCAATGCGTCAAAATCGCTGACCTTCGTTGCCCGTTTGCACTCGTGGGGCTAGAGCGAGCGCTGTACGGACGGACCAGACGGATCAGACGAGCCATCCTGGCTCGCTTCAAATAACGCCATGGCCTCGACATGTGCCGTCTGAGGAAACATATCGAGAATCCCGGCACGTTTTAACCGGTAGCCCTGCTTGATCAATTCGACCGTGTCGCGCGCCAGCGTTGCAGGGTTGCACGACACATACACCAACCGCTTGGCACCCAGGGTCGCCAGCTTGCGCACCACCTCGAAAGCACCGTCACGCGGTGGGTCCAAGAGTACCGCAGAAAAGCCATTTCCGATCCACTGAGCATGGCTCAAAGGCTGGGATAAATCGGCTTGAAAAAACTTTGTGTTATGCAAATTGTTACTGGCTGCGTTCGCGGCGGCACGCTCGACCATGGTCTGCACACCCTCCACCGCCACCACTTCACGCACCGTTCTGGCCAGTGGCAAAGCAAAGTTGCCGAGCCCGCAGAACAGGTCCAGCACGCGCTCTTCGCTGGTCGGCTTCAGCCAGTCCAGTGCCTGCGCAACCATCGCTTCGTTGACGCCCGCGTTGACCTGAATGAAATCCCCCGGCCGGTAAGCCAGATCCAGATCCCACTGCTCCAGGCGATAACTGAGCGACTGCGTGGCATCGACCGGTTGCGGCCCGTCTTCGCCGTGCAACCACAACTGCGCTTCATGAAACTGGCAGAAGTCCTTGAGGATCGTCAGATCTGCTTCGGACAACGGCGCCATGTGTCGCAGCAACACTGCCAGCGACGAACCTGCGAACAATTCGACATGGCCCAACGCTTGCGGCTTGCTCAAACGACGGAGCATCTCCGGCAAACGGGTCATGATCGGCTGCAAGGGCTGTACCAGCACCGGGCATTCATTAATCCCGACGATGTCCTGACTGCCGGCGGCGCGGAAACCCACTTCGAGTTTCTTCGCTTTCATGTCCCAGCGCACAGCAACACGGGCGCGACGGCGATAGCCGAACTCGGGGCCGGTCAACGGCGCTGCCCACTCTTGCGGTTCGACACCGGCAACCTTCGTTAATTGCTCGGCGAGCATGCGCTGTTTCAGGGCAAGCTGTTCGCTGTGGGGCAAGTGCTGAACGCTGCAACCACCGCAACGACCGGCGTGCTGACACGGTGCCGGGCGGCGCAGTTCGCTGGCCTTGAACACGCGTTCGGTGCGCGCCTCGACCACTTTGCCGTGGGCGCCGAGCACGCGCGCTTCGACCTCTTCACCGGCCAGGGCGCCGAGGACGAACCAGGTCCGGCCTTCGAAAAACGCGATACCGCGCCCGTCATTGGCCAGGCGCTCGATGTTCAAGCGCTGTTTCTTGCCAGTCGGGATCTGCGGGGCCTTGCTGCCGCCGGTGGGCTGGAAGCGCAGGCCTCTCTCTTGCTTGGCCATCAGTTGGGCGCGTCGAAAATGCCGGTCGACAAGTATCGGTCGCCACGGTCGCAGATGATCGCGACGATCACCGCGTTTTCAACCTCTTGAGACAGACGCAGCATCGCTGCTACCGCACCGCCCGAGGACACGCCGCAGAAGATGCCTTCTTCGCGGGCCAGACGACGGGTCACGTCCTCGGCCTCGCTTTGCGCCATGTCGACAATCCGATCAACGCGATCGGCCTGATAGATCTTCGGCAGGTATTCCTCTGGCCAGCGACGAATGCCGGGAATGGCCGAGCCTTCCATCGGTTGCAGACCAACGATCTGCACGGTGTCGCTCTGCTCTTTCAAGTAGCGCGAGACGCCCATGATGGTGCCGGTGGTACCCATCGAACTGACGAAGTGAGTGATGGTGCCCTCGGTCTGACGCCAGATCTCCGGACCGGTGGTGGTGTAGTGCGCTTCAGGATTGTCGCCATTGGCGAACTGATCCAGCACCTTGCCACGGCCTTCGGCCTCCATGCGTTGGGCGAGATCGCGAGCGCCTTCCATGCCCTCTTCCTGACTGACCAGAATCAGCTCGGCACCATAAGCGGTCATCGCCGCTTTGCGCTCGGCGCTGGAGTTGTCGGGCATGATCAGGATCATCTTGTAACCCTTGATCGCGGCGGCCATCGCCAACGCAATCCCGGTATTACCCGAGGTCGCTTCGATCAGCGTATCGCCGGCGTGAATCTGCCCGCGCAACTCGGCACGGGTGATCATCGACAGCGCCGGACGGTCCTTGACCGAACCCGCCGGGTTATTCCCTTCGAGCTTGAGCAATAGGGTGTTGCTGGTAGCACCGGGCAGGCGCTGCAAACGCACCAGCGGAGTGTTGCCGACGCAATCGGCGATGGTTGGGTACTGCAGGGTCATGGCGTATTCGCAATCCAGACGTGCGGGGGCGCCTATCATACCGGCAAACCCGCGAAGGCCATATCACGCAAAGTGCGGTGCTTATGGTTTATGGGAATAAGCAGCAATTGTCTCGCCAGTGGTGAGACATTTCAGATCCAGTAGTGGTGCAAAAGGCCTCATCGCTGGCAAGCCAGCTCCCACAGGATTTTGGTGTTGCTTATATACGTGTAGGAGCTGCGGCACGCTGCGATCTTTTGATCTGGCGTTTAAAAAAACAAGATCAAAAGATCGCAGCCTCGTTTCACTCGAATGCTCCTACAGGGCTTGCGGGTGGGTGAAGGTTGGGTGAGCAACGCTGGCACCTGTGGGAGCTGGCTTGCCAGCGATGGCGTCTTGGCTGACAACACCATCATCCGCCACCAACCGCAGATTCAGCCGCAACCCCGCCCCGCTGTTCTCCGCCCAAATACTTCCGCCTTGGCGCTGCACGGCATTGCGCGCGATGCTCAGCCCCAAGCCAAAACCACCGTCCCCCGGTCGCGAGCCGTCGAGTCGGGTGAATGGATCAAAAATCCGCTGCAAATCCGCTTCAGCCACCCCGCCGCCCTGATCTTCCAGCCACAGGTGCCAGTAATCCCCGTCCCGCCGCCCATCCAGCCGCACAATCCCGCCCTCGGGCGAATGACGAATGGCGTTGCGCAGGATGTTTTCCAGCGCCTGGGCCAATGTATTGAGATTGCCGCGCACCCAGCAAGAAGCGTGCACCGAGCACTGCAATTGCAGGCTCGGCCAGCCACTTTCGTAACAGGCGTTGTCGGTAAGCATCTCCCACAGCGCCTGAATCTGGATCGCTTCGTCGGGCAATGGTGAGCGCTCGGTGTCGAGCCACGCCAGTTGCAGGGTGTCGTCGACCAGTCGTTGCATGCCGTCGACTTCACGGCCGATGCGTTCGCGCAATTGCACCAGGCCCTGTTCGCTTTCGCTGGCCACGCGCAGGCGGCTCAGCGGTGTGCGCAATTCGTGAGAAAGATCGCGCAACAATTGCTGTTGCAGGGCGACGGTGGTTTGCAGGCGTTCGGACATCGAGTCGAACGCCCGGGCCAGTTCACCGAGTTCGTCCGGGCGCTGGGTGATGCCGCTGGACAACCGCACATTCAATTGATCGGCACGCCAGGCATTGGCCTGTTCGCGCAGATTGTTCAGCGGCACCACCAGCAGGCGATACAGCCCGACGCACAGCAGCAAGGTGAACAGCCCCGGAATCACCCCGTTGGTGATCACCCGCCAAAACAGTCGATATTTGCCCGGCAGAAAACGCTCGGGCAACTCGATCACCAGACTGCCGGCGGAAGGATCCTTGGGAAACGATATGCGCAGCCCGGGCCTGCCCTTTTTATGAATCGGCCAATCGAGCCCGCGCAGAAACGTCAGGCGCTGGATTTCCTCATCATGCAGTGGCTCAGTGCCCAGCGACTGCAAATTGCTGTCAATTACGCCGACCCAGCCAGCCTCGCGCAATTCCATGCTCTGCAGCCAACTATCGATGCCGTCACGCCGACCTTGTTGCCATGCCCGTTCGGCCTCACCGGCATAACGCGCCAAAGTGCCGCGAGCCTCGTCGGAGAGGAACTGGTTACGCTCCTCCATATAACGGCCCCACGACCAGCTCAGCCAGATCATCAGCAGACAGAACGCGACCAGCAAACAGGCCAGTTTCCAGAACAGCGAATGACGCCCCGGCAACTCAGACACTTTCATCAGCACCACTAAGCACGTAGCCCTTGCCCCACACGGTGCGCACTTCGCGTTCGGTGTAGCCGATGGCTTTGAGTTTGCGGCGGATCTGGCTGATGTGCATGTCGAGGCTGCGATCGTGAGCGGCGTAGCCGCGTTGCAGAACGTGCTGATAAAGGAAGGCCTTGCTCAGTACCTCCTCGTCATTGCGGTTGAGGGTTTCCAGCAGACGGAATTCGCTTCGGGTCAGGCCGGCAGGTTGCTCGCGGAAGAACACGTCGCACTGTTCATCGTCGAAACGCAGCGTGCCTGTCGCCACTGGCACCGAGAGCCCTGGAGGACGCCGATCAAGGGCAACCCGGCGCAGGATCGCTTCGATGCGTACATGCAGTTCGGCCATGCTGAACGGCTTGGGCAGGTAATCGTCGGCGCCGAGCCGAAAGCCGCTGATACGATCGGCTTCGGCACCAAGCGCCGACATCAACAACACCGGCGTCGAATGGCTCTGGCGCAGTTGGGTGAGCACGTTCAGACCGTCCAGCCCCGGCAGCAGAATGTCCATCAACACCACGTCGAACGGCTGGCGTTGGGCGATGTTCAGGCCTTCCTGCCCGTTCTGGCACCAGGTCACCTGAAAGCCGCTGCGACCCAGATGTTCATGAACATAGGCACCGAGGACCGGATCGTCCTCGATGGAAAGAATGCGTGGCTGGCCAACGGAAACAGGAGTCATGAGTATCTGCAAGTAATTCTCAGTTAGGCGCGATTATTCAAGATTGTCGGACACCGGGCAACCCAAGGTTGCACTGTCGGACGAACGCGCCTTGCCACGCCGAACGACAACGCCCGTATTTTTCCGGAGATTGCCCGCGAGCAAATCGCTACACTGCGCCCATGTCGCGTGCCGGATGCACGCATGAGTCAACAGATCAGCGGGATGCAGGAGATAGGCGTGCTCAAGAAACTGGGAATCAAAGGTCGCGTGTTGTTGCTGACCTTGTTGCCGACCAGCCTGATGGCGCTGGTGCTGGGTGGTTATTTCACCTGGACGCAGCAGTCCGACCTGCAAACCCAATTGCTCCAGCGTGGCGAAATGATCGCCGAGCAACTGGCACCACTGGTGGCGCCGGCGATGGGCCACGGCAATGGCGAACTGCTCGAACGCATTGCCACTCAGTCCCTTGAGCAACCGGACGTGCGCGCGGTGACCTTTCTCGCGCCGGATCGCTCGCCACTGGCCCACGCCGGCCCGACCATGCTCAATCAGGCGCCGAGCGGCAACAGCGCGCATTTGCAACGACGCAGCGGCAATGACGCAACCCGTTACCTGATGCCGGTCTTCGGCAAGCACCGCAACCTTGCCGGAGAACTGATTCCGGCAGAATCCGACCGCCTGCTCGGCTGGGTTGAACTCGAGCTCTCGCACAACGGCATGTTGCTGCGCGGTTATCGCAGCCTGTTTGCCAGCCTGTTGTTGATCGCCGCTGGCCTTGCCGGTGCGGCGCTGCTCGCGTTACGCATGGGCCGCACCATCAATCGGCCGCTGAGCCAGATCAAACAGGCCGTCGCGCAACTCAAGGACGGTCACCTGGAAACCCGCCTGCCACCGCTCGGCAGTCAGGAACTGGATGAACTGGCGTCGGGCATCAATCGCATGGCCGGCACCCTGCAAAACGCCCAGGAAGAATTGCAGCACAGCGTCGATCAAGCCACCGAAGACGTACGCCAGAACCTTGAGACCATCGAGATCCAGAACATCGAACTCGATCTGGCCCGTAAAGAGGCGCTGGAGGCGAGCCGGATCAAATCCGAATTCCTCGCCAACATGAGCCACGAAATCCGCACGCCGCTCAATGGTATTCTCGGCTTCACCCACCTGTTGCAGAAAAGTGAACTGACCCCGCGCCAGCTCGACTATTTAGGCACCATCGAAAAGTCTGCCGACAGCCTGCTCGGAATCATCAACGAGATTCTCGACTTCTCGAAAATCGAGGCCGGCAAACTGGTGCTCGACCACATTCCGTTCAACCTGCGCGACTTGTTGCAAGACACCCTGACGATTCTCGCCCCCGCCGCTCACGCCAAGCAGCTGGAACTGGTCAGTCTGGTGTACCGCGACACGCCGCTGTCGCTGGTCGGTGACCCGCTGCGCCTGAAGCAGATCCTCACCAACCTGGTCAGCAACGCCATCAAGTTCACCCGCGAGGGCACCATCGTTGCCCGCGCAATGCTTGAAGAAGAACACGAAGACAGCGTGCAGTTGCGCATCAGCATTCAGGACACCGGCATTGGCCTGTCGAATCAGGACGTGCGTGCGTTGTTCCAGGCCTTCAGCCAGGCCGACAATTCGCTGTCGCGCCAGCCCGGTGGCACCGGTCTGGGCCTGGTGATTTCCAAGCGCCTGATCGAACAGATGGGCGGCGAAATCGGCGTCGACAGCACGCCGGGCGAAGGTTCGGAATTCTGGATCAGCCTGAGCCTGCCCAAGGCCCGCGACGACGCCGAAGATTTGCCCTCGGCGCCGCTGCTCGGCCGCCGGGTCGCCGTGCTGGAAAACCATGAACTGGCGCGTCAGGCCTTGCAGCATCAACTGGAAGACTGCGGGCTTGTTGTCACCCCGTTCAATACGCTGGAAAGCCTGACCAATGGCGTTACCGGCGCCCACCAGACCGATCAGGCGATTGATCTGGCGGTGATCGGCATCACCAGTAACGACATGCTGCCCGAGCGCCTGAACCAGCATATCTGGGACCTCGAACACCTGGGCTGCAAAGTGCTGGTGCTGTGCCCGACCACCGAGCAGACGCTGTTCCATTTGTCAGTGCCCAACCCGCACAGCCAGCTGCAAGCCAAACCGGCCTGCACGCGCAAACTGCGCCGCGCCCTGTCGGATCTGGCCAATCCGCGCCAACCGCGTAACGAACCCGGCGAACCGCTGTCGAGTCGCGCGCCGAAAGTGCTCTGTGTCGACGACAACCCGGCCAACCTGTTGCTGGTGCAGACACTGCTCGAAGACATGGGCGCCAAGGTCTTGGCCGTGGAAAGCGGTTATGCCGCGGTCAAAGCGGTGCAGACCGAATCGTTCGACCTGGTGCTGATGGACGTGCAGATGCCGGGCATGGACGGTCGCCAGAGCACCGAAACCATTCGCCAGTGGGAAAGCGAACGGCATTGCACACCGCTGCCGATCGTCGCCCTCACCGCCCACGCCATGGCCAACGAAAAACGTGCGTTGCTTCAAAGCGGCATGGATGACTACCTGACCAAACCGATCAGCGAGCGGCAACTGGCGCAAGTGGTGCTGAAATGGACCGGTCTGGCACTGCGCAATCAGGCGCCGGAGCGAGTCAGCGAAAGTGCTGTGGGCAATCACGAATTGCCGGTGCTTGATCACGAGGAAGGTTTGCGTCTGGCTGCCGGTAAAGAAGATCTGGCGGCGGACATGCTGGCGATGCTGCTGGCCTCACTGGAAGCCGACCGCGAAGCCATCCGCACCGCGCGCGACAGCCACGATCAGAATGCACTGATTGAACGCGTGCATCGCCTGCATGGCGCCACGCGTTACTGCGGCGTACCGCAATTGCGCGCAGCCTGCCAGCGCAGTGAAACCCTGCTCAAACAGGAAGACCCGAAAGCGTCGATAGCGCTGGATGAGCTGGAACGGGCGATCAACCGACTGGCCGCGCAAGCGAAGATCAGTGCCTGATCCAGCGCAATGCCGGTCAACGCCTTCACGGCTAAAGTGGACTCTGGGGATGCAGCCCAGGTGATGCCTCAGGAGGATTTCATGCGCACGATCGTTTTCAGCAGCCAGACCTACGACCGCGAGAGTTTCCTCGGCGCCGATTGCCCCGCGGGTATCGAACTGCATTTTCAACCGGCCCGGCTCAGCCTCGACACGGCGGCACTGGCCGACCAGCACGAAGTGGTCTGCGCCTTTATCAATGACGACCTCAGCGCTGCAGTGCTGGAACGTCTGGCGGCGGGCGGTACTCGGCTGATTGCCTTGCGTTCGGCCGGTTACAACCATGTCGATCTGCTCGCGGCGAAACGTCTGGGGCTGGCCGTCGTGCGGGTTCCGGCCTACTCGCCGCATGCCGTGGCCGAGCATGCCGTAGCGCTGATTCTCGCCCTCAACCGCCGCCTGCATCGCGCCTACAACCGCACCCGCGAAGGCGATTTCAGCCTGCATGGTCTGACCGGGTTTGATCTGGTCGGCAAGACTGTCGGCATCGTCGGCACCGGGCAGATCGGCGCCACCTTCGCGAAAATCATGCACGGTTTCGGCTGTGAGTTGCTGGCGTACGATCCGTATCCAAATCCCGATGTTCTGGCACTCGGCGCACGTTATCTGAGCCTGCCGGACTTGCTCGCGCAGTCGCGCATCATCAGCCTGCACTGCCCGCTGAACGAACAGAGCAAACACCTGATCAATCGCGATTCACTGGCCCACATGCAAGCGGGCGCCATGCTGATCAACACCGGTCGCGGCGGACTGGTCGACACTCCCGCGCTTATTGACGCCCTCAAGGACGGTCAACTCGGTTATCTGGGGCTGGATGTGTATGAAGAAGAAGCGCAGCTGTTTTTCGAGGATCGTTCCGACCTGCCGTTGCAGGACGATGTGCTGGCGCGCCTGCTGACCTTTCCTAACGTGATTGTCACCGCGCACCAGGCTTTCCTGACGCAGGAGGCATTGGGCGCAATTGCCGCGACCACCCTGCACAACATCGCGACCTGGGCGGCGGGCTCGCCACAGAACCAGGTCGAAGGTTGATCGCTCAGGCGATTATTTCAGCGTGGACGCCAGAATCAGCAGGGCCAGCCAGCCGAAACCGAACAGCCGTTGTTTCGCCGAATGGCCGTTGCGCAGCAGGAACCAGACGAAAATCCACGGAATCAGAAACACCATGATCTTCAGCCAGCCTTCCACCGGGCGGCTGCCGTCCTCATTGATCTGCGCAGCTTGCGCGGCCTGTTGTCGACGCCGACGCCCCGCCGCGGCCGGCATGATTTTCGGCAAACCCTCGGACGCTTGCGGCAACACCGCAGCCTCAGGAACCGCGCTGTTACGCGGCAGACTGCCGAAAGAAATCGCCGAAGCCTGAACCCGAGCGGCTGCGGTCTGCGCTTGTGCGTGGGTCTGGTGCTCCGCCATCGGAGCCCCGCAATGAATGCACGCTTTGACTTCGGAACTGATGCTCCGCTTGCATTCATAACATTCGATCAGCGCCATGTTCCGTTCCTTCAGAGTCGAGGGCGGCAGTTTGCCATGCTCGCAGGTCGATTTGAACCTGATCGAAGGTCGCACGCGTGCATCATTCTGCAATCCAGCCCGTGCTAGCATGTCGCGCATATTTGGAGGACCCATGGTCGAACACGATTTCCGCTACAACCTGATGAACCCACAACACACCCTCACCGAATGCCGCGCCCTCGTCCCGGGCCGCTATCAAGTCACCGGCAACGGTGGCTCGATCCGCATCGGTGACGCGCTGTTGGTCACCCTCAAAGGCAGCAAGGATTTGTCCATGCGCCTGACTGTCGAAACCGTCCGCCACCTGATCAACCCGCCGGGCCAATGGACCGCGATGACCACAGGCCCGGTGTTCGGCGAACTGGCGATCCACACCTGGCAGGTCAATTGCGACAGCTGCGCCAAAGAGCTGAGCTTCGAGTTTGCAGTGGACGCCAAGCTGGGCAAAACGGCAGAAAAACCGGCCGCCACCACACGCATCGCCGAGTTGGGCTGGAAGGCTGTTGGCGACAAGCACCTGTGCCCGAAATGCCAGGAGCCCGCGTGATGAAACGCTTTGCCCTGACCGCTCTGGTCGGTGTTGGCCTCGCGGGCTGCGCCGCCGAGCCTGTGCAACTGCAACAGAACCGCAGTTACATTCTGGAATGGATCGGCGAGCGGCCATTGATGGATTACAGCCATCTGACCGTGACCCTTGGCGATGATGGTCGCGCCTACGGTAACGGCGGCTGCAACCATTGGTTCGCGCCGTACACCCTGGATGGCGACAAGCTGACCTTCGGCAAGATCGGCAAGACCCGCAAACTGTGTGCACCGGCGCTGATGGAACAGGAACAACGCTTCCTGGAGGCGCTGGAGCATGTCGAGCGCTGGGACATTTCGCCCATCGAGCAGATGCGTTTCTGGCCGGCGCAAGGCAAACCGTTGCGCTGGTGGCTGGAAGAGGGTTGATCTGCTGTGGTGAGGGGATTTATCCCCGATGGGCTGCGTAGCAGCCCTGAAACCTCGGAGTACGGTTGTCTGAAACTACGCGGGGGCCGCTTCGCGCCCCATCGGGGATAAATCCCCTCGCCACAGAGGCTCATTTGCCACATATGCTTGGCATGCCTACTTCGCCGCCTGCAACGCATCAAGCTTGGCCATCACCCCCGCCGCCGTCTGCTCACCCATCAGCTGTTCCCGCACCTTGCCCTTGTTGTCGATGATGTACGTCACCGGCAGCGCTTCGCTGCGTGGCAGCTCGAACAACTCCGCCGGATCCTGCGCCAGCACGGTGAACTTGATGCCGAGTTTTTCGCTCGCACTCTTCAGCTCTTCACCCTGCACGTTGTCGAAGTTGACCCCGAACACACCGACATTCCTGCTCTTGAGCTCATCAGCCAAGTGATTGAGTTCCGGGATCTCGGTTCGACACGGGCCACACCATTCGGCCCAGTAGTTGATGATCACCCATTGCTTGTCGAGGCGCTCGGATGCGACCTTCTGACCGTTCTGGTCAATCCCGTAATCGTTGCCGCAGCCCCCCAGCATCAACGCCCCGATTATCGTCAATGCCGCTGCCAATCGCCGTGTCATGTCATGTTCCTTGTGAAAATCTGAATACGCCTGCGACCCATCGCCTCTGAAGGTTCTGGATTGCGCGCTGCACAGTTAGAATAGCCGCCACTCTACGCCAGAAGCGACCCGACATGACCGATCTGACGCTTTATCACAATCCGCGCTGCTCGAAATCTCGCGCGGCACTGGAGCTTCTTGAAGCCCGCGGCCTGACGCCAAACGTCGTGCGCTACCTCGAAACCCCGCTGAATGCGGCGCAAATCAAGGCCCTGCTCGGCAAGCTCGGCATCAGCGCGCGGCAATTGCTGCGTACCGGGGAAGATGAATACAAAATGCTTCAGCTCGCTGACGACAGCCTCAGCGAAGATCAACTGATCTCTGCGATTGCCGAGCACCCAAAACTGATGGAGCGACCGATTCTCGAAGTCGGCAACAAAGCCGTCATCGGTCGTCCACCGGAGAATATTCTGGAGTTGCTGCCGTGAGCGCGCCGTACATTCTGGTCCTCTATTACAGCCGCAGCGGTTCGACCAACGAGATGGCGCGGCAGATTGCCCGTGGTGTCGAGCAGGCCGGACTCGAAGCGCGTCTGCGTACCGTGCCGGCGATCTCCACCGAGTGCGAAGCAGTAGCGCCAGACATCCCGGACGAAGGCGCGCTCTACGCCACCCTCGACGACCTGAAAAACTGCGCCGGTCTGGCCCTGGGCAGCCCGACGCGTTTTGGCAACATGGCTGCGCCGCTCAAGTACTTCCTCGATGGCACCAGCAACCTGTGGCTGACCGGAGCACTGGTCGGCAAGCCGGCCGGCGTATTCACCTCCACCGCCAGCCTGCACGGCGGTCAGGAAACCACCCTGTTGTCGATGATGCTGCCGCTGCTGCACCACGGCATGCTGATCACCGGCCTGCCCTACAGCGAATCGGCGCTCCTGGAAACCCAGGGCGGCGGCACGCCTTATGGTGCAAGCCATCACGCCGGGGCGGATGGTAAAAGTGGGCTGGATCAGCACGAAGTGGCGCTGTGTCGCGCGCTCGGTCTGCGCTTGGCCAAGACCGCGCAGAAACTGGAGGGCTGACGTGGCCAGGAAGCCGAAAGTCCTGCCCTCTGTCGAGTGGCTGGAGCCGCGCGTGAAGGCGATGCGAGTGATCAGCCTGCTGAGTTTTTTCGCCCTCGGCGGATTGCTGGCTGCCTATTACCTGATATTCGCCGACCTGCACGGCGCGCGGCCGTGGGTGATTTTGCTGGTCGAGCTGATCCCGTGGCTGATCCTCGCCCCGGCGATGATCATGGGCAGCGCCCGCGGGCATTCGTGGATGTGTTTTGTGGTGAATCTGTATTTCATCAAAGGCGCACTGGCCGCGTATGACCCGAACCGGCAGTTGTTCGGGGTGCTGGAGATGGCGGCGAGCCTGGCGGTGTTCTGCTCGGCGCTGTTGTATGTGCGGTGGCGGTATCAGTTGAATCGCAAACTGGCTGGCGAAGGGGAAATCTCCGTCGCCTGAGTGGACGCCATCGCTGGCAAGCCAGCTCCCACAGGTTTTTGTAGCGATCACACAATTGTGTTTCGATACAGATCCTGTGGGAGCTGGCTTGCCAGCGATTGGGACGACTCGGTCTTAATGATTGACGGTGTAAGCGAGCATCATCGAAATCTGGCTCATCGCCCGCCCGCCACTCTGTTCATGCCACTGATTGAACGCGTCCTGCACAATCGCCAGATCACGCAGACTGGTCGGCACTTTGTCGACGATCCTCTGCGCATTCAGCGCCGCCACCACGTCATAGCTCGGCACAAACGTGTCCTTGCCGACCATGCGCAAAAACCGTGGCGCCGACAGCCCACCCAGTTGATGTCCACGCTTTTTCAGGTACGTCCACAGACCGACAATGTCGGTCACCGGCCAGTCGGCAATCAACGCGCCAAAGCTGCCGCGTTCTTTTTCCTCATCGAGAATGAACTGCGCATTGCGCGGCACGCTCTTGAGCTTGCCCAAATGACGGATAATCCGCGCGTCCTGCATCAACCGTTCAAGGTGTTCGGCGCTCATCAGCACGACTTTTTCCGGGTCGAACTTGAAGAACACTTCTTCAAACGCCGGCCACTTGGCGTCTACCAGACTGTGCTTGAGGCCGGCGCGGAACACGCGCAGGGCCATGGTCGAGAGGTAGCGGTCGTCGCTGATCTTGCGCAATTGCGCCGGGGTCTTGGGAACGGGCAGATGGGCTTCCAGTTCAGCCGCCGAACCGAAACGGTTCAGACAGTATTCGTGCAGCCACTTGTAATCGCGCATGCCCTCTCCTGATGAATTCAACGAAAAACAATTGCAGGAGTGAGCCTGCTCGCGATAGCGGAGTATCAGTCAGCACTCATGTCGACAGACACACCGCTATCGCGAGCAGGCTCACTCCTACAGTTTTTGATTAGAGGTTTACGACATTGACGAAGCGCGAAGCCGCCGTCTCGTCGATCTTGAGACTGGTGAAGTCGAACAGGTTGCGGTCGGCCAGTTGTGACGGAATCACATTCTGCAGACTGCGGAAAATCGATTCGGTGCGGCCCGGCGTCTTGCGATCCCATTCCTGAAGCATGTCCTTGACCACCTGGCGCTGCAGGTTTTCCTGCGAGCCGCAAAGGTTGCACGGGATGATCGGGAATTGCTTGAGGTCCGAGTAGGCCTGGATGTCTTTCTCGCTGCAGTAGGCCAGCGGACGGATGACCACATTACGGCCGTCGTCGGCGCGCAGCTTGGGCGGCATCGCCTTGAGGCTGCCGTTGAAGAACATGTTGAGGAAGAACGTCTCGACGATGTCGTCACGGTGGTGACCGAGGGCCATTTTGGTCGCGCCGATTTCGTCAGCGAAGGTGTACAGCGTGCCGCGACGCAGACGCGAGCACAGCGAGCAGGTGGTCTTGCCTTCCGGGATCAGCTCTTTGACCACCGAATAAGTGTCTTTTTCGACGATGTGATACTCGACGCCCAACTCTTTGAGGTAGGCCGGCAGCACGTGTTCGGGGAACCCCGGCTGCTTCTGGTCCATGTTCACGGCGACGATCTCGAACTTGATCGGCGCAACCTTCTGAAAGTGCATCAGCACGTCGAGCATGGTGTAGCTGTCCTTGCCCCCGGACAGGCAGACCATGACCTTGTCGCCGTCTTCAATCATGTTGAAATCGGCGACAGCTTCGCCCGCCAGCCGGCGCAGGCGCTTTTGCAGCTTGTTCTGGTTGACCGTAAGAGTGCCCATGACGCGAAATCCGTGAGGTGTGACGAAAGGCCGGCATTTTACGCAAAAAACACCGTGAGGGCGAAGGGCCGGTCTGTCCTTCTTGCTCAGTAGATGTGGGGGGAATAAATTCCTGTGGCGAGGGGATTTATCCCCGTTCGGCTGCAAAGCAGTCGCCAAGGCATTCACCACGGTGCGTCATGCAAACCTGATGTTCAGGTTTTGGGGCCGCTGCGCAGCCCAACGGGGATAAATCCCCTCGCCACTTGAACTCCCTCCCTCATAGAAGGCGTGTCCGTAATGGCGCAAGACCTCAAGGCGATTAAGCCCGGTGTTTACAGCGCAATTTGCTCTAAGCCCCTAGTGCCTGTGCGGTTAAGACCTTTCTATACTGCGACGTAAGGTCGCACACATCTGAAGACCTGAATTTGCTCGGCCACCTTGGCCCGTAGGCGCTCCGTTGGGGGGCGATGGCAATAACAAGAGGAGTGAATGGCATGATCCATCACGTAGTGGGACTTTTTACCCACCCCGATCAGGAATGGAAGGAAATCCGTGGCGACCAAGAGGAAAGCATCAGCCACATGTACCTGACGCACACGCTGATTCTGGCGGCGATCCCCGCTGTCTCGGCGTTTATCGGCACCACCCAGGTTGGCTGGGTCATTGGTAATCGCGCGCCGGTCATGCTCACGGTCGAAAGTGCGGCGTGGATGACGGTCATGTCATACCTGGCGATGCTCGGCGGGGTCGCGGTCATGGGTGCCTTCGTGCACTGGATGGCCCGCACCTATGACGCCAACCCGAGCCTGGCCCGTTGCGTGGCATTCGCCACCTATACCGCAACACCCTTGTTTGTCGGCGGGCTGGCGGCGCTGTATCCGCATATGTGGCTGGGAATGATCGTCGGCACGGCGGCCATCTGCTACACGGTGTATCTGTTGTATGTGGGGCTACCGACGTTCATGAATATTCCGTCGGACGAAGGCTTCCTGTTTTCCAGCTCGGTGCTGGCGGTGGGTCTGGTGGTGCTGGTGGCCATCATGGCGTTCACCGTGATTGTCTGGGGACTGGGCGTGGGGCCCGTCTATACCAACTGACGCAATGACTTCCCGAGAAAAACAAGATCTGCCAATACAGGCCGCCGCAAGGCGGCCTTCTCGTGTGGAGGATGACCATTCGGCGGTTCGGCGATTCGCAAGTCTTGAGGGTTGCGGCATACTTGACGCCTCTGGAGATCCATCAAGCATGCCCGAGCAACTCAATACTCGCGTCGAAGACTGTTACCAACTCGCTGAATCCTTTTTCAAACGTCATTTCCAACGCCCCGTGGTGAGTCTCAAGCTGCGCGGACAAAAAGCCGGTGTCGCGCATCTGCACGAGAACCTGCTGCGCTTCAACCCGCAGCTCTACCGGGAAAACGCCGAACACTTCCTCAAGCAAACCGTGGCCCACGAAGTGGCGCACCTGATCGCCCATCAGCTGTTCGGTGACCGCATCCAGCCCCACGGCGAGGAGTGGCAATTGATCATGCGCGGCGTTTACGAACTGCCGCCGGATCGCTGCCACACTTATGCAATCAAACGCCGCAGCGTGACCCGCTATATCTACAAATGCCCGTGTGCGGAAAGTGACTTTCCATTTTCGGCGCAGCGCCATAGCCTGGTGCGGCAGGGGCGACGGTATCTGTGCCGGCGCTGCCGGAACACCTTGGTGTTCAGTGGTGAGATACGGGTGGAATAGTCAGTGTTGTGTTGCCCTGACTGGCCCCATCGCTGGCAAGCCAGCTCCCACAGTGTTCGAGGTGTCCACAGATTCTGTGTACGACACCGAAACCTGTGGGAGCTGGCTTGCCAGCGATGAAGCCAGAACAGGCACTAAAGAATGACTTTGGCCCGGCGCAGCTCTTCAATTTTCGAAGGACTCAACCCCAACTCTCCCAACACCTCATCCGTATGCTGCCCCAACCCCGCCCCGACATGCCGTGGCGCCGGCAACGCTTGGGAAAACTTCAGCGGACAGGCCATTTGCGCCTGCGTCGAACCATCCCCGCGCGGCACTTGCGTCACCAACTCCCGCGCCTGTAACTGCGGATGCTCGGTTGCTTCGCCGAGATTCAACACCGGCTCGACACACGCATCGATCCCGGCAAACAACTCGCACAGCTCGGCAAAATCATGCTTTTCAAACTCGACCTTCAATGCCTCCTTCAGTGCTCGCTGATGCTCGGGCTTGGGCGACAAGCCCTGCGCCGCCAACTCCGGCCGCCCCAGTGCCGCGCACAATGGCTGCATGAATGCCGGTTCCAGACTGCCCACCGACATCCAGCGGCCATCCCGTGAACGGTAATAATCATAAAAACTGCCGCCATTGAGCATCTGGTCTTCCCAGCCCGGCTCCGCGCCGCAGGCGAGAAAACCGGCACCGGCCATGGCATTCAGGCTGAATGCACAATCGGTCATGCTCACGTCCAGATGCGTGCCCTGCCCGGTTTGTTGACGGGCGATCACTGCAGCGAGCAGACCAATCACCCCGTGCAACGAACCACCGGCGATGTCAGCGACTTGCATCCCCAACGGCAACGGCCCGCTGTCGGCGCGGCCGGTGTAACTGGCAAGCCCGGCCAGCGCCAGGTAGTTGATGTCATGCCCGGCGCGGTCCTTGTAGGGGCCGGTCTGCCCATAACCGGTGATCGATACGTAAATCAGCTTCGGGTTGATCGCCTTCAACGCCTCATACCCCAGACCCAGACGCTCCATAACGCCGGGGCGAAACTGCTCGAGGACGATGTCGTAATCGGCCAGCAACTGCTTGACCAGCTCCAGCGCTTCGGGCTGTTTCAGGTCCAGCGCGAGACTGCGCTTGTTGCGGTTCAGATAAGCGTGACTGGCCGACAGACCCTGATCATGCGGCGGCAAGACTCGCAGCAAGTCCATGCGCGTCGGCGATTCGATGCGCAACACCTCGGCGCCCATGTCCGCCAGCAACAGCGAGGCAAACGGCCCCGGCAGCAGAGTGGAGAAATCGAGAATCTTCAATGAGGCCAGCGGTGCGGACATGGGCGAACTCCTTGGACGATGCCTTCAGCCTAGGCAGGCATTACCAATGCGGCAATCACCGCAAGTGTCACCAGCCGTGACCGTTACGCTCAAATCGCAGGCAATAAAAAACCCCTGTGGCGAGGGGATTTATCCCCGATGGACTGCGAAGCAGTCCCCTTCAGAGTGACAAGAAGGGGGCCGCTGCGCGAACCATCGGGGATAAATCCCCCACCACAAGGGCTCTCACAATCCCGCATCAACAGATGCGGGATCTTTTCTTACTTGACGTTAATCGGGGTTGGGCCTTCAGCCACACCCAGGTCATCTTCAGGACGGGTATCAGCGATACCGCGACCGCCCGAAGCCAGTTCGGTTTGCAGCACGTCGGTGTCCAGCTCTTTCACCCACTTGGCGACAACGATAGTCGCAACAGCGTTACCAACCAGGTTGGTCAGGGCGCGAGCTTCGGACATGAAGCGGTCAATACCCAGGATCAGCGCCAGACCAGCCACCGGCAGGTGACCTACCGCCGACAGCGTAGCCGCCAGCACGATGAAGCCCGAACCGGTTACGCCAGCCGCACCTTTGGAGGACAACAGCAACACCAGCAGCAGCGTGATCTGGTGGGTGATGTCCATGTGGGTGTCGGTTGCCTGAGCGATGAACACCGCGGCCATGGTCAGGTAGATCGAAGTACCGTCGAGGTTGAACGAGTAACCGGTCGGGATCACCAGACCGACTACCGACTTCTTCGCACCCAGACGCTCCATTTTGATCAGCATGCGCGGCAGTGCCGATTCAGAGGACGAAGTGCCCAGTACGATCAGCAGCTCTTCGCGGATGTAGCGAATCAGTTTCAAAACACTGAAACCGTGCGCGCGGCAGATCCCACCCAACACCACCAACACAAACAGCACGCAGGTGATATAGAAGCAGATCATCAACTGGCCCAGTTGCACCAGCGAGCCGACACCGTAGGCACCGATGGTGAAAGCCATGGCACCGAACGCACCGAGCGGCGCCAGTTTCATGATCATGTTGATGATGTTGAACATCACGTGGGCGAAGCGATCAATCATGTCCAGCAGCGGACGACCATACGAACCCAGACGATGCAGGGCGTAGCCGAAGATCACCGAGAACATCAGCACTTGCAGGATGTCGCCAGTGGCAAACGCGCCGACGATGGTGTTCGGGATCACGTTGAGCAGGAAGCCGACGATGCTCTGGTCTTTACTGGCCGTCACATAGGTGGCGATTTTCGAGGCATCCAGAGTGGTCACGTCGATATGCATGCCGGCGCCCGGCTGCACGACGTTGACGACGATCAGGCCGATCAGCAAAGCGATGGTGGATACGACTTCAAAATACAGCAGCGCATAGCCGCCGGTCTTGCCCACCGATTTCATGTTCTGCATGCCGGCGATGCCGCTGACAACGGTACAGAAGATGATCGGGGCGATGACCATTTTGATCAGTTTGATGAACCCGTCACCCAGCGGCTTGAGGGCCACACCGGTCTGCGGATAGAAGTGACCAAGCAGAATGCCGATAGCGATGGCAACGATCACCTGGAAATACAGGGATTTGTAAATTGGCTGACGAGTCGTCATTGCAAGTTTCCTCAAGCGTCCCGCGTGGCAACATCCATCTGTCGTCAGCGAAACCTGAATTGCGAACCCTCCTGCACTGGAGGGATTTGTTGTTGGAACGGCGCTTTGCGGCAAGCAGAACGCACGCTTCTGTCACTTGTATCGCAATCGTCGTGCCACATTGGTGCATATGGCTGTGAGCCTTTTGATATCAGGGGTTACAGGTTTTCATCGTCACCATTCAGTTACTCAGGTGTGGCGGATATCCGCCAACTCGCCAGCTCTCGTCCTACAATTTGGCGGAAATCCGCCTTGTTGCACGTGCCACCCTCCGGCTACCATCCGGCGCCTGAGGAAGGATCTGCCGCTTATGCGCGAACGCACCATTGCCAGTCATTTCGCCCGTGCCGCCCTCGGTGGCGCACGCCGTCTGGGGTTCGATTACTCGGGCCTGCTGTTGCAACTGGGCATCGGCCCCGAACTGCTCGAAGAGCCCCGCGCGCGCATCGCCCCGGAACAGTTCACCCGCTTGATCCAGAGCCTGTGGCTGGCACTGGACGACGAATACCTGGGTTTCGGCAAGGCAGCGAGCAAACCCGGCAGCTTCGCCATGATGTGCCACGCCTCGATCCACTGCCGCAATCTGGAAAAGGCTCTGCAACGCGGCCTGCTGTTTTACAGCCTGTTCCCCGACGCCCCGCGCCTGAGCCTCAGCCGCGAAGACGAATGGGTGCGACTGAGCCTCGACGATGCGCAATGGTGGGACCCGGATCACTTCCTCAGCGAAAGCCTGCTGGTGATCTGGCATCGTCTCGGCAGTTGGCTGATCGGCCAGCGAATCCGCCTGGAGCAAGTGACCTTCAGCTATCCCAAACCTGCCCACGGCGCCGAGTACGATCTACTGTTCCCCTGCCCTTTGGCGTTTTCAGCAGACCAGACCAGCCTGCTGTTCCACAGCCGCTACCTGCACATGCCGTTGCTGCAGGACGAACGCACCCTCAAACACTTCCTCGAACGCTCCCCCGCTGATTTGCTGTCACGCCCCGACGACGGCGACAGCCTGAGCAGCCGCCTGCGCCGTTTGCTCAGCCGCGACAGCGCACGCTGGCCTGACCTGGACGCCGTGGCCGCGCACCTGCACATCAGCCCGCAAACCCTGCGCCGGCATTTGCGCGAGGAAGGCACCAGTTTTCAGGAGCTGAAAGATCAACTGCGGCGGGATATCGCCATCTACCATTTGGGCCGCGCGGATCTGTCGTTGCAACAGATCGCTGAACAGCTGGGTTTTTCCGAACCGTCGGCGTTTCATCGGGCGTTCAAGAAGTGGACCGGGTTAACGCCCGGGGCTTATCGGGCGCAGGAGCATTGAAAACGCTGACGGATTTGGGAGAGGTAATGACAGGCCTCGATGCATAGCCTGAAAGCATGTCTGAAGATGTCGGTTTAACGCCTTCGTTGAACGTTTATTCAGGCGATAAAAATCGGGGCAGGCACGTAAATCCGGACGCTGCGCTCCCTCGCCTCAAGCTTGGATAACTCGAACTTTTCCATTCGCCATCCTTTGAAACAGACGGGGCACTTTGCCTCCATGACACTTCATCGCTTCACACCGGTAAGGTTCTCGCTTCAAAAAAACCTCCTCCGCGACATTTGCACAGGCGAGGAAGCCTGCTGTGCACGGAGCCTTATCAAGGAACGATCATGCTTCAAATCCCCGATATTTCACTCATCCCCGCGCTTGCGCTGACACTCCTGTTAACCGGATGCCTGACAAACCCCGTACAGCCCTCGATAGATCCGACGCCGTTCGAGACGCCGGAATATCAGGCCCAGAAAGGCTTGGCGATTGTCCATGCTTCAGCCCTTTATGCCCGCGGCGGTACCGGTCAGGGCGTGGCCGTCGCACTGATCGACTCGGGATTGAACAGCAACTTGCCGGAGTTTCAGGGACGGCTGCGTGACCCGGGGTTTGATCATGTCGAAAACCGCGTCGGCACCTTTGACCGAATCGGACACGGCACCCAGATGGCGGGCATTCTCGCAGCCAACAAGGACGACCAGGGCATGCACGGCGTCGCGTTCAACGCACAGCTGATCCCGTTTCGATTCGGCGACGACAACGAGCCGTTTTTCTTCGACAGCGAGATTGCCCAATCCTGGCAGGCCGGTTTCGACAAAGGCGCACGGATCCTCAATAACTCATGGGCGAATGCCATCCCGGCGACCGAGATCAATGAAGCACGCTACAAGCAGGTCATGCCGGAGTCGCTGGCAACCGCCCGAAAACTGGTTCAGGACGGCGCGGTATTCGTCTTCCCGACCGGTAACGAGTTGAAACGAGAACCCTTGGCCGAACCTGGCTTGCCACTCGCCCTGCCAGAACTTGAAAAAGACTGGATCGCCGTGGTTGCACTGAAAAACGATGGCAGCGCCATCAATGCCAAATCCAACTACTGCGGCGTGGCAGCGGCCTGGTGCATCGCCGTCCCGGGCGGCGACTCAGGTACTGACCAAGGTCTGTTGACCACCAACAAGGATGGCAAATACGTCCAGACTGCCGGCACATCTCCCGCGGCAGCACTGGTCAGTGGCGCCATGGCAGCGCTGCAAAGTCGCTATCCCGAACTCACGCCACAACAAGTCCGCGCACACCTGCTGGCCACAGCCAACCGGACAGGCATCTACGCCAACAGCGAAGCCTACGGACAAGGACTGCTGGATCTGGAAGCCGCCTCCCGCCAAGCGCCGGACTCCAGCATTGATTGATGCAGTTTTGAGGGACTGACGGAGGAGTTAGGGGGAAGTACGCACCCGCGGTATACCGAACCGTGCTCGCATCCAGAAAAGCACCGCAAAGATCAGAATCAAAAGATCGCAGCCTCCGGCAGCTCCTACAGTTGAACCGAGTTCACGTTAGAGGCTGGTCGGCTGTCAGGCCGCCATCGCCAGCACGCTGGCTCCCACAGTTCTAATTTACCCGCGAAGCACGTGGCGCAGCCACCCCACTCAACACAATGAGCGTTAGCTCGAGTGCAGCTGTTGATCTTAAAGGCCCGTCGGCAGGCTGAGCGGAGGGGTTCATCCGGGGAAGACATCGAAAGGAGGTGCAGCGAAGCAAACCGGAATCGATGCCCCGGATGGATCCCGGAGCGAAGGAACCCCGAGCCCCAGCGAGTGGGCCGAACGTCAGGGCACAGACCTTTTGGTTACTTTTGGGGCGTTTGCCAAAAGTGACCCGCCGTAAGGGCGGAACCCTAAGCTGCCATCACCGCAGCAACGGATATACACCCAACCCCAAACCCCAACTCAAACCACCGGAAAAACAATCCGAAACGCAGCCCCCCCCATCGGCGAATCCCCCAACATCAACTTCGCGTTATAGCTCTCAATAATATCCTTCACCACCGCCAACCCAATCCCCTGCCCCGGATGCTGCCGATCCAGCCGCTCACCACGCTCAAGAATCCGCGCCCGCTGATCCGCCGGCACACCCGGCCCATCATCCTCAACACACAACTCAACCCCGGTCAGGCTCTCACGCACACTGATGCGCACCTCACCCAGACAAAGCCGATAAGCGTTCTCCAGCAAATTCCCCATCATCTCCAGCAAAGCACCCTGCTCAATCGGCACGTAACAATGCTCCGGCAGATCAAACGCCACCCGCACACGCTTGTCGCGATACACCTTGTCCAACGTATCGCACAGACTTTGCAGCACCGGACGCAACCGCACCTGATGCCGCACCAGCCCACTTTTGCGCAAACTCGCCCGCTGCAACTGATAACTGATCTGCTGACTCATGCGCTCAATCTGACTCTGCAGAACCCAGGCCTGATCGACGTCTTTAGGCCGCTGAGCCATGTCCTCACTGACGCCTTGCAGCACCGCCAACGGCGTTTTCAGGCTGTGCGCCAAATCATCCAGCGAGTCGCGATAACGGCTGCGCTGCTGCCGTTCGCTAAGCAGCAACCGGTTAAGCGAACCCGTCAGACGCAGCAGTTCGCGCGGGTGTTGTTCGGTGAGACTTTCGCGGGCGCCGGTCTCGATTTCGTCGAGTTCCTGACTGAGTTGGCGCAAGGCTTTCAAGCCCCAGGTCAGGCCGATCCACAACAGAGCCAGCAGCACCAGCAAGGCGGCGCCGAAGCCCAGATACAGGTTTTCGCGCAGGCCTTGAAGGGTGGTTTCGTACTCGCGCACCGGTTGCAGGGCGACGATGCTGAACGCCGCACTTTTGCCGCCGAGCAGTTTGACTTCAACGTCGTAGACGAAGAACTCCTGACCATTGGCTTCGCGTATCCGCGCGAACTCATTGCCGAGTCCGTCGTAACGCGGCTTGTAGTTGATCTGTTCTTCCTGGGTGGCTTTGGAGCGCCACACCAGATGCCCTTCACGGTCGTAGATGTAACCGAGCAAACGGAAGTCGGTGAGGTTGAAACGCTCATCGGGCAACTGCGACGGCATCATCAGTCGCCCGTTTTCAACGCGCGCGGCAGAGATCAGCGTGGTGACGTCCGAGGCCAGGCGTTGCTCGATCGAATCTTGCAAGGCAAGGCTGAATGCGCCCTGCATCGCTGGTAGCAAGGCGAGCATGAACAACACCGCCAACGTGGTGGCGGCAAGCATCAGCCGAACGCGAAGGGAACGAATCAAGTGCAGCGCTCATTGAACAGGTAGCCGAGGCCACGCACGGTGTCGATCGGCTTGAACCCGGCCGGGCCTTCGAGTTTCCGGCGCAAGCGACCGACCAGCACTTCGATCACATTTGGATCGCGCTCGCCGTCGTCCGGATAGAGCTGCTCCATCAAGCGATCCTTGGGCACCACTTGCTGGTGATGGCGCATCAGGTATTCGAGGATGCGGTATTCATAGGCGGTCAGCGCCAGCGGTTGCTCATCGAGGCTCGCCTGTTTGCGATTGAGATCAAGCAACAGCGGGCCGGCAACGATGGTCGACTGGGTAAAGCCGCTGGAACGGCGCAGCAAGGCATTCAAGCGCGCGTCGAGCTCTTCGAACTGGAACGGTTTGACCACGTAATCATCGGCGCCGGCGGCGAGGCCTTCGACCTTGTCCTGCCAGTTGCCGCGCGCGGTGAGGATCAGGATCGGGAAGGTCTTGCCGCCTGAACGCAACTGACGAATCAGGTCGAGACCGCCCATGCCCGGCAGACCGAGATCAATCACCGCCAGATCAAAGTTGAACTGGCCGGTCTGGTACAGCGCCTCTTCGGCATTGGCCACGGACTCGACCACGTGACCGCTCTCCGTCAGGCGGGTTTGCAGGTGATGGCGCAACAGCGCTTCATCTTCGACGACCAATAGTTTCATGACGCTCTCCCGGGTAAATCAAATGCTCCAGACAACTTGTGTGGGAGCTAGCCTGCTGGCGATAGCGATTCGACAGCCGACAATATGATCGGCTGTCAGGACGCTATCGCCAGCAGGCTAGCTCCCACAGGGTGCAGAAGGCGAACTTCCTTAGAAAAAGTAGTTGGCCGACAAGTACGTCTGCGCGCTGCTGGTCAGGTCCAGCGAGCCTTGCTTGCTGCCACCGCGTTCGCTCATCTCGGTGCTGGCATTGCTGCGCAGGTAACGGTAACCGAGTTCCACCGAGGTGTTTTGCGAAACTTGCTGCATCACACCGAACTGGCCGCCGACTGCATAACCGATGTCGCTGTCACGGCTAAAGCCTGGGGATTCCTGAGTCAGCTTGGTCAGACCGGCCGTTGCGCCGCCGAACAGTTTGGTGCTGCTGCCCACCGGGTAAAACAGATCGTAGCTGCCCAGCAGGTTTTCCTGACGCAGTTTAATGCCATTGTGCGAACCGGACACATTGTCGTAGGTGGCGTAGTAGCGACCTTGCGAGTTTTGCTGACCGACGCGCACGCCGTAGGTGTTGTTGCCGTCGATCGCGCCAGTGGCGTTCGGGTGATCAAGGTTATCGTTCAGTGCGTGGGACTTTTTGATCTTGTCGCTGGTCTGGCCGAAAGTCAGGCCAGCGAAGTTGGAAGTGGTGTCGGCATGGGCCGCGATGCTGGCGCTCATTACGGTAAATGCCAGCAGCAGTTTGTTTAAACGAGTCATGGTATTTCCTCTTTCACAGTGCTGTTTGGGTATGGCGCAAGGTTACTGACCCTCCCCTGTACCGCCCCTGAACGCTCTCTGAACCTGACCTGAACCAAATCGACTAGGCTGTTTTGACCACTTATCAATAAGGAGACCGACCATGCGCCTGTTCCTCGCCCTCACGTTACTGGCCGTCAGCAGCCTCACCCAGGCTGCGATCAAGACTGAAGAAATCCCCTACCAGAGCGCCGACGGCACGAAGCTGATCGGTTACTACGCCTACGACGACGCCATCAAGGGCAAGCGCCCGGGGATTGTCGTGGTGCATGAATGGTGGGGCCTGAACGATTACGCCAAGCGCCGCGCGCGGGATCTGGCCGAACTCGGTTACAGCGCGCTGGCGATCGATATGTACGGCGAAGGCAAGAACACCGAGCACCCGAAAGATGCGATGGCGTTCATGCAGGCAGCGACTGCAGACGCGGCGGCCGCCAGCAAACGTTTCGAAGCAGGGCTCGATTTGCTGAAGAAACAGCCGCAGACCGACGTCAGCAAACTTGCGGCCATCGGCTACTGCTTCGGCGGTGCGGTGGTGTTGAACGCGGCGCGTCAGGGTGTGCCGTTGGCGGGCGTGGTGAGTTTCCACGGCGCACTGGCAACCAAAACCCCGGCCACGCCTGGCAGTGTGAAAGCGAAAGTTCTGGTGGAACATGGCGCGCTCGACAGCATGGTCACACCTGACGCCGTTACCGCGTTCAAGGCTGAAATGGACAAGGCTGGCGCTGACTATAAATTCGTCAGCCTGGACGGTGCCAAGCATGGTTTCAGCAATCCGGATGCTGATCGCTTGAGTCATGGCGAGCATGGAGGCCCGGATATCGGCTACAGCAAGGCCGCCGACGAAAAATCCTGGGCGGACATGCAGGCGTTCTTCAAGAAGATCTTCAACTGATCGCATCCCCCGTGTAGGAGCTGCCGAAGGCTGCGATCTTTTGACTTTGATTGCAAAAAACAAGATCAAAAGATCGCAGCCTTCGGCAGCTCCTACATTGATATGCACTACCCAGCTCTTGTGCTAACCGGCAAAATGCCCGCCATGAATCCAACTCCAACCCTCCCCGCCTGTTGCACCCCGCTCGACGCCCACTGGCCGTTGCCGACGGTGTTGCCCGACACGGTGCTGCTCAGCACGCATTTCGATCCGTCACAGCTGCTTGGCGATGACTTCCAGCGCAGCGCCATCGAGCCGCCGCCGAGTATCCAGCGTTCGGTAGCGAAGCGGCAGGCGGAGTTTCTCGCCGGGCGCATCTGTGCCCGCGCGGCATTGCAGCAACTTCAGGGCAGCGGCGTGGTTCCGCCGATTGGCGAAGATCGCGCGCCGGTCTGGCCGGCGCACATCTGCGGCTCGATCACCCACAGCACCGGCCGCGCGGCGGCGATTGTCGCCAACAAGCAGCATTGGCGCGGTTTGGGCATGGACCTGGAAAACCTGCTCAACCGCGAACGCGCCGAGCGCCTGGCCGGAGAAATTCTGACCGCGCCGGAAATGCAGCGCATGGCTGCAGCATCGCCGGATCAATTGGCTCTGTGGGTGACGCTGACGTTTTCGGTGAAAGAGAGTTTGTTCAAGGCGCTCTACCCGATCGTGCAGAAACGCTTTTACTTCGAGCACGCCGAAGTGCTGGAGTGGACCGAGGCGGGATCGGTCCGGTTGCGTTTGTTAACCGATCTGTCGGGCGAGTGGCGCAACGGCACAGAGCTGGATGCCCAGTTCGGGGTGCAGGATGGACAGTTATTGAGCCTGGTCAGCATTCCTGCCTGAACCTTTGCGTTGCCTGAATAGGCCCTATCGCGAGCAGGCTCACTCCTACAAGGGAAACGCATTCCAAATGTAGGAGTGAGCCTGCTCGCGATGGGACCAGCACTGCCGCCACCGGAATCAGCGCCGTTCCTGGTTGCGCGGCCAACTCAGGCTAAAGCAAGCCCCACCCAGGCTTTTGCTCTTGCCAATGATTGCCCGGCCGTCATGCCAGTGGATGATCCGCCGCACAATCGATAACCCCAAACCATGCCCGCCTGACGCCCGAGTGCGACTGTCATCCAGACGAAGGAATGGCGTAAATATCCGCTCCCACGCCACCTCCGGCACACCCGGCCCGTCATCTTCGATGTCGACCCGACAACGCAATTGCCCGACCTGATAACTCACCGTGACCTTCGAGTGGGCGTGGCGCATCGCGTTACCCACCAGATTCTGCAGGGCGCGGTGCAGATACCGAGGCTCAGCCTCGACCCAGGCATCATCATTGTCGGCAGCCGACAGGCACAACCCACGCTGCACCGTGACCTCGGCGCGCAACGGCGCCAGCTCTTCGATCACCTGATTGACCAGTGCATCGAGGTCAATGCGCTGAAACGTCAGCGCCGGCGAACCCTGCTCCAGCCGCGCGTAAGTGAGCATTTCGTCGACCAGCTTATCGAGGTCCTCGATGTCGTGATCCATGCCCTCCCGGTACTTTTCCAGTGCTTGCGGGGTGGTCGCCGAGCCGATCATCTCCAGACCGAAACGCAGGCGCGCCACCGGCGTGCGCAATTCGTGAGACACCGCGCGCACCAGTTCACGCTGGATCGCCAGCAATTGCTGCAAGTGCTCGGCCATGCCATTGAACGCCGAAGCCAGTCGCCCGACCGAGTCGGCACCGCGCGCCGGCACGCGGGTTTCCAGGCTGCCCTTGGCGATGCGCGTGGCCGCTGCTTCGAGACCGCGCAAACGCCGCTCCAACTGACGCACCAATAGATAAACGATGAGGCCGATCAAACTCAGACCGAGCGCGGCGATCAGCACCAGCCACTCCGGCGGATACGGATTCATCTGATACAACGGGCCGATTTCCAGCACCCACGGCGTGCCGACCATGCCGGCAAAGACACGGATCGAATCGCCGCCCTTGCCCAGCGCCATCACCGTATCGCCCTCGGACACGCGCCGGCTCTGGTCTTCGTCCATGTCGGCGTCATTGATCGTGACCAGCCGCAGGTCAAAACCAAAACCCTTGTCTTTCTTTATCTGCGCCAGCCGTTTCGGTTGCTCGGCCACTGGCACGCGCACCAGCTCATCAGCCAGCAGGTAAATCGTCGCCCGGGCCAGTTGCTCGCTGATCTGCTGCACCTCGCCAGTGAGGACGAGTTGTTCCTTATCGCTGACCAGTCGATAGACCTTCGCCGCGTGTGGCCCGGTCTGCTCGACCAGCGCCAGACCGCGCTGCACCCGGGCGCGCTGAGACAGATCGAGATCGGTTTCGGCAAATTTCTTCAGCGCCAGCGGAATCCCCAGCAGTCGCTCCCACACCAGCAGCGCACGATGGCGCTCGGTTTCGTTCATCGGTTGCAGGTTGTCGGCCATCAGCGAGAACGTGCCATGGGCCAGACGCTCGCGATATTGTTCGCTGCGCACCTGATTGAGCAGGTGCAGCGCCAGCACACCGAGCACCGCCACCAGAATCAGCGCTGCGCACATGCCGCCGTAGATGCGCAGAAAGATCGAGTTCACAGCGTCAGGTCTACGCAGGCTTCAGGGACAAACAGATAGCCTTTGCTGCGGATGGTCTTGATCAGGCGCGGGTGATCGGGGTCATCACCGATTTTCGGGCGGATGCGCGAGATACGCACATCGATCGAACGGTCCTGGCCGTCGTAACCGATACCGCGCAGCGCAGTGAAGATTTCCTCCCGCGACAGGATGCGCCCGGCGTTGGACACCAGCAGCCAAAGCAGGTCGAATTCGGCACTGGTCAGCTCGATGCCGTTGTCGCTCAGCCAAGCCTCGCGCAAGGCGTTGTCGACCACCAGCGGGCCGAATTGCAGGCGACGGCTTTTTTCCGCGCTCGGCTCGGGTGTGTCACTGCGTCGCAGCAATGCCTGAATGCGTGCCAGCAGCAGTCGCGGACGCACCGGTTTGCACACGTAATCGTCGGCGCCGAGGTCGAGCCCCTGGATCTGGTCGGCATCGTCGGTGCGCGCGGTCAGCATCAGGATGGGCCCGTCATAACGGTCGCGCACCTTGCGGCAGATCGTCAGGCCATCTTCACCGGGGAGCATCAGATCGAGGATCACCAGATCCGGCTGCTCGGTGATGATCCGCGCCGCCGCCAGCGCGCCGTTGCCTTCGATTTCGACGCGCAATCCATTGGCTTGCAGGTAGTCCCGAGTGAGTTCGGCCAGACGTTGATCATCCTCGACTATCAATATCTGAAAGGCTTGTTGCTCCACCGGTGACCTCTGCTTGCTGTTTTTATTAATAGAAGGGATGGCTGCGAATCAGACTCTGCAGGAGCTGCGGAACGCTGCGATCTTTTGATCTGGTTTTTTACAATCAAAAGATCGCAGCCTTCGGCAGCTCCTACAAAAGCATGTGGAATATCCACGATCCTCCCGTTCATTTGTCATGTTTTTGGAGGATAAGAATGCCTGCGCGTGAGCCGATTGTATAAACGGCGTACAGCCAGAACACAAGTCGGTAAATGCGTTCGGACAAGGTCAGCTTTTGTGATAGGGTTCGCGCCCTTAAAAAACCGCTGAAGCGATTTTGTCGGCGGAAAAACAGTGACAAACGGTCTAGGTCAGCAGGTTCGCGGCCTACACGGGAATTCCAGCTTTCTTACACAATTTACGCACAGGTTTATCCACAGCCCGTACGTTGCAACACCCCTTAAAACGCATTATCTTGTAGCACGGCGAAAACAGAGACCCTACATGTAGGGTTTTCACCTGAAAAGCCCAACCACATTTCAGAGCTGAAACTCAAGCGATTTATGGCCAGTTTCAGCTTGAACACAGCAAGTTTTTCGAAGACCAGACCGCACTCGCGGATGGCACCGTTTTTATAGCTCCGAACGGGCAAAACGGTATGGGTGTTGCAGTCATAACTGTCACCTGAAAGGAATCCGGTTCGAGCATGTGCTCGCAACCAAAAACTTCGGCAAGGATGCGGCGTCGTAGCCTTTTTCCTACTGCTCCGAAGTTGTGAATGCCGACTCTCGTCGGTAGTAGTGCTTCGGGACAGAACGGTGAGCACCATGATGGTGCCCAAACAAACATAGAGAATGTGGAGACAATCCCTCATGCAAACCGACACAACTCGCGAGAACCCGCAGGGCACCTTGCCGCAGGCCGCCGATTCGAATTCGGATCTGGCAGCCACCGCGCCTGGTCAACTGCGCGTGATCAAGCGTAATGGCACTGTCGTTCCTTACACCGATGACAAGATCACCGTCGCTATCACCAAAGCGTTTCTCGCAGTTGAGGGCGGCACCGCTGCCGCTTCGTCGCGAATCCACGACACCGTTGCCCGCCTGACCGAACAGGTCACCGCGACCTTCAAGCGTCGCATGCCTTCGGGCGGCACCATCCACATCGAAGAAATCCAGGACCAGGTCGAACTGGCCCTGATGCGTGCCGGTGAGCAGAAAGTCGCTCGCGACTACGTGATCTACCGCGACGGTCGTTCGAAAGAACGCGCTGCCCACGCCCCGGCCGAAGAAGCCGTCAACGCGCATCCGTCGATCCGCATCACCCGTGCCGACGGCAGCCTGGCGCCGCTGGACATGGGTCGCCTGAACACCATCGTCACCGAAGCCTGCGAAGGCCTGGCTGAAGTCGACGGCGACCTGATCCAGCGCGAAACCCTGAAAAACCTGTACGACGGCGTGGCCCTGACCGACGTCAACACCGCTCTGGTGATGACCGCCCGTACCCTGGTTGAGCGCGAGCCGAACTACTCGTTCGTGACCGCCCGCCTGCTGATGGACACCCTGCGTGCCGAAGGCCTGAACTTCCTGGAAGTGACCGAGAGCGCCACTCACCACGAAATGGCCGACCTGTACGCCAAGGCCTTGCCGGCTTACATCGCCAAAGGTATCGAGTTCGAACTGCTGAACCCTGTGCTGGCCACCTTCGACCTGGAAAAACTGGGCAAGGCGATCAACCACGAGCGCGATCAGCAATTTACCTACCTGGGCCTGCAGACCCTTTACGACCGTTACTTCATCCACAAGGATGGCGTGCGTTTCGAACTGCCGCAGATCTTCTTCATGCGCGTGGCCATGGGCCTGGCGATCGAAGAGAAGAACAAAGAAGACCGTGCGATCGAGTTCTACAACCTGCTGTCCTCGTTCGACTACATGGCTTCGACTCCGACCCTGTTCAACGCCGGTACCCTGCGTCCTCAGCTGTCGAGCTGCTACCTGACCACCGTGCCGGATGACCTGTCGGGCATTTACCACGCGATTCACGACAACGCCATGTTGTCGAAATTTGCTGGCGGCCTGGGCAACGACTGGACCCCGGTCCGTGCGCTGGGTTCGTACATCAAAGGTACCAACGGCAAGTCGCAAGGCGTGGTTCCGTTCCTCAAAGTCGTGAACGACACCGCTGTAGCCGTTAACCAGGGTGGCAAGCGCAAAGGCGCTGTGTGTGCTTACCTGGAAACCTGGCACATGGACATCGAGGAGTTCATCGAACTCCGCAAGAACACCGGTGATGATCGTCGTCGTACCCACGACATGAACACTGCCAACTGGATCCCTGACCTGTTCATGAAGCGCGTCTTCGATGACGGTCCGTGGACCCTGTTCTCGCCATCCGAAGTACCGGATCTGCACGACCTGACCGGCAAGGCTTTCGAAGAGCGTTACGAGTACTACGAAGCGCTGTCCCAGTACCCAGGCAAGATCAAGCTGTTCAAGACCATCCAGGCCAAAGACCTGTGGCGCAAAATGCTGTCCATGCTCTTCGAAACCGGCCACCCATGGCTGACCTTCAAAGACCCTTGCAACCTGCGTAGCCCGCAGCAGCACGTCGGCGTGGTTCACAGCTCGAACCTGTGCACCGAGATCACCTTGAACACCAACAAGGACGAGATCGCGGTCTGCAACCTGGGCTCGATCAACCTGCCGAACCACATCGTCGACGGCAAGCTGGACACCGTTAAACTGCAACGCACCGTGAACACCGCCGTGCGCATGCTCGATAACGTGATCGACATCAACTACTACTCGGTACCGCAGGCGAAGAACTCCAACTTCCGCCACCGTCCGGTGGGTCTGGGCATCATGGGCTTCCAGGACGCTTTGTACCTGCAGCACATCGCCTACGGCTCCGACGCTGCCGTCGAGTTCGCCGACAAGTCGATGGAAGCGGTCAGCTACTACGCCATCCAGGCCTCTTGCGACCTGGCTGACGAGCGCGGCGCTTACGAGACGTTCCAGGGTTCGCTGTGGTCCAAAGGCATTCTGCCGCTGGATTCGCAACAGATCCTGATCGAACAACGTGGCCAGAAGTACATCGACGTTGACCTGAACGAATCCCTGGACTGGGCACCGGTTCGCGCCCGTGTACAGAAAGGCATTCGTAACTCCAACATCATGGCCATCGCACCGACCGCAACCATCGCCAACATCACTGGCGTATCGCAGTCGATCGAACCGACCTACCAGAACCTGTATGTGAAATCGAACCTGTCGGGCGAATTCACCGTGATCAACCCGTACCTGGTTCGCGACCTCAAGGCGCGCGGTCTGTGGGACTCGGTCATGATCAACGACCTGAAGTACTACGACGGTTCGGTTCAGCAGATCGAGCGCATCCCGCAAGAGCTCAAAGAGCTCTACGCAACTGCGTTCGAAGTGGACACCAAGTGGATCGTTGACGCGGCCAGCCGTCGTCAGAAGTGGATCGACCAGGCCCAGTCGCTGAACCTGTACATCGCCGGCGCATCGGGCAAGAAGCTGGACGTCACCTACCGCATGGCTTGGTACCGTGGTCTGAAAACCACCTACTACCTCCGTGCCCTGGCCGCGACCAGCACCGAGAAGTCGACCATCAACACCGGCAAGCTGAACGCTGTTTCCAGCGGCGGCAACCACGGTGAAGATTCGGTCCTGGCTGCTCCTGCCGGTCCCGCTCCAGTGCCGAAGGCTTGCGCGATTGACGAGCCGGATTGCGAAGCTTGCCAATAAGCTGAGCTGAATCAGGCGTTGCGAAACGCCTGATTCCTCCAGGCAAAAGAAAACCCCCGACAGACTTTTGGTTTGTCGGGGGTTTTGTTTTTTGGGGTTGGGGCATATCCGTTGCTGCGGAGGTAGCCGCTGGCGGCCTCGCTCTTACCGCGACTCACTTTTCCAAACACCGGAATGCCGATGGGGCAGAAGATCAAAAGCCAGATCAAGAGCTAAGGCCAGATCAAGAACCCCTCACCCTAGCCCTCTCCCAGAGGGAGAGGGGACTGACCGAGGTGTTTGGGAGAGATACGCCGACCTGAAAAAACAAAAGCCAAACACCCGCCCCTCACCACTCAACACAATGAGCGTTAGCTCGAGTGCAGCTCTTGATCTGAAGGCCCGTCGGGAGGCTGAGCGTAGGGGTTCATCCGGGGAAGACATCGAAAGGAGGTGCAGCGAAGCAAACCGAAATCGATGCCCCGGATGGATCCCGGAGCGAAGGAACCCCGAGCCCCAGCGAGCGGGCCGAACGTCAGGGCAAAGCCTTTTGGGTTACCTTTTCGGCGTCTGGAAAAGGTGACTCGCCGTAAGGGCGAAACCCTAAGCAGCCCTAACCACAGCAACGGATAAACACCCAAAAACCAGCAAAAATCACCCACAAAAAAGCCCCTCAAAAAGAGGGGCTCCCTGTACAGCCAATACCCAGAATCAAGCCATCTGAATAATGGTCTGCATAATCGTGCTCTGAGTCGAAATCGTTTTCGCGTTCGCCTGATAGTTCGATTGACCCTTGATCAGATCAACCAGCTCATTGGTCAGGTTAACGTTCGACTCTTCCAGAGAGTTGGACTGAATGGAACCCAGAGTACCGGTTTCCGGAGCGTCGTAACCCGGGATACCCGAAGCAAAGGTTTCTTTCCAGCTAGTACCACCAACAGCCTGCAGACCCTGCTCGTTGGTGAAGCTGGCCAGCGCAACCTGGCCGATGGCCTTGTTCTGATTGTTGCTGAAGTTGGCGAACAGAGTACCAGTGCCGTCGATGGTCAGGTTTGTGATCTGGCCAGTGGCGTAACCATCCTGAGTCGGAATCGTACGCGAGTTGTCCGCGTTGTACTGGGTAGTCTTGGCCATCGAAATGGTCACACCAGCCGGGTTGGCAGCTGCGCCGTTGGGCGTAAAGACACCGTTGGTCACCGTGCCCGGCCTCCAGCTTTTCAGCGTCAGGTCGCTGCTGATGATCGGATCGGCCGGATCTGCCGGGTTTGGTGTGCTGACCTGAGTCAACTTGCCTGCAGAGTCAAAGGTCAGGGTCGATGCCACTGGCGGAGTGGTTTTTGGATCGCTACCCGTTGCATCCGGGTTACGACCGTCAACCAACGTGTATACCTTCCAGGTGTTTTCGCCCGTCTTCACCACATACTGATCCATGTCGTGTTTGTTGCCCTGCGTATCATAGATCGGGGTGCTGAACGACTTGGTGTAGGTCTCGACCTTGGACGGATCGAATATGACGGCGTTGGCGCCAGTATCAACGATCACGGGGGACGAAGAGTTCAGGTTGATGCTCGATCCCACGGCCGAAGTCGACTTCGGTGCCAGGTTCGAGGTGTCGATTTTCAGGTCGGTCAACACACCGTTGATGACCTTGCCGTTGGCATCCACGCCGTAACCTTGCAGGCGCGAGGTGTAATCGGTGTTGGTGATGAAACCGGCGTCATCGACCTTGAATGTACCGGCACGGGTATAGGAGATCGAGCCGTTATTGCTCATGGTGAAGAAACCCGAGCCGTTGATGCCCATGTCCAACACGTTGCCGGTGTTGCTGATGTCACCCTGGGTGAACTGCTGCGAAACGTTGGCCAGGCGCACACCGTTACCGATGACCTTGCTGCCGGTGCCCAGTTTGGTCGCCGAGTAGACGTCTTCAAACTCTGCACGGGAAGATTTGAAACCGGCAGTCGCGACGTTGGCGATGTTGTTGCCGGTCACGTCCAGTTGTTTGTTGGCTGCATAGAGACCGCTAAGGCCGATATTGAAAGACATATTCCACTCCTTTGTGCCGGTTAGTCGGCTCTATATACCAATGGTTTGTACTTTGGACAGGGCGACGCTGCCCTTGCCGGCCAGGTTGAGCATCAGCTCGCCGCCGGTCTGGCTGATCGTCACGCTGTTGACGGTGGCCGGCAGGTAAGTTGCCAGGTCCGTCGCGGCGCCGTTGATCGGTGCGTTGGCCTTGAAGGTGTAAGTACCGACGGGCACCACGGTGCCGCTGGTGTCCTTGCCATCCCACGTGAAACTGGCGGCGCCAGCGGCGCGGCTACCCAGGTCGATGGTGCGAACCGTTTTGCCGTCCTTGTCGGTGATCGTCACGGTGCCTTCCGCGATGGACGATGGCACGGTTACCGAACCAGTCATGCCTTTGGTCGGGTCGTCGAGCTGTGCGGTATTGGTCTGCACAATCACGTTGCGGCCAACCAGAGACGACGCCTGCAACGCTTGCGACGAGTTGTAGTTGCCGGCCAGCCCGCTAACGGTGCTGTTGAGCGTGGTAATGCCTTCCAGGCTGCTGAACTGCGCCAACTGCGCAACGAATGCGCTGTTGTCCTGCGGATCGAGCGGGTTCTGGTTTTTCAGCTGGGTGACCAGCAGCTGCAGGAACGCATCCTTGCCCAGGGCTTGACCGCCGGTGGCGCTGTTGGTGGCCGAAGCAATGCCACCAGTGGTCGAACTGGTGCTCTTCGAAGAGTTCGCCAGGATGTCGTTCATGCTGAGGCCGCTGGTGGTATCGGTAACGCTCATGACAGTCGCCCCTTATTACTGACCGAGGGTCAGTACCTTCTGCATCATGGTTTTGGCGGTGTTCATCATTTCGGCGTTGGTCTGGAAGGACCGGCTCGCGGAGATCATGTCAGCCATCTCTTCCACCACGTTGACGTTCGGGTAGTAGACGTAGCCCTTGCCATCGGCAGCCGGATGGTTCGGCTCGTAGCGCGCTTCGAGGTTGCTCTGGTCTTCGACCACGCCGAGCACCTGCACACCTTGACCAGCAGCGTCCTGGTTCTGGAACAGCGAGTTGCTGCCGCCGCTCTGGCCGCCCTGGAACATGGTGGCGAATACCGGGTGACGGGCACGGTAGGTCTGGTCGATGCTCGACGAGACGGTTTCGGCGTTGGCGATGTTCGATGCCACGGTGTTCAGACGCGTGGTTTGTGCGCTCATGCCGCTGCCGGCAATGTTGAAAACGCTGGACAGGGACATGGATTACTCTCCGCGCAGGGCTGAAACCAGCCCTTTGAATTTGCTGTTGAGCAGGGTGAAGCTGGCCTGGAAGCCCACGGCGTTTTCCGCGTAGTTGGACTGCTCAATCTGGGCGTCAACAGTGTTCTGGTCGATCGACGGTTGCATCGGCGTGCGATACAGCAACGATTCGTCACCATTGCCCAAACCTTCAGCTTCGATGTGACGGCTGTTGGTCATGTTCAGGGCGAAGTGGCCACCGCTTTTGGTTTTCTCGGTCTGTGCTTCCAGCACTTTGGAGAAGTCCAGATCCCGAGCCTTGTAGTTCGGGGTATCGGCGTTGGTGATGTTATTGGCCAGCACTTCAGCGCGCTGGGCGCGGAAGCCCAGAGCCTTTTCGTGAATGCCGAGCGCTTTATCGAAGCTGATGCTCATGTCGGGAACCTTCAGGTGACCGGTTTTTCGTAACTGAGCTTTAGCAAGTGGCGTGCCAATGCAAGAAACACCCGTAAACCGGGGCCTTGCGGGCTATCGGCAATGCGGCAATGCCAGAAAAGCGGCAACCGCTTTCCGCCAGATGCCGCTTTTCTGCCGCTTGCCCCTGCCTTTACCGAATACCCCGGAACTGGTCTCAATCTGTAGGAGCTGCCGAAGGCTGCGATCTTTTGACTTTGTTTTTTAGAAACAAGATCAAAAGATCGCAGCCTTCGGCAGCTCCTACAGGGAATTGGCGCCTGGGAGATTATTCGGCACAAAAAAACGGGAGCCCCTGAGGACTCCCGTTCTTGTGACGCCGATGTCAGTTACTTCGCCTGGTAAATGATCCCCGGGCTGCACTGAACCATCTGGTAATGGTCCGGCAAACCGTTCAGCGCTTCGGAAGCACCGAGGAACAGATAACCGCCCGGCTTCAACGTGCTGTGGATGCGCAACAGAATGTCTTTCTTCACTTCAGCCGAGAAGTAGATCAACACGTTGCGGCAGAACACGATGTCGAACTTGCCCAGCGCTGCATAGCTGTCGAGCAAGTTGAACGAGCGGAATTCCACCCGGTTCTTGATCGGCGCCTTGACGGCCCAGCGACCCGGCCCTTTCGGGTCGAAGTAACGTTGCAAGCGATCAGGCGACAAGCCACGACCGATTGCCAGGCTGTCGTACTCGCCGGTCTTGCAGTTGTTCAACATGAGACCAGACAGATCCGTGGCAACGATCTGCACGCCCATCTTCAACTGGCCGAGATTGCTGCGCTCGAACTCGTCGATCGACATCGACAGCGAGTACGGTTCCTGACCCGAGGAACACGCCGCCGACCAGATCCGCAGACGCTGGTTGGGAGCGGCCTTGATGGCTTCGGGCAGCACCTTGTTCTTCAAGACTTCAAACGGATAGGTGTCACGAAACCACAGGGTTTCGTTGGTCGTCATGGCATCGACCACCTGCTCGCGCAAACCGCTGCGCGGCTGGGTCTGGATGCGCTGAACCAGCTCACCCAGGGACTTGATGCCTTGCACTTCCATCAGTTTGTTGAGACGGCTCGAGACCAGGTATTGCTTGTTTTCACCGAGCAAAATGCCACAGGCTTTTTCCAGGAACACCCGGAACTGTTCGAAATCCAAATTACCCGTAGACAATGATGCCGCCTCTTAAATCGTGTTGACCGCCAGGGGCAGAAGGCCCCTAGCTGATATCTGCTGCTTTGATCCGGTCGACTACCCGGGATGCCAGGTCATCAGGACGGAATTTGGCCAGAAAGTCATCGGCACCGACTTTCTTGACCATCGCCTGATTGAACACTCCCGACAACGAAGTATGCAGGATGATATGAAGCTTTTGCATGCGTGGGTCGCTGCGGATTTCCGCCGTCAGGGTGTACCCGTCCATCTCCGGCATCTCGATGTCGGAGATCATCATCAGGAACTCTTCTTCCGGCTTCTTGCCCTCGTCGACCAGCTTGCGCAGGTAATCCAGCGCCTGCTTGCCGTCGTTCAACGCCACGACTTCCACGCCAACCGTCTGCAGACACCGCGAGACCTGCTTGCGTGCCACCGACGAGTCATCGACTGTCAGCACCCGCAGCGACAACGCTTTGGTCTGGGTCTCGACATCGACCACGCCGACCGAAATCGCTTCCGGCGTCGGTGCGACTTCCGCCAGCACTTTCTCGACGTCGATGATTTCGACTAACTGATTGTCCACCCGAGTCACAGCGGTCAGATAATGATCGCGACCCGTGCCCTTGGGCGGCGGATGAATCTCTTCCCAGTTCATGTTGACGATGCGCTCCACCGAGCGGACCAGGAAACCCTGGGTCTTGGTGTTGTACTCCGTGATGATCACGAACGGGTTGTTCTTGTCTTTCAACGCACCTGAGCCGGTCGCCATTGCCAGATCAAGGATCGGAATGGTCGCCCCCCGAATACTTGCCACCCCGCACACGACAGGACTGGACTTGGGCATCAACGTCAGCGACGGGCATTGCAGCACTTCCCGAACCTTGAACACGTTGATCCCGTAGAGTTGCTGACCGTCAAGACGGAACAACAACAGCTCCAGGCGATTCTGCCCTACCAGTTGCGTGCGCTGGTTCACCGAATCCATTACACCAGCCATGCCAGACTCCTAAACCAACGCCAAGTGTTGTTGCGACGCACATTCATTGCTAAACGGCACGGCGCTTGCTTTTTAACTCGTATGAACGCTCAAACGACATTTTTCCGACGCCTGACATCTTCCCTCCGCAGAGGGCTTTGCGCGGTGTCCGCCATTTATTGCTGTTTCGCTGGCAGCCCTGCCATTGCTGATGCGGTTACCCTGCCTGACATGCTTATCGGCGTCACACAGGGCTTTCTTGAGTTCACCGTAGAAGACTATCTGGCAACCAGTCAAACGGAAGGCCGCTACGAAATCGAAGTGAACCAGCTCGACCCCCGCATGCGCATGCCCATGTGCGACAAGGAATTGACAGCCTCACTGGAGAGTCCGGCACGTCCTTTGGGCCGGGTAACGGTCAAGGTTCGCTGCGAGGGCGCCTCCCCCTGGACCGTGTTCGTACCCGCTCAAGTCCGCCTGTTTCGCGAGATTGTGACCACTACCCGCCCCCTCAAGCGCGCCGGAATTATCGAGCCTCAGGATGTGGTTTTGCGCGAGCGCGATGTCAGCACAATCAACCAGGGTTTTTTGACGTCGGTAGACGACGCGATCGGGCAGAAATTAACCCGACCAACGGTAGCCGATCAGGTCATTACCCTGGTGCATCTGGAACAGGCGGAAGTTGTGCGCAAAGGCGATCAAGTGGTCATCACCGCCCGCAGCGGGACGATGGCCGTGCGCATGCCCGGCGAAGCCTTGGCCAACGGCGGCCTGAGGGAACAGATCCGGGTGAAAAACCTCAACTCGCAACGGGTCATCAAGGCGCAAGTCGTCGCGCCGGGCCAAGTGGAAGTCGCCATGTAGAAGCCCTCGTGAGAAAACTGGCGCGGACCTCGTCGCTTCCTTAAACTGTGCCGCAGCAGGACACGCGCCGGCGCATGCAGACTCATTCGCAAATGGGCCTAAAGTTTTCCAGGGGATAGCCGAAAACATGGCAAGCGTCCAAATTCCCAGAGGTTTTTATCATGGTCATCGATTTCAGCCGTTTGAACAGCTCCTCGTCACTTACGGGCAGTACGCGTACCAGCAACGCCAAGGAAACCGCCGAAAACGGCACCTCAGCGCCGCTGAATACCCCGGCCGAATCGGCCAGTACCGCTAAAAGCGGGGAATCGGTACACCTCAGCAATGAGGCTCAACAGTTGCAGAAGGTCACTGACAAGCTGCGCGATCAACCTGCTGTCGACAAAGCCCGTGTGGCCGAGTTGAAAGCCGCGATTGCCGATGGCAGCTATAAAGTCGACAGCAACCGTGTAGCCAGCAAACTGCTCAACTTCGAAGCCCAGCGCTAGGCCTTCGCCTGCGCCAGGCTTTTGGACGCTTAAAACCCAAGGCCAGCCATGCACGACACTAATTTACTGCAACTGATCAACGACGACTTTGCTCCAGCTCAACAATTGCTGGAGTTACTGCAAACCGAGGCCCTCGCCTTGCACGGTCGCGACATGCCCTTGCTGGAAGAAATTCTGGCGCGCAAACAGGCATTGATCATTCTGCTTGAACAGCATGGCCGCAAGCGCAGCGAAATCCTCGCCAGCCTGAACCTGCCGACTGACCGCACAGGCCTCGAGCAACTGGCCAGCCAGTCGAGCATTGGCGAGCAGTTGATGACGCAGGGCGATGCCCTCACTGACCTCATCAGCCAGTGCCAGGCAGCCAACGCCAAGAACGGCCAGTCGATCCAGATCCAGCAGGCCGCGACATCCAATCAGTTGAAAATTCTCACCGGGGGCGAACCGCCAGCGCTTTATGACGCCAGCGGCACTTTCGCCAGACCCGTCAAGCCGCGCACCTTCAGCCAGGCGTGAGCCATTCGCACTATCAACACGCGGAACATGCTGGCAAAATGCTGGCCATTCATCGTCAAATTTTGTCTGGAGATTGAGAGAACGTGCCAAACGCCCTAAGCGCGGATGATGCTCCGCAGCCACCTAAGGTGCTCACCACGCCCCTGGAAATCTCCAGCAACCTGCGTCAACTGCAAGACAGTCACGACCCGCTGATCATCACGTTCCATGAACGCAGCCAGCGCTTCCAGAGCTACCTGATCAAAGTCGACCGCGACAGCGCCTCGATCGCTCTGGACGAAATGATCCCGCGCGACGGCGAACGCTTTCTGCTCGCCGGTGAACCGTTCAGGGTTGAAGGCTTTCATGATGGCGTGCGCATTGCCTGGGAATGCAACGGTACGCTGAACATCGAAGAATCCGACGGCGACCGCTTTTACACCGGCGAGCTGCCGACCGAAGTGGTTTATCACCAGCGCCGCAACGCGTTTCGCGCAGCACTGAAACTGACCGACCTGGTCAGCGTTGAATTGGGTGGCGAAAAGCTCAAGGCGCCGATCCAGGGCAAACTGCTGGATATTTCCGCCACCGGTTGCAAACTGCGCTTTGAAGGCGACATCACTGACCGGCTGCAACTGGGCCAGGTCTACGACCGCATGATTGCCCCGCCACTGTTCGGCAACCAGCCGATTTCAGTCGAACTGCGTTATCTGCACTTCGAAGAAAAACTCAACATCACCTTCGCCGGCCTGCGTTTCCACAACATCAGTGGCCCGGCCGCGCGCAACGTCGAGCGTTTCGTCTATCAGTTGCAACGTGAAGCACGGCGTTTCGACAAAGACGATATGTGAGTCGTACGCGCAAATAAAAAGGGCAGTCACCTCGCGGTGACTGCCCTTTTTTTTGTCTGCCAAAGGATTGAAGCGCTAGGAAATCCCTGTGGCGAGGGGATTTATCCCGATGGGGCGCGAAGCACCCCAAAAACCATTCAATGCGGTGTAACAGTGAGATCAGGTCAAAAGGATTTGGGCCGCTGCGCAGCCCATCGGGGATAAATCCCCTCGCCACAAAAGCCCGCGCAACTCCCAAATCCTCAGTTGATTGCTCTGCCTTATTCAAGGCCTGGCACCGCTGATATCCGGTGTTGGTTTTTCGCCGTCGTCATCGGGGCTTGCTTCTGGCTCAGATGGAGATTCAGGCTCTGTTTCAGGCTCCGGCTCTGGTTCCGGCGACACCGGATTCTGCATCTGCTCCTGCACCACCTGCTCATCCACTCGCGGATCAAGCGCAGCGACCAGCGGCGAACTCGACATGCTGTCCGGCATCGCCACGTGATGCAGCGGCGCGTCGTCGACCTGATGCAGATTGGTCACCGCTTTCGGGCGGATTCGCCACACCAGCACCAGCGCAAAGAAGCTGAAGAACGCATACAGGCTCTGGCTGCCGAGAAACTTCATCAGCACACCCGCCAGCAATGGCCCGATACTCGCACCCACCCCGTAAGTGACCAGCAGCATCGCCGTCAGCGACACGCGCCGATCACCTTCGACGTGGTCGTTGGAAAACGCCACCGCCAACGGATACAGACAGAACTGCACCAGCGAGCAGAAGAAGCCGACCACGAACAGCACCTCCAACGGCACCTGCGGCATGATCGCCAATGGCAACGCCGCCACCGCAAGGAAACCGGCGAAGCAACGGATCAGCAGCGCGCGGTCATAACGATCAGACAGCCAGCCCAACGGCCACTGCACCAGCAGTCCGGCAAAGATGCAGCTACCCATGAACAGACCGACCTGCTCGGTCGACAGCCCCTGCTGCGACGCATACAACGGTGCCAGACCGTAGAACGCGCCGATGATCAATCCCGCACCGAGCACCGTGCTTAACGACTGCGGCACGCGCTTGATAAAGAAGCGCGGCTCCATCGGTGCCGGATGCAGTGGCGCCGGGTGAATCCGCCGGGTCAGCGTCACTGGCACCAGACACAGGGCAAAGCACAGCGCGACCAGCATCAGCAGTTCCAGACCCAGCCCCGGGTGCATGACCAGAATCAGCTGACCGAGCACCAGCCCCAGGTACGAGGCAATCATGTAGCCGCTGAACACCAACCCACGTTGATTGGCATCAGCCTGCTCATTGAGCCAGCTCTCGATCACCATGTATTGGCACATCATGCCCAGACCGACGATGGTCCGCAGCACCAGCCACGCCGGCAACCAATCGACCATGCCGTGGCCAAGTACCGCCGCACCGACGATCCCGGCACACGCGGAATACGCCCGGATATGACCGACCCGGGCGATCAACCGATGGCCGATCTTGCCACCCAGCACCAGGCCGAAATAGTTGGCCGCCATCAGCGCACCGACCCACAGTCCGTCGACATTCTCGGCGGCCAGGCGCAATGCCAGATAAGTAGACAAAAGGCCCGAGCCGATCAACATCATCAGCGAGGCGAAATACAGCGCTCGAAAGGATTTCCAGATTTGGCGCATCGGCGTTCCGAGCGGCTCCTTGCAGTAAAGATCGGGCTACCAGAACGATAGCCCGGTGACGATGGTACGTCAGGCCTGGGCTGCTAGAACACGCCGTTCCCAGGGAGTTATTTCATCAAAGAAGCTGGTCAATTCCATGGTCTTCGAAGCGATGTAGCCTTCGATGAACTCCTGTCCAAACAGTTCCCTCGCCAATTGACTACGCTTCAGACGCTCAAGCGCGGCGTGCAAGGTACACGGCAGCGAAAGATTGTCCGGCACCGCGAACTCGCCCTGAATCGCTTCGCTCGGCTCAAGCTCATGCTCGATGCCATGCAAACCGGCGGCCAGACTGGCGGCGATCGCCAGATAGGGGTTGGCATCGGCGCCCGGCAAACGGTTTTCCACCCGACGAGCGACCGGCGCACTGGCCGGAATCCGCAACCCGGCCGCACGGTTATCGTGCGACCAGCAGGCGTTGTTCGGCGACGCGTACGGATGGCACAGGCGCTGGTAGGAGTTCACATTGGGTGCAAACAGTGCGGTGAAATCGGCCATGCCGGCCTGCTGCCCGCCGATGAAGTGGCGGAACATCGCGGTCGGCTCACCGTGCTCGTCACTGAAGACGTTTTTACCCGTGGCGATGTCGACGATGCTCTGGTGAATATGCATCGAGCTGCCCGGCGTGTGCGCCAGTGGCTTAGCCATGCACACCACGGTCAAGCCATGCTTGAGCGCGACTTCTTTAAGCAGATGCTTGAACAGGAACGTCTGGTCGGCCAGCAGCAGCGGATCGCCATGCAGCAGGTTGATCTCGAACTGGCTGACGCCCATTTCATGCATGAAGGTATCGCGCGGCAAACCGAGGGCCGCCATGCATTTATACACTTCGCTGAAGAACGGCCGCAGACCGTTATTGGAGCTGACGCTGAACGCCGACAAGCCATCCTCGCGGCGACCATCGAGGCCAACTGGCGGGCGAAACGGTTGGGTTGGATCGGTGTTCGGTGCGAACACGAAGAACTCCAGTTCGGTCGCCACCACCGGTGCCAGGCCGCGCGCCGCGTAACGGGCGATGACTGCCTTGAGCTGGCCGCGGGTCGACAGACTGGAGCTTTCGCCGGTCAGCTCATCGGCATCGCAAATCGCCAGAGCACGTGGTTCGTCGCTCCACGGCAAGCGATGAATCTGGCCTGGCTCGGCAATCAGCGCCAGGTCGCCGTCATCACTGCCGTAAAACCGCGCCGGCGGATACCCCCCCATGATGCATTGCAGCAGCACACCCCGCGCCAACTGCAAGCGCCGCCCTTCGAGGAAACCCTCGGCAGTCATTACCTTGCCCCGTGGTACGCCGTTCAAATCCGGCGTGACACATTCAATCTCATCAATGCCCGTCAGTCGCTGTGCGAGTGAACGCTGGCCATCGGTTGTCATGACGCAATCCTTGTTATTGTGCGAGCCGCGAACGGCGACCCGTACAAAATAGGCTCCGGCTGTTCGCAATATCAAGCAGCGTCAAACAAAATCCCATGCCCCATGTAGGAGCTGCCGCAGGCTGCGATCTTTTGATGTTGCTTTTTCAATATCAAAAGATCGTCCGATCGCGCCCCGAGCCTTCGGCAGCTCACATGACGCAGAGCGGGTGTCAGGGGAGATAGAGACTGAACACTCCGCCACCCAATGGCCCGCCATTGCCGATTTCGGTGCGCCCTTCAACGCCATTGCGCTGATGCAACGCCGCAATTCGATTGGCGAAATACAGGCCTAGCCCGGTGCTGCCGCTGCTGTGATTGATGCCCTGCACGTAGTCGGCCTGACGTTCGAGCATCTGGGCCGGATAACCGTCGCCGTCATCGTTGATGCTTATCACCAATTGTCCGGCCTCGTCGCTTACGCTGATCAGCAACGACTCGCGGGCGTAACGGATGGCGTTATTGATGCAGTTGCCCAACACCGAAGCGACCAATTCGCGATCGAAGAAACCCAGCGGAATCAGCGGATCAACTTCATAGGTCGCGATGATCCCGCGACTGGCGAACACTTCTTGATGCGCCGCCAGTTGCGCCTCGATGAAATCATCGAGTTCGTGGTACGCAGGCTGTAACGGCATCTGGTTGACGCCGAGCTTATACAGCCCGAGCAGTTGCACCAGCATGCCGTTGAGGTGGGCGAACTCGAAGTCGATCACGCCCTGCTCCGAGCCTTCGCGCTGCGCCTGCGGCAGACGCGCCAGCCATTGGCTGTGGGCCTGCATGAGCATGGCCAGCGAGTTCTTCATGTCGTGGACGGTGGAGGCGATCACCGTGGAAAAATCCAGAGCCTGCTCGTCTTGTTTCATTCGCCAAACGCCTTGCTTTTCAGCTTCTGATAACGCGCATGACGCGCGTCGGTGTCGGGCATCAGGCCGACCATTTTCAGGCAGGCCCGACATTCTTCCAGCTCCGCCGACGGCACACTGGTGTCGGTGCCGTGCAGCAGCGACTGGGCCATGTTCAGCGCAATACTGATGTTCTTCGGTTGCATCTTCAGCGCCTTGCGGAACACCTCGCGGGCCTCCACCAGATTGCCGGTCTTGTACACGCGCACGCCCTGACGATTGAGGTCGGCGGCGGCGTTGCTGGAACTGAGGATAGTCGGGTCATCGGTGAGCTTGGCGATGTCTTTCATCACCGCCTGATCGTCGCCGTAGATCTCCGCACAACTCTTGAGCATCGAGTTGCCCGCCTCGGCCTGACCGAGCATCTGCAACTGCTTGGCGACCAGCAGCGCTGCCTCCGGACTCATGAACTGCTCCATGCCGTCGAGGCGCATCATTGCCTGCTCGGTAAGCTTGTCAGCGGTTTCGGCATCATTGAGCAGCAGGCTGGTGGCCTTCATCAGACGCGCCCGAATCTGCAGGCCCGGATCGCTCGGGTTCTCTTTGGCCACAGCGCTGAGCGTGGTGTTGATCTCGAGCCGCGTACGGGTGTCGAGACCGCGCTCACTGCCCTTGCTGATCAAGGCGTGGGCCAGGCCGAGGTTGCTTTCCGCATCCTTGAATCGCGACTGCGCGCCCTGCGCCACGGCCTGACGATAAGCGCGCGAGGCGGTGTCGAAATCTTCGTTGGCCATCGCCAGTTTGCCCAGCAACGCCTGTCGACGCACCGCCAGCGGCGACAACCGGATCGCCTCTTCCAGCACCCGCTGCGCGCCTTTGGTATCGCCCTCGGCAACCAGCACATCGGCCATGCCGTCATACAGCGACGGCATCAACGGGAACACTTTCAGGGCTTTCTCGTACACGCCTTTGGCTTGTGCAACCTGGCCACGCTTGAACAACAACTTGCCCAACCCGGCAAAAGCCCAAGGCAGCGGTCGATCAGCAATGATGCTGTCGTACAGACGCTCCAGCGCTTCGTTCTGATTCAGGTCGCGCAGCGCATCGGCGCGGTAACGCAGGCACAGCGGCGAATAGCGGATGTCCTGCTTGCACAGGGCGATGCAGGCATTGAGCACCTCGACCGGTTTGCCACGATCGAGGGCTTGCAGAATCGGTTTGAGCAACGTCTTGCGCTGCTCCAGACGCTCAAGGCGCTGAGCCAGACCCGAGCGGTTGAACGGTTTGGTCAGATAGGCATCCGGCTCATGCTCAAGAGCACTAAGCACCATCGCCTGACTGGTCTCGGCGGTCACCATGACGAACACCGCTTCATGGCTGATGAGCTTTTCCACCATCAAGTCTTCGAGGACTTGCTGGCCGTTCTTTTTACCGTCGCCGAGGTGGAAATCCTGCAGGATGAAATCGTAGGACTTCTGCGCACACATCTTCAGCGCCTGCTCGCCGGTGTCCGCCGTATCCACGTCCTTGACGCCCAGTTCGCGCAACATCGAGCGCACGGAACTGCGAAAATCCGAGAAATCATCGACGATCAGAAAACGCTTTTGGTGATACGACAGCATCGAGGATTTCCAGGCAATTGAAGTGAGGGCAATTTCGGGCGCGGAGATGATAGCTGGCGGCAAAATGCTATCAAGCGATTTCACGCGACTTTGAAGTCACCGTTTGTGTTTATCGGCCAGAAGTGGCGTTCCCTGAAGCTCGCGCTTCAAGATTCCTCGCACTGCGATTACTCTGCGCGCCTGCACAACTCTCACTACAAGGCTTACTTCGTGTACATCAAAGGACGCTACATCGTGTCCGCCTGTGCGCTGCTGTTTCTCCAGCAGGCAATGGCGAACGCAATGGACTGCAGCAAAGCGGCGACTGCCGTTGAAACCACTATCTGCGCGAATAAAGGTTTGTATGAACTGGATGCGCAGATGGGGACGGTTTATCGGGGTTTGATGAAGGCTTCTGTCGAGGCACAACCCGAGCTCCAACGTACTCAGCGGCTTTGGTTGAAAGTGCGCAACGATTGCGTTGAAGATGTCGCCTGCCTGGATCAACGCTACCGCGAGCAACTGAAGGTTTTGCATGCGCAGTGGACAGTAGTTGTCGCCCATCAGCCGAGTGGCGTCGATAAACAGGTATTGGATGATCTGCAAAATAGTATTCGGGCAATCAGTAAAAATGATCCGGAGTTTGCCCTGGAACGGGCACTCGCTTCACTGTCGTTAAAAAGCCCTGAAACCACATTTTCTGCAGAGCCGGACGCCGATCAGTATTCTGATAAAACCCACTTCCCGAAAGCCATCCCCAAAGGCGTTTCCCGAGATGAGTGGAAGGCTTTGAGCGCCACTGATTTCGAGGCTGACACCGCACAGGGCCCGACATCATTCACGCTGCTGGATCTGGACAGTGATGGGCAACGTGACCTGATTGTTCAGACCTACAGCGGCGGCACCGGCCTGTTCACTTTCGTTGGAACCTATCGCCGCGTCGGAGACTGGTTCACCCGCAGAACCCAAGCGTCGGAGGGAGAATCCATTGGCGGCGCCCTCTACTCCACCAATGATCGCGGCGCCAACCAGTCCGTGAACTGGATCAGCATTCGCGGCAAGGTCTACGCCGCCTATCGCGACGGTGGGTACGGCATTGATAATGTCTACCTGCTCAATCCGTTGCAGGTAAACCGCGAAGTGCCCACGCTGACGGTTCGCTACCGCTATCGACTCAGCATCCCCCGCATTCAGCGTGATGATGATCACAAAAAAACTTACAAACTGAAGCCGGACCTGCACCGGGCACTTGCCCAAGGCCTGGCCACCGTCGAGGAAGACACTCCCGACACAGGTCAAGAAAGAAAACCCCTCTGTCCCATTCCTGCGTCCGCCACAGACGTCGAGGAATATTACGGCTACGGAGCAGGCTATTACGCCATCGAGCCAGTCGCCGACTTCCCGGTGATCACCGGTGGTGAGTGTTTTATTGCGAGAATGAATAACTTGTTCGGCACCTACAGCGCTAAGGATGGCTTGTACGCGCAAGTAACCGTGCGCAAACCGGGCGAGGCAGAACAAGAGCTCGACTATAAGGTCAACGGCCGTCGGCGCATTACCGAGATAAGCACTTCAATCGGCAAACCCGGAGGTGGCGCTGAGCAATAGTCCCGATGCCTGCACATGAAAAAGCCACGACAACTGACGCTGTGCGGGGCTTTGCTTCATCTGAAATCACCGACTTTTTGAAATCACACCACTCATGTACTGATTCAAATCGCGAAAATCCTTAACCGTCCAAGCGTGCGGCGCCAGCGTTACACCATTCTCTTGCAAGGTCCGCGGGATCAAATCCCCGTTTGGGCGAAGAATTATTGATGACACGATAACGCCCGGATAGGCCTTCAGTCGCTGTTTGAAAGCGGATGTTGTCAGATCAGGCGTAGGTGGATTGCTTTTATCAGCCAGTGGCCCTGTTGCTTTGAGATCTGTCCCGTGGCACATGGCGCACCGCTGTGAATAGAGGTTCTTCCCACTGACATTATCTGCAAAGGATCGCGACGCTTGGATCAGCGATAAAAATCCAAGCGAAACGATGAACAGTATTTTCAGGCCATCCATTGGCAACATCCTTAAACCGTGAATACGAAAAAGCCCCTTCCAGATCATTCTGAAAGGGGCTTTATTTTATCCTGCTGCTGCCGCGCTGCTATCGCAGGGAACGCGGCTGGCAGAAAAGTGGCCAGAAGGCCTGAAATATATGGTGTCCCAGGGCAGGTTCGAACTGCCAACCTTCCCCTTAGGAGGGGGATGCTCTATCCAATTGAGCTACTGAGACACTGAGTTGTCGGCAGCAGACGCTGCGCGACGGACGGCGTGCATGTTAACGGCAGGGCCCCGATTTGTCATGTCGTCCGTAGGGCTTTTTAAGTGTAGGCAAGCGCCTCGCAATGCTGCGGGAAGCTTTACCGTGCATTTTGCACTACCCCAAAACGCCAGCATTGCAGATTGCAACCCGCAACGGTTGAAAAACCCTCTCAAATCCTTGTTTTTAAAGGACTTAACAGCGGTTAGACTGTTGGCACGACGACTGCTTTGTCTGTTCTATAGAAGAACAACCGGAGCACCGTCCCATGAACAGCACTCTCTTGCTTGCAAACGCAATTGCATTCGCGGTTTTGATGGGTTTTCACTTTTTGCCCGAGCGAGCTGCGCCGGAGTCGGTGGCTCAACGCATGCCGCATTACCTGCAGGTGCAAAGAGCTCCGCAGTTGGCGGTGTTAAGCGATCAGCGCGGTTTTGTCCCACAGGCGGTCAGCGAGCCTGAGCAGGCATTGTCAGCTCACGCTACCGAACGTCTGGTTTTTTGAAATATCTTCAGGAGTACAGCATGTCCAAATCAGCTGCAGGATTTCTGATCCTCGCCTTAGTCAGTGGCGTATTGCATTTTTCGCTGTTCGAGGAAACCGAAATCACCCTGCCTCTGGTTGGCTGTGGCGTGTTTGCGGTGTTGTTCGTATTGGCACTGGTGGCCGGGCGCAAATTCAAGTTTGATCCGGTTCTGCGTTGAGTCGGATCAAGTCCAGTAGATGGCTGACCGCGTCAGCCAGGTCACCCGAGTTGTCTATCAGGTAAACAACGTCGTCAGTTGATCGCCTGTCCTTGAACAGAGCGTTGCGAGCCAGCCTCGCATCAATTTGCTCAGACGTCTCACGGCCACGTCTAAGCAGGCGCTCACGCAACACCTCATCCTTGACTGTCAGCAAAATTGGCAACAGCGTCGGATAGCACTCCAGGGCTTGTCGCAGGTTGGCGCGAGAGCCGTTTACCAGCACGTGCCGACCATCCTTGAGCCATTGATCCATTTGCGCAGGAATGCCATAGGCAAGTCCATTGGCCTGCCACGCCAGGGAAAAATCTCCTGCGCGCTGACGTCTTTCGAATTCTTGCGGTGTCACGCCGATCGCATCCTCGCCTACCGATTCGGCCGATCGCGTAATCACCCGGCGTATCACTTCGCAGCCGAGCATGCGCAATGGCTCACGTGCAGCCTCAATCAGGCTGTCTTTGCCGGAACCTGACGGCCCCATCAGATAAATAAGCCTGCCATCCATCTCGAAAACGCCCTCCGGCATGCTTCAGCGCTAGTAAATCGGCAAAATGCCACTATCCTGTATAGATAAGGGACAAGGATCGAAAGCCACATAGCATGCACCTTCTGACGTCTTTGGACATCAACGGTTGTGCGTCAGGAGGCGAACAGCGATGCAACTCAGGACAAAGTTTTCAAACCAGTCCGCATTTCTGATAATTGGTGCTGGCATTAAGCCTTTATCCGGATCAATATTTGTCACAGAATTGACGCCAATGATCTGGCAATTTTGAGGCATGATGCGGGCCTCTTAACAATTCAGGTTGAACCATTTGGCGCAAATGCGTGTCCTACCACACATCCTGCGGCCAATCCCGAGAACCGCTCCCCTGAACTAACCGGTTAAATATATGCGCCCATTGAAACAGGCAATTTATTCCAGCCGTACGGCTGACAAGTTTGTCGTACGTCTGCCAGACGGAATGCGTGAACGCATTGCCGAGGTGGCTCGCAATCATCATCGCAGCATGAACTCTGAAATCATTGCGCGCCTTGAGCAGAGTCTTATTCAGGAAGGTGCATTGGGCGAAGAGCTGAGCATGCGCCTGGACAGCCCTGAGCTGTCGTTGCACGAACGCGAACTGCTGCAACGCTTCCGCCAGCTGTCTCACCGTCAACAGAACGCATTGGTGTCCTTGATTGCACACGACGCCGAAATGGCCGCAGACGCGTCCTGATTCATATCGAACATATCAAGCCAGCATGATTGCTGGCTTTTTTTTGCCTGGGATTTGGCTTGGCAGTTTTTCACAGATATAAAAAAGCCCGCCAATTTGGCGGGCTGTTTCATTGCAGCAGATCAGAGCAGGAAGATTGTTGCCAACCCCAGGAAAATGAAGAAGCCACCACTGTCCGTTACTGCGGTGATCATCACGCTCGCACCCATTGCAGGATCGCGGCCCATCTTCGCCAGGGTCATGGGAATGAATACCCCCATGAGTGCAGCGAGCAACAGATTGAGCGTCATTGCCGCCGTCATCACCACGCCCAGCGACCAACTGCCATAAAGCAGGTAAGCGACTACGCCAATCACCCCGCCCCAGACCAGACCGTTGATCAGCCCGACTGCCAATTCTTTACGCATCAACCGTGAAGTGTTGCCCGTGCTGACCTGATCCAGTGCCATGGCCCGCACAATCATGGTGATCGTCTGATTACCGGAGTTACCGCCGATACCCGCCACAATCGGCATCAGCGCTGCGAGCGCTACCAGTTTCTCGATCGAGCCTTCGAACAAGCCAATTACTCGAGAGGCGACGAACGCGGTGATCAAGTTGATCGCCAGCCAAGCCCAACGGTTGCGCAGTGATTTCCACACGGAGGCGAAGATGTCTTCCTCTTCACGCAGACCGGCCATGTTGAGAACTTCGCTTTCGCTCTCTTCACGAATCAGGTCGACCATTTCGTCGATGGTCAGACGACCGATCAGCTTGCCGGTCTTGTCGACCACAGGGGCGGAGATCAAGTCGTAACGCTCGAACGCCTGTGCGGCGTCGTAGGCGTCTTCGTCCGGGTGGAAACTCACCGGATCGCTGGCCATCACCTCGGCAACCTGCTTTTCCGGATCATTGACCAGCAAACGCTTGATCGGCAGCACGCCTTTGAGCACGCCGTCGTAATCGACCACGAACAGCTTGTCAGTATGACCCGGCAACTCTTTGAGACGACGCAGGTACCGCAGAACCACTTCAAGGCTGACATCCTCACGGATAGTCACCATCTCGAAGTCCATCAGCGCACCGACCTGGTCCTCGTCATAAGACAGGGCCGAACGTACACGCTCGCGCTGCTGGTTATCGAGGCTCTCCATGAGCCCATGGACGACGTCTCGCGGCAGCTCGGAGGCCAGGTCAGCAAGTTCGTCGGCGTCCATGTCCTTGGCAGCAGCCAGGAGCTCGTGATCGTCCATGTCGGCGATCAGCGTTTCACGGACGGAATCGGATACTTCGAGAAGAATGTCGCCGTCGCGATCGGCCTTGACCAGCTGCCAAAGTGTCAGACGATCGTCCAGCGGCAAGGCTTCAAGTATGTAGGCGACGTCGGCGGAGTGCAGATCATCGAGCTTGCGTTGCAGCTCGACCAGATTTTGCCGGTGAACCAGGTTTTCCACCCGGTCGTGATGCGCGCCTTCCTGGCGGTGAGTCAGGTCTTCGACGACCCGTTGGCGCTGCAGCAACTCGACGACCTGAGCCAGGCGGTCCTGCAGGCTTTCCTGTGTTTTCTTTACTTCGATTTCAGACATAGGCGAACTCCACTCCCAGCAGCGGGGCACGCCGGAAGGATCAATCAGTCAATTCATGATTGGAAAAACGGGGTACTGAGTAGCTACTGGGTAAGTCCATGGAGGTTTTCCATAAGCCCCGGCGGGGCTGACGGGCGCAATGATACACCGCCTGACGGTTTAACACGTTAAAAATCGTGGCTGAAACAAGCGCTTGCGAGACAAACCTGAGCGCCATCCTGATCCATGTAAGTGCGACGACTCATCCTGAAAAGAAAACACACCAGCGCAGAAGATTGCAGCGACTACCCTTGAACCAAGATCGTCATGGAGGACATCGAATGCCATCGAAACCATCCCGCTTTTTACTCGCCAGCCTTCTCTGCCTGCCGCCTGCTGGGGCTGCAACCAGCCTCCATCGTTGCGAAGCAACCGACGGAAGCATCACGTTCACGTCAATGAGTTGCGCGAACGGTGAAAAACTTTCAGTACAGGAAGTTCACCCCTACCTCCCCGGATCGGTCGTGGCAATCATGCCGGAGCACAACCACGAAGAAATATCCGGTATGAAAAACACAGGCCGCGAACCGGGCATCGTTGGTCGCACAGAAGACAAATGCGGAAATCTGATCGACGCCAGACAACGCCGCGAAGCAATCATCAATCGACGCGTGATTGCCGGCATGAGTCAGCAGGATGTAGAAAGCGCGCTCGGCAAACCGGACAAGGTGAATATTCGGACATCGACGACAAGCTATCGGTACGACCTCAAACGAGGCCGAAGTGCTCAAGTCGATTTTGATGAGAGAGGATGCGTGAAGGCGAAAGCCAAATCCCGGACAGCAAAAAGCCCGCGTTAAACGCGGGCTTTTCGGTATATGGTGCACTCGACAGGATTCGAACCTGTGACCGCTCGGTTCGTAGCCGAGTACTCTATCCAGCTGAGCTACGAGTGCATTTTGTGTTTTTAGACCAGACCACAACTGGCTGAAACCGAGTTACTTACATTGCTGCAACTAACTCTTAAATGGTGCACTCGACAGGATTCGAACCTGTGACCGCTCGGTTCGTAGCCGAGTACTCTATCCAGCTGAGCTACGAGTGCATTTGTGTTTTTTAGACCAGATCACACCTGGTTGAAGCAAGTCACTTACATTGCTGTAACTGACTCTTAAATGGTGCACTCGACAGGATTCGAACCTGTGACCGCTCGGTTCGTAGCCGAGTACTCTATCCAGCTGAGCTACGAGTGCATTTGTTGCGCCGCATTATAGCCCGTCTAATCTCTATTCCAACCACTTTTTCTAGTAATTTCAACAACTTACCGAAAAAGCCAGATTACGACGTACTAAGCAAATAATGGCGGAGAACGGGGGATTCGAACCCCCGACACCCTTTTGAGGTGTACTCCCTTAGCAGGGGAGCGCCTTCGGCCACTCGGCCAGCTCTCCGCAACACGGGGCGTATATTAACCAGCTTCTTCCCCGTTTGCAAACATAAAAATCGATAAAAATTAATGGCTTGGTTCTTCGTCCTTCTCTTTCTTTATACGCAGGTAAATTTCTTCACGGTGCACGGCAACCTCTTTCGGGGCGTTGACGCCGATACGCACTTGATTTCCTTTAACGCCGAGCACGGTCACGGTGATTTCGCCATCACCGATAATCAGGCTTTCTGCGCACCGACGGGTCAGAATCAGCATACCTTTCTCCTTACGCAATTCAGTTCAGGGACAACAGTCTGCAAAAAAAAGGCACCCGACCTACAACCAGAGCGATCGTAGCCCTACATGCCTGAGTATTGACCAGCGCGAGCAAAAGAACAGATCAGGGCTCGCGCCATTCAAAAAATAAAGGGCGCGGTCAGACCGCGCCCTTCAAGAAGCGGAATTACTCGCCCTGACGGGCCGGAGCATCCAGTTCGAAAGCCGTGTGCAGGGCGCGCACGGCCAGTTCCAGGTACTTCTCTTCAATGACCACGGAAACCTTGATTTCCGACGTCGAGATCATCTGGATGTTGATGCTTTCTTTGGCCAGCGATTCGAACATGCGGCTGGCCACGCCTGCGTGGGAACGCATGCCGACACCGACGATCGAGACCTTGGCAATCTTGATGTCGCCAACCACTTCACGGGCACCGATCTCGCGAGCGGTGTTTTCCAGCACGGTCTGTGCGGCCTGGAAGTCATTGCGGTGCACGGTGAAGGTGAAGTCGGTGGTGTTATCGTGCGCAACGTTCTGCACGATCATGTCGACTTCGATGTTCGCGGCACTGATCGGACCAAGAATCTTGAACGCCACACCCGGGGTGTCTGGCACGCCACGGATGGTCAGCTTGGCTTCATCGCGATTGAAAGCGATGCCGGAAATGATCGGCTGTTCCATGGTTTCCTCTTCATCAATAGTAATGAGGGTGCCCGGACCCTCTTTGAAGCTGTGCAGTACGCGCAGCGGTACGTTGTACTTGCCGGCGAATTCCACCGCACGGATCTGCAACACCTTGGAACCGAGGCTGGCCATTTCCAGCATTTCTTCGAAGGTGATCTTGTCCAGACGCTGAGCCACCGGCACCACACGCGGGTCGGTGGTGTAGACACCATCGACATCGGTGTAGATCTGGCATTCATCAGCTTTCAGCGCTGCAGCCAATGCCACACCGGTAGTGTCCGAACCGCCACGCCCCAGCGTGGTGATATTGCCGTGCTCGTCGACACCCTGGAATCCGGCGACAACAACAACGCGGCCTGCCTTCAGATCACCGCGAATCTTCTGGTCATCAATCTGCAAGATACGCGCTTTATTGTGTGCGCTGTCCGTCAGGATCCGCACCTGATTACCGGTGTACGACACCGCCGGCACACCGCGCTTGATCAGCGCCATGGCCAACAGGGCAATCGTCACCTGCTCACCGGTGGAAACAATCACGTCCAGCTCACGCGGAACCGGTTGACCGTCACCACTGATTTGCTTGGCCAGATCGATCAGACGGTTGGTTTCGCCGCTCATTGCAGACAGCACGACCACCAGGTCATCGCCGGCATCGCGGAATTTCTTAACCTTGTCGGCGACCTGCTCGATTCTCTCGACAGTGCCGACCGAGGTGCCTCCAAATTTCTGTACGATCAAAGCCATTTCAAAGCCGCCTCTGCCCATGAAGGGCGCCCAAATAATCAACTCAAACAGCCGTCGGGCCCGCCACTAGACTGCGGGGCCGACGGACTGTCTTATAAAGCTTGCTCGACGAATGGAACGGTCAGCGCCAGTGCGCCATCCAGCGCGCCGGCGTCGACACCGCCGCCCTGCGCCATGTCCGGACGACCACCGCCCTTCCCGCCCACTGCCGCAGCAGCCTGTTTCATCAAATCACCGGCTTTGAGTTGGCCAGTCAGGTCTTTGGTTACGCCTGCAACCAGAACGACCTTTTCCTCATGGACACTGCCGAGCAGGATCACTGCGCGGCCGAGTTTGTTTTTCAGCTGATCGACCAGCGCCAGCAGCGCCTTGGCGTCCTGACCGTCGAGACGCACGGCCAATACCTTCACGCCTTTGACATCCAGTGCCGAAGCCGACAGATCGTCGCCTGCAGCGCTGGCAGCCTTGGCCTGCAACTGCTCGAGTTGCTTCTCCAGCAGACGGTTGCGCTCCAGCACAGCCGACAGCTTGTCGATCAGGTTGTCACGGCTGCCCTTGACCAGGCTGGCCGCTTCCTTGAGTTGTTCTTCTGCAGCGTTCAAGTAGGCCAGTGCGGCTGCACCGGTAACTGCCTCGATACGACGCACGCCCGATGCCACACCGCCTTCGCTGATGATTTTCAGCAGGCCGATGTCGCCGGTACGGTTGGCGTGGATACCGCCACACAGCTCGACGGAAAAAGAGCCACCCATGCTCAGCACGCGCACGTTGTCGCCGTATTTCTCGCCGAACAGCGCCATCGCGCCTTTGTTCTTGGCAGTTTCGATGTCGGTTTCTTCGGTTTCAACCGCGGAGTTCTTGCGAATCTCGGCGTTGACGATGTCTTCCAGTGCTTTTATTTGCTCAGGCTTGATCGCTTCAAAGTGGCTGAAGTCGAAGCGCAGGCGCTGACTGTCGACCAACGAGCCCTTCTGTTGAACGTGTTCGCCCAGCACCTGACGCAATGCGGCGTGCAACAAGTGCGTCGCCGAGTGGTTCAGCGCAGTAGCGTGACGCACTTCGGCATCAACGTGGGTTTCAACCGGCGCGCCGATGGTCAGGCTGCCCGACGCCAACACGCCGTGGTGCAGGAACGCGCCGCCAGTCTTGGTGGTGTCGCGCACATCGAAACGTGCGTTGCCGGCCTGAAGGAAACCGCAGTCGCCGATCTGGCCACCGGATTCGGCGTAGAAAGGGGTCTGGTTGAGAACGATCACGCCCTCTTCGCCTTCACTCAGTACGTCGACCGATTGGCCTTCTTTATAGATGGCAACGATTTTGGCCGAACCGCTGGTCGCGGCGTAGCCGGTGAACTCGGTGGCCACATCAACCTTGACCAACGTGTTGTAATCCAGACCGAACGAGCTGGCCGAACGTGCGCGGACGCGCTGCGCTTCCATCTCACGCTCGAAACCGGCTTCGTCGACGGTCAGGCTGCGCTCGCGGGCGATGTCCGCGGTCAGGTCCATCGGGAAACCGTAGGTGTCGTAGAGTTTGAAGACCACGTCGCCCGGCACCACGGTGCCTTTGAGTTCCAGCAGATCCTGTTCGAGAATCTTCAGGCCGTGCTCCAAAGTCTTGGAGAACTGCTCTTCTTCGGCCTTGAGCACGCGCTCTATATTGCTCTGCTGCTTCTTCAGTTCCGGGAACGCATCGCCCATCTCGGCAACCAGTGCCGCGACGATCTTGTAGAAGAAGCTGCCGGTGGCGCCCAGCTTGTTGCCGTGACGGCAGGCGCGACGGATGATCCGGCGCAGCACGTAGCCGCGACCTTCGTTGGATGGTGTTACGCCGTCGGCGATCAGGAAACCGCACGAACGGATGTGGTCGGACACAACCTTGAGCGAAGACTGATCGCCATTTTCGCAGCCGATCGCTTCAGCCGAAGCCTTGAGCAGGTTTTTGAACAGGTCAATGTCATAGTTGGAATTGACGTGCTGCATCACCGCACTGATCCGCTCCAGGCCCATGCCGGTATCGACCGACGGCGCTGGCAACGGATGCAACACGCCATCGGCGGTGCGGTTGAACTGCATGAACACGTTGTTCCAGATCTCGATGTAACGGTCGCCGTCTTCTTCCGGCGAACCCGGTGGGCCGCCCCAGATGTGGTCGCCGTGATCGTAGAAAATCTCGGTGCAAGGGCCGCACGGGCCGGTATCACCCATGGTCCAGAAGTTGTCGGACGCGTAAGGCGCGCCCTTGTTGTCGCCGATGCGGATCATGCGCTCGACCGGCACACCGATTTGCTGGGTCCAGATGTCATACGCTTCGTCGTCCGAGGCGTACACGGTGACCCAGAGTTTTTCCTTTGGCAGTTGCAGAACGCCGGTCAGGAAGGTCCACGCGTAAGTGATCGCGTCTTTCTTGAAATAGTCACCGAAGCTGAAGTTGCCGAGCATTTCGAAGAACGTGTGGTGACGAGCGGTATAACCGACGTTTTCCAGGTCACTGTTCTTGCCACCGGCACGCACGCACTTCTGGCTGCTGGTTGCACGGGTGTACGCACGTTTTTCCTGGCCCAGGAAGCAGTCCTTGAACTGGTTCATCCCCGCGTTAGTGAACAGCAGGGTTGGGTCGTTGCCCGGAATCAAAGAGCTGGAGGCTACACGGGTGTGGCCTTGCTCTTCGAAGAAGCGAAGGAAGGCTTCACGGATTTCTGCGCTTTTCATTAGGTTCTTCCACGGAGGCTGCGGCCAAAGGCCTGTTCGAAACGTCAACAGACGAAGCGACGGCAAAGGGCCGCATTATATCGGCCCTGCGCGCGGGGTACAGCGTGTTTATACGATAGAAACGGTCAATTGGACGGGTAACGCTGTCACTTGCGCGAAAACTCGACGAATGCCGCGATAACTTGTTCGATTTGCGAGCGATTGACGTCCATGTGCGTGACCATGCGCAGACGTGCGGCGGCGCTCAATTTGATCCCGCGCTCGGCGGCAAACGCCTTGATGGCCTCGGCATTGTCGCCTGCCTGCACATAAACCATGTTGGTCTGCACGGGTTCGACGCTGAAGCCGGCACCACGCAAGCCTTCGGCGAGAAATTGCGCGTTGGCGTGGTCATCGGCCAAACGCTCGACGTTGTGATCCAGCGCATACAGCCCCGCCGCCGCCAGCAGTCCCGCCTGACGCATACCGCCGCCGACCATTTTGCGCAGGCGCCGAGCCTTGCCGATCAACTCGACCGAACCGCACAACACCGAGCCAACCGGCGCGCCAAGGCCTTTGGACAGGCACACCGACACCGAGTCGAAATGCTGGGTGATTTCCCGGGCATCAACGCCCAATTTGACCGCCGCGTTATACAGACGCGCCCCGTCCAGGTGCAGTTGCAGACCGTTGTCCTGGGTGAATTTGCGCGCGCGGGCCAGATACTCCAGCGGCAACACTTTCCCTTGCATGGTGTTCTCCAGCGCCAGCAGCCGGGTCCGGGCGAAGTGGAAGTCATCGGGTTTGATTGCCGCCGCGACCTGCGCAAGATCCAGGGAACCGTCAGCCTGAACTTCCAGCGGCTGCGGCTGAATCGAACCGAGCACTGCCGCGCCACCGCCCTCGTACTTATAGGTGTGCGCCTGTTGGCCGACGATGTATTCGTCACCGCGCTCGCAATGCGCCATCAAGCCCAGCAAGTTGCTCATGGTGCCCGTCGGCACAAACAACGCGGCAGCGAATCCCAGCCGTTTTGCCAGTTCCGCTTCCAGACGATTGACCGTCGGATCTTCGCCATAGACGTCGTCACCGGTGTCTGCCGCGGTCATCGCGTCGAGCATGGCGGGAGTCGGTTGGGTGACGGTGTCGCTGCGAAGATCGATAACACTCATGAACCTGGCCTCAAGTCAGCAGGGGAAATCCCTTTGCGAGGGTGAATTACTGCGGTCATCGCGGCGATTAATCAACCCTTGGCGCAGGAAAACACCACACGAGCGTTCAAAAAACTCGATAACAATCATCAGATAGGCGCAATGCACGGATACACAATCTGTGTTAAAAACGCTGCGTCGCCCAAAAAGGGGCGGCAAAAACGTTCTCAGGGCGGGGTGCAATTCCCCACCGGCGGTAATTGCGCGCAACGCGCATAGCCCGCGAGCGCTTGACGACGAACACGGCTTTGGCCGGTGATCGACGGCAAGGTCAGCAGACCCGGTGTGATCCCGGGGCCGACGGTCATAGTCCGGATGAAGAGAGAACGGGATTAACGCCAGAGGGCCGTCCGCGTGCATTCGTGCAAGCGTGCGTACCCTTGAATCCCTTTCGATTCATAACGCCCTGTTTTTCACACAAACAGGAGTCAGAACATGCAACCCACCGCTATCGACAGCAAAAGCAAACACCCTCACGGCGAGCGCGTCGCGTTCATCCAGGCCTGCTGGCACAAGGAAATCGTTGATCAGAGCCGCAAAGGCTTTATCACCGAAATGCTTGCTCAGGGGTATCAGGAATCGGACATCGACTTCTTCGAAGTCGGCGGTGCCTTTGAAATGCCCCTGCACGCCAAGCTGCTGGCCAAAACCGGTCGTTACGCCGGTATCGTTGCAGCAGCCCTGGTGGTGGACGGCGGGATCTACCGTCACGAGTTCGTCGCCCAGTCGGTCGTCAGCGGCCTGATGCAGGTTCAGCTGGAAACCGAAGTGCCAGTGTTCTCGGTATCACTCACCCCGCACCACTTCCATGCCGGCGAAGAACACCAGAAGTTCTTCTTCGAGCACTTTGTGCACAAGGGTCAGGAAGCGGCGAAGACGTGTGCGGATACACTGATGAAGGTGCGTGCGCTGCGCCGCAGTGAGCCGCGTGCGGTAGCGGTCTAAACCACTAATGATCGTTCCCATGCATCGCCCGGGAATGCCTCAATAGACATTCTGCGTACCGATTCGCGGGGAACGATCATCACCTGTAGGAGCTGCCGAAGGCTGCGATCTTTTGATCTTGTCTTTTAAGATCAAAAGATCGCAGCCTTCGGCAGCTCCTACGGGGGAATGTGCTGAATTCAGGCGAGGTTTTCGTCGGTAGTCGGGACGATCAGGATGCCCGCTCGCAAGCCGTTCTTGACCTTGGGATTGGGGAAGATGATCCGGGCGCCCGGCTCTTCGATGATCCAGCGGGTATTGGCCAGGTCTTCGGCCAGCACGTAACCCATTTCCAACTCTGAAAAGTTTTCGATGTCCTGCGGCAGGTTCAAGCGGAACGCATCGCTGTGCTTGATGATTTCCCGCGCCACGCTGAACAGCTGCAGACCGTCCAGCCCTTCTGCGGCAACCTCCGGCTCAGTCCCTTCGATGATCTGCTTCAGACGGGTTTCCAGCAGCGAAACATTGACCCCATCGTTCTGCCCGAACGGTCGCGCCTTGCCCAACTCCAGCGTGAAGGCCTCGGCGCCGAGCTTGTCGTAGGTATACGAGCTGAACACGATCGACGGTTTGTTCTGCAACAGCACCGCTTCCATGCCGGCAGCGCGCAGCCGCGCCAGTTCCAGACGTGAATGCTGGCGACCTTCCTTCCACGGATACAAGGCGAACTGCTCGATTTTCGAGCCACGAATCGCTGTGTGCAGGTCGTAGTGCAAACGCTGGCGATCCGGCTGGCTGAAGAACACCGCCGCCAATCGTTCCAGCTCACAGGCACGTAGCGCTTCGCTGCCACTGCTTTGTTCATGACGGCCGTTGAACAACCGATTGACGTCCTGCTCGATAAAACGCTCGCCTTTGCGAATCGCCTCGGGGTTGCCGAATAGGAACAGAATGCGTGCGCGCGGCTTCAGATCGCCGCGAGCGATGTCGTGCAGCAACCGATCAAGCAACTCGATCGGCGCTGTTTCGTTGCCATGGATGCCTGCCGACAGCAGCAGGTCCAGGCCATTGTCGCGAGCTTCGGGAGGCCGGACTTCCAGCGCGCCCTCGCTCAACCAGCGCATGCGCACGCCTTCGACAGTCAGTTGAGTCTTCTCCGCCGGTTCGCGGCCGGCGAGGGTCAGTTCAAGCAGTTTGCCGAGGGCGAGCATAGAGCGGTTTCCTTAGTGGTCGTGGTTGCAATCCGGGCCGTGCACGTGATCTTCGTCGTCGCCGACTTCGGCCGGTTCCATTTCCAGTTGCAGACTTACCAGATTAGTCGCCAATGGGCGCAACAGCAGGTTGGCGTACTCGGCATCACCTTCTTCAACGTCTACGCCGATCAACAGCTGGCCGCGGCCGTCCTGCTGGATCCACAGCTCTTTGCCTTGCCACAGGACCGCGACGCGGGTGCAGGAAGTTTCCAGTTGCGTGCCGTCGGTGTCTTCAAGGATCAGCTGCAGGGAATCGCTCATGTTTTTACTCTCTTGGGGAGACAAGCCGCGCGCCGCGTTCAGACGACGCGCCGGCCATCAATTGATCTGGAATGGATAAACCGCGCCCAGTTTAAGGATTTGCGTCAGTTCATCCAGTGCCGTCCGGCATTCAAGCAGCAATTGCGGGTCCGCCAGATCGGTTTCGCTCAGGCGGTCGCGGTAGTGCTTTTCAACCCACGCGGTCAACGAACCGTACAACGGGGCCGTCATGATAACGCCTGGGTTGACCGCCGCCAGTTCGGTTTCGTTGAGCGCGACGCGCAGTCGCAGGCACGCCGGACCACCGCCGTTCTGCATGCTCTGCTTGAGGTCGAACACCTTCACTTCGCGGATCAGGCCGCCGGAGCTGGTCAGGCCTTGCAGGTAATTCCACACCCGCTCATTGGCCTGGCACTCTTGCGGCACGATCAGCAGCATCGAGCCATCAGGACGCGATAGCAGCTGACTGTTGAACAGGTACGAACGCACCGCGTCATCCACGGTGACCGCCGAACGCGGCACACAGATCGACTGGAAATTGCCGCCGACCCTGGCGAGTTTGCCTTGCAACTCGGCCAGCATCTGCTCGGTGTCGAGGAACGCGTCCTCGTGATAGAACAGCGCCTCGCCGTTACCCACGGCAATCACGTCGTTATGGAAAACGCCCTGATCGATCACGCTCGGATTCTGCTGCGCGTAAACCACGCCTTCGTCACGCAGACCGTGCAGACGCGCAACAGCTTGCGACGCTTCCAGAGTCTGGCGCGCCGGGTACTTCTGCGGCGCCGGGTAGCGGTTGTCGAAGGCACTGCGACCGAACACGAAAAACTCGACACCTGCCTCACCGTATTCACGGCAGAAACGCGTGTGGTTGGCTGCGCCTTCGTCACCGAACTGCGCCACTGCCGGCAGCGCCGCGTGATGGGCGAAGTGCTGCTGATTGGCGAACATCGCGCCGAGTACGCGGCTGGTGGTCGGGTGCTCGATGCTGCGGTGATATTTGCAGTTTAGGTTGGCGGCGGTGAAATGCACACGACCGTCAGCGGTGTCGGCGCTCGGGCTGACGGTGGCAGCGTTGGCCACCCACATGCTCGATGCCGAGCAACTGGCAACCAGCAGCGGCATCGCTTCTTTGGCGGCACGCTCGATCACTTGAGCGTCGGTGCCGCTAAAACCCAGACGGCGCAGTGCGGCCACGTCCGGACGTTCCTGCGGTGCCAGTACGCCTTGCTGAAAGCCCATTTCCATCAGCGCTTTCATTTTCGCCAGGCCTTGCAGCGCCGCTTCCTTCGGGTTCGAGGATTGCTGGCTGTTGCTCTGGGACGCGACGTTGCCGTAGGACAGACCGCCGTAGTTATGGGTCGGCCCCACTAGACCGTCAAAATTGACTTCATAGGATTTCATCAGCGAGGCTCCACGAGAATCTGTTGTTATAGGCATCGAGTAACAATTCTTTGAGACCGAGGTGAGGCCATCGCTGGCAAGCCAGCTCCCACAGGGTTAGCGGTGTTCACAGATTTTGTGTACGACGCATTCCATGTGGGAGCTGGCTTGCCAGCGATGGGCATCACGCCATCTTCACGCCAGGCGTCAACGTCGCAGGCATCACCAGGCTCGGCGTTTCCAGCGACGCCACCGGGTACGCGCAATAATCTGCTGCGTAGTAGGCGCTGGCGCGATGGTTGCCAGAGGCCCCCACACCGCCGAACGGTGCGCTGCTCGCAGCGCCCGTCAGTTGCTTGTTCCAGTTGACGATACCGGCGCGGCTTTGCAGCCAGAATTGCTGGTAGCGATCTTCAGAATCCGACAACAAACCCGCCGCCAAACCGTAAGCGGTGTCGTTGGCCTCGCTGATCGCCGCTTCGAAATCCGCGTAACGGATCACTTGCAGCAGCGGGCCGAACAGTTCTTCGTCCGGGCGCTCGGCGACCGCGGTCACATCAACAATACCCGGCGTCAGCAGTGCGGCTTGCGCTTGCGGCTGAGTCATTGCCAGCAACGACACAGCACCGCTGGCCAGCAAATGTTCTTGAGCATCCATCAGCGCTTTCGCAGCGCCCAAGGAAATCACCGAACCCATGAACGGCGCTGGTTGCTGATCGAATGCACCGACTTCAATGGTCGCGCTCACTTCAACCAGACGCTTGAGCAGGCTGTCGCCCCACGCGCCTTGCGGCACCAGCAGACGACGGGCGCAGGTGCAGCGCTGGCCGGCAGAAATGAACGCCGACTGAATGATCGTGTAAACCGCCGCATCCAGATCAGCAACCTGATCGACTACCAGTGGATTGTTGCCACCCATTTCCAGAGCAAGAATCTTGTCCGGACGACCGGCGAACTGCTGGTGCAGATGATTGCCGGTACGGCTCGAACCGGTGAAGAACAGACCGTCGATACCAGCATTCGCGGCCAGCGCGATGCCGGTTTCGCGAGCGCCTTGCAGCAGGTTCAACACGCCTGCGGGCAGACCGGCTTCGATCCAGCACTTGACCGTCAGCTCGGCGACTTTCGGCGTCAGCTCGCTTGGCTTGAACAGCACGCTGTTACCGGCCAGCAGCGCCGGCACAATGTGACCGTTCGGCAAGTGACCGGGGAAGTTGTAGGGGCCGAACACCGCCACCACGCCATGCGGCTTGTGGCGTAATACAGCGGTGGCGTCGCCCAATGGGCCGCTCTTCTCGCCTGTGCGTTCGCGGTAGCTCTGCACCGAGATCGCGATCTTGTTGACCATGCTGGTGACTTCGGTCGCGGCTTCCCACAACGGTTTGCCGGTTTCCTCACCGATGGTACGAGCCAGTTCGTCAGCGTGGTTTTTCAGCGCTGCGGCGAACGCTTCAAGAACGCTGATGCGCTCTTCCAGCGTACGACGCGCCCACTCCGGAAACGCCTGACGTGCAGCCTGCACCGCCGACTCAACCTGAGCGGCGGTAGCGCCCTCCCCCGACCACAGCACTTGCTGGGTCACCGGGTTCAGCGATTGAAAGGCTTCGCCTTGGCCGGCCAGCCATTCACCTGCGATGTATAGCGAATTCATTATTTCGACTCCCGAGCAGCGGACAACGCCACGGCGCGAACCTGGTCGCCTGCGTTGAGTTGAAGACGTTTGGCAGTCTGCGAATCGACCACCAGCGTGCCGGCAGCCAGACGGGCCGGCGCGGCGGTGATGCGGCAATCTTCGCGTTTGCGGTTATGGATGATGAACGGCGTAGCGTCATCGCCCGGCGTACCAATGGCCAGCACCAACGCTTCGCTGTCACGCACCGCGCGGATCTTGCTGGTCTCGCATTCAATTCCCGGGCCGGCATCGAAGATGTCGACGTAACCCTGATAGCTGAAGCCTTCGCTCTTGAGCATCGCCAGCGCCGGTTCGGTGTCCGGGTGAACCTGGCCGATCACACTGCGCGCGTCTTCCGACAGGAAGCAGGTGTACAGCGGGAATTTCGGCATCAGTTCAGCAATGAATGCCTTGTTGCCGACACCGGTGAGGTAATCGGCCTGGCTGAATTCCATCTTGAAGAAGTGGCGCCCCAGGCTTTCCCAGAACGGCGAACGGCCGGCTTCATCGGACACGCCGCGCATCTCGGCAATGATCTTGTTGCCGAACAGTTCCGGGAACTCGGCAATGAACAGCATCCGCGCCTTGGACAGCATGCGACCGTTGAGACCGTTGCGGTAATCGGCGTGCAGGAACAGCGAGCACAGCTCGGAGTTGCCAGTCAGGTCGTTGGCCAGGAACAGCGTCGGAATCTCGCGATAGATGTTCAGCTCTTGCGAAGCGCTGACGGTCAGGCCGACACGGAAGTTGTACCAGGGCTCACGCAGACCGACCGCGCCGGCAATGGCAGAAATCCCCACCACGCGACCATCATCGTCTTCGAGCACGAACAGGTAGTCCGCATCGCCACGGCCGGCTTCGCCGCGAAAGGTCTTCTCGGCCCAGCCAACCCGGTGGGTCAGGCGTTCTTCGTTGGCCGGCAACGTGGTCAGGCCGGTGCCGGTGCTGCGGGCCAGGTCGATCAGCGCGGATAAATCGCTGCTGCGTACGGGACGAACAATCATGCTATCTCCTCAAACGGGCCGCCTTCGGCCACCCGTAAAACTCGCTAAGGCGTTAAACCGCCACCAGGCGCACGCTGGCACCTTCACCGACGCCCAGGGCTTCGGCCGCTTCCAGATCCAGGGTCACCGGTTTGCCCGGCGCGTAATCCAGCTCGAGCAACACGGCGCGGTAATCCTGCAACTGCGCGTTGGCCACCAGATACTGGCGCCCGGCACCTTTGACCGGCTCGCCGATCTTCACTGGCACGACGCGGCTCTGGGCGATCGAACGGATCCCCGAAACGCGCGCATGCAGGGTCGGGCCACCGTCGAAAATATCGATGTAGTGATCGGTCTCGAAGCCTTCGCGCATCAGGATGTCGAAGGTGATCTGCGCACGCGGGTGCACCTGCCCCATCGCCTCTTGGGCGGAATCCGGCAGCAGCGGCACGTAGATCGGGTAATGCGGCATCAGCTCGGCGAGGAACGTCCGGCTCTTCAGGCCACACAGGCGTTCAGCCGCAGCGTAGTTGAGGTCGAAGAAGTTGCGACCGATGGCATCCCAGAACGGCGAGTCGCCATTCTCGTCGCTGTAACCGACGATCTCGGTCACCACCGAATCAGCAAAACGCTCCGGATGGCTGGCAACAAACAACAGACGGCCACGGGAGTTGAGCTCGGACCACGGCGACCCCACCAACTCGCGCTGCACATAGAAACTGGTCAGCAAGCTATTGCCGGTCAGGTCGTGGCACTGCGAGAGCACGTGGATCTTGTTGTGGATCTTCAGTTCGCGGGACGCGTGGACGAAGGTCTCGTTGCGAAAGCTGTAGAACGGTTCCGAGTAACCGGCAGAAGCAACGATGGCCGAGCAGCCGACCAGTTTGCCGGTGGCGGTATCTTCGAGAACGAAGAAGTAACTCTCTTCACCGTTGAAGCTCACTTCGGCAGAGAACGAGGCTTCGCTCGCAGCGATCTTGTCGCTCAGACGTTCCACGTCATCCGGCAAGGAAGTGACACCAATCGGGCTGTCCGCAGCCAGACGCTGTACCTCGCCCAGATCAGCCATTTGCGCGGGGCGCATCACCAGCATGGTGTCACTCCTTTCTCTTATAAATTCACAGAAAAAACACCGGACGTTGCAGGAGTGAGCCGTTGTGGTGAGGGGATTTATCCCCGATGGGGCGCGCAGCACCCCCAAAAAGGCTGGGTCTGCTGCGCAGCCCATCGGGGATAAATCCCCTCACCACAGGTTCAATCCAACATTGATTTGGACCGGTATTAAAAAATTTTGATCGACGCCTGAAATGTTCAGGCGCCGAAGGGTCTATCAGGCTTGCGTCAGTTTTGCTGCAGCACGTTCGAAGCGGTCGAGGCCGGCATCGATATCGGCGTCTTCCACCACCAGGCTCGGGGCGAAACGGATCACGTCCGGGCCGGCTTGCAGAATCATCAGGCCTTCTTGTTCAGCGGCGTTGAAGATGTCCTTGGCCTTGCCTTTCCAGGCATCGCTCAGCACGCAACCGATCAGCAGACCGAGGCCACGCACCTGAGTGAACAGGCCGTACTTCTCGCCGATCTGCTCCAGGCGTGCCTTGAACTTGTCGTGCTTGGCATTCACACCGCTCAACACCTCAGGGGTGTTGATCACGTCGATCACCGCTTCTGCCACCGCGCACGCCAGCGGGTTGCCGCCGTATGTGGTGCCGTGGGTGCCGACGACCAGATGTTTGGCCAGCGCTTCGGTGGTGAGCATGGCTGCGATCGGGAAACCACCGCCCAGGCTCTTGGCACTGGTCAGGATGTCCGGGGTCACGCCGTAATGCTGGTAGGCGAACAGCTTGCCGCTGCGGCCCATGCCGGTTTGCACTTCGTCGAACACCAGCAGCGCGTTATTCGCGTCGCACAGTTCACGGGCGCCTTGCAGGTAAGCCAGCTCGGCCGGCAGCACGCCGCCCTCGCCCTGAATCGGTTCCAGCACAACCGCGCAGGTCTTGTCGGAAACGGCGGCTTTCAGCGCAGCCAGATCGTTGTAAGGAACGTGGGTGATACCGGTGATTTTCGGGCCGAAACCGTCGGAGTACTTCGACTGGCCACCGACGTTAACGGTGAACAGGGTACGGCCGTGGAAGCTGTTCAGCGCGGCAATGATTTCGTATTTCTCGCTGCCAAAACGGTCGAATGCAACACGACGGGCCAGCTTGAACGCGGCCTCGTTGGCTTCAGCGCCGGAGTTGCAGAAGAACACGCGCTCGGCGAACGTGGCGTCGATCAGCTTGTGCGCCAGGCGCAGGGCTGGTTCGTTGGTGAACACGTTGGAAACGTGCCACAGCTTGTTCGCTTGCTCGGTCAAGGCACCGACCAGCGCCGGATGCGCATGGCCCAATACGTTGACGGCGATGCCGCCGGCGAAGTCGATCAGCTCGCGGCCGGCCTGGTCCCAGACACGGGAACCGGCGCCACGCACCGGAATGAAAGCGGCAGGCGCGTAGTTGGGAACCATAACCTGGTCGAAATCGGCGCGTTGTACCGCAGCGTGCTCAACGGACATCGGAGTCTCCTGATGAGGGCCACCCGCCGGAAACTGGCGAGCGATGGGGGGATTGTAAGGACAGTTATCGGCCCGGCCTTGCCGCCAGGCGACAACTTCTTATAGCGCCAACCCCGGATTTTTCCGGGTTTACGGCAATGCGACAAATAACGTCGCAAAGGCGCAGTTTAAACTGCCTCCGCCGATTTGCGGCAGGCCCGGGAGGATATCAATTCAACCCGGCGCCACAGATATATATATGTACCGCACCGCCATCGCATGATTCTGATTTGCTGGGGCCTTTCCAGACGCCAAGGAATGGCCCCCCATGCACCCAGTCACAGAACGGCGAACCGCGCATCCTCTCGAATCGCCCCAACGCGAACACCCCGATAACCATTATCTGCCGCTCAAAGCCGCCATCCCCGACTGGCTCGGCAATGCGTCTGCCGCCAAGCGCGAGGCCTTCGGGCGCCAGGCCCCCTTCCTGCCGCCCAAACTGCAAACGGCCACGGACGACAAGCATCGGGCTCTCATGACCTTGAACGCTGCGCACTGGACCGCGCAAAACGATGTCGAGAAACGCCTGGAGCAGCTGCAGGATGCCAGCGCCTTCGCCGAACCGTTGCTGGGGGCAGCGCTGAAAGAGAAATTCGACCTGGAGCTGAACCTCAGGACAACCTTCGTGCGGCTTTACATTCCCGCGAAAACCCCATGGTTTGCGATCAAGACTGGTGCCCGCGCCTGGACGGTCTCGTTACTTGAGGCGGCGTTGCACAACTTCGAGGAAGCGGAAACCGAAGACACCGCCTATGACCCCGAGTCGACCTTCATCACCCAACCCGATGCCAGAGGACAGTTCGATACCTTGCCGTCGCTTAACGCCAAGCTGAGCATCGCGGCGTTTACCAAGCTGTGCCGGGAGCTGGATATAGGCGCCAAATACCAGACCTATCTGCGCGAGAGTTTCGGTAACACCAATCCCGTCGGCGCAGCAGTGCTGCGACTGAAAATCGACCAGAGCCAGAAAGCCGCGATGAAAGCCGCCCTGCAATGGGCACGAATGAGCGGTGACATCAGCGAGGACTACTTCCTGGAGATCGGCGGCCTGCTCGAAGAAACGCCGGACACACAACCTGATCGGCAAGGACTGAAATGCTACGACATGACGATGCTGGAAATGCCCCTGACCGGCATTGTCGTTTTTGCTCCCGACCTGCTGGAATCACGGACGTCGGCAGGACTGGTCGCCTATGTGCCGGATGACACCGAGCACCCGATCAAGGAGTATGCCTCGACCATAGAGATGCTCATCGAGCTCACCCGTCAACTGCGTTCCCGTGATTATCAAAAATTCTTCAGCCGGTTCGTCAACCTTGAGCAGCACGGTATTTTTTTCGCCACGCTTAACAGTCGACTGAGCGAGGTAAAGTGGCACGCACCGGTGGCCGGCAGCAGCGAACCACCATGGCGAGATTCCCCACGCGAACGGCCCAAACTGCAACTGTCCGTTACGCCGATCAACGCACCACTGTGGCAACACCTCTACCAGAGCAAGCTGAACAAGATCCTCAATGATGCCGCGGCCATCGCCGTGCCGACCGCCTTGGTCGACCAGAAAGCACGCTGGGCGTTCTGGGATTCGGTCGTCAATATTGTCTCGACGATCCTGCAGACCGTCGCGTTCATCGTCGCGCCGTTTGTACCCGGCCTGGGCGAGTTGATGATGGCCTACATGGCGTATCAAATGCTCGACGAAGTGTTCGAGGGCATCCTTGCCTGGGCGCAAGGGCGAACCACCGAAGCGTTCACCTACCTGATGGGCACACTCGAATCACTGATTCAGCTGGGCACATTTGCCATCGGCGGGGCGATTGGCGCGGCCGAGTTTCGCAACATCCTGCCCAAGGAAATCGTCGAATTCATCGACCGCTTCAAGCCTGTCGAAATGCCCAGCGGCAAGACCAAATACTGGGAACCGGACCTGACCCGGTACGAGCACACAGCCTCGCCCGCCGCAAATTCCGCACCGAATGAACTGGGCTTGCACGCACACGAGGGCCGGCACATGCTGCCCCTTGATGACGCGCATTTTGCCGTGAGCGAAACAGCTGATGCCGGTGAATACCGGATTGCCCATCCTACCCGGCCTGAAGCCTATCAACCCAAGGTGCGCCACAACGGCGAAGGTGCCTGGCACAGCGAAATCGAACAGCCGCAGGAGTGGGACAGGCCGACAGCCCTGCGGCGGATCGGCCACTCGGTCGAATCATTTTCTGCGGCGCAGCGTGAAACGATCCTGCAGGTCAGCGGCCTCGACGAAGAAGTCCTGCGCACCATGCACGTCGATCAGGAAACGATCCCCCCGCCGCTGTCGGACAGCATCCAGCGCTTCAAGATTGATCAGGACCTGCAACGCTTTTCCGATGATTTACACAGCGAATTGCCCGAGGCGTATTTGCGCGCTGATCCTGTTCTGCAGCTGCAACTGTTGGCCGAACATGGACGTTGGCCGAAGGGCCAGCGCTTACGCCTGCTCGACCCTGAGGGCGAACTCGTCTGGCAGTCGTCCAGCGATGAGAGCCTGCCGCTGACAACCATTCGCCAAGACAGCCTCAAGGACGGCGACCTGCTCAAGACCCTGCTCTCCGTCCTCGACGAACAGCAAGTCAAGGATTTGCTCGGTGAGTCGTTCGCCAGCCCGACACTGGCGCTGGATGTGCGCAGCCAGAAGCTGAGAAGACAGCTGGCACAGATCGCCACACAGCAGCGAACTTCAATCTTCGAATCCCGCTACGACGCCCTTCAGCGCAATGACGATCCGCTGGCTAACCTGCTCGCACAACACGATTCGGGCTTACCCGCCAGCGTCACCCGCGAACTGCTCGACACCGCGACCGGAGACGAGCTTGTGCAAATCAGCGAGGGGCAGTTGCCCCCGCGCCAACAGGCGCTCATGCAACTGGCCAATCAAGAGCTGCGTGTCACCCGCGCCTTTGAAGGGCTGGAACTGGACTCGGTGAACAATCCGGATGCTGACACCTTGGCGCTGCACAGTCTCAAACGAGTCCCCGGCTGGAGTGGCGACGTGCGGCTGGAGATTCGTGACGGGCATTACAAAGGACGATTGCTCGACAGCACAGGAAACGGGGATGCGTCCTTTCTGAAGGTTCTGGTGCGGCAAACCGATGGGACGTACCAGCCTTTCGACGATCTAGGTCAGGAGCTGCACTCGGCCACTGATTTTTATTCGAGCATTCTGTACGCCCTGCCCGACAGCGAGCGGCAAAACCTGAACATTCAGATTGGCCAGGGCGACAGGCTCAAAGCGACAATCCGCGAGCGACCGATGGAACGAAGCGAGCTGCGTCTGGCGATTTTCCCGGAGCCGATCCCGGAACCGCCCCTGGACACGTTGCGCCTTTTGGGGCGTGACGGTCAGCGTGGAGCCGTGGGCGTTTTAGGGGATTATCCGTCTTATGAGCCGACTGGCATCGCGGCTGATGTGGCAAGGGTGCGGGCAATATATCCGGCCTTTACCGCCGAAGAAGCGCGGGTATTCGCAGCCCGGTTCCAGCATGAACCGGCAGGCCTGAGCAACGAACTGGCGCGTTTGCGCACGGAATTCACTCAACTCAGGGATGGCTTGCGACTCTGGAGAGACGCATTGTTGAATGAGATTCCGGCTACCGATCCACCGCTGACATACACCCAGCAGCGGGCCCTGCTGCAGAACCGCGCCCTGTTCAAAAAAGCCGTCGAGCGTTGCTGGCGCCGGGAAGGAAGCGCCGGCGGCAACATGTTGCAGATTACAGAGCCGCTGATCGGCGAACTGCCCACACTGGATGCCGACTTCAGCCATGTCACCCTGCTTTCCTTACAAGGCAGCCCAGGCACTCTCGGCGTTGACCGATTTTTGCAGAATTTCCCCTCCCTGCGCTCCCTGGACTTGCATGATCTGAACATGCCCCGACTGCCACAATCCTTGAGTGCCATGCCACAGCTACAACATCTGACGTTGCGCAATTGCGGCATAAGCCTCTCCGGTGCAGACGCCCCCCGCTTCCCCGCCATGTCACACCTTGCGGTGCTCGACCTGCAAGGCAACCCATTGGGCATAGCACCTGACATTCAGGGTCTGCCTTCATTGCACTTCCTTAACCTCGACAACACCGACATCAGCGCAGCGCCGTCCGGTCTTGTCAGCCATCCGAGTCTTTTTGCCGGTAAATTTGACGGCAACCAGATCACGGAAATCCCCCTGGAACTGCTGTCGTCATCCGACCCGGTCACCGGGGAATTCAGCTTTGCCGGCAACCCGCTCTCGGCCGTAAGCCGGGAGGCAGTGAAGACCGTCTACAACCGGACACGGCAAAACTTCGGGGTGATGATCGAGCAAGCTGACCTCCAGCGCATGACGGAGCTCTTTCCCGCTCTGACCGAAGATCAAGCCAACCATCTGCTCTATGAATTACCAGGATCCCTGGCTGAGGGGCGAACCCGACTGAGCGAATGGCAAGCCGAAGTCACGGTGCTGCGCGGCGAGCTCGCGCAATGGAAAAACCGGATTCCCGAGCGCTCCCCCGGCAGCGACCGCACGTTGAGTTTCAACGAGCAGGTAAGCGAGCTACTGGCAAGGGAGGAATTTGCCGAAAAAATGGAAAGCTTCTGGCGCAGCCGGTTGCCTGGCAATTTCAACGCCAGAAACAATCATCTGGTAGCAAACCTTGAGTTCATGGGGGACATGCCGGTGCTCAGCGCGGACTTCGGTCATGTCACCCGCCTAACGCTCAACGGCAACAAAAACATCACGGCGATCTCACCATTCCTGCAGCGGTTCCCCAATCTGAGAATTCTTGAACTGCGCTCCTTCGATCTGGAACCGAGTGACCTGCCCAGCCTCGACCTGTCAGGCCTCACCACGCTGGAGCTGAAAAATTGCGACCTCGTACTGACGCCTGAAAATGAGGCGGCACTGCTCACCATGAACCAGATCGAGGTGCTCGATTTGAGCGGCAATCCCATAGGTTACCTGTTCGATCTGAAACTGCTGCCCACTCTCAAGACTCTGGATTTGTCCTCGACCTACATCAGCCAGGTGCCGCCAGGATTTCTCGACCTTCCAGAACTGCACAAGGCGACGCTGCGCGACAACTTGATCACTGAGCTGCCAGAGGCGATGTTCGAGTTACCACAGGGCCGTACTCGCGGGTTCGACTTCGCCGCAAACCCACTGTCCATCGAATCGCGCAACCGGATAAAAACCTACTTCCGCGAGACCAGTCACGACTTTGAAGTACCGGCGGATCCATTCGATATAGAACTGGCCAGGCAACTGTTTCCAGCGCTCGATGAGCAAGGCGCGAGCGATATGATTTACGGCCTGCCCGGTACCTTGGCGCAGGGCCGAAATCAGTTACGGCACTGGAGAGCAGAGCGGGAGACCCTGAGGTCGGAGCTCTCTGCGTGGACCACCCAGAGCTCGGCGACTCACCCGGTGACGGGCGTACAGCGAACACCCCTCGAGCTCTACGACGACTACCGGGCACGATCGGAATTTCGCGAGCAGGTGCTGCGATTATGGGAAAGCCGATCGGACACCGGCATGCGCAACGATATCTTCGAAGCGAATCTGGGTTTCTCAGGTGACATGCCAAATCTGACGGCCGACTTCAGTCACGTGCTTACGCTTGATTTCACCGGCAACGCGACCATCAGAGACCTCGGCGAATTCCTGGACCTGTTCCCTCATGCACAAATTTTGAAGATGCGCGATTTCGCACTGGGTCGCGTGCCGGACAACCTCTCACGATTGCCGGAACTCAAAGAGTTGACTTTGAACAACTGCGGCGTGGCAATGACAGCCGGCAGTCAGAGCGTGCTTGAATCCTTTGGCGAACTTCAACTGCTTGACCTGCGCTTCAACTCGCTGGGCACGGCGCCCGATCTGGAAACGCTGCCGTATCTCAACGACGTTCGCTTATCCGACACCGGGATTTCCAGCGTGCCAAGCGGCGTCGCTGATCATCCCAATCTGCGCACCCTCAAGCTTGATGGCAACCAGATAGTCGATGTGCCTGATACTTTCCTTGAGGCTTACTTTGATATTGGCAAGGGCACCGACCTCTCACGCAATCCGTTGTCGGCAGCCAGTCGCCAGCGAATCAAGGACAACTACCGCGACGCCAACCATTTCAACGTGCTGCCGGAGGCGGCAGACATCGCCAAAGCCCAGGAAATGTTCCGGGCGCTGAGCACCGAAGGTGCCGTCCACATGATCTATTCACTGCCGGGCACTCTCGAGGCTGGCCGCGCGCAGTTGCTGCACTGGGAAGCGGAACTGGCAACCCTGAAGCGAGACCTGCGCTTGTGGACCGGGAACGTACCGAGGCGCAATCCGTCCACCGGGAGTTTGTACAGTACTCAGGCAAGAGATCTACAACGGGCACTCAGAAAGGATCTGGGCACAAAACTGAAACGCCTATGGCGCAGCCGATTTGTCGACCCGACCGACCTGCCGCCCGACCTATTGGAAACGCGACTCGACTTTGTCGGCGACCTGCCGAGCTTGACGGCTGATTTCAGTCACATCACCCAACTGAAACTGCTGGGCAATCCCTCGCTCAAGATGTCCGATGGATTTCTGCGCAGCTTCAGTGGACTGAACAGATTGAAGCTGCATAACTTTGCCTTGGGGCGAATACCTCAGGCCTTAAGGCGTATGCCCACGCTCGTATCGCTAAAGCTGCGCAACTGCGGGATCACTTTCGATGCCGATGGGCAGGCTGCGCTGTCTTCACTGTCGCGACTCAGGACATTGGTTCTGCACAACAATCCATTGGTCGATGTGCCAGACGTCTCGGCGCTGACGGAAATGATGTTCCTGGATCTCTCCAAAACCTTGATCGACCGAATACCACCGGGACTCACCAGCCTGCCCAATCTGGAGGAAGCATTGCTCAATGAGAACAACATCAGCGAACTGCCCGATGATCTGTTCAACTTTCCCGACGACGTCGGCTGGAGTATCGACTTGCATGACAACCCGGTCTCTGCGGCTACCCGGGAGCGGATCAAAACCTGCTACCAAACCAATGGCTACGCATTCAACGTGCCGGTCGAAGCCATGGACAGGGAACTGGCCCTTACGCTTTACCCAAGGTTGACCGACGGCCAAATCAGCGGGCTCGTCTACAGCCTGCCCGGCACGCTGGCCGATGGCCGTATCGAACTGATGCGTCGCAACACTGAGCTCGCCACCCTGACTCAAGAGCTTGAGTCCTGGGTCAACGAGACACCGCTGGATCCGTCCAGCCACAGTCCACTGACGGGGGACGCCCTGCGACAGGAACAAGTCAACCGACAGTCTCTCAAGCAAAACCTGGAAAACTGCTGGCGCCGTATCGCGGAGCAGGGGCAGGACGAATTTGACTTCACGTTAGAGGTGCCTTTGACGAGTGATCTGCCCACACCGACGGCGGACTTTGCGCATGTACGCACCATCATCATGGCGAACGGCTCTGGGGTGCCGTCGCGCATCGGCCAGTTCCTGAATCTCTTTCCTGACGCGGAAAAACTGGCAATTCAAGGTTATCAACTCAACGACATTCCAGCCGCCGTACTGTCCATGGAAAAACTGACAGCACTGAGCCTTCGGGACTGCAATATCACACTGACCCCGGCCAGCGTCGAGGCGCTGGCCACGAAAAGCAATCTCAACGCGCTGATTCTAAGAAACAACCCGCTTGGCCTCACTCCCGATGTTGGCAGGCTGGAGAAGTTGTACTGGCTGGATCTGAGCAACACGGGCATCAGCGAGTTGCCACCAACACTCCCCGTGCAGCGGCTGGAGTACGTCAACTTCTCCAACAATGCCATTGTCGAGATACCCGAAAACTTCTGGGACGCCAGCACCACCGAGTTCGATTTCAGCGGCAACCCGCTATCTGCGCAAAGTGCGCAACGCGTGGAAAGTTATCGACTCAGAAGAAGTGTCGCACTGGCAGAGCGTGCTCCGCCGCCATCCGGATCGTCATCCGCCTCCGCGGAAACGGATGGGTCGACGATGTCGATCGACTCCTCGCAGCCCTCGGCATGATTGAGGCTGAGGACGGTTAGCCGCGCTCTGACGGCACCGACGACAATTCGAACGGGCTGCTGCTGCGCCGCTGGTTGCGATCTTCCCGCGGCGTGGCACCGAAGAAGTTGCGGTAGGCGCTGGAAAAGTGCGGCCCCGAGGAGAAGCCACACGACAGGCCGATCTGGATGATCGACTTGCTGGTCTGCATCAACATTTGCCGGGCCTTGTTCAGGCGCAGTTCCAGGTAGTACTGGCTCGGCACACGGTTGAGGTATTGCTTGAAGATCCGCTCGAGTTGCCGACGGGACACGCACACATGCTGGGCGATCTCGTCGGTGGTCAGCGGTTCTTCGATATTGGCTTCCATCAGCAACACGGCTTGCGTGAGCTTTGGATGACTGGAGCCGAGGCGATTCTGCAACGGAATGCGCTGACGCTCGCCGCCCTCGCGGATGCGTTCGACCACCAGTTCTTCCGAAACGGCACCGGCCAACTCTGCACCGTGATCACGGGCCAGCAATGCCAGCAGCAGATCGAGCACGGACATGCCGCCGCACGCGGTCAGGCGATCACGATCCCAATCGAACAGATGACTGGTAGCGATGACCTTCGGAAAGCGCTCGGCAAAATCGTCCTGCCAACGCCAGTGCACCGCCGCGCGGTAACCGTCGAGCAAACCCATTTGCGCCAACGGGTACACACCGGCGGACAAACCACCAATCACGCAACCGGCACGCACCAGTTGCTTGAGCGCACTGCTGAGTGCCGGGGCCAGGGTCGTCGGCGGCTCGTCGGCGACCAGAAACAGTTTCTGGAAGTTTTCCAGCTTGCCGGCCCACGGTTCGCCGGGTAATTGCCAGGCGCCGTCGCTCGGCGGCTCGGCCTGCAAGAACGACAGTTCGTAGACCACGTCCGGATGCACACGCTGGGCAACACGCAAGGCCTCCTCCGCCAGCGCCAGCGTCAACGCTTTAGTGCTGGGCCAAATCAGGAAACCAATTCGATGGGCAGTCATGGGTGGGCGATCCGAAACGAACAACGGTGATGAAGGCATGGGCCAATGCTAGCCCGTAAATGAACGTAAATCGCAAAACCGGCGCAGATCCATTGTGGGAGCTGGCTTGCCAGCGATGGCGGTGTATCTGCACCAGATATGCCAACTGGCCCACCGCTATCGCTGGCAAGCCAGCTCCCACAGGAATTGTAGCCAGCCTTCAGGCTGCGGAGCATGCACTATTTCAGTGCAAAGCGGCAGACCCGTTTACTTGAGGCTACCCGACAAGAATTGCTGCAAACGTTCCGATTGCGGATTGACCAGCACTTCGCGCGGGTTACCGCTCTCCTCGACAACACCTTTGTGCAGGAACACCAACTGGTTCGACACTTCACGGGCGAAGCCCATTTCGTGGGTGACCACCACCATGGTGCGGCCTTCCTGAGCCAGCGCCTGCATTACCTTCAACACGTCGCCGACCAGTTCCGGGTCGAGCGCCGAGGTCGGTTCGTCGAACAGCATCACTTCCGGTTCCATCGCCAGCGCACGGGCAATCGCCACACGCTGCTGCTCGCCACCGGACATGTGTCCCGGGAACGCGTCTTTGCGATGCGCCACGCCAACCTTGTTCAGGTAGTGCTCGGCTTTCTCGCGGGCTTCGGCCTTGGAGACGCCGAGCACATGCACTGGCGCTTCCATGATGTTTTCCAGCGCGGTCATGTGCGACCACAGGTTGAAATGCTGGAACACCATCGACAGGCGCGAACGCATGCGTTGCAGCTGTTTCGGATCAGCGGCTTTCAGCGCGCCATCCTTGTTGGCGACCAGTTTCAGCTCTTCGTTGTTGAGCAGAATCCTGCCCGCGTGCGGCTGCTCGAGCAGGTTGATGCAGCGCAGGAAAGTACTTTTGCCGGAGCCACTGGAGCCGATGATGCTGATCACATCGCCGGCTGCCGCTTTCAGGGAAACACCCTTGAGCACTTCGTGACTGCCATAGCGTTTATGCAGGTCTTGGACTTCAAGTTTGTACATGCGGTCGGTTCTCACAAAAACAGTCAGTCAGTCGTTGAGCAAGCGCCCGTGACGCAGCGCTTCGCGCCCCGCCACCTTGGCCAGCCAGAAACCGGGTTGGGCATAGCGCAGCCGTTCAATGGCAAACAGCACCCCGGACGTACCAGCACATACCGTGCTGACCCGATCGGACACAGGGTCGATCACTTCAAAAATCTCGTCACCGGCTTCAACCCACTCGCCGGGTTTACGCAGAAAACTCACTACGCCCGGGTGGGGCGCGAACAGCAACTCTGTGCCTTCAAACGGCATGCCTTCGCACGCTTCGTGCGCCGCATTCGGCCACTCGCCGGTAATCAAACCTTGCTCGGCGAGGAACGCCAGAATGCCTTCAGCATACCCCTCGGCCTCGGCGCGGCCGGTGTCGGCCTGCCCGCCCAGCTCAATCGTCGTCGCCAGGCACGCCAATGGAATCTGCGCATCGGGGAACTGCCGCGACAGACGCAACCACGGCAGCGAACACGCTTCGTCGAAGGAGCTGCCGCCGGAATCTTCCGCCAGCAAGCCGACCTTCACATTCAAGTGCGCGGCCAGCGAACGCCACTGCGGCCAGTGCTGCGGCAGCGCGTACATGTGCAGCGCGGCTTCGGTGTCGCAGTGCAAGTCGAGCACCACATCAGCGGTGCAGGCATGGCTGAGCAAAACGCGCTGCATGCCTTGCAACTGGCTGCTCGCCGCAGGCAACGCCGTCAGATGATCAGCCATCGCCTGACGGATCAGGCGAACGTTGGCGTGTGGATCATCACCGAGGCTGTCGGCCAAAGCTGCCGCAACCGGCGCGCTCAGCTCAACGAAATCACGGTTGAAGTTCTTGCCGCTGCCCGCCTCGAAACGGCCCTGGTGATTGCCTTGCAGCAATTGCCCAAGACCCAGTGGATTGGCCACCGGCACCAGTTCGATCACGCCGTTGAGCAAGCCCTTGGCTTCGAGTTCGCCGAGGCGCTTTTTCAGCTCCCAGGCGGTGCGCATGCCGGGCAATTCATCAGCGTGCAGGCTGGCCTGAATGTAGGCCTTGCGCTCGCCTTTGCCGAAGCGGAACACCGAAATCTTGCGCTCGCTGCCCAGATGGCTCCACGGTAATACGTGATCGATGCGTTCCATATCAGTGCTTCCGCGGGGCCAGGTAGCTCAGCCAGCGGCGCTCGGCCAGCTTGAACAGCTTCACCAGAATGAAGGTCAGGCACAGGTAGAATACGCCAGCGGTGATGTACGCCTCGAACGGCAGATAGAACTGCGCGTTGACGGTACGCGCCGCACCGGTGATGTCGATCAGGGTCACGATGGACGCCAGACTGGTGGTCTGCAGCATCATGATCACTTCGTTGCTGTACTGCGGCAGCGCCCGGCGCAGGGCCGACGGCAACAGGATGCGTTTGTACAGTTTGAAGCGCGACATGCCCATGGCCTTGGCCGCTTCGATCTCACCATTCGGCGTGGCCTTGAGGCTGCCGGCGATGATTTCAGCGGTGTAGGCGCTGGTGTTGACCGCGAATGCCAGACACGCACAGAACGTTGCGCTGGACAGCCATGGCCAGAGGAAGCTCTCACGTACGGCCTCGAACTGCGCCAGACCGTAGTAGATCAAAAACAGCTGCACCAGCATCGGCGTGCCGCGAATCACGTAGGTGTAGAGCCACGCGGCGCCGTTGACGACCGGGTTCTTCGAGACGCGCATCAGGCCCAGTGGCAACGCTGCCAGCAAACCGAAAAACAGCGAAAACGCGAGCAATTTGAGGGTGGTCACCAGGCCGCCGAAGTACAGCGGCAGAGCCTCCCAGATGACGTTGTAGTCGAAGATCATAGATCAGCCGCCCTTACGCCTACCGAGTAGCGCTTCTCAAGTTGACGCAGTATCAGCAACGACACGCTGGTGATGACCAGGTACATCGCCGCCACTGCGAGGAAGAAGGTGAAAGGCTCGCGGGTGGCATCCGCCGCCTGCTTGGCCTTGAACATCATGTCTTGCAGACCGACCACGGAAATCAGCGCGGTGGCCTTGGTCAGTACCAGCCAGTTGTTGGTGAAGCCCGGAATCGCCAGACGAATCATCTGCGGCACCATCACCCGGAAGAACACCTGAAAACTGCTCATGCCGTACGCCATGCCCGCTTCGGCCTGGCCTTTGGGAATGGCCATGAACGCACCCCGGAAAGTTTCCGACAGGTACGCACCGAAGATGAAACCGAGGGTGCCGATACCGGCGGCCAGCGGATTCAAATCGATGTAATCGTCATAGCCCAGCATCGGCGCGACGCGGTTGAGCAAGTCCTGGCCACCGTAGAAGATCAGCAGGATCAGCACCAGGTCGGGAATGCCGCGGATCACCGTGGAGTACAGATCGCCCAGCCAGGCCAGCCAGCGCACCGGCGACAGGCGCAACGCGACACCGATCAGCCCGAGAACGATGGCCAGGGCCATGGAAGACAAGGCGAGCTGAAGCGTCAGCCATGCGCCATCGAGGATGACAGCCCCGTAGCCTTTCAACATGATTCAGGTCCTCGAAAGTTGGGATGAAAAAATGGCGCAAACCTCAGAGATCCTGTTGCTTGCGCCATTTCGGACTTGTCGCAGAGACGTATTACTTGCCGTAGATATCGAAGGCGAAGTACTTGTCCTGGATTGCTTTGTATTTGCCGTTTTCACGGATGGCCGTGATAGCGGTGTTGATCTTGTCTTTCAGGGCGTCGCCCTTGCGCACTGCGATACCTACGCCGTCGCCGAAGTATTTGACGTCGGTGAAGGCCGGGCCAACGAAGGCGAAACCTTTGCCAGCGTCGGTTTTCAGGAAGCCGTCATCCAGCAGGGTTGCGTCAGCCACGGTGCCGTCGAGGCGACCGGCGGCCACGTCCAGATAGATTTCGTTCTGCGAACCGTACGGCTTGATCTCGGCACCCAGCGGGGCCAAGACTTCGCGGGCGAAACGCTCGTGGATCGAACCACGTTGCACGCCGATGTTCTTGCCCTTCAGCTCAGCCAGACCTTCGCTGACCTGAGTGCCGGCCTTCATGACCAGGCGGGCCGGAGTGTTGTAGTACTTGTTGGTGAAGTCCACAGACTTCTTGCGATCATCAGTGATCGACATGGACGACAGGATCGCGTCGATCTTGCGCACTTTCAGTGCCGGGATCAGACCGTCGAACTCTTGCTCGACCCATACGCACTTGACCTTCATTTCTTCGCACAGGGCGTTGCCGATGTCGTAGTCGAAACCGACGATGCTGCCGTCCGGCGACTTCGACGCGAACGGAGGGTAAGCCGCTTCGATACCGATTTTCAGAGGTTTTTCATCTGCGAAGGAATTCAGCGACAGCACGGACAGTGCCAGGGCGCCAAGCAGCACAAGTTTCTTCATCTTGGGACTCCATCGGTAAAGGGCAAAAACGGCAGAGTGAGCGACAGCCCAATATGCGAATGGGTGAAACGGGAAATCGGTTGCTGCATCGGTGGGAAATTTCCCATTGAAACCGTCGCAGGTTTCAACGTCAGCCACGATGAGCGGGTGATCGGCATTCTAACGACAGGCCCGAAGCCGATATTTCTTCAATGCGACAACTAATTACAGATGCACAGAGAAACCCGCTTGGGCACATTGACAGCCCTGCAATTTCATGCAAGAGCGAACGATTGTGAACCGATCTATGCTGCAAATTGCGGGCCTATTATTCGCAAACCCTTCTAATCCGGCAAGCGCAGCGTTATGTCTTATTTTTCACCGGGGGTTTTAGGGCTCTAAAACGGGGCGATGCGTTTCCCTATGCCCCGGTTCGGCGCAAGCGGTTACACATTCGGTTACGTGGATCTGGCCCGGTAACAGTGGGAAATGTCTTACGGGGGAGATCGATAATTATTGGTTGGGTGATTCAGAATCAAAAGATCGCAGCCTTCGGCAGCTCCTACATTGACCGCGTTGCCACCCCTTTCGCGGATGAACGCCGAACCTGTAGGAGCTGCCGAAGGCTGCGATCTTTTGATCTGCCCCAACAAAAAGCCCCGCCCGGCAAAACCGGACAGGGCTTTCTGCTTTTCAGACCTGCTACTTAAGCGACATTCATGGTCTTGTGCGTATCAATCAAATGCTGCACCACACCCGGATCCGCCAGGGTCGAAATATCGCCCAACCCGTCATATTCCGCCGTAGCAATCTTGCGCAGAATCCGGCGCATGATCTTGCCCGAACGGGTCTTCGGCAGCCCCGGCGCCCACTGGATCACGTCCGGCGAAGCAATCGGCCCGATCTCTTTACGCACCCAGTTTTTCAATTCCAGACGCAATTGCTCGGTCGGTTCCTCGCCATTCTTCAACGTGACATAAACATAAATGCCCTGCCCCTTGATATCGTGCGGCACACCGACCACCGCTGCTTCAGCAACTTTAGGGTGAGCAACCATCGCGCTTTCGATCTCGGCCGTGCCCATGCGGTGGCCAGACACGTTAAGCACGTCATCGACACGCCCAGTGATCCAGTAGTAACCATCGGCATCACGACGTGCGCCGTCACCGGTGAAATACATGCCACGGAACGTCTTGAAGTAGGTGTCGACGAAGCGGTCATGATCGCCATACAGCGTACGCGCCTGACCCGGCCACGAATCGAGAATCACCAGATTGCCTTCGGCCTCGCCCTCGATAATGTTGCCAAGGTTGTCGACCAGCGCCGGCACCACACCAAAGAACGGACGTGCTGCCGAACCCGGCTTCAGCGCATGCGCACCCGGCAACGGGCTCATCATGTTGCCGCCCGTTTCGGTCTGCCACCAGGTATCGACGATCGGGCAACGCGACTTGCCGACATTCTTGTAGTACCAGTCCCAGGCTTCCGGGTTGATCGGCTCACCGACCGAACCCAGCAGACGCAAGCTGCTGCCATCAGCGCCTTCAACGGCTGCCTGACCCGAGGCCATCATCGCGCGGATCGCGGTCGGCGCCGTGTAGAGGATGTTGACCTTGTGCTTGTCGACGATCTTCGCCACCCGGGTGATGTCCGGATAGTTCGGCACGCCTTCGAACAGCAACGTGGTCGCGCCATTGGCCAGCGGGCCGTAGACGATGTAGCTGTGGCCGGTGACCCAGCCGACGTCGGCGGTGCACCAGTAAACTTCGCCCGGGCGATAGTCGAACACGCGCTCGTGGGTCATCGCCGCGTACAGCAAGTAACCGCCAGTGGTGTGCTGCACGCCCTTCGGCTTGCCGGTCGAGCCGGAGGTATAAAGGATGAACAGCGCTTCTTCAGCGCCCATCTCTTTCGGCGCGCAAACGGTGCCCGCCACTTTCATCAGGTCTTCGTACCAGATGTCGCGATGCTGGTTCCACTTGATGTCGCCGCCGGTGCGCTTGCACACGATGACTTTCTGGATGCTGCTGGTTTCCGGGTTGGTCAGCGCGTCGTCGACGTTGGCCTTGAGCGGGATCTTCTTGCCGGCACGGATGCCTTCGTCAGCGGTGATCACCACTTTCGATTTGCAGTCGATGATGCGACCGGCCAGTGCTTCCGGCGAGAAACCGCCGAACACCACCGAGTGAATCGCGCCGATCCGGGTGCAGGCCAGCATGGCGACCACGGCTTCGGGAATCATCGGCATGTAAATGGTCACCACGTCGCCGCGGTGTACGTCCTGACCACGCAGGGCGTTGGCGAGTTTGCACACTTGCTCGTGCAGTTCGCGGTAGGTGATGTTGCGGCTCTCGGCCGGGTCGTCGCCTTCCCAGATGATCGCGATTTGATCGCCGCGCTCGGCCAGATGACGGTCGAGGCAGTTGTAGGAAACGTTCAAGGTGCCGTCGGCGAACCACTTGATGTCGACATGGTGATCGTCGAACGACGTCTGTTTCACCGTGGTGAAAGGTTTGATCCAGTCGAGACGCTTGGCTTGCTCGCGCCAGAAACCGTCAGGGTTGACGACCGACTGCTGGTACATGGCTTTGTAGGTCGCCTCGTCAGTCAGCGTGTTAGCCAGAACCTCGGGACGAACGGGATACAGAGAAGCCGCACTCATCTTTCCTACCTCGGTGTAATAGTTGTTTTTGTATGACCCTGTTGTAACGGGGCGAGGGCCATAGAACCATTCGACGATGGTAGTAACAAGCCCTCGCCCCACCACCACACCCCCTGTAGGAGCTGCCGCAGGCTGCGATCTTTTGATCTTGCTCCTGAAAGGCAACTTCAAAAGATCGCAGCCTGCGGCAGCTCCTACACGGGAATCGCGGTGGCTTTTGGCGATTGTTACCAAATCTGCCAAAAGTGTTTATCAAAACCCGCTCTGTTTACCCCTGCCCTACCTCCCTAAAATTCACCTCGCCAACAAGGCAAAGCGATTAACAACGTTACAGCCCCCACGAAGGCCGTTAATCCAGCTCTCCAAGTAATGCATCAACTACTCAAGCTCCACACGCAACCCCAAAAAGGTTGCGTGACCCCACTCGACCTCAAAAAGGTAACTTTGAAATGAAAGCTTTATTGGTTCTGGCCCTCAGCAGTCTGTGCGCAACCGCCATGGCAGACGAGGTCCCGACTGATGTCGCACAGCAACAACCGATCATCGAGGAATACACTTACTCGACTCACCTGGACATCGCCAACGTTGTATCGATGAGCGAGATTCCAAATGTCTGCGAAGTAGTACCGGCGAAAATGGAGTACGACGACTCCAAAGGTCAGCGTCATATCCTGCGTTACAGCGTGATGGGCAACGGCTGCACCAATTGATGATTGAGACTGCACCGAATTGAACCGCTCAGCGCAACATCGAGGGGCAATTCCAGCCCGACTTCGGTCGGGCTCAGTTGTGTCTGAGAGTGCTCAAAAGGCTTGCAAAACACTAGATGTAGTAAAAACCGAGATTTCTTGCTCGTTTTTTGACCAAATCGACATTCGCGAGATATTTCCGAAAAAAAATCTTCGCCCGGCAAAGCCCCATAAACCCTCGCTCTGACCGAAAAACCGCCCCTCTCGGCCGTTCTGTGAGCCGATTCGCCGCACCACGCGCGTGAAAATTTCCCTATAATGCCGCCCTATAGCGGGCCGCAATATCCCCTTACAGGGAGAACAGCCAGTCTGAAGCCCCGCAGCAGCGTCCAACGTTGCCTGCGCCCATCAGAGGCTCTCGGAACCCCGTACAAATTTCTGTTTGATGCCTGCGTATAGCTGCTGCAAAAAACGATTCCTTTAGATCCAATGCGGCCAGTACGGCCGTGTGAAAAACCAACCTTTCAGTTTTCACACGGGCATCTGGCCCTCACGCAGGAGACGACACGTCATGCTGAGCTGGGACGAATTCGACAAAGAAGACAGTGAAGTAGCCGTGGCAAAAGGCGCAAACGCCGGCCACGCCACTGAAGCCAACATGGACCGCCTCGACAGCGCCGGCGGTGCCGCCGCCCTCGAAGCACGCGCCGTGACGGCCAGTGACTCGGCTGCCGTGGCCCGCGCCAAGGCTGCACTGAACTCCCTCGACGTCGCCGAAGGCCTCGCCGAACTCGAAGGCGCCTCCGCCCGCGTCGCCGTTGACGAAAAGCGCATGATCAACTGCCGCGCCGACCTCAACCAACTCGTGCCATTCAAGTACGACTGGGCCTGGCAGAAGTATCTGGACGGTTGCGCAAACCACTGGATGCCGCAAGAAGTCAACATGACCGCCGACATCGCCCTCTGGAAAGACCCGGAAGGCCTGACCGACGACGAGCGCCGCATCGTCATGCGCAACCTCGGCTTCTTCTCCACCGCCGACTCCCTGGTTGCCAACAACCTGGTGCTGGCCGTGTACCGCCTGATCACCAACCCGGAATGCCGCCAGTACATCCTGCGCCAGGCGTTCGAAGAGGCGATCCACACCCACGCCTACCAGTACTGCATCGAATCGCTGGCCATGGATGAAGGCGAGATCTTCAACATGTACCACGAGATCCCATCGGTCGCGAAAAAAGCCACCTGGGGCCTGAAATACACCCGCTCGATCTCCGATCCGAAGTTCGAAACCGGCACCGTCGAAACCGACAAAGAGTTGCTGCGCAACCTGATCGCCTACTACTGCGTTCTGGAAGGCATCTTCTTCTACTGCGGCTTCACCCAGATCCTCTCCATGGGCCGCCGCAACAAAATGACCGGCGTCGCCGAGCAGTTCCAGTACATCCTGCGCGACGAATCCATGCACCTGAACTTCGGCATCGACGTGATCAACCAGATCAAAATCGAAAACCCACACCTGTGGGATGCCGAGATGAAGGAAGAAGCGACCCAGATGATTCTGCAGGGTACGCAGCTGGAGATCGAATACGCTCGTGACACCATGCCTCGCGGCGTGTTGGGCATGAACGCGGCGATGATGGAGGACTACCTGAAGTTCATCGCTAACCGTCGTTTGTCGCAGATCGGTTTGAAAGAGGAATATCCAGGGACGACTAACCCGTTCCCTTGGATGAGCGAGATTATGGACTTGAAGAAAGAGAAGAATTTCTTTGAGACGAGAGTTATTGAGTATCAGACTGGTGGGGCGTTGAGCTGGGATTGATTACTCGAATAAATAGCAATTTGCTAATCACCACTTGATTAAAAAGCCCCGACCTTGTCGGGGCTTTTTTATATCAGCAACTATTTTCAAGCGAGCCTAGACAGAACCTTTTACACTTAGTTTTTGCAAAGCTTGACTCTCATCATAATTCTTCACCTTATCAAAAAGAATGCCAAACACAACCTTTGAAATTTTCGACGCCAGCAATGGAGGAACTGCGTTTCCAACTTGATGAAACTGATCAGTTCTACTGCCTTGAAAAAAATAGTTATCTGGGAACGTCTGGATACGAGCAGCTTCCCTGACAGACAAACTGCGGCACTGTGTTGGATCGTAGTGAATAAAGTAGTGGCCGTCTTTAGATATGTGACTGGTAATCGTTGTTGCGTACCTATTCTCTAACTGAACTCTAAATCGATCGCTAAACTTTCCTGTCTTCCAATTCTTATGATCAGGAGCCAGCCCTTTTATAGAGAACTCTTTATGCCCCTTTGGTGAAACTCCGTTGAGCTTTGCGTAAACAGCAGCGAAAAGGTATCTACGCAGATCCGTCGGCATATGTCCGCGTGACTCATGATTGAGCCAATAACCTAGATTTCTATCTAAATACCATTCATCCAGACTCGAGTTTTCGGTCGAGCCATCATCTCTCGCCTCCGTTCTTTTCACTCTTTTCCCGCCAGAGCTCAACGGGGCCTTAGGAAAATCAAAGCTTTCCGACAGATCTTGGAGCGCCCCCCAAAACTCAACGTCAACAGGGTCGATTTTTTTTCGGAGATAATCCAGTTGCTCTAGGACAACATCAATCCAACCCTCTTGACTATCCGCCGTTTTTGACAGCCCGCTTCGAAGTCTAGGTAAGTTTCTTAGCACCTCACCGACAGACACTTTTGACTCTCCAGTGGATAGCTTGACCCTATCTATAGAGGCTGGCAGGCTGTCTGTAGCAATACCTAATAGAATCACTCGATGTCTAGCTTGCGGAATGCCGTAATCCTCGGCCCTAATAATAAAAGCTCTTGGATCTATCTTATCTACATCCTCACCAGGACCGAAGGATGCACCAGTGACAAGAGAGTAGATACGGTATTTTTTTTTCTCCGCACTCCCCTCGAGCAGAGTTTGTCCTGGATCTGATAGATCTCTCAGGATATTGGAAAAGATACGCTCATTGTTGACCTTGGAAGAGAGGATACCCTTAACGTTCTCCATCACGAACATCGTAGGCTGTCGCTCCCGGATGATGCGCAGGTATTCCTTATATAAAAAATGCCGGTGATCATCCTCTGCTTTGTAATTGATCTTGGACTGATTTCGCGACCGGCCAACGATCGAATATGCTTGACATGGAGGTCCGCCGATGAGCACCCACGGCCGATCTTTTTTCAGCCTATTGTTCAGAGCCTCGTCCAGAGTTTTATTGCCTTGATCACTGCCTAGAGTAATACATTTTGCTTCGATCGCAGCCTCGTCCCAAAGGGGTTCTGTATCTCTAGATGGCACGAAAATGGATGGTGCTTTCGGGTCGTTGCAATAATTGTAGTATTCAAAAAGAAGATCTGGACGGCGCTTTTTGAGCAGTCGATAGAAGGCTCGCAAACGAAGAGTTTGCCAAGCTTTGGAATCTTTTTCCGCAGAAATGACGATCTCGAAACGATTGCCTCCGCCGGATGATGTAAAGCCTTCCCCAAGTCCTCCAGGCCCGGCGAACAGATCTACAACCTGAATTGGCTCAGCAAGCAATCCGATAGGTTCAGGAATCGCATCTTCAGGGAGATTCAGATTTATCTGGAAATCATTCATAGACATAGTCAGCAAAGAAGTCAGGTCTCGCACGTGGCTGGCATTCGTGGTAGCGATTCATCTCAGGAAATCAAAACCCGACGTTACATCCGCAAAGCTTCAAGTATCTGCGTCTGAGACGACCAGCTCAAGCAAATCAGCAAGCAGTTGAGCTAGTGAGTACGGGATGTGCTCACCGGAAGCAGAAATAGACTAGCTTCTGGAAACATTTCCGAATTGTAATCAAAAATATGTATCGTCGCCCGTTTTTTCCGGCTATTTCTTCCCGGAAATCAAGACCATCGCCTCACCCGTCAGTACTCACAATTCAATCTCCAGTCGCTCTAGAAGGTACTTTAAAGCTGTTTTTTCTCCTTTGGATAGATTCAGACGACCGGACGCAATCTTGTTCAATGCACTTATGTTCTTTGGAGACGCAATACCGCCCTGTTTAGCCTTAATAATGATGTCATTCGCTCGAGGCACCAAGCCAAACAACCCAACGTCGAAGTCAACCTCAAGGTTCCTAAAAGCCTCACGATTACCCTGTCGTGTTTCGTCGACAAAATTCTCGATGGAAACACCGTACTGGAGGGTCGTCTCGCGTACCAAGCCTACTTTTCCTTTAACATGCTGATCCCAACAAAAATCCCGCTTGGCAAATTCGGATATGTTGCGGACGTTGTCCGGAGGGGCTTTAAGAATATCCGCGACGCAGCGTGCCTCATCGAGCATCCAGCCGAGTAACGATGCAGGAACAGCCTGCTCTCGCCAAATACGATCTAAGTCGATTTGCTGGTTTTCAGTCCGAAATCCATATGCACATGCTGCTATAGCGTAAGCGACGATCTGAGCCTTGTAGCCTCTGTCAGCCTGATACCAAGATGACTTTTGAATGGCTTCATCCAGACTAATGAATAACAATGCTTTAGCCATGGCCCTACGAAACCAGGTTTCACTGAGCGAAGTTCCATCTCCCAGCTTTGAAAGAACAGATGTCGTGTAGCGATTAAAACATTTTTGAGCGCCTTCACAGACGTGATGAGGGCGCTCATCAAAAGATAGTTCATACTTTGCAAGATCCGTTTTTGTAACGAGCCTTACCTTCGGATACATCAGTTCGAGCTTTTTTCGTTCGGACGGAATCTTGTAGGAGAAGAGGTTCTTGTATTGCCCTCGTGTACGCTCATAAAACCACTTACTGCTATGTAGCTCGCCTGCTTTCTGTGGGACGGACACCTCTTTGGAGAATCGCTCAATTCTAATTTGCACGGGACTATTGGAGGCAAGGTCAGCCAACGAAACCTTGTTCTGAGTATTGGCATACTCAGATATTCGTGGAACAACATCAACAAGCCGATCTTCATCAACGACAGAAAGTTTTACTTGGACGTATACGTGATCGAGCTTCCTTCCTAAGCCATCTCGGGCATAGAGCAGTGAGGCAGTGGTCTGCCCCCCATTAACAATCTGGAAATCCTTGATATGGGAAATCGCCAGCGCACCATTAACAAACCTTCGAGTCCGCACAGAAGACGCTGTAGCAGTAATCCCGTTATTATAGGCGAAGAACATCCCTGGTTCTTCTGCGATAGTGCGCAAGATACCTTTATTGACGCCGGTCTTTGCCTGCAGGTAGGTTCTGACGTTCTGTTCGAGCAAGCGATTACTAAACACTGCAAAGACTTCGGCCAATACCGAACCTGGGATCGCAAATAGATAACTCTGATAATTATCAGCTCCTACCGAAGCCGGGAGACATTCGACAGCCCCATCGAAATCCTCATCAAAATCTATTTCTACGGGCTCTCCACCAGTCGAGGAAATCCTAGAGTAGCGTTCAAGGTCGAGAACATTGATATGCATTGTCATGCTATCTAGCTCTCTCGTTTCAAATACCCTTTTGCGAACCCGTAGGTGACCATTAGTGAGTAAAACGATACGAAGCCGCCTAATCCTACTAGTATATTGCTGAATCAAAATTGCGAGTTGATATGCCGGACTAGCCTCTTCCAAGCTATCAATAAACTTTCGACTAGTTGAAAGCTTGAAAAATCGCTCAACCCCATCTACAGCGCGATCTACATCCCGGCTGTTGATAGCAGGCAAACTATCATTATTTCGGTAATCACACACAGCCAAATATAGATCACCAGACTCAGTTGACTCACCTTCAAGAATATCAAGTGCGTATCCATCAATGCGGTAGCCGCCCAGCCCTTCCTTGAGAATCGGACAATACTCCATATCCGGGGTATCGCCGTTCTCTGCAGCAAGAGTTGAATAGATCCGAAAAAATTCCGTCACCTGAAGTTCGTGATCCGCGATACTGCCTATGCGAACCTCTTCAAGTAGGTGCGAGTACTCTTCTTGGATATCAATCATTGATCAGCCCCACCAGCTCCGAAGGTGGTACTAAAAAGTCACTTATTAGTTCGCAGGAGACTTCATAGCTGACTTTGGTAACCCCATGCGGGACATTACTCGGCACCAGACGTGGAAAATTCTCCGTAACACGATACAAACTCAATTTTTCAAGATTGTACGTATCACCAGCGTAACTGGCATCAGAATCGTAACCAGCAAGGATCAATTTACGTTGAAACTCCATCACCCCAGACCTATTGGTTGCGAGCTTAACGAAAATATCTGCAGACAACGATTCAAGACTCAACCCTTGATCAGATGGGGAGAATCGATTTGCTGCGATGTATAGATTGCGACCATCCCAGTTCAGCTGATCCAACGATGATATTTTCAGGGATTGCCGTTGAGTCGAAAGCTGCGCTTTAACTTCGATGCGTAAATTATTCAATCCTATATCATTGGTATCGCCCTCTGGCCCTCGCCACCCCCGAACAGCCAACATGGCATCGACACCACACTCTTCGATAGCCCACACCAACATATTCAGCTCCCCAAGAAGCCCCAATCTCTCTTTAAAAGAAAGCTCATTGGCTCGTCGACGACGTAACAGCTCAGCCCACCGACTCAGCCTAACTACAAATATTCGGATCGCACCACTTTCGGTTGTCGCTACCGATGATGCTTCTGCAAGGTCGCAACATATAATCGAGAAAAGATCAGTCAACCCACGATCCATCAATCGTAAAGTCAGGCTTTTTCTACCCCGGTCATCTGTCAGATGCACCTCCAGATTTTCGAAATCAGGAATCTCTTCCGCTTCAAAATTCGTTATTGAAGACTCAAACGTAAACTCGCGCTCTCTCGCCACCGAAAAACCGACGAACAGATCAATTAGGTGATCAGGACAGACACGAAAGCGCCCCGCTTCATAACCAAGTGTTGAAATTTCATCCCACTTGCCGCTGAAGTCACTACTCATCAAACAGTTCCTCATCGGTTTGAGTTTCTTCCATTTGCTGCTTCAGCAACTGGGCCATTCGAACAGAAACAGCATATTCGCGCGGTTTTGGCTGAACATTAGTATCAGGAAAACCCAAACTCAATGTTACGGCGGGAGAGCCCTTCTTAAACTTAAGACTTCTTCCATTCGCCCGATCCACATCGAGTTTAAAGTCCACCAAATGTATTAGAAGTAAGGGCCGAGTTCTCGCAAGTAAGCAAGCCTTCTCAGCACTAATTTTCGGATCTTCCGCTCTAAATTTTTTGATATTTAATTTCAGTCTATCTTTACACTCGCCATACATAAGATCATTTGGTGCAGCATCCGCAACTACGTTCTTCTCAGTAATTTTTACCACATCAGGATCATTTGACTTTGAAACTCCATTGTGACGCTCCCGACAAAAGACTGTATCAGCTCCATCTATCTTTAACGGAAATTTGGATGTACCCTTTCTTCTGAATGGAATTGCAATATCCCAAGTAGCCAGCTCATTTGCTGCCCTGTCAGAAATATAATCTAAAGCCAAGCTTCTTTCTTCATTTCCCAACGCAAACTCAAGCTGAGGCAACTTGAATTCTTGCAGTAGCTCCTTCACGACTGATACGCGGATACCTGACCAGACAAACGCGGACTCATCGTCAACACGTTTATCGGGAAAATTTGCGTTTAGCGTTGCCACCAAAGAGGTGACAGCCTCAAAGTGCTTGCAGTTATGGTCGTTATTATTGAACAACTCGTATGCTTGGAGGTGACGAGCTGATAGATCTAATGCAATCAAAAGAGGCTTTGCTGCCCGCATCTTGTTCGCCGCCGTGATAGCGATACCGGTCGAGCTTTGACGAACTTTTAGACCAAATTGGTCGGGTGTAAGCCCCATTCTTTCCATTCGAACAAGATCATCTCGCAGCTCCTCAACTGAATCACTGACTTCGCGAAAATCTCCAAGCATGCCTTTTGTTGCGTGGATTCTGCAGAGCTTTTCGTATCCAGGTCGATAGCCAAACCAACGTCCCATCTGAAGGAGAGTGTCAGCAGCTCCGACATTTCGGAGTACATACGAAACGGCGAGGCCCTCTAGAGTGAGGCCGCGAGATAGAGCTAAGCCTCCGACCGCGATTAGATGCAACCCCGTCTCAGGCGCCTTGGAATAGTCCAGCCCCCCTCCACGCATGTTAACCAGCCGCACGTCTATTGACGATAGTGCTCTCTGCAATACTTCTCTAACCTCGTCCCAAGTGAAGTTAGTATAGATCTCATATTCCCTAAGCCAAATTTTATGCAAGTTACTTAAAATCTCAGATCGCTCCCACGACGGGCTTGTCGCCCACACCGCGGCAGTTGCCTTCAAGTCTTGAAGTAGGCGATAAATTTCGTCATGAACTTGTTTTTGAATTGCGTTAAATCTGCTGACATTCACCAGCATTGAAGAGTGTCGATCTCCTTCTCCGGCAAGCGTGCGCAGACACCGGAACAATGTATATTCGAAAACGGCATCTTTGAGGCTTTGCGGGAGTTCTTCGACTTTATCTCCTGGCTTATGCTTGAGCTTTAAAAGATCGTGATAATCATCAGGAATTGCCCTCACGCAAACATCGTAGAGCTCACCTCCCTCTGAGAAAAGTTTATCGGCTCCGACATAATTCTCCGGCGGCTCCAAGGATTTAATGAAATGCTCCGGAAATAGATCATCCTTGAGCATCTGGTCATTTGTATCTGGATCAATAAATATATTTGCGAATGGAGTCGCTGTATATCCAACATACGCTGAGCGCCTAGAGCAGTCTAAGAGTTCCCGAATACGGGCATTGATTGTGGTAGTAGCGTTAGGATCCTTTGCCGTATTTATGGAGGCATTATCAGCCTCATCGTCAATCAGTAGCATCGGTCCCTCGAGCTGGCCACCTTGGCGAAGATCCCTAAGCCACCCAGCAAGCTGTTCCAAAACCTTGTCATGTTTTTTTGTCACGAACAAAATTGGGTCAGCAAAGTTTCCTTCCGCCGCGCCTATACCGGTTGCTTTTCCGACATTGAAATCGGACGCCTGAGTAGTTCCACAGTACGGATGGCGTATTTCGGAACTCTCACCATCAATTCCCTTAAAAACAAAAGAAACCGGATAAATTTCTGATGCCAAAGAATCTCCAAGTGAAGACTTTCCAACAAATGTCTGATCAAGCCGTACTTGAGTTTGGTACCGAAGGGAATTGGTGAGACCTGCGAGCACTATAATTACCCGGTAGCCTGCGTCTGCCGCTTTTGCGATAAGTGCAGAATAGTTGGTAGTCTTTCCGGACTGCACATGACCCATCACGAGCCCCCGACGACGCCATGATTTGGACTCCTGAGGATTCCCTAGATAGCCAACGATCTCATCAGTAACGTTGTCAACCGACCCAACAACTTGTACTGGGAGGACTGAATGATCCAACCAATACTTTTGTAATCTACGCCAAAAGTAGAAATTAATTTCGCCTTTACGCTTAGGATACCACTCATCAAAATCAGTCTTTAGGACATGACCTTCGCCTTGGCTAGTTCCGTAAAATGTTTCAAGATGGCGAATCAGTCTCTCAGCCAAATCTCCGCTGAGGATTTTTGAAATTCCTGAGCTCTCTTTGACATGATTATCGAGAAAACCTTGAGGAACTGGAAATCGCCCCCTTACAACTTTATCAATCTCCATACGGAGAAAACTCAGAGCAGCATCAAAGTCCATTTTTCATCCCCCATTTTTTAGCAGTATTTTTTCGAACGTAGCTTTCAGTGTATGTCCACTGACTCGAGAACGGTTCCACATCTCTTATGAACGCAAGAAACCGATCAACTTCCAAATCCCCATCACTACTTTGAATGAAGTTCAGAACACACTGATGGACCAGAGACTCAAACTCCTCGGTAGTTGTCGGAGATTGATTGACCCCTCCACTACTTGCATCAGAAAGAAATTTTTCTGTCGGAAAATAAGACTCTAGCAATCGAAGTACGGATTCTGCATTTTCCGATGTAGAATCCATGGCCATCAAACTAATAACCATAGGATGAGCTCGATTTATACGGTAATGGATCTGGCCATTTTTGACATATCTAAGCCAGACGGACTGAATTGTTGGAATATCCAGTAAAACACCTTTTGTCCTATGTACTGAGTACGATCTTCGATTAAAACGCCTGACGACCTCCTGAAGTCGGCGTTTTAGGGCTACCGGAAGTTGAGCATCCGATTTATCTAACGTGATTCGCCATTCGGCATCAACAGTGTTAGGGAGATCTACCCTAACCCTCGTTAACTGGGAGAGTTCCCCATGTGGAACCAGTCGAAACCAAGTACCGAATATGATCAGTCGTTTGTTTCGATAGACATAAAACCCTTGATTACGGACCATTCCCTCTGGACCACCAATTCTCTCTTGCTCCTCAACTGTCAGTTTTGAGAAATGGGGCAACACATATGGTTGAATACTGACAACAGATCCGTTTGTCGTTTTGATAACTTCCGCATCTAAAGTCTGCGTCGCATTGTGTGCGATCATAAACGGATCAATTGGTCGAAGTAGACGACCGTTAACTGAGATTGCCAAACGACGCTCACCTTCTCCTGCTAAATAACGGTGAAATATTAAAGATAGTCGCTGGCTAGCATGTGCAATGGCAAACGTGAGTGAATCATCGAAAGAAGGGCTGGTATCTCTTTCAAGCACCCGATCGGAACGGGTCCATATTATTTCCGTACCTGATTTGGCTTTTGGAGATTTACTTAACAATTTTTGTGCGTCAGATCCTTTTAAAACCTCCATTCCCCAATCATCAATGTCGTCGAGATCCCATCGGGCGGCATTGATCGTCCCTTCACACCAAGAAACTACTGTAAGCACTCGGGCCTGAGACAGAGAAGCGGACTTCAAACCCCAACCGAATCGTCCAAGATCATCAGGTTCGCGTACATCCTGCGGATTGGCGCTCGCAGGGCGCATAGCCACTATCAGGGTTTCCAAGTCCATGCCCGTCCCATCATCTCGAATTCTGACCACGACATCGATGTCTTCTGGTTCAAACGTGACGTCTACCCGAGTAGCTTTGGCCTTGATACTGTTATCAATCAGGTCGGCGAGAGCTGCTGATAGATCGTAATTGCCGAAACTTCGAGCAGTCGCCATCAGATCCTTTGCTTGGGGGGGATTCGTAATCCTCATTTCGCTCTCCTTAGCCCATTCAGAAGCGCATTATGGCAACAGGCCACTGCAACTGTATCCGTAGAACCGATCTGGGTAAACGATCAGTTGAAGCCAGCGATGTTCACGTCGATGATTAACCCTGTTTTCAGTGAAGAAGCCCCATGAGGGAAACGAGATTTCGTTGCACGTTAAGAGACGGACTTTCAAGCTGCCACCCTCTTGGGCAGCTGCAGCCTCGCCCAAACACAGCCTTTGATTGCTTTGAAAGATCCTTTTCAAACATGTGCTTAGGTGATGAGTGAGAGAAAGAAACTCCACGTGACAGGCTTCTATATTTGTATTTACGGCTTTTTCTAGATTTACGGCCAGACTTCTTTATTGGGTCGAGAGGGTAATTCGAATGTGCGCTGATAACGTTAATCCTGAACGCCGCTCCAAGATGATGTCGATGATCAAAGGGAAAAACACAAAGCCTGAAATGATGGTGAGATCGGTTTGCCATGAGCTGGGACTTCGTTATCGACTACATAGAAGAGATCTGCCGGGAACGCCAGACTTAGTGTTCGTCAAGAACCGAATATGCCTTTTTGTAAACGGCTGCTTTTGGCACCGGCATCCCGGGTGTAAATATGCGTATACGCCTAAGAGTAGGCTTGATTTCTGGTTACCGAAGCTAGCAAGAAATGTTGAGCGAGATCTCAACGCCCAACAAACACTGCTCTCGCTGGGATGGCGAGTGCTGATCGTTTGGGAATGCGACACAAAAAACAGAGAAGTCCTACGTACTGAAATCCAAAAAGCCTTTGGTTTGAATGATTGAGGACCTACGAGCTTTCCGCCGAAAAAAGCCGACTGATTTTGAAAGGTTGACCTTATACCTTTGCCCCCCACGCTCTCAATTCGGCGCCTAAGAAACGCCTCAACCAGAGCGGTTCTCCGCACCCGACAGTCATGCGGCTTTTTTTCGTCTGCGGTTTCTCTACGTCTGCGAAAAATCCCGTTATGTCGGGAGTGGGCGAATACAAGACCCGAAAGGGGAATATGTCCGGCCCGTCTCTGGTGGGTTTCTTAGCTCCCGACACCCTTAACGAATGCCCTAAGAAAGCAGCCAGAGGTAAATGGAAATGCCTGACTATCCAACCTTCATGATGAAGGTGATTCGCTGTACCCACCGTTCGAATCCCGTGCTTCCAGGTCAGGAGGCATGCCATGTCTGAACCACTTCTCCCGACTCGTTTCACCCGCAACAAAACCCACCTGCACGCCCTTTTGGTTGAGAACCAGGCGTGGCTCTGTGTCCAGGAGCTGGGCCGGTTGATGGGGAAACATCTTGATGAACGCCAGTTGCGCAAACTCGATGCTGATCAGCGCCAGATGATGTGCGTGGAGACCTATGGCGAAGCTGAGGAACATATGATGGTGAGTGAGTCCGGTGTGTATGCACTGCTGATCTATCACTACTGTCCTGAGTATCGCCAGCTTCGTGAGTGGCTGACACATGAAGTTGTGCCTGCGCTGCGTGATGCGCGTGCGACGCGCTCGGCGGAGCGTCCGACATTGAGTGTTTTGAGTTGGCCGCAGATGTCGCTGAGCACGCTGCACTGGCAGGATGAGCCGTGGATTCGGTTGCGGGATATGCCTTGTTTGTTGGCGAATGATCCGTTTAGTCGTCATGAGTCCTGGTGGCGTAAGGTTTCACAATTGTTGCGTGGAGGCTGATGGCTTCAGAATCCGCTGTTTGAGTTTTCAAGCAGCGGATTTTTTGTGGCCAAAAGTCCTTGGGGCAGCTTCGCTGCCCATCGGGGATAAATCCCCTCACCACAATTCAATGTGTTGCTGCTGGGTGGGTGTCTGGATTCGAGATTAGGATCCCACCAATCGCCAGCAGGCTGGCTCCCACAGATTCCGCATCATCCTGAAAACAATCAGTGCAACCCGCGCCGCCTCCCGCTATTAATACCCCTCCCCCACTCAAGGATCCGAGCCCCACCATGAAATTCGATCTCGCCTACTGCCTCAGCCTCGACGACAAGTTGTCGATTTATGATGTTCGTGATTTGAATTTCGATGAGACGGTGGCGTTCGACTCCGCGAAGGAGCACTTCCAGTGCCCCAACGATGCCTGCCGCTCTGCGTTCGAGGCCTCCAACGAGTTGGGTACGTTCAACGCCAAGAACGTGAATTACGTGCGCACGCCGCACTTCAAGAACCTGCCCACGACCCAGCATGTGGTGGGTTGTCCTTATGTGAGTTTGAAAGCTTCAGCCTCGGGTCTTGAAACGGCAGATGGTGAGGCGGATGACGGTCGCGAGGAGCACTTCCCATCAGAGTTGTTGCTCACCCGCCGTGAATATGTGCGCAAGCCTGCCGCGCCTGCGGTGGCGGCGGATGTGTTGCGCGATGATCCGGTGCGGGCGGCGGCGGTGAGTGGTAAAGAGTCAGCGAGTCGTGAATCGGCGCCGGACAAGACCAGTGTTTTCGCGCATCCGGTGGAGTGTTTTGTTTCTAACTTCGCCGACAAGGATTTGCTCAAGCGGATGCCGTTGAAGGTCGGCGAACACTCGGCGCCGTACAGTTCGTTCTTCAAGAAGATTGAGTATCTGACGGACAACAAGGGGCTGATTTACTGGGGGCGGATCAAGAAGATCGAGGACTTCCACAGTGGCGCCAGTTTCCGGATCGATTTCGTAGACAAGGTCTGGTTCAAGAAGCCCGAGGACAGTAAGAAGAAGCCGTACCCGGTCAGTGTTTATCTGAACAAGAAGCTGATCGACAACTACCGCAAGCGCAAGGCGTTTCTGGAGGAGATCAAGCACGCTGCTGATAGCGACAAGGCGTTGTTCTGTTTCTTCTATGGCGTGACGCCGGAGTTGAAGCAGGTGCCAGGCAAGAAGAACCCCGAAAAGCCTTTCGAGGTCTTCAATGCCAATATCGAGAACCTGGATCACTTCATTATTCGTGAAGCACCGGGTCTGGAGTGAGGGTTAACCCTGAGGCAGTTGCAGTTTGACGGCGCCAGGGTGTTGTTTGACTAGCGAGTACGGCAGGATCGACCAGTCGGGTGAATCGCAGGCGCGTTCTACGCGGGCGAAGTACGCGCCCAGGTACAGACCTTTTTCGGTGAAGTGCCAGTTGGAATAGCTCCAGTTGTCTTCACTGGTGAAGTCGCAACTGTCTTCATCACCCTCCGCCGGTTTCTTCATTTCATCCGGGTACAGCGCGGTGAGTTGCTTTATTAGCCACGGCTTGAAGATTTCGCGTTGGTACTTTGAGCGCGCTGCGTCTTCGGCCTCGGTCAAAGGCTGGTCACCGCCTCGGTAGCGATCTGCGTGAAGGATTGGCTGCCCCTCGCCCACCCAGAGCACGTCTTCGAGCGACAACGGGTGACCGGTTTTCACATCGATGTTGAGTGGGGAATCGCCGAAGTCCGGATGCGCGCCGCCGCAGTCGTAGCTGGTGGAAATGTTCAGGCTGATCACACTGGGCGAGATAAACGTCGGGGTGACGTCCTGGAGGAATTCGGCATAGCCGCGACCGCGCAACTGGCAACCGTAGTAACTGATGGCCTCGTCCCACAAGCGCCCGAGCAACTGCTGGTTAACCCGTTGCAGATCTTCTTTGGGCAGACCGGATTCGATGCTGAACATGGACATTTTGGTATCAGGCTCTTCCCACCATTGCAGGGTGTAGCCCATGAAGTCCTGCTTTTTACCGGGTTTGAGTTTCAGTCCCTGAAGCCGCAGATATTCGTAAGGCTCGCTCTTGGGCAACTTGGCGATGTAGGGCAATGCATTCGCTGGCACTTCGGGAAGTGGCGTATCGGTGACCAGTACGGGCAGTTTTTTGCCTTTTGGATTTTGCCATTCGCCCTTCCAGCCGCCATCAATCTGTTGCAGTTTGAGGGTCGGTAACGGCTTGTCCGGCTCCATACGATTGCTGCCCTCTGTGAGCACCAGTACGTCGTTTTTCAACGTGCCGTTGAGTTCCAGATCGCGGTGAAATTTCTCATAGAAGTAGCGACCGGTGACTTGCTCCGGGTCACTGGTGTCGACTTCGAATACGATCGGCATCTTGCCCAACGTGCCGGTGAATACCAGCCGATTATCTTCGGCGTGCGCGGTGGAAATCAGTGTGAATAGCGCAGCAGCGTATGGCGCCAGGCGCAGCAGTCCCTTGAGCATGGATCGATCCCTGAATGAGTCGGTGGTTGCGCCTGAGGTTTGCACACCGGCGCGCAGAAAGTCGGGGCGGATTATGGCGAGGCTAAACCAGAGAATCGAGTGCAACCGCACATTTCGGCCTCACCCTGGCGCTTAATGAAAAGCTTCGATCTCTCGCCACGCCACCAGACGCCGCGCCAAGGCACTTTCGATACCCGACTCATTAACAGCGCAATATTCACGTAACCAGTGAGCGACCATTTCAACATTCGGCCAGTACATATCTTTCTGACCTTTGCTGCTTCTGGGCGTGTCATTCATCGCGGCATCGAAACCAATGGCTGCACGTTCACCTTGTGGTAAACAGCCCCACTCAGTTGCACTGCCCTGGAAATACCAGGCGATTTCATCAATGTGTTTTTGTGCGCTGCGATGGCTGCGCCGATAAAACCTGTACTCGCGACAGACTTGATCCATACGCTCCGGCATGATGCCGGCATCGACCCAATCCATAAGACCGTGGTTGATCGCATCGCGGATCAACCCTTCACGCCAGCGATCTGCAAACCAGGCAACAAAACCTTCTGCGTCCGCCTTTTTCGCATCGGCGAAGACCATGCAGTAACGGGTTTTCACATGGATAACAAACAATACGTGCTTACGTTGCACAGTGACCGCATGGACTAGCCACTGCTCTACAGAACGGCTGGCCTCGTCATCTTCGATGGCCGGCGACGGTGGTTTGTTGTCCACCGGCGTAATCTTTTTGCCCTTATGGATGCGGCTAAAGAACTTGCTGGCAGCTTCGGTGCAATTGAAGATCAACATCCTGGTTCTCTGCTAAGACGGCTAACTTGAGCTGAGCCGAGTAATCACTTATCTGATCACCATACCCAGCATCACGACTATCAACAATCCAACATAAACCCACGCATGCACTCGATCCGGTATCCGCTCGATCCATCGCGTCGCCAATCGAATCCCCAGTAACGAACCCACCGTCAGCAACGCGAACGCCAGCAGATCCACATACCCGATAAACCATGGCCCAAGATCTGTCTCGCTAAAACCCGCCAGCGCCATGTACGTCAGCGTTCCCGCCAGTGCCACCGGCACGCTCAACGGATTAGCCATCGAAGTTGCCTGGGACATGCTCAAGCCGCAACGGCGCAGTAGCGGCACGGTCATGACGCTTCCTCCTACGCCAAGAAACGTCGCGATAGCGCCAATGCCTACACCGCCGCCGGACGTTTCCACCCTGCCTAATCGGCGTAGGACTGCGCCTTCGGTGTGTGTGAGAAATCCGCGGCGCAACAGGCAATCAACAATGGTTACACCGAGGTAGGCGATGAACGCATAGCGAATCACTTCGCCGCTGACCCATACCGCCGCTACCGCGCCGATGATCGCGCCCAATCCGATGAATCCGCCCAACGGCCACAGGTAATCCCGAATTAGATTGCCGGCGCGGCGGTGTTTGTCGGTGGCTATCAGTGCGTTGACGATCATCACGCAGGTCGAAGTGGCGACGGCGATGTGCATCGCTGACTGGCCGATGGGGTCGTCGGCGCCGTGGCTGGCGGTGAGCATTCGGTAGAGCAGCGGCACAACGACGAAGCCGCCACCGAATCCAAAGAGCACCGCGGTGACACCGGTCAGGCAGCCGAAGAGTGTCAGCAGGAGATAGAACATGGTGGGTCGTCCGGTTGTAGGGAACGGTCGACGATAAAGCGACGGGACTTGGCCTGCTTCAGCAAGTCAGCCAATAATGTTTGCGTTTACGCCAACCACTGAGCACAACTTGATGCGCAACGTTTCGATCAATCTGCTGGATGACACGCCGCGCCCGGTGGTGGCGATCGGTACGGATTATTCCCACGGCCATCTGCTGCCATTTCATACGCATCGTCGAGCGCAATTGCTCTATGGCGCGACGGGAGTGATGCAGGTCAGCACCCATGACGGCAACTGGGTGGTGCCGCCACAACGGGCAGTGTGGATTCCGCCGGGAGTGGCACATGAGGTGTTGATGCTTGGGGTGAGCACTCGCAGTTTGTACATCGAACCGGGGGCGGTAGATTTGGGCGAGCGTTGTCAGGTGATCGATGTGTCACCGTTGATGCGCCATCTGCTCATGGAAGCGGTGGAGGTTCCGCTGGCCTACGACCCGAGTGGGCGCGACGGTGCGCTTATCGATTTGTTGCTGCACGAAGTTACACGCAGTGCTCCGCTGCCCTTGCACATTCCTTTGCCGACTGACGGAAAACTACTCGCGCTGTGTCAGAACTTTCTCCATCAGCCCAACGCCCATCAGTCGCCACAACAGTGGGCCGACCAGTTACACATAAGCTTACGCACCTTCAACAGAGTGTTTCGCCAGCAGACCGGAATGAGCTTCAGCCAATGGCGGCAAAGGGCCTGCGTGGTGCTCGCGTTGGCACGGTTGGCGGCGGGTGAAGCGGTGACGCGAATAGCCCTGGACTTCGGTTATGAGAGCCCGGCAGCGTTCTCGACAATGTTCCGGCGCATCCTCGGTCAGCCACCGTCCGTCTGGTTGGCGGCGACAAATCAGGCCAAATCTAAAAATGCGTTTGATCCCGGCTGAAAACAACTGTACAAAAACACAGTACATTTTCAATCAGCACTCTTGAGCCCGGAGCACACCATGGCCTCTCTTGCGATGAACCACATCCTCGAACGCATTGCCCTTTTCCAGTTCACCCCGACGCACTGCGTGCAGGCCAGAGTAATGCTGGGCTGGAGCGTGGAACAGCTATCGCGAGAGGCTGAAGTTTCGGTAGGCGACATTCAACGGTTTGAAGCGCAGCAAGAGGTGGCGGATGCGGCACGTCTGGCGTTGGCGTACCGGTTTGAGTCGCGGGGGCTGGTGTTCTTTCCCGGGTTTGCGCCGGGACGTAGTGCGAGTTTGAACGGGGTGGCTGCGGAATCAGTGGGGCGTGGGGATTTTGCGATGGCTGAGTGAGCGTTTGCTGAGTAAGCAGTTGTGGTGAGGGGATTTATCCCCGATGGGCCGCGACGCGGCCCCCAAACAAGGGCTGCTGCGCAGTCCATCGGTGATAAATCCCCTCACCACAAGACTCATTCAGCATTCACTCATTGGGGTCAGGCGTTCTGAACCACCCCCTCACTCTCCCCTTCAACCCCCAACCACCAGGCATTGCCACGCTGCGGTTGCGTGATGTTGAAGGCCTCACCCATTTGCGGCGTGGTAATCGAAATGCTGCGCTCCCAGGCCAGCGCCAGAATGCGGTCGAACGGTTCATGCCAGGCATGCATCGCCAGGTCGAAAGTGCCGTTGTGGATCGGGAATAGCCAGCGGCCCTTTAGGTCGATGTGGGCTTGCAGGGTCTGTTCGGGTTGCATGTGCACGTGGGGCCATTCGACGTTGTAGGCACCGGTTTCCATCAAGGTCAGGTCGAACGGGCCGAACTGTTCGCCGATGCGTTGGAAGCCGTCGAAGTAGCCACTGTCGCCGCTGAAGAAGATTCGTGTGTCGCCGTCGATCATCACCCATGACGCCCACAAGGTGCTGTTGCCGTCAAACAGGCCACGACCGGAAAAGTGCTGCGACGGCGTGGCGATGAAGCGGACACCAGCGATTTCAGTACCTTGCCACCAGTCGAACTGGCGCACCTTGTTCGCGTCGATGCCCCACTTGATGAGCGTGTCGCCGACGCCCAGCGGGGTCAGGAACAGATTGGTTTTGACCGCCAGCCTGAGCACCGCCTCGTAATCGAGGTGGTCGTAGTGGTTGTGCGACAGGATCACTGCCTCGATCGGTGGCAACTGGTCGAGGCTGATCGGTGGTTGGTGGAAACGCTTCGGGCCGGCCCATTGCACTGGCGAGGCGCGTTCAGCGAAGACCGGGTCGGTGATCCAGAATTTGTCCTGCATCTTCAGCAACAGGGTCGAGTGACCGAGGCGATAGACGCTGTGGTTTGGCGCTGCCAGCAGATCTTCACGGGTCAGCGGTTGCACCGGTATTGCCGCGGCTGGTCGGGTGTTGCGGGGTTTGTGGAAGATCATGTTCCACATGATTCGCAGCATTTTGCGCAAGCCTTCGCGTTGCACCGGCGCATGATTGCGGAACAGCCCTTGGTCCTGTCGAGAGGCTTCAGGCGTGGATGTTTTATCCGGAACGGAAACTGGATTGGCCATGACTGAGTGACTCCAGAAAACCCGCTCTATTCACGGTTTTCCTCGGTGGGACGATAAATGGCCAAAGCACGCACGCATCAGCCGAACTGTCTGGTTTTTAGGTTACGAGGATTAACGCAACATTACACCGATCGGTGTAGTTTCCTAGGTTGCATCAAAGTCGATGACAAGTAAACTGCCAAGTGTAATTTCATCTCTCACCTGCCGAAGCGTACTTATGACAGCTCCACAGCGCCTCACCGACCGCAAACGCGAAGCCATCATTCAAGCGGCGATTGCCGAATTCCGTGCCAACGGTTTCGATATCACCAGCATGGACAAAATCGCGGCGACTGCCGGTGTGTCGAAGCGCACGGTGTACAACCATTTCCCCAGCAAAGAAGAGCTTTTCGCCGAAATTCTCAACCAACTGTGGGCACGGATCAGCGCTGAGCAAGTCGTTACGTATAGCGCGGATCAGCCGTTGAGCGAGCAATTGCGGCAGATGCTGCTGGCCAAGTTGCAATTAATGGCCGACGACAATTTCCTCGGACTCGCACGCGTGGCGATTGCTGCAACCATCCACTCTCCCGAGCGTGCACAGAACATGGTCGCGCGCATGGGGGAGCGGGAGGAAGGCCTGACGGTGTGGATTCGTGCCGCTCAGGCTGATGGCCGGTTGAAACCCGTGGATGCAGATTTTGCTGCGCAACAGGTGCACGGATTGCTGAAGTCATTCGGCTTCTGGCCGCAGATTTCCATGGGCCAGCCGCCGCTTGATGCCGAGAGACAGAACACCGTCGCGGAATCGGCGCTGGAGATGTTTCTGGCGCACTATCAGCGCTAGATCGACCTTCCCCTGCAACAGCACAACAGCTGATCGACATCGATCATTTCAAGCTCATCAATGACAGCTACGGCATATCGACGGCGATGCCGTGCTGCAATAGCTGAATCGCGAACCGGCATCTGAGCACATTCGTACAATTTCGAAACAGCAGTTTCTTGTACAGGACGTATAAGTCTGTATAAGATTCGTCGGCCAGCCTGGATGCTGGCACTTTGCAGCCAATGCCAATAACCCTCAGCTTGGCCTGCCCCCGCGGAAACAGGGACAAAACCCAGTCTTTCCCTACTTCCAGGTATGCGCCATGTTCTTCAATCGCCACAAATCCGCCCTCGACGACCTTCAACAGACCCTCACTCAACAGAACGGCTTGCTCGATGCAATCAACCGCTCAATGGCGGTGATTGAGTTCGATCTCGACGCCGTCGTGTTGAGTGCCAACGACAACTTCCTCAAAACCATGGGTTACCGCGCCGAACAAGCGATCGGCCAACCCCATCGTCTGTTCTGCACGCCTGAGTTTGGTCGCAGTGCTCAGTACAGCGAGTTGTGGTCACGCCTGAAAAGAGGTGAGTTTCAGTCCGGCACGTTCGAACGCATCAATAGCAAAGGCCAGTCGGTCTGGCTCGAAGCCAGTTACAACCCGATCAAGGATGTCGCCGGACGCGTGGTGAAAGTGGTCAAGTACGCGATGGACGTCACGGCCAAGGTGCAGCAGGAAAGCGAGGCCAACGCCAAGTTGGAGGCGATCGACCGGGCAATGGCGGTGATTGAATTCAACCTCGACGGCAGCATTATCACGGCCAACCAGAATTTTCTGACGCGCATGGGTTACACACTCGCCGAGCTCAAAGGCAAACATCACCGTTTGTTCTGCACCGCAGAATTGGTCAACAGCAGCGCGTATCAGGATTTCTGGCGACGGTTGAATCAGGGGGAGTTCTTTCAGGGCCAGTTCGAACGCGTCGACAAGCGCGGCCAGACCGTTTGGCTGGAGGCCAATTACAACCCGGTTTACGACGCCTCCGGCCGTTTGTGCAAAGTGGTGAAATTCGCCTCGGACGTCACCGCTCGGGTCGAACAACACGAGCAAGACGCGCGCAGTGCCAGCGCCGCCTATCACATCTCGGTCGAGACGCGGAAAGTCGCCGAACAAGGCACTCAGGTCATTCAACAAGCGGCCAGCGAAATGCGCGAAATTGCTGAGGACATTGCCGCGTCTTCGACGCTGATCGCCCATCTGGGTGAACGCTCGGAGCAGATCACGGCCATCGTCAACACCATTCGCGCGATTGCTGACCAGACCAACTTGCTGGCGCTCAACGCTGCCATCGAAGCGGCGCGAGCCGGTGAACAGGGCCGTGGTTTTGCGGTGGTGGCCGATGAAGTCCGGCAACTGGCGGCGCGTACCAGCGGCTCCACAGCGGAAATTTCCAACATGATCGGTTTGATCCAGAGCGAAACCCGCCAGGCGATCAAGAGCATGGACGGCACCCGCGATCGCGCGGCCCAAGGCGTGGAACTGGCGGATCAGGCGGGTACGGTGATCTTGCAGATTCGTGATGGCGCCAGTGAAGCAGTGCAGGCGGTGAGCATGTTTGCCAATGAGCGGGCGCCGAATTGAGGGTTGTGCAGGGGCGATAGACCGGGTCGCGACCTTCGCAGGCAAGCCCGCTCCCACAGGGAATGAGTCAATCACACATGCTGTGTACGACTGCTGAACCTGTGCGGACTTGCCCGCGAAGAGGCCGGCCGCCACAACGCAGAGCTATAGTGACGGCACGTCCGAAGTCCTGCCGAGCACACCATGAACAACGAAAAACCCGAAACATCCCCCGCCCCCGTCGATCACCTGCGCTTCCACCGCCCCCACGCCCACCTGAACACGACCTTCGGTAACGACGCCTTCGCCTTGCGCGCCGAAGCCTTTGCGCGGTTCTTCGGCACGCCGCTGTTCCTTGGCGCGCAAACCTTGATTGTTGCGGTGTGGATCGGCCTCAACGTTTGGGGCGTGACTCAATTCGACGTCTACCCGTTCATCCTGCTGAACCTGGCCTTCAGCCTGCAGGCGGCCTACGCCGCGCCACTGATCCTGCTCGCGCAAACCCGTCAGGCCGCGCGCGACAAGGCGCAGGCCGACGCCGATGCGCAGCACCGTGAAGCGCTGGCACAGGCCAATACCGAACGTCAGGCTGAGGCGGCGAAGAACTCCGCGCAATTGCTGGCGTTGCTGGAACAAAACACCCGACTTACCGAAATGACGAAAAACCTCACGGAGCGCATCGAAGGCCTGACCAGCGAGTTGCACGCGCACATGCGCGAGAACCCACAGCGTTGATCAGGCTAAACGCAACGCCCGCCCCAGCTCATCGAACAGCGTCACCACCGAGCGCAACGCCCGGCAATCCGGACGCGTCAGTAGCCACAGCGCCGTGTCATAGCCGTGCAACGGCTCGCTCAGCGCCTGCAAATCATCGTTGATAAGAAAATCCGGCAACGCCGCCACGCCGAGGCCGGCGCGCACCAGTTCCGTGACCGACAGCATGCTGTTGCAGCGATATCCCGGGGTCACGCCGGGCAAATGCTGGCGGCGCCAGGCGATGGTCGGGTGATCGGGAAGGAAGTCGTCCGGAGCGATCCAGGTCAGTGCAGCCAGATCCGCCGTGTCGACGTTTTGCAGATAACCTGCACTGGCGCAAACCCTGTAGGAAACCTTCGCCAATTGCCGTCCGACCAAGTGCTCTGGCGGTGTACGCGTCAGCCGCAAGGCGATGTCGGCATCGCGGCGGCTGAGGTTGGCGAAATCGTTGGAGGTGCTCAGTTCAATGGTCAGCGCCGGATAGTTGGGCATGAACTGCGCCAGCGCCGGCAGCAGCAAGCCTTGCAACACTGAATCGGTGCAGGTCAGCCGCACCGTACCGCTGATCACTTCGCCGCCCTGCTCCACACCGATCCGCGCCGCGTCGAGTGCCTGCTCTGCGCGTTCAGCCTGCTCGGAAAGCGTCTGCGCCAAAGTTGTGGGCAAGTATCCGGCGCGACTTTTTTCGAACAGTTGCTGACCGAGCGCGGCTTCGAGACGGCGGACGGCGCGGAACACCGTCGACACATCGACCTTCAACAGCTGCGAAGCGCGGGCCAGAGAGCCGCCGCGTACCAAGGCGAGGATCAGCGCCAGATCCGGGTAATCGAGTCGATAGTGCGCGGGTGCATTGATCACTTGGGGAAACGCCAATATTGAGTGCGTGAGCGCCAATCTATAGTGACCACCACCCTGTGGCGAGGGGATTTATCCCCGATGGGCTGCGAAGCGGCCCCAAGAAGAGACGACTGCTGTGCAGTCGGTCGGGGATAAATCCCCTCGCCACAACGACTCTTCACTTTCGTCACACAAAGGAAATCCCATGGACGCCATTTCCATTGCCCTGATCGGCGATTACGACCCGCAAGTCACTGCCCACCAAGCCATACCTGTGGCCCTTGGTCTGGTCGCCGAACACCTCCATCGCCACGTGCAATTCGAATGGTTGGCCACCGATCAAATCCACGCTGATACACCCTTAAACAGGTTCGACGGTTTCTGGTGTGTGCCTGCCAGCCCTTACAAAAGCGAAGCTGGCGCGCTCATGGCGATTCGTTTTGCCCGCGAACAGCAACGCCCTTTCCTCGGCACCTGCGGCGGTTTTCAACATGCGGTACTGGAATTTTCCCGCAATGTGCTGGGCTGGACGGATGCTGAACATGGCGAAACCTCGCCCGACTCCGAAAGAGCAGTGCTCACACCCCTTACCTGTTCGCTGGTCGAAGCCATCGACAGCATTCATCTACTGCCCGGTTCGTTGATCGCCAAGGCGTACGAAACGTCGGAGATTCATGAAGGCTATCGCTGCCGCTTCGGTGTGAATCCGCAGTTTGAAGCGCAGCTTTTAGAACATCAGCTACAGGCTGTGGGTCATGATTCGGCCGGGGATTTACGGGCGATCGAATTGAAAAACCATCCGTTTTTCGTCGCGACGTTGTTTCAACCGGAACGCGCGGCACTCAAGGGACAGATGCCACCGCTGGTCCGAGCATTTGTTGAAGCCTGCGCGGAGCCACGTTGATGACGTCTTGTTTTGCGGTGATTTTTACCTCGACCCGTACCGAGGGTGACAACGGTTATGCCGAAGCGGCTGAGCGCATGGCCAAATTGGTGAGCGAACAGCCGGGTTTTCTCGGTGTTGAGTCGGTTCGAGGCACGGATGGCGTCGGGATCACGGTGTCGTATTGGGAGAGCGAAGCGGCGATTCTGGCGTGGCGGCAGCATCCCGAGCATCGACTGATTCAGCAGCATGGGCGGTCGACCTGGTATTCGTCGTTTCATACGCGGGTGTGTCGGGTGGAGCGTGAATATCGATTTGGCCAGTGAGTATTGCGGTGTACTCACAGGCCCCATCGCTGGCAAGCCAGCTCCCACAGGTTAGGTGTTGCTCTGAAGATCACGCCGTACCTGTGGGAGCTGGCTTGCCAGCGATGAGGCCCTGACAGCCACAGCAAAAACCTCAGCCCCGCACCAAACTCCGCACCGCCTCAATCTCCGGCACTTCACGCTTGCTCATATACACCCGCAACGGTTCGGTGATGTTGATCCGGTCGTCAACATTCTGATCCAGCAGCAACTGAATCAGCTCACGCTTCAACGTCATGGTCGTTGGCGAAATCTGGGACCAGACGAATTCGCTGGTCGGGATAATGCCGTCATCCGCCACGTCCATGCCGAACGAGTCTTCGCTGAAGCGCACGATGTACTGGCCGGTTTTGCGGTTGAGGCCGACAAAGCCCTTGAGGTCGTCGGCTGCCTGGCAGATGAGTTGGGAGGTGATGCGCATGGTAAACCTCACGAAATGTTGATCGATGGTTTACACGCAGGGCAACTGAACGGCGCGCCCTCTGCCGGGACGTCTGCCGAGGGCAAGCGTACTGCAAACAGCACCACAAAAGTGCAGGAAATATCGCTTTTAATAGGTTTATGTCGGTCTGGCGATAGCATGCAATCGATTCAGTTGTTAAAAGGTACGTCTTTGAAAATGCCCTGCGAAAGGAACTCGACCATGCCCGCCACTTTCACCAAAAGCGCCCTCATGCTGAGCCTGTTGCTCGGTTTCAGTCAGGCGCATGCCGCCACTCACAGCGATCCGAACGCCGTGGCTGCAGCTCACGGCATCCCGCACCCGGCGGTGATCGCCCACCGTGGCGCATCATTCGATGCACCGGAATCCACCGCCGCGGCCTACAAACTGGCCCGTGACCTCGGCGCCGATTATCTGGAAATGGACTTGCAGCGCAGCAAGGACGGCGTGCTGTTCGTCCTGCACGACGACAATCTGCAGCGCACCACCGACGTCGCCAGCAAATTCCCGGATCGCAAGGACAGCCCGGCCAACGCCTTCACCATGGCAGAGCTGAAAACCCTCGATGCCGGCAGTTGGTTCAACACCAAATACCCGGACCGCGCGCGCCCATCCTACGCCGGGCTGAAAATTCTTACTCTCGATGAAGTCATCGACATCGCCCAGGCCAATCCGCAGCACAAACCTGGCCTGTACATCGAGACCAAAGAGCCGCAGCTGTTCCCCGGTTTAGAGAAAGACTTGAAGGAGAAACTGCAGGATCGCGGCTGGCTCAGCCCGGCGGGTTCGAAACTGGCGAAAAGTGCGCTGGGTGTCGGCCAGGGCAAAGGCAAGGTGATCCTGCAAACCTTCGAGAAGAACAGCCTCGAACTGCTGCAAAAGGAAATGCCGCAAGTGCCGAAGATTCTGCTGCTGTGGGTCGGCGAAGGCAGCATCGAGCCGAAATCCAAGGTGACGTTTGCCGAGTCCGGCGAGAAAGACAAAAACGCTTTCTACGGCAAGCAGGAACCGAAATCCGAAGCCGAATTTAAACAATGGGTTGATTACGCCAAGGCTCAGGGCGCTATCGGCACAGGCCCTTCGGCGAAGCTCAACCAAGGTGGCGACCAGAGTTATTCGGATCTGGTGCAGCCGTGGATGAACCAGTACACCCACGATCAGGGCCTGCTGGTGCACGTCTACACCGTCGATGAGCCGGTGGACTTCGACAAAGTCATGGCCGCAGGCGTCGATGGCATTTTTACCAACCGCGCCAGCGAACTGTTGAAGTTCTATAAACGCCCAGCCGCCGCGAGCGTTGATCAGGTGTTGAAGAACAACGGGTTCTGATCGTTAAACCGGGTTGTCCGCATCGCGAGCAGGCTCACTCCTACAAGAGCCCTGCACGCGATGTGGGGTTTTAAGGGTGAATTAAGTTGCGTTGGCTAATCTGAACTCACTTCAACAGAACACGCACTTAAACAAACGAAGGAATGAACCGATGAAAACTTTGACTGCCCTGTTTACTGCTGCTGCCCTGACCCTCACCGCGGGTATCGCTCAGGCTGATGTACGCGTCGATCAGATCCCTGAGCTGGTCAAGTCCGGCAAGATCAAGTCGCTGGAATCGATGAACGAGGCTGCACTGAAACTGCATCCGGGTGCGACCATCACTGACACCGACCTGGACAACCACTTCAACGGTTACGAGTATGAAGTTGAATTGAAAACGGCTGATGGCAAAGAGTTCGATGTGGACTTTGACGCTACCACTGGCAAAGTGCTGAGCGACAAGCAAGACACTTGATACACCGTTTAACCAAAGCCGCACGATTGAAAGATCGTGCGGCTTTTTTACGTCTGGAGTAAATCGTTGCAGGAGTGAGCCTGCTCACGAATGCGTAGTGTCAGTCGACATCAATCCTGGCGGGGCTAGCGCTTTCGCGAGCAGGCTCACTCCTACAATGACCGCGTCGGCCACAACATTGTGCGGCTGGCTAGAACCCTGTAGGAGCTGTCGAGTGAAACGAGGCTGCGATCTTTTGATCTGGTTTTTTACAATCAAAAGATCGCAGCGTGCCGCAGCTCCTACATAGATATCGCAGTTGAGGGTTTAGGCAGAAGTACTGACCAACGAACCGGACGTGCTCGAATCCGAATCCTGCAACGCCTGCAACAACCCTGCCGTCGCCGTTTGCAGCGAGGCCGAAGTTGCCGTGACTTGCGCTTGTGCCGCCGCAACATCTGCCGCTTTCGCATCGGCACTTTGCTGCTTCGCCTGTGCCGCTTGCAGCGCTTGTTGCTGTTCCTGCAACTGCTTTTGCAACTCGGCGATCTGCTTGCGCAGTTCTTTTACCGTGTCCGATTCTGAGCTACTGGAACTGCCGCCACCCGCCGGTGCAGCCCCGCCGCCTGCGGCAACTTTACTGGTATCGCCAGTATCGCCGGTGCTGGCAGTCGCGGTGGTCGAGGTGTCTTCACTGGCCGAGGCTTTGCTGACCGAGGTGGCCACAGGTTGAGTGATCGAAACAGAGGTGAGGCTGACCATGGGAGTGCTCCAATGCCGGTTATAGATCCCCGGACATCGGCCATGGTCGCGTCAAATTGAGATCGACTGTGTACCGACTCGGTATCCGAATCGGTACACAGTCAACGGATCACGCGCTCAGGCGAGCGGTGACTTCGTTCAGTTGCCCGGACAGGCCGTGCAGATTCTGGCTGGCGCTTTCGGTGCGCTGCACGTTGTCGAGGTTAGTGCTGGCGATCGAGGTGATCTCAGTCAGGTTGCGCGAGATGTCCTCGGCGACCGACGTCTGCTCTTCGGCCGCCGTGGCGATCTGACGGTTCATGTCGCGAATCGCTTCCACCGCGTGGGTGATGCGCTCAAGCATGGCGCCCGCCTGTGTCACTTGCTCAACGCTTTCGTCGCTGCGGGTCTGGCCGCTATCGATGGCTTGCGCCGCGTCTACCGCGCCGGTCTGCACGCTCTGAATGATCTGGTTGATCTCGATGATCGACTCCGCCGTGCGCTGCGCCAGGTTGCGCACTTCGTCAGCGACCACCGCAAAACCGCGCCCGGCCTCTCCGGCACGCGCCGCTTCAATCGCCGCGTTGAGCGCCAGCAGGTTGGTCTGTTCGGCGATGCCACGAATCACTTCCAGCACCTTGCCGATGCGGCCGCTGTCGGCTTCGAGACGACGAATGACCGTGGCGGTGTTGGCGATTTCGCTGCGCATCAGCGTGATGGAATGGATGGTGCTTTGCATGACCTTTTCACCCTGCTGGGCGGACTGGTCGGCATCGTCGGCAGCTCGCGCGGCATCGGCGGCGTGACGCGCGACTTCCTGGGCGGTGGCGGACATTTCGTTCATCGCCGTGGCTACCTGGTCGGTGCGGTTGAACTGCTCGTTGGTGCCGCCGGCCATGGTCGTGGCGATGGCGTTCAACTCGCCGCTGGCGCTGTCCAGATCACTGGCGCTGCGCTGCAAACGAGTGAACGTATCCGCGAGAAAATCGCGCAGGGTGTTGGCGGCTGCGGCGAGGTTACCCAGCTCATCCTGACGGTCGCTGACCACCCGTTCGGCCAGTTTGCCGCGGCTCAGTTGGGTGACGTAATCGATGAGTTTGCGGATCGGCTCGATCAGGTTGCGGTTGACCAGCCACAGGCTCAACAGCCCGATCAACAGACCCGAAGCGAGCATCACCAACAGCCCCAGCCATACGGTGCGATCGGCCTCGGCACTGATCAACGCCGACTGCTCGGTGCCCTGCTTGCGCAATTCGGCGACCAGTTCGCTCATCTGATCGCTGGCAGCGCGATCGACACCTTTGACAGCTGCGTCACCGGCAGCAGAATCGCCACCCGCGGCGACGTAGGCATCACGGCCCTTCTGGTAGGCGCCGGCCAACTGACGATGCTCTTCACGCAAGCGCTCGATGCGGGTTTTCAGGCTTGGCTCGATGCCTTTCTGGCTGGCCAGTTCGCCGAGGATTCTCTGCACATCGCGCTGGCGATCTTCAAACTGGCCCCAGTACTTGGCCAGATCCGCCGGCTGCTTGCCGCGCAGCAGGACGTTTTTCCATTCCTGTACCTGCACCTTGAATTGCAGGTTGGCTTCATCGATCAATTGCGAAGTGTGCAACGGGCCGGCGATCAATTGGCTGTAGCTTTGCACGCCGTTGGAGAGGAAATGAAAACAGGCCAACGCGATCAACAAGACCGCCAGCAGGCTACCGCTCAGCAGGGCGAGAATTTGCGCTCTCAGGGATTTTTGCAGCATCGCAGGTACTCAGGACAGGGATGAGGCACGCCAGGAAAAGGCGTGAAAAGTGGCCTGACTTCCCTGTCGGCGAACCTTGGCCAACGGCCAATGGCGCGCAACCTAACTCACCTGAGATCGGCGCGCCAGAGCGTTTCTTGAAGAACTCCCGACCGCCGGTAACGCTATGATTTGACGTCATTTTGCCGTCACACAAACGTCATGTGACATTGCGATGATCCGGCACAGGTGAATCTGAAAATCCCGCCCAGCGCCCTCCTCGCAGCGAGCCTCCATGAACCACAGCCTCGATATCAGCCATCGCGATCCTGACCTGTTTGGTTTGCTCTACGGTTTTCGTTTCCTGCCTGGGGAACGTGGCCGCGAAGTCGATTCTGCGACGGCACTGCGTTGTTTGCAGGACGACAGCGACAGCGGTGAATTCCTCTGGCTGCACTTGAATCTGGCCCACGCCGCGTGCGAGCGCTGGATGAAAAGCCATCTGCAACTGCCCGAAGAATTTTTCGAGGCGCTGCACGAGGGTTCGCGTTCGACGCGCATCGAGCACGTCGACTCGGCGTTGCTGGCAGTGGTCAACGATGTGGTGTTCAACCTCAGCAGCATGGTGTCGTCGGATGTGTCGACGTTGTGGGTGTGCGTGCGCAGCAAACTGATCGTCAGTGCGCGCCTGCAACCGCTGCACTCGGTGGATAAGTTGCGTTCGTCGGTGAAGGCCGGTGAGCGTTTTCGTTCGCCCTCGGAATTGCTCGTGCACCTGCTGCGCGATCAGGGCGAAGTGCTGACGCAGATCGTGCGCAAGACCAGCCTGAGTGTTGATACGGTCGAAGACGAGTTGCTCTCCTCACGCCTGTCGACCAACCGCGCCGAACTCGGTGCCAACCGCCGAGTGCTGGTGAGATTGCAACGGCTGCTGGCATTGGAGCCGGGTTCGTTGCTACGCCTGCTCAACCGCCCGCCGCCGTGGTTGCAGAAGGAGGACGTCAAGGAACTGCGCAAATCCACCGAGGAGTTTGCGCTGATCATCAATGACCTCACAGCCCTCGGCGAGCGCATCAAACTGTTGCAGGAAGAAATCGCCGCCAACCTCAACGAACAGAGCAACCGCACGCTGTTCACCCTGACCGTGGTGACGGTGCTGGCGCTGCCGATCAACATCATTGCCGGTTTCTTCGGGATGAATGTCGGCGGCGTGCCGCTGTCGCAGGACGCGCATGGGTTCTGGATATTGGTGGCGCTGGTGGCGACATTTACGGTGATTGCGGGGCGGTGGGCGTTTCGTAAGCGTGGAGATTATTAAGATCAAAAGATCGCAGCCTTCGGCAGCTCCTACACTGCCACTGTAGGAGCTGCCGAAGGCTGCGATCTTTTGACTTTGCCTCTAGCGATTCATCCAAACACTGACCTGAAGCAGTCTCTCTGTAACATTCTGCAACGATCATGGGCGACATTCCTTCCCTCGCTCAGGATTGTCCTCTCATGGCTACTCCCTCCCTGACCGCCAGCCCAGCGTCCGCCGCCAGCGGCAGGCCCGCCCTCGACAAGAAAACCAGCCCGTTCACCTACGTATTGTTTTTCGCAGTGCTGGCCATGGGGATGCTGTTCACCGCCTACAGTCTGATGCACGACATGCAGGAACTCGGCACGACGGTCACCACCTGGACGCCATTTCTGCTGCTCGGCGTGGCTTTGGTGATTGCGCTGGGTTTTGAGTTCGTCAACGGTTTCCACGACACCGCCAACGCCGTGGCCACGGTGATCTACACCCACTCGCTACCGCCGAATGTGGCGGTGGTCTGGTCGGGTTTTTTCAACTTCCTCGGCGTGTTGCTATCGAGCGGTGCGGTGGCATTCGGCATCATCGCGCTGCTGCCGGTGGAGCTGATTCTGCAGGTCGGTTCGTCCGCCGGTTTCGCGATGATCTTCGCCCTGTTGATCGCAGCGATCCTGTGGAACCTCGGCACCTGGTGGCTGGGTTTGCCGGCCTCGTCGTCGCACACCTTGATCGGTTCGATCATCGGCGTCGGCGTGGCCAATGCCTTGATGCATGGCCGCGACGGCACCAGCGGTGTCGATTGGGCGCAGGCCACCAAGATTGGTTACGCGTTGCTGCTCTCGCCGCTGGTGGGTTTCGGTTGTGCGGCGCTGTTGCTGCTGGCGTTGCGCGCATTCGTGAAGAACCGCGCGCTGTACAAGGCACCGAAAGGCAACACTCCGCCGCCATGGTGGATTCGTGGTCTGCTGATCCTGACGTGCACCGGCGTGTCGTTCGCCCACGGTTCCAACGACGGCCAGAAAGGCATGGGCCTGATCATGCTTATTCTGGTCGGCACCTTGCCGATGGCCTATGCATTGAACCGCACCATGCCTGAAGAACAATCGCTGCAGTTCGCCGCCGTGGCGCAAGTCACCCAACAAGCCTTGGTGAAAAGTGCGCCGCAGCCGGCACCTGCCGATCCGCGCCCGATCCTCACGGAGTACATGCGCAGCAAGGAAGCCACGCCGCAACTGATCCCCGCCCTCGCCGCCCTCACCGGGCACATCGGCGAGGAAGTCAAAGGCTACGGTTCACTGGCGAAAGTCCCGGCTGAAGCCATGGGCAACGTGCGCAACGACATGTACCTGGCCAGCGAATCGATTCGCCTGATGGACAAGAACAAGGTCGGCAACTTCGACGCCGACACCACTGGCAAGCTGCAACTCTTCAAGCAACAGATCGACAACGCCACACGGTTTATCCCGCTGTGGGTGAAGATCGCCGTGGCAATTGCGCTGGGGCTCGGCACCATGGTCGGCTGGAAACGCATCGTGGTGACGGTCGGCGAGAAGATCGGCAACACCCACCTGACCTACGCGCAAGGCGCCTCGGCGGAAACCGTGGCGATGCTGACCATTGGTGCAGCGGACATGTTCGGTTTGCCGGTGTCGACGACGCATGTGCTGTCCTCGGGCGTGGCCGGGACCATGGTCGCCAATGGCGGCGGGTTGCAGATGAGGACCATCCGTAATCTGCTGATGGCGTGGGTGCTGACGCTGCCGGCGGCGATCCTGCTGTCGGGTAGCCTCTACTGGCTGTTCACCCAAATCTTCTGACCAAAATAATCCCCCTGTAGGAGCTGCCGAAGGCTGCGATCTTTGGATCTTGATCTAAAAAAAGATCAAAAGATCGCAGCCTTCGGCAGCTCCTACAGTCGGCCAGGGTGGGTCAGAGGGTTGAGCGGATCACATCCCCCAGCCAATCCATGAACACCCGCACCCGCAACGGCAAATGCCGTTGCCGCGCATACAGCAACGAAATTCCCATCGACGGCGCGGTGAATTGCGGCAACATGGTCACCAGTTCGCCGTTGTCCAGATGCGGCTGCATCCCCGTGCGCGGGACCTGTACCAGACCGAAGCCGCCCAGGCATGCCGACTCGTAGGCGTCGGTGCTGTTGACCGTCACGCTGCCAGCCATTGGCAAGCGCCGAACCTGACCGTCCTGCTCGTAGACAAACCCTTCCGAGCGCGAACCCAATACGCCGACGTAATGCACCAGGCGATGCTGCGCCAGATCTTCCAGTGTCTGCGGCACACCATAGCGCGCGAGATACGCGGGACTGGCGCAATTGATCATCGGGAAGTCGCCAAGGTGCCGCGCCACCACGGATTGATCCGGTTGCGCGCCGATACGCACCACACAATCGAAACCCTCGCTGAGCAGGTCGACGCGGCGGTCGGTGCTGCTGATTTCCAGTTCCAGATTCGGATGACGATCCATGAACTGCGGCAGCCGCGGCATGACCAGACGCCGCGACAGAATGTTCGGCATGTCGACGCGAATACGCCCCGTCAGTGAGGCCTCGTCCTGCCGGAACAAGCCTTCGATCTCGTCCATGTGCGAGAGCAGATCCTTGCTGCGTTGGTACAACACCAAACCGTCTTGCGTCGCCTGCACCTTACGCGTGGTGCGTTGCAGCAAGCGCGTGCCGAGCAGCGCTTCCAGCGCTTGCACCTGTTCGGACACCGTCGAACGTGGCAGCCCGAGGCTTTCCCCGGCGAGGGTGAAACTCGATAACTCACTGACCCGGACGAAGGTGCGCAGCAGTTCCAGTTTGTTCATGGGGGAGCTCTTTGATTGTTCGACTTAACCGACCAGTGATTCCGGTTTAAGCCTGTTTATCACCCCATGGCGGATAAATAAACTTTGATCCATCACCACTCACCGCAATCGAGGACTTCACATGAGCCGCAAAATCGCATTGATCACCGGCGCCAGCCGTGGCCTGGGCAAGAACGCAGCACTGCACCTCGCCGCTCAGGGCGTGGACATCATCGGCACTTATCACAGCCGGGTGGACGAAGCGCAGGCGCTGGTCGTCGAACTGGAAAAACTCGGCGCAAAAGCCGTGATGCTGCAACTGGACGTCGGCCGCAGCGAAAGCTTTGGCGCATTCGGTACGCAGGTCGAGCAGGCATTGCAGCAGCAGTTCGAACGTCAGCGTTTCGATTTTCTGATCAACAACGCCGGGGTCGGTCTGCATGTGAGCTTCGCCGAGACCACCGTCGAGCAATTCGACATGTTGATGAACGTGCACTTCAAAGGGCCGTTCTTCCTGACTCAGCAACTGCTGTCGCTGATTAACGACGGCGGGCGGATCATCAACGTGTCCAGCGGTCTCGCGCGGTTCAGCATCCCGGGCGCCAGTGCCTATGCGGCGATGAAAGGCGCGATGGAAGTGCTGACCCGCTATCAGGCCAAGGAGTTGGGCTCACGCCAGATCACCGTAAATACCCTGGCACCCGGCGCCATCGAAACCGACTTTGGTGGCGGTGCGGTGCGCGACAATTCGGCGGTGAATGCGATGGTCGCCGAGAACACCGCGCTGGGCCGTGCGGGGCAGCCGGATGATATCGGCGGAGCACTGGCGTTGTTGCTGTCGCCGGGCGCGCAGTGGATCAATGGTCAGCGGGTTGAGGCGTCGGGGGGGATGTTTCTCTAAGATCAAAAGATCGCAGGCTTCGCCAGCTCCTACATTTGAAATGAGTTCCAGTTGTTTGGGTGCAATCCGTTTGAAATGCGTTTCAGTTTTTTGGGTGCAATGCGTTTGAAATACGTTCCAGTTGTTTGGGTGCATTCCGTTTGAAATACGTTCTAACTGTAGGAGCTGCGGCACGCTGCGATCTTTTGATTTGGCTTTTTCAAGATCAAAAGATCGCAGCCTTCGACAGCTCCTACACGCAAATGAGGGTTAGCCCTGGCAGGCGTTGCGCATCAAGAAGCGCTCGCGGAGTACGTCGTAGCCCCAGTGATAAACGTAGGTATAGGGCAGGAAAAACAGCAACACGCCGATGTCGAGCAAAAACGCCTGCCACAGGCTGACCGACAGCCACCAGGCAATCAGCGGCACGCCCATCACGATCAAGCCACCCTCGAACAGCAAGGCGTGAACCACCCGCACCCAAGCGTTATGGGCGACATTCATGCGCTCGAGCATGCGGTCGAAAAACCGGTTGAACACCACGTTCCAGCCCAGCGCCAGCATCGCGATCAGCACCGTCACCGCGCCCATTTCAAGCATCGGTTTTTTCATGATCCACGCCAGCAACGGCGTGCAGATCAGAATCGCCAGCAATTCGAAACCGACAGCCTGGAAGATACGTTCAGTGATGGATTTTTGGGCAGTCATGGCCTGAGTCCTTGAGTGAAGATGGTTGCCATGATCTGCCCTCGCATCGATACTTCAAAACCAATAACCATCGATCAAGGCGATAGTTCATGGCCTCGCAAGAAGTGCTTTTGGCGTTTGTCCAAGCGGCGACCCAAGGATCGTTTTCGGCGGCGGCGCGCAAACTCGGGCGCAGTCAGTCGACCATCAGTGCGGCGGTGGCGAGTCTGGAGATTGATCTGGACCTGGTGTTGTTTGATCGCAGCAGCCGCAAACCGACGTTGACGCCCGCCGGCCATGTGATGCTGCAACGCGCCGAGGCGATTCTTACGGCCAACAGTCGTCTGGAAATGACTGCACGGCAATTGTCCCAAGGTGTTGAGCCGAAATTGACCGTGGCGATTTCCGACACCTATCAATCCGCGCGTTTCGAAGCGGCGCTGTTCGGTTTTGAACAGCGCTATCCGGATCTGGAACTCGAATGCCTGATCGCCGAATGCGATGACTTGATCGAACTGGTGCAGCGCGGTCGGGCGCATCTGGCGTTTGCAGAGATGCAGGACAATTACCCGCCGGATCTGGTGACCTCGACTGTGGCTGAGCGCACCGATATTGCGCTGTTCGTCAGTCGCGAACATGCGCTGGCGACACTGGAGCACGTCGATCAGCCAATCCTGGAGCAGCATCGCGAGTTGCGTCTGGCGACGATCGTCAACCCCTACGACAGTCGCGCCAAGGGTCGCGTCTGGTCGGCGCCGAGTTATCTGATGCTGATGGAAATGGCCGAAATGGGTTTCGGCTGGGCGCCGCTGCCGCGCTGGCTGGTGGGGCGTTTCGGCAATGGCACGCTGGTAGAGCTGACAGTGCGCGGCTGGCCGAAACCGGTGTTTGTCGATGCCTTGTGGTCGCGGCTATATCCGCCGGGGCCGGCGGGGAGCTGGTTGTTGGGCAAGATGCTGGAATAGATCAAAAGATCGCAGCGTGCCGCAGCTCCTACAGTTACAACCCATGTAGGAGCTGCCGAAGGCTGCGATCTTTTGATCTTGTTGTTGATTGAAGAAAATCAACGTTAAAAGATTGAAGCCGTCGGCAGTTGCTACAGGGGGTTGGGTGTCGGTAGTTGGTTTAAGCGCGCCTCGATAAACCGCCGTTCAGGCTCTTGCCGCGTCAATTCCAGCGCCCGCGAATAAGCCACCCGCGCCTCCTCCACCCTGCCCAACTGCCGACAAAACTCCGCCCGCGCCGAATGCGCCAAGTGATAATCCTGCAACTCACCGCGATCCATAATCCCTTCGATCAGTGTCAACCCAGCCAACGCCCCATCCCGTTTGGCCACCGCCACCGCGCGATTCAACTCGATCACCGGAGACGGCATCGCCCGCAACAGCACGTCATACAGCCCGACGATCTGCTGCCAATCGGTTTCCTCAGCGGTTGGCGCCTCGGCGTGCACGGCGGCAATCGCCGCTTGCAGGCAATACGGCCCAAATCGTCGTGTGGTCAGCGCCCGTTCCACCAACGCACAACCTTCAGCGATCAACTCAGCATCCCACTGCGAGCGATCCTGGTCATCCAACAGCACCAACTCGCCATCGGGCGAGGTGCGCGCCGGGCGCCGGGACTCGTGCAGCAGCATCAATGCCAGCAACCCCATCACCTCGGGTTCCGGCAACAATTCCATCAGCAATCGCCCGAGCCGGATCGCTTCACGGGTCAGATCTTCGCGGGTCAGCTCAGCACCCATCGACGCCGAATACCCTTCGTTGAACACCAGATAAATCACCCGCAGCACACTGTCGAGGCGCTCGGGCAGTTCGCTCAGGCTCGGCACTTGATAGGGGATTTTTGCATCACGGATTTTTGCTTTGGCGCGCACGATGCGTTGGGCAATCGCCGCCGGGGCCGAGAGAAACGCGCGGGCGATTTCCTCGGTGGTCAGGTCGCAGACTTCACGCAAGGTCAGCGGCACTTGCGCATCCGCCGCCAGCGCCGGGTGACAGCAGGTGAAGATCAGCCGCAGGCGATCGTCTTCCACGTCTTCGTCGCTCCAGTCGGCATCTTCGAGTTCTTCCAGTTGCGCCAGTAACAATGGCTGCGAGGCTTTGAAGCGTGCGCGGCGGCGTAACACGTCGATTGCCTTGAAGCGCCCGGTCGACACCAGCCAGGTGCGCGGATTGTCCGGCACGCCGTCACGCTGCCAACGCTCGACCGCGACGAAGAACGCCTCGTGCAAGGCTTCTTCGGCGAGGTCGAAATCGCCGAGCAGGCGGATCAATGTCGCCAGAATCCGCCGCGACTCTTCGCGATAGACCTGCTCGACCCGCGTCCGGACCTCAGACATTCAACTGCCGCACCGGGCGCACTTCAACGCTGCCGACCCGGGCCGCCGGGATGTTCCCGGCGACCTGAATCGCTTCGTTGAGATCCTTGGCGTCGATCAGGTAGAAGCCGGCCAGTTGCTCCTTGGTTTCCGCGAACGGCCCATCGGTGATCGACAATTTACCGTTGCGCATACGTACCGTGGTGGCGGTCTGCACCGACTCCAGCGCCTCGGCGGCAACCATCCGCCCGCTGCCCTGAATTGACTCGGCATAGGCCCAGCATTCGGCGTCTTCGGGGCTGTCGGGCGACGAATGCAGCAGGCGTTCATCGCTGTAGACCAGGCATAGATATTTCATGGCGTGCTCCTGATTCGAACGGATCAACTATGGCTGAAGATCACGGTTGCACATCGAACAGCGTGGCGCCGCTCATCGGATCAAACGGTGCCGACCAGTGTTCATGGGCAATCCGCCACGCGCCGCCGACCTGCCGATAGCACGCGGTGACGCGCATCCAGCAGCTTTGGGTTTCACCCTTCTCGTTGGTGCCGCCGCAATTGGCGACCCAGTGGGCGAAGGCGATGTTGTCGGCAGTTTCGATGACGACTTCCTGAAACTCGAAGATGTGCGGGCCGGGGCACATTTGCATGCAATCCACCCAGTGCGCGCGGTAGGCCGGTTTGCCCTTGAATTGCAGGGCCTTGATCGCGTCGAACGAGACGATGTCATCGGCGTACAACGCCATGACTTTCTCCACGTCCTTGGTCATGACGGCGTCGCGGTAGGTATTGATCAGGGTTTGAATTTCAGACTGTGCGCTCATGGTGTTCTCCGTGTTTTTTGTTGTGAAGACACCCTTAGTCGTTCGGCGCATCGGTCGATCGACAACTGAAACAAAAAAATTCCGCAGGAGGCAAAGTCGCTAGAATCCGAGACTCATCTTTGTAGGAAAAAGGAAATTCCCGTGTCAGCCCAACTCGTGCCGTACGACAGCCTGAACGCCCAGCAGCGTGAGCAAGTCGAGGCGATTGAAATCCACCCCGAGCAAATCAAGTTCTCCGGCGACATCCACGGCGCCCTGCACACCTTGCTGTCGAAACCCGGCCCTGGCGTGAAGGGTTTTGCACTGCTGGCCGATGATGTGCCGGTGGCGTTCCTGCTGCTCAAGCGTCCGCCGGTGTTACCGGCATGGGCCGATGAACACAGCGCCACGCTGCATGCGTTGCAGGTCGATCGCCGGGCGCAGGGCAAGGGTTACGGCAAGGCGTGTCTGCAAGCGTTGCCCGAGGTTGCGCGCCAGGCATGGCCGGAGATCAAGGGGCTGGAACTGTCGGTGGACGCCGACAACGATGCCGCCATCGCGCTGTACGCCAAACACGGCTACGTCGACAGCGGCGAAGCGTACAAGGGCCGAATCGGTTACGAGCGGCGCATGGGGCTATTTTTCTAAGTCATCGAGGGATGCACGATGATCGATTCAATTGAAGCACTGGAAGCTATTTACGGTTTGCCCCACGAACGTGCGGTGCGCAAGCAGATCACTTTTCTCAACGAAGACTATCAGGCGATGGTGCGGGTCTCGCCGCTGGTAATCGTCAGCTCGGTGGGGGCCGATGGTCTCGACAATTCGCCGCGCGGTGATGCTCCGGGGTTTGTGCGGATCATCGATGAACGCACGCTGGCCCTGCCAGACCGCCCGGGCAACAACCGCATCGATACCTTGCGCAATGTGCTGCACGATCCACGGGTGTCACTGTTGTTCATCATTCCGGGGATTGGCGAGACGTTGCGGGTCAACGGCACGGCGTTGATCAGTGATGAACCGGCGTTACTGGAGAGTTTTTCGGTAAACGGCAAACCGGCGAAAACGGTGTTGCTGGTGACGGTGGAGGCGGCGTTTTTCCACTGTTCGAAGGCGTTTGTGCGTTCGGATGCGTGGAACCCTGAAACGCATCTGCCGCGTTCGGCGTTGCCCACGGCTGGCGCCTTTCATAAACGTCTGAACGATGGGCAATTCGACGCCGACACGTACGACCGCGAAGCGCCGACCAGGGTCCGCGATAGCCTTTACTGACGCACCACGCCCCCCCGTGTAGGAGCTGCCGAAGGCTGCGATCTTTTGATCCTGTTTTTTACAAGCAAGATCAAAAGATCGCAGCCTTCGGCAGCTCCTACAGGGGTAATGATCCAGAGGGTCAGAGGGTCAGAGGGTCAGAGGGTCAGAGGGTCAGAGGGTCAGAGGGTCAGAATCATCTCGTGCCACGCCATCCCGCCATGGTCGGACTCCGACGGCTTGATGTAGGCAAAACCAAACCCGGCATACAACGCAATGTGCTGTTCCTTGCACATCAAATGAATTGTCGCTTTATCCATCCCGCGCATGCGCTCGATGAACTCGGCCATCAAACGCTTGGCCAGGCCCTGCCCCTGAGAATCCGGGTGCACCACCACCGACATGATCACCACGTTCGGCCCCGCCGGATCATGGCCGATCAGTTCCTTGAACGCTTCATCCGACATCTGCACATCGAACGCCGCGCCCGAGTTGACGAACCCGGCGACCTCGCCATCCACCTCGGCAACGATGAAACCATCCGGCCAGGTCGCAATGCGTGTGGCGATCTTTTCACGGGTGGCGGCTTCATCGCCTTCGTAGGCAACGGTTTCGATGGCGTAGCAGCGATCCAGGTCAGTGGCAGTGACGTTGCGGATAACGGTGTTCATGGCAGCTCGGAAATCAGCGGGAAAAGTGCGCAAAGCATAAAGGAATAAGGAGTGCATATCGATCCGCGCGGGCAGCGTAAAGCCTGCGTATAAGCGCTTTTCTTGCGCCTCGCGGGCGGCTATTTCTGTGGCGTGTCTCTGATTACCCTTGGGGGAACCCGTTTATGAGCAGCGTAGAAATCGGCCTGTTAATGGTGTTGGGCATCAGTACGTTCGGCTTTATCACCCTGGGCATCGACCTGTTGCGGGCGCGACGTGTGGGCAAGGGCAAGCGTGGTTGAAAGCGTTGACTGGACGGATCGCTGATCCGTCCATCAACGTGCGTCACACCTTGAGCGGCAGCCAGATTTCCAGCGTGCCGGTATGCAACTTGGGATTGAAGTCTTCGCTGTAGCGCTCGAACTCCGGCGCATCCGCCGCTTCGCGACCGGATTGCGGCAGCCAGGTTTTCCAGACGTACTGGAAGGTCTCTGGCAACTGATCCAGTGAACCTTTGTGCTCGAACACCGCGTAATCCTGCGGTTGCACCTCGATCCAACGGTACTGTTCCGGCAGGTCATCGAGCTTGCTGATCTCGACACCGGCGATGTATTCGAAACCACCCTTGCCGTCCGCATTGCAGCAGACGCCGAAGGTCACTTCGCTTTTTTGCCCGGGAATCTTGCCCAGATGCGGGATGAATTTTTCCCACAGCGCGGGGATGCCATCGGTGGTGTCCTGGGTAAATCGTCCGCCAAGCCCTGCGATCAGCAGGAAGTGTCCATGTTCGAAGCGAGGTTCTGCCACTTCAACGCGTGTTTGCTCATCCATGACTCGACTCCTGGAACGAAAAAAGTGGGTTCGGCTGGGAGTATAGAAGCCAAACCCGATTCGCAACATTACAGCGTATGCAGGGCCTCGGCCGCACCCGACCCGACAAACTCGTTATAGCCAGATACGATCACGTAAACCGCGAAATAGCAGAAGATCGCTGCAGATGCCATGTAGGAGTAGCGCAGCAGTTTATCGCCCAAGAGCCTGCCGCCATGGCTTGCAGCGAAGCACAAACCGGCCGACCACACCAGCCCGGCGCACAGAAACCCGGCGAGGAACAACGCCGAGCTCAAAGGCCCGCCGCCACCCGAACGGGCGATCAACGTGCCGCCTACCGCAGCGAACCAGAGAATCGCGCTCGGCGATGACATGGCAAGGAAGATCCCCCGCAGGAACTCCTTGCGATGGGAGTTGTGCCCCACCTCAGCCGTCTCGGCCAACAGCGCATCGTGATGGATTGCCGAATAGATCATCTTCGCCGCGAAATAGATCAGCAGCGCCGAACCGCCGATCCACAGCACCCAGCGCACGGTTTCGTATTGCAGCAACACGGTCATCCCGGCGAGCGCCAGCACCGCGTAGATCAAATCGCCGACACAGGTGCCGAGGCCCAGCGCAAAGCCCTGAAAATACCCGCGCTGCATCGCCAACGTGATCATTGCGATGTTGGCCACGCCGATATCCAGGCACAGCGAAAGGCTCAGCAAAAAGCCGCTGGTGAATTCCATCAACCGATTTCCTTGGGAAAAATTTGTTTACGCACAGGCTGGACAGTCTGCCATCCCTGCCCTTATCTTCGCCAACAGGTCACCGCAGTGACCAGCGTCGCTCGGACGGTTCCGGGCGCTTACGTTATCCGAGGCAACAATGGCTGAACAAGGTTCGCCGCGCCGCTTTGCGCGCATAGATCGACTCCCCCCTTACGTTTTCAACATCACCGCCGAGCTGAAAATGGCCGCGCGGCGTCGTGGTGAAGACATCATCGACCTGAGCATGGGCAACCCCGACGGGGCCACGCCGCCGCACATTGTCGAAAAACTCGTGCAGGTCGCCCAGCGTGACGACACCCACGGTTATTCCACGTCCAAGGGCATTCCGCGCCTGCGTCGGGCGATTTCCAATTGGTACAAGCAGCGCTACGAAGTCGATATCGACCCGGAAAGCGAAGCCATTGTCACCATCGGTTCCAAGGAAGGCCTGGCGCATCTGATGCTGGCGACCCTGGATCAGGGCGACACGGTGCTAGTGCCGAACCCGAGCTACCCGATTCACATCTACGGCGCGGTGATTGCCGGCGCCCAGGTGCGTTCGGTGCCGCTGGTGCCGGGTGTGGATTTCTTCGCCGAACTGGAACGGGCGATTCGCGGCTCGATCCCCAAGCCGAAAATGATGATCCTTGGCTTCCCGTCGAACCCGACCGCGCAGTGCGTGGAACTGGATTTCTTCGAACGGGTGATCGCCCTCGCCAAGCAGTACGACGTGCTGGTGATCCACGATCTGGCCTACGCCGACATCGTCTACGACGGCTGGAAAGCCCCGTCGATCATGCAAGTGCCGGGCGCCAAGGACATCGCGGTGGAGTTTTTCACCCTGTCCAAGAGCTACAACATGGCCGGTTGGCGCATCGGTTTCATGGTCGGCAACCCGGAACTGGTCAACGCCTTGGCGCGGATCAAGAGCTACCACGACTACGGCACTTTCACCCCACTGCAAGTCGCCGCGATTGCTGCGCTGGAAGGCGATCAGCAGTGCGTGAAAGACATCGCCGAGCAGTATCGCCAGCGCCGCAATGTGCTGGTCAAGGGACTGCATGAGCTGGGCTGGATGGTTGAAAACCCGAAGGCTTCGATGTACGTCTGGGCGAAGATTCCCGAGGCTTACGCGCACTTGGGCTCGCTGGAATTCGCCAAGAAACTGCTGGCCGAGGCCAAGGTTTGCGTCTCGCCGGGGGTGGGGTTTGGTGAGTATGGCGATGATCACGTGCGCTTCGCGCTGATCGAAAACCAGGACCGCATTCGCCAGGCTGTGCGCGGCATTCGCGGGATGTTCCGGGCGGACGGGTTAGCCCCGAAATCCAGCAGCTAACGTAGATCTCCTGTAGGAGCTGCCGAAGACTGCGATCTTTTGACGTTGATTTAAAAAGATCAAAAGATCGCAGCCTCGTTTCACTCGACAGCTCCTACAGGGAGATGTGTTCAGCCTTAAGGTTTCACCCACAAAAAAACCGCATCGCTGCGGTTTTTTTGTGTCTGGCGTTTGCTGTTAAACGAACATCGATAACAGCAGGATAAAGCCCAACGCGACCACCGAGAGGATGGTTTCCATCGCCGTCCAGGTCTTGAACGTCTCAGCCACGGTCATGTTGAAGTATTGCTTCACCAGCCAGAAACCGGCGTCGGATTCGCGGGATGTTCCGGGCGGATGGGTTAGCCCCGAAATCCAGCAGCTAACGTAGATCTCCTGTAGGAGCTGCCGAAGGCTGCGATCTTTTGCTGTCGATTTTCAAAGATCAAAAGATCGCAGCCTCGTTTCACTCGACAGCTCCTACAGGGGGATGTGTTCAGCCTTAAGGTTTCACCCACAAAAAAACCGCATCGCTGCGGTTTTTTTGTGTCTGGCGTTTACTGTTAAACGAACATCGACAACAGCAGGATAAAGCCCAACGCGACCACCGAGAGGATGGTTTCCATCGCCGTCCAGGTCTTGAACGTCTCAGCCACGGTCATGTTGAAGTATTGCTTCACCAGCCAGAAACCGGCGTCGTTGACGTGGGACAGGATCAACGAACCGGCACCGGTGGCCAGCACCAGCAGCTCACGGTTAACGCCCGGAACCATCCCGACCACCGGCACCACAATGCCCGCGCCAGTGATGGTCGCGACCGTTGCCGAACCGGTAGCAATACGGATCACCGCCGCCACCAGCCATGCCAGCAGGATCGGCGAGATCTGCGCGCTGACCGCCATGTGGCCGATCACGTCGCCCACGCCGCTGGTCACCAGCATCTGCTTGAAGCCACCGCCGGCACCGATGATCAGGATGATCGCGGCGGTCGGCGCCAGGCTCGCATCCAGCCACTTGAGGATCTGGTTGGAACCGATGCCCTGCTTGTAACCGAAGGTGTAAAGCGACAGCAGCAACGCCAGCAGCAGTGCCGAGATCGGGTGACCGATCATGTCCATCCAGGTGCGGAAGAAGTTACCGTCCGGCAGCGCCACGTCAGCGAAGGTCTTCAGCAGCATCAGGAATACCGGCAGCAGCACGGTGATCAGGGTGATGCTGAAGCTCGGCAGGACAGCGGTATCGTTTTCGCGGGCCAGTTGATCGACCAGCTCCTGATTCGGGTGACCCGGAATATGTTTGGCGATGAACGTACCGAAGATCGGCCCGGCAATGATTGCAGTCGGCAGCGCAACGATCAGACCGTAGAGAATGGTCTTGCCGATGTCAGCACCGAATACGCCGATGGCCAGCAGCGGGCCCGGGTGCGGTGGCACCAGACCGTGCACGGCGGACAGGCCGGCGAGCAGCGGGATACCGATCTTGATGATCGACACGCCCGTGCGGCGGGCAACGATGAACACCAGCGGAATCAGCAGCACGAAGCCGATTTCGAAGAACAACGGAATGCCCACCAGGAACGCGGCGAACATCATTGCCCACTGGACTTTGTCCTTGCCGAACGCGCGAATCAGGGTCTGGGCAATCTGGTCTGCCCCGCCCGATTCGGCCATCATTTTGCCGAGCATGGTGCCCAGCGCGAGGATGATGCCGACAAAACCGAGCACGCCACCAAAGCCGTCCTGGAACGCTTTGATGATGGTGCCGATCGGCATGCCGGACGTCAGGCCGAGGAATGCGGCGGCGATGGTCAGGGCAATGAAGGGGTGAATCTTGAACTTGGTGATCAGGATGATAAGTCCGATCACCGTGACCACTGCATCAAGCAGCAGGTAGGCGTCGTGGGACATGCCAAACATTGGGGGTGTCTCCTGGTTTGTTGTTGTTATTAAAGCGGGTTAATCAGAAGTCGTAAGGACAGCGCTATCTGCATGAACACACTCATACCGCCTGTTTCAGGCCATTGGCCTGCCACCAGACGTGAGCTTGCTCTGCCAGTTCTTCGACGCTGTGGATCGAAGCGTTCAACGCCAGGGTCAACGGCTCGCCTTTGGGCGATTCGAGGGTGGCGAACTGGCTTTCGATCAACGTGGCCGGCATGAAGTGGCCCGGACGATGAGACACACGCTCGGCGGCAACTTCAGGGGTCAACTCAAGGAACACGAAGCCCAGGCCCGGCAAGGCACTGCGCAGGATTTCGCGATAACTGTGTTTGAGGGCCGAGCAGGTCAGCACCGGGCGCTGGCCCGTGGCGTCAACGCGGCGCAGCTCCTCGCACAGGCTGTCGAGCCAGCCGGCACGGTCGTCGTCGTTCAGGGGGATCCCCGCGCTCATCTTTTCGATGTTCGCGGCCGGATGGAAAGTATCGCCTTCAATGGCAGTGGCGCCGCTCAATTGGCACAGGGCCTCGCTGACGCACGTCTTGCCGCAACCGGCAACGCCCATGATGACCAGGGCGGTGATGGGATGATTCATGAAACACCTCAGCGCGCAGACAGCGCTACCTTTGCAAGCTATGACTCTAGTGCACAGATAGAAGTTGCCGACGCCTTCTTGTCGTTTTTTTGGGTTGCAGCAGGTTTGTTCCCAACACCAAAAAGCGAAGATCAGGCAGGACCTCGCTTACGCATTTGCAGCTGCATCAGGACAGCGCTACCTTAGTGCCTTGATTTTTGTTTGGCAAGCCGCCCGATGACCACTCCTAAAAACGATAAAAATACCCGGACCACCGGCCGTCCCACCCTCAATGAAGTTGCTCGCCTTGCCGGCGTCAGCCCGATTACCGCATCCCGTGCCTTGCGCGGGGTCAGCACCGTGGCCACCGAACTGGTGGAAAAAGTCCGCAAGGCCGCCCTAGAACTCAACTACGTGGTCAACCCTGCCGCCCGTGCTTTGGCCTCGGCGCAGAGCCATTCTGTAGTGGTTTTGGTGCCGTCACTGTCCAACCTGTTGTTCATCGATACGCTGGAAGCCATTCATCGGGTTTTGACGCCCAAGGGCTTCGAAGTACTGATCGGCAACTTCCACTACTCCCGTGATGAAGAAGAAAACCTGCTGCGCAACTACATGGCTTATCAGCCGCGCGGGTTTCTGCTGACCGGTTTTGATCGCACCGAAAGTTCGCGGCGAATGATCGAGGCCAGCAACATTCCCTGCGTGTACATGATGGAACTGGACAGCGCTGCGGGCGTGAATTGCGTCGGCTTCTCCCAGCTCAGCGCCGGCGAAACGGCGGCAGAGCATTTGCTTTCCCGTGGGCGCAAACGTCTGGCTTACATCGGTGCGCAACTTGATCAGCGCACGTTGCTGCGAGGCGAAGGTTTTCGCAAAGCGTTGCAGAAGGCCGGGCGTTATGACCCGGATCTGGAAATGCTGACGCCGCGTGCTTCGTCGGTGGGATTGGGTGGCGAGTTGTTTCTGCAATTGCTGGCGGCGCACCCGGATGTCGATGCGATCTTCTTCGGCAACGATGACCTGGCACAAGGTGCATTGCTGGAGGCGCTGCGCCACGGCATCAAAATCCCTGAGCAAGTGGCAATTCTGGGCTTCAACGACTTGCCGATGTCCGAGCACATGGTGCCGCGCCTGAGCAGCATCAACACCCCGCGTGAGGCGATTGGCCGGCGCGCAGCGGAGCAGATGCTGACGTTGATGGCGGGCAACAACGTGGCACGGCCGGTGGAAGACATGGGCTTCGAACTGAAGATCCGCGAAAGCACCTGAGCCTGCCTCGGGTCCATGTAGGAGCTGCCGAAGGCTGCGATCTTTTGATCTTGTTGTTAAAGATCAAGATCAAAAGATCGCAGCCTTCGGCAGCTCCTACAGGGGGGTTGTGCGTCAGTCGATACATTATTGACTGACAGACCGCTATCGCTGGCAAGCCAGCTCCCACAGGTTTCTGTGGCGCACACAAGCCCAAGGTTTACCCCGCAATTTGTGCGGGGCTTAGTGGCCGAGCAATTCGACCAACGCCAATGCAGCCTTCTGTAACGGCTGGCTCTTGAGCCATACCGCGTGTACCGGCAGTACCAGGCCATTTTCGATGTTGCGAAAATTCAGCCGTTTCAAACGCCCGGCATCCAGTCGCGACTGCACCACCGACAGCGGGAAATTACCCCAGCCCAATCCCGCCTCGACCATTTCCATCGCGGTTTCCAGGGTATCGGTGCGCCAGTGCGATTCAGCCACTAACGGCCGCGTCTCACTGATCGGCAAGTCACGACTGGCGACGAAGATCTGCCGTACGTGCACCAGGTCTTCAAGAAACAGATCCTGTCCCTGCAACAACGGACTGTCCGCCGCCAGCGTCGCGATCATCCGTTCGCTGCCGACAAACTGAAAGCGCTCCAGCACGTTCATGCTCAACCCGGCGAACGCCAGGCATACACTGACGCGACCGCTGTGCAGCATCGCCAGCACATCATCCTGCGGCGCCGTCAGGACTTCGATGTCGAGCAGCGGATGGCGCTCGGCAATAGCCTTGATCGCCGCCAGCAAACGCCGACGGTCGATGTCCGCGACCACGCCGATCGACAACTTGCTCTCCAGCCCCAACGACAACTCCACCGCGTGCACTTGCAGTTGCTTGAGCTGCCCGGCAATCAGCCGTGCGTGCGGTACCAGAGAAAGCGCCATCGCCGTCGGTTGCGGTTCGCGATGGCTGCGATCAAACAGCGAATAACCGAGTTCGGCTTCAAGGTTGCCGATGCCCATGCTCACTGCCGACGGGACTTTGCCCAATGCGCGGGCGGCAGCGGAAAACGAGCCGCGTTCAATCACCGCAAGGAACAGTTCAATGCTGTCGCTGTTGAAATTCAATGGGTCAACCTATCAATAGAACTGAAAGCTTCTGACTTTTTCTGTCAGCCCTATTGAAGCTATCTTTCGCCGCCTCCGCCAGTCCCACTGGCCAACAAATGGCAAGAAAGAGGCAAATCTGCATGCAAGGCGTCAAACGCAAACTGGTCTATGTATCGCTCTACGAAGTGATCGGCATGACCTTTTCCGCCCTCGGTCTGGCCCTGTTGTCGGGCACCTCGCCGGGCAGCACCGGGCCGTTGGCGGTGATCATCACCACCATCGCCGTCACCTGGAATTTCATCTATACCTCGATGTTCGAGCACTGGGAGAGTCGTCAGCAGTCACGCACCCGCACCGTAAAACGACGCATCGCCCACGCAATCGGCTTTCAACTGACGTTGATCGTGTTCCTGATTCCGTTGATCGCGTGGTGGATGAATATCAGTCTGGTGCAGGCGTTCCTGCTGGATCTGGCGCTGATCATCTTCATCCCTTGCTACACGTTTGCGTTCAACTGGCTGTTTGATCGGGTGTTTGGTCTGCCTGCCTCGGCGTTGCCGGATTCCCCTGCGGCGGCATAAATCGTCAGCCACTGCAATGGAAACATGATGTAGGAGCTGCGGCACGCTGCGATCTTTTGATCTTGAATTTAAAAGATCAAAAGATCGCAGCGTGCCGCAGCTCCTACAGTTGCTATGCGGTGCTAGTTCAGTTGCAGGGTCTCATTGAACTGGCTGATCGCATCTACCACATGCCGCGAGCCTTGCTGAATCTCCAGGATCACCTCCCCCGCCTCATTCGCCAGTTCAACCCCAAGCCCGGTGCGGCTCAAACTCGATTGCATGCTCGAAACCGCACTCAACGACAAGTCATGGTTCTTGCGCACCACTTCAACAATCTCCAGCGTCGCCTGACTGGTGCGCGCAGCAAGACTGCGCACTTCATCCGCGACCACCGCAAAACCCCGCCCATGTTCGCCGGCCCGCGCTGCTTCGATGGCCGCGTTCAGCGCCAGCAAATTGGTCTGATCGGCGATGCCGCGTATGGTCTGGACGATGGTGCCGATGATGTCCGACTGCTTGCTGACCGCATCGATGCTGACCGCCGCTTCGTTGAGGTCGCGGGAAATGTCCTGAATGATCTGCACCGTTTGCTGCACGACCTGTGAGCCTTTTTGCGCGCAGGCGTCGTTTTGTACCGAAGTGCTGTGGGCCGATTCCGCGGCATTCTGCAACGTGGTCATCTGGCGGGTGATGTCGCTGGCGAACTTGACCACTTTGTACAAGCGGCCCTTGGCGTCGAACAACGGGTTATACGAAGCTTCGAGGTAAACCATCTGCCCGGACTTGTTCTTGCGCTCGAAGCGATGGGAGTGATATTCGCCGCGATTGAGCGAAGCCCAGAATGCCTTGTATTGCACCGACTCGGCTTCGGCCCGATGGCAGAACATGCTGTGGTGGTGGCCGACAACTTCGTTGAGCGTGTATTGCGTGGTCTTGAGGAAGTTTTCGTTGGCGGTAATCACATTGCCCTCCGGCGTGAACTCGATCACCGCCATCGAGCGACCAATCGCCGCGAGCATGCTTTCCTCTTCATGTTCCTTGTTGATCCGCGCGGTAATGTCCGCCGCCACTTTGATCACACTTTTTACTTGTTTGTCCGGGCCATAGACCGGCATGTAACTGGCTTCTAGCCAGACTTCCCTGCCGCTCTTGTTCAAACGCAGGAACGTCCCGCTGATCGGCTCGCCCCGAGCCAGGTCACGCCATAACTTCGCGTAATCCTCGCTGCGATAAAACGCTTCTTCGCAAAAGATCCGGTGATGTTTGCCGCGCACTTCTTCGGCACCGTAGCCCATGGTCTTGCAAAAGTTTTCATTGGCATCCAGAACAATGCCATCGGGGCTGAACTCGATCATCGCCATCGAACGGCTGATCGCCGCCAACTTGGCATTGGTTTCAGTCAAGGCGCAGCTGAAGCGCTCGATTTCCTTCAGGTCAGCCTTGTGATGTAGGTTGAACATGGTTGTATCACCTTCCGCGCGTTCTTTTGATTTGATGAAAGTTCAGGTCTTTCAGAATCCACCACTACGTTCCACAGAACAGGCACACGCCTTCCTCCATGGGAGGAAGTTGTCAGGTGATAAATGATGATCAATCGGAACGTCCATGCAGCAACGCTCTAATCAAGACATCCTTCTCTTGATAGCCCGGTTGAGGGCCAGCCCTAACGTGTTGAAGAAAGTCCATTTAGGTGTCGCTCCTTGTTGGTTCGGTGTCGGTGCCTCGGGTTGCGCACTCTGGCAGCATGAATCACGTACTAACCCTATGGACTCGGCACGCTTTGGCATGACGGTCGACATAGTTAGTTAGGTGTCAGCATAGCCAGCGCGAAGTCTTGCGCAAGGCCACTAGTCGGCCAGTATCTGGCACTTTTTGCACAAGAAACGGTTCAGCGAAGACGTCTCAAAAAATATCTATCCAGAGTCAAGCGCCACCATTCGTCGGAAACCAGCCTCTACCTGTCAGACCTGACAGTTGTCGTAACGGCACCATTCCCTTCTGATCAGAGCTCCAGCTGCTCTTTTACTCGCAGCCACACACGAAGGAACGTCGCCATGATCAAGCCGCACGATGAAAACAATCCGCTCGCGCTTCATCGCCCCTTCATTGTCGGCAGTACCGATCTGAGCACACCAGAGCACTACGACGGCGGTATCCCGGTACGCGCGCTCGAGGGCGATTTACAAATCATCTTCAATCCCTGGTTGGTGATGAGCATTGGCGATGAGCTCAAATGTTTCTGGGGCAATCTCTCGACGCCGGTGCGCAGCATCATTATCGAAGACGAAAACCAGGTGGGGGAACGGGTCGTCATCACCATTCCCCAAGGCTTTGTTATCGATGGTGACGCGCAGATGTTTTACAGCGTAACGCGCGTGGGCCAGGCCGAGGAAAGTTACCAGCCGGTGCTGACGATGCTGGTCAAGACGACGCGCCCGGGCGGCTTCGATGACAGCCCTGAAGAAGGCCACTCCGGCCTCAATTACACGCTCATACCGGACTTGTCCAACGGGGTGGATCCCGGCATGGCCGAGCGCGGAATCCAGATGCGCATCGAGCCCTACGAAAACATGGCGACGTTTGATTGCATCATTTGCCGCTGGGGGAGCCAGCAGGTCACTTATTACCCCGTGACCCAGCAGCAGATCGACGACCCGGCCAACCACCCGATTATCGTCACCTTCGACAAAGCAACCATCGAGAAACACGGCGATGGCGCCAACGTCCCGGTGACCTATCAAGTGATCGACCGCGTCGGCAACTACCCCGACGAGCGTGCGCCCTGGGCGAAAATCACCCGTGTACTGGTGGACCTGAAAGGCAATCGCTTGAATGCAGCGCTGGTGCTGGTCGATGGCAAACCGGTGTCGACCATTGATCTTGCGAAACTGGGGGATATCAACGTCATCGTCTGGATCTATACCCCGGAAAATGACTTCGCCGTAGGCGACAAGGTCGTCATGACCTGGACCGGCACGGCGCCCAACGGTCAGCCGATCATCGTCGGGCCACTGGAGCAGACAGTCGAATATGTGCCGTTCCATTGCGATTTCGTCATTCCCAACGCCTCGGTCAAAGCCATCGCCAAAGGCTGGGCTTCAGTGGGTTACATACTGCAAAGAGCGGGCGTGGCGGACAGGCCGTCGAAAAATACCAGCGTGACTGTTGAAGGGCAGATCAACCATCTGGCGGCGCCCTCGGTAGTTGAGGCGCCGGGCGGCATTCTGGATCCCGATGAACCTTGGGCAACGGCGAAGATCGCTGCATATCCGGGCCGCAAGGGTAGCGATCAACTGACGCTGATCATGGAGGCGCGACACCCCAATGGCACCATCGTTTATTACGACGATTCGCGGCCAGTCGGTAATGTCCCCGAGAACGAGCCTATTCTGCGCAGCGTCAGCAACGCCGTAATTCGTCGGTTCACCGGGTTGCGCGTGAAGGTGTTTTATCGGGTGGCGAACGATGACGCTGTACTGCTTGATGTGCGCGACTCGCAGGTGTTTTACATGCAGGTAGGTGTGTCACTGCCCCAGTTTGAGCGGCCGCACGTAGAAGAAGCCGGGCAGGACGGCACGCTCGATCCGGACCATGTTCCACCGACGGGCGCCACATTGGTTGTGCCACATACCAACACAATCCTGGGGGATTGCGTGACCTATCGGTGGCGCGGCTCGACCACTGACGGAAGCACCAGTGACTTCATCGAACTGACGTCGCACACGGTGGGAAAACCGGTGAAATTCACTGTGCCCAAAACGTATGTGATCAACAACCTGAATGGCACGGTGATGGCGAGCTACACCCTGCAGCGCAATGGCCAAATGATGGGGACCTCGGCCGAACTGAAGTTGAATATCGGCAAGCCACAGGCCGAACTGCCACCGCCCGAAGTCGTTGAAGCACCCGATCTCATACTTGATCCCAATCAACACCAGCACGGCTTTACCGTCAGGTTCAATTCCGCCGAAGTTCCACCCGGCAGCGAGATCGAACTGACAATCACCGGCCGCCCCGCAGACGGCTCGACCACGCCACAGCGTAAACCGGTCAACGGCCAGCAGCGCGTTGATTTCAATATTGCGCCAGCTATCACTGGCGCCAATTTAAAACGCAGTGTTTTGATTGAATACAAAGTGCTGAATACCCGAGCGCCTACACCTGCGCAAACGCTGGAGTTGCGTATTGGTGAACTGTTACAACGGAGCATGCCGAAACCATTGTTGGAAGGGTTCTCGGGAGAAGTTCTGCAAATGAGTTTGATTACGAATGCTACTAAGGTGCTGTGCGACAAGTGGCCGTTCCAGCGCAGCGGCCTGCCGATCTGGTTAAGTTACAAGGAACAAAGAACCGACGGGACTTCACGTTCCAAAGATCAGTTTGTGGGTACGGCGCATGATCAGGGAGCCGGGTTGAGTTATACGGCCGAGGTGGCGTGGTTGCGTGAGTGCAAGGCGGATTCGACGGTTGCGATTGTGTTGAAGGTGGGATTTTTTAGAGAGGCTATGGTGAGTGATGCGGTGGAGTGTGAGGCCAGGGTTTATACGGTGAAGGCGGGGTTGGATGAACTATCAACTTTCACAGGGTACGATTGGCATCGGTGGACACTGATTGAAAATTTTCCCAAAGCAGAGATATGTGAAGAAGAAGGGGAATTCTTCGTTCAGTCAATCCCAAGCAGCAGTAGCCCTCCCTCTTATTATGTAGCTTTGAAAAAAACATTTGAGGTTGATAGTGGTGAACCGTATATATTTAGCTTTGACTACCAATGCGCAGTTGACGTAAATGCTCTCATTACACAGCCCTACCAGATTTACAAAGACATTCTTCCGGCCACCACTAAATGGCAGTCCAGGTCTAGCATATTTCTCGCAGCGTTTTCGCAAATTATCGTGTACGTTTATATTGGACACACCATAGACAATGTTATTAAGGTAGATAACCTTCGGATAAGAAAATACTAACTTAGCAGCTACTACCCGCCAAACCTGATCAGCCATTACGGTATCCCGTAATGGCTGTTATTGGCTTTCAATGCCCAAAAACATCCACTTTCTTGGCCTTCTTCTCCGCCCGCTTCTCAATCGCGGTCTTGGCCGGTTTCTTCTTCGCGGCTTTCTTTGAATCCATACCTTTGGACATGTCAAATACTCCACTCACAGGGCTGTAGGCTCAGGTATACACCTATCCAGTGACGCGCGTTCTTTTATAATCGCCGCCTCCCCCACCGCCAGTCAGATCCCATGCCCGACACCCAGTACAGCCTGCTCGACGAGTCGTTATGGCCGTTGATGAACAAGTTCTACCGCAGCCACCAATCCTCGATGAAATCCGTGCGCGAGGCGCAGTTGTGGGTGGCTCGGCGTGGCGACATTGTTGCGGCGCTATGTTTGCGGCCGGTGGCGGGTGGGCTGTGGTTGACGGGGTTGTTTGTTGATCCTGCGTGTCGTGAGCAGGGGGTTGCTGCGCAGTTGATCAGCATGGCGGTGAAGGATGTGACAGAGCCGGTGTGGCTGTTCTGCCATCCGGATTTGCGCGGGTTTTATGAGCGACGCGGGTTCAGTGCCGACCCTGCCCTGCCCCAGGCGATGGCGGAGCGGTTGAGCCGGTATGCGCGGAGCAAGCCGATGATTGCGATGGGGTTGAATGCAGGGCAATAAAGATCAAAAGATCGTAGCCTTCGGCAGCTCCTACACGGATCTCTGTAGGAGCTGCCGAAGGCTGCGATCTTTTGATTTGGCTTTAGTCGTCTGCGCCTGGATCGAGATCCGGAAACATCACTTCGGTAAAACCGAACTTGCTGAAATCGGTGATCCGCGACGGGTACAACCGGCCGATCAAATGGTCGCATTCATGCTGCACCACCCGCGCATGGAAACCTGAAGCCACGCGCACAATCGGCTCGCCCTTCGGATCGAAGCCTTCGTAGCGAATCAGCTGAAAGCGATCCACCGCACCCCGTAAACCGGGCACCGACAGGCAGCCTTCAAAACCTTCTTCCGTCAACGTATTGAGCGGCGTGATCAGCGGATTGATCAGGATGGTCTGCGGTACCGCTTCGGCGTCCGGGTAACGTTCGCTGTGCTCGAAACCGAAGATCACCAGTTGCAGATCGACACCGACCTGCGGCGCGGCCAGGCCGACGCCGCCGACGCTTTCCATGGTCTGGAACATGTCGTCGATCAGTTGCCACAGCTCCGGGCTGTCGAACATTTCCGGCGGAACCGGCGGGGCGATACGCAGCAGGCGCTCGTCGCCCATTTTCAGAATTTCACGAATCATGGTCAGGCTTCATCAGTGTCCGGCTTGATCGAGTGATCGCGACCCAGGCCCGAGACGTGTTGTTTGGGATGTTCATCGAGTTCGCCGGGGACTTTCTCGCCCGCGTCCTTGCCTTCGCTCGACATGTGTTCGATCACCGCATTCATCTCCGCGCCGAGCAGCAGCACGGCAGCGGAAATGTAGAAGTACAGCAACAGCACAATGATCGCCCCGATGCTGCCATACATCGCGTTGTAGTTGGCGAAGGTTTTGACGTAAAACGCAAAACCCAACGAGGCAATGATCCACACCACCACGGCCAAAACCGAACCCGGCGTGATGAAGCGGAATTCCTGTTTGACGTCCGGCATCACGTAGTAGATCAGTGCCACGGCGACCATCATCAGAATCACGATGACCGGCCAGCGCGCGATGGTCCATAGGGTGACGATGAATTCCTCCAGCCCCACCTGGGCGGCGATCCAGCCCATCACCTGCGGCCCGAGCACCATCAGGGCCGCCGCCACCAGCAACATGCCGGCAATGCCGACGGTGTAGACGATCGACAGCGGGAAGCGCTTCCAGACAGGTCTGCCTTCAACAACGTCATAGGCGGCGTTCATTGCGCTCATCATCAGGCGCACGCCGGCAGACGCGGTGTACAGGGCAATGACGATACCCACCGACAGCAAGCCGCCCTTGGACTGCTGCAGCTGATCGATCACCGGGTTGACCTGCTCCAGCGCTTGCGGTGGCAGCACCAGCTCCGATTGCAGGCGCAGCCAGGAGAAGAAGTCCGGCAGGTGCAGGAAACCGATCAGGGCGATCAGAAACAGGATGAACGGGAACAGCGAGAACAGCATCTGATAGGCCAGTGCCGAGGCGTACGTCGACATCTCGTCGTCGATGAATTCAGTGACCGTGCGCACCATCACCCGGTGCAGGGGCAGACCTTTCATGTCCGGAAAAATCATTCGCGTCTCCTTTCGCCGCAATACAGGTTGAAGTCGTGGCGACTCAGGGGCCGTTTTTTACATCACGGTAGCCTGTTTGGCGACCCTTGCAGGATAACCGCAGGCTTTTGACACAAAAACGGCCATCCTTGGATGGCCGCTCGTGTCTTTCGTTCAAGGCCGGATTACGCCTTGTCTACGGTGTTCTTCACTGCATCTTTGGCTTTGCCAACGGCTTGCTGGGCTTCGCCTTTTTTCTCTTGGATTTTGCCTTCGGCTTTCAGTTTTTCATTGTCGGTAGCTTTACCGACGCCTTGCTTGACGTTGCCGACCGCTTCGTTGGCCATGCCTTTTACTTTATCGCCTGTGCTACTCATGGTGTTTCTCCTTGGTGCAATTAGGGGAAAGTCAGTACGTAATGATTGACTGGCCGCGTTTGCGCCAAGTTTCATTTATTTTTAGCGGCTCATTTCGTCGCGGCGTGCAGGTTGGGCTTTATGTTTGCTCGCCCAGCCCCGAGAATGCGCACCTATGGGCGCCGTGCGCCAGATAACCGATCCCGCAGGAATGTCATGAAACTCGATAAAAAGCAGGCCATTGCCCGTAGAAACCAGGAACTGGGCGGTGCCGTGCTCGGCACCAACAACTGCCACTTCGCCGAACTGAACCGCAACCGCAACATCTGGTGGTTCGATCTGCCGGTGGCGCGTCTGGCCGTTGGTCAGTACGAGTGGATTCACCTGCTGATGCACACACCGGACACCGACGAACTGCTGCACCTGAAAGTGCCGACGGTGTTCCTGCGTGAGAAGCTGGAAGGGCTGGTGATTCGTAATGAAGGCAAGCGCAAGGCTGCGTTGAGCCTGGAATTGAGTGCGGACAAGGATTCGTATCTGCAGGACATGCGTCCGGCGGGGACTAACGTGAACTTTGCGCCGTTTCGGCAGTAACCAACTCTCGCGCAGAGCCTGATCCCTGTGGCCTGGCGGTTCTCTGTGGCGAGGGGATTTATCCCCGATGGGCTGCGGAGCAGCCCCAAAACTGCCACCCAGGTTCTGTCAGGCAGACCGCATTCATCGGGTTTACAACTGCTGCGCAGCCGATCGGGGATAAATCCCCTCGCTACAAAGGCATAGAATCAAAAAGCCCCGCATCTGCGGGGCTTCTTGTTTACGCGGCGTTCTTCGCCTTGATCTTCTTCAGCTCTTCGTCGCGCAGTTCGCGGCGCAGGATCTTGCCGACGTTGGTGGTCGGCAGCGCATCGCGGAACTCCACCGAGCGCGGCACCTTGTAACCGGTGACGTTGGCGCGCATGTGCTCCATCACCGTTTCCTTGGTCAGCGTCACACCAGGCTTGGCGACGATGAAAATCTTGATCGCCTCGCCCGACTTCTCGTCCGGCACGCCGATGGCTGCGCACTGCAACACGCCCGGCAGGGTCGCCAGCACGTCTTCCAGTTCGTTCGGGTAGACGTTGAAACCGGAGACCAGAATCATGTCTTTCTTGCGATCGACAATGCGCATGTAGCCATCCGGCTGGATCAGCGCGATGTCACCGGTTTTCAGCCAGCCGTCACTGTCGAGCATTTCATCGGTGGCGTCCTGACGTTGCCAGTAACCCTTCATCACCTGCGGGCCCTTGACGCACAGCTCGCCGATTTCACCCAGCGGCTGCTCGACACCGGCATCGTCGATTACTTTGCACAAGGTCGATGGCACTGGAATGCCGATGGTGCCGATCTGGATGTGCTGGATCGGGTTGACCGTGGCCACCGGGCTGGTTTCGGTCATGCCGTAACCTTCGCAGATGGCGCAACCGGTGACCGCTTTCCAGCGTTCGGCAGCGGCCAGTTGCAGGGCCATGCCGCCAGACAGAGTGACTTTCAGCGCCGAGAAATCCAGCTTGCGGAAACCTTCGTTGTTGCACAGCGCCACGAACAGTGTGTTCAGGCCGACGAAACCGCTGAACTTCCACTTCGACAGTTCCTTGACCATCGCCGGCAGGTCGCGCGGGTTGCTGATCAGGATGTTGTGGTTGCCGATCAGCATCATCGCCATGCAATGAAAAGTGAACGCGTAGATGTGGTACAGCGGCAGCGGCGTGATCAGGATCTCGCAACCTTCATTGAGGTTGGAGCCCATCAGCGCCTTGCATTGCAGCATGTTGGCGACGAGGTTGCGGTGGGTCAGCATTGCGCCTTTGGCCACGCCGGTGGTGCCGCCGGTGTATTGCAGCACCGCCACATCACCGCTGTCCGGGTTGGCTTCAGCCACAGGCTGGCCCTGGCCCTTGCTCAGCACGTCGTTGAACTTGACGGCTTTTGGCAAGTGATAAGCCGGGACCATTTTCTTCACGTACTTGATGACGCTGTTGATCAGCAAGCGCTTGATCGGTGGCAGCAGGTCGGCGACTTCGGTGACGATGACGTGTTTGACGCCGGTTTTCGGTACCACGGCTTCGGCCAGGTGCGCCATGTTCGCCAGGCACACCAGCGCTTTGGCGCCGGAGTCGTTGAATTGGTGTTCCATTTCCCGCGTGGTGTACAGCGGGTTGGTGTTGACCACGATCAGCCCGGCGCGGATGGCACCGAAAACGGCCACCGGGTATTGCAGAACGTTGGGCAGTTGCACGGCGATTCGATCACCGGGCTGCAAATCGGTATGCTGTTGCAGATACGCGGCAAACGCACCGGACAATTCGTACAATTCACCGTAGGTGATTGTCTTGCCCAGGTTGCTGAAAGCCGGTTTGTCGGCGAAGCGTTGGCAGGATTGCTTCAACACTGCCTGAATGTTCGGATACTCGTCTGGATTGATCTCGGCAGCGATTCCAGCCGGGTACTTATCCTTCCAAAAGTCTTCGATCATGGAAGCCCACTCCTCAGCAACGCGAATTCTTCACCGCATTTGATGCGATTATTATTGGTGTGTGTTTTGTATTGGTGAATCTGGCTTGTATATAGGCCGAGAAGTCACAAAGCGCGCCGAGAGTAGCAGCTTTGCCGAGGGTCGACTAGAGCCAAAAGCGGCCTCCACAGTCACATTGGTGACTCAAGACTTTCTAGCAGTCATTTTAGAGCAAAAATCCTAGAACACCTCTAAGGCCCCTGAATTCCGGGGCTTGAAAGCAAAAGATCGCAGCCTTCGGCAGCTCCTACATGTGAATGCGTTTCCTGTAGGAGCTGCCGAAGGCTGCGATCTTTGCGCTTTTGCTCTTTATGCGATATCGCGCAACTCACGTCGCAGAATTTTCCCGACAGGCGTCATCGGCAACGACTCACGCAACACAATGTGCTTGGGCACTTTGTATGCAGTGAAATTCTCCTTGCAGTAAGCCTTCAGCTCTTCAAGGCTGACGCCATTTTCCCGCGCCACCACGAACAACTTCACCGCCTCGCCCGAACGCTCGTCCGGCACACCGATCACCGCGCAGTTGGCGACTTTCGGGTGGGCCATGACCACGTCCTCGATTTCATTCGGATACACGTTGAAACCGGAAACGATGATCATGTCTTTCTTGCGATCAACGATACGCACGAAACCGTCCGGATCGATGACCGCAATGTCGCCGGATTTGAACCAGCCCTCGGCATCCAGCACTTCAGCGGTGGCTTCGGGTTTGTTCCAATAGCCTTTCATGATCTGCGGGCCTTTGATGCACAGTTCGCCACGCTCGCCCATGGGCTGCTCGACGCCGTCATCGTTGATCACTTTCAACAGCGTGCCCGGCACTGGCAAACCGACTGTGCCCAGACGCGACTGGTCGCCGTACGGGTTGGTGCAAGCCACCGGCGAGGTTTCGGTCAAGCCGTAACCTTCAGTGATGCGGCAACCGGTGATCTGCTCCCAGCGTTCGGCGGTCGCCTTCACCAGCGCCGTGCCGCCGGAGTTGGTCAGTTTCAGTGTGGAGAAATCCAGGGTCTTGAAATCCGGGTGCTCCATCAACGCGACAAACAGGGTGTTGAGCCCCAGCAGCGCCGAAAATTTCCAGTTCTTCAGTTCTTTGATGAACCCGCCAATGTCCCGCGGGTTGGTGATCAGTACGTTGTGGTTGCCCGAGACCATCATGCACATGCAGTTCGCGGTGAATGCATAGATGTGGTACAGCGGCAGCGGCGCGATCATCACTTCCTGGCCTTCGCGCAACAGCGGCTGACCATCGGGGCCGAGTTGCGCAAGGCAGGCGCGCACTTGCTGCATGTTCGCCACCAGATTGCCATGAGTGAGCATTGCACCCTTGGCAAGGCCTGTGGTGCCGCCGGTGTATTGCAGCACGGCGATGTCGTCGAGGCCGACCTTCAGCGGCTTGATGCCCAGACCGCGACCCATGCGCAGCGCGCTCTTGAAGGAGATCGCCTGCGGCAGTGAATATGCCGGGACCATTTTCTTAACCTTGCTGACCACAGTGTTGACCAGCCAGCCTTTGGCGGTGGGCATCAGGTCGCCCATCTTCGCCTCGATCAGGTATTGAATGTCGGTGTCGGCCAGCACTTCCTGGACTTTCTGGCCGAACATGTTCAGGTAGACCAACGCCCGCGCACCGGAATCCTTGAACTGGTGGCGCATCTCCCGCGCGGTATACAGCGGGTTGGTGTTGACCACGATCAGCCCGGCGCGCAACGCACCGAACACGGCAATCGGGTAATGCAGGACGTTGGGCATCTGCACCGCGATGCGATCCCCCGGCACCAGATCGGTATGCGCTTGCAGGTAACCGGCGAATGCTGCGCTCTGGCGCTCAAGCTCGGCGTAGGTCAAGGTCACGCCCATGTTGCTGAACGCCGGGCGATCCGCGAACTTCTTGCAGGAACGCTCGAACACCTCGATCACCGACTTGAATTCCCCCATGTCGATGTCCAGCGGTACGCCGGCGGGGCGTTTGTCATTCCAGAAATCAGGTTGCATTGTTCTTGTCCTCTTTACCTGAGCCGATCCGGGCCGCTTTCTGTCATTTCTGAAAAAGCGGAGCTTCACGGACACTAGCAGTTATGGCCATTCAGGCAAATATGGGCGAGGTCCTCATTGATCGTGTGAATCTTCGTGCCGTGGCGTGGGCTGATCAGACGCGCTATACAATGTGCCGACTCTGAGCAAAGGAATCGCCATGACCCACGACACCCTATGGCTGGACGCGAGTGACCGCAGCCGCCTGTACGTCAATCGCTGGCTGCCGCTGGGGCCGCTCAAAGCGGTGATCCTGCTGGCCCACGGCATGGCCGAACATAGCGCTCGATACGCCCGATTAGCCGACACGTTTTGCGACAAAGGTTATGGCGTGTACGCCCCGGATCTGCGTGGACATGGCAAAACCGCCGATAACGGCACCCTCGGCCATTTCGCCGATGACGACGGCTGGTGCAAAGTCGTCGGTGATCTGGCCAGTCTCAACCAGCACATCGGCCAGCAGCATCCCGGCGTGCCGATCATCCTGCTCGGGCACAGCATGGGCAGCTACCTCGCCCAGGGTTATTTGCTGCACCACAGCGCCAGCCTGCACGGGGCGATTCTCAGTGGCTCGAACTTCCAACCGGTGGCGCTCTATGGCGCGGCGCGGCAGATCGCCCGTGTGGAGAAGCTGCGCCAGGGCGGCAAAGGACGCAGCGCGCTGATCGAGTGGCTGTCGTTCGGCTCGTTCAACAACAAATTCAAACCGGTGCGCACACCGTTCGACTGGCTGAGCCGCGACCCGGCTGAAGTCGACAAGTACGCCAGCGACCCACTGTGTGGTTTTCGCTGCACCAATCAGCTGTGGATCGACTTGCTCGGCGGCTTGCAGCAAATCAGCAAAGCGTCCAATCTCGCCCAGATCGCTCCGGGCCTGCCATTGCTGGTAATCGGTGGTGAATGTGATCCGGTGAGCGATGGCAAACGTCTGAAAGACCTGGCTGATGCATTGCGCTCGGCCGGCAGCCAGAACCTGCAACTGAAGATCTACCCGCAGGCGCGGCACGAATTGTTCAACGAAACCAATCGCGACGAAGTGATCGCCGATGTGCTGGCCTGGATCGACCAGACCCTGAGCCATCCACGCCCTCAGCGCAGCGAATAATTTTTTGTGGATTGATCCAATCCATCACAGGAATCGAGACCGATGACCCAGGTTACCAACATCCCTTACGAAGCCCTTGAAGTCGGCCAGACCGCCAGCTACAGCAAGACTGTCGAAGAGCGTGACATTCAGCTGTTCGCCGCGATGTCAGGCGACCATAACCCGGTGCACCTGGACGCCGAATTCGCCGCCGCCAGCATGTTCAAGGAGCGCATCGCCCACGGCATGTTCAGCGGTGCATTGATCAGTGCGGCGGTGGCATGCGAACTGCCTGGACCGGGCACTATTTATATCGGTCAGCAGATGAGCTTTCAGAAACCGGTGAAGATTGGCGACACCTTGACGGTGCGTCTGGAAATTCTCGAGAAGCTGCCGAAGTTTCGCGTGCGCATTGCCACTCGCGTGTTCAACCAGCGTGATGAGTTGGTAGTGGATGGCGAGGCCGAGATTCTGGCGCCGCGCAAGCAGCAGACGGTGACGTTGCCGACGTTGCCGGCGATTAGCATTGGCTGATTGGTTGCGCTGTGTCAGGAAAATCTTTCCCCCCAGACATAAAAAAACGCCAGACTATCTGGCGTTTTTTATACAGCCTACGAACGCTTACGAACGTGCGCGAGCCTGGTTACGCAGGGCTTTCACCTGGTCGTGGTTACGTTGTACGCCGTGGTACTGGCGTTCAACCAGATCACGAATACCGACCAGGTTGTGCTTGTTGATTTTTTCGAGGGCTTCTTTGTAAGCCTTCAGTGCATGGTCTTCACCGCGCTCGGCTTCGTTCAGCACTGCTTCTTCGTCTTTGCCGGTAAACATGGCTTTGACGTCGACCCAGCGACGGTGCAGGTCACCGCTGACACTGGTGGAGGTTTCCGGATCGCCACCCAGCTTGCGAACTTCAGCTTGCAGCTCGGCAGCGGCAGCGGCGCAATCGGCAGAGCGAGTCACGAACAGGGTTTTCAGTTCTGGATGCTTGATGTCTTCAGCGCAAGTCTTGAACCCTTCCTGACCGTCTTTGCTGGTTTCGATCAGGTCGTTCAGTACAGAGATGGCTTCTTTATTTACGTCGGTCATTTTTCAATTCCTTGCGGGTTGATGAAAGATGCAAGGGATATTGCAGAGTGCGTGCCAGCTTTTTTATTTTTAAATAATCGTTATAAATCAACAACTTAAAGATAAATGAACTATCTGTATCTCGGTAATTTGCATGATCTGTCATTTGGCCTGCATGCAGAATGCCTGTATTTTTCAATCTGATTTGAATCCAGACGAAAACCGATGAACCCAGAAAAACTCGAACTGCTGATCACCCGCGAAATGCCCTTCGGCAAATACAAGGGCCGAATCATTGCCGACCTGCCGGGCCCTTACCTTAACTGGTTTGCCCGTGAGGGATTTCCTCACGGCGAACTCGGTGGCTTGCTGGCATTGATGCAGGAGATCGACCACAACGGCCTCTCGGACTTGCTCGAACCACTGCGCGCCAAACACGGCAAACCTGCCCCGCGCCACTGAAGCGCCCTTCTCTATCAGAGTTAAGTCGACCATGCCTGATAACACCCGCCGCGCCCGTGATGAAGAATTCTGGCAAACGTTCGGCAATCGCTACGACGCTCAATCCGCGCCGATAAACCTGGAGAACGGTTACTTCGGGCGCATGTCGCGCACGGTGATCGAGGAGTATCAGCGCAACATCGAGCTGATTAACAACAGCAATTCGGTATATGTGCGTCAACGCTTCGAACAGCACGACAACCTCGATATCCGAGCGCAACTGGCCGAGCTGATCGGCGTGCGTGCGCAAAGTGTCGCGTTCACCCGCAACGCCACCGAAGGCCTGCAATCGCTGATCCGCAACTACAATCGCCTGCAACCGGGCGATCAGGTGCTTATTTGCGATCTGGAATACGACACGGTCAAGGGCGCCATGCGCTGGCTGGGCAAGCATCGCAGCGTCGAGGTGATCGAGATTGCCCACGCGCATCCGGCCAGCTTCGACAGCCTGCTGGAGACGTATCGCGAGACGTTCATTCGCCACCCGAAACTCAAGTTGATGGCGCTGACCCATGTTACCCACCGCACCGGCCTGGTGATGCCGGTACAGGCGATTGCCGCGCTGGCCAAGGAACATGGCGTCGATATCATCCTCGACGGCGCCCATGCGCTGGGTCAGCTCGAATTCAATCTCGAAGCGATGGGCATCGCGTTCGCCGGCTATAACCTGCACAAATGGATCGGCGCGCCGCTGACCCTCGGCTTTCTCTATATTGCCCCGCAACGCCTGGCCGATATCGATCCGGACATGGGCGAGATACATTACCCAGGCAACGATATCCGCGCACGCACGTCGTACAGCACGCCGAACATCCCGGCGCTGATGACCCTGCCGCTGGTGTTCGAGGAACACCGTTCACTCGGCGGCGCTGCGGCCAAAGGTGCGCGGCTCAATTACCTGCGCAATCTTTGGGTCAGCGCCGTGCGCCACTTGCCAGGTATCGAAGTCATGACTCCGGATGATCCGCGACTGTATTGCGGGATCACGGCGATGCGCTTCACCCGCCATGACGATCAACAGTTGATGGCCGAGCGCCTGCTTAATGAATACAAGCTTTTCACTGTGGTGCGCACTGGCGCCGCGTGCGGGTCATGCATCCGCATTACGCCGGGGGTGACCACCACCGCCACCGACATGCAGTTACTGACCCGCGCGCTCAACGAGCTGCGTTGACTGGCTTAAACCGTGTACTTGTCGAAGTCCTCGGGTTTGATCTGCGACGACACCGCGAAGGTGTCGATGCCGATGGTGAGGTGGCCGAAAAAACCGTCCTCGTGAGACTCTCGACCGATCGGCCAGACCGTCAGCGTCGAGGCTTCACCGTTCTGGCGGGCAAAAAGAACGTCCTCGGCGTTGTTCAGCGGTAATGACGCTCGCCCGCGATAGGCTCGGGCATTGAGCACTGAACGGGAAATCACCTCGGGAAAATACAGCTGGCCGACCCAGGCGACATTGCGCTCCTCCAGGTATTCATTACCGGCGACGATGCGCACCGCCACATGAATGTGCAGCGCGCGCCCGGCATAGAAGCCGGGATAGACGGTGGTAAACCGCACGCGCCCCAAGTGATCACAGAACTGGCTGCCGCGCAGGTAAGTGTCATCGTCCGTGCGCGGAATCGAGCCGATGGCCGCGACATCGACTTCCATGTCCGGATTGAGTCGGCTCCAGCCTGAGTACGCGCCTCGTGCGTTGCAATGCCAGATATCCACCAACGCACCGTTGACGGGCTCACCGGTCATGGCATCAACGATGGTCAGGCGCAGGACCAGCGGTATCCCTTCAGCACCTTCGCTGATGTTGCGCCGCAAGAGTTTGGGGTTGCGAAAGAAGGGCCCGGCGATTTGCTCGGGGGCCAGTTGATACACAGACTGCTGTGAGGCTGATGCGAGATCTCGCTCCATGAGTACGTCCTCTCTTCCATAAGATGAACGCAAGGTTAGCGCCACGGAAAAATCGCCGTGCGGTAACTATGTATCGCTGAGTAACCGATGACCTGCTTCATTAGAAGCAAGATCAAAAGATCGCAGCCTCGTTTCACTCGACAGCTCCTACAGAAAAACTGTCACGCTTCCTGTAGGAGCTGCCGCAGACTGCGATCTTTTGATGTTGTTCTTAAACAAGGGAGCGCCCGTTTTCTACAGGCAAAAAAAAACGGTGCACCGACCAAGCGCACCGTAAAGCCGTAGAACACACAACGAAGTGTCAGGTATTGATCAGTCCAGCAGCGCCAACGCCTCGGCGGTGCATTCCTGAATGCGGGCCCAGTCGCCGTTCTTGATCCACTCCGGATCAAGCATCCAGCTACCGCCCACGCACATGACGTTTTTCAGCGCCATGTAGCTCTTGATGTTGGCCGGGCCGACGCCGCCAGTCGGGCAGAATTTCACTTCGCCAAACGGGCCGCCGAGGGCTTTGATCGCCGCCACACCGCCGCTGACTTCAGCCGGGAACAGCTTGAAGCGGCGATAACCCAAGCCATAGCCTTCCATGATGCCGGAGGCGTTGCTGATGCCCGGCAACAGCGGAATCGGGCTATCGACACTGGCTTCGAGCAGATCACGGGTGATGCCTGGGGTGACGATGAATTGCGAGCCGGCCGCTTCAGCAGCCGCGAGCATGGTGCGATCCAGCACAGTGCCGGCGCCGGTCATCAGTTCCGGGCGCTGGTCGCGCAGGATCTGGATAGCCTTGAGGCCGAACTGCGAACGCAGGGTTACTTCCAGCGCGGTCAGACCACCGGCAGCGAGGGCGTCAGCCAGTGGCAGCACGTCCTGTTCGCGGGCGATGGTGATCACCGGCAGGATCCGTGCCTTGGCGCAGATGCTGTCGATCAGGGCAACTTTGTCCGCCATGGAAACGGTCGGGGATGGGGTTGTCATAGCGGCTGTTCCTTGGCTCATGGGCACCAGTAGATCTCTAACGTAGGTTGCAGAAACGCGCGCACCGGCATGGCCGCGACGTCATCGGATGCCAGAGCGGCATTCAGGGTGGTCAGTTTCGACTGACCGGAAATCGACAGAATCTTGTGTTCGGCCGAAGCCAGCAGCGCGCGGCTCATGGTCAGGCGCTGACGCGGCACACTCGGCGCCAGCATCGGCCAGCAACGACGCGTGCCGTCGGTTTGCAGCGCTTCGGCCAGGTTCGGGCTATCGGGAAACAGCGACGCGGTGTGGCCGTCATCGCCCATGCCCAGCACCAGCACATCGATTGGCGGCAGTTCAGCGAGCAAACGGTCAGCCTGTTCGGCAGCCTGCTCGACATTCGCCGCAGCGCTGTAGAGGCTGAGGAATTGCGCTTTGGCCGCAGGCCCCTTGAGCAGATACTGCTTGAGCAGACCGGCATTGCTGTCGGCATGTTCAACCGGCACCCAGCGCTCGTCGGCGAGGGTCACGATGACCTTCGACCAGTCCAGCTCCTGCTTGGCCAAGTGCTGGAAAAAAGCCACCGGGCTGCGACCGCCGGACACCACCAGCACCGCGTTGCCGCGTGCAGCGATGGCATCGCTCAGTTGCTTGGCCACATTCAGCGCCAGACCTTCAGCCAACAGCACCGGGCTCTTGAACTCGTGGGCATTCACGCCCGCCGGCAGTTTCACATCAGATATCGCCATACCACGACCTCCCGTCCCGCGTGATCAATGCAATGGAGCTCATCGGCCCCCACGACCCGGCCGCATACGGCTTGGGCGCGTCACCGGATTTTTTCCACCCGGCGATCAGTTGGTCACACCATTTCCACGCGGCTTCAATTTCATCTTTACGGACAAACAGGTTCTGATTGCCGTTCATCACTTCCAGCAACAACCGCTCGTAGGCATCGGGGATCCGCGCGCTACGCCAGGTGTCGGAGAAATTCAGTTGCAGCGGACCGCTGCGCAGTTGCATGCCTTTATCCAGGCCCTGCTCTTTGGTCATCACGCGCAAGGAAATACCTTCGTCCGGTTGCAGGCGGATGATCAGTTTGTTGCTGATCTGCAGGCGCTGCTCGGGGGCGAAGATGTAGTGCGACGGTTCCTTGAAGTGGATGACGATCTGCGACAGCTTTTGCGGCATACGCTTGCCGGTACGCAGGTAAAACGGCACGCCGGCCCAGCGCCAGTTGCGGATGTCGGCACGCAGGGCGACGAAGGTTTCGGTGTCGCTCTGGGTGTTGGAATTCGGTTCTTCGAGGTAGCCCGGTACGGATTTGCCTTCGCTGTGACCGGCAATGTACTGGCCGCGCACGACCTGGGTGGTCAGGCCTTCCGGGCTGATCGGTGCCAGTGCCTTGAGCACTTTGACTTTCTCGTCACGGATGCTGTCGGCGGACAGGTCGGCCGGCGGGTCCATGGCGATCAGGCAGAGCAGCTGCAACAGGTGATTCTGGATCATGTCGCGCAGCTGGCCGGCCTTGTCGAAATAGCCCCAGCGGCCTTCGATACCGACCTTCTCGGCCACGGTGATTTCCACGTGGGAGATGTAATTCTGGTTCCACTGGGTTTCGAACAGGCTGTTGGCGAAACGCAGGGCGATCAGGTTCTGAACGGTTTCTTTGCCCAGATAATGGTCGATGCGGTAGGTGCGGTTCTCCGGGAAGAACTGCGCCACGGCGTCGTTGACCTTGCGCGAGGATTCCAGATCGGAGCCGATCGGTTTTTCCAGGACCACGCGGGTGTTTTCTGCTAGGCCGACTTTCGCCAGGTTCTCGCAGATCGCGCCGTACACCGCCGCCGGGGTGGCGAAGTAAGCAATCATTCGTTGCGTGCTGCCGGCCATTTCGGCCAGCGCGACGTAATCTTCAGCCTTGAGGAAGTCGACGTGCAGGTAGGTCAGGCGCGCCAGAAAACGTTCGGCGACGGCCTCGTTCAACTCTTTGCCGACATAGCGGCGCAATTCGGCGGCGATGAACGCCAGGTGCTGCTGCTCGCTGCCGTCTTCACGGGCCAGCGCGATGATGCGCGTGTCCTCGTGCAACAAGTCAGCGCCATCGAGGTGGTAAAGGGCAGGAAACAACTTGCGCAGGGCCAGATCGCCAAGAGCGCCGAACAAGGCAAAGGTGCACGGTTCAACCGTAATCGAAGGCATGATGTTTGTTCTTTTATCAAGTTAAGCTACAAATACCTTTTTTCAAGGCATCACTCAAGGGAAAATGTAGTAATAACCACAACATTTTCGCAAAATACAGATTCCGTGTGGTGGTCGGTCGGAGCCATCAGTAGGATAGGCCACCGTTACGGGCGATATCAAAGGCCCAATTTGCATAGCCCGGCGCACCTTTGCGCAGGTGAATTAGGAATTCCATATGGATCGCGTGCGAAATTTACTGGAACAGATCCAGAGTCGCCTTGAAGACCTGAACAAGGCCGAACGCAAAGTCGCCGAAGTGATCCTGCTCAACCCGCAGCAGGCCACCCGCTTCAGCATCGCCGCCCTTGCCCAGGCAGCGTCGGTGAGTGAGCCGACGGTCAACCGTTTCTGCCGTTCGTTCGGCGTCAGCGGCTACCCCGAGCTCAAGCTGCAACTGGCGCAGAGCCTGGCCAGCGGCGCGGCGTACGTCAGCCGGGCGGTCGAGGCTGATGACAATCCCGAAGCGTACACGCAGAAGATTTTCGGCAGCGCCATCGCCTCGCTGGACAGCGCTTGTCAGGCGCTTGATCCGAACCTGATCAGCCGTGCCGTCGACCTGTTGATTCAGGCGCGGCAGATTCACTTCTTCGGCCTCGGGGCTTCGGCGCCGGTGGCTCTGGATGCGCAGCACAAGTTTTTCCGTTTCAACCTGGCGGTGACAGCGCATGCCGATGTGTTGATGCAGCGAATGATTGCTTCGGTGGCGCACACCGGTGAGCTGTTCGTGATCATCTCTTACACCGGCCGCACCCGTGAACTGGTGGAAGTGGCGCGCATTGCTCGCGAGAACGGTGCTTCGGTGCTGGGCTTGACCGCCGAGAATTCGCCGCTGGCCAAGGCCAGCACCTTGAGCCTGAACATTCCATTGCCGGAAGACACCGACATCTATATGCCGATGACTTCGCGGATCATTCAGTTGACCGTGCTGGATGTGTTGGCGACCGGGATGACGCTGCGTCGCGGGGTGGATTTCCAGCCGCATCTGCGCAAGATCAAAGAGAGCTTGAATGCGAGCCGGTATCCGGTTGGAGATGAATTCAACTGATCGCTGATGATTCTTTATTGAATGATCCGGCATCATCGCTGGCAAGCCAGCTCCCACAGTGTCGGTGTCGTAAGCAAAATCGATGACCACCACCGAACCTGTGGGAGCTGGCTTGCCAGCGATGGGGCCAGCAGCAACAGTACAAACTCAGGCAGCCGCCCACGCCTGCAAACTCAAATGCGCCTTTTCCCCCGGCGCCAGATGCAGACTATCCGTCCCACCCGCCGCCGCTTCCACACACACAAACTCCAACACTTCATCCCAGCTCACGCCCAACAACGGCCGCGAGCCCGGATGCCACACCACCGTGTCTGCACTGTCACCCGTATCGATGCACAACTCGCGCTGCCAGGCGTGATCCTTGAGCTGCAATTCACCATCGTGCTGAAACACCCGCTGACAGCCACCATCGACCCGCAACTCGCCTTCCTGCTGGCAAACCTGGCGGTTCAACTGGTCATAACCTTGCGCGCCTTCGAGCCCAGACAGCGCTATCTCACCGACATCGCCAATACGCCAGTAAGCGTGCAAAGCCTGGCTCAACTGGCACGGCATGTCGTCCTGATGCTCGGTGCTCAGGCGTAGTTCCATGCGTTCGCCAAGGTGCGCGTGCAGGTCGACCTGCCAGTCGCACAGTTGCAATTGCCAGTGCAGACGCACGCCGTCTTCGCAGCTGCTGCTGTCTAGCAACTTCCAGTCGAGCAGGCGCGCCCAACCATGGGAGGGCCAGGCGTTTTCGCTTGGATGGCGGCCATACCACGGCCAGCACACCGGCACACCACCACGGATCGCACCCACATGTGGCCACTTCGCCGCACACCACAGCCACGGCTTTTGCCCGCGCGGCTGAAAATGCAGCAACTGCGCGCCCTGCCGACTGAACACCGCCTGACACAGCGGATGATCGATCACCAACACGTCGCGCATCTGATAGCGCTCCCAGGCGAACACCGGTTGTTCGCGCAAGGATTTGAAGAAGCGTTGTAGCGGATGCTCATGCATGGGCCACGGTCCTGAAAATCATGGGGTACTCAATTACCTTTGTATCCAGTGAACACTGTGGCGAGGGGATTTATCCCCGCTGGGCTGCGAAGCAGTCCTGAAACCATTCACCGAGGTGTGTCAGCCAGATTGTATTTACCGGATTTGGGGCTGCTTCGCAGCCCAACGGGGATAAATCCCCTCGCCACAATAAATCCCAGCAAAACATCAAATCTCATCAGCACAAAAAGTCCCAGCACCACATCAAATTTCAACAGTGCAAAAAGTCCGCGACACATCTCGGCAAAAAAAAGCGGACAGCCTTGGCTGTCCGCAAATATGCGCACATAGAGAGGAGCTTATCGCAGACGCGTTAGAACACCGACTGAATTTTCAAGCCGGCGACCAGAGCGTTGTCCACTTCATCAACACCGCCCGGGTGTGTGATGTATTGCAGGTTAGGACGCACGGTCAGCCAGTTGGTGACGTGGAAGCCGTAGTTGATCTCGTAGTTGTATTCGGTTTCACGAATCGGCGAGAACACCGGATTGTCGTAGTCCGAAACACCGTTGGAAACGTTGAGCAGCTCGGCGTTTTTCTTCACGTCATCGTTGACGTGGATACGCGCCGCGCCGATACCGACGTCATCCTTGGGACGTGCGTCGAACGGGCCTTTGTAGACAAACATCACCGACTGGTAGTTGTCGATGAAGTTGGTGTCCTTGTCGTGGAACGTGGCGTTGGCCGCGATGTTCAGACCGCGCGAGGCATCACCGTTGTGGCTGGTGAGTTGCTGTTGCGCCACGAACCAGTAGCCGCTTTTGCTGCTGTGAGACTTGTAGGCGTCGCCAGTAGTCGCAGCGTCGAAACCATTGATGTCTTCACGAACATCATCAGCATCGGCCGTGCTCTTGTAGTAACCGACGCGGTATTCGCCCGGCAGGCTGTTAACCTTCGGCGACCAGACCAGTTCGACCGGCAAAACGGTGCCTTTGGTGCCGCTGCCGCTGAGTTTGAAGCCGTTGCCGTGCTCCAGTTGCGACGGGTTCTGGTTGTACGCACCGATCTGAGCGTAGAGCTCATCATTGATGTTGTACTTCACACGAATCGCGGCCTGGCTGACGGGCCAGTTGTACCAGATGTTGGTCGCCCAGTTACCCACTTGCGAACCGCAGAACGCCAGGTTCTGGAAGTCGCACGGGAAGGTGTTGAAGTCTTCGCCTTCACCGAAGTAACCGGCCTTGACGTCGAGTTTGTTATCGAAGAACTGGTGCTGAATCCACAACTGGGTCAGACGCACCATGTGGCCACGGCCATAGACTTCCTGCGACGAACTCAAGGTGCCGGCACGCGGATCGCCAACACGGTCGTTGGAGATGTTGTAGCCGTTACGGTTGGTCAGCTGGATCTTGGCCTGAGTGTTGTCCCAGCCCCACAGCTTTTGCAGATCGAGTGCCACGCCCAGACCGAATTGGTCGGCGTAACGCGCAGTCTTGTCGTCGTTGTAGCCACCGTTCAGGTTGCCACCGACTTCCCCAACGTAGTCGGCCTTGATGTCGATACCCTGCTCGATCAGCTTGGTCCGCTCGCCGCCCCAGTCACCGGTCATCCATTTGGAGTCGGAGCTGAAAGCATCCGCCGCCATCGCATTGCCGGCCAGCACCAGTGCTGCCGCAGCTGACACTTGGCAGATCAACCGGGCATTGACGTGTTTCATTTTCATCCCTACATCCTCGTCTTTATTGTTATTAACTGTTTTTATCTAACGCGGTTTACATCGCCGTGAGAGCAGCCCTTGTGGAGAGGGGATTTATCCCCGATGGGTCGCGAAGCGGCCCCAAAAAGCTGGGGGTGCTGCGCACCCCATCGGGGATAAATCCCCTCACCACAAAAGCTCACTCCTACATTTTGATCTTCAGCGGCCCTTGAACTGGGCGACGTTGGCGCTGTGCGCTTCGGTCTTCGGCTGCGCCGCAACGCCCAACCGCTCGCCAGTCTTGGCATCAAACAACAACACTTTCGACGGATCGAATTGCAGCGTCAGGCTCTCGCCTACCTGCGGCGCCACGTCTGGCGCCAGACGGCAGCAGACCTTGGTGTCGTTCAGATTGACGAACACCAGCGTGTCCGGACCGGTCGGTTCGGTGACCTGCACTTCAGCACAAATGCTCGGCAGGCCATTGCCCTCGCCGTTCGCCAGAACGATCTGTTCCGGGCGCAGGCCGAGGATCACTTCGCGGTCTTCAAGACCGGCGTCCTGCATGCCCATCGGCAATTCGCAACGGGCCTGGCCGCTGTCGAGCAGCGCCAGCAGACGACCGTCCTTGCGTTGCAGACGCAGCGGGATGAAGTTCATCGGCGGCGAACCGATGAAGCTCGCCACGAACAGGTTGGCCGGGTCGTTGTAGATCTCTTTCGGCGTGCCGAACTGCTGAATGATGCCGTCCTTCATCACCGCAACCTTGTCGCCCAGGGTCATCGCTTCGATCTGGTCGTGGGTCACGTACACCGTGGTGGTTTTCAGGCGCTGGTGCATCAGTTTCATTTCGGTGCGCATCTCGACGCGCAGCTTGGCGTCGAGGTTGGACAGCGGTTCGTCGAACAGATAGATCTTCGGCCGACGCGCCAACGCACGGCCCATCGCCACACGCTGTTGCTGACCACCGGAGAGCTGGCCCGGCTTGCGGTTGAGCAAGTGTTCGATCTGCAACAGCTTGGCCACGCGAGCAACTTCTTCGTCGATCGCCGACTGCGGCATCTTGCGAATCTTCAAACCGAACTCGATGTTCTCGCGCACGCTCATGGTCGGGTACAAGGCGTAGGACTGGAACACCATGGCGATGTCGCGATCCTTGGGGCTCATGCCGCTGACGTCTTGATCGCCAATCATGATCGCGCCGCCGGTGATGGTTTCCAGCCCGGCGATGCAGTTCATCAGGGTCGACTTGCCGCAGCCCGACGGGCCGACGAGGATCAGGAACTCACCTTCCTTGATCGACAGTTCGATGTTCTTCAGGGTGTCCGGCAGGCCGGGGCCATAAGTCTTGTTTACGTTGCGAAGTTCGAGCGTTGCCATGATTACCCCTTGACCGCGCCGGCCGTCAGCCCGCGCACGAAATACTTGCCTGCGACCACATAGACCAGCAGGGTCGGCAGGCCGGCGATCATCGCCGCTGCCATATCAACGTTGTATTCCTTGGCGCCGGTGCTGGTGTTGACCAGGTTGTTCAGCGCCACCGTGATCGGTTGCGAATCACCGCTGGAGAACACCACACCGAACAGGAAGTCGTTCCAGATCTGGGTGAACTGCCAGATCAGGCAGACCATGATGATCGGCGTCGACATCGGCAGAATGATCCGCCGAAAAATGGTGAAGAACCCTGCACCATCCAGACGTGCGGCTTTCACCAACGCATCAGGAATGCTCACGTAGTAGTTACGGAAAAACAGCGTGGTGAACGCCAGGCCGTAAACCACGTGGATGAACACCAGGCCGGTGGTGGTGCTCGCCAGGCCCATCTTGCCGAGGGTGAACGAGGCCGGCAGCAGCACGGTCTGGAACGGCAGGAAGCAGCCGAACAGCAGCAGGCCGAAGAACAGTTGCGAACCACGGAAGCGCCAGAACGACAGCACATAGCCGTTCAGCGCGCCGATGGCGGTGGAGATGATCACGGCCGGGACGGTGATCTTGATCGAGTTCCAGAAGTAGCCGTCGACGGTGGCCCAGGCTTTCACCCAGCCGATGCCGGTGACCACGGTCGGCCAGCTCAGCAGGTTGCCGGTGCCGATGTCTTCCGGGGTCTTGAAGCTGGTCAGCAGCATGACCACCAGCGGCACCAGATACAGGAACACCGCGAGGATCAGCACCGCGTAGATCGCGATGCGACTCAGGCTGATGGGGGATTTGGCAGCGAGACTAGTCATTACGCTTGGTCCTCAGCTCGGAGTACAGGTAAGGCACGATGATCGCGAGAATCGCACCGAGCATCAGAATCGCACTGGCCGAGCCCATGCCCATCTGGCCGCGACTGAAGGTGAAGGAGTACATGAACATCGCTGGCAGGTCGGAGGAGTAACCCGGACCACCGGCCGTCATCGCCGCGACCAGGTCGAAGCTCTTGATCGCGATGTGCGCCAGAATCATCACGGCACTGAAGAACACCGGACGCAGGCTTGGCAGCACGACTTTCCAGTAGATGCGCGGCATGCTCGCGCCATCGATCTGCGCGGCACGGATGATCGATTGATCAACCCCGCGCAGGCCGGCGAGGAACATCGCCATGATGAAGCCCGAGGCTTGCCACACAGCGGCGATCACCAGGCAGTAGACCACGCGATCCGGGTCGATCAGCCAGTCGAGACGGAAGCCTTCCCAGCCCCAGTCACGCAACAATTTGTCCAGGCCCATGCCCGGGTTGAGCAGCCATTTCCACGCGGTACCGGTGACGATCATCGAGAGCGCCATCGGATACAGGTAAATGGTGCGGATAAAGCCTTCGCGACGGATACGCTGGTCGAGGAACACCGCCAGCAACACGCCGATCACCAAGGTGATGCCGATGAACATGCCGCCGAACATCGCGAGGTTCTTGCTCGCGACCCACCAGCGATCGTTGTCGAACAACCGCGCGTATTGCGCCAGACCGGCCCACTTGTAGTTGGGCAGGAATGTCGAGGTGGTGAACGACAGGACGAACGTCCACAGGATGTAGCCATAGAAGCCCACCAGCACGATGAACATGCTCGGCGCCAGCACCAGTTTGGGTAGCCAGCGTTGCAATGCATCGAACGGCGAGGCCTTGCTGAACACAGCAACAGAACTCATGGGGAAATCCAGTACTAGAGAAAAGGACTACTTGTTGTGCATTCCCTTCCCATGTGGGAGCGGACTCTTGTGGCGAGGGGATTTATCCCCGATCGGCTGCGAAGCAGTCGCAAAACCATTGCACACGGTGTTTCTGATACCCACCCATTGCAACTTTTTTGGGGCCGCTGCGCGGCCCATCGGGGATAACCCCCCTCACCACAAAAGCCCTTTCCCACAGGAGGGGCATGCGATGCCAAGGACTATTTGGACGACTTGATCGCCGCGCCGAGTTTCTTGGCGGTGTCGGCCGGGTCGGCTTTCGGGTCGTTGATGTAGTTGGTTACTACGTCAAAGAACGCGCCTTGCACGGCCAGCGTGGTCGCCATGTTGTGCGCCATGCTTGGCTGCAGGCCGCCGGACTTGGAGTCCGCCAGGAAGTCTTTGGCAGCCGTCTGTGCGCAGGAGTCGAAACCGAGTTTCTCCATGTCGTTCAACATGTCGATTCGTACCGGGATCGAGCCTTTGTTGATGCTGAAGACTTTCTGGAAGTTTTCACCCAGCACGACTTTGGCGATGTCCTGCTGACCAGCCGCGGTGCCCGCGTCTTTCTGCTTGAACACGGCCAACGAGTCGATGTTGTAGGTGAACGCCTTGTCGGTGCCCGGGAAAGCTACGCACTGGTAATCCTTGCCGGCGATTTTCTTCGCGGCGGTCCATTCGGACTTGGCCCAGTCGCCCATGATCTGCATGCCGGCCTTGCCGTTGATGACCTTGGCCGCTTCCAGGTTCCAGTCCTGGCCTTTGCCGTCGGCGTCCATGTAGGTCGCGACTTTCTTCAGCTCGGTCAGCGCCTTGACCATTTCCGGGCCAGTCAGCGCAGCGTTGTCCAGATCGACCAGGGCTTTCTTGTAGCCATCAACACCCATGACCGAGAGCACAACGGCTTCGAACACGGTGCTGTCCTGCCAAGGCTGACCGCCGTGAGCCAGCGGGATGAAGCCCGCAGCCTTGAGCTTGTCGCCAGCGGCGTAGAATTCTTCGAGGGTGGTCGGGGCTTTTTCGATACCGGCTTTCTTGAAGACTTCCGGGTTGATCCACAGCCAGTTCACACGGTGAATGTTCACCGGCACGGCCACGTAATCACCGTCGTACTTCACGGTATCGGAGACTTTCTTGTCGAGCAGGCTGTCCCACTTTTCCGACTTGGCAACGTCTTTCAGAACGTCGGTGTCGAGCAGGCCGGTCGACGCCCATTCCTGGATGTCCGGGCCTTTGATCTGGGCAACGCCTGGCGGGTTGCCGGCAACTGCACGGCTTTTCAGCACGGTCATGGCAGTCGCACCGCCACCACCGGCGACTGCGCCGTCTTTCCAGGTGAAACCGTCTTTTTCGACTTGGGCCTTGAGCACATCAACGGCAGCTTTTTCGCCACCGGAGGTCCACCAGTGCACGACTTCCACCGAACCTTTGGATTCGGCAGCGGAAACACTGAGAGGCAGAATTGCGAGCGGGAACAGGGAGGCGACAGAAATGACAGTAGCGAGGCGAGAAATCGCATTCATCTGAGATGTACCTTTCTTGTTGTTATGCGTTGCAAGTCTGGTGCTTGCGCTGCACAGGAGTTTAAACAGGGCGATTCCCCTCGCAGGTAACGAAGGGACGCGCGAATGTCACCACATGGTTACACAGGAATGCTCTGGGACAACTGTGCCAGCGCAGTGGCCATGCTCGGCGCCAAGGGTAGGCGCGGAATCAGCACCGCTTGCCAGGCGTGATACAGATCGGGTTTGCCCGGCCAGATATCGGCACTTGGAGTGTTTTGCGGATTGAGCTCGTGATGCCAGCTGCCATCGCAACGGTCGATGAAATTCACGTCGCAAAAATCCCAGAACAGTCGGTACCAGGTTTCGTATTGCTCATCGCCGGTGCGTTTGAGCAAAGCGCTGGCTGCAGCGCTGGCTTCGGCATGCGTCCAGTGCAAGCGATGGCGGACCACGGCTTTGTTGTTCCAGTCGAGGGTGTAGACGATGCCCGGCGCGCCATCGACATCCCAACCGTAACGGCAGTTTTGCTCGAAGAGTTTCTGCGCGTCGGTAGCGAGCCAACCGGGGGTGAGCATGCCGGCCTGCACCCGCGCCGCTTCGAGGTGCAGCAACAGCCGCGCCCACTCGAAACCGTGGCCCGGCGTGGTGCCGTAAGGACGGAAGCCGTCGGCGGGATTGTCATGGTTGTACTCGCGCAGCGGTTGCCAGTCGCGGTCGAAGTGCTCAATGACCAGATAATCGTTGGCGGCTGCGTGGCCGTGAATCACTCGCTCGACGATGCGCTGGGCGCGCACCAGCCAGCGTGGGTCTTCGGTGACATCAGCGAGGGCGAGAAACGCTTCGGTCGCGTGCATGTTGCTGTTGGCGCCGCGATAGGCTTCCTCTTCGCTCCAGTCGCGATTGAAGAATTCGCGCATGGCGCCCTCTTCTTCGCTCCAGAAATACGTGTCGATAATGTCGATCGCATCATCGAGCAGCGCCTGCGCGCCGGGACGTTGCGCGACCACCGCCGAGCTCGCCGCCAGTGCAACGAAGGCGTGCAAGTAAGCGTTCTTGCCCGTGTTGTCATCGCGATGCTCGGCCACCGCAAACCAGCCGCCGTGCAGCGCATCACGCAACGGCCCGCGCAGGGCGGCAATGCCGTGATCGACCAGTTCGGCAAATCCCGGCAACCCCTGAATGTGGGCCATGGCGAAGCTGTGGGTCATGCGCGCGGTGTTCATGGTTTCGGCTCGTGCGTTCGCCGGCAAACGGCCGCGTTCGTCGAGGTTGCCGAAGCCTTCAGGCAGGCGTGATGCCTTGGCGAAATCCAGCAGACGCAGGCCTTCGGCGGCTAGCCATTGCTGGTGCGCGGGGGCATTGAGCCAGCTGCTGAAGCCGGGGTCGAAGTGATCCATGGGGGGCCTTTTTTGTTGTTATGACTGCGGGGAGTCTAAACAACGGGCCGGGGTGGGCTTGTAACGAAGGGGACGGGTTTTGTCACTGATCCGTGACATGAAAAAGATCGCAGCCTTCGGCAGCTCCTACAGGGATCGGTGTAGGAGCTGCCGAAGGCTGCGATCTTTTGATCTTCAATCCACCGACCGCGGCAACTGCAACGTTACCCGCAACCCACCCTCACGCAGGTTCTGTAACGTCACCTCACCGCCATGGCTATGAGCGATATTGCGCGCAATCCCGAGGCCGAGCCCATACCCCTGCTGCTGCCCCGCCAACCTGAAGTGCGGCTCGAACACCTGCTCCAGCCGCTGCTCCGGCACGCCCGGCCCTTCATCATCGACGTGCAGGACAAACGCACTTTCATCGTCATCAATGTGCAGATGGGCGTTCTGCCCGTACTTCAACGCATTGTCGATCAGGTTGCCGATGCAGCGCTTCAAAGCCAGAGGTTTGCCCGAATACGCCGCCAGCGCCCGCCCATGCTGGGTCACGCGACCATTGCCGTTAGGCGCCAGATACGGCTCCACCAGACAATCGAGCACATGATTGAGATCGACCGGTTCGATGTTTTCGTGGATGTCAGTGTCTTTCACGCATTGCAACGCGCCTTTGACCAGCAGCTCCAACTCATCCAGATCACGACCGAACTTGATTTGCAGCTGTTCGTCTTCGAGCAGTTCGACGCGCAAACGCAGACGGGTGATCGGCGTGCGCAAGTCGTGGGAAATCGCGCTGAACAATTGGCTGCGTTCGGTCAGGTAACGGCTGATGCGCTCGCGCATGGTGTTGAACGCGCGGCCGACCTCGACCACTTCACTGCCGCCGCCCTCCGCCACCGGTTCGACGTCGGCGCCCAGCGACAGATCCCGCGCGGCCCGGGCCAGGCGCTTGAGCGGCCGGCTCTGCCAGTGCACCAGCACACCGATGAACAGCAGCAGAAAACCGCTGGTGAGGACGATGAACCACACTTGCTGCGACGGCAGGCCTTGCTCTTCAAGGCTGGTGTAGGGCTCGGGCAACAGCGAGGCGATGTACAGCCATTCGCCCGGCGCCATCTGAATCTGCGTGACCAGCACTGGCGGATTCACCGGCTCAAGGGTTAGCGCGTAGTGCGCCCAGGAGCGCGGCAATTCATCAAGTTTCAGCCCGGCGTTGAAGATGCGCAGATCCTCGGGACTGACGAAAGACACCGAGATGTCGGTGTCGTGCCCGAGGGACTGACGCAGCACTTCGTCGACCGCTTTCATCACCGCGGCTTTACGCGGCGTGACCGGTAACACGTCCATGCCCAGCGGCTTGTCGTTGAGTGTTACGACAAACCGCGTGCCGCCCATGCTGCGCAATTGATCAAGCACAAGCGGCCGATAGGCCACCGGCAACGAACGAAAATAACTGACGCTGGCGGTCATCGAGTGGGCAAGGCTGCGGGCGCTGGTGACTAGGCCTTCGAGCTGGGTGGCGCGCAATTGCGAAACCCAGATCACACTCGACAAGGTCTGCGCAAACAGTACCGCCAACAGGGTCAGCAATAACATCCGCCCCAGCAGCGAACGCGGCACGGGCACCTTGGCGGCGAGCTTGCGCAGCGACTCAGTGACCATTGCCGGCAACCACGTTGGCTGCCAGTTGATAGCCGCTGCCGCGTACGGTGCGAATCAGCCGTGGCGGCTTTTCCGTGTCACGCAGACGTTGGCGCAAGCGGCTGACGGCCATGTCGACAATGCGATCAAGCGGCATCAAGTCGCGGCCACGGGTGGCGTTGCCGATGGTGTCGCGGTCGAGAATTTCCTGCGGGTGATCGAGGAACAGTTTCAGCAGAGCGAAATCGGCACCGGACAGAATCACTTCTTCGCCGTCGGTGTGAAACAGCCGATGACTGACCATGTCCAGTCGCCAATCGTCAAACGCCAGCACTTCACTGCCGCTGCGTTCCTGGCCGAATTGTGCACGGCGCAGCAGCGCTTTGATGCGCGCCTGCAATTCGCGGGGGCTGAAAGGTTTGCCGAGATAATCGTCGGCGCCGAGCTCCAGACCGATGACCCGGTCGGCCTCGTCGGAACTGGCGGTGAGCATGATGATCGGCACCTGCGCCTGACGCGGATGCTGACGCACCCAGCGGCACAGACTGAAACCGTCCTCGTCGGGCAGCATGACATCGAGGATCACCAGATCGCTCGGTGCCTCGTTGAGGGCCTGACGGAAACTGGCGCCATCGGCTGTGGCCCTTACCTGAAACCCGGCGCGGGTCAGATAGGTTTCCAGCAACTCGCGTATTTCCTGGTCGTCATCGACCAACAATATCGACTTGTTGACTGAGCTCACTTCGAAGGCATCCTTGTTGTTGGAATTGGGGCGGATTATGCCTTAAGCACTGATTTTACAAACACCACAAAACAACTGTAGGAGTGAGCCTGCTCGCGATAGCAGTCTTACATTCAACACATTGGTTGACTGACATACCGCTATCGCGAGCAGGCTCACTCCTACAGTTTGATTGCATTTCAGGTCGGGATTGACTGATCCAAGGCCACACCCGCGCCCATAAGCCCGGAATACGGTGCCGTCACCAGCCACACCGGAATGCCTTTGAAGTAATCGCTCATGCAGCCCTTGTCGGCAAAACTGCGGGCAAAACCACTTTCAAGGAAGAAGTCGGCAAAGCGCGGAATCACCCCACCGACGATAAACACCCCACCCCGTGCGCCAGTGGTCAGCACGTTGTTACCCGCCACGCGGCCGAGCCAGCAGCAGAACTGCTCCAGCACTTCCAGCGCAATCGGATCGCCTGCAAGGCCTGCGGCAGTAATGGCTTCTGGCGTTTCGAGCGTCGGCTCATGGCCATCCACCGCACAAATCGCCCTATAGACACGCGGCAAACCACCACCACTCAACGCAGTTTCGGCGCTGACATGGCCGATCTCGTTGTGGATATGCTGCCAGAGCTGTGTTTCACGCGGGCTGCTTAACGGCAGATCAACGTGCCCACCCTCGCCCGGCAGCGCCGCAAATCGGCCCTCGCCCAGATCGAGCAAAGTGCCGACGCCAAGGCCAGTGCCCGGACCAATCACCACTGCCGGACGCAACGGCTCTGGCGTGCCTTCGCACACCACCCGAAACTCGCCCGGCTGCAAACGGGTCATGCCCAGCGCCATCGCCGAGAAGTCGTTGACCAGCAACAACTGCTCGACCTGCAAAATGTTGCAGAACGCTTTGCGGCTCAGCCGCCAGTGGTTGTTTGTGAACTTGAATTCATCGCCACTCACCGGGCCGGCCACCGACAGGCACACCGAACCGATAGCGCCCGGCGCCAGACCGAGCCCGCTCAGGTAGAGGCTGATGGCCTCTTCCGGGCTGGCATGGTCCGCCGTGGCCAACACTTGAATCGATTCCAGTTGCTGGTTTTTCCACAACGCGAACCGTGCGTTGGTGCCTCCGATGTCACCGACCAAAGCCAGTTTCAATTAAGCGTCTCCAGGGCAGAAGTGAAGGCGCTGGCGCCCTGCTCCGCCGAGCTGAAGGCCACGCGCATGAAACCGAACAGTTCGCGACCGCTGCCAATGTTGTTGCCCAACAGGCCTTTGGCGGGTTCGCGCGCTGCAAATTCGTCGGCGTCCACTTTAAGTTCCAAAGTGCCTTTGACGCCATCGACGCGGATGATATCGCCCTCTTGCACACGAGCCAAAGCACCACCGACATAAGCTTCCGGACTGACGTGGATTGCCGCCGGGATTTTCCCCGAGGCGCCGGACATGCGCCCGTCCGTCACCAACGCTACTTTGAAGCCGCGATCCTGCAGCACGCCGAGGAACGGCGTCATCTTGTGCAACTCGGGCATGCCGTTGGAGCGCGGGCCCTGGAAGCGCATCACGGCGACGAAATCCTTCTCAAGCAAACCGGCTTTGAACGCGTCGGCCAGATCCTGTTGATCCTGGAACACCATGGCCGGCGCTTCGACAATCTGGTTTTCCAGCGCCACCGCAGACACCTTCATCACACCGCGACCGAGGTTGCCCTCCATCACCCGCAGACCACCCTCCGGCGAGAACGCGCGTGCCACCGGTCGCAAAATGTTTTCGTCGAGGCTGTCGACCGGGCCTTCGCGCCATACCAGTTCGCCGTTATCGAGGAACGGCTCTTTGGTGTACTTGCTCAAGCCGTGGCCGAGCACGGTGTTGACGTCTTCGTGCAGCAGGCCGGCACCGAGCAGTTCGCGGATCAGGAACGACATGCCGCCCGCTGCCTGGAAGTGATTGATGTCGGCTTTGCCGTTCGGATAGACGTGGCTGAGGGTCGGGACGACTTCGGAGAGGTCTGCCATGTCTTGCCAGGTCAGTTGAATGCCCGCTGCCATGGCGATGGCCGGCATGTGCAGGGTGTGGTTGGTCGAGCCGCCAGTGGCATGCAGCGCGACAATCGAGTTGACCAGCGACTTCTCGTCGACGATTTCGCCGATCGGCATGAAGTTGCCGTTCTGCTTGGTCAGGCGCGTGACTTGATGCGCCGCTTCGCGGGTCAGTGCATCACGCAGCGGCGTGTTCGGGTTGACGAAAGAGGCGCCCGGCAAGTGCAGGCCCATGACTTCCATCAGCAACTGGTTGGTGTTGGCGGTACCGTAGAACGTGCAGGTGCCCGGGCTGTGGTAGGACTTCATCTCCGATTCCAGCAGCTCTTCGCGGGTCGCTTTGCCTTCGGCGTACTTCTGCCGAACGTCGGCTTTTTCCTTGTTGGAAATGCCCGAGACCATCGGCCCGCCCGGCACGAAGATTGTCGGCAGATGACCGAAACGCAGCGAGCCCATCATCAGGCCCGGCACGATCTTGTCGCAGATGCCGAGCATCAGCGCGCCGTCGAACATGTTGTGGGACAACGCCACCGCCGTCGACATCGCGATCACTTCGCGGCTCGGCAGGCTCAGTTCCATGCCCGGTTCGCCTTGGGTCACGCCATCACACATCGCCGGAGTGCCGCCAGCGAACTGGCCGACCGAACCGATTTCACGCAAGGCGTTTTTGATTTGTTCAGGGAAGACTTCGTACGGCTGATGCGCCGAGAGCATGTCGTTATATGAAGAAACAATGGCGATGTTCGCCGAGTTCATCATCCGCAGGCTGTGCTTGTCTTCAGTGCCGCACCCGGCCACGCCGTGAGCGAAGTTGGCGCATTGCAGCTTGCCGCGCATCGGGCCGTCAGTTGCAGCGCCGCGAATCAGCGCAAGGTAAGCCTGACGCGTGGCGCGGCTGCGGGCGATAAGCCGTTCGGTGACCTCAAGGACGCGGGGATGCATGTTTAGAACTCCAGGCTAACGGATATGGCGACCTGATTGTCTATGCTGACCAAGGGCCCGCGCATTCGGGATGACGGACGGTTTTCTTGATCATTCGGACCAGTTGATTCAGGTCACTCGTTGTAGATAAAACAAAATATTGCCACTAAAAAGGCTTGTTTTCTATTTTTATGCGAATAATCTTGTAATTCCAACAACAAAACGACGGCGGCGCTGCTCCATGACTCTTCGAATTGCAATCAATGGTTTTGGCCGCATTGGCCGTAATGTCCTTCGCGCACTGTATACCCAAGGCTATCGACAGGATCTGCAGATTGTCGCCATCAACGATCTGGGCGACAGCTCGATCAACGCGCATCTGCTCAAATACGACACCGTTCATGGCACGTTCGACGCCGAAGTGGCGCACGACAACGAAAGCCTGACCGTCAACGGCGACCGCATTGCGGTCAGCGCCATTCGCAACCCGGCCGAGCTGCCATGGGCTGCGGAAAAAATCGATGTAGTCTTCGAATGCACCGGTCTGTTCACCGACCGAGCCAAAGCCGCTGCGCATATTACTGCCGGCGCGCGCAAAGTGATCATCTCGGCCCCGGCCAAAGGTGCCGATGCCACCGTCGTTTACGGTGTGAACCACGACATTCTGCGCCAGTCGCACCAGATCATCTCCAACGCTTCGTGCACCACCAACTGCCTGGCACCGGTGGCGCAAGTGCTGCACCGTGAGCTGGGCATCGAAAGCGGTTTGATGACCACGATCCACGCCTACACCAACGATCAGAACCTGACCGACGTCTACCACACCGACCCGTACCGCGCGCGTTCGGCCACGCAGAACATGATCCCGAGCAAGACCGGCGCCGCTGAAGCAGTGGGCCTGGTGCTGCCGGAACTGGCGGGCAAACTGACCGGCATGGCCGTGCGGGTGCCGGTGATCAATGTGTCGCTGGTGGATCTGACCGTACAACTGAAGAAAGAAGCCACGGCCGAGGAAGTCAACGCACTGCTCAAGGCTGCCAGCCAACATTCGAAAATTTTGGGTTACAACACGTTGCCGCTGGTTTCCAGCGACTTCAACCACAACCCGCTGTCGTCGATCTTCGACGCCAACCACACCAAATCCAGCGGCAAACTGCTGAAAGTACTGGCCTGGTACGACAACGAGTGGGGCTTCTCCAACCGCATGCTGGATAACTGCCTGGCATTGTGTAACGCCGAGTAAGCTTTCATTACAGCTTCCGGTAGTTGACTGACTCTCCCTGTAGGAACTGCCGAAGGCTGCGATCTGTTGATCTTGTTATAAAAACAACATCAAAAGATCGCAGCCTACGGCAGCTCCTACAGTTATCTCGGTGCAATCCAGACCTTTACCGATCTCTGACAAATCAATGCTTGACCATTCAGCTAGATGACAATCATTATCATTCGCTTGAAATGGATCAGGTCCTCCCGTGAGTCAATCGCGCTTCAACCACGTCTTCCTCACCCAGCGCATTTCGCTGCTGCGTACGCTGGAACGGATGGTCAACAATCACAGCACCGCTGAAGACCTGCTGCAGGAGACCTATCTGCGCGTGGCGCGGGCGCTGAACGAGCGGGCCATCGATCACCTCGAACCCTTTGTCTTCCAGACCGCGCGCAACCTGGCGCTCGATCATCTGCGTGCGCGCAAGATTCATTCGCGGACCATGGTCGATGACGTGCCGCAGGAAATCGTGCACAGCATCGCCGCCCCTGCCAGCAGCGCCGAAGACGCCGCCCACGCCGAACAGATGCTGGAGCGCTTGAACGTGAGTCTCAGTCAACTCAGCCCGCGCCAGCAGCAGATCTTCATCCTCAGCCGCCTGCACGGGCACAGTTATCAGGAAATCGCCGAAGAACTGAGTGTGTCCCTCAGCACCGTGCAGAAAGAACTCAAATTGATCATGAGCATTTGCATCGGCGTCGCCGAACGACACGACAGCAGCGGCAAGCTGTAAGCTTCACGCTCCAAGTAAAAACGAAAAGCAGTACACGCATCTGGCTTGCAGCTCGCAGCTTGAAGCTTGAAACTGCTTCGCCAGAAGCCCGAGGAAACACCGTGACGGACACCCATCGCTCGCCTTCGCCCGCGTCGGCGCAGGACGCTGCAAGTGCAATGGACCAGGCCCTGGACTGGCTCATCGTGCTCGGCAGTCCGGATGAGGAGCAGACCCGGCAGTTCCATGCCTGGCTGGCAGCGGATCCATTGAATGCCGAGGCGTTCGCCAAGGCTCAGGCAATCTGGGACGGTCCGCAAATCGCCCAGTGCGCGCAAAACCTGGCTTCAAAACCCGCGAAAGTCACCTTCCTCCAACGGCTGCGTCCACACTGGAAACCGCTGGCCACCGCCGCCGTGCTGGTGCTTGGTCTGTTCAGTTTCAGCAATCTGCCGATGCGTTTGCAGGCCGATCATCTGACCGTGGTCGGCGAACGTCAGCGCCTGCAACTGGAGGACGGCTCGCAAGTCCTGCTCAACACCAACTCGGCGTTCTCCAGCACCATCGATGATCAGCAGCGCGTCGCGCGGTTGTATCAGGGCGAAGCGTTTTTCGAGGTCGCAGCCAATCGCAATCAACCGCTGGAAATTGACGCCGGCCCGGTCAAGGCCAGCGTGCGCGACACCGCGTTCGCCGTGCGCTATCTGGACGGAATCGCGCAGGTCAATGTGCAGCGTGGCGATGTCGATTTGCGCGCCACCCACAACGATGCGCGGGTGCGCCTGTCAGCCGGGGAAAGTATCCGCATCGGCCCCAACGGTTTCGATCGCCCGGCCAAGCTCGACGCCAATACCGATCTGGCGTGGGTGCAAGGCCGACTGGTGTTCGAGAACTGCCCGCTGAATCAGGTGCTGGCCGAATTGCGCCGTTACTATCCGGGCTGGATCATCAACAACAACGAGCAGTTGGCCGGCGTTGCCGTGACCGGCAATTACCGCCTCGATCAGCCGCTCGATGTGGTGCGTTCTCTCGCGCACATCACCTCGGCGCGCCTGCAGGAATTCCCGGCGCTGGTCATCCTGAACTAAATGAGAATTATTTTTACTCGATAGCGTGAGCGCGTTCGTCTAGTTATAGCCAATGCAATTGATTCGCATCCTCGGATACGCGTCAGCAACTATAAAGATTCGTGCGACACGGAGCGCTATCGATGTCCCTTCGCCTTACCCGCCAGACCTCTTCCCCTTCCCGCGTATTGTCGCTGCTGACCGCGGCCATCCTCATGGCCGGCACCGCGCCACTGATGGCTGCGACCGAGCAACCAGCGCGCAACATGGGTGATTACTCTTTCTCTATCAGTCAGCAGCCGCTGGTGTCGGCGCTCAACGCGTTCACCTCCGTGACCGGTTGGCAGATCGGCCTGCCGGCAGAACTGGGTCAGGGCATCTCGTCGCCGGGTGTGCGCGGCTCGCTGCCACCGGAAAAAGCCCTGGAGCGCCTGTTGGTGGGGACCAACCTGAGCTTCCGCAAGCTGAGCAACAACAACGTCGTGCTGGAGAAGCGCAGCAGCAGCGGTGCACTGAATCTGGATCAGGTGACCATCAGCGCCACCCGCCAGGAACAGTCGGTGAACAGCGTGCCAAGCACCGTCACCGTGCAAACACGTGAAGAACTCGATCGCAACAACGTCAACTCCATCAAGGATCTGGTGCGCTATGAGCCGGGCGTGTCGGTCGGCGGCGCCGGTCAGCGCGCCGGGCTGACTGGCTACAACATCCGGGGTATCGATGGCGACCGCGTCCTGACGCAGATCGACGGCGTGCAAGTGCCGGACAGCTTCTTCAATGGCCCCTACGCCCAGACCAATCGCAATTACGTCGACCCGGAAATCGTCAAACGCGTGGAAATTCTCCGCGGCCCGGCATCAGTGCTCTACGGCAGCAACGCCATCGGCGGCGCCGTCAGCTACTACACCCTCGACCCGGACGACATCATCAAACCTGGCAAGGACGTCGGCGCGCGGTTGAAAACCGGTTACAGCTCCGCTGACGACAGCTGGCTGACCTCCGGCACGGTCGCTGGCCGCAATGGCGATTTTGACGGTTTGCTGCACCTGAGCCAGCGCAATGGCCATGAAACCGAATCTTATGGGGAAACCGGTGGCACCGGCCTGAACCGCACCGAGGCCAATCCCGAGGATGTACGCACCACCAACGTTTTGGCCAAACTGGGCTGGAACTACGCCGACGATGCGCGCTTCGGGCTGACCTACGAACATTACAAGGACGACCGCGACACTAACCAGTTGAGCGCTGTCGGCGGGCCGTTCAACGCTGGACGGGGTTTCGGTTTCTACAAATCCCGCACGGGCAACGATACCGTCACGCGCGAGCGTTTTGGCCTGGAACACAGCTTTGGTCTCGACAGCGCGCTGGCTGACAACATCAAGTGGTCGCTCAATTACCAGATCGCGAAAACCGACCAGAGCACCGAAGAAATCTACGCACCTTCGCGCACTGTATTGCGCGAACGCGAGACCACCTACAAAGATCGCCAATGGGTGTTCGATGCCCAGGCTGACAAGGCCTTCGCCATTGCTGACACCGACCACGTTGTCACCTACGGCACCACGATCAAACAAGACAAAGTCACCGGTCTGCGCACCGGCAGCGGCACTTGCCTGACCGTGGCCGGTGCCTGCCGTGTGATCGGCGCGCCAAGCGCTGCCGATACCCTGACACCTGCCAGCGACTTCCCCGATCCGACCATCAACAGCTACAGCCTGTTTGCCCAGGATCAGATCAGTTGGGGCAACTGGACTTTCCTGCCGGGGGCACGTTACGACTACACCCAGCTCAAGCCACACATCACCGACGAATTCCTGGTCACTGCCGACCAGAGCGGCAACGGCGTGGTAAGCGACAAGACCAAAACCTGGCATCGTCTGTCGCCCAAGTTCGGCACCACTTACAGCTTCAACGACAACTACACCTGGTACGGCCAGTACGCTGAAGGGTTCCGCACGCCGACCGCGAAAGCCCTGTATGGCCGTTTTGAAAACCTCGCCGGCGGCTATCAGGTCGCGCCGAATCCCGATCTCGACCCGGAAAAGAGCAAGAGCTATGAAACCGGCCTGCGCGGTCAGTTCGAGGCAGGCACGTTCGACGTGGCGGTGTTCTACAACAAGTACCGTGATTTCATCGACGAAAACGCCATCACCCCCGGTTACTCGGAGACCACTTTCCAGAGCAATAACATCAAGCACGCGACCATCAAGGGAGTGGAGCTCAAGGGTCGTCTGAACCTTGATGCATTCGGCGCGCCGACCGGCCTCTACACCCAAGGCTCGATGGCCTATCTCTACGGTCGCAATGATGACAGCGGGCAACCGCTGAACAGCGTCAATCCGCTGACCGGCGTGTTCGGCCTCGGTTACGACCAGGACAACTACGGTGCCCTGCTGAGCTGGACGCTGGTCAAGCGCAAGGACCGTGTCGACAGCAGCAGTTTCAACACGCCGGACGGCACCAGTTCCCAGTTCAAGACGCCGGGGTATGGCGTGCTCGACCTGGCGGGCTTCTACAAGGTTACCGACGACGTGACCCTGAACGCCGGCCTCTACAACCTGACCGACAAGAAATACTGGCAGTGGGATGACGTGCGCGGTTACGACAGCGTCGGCGAAGCCTCGGTTACACAACCGGCCAACCTTGATCGCCTGACCCAACCGGGTCGTAACTTCGCAATCAATCTGGTGTGGGACATCTGACCCCGCCGGCCTCGCTGCGCGTGTATACGCAACGCGCCGTGAGGCTTTTTTTACTGTCCGGCGCTTGCCCGTTCGTCTTGTTATCAAGCGCCTCATTTATCAAGGACACGTCATGACCTCTTCGGAAAAAGCCCTGCGTTCACAACGCCTGAACCAGATCACCCACGAGCCGCACAGCAAACTCGACACCTTGGTCAAGGCCCATGCACCGTTTGAAACCCGCGCCAACTTCGCCCGTTTCGTGGTCGCGCAATACCTGTTCCAGTCGGAACTGGTCGAGCTGTACAACGATGCCGAACTGACTGCGATCGTGCCTGACCTGCCGGCTCGCTGCCGCGCTGATGCAGCCAAGGCTGATCTGGCCGATCTCGACACCGAAGTGCCGGCACCGGTGGCCGGCGCGGTGAAAAACCCGAGCAAGGCCCGAGCGCTCGGTTGGATCTTCGTTTCTGAAGGTTCGAAGCTTGGTGCGGCATTCCTGATCAAACGCGCCGTGGCGCTGGAGCTGAGTGAAACCTTTGGTGCCCGCCATTTGGGCGAACCTGAAGGTGGCCGCGCCGAAGGCTGGAAGCGCTTCGTCAAAACCCTCGACGCGTTGCAATTCAGCGCCGAGGAAGAAGCCGAAGTCGAGCAAGGCGCGATTGACGCGTTCAACCGCTTCACCGTGCTGCTGGAACAGGCTTACGCGACAGAAGCCGAGCCTGCCTGATAGAAACTCTCCCTGTAGGAGCTGCCGCAGGCTGCGATCTTTTGATCCTGAAAACAACATCAAAAGATCGCAGCCTGCGGCAGCTCCTACAGGGGACAGAGTAAGTCTGTAAGATCCCCGTTCCGCTCTAGAAGCCGCCCGCTGAGCCCATGCCGCAACCAGCCTCCTCCAAACTCGCCCGTCTGCTGTTCGGTCTGCTGGCCTACGTCAGCCTCGGCATCGGCCTGATCGCCATTGTCGTACCCGGATTGCCGACCACCGAGTTCATCCTCCTCGCCGCCTGGGCCGCCACCCGCAGTTCACCGCGCCTGAGTGCCTGGCTGGAAAATCATCGGCTGTTCGGGCCGATCCTGAGCAACTGGCGCAACGGCAAGATCATCGCGCGCAAGGCCAAAGTCAGCGCCACGCTGAGCATGTTGCTGTGTGCGACGTTGATGCTGGTGATGCTCGATCACGGCTGGCCGATTTATTTGGCGATGGCCGGGATGGCCATGGGCAATCTATGGATCTGGTCGCGACCGGAAACTATCGCCACCCCTTCCTGACTGCCCATAACCCCCTGGTCAAAGGAGCTTCTGTGGTGAGGGGATTTATCCCCGATTGGCTGCGCAACAGCCACAAATCAGACCCCGCGTAGTGTCAGCCAAAACGGGTTGTCAAATTTTGGGTCTGCTGCGCAAACCATCGGGGATAAATCCCCTCGCCACAAAAGCATCTACCTGCATCCAGCCTCCTGCAACAACCCTGAAACATCCCTGTAATTAATCCCCTTTTCAGCACATTCCCCTGCGCAAACGTTTAGCGCTGACCGTCCGTCGGCAAACACCTCATGCGCTCTCGTTCCACGCCGATGAGCATTGAATGGCGCTGAATGGATTTGGCGATTCGGGTACCTCGTACCCACAGCCCCCGTTTATTCATTCGCGAGATCGCCCCATGTTCGACTCTCTTTCCATTCGCCTGAAAATCGTTCTGCTCTCCGGTCTGTGCCTGCTCGGTGTGGTTGCGCTGATCGTCGGCATGAACATTTACCAGACCAACCAGAACGACGAACTGGTCAGCCATTCCAGCAGCAAGATGCTCACCGCCAGTGTGCAAGACTTGCTGCAGGCCAAAGCCGCAGAACAAGCGGTGCGAGTGCAGAAAACCTTCGGCGAAAGCCTGGTGGTGATCACCGCGCTGGCCGACCAGATCAAGGACATGCGCGTGATGGCCACCAAGCGTTCGCTGGACGCCGGCGCCTTGCGTGAAGAGTTGAACCTGAGCCTGAAAACTGCCTTCGAGCGCAACGACAAAGTGCTCGGTATCTGGCTCGCCTTCGAACCCAATAGCCTGGACGGCAAGGACAGCGAGTTCGCCAACGACGCCGCCCGCCAGTCCAACGAAGCCGGACGTTTCGCCGCGTACTGGAGCCGCGCCGGCGGTGCCTCGCTGAACACGGTCATGGTAGAAGATGATTTGACCAAAACCACCCTCAGCGTCAGCGGTACACCCTATAACAGCTGGTACACCTGCCCTCGCGACAACAAACGCACCTGCCTGCTCGACCCGTACGCTGACACCGTCGGCGGCAAGGAAATGCTCATGACGACCATTTCCGTACCGTTGATCGTCGACGGCAAAGCCATCGGTGTGGTCGGTGTCGACATCGCCCTCGATGCCTTGCAAGCCGCAACGGTGGAATCCCAGCGCAACCTGTTCAACAACGCCGGGCATATGCTCATTGTCTCCGGTAGCGGCGTGCTGGCTGCCGATAGCTCCGACGCTACCAAAGTCGGCAAGAAGATCAGCGACACCCTCGGCGCCGAGGGCAAAGACGTGCTGCAACTGCTCGGCAGCGGCACGCCGAAAATCCTCGAACAGGGCGACCTGATCCGGGCGGTGTATCCGGTCGACCCGATTGGCAACTCGCGCGCCTGGGGCGTGGTCATCGACCTGCCCAAACAAGTGCTGCTGGCCGACTCGGTCAAGCTGCAAGCGGTGCTCGACGAAGCACAGGAAACCGGTGTGTTCACGGCGCTGGCAGTAGCTGTGGTCGCGGGGCTGATTGGCCTGCTGCTGATATGGCTCACTGCTTCCGGCGTCACTCGCCCGATCAACAGCGTCGCCGAGATGCTGAAAAACATCGCCAGCGGTGAAGGTGATCTGACCCAACGCCTGAACTACAGCAAGAAGGATGAGCTGGGCGAACTGGTGAACTGGTTCAACCGCTTCCTCGACAAGCTGCAACCGACCATCGCGCAGATCAAACAGAGCATCACCGAGGCTCGCGGCACTGCCGACCAGTCTTCGGAAATTGCCCGTCAGACCAGCGAAGGCATGCAGGTGCAGTTCCGCGAAATCGACCAGGTCGCCACCGCGTCCAACGAAATGAGCGCCACCGCCCACGATGTCGCCAACAGCGCATCGAACGCGGCCAACGCCGCGAAAGGTGCCGACCAGTCAGCCAAGGACGGCATGTCGATCATCGAGCGCAGCACCCGCGACATCAATCAACTGGCCGATGAAGTCAGTAAAGCGGTGACCGAAGTTGAAGCACTGGCGGTCAACAGCGAGCAGATCGGTTCGGTTCTGGAAGTGATCCGCAGCATCGCCGAGCAAACCAACCTGCTGGCGCTCAACGCCGCCATCGAAGCCGCCCGCGCCGGGGAAAGCGGTCGCGGTTTTGCCGTGGTCGCGGACGAAGTGCGCAACCTCGCCAAGCGCACGCAGGATTCTGTGGAAGAAATCCGCATCGTCATCGAGAAAATTCAGACTGGCACTCGCGGCGTGGTCGCGACCATGCATTCAAGCCAGACCCAGGCCCACAACAACGCCGGGCAGATCCGCCAGGCCGTGGATGCGCTGGGCAAGATCAGCGACGCGGTGACGGTGATCAGCGACATGAACCTGCAAATCGCCAGCGCCGCCGAACAGCAGAGCGCAGTGGCTGAAGAGGTTAACCGCAACGTCTCGGCGATTCGTACGGTGACTGAAACCTTGACCGGGCAAGCCACAGAGTCGGCGGCGATCAGCAGCCAGCTCAATGCGCTGGCCAGCCAACAGATGAAATTGATGGATCAGTTCCGCGTCTAGTGGATCACCTCAAGTCCCTGTGGGAGCTGGCTTGCCAGCGATGACGGTGGATCAGTTGATACAGGGGTCGACTGACACACCGCTATCGCTGGCAAGCCAGCTCCCACAGGGTCAAAGGCCCCCTCTCCCCCCCGACTCAAAATGCACCCGACAACCTCACAACGACAAAACACCACTGTACAAACCATAAGCCGCCAGCCCCGCGCCTATGATCACGCACGTAAAAATGCCCTTCTCGACATGGGTGAACAGCGGCTCACCCTGCTCATGTTTGGCCTTGGCGAACAGAATCACTCCCGGCGCATACAACAGCGCCGACAGCAGCAGATATTTCACCCCGCCGGCATACAAAAGCCACACCGCATAACTCAGGGCGATGCCGCCAATCAGCAGATCCTTGGTGCGTTCGGCCGAAGCGTGTTCGTAGGTTTCGCCGCGCCCGCTCAACAACACCGCGTACGCCGCCGACCACAGGTACGGCACCAGAATCATTGATGACGCCAGATAAATCAGGCTGGTGTAGGTGCCCTCCGAGAACAGCGTGATCAGCAGGAAGATCTGAATCATCACGTTGGTCAGCCACAACGCGTTGACGGGCACATGGTTGGCATTTTCCTTTTTCAGGAACGCCGGCATGGTCTTGTCCCGGGCCGTGGCGAAAAGGATTTCGGCGCAGAGCAACGCCCACGACAGCAACGCCCCAAGCAGCGAGATCGCCAAACCGATGCTGATCGCCAGCGCCCCCCACGGCCCGACGATGTGCTCAAGCACCGCCGCCAGCGACGGGTTCTGCAGGTTGGCCAGTTCCGGCTGGCTCATGATCCCCAGTGACAACACGTTGACCAGCACCAGCAGCGCCAGTACGCCGATAAATCCGATCACCGTGGCACGCCCGACATCGCTGCGTTTTTCCGCTCGCGCCGAGTACACGCTGGCGCCCTCGATGCCGATGAAGACGAACACCGTCACCAGCATCATGTTGCGCACCTGATCCATCACCCCGCCGAAACTCGGGTTGCTGCGGCCCCAGATGTCGCGGGTGAAAATGTCTGCCTTGAACGCCACAGCGGCGATGACGATGAACATGATCAGCGGCACGATCTTGGCCACGGTGGTCACCTGGTTGATGAACGCCGCCTCCTTGATCCCGCGCATCACCAGAAAGTGCACAGCCCACAGCAGCACCGAGGCGCAGCCAATGGCGATCGGCGTATTGCCCTGGCCGAATACCGGAAAGAAATAACCGAGGGTGCTGAACAGCAGAACGAAGTAGCCGACATTGCCCAGCCAGGCACTGATCCAGTAACCCCAGGCGGACGAGAAGCCCATGTAGTCGCCAAACCCGGCCTTGGCGTAGGCATAGACGCCAGAATCCAGCTCGGGCTTGCGGTTGGCCAGGGTCTGAAACACGAAGGCCAGGGTCAGCATGCCAATGGCAGTAATCCCCCAACCGATCAGGATCGCTCCCGCATCGGCGCGTGCCGCCATGTTCTGCGGCAGCGAGAAAATTCCGCCGCCAATCATCGACCCCACCACCAGGGCGATCAACGCACCAAGGCGCAGCTTTTGCGTCGGTTGCGACATTCCAGTCTCCCTCTTCCTGACTACCCGTTCTCGAAACCTGTTTACACCTGTGGCGAGGGGATTTATCCCCGCTGGGTGGCGCAGCCGCCCCAAAACCTGAGAACTCGATCTGTCTTATATATCGCGTTGACTGAATCTGGGGCGGCTTCGCCACCCAACGGGGATAAATCCCCTCGCCACAAGGCTCGTCATATTCTGGTTATTAATTAAACGGATCAAGAGTAAGAACGCCTGTCGAATAAAGCCAAACAATAGCCTTTGTATATAGCGGATAAAGCTAACGCCTACCACGTTAAGACAGTTTTGTGCGCTGATCCTGATAAATCAATTCTGTACTGAAAACAGAGTGGGGAAATTTGCCAAACCCGTAAAAAGAACTAGCGTCATAACTCGAAAGCAATAATAGCCATTCCCAACCACATAGCGAAAAACCGTTCTGGAACGGGCCTCGCAGACGGTCGCTTTATGCCTCAAGCGACTCCTTAAGTCATTCATTAACAATGGAATGTGACCATGAACTGATCCAAGTCAGCTGTTTGAACAGACAACAGAACTACGCTGTGATCTCTTCCTGCAATGGAGTCATGCAATGTCTGAAGCTCCCGGAAAACTACGACTCGGTGCACTGGTTGCATTGGTAGTCGGTTCAATGATCGGTGGCGGGATATTCTCCTTGCCACAAAACATGGCCGCCAGTGCCGACGTCGGTGCAGTGCTGATCGGTTGGGCCATCACCGCTGTCGGCATGCTCACCCTCGCTTTCGTCTTTCAAACCCTCGCCAATCGCAAGCCTGACCTGGACGGCGGTGTCTACGCCTACGCCAAAGCCGGATTCGGCGATTACATGGGTTTCTCGTCCGCCTGGGGTTACTGGATCAGTGCCTGGCTGGGCAACGTCGGTTACTTCGTTCTGCTGTTCAGCACCCTCGGTTATTTCTTCCCGATTTTCGGTGAAGGCAACACGGTTGCTGCGGTCATTGGTGCTTCGATTCTGTTGTGGGCGGTGCATTTCCTGGTACTTCGCGGGATCAAGGAAGCGGCGTTCATCAACCTCGTGACCACCGTGGCCAAAGTCGTGCCGCTGGTGCTGTTTGTGTTGATCGCCGTCTTCGCCTTCAAACTGGACATCTTCACCGCCGACATCTGGGGCCTGAAAAACCCGGACCTGGGCAGCGTGATGAACCAGGTACGCAACATGATGCTGGTCACTGTGTGGGTGTTCATCGGCATCGAGGGCGCGAGCATTTTCTCGGCCCGCGCCGAAAAACGCTCCGACGTGGGTAAAGCCACCGTGATCGGCTTCATCACCGTGCTGCTGTTTTTGATGCTGGTGAACGTGCTGTCGCTGGGCATCATGACTCAGCCAGAACTGGCCAAATTGCAGAACCCGTCGATGGCTGCCGTGCTTGAGCACGTGGTCGGTCCGTGGGGCGCAGCGCTGATCAGCGTCGGTCTGATCATCTCACTGCTGGGGGCGCTGCTGTCGTGGGTGCTGCTGTGTGCGGAGATCATGTTCGCCGCCGCCAAAGACCACACCATGCCGGAGTTCCTGCGCAAGGAAAACGCCAACCACGTACCGGTCAACGCCCTTTGGCTGACCAACGCGATGGTGCAGATTTTCCTGGTCATCACCCTGTTCTCGGCCAGCACTTACCTGTCGCTGATCTATCTCGCCACGTCGATGATTCTGGTGCCCTACCTGTGGTCGGCGGCCTACGCCCTGCTGCTGGCGGTGCGCGGCGAAAGTTATGAAGGTTTCGCGGCCGAGCGGCGCAAGGATCTGATCATCGGCGGCATTGCCCTGATCTACGCGGTGTGGCTGCTGTACGCCGGCGGCGTGAAGTACCTGCTGCTCTCGGCCCTGCTCTATGCGCCCGGCGCGATCCTGTTCGCCAAGGCCAAGCTCGAACTCAAACAACCGGTTTTCACCAACGTCGAGAAGCTGATTTTCGCCGCAGTGGTCGTGGGCGCCCTGGTGGCTGCCTACGGACTGTATGACGGCTTCCTGACTCTGTAATTGCCAAACATTTTATCTCTGGAGGATCACTGCAATGACCACGGAAAAAGTTAAGTACGGCGTCCATTCCGAAGCCGGCAAACTGCGCAAAGTCATGGTTTGCTCCCCAGGTCTGGCCCACCAGCGGCTGACCCCGAACAACTGCGATGAACTGCTGTTCGACGATGTACTGTGGGTCGCCCAGGCCAAGCGCGACCACTTCGACTTCGTCACCAAGATGCGTGAACGCGGGATCGACGTGCTGGAAATGCACAACCTGCTGACCGACATCGTCGCCATCCCGGAAGCGCTGGACTGGATTCTCGATCGCAAGGTCACCGCCGATTCGGTGGGCCTGGGCCTGATCAGCGAAGTGAAATCCTGGCTGAAAAGCCTCGAGCCGCGTCACATCGCCGAATTCCTGATTGGCGGCGTGTCCGCCGACGATCTGCCGGACAGCTTCGGCGGCAAGATCATCGAGATGTATCGCGATTTCCTCGGCCACTCCAGCTTCATTCTGCCGCCGCTGCCGAACACTCAGTTCACCCGCGACACCACATGCTGGATCTACGGTGGCGTGACGCTGAACCCGATGTACTGGCCCGCGCGTCGTCAGGAAACCCTGCTGACCACCGCCATCTACAAATTCCACCCGCAGTTCACCAACGCCGAATTCGAGATCTGGTACGGCGACCCGGACAAGGACCACGGCAGCTCCACCCTTGAAGGCGGCGACGTCATGCCAATCGGCAACGGCGTGGTGTTGATCGGCATGGGCGAGCGCTCATCCCGTCAGGCCATCGGTCAATTGGCGCTGAATCTGTTCAAGAACAAAGCCGTGGAGAAAGTCATCGTTGCCGGCCTGCCGAAGTCTCGCGCCGCGATGCACCTGGACACCGTGTTCAGCTTCTGCGACCGCGATCTCGTGACGATTTTCCCGGAAGTGGTCAACCAGATCGTCGCCTTCACCCTGCGACCTGATGAAAGCAAACAGGGCGGCATCGACATTCGCCGCGAAGAAACCAGCTTCCTCGACACCGTGGCGGCCGCGCTCAATCTCAAGGCGCTGCGCGTGGTGGAAACCGGCGGCAACAGCTTCGCCGCCGAACGCGAGCAATGGGACGACGGCAACAACGTGGTGGCCGTGGAACCGGGCGTGGTCATCGGCTACGACCGCAACACCTACACCAACACCCTGCTGCGCAAGGCAGGTGTGGAGGTCATCACCATCAGCGCCGGTGAATTGGGCCGTGGCCGTGGCGGCGGCCACTGCATGACCTGCCCGATCATCCGCGACCCAATCGACTACTAAACCTCTGAGCCCTGGCCTGCACTTACAGCGTGCGGCCAGGGGGATAACCGATACCGAAGGAGATCCATCATGGCTTTTAATATGCGCAACCGCAGTTTGCTGAGTTTGATGCACCACACCACTCGCGAACTGAATTACCTGATCGACCTGTCCCGCGACCTCAAACGCGCCAAGTACACCGGCACCGAGCGTCCACACCTGCAAGGCAAGAACATCGCGCTGATCTTCGAAAAAACCTCGACCCGCACCCGTTGCGCGTTCGAAGTCGCAGCCCACGATCAGGGTGCTCACGTCACCTACATCGACCCGGTGTCGTCCCAGATCGGCCACAAAGAAAGCATGAAAGACACCGCCCGCGTCCTCGGCCGGATGTTCGACGCCATCGAGTACCGTGGCTTTGAACAGGAAATCGTCGAAGAGCTGGCCAAGTACGCCGGCGTGCCGGTGTTCAACGGCCTGACCGCTGAATTCCACCCGACGCAAATGATTGCCGACGTGCTGACCATGCGCGAACACAGCGACAAGCCGATGCATGACATCAGCTACGCCTACCTCGGCGACGCCCGCTACAACATGGGCAACTCGCTGCTGATGATCGGCGCCAAACTCGGCATGGACGTGCGTATCGCTGCGCCGAAAGCCCTGTGGCCACACGCTGACTTCATCGCTCAGTGCAAAGAGTTCGCGGAAGAAAGCGGCGCGCGCATCACCATCACCGAAGACCCGAAAGAAGCGGTCAAGGGTGTCGACTTCATCCACACCGACATCTGGGTGTCGATGGGTGAACCGGTGGAAGCGTGGGACGAGCGCATCGAGCAACTGCTGCCGTACCAGGTCAACACGCAGATGATGAAAGCCTCCGGTAATCCACGGGTGAAATTCATGCACTGCCTGCCGGCGTTCCACAACAGCGACACCAAGGTCGGCAAAGATATCGCTGCGCGCTATCCACACCTGGCCAATGGCGTCGAAGTAACGGAAGACGTCTTCGAATCCCCGGCCAACATCGCCTTCGAGCAAGCGGAAAACCGCATGCACACGATCAAGGCGATTATCGTGTCGGCGTTGGCGGATATTTAACGGTTGATCGCTTGATCAACCACTGACCTGTCATGGCTGATCATTTTGATTGATCACTGACCTGTAGGAGTTGCCGAAGGCTGCGATCTTTTGATCTTTGTTTTTTGAAATCAAGATCAAAAGATCGCAGCCTTCGGCAGCTCCTACAGGGTTATCGAATTCAGAAAGGATTGCACCATGCGTATCGTCGTAGCGTTGGGCGGTAACGCCCTGCTCCGCCGTGGTGAGCCGATGACCGCTGACAACCAGCGCGCCAACATCCGCATCGCCACCGAGCAAATCGCCAAAATCTATCCCGGCAACCAACTGGTCATCGCCCACGGCAATGGCCCGCAAGTCGGCCTGCTGTCGCTGCAAGCGGCGGCCTATACCTCCGTCACCCCTTACCCGCTGGACGTGCTCGGTGCCGAAACCGAAGGCATGATCGGCTACATCATCGAGCAGGAACTGGGCAACCTGCTGGACTTCGAAGTGCCGTTCGCCACCCTGCTCACCCAGGTTGAAGTCGACGCCAATGACCCGGCCTTCAAGAACCCGACCAAACCGATCGGCCCGGTCTACGAGAAAGCCGAAGCAGAAAAACTCGCCGCCGAAAAAGGCTGGGCCATTGCCCCCGACGGCGACAAATTCCGTCGTGTGGTGGCCAGTCCACGGCCAAAACGCATCTTCGAAATCCGTCCGATCAAGTGGCTGCTGGACAAGGGCAGCATCGTCATCTGCGCCGGTGGCGGCGGGATTCCGACCATGTACGACGAAAATCGCAACCTCAAGGGCATCGAGGCGGTGATCGACAAGGATCTGTGCTCGTCGCTGCTGGCAGAACAGCTTGAGGCGGATTTGCTGGTGATTGCCACTGACGTCAACGCCGCGTTCATCGACTACGGCAAGCCGACACAGAAAGCCATCGCCGAGGCTCATCCGGACGAACTCGAACGCCTGGGCTTCGCCGCGGGCTCCATGGGACCAAAGGTTCAGGCAGCCTGCGAATTCGCGCGCCATACTGGCAAGGTCGCGGTGATCGGTTCGCTGGCGGACATCGAAGCGATTGTCCAGGGCACCGCCGGTACGCGGATCAGCACGGCGAAACCCGGTATCACCTATCGATAATCAGAAACGCCGGGGGCAGGCCCAGGGTCTGCCCTTCTCCCATGCCTTGAAAGGAGAAATCCATGGCCCAGTTTGAACCTGGTCATTTGCACATTGAGCGGCACGCGTTGACCCCGGACGACGTCAGTTACAACGTGCACCTCGACTACGAATTGTTCACCGATCCTCAAAAGGGCAAGGGCATCCAGTTCACGATGCATGGCAACCTTCAGGGCAAGGATATGAAAGAGACATTCTTCCTGCCCAAGGAGGAGGCCTACAACTTTGCCAACAACGTGACGAAAATCGCTGAGAAGTACGGCATTCCAAAGACTCACAGCCAGATTGGCTCGGTTCACAAGCATTACGACATGATGTTCGAAGACATCCGCAAGCAGCTGGATATGAAATCCGGCGATCCGGTTAACCTCGAGCACTTCGAATAATCAGAACACGACACCTCCTGTAGGAGTGAGCCTGCTCGCGATAGCGGTCTGTCATTCAACATTTATGTCGTCAGACTCACCGTCATCGCGAGCAGGCTCACTCCTACAGGGTTCGATGTCGGCCTGAAATCCTGCACCGGATTTCACCTCTGCCCTCGCCCCAAGGCATACTTGCCCCCCTCCGCACTGCAGAACACTGAACCGCCCCCATGCGTATCCACGTCAGCTTCATCGACCGCGTCGGCATCACCCAGGAAGTCCTGGCCATTCTCGGTGGGCGCAACCTTAATCTGGATGCCGTGGAGATGATCCCCCCGAACGTCTACATCGACGCCCCGACCCTGAGCCCGCAAGTACTCGAAGAACTCAAAGATGCACTGTTTCGCGTGCTCGGCGTGGAAGCGGTAACGGTGGTCGACATCCTCCCCGGCCAGCGTCGGCACTTGCAACTCGATGCGTTGCTCGCGGCGATGACCGACCCGGTGCTGGCCCTCGACAGTGCGGGCAAAGTGCTGCTGGCCAACCCGGCATTGATCGCGTTGTACGGGCGTGAGCCGGCGGGCGAAGGCGTCTCTGAGCTGTTCAACGATCCCGGCCTGCTGGAAACCCTGCTCGAACACGGTTTTCGCCTGCCGTTGCGCGAGATCACCGTCAACGGCCAGACGCTATTGCTCGACGCTACGCCGATCACCGACGCTGGCGCCCTGCTCACGCTGTATCAACCGAACCGCATCGGCGAACAGCTCTCGGCGTTGCACCACGACCACGCTGAAGGTTTCGATGCGCTGCTCGGCGAATCCCCGGCGATCCGCACCCTCAAGGCCCGTGCGCAGCGTGTGGCCGCCCTTGATGCGCCCCTACTGATTCAAGGCGAAACCGGCACCGGTAAAGAACTGGTCGCCCGTGCCTGCCACGCGATCAGTGCGCGGCACAGTGCGCCGTTCCTGGCATTGAACTGCGCAGCGCTGCCGGAGAACCTTGCCGAGAGCGAACTGTTCGGCTACGCCCCCGGCGCCTTCACTGGCGCGGCGCGTGGCGGCAAACCGGGGCTGATGGAACTGGCCAACCAAGGCACGGTGTTTCTCGACGAGATCGGCGAGATGTCACCGTACTTGCAGGCCAAGCTGCTGCGTTTTCTCAACGACGGCAGCTTCCGTCGGGTCGGCGGTGATCGTGAGGTGAAGGTCAACGTGCGGATCCTCAGCGCAACTCACCGCGACCTGGAAAAAATGGTCAGCGAAGGTTCGTTTCGCGAAGACCTGTTCTATCGCCTCAATGTGCTCAATGTCGAGGTGCCGCCGCTGCGCGAACGCGGTCAGGACATTCTGTTGCTGGCGCGTTATTTCATGCAGCAGGCCTGTGCGCAGATTCAGCGCCCGGTCTGCCGTCTCGCACCCGGTACTTACCCGGCACTGCTCGGTAATCGCTGGCCGGGCAACGTGCGCCAATTGCAGAACGTGATCTTCCGCGCCGCTGCGATTTGCGAAAGCAGTCTGGTGGACATTGGCGACCTCGACATTGCCGGCACTTCCGTTGCGCGTCAGGCCGACAGCGACGTTGACAGCCTTGAACAAGCGGTCGAAGGCTTCGAGAAATCGCTGCTGGAAAAACTCTACGCCAGCTACCCCTCGACCCGCCAACTGGCCAGCCGCCTGCAAACCTCGCACACCGCCATCGCCCATCGTTTGCGCAAATACGGCATCCCAAATAAACCCTGACTCACCCAAATCCCCTGTAGGAGCTGCCGAAGGCTGCGATCTTTTGATCTTGATGTTGCAAAAAAACACAGCCAAAAGATCGCAGCCTTCGGCAGCTCCTACACTAGGCCTATCTGCTTTAAAAGCGACCTCCACCTGTACTGAAAGCGCTACAGCGGAACGATATCGCTACACCCTCCTCCAGTCACCGCCGTGCAAGGCTTTGATCCCGTTCAGCTTTTTTCCCTGCCCCACGCTGTAGCGATTTCGCTACACGCACACCCTCAGCCTTAACTTAAAAAATCCACAAGCCATTGTTTTATAACGACAAATCTACATTGGCCGCGATCTTGCTAATCAACCCCTCATAAATAAGGGCTTCCCTGCCCAAGCCTTCCACCGCGTCCACCAGACGAGTCTGGCCCCTGAGGAGTTTCCATGAGCGAGTTGCGTTTTACTGAAGATCACGAATGGCTGCGCGCCGAAGCTGACGGTAGCGTTACTGTCGGCATCACCGCTTTCGCGCAGAACGCCCTGGGCGACGTGGTGTTCGTGCAACTGCCTGAACTGCAGGCTTACGAAAAAGGCGCCGAAGCCGCCACCGTGGAATCGGTGAAAGCCGCGAGCGGCGTTTACATGCCCCTCGACGGTGACGTGCTGGAAGTGAACCCGGCGCTGGAAGACAGCCCTGAGCTGGTCAACGAAGATCCACTGGGCCAAGGCTGGTTCTTCCGCTTCAAACCAAGCGACGCCGCCGCTGTCGGCAAACTGCTTGATCAAGACGCTTACGACCGTCTGATCAAAGCCCAAGCCGAAGCCTGAGGAGAGCCGACATGACACAAGTAAACCTGGGCACCGCCAACGAATTCATCGCCCGTCACATCGGCCCGCGCGCCGGTGACGAGCAAGCCATGCTCAACAGCCTCGGCTTCGACTCGCTCGAAGCCCTGAGCGCCAGCGTCATCCCGGAAAGCATCAAGGGCACCAGCGTGCTCGGCATGGACGATGGCCTGAGCGAGGCCGATGCACTGGCCATGATCAAGGGCATCGCCGGCAAGAATCAGCTGTTCAAGACCTACATCGGTCAGGGCTATTACAACTGCCACACGCCGTCGCCGATCCTGCGCAACCTTTTGGAAAACCCGGCCTGGTACACCGCTTACACCCCGTACCAGCCAGAAATTTCCCAGGGCCGTCTCGAAGCGCTGCTGAACTTCCAGACCCTGATCAGCGACCTCACCGGCCTGCCGATCGCCAACGCCTCCCTGCTCGACGAAGCTACCGCCGCTGCCGAAGCGATGACCTTCTGCAAACGCCTGAGCAAGAACAAGGGCAGCCATCAATTCTTCGCCTCGATCCACAGCCACCCGCAAACCCTCGACGTGCTGCGCACCCGTGCCGAGCCGCTGGGCATTGAAGTGGTCGTGGGCGATGAGCGCGAATTGACCGATGTAACGCCATTCTTCGGCGCGTTGCTGCAATACCCGGCCAGCAACGGTGATGTGTTCGACTACCGCGAACTGACCGAGCGCTTCCACGCCGCCAACGCCTTGGTTGCCGTAGCCGCCGACCTGCTGGCCCTGACCCTGCTGACCGCCCCGGGCGAGTTCGGCGCTGACGTTGCGATCGGTTCCGCACAACGCTTCGGCGTGCCGCTGGGCTTTGGTGGCCCGCACGCGGCTTACTTCTCCACCAAAGATGCGTTCAAGCGCGACATGCCGGGCCGTCTGGTCGGCGTTTCGGTTGACCGTTTCGGCAAGCCAGCGCTGCGCCTGGCGATGCAGACCCGCGAGCAACACATCCGCCGCGAGAAAGCCACGTCGAACATCTGCACCGCGCAAGTGCTGCTGGCCAACATCGCCAGCATGTACGCCGTGTATCACGGCCCGAAAGGCCTGACCCAGATCGCCAACCGCATCCATCACCTGACCGCGATTCTGGCCAAGGGCCTGACTGCGCTGGGTCTGAATGTCGAGCAGGAAAGCTTCTTCGACACTCTGACCGTGGCTACCGGCGCGCAAACCGCTGCGCTGCACGACAAGGCTCACGCCCAGCAGATCAACCTGCGTGTCATTGACGCCCAGCGTCTGGGTCTGTCGGTTGACGAAACCACCGCTCAGGCTGATATCGAAACCCTGTGGAGCGTCTTCGCCGACGGCAAAACCCTGCCGGACTTCGCCGCCCTCGCCGCCACCGTGCAGAGCACCATTCCTGCTGCGCTGGTACGCCAGTCGCCGATTCTCAGCCACCCGGTGTTCAACCGTTATCACTCGGAAACCGAGCTGATGCGCTACCTGCGCAAACTGGCAGACAAGGACCTGGCCCTGGATCGCACCATGATTCCGCTGGGCTCGTGCACCATGAAGCTCAACGCCGCCAGCGAAATGATCCCGGTGACCTGGGCCGAGTTCGGCGCCCTGCACCCGTTCGCACCAGCCGCACAAAGTGCCGGTTATCAGCAACTGACCGATGAACTGGAAGCGATGCTCTGCGCCGCGACCGGTTATGACTCAATCTCGCTGCAACCGAACGCCGGTTCGCAAGGTGAATACGCAGGTCTGCTGGCGATCCGCGCCTATCACCAGAGCCGTGGCGATGACCGTCGCGACATCTGCCTGATCCCGTCGTCCGCCCACGGCACCAACCCGGCTACTGCCAACATGGCCGGTATGCGCGTGGTCGTGACCGCGTGCGATGCTCGTGGCAACGTCGACATCGAAGACCTGCGCGCCAAAGCCATCGAGCACCGCGATCACCTCGCCGCGCTGATGATCACTTACCCGTCGACCCACGGCGTGTTCGAAGAAGGCATCCGCGAAATCTGCGGGATCATTCATGACAATGGCGGCCAGGTGTACATCGACGGCGCCAACATGAACGCGATGGTCGGCCTCTGCGCACCAGGCAAGTTCGGCGGCGACGTGTCGCACCTGAACCTGCACAAAACCTTCTGCATCCCCCACGGCGGTGGCGGCCCGGGCGTCGGCCCGATCGGCGTCAAATCGCACCTGACGCCGTTCCTGCCAGGCCACGGCCACATGGAACGCAAGGAAGGCGCGGTCTGCGCGGCACCGTTCGGCAGCGCAAGCATTTTGCCGATCACCTGGATGTACATCCGCATGATGGGCGGCGCGGGTCTGAAGCGCGCTTCGCAACTAGCGATTCTGAATGCCAACTACATTTCCCGTCGCCTCGAAGAGCACTACCCAGTGCTGTACACCGGCAGCAACGGTCTGGTGGCGCACGAATGCATCCTCGACCTGCGTCCGCTCAAAGACAGCAGCGGCATCAGCGTTGATGACGTCGCCAAGCGTCTGATCGACTTCGGCTTCCACGCTCCGACCATGTCGTTCCCGGTGGCCGGCACGCTGATGATCGAGCCGACCGAAAGCGAATCCAAGGAAGAACTCGACCGCTTCTGCGACGCCATGATCCGCATCCGCGAAGAAATCCGCGCTGTGGAAAACGGCACGCTGGACAAGGAAGACAACCCGTTGAAAAACGCTCCGCACACTGCAGCGGAACTGGTCGGCGAGTGGACTCACCCGTACAGCCGCGAGCAAGCCGTGTACCCGGTGGCCTCGTTGATCGAAGGCAAATACTGGCCACCGGTCGGTCGCGTCGACAACGTGTTCGGCGACCGCAACCTGGTCTGCGCCTGCCCGTCGATCGAAAGCTACGCTTAAACGAATGAGGGGCGGGTTCACCCGCCCCGAACGATTCACCTGGTTCACCTGAGCCAACTGTAGGAGCTGCCGAAGGCTGCGATCTTTTGATCTTCTGTTAAAGATCAGGATCAAAAGATCGCAGCCTTCGGCAGCTCCTACAGGGAAATGCATCAAGCCTGATGTTTCGCCAATTCCTATAACAAGAAACCGGAGAACCACTCATGTCGTTAAGCGTGTTCGACCTGTTCAAGATTGGCATCGGCCCCTCCAGTTCCCACACCGTCGGCCCGATGCGCGCAGCTGCGCGCTTCGCTGAGGGTTTGCGTCGTGAAAACCTGTTGAGCGCAACCGCCAGCGTTCGCGTCGAGTTGTACGGTTCTCTCGGCGCCACCGGCAAAGGTCACGGCAGCGACAAAGCCGTGTTGCTCGGCCTCGAAGGCGAACACCCGGACACCGTTGATACCGAAACCGTCGCCGCGCGTTTGCAAGAAATTCGCAGCAACGGACGCCTGAACCTGCTCGGCGAACACAGCATTGCGTTCAATGAGAAAGAACATCTGGCGATGATCCGTAAGCCGCTGGCCTATCATCCCAACGGCATGATTTTTCGCGCCTTCGACGCGGCGGGCCTGCAAATCCGCAGCCGCGAGTACTACTCGGTCGGCGGAGGTTTCGTTGTCGACGAGGACGCGGCCGGCGCCGACCGCATCGTCGAGGACGCCACCCCGCTGACTTTCCCGTTCAAAAGCGCCAAGGACTTGCTCGCACATTGCAGCACGTATGGCCTGTCGATCAGCCAGGTCATGTTGACCAACGAAAGCGCCTGGCGCCCGGAGGCGGAAACCCGCGCAGGCCTGCTGAAAATCTGGCAGGTGATGCAGGATTGTGTGACCGCCGGCTGCCGCAACGAAGGCATCCTGCCGGGCGGATTGAAGGTCAAACGGCGCGCGGCGGCGTTGCATCGGCAATTGTGCAAGAACCCCGAATCCGCGCTGCGTGATCCGCTGTCGGTACTCGACTGGGTCAACCTCTACGCGCTGGCCGTCAACGAAGAAAACGCCAATGGCGGGCGCGTGGTCACCGCGCCAACCAACGGCGCGGCGGGAATCATCCCGGCCGTGCTGCATTACTACATCCGTTTTATCCCCGGTGCGAATGACGATGGCGTCGTGCGTTTTCTGCTGACCGCGGCGGCAATCGGCATTCTGTACAAGGAAAATGCCTCGATCTCCGGGGCCGAAGTCGGTTGTCAGGGTGAAGTCGGCGTGGCCTGCTCGATGGCGGCAGGGGCTTTGTGCGAAGTGCTCGGCGGCAGCGTTCAGCAAGTCGAGAACGCCGCCGAAATCGGCATGGAACATAACCTCGGCCTGACCTGCGACCCGATTGGCGGGCTGGTGCAAGTGCCGTGCATTGAGCGCAACGCCATGGGCTCAGTGAAAGCGATCAACGCGGTGCGCATGGCTTTGCGTGGCGACGGCCAGCACTTCGTCTCCCTCGACAAGGTCATCCGCACCATGCGCCAGACCGGCGCCGACATGAAAAGCAAATACAAAGAGACCGCCCGCGGCGGCCTGGCGGTCAACATTATCGAATGCTGATCACGTAATTAACTCCCTCTCCCTCCGGGAGAGGGCTGGGGTGAGGGGCTCTTGACCTTGATCTTGAGCGCCATCCCCAACCACCCATTCAAGGAGCCACGCATGTCCACCGAACAACTGTCGAAAACCCCGCTGCACGCTCTGCACATCGAACTCGGCGCCCGTATGGTGCCGTTCGCCGGCTACGACATGCCGGTGCAATACCCCCTCGGCGTGATGAAAGAGCACCAGCACACCCGCGAGCAGGCCGGGTTGTTCGATGTCTCGCACATGGGCCAGATCCACCTGACCGGCGCGAATGCCGCCAAAGCCCTGGAAACCCTGGTGCCGGTAGACATCATCGACCTGCCGGTGGGCATGCAGCGTTACGCGATGTTCACCAACGAGCACGGCGGGATTCTCGATGACCTGATGGTTGCCAACTTGGGCAACGACGAACTGTTCCTCGTGGTCAACGCCGCGTGCAAGGATCAGGATCTCGCGCATCTGCAAAAACACATTGGCGATCAGTGCACCATTACGGCGCTGTTCGAGGAGCGCGCACTGCTCGCGTTGCAAGGTCCTGCGGCGGTAACAGCACTGGCGCGTCTCGCTCCGGAAGTGGCGAAGATGACCTTCATGCAGTTCAATCGCGTGCAGCTGCTCGGCGTGAATTGCTTCGTCAGCCGTTCCGGTTACACCGGTGAAGACGGTTTCGAAATTTCGGTGCCGGCCGCCGACGCAGAAAAACTCGCACGCGCCCTGCTCGCCGAACCTGAAGTAGCGGCCATCGGCCTCGGCGCTCGCGATTCGCTGCGCCTTGAAGCCGGCCTGTGCCTGTACGGCCACGACATGAACACCGAAACCACGCCCATCGAAGCCAGCCTGCTGTGGGCAATGTCCAAGCCGCGCCGCGCCGATGGCGCACGGGCCGGGGGTTTCCCGGGGGCAGAGCATATCTTCGCCCAACAACAAAATGGCGTCGCACGCAAGCGCGTCGGCCTGCTCCCGCAGGAACGCACGCCGGTGCGCGAAGGCGCGGAAATCGTCAACGAGGCCGGCGACATCATCGGTAGCGTGTGCAGTGGCGGCTTCGGTCCGACACTGGGTGGGCCATTGGCAATGGGTTACCTCGACAGTGCTTACGTCACTCTCGATACGCCAGTGTGGGCAATTGTTCGTGGGAAAAAGGTGCAAATGCTTGTAAGCAAAATGCCATTTGTTCCACAACGCTACTACCGTGGTTGATTGACTGTTTCTATAAGTAACGCGATTGCGTTATGCGTGCACTAATGTGTAACGCAATCGCCATAAAACAGTGCAGTTTCTAACAACCGTTTCGAATATGAACTTTGCTTATAACGTTCGAAAACATTTGAACAAGCTAATCGTCTAAGCCTGCACTAGCGGATTGACTAAGTGCCTTCAAGCGCAGCAAAACCGGGCCTGCAAGGGGCTTGTTTTTTCTCCGGTAGTTGGCGTAGAGTTTCCTCACTGTGTTTGCATGGGTCAGCTTGGAATCGTGACCTGGGCAGTAGCCTACAAGTTAGCTACATCCCGTTCGACGTCTTCTTACTCTCCTGCAACCAGCCCCAGTACTCTTTCATGAGAAAGAGGCTGTCATTAATTTATTGCGTCAAAGGAATAAGAAATGTCCACACGTCAGAGCGGTACCGTCAAGTGGTTTAACGACGAGAAAGGTTTTGGTTTTATCACTCCAGAAAGCGGTCCGGATCTGTTCGTGCATTTCCGCGCCATTCAGGGCAACGGCTTCAAGAGCCTGAAAGAAGGCCAGAAGGTGACCTTCGTTGCAGTGCAAGGCCAAAAAGGCATGCAGGCTGACGAAGTACAAGCAGAAGCCTGATCTGTGTAACGAAAAAGCCCCTGATATTGATATCAGGGGCTTTTTTGTCCGCGCGAATCCGTAAAATGGCGGTTCCTTCAAGCGTCCAGAGGCTGCCATGTCGAAGAACCTGCTCACTCCCCAGGGCGATTTTCCTGCCGTTGGCCTTGGCCGTCGGCTGGCCGCGATGTTCTACGACTTTCTGTTGTGCACCGCCCTGCTGATCGTGACCGGCTTCGTTTACAAGCTCATTCAGGGTTTGATCATCGGTGCAGAACGCCTGCGGGTGATGACCGACGCCGGACAGCTCGACGGTGATCCGCTGTACTCGACCGTACTGCTGTTGGTGTTGTTCGGATTCTTCGCCAAGTTCTGGACCCATGGTGGGCAGACGCTGGGCATGCAGGTGTGGGGCATTCGCGTGCAGAACGCCAATGGCACCGCAATCAGCCTGTGGCAGGCGTTGCTGCGGTTTATGGTGTCGATTGCGTCGTGGCTTTGTGTGGGGCTGGGATTCTTCTGGTCGCTGTATGACAAACAGAAGCGCACGTGGCATGACATCTATTCGGATACCTGCGTGGTGCGGGTTCCGAAGAAGACGAAGTAAGTACCCACAAAAAAAGATCGCAGCCTCCGGCAGCTCCTACAGGTATCAGTGTAGGAGCTGCCGAAGGCTGCGATCTTTTGCTTTTTAAGCGTTACCGGCCAGCTTCATCCGCGCCGCCTGGGTGAAATCCAGCATCCGCTTCAAAGGCCGAATCGCCTGCGGAATCAACGCCGGATCAACAAAGATCTCGTTCGTCCCTTCCTTCAAGCTCTTGAGCGTACGCTCAAGGGTATTCATGGCCATCCACGGACAATGTGCGCAACTGCGGCACGCGGCGCCGTTACCGGCGGTTGGCGCCTCGATGAAGACCTTGTCCGGGCACAACTGCTGCATCTTGTAGAAGATGCCGCGGTCGGTGGCAACGATCAGGGTCTTGTTCGGCAGGGACTGCGCAGCGGCGATCAATTGACTGGTGGAGCCCACGGCGTCTGCCAGTTCGATCACGGCAGTCGGCGATTCGGGGTGCACCAGAATCGCGGCGTCCGGGTACAAGGCCTTCATGTCTTCGAGCTGCTTGGACTTGAACTCCTCGTGGACGATGCAGGCTCCGTCCCACAGCAGCATGTCGGCGCCGGTCTTGCGCTGAATGTAGGTGCCCAGATGCTTGTCCGGCCCCCAGATGATGGTCTCGCCGTTGTCCATCAGGCTTTCGACGATTTCCAGCGCACAACTCGACGTCACCACCCAGTCGGCCCGGGCTTTGACGGCAGCGGAGGTGTTGGCGTAGACCACGACCGTGCGCTCCGGGTGCTGATCGCAAAACGCCGAGAACTCGTCGACCGGGCAACCCAGGTCCAGCGAACACGTGGCTTCGAGGGTTGGCATCAGCACACGTTTTTCCGGGTTGAGAATTTTTGCAGTCTCACCCATGAACTTCACGCCGGCGACCACCACGGTCTTGGCCGGATGGGCATTACTGAAGCGGGCCATTTCCAGGGAGTCGGATACACAGCCACCGGTTTCTTCGGCCAGGGCCTGAATCACCGGATCGCAATAGAAGTGGGCAACCAGAACCGCGTCCTGAGCCTTGAGCTCGGCGGCGATGGCGGAACGGTAATAAGCCTCTTCCTCGGCAGTCAGCGGTTTGGGCTGTTTGGCGTCGAGGTGGGCTTGAACCAGAAGGCGTTCGGAAATCTGCGTCATGTTCGCAAGACCTGCAGGCGCTTTCGCGCGAAAGTCGAGTATACACCCGGCTCCGGACCGCTTGAGGGTACCGCCGGGAGAGTGAGTTTTATCAGGCACGGACAGCGTTGAAGCTGCGCAAGGCTACAGAATATCCCGGGGATACAAAAGATGATTCTGACCTGCGTCAGCGCAACTTGCACTGGAACAACGCACGCCCAAATCACAGGCAAAAAAAAACCCGGAAATCCTCACTTGCGTGGGCCTTCCGGATTTTCTAAACCGCCAAAAATGGTGGGTCGTGTGGGATTCGAACCTACGACCAATTGGTTAAAAGCCAACTGCTCTACCAACTGAGCTAACGACCCGCTGTGTGGTGGCGCGTATAATACTGATTTTTAAGGACTATTCAACACCTTTTTGAAAATAATCAAAAATAAGGTGTTGGATCGCTCACGCCGGCCGCTGCAAAGCCTTCTGCGCGCAGGCGGCAGCTGTCGCATTTACCGCAGGCACGGCCTTCATCGTCGGCCTGATAGCAGGAAACAGTCAGACCGTAATCAACGCCGAGCTTCACGCCCGCCTGAACGATTTGCGCTTTGCTCAGGTTCTGCAACGGCGCCTGAATGCGGAAGCCATTACCCTCGACGCCAGCCTTGGTCGCCAGATTGGCCATACGCTCGAACGACTCGATGAACTCGGGACGGCAATCTGGATAGCCGGAGTAGTCCACCGCATTCACACCAATAAAGATGTCACGAGCGCCGAGCACTTCAGCCCAACCCAACGCCAGAGACAGGAACACCGTGTTGCGCGCCGGCACGTAAGTGACCGGGATGCCCTCACCCAGCTCTTCAGGGATATCAATGCTGGTGTCGGTCAGTGCCGAACCGCCCATGCCGTTCAGGTTGATGCCGATCACCTTGTGCTCGACCACACCCAGGTCGCGAGCGACGCGCGCAGCGGCATGCAATTCGGCATGGGAGCGCTGGCCGTAATCGAAACTCATGGTGTAGCAGGCGTAGCCTTCAGCGCGGGCCATGGCCACGACCGTTGCCGAGTCCAGACCACCGGACAGCAGGATCACCGCACGTTTTTCGGTTGTGTTCAGTTGTTCAGTCATTTCAGCGCCCCGGCTCATCATTCCATAGATATTTATGCAGCTGCAGTTGCAACCGCACTGGCAGGTTGTCCGCCACCACCCAATCCGCCAGATCCCTTGCGTTGAGGTCATGGTGACTTGGAGAAAACAGGACTTCGCCGGCACGCCGGTCGAGCCCGTACTGGATCAGTTTGGAAACCGCCCAGTCGTAATCTTCCCGCGAGCAGATGACAAACTTCACCTGATCGTTGGGAGTCAGCAATTCGATATTTTCGTAAAGGTTGCGATGGGCTTCTTTCGAACCCGGTGTCTTCAGATCAAGCACGCGACTAACGCGCGGATCGACCGCCGAAATGTCGAGGGCACCGCTGGTTTCCAGCGAGACCTCATATCCGGCATCACATAGCTGTTTGAGCAAGGGAATAGCGTTGGGCTGCGCCAACGGCTCACCGCCGGTGACACAGACGTAACGCGGACGAAATCCGGCCACTTGCTCGAGGATATCGTCGAGGGTGCGCACGGTGCCGCCACTGAATGCGTAGGCACTGTCGCAGTATTGGCAACGCAATGGGCAACCGGTCAGGCGCACAAAAACAGTGGGCAGCCCGGCAGTCCGCGTTTCCCCCTGCAAAGAGTAGAAAACTTCGGTAATTCTCAATGTGTCTTGCATAGTCGCCACGGGCGTAACAGCTAAACAGGCTGTCCGCCTCCGTCAGGCACTTCAGGTAATCGCGCCAACGCGCGGATCACAAGAAGCGTGTTTCAGAAAAAGGGCGTGAATTCTAACGAAAAAACCCGCGACAGGCGCGGGTTTCTTCTAAACGGGTGCAAACCTGAAAAGCTCAGGCTTACATGCGCTGCAAATCGCGTTGGGCCAACTGAGCGGCGGAGGTACCCGGATACTGGGCCACCACCTGTTGCAGAATGCCTTTTACCTTGTCGGTATGACCGAGGCGGCGCTCTACATCAGCCAGCTTGTACAGCGAATCCGGCACTTTGTTGTGCTTGGGATACAGCTGCGAAACCTTGGCGAAAGCCTGACCTGCACCTTGCAGATCACCCTTGGCCAGGTTCACTTCGCCCAACCAGTACTGGGCGTTGCCCGCGTATTGGCTGTTCGGGTATTTGCGCAGGAATGCCGAGAAAGCCTGGCTGGCCTTGTCGAAATCCTTGGCTTTGATCAGGTCGAAAGCGGCATCGTAATACAGCTTTTCCTTGGCCGGATCAGCCGGTTCGCTACCCGCAGCAGGAGCCTGGGCGGCAGCAGCCCCGGCGCCAGCGGCAGCACCGGCAGCAGCACTTGCATCGCCACCGGCAGAAGAATTCTCAGGAGTCGCGGCAGGTGCAACGCCGGATCCTATGCGCCGATCAAGATCCTGGTATCGCTCCAGGGATTCTTGCTTCATGCGCGCAACCTGGTTCTGCAGTTCTTCAATCACACCTTGCTGGCGCGATATCTGATCCTGCATCTGTTGCAGTTGGTTAAACAGCATGCCTTGTGCCGAGGCAGGGGCCGAAGCCGCTCCCCCGGCATAGGCGCCGTTCGTACCGTAACCCGCAGGCGGATAACTGCTCCCGCTATTGTTATAACCGGAGTTGTCATCGACCACAGGAACCGCAGCCCACACCGCAAGCGGTGCGAGGCTGAGAGCCAGAACAGTTACAGCACGACGGCACGTTCGCATATCGAATTACTTACGCAGTTCGACGCGACGGTTTTGAGCCCAGGACTGCTCGTCGTTGCCGGTAGCAACTGGACGCTCTTCGCCGTAGGAAACCAGTTCCAGCTGAGCTGGGGAAACACCTTGCAGTACCAGGTAGCGTTGAACGGCTTTCGCACGACGCTCGCCCAGTGCCATGTTGTACTCACGAGTACCACGTTCGTCGGTGTTGCCTTCCAGAACAACGCGAGCGCCGTTTGCTTTCAGGTCTTTGGCGTGAACGTCCAGAGCGCGCATGGCTTCTGGCTTCAGGTCCGAGCTGTCGTATTCGAAGTAGAAGGTGGTGATTGCGCGCAGAGCAGCTTCTTCGCTCAGGGAACCGTCAACGGCACCAGTGTTTGCGCCGTAACCAGCGTTTGGATCAACAGCGCCTTCACCGGCGTTGTCGCCGCCTTTGGACGAGCAACCTACAGCTACAGCCATGGCCAGAGCCAGCGCAGCAAATTTACCAAACTTCAGCATTTCCATCGTGAAACTCCTAATGAACCCCAGTGTGTTAAGTAAAACGTGTAGCGCCCGCTCACTTCAGGTAAGGGGACCAGGACGGTTCTCTGACTTCGCCTTGAGCGGTAGGAAGCGGGAGCCTAACGCGTCCATTAATGGACACGAGCATCAAGACTCCCCGGCCCTGTTGGCGGGTGGCGTAGATTACCATGGTGCCGTTGGGCGCAACAGTAGGCGACTCGTCCAGAGTGCTATCAGTGAGAATCTTTACACTACCTCGCTGCAAATCCTGGGCTGCCACCTTGAAATTGGTGAAACCATCCTGGCGATGGATCATCACCAGCGTCTTTTCATCTGCCGACAGTTTCGGGTTGGCGTTGTAGTTACCTACGAACGTCACACGCTCGGCACCGCCGCCACTGGCGCTGGTTTTGTAGATCTGTGGCTTGCCGCCACGGTCCGAGGTGAAGTAGATGGTCGAACCATCCTTGCCCCAGTACGGTTCGGTGTTGATGCCCGGGCCCGCGGTTACACGATTGATCTGACGCGAAGCCAGGTTCATCACGTAAATATCCGGGTTACCGTCTTTCGACAGCACGAACGCCAGACGATCACCATTCGGCGACCAGGCAGGTGCGCCGTTCAGGCCTTCGAAGTTGGTGATCTGCTCACGGCGACCGGTGTCGATGTTCTGCATGAAGATCCGCGGACGCTTCTGCTCGAACGACACGTAGGCGATGCGCTTGCCATCCGGTGCGAAACGCGGCGACAGGATCGGCTCGCGCGATTGCAACAGAGTCACGGCGCGAGCACCGTCGTAGTCCGAACGCTGCAGGGTGTAACGGGTGTTCTTCTCGGAGAAGCGTTCAGCCGTTACGTACAACAGACGGGTCGAAAACGCACCCTGGATACCGGTGAGTTTTTCGAACGACTGGTCAGCGATGAAGTGCGCCATGTCGCGCAACTGCTCGGTGGTACCGGAAACACTGCCGTCAGCCACTTTCTGTTCGGTGGCCACGTTGAACAGTGCCCACTGCACCTGCAGACGGCCGCCCGCAGGAGCGATGCTGCCGACCATCATGTATTGAGCACCGACCGCCTTCCAGTCACGGAAGATGATTTCGCTCGGCTGGCTTGGCTGGCTGATCATGTTTTGCTTTGGAATCGGCGAGTAGTAGCCCGAGTTACGCAAATCGTTACCAATGATTTCAGCCATGTCGTCCGGCAGGACGGCGCCGCCCTGCAAACCGAACGGTACAACAGCGATCGGAGTAGCCCGATCGCTGCCGCTGGTGACCAGAATGTTCTTTTCATCAGCCATCGCGATCCCTGCCATGCAGCAGATCACGACCAGCATTCCTCGAAGAAGGTTTCTCACAAGGCTAGATCCTCAGGTGTGAATGTCATCTTGAATGAACGATACGGAGCGAAATCGCTCGGCTTCATTCCCTGCATTTCTGTCAAACGTCCAATATTCTTGACCGCCGCTACTGCCGAAGCATCGAACGGACCATCGCCACTGGATTTGGCCACGCTGACCGAGGTCACCGTACCGTCCGGCAACATGCCGATTTGCAACACGACCGTCATGCCTTTGCGTGCCGAAGGTGGACGAGCCCAGCCTTCCGCTGCCCGCGCACGAATCAGGTCATCGAAACTGCCCGCAACTTCGTCGCCCTGCTCATCGGCCAAGGCCTGCTGACGCTGCGGCGTGTCGGAAAGCAAATCTGCCAAGGCCTGAGCCTTTTTGTCTTCGGTAGATTTACGTGCCGCATCCTGCGCTTTCTTCTTCGCAGCATCGGCAGCAGCTTTCTTCTTCGCTTCGTCGGCGATTTTCTTCTTCGCCTCTTCAGCTTCAGATTTCTTCTTGGCGTCTTCGGCGGCTTTCTTCTTCGCGTCTTCGACGATCTTTTTCTTCGCTTCTTCAGCGGCCGCTTTCTTGGCCTCTTCTTCAGCAGCCTTTTTGGCTTCTTCTTCAGATTTCTTCTTGGCTATATCAGCCAATTGTTTCTCTTCTGCCTTCTTGGCTTCGGCGGTCTTCTTCGCGTCATCGGCTTTTTTGGCTTCATCAGCCTTTTTCGCCTCGTCCGCTTTTTTCGACTCGTCGGCCTTCTTGGCTTCCTCGGCCTTTTGAGCCGCTTCTTCTTTCTTTTGTTCCGCAGCTTTCACCGCTTCCTGCTCGACCTTTTTCTGTTCCATCTGCTCGACTTCAGTCTGACGCGCGGCGGATTTCTTCGCCTCACCCGCAATCTTCTGATTGGTCTGGGTGGTTGCCTGACTTTTCGATTTCAGCTGGTACAGGGTCGCCTGGACAATCGGCTTGGCCGGCGGCAGCTCTGGTGTAAAGGCGAAACTGACGAACAGCATGCCGAATACCAGCACGTGCAGGACAATCGCCAGAACACTAGGCCAGAAGTAGCTTTCCGAGGCAGACGGCTCTCGCAGTGGCTGCATCAGGGGGCCTCGGTAATCAAACCAACGTTACCGACCCCGGCTTTCTGCAACCCGCCCATGGCGCCCATGACGGAACCATAGTCGACGGTTTTGTCGCCGCGGATGAAGACCTGGGTACGCTTGCCGTTACCGTTGCCGGCCGCGATGATTTTCGTCACCGCGTCGGTCATCTGCGGCAGGGTCATGGCCCTGTCCTGTTGCTTCTCGGTGTCGACTTCGCTGCCAAGGTTCCAGTAATAGGTCTTGTCAGCCTTGATCGAAATGGTCAGGACCTGAGTGTTGTTGTCCTGCGGCAAGGCTTCGCTGGAAACCTTGGGCAGATCAACTTTCACGCCCTGATTGAGCATCGGCGCGGTCACCATGAAAATGACCAGCAGCACCAACATCACGTCGATGTATGGCACCACGTTCATCTCGGCGACCGGCTTGCGCTTTTTGCGAGCTCGAGCGATTAAAGCCATTGGAAATTACCTGCTTATTCTTCGCTGGTGTGCACTTTGCGGTGCAGGATCGCCTGGAATTCATCGGCGAAGGTGTAGTAACGGCCCAGCAGGGTTTCGCTGCGAGCAGCAAAACGGTTGTAAGCGATTACGGCAGGGATTGCCGCGAACAGGCCGATCGCCGTAGCGATCAGTGCTTCAGCGATACCCGGAGCCACGGTGGCCAGGGTTGCTTGCTGGGCGCTGGCCAGACCGCGGAAGGAGTTCATGATGCCCCATACGGTACCGAACAGACCGATGTACGGGCTGACCGAACCAACAGTGGCGAGAAACGGCAGGCTCTGCTCCAGTTTCTCTTCTTCGCGCGAGATGGCAACGCGCATGGCACGGGCCACGCCTTCCATCACCGCTTCAGGATCGACACCTGGCTGCTGGCGCAGACGGGAGAACTCCTTGAAACCGGCGCGGAAGATTTGCTCGACGCCCGAATCCGGATCAGGGTTGCTGCCGGCCTGGCGGTACAGTTTGGACAAATCGATACCCGACCAGAAGCGCTCTTCGAAGCTCTCCAGGGCGCGTCGACCGGCACGCAGCAGGTTGCTGCGCTGAAAGATCATGATCCATGAGGTCACCGATGCGGCCACCAGAGTCAACATTACCAACTGCACCACGATGCTGGCATTGCTGACCAGGCTCCACATGGAGGAATGGTCGACGACGTTAGCTTCCACGCTTTATCTCCTGCTTTGAGTGTGTACCCGGGCCGACCGCGTCGGCGAAAGCCGCACGCAAGTCTTCGGGAAGGGCCCGGGGTTTCAAACTGTTAGTGCGCACACAGGCCACCAAAAACTGCCCTTCACAGAGCAGCACATTATCCGTTGCCCGCCTGACCTGCTGTTTGAAACGCAGGCTGGCACGGTTCAATTCGATTACTTCAGCACTTACCAGAAGCTCGTCGTCCAGTCGCGCCGGCGCGTGGTAACGCGCTTCGCTGGAATGCACGACAAACAACAGGTCCTCCCCGGCAAGCTGCGATTGGGCAAAGCCCAGTTCGCGGAGCCGCTCGGTTCGAGCCCGTTCCATAAACTTGAGGTAATTAACGTAATACACGATGCCGCCCGCATCGGTGTCCTCGTAATAAACGCGACAACGATGTGCGAACGGCTCAAGCCCGTTTTGCGCGCGCATACTCTAGTGCTTACTCCTCATGTTGCCAATCCGGCTAGACAACTGTTTTTCGTTGTTTCAGGGCTTTACTGCAAAAGTACCGTCCTCTGACAGTACAAACCCTGAATAAATCGACAACAAATGTGTATTAATCGTCCACGGCATCGAGAAACTCGTCTACCACGGGCGTCTCACCCATTCGTGACGGAATGTTTAAACCGAAATGCAGATACGCATGCCGCGTCACCACCCTGCCCCGCGGCGTGCGCATGATGTAACCCTGCTGAATCAGATACGGCTCCAGCACGTCTTCAATCGTGTGGCGTTCTTCACTGATCGCTGCTGCAAGGCTGTCGATACCGACCGGCCCGCCATCGAACTTCTCGATCATGGTCAACAGCAGACGCCGGTCCTGATGATCGAAACCATGCTCGTCGACATCCAGCAGGTTCAACGCCAGATCCGCCACCGCCTTGGTGATGTGGCCCTTGGCGCGCACTTCGGCAAAATCGCGCACACGGCGCAGCAATCGGTTGGCAATTCGCGGCGTACCACGGGCACGTCGAGCGATTTCGAAGGCGCCCTCCGGGTCGAGTGGCAGGCCAAGAATATTCGCCGAACGACCGACAATCGTCGCCAGATCCGCGGTGCTGTAGAACTCAAGACGCTGGACGATACCGAAGCGGTCACGCAACGGGTTGGTCAGCATGCCGGCGCGAGTAGTCGCCCCGACCAGGGTGAACGGCGGCAGGTCGAGTTTGATCGAGCGTGCTGCTGGCCCTTCACCGATCATGATGTCGAGCTGGAAATCTTCCATCGCCGGGTACAAGACTTCTTCGACGATCGGCGACAGACGATGGATTTCATCGATGAACAGCACGTCATGCGGCTCAAGATTGGTCAGCAATGCCGCCAGATCACCCGGACGCTCCAGGACCGGGCCCGAGGTGCTCTTGATCGACACGCCCATTTCCTGGGCGATGATGTTGGCCAGCGTGGTTTTACCCAGCCCCGGCGGACCGAAGATCAACGTGTGATCAAGGGATTCGCTGCGGCCACGAGCAGCCTGAATGAACAGTTCCATCTGCTCGCGCACCGTTGGCTGGCCAATATAATCGGCCAGACTGACCGGACGAATGGCCCGATCCTGGACTTCTTCGCGCTCGCGCGGAATGTGCGCAGCGGCGATCAGACGATCAGCTTCAATCACTTAAATCATTCCCTTCAGGGCGCGGCGGATCATGTCTTCACTGCTCAAATTCTTGTCCTTGATGGCCGAAATTGCCTTGCTCGCTTCCTGCGGCTTGTAGCCCAGGGAAATCAGCGCGCTGACCGCATCGTTTTCGGCGGTGTTGACCGGCGCCGGGCCGTCCGGCTGGTTTGGCACCAGGGCGAACATGGCCGGCGAGGTTTCCCAGGCCTTGAAGCGATCTTTCAGCTCGACGAGCAAACGCTCGGCGGTTTTCTTGCCAACACCCGGCACCTTGGTCAGCGCCGACGTGTCCTGCGACTGCACGCAGCGCACCAGTTCATCGACTTCCAGGCTCGACATCAATGCCAGGGCCAATTTCGGCCCGACACCATTGAGACGGATCAACTCGCGAAAAAAGTCTCGCTCACGCTTGCCGGCGAAACCATAGAGTAACTGCGCGTCTTCGCGTACGACCAAGTGCGTGTGCAGGGTCAGCGGTTCACCGACCGGCGGCAGTCGGTAGAGGGTGGTCATGGGCACTTCCAGCTCATACCCGAGGCCATTTACATCGAGAATCAGGTGCGGCGGCTGTTTCTCAGCCAGGGTGCCGCGCAAGCGTCCAATCACGTTTCAGATCCTTGAGCGTTGGCCAGCCGTGGGCTGGCGACTGACGGAAGGCGTGCTTCAGGCCGACGACCCAGGCGCGAAACCCGCATTCCGGAAAATTTGATTGCTGATGCTATCAGAGACGCAGGCGCCCGCCACGACTGCGTGCTGCTCCCAGGCCATGCGGCAGCAGACTGGAACGCGTGTGGGCGTGGCAAATGGCAATGGCCAGGGCATCCGAAGCATCGATTTGCGGTTTGCTGGTCAACTTCAGCATGTGCATGACCATCATCTGCACCTGCTCTTTATTGGCCGCGCCCGTGCCGACCACGGCTTGCTTGACCTGGGTTGCTGTGTACTCGGCAATTTCCAGGCTTTCTTCGGCACCGGCAACAATCGCCGCGCCACGGGCCTGCCCGAGTTTGAGCGCCGAGTCGGCGTTTTTCGCCATGAACACTTTTTCGATGCCCATGGTAACCGGGCCGTAGGTCTGAATGATTTCACGCACGCCGCGATAGACGATTTGCAGTCGTTCATGCAGCTCGCCAGCGCCGGTGCGGATACAGCCCGAGGCGACGTAGATGCAGCCGCCACGTCCGGTATCGCGAACAATGCCGTAACCGGTGATGCGCGAACCGGGGTCGATACCAAGAATTAAAGTCATAACGCCTGCAAGAGAGATCGCATTCGCCTGAGGATAACTGTAGGAGCTGCCGCAGGCTGCGATCTTTTAAATAAACAGCAGAAAATCAAAAGATCGCAGCCTTCGTCAGCTCCTACAGAGAGCTTTCAAGGCTGCGATCTTTGTAGTGCATCAACCGAGCTGGGCGGCGACGTCTTCCGGAATATCCGCGTTGGAATAAACGTTCTGCACGTCGTCCAGGTCTTCAAGCATGTCGATCAGCTTGAGCACTTTCTCCGCGCCTTCCAGATCCAGTTCGGCGCTGGTGGTCGGCAGCATGACGATTTCCGCGTCATCACCTTTGAAACCGGCGGCTTCCAAGGCGTTACGCACGGAATAGAAACCGGCGAACGAAGTGAACACGTCAATCGAACCGTCTTCGTTCGTAACCACGTCATCGGCGTCGGCTTCCATCGCCGCTTCGATCAGAGCGTCCTCATCGACGCCCGGGGCGAAGGAGATCTGGCCCTTGCGCTCGAACAGGTACGCGACCGAACCGTCGGTGCCCAGGTTACCGCCGCACTTGCTGAACGCATGGCGCACGGCTGCTGCGGTGCGATTGCGGTTGTCGGTCATGCACTCGACCATCACCGCCACGCCGCCCGGGCCGTAACCTTCGTAACTCAGCTCGACCATGTCGTCGGTGTCGGCGGCACCGGCACCGCGAGCAACCGCGCGATCAATGATGTCGCGGCTCATGTTCGCACCGAGGGCCTTGTCCAGCGCCAGACGCAAACGCGGGTTGGAACCGGGATCACCGCCACCTTGACGGGCAGCGACGGTCAGCTCACGAATCCACTTGGTAAAGATTTTGCCTTTCTTGGCATCCTGACGTTCTTTGCGGTGCTTGATGTTCGCCCACTTGGAATGACCCGCCATAACTCGCTCCGAATTCTCTTTGAAACGTTGCCCGCCCTGCTATTGCAGCGGCCGGCAAACAAAAAATCTTGAACAGCTTTGAAACCATAAGAAAGAAAAAAGGCGCATCCGAAGATGCGCCTTCAGGCCCGTCTTACTCAGCCTTTGGCGTTTCGCGCAAACGAATGTGCAATTCGCGCAATGCCTTGGCATCCACCACACCCGGAGCTTGCGTCATGACGTCGGCAGCGCTCTGGGTTTTCGGGAAGGCGATCACTTCACGGATCGACTGGGCGCCGGTCATCAGCATGACCAGACGATCCAGACCGAAGGCAAGACCACCGTGCGGCGGTGCGCCGTACTTCAGGGCGTCGAGCAGGAAGCCGAATTTCTCTTCCTGTTCCGCTTCGTTGATGCCCAACAGACGGAACACCGACTGCTGCATTTCCTTGCGGTGGATACGGATCGAACCGCCACCCAGCTCAGTACCGTTCAGCACCATGTCGTACGCGCGGGACAGAGCAGCGGCCGGGTTGGCTTCGAGCTCTTGCGGCGTGCACTTCGGTGCGGTGAACGGGTGGTGCAGCGCAGAGAAGCTGCCGTCGTCGTTTTCTTCGAACATCGGGAAGTCGACGACCCACATTGGCGCCCACTCGCAGGTCAGCAGCTTCAAGTCGTGACCGAGCTTGATGCGCAGTGCACCCAAGGCTTCGCTGACGATCTTGGCCTTGTCGGCGCCGAAGAACACGATGTCGCCATCGACTGCGCCAACGCGATCGAGGATCACGTTCAGCTTGTCTTCCGGGATGTTTTTCACGATCGGCGATTGCAGACCTTCAACACCGGCAGCGCGCTCGTTGACCTTGATGTACGCCAGGCCCTTGGCACCGTAGATGCCGACGAACTTGGTGTAGTCGTCGATCTGCTTGCGCGGCATGCTCGCCCCGCCTGGAACGCGCAGTGCGGCGATACGGCATTTCGGATCGTTGGCCGGGCCACTGAAGACCTTGAAATCGACTTCCTTTAGTTGATCGGCAACATCGACCAGTTCCAGCGGGTTACGCAGGTCTGGTTTGTCGGAACCGTAGCGACGCATGGCTTCTTCGAAAGTCATGTGCGGGAATTCGCCGAATTCCAGACCCAGCACTTCCTTGAACAGGTTGCGGATCATTTGCTCGGTGAGGCCCATGATCTCTTTTTCATCGAGGAAGCTGGTCTCGATGTCGATCTGGGTGAATTCCGGCTGACGGTCGGCACGCAGGTCTTCGTCGCGGAAGCACTTGGCGATCTGGTAGTAACGGTCGAAGCCGGCCACCATCAGCAGTTGCTTGAACAGCTGCGGCGATTGCGGCAGCGCGAAGAACGAACCGGCGTGAGTGCGGCTCGGCACCAGATAGTCGCGTGCGCCTTCTGGAGTTGCACGGGTCAGGATCGGCGTTTCAACGTCGAGGAAGCCGTTTTCGTCGAGGAAGCGACGGATGCTGGTGGTCATGCGCGAACGCAGACGCAGCTTCTCGGCCATTTCCGGACGACGCAGGTCGAGGAAGCGATAGCGCAGGCGGGTTTCTTCGCCAACGTCGGAGTATTCGTTGAGCGGGAACGGCGGGGTTTCCGACTCGTTCAGCACTTCCAGTTCGTAACCCAGCACTTCGATCATGCCCGACGCCATGTTGGCGTTGGTTGCACCGGCCGGACGCAGACGCACCTTACCGGTGATCTTCACGACGTACTCGCTGCGCACGCGATCGGCGGCGGAGAAGCTCTCGGCGCGATCCGGATCGAACACCACCTGGGCCAGACCGTCACGATCACGGATATCGAGGAAAATCACCCCGCCGTGGTCGCGGCGACGGTGAACCCATCCGCAAAGGGTAATTTCCTGACCTTCCAGGCTTTCGTTCAGTTGGCCGCAATAGTGGCTGCGCATCATGGTAGTGGTTCGCTTCTCGTAATTCGAAATTCGGTGGAGATCCCGTCGCACTCAAGCATTGTGCGACGTGTGGAAACTCACGCGTGTCGTTCGACCTGGGCTTGAACCCTAGTCAGATTTGTCGCTACCGGCCAGATTCTTCTTGGTTCCGGTCTTAAAATCGGTTTCGTACCAACCGCTGCCGCTGAGGCGAAAGCCGGGCATGGACAGCTGTTTCTTGAGCTCTGGCGCCTGGCAGGCAGGGCAGTCGACCAGCGGTGCATCGCTGATCTTTTGAATGGCTTCCAACTGATGACCACAGGAAGCACATTGATAATCGTACATCGGCATGGAGGTGTCTCGGCGATCAGATTGCCACCGCGCGCAGGGCTTTGCGGCGAAAGAGCGGGATTATATCCATTAAATGCGGCCTGTGCAGCCGTAAGACTGCACAGGCTGCAACCTCCTTTGCAACCGCTGTTTCAGAGCGATTTCACTGGTTCAGTGGCTTTGACCCCGTTCATGACACACACCACTCGTACCAGCGCACTGAAATTTTTCACCCCGCCGTGACGCAGATGTACCTCACGGTCAACGTGGGATAACAGTGAGCTGATCGAACAGCAGTTGTCTTTGGCCATGGCGCCGAGGATGTTCCAGTACACCTGCTCCAGCCGCAGGCACGTCGCGTATCCGTTCAAACGCACGGATCGGGACAGCGGCTGTACCAATGACATGTCGAATTCGTTGACGAACGGATCGAACTTCAATTCATGCTGCAAGCCGACAATCCTGTCGCCTCGCCTGTCTCCCTCTATCATATCGGTGACACTCCTTTGCCATCTCTGCGTGTTTTCAAAGTCACATCCTGTGACTTCTATAAAAGCGCAGACGCAAAGTTATATCCAGATGACTAATTGACCATCCCCGTAGGATAAGCCAACGATAGAAGTAAGACTTCGGACAGCGCGGGCATCCTCAAGGCATGCCCGCGCACTGGGGTCAGGCTTCGAGCAATGCGCGCAACATCCACGCGGTTTTTTCATGAACCTGCATGCGCTGGGTCAGCAGATCGGCCGTCGGCTCATCGCTGACCTTGTCGAGCAGCGGGAAAATGCCGCGCGCGGTGCGGGTCACGGCTTCCTGACCGGCGACCAGTTGTTTGATCATGTCCTCGGCGCTTGGCACGCCCTCCTCCTCCTTGATAGAAGAAAGCCGCGCATAAGTGGCGTAAGCGCCCGGCGCCGGAAAACCCAGCGCGCGAATACGCTCGGCGATCGAATCGACGGCCAGCGCCAATTCGTTGTATTGCTCTTCGAACATCAGGTGCAGTGTGCGGAACATCGGGCCTGTGACGTTCCAGTGGAAGTTATGGGTTTTCAGATACAGCACGTAGGTGTCCGACAGCAGACGCGACAGCCCCTCGACGATGGACTTGCGGTCTTCTTCACTGATACCGATATCGATTGCCATGTTTACCCCCTAACGGCGATTTGGATTCATCCAAGGTACCGCCCCACTCTAGCAAGGCTGTCGATACCTCGCAGCCTCGAATCGACGCTCGCACTGCGACAAATCGACCACTTTGCTGCCGCTGGCCGGCCTGATTTGAGTAGCTGCAGGCTTTGCTGTTAAATAGGCAGTGTGTCGCCATGCCCCATTTTCCGGGGATTTGCGCATAGGCTGATGCTGTGTCCGTGTCCACCGCCTCTTATTTTGTTCCGAAGCGAACCGTGCGCCTTCAGCTCTTCCTTGTGAGCCGTTAATAACGTGAGCCAATCAAAATGTTGAAAATCGTCCACCTGCTAATGGGCGCAGCGGCACTGCTGCTGTCGTTCATACCTAGCTTGAAATCCGAAGCCGTTCCCTACCTGCAACAACCCGATGCACTTTACCTGGCCTTTTTCGGCCTGCTGAACCTGGTCATTGCCCCAGTGATTCCTTACTGGAACAAAGGCCCGCGCCAGCATCTGCAAAATCTGGTCAGCGCTCTTCTGGTGCTGACTGTCGTCCTGCAAACCTTGACCCTGATCGCGCCGATGCCAGTCATCGCCGGCCAGCCAGCCGTGTTGTTCAGCCTGGTGATTGCCCTGGTTGCCGTGGTCCTGCACCTGGCCGTCAGCTTTTATCGATCTTCACCGGCTGCCACGCCAACCAGCTACGACATGACCAACCGTGATACCGGCACCGTCAAGTGGTTCAACACCTCCAAAGGCTTCGGCTTTATCTCCCGGGATTCCGGTGATGACATTTTCGTGCACTTTCGCGCGATCCGTGGCGAAGGCCATCGCGTTCTGGTTGAAGGCCAGCGCGTGGAGTTCTCGGTGATGAACCGGGACAAAGGCCTGCAAGCCGAGGACGTGATCGCCGCGCTGCCGCGTCGCTGATCCGAGGCATAAAAAAACCGCGAGCAGCGTGCTGTTCGCGGTTTTTTTACGCCTGATGAAAAGCCTCCACCTCAATAGTGCGGCGGCGGTGCATCTTCCTCGAAGGATTCGAACTGCCCCACCATCTCTTCCTGGCGCTTGAGCAACGCAGCCATTTGCAATTGCAGGCGCTCGACCACCCGCTGCTGCGCCACCAGGATGTCGTTCAACGTCTGGATAGTGTCGTCCTGAAACGCCAGACGGCTTTCCAGATCGTTAACGCGCTCTTCCAGGGTCATGAATCAGCCCTCCACAAAGGTGAAATCTTCGGTCAGCACCACACGCAACTGCGCGCGAATGGCCGCCACCTGCTCGCTGTCATAAGGCTTGGCCGGGTGCTTGCCCCAGACCGGCGCCGGCCACGCTGCATCGTCGCGTTTGCGCACGATCACATGCATGTGCATCTGACTGACCACGTTACCCAGCGTTGCGACGTTCATTTTGTCGGCGTCGAACAAGTCTTTAAGCAACTCGGCCAGCGCGGTGGTTTCGAGCCAGAACTGCTGCTGATCGGCGACATCCAACTGAAACAATTCGCTGATATCGTTGCGGCGTGGCACCAGGATGAACCACGGGTAGTTGGCGTCGTTGGACAGCAACAGTCGGCAGAGCGGAAAGTCGCCGATGGTCAGCGTGTCCTGTTGTAGTCGTGAATCTAAAGCAAACACTGCGCGCACTCCCGGCTGATCTACATAATTCAGCTTGGCGGCCCACCCGACAGGCAGCACACCAAGCGACAGAACCGCAGCATACCTGCGAATGCGCCCGTCTTCACGACGACTGTGCCCTTGCCATTCTCCGGGCGCCCCGACATGTGACATTTTGAGACACCCCGCACCAGTACGGAACCCGAACCACACTGAAATGACCGAAAACCCTGAGGTGCTCACGATCGCCCGCAGGCAGATCTGTATGAATCCGGTACAGCGCGTAAATTTTTTGCACCAAAACCGCACAGTGCGTCTACGCTCAGTGCGTCGGGCATCCGCCGAATACTCACTGCCGGGGTGAACCGGTAACGTTTTTGGTTGTCACGCGTCGATTACGGTGTAACAACACCATACGAACAATCGCGTCAAGCCCCGACAGAAAGTGGCTTGGCGCCCCGTATTTATGAGGTTTTTACAGGTAACGACAGGCGTTCTGAAAAATAACCGCACCGACATTGCAGTTTGTGCACGCTTGTTGCATTCGTACTCATATGGACTATAAGCGCACCACGGGAAGTGGGAGCCTTAAGCCCGAAAAAAATAGTGGCAGGGCTGCCCGATGGAGATTCAAGTGTTTTGCCAGGGACTCTTTTTTAGCGATGCAAAAGGCTAGAAAAACAGCGAGAAAGTTGTCGGTCCGATTGCATCGGTACTGTGAATTTGCGACATCTACAAAGCCATCTGCGACAGCGTCGTAAAGAAGGTGAAAGGTTAGATTCGCAAGTATCGCCAACAATGTCGGCGTGATATAAGTTTGCGCCGACACAAAAAGAAAGAGCCGCCCAGATAATAAAACAGGTGGGACGGCAGTACTCTTCTAAAAACCAAAGGAGCAAATCACGATGCGCGTGATGAAGTGGAGCATGATCGCCCTGGCTGTAGCAGCAGGCACCTCGCAGTTCGCAATGGCCTCTTCTCAGGACGAAGCCAAAGGTTTCCTGGAAGACCAGAGTCTGAAACTGAAGACTCGTATGGAATACATGAACCGTGACTTTAAAAACGGTGCAGGCAACAGCACTTCCGGCACTGCCGGCTATCGTCAGGACACCGGCGTCAGCCAACTGCTGTCCTACGAATCGGGCTTCACTCAAGGCACCGTAGGCTTCGGTCTCGACGCCATGGCAATGGGCGCAGTCAAACTCGACGGCGGCTCGGGCCACCGTGGTAACGGTCTGTTCGCCAACGACAGCGACGGCAACCCGGAAAAATCCCAGGGTAAAATCGGCGGCGCAGTCAAATTCCGCGTATCCGACACCGTGTTGAAATACGGCCAGCAATTCGTTGCCAGCCCGGTTTTCGCCACTGACGACAGCCGTATGCTGCCAGAAGTCGCTACCGGTACCCTGATCACTTCCAAAGAGATCAAAGGTCTGGAACTGAGCGCAGGTCGCTTCACTTCCCTGAGCAAGCAAACCGGTATGGGCCGTGACAGCATCGGCGGTCTGCCTGATGAGAACGGTAATGGCGGCAAAGGCCTGACCAACATCAACATCTTCGGTGCCAGCTACTCGTTCACCGACAACTTTACCGGTGCACTGGCCGCCTCCGACGCTGACGACTACTTCAAGAAGTACTACGTCAACCTGAACTACACCTTGCCGATCAACGACGAGCAGTCGCTGAACTTCGACTTCAACGGTTACCACACCAAAGGCGACAGCCGTGGCGATCTGGTTGATGCCATCGGCGACGGCACCACCGGCGTGGACAACAACCTGTGGTCCCTGGCTGCTGCTTACAGCATCGGTGCTCACAAGTTCACCTTGGCTCACCAGCGCTCCAGCGGCGACAACGCTTACTACTATGGCGTTGACGGCAACAGCACCATCTTCGTGGCCAACTCCATTCAGATCTCCGACTTCGTGGGCCGCGACGAGCGCTCCTGGCAAGCTCGCTACGACCTGAACATGAAAACCTACGGCGTTCCTGGCCTGAGCTTCATGACCCGTTACGTGATGGGTGACCACATCACCACCAACGGCCTGGGCGAAGGCAAGGAAAACGAGTGGAACGCCGAATCCAAGTACGTGATTCAGGAAGGTCCAGCCAAAGACCTGTCGTTCCGTCTGCGCTACGCCATGTACCGCTCCAACGGCGCGTACAGCGGCTATTCGTCTGACAACAACGACACCCGTCTGATCGTTGAGTACCCACTGAACATCCTCTAATAGGGATGAACAGCTGACGTACTGTAGAGCACTGCTCTAACAAGAACCGCCCACCTGATTCAGGTGGGCGGTTTTTTTATGCGCGAGAAACTTCGTACAACTGAAAAACATTAGCCAGCTATCTATTAGCCAGCAAACTTTCGCACCGACATAAAAAAACCCAAGAGTGTGAACACCTCTTGGGTTGGCATTAATTAACTGACCGTAAAGCCAGGTATCAATGTTGTTACTGAACAGCGCTTTCCTGAACTACGCGAATCACCCGTTGCGGAAACGGAATATCAATGCCTGCAGCTTTTAAACGATCGCGGGATTGTTCATTCAACATGAACATCACATCCCAATAGTCTGCAGTTTTAACCCACACACGCAGGGACACCGTGATCGAACTGTCGCCCAGTGTCGAAATCACTGCCTGCGGCTCAGGATCTTGCAGAACACGCTCATCCTTGGCCAGATCCAGCAGCACCTGACGGGCCTTTTGCAGATCGGCTTCGTAATCCACGCCCACATCGAACACAACCTTGCGGGTTGGCTGACGGTTGGTGTTGGTGATGATGCCGTTCGAAAGATTGCCGTTTGGCACGATGACGGTTTTGTTGTCGCCGGTACGCAGTACGGTGTGGAAAATCTGGATGCTGTCGACCGTACCCGCCACGCCTTGCGCTTCGATCCAGTCACCGATGCGGAACGGGCGGAACAGCAGAATCAGCACACCACCAGCGAAGTTCGCCAGGCTGCCCTGCAACGCCAGACCGATGGCCAGACCCGCAGCACCGATCGCTGCAACGAACGAGGTGGTTTCGACACCGATCATCGAGGCCACGCTGACGATCAGCAACACCTTGAGAATGATGTTGGCCAGGCTGCTGATAAAGCCTTGCAGTGCCAGGTCAGCGTTACGCAGGGCCAGCAAACCACCGAGTTTTTGCGTGACCTTGTTGATCAGCCACCAGCCAATCCCCAGGGTAATCACTGCCAGCAGCACGCGGCTGCCGTATTCCATGATCATCGGGATCCACGCTTGGGATGCCTTGACCAAGTGGTCTACTTCAGCATTCAAATCCATGTTCTATCTCCTGATTTCCGGCTACCCGGGAGGTGCACAAATAAATGTGGCAGCAGTTTCAACGGATAACGCTTAGTCGCGGAAGTTGTTGAACTGCAGCGGCATGCCGAATTCCTTGGCACGCAAGGCCGCGATGGCTTCTTGCAGGTCATCACGCTTCTTGCCGGTCACACGCACTTGCTCGCCCTGAATGGCGGCCTGCACCTTGAGTTTGGCGTCCTTGATGTGGCCGACGATTTTTTTCGCCAGTTCCTTGTCGATGCCTTCCTTGAGCACGGCGTCCTGCTTCATCAGCTTGCCCGAGGCGTACTCATCTTTGACTTCAAGGCACTGCACGTCGATCTTGCGCTTGACCAGGGCCAGCTTGAGGATTTCGATCATCGCTTCCAGCTGGAATCCGGCTTCAGCGGTAAGACTGACAGTCAGGTCCTTTTCCTTGAACTCGAAACTGCCTTTACCTTTCAGGTCATAACGACGATCGAGTTCCTTCACGGCGTTCTCGACCGCGTTGGTGAGTTCGTGTTTGTCCAGTTCGGATACCACGTCGAACGACGGCATGTAATCTCTCCAATAAAAAGGCGCGCCCGATGTGGATGGAGCGCGCTTGGCTTGCGGTTAAAATCGGGCTCATTATAACGGGTCTTTTCCTGTCGACACGCGAGCCGAGCATGCCTGTATTCAATCGAGCAAAAAACTGATGTCTACCCCTTGGCACATTCTCGGCGCCGGCAGTCTCGGCACACTCTGGGCTACACGGCTGGCTCGGGCCGGCCTGCCGGTGAGGCTGATCGTGCGCGACGTGACGCGTTTGCACAGCTATAACGCAGCCGGCGGGTTGACCCTTGTAGAAAACGGACAAGCCAACACCTATGCAGTTCCCGGCGAAACCCCGGACAGCCCTGAACCGATCCGGCGCCTGCTGGTGGCCTGCAAGGCCTACGACGCCGAAAACGCGGTGGCGCGCCTCGCCCCGCGCCTGACGCCCGATGCGGAAATTATTCTGCTGCAAAACGGCCTCGGCAGTCAGGACGCTGTCGCCGCGCAAGTGCCGCATGCACGCTGCATCAGTGCTTCGAGTACCGAAGGGGCGTTCCGCGACGGCGACTGGCGTGTGGTGTTCGCCGGCCACGGTTTTACCTGGCTCGGTGATGCCGCTCATCCGGTGGCGCCGATCTGGCTGGATGATCTTGAGGCGGCGAAAATCCCCCACGAATGGAGCACCGATATCCTCACACGGCTGTGGCGCAAACTGGCGCTCAACTGCGCGATCAATCCGCTGACGGTGCTCCACAACTGCCGCAACGGTGGCTTGCAGGCGCATCATTGCGAAGTCGCCACGCTCTGCGCTGAGCTCGCCGAACTGCTGCAGCGCTGCGGTCAACCTGCGGCGGCGGACAATCTGCAACAGGAAGTCGAACGGGTGATCCAGGCCACCGCGGCCAATTACTCATCGATGTATCAAGACGTCGCCAACCAGCGCCGCACCGAAATCAGTTATCTATTGGGCCACGCCTGCAAAGTCGCCGCACGCCACCAGCTAAACCTGCCGCACCTCAGTCAATTGCAGCAACGCCTGATCGCTCATCTGCGCAGCCTCGGATTGCCCAGCGACTGAGCAGCGGCTACGCTGGCGACTTGTTCCTTTGCTGCGAAAAACCCGATGCCATTGCGCCAGCGCCTCGAAAACCTGCCGGTCGGCCAGAAACTCCTGGCCGCCCTGCTGGTGCTGTTGACCACTGTGTTGCTGGTCGCCAACCTGACGTTTATCAGCGCCGCCTATTACATCTCCCAGGAAAGCATGGCCCCGCAGGCCTTGCAGACCATCGGCCGCCTGATCGCCAACCCGAGCCTGGTCAGTGAAGCCCTGCAATCACCGCAAAGCGCCGAACGCCTGCTCAAGGAACTCGACAGTTATTCACCACTGCGCGCCGCCGCCCTGTATGACGGCAAGGGCGAACGGCTCGCGCAGTTACAACACAGCGACAAACTCCACCTGCCGGAACGTTACCGGCACATCGAAGCCTGGCAACTCACCGAATTTCGCACCAACCAGGTGATCACCCTGCCCCGCCCCGGCACCGAGCCGGGTCATCTGCTGCTGGTCGCCAGCAGCGAACTGCCGATGGCGTTCTACACCGGCACGCTCACGGCTAGCCTCGGCATCCTGATTTTCAGCGTGCTGTTGTGGCTGGTGATTGCCCGGCAGATCAAACGGCTGATCACCCGCCCGATCCATGAACTGGAAGAGCTTTCGCGCCAGGTCACCCGCGAAGAGAACTACGCGTTGCGTGCCTCGCGGGGCAACCACGACGAAATCGGCAGTCTCGCCGAAGCGTTCAACACCATGCTGTCGCGTATCGAAGCCCGTGAGCAACAACTCAAACGCGCCCGCGATGACTCGCAAGCCGCTTACGATCAGGCTCAGGGGCTGGCCGAGGAAACGCGCCACACCAACCGCAAGCTTGAGCTGGAAGTTCAGGTGCGCAGCAAGATCGAAAAGAAACTCACCGGTTTCCAGAATTACCTCAACAGCATCATCGACTCGATGCCTTCGGCGCTGATCGCGCTCGATGAGCAGCTCTACGTCACCCAATGGAACCAGGAAGCCAGCGCCCTCTCCGGGACGCGCCTGGACGAAGCACTGAACCAGCCGATCTTCCTCGCGTTCGAACCGCTGAAACCGTTTTTGCCGCAGCTCAAGCAAACGGTCGAGCAGCACACCGTGGCGAAAATCGAACGGGTGACATGGTTCAAGGACGAGGAGCCCAAACATTACGCGCTGACCTTCTACCCGCTGATGGGCGGTACCGGGCGTGGCGTGGTGATCCGTATCGACGACATCACCCAGCGCCTGTCGCTGGAAGAAATGATGGTGCAGTCAGAAAAAATGCTTTCGGTCGGTGGCCTCGCGGCGGGCATGGCCCATGAAATCAACAACCCGCTCGGTGCGATCCTGCACAACGTGCAGAACATCCGCCGGCGCCTGTCCGCAGACCTGCCAAAGAATCTCGAAACCGCCGAGCAACTGGGTATTGAGCTGGACACGGTCAACCGCTACCTGCAAGGCCGGGAAGTCCCGAAACTGCTCGACGGTATTCAACAGGCTGGTGCGCGGGCAGCGAAAATCGTCACCCACATGCTCAGCTTCAGCCGTCGCAGCACGCGGCAGATGGCGCCGTGCGATCTGCCGGCACTGATTGATCAAGCGGTGGAAATCGCCGGTAACGACTTCGACCTGGCCATCGGTTTTGACTTCAAGGGTCAGGCGATCATCCGCCAGTTCGACCCGGCGCTCGGCCCGGTACCGGGCACTGCCAACGAGCTGGAGCAAGTGCTGCTCAACCTGTTGAAGAACGCCGCGCAAGCCATTCATCAGCGCGAGGAGGACAGCGAGCCAGGGCGGATCATTCTGCGCACCAGACTCAATCCGCCGTGGGCCGAGATTCAGGTCGAGGACAACGGCATCGGCATGAGCGAGAACGTGCGCAAGCGCACCTTCGAACCGTTTTTCACCACCAAGGAAATTGGCCAGGGCACCGGTCTTGGCTTGTCGGTGTCGTACTTCATCATCACCAATAATCACAAAGGGCAGATGGAAGTGCAGTCGGCGCCGGGGCAAGGCACGTGTTTCACGTTGCGCCTGCCGCTGGCCCAACCACTGCCCATCGCTGCTGAAACCAATCAACTGACGAGGTAACCCATGGGCTTTCGCCTGTCGAAAATCTACACCCGCACCGGCGACAAAGGCGAAACCGGCCTGGGCGATGGCCGCCGCGTGCCCAAGGATCACCCACGCATTGAGGCCATTGGCGAGGTCGATACGCTGAACAGTCAGGTCGGCGTGTTACTGGCCGGTTTGATTGCCGAGCGTGAGACGTATCCGGGGCTGAATGAGCTGATCGAGGTGCTGGCGCCCTGTCAGCATCGGCTATTCGACCTCGGGGGCGAGTTGGCGATGCCGGAATATCAGGCACTGAACGTGGCGGAAATCGAACGGCTGGAAGCGGCGATTGATGTCTGGAACGAAGAGTTGGGGCCGCTGGAGAATTTCATTCTGCCGGGCGGTTCGATGCTGATTGCTCAGGCGCATGTGTGCCGGAGTCTGGCAAGGAGTGCCGAGCGGCGCTGTCAGCATTTGAATGCTGAAGAACCCTTGGCCGGGGTTGGCCTGGCGTATATCAATCGGTTGTCGGATTTGTTGTTTGTCGCGGCACGGGTGATTGCGCGGCGCCAGGGGATTGCGGAGATTTTGTGGCAGCCGGCGGTGAAGCCTTCAGATAAATAGCGTCTGACAGGACGCCATCGCTGGCAAGCCAGCTCCCACAGGTTCCATTGGTGTACACAACATCTGTGAACGACACAAAACCCTGTGGGAGCTGGCTTGCCAGCGATGAGGCCGGTGGCCGCTCTACATGATCAAGCCTCAGGCCAGAACGCCCGAATCCCCGCCACACCCTGCGCACCAACACCCCAGGCCTTTTCGCGCTCCGCCGGGCCAACTCCACCCAGCAAAAACACCGGTTTGCTGAAGCCCTCGATCAACGTCGAAGCCTGCTCCCAGCCCAGCGGCTGCGCATCCGGATGGGTCAAGGTCGGCTGCACCGGCGACAAGGTCACGAAATCCACGCCCATCTGCTCGGCCAGCGCCAGTTCCTCGGCGTTATGGCAAGAAGCCGCGAGCCAGCGCTGCGCCGGCAACGGGCGCCCCGCCGCTGCGTATTTACGCAACTGCGCGGAAGTGATGTGCCACCCCGCAGACGGAAAATCACCGAGCCACTCGAATGGTCCCTTGATCATCAATTGCGCCTTGCCCGCACACAGCCCCGCGGCGTCCACCGCCAGATCGCGATACTTCGGGTCATAGCCATTCGGTGCGCGCAGCTGGATCAATTTGATCCCGCCGGCAATCGCCTTCTGAATCCCGCGCAGCAAGGCCGGGGTTTCCAGATTTTCCGGCGTGATCAGGTATTCGGCAGGCAAACGTGCCGCTGCGACGATCGGCTGGTTGGCGGCCGGGAACTCATAGTTCGCCAGCTCCTTCGCCGTCACCCAGGCCAATGGCTGGCCTTCGGCACCGTGCGGCTCGCCGCTGAAATTCGACACTTCCCAGACATCCAGCAACACCTGCTTGTCCGGGTAATCGTGACGCACCTTGATCAACGGCCGAGCGGCGCCAACGACGATGCCCAACTCTTCTTGCAGCTCACGGGCCAGCGCGGTTTCGACCGACTCGTCGGCCTCGACCTTGCCGCCGGGAAACTCCCACAAACCACCCTGATGTTGAGTGTCGGCACGGCGGGCGATAAGGATTTTGCCACTGCTGTCACGAATGACGGCGGCGGCGACGTGTACGCGTTTCACGGGTTCAATTCCTCCAGTCCAGCCTTTTGCCACGCCTTGAAGGCGGGCCATTGGTAGACGGTTTCAACATAGGCTTCGTCGGCGTCCGGCAAGTTCACCTGATAGGTGCGCAGGCGCACGGCGATCGGCGCAAAAAACGCATCGGCCAGGCTCACACGGCCAAACAGGTACGGCCCGGACTCGGTGGCGACGGCACGGCATTCTGCCCACAGCGCGAGCATGCGCTCGATATCGACCTTAACCTCTGGCGGCACCGGATTCAGCGGCGCGTCGTGGCTGAGGTTGAACGGCATGTGGTTGCGCATGGCGAAGAAGCCGCTGTGCATCTGCGCACAGGCTGATCGGGCCTGGGCGCGGGCGGCGATATCGGTTGGCCAGAGTTGCTCGGAAGGGAACTGCTCGGCCAGGTATTCGGCAATCGCCAGCGAATCGGCAACAGTGCCGCGTGCGGTTTTCAGCAGCGGTACCTTGGCAGTCGGCGAATGCTTGAGCAAAAGCGCACGGGTGTCAGGCTTGCCGAGTTTGATCAACTCTTCGGTGTAGGGCGCGCCGGTCAGCTCAAGCGCCAACGCGGCGCGCAAGGACCAAGAGGAAAGCAGTTTGTCGCCGATGATCAGGTGCAAGGACATGGTGTGGCGCCTTTTCGTCAGGGGGACAGCTTTGGGACTCGTAGTGTCTGGGCTACCGCCTTCGCGAGCAAGCTCGCTCCCACAGTGATCCCGGATACTCACAAATATTGTGTACACCAGTGAGCCCTGTGGGAGCGAGCTTGCTCGCGAAGAGGCCGGAACATTCAACGTTGATGTTGCCTGAAACTCCGCTATCGCTAGCAGGCTAGCTCCTACAAGGGATCTGTGTCGTTCACAAAACTACTGTGGGAGCCAGCCTGCTGGTGATGCAGGCGACTCGGTCTCAGGTTAGATCAGGTCCGGTACTCAGCGTTGATCTTCACATATTCGTGCGACAGGTCGGTGGTCCAGATGGTTTCGCTGCAATCGCCACGACCCAGTTCGATGCGGATGGTGATCTCTTCCTGCTGCATCACCGCTGAGCCCTGCGCTTCAGTGTAGGTCGCGGCGCGGGCGCCACGGCTGGCGATGCACACTTCGCCGAGGAACACGTCGATCTTGCTTACGTCCAGATCCGGCACGCCGGCACGACCGACAGCCGCCAGAATACGGCCCCAGTTCGGGTCGGAGGCGAACAGCGCGGTCTTGATCAGCGGCGAGTGCGCCACGGTGTAGCCAACGTCGAGGCATTCCTGATGATTGCCGCCGCCGTTCACTTCAACGGTGACGAACTTGGTTGCGCCTTCGCCGTCACGCACGATGGCCTGGGCCACGTCCATGCACACTTCGAACACCGCTTGTTTGAGTTTGGCGAACAGCTCGCCTTCGGCGCGGGTGATTTCCGGCAGGGCAGCCTTACCGGTGGCGATCAGCATGCAGCAGTCGTTAGTCGAAGTGTCGCCGTCGATGGTGATGCGGTTGAACGACTTGTTGGCGCCGTCGAGCATCAGGTTTTGCAAGACGTCACGGGAGACTTTGGCGTCGGTAGCGATGTAGCCCAGCATGGTCGCCATGTTCGGGCGGATCATGCCCGCGCCTTTGCTGATGCCGGTGACGGTGATGGTCACGCCGTCATGCTGGAACTGGCGGCTGGCGCCCTTGGGCAACGTATCGGTGGTCATGATCCCGGTGGCGGCCGCTTCCCAGTTGTTTTCCGACAGATCGTCCAGTGCCGCTTGCAGTGCACCTTCGATCTTCTCGACCGGCAGTGGCTCGCCGATGACACCGGTGGAGTACGGCAGAATCTGGTTTGCATCGACGCCGGTCAGCTCGGCGAGCTTCGCGCAGGTGCGCTCGGCGGCGGCCAGGCCTGGCTCACCGGTACCGGCGTTGGCGTTACCGGTGTTGGTCAGCAAGTAGCGCACAGGGTTCTGCACGCGCTTCTTCGCCAGAATCACTGGTGCTGCACAAAAGGCGTTCAACGTGAACACGCCCGCCACCGTCGAACCTTCGGCGCAGCGCATCACCACGACATCTTTGCGCCCGGGGCGCTTGATGCCGGCCGAGGCGATACCGAGTTCAAAACCGGCAACCGGGTGCAACGTTGGCAAAGGACCAAGACCAACAGCCATGAATGCGCTCCTTACTCAATGATGTCTGCACCGCCCATTTGCAGGCAGTGGTTTAAATGGCAAAACGCCGCGACGGCAGGAGCCGGTCGCGGCGCGGGTATTTCAGCGATTGGAACGGGTTTTACTGGATCTGCCCGTGGCAATGCTTGAATTTCTTGCCCGAACCGCAGTAGCACAGTTCGTTGCGGCCCAGCTTCTGCTCGTTGCGAACCGGGGCGGTGGCGAGGGCCACATCAACCTCTTCACCGAGCAATTCCGGTTGCTCCAGACCCGGCGCTTCGGCGTGTTCGAACTGCATGCGGGCGGCCAATGCTTCGGCTTCCTGACGCAGACGTTGCTCTTCGGCTTCCGGATCTTCGCGGCGGACCTGAACGTGCGACAGCACACGGATCGAGTCGCGCTTGATCGAATCGAGCAGCTCGGAGAACAGCGTGAACGACTCGCGCTTGTATTCCTGCTTCGGGTTCTTCTGGGCATAGCCACGCAGGTGGATGCCGTGACGCAGGTGATCCATGGTCGACAGGTGGTCTTTCCACAGATCATCCAGCACGCGCAGAACGATTTGCTTCTCGAAGGAGCGCAGTGCCTCGGCACCGGCCTGATCTTCTTTCTCGTTGTACGCGGCCATCAGCTCGGTCATGAGCTTCTCGCGCAGGGTTTCTTCGTACAGGTGATCGTCTTCGTCGAGCCACTGCTGGATCGGCAGCGCCACACCGAAGTCGCTCTGCAGCGAAGCTTCCAGACCGGCGACGTCCCACTGCTCTGGCAGCGATTGCGGCGGGATGTGCGCGCTGACGGTGGCGTTGAGTACGTCCTGACGGAAGTCAGCGATGGTCTCGCCAATGTTGTCAGCGGCCAGCAACGTGTTACGCATGTGATAGATCACTTTACGCTGTTCGTTGTTGACGTCATCGAACTCGAGCAGTTGCTTGCGAATGTCGAAGTTACGGCCTTCAACCTTGCGCTGCGCCTTCTCGATCGCGTTGGTCACCATGCGGTGCTCGATCGCTTCGCCCGGCTGCATGCCCAGGGCTTTCATGAAGTTCTTCACCCGATCAGAGGCGAAAATGCGCATCAGGCTGTCTTCCAGCGACAGGTAGAAGCGGCTGGAACCGGCATCACCCTGACGACCGGCACGGCCGCGCAGCTGGTTGTCGATACGACGGGATTCGTGACGCTCGGACGCGATAACCTGCAAGCCGCCGGATTCCAGCACTTGTTGATGGCGCTTCTGCCAGTCGGCCTTGATCTGGGCGATTTGCTCAGGGGTCGGATCTTCCAGCGAAGCAACTTCAACTTCCCAGTTGCCGCCCAACAGGATGTCGGTACCACGACCGGCCATGTTGGTAGCGATGGTCAGTGCGCCCGGACGACCGGCCTGCGCGATGATCTCGGCTTCTTTTTCGTGGAACTTGGCGTTCAGAACCTTGTGTTCGATGCCTTCCTTCACGAGCAATGCGGACATGTGCTCGGAAGTTTCGATGGTCGCAGTACCCACCAGCACCGGGCGACCGGCAGCCATGCTTTCCTTGATGTCGGTAACGATTGCCGCGTACTTCTCTTCGGCAGTCAGGAACACCAGGTCGTTGTAGTCCTTACGCGCCAACGGCTTGTTCGGCGGAATGACCATCACTTCCAGACCATAGATCTGGTGGAATTCGAACGCTTCGGTGTCAGCGGTACCGGTCATGCCGGACAGCTTGGTGTACAGACGGAAATAGTTCTGGAACGTGGTCGATGCCAGGGTCTGGCTCTCGGCCTGAATGTTCAAGCCTTCTTTGGCTTCGATGGCCTGGTGCAGACCTTCGGACAAACGACGGCCCGGCATGGTACGACCGGTGTGTTCGTCGACCAGTACGACCTGGCCGTCCTGCACGATGTATTCAATGTTGCGATTGAACAGCTTGTGCGCACGCAGACCGGCATAAACGTGGGTCAACAGGCCCAGGTTATGTGCCGAGTACAGGCTCTCGCCTTCAGCCAGCAGGCCGACGCGGGTGAGCATGTCTTCGATGAACTGGTGACCGGCTTCGTTGAGTTCGACCTGACGGGTCTTCTCGTCAACGGTGTAGTGGCCAGCCTTGGTGACTTCGCCTTCGACTTCTTCAACGTGCAGTTCCAGCTGCGGGATCAGTTTGTTGATCTCGGTGTACAGCTTGGAGCTGTCCTCGGCCTGACCGGAAATGATCAGCGGGGTACGTGCTTCGTCGATGAGGATGGAGTCGACTTCGTCGATCACGGCAAAATTGAGTTCGCGCTGGAATTTTTCTTCCATGCTGAACGCCATGTTGTCGCGCAGGTAGTCGAAACCGAATTCGTTGTTGGTGCCGTAGGTGATGTCCGCAGCGTAAGCTTGGCGCTTCTCTTCCGGCGGCTGGAACGGCGTCACGACGCCGACGGTCAGGCCGAGGAATTCATACAGCGGGCGCATCCAGTTGGCATCACGACGCGCTAGGTAGTCGTTCACCGTCACAACGTGCACGCCCTTGCCGGACAGTGCGTTGAGGTAAACACCCAGGGTCGCCACGAGGGTTTTACCCTCACCGGTGCGCATTTCGGCGATCTTGCCTTCGTGCAAGGTCATGCCACCGACGAGTTGCACGTCGAAGTGGCGCATGCCCATGACACGCTTGCCGGCTTCGCGGGCAACCGCAAAGGCTTCTGGCAATAGCTTGTCGAGGGTTTCCCCTTTGGCGATGCGGGCTTTGAACTCTTCAGTCTTGGCGCGCAATTGATCGTCCGAAAGGGCTACCATTTGCTCTTCGAAGGCATTGACGTTCTGTACCGTCTTGAGCATGCGTTTGACTTCACGCTCGTTCTTGCTTCCAAAAAGTTTCTTTAACAAAGGCGCAAACATATCGGCAGATCTTCCACACTAAAGGGATGGAGGGCGGCCCCGTGAGTCGCCCGAGCAGCCCTCATGGCCGCATGCGAACGAGCATTCTACCCGGAAACGGTGGTGAGGAAAGTGGCGATGTTCCACGATGCTGGCACTGCGCTTTGACGGGGCTCACTTAAAATAAGGGCGTTTTGCTCAACTTCAACCCACAAGGGAAAGAAGTTAGTCGTTGATTTAATGGGTAAAGCAGGGGCAAAAGCAATGGGCGAGTGATTTCGGTGCTTTCTGCTACCATGGCGCTTCTGTTACTTCAGGTGTTCGATCATGGCATTTCGCCCTCTTACGGCCAAAGCACCCGCCGTTTTGCTACGCGAAGCCAAGCCGCTCAAAGCCATCCTCGGCCATGCCCATCGACTGGGTCATCTGCAACGCCTGCTCGAAAGCCAACTGCAACCCGCCGCCCGCGAACATTGCCATGTGGCGTCGTGGCGTGAAGGCAATCTGCTGTTGATCGTGACCGATGGCCACTGGGCCACGCGTCTGCGTTATCAGCAAAAACGCCTGCAGCGGCAATTGCAGATGTTCGATGAGTTCGCCAGCCTGACGCGGATTCTGTTCAAGGTGCAGCCGCCGACGGTTCAGCGCGGGGCGACCGGGCACACGATGGACCTGTCGACGAACGCGGCGGCGACCATTCAGGCCACGGCGGACGGCATCAGTGACCCGGGCTTGCGCGCGGCACTGGAGCGATTGGCGGCGCACGCCAAAGACAAAACCTGAAAGCAAGATCAAAAGATCGCAGCCTGCGGCAGCTCCTACAGTTGGAATGCAATCCCCTGTAGGAGCTGCCGCAGGCTCGGGCCGCGATCGGACGATCTTTGCTTTTAGCGGCGTTTGCTGCCGCCGAGCAGGGAGCCCATCAAGCCACGCACCAGTTGTTTACCCAGGTTGTTGGCTGCCTGGCGCATTGCCGATTTCAACGCCTGGCCCGCCGCCGTGCCGAGAAACTCCCCGGCACGATCAGCCAGGCTCGGTTCCTCGGCCGCTGGTTTGCCCGCGGGTGCCTCTGCATCCGGCGCCAACCCTTTACGCCCCATCAGGATTTCATAAGCCGACTCGCGATCAATCGGTTTGTCATAGCGCCCTTTGAACGGTGACCCGGCAATCAGCACCGTGCGCTCGGTTTCCGTCAGCGGCCCGATTCGCGACTGCGGTGGCGCCACCAGTACGCGCTGAACCATTTCCGGCGTGCCTTTTTCCGTGAGCGTGCCGACCAGCGCCTCGCCGATCCCCAACTCGGTCAGCACCGACAGACTGTCAAATGCCGGATTCGGCCGGAAGCCGTCCGCCACCGCGCGCAGGGATTTCTGCTCTTTGGCGGTGAACGCGCGCAAGCCGTGCTGAACGCGCAGGCCCAACTGCGCCAGCACATCGTCCGGCAAGTCGGCTGGCGATTGAGTGACGAAATACACACCCACGCCTTTGGAACGGATCAACCGCACCACTTGCTCCAGCCGTTCCTGCAACGCCTTCGGGGTATCGCCGAACAGCAAATGCGCCTCATCGAAAAACAGCGCCAGCAGCGGTTTGTCGGCATCGCCGCGCTCCGGCAACTGCTCGAACAATTCGGCGAGCAGCCACAACAGGAACGTCGCATACACCTTCGGCGCCTCGTGCACCAGACGGCTGGCATCCAGCAGATGAATGCGCCCACGGCCATCGGCGGCCGGTTGCAGGATGTCTTCGAGCTGCAGCGCCGGCTCGCCGAACAGGGCCTCGGCGCCCTGCTGCTCCAGGGTTGCCAGACGGCGCAACAGCGCCTGACTGGAACCGGTGGTCATCAGCGCCGCATCTTCGCCCAACAACTGCGGGTTGTCCTTGAGGTGGTTGAGCAGCGCTTTCAGATCCTTCAGATCCAGCAACAACAGCCCTTCGCGATCCGCGACCTTGAATGCGGCATACAGCGCCGACTGCTGACTGTCGGTGAGCTCCAGCAGACTGCCGATCAACAGTGGGCCCATTTCGCTCAACGTAGTGCGCAATGGATGACCGGACTCGCCGTGGATATCCCACAACGTCACCGGATAAGCCTGGGGCTGATGATTGAGCCAAGGCATCCCGGCGATGCGCTCGGCGACCTTGCCCTGAGGGTTGCCCGCAGCACCGAGGCCGCACAGGTCGCCCTTGATGTCGGCCGCAAATACAGCGACGCCGGCGTCGCTGAAGGCTTCGGCCAGGCGCTGCAAGGTCACGGTTTTACCGGTACCGGTGGCGCCGGCGATAAGGCCGTGACGGTTTGCCAGGCGCATGGCCTGTGCGATCGGTTGCCCGGCGAGATCGGCGCCGATTACGAGTTGCGATGAGTCAGGCATTTTGTCACCCAATGGTTAATCTTTAATGCGCGATGGCCGATAGATAAAGGCGTAGACCTGACTGAAAAGTCGGTAGGACATTTCCCTAAGGAGAGACGGAAATATCAGCTTTTATTCACCTTTGCCCATATTGCGCGTCTTTATAAAAGCACGCCCAGGACATTAAGACCTTAGCGGAACCCCAAGCCATGAACAAAAATCTGCGCTTCAGCCATAAAATTTTGCTTGCCGCCGCCCTCATCGTCATCGCCGCTTTTGCCTCGTTTACGCTTTACAACGACTGGCTACAGCGCAACGCGATTCGTGAAGACCTGGACAACTATCTCAATGAGATGGGCGAAGTCACTGCCGGCAGCATCCAGACCTGGCTCAGCGGCCGCATTATGCTGGTCGAAAACGCCGCCCAGAACATTGCCATCAACCCCGAACCCGCCAACGTCGCCAGTTTGCTGGAACAGAAAACCCTGACTTCGACGTTTATGGCCACCTATCTGGGCGATGCCACCGGCCACTTCACCATCCGCCCGGACGTGAAGATGCCCGACGGTTTCGATCCGCGGGTTCGCCCTTGGTATAAAGGTGCCGAGAGCAGCAGCACCTCGACCTTGACCGAACCGTACATCGACGCGGCCACCGGCCAACTGATCATATCTGTCGCCACCGCCTCGAAAAAATCCGGCCAGAGCGTCGGCGTGGTCGGCGGCGACCTGAGCCTGCAATCACTGGTCGACACCCTCGCCGCCCGGGATTTCGACGGCATGGGTTATGTGTTCCTGGTCAGCGCCGACGGCAAGATTCTGGTGCACCCGGACAAAGCCCTGGTGATGAAATCACTCAAGGAAGCTTATCCACAGGACACCCCGCGCATCAGCAGCGACTTCAGTGAAGTCACCGTCGATGGCAAAACCCGCATCGTCACCTTCGCGCCGATCAAAGGCCTGCCGTCGGTGAACTGGTACATCGGCCTGTCGGTGGACAAGGACCAGGCCTTCGCGATGCTCAGCGAATTCCGCGCCTCGGCAGTCATTGCGACCATCATCGCCGTCGGCATCATCCTTGCCCTGCTCGGCATGTTGATCCGCATCCTGATCCAGCCGCTGCACGTCATGACCCGCGCCATGGAAGACATCGCCGATGGCGAAGGTGACCTGACCAAGCGTCTGACCATCGTCAATAACGATGAATTTGGTGTGCTGGGTACGGCGTTCAACCGCTTCGTCGAGCGGATTCACGGCTCGATCCGCGAAGTGTCGTCGGCCACCGGCCAAGTCAACGAAGTCGCCCTGCGCGTGGTCGCTGCGTCGAATTCGTCGATGTACAACTCCGATCAGCAGGCTTCGCGCACCAGCAGTGTCGCTGCCGCGATCAATCAGCTCGGCGCCGCCGCACAGGAAATTGCCCGCAATGCCGCCCAGGCCTCGAATCAGGCCAGCGACGCCCGCGGCCTCGCCGAAGACGGCCAGCAAGTGGTGGATCGCAGCATCAAGGCGATGAATCAACTGTCGAGCATGCTCAGTGCGTCGAGCAGCAACATCGAGTCGCTGAACAGCAAAACAGTGAACATCGGGCAGATTCTCGAAGTCATCACCAGTATTTCCCAGCAAACCAACCTGCTTGCGCTCAACGCGGCCATTGAAGCAGCGCGTGCCGGTGAGGCCGGTCGTGGTTTCGCCGTGGTGGCGGATGAAGTGCGTAATCTGGCGCACCGCACGCAGGAATCGGCGCAGCAAGTGCAGACCATGATCGAGGAACTGCAAGTCGGCGCGCGGGAGTCGGTGAGCACCATGAGCGAGAGCCAGCGCCACAGCCAAGACAGCGTCGAGATCGCCAACCTTGCCGGTGAGCGTCTTAACAGCGTGACTCAACGGATTGGCGAGATCGACGGGATGAACCAGTCGGTGGCGACCGCGACCGAGGAGCAGACCGCGGTGGTCGAGTCGATCAACGTCGACATCACCGAGATCAACACGCTGAACCAGGAAGGCGTGGAGAACCTGCACGCAACGTTGCGTGCGTGTTCGGATCTGGAGCAGCAGGCTTCGCGGTTGACGCAATTGGTGGGCAGTTTCCGTATTTAAGGCGCACCTGCCGGCCTCTTCGCGAGCAAGCTCGCTCCCACAGTTGTAATGCATTCCCCTGTGGGAGCGAGCTTGCTCGCGAAGGCGTCCTTTCAAACGCCTCAAAACCTCAATGACACCCCTGCCAGCAATCCCGACCGAACATCCCTTGCGGATAAAGGTCAACCAAGGGAGAACAACAGCGCAGGGACCATCACCGTGCACATTGCCGACATCACCATGTTCTACGCCCCGGCCAGCGGCGGCGTGCGCACTTATCTCGATGCCAAGCACCGTCGGCTGGGTATCAAGTCCGGGATTCGCCATAGCCTGCTGATCCCCGGGGCAAAATTCGGCGAGCACGATGGTGTCTACACGGTTCCCGCTCCCGCCCTGCCCTTCGGCAAGGGTTATCGCTTTCCGGTACGCCTGGCCCCGTGGCGAAATGTCCTTCAGGATTTGCAGCCGGATCTGATCGAAGTCGGCGATCCGTACCTCACGGCGTGGGCCGCTCTGGATGCCCGGCGACAACTGGATGTGCCGGTGATCGGCTTTTATCATTCCGACCTGCCGCTATTGGTCAGTAACCGCATGGGCCAATGGGTCACGCCGAACATCGAGGCTTACGTCACCAAGCTCTACGGCAACTTTGACCGGGTTCTCGCGCCGAGCCAGGTCATGGCAGACAAGCTTATCGGCCTCGGCGTGCGTAACGTCTTCGTGCAACCGCTGGGTGTCGATCTGCAAACTTTCAACCCTGACGCCCGTGATTCAGGCCTGCGCGCCGAACTGGGGATCGACGAAGACACGCGTCTGCTGATCTTTGCCGGGCGTGGTTCGAAAGAGAAAAACCTGCCGGTGCTCCTCAAGTGCATGCAACGCCTTGGCCCACGCTATCACCTGTTGCTGGTCGGCTCGTCGATGCCCGCTGTGGTGCCGGACAACGTCAGTGTCATCAATGAATTCTGCACGGCACCGACCGTTGCGCGACTGATGGCCAGTGCCGATGCGCTGCTGCACGCCGGTGATCAGGAAACTTTCGGCCTGGTGATCCTTGAGGCCATGGCTTGCGGCATTCCCGTCGTGGCGGTGGCGGCCGGGGCGTTTGAAGAAATCGTCGCCGAGTCTTGCGGCCTGCTCTGCGCACCAAATAACCCTCAGGCGATGGCGAATGCCGTGCGCGAACTGTTCAGTCGCGGCGTTAACAAACTCGGTGCTCAGGCGCGCCAACATGTCGAACGCCATTACGCCTGGGACACCGTGGTCGACAGCCTGCTGAGTCACTACCACGCTGTCCTCGGCCACACGATCCCTCGGGTGGCGAATGGCTGATCTCCTGAACCGCCCCGCTGTACTGCTGGTATTGCACGACGTGGCGCCATCGACCTGGGCGGATTACCAACCGTTTGTCGAGGCAGTCGATGCACTGGGCAACGTGCCGATGACCTGGCTGGTGGTGCCGGATTTTCATCGCCACGACAACCTCGACGCACACGCGGATTTTCGTCGGCTTCTGAGCGAGCGCGTCGCCCGTGGCGATGAATTGGCCCTTCACGGTTTTTTCCATGATGACCAGGAGCCTCGACCGCGTACGCCGCGCGACTGGTTCATGCGCCGCGTCTATACCCATGAAGGCGAGTTCTATCGTTTGTCCCACGAGGCCGCCCTCGCCCGTCTGCGCGCCGGCATTGAAATGTTCCAGCGCTACGACTGGCCATTGCACGGTTTCGTCGCCCCGGCCTGGTTGATGAGCGAAGGCACGCGCCAGGCGCTGGCCGCATTACCGTTGCGCTATACCAGTGATCCCCAGCATCTGTATCGTCTGCCGGATTTCACCCCGATCGACGCGCCAGGTCTGGTCTGGAGTGCCCGCAGCGCCTGGCGTCGTGGCCTTTCAAAAATCCTCAGCGAGCAACGTGAACAGCGCTGGCGCCAAGCGCCGGTGATTCGGCTAGGATTGCACCCGGTGGACATGCGCCACGGGTTCTCCCGCGATTATTGGCTTAATACCCTCGAACGGTTACTGACGGATGGACGAGTACCGATGACCAAAATCAACTGGCTGGCCCAACAGAGCGGTCAACTGGAACGCGCCGCATGAACCGCGGCATTGTGCTGTTGGTCGGCCTGCTCGCTGCAGTGCTGATTCCGCTGCTGCTCGGAGGCAGTGAAATCTGGGCGCGCCTGCACAGCTTTCCGCTGCAATGGCTGCTGATCATGTTCGGCATGATTCTGCTGTGCTGGGGCATCAACACCTTGCGCCTGCGTTTGTTGCTCGGCGATCAACGTGACCGCGTCACGCCGCTGAAAAGCCTGGGCGTGGTCATGGCGGCCGAGTTCGCCTATTGCGCGACACCCGGCGGCAGCGGCGGACCGCTGACGATCATGGCGCTGCTGGCCCGCTGCGGCGTACGGCCGGCCCGAGGCAGCGCAGTGTTTGCCATGGATCAACTCAGCGATTTGCTGTTTTTTCTCTGCGCCCTGAGCGGCATTCTGATTTACGCGCTGTTTCAACACCTCAGTGACCGTATGGAATGGCTGCTGATTATCAGCGCCGTGTCGTTGTTCGGCGGGTTGTGCAGTTGCGTGCTGCTTGCGCGCTACCATCGCCGACTGATTCGCCTGAGCGGCCGGTTGCTGGCGCGCATGAACGTGCGCGCCGACACCCGTCGCCGCTGGGCACGCAAGCTGCTGCATTTTCTTGCGGCATTCATCGATACGCTGAAATTGCCATGGCAAACCTTGAGCAAAGTCTTCGCCCTGACCTGTGTGCATTGGCTGCTGCGCTACAGCGTGCTGTATCTGGCATTGCGCGGTTTGGGAGCGGACTTGCAGTGGGCCTGGAGTTTTCTGGTGCAGATGCTTTCGCTGGGCGCCGGGCAGTTCAGTCTGTTGCCCGGTGGCGCGGGCGCTGCGGAGTTGACCTCGGCGGCGCTGCTGGCACCCATGGTCGGCAAATCGACAGCAGCGGCGGCGATTCTGATCTGGCGGGTGGTGACGTTTTATTTCTATCTGGTGGTCGGTGGGCCGGTGTTTCTGATGATGCTGGGGCGACCGTTGCTGAGGAAGCTGATGAAGGTGCGTCAAGCTTAAAAAGATCGCAGCCTTCGGCAGCTCCTACAGGGGGATCACATTTCAAATGTAGGAGCTGCTGAGGGCTCGGGCCGCGTTCGGACGATCTTTCAGCTCTTCCCGTCCTTAACTTCGGACTCATCCTGCAACTGCTCCCACAACTCGGCCGCACCGGGAAACTCGGTGCCATCCTCCGGGCTCATGTCATCCGGGTCATAGCGACTCAAACAACCCTCGCCCAACGTAGCGGGTGCTTTGGAAGTGGCTTTGTCCAGTGGATCGCTCATGGCTTTTCCTCGGATCAAAAAACGGCAAAGGGATTTATACAAAAAAGGGCCTGGACGATTGAACGCCCAGGCCCTTCCTTTTTCAAGCATGCGTGAGTTCGATCAGAACACCACAGTCTTGTTGCCGTGCACCAGCACTCGATCTTCGAGGTGATAACGCAGACCGCGCGCCAGAACCATCTTCTCGACGTCACGACCGAAACGCACCATGTCTTCGATGCTGTCGCTGTGGCTGACGCGCACAACGTCCTGCTCGATGATCGGGCCGGCGTCCAGCTCTTCGGTCACGTAATGGCAGGTCGCGCCGATCAGCTTCACGCCACGCAGGGACGCCTGGTGATAAGGCTTGGCGCCGACGAACGACGGCAGGAAGCTGTGGTGAATATTGATGACCTGGTGCGCATATTCGCGGCACAGCGCCGGCGGCAGGATTTGCATGTAGCGCGCCAGCACTACAACTTCGGCGTCGTGCTGTTTGACCAGACGTGACACTTCGGCGAAGGCCGGTTCCTTGTCCTGCGGATTGACCGGAACATGGTAATAAGGAATGCCGTGCCACTCGACCATGCTGCGCAGGTCGTCGTGATTGGAAATCACGCAGGATATTTCGCAGTCCAGCTCATCGCTGTGCCAGCGGTGCAGCAGGTCAGCCAGGCAGTGGGATTCGCGGCTGGCCATCAACACCACGCGTTTCTTCTGCTCGGTATCGGTGATGCGCCAGTCCATCGAGAACTCTTCGGCAATTGGCGCAAACTTCTCGCGCAATACTTCAATACCGAACGGCAGCGAATCGGCACGAATCTCGTGACGCATGAAGAACCAGCCAACCTGATTGTCCGAGTGGTGGCTCGCTTCGGTGATCCAGCCGTTGTGGGATGCCAGAAAATTACTGACTTTGGCAACGATGCCAACGCGGTCCGGGCAAGAAATCACCAGCCGAAAAGTGCGCATGAGGGGGTAACTCCAGAACTTCGCAAAGGCCGCCATTCTAGCGACTGCGCAGGAAAACTGCAGTATTGATGAACGCGGGCGTGCGTCCGGCCCCGCAGCAGGGCTTTTTTTGACGGGCCCACCGTCAACTTGACGACAAATCAATGACTCCTTTTGTGCAGGGCACTGTGAATATCTGTGATGACTGCATCACACTATTTAACTGAACATTCAATTCGCTGCTAATTCTTGTAACTCATTTAAATAAAAAACCCGGTTAAATGTTTACTTGATGAAACAGCCTGACTATTATTGCGCCACTGTCCCCTGCAATTCAGCACTCTACTAAGGTAGTAATCATGTCCTTGATCAACGAATATCGCGCCACCGAAGAAGCAATCAAAGAGCTGCAAGCCCGTTTGAAGAACCTGTCGCAAGACGACAAACTGCAAACCGAGCTGGAATTCGAAGGCAAACTGCGCACCCTGATGGGCGAATACTCCAAATCCCTGCGTGACATCATCGCGCTGCTGGATCCGGAATCGAAAACCAAAGCACCACGCGGCGGCGCAGTAAAAACTACCGGCACCAAGCGTGCTCGCAAAGTTAAACAATACAAAAACCCGCACAACGGCGAAGTCATCGAAACCAAAGGTGGCAACCACAAAACTCTGAAAGAGTGGAAAGCCAAGTGGGGCGGTGACGTGGTTGAAGGCTGGGCTACCCTGCTGGGCTAAGCCGCAACGCCTTCGCAGAGCGATCCGCGAAAAAAGAAACGCCAGCGAATGCTGGCGTTTTTTTATGCCTGGAATTTGCTCCCGGGCATGTTCGATTTCAAAGATTCAAACGTTTGCGTAATGCCTGGACATAATTCTGCCATTCATTGAGCACCTCTTTCTGCATCGGTGTCGCACTTAGCAACCATTGCTCTGCGGCCTGCGTAAAAGATTTCAAGGTATTGGGTGCACCCCATTCAGGCTCGGACAAACGCTGCCGAGAGAATATTTGCCAGCGCGCCTGCTCTTCAGGATTCAACGTCTCTGGAAAGTTGCGTGCTCGATATCGAAAAAGTAATTCAGGCAAACGTTCATCATCGAAAGGCCATTGCTCTTGCGCCAATTGAGCAGGATCAGCCGCTCTGACTTGCTCACATAGACGCCGGTCGCGGTCACCGATAAATCCATCGTACAACTGTTGTTCCGGATCCTCGCTCGGGGTGAAATCTTCACTGGCATAAATCGCCGCAACTTTATCTTTCAAAACTTGTTGTGCGTCAGTTAGTCGCAGCGTTCGTTCCTGATAAAGCGCCATGTCCAGACCCAGCCTTTGCTGATCCTGGGCACGCAATACCGTCAGCGGTGCCACCACCGGGCAACGGTTTATGTGAATCAGCTTGAGCGGTACCGGCAACTCGCCTTCCAGCAAATCATCACGGCGGGTGTACAGGCGCTGGCGCAGGGTTTGCGCATCCAGATCGAGCAAGCCCTGCGGATCGAGGTGCAAGTCGCAGACGATCAAGGCGTTGCGGTTTTTCGGGTGCCAGGCCAGCGGCAGCACCACACCGACATAACTGCGCGCCGCGGAGAAGCGTCCGCTGATATGCACCATCGGCTGAAGCAGGCGAATCTGATCCATGACTTTTTGCTTGCTGCGCATCTGAAACAGCCAGTCGTACAGCTTTGGCTGCTTTTCACGGATCAACCGCGCCAGCGCGATGGTTGCGCGCACGTCCGACAACGCTTCGTGGGCATGCCCGTGATCAATGTTGTTGGCGGCTGTCAGACGCTCGAGCTTGAGGGTCACCCGCCCCTCGTCATCGGTCGGCCAGACCAGCCCGTCCGGACGCAAGGCATACGCGGCACGCACCACGTCGATCAAGTCCCAGCGACTGTTGCCGCCCTGCCATTCGCGCGCGTACGGGTCGAAGAAATTGCGATACAAACTGTAGCGCGTCATCTCGTCGTCGAAACGCAAGGTGTTGTAACCCGCGCCACACGTGCCGGGCGCGGCCAGTTGCGCGTGTACCCGGGTCATGAAATCGGCTTCGCTCAAACCCTTTTCGGCGAGCTGGCTCGGGGTAATGCCAGTGATCGCGCACGCAGCCGGGTGCGGCAGGATGTCTTCGCTGGGCTGGCAGTAGAGATTGACCGGCTCGTCGATTTCGTTGAGCTCGTGGTCGGTGCGAATCCCGGCAACCTGCAGCGGCCGGTCGCAACGGGGATTGATGCCGGTGGTTTCGTAGTCGTACCAGAAGATGGAAGTCACGGGCGGTTCCTGAACTGAAGATCGACAAAGTCTAGGCGTTCAACCGCGCTCGCGGCCAGCCTCGCGTCATTGAACCACCGGGCGACACACGATGTGCAATACATAGTTATGTCGTTTTCCCCCGAGAGGCTGCTAGCATCGGCCCCACTTGCATCCCGAACAGGCGAACATCAGGAAGCCCATGCTCGAGCCCACAGCACCGCCAAGGAAAGCACCGCTGGCCCCGCCACTGGATACGCGGCACCAGGTCGAAACGCCGGAGGGTATCGACTTGCCGTTGCGTCCGGCCGGGTTGATGGTGCGGGCCATCGCATTCGCGATCGATCTGGGGATTCGTGGCTTGATCATGGGCGTGCTGTTTATCGTGCTGGCGTTGCTCGGCAGACTCGGCATGGGCCTTGGCTCGCTGCTGTTGTTTGCGATCAGTTGGTGGTACATGGTGCTGTTCGAAGTGCTGCGTCAGGGACGCTCGCCGGGTAAACAATGGATGGGGTTGCGGGTGGTGCACGACGACGGCACCCCCATCGGCTGGTCGGCCTCCTTGCTGCGCAACCTGCTGCGCTTTGTCGACCTGCTGCCGTTCGGCTACTTCCTCGGCGCTATCAGTTGCCTGCAACACCCGACCTTCAAACGTCTGGGCGATATCGCCGCCGGCACGCTGGTGGTGTACAGCGAACGCCCGCTGACCCGCCCGCAATTACCCGACGCCGAACCCCGCCGTGCGCCTGTGCCGCTCACCCTGAGCGAGCAACGTGCCGTGCTCGGGTTTGCGGAACGCCAAGGTGAACTGACACCCGCACGGGTCAATGAACTGGCCGGTTTGCTGGCCCAGCCGCTGCATATTTCCGCCCCCAAAGCCGTCGCCGAACTCAACGGGATCGCTCGCGGTTTGTTGGGCCCGGCATGAAGCAAAGTCTTTTCGAAAGTCGCCACAAGGCCGAATGGGAGCGCTTTGCGCTGGCCCTTGAACGCTTCGAACGGGGCAAGGAAACCTCGCAAGTGGCGGGTTTTCCCAAGGCTTATCGACGCCTTTGCCAACACCTGGCGCTGGCGCAGGAACGCGGCTACAGCAGTTTTCTCATCGACTCTCTGCAACAACAGGTGCTGCGCGGCCATCAACAACTTTACCGGCATCGCAGTCGACTGGGCGCCAACCTGATCGGCTTCATCCTCGCCGACTTCCCCCGACTGGTGCGCAGCGAATGGCCCTTCGTGCTGGTTGCCGGCCTGCTGTTTTTTGGCAGCCTGATCGGCGTCGGCGTGCTGGTCTACGTTTTCCCCGAGTTGGTTTACAACCTCATCCCCGCCGATCAAGTGCGTGAAATGCAAGGCATGTATGACCCGGTGGCCGGCCACCTCGGGCGCCCGGCCGAGCGGGCTGCCAGCGAAGACTGGATGATGTTCGGGTATTACGTGATGCACAACATCGGCATTGCCTTTCAGACGTTCGCCAGCGGTTTGCTGATGGGCGTGGGCAGCGCGTTTTTCCTGTTCTACAACGGTCTGGTGATCGGCGCTGTGGCCGGGCACCTGAGCGAAATCGGTTTCGGCCAGACCTTCTGGTCATTCGTCATCGCTCATGGCGCTTTTGAACTGACGGCAATCGCCCTGGCCGGCGCCGCGGGGCTGGAACTGGGCTGGGCATTGATTGCACCGGGGCGCCTGACCCGCGCCGAAGCGTTGAAACGCGCCGCACGCAAGAGCGTGTTGCTGATCTGTGGGGTCATGCTGTTCTTGCTGATCGCAGCGTTCATCGAAGCGTACTGGTCGTCGAAAACCAGCGTCACGCCGCTCACCAAATACCTGGTCGGCGCCGGTCTGTGGATATTGGTCGCGATCTATTTGCTGTTCGCCGGAAGGACCCGTCATGCGCCTGAGTGACGCCACCGTGGTGATCCGCCCGCGCAGCACTTGGGAAGCCATGGATCTGGGCGTGCTCATGAGCCAGCAACACCGGCGCCTGTTGATGACCAGTTGGGCAATCGTCACCCTGCCGCTGTTCGCCTTGTTGAGCGTGTTGCTATGGGACTCGCCGTCACTGGCGGTGTTTATCTTCTGGTGGCTGAAGCCGGCCTACGAACGCCTGCCGCTGTACATACTGTCCAAAGCCCTGTTCGGCGAAACCCCGACGCTCAAGCAGGCCCTGCGCGAGTGGCCGCGGCTGCTCAAGCCGCAATTGCTGGCCAGCCTGACTTGGCGACGGTTGAGTTTCAGCCGCAGTTTCCTGATGCCCGTGGTGCAACTCGAAGGCCTGGACGGCAGTGCACGGCAACAACGTCTGCAAGTGCTGCTGCAACGTAACGCCGGCGCCGCGCAGTGGCTGACCATCATCGGCGTGCATCTGGAAACGGCGCTGTGGATCGGCCTGTTGGTGCTGTTCTACCTGCTGTTGCCGCAGCAGATTGAAACCGATTGGGACTGGCAGTCACTGATTCTCGCGGCGGATAACGACTGGCGCTGGCTGGAGCATCTGACCAATGTCTTTTATGCGCTGGTGCTAGTGGTGTGGGAGCCAATCTACGTGGCCTGCGGGTTCAGCCTCTATCTGAACCGGCGCACGCAACTGGAAGCGTGGGACATTGAACTGGTGTTCCGGCGCTTGCGCCAACGGCTGAACAGCAGCGTGCTCGGCGTGTTGTTGGCGGTGTGCCTGTTGCTGCCGAATGTTCAATCGATCTGGGCTGCCGAGCCCGTTGATGCACCTGACGCTCCACGTCTGTTGAATCAGCCACTGACCAGTCAGGCATCACGCGACAGCATCAAGGCACTGCTCGAACAACCGCCCTTCAAGAACCCGGAATCCGTCACCCGTTACCGCTTTGGCGATGACCCGGCAAACACTGCCAAAGAAGAACAACCCGGTGAAGCCCCACAGTGGCTCAAAACCCTGCTGGGTTGGCTGGATGGCCAGCACTTCAACGCCTTGGCCACCATCATCGAAGTATTGCTGTGGGGCACATTGATCGCTGCGCTTGGTTGGCTGATCTGGCGCTATCGCGATTTTCTGCAAGCGTTCGTCAGCCGCCGTCCGGCCCTGCCCGCCCGGGCAAAACGGCCCGCGCCGCAGCAAGCCTTCGGCCTGGATCTGAACCGCGACACCTTGCCCGACGATATCGCCGCCCACGCCGAACAACTCTGGCAGAGTCAGCCACGCGCGGCCCTGAGCCTGCTCTATCGGGGATTGCTCAGCCACTTGCTCCACGACTTTGATCTGACCCTGAAAGCCGCCGACACCGAAAATCAGGTGCTGGCGCGGGTCGAACAACTCCAGCGTCCGGAGCTGCTTGCGTTCAGCCGCACCCTGACCACCCATTGGCAGAACATGGCCTACGGGCATCGCGTACCGGCGGTGCACCTGCAACAGGAATTGTGCGATGGCTGGCGCGCGTTATTCGGCCATGGAGCGTCCCGTTGACTCGGCGCACGCTGTGGTGGGTCGGCGCATTGATCATCGCGCTGCTGAGTGCGCTGGGGGTTTTTCTCTTCCTTGCCGCCAAGCCTTATCAGGAACAGATCGATCACGGCCCATCGCCCGCCGCACAGGCCAATCCCTATCTGGCGGCGGAAATGTTCTTGCGTGAGCGCGGCATCAACGTCAGCCATGCCGAAAGCCTTGCGGTGCTGCCGGATATCGAACCGCACGGGCACACCCTGCTGCTGTTCAACGACCGCTCTCGAATGACTCCGCGTCAGGTCGATCAAGTATTGAACTGGACGCGGGCTGGCGGACGGCTGGTGTTCGTTGCCGAATCGTTGTGGGATGAACAGGCAAAACAAAGCAACGACCTGTTGCTGGATCGGGTGCAACTGCATCAATCACTGAGCAAGGATCTGAAGGATTCGCCCGCCGATCAAGAGAAGGATCCGTACCCGAAATTGACCAGGTTGTATCTGGAGGACGAAGACGCCCCGGCCTACGCCGGGTTCGACACCGACTTCCACCTCGACGACCCGAAGAATCTTGCGCAAGCCTGGGCCAACAGCGCCAAGGCTACGCACATGATGCAACTGGCCTACAGCCTCGGTTCGATCACAGTGGTCACCGATGCCGAGCTGTGGAAAACCACGGCGATCGCCCAGTACGACAACGCCTGGCTGCTCTGGTATCTGAGCGCCGACACCGACGTCACGCTGATCTACAACACCGAGCACGATGGCTTGCTGACGCTGCTCTGGCGCTATTTTCCGCAAGCCATCGTCGCTCTGCTTGCGCTGATCGGTTTGTGGCTCTGGCAGGCCGGCGTGCGCCATGGCCCGCTTCAGGCGCCAGCCCCGAATGGCCGCCGGCAGTTGCAGGAACACTTGCGCGCCAGTGCCGATTTCATGCTTCGGCACAACGGTCAGCAAGCGCTGTTGCAGGCTCTGCAACAAGACGTATTACGCCGCGCCCGTCGCCGCCATCCCGGTTTTGATCAATTGAACGTTGCCGAACAATGGCTGGCGTTGTCGCGCCTGACCCGACAACCCACCCGCGCCATCAGCCAGGCCTTGAGCCCGGTGCCGAACCGGCGGATGTCCAGCGCCGATTTCTGCCGCCAGGTCGCCCACCTGCAAACCTTGAGGAACACGCTATGACTGAACAGATCGAGCCCGGCAGCGCCAGCCACGCCGCCCAGCAACGCCAGCGCGCCAGTCAACTGGCGCAAGCGGTGCGCAGCGAATTGCGCAAAGCGATAATCGGCCAGGACGCAGTCATCGACGACGTGCTGACGGCGTTGATCGCTGGCGGCCACGTGCTGCTCGAAGGCGTTCCCGGACTGGGCAAGACCTTGCTGGTGCGGGCGTTGGCGCGTTGCTTTGGCGGCGAATTCGCACGCATTCAATTCACTCCCGACCTGATGCCCAGCGACGTCACCGGCCACGCCGTGTACGACCTGCACACCGAGCAATTCAAGCTGCGCAAAGGCCCGTTGTTCACCAATCTGCTGCTGGCCGACGAGATCAACCGCGCCCCGGCGAAAACCCAGGCAGCGCTGCTCGAAGCGATGCAGGAGCGCCAGGTCACTCTGGAGGGCCGCGCCCTGCCGATCGCTCAGCCATTTATGGTTTTGGCGACGCAGAACCCGATCGAACAGGAAGGCACATACCCACTGCCGGAAGCCGAACTCGACCGCTTCATGCTCAAGGTGCGCATGGACTACCCCGATGCGGAACAGGAACTGAACATGGTGCGTCAGGTCAGTCGTTCGACCCGCGCCGACATGCTTGATGTACAGCCGTTGCGCACCGTGCTGCAAGCCAAGGACGTGCAGGCCTTGCAGCGCATTGCCAGTGATTTGCCGCTGGACGATCAGGTGCTCGATTACGCCGTACGTCTGGCGCGCGGCACCCGCACCTGGCCGGGCCTGACCCTCGGTGCCGGGCCACGCGCCTCGATTGCACTGGTACGTTGCGCCCGCGCCCGGGCCTTGTTACGCGGCGGTGAGTTCGTGATTCCGGATGACATCAAGGGCTGCGCGCTGGCGGTGTTGCGCCATCGCGTGCGCATTGCCCCGGAGCTGGACATCGAAGGCCTGCAAGTCGATCAGGTGCTGCAACAACTGCTCGATCAGATTCCGGCGCCGCGCCTGTGACACTCCTGAAAAGGTCAAAAGATCGCAGCCTTCGGCAGCTCCTACATCGAGCGCATTCCTCTGTAGGAGCTGCCGAAGGCTGCGATCTTTTCTGCAGACAACATGGTGTCAGATCATGAAACCCTCAAAACTATTGTTGAGTTGGGTCGCCGTGCTGCTGGCCATCGGCATCGTGCTCGGCACTTTGCAGGCCTTGCAGATCGAGCTCCCGACCAGTCTGCTGTCGATCAACTGGGGGTTGCTGCTGGCACTGCTGGCGCTGGCGATGCTCGACGCGTTGCGCCTCAAGCGTTTGCCCACCGTGCGGATCACGCGACAGATGCCCGGCAGCCTCGCATTAGGACGTTGGGGAGAGGTGCAGCTCAAGGTTGAACATGATTTTGCCGAGCCATTGAACATTCAGATTTTCGACCATGTGCCCGATGGCCTGAGTTTCGAAAACCTGCCGCTAAATGTTGCGCTGCAACCCGGTCAGCACAGCCAGATCAGCTATCGCCTGCGCCCGCTCAAACGCGGACACTTCAGCTTTGAGCACTGCGAAATCAGTCTGCCAAGTCCGCTGGGTTTATGGTCGGGCAAACGCCTGCTCAGCGTTATCGACAGCACCCGGGTTTACCCGGATTTCGCGCGACTCTACGGCGGCCAATTACTGGCGGTGGACAACTGGCTCAGCCAGCTCGGGGTGCGTCAACGGCAACGTCGCGGCCAAGGGCTGGAGTTTCACCAGTTACGTGAATTCCGCGAAGGCGACAGCTTGCGTCAAATCGACTGGAAAGCCACCGCCCGCCAACGCACACCGATTGCCCGCGAATATCAGGACGAACGCGATCAGCAGATCATTTTCATGCTCGACTGTGGACGACGCATGCGCAGTCAGGACGATGAGTTGTCGCACTTTGATCACGCGCTCAATGCCTGCCTGTTGCTCAGTTACGTCGCCCTGCGCCAGGGCGATGCAGTGGGTTTAAGTACCTTCGCCAGTGATCAACCGCGCTACGTCGCGCCGGTGAAAGGCAACGGCCAACTCAACGTACTGCTCAATAGCGTCTATGACCTCGACAGCACGCAACGCCCTGCCGATTACCAAGCCGCCATCAACCAACTATCGGCCCGACAAAAACGCCGGGCACTGGTGGTGCTGGTCACCAATTTGCGCGATGACGACGATGAAGAACTGCTGAACGCGGTCAAGCGCCTGAGCAAGCAACACCGAGTGCTGGTGGCGAGCCTGCGCGAGGACACACTCGACACCTTGCGTAAGGCGCCAGTGCAAACGCTACCCGAGGCATTGGCCTATTGCGGCACCGTGAGCTATTTGAACGAACGGGCAGAAGTGCATGAGCGGTTGAGTGCTCATGAAATCCAGCTTCTGGATTCCCGGCCCTTTGAACTAGGGGTTGGGTTAGTGTCACGGTATCTGGCATTAAAAAAGGCTGGAGATTTATAGGCGGTGAGAAAAACACCTTATCTCAGTGAAAAGGTGTTTATTGCCTAGCACCCCGACAGGCCGCGTCAAACGAGAGTTCCGTCATATCGGTTGTGAATTTCCAGCCGCCCCCCGACTGATGAAGCGATATAGCAGCCTCTCCATAGAATTGGCGCTTTGAAATAAACTCAGCATCAAGCACGGCGTATTCTTTAACTATACTTCCACCCCGTCATAGCGATTAAAAACAGATAATCCAACACTCGCGCCATCACGATTACTCACCTGAGCTTCGCCATTCGAGTTTGCGCTCAAGTAACTGACGTGGCCATTTCTGACTAACTTTACCTGAACACCGTCAGCGGGCTCATTCAAAAAAACGGACGTAGCACGAATATGATGCGAAAACCATATTTCGGCTGGATATGCCCAATGCTCCTCCTGCCAACGCTCAACCTTCACAAGGTTATGGGCCATCGACATTGCTAATGGCGATGTCACCAGTCCCGATTCGACCAACGTCAATTGCAAGGAGAAATCCCCTGAACGGGCACTGTTGAGACAATCCAGTTCCCACGTTTTCCCCTCCAGCGTCAGCAGTTCCTCTTCGCCAAGGGCAGGTGTAATCACCACTCCGATATTTGCATCAGGCTCCCTTTCCCACACTAGCTTTATAGGCTTATTCAGCAATTTGCTTGAAGGTGTGGGTCGAACGGTGAATGTGTGCTTTGCACCAAGACATGGAAAAGCTCTACCTGCGAAGGCAACATCAAACTCGTCAAATTTTACCTCCAGTTCCTGCGCCAGATTCAGTATCGTTCCCGGCACTGGTGGTGACACCGGCAGGTCAACAATTAAAGGAATGGAAAATTCCAATCCAAAAGTACCGCTTGGTGCGCCATCCGTTTTGATAGTCCAACTCAAAGAAGTGGGTCCTTCGGTCATGTCACGCGTCTTCCCCAGCGGAGGATCGAATACCAGACCGTGCCCCTCTTTACCATACTGATACTGCATAGCAATAAGGGCGGCCGGCTCGTCGATCAGCCAACTGTATTCATAGTCCAGGGTCAGTGTGCATTCGTCGCTCTCCGATAAATTCAGCGCCAGGTCAGGCCACTTCACTCGCTGACCATTTACATAGGGTGTGAACTCTTGCAACCAAGTACGCGAGTTAGGCACCTCATGAGCTTTCATACTTATGACTCCTTCTACACACGTTAAAGTACGCCAATCAAACACAGGCATACGCTCTTCCAATCAATTAAATATCAGTTGCCACCAATTCGAATTCGAGAGATTGAACTTGCCATCCGGCAAGTCCACCTTTTATGGAGGCTTTGAGCCAGGCACGTTTTATACCGGGCAATCTGAACTCGACCCGGGCATTACCGTTGGCGTCTGTTGTGGTTGGAGAAAGAATTCTGTCGGGGTATTCCCATTCGACTTCGACGTCCTGCAGAGGCTCGCCGGTAAGGGCTGACACGACATTGACGACAGCGCTAACCCGCTCTCCCAGATGACCACTGGGCTTGGGACTGGTGAAAGAGTGAATTTCCCGAGGTTGATTGAGGAAAAACTGCAACGAAAGCGACTCCGAGTACAAAGCATCGCCAACAGTAGCGGTCAACTCAAACACCCCCGGTGTAACGGGAACAAAGTGAGTCCTCGCGACACCATAAAAATCGCTGGTCGTCGTGACTTCCCCAAGGTCGGAACTGCGCCAGGTCACGGTCATGCCCATCATGGGATTACCGGTAACCGAAGAGACTACCGTGATCTGCTCAAACACCTCGTCACCCCAGAACAAGGTATGGTTGACCCTCTGACGCTCGGCAATCTTTACCAGCTGCGAGCCTTCACCCAGGGACATCGCGTTTACCGGGGACAGGTTCGCCAGTCGATTGGAGGCGAAGCACAAGCCGAAGCTGCCATCGTTAGTGCTATTGACCACAAATTGATAATGGAACCCCTCGCTGAATGACATGGGCTTGCCGAGTCCTGGGTCAAGGAAGCGTATGCCGAGTTGCGCAGGCCCAGTGCCCGTCATGCCCAGCGCAAGCTGGTGGTTGCACAGCTCGCTGTCTTCCTTCGCCGTCAGCCTGAACGCGTAAGTGCCTTTACGCCGCGGGAAGTAGGTTTTTTCACCCCACGGCTGTTCCGGTTGATCTTCAAAACACACCATAAGATCGTCCCACGGATCACTCGCCAGCGCTTTGACCCGTAACTCGCCCGAGTCTGCGTACTTATCGAAGTGGCTGTCTACCGATGCGATCACCGAATGCTCGCCGGCAGTTTTCGGCGCGAAGGGGAATCTGCTCCAGCCGTCATCATCGGTCGGCTCGATGCCACCGTCGGCGCCGTCCGACCATTTCACCTTGACTTGCCCCACCGGTTGGTCGGTGAACTGCGAAAAGATCCGTGCCCACAACCACACCGGTTCCTGGTCAACGACCGGATCCACAGCCGATTCGAGCAGGGTCTGAATCCTGACTTTGTTGTGAAACAGCTCCATCGGTTTGGCGACAGCTTCAATGCCCAGTTCAGGCAAGACAAGGGTCAGTTCGAATCGCCCCCGTTGCTCGCTGTTGGAGAAATTTAGCGTCCAGACCACGCCCCCATCGTCCAAGGTTCGAGCAACATCCAGCGCCGGCTCAATCGTTGCTCCCAGCTCCTCGGCGGTATCTCCCGTCCATTTCACTTCGGTCTTCAGGCCCACCAACGGACTCAGAGCGTTAGGCAGGATTTTGAAATGGTGAATGGCACCCAGACACGGATAAAGCAATTCTTCGTTTAACTGCGCCCGAACCTGATCGAGCATCAGTTGCACTTCCTTGTTCAGATTCGCCGCCAGCAACCTACCGGGCAGCGCTCGAACTGTCGCCTCTCCATTAAGGCGCAACTCCAGATCGAACAAACTGCTGATACTGTTATTTGCCGCAGAATCCAGCGTCCACTCCGCTCCTGTTTCCCGGATAACCTGCCATTGTCCGGGGTCAGAGGGAGTCAACCCGATGCCCGGGTCACCGCCACGCCAATTCAGACTGATGTATTTGCCGATCCAGGGGCTGTTGACCACTGGCTCGACCTTCAGGGTATGTGTCTGCCCATGCAGGCAGAGCACCCCCACCGTTTTCAGATCGACTGTCTCGCCGTCGAGCAATATCCGCACATGACTTTTCCAGGGACTGGTCGCAATGGCGTGGAAGGTGAAGTTTCGTTCGATCGGGACCGCCTCGGAATGCGCCTTGATGCTGGCCGTGACGACAACCTCGCCTGCGGTTTTCGGCGTGTACAACAAGCTCGACCAGCCATCGGCACCGGTCACGCTCTCAATGACCTCACCTTCAGGTGTTCGCCAGTCCACCAGCGCATTAATGACCGGGGCGCCATCGCCCAGAGAGGTGTCATACAACACCTGCAACCGCAGCAGCACACTTTCGTCTTCGTCCACTATCGGCGACTTGTTGGCCTCTCGCACCTCGCCGATTTTGACCCGGTTGCGCGCCAGCGACATTGGTTTGGCCGGCGAGGGTTCCAACAGTTTCGAGCAGCGCAGTGTCAGCTTGAACCGACCGTCGAGTTGATCTTTACTGGTCAGCGTCCACACCAGATCGTCAGTTGTCACGGGCACCGGAGTCTCCAGCGCCGGGCTGACCTCAACGCCGAGCTGGTCGGCAAGATCACCGCTCCAGTGCAACGAAAGTTCGGTATTCACCAAGGGACTGTCCGCAGCAAATCGCAGTTGAACCGGATGGTCGCTACCCCGGTTCGGATAACCTTGCGCCTCCCAGGCCGTCAACTTGCCATCCACAACGGCCCTTAAATCTGGCCACGGATCTGTCTCCAGTACCTTGACCTGAAAATCTCGGGTAACCACACCAATCTCGTAATAGGGGCTGGCAACCGAAGCGGTCGCGACAAAATCGCCGGCAGCCGTTGGTCGATAGATGTAGCCACTCCAGCCGCTATCGTCAGTGACCGCCGTGTCTGTCTCGTCCTGTCCTTCAACCGACCAGGTGACTGTCTGGCCAGCCATCGGCTGACCGGTGTAATACGACACCACTCGCACCCCCAGCCCTACACTCTGCGCGTACTCCAGCACCGGGTAATGGGCAGCTACTCGCTCATCCACCAATTTGAGACGGTGATGCCCCAGCGACACGGGGATGACATAAGGGTCGGCGGTGTATCGGTTACGCAGGATCAACTGGAACTCATCGCGTTGCTGATCGTTGATCATGGGGCTGTCGATCAGCCATGGTGATTCCACTGGCTGATTAACTCCCCAGCCTGGCGTGACAGTCACCGCCTCCAGCGGATTACCGTCAACGTTCAGCGAAGCGTCGCTGCCCAGCCAGATATTTTCAGCTTCAGGTACGAATCTCAGTTCATGCGGGCTGCCAGCTTCTTTCGTGCCCAAACACAGGTATAACAGCTCGCCTGGTGGCAGCACCTGGTCATCGAGTTGCATCTTTTGCAGCGTTAACGGCATCAGATGCAGCAGCATTTTGACGCGGGTAATGCGGATATGCGACTGCCTGTCCGAAGGGGCATTCTTCGGACTGATGATCTCGAGGGTCAGCTCATCACCCTGAGCAACCGACACCAGCTCCTGATTGTATTCATCCGGCAGGAAGTCCAGCGGCTCCTCGCTTGTCGAAGATGAAGAAACGGATACCTGGCGGTTCGAGCCAGAGGGTTTGAGCTCGATAGCGAGCAACTCTTGCGTCCCTCTGAAGACGCGCATCCAGCCTGACTGGTTATGTCGCACTTCACAGAGAAAGCTCAACCGATATCGCGCATTGAGGCCTGGGTCCATGGGGATTTTGATAATCTGCCGAACCCATCCACCGTTTGAAGCCTCCAGAAGATTAACCCGCTCCGATTCGTACCAATCCACTGAAGTGCCGATCAGCCCCCGCATCTCCCAGTGCTTCAGATTGGTGAAGTCCCCATTCAGCACCAGACTTTCATTCGCTTGAATAACGGGCTCATCCATGATTGCGCGCTCCTTTGCCCAGCTTGTCTGGTTCGGGTTTTTCAATGGCGGTGACCAGATCCATTACCTTGCTGACAAACGTCGCATCGCCGGATTTGGCCCTGAAGTTGATGACCAGGATGATGTCGGTAAGCGTTCCCATCACGTCCGACTGCGGTGATTTGGAAGGCCACGGGAAGCTCAGTTTCCATTTGGATACGGCGCCGGTGTTTTCGAACGGGTTGAGCAGGCCTTCATCGGGTTTCATCGCCGTCATACCGTTGTCGGCGATGCCCGACGACAAGGCAATCTGCTGGCCGCTGCGCAAATTGAACAGCACATCGGAAGGCGCTACTCCTTGCGGATTGTGCAGGTACTGCACCGATTGCGTGGTGGCCCGGGTTGCCGTCATGCTGCTGAACTGCACCAGCGTGGCTTTCACATCCTCGTAGGGGCCAAGCAGAACCGGCAAATTGACTTCAACCGAACTGATCTGGCGGCAGAAATGCCCCGGATAATCGCGGTCATAGAGTAACTGCGGCAGGCTGAACTCCAGCGAGCCTGTGCGCCGCAACTGCTTAAGTGCGTCTGCCCAGTCGCTGGCACTTTTCTGCGGATCGACCGTGTCGTCGAAGAGCTTGCGCAGAGACACCGTTTTCGTCAGTTCCAACCGTCGCTCAAAGCGTTGCAGATATTCGCGTTCCATCTGCAGCAAATACCCACGCAGGTGCTCGCCCGCCGTGAAACCATGGCGCTGGTCAAGCCATACCTTGGGCATAGGGATTTGCTTATCGTAATCACCGGTTTCAGCATTCATCGAGTTCTGGGCGGTCAGGCACAGACTGATGACCGCGTCGTAAGCCTGGTAATGCAAAGCCTTGAGCTGGCCGAGCATCCAGCCGAACAGCTCCGCGTTGGTCGCACGTTTTTTCAGGTAGTTGTAGATCGTCAACGCCTGGCCATTGGCACGCAGGGTTTGCGCCAGGCTGGTTCGGGCAGCGGTGACAGCATGACGTTGCGCCTCGATCTGCGCATCGATGGCATCGACTTCCAGCAACGCCTGGTCGCGCTGCAGTTGCCAATCATCACGGCGTCGACGATAGGCTTCGGTGGTTGCCTGCTTGTCGGCGTCCAATTGCGCCACCGACGAAGCAACGCCCAATCCGAAACTGACGGCCTCAAGCGCCCGATCCACGCGATGCCCGCCATTGGCAAGACCTAGGATATTTGGCAGAGCAGCCAGCGCCGCCGCCGCAGGCTGGATGCTTGAAGACGCCAGCGAGAGCATTTTGGACAAGTACAGGCTGCTCAAGACTTCGTATTCGACTGCCGATACGTTTTGGTCATAATGCTGTGCGTACGTCTCAGCGCGTTGCAGCGCCACTGCACGACTCTGCTCGAGTGCCGTCACGCTGGCTTCCAGTTGCGCAATGGACTGTTCCTGCACGGTTTTGGCGTAATCGCCCAATTCCACCAGATGGGTTTGCTGCAATACTTCCTGCTCGGCGTTATCACGCAGTTGGAGCATGCTCAGCACCTTGCTACCGAGCTCCTCCAGTACCTGCGATGAGCGCAATGCCACTTCGTGGCTCAAGCGCCAGTGAAACGCATTAACCACTAGCGTTCCGCCCATCGACCGCGGGCCAGCAGCACCGCCGGCAGCCAGGTCACGCAGCAACTGGTTCGGATCGGTAGGTGGGCTGAACAGCGGGATGTCCAGCGGTTTGCCGTCAATGGTGAGGTTGTTGCGCAGGTTGTGCAGACGTTGCTCAGGCGCCGCAAACAGATCCAGCAATGGTTGATTGATCGGCGCCTTGAACGGCCCGCAGGCCAGCATGCCCAGCATAGGCGCCGCGTCGGAGCCGGACGGAACATCGGCCAGGCTGAAGTTCAGCGTCTGTTCAAACGCTTCAAGCTCTGGACGGCTTTTGCATTCCTCCAGCAATTCGCCAACCGTCTTGGTCTGCCAGCGCGAAACCGTGAGGGCGGTGGGTGCCTTGCCCATCAGGAATCCTGCCTGCACGTAGCAGAGCTTGGCCGCCACAAGGCTGTCGCGGGTCAGTTGCCGGTAAAGCCCGTTCCCTTGTTCCATCAGATTTATTACGTAATCGCAGAAAATCCGGATCTTGAAGTGTTCCGGTTTCGAATAGCCGATAGCGTCCGGGTCGATGGGTGCCAAGGCTTCACAGCCCGGATTACCCTGGTTTTTGGCCAGCGGCCGGCAGCGCCAGTAAAGCGGTTTGCCATTGATGTCGGACTCATCCGCGGCCGCCTGTGGGTCGAACACGTAATGCAGCCAGTTCTGCGAATCGGCAAAGCGCTCTTCGTTGCGCAGGAGCGTGGCCACCAAATGCGGCAAATGGAAAAACAGCTCCCAGAAAAACAGCCCGTTGGCCCCGTCGAACGCTCCGTTGATTTCCTTGAAAGCCGGGTCAGCAGCCGGCGGCGGTTCAGTTTTGAACTGAGTGCTCCAGTCCAGAACTGCATCCACGCCAATATTGGAAAGCTGCACCAGTTCCGGGCCGAACAGTGAGTTCAGGCGGGTGTGCCGCAGATACGGCGCCGGCAGGTTGAAGGAAAGAAACTGCGCCGCGTCAGTGCTGTTTTTCAGCAGTGTTGGCGGCGTGAAGTCCGAAAGATTGGCAATCGTCAGCTTGAACTCTCGACCGCCAAACCCGGCCGTTTGCGTGACGAGTTTGAACGCGGTGGGCTGCGGCCATGAGCCTTTACTGCGACTCAACGTCAGCGGTTCGGTTGTCCAGCCACCGACGGGGGAAAGGTCAACGTTCAGTTCGCGATCGTCCACCGTTTTGTTCACCAACCCCATTGCAAAAGGAAGCGATTGCGGGGCGTCGGGCAACCCTGTCGGCTCGCACAAACCGATCACTGTCACCACGTCCCTGCCGCCGAGACGCACAGCCGTGGCTTGCAAACTCAGGAAAGGTGACATGGACCCCTCAGGGTTGCCCGCGCTAGTCATCGTTACCTGATTGCTCAATGAATGCTGAACAGTTTCCGCCGTGGCAAATCGCTCCCTTGCCGCATCCAGCCAAGTGCCGGCGTCAATTGTGTCGGGGCGCATCAACACATCGAAAATCTTTTGCACCCTCAGATCATCCGGTGTTTGATCCGCCGTGATCAGAATCCCCAGCTTGCCTTTGGACGCTGGGCTCTCCATCAGCACCGAGGCAATCAAGCGAAAGTTCACCGGTTCAGCAGCAGTATCGAAATCGGCACTGTAAATATCCAGCGGTGCCGACCACTGACCACTCTGTGTCATGAACGCCAGGTGGACTTCCAGCCTGGCCGGTATGAACTCCTTCGGATCTTTGCCGCTTACTTTGTCGCGCCATTGCGCCCAGACCAGACACAAGCGACCGTTCCAGAACACCGGGCGCATATCCAGCACCCGATTGGCCGGCTGAATGTCCACCGCTTGCCATTCACTCCAGGCTGCCGGATTGACGCCAACGCAGGTGGGCGTGAGCTCGATCCCGGCCTTGCGCCAGTAGTATTGGAACGGCTGCACGCGCTGGCGTCCGACAAAGTAGTAATCGGCCAGGTCAGGCGTGGCACCGTCCATGTAGCAACTGAGGACGTCCAGATCACAGGTCTGCTCGAAAGTATGCAAATACCCCTGCAACGCAGACTGCACCGAATCGTTATTGAGGCGGCTCTGGTTGAGGTCGTTTTCAAGGTTCTTGAACAGGCTGGACTTGCGTTGCCGAACAAAGGGGTTGATGTAGTTTTCCGGGTAGATCGAAATCAACTGCACCGCCGCCCAGTCCGGGTAGTTGTTGTATAGCTGCCATTGGGCCAATTCATGTGGGGGGAATTGGTGCGTGGCAAAACCGGGCTCCAGCTTGCGATACACCGCATGTATATATTGCTGCACACAACTGGTCGCCTCGGCCACCCAGGAGTTCTGCACCGCAAACGTGTCCAGCGGATCCGTGCGCAAGAGTTCGAACAAATCGGCGGCTGACTTCACAAAGTCAAATGCCGGCTTATTGACTTGACCGATGCTGTACTCAAGCAGTGCATAACGACGCTTTTCCATCAGAACGCCAATGTCACTCAGTGCCATGATCCTTGCTCCTTGGGGAAACCGAGACAAATGCTTGTTGAGGTAACCGCTCACTCCGACATCGGCTCGCCATCGAACGTAATAGGGAGGAACACGGCGGTCTGTTCACTGCCGTGGCCAAGCACACTGAACACGAAGGTTCCGCCAGTGAAACTGGAAACGAAAACCCGTGTGAGCCCTTCCTGATTGGTGAACCCCTGCGAAGGCCGGACAATCGCAACAGGTAGTTTGACTACGTCGACGGGTTCGACGAACCAGTCCACCAGCATCTCCCGGCCGAGGTTTCCATACTTGTCCATCATCGTGGCGTAGAGCTCGACCTCCTCCCCGATTGGCACCACCTCCGATGGCACGGGGGATCTGTAGAAGAGCGGGAACTCCATGCTGGTGGCCTCGGAAATGATGTTGATGGTCGGGGCGTATTCGGGGTCGAACAGATCGAGCCAGTACTTCGGCGTCTCGGCCCCCATCGTCGTGCCGGGCGTGTACACGGCCTTCAACGTGCCTCTGGCGTCGGTCATGCCGTTCTCGACAGTGCCCAGCCTGGCTTCCCAGTAAACAGTGACACCCTCCAGTGCCTGCCCTGTGGAGTTCTTGATCGTCATCGTGAAAGTGGCTTTTTCGCCGGGTTTCCTGGCAATCACCTCCGTGCGATCGACAACACACGTTGTAGTGACCAGCTGTTGCAGATCCCCCGCCATCTCGACACGCGACACTTGCTCACCGGTTTCGCTCAACAAGGCGCGCTCGGCTGCACTGGCATAAGCCTTTCTGGACGCGTCGTCGCCCACTGTCGCAGGCAAGGTACCGAGCAGGAAAATCGTCAGGGCATCCATGCCAGTCGTTGTGGACAGCACTCGGACCCGCATCAACAGATCCAGTTGTCTGAGGTTTTTGAGTATCGGCAGATCAGGGTCAATGCGCCTGACACACTCGCGAACTTCCTGCACGCTCCAGCCGAAAAGCTCGGCCAGCTTGATGGTCGACGCCTCGTGCGCCAGGGTTTTGGCATCAACCGAAAGGTTTGGCAGTGCATTGACCTGGCGCAGGTAGTCGAGGAGTTTCTGCTGTGGTAGTTCGCTGAGCGCAAAGGCGCGTTTGAACAGTGACAGGTAGTACAGCGTGTTCAGCGATATCGTGTATTTATCGGTCTGACCGAGCCAGGCCAGATGGCCGTAATCCAGATAGTCCTGCAACAACACAGCACTGAGTTCCAGCGTCGAAACCACCGCACTGCGCCGCCGCACATCGGCCAACAAATCGATCAACGGGTCGGTTTCATTCGTGCGCCTGCGCTCCCCGCCGTCATCCGTCAAAGCGATGCGCTGGAGCAACTGCTGCAACAAACGGAAAACCGTTGTGCCAGCCCAGTTGATGACCGGAATCGCCAGTTCCACTGCAACGCCGGCATAGACCGCCAGCGTTTCCTTTACCACCGACACCTGCGCGTCCCGGGCTTCCAGGAGCACATTGAGCATGCTGCCAACCAGCGCGTCACGTTGCGGGGTCCAGGTTGCGTCCAGCGCGTTATCGACCGCCCAGCCAAGCCGTTTACGCGCGAAGATCAGGTATTCGTCCGGCGTGCCGACAGGCGCCAGCACCAAGCCGCTGGCATCAACAATCGGTCCCAACGACTCGGACTTACCATCGGGCAGCGGCAGAGCGACGGTCTGCGTCAAAAAGTCCAGCCAGTCGGCGGCTCCCGCAGAAGGCAGGCCGGCCATCAACAAACCGGCATTGGAGAAAAGCGCGCTCGGGAGCAAATTGCGCAGTTGTTCGAAGAGTGCCAGATCGCGCTCTGACATCTCTCGCCCCGGTGAAAACTCAACCGCGTGCTGCACCACCCACAGCACCGGCAGCTCGCTTTGCTTACACCATCGCACGCAGGCATCCATGGCACTAATGAGCGTCAGCACATCGGGAGCGCCGTCGGCTGCAGATTTGATCAACGGCTGACCTGCAAAACCCTTGACCCAGTCGTCGCCGCCCAGCAACTGCAACAGCAGCACACCTTCGACCGGCGTTATGCGCAACAGCCGTGGCAACCACACCAATCGACAAAAACTCGAGATGATCGGCAGACTTCGGTGCAACGCATTGCCGGTAATCTTGTGTGCGCTGGCCACCGCTACCGCCAGATGCCGGTAAGTCTGCAGGTCGATCCGCAGGCCTGCACACAGTTGGCTGATCGTCAGGTCGTCCGCCCCCGGCTCCGGTATTACCGGGAACGTCCCGTTATCGAGCTTCATGGGCTGGCGATAGTCCGCTCGAGCGTTGAACACCTGATCAAACTGCGAAAGCGCTTCGCCGCGACCGTAAACCGACAGGTCATCGAGGAACACCGCAAAGTCTGCCGCGGTACAGGCGTAGCGTTCGCGCAAAACCTGGAACAACCCGAGTGCGTGCACGACGTTGTCCGAGATGAGCCATTTGTTGGCAACCCCGGAACTGGCCCGTGCCTCAGCACGCATCGCGGCCGCCAGCAAAGCGTCCACCTGATCGCTGGGCAGTTGCAGCCAGTTGTCCAGGCGCAACTTGCGGTTCATCCGGTCGAAGGTAACCCGTCCCTGTGCACGATCGGGCTCCACGGACAGTCGATTCAAAGGCGAAGACGTTGACGATGCATCGGTTTCGATAGATACGCCAGGGTGAATATTGGCATTGATATAAACCGAGCCGGATCGAGCGCTTTCAGCCCCCCCCGCCGTCTCCGAGTCATAGGTCACGTTGGGCGAGCGCATGGGGGCGAATGCCTGGACTGATAACAGGCTTTCGAGCATCAAAGTGTCGAGTTTTGTTTGCGTGGCGAAGTTTGGAACGTGGTGCAGATCCTTCCATTGCGCATCCGTTGCACCGAAGTTGACGCGATAGAATTCTGCCCATTCATTTTCTCCCTCAGCGCCGGTTGGCATAGCCTCCGTCAGCAACGCTCGCTGATAGGGGCCCAGGCGCGAAGCATGTGCCAAGGCCTGCCCGGGTCGGACAGCACTGGATCCGCTTGAAAAATAGGGGTAGGACAAGTCCACGCTGTCATGAAAGTCGCCCACCGACCGTTTGTTGAGCTGGGCGATGCCATCAATCGTCACCCAGTGCTGGTAATAAGGCAGGCCATTGGGGTATCGCGATGTGATCAAGGCTTGCTCAATGTCGATTTCCGGATTGTGTGCGGTGATATAGGCTTCCAATACCGCCGTGGTGATGCCCACCGAGGACACCGACTGGTACACCGCATTGAAATCGACCGACAACTTCTTCAAGTCGGTACGACGCACATGGAGCGGGAGCTGAGTCTGATCGCCCTCAGGCTCGATCTTTTCGATAACCCACCACAACAAATCGGTCAGGTACGCCACCGGTGAAATGCACGACTCGAGCGCGTCCGGAGGGCTCATTTTTTTAAATGCGGTTTTGAAAATGTCTTCGTATTTCGGGCCAGTGACCATCGACAACAGCCCTGAAGAGGGATCGCCCGGCGCACTTTGGTCAGTGACAAGGGTGTGCTCGATAAACTGGCGGCGCACATACGTGGCCATGCTGTTGGCCCGACGCAAAAACTGCTGCGCTGCCTCAGTGCTCAAGCCGTACTCCCTGGCGAGGCCTGGCACTCCCTTCTGCACCAGTGGAAAAATCGAACCGCCTTGCTCAAGGTATGTCTTGAGCTTCTGAAGAGAGATTTCCTGTGCCTGTTGATCTCCACTGAACAACTGCTCGTACAGTTGCACTGAGGGGCGGGTGCCTTGAGCCATGATCAGAATCCTTGAGTCGATAACCGGCCGCAGCAGCCTGACGATGGTGTCAGGCTGCAAAGTCTTGGTTAAGATTTGGCGCCGAATCGGGGCTAAGATCTACTGTCAGAACTGACAGGTTTTGTGACCGTTCGTCGGTTTTACAGATCGACTTTCGGTGTGACGGGCTCCACTTCGAAACGCGAGCTGACCACCCAGGCCGAATGTGGCCCCTCACTTCCTCCGGTCAGCGTCTGGCTGAACAGTGCCCATTGCCCCCCCTGGCGTAATGACTGCGCGGCCTGGCCTTGCCATTTGTTACCGGTGACGGCAACAGGCGCAAGCCACTTCTGGTCCGGGTCGAACCAGCTCACCACTTGCCCGACACCTGTGCGCCCCTGCCCTGCGAACAGCACCGGATTCTCCACCCGATGCCCTCCCGCCGGACTATTGAAGGAGGGAAGATACGTGCCCAGCAGCACTGGACATTGCGTGGCTTCAGATTCGAAATCATCTAGCGCCGCTGTTACTTCAAAGCTGTGCGCTCCCCCGGTCTGAGTGAGTGCAAGCTTTACCGACCAAGTGCGATCCGCCATGACTGCTGCACTGGCTTGTACGGCGCCGAGTTTCACGGTGACACTGTCACCCGGCACACCGAACCCGGAGACCACCACCCGTTGCCCGATGTGTTGGCCCGCAACAGGCGTCTCGACAAAAGGCGCAGCCGGAACGACGCTGTATTGCACAGCAGCCGAGTATTCCGACCAGTGGGTTTTTCCTTCTTCGATGAAGCTCTGCCGGGCCCGAAGGGTTTTGAGTCCAACCGCAAAGGTCACCTCACCCTCCCAATCACCGTCCCCGTTCACGACAATGTCCTTGAGTAGAGGCTCGGTGGCACCCACCTCCCAAACCTCGACCCACCCTCCGCGCCTGCCGCACCCTTTAATCTTTGCGGTGCGCGGCAGGTTGCCACCCTCTGTCGGCTGAGTGATCTGCGGCGCCAACACCACTACGTTGAAGTTGAGCCGATCACTGTTGGAGTCGCGATTTTTATGAGTCTGGCGTGCAATGACGCCGTAGGGCCTGATGCTCAGGTCTTTGAGAGTTATCTCCCAATCCCCATCCGCTTTCAGCAGTTGGGAGGCGGACAAATCCTTGTCGTACACCGCATCACGCACTTGTATCGTGGCGTCTTCCATACCGCCGGTGCCCTTGATCGTGACCTCGTGGCCGACGTTACTGCCTTCGGCCGGTAGCGTGATGACCGGTTTGATCATCGGTCTTGAAACCGTGAAGGATTTCGTCGCAGCAGGTGAGGTCTGGGTTGCCACGGTTTGCGTGACAGTGATCGTATAAAGCTTATCGGGCTCGAAAGCGATGGGCCGCCTGCAGATCCAGGTGCCTGCAGTCACCGTCGCTTTGTAAGTAACGGAGTCGTCGCTGAACCTGACATCCACCACGGCACCCGGCCAGCAGGTGCCGCGAAAGGTCGGCGACAGACCGTCATCGACTGGCACTTCAATCGTCGGCGCCAGCGGCGCGATGGTGACGGGATGCTTGACCCAATTAAGCGACTGATGCTCGTCCAGAAACTGCTTGATATGCACTTCCCGGTTGAGCGTCGGCCCCCACTGTTGACTGGCTTTGCTCTGCCATTCCCCATTGCGCACGACCACCTCGGGGGCAGCCTGACTAGCGCCGCCGGGGTTGAAAAGCTTCACGGTGGCACCGGTGAAACCCTTGCCGCGGAAGGTCGGCTGATAATCATCAGTGGAGCTCACGGCATACACGTCAGGGAGTGAATTGTTGACCTCGAAAGTGTATGGCAACGACTCGATCCAGCCGTTGGCATTGTCGGGGACCTTTTGCAGGACGCTTGCGCGGTGCTTGCCAAGGGCCAGACCTGTCGCCTTTACTTCCCACTCGCCCCCCTCTGCTACAACCGTCTGTGGCAGCGTGACCGGCCAACCGGAGATGGTGATCACGACCGTTGCACCGGGGTAGCCGATCCCGGAGAAGGTTATCGATTTGTCGATAATGTCGACTTTGACCTCGTCAATTTTGGCGGGGCGGATTTTGAAGGCACGAGGTGCACCACGTTCGGTTCTCTTGCCCGAGGCAATCTGCTCAACCGCTAATGAATGATTGCCTGGCTTGAGCGTGACCTGCACTTCCCAAATGCCGGCCGCTCCCACTGTTCCACTTCCGACCATTTGCGCATCAACGAATACCTCGACCCTGCTGTTTAAATCGCTGAGCCCGTTATTACCTTTAAGGGTAAAGGTTCGATCCTGAATTGAAGACCCGGCAGGTGCGGTTATGAGAGGAAGGCCCAGCACATGAAAGGTAACCGGTGGCGAGTAACCATGAGGCACGTCCGGAAACAGGTACTGTGCCTCAATCGTCAAGGACCCACTGGATAATGTCGCTCCCGTCTTCAGTGAAAGTTGCCAATTATCGGTTTGAAAGGTCTCGCGCTCGCTATATTCAACATAATGGTCCTGCGCATTAACCACGATGATGGAAGAGCCTGGCTGACAAGTACCGTTGAAAAGCAAATCCGCAGGAAAGATCACTGCATTATTTGAAGGCGACAAGATAGTTGCAGGTGGAAGAAGTATTACTTTCACGGGATCCGCATTATCGGATGTCACGTTTTTGAATGTCTGTCGACAAGTCAAAGTGTTCTCACCAAGCGTCATACCCTGAGATTCAATACTCCATTTACCATCGGGGCCGGCACTCTTCGTACCGTAAGAAGTTTGCGTGCCATTTTTGTACAGCGTCACTTGCGCATTTGGAACGGCACCGACTCCTTCAATGGTGGGGGTAAGTCCGAAAAATAGTCCGCGACTAGTGATCAATGGCTTCTGAACAGCGTAAAAACGGGCGGAGGCATGATCCGAGCCGTAACCAGTTGCTGTGTAGGCTGTCGTTAAACGACACTCGACTCCAGCAGCACTGCCTATTTCAACCTCATACCAATGGCCTGAATGTCTGCCGTGATACTCCCACTGATTGGGGACGGGAGGATTTTTAAGCGTAGCCCACCACTCTCCGTTCGCTGAGAAAGGAAATGTCATTTGAACCTTGAAGGGAAGTTTTTGCGCGGAGTCCGCAAATGAAGAGGGGAAAGTGGGAGCAGCCGGCCCCTTGGCGTCTTGCGATTCTTCGGAATTCAGCACCGCTCTCAGCTCAGGAGCAGCGGAGTGTGAGTTAGTGTCCCGTGCTCGCCTTTCGTCATCGTTATTATCCACAGCCGTTATCCTCTCAATGTCTGCCCTTCACTTTTTACATTGCTCCCACTCGCAATTCCTACCTGTAAAATCTGACAGTCCCGACCAACGGTAACTATTCCCACAACACAATCCGGCGGCGTCCTTCAGCTACAAAAACGCGGCTACGTTGCCTTGCGCCTTTGCCTACACATCCCTCAGAATCCGCCGGCTTGTGCGCTTTGCTGATGCCCCGTAACTTGGTCCGTGCCGCTGCCAATCAGTGGTCGGGTTTAGTCGCCCGGTAGGTATACGAAGGTGCATAAGCGTCATCAAGTCGGGTACTCCCTATCCCCGCACTCGATGGTGGCTGTGCGCAGGGCGCCCTCGGGCGCGCCGGTTTTTTCGTGTTCCTCCCGGTCGACTAACCTGCGTTCAGCCGCCACCCCCTTCGTTTAGTCGCGAGACGGTGGCAGCCCCATTAAAAGGAAACGCGATCATGTTCAAGGACACCCCAAATCCCCCCGAAACCGGCGACTCGGTTTCCCCCTACGAATCCGCCGATTCAAAAAAACTCCACGAGGCTGCCGAAAAAGCCCTCGACCATTACCTCAAACCCGCAGCGCCGCCCTCGCGCAATTCCGTGGATCGCGGCATGCAGATGTTCATGATCGCCCCCGATCTCAATCCCGAAGCCGTGGCCATTCAGACGTACGAGACGTTTTCGTCGGTGAACATTCTGTTGCTCGACCTGGCGGACAGCCTCGAAGACAAACCGCGGCATCTGGCGATGGCGATTTATCAGTTGAGCGAGATGGGGTTGTTGCTGGCGGAGAAGGCGCTGGATAACGAGCGGGCTATCAGTATTTCTGGCTGAAGATCAAAAGATCGCAGCCTGCGGCAGCTCCTACAGAATGAACATCAATCCCGTGTAGGAGCTGCCGCAGGCTGCGATCTTTTGCTATTGAGGTTCAGGCCGAGGCCGGCAACGGCTGAAAACTGAAGTACTGGCGCAGCGCCTCAACCAGTTGCCCGTATTCCGGCGGCGGTCGATGCAGGCTGAAGCCAGCGTCGTAGTGCAGCGGTGTCGCGTCTTCGTGACACCACAGGCAACACGCGGTGAGGTCGATCACCTGTTGGCAGCCATCGCAGCCGGGGATTTTCAGGCGCAGATTGAAATCCACGCCGATCATCATCGGTAACTGGCTGATCAACATCAGCCCGTCTGCGGACACATTGCCGAGAAAGCCGATGGGTTTGTCGGTGATGCTGTTGAACACTCTGAGGAAATACGGCAGTTGATGCCGTTCGATCCGGCGGTCGGTAAACATGCGCAGTTCGCCATGCAAGGCTCCATCACAGAGCCGCACTTTTGCTTCGGAACGCGCCGTACGACAGATACGACACAGGCGCGCTCTCCCCGCTTCCGGTGTGACGGTCGCTACATCGCCGCCACCTTACAACTGACCAGTCGCAGGTGTTGCCCCGGAATAGAGACTCGGCTCTAAAACCGGATCATTCGACTATAGCTCAGGCTGTACAACCGGCCAGATTTTGTATGACAACTACCATCAGAAACGGGTTGGGCGCACCACGGCTGCCGCACTGCGCGTCGGGTAGTGGCCCAGACTCTGCAGGGTTTCCAGGCGCGCACGGGCGCGGTAGGCATATTCGCTGTAGGGGTACGAGGCGATGATGAACTGATAGGTCTGCGCCGCGTCGACAAACATTTTTTGTCGTTCCAGGCACTGGCCGCGCATCATCGACACTTCCGGCCACACATACGGGCGGGCACGGCTGGCGCGTTCGACCTTGGACAGTTCGAGCATCACCTGCTCGCAATTGCCCCGGTCATAGGCGCTGTAGGCGTTGTTCAAATGATGGTTCATCGACCAACGGGTGCAGCCCGTCACGGCGAGGACGCTGAGGGCAAGGGCGGCAATGGGCAACAATCGCATGGGGGTTCTCCTGTCTTGAGCTCTGTATCGACCCATGGTCGGAAATCTTCAGGTGCGTTTGTCCCAAAGTTGCCGGGTTCAATAAAGAAAACAATAAGTAGTGCAAACGAACAATGACTACACCCTCGGAGCATAGTAGCCTCTGCCTGCGCTTGAACTCAGGAGTCTTTGCATGTCCGTCCGTCGTACCAAAATCGTCGCTACCCTTGGCCCGGCCAGTAACTCGCCGGAAGTTCTCGAACAGCTGATTCTGGCTGGTCTGGACGTTGCCCGTCTGAACTTCTCCCACGGCACCCCCGACGAGCACAAGGCTCGCGCGAAGCTGGTGCGTGACCTCGCTGCCAAGCACGGCCGTTTCGTCGCCCTGCTGGGTGACCTGCAAGGCCCGAAAATCCGTATCGCCAAATTCGCCAACAAGAAGATCGAGCTGAAGATCGGTGACCAGTTCACCTTCTCCACCAGCCATCCGTTGACCGAAGGCAACCAGCAAGTGGTCGGTATCGACTACCCGGATCTGGTCAAGGACTGCGGCGTAGGCGACGAGCTGCTGCTCGACGACGGCCGCGTGGTGATGCGCGTTGATACCGCCACTGCCACCGAGCTGCACTGCACCGTGACCATCGGCGGCCCGCTGTCCGACCACAAAGGCATCAACCGTCGCGGTGGCGGCCTGACCGCACCGGCCCTGACTGAAAAAGACAAGGCCGACATCAAGCTCGCCGCTGAAATGGAAGTCGACTACCTCGCGGTGTCCTTCCCACGTGACGCCGCCGACATGAACTACGCCCGTCAACTGCGCGACGAGGCCGGCGGCACTGCCTGGCTGGTGGCGAAGATTGAACGCGCCGAAGCCGTGGCCGACGACGAAACCCTCGACGGTCTGATCCAGGCCTCCGACGCGGTAATGGTTGCCCGTGGTGACCTGGGTGTGGAAATCGGCGACGCCGAGCTGGTAGGCATTCAGAAGAAAATCATTCTGCACGCACGCCGCCACAACAAAGCTGTGATCGTTGCGACCCAGATGATGGAGTCGATGATCCAGAACCCTATGCCGACTCGCGCCGAAGTGTCCGACGTGGCCAACGCCGTGCTCGACTACACCGACGCCGTGATGTTGTCCGCCGAGTCCGCTGCCGGTCTGTATCCGCTGGAAGCTGTGCAGGCGATGGCGCGTATCTGCGTCGGCGCTGAAAAGCACCCGACCGGCAAGACCTCCAGCCACCGCATCGGCAAAGTGTTCGAAAGCTGCGACCAGAGCATCGCGCTGGCGGCCATGTACACCGCCAACCACTTCCCGGGCGTCAAAGCGATCATCGCCCTGACCGAAAGTGGCTACACGCCGTTGATCATGTCGCGCATCCGTTCTTCGGTGCCGATCTACGCGTTCTCCCCGCACCGCGAAACCCAGGCCCGCGCGGCCATGTTCCGTGGCGTGTACACCGTGCCGTTCGACCCGGCATCGCTACCGCCGCACGAAGTGAGCCAGAAGGCGATCGACGAGCTGGTCAAGCGCGGCGTTGTGGAGAAAGGCGACTGGGTCATCCTGACCAAGGGCGACAGCTACCACACCACCGGCGGCACCAACGGCATGAAGATCCTGCACGTGGGCGACCCGCAGGTCTGAGTGCTCAGGCGCTGAAATAAAAAGCCCCGCCATGTGAATGGCGGGGCTTTTTACATTCTGATCCAGCAGGTGTTGTGGCTGTCGGGCCCCATCGCTGGCAAGCCAGCTCCCACAGGATTTGGTGTTTTTCACAATATGAATGGCCAACACAGAACCTGTGGGAGCTGGCTTGCCAGCGATGAGGCCGGCCAGGGCAGCGAAATTTCAATGCCGCTTGATAAACCCGGTCAACGCCGCCAACGCTTCCGGCGAACGCAGCCGCTGGGTGAACAAGGCGCCCTCCTCCTCGATCACTTTACGGATCAACTCGCGATCCGGCGCCCGCATCAATTGCTTGCTGATGCGCACTGCTTCCGGTGGCAGCTCTTCAAAGCGCGACGCCATCTCCCGAGCCTTGGCCAGTGCGGCCGCGCCACTGCCCAGCGCCTCTGTCGCGATGCCCCAGTCGGCGGCCTGTTCACCGCTGAACCCTTCGCCGAGTAATAGCAGTTCAGACGCTTTTGCGTGCCCAAGCATACGCGGCAAAATCAGGCTGGAACCGAACTCGGGGCATAAACCAAGATTGACGAACGGCATGCGCAGTCGCGCATCGCGGCTGACATAAACCAGATCGCAATGCAGCAACAGTGTCGTGCCAATCCCCACCGCCGCCCCCGCCACTGCAGCGATCACCGGTTTGCGGCATTCGAGCAGGTTGAGCATGAAGTGGAAGACCGGGCTGTCGAGATCGCCAGGCGGCTGCTGGATAAAGTCAGCGATGTCGTTGCCGGCCGTGAAGCACTCGGCGCTGCCGGTGATCAGCACGGCGTTGATTTCGGGGTCGCTGTCGGCCTGCTTCAACGCCTCGGCGAGACGGCTGTACATCGCCCGGGTCAGGGCGTTTTTCTTGTCGGGACGGTTCAGGCGCAGGGTCAGCAGACCGCGTTCGCGTTCCAGCAGGATGGCTTCGGTCATGGTGGGTCTCAGCAGTGTCGATTCACGAAGAACAACTGTGGTGAGGGGTTCTGTGATGAAAGGACTGTGTAGTGATGGTTATTTGTGGCGAGGGGATTTATCCCCGACTGAGTGCGCAGCGCTCACAAACTTTTAGGGCCGCTGCGCAGCCCATCGGGGATAAATCCCCTCGCCACAGAGTTCCGCTCAGCTCTGAAATCCTTTCACCCCAAGAATCCTTTCATCATAAAGATCTTCGAACCAATGAAAATCTGCACTCAACCGCGTGACACAAACACATCGGCCAGCAGTTGATTGCGCGGCAGTCCGGCCAGGTACAAACGCTTGGCGAAGGCGTCGACGCTGGTCGCTGAGCCGCAGACTAAGGCCAGGGTTTGCCGGGAAACAAGGCGCAGTTGCGCCAAAGCGGCGGCTGACTCGGCCGCCGTCCACAGGTCGACGCTGAGGTTTTCACGCTGGGCAGCCAGCGCCGCCAGGGGTTTGGCCAGATAGTGCTCGCTGGCGTCATGGGCCAGGTGAATGACGCGGATGGCGCCTTGGTGATCCTGGCGCAAGGCTTCGCGCAGCACACCAAACAATGGCCCGAGCCCCGTACCGGCGGCCAGCAACCACAACGGTCGGTTGTGCCAGTCGGCGTCGTAATGCAACGCACCGCCGCGCAATTCGCCGAGGCGGATCGGGTCGCCGATGTGCAGGCGTCGCGCCGCATCGCTGAACTCGCCGGGCTGACGGCAATCGAGGTGGAATTCGAGGAAGCGATCCTCTTCCGGCAGGCTGGCCAGCGAATACGGCCGCGCGATGTGATTGATCCACAGCACCAGATGTTGTCCGGCGCTGTAGCGCAACGGCCGTTGCGGAGTCAGGCGCAGACGCAGAACGTTGTCACTGAGCCAGTCCAACGCTTCGACGACGGCCGGCCGGCCATCCAGCAGAGGATCGAAGGTATGCACCTGCAAATCCTCGGTGACCTGACACTGGCACGCCAGCCGCCAACCTTGCTGGCGCTGCTCGGCGCTCAAGGCGTCCGGGCGATTATCCGCCGGCAAGCCTTGGACGCACTGCACCAGGCACGCATGGCAACTGCCGGCGCGGCAACTGTAGGGCACGGCCACGCCGTTCTGGTTGAGGGCGTCGAGCAAATTGCTGCCCGCCGCCACCGACCATAGCCGGTCACCGACGCGAAGTTCAGGCATCGACGTTCTCCCACGCGGCCGCACAGCGATTGCGTCCGTCACGTTTGGCCCGATAAAGCGCCTGATCGGCACGGTGCAGGGCGTCATCGAGGTCATCACCCAAGGCCAGCAGCGTCATGCCAGCCGACAGACTGAGATTACGCACATTCAGGCCAACCAGTTCAACATCGGTAAAAGCAACGCGCAGACGTTCACAGCAGGCCGTCAGACGCTCGGCGTCGCAGTCGGGCAGCAAGACGACGAATTCCTCGCCACCATAGCGCGCCAGCACATCGCCGTCGCGCAGGCACGCCTGGGCGACACCGGCGAACGCCTGCAATACCTGATCGCCAGCAGCGTGCCCGTAGAAGTCGTTGATGCGTTTGAAGTGGTCGAGGTCGATCAGCGCCAGACCGTGCACGGCATCACTGTCCATCGCGTTCAGTTCACGCGAGGCCAGACGCAGGAAGTGCCGACGGTTGAACAGGCCGGTCAGTTCGTCTGTGGCCACGAGATCCTCGAGCTGACGCATCATTCCGCGCAGGGTGTCCTGATGCGCCTGCAAGGCAAACCGGCGCTGACGCATGCGTTGGCGCGACACCTGAACGAAACGCGCGTAAAGCACCAGCCACGCCAGCACCATCGCCAGAATACACACCTGTAAAGCCGCGAGCGCAGGCTCCGGCAAGCGCAAGTGGTAAGCATCCCACAGGGTGATAACACAGAAGCTGAAGAACACCAGCAACGCACAGCGGATGAACGCCCGCCGGCTCAGGTGAAACAGTCCAAACAGCAGGATCAGCACGTAGAACACCAGAAAGGCGCCGCGCGCTTCGTCCAGATGAGCGATCAGCCAGGTCTGCCAACCGAGTCCGAGCAGCACTTGCGTTTCGGTCAGGCTTGGATCGTCAAAACGCTGGTTGCAACCCGACCAGAACAGGCCAAACAGGATGGCTTGACTGATGACTACCAGCGCGCTGCCGACAGCAATAGTGCTCAAGGATTGGTCGTAATGCCCGGTGAAAAACGCCAGCCACAGCAGCAGCAAAGCCAATCCGTAGGTGGCTGCAGCGAGGGCAAAGCGTTTGAGCAAAAGACGTTGAATGGCGTTATGGGTCAATCGTTGACTCACCGTGCGATTGGAGGCTGACCGAGTGTCCTACCCTACAGACCGGCTGCCACTTTAGTGGCGTAGTCGATAAATGACCACCGATTTTCGGGCTCGAAATTTGACGTCAAAAGTGTGGCCTGCATGCATCGCCAGAAGCCCTCACCCTAGCCCTCTCCCAGAGGGAGAGGGAACTGACCGCGTTGTTCTCACACGCTGCGCCGACCTGAAATACCGAGCCGAACTCAAACGTTGAAACCGCATAGATCGGCTCCCTTTCCCCCTCTCCCCCTTGGGGAAGAGGGTTGGGGTGAGGGGGAAAGGATTTCAAGTTGCAAATACAATCCTCGTCAACCCGCCCACCCATGCGACCAACGAATGACTGCCGGCGCGTGTATGCCCCACCGAGGCGCGGTATACTGCCGCGCCTTTTTAGCGTCGCGCCAGCAGCCCCGGCGTGCCTTGAAAGGTGTCTGCGACCGACCGAGACACCCAAGCCGCGGGCACCTTATTGAATGTTCCCGTCTTATAGAGGAGCGCGACTCATGACCGTGATCAAGCAAGACGACCTGATTCAGAGCGTTGCCGACGCCCTGCAGTTCATTTCCTATTACCACCCGGTGGATTTCATCCAGGCGATGCACGAAGCCTACCTGCGCGAAGAATCGCCAGCGGCCCGTGATTCGATGGCACAGATCCTGATCAACTCGCGCATGTGCGCCACTGGCCACCGCCCGATCTGCCAGGACACCGGCATCGTCACCGTGTTTGTACGTGTAGGCATGGACGTGCGCTGGGATGGCGCCACCATGAGCCTGGACGACATGATCAACCAAGGCGTGCGCCAGGCTTACAACCTGCCGGAAAACGTCCTTCGTGCCTCGATCCTCGCCGACCCGGCGGGCGCTCGTAGAAACACCAAGGACAACACCCCGGCCGTTATTCACTACTCCATCGTCCCGGGTAACACCGTGGAAGTGGACGTGGCGGCCAAGGGCGGCGGTTCCGAGAACAAGTCGAAAATGGCCATGCTCAACCCGTCCGATTCGATCGTTGACTGGGTACTCAAGACCGTTCCGACCATGGGCGCCGGCTGGTGCCCACCGGGCATGCTGGGCATCGGTATCGGCGGCACCGCCGAGAAAGCAGCGGTGATGGCCAAGGAAGTGTTGATGGAATCCATCGACATTCACGAGCTGATCAAGCGTGGCCCGTCCAACCGCATTGAAGAAATGCGTCTGGAGCTGTTCGAGAAGGTCAACCAGTTGGGCATTGGCGCCCAGGGCCTCGGTGGCCTGACCACCGTGCTCGACGTGAAGATCATGGACTACCCGACTCACGCGGCCTCGCTGCCGGTGTGCATGATCCCGAACTGCGCCGCCACCCGTCACGCGCACTTCGTGCTCGACGGTTCCGGCCCGGCCTCGCTGGAAGCGCCACCGCTGGACGCCTACCCGGAAATCGTCTGGGAAGCCGGCCCTTCGGCTCGTCGCGTCAACCTCGACACCCTGACCCCGGAAGACGTGCAGAGCTGGAAGCCGGGCGAAACCGTCCTGCTCAACGGCAAGATGCTCACCGGTCGCGACGCTGCGCACAAGCGCATGGTCGAGATGCTGAACAAGGGCGAAACCTTGCCGGTAGACCTGAAAGGTCGCTTCATCTACTACGTCGGCCCGGTTGATCCGGTCGGTGACGAAGTGGTTGGCCCGGCTGGCCCGACCACTGCCACGCGGATGGACAAGTTCACCCGTCAGATCCTTGAGCAGACCGGCCTGTTGGGCATGATCGGCAAGTCCGAGCGCGGTCCGACCGCGATCGAAGCGATCAAGGACAACAAAGCCGTGTACCTGATGGCTGTCGGCGGCGCCGCTTATCTGGTCGCCCAGGCGATCAAGAAGTCCAAGGTACTGGCGTTCGCCGAGCTGGGCATGGAAGCGATCTACGAGTTCGAGGTCAAGGACATGCCGGTCACCGTTGCGGTGGACAGCCAAGGTGAGTCGGTACACATCACCGGTCCTGCGATCTGGCAAAAGAAGATCAGCGAGAGCCTGGCAGTAGAAGTGCAGTAAGCGCTTTACCGCTGTAAAGAGAGGCCGGCCCGTCATACGACGGGCCGGCCTTTTTTGTGTCCGCCCCTGTATCCGCCTCCCCCCTGCAGGAGCTGCCGAAGGCTGCGATCTTTTGATCTTGCCTGAAAAAAATCAGGTCGAAAGATCGCAGCCTTCGGCAGCTCCTGCACGTTGCGAATGTGGTATCGCGATAAGAATCCTGGCAAAGCACACAAATCGATCTTGTGCACCTGTCACATCTGACAGGTTACGCCCCGAGCCATTGTTGGTAGCGTCGATTCACCTACGCCACTGCAACTGCACCGGACGCAATCATGGCTGACCAAGAACTGAGCATCGTTACTCCGTCCATCGCCAAAAGCGCGACGATCGCCACCATCGGCAAGAGTTGGGGCAGCGTCGGCCCGACCGGAGCCGCATCGTTCGAGCTGCCAATCCCGCTTTCCGCCGGGCGAGGTTGGGCCCCTCAACTGTCCCTTAGTTACAGCAGCCAGACCGGTAACGGGCCGTTCGGTGTCGGCTGGAGCCTGGGCCTGAGTCAGATCAGCCTGCGCACTCACAAGGGCGTGCCGCGTTATACCGAGCATGACGAAATCGTCGGGGCCGACGGCGAGGTGTGGATGCCCGAGCTCAAGGCGGACGGGAGTATCAAGTCGCGCCTCGAATCCACTTACGACGGCGTCGCCATTGGCCCGCACAACGTGGTGCGCTACTGGCCGCGAGTAGAAAGCGACTTTGCCCTGCGTGAGCGCTGGCAGTCGACGAGCGACCAACCACCTTTCTGGCTGGTGCATGGCGCGGATGGCTCGCTGCACCTCTACGGCAAAACCCCGGCTTCACGTCTTGCCGATCCGGATGATCCGCTACGCGTTAGCGCCTGGCTGCTGTGCGAAAGCATGAACGCGCGCGGCGAGCACATCGCTTATGTCTACAAGGCTGACGACCAGGATCCCGACCCGATAAACGATTTCCGCGCCCAGCGCTATGTGGAGCGGGTGTGCTACGGCAATTTTACGGCGAGCAAAGACCTTTACGCCTGGACAGTCGAAAACCTCGCCGATCCGGGTTGGCATTTCCAATTGCTGTTCGACTACGGTGAGCGAACCACCTCGCTAACCGAGGTACCGGCCTACGACGGCGAAACGCTACAGCCGTGGCCCGCGCGGGTAGATCTCTTCTCGACCTACGGCCAGGGCTTTGAAATCAGTACCCGCCGTCTCTGTCGGCAAATGCTGATGTTTCATCACTTCCCGCCCAGCCAAGGGGATAAACCGGTACTGGTGCGACGTCTGCTGCTGGAACACAGCGACGTCACTGCGCACTGGTCGTTCAGCCAGATCTGTGCCGCGCACTACCAGGCCTTCGATGCCAGTGGCATGGTGGAAAACACCCCGCCGGTGGAGTTCGATTATTCATCGTTCAAGATCAACAAAATCCCTACACGTCTGCTTGAGAACGATCACCAACCGGGAATTGAAGACGACGGTTTTTATCAGTGCGTAGACCTCTATGGTGAAGGCGTCCCGGGGTTTCTGTGCCGCTATGACCAGAGCTGGTACTACCGCGAACCGCTGCGCGCGGAAGCGGGCGGCGATGAAATCGGCTATGGCCCGTGGACGGCGCTGGAGAAGATTCCGGTGGCCAATCGCAACAGCGCGGTGCAGCAACTGCTCACCGACCTGACGGGCGACGGGCGCCTCGACTGGGTCACTGCACAGCCCGCAAGCGCCGGTTTCCGCACGCTTGATGAGAAGGGGAAATTCGCCAACTACCTTACCTTCAATGCCTTTCCCCTGGAGTTTTTCCACACGCTATCGACCTTGGGCGACCTGAGTGGTGATGGTCTGGATTCGATTGCGATGATTGGCCCGAACTCGGTGAGGCTTTACGCCAACCGACGCGAACAGGGTTTCGCCCCGGCCGAAGAAGTGCCGCACGAACCGGCCAATGACCGCTTGCCGCTGTTCAGCAACACGCCCACTGAACTGGTGCTGCTCGGCAATCTGCTGGGCAGTGACATGCCCGAGCTGTGCCGCATTCGACACAACGAAATCCGCTGCTGGCCCAATCTCGGTCACGGCCGTTTTGGTGAAGGCCGCAAGATCAGTGACCTGCCCTTCGCCTACGAGCAATTCGATTCTTCGCGAGTGCGTCTCGCCGACCTCGACGGCTCCGGCGCATCGGCGCTGATCTACCTCAAAAGCGATGTTTTCGAGATCTATCTGAACCGTGGCGGCAACGGCCTGGAGCAAGCGCCAATCAGCGTGCCATGGCCCGAAGGTGTGCGTTACGACCGTTTAAGCCAGGTGAGCTTCGCCGATTTGCAAGGGCTGGGTTGCGCCAGCCTGATACTCACCGTAACGCACACAAAGCCGCAGCACTGGCGCTACGATTTCGTCACAGCCAAACCGTATCTGCTGACGGCCAGTAACAACAACATGGGCTGCAGCACCAGCGTGGTCTATCGCGGTTCGGCGCAGGAATGGCTGGATGAGAAACAGCAGGTACTCAAGCTGAATCGGCTGCCGATTTCGCACTTGCCCTTCCCGGTGGCTGTGGTCAAAAAACAACAACAGCTGGATGAAATCACCGGCAACTGCCTGACTCAGGCGTTCGTCTGGCGCGAGGGTGTTTACGACGGCAAGGAACGCGAGTTCCGCGGCTTCGGTTACTTGCAGCAAACCGACAGCGAGAGTGCAAGCGGCGATGACGACGTCGGGTTCAGTGCGCCAGTGCGGGTGTGTAGCTGGTTTCACACCGGACAAGCGCTGGATCGCCCCCGCGACCACTATTTCAATCGGGACGCCGAGGCGATTGCGCTGGGTAAAACCCTGTTCAGCCGCTACCACGCTGCCGACGAACAGGATGAGCCGATACCGCCACACAATTCCGAGAGCGAATACCAGATTTCGCGAGCGCTGGTCGGCTCGATCACCCGCATCGAAACTTATGCCGATGCGGATTTCGCCTCTACCGACGCCCTGCCCTATGCGGTTGAAGAGTTGCGCTATCTGGTGCGTGAGGTCAGGCCTCAGGGCCAATACGCGGCGGCCGTGTTGCTGCCGTTGGTGGTGGAAACAATCAGCTACCAGTACGACCGCATCATCAATGATCCGCTTAGCCGTCACGACCTCAACTTGCGCTGGAACGCTTTCGGTCTGCCAACCCACGCAATGACGGTGAGCTACGCACGCAGGCGTACCGGCGAGGACACGCCGCCGTTTGCCGATCCTGATGAGCAACAGTGGTGGCGCGACGCTCACGACGAAGCGCAGCAGTCGTTTTACATCAGCGAAACCCGCGCCGCTTTCATCGATCTGGATACCGATCCACAGCACTGGCGCCTGGGTTTGCCTTATCAGCAACGCAGCAACGCACTGGTATTGCCCAAAGGCACGCTGCCGACTGGCCTTGATCCTGAGCAGGTGTCATTCGAATCGCTGACAACGCATCAGGACAGCGCACACTGGCAGACTCAACGCGTGCTTACGACGCAATCGGTGCAACGCTATGTGACGGTCGACGGGACGCTGCTGGACGAAGGAGATGCCAGCTTCGAAGCCTTGGCTGGCCCGCTGGAAATGGCGCAGCTGGACAAGACCGCACTGGACGCATACGACGTGCTGCCGGCGCCTTTCAACATCCGTGACGAGCTGCGAAAGATCGGCTACACGGCCATGCCGCTGCTGTTTGAGCCCTCACCGTCGGTCGATGCTGAAGAGAACTTGTGGTCGTCGTCGTTCGGTTACGCCCGGTACGCTGACCTCCGCGGTTTTTATCAAGTGCGCGATTACAACGAAACGCCCAGCCATGGCGTGACCCACGCGGTATATGACGATTATCGACTGGCAGTCACCAGCGTCGAGCTGCCGGATGGCTGCACCACCCAAATCACCTACGACTATCACGCGCTGCAACCGATGCGCATCGTCGATGCCAACGACAATATCGAAGAAGTGATTTACGAACCCTCCGGCCAGCCGCTGGCGACCAGTTTCCACGGCACTGAAAACGGCTTGGCGGTGGGTTTCGCACCGTTGAGCGAATACCGGCGCCCCGAGGATCATCGCCCTGATCCGGCTATCGAAGATCCTGAAGTGGCCATACAAAAAGCGGCCAGTACCCTGCGCAAAGACCTGTTCAGCTGGATGGGGCAGCTCCCCGTCGGCGACAGCTCCAGCGACGAATGGATCGCCAGCGGTTATCTGCTGCCCAGCGGCCATATTCGTGCCAGCGCTCGTCGGCGACTGGCCCGGTTAAACACACTGACCACGGCGGAACAAGCGTTGCGCTCAGCCATCGCCAGTGTCCGACGCGAGCCGGTGCACAGCGTCGTGCTCAGCGCCGACCGCTATCCAGACGACGAGGTGAAGGCGCAAATCCAGATCATCAAGACCTGTGTCGACGGCTTTGGCCGCGCGCTGCAAACCCAGCAGTTGGTTGACCCGGGGATGGCGTACAAGGTGGTGGATGGTTCGCTCGTCATTGAAGACGGCAAGTATGTCGAGGTGTACGCCGACTCACGGTGGAGAATCAGCGAGCGGGTCGAATACAACAACAAGGGCTTGCCGATTCGCCAGTTCCGACCGTACTTTGCCGATACCCACGGTTACGTCAACGACCAGTCGCTGCACGAACTGGGCTACTTCGATCAACTGTTCTACGACCCGCTGGGCCGTCCGATCAAACTGATCAACGCCAAAGGCGATTTCTCCCGCGAGGCTTACCATCCCTGGTATCACACCAGCGAAGACTTCAACGACACCGCTGAGTCAGTATCGCCAAAACGATCATTACGGTCGTGACCGCAAGCACTGAAACCTGTATGGCCGCGTGTTATCGTGCCGGCCCGACCAGCCATCCATCTGCCCAGCATGCCGCCGACTTCCCGTACCCTGCGTCTGTCGTTGTACACACTGCTGATCGTCGCCGGCGCTGCGCTTGCCGCAACGCTTGCCATCCGCCACGCCGAACGTCAGGCGCTGGAAGAGGACGCGGCCCGGGCCAACCAGCAACTGGCGCTCTATGCCAATTCGCTGCACACCCTGATCGACCGCTATCGCGCCCTCCCCGCCGTACTGGCGCTGGACCCGCAATTGCGTTCGGCACTGGCCGGCCCCGTTGATGCCCAGGTACAAACGGCGCTGAATCTGAAACTGGAAAAGATCAACGGTGCGGCGCAGTCCTCGACCCTTGAATTGCTCGATCACACCGGCCTCGCCGTAGCCGCGAGCAACTGGCGTTTGCCCAGCAGCTACGTCGGCCACAATTACGGCTTCAGGCCGTACTTCAGCCAGACCCGCACCCAGGGCACCGGGCGTTTTTACGCGGTGGGCGTGACCAGCGGCATTCCCGGTTACTTTCTCTCCAGTGCGGTGCTGGGCGACAACGACCAGTTCCTCGGGGCGATGGTGGTCAAACTGGAGTTCCCCGAACTGGAGCGCGAGTGGAGCCAGGGCAACGACACCTTGCTGGTCAGCGATGCGCGCGGCATCGTCTTTATCGCCAATCAGCCCGGCTGGCGCTATCGCTTGTTGCGCCCCTTGAGTGCCAGCGATCAGGCCGAGATCAAGACGACGCGCCAATACGACAAACAGTCGCTGACGCCACTGACCCATCTGTCGCTGCGCCGCTTCGATGACAACAGCGATCTGCGCCGCGTCGAAGGCCCGCAAGGGACGGCGGATTATCTGTGGGAGTCGCTGCCACTGACCACCGAAGGCTGGACCCTGCATCTGCTGCGCCACCCGCAAGTGGCTTTCGAAGACCTGCGCAACGCTGGCCTCGCGGCTGCCGGCGTATGGCTGGCGCTGGTGTTTCTGTTGCTGTTCCTCAATCAGCGCTGGCGCCTGTCGAAGGTCCGTCAACGCAATCGCGAAGAACTCGAACAACTGGTCGAAGAACGCACCCGCGAACTGCGCACTGCGCAAGAAGGCTTGGTGCAGTCGGCAAAACTCGCCGCCCTCGGCCAGATGTCCGCCGCCCTGGCCCATGAAATCAACCAACCGCTGACCGCTCAGCGCATGCAACTGGCGACACTGCGCCTGCTGCTCGACCATGGCCGCGTCGATGACGCCTACAAGGCCCTGAAACCGGTGGACGAGATGCTCACGCGCATGGCCGCCCTCACCGGCCACCTGAAAACTTTCGCCCGCAAGAGCCCCGGTGGTTTGCGCGAGCGTCTGGATCTGGCGACGGTGGTCGATCAATCGCTGCAATTGCTCGACGCTCGCCTGCGTGACGAGCAGGTCAGCCTGGTGCTGCACCTGACCCGCCCGGCATGGGTGCGCGGTGATGCGATCCGTCTCGAACAGGTGTTGATCAACCTGCTGCGCAACGCCCTCGATGCCATGCAGGGCAAACCGTGCAAGCGCCTGGAAATTCGTCTGCAAGCCGACGAGCAGTTGTGGCGTCTGAGCGTCATCGATAATGGCGGCGGCATTGCCGAAGAACATCTGGGGCAGGTGTTCGACCCGTTCTTCACCACTAAACCTGTAGGTGACGGCCTTGGCCTGGGGCTGGCAGTATCTTTTGCCATCGTGCACGAATCCGGCGGTCGTCTGAGCGTCGAGAACGGCGACGGCGGTGCGGCATTCACCCTGACTTTGCCGATTGATCTGGAGACACACATCTGATGCTCAACTCGGTGATGGTGGTCGATGACGAAAGCAGCATTCGCAGTGCTGTCGAGCAGTGGCTGAGCCTGTCGGGATTCGAGGTGCAGCTGTTCAGCCGCGCCGAAGAATGCCTCGTCGCCCTGCCCGCGCATTTTCCCGGGGTGATCCTCAGCGACGTGCGCATGCCCGGCCTTAGTGGCCTGGAACTGCTGGCCGAGGTGCAGCGCCGCGACGCCGATCTGCCGGTGATTCTGCTCACCGGTCATGGCGATGTGCCGATGGCGGTCGAAGCGATGCGCGACGGCGCCTACGACTTTCTGGAAAAACCGTTCAGCCCCGAGACCTTGCTCGGCAGCCTGCGCCGGGCGCTGGAGAAACGCCGACTGGTCCTGGAAAACCGCGCCCTGCACGAGCAGGCCGACAACCGCGCCAAACTCGATTCGACGTTGCTCGGCGTGTCCCGTGGCTTGCAGACTTTGCGCCGGCAGGTGCTGGATCTGGCCGCGCTGCCGGTCAATGTGTTGATCCGTGGCGAGACCGGCAGCGGCAAGGAACTGGTTGCGCGCTGCCTGCATGACTTCGGCCCCCGTGCGGACAAACCATTCGTGGCGCTCAACTGCGCGGCGATCCCTGAACAGCTGTTTGAAGCCGAACTGTTCGGCCATGAGAGCGGCGCGTTTACCGGCGCCTCCGGCAAGCGTATCGGCAAGTTGGAATACGCCGATGGCGGCACGCTGTTTCTCGATGAAATCGAAAGCATGCCGCTGGCCCAGCAAGTGAAATTGCTGCGGGTATTGCAAGAGCAGAAGCTTGAACGACTGGGGTCGAACCAGAGCATTCGCGTGGATTTGCGGATTGTCGCGGCGACCAAACCGGACTTGCTCGACGAGGCGCGTGCCGGGCGTTTTCGCGAAGACCTCGCGTATCGCCTCAACGTTGCCGAACTGCGCTTGCCGCCGCTGCGCGAACGCCGCGAAGACATTCCGTTGCTGTTCGAATCATTCGCCCAGAGTGCGGCGCAGCGTCTGGGTCGCAGCTTTCCACCGTTGACCGGGGCGCAGTTGAGTCATCTGCTGTGCCATGACTGGCCGGGCAATGTGCGCGAACTGGCCAACGTCGCCGAGCGTCAGGTATTGGGTCTGGATGAACCGGCACCGGGAATTGATCCGGGGCAGTCGCTGGCGGCGCAGCAGGAAGCTTTCGAGGCGCAGTGCTTGCGCGCGGCACTGACGCGGCACAAGGGTGATGTGAAAGCAGTGCTTGAAGAGCTGCAACTGCCGCGGCGTACGTTCAATGAAAAGATGCAGCGGCATGGGTTGAGTCGGGAGATGTTTGTCGGCCCTTGAAGAGCAAAAGATCGCAGCCTGCGGCAGCTCCTACAGAGCTCCGGTGTCCGCATCATTTGCGCATGACACTGAACTTGTAGGAGCTGCCGCAGGCTGCGATCTTTTAAGCGAAAATCCGCTCAACACCCACCCAACATAAGCGGATTTTCGCTCATCAAAACCCGCTACCCCTTCTAAACCGCCCCTCTCCCCGTTGGCACAGCTCCTGCTATAGCTCCCGCAGGCTGCGTTTTAACGCGCTCCACAAAAACAATTAAATGAAGGATCCTTCAATGGATAACTCCAACGCCCTGCCACTTGGGTCGGCTGCCGCGCCGGCCAAAGAAAGAACCACCGCCAGCCGGATCAAATCGATCTTCAGCGGTTCCGTTGGCAACATGGTCGAGTGGTACGACTGGTACGTCTATGCCGCCTTCTCGCTGTACTTCGCCAAGAGCTTTTTCCCTGCTGGCTCCTCCACCGCACAATTGATGAACACTGCTGCGATCTTCGCCGTGGGCTTCCTGATGCGCCCGATTGGGGGCTGGCTGATGGGCCTGTACGCCGACAAAGTCGGGCGCAAGAAAGCGTTGATGGCCTCGGTGTACCTGATGTGCTTCGGCTCGCTGATCATCGCGTTGAGCCCCAACTACGCAACCATCGGCATCGGCGCACCGATCCTGCTGATCTTCGCCCGCCTGCTGCAAGGCCTGTCGGTCGGCGGTGAGTACGGCACCTCCGCTACTTACCTGTCGGAAATGGCGACCAAGGAGCGTCGCGGCTTCTTCTCCAGCTTCCAGTACGTGACCCTGATTTCCGGCCAGCTCATCGCCCTCGGCGTATTGATCGTGCTGCAGCAGACACTCACCACCGAGCAGTTGTACGCGTGGGGCTGGCGCATTCCGTTTGCCATCGGCGCGCTGTGCGCAGTGGTTGCGCTGTACCTGCGTCGCGGCATGGAAGAAACCGAGTCGTTCACCAAGAAAGAGAAGTCCAAGGAAAGCGCAATGCGCACCTTGATGCGTCACCCCAAGGAACTGGCAACCGTGGTCGGCCTGACCATGGGCGGCACGCTGGCGTTCTACACCTACACCACCTACATGCAGAAATACCTGGTGAACACCGTCGGCATGAGCATCTCCGACTCGACGACCATTTCTGCCGCCACGCTGTTTTTGTTCATGTGCCTGCAACCGATCATCGGTGGCCTGTCGGACAAGATCGGTCGTCGTCCGATCCTGATCGCCTTCGGTGTGCTGGGCACGATTTTCACCGTGCCGATCCTGATGACTCTGCACACCATCCAGAGCTGGTGGGGCGCGTTCTTCCTGATCATGGCGGCGCTGATCATCGTCAGCGGTTACACCTCGATCAACGCGGTGGTCAAAGCCGAGTTGTTCCCGACTGAAATCCGCGCCCTGGGCGTCGGCCTGCCGTACGCACTGACCGTATCGATCTTCGGCGGCACCGCCGAATACATTGCGCTGTGGTTCAAGAGCATTGGCATGGAAACCGGTTACTACTGGTATGTGACGGCGTGCATCGCTGTGTCGTTGCTGGTGTACATCACCATGAAGGACACCCAGAAGCATTCGCGGATCGTCACTGACTGATTGACTGACTGAACGTCACGCAAGATCAAAAGATCGCAGCCTTCGGCAGCTCCTACAGGGGCTGTCGGAGGCTGCGATTTTTTTGTTTCCGGCGATTAATCACCGGTTAATTCTGCCTCGGCATCCTGTGCCTACCTGGTCGATTACCTGCGCGACGTTCGCTCCTGATGATGGAAGCCATTAAATGCGTCGCCCTTAACATCTAGTTAATCGATAGTTTTTAGCATTATTTTGCGCTTTTTAATCAATTTAGTTGGCGTAGCATGAACCCCATGCAAGACACACCCGCCAACGAATCTGGAGTAACGAACATGAAAACCAAACTGATCCTCGCCCTGACCCTGTCCGTACTGGCCGCCAACACCTTTGCTGCCGACGGTTTTGATCGCACCGGCTCGGCCGTTGCCGCCGATGGTTACGACCGCACTGGCTCCGCTACTGTTGCTGCTGACGGATACGACCGCACTGGTTCCGCCACTGTTGCTGAAGATGGCTATGACCGTACCGGTTCCGCGACTTTCGCTGCCGACGGTTACGACCGTACTCAATCCGCTTCCATCAGTTAAGCGCCGCTGTAAAGCGCACAGCCCGGCTTCGGCCGGGCTTAGTCATTTCTAGAGCCGCTTAAATGCCCTCTGTAGGAGCTGCCGCAGGCTGCGATCTTTTGACTTTGCTTGTAAAAAACAAGATCAAAAGATCGCAGCCTGCGGCAGCTCCTACACGGGATCTTCTTCTGACTGGAAATGCGCGGTGCAGGCTTGCACTATGGCTTCATTCAAAAATCCAGCCTCAGGAACACACGCCATGCCCGATGACATCCACTTCTACGAACCCGCCAACGGCCACGGCCTGCCGCACGATCCGTTTAACGCCATCGTCGGCCCGCGCCCCATCGGCTGGATTTCCTCGCAGGATGCCAACGGCCGGTTGAACCTGGCGCCGTACAGCTTCTTCAATGCCTTCAACTACATTCCGCCGATCATTGGCTTCTCCAGCGTGGGGCGCAAAGACAGCCTCAACAACATCGAGCAGACCGGCGAATTCGTCTGGAACCTCGCCACTCGCCCGCTGGCCGAGCAGATGAACCAGAGCTGCGCGATGGTCGCGCCAGAGGTCAACGAGTTTGAACTGGCAGGCCTGACGACCGTGGCGTCGAAAGTGATTTCCGTGCCACGCGTCGCCGAAAGCCCGGTGTCCTTCGAGTGCAAGGTCACGCAGATCATTCAATTGCAGCGCGCTGATGGCGAGACAGTACCGAGCTGGCTGATCCTCGGCGAAGTGGTCGCCGTGCATATCGCCAAGTGGCTGTTGAAAGACGGGGTCTACGACACCGCCGCGGCAGAACCGATTCTGCGCGGCGGCGGGCCGGCGGATTATTTCCAGTTGGGGCCTGAAGCCCTGTTCAAGATGTGGCGTCCGGGCGCGGCGAAGTAACGACTTACCAGATCAACTCGGCGTCTTCGGTGACGCCCTTGAGGCGGTCCAGCTCATTGATGGCGGCCTCATCGGCTGCGATGGCGCCGGGGAAGACCTGATCTTCCAGCAGTTTGTGAAAGCGTGGTGCACCGCCATCGACCAGGGCCTTGACCGCGATCGCTGCGTAATAGCCCTTGTTGCCACCCAACTCGACGGGGACAACTGCGGATACTGCTTCGAAGTGTTCGAACTCTTTACGTGCCATGTCGCAAGTCCTGGCTCAGTCAATTAAGCCGGACATTAAACCCTCAACCGACGAGTTTGTGTATCGGTGCTGAACACTGGCCGAGCGCCTGTGCCGCCGAGACATCCTTGAAGGTGTGAAAATCCAGACTGTTGACCACCAGTTCCTGCACCAGCTCGGCGAAGATTTCCATTGCCGGACTGTTGAAGTACGCGGTCATCATCTGCTGATTGCTCCAGAAACCGGAGACCAGCCACAACTCGGGATCACACTGCGAATGCTGCAAGGCAAAGCTCAGGCAACCGGGGGCGGCACGAGAAGGATCGATCAACGCGCTCAGGCGTACACCGAGTTCTGCCGAGCGTCCGGCGCGCGCTCGTACGAAGGCCATATGACTGACGGGAATCTGCTTGGACATGTTCAACCCTCCCAAGGAGTTGCGTTGCAGCCGGGGGGAGGCTGCGACAGGATCCAAGGTTAAGGCGCGGGCGCGAGGTGCCGTTAGTCGATTCCTGCCGCCGCGTTGCACAATCCTGCGAGACTTGCCTGAACATCAAACCACGCCCGTACCCTGTAGGAGCTGCCGAAGGCTGCGATCTTTTGATCTTATAAACAAAAATCAAAAGATCGCAGCCTTCGGCAGCTCCTACAAGCAAGGGGCGAACCGTGTGTCGTGAATATCGCGGTGCAGAATCAGGCAAGCATTTGGCAGGATGTGTCTACCGCTGGCGCTTGCACAAACATATGCTCTGCTCCATTCCACCTCCCCTGCCGAGGATGCCGTGCATGACGTCATTCGATCGTTTTCAAGCCGAACCCACCGCCGACATGGAAAAGCAGCGTGCGGAACTGGCGGCGATCATCCGCCGCAACACCACCGACGATGGCAGCTATCAGACCGCCGTCGGTTCGCTGTTCATGTCGCGCCACACCCGATCCCACGACTTCGCCCCGGTACTCGCGCAACCGGCGCTGTGCATCATGGCGCAAGGTCGTAAAGAGGTGCGGCTGGCCGATGAGTTCTTCAATTACGATCCGCTGAATTACCTGGTGGTCTCGGTTTCGATGCCGTTGAGCGGGCGAGTGGTTAACGTGTCGCCTGAAGAGCCGATCCTCGCCGTGCGCCTGGATATCGACCCGGCGGAAATCACCGCACTGATCGCCGACGCCGGCCCCATGGCCGTACCGACCCGGCCGACCGGGCGCGGCTTGTATGTCGAGAAAATCGACAGCGCGATGCTCGACGCGGTGCTGCGTCTGGCGCGTTTGCTCGATGCACCGAAAGACATCGCCATGCTCGCGCCACTGATTCGCCGGGAGATTCTCTATCGCCTGTTGCGCAGCCCGCAGGGCCATCGCTTGTATGAGATCGCGATTGCCAACAGCCAGAGCCATCGCATCAGCCAGGCGATCAAGTGGCTCAACGGCAACTTCGAACAGCCGCTGCGAATTGATGATCTGGCCAAGGAAGTGAACCTCAGCGTGTCGACTTTGCATCACCGTTTTAAAGCGATGACGGCGATGAGCCCGCTGCAATATCAGAAGCAGTTGCGCCTGCAAGAGGCGCGGCGCTTGATGCTGGCCGAAGGGTTGGAGGCGTCGGCGGCGGGGTATCGGGTGGGGTATGAAAGCCCGTCGCAATTCAGCCGCGAATACAGCCGATTGTTTGGGGCACCGCCGTTAAGGGATCTGGCGCGGTTGCGCTTGTCGGTCTGATCCAGATTATTTGATGCGGCGACGGACCTTTTTCGCGGGCAAGCCCGCTCCCACAGGTTCATTGGTGCGCACACATTTTATGCACGACAGCGATTCCTGTGGGAGCGGGCTTGCCCGCGAAGAGGCCAGTCCAGTCAAACCGCCCTAATCACATGCTTGATCTCCTGAAACGCCGCCAACCCCCAAGGCCCCAATTCACGACCAATGCTGCTCTGCTTGTAACCGCCCCACGCAGCTTGCGGGAAAATCACTTGCGGCGCGTTCAGCCACACAAGACCAGCCTGCAGGGCGTTGGCGACACGATCGGCGGTTTCGACATCACGGGTCACCACACTGGCAACCAGACCGAACTGACTGTCGTTGGCCAATGCAATCGCCTCGGCTTCGCTGCTGAAACTGCGCACACACACCACCGGACCGAAAATCTCCTCGCACCACAGCGCACTGTCCAGCGGCACGTCAGTGAACACGGTTGGCTGCAAGAAGTATCCACGCGGCAAATGCTCAGGACGATTGCCACCGCAGAGCAACTTCGCGCCAGCACTCAGCCCACGATCAATATGCCCAAGCACACGCTGGTACTGCGCCTGATTGACCAGTGCGCCCATTTCCACTTCCGGGTCGAACGGGTCAGCCACGCGAATTGCCTGCGCACGTTTTTGCAGGCGCATGAGGAACTCTTCCTCCAACTCTTCAGCGACCAGCACGCGGCTGGTGGCCGAGCACATTTGCCCTGCATTGAAGAATGCGCCGCCGCAGGCCAGTTCAACCGCCAGATCAATGTCAGCATCCGCCAACACCAGCAGCGAGGATTTGCCACCCAGTTCCAAGCTCACGCCCTTCACGGTTTCAGCGGCCCTCTGCATCACCTGCACGCCAACCGCATTGCTGCCGGTGAAGGAAATTTTGGCGATACGCGGCTCTGCCGACAACGGCGCACCCACCGCCAGACCGGTGCCGCAGACCAAATTGAATACACCGTTCGGCAATCCGGATTCTGCGATGATCGCCGCCAGTTCCAGCTCCGGCAGCGGCGTGACTTCCGACGGTTTGAGCACCACGCAGCAACCGGCGGCCAGGGCTGGCGCAAGTTTCCACGCGGTGGTGACCATCGGGAAATTCCACGGCACGATCAACCCGACCACACCGCACGGCTCGCGTCGCAGGCGTGCGCTGAAATCTTCGCTGGGCAGCGGCACGTTGCTGTCCTGTTGCGCATCGAGGCCTTCGGCAAGTTCGGCGTAGTAATCGAACGTGGCGATTACGTCATCGACGTCGATGGCCGCTTCGAACAGCGGTTTGCCGTTGTTGCTCGACTGCAATTTCATCAAGTGCTCGCGACCGTTGCGCACCCCGGTAGCGATGTTGCGCAGGATCACGCCGCGCTCGGCGCCAGTGGTTTGCGACCAGCTCTTGAAGGCTTCAGTCGCCGCGCTGACGGCTTGATCGACTGCGCGCTCGTCACCGCCGATGACCGTGGTCAGCAGCGCTTCGGTGGCGGGGTTGATCACGCGCAAATGCTCGCGACCGGCCGACCATTGGCCGTTGATGTAGAGGCCGTCGAGTGTGGTGGGGAAATTGATCATTGCGCCACCGCCTGCATCCATTGGCGCTGGTCGATTTCAATCACTGTCGGGCCTTGCCGATCGGTTGCAGCCCTGAGTGCGCCACGCAACTGCTCAACCGAACTGATCGCTTCAGCCGCGCAACCCAGGGCCTTGGCCACACCGATGAAGTCTGGGGTGTAGATGTCCACGCCGACCGGCTCGATGGCACGGTTGACCATGTACTTCTTGATCTCTTCGTAGCCCTGGTTATTCCACAGCAGGACGATGACCGGTGTGCGCGCTTCAACGGCGCTGGCCAGTTCCGGCAAAGTGAATTGCAGGCCACCGTCGCCGATCAGGCAGACCACTGGTGGGCGAACCCCGCTCTCGGTGCTGCCGCCGAGCCACGCACCGATGGCCGCAGGCAGTGCGTAACCGAGGGTGCCGTAGCCGGTCGACGAGTTGAACCAGCGACGCGGGCGCTCCGGGTTGAACGTGAGGTTGCCGGTGTACACCGGTTGCGTGGAGTCGCCGACAAACACCGCGTCCGGTAATTCGTGCAGCACGGTTTCGAGGAAACGCGTCTGGGCCCGCGTCGGTGCATCCCAGGTTGCGGCCAGATCATCGCGCAGACGCGCAGCACGCACCTGACCCCAATCGTTGCTGCGCTCGGCCAGTGATTTGTGCGACAGCGCACTCAGCAATGCTTGCGCGGCGTTGCGCGAGTCGGCTACCAGGGCGACATGCGGCGGATAGTTGCGCACGGTCTGATCGGCGTCGATATCGATGCGCAGCAGCTTGCCGGGAATCTCGAAACCACCGGCGAAAGTGACGTCGTAATCGGTCTCCGCCAGTTCGGTGCCAATGGCCAAAACCACATCGGCATCGGCGACCAATGCGCGGGTGGCGACCAGGCTTTGCGTCGAGCCGATCAGCAGCGGGTGACGGGACGCCAGCATGCCTTTGGCGTTGATGGTCAGCGCCACCGGAGCGTCGAGCAACTCGGCCAACTCGGTGAGTTCGGCGGCGGCATCGATGGCGCCACCGCCGGCAAGAATCAGCGGACGTCTGGCGCCGGCCAGCAGCTCGGTCATGCGGCTCACGGCCGCTGGGGCAGCACCCGCGCGGTCGATGTTGACCGGGACGCTGGCAAGCAGTTCATCGGCCTCTTCTACCAGCACATCCAAAGGAATTTCGATGTGCACCGGACGCGGACGGCCGGCCTGGAACAGCGCGAAGGCGCGAGCCAGGACGCCGGGCAATTCCGCCGCCGACATCAACGTATGAGAGAACGCTGCAACGCCGCCGACCAATGCGCTCTGGTTCGGCAATTCGTGGAGTTTGCCGCGACCGCCGCCCAACTGACTGCGCGATTGCACGCTGGAGATCACCAGCATCGGGATCGAATCGGCATAGGCCTGGCCCATGGCGGTGGTGATGTTGGTCATACCCGGGCCGGTAATGATGAAGCACACGCCCGGTTTGCCGCTGGTGCGCGCATAGCCGTCAGCCATGAATCCGGCGCCCTGTTCATGCCGAGGGGTGACGTGGTTGATGCTCGAACGGGCCAGCCCGCGATACAGCTCCACGGTGTGCACCCCGGGAATGCCGAACACCTGCTCGACCCCATAACCTTCGAGTAACTTGACCAGTACTTCGCCACACGTCGCCATGTCGATTGCCCTTCTTGTTCGTGGAATGGGCTTCATTGAACTGGCGGTGGGTAGCCGCAACAATCGATTAAAAGTCATACTAGCCATGTCCTCACGTCATAGCTTGGATCCACATGAAACGACTGCCGCCCCTGCCCGCCCTGCACACGTTCTGGATCACCGCCCAGTGCTGCAACTTCACCCGGGCTGCCGAGCAGTTGCACATCACGCAGGGCGCGGTCAGCCGACAGATCGCCGGGCTGGAAGAGCATCTGGGTTATCCGCTGTTTATTCGTCTGGCCCGAGGGTTGAAGCTGACAGCCGAAGGTCGGGAATGGATGTTGCGCGTGCAACAGATGTTCGGCCTGCTCGGTGAGGCGGTGGAGCAGATCGGCGTGCGCCGTCAGACCCTGCAACTCAAGGCGCCAAGTTGTGTGATGCGCTGGCTTTTGCCACGGTTGCTGCAATGGCAGAAGGAGCGCCCGGACGTGCCGGTGAAACTGACCGCGTCTTTGCAACATGGCGTCGACTTTCAACGTGAGCAGTTCGACGCGGCGGTGATTTATGGAACACCGCCAGACAACTCGCCGGGTGCGTTGCATCTGTTCGATGAACAACTGACACCGGTCTGTTCGCCACTGCTGCTCAAAGGCTCGCCGGTGCTGAAGACACCCGCCGATCTGCAGCAACATCTGCTGCTGCATCCGACGCACGATGTGCAGGACTGGTCGGTGTGGCTGAGCGCCGCCGCACTTCAATTGAACAATGTCAGCAGCGGTCAGCATTTCGAGACGCTGGATCAGGCCATGTCGATGGCGTCCCACGGGACGGGGGTGGCCATCGGTGATTGGTCACTGATCGGTGATGACTTGCACGCCGGGCGATTGGTGATGCCGTTTGAGCTGAAGGTGAAGACCGGGCTGGCTTACTACCTGGTGGTGCCGCAGGGCGGGGAAACTTCGCCGCAGCTTGAAGAGTTGATGCTGTGGCTGGTTGAGCAGGCCCACACCCGCTGAACACCCCGTCAAACCAGAAACCCTAATCCCCTGTAGGAGCTGCCGCAGGCTGCGATCTTTTGACTTTTGTTTTTTAAAGACAAGATCAAAAGATCGCAGCCTTCGGCAGCTCCTACACGGGATGTGTGTGTGTGTGGGTTCAGAAGCCGACCGTAAACCGCATACGCGAATGCTTCGGCGCTTCCACCTCGTCGATCAGCGCAATCGCGTAATCGGCAAAAGTGATCCAGCTCCGCCCTTCTTCACTCACCAGCAAATGATCCTGGCCGACGCGGAACTTGCCGCTGCGCTCACCTTCGACAAACTCCGCCGACGGTGACAGGAAGGTCCAGTCCAGATCCTTCTCCTGGCGCAACGCCTCAAGAAACGCAGCACCGGCACTGGCTTCGGTTTTGTACTCCGCCGGGAAACCTGCACTGTCGATCACCCGAGTATCGTCCGGCAGCAACAACGAGCCAGCACCGCCGACCACCAACAAGCGTTTCACACCCGCCTGCTTCACCGGCCCGACAATGGCGCTGGCCGGCACCGTGGCGAAATGCGCGGCGGTGATCACCACATCGTGTCCCGCCACGGCGTCTTGCAGTGCGGCTGAATCCAGCACATCGACATTCTTGCTGACCACACCTGCACGCGAACCGATCTTCGAAGTATCGCGGGCAATGGCAGTGACGCTATGACCGCGACGCAGGGCTTCTTCCAGCAGTTGGCTACCGGCACGACCGGTGGCACCAATGATTGCGATTTTGCTCATGACATTCTCCAGTTGGCTTGAGTGTTTCAGTAACGGCAAAAATCTACTGTTGTAAGGCAATCCCCTCGCCACAAATGCAGTCTTCAGTCCTCAGTTTTTGAGCGGTCAGTGTCAGCGGGTTACCACTGCATCTCACCTTTGGCGACTTTCGCGCTCAGTTCGAGCGAGCTTTCCTCGCCCAGCGTCGGGTAGCGCTTTTTCATGGCGGCGATCAATGCGGTGGAGTCCTTGGCTTTGGCGGTTTCTGCGTCGAACGCTTTGATGTAGTCGGCAGTGAATTTAACGCTGGCCAGCGAACGGCTGCTCTCACCCAGGTAATGTCCCGGCACCACGGTTTGCGGTTTCAGGGTTTCGATCGAGTGCAGTGTCGCCAGCCAATCGGCGTGGGATTGCGCGGTCTGGGTGTCGGCCATCCAGACGTGGATGTTTTCGGCGACGACCACGCCACCGACCACGGCCTTGAGCGACGGAATCCACACAAAGCTGCGATCCGGTTGTTTGCCGTCCAGCCCGATCACCTGCAACTTCTGCCCTTCGAGCATCAGGCTGTCGCCCTTGAGGACGCCCGGCACAATGGTTTTTGCAGGGACGTCGGCGCCCATTTTCGGGCCCCAGAACGCGAGTTTTCCTTCGACGGTTTTGTTGATGTGATCAACGGTCGGCTGCGAGGCCAGCACCTTGGCGTCAGGGAAGGCTTTGGTCAGGGTATCGAGGCCGAAGTAGTAATCCGGATCACCGTGGCTGATGTAAATAGTGGTCAGATGCTTGCCGCTGGCGCGGATCTTTTCCACCACTTGCTCGGCTTGGGATTTGCCGAACTGCGCGTCGACCAGAATCGCGTCTTTCGCGCCGCTGACCAGTACCGAGGTCACCGGAAAAATAGCGTTGGTGCCAGGGTTATAGACATCGAGGGTAAGGTTGGCAGCGGCTGCGTGGGCGGCGAAGCCGAGGGAGGCCGTGGCGAGTAAAACGCGTTTGATTGTGGTGAAGCCGATCATCTGTTGCTCCAGTATCCGAAATGCCGTGTCTGGCGATGGGACAGAGCTTAGTTGCCTGAGTCAGTACAAAAAATGCGATGCTTGAACATAGTTTGTTTCTGAAAGCGGGCAAATCATGGATCGTCTCCAAGCAATGCGAGTATTCGTCACGGTGGTGGATCTGGGCAGCCAGTCGGCCGCCGCCGATCATCTGGACCTGTCACGCCCGGTGGTTTCGCGTTATCTGGCAGAGCTGGAAGACTGGGTCGGTGCACGCCTGATGCACCGCACCACGCGCAAATTGAGCCTGACCGCTGCCGGCAGTGAAATCCTGCCGCGTTGCCGACAGATGATCGAACTGTCGAGCGACATGCAAGCCGCCGTCAGCGAGCCCGACGATGCGCCGCGCGGGTTGCTGCGGATCAGCGTCAGCACCTCGTTCGGCCAGGCGCAACTGGCCGATGCGATGGCGGCTTACGTCAAGCGCTATCCGGGCGTGAGCATTGACCTGCAGATGCTTGATCGCACGGTGAATCTGGTGGATGAGCGGATCGACCTGGCGATTCGCACCAGCAACGATCTGGACCCTAACCTGATTGCCCGGCGCCTGACGGTGTGCCGCTCGGTGGTCTGCGCGACCCCGGCGTATCTGCGCGAAAATCCCGCGCCACAGCGCGTCGAAGATCTCAGCCGGCACAACTGCCTGACCCACTCGTATTTCGGCAAGAGTCTGTGGCACTTCGAAGAGGATGGCGAGCAGGTGTCCGTGCCGGTGCAGGGCAACATCAGCGCCAACGAGGCCAGTACGTTGTTACGCGCGACCCTGGCCAGCGCCGGGGTGGCGATGCTGCCGACGTATCAGGCCGGGGGGCATATTCATGCGGGTGAATTGATTCGGCTGCTACCTGATGCCGAACCGCGACAGATGAACATCTACGCGGTCTACGCCTCACGCAAACACATGCCGACGGCGTTGCGCAGCCTGCTGGATTTTCTGGTGGTGAGGTTTCCCGAGAATCCTGAATGGGATGTGGGCCTGTAAACCCATTTCCCACCGGAGGTCCATCATTGTTCTGAATGTCGCGTTACATGTGCCATCACGTTAGCTGGCAAGTCCTTGGCGCTGACCTATGCTGAAAGTAATACCGCAGAGTATTCGTTCAGAGGTCGAACACCATGAACATCAAAACAAGAAGGTATTTCGCGATTTTCATCACCTGCGCCGCCACGCTCGCGCTGTATGGCACTGCGGCCTGGCGGGTCGAGCAACAGCGACAACTGCCCCGCGAATACGCGAGTTGCAACTTCGAGCGCTGCATTCCGCACAATGCCACGCTGAATGCGTTGCGCTGATCCAACTGACTGGAATGCGATCCTGTGGGAGCTGGCTTGCCAGCGATTGCGGACTCACATTCAACATTGATGTCGACTGAGCCACCGCCATCGCTGGCAAGCCAGCTCCCACAGGTTTTTGCAGCGTTTATGAGGCTATTGCTCGGCCTTCAACCGGTCGCGAAACGCCTTTGGCGATATCCCCACCCGACGCCTGAACAAACGCGTGAAGTTGGTCGGATCGGAAAACCCCAATAACTCCGACATTTCATAAATCGTCATGCTGGTGTAGGTCAGCAAGCGCTTGGCTTCCAGTAACTGACGCTCGTGCATGATCTGCAGCGCCGGTTGCCCCGCCAGCTCACGGCAGGTGCCGTTGAGGTGCGATACCGAAATGCCCAGTCGATGCGCAAGATCCTCAACCTTCACATGCTGGCGGTAAGTCTCTTCCACCAGTTGGATAAACCCATTGAGGTATTCGCGCTGGCGCTGTGGCCGCTGGCTGGCCTTATGGCGCACGATTGCCTGACGACTGACCCAGACCATGATCACGCTGACCAGCGCATGCATGAGCATTTCCCGCGCCGGTTGATGGCCGTTGTACTCAGCCTGCAACGCTGAAAACAGGCTGTTCAGATAATCGCCGTCGTTGCCCGCCGAGTAAGCATGCGCCTGCGCCAACGCGTGCACCGCGTCGCCCAGTTGAGCCTGCAAGTGATGGATCAGCGGCGTTGCGAGGGTAACGATGAACCCTTCAACGTCCTCGGAAAAGCGAAAGCCATGCACCGACAGCGGCGGCAGGACTTGAATCGCGGGTGTTTCGAGCTGGGTGCGCTGGCCTTCGATTTCAAGCTCTGCCTGACCTTTGAATACGAAGAGCAACTGACACAAATCGGCGTGGCGGTGGGGTTTGATTTCCCATTGATGTTCGCGACTGCGTGAGGAAATGGTTTCACAGTGCAGCAAGTCAGGGGTCGGCCAGTCCAGGCTTTCACCGTAGAGCTTGAACACCGGAATCGAAGGCAGCTCGGGCTTGTTCATCACTTCAATCCAGGCCTCTTGTATTGCGGGCGATAATCGCCCCGATTGGCAGAATGTACAGGTATCGGCTCAGTTTTCACCTTCAATTGACAGACCCGCAAGGGAAAAATGCAAGCACTCGATCCATAAAAATCATTCACCGGCGAATGTCGCGTGAAGCTTGCGAGTCATAAAAACAATGAAAACGCTAAAAACCCAAGTCGCCATCATCGGCGCCGGTCCGTCCGGACTGCTCCTCGGCCAACTGCTGCACAACGCTGGCATCGATACACTCATCATCGAACGTCAAACACCTGACTATGTGCTCGGGCGGATTCGCGCCGGTGTGCTTGAACAAGGCATGGTAGAGCTGTTGCGTGAGGCGGGCGTCGGTCAGCGAATGGATGCCGAAGGGTTGGTGCACGGGGGGTTCGATCTGGCTTTGAACGGGCGCCAGGTGCACATCGATCTGCACGCTTTGACCGGTGGCCAGAACGTGATGATCTATGGCCAGACCGAAGTCACCCGCGACCTGATGGCCGCTCGTCGGGAGGCGGGAGCGACGACGATTTACGCAGCGAGCGATGTCGTTCCTCACGGCATGAAAAGCGACGAAGCTTTTGTGACCTTCGAAAAGGACGGTGAAACCTGGCGTATCGATTGCGATTACATCGCCGGTTGCGACGGTTTCCACGGTGTCGCCCGCCAGTCGATTCCGGCTGATTGTCTGAAGGTGTTCGAGCGGGTGTATCCGTTCGGCTGGCTGGGGATTCTTGCCGATACCCCGCCAGTGCATGACGAACTGGTCTACGCCCGCCACGAACGTGGTTTTGCCCTGTGCAGCATGCGCTCGGCGACTCGCACCCGGTATTACCTGCAAGTGCCGGCAGACGAAAACGTCGACGACTGGTCCGATCAGCGCTTCTGGGATGAACTGAAACTTCGCTTGCCCGTGGAGCTTGCAGAGAAACTGGTCACCGGCCCGTCTATTGAAAAAAGCATCGCGCCGCTGCGCAGTTTTGTCGTCGAGCCGATGCAGTACGGACGGATGTTTCTGGTCGGCGACGCCGCGCACATCGTCCCGCCCACCGGTGCCAAGGGTTTGAATCTGGCGGCCAGCGACGTCAGCACACTGTTCAACATTCTGCTGAAGGTCTATCGCGACGGCCGCACGGAGCTGCTGGAGAAATACTCTGAGATCTGTCTGCGCCGGGTGTGGAAGGCCGAGCGTTTTTCCTGGTGGATGACCTCGATGCTGCATCGCTTCGACGATCACGATGCGTTCAGCCAACGCATCAGCGCCTCGGAACTGGACTACTTTGTCAGTTCAGAAGCCGGTCGAAAAACCATTGCAGAAAATTACGTCGGACTTCCTTATGAGGCTATCGAATAGCCTGCTACCGACTTACACTGGCGAGCATCCCCGCTCGCCTGATGATCTGCGGGACTTCCACTGCCCGCAGGTTTTGCCCGTGACCCATCTCAATCACCCCGAAACGCCCAAACCGGCCATTCGCAGCGTGCTGGTCGCGCTGATGATGGCGATTTTTCTGGGTGCGCTGGATCAGACCATCGTTGCCGTGTCGATGCCGGCCATCTCCGCACAGTTCAAGGACGTCAGCCTGCTGGCCTGGGTGATTTCCGGGTACATGGTGGCGATGACCGTGGCGGTGCCGATCTACGGCAAGCTCGGCGATTTGTACGGGCGACGCAAACTGATGCTGTTCGGCATGGGCCTGTTTACCTTGGCCTCGCTGTTCTGCGGCATGGCGCAAAGCATGGAGCAACTGGTGCTGGCGCGGATTCTTCAGGGGATTGGTGCGGGCGGAATGATCTCGGTCAGCCAGGCAATCATTGGCGACATCGTGCCGCCACGCGAACGCGGCCGCTATCAGGGTTACTTCAGCAGTATGTACGCCGTCGCAAGCGTGGCCGGCCCGGTGCTGGGCGGCTACATGACCGAATACCTGTCGTGGCGCTGGGTGTTTCTGATCAACCTGCCACTGGGCCTTGGCGCCTGGTGGGTGGCCAATCGCAATCTGCGCGGGCTGCCGATTCCGCAGCGCAAACCGATCATCGATTATCTCGGCACACTGCTGATGATCACTGGCCTGACGGCGTTGTTGCTCGGCATCACGCAGGTCGGTCAGGGCCATTCGTGGCGCAGCAGCGAAGTGCTGGGGTTGTTCGCTTGTGCGGTCGTGGTGCTGGCGATTTTCGTCTGGCACGAGCGTCGCGCACGGGAGCCGTTGTTGCCGATGCATCTGTTCGCCAACCGTAATGCGTTGCTGTGCTGGTGCACGATTTTCTTCACCAGTTTCCAGGCGATTTCGCTGATCGTGTTGATGCCGCTGCGCTTTCAAACCGTCACCGGTGCCGGCGCCGACAGCGCCGCGCTGCACCTGCTGCCGCTGGCCATGGGTCTGCCGATCGGGGCATTTTTTGCCGGCCGTCGCACGTCTATCACCGGTCGCTACAAACCACAGATTCTGACGGGTGCGATCCTGATGCCGATCTCGATTGTCGGCATGGCGTTCAGCCCGCCCGAGGCGACGCTGATGAGCGGTTTGTTCATGTTGCTCAGCGGTATTGCCGGCGGCATGCAGTTCCCGACTTCACTGGTCGGCACGCAGAACTCGGTGGAGCAACGCGACATTGGCGTCGCCACCAGCACCACCAACCTGTTCCGCTCGCTGGGCGGCGCGGTGGGTGTGGCGTTGATGTCGGCGCTGTTGCTGGCGTTGCTGCAGGATTCGAATTTCGCCCATTTGGCGAGCAGTTCGCTGATGGCCGAGGGACATTCCGGCAACGTACTGCTGGACGGTTTGAACGCAGCGCCGGGGGATGCGCAAAACGCTTTGCGCGCGGAGCTTGCGGTGACCTTCCGGCATTTGCTGTGGGTCAGTGCGACGGTGTCGCTGCTGGGGCTGGCGGCGGCGATTGCGATGCCGAACAACCTGCTGCGCGGACGTGAGCACGGCGCCCGCTAACAGCAAAGATCGCAGCCTGCGGCAGCTCCTACAGGGGGTTTCGGTAAACATTGCCCCCCTTGTAGGAGCTGCCGCAGGCTGCGATCTTTTGACTTTCAGGGGCTGTAATACCCAACCGCCACCAGAAAATGCCCGACCTTCTTCAGGTACGCATGCTTGTCTTCGACCTTGCCGGTCACCGGGTTCTTCCAGCGGTATTCGTATTCGCCGTCGTCCTGCTTGCCAATCAGCGCCAGAATCGGCTCGCCCACCGGTTTGCCTTCCGGGTCCTTGATCTTGCCGAAGTCGGTATTGATCAGGCGCAGATTGGTGCCGTGGGCGACGTAGCGCTGGTTATTCAGATCGACCACGAACACATACAGGTCATCCTGCAGATAACCGCCCTTGAGCGAATTGATCGCCGTGAGCGTGCCTTTTTCGTCTTTGCCAAGATCCGTGGCGGCTTTGTCGAGCAACGCCTTGGCTTGTTCTGCCGACGCCCGTGGCAAGTAGTAGCCGACCGCAAGGATGCGCTGGCCGATGCGCTGATAAAACACATGCTTGCGTTCGACCTTGCCGTCGGACCAGTTCTGCCAACGGTATTCGGCTTGCTGAATGCCGTTGCCTTCGGGCACCCGCAACGCTTCCTTGAAGGCTTTTTGCAGATCAGGGCCGAGCACTTCGCTGACATCGCGGCCGATGAGCGCCGATGACGGGCCGCCACTGGCGAGCATCACGCCTTTGGTGTCGACCACAAACACGTAGCGGTCCTTGTCGACAAACTCGCCCTGGCGACTGAATGCGGCGAACGCCTTGTCGCCGTTGTCGTGGTAATAGGCCAGTGCCTTTTCCAGCAGGGCAATAGCAGCCTTGCTGTCATCCTTCTCCGTGGTCGCGGCGCTGGCTTGCCCCAACCCCACTAACAGCATCACGCCGAGCCAGGCCACTTTATGCAAAAACCCCATGACGCATCCCTCGTTCTTGTTGGTGTTTCAAGAGCGTAGACGGGTTGGGGTGATGTATGGATATTCAGATTGTTTCTGAAAACTGCCGCAGCTTTGTGTGGTGGGTGGTTTTATTTGTGGGGAAGGGATTTAGCTGTGAAAAGAGATTTATCTGTGTACAGATTATCTGTGGCGAGGGGATTTATCCCCGATGGGTTGCGAAGCAGCCCCCAAGCCATTCAGTGCGGTGGGTCAGCAAAAATGAGGGGGGTGGATTGGGCTGCTGCGCAGCCCATCGGGGATAAATCCCCTCGACACAGATAAATCCGCTCACCACAGATAAATCCCCTCTCCACAGATACCCCTCGCCACAGGGTTCATCGACACATCATCCGATCTCAGGGCCGCGCATTGATCTGCTGCTGCAAGTTCTGGATCTGCGCCGACAGCGTGTTGAGGTTGCGGGTCATCTGGCCACGGAACGCATCGAACTCGGCCGTGTTGCCGCCACCCTGTGGCGTGGCCGGGCGGTTGTCCTGCATGCTTTTGAGGACGACGATTTCCTGCGCCAGACGATCAATCTCGGCGCTCGGGTTACCCTGCTTTTTCAGTGCCGCTATATCAGCGCCAAGGCTCTTGAACTGCGCATCGAAAGCCTTGAGCTGAGCGTCGACCTTACTGGTGTCGGCCGGAGTGCTTTTAATGGTTGCCAGCTCTGCGCTCAGGGCTTTTACCTGCGCTTGCAACTGTGTATTCGCGGTCTGCTGCTCGGTGGTCTGGGCACTCATCTGCGCCAGACGCTTGTCCAGATCACTGGCCTGCCCCGCCACACCTTGCTGCTGTTTGCTTTGATCGAGCAGCTTGCCTTCCAGCTGTTTGATCTGCAGCTTCAAGGCTTCGCTGTCAGTGCTGACGTTGGTCTGGCTGGCGACGACCTTTCCGGAAATATCCTGCAAGCGCCCCGCCGCTTCCTCGCTGATCCGCGCGAAACTTTCCTGGGTGGCCACCAGTTGCTGCTCCATCAGCGAGATCTGCTGAAAACTCCACCAGGCCAGGCCGATGAACGCGAAGAACAGTGCGCCAACCAACGCCCACAGCGGCCCGGTGCTGGCAGCCTTGACCTTGACCACCGGCGGTGTACGCGAGTGCACGGTGGTGCGGGCAGTGGTCGGAATGTCATCGTCGTCGAAGGTGTCGGCACGCAGGCTCGGTACATCATCGAAATCGTCGTGGGCATCATTACGCATGGACATTGAGGCAACCTTTGTGAATCGCGGTGATGGCTAAATGCTGCGAAGTATAACCGCCGCAGCCGCAGGGATTGACCCTCAACCTGCGGTGCGGTTCATTGCCGGCCGGCCGATTGGTATCAACAGGTTTCAGCGAATGTCCTGGGCTTTCCACCAACCGCAGAACTCGTCGAGGGCCGTCCACAGGCTGACTTTCGGATCGTAGTCCAGATAATGCTGTGCACGGCTGATGTCGAGGGTGAAATTTTTCTTCATGACCTGCATGCCCAAACGCGACAGCGTCGGCTCCGGACGTCCCGGCCAGAGTTTGCAGGCACCTTCATTCAGCGCCGCGACACTGTAAGCCAGCCCGTAGGATCGGTACTTGGTGACCTGTGGGACGTCCATTTTGCGCATCACGTAATTGACCACATCCCACAAGGGCACTGGGGCGCCGTTGCTGATGTTGTAGGCCTTGCCCAACGCAGAACCGGCTGCCAGCAGACTGCTGAGCAACGCCTCGTTGAGGTTGTGCACGCTGGTGAAATCGACCTTGTTCAGGCCGTTGCCGATGATCGCCAGACGGCCCTTGCGCTGCATGTTCAGCAGGCGCGGAAAAATGCTCATGTCGCCGGCGCCCGTCACGAAGCGCGGGCGCAGGGCGATGGTTTCCAGGCCAAATTCCTGTGCGCCAAAGACCTTTTGCTCGGCCAGGTACTTGGTCGCGGCATAGTGATGTTTGAAGCGTTTTGGCACCTGCTCTTCAGTCAGACCCAGATGATCGCGACCATCGAAATAAATCGACGGCGACGACAAATGCACGAGACGCCGCACCCGTTGTTTCAAACAGGCTTCGACAACATTTTCGGTGACCTGCACATTGCCCTGATGGAAGTCCTGATAACGGCCCCACAAGCCAACCGCACCCGCGCAATGCACCACGGCCTCGACGTCGGCGCAGAGATCGCGCACCAGTTGCGGATCGGTCAGATCACCGGGGACGAACTCGGCGCCACGGCGCACCAGATGCTCGACGCTCTCGGCGCGGCGGCCGTTGACCCGCACGTCCAGGCCCTGCTCCAGGGCGAAACGCGCAAAGCGCCCGCCAATGAAGCCGCTTGCGCCGGTGACCAGAATTTTCATGTAGAGCTCCAACAAAACCAGCTGCGAGCTTCAAGCTTCGAGCTGCAAGATAAAAACAGTGCGCAAGCGCTTCACTTGCCGCTTGCAGCTTGACGCTTACAGCTGCTTCAAGGGCACCAGCCATTGCGCTGAAGAACGCACCAATTGCTCGGTCAACAAGCCCAGCAGTTGACCGCCATTGCGCCAATGATGCCAGTACAACGGCACATCGATCGGTTTATCTGGCAGCAGTTCGCGCAACACGCCGCGTTGCAATTGCTCATGCACTTGCAGTTCCGGCACCAGGCCCCAGCCCAGACCGGCCTCGGCCAGACGGATAAAACCTTCGGATGATGGACACAAATGGTGTTCGAAACCGCCATCCACGCCCAGCGATGCCAGATAGCGATGCTGGAGGAAATCGTCCGGGCCAAACACCAGCGCCGGCGTGCGCGGCAGTTGTTCGGCGCGCACGCCATCGGGGAAATGTCGCTCGATAAATGCCGGGCTGGCCATTGCGCGATAGCGCATGGCGCCGAGCAAAACGCTGCGCGCACCCGCTACCGGTCGTTCGCTGGCGCATAGGCAGGCGGCCACTTCACCGGCACGCATGCGTTTGAGGCCGACAGTCTGGTCTTCGACGATCAGATCGAGCAACAAATGTTGTTCGGCGCAGAAATCCCCCACCGCTGGCGCCCACCACGTGGCGAGGCTGTCGGCGTTAAGGGCAATACGCAGGCGTTCCGGCAGCCCTTCTTCATCCAATGCAGGCACGAGGCTCTGCAAGTCGCGCTCAAGCAAGCGCACCTGCTGCACATGGTTGAGCAGACGCCGGCCAATTTCGGTCGGCGATGGCGGCGTACCGCGCACCAGCACCGGTTGGCCGACCCGCGCTTCGAGCAGTTTGATCCGCTGCGAGATCGCCGATTGGGACAAACCCAACACCTGCGCTGCACGCTCGAATCCGGCCTGCTCGACCACGGCGGCCAGAGCGGAAAGCAATTTATAGTCGAACATCAGTTTTCCTAATGAGCGATCAGCATTATTGGTTTTTCTTATACAGCTTTCAGTCGGAGAATAGCCAGCAAGCACTCTTATCAGGACTTCACTCATGGCTGGCGAAACTTCACTCACGACCTTGCTGCGCAGCATGAGTCCGCAACTCAATGCCGGCGAATACGTGTTCTGCACCCTGCGCAACGGCAACTTACCAAGCGGTCTGGAGGTCATTGGCAGCTTCCGCGAACAGGAAGGGCTGACCGTGATTCTCGAACGTGCCCACGCCGAGCAGGCCGGTTTGAGCTTCGACTATGTTGCCGCGTGGATCACTCTCAACGTGCATTCGGCGCTGGAAGCGGTCGGCCTCACCGCCGCGTTCGCCACCGCACTGGGCAAGGCCGGAATCAGCTGCAACGTGATCGCCGGCTACTACCACGACCATCTATTTGTCGGCCAGGCCGACGCCGAGCGCGCCATGCAAGTGCTGCGCGATCTCGCAGCCAACGCGGAGTAATTGTTATGTGGCAGAGCTATGTGAACGGCTTGCTGGTGGCGTTGGGACTGATCATGGCCATCGGCACGCAAAACGCTTTCGTCCTCGCGCAGAGCCTGCGCCGCGAGCATCACCTGCCGGTGGCAGCGCTGTGCGTGGTGTGCGATGCGCTGCTGGTCGCTGCCGGGGTTTTCGGTCTGGCGACGATTCTGGCGCAGAGTCCGACGCTGCTGGCGATCGCCCGTTGGGGCGGCGCGACCTTCCTGATCTGGTACGGCAGCCAGGCACTGCGCCGGGCATTCTCGAAACAAAGTCTGGATCAGGGCGGGAACCAGACCGTGCGTTCGCTGCGGGCGGTGATGCTCAGTGCGCTGGCGGTGACGTTGCTCAACCCGCACGTTTATCTGGATACGGTGTTGCTGATCGGCTCACTTGGTGCTCAGCAATCAGTGCCGGGCGCTTACGTGGTGGGCGCGGCGAGTGCGTCACTGCTGTGGTTTTTCACTTTGGCGCTGGGTGCTGCGTGGCTGGCGCCTTGGCTGGCTCGGCCAAGCACATGGCGGATTCTCGATCTGGTCGTGGCGTTGATGATGTTCGCCGTGGCGGGTCAATTAATTATCGCTGGCTGATTTATTCCAAAAGGCTCTGGAACCTCTATTCCACACAGTTGTTGCGTGGTTAAGCCGCAACCCCGGTGCTATGATCCGAACCCTGCGCCGCAAAGAGTAAAAACTCGTCGGTGCATTTCTGGCCGCCCGTGATCGGCCTTGCGCTCACCGCAACAGACCTGATTAGGAGAATCATCATGGCTTTCGAATTGCCGCCGCTGCCTTACGCACACGATGCCCTGCAGCCGCACATTTCCAAGGAAACCCTGGAATTTCACCACGACAAGCACCACAACACCTACGTCGTGAACCTGAACAACCTGGTGCCAGGCACCGAGTTCGAAGGCAAGACCCTGGAAGAGATCGTCAAGACTTCCTCGGGCGGCATCTTCAACAACGCCGCTCAGGTCTGGAACCACACTTTCTACTGGAACTGCCTGGCGCCAAACGCTGGCGGTCAACCAACCGGCGCGCTGGCTGAAGCCATCAACGCTGCTTTCGGTTCGTTCGACAAGTTCAAGGAAGAGTTCAGCAAAACCTCCATCGGCACCTTCGGTTCCGGCTGGGGCTGGCTGGTGAAAAAGGCTGACGGTTCCCTGGCCCTGGCCAGCACCATCGGCGCCGGCAACCCGCTGACCAGCGGCGACACCCCGCTGCTGACCTGCGACGTCTGGGAACACGCTTACTACATCGACTACCGCAACGTTCGTCCGAAGTATGTCGAAGCGTTCTGGAACCTGGTCAACTGGAAGTTTGTTGCCGAGCAGTTCGAAGGCAAAACCTTTACTGCTTAAGCTGCGCGCCAGATAAAAAACCCGGCCATGGCCGGGTTTTTTTATGCCTTTGATTTATGTAGGAGCTGCCGAAGGCTGAGATCTTTGATCATGGTTTATAGAATCAACATCAAAAGATCGCAGCCTTCGGCAGCTCCTACAGGGGATAGCGTTTTTCTCACGGTGAATGCTGGTCAGCGCTGCTTGCTGCCGCGCCACAGCGGGCTAACATCCAACAGAGGAAAATTTGCCCCGCATCGCTCAAGTTGAGGGCTAAAACTACCGACACAGTACAAATAGGGCTAATACTCCAGATGGCAGCATTCTGGCCAAGCCCACAGGCAAATTATCCTGTGCCCGATTGTCCCTTTGACTGCCAACACGGGATTGCCAATACTCATGGCAAACTGACGCTACCCGCACGGAACAAGGAATAACCCTTTGAAGCTGGAACTCAAGAACAGCTTGTCGGTGAAGTTGCTCCGGGTCGTGCTCCTGTCGGCATTGATCGTTGGCGTAGTCTTGAGCTGCGCGCAGATTGTGTTCGACGCCTATAAAACCCGTCAGGCCGTGGCCGGCGATGCCGAACGCATCCTCGATATGTTCCGCGACCCCTCCACTCAGGCCGTCTATAGCCTGGATCGGGAGATGGGCATGCAGGTGATCGAAGGCCTGTTCCAGGACGACGCCGTGCGTCAGGCCTCTATCGGCCATCCCAATGAAGCCATGCTCGCGCAAAAATCCCGCGAGTTGCAGCATTCCAGCAGCCGCTGGCTGACCGACCTGATTCTGGGCAAGGAGCGCACCTTCACCACCCAACTGGTGGGACGCGGGCCGTACAGTGAATATTATGGCGACCTGAGCATCACCCTCGACACCGCCACCTATGGCGAAGGTTTTATCGTCAGTTCGGTCATCATCTTTATCTCCGGCGTTTTGCGTGCGCTGGCCATGGGCCTGGTGCTGTATCTGGTTTATCACTGGCTGCTGACCAAACCGCTGTCACGGATCATCGAGCACCTTACCGAGATCAATCCGGACCGTCCCAGCGAGCACAAGATCCCGCAGCTCAAGGGCCACGAGAAAAACGAACTGGGCATCTGGATCAACACCGCCAACCAGTTGCTCGAATCGATTGAACGCAATACGCATCTGCGTCACGAAGCGGAAAACAGTCTGCTGCGCATGGCCCAGTACGATTTCCTCACCGGTCTGCCGAACCGCCAACAGTTGCAGCAGCAACTGGACAAGATTCTGGTCGACGCCGGCAAACTGCAACGCCGGGTCGCGGTGTTATGCGTGGGGCTGGACGATTTCAAAGGCATCAACGAGCAGTTCAGCTACCAGACCGGCGACCAATTGCTGTTGGCGCTGGCCGACCGACTACGCGCCCACAGCGGCCGCCTCGGCGCCCTCGCCCGTTTGGGCGGCGATCAGTTCGCCCTGGTGCAAGCCGATATTGAACAGCCTTACGAAGCCGCGGAACTGGCGCAAAGCATTCTCGATGACCTGGAAGCAGCGTTTGCCCTTGATCATCAGGAAATCCGCCTGCGCGCGACTATCGGCATCACCCTGTTCCCGGAAGATGGCGACAGCACCGAGAAGCTCTTGCAGAAAGCCGAGCAGACCATGACGCTGGCCAAGACTCGCTCGCGCAATCGTTATCAGTTCTACATCGCCAGCGTCGACAGCGAGATGCGCCGCCGGCGTGAACTGGAAAAAGACCTGCGCGATGCGTTGCTGCGTGACCAGTTCTACCTCGTCTATCAGCCGCAGATCAGCTATCGCGATCATCGCGTGGTCGGTGTCGAGGCGCTGATTCGCTGGCAGCACCCGGAGCACGGTCTGGTGCCGCCGGACCTGTTCATCCCGCTGGCCGAACAGAACGGCACGATCATCGCCATCGGCGAGTGGGTACTCGATCAGGCCTGCAAGCAATTGCGCGAATGGCACGATCAAGGCTTCGCCGATCTGCGCATGGCGGTCAATCTGTCCACCGTGCAATTGCACCACGCCGAGCTGCCACGGGTGGTCAACAACTTGATGCAGATGTACCGCCTGCCGCCGCGCAGCCTGGAACTGGAAGTCACCGAAACCGGCCTGATGGAAGACATCAGCACCGCTGCCCAGCACTTGCTGAGCCTGCGCCGTTCGGGCGCGTTGATCGCCATCGACGACTTCGGCACCGGCTATTCATCGCTGAGTTATCTGAAAAGCCTGCCGCTGGACAAGATCAAGATCGACAAGAGCTTCGTGCAGGATCTGCTCGATGACGACGACGATGCGACCATCGTTCGCGCGATCATCCAACTGGGCAAAAGCCTCGGCATGCAGGTGATCGCCGAGGGCGTTGAAACCGCCGAGCAGGAAAGCTACATCATCTCCGAAGGCTGCCACGAAGGTCAGGGCTATCACTACAGCAAACCGCTGCCGGCACGCGAGCTGAGCGTTTATCTGAAGCAGGCGCAGCGCAGCAACGCGGCAATCCTCTAGAAGATCAAAAGATCGCAGCCTCGTTTCACTCGACAGCTCCTACATTTGAAATGCGTTCTCCTGTAGGAGCTGCCGCAGGCAGCGATCTTTTGATCTTGATGCGCGAATAAGAAATATTTCCAAGCACGACCCTTTACACATAATGCGAAAGATTTGCATTATGTCGCAGTTTTGCGCCCCCAGCGCGAGTCCACTCAACTACCGAAGCAGGATGTTCGCCATGATTCGTATGCCTCTGGCTACCGCCAGTTTGCTGGCCATCGCTATTTCTCTCGCCGGTTGCGGCGAAGGCAAAGACAAAGACAAAGCCTCTGAAATGACGCCGGCTTCCAGCAGCGCTGCTCCAGCCCCTGCCGCTGCGCCTGCTCCTGCTGCCGGTAAAGTTGACGATGCCGCCGCCAAGGCTGTGGTCGCGCACTACGCCGACATGGTCTTCGCCGTTTACAGCGATGCCGAATCCACCGCGAAAACCCTGCAAACCGCCGTCGACGCCTTCCTGGCCAAGCCGAATGCCGACACCCTGAAAGCCGCCAAGGCTGCCTGGGTCGCTGCTCGCGTGCCGTACCTGCAGAGCGAAGTGTTCCGCTTCGGCAACACCATCATCGACGATTGGGAAGGTCAGGTTAACGCCTGGCCGCTGGACGAGGGTCTGATCGACTACGTCGACAAATCCTACGAGCACGCACTGGGTAACCCGGGTGCCGCGGCCAACATCATCGCCAACACCGAAGTACAGGTCGGCGAAGACAAGGTCGACGTCAAAGACATCACCCCGGAAAAACTCGCCAGCCTGAATGAACTGGGCGGTTCCGAGGCCAACGTCGCCACCGGCTACCACGCCATCGAATTCCTGCTGTGGGGCCAGGACCTCAACGGTACCGGCCCTGGCGCTGGTAACCGTCCTGCATCCGACTACCTGGAAGGCGCCGGCGCCACTGGCGGTCACAACGATCGTCGCCGCGCTTACCTGAAGTCCGTGACCCAATTGCTGGTCAGCGACCTGGAAGAAATGGTCGGTAACTGGAAGCCAAACGTGGCTGACAACTACCGCGCCACCCTGGAAGCCGAGTCGGGCGAAACCGGTCTGCGCAAAATGCTCTTCGGCATGGGCAGCCTGTCTCTGGGCGAACTGGCGGGCGAGCGCATGAAGGTTTCTCTGGAAGCCAACTCCCCGGAAGACGAACAGGACTGCTTCAGCGACAACACTCACTACTCGCACTTCTACGATGCCAAAGGCATTCGTAACGTTTACCTGGGCGAGTACACCCGTGTTGACGGCACCAAGATGACCGGCGCCAGCCTGTCGTCGCTGGTGGCCAAGGCCGATCCGGCTGCCGACACCGCACTGAAAGCCGATCTGGCCGCGACCGAAGCCAAGATCCAGGTCATGGTTGATCACGCCAACAAGGGTGAGCACTACGACCAGTTGATCGCTGCCGGCAACACCGCTGGCAACCAGATCGTCCGTGACGCCATCGCATCCCTGGTCAAGCAGACCGGTTCGATCGAAGCCGCTGCCGGCAAACTGGGCATCAGCGACCTGAACCCGGACAGCGCTGATCACGAGTTCTGATCAACAATGTCTGACTGAAAAAGGCGACCTTCGGGTCGCCTTTTTCATGCCTGCAAAAGCGCCCCCACATGTAGGAGCTGCCGCAGGCTGCGATCTTTTGATCTTGTTGTTTTAAAGCAAAATCAAAAGATCGCAGCCTACGGCAGCTCCTACAGGTTGGTTGGTGCTCCCAAGAGCCGAGCACTCCTACAAGGTTTTGCATTGGCCCAGGGATCTGCCCCACATCAAGCAAACGATAATTCCTCTTATTCAAACTCCCTCGCCCTGTTAGACTTTGCGCCTTTGTTTTCGCCCGTCCGCAGGATGTCTGATGCCCTCGCTGCTTCTTCGCTTGTCCGCACTGTTTCTGGCCTTGGGCCTGAGTGCCTGCGATGACGCCCCGCGTTTCATCAAGGCTGAGCCCGATGAAGCACGCTCGGGCGGTGCGGCGACCGTGCGCAAGAGCGATCAGAACGCATTCTCCCTGCCCTCGGCCAATCTGCCGCCGTCGCGGCGGGTGGATTTCAGCGTCGGCAACAGTTTCTTTCGCAGCCCTTGGGTGACAGCGCCGTCGACCACCACCGCGCGCGACGGCCTCGGCCCGCTGTTCAACACCAACGCCTGCCAGAACTGCCACATCAAGGACGGTCGCGGTCATCCGCCACTGCCAGACGCGGCCAACTCGGTGTCGATGCTGGTGCGCCTGTCGATCCCCGATGCGCCGCAATACGCCAAAGTCATCGAGCAGCTCGGCGTAGTGCCGGAGCCGGTGTACGGCGGACAGTTCCAGGACATGGCCGTGCCGGGTGTTACGCCGGAAGGCAAGGTGCGCGTCGAGTACACGCCGGTTCCCGTGCGCTTCAAGGACGGCACCGAAGTCGAACTGCGCAAACCGGCGCTGCAGATCACTCAGCTCGGCTACGGCCCGATGCACCCGGACACGCGTTTCTCGGCGCGTGTCGCCCCGCCGATGATCGGCCTCGGCCTGCTCGAAGCGATCCCCGAAGATGCGATCCTCGCCAACGCTGCCGCGCAGGCCAAAGACAAAAACGGCATCAATGGCCGACCGAACCGCGTTTGGGACGACGAACTGCAAAAAACCGTCATCGGTCGATTTGGCTGGAAAGCCGGGCAACCCAACCTCAATCAACAGAATGTTCACGCGTTTTCAGGTGATATGGGCCTCACCACCAGCCTGAGACCGTTCGATGACTGCACCGACGCGCAAACCGCCTGCAAACAGGCGCCGAACGGCAATGGCCCGAATGGCGAGCCGGAGGTCAGCGATAACATCCTGCGACTGGTGCTGTTTTACAGCCGCAACCTGGCCGTGCCCGCGCGCAGAGGCATCAACGACGAACAAGTGCTGGCCGGCAAAAACCTGTTTTTCCAGGCCGGTTGCCAGTCGTGTCACACACCGAAATACACCACCGCCGCCAACGCGGCCGAACCTGAACTGGCCAATCAAGTGATTCGCCCGTACAGCGATCTGCTGCTGCATGACATGGGCGACGGTCTGGCCGACAACCGCACCGAATTCCAGGCCTCCGGCCGCGACTGGCGCACGCCGCCGTTGTGGGGGATCGGCCTGACGCAAGCGGTCAGTGGCCACACCCAGTTTCTGCATGATGGCCGCGCTCGCAATTTGCTCGAAGCGGTGCTCTGGCACGGCGGCGAAGCGCAAGCTGCGCAGCAACAGGTTTTAGCTTTCAATGCCGATCAGCGTGCCGCGCTGCTGGCGTTTTTGAACTCACTTTAAATACAGATAAAGATCCGGGAGCCCGACATGTTCCGTCCCAAGCTGTTGTTCACCAGCCTTGCCGCCATCGCCCTCGGCGCCTGCTCGCCGCAGGATCCGCAAGCCGTTACCTCGGCTGCCATCGCCAAATCGGTGATCCTGCCGACCTACACGCGCTGGGCCGAGGCCGACAAGCAACTGGCCGTCAGCGCCCTCGCCTACTGCCAGGGCAAAGAGACGCTGGAAACCGCCCGCGCCGACTTCCTGCACGCGCAGAAAGCCTGGGCCGAGCTGCAACCGCTGCTGATCGGGCCACTGGCCGAGGGCAACCGTTCGTGGCAGGTGCAGTTCTGGCCCGACAAGAAAAACCTCGTCGGCCGTCAGGTCGAGCAACTGGTCGTCGCGCAACCGCAGATCGACGCCGCCGCACTGGCCAAATCGAGCGTGGTGGTGCAAGGCCTGTCGGCTTACGAATACATCCTGTTCGACGCCAAGCCAGACGTCGCCAACGCTGAGCAGAAAGCCAAATACTGCCCGCTGCTGATCGCCATCGGCGAACGCCAGAAGCAATTGGCCGAAGAGATTCTGCAAGGCTGGAACAACACCGACGGCATGCTCGCGCAGATGAGCAAGTTCCCCAACCAGCGCTACGCTGACTCCCACGAAGCGATCGCCGATCTGCTGCGTGTGCAGGTCACCGCGCTCGACACCCTGAAGAAAAAACTCGGCACGCCGATGGGCCGTCAGAGCAAAGGTGTGCCGCAGCCATTCCAGGCCGATGCGTGGCGCAGCCAGTCGTCAATGACCGCGCTGCAAGCCAGCCTCGCCGCCGCCAAAACCGTTTGGGAAGGCGTCGACAACAAAGGCCTGCGCGGTCTGTTGCCGGCTGAGCAAAAGCCACTGGCGGACAAGATCGATGCTGCCTATGCCGCGTCGCTGAAACTGTTCGACAGCACCCAGCGTTCGCTCGGCGAAATGCTTGAAGACGACGCCGGTCGGCAACAACTCAACGACATCTACGACAGCCTCAACGTCGTCCATCGCCTGCACGAAGGCGAACTGGCCAAGGCGCTGGGTATTCAACTGGGCTTCAACGCCAACGACGGTGACTGATGAGGGCAAGTGCCATGCTGCGACGCCAGGCTCTGACTTTAGGTAGTTTGCTGCTGGGAGCAGTGACGCTGGGCGGCTGGACGCTGTTCAAACGCAAGGATCAGAGCCCGCTGCTGCTGTCGGCTCGCGACGATACCGACGGCAAGCACTACGCCGTCGGCTATCGGCTGGATGGCACGCGCGTGTTCGCCACCGAGGTGGGTCAGCGCTGCCACGACATCATCAATCATCCGACGCTTGCGATTGCGCTGTTCGTCGCCCGTCGGCCGGGCACTGAAAGCTATCTGATCGACCTGCGTGACGGCACGTTGCTGCAAACCGTGACGTCGCAGCCGAACCGGCATTTCTACGGCCACGCCGTGGTGCACAAGGACGGCGAATACCTGTACGCCACCGAGAACGACACCACCGATCCGGGTCGTGGCTTGCTCGGGGTGTACAAGTTCGAAGGTGAGCGGCTGGTGCACAGCGGCGAGATTTCCACCCATGGTCTCGGCCCGCACCAGGTGTCGTGGATGCCCGACGGCGAGACACTGGTGGTGGCCAACGGCGGGATTCGGACCGAGGCGGAAAGCCGCGTCGACATGAACCTCAGCGCCATGGAACCGAGCCTGGTCCTGATGCAACGCGACGGCACCCTGCTGAGCAAGGAAACCCTCGCCCAGCAGATGAACAGCGTGCGCCACCTGGGGATTGCCAGCGATGGCACCATCGTCGCCGGTCAGCAATTCATGGGCGCGTCGCATGAGCGTTCTGAGCTGCTGGCGATCAAACGTCCGGGGCAACCGTTCGTGGCGTTCCCGGTGCCTGAGCATCAATTGCAGTCGATGGGGCATTACACGGCCAGCGTTGCGGTACACAGCGATTTGCGTCTGGTCGCACTGACAGCGCCGCGTGGTAATCGATTCTTTATCTGGGATCTGGACAGCGGCGAAGTGCGCCTTGATGCGCCATTGCCTGATTGCGCAGGTGTGGGTGCGGTGAAGGACGGCTTTGTCGTGACCTCGGGTCAGGGGCGTTGCCGCTACTACGATTGCCGTCAGGCTGAACTGCTGGCCAAGCCGCTGGAATTACCGGCAGGGCTCTGGGATAACCATCTTCATCTGATGGCTTGAGTTCCGACTTCTGGCCTGATAACACTTCTTTTGGGGATGACTCAAAACCTGTGGTGAGGGGATTTATCCCCGTTCGGCTGCGCAGCAGTCGTAAAACCGTTACACGCGGTTCAACAGATGAACCGCGTGTAATGGTTTTGGGGCGGCTTCGCCACCCATCGGGGATAAATCCCCTCGCCACAGGGGTTGTGTTCAGACTTATTCACTTCACCTCTCTTCTCTCCTCCCCCCTGTAAAAACTGCCAGTTGGAATCCCCCCTGAACTCGGAGTAATGTTCCCGCCTGTCTCACCTGATTTATCCAAGGAACTGGAAATATGCTGCGTCGCCGCATGCTGATCATGTTGGGTGTTGTTTTGCTGATCGTCCTGGTGTTGGGCGGGTACAAAGCCTTTTCGATTTACACCATGGTTCAAGGCTTCTCCAAGCCGAAACCGCCGATCAGCGTCGCCGTGGCCACTGCCAGCGAGCGTCCGTGGCAGATGCGTTTGCCCACCGTCGGCAGCCTCAAGGCCCTGCAAGGCGTCGACCTGAGCCTGGAATCCTCCGGCACCGTCACCGAGCTCAAATTCGAATCAGGGCAGAAGGTCAAGGCCGGGCAACCGCTGCTGCAACTCGACAGCGCCGTTGAAGCCGCTCTGCTGGAGACCGCCAAAGCCGACCTGGGCCTGGCGCAACTGGACTTCGGCCGTGGCAGCCAACTGATCGACAGTCGCGCCATTTCCAAAGGTGAATACGACCGACTCTCGGCGGTTCTGCAAAAGGAGCGGGCCACGGTCAACCAGCTCAACGCAGCGCTGGCGAAAAAACGCATCCTCGCACCGTTCAGCGGCACCATCGGCATCCGTCAGGTCGACATCGGCGACTACCTCGCCAGCGGCACCAAAATTGCCACTCTGCAGGATCTGAGCAGCCTCTACGCCGACTTCTATGTGCCCGAGCAATCGGTGCCGAAACTGGCCCTCGGCCAACCGGTGAATATCTCGGCCGCCGCGTACCCCGGGCAGATTTTTACGGGGAAGATCAGCGCGATCAACCCGCTCGTCGAAAGCACCACGCGTAACGTGCTGGTACGCGCCACCCTGGCCAACCCCGACGGCAAATTGTTGCCGGGCATGTTCGCCAGCCTCGAAGTGCTGCTGCCTGATCCGCAGAAACACATCGTGGTGCCGGAGAGCGCGATCACCTACACCCTCTACGGCAACTCGATCTACGTGGTCGGGCAGAAGAAAGCCGAAGACGGCAGCCTCGAAAAAGACGACAAGGGCCAACCAGTGCTGATCGCCGAGCGACGCTTCATCGAAACCGGTGAGCGTCGCGATGGGCTGGTGATGATCAACAAGGGCGTGCAGAGCGGCGAACAAGTGGTGACGGCAGGCCAGATCAAACTGGACAACGGCGCACACATTGCCATCAGCGACGACAAGACCCTCGGCGAGCAGAACAGTCCGCCCCGCGCCGACTGATCAAGGAATCCCCATGGCTTTTACCGACCCGTTCATCCGCCGCCCGGTGCTCGCCACCGTGGTCAGCCTGCTGATTGTGCTGCTGGGCTTCCAGGCCTGGAGCAAGCTGCCGCTGCGCCAGTACCCGCAAATGGAAAACGCCCTGATCACGGTGACCACCGCCTACCCCGGGGCCAATGCCGAAACCATTCAGGGTTACATCACCCAGCCGATGCAGCAGAGCCTGGCCAGCGCCGAGGGCATCGACTACATGACCTCGGTCAGTCGGCAGAACTTCTCGACGATTTCGATCTACGCGCGCATCGGCTCCAATACCGACCGCCTGTTCACCGAGTTGCTGGCCAAGGCCAACGAAGTCAAAAACCAACTGCCGCAAGACGCCGAAGACCCGGTGCTGAGCAAGGAATCCGCCGACGCCTCGGCGCTGATGTACATCAGTTTTTTCAGCAAAGACCTGAGCAACCCGCAGATCACCGACTACCTGTCACGGGTGATCCAGCCAAAACTGGCAACCCTGCCGGGCATGGCCGAAGCGCAGATCCTCGGCAATCAGGTGTTCGCCATGCGCCTGTGGCTTGATCCGGTGAAGCTTGCCGGCTTCGGCCTCAGCGCCAGCGACGTGACCAACGCCGTGCGCCAGTACAACTTCCTCTCCGCCGCCGGCGAAGTGAAAGGCCAGTACGTGGTCACCAGCATCAATGCCAACACTGAATTGAAGTCCGCCGAAGCCTTCGCGGCGATTCCGCTCAAGGTCAGTGGTGACAGCCGCGTGCTGCTCAGCGATGTCGCGCGGGTCGAAATGGGTGCGGAAAACTACGACTCGATCAGTTCGTTCGGTGGTACGCCCTCGGTGTATATCGGCATCAAGGCCACGCCGGGAGCCAACCCGCTGGATGTGATCAAGGAAGTGCGCAAGATCATGCCGGAGCTGGAGGCGCAGTTGCCGCCGAACCTCAAAAGCGAGATCGCCTACGACGCCACGCTGTTCATTCAGGCCTCCATCGACGAAGTGGTGAAAACCCTGTTCGAGGCGGTGCTGATTGTCATCGTCGTGGTGTTCCTGTTCCTCGGCGCACTGCGTTCGGTGGTAATCCCGGTGGTGACCATTCCGCTGTCGATGATCGGCGTGATGTTCTTCATGCAGATGATGGGCTACTCGATCAACCTGCTGACCCTGTTGGCGATGGTGCTGGCCATCGGCTTGGTGGTCGACGATGCGATTGTCGTGGTGGAGAACATCCACCGGCATATCGAGGAAGGAAAAACCCCGTTTGATGCAGCGCTTGAGGGCGCGCGTGAAATCGCCATGCCGGTGGTGTCGATGACCATCACCCTGGCGGCGGTTTATGCGCCAATCGGTTTCCTCACCGGGCTGACCGGGGCGCTGTTCAAGGAGTTCGCGCTAACCCTGGCCGGCGCCGTGGTGATTTCCGGCGTCGTCGCCCTGACCCTGTCACCGATGATGTGTGCCTTTTTGCTGCGCCACGAGGAAAACCCCACAGGCCTGGCGCATCGGCTCGATCGCGTCTTCGACAGCCTCAAGCGCCGCTACCAGAGCACGCTGCACGGCACGTTGAACACACGCCCGGTGGTGCTGGTGTTCGCCTTGATTGTGCTGTGCCTGATCCCGGTGTTCCTCAAGTTCACCAAATCGGAACTGGCGCCGGACGAAGATCAGGGCATCATTTTCATGATGGCCACCGCCCCGCAGCCAACCAACCTCGATTACCTGAGCACCTACACCGACGAATTCATCAAGATCTTCAAGGAGTTTCCGGAGTACTACTCCTCGTTCCAGATCAACGGCTACAACGGCGTACAGGCGGGCATTGGCGGGTTCCTGCTCAAGCCTTGGAACGAGCGCAGCCGCACCCAGATGGAGATCCTGCCCGAGGTGCAAGGCAAACTGCAGAACATTCCGGGCTTGCAGATTTTCGGCTTCAACCTGCCCTCCCTGCCCGGCACAGGTGAAGGCTTGCCATTCGAGTTTGTGATCAACACGGCCAACGACTACGAACTGCTGCTGCAAGTGGCCGACCGGATCAAGAAACGCGCCATGGAGTCAGGCAAGTTTGCCTTCGTCGACCTCGATCTGGCATTCGACAAACCGGAAGTGGTGGTCGACATCGACCGCGCCAAAGCGGCGCAGATGGGCGTGTCGATGCAGGATCTGGGCGGCACTCTGGCGACGTTGCTCGGGGAGGCGGAAATCAACCGCTTCACCATCGAAGGGCGCAGCTACAAGGTCATCGCCCAGGTCGAACGCCCCTTCCGTGACAACCCGGACTGGCTGAACAACTACTACGTGAAAAATACCCAGGGCGAGTTGCTGCCGCTGTCGACGCTGATCAAGGTCAGCGACCGCGCACGACCGCGTCAACTCAACCAGTTCCAACAGCTCAACGCGGCGAAAATCTCTGGTTTCCCGCTGGTGAGCATGGGCGAAGCGATCGACACCGTTTTGCAGATCGCCCGGGAAGAGGCGCCGGCCGGATTCGCGTTCGACTATGGCGGCGCATCCAGGCAATTCGTGCAGGAAGGCAGTGCCTTGTGGGTGACGTTCGCGCTAGCACTGGCGATCATTTTCCTGGTACTGGCGGCGCAGTTCGAAAGTTTCCGTGATCCCTTGGTGATTCTGGTGACGGTGCCGCTGTCGATCTGCGGTGCGCTGATCCCGCTGTTCCTCGGCTGGTCGAGCATGAACATCTATACCCAGGTCGGCTTGGTGACGTTGATCGGGCTGATCAGCAAGCACGGCATCCTGATCGTCGAGTTCGCCAACCAGTTACGCAAGGACAAGGGCCTGTCGGCGCGTGAAGCGGTCGAAGAGGCCGCAGCGATTCGGCTACGCCCGGTATTGATGACCACGGCAGCGATGGTGTTCGGCATGGTGCCGCTGATTCTGGCGACCGGCGCGGGGGCGGTCAGCCGGTTTGATATCGGGATGGTAATTGCGACGGGGATGTCGATCGGGACGTTGTTTACGCTGTTCGTTTTGCCCTGCATCTACACCCTGCTGGCGAAAGCCGATACCAAACCTTGACCTGACCCTGACTCGGACCTGACTCTGACCTGACTCTAACTCGGACCTGACTCTGACCCTGACCCTGACCCTGTAGGAGCTGCCGAAGGCTGCGATCTTTTGATCTTGTTTTTAGAATCAAGATCAAAAGATCGCAGCCTTCGGCAGCTCCTACAGGGGGATTTGCATCCAAAAAAAAGGCCTCGCATCTGCGAGGCCTTTTATTTTGGCTTCAATCGGTTCAACTCTGTGGCCTCATGCCTTGAGTAAGTCCGAACATGAACAACAACAAATCATGATCGGGTTGAGTTGCCACGGAGGCTTTCGCCACCCGTGGTACTGCACAATGCGCATCCGTCGTGGATGCGCCGAGGACCTGCATGCGCGGCTGCTCCCAGGCAGCCACCGCCAGTGAAGCAACTGCCAAGGCTCCTACCAAAAACAAACCTCGTGCAATTTCGAGTTTCATCGCTATAAACCTTTGATAGCGCTGCCAAACGCCGTCTCGTAAAAGTAGACGAGTTTCTTCCAGTCGGCATCGCGGAACGACGAATGGCGACGCAATTGCTTCATGTCGTGGGAGGCTGCGCGATAAGCGGTCAGACGCTGGCGGCATTTCTCCAGATCGATCAACGCCACCTCAACGGTGGCCGACTCGCCTTCGCCCGTCACCCGTACAAAAACGTGTTTGATGTAGATGCAGCTGTGCTGCCAGCGGCCCTTGTGCATACGCGCCAGGTTTTCGGCCAGATCCTTGAGCACACGCTCATAGACTGCGTCGCCGCACTGATCGCGACCACCGGCAGACGCCAGCCAGTGTTCCAGTTCCTGGAAACCGTCCAGAGACTTGGTCACCAGCAGAGCACGCCACTTGTGCTGCGGATCAGGCTGGGCACCACAGAAAACGATTTGCGGTACGCGCACGCCAAGCTTGCTGACACCGGTCAGGGCATCCAGCTCGCGCAATACGGTCGGACGTCCGAACGGATGCAGCCAACTGCGATAAATGTGTCCGGTCTGGCGCTTGGCATACAGCAACTGGCCATCGCGACCGACAATGCGTTGCACACCACTTTCGCCGCCACGGCGCACATTGGGTTCTTCGACCCACTCACCGCGCTGACTCCAGTAGTAGTCGAAGCTATCCTGGGGAGTCACTTGCGCTTCTGCTGCCATTTGCACTGCCATCCTTTACCTCTTGCGTAATACGTAAACTCGCCACATCGCATAGAGCGGAATAAAGTCGAGTTGTTCCTGAATACGGAAACCCGCCGTTTCAAATTCTTTTTCGACCGTAGCCGCCGGAATCAAAAAGCGATTCTGGTAGTCACGGTTGGGACGATCCTTCTCCGCACGCTTGCGTTTCCATGCCTTGAAATTGCCGTCGACCCACAGCGAAACAATCACGCTGTCACGGGTTACGCGCTCGAACTCGCGCAAAATCGCCAGACGGTGCTCGGCTTCTCCGACGTGATGGAGCAAGCGCATGCAGAAAATGCTGTCGACGGCGTTATCTGGCAGAGCAATATCGAAAGCGGAGGTGTGCAAAGGTTGCACCCGTTTCACCACATCTGCCGGTTGTCCTTCCAATGCGGTCTTGATCATCGATTCGGAGTTGTCCGCACCGATAATCACCCGATTGGGCTTTTCCGCCAGCAACGGCCAGAAGCGTCCGGCACCGCAAGGCAAATCCAGCACAAGGCCAGGTTCGCCGGCCAGGGTCAGAGCCTTGCGCGCCAACTGCTCGTCGCGTAGATGGGAAAGACGACGTCCGAGGCTTTCTTTATGTTTGCGCAGATATTTCTTAGCGTGTTGATCGTCGTACTTTTCGGAAAAATCGAGCTTGATCGGGCCGGTCATCACCAGGACTCCTGAATTACTGATGGCACCACCTTAAGGAGCGGTGTGTCAGCGTCAGGTCATCCAAATGTGAAAAAAATGTCAGGTAAACCGACAAATTATTACAACGTTATACAGGATTTAGACAGGTTGGCGGGAGTAGCCTGAAGCCACTATTTGCGTCCGAAATGGCCAAGATCTACCTCAAAGCGGCAGCCATTGGGTTCCATCGTGCTCAGGCTGACAGTCCAGCCCTGGTTTTCGCAGATGCGTTGTACCAATGACAAACCCAGCCCCAGCCCCTCCCCGCGCTTCTCGCTGCCCCGCACGAAAGGCTCGAACATGGCCTCGCGTTTTTCTTCAGGGATGCCGACGCCGGAGTCTTCGACGACAAATCCGTTGGCGGTGAGCGTCAGGCGGATGAAACCCTGCTCCGTGTAATGCAATGCGTTGCGCAGCAAGTTACCCATCACGGCGTTCAGCAGGGTTGCGTTATAGCGGGTATCCGCAGGGTTACCGGGTTCGAGGGTGAGGGTCAGTCCCTTGCGCTCAATCGGCTCGCGCCACAGGCACACCAGACTTTCTGCCACTTGCGTCAGGTTTTGCTGCGGTGCCGCCCCGGCTTCTTCATTTTGTGCGCGGGCGAGCATCAGGAAGGTCTGCACCAACTCGCGCATTTCCTCGCTGGCGCGGGCAATGCGCTCGACCTGGGAACGGCCGCGCTGGTCGATTCCCGGGTTTTCCAACAGCAGTTCGCAGGAGCTCGCCAGCACCATCAACGGCGTGCGCAACTCGTGGCTGACGTCACTGGTGAACAGTCGTTCGCGGGTCAGAGCCTGGCGCAAACGCCCCAGCGTGGCATCGAATGCCACCGCCAGTTCACCGACTTCATCAGCCGCGTAGTCCGGCGCCAGCGGCGGCGCCAAACCCAGCAATTGATCGCGATGGCGAACTTGGCGTGCAAGGCGCACCACTGGCGCCATTACCTTGCGCGCGAGCACCCAGCCGAGGAATACCGCCAGCGCCAGGCTGAGCACGAAGCCCACCAGCACCACGGCAAACAGCACACGCTCACGTTCTTCGAAATCGCTTTGATCCTGCAGCAGCACATACCGCCGGCCATCCACAACTTCGACCATGGCGTGGTACGACAGCTGCTCGCGGAAGACTTCATGGAAACCCGCATCCAGATGACGCAGATCCTTGGGCAAGTCGAAGTCGCCGGGGCCACCACTGAAATAGAACAGCTGGTCCGGCTCCGGGCGATGGCTCCAGTCGGAGACATTGTCCATCAGCAACAGGCGCTGCAGATCGCCGCCCAGCCCCGCCGAAATCAGTTTTTCCTCGACCAGATGCACCGTCGCGACAATGCCCATGGCGAAAGCGCCGGCAACCAGTGCGCTCATCAGCGCAAAGGCGATGATGATCCGTTGGGAAAGGCTTTGCTTAAACTCCATCACGCCCCTCGGCCAAGCGATAACCGACGCCGTGCACGGTGTGCAGCAAAGGTTTGGCAAACGGTTTGTCGATCACCTGACGCAATTGGTGAACGTGGCTGCGCAGGCTGTCGCTGTCCGGGCAGTCATCGCCCCACAGCGCTTCCTCGAGAATTTCCCGTCGCAGTACGTGCGGGCTCTTCTGCATCAATACCGCCAGCAGTTTGAGGCCGACCGGGTTGAGCTTGAGCAGCTTGCCTTCGCGGGTCACTTCCAGAGTGTCGAGGTCGTAGCTCAGATCGGCGACCTGCAAGGCACGCCGGCCGCCGCCCTGCGCCCGACGCATGACCGCTTCGATCCGCGCCGCAAGTTCAGACAATGCGAAGGGCTTGATCAGGTAATCGTCGGCGCCGGACTTGAAGCCCTGTAAACGGTCGTCCAGTTGATCGCGGGCGGTGAGCATGATTACCGGGGTATCACGGCGGGCATCCTCGCGCAGGCGTTTGCACAGGGTGTAGCCGTCGATACCGGGCAGCATGATATCGAGCACGATCAGGTCGTAATGCTCGGTGGCCGCCAGATGCAGGCCCGACAGACCGTCCTGGGCGCAATCGACGGTATAGCCTTTGAGCCCCAGGTAATCGGCCAGATTGGCCAGGATGTCGCGGTTGTCTTCGACCAATAAAATTCGCATGAGCACCTCTTGCGTACACAGTTACGGCCATCACGGCTCGCGCAGCTTACGGCCAAGTGTGGCTCAGGGCTAGGCGTGTGTCGGGATGTTTATCGATAAACCGGTTGTTTGTGCCGGCCAACGATTTTTTCACTTTCGGTTAACAAATCACCTACGCACGCGGGCGCAGACTTCGCGCGATTACGCCCCTCAAAATACTTGCCGACCAAGGAATTGCCATGGTGTCGACCTCTGCCCGTCCCGTTTCAAGGCCTCTGAATTTCTGGCTGTGCCTGGGCATTCCTGCCTTGGCTGCACTGGTGCTGGTGCTGCTCGAACTGACCGATCTGGACATGGATCTGGCCAGGCTGTTCTACGATCCGGTCGCGGGCGACTTCATCGGCCGGCACAGCTACTTCCTCGAAGACATCCTGCACGATCGCGCCAAGCAGGTAGTGATCGCATTTTCGGTGTTCGCCATTTTCGGCTTCTTCGGCGCGTTCTTCATCGACAGGCTCAAGCCGTTCAAGCGCGAGTTGGGCTGTCTGGTGCTGTCCCTTGGGCTGGCGACTTCGTTCGTGACGCCGGTCAAAGCAGTGACCGCTGTGCAATGCCCCTGGAGCCTGGAGCAGTTCGGCGGCCATGAAACCTACAGCAAATTGATGGATCATCGCCCGCCGACCGATAAACCCGGGCGTTGCTGGCCGGGCGGTCATGCGGCGACGGGGTTCACCCTGTTTGCGTTGTTCTTCGTGTTGCGTGATCGGCGTCCGCGTCTGGCGCGACAGGCGTTTATCTTTGCCTTTGCGCTGGGCTCGGTGTTCTCTATCAGCCGGATGATGCAGGGCGCGCACTTCTTTTCGCACAACGTGTGGACGGCGATTTTCTGCTGGCTGATTTGTCTGGGATCGTATTACTGGGTGCTGTATCGCCCGGCGGTGAAGACTGAATCGGTGATCAACACACAACCTGTCAGCGTCTGAACAAAGATCAAAAGATCGCAGCCTTCGGCAGCTCCTACAGGGTAAGGAATCACGTGTAGGAGCTGCCGAAGGCTGCGATCTTTTGACGTTGATCTTTTAGAAGGCAATAAAAAACCCCGCTGACTTTCGCCAGCGGGGTTTTTGCGTTACAGGGGTAAGGCTGGCTTACATCATGCCGCCCATGCCACCCATGCCGCCCATGTCTGGCATACCGCCGCCAGCCGGAGCGTCTACTTTTTTGTCAGCGATTGCAGCTTCGGTGGTCAGGATCAGGCCACCGATGGAAGCTGCTGCCTGCAATGCCGAACGAGTCACTTTGGTAGGATCCAGGATGCCCATTTCGATCATGTCGCCGTACACGCCAGTTGCAGCGTTGTAACCGTAGTTACCTTTGCCGTTCTTGACTTCGTTGACCACGACGCTTGGCTCGTCGCCGGAGTTGGCAGCGATCTGGCGCAGCGGCGCTTCAACAGCACGACGCAGTACAGCGATACCAACGTTCTGGTCAGCGTTGTCGCCGGTCAGGTTGCTCAGGGCTTCCAGAGCGCGGATCAGCGCAACGCCACCGCCAGGTACCACGCCTTCTTCAACGGCTGCGCGGGTTGCGTGCAGGGCGTCTTCAACGCGGGCTTTTTTCTCTTTCATTTCAACTTCGGAACCAGCGCCAACCTTGATTACTGCAACGCCGCCGGACAGCTTGGCCAGACGCTCTTGCAGTTTTTCACGGTCGTAGTCCGAGGAAGTTTCGGCAACCTGAGCACGGATCTGAGCGATACGGGCTTCGATGTCGCCTGCTACGCCAGCACCGTCAACGATGATGGTGTTTTCCTTGGAAATGGTCACACGCTTGGCGCTACCGAGGTTTTCCAGGGTGGCGCTTTCCAGGCTCAGGCCGATCTCTTCGGAGATAACGGTACCGCCGGTCAGAACAGCGATGTCCTGCAGCATGGCCTTGCGACGGTCGCCGAAGCCTGGAGCCTTGACGGCTGCAACCTTGACGATGCCACGCATGTTGTTCACAACCAGAGTCGCCAGGGCTTCGCCTTCAACGTCTTCGGAAACGATCAGCAGTGGACGGCCGGCTTTGGCAACGGCTTCCAGCACTGGCAGCATTTCGCGGATGTTCGAGATCTTTTTGTCGACCAGCAGAACCAGCGGGCTCTCCAGTTCGGCAACCATGGTCTCAGGCTTGTTGACGAAGTACGGGGACAGGTAGCCACGGTCGAACTGCATGCCTTCTACAACCGACAGTTCGTTTTCCAGGCCAGTGCCTTCTTCAACGGTGATCACGCCTTCTTTACCGACTTTTTCCATGGCTTCGGCAATGATTTCGCCGATGGAGCTGTCGGAGTTGGCCGAGATGGTGCCGACCTGAGCGATGGCCTTGGTGTCAGCGCATGGCTTGGACAGGTTTTTCAGCTCAGCAACAACGGCGATGGTCGCCTTGTCGATGCCGCGCTTGAGGTCCATCGGGTTCATGCCGGCAGCGACGGCTTTGTAGCCTTCGTTGACGATGGCCTGAGCCAGCACGGTAGCGGTGGTGGTGCCGTCGCCTGCGTCATCGTTGGCACGGGAGGCAACGTCTTTGACCAGCTGCGCGCCCATGTTTTCGAAACGGTCTTCGAGTTCGATTTCTTTGGCGACGGAAACGCCGTCCTTGGTGATGGTCGGAGCGCCGAAGCTCTTCTCGATGATCACGTTACGGCCTTTCGGGCCTAGGGTCGCTTTTACTGCGTCTGCCAGGACGTTGACGCCCTTGAGCATTTTCTTACGGGCGGAATCGCCAAACAGAACTTCTTTAGCAGCCATGATCGATATTCCTTAAATACTTTGTAGTAGCGGGAAAATGGACGGGGTAATCAGCCTTCGATAACGGCGAGAATTTCGTTCTCGCTCATTACCAACAGGTCTTCGCCGTCGACTTTCACAGTGTTGCTGCCGGAGTAAGGACCGAACACAACCTTGTCGCCTTCCTTAACGGACAGTGAGCGCACTTCGCCGTTTTCCAGAGCTTTGCCCGGGCCTACAGCGAGAATCACACCGTGGTTGGCTTTTTCAGCAGCCGAACCTGGCAGGACGATACCGCCAGCGGTTTTCTTTTCTTCTTCGCTGCGACGGATTACGACGCGGTCATGCAGAGGACGAAGCTTCATTGTCGATCTCTCCTAATTGTGGTTTTCATCGGCCGGTGTAGTCCCGGCGGGTTTAACAAATCCGGCCTTCGCCGGGTGCGCCTCGTCGAGCGAGACGCGGAAGTCTGACTGGCGCAAATGCCAGAAACCTTGCGGTGACCGTTACATAAGGGCGCATAAGCTTATTACAAGGGCGAACGCAGAAAATTTTTCATCGCAGCGCCCGGATGCAGCCCACATAAAAACCCGGCACCCGAGGGTGCCGTGTCGATTCAGGTGTCACTTGGTGTCGCGGTGTTCGAACTCGCCTTCGATCACGTTGGGCTCACGGCCCAGCGTCTCGCGTGGGGCAGGCCCGCCGCGTGGTTGCAGATCGTCAGCGAACGCACGCTGGCGCATCGCCTGTTCTTCGGCGCGCTGGCGCATTTTATTGGCCAGCAGTCGACGGGTGAATGGCAGCAGCATCACCAGACCGACCACGTCGCTGATGAAGCCTGGCAGGATCAACAGGCCACCGGCCAGTGCCAGCATCAGACCTTCAAGCATCGTTTGCGCTGGCAGTTCGCCGCGGTTCAGGCTTTCACGGGCACGCAGTGCCGTGGCCAGACCGGCGACGCGCAGCACGAATACCCCGAACATCGAGCCGAGAATGATCAATAGCAGGGCCGGGAAAAACCCGATAGCCCCTGCCACTTTGACGAATACGAACAGCTCCAGCACCGGAAACAGCAGAAAGAGCAACAAAAAAGGGCGCATCTAACTTTCCTCTACGCAAGAAATGCCTTGCAGTAAGCCTTAGATGACGTCGCCCTTTCGTGAATTCAAGCGTCGGCCACTGCATTTTTTGGCCAATGCTCGGCGTGAGCCAGAGAAACCAAGGCTTCGCGCACTTGTATCGGCGTATGACATGGCGCTTGAAACGGCAACCAGTACAGCGCCTGACCGATGCGCAGGTGCATGCCTTCGGTGTCGATCCCGGCCAGTTGTGCCGGCACGGTTTTCGGCAGCCCGGCCAGATCGACGTAGTGCGCGATGGCTTTGGCGTGGTCGCTGTTCATGTGTTCGACCATGCTGATTTCGGCTTTGCCGGCGAACGGGTTGGCCAAGGTCAGTTGATCGACCCAGTGAATCGCACCGAAACCACCGATGTAGCGATGTCGCACCGGATTCAGCACCCAAAAATCGAAATCGTGAGCCTTGTGGTAGTTCTGCGAGTCGGGGAAGTAGCGGTAATAACGCTCGGCCGCCGCGTCAATGCTGGCGGTGTCTTCAAGCTTTTGCGCCTCGGCCAGATAGGTCAGGCGACCAACGGCTTGCACATCATCTGCCTCGCGCTCACCCACGAGCATCGAGCATTTCGGGTCTTTTTGCAGATTGTGCGTGTGCTGGGCGATGCGGCTGATCAGGATCAACGGCCGGCCCTGCTCGTCCAGGCAATACGGCACGACGGAGCCAAAGGGAAAACCGGGCATGGATTTAGAGTGGGTCGAGAGCACTCCACGGTATTCCTTGAGAAGCAATTCTCGGGCATTCTTCGCCACTTCAACGCTCAATTTATGACTCCTTAAATAGAATCCGTCGAAAAAACGGACAGGTGCGCGGGATAAGTTCCGCTCACCATCGGGCAATTCTCATGTGCAGCCAGGCCACATCAGGCGCAGATCGAGAGGCTCTCTAAGGGAAATCCACTCTGACCTGCTATCGGGGCATGCGAATGCAACTCAACGACAAAGTAATCATTATCACTGGCGGTTGCCAGGGTTTGGGCCGTTCGATGGCCGAGTATTTCGCCGACAAAGGCGCGAAGCTGGCGCTGGTCGATCTGAACCAGGAAAAGCTCGACGACGCAGTCGCCGCCTGCAAAGCCAAAGGCGTCGAGGCCCGCAGCTATTTGTGCAACGTCGCCAATGAAGAACAGGTGGAGCACATGGTCGCGCAGGTCGCCGCCGACTTTGGTGCGATCCACGGTTTGATCAACAACGCCGGGATCCTGCGTGATGGCCTGCTACTGAAGGTCAAGGACGGCGAGATGACCAAGATGAGCCTGGCCCAGTGGCAGGCAGTGATCGACGTCAACCTGACTGGCGTATTCCTCTGCACGCGCGAAGTCGCGGCGAAAATGGTCGAGCTCAAGACCAGCGGCGCAATCATCAACATCTCGTCGATCTCGCGCGCAGGCAACGTTGGCCAGACCAACTATTCCGCAGCAAAGGCCGGTGTGGCGGCGGCGACCGTAACCTGGGCCAAGGAACTGGCGCGTTATGGCATTCGCGTGGCGGGCATTGCGCCGGGCTTCATTGAGACCGAGATGACCCTGGGCATGAAGCCGGAAGCGCTGGAGAAGATGACCGCGGGGATTCCACTCAAGCGTATGGGCAAACCGCAAGAGATCGCCCATTCGGCGGCGTACATCTTCGAGAACGACTATTACACCGGTCGGATTCTGGAGATGGATGGCGGGTTGCGGATCTAGAACAAGATCAAAAGATCGCAGCCTCCGGCAGCTCCTACACAATGTTTTTCTGTAAGAGCTGCCGAAGGCTGCGATCTTTTAACTGGCGACGCCGATCAATCGTCGCTGATGGTGATGTTCGGCATGGCCGGCGTTGCCGCTTCCTGCAACACAATCCGCGCGCCAACGTGACGCGCCAGTTGCTGATAGACCATGGCAATCTGGCTGTCCGGTTCGGCGATCACCGTTGGCTTGCCGCCATCGGCCTGTTCGCGGATCAGCATCGACAACGGCAGCGAGGCCAATAGCTCGACACCGTACTGGCTCGCAAGCTTCTCGCCGCCGCCTTCACCGAACAGATGCTCGGCATGGCCGCAATTGGAGCAGATGTGCACGGCCATGTTTTCCACCACGCCCAACACCGGAATGTTGACCTTGCGGAACATTTCCACGCCTTTGCGCGCGTCGAGCAAGGCCAGGTCCTGCGGTGTGGTGACGATCACAGCGCCTGCCACCGGGACTTTCTGCGCCAGGGTCAGCTGGATGTCGCCAGTGCCTGGCGGCATGTCGATCACCAGATAATCGAGATCGCCCCACGCGGTTTGCGTGACCAGTTGCAGCAATGCGCCGGAGACCATCGGCCCACGCCAGACCATTGGCGTGTTGTCGTCCGTCAGGAACGCCATCGACATGACTTCGACGCCGTGGGCCTTGAGCGGCACGAACCACTTCTGATCCTTGACTTCAGGGCGAGTGCGCTCGGGAATGCCGAACATGATGCCCTGACTCGGGCCGTAGATATCGGCATCGAGAATCCCGACCTTGGCGCCTTCACGGGCCAGCGCCAGCGCGAGGTTGGCGGCGGTGGTCGATTTGCCGACACCGCCCTTGCCCGACGCCACGGCAACCACGTTCTTGACGTTGGCCAGCCCCGGGATCTGCGCTTGAGCCTTGTGCGCAGCGATCACCGTGTTGACCTCGACTTTGGCAATCACTACGCCGTCGAGGTTTTCGATGGCCAGTTGCAGCAATTGCGCCCAGCCGCTTTTGAACAGGCCGGCGGCGTAACCGATTTCCAGCTGCACATTGACGCGGTCACCGACGATCTCGATGTTCTTCACGCAACCGGCGCTGACCGGGTCCTGGTTCAGGTAAGGGTCGGTGTATTGGCTGAGGACGGCTTCCACCGCTGCGCGAGTGACGGCGCTCATGGGCAACTCCGATAACAAGACTGGGAAAAGATGGCGGGTATCGTACCGCGCAGATTGATTTGTGGTGAGTGGATTTGTACCGCAAACATTCCAGGGTGAATGGGATTTATGCCAGTCACAGATATTGTGGCGAGGGGATTTATCCCCGATGGGAGGCGAAGCCTCCCCAAAACCGGACACCTCAGCCCATCAGACACACCGCGTGCAATGGATTTACGACTGCTGCGCAGCCGATCGGGGATAAATCCCCTCGCCACAGGCAAACCCGTTCACAACACAGGGATTCACAGTCAAAAATAATCTGCCTGGCGCATCCGGAAACAGGCGCACAGGGTGAAAAATATGCGCCAGCGCTTTATAGTGGCCGACCTCCGTTTCATCAAGTAGCGAAGCCCCACATGTCCGAGCCACGCAAGATCCTCGTCACCAGCGCCCTGCCCTACGCCAACGGTTCGATCCACCTTGGCCACATGCTGGAATACATCCAGACCGATATGTGGGTGCGCTTCCAGAAGCATCGCGGCAATCAATGCATCTACGTCTGCGCCGACGACGCCCACGGTTCGGCGATCATGCTGCGCGCAGAAAAGGAAGGCATTACCCCGGAACAACTGATCGCCAACGTGCAGGCTGAACACAGCGCCGACTTTGCCGAGTTCCTGGTCGACTTCGACAACTTCCACTCCACTCACGCCGAAGAAAACCGTGAGCTGTCGAGCCAGATCTACCTCAAGCTGCGTGACGCCGGGCACATCGCCCAACGTTCGATCACGCAGTATTTCGACCCGGAAAAGAAAATGTTCCTGGCCGACCGCTTCATCAAGGGCACCTGCCCGAAATGCGGCACTGAAGACCAGTACGGCGACAACTGCGAAAAATGCGGTGCAACCTACGCACCGACTGATCTGAAGGATCCGAAGTCGGCAATCTCGGGCGCCACCCCGGTGCTCAAGGATTCCCAGCACTTCTTCTTCAAACTGCCGGACTTCCAGGAAATGCTGCAAGCCTGGACCCGCAGCGGCACCTTGCAGGACGCCGTGGCCAACAAGATCGCCGAGTGGCTGGACGCCGGCCTGCAACAGTGGGACATCTCCCGCGATGCGCCGTACTTCGGTTTCGAGATCCCGGGCGAGCCGGGCAAGTATTTCTACGTATGGCTGGATGCGCCAATCGGCTACATGGCCAGCTTCAAGAACCTTTGCGATCGCACGCCGGAGCTGGACTTCGACGCGTTCTGGGCCAAGGATTCCACTGCCGAGCTGTACCATTTCATCGGCAAGGACATCGTCAACTTCCACGCCCTGTTCTGGCCAGCCATGCTCGAAGGCGCCGGTTACCGTAAACCGACCGCGATCAACGTACACGGCTACCTGACCGTCAACGGCCAGAAGATGTCGAAATCGCGCGGCACCTTCATCAAGGCCCGCACGTACCTGGATCACCTGTCGCCGGAATACCTGCGCTACTACTACGCAGCCAAACTGGGCCGTGGCGTTGACGACCTCGACCTGAACCTCGAAGACTTCGTGCAGAAGGTCAACTCCGACCTGGTCGGCAAAGTCGTCAACATCGCCAGCCGTTGCGCCGGGTTCATTCAAAAGGGCAATGCCGGCCTGTTGGTCGACAACAATGCCGCGCCTGAGCTGACCGAGGCTTTCCTCGCCGCCGCGCCAAGCATCGCCGACGCTTATGAAGCCCGCGACTTCGCCCGTGCCATGCGTGAAACCATGGCCCTGGCCGACCGCGCCAACGCCTGGATCGCCGACAAGGCTCCGTGGTCGTTGAACAAGCAGGAAGGCAAACAGGATGAAGTCCAGGCGATTTGCGCCACCGGCATCAACCTGTTCCGCCAACTGGTGATTTTCCTCAAACCGGTGCTGCCGCTGCTGGCCGCCGATGCCGAGGCGTTCCTCAACGTCGCCCCGCTGACCTGGAACGACCACACCACCCTGCTGGCAAATCATCAGCTCAACGAATTCAAGCCGTTGATGACCCGCATCGACCCGGTAAAAGTGCAAGCCATGACCGACGCCTCGAAAGAAGACCTCGCCGCCAGCCAGACCGATACCGGCGCAGCCGCCCCGGCAGGCAACGGCGAACTGGCCAAGGATCCGCTGTCGCCGGAAATCGACTTCGACACCTTCGCCGCCGTCGACCTGCGCGTTGCCCTGATCATCAAGGCTGAAGCCGTGGAAGGTGCCGACAAACTGCTGCGCCTGACCCTGGACATCGGTGACGAGCAACGCAACGTGTTCTCCGGAATCAAGAGCGCTTATCCAGACCCATCCAAGCTCGACGGTCGCCTGACCATGATGATCGCCAACCTCAAGCCGCGGAAAATGAAGTTCGGTATTTCCGAAGGCATGGTGATGGCGGCAGGTCCTGGCGGTGAAGAAATCTACCTGCTGAGCCCGGACAGCGGCGCCAAGCCAGGTCAGCGCATCAAGTAAGACTCTGCGGCAAATCGATCCCACAGGCGTGCGCGCATGCCTGTGGGATTTTTCATATCTGGCCCACTCACCGTCGCTGCCGGATAATGCCTAACCTTATGAGACATCCGCCCGTTTCGCCGGCAGCCCCATGACCGAACTCGTGCTTACGCTTATCAGTGCCGCGCTGCTCAACAACTTCGTGTTGCACTGGCCGCTGGGCGTCGATCCGCTATTGGCGGGCAGTCGTCGGCAGGTGCACGCGCTGGGGCTGGCGACCTTGTGTCTGATGGTGATCGTCGGCGTGGTTGGCTATTCAATCTGGCACTGGCTGCTGGTACCCCTGCAACTGCAAGCGCTGCGCCTGTTCGTGTTTTTGCCATTGAGCGTGTTGTTGATCGCACCGTTGCTGAAGCTCTTGGCGCGTGGGTTGCCGAACCTGTCGTTCGAGGGTTTGTGGCCGCTGTTGCTGGGCAACGCCGGCGTGCTTGGACTGGCGCTGATCAATGCGCAGAACGATCAAGGCCTGTTGCACGCGACAGCAATGAGCCTCGGTGCCGGGCTGGGTTTCTGGCTGGTGCTGAGCCTGTTCAGCGATTTGCGTGAGCGTACAACCGACAACGATATTCCCCTGCCCTTTCGCGGCCTGCCGATCGATCTGATCGGCGCCGGATTGATCGCAGTGATTTTTCTCGGATTCAGTGGACTGATCAAAACATGAGTCTGATTCAACGCATCGACGCCCTTCTGCCGCAGACTCAGTGCGGCAAATGCGGTCATCCAGGATGCAAACCTTACGCACAGGGCATCGTCGACGGCGAGCCGATCAACAAATGCCCCCCGGGTGGTGATGAAACCATCGCGGCACTGGCCGACCTGTTGAAAGTGCCGGTGCTGGAACTGGACGTCAGTCGCGGTTCGGCGCCAGCGCAGGTGGCTTACATCCGCGAAGCCGAATGCATCGGCTGCACCAAGTGCATTCAGGCCTGCCCGATTGATGCCATCGTCGGCGCGGCGAAATTGATGCACACCGTTCTGATCGACGAATGCACCGGTTGCGACCTGTGCGTGGCGCCCTGCCCGGTGGACTGCATCGAAATGCATCCTCTGCCGCCGAGCACACTGCCTGTGGTCGGTGGCCTCGCGTTCAATCTTGAAGAACAGCGCGCGCGCGCCGCCAAACGTGATCACGCCCGCCAGCGCTTTGAACGACGCAATGCCCGCCTGCAACGCGAAGAACAACAGAAACAGGCTGAGCGGGAGGCGCGAGCCAAACGCGCCGCTCAATCTGAAGTGACAACGCTCGACCCGGTGCAAGCTGCACTGGAACGCGTGCGCGCGCAAAAATCCGCAGGCGCCGACGCCGCACTAAAAAAAGCCAAGATCGATGTCGCGATGAGCCGTGCGCAACTGCATAAATCGCTGAAAGCCTTCGGCCATCCGCCGACCTTTGAACAGCAGTCGCAATTGATCGTGTTGCAGCAGCAATTCGAACTGGCCGAACAGGCTTTGGCAAAACTCGAAAGCAGCGCACCCGCCACTCCGCCAGCTCCAGCTCCAGCGAAAGACGCGGACCTGAAGCGGGCAAAAATTCAATTGGCCATGCGCCGCGCCGAACTGAAAAAGGCCCAGACCGCCGAAGCGCCGACCGAGCAGATTGCGACGCTGGAACAGGCGTTACGTGACGCCGAGCAAGCCCTTCACGCCGCCGAAGCGGGCAGCGATCAGCCTGCGCCTGATCTGGTGCGCGTGGAAAAACGCCCGATCGACAGCCAACTTCGCCAGTTGAAAACCGAATTGGCCTACGCCCGCGCTGACCTGAACAAACTCGAACGACGCGCTGACACCCCGGCCGAAACCCTCGACAAGGCCCGCGCCCGCCTGCAAGACGCCGAGCGCCAGGTGCAAGACCATGTTGCCCCTTGAGACACCCGACGGTCGCCTGCAACAGGCGATGAAGCTGGTGCTGCTTGCCATGCTGCCGGGGTTGCTGAGCTTGTTCTGGTTTTACGGATGGGGCGTATTGATCAATCTGATCCTTTGCGTCGCCTGCGCACTGGCCGTCGAGACCGGCGTGGCACGCCTGCGCGGGCAAGCATTGCAGCCGCTGCTCACTGACGGCAGCGCATTGGTCAGCGCGACTTTGCTGGCCGTCGCCCTGCCGCCCTATTGCCCCTGGTGGCTGACGATGACAGCGACCGCCTCAGGTCTGCTGTTTGGCAAACATCTGTATGGCGGCGTGGGCAAAAACCCGTTCAATCCGGCCATGCTCGGTTTTGCCTTGGTCATCGTGACGTTCCCGCAGCCGATGACCCAATGGCCGGCCCATGGCATGGCCCTGCTCGACGCCTTGCAGCAGGTATTCAATCCGGGGCAGGCCCCGGACGCCTGGGTTCAGGCCACGGCCCTGGACAGCCTGCGCATCAATAAAAGCCTGACCATCGATGAATTGTTCGCCGCCAACCCGGCCTTCGGGCGCTTCGGCGGGCATGGCATGGAATGGGTCAATCTGGCGTTTCTCGCCGGCGGGCTATTTCTGCTGCAACGGCGAGTATTCGGCTGGCACGCGCCTGTCGGTATGCTCGCCAGCCTGTTTTTAGTCAGCCTGCTGTGCTGGAACGGCTCGGGCTCGGACTCTCACGGCTCGCCACTGTTTCATCTGCTGAGCGGTGCCACCATGCTCGGCGCGTTTTTCATCATCACCGAACCGGTATCCGGGGCAAAAAATGCGCTGGCGCGCGTGTTGTTCGGCGCCGGAGTCGGACTGCTGACTTACCTGATCCGCACATGGGGCGGTTACCCGGACGGCATCGCGTTCGCGGTGCTGTTAATGAATCTCTGCGTGCCGGCACTCGAGCGTTTCGCCGTGAGTCGACAGACACCGGTGCGCCCATGAGCCGCACAAAGAGCACACTCACGCTGCTGCTATTGGCCTTCGTCGGCATCACGGCGACGTATCTTGTGCAACGCAGCAATGCGCCGCAGATAGCCGCCGAACAACGTCTGCTCGACAGTCGCAAACTGCTCGACGTGCTCGCGCCCGACAGCTACGACAATCAACCACTTGAGCAGCCTCTGGCCTTGGCGGACGTTGCCTTGAGCCACAGCACGCTGACCGGCGGCTATCGCGCAAGCAAAGCAGGGCGACCGGTCGCAGTGTTGCTGCGCAGCCGCAGCGAGGGTTATGCAGGCAGCATCGAACTGCTGATTGCCATTGATGACCATGGAAAACTGTTGGGCGTGAAAACCCTCAAGCAAAATGAAACGCCAGCACTCGGCGGACATCTGGGCGAATGGCCGAATGCATGGCTGTCGGTGTTTATCGGGAAATCGAGTGATGAGCCGACGGATGCCGGTTGGGCACTGAAAAAGGATCAGGGGCAATTCGATCAAATGGCCGGTGCGACCATCACTTCCCGCGCGGTGATCAACGCTGTGCATGACGCTCTTCGCTACTTTGACCAGCATCGTCTGGCATTGCTGGGGAGCCCGCCATGAACCGCACGGCGCACGTGGCGAATTCATTGATGCTCTTGCTTTTGCTCGGAACGACGAGTTCGTTGGCTGGCGCACTGGGCGCGCTCTTGATGTTCGCGATGGTCGTTGGTGCCTACGGTTTGTGCATGTCTTTTTTACGCTCACGTCTGACGCCTGCGGCCACATGGTCAGCAGGCCTGCTGCTCGCCGCAACGTTGACCAGTTGTGCCGAGGTCTTCGCGCAACGCTGGTTTCTGCCATGGCATCAGGCTTTTGGTCTGTATGCCGGGTTGATCGCCTTGCAGTGCCTGGTACTGGAACATAACGGATTTTTCCGCCAGACACGCCTCGAGCGCCTAAAGCTAAGCAGTCTGTTCAGCGCATTGATGGTGATACTCGCCGTCGTGCGTGAACTCGCAGGCCAGGGTCGCTTGGGCCGAGGACTGTTCGGACACTGGCAAGGTCTGGTTTTACTTAGCGAGGGGTTGCCTCTGGCAACCCTGGTTCCCGGCGCGCTGATTGTCTTGGGGCTGCTGCTCGCGGCCCGTCAGGCGTGGACTCGCTCGAACTCAATTCCCAAGGAAACGCATCGCCCATGAATGCCGCAAAACGTCTTGAGATTTTCCGCCGCCTGCATGAAGACAATCCCGAGCCGAAAACCGAACTGGCCTACTCCTCGCCCTTCGAATTGCTGATTGCGGTGATTCTTTCGGCGCAGTCGACCGACGTTGGCGTAAACAAGGCGACAGCCAAGCTGTACCCGGTCGCCAACACCCCGGCAGCGATCTACGCGCTGGGCGTGGAGGGGCTGTCCGAATACATCAAGACCATCGGCCTCTACAACAGCAAGGCTAAAAACGTCATCGAGACATGCCGCTTGCTGGTCGAACGCCACAACGGTGAAGTGCCACAAACGCGTGAGGAGCTCGAAGCGTTGCCCGGTGTCGGCCGAAAGACCGCCAACGTGGTGCTCAACACGGCGTTCCGTCAGCTGACCATGGCCGTCGACACGCACATCTTCCGAGTCAGCAACCGCACGGGCATCGCTCCCGGCAAAAATGTGGTCGAAGTGGAAGACAAGCTGATGAAGTTTGTACCAAAGCAATTCCTGCTCGATTCCCACCACTGGCTGATTCTTCACGGACGCTACGTGTGTCTGGCGCGCAAGCCGCGGTGCGGCAGTTGCCGAATCGAAGACTTGTGCGAATACAAACAAAAAACATCGGACGATTGATCAGTTATAGAAATAAATGAGTGATCGATTGAAAAAATCTTTTTTACCCGCCGCCGGAATGTCGATATAAGGGGCGCCAACGGCAGTCTTAGGGTGGGAGTTAATCTGATGAGTACTGATAAAGAGGAACTGGAGCTGGAAGTGGATGATGACCCCACGGATGACGCCGAACCCGTGGTTGAAGTCGCCAAGACCAACCTGAGCAAACGCCGCACGATCGATAACCTGCTGGAGGAGCGCCGACTGCAAAGGAAGTTGGCCGATTATGACTTTGATCTCTGATATTTGAAAGCCTCCCGAAACGGAGGCTTTTTGCTTTTAATGCCTAGCTGAATTCGATCGGCCCATGACCCCGTCAGCGACTGAAGTATTCAGACAAGCCCGTTTCGCTGGGCCAGCTCAATCAGATCAACCAGTGAACGCGCATTGAGTTTCAGCAACAAGCGGGTCTTGTAGGTACTCACTGTCTTGTTACTCAAAAACATTCCATCAGCGATTTCCTTGTTGGTCTTGCCCCGCGCCAACTGTTGCAACACCATCATCTCGCGCCCGGAAAGGCGATCCACCATGTCTGCTTCACTGGCATTGCCCAGGCTGGTACGTACGGTGTGCAAGGCCTGATTGGGAAAATAACTGTAGCCGGATAGAACAGCTTTTATCGCACTTAGCAACTCGGTCAAATCTTGCTGTTTACATACATAACCCGCCGCCCCCGACTGCATGCAACGCATGGAGAAATGGCCCGGCGCCTGAGAAGTCAACACCAGGACTTTAGTAGGCATTGCGACCGAGGTCAGTCGTGCAATTACTTCCAGACCATCAAGTTTCGGTATTCCAATATCCAGAATGACAATATCCGGCATTTGTTCGCGAGCCAGTTGTAATGCATCCACGCCGTTATCCGTTTCTGCAATGACTTCGTAGCCATGACGTTCCATCAGCATACGTACCGCAAGACGAATGACGGGGTGGTCATCCACGATCAGCACTTTATTCATGGGCAAGTCCAGTTTCGCTGTTCGAATTTTTAGAACACGCACAATAGCTCAGCCATTTGCTCTATGGCATGTCAGGTCTCTCATGCACTTGCATCGAAAGACATCCCCTACAGCCATCGAGGAATATTCCTACAAAAAACCCACCTCACTATAAACATCCGACGAAAAAACTCTTCACCCGCCTGCAAAACTTCAGGTTTTGACTTGTAACAGTTCGCGACCGATGTTCGCTGAAGAGCAGCCTCAACACCCGCTTTCATTACAGCTCGGCTGTGGGGCCGCCGCCGAATACCCGCATGAGATTCTAAAGATATTGCAGATTAGAAACATCATGCAATGACGGCAATTGCCTACACCTTCCGCATACAAGGCTTGGAAAACATAAACACTTGAAACAAGATATTTATACTCAAACAAACACTTTTGCTATAAATAGAAACCACCATAAACCCGACTTACTCACAAGCAAACACATACAACCCACTAACAACAAGACACCTGAACAAGAGCATATATATGTTAAAGATAAAAAATAAAATCACCAACCCGATGACGGTTATCGCCATATTCGCTGCCATATCGGAAGGGTCCGCCGCGGCATCTTTGCCGTTTCTTAACAACGAAGATCGAGAAATCTATGTATGGTTCCTAATCAGCTTTCCGTTTTACCTGTTATTCCTTTTCTTTATTACTTTAAACTTCAACCATCGCTCGCTTTATTCACCCTCTGATTTCGGCAAGGACAAGAATTTTTTAAAAGTCATCTACAGCGATTACCGCGAGAACAAACGAAACACGTCGCTGCATGAGACAGATACACACGCCACATTCGGTATATCAAGTCACATCGTACCCAGCGAAGCCGCTGCTGCAGGGTGCAGGGACTCGTGCAAAGTCCATAATGCATCCGACCCGCCGCCAGGCACCAGTGCGAAGTCGAATCTGAGGATTCAACACAACATTCAGCTACCCGCCTCTATCAGCAACCTGCACATCATCGATGCACGGGACATCGATGCGTCGAGAGAACTCGCAACAATTCTGGAGAAAATCCGACGCACCGACAAAAAAACCGCCCGTGTCATCATGTTTCTTTCCAGTCATATGTCGGACGTTTCACTGACAAAGAATGCATTACTGCAGATCAGGCAGGCGAAGAAAGGCTCGGGCACAACACTCTGTATTGTTTACAACCTGTGTTCACAGACGGTCACGCTGTTGGGACGAGCTTGAAAGATGGGGACATTGCCACGCAGGCATAGAGACAAGGGACATTGCAGGTAAGCGTCGGACAAAAGAATTCTGTAAAAAAGGGCGGCCTGTCTCCAAGACAGGGCCGCCCTTTTATTGCGCGTCAGTCTGAAAAATCAGAACAGTTTGCGGCCCTTGTTGGCAGCAATGCGCATGCGCAGCGCGTTGAGCTTGATGAAGCCCGCCGCGTCAGCCTGGTTGTAAGCACCGCCATCCTCTTCGAAGGTGGCGATGTTGGCATCGAACAGCGAATCGTCGGACTTGCGGCCCGTCACGATCACGTTGCCTTTGTACAACTTCAGGCGAACCACACCATTCACGCTGGTCTGGGAAGCGTCGATCATCTGTTGCAGCATCAGACGCTCAGGGCTCCACCAGTAACCGGTGTAGATCAGGCTGGCGTACTTGGGCATCAGCTCGTCTTTCAAGTGAGCGACTTCGCGATCCAGGGTGATCGACTCAATGGCGCGGTGAGCGCGCAGCATGATCGTGCCGCCCGGGGTTTCGTAGCAACCACGAGACTTCATGCCGACATAACGGTTTTCGACGATGTCGAGACGGCCGATACCGTGCGCACCACCGATCTTGTTCAATGTCGCCAACACGGTGGCCGGGGACATTTCGACGCCGTCCAGCGCGACGATGTCGCCGTTACGGTAGGTCAGTTCCAGGTACTGCGGGGTGTCGGGAGCCTTCTCCGGGGAGACGGTCCAACGCCACATGTCCTCTTCGTGCTCGGTCCAGGTGTCTTCCAGCACGCCGCCTTCATAGGAGATGTGCAGCAGGTTGGCGTCCATCGAGTACGGGGATTTCTTTTTGCCGTGGCGCTCGATCGGGATCGCGTGCTTCTCGGCATAGTCCATCAGCTTCTCGCGGGACAGCAGGTCCCACTCACGCCACGGCGCGATCACTTTCACGCCTGGCTTGAGCGCGTAGGCACCCAGTTCGAAACGCACCTGATCGTTGCCCTTGCCGGTGGCGCCGTGGGAAATGGCGTCAGCGCCGGTTTCGTTGGCGATTTCGATCAGGCGCTTGGCGATCAGTGGACGCGCGATGGAAGTACCCAGCAGGTACTCGCCCTCGTAAACGGTGTTGGCGCGGAACATCGGGAACACGAAGTCACGCACGAATTCTTCGCGCAGATCGTCGATGTAGATTTCTTTGACGCCCATGGCCTGAGCCTTGGCGCGGGCCGGCTCGACCTCTTCGCCTTGACCGAGATCAGCGGTGAAGGTCACCACTTCACAGTTATAAGTATCCTGCAGCCACTTGAGGATCACCGAAGTGTCCAGGCCGCCGGAATACGCCAGAACGACCTTGTTTACGTCCGCCATGCCATCACTCCACGGGGTTCTACGGAAAGCCGAGGAGTCTAACGCCCAAACGCGATAATTTACAGAGGCGCGACAGCTTAAGACGACAAAGCGACAGATTGTGTCGAGCGCGCGACGATGACCGGCGGGTCAGGAAGTTGCCGCAGCGTTCGCTGGCGTGCTGGCAGTGGGTGCCGGGGCCGTTGCCGGGGCTACTCGCGCAAGGTGCACGTTGACCCGACGGTTCTTCGCCCGGTTGGCCGCATTGGTGTTCGGCGCCAACGGGTAGCGTTCGCCATGGAAACGTACGGTGATCTGCGATTCCTGAATGCCGTTGGCCTTGAAGAAATCAACCACGGCCAAGGCCCGACGACGCGACAGTTCGCGATTGGTCAGGCGATTGCCGCTGTTGTCGGAGTGGCCATCAAGTTCGATGTGGTTCACCGTCGGATCAGCCTTCATGTACTCGAGCATCACTTGCAGCTTGGCCTTGGCGGCTGCATCCAGTTCGATGCCTTCGCCGGGGAAGCCGATCTGCGACTGTTTCACCTGTTCGAAATTCTGCGGCAGCAACTTCGCCACACAGCTCTGGTAATCGTTGAAGGCCTTGCTGAACCTGACCGGCAACAAACGCACTTCCGAGACCCGACCATCGCTTGAAGCGCGACGAACAACAGGGCTGCGCCCGTCCATCAGTCCACTGATCAAGCCACCGGCCTGAGACTGCGAACTGTTGAACAAGACGTTGCCGCTGCCCAGTCTTACAGAGCCCAGATTGATGTCGCCGCGTCCCGGCTGCCAAGGTGCTGCGGCTGCGAGCAACGTCGCCGAACCGCCGCCGAGCATGGCGTTGTAGGCATTCAGACGGAAAATCGCCTGTTCACCGGCCTTGCGCACGAACTCACCCGAGCCGAAATCTGTAATCGGTTGTGTCAGACGGCACTCGAACTTGTCGCCGGCGACCGTCCACTCAATGTTCTCCAGGCGAGTCTGGTACGTAAGCGCCATCGCAGGAAAACTGGCAAACACACTGAGCAAGGCTAAATATCGCTGGCGCACGGGAGGCTCCATTGGCTTCTGAAACACAAAGACCGATTCACACTACGTTTACGGCATACCTACGGGATATCGGAAGGTTCCCGCAAAACTTGATAGCGAGTGCCTGCAAGAGTCTTTTCCGGTAGCATTCGCCTCAGTTTGACCCGCCTGGAATCCCCTCATGTCCGACCGCCTGACCCTGCTGCGTCCCGACGACTGGCATATTCATCTTCGCGATGGTGCCGTGTTGACCAATACCGTTGCCGATGTTGCGCGCACGTTTGGTCGCGCCATCATCATGCCCAACCTGGTACCACCGGTGCGCAACGCCGCTGAGGCCGACGGCTATCGCCAGCGGATTCTCGCTGCCCGCCCGGCCGGCAGTCGCTTTGAGCCGTTGATGGTGCTGTACCTCACCGACCGCACCCAGCCCGAGGAAATTCGCGAGGCCAAGGCCAGCGGTTTCGTGCACGCCGCCAAGTTGTACCCGGCCGGCGCCACCACCAACTCGGATTCTGGCGTCACCAGCATCGACAAGATCTTCCCGGCAATCGAGGCCATGGCCGAAGTCGGGATGCCGTTGTTGATTCACGGTGAAGTCACCCGTGGCGATGTCGACGTGTTCGACCGCGAAAAAATCTTCATCGATGAGCACATGCGTCGTGTGGTCGAGCGTTTCCCGACGCTCAAGGTTGTTTTCGAACACATCACCACCGCCGATGCCGTGCAGTTCGTCAACGAGGCCCCGGCCAACGTTGGCGCGACCATCACCGCACATCACCTGCTGTACAACCGCAACCACATGCTGGTGGGCGGGATTCGGCCGCACTTCTACTGCTTGCCGATCCTCAAGCGCAACACCCACCAGGAAGCCCTCCTCGATGCTGCCACCAGCGGCAGCGCGAAGTTCTTCCTCGGCACCGACTCGGCGCCGCACGCCCAGCACGCCAAGGAAGCCGCTTGCGGTTGTGCTGGCTGCTACACCGCGTACGCCGCCATCGAGATGTATGCCGAAGCCTTTGAACAGCGCAATGCGCTGGACAAGCTCGAAGCGTTCGCCAGCCTCAACGGCCCGCGTTTCTATGGCCTGCCGGTGAACACCGATCGCATCACCCTGGTTCGTGATGAATGGACCGCCCCAACCAGCCTGCCATTTGGCGAGCTGACCGTTATCCCGCTGCGCGCCGGTGAAAAACTGCGCTGGCGCCTGCTGGAGGAACACGCGTGAGTGAAGACCATTTCGACGACGAACTGGACGGTCAAAGTGGCGGAGGCGGTTCCCGTCACCCAATGGCAGCACGCTTTCGCGGCTACTTGCCGGTTGTTGTCGACGTAGAAACCGGTGGCTTCAATTCGGCCACCGATGCGTTGCTGGAGATTGCCGCGACCACCATCGCCATGGATGAAAAGGGTTTCGTTTATCCGGATCACACCTACTTCTTCCGTGTCGAGCCGTTCGAAGGCGCCAACATTGAAGCGGCGGCACTGGAGTTCACCGGGATCAAGCTGGACCACCCGCTGCGCATGGCTGTCAGCGAAGAGACGGCACTGACCGACATCTTCCGTGGCATCCGCAAGGCGCTGAAAGCCAACGGGTGCAAGCGCGCGATTCTGGTCGGCCACAACAGCAGCTTCGACCTTGGCTTCCTCAATGCCGCCGTTGCGCGACTGGACATGAAGCGTAATCCGTTCCACCCGTTCTCCAGTTTCGACACGGCGACGCTGGCCGGTCTGGCTTACGGCCAAACCGTACTGGCGAAAGCCTGTCAGGCGGCCGACATCGATTTCGACGGTCGTGAGGCGCACTCGGCGCGTTACGACACCGAGAAAACCGCTGAGCTGTTCTGCGGCATCGTCAATCGCTGGAAACAGATGGGCGGCTGGGAAGACTTCAACGACTGATCCTCGTCGATCTACCGCTCATAAAAAAACCGGCCACGTGGGCCGGTTTTTTTGTACCTCAAACGTTGCGCCTTACAGGGCAGCAGCGTTCTCGGTCAGGTAAGCAGCAACGCCTTCTGGCGAAGCGTTCATGCCTTTGTCGCCTTTTTTCCAGTTGGCAGGGCAGACTTCGCCGTGCTCTTCGTGGAATTGCAGAGCGTCGACCAGACGGATCAGCTCTTCCATGTTACGGCCCAGTGGCAGGTCGTTGATGATCTGCGAGCGGACAACGCCTTTGTCGTCGATCAGGAATGCGCCACGGAAAGCCACGCCGCCTTCGGATTCAACGTCGTAAGCCTTGGCGATGTCGTGCTTCATGTCGGCAGCCATGGTGTATTTCACCTGGCCGATGCCGCCATTGTTCACTGGGGTGTTGCGCCAGGCGTTGTGGGTGAAGTGCGAGTCGATCGACACAGCGATCACTTCAACGTTGCGTGCCTTGAAGTCAGCCATGCGGTTGTCCAGAGCGATCAGCTCGGACGGGCAGACGAAGGTGAAGTCCAGTGGGTAGAAGAACACCAGGCCGTATTTGCCTTTGATGGCCGAGGACAGGGTGAAGCTGTCAACGATCTCGCCATTGCCGAGTACGGCCGGGACGGTGAAGTCTGGGGCTTGTTTGCCTACGAGTACGCTCATTGATATCTCCTGGTGTAGAAACTTGAAGTTCAGGGTCCGGGCCAGCCTGCCACCCTCAGGCGACAGCCCTGTGACACGAACCCCCTTCGCAAGGGCCGACCATCATACACTGCGTTTTTGAGCTGTCCTTAACGGTTTTTTGCAGTTTGCCGATCACAAGGCTGCATTTACGGGGCCAGGCAGATCGCCAGTAATCACCGTTCGTCAGTCACGCGCCAATCTGGTGAAAAGGCCTCGCAAAGCACTTTGACAATCATTCTCGTTATTATTAAGATCCATCGCAATTGAGTCACAACCAGCGACGGTTCTCACTTATGTATGTTTGTCTCTGCACTGGCGTCACCGACGGACAGATCCGCGAAGCGATCTATGAAGGTTGCTGCAGCTATAAAGAAGTCCGCCAGGCCACCGGCGTCGCCAGCCAGTGCGGCAAATGTGCCTGCCTTGCCAAGGAAGTGGTTCGCGAAACCCTGACCAAGCTGCAAACCGCCCAGGCCGCGATTCCTTATCCAGTAGAATTTACTGCTGCGTAATTACCCCTATTTCAAAGAACCGGACTTATGTCCGGTTTTTTTATGCCTGTAAATCAAGCGCTTAGGCTCCAGACGCGGAACACAAACATTCTTATTCCGATTAATTTTCATATATTATTCAATAACTTAGGTTTGACACTTATAAATACGAAGCTCAAACTCCGCCTTATATACAGCTATTACAGGGCAGGACTCCGATCATGAAAGGCGACATTACAGTCATCCAGCATCTCAACAAGATCCTTGCCAATGAGCTGGTCGCGATCAATCAGTACTTCCTGCATGCGCGCATGTATGAAGATTGGGGCCTGAACAAGCTGGGCAAGCACGAGTACAAAGAATCCATCGACGAGATGAAGCACGCGGACAAGCTGATCAAGCGCATCCTGTTCCTCGAAGGTCTGCCAAACGTGCAGGACCTGGGCAAGCTGCACATCGGCGAGCACACCCAGGAAATGCTGGAGTGCGACCTGCGTATCGAGAAGACCGGCCACGCTGACCTGAAAGCCGCGATCGCCCATTGCGAAACCGTTGGCGACTTTGGCAGCCGTGAACTGCTCGAAGATATCCTCGAATCCGAAGAAGAACATATCGACTGGCTGGAAACCCAACTGGGCCTGATCGGTAAAGTCGGTCTTGAGAACTATCTGCAGTCGCAGATGGGCGAAGAGTGATTTAACACTCGCCAGATTCAAGACATTAAAAAGCCCCGCCCTCTTTCGAGGTGCGGGGCTTTTTATTGGCTGAAGATCAAAAGATCGCAGCCTCGTTTCACTCGACAGCTCCTACAGGGGAAGCGTTGTCGAATGAACCTGCGGGGAAGCAAAGAAGCTTGCTTCCCTACAAGCCGATCAGGCTTCGGACTTGTTCGCAGCAGCGGCTTCGACAGCAGCCTTGATGGTGCTTTGCAGCGAACCGTCTGCCGACATCTCGGTCATGATATCGCTACCGCCGACCAGCTCACCGCCGACCCACAGTTGCGGGAAAGTCGGCCAGTTGGCGTACTTTGGCAGGTTGGCACGGATTTCCGGGTTCTGCAGGATGTCCACGTACGCAAACTTTTCACCACACGCCATCACAGCCTGCGCAGCTTTCGCGGAAAAGCCACATTGTGGGGCATTCGGCGAGCCTTTCATGTAAAGCAGAATGGTGTTGTTGGCAATCTGCTCTTTAATCGTTTCGATGATATCCATGGAGCACCTCGGCTGAACTTTCCGACTCACGGGTCGGCACGGTGGCGCATTGTAACGGAATCCCGAGCGCCATGCTCGGTCTCCCCGACAGACATGCTCAAGCCGCCGCCACGGTCACCGGCACACCATTGAGCGCTGCATTGCCGGACAACTCGTCGAGCTGGCATTCGTCGGTCAGGTCATTGGCGCTCGACCCCGGTTGACTGCTGGCGATCGCCATCTGCACGCCCGGACGCGCATGCCCCCAACCGTGCGGCAGGCTGACCACGCCTTTCATCATGTCGAGGCTGCCGAGCACTTCCACCTCGATCTGGCCGACCCGCGAACTCACCCGCACAAGCTGCCCATCATTGAGCCCGCGGCTGGCGAGGTCATCCGGGTGCATAAGCAACTGGTGACGCGGCTTGCCCTTCACCAGACGGTGATAGTTGTGCATCCACGAATTGTTGCTGCGCACATGCCGGCGGCCAATCATCAAAAGCTCATCGGCGGCTGGGGCCTGCAAGGCGGCGAACCGCGCCAGGTCAGCGAGGATCTCTGGCGGCGCAGCCTGTATGCGTTGACTCGGCGTTTTCAGGCGCGCGGCCAGATTAGGCTTCAACGCGCCCAGATCTATTCCATGGGGATGGTCAAACAGCGTCGCCAGCGACAGTTTTTGTTCGGCGGCATCGCCGTACATCCCCATGCGCAGGCCCATGTCGATCATCTTCGCCGGCGGCATGGTCGGCTTCAATTCCTTGCCGGTTTTCTCGGCGAAGGCCTTGGCCAGACCGACAAAGATTTCCCAGTCATGCAGCGCGCCCTCGGGCTTGGCGAGGATCGCGCGATTGAAGCGGGTGACGTTGCGCACCGCGAACAGGTTGAACGTGGTGTCGTAGTGATCGTTCTCCAGCGCCGAAGTCGACGGCAGAATCAGGTCGGCATAACGTGTGGTTTCGTTGATGTACAGGTCGATGCTGACCATGAACTCCAGACCGTCCAGCGCTTGTTCGAGTTGTCGACCATTGGGCGTCGACAGCACAGGATTGCCGGCCACGGTGATCAGCGCACGGATCTGTCCTTCACCTTCGGTGAGCATCTCTTCAGCCAGCGCCGACACCGGCAGTTCGCCGCCGTATTCAGGGCGCCCGGAAACACGGCTTTGCCATTTGTTGAAATGCCCGCCCGAGGTCGACGCCACCAGATCCACTGCGGGCTCTGTGCACAGCGCCCCGCCAACGCGATCCAGATTACCGCTGACCAGATTGATCAACTGCACCACCCAGTGGCACAACGTGCCGAACGCCTGGGTGGAAACGCCCATCCGTCCATAACACACCGCACTTGGCGCGGCGGCAAAGTCGCGGGCCAATTGGCGGATTTTCTCGGCGGGCACCGCGCACAACGGGCTCATGGCTTCGGCGGTGAACGTCGAAACGGCCGCGCGCACTTCGTCGAGGCCATCCACTGGCAAATGACTGTCGCTGGTCAATCCCTCGCTAAACAACGTGTTGAGCAAACCAAACAACAACGCAGCATCGCCCCCGGGACGCACGAATATATGTTGATCGGCGATTGCCGCCGTTTCACTGCGTCGAGGATCGACCACCACCACTTTGCCACCACGTGCCTGAATCGCCTTAAGGCGTTTCTCGACGTCGGGCACCGTCATGATGCTGCCGTTCGAGGCGAGAGGATTGCCGCCCAGGATCAGCATGAAATCGGTGTGATCGATATCGGGGATCGGCAGCAGCAAGCCGTGGCCGTACATCAGGTAACTGCTGAGGTGATGGGGCAATTGATCGACCGATGTCGCGGAATAGCGGTTACGGGTTTTCAACAGTCCGAGGAAGTAATTGCTGTGGGTCATCAGCCCATAGTTGTGCACGCTCGGGTTGCCTTGATAGACGGCCACTGAATTCTGCCCATGTCGCTCCTGAATCGCTGCCAGGCGCTCGGCCACCAATGCAAATGCCTCGTCCCACTCGATCGGCAGCCATTCGCTACCGACACGGCGCATTGGCTGGCGCAGCCGATCAGGATCGTTCTGAATGTCTTGCAGGGCCACGGCCTTGGGGCAGATGTGCCCACGGCTGAAGGTGTCGAGGGCATCGCCTTTGATCGAGGTGATCGCGACAGCGCCATCGGTTTCGGTGGTTTCGATGGTCAAACCGCAAATGGCTTCACACAGGTGGCAGGCACGGTGATGGAGAGTCTTGGTCATGGCCAGTCTCTGTTTTGTTCTGGGCAGGCAACAACGCCTGCGGGAACAAAACTATGGCCCGTGTGCCGACACGGCGCCAGCGACGTTCGTCTTGTGAATCGGCGGCCATCAGGCGAGCCGATAGCCCGACGCGATCAATTGATCGGCAGAGAGGGTGGCGGCGCCAACTGGATTTCCTGAATGGTTTCGATCTGCTCGTGGGCGATGTGCACGCCGGTGAGTTCGCCGATCAGGCGCCAATGCTCGTCGAGCCCGGCACTGATGGTCGCCATGCGATCAATCATTTGACGGCTGGCGGCCTTGACCACTTCGTCCTCGCTGCGCAGCAGTTCGAAGGACATCGAGGTCATTGAAGCGGTGAGGTGGGTCAAGGAGCGAGCCGTGTGGCCCAGCAAATCCATTAACAGTTGTTCTTTCGATTCCATGCGGAGGCTTCCTGCGTCGCTCGAAGGCTATTTATAACTCAGCACTTTGCTTTAGCAAATGTTTCAACGCGAACATCCGACCAAGCGATTGCGCGATCACCCGGTATTAAAGCGACCAGCGTGGCACCATACCCGCCACGCCTGATTGCCAAGCCCGGTAAGGCCAGTGTACAAAGAGGTTCGCTGCTGTCCTGAACCCGGCTTCAAATGCGCGACTGCAACTTGCCGTCCGCCCTCCGAATCCCGCAAAAACCGTAGCCTATTGGAAAAACGCGACATTTAATGTCAATATCGCGCCTTCCCCTATTTCGTCGCCCTGTGCGGCTTACGCCGCAGGTCTCGCCCGTTGTTCCGATAAACAAGGCTTTGAGCATCTGCGGTTTGTAGCAAAAGGTAGTCAATGATGAGCGCAAGGCACTTTCTCTCCCTGATGGATTGCACGCCCGAAGAGCTGGTCAGCGTGATCCGTCGAGGCGTTGAGCTCAAGGACCTGCGTAACCGCGGCGTACTGTTCGAGCCTCTGAAAAACCGCGTGCTGGGGATGATCTTCGAGAAATCCTCGACCCGCACCCGGATCTCGTTCGAGGCCGGCATGATCCAGCTCGGCGGCCAGGCGATCTTTCTTTCGCCGCGCGACACGCAACTGGGCCGTGGCGAGCCGATCGGCGACTGCGCCATCGTCATGTCGAGCATGCTTGATGCGGTGATGATCCGTACTTTCGCCCACAGCACTCTCACCGAATTTGCCGCCAACTCGCGCGTACCGGTGATCAACGGCCTGTCCGATGACCTGCACCCGTGCCAGTTGCTGGCCGACATGCAGACTTTTCTTGAGCATCGTGGCTCGATCCAGGGCAAGACCGTGGCCTGGATCGGCGACGGCAACAACATGTGCAACAGCTATATAGAAGCGGCGATCCAGTTCGACTTCCAGTTGCGCATCGCCTGCCCGGAAGGCTACGAGCCCAACCCGGAGTTCGTCGCCAAGGCCGGCGATCGCGTGACCATCGTCCGCGATCCAAAGGATGCCGTGCGCGGCGCACACCTGGTGAGCACCGACGTCTGGACCTCCATGGGCCAGGAAGAGGAAACCGCCAAACGCCTCAAGTTGTTCGCACCGTTCCAGGTCAACCGTGCCCTGCTCGACCTCGCGGCCGAGGACGTGCTGTTCCTGCATTGCCTGCCCGCGCACCGTGGCGAAGAAATCAGTCTCGACCTGCTGGATGACCCGCGCTCCGTCGCTTGGGATCAGGCAGAAAACCGTCTCCACGCACAGAAGGCCCTGCTCGAGTTCCTCGTCGAACCGGCATATCACCACGCATGAGCCATGAATTACTGCTGAACCTGCGCAACCTCGCTTGCGGCTATCAGGACCAACGTGTGGTGCAGAACCTCAATCTGCACCTCAACGCCGGTGACATCGGTTGCCTGCTCGGCTCGTCCGGCTGCGGCAAGACCACCACCCTGCGCGCGATTGCCGGTTTCGAACCGGTGCACGAAGGCGAAATCACCCTGGGCGGCGAGACTATTTCCAGCGCCGGTTTCACCCTGGCGCCGGAGAAACGCCGGATCGGCATGGTGTTTCAGGACTACGCACTGTTTCCGCACCTGAGTGTCGCGGACAACATTGCCTTCGGCATTCGCAAGCACCCGAACAAGGCGCGCGTAACCGAAGAGTTGCTGGAACTGGTCAACCTGAAGAACCTCGGCAAGCGCTTCCCGCACGAGCTGTCCGGCGGCCAGCAACAGCGCGTCGCCCTCGCCCGTGCCTTGGCGCCAGAACCGCAATTGCTGCTGCTTGATGAACCGTTCTCCAACCTCGATGGCGAGCTGCGGCGCAAGCTCAGCCACGAAGTGCGAGACATCCTCAAGGCTCGTGGCACCAGCGCGATTCTGGTGACCCACGACCAGGAAGAAGCCTTTGCCGTGAGCGATCACGTCGGCGTTTTCAAGGAAGGTCGACTGGAGCAATGGGACACGCCGTACAACCTGTACCACGAACCGGCCACCCAGTTCGTGGCCAGTTTTATCGGTCAGGGCTACTTCATTCGCGGCCAGCTCGCCAGCCCGGAATCGGTGCAAACCGAACTCGGCGAACTGCGCGGTAATCGGGCTTATACCTGGCCGATTGGCGGCGCAGTGGATGTGTTGCTGCGGCCGGATGACATCGTGTATGCCCCGGATAGCGCGCTGAAGGCGCAGATTGTCGGCAAGACATTTCAAGGCGCATCGACGCTGTATCGCCTGCAACTGCCGACCGGTGCACAACTTGAGTCGATTTTCCCGAGCCACGCCGATCATCATGTCGGTGCTGAGGTAGGCATTCGCGTTGCGGCCGAACACCTGGTGCTGTTCCAGGCCTCGGGCAGCACGGTCGCGCAGATTCCAGCGGTGGAAAACGGCGTTCGGCGCTACAGCACTGCTCTCTGAAGATCAAAAGATCGCAGCCTTCGGCAGCTCCTACAGGGATCAGTGTAGGAGCTGCCGAAGGCTGCGATCTTTTAGCTTTTAACCGAGGATCAAGGTGCCGCTGGCAACCAGCGTCGCATTGCCGCCAATCTTCACTCGCTCGCCTTCCAGCCGACAAAACAACTCCCCGCCTCGTGCCGAACGCTGACACGCGGTCAGGCTCGATTTGCCCAGACGCTTCGACCAGTAAGGAATCAGGCTGCAATGAGTCGAACCGGTTACCGGGTCTTCATTGATACCTATCGCCGGGGCGAAATAACGCGAGACGAAATCGTGCTGGTTGCCGCGTGCGGTGACAATAGCGCCGAGCCACGGCAGTTTGGCCAACGCGACCATGTCCGGCGTGCAATCGAGCACCGCCTGCTCCGAATCAAGCACCACGAACAGTTCGTTGGAGCCCAGCACATCCACCGCCTCGACACCCAGTGCACGCTCGACATCCAGCGTCACGCCAATCTCTGACGGCACAATCGACGGGAAATCCAGCCACAAGCGGCCATCCTCACGACTGACGCTCAGCGGCCCGGACTTGCAGGTGAAGTCGATACGTTCGGCTTCTTCCTTGTAGATCTCGAACAGCACGTAAGCGCTGGCTAGCGTCGCGTGACCGCATAACGGCACCTCGGTGGTCGGAGTGAACCAGCGGATATGCCAGACCTGACCTTCGCGCACCAGAAACGCAGTTTCCGCAAGATTGTGTTCGGCAGCGATTTTCTGCATCAGCTCATCGGCGAGCCACGCATCGAGCCGATAAACCATTGCCGGATTGCCACTGAACGGCCGATCACTGAACGCGTCAACCTGATGAAACTCGAGCTGCATAACCTTCTCCCTAAGTCAGTTGAAAGAGCATGCAACCACGCTGAAATCAGCGCCAGTGACAGATCCGGCGAATTTTCTTCATACAGCGCGAATGAATGTCACGCGCGGCCAATATCGGCAAATTTCGCCTGGGTGTGTTCGGCAAGTACTGCAGGCGCCAACTCGACTTCCAGCCCTCGCCGACCGGCGCTGACATAAATAGACGCAAAACCCTGAGCTGAATGATCAATAAAGGTGCGCAGGCGCTTTTTCTGCCCCAAAGGGCTGATACCACCCAACAAATACCCTGTGGAACGCTGAGCCGCGGCCGGGTCTGCCATCTCGACTTTTTTCACGCCAGCAGCATGGGCCAAGCCCTTGAGGTCGAGGCTTCCGACGACCGGCACCACCGCCACCAGCAATTCGCCTTTTTCACTGGCCGCCAGCAGCGTCTTGAACACCTGCGCGGGCTCGAGGCCAAGCTTCTCTGCGGCCTCCAGCCCATAGGACGCGGCCTTCGGGTCATGTTCGTAACTGTGCACGCGATGTTCGGCACGAACTTTTTTCAACAAGTCCAACGCAGGGGTCATGGCAACTCCAGGCTCGGCAGTGACAGGAAAATGCTGCCCCGGATTCTAGGCGATCACTCCAGGCTTTCACAGCGCAAAGGCTCCATTCCAAGCCACGTTTCCCGTGGCTTGCAGGCTTTTCGAACTCGTCGCTCTGCGCCGATGCAGAAGGATCATTCACACCGCGAATAGTTACATTGTGACCGACAGTTCACTTTCGACCTTTGACAGGTTTGTTTCTTGTCTATATTTTTTCGAATCTGAATAATGTAAGAATTGCGGTCATCGCAGCACCCAGCAGTAACCGGGAACAGGATGGGGATCCTGCCTCGGAGAAAATCGCGCCTTGCCCTGTCGGCAACGCGCCAGACAACAACAAAAATCGAGGTTTTCAATGACAACTGCTTTACAGCAACCATCGCTCTCAGGCCAATGCATGGCCGAGTTCCTGGGTACTGCCCTCCTGATCTTCTTCGGCACCGGTTGTGTCGCCGCGCTCAAAGTCGCGGGCGCCAGCTTCGGCCTGTGGGAAATCAGCATCATCTGGGGCGTCGGCGTGAGCATGGCGATCTACCTCACTGCCGGTGTTTCCGGCGCGCACCTGAACCCGGCCGTCAGCATCGCCCTGACAATCTTCGCCGACTTCGAAAAGCGCAAACTGCCGTTCTACATCCTCTCGCAAATTGCCGGCGCCTTCTGCGGTGCGCTGTTGGTTTACACGCTGTACAGCAACCTGTTCTTCGATTTCGAACAAACCCATCAAATGGTTCGTGGCTCGGCTGCCAGCCTTGAGTTGGCGTCGGTGTTCTCGACATTCCCGAACCCGGTGCTGTCGACCGCTCAGGCGTTCCTGGTCGAGATGATCATTACCGCGATCCTGATGGGCGTGATCATGGCCCTGACCGATGACAACAACGGCTTGCCGAAAGGCCCGATGGCACCGCTGCTGATCGGTTTGCTGATTGCGGTGATCGGCAGTTCGATGGGCCCGCTGACCGGTTTTGCGATGAACCCGGCGCGTGATTTTGGTCCGAAACTGATGACTTTCTTCACTGGCTGGGGTGAAATTTCCTTCACTGGCGGCCGTGACATTCCGTATTTCCTGATTCCGATTTTTGCACCGATTGTCGGTGCCTGCCTCGGCGCTGCCGGGTATCGCGGGCTCATCGCCCGTCACCTGACCGGCGCCACACCTGCTACAAAGGATGCAGAACCGGCCATTGACGGCAAACCAAGAACTTCTTGAAACAGTCGGCGCAGGTTCCTGCCCTATAGAACCTGCGCCACGGCCCACTCTCCCTTATTTCGTCCAAGGCAATCGACATGACCGACATTCAGAATAAGAACTACATCATTGCCCTCGATCAGGGTACGACCAGCTCCCGCGCGATCATTTTCGACCGCGATGCGAACGTGGTCTGCACCGCGCAGCGCGAATTCGCCCAGCATTACCCGCAAGCCGGTTGGGTCGAACACGACCCGATGGAAATTTTCGCCACCCAGAGCGCAGTGATGGTCGAAGCGCTGGCCCAGGCCGGTCTGCATCACGATCAGGTCGCCGCCATCGGTATCACCAACCAGCGTGAAACCACGGTGGTCTGGGACAAGACCACCGGCCGTCCGGTCTACAATGCCATCGTCTGGCAGTGCCGCCGCAGCACCGAGATCTGCCAGCAGCTCAAGCGCGATGGCCACGAAGAGTACATCCGTGACACCACAGGTCTGGTCACCGACCCGTACTTCTCTGGCACCAAATTGAAGTGGATCCTCGACAACGTCGAAGGCAGCCGCGAGCGTGCGCGCAACGGCGAATTGCTGTTCGGCACCATCGATAGCTGGCTGATCTGGAAATTCACTGGCGGCAAGGTGCACGTCACCGACTACACCAACGCCTCGCGCACCATGCTCTTCAACATTCACTCGCTTGAGTGGGACGCGAAGATGCTGGAGATCCTCGACATCCCGCGCGAAATGCTCCCGGAAGTGAAAGCTTCTTCCGAGATCTATGGCCGCACCAAAAGCGGCATTGCCATCGGCGGTATCGCTGGCGACCAGCAAGCGGCGTTGTTCGGCCAGATGTGCGTCGAGCCGGGCCAGGCGAAAAACACCTACGGCACTGGCTGCTTCCTGCTGATGAACACCGGCGACAAAGCGGTGAAATCCAAGCATGGCATGCTCACCACCATCGCTTGCGGCCCGCGTGGCGAAGTCGCTTATGCGCTGGAAGGTGCGGTATTCAACGGCGGTTCGACCGTGCAATGGCTGCGCGATGAGCTGAAAATCATCAACGACGCTCACGACACCGAATACTTCGCCAACAAGGTCAAGGACAGCAACGGCGTGTACCTGGTGCCGGCCTTTACCGGTCTCGGCGCTCCGTACTGGGACCCGTATGCCCGTGGCGCGCTGTTCGGCCTGACTCGCGGCGTTCGCGTGGACCACATCATCCGCGCCGCGCTGGAGTCGATCGCCTACCAGACTCGAGACGTCCTCGACGCCATGCAACAGGACTCCGGCGAACGCCTCAAAGCCCTGCGCGTAGACGGCGGCGCGGTGGCGAACAACTTCCTCATGCAGTTCCAGGCCGACATCCTCGGCACGCAGGTCGAGCGCCCGCAAATGCGCGAAACCACGGCACTGGGCGCTGCGTATCTGGCAGGTCTGGCGTGCGGCTTCTGGGGCAGCCTGGATGAACTGCGTGGCAAAGCGGTGATCGAGCGTGAGTTTGAACCGAGCCTGGACGAAGTAGAAAAAGAGAAGCTGTACAAAGGCTGGAAAAAAGCCGTCAGCCGCACCCGTGACTGGGCGCGCGAGGACGCTGAATAAGCCAACCTGAGGACTGACTAAAGCTGTCCAAACAGCGTGAAAGCGTAGCGAGCGAAGGCAAGACAAGGCAAAAACAGGCGAGGACGCGGAGTTTACGGGTTTGTAAATGAGCAGTCCGAGCCTGTTTTTAACGCAGGATTGCTTGCGTAACGCCGTAGGCGCCCAGCACGAAGTAGCTTTCACGTTGTTTGGAAACTGGTAGGGAGCGGATTCCTGCGTCATCATGGGCAAATTTTGCACGGCAGCACAAAGGAAGCCCCATGAATCTGCCTCCCCGTCAGCAGCAAATCCTCGAGCTGGTCCGCGAACGCGGCTATGTGAGCATCGAGGAAATGGCCACGCTGTTCGTTGTTACCCCGCAAACCATCCGCCGCGATATCAATCAGCTTGCGGAAGCCAATCTGCTGCGTCGTTATCACGGCGGCGCTGCCTATGATTCCAGCGTCGAAAACACTGCCTATGCGATGCGCGCCGATCAGATGCGCGATGAAAAACAACGCATCGGTGAAGCCATCGCCGCACAGATTCCCGATCATGCCTCGCTGTTTATCAACATCGGCACGACCACCGAGTCGATTGCCCGCGCCCTGCTCAATCACAACCACCTGAAAATCATCACCAACAACCTGCACGTGGCGTCGATGCTCAGTGCCAAGGATGATTTCGATGTGCTGCTGACCGGTGGCAATGTCCGTCGCGATGGCGGTGTGGTCGGTCAGGCGAGTGTGGATTTCATCAATCAGTTCAAGGTTGATTTTGCGCTGGTCGGGATCAGTGGTATCGACGAGGACGGCAGTCTGCTCGACTTCGATTATCAGGAAGTCCGGGTTTCGCAGGCGATCATCGCCAATGCACGCCAGGTGATTCTGGCGGCGGACTCGAGCAAGTTCGGACGTAACGCGATGATCCGGCTCGGGCCGATCAGCCTGATTGATTGCCTGGTGACCGACCAGCAACCGGTGCCGGCATTGGCGCAGTTGTTGAGCCAGCACAAGATTCGGCTGGAAGTGGTTTAACCCCCCCCCCAAAGATCAAAAGATCGCAGCCTTCGGCAGCTCCTACAGGTCAAATGAACCCATGTAGGAGCTGCCGCAGGCTGCGATCTTTTGCTTCTAATGTTCGAAAATTTTCCTTTCCCAGCCCTTCGATGAGTTTTTTCAATCGAATGCGACTGGCTGTGCGCGTGTTTATGGGCTACCATTTTCGCAAATGAACATTAATGTTCGAATTCAAATATAGAAAATCACAAGAGCCCGAGGCCAGCCGATGTCCACATCTACCTTGCGTACGCCCCCTATCTCCGAGATCTACGACATCGCCGTCATCGGTGGCGGGATCAATGGGGTGGGGATCGCAGCGGATGCCGCCGGTCGCGGTCTCTCGGTGTTCCTTTGCGAAAAGGATGACCTCGCCAGCCACACCTCGTCGGCCAGCAGCAAGCTGATCCACGGTGGTCTGCGCTATCTCGAACATTACGAGTTCCGCCTGGTGCGTGAAGCGCTGGCTGAACGTGAAGTGTTGCTTGCCAAGGCACCGCACATCGTCAAGCCGATGCGCTTCGTGCTGCCGCACCGTCCGCACCTGCGTCCAGCGTGGATGATTCGTGCCGGTCTGTTCCTTTACGACAACCTCGGCAAGCGCGAAAAACTCGCAGGTTCGCGCAGTCTCAAGTTCGGTGCCGACAGCGCACTGAAAAGCGAAATCACCAAAGGCTTCGAATACTCCGACTGCTGGGTCGACGACGCCCGCCTCGTGGTGTTGAACGCCATGGCTGCCCGGGAAAAAGGCGCCCATGTGCACACCCAGACTCGCTGCGTCAGCGCCCGCCGCGCCAAAGGCTTGTGGCATCTGAATCTTGAGCGTGCCGACGGCAGCCTGTTCTCGATCACCGCCAAAGCGCTGGTAAACGCCGCGGGTCCGTGGGTTGCCAAGTTCATTCGCGACGACCTGAAGATGGAATCGCCATACGGCATCCGTCTGATTCAGGGCAGCCACGTCATCGTGCCGAAGCTGTACGAAGGTGAACATGCGCACATTCTGCAAAACGAAGATCAGCGCATCGTTTTCACTATTCCATACCTGAACCATTTCACCTTGATCGGCACCACCGACCGCGAGTACACCGGCGATCCAGCCAAAGTGGCGATCACCGACGGCGAAACCGATTACCTGCTGAAAGTGGTCAACGCTCACTTCAAGAAGCAAGTCAGCCGCGACGACATCCAGCACAGCTACTCGGGTGTGCGTCCGCTGTGCAACGACGAATCCGATAACCCGTCGGCCGTGACCCGCGATTACACCTTGGCGTTGTCGGGTGGCGGTGAAGAAGCACCGCTGTTGTCAGTATTCGGCGGCAAGTTGACCACCTACCGCAAACTCGCCGAGTCGGCGATGGCGCAGTTGATGCCGTACTTCACCCAGATGCGCCCGAGTTGGACGGCTTCGGCGACCCTGCCCGGCGGCGAAGACATGACCACCCCGCAGGCCTTGAGCGCGTTGATCCGCGACAAGTTCGACTTCGTGCCAACCGAGATCGCCCGCCGCTGGTCCACCACCTACGGCAGCCGCACCTGGCGCATGCTCGAAGGCGTAGAAACCCTCGCCGACATGGGTGAGCACATTGGTGGCGGGCTCTACACCCGCGAAGTGGATTACCTGTGCAGCGAGGAATGGGCAACGACGGCGCACGACATTCTGTGGCGTCGCAGCAAGCTGGGGTTGTTCACCACACCCGCCGAGCAGGAGAAACTGGCGGCTTACTTGGGCAAGGTTGAGCAGAATCGCAAGATTGAAGCGGCTTGATCATCTGATCAGCGTTTGAACGAAAGCCCCTGGATTGTGAGATTCAGGGGCTTTTTCGTATATCGGGAAGACACTATCCCCTGTAGGAGTGAGCCTGCTCGCGATCGCAATACATCCGTCACAAATAAGTTGCCTGGTCTGACGCTATCGCGAGCAGGCTCACTCCTACAGAAATGCGTTCGGATTTCCGAACGCGACCTGTTAGTCAATTCGGTTAACCGGATCAGCCACACCACAAAAATCCGCCACAAAAGTTTAATAGCTTTATAAATCATATAGTTAGGCATTCGCGACTGGTATGGCACGACTCATGCTCTACACTCTCTCGACGAATGCCTGTTGTGCCAACACTTCAGTAGCCGTCAGGCATTCGAAGCACAAAAGGGCCGACAAACTGGCTCCATAAAAAAAACAATGTCGAGGAAAATTTGATGCGCATCGTTCCCCATATCCTGGGCGCAGCCATTGCTGCCGCTCTGATCAGCACGCCAGTTTTCGCAGCCGAACTCACCGGCACCCTGAAGAAGATCAAAGAGTCCGGTGTCATTACCCTGGGCCACCGCGATGCCTCCATCCCGTTTTCCTACATCGCTGATGCCTCCGGCAAACCGGTCGGCTACTCGCACGATATCCAGCTGGCCATCGTCGAAGCGATCAAGAAAGACCTCGACCTTCCAAACCTGCAGGTCAAATACAACCTGGTGACCTCGCAAACCCGTATTCCGCTGGTGCAAAACGGCACCGTGGACGTCGAGTGCGGCTCCACCACCAACAACGTCGAGCGTCAGCAGCAGGTTGACTTCTCCGTCGGCATCTTCGAAATCGGTACCCGTCTGCTGTCCAAGGTTGACTCCAAGTACAAGGATTTCGACGACCTCAAAGGCAAGAACGTCGTGACCACCGCCGGCACCACGTCCGAGCGCATCCTCAAGGCGATGAATGCCGACAAGCAGATGGGCATGAACGTCATCTCCGCCAAAGACCACGGTGAATCCTTCCAGATGCTGGAATCGGGTCGTGCCGTTGCGTTCATGATGGACGACGCACTGCTGGCCGGCGAAGCGGCCAAGGCCAAGAAAGCCACCGACTGGGCCGTGACCGGTACTCCACAGTCCTACGAAATCTACGGCTGCATGATGCGCAAAGGCGACGAGCCGTTCAAAAAGGCTGTGGATGACGCCATCAAGGCGACCTACGCATCGGGCGCGATCACCAAGATCTACGACAAGTGGTTCATGGCGCCGATCCCACCAAAAGGCCTGAACCTGAACTTCCCGATGAGCGACGAGCTCAAGGCTCTGATCGCCAATCCGACCGATAAAGCGGCTGACGACAAGAAATCCTGATTTCTGACTAACCTTATCTCCTGAAGGGGCTCGGCCCTTTCAGGAGTTTGTCACTCCCTGCTGGCACATTCTGGAAACACTCGAACCGGTGGCTGTCGAGCCGATCGCGTGTGCCTGATCTTCACGATCAGAGGGAACGGAGTTTCCCAGGCGGGCACTTGTATATCGATCGAATCGAGGGGAGACCCTAATGAATTACAACTGGGACTGGGGCGTGTTCTTCAAGTCCACCGGCGTGGGCAGCGAGACCTATCTCGACTGGTTCATTTCCGGTCTGGGCTGGACCATCGCCATCGCCATCGTGGCCTGGATCATCGCTCTGCTGCTGGGCTCGATACTGGGCGTCATGCGCACCGTGCCGAACCGCATCGTGTCGGGCATTGCGACCTGCTACGTCGAGCTGTTCCGTAATGTGCCACTGCTGGTTCAGCTGTTCATCTGGTACTTCCTGGTGCCCGACCTGCTGCCGGCGGATATTCAGGAGTGGTACAAACAGGACCTCAACCCGACCACTTCGGCTTACCTGAGCGTGGTCGTGTGCCTGGGTCTGTTCACCGCCGCGCGTGTTTGCGAACAAGTGCGTACCGGCATCCAGGCGCTGCCGCGTGGCCAGGAATCGGCCGCCCGCGCCATGGGTTTCAAGCTGCCGCAAATCTACTGGAACGTGCTGCTGCCCCAGGCCTACCGGATCATCATTCCGCCGCTTACCTCGGAATTCTTGAACGTCTTCAAGAACTCCTCCGTGGCCTCGCTGATCGGGCTGATGGAGCTGCTCGCGCAGACCAAACAGACCGCCGAGTTCTCGGCCAACCTGTTTGAAGCGTTCACCCTCGCTACCCTGATTTATTTCACCCTGAACATGAGCCTCATGCTGCTGATGCGCGTGGTCGAGAAGAAAGTTGCCGTGCCCGGCCTGATCTCCGTGGGGGGTAAATAATGGAATTTGATTTCAGTGGCATCGTCCCGGCCATTCCCGGTTTGTGGAACGGCATGGTGATGACCCTCAAGCTGATGGCGATGGGCGTGGTGGGCGGGATCATTCTCGGCACCATCCTGGCGCTGATGCGTTTGTCCTCGAGCAAACTGCTGTCGCGGGTTGCCGGCGCCTACGTCAACTATTTCCGTTCGATCCCGCTGCTGCTGGTCATCACCTGGTTCTATCTGGCGGTGCCGTTCGTGCTGCGCTGGATCACCGGCGAAGACACCCCGATCGGTGCGTTCACCTCGTGCATCGTCGCGTTCATGATGTTTGAAGCGGCTTACTTCTGTGAAATCGTCCGCGCCGGTGTGCAGTCGATTCCCAAAGGTCAGATGGGCGCTGCGCAAGCGCTGGGCATGAGCTACGGGCAGATGATGCGTCTGATCATCCTGCCGCAAGCGTTTCGCAAGATGACCCCGCTGTTGCTGCAACAGAGCATCATTCTGTTCCAGGACACCTCACTGGTTTACACCGTGGGCCTGGTGGACTTCCTCAATGCCTCGCGCGCCAGTGGCGACATCATTGGCCGTTCCAATGAGTTCCTGATCTTCGCAGGTCTCGTGTACTTCACAATCAGCTTTGCCGCCTCGCTGCTGGTCAAGCGTCTGCAAAAAAGGTTCGCCGTATGATCTCTATCAAGAACATCAACAAGTGGTATGGGGACTTCCAGGTGCTGACTGATTGCAGCACCGAGGTCAAAAAAGGCGAAGTGATCGTGGTTTGCGGCCCGTCAGGTTCCGGCAAGTCGACCCTGATCAAATGCGTCAACGCGCTGGAACCGTTCCAGAAAGGCGACATCGTGGTCGACGGCACTTCGATTGCCGACCCGAAGACCAACCTGCCGAAACTGCGCTCGCGCGTGGGCATGGTGTTCCAGCATTTCGAACTGTTCCCGCACCTGACCATCACCGAAAACCTGACCATCGCGCAGATCAAGGTGTTGGGCCGCAGCAAGGAAGAGGCGACCAAAAAAGGTCTGCAACTGCTGGAGCGCGTCGGCCTGTCGGCTCACGCCCACAAGCATCCGGGTCAACTGTCCGGCGGTCAGCAGCAGCGTGTGGCGATTGCCCGTGCGCTGGCAATGGACCCGATCGTCATGCTGTTCGACGAACCGACCTCGGCGCTCGACCCGGAAATGGTCAACGAAGTGCTCGACGTGATGGTGCAACTGGCCCAGGAAGGCATGACCATGATGTGCGTGACCCACGAAATGGGCTTCGCGCGCAAAGTGGCTGACCGCGTGATCTTCATGGACGCCGGCAAAATCATCGAAGACTGCCCGAAAGAAGAGTTCTTCGGCGACATCAGCGCCCGCTCCGAACGCGCGCAGCACTTCCTTGAGAAAATCCTGCAGCACTAAAAGCAACACAGGCTTCCCCTGTAGGAGCTGCCGCAGGCTGCGATCTTTTGATTGTGAGTTTGAAGATCAAAAGATCGCAGCCTGCGGCAGCTCCTACAAGGGATCGCCATAGCTTGTTGTTGTGGTTGACCCAAGGCATCTGTGATGAAATGCGACCCCAATCTCTATCGCGCCGCGCCGCCATCACTTGCCGTGAAGCCCCGTCTGATTCGTCATCTGTTCCTGCCGCCACTGGTCATCGCCCTGATGGTCGGCCTGGGTTTTATCGGCTTCTGGACCAGTGAACATTTCGGCATCCGCAGCCTTGGCGAGAACGGCCAGCGTCAGCTGGAGTTGCACGCCCGCGCCGTCGAGAGCGAGATCAGCAAATACACCTACCTCCCCAGCCTGCTGGAGCTGGAAACCAGTGTCCCGCAATTGCTCGCCAACCCGACCCCGGAACACCGGCAAACGGTCAACGACTACCTTGAAGGCCTGAACCGGCGCAGCCGCAGTCGGGCCATCTACGTGATGGACACCACCGGCCGCGTAATGGCCACCAGCAACTGGCGCGATGTCGACAGTTATCTGGGCGAAGACCTGTCCTTCCGTGCTTATTTTCAGAAAGCCATACGCGGTGAACCCGGTCGTTTCTACGGCATCGGCAGCACCAACGGCGAACCCGGCTACTACCTCGCCCATGGCCTGGAAGAACACGGCAAGATCATCGGCGTTGCCGTGGTCAAAGTGCGCCTCGAAGCCATGGAAGAACGCTGGCAACGGGCGCGCCTGGAAGCGTTTGTCAGCGATGAAAACGGCATCATCATTCTGTCCAGCGATCCGGCCAGACGCCTTAAATCGGTCATCCCGCTGAGTGACGAAGTCAAAGAGAAACTCGCCCGCAGCTTGCAGTACTACTGGTTCCCGCTCACCGAGCTGCAACCGCTGGCTCGGGAAACCTTGTCCGAAGGCGTGGAAAAACTCACCTTCCCGGCCAACAGTGAAGTGCAGTCTGACGAAGACGACATCAGTTATCTGGCACAGACGCGGCCTCTTGGCGATACACCGTGGAATTTCACCCTGCTGACGCCGCTTCAGGATTTGCGCCGCGAAGCGATCAACCAAGGCATTCTGGTCGCTGTCGCATTTGCCTTGGTGGCGTTCCTGCTGATTGCCTGGAATGAGCGGCGCAAGGTCATCGCCACCCGTCTCGCCGCCCGCGAAGCCTTGCAGGAAGCCAACAATCAACTGGAGCGTCGGATTACCGAACGCACCGCCGACCTGCGTGCCAGCAACGACCGACTCAAGAGTCAGATCCGCGAGCGCCGGCAGGCTGAAGAGACGCTGCGCCGGGCCCAGGATGAACTGGTGCAGGCCGGCAAACTTGCCGCCATCGGCCAGATGTCCACGAGCATCGCCCACGAATTGAACCAGCCGCTGGCGGCGATGCGCACGTTGTCGGGCAACACCGTGCGTTTCCTTGAACGCGGTCAACTCGATGTCGCCAGCACCAATCTCAAAACCATCAATGACCTGATCGACCGCATGGGCCGGATCACCGCCAGCCTGCGCTCGTTTGCCCGGCGTGGTGACAATCAGGGCCAGGCCAGCCTCGGCAAAGCCGTGGACGCGGCGCTGCAATTGCTCGGAGCGCGGCTGGAAAATCCGGCGCTGCAACTGCACCGACAATTCATTGATGTGCAGCTGCACATCGACCAGACCCGCCTCGAACAGATTCTGGTCAACCTGATCGGCAACGCCCTCGACGCCATGCAGGCGCAATCGCTGCCGCAACTGTGGCTGGAAGGTGAAGAGTTCAATGGCAAATATCGCCTGCGCGTGCGCGACAACGGCCACGGTGTCGACGCCGAGGCGCGCAAGCATCTGTTCGAACCGTTCTTTACCACCAAGCCCGGCGAACAAGGCCTGGGCCTGGGCCTGACGCTTTCCGCCAGCCTCGCCGCCGCCACGGGCGGACATTTGGGTGTCGAACACCCTGGCGGCGGTGGCACCACCTTCGTCCTCAGTTTACCGTTGGTAAGCCCTACCCCTGCCGAGCCAATATGAACCAAGACCTCAGTGTATTGATCGTCGAAGACGACCCTCATGTGTTGCTCGGCTGCCAGCAAGCGCTGACGCTGGAAGACATCCCCAGCATCGGCGTCGGCAGTGCCGAAGAGGCGCTGGAGCGTGTCGGCGACAACTTTGCCGGTATCGTCATCAGCGACATTCGTCTGCCCGGTATCGATGGCCTGGAGCTGCTGACCCGGCTCAAGCAACGCGACCGCAGCCTGCCGGTGGTGCTGATTACCGGGCACGGCGATATCTCCATGGCCGTCGGCGCAATGCAGAAAGGCGCCTACGACTTCATGGAGAAACCGTTCTCGCCGGAGCGCCTGGTCGATGTTGCACGCCGTGCGCTGGAGCAACGCAGCCTCGCCCGCGAAGTCTCGTCGCTGCGTCGGCAACTGGCCGAGCGGGATTCGCTTGAAGGCCGGATCATCGGGCGCTCGCCGGCCATGCAGAATCTGCGCGAGTTGATCGCCAACGTCGCCGACACCTCGGCCAACGTCCTGATCGAAGGCGAAACCGGCACCGGTAAAGAACTGGTCGCCCGTTGCCTGCACGATTTCAGTCGGCGCCACAGCAAGCAGTTCGTAGCGCTGAACTGCGGCGGCTTGCCGGAGAACCTTTTCGAAAGCGAGATCTTCGGTCACGAGGCCAACGCGTTTACCGGCGCCGGCAAGCGCCGCATCGGCAAGATCGAACACGCCGACGGCGGCACGCTGTTCCTCGATGAAGTGGAAAGCATGCCGCTGCCGCTGCAAATCAAACTGCTGCGGGTGTTGCAGGAACGCACCCTCGAACGCCTCGGTTCGAACCAGAGCGTGGCGGTGGATTGCCGGGTGATTGCGGCGACCAAATCCGACCTCGACGAATCGAGCAAGGCTGGCGAATTCCGCAGCGACCTTTATTACCGTCTCAATGTGGTGACGCTGGAATTGCCACCGCTGCGCGAACGCCGCGAAGACATACTGCAACTGTTCGAACACTTCACCCAGCAATCGGCACTGCGCTTCGACCGCGCACTGCCGGACATGGACAACCAGACCCTGTCGAACCTGATGAGCCACGACTGGCCGGGCAACGTGCGTGAACTGCGCAACGTCGCCGAGCGTTTTGCCCTCGGTTTGCCGGCGTTCAAGAAAACCGGTGCTGGCAGCGCGGGCCAGGGTTTGGCGTTTGCCGAAGCGGTGGAAGCCTTCGAACGCAACCTGCTCAGCGACGCGCTGCAACGCAGCGGCGGCAACCTGACCCAGGCCAGTCTGGAACTGGGCATGGCCAAGACCACGCTGTTCGACAAAGTCAAAAAATACGGGTTGAGCCACTGATGGATCTGTTGCTGAAAGCGGCACTCGGTGCCGCGGTTGTGCTGATTCTCGCAGCGCTGGCCAAGACGAAGAACTACTACATCGCGGGGTTGGTGCCGCTGTTCCCGACGTTTGCGCTGATTGCTCATTACATCGTCGGCAAGGGCCGCTCGGTTGATGACCTGAAGACCACCATCGTCTTCGGCATGTGGTCGATCATTCCGTACTTTGTGTATCTGGCGACGTTGTATGTGATGGTCGACCGGATGCGGCTGGAGGCTTCGCTGGCCGTGGCGGCGGTGGCGTGGTTGATGGCGGCGACGGTGTTGGTTTCGGTTTGGGTGCGCGTACATGGCTAACGTCTTCCCCTGTAGGAGCTGCCGAAGGCTCGGGCCGCGATCGGACGATCTTTTGATCTTGTTTATAAAAGGTCAGGATCAAAAGATCGCAGCCTTCGGCAGCTCCTACAGGGGAACGCATTCCTGTGTGGGAGCGACGCGGCTACAGCAGATTACGCCCCACCACCGGCTCAATCTGCGCCCAATGCGAAGTGTCTTCACGGTGCGCCTGCAAATACGGCAATACCGCCGCCAGCAACGGTTCCTTGAACGCTTCCTGAAACCGGTGGGCCAGCCCCGGAATCAACTTCAACTGACTGCCGCGAATGTGCGCCGCCAAATGCACACCATGCATCACCGGCAGCAACGGATCGGCCGTACCGTGCACCACCAGCGTCGGCACGCGCAACTGGTTGAGCAGCGCCACCCGGCTCGGCTCGGCCAGAATCGCCATGATCTGGCGCTTGACGCCTTCCGGGTTGAACGCGCGATCGTAAGAAGCCGCCGCTTGACTCAGCAACGCCTGGCGATCATCGCTGACCGCCGGGCTGCCGAGCGCCGCAAGTAAATCCGCCTGCTGCTCCAGCGCCACCTCTCGGTTCGGTGCACCACGCCGCGCCAGCAATTGCACCAGCGCCGCGTTGGGTGCCGGCAAACCTTCGGCGCCGGAGCTGGTCATGATCAGCGTCAGACTTTCCACCCGTTGCGGCGCCATGGCCGCCATGTGCTGGGCAATCATCCCGCCCATGCTCGCACCGAGCACATGGAATTGCTCGACGTGCAGAGCCGTCATCAGGCCCAGCGCATCGTCGGCCATGTCGGTCAGGCTGTACGGCGCCGACACCGGCAGTCCGAGTTTGTAGCGCAGCACTTCAAAGGTCAGGTTGGCCTCCACCGGTGCCTGCCGCCAGGTCGATAAACCGACATCGCGGTTGTCGTAGCGAATCACCCGAAAGCCCTGCTGACACAGCGCCTCAACCACCTCATCCGGCCAATGGATCAACTGCCCGCCCAACCCCATCACCAGCAGCAATGCCGGATCCGACGCACGACCGATGCTCTGGTAGGCAAGGCTCACCTGCGCCAGATCGACCCGTTCGGTCGGTACATTCACATCACAGCGCGACGCCGCAGAAGCCGGCAAGCCGAACAAAAGCGCGGCCAGAACGGCCGCGATCGAGAAAAAAACCTTACCCATGGAAAAACACCGAAACGCAGAACCCCAGTAGAGCGCGAGTCTGATGAAGTTTGTACAAGCGCGCTGCCACAGTTCGATGACAGTTTGATGAAGAGTGCCGAGCGGTCGCCCGGCAATAACTATGTACCGCCATCGAGGCCGACAAATTCAATGCAATGGCCGTGACAAAAAGCGGAGTTCCGCTTCACACAGCGAGCAATTGCGACCATGCCAGATTTTATACTTCTCGATCATCCCGCCCTGAGTTCGTCTTCCCCGCCGACCGAGACACGCTTGCCGGACACCTATGACGACGCCCTGCTCTTGACCGCTTCGCAGCGCTGGCGCGACAGCAGCGAGGGTTTGCGTGAGCTGATTGTCGGTATTCCGGCCGCCCGCGACACCCTCGCTCGGTCGCTGGAACTGAAATGGGATCTGGGCGAGCCGGACATCGGGCTGCAATTTGCAGCCACCGAGCAACGCCCTGAACACTTCGTCCCGCTGGTCCAGGCGTGCGCCTTTGTCTTCCAGCATCCGACACTGCCTGACACGCTCAATCAGCAGTGCAAGGTGATCGGCCTGCCGACGACGCATGCGCTGTTCACGCGGACACCGCAACAATTGCTGGAACGGATCAAGACACTCGACCCGGAACAAGCCCTGCGCACTGCCTGGAATGAGTATTGGGATGAGCGCGCGCCGGGTACACCGGTGTCACGCCGTGAACGGGCCCGGCAGTTTTACTGCGAGCATCTGGAAGCCACTGCTCAAGTGGCCCTCGCCCGCCGCCAACTGACCGCGGCACAACTCAAGCCCTTGGCATTGCTGATGGATGCGAGCAGCGCCACGGCGCAGGTCACCACCCAGACATTGGCGCTGGTAATGAGCAACGGCAGCAAAGTGAAGATTCCCGCGGCGTGGGTGATCAACTTCGCAAACGCCGCGCCGCTCCCGCATTGGCTGTATCTGCCATTGTGCGCCGAGGCGTTCAAGGGGTTCGCCGGGCGCACCGAACTTGAGGCCTGGCTGACCGCTCAGAATCTGGTTCCACGTGGGTTGCCCAGCGCTGGCATGGGATTCGAATACACCGACCGCGATCTGCCTCTGAGCACGGGCATGACCGACCTGCTGGAGCATTTGCGCAAGGCGCAGATTGATGCGCTGCGCAATAGCCGGATCGCCGCGCCAGACTTTGCAGAACACGCTGGCAGCGCCCTCGATCATGCCGATCTGACTGACCGCCAACGCAGCACCACTGGCGTATTCGCCTCGCCAGCGCGCATGACGCCTGACGTGAGCGAAGACGATGAGCCGTCATTGTTCGGCAGTCTGCACGCCGAAATACCCTGGGCGCTTCGTCAGGCGGCATTGGGCCGTCAGCGCACTGCCCTGGAAACGCTGCGCGGTATCGCGCAAGAAAGCAGCACATTACAGCCGGTCAAGGATGCACACGCGGCACTGGAAAACGCCGAACAAGCCGCCGACACAGCGATCACCGCCCTGCTGACAGGTTCACGCGCTACCGATCCGGCCACGTTCGAGCGTCAACTCACCGCCCTGCATAAAGCCCACAAGGACGGTTTGCAGGCGGAAATCAACGCGCAATATTTGCTCGAACAAGTGACCACTGAGGAGCGCGACCGGGTCAATGCGCTACTGGATACCCCGACCAATCCGGGGGCCGGGCACAGGGCCGCGAGTCTGATCGTGAGCCTGAGCGAGCACACCGCTGACAAGCACACACTCACGACGCAGGCACTCAACGGCCCGTTCGTGATGACGCACCCGGACGCGCTGCTCGACCCGGCATCGGCGCACAGCATGTTGCTGTACTGGCCGGGCACCGGCGGTGGCCTGCAGACATTCGCTGATCGTCGGTCGCTGGAAAACCGCGTGTTCAAAATCACCACGCAGGACAACACCCGCACCCTGCAACTGAAGGCAATCGAGACAGATCCACTGCGACACGCCTTGAATGGCCTGATCGGCGAATTCGAAGAGCAAGCCGCAGCAATCCGCACACGCCTTGCCGCAACCACGCAGGCCGCCGAGCAAACCGAGCAACTGAGCATGTTGCGCGAACGCTTCAACGCCGCCCTGCAAGTGCCCGTGCATGCGGCGCGCAGCCTGGCGCTGATGCATGTGCAGGAGCAAGAGCGAACGGCCACGCTGGTCGCCAACCTGCCCGACTGGCTGGGCAACCTGCCAGTCACCGAGCGCGTCGCCCTCAACACCGAGATCCACGCGTTCATCAAGGCCATGCAACTGAGCCACGCCTTGATGACCACCGCGTTGGAGCCACGCGACGACTTCACTCGCAAGCACTTGCATGCGCGTTTGCGCAAAGACTTTTCGCTGCAGGGTGATTTCACGGTCACCCTGGATCTGCCCGATGAGGTCAAATGGGAAACCCGATACAGAGCCGGGCCCACGGGCCCCGCGCGATCGTCGGTGATGGTTGCCGGTGACAAGCGCAGCCACCTTACGCTTGAAGAACTGGCGCAGCTCAACCTCGACAAAGAGCAATCGGTGCAACAGGACTCGCTGTCGCAGCGACTGATATTCATGCGGTTGAAGGTGATCGCGGCGAATCGTCAGGACCGTATCCGATTGCTCAACGGCGTCAACCTGATCTATTTGCGCAAAGTGCTGCCCGAACTGGATCTGCCCAAGGCCTATGAACGTCAGATCTACGAGGCCTTCCGAGGGGCTAGCGGCGCGTCCGCGTTCACTTTGGCGCATCACCGCGAATGCCTGATCGAGCCCTGGCGCCAGACTCTCAGGTTACAAGGCCGTTTTGCCCGTTTGCAGGGTCATATCAACGACAGCCAGCTGCAAATACTGGACATCGCGATCAGCGCCGACCATGCACAGGCGTGGAACAGGCATAACCAGCGCGTGGTCATCCTGCCGGCCATCCTGACCATGGGCGGCAAGGACACCCCGCGTCAAGGACCCAGCACGCTATCAGGTGTGACCTTCATCCAGGAGCAGGTCAGCGGCATCACTCTGATGTATCTGCCCGAGAGCCCGGATGGCCGGTTTTTGCGTTCATACGACAACCTGCAAGCGGCACGCTTGGGGCTGTACAGGCTTTGCCAGCAAGACTCGATGATCACCTATGTGGCCGGGCGTACGGTCCACGGCAATGTGCGCGCTCATAAAAGTCGTATCAATGAAGCCGTGCACAGACGCTTTGACGCGATGATCGGCGTTGGCACGCGCTGGCCGGTGACCACCTCCCTGGCCGCGCACCTGCTCGATGCGCACATGGGCCGACTGATCATGGCGCACCGCGATACCTCCCGCTCCAATGATGAGCTGTATCTGGAACGTTTCGCGCTGCGCGGCCCGCGTGCGTTCAACTACTTGAAGATGGCGCTCGGCATGCTGCCCTTCATCGGCACCGCCATCGCGTTCTACGATGCCTGGACTGCGGCCAACCAGGCGGTGGCGGCGTTCTTGCGCGGCCAGATCGGCGATGGGTTGGAAGAACTGGCAACGATGTTGTTGTGCCTGATCGACGCGGCGGTCGACCTGCTTCCCGGTGAAGCGCTGACCGGTGTCCTGTCGCGCACCGCCCGCGCATTGACGCGTATGCGCCAGGCGCAGCGGCTGCTGCGCAATGTGGCGGCACTGCATGGCAACAGCCAGCGCCAGGCCCGTCACCTGCTCGCACGCTTCGCCAGATACGAGTATGAACAACCGATTTCGCTGGCCGGCCTGCAAACAGGCAACCACGGAATTTATCGCGGGATCTACCGCCACGCCGACGGTGACTTCATTGTCCGTCAGGGCCGGATCTTTGAGGTTCAACTCGACACCAGCGCACGCTTCTGGCGTTTGCGCGGTACCCGCCAGGCCACCTACAGGCAACCGATTGCCCTGGATGAAACCGGCCAGTGGGACACTTGGTTCGGCGTTCATGGCACAACATTCGAAGGTGGTGGACTCGGCGGCGGTAATGTCGCCGGGCATCTGGCCGACGCGCTTGAGCCGATCTGGCCGCAGGTCATTCGGCAACGCTTGCCGCGCTGGTGGGTGGATCGAACGCATCGCCGTTATCAATACCTGGCCATTCAGGCCAACGCCTCGGCCCCCGAATTCCGTTTGCGCATCAGAAACAGCGACGTTGCGATAAACCGCCTCGCGGCGACACCAGCGGAAAAAGTAAGCCGGCCCTTGATTGCGGCGTCTGAAGCCGCCGCTGTCGGCGACATTGAGCTGGGAAAGCGGCGTTACCAGACGTTGGTCGAACTGGAGGCGGTGTCCACTGGCGATGTACGCCGTATGGTGAACGAGCAGCAAAGCTATCCGGCCTCGATGGTGGCGGACCGGTACCTACACCGCGTGAATCATTACTACTGGTCGAATACCCATTACCGCAAGATCGAGGCACTGAACGCACAACTGCGTGCGTTGCCGGAAGACGCCTACGCCGAGCTGAGGGAAGTGCATAAACAGATACGTGAACACCGTGTCGAGATGCTGTCCGAACTGGATCAGATTGAAACCCTGAGAAATGAGGCAAACCACTGGTACAGACGCATCGGGAAGGCAGACGACAGGCAAAGGCTAGCGGACCGTTTGGGGCAAGTTAACGACGCTTACAGCGATTTTCGGCTGACTGAAAGGAGGGTCTCACATCGGTATCACGCGGTTTATCGATCCGGTATTCCCAAAGAGATGGCGTGGTATCACCTCAATGATCAGATACGCGATTTGCATGGAAAATTCAGACGTACTCTGGACACACATCGTGCCTTGGCATTGGCTGAAGTCACGTCCGAACAACGCGATCAAATCCTTCAACGCTGCGTAGATGTGTACACGGAGTTCAGTCGCGAGATGAAAGTCTGGACCAGCGGCTATCCGCAGCTTTTCTACGAGGACATGGTCGACCCATTGTTGTCCGGAATTGATTTGCTCACCGACCATGCTCGCAAGAACATCGCGCGCCCGCGGCCCGTGCGTACTACGCAAAAGGCAGGAAAAATACCGCCCAAGGTCTTCCCCACTGAAGATGAATACTGGCTGATCGGGACGGAAAATTGGGATCCGAAAACCAAAAAGTACGAATACACGATGAAAAACGGCGAAGTCTGGGAAGAAACCGCCAACCAGAAATATCGCCTGAAAGCATCGGCAACCGTGCCCCCGCGGCAGGAACAGCCAGACCTTGCGGCGTTGCTGGCCGAAGCACGCACGCGCCTCGATTCGCAAGCGACTTACCTGGGGCGGGTTCAGTCATACGCCGATAAAGGCATGCTGCCGGTCAATGTGGAACACATGATGGTCAGTGAATCCGCCGAACTGACGCGCCGGGCCGATCGCATCCATGCGCTTTCGCCGCAAGACCCGATGATTGTCGAACTGCGCACCACCGCCACCGAGCTGACAGCCACCGGCCGCGCCTTGCGCACCCGCCAGTCACTGACCAGCAAGAAACCCACCGATGGCATGCTGCTGGATCTGATCGGACAAAACGCCGTGACCATTCGCAAGGTCGCACCGCTGAAAGATCTTGGCAAAAAAACTCGAAAGGACTTCATGCAGGAATATGAAATCCGGAATCAGACCCTCATCCCCAATGAACTGCTGTGGTACGCGCACTTTCACTATTCCAGTGCAACGCCCGTACTGCGCGCGTTCGAGAAAGCCCATCTGAAACTGCCCGAACACCGTTTTCTGACCCACGCCGATGATGCCAGCCTGCCCTACGCCGATATCGGCAAGCAGTCGGCAGTGCTGGTGCATTTCGAAGGGCTCTAAGCTTCGTTGCCAGGCAGCAACCCCGTTGAGCTATCGGCTGCAACGGGGTTGCTGCTGCGCCCACGCACGCGTCCTGAGCACCGGAAAAATGCACAGAGGCGATATCCCTGTACCGCCACGCGCTGTGTCCACTGACTTTCAATAGCTCGCAAGAGGGGTGGATCCGCCGCCCCCGGCACCGAGTATTTTTTGTCCATGGACGTTTCTCTGCAGTTGACCATGCCCGAACCGGCCTCCGTTCTCTTGCCGGCCTTCAAACCCAGCGCGCGCCTGCCCGATGAAAGCCTGGCGATCAGCGCCATGAGTCGATGGCGACAAAGCCGGGAAGGCCTGCGCGAAATGCTGGCGGCGACTCCGGGCATGCGCGACACGCTCAACCACAGGTTCAAGGAAGTTCTCGATCTCGATGGCGAGCGCACCGGTCTGCTGTTCCCCGCCACGGATCTGCTGCCTGAACGGTTCATCAGTTTCACCAACGTCTGCGCCTTCGTTCTGCAGTATCCACAGGTGGAAAAAGACCTGAATCAGCAGTGCCGGGTATCCGGCCTGCCTCAGGCGCACCCGCTGCAGGCCCTGCAACCTGAGCAATGGTTCGAGCGCTTGAAGATGCTCGGTATGCAGCAGGCGCATGCGCAACGGTGGCGAGCGTTCTGGGACAGTCGAGCACCGGGCACGGCGGTTTCTCGGCGCGAGCATGTCCAACAGCTTTATCGCCTTCATTTCGAAGCCTGCGCGCACCTGGCCTATGCCCATAAAACCCTGAGTGCCGAGCAGCTCAAACTGGTGCAGTTGGTCATTGATCCACCGCCCGGTGCGCTGATGATGAATGCGCAGCCGGTCTACACCGAGCAACTGGCAATGGTCCTCAAAGACGAGCGTAAAGTCATGCTCAGCGGGGCGTGGGTAATTCGGGCCGGTGCCGACGCCGACGCTGCCCCCCTGCTTTACCTGCCGTGTCGCGCCGTTGCAATCCAGGCCTTCGCGCAACGCAGCGACATGCAAGCGTGGCTGCTCGAACAGTCGCTCGTGCCCACCGGACTGCCCACCGACGACATCCGCTTTGAGTACACCGTCAGCACCGACGCGCTGGAACTCGGTGCCCACGACCTGCTCGCGCGCCGCCAGCAATCTCAAGTCACCTTGCTGACCACCCCGAGCCGCCGCGAAGCCACCCTGGCGGCAGATGGCGGACAATCCCTCGCCCAGGTCGACCGGGTCGATCAACAGCGCAGCCACGATGAGCTGATTGCGGCACCGCCGAGTCCGACGCCGCCACTGCCCCCGGTCGATGCCGATGACGACGCCGAGCCTGATGAGCAGGCATTGTTCGGCAGCCTGTTCGCTGATATTCCCTGGCCATTACGTCAGGCGGCACTGAACCGCCAGCGCGAGGCGCTTGAGGCGCGAATGGCAGACGTCGGTGACGGCCCCGGGCTGCAATCCTTCAAGGATTCGCTCAAGGCACTGGAGTCTGCCGAACAGGCCGGCGACGAAGCGGCCACGGCCCTGCTCTATCGGGCACGGACGTCGGACCTGCAGACATTCCAGCGTGAATTCACCGCGCTGCACGCGGCGCACAAGGCCGGGTTACAGGCCGAATGCGCACTGCAACAGGCGCTGGGGCAACTCGACGAAGACGACTGCAACAGGCTGCGCACCGTGCTCGACGCATTGCCGGTAGCCGGCAGTGACACCGTTGTCGCCAGCATAACCCTGACGATGAGCACTGACGTCGCAGGCCAGACCACGCTCACTACGCAAGAACTGCCCGGCGTCTGGGTCGTCACCCAAGCCGCGGTGCTCCGCGACCCGACCTGCGCGTGCAGCCTGCTCCTGTATTGGCCCGGCACCGGCGGCGGCTTGCAGCGCTACGCCGGGCTTGGCGAACTGGCACGCCAGGTGTTCAAGATCGATCCGGCGGATCGCACATTGACCCTGCAGCTCAAACAGATTCGTGATGATGTGCTGGTCCATGGGCTCAACCAGCTGACAAGCGAATTCGAAGAACAGGCCGCCATGCTGCGCCAGCGTCATGCTGCTTCGACCGATGCCGGCGCGCTCGGTGAAGCGCTGGACAGCTTGCGCACCAAAACGCTCGCCAGGTTGCAGGTTCCGGTGCACGCTGCCAGAGGCCTGGCCTTTGCCCACCTGTTGGAACAGAGCCGTAGCGCGACGCTGGTTTCCCACCTGCCCGATTGGCTGAAAACCATGGCGGAGGCCGATCGGCTGACGCTCAAAAAGCTGATGGAGGCGTACATGGCGGCCATGGACCGCAGTCATGAAATCATGACCCTGTTGCTGGAACCGCGCGATGACTTCACGCGCAAGCGCCTGCACGCAAGGCTGAGCAAGGACTTTGCGCTCACGGGCAGTGTCCGGGTCCAGCTTGATCTGCCCGATACGACAAAATGGCAAAGCCAGTTCTACCCCGCGCCAGGCGCGCCTATGACACCAGAAAAACTGGTCCTTGTGCCCAGTGCCGCGCGCAGCAAAATGAGCCTTGAAGAGCTGGCGCAAACCAACATCGACAACACGCCATCGATGCAACTGGAGCCGCTGGCGCTACGCCTGGCTTTCATGAAGGTCGAGGTCAGCACCCGCGAAGAAGCCGAGCGTCTGCGCTTGACGTCTGGCATTACCCTGGACTACCTCAAGCAAGTGCTGCCGGAGTTGAACCTGCCGCACGCTTACGAACAACTGATCCGCGACACCTTCAACGGCCCCCTCACCGAATCGGCGTTCGCCAGGGCACAGCGCCGCGAATGCCTGGTCGAGCCGTGGCGCCTGATGCTGCGCTTACAGGGTGAATGCGCGCGCCTGCAGCGGCATATCGGCAGTGATGACCTGCTTACACTGAACATCGCCATCGACGCCAACACTGCCCAGGCGTGGCGCACCGATGGCAAACGTGTGGTGTTACTGCCGGCTTACCTGAGTGCCGGGGGCAAGGACACCCCATACCAATTGTCGGTGGCCCTGTCGGGTGTGACCTTTATCCAGGAACAGGTCAGCGGCGTGACGTTGCTTTACCTGCCGGACAGCCCCGACGGACAGTTCCTGCGCCGGTACGATAGCCTCGAAGCCGCGCGCAAGGGCCTGTTCAACCTGTCCGTGGTCGACAAATGGAACAAGTACCTCGCCGGTCGGACGTTGCAGGGTAATGTTCGCGCTCACGAAAACCGGCTGAACCAGGCCTGGGCCAATCGCTACGACGCCATGATTGGCGTCGGTCTGAGCTGGCCGGCTACCACGTCACTGAGCGAGCATCTGCTCGACGCCCACATGGGCCGGCTGATCGAGGCTCATCGCGGGACCTCTCGCTCCAACGATGCGTTGTACCTGGAGCGTTACGCGCTCAAAGGTCCACGCGCCTTCAATTACATCAAGATGGCAGTCGGGCTGGTGCCGTTTGTCGGCACCGTGTTGTCCCTCTACGATGCATGGACGGCTGCCAATCAGGCCGTGGCAGCTTTTCTGCGCGGTGAAATCGGCGATGGCTTGAGCGAACTCAGATCAGTGCTGACCAGTTTGATCGACGCGGCCATGGACCTGCTGCCGGGCGAAATGCCTAGCTCGACCTTGTCCCGCACGGCCCGCCAGCTCACCCGTACTCGCCAATTGCGCCGCCTGGCTCGCCACGCGTCGGCCTTGAAAGGCACTTCCCAACGCGAGGCCCGGCAGGTGGTGCAGCGCTTCAAGGACTACGAATACGAATTGCCGATTTCCCTTGCCGGCCTGCAACCCGCCACCCATGGCCTCTATCGCGGGATCTACCGGCATGCCGATGGCGACTTCATCGTCCGTCAGGGGCGGATCTTTGAAGTGCAGCGCAGTCAGGATTCGCGCAACTGGCGATTGGTCGGCAACAGTCGCAAAACCTACAAGCAACCGATTGCCCTGGACGAAAGTGGTCAGTGGGACACCTGGTTCGGTGTATACGGCACGACTTTCGAGGGGGGTGGACTGGGTGGCGGGCAAGTACTCGGGCACATGGCCGATGCGCTTGATCCGCTCTGGCCGCAGGCGATTCGTCAGCAATTGCCGCGTTGGTGGGTCGACCACGCTTTTCGCCGTCATCATCGCCTGGCCCAGGCTGCCGAGGGCCTCGGGGATCAGATTCAGGCCAGAAACACGGTGAGCAATGCGGCGATCAACCGGTATAACGATGCCGCAGCCAAGGATCGTCCAGCACTGGTCGCCGCTGCCGAAACGGCGTGTCTGGGTGACATCGAACTGGCCAAACGCGCTTTTCAGACACTGGATGAATTGATCCCGTTGACCAGCGGCAACAAAAAACAGGAGGCCAGGCTGTTCCGCAGCAAGACCGCCTGGCAGTTGACCGACCGCTATCATCGCGTGGCCTCTTACACGTCACGCAGTGTCCTGCCCATCACCAATAGAATCGACGAGTTGACTCAGGCGCTGAACAATCTGCCAGGCAACAACCTCGCCCCTCGGATAGCTCTGCTTGAGGAGATCCGCCTGCTGCGCTTGCAATACCTCAGCAAACTGGATCGGCTTGAGAAACTGAAGATCGAGCTCAATCTGTGGAATGAGCGCATTCAGGTCAGGGCAGACAAGCTCGATCTCGCCTCCGACGTCAACGAGATCAACAGCAAACACAGTGACGCCAGTCTGCTGTATCTGCGCACCAGCCAGCGCTTGGAAACCGTAAAGCGTTACGGCCGGGCTGATGATGTGTCGTGGTTCTATCTGCTGGGCCAGGCACACGAACTGCGCATTGATGTCGATCGCGCTCTGTACACGCAATACATCTTGCCGACCCTCACCGCGACCCCGGCCCAACGCAGCCGGATTCTGCAGAACTGCGTCGACCTGTACAGCCGTTTTCGCCTCGAGATGAACATCTGGACCCACCGTTACCCACAGCACTTTCACCTTGATCAGGTGGAACCGCTGCTCAACGGTATCGAACAGCTAGGCGAACGTGCGCGCAGGGGCATTATCGCGCCGGCGCAAGCGGCACCGGCAGGCCAATCTGCCCAGCGCGTTTTTACCACCGCCGACAATCAGTTGCTGTATGGCGTCGAGCGCTGGGAGCCGACGACGCAAACACGCCAATACGTGTCGACGGGCCGGGGCGGCCATGAAGAAATCTGGCAACAGGGCAACGATGGTCAATTCCGCTTGCTGAACCCGCGACCAGTCGAACAGCAAGCACCCGCGAACCTGCAACTGCCGGCATTGCTGACAGAAGCTCGACAACGCCTCGCTACGCTCCCGGCCTATCAAACCCGGGTCCAGGCATATGCCGAACAGAACATGCTCCCGGTGAATCTGGAACATATGCTGGTCAGCGAAGCCGCCGAGCTCACTCGCCGTGCCGACCGCATCGCCGCCAGCGCGCCGCAGGAGCCGGTCATTGAGCAACTGCGCGACCAAGCCGCTCAATTGATCACCAGCGGCCGCGCCATGCGTACTCGCCAGTCGCTGGTCAGCCGCGACCCCACCGACGGGATGTTGCTCGATTTGATCAGCGAAAACGCGGTAGAAATACGTCGCAACACCGCGATCAGAAACCTCGGAAGGCGCGACGGTCGCACCGACTACATGCAGGAATATGAAGTGTGGAATTTGACGTCCGAGCCAGCCGGGTTGTTGTGGTACGCCCACTTTCACTATCGCAGTGCGACGCCAGTGTTCGGCACATTCGAAAAGGCTCACTTGAAGCTGCCCGAACACCGCTTCCTGACCCACGCTGACGACGCCACCCTGCCCTACGCGAATATCGGCAGGCAGTCGGCGGTGCTGGAGCATTTCCAGGCGCTGGCCAACTAGATTCACGGGGCCGCACGCCTATATCACCGACATTAAAAAACCCGTTGCGCGTCAAGGCACAACGGGTTTCATGCAGCGCCGGATCAAATGGCGACGCTTATGCCAGTTGACTGCGCAACTGTCGTGCCGCCGCCACCATGTTCACCAACGCCGCTTCTGTCTCGGGCCAGGCGCGGGTTTTCAGACCGCAGTCGGGGTTGACCCACAGGCGCTCTGCGGGAATCCGTTGCACCGCTTTACGCATCAACTTGAACATCTCGGCAGTGTCCGGCACCCGTGGCGAGTGGATGTCATAGACGCCGGGGCCGATGTCGTTCGGGTAGTCGAACGCCTCAAAGGCGTCGAGCAATTCCATGTCCGAGCGCGAGGTTTCGATGGTGATGACGTCGGCGTCCATCTCGGCAATCGCCTTGATCACATCGTTGAATTCGCTGTAGCACATGTGCGTGTGAATCTGCGTTTCGTCCTTCACGCCAGACGCCGTCAGACGGAACGCCTCGACCGCCCAGTCCAGATATTCCTGCCATTGCGCCCGCCGTAACGGCAGGCCTTCGCGGAAAGCGGCTTCGTCGATCTGCACGATCTTGATGCCGGCGTTTTCCAGATCAACCACTTCATCGCGCAGGGCCAGCGCCAGTTGCTGCGCCTGGATCTTGCGCGATACGTCTTCACGCGGGAACGACCACATCAGCATGGTCACGGGACCGGTCAACATGCCTTTCATGACCTTGTCGGTCAGGCCCTGCGCGTAGCTGATCCAGTCGACCGTCATCGCTTGCGGACGACTCAGGTCACCGTAAATCACCGCCGGTTTAACACAGCGCGAACCGTAGCTCTGGACCCAGCCGAACCGGGTGAACAGGTAGCCGTCGAGTTGCTCGGCGAAGTACTCGACCATGTCGTTGCGCTCGGCCTCACCGTGCACCAGCACGTCCAGCCCGAGGCGTTCCTGAATCTGCACGGCGTGGCGGATTTCACTGCGCATGGCGTCGTGGTAATCGTTGGCCGACAGCTTGCCCTGCTTGAACGCCTGCCGCGCCAGACGGATCGCTCCGGTCTGCGGGAACGAGCCGATGGTGGTGGTCGGGAACGTCGGCAATTGCAGACGCGCCTGTTGCCTGGCGATGCGCTTGGCAAACGGCGAATGACGGCGACTGTCGCTGGCATTGATCGCCTTGACCCGCGCCTGCACTGCGGTTTTATGAATACGTGGCGACTGCGCGCGGCTGGCCTGAATAGCCCGACTCTCGGACAGTGCAGATTGCACCTTGGGCGCCTGCGGATCGTTCAGCGCATCACGCAGCACGGAGATTTCGCTGCACTTCTGCACGGCAAACGCCAGCCAGCTTTTCAGTTCCGGATCGAGTGTGTCTTCACGCTCGACATCCACCGGACTGTGCAGCAACGAGCAGGAACTGCTGACCCACAGGTTGTCGCCGAAACGCTCCTGCGCCGGTTGCAGTTGCGCCAGCGCCTGCTCCAGTTCGCAGCGCCAGACATTGCGACCATTGACCAGACCCACCGAGAGAATCTTGTAGGTCGGCAGACGATCGAGCACCTGACCGAGTTGCTCCGGCGCGCGCACCGCGTCGATGTGCAGCCCCTGCACCGGCAGACCCACGGCCAGACCCAGATTGTCTTCGAGGCCGCTGAAATACGTCGCCACCAGTTTCTTCAGCGGCGAATACTGGAGGATGTGATAAGCGCGTTCGAAGGCGCTTTTCCATGCTTGCGGCAGATCGAGGGTGAGGATTGGTTCGTCGATCTGCACCCACTCCACGCCTTGCTCGGCGAGGCGCACGAGAATTTCGTTGTAGAGCGGCAGCAAGCGCTCAAGCAAATCCAGCTTGTCGAAATCATTGCCTTTGGCCTTGCCCAGCCACAGATAAGTCAGCGGGCCGATGATCACCGGTTTGACGTTGTGGCCCAGCGCTTTGGCTTCTTCGACTTCATCGAACAACTGGTTCCAGCTCAGCTTGAATGTTTGATCAGCGCTGAATTCCGGGACGAGATAGTGGTAGTTGGTGTCGAACCACTTGGTCAGTTCTTGCGCATATTGAGTCTTGCCGTGCTCGGCGCCGCAGCAGTTGGCGGACGCACCACGGGCCATGGCGAACAGGGTGTCGAGGCTCGGCAGGCCGCGCTCGTCGCGCACGCCGTCGAAACGCTCGGGGATCACGCCAAACGTCAGCGAGTGGGTCAGCACCTGGTCATACCAGGCAAAGTCGCCGACCGGCAGCAGATCGATACCGGCGTCTTTCTGCAATTGCCAGTGGCGGGCGCGCAGTTCACGACCGACCTGGTTCAGGGCAGCCCGATCAAGATCGCCGTGCCAATAGGCTTCGAGGGCTTTCTTCAGTTCGCGGTCGGCGCCGATGCGCGGGAAACCAAGGGTGTGGGCCACGGCCATGTCGAGTGTGCTCCATTGCATAAAAGATGGCGCCATTGTCGACAGTCAAACCAACATGAGACAAACTCAACCTTTTCGTGTTGATCACAAGTTTTCCTCATGGAGCCAGCCGGTGCTTGAAATCCGTCATCTGAAAACCCTGCACGCCCTGCGCGAAGCCGACAGCCTGGTCGATGCCGCTGACCGTTTGCACCTGACCCAATCGGCACTCTCGCACCAGTTCAAGGAGCTTGAGGAACGGCTGGGCATGCAGTTGTTCGTGCGCAAGACCAAACCGGTGCGCTTCACCAGCGCCGGCCTGCGCCTGCTGCAACTGGCCGACGCGACCCTGCCACTGCTGCGCGCCGCCGAGCGCGACATCAGCCGCTTGGCCGGTGGCACTGCCGGGCGTTTGCACATGGCAATCGAATGCCACAGTTGCTTCCAGTGGCTGATGCCGACCATCGACCAATTCCGCGATGCCTGGCCGGAGGTCGAACTCGACCTCGCGTCAGGCTTCTCCTTTGCGCCGCTGCCGGCCCTGGCGCGTGGCGATCTGGATCTGGTGGTGACCTCTGATCCGCTGGAAATCGCCGGCATCACTTACGTGCCGTTGTTCACCTACGAAGCCATGCTCGCGGTGGCCAATCAGCATGCGCTGGCGAGCAAACCGTACATCGTCCCCGAAGATTTGCTGACTGAAACGCTGATCACCTACCCGGTAGAACGCGACCGACTGGACATCTTCACCCGCTTTCTTGAACCGGCCGACATCGAACCGGCGCAAGTGCGCACTTCGGAGCTGACGGTGATGATGATGCAACTGGTCGCCAGCGGCCGTGGCGTCTGCGGCATGCCGCACTGGGCGCTGCATGAATACAGCTCACGCGGTTACGTGAAAGGCAAACGGTTGGGCGAGAAAGGCTTGTTTGCCACGCTGTACGCGGGAATCCGCGCCGACATGCTCGATGCGCCGTACATGCGTGATTTTCTGCTGACGGCCAAGGACACATCGTTTTCGACGCTTGATGGGGTCAGTGCCGTGCGCTGATACGAGAACACCACGAGTCCCTGTAGGAGCGAGCCTGCTCGCGATGGCGTCGGGTCAGGCAATATTTGAGCGACTGACACACCGCTTTCGCGAGCAGGCTCACTCCTACAGGGTTCTGCGCATGGATTCAGATCTGGCGCCACATGTGGATCTTGTCAAAGTAATCCTCGCCCACCCGCACCGCCAGCGGCTCAAGACCAAACTGGATAAAACCGCAGCGCTCATACAACTTGAACGCAGCTTCATTGCCAGCAGTAACCGTGAGCTGGATCAGCTTCAGCTCGGGATGATTCTGCGCCTCGGCCAGCGCCGCTTGCACCAGTTCAAACCCCAAACCGTGCTGACGAAAATCCGCCGACACATACATGCCGAACAGCGTGGCCTTGTGTCGGGCTTTTTCTCGCGGCTCAAATGCCAAACCGACAATGCCAGCCAGCGTGCCACCCTCGAAGGCACCGAGCACCACATCGAGCTTGCTGGTCAGGCGCGCCTCCCACCAGCTCAGCGGCATCACTGCGCGTTCACGCACGCTGGAGGTGAAGGCCTGCGGATGCCGGTCGTAGGCTTCGAGCATCAGTTCCCGATAGGCCAGGGCATGGCTGGCGTCCAGCTTTTCGATCCACATCTCAAGCGGCTCGCCGTTGCTCAAGCATCAAGCGAATGGCCAGACCGCCCAGTACCAGGCCCATGAAATAACGCTGCATCACCAGCCACGTCGGGTTGCGCACGAACCACGAAGCAATGCCCGCCGCAAACAGCGCAATCAGCAGATTGACGCTGAAACTGACGCTGATCTGAGTCAGGCCGAGGATGATGCTTTGGGTGAACACCGAGCCGTGTTCAGGGCTGATGAATTGCGGAAACACCGAGAGATAGAACACCGCGATTTTCGGGTTCAGGGCGCTGGTAAGAAAGCCCATGGTGATCAGTTTGCGCGACGAATCCGGCGGTAACTGCTGGGCTTCGAACGGCGAACGCGCGCCGGGTTTCAGCGCCTGCCAGGCCAGCCACAGCAGGTACAGCGCACCCGCCCACTTCAACACTTCATAAGCCATCGGCACCGCGAGGAATACCGCGGTCAAACCGGCAGCAGCGGCGAACATATGCACAAAGAAACCCGCGACCACGCCTAGCAACGAGGTGAACCCGGCCTTGCGCCCCTGACAGATCGAACGCGAGATCAGGTAGATCATGTTCGGCCCCGGCGTGAGGACCATCAGCAACGCGGCGGCGGCAAAAATCAGCAGGTCTTGAAGCGGGATCATGGTGGGCGTCCCTTGCGTTAATGATCAGGCGATTTGGGTCAGCGAGGCTCGATAAAACGGCAGGATCAGGTCGCGTGTCAATGGCGCCAGTTCGAGCGCCGGATCAGTGGCCGGATCGACCCAGATGACCTCTTCGATTTCAGCTGCCGGGAAGACTTCGGCATTGATGGTCAGTTGAAAGATTTCTGCCTGCACGACAAATCCCGGTTCATTGGCGGCGGGAGCCGAGAACTGGCCAAGGAACGTCGCCTGCGATGGATCGATCACCAACCCCAACTCTTCTTCCAGCTCACGGGCCAGTGCCTGCACCGGCAATTCATGGGCTTCGATCTTGCCGCCCGGTTGCATGAACGCCGTGGTGGCGCGTTTGCGTACCAGCAAGGTCTGGCCGTCGGCGTTGAGCAACAGCGCGGCGGCAATGTGGATGATGCGAGGTGAAACGGCGGATGCACACGTCATGGGTCAGCCACGGGCCTGGAGAAAACCGCAAGGATCCCATGCCTGCCCCGCCAACGTCACCTCTTACGCCATCACCTCTGTGCCTCGAGCGCCCCTTCGACTTCCTCCGGTACCTTTACGAACACTTTGTATTTGGCCCCCTCCATGGCCTCGAAGCTGATCAGTTTGTCCACCAGCAGTGCGCTCAAAACCTTGCCGGTATTGAGCAGCAACATGCCGTTGTCGGCATTCAGGTTGCGCGCCAGAATCATGCCCGCCGCCAGCTCGCGGGTGCCCAGCACCTTGACGTCCGGGTCGGCGAGGACCACGTCGCTCAGGAACGCCGCGCATACCTTGATGAAGTCCTCGACCAGCTCGGGATCGTAAAGTTTGCCAGCGTACTGACGCAGGTATAACAACGCCTCGTCGCTGTTCATTTGCCGCTCGAGAATCAGCCCGCGCTGCAATTCGACGAAGTCCACCGCCAGCTTCAACAGTCGCGAACCCAACGGGATCGCCTCGCCCTTGAGCCGATCCGGAAAACCGCTGCCGTCCCAGCGCTCCTGATGATGCAGGATCAACCGGGCCGCATCCTTCATCGGGTCGAGGGTCATCAACAGCGATTCGCTCTGTTTCGGATAACCGCGATAGCGATCGCGCTCGGTATGGCGAAGCAGATCCGAGGGGGTGACCATCATGTTGTCGGTCCAGCTCAGTTTGCCAATGTTGTACAACGCAGCGGCCATGGTCAGGTCACGACTGCCGGCTTCATCGATGCCGTGCATCTTGCAGTAGCCGCGCACCAGTTCGATGATCTGCCGATTGGTCTGCTTGGCCGGCGGCAGGCGCAGGTTGGCCAGCAACGAGAACACTTCGGTGCCAGTCACGTAACTGTGTTTGAGTTCCTCGTAAGCCAGATCAAGCATGTCGGCAGTCTGCTGCAACTCAGCGGTACGCGCGGCGACGTGTTTTTCCAGGGTGCTGTTGAGTAGTTTGAGCTGATCATTCTGCACTTGGGCCAACCGCTCCAGGCGCTGACGTTCACGCTCCGAATGCTGATGCTCCAGCGCCTGGCGCAAGGTCAGGAGCATTTCTTCGTCGTTCCAGGGTTTGCTGATGTAGCGATCGATCCGCCCTTCGTTGATGGCTTTGATGATCGCCGCTGGATCGGCGTAGCCGGTGAGCATGATCCGCGTGGTCGCCGGATAGAGTTCATGGACACGAGCCAGCAATGTCGCGCCGTCCATATTGGGCATGCGGGCGTCGCTCATCACCAGGTCGACGGGCTGTTGGGTCAGCATTTCCAGCGCCTGAGCACCGCTGGTGGCCAGCAGCACGTCGTAAGGCTGACTGCGCAGCAGACGCCGCAGGCTGTTGAGGATCGACTCCTCGTCATCGACCAGCAACACCTTCGGCCGGTGCGGTGAAATCGGGGCAGATTGTTCTTCCATGGGGTGGCCTCAAGCGAAACAGTGAACCTGACAGGCGCGCCGACAGACGTCCTGACTTGCCTGCGCTTGAAGGCAAGGCTAGATGATTTTCGCGGGGCTCACGCAATACATTGGTTACACACCTGCAAGCGAAGTGCCCTGCGGCCAACTATGCTCAAGAGGTCGAACGACACCAACGGCCTGCGTGCGGGCATGCAAGGAGGGGAAAAGGATGCTCCCGAGTAACAGCGAGTCTGGATTTGGCGTTGCGCCGTGATTGCGCAAGCCGGGCCGATCAACCGCCGCATACTCATCGTCGACGATACCGCGTCGATTCATGCCGATTATCTGAAAATACTCAGTCCGGGCAATGCAGGCTCCGACAGCCTCGGGGAAACTGAAAACCTGCTGTTCGGCACCCCGGCCACCGCACCGAAAGAGCACTTTGAACTGGACTCGGCATTTCAGGGAAGCGAAGCGCTGGAAAAACTGCAAGCCGCCATGGCCGCTCAACGCCCTTATGCGATGGCGTTCATTGACATGCGCATGCCGCCGGGCTGGGATGGCCTGGAAACCATCGAACGGCTGTGGCAGGTCGACCCCAAGCTGCAAGTCGCGTTGTGCACGGCCTACACCGATTATTCCTGGGAAGATATCGATCAGCGGCTGGGACTGACCGATGGTCTGCTGATTCTGAAAAAACCCTTCGATGCGATCGAGATCCGCCAGATGGCCAGTGCCCTCACGGTCAAATGGCAGATGACCGAGGACGCCGCGCTGAAAATGACGCAACTCGAACTGGCCGTTCAGGAGCGCACGCGAGAGCTGTCCGACGCCAATATCATCGTGCAGAACAGCCCGACGATCCTTTACCGGTTGCGCGGCGACCCCTCGTTCAAATTGATGTATATCTCGCACAACATCACGCGATACGGCCATGTGGCCGCCGATCTGGTGGCATCGGCAAACTGGGCGCAGGATCTGATTCATCCCGACGATCAGGCTGGCGTAGATGCCGCCATGGCCCGGGTGCTGGATCGACACGCATTGGGCGCCTCGATCGAGTTTCGCCTGCGCACCGGAGAAGGCACCTGGCGCTGGGTAGAGAATCGCTACGTTCCGGTCCGCGACCACGATGGCCGCTTGCTGGAGGTCGAAGGCATCATCCTCGACATCACCGAGCGCCGTGTGGCCGAGGAGAAGCTCGCCTTGCTGGCTCGCACGGACGGTCTCACCGGGCTGGCCAATCGCGCCACCCTGATCGAGCGTCTGCATCAGGCGTTTGCCGGCGCACGTCGGGGCGCAGCGCCATTCGCGGTGTTTTATCTGGATCTGGACCACTTCAAGCGAATCAACGACAGCCTCGGTCACCCGATCGGCGATCTGCTATTGCAGGAAGTGGCGCGGCGGATCAAATCGAGTGTGCGCGAAAACGACGTCACGGCGCGCCTGGGCGGCGACGAATTTGCGATTCTGCAACTGGACGTCAGCGACCCGACCCGTTCCGCCGCCATGGCCAGCAATATCCTCGATGCGCTGACGGCGCCGTTCCACCTGGCGGGCAATGCCGTGCATATTTCAGCCAGCATCGGCATCAGCACCTACAGCGACGCCTGCCACGACGCCGACAGCCTGCTGGGGCAGGCGGACATGGCGCTGTACCGCGCCAAGGACACGGGGCGCAATCAGTATCACTTCCACTCTGAGGCGATTACCCAGGAAGTGGCCGAGCGCATGGCCATCGTCAATGAGCTGATGATTGCACTGGAACGCGATGAACTGGAGTTGAAATACGCGCCGGAAGTCGACATGCACAGCGGCAGGATTTTAGGCATGGAAGCGCAGGTCTGCTGGAACCATCCCCAGCGCGGCCTGCTGCAGGCGGGCGCGTTTGTCCCGGCCGCGGAGATAACCGGCGCCATCATTCACCTCGGTCGCTGGGTGCTGGATCGCGCCTGCCGGCAAATGAGCCAGTGGCGCAACGCCGGGGTAGCGCCACCGGTGATGGCGATCAAGATTTCGCTGGCCCAACTCAAGAGTGGCCCCGAGCTTATCTACGACGTATTGCGCACCACCGCACGCCATGAACTCGCCCCCTGGGATCTGCGTTTTGACGTCACCGAAGCGACGCTGGCCCAGACCAAGTGGACCCACAACGACGTGCTGCCGAGATTGAGTGAGCTGGGGGTGAAAATCGCCATCGATGATTTTGGCACCGAATACTCATCGTTCGACTACCTGAAAACCTATCGGGTCAATCACCTGAAACTCGCCCAGTCGTTTCTGGACAGCGCGACTCAGGACACGGCCGGGGCCAACACGCTGAAGGCGATCATCAATTTCGCCAGGGATCTGGGTATCGGCATCATTGCCGAAGGCGGCCAGCAGCCGGGGCAACCGCTAATTCCAACACCCGACGTTCCGCTGCCGGCTGCGCAGGGCCTTTACTTTCGGGAGGCGCTCAGCCCCGAGCGCGCGGTCCGGATGCTCACGGCCGCCAGCAGCGAGTCGAACGGCACAAGGGAGAGTGAGGGATGAAAACGCCCTTTGCCCAGACCAACCGCCGGATTCTGATCATCGACGATACCCCGGCGATTCACGCTGACTTTCGCAAGATACTCACCCCGGACACCAGCGGCGAAGCAGATCTGAACAGCCTGGAACAGACGCTGTTCGGCACCCGACAGGCATCGCACCTGGCCTTCCAGCTCGACTCCGCCTATCAAGGGCAAGAAGCGCTGAAACTGGTTCAACTGGCTCTGGAGCAAGGGCGCCCCTATGCGCTCGCCTTCACCGACATGCGCATGCCGCCCGGCTGGGATGGTCTGGAAACCATCGAAAGACTGTGGCAAGCCGATCCGAACCTGCAAATCGCCTTATGCACCGCCTACACCGACTACAGCTGGGAGGCCATGGCCGAGCGGCTGGAGTTCGGCGATCAGTTGCTGATCCTGAAAAAACCTTTCGATGCCCTGGAAATTCGCCAGATGGCCAACGCCCTGACCTGGAAATGGCAACTGGCTCAGGATGCCGCACTGAAGATGCTCAACCTCGAACAGACTATCGAGGCACGGGTCCACGAATTGCTCAAGGTGTCGCATCTGTTGCAGTACGACAGCCTCACAGGTCTGCCCAACAGCACCCTGCTCGGTGACCGCCTGACTCAGCACCTTGCTGCCTGCCGACGCCATGACAAAAAACTGGTGGTGCTGTTCCTCGGTCTGGATCGCTTCAAGCGCATCAACAATGCGCTGGGGCATCCGGCCGGCGACGAAATGCTCAAACGGGTGGGTCAGCAGTTGCTCAAAAGCGTGCGCGGATCGGACTCGGTTTTTCGCTACGGCTCTGACGAGTTCGTGGTGATTCTCACCGATATCAACCACCCCCAGCAGACCCGCAGCATCGCCGAAAAACTGCTGGGCATTATCCGCACGCCACAAATGATCGCGGGGCATGACGTCAGCGTCACCGCCAGCATGGGGTTAAGCGTTTATCCGGACGACGGGCTTGAGGCCACCGAACTGATCAAGAAAGCTGAAACGGCCATGCGTAACGTCAAGGACAGCGGACCGGACAATTACGGTTTTTTCATCGAGGCGATGAATGCGCGCGCCCGGGAACAGCAGAGTATCGAATCCGGTATTCGCCAGGCGTTGCAGCGAAATGAATTTGTCTTGCACTACCAGCCAAAAATCGCCTTGGAGAGCGGTCGGATTGTCGGTGCGGAAGCGCTGGTTCGCTGGCAAAAACCGGGGCATGGCTGGGTCTACCCGTCAGACTTTATTCCAGTGGCCGAAGACAGCGGGCTGATCGTCCCGCTGAGCAAATGGGTGTTGGCCGAAGCCTGCCGCCAGACGCGGCAATGGCAAGCAGCAGGATTGCCGCCGATCCGCATGTCGGTCAACACCTCGGCCATCGACTTTCGCCAGCGCCACTTTGTCGAGAGCGTCGAACAGGTGCTTGCAGACACGGGGCTGGACCCCTGCCTGCTGGAGCTGGAAATCACCGAAAGTGTGCTGATGCAAAACGTCGACGCGACCATGAGCGCGTTGCAACGGTTGAAAGCACTGGGGATCAAGCTCGCCATCGATGACTTCGGTACCGGGTATTCAAGCCTCAGCTACCTGCGTCGCTTCCCTATCGATGTACTGAAAATCGATCAGTCATTCATTCGTGGTCTGAGCAGCGACAGCAGCGATGCCGCGCTGGTCGGCGCGATCATCAGCCTGGGCAAGAGCCTGAGTCTGAACGTCATCGCCGAAGGCGTGGAAACAGCAGCGCAACTGCAATATCTCAAGGATCACCATTGCGAAGAAGCTCAGGGTTTCTACTTCAGCGAAGCCTTGCCGGCACCGGCATTTGCCCAACTGCTGAGCGCAGGACTGCCGGGGCCCTGGGCCGATCCATCGGCCTCCAGCGACAGTCCACCGACCAGCACGGGGGACAATCTCCAATGAGCCTTTTCCGTTACACGCTAGCCTTCATGTTTTGCGGGGTTTGTATCAATGCTGTCAGCGAGCCATTGAACCAGCCACTCAAGCCGTTGCCCGAGATGGCTCCCGTTAATCGCGAACGCGTCGCGCTCGGTCGCCAATTGTTCAATGATCCGCGGCTATCGGCGAACAACACGTTGTCCTGCGCCAGTTGCCACCAACTGGACAAGGGCGGTGCCGACACCCGCGCCCTGTCGCTGGGCTTCGATGGCAAACCGGTGGCGTTCAACACGCCCACGGTGCTCAACGCCAGCCTCAATTTCCGGCAATTCTGGGACGGACGGGTCGAGACGCTGGAGGAGCAAACCGACAATGTCATCACCAGCCCCCACGAAATGGGCGGTGACTGGAAAACCGTCGTGCAACGCATCACCGACGATCCCGGCTACCGCAAAGCCTTCGACGGCGCCTACCCGGATGCCGTGACCCAAGCCAATATCCAGAATGCGCTCGCCACCTACGAACGCACCCTGTTATCCCCCGGGTCGCGCTTCGATCAATACCTTTTGGGCGATACCGACATCCTCACCCTCGAAGAAAAGTACGGCTATCAACGCTTCAAGGACTACGGCTGCATCGCCTGCCATCAGGGCGTGAACATCGGCGGCAACATGTTTCAGAAGTTCGGCGTATTCGGTGATTACATCGCCGATCGCGGTAACCCGACGGCGGCTGACCAGGGACGATTCAACGTCACCGGCGACGAAGCTGATCGCGCGGTTTTCAAGGTGCCTAGTCTGCGTAATGTCGCGCTGACCGCACCGTACTTCCACGACGGTTCAGCCCCCGACCTCGAACGGGCCGTGGACGTCATGTTCCAGTATCAACTGGGGCGCATGCCGAGCGCAGAAGACAAAACACTGATCATCCAGTTTCTCAAGACCCTGTCCGGCCAATGGGAGGGCAAGCCATGAAGAAGATGTCACGCAGAACCAGCCTGCTGTTGGTCACGCTGGTAGCCATTCTGCTGGCCTCGACGCTGTTGTTCCTCTACCTCAAGTCCAGCTCCGAAAAGACTGTCACGTACATCGAATCGCGCGACTTGATCCGCCAGATCACCCAACAGGACGCGCGTTGGGAAAACGAGATACTCAAAGCGCGCGTGGCGATTTCCCATAACTACGACCCGCTGGTGTCTCCGGTGATCGAGATGCGCCAGTTGTGGGAGCGCTTCGCCACAATGGAGTCGGGGCATGGGCGCAAGGACTCCAGGCAATGGAACGATGCGCACGAAGGCTTTCTCAAAGCGATGCAGGAAAAGACTCGCCTGGTGGAGCAGTTCAAGTCACACAACGCCTTGTTGCGTAACTCCCTGGCCTTCCTGCCGACCGCCGAAGACGATATCCAGGCGCAACTGGCGGACTTGTCCGACCTCGACAAGCTGCAAGTACAAAACATCGCCACCGACACCTACGACTTGCTGCTCAGTGCCCTGGAATTCGCCCAGGTCACCTCTGCCGACAAGGCCGCCGACATCGAAGTGGGGCTGAACAAACTGGCGGTGAACGCGCAACGCTTGCCGGAAGAATTTCATGCCCCGGTGAAGATTCTCAGCAGTCACGTCGCGCTGATCTTGCGCGAGCAGCCAATCGTCAACGAACTGCTGGAAAACATCGAAGCCGTGCCCGTGGCCGAACGCCTGGACGACATCACCCACATGCTCAACCTGGACCAGCAACGGGTCGAAAAAATCGATCGCGAGTACCACTTCTACATGCTGCTGTTTTCCGTGCTGCTGATGTTGTCGCTGCTGTGGCTGGCCGTCCGGCTGATCCGCAGCTTCGCCGAGATCCACCGGGTCAACAACGCCCTGCAAAATGCCAACGATGTGCTGGAACAAAGGGTCGAAGAACGCACCCAGGAACTCAAGAATGCCCAGAGCGAACTGCTCGACGCCGCGCGGCAGGCGGGCATGGCTGAAATCGCGACCAACGTGTTGCACAACGTCGGCAACGTGCTCAACAGCGTGAACATCTCCTGCGAGCTGATCGGGCGAAAACTGCGCAGCAGCAAGGCGCTTGGCCTGGGCAAGGCCATGCAGTTGATCAACGCACACCCCAACGACCTCGGGCATTTCCTCAGTGAGGACGACAAGGGCAAATTGCTGCCCGGCTATCTCAATCAACTGGTCAGCGCGATTGCCCAGGAACAGCAGGAAATGGCCGATGAACTGGGCCAGATGAACAAGAGCGTCGACCACATCAAGGACATCGTCGCCACCCAGCAGTCCTACGCGGGGGCCAACAGCATGACCGAACCGCTGTATATCGACGAGCTGCTGGAAGACGCCCTGCGCATGAATGCCGGCGCGCTGACTCGCCATCACGTAACCGTGGTCAGGCAATACAGTGAAGTGCCCCAGGTGATGGGTGACAAACACCGCTTGCTGCTGATTCTGATCAACCTCATCAGCAACGCCAAATACGCCATGACTGACCTCAGCAACCGCCCTCGGACAATGACACTCGGGGTGGAAATCGTTGACGAGACCTTTCTGCAAATCAGCGTCCGGGACGATGGTGAAGGCATCGCCCCGGAAAACATGACACGGATCTTTGCTCACGGTTTTACCACGCGCAAAGAGGGCCACGGTTTTGGCCTGCACAGTTGCGCGCTGGCGGCGATCGAAATGAACGGCCACCTCACTGCCCATAGCGACGGACCAGGGCTGGGGGCCTTGTTCACCTTGCAACTTCCGCTGATCACCGTAACGGAGAACGCATGAGCGAACTGTCGAACCGTCGCATTTTGCTGATCGACGACATGCCGTCGATTCACGAAGACTTTCGCAAGATTCTCACGCCGCCCCTGGCGCACTCGGCAGAACTGGACGAGATGGAGACGGCGCTGTTTGGTGCTCAAGTCCGCCCGCAACGACCGAATTTCGAGCTCGACTCCGCTTACGGTGGCGAGGAAGGACTGGCCAAACTCAACCTCGCCCTGCAGGAGCAGTGTCCCTACGCCTTGGCGTTTGTCGACATGCGCATGCCCGACGGATGGGACGGCGCGAAAACCATCGAACACCTTTGGCAGCAGGATCCGCAATTGCAGGTGGTCGTCTGTACGGCGTATTCCGACTATTCCTGGGACGAGTTACTGGATCGCCTGCAGGCTCACGACCGTCTGCTGATCCTGAAAAAACCCTTCGACAACATTGAAGTCCAGCAAATGGCCAACACGCTGCTGACCAAGTGGCAGATGACCGAACGCGCGTCATTGCAAATGCATCATCTGGAACATCTGGTGGATCAGCGCACCGCCCAGTTCAAGCAGGCCAGCGTGGCCTTGCAGCGCGAGATCGACGAGCGCAAACAACTGGAAAGTCAGTTGGTGCAGTCCGAAAAGCTTGCCTCGCTCGGACAACTGGCAGCAGGGGTTGCCCATGAAATCAACAACCCGATCGGCTTCATTTCCTCCAACCTCGGTTCGCTTGACGGGTACTTTCAGCAGCTGCTGAGCATGCTCGACGCCTATCAGGCCGCCGGGCAAACGCTGCCACCCGAACCCGCCGCGCAACTGCAAAAACTGCGTAAAGAGCTCGAACTGGATTTCCTGCTTGAGGATATTCCTGTGCTGATCCGAGAATCCAAGGAAGGCATCGGGCGCGTCAGCCAGATCGTCAAGGACCTGAAGGATTTCTCCCGGGTCGACACCCAGCAACAATGGCAGTGGGCCAATCTGCAACAAGGCATCGAATCGACCCTGAACATTGTCGCCAGCGAACTCAAATACAAGGCCGATGTGGTCAAGGAATATCAGAATCTGCCGGACATCGAATGCCTGCCGTCGCAGATCAATCAGGTGATCATGAATTTGGTGGTCAATGCCGTGCAGGCCATGGGACCTGAACGCGGCGTCATCACCCTGCGCACGGGGCTGCAAGGGGAAACCGCGTGGATCGAAGTGGCTGACAACGGGTCAGGCATTGCGCCCGAAACCTTGCAGAAAATCTTCGACCCGTTCTTCACTACCAAACCGGTGGGGCAAGGGACAGGGCTGGGTTTGTCCCTGTCCTATGGCATCGTGAAAAAACACGGCGGGGATATTTCGGTGCGCAGCGAACTCGGGGCTGGCACTACGTTCCGTGTGCTGTTGCCGCTGCGTCAGTCTGTTGCCTGACGCCGAAATAGGCAGAAAGTCTGGCTGTTCACGGTTTCTACGTTGGCGCAGAATCCCTGCCTGCCCTACAAAGTCCGAACCAAGGAAACCGTATGAGCCTGTCCCTCCTGAGCCGCTACGCCTTCTTTGCCGTCTGCGTGATGTTCACCCTCGCCAGCCTGCCTTTTCTCGAACATGACTGGCTGTGGCCGATCACCGCCGTCACTGGCGTGCTAAGCCTGCTCGGTCTGTTCGACCTGCTGCAAAGCCCGCACGCGGTGCGCCGCAACTACCCGATTCTGGGCAACATCCGTTATCTGGTCGAAGGCATCCGCCCGGAGATTCGCCAGTATTTGCTGGAGTCCGACAGCGACGCCCTGCCCTTCTCGCGCGCTCAGCGTTCGCTGGTCTACTCGCGGGCAAAAAATGAAAGCGCCGACAAACCGTTCGGCACGCTGATCGATGTCTACCAATCCGGTTTTGAATTCATCGGCCATTCGATGCGTCCGGCGCCATTGAGCGACCCGAGCAGTTTTCGTGTCACCGTTGGTGGTCCGCAGTGCACGCAGCCGTATTCGGCGTCGGTGTTCAATATCTCGGCGATGAGCTTCGGTTCGCTCAGCGCCAACGCCATCCGCGCACTGAACCAAGGGGCGAAGCTTGGCAACTTCGCCCACGACACCGGCGAAGGCAGCATCAGCCCGTATCACCGTGAACACGGCGGCGACCTGACCTGGGAACTGGGCAGCGGCTATTTCGGTTGCCGCACCAGCGACGGCCGATTCGACCCGGAACGCTTTGCCACCCAGGCGCAGAACCCACAAGTACGCATGATCGAAATCAAGATGAGCCAAGGCGCCAAACCGGGCCACGGCGGGATCCTGCCCAAGCACAAAGTCACCAAAGAAATCGCTGAAACCCGCGGCATCATGATGGGCGAAGACTGCGTGTCGCCGTCACGTCACAGCGCGTTTTCGACGCCGATCGAGATGATGCATTTCATCCAGCAACTGCGTGAACTGTCTGGCGGCAAACCGGTGGGTTTCAAATTCTGCCTCGGCCATCCGTGGGAGTTCATGGGCATCGCCAAAGCCATGCTGGAAACCGGCATCCTTCCCGACTTCATCGTCGTCGACGGCAAGGAAGGCGGCACCGGCGCCGCCCCCGTGGAATTCACTGACCACATTGGCGTGCCGATGCGCGAAGGGCTGCTGTTCGTCCACAACACGCTGGTCGGTTTGAATCTGCGCGACAAGATCAAACTCGGCGCCAGCGGCAAAATCGTCAGCGCCTTCGACATCGCCAGCGTGCTGGCCATCGGCGCCGACTGGGCCAACTCCGCGCGCGGCTTCATGTTCGCCATTGGCTGCATCCAGTCGCAGAGCTGCCACACCAACAAATGCCCGACTGGCGTTGCGACTCAGGACACTCTGCGCCAACGCGCGCTGGTCGTGCCGGACAAGGCGCAGCGGGTCTACAACTTCCATCGCAACACGCTCAAGGCGCTGGCGGAAATGCTCGCCGCCGCCGGCCTCGATCACCCCTCGCAACTGTCGGCCAAGCACTTGGTACGACGTATGTCGGCGACCGAGATCAAGCTGTTCTCGCAGTTGCATGTATTCCTGAAACCGGGGGAGTTGCTGACCGGAGAAGTGAATGGCGAGTTCTATTCGCGGATGTGGCAGATGGCACGGGCGGACAGTTTTGAGCCACAGGAAGTGGCGGCGGCCTGAAGGTTGATTGTGCCAGTCTGAATCACGGGCGCATTTTTGGAAAAACTGTGAATGACCGGCGCGCCGTATTGGGACTGGTAGGCTTGTGTAGGAGTTACTTCGGCAACTCCTACAAAAGTGCGTGGACGTGTTTATACCTCTGCGCGGTTCAGGTGGCTTCGTGAAAATCCACTTCCGACGACTGGCGACGGAAGCCGTCGATGATCATCGCCATGACGATGAATCCGCAATCGTCGATCAGTTGGATCCTGTCTTCAAATCATGACTTGAATCGAGAGCAGCTCATCCGGCAAATCGGGCAACTCGACAGAAGACAGTTGTTTCACGCGTTCAATGTAACTCGCATCAATATTGTTGATATTGAACTCGCTGACTTCGTAAACGCGACCTCCTCGCGTACTTCGAAATGTATTGTGCGAAGAGGCGAGCGCACCGTTTTCCAGCACTTTAACAAAAGTTTCCTGCATGGCCGCTATAGACTCCAGCTTCGCCAGCCCCGAATTTGGATCATAAAAAAACCATTGAGGATTGCCATCGGTCACTCTAATCCCTGCAACCATTCCGTGATCTTTGGTGCTAAGCATCAGCGTTTTTGAATGGGGAGAAGAAAGCAGTGTGTTGACAATTTCATTAACAGTCATCACTTCCAGGGTCGCATTCAAATGAAAATTAGACTTTTTATTGACCTTGTCCTGAAAGTTCCGCAGATCATGGATGAATTTATTGGCTTGAGGAATATCTGGTTTGTGAGCGGCCTTGTAAAGATTTTGCAAGAGAACATCCTCTTTCCCTTGCGCCATGGCAACTGCCATGGCGCTGGAGAGTCCTGCACATTCACCTTTGGAGGCCAAGTCAACATAAGCTATATAATATGCCTGCGACATCGGGGTAACCTTTGTAAACTTTGTCGGCACGTCTTGAAGAAGCAGATTGGTAGCATAATAGGAACTATCCAGAGTCTTGCGCTTGATCTCCTTCGTTAGTGCACCAATCTGTTCCGGAAGCAACTTGGGATTTGAAGCCAACTCGTATAACTCATCGAGATCCAGACTTGGGCTATAATCGCTGATTCCTTCTAAAAGCCCATTATTGAATCCTCTTTGATAGGAGGAAAGATTTTGCGGTTTTCGCGCACTAATCAAATTATTATAAAAACGCTCGTGGTAAAGGGCACTGTCGACGCTGGGTCCAAAGATTCGTCCCTGGCCGAAAAGCTTTGGCTGAAACTCATGAGGCAAACCATATGGCTTATTGATATAGGCATTGTAGTGATACCAATTTCCGTTTTTCAAAACCCCCACGCCATCGATGCTTTTTTCACCCACTTTGAAGGTCCCCAGCACCGTCGGGCCAAACTCTTTACCCGCTGCGACCAAGAGGTCATACCCACCCGATGCCCCCCGAATCTTGTTCAATTGGTGCACGGCCATCTTCCCAACGAACTTGACCCCCTTACCCACCTGCTGCACTCCTGCCAGCACTCCAGACAGTGGATTAAGCTCACCGATGATCACTGCGCCTATGATTTTTGCAGCCTTGAGCGCCTTGCCAATTGCCGAAGCCGTCTTGGCACCGATCTTCGCCAGCTTCGCGGCAGCACTTGCGCCAGCGGTGACGAAACCTAATACATCCAGGAACAGATCTATTGCACCTTCGACATATTTGCCGTTTATAAAGTTGGTAATAGCTGACTTGAACGGGATCAAGTTGAGCACAAAATCAACCACCTTCATCGCGACCGCGTGTTCCTGTTCTAGCGTCGTCACGCCTTTGGCTTCTATGAGAACCGCTTCGTTATCCAGATCAAGATGTTGAACAAAAGCATCGGCAATCATTCGGGTTCTTACGCTGCTGTAACTGGTGGGCGTCAACGAGAGTGTTGCTGTCTTTACCCAGCGCTTTACCCCTACCAACCCGTCGGAAAACTCGAAAGACTCAATGGCGTACACGAAGCTTGGGCTGTCTGGATAGCTCCACTTTGCTGCAGGAAGTTCGCGGGTAAACTCTTTTCTTTTAATGGCTCCGCCGTGCAGATCAATTGTATAGAACTGTGTATCGGCACCCAGTTCGGTCTTCACGATCAGTTCCGGGTCCGTGGACTGGAGACTTGTGCGCCAATGGCCATCTGACTTGTAATTCTTAGATTGAAAGAAAGTGACGATGCCATACTCCAGATTCCTTCTGTCCTCAAGTGGCAACTCGGATATCAGATGTCTTATGGTCAGACGGACACCCTCCTTCAGTTTGCTGAGAGTACTGTCAAACTCAGCCTGGAAAATTTCCGGCACGCGAAGGTCATGCAGTTTGTTGATGGTCGTCCTATGGGGGCGCAGACGACTGTCGCTCGTTCTCCATAGGGTGTAACGAGAACTTTCCGTCATGGCGATATCCAACAAGGAATACGTGCCCTTTCCCCCACCCGAAGGTACGGTGGTTCGACCCGACATAGGTTCTTTATCCAGAAGTTTCTCTTCAAAAGGTACGTAGCCTTTAAACCTCTCCTTAAGCTTGGTCAGCGCGATTTCCTTGCGACTGGGGAATTGGCTTCTCAACAGGATCGACGCGTTGAGCCGGTCGGCCAATTGATCATTGAAATGTGTCTTCACGTCCTCCAGTTGTGTGGTGCTGTAAAGATCATCGGATCTTTTTTCCAGCGAACCATTGACGATCCCCCAGTCCACTAACGCTGCTGCCTGAGCCTGGAGAGTAACGTCCGGATCAGCCTGAGCAGCGCTTTCAGCGCTGTTCATGACCTGGGCGAAGGTCATACACGCGACTTTACCCGGTGTTTGAGCTTCGATCGTCTGCGCGGCAACAGCCAGGTTAAGCCATGCCGCGCTACCGTATTTCAAATGGTCGGGAAGGTCGCTGATCAGCAGCGCGGGCGCCTTCCACACCAGCAACAGGTTTGCGGTCAATCGGGCCATTCTCCGGCTGCTCAAGTGTGCCTTGACCAGATACTCAACCAGATTATTGAATATCGCCGATACAGGTTTGCCCCAATGTTTCTGATCGGCGATGTCGAACCCGGCGACCGTATTGCGCTGGGGATCCTCAAGCCCCCCCTGATGCAGGACCAACTGGATGCCGGCCATGGCGTATTCGTTGACACTGACGTCCGTGGCAATCCCGTTCAGGCGATTCTGCACCGCCAGCCCCAACGCTTGACCACGAGCGCCGGTAATAAGTTTTTCCAGCGCCGAGGGTGTATCGCCAAGCGCTTTATCAGAAAGCTGCAAATCGCTGTTCAGATAGTCCAGCACACCAAAGCCCGCAGTTCCAAAATCATCAAGACCATTCAAATAGTGGCTGGCAGCGAGCCGTAAGTTATTCTTTTGCAAGACAGACAGGGGTATCGGCCAGGACAATGCCCCGCCAAAATCGCCGAACCGGTGCGGCAGGTTTTTATCAACTTCAACATTGCCTGTAACAACACCGGCCTCATTATTATTCGCCGCAGCAACTTTACTTTCAGAACCTTTTAATTCAGACATTCGATCTTCCTTTGATCAATTACAGAGAACCAAAAGTAGATAGCAAAACGAGCAAAACAAAAAGCCGGCCTTTATTGCAAATCACTTATTCAAGCACTTCACGCATAAAGCACTTACTTACACACCCTTGACAACTGAAGTTAACAACACAGGGATTAAAACCGAATACTCATGGATTACCCCCACCGTTTGCCGACCGAACTCATTACTACACAATACAAAAAGTCGCACCCTGCAACAGTTCCTGCAGGGGAAACATCACCACTACAATCACTGCCGCACGTTGCGACTTTTTGTTTTACCGCACGCTCGTCAGCTATGAAGCCGAGCGAATCGCAACTTGTGAGTCACCGGTCGGTTGCAGGCCGGGTTCTTTCATGACGATGAAGCCTTGGTCACCAACAGGGTCTCCCCCGCTATGCCGGGATGGCCGCGTAAACCTCGCCTCGCTTCGCGACATTGGCGACCGTTTCCACCGGTTTGGTACCGGTCTTCACGATATGTGTTTGGGGATAAACCAGAGCCATCCGGGTGGAAGGCTCAAACCAGCCAGCATCATTTTTGGAATAACTGTTGATGACCGGCGCGCCGTATTGGGACTGGTAGTGTATTTTCCACTGCTTCGCCGCCCGGTCATATTTCAAGTAGGAAAATCCGGTCAGCATCGTGTCGGCATTGCCGTTCAGATCAAAACCTACTCCATAATCCGTGAACTCCATGGCAGCACTTTGCCCCATCCCGTGCTCATGAGGGGAAAGGTTGTTGTATTGAGCCGCTTCCTTGCTACCTTCGACATGCCGCACGCGCAGCGTACTGTCTCCCATCTGATCCACCACAAATGAACAGCCACCGAAACCCGGTGTGAAAACATGGTCGGCGTCCGCCCATCCCGGATGAACCGGGATATCCACATAGCCGCCCTGTGCTACCCAAAAACCGTGTACCGAATCGATTTTACCCGGCACTTCGCCGGCCTGCAGTTCCAACGCCCTCAAGGCATTGAACTCTGTTTTCACAGCGCCGGTAGTCTTCATTCGCTGCATACTGAAAATCATCGTTGCGCCACCTTCCTTGTTGGTCAATAGCGAGTTCTTTTCGAGTGGGTTTGACCAGAACTTTGAATTGAAAAGGTCGCAGCTAATCGACAGTTGAGCGAACTCCGTGCCCGATAATGCGTGGTGGATATTGGTCGGACTGGCTGTAAACGAAACTATATGATAGTCGCCCCAATTGCGGGACAGATGTGCGACTTCACTGGTCGTTATGGCTTCAATGATTGGCTCCGACAAGCCGTTTTGCAGACGCTGGCGCGTAATAGGCGAAGGGATCCATTTGATCTCGTCGGTGAGGTTTCCGCCGCGTATTGCCAGCGGTTGCCATTGATCCGGCGCCACTTGCCAGAGCCTCGCGCCGTGCGTGCGATTGGTCGCGGGATCGACAAGGATGACGTCCGTGAAATCGCTGCCCCGGGTGAAATCATTCCTGATCTGGTACACGGCCTCTGCGCCGGTTTCATCGAAGTTGCGGATATAAAAGCGCTCCCCGTCGGCACTTCGAAAAATGCCTTGGGCATTGGCTTCAAGACCGGCGATTTCAGATGGTTTGACGGTGAAGCGCCCCAAGTCCTTGTTGTCCAACCCCCCAAGACCGAGGCGGCCAGGCTTGGGTCGAAAATCGCCTGGGGGGCCATACAACCGATTGTTCACAGGATTGAGCTGATAAAACTGGCCATTTTTTAACACCCCCACACCATCGACACTCTCCTCGCCTAGCTTCCAGACGCCAATCAGTGTCGGTCCGTGTTGCTTGCCTGCAACACGCAACAGATCATAGCTGCCAGAAGCCCCGCGCAACTTGTTGAGGTAATGCAGGCTTTGGTTGCCCACGAAATTGACACCCTTGCCCAGCAATCGGGTCCCCCCCGTTACCAGCCCCGTCAACCCGCTCAAAGGGTTCAGTTCGCCAATGACTACCGCGCCGATGATTTTTGCGGCCTTGAGGGTTTTGCCGATTGCCGAAGCCGTCTTGGCACCGATCTTCGCCACCTTCGCTACAGCACCTGCGCCGGCGGTGACGAACCCCAATACGTCCATGAACAGATCCACTGCACCTTCGGCATAATTGCCTTTGATAAAGTTGGAAATAGCTGACTTGAACGGGATCAGGTCGAGTACAAAATCAATGACCCTCTGCGCGGCCGCGTCTTCCCGTTCTTTTGTAGTCTGGCCTTTGGCGTCTTTAAGAATTTTCTCATTATCCAGATCAAGATGTTTAACAAAAACATCGGCAATTGTCTGGGTTCTTACACTCGCGTAACTGGCCGGAGTTGTCGAGAGAATCGCTGTAGTTGGCAAGAGCTTTGCCGCCACCGACTTGTCGAAGGCATGGAAGGACTCAGTGGCGTACTGAATACTCGGGCTGCCAGTATTGTAAGACTCGCCTGGAACGGCTTGGGTAAACTCAACTCTTTCAATGACTCCACGATTCAAATGAATGTTATAGACCGTTGTATCACGGCCCAACTCAGTCTTAATGGTCAGTTTCGCGTCCGTGGACTGGAGATCTTTTCCCCAATGGCCGTTTGACTTGTAAGTTTTATGTTGAAAAAAAGTCACGCGGCCATATTCCAGATTCTTTCTGTCCTCAAGTGGCAACTCGGATATCAGATGGCTTATGGTCAGACGGACACCGTCCTTCAGCTTGCCGAGCGTATTGTCAAACCGAGTCTGGAAGGTTTGCGGCACGTCTAGGTTGTGCAGTTCGTTGATGGTATTCAGATGCAGGACCAGGCGGGCATCGCGAGTTTTCCATCGACGGGGACGGGAGCTTCCCGTCATGGCGATATCCAATAAGGAATACTTGCCATTCCACCCGTCCGCAGAGAGGAAGACTCCATCGCCGCCCTCTGCTGTTTCTTGTTCCAGAAGGCGCTCTTCAAAAGGTACGTCACCTGTAAACCGTTCTTTAAGCCTGGCCAACGCGATTTCTTTGCGACTGGGGAATTGGCTTCTCAACAGGATCGACGCGTTGAGCCGGTCGGCCAATTGATCATTGAAATGTGTCTTCACGTCCTCCAGTTGTGTGGTGCTGTAAAGATCATCGGATCTTTTTTCCAGCGAACCATTGACGATCCCCCAGTCCACTAACGCTGCTGCCTGAGCCTGGAGAGTAACGTCCGGATCAGCCTGAGCAGCGCTTTCAGCGCTGTTCATGACCTGGGCGAAGGTCATACACGCGACTTTACCCGGTGTTTGAGCTTCGATCGTCTGCGCGGCAACAGCCAGGTTAAGCCATGCCGCGCTACCGTATTTCAAATGGTCGGGAAGGTCGCTGATCAGCAGCGCGGGCGCCTTCCACACCAGCAACAGGTTTGCGGTCAATCGGGCCATTCTCCGGCTGCTCAAGTGTGCCTTGACCAGATACTCAACCAGATTATTGAATATCGCCGACGCGGGTTTGCCCCAGTGTTTCTCACCTGCCAGGTCGAACCCGGCGACCGTGTTGCGCTGAGGATCTTCAAGCGATCCCTGATACAGGACCAACTGGATGCCGGCCATGGCGTATTCATTGATACTGACATCCGTGGCAATCCCGTTCAGGCGATTCTGCACCGCCAGCCCCAACGCTTGGCCACGAGCGCCGGTAATCAGTTTTTCCAGCGCCGAGGGTGCATCGCGAAGTGCGTCATCAGAAAGTCGCACCTCACCGTTCAGATAATCAAGCACACCAATGTACGCACTTTCCGGGTTCTCGATACGATTCAAATAGTGGCTGGCGGCGAGCAGCACATTACCCTTTTGAGAGACCGACAAAGGCATCGGCCAAGACAGTGCCCCGCCAAAATCGCCGAACCGGTGCGGCACGACTTTATCAACTTTAAAATAGACCGGAACTGCATTGGACTCGTTATTTTCTGCCGCAGCAGTATTACTTGCGGAACCGTTAGATTCAGACATTCGATCATCCCTTGATCAATTAAAGAGGACCAAAAGTAAATAACGAAACACACAAAACAAGAAGCCGGCATCTATTGCAAATTACTTACCCGACCAACTTAAGCACCACTTTCTAACACATGAATACTTTATAGCCAGAGCCAACCACAGAGGGATTAAAACCACATATAGAAAGGTTACTTATACCGCCCGCCGATCAAATTCATTACCGCATAAATACAAAAAGTCGCACCCTGCAACAGTTCCTGCAGGAGAAATATATTCACCACTACAGGCACTGCCGCACGTTGCGACTTTTTGTTTTACCGCACGCTCGTCAGTTATGAGGCAGCGCGAACTGCTCCTTGTGAGTCACCGGTCGGTTGCAACTTGAACACGTAGAACAACACAGTCAGCAACACCAGGAACGCCGGGCCCACGTACAAGGCGACGCGGGTGTCCGGGAAGTACGCCATCAGGCCGACCACCAGCACCAGGAACGCCAGCGCAAAGTACGAACTGATCGGGTATAGCCACATTTTGTATTTGAGTGCGGCACGTTCGCTGGCGCTCAAACCTTTGCGGAACTTCAATTGCGCCAGCAGGATCATCACCCAGGTCCAGATCGCGCCGAATGTCGCAATCGAGGTTACCCAGACGAAGACTTTTTCCGGCACCAGATAGTTGAGCAGTACGCCCAGCAGCAGCGCAGCGATCGACAGCAACAGTGCACGACGCGGCACGCCATTGCTCGAGGTCTTGGCGAAACCGGCCGGCGCCTGGCCATTCTGCGCCAGGCTATAGAGCATGCGCCCGGTGCTGAAAATGCCGCCGTTGCAGGACGACAGTGCGGCGGTGATCACCACGAAGTTGATGATGCCGGCGGCAGTCTTGATGCCAAGACGCTCGAAGGTCATCACGAACGGACTGCCCTGAGTGCCGATCTCGTTCCACGGATAGATCGACAGAATCACGAACAAGGCGCCGACGTAGAACAGCAGAATCCGCCAGAACACCGAGCCGATGGCGTTGGGGATGGTCTTCTGCGGGTTCTTCGCTTCACCGGCGGTCAGGCCGATCATCTCGACCCCGAGGTAGGCGAACATGACCATTTGCAGGGACATCAGCACACCGGTCACGCCGTTGGGCATGAAGCCGCCGTGGGCCCACAGGTTGGAAATCCCCAGTGCCACGCCGTCATTGCCGAAACCGAAAGCGATGATGCCGATGCCGCCGATCACCATGGCAATGATGGTGACGATCTTGATCAGGGCGAACCAGAACTCGAACTCACCGAAGGCCTTCACCGCGATCAGGTTGATCGAGCCCATGCTGATCAACGCCGCGAGGGCCCAGATCCAGCGCGGGACATCGGGGAACCAGATGCCCATGTAGACGGCGACGGCGGTGATTTCCGCGACGCAGGTCACCAGCCACAGAAACCAGTAGTTCCAGCCAGTGAGAAAACCTGCCAACGGGCCGAGATAATCTTGCGCATAGCGACTGAACGACCCGGCTACCGGGTTGTGCACGGCCATCTCGCCGAGGGCGCGCATGATCACCAGGATCGCCAGACCGCCCAGAATGTAGGAAATCATGATCGCCGGGCCGGCCATTTCAATGGCTTTGGCCGAACCCAGAAACAGACCGACGCCGATACAGGCACCGAGCGCCATCAGGCGAATATGCCGTTCGCCGAGTTCACGTTTGAGCGGACCGCCCTGAGCGGTTTCGCCGTGAGGCAGGTGATTGCCAACTGGCATAGGGGTACAACCTCGTCTTGTTATTGGATATGACCACCGAGTGTCGAAGCGTCGGCCGATAGACCTTGGCTCACCTGAAACCGCACCTGCTTCATGGGCAAACGCGTCTTGTAGGACAAAACCTGCAAGATCAGTGGGGCGTGCAGTATAAAAAGCTTCCGACAGGTTATTTCACTCTATAAACCACAACATTTAGCGAGAACTCTCGGTAAAAGCCCGGTATTCGGAGAGGCATCAACTGCTTAAGTAGGAATATTCGCTATCGAAAAAGGCGCCGAGTATTGCACAGCATTGGTGCATCGTCATGCCCCTGCTTTGGCAGCGTTTATTGCTGGAAGGCTCTACCCCGGCAACTTGCAAGACACCGGACTACTTGAGGCAGGGTTTAACCTGTGCTGAGAAGACTTATCTGTGCTGAAGGGATTTGTGGCGAGGGGATTTATCCCCGTTGGGCTGCGAAGCGGCCCCAAAACCTGACAACCGGTTTCTCCTGACACTCCGCGTCTTGCTGGTCTGCGACTGCTGCGCAGCCGAACGGGGATAAATCCCCTCGCCACAGAAAATCTGTTCACCACAGAGACTTCATAAGTATCAGAAATTTCGTTCAGCCTTTGCAGATCCAGCTTGAGTAACCAGGCACTAGCCTTGAATCATGATTAATGAGTGCAAGGAAGCAAACGTGCCAGTACAACCCAACTCCCACCACCTGCGCTTCGGCCGAAGATCAGAAATAGGCCGCGCCTACTTCATCACCGCCGTGGTTCACAATCGCCAGCCTGTATTTTCAGATTTTCAGACCGGGCGCCTCTTGGTCGCAGAACTTCGCCGCGCACACGAACAAGGGTATGTTGAGTCAATCGCCTGGGTTGTTATGCCTGACCATTTTCACTGGTTAATGCAATTGAAGAGCGGCAATCTCGGCCAAGTCATCGGTGGTATCAAGGCGCGTTGCACTCAAGCAGTAAACAGAAAAACCGGGAGCCGCGGCCCATTGTGGCAAACCGGCTACCACGACCGCGCTATCCGTGATGGCGAAGACGTGAAGCCGTTCGCTCGGTACATCATTGCCAACCCACTACGTGCAGGTTTGGTAGATAAAATCGGCGACTACCCGCTCTGGGATGCCTGCTGGCTATAAAACCGAATTCACCTGGATTATCTGTGGTGAGGGGATTTATCCCCGATAGCCTGCGCAGCAGGCTCAAAGCCTGAGCATGCGGTATGTCTGAATAAATCTGGGGCTGCTTCGCAGCCCATCGGGGATAAATCCCCTCGCCACAGTAAATTCCATCATCCCAGAGATCTCCAAACCACAGACATCCCCGCACTACAGGGTGTCTTGATTCCAGATTTGTTCAGCCCCCAGCCCCACACAATTTCCTCACCAGCGCCAACCACCGTCTAAGCTTCAGACAAGTCCGATCAATCTGCGTGAATGGATCAATCGACTATGGGCGCTTTGTGGCAAACCGATTCGAGTAAAGCCGTGGTTCCGACTGAACGTGTGGATGATCAAGCGCCTGTCCCTGAAAAACCCCGCCGCAGCCGGCATGGGTGGAAGGCTTTCTGGCTATTGCTGCTGATTATCGCGGTGGTGGTAGGGCTTGGTGCGTCCAAAGAAATGCGCACCTCGCGCTTTCAATCCCGTGAACTCAGCCAATACGCCGCCTCGCTGACCTACAAACTGGAACCTGGTCCCAGTGAGGCCATCCGTTATCCGGGCAACGGGCCCTTCGATTTGCGTCTGGGTTACAGCTCGCTCGATGAATTCCTGCCGCGCCTGATCAAACGCAATTACGTCGTCACCGAGCAGACACGCTTCTCCCCCGCCCTGCTCAGCTACACCGACAAAGGCCTGTTTGTGCCTTATTCCGAGAAGATCCAGGCCGGGTTGTCGATCACCGATTGCCGCGCCGCGCCGCTGTACAAGTACAACTATCCGCAGCAACTGTATTCGAACTTCGCGGCGATTCCGCCGGTGGTGGTCAGCAGCCTGCTGTTTATCGAAAACCGCTTTCTGCTCGACCCCAAACAACCGCTGGCCAACCCGGCGGTGGATTGGCCACGGTTCGGCATGGCCGCCTGGTCGCAAGTGGCGAAGGTGCTGCATCTGCCCGGGCAATCGGCTGGCGGCAGTACGCTGGCGACGCAACTGGAAAAATATCGGCACTCCCCTGAAGGCCTGACGGCTTCCGGCGCCGAGAAGATCCGCCAGATGATTTCCGCCAGCGTGCGTGCTTATCAGGACGGTCCGCAAACCTTGGGGGCACGGCAAAATATCATTCGCGATTACCTCAACAGCGTGCCGTTGTCTGCCGTACCGGGCCACGGTGAGGTGCACGGAATGGCCGAGGGTTTACGGGTCTGGTACGGCACTGATTTCGTCAAGGCCAACGAGCAGCTCAACAGCCCGCAGACCGACCCGAAAACCATGGCCGACAAAGGCCTGGCCCTGCGCGAAATGCTCTCGTTGATGATCGCCCAGCGCCGCCCTTCGTATTACCTGACCAGGGGCCGCGAAGAACTCGCCAACCTCACCGACAGCCATTTGCGCCTGCTCAAGCAGAGCGGCGTGATCGACAGCGCGTTGGCCGATGCCGCACTGGCCAGCACCGTCAGTTATCGCGACTGGCAGACCCAGCCGACCATCCAGCCAATCGAGACCAACAAAGGCATCAGCGCTGCCCGCAGCCGTCTGGCAAGCATGCTCAACCGGCCGCTGTACGACCTCGATCGGCTCGATCTCTCGGCCACCAGCACCCTGCAAGGCGAGCTGCAAACCCAGGCCACCGCCTACCTGAAGAAACTCGCCGACCCGACCTACGCTGCCGAAGTCGGTTTGCTCGGCGAGCGCTTGCTGACGCCGACCAGCACCACTCAAGTGCGCTACAGCTTCACGCTGTTCGAACTGACCCCGGATGGTTCGCGCGTGCGTGTGCAGACCGACAGCACCGACCAGCCGTTCGACATCAATGAAGGCAGCAAACTCGAATTGGGCTCGACAGCGAAGATGCGCGTGCTCACCACCTACCTGCAAATCATCGCCGAACTGCACGACAAGTACGGCGCCATGGGCGTGCCGGAACTCAAAAAAGTCGAGGTGCCGGAGCAGGATCGCCTCAGCCGCTGGGTTGTCGATTACCTGATCCAGAACAAGGATCACGACCTGTCGAAGCTGCTCAGTGCAGCGCTGGATCGCAAATACTCGGCCAGCCCCGGTGAAGCGTTTTTCACCGGCGGCGGGCTGCACACGTTTAACAACTTTCGCAAAGAGGACAACGGTCGCCTGCCGACCCTGCGCGATTCCCTGCGCGAGTCGATCAACCTGCCGTTCATTCGGCTGATGCGCGATATCGTGCGTTACACCACCTACTCCGGTCCCAACAGCAGCGCGGAGTTGCTCAAGGATGATCGTGACCCAAGGCGCCAGGAATACCTGGCGAGTTTCGCCGATCGCGAAGGCACTTCGTTCCTGCTCAAGTTCTGGAAAAAGTACAAGAACAAGGACACGAAGGCGCGTCTCGAAACGTTCCTCGACAGCATGCGCCCGACCCCGATCCGCATGGCCGCCGTGCACCGTTATCTGTTGCCGAACGCCAGTCAGGAAGACTTCAACACTTTCGTGCGCTCGCACCTCAAAGGCGCCAAGCTCAACGAGAAATTGACCGACGACCGCCTCATCCGCCTCTACGATTCCTACGGCCCGGGCAGCTACGACTTGCCCGATCAAGGCTTCATCGCCAAGGTCCACCCGCTCGATCTGTGGCTGATCGGCTATCTGCTGAATCACCCGGACGCGACCTTCAGCCAGATCGTCAAGGCCAGTCACTTCGAACGTCAGGAAGTCTACAGCTGGCTGTTCAAGAGCAAGCACAAGGGCGCGCGCGACAGCCGCATCCGCACCATGCTCGAGATCGAAGCGTTTCTTGAAATTCATCAACGCTGGCAACAAGTCGGCTACCCGTTCGATCACCTGGTGCCATCGCTGGCCACCGCCATCGGCAGCTCCGGCGACCGCCCGGCAGCGCTGGCCGAACTGATCGGTACCATCCTCAATGACGGCGTGCGCATGCCGACCCTGCGGATCGACAGTCTGCATTTTGCCGCCGACACCCCCTATGAAACCCGGCTGGTCAACGACCCGCACGTTGGCAAACGGGTGATGCCATCGGAAGTCGCCACGGCGATGCGCGAAGCACTTTCGCAAGTGGTGGACGCCGGTACGGCAAAACGTGTTTCCGGCAGTTTCAAACTCGCGGATGGCACCCCACTGGCCATGGGTGGCAAGACCGGTACCGGCGACAACCGCATCGAAGCCATCGGCTCGGGCGGACGCATCCTCAGTTCGAAGTCGATCAACCGTACCGCGACCTTCGTGTTCTACATCGGTGATCACCATTTCGGCACCCTCACCGCGTTCGTTCCGGGGCGCTCGGCGGAGAACTTCAAATTCACCTCGGCCTTGCCGACGCAGGTACTCAAGGGCATGGCGCCAATTCTCACGGCGTATCTGCAACCGGGCAGCGACTCACAATGTCGCCCGGTTGAAGGTTCAAGCGTTGCACGCCTGGAGCAACACTGATTGGCGCCCTGGCAGGTGGTAGTCAGTTATTTTTCAGATTCAAATACTCAGCGGATATACGGGTAAAACAGCCGCTGGGGCGGCAATTTTTAGACTTTTGTTTTGCCCTCCAACAGATAGGCTGGTCATCCTCAAACAATCAAGGATGATTGCCATGTCTGATGCTTCCACGCCTGACCAGAACAAAGGTCGGCACTACGATTTCATAAGCTCCACCCTGCACGAAAACTTCAAAACCGCGAGCCTCGACCGGGGCAAGGCACTGGCGAGCGCGGCACTGAAGATCGAGCCTTGGTACAACACCGCGCCGGCCGGCCAACACACTCAACTGAAAAACGCCAACCTGAAGGCCTGGGGCTCTCAGAATCAGGTCGACAAGCTGTTCGAAAAACTCCAGGACGTGCGTACATTCGCGGCGCCTTTGCTCCAGGCGAAGCTCAAGGAAAAATACGCCGTCACCCATGACGTCAAGACAACCTTCCTGCACTTGTACATCCCCAAGACAGGACCTTGGTACACGATCGATACCTTGGGCGGTGTCACGACTCGAACCGTATCGCTGCTGGACGCCGCGCTGCACAACTTCGCTGCCAGCGAAACGGTACTTGCCGATTCGCAATACATCAGCCAACCCGACAAGCTCGGGCACTTCGATATATTGCCGATCAAGGCAAAGATGACCATCAGCCAGTTCCAGACGCTGTGCAGGGAACTGGACATCGGCAAACTGTACAACCAGCACCTGCAAAGCTATTTGCTGCCCGGCGAACCGGTGGCCGTCGCCGTCATGCAGCACAAAGTGACGCAAAGTCTGAAGGATGCATTAAGCGCCGCCGCCGAGTTGGCATTGACCACCGGCGACATTCAGCTCGACGCCTACAAGTTGATCACCGCGCTGGCCAATGGCGCCCCTCTGCCGCTGCTCAATGGCCTACGCATGCAGTGCTGTGATCTTTCCATGATGGAGACACGTCTGACCGGTGTGCTGCTGTTGGTTCCTGCCGTGAGAGACAGCCAAGGCATTCGCCAGCTCATTGCCTATGTCCCCCATGATCCGGAGCATCCGCTGAAGGAATACACATCACCCGATGCCTTCATGACTGAGCTGACGCGGCAACTGCGCGAAAACAAAACCGGCGCTGCATCGCAACTCAGTTACCGCCAGTTCTTCAGCCAGTTTGTCGATCATCAGCAGCGCGGGCACTTCTTCGCCGACCTCGAACAACGTCTCAGCCACGTGGTCTGGCACGAAAAGGCTGATCCGACGGACTCGCGTCCGCCATGGCGTACAGAAGACAAGCTCAATGCGCACCTGAAGTTCGAGCACCTGCCACTGCCCAGCGATTACTGGACACATGCCTATCAGCAAAAACTCAACAAGATTCTCAACGACGCCAAGGTAATTGCCGTGTCTACCGCCGACACGGATACCAGGGCGCGCTGGGCCTGGTGGGAAAATTTCAAGAAAATCGTATCGGACATTTTCAACGTGGCGTTGCTGATAGCGACGCCATTCGTGCCGGGCCTGGGCGAATTGATGATGGCTTACACGGTTTATCAACTGACCTATGACGTGATCGAAGGCATTGTCGATCTTGCTGAAGGCCTGGGCCTTGAGGCGGCCGAGCACGTAGTCAGCGTGGTGACGGATGTCATTCAACTGGCGTTATTTGCAACCGGGGCCGAGATTGCGGGCGCGTTCAAGTTCAAGTTATCGCCACTGGTCGAGGGCATGAAGCCCGTGAAGCTGCCCGATGGCCGTGACACACTCTGGCACCCGGACCACGCCCCCTATGAACAGCGAACAATCGATCTGCCGAAGGACGCCAAGCCCGACGCAACAGGCGTGCACGCGTACGAAGGCAAGGAGATTCTGCGTGCGCAGGACAAACACTATGAACTCACACGCGATGCGAAAACCGGCACGACTCGCTTGAAACACCCTGAACGCACTGAAGCCTATCAACCGCAAGTCACGCTCAATGGCGCGGGTGCCTACGTGCTCGAAGGCGAGCAACCGCGGACCTGGGACGACGCCACTTTATTGCGTCGCATTGGCCCTGCCGTTGCGGATCTGAGCGATGCCCAGCTCGAAACAGCGCGCAAGATCAGCGGCACCGACCCCGCAGAATTGCGTGGCATGTATGTCGAGAACCTGCGCCCTCCCACTCTGCTGACCGACACGATAGAGCGCCTTGATATTGACTCGGACATCCGTTCGTTCATCGACTCCCTGAGCAGCGACGACCCGCTGGTCTATGGAAAAGCGGACCCCGTGACACAGCTGCAGATACTCACGGCTCATGGCATGTGGCCCGAAAAAGCCTCGATGCGGATTATTGACGCTACGCACAAAACCATCTGGGAGCACACAGGCAAAGACGCTTCGGCAGGTAAAAAGCTGGTTGTTCAACTCCAGGATCGCCAATTGTTCAACGGTGAACTGTTGAAGATCGTGATGCAGACGCTGGATGAAAACGGTACGGCGATCATTCTCGATGTCCCGGCAGATGCCCTTCCGGCATCGCTGGATGCGCGCGTTCGCGCGTTGCGCAAACGCATCGTTGCCGTGACTGAGAACGGCCGCGGCAAATTGTTCAACGAAGATTACGCCAGCCGTGAAGTATTCGAGAATAAAGGCCTGGCGCCCCTGATCCGCGCGGCGTTTCCCGACATCCCGGCGCAAGGCATCGACAATCTTCTGGCCACAGCCACCCGCGCCGAACGGGCGATCATGGTCGCCGAGAATCGCCTCCCCTTGCGCCTCAAACGCATCGCCCGGGAGCTGCAACTGGAAACGCGAACCGCGCGGGCGCATGAAGGTTTTTACCGAAAATCTTTAACGAACGCCGATACCGAACGCTTGACGCTCAATGCGCTGCGCCTTTACAGCGACTCACTGGCAGATGTGCGCATCGAGCTTCGCGTCGGCCGTTTCGATGGTGAGCTGACTTGCCATGTGGGCCCGGAGGACGCCGCCACCGTACGAATTCTGGTCAAGGGCAGCGACGGCCGTTATGAAGTTCAAGACGCCCAAGGCACAAAGTTGCATGAGCCGACTGATCTGTATCAAGGTGTTTTGCAGGTGTTGCCTGACGAACAATTGAAAGCGCTGGGGTTGCGCCGCAATGAAGGCCCCCGGTTCAAACAATGGGTCATCGCGCGGACTGCAACGCCGGCCGAACGGCGGGTCGCCCTTGATGATCGAGGGCGTGTGCCTGAGTGCCCAAAAGAAGATTTACTGTTGCTGCGAGGGCCCAGGCAGTCCCGGCATGAGGCGAACCTCGCCTCACGCGTAGAGGATTTGTACCCTCATTTCAATGAGCGAGAGGTCAGGCAGTTTGTCCAGTCGCTGGGTACCCAGGACGACGCGATGGCCACACTGAAACGCCTGGAAACAGAGCTCGACGACCTGCGCGTGTTACTCCACAAGTGGCAGTGGGAACAACCGGATTACCCGGTATCAGACCCACGCAATTTCGTCAGCGGTGGCGGACGACACATCGCTGAGCAACTTATCGACTGTTTCAAAAGAAAAGCCAGGTTCCTCGACAAACGCAGCGCCCATGTGGATGAGGGATATACGCTTGACCTGTCGAGCGATCTGGCTCCGAGCGATCTCGTACGGTGGTGGAAAAAACTGCCGGAAATGAGCAAGTACCTCGACCAGATCACCGCACTGAATGTGGATAACTCGCGCTTTGCCATCGACTCCAAAGGCCTGCTGAAAGACTTCCGGCAACTGCGTCAGTTAAGCGCCAGACATTGTCAGTTGAAGCAACTTCCCGAAGGCATCGGCAATATGCATATGCTCGAGACGCTGCGTCTGAGCGACAACCTGATTGAACTGAGCGCCGCCGACGTCGAGCGTCTGGGCAACCTGACGCGTCTGGAAAGCTTGCGGCTCGACGGTAACCCTTTGGGTCGTGCGGTAAATGTCGAGCGCATGCCACGCTTGAAAGTACTGAGCCTGAACAAAACCGGCATTGATGGCTGGCCGGAGGGGATTTTCAAAAAGCGTCGACCCAGAGGTTTCTTTCTGGACATGCAGGCAAACCCCATCAGTCGAATCCCGCAGGTGACCGCAGGTTCCGATCAGGCGCTGCTTGTTGCCCGTACACGCCTTGATGCCGAGAGTCTGTCTGAAGCCAATCGCCTGGCCTATCACGAGTATCGAAGATCGGTCGGCATCGATCCCGAGCATTACTACAGTGAACCGGCTGCGCGGGATGTGTCGTCCTGGCGGATGTCTGACCTGACATTCTGGGGCACCAGCGAGTCCGGGCGCGGGGCGTTCAGGCTCGAGGCATGGCACGACCTGGCGACAGAACCCGATTCACAGGGGTTCTTTCAGGTCATCGACAAACTGCTGATATCCGCCGACTACCGAAACGGTGGTGACGCTCGCAAGCAACTCACCGATCGCGTCTGGCGCATGATCGACGCCGCTTATCTCGATCCGAAAGTGCGCAATGAACTGTTCGCCGAATCCACGGCACCGACGACCTGCGCCAATGCCGGCGCGCAGATGTTCAACAACATGGGAATCAAGGTACTTGCCTCGGAAGCCTATTCGTATTCGACGTCACAGGCAGAACTGGAAGGCAAACTGGTGACGCTGGCAAAAGGCGCGGCGCGCCTTGAGCAAGTCAACGACATCGCCCGTGAAGTTGTTGCCACCCGGGCAGGCCGACCTGATGAAGTGGAGGTGCATTTAGCCTATGAAACCGGACTGGCCGAGCGCCTGGAGCTGCCATGGCAGTCCCGGGACAGACGTTGGTCAGAGCTCGCCGGCGTCGATCAGGAAGCCATCGATAAAGCGTATGACAGGGTGATTGCGCTGGAAGAGGGCGACGGCCTGGTAAACAAGATGCTCGAGCAGGTTTTCTGGACGGAGTACTTACACGACACTTACCCAGGCCAATTCAAAAACAACGCAAGTATCCATGAAGGCAAAGCCAGGCAACTGGACGAGTTGCGTGTAGCGCAAAAAGCCTGGGCGGATGGCAAGGATTTGCCTGAAGAGCAAAAAGCGTTGCGTCGCCAGGCGCTGCAAAATCTTGCCCGACAGCTATCGGTTCCAGACGCTACGGTTTTCACCGGTGACGCCATGACCGACGCAGTGTACGAACGGCTGTACACCGACATCGGCGATGAGGAGAAGGCGCTGGGCAGACGACTGACCCGCACAGCACTGACAAACGCTGGAATCTGAAACAGCCCCCGTGGCAACCCTGCGGGTATGACGATGATTGTCGTCATGTCCGCAGGTCGGTCCACTGCAACTGGCGGTTGTTCAGGCCAGGCTCAGACTTGCGAATCCCAGATCACGGTGACGTTGCCTGAGTAGTGGCGGGCGGTCCCTTGGTTGATCATCTCCTCAACGTCATCACGCGGCACTTCGAAATGCAGCGTGCCCGGTTTGCGGTCCACGTAAATACCGGGCTGAAACAGCTCGGTACCGACACCATCGCGACGCAATGGACGACGATTCACCGGCTCGTTCGAGGCATCAGTCAAGCCGCTCGGCAACGTGACACTGACTTCAAGCGGTACAACGTGACCGGCATTCGGCTCCAGGAGTGCGCAGTTGTTACCGCTGACATATTGGCATTCCAGGTTCATCTTGAAGCGCGAAGAAGCCGACAGGTTGAAGGTTTGATCGCGGAATAATCGCGTCGGTCTGCGCCCCTGATTCAGCCAGGCTTGCCAGCCACCCTGAGGCAGCAACTCGACCCGGTGCCCGCCTGGCGGGACTTCAACTTTAAGGGTGTGTTGCACCGACAAATTGAAGTTGAAGGTGTACAGGGTGTCATTGGGGATCATGATGTCGCCGAAGTCGAAATCTTGCCCCGGCCCCATGGTGTAGGTGATGGAACCGGTGTAGTTGCCGGTGGACATGGTTAGAGGATTGGGGGTTCTGAGCTCATAGGAGTATTCGAGTAGTTGATACGTCAATTCAGGAATTTCTACCTGTGCAGCTACGGCACAGACTCCCGCCCGTTCCGGAACGATCCAGTGCCAAAGAATGTACCAAGGTGTACCGATCACGTAACCCGTACTCTGGCAAGGATTGGGTGGTTTGGGGTGTGACCAGGACCCTTGCCCACCGACCCACACCTTGTGATGCGACATATCAGTAGGCAGATCAGACCTGACACCCACCCCGGCAATTCGCATTTCAACGGTTTCGACTTCCCCCGTCTCTGTGTGGGTCACTTGAAAACGACGCCAGTCGGACGGCATCTTGAACATCGCGCCCTGCCTGGGATCAGCGACGTCGGCCAATAACGGACCATTGGAATTCGCTTTGAACATATCGTCCCTGATCGAGAAAATATTCATCGCCTCACATCGAGCCGGCATGTGCCCCGCACATACTCCTGTTACCGGTGTGTCGTTACGAAACTTGTTCATTTGCGGGTTTGCCGCATCGGGTCGAAACGACGCGTCAATATTTTTTGTGAGCGCTTGCGCCGTCAGGCTCAGAGATGCAGACAGCACAATGCCCGCAACCAGACGCTTTAAAACATTGTTGAATCGACTGCTGTTCATTCTGAAAGATCCTTGTGGCGAGATCAGCGCCGAGCGACGCCCGCACAGCTGAAAATTACTCAACCAGCGGCCGCAAAGCCGGTAAGCGCAGCGATGTCCTGGCGCGTGAATGATCAAGGCGCCAGCGCTTCAAAAATCATGTGCACACTGCCGTAGTAACTGCCTGGCTGATAAGCGTCCACCGGTAAAGCCGCGGCTATTTCCAGGCCCACCCGCTGGCCTGCCTGGCCATCGAGTTCAGTGATTACGGGCTCGGCAACGAGGCTCAGGCGTTTGCGGTTGAACGTTACGATCAACGGGATGTTGTCCGTGTCCCTGCCATTACTCAGATAGGGCTCGGTACTCATGCGCGCCGTAATGCCGCCATTGACGTTTTTCACATCGAAGTTCTTTCGCAGCGGGGTAAACGTCCCCGATACCGGATTGAACGGCAACGCCTGTTCCTGATGAATCCAGTCAGGCTCGGAGGGGATTACATAAAACTCCGCGGTGGGGATACTCACCGAGACCTCGAACTTTTCACGCTCGACGGTCGCATTCACAATGCCGCTCACGGGTAACAGCAGCGCCAGTGAAATGGCTGCACGTGTGGTGTTTGACATCTTCATCACCTTTTACGTCCGGGTATCAACCCTTGACCTCGATCGGTTTGCTCGACTTGCCCTCGATCAACATGAAGTTGTATTCACGACCGCTCTGTTTATCGAACGTGAAGGCACGGCCTGGCAGTACGTGATGCTTGGTGGTCGGCTGGCAGTCGCTTTCATCTTTCGCCGAACAGTTTCTGAACTCGTCGACCACCACCGTACTGTTGCCACTGTTGCGCACTTCATAGCGGGTCGCGTCGTTGCTGATCACGCTGTTGAAACGAGTCTCCTTGGGGCGCACGAAGAACACCGTGCCGTATCCGGCCAGCACGTTGACGCCTGCCGACAGGCCTTTTTTGTATTCATCGCGCTCCTCTTCGGCCACTGCAAATTCATCTTCTTTTTCCGGCACCACCGGGACGAATCGCACGCGGAAATAACGCTCCTTTTCCCGTTCGCCCATGAACACCAGACGACTGCCCTGCATGCCATTGGCCGGGACGATCAGTCGCGCGGGGCTGGCCATCAAGCCATCACGGGCATTGGCTTCGGTCTGGTTGACCAGCGCAATTTCCCGCGCGGTGCCGTCGGCGTCGTACACAATTTCGAGGATGTTGATCTTGACGAACGCGGTGGCGTCGCCACCGTTGAAAACCCGTTTCAGGTAAGTGCTCTTATCACCGTCGAGATAGTCGTAGACCACGCCGACGTTGATCGCGGGTCCAGCGTGAGAGATAAGCGGTAGCCAGCCTGCGAGCAGCAATGCCAGTCGATAATTCATGGTTTCAGCCTCTGGATGTAGAACGATGAACGAAACACGCACACAGGGTGCTCAGACTTGCGAATCCCAGATCACGGTGACATCGCCGGTGTAGGTTTTCCCCTCACCGGTAAGCATTTGCTCGACCGCTTCACGGCCGACTTCGAAATGCAGCGTTGCCGGTTTGCGATCAACGTAATAGGCCGGCTCAAAAAGCTCGGTGCCTGTACCGTCGCGCAATAACGGACGTCGATTGACTGGCTGCCCGCCGGCATCGATCATTCCGGCCGGCAGAGTGACGGCAATGTTCAGCGGCACGGCATCTCCGGAAACCGGATCGCGGATCAGGCACGTATTGCTCCCGTCGCCGTACTGGCATTCGAGCTGCATCTTGAAACGGCTGGAACTCGAAATACTGAATGTCTGGTCGCGGAACAGGCGTTCAGGGCGGCGATTGCGCTGCAGCCAGGCCTGCCAGCCGCCCTGCGGCAACAGCTCGATACGATGACCGCCGGGGGGTATTTCGACTTTGAGGGTGTGCTCAACGCTCAAGACAAAATCGATGGTGGCCAGCGAATCGTTGGGGAGGACGGCGTCACCAAAATCGAAATCCAGACCCGGCCCGACCGTATAGGTGATGCTGCCTCGGTAGGTACCGGTCGGCATTTTCAGCGGATTGGGCGTACGCAGCTCGTATCCGAAGAAGATATAGCGGTAATTGAAGTTGGGCAGGTCAAACAGCGCTGTCGTGGCACACGCGCCTGCATTTTCCGGCACCATCCACATGAAAATGACGTAATAGCTGGTACCGTTCAATCCGCCACCGGACACACAGGGAGCGGGGGCTGCGTGCCAGCGGCCGGTGCTCCACAACTGGTTATAGCCACCGCCGCCGGTCAACTCCACCACATCGGCATGATGGTCGGCGCGGCCACCGATACCGGAAATGCGAATTTCCAGACTGGCCTCATCACCGCTCTCGTTCGTGACAGACAATCGTCGCCATTGCGAGGGGGTTTTCAGGTAGGCCCCTTGGCGCGGGTCGGGATGATTGGCCTGCACCGGTTTGCCCGAAGTGACCGGGTACCCGCCCAATGGCAAGGTCAGACTGAACAAATTGTTGGCCTGACAATGCGCCCAGAAATGTTCGCAGTAACCGGAACTGGGTGTGGTGTTGGTGAATTTATTGACCATGGGATTGGTCGGATCCGGCCGAAACAAAGCCGTCACTTCAACATTGCCTGCTTGCGCCCACAGCGGTGATGCCGCAAACACCACGGCCGCGGTGAATCGGCCGAAGCGACTCTTCAGCGAGCTGGGTAATTTCAATATTTGTCCAGTCATTGGTTAACCTGCCGTTCGTTGACGTGGAGTGGTGTCTGCCAACGTGTCCGGCGTGCAACGCAGATCCCCGATCATCAGCACATCGTTTTCACTGCGCGCATTGGCCGTGTCGAGGCGGAACTGGCACAGCAACTGTTCACCGGAGCGCACTTCCAGGGTCGGTGAACCGGCGTTCATTTCCATCGAGAAGAAGCCGTCCACCTCGCTGACACCGCGACTGGCGTGGTTGATGATGTGGTGGCCCTTGAGCGGCTTGCCTTGCGGATCGAGCAAACGCCCGAGCACGGTCAGGGTTCTGCTCACGGTGATCTTGCGGTACCCCACTCCGCCCTTGTTCATGTGGTAGCGGGCGCGCTGCGGTTGAATGCTGGCGGACGGCACGTGGTTGCCTTCGAAATCGAAGCTCACCGAGCTGTTTTTATAGGCGGTCAGTGACACGTAATTGCGCCCCGGGCGCAGGGTTGTGCTGCCGCCACTGAGGTCGTCGGCGCGCAGAGCGATGTCGTCGAGGTCGCTTTCAACGTCGATGATCATCCCGGCACCGCCGCTGGCGTGCTGGCTGGTCATGACGATCTTGTCTGCGCCAACCGCCACGGTGCTGTCGAGGTTGAGGCCGCCGGTGTAATTGCCGTTGTAGGACGAGCGCTGAATGAACGCATCGCCATTGAATGCATCGGTGCGGAAACTGCCAAGGCCTGATACGCCGACGCCATAGGTGTCAGCGAGCGCCGTCACCGAGACGTTTTGCAGTACGTGGTTTTCCAGAGTCTTGTTGTAGGTCAGCGACGCGTTGTTGTCGCGGCCACCCTCCCGGGCCGTGCGCGTACCAATGCTGCCCGACCACTGTTCGCCCTTTGCGCCGAGGGCCAGGCTGACACTCAAATCGACTCCGCGATTGCGTGCCTGCCCGCTGCTGAAACTGGCGGGGCGATCGAACACCGAAAAACGCCAACTGGCATCGCTGCCAAGCAGCAGGCTGCGTTGCGTCCAGCCCAGGTCGATACCGACGCCCTCGACATTGCCCTCGCTATGGGAAACCCGGCCATTGAGCGATTGCTTGCTGTTAAGTCGATGGTTGATCGCCAGCGATGTGTTGGCGGTCTGGCCGATATACACGTTGCGTTGGCGTACCCGCGTACCGTCCGGCAAGGTCTCATAAATATTGGTGGTGTCCAGCCAGCTGCGGTTATGCGTGGCGAACAGGTTGCCCGAGCCATAGTTGTAGATGCCTTGCAGATCCATCCCGGTGCCGTGGTCTTCGGTCTGGTAAACATTTGCGTACAGGCTGGTGTTATTGGCCAACGTCCAGTCAATCGACGAAGCCACTTGCTGCTTGCCTTGCAGTTGCCGCGCCGAGAGGCCGACGATCACCCGCGGGTGCAGCAGATAATTCAGCGCTGCACCGGCCGTCATATCCCCACGAGACTGTTCGTCCCAGTTACTCAACAATTTGCTTTCCTGGCCGGCGAACACGCTGTAGCGCCAACGCTCATCGTGATTGCGCCAGTTGCTGGGTTTGTACACCAGATCCTGCGTGGTTGAGGTGATCTGGCCGTCTTCGATCAGCCGCACTTCAACTTCGTAGATGCCCCCGGGCAGCGTCCGGGTGTCGAGGGTTTGCAGGCCGGCACTGACCGCTTGGGTGTTGATCAACAGACCGTTGCGATAGATTTCTACCGATGCCTGGCGGTTGGCCGTCACGTAAATCGGGTAAACGCTGGGCGTAGGATTGTTGATTGCCAGGCTGTCGGAGCTGCCAAACATCACGCCCGCCGCCGTATCGGGGCTGGCGCCAAATGAACGCAACTGCCGCGTCAGGCCTTCGGAGCTGGGGGTGAAATAACCCAGGCGCAGAAAATTGCCCTGCAATTCACGCTGGCCGTACAGTTCGTGCACCGCGTGATAGAGCTTGTCGTCAGGTCCGCCCAAGCGCGCCAGTTGCAGGTTGACACGTTGCGTCCAGTTGCCGAGGCTGCTACTCGCCTCAAGGCCATAACGTCCGCCGAGGTCTTGCTCCTGCCCACCGTTGAGGTTCAGTTGATTACGCAGGATCAACCCGGTACTGCCCTGTTCCGGGAGCGTGTAATAGCGCAGGGCGTCGATGTCGCGCTCGGCATTTTCGGTAGCAATCGACACCAGCGAATTCTGCAGGTTGTAATGCACTGCCAATACTTGCTCGGGGCAACTGCCCTGACAGGCGCCCAGGCTCACACCCTGCTTCAGAAAAACACCCAATATCTCCCGTTCACTGGCCGGGATCTGGCTGTCGCTGGTATCGGTAAATTCCAGCAGAGTGACGCGATCATCCTTGCTTAATACGACCATCGCCTCACCGAGAAATTGTTGATCACGCTCAACCCGAACAGCTAATGGCACATCGAAGAAGTGTTCTTCGAATTCCGCCGGCAACCCTTTGGCCTGAGCAAGCAGACTGCGCGGTGTGTTAGCGTTATTAGTGGGCGCGGCCAAGGCACTGGCACATAAAAAAAGTGCGAGCGCTGCCGCGATGGGCGTCATCGGGAACATGGTCTTTAATACTCGAATTACTTGATGAGCTGGCGTCCACTGATCATCGATAGATGATCAGTGGGCCAAGACTATTGAATAAGCATTGTGTTATTCAAAAAGTTGTTTACGGCTTCAACACAGGCTCGAATACCACAGCGAAACTACCCGAGTAGTTGCCCGATTGCCCCGCAGTTGGCGCGGCAGCCCTGATGACCATTTCCCGCTGCACGCCAGGCACAGAGTCAGTTTCGTTGACGATTTCGGTGGTGACGCTAGTGACTTCCACGCCACCGATCTTGACGCTCAGCGGGATGCTGTCACGGCCGTTGTACAACGCGGCAGTGCCGTCGAGCACGGCATTGATCGCACCCTTGTTGTCGGTATGCTTCATGTTGAAGATTTCAGTAATAGTGCTCAGTTCGCCGCTGCCCAACTGGGTCATGGTTTCATCGACACCGAAGCCTGGCGTCTGAGGAGCGACATTGAACAGCGAAGTAGGCACGAAGGCCTTGATGTTGATCGTCTGGCTAATCGGGTCTGCGGCAAACGCCACGGAAGAACTCAGTGCCAGGATGGCCATCGGGGCGGAAATTGCAAACTTCTTGAACATGATCAGTACCTGCTTTTGATAAGGATTGATGCGTGGAAAGTTTTGTCATTTGCCGACTCAACTTTCGACGCGGAGGCATGATCAAGTAATTCAACAACAAAGTAAGTAGGAAATTTCACCACTACCCGTAGTTATTGATACCCATGTAAAAGAGGAAAAAAACTGTTTTAAGCCCTTAAGAGAACAGTGACTCTCAGAACTATACTACATACAGTTTTCAGCAAAAAAACATACAGATTTAAAACCTTCCATAGCGCTTGTTATTACAGGCTTATGCGCCAATAAAGAAACTGATATTCGATTTCACACTGTTGTAATTAGCACAATTACTCTAGAAAAATACAAACCTCATCCCGCATCGACGACGGCGCCATTTTCGTTGAAGCGCCGCAGCGACCGCTGATCCGAACCTCTTGCATTCGCCATAAGATATATCTTAAGTTGTATCTAAACACGACGAGAGAAGACAGAAATGAGAGACCATCATTCCCCCCACCGCGAACATGGCGATGGCCGTGACGGCTTCGAGAAGCGCCCCGGCCGCGAACGCGGTGGTCGCGGCCCGCGAGTATTTGCCCCGGGCGACCTGAAACTGCTGCTGCTGGCGTTGGTCGCCGAACAGCCGTGCCACGGCTACGACCTGATCCGCCAGATCGAAGCCATGTTCGACGGCGCCTATAGCCCGAGTCCCGGCGTGATCTATCCGACCCTGACCTTTCTGGAAGAAAGCGAATTGATCACCGGCGACGCCGAGGGCGGCAAGAAACGCTACAGCGTGACTGACAGCGGACGCCTTTCGCTGAGCGAGCAAGCCGTGGCGCTGGACGGTGTGCGCATGCGCATCGACGTCAGCAAACGTTCGCTGCGCGGCCATGGCCGGCCGCCGGAAATCCACGAAGCGGTGCACAACCTGCGCCACGCCTTGCAGTTGCATCACGGGCGCTGGAGCGCGGAAGAAATCCTGCGTGTGCGTGATCTGCTCAACAACACCGCCAAAGCCATCGTCGACGGCCCCGCCGTTCAACCTGCCCCGGAGAAAGCCGAATGACTGCAGTCGATAGCCAAACCATTCACCGCGTGATGCACGAAATCAAACGCCGTCGCCTCGAAGTGCTGCGTGTGGTCGACCTGACCCCGCGCATGCGCCGCATCACCCTCGGCGGGCCGGAACTGGCCGGCTTCATCAGCCTGGGCACGGACGATCACGTCAAACTGCTGTTCCCGCAGAATACCGAACAAAGCGATGCACTGGAGACGATGGTGCTCGGCGGCAAGAACGAAGGCCCGATGCCCGAGATGCGCGACTACACCCCGCGCCGCTACGACCTCGACAAGCTTGAGCTGGACATCGATTTCGTCCTGCACGGCGACGGGCCTGCCTCGACCTGGGCCGAACAGGCCACACCGGGCCAGTTCCTGCACATCGGCGGGCCGCGCGGCTCGATGATCGTGCCGGACATTTTCGACAGCTACCTGCTGATCGGCGACGAAACCGCCCTGCCCGCCATCGCCCGCCGCCTCGAAGGCCTCGCGGCCAATCGCAAGGCGCTGGTGGTGATCGAAGTGGCAAACGGTGCCGAGCAGCAAACGCTGGAAAGCGCCGCGCAGGTCAATGTCATCTGGGTACTGCGCGATGGCGGTACGGATAACCTGCTGACCACCGTCAAGCAACTGCAGGTGCCCAAGGGCAATCTCTATGCGTGGGTGGCGACGGAGACCAAAGTCTCGCGGCAGATCCGCCGCGTGCTGCTCGATGAGCATGGGCTCGACGAGAAACTGCTGAAAGCCGTCGGCTACTGGCGCGCCGAGGGCTCTGAAGAAGAGTGATACCCCCTGTAGGAGCTGCCGCAGGCTGCGATCTTTTGATCTTGCCTTTATAAAACAAAGTCAAAATATCGCAGGCTGCGGCAACTCCTACAGGTACTTTAACTTCGTGCGGGAGCGCCAATGGTCCAGGCCAATCACCGCCACGCCAATCCCCACAAACCCCACCAATATCCCCCCGGCGTTGATGAACACCTGTGGATAACCCAACGTCGCCACATCAATGAACGGGTATGCATACGCCCCGAGAAAATGCCCGCGAAGCAACGCGTAAATGAAGTAGATCAGCGGATAAATCAGCCACAACGGCAGATGCCACAGGCGCAACGTGCCTTTCGGTACGCAAAACCACCAATAGCCCAGAAATAACAGCGGCATCACGTCGTGGAGCAATTCGTCGGCGATGAATTGCCAACCCTCGGGGTGCCATAAATGGCGCAGCAAAAGGCTGTAAGCGAGGCCGACCACTGCGATGCTCACCGCCACGCCGCTGCTGACCCACGGTTGCAGAAACCAGCGCCGTGCCGCGGATTCGCGCTGGGTCACCGCGCAGGTCAGCACCGTCGCCACCAAGGTGTTGGTCAACACCGTGAAGTAACTGAAGAAACTCACCAGCCCGCCCAGCAGACTGGCATCGACACTCAAACGCGCGATAAAAATCAGGTACAGCTGAATGCCCAACCCTGCCCAGCCAAGGGTGGCTGCGAGGGTGATCAAGCGATGGCGCCACACGGGCTCCATCTCAGAGCGGTCGCTTGGTGCGCATCAATTTCACGTACAGACGTTCGACTTTCTCCCGCGCCCACGGGGTTTTACGCAAAAACGTCAGGCTCGACTTGATGCTCGGATCGCTCTTGAAGCAACGAATGTCGATACGCTCGGCGAGCCCCGACCATTCGTAGTGGGCCACCAGCGCGGTGAGGATCTGTTCGAGGGTTACGCCGTGCAGCGGATCGGGGGTTTGTTCGTTCATGCCAGGCCTTTGGGCGAAGTGAAAATACAGAAGCCGCGCACCTTAGCCGAGGGGCTGAGCGGGTGGAAGGCCTGACTTCAAATGTAGGCCAACCCGCGAAGATCGCAGCCTGCGAACGAGGAGACAATGCGCCCGTTTGCCGCACTGTTACCGAATACGAAATGCTGCATGTCTACAAAAGCTCTTTGTCTTTTTGTTACAGATCATTATCCTGCCGCCCTTCCGCTGAATCGCTTCACTGCCTGCGTCAAATCGTAGCGGCCAGCTTATCCCCAAAAAAAGACCAAGAAAGACCCCTTTTATGCCTGATTTTCCGTTGTTTCGAGATAGCGCTATCTCCACCCTGCGCCTGATTGGCGGCTGCACCGCCCTCGGCCTCGCCACCTGCGCTCAAGCCGCCCCCGCGTTCGACAGTGAATCGCCGTATATGCTCGGTGACTGGAACGGCAAGCGCACAGAACTCTCGGAAAAAGGCTACGACTTCAAGCTCGATTACACCGGCGAAATGGGCAGCAACCTGCACGGCGGCTACGACCACGATCGCACGGCGCGCTACAGCGACCAGTTCGGCCTCGGTACGCACCTGGACCTGCAAAAGATCCTCGGCTGGGACGACGCCGAGTTTCAACTGACCATCACCAAGCGCAGCGGCAACAACATCAGCAACGACCGCATCAACGATCCGCGCGTCGGTGGCTTCACGTCGGCCCAGGAAGTCTGGGGCCGTGGCCAGACCACGCGCCTGACGCAGATGTGGTACCAGCAAAAATTCTTCGATCAGAAACTCGACATCAAGGTCGGCCGTTTCGGCGAAGGCGAAGACTTCAACAGCTTCCCGTGCGACTTCCAGAACCTGGCGTTCTGCGGCTCGCAGGTCGGCAACTGGGTCGGCGGCATCTGGTACAACTGGCCGGTCAGCCAGTGGGCGATGCGCGTCAAATATCACCTGACCCCCGAGCTGTACGCACAGGTCGGCGCTTACGAGCAAAACCCGTCGAACCTCGATCGCGGCAACGGCTTCAAGTTGAGCGGTAGCGGCACTCAAGGCGCGATCCTGCCGGTTGAACTGGTGTGGTCGCCGAAATTCAACGGCCTGCCGGGCGAGTACCGTGCCGGTTATTACTACAGCAACGCCAAGGCCAGCGATGTCTATAAAGACAACAACGGCCAACCCGCCGCCCTCAGCGGCGAAGCCTACCGCAGCGCCTCCAGCAAACACGGTGTGTGGCTCGGCGTGCAGCAGCAGATCACCAGCATGGCCAGCGATAACTCGCGTGGCCTGAGCGTGTTCGCCAACGGCACCATGCACGACAAGAAAACCAACGCCATCGACAACTACGTGCAGGCCGGCCTCGTCTACAAAGGCCTGCTCGCCAGCCGCGCCAAAGACGACATCGGCTTCGCCATGGCCCGCGTCCACGTCAACCCGGCCTATCGCAAAAACGCCGAGAAGACCAACCAGGCGCGCGCCGTTTATGACTACGACGACCCATCGTTCCTGCCGCCGCAAGACACCGAATACAGCGCCGAACTGTATTACGGCGTGCATGTGACGAACTGGCTGACCGTACGCCCGAACCTGCAATACATCCGCCATCCGGGCGGCGTAGACAAGGTTGATGACGCACTGATCGGCGGGATCAAGATCCAGTCTTCGTTCTAAAAAACTACGCAAATCCATTGTAGGAGTGAGCCTGCTCGCGATAACGGTGTTTCAGTCACTGGAGATGTCGCCTGACACACCGCTTTCGCGAGCAGGCTCACTCCTACAGGAGAAATTCGTTAGCTAGACAAGTTTTATCTGAACCATGCCCACGCCAAATCGTCATCTACAGTGACTACAGCGCGGGACTACATAAACGTCACGGAGAATCACACTATGAGCACCGAAAGTGCTTCGAGTCGGGGCCGTCTGCTACCGAGCCTGCTCGGCATTCTGCTTCTACTGATGGGCCTGGCCATGCTGGCCGGAGGGGTCAAGCTGAGCATGCTCGGCGGCTCGCTGTATTACCTGCTGGCCGGTATCGGCATCGCGCTGACCGGCATTCTGTTGCTGCTGCGCCGCCGCGCCGCGCTGGGCCTGTACGCCATCGTGCTGTTTGCCAGCACCGTCTGGGCGCTGTGGGAAGTCGGTCTGGACTGGTGGCAACTGGTACCACGTCTGGCGATGCTGTTCGCGCTGGGCCTGGTCATGTTGCTGCCATGGTTCCGCCGTCCGCTGCTGCTCAACGGCCCTGCCCCAATGGGCACCGGCGCCTTGAGCGTGGCCGTGGTACTGGCCGGCCTGACGGCACTGGCCAGCCAATTCACCAACCCGGGTGAAATCAAAGGCCAACTGGATCGCGACAGCGTTGAAGGCATGACCAACACCGCCCCGGCCATGCCCGACGGTGACTGGAACTCCTACGGCCGCAGCGCCCACGGTGACCGTTACTCGCCATTGGCGCAGATCACTCCGGCCAACGTGAGCAAACTGGTCCCGGCGTGGACCTACCGCACTGGCGACATCCCGGGGCCGAACGATCCGGGCGAAACCACTGCCGAAAACACCCCGCTGAAAGTCAACGGCATGCTCTACGTGTGCACGCCGCACAGCCAGGTGATTGCCCTTGATCCGGATTCGGGCAAGGAAATCTGGCGTTTCGATCCGAAGCTGAGCACGCAGAACGCGGCCAACTTCAAAGGCTGGGCGCACATGACCTGCCGTGGCGTGACTTACCACGACGACGCGGTCTACGCGTCCGAGCAGAGCCCGACCGGTTCGGCCAGCCCGGCCCCGGCCAGCGCTTGCCCACGCCGCATCTTCCTGCCGACCGCCGACACCCGTCTGATCGCCCTGAACGCCGACACCGGCAAAATGTGCGAAGACTTCGGCGACAAAGGCCAGGTTGACCTGTCTGCCAACATCGGCGGTTTCAATGCCGGTGGTTACTACTCCACCTCGCCTCCAGCGGTCACCAAAGACCTGGTGGTGATTGGCGGCCACGTTACCGACAACGTTTCCATCGACGAGCCAAGCGGCGTGATCCGCGCGTTCGACGTGCACACCGGCAAACTGGTGTGGAACTGGGACAGCGGCAACCCGGACGACACTGCGCCGATTGCCGAAGGCAAGACCTACACCCGCAACTCGCCCAACATGTGGTCGATGTTCGCGGTCGACGAAAAACTCGGCATGCTCTACCTGCCGATGGGCAACCAGACCCCGGACCAGTTCGGCGGCGCGCGTACCCCGGAATCGGAACTGCACGCAGCCGGCCTGACCGCGCTGGACATTGCCACCGGTAAAGTGCGCTGGAACTTCCAGTTCACCCACCATGACCTGTGGGACATGGACGTTGGCGGCCAGCCAACCGTGATGGACATCAAAACTGCAGACGGCGTGAAGCCTGCGGTGCTGGCGTCGACCAAGCAGGGCAGCATCTACGTGCTGGATCGCAACACTGGCAAAGCCATTGTGCCGATCAACGAGATCCCGGTACCGCAAGGCGCGGTGGAAGGCGACCACACTTCGCCAACCCAACCGAAATCCGACCTGAACTTCATGCCGCCGCCGTTGAAAGAACGCGACATGTGGGGCGTTACGCCGTTCGACCAGATGCTGTGCCGGATCGACTTCAAATCCCTGCGTTATGACGGCCCGTTCACCCCGCCGTCGCTGCAAGGCTCGATCGTTTACCCAGGCAACTTCGGCGTGTTCGACTGGGGCGGCATCTCGGTCGATCCGGTTCGCCAGATCGCGTTTGTGAACCCGAGCTACATGGCGTTCCGCTCGAAACTGATCCCGGCCGCTGATATCGCCAAGCAAGGTCCACGCGTCAGCGAAACCGAAGGCGTGCAGCCAAACAAAGGCGCGCCATACGGTGTGATCCTCGAAGCGCTGCTGTCGCCAATGGGCCTGCCGTGCCAGGCGCCAGCGTGGGGTTATGTTGCCGCGGTCGACCTGACCAACAACAAAACCATCTGGATGCACAAAAACGGCACCGTGCGCGACAGCTCGCCGGTTCCGATCCCGCTGAGCATGGGCGTACCTAGCCTGGGCGGCACGTTCACCACTGCCGGTGGCGTTGCATTCCTGAGCGGTACCCTCGACCAGTACCTGCGCGCCTACGACGTGAAAAACGGCAAGCAACTGTGGGAAGGCCGCCTGCCAGCAGGCGCGCAAACCACACCGATGACCTACACCGGCAAGGACGGCAAGCAATACGTGCTCGTCGTTGCCGGCGGTCACGGTTCGCTGGGCACCAAGCAAGGTGACTATGTGATTGCGTACAAACTGTCTGAATAAGCGTTAACGGCAGTTAAGGAAAAGGCGATGTCCCGCGAGGGGCATCGCCTTTTTTGTTGCCACCGACTCCCTGTAGGAGCTGCCGAAGGCTGCGATCTTTTGATCGTGTTTTTTGCAGATCAAAGTCAAAAGATCGCAGCCTTCGGCAGCTCCTACAGGGGATTGGGTGGAGTCCTACAGAACGGAAATTGGCCGAGATATTTCCGACAAGTCGCGTCGGTTGTGCGTCGGAAATGGGGTGGATAGGCTCAAGGGGTCGCTGCAAATTCAGCGACCGGGCGTCGCGGCCCGAGCAGTTCATTCGATTTGATGCATAATCGCCAGCCCAAACTGGAGCGCCCAGCGCTTTTCGTTTGGTTTGATGGTGGCTGTGCGCGGGATACCTTCGGGTATGCCGAGATTGCCGAATGGCTCGGTCCGCGAACCCGCGTACAGCTGCCACCCTCTGTCGCGTCGCGGTGATTGAGAGTGACAGCCCCACTTATCATTCGGAGTTCCACTATGAAAAAGCCCACACCCAACCCACCAGAAACCAACGACACCTCGCCCTACCAATCCCCCGATTCAAAGAAATTCCACGAAGCCGCCGAACGCGCCCTCGACCACTACCTCAAACCCAACGCACTCACCTTGCGCTTCCACAAACCCAGCACCATGTTCCAGGTCGCGCCCGATCAAGACAGCGAAAGCCTGCTGGTCCACGCCTGCGAATCCCTGGCGCAAGCCAGCCTCATGAGCAGCGACATCGCCGCCTACATCGACCTGCCCCAGCGGCGGACGATCCTGGCGATCCAGCAAATCATCATGCTCGCGGAACTGGCGGTGAATCGGGTGCTGGATAACCTCGAAATCCCACAACCGGCGCCACACAGCTGACCCCCTGTAGGAGTGAGCCTGCTCGCGATTGCAGTCCGACATTCAACACAGTTGTCGACAGACCCACCGCCATCGCGAGCAGGCTCACTCCTACAATTGAATCGTATGCCTCTAGCCAGAAACCGGTCGGCTGCCAGGCCGCCATCGCTGGCAAGCCACACAGTTTTGATTTGCGCGCGCCCCACGCGGCAAAGCCGCCCCACTCAACAGGATGAGCGTTAGCTCGGCTGCAGCTCTTGATCTTGCCGTACCGGCCCCTTCGGCAGGCTGAGAGGAGGGATTGATCCGGGGGGCAGGCGCGTAGCGCCGTTCGACGAAGTCGAATACATCGAAAGGAGGTGCAGCGAAGCAAACCGGAAGCGATGCCCCCGGATCAATTCCGGAGCGAAGGAACCCCGAGCCCCAGCGAGCGGGCCGAACGCCGGGGCCCAGCGTTTTGGTTACTTTTGGGCGTCTGCAAAAGTGACTCGCTGTAAAAGCGAAACCGCCAGCAGCAGCACCCGCAGCAACGGATATACCCCCAAAACCCCAAGAACATGGTCGGCCCAAAGGCCGCCAAGTCCAAAGCGTGACCCCTGTCAAAACCCTGAACACAAACAGAAACACACCCCCACCATTGAAACCACTCAAGCCCTGCCCCATCTAACACCCATACCCAATTGCGCAGGTGCCCCATGAGCGACCAGCAAGAATTCCCCGATAACCCCGACGACTACACCGAAGCCAGCGAAGACCACATCGAACACACCACCTCCGGCAAAGGCCTCGCCCTGCCCGGCCAGAACCTGCCGGACAAGGTCTACATCATCCCGATCCACAACCGCCCGTTCTTCCCGGCGCAAGTCCTGCCGGTCATCGTCAACGAAGAACCGTGGGCCGAAACCCTCGAACTGGTCAGCAAATCCGACCACCACTCCCTGGCCCTGTTCTTCATGGACACGCCCCAGGAAGACCCGCGCCACTTCAACACCGACGCCCTGCCGCAATACGGCACCCTGGTCAAAGTCCATCACGCCAGCCGCGAAAACGGCAAACTGCAGTTCGTCGCCCAGGGCCTGAGCCGTGTACGCATCAAGACCTGGCTCAAGCACCACCGCCCGCCGTATCTGGTGGAAGTCGAATACCCGCATCAGCCCACCGAGCCGACCGACGAGGTCAAGGCCTACGGCATGGCGCTGATCAATGCGATCAAGGAACTGCTGCCGCTCAACCCGCTGTACAGCGAAGAACTCAAGAACTACCTCAACCGCTTCAGCCCCAACGATCCGTCACCGCTGACCGACTTCGCCGCCGCCCTGACCTCGGCCACCGGCCCGGAATTGCAGGAAGTGCTCGACTGCGTGCCCATGCTCAAACGCATGGAAAAAGTCTTGCCGATGCTGCGCAAGGAAGTCGAAGTCGCGCGTCTGCAAAAAGAAATCTCCGCTGAGGTCAACCGCAAGATCGGCGAGCATCAGCGCGAGTTTTTCCTCAAGGAACAACTCAAAGTCATCCAGCAGGAACTCGGCCTGACCAAGGACGACCGCAGCGCTGATCTCGAACAGTTCCAGCAGCGTCTGGAAGGTAAAGTCCTGCCGGCGCAGGTGCAGAAACGCCTCGACGAAGAAACGCACAAACTGTCGATCCTCGAGACCGGTTCGCCGGAGTACGCGGTCACCCGCAACTACCTCGACTGGGCAACATCGGTGCCGTGGGGCGTTTATGGCGCGGACAAACTCGACCTCAAGCACGCACGCAAGGTGCTCGACAAACACCACGCCGGCCTCGACGACATCAAGGACCGCATCCTCGAATTCCTCGCCGTCGGTGCTTATAAAGGCGAGATCAGCGGCTCTATCGTGCTGCTGGTCGGCCCGCCGGGTGTGGGTAAAACCAGTGTCGGCAAATCCATCGCCGAATCCCTTGGCCGACCGTTCTACCGCTTCAGCGTCGGCGGCATGCGCGACGAAGCCGAAATCAAGGGCCACCGCCGCACCTACATCGGCGCACAGCCAGGCAAACTGGTACAGGCGCTGAAAGACGTCGAGGTGATGAACCCGGTGATCATGCTCGACGAGATCGACAAGATGGGCCAGAGCTACCAGGGCGACCCGGCCTCGGCGCTGCTGGAAACCCTCGACCCGGAACAGAACGTCGAATTCCTCGACCATTACCTCGACCTGCGAATGGACTTGTCGAAAGTCCTGTTTGTCTGCACCGCCAACACTCTGGATTCGATTCCCGGTCCGTTACTCGACCGCATGGAAGTGATTCGTCTGTCGGGCTACATCACCGAAGAAAAAGTCGCCATCGCCAAGCGTCACCTGTGGCCGAAACTGTTGGAAAAGGCCGGTGTGTCCAAGGGCAGCCTGAGCATCAGCGACAGCGCCCTTAAAGCCTTGATCGACGGTTACGCCCGTGAGGCCGGGGTGCGCCAGCTCGAAAAGCAGATGGGCAAACTGGTACGCAAAGCGGTCATGAAACTGATCGACGAGCCGAAAGCGGTGATCAAACTCGGCCCGAAAGATCTGGAAGCCTCGCTGGGCCATCCAGTGTTCCGCAACGAACAAGTGCTGTCCGGCACGGGCGTTATCACGGGACTGGCGTGGACCAGCATGGGCGGCGCCACGCTGCCGATCGAAGCGACGCGGATCCACACACTCAATCGCGGTTTCAAACTCACCGGGCAACTGGGCGACGTGATGAAGGAATCGGCGGAGATCGCCTACAGCTACGTCAGCTCGAACCTGAAACAGTTCGGCGGCGATGCGAAATTCTTCGACGAAGCCTTCGTCCACCTGCACGTACCGGAAGGCGCCACACCGAAGGATGGCCCGAGCGCCGGCGTCACCATGGCCAGCGCTTTGCTTTCTCTGGCGCGCAATCAAGCGCCGAAAAAAGGCGTGGCGATGACCGGTGAACTGACGCTGACCGGGCATGTGCTGCCGATTGGCGGGGTACGCGAGAAAGTGATCGCAGCGAGAAGGCAGAAGATTTTCGAGCTGATTCTGCCAGAGCCGAACCGCGGCAACTTCGAGGAACTTCCGGACTATCTGAAAGAAGGCATTACCGTGCACTTCGCCAAGCGGTTTGCCGATGTGGCGAAGGTGCTTTTCTGATAGTTCTGCGGTGACATGAGCACCGCTATCGCGAGCAGGCTCACTCCTACAGTGGGATATGGCGTTCACAAACCTGGTGTTCACCACAAAACCCTGTAGGAGTGAGCCTGCTCGCGATGGCGCCAGCCCAGACACCAACGCTCCCCGACGGTCACACTTTGTCTCATCTTCGGTTATGCTCGCCGTTCGTCGCCAACGCCGGAGCCGCTGACCTTATGTCCCCCATTCGCCTGTTTGTCCCCATCGCCTTTTCCTTGCTGGCCGCTTGCGCCACGCAGCCGAAACACAACGTGACCGTGGAAAAACAAAGCGAATGCCCCGTGCGACTGACCAGCGGGCAAAATCTGATCGTGATGCTGCCGAGCAACCCGACCACGGGTTATCGCTGGGCGATTCAGGATTCCGCCGGCGGCGTCTTGCGCGCCCTCAGCCCTGAGGTCTATAGCAACCCGGAAGATGCTGGCGTGGTCGGTGCTGCCGGGCTTTCCACCTGGCGTTTTCAAGCGTTTGCCGCGGGCACCGGGCGTCTGCGCCTGACCTCGCAACAGCCATGGGCGCCGGAAGTGCTGCCGGTGGAAACCTTTGACTGTGCCATTTCGGTGAATTGATCGTGGGCTGGCTGATTCTGGCGCTGATGGGCGCGGTGACCTTTCTCTATGGCCTGAGCACCCACGCGGCGCTGCTCTGCCTGTTGGTCAAACCGTTGCCGGTACTGGCATTGCTCGGCTGGCTGCACGACGCACCGCCCAGCGACTATCGCCGCTGGATCAGTCTCGGTCTGATTTTTTCTCTGCTGGGCGATGTGTTGTTGGCGTGGCCAGGGGATTTGTTCGTGTTTGGTCTCGGCGCATTTCTCGTTGCGCATCTGGCGTATCTCAAGGCCTATCTCAGCGACTGCAAACGTCTTGCGTTGATGCCACTGGTGCTCGCGCTTGGCGTGGGTGCCGTGCTGTTGGGGATGCTGATTGCCAGTGGTCTCGGCCCGCTGCTGGTACCTGTGATCGTCTACGGCACTGCGATCAGCGCCATGCTCTGGCGTGCTCTCGCTCGCCTCGGCAGCGACGTGCCCAAGCGTTCGGCGTTACTGGCAGCGGGTGGTGCGCTGGCGTTTGTGTTCTCTGACAGTGTGATCGGCATCGATCGGTTTGTTGCGCCGTTCCATGCTGCGCCTTACGTCATCATCCTCAGTTACTGGCTTGGCCAATGGGGTATCGCTGCCTCGGCGTTTAGTAAAGACGAACAACCTGGTCATATGTAATAACCATAAAAATCTTTTCCTATCTCGAATCGATATAAAAACCTGTCAGATCTGACAGTACCTCGAATTTCTTCCCCTACTTACTATCCCCGTGTCGTATCCCAAACCACGAATGTAAGAGCAAGGAAGAAAATCATGAGCCTCAGAGACAAAGATTCGCAGAGTGCAGCGCTAACCCTGTTCTCCGCCAGCTGCGATGTTCAAGCCTCGATTTCGAACCGAGTGAATTTCAATACGCAAAATATCCAGTTCGGGCAACACTCTGACGGTAAAGTCGAATTCCGCGCCCGCTCCTACGAGGGTTATAAGGAATCAGCAAAGGGGATTACGTTTAAGTTTCCCAGCGACATTAAGACTGGAAGTTACGAAACAACAGATCCAGTCTTTCCGTTCGAGATCCTCTCCTATTTTGAAACCGGCGCTTACAGCGACTTCTTAACTATTTACAGTTACGCTGCGACAAGCGGCACTGTCGAGGTCGAAGTCATTTCAAACGACCCTCGGGAAATGCGCTACCTCATCAGCTTTGACTTCAAAGGCAAAGACCACAGAACAGAAGAACTGCACATCACTGGCAAAGCCGAATTAACCGGTTTCATACGCGCTACTTGATTTCGCTTTAAACATTGAATGACCAAGTCTTGATTTTGACTTGGTCATTCACTGCTTTTCCCGAACTCCCTTCATCCCCCTCCCTTTGTACACGACATGCCGATCCCCACGCTTTATCAGACAACCCAAGCATCCCCGCGCCACTTTGGCTAAAATGCCGGCCTTTTCCACCGACACCGCCGGAAACCGCCGTGAGCAAAGAACCCGATCGCATTTTCGCCCAGCCCTTGGCACAGGTGCCTGACTTCGCCTTCAACGAAGACGTGGTGCGCGTGTTCCCGGACATGATCAAGCGCTCGGTGCCGGGTTACCCGACCATCGTCGAAAACCTCGGTGTGCTTGCCGCGCAGTTCGCCCAGCCGAACAGCGTGCTCTACGACCTCGGCGCCTCCCTCGGCGCGGTGACCCAGGCCCTGCGCCGTCACGTGCGTACCGACGGTTGCCGCGTCATCGCTGTGGATAACTCGGCCGCCATGGTTGAACGTTGCCGCGAATACCTCAACGGTCAGGACTCGATGTTTCAGGAGTTGCTGCCGGTCGAGGTGATCGAGGGCGACATCCTCGCCCTCGACTTTCAACCCGCCTCGGTGGTGGCACTGAACTTCACCCTGCAATTCATCGCCCCGGATCAGCGCACTGCGTTGCTCTCGCGCATCCGCCAATCATTGCTGCCCGGCGGCGCACTGATTCTGTCGGAAAAACTGCGCTTCAACGATGCCGAAGAACACGCATTGCTCACTGATCTGCATGTCGCGTTCAAACGCGCCAACGGCTACAGCGAACTGGAAATTGCCCAGAAGCGCAGCGCCATCGAAAACGTCATGAAGCCCGACAGCCTCGAAGAACACCGCGAACGCCTGCTGGCCGCCGGGTTCTCGAAAGTCGTGCCGTGGTTCCAGTGTCTTAACTTTGCCTCGTTGATTGCCTTGCCATGATTGATCTGTCCCCCCTCGCCCGCCGTCTGGCCGGTACACCGCTGGCCGAATGGGCCAACACCCTGCAGCGTCAACTCGACAAGAAAATGGAGAAGGGCCACGGCGATCTGGAGCGCTGGCAAAGTGCGCTGGACGCCTTGCCAAAGATCCAGCCGAGCGAAGTCGACCTGCTCAACGGCTTGAAACTCGACACCGATTGCGACGACGAAACCCGCGCGCAAATGCGTACCGCCCTGATGGGCCTGTCGCCGTGGCGCAAAGGGCCGTTCGATCTGTTTGGTGTGCACGTCGATACCGAATGGCGCTCGGACTGGAAGTGGTCGCGGGTCGCCCCGCATCTGGATCTGAAAGGCAAACGCATCCTCGATGTCGGTTGCGGCAACGGCTACTACATGTGGCGCATGCTTGGCGCCGGTGCGAACAGCGTGATCGGCGTTGACCCGAACTGGCTGTTCTTCTGCCAGTTTCAGGCGGTGCAGCGTTATTTGTCTGAGCCAAACGCGTGGCACTTGCCCTTCCCGTTCGAGGATTTGCCGCCGAATCTGGAAGGTTTCGACACCGTGTTTTCCATGGGCGTGTTCTACCACCGCCGCTCGCCGATCGAGCATTTGCTGGCGCTGAAGGATTGCTTGGTCAAGGGCGGTGAACTGGTGCTGGAAACGCTGGTGGTTGAAGGCGACAAGCACCAAGTGCTGGTGCCGGAAGACCGTTACGCGCAGATGCGCAACGTGTGGTTCCTGCCGTCGGTGCCGGCGCTGGAGTTGTGGTTACGGCGTGCCGGGTTTACCGATATTCGTTGCGTGGATGTCAGTACGACGACGATTGAGGAACAACGCGGCACCGAGTGGATGAAGTATCAGTCGCTGAGTGATTTCCTTGATCCGGATGATCACAGCAAGACGATCGAAGGGCTGCCGGCGCCGATGCGGGCGGTGATTGTGGCGAAAAAATAGAGCAGATCAAAAGATCGCAGCCTTCGGCAGCTCCTACACCGATCCCTGTAGGAGCTGCCGAAGGCTGCGATCTTTTGATTTTAATCCCGGCGTGCGCGACGGGCTCTGAAGAACTCGGTCAACACCGCCCCACACTCCTCCGCCAACACCCCGCCCTCATACAACACCCGGTGATTCAAAAAGCCCTGGGTGAAAAACTGCCCCTGGCTTTGCACGATCCCGGCTTTTGGCTCCAGCGCGCCATACACCACACGCGCCACCCGTGAATGCACGATCAAACCGGCGCACATGCTGCACGGCTCCAGCGTCACGTACAGCGTGCTGCCGGGCAGTCGATAGTTATCCACCGCCTGCGCCGCGGCGCGGATCGCGACCATTTCGGCGTGAGCACTCGGGTCACTGGCGCTGATCGGGCAATTGAAGCCGCGACCGATGATCTCGCCATCCTGTACCAGCACCGCGCCCACAGGCACTTCGCCGAGGGCTGCTCCCTGCGCTGCAAGGATCAGAGCTTCACGCATGAAGTCGCGGTCACGGCTGCGGTCGATGATCGCTGCGGGGCGAATCTGGCGCATCACTTCACCTCGATGGCGGCCATCAGGCCGGTTTCCATGTGGTCGATCACGTGGCAATGGAACATCCATACCCCCGGGTTATCTGCCACCAGCGCCACTTGCGCACGCTCGTTTTTGCCCAGCAGATAGGTGTCGGTAAAGTACGGGATGACCTTGTGGCGGTTCGACGCAATCACCTTGAAGCTCATGCCGTGCAGGTGAATCGGGTGCTGATACTGGGTCATGTTCTTCAATTCGAAAATATAGCTCTTGCCCAATTCGAGACTGGCAATCGGCCGGTCAGCGCAAGTCTTGTCGGTGATGTCCCACGCCTTGCCGTTGATCTGCCAGAGACTTGGCGGCTTGCCGTTGTCGACGTTGACCGACACCGAACCGACCCATTCGAAATTGAAGTTGAGTTTCTCGGCATTGGCCAGGTCCGGCTCGGCCACCGGGTTGGCGGGCAGCGCGGGCGGCCATTCGGTCGGCGCGTCCGTGTTGGCCACCGAGCGCAGAGTGCCCAGACGCACCGGGCCGTTGCGCAGCGACAATTCTTCGCCTGCTGCCGGTGCCTTGATCGCCAGACAGATACGCATGCCGGGGCCGAGCCAGTATTCCTTGCCCAGCGGGCGCGGTTCCACCGGATTACCGTCCAGCGCGTAGATTTTTGCCTCAACACCAGGAATGTTGATGCGGTAAGTCAGGGTGTTATCCAGATTGAGCAAACGCACCCGAGTAATCTGCCCGGCCGGCAGGTCGATCACCGGCAACGGCACGCCGTTGATGGTCGACAAACGCCCCGCCGTACCACCGCGCGCTGCTTCACGAGGGATGCTGAATTCGACGAAATTGCCTTCATCGTCGATGTGCCAGTTCTTCAGGCTCAGGGTCTTTTCGTATTTGAAACCGGTCGGCTCGCGCTCTTCGATGATCAGCGGCCCGACCAATCCGCGCCCCAGTTCTTCGCTGCTGCTGACATGTGGGTGATACCAGTAGCTGCCGGCGTCCGGCACGCGGAATTTGTAGTCAAAGTATTCGCCCGGCAGCACCGGCAATTGCGACACGTACGGTACGCCGTCCATTTCCAGCGGCAGGCGAATGCCGTGCCAGTGAATGGTGGTCGCCACCGGCAGATGGTTGATGAAGCGCACCCGCAGCCATTCGCCCTGACGCACGCGCAACTCGGTGCCCGGCGCCGACGGGCCGAACGCCCAAGCCTCGGTCTTGTGCCCCGGCACCAGTTCCACGTCCAGGGGCGCGGCGATCAGCTCGTAGTCGTGGCCCGCCTCGGCGTCAGCCATCTTGCCCAGCCAGTAACGCGACGCGCCCCCCGCTCCCACGCCTACGACAACAAGACCGGCCAGGCCACCGAGGATTTGGCGACGGGTAAAGGACATGAACTCAACTACCTCACGTATCAGCGACAGACCCCTGAAGGCCCGTAAAAGGCGAATACGATACACCTGCGGTTGAGAAACAGTAAGGGTGACCTGAGGCCGCACATCCCTTCGGACTTAAGGCCGCAAGCCGGTAATCAAGTGCACCACCCCATCCTCCAGGGGCATGACGCCCGCGACACCGGCATCGCTCAATGCCTGACGATCCATGCGCGACACGTCACGCAACACCACCCGCGCCCGGGTCAGCGCCACCGGTTGCTGCGATTTGAGGTTATCCCCTCCACCCAACGCTGCAACGATGTCTGCGCTTAACCCCTCGGCAGGTTCGACCGGCATTTTCGGCTCGTCCGGCACCAGATCCGGGGTCAGGGCCTTCCAGAACGCCTGCTGCAATTTATTGAACATGTCAGTTCTCCAGAACCGGTGAAGTATCGACCGTTGCCTCGTGATACAGCCGCAGTGCTTCGCGCACTTCCTCAGCGCTCTCCAGCCCCTGTACCTGTTCGGCGATGGCCTTGCAGTCGAGCAGGTCCACCTCACGCACTGCCGCTTTGATCGCCGGAATCTGCGGCACACTGACCGACAACTCATCCACGCCGAGCCCCAGCAACAGCGGCACGGCCAGACGTTCCGAGGCCATCGCGCCACAGACGCCGACCCATTTGCCATGGGCGTGCGCACCTTTCACGGTCATGGCGATCAGGCGTAATACCGAGGGGTGGAAACTGTCGGCCTGACTGGCCAGACGTGGATGGTCGCGATCCATCGCCAGGGTGTATTGAGTCAGATCGTTGGTGCCAATCGAGAAGAAATCCACATACGGAGCAAACAAATCGGCCATCAGCGCCGCCGCCGGCACCTCAATCATGATCCCCAGCTTCGGCAGTTCGACAAGGTTCAGTGCCTGCGCTTCCTCCTCCAGCATTCGCCGGGCCAGATGCAGCTCCGAGATTTGCGTGACCATCGGCAACATGATGTGCAGGCGCGTCAGACCGACACTGCCAAGGATCGCCCGGAACTGCTCACGCAACAGTTGCGGGCGCTCCAGACACAGCCGAATCCCGCGCAGTCCGAGGAACGGATTGGTTTCGCTGTCCATCGGCACGTAGGCCAATGGTTTGTCGCCGCCGACATCCAGCGTGCGCACCACCAGATTGTGCGACGGCCCCACGGCTTGGGCGATGGCGCTGTAGGTCGAGATTTGTTCGTCGAAAATGGGCGCGTGGTTGCGATCCAGATAAAGAAACTCCGAGCGCAAAAGCCCGACGCCGGCACCGCCCAGGCCCATCGCCTGTTCGGTTTCACTCAGCGAGGAGACGTTGGCCGTCACCTCGATATGGTGCCCGTCGCGGGTGCAAGCGGCCAGTGTCGCCTGCGCGTGATCATGTTGATGACGCAGGCGTTGTAGCTCGAGTCTGGCCTGCAATTGTTCGATGGCGAGCGGATCGGGATTGAGGTGCAGTTCACCCTTGTCGGCATCGAGCAGCACCGTGCTGCCGTTCGCCAATGCCAGCATCTGCGCCGGCACCCCGCAAATCGCCGGCAGGGCAAAGGCCCGCGCAAGAATTGCGACATGACTGGTGGCGCCGCCCCCGACCGTGGCAATGCCAAGCACCTTTGTGACATCGAGCCCCGCAGTCTGCGACGGCGTCAGTTGATCGGCGATCAGGATCGTCCCGTGCGGTAACGTCAGGACCGGGTCCGGCACGCCGAGAATCAACTTGAGGACTCGCAAGCTCACGTCCGTCAGGTCTGCCGCACGTTCAACCAGCAACGGACTGGCCGACTGCCGAAACAGCGTCGCGGTGGACGCGGTAGCAGCATGCCAGGCAAACGCCGCGCTTTTGCCCTCGGCAATCAACGCTTGCGCCTGATCGAGCAGGCTCGGGTCATCGAGCAGTTCCTGATGAGCCTTGAAGATTTCCTCCTGAGCGCTGCCTCCCGCCGTGTCGCGCAAGTGCTGCAAGGCCATTCCCGCCTCGATCAAGGCGTTCGTCAGCGCCTCCTGCTCCGTTTTTGCCCCGGCACCGGACTCTTTTATGTCGAGCCTCGGCTCGGTGATCTGCATCACCTGGCCCAATGCCGAACCGGGCGATGCACAGACTCCACGCAGAACCGTCAGCACTTCAGGGTCGATGCTCTCCAAAGGCTCCGACGCAGGCAACACTGTGACCGATTCTCCACACCCCTCGGCGAGTAATCGCGAGAGCGCGTTGATCGCGGCTTCGGCGTCTTCGCCCACCGCGCTCACTTGCACGCTGTCAGCAAAAGCCGTCTGCAACGCCATGATTGCCACCAGTGATTTGGCGTTGGCTTCGGCCTGCTGTTTGTGCAGATAAATCTTTGCTGAAAAAACCTTCGCCGCTTGCGCGAACACCGCTGCGGGGCGCGCGTGTAGACCGTTGGGGTTGGGCAGTTTGAGCCAGTTTGAGTAAAACACTTCGCCTTCTGGCGCGGCCTGTTCTTCGCGGGTGGCCTGCGCACTGGCGAGGTTCAGCAGTGGCTGGCCGGTTTCGACCAGACCGGTCTGCGCGGCCGTCCAGGTGAATGGCTCACCGCTGACCACCAGCATCAGGGTCAACAGACTGCGGGCGTGCAGGGCGATGTAATCGGCATCGAATTCGATCAGCGTTTCGCCAGCCGCCACCCGCTGACCTTCTTCAACCAGGCGGGTGAAGCCCTGACCACCCAGATTCACCGTATCCAGACCGATGTGCAGCAACACCTGAACGCCATGGTCATCGGTGATGCTCACGGCATGCCCGCTGGCCTGCACGTTGCTGACCACTCCGGCCAGCGGTGCGCATAACGTTGATGAAGTCGGGTCGATGCACAGGCCGTCGCCGATCACGCGATTGGCGAAAACAGAATCGGGCACTTGATCCAGAGGCATAAGCACGCCGGACAAAGGCGCCAGCAGTTGCAATTGTTGGGGTGTGGCCATGACGTCACCTGCGGTTTTGTTCTTTGAAGTGCCCGTGGAGCGCAACGCCCCACCAGCATCGCTTATTTCCACCAGTATTCGACCTGCAATCCAACGTTCGCACCGTGACGTGCGGTACCGAAAGCGCCGGTATCGGACAGCGCCGACCCTTGGGCCAATTCATTGGCCGCCCGTTTGGCTGCCTCGTTCCAGCTGGCATAGGTGTAATACAGACGCACCTCGGGGCGCGCCCAGAATTCCGGGCCTTTAGGTGACCATGTCGGCGCAATGGTGAATTTGCTCAGCTTGCGCGTGCCACCCGGTGCATCGACTTGATCATGACCCAGTTCGGTGACCAGTTTGAATTGTTCGGTAAGCGCATAGGTCGGACGCATGCCCAGCGACATCCAGTTCTGGTCAGCGCCGTCCGGACGAATGTCTTTTTGATACACCGCCTCTATTTGCCCGCCAAAACGCGGCGTCAGTTGCCAGTCGAAAAACTCGACGATCCGATAACTTTTATTGCTGTCGTCCAGTTTGACGTTACCGGTGTAGCCCAGTCCGGTGCCGGGCCCTTCGCCGTACTGGAAGGCCAGTTTGTTTTTTCCACCGAGAAAGTCCTTCTGCACATGCTGCGTGGTGATCGCCCAGCCCCGGTGCGCATCACGGCTGTCGGGTTTGTCGATGTAGCTCAAGCCAAACTCAAGCTCGCCGCCGGGATTGGTAGCGAAACCGGCGACGTTGAAGTCGTGCCGGTTGATGTAGTCCTTTTGATAAAGGTTGTCTTTGCGCGCGAAGGCGTAGCTGTATTTCAGATCACCAATCAGCACGTCCTCGATCCCGCCACCGGTAGCGCTCTGGTTCCAGTAGTAGAAATCGGAAATGTGGATGTCATTACGTTTGTAGTAACGGCGACCGGCCCAGAGCGAACCGCCATTGAGCGCGGGCATGTTCGACCACTGTGCATAGGCCTGCGGCAGACGCACCGAGCCGTTGTCTTCATTGAACGTGAGGCTGTGGTTGTAGCGGTTGTACAGCGAGACCATGCCATCGACGCTGAATACCGAGCCATCGTCGAGGGTGTACAAATCCTGGCGCAACTCAAGCTCGCCGTACTGCTCGCATTCGTTGCCCAAGCGGTATTTGGTCTGCGCCCCCGGCAACTGGAAACACGATTGGCTACCGCCCTTGGTCGCGTTGCCAATGCCACTGCGCAAGTAACCGCCGAACTCCAGCGCCTGTGATGTCTGTGGTAACGCAAGGCATAAACCTGCGACTGCCAGGCTGCGATTTATTGTTATTTTCATAAGCCACCCCATTATTTTTATTGTGTGTTTCCATGAATTCGGCGCGCAAAACTCCCCGCGCAGTGCTCTGCGTGTTTTTTCAAACGTCGGTTTTTTAGTTAGGGATCAGGGATCGATCAGGTGCAGAACGAACGATTCATAAGGTCGCAAACTCACCTGTCGATTGCGTGGCGGACAGTCCGGGTAATTACTGATCAGTAGTCGCTGGTTCTGCGTCTCATCGATCTCTATCGGCAGTTCGATTTCACACGGTGTCGCGTAGAAGTTGTTCACGATCAGCAGACGTTCGCCCACGCCTTCACGCAGGTAAACCCAGACTTGTTGGTGCTCGGGCAACAGCTGTCGATAGACGCCGTCCGTAATCAATGCCTCTGTGCGCCGCAACGCGATCAGTCGACGGTAGTGATGCAGCACGGACTCCGGGTCATCGAGCTGGTGGGCGACGTTGATCCGGGCGGCATTGGCCGGCACCCCGATCCACGGTTCGACGCGGCTGAAACCAGCATGCTGTTCCGCGTCCCAATGCATCGGCGTACGACCGTTGTCACGGGACTTCTGCATGATCGCTGCCATGTTGTCGATGTCGCTGGTGCCTGCTTCACGTTTGAGCCGAAAGATGTTCAGCGTTTCGACATCGCGGTACTGATCGATACGCTCGAAACCCGGATTGGTCATGCCCAGCTCTTCGCCCTGATACACGAACGGCGTGCCCTGCAGAAAGTGCAGCGCGGTACCGAGCATTTTCGCCGAGAGCTCCCGATACTCACCGTCATGGCCGAACCGCGAGACCACCCGAGGTTGATCGTGGTTACACCAGAACAGCGCATTCCAGCCACCACCGGCCTGCATGCCGGTCTGCCAGTCGGACAGAATCTGCTTGAGCTGGAGGAAATCGAAATCGGCGCGAACCCACTTTTCCAGGTTTGGATAATCGACTTTCAGGTGATGAAAGTTGAAGGTCATCGACAGTTCTTGCGACTGCGGATTGGAGTAACGAATGCAGTGTTCGAGGCTGGTGGATGACATCTCGCCGACGTTGATCAGGTCGTGTCCTGCGAAAACCTCACGGTGCATCTGCTGCAAGTACTCATGGACGTTCGGCCCGTCGGTGTAAAAGCGTCGGCCGTCGCTGTCGTCCTCGGCAAAGTCCGCAGGCTTGGAAATCAGATTGATCACGTCCAGCCTGAAACCACCCACGCCCTTGTCCCGCCAGAAGCGCATCATTTTGAAGACTTCGGCGCGTACCTTGGGGTTGTCCCAATTCAGGTCAGCCTGGGTATGGTCGAACAGATGCAGGTAGTACTGACCGGTCTGGGCCTCGTACTCCCAGGCCGAACCGCCGAACTTGGACTGCCAGTTGTTCGGCTGGTCGCGCCAGATATAGAAGTCGCGGTAGGGGTTATCAAGGCTGCTGCGCGCCTGCTGAAACCAGACGTGTTCGATCGAGGTGTGATTGACCACGATGTCGAGCATCAGCTTGATCCCGCGCTTGCCCGCCTCGGCGATCAGCAACTCGCAGTCGGCCATGCTGCCGTAGCTGGGATCAACCGCGTAGTAGTCGCTGATGTCATAGCCGTTGTCACGTTGCGGCGAGCGCAGGAAAGGCGTGATCCACAAGCAATCAACACCCAGCCATTGCAGGTAATCGAGCTTGGCCACGACGCCGAGCAAATCACCTGTCGGGTTACCGGCGTGGCTGTGAAAACTCTTCGGGTAGATCTGGTAGATCACCGAACGTTGCCAGTCTTGCATGGCGCATTTCCCTCTTGATTTTATAAACCGCCAAACCCTGCGCCCCCTGTAGGAGCTGCCGAAGGCTGCGATCTGTTGACTTTGGCTTTCAAAAAAACAACATCAAAAGATCGCAGCCTGCGGCAGCGCCTACAGGTCGATATCAGGCGACCCGATAGCCGGGGCGGACAATTTTCATGCTCAGCGCACAGGTCAGAACAAACGGCACCACCATGGCGATGATCATCCCGATCACGAACATCGGAATGAACTGCGGAATGATCGAGATAAACCCGGGCAAGCCGCCGACGCCAATGGCCGAAGCCTGAATCTTGTTCAGCGACAGGAAGATGCAGCCCAGCGCCGAACCGGTCAGCGCGGCGTAGAACGGAAATTTGTAACGCAGATTGACCCCGAACATGGCGGGTTCGGTGATACCGAAATACGCGGAAATCGCTGAGGTCGAAGCCATGCTTTTGTCGCGCGCATTGCGCGTCATATAGAACACCGCCAACGCAGCGCTGCCTTGAGCGAGGTTGGACATGACGATCATCGGCCAGATGAAGGTGCCGCCCTGAGTCGAGATCAGTTGCAGATCGACTGCGAGAAACATGTGGTGCATTCCAGTGATCACCAGTGGCGCATACAGCAGTCCGAAAATCGCCCCGCCGACCATCGGTGCCAGATCGAACAGCATGACCACGCCCTCGGTGATGTAGATGCCGATATGGCGGGTTACAGGTCCGATTACCGCCAGCGCCAGAACGCCCGTGACGACAATCGTGGTGATCGGCACCACCAGCAATTGCACTGCGTTGGGCACGCGCGCCCGCAACCATTTTTCGATGACGCTCATCACGTAAGCGGCCAGTAATATCGGCAGGATCTGTCCCTGATAACCGACTTTCTCTACCTGGAACAGTCCGAGGATGTCGAAGTACGGCATCTGCTGACCGTCCAGACCGGCCACGGCCTTGCCATAGTTCTAGGCGTTGAGCAGATCCGGGTGAACCAGCATCAGGCCGAGTACGATGCCGAGAATCTCACTGCCGCCAAAACGCTTGGCCGCCGACCATCCCACCAACGCCGGCAAGAACACGAACGCGGTGTTGGCCATCAGGTTGATCAGGCTCCACAGCCCCTCGAGTTTGGGATAGGCATCCAGCAGAGTCTGACCTTCGATAAACATGCCTTTGGCGCCGATCAGGTTGTTGATACCCATCAGCAAACCGGCAACGATCAGCGCCGGCAGAATCGGCATGAACACGTCGGAAAACACCCGCACCAGACGCTGCATGGCGTTGATCTTCTCGGCGCTTTTCTGTTTGACGTCGGCGATGGTCGATGCGGCGAGGCCGGTCTGGCGGCGCAATTGGGCGTAGACCTTTTCCACTTCGCCCGGACCGATCACCACCTGATAAAGACCGCCGGTGAAGAACGAGCCTTTGACCAGATCGATCTGGTTCAGCGCGGCATTGTCGACCAGGCCGGGATTCTTCAAGGCCAGGCGCAAACGCGTGACGCAATGTGCGGCCTGCTCGAGATTGTCGTTACCGCCAAGGCATTTCAGTAGCTCGCTGGCGATCTTCGGGTAATCGTGGCTCATGCTAAGTCTTCCGCTGTGGATTTTTGTTATTGGCAGCACGTCGAAGCGAAAAGTACTCGTCTGTACGAGTTATTGCAACAACTCGTACAGACGAGTTTGTTTTTGTATAGTCCCGCCAGACCGTTGAAGAATTTTCCTACCTTATCCTTGGGCGATTTCCATTCCCTACATGGACAAAGCCCTACCCTGCCCTTAAGGTTCGAAGCTTTGAGCAGAGCCGGCACAGAGCCTAACCATGAGCAAATACAACCAGATCTATAGCGATCTGCTGGCCAGCATCACGACCGAACGCCTCGAACGCGGCGCCCGTCTGCCTTCAGAGACTGAGCTGATGGACAGCTATCAGGCCAGCCGCGGCACTGTGCGCAAGGCCATCGAACAGCTTCAGGAGCGCGGTTTTGCGCAGAAAATCCATGGCAAAGGCACGTTCGTACTGTCGACCAATCCGATCGAGTTTCAACTGGGGGGCATCGTCAGTTTCCAGGAAACCTACCCGCGACTGGGCAACGACGTCAGCACCGAGGTGGTCGAACTGACGCAAATACCGCTCGAAGGTGCGCTGCTCGAGCACATCAATGCCGAACCCGGCACGTCCATCACGCGAGTCATGCGCGTGCGGCGAATCGACGGTAAACGGGTGATTCTCGACATCAACCATTTCGTCAGCGCGGTCATTCCCGGCCTGTCCCTGGACATCGCCGAGCAGTCGATCTACGCCTACATCGAACAGACCCTGCAGCTCCAGATCGCCTACGCCCAACGCACCATCGAAGCGGTACCGCGCAGCAAGGATGACCAATTGCACCTGGACCTCGACGGCCAGAGCCATGTGATCGTCGTCAGCAACCAGACTTTCCTTCAGGACGGCCGTCAGTTCGAGTACACCGAATCACGGCACACCCTGGACAAGTTTTACTTCTCCGACGTGGCACGGCGCTGACCGGCACACGTTACGCACAGCGATGTGCGGTATACAGGTAGTGCACCCCTCTTGAGCGAATCGCCCATGCTCGGCGTTCGTTTCTCAAGGAAGGTGAACGCATGAACGCTGTTGAACCACGTCCACTGCCGAACGCGGCAGACAAAGCCACTCTCAAAATCATTGCCGCGGCCGTCGTGCAAACGTGTCCGGGCCTGTACGACACGGCGCATCAAGTCGCCAGCGAATTGCTGGTGCGCAAGGGCATTCCAGGCGTCGACCCGGATCGGGTTTATTTTCACCGCTTCAAAACTGCGCAGAGCAGTAGCCAGTCGTTTACTGGCTGGGAGCATGCCGGCGAAAAGCCCTACGAATCGCTGACGCTGACCCAATTGGTGATTCATCGCTTTCGCGCAACTGATCAGGACAATGCCGACCTTCTAGACCTCTATGACGGTTTCTATACCGGCGGGCCCGAGGCGGAATATTTCGACCACCGCAATGAAGTGCGCCTGCATGGCAACGAGGTGCTCAAAGACTTCTGGGATATTGATTTCAGCTCGCACTACGACAATAAGCTGACCGCCTTCTGGAGCACACACGCGGATGATTTTCGCACGTTGGCCAAGTGCAACTTTCTCAGCCTTGCGGTGCAGGCACTTGAGCTCAAGCAGCTGAGCGGAAGCGATTTTCAGTGGATCGTCGGCGCGGTCATCGGACCTGTCACCTGGCCGGTGACACTGGCCATGCTGCAATCGCCCCACGACGCGAGCAGTGATGTGCGCGCTTTCGATATCGCCGGGCATGTCGCCAGCAATCTCCTGCGCATCGTCGCTTCTGACGGGCGGCAGATCATTTATCTGCCGGGCGCGGCGCCAGCGTTTGTCGTTATGCAAACCCCGGCTGTCATGCACTGGTGGGTGCTCGAGCAGATGAACGAGGCAACCCGGCGAGAAGCGCTGCTCAGCCACTTCGCACTGGCAGATCGTCAGCAGATGACCGAGGGTCTTACCCACTTGATGAACCAACTGGTCGGCACCTGGGGCCGCGCCGATCATCACCTGATCAATCAGCAGGACCGCGAGATCAGCGGTGATGCATTTCGCTGGCTAGGCGAGTCGACTCGCACCGCAATGTTTGCCGAAGCCAGCCTGTCCCTGACGTCCAACCGTGACTTGCGCAAAAAACTCTGGATCGGCTACCTGAGCGCCGGCCTCAAGGTATTTGGCCCGATGGCCGCTGTAGGCTGGCCGGTTGCTCTGCCCGTGATTGGCGCCAGCATCGCCAGCATGGGTCTGAATATCGATCAGGCGGTCAATGGCAAAACCGCCAGTGATCGCAAGGCCGGGGTACTCGGTGCGGTAATGAGCGGCATCGACGCGCTGTTGAATATCCCCTTTCTGAAGGGCTCTGGCTCGATGCTGGAAGTTGGCGTTCAGGTGGAGTCCTCCGAGGCCGCGGAAATGGCCGAGCTTGGCGGCGACGATTTGGCACTTGAGCCGTCGGACCCGCTCATCGAGCCGACGCAGAGTAGCGTTGTCGAAGAGCCAGACGTCATCGAGCCAGCGCTGGAAACCCCAAGATTGACGCCTGCAGAGCATGCAGCACCGCCGCCGATTCCTGACAAATACATGTGCAATGAGCTGCTCGACGGACTGGACGCAGACAATTCGGCGGGACAATTCAAGAATATTTTTCGACTCGACAGCGATCCGCCTTTCGCCATCCTGATGAATGACAACCCCTACTACGTGCGCTATTTCGGCGATCCGAACGAGGGAGGTTACTGGGCTATCGTTGACCCGGAGCGGCCCAACCAGTTTGTCCATTCCCTACCGGTTCGCTTGAACGCCGAAGGCGCGTGGGAGCGCATGCCAGCGCTGCGCCTGAGGGGCGGTGGCCAATGCATGGGCAAACCATGCGCCCCCGATATCGAGCTCGAAAGCGTCGAGACCACCGAAACCACCGTGACCACCGAAGCCACCGAAACCGCCGCGCCGCAACCACAAGTCGAAGCACAAAGTCCGCGAGCACGCCGGTTGCAGATTGTGCCCTCTGCCTACGATATCGACCCGACAGTGCGCCGCTCGATAAAAGCCTGGGCACTGAACCTGAATGAAACCCACGCAGAACTGACACCCACCGCCGACGGTGCTTTTGGCATGGAGGATCCTTTCGAGCGATATGCAGCAGGCAGGCTTGAATCGCTGCAGGTCGCTGCCAGACAATTCTTCAACGAACTTCCGTGGATCACCTCGCCTGCGCGCCCGGCAATCACCTTAAATGCACAAATGTCGATCGCCGAACTGGTCGACCGTATCTTTGAATCGGCACACGGCCTGGTGGTGGGCGAAACCCTCGACCGTATCACCAGCATGCGTTTCATGATCGAAAACATGCCGGCACTTGCCCGCCATGCCAACACCCTTTATATGCGCGGCGTACTCAGTGACTTCGCGCAAGTGGACCTGAACCGTTACTTCAACAGCGGGACCCTGTCGGCGGATCTGCGAACCTACCTGACAAGTCTGGGCACTGATTCGACGGGACGTTTCAACGCTCTGGAACTGGTCAGGGTGGCCAGGGAAAACGGCGTGCGGGTACAGGGCATCGATTGCGCGGCGAGCTACAAGATGAAGTCGCCTTCTTCGCCCTACGACGAGCAAATGATTGGTACGTTTCTGGCCAATAACGTCATGAGGAGTGACGCCTACATCAACAGCCCTGGAAAATGGATAGTGCTGACCGGCGCGCAGAATACCAACACGTTCAGGGGGCTGGACGGTCTCAGCGAAATCAAGGGCGGCATCGGTTTGCGCATCGAGGAAACGGGGACGGGAACGCCCATGGTGGTCGATGTCGATCCGGGCGTGGAAGTGCGTCAGGGGGCGTTTTCCGATGACGCTGCAGCACCTGTCAATAACGACGTACTTCGCGCCGATCTGCGCCTGCGAATGCCGGCAGAGCCCGTGATCTGGAATAACGACACGCTGGAGAATCTGCTACACCGACGTGGCATGTTCATGTTCATAAAGATCGAGGACACCTGCACTTTGCTGCACCGCAGCAAGCAAGGGGTGCTCGTGCGCACACGCGTGACGCAACTGGCTGATGATGGCGTTTCCCTGCATCGCCCTGGATGGCCAAAGGTCAACGACGTCCGATTCGCCAACATCAAGGAACTGTCGCAACGCCTGACCGCAATGGGTCTGACGCTGCAGAGCCGCCTACCCGACTGACACCGATGCCAGACACCGCAAACCCCAGGCTTGAGCCCGGGGTTTGCGTCACTGTTTTCCCCATGGATGGAGAAGTACATGAACGCCCCCGAACGCCGCCTGCTGCCAAACGCAGCAGACAAGGCCAGCCTCAAGGCAATCGCTACAACACTCGTTCTGGTTTGTCCCGGCCTGCAGGAGGCGGCCCGAGAGACTGCCAGTCAACTGCTGACCGATAAAGGACTCTCGGGCACCGATCCGGACCGGGTTTATTTCCACCGCTTCAGGACAGCGCAAAGCAGCGCTTTAACCTTTACCGGCTGGGAACACCAGAAGGAAAAGCCCTACGAATCGTTGACCCTCACTCAACTGGTGATCCATCGTTTTCGCGCAACAGATCAGGACAATGCGGATCTGCTGGCGCTCTACTGCGGTTTCTACTCGGATGGCCCGGACGCCGAAAGCTTCGATCAGCGCAACGAAGTACGCCTGCGGGGCAGTGATGTTCTGAATGAGTTCTGGAGCATCGATTTCAGCACGCGCTACACCCGTCAACTGACAACGTTCTGGCAATCTTCGGCGGATAATTTCCGCACGCTGGCGCGGTGCAGTTTTCTCGAACTGGCGGTGCAAGCACTGAAACAGGGGCACCTGAACAGCAATGATTTTCAACGCGTCGTCGACTCGGTGATAGGCACCATCACCTGGCCGGTCACCCTGCAAACGCTGCAAGCGACGCACCCGGCCAGCAGCAACGTCCGCGCATTGAATCTCGATGGTCATGTAGCCATCCATGTGCTGCGTCTGGTTGAGGACAGTGGCCGGCAAATCCTCTATTTACCGGGCGAAGCCCAGGCTTTTCGGGTGATGGCGAATGAAGCGGATCTGCACTGGTGGGTGCTTGATCAGATGAACTCCGAGGGCAAGCGCAAGATTTTCCTGAGCCGTTTCCCGCTGGCCGACCGCAACAGCATGACCGAAAAATTGACCGACCTGATGAATCGTCTGGTGAGCGGCTGGGGACACAGTGATCATCGGATAATCAACCATAGCAACGTCGCGATCAGCGGTGACGCGCTCACCTGGCTATGCAATTCGACCCGCAACGCCATGTTTGCCGAAGCCAATCTGGCGCTCATCTCCAACAGTGACCTGCGCAAAAAACTCTGGATGGGCTACTTGAGCGCCGGCCTCAAGGTATTCGGGCCGATGGCGACCGTGGGCTGGCCGCTGGCATTGCCAGTGATTGGCGCCGGGATCGTCAATATGGGCCTGAACATCGATCTGGCAGTCAACGGCAGGACTGCCGCCGAGCGCAGGGTCGGCACCCTCGGGGCGGTGCTCAACGGCATCGAGGCGGTGTTCAATGTGCCGTTCCTGATCGGCTCCGGCGAGCTACTTGAAGTGGGCCCGCAGGTAGAGTTTTTGGAGGCTGAAGAGATGGCCGGGTTGATCGAGCTTACCGCGGCGAACGAGCCCTTCCTGCCACCGCTTGATAAGCCGCAGGTGTTGGTGACTGAAACCGGGGCCGGCGAGACGGCAAGCGGAACATCTGCTGAGGCCACACCCGTTTCCCCCAATCTCGAAGTGCTCCCCGCCCCCGCCACGCCACAGCCCTCTGCACTGAAGGTTCCTGCCAGATATCAATGCGACGCGGTGCTCGAAAACCTTCGTGCCGAGACCGCACCGGGGAAGTTCCAGGGCATTTACCGCCTCAATACGGAGCCAGGCTATGCCATCAATCTCGATGGCAACCCGTACTACGTGCGCTATTTCAATGCCTCCGAGGACAGTGGCAATTGGGCAATCGTCGATCCAGAGCGGCCCAGCCAGTTCGCATTCTCCTTGCCGGTTCGCTTCAGTGCCAGCGGCAAGTGGGAGCGCATGCCTGCGCTGCGACTCAAAGGAGGCGGTCAATGCGTCGGCACCTGTAAGCCGCATGCGCCCTCATCGGCCCCCGCGCCAGAACCATCGCCAGACGCGTTGTTGCCGCCGCCGCCCGCGCCGTCTCCCCGCCCTCTGCGCCGTGTGCTTACGAACTACGACGCGTACGGTGCGGACGTGACCAACCTTAGAAAGTGGGCGATGAACTTGCCTGACGATGCCGCCGGCGTAGCTGCCGAGGCTGGAAGCAGTGGAACGGTCGACAACGTGTATGAGACCCAATTCGCCCACAGACGCACACTACTTCTGAATGAGGCCCGGTCGTTATACGCGGAGCTGGACTGGAGCAACCTGCCTGTACGTTCGACCGTGTCCGAGGTCACCCCCTCAATGCAGACCGACGTACTCATTGATCGCATCTTTGAACAAACCGACGGTCTGGCAGTCGGCGAAACGCTTGATCGCATCACCAGCATGCGCTTCATGATCGAAAACATGCCCACGTTCGCACGCCATGCCAAGACCCTCTACGTGCGTGGCCTGCTCAATGATTTCGCGCAGGTTGATCTGAACAAATTTCACACCACCGGACAAATGTCCGCAGATTTACGCATTTACCTGACCAGCCTTGGAACCGACCCGAACGAGGCGTTCAACATGCTGGAACTGGTCAAGGCTGCCCAGGCCAATGGCATCCGGATTCAAAGCCTCGATTGCGCGGCAACTTACAAAGCGAAGGTATCGCTGACCTCGATTGAGGAGCAAATGATGCACACGAACCTGATGTCGCTGATCATTGGGGGTGACAATGCTGCTAACGGGCCGGGTAAATGGATCGCGCTGATCGATGCCCAGAACACCAATAACTTCAGAAACCTGCCAGGCATCAGCGAGCTCACAGGCGGCATCGGTTTACGGATAGAAGAAACCTTCCCCTCAGAAGGGGCTGGCGTGGGCATCGACCCGGGCGTCGAGATCGCTCGCGGCCCCTTTGACAATGGCGCGAGCACCCGCGACTCATTCGACTACCTGCTAGCTGACCTGCGCCTGCAAATCGAAGCACCGCCAGTCACCTGGACGGAGCAAACACTGGATCGGCTGCTGCACCGCAACGGCATGTACGTGCTTGATAAGTCGCACAACAATTACACACTCATACGCCGCAACAGTTCAGGCAACATCGTCCGAACACCGGTGAATCAGACAGCGGACGGCCAGGTGTATGTCTGGAGCCACACCCTGCCTCGGATCACTGGCGTATTGTTTCCTGATATCGCAGCGTTATCCCAGCGCCTGACAGAAATAGGAATGAAACTGCAGAGCCGACTGCCCGTCTGACAGTTTTCAGGCACAAGAAACAAAAAACCCCTCGCCTGGGCCAGGGGTTTTCAGTCACTCAATGCGGGCAGTGAAGCGCAGCGGGATCATTCCCACTCAATGGTCGCCGGCGGCTTGCTCGACACGTCGTAAGTAACGCGCGAAATGCCTTCGATTTCATTGATGATGCGGCCGCTGACAGTTTCCAGCAGTTCGTAAGGCAGGTGCGCCCAACGTGCGGTCATGAAGTCGATGGTTTCCACGGCACGCAGGGCAACGACCCAGGCGTAACGACGGCCATCGCCTACAACGCCAACCGATTTCACTGGCTGGAACACTACGAACGCCTGGCTGACTTTGTGGTACCAGTCGGCCTTGCGCAGTTCTTCGATGAAGATGTGGTCGGCACGACGCAGCAGGTCGGCGTATTCCTTTTTCACTTCACCGAGGATGCGCACGCCAAGGCCCGGGCCCGGGAACGGGTGACGGTAAACCATGTCGTACGGCAGGCCCAGTTCCAGGCCCAGACGACGGACTTCGTCCTTGAACAGCTCGCGCAGTGGCTCGACCAGTTTCAGGTTCATCTCTTCCGGCAGGCCGCCCACGTTGTGGTGCGACTTGATCACGTGAGCCTTGCCGCTTTTGGCGCCAGCCGACTCGATCACGTCCGGGTAGATGGTGCCCTGAGCGAGGTACTTGATGTTGTCCAGTTTGTTCGACTGGGCATCAAAGACGTCGATGAAGGTGCGACCGATGATCTTGCGCTTCTTCTCTGGGTCGGCTTCGCCGGCCAGATTGTTCAGGAACTGCTCTTCAGCGTTGGCGCGGATCACCTTGACGCCCATGTTCTCGGCGAACATGGCCATCACTTGCTCGCCTTCGTGCAGACGCAGCAGACCGTTGTCGACGAAGACGCAGGTCAGCTGGTCGCCGATGGCTTTGTGCAGCAGCGCGGCAACCACCGAGGAGTCAACGCCGCCGGACAGACCCAGCAACACGTTGTCGGTACCGACCTGTGCGCGGATGTTGGCAATGGCGTCTTCAGCGATCTTCGACGGTGTCCACAGGGCTTCGCAGCCACAGATGTCGAGAATGAAGCGCGACAGGATGCGGCCGCCCTGTTTGGTGTGGGTCACTTCCGGGTGGAACTGCACGCCGTAGTAGCCACGGTCGTCGTTGAACATGCCGGCGATCGGGCAGCTTGGGGTGCTGGCCAGGATGTGGAAGTCTTCCGGCATCTTGGTGACCTTGTCACCGTGGCTCATCCACACGTCGAGGCCGAACAGGCCGTCGGCGTCGATGTGGTCTTCGATGCCGTCGAGCAGACGGCTCTTGCCGACCACGTCAACGCGGGCGTAACCGAACTCACGCAGCTCGGAACCTTCAACCTTGCCGCCCAGTTGCTCGGCCATGGTCTGCATGCCGTAGCAGATACCGAAGACCGGTACGCCCAGGTCAAACACGGCTTGCGGGCAGCGCGGGCTGTTGGCTTCGTGCACGGACTCTGGGCCGCCGGCGAGGATGACGCCTTTAGGTGCGAATTCGCGGATCGCATCTTCGTCCATGTCGAACGGGTGCAGTTCGCAGTACACGCCGATCTCGCGCACGCGGCGGGCGATCAGCTGGGTGTATTGCGAACCGAAGTCGAGGATCAGGATGCGGTGAGCGTGAATGTCGAGGGCCATGATTCAGTCTCGTCTAAGTAATTCAGAAACAGTCGTGATTCAGAAACAACTCGGGGCTGAATAACACAGCCCCGGTTGCTTAACGATTTGCTTGAAGGCTCAACCTACGCGGTAGTTTGGCGCTTCTTTGGTGATCTGCACGTCGTGGACGTGGGATTCGGCCATGCCGGCGCCGGTGATCCGCACGAACTCAGGCTTGGTGCGCATTTCTTCGATGTCGGCGCTGCCGGTGTAACCCATCGAGGAACGCAGACCGCCCATCAACTGGTGAATGATCGCGCTCAGGGTGCCTTTGTACGGCACACGGCCTTCGATGCCTTCCGGAACGAGTTTCTCGGCGCCTGCCGAGGAGTCCTGGAAGTAACGGTCGGAGGAACCTTGAGCCTGGGACATGGCGCCCAGCGAACCCATGCCGCGATAAGCCTTGTACGAACGGCCCTGGAACAGTTCGATCTCGCCCGGTGCTTCTTCAGTACCGGCGAACATCGAGCCCATCATCACGCAGGAAGCACCGGCAACGATGGCCTTGGACAGGTCACCGGAGAAACGGATGCCGCCGTCGGCGATCAACGGCACGCCTGTGCCTTCAAGGGCAGCGGCGACGTTGGCGATGGCACTGATTTGCGGAACGCCGACACCGGCGACGATGCGGGTAGTGCAGATCGAGCCAGGGCCGATACCGACCTTGACCGCATCGGCGCCAGCTTCGGCCAGGGCCTTGGCGGCAGCGCCGGTGGCGATGTTGCCGCCGATCACCTGCACGTCAGGGAAGTTCTGTTTGACCCAGCGAACGCGGTCGATCACGCCTTTGGAGTGACCGTGAGCGGTGTCGACCACCACCACGTCTACGCCGGCATTGACCAGAGCCGCGACGCGGTCACCTGTGTCTTTACCGGTACCGACCGCAGCACCCACGCGCAGACGACCTTGGTCGTCCTTGCTGGCCAGCGGGTAGGCTTTGGCTTTTTCGATGTCGTTGACGGTCATCATGCCTTTGAGGGCGAATTTGTCGTCGACGATCAGCACGCGCTCGATGCGGTGCTTGTGCAGCAGTTCGCGTGCTTCGTCCTTGCTGGCGCCTTCCTTGATCGTGACCAGACGCTCTTTGGGCGTCATCACTTCACGGACAGTCGCTTCCAGACGGCTTTCGAAACGCACGTCGCGGGAGGTGACGATGCCGACCAGGTCGCCATCGTGCAGCACCGGAACGCCGGAAATATTGTGCATGCGGGTCAGTTCGAACAGATCACGTACCGTGGCGTCAGCCTCGATGGTAATCGGATCCTTGACCACACCGGCTTCGAACTTCTTGACCTTGCGCACTTCGGCAGCTTGCTGCTCGATGGTCATGTTCTTGTGGATAATGCCGATGCCACCTTCCTGAGCCATGGCAATTGCCAGACGGGCTTCAGTAACGGTGTCCATGGCGGCAGAAACCAGAGGAATGTTCAGTTCGATGCCACGGGTAAGACGGGTCTTGAGACTGACTTCGTTAGGTAGCACCTCGGAATAACCAGGCACTAAAAGAATGTCGTCGAAGGTCAGAGCTTCTTGGCTGATACGCAGCATCGCGGGGGCTCCCGAGCGGGAAAATGGAAGCGCGCCATTATAGTCAGACACCCCCTGCTGTTCAATGTAAAACTCAGCCTAATTGATATACGGAAAACCCTGCTCTTTGTAGGAGTTGCCGAAGGCTGCGATCTTTTGATTTTGCTTTTGAGGAACAACGTCAAAAGATCGCAGCCTTCGGCAGCTCCTACATGGGCGCAGGTGTGCCTCAGAGTTCGACTTTTACCCAGCTCACAGGTTGATCGAGCCAATCGGCAAATTCGTCGATAAAGCTCTGTTTGAAGCCCGCCTCCAGCCAGTTGTTGAAGATGAACCCAAGGTTGGAGAACGCGCATTCCTGCAAGAACAGAAAGCCGTTGATGTCGTCTTCATGCCCGCATTCCGGGCAGGTGAAGTTATCGGTGCGCCCCGGCATCCATTCTTCGAGGCTTTCGAACAGCGCCTCGCCGATTTCCCGGCGACATTCGGCGCACCCGGCTTCTTCGAGGAAGCCCTTGGCCGGGGTGAAGATGCAACGCTTGGTGACGATTTCCAGGCCATTGACCGGCTCGCCGAATGGCAGCGCCTCGGGGTGCAGCACCACCGCGCGGGCGCCATCAGCGATCGCGTAGGCCATGCGGTTGCCGGTGCGCCCGCAGGTGCTCAGCTCTTCCTTGACGATATTCTTGCGCACCAGCCAGCGCACAATCGCCCGCGCCCGGGGCTCGTGCACCGGCAGGGTGGAGATTTTCGGGACGATGATGCTTTGCGAATTCATGGGTGCAGCCTGCGACGTCAAATGGAAGTTCTGCGGTGCTCACTCTGCCGTCATCGCGGGCAAGCCCGCTCCCACAGGGTCTGAGGCGAATACAAACATTGTGATCGACTCAAATTACTGTGGGAGCGGGCTTGCCCGCGATGGCGTCAGTGCGGCCGGCAGCTTAATCCCTGACGAAATCCGGTCAAGTGCTGAAGTAGCGCACGATCAACGCAATCCCGCTCGCCAGCACCAGCCACATCACCAGTCGCACAAACGCCTCGCGGGACAACCGCATCGTCAACCGCCGACCAGCCCACAAGCCCAATGCCATGGCCGGCAACAAACACAGCGCCAGCATCAACAAGGGTAGCTCGGCATACACACCTGCGATGGCGAACAGGCTCAAACGCACCACCGTGCTGCAACTGATGAGTGCACTTTGCGTCGCCCGCGCGGCCTCTTTCGGCAGACGACTATTGAGATAGATCGCATATAGAAAGCCGCCACTGCCAAACAGCGCCCCGAACAATCCACCCACCGTGCCCATCGGCAGCGCCCACGCGGCGGACAACTGCGTGGGCCGCGTTCTGACCCACAAGCTGTAAACGGCATAGGCCGTGATAAACAGCCCCATCAACAGCAACAACAGATCCGATTTGAGGTTGAGCAGAAATATCACCCCCAGCGTACAGCCCACCGCCATGCACGGCAGCAGCCGCAGCAACTCGGTTTTTGCCACATCCCGGCGCGACGGCAGCAGATTGCCAAACGCTGCAACAAAATCCAGCAGGACCAGCAACGGCAAGATCTTCGACAGCGGCATGAACAGAATCAGAATCGGCCCCGCCACCAGTGCCGTCCCGAATCCGGCGATGCCGAACACGATATAGGCCAGCACAATACTCAGCCCGATGACCACCCAGCCTTGCAGCCCCCACGACCACTCACTCAACAATCCAGCCACGCTCATCGACCTGCTTCCTTTTTAAGCCTGTGATGACTTTAGCCATTGCAGTGTGTTGCGACTAATATCTTCAAAGCCCACTACTCATCTCGAAAAGGCATGACTCGTGCTTTCCACCCGTCAACTGCGTTACTTCGTAGAAATCACCGAATGCGGCAGCTTCAGCGCGGCGGCTGAACGTTTGTTTGTCGCGCAATCAGCCCTGAGCCGGCAGATCAAGGACATGGAAAACCGCCTGCAAACCCCACTGTTCGAACGCACCGCACGGCAGCCGCGCCTCACCGCTGCGGGCGAAGCGTTTTTGCCGCGAGCGCGCAATCTGCTCACCGAGCTGAACAAGGCCAGCGCCATGGCCACCGAAGTCGGCAAGGGTCAACTCGGCACGTTGCGTTTAAGTCATTCCAGCACTGTGCCAATCAGTGGACGACTGCTGCGCGACATCAGTGCGTACCTCGATCAGCAACCCGGCGTTTCTCTGGACATTGGCAAGCTGTCCTCCGAAGCGCAGCTTGAAGAGCTCGCTGAGGGAAGGCTCGATATTGGTCTGTTACGCCTGCCGGTTCTGCGTCAGCGTGAAGGCATTCAGGCGGTGCCGCTGTTTACTGAAAAATTGTTGCTGGCCGTGCCGGCAGATCATCGATTGGCAGCCTGCAATGTTGTGGAACTGGCACAACTAAAGGACGAAGCGTTCATTTCGATCCCGCATCCGCAACGCGGCGGTCTGAGCTATTTATGCGCCGATCTGTGCATGCGCCAGGGTTTCTTCCCACAACCTGCGCGGGTGATGTCGCGCAAAACCACGCAGTTGCAGTTGATTCAGGCAGGATTCGGTATCGCCCTGCTTCCGGAGTCTATGCAGGACATCGCCCCCACCGGTGTACGATTTTTGCCGCTGGCCGATCCCGATTGCCAAAGCACCGTCGCCCTCGCCTACCGCCAGAATCCCACACCGCTGATTCACCAGTTCATCCAGACTTTCACAAATCCCCAAACCCTCCCCTAATCCCGACTTACTCAAATCCCTGTAGGAGCTGCCGCAGGCTGCGATCTTTTGATCCTGCTTTTAAAATCAAAAGATCGCAGCCTTCGGCAGCTCCTACAGGGATCGTGCATTGATTGGGGGAATGCCTTTAAACTGCGCCCCATGATTAAAGATCCCTTTGCAAGACTTGGCCTGGACCGTGAAGTCCTGACCGTCAGCCAGCTCAACGGCCGCGCGCGGGTGTTGCTTGAAGACGTGTTCAGCAACATCTGGGTCGAGGGCGAAATCTCCAACCTCGCCCGTCCGGCGTCCGGCCACATCTATTTCACCCTCAAGGACAGCGGCGCTCAGGTGCGCTGCGCACTGTTCCGGCAGAACGCTGCTCGAGTGCGTCAGGCGCTGAAGGATGGCTTGGCGGTCAAGGTGCGTGGCAAGGTCTCGCTGTTCGAGGGCCGTGGCGACTATCAATTGATACTCGACACCGTGGAACCGGCCGGTGACGGTGCGTTGCGCCTGGCCTTCGACGCGCTGAAGGAAAAGCTCAGCGCCGAAGGCCTGTTCAGTGCCGAACGCAAAGTGCCGCTGCCGGCGCATCCGCAGCGCATCGGCATCATCAGCTCGCCAACCGGTGCGGTGATCCGCGACATCATCAGCGTGTTCCGCCGCCGTGCGCCGCAGGTGCAGTTGACCTTGATCCCCACCGCCGTACAGGGCCGCGAAGCCACCGCGCAAATCGTCCGCGCCTTGAAACTGGCGGACGCGCGCGGCTTCGATGCGCTGATCCTTGCCCGTGGTGGCGGCTCGCTCGAAGACCTCTGGTGCTTCAACGAAGAAGCCGTGGCGCGTGCGGTCGATGCCTGTGTGACGCCAATCGTCAGCGCCGTCGGCCATGAAACCGATGTGTCGATCAGCGACTTTGTCGCCGACGTGCGCGCACCAACACCTTCCGCTGCCGCCGAGTTGCTCGCCCCCGACTCCAGTCATCTGATCCGTCAGGTCGAAAGCCTGCATCGTCGTTTGGTGATGCGTATGCGTGACCGCTTGATGCGCGATCGCTTGCGCCTGGAAGGCATGGCTCGTCGTTTGCGTCATCCCGGCGAGCGTCTGCGCCAGCAGGCTCAGCGCCTGGATGATCTGGATATGCGCATGCGCCGGGCTTTCGAGCGCCAGCTCAATACCCGCCGCGAACGTCTGATCCGTCTGGAAACCCGCCTCGCCGGACAACATCCGGGACGCCAACTGGCGATGTTGCGCCAGCGCCTCGACAGCCTCGCCGAACGGCTGCCCCGGGCCATGCGCGAAGGTCTGAAAAACCGTCGACTGCAATTGCAAAGTCAGATGCAGACGCTGCATGTGGTCAGCCCGCTGGCGACCCTCGGCCGTGGTTACAGCATTTTGCTCGACGAACGCGGCAACGCGATTCGCAATGCCGCGCAGACCCACACCGGCCAGCGCCTGAAAGCCAAACTCGGCGAAGGCGAACTGCAAGTGCGCGTCGAGGACAATCACCTGACGCCCGTCACCCTTTCTTTACTGGACTGATCCATGCCGCGTTTTCTGGCTCCATTGTTTTTGCTGTGCCTGACCTTCAATGCCCACGCCGACAGTTACATCACCCGGCTGCTGAACAAACCGGTGCCGGGCGGTGTGGCCGTGGTTGATCTGGGCGCTGGCGCTCAGGCGCCGAAAGCCACGTACCAGGGCAAACCCGTATTGGTAGTGAAAGAACAGAACAACTGGCTGGCGATTGTCGGTGTGCCGTTGACGGTCAAGCCTGGCGCGCAGCAGATCAGTAGCGGCGGACGTACTCTGCCGTTCACCGTTGGTAACAAGAAATACCCGGAACAGCGCATCACCCTGAAGAACACCCAGCAGGTCAATCCGAACCCGGCCAACCTCAAGCGCATCGAGGGCGAACTGGCCGAGCAGATCAAGGCTTACCGCAGCTTCAGTCCGAACACACCAAGCAATCTGCTGCTGGATAAACCGGTCAACGGGCCGCTGTCGAGCAAGTTCGGCGTGCGCCGATTCTTCAACGGTGAAGAACGCAATCCTCATGCTGGCCTCGACTTCGCAGTCCCGGCCGGCACGCCGATCAAGACCCCGGCGGGGGGCAAAGTGATCCTGACCGGTAATTACTTTTTCAACGGCAATACGGTGTTTGTCGATCATGGCCAGGGCTTTATCAGCATGTTCTGCCATATGTCGAAAATCGATGTGAAGGTTGGCGATCAGCTGGCTCGTGGGGCAGTTGTGGGCAAGGTCGGTTCTACTGGCAGGGCGACCGGGCCGCATATGCACTGGAACATCAGCCTGAATGATGCGCGGGTGGATCCGGCGATTTTTATTGGTGCGTTTCAGCCCTGAGTTATGTGGTGAGGCTACCGGCCTCATCGCGGGCAAGCCCGCTCCCACAGGGTTCGAGGTGAACATGAATGTTGTGTACACCACCAATCTCTGTGGGAGCGTGGCTTGCCCGCGATGACGGACTCACTGTCACCGAAATATTCTGGAATAACACATCACCCTCAATTGCGCCCCAACCAAACCTCGCGCAAACATCAAAACGATCCGGCAACTTACAAGCAATAAAATCGCGCAAAAGCCGTCTTTTCGAGTATTCCTCTCAATTTTTTTCGACTGCTTGCCAACCTCTCCCCTCGCGGTTAGGGTTGAAGGCATGAAAACCTCTCACACCCTTATTCAGCTTCGCCAGCACCGCAGCCTGTGCCTCGTCAGCGCACGACTGCCAGGCTGAATCGCGGCGCCTCGTCCCACGCTTTTCCCAACATATTCGTTGTACCGGCAGGCCGCCTCTTTTCGGCCCAGACAATAAGGAATTCCCGATGAGCATGCTCAAAGATCCGTCCTCGAAATACCGCGCTTTCCCCGTCATCAACTTGCCGGATCGTACCTGGCCGTCGAAAACCATCGACACCGCGCCGATCTGGTGCAGTTCCGACCTGCGTGACGGCAACCAGTCGCTGATCGAACCGATGGATGCGGCGAAAAAGCTGCGCTTCTGGAAGACCCTGGTGCAGGTCGGCGTGAAGGAAATCGAAGCGTCGTTCCCGGCCGCTTCGCAAACCGACTTCGACTTCGTGCGTACCCTGATCGAAGAAGGCCACATCCCGGACGACACCACCATTCAGGTGCTGACCCAGGGCCGTGAAGACCTGATCGAGCGCACATTCGAATCCCTGCGCGGTGCGAAGAAAGCCATCGTCCATTTGTACAACGCCACTTCGCCTTCTTTCCGTCGCATCGTCTTCAACCAGGACAAGGACGGCATCAAGGCCATCGCGGTGAACGCGGCCAAGCTGTTCGTCAAATACGCCGCCATGCAGCCGGACACCGAGTGGACTTTCGAATACTCGCCGGAAACCTTCAGCGCCACCGAGCTGGAGTTTGCCAAGGAAGTCTGTGATGCAGTGATCGAGGTGTGGAACCCGTCGCCTGAGCACAAGATGATCCTCAACTTGCCGGCCACTGTTGAGTGCGCAACACCGAACATCTATGCCGATCAGATCGAATGGTTCGGTCGCAACATCAACCGTCGTGACAGCGTGATCATCAGCCTGCACACCCACAACGACCGTGGCACTGGCGTGGCCGCCACCGAGCTGGGTCTGATGGCTGGCGCCGACCGCGTCGAAGGCTGCCTGTTCGGCAATGGCGAGCGTACCGGCAACGTCGACCTCGTTACCGTCGCACTGAACATGTACACCCAGGGCCTGGACCCTCAGCTGGATTTCTCCGACATCGACGGCGTGCGCAAAGTCGTTGAAGAGTGCAACCAGATTCAGGTTCACCCACGTCACCCGTACGTTGGCGATCTGGTCCACACCGCATTCTCCGGTTCCCACCAGGACGCCATCCGCAAAGGCTTCTCCCAGCAGAAACCGGATGCCCTGTGGGAAGTGCCGTACTTGCCGATCGACCCGGCCGACATTGGCCGCAGCTATGAGGCGGTGATTCGCGTCAACAGCCAATCGGGCAAGGGCGGCATCGCCTACTTGCTGGAGCAGGAATACGGCATCAGCCTGCCGCGTCGCATGCAGATCGAGTTCAGCCAGGTCGTGCAGCGTGAAACCGATCGCCTGGGCCTGGAGATGACAGCCAAGCAGATTCACTCGCTGTTGATCAGCGAATACCTGCAAGCCAACACCCCTTACGCACTGGTCAGCCATCGCCTGCAAGAAGAAAACGGCAACAGCGCCGTCGAAGTTGAAGTCGCGAGCAAGGGTCAGGGCGAAACCAACCTGCACTGGCGCGGCAAGGGCAACGGTGCGCTGGAAGCACTGGTGGCCGGCTTGCCGATTCCGGTGGAGATCATGGACTACAACGAACACGCGATTGGCGCGGGCACCAACGCCAAGGCAGCGGCTTACATCGAGCTGCGCGTGAACGGCGAACGAGCGGTGCACGGCGTGGGTATCGATGAAAACATCACCACTGCCAGCTTCAAGGCACTGTTCAGCGCGCTGAATCGCTCGTTGAGCCAGCCGGAAGCGAAAGCGGCTTAAGCCTTCGCTGACATGCAAAAGGCCCCGGAGTGTGAACTTCGGGGCCTTTTTGTTGAAGATCAAAAGATCGCAGCCTTCGGCAGCTCCTACAGGATGAACGCCGTCCCGATGTAGGAGCTGCCGAAGGCTGCGATCTTTTTCTTTTTCAGGTGAATTCGAAGGTGTCGGCATCCAGATTCGCCGGAAAACGCTCGCGATATGCCGCCAGTGGCGCCGCTTCCAGCACAGCCTTGAACACCCCGTCCGCCTCCCCCGCCGCCAGCAAAGACTCGCCCTGAAAATCCAGCACTTGGCTGTCGCCGGTGTAGGCAAAGCCTTTGCCGTCGGTGCCAACGCGATTCACCGCTGCCACGTAACAGAGGTTTTCGATGGCGCGCGCCGGCAACAACCGATTCCAGTGCAGCCGCCGCGCACCCGGCCAGTTGGCGGTGTACAGCAGCAGATCGGTGTCCTGCGCGTCGCGACTCCACACCGGGAAGCGCAAGTCGTAGCAAATCAGCGGACGAATTCGCCAACCCTTGAGTTCAAACTGCACCTGCCGCTCACCCGGCGTGTAGTGATTGTGTTCGCCGGCCATGCGAAACAAGTGACGCTTGTCGTAATGCAGCACTTCACCGTCCGGCCGTGCCCACAACAGGCGATTGCGATGGCTGCCGTCAGCCGCCTGGATGATCACGCTGCCGGTGACCACCGCATTGAGCTTTGCAGCCTGAAGCCGCAGCCATTTGCTGGTCGGACCATTCTCGGCTTCGGCGAGGGTTTCCGACTCCATGGAGAAGCCAGTGGTGAACATCTCCGGCAGGATGATCAGATCCGCCCCGCGCGCCTGCTCCAGCAACACCTCGAAATGCTCGAAGTTGGCCTGGCGATCGTGCCACGCGAGGCTGGTCTGGATCAGCGCCAGGTTGAGATCGGGTAATGCACTCAAATCACGCATAGTTTTGCCGCCGCTTCGCGCAGCGTCTCCTCGCGTTTGGCAAAGCACAGCCGCACGAGGCGCTGGCCTTCAGGTGGGCTCTGGTAAAACACCGAGATCGGAATACTCGCCACGCCGTGTTCGCGGGTCATCCACAGGGCCATCTCGACGTCGTTGAGGTCAGGGCGGATTTGCGAGTAATCGACCAGCTGGAAATAGGTGCCGGCAACCCGATTAAAGGTGAATCGCGACGGTGCCAGCAAATCACAGAACAGATCGCGCTTGGCCTGATAGAACGCTGGCAGCTCTTCGACATGCTCCGGGTGCTCGGCCATGTAATCGGCCAAGGCGTATTGCAGCGGCGTGACGCCACAGAAACTGACGTACTGGTGCACTTTACGCAGTTCAGCCGTCAGGGCTGGCGGCGCGACGACGTAACCGGTTTTCCAGCCAGTAACGTGGTACGTCTTGCCGAACGAGCTGATGACGAAGGCGCGCTGATACAGCTCTTCATGAGCCAGCACGCTGACATGCGGCAGACCGTCAAACACCAGGTGTTCGTAGACTTCATCGCTGATCAGATAGATGTCGCGATCGCGGATCAGCACCGCCAATTGATCCAGTTCGGCGCGGCTGATCAGCGCTCCGCTCGGGTTGTGTGGGGTGTTGAGGACGATCATGCGCGTGCGTGGGCTCAGGGCGGCGGCAAGCTTGTCAAAATCGATGGAGAAATCGTCAGGGCTCAGCTGCACATGCACGCAGCGACCACCAGCCAATTGCGTTGCGGGGTCGTAGCTGTCATAGCACGGGTCAAACACGATGACTTCGTCGCCGCTGTGGATAACTGCCTGAATCGCACAGAAGATCGCCTGGGTGGCGCCGGGCGTCACGGTGACTTCATTTTCGGCATCCACCTTCACGCCATAGCTGCGGGCGATCTTCGCCGCGATCTGCTCACGCAGTGCAGGCAGGCCGGTCATTGGCGAATACTGGTTATGGCCACCGGCAATATGCCGACCGACTGCATCACGCAGGGACTGCGGGCCGTCGAAATCAGGAAAACCCTGGGACAGGTTGATAGCGCCAGTCTGCGCCGCGAGCTGAGACATCTGCGTGAAAATCGTGATGCCGACATTCGGCAGCTTACTGGTGATCATCGGGGGTTCCCTGCTCAACACCCGGCTCTGACGACGGCGCGGGAGAGCCCGAGGATAGCCCATCCGACGCCCATAAAAAAAGGGCGCCAGATGGCACCCTCTTCTTTGTAAAACACCGCGATACCTGTGGCGAGGGGATTTATCCCCGATCGGCTGCAAAGCAGTCGCAAATCTGTTGAATGCGGTTTGACTGATACACCGCGGGCGCAGGTTTTGGGGCTGCTGCGCAGCCCATCGGGGATAAATCCCCTCACCACAAAAGCCCCACACAAAACTGTGCAGGGCCTCGGATCACTTCTTGTCGCGGCGTTTCTTGTCGGCTTTCTTGCTGTGCGACATCATCCGACGCTTCCTGTTGACCTGGCGGTCGGTCAGCGTGTTTTTGTTGCCTTCGTACGGGTTCTCGCCGCCCTTGAACTCGATGCGGATCGGCGTACCGACCAGCTTCAGCACACGGCGGTAAGTGTTCTCCAGATAGCGCACGTACGACTTCGGCACTTTCTCGATCTGGTTACCGTGGATCACGATGATCGGCGGGTTCGCACCACCCAAGTGGGCGTAACGCAGCTTGATCCGGCGGTTGTTGACCATCGGTGGCGCGTGCTCGCCAACCGCGTCTTCCAGAATCTGGGTCAGACGGTTGGTCGGCCAGCGGGTGACCGCGGACTTGAACGAGTTCTGTACGGAAGCGTAGAGGTTGCCCACGCCAGTGCCGTGCAGTGCCGAAATAAAGTGGATGTCGGCGTAGTCAACGAAGAACAGACGACGCTGAAGTTCGACCTTCACGAAGTCGCGCTCGCTCGGCGTCATGCCGTCCCACTTGTTGATCGCGATCACCAGCGCACGACCCGACTCGATGGCGAAGCCCAGCAGGTTGAGGTCGTGATCGACCACACCTTCGCGGGCGTCCATCACGAAGATCACCACGTTGGCGTCTTTGATCGCCTGCAGCGTTTTGACCACGGAGAATTTTTCGACTTCTTCGTGAATCTTGCCGCGCTTGCGCACACCAGCGGTGTCGATCAGCGTGTACTTCTCTTCATTCCGTTCGAACGGGATGTAGATACTGTCGCGGGTGGTGCCAGGCTGGTCATAAACGATTACCCGGTCTTCACCGAGCATGCGGTTGACCAGAGTCGACTTGCCAACGTTCGGACGACCAATGATGGCGATCTTGATGCCGTCTTTTTCGCTCGGGCCAGGAATGCGCTTGGCTTCCTCGCCTTCGGCAACGACTTCTTCTTCGCCGTCTTCCGGCTCTTCTTCGTCTCTCGGGAATTCACCCAGGGCGATTTCCAGCATCTGGGTGATGCCGCGACCGTGAGCACCGGCGATAGGAATCGCGTGGCCCATGCCCAACGGAGCAAATTCAGCGCGGGCCATTTCCGGGTCGATGTTGTCGACCTTGTTGGCAACCACGTAGGAACACTTGTTACGTTTGCGCAGGTGTTCGGCGATCATCTGGTCGGCGGCGGTGAAACCGGCCTTGGCATCTACCAGGAACAACACAACATCCGCTTCTTCAATGGCCAGCAGCGACTGCTCGGCCATTTTTTCGTCCATACCGTGCTCGTCACCGGAGATACCACCGGTGTCGACCAGAATGTAGGAACGCCCTTGCCACTTGGCCTCACCGTACTGGCGATCACGGGTCAGACCGGACAAGTCGCCGACGATGGCGTCGCGAGTCCTGGTCAGGCGGTTGAACAAGGTGGACTTGCCGACGTTCGGTCGGCCCACCAGGGCGATTACGGGAACCATGCGGCTCTCCACTTCGTTATTTCAGAAAATACAAAAGCCGCTGCGAGGCAGCGGCTGGTGCTCGGGGCAACACTGCGGGGGTGAACAGGTTCACTCCCACAAGTGAAGCTGCCTGGGGTGTTATCCCCAAGCATAGTTGTTACTTGATGGTCAGGGCTTCCAGTTTGCCGCTGTTGCCATACACATAAATCGTGTCACCCACCACCAGCGGACGGGCACGCAGGCCGTCGCTGTCGATGCGCTCACGGCCGACGAAACGACCGTCAACCTGACTCAGCAGGTGCAGATAACCTTCCAGGTCACCTACTGCAACATAGCTGGAGAACACTTCCGGAGCCGACAGTTGGCGGCGAGCCAGCGAATCGTTGCTCCACAAAGCCGTGGTAGAACGCTCGTCGACGCCTTCAACGGTGCCCGAAGACAGGCTCACGTAAACGCTGCCGAAACCTTGAGCAATACCGGCGTAGCTCGACGCATCGCGCTGCCACAGTTGACGACCGCTTTCCAGATCCAGTGCCGCAACGCGACCCTGATAGCTGGCAACGTACAGCGTGCCGCCGGACAGCAGCAGACCGCCGTCGATGTCGACCACGCGCTCCAGTTCCGAACGACCCTGTGGAATGGCGATGCGTTGTTCCCACACCGGCACGCCATTGGAAATATCCAGGGCGACTACTTTACCGGTCGACAGACCAGCCACCGCGAGGCGGTTGGTCACAAGCGGTGCGCTGGTGCCACGCAGGGTAAGCACGGCAGGAGTGCTGTCATACACCCAGCGCTGAGTACCGGTGGAAGCATCCAGACCGATCAAACGATCGTCCTGAGTCTGCACCACTACCACGTCGCCGTTGTTGGCCGGCGGCGCGAGGACTTCACTGTTGACGCGAGCACGCCACTTCTCTTCACCGTTGATGGTGTCCAGAGCGACGACTTCGCCACGCAGCGTACCAATCAGAACCAGACCGTAACCCACGCCAACGGCGCCGGAGACAGGCAGTTCAAGATCCTGATCCCACTTCACGTCGCCGTTGCTGCGATCCATGGCCATTACCACGCCGGTCACATCGGCCGCGTAGATGGTGTCGCCGTCGATCGCCGGTACCAGCATGTTGTAGGTTTCGCCCTGACCGTCACCGATCGAACGACTCCACTGCTTTTGCAGAACGACTTCTTCTTTGAAGTCGGTCAGCTCGGCCGGTGGCAATTCTTTTTTGCTGTTGCTGCTGCAACCCGCGGCCAAAATGGCCAGAGCCAGCAATGCTGCATGCTTCCAACGGATCACGTCACGCATCCCCTTTGGCCAGGTCGTCGAGCTTGATTTGAAGGCCACCGACCGCCGCTTCATCCGACAGTGCCGCCTTGGCTTTTTGATACGCCTTGTTCGCGTCGTCGGTACGGCCCAGCTTCACCAGCAGGTCGCCCTTGAGTTCTTCGCGAGTGGCCAGGAACGCCTTGTCGGCGTCGCCGTCGAGCAGTTTCAGAGCGTCATCCGCCTTGTCCTGCGCGCCCAGCACCTGCGCCAGACGCTGACGGGCGATTTCGCCCAGCGCCGGATTGGCCGGTTTGTCGACGATGGTTTTGAGCTCGGTCGCGGCGTCGTCCAGCTTGCCGCTGTCGACTGCAACTTTGGCCACGAACAGGCTGCCGTACTGCGCATAGGCAGTGCCGCCGAATTCGCTCTTGAGCTTGCCGGCCAGATCCGCAACGCGGGCAGCATCAGGCTTGCCGTCAGGCGTCAGCGTGGTTTCCAGCAGTTGCTGATAGAGCACCGAGGCGCCTTGCGACTGGTTGCCCTGATATTTGTGATAAGCCTGCCAGCCGAACACGATGACCAGCGCCAACAGGCCGCCGGTGACCAGAGGTTTGCCGTTGCGTGTCCACCAGTCTTTCAAATCCGCCAACTGTTCGTCTTCGGTACTCGACACCCCAATACTCCTTAATCGCTAATTCGGCTGTTAAGACAGCTTCAACCCTGCACGACGCAGGTGGCCAGGTGAGCGGCAAGCGCATCCCAGGCAATGCTTTGTTGTTCGCCCTGGCCACGCAGGGGTTTGAAACCTACCACTTGCTGGGCCATTTCGTCGTCACCGAGGATCAGTGCGTACAGCGCACCGCTCTTGTCGGCCTTCTTGAACTGGCTTTTGAAGCTGCCAGCGCCGGCATTGACTTGCAGACGCAGGTTTGGAAGCTGATCACGTACACGCTCGGCCAGAGCCAGACCGGCCAGCTCGGCTTCTTCACCGAAGGCGCAGAGGTAGACGTCGACCTGACGGGAAATTTCTTCCGGGATCTGCTCGAGGGTCTCGAGCATCAGCACCAGACGTTCAATGCCCATGGCGAAACCAACGCCGGTGGTCGGCTTGCCACCCATTTGCTCGACCAGACCGTCATAACGACCGCCCGCGCAAACAGTGCCCTGGGCACCGAGCTTGTCGGTGACCCATTCGAAAACGGTTTTGCTGTAGTAATCGAGGCCGCGAACCAGCTTCGGGTTGAGCACGTACGGAATGCCGACGGCATCCAGACGGGCCTTCAAGCCTTCAAAGTGTGCACGGGACTCGTCGTCCAGGTAGTCCGCCATCTTCGGCGCATCAACCAGCACGGCCTGGGTGTCGGCATTTTTGGTGTCGAGCACGCGCAGCGGGTTGGTTTTCAGGCGACGCTGACTGTCTTCGTCAAGTTTGTCGTGATGCGCCGAGAGATACTCGACCAGCGCTTCACGGTAGCGACCACGGGACTCGCTGGTGCCGAGGCTGTTGAGTTCGAGCTTGACCGCATCACGGATGCCCAGCTCGCCCCACAGGCGCCAGGTCATGGTGATCAGCTCGGCGTCGATGTCCGGACCGTCGAGGTTGAACACCTCCAGACCGATCTGGTGGAACTGGCGATAACGGCCTTTCTGCGGACGCTCGTGGCGGAACATCGGGCCGATGTACCAGAGTTTCTGCACCTGACCACCGCCAGTGATGCCGTGCTCAAGCACTGCACGCACACACGCCGCGGTGCCTTCCGGACGCAGGGTCAGGGAGTCGCCGTTGCGGTCTTCGAAGGTGTACATCTCTTTTTCGACGATGTCGGTCACTTCACCGATCGAGCGTTTGAACAGCTCGGTGAATTCGACGATCGGCATGCGGATCTGCTTGTAACCGTAGTTATCCAACAGACGCGCAACAGTGCCCTCGAAATAACGCCACAGCGGGGTCTGTTCGGGCAGGATGTCGTTCATGCCACGAATGGCTTGCAATGACTTGCTCACTTTAAATCCTTAAATTCGTTCGGCTCTGTAGGCTCAGCCGCGCGCGATAACCGCTGCGTCAGCTTCGACCTTTTCGGCCGCTTTCTGGCGGATCAGCTTTTCCAGATGATCCACCAGATTGTCATTCGTCAGTTTCTGCGCCGGCTTGCCGTCGATGTAAATCAGGTTTGGCGTGCCGCCGGTCAAGCCGATATGGGCTTCCTTGGCTTCGCCGGGGCCGTTGACCACACAACCGATCACCGCGACATCCAGCGGCACCAGCAGGTCTTCAAGGCGCCCTTCCAGCTCGTTCATGGTCTTGACCACATCGAAGTTCTGCCGCGAGCAGCTCGGGCAGGCGATGAAGTTGATGCCACGGGAACGCAAATGCAAAGACTTGAGAATGTCGTAACCGACCTTCACTTCCTCGACCGGATCGGCCGCCAGCGAGATGCGAATAGTATCGCCAATCCCTTCGGCGAGCAGCATACCTAGGCCCACGGCGGATTTCACTGTGCCCGAACGCAATCCACCGGCTTCGGTGATGCCAAGGTGCAGCGGCTGGACGATTTCTTTCGCCAGCAAGCGGTAGGCTTCGACGGCCATGAACACGTCGGAAGCCTTCACGCTGACCTTGAAGTCCTGAAAATTCAGGCGTTCGAGGTGTTCAACGTGACGCAGAGCGGACTCGACCAGCGCCGCCGGGGTCGGCTCGCCGTATTTCTTTTGCAGGTCTTTTTCCAGCGAGCCGGCGTTGACGCCGATGCGGATCGGGATACCGCGATCACGCGCAGCATCAACCACTGCACGCACGCGATCTTCGCGACCGATGTTGCCCGGGTTGATACGCAGGCAGTCCACACCCAGTTCGGCTACGCGCAAGGCAATCTTGTAGTCGAAGTGAATGTCGGCAACCAGCGGCACCTTGACCAATTGCTTGATCTTGCCGAATGCCTCGGCGGCGTCCATGTCCGGCACCGAAACGCGAACGATGTCGACGCCAGCGGCTTCCAGACGATTGATTTGTGCAACGGTGGCGGCTACGTCATTGGTGTCGCTGTTGGTCATGCTCTGTACAGCGATAGGCGCATCGCCGCCCACCGGTACGTTGCCGACCCAGATCTTGCGCGAAACGCGACGTTTGATTGGAGATTCGCCGTGCATGACTTATTGACCCAACTTCAGGCGAGCAGTCTCGCCACTGGTGAACGGAGCGACATCGACCGCTTGGCCGTTGTAGCTGACCTGAGCGCCACGGGCATAGCCCAGGCGTACGGCAAATGGAGGCTTGCCGGCAACAGACAGGCTGTCGCCCTTACGCTTCAGGCCACTGAACAGAGTCTTGCCACTGGCATCGGTAACCTGGGTCCAGCAATCGGCAACGAACTGCACCGAAACCTGACCCTGCCCCGCAACTGGCGCGGACGCTTGCGCGGTTGGCGCTGGCGTCGCAGGAACCACCGGAGCGGTAACGGTCGGAGCAGGAGTGGCCGGAACGTTCGGTGCCGGCGTGGCAGGGGCAGCGACAACCGGTGCCGGGGTTTGAGCCGGTGCAGTTGGCGCCGCAGCCGGAGCGGCCGGTGCTGCCGGTGCCGTTGCCGCAGTGGCAGGCTCGGCGCCGGTAGATTCGGCGGTGGTCTCCGATTGCGGCAGTGCCAGGGCAGTCGCGCCCTCGGCCTGACCTTCGGCAACGGCCTGGTCTTCCGGCTCGTCAATCGGGTGAATCTGCGTGGTGCCATCGGCGCCTTCGACTTCGACGTGCTCAGGGGCGAGACTGGTCAGGTCTTTGGTGCGCTGCGAAGTCTGATCCTGCCACCAGACGAAACCGCCGCCGATGACCGCGATCAGCAACAGCAGGCTGACGATGCGCAAAATGGTGTGGGAAACCCGCACCGGCTCTTCGATACGCCCCAGCGCATGCACGTTGCTGCCCTGGGAATCGGTGCCGGTGGACTGGTCGAATTGCTGAACCAGAGCGGTCTGGTCCATGCCGAGCAACTTGGCATAGGCGCGAATATAGCCGCGAGCGAAGGTGTGCCCCGGCAGCTTGTCGAAAGCGCCGGCTTCAAGATTGCTCAGGGAAGTCACGGTGAGGTTGAGCTTGAGGGCCACTTCGGCCAGCGACCAGCCATTGCTTTCGCGGGCCTGGCGCAAGGTCTCACCGGGGTTAACGCGATTCGCTGCTACAACTTCGGGATGCGCCGCTTTCATCATTGCTCCGACAGGTATTGCTGATATTCCGGCGTACCGGGATAGAGTCGTTTTAATTGCAGGCCATAACTGGCGGCCTTGTCGCGATCTTCAAACACTTTTGCCAGCCGAACGCCGAGCAATAGACTACGTGCATTTTGTTCGGTTAGCAGGCTGAAACGGTCGTAATAGTCACGCGCGGGCACATAATGCCTGTCTTCGAAGGACAACTCAGCCATTTCCAGCAATGCGCGAGGTTGTTGACGATTCAGGCGCAGGGCTTTTTCCAGTTGCTGCTGCGCCAGATCACGCTGTCCGAGCTTCGCCGCCGTCATGCCGAGATTCTCGAACACTCGCGAGCGCTCAGGATACAGGGTATCGGCGGCGGCCTGTTCAAAACGCTCGTAGGCTTCCTTGTAACGCTGTTCTTCGTAGAGAAAACTGCCGTAGTTGTTGAGGGTTCTGGCATCGGCGGGACGTGAAGACAAGGCCTTGCGGAAGTGTTCGTCAGCCAGTGCAGGCTCCATCTCGGCCTGGAACACCAGTCCGAGCGCAGCATTGGCGTCCGGATCGGAGCTGTCCAGGTCCAGAGCCTTTTTCAACGGCACCTTGGCGCGTTCAGTCATGCCCTGCTGCAAATACCCCAGCCCCAACTGCACATAAGCGGCTCGCGCTTCATCGCGGCCCTTGCTGGTCTTCATCGGGTTGTAGTCACCCGACAGGACACAGCCAGCACTCAGGCTGGCCAACAGCAACAGCAGCGCAAAGCGCAGGGACATAGAGATCCTCTCTTAGTTTGTATTCGCGGCGTTCTGCGCCAGATCGCCGTCGGCGTTCAATTCCCGCACGGCAATGTAACGTTCGCTGCGACGGGTGCGATCCAGCACCTGTCCTACCAATTGACCACAAGCCGCGTCGATGTCTTCACCACGGGTGGTGCGCACAGTGACGTTGAAGCCTGCCTGATGCAGTTGATCCTGGAACCGGCGGATAGCATTGTTGCTAGGCCGCTCGTACCCGGAATGCGGGAACGGGTTGAACGGAATCAGGTTGATCTTGCATGGAATGTCTTTCAGCAACTCGACCATCTCAACGGCATGTTCGACTTTGTCGTTGATGTCCTTGAGCAAGGTGTACTCGATGGTCAGCACGCGCTTCTCGCCCAGGGACGACATGTAGCGCTGGCACGACTCGAGCAGCATCTTAAGCGGATATTTCTTGTTGATCGGCACCAATTGGTTACGCAATGCGTCATTCGGTGCGTGCAGGGACAACGCCAGGGATACGTCGATGTGCTTGGACAGCTCATCGATCATCGGCACCACACCCGACGTGGACAGGGTCACGCGGCGCTTGGAGATCCCGTAGCCGAGGTCATCCATCATCAGATGCATGGCGGCGACGACGTTGTCAAAGTTCAGCAACGGCTCGCCCATGCCCATCATCACCACGTTGGTGATGGCACGGTCGACGGTGGCCGGGACGCTGCCGAAAGATTTGTTGGCAATCCACACCTGACCGATGACTTCGGCGGCGGTGAGGTTGCTATTGAAGCCTTGCTTGCCGGTGGAGCAGAAACTGCAGTCCAGGGCACAGCCTGCCTGGGACGAAACGCACAAAGTGCCGCGCTTGCCCTGGGGAATGTACACGGTCTCGACACAGCTGCCGGACGCCACGCGCACCACCCACTTACGGGTGCCGTCGGTGGAGATGTCCTCGCTGACAACTTCGGGACCACGGACCTCGGCAATAACCTTGAGCTTGTCGCGCAAGGCTTTGCTGACGTTCGTCATGGCGTCGAAATCATCGACGCCAAAGTGGTGAATCCATTTCATTACCTGACCGGCACGGAAACGCTTCTCCCCGATTGAGTCGAAGAATTTTTCCATTTCCGGCTGGGTCAGACCCAGCAGGTTGGTTTTAACAGTCGATGTAGTCATGGATTCACCTTCACTCTTAAGCCAATGCTTAGCGAGTGGTTACTTCAGTAGCTGCGAAGAAGTACGAGATTTCACGAGCAGCTGCGGCTTCGGAGTCCGAACCGTGAACAGCGTTGGCGTCGATGGAATCAGCGAAATCAGCGCGGATGGTACCGGCAGCAGCTTCTTTAGGGTTGGTAGCGCCCATCAGCTCACGGTTCAGAGCGATAGCGTTTTCGCCTTCCAGAACCTGAACAACAACAGGACCGGAGATCATGAAGGAAACCAGGTCGCCGAAGAAACCACGAGCGCTGTGCTCAGCGTAGAAGCCTTCAGCTTCAGCTTTGGACAGTTGCTTCAGTTTCGAAGCTACAACGCGCAGGCCGGCTTTTTCGAAACGAGTGGTGATTTCGCCGATGACGTTTTTTGCAACAGCGTCAGGCTTGATGATGGAGAAAGTGCGTTGAACAGCCATGGTGTAACTCCAGAAACGGTAATTTGTGAAAAATTAAACCCGCGAATTATACGCGGGTTCTTGGGTATTGCCTAACCTGCGAGACGATCAGTCCAATTCTTTGGCCCAAAGCTCCTGAACCGCTTCCAGCACCTTCTCACCGACTCGGCCAGAAGTGCTATCAAACTCAGGCAGATCCAGGATCATCTGCTGCAGACGTACGAAACCTACAGAATATGGATCGACACCGGCATGGGCCTCGGCCAGCTCTTCTGCAATACGTTGAACATCATTCCAACCGTAGCTCATGACAGTCTTACCAGTCAGTGCGGCGCTTCGGCCGCATGGTTAAGCGAATATTTCGGAATCTCGACGGTGATGTCTTCTTCACCCACGATAGCCTGACAGGCCAGACGCGATTGCGCTTCCAGGCCCCAGGCACGATCAAGGAAGTCTTCTTCCAGCTCGTCAGCCTCTTCCATCGAGTCGAAACCCTCACGGATGATGCAGTGACAAGTGGTGCAAGCGCAGACGCCGCCGCAAGCACTTTCCATCTCGATGTGGTGTTCGTGGGCCAGTTCAAGAATCGATGTGCCGGGCGCAGCGTCGACCACCATACCCTCAGGGCAGAACTTGTCGTGGGGCAGAAAAATGACCTGCGGCATCAGATATCCTCGATTTCATTCAGATTGCGCCCCGACAGAGCGGCTTTCACCGTCAGATCCATGCGGCGGGCAGCAAAAGCATCGGTCACTTGCGACAGACGCTTGGTCTGCTGCTCGATGGCGTAACCATCGGTACCTTTCATCAGTTCGGCCAGTTCCTGCAATTGCAGGTCGATGACCATGCGCTCTTCGGCGTCGAGCAAACGCTCGCCATCCACCTCCAGAGCACCCTGCACGGCCTCGATCAGACGCTGGGCATCGACTTGCTGTTCACGCAAAACGCGAGCGACCTTGTCGTCATTGGCGTGCTGGAACGAATCCTTGAGCATCTTGGCGATTTCGCCGTCGGTCAGACCGTAGGACGGCTTGACCTGAATGCTCGCCTCAACGCCCGAACCCAGTTCGCGGGCGGAAACGCTGAGCAGACCGTCAGCGTCGACCTGGAAGGTCACGCGAATCTTCGCTGCACCGGCGACCATCGCTGGAATGCCGCGCAATTCGAAACGCGCCAGAGAGCGGCAGTCGCTGATCAGCTCACGCTCGCCCTGCAAGACGTGAACAGCCATGGCCGTCTGGCCGTCTTTATAAGTGGTGAAGTCCTGAGCACGGGCAACGGGGATGGTGGTGTTGCGCGGAATCACCTTCTCCATCAGGCCGCCCATGGTTTCCAGCCCCAAGGACAGCGGAATCACGTCGAGCAGCAACAGCTCGCCGCCATCGCGCTTGTTGCCAGCCAGAGTGTCGGCCTGGATCGCAGCACCGATGGCCACCACTTGATCCGGATCGATTTCGGTCAATGGCTCACGACCAAAAGCTTCGGCCACTGCTTCGCGAACGCGCGGGACGCGAGTCGAACCACCGACCATGACCACGGCGTGCACATCTTCCAGCTCAATGCCGGAATCGCGAACGGCGCGGCGGCAGGCTTTGAGGCTGCGCGCGACCATCGGTTCGATCAGCGCATCGAAGGCTTCGCGGGTCAGCTGTGCTTTCCAGTCGCCGTAGGCAACTTCAACACTGGCCGCATCGGTCAGGGCTTCTTTGGCCGCGCAAGCGGTTTGCAGCAGATTACGTTGTGCGCCCGGATCGAGATCGGCGGACAGGCCCGCGCTCTCGATGATCCAGCCAGCAATCGCGTGATCGAAATCATCGCCGCCCAGCGCGCTGTCGCCGCCGGTGGCCAGAACTTCAAACACACCGCCAGTCAGACGCAGAATCGAAATATCGAAGGTGCCGCCGCCCAGGTCATAGATCGCAACCAGGCCCTCGGCGTGTTGATCCAGACCGTAAGCCACAGCAGCAGCGGTCGGCTCATTGAGCAGGCGCAGCACGTTCAGACCGGCCAGTTTGGCCGCATCTTTGGTGGCCTGGCGCTGAGCATCGTCGAAATACGCCGGAACGGTAATCACCGCGCCAACCAGTTCGCCACCCAAGGTCGCTTCAGCACGCTGACGCAACACTTTGAGGATATCGGCGGAGACTTCGACCGGGCTTTTCGGGCCCTGCACGGTATCGATGAACGGCATGTGCGATTCGCCGCCGACAAAGCGGTATGGCAGTTGCTCGCCCAATTGCTTGACGTCGGACAAACCACGACCCATCAAGCGCTTGACCGACAGCACAGTGTTCAAAGGATCGGAGGCGGCAGCCAGTTTGGCCGACTCGCCGACTTCGACGTGATCGGCGTGGTAACGCACGGCAGACGGCAGGATGACCTGCCCGTTTGCGTCGGCCAGCGGCTCGGAAAGACCACTGCGCAACGCAGCGACCAGCGAATTGGTAGTGCCCAAGTCGATCCCCACAGCCAGACGGCGCTGGTGCGGTTGAGGACTTTGGCCGGGTTCGGCGATCTGCAGTAGGGCCATCGTGATCAGGACTTATCTGTATATCAGGCGTGCGACCGGAGCGGCACTGGGTTAATCGTCGAGGCGCTCTTCTAACTGGCGCACTTCGTAGGTCAGCTTGTCGAGGAACTGCATGCGCCGCATCAGGCGTTCGGCCTGATCACGTTGTGCTGCATCATCCCAACAGGCTGCAAAACTTTCGTTGAGTTCTTCCTGGGCCACTTTCAAGCGACGCTTGAAAACTGCGACGCCGTCGAGATCGGCACTGTCCTGGAGGTCTTCGAGCTCTTCGCGCCATTGCATCTGCTGCAAAAGAAACTCGGGATCCTGGACGGTGACTTCCATCGGCACTTCATGCCCACTGACCTTCAGCAGGTAGCGCGCACGCTGGGGTGGGCTCTTGAGCACCTGATACGCCTCGTTGAGGCCGGCAGACTGCTCAAGCGCCAACCGCTGCTCGCGCTCGGAAGCATCGGCAAAGCGGTCAGGATGAACACCACGCGCCAACTCACGGTAGCGCGCGGCCAACTGCTCGAGATCCAGACGGAAGCTCGGTTGCAGCTCGAATAAAGCGAAATGACAAGGACTACCCACGACAAGCCTCAGATGTTGAAGCTTTCGCCGCAGCCACACTCACCGCGTACGTTGGGATTGTTGAACTTGAAGCCTTCGTTCAACCCTTCCTTGACGAAATCGAGCTCGGTGCCGTCCAGGTAGGCCAGGCTTTTCGGGTCGATAATCACTTTTTCACCGTGACTTTCGAACACCTGATCCTCTGCAACCACCTCGTCGACAAACTCCAGCACGTAGGCAAGGCCGGAACAACCTGTGGTGCGAACACCCAGACGAATCCCTTCACCTTTGCCGCGCCCGTCGAGGGAGCGCCGCACGTGTCGAGCAGCCGCTTCTGTCATGCTGATAGCCATCGGTGACTCCTTACTCGTCGCCAAATCCTGAAAGTCAGATCAAGCCTTTCTTCTGCTTGTAATCGCGAACAGCCGCTTTGATAGCGTCTTCAGCGAGTACCGAGCAGTGAATTTTCACTGGCGGCAGGGCCAGTTCTTCGGCCAGCTGGGTGTTCTTGATGGTTTCCGCTTCGTCCAGGGTCTTGCCCTTCATCCACTCGGTAGCGAGGGAGCTGGAAGCGATTGCCGAACCGCAGCCGTAGGTCTTGAACTTGGCATCTTCGATGATGCCCTGATCGTTGACCTTGATCTGCAAACGCATTACGTCGCCGCACGCTGGTGCGCCGACCATGCCAGTACCGACATCCGGGTCTTCGGCATTCATCTTGCCGACGTTACGCGGGTTTTCGTAGTGGTCGATGACCTTTTCGCTGTAAGCCATGATTCTAATCCTCACTCATCAGGGCCGCTCTTGAGGCCCTGTAGCTGCGCTGCATCAGTCGCCGCGTCGCTACAGGATCTGTATCCGGCGGCTTCTATATTTAGTGTGCCGCCCACTCGATTTTCGAGATATCGACGCCGTCTTTGTACATGTCCCACAGCGGCGACAAAGTGCGCAGCTTGGTAACGGCCTCGCAGACTTTCTGCGCGGCGTAGTCGATTTCTTCTTCGGTGGTGAAGCGGCCGAAGGTGAAGCGGATCGAGCTGTGTGCCAGTTCGTCGTTGCGGCCCAGGGCGCGCAGTACGTACGAAGGCTCAAGCGATGCCGAGGTGCACGCCGAACCGGACGAAACCGCCAGATCCTTGAGCGCCATGATCAGCGACTCGCCCTCAACGTAGTTGAAGCTCAGGTTCAGGTTGTGCGGAACGCGGGCAGTCAGGCTGCCGTTGACGTACAGCTCTTCCAGATGCTCGACCTGCTTGTAGAAACGGTCGCTCAAGGCTTTGATGCGCACGTTTTCGGCAGCCATGTCTTCCTTGGCCACACGGAACGCTTCGCCCATGCCGACGATCTGGTGGGTCGCCAGGGTACCGGAACGCATGCCGCGCTCGTGACCGCCGCCGTGCATGGTCGCTTCGATACGCACACGCGGCTTGCGGCTCACGTACAGCGCGCCGATGCCTTTAGGACCGTAGGTCTTGTGGGCGGAGAACGACATCATGTCGACTTTCAGCTTCGACAGGTCGATGTCGACCTTGCCGGTGGACTGAGCGGCGTCGACGTGGAACAGGATGCCTTTGGCGCGAAGCATCTCGCCGATGGCTTCGATGTCGTTGATGGTGCCGATTTCGTTGTTCACATGCATCGCCGACACGAGAATGGTGTCTTCGCGCAGTGCGGCTTCGATCATTGCCGGAGTCACCAGACCATCAGTCTGAGGCTCGAGGTAGGTCACTTCGAAACCTTCACGCTCGAGTTGGCGCATGGTGTCGAGGACAGCCTTGTGCTCAATCTTGGTGGTGATCAGGTGCTTGCCCTTGGAGGCGTAGAAATGTGCCGCACCTTTGATCGCCAGGTTGTCGGACTCGGTGGCGCCGGAGGTCCAGACGATTTCACGCGGGTCGGCGTTGACCAGATCGGCCACCTGACGACGGGCGTTTTCGACGGACTCTTCAGCCTTCCAGCCGAACACGTGGGAACGGGACGCCGGGTTACCGAAGTTTCCGTCGACCAGCAGGCATTCACTCATTTTTTGCGCAACGCGCGGATCGACCGGGGTGGTCGCAGAGTAATCAAGGTAAATCGGCAATTTCATGGACTATCTCCTAAATCAGGGCTGGCGTGCCGCTGGCTCTACGGCTGTCATTCGACGGCGGACGCTTCAATCTTGTCCAGGCGTGGCGCCTTGCTGTTGCAACGGCGCTGGTCCTGACGCTGGGCTACTTCTTGCACCTCACGGCGAGTCACAAGATCAGCCAAGCTGATACCACTTAGAAATTCGTGAATCTGCAGGCTCAGGTCGCACCACAGGTGATGAGTCAGGCAGGTATCGCCGGAATGGCAATCACCCTGCCCCCCGCACTTGGTGGCATCGACCGACTCATTCACTGCGTCGATCACCTGAGCCACCTGAATGCCCTGCATGTCGCGGGACAACTGGTAGCCACCACCCGGACCGCGAACGCTGGAAACCAGGTTACTGCGGCGCAGCTTGGCAAAAAGCTGTTCGAGATAGGACAGGGAAATGCCTTGGCGCTCGGAGATATCGGCCAGGGACACCGGCCCGTGCTGCGCGTGCAACGCCAGGTCAAGCATGGCAGTCACGGCGTATCGGCCTTTTGTAGTCAGTCGCATGGACAATTACCACGGAGTTCAGAATGGGCGGGAGTATGCAATTCCCGAGCATTTAAGTCAACTATAAGACCTAGTGCTTTAGTCGGGTTTACCCGCAAAAGAGCGCGCGAATGATATCAGGGTCTGCGGCTTAATGGCACACCGGCTGGCGTAGGCCTTTGCAGGAAATGTCGGAGGCTTCGATCTTTTGATTTTATGAACAAGCAAGATCAAAAGATCGCAGCCTTCGGCAGCTCCTACACGGGCGTTATCCGGCTTTGGATTCGTCTTTATCCTTCACGCAGGCGAAGTCTTCTTCGCGCAGTTCAGGCAGATCTTTCGCACAGTAATTACTGCCCAGATCCTTCAGCGCGCCGCACATCCCCTCCAACCGCCCGTCTACCGCTTGCAGGTGATCGAGCAACTGACCGATGGCACGCGCCACTGGGTCGGGCATGTCTTCGCTGACGCCATAGGCATCGAAACCGATCTTCTCGGCCATGGCCTTACGCTTGGCGTCCTGCTCCTCATCGGATTTGACGATGATTCGACCCGGAATGCCCACGACAGTGGCACCCGGCGGCACTTCTTTGGTCACCACCGCGTTGGAGCCAACCTTGGCACCGGCACCGACCGTGAACGGCCCGAGCACCTTGGCACCAGCGCCCACGACAACGCCGTCGCCCAGTGTCGGGTGACGCTTGCCCTTGTTCCAGCTCGTGCCACCCAGGGTCACACCCTGATAAATGGTCACGTCATCGCCAATCTCGGCGGTTTCACCGATGACGATGCCCATGCCGTGATCGATGAAAAAACGCCGACCGACCTTGGCCCCCGGGTGAATTTCGATTCCGGTCAACCAGCGACCGAAGTTCGACACCAGCCGCGCCAACCATTTCAGCTCGTTGCGCCAGAGCATGCCCGCCAATCGATGGATCCAGATAGCGTGCATGCCGGGGTAGCAGGTCAGGACTTCAAAAGCGTTACGCGCCGCCGGGTCTCGATGGAATACGCTCTGGATATCTTCACGCAAACGCTCAAACATCATTCAGTCCTTCCGCTTTAGAAGCTCACCACGGGCCGCTTTCTGGGTTTCCGTGAGGATGCCACGCAATATATTCATTTCCGCCCGGCTGACCGAGCTGCGTCCGTACAACCGGCGCAGGCGCGCCATCAAGTGCCGCGGTTTTTCCGGATCGAGGAATTCGATGGCGACCAGCGTCTGCTCCAGATGCTCATAGAATCGCTCAAGCTCATCCATGGTTGCCAGCTCGGCACTTTTCACCGAGGCCACTTCTTCTTTCTCGATCTTGCTCGGCTGACCTTGTGAGGCCAGCCAGGCCATGCGCACTTCATAGCTCAAAACCTGCACCGCCGCTCCGAGATTCAGCGAGCTGAACTCAGGATCAGAGGGGATATGCACGTGAAAGTGACATCGCTGCAGCTCGTCATTGGTCAGGCCGGAATCTTCACGACCGAACACCAGTGCGATCTGCGCATCCTGCCCCGCCTCCTCGACCACTTTGGTCCCGCATTCGCGCGGATCCAGCAGCGGCCAGGGAATGCGCCGGTCACGAGCACTGGTGCCGAGCACCAGATTGCAACCGACCAAGGCATCTTCCAGGGTGGCGACGACTTGCGCGTTTTCAAGGATGTCACCGGCACCAGAGGCGCGAGCATCGGCCTCGTGGTGCGGAAACAGGCGCGGTTCGACCAGCACCAGGCGCGACAGACCCATGTTTTTCATGGCGCGCGCGGCCCCGCCGATGTTGCCGGGGTGGCTGGTATTGACCAGGACGACACGAATGTTCTGCAGCAAGGGAGGCGCTCTCGGACACAGGAAAGGGGTGCAAATCTTACAGAACAGCCTACCGTTAAGCTATGAAAGCGAACAGCGACCTTCACCTGAAGAAAAGTTCTGATAGAATGCGCGGCTTTCTTTAACAACCTTAGGTGACACATCCATGCAGCCCATGCTGAATATCGCGCTGCGCGCCGCCCGCAGCGCCAGTGAACTGATCTTCCGCTCCATCGAGCGCCTGGATACCATCAAGGTCGACGAAAAAGACGCCAAGGATTATGTATCCGAGGTGGACCGCGCCGCCGAGCAGAAAATCATCGACGCGCTGCGCAAGGCTTACCCGAACCACTCGATCCGTGGCGAAGAGACCGGCATGCACGCCGGTACCGGTATCGAAGGCGAAGAATACCTGTGGATCATTGATCCGCTGGACGGCACCACCAACTTCCTGCGCGGCATTCCTCACTTCGCTGTCAGCATCGCCTGCAAATATCGCGGTCGCCTGGAACACGCTGTTGTTCTGGACCCGGTTCGCCAGGAAGAATTCACCGCCAGCCGTGGTCGCGGCGCTCAACTGAACGGTCGCCGCCTGCGCGTCAGCGGTCGCACCAGCCTCGAAGGCGCCCTGCTGGGCACTGGCTTCCCGTTCCGTGACGACCAGATGGACAACCTCGAAAACTACCTGGGCATGTTCCGCGCTCTGGTTGGCCAGACTGCCGGCATCCGCCGCGCCGGTTCGGCGAGCCTGGACCTGGCTTATGTGGCTGCCGGTCGTTTCGACGCGTTCTGGGAGTCGGGCCTGTCCGAGTGGGACATGGCTGCAGGCGCCCTGCTGATTCAAGAAGCTGGCGGCCTGGTGAGCGACTTCACCGGTGGTCACGACTTCCTTGAAAAAGGTCACATCGTTGCCGGCAACACCAAATGCTTCAAGGCAGTGCTGACGGCGATCCAGCCGCACCTGCCAGCTTCGCTGAAGCGCTAAGCTTCCGGCGAAACGAAAAAGCACCCTTCGGGGTGCTTTTTTTATGCCTGAAATTCAACACTCCCCCTGTAGGAGCTGCCGAAGGCTCGGGCCGCGATCGGACGATCTTTTGCTTCTGGTTTTTAAAAACAGGATCAAAAGATCGCAGCCTTCGGCAGCTCCTACATTGGGTATCAGGTGATCACCGACGGATCAGTCGACTGGCAAGAATACGGGCACAAAAAAGCACCCCGAAGGGTGCTTCTTTTCAAACGCTCAGCGAATCACTGAGCCGGCTCATTCTGCGACAGAACCAGTTTGCCTTCCTTATCGACCGGAATCTGGTTGCCCGGATCACGATCCATGCGCACTTTACCTTCCTTGCCATCCAGCGAGTAACGAACGTCGTAACCGACAACCTTGTCACTGATGTCGTTTACGGTGTTACAGCGAGTCTGTGTCGTGGTGTAGGTGTCACGACCCTGCATGCCTTCCTGAACCTTGTTACCGGCATAACCGCCACCGACCGCGCCGGCGACCGTGGCAATCTTCTTGCCGTTGCCGCCGCCGATCTGGTTACCCAGCAAACCACCCGCTACCGCACCGATGGCGGTACCGAGAATCTGGTGTTGATCCTTGACCGGCGCCTGCCGGGTCACTGCTACATCCTTGCACACTTCACGTGGCGTCTTGATCTGTGTTTTGACCGGTTCAACGGCTAATACTTGCGCATACTCAGGGCCGCTTTTAACCAGGCTGTAGGTGGCAACAGCACCCCCGGCAGTCACACCGACAGCACCCAATACCGCACCAACCAGCAACGACTTGTTCACATGAACCTCCTGACCATCACATGCGGGACGGGCCCGCGCTTCTCCCAGCCTTGGAGCATAAAAAAAGGCGCGAGTTCAACTCGCGCCTTTTTTGGCTGACAGCAGGGAAAACGATGACCGTTATGGACGGTCGTCGATTTCCTTCTCGGTGTTAGCCGGTGGAATCAGGTCTTCGGTTGTCAGGTTCAGCCAGATCAGCACCACGTTAGCGATGTAGATCGACGAGTACGTACCCGCCAGAACACCGATAAACAGAGCAATCGAGAAGCCGAACAGGTTGTCGCCACCAAAGAACAGCAGCGCAGCGATCGCCAGCAAGGTCGAAATCGACGTCGCCATGGTGCGCAGCAGGGTCTGTGTGGTCGAGATGTTGATGTTCTCGATCAGCGTTGCCTTGCGCAGCACACGGAAGTTCTCACGAACCCGGTCGAATACCACAATGGTGTCGTTCAGCGAGTAACCGATGATCGCCAGCACCGCTGCCAGTACTGTCAGATCGAAAGTGATCTGGAAGAACGACAGGATACCGATGGTCACGATCACGTCGTGGATCAGCGAAACGATAGCGCCGACCGCGAATTTCCACTGAAAGCGGAAAGCCAGGTAGATCAGGATGCCGCCGAGCGCCAGCAGCATGCCGAGGCCGCCCTGGTCGCGCAGCTCTTCACCGACCTGCGGGCCGACGAACTCGACACGCTTGACCATCGCCGGGTTGTCGCCGCCAACCTTCAGCAGCGCTTCCGCGACCTGATGGCCCAGCTGCGGGTCTTCACCCGGCATCCGCACCAGCAGATCGGTCGTCGCACCAAAGCTCTGCACGATGGCTTCGTGGTAACCCGAACTCACCAGTTGCTCGCGCACCTTGGTGACATCGGCCGGACGCTCGTAGGTCAGCTCGATGAGCGTACCGCCGGTGAAGTCCAGACCCCAGTTCATGCCCTTGGTAGCGACGCTGAACAGAGCCAGCAGGGTGAGGAATACTGTGACGCCGAACGCGAAGTTGCGAACGCCCATGAAGTTGATTGTACGTAACATGGCAGCCCCTTAAATCCACAACTTCTTGAAGTCACGTCCGCCAAAGATCAGGTTGACCATTGCGCGGGTCACCATGATGGCCGTGAACATCGAGGTAAAGATCCCGAGGGACATCGTCACTGCGAAACCTTTGACCGGGCCCGTGCCCATCGCAAAGAGAATCCCGCCGACCAACAGAGTGGTCAGGTTGGCGTCGAGAATCGCGGTAAATGCCCGGCCGAAGCCTTCGTTGATTGCGCGCTGCACGGTCATGCCGGCGGCGATCTCTTCACGTATCCGCGAGAAGATCAGCACGTTGGCGTCGACCGCCATACCCATGGTCAAGACGATACCGGCGATACCCGGCAGGGTCAGCGTTGCACCCAGCAGCGACATCAGCGCCAGCAGCAACACCATGTTCACCGACAGAGCGACAGTGGCGATGATGCCGAAGAAGCGATAGATCGCGATGATGAACAGCGACACGAACAGCATGCCCCACAACGACGCATCGATACCCTTGGTGATGTTGTCAGCACCCAGGCTCGGGCCGATTGTGCGCTCTTCAGCGAAGTACATTGGAGCGGCCAGACCACCGGCACGCAGCAGCAGCGCCAGCTCGGACGACTCACCCTGACCGTTCAGGCCAGTGATACGGAACTGAGCACCCAGCGGCGACTGGATGGTCGCCAGGCTGATGATCTTCTTCTCTTCCTTGAACGTCTGCACCGCGACGTCTTTTTCGACGCCATTCACCATTTGCTTGGTGTAAGTGGTGACGGGACGCTGCTCAATGAAGATCACAGCCATGCTGCGACCGACGTTGCTGCGGGTCGCACGACTCATCAGCTCACCACCGTGACCATCCAGACGGATGTTCACTTCAGGTGTGCCGTGCTCGCCGAAACCGGCCTTAGCGTCGGTTACCTGGTCACCCGTGATGATCAGGCCGCGCTCGATCTGCGCCGAAGGACGATTGCCTTCACGGAACTCGAAAGTTTCGGAAGTGGCTTTCGAAGCGCCAGGCTCTGCAGCCAGACGGAACTCAAGGTTGGCCGTCTTGCCGAGAATACGCTTGGCTTCGGCAGTGTCCTGCACGCCCGGCAGCTCAACCACGATGCGGTTGGCGCCCTGACGCTGGACGATCGGTTCGGCAACACCCAGTTCGTTGACGCGGTTACGTACCGTGGTCAAGTTCTGCTTGATGGAGTATTCACGGATTTCCGCCAGCTTGGCCGGGGTCATCGCCAGACGCAGCACCGGTTGACCGTTGAGGTCGGCCGGAACAATGTCGAAATCGTTGAAGTTCTTGCGGATCAGCGCACGGGCCTGTTCGCGGGAATCTTCATCACTGAAGCCCAGCTGAATGGCACCATTGAGCTGCGGCAGACTGCGATAACGCAGCTTCTCTTTGCGCAGCAGGCTCTTGACGTCGCCTTCGTAGACTTTCAGGCGTGCATCGAGGGCTTTATCCATGTCCACTTCCAGCAGGAAGTGCACACCACCGGACAAGTCCAGACCCAGCTTCATCGGGTGCGCGCCCAGGTTGCGCAGCCATTGCGGGGTGGTCTGTGCCAGGTTCAGCGCGACGACGTAGTCATCACCCAATGCCTTGCGCACAACGTCTTTGGCCGGCAGCTGATCTTCAGCCTTGGTCAGACGGATCAGACCGCCCTTGCCGTTCGCCGCCAGCGTGGCAGCCTTGACGTTGATCCCGGATTCTTTCAGCGCGGTGCTTACGCGATCCAGATCGGCCTGATTGACCTGCAGTGCCGTGCTGGCGCCGCTGACCTGAATGGCCGGGTCATCAGGATATAGATTGGGAGCGGAATAAATCAGACCGACCGCCAGCACCGCCAGGATCAGAATGTATTTCCACAGAGGGTATTTGTTCAGCATCACGCCGCCCGTTATGAACGCGGGGCGCCTTGCGCGCCCCGTCGATTGAGTAGAAGTTGGAACCTTAGATCGCTTTCAGCGTGCCTTTTGGCAGCGTGGCGGCGATGGCGCCTTTCTGGAACTTCATTTCCACAGTGTCGGAAACTTCCAGAACCACGAAGTCATCGGCCACTTTGGTGATCTTGCCGGCGATGCCGCCGGTGGTGACCACTTCGTCGCCCTTCTGCAGGCTGCTCAGCAGGTTCTTCTGCTCTTTGGCGCGCTTGGCCTGTGGGCGCCAGATCATCAAGTAGAAGATGACCAGGAAGCCGACCAGGAAAATCCACTCGAAGCCGCCGCCCATTGGGCCTGCAGCAGCCGGTGCAGCAGCGTCAGCCATGGCGTTAGAGATAAAAAAGCTCATTTAGCACTCCAGTTGCAAATGTTGAATCTTGGGGTCAGAAAACTCAGTCCAAAGGCGGAACGGGGAGCCCGCGTTTGGCGTAGAAGGCATCGACAAAGGCGGCCAATGTACCCTGTTGAATAGCCTCGCGCAAACCAGCCATCAGCACCTGATAATGGCGCAAGTTATGGATGGTATTGAGCATGCTTCCCAGCATTTCGCCGCACTTGTCCAGGTGATGCAGATAAGCGCGAGAGAAGTTCTGGCAGGTATAGCAATCGCAGGTCGGATCCAGTGGCGATTCATCATGGCGATGGAACGCGTTACGGATCTTCAGCACGCCTGTATCAATGAACAGATGCCCGTTGCGGGCATTACGGGTTGGCATCACGCAATCGAACATGTCCACACCGCGGCGCACACCCTCAACCAGATCTTCCGGTTTGCCAACGCCCATAAGGTAACGAGGTTTGTCAGCCGGCATCATGCCCGGCAGATAATCGAGCACCTTGATCATCTCGTGCTTCGGTTCACCCACCGACAGACCGCCAATGGCCAGGCCATCAAAGCCGATCTCGCAAAGGCCGTCGAGCGAGCGCATGCGCAGATCCGGGTGCATGCCGCCCTGAACGATGCCGAACAGTGCAGCGGTATTCTCGCCGTGAGCAATCTTCGAACGCTGAGCCCAGCGCAACGACAGCTCCATCGACACACGGGCGACGTCTTCGTCAGCCGGGTACGGCGTGCATTCGTCGAAAATCATCACGACGTCGGAACCGAGATCGCGCTGAACCTGCATCGACTCTTCCGGGCCCATGAACACTTTGGCGCCGTCGACCGGAGAGGCAAAGGTCACGCCCTCCTCTTTGATCTTGCGCATGGCGCCGAGGCTGAACACCTGGAAGCCGCCGGAGTCGGTCAGGATCGGGCCCTTCCACTGCATGAAATCGTGCAGGTCGCCGTGCTCCTTGATCACCTGGGTGCCAGGACGCAGCCACAGGTGAAAGGTGTTGCCCAGGATCATTTCCGCGCCGGTGGCGACGATGTCACGCGGCAACATGCCCTTGACCGTGCCGTAAGTACCGACCGGCATGAAGGCCGGGGTCTCGACGGTGCCACGCGGGAAGGTCAGACGACCACGACGGGCCTTGCCATCGGTGGCAAGCAGCTCGAACGACATACGACAGGTGCGACTCATACTGTTTCCTCTGGGTCCGATTCACTAGGGGCAGTCGGCGCGGGATTTCGGGTGATGAACATCGCATCACCGTAGCTGAAAAAGCGGTAACCGTTATCGACGGCAGCCTTATAGGCGGCCATGGTTTCGGGGTAACCGGCGAAGGCCGAAACCAGCATCAACAGCGTGGATTCAGGCAAATGGAAATTGGTCACCAGGGCATCGACCACATGGAACGGCCGGCCCGGGAAGATAAAGATATCGGTGTCGCCGCTGAACGGCTTGAGCACACCATCGCGCGCCGCACTCTCCAGCGAACGCACGCTGGTGGTGCCCACGGCAATCACTCGACCACCGCGCGCACGACACGCGGCGACGGCATCGACCACGTCCTGGCCGACTTCCAGCCACTCAGTGTGCATGTGGTGATCTTCAAGCTTCTCGACGCGCACGGGCTGGAAAGTACCAGCGCCAACGTGCAGCGTGACGAACGTGGTCTCGACGCCTTTGGCGGCAATCGCCTCCATCAGCGACTCATCGAAATGCAGCCCCGCCGTCGGCGCCGCCACCGCGCCCAGGCGCTCGGCGTACACCGTCTGATAGCGCTCGCGATCCGAGCCTTCATCCGGGCGGTCTATATAAGGAGGCAACGGCATGTGCCCGACGCGATCAAGCAGCGGCAGCACTTCTTCGTCAAAGCCCAACTCGAACAACGCGTCATGACGCGCAAGCATCTCGGCTTCGCCACCGCCATCGATGAGAATCTTCGAACCCGGCTTCGGCGACTTGCTGGAACGCACATGCGCCAGTACGCGATGCGTATCGAGTACCCGTTCGATGAGGATTTCCAGCTTGCCACCGGACGCTTTCTGCCCGAACAGCCGCGCCGGAATCACCCGGGTATTGTTGAACACCATCAAATCGCCCGAGCGCAAATGCTCAAGCAAATCAGTGAATTGACGGTGTGCCAGAGCACCGCTGACCCCATCAAGGGTCAACAGGCGACTACCGCGACGCTCGGCCAAAGGGTGGCGGGCGATCAGCGAATCAGGGAGTTCGAAGGTAAAGTCAGCAACGCGCATGATGGGGTTCGTCTAGCAGGGGCCGAAAGTCTAGCGGAAATATCGAAAATTGACCATGAAACGTGATTGACCAACGGTAATCTCATCTCTATACTTCGCCGCCATTGAGCCCTGATGGCGGAATTGGTAGACGCGGCGGATTCAAAATCCGTTTTCGAAAGGAGTGGGAGTTCGAGTCTCCCTCGGGGCACCAAAATTAAGAAAGGTCTTGCTTAGGCAAGGCCTTTTTTTTCGTCTGCGAAAAAGTGCTTTCCCCCTCCCCCATTCACTTTCGGCGCGGCGATGCCATGCGCTGCGTTGCCTACCATTAAGTCGATACGGTTCCCGGCTATTCAACTTCAAACCCTGCACCAATCGCCCGCCATCTACTTGTCACCTCAAGACCTATCGTCGACCGAAATGGGTATTACGCTTACTTAATAAGCGTCGGCCTAAGCGCATACTTCACGCATCACCTGTTGAAAGCTGGCTAAAAAAGTAAAGTAGCGTCACCTGAAAAAGGGCCCACCCGGGCCCTTTTTAGTTATTCTTACCTCCAATAGCCCCCTTCCCTACCTTACTCTTTAAAGCCTCGCAAACCCTGTGATGCGCGCCAGGCTTTGACGGTTTTGAGAATGCCTTTAGGCGAATCGTCTTGGCCATTTTCTGGGTAATAAATCCAGTCAGAGGCGGCTGGATTGCCAGTTACTTTAATGAAATTTTCCAGTAACTCGTCCTGATAGTTTTCGGTGCCAGCGGCGCTGCAGATTTCTTTGATCAGTTCGAGAAACTCGTCCTCCGAGTATTCGGAAAGGCTGTTTTTGACTGCGATCATTTCGAGCTCCGGTGTGTATCAATATGGTGTTTGGGTGTCATGGCGCTGAGGTTGTCGACTTCGTAAACCTCGCCACCTTCGGAAACTGGAATCCCGTGGTGAAGCTCAAAGGATCGGCGCTTACCCACGGTATCGATAGCGCGTGCTCGGGGCGCCATACCTTCAAGCATTCGGGCTTTATTGCTGTCGTTGAATTGGCTGGCGAGCTCCGCATCGTTCCCTACCGCAATCCAGAATGCCTTTCTGAAAGCGTCGAAGCTGCTAAAGCTCTTTCCCCTTAGCTGATCTGCGAACTCCGCTTGCGTTCAACATCTAACGTCGAGTTTGTGGGGGCACAACTCCGATACCCATTCGACCGGGCCTGTACCCGTAACCCTTATCGAACGGGGCTATTTAATTCTGCATCTCTCAACATCATCCTGCGTTCTCAGCGCTGTATCGAGCCCCAGTCGATACCGACAGTAATCGATGATCATTTTCCGCTCCTCGTCCGTAAGCCGTTCCACTTGCCTGATCTTCCCGTCGTTGGCGTGGATGTTGTAGAACCTCATCTGCCACGTCGGATGCTTTTTGATAAACAGGATGGTTTCAATGTCACCGTCTTCAAGGGCTTGGTAGTAGCCGCTGTAGAGCATAGCCCCCATCACGAGCGCCGCCCCGACCAGTAACTTTTTCATCCTTGCGGTGCCGATGGTCGCAACTGCTGCGTTTTGGATTCGGTTATTTGTGCCATGCATGACTCCCTGTCAGCGATTTTAGCAATGGAGAATTTATCAGAACTGCTTTGAATGCAGCGTCACCACTCTCGAGTCCTGACTGTACCGAAAGGGGCGGTATCGTTGTTGATCACTCCCCCGAATGCAGTCGGATACGTATAATCGCGCCCGTCCCCGGTGCAGCGTTGGCTGCCCCCAGAACCCTCATCTCTTGTTACGAAGGACATCGCAAAAGGCACCCCATGGAAACGTCACTGGAAACAGTCGCCCTCTTCTCCCTCAAGCTCGCTTACGAGGAAGAAGGCCTGAGCCCGATTTTGCGGGACGACATGGTCATGGGTGATTACCAGAAGGACATTTTCGAGTTGCTGGTGCGGCGGGGTGATGTCGAGACCATTCAGTTGAAGATGAATGAGTGTCTTGGTCTGGCAATGGACGCCTTGGGCGGTGTCGAGAAGCCTTTGGGGCGTGAGTTGCATAAACTATCCGCCGACTTCCGTCAGGCGCAATCGCTGGAGCAGCTTGATCAGCCGCTCCTTGCACTCAAGGGTTACTTGAAAGACATTCTTTGAGATTCAAGCGTCATCAGGCGCGGGAAGAACTGGCTTTGGGATCTTCATGAGTCCAATAAAGGTTATAGGCCAGAAATATTGCAAGCAAAAGCAGCATGACGGCAATTGCAAACATCCCGTAAAACGCTGTGTCATTTTTAGTTAACGAACTTTTGGGTACCTCTGTGAGTGGCGACAACTCAACCGCTCCTTCGGAATGGACTGAAGATATTTTGTCCAGCGCCTTCTCCGCCGAATCATTCAGCCACGCCCTGATATAGACCGATTCTCCAGGGGCGAGCTTCTCAATGATCACGTTAGCTCCATCCCGGATTTCATAGGCCTTGGATCTTTCGGGTTCGACGGTGATCAGTCGGGCTGTCGGGAAGGTCACTCGGATGTCAGCCGCCGATTTATTGCCCTCATTATGCAATCCGGCGTAAGCAATGGAATTTATTCCGGAGTACTTGACGACGTCTGAGTAACTGGCTTCCAACAACTTTCTGTCACCGCTCTCATCGAAAACAGATGTCAATGAAGGGGGAAAATTGAAATCCGAGACACTGTACGCCAATGACACTTCTGCCTTTGGCACTTTATAAGTAGCGTACCCTTGGTACAACCCGGACAAAACAGCAGCACCCGCGATTATGTTCCATATGATCTTTAACATCGACGCTCCAAAAACTCATTACATTTATCTTTTTACAGGAGTTCTAAAGTAGCAACTCCTGGAAAACAGTTGCCCAGCCACACTAGCTAACGCAGTAACTTCAGCACCCGAATGTCTGTCGGGAAGCCATCCGCGCCTGCAAGCTTCTTCCACCCCACATACTGAAACTCGCCTTTCTCATCAATGTAGTCACCCTTCTCCACCGCTCGACCGCCCACCACCGCCACGCGCTTTACCTCTCCACACCCACCATCCGACGGCCGAACGGTGTAGATCACATACGGATTCACATATTGCGTGGCGCGGAAGTACTGGCCACAGACTTCGTCGACGGTGATCAGCATGGTTTTCAGGCGTGCTTCGCCTTCGGTGTCTTCGTGCAGTTTCAGGAAGGAGATATCGCCGACGTCGCTGAAGCCGAGGGAGCGGGCGCGTTGGTATTCGGGGGAGTTCTGGTGGGCGATTCTGCCTTCCTGTACGCCACGCTCCATTTTGGCGGCGAACTCGGCTTTGCCTTGGGCAATCGTCGCTTCGGCCTGGGCGGCGACGTTTTCGCATTGCGCGAATTCGCGGGAGCCGAGGTTTTGCGGGGCCAGGTTCGAGCGGCGTTGAGCCATGGACCGCAGGCTGCCTTCCAGATCAAACATCACCTCAAAAGCACCCGGAACCCGACCGCTCTGGACGTCGGCCATTTTTTCCTGCATACGCTGGCAATTGGCGAAGTAATAGTCCCAACTGTTTTGCGGATTTTCTTGCACTGCGGCGATGGCCGGGCTCATGCCGGCGGCGAAGGAAAGTCCGCAGAGCAAGCGTAAGGCTGACGTGATAGTCGACATGTGTAGTCCATTACGGGAATCAAGTGAGTGGCGCGACGCTACTATTTTGCTATCTTGCCGTCCACTGTCGGTGAGGGTGCCAACAGCCTCAACCAGTGTCGATTTAAAAGGGAAGAATACGATGGATTGGGCGGTTTTCTTTTTGGCTTGGGCGGCAATGTGGGTGTGGGTCGTCCGGCATCGGGGGGCGTGGAATCTGATAGTCGCCAATGCGTTGGGCGCCGCCAGCGGCATGATGGTGGGTCTGGTCTTCTCGGAGCTTTACATCGGACTGCTCGGATCAGCTCGCCCGCCCCGTCCAGAGGGCATGTGGACGGTGTTTGAATTCCTGACCATCGCCGCGGCTCTGGCGGGTGCATGGATGTGGGTGGCGCGCCGCTCAGGGATTGAACATCCGATCGCACGTCAACTTCTCGCAGGCGTTTGCGGCGTTGTGGCCGGCGTGACTGTATTGATGTTTTTCGCTCAAATAGTCCACCCCGGCCATTTGATGTAAATGTCCTCGTGGCACCAGACTTCTATTTTGATATCTTGCCGCCCATCGTCAGGGCTCATCATCGCGGTGCGCTGTTTTCAGGATTTTGAAGGTTTAAGGAAAGGATCAAATGGAGTTTCTGCGTTTTCTGGCGTTTGTCGCGGCCTGGGGTTTCATGTGGCGCTGGGTGGTCAAGAACCGTGGCAGCTGGAATATTTTCTACGGCAACATTGTTGGCGCAGCCGGTGGTTTTATTGTGGCCATGGTGGTGCTGTCGATCACCTTGTCGCTGTTTCCTTCTTCACAGGATTACGAAACCGTGCAGACGCAGGAGGCCGAACCTACTTCGCTGTTGCCCGAAGCCGAATCAGTCACCCCTCCTGCTGCGCTGAAAGATGCGCCGGTGTTTGCCGCCATCGAACCGGATGACAAGCCTTCGCCCGCCGACTCTGCCTTGCTGCCGAACTACGCCAGCCGAGCGCCGAAGTCGATGGCGGTACAAACCGTGCTCGACCAAAGTGACGATGAGGGGCGCAAAGCCCTCGCGGCGTTGAGCAAAAAGTTTCGCAGTGACGCACAAGCCGACAAGTCGATGCTCGCGTATGTCATGTGCAGCCCGTACGTTACCGGCACATTGCGCTTCCCCGCCTCGGCTCGCTTTGCTGACAGCAAGACCCTCGTCAGCCATCGCTTCAAGGATCAGGTTTACACCTTCAGCAACACCGTCATCGCTCGCAACATGACCGGCGACGATGTCACTTACCGTTTCGATTGCTCCTTGCAAGAGCTGCCGAGAGTTGACGCGACACCGCCCGAATGGCGTCTGCTCGGTCTGAAACTGCAAAAAGCCGACTCTTAAGCCTCGCTTAAGCGTTCAAGGCGCCGGCTGCGCTATCATCGCCGGCCGTGCGCCTTGAGTCTCGTCCCCGGATGTCCCCAACACTTGATGAACTGACCCCGCTGCCTCCGGTTTTGGCCGGCCCGTTGTTGCGACGGCTGGAGCCCAAGCGACTGGTGCTGTGGCTGGTTGGCACGCGCCAACTGTCGCTGACTTTGCGCGTGCAAGGTGTAGGAGACATTCCTCTCGATGCCGAGAAATGCACGGTCATTCCCGTAGGCACTCGCGCATTCGTTCATCTCATTGATGTCAGCCTCGAAAACGCCCTGCCCCTCGACGAGTTTGTCGGTTACGACGTGTTGATTGAAGGCGACGCTTGCATCGCCGATTGGGCGCCGCATCTGTTGTATGGCGACGCCAAGTGCCCAAACTTCGTGGTGCGTTCGCGGATCGACCAGTTGCTGCACGGCTCTTGCCGCAAGCCGCATCATCCGGCGGTGGATGGTTTACTCTGCGTCGACCAACTGTTAGCCGTCGAAACCGACCCGCAACAGCGCCCGGCGCTGCTGATGATGAGCGGTGATCAGGTCTACGCCGATGACGTCGCCGGGCCCACGCTGCGAGCGATTCATGCGTTGATCGGACGCCTCGGCCTGTTCGACGAACACCTCGAAGGCGCCGTGGTCAGCGACAGCGCCAAGCTCTACGACCATCCGGCGAGCTACTACCATCGTGCAGATTTGTTACCCGCGCTTGAGAGCAACGAGACATTGCGCGAGCGATTTTTCGGCGGTGCGCGTAAGCCGATTTTCACCAGCAGCAGCGCCGACAATCATCTGGTGACGTTTGCCGAAGTCATGGCGATGTACTTGCTGGTGTGGTCGCCGGTGGCATGGGCGTTGATCAATCCGACAGCGCCAACGCTGACGCCCGAGCGCCTCAAGCGCTACAACCTCGAACAGACGCGTATCGACGCCTTCAAGGCCGGTTTGGACAACGTCGCCCGGGCGCTGGCGCATCTGCCGAGCCTGATGATTTTTGACGATCACGACATTACCGATGACTGGAATCTGTCCGCGCAATGGGAGGAAACGGCCTACGGCCATCCGTTCTCCAAACGCATCATCGGCAATGCGTTGATCGCCTACATGTTGTGCCAGGGCTGGGGCAATAACCCGGACGCTTTCAAGGATGTGCTGGAGAAAACCCGAGGTCTGATCGCCAGCGGCGATGACCATTACCTCGACAGTCCGGTGCAGGATGATCTGATTGATGAGCTGCTGCGCTTTCAGCACTGGCATTTCGTGCTGCCCACCAGCCCGGCGCTTGTGGTCATCGACACCCGGACCCGACGCTGGCGCAGCGAAATGGCGCTCAAGCAACCATCAGGACTGCTCGACTGGGAAGCGTTGAGCGAACTGCAGCAGGAGTTGCTCGATCACCCGTCGGCGATCATCGTTTCACCCGCGCCGATCTTCGGTGTGAAGCTGATTGAAACCGTGCAAAAGATCTTTAGCTGGTGCGGTTTTCCACTGCTGGTCGATGCCGAAAACTGGATGGCCCACCGGGGCGCCGCGCAGGTGATCCTGAACATTTTCCGACACTCGCGCACGCCGGGAAACTACGTGGTGCTGTCCGGCGATGTGCATTATTCCTTCGTCTACGAAGTACTTATCCGACACCGCAAGGCCGGCCCGCGAATCTGGCAGATCACCAGCAGCGGCATCAAGAACGAGTTCCCGCCTACGCTGCTGGAGTGGTTTGATCGCCTCAACCGCTGGCTCTACTCACCCCGCTCACCGCTGAACTGGTTCACCAAACGCAGACTTATGCGCATCGTGCCGTACACGCCAGAACATGCTGAAGCCGGCGAACGGTTATGGAATTCGGCGGGGATCGGTCAGGTGTTTTTCAATGAACAGGGACAGCCGCGAGAGATCATTCAGCACAACTCGAACGGCGCGCCGAAGACGCGGATGATGGCGCCGGATTTGGCGGATTATCCGGACTGATCGCCTGTCCTTTTCCTACAGTGAGAATGTGAGATGACGACAGCTGGACGGTTTCTTGATGCATGGGACCGCAGATTAGGATTACAACCTTCTCAGAAACGTCTCCAGAGTTCTTGAGTGATACTAAACCTGCTCGCAGTCAGCCCGTCTGCGAAACAACCACTAGTAGGTATCGCCTTGTCATCATGTACTCATTTCTGTACGTTCTTTGCATACAGCGAGGACTACTTCATGCAAACCATCAACTACACCACCGCCCGTGCGCACTTGGCCGAGACGATGGATCGCGTCAACGAAGATCGAGCCCCTCTTCTTGTTACCCGGCAAAAAGGTGAGCCCGTTGTAATGATGTCGCTGGCTGAGTACAACGCACTCGAGGAAACAGCCTACCTGCTGCGCTCCCCCGCCAACGCCGAGCGGCTAATCAAATCGATTGGCGAAGAGCGCGCCGGTAAAGCCCAAGTAAGGCAATTGATCGAAGAATGAAAATCGAGTTCACGCCAACAGGCTGGGAAGACTATTTATGGTTTCAGCAGAACGACAAGGCCGGGCTCAAACGCATCAACCTGTTGATCAAAGCAATTCAGCGCCAGCCCTTTGAAGGTGTGGGTAAGCCTGAGCCGCTCAAGCACAACATGAGCGGCTTATGGTCTCGACGGATTACTGCCGAGCATCGCTTGGTGTACAAGATCGACAATGGTGAAGTCTGCGTCTTCACGTGCAGATATCACTACTAACCAGCCGCAAAGCTATTACCCAACGTCCGCCCAACGCCACGAACAATCATCCCCACCTCCCGCTCATCAATCGTCAGCGGCGGCAGCAGCCGTATCGTCTTGCCGCGCGTGACGTTGATCAGCAGCCCATGATCCCGCGCTGCGATCAGTGTCAGATCCCGAATCGGCTGTTTCAGCTCGATGCCGATCATCAATCCCTGCCCACGAATCGCCAGCACATTGGGGTTGTCCGCCAGTTCTGCGCGTAACCGCGTCAACAGGCGCTCACCCTGCACTTGGGCGTTCTCCAGCAGGCCTTGTTCTTCGATGATATCCAGCACAGTACAGCCAACCCGACAGGCCAATGGGTTTCCGCCAAACGTGCTGCCATGACTGCCGGGCGTAAACAGATCCGCCGCCCTGCCGCGTGCCAGACACGCACCGATCGGCACGCCATTGCCGAGTCCTTTGGCCAACGTCATGACGTCCGGGACGATGCCTTCGTGCTGGAACGCAAACCACTGGCCAGTGCGGCCGATGCCGGTCTGGATCTCGTCAAGCATCAGCAGCCAGGCACGCCGATTACAGATGTCGCGCAGGGCTTTCAGGTAACCGGGCGGCGCCAGTTGCACGCCGCCTTCGCCCTGAATCGGCTCGACCAGAATCGCCACGATCCGCTCGCCGTGCTTGCGCTGAACCTGTTCCAGCGCGGCGAGATCACCGAACGGCACTTTGACGAAATCACCCGGCAGTTCACTGAAGCTCGAACGCACCGCCGGCCCGTCGCTGGCAGACAGCGTGCCGAGGGTGCGGCCATGAAACGCGTTGGCCATCACCACCACCAGCAGTTGCTCGATGCCTTTGCGCCAGCCGTAGAGCCGTGCCAGTTTCAGTGCAGTTTCATTGGCCTCGGCCCCGGAATTGTTGAAGAACGCCCGCTCCATCCCCGACAGTTCGGTCAACCGTTTTGCCAATTGCTGCTGCCAATCGATGCTGTACAGATTTGATGTGTGTAGCAGCAGTCCGGCCTGCTCGCTAATCGCCGATACGATCCGTGGGTGCGAGTGGCCGACGTTGGTCACGGCGACACCAGCGACCGCATCCAGATATTCGCGGCCAGCCTGATCCCACAGACGTGTGCCCAGCCCCTTGGTGAAGCTCAGGGCCAGCGGTTGGTAAGTGTTCATCAGGGCGGCGGTCATGACTTCAAACTCCAGTGAAGGTCGGTGTGTTTGCAGTATGGTTAGCCACCAGAACTGGATAAACTCGGTATAACTTCAATCATTTAGAAGCTGAGCTTGATAATGGATTTGTTCCAGTCGATGAACGTCTACGTCAAAGTCGTTGAAGCCGGAAGCATGACGGCGGCCGCGTTGCAGTGCGATATGTCGACGACGATGGTAGGAAATCATCTGCGCGCGCTGGAGCAACGGCTCGGTGTGCAATTGCTGCAACGCACCACCCGGCGGCAACGGCTTACCGAATTCGGCAGCGTTTACTACCAGCGTTGTCTGGATGTATTGGGGCTCGTGGCGGACTCCGAACGCCTCGCCGAACAGGCGCTCGATGAGCCGCGCGGCATCCTGCGCATTACCGCGCCGCTGACCTTCGGCGTTGAACGGCTGGCCCCGGCACTGAGTGAATATTCGCTGCAATGGCCGAAGGTCAAACTCGACGTGGTGCTGACCAACAGCCGTCCGGATCTGCTGGAAAGCGGCCTCGACGTTGCCTTTCGACTGGGCCACTTCGAGCAGTCCAACCTGATTGCCCGGCCGCTGATCGATTACACCCTGACCGTATGCGCATCGCCGGAATATGTCGCACGACGCGGCATGCCGCTTACGCCGCAAGAATTGCAGCAGCACGACTGCCTGGCCTTCGCCTACCCCACTGGCGATGACTGGCAATCGGTAGAGAAAAGCTGGCGCCTAAGCGGCCCGGAAGGGGAAATCATGGTCGACGTCAGCGGCCCGATGCTGATCAACAGCTCCGCCGGTTTGCATCAGGCCGCACGCACCGGCATGGGCATCGTGATGCTGCCCGATGCACTGGTGGAACAGGATCTGCGCGACGGCAGACTGGTGACGGTCATCCCTGAATACCAGCCGCCAAGCCGCCCATTGCACCTGCTTTACGCCCCGGATCGGTATCGATTGCCCAAGCTTCGGCGCTTTGTCGAGTTTGCGATGAGGGCTTGGGGTAGATCCTGATTCAGAAAACTATCCTCGAATGATCACCGACAAGGAGTCGCCCCACCGATGAACAACAACCCGAACGTACGCGACATGCTGCCGGCCGAAGTAGAGTCGGTTCGACAGTTCCTTGGGCAAAATGGCTGGGGACACCGGACTGGGTCCAGCGAGTACTTTGCGCAACTTGCCAGGAATTCCCAACGCACTGCCGTCGCACTGGATGGCGAACAGATCATCGGCTTCGCTCGCGGCATCACCGATAGCTTGTCCAATGGTTACCTGTCGATGGTCGTGGTCGACGGGCAACATCGACGCCGAGGGATTGGCCGGGCATTGGTCGAGCACATCATGGGCGACAACCCCGACATCACTTGGGTGCTGCGGGCTGGCCGTGAAGGTGCGGAGGCGTTTTTTGCCGGTCTGGGGTTTGAGACCTCAGTGATCGCGATGGAGCGGACTCGTACTCGCTACTGAAATCGAGTTTGCCATCAGAGCAATAAAATCACTTTCTTTCAGTATTCGGATGTTGTGGCCACTTAAGATTAGTTGTTCTGCTTTCAGATGTTTCGCGCTTTTTTCTTTGCCGGCCAATCTAACGACATCCTGATCACCGACGACCAGAAGCGTAGTCTTTTGAGTCACCCCGCTACCCACAGCACACCCACAATTCAACGCCATCGCTTCAGCTTCTTTTCTGACCAGGCTCAGACTTCCGGTGAAACAAATCACCTCATCCAGCAAAATTCCGTCCAGATTCTGCGCAACCTCAACCCCAATGAGTAGCGGCTGACTAATACGCTGCCGCCAATCAGAGACACTAATTCCAGTAGCCTGCACCGCCGCTAGCAGGATGTATCCCGCCGCTTTGGCATCTTCGAGAGCATCATGATGTTGAAACGAGTAACCGATGTGCGCCGCGACACTTTTGAGGCCATACCCCTTACTCGAGAACTGCTGCCAGCTCCTCCGGGCAACTCTTGCCGAATCCAGCCAATCGATATTCATCTTCGGCAAACCATATTTAGTAAAAGCTCGATCAAGGGATATCCGATCAAAATGGGTATGACATACGCAGATAGCTCCTTCGAGATAGCTACGGAGCAATCCGACAATGTCCAAAAGTCTCGGCGCGTCCCTGACATCGTGTTCGTCGATACCGTGAATACCAATGTTGATCTCACTAAAGTAATCCTCTGGATCGACCAGCGTTTTCCATTCTTTAGTGAGCACTCCATTCTCAAAACAAGCGATACCGATCTGACAGATCGATGCCATATCGGCATTAGCGGTTTCAACGTCGATCGCTACAAAATTCATCTGAAAATCTCCATGTCGAACCTGATACATCATCCCATGACGGATACCGCTTAGAATTCCAATATGCCATCATCCAGTCTCATATGTAAAAAGCACAGGGAGTGGCGAGATGAAGATCAATCAAGAAGAGCGCGCAGCACGCGCATGGCCAATTTTGACAGGGCATGCGATTCAAGGAACGGCGCTGACTTACGGTGAATTGGGAGCGCTTCTCGGCATCCATCACCGGGCATGTCGATATGTCTTGTTAGAGATTCAAGACTATTGTCTGGAAAATGACTTCCCACCTCTGACAATGGTTGTAGTGAACAGCGGCACAAAAACTCCCGGGCAAGGTTGTGTCGTGCACGACTATCGATTGATTGCGCAACAACGGACGGAGGTTCAACAATTTCCGTGGAATGCTCAGGAAAATCCCTTCGGTTACGCGGTACTAGGCTTTACCGGGGAGCAGTTGGCCAACGAGCTTCTGCAAAGCCCATCCAGTGCAGGCGAGATCTATTCGATGGTAAAAGTGCGAGGGAAAATTCAACGTCTTTTCAGAACAGCCCTCCTTAAAGCTTATGGATATCGATGCGCATTGACTGATACGACCTTTACACAGGTCCTGGAGGCTTGTCACATCCTGCCCTGGAGCCAAAGTACCGAGACAGAAAGGCTCGATGTACGAAACGGCATCTTATTGAACGCCAATCACCACAGATTGTTTGACCGGGGAATCATCACCTTGGATCTGAACCTGAATCTCATTTATGGCGATATGGAACTAGAAGACGGCCCTTACACTGAAAGCGATCACAATCTTTCTACCCGGCTTCATGGGCGATCAATCAACTTGCCCACGCCACTCAATCTGGCTCCCGGGACTGATTATTTGAAAAGAAGCCACAAGTGGTATGGATGGGAACTTTAAGGTCTCCAATCCGTAGGCCTGGCATGGAGGGCTTTGCTTAGCGTCCTGCCGCCGAAACTCCAAGCTTCATCTTTCCAAGCGTGTGTTTTGCTGCTGCATTTCCTGTTTGCTATGAGTAGCTACTTCACTTATCTAGCTAAGGCGTGTCCGGAGCGGGCGCAGCTTCGGATTTGCTGCTGATCAAATCGGCACTATCAGGTTCAGTTTGCGGGCTGATAGCCTTCAATTGCTTTAGCGTTACTGGCTAGTGCAGAGCCTTTGCAAACAACAGGCCCGATTGGCTACGCCACCTTCGATTGGCGGGAACACGCAAAAAATAATCCGCACCGCCAGCCCGTTGCTCCGTGACAACGTCGCCCCGCTCCCCTAAATTAGTCGACCTGAAAAAGCCCCGTGCTTGCTCATCTCCACTCAAGTTAAAAAGTAGTGAAATTTCAATGTCCGATTTCAACACCGCTGAATCCGTAGTCACCGAATCGTCCAAAGCGGAATACGAAAACTCCATCAATCTTTCACAACACCTGCCACAAGCCAAAATCATCAGCGAGATGGTGCTGGACGCGTTCCAGTCGAGCCGCGAGAGCGACCAGATCCGTGAACTGCGCACGGCGATCCGTGAAGCTCACGACCGCTTCGATGACGACAAGGCCTACGAACTGATGGGCGAACTCAAGAGCCTCAAGGATGCCGAGGCTGCCGACATCGCCGCCCTCGAAGACCTGAGCAGCAAGTTCTCGATCGGCCGCATCCTCTCCAGCTTCAAGGACGATCCGGCTTTCCAGGAAATCGTTTACGGCCTGGCGCTCAAAGTGCTGAATCAGACCCATCAGGCGATCAGCAACCCGAGTGGCGGCAAGAGCAAAGCGGCACGTGCGAAGAAAGAAGTCGAAATCTTCACCATCAGCAAGGATGGCAGCAGCGTGACCCTGCCATTGCGCACGCCACGATCGCGCCTGAATGTTGACCGTGAAGCGCTGGAGTTCCTTGGTTTCACCTTCGTCGGTGAAGGTGAGGAAGCCGAAGTCGATGGCGAAACATTCGTCGACAATGCTGGCACCGAACACGCCGTGAATCGCAAGAACATCATCACCGCCCTGCAACAGCAGACCGCGTTTGATGGTTACAGCATCGCCGCGCAGTAATCTGGCCACGCTGACGGAAAAGCCCCGCGCTGAGTGATCAGGCGGGGCTTTTTGTTTTCCGGCGCGAGGATTATGCGCCCGAGTGCAACGCCACAATCATGTCGACTTCAATCGCCGCATTCTTCGGCAACTGATAGACACCCACCGTGGTGCGCGTGTGCCGACCAGCATCGCCGAGCACATGGCTGAACACATCCGACGCGCCGTTGGCCACTTCACTCAGGTCAACAAAGTCAGGCGTGGACTTTACGTACACCGTGACCCGCAACAGCGCCCGGATCTTGTCCAGCGAACCGACTGCATCGACGATCAGCGCCAGACAACGCATCGCGCTGATGCTCGCGGCGGCTTGCGCATCCTTGAGCGTCAACTCCAGGCCCACCCGACCGGGATACTGAATCTTGCCGTGAGTGCGTGGCACCATGCCGCTGATGTACAGCTCATCGTGATGACGGATCAGCGGCGCGTAATTGCCACCGGCTGTGTTCTCACCGTAGATGTCGTAGTTCAGCTCTTGTGCCAGGGCAATGAAGCGTTCGTCGCAGGTCATCCTTTCAGTCATTTCGCCCAGCCTCGTTATCGGTGCATGAAAAACAGTTGAGCATCCGGGAAATGGCATGGCGCTATCACTGTCCTGGTTGGATCCGAATCTAGGGTTTTTACTCCGATACCGCAACTAAACCCTGTAGGAGCTGCGGCACGCTGCGATCTTTTGATTTTGATTGTAGTTTTAAAGATCAGAATCAAAAGATCGCAGCGTGCCGCAGCTCCTACAAAGGTATCGCGTGGAGGTGGTACCTGCTCGCGATTGATGGCGCCTCAATCACCGAAAGTCAGCCAACAAAAAACCCCGCACATCTCTCGATGGCGGGGTTTTTGTACAACCTGAAACCTTACGGCGCGTACGTCAGCAACAACTCGCTCGGCACCTTGAAGTCCAGGGACATCATGACGCTCAACGCAGTGATGGTGAAGATCGAGAACACGAACAGCTTGCGTGCCCAGACGGTGTCATCCACTGCCTTGTAACCGGTCCAGGCCATGTACAACCAGTACATGCCCATCGCGGCGGCGACGGCGAGGTAGCTCATGCCGGCGTAGCCGCTGAAGGTCAGCATCAAGGTCGCCACGAGGAACGCCAGGATGTAGAGCAGGATGTGCTTCTTGGCCACTTGAATCCCGCGCTTCACTGGCAGCACCGGAATCGATGCGGCCAGGTAATCGTTGAAGCGGAAGATCGCGATGGCGTAGGAATGCGGCATCTGCCACAGGCTGAACATCACCAGCAGGACCAGCGCGGCCATGTCGAAGCTATTGGTTACAGCGACGTAACCGATCACTGGCGGCATGGCGCCCGACAGACTACCCACCAGCGTGCCGTGTACCGACTTGCGCTTGAGGTACAGGCTGTAGAAGCCGACGTAGATCACGAAGCCGATTACCGCGAACAGGGCGGCCAACGGATTGGCCACCTTGTACAACAATGCAACGCCGAGAACACCAAGGATGGTCGCGTAGATCAGGGCCAGTTTCAGGGAGATCAAGCCCTGGACCAGCACCCGGTTCTTGGTGCGTTCCATCTTAAGGTCGATGTCGCGGTCGATGCAGTTGTTGAACACGCAACCGGAGGCTACAACCAGGGAGGTGCCGATCATGGCTGCCAGAAACACCGCCAGATCGACATGCCCTTTCGAGGCCAGGAAGAACCCGCCTGCCACAGAAAGCACGTTACCGAAAATGATCCCCGGTTTGGTGATTTGGATAAAGTGCTTGAGCGACATCGGGTCTACCTCACTTCGCCATCATGTACGTGTGGATGCTGAACATGATCCACAGCGACAGGCCAACCAGCAGCACGATCACGATGGCCGTGAAGACGAACGCAATCACGTTGTTACGCTGAGCAATGGAACGGTCCAGGTGCAGGAAGTAATACAGGTGAACAATCACCTGGATCACTGCGAACAGCAGGACGATTGCCAGAGTCGTCATCTTCGGCAAGGTCGGGTACATCACCAGGCCGAACGGGATGACGGTCAGGATCACCGACAGAATGAAGCCAATGGCGTACGACTTGGCGCTGCCGTGGCCAGCATCATGGCTGTCATGGGAGTGTGCGTTAGCCATTACAGAGTCCCCATCAGGTAAACAACGGTGAATACGCAGATCCACACCACGTCCAGGAAGTGCCAGAACAGGCTCAGGCAGCTCAGACGGGTCTTGTTGGTCGCCGTCAGGCCGTGCTTGTTGACCTGGTACATCATGATGCCCATCCAGATCAGACCTGCGGATACGTGCAGACCGTGGGTACCGACCAGGGTGAAGAACGCGGACAGGAAGCCCGAACGGCTAGGACCGAAGCCCTCGGAGATCAGCAGGTGGAACTCGTTGATCTCCATGGCGATGAAGCCAGCGCCGAGCAGGAAGGTCATGAACAACCAGCCCAGAACCTGCTGCTTCTTGCCTTTGTACAACGCCAGCATGGCGAAGCCGTAGGTGATCGAGCTGAACAACAGCAGAGCGGTTTCGCCCAGCACGTATGGCAGTTCGAAGATGTCGTGGCCCGACGGGCCACCGGCAACGTTGTTTACCAGTACCGCGTATACCGCGAAGATCGACGCAAACAAAATGCAGTCGGTCATCAGGTAGAGCCAGAAACCGTATACGGTCATCTCGCCCGAATCGTGGTGATGGTCATCGTGCCCATGTTCACCATGGGCGTGTCCAGCATTGGTCACTAAATTCGACATGGTTTAAGCCTGTTCCAACGAGGTTTCAACACGGGTGGCACCGGCCGGGATTTTCCCTGCCGCGACCAGACGCTTGTGCTGCTCGGCTTCGATGCGCTCGATCGTTTCAACCGGAACCATATAGCCCTGGTCGTCACGTGCAGCGTGGATCACGAAGTAGACGACAGTGCCTACCAGGCTCGCGATTGCCAGCCACCAGATGTGCCAGATCATGGCAAAACCGAAGACGGTCAACAGCGCGCCCATCACAACGCCAGTGGCGGTGTTGTTCGGCATGTGGATCGGCTCGTACTTGGCCGGACGCTGGTACGCGGTACCGTCTTCCTTGGCTTCGGTGAACGGGTCGATGCAGTCAGCCTTAGGCAGCACAGCGAAGTTGTAGAACGGCGGTGGCGACGAGGTCGACCATTCCAGGGTGTGTGCATTCCACGGATCACCGTGTTCGCACATGTTCTCTGGCTTGTTGCGGTCACGCACACTGACGTACAGCTGAATCAGTTGGCAGGCGATACCGACAGCGATCATCACCGCACCGAACATGGCAACGTACAGGTACGGTACCCACTCAGGGTTGGTGGTGGCGTTCAGACGACGGGTCATGCCCATGAAGCCCAGTGCATAGAGCGGCATGAACGCGACGAAGAAGCCCGAGATCCAGAACCAGAACGCTGCTTTACCCCAGCCTTCGTGCAGCTTGAAGCCGAACGCTTTCGGGAAGTAGAACGCGAAACCTGCGATGTAACCGAATACCGCACCGCCGATGATCACGTTGTGGAAGTGAGCGATCACGAACAGGCTGTTGTGCAGAACGAAGTCAGCACCCGGGATGGCCAGCAGTACGCCGGTCATGCCGCCGATGGCGAAGGTCACCATGAAGCCCAGAGTCCACAGAACCTGGCTGGTGAAGCGCAGACGGCCCTGGTAGATGGTGAACAGCCAGTTGAATAGCTTCACACCCGTCGGGATGGAAATCAGCATCGTCGCCAGACCGAAGAAGGCGTTGACGCTGGCACCCGAACCCATGGTGAAGAAGTGGTGCAGCCAAACCATGAAGCCCAGTACCGAGATCGCGCCCGAGGCGTAGATCATCGAGTGGTGGCCGAACAGTTTCTTGCCGGTGAAGGCCGAGATGACTTCCGAGAAAATGCCGAATGCCGGCAGGATCAGGATGTATACCTCAGGGTGGCCCCACGCCCAGAACAGGTTGACGTACATCATTGGATTGCCACCAAGTTCATTGGTGAAAATGTGGAAATCCATGTAACGGTCAAGGGTCAGCAGTGCCAGGGTAGCGGTCAGGATCGGGAACGAAGCCACGATCAGAACGTTTGCCCAGGTGCAGGTCCAGGTGAAGATCGGCATGTCCATCAGTTTCATGCCAGGGGTACGCATTTTCAGCACGGTGGCGAGGAAGTTAACCCCCGTCAGCGTTGTACCTAACCCGGATAACTGTAGCGCCCAGATGTAGTAATCCATCCCCACGCCCGGACTGTATTGCAGGCCCGACAGCGGCGGATAAGCAACCCAACCGGTCTTGGCGAATTCGCCAACGCCCAGCGACAGGTTGATCAGCACAACGCCCGATACCAGCAGCCAGAAGCTCAGGGAGTTCAGGAACGGGAAGGCAACGTCACGCGCGCCGATCTGCAGCGGCACTGCAAGGTTCATCAGGCCGGTGAAGAATGGCATCGCCATGAAGATGATCATGATCACACCGTGAGCGGTGAAGATCTGGTCATAGTGTTCAGGTGGCAGGTAGCCAGGCGAACCCTCGGTGGCCATGGCCAACTGGGTACGCATCATGATGGCGTCGGCAAAACCGCGCAGCAGCATGACCATGGCGACGATGATGTACATCACGCCGATTTTCTTGTGGTCAACCGAGGTCAACCACTCGGTCCACAAGTAGGTCCACTTCTTGAAGTAGGTGATTGCAGCGAACAGCGCCACGCCACCGAGCGCGATCATGGCGATGGTAATCATCACGATCGGTTCGTGGAACGGGACCGCTTCCCAACTTAATTTACCAAACATCGTTTACTCCTCTGCCCCGGCAGCTGAATGCGAACCCGCGTCAATATCCGTGGCCGCCACTTCTTTCTCTTTCTTCTCGTGCTTCAGCGGCTTGCCCGGCTTCATACCTTCGTACTTGTCGACGATGATCTGGAACTGGTTCGGCGTGACCGACGAGTAGAGCTCGACTGGGTTGTTCTGGCTCGGTTTGGCAAGGGCTGCGTATTCAGCTTGATCAAGCTGTTTAGGTGACTTCTTGACTTCGCTTACCCAGGCGTCGAAATCTTCCTGAGTCGTCGAGATGGCTTTGAACTTCATGCCGGTGAAACCCGCGCCGCTGTAGTTGGCGGAGATACCGTCCATTTCAGCGTTGCGGTCAGCGATCAGGTGCAGCTTGGTCTGCATGCCCGCCATCGCGTAGATCTGGCCGCCCAGGCCCGGGATGAAGAACGAGTTCATCACGGCGTCGGAGGTGATCTTGAAGTTGATTGGCGTGTGCGCCGGGAACACGATCTTGTTGACCGTGGCAATGCCTTGTTCCGGGTAGATGAACAGCCACTTCCAGTCCAGCGCAACCACTTCGATGGTGATCGGCTTGACGTCGGATTCGATTGGACGATACGGGTCCAGTTCGTGGGTCGAAATGTAGGTGATGTAACCCAGCGCGATGATGATCAGAACCGGAATGGTCCAGACGGCCACTTCGATCTTGGTCGAGTGCGACCATTTCGGCGTGTAGATGGCGTCTTTGTTGGAGGCGCGATACTTCCAGGCAAACAGGAAGGTCATGACGATAACCGGCACGACGACCAACAGCATCAGCAGGGTCGCGGTGATGATCAGGTTGCGCTGTTCCAGGCCGACCTGGCCCGTTGGATTGAGCAGGGTCATGTTGCAGCCTCCCAGCAACAACGTGCCGAGCAGCGGCACTAGGCCTAGTAATCTGGGGTACCTGTTTTTACTCATCTCACGACCTCTAAAGCAGCTTGCGCAATGCAGTTGGGTTTTGATCGCCAACACTTCACCCTGCCAAGGGTTGGCATTTTCTTTGGATTGAATAAGGGCCGCCCGTCGCGCGTCAGACGCTCGACAAAACCTGGGACAGCGGTAAGTTCTTATTCGAATTCGTGGTCAAAGGCCTTGTTACAGACCAATTCCATTTGGTGCGGAAAGTTGGAAGGCACCGACACCTGGGTGTCTTGAAAGCCTTACAGCCTGCTCGACACCCGACTTCCTGCCCGCCTCCTTAATGAAGGCTGAACAGCGCCGGGAATTCAGTGCGGGCGATTGTAGATAGGTAGCGCCCTATACACCATGTCTTATCCCGAAATAATTTTTATCCGTTCAAGCAACAATCCATCGCCATTTTTGCAAAAGTGCCGCATGTTATCGAAATAAATTCTCAACAAAAACGCCAAGATTTGTAGGTGTACCCGCCTCAGTTCAGACAGCTCTGAAGGCTTTTTCAGAGGACCGGATCGGCGCAAAGCCCGATACCCCAAGGCTTCTGGCCATTTGCCCGCGCTTGTTAAAACTGCCTGATCTGGCACACGCGTTCAAAAGCCCAAAAACACCGAAACTGACCAATCCTTTTTTGTAACAGTGCGCCAATCCGGGTAGGTGGATCGGCTTGCGCCACCGCCTGTGTGACAACATGTCGCACACCTGCCACACCCTTCCTTGCCGTTCGTCACGGTGTTTTCACAAACACTCTGAAATGCAAAACGCCCCGATCTGCTGAACCGCAAATCGGAGCGTTTTCTGTATCGGCAAGCGATCCGAAAAGTTGACTCAGCGCAGGGCTTTTCGATTACGCAAGGTCAGCAACGGCACCAGGATCACCACCAGCACGAACGCTACCAGCGCCCATTGCGCCAGCGACAGACCGAGGACTGGCGGGTACGGCGTCGAGCAGAAACCGTCGACCTGGAACCCTAGCGGGAAGATCTTCGCCAGCGGCAGATCATCAACAATCGGCTGCAATACATCGATGCCACAGCTAATCGCCGGATAGAACTGGGTGTACACGTGGTGCCCGGCGACTGCCGCCCCGGCAATCGCACAGATCACCACCAGTACTTCGAATACGGTGATGCTGCGCCGAGTGCGCGTGGCCGCACCGATAAAGGCGAACAGCGCGATCAGCAGCAACGCATAACGCTGCAGGATGCACAGTGGGCACGGCGCCTCGCCGAGCACGATCTGCATGTACAGCGCGCCGCCGATCAACGCCAGGCAGATGATGCCCAGCAAAACCAGAAAGCGCCGCTCACGACCCAATCGAATTGTTTCCTCGCTCATCGCGTTTCCCTTATATGTCCATGGTTCAGCCGTCTGGCGACTGAAAGTTGTCGCAAGTCTACACCGGGGAAATAAACGATAAAGCGGTTAAGGAACCATTAATTCAAAGGGATTTTTGCAAATCAGAACCGTGTAACGGCTATCGCGAGCAGGCTCACTCCTACAATGGATATGCATCGCCCACAAATTCTGTGAGCAATACAAAACCTGTAGGAGTGAGCCTGCTCTCGATCCAGACGACTCGGTCTTAGCAGTTACTCCAAAGCAGCAGCCGGCCCGAAGAACTCATACCGGCTCTGTTTCTCCGGCACACCCAGCGCTTTCAGATGCCGCTTGATCGCGCTCATGAAACCTTTTGGCCCAAGGAAGTAGGCGTCGACATCACGCTGCTCCGGCAGCCATTGAGCGAGCAACTCCTGGCTCAGCATCCCGACCTTGTCCGCTGCCGGGCTCACGCCGTCGTCTTCGGCGTAGCAGTAGAAACGCTTGAGTTGCGGATGACGCGCAGCCAGGCCGTCGATCCAGTCGCGGAACGCATGCACACTGCCATTGCGCGCGCAGTGGATAAAGTGCACCGGGCGCTTGGTTTCCAGCGCTGCTTCGAGCATCGCCAACGTCGGAGTAATGCCGACGCCGCCGCTGATCAGCACCAGTGGTTTGTCGCTGGCAGCCAAGGTGAACTCACCCGATGGCGGAAACAGTTGAATGCTCGCGCCGACATGCAACTGATCGTGCAAGTGATTGGATGCACGACCACCCGGTTCGCGTTTGACGCTGATACGGTACTGACCTTTATTCGCCAGCGCCGACAGCGAATAGTTGCGGCGGATCTCTTCGCCATCCAGCACCAGTTTCATGCCGATGTACTGACCCGGTTCGGCCGCCAGAATCGGGCCTTTGTCCGCAGGTTCAAAGTAGAAGGACGTGATTTCCGCGCTCTCCTCGACCTTGGCCGCAACGATGAATTCGCGCGCCCCGCGCCAGCCACCAACGGCTTGCTCTTTCTGATCGTAGATGGCGGTTTCGGCGCCGATCAGGATGTCGGCCAGTTGCCCGTACGCCGCGCCCCAGGCACTCATCACTTCTGGCGTGGCGATCTCTTCGCCAAGCACTTCTGAGATGGCGCGCAACAGGCACGCACCGACAATCGGGTAGTGCTCCGGCAGGATCTGCAAGGCGACGTGCTTGTTGATGATCTTCGCCACCAGATCGCCCAACTGGTCGAGCTGATCGATGTGGCGGGCGTACATCAACACGCCGTTGGCCAGCGCACGCGGCTGGTCGCCGCTGGCCTGGTGCGCCTGGTTGAACAATGGGCGCACTTGCGGGTATTCGGAGAGCATCATGCGGTAGAAGTGCGTGATCAGCGCCTCACCGCCGCTTTCCAGCAGAGGCACGGTGGATTTGACGATGGCACGATCCTGGACGCTAAGCATAAGGGTGACTCCTGAGCTTTCTTTGAAAAGTTAACGTGGCTTTATCAGTTTTCGTGCCAACTATTTTTCTGTTTTAAATCAGCCACTTGAAAATAACGTAGTCATATCGACTCAGGACACCTTATAGTCATCCCGACTACATCTTGTCTCTTTGACTACACGACCATGATCGCCAAATCCCTGCTGACCGCCCTGCTTCCGTTAGTCTCCGACCTCTCCCGCGAATTGCCGGAGGGTGAGCGTTATCGTCGATTGCTCGAAGCCATGCGCGCCCTGCTGCCCTGCGATGCCGCCGCGTTGTTGCGCCTCGACGGCGAATCGCTGGTGCCACTGGCGGTGGATGGCTTGAGTACGGACACCCTCGGCCGCCGCTTCAAAGTCAGTGAGCATCCACGCTTTGAAGTTTTGCTGGCAGGCGCCGGGCCGACCCGGTTTGCCGCTGACAGCGACTTGCCCGACCCTTACGACGGTTTGATCGACGGCCTCGACGATCACCTGGAAGTTCACGATTGCCTCGGCTGTCCGCTGTTTGTCGATGAAAAACTCTGGGGCCTGATCACCCTCGACGCGCTCGATCCGGAGCGCTTCGAGCCGATCGAACTGGACGTATTGCAAGCCTTCGCCAGCCTTGCCTCGGCCACGGTCAACGCCGCCGAACGCATCGAGCGTCTGGCCATCCGCGCCGAAGACGAGCACCAGCGCGCCGAGATTTACAGGCAGGCCAGCGGTCAGCAGAACCGCGAAATGATCGGCCAGAGCAAGACGCATAAGCGCCTTGTGGAAGAGATCAACCTGGTCGGCGGTAGCGACCTGACCGTGTTGATCACCGGCGAAACCGGGGTTGGCAAGGAGTTGGTGGCTCAGGCAATCCACGCCGCCTCAGCCCGCGCCGACAAACCGATCATCAGCCTCAACTGCGCGGCATTGCCCGACACGTTGGTGGAAAGCGAGCTGTTCGGCCACGTGCGCGGCGCCTTCACCGGGGCCACCAGTGACCGCCGCGGCAAATTCGAACTGGCCAATGGCGGCACGCTGTTTCTCGATGAAGTGGGCGAATTGTCGCTGACCGTGCAGGCCAAACTGTTGCGCGTGCTGCAGAGCGGCCAGTTACAACGTTTGGGCTCAGACAAGGAGCATCAGGTCGACGTGCGCTTGATCGCCGCGACCAACCGCGACCTGGCCGAAGAAGTGCGCAGCGGTCGCTACCGTGCCGACTTTTACCATCGCCTGAGCGTCTACCCGCTACGGGTGCCGGCCCTGCGTGATCGCGGGCGTGATGTGTTGTTGCTCAGCGGTTTCTTCCTCGAACAGAACCGCTCGCGCATGGGCCTCAATAGCCTGCGACTGAACAGCGATGCTCAGGATGCCCTGCTCGCCTACACTTGGCCGGGCAACGTGCGTGAGCTGGAGCACTTGATCGGGCGCAGTGCCTTGAAGGCCTTGGGCAACTGCAAGGTGCGGCCGAAGATTCTGAGCTTGAGTGCGGCGGATCTCGATTTGCCGCGTGAGGTTGTGGACAACTTGCCTGAGCCAGTGGCTGGGGTTGTGGCGTCGGTGCCATTGATCAGCGGGGATTTGCGCAGTGCGACCGAGGCGTATCAGCGGCAGTTGATTAGCGCGGCACTGGAACGTAATCAGGATAATTGGGCGAGTGCGGCGCGGGAGTTGGGGGTGGATCGGGCGAATCTTGGGCGGATGGCCAAGCGCCTCGGCATGAAATAAAAGCACAGATCGCAGCCTGCGGCAGCTCCTACAGGGATAGGTGATCTCTGTAGGAGCTGCCGCAGGCTGCGATCTTTTGATCTTCACCTGCCCAAAGGCACTAAAGCCTGCCCCCGACAAGTCGATAACCCGGCATCAATAGTTTCTGGCGATTTCCACCCTCGCCCATCACCTTTTTCCACAGAAGGTTTTTATGTCTTCCAACAAAGCCCGCGCAGATTCACTTTCGCTTCTGCTGTTTACCTTGCGCAGCGGCAAGCTGATGGCGATCAACCTGCTGAAAGTCAGTGAAATCATCCCCTGCCCGCCGCTGACCAAGCTGCCGGAGTCGCATCCGCACGTCAAAGGCATCGCCACCCTGCGCGGTGCCGCGCTGTCGGTCATCGACCTCAGCCGCGCCATCGGCGAGCGACCGCTGGAAGACCCCAACGGTGGCTGCCTGATCGTCACCGATGTCAGCCGCTCCAAACAGGGCCTGCACGTTCAAGCGGTGAGCAAAATCGTCCACTGCCTGACCACCGACATCAAACCACCGCCGTTCGGTTCCGGCGGGCCACGCGCTTACATCACGGGTGTGACCTCGGTAGACGGCACGCTGGTGCAGGTGCTGGATATCGAAAAAGTCATCCACAGCATCGCCCCGGCGCAGATCGAAATGGCCCCGACCGACCTGACCATGGAAGACGCCGACGTCCTCGGCAACGCGCGGATTCTGGTGGTCGACGACAGTCAGGTGGCGCTGCAACAATCGGTGCACACCCTGCGCAATCTCGGCCTGCAATGCCATACCGCACGCAGCGCCAAGGAAGCCATCGACTGCCTGCTCGATTTGCAGGGCACCGCACAGCAGATCAACCTGATCGTCTCCGACATCGAAATGTCCGAGATGGACGGCTACGCCTTCACCCGCACCCTGCGCGAGACCCCGGATTTCGCCCATCTCTACGTGCTGCTGCACACCTCGCTGGACAGCGCGATGAACAGCGAAAAGGCACGACTGGCCGGGGCCAACGCCGTGCTGACGAAGTTTTCCTCGCCGGAGTTGACCCAACGTCTGATCGAAGCGGCCAAACACGTCGCGGCCAACGGTTACTGAGTCTTGGGCGAGATTTACTGCTTTTTGCTGCGGCGCGATCTGGGTGCAGACGTGCCGGAAGTCGTCTGGCCGCTGGGTGTTGAAATCAGCACCTATCGCCCGAAACTGGCTGGCGCCGTGCATGACTTGATGCAACTCGGTCACCTCGAAGGCGGCGGCCGGGTGCCGGCGCTGGAGGTTTGGCAGCAACGGTTTGAAAGCGACCCGGAATATGACCCGGCTCTGTGTTTCATTGCCATTGATGCCGAGGGTGTCGTTGGTGTGGCGCAGTGCTGGACCAGTTCATATATCAAGAGCCTGGTGGTGCATCCGCGCGCTCAGGGTCGAGGATTGGGCCGGGCATTGCTGCTCAATGCATTCAAGGTGTTTCAGCAACGGCGCGAAGGGTTTGTCGATTTGAAAGTGCTGGAAGACAACCTGCGGGCACAGCGATTGTATGAAAGTGCCGGGATGTACGTAGTCCGCCGGGAAATCGTACCGACCTGAAGAAAATCAAAAGATCGCAGCCTTCGGCAGCTCTTACAGGGAACCGCATATCCATGTAGGAGCTGCCGAAGGCTGCGATCTTTTAGCGGTGTCCCAGGCAACAAAACTCTTTAGGCAGACTCCAACCTTGGCCACCCAAGACCAAGGACACCCACCATGAAAGCCATCACCTTAAGCCTGCTCTGCCTCACCGCCCTCGCCTCCAACGCCCACGCGTCCAGCCCTGATGCCTGGGCTGCCTACGACAAAACCGTGCTCGCCAGTTGCACCAAAGCCAGCGGCTTGAAGAACGCCAAACCGGTCGGCAATGCCGCGCAATTCGACGATCGCGTCGGCTACACCGCTGTGTTGTTGCAAGGCCAATACCCGCAAAAACACATGAAGGGCCAACAAGGCACCGAGCTGTGCCTGTACAACAAAAAATCGAAAACCGCGTTCGTCACCGAGTGGGACTCGATCCGCCCGACCTCCAAAACCCAATGAATGGCGCATAACTTGCTTCGATCGGTAATCCCATGGCGGCTTTATGTCGCCGATTCACACCCTGATTGAAGATTGATCGTTCAATGAATACGACGTTTTCCTGCGTAGGCTGCGGCAAGTGCTGCACCGACCACCACGTTCCCCTGACCCTGGCCGAAGCCCGCATGTGGGCGGCGGACGGTGGTCAGGTGATCGTGCTGGTAGAGGCTTTTCTCGGCAACGGCCTGGGCTTGCCGGCGCAGCAGCGTGAACATGCCGAACGGCGTTCGGTAGCGGTGCGCAGCGGTGAATCGGCAGCCCATGTAGCCATCACTTTTGCCGCTTACAACGTCGGACCTTGTCGGAATCTTGACGATGACAAGCTGTGCCGCATCTACGAGCGTCGACCGTTGGTGTGCAGGATTTATCCGGCGGAGATCAATCCGCACATCCCGCTCAACCCTGCCGCCAAGGATTGCCCGCCAGAGTCTTGGGAACAGGGGCCGCTGTTGATCGTTGGGGGCGAGCTGGTTGATCAGGAACTGGTCGAGCTGATTCAGCGTTCGCGTCAGGCTGATCGTGATGACATTAGGTCAAAGGATGCGATCTGCGCTGCGCTGGGTATCCGCACCACGGCGCTCAAGGGCGACGGGTTTACCGCGTATCTGCCGAATATGGACGCTTTTGCGAAGGTAATTGATCAGGTGAACGCGCAGCCACTGGATGAAGTGGCCAGTGAATGGCTGTTTCATTTGTCCGGGGATGACGTGGCCGGGCAAGTGCGGGCGGCGGGCGCGCAGGTGGTGACGGAGCCGGCGCTGACGTATGTGTTTATATCGCTGCGGGCGGCTTGATCCGGATTATCTAGCGATCTGACTGGCCTGATCGCCAGCAGGCTAGCTCCCACAAGGTCTTGTGTCGTACATCAAAATAAGTGAACAACCGGAAAACCTGTGGGAGCTGGCTTGCCAGCGATGGGGCCAGTGAAGGCGATCTCAATCCCAAACCTGTCGCCGCCCTCAAAAACCCACGCAACCCAACGCAAATTCCCCGAAGGAAAACTCAGCGCTTGCCCATCGAACGACGGGTGCCCGGCGGTGCCATGCCTGGGCTCTTGGTATGGCCGTTCTTGGCGCCGTTCTTGTACCACGGCTGGTTAGAGCCTTTGGCACCCGCCAGTTCGCCCGGTTTGAACGGGAACTTGAATGCCGGGATCTCGGCTTTGGAATCGCTGGCGTCGGCCATATCGGCCGGGACATCGCTCACGGCGTCGTCAACCGGCGGTTGGATCGGGGAAGTCATGAAAGCTCCGCAAAACAAAAAGTCGCGCCCGGTAAGTGGGCCGCGAAGGCGCGCAGTATACCTGCGCGCCGTGGCTCGGCACCTGAAGATTTGCACCGCACGCCGAACGGTTTACAGGTAAGTGATGGTCACGATGCCTGCGTCCGTCGAGGTTTTCAGCGGCTCATAGGTCATGGAAAACGGCAACGCCCCACGGCTGCAAGCGTTGCGGTAAGTGTCGACATCAACTTTAACGCCTGGCGCGGGTTCGATCTGCCGGGATTCGCTGGTCGCCAACGCACCTACTTGCCCGACGTCACACCCGGAATCGACGATTTGCCCGGTGAAGCGGATCTCGCCAGAGAGGGTCTGAGGCGCGGCGCAGACCGTTAGCGGAAGTAAAACAAGCACACTGGAAATGACAGTTTTGAGCTTCATTGCAGGACACTCCCGAAGAGACCCGCAGCGATAATGGCTGGGGTATACAACGTGTATCCGCTGGCGGGAGCGGATCTTTAGAAGCGTAGATGGCGCGAGTAGGCTCGCTCCTGCAATGGGTTCGCATGCAGTCTGCGAGACATTGGTCGGCTGGCAGGCCGCCATCGCTGGCAAGCCAGCTCCCACAGTTTCAACCGAGTACACCTGCCAGAAATTGGGCGACTGTCAGGCCGCCATCGCTGGCAAGCCAGCTCCCACAGTTTCAACCGAGTACACCTGCCAGAAATTGGGCGACTGTCAGGCCGCCATCGCGAGCAGGCTCACTCCTACAATGGGTTCGCATGCAGTCTGCGAGACATTGGTCGGCTGTCAGGCCGCCATCGCTGGCAAGCCAGCTCCCACAGTTTCAACCGAGTACACCTGCCAGAAATTGGGCGACTGTCAGGCCGCCATCGCGAGCAGGCTCGCTCCTGCAATGGGTTCGCATGCAGTCTGCGAGACATTGGTCGGCTGGCAGGCCGCCATCGCTGGTAAGCCAGCTCCCACAGTTTCAACCGAGTACACCTGCCAGAAATTGGGCAGTTGTCAGGCCGCCATCGCGAGCAGCCTCGCTCCTACAATGGGTTCGCATGCAGTCTGCAAAACATTGGTCGGCTGGCAGGCCGCCATCGCTGGCAAGCCAGCTCCCACAAAAAGCAAAAGCCAGATCAAAAGATCGCAGCCTGCGGCAGCTCCTACAGAGGAGAGAGGTACAACCCGCACGCGGCGAATGCCGCCCCACTCAACAATGAGCGTTAGCTCGAGTAAAGCTCTTGATTTTGATCTCAGAGCCCGTCGGCAGGCTTCGTTCCGGGATTGATCCGGGGGTGGGAGCGCAGCGACCGTTTGGCGAAGCCAAACACATCGAAAGGAGGTGCAGCGAAGCAAACCGGAGACGATGCGCCCGGATCAATCCCGGAGCGAAGGGACCCCGAGCCTCAGCGAGGGGCCGAACGCCAGGGCACAGACCTTTTGGTTACTTTTGGGGCGTTTGCCAAAAGTGACCCGCCGTAAGGGCGGAACCCTAAGTGGCCGTTACCACAGCAACGGATATGTACACAAAACGAAACTGACAGCGCTGACAGCTAGCCGTCACCCTCCTGACCCCCACACAGGTTTATAACCTACCCAATCTGCCCAAACTCCAAACCTCGGCGCCCAAAAAGCATGCGAATCCAAAAGAATAAAGCCCTGCTAGCCACCCTGCTCATCGCCCTGGCAGCCATGGGCCTATGGTTTGCAATCAAACCCGCCCCGACCAAACTCGCCACCCCTACCGCCATCCCGGTGCGAGTGATCGCCGTCAGCGAAAAAGACGTCCCCCGCTACACCAGCGGCATCGGCTCGGTGCTGTCCCTGCACAGCGTAGTGATCCGCCCCCAGATCGACGGCACCCTGACCAAAATCCTCGTCAAGGAAGGTCAGTTAGTAAAAGCAGGCGACCTGCTCGCCACCATCGACGACCGCTCGATCCGCGCCAGCCTCGACCAGACCCGTGCCCAACTCGGCGAAAGCCAGGCGCAACTGCAAGTCGCCCAGGTCAATCTCAAACGCTACAAACTGCTCAGCGTCGATGACGGCGTTTCCAAGCAGACCTACGACCAGCAACAAGCCTTGGTCAACCAACTAAAGGCCAGCGCCCAAGGCAATCAAGCGTCGATTGATGCAGCGCAGGTACAACTTTCCTACACACAGATTCGCTCCCCGGTCACTGGCCGCGTCGGTATTCGCACAGTCGATGAGGGCAACTTCCTGCGCATGACCGACACCCAAGGCCTGTTCACCGTTACCCAGATCGACCCGATTGCCGTCGAATTCTCTCTGCCACAACAAATGCTGCCGACCCTGCAAGGCCTGATCAGCGATCCGCAACATGCACAGGTCAAGGCTTACATCGGCGCCGACACCGACGGCGAAACCGGCAACCTGCTAGGCGAAGGTCACCTGACCCTGATCGACAACCAGATTAACGCCAACACCGGCACCATCCGCGCCAAAGCCGAATTCGCCAATGCCAGCCAGAAGCTCTGGCCGGGCCTGCTGGTGACGGTAAAAATTCAGACGGCCCTCGACAAAGATGCGCTGGTCGTCCCGCCAACCGTCGTACAACGCGGCCTCGACCAGCACTTTGTTTACCGAGTGAACGGCGACAAGGTTGAAGCCGTGCAAGTGCAGATGGTTTATCAGGGCAGCGGTCAGGACATCATCAAAGGCGTGAAGGCCGGTGACGTGCTGGTGACCGATGGCCAGTCGCGGCTCAAACCCGGTTCGACGGTGCAAGTCATGAGCGAGCCGCCGCAGGTGGTGCAGGCGGAGCCGAAACCATGAAGGCGCACAAAGGGGTTTCGACGTGGTGCATCGATCACCCGGTGGCGACCATTCTGCTGACCATCGCGCTGGTGCTGGTCGGAATCATTGCCTTCCCGCGTTTGCCGATTGCCCCACTGCCGGAAGCGGAATTTCCTACGATTCAGGTGTCCGCGAAATTGCCCGGCGCCAACCCCGACACCATGGCCTCGTCCGTGGCCACGCCGCTGGAGGTGCAATTCAGCGCCATCCCCGGCATGACCCAGATGACCTCCAGCAGTGCCTTGGGTTCGACCCTGCTGACCCTGCAGTTCACCCTCGACAAAAGCATTGACACCGCCGCCCAGGAAGTCCAAGCGGCGATCAACACCGCCGCCGGCAAATTGCCCAAAGACATGCCGACGCTGCCGACCTGGAGGAAGGTCAACCCGGCCGACAGTCCTGTGCTGATCCTGAGTGTCAGCTCGACGCAGATGCCCGGTACCGAACTCAGCGATCTGGTGGAAACCCTGCTGGCCCGTCAGATAAGCCAGATCGACGGTGTAGGCCAAATCAACATTACCGGTCAGCAACGTCCAGCGATTCGCGTTCAGGCTTCGGCGGATAAACTCGCGGCCATCGGTTTGACCCTCGCCGACATTCGTCTGGCGATTCAGCAAACCAGCCTCAACCTGGCCAAAGGTGCGCTGTACGGCGAATCAAGTATTTCCACGCTGTCGACCAACGACCAGTTATTCCATCCCGAGGACTACAGCCAACTCATCGTTTCCTACAAGGATGGCGCCCCGGTTCACCTAAGAGATGTCGCCAAAGTCGTCAACGGTTCGGAAGATGATTATGTGCAAGCGTGGGCGGGTGATCGACCGGGGGTAAACCTGGTGATCTCGCGCCAGCCGGGTGCCAACATCGTCGAGACCGTGGACCGAATTCAAGCCGCCCTGCCGGGCCTCGAAGCCATGCTTCCGGCCTCTGTGCAGGTCGACGTACTGATCGACCGCACCCAGACCATCCGCGCCTCGCTGCATGAAGTCGAGATCACCTTGTTGATCGCGATCCTGCTGGTGGTGGCGGTGATGGCGTTGTTCCTGCGTCAGTTGTCGGCGACGCTGATTGTCTCGGCGGTACTGGGTGTGTCGCTGATCGCCAGTTTCGCGCTGATGTACATCCTCGGGTTCAGCCTGAACAACCTGACGCTGGTGGCGATCGTGGTGGCCGTGGGATTTGTGGTCGACGATGCGATTGTGGTGGTGGAGAACATTCACCGGCACCTGGAGGCCGGCGAAAATATGCGCGAGGCCGCGATCAAAGGCGCAGGCGAGATCGGCTTCACCGTGGTCTCGATCAGTTTCTCGCTGGTGGCGGCGTTTATTCCGCTGTTGTTCATGGGCGGCGTGGTCGGGCGACTGTTCAAGGAGTTTGCCCTGACCGCGACCTCGACCATCATGATTTCCGTGGTGGTTTCGCTGACGTTGGCGCCGACCCTCGCGGCGCTGTTCATGCGCAAACCGGTGCATCACGCCCACGCCAAACCGGGCTTCAGCGAACGCTTGCTCGGCGGGTACGAGAAAGGCCTGCGCCGCGCCCTCGCCCACCAGAAATTGATGATCGGCGTGTTCGGCTTGTCCCTCGCATTGGCCATCGCCGGCTATATCTTTATCCCCAAGGGTTTCTTCCCGGTGCAGGACACGGGCTTCGTGCTTGGTACGACTGAAGCCGCTGCGGACATTTCCTACGGCGACATGGTGAAAAAACACTTGGCCATGGCCGAAATCGTCGGCGCCGATCCCGCCGTTCAAGCGTTTTCCCACTCGGTGGGTGTTTCCGGCAGTAACCAGACCATCGCCAACGGACGCTTCTGGATCGCCCTGAAAAAACGCGGCGACCGCGACGTCAGCGCCAGCCAGTTCATCGACCGGATTCGTCCGCAACTGATGAAAGTCCCCGGCATCGTGCTCTACCTGCGTGCCGGCCAGGACATCAACCTCAGCTCCGGCCCAAGTCGCGCGCAGTACCAATACGTACTCAAGAGCAACGACGGCGCGACCCTCGCCACCTGGACCCAGCGCCTGACCGAAAAACTACGCAGCAACCCGGCGTTTCGCGACATTTCCAACGACCTGCAACTGGGCGGCAGCATCACCCATATCAGCATCGACCGCAGTGCGGCGGCACGTTTTGGCCTGACTGCCAGCGACGTCGACGAGGCACTCTACGATGCGTTCGGCCAGCGGCAGATCAATGAATTCCAGACTCAGGTCAACCAGTACAACGTGATTCTGGAGCTGGACACCAAACAGCGCGGCAAGGCCGAAAGCCTCAACTATTTCTACCTGCGCTCGCCGCTGAGCGGGGAAATGGTGCCGCTGTCGGCGCTGGCCAGATTCGATGCACCGACCATTGGCCCCCTGTCGATTGCCCATGACGGCATGTTTCCGGCCGCCAACATGTCGTTCAACCTGGCGCCCGGCGTGGCGTTGGGCGATGCGGTGATTCTGCTCAATCAGGCCAAGGCCGAAATCGGCATGCCGACCGCGATCAGCGGCAACTTCCAGGGTGCGGCGCAGGCGTTCCAGAGTTCGCTGGCCAGTCAGCCATGGCTGATTCTTGCGGCGCTGGTGGCGGTGTACATCATTCTCGGCGTGCTTTATGAAAGCTTCGTGCATCCACTGACGATCATTTCGACCTTGCCGGCGGCGGGTTTGGGCGCGGTGATCATGCTGTGGATCTGCGGCCAGGATTTTTCGATCATGGCGCTGATCGGGCTGGTCTTGCTGATCGGCATTGTGAAGAAGAACGGCATCCTGATGATCGACTTCGCCCTCGAAGCCCAACGTCAACGCGGGATGTCACCAGAAGATGCGATTTTCGAAGCGTGCATCACGCGGTTCCGGCCGATCATCATGACCACCCTCGCCGCGCTGCTCGGTGCCCTGCCGCTGATGCTCGGCTACGGCACCGGCGCCGAACTGCGCCAGCCGCTGGGGATCGCGGTAGTGGGCGGCTTGCTGGTCAGCCAGATGCTGACGCTGTTTACCACGCCGGTCATATACTTGTGGCTTGAGCGACTTTTCCATAGACCCAAACCTGCGCCCGTACCGGCGTTGGCGACCACAGACTGAGGCGGGTCATGCGCGTTCTGATTATCGAAGACGAGGAAAAAACCGCGGACTATCTGCACCGCGGTCTGACGGAACAGGGTTACACCGTGGACTTGGCCCGCGACGGCATTGAAGGTCTGCACCTGGCGCTGGAAAGCGACTACGCGGTGATCGTCCTCGACGTCATGTTGCCGGGCCTCGACGGCTTCGGCGTGCTGCGCGCATTGCGTGCGCGCAAGCAAACCCCGGTGATCATGCTCACCGCCCGTGAACGCGTCGAAGACCGAATCAAAGGCTTGCGCGACGGTGCTGATGATTACCTCGGCAAACCATTTTCCTTCCTCGAACTGGTCGCGCGTCTGCAAGCGCTGACCCGGCGCAGTGGCGGGCATGAGCCGGTACAGGTGAGCATCGCCGACCTGTGGATAGATCTGATCAGCCGCAAGGCGACTCGCGCCGGCACGCGGCTGGACCTGACCGCCAAGGAGTTCTCGTTGCTCAGCGTCCTCGCCCGCCGCCAGGGTGAAATCCTCTCGAAAACCGCCATCGCCGAAATGGTCTGGGACATCAATTTCGACAGCGATGCCAACGTCGTCGAGGTGGCGATCAAACGCTTGCGCGCCAAGCTCGACGGGCCGTTCGACGAGAAACTGCTGCACACCATTCGTGGCATGGGTTATGTGCTGGAGAGTCGTGGTGTCCAGTAATTCCATTGCCCTGCGCCTGAGCGGAATGTTCACCTTGGTGGCGCTGCTGGTGTTTCTGTTGATCGGCGGCGCGCTGTATCAGCAGGTGGATAAGGGTTTGGGCTTGTTACCGGAAGCCGAACTGGAAGCGCGCTACAGCGTGCTCGAATCGGCACTCAATCGCTTCGGTACCCCGGAGCATTGGGTGAAGATCAACGCCAAGTTGAAACTGCTCGGCGAAGAGGACAAGCGCATTCGTTTCTGGGTGGTGAGTGGTGATCCGGGTTACGAATACGGTGCGCCGGATTCACGGATCCGCGCCTTCGCCCAAGGGCCGCTGGGGATGCATGACTTGCAGCTACCGGAGCGTGCTTATCCATTGAAAGTGCTGTTGACTGAACTGCCGGCCAAGGATCAACGCCCGCCGCTGCGCTTCATGATCGGTATCGACACCGAGACATTTCACGAGACCCAGCACAACCTGCTGATCGCCTTGATCAGCCTGGCGATTGTCGGCGTGCTGCTGGCTTCGGCGCTGGGGTATTGGGTGGCACGGATCGGCCTCAAACCGCTGATCAAACTGTCCCACGAAGCGCAGCGTCTGGCCCCGCCGTTACGGGCCGGTCGCTTGCGGCTGTCACCGTTGCCGCCGGAGCTGGAGCAGTTTGTCGACTCGTTCAACTCGACGCTGGAACGGGTCGAAATGGCCTATTCGCGACTGGAGTCGTTCAACGCCGACGTGGCGCACGAACTGCGTTCGCCGCTGACCAATCTCATCGGCCAGACCCAGGTGGCACTGACGCGCGGACGTTCGGCGGAACATTACTTTGAAGTGCTGCAATCCAATCTCGAAGAGCTGGAGCGGCTGCGTTCGATCATCAACGACATGCTGTTTCTGGCCAGTGCCGATCAGGGCAACAAGGCGACCAAACTGACTTCGACGTCGCTGGCCGATGAAGTGGCGACGACGCTGGAGTATCTGGATTTCATCCTGGAAGACGCGCAGGTTCAGGTGCAGGTCAGTGGCGATGCGCAGGTGCAGATCGAGGTCGCGCATTTGCGTCGGGCATTGATCAATTTGCTGAGCAATGCGGTGCAACACACCGGGCCAGGTCAGGTGATCGAGGTGCGGATCGAGGTGGAAGAACAGCTAGTCAGCATTGGCGTGGCCAACCCCGGGTTGCCGATTGCCAGCGAGCACTTGCCGCGGTTGTTCGAGCGCTTTTATCGGGTGGATGCTTCGCGCAGCAACAGTGGCAATAACCATGGGCTGGGGCTAGCGATCGTGAAAGCGATTGCGCTGATGCATGGCGGGGATGTGTTTGTGCGCAGTGATCGAGGGATGAATACCTTTGGGATTCACCTCCCTGTCTGACGCTTAGCCCCCCAGTGCAGGCAAATCCCTGCGGCAGTGGTTTGGAGTGAGGAAGCTTTTGTGGTGAGGGGATTTATCCCCGATGGGCTGCGAAGCGGCCCCAAAGCCAGCGATCGCGGTATTCCTGACACAACCTGCACAAAGAATTCAGGGCTGCTTCGCAGCCCATCGGGGATAAATCCCCTCGCCACAAGTTCGCGCCCAGTCTGAAAGATTTTTGCCTCTGCTGTAACAGTCATTTATGAAAATCACGCTGTTTCCAAACCCCCGGCAACCTTATCTTTGCCCGCACCAAACAGCACTTGCCAAGCAAGAAGGTTTTCAAGATGTCCAACAGTATGGGTATTGCCAGCGCTTTCGTTTTGTCCTCATTGATCCTGTCGCCGATGGCGATGGCTGAAGAGTCCCAGGCCTTCGTTGCGCACAACAGCGCTCGGGCCCAAGCGTACGATCAGCATCAGACAGAAATGATGGCCAAGGCCAAAGACGCGACGCAGACACCTCAGGCTGCAGCAGCCCAGACTCAGGCCTCCGAGAAAGACAGCTGAGTCGCACACCGCTCCGTTTCCCTCGACGCGGTTGTTTGGCTCTTCCCGTTCAACCGTCGTCATTCCAGGCCGCTGCCTTTCAGCGGCCTTTTTTCGTTGTGGTCTGAAAGCTGTTTGGTGCGTCTTTTACAACAAGAAACATTTCGCGCCTCGGAATATTGAGGTGCCGTTGACCCAAGGAGCTCTACCGCACGTGCGTTACCCAGTCCGTTTCACTCCACTGTTCATTGCAATTGCCGCAACGATTGCCCCCGCCGTTCACGCTGATGAGCCCGCGCCAGAAGGGTTTATCGAAGGCTCAAGCCTCAACCTCAACGCCCGCAACTACTACATGAATCGCAACCGTCTGCAGAAAGCGGACGACAACATCGAGTGGGGCCAGGGCTTTCTCGGGGTATTTCAGTCGGGTTACACCCAAGGCACAGTCGGTTTCGGCATTGATGCCCACGCCATGCTCGGGCTGAAACTCGACGGCGGTGGCGGTACGGACGGCTCCAGCATCCTGCCGATCAGCGATGGCAACGGCAAGGCACCGGGGTCGTTTTCAACAGCCGGCGGCACTTTGAAAATGCGTGCGTTCGACACCGAATTGAAGGCTGGTGATCTGTTTCTCACCAACCCGGTGATTGCCGGCGGAGACACGCGCATGCTGCCGCAGACGTTCCGTGGCGTCAGCCTGACCAACCATAGCTTCGACGGCTGGTTGATCGAAGGTGGCCAGGCCAGTTTCACCAAACCTTACAATCAGAGCGGCCACACGCGCATCGGCACCTCGTACGGCACCTTGGCAGATGGCGACGATAGCCATCACCTGAACTGGGCCGGCGCGTCCTGGAGCGGTGTCGAAGGCTTGACCAGCAGCCTCTACGCGTCCGAGCTCAAGGACATCTGGAACCAGTACTACTACGACCTGGATTACACCTGGCAGTTGAACGACCTGGTCAGCCTCAACCCGGGCCTGCACTTCTATCACACCCAGGACACCGGCGATGCGCTGCTTGGCGACATCGACAACAACACCTACAGCCTGCATTTCACCGTCGGCATCGGCAGCCATAGCGTCACGGCCGCTTACCAGCGGGTCAACGGCAACACGCCGTTCGACTACATCAGCCAGGGCGACAGCGTTTACCTCGACAACTCCCAGCAGTACTCGGACTTCAACGGCCCGAACGAGCGTTCGTGGAAACTCAAGTACGCCTACGACTTTGCCGGTGTCGGCGTGCCGGGACTGACCTCGGCAGTGTCCTACTCGCGGGGGACGGTTGATTTGACCAAGGCTGACCCGAGCAGCGTGGGGTATTCCAATTGGTACAGCGCCGACGGTAGCAACGCCAAGCACTGGGAACGCGATCTCGACTTGAAGTACGTCGTACAAAGCGGCCAGGCGAAAGACCTGGCGGTGCGTCTGCAATGGGCGACACATCGCGTAGGCAAAGGTTATGGCGTGATTGATTCGGACGCAGATGAATATCGCGTGATCGTCGACTACCCGTTCAACGTCTTCTAAGATCAGTCAGTTAACACTGGACATGTAGGAGCTGCCGAAGGCTGCGATCTGTTGATCTTTCTCTTGAAAATCAAAAGATCGCAGCCTTCGGCAGCTCCTACAGTGGCAAAACAGCAAGCTCTCCACAGTTAATCCTTTGTTTGTGCAACTACTCTCATAAGATCCCCCAACCGATAACCCCACCATGATCGCGAGCCGTACCCCACCTGTTGCGGGCAAGACCGGACGCCCCGAGCTGCTATTGATTTTCGGCAGCCTGCTGAGCGTGATCGCGATTGTGTGCATCGTCACTTTCCTGTTGATTCGTGAGCACGCCAGCGCTCAGGAGTCAGCCACCCGCAGCGCTACCACCATCGCCCAACTGATCGACGCCGACGTTCTGCGCACCGTCGAGTTGTACGACCTGACGCTGCAAGGCCTGATTGCTACTTCGCAGCGCGATGACCTGCGTGACCTGACCCCGCAGATCCGCCATCTGGCGCTGTTCGACCGCTCGACCACTGCACGCTTCAAGGGCGATATTCTGTTGCTCGACAAGCTCGGCAATGTGGTTGCCGACTCATCTCAGCTCGTGCCGAAGCCGGGCAACTTTGCTGACCGCGATTACTTCCTCGTCCATGCTTTCAACCGCGATGTCGGCATGTTTATCAGCCGACCTTTCAAGACCCGTTGCGACTGCGACGAGGCCAATCAATGGCGCCTCAGCTTCAGTCGACGTATTTCCTCGGACACCGGCGAGTTCGTCGGCGTGGCCGTGGCATCGTTGAAGCTCGATTACTTCGACCAGTTGTTCAACAGCCTCGACATCGGCAATGACAGCACACTGAACATCATCGACAACGATGGCGTGTTGCTTGCGCAGAAGCCGTACCTGCAAAGCGACTCCGTCGGCAAAAGCTTTGGCAACCGTCCCAACGTGGTGCGGATTCTGAACGACAGAAGTGGTAACGGCAGTTTTACCAGCACGTCGAGCATCGATTATCAGCAGCGGCTCTACACCTATTCGCGGGTCGGTAACCTGCCACTGACGGTGATCGTCGCGTTGTCCAGCAACGAGGTATTCGCCGCTTGGCGCCGCACCGCAATACTGATCAGTGGCGCCACCGGCGTGCTGTGCCTTGGCTTGCTTTGGCTGACCTGGCTGCTCGTCCGTGAACTGCGCCTGCGTCAACGGGCCGAACACGAACTGGCGCAATTGGCCGCCACCGATGCGCTTACCGGGGTGGCCAACCGGCGGATGCTCGATCAGTCGCTGCGCCATGAATGGTTTCGCGCCCAGCGCTCGGGCCAACCACTGACGGTGATGATGATCGATGCCGATCACTTCAAGGCGTTCAACGACCGGCATGGGCATCAGGCCGGGGATCAGGTGTTGCGCGAACTGGCCAAAGTGATCACGGCGAATGTGCGACGACCGGCGGATCTGGTGGCACGTTACGGCGGCGAGGAGTTTTCGGTGATTCTGGCCGAGACCGACAGTGCGGGCGCGCAGCAGATTGCCGAGCATATTCGTCAGGCCGTGGAGCAGTTGCCGTTGGTCGATGGGGCTGAGTTGCCGATGACGGTGAGTATCGGCATCGCCTCTTGGACGACGGCGAGCGAGATGACGCTGGAGCAGTTGCTGTTCGCGGCGGACAAGGCGTTGTATCAGGCCAAGGAAGGTGGGCGCAATCGGGTGGTTGTCTCTTAAGATCAAAAGATCGCAGCCTGCGGCAGCTCCTACATTTGGAATGCGCTCCCCTGTAGGAGCTGCCGCAGGCTCGGGCCGCGATCGGACGATCTTTTGATCTTTTAAAAAGGCATAAAAAAAGGCCATCCGAGGATGGCCTTCAAAAAACTAGAGAGGTTTTTTACTTACACCGCCGCAACAGGGCGCATGTAAGAGATAGGTGCGGTACTGGCGTCTTCGAACGTCACCACTTCCCACGCATCTGTCTGCTCAATCAATTTGCGCAGCAGCTGGTTGTTCAGTGCATGACCGGACTTGAAGCCTTTGAACTCACCAATCAGGCTATTGCCCAGCAGGTACAGATCGCCAATGGCATCGAGGATTTTGTGCTTCACGAATTCGTCTTCATAGCGAAGACCGTCTTCATTCAGTACGCCATCGGCATCGACCACGATTGCGTTTTCAACGCTGCCGCCGAGTGCGAGGTTGTGCTTGCGCAGGTACTCGATATCACTCATGAAACCGAAAGTACGGGCGCGGCTGACTTCTTTTACGAACGAAGTGCTGGAAAAATCCACGCTTGCACTTTGGGTGCGGTCCCGGAAAACCGGGTGATCGAAATCGATCTCGAAGCTCACCTTGAACCCTTCGAAAGGGACGAAAGTGGCGCGCTTGTCGCCGTCTTCCACTGTCACTTCACGCAGGATGCGGATGAATTTCTTGGCGGCGTCCTGTTCTTCCAGGCCAGCCGATTGAATCAGGAATACGAAGGGTCCAGCGCTGCCATCCATGATCGGGACTTCGGACGCGGAGAGCTCGACGTAGGCGTTATCGATGCCCAGGCCAGCCATGGCCGAGAGCAAGTGCTCTACCGTGTCCACTTTGACGTCGCCGTTTACCAGCGTCGTCGACATAGTGGTTTCACCGACGTTTTCCGCGCGGGCAGGAATCTGCACCACAGGGTCGAGGTCAGCGCGACAAAACACAATGCCAGTGTCGACAGGCGCAGGCTTGAGGGTCAGATAGACCTTCTCACCGGAGTGCAGGCCTACACCTGTGGCACGGATAATATTTTTCAGTGTGCGTTGTTTAATCATGGCTTGGGCCGCTTCAGCGCAAATTGCGAACTGGTATCAACAAAGGCTGGCGATAATAGCAGACCGAGCCTTTGCTGAACACCAATCACCTTCATAGCCCTGATACATTCCATCAATCGGCCTGACGACGCAGGAAAGCCGGGATGTCCAGGTAGTCCAGGTCATCTTGCGGATTCATCTTCGCGGCAGCCGCAGCACCGGCCTGAGCCTGGTTGCGCATGACGGTCGGACGATCCAGATCACGGTAGTTCACCGCTGGCGCTTCCTGACGGGACGGAGCCGGTTGCTGAACCTGAGAAGCAGCCATGGACGTGTGAACGGTGTTGTCGATGACCTTCACAGGCTTCTCGATTTTCGCGCCCAGACCGGTGGCAACCACGGTGACGTGCAGCTCGTCACGCATGTCCGGATCGATAACGGTACCGACCTTGACCATGGCGTGTTCGGATGCGAAGGCTTCGATGATGCTACCCACGTCGGAGTACTCACCCAGGGACAGGTCAGGACCGGCGGTGATGTTCACCAGAATGCCGCGTGCGCCTTGCAGGTTCACGTCTTCCAGCAGCGGGTTGCGAATTGCTGCTTCGGTGGCTTCACGTGCACGGTTCGGACCGCTGGCGCAGCCAGTGCCCATCATCGCCATGCCCATTTCGCTCATCACGGTACGTACGTCGGCGAAGTCGACGTTGATCATGCCCGGACGCTTGATGATGTCGGAGATACCGCGAACGGCACCGGCCAGTACATCGTCAGCCTTGGCGAAAGCCGACAGCAGGCTCGCGTCTTTACCGAGGATGGTCAGCAGCTTCTCGTTGGGAATGGTGATCAACGAGTCAACGCTTTCAGACAGCAGACGGATACCTTCGTCGGCGATCTGCATGCGCTTGCGGCCTTCGAACGGGAACGGACGAGTCACGACCGCGACGGTCAGAATGCCCATTTCCTTGGCCACTTCGGCGATGATCGGCGCAGCACCGGTACCGGTACCGCCGCCCATGCCCGTGGTGATGAACACCATGTTGGTGCCCTGCAGGACTTCGGCAATGCGCTCACGGTCTTCGAGAGCGGCCTGACGACCTACTTCAGGGTTGGCGCCAGCGCCGAGACCTTTGGTCACGCCGGTGCCCAGTTGCAGGATGGTCCGCGCGCCGATGGATTTCAGCGCTTGAGCATCAGTGTTGGCGCAGATGAATTCAACGCCTTCGATGTTGCTCTTGACCATGTGATTGACAGCGTTGCCGCCGCCACCGCCAACACCGATAACTTTGATTACCGGGCTTGCGGGGATGTTGTCTACGAGTTCGAACATTTTCCCTCTCCTTACATTCTCTAGTTTTTTCGCCTACTGCTTTTTGTTGCGGTGTTGCGGTAAATCTTTAGAAATTGCCCTGGACCCACTTTTTCAGTCGGTCGAGCAGCGGCGCCTGAGGCTCTTCGCTGCTGTAGCTGTCGCGGCTGCCGATGCCGGAGAACGAAACTCCGTCGGACTGCTTTTGCAGGCCGTACATCAACAAGCCAACGCCAGTGGAATAAATCGGGTTACGCACCACGTCATCCAGACCTTTCACACCGTGCGGGACACCGAGGCGTACCGGCATGTGGAAGATTTCTTCGGCAAGCTCAGTGGCGCCTTCCATCTTCGACGTACCGCCGGTCAGGACGATGCCGGCCGGGATCAGGTCTTCGTAGCCGCTGCGGCGCAGTTCGGCCTGAATCAGCGTGAACAGTTCGTCGTAACGTGGCTCGACCACTTCGGCCAGGGCCTGACGCGACAGTTCACGCGGGGGACGGTCGCCAACGCTTGGCACCTTGATGGTTTCGCCGGCACCGGCCAGTTTGGCCAGGGCGCAGGCGTAACGGATCTTGATCTCTTCGGCGTACTGGGTCGGGGTGCGCAACGCCATGGCGATGTCGTTGGTCACCTGATCACCGGCAATCGGGATCACGGCCGTGTGGCGGATCGCGCCTTCGGTGAAGATCGCGATGTCGGTGGTACCGCCGCCGATGTCGACCAGGCACACGCCCAGCTCTTTCTCGTCGTCGGTCAGCACCGAATACGCGGACGCCAGTTGCTCAAGAATGATGTCGTCGATTTCCAGACCGCAGCGACGCACACATTTTTCAATGTTCTGTGCGGCGTTGACGGCGCAGGTGACCACGTGAACCTTGGCTTCCAGACGTACGCCGGACATGCCCAGAGGTTCGCGAACGCCTTCCTGGTTATCGATCACGTAATCCTGCGGCAGGGTGTGCAGCACGCGCTGATCAGCCGGGATCGCCACAGCTTGAGCGGCGTCGAGCACGCGCTCAAGGTCGGCCGAGCTGACTTCGCGATCACGAATCGCAACGATGCCGTGGGAGTTCAGGCTGCGGATGTGATTACCCGCCACGCCGACGAACGCCGAGTGAATGCGGCAGCCCGCCATCAGTTGGGCTTCTTCGATCGCGCGCTGGATCGATTGCACGGTGGACTCGATATTCACCACCACGCCTTTTTTCAGGCCGCGGGACGGATGTGTACCGATACCGACGATTTCCAGCGTGCCGTCGTCCGAGACCTCGCCTACCAGCGCCACCACCTTGGAGGTGCCGATATCCAGACCGACGATCATTTTGCCGCTTTGCACGTTTGCCATGGGTCCTGCCTCTTCTTAATTCTTTGCGACAGCGGGTTGCGCTGCCGTCGGCGCTACTGGTTCCCGCCAGCCAACAGCAAGGCCGTTGGCGTAGCGCAGATCGATGCGCGCAATGTTCGTAATCTGTTCTTTGAGCGTCTTGTCATAGATGGCGATAAAGCGGCGCATCTTTTCCACGAGGTTGCCGCGTCCCAGCAGCAACTCGATGCCGGGGCCGGAACTGCCGGCACCGGTGGTCAGGAACCAGCTACCTCGTTCACGCAATTCCAGGCGTGCAATCGAGAAGCCCATAGGCCGGAGCATCTGGCTCAGCACCTGGTATTGCTGCATCACTTGCTGCTGAGCCCGTTGTGGGCCGAACAGCTGTGGCAGGTGTTCGTAGTTCGCCAGCTCCCTGGGCGTAAACGCCTGGCCCTGGTTGTTGAGCAATGACTCGTCGCCCCAACGCGCTACCGGCAGTTGCTCTTCGAGGCGGATCACCACTTGATCCGGCCACACCCGACGCACTTCGGCGTGGGCAATCCAGGGCATTTGCTCAAGCTCTTTGCGCATGCTGGCCAGGTCGATGGTGAAGAAGCTCGACGCGACGAACGGGGCGATTCGCTGCTGCACCGCTTGCTGGCTGATGTAGCTCAGGTCGCCCTGCACGGCGATCTTGGTGATCGGCCGGTCGGCGTACGGCAGCAACCGCTGCGCACCTTCATAAGTACCGAACCCGAGCACCACCAGCAGCACTGGCCAGAACAGGCTTTTCACAAAACCGAAGTTGGCTTTTGGCAGGCGCGCGGACATCGGCTCTTTGGCCACCATTCGGCTGGCACCCCGCGGCACCGGCTTGCGGCCGGGTGCGGGTGGCTGATGTCTGAGCTGAGCGCCTTGCATGCTCTTAACCTCTCGACTCTTGAACGCTGGCAGCCAGAATGGCCAGTACCAGTTGCTGGAAATCCAGACCGGCAGCACGGGCCGCCATCGGTACCAGACTGTGATCGGTCATGCCCGGTGCGGTATTCACTTCCAGGAACCAGAACTGCCCGTCGGCGTCCTGCATCACGTCTGCCCTGCCCCAACCGGCGATACCCAACGCCTCACTGGCCTTGGCCGTGAGTTCCATGAGTTCCTGCTCTTTGGCGGCATCCAGCCCGCACGGAATGCGGTACTGGGTATCGTTGGCGATGTACTTGGCGTCGTAGTCGTAGAACGTGTGCGGTGTACCCAGGGCGATTGGAGGCAACACCTGGTCACGCAGGGTGGCGATGGTGAACTCCGGACCTTGAATCCATTGCTCGACCAACACTTGCGAATCGTAGGTACTGGCCGCTTTCCATGCGTCGATCAACTCGGACGCAGAACTCACTTTGGCCATCCCGATACTTGAACCTTCATGCGCCGGTTTGACGATCAAAGGGAAGCCCAGTTCCGTCGCTGCCGAAATACAATCGGCTTCGCTGCACAGCACGGCGTGACGCGGCGTCGGAATCCCGAGGCTGTGCCAGACCTGCTTGGTGCGCAGTTTGTCCATCGCCAGTGCCGAAGCCAGAATGCCGCTGCCGGTGTACGGAATGCCCGCCACTTCGAGCAGGCCCTGCATGGAGCCGTCTTCACCGCCACGACCGTGGAGAATGATGAACGCGCGATCGATCTTTTCGCTCAGCAGACGCTGCAGGATATCGTCGCCGACATCGATGCCGAACGCGTCCACACCAGCGCTTTGCAGCGCCGCGAGCACGGCGTTACCGGATTTCAACGAAACCTCACGTTCGGCACTCAGGCCACCAAACAGCACGGCGACACGGCCGAAGTCTTTCGGCGCAATGGTGGAGAACAGATTGGCGTAGGCAGCAGTCATTTCAACTTCCCCTCGACCGGCGCAGCCACGGCGCCAGCGAACAATTCACTTTTCAACAGCTTCGGCGCGAGACCGCCGATATCACCAGCGCCCTGGCACAGCAGGATGTCGCCGGCGCGCAGCAGCGGCTTGACCAGAGGCGCCAGATCGACGCCACGCTCGATGTAGATCGGGTCGAGTGCACCGCGCTGCCGAATGCTGTTGCACAGCTTGCGGCTGTCGGCGCCCGGGATCGGCTCTTCGCCGGCCGGATAGACTTCCATCAGCAGCAACACGTTGGCGTCAGCCAGTACATTGACGAAGTCGTCGTACAGATCGCGGGTGCGGCTGTAACGGTGCGGCTGGTAAACCATCACCAGACGACGCTCCGGCCAGCCACCACGTACGGCTTTGATCACGGCTGCGACTTCGGTCGGATGGTGGCCGTAGTCGTCGACCAGCATCACGCTGCCGCCGTCGACCGGCAGTTCGCCGTAGACCTGAAAGCGACGACCAACACCCTGGAAGCCCGACAGGCCCTGAACGATGGCTTCATCGCTGACGCCCTCGTCGGTGGCGATGCAGATGGTTGCCAACGAATTGAGCACGTTGTGGTTGCCCGGCATGTTCACCGACACATCCAGCGGTTCGCGGTCAGGGCGCAGCACGGTAAAGAAGGTCTGCATGCCTTGTTGACGCACGTTGATCGCACGGATGTCGGCGTCTTCGCTGAAGCCGTAAGTCACGGTCGGACGTTTGACCAGTGGCAGGATTTCGCGCACCACCGGATCGTCCAGGCACATCACCGCCAAACCGTAGAACGGCAGGTTGTGCAGGAATTCGACGAAGGTTTTCTTCAGTATGTTGAAGTCACCGCCGTAGGTCGCCATGTGATCGGCGTCGATGTTGGTGACCACGGCCACCAGCGGCTGCAAGTGCAGGAAGCTCGCATCGCTTTCATCGGCTTCGGCAATCAGGTAACGGCTGGTGCCGAGTTGCGCGTTGGTGCCGGCAGCGTTCAGACGCCCACCGATAACGAACGTCGGATCGAGACCACCGGCGGCGAACACAGACGCGATCAGGCTGGTCGTGGTGGTTTTGCCGTGGGTACCGGCAACGGCGATGCCGTGGCGATAGCGCATCAGCTCAGCGAGCATTTCGGCGCGCGGTACCACCGGGATGCGGCGTTCCAGTGCGGTCGCGACTTCCGGGTTGGAGGTGTTGACGGCGCTCGACACCACCAGCACATCGGCGGCAGCGGCGTTCTCGGCACGGTGGCCGATGAAGATCTTCGCGCCGAACGATTCCAGACGCTCGGTGACCGGCGAGGCTTTCAGGTCGGAACCGGACACTTCATAGCCCAGGTTCAACAACACTTCAGCGATGCCGCACATGCCCACGCCGCCGATACCGACGAAGTGGATGCGACGGATGCGGCGCATTTCCGGTTGCGGCATGGCTTTCTGATTCTCAACCATGGACCACCTCCAGACAGGTATCGACCACGCTACGGGTGGCATCGGGTTTCGCCAGACGGCGGGCCGCTTGGGCCATTTCTTCGAGTCGTTGCGGTTGCATCAAGACCTCTGTCAGGCGCGCGGCAAGATCCGCGGCACCAGTCGTTCTTTGCGGCATCAGGAAGGCAGCGCCTTCCCGGGCCAAATAATCGGCGTTGCGGGTCTGGTGATCGTCGATTGCGTGGGGCAAAGGCACCAGCATCGAGGGCAGACCGGCGGCAGCCAGCTCACTGATGGTCAACGCGCCTGCACGGCACACCACCAGGTCAGCCCAGCCATAGGCCTGGGCCATGTCTTTGATGAACGGCTGCACCTGCGCTTCCACGCCGGCGGCGCGGTAGCGCTCTGCAGTCACTTCATCGTGGTTTTTGCCGGCCTGATGGAACACTTCCGGACGCAAATCGGCAGCGACTTGCGCCAGCGCTTCAGGCAGCAACTTGTTCAACGGTTCTGCGCCAAGGCTTCCGCCCAGGATCAGCAAACGCGCTTTGCGACCGGCCAGGGCAGGTCGCGGTGTTTCGAGGAACAGCTCGCTGCGCACCGGATTACCGGTGGTGCGGCGGCTGTCCGACAGAGTAAAGGTGTCGGGGAACGCTTCACACACTCGGGCGGCGAACGGCACCAGCAACCGATTGGCGGTGCCGGCGACGGCGTTCTGCTCGTGAACGATCACCGGCACACCGGCCAGTTTCGCCGCGAGACCGCCGGGGCCGGTCACGTAACCACCGAAGCCGACCACACACACCGGACGCAGCCGACGAATGATCGCCCGCGCCTGCCAGACCGATTTGAGCAGCATGAACGGTGCCTTGAGCAGCGACAGCTTGCCCTTGCCGCGCAGACCACTGGCGTTGATGCGGTGCAGTTCCAGCCCTGCGGCCGGTACCAGTTCGTTCTCGATCCCGCGTGGCGTGCCGAGCCAGTGCACGGTATAGCCGCGCGCCTGAAACTCGCGGGCACAGGCCAGCGCCGGGAATACGTGGCCGCCGGTTCCGCCGGCCATGATCAATACGTTAGCGCCCATGATTCGGCTCCTCGGCGAAGTCGCTCTCATGGAATTCCATCTCTTCACTGCCCAAGTGGGTTCGACTCTCCCACTCGATCCTCAGCAACAACCCGAGACAGGCACAGCAGATCACCAGCGAGCTGCCGCCGTAACTGAGGAACGGCAAGGTCAGACCCTTGGTTGGCAGCAGGCCGACGTTCACACCGATGTTGATCAGGAACTGACCAATCCACAGGAACGACAAGCCGTATGCCACATAAGCAGCGAAGAACTGCTTGGCTTTCTCGGCCCACAGACCGATGTACATGCCGCGGATACACACGAACACGAACAGGGCGACGGTGCACAGCGAACCCACCGCACCGAGCTCTTCGGCAAGTACCGAGAACACGAAGTCGGTGTGCGCTTCCGGCAGGTAGAACTGCTTCTGCACGCTGTTGCCCAGGCCCACGCCCAGCCACTCACCACGACCGAACGCGATCAGCGCTTGCGACAACTGATAACCGGCGCCGAACTGGTCGGCCCACGGGTCGGCGAAGTTGGTCAGACGCGCCATCCGGTACGGCTGCATCTGAATCAACAGGACCACGGCCCCGACCGCCAACACCACCATCAGCGAGAAGCGGAACAGGCCGACCCCGCCAAGGAACAGCATCGCCGCCGCAGCCCCCATCATTACAACGGTGGCGCCGAAGTCCGGCTCCATCAGCAACAGGCCGGCCATTGGCAGCAGCACGATGAACGGCTTGAAGAAACCCATCCAGCTCTCGCGCACTTCTTTCTGGCGACGCACAAGATAACCGGCGAGGTAAATCACCACGAATACCTTGGCGATCTCCGACGGCTGCACGTTGAAGAAGCTGAAACCGATCCAGCGCATCGAACCGTTAACCTCACGGCCAATCCCCGGGATGATCACCATGATCAGCAGGCCAAATGCGCCGAGCAGCATCAACCAGCCGAGACGTTGCCAGGTGGCGATCGGAATCATCATGGTGATGATGCACGCGCCCAATCCCAGCACCACATAGATAAGGTGGCGGATCATGTAATACAGCGGACTGCCCGACTGCGCGGCCGCCACTTCGGTGGAGGCCGAAGCGATCATGATCAGACCCAGGCCGAGCAGCGCCAGGCAACCGGCGAGCATCGGGAAGTCAAGATCGATGCCGCGTCCGGTAATCAGCGGCGACGGGTACGGCTTGATGATATTTCTCAGGTTCATGCCAATTCCTCCACGGCGCGGACGAACTGGTGACCACGGTCTTCGTAATTCTTGAACATGTCGAAACTGGCACAGGCCGGCGACAGCAGCACCACATCACCCGGTTGGGCGGCAGCGCGGCATTGCGCGACAGCATCGACCAGGGAGGTTGCGCGAATCAGTGGCACGCCATCGCCGATGGCCGCGCCGATCTTGTCGGAGTCGCGGCCCATCAGGATCACGGCGCGGCAGTTGGCTGCCACCGGATCACGCAGGTCGTTGAACTCGGCACCTTTGCCATCACCACCGGCGATCAGAATGACCTTGCCGTCGATGTCCGCACCCAGGCCTTCGATGGCCGCCAGTGCGGCGCCAACGTTGGTGGCTTTGGAATCGTTGTAGTAAGCGACGCCGTCCAGATCACGCACCCACTGGCAGCGATGTTCGAGACCGGCGAAGGTGCGCAGGGCCGCAAGCATTGCGTCGAATGGCAGGCCGACCGCATGGCCGAGCGCCAGCGCCGCCAGGGCGTTGGACTGGTTGTGCGCGCCACGAATTTTCAGCTCGCGTACCGGCATCAGGTTCTGGAATTCGAAGGCCAGATACTTCTCGCCATCTTCTTCGCGGATACCGAATGCCTTGAAATCAGGTTTGGTCAGGCCGAACGTCCAGCATGGCTGGCCCTCGCCGATCAGCGGACGGGTCAGTGCATCCTGACGATTGACCACGAACTGCCTGGCACCCCGGAAAATCCGGTGCTTGGCCAGGTGGTACGCCGGCAGACCGCTGTAGCGATCCATGTGGTCTTCGCTGATGTTCAGCACAGTCGCCACTTCAGCGTTGAGCTGATCGGTGGTTTCCAGCTGAAAGCTCGACAACTCCATCACGTACAACTCGACGTCGTCGCTGAGCAGATCCAGCGCCGGGGTACCGAGATTGCCGCCCACCGCCACACGTTTGCCGGCCGCAGCCGCCATCTCGCCGACCAGGGTGGTGACCGTGCTTTTCGCGTTGGAACCGCTGATGGCCACAATCGGCGCCTTCGCGTTACGCGCGAACAGCTCGATGTCACCGGACAGTTTCACGCCACGGGCCGCAGCGGCTTGCAGGGCCGGGGTCGCCAGCGCCAGGCCGGGGCTCACGTAGAGCTCGTCGGCACGGCAGAGGAATTCGACGTCCAGCTCGCCACAACGCACTTCCACGTGCGGATAGTCACGCTTGAGCGTGGCCAGTTCCGGTGGATTCTCCCGCGTATCGGCCACGGCAAACGACGTGCCCCGGTTCGCCAGGAAGCGAACCAGGGACATGCCGCTCTTGCCGAGGCCGACAACGATGCGGAAGTGGTCAGAAGCGATCAGAGACACTCGTTCTACCTCAGCTTCAGGGTGGCAAGGCCAACCAACACGAGAATCACGGTGATGATCCAGAAACGGACGATCACGCGCGGCTCGGGCCAGCCCTTGAGTTCAAAGTGGTGGTGGATCGGTGCCATGCGGAATACGCGGCGACCGGTCAGCTTGAAGGACGCCACCTGGATGACCACCGACAGGGTTTCCATCACGAACACGCCGCCCATGATGAACAGGACGATTTCCTGACGGACGATCACCGCGATGGTGCCCAGTGCAGCACCCAGCGCCAGTGCGCCGACGTCGCCCATGAAGACCTGGGCCGGATAGGTGTTGAACCAGAGGAAACCCAGACCGGCACCGATCAGCGCACCGCAGAACACAATCAGTTCGCCTGCGCCCGGCACATACGGGATCAACAGGTATTCAGCGAATTTAACGTTACCCGACAGGTAGCAGAAGATGCCGAGACCGCCGCCAACCATCACGGTCGGCATGATCGCGAGACCGTCGAGGCCGTCGGTGAGGTTGACCGCGTTACTCGAACCGACAATCACGAAGTAGGTCAGCACGATAAAACCGAAGCCCAGCGGAATGCTGTAGTCCTTGAGCATCGGCAGGATCAGCGTGGTTTCCACCGGCGTCGAAGCGGTCATATAAAGGAAGATCGCCGCGCCCAGACCAAACACCGACTGCCAGAAATACTTCCAGCGGCTCGGCAAGCCTCGCGAATTCTTCTCGATGACTTTGCGGTAATCGTCGACCCAGCCGATAGCGCCGAACAACAGGGTCACCAGCAACACAGTCCAGACATAGCGGTTGCTCAGGTCAGCCCAGAGCAAAGTGCTGACGCCGATGGACGACAGAATCAGCGCGCCGCCCATGGTCGGTGTACCCGACTTCGACAGGTGCGATTGCGGACCGTCGTTACGAACGGACTGGCCGATCTGACGGTTCTGCAGAGTGCGGATCATCCACGGGCCATAGCACAGCGACAAAACCAGCGCGGTCAGCACACCGAGGATCCCGCGCAGGGTCAGGTACTGAAAGACCGCGAAGCCTTTGTGGAACTGTTGCAGATACTCCGCTAGCAGCAGCAGCATTAATGTTTCTCCAGACTGGACCCGCACAGAGCCGCAACGATGTTTTCCATCGCTGCACTGCGCGAACCCTTGATCAAAATGGTGGTGTTTGTGTCCTGCTCGGCGTCCAGGGCCTGGATCAGTTCGGCTTGTGTGCCGAAGTGATGCGCCTGCTCACCGAATGCGTTGACGGCGTGAACCATGTTCGGTCCAACTGCGTAAAGCGCGGATACCTTGCCCCGGGCGTACTCGCCCACGTCGCGGTGCCCCTGCTCCGCCCAATCGCCCAACTCGCCGATATCTCCGAGCACCAGGACGGTGCGGCCGGAAAAGCCGGCGAGTATATCAACGGCCGCGCACATCGAGGTGGGGTTTGCGTTGTAAGTGTCATCAATCACGCGCATGCCGTTTTTCGCCAATTGCGCGACGGTGCGGCCCTTGACCGGTTGCACCGCGCCAAGGCCAGTGGCGATGCCGAACAGCGACACACCCAAGGCGTGGGCAGCAGCGGCGGCAGCCATGGAGTTGGCAACGTTATGGGTGCCGAGCAGGTTCAGTTGAACGCGCTCCATACCTTCAGGCGTGTGCAGATTGAAGGCCGGGCAACCGCGTGCATCAGTGCTCAGGTCGCTGGCGTAGAAGTCCGCTTGAGTGTTGCTCAGGGCGAAGGTCAGCACCTTGCGACCGGCAGCGCGGCTCTTCCAGATACCAAAGGCCTTGTCGTCGAGATTGAGCACGGCGATGCCATCGGCCGCCAGCCCTTCGATGATTTCGCCTTTGGCTTCGACGATTTTTTCCGGGCCACCGAACTCACCAACGTGAGCGGTACCGGCGTTGTTGAGGATCGCTACGTGCGGCTTGGTCAGCCCGACGGTGTAGGCGATTTCGCCCAGACGCGAGGCCCCCAGTTCGATCACGGCGGAGGTGTGTTCCGGCGCGAGCTCGATCAGGGTCAGCGGAACGCCGAGGTCGTTGTTCAGGTTGCCGCGTGTTGCCAGCACCGGACCGCGCGTGCGCAGGATGCTGGCGAGCATTTCCTTGACCGTGGTCTTGCCGCTGGAACCGGTCACGGCAGCCACTGGCTGAGTGAACGCCGCACGGTTCAAGGCACCCAACTGGCCCAGGGCCTGACGGGTGTCCTTGACCAACAATTGCGGCAGGGTGCTGTCGGCGACTTCGCGCTCGACCAGTGCAGCAACGGCGCCTTTGCCGGCGACGTCGTTCAGATAATCATGACCGTCGAAACGCGGGCCAGTCAGGGCAATAAACAGTTGGCCGGGTTTAATCCCACGGCTGTCGATGCTCACGCCGTCGAAACTGGCATCGGAGCTGATCAGGCGTGCGTCGAGCGCGTTGCTCAGCTCGCTGAGTGTCAGGGCCTTAAGCATGGGCCACCTCCCAAGCGGTCAGCGCGTGATCTGCTTCGACCAGGTCAGAGAAGGCATGACGCTCGCCGTTGATTTCCTGATAGTCCTCGTGACCTTTACCGGCCAGAACGATCACGTCATCCGCCGAAGCGTCGGCAATCAATTGCGCAATCGCCTGACCACGGCCGGCGACGAAGGTGACTTTATCCACAACCGTGAAACCGGCGCGGATGTCATCGAAAATCACTGCCGGGTCTTCGGTGCGCGGATTGTCATCGGTGACAACCACTTGATCGGCCAGACGCTCGACCACTTCGGCCATCAGCGGACGCTTGCCACGATCACGGTCACCGCCGCAGCCGAACAGGCACAGCAACTGGCCTTTGACGTGCGGGCGCAAAGCCGTCAGGACTTTTTCCAGCGCATCCGGGGTGTGGGCGTAATCGACCACCACCAACGGCTGAGTGCCGCCGCCAAGACGCTGCATGCGTCCGGCCGGGCCTTCGAGTTTCGGCAGTACCTTGAGAATTTCGTCGAGCGCGTAATCCAGGCCGAGCAAGGCGCCGACGGCTGCCAGTACGTTGCTCAGGTTAAAACGGCCGAGCAGCGTGCTGCGCAGATGATGCTCGCCCTGCGGCGTGACCAATGTGGCGCGTACGCCGTGATCGTCGAACTGTGCTTCGCGGCAGTACAGATAAGCACTGCTGTCGAGCAGGCTATAGGTGATCAAACGCGACTCACGTTTTTCGGCGGCCAGTTGCCGGCCGAAATCGTCGTCGAGGTTGACCACTCGGCATTTCAGATCATTCCAGGCGAACAGCTTGGCCTTGGCCTGCGCGTAAGCCTCCATCGTGCCGTGATAATCCAGATGATCGCGGGACAGGTTGGTCATCACGGCAACGTCGAACGCCAGCGCGGTAACGCGGCCCTGATCCAGACCGTGGGACGACACTTCCATGGCCACGGCTTTGGCGCCGGCCTTTTTCAGGTCGCCCAAAGTCGCTTGCACGGCGATCGGATTCGGCGTGGTGTGCAGACCACTTTGCAATGCGCCATAGAAGCCGGAACCGAGGGTGCCGACAATGCCGCAATGCTGGCCGAGCAGATCCAGCGCTTGCGCGACCAGTTGGGTCACGCTGGTTTTACCGTTGGTGCCCGTTACGCCCACCAGATTCAGGTGATGGCTCGGCTCACCGTAAAAACGTCCGGCGATGTCCGACAGCTGCGCCGCCAGCCCCTTGACCGGGATCAGCGGCACGTCCGTGATCGGCAGCACGGTGGCGCCTTCGACTTCATAAGCAACGGCCGCGGCGCCACGGGCAAGCGCGTCAGCAATGTGCGCACGGCCATCGAATTTGCCGCCCGGCACCGCGAGAAACAGGTCGCCCGCGCGTACGTTACGGCTATCCAGTGCCAATTCACGGATCAACAGATCGTGGCCGGCGTGGGGGAATATCTTGTTCAGACTTAATGACATCAGCCGCGCCCTCCATTGGCTTTCAGCGGAACGACCGGGGTGGCGTTGGCCTGTTGAGTGGTCGGCAGGTTATCCGGGGTCACGTTCATCAAGCGCAGGGTGCCGGACATCACGCGACTGAACACCGGCGCGGAAACCAGACCACCGAAGTAACCGGCCTTGCTTGGCTCATCGATCACCACAACGATGGCGTAACGCGGATCGCTCATCGGGCCGAAGCCGGCGAACAGCGAACGGTAGGAGTTTTCGGCGTAGCCCTTGGTGCCCACCGAAGTCTTGCGCGCAGTACCCGACTTGCCCGCCACGTGATACGCCGGCACCTGCGCACGGAACACACCGCGCGGGGCTTCGATCACCTGGGTCAACATGCCCTGCATGGTTTTCGCGACAGCTTCCGGCAGCACTTGCGTGGTCTGCGGCATCTTGTCGGTTTTGATCAGCGTCAACGGTGCGAGGCGACCGTTGTTGGCCAGCGCCGAGAAGGCGTGAACCAGTTGAATCGCGGTTACGGAAATACCGTAGCCGTAGGACAGTGTCGCGGTTTCGGCCTTGCGCCAATCGCGGTAGTTCGGCAGGTTGCCGACACGTTCGCCCGGGAAGCCGAGGCCGGTGTCCTGGCCGAGACCGACTTTTTGCGCAAGGCGGAAAATCGTTTCGCCGCCGATATCGAACGCGACCTTACTCATGCCGACGTTACTGGAATTGATCAGGATGCCGGTCAGGTCGAGCACCGGACCTTCGGACCTGGAAACGTCCTTGATGGTGTATTTGCCGATCTGCAGCGTGCCTGGATAAACCTCGACGGTATCGCTCGGTTTCCAGCGACCGGTTTCGATCGCGGCGGCCATCGAGATGGCTTTCATGGTCGAACCCGGTTCGAACACGTCGATCATCGCGCGGTTACGCATCATCGCCGGTTGCAGGTTGCGACGGTTGTTCGGGTTATAGGTCGGCTGGTTGACCATGGCGAGGATCTCGCCAGTCTTCACGTCCATGATCACCAGGCTGCCAGCCTTGGCGCCGTTCTCGATGATCGCGTTACGCAGCTCGCGGTTGGCCAGATATTGCAGGCGCAGGTCAATGGACAACGCCAAGGGCTTGCCGGCCTTGGCGTTTTTGGTGACCTGAACATCTTTGATCAGCCGACCGCGCCGATCCTTGATGACTTGTCGTTTGCCCGGCACTCCGGCCAGCCATTCGTCGTAGGCCAGTTCGACGCCTTCGCGACCGTGATCATCGATGTCGGTAAAGCCGACCATGTGCGCGGTGACTTCACCGGCCGGGTAAAACCGGCGGAATTCTTCGATGCCGTAGACGCCCGGCACTTTCAGGTCGAGCACAGACTGGCCTTGCTCGGGGGTCAGCCCACGCACCAGATAAATGAATTCTTTGTTGGCCTGCGCCTCAAGGCGTTCGGTCAGGGCTTTCGGGTCCTGACCCAGCGCGGCGGCCAGTGCTGGCCACTTCTCTTTGGCTGTTTGCATTTCCTTGGCGTTGGCCCACAGGGTGGTCACCGGGGTACTGACGGCCAAAGGCTCGCCGTTACGGTCGGTGATCAGACCACGGTGAGCAGGAATCGGGATGTGACGAAGACTGCGCGCATCGCCCTGACCTTTGAGGAAGTCACGGTCAACCACTTGCAGGTCAATGATGCGCCAGCAGATCGCAGCCACCATCAAACCGAGCAGGGCCACCATCAGGCGGAAGCGCCACGGGAACAGTGCGCCTTCAAGTTTCATCATGGCGCCACCATCTTCACGTCAGCCGCGCCAGGGATATGCATTTTCAGTTGTTCGGTGGCCAGCACTTCGATGCGGCTGTGCGCGGTCCAGGTGCTTTGCTCGAGAATCAAGCGGCCCCACTCGGCCTGCGCCTTGTCGCGCACGCTGAGTTCGTTATAAAGATTGTTCAGCAACTGGCGGTTCCAGTGCGCGCTGTACGACACAGCGATGGCCGAGACGAGCACGCCTACAAACAGCAGCAGCATGAAAAAGCTGCCGCCGGGCAGTGGCTTGGCGAAAAGCTTGCTCAACGCAATTTCTCCGCGACGCGCATGACGGCGCTACGGGAACGTGGGTTGGCTTTGAGTTCGGCGTCGGAGGCCGTCTGCGCTTTGCCATGGACTTTGATTTTCGGCTCGAACGCCACATGGCGAACCGGCAGGTTGCGCGGCAGGTTATCGGCTTCGCCCTTCACCAGCTTGCGCATGAACAGCTTGACGATGCGGTCTTCCAGCGAATGGAAGCTGATCACGACCAGACGGCCGCCCACTTCCAGAGCTTCCAGCGCGGCTTCGAGGCCGGCTTCCAGATCGCCCAATTCGTTATTGACGTGAATGCGCAGCCCCTGGAACGCACGGGTGGCCGGGTTCTTGCCCTTTTCCCATGCCGGGTTGGCGACCTTGAGCACTTCGGCCAGATCGGCGGTGCGCTCGAAAGGTTTGATATCGCGACGTTCGGCGACGGCACGCGCCATGCGACCGGAGAAACGTTCTTCACCGTATTCCTTGAACACCCGGGCGATTTCTTCAGCCGGCGCGGTGTTGACGAATTCAGCGGCGCTGATGCCACGGGACGGATCCATGCGCATGTCCAGCGGGCCGTCGTTGAGGAAACTGAAACCGCGCTCAGCGTCATCGAGCTGCGGCGAGGACACGCCCAGATCGAGCAGAATGCCGCTGACCTTGCCGGCCAGACCGCGTTCGGCGATTTCCGAACCGAGCTCGGCAAAGCTGCGCTGCACAACGACAAAGCGGCCGTCTTCGGCCGCTAGCGTTTGCCCGGTGGCAATCGCTTGTGGATCTTTGTCGAATCCGATGAGTCGACCATCCGGCCCGAGCTGGCTGAGGATCAATCGACTGTGTCCGCCGCGCCCGAACGTACCGTCCAGATAGCAGCCATCAGGACGTACGGCGAGAGCCTCGACGGCTTCGTCAAGCAGTACGGTGATGTGGTTAAAGCCGCTATCAATAGTCACAAGATCAAATCACGCAGTTCATCAGGCATCGCGCCCGGTTGTTGAATGGCAGCAAGGTCAGCGGCAGATACCGCATTCCATGCATCCTCGTCCCACAATTGGAACTTGTTCAGTTGGCCCACCAGCATCGCTTTCTTATCAAGCTTTGCGTATTCGCGCAGACGCGGTGGAACCAGAAAACGACCACTGCCATCGAGCTCGAGGTCGACGGCATTACCAATCAATAAACGCTGCAAGCGGCGGTTCTCTTCACGAAGCGAAGGGAGCGCGCGCAACTTGGTTTCAATAATTTCCCACTCGTCGAGCGGGTAGACACAAAGACACGGATCAACGGCATCAATGGTGACGATCAATTGGCCGGAACTACGCGAATCGAGCTCGTCACGGTACCGGCTCGGCATAGCGAGACGGCCCTTTGCATCGAGACTGATAGCGTTAGCTCCGCGAAACACGTCTGCGTTTCTCCAATTTTTATCGTTTTGAGCTCAAAAAACCCACTTCATGCCACTTTCCGCCACTTGTGCACACTATAGGAATGCGGCCACCACACCGTCAAGGCGCGGATTAAAGGAAAAGCCTTACAGAACGGAGATTTAGGAGCATAAAAGGAGGAGTAACGAGAATCTGGCGGAGACTTTTGACCCATAACTTGATGCAGCACTGAAAGCTGCGCTCGAAAGTTAAAGTAATTTGTTAAGAGTAAGATTTTTTCGGTATTACAAAAGCGCTTCTGCTGTTGATTGAAGCAAGGTGGGAAAAGGCTATTACTGCAATTGCCGCTGCCGAACTTTCAGAGCAGGCCTGCTGATATTACACAGCCCCGATGCCATTGATTCAAGCAGGGAAAGAAAAAGGTGGAGAGTCGATCTGTAAGCCGGGTTCTGTCTTGAACAGTCATTCGTCTACGATGGCCATCACTGGACATCTTTAGCAACCTACCCGGTCCCAGCGCGGGCCACGCCTTGGGACCCTATTTGGTCTTGCTCCAAGTGGGGTTTACCTAGCCACGAACTGTTGCCAGACGTGCGGTGCGCTCTTACCGCACCTTTTCACCCTTACCGGCGCCGAAGCGCTTAGGCGGTTATTTTCTGTGGCACTTTCCGTAGGCTCACGCCTCCCAGGCATTACCTGGCACTTCGCCCTATGGAGCCCGGACTTTCCTCCCCCCCCTAATTTTCATAGAGGGCAGCGACTGTCCGATCGACTCTCCGCCGCGAAGGTTAACGGCAGAGCGGCCGAAGAACAAGCGCTAAAAGCCTCAAGACCGCTATGGGCGACGGCTTACACGTCTTTCTGCTTATCCAGCGCGACCTGATACAGGACGTTCTTGCGCTCACCGGTAATCTGCGCTGCCAGCGCGGCGGCACGCTTGAGCGGCATCTCTTCGAGCAACAGATTGAGGATGCGCATGGCTTCGCTGCTGACCGCGTCCTCGCTCTCAGGGGCAGTCCAGCCGGCGACCAACACCACGCATTCACCGCGCTGCTGGTTGCTGTCGGACTCGACGAATGCGCGCAACTCAGCCAGTGGCAGCCCCTTGAGCGTTTCAAAGGTCTTGGTAATTTCACGGGCCAGCAGTGCCTGCCGCTCGCCACCGAACACCGCTTCCATATCCTGTAGACATTCCAGAATGCGGTGTGGGGCTTCGTAGAAAATCAGCGTACGTGGTTCTTCCTTGACCGCTTCGAGTCGCGCCTTGCGCCCTACCGACTTGGCCGGCAGAAAACCTTCGAAGATGAATCGATCAGACGGCAAGCCCGCTGCCGACAATGCTGCGATCAAAGCGCAGGCACCCGGCACCGGCACCACATTGATCCCGACAGCACGGGCCTGACGCACCAGGTGATAACCCGGATCGGAAATCAGCGGCGTGCCCGCGTCGGAAATCAACGCGACACTATCACCAGCCAGCAGACGGGTGATAAAGCGGCTACCTTCATCTCGTTCGTTATGTTCGTGACAAGCGGCCAACGGCGTCGAAATACCGAAGTGCTGCATCAGTCGCTGCGAGTGACGCGTATCTTCGGCAGCAATCAGCGCCACTTCACGGAGGATTTTCAGTGCCCGGGCGCTGATGTCGTCCAGGTTGCCGATGGGCGTCGCCACCACATAAAGCGAGCCGGCAGCGGAATTCAGGGAACCTGGAGCAGTCAAAGCGCACACCTCATGATCGGTAAAAACCGGCATTGTAGCGCGTCACGAGGCTTGCGACGTCCTCTGCTAACGTGCGGTTTTTGCGCGCAGTTGTGCGACGCCGCAACATTTACTTCAGCTAAATTGACCGATTAACGCCAGCAACATCGCGCCCCGGCCAGTGCTTGGGTACAATTCCACGCTAATTTGATCGAGTATCAGGAACACTTACATGATCGCTTGCCTGCGGCTGTTCACTGCCCTCTGCCTCGCTGCCCTTTTGGCGGCTTGCGCCAGCTCCCCTTCCTCCAGCCTTGGCGAACTTCCACGGACTCCGGATGCCAGCATCGAGCAACTGCTCGAACAGGCTTCCCAGGCTAAAACCCCGGAAAAAGCTGCCCTGTTGCGCCTGAGCGCAGCAGACCTGGCTTATCGCCAAGGCAATGCCGGGCAGTCTGCGCAAATCCTGCAACAAGTGCCGGTGGAGCAACTCAAGCCGGGCCAGCAGATTTTTGCCAACACGCTCTCCGCTGAACTGGCGATGACGCGCAATCAGCCGAAAGCGGCACTGACCGCCCTGAGCCATCCAAGCCTGCAAAAGCTGGGCGAAATGCCGGAAGAGCAACAGGTCCGCACTGGCACCGTTCACGCCCGCGCCCTTGAAGCCGATGGCCAGACGCTGCCTGCCGCCCGCGAGCGCATCTTCATTGCGCCGATGCTCAAAGACGAAGCGGCGAGCAAGAACCATGAAGCGATCTGGACACTGATCGCATCGCTGCCCACCGATCAACTGCAACCCAACACCACCGACGACCTTGGCGGCTGGATGAGTCTGGCGCTGGCCGTGAAAACCGCCGGCACGCTCGAACAGCAACAAGCCGCAATCGACACCTGGCGCACCCAGAATCCAAAGCACCCGGCTGCAATCAACCTGCCGCTGCCGTTGACCAAGCTCAAGGAACTGGCCAGCCAGCCGCTGAGCAAAATCGCCCTGCTGCTGCCACAGGATGGCCAACTGGCGTCGGTCGGCAAAGCACTGCGCGAAGGTTTCATGGCGGCGCACTATCAGGCTCAACAGGCCGGGCAGAATCCGCCAGCGATCGAGTTCTATGACAGCTCGAAACTGACCTCCATGGACGAGTTCTACCGCAAGGCTCAGGCTGACGGCGTGCAACTGGTCGTCGGCCCTCTGGAAAAGCCCCTGGTCAAACAACTGAGCACCCGCCCGCAACTGCCGATCGCCACCCTCGCGCTGAACTACAGCGAAGGCGATCAAGGTCCGGCGCAGCTGTTCCAGTTTGGTCTGGCCGCTGAAGACGAAGCCCGTGAAGTATCCCGCCGCGCCCGCGCCGACGGTCTGCACCGCGCCGCGATCATGGTGCCGAAAGGCGAATGGGGTGACCGCGTCCTGCGTGCGTTCAGCCAGGATTGGCAAGCCAATGGCGGCAGCATCGTTGCCACCGAGCGTGTCGACCAGCCAGTGCAACTGGCCCAGCAAATTGCCGACATGTTCCAGCTGCGCCAGAGCGAAGCCCGCGCCAAGAGCCTGCAAAACGCTGCAGGCACCAACGTCGCCGCTCAGCCATCGCGCCGTCAGGACATCGAATTCATCTTCCTCGCCGCGACCCCGCAACAGGCGCAGCAGATCAAGCCGACCCTGAACTTCCAGTACGCCGGCGACGTTCCTGTCTACGCGACCTCGCACGTCTATAGCGCCAGTGGCGATGTGAACCAGTACAACGACATGAACGGCATTCGCTTCTGCGAAACGCCATGGTTGCTGGAAACCAGCGATCCGCTGCGCCAGCAAGTCACCGCGCAGTGGCCACAAGCCGCCGGCAGCCTTGGCCGCCTGTACGCCATGGGCGTCGATGCTTATCGTCTGGCACCGCGCCTGGGCCAACTCAAAGCCCTGCCGGACAGCCGCATCGAAGGTCAGTCGGGCAGCCTCAGCATGACCCAGACCCAGCGTATTGTGCGCCAGTTGCCTTGGGCTCAGTTCGTCAGCGGCCAGGTTCAGCGCCTGCCGGACACCCAGCGCTAATGCCTGACAGGTCACGCTCGCAAAGCGGTAAGGATGCCGAGCGCCAAGCGCTCGAGCATCTACAAAATCAGGGCCTGCGCCTCTTGGCGCAGAACTGGTTGTGTAAACGCGGCGAGCTTGATCTGGTCATGCTTGATGGCGATACAGTAGTATTCGTTGAAGTTCGCTACAGAAAAAACACTCAATGGGGTGGCGCGCTCGCTAGCATCGATGGGCGCAAGCAGCAGAAACTGATTTTCGCTGCGCAGTATTTTCTTCAGCGCGAGTCGCGTTGGGCCAATTCCCCCTGCCGCTTCGACGTGGTGGCCATCGACAGCCATCCGAGTCAGCTGAACTGGTTGCAGAATGCTTTCGACAGTTGACCTGCACCCAACCCGGACTTTTTCATCCGACAACTTTTGCTCTTTGCTTTGCGGGCTGCACATTCATGTGCCGAACAGCCGCGCTACTTAAGGTCACACAGATGGACATGCAATCGCGAATTCGCCAGCTTTTTCAGGCCAGTATCGACACCAAGCAACAGGCGATGGACGTACTTGCACCGCACATCGAGCAAGCCAGCCAGATCATGGTCAACGCCCTGCTCAACGAAGGCAAAATGCTTTCGTGCGGCAATGGCGGCTCTGCCGGCGACGCCCAGCACTTCTCCTCGGAGCTGCTCAACCGCTTCGAGCGCGAGCGCCCGAGCCTGCCGGCCATCGCCCTGACCACCGATACCTCGACGATCACCTCGATCGCCAACGACTACAGCTACAACGAAGTGTTCTCCAAGCAGATCCGCGCACTCGGTCAGCCAGGCGATGTTTTGCTGGCGATTTCGACCAGCGGTAACTCGGCGAACATTATTCAAGCGATCCAGGCCGCACATGATCGCGAAATGATTGTCGTAGCTTTGACCGGACGCGACGGCGGCGGCATGGCGTCATTGCTGTTGCCCGAGGACGTCGAGATTCGCGTACCGGCCAACGTCACTGCACGTATTCAAGAAGTCCACTTGCTGGCGATCCATTGCCTCTGCGATCTGATCGACAGCCAACTGTTCGGGAGTGAAGAATGACCCCTAATCGCCTTGGCCTTCTGGCCTTGACTCTGTGCCTCGGCATCAGCGGCTGCACCTCGGTGGTGAATGCCAGCCGTGAAGCGCCGATTGATGACGACCGCGGCACTCGCACCTTCGGCAGCAAGATCGATGACTCGCTGATCGAAACCAAAGTGGGCGTTAACGTAGCCAAGGCCGACCCGGCGCTGGACAACGATTCGCATGTTGTCGTTACCAGCTTCAACGGCGTCGTGCTGCTGGCTGGCCAGACACCGCGTGAAGACCTCAAGGCCAAGGCCGAACAGGCCGCTGCCAACGTTCAGCGCGTGAAGAAGGTGCACAACGAACTGCAAGTGCTGCCACCCTCCTCCCTGCTGGCGCGTCAGAACGACACGTGGCTGACCACCAAGATCAAGACCCAGATGCTCACCGACGCCAGCATTCCCGGCTCGCGCATCAAGGTCGTGACCGAGAATGGCATCGTCTATCTGCTGGGCCTGCTGACCAAGCAGGAAGCCGCTCAGGCGACCAATCTGGTGCAGGGCGTATCGGGCGTGCAGAAGATTGTGAAGCTGTTCGAGTACATCGACTGACTTACCCTCCCTCTGTAGGAGCTGCCGAAGGCTGCGATCTTTTGATTCTCAAAACAAGATCAAAAGATCGCAGCCTTCGGCAGCTCCTACAGGGGAAAAACAGGTCATAAAAAAGGCGATCCATCTGGATCGCCTTTTTTATTACTTCACAACCTTCAGACTTGGCCGGCCGCTTGGACGCGGTGGCTCGCTGTCCGGGGGCGGCAGGTCATCGTCCTGCTCGATATCGTCTTCGTCACCCATCGGCGACTCGATATCGAACACCATGCCCTGACCGTTCTCCCGGGCATAAATACCCAGGATGGCGCTGATCGGCACGTAGAGACTGTGCGGAACACCACCGAAGCGACCCTCAAAGGTCACCACGTCGTTGTCCATGTGCAGATGACGCACAGCGCTCGGCGAAATGTTCAGGACAATCTGCCCGTCACTGGCAAAACCCTGCGGCACCTGCACGGCTGGGTACTCGGAATTAACCAGCATGTGCGGGGTGCAATCGTTATCCACAATCCACTCGTAGAGCGCGCGGACCAGATAAGGTCGACTGGAGTTCATAGCGGCTCCTTAAGCCTTAGCGCATGTCGCGTTCGACACCAGACAGACTCGCCTGGAAAGCCTCACGCGCAAAAGAGCGCTCCATGTAATCAAGCAACGGCTTGGCAGGCCGCGGCAGTTCAATACCCAGAATCGGCAAACGCCAGAGTATTGGCAATAGGCAGCAATCCACCAGACTTTGTTCCTCACTGAGGAAAAACGGCTTGTCGGCAAACAGCGGCGACACGCCGGTCAGGCTTTCGCGCAATTCCTTGCGCGCCACGACGCGCGCGGCCTCCTTGCTTTTAGGATCCAGAATCAGATCCACCAGACCACACCAGTCGCGCTGAATACGATGAATCAGCAGTCGGCTGTTGGCACGTGCCACCGGGTAAACCGGCAGCAACGGCGGGTGCGGGTAACGCTCATCCAGATACTCCATCACCACGGTCGACTCCCACAACGCCAGGTCACGATCGACCAGCGTCGGCAGACTTCCGTAAGGGTTCACCTCAATCAGTTTAGGCGGCTGGCGACCAGCTTCCACATAAATGATCTCGGCGCTGACACCCTTCTCTGCAAGCACAATGCGCACTCGGTGGGAATAGTGGTCGGCGGGGTCGGAGTAACAGGCCAACCGATTGGTCACGCCCATGGCGATCCTCCTCGCTTGTTGAAATTATCGGAACCGGAAAAACGCGCGCGCCCAGAGGGCGCCTCCCGTAACACCTGGCTTACCAGGCGCTACGCTGTCGGAGGCGCCCTTGGGCGCGCGCGATTAACAGCAATGCTTGAAGCGTATCAGTGCACGTCTTTCCAGTATTCACGCTTGAGCAAATAGGCGAACACAAAGAAGAACGCCAGGTACAGCAAAACGTAAGTACCGATGCGCTGATGTTGCAGCTTAACCGGGTTAGCCGAGTAAGCCAGGAAGGTTACCAGATTCTTGACCTTCTCATCGAACTGCTCTTCATTCAGAGCACCGGACTTCGGCACGATGGTCAGTTGATCGCACGCTTCATGAGTCAGAGGCGTACCGGTCAGCGGATCATATTGCTTCTTGCCGTCCTCCACGATCTGCACCTGTTTGCAGCCTACGACCTGACGACCTTGCAGGCCGACCAGCACGTTAGGCATGCCGACGTTCGGGAAGACCTTGTTGTTCACGCCCCATGGACGCGCAGGATCTTCGTAGAACGACTTCAGGTAACCGTAGAGCCAGTCAGTGCCACGAACGCGAGCCACCAGGGTCAGATCCGGCGGCGCTGCGCCGAACCAGGTCTTGGCATCGGCCGGTTGCATGCCGATGTTCATGTGGTCGCCGATCTTGGCGCCAGTGAACACCAGCTTCTCCAGCATCAGTTCGTGGGGCACGCCAAGATCATCGGCAACCCGCTCGTAACGCTGGAACTTGGCACTGTGGCAACCCATGCAATAGTTGGCAAAGGTACGCGCACCATCTTGCAGGGCAGCCTTGTCACCGACGTCAATATCGACTTTTTCCAGCTCCGGACCGCCGTGTTCAGCGGCGAAAGACAGGACAGGCAAAGCAGCAAAAATCAGAGCAAAAAATAACTTTTTCATCAGCCAGTCACCCTATCCGGAACCGGTTTGGTCTTCTCGAGCCTGGTGTAGAACGGCATCAGAATGAAGTAGGCGAAGTACAGGAAGGTGCAGACCTGCGACAGCAGCGTGCGACCCGGGGTTGGCGCCAGAACGCCTAGAACGCCGAGGATCACGAACGAAATGCAGAACACCACCAGCCAGATTTTGCTCAGCCAGCCTTTATAACGCATCGACTTGACCGGACTGCGATCAAGCCACGGCAGGACAAACAGCACTGCAATGGCCGCGCCCATGGCGATAACGCCCATGAGTTTGTCCGGGATTGCCCGCAGGATCGCGTAGAACGGGGTGAAGTACCAAACCGGTGCAATGTGCTCTGGTGTCTTGAATGGGTTGGCCGGTTCAAAGTTCGGCTTTTCGAGGAAATAGCCGCCCATTTCCGGGAAGAAGAACACGATAAAGCAGAAGATGAACAGGAACACCACTACGCCGACAATGTCTTTCACGGTGTAGTACGGATGGAAAGGAATGCCATCCAGCGGGATGCCGTTTTCGTCTTTGTGCTTCTTGATATCAACGCCGTCAGGGTTGTTCGAACCCACTTCATGCAGCGCCAGAATGTGCAGCACCACCAGACCGAGGATCACGATCGGCAAGGCCACAACGTGCAAGGCGAAGAAGCGGTTCAGGGTGATCCCGGAGATCAGGTAGTCACCACGAATCCACTGGGTCAGGTCGTCGCCGATCAGCGGAATCGCACCGAACAGCGAGATGATCACCTGCGCCCCCCAGTAGGACATCTGCCCCCACGGCAGCAGATAACCCATGAAGGCTTCGGCCATCAGCGCCAGGTAGATCAGCATGCCGAACACCCAGACCAGCTCACGCGGTTTCTGATACGAACCGTAGAGCAAGCCACGGAACATGTGCAGATAGACCACGATGAAGAACGCCGAAGCGCCAGTCGAGTGCAGCAGACGCAGGATCGAGCCGTACTCGACGTCGCGCATGATGTATTCGACGGAAGCAAACGCCTCTTCTGCCGACGGGGTATAGCTCATCGTCAGCCAGACACCGGTGACGATCTGGTTGACCAGAACCAGCAGCGCCAGCGAGCCGAAAAAGTAGAAGAAGTTGAAGTTCTTTGGAGCGTAATACTTGCTGAGATGGTCTTCCCACATTTTTGTGGCGGGGAAGCGCGCATCAACCCAATCCATGAACTTGCTCATCACGCTTTCTCCGTATCGACGCCAATGACAATCAGGTCATCGGTCTCATAGGAATGCGGGGGAACTGGCAGGTTCAAAGGCGCAGGTTGCGACTTGTAGACGCGGCCAGCCAGATCGTAGTGGGAACCGTGGCAAGGGCAGAAATAACCGCCTACCCAGTCTTTACCCAGATCCGCAGGTGCCACTTCGGGACGGAAGGTCGGTGAGCAACCCAAGTGTGTGCAAATCCCGATCAGCAGGAGAATTTCCGGCTTGATCGAACGCACTTCAGGGTCGACATAGGTGGGTTGCGTGGAGTTTTTGGAGGTCGGATCAGAGAGCTGGCCCTCGATCTTCTTAAGATTCCCCAGGATTTCCTCGGTACGGCGGACAATGAACACCGGCTGGCCGCGCCATTCAGCAATCATCTGCTGCCCTGGCTCGATTTTGCTGACATTCACTTTCACCGGTGCACCAGCGGCTTTCGCCTTGGCACTGGGAAACCATGACCCCACGAACGGGACCGCAGCCCCCACCGCTCCTGCAGCACCCACCACGGATGTGGCTGCTACCAAGAAGCGACGCCGGCCTGCATTCACGCCGTCATTGCTCATTCAGTCCTCTCCCATCAGCTTTTGTGGCCTGTTAAATCAGGCGTCTACTAAATAAATCAATGTTACTTATAAAAATTTTGCCGAGATGGTAATGAAAAGCCCCAGTTCTGACAAGGGAATTACCCGGAGCTCTCCCCCTCAAGCCTTGCAGTATAGGGGTTCTACGAATGAGGCAAGTTGTCACAGCGCAATTCTTTTGATAAATCGCAGGCATAAAAAAACGCCCGCTTCCGTGAGGAGGCGGGCGTTCTTTTGAACGCGGAAGCGGAATTAACGCTTCGAGTACTGCGGACGCTTACGCGCTTTACGCAGACCAACTTTCTTACGTTCAACTTCACGGGCGTCGCGAGTAACGAAGCCGGCTTTGCGCAGAGCGCCACGCAGGGTTTCGTCGTAGTCCATCAGAGCGCGAGTGATGCCGTGGCGGATTGCGCCAGCCTGACCACTTACACCACCACCGATCACGGTGACGTAGATGTCGAACTTCTCGACAGTCTCAGTCAGCTCCAGCGGCTGGCGAACTACCATGCGGGCAGTTTCGCGGCCGAAGAAGTTTTCCAGCGAACGATTGTTGATGGAGATATTACCAGTACCCGGACGCAGGAAAACGCGTGCGGTTGCGGTCTTGCGACGGCCAGTGCCGTAATTTTGAGTCGCCGACATAATGTACTATTCCGTTAAAACTTCAGTTCTTGGGGCTGCTGAGCAGTATGTGGGTGTGCAGCGCCCGCATAGACTTTCAGCTTACGGTACATGTCGCGACCCAGTGGGTTTTTAGGCAGCATGCCTTTAACCGCGGTCTCGATCACGCGCTCAGGGGCTTTAGCGATCAGCTTTTCAAAGTTGATCGACTTGATGCCGCCCGGGAAACCGGAGTGGGAGTAGTACATTTTGTCAGTGGTTTTAGCACCGGTAACACGAATCTGCTCAGCATTGATTACGACGATGTAGTCGCCGGTGTCAACGTGAGGAGTGTACTCAGGCTTGTGCTTGCCACGCAGACGGCTCGCGATTTCGGTGGCCAGACGACCCAGGGTCTGACCAGCAGCGTCGACGACAAACCAGTCGCGCTTTACTGTTTCTGGTTTAGCAGTAAAAGTTTTCATTCTTTATAGCCTCAGGGGCCGCCCTGTAAATTAGACGGCGGATCTTACTGAATAGTGCGTACTTTGACAAGTCAAAGGCAGCCGGATACAGACGCTTTCGGGGGCTCGGGTCGGCGCGTCCGTTCAACGGCAAGATTCTTCGGCGGCGGCGCATCACTTCCACTGCAGAAAGAGGTCGGCAATTATGCAGATTGCGAAAAATATTTCAACCTGCTTTTATGATTGTTTTGCCCAAGGAGCACCCGATGGACTATCGCCAGCTAGGCCGTACCGACCTGAACGTGAGTGCAATCTGCCTCGGCACCATGACCTGGGGCGAGCAAAACACTGAAGCTGAAGCCTTCGCCCAGATCGAACGGGCCAAAGAGGCCGGGATCAATTTCATCGACACCGCCGAGATGTATCCGGTACCGCCGAAAGCCGAAACCTATGCCACCACCGAGCGTTATATCGGCAATTACTTCAAAAGCCGTGGCGATCGTGCCGACTGGATACTGGCCAGCAAGATCGCCGGTCCCGGCAACACCATCGACTATATCCGCGACAAAAACCTGCGCCACAACCGCCAGCACATCACCGCAGCGGTGGATGCCAGCCTCAAGCGCCTGCAGACCGATTACATCGATCTTTACCAACTGCACTGGCCGGAGCGCAGCACCAACTTTTTCGGACAACTGGGCTACAAACACAAGATCGAAGCCAACCTGACGCCACTTGAAGACACCCTCGAAGCACTCGACGAGCAAGTGAAGGCCGGCAAAATCCGCCACATCGGCCTGTCCAACGAAACGCCGTGGGGCACCATGCGCTTCCTCGCCCTGGCCGAAGCAAGGGGCTGGCCGCGTGCCGTGTCGATCCAGAACCCGTACAACCTGCTCAACCGCAGCTTTGAAGTGGGCCTGGCAGAAATCGCCATCCGCGAACAATGCGGCTTGCTCGCCTATTCGCCGCTGGCGTTCGGTTTCCTTTCGGGCAAGTACGAAGGTGGCGCGCGCCCACCAAAAGGTCGTCTGAGCCTCTACAGCCGCTTCAGCCGCTATTTCAATGCGCAATCGGAAGCAGCGTGCAGCCGTTATGTCGCAATGGCCCGTGAACACGGACTGGATCCGGCGCAAATGGCTTTGGCGTTCGTGACTCAGCAGCCGTTCGTCACCAGCAACATCATTGGCGCGACGACGCTTGAGCAACTGGACAGCAACATTGCCAGTTTTGATCTGAAGCTTTCCGACGAAGTGCTGGAAGGGATCGAGGCGATTCACAAGGATCATCCGAATCCTGCGCCGTAAATAAAAGATCGCAGCCTTCGGCAGCTCCTACACAGGGTAGGTGAACACCCGTATGAGCTGCCGCAGGCTGCGATCTTTTCAGCCATTCAAAGCGACCGCGCAATGATCTCCTTCATGATTTCATTGGTGCCGGCATAAATCCGCTGCACGCGCGCATCCGCCCACGCCCGGGCTACCGGGTATTCCCACATGAAGCCGTAACCGCCGTGCAACTGCACGCATTCGTCGAGCACCTTGCATTGCAGGTCGGTGCCCCAGTACTTGGCCATCGCCGCCGTCGGCACGTCGAGCTTGCCTTGCAGATGCAGCTCAAGACAGCGGTCAACGAAGACCCGGCCAATCTGAATCTCCGTGGCCATTTCCGCCAGTTTGAAGCGGGTGTTCTGGAAATCGGCAATCGCCTTGCCGAACGCCTTGCGATCACGGGTGTAATCCAGCGTCCATTGCAACGCTGCTTCCGCGGAAGCCAGGCCACCAATCGCCACGGTCAAACGCTCTTGCGGCAACTCCTGCATCAGGTAAGCAAACCCCGACCCGGCCTGCCCCAGTAAATTTTCCTTCGGCACGCGTACGTCCTGGAAGAACAATTCCGACGTGTCCTGCGCCTTCATTCCGACCTTCTCCAGGCGCTTGCCCTTCTCGAAGCCCGGCGTATTCGCTTCCACCAGAAACAGGCTGGTGCCCTTGGCGCCGGCCTTTGGATCGGTCTTGGCGACGACAATCACCAGATCAGCGAGAAAGCCGTTGGTAATGAAGGTTTTCGAACCATTGATCACGTACTCGTCACCGTCCAGCACGGCGGTGGTCTTGACGCCCTGCAGATCGGAACCCGCGCCGGGCTCAGTCATGGCAATGGCCGTGACCATCTCGCCGGACACCAGTTTCGGCAAGTATTTATGCTTCAGCGCTTCGCTGCCGTAATGCAGGATGTACGGTGCAACAATGTCCGAATGTAACGAGAAACCGATGCCGGTCAGGCCCAATCGCCCAACCTCTTCGATCACCACCGCGCTGTAAAGAAAGTCCGCCCCCAAGCCTCCGTACTCTTCCGGCAGATGCGAGCAGAGCATCCCCGCCTCCCCTGCCTTGTTCCAGAGTTTGCGGTCGATGTGGCCTTGTTTCTCCCATTGCCCGTGAAACGGCACGGCCTCTTTTTCGAGGAAGGTTCGTACGCTGTCGCGGAACAATTCGTGCTCGGAGCTGAACAAGGTTCTGGGGATCATGCGGCACCTTTCTTTCTTGTTGGAGGGCTGTGTCCTTCAGAGACTAAGCCTCCCCTCCGATAGAGGACACTGGACACATCCGACAAAAAATAAGACGATCCAGCCGTCTGGTGACCACTTTCCCTTATAAAAACAAAACAAAAGTTGAATTATGTCCAAGCACGTCTCCACGCCCTTGCGGCGCGTCAGCATCCTGGCGATCGACCAGGTTTTCGCCTACACACTTATGCAAGCCAAGGACTTCTTCCATGTGGCGAGCCTGCGTTACGGTAAACAACTGGGCCAAGGCCTGACCCCGGCGTTCGAAACCCGCCTGGTCAGCCCCGATGGCAAGCCGGTCAAAAGCTTCAGTAATGTGGTCATGCCAGTGGACGGCGGCCTGGAAAATACCGATATCATCATCCTCCCGGCGTTCTGGGACGATTTCGACACGTTGTGCAGCCGCTACCCGCAAGTCCTGCCGTGGCTGCGTGAGCAACATGCTCGCGGCGCCGTCCTGTGCGGCGAAGCCACCGGGGTGTTCTGGCTGGCCGAGGCCGGCCTGCTCGATGGCAAGGAAGCAACGACCTATTGGCGCTTTTTCAACGCTTTCACCGAGCGTTTCCCGAAGGTCTACCTCAATCAGGACAAACACCTGACCGATGCAGACAATCTCTACTGTGCCGGCGGCACCACCTCGGCCTGCGACCTCTACATCTACTTGATCGAGCGCTTCTGCGGCGCCAACGTCGCGCAGGCTGTAGCCCGCGACATCCTCTACGAAGTGCAGCGCAGCTACTCGCCGGGCCGCATCGGTTTTGGCGGGCAGAAGCTGCATCAGGACGTGATCATCCTGCAGATCCAGCACTGGCTCGAAGAGCACTTCGCCGACAAGTTCCGCTTCGAGGACGTCGCGCGCGAGCACGGCATGAGCATCCGCAATTTCATGCGCCGCTTCCAGACCGCCACCGGCGACAAGCCCCTGCACTATCTGCAACGGCTGCGCATCGAAACCGCCAAGGGCTTGTTGTCCGCCAGCCGCAAGAGCATCAAGACCATCAGTTATGAAGTCGGTTATGACGACGCGAGCTTCTTCGCGCGGCTGTTCCGTCAGCACACTGAACTGTCACCGAACCAGTATCGGCAGCAGTTTCAGCAGGCTGCATAAACACATCAGACAGACGTCCATGTGCGAGTAGTCCTTTCACATGGACTGCTCTAACCGGCATGTTTTTTCCCACAAAAATCAGCGAAAACAGATCAGCTTCTCGACCTGTTTTACGACTGTCCATGCATTGATTCGCCGTACAGACTCCTTCACATGCACATCGCATCAAGGAAGATGAACAGTGACCATCGGATCCAGCTACAACTATCCATCACAGGCCACCGGCGTTGAGGCAAGAACAAAACGCTCTACGCCATCGAGATGGAAGGCCCGCTTTCCCAATCCTCCTGACTTGTGCTTTGACTATCGCGCACTGGTCGAGCAAAAAGGCGGCATCGCTTGCGCCACTGACCCACACCACCGAATCTGCATCATTGGCGCTGGCATCACCGGTCTCACAGCCGCCAGAGAGTTACTGCGCTGCGGCTTCAGGCATATCACGCTCATCGAGCAATCCTCCCGAATAGGCGGCAGGCACCTGACCGTTCCGGGAAGCCCTCAATCCAGCGCGAGCCATACCCCTTTTGAAATGGGCGCGATGCGCATGCCTCTGTTCAACCTCGAAGGCGAGTTGCCGACTGAAGGCCGGTCGCTCATGGCCTATTACGCAAAGACCTTTGACTTGGCGCTTTCGGACTTCGCCAACCCTGGCAGCCAATGGGTCAAATCAACCGGCATTTACCTGCGCGAGGGTAGCCTGTCGGGCGAGTCCACACCGCAAATGCTGATCTGGAAAAATGCCGACAGTCAGACGCCTCCACCCAGTGGCGAACTGCAAGCGGTGTATACCAAGTGGCGAGCTTTCGCCGACCGCATGACCCGGCACATTGCCGAAATGTACGCGGGTAAGGACTGGGAGGACGCGTGGGCCGCAATCGTCGAAAAATACCACGCCGTTTCCTTCCGCGAACTGGTTGGCATGCCTGCCTTGCAGAGCTGGAATCGCGACAGTCCCGGCGACTTTGGCGGGATGGGCATGTCAACAAAGGAGTCGACCATTTTCTATGCCATCGGGATTGGTGACGGTAGTTGGGGCGCCTTCTACGACGTATGCGCTTTATACCCACTGCGCACTGCAATATTTGGCTTCAGCAGCCAGCTGCAATTGGTGCATGGCCGAGTCGATGAAAAAGGTGACCCGTTAGCTGACTCGCCCCTTTTGAACAGCAATGCTGTTTTCGATTCGACTGGTCTGCAGTTTGATAAACCACGCTATCTGGGGCTCGCGGCACTGAGTGAATGCCTGATGTTCATGAAGCCCGAGGAGTCCACTCAATCTTTTTATGAGCACTGCCAGCAAAGCAGCGAAGGCCTGCTGACCGACTGCTCCGTCAACAGATTGAAAAAACTCGGCAGCGGAAGAACCCGCGTCTACTTCAATTGGAAACAGAGCAAGCCCGAGTTAACCCAGGAACACTTCAACGACTTTGATTCAGTGATCATGACGCTGCCCTCATGGTTGATCGAGACAAGAATCAAGCTGGAAAACTTCACGCCACAGATGCTGCCGTTTGAAACGATTAACGCCTACAAAACTGCGCACTGGGAAACCAGCTGTAAAGTCTTCGCGCCGCTGAAGAAATCCTTTTTATCCGGCAATACCACCATCCCCCAGGCGATCGTCACGGACAGCTTTATCCACGACGTTTATACCTACCGCTACAACGAGAACTACAGCTACGACTGCATTCTTTTGAGTTACACCTGGGAGGACGATGCAACCAAACTTTCCTGCTTCAGCGACAAAGAACTGGTCGCAAAGTGCGCAGAGGAACTAGATCGAATCCTCATGAACTCCAGCAATATCCAACAACGGATATCCCCGTACATTGGCCTCGAACAAGCCATCGTGCAGCGCTGGATGACTGATAAGAATTCATTGGGCTGCGCCAAGCTCTATCGTCCCGGTGCTTACCACGATGCCGTTCGCTTGTTGAAATACAACCGAGACTCCTCAAGGGCTTCTGGACTGTATTTGTCTGGAGAGTCTTTTTCGGTTGATGCAGGCTGGACAGAACCCTGCTTTCGCGGTGCCGTCGATGCAGTCATCCATATTTGCGACAAGACCGGTGCCAGTTTCAACGGTGGCTTCACCATGAATGACTACCCGCATTATCAACACGATGCCTGATTGTCCGGGCGCAGCATCCGCGTCCTAGGAGACGGACTACAACTTAACCGGAAAGCGCCGACTTACGCTTTGCTCTCGACTCGACTCTTATGACCCCGCCATTCAACGGTGTGAAAACAATAATAAGAGGTCATGAAAATGAGTGAGTCCACAAGCCCCGTTCGTGTCGCAGTTGTGCAATGTGATCCACAGGTCGGGACGCAGAACCGCGCGGCAAACCTGGGTACCAGCCTGGAGTTGGCGCTGGAAGCGGTTAATAACGGTGCAAATCTGATCGTTTTGCCCGAGCTGACCAGTACCGGTTATTACTTCCAGAACCGGCAGGATGCGTTTGATCATGCCGAAGCGGTTCCCGACGGGCCGTGTGTCAGCAGCTGGGAAGATTTTGCCCGTCATCATCAGGTTTATCTGGTAGCCGGGCTGACCGAGCGTGAAGGTTCGAGGCTGTACAACACTGGCGTACTGGTAGGGCCTGACGGTTTTATCGGCAAGTATCGCAAGGCTCATCTCTGGAACCTGGAAAAGCTCTGGTTTACTGCCGGCGACTCGGGATTCCCGGTCTTCGATACGCCTATCGGTCGCATTGGATTGCTGATCTGCTGGGACATCTGGTTTCCCGAAGTCCCGAGGATTCTGAGTCAGCAAGGCGCAGACATCATTTGCAGCCTTAACAACTGGGTCTGGACTCCACCACCGTTGTTCGATGACGCCGGCAAATGCATGGCATCCTATCTGACCATGACCGCCGCACACGTCAACAATGTGTTTATCGCGGCGGCGAGCCGAATCGGCGAGGAGCGCGGTGCCCGATATCTTGGATGTTCATTGATCGCTGGGACCAACGGCTGGCCGATCGGCCGCGTGGCATCTGCCGACCAACAGGAAATCCTCTATGCCGATATTGACCTGACCAGCGCTCGCAGTGCGCCTATCTGGAACGACTTGAACGACCTGCATCGGGATCGTCGCTGCGATGTCTACGACCGAATGCTCGGTTATACCCAGCATCCGTGCCTTCCGCGCTAACCGGGGGGCCATGCAATGGGAACTATCCACGCAAAACCACGGAAACAAATCGCTGCCAGAACAATGCTGGACAGCATGATCATTGGATTGCTGCTGGGTGCTACTGCGCTGATTGTCTGGCTCTCAATGACCAATCACTCACTGTGGTCAGCACGCTGGCCGGATTACGGCCACATGGTCTCGAATCTTCCCGAGCCGACCGCCTGGCTGCGCTGGGTGTTGGGAGATATCAGCGAGGTGGCATTTTATAAACACGAGTTCGCATCCATTGGCCTTCTGGCGGGTGCGTATCTGGGTTACTGGGCGAATCGAACGGGAAAATCCTGGCAAGGCTTTACCATTTGTTACGGCAGCGGACTATGGCCGTGGCTCGTCACCAGTTCGCTACTGGGCCTGGTATTGAGCAATCTCGTGTGGGGCTGGACGGTCACCGCCACGAGCTGGCAGCCAACGTTTGCGGCGTTCGTGTCGTTGCCTGCGGCCATGGTGCTGATGTTTGGGGGTGGCTGGAAGGTCGCGGTCAATGGCGCAATCATGGGAGCCCTTTTCGTGACGCCCATGTGCATGCTGATAGTGAATTACGTCTGCAATCCCCTCGGACTGCCCGTCGTGATCGGCAATGTATCGGGCATGGCAATCGCCAGCATCGGCGCCTTCGTACTCTGCCGCTACATACCGAGTCTGGTGACATCCGCGGCGCCCGAACAGGTCGCCGAGGAGGCCCGCATCCCGGTGACCGCCAAGGCTCCGGATTATGGTGTGGTCTGGAGCATTCGCCGGGTCTTGGCGGACTTCTCCGAAGCTCCTTTTTTCGGCAACGAATGGGCCAGTCTTGGGCTGATTGTCGGCGCATTGCTGGCGTTCACCTTGAACCCGATGAGCCCTGTCTACGGCACAGGTTTGCTGCCGCAACTGCTGGCGGGCCAGGCTTTGACCTCGGCACTGGGCGTGCTGATCTGGCGCAAACAATGGATGGTCCGGGGCTGGTACCCGACCTATGTACCGCTGGTATCAGTCGTTCCGGCAGCTATTTTGACCTACGGCGGCGAGTGGCAAGTGATTGTCTCAAGCGCATTGCTCGGCGCCCTGATCGCGCCACCGCTGGCTTGCGCCCTCGCGCAACGAGTGCCGGGGCACATGCACGGTTTCATCGGGAATGTGTTGTCGATGGCCATCAGCACGCTGCTGATCCTTCCGCTCGTCGGCTGGCTGGCAACCCACTGACGCCCCCTCCCCGGCGGGCTCTTGAATCCGATTCAGGAGCCGCCGGTTTCCTTTGCGAGGTATCACATGGACTTGCCCAAACTGGCCATTGCCGCACTCGGCGGCACTGTCAGCATGCAATCGGTAAAAAGCGGCGAAGGTGTCGTTCCATCGGTGTCCGGCGAGACGCTACTGAACACGGTGCCGGAACTGAAAACGCTCGCGCAGTTGACCGTCGAGACACTCGGCCTATTGCCTGGCGCCTCACTTGATTTCGAATACCTGCTGAGCGTGTTGTGCTGGGCGAACTTTCAGATCAATCAAGGTGCGGCAGGAGTAATCATTGTTCAAGGCACGGACACGCTGGAAGAATCCGCTACTTTTTTTGACCACCTGTGGGAACACGACGAGCCACTGGTGCTGACTGGTGCGATGCGCTCGGCAGCCCAGGCCGGTGCCGATGGTCCGGCAAACCTGTTGGACGCCGGCCGCGTCGCACTGGCGCAATGCAGTCGGGGGCGCGGCGCCCAAGTGGTGATCAACGGGCAGATTCACCGGGCGAGCGCTGTGCGCAAAGTCGACTCCATGGCGCTGCACGCGTTCGCATCGCCTGTGACCGGTCCTGCCGGCGTTTTAATGGAAGGGGTTGTGCACTATTTGCAGCCGCCTGTTGCACGTCAAGTCTTGCCCCTGCCGCAAAACACCCACCAGACGATCGCCTTACTGGAAGCGTCGCTCTCTGCGGACAGCCTGCTGCTGGAAAATGTCATCGAGCTGGGTTACGAAGGGCTGGTGATTGCCGGATTCGGCGCTGGTCATGTTTCCGCACACTGGGCCAAAGTCATCGAAAACATCGCCCGACACATCCCGGTAATCATCGCGACACGCACCGGCTGCGGCTCCACGGCACGGTCAACCTACGGTTTTGAGGGCAGCGAAATCGATTTGCAGCGTAAGGGGGCCTTGATGGCGGGGTTTGTCTGCCCCCGCAAAGCTAGGATTTTGCTCTGGCTGCTGGTCGGGTGCCACCAGCAAAAGGATCTGGCGTCTTACCTCGATCAAATCAACTGACCAAAACGCGCAAAAAAAAGGGCCTGCAATTGCAGGCCCTTTTTCTGTATTGGCGATTCTGTTTAAGGCTTATGCGCCCGCGACAGGAATTCGTGCGACTGCATCTCCAGCAGGCGACTCAGCGTGCGCTGGAACTCGAAGTTCAGGCGACCGCCGGTGTAAAGATCCTTCAACTCGACTTCAGCAGAAATGATCAGCTTCACGTTTCGGTCGTAGAACTCGTCGACCATGTTGATGAAGCGCCGAGCGATGTCGTCGGTGGTGACGCTCATCTGCTCGACACCGCTGAGCAGCACGGCGTGGAAGATTTTGCCCAGTTCGATGTAGTCGTTCTGGCTGCGCGGGCCGTCGCACAGTTCGCGGAAGTCGAACCAGGCAACGTCATCACAAGTGCGCAGGGCGCGGATCTCGCGATTTTCGATGATCAGCACGTCGTTTTCCACCGCCGCCGTGCATTCCGGTGTCAGTGCCTTGAAGCTCTTGCGCAGGCTTTCGTGAGCGGCTTCGTCGAGCGGATAGTGGAACAGTTCCGCCTGCTCGAGGTGACGCAAACGATAGTCGACGCCGCTGTCGACGTTGACGATTTCGGTATGCTGCTTGATCAGCGCGATGGCCGGCAGGAAGCGCGCGCGTTGCAGGCCGTCCTTGTACAGACCATCGGGAACGATGTTCGAGGTCGCGACCAGGGTCACGCCGTTCTTGAACAACTCTTCCATCAGCGTGCCGAGGATCATTGCGTCGGTGATGTCAGAGACAAAGAACTCATCGAAGCAGATGACCCGCGATTCAGTCGCGAAACGCTTGGCGATGATGGTCAGCGGATTTTTCTCGCCGCCGAGGGTTTTCATCTCTTCGTGCACACGCTTCATGAAGCGGTGGAAGTGCGTGCGGGTCTTTTCCTTGAACGGCAGCGCTTCGAAGAAGGTGTCGACCAGGTAAGTCTTGCCGCGACCCACGCCGCCCCAGAAATACAGACCCTTGACCGGCGTCTGATCCTTTTTGCCAAACAGTTTGCTCAACAGGCCCGGCTTGTTCTGATCGGCGGCGATCAGATCTTCGTACAGGCGCTGCAAATGACGCACAGCAGTTTCCTGCGCGGCGTCATGGAAGAAGTCCGGGCGTTTCAGATCAGCTTGGTATCGTTCTAGGGGCGTCATAATTCGTTAGCAAGGCAACAAAAACGGGCCGTCACTGTAGCGACGGCCCATGGGAATGGCAATCAGCCCTTGGTCGGGCCGAGCCGCTGATTATTCCTGTACCGGGGTCAACGCGATGCGCAAGGCCTCGATGGCCGCGTCCCGCGCCGTGCTGTCAGCGAATGCCGGGCTGTCGCCGATGCACTCACCTTCCAGCCACACGCTGAAGCTCAGGTCTTCGTTGCGCACGTCCAGAGGCTGACCGGATTGCAGTTGCTTGGTCACCTGGCCGGCGGTTTTGCCATCGGCGAAGTTGCGCGACAACAGCAATTGCTCGCCATCGGCCGCCAGCAGACGGAAGCGGAAACTGCCGTCGTCCTCGCGGAAACTTACGAAGCGCGCGGCTTTCGCGGCTTTCTTCTTGGTGGTGGCAGCCACCTGCACCTGATTGACGAACGAACGCAGGCCAACGGCTTCGCGCAGTTCGTTGAGGAACGGCGTTGCCACGGCACGGGCCTTTTTGGCACCGATCTGCAGGATGTCTTCGAGATCCGCCGGACGCTCGATCAACTGGTGATACTTGTCACGCGCTTCGCCCAGTTCGTTGTCGAGCAACTGGAACAGGCGGTTCTTCGCCTCGCCCCAACCCAGGCCACCGAGCAGTTCACTGCGGAATTCGTCAGCCTGTGCTGGCGTAGCGAAGGCCTGAAACAGAGTGAACAGGTGCGAGTTGTCCGGGTCCTTGGCTTCGCCTGGCGCTTTGGAGTCGGTGACGATCCGCGAGATCGCGTCCTTCATCTCTTTGGCGCTGGAGAACAACGGGATGGTGTTGTCGTAGCTTTTCGACATCTTGCGACCGTCGAGGCCTGGCAACGTTGCCACGCTTTCCTCGATCAGCGCTTCAGGCATGGTGAAGAATTCTTTGCCTTGGCCAAACAGGTGGTTGAAGCGCTGGCCGATGTCGCGGGCCATTTCCACGTGCTGGATCTGGTCACGACCGACCGGCACCTTGTGCGCGTTGAACATCAGGATGTCCGCGGCCATCAGCACAGGATAGCTGTAGAGGCCCATGGTGATGCCGGCATCCGGGTCCTCACCGGTTTCGACGTTCTTGTCCACCGAGGCCTTGTAGGCGTGCGCACGGTTGAGCAGGCCTTTGGCGGCGACACAGGTCAGCAACCAGGTCAGCTCGGGGATTTCCGGGATGTCCGACTGACGGTAGAAGGTCACGCGGTCGACATCAAGGCCACCGGCCAGCCAGGTCGCAGCGATTTCCAGACGCGAGCGCTGGATGCGCAGCGGGTCATCGCATTTGATCAGGGCGTGGTAGTCGGCCAGGAAGTAGAACGAATCGGCATTGCTGTCACGACTGGCGAGGATCGCCGGACGGATGGCGCCGGCGTAGTTGCCAAGGTGTGGCGTGCCGGTGGTGGTGATGCCGGTGAGGATGCGGGTACGGTTCGTCATGGGTAATCGCTTGTCAGACTGCAATCAATTCGAGAGACGCGGCAGGATCAGATCCTTGAGATCGGTCAACTTGCCATGAAAAAAGTGTCCGCATTCTGCCACTTTCAGCAGCTCATGGGGGCGCTGGAGTTTTTCAGACCATTGGTAAACCAGTTGCGGATCGATGACTTCGTCGGTTTCCGGCTGGATCACGGTCAGCTCGCCGTGCTGCGGCAGTTGATCCTGCTCGCCCAGACGCATCACCGCCGGCGCAACCATGAACAGGTGCTTGAGCTGCACGCCCTGGGCTTCGAGACGACCGCCGAGACTTGCTGCAACAAATCCGCCGAAGGAGAAACCGAACAGGGTCAGCGGCAGATTCGGGTGTTTTTCCCGTAGCCATGCGGCGGCGGCTTGAGCGTCGTCGACTTCACCGGTGCCCATGTCGTGGCTACCTTCGCTGGCGCCGACGCCGCGATAGTTGAAGCGCAGGGTAATCAGACCGGCGTCGCGGGCCGTGCGCTGCAGGGTCGAGACGACCTTGTTGAGCATGGTGCCGCCCTGCACCGGGTTCGGATGGCAGATCAGCGCGATGCCGCGCGGCTGCTCGTTATCCAGGTGAAGAGCTTCAATTTGGCCGACGGGGCCATCAATCACTACAGGGGTTTCACGCATCAGCAAGGAAGGAACTCCGTGACCTCGAATCGGGTCGACTCGTCTAGCAAATTGTCTGTGCCAATCTATTGCGAGTGAATCGCGGTATACAGCGCAGGTTCGAGCCGTTAACGTAAAGCAAAGCCGTTTATAGAGGAAGGACTCGTGGAACACTCGCTCTTAGTTTGGTTGTTACCGACTCTTGCCCTGGTTGTGGGTGTCGCCATTGGATTCCTGATCGCGCGCGTTGCGCCGAACGCTGCGCCGAGCCGTACGCAGCGTCAACTGGATGATATCCAGGAGCGTTTCGACAGTTATCAAAACGAAGTGGTCACCCACTTCAACAGCACCGCGATGCTGGTCAAGAAACTGACCCAAAGCTATCAGGAAGTGCAGGATCATCTCGCCGAGGGCGCCAATCGTCTGGCCCTGGACGAGCAGACTCGCCAGCGCTTGCTCGCCTCGTTGCACTCTGAAGCGGTGCAGGCTCCACGCGAGCGTCTGACGCCACCACGCGATCAGGAGCCGCCACGCGATTACGCGCCGAAGACTCCAAACGCACCAGGCATGCTCGATGAGCATTATGGTTTGAAGAAGTAATCAGTCGTCGCGACAAGCAAAAAGCCCCCGGACAGTGAAGTGTCCGGGGGCTTTTTTGTATCTGATGATTTTACGGTGAATGCACCGGCCCCATCGCGGGCAAGCCCGCTCCCACAGGTTTATTTGGTGTACACAAAATCAGTGTTCCACACATAACCCTGTGGGAGCGGGCTTGCCCGCGATGGAGTCAGCACCGGCCACACAAAAAAAATGCCCGATCACAGGATCGGGCATTTTTTCATTCAGGCAATCAGTTACGGATACTGCTGAACCGTGCCCGGCTGTTGCTGACCACCATACTGCTGACCCGGAATCGCCTTCAGGTTGACCTCAACCCGACGGTTCTGAGCGCGGCCATTGACGTCACCGTTGCTGGCAATCGGATTATCCGGACCGGCGCCACGGGCCGACAGGTTGGCGCCGCTGACACCTTGCGACGTCAGGTAGGTCGCCACGCTCTGCGCACGACGCTGGGACAGGTCCATGTTGTGCTGGCGGCTGCCGGTGCTGTCGGTGTAGCCGACGATTTCGATCTGGTTCTGGCTGAACTCTTTCAGCGAACCAGCGAGGTTGTTCAGCGGCTGGTAGAAGCTCGAAGCGATGTTCGCCGAATCGGTAGCGAAAGTGATGTTGCCCGGCATGATCAGCTTGATCTGATCGCCCTGACGCTGCACTTCAACCCCGGTATTGGCCATGCTCGCGCGCAGTTTCTTCTCTTGCTGGTCGGCGTAGTAACCGTAACCGGCAGCGGAAGCACCGACCACAGCAGCGCCGATCAGCGCGCCCTTGCCACGGTTATCGTGACCGATGGCAGCACCAGCCAGTGCACCGGCCAGAGCGCCGAGGCCGCCGTATTTGGCGGTTTTGCTCATGCCTTGGGAGCCACCGTCGGCCTGGCCCTGATTGTCATAAGGGTTAGGCGAGGCGCAGCCGGACAACAAAGCCACGGCAGTAGCGACAATAATCAAACGACGCTTGGTGAACATGAAGAGCTCCTACTTTTCTGCATTCTGAGGTGCAGCGGCCGGTTGGCAATAAACCTCTGCGGGCGTTGGATCATGACAATGGAGAAAAATTCCGCCGCACACCCATGACAAAATATTTACGCCCGCACAAAAGGGTTTTCGCGCATTTCGTCACCCAGACGCGTGTCCGGACCATGCCCGGTAACCACCGTTGCGTCTTCGTCGAGGGTGTACAGCCGCTGCTTGATCGATCGCACGATGGTAGCCTGATCGCCACCCCATAAATCCGTGCGCCCTACCCCGCGACGAAAAAGCGTGTCGCCGGCAATCAACAGCTTAGCCTCGGAAAACCAAAAGCTCATGGAACCGGGCGTATGACCCGGCGTATGCAGTGCCACCCCGCAACCGCAGGCAAGTTCCTCATCGTCGGACAGCCAGCGATCCGGTGATGGCACCGGCACGTAGGGCACACCGAACATCTGGCATTGCATCTCGAGGTTGTCCCACAGGAACTGATCTTCCTTGTGCAAATGCAGCGTCGCGCCGGTCTTCTCCTTCATCTGCCCGGAAGCGAGGAAATGATCGAGATGGGCGTGGGTGTGGATGATGCTGACGACTTTCAGGCCCAGCGCATCGAGGCGGGACATTATCAGATCAGGATTGCCGCCCGGGTCGACAACGATGGCTTTTTTGGAGATCGGGTCGCCAATGATCGTGCAGTTGCACTGCAATGGGCCGACGGGGAAGGTTTCGCGGATAAGCGCTGGGCTTGGAACGGTCATGAGTAATCCTGGACAGACGGCGATTGTTTTGCTTCAGGATTCTACTGCACTCGCCGATACAGAACGCCAGGTCAGTAATTTGACGCCACTAATAAAAAAATAGTGGCCAAATGATGTCAAATATTTATGTTCTGTTGCAAAATCTCACTTTTGTAGCGGTCGCACCAGGAAGGGCCGCAGCGTACTCAGGATACTTCGCATGCCGATGCCCCAGACTTACTCGTTTAGCCTCCCAGCCACACTGACCGGCAACGCCGTGGTCGACAGTCTTATTTCCGGAACCTACTGGCTGGGAGCAAACTGGGACTCGTCTGGGCCGACCAGCCTGAGTTACAGCTTCATGGCGCCGGTGACGTCTTACTTCATCACTAATTACAGTCCCGACAACGAGTACAACGCACTTTACGAGCTGACTGCCGGACAGAAGCTTGCCATCACCAGCTCTCTAGCCTCATGGAGCGCCGTCGCCAATCTGACTTTCACGCTGACCACAGATAACCTCGCCAACGTGGGTGATCTACGTTTCGGCGGCTACCGGTTGATGGACGACAAAACCGCTGCCTGGGCGTATTTCCCTGCCAACACGCCGACCGCCGGAGATGTGTGGGTCGGCCCGCAAACCAATGATCCGAACCCAGCCAAAGGCACTTACGACTACATGACGTTCGTGCATGAAATCGGGCATGCGCTAGGTCTCAAGCACCCGTTCGATACTAGTGCGACCAACAAAACCCTGCTCACACCGGCTTTGGACGATGTTCATTTCACGGTGATGAGTTACAACAGCAACTACTCCTATCAGCCGACCACGCCGATGGTACTGGACATCATCGCAATCCAGAGTCTGTATGGCGCCAATATGGCGTGGCAGGCAGGCGACACCGTCTACAACTGGGGAGCTAATCAGTCAGTTTTCGAGACCATCTGGGACGCCGGTGGCAACGACACGATTGATGGCAGCAATCAACTGGCGCCCGTCAGTATCAACCTCAACGAAGGCGCGTACAGCCAGATCGGCAAAGCCTTTATTGATTACAACAACCAGACAGCTATCAATGACGGGCTGGCGATTGCCTATGGCGCCAAGATCGAGAATGCGGTCGGCTCTGCCTTCAACGACATCCTGACCGGTAACGCACTGGACAATACGCTGAATGGGAGCCTCGGCGCTGACACCATGATCGGCGGCGGCGGTATCGACACCTACTACGTCGACAACATCGGCGATGTCGTCATCGAGACCGATACGTCGCTGACCGCAATCGATCAGGTGTTCTCCTCCATCGACTACACCCTCGGGGCCAACGTCGAGCAACTGATCCTGATCGGCAACGCCATCAACGGCACCGGCAACTGGACAAACAACACCCTCATCGGTAACGGCGGCGATAACGTGCTAGACGGCCGTCTTGGTGGCGACACCATGATTGGCGGTCTCGGCAACGACACCTATATCGTCGATAACGTCTACGACAGCACGATTGAAACCAGCACACTGGCGGGCGAAATCGACACCGTACGCGCCTCGATTGACTGGACCCTGGGCGCCAACCTGGAAAACCTCACACTGACCGGCAATGCCAACCTCAACGGCACAGGCAACTCGGTGAACAACGGCATCATCGGCAACGATGGCGATAACGTCCTCGACGGTGGCCTGGGTGCCGATAGTTTGGTCGGCGGTCTGGGCAACGACACCTACATCGTCGACAACATCTACGACAACGTGAGTGAAAACAGCACCCTGATCAGTGAAATCGACACCGTGCGTTCTTCGGTGGACTGGACCCTGGGCGCCAATCTGGAAAACCTGGTGCTGACCGGCACGGCCATCAACGGTAACGGCAACACACTGAACAACACGCTGACCGGCAACGCCGCAGCCAACACGCTCAACGGCGGCCTCGGCGCTGACACCATGATCGGCGGCGACGGCGTCGACACCTACTACGTCGACAACATCGGCGATGTCGTCATCGAGACCGATACGTCGCTGACCGCAATCGATCAGGTGTTCTCCTCCATCGACTACACCCTCGGGGCCAACGTCGAGCAACTGATCCTGATCGGCAACGCCATCAACGGCACCGGCAACTGGACAAACAACACCCTCA
>NZ_JACVHC010000018.1 GCF_017976235.1 Pseudomonas anatoliensis | reverse complement strand
GCCATCACTGCGGTGAAAGATGACGTGGGCGCGATTACCGGCGAACTGCAAAAGAACGCGGTGACCGACGATGCTCGTCCGACTGTGGAAGGTACAGCGGAAGCGGGGGCCATCGTGTCCGTTTACAGCAACGGCGAGTTGCTGGGTACCGTCAAAGCTGACGCCAAAGGTAACTGGAGCTTTACTCCGGATGCGGACCTGAAAGATGGTCTTCACAACTTGACGGCAACCGCGACCAAAGGGGGCGGCAAAATCAGCCCGTCAACCGGTCAGTATCCGATCACTGTGGATACCGTCGCGCCTGGCAAAGCCGATGCTGAACTAAGCGATGACGTGGGGGCTGTCCAGGGACCAATTGTCAGCGGTGATACCACTGATGACAACACGCCGACCTTCAACGGTACAGCTGAAGCCAACAGCACCGTGATCATCTACGACCATGGCGCTGAAATTGGTCGTGCATCTGCGGACGACGATGGTAATTGGAGCTTCACGCCAAGTACGCCGCTGGCAGAGGGCGGTCATAGCCTAAGCACGGCGGTAGTAGATAAAGCGGGTAATTTGGGCGACAAGAGCACGGCGATCGACTTCACGGTTGACACACGCGCCGTGGAAATCTCGATCACCAGCGTCGTGGATGATGTAGGCAGCAAGCAAGGCAACCTTGGTAACGGTGACGTCACCGACGACACCATGCCAACGTTGAATGGCAAGGCGACGGCTAACGCTACGGTCAACATTTACGACGGCAAGGTATTGCTAGGTTCGACCCAGTCCAACAGCAAAGGTGAATGGAGCTTCACGCCGACAACAGCCTTGGTTGAAGGTGGTCACCAGTTGACGGCCACCGTGGTTACTGCAGCCGGTGGCGAAAGCCAGCCGACGTCGGTATTTGACTTGATCGTGGATACCACGGCACCGGCTAAAGTCATCATTGATAACGTGATGGACGATGTGGGTGAAATTCAGGGGCCGATCGCCAATGGTGGTTTTACCGATGACACCACACCGACCCTGTCGGGTACTGGCGAGCCGGGAAGCACTGTACATATCTACGATAAAGACAACCTGCTGGGCAGTGTTGAAGTGGATGGAAAAGGCAACTGGAGTTTCACGCCAAGTCCACTGAACAACGGTGAGCACAGTTTCACGGTCATTAATGAAGACAAGGCTGGTAACGTCGGCGC
>NZ_JACVHC010000017.1 GCF_017976235.1 Pseudomonas anatoliensis | reverse complement strand
GTCGACACGTGTTTGTCTGGAACCCCCTCGGTCAGTTGGTTGAAGAAACCCTGCCCGATGCTGGCGTGCGGCGTTTTTCCTACGATGCGCTGGGGCGCAGGACTACCACTGTTGATGAACACGGTGCGGTCACGCGTCAGCATTGGGACGCTGTTGGCCGACTGATCCAGACGACTTCTCCTACGGGCGCCACCCGCGCCTACAGCTATGGCGCCTACAACCAGGTCACCGCCGAGCGCAACGAACTCGGACGCATCACCCGTTTCGAGTATGACGACGACCTGCACCTGGTTTCGCGGCGGATCAACCCCGACGGCACGCGGGTGCAGTACCGCTACGACCATGCGCAGTTGCTGATCACCGAAATCGAAAACGAGTCCGGCGAAAAGTATCGGCTGGACTACACGCCGACCGGACTGATCCGACAGGAAACCGGCTTCGACGGGCGGCGTACAGGCTATGCCTATGACCTCAACGGTCATCTGCTGGAAAAGACCGAGTTCGGCGATGACGGCTCGGTGTTGGTCACGGGCTATGAGCGCGATACGGCCGGGCGCCTGCTGGTCAAGACCTTGCCTGACGGGGTCAAGGTTATCTATCAGTACGACCGCCTCGGTCGGCTGACTGGCGTCGACGACGGCCAGAAACATCCGTTGGCCTTCGAATACGACCTGCAAGACCGGCTGATCACCGAGCATCAGGGCTGGGGCACGCTGCGTTACGCCTACGACGCCTGCGGCCAGCTCAAACGCATGCGCCTGCCGGACAACAGCAAGCTCGATTATCAGTACGCCAAGGGCGGCGCACTGACCGCCATCCACCTCAACGGCGCGCCGCTGACGCAACACGTCTATCAGTCGGGCCGCGAACAACAACGTCAGCAAGGCTTGCTGCTCAGCGAATATGCCTACGACGATCAGGGCCGCCTGCTCGCCCACGCCGTAGGCCATCAGCACGATTCGCTGTACCGCCGCGATTATGCCTACAGCGCCAACGGCAATCTGGAGCACATCGCCGACACCCGTCACGGCCAGCGCACCTACGGCTACGACGCCCTCAATCGGCTGATCCGCGTACGCCACTCACGTGACGAACTGCCGGAGTCCTTCGCCCACGACCCGGCCGGCAACCTGCTCATGCAGGACCGCCCCGGCCCCACGCAGATCAAGGGCAACCGCCTGCTGATGCAGGGTGATCGCCACTACGACTACGACGCCTTCGGCAACCTGATCCGCGAACGCCGCGGCACCGCGCAGAAACTCGTCACCGAATACCGCTACGACTGCCAACACCGCCTCATCGGCCTGACCCGCCCCGACGGCAAAACCGCGACCTACCAGTACGACGCCTTCGGCCGGCGAATCCGCAAAACCGTCGACGGCGAAAAAACCGAGTTCTTCTGGCAAGGCGACCACCTCGTCGCCGAAAGCAGCAACACCCAGCACCGCAGCTACGTCTACGAACCCGGCACCTTCCGCCCGCTGGCGCTGCTCGACGGCAAAGGCCCAAAAAAGGCCTGCCCGTTCTACTACCAACTCGACCACCTCGGCACCCCGCAAGAACTCACCGACTACAGCGGCGAAATCGTCTGGTCAGCGCAATACGACGCCTACGGCAAAGTCGCCGCAATCACCCTCGCCGGCGAGGAATACCTGGATCAACCGCTGCGCTTTCAGGGGCAGTATTTCGACGCGGAAAGCGGCCTGCATTACAACCGGCATCGGTATTACGACCCAAGGCTTGGACGGTATCTGACGCCGGACCCGATCAAGTTGGCGGGAGGGTTGAATCAGTACCAGTACGTGCCGAATCCGACGGGGTGGGTGGATCCGTTGGGGTTG
>NZ_JACVHC010000016.1 GCF_017976235.1 Pseudomonas anatoliensis | reverse complement strand
TGTCATTTTCAGAAGACGACTGCACGGAATATCAGGAGTCGGCTGCACTGGTGGATTGCAGCGCGGTGTACAGGGCCGTCTTGCTCACCTTGAGCCGTGTAGCGGCCTCTCGGACATTAAGCCCGTTGGCGATGTGCTCCCGCGCTCGCTGCAACTTGTCGGCGGTGACAACCGGCTTTCGCCCGCCCTTCCTCCCACGAGCGGCGGCGGCAGTCAACCCGGCCTTGGTGCGCTCGCGGATCAAGTCGCGCTCGAACTGGCCCAGCGCGCCGAACACGTGGAAGATGAGCCGCCCGCCTGGCGTGGTGGTGTCGATGGCTTCCGTCAGAGAACGGAAGCCGACGCCTCGCGCTTCCAGCGCGCCTATCGTTTCGATTAGGTGCGGCATAGAGCGCCCGAGCCGATCCAGCCGCCAGACGGCCAGCACGTCGCCGTCGCGCAGGTAGGCCAGCGCATCAGCCAAGCCGGGGCGGTCGGCCTTGGCCCCGGAAGCCGTGTCCTCGAAAACGCGCTCGCAGCCTGCCTTGCGTAGCGCATCCGTCTGCAAGGCGGTGTCCTGTTCCGCCGTCGATACCCGCGCATAGCCGATCAGTGCCATTTGCCGCCTCTCTTGTCCGTCATTCCGTCCGCCTATCTTAATGTCCGACAACCCGTTGTGCAATAACTTTGCTGGACAGTGTCCGGCATGGCCGACTAATGATCGTTTGACGGACATTGACGGTAAGGCATTTTTGCATTACTATGTGAAGCATCAACCTTGATTGCGAGGGCAAACCACCATGACCACATTGACCGTTACCGCACGGGGACAAGTGACGTTTCGGAAGGACGTACTGCAACACCTCGGCATCAGGCCAGGCGACAAGATCGAGCTGGACTTGTTGCCAGACGGTCGGGGCGTGCTCAAGGCGGCACGGCCCGCAGGGACGATAGCCAGCTTTGTCGGCCTGCTCGCGGGCAAGACGCAGAAGGTTGCCACCATCGAAGAAATCAACGAGGCGGCGGCGCAAGGCTGGGCAGGTAAGCAATGAAGGTCGCAGTCGATACCAACGTCCTTGTGCGTGCGGTTGTGCGTGACGATCCCGCACAAGCGGACGTTGCCGCCGCAGTCTTGACCGACGCCGAGTTGATCGCGGTCGCGCTGCCGTGCCTATGCGAATTTGTTTGGGTGCTGCTGCGTGTCTACGGCTTCCAGCAAGCCGACGCGGCCAGCGCGATCCGGGCACTACTGGCCGCCGCGAATGTGGAAGTGAACCGGCCTGCCGTGGAGGCTGGCTTGCTGGTGCTCGACGCGGGCGGAGACTTTGCCGATGGCGTCATTGCCTACGAAGGCAACTGGCTTGGCGGGGAAACCTTCGTTTCCTTCGATAAGAAGGCGGTGGCACTTCTCACGGCGCAAGGGCAATCAACGCGCCTTTTGTGACGGACATGAGCATGAACGAATTCCGCCGACTGGCCGCGAAGATCGACCAACACATGCAGCAGCTTGCCGCCCAGGGTGTCAGCGAGGCCCATGCCATCATCAATCGCATGATGGGGTACGGGCCTGACCTGCACAGGATTTGGGTCGGCACATCCGATCAGCAGCTCATGGCGCTGTCCCGCGAGTTCCCAGGGTTCTACCGCTACGCCCGCATCATGGAAGAGGCATCCGAAGCCGAGCGCCGCAAGGCTTCGCGGCCCTATGACGGCATGGCCGAGTTCTCCGAACAGCACAAGCAAATGGGCGCGCAACTGCTGACCACGGCGGCCACGCTTGAGCGTGGCTACCAGGCGTTTCGTGCGAGCGGCAGTCTCCAAGACTTCCGGCCTCAGCTCGACGAGCTGGGCCGCCTGCATCGGCAATGGCTGTCCGACCTGGAAGCCTTCAAAGACTCGCTGCGCACGCAGGGCGCAGAACCCAAGGTGCTGGAATACGTGAACGAGGCTTTCGGCCGCCTGGCCGAGCGCATCAAGCAGCTTGCCGGTTGATCGCCGGAATTTTCGGCGGTTCCGGCTTTGTCGCGCCGTGCACAAGAGTTCTGAGCAATTCCGATCTCTCGCGGCGCTTCGTGCATAGAACTTCTGACCGTTCCCGGTCAGAAGTTCTATGCACACACGGCGGCCAGCCCAGTGAACTGGTGCAGTCGCCTTCTGAAAACGACA
>NZ_JACVHC010000015.1:3373-5213 GCF_017976235.1 Pseudomonas anatoliensis | reverse complement strand
TGGGTATGTGATAGCTTTCGGTGTTTTGTGAACATCGAACTTTCGGTTCGTTTCGTCTTCACACACCGCAATCTGATGCTCTTTCGAGTAGTCAAATTGCTTGGGTGTTATATGGTCAAGCCTCACGGGCAATTAGTATTGGTTAGCTCAACGCCTCACAGCGCTTACACACCCAACCTATCAACGTCGTAGTCTTCGACGGCCCTTCAGGGAACTCAAGGTTCCAGTGAGATCTCATCTTGAGGCAAGTTTCCCGCTTAGATGCTTTCAGCGGTTATCTTTCCCGAACATAGCTACCCGGCAATGCCACTGGCGTGACAACCGGAACACCAGAGGTTCGTCCACTCCGGTCCTCTCGTACTAGGAGCAGCCCCTCTCAAATCTCAAACGTCCACGGCAGATAGGGACCGAACTGTCTCACGACGTTCTAAACCCAGCTCGCGTACCACTTTAAATGGCGAACAGCCATACCCTTGGGACCGGCTTCAGCCCCAGGATGTGATGAGCCGACATCGAGGTGCCAAACACCGCCGTCGATATGAACTCTTGGGCGGTATCAGCCTGTTATCCCCGGAGTACCTTTTATCCGTTGAGCGATGGCCCTTCCATACAGAACCACCGGATCACTAAGACCTACTTTCGTACCTGCTCGACGTGTCTGTCTCGCAGTCAAGCGCGCTTTTGCCTTTATACTCTACGACCGATTTCCGACCGGTCTGAGCGCACCTTCGTACTCCTCCGTTACTCTTTAGGAGGAGACCGCCCCAGTCAAACTACCCACCATACACTGTCCTCGATCCGGATAACGGACCTGAGTTAGAACCTCAAAGTTGCCAGGGTGGTATTTCAAGGTTGGCTCCACGCGAACTGGCGTCCACGCTTCAAAGCCTCCCACCTATCCTACACAAGCAAATTCAAAGTCCAGTGCAAAGCTATAGTAAAGGTTCACGGGGTCTTTCCGTCTAGCCGCGGATACACTGCATCTTCACAGCGATTTCAATTTCACTGAGTCTCGGGTGGAGACAGCGCCGCCATCGTTACGCCATTCGTGCAGGTCGGAACTTACCCGACAAGGAATTTCGCTACCTTAGGACCGTTATAGTTACGGCCGCCGTTTACCGGGGCTTCGATCAAGAGCTTCGCGTTAGCTAACCCCATCAATTAACCTTCCGGCACCGGGCAGGCGTCACACCCTATACGTCCACTTTCGTGTTTGCAGAGTGCTGTGTTTTTAATAAACAGTCGCAGCGGCCTGGTATCTTCGACCGGCATGAGCTTACGGAGCAAGTCCTTCACCCTCACCGGCGCACCTTCTCCCGAAGTTACGGTGCCATTTTGCCTAGTTCCTTCACCCGAGTTCTCTCAAGCGCCTTGGTATTCTCTACCCAACCACCTGTGTCGGTTTGGGGTACGGTTCCTGGTTACCTGAAGCTTAGAAGCTTTTCTTGGAAGCATGGCATCAACCACTTCGTCATCTAAAAGATGACTCGTCATCAGCTCTCGGCCTTAGAATCCCGGATTTACCTAAGATTCCAGCCTACCACCTTAAACTTGGACAACCAACGCCAAGCTGGCCTAGCCTTCTCCGTCCCTCCATCGCAATAACCAGAAGTACAGGAATATTAACCTGTTTTCCATCGACTACGCTTTTCAGCCTCGCCTTAGGGACCGACTAACCCTGCGTCGATTAACGTTGCGCAGGAAACCTTGGTCTTTCGGCGTGGGTGTTTTTCACACCCATTGTCGTTACTCATGTCAGCATTCGCACTTCTGATACCTCCAGCAAGCTTCTCAACTCACCTTCACAGGCTTACAGAACGCTCCTCTACCGCATCATCCT
>NZ_JACVHC010000015.1:1939-3279 GCF_017976235.1 Pseudomonas anatoliensis | reverse complement strand
GATGATACCCGTAGCTTCGGTGTATGGTTTGAGCCCCGTTACATCTTCCGCGCAGGCCGACTCGACTAGTGAGCTATTACGCTTTCTTTAAAGGGTGGCTGCTTCTAAGCCAACCTCCTAGCTGTCTAAGCCTTCCCACATCGTTTCCCACTTAACCATAACTTTGGGACCTTAGCTGACGGTCTGGGTTGTTTCCCTTTTCACGACGGACGTTAGCACCCGCCGTGTGTCTCCCATGCTCGGCACTTGTAGGTATTCGGAGTTTGCATCGGTTTGGTAAGTCGGGATGACCCCCTAGCCGAAACAGTGCTCTACCCCCTACAGTGATACATGAGGCGCTACCTAAATAGCTTTCGAGGAGAACCAGCTATCTCCGAGCTTGATTAGCCTTTCACTCCGATCCACAGGTCATCCGCTAACTTTTCAACGGTAGTCGGTTCGGTCCTCCAGTTAGTGTTACCCAACCTTCAACCTGCCCATGGATAGATCGCCCGGTTTCGGGTCTATTCCCAGCGACTAGACGCCCTATTAAGACTCGCTTTCGCTACGCCTCCCCTATTCGGTTAAGCTCGCCACTGAAAATAAGTCGCTGACCCATTATACAAAAGGTACGCAGTCACCCAACAAAGTGGGCTCCCACTGCTTGTACGCATACGGTTTCAGGATCTATTTCACTCCCCTCTCCGGGGTTCTTTTCGCCTTTCCCTCACGGTACTAGTTCACTATCGGTCAGTCAGTAGTATTTAGCCTTGGAGGATGGTCCCCCCATATTCAGACAAAGTTTCTCGTGCTCCGTCCTACTCGATTTCATGACTAAGAGATTTTCGCGTACAGGGCTATCACCCACTATGGCCGCACTTTCCAGAGCGTTCCGCTAATCTCAAAGCCACTTAAGGGCTAGTCCCCGTTCGCTCGCCACTACTAAGGGAATCTCGGTTGATTTCTTTTCCTCAGGGTACTTAGATGTTTCAGTTCCCCTGGTTCGCCTCTTGCACCTATGTATTCAGTACAAGATAACCATCTTATGATGGCTGGGTTCCCCCATTCAGACATCTCCGGATCAAAGTCTGTTTGCCGACTCCCCGAAGCTTTTCGCAGGCTACCACGTCTTTCATCGCCTCTGACTGCCAAGGCATCCACCGTATGCGCTTCTTCACTTGACCATATAACCCCAAGCAATCTGGTTATACTGTGAAGACGACATTCGCCGAAAATTCGATAATACTCAATTCAGAGTAACTCACAAATTTTACCTTAGCCTGATCCGTTACCAGTGAAAGTAACGTTCAGTCTATCTTTCTATCACATACCCAAATTTTTAAAGAACGATCTAATCAAAG
>NZ_JACVHC010000014.1 GCF_017976235.1 Pseudomonas anatoliensis | reverse complement strand
CTGATGTTCGTTAAAGCGGTTTCATAAAACGGTGGTTTTATCGTACTCCCCAGACAGAGCGCTGGTTTGCGGGCAGGTACTGGGCTTAAGTGCGTTTACTGTTCCATTGCTCCCCGAACCCCTATACTGAGTCGGTCGACGTGTTCGCCATCAACGTGTAGCACTGAAAGGAATCCCCACGACATGACCGAGACCGACACTGAGAAAACCCCTGAGCAGCTTCAAGCGCGCATTACCGAGTTGAAAGCGCTGTATCAGCAGTTGCAGGACAGTTACGACTAGGATTGAAAATCTTAAATTTCTGCAGGAAATTTAAATTAAAAGAAACGGGAGTTAATAGTATGAGTCAAGACCCTAAAAAATGTCCTGTTACCCACCTGACTACTGAAGCTGGTGCCCCTGTGGTGGATAATCAGAACAGTATGACGGCAGGTGCGCGTGGACCTTTACTTGCCCAAGATTTATGGTTGAATGAAAAATTAGCAAACTTCGTCCGCGAAGTGATTCCAGAGCGTCGTATGCACGCTAAAGGTTCAGGTGCTTTTGGTACCTTTACCGTGACCAATGATATTACCCAATATACTCGCGCTAAAATTTTCTCTGAAGTCGGCAAAAAAACCGAAATGTTTGCGCGTTTCTCAACGGTGGCGGGTGAACGTGGCGCGGCCGATGCAGAACGTGATATTCGAGGTTTTGCCCTGAAATTCTATACTGAAGAAGGCAACTGGGATCTGGTCGGCAATAATACCCCGGTGTTTTTCCTGCGGGATGCCCGTAAGTTCCCTGACCTGAATAAAGCAGTCAAACGTGACCCGAAAACCAACAAGCGCAGTGCCACCAATAACTGGGATTTCTGGACATTATTGCCTGAAGCCTTGCATCAGGTGACCATTGTGATGTCGGATCGCGGTATTCCTGCTGGCTACCGTCATATGCATGGTTTTGGCAGCCATACCTTCAGTTTTATCAATACCCAAAATGAACGCTTCTGGGTGAAATTCCATATGCGTACCCAGCAAGGCATCCAGAACCTGACCGATGCTGAAGCAGCAGATTTGATTGCTAAAGATCGTGAAAGTAGTCAGACTGACTTATTTGATGCCATTGAACGTGGTGAGTATCCAAAATGGAAAATGTACGTTCAAATCATGCCGGAACTGGAAGCTGAAACAGTTCCTTATCATCCATTTGACCTGACCAAAGTCTGGCCGAAAGGTGATTATCCACTGATTGAAGTCGGTGAATTCGAACTGAACCGCAATCCGGAAAATTATTTCCAGGATGTAGAACAGGCTGCCTTTGCACCAAGCAATCTGGTACCGGGAATTAGCTACTCACCGGATCGTATGTTACAGGCACGTCTGGTGAACTATGCTGATGCAGCACGTTATCGTGTTGGTGTAAATCATTCACAGGTTCCGGTCAATGCTGCACGCTGCCCTGTAAACTCTAATCGTCGTGATGGTCAGGGCCGCATGGATGGCAACTATGGTTCATTGCCACATTATGAACCGAACAGTTTTAACCAGTGGCAGGAACAACCTCAGTTTAAAGAACCAGCATTAAAGATTACCGGTGATGCTGATTTCTGGGACTTCCGCGAAGATGACAATGACTACTTCAGCCAGCCCCGTGCCCTGTTCAATTTGATGAATGATGAACAGAAACAAGCATTGTTTAATAACACGGCCGCAGCGATGGGTGATGCGCTAGATTTCATCAAATACCGTCATATCCGCAACTGTTATGCTTGCGATCCAGCTTATGGGCAAGGCGTTGCTAAGGCCTTAGGTATGACTGTAGCAGATGCTCAAGCGGCACGTGAAACAGATCCTGCTAAAGGTTTACCAAGTTTTCTTTAATGTGGAAATTTGATTTAGATAGTTAATAAAAAAACCCCGGCATCCTGCCGGGGTTTCTCATATTGGGTTGCTAGGCTCTGTACGTAAAGTATTGTCGCAAGCACCGCATAGCGCAGGCCAATGAGACCATCGCCGCAAAACTTGTTGCGAGCTTGTCGAAGCGCGTCACGATGCGACGGTTCTCCTTGGGGCGAATAGAGAAAACGGAAATTTTCGTACGCTAAGCGTTCTGTGTCAGGTTGAGGTCGTAGAGGTGGACGCTGCCGCGTCAGAAAATGCAAAAATAGACCCTAATCTGACGTGAGGCGAGTAATCATCCTGACGCCTGAGTGAGGTGTACTCCATTCGGATACCGACTGCACAACGCAAGGGTTTGGGACTGTCAGCAGGGCTTATCGTACGAAAATTTCCGTTTTCTCTATGCACCCCTTGGAAGAAGTACAGAGGGCAGAGTCGGCTAATTTTGGAGCTGCGGAGCAGCACTACGAAACGCAATCGTATACTGCTGGCTCATCAAGCCGAGATGAATCTGAAGACCTTGTCTTGTGGCATTCAGTACGCCAGAGTCGATTGGACGCGATTGAAGCCGCATTGTGTATGGTTCAGGCCTTATCTGCAGATGGCCGAGATGTTCGGACCATGGTTGGTGCACTTCAAGGTCTACATGCTGAGGTTCAAGCCCTTAGCCCTGAAAATTTGAGCGTGGTCGGCATGCAAAATGCTTCTGTGAGTGAGCAGGACGAGTTTTTGCGCTTGCCCGAATGGCTTAAGCAACAACAGTCGCGCTTTCCAGATATTCGGCCTCGCGGGCCTAGCATCGGTTAAATTTTTGGGGAGGCCTGCTTGCAAAAACCAAGGCGCATCGAGCGCACCTGGTCTTTCACGAATTAACTAATTTTTATCAATTGTCATCCCATGGTAACGATTTAAAGAAGTCGGCTACCCTGGCATACGACTCTTCAAAGTCTGGAAGATCAACAACCGTATCTTTTAGTAATGGATATTTTTCTGAGGATCTTTTTTTGATTTCCGGATTATCTATACCATCGCGATGAAGCAGATAATCAATTTTTTTCCCTTGGCTTTTATTTATTAACGAGTTAAGAATTTTAGTTTTTTCTGAATCGCTCAGAGGCTTTATTGTCGTTAATAGATAGTTGACATCATAAATGTCTTGTTCTCGGCCTCTGTTTCGTACTTCTTGTTGTAGAATTGATCTGAGTTTTTCTGCCATCAAGTCGCATATGTCATACGCCTGAATTTCGCCATCATCATCGCCAAGTTGAAGCATTTCAACATTATATGATTTTTCATTAAAGCTGTAGTCAATAACTATGACTAGCGGACAGTTCCTGTCTACTTCCAGACGCTTCATTTGTGCTGCATTGCTTCTCAAGCAATAGGCTATTTTCATTTTTATAGTGGGGAAGGTGCCTTTTGCATTCGGCTTTATATCATATGATTGTAGCTTGCATTTAACCCCATAGTTTAAAAATGACTCAACTAAGTCCATTGCATCATTTAACGTCGATTCAAACTCATTTAGGTCTATTTCGGAAAGAGTTTTCTCAGTAGAGAAATCGATGTCAGTAGTAAATCGTGTACTACCATAGCGAATACCGAGAAGGGTACCGCCCTTGATGATCATGCTAGTTCTTAGAGACTCATCTGAAGAGATCGCACGTAAAATTACGTGGGTGGCTTGTCTGGCTAGCTGAAAGTCCCGTGGTGCCTCTGCAACCCATTGTTCAATGTCTATTTCCATATTCTTGTGCAGACTCCGCATTTAGTGAAAGTGACCAATCTTCGTCGAATATAGACGAAAATGGCACCCCAGGAACCAGAACCTTGGAGCTACCTCTAGTTTTTTTTGATTCTTGTTGCCATTCAGAAAGCAGGGGATGTTCAACACCAGCGATTTTCTGCAGTGCAAATCCCACCCTGGCGATATCAATTTTTCGGGTTGTTTTGTGTTTTAGCTCATTAATAATGGCAGATGAATATTTCTTTCCGTTTTCGGCGTATATATCCAAGACATGGTCTATACCTCCACATTCATCTGGATACCTAAACATATCAATAAAAGTTTTTCCGATGGAGGACACCTTTACTGGACTACTTCTAACCTCTAAAGGCTCAACATATTTTGATTCGATCGACACAATCAGCTCTTGCCCAAATAAACTGGTGTGTTTAGGAAAGCTTGGAATGAAATTTTCTAGATCAAAATCTACCTCAGGGTTTATAGATAAATCTGATATTGACCTTTTTTTCCATTCGTTTAGTGGGCAGGCAGTGAATCGAACAACTTTTGGTATTTTATCTGTTAATCCATACCAAGCCATTGCATTAATTTTTGACAAATAGCCGTGCGGATAAATAGCACAAACTGTTTCAGCAGAGCTGTACTCTGGCTTGCCCTTTATAACATAAATGCCTGGTGTATTTGCACTGCCGTATAATTGATGAGGTTTAGCGTCGTTGTTTATATTAGTTAATATGCCGGTTCTTTCTACTCTGTCGATATAGGTATGAAAGTCGTCAACAGACGCGTAGTCCTTTCTTATAAGCGATATACGTGTTCCCTTATAAACTTTCGTCATGAATAGTAAGAATATTTGTTCTGAAAGTTTCTCTTTAGAGATTACGGAGTACGGATATTCCTCGAGCACCCAGGTAGCCAGTGCTTCTTCTAATAAAAACATTCAAATTCTCCTGCTCAAACTACTCTTTTCAGATATACGTCCTAAGGACGTATATCTGAAAAGAGCGACTATGTCAAGAAAAGCTAGTGTTTACAGGCGTGTTTTTTTCTGATACATTTTAGCCGCTATAATAAATCCTAAGGATTTATTATAGCGGCTCTTTAAGCCAAAAAATTACGTTTTGAAGTATTGCTTTGGCTGTAGTTTTTGGCTGCCTTTGGCGTGGACTAAGAAGCCGCCGCGCTGCTGAATAAAGGAAAGGGAACGTTCCTTTGGCCCAATAAATATTGGGTTTGACCGGGAGGGTTACTCTTTGTCGTCAAGCCAACGCGCAGGTCCTGCTAGCGGACCTGCTGGTTCCAAACTTTTTTCGGGATGCAGCAGCATCTCCTTCAGTTTGGCATCCAGAGTATTGAGGGGGATTTCTGCGTCATCGTCTATGTCACCTGGATCAGGTACTAGGTATCCAGGAGCCAGCAGGCAATCAGTTAGTAACTTGTGATGCGGATAGCGGTGTTCAAAGCGCTTTACCAGCGCGTCAAAAATCACTTCTCCGGCCGCAGTTGCGTTGACTTGGCGAATCACAAAATCGGCGATGGCCAGGTGAACCTCAATCTCCTCGGGAGTGAGAGGCAGTTTTTCTGCCTTTTCTTCGAGGTGGCTGTAGGAGGCACGTTCAACTGGTTTATCTGTCATCGCTCGTTCCTCTCTGGGAGCCCAGCGTCTGAGGGCCTAGGGGACCGAATTTTTTTGTACGGAGTCTTCGCAAGACTTGCCGGCGAAGGCTGAACCCTCAACCGTGGTAAAGGCATCGATAGCAGCGGCGTTGAAAAAGCTACGGTACTTGGGCGATTTCTGCAGACGTACAAGTTTGGCTCGAGCCCTATCTTTGACATTGCTGTTGATTTTCATCTTCGGGCACCTTGTCATGATCAAGGGCATTGTAGTGAGGCAACGGCTGGCTGCAAATCAGATTTCTAGTGGCATTTGGCCTCTATAATCACTCTATAATCGTCTATAAAGTCCTCTTTCTGCTGTCCTCTTGGGTTTCCAGTGGCGGCGTCGGTCATTACGACTGATCGTGAAGTAAGCTCCCTCTGAAAATATTTTTCAGTCAACCGGGCCAAGGGTTTTGCGCGTTGCATACCTGACTTTGCCCTGGTTGCCGCCTTGTCAGCGATGTCGCTCCTTGGGCAAGCTGTATCTACCCGGCCCACTAAACCCATAACAAAGCGCCGGGAAGGAGCATGCGATGACTGATGATCTGATTTTTCTCAAAGCCGCTGGCTGGCTGGTGCTCGCTTACAACCTGCTGCGCGCTTGGCAGCGACACAAGGCGCGCAAGGCGACGGACAACGACCAGTGGAGCGGGACCGAGCACCGCTAACCCGCGCAGGTCTCAAGGATGGGCCACGCGTTACGCATAACGACGTTTATGGTAAATCGGGTCAAGATCATACCGCGTGCCAGTGCGAGCCCGGCACTGGCACGCGTCCGACTGTTAATGTCGGACTCGACACACAAACATCAGCCAAGTAGTCCGTAAGATTTGCCTGCCAAGTCAGGGCTATTCAGCGCTTAGCGGCTAACGCGGAAGCGACCAGTCAAACGGCTCAAGCGATCGGCTAACTGACTGAGTTGCTGGCCATCGTCGTTAAGATTGCTAGCATCGCCGAAGCTTTGCTTGGCTACTTGTTGCACGCTGTGTAGGTGCTGACTAACTTCTGCACTGGTCGCAGCTTGCTCGTGGGTGGCGGCGGCAATCAGCTCGTTCATTTGAGTAATACCGCTGATGTTTTGCGCTACTGTGCCTAGCAGTTCAGCAGTCGCTTGACTGTCTTGTACGCAGCTGCGCACGCTGTCTCGGCTTTCTTGCATAGCGGCCGCTGCTTGGCGGCTACCTTGTTGCAAGCCACTGATGATTTTTTGTATTTCAGCGGTAGACAACGCAGTTTTCTGCGCCAGATTGCGCACCTCGTCAGCTACGACGGCAAAACCACGACCATGCTCGCCAGCACGCGCGGCTTCAATTGCAGCATTTAGGGCTAGCAGGTTGGTTTGATCCGCAATCGAGCGGATCACTTCCAACACCTTGCCGATCTGCTCGGACTGTTCTGCCAGCGCCTGAACCTCGGTTTCAGTAACGTCGATTTGTGTGGCCAGTTTGCTGATCTCGCTGCGCACATGGTTGACCGAGCGACTACCCTCGGCAGCTTGCTGGTTGGCGGCTTGAGCTGCCGCCGCGGCGCCATCAGCATGTCCAGCCACTTCGTCAATGGCGGTGCTCATCTGCAGCATAGCTGAGCTCATGTAGATGATTTCGCCTTGCTGTTGCTCTGCCCCAGAGCTTAGGTTCTCGGTGGTTAGCAGCAGACTGTCACCCATTTTTTTCAGACTTTTTGTGTCTCTAATCACTTCGCTGACCAGATCGTCCAAGGTGCCAAGAAATTGGTTAAAACCTAGGCTAACTTTGCCCTGCGCACTGCTGCGGTAGCTGAGATTGACTTCGTCAACTCGCTCAGTGATCTTCTCGGCAGCTTGCATCAGCGCCGCGCTTTCAACGGCTTCCGCGTGAGTCTGCATCGCCAAGTAAATCAGAATTGCGCTTTCTGCTACGACGTAGAGCGCATGCAGGAAAATGGTTGACCAACTGCCGCTCGGCAGCACAACAACGTCAACACCTTGAGCTTGTAAGGCAAAGAAACTCAAGTGATGCACTGCAATCACCAATGCGGCTACCACGATCGGAAGCCAGTCACGGTAGTACACCAAGAAAGCCAGTAGCACGAAGATGCTGAAATGCATTTCAAGCATGCCGCCAGCTTGGTTGATGTGCAGGGCCGCCATTACCATATACGCCGCGCCCATTACGCAACGCAACAGACGCTGGCCGCTGATTAGCTGGTTAAGCAGGCTCATCACAACCGCTGTACCACCTCCGACCAGGAGCGCTTGACCCCAAGCACCATGCCAGAACGCGAGTCCGAGCGAGTACACAAACATCAGCCACAGCACACCCAGCATGATTCGGTCTGATTTTTGGTAGTGCTGTTGAACGGGGGAGAGGTTAGCGGACATGGCGATAGGCTCTAGGTGGTGCTGCAGTCGTGGTGAGTGTTACATAGGGCTAGCTTGATTTAGGCGCTCTGCAACTACTCAAAATTGCTGTATCGGCAAGTTGAGTCTAAGGATGAGCATGCTTTTGCGCGTGATGCCGTAACGCGTTGCCGGTTTGTGATCGTCAATTGTTCGGCCAGTCGCAGAAGCAGCCTACGGCCATTGTGTTATTTGCGTTTACGGGTCTGCCAGCACTCAGGGCGTCGAGAATGGGCTCGATAATGCTGTTACTAGAGGTGCAGGTTGCGCCTTCGCTGTAGGGGCCGAAGTATGCTAATTGGCCTGTCCGGTCCCAGATTGCTACTGCCGGGCTGGCTGGTATTCTGTAGATGCCGCTCAAGGCGGGTAAAGTTTTCAAAGTGTTCAGGGCTTCAGGTAATTGGTCGTGACTACCTGGCGTTTGCACCGCGTAGAAACTAACACCCTGTGGGCCGAAGCGCTTAATAAGCTCGGTAAGGTGCTGCTGGTTGCCGACATTGCATGGGCAGGACGGGTCCCAGAAATGTATCAGGCGGATCGGGCCTGGACCCGCAAGCTCATCAGGCAGGTGCAGCAGCTCGCCGTAGAACAACGCGGTCTGCTCACTGAAGCTGCGCAGGTAACGTGCTTCGTACCACCAGTAGGCGACTAGCATGGAGAGGCCCCAGAGCATAATAAGCAGGCTTGCTATAAGGGTTTTGCGATTCGGGCGGGTCATGGGCAGTCTTTAATTTTCAGATGCGCAACTTACCATAGCCAGGGCTTACCAGCCCAAGCCACAGCCGTCGCTTTACTCCTAAGTTATGCGACAGCGGTTCCGC
>NZ_JACVHC010000013.1 GCF_017976235.1 Pseudomonas anatoliensis | reverse complement strand
ATCAGGAAGGACCGTAAACATCCGAAAAGCGGTTCGATAAACTCGTTTCGACAATCAGAGTTCTCCAATCAACAGTCACATACGAGTAAAGCGAACTCTAATTCGTGCTTACGTTGGTTTTCGGTTCCATTGCTCCCCAAACCCCAGATTCCACCTATGTGCTCGACGGCCTGCTGTATCACGAGTCCGACCTGCGGATCGAGGAGCACTACACCGACACGGCCGGTTTCACCGATCACGTCTTCGCCCTGATGCACCTGCTGGGCTTCCGCTTCGCGCCACGCATCCGCGACCTCGGCGAAACCAAACTGTACGTGCCGCAGGGCGTGCAGGCCTACCCGACGCTGCGCCCGCTGATCGGTGGCACCCTGAGCATCAAGCACGTGCGCGCTCATTGGGACGACATCCTGCGCCTGGCCAGCTCGATCAAGCAGGGCACCGTCACCGCCTCGCTGATGCTGCGCAAGCTCGGCAGCTACCCGCGCCAGAACGGACTGGCCGTGGCCCTGCGCGAGCTGGGCCGGATCGAGCGCACGCTGTTCATCCTCGACTGGCTGCAAAGCGTCGAGCTGCGCCGTCGCGTGCATGCCGGCCTGAACAAGGGTGAAGCGCGCAACTCCCTGGCCAGGGCGGTGTTCTTCAACCGCCTCGGCGAAATCAGGGATCGGAGCTTCGAGCAGCAGCGCTACCGGGCCAGCGGCCTCAACCTGGTGACGGCGGCTATCGTGCTGTGGAACACAGTGTATCTGGAACGCGCCACCCAGGGGCTGGTCGAGGCTGGTAAGCCGGTGGACGGCGAGCTGCTGCAATACCTGTCGCCGCTGGGTTGGGAACACATCAACCTAACCGGCGATTACGTCTGGCGGCAGAGCCGTCGGCTTGAAGACGGGAAGTTCAGGCCGCTACGGTTGCCCGGAAAACCTTAGCGTACGATTTTTTCCGTTTTCTCTATTCGCCCCTTATCCATGTGAGCTTTGCTGTAGCCCTTGAACGCGTTGCAAGCTTACCAGCAGAGCGTCGGAGAAACGTGAAGGGTTCCAATGGCAGAACAACTCAACATCGCCATAGGACAGTTTGGCCACCTGGGCGACAGGGGTTTTTTTCACACGCTCGCAGAGATTCGCAAGGGCAACAGCAGGTAGGTTATTCGTCATCTTTCGACCCTCTACGCTTCTTCTTATCTGCACGCTGGACGCACACTCGCGGTTGGGGATTGCGGTCTACCCAATGGGAGCAGCCGCTAATGGTGCCCTGGTAAATGACTTGGCCAGTGGCATCGAGCACGTTGAATAATTGGAGCTGGGTGGTGGTCGTACTCATGGCCGCACCTCCCTGCAAGCGATGGATAGCGGCTTGCGGCCTTCGGGGATATGCTTCGTGCTCCAGGCCAGAGCTTCGATGCAGGTGCAGCTACGGCGTAGCCAGCGATAGGTATGCCAAAGTTTTGCCCAACCGGTACGTGTCATGTCGCGTCTCCTTAACAGAATACGCTTTTATGATACGACACTTTCTCCATAAGTGTTATGGCTAATTTTGCTTTTCTGCGTTAACAGATATTGTTTTTTTGTTTAGCTCCGCTCGCACTCGATAGACTGTTGCTATTCCAACGTCGCAAAGCTTGGCCACGTCGGCCAGCGTCAGGTTCTCATTCAGCCGTTTTTCTATTGCTGCCCACTTGGCCAGGTTCCTACCCTTCCCCCCTACCTTCTCGCCTCGGCGGGCTTTGTTGGCCAGGCCCTGGCGAATTCGCTCTACGCGTTTCTCTTGGTCGTTCCTTGCTTGGGTGGCCATGAGGTCAAGCAACAGATCATTGATAATGCTCAGTAGCTGGCTGGTCAGGTCACAGCCGCTAATTAGCAGATGCGTCGTCGGCAGATCCGCAACCACTAGACGCATACCTTTTTCGTCGATCATGTGCCGGAGCTTCTTCCAGTCCTTGTGGGCCATGCGGGAAAGCCTATCCACGCTTTCACATAGGAGGATGTCGCCATCCTGGGCGTCGTCCAGCAGGCGCATAAGCTCAGGTCGATCAAGCTTGGTGCCGCTAATGGTGTCCGCATAAGTGGCCAGTACCTGGAGCGACCTTTGTTTCGCAAATTCTTCAAGGGTGAATTGTGCGCGGTGTTCGTCCTGGTCTTTGGTGCTGGCTCTAAGGTAGACCCGGCAACTGTTCATTATCATTTGTCTATCAAAAATTAAGTTGAACGATAATCTATCATTTAGCTATGCGTTGCCAGGCAAATGATAAAGCTCTGCACGCTACCGCCGTTCGATCATTTGGGTAGACCTAAATGATAGGCGAGCCACCTGGTGAGCTGCGCAACGAAGTAGGGCAGGATCGCTTACGCGCCATGCCCTACTGTTTGTTTCCGTAGTGGTGCTTTGGTAGCTATTCAGTCTTGGGTTGTTTGTAATGATCGATATATGCCTGGTCAGTAAAGGAAACCTCACCATCAGCTGCTACGTTCAGTAAGACGCGGATGCGCCGCGCTCGTTCTTGTGCAAACTGATCGATGAACCCAAACACCCGGCGTTCAAATGGGGAAGCCACGAGTACGGCAAAACAGGAAAATGCAAAGCTTATAATCGTCCCTGCTAAGAAAACCTCTGCTGGGGTAGTGGTCAATGCCTGATTAAGTTTGGCAGGTTCCATCATTGCACCAACAACGGCGTACCCGAACAATGTTAATGGCGTTAGTTTTAAGGCTGCCACGGCAGCATTAAAGGCCCCCTTAACGACTTGGAAACCCTGGGCAAGCCACAAGCGTTTATCACGCCTCACAGATCTGTAGATGCTCTCCATGTCATGTTCGCTTATTTGACCTACGGATATTCCGTTGACGCTTACGCTCCACCCCTTCCCTGAGTTGTTTAGCGAATTAGCTGATTTCACTACATCTAATAAAGACGTATACATTTTAGTTAAGATCATTTTAGCCATTGTCGGGCACTCCATTTGCGTTCGATAATTCCAAAATCAACTCACTGCGAAGCTTCGTTTTCAACCTTCAATTCTGTGCGCGGCTTGCGTGGTCGGGTACACCACTTGTAATACCCCATCCAGGCAAATGCCAGGCCGATGGCAGCACCTGCCACGTAAAGCATGGTAGGAGAGTCAGAGTCACTTAGAGTGGCGAAGAACGCCCATACGCTGATGATCGCGGCCAGCATTCCAAAAATCATATTGAACCAAGCGAGTAAGGATTTTTTGAAGCCTAGCTTCACGACCTCAGTCATAAAACACCTCTGTTCCCCACATGACGGTGACCACTGCAAACACCAGTAACATCACGGCCCCAGCAATCGGTAGATATTCCATACGTTTCTCTCCTGAGAACGGACCCACATGCACACAATACACTTTAGCCAAAACTGCATCAACAGTTTTACGATTAATGTCAACGGTCCCTGTCTCCCTCTTTTGATGGCTGATGAACCCGTTCCTGGTCCTGATCTCTCGACCTGATCTGAGCAACCTTCTCGACAATCTCCTTTTTCAATGCATGACGTTCGGTTTCGGGTTTAGGTAGATCTGCCGCGTGTTGTCTGATCGCGTTGGCCAACGTGATATCACCTTCACCCTCATACTTTTCTGCGGCCTGGAGCATTTCGCGTAGCGTCTTATTACGGCGGTTTAGAATCGCCCTTTCCCAAGGCTTCATTTCCTGGGTTCCGGCGTTGAGTTCTGCTTTAGCCTCATTAAGCTTTTCCGCCCGTACCTTAGATTCGCCTCGCTTCTCCAAGTGGTATATAGCCGGGGTCTTGGCCTTCTTCGTCACGCCTCGGACTACCCTCGGAGTTGCGTTAGCTTCAATCCCTTTATCTCTGAGCTGTTCCGCGAAGGTTTCCCGCCAGGTCTGCAATGTAGCTTTACGGATATGGAGCCGTTTCCCGTCATACCCTTCGGCCTTGATAATTAGATGAACATGCGGGTGGGCTGGTGCGTCTTTATGAGGGTCAGATTCTTGAGTGTGCAAAACCATCGCGTACTGATGTTTCCCGTAAAGGGTTTCTCTCGCAAACCCCTGGGCTGCGGCTAGCACTTTTTCTGGATCGGTTCCCGCAGGCATCGACAGCACGACATTGAATGCTTGGCGATTGGTGCCCCGCCCTTTTGATAGATCCATATCCCAGGAATCGAACAAATCCGCGACCTGGTCTTTGCCACTGATACGCTCGCCCTGGTCGTTCACCATATCGAGCTTTCCGTTGCGCGATATGTAATCGAAATGGGCCTTGACGTGTTGCAGGTTTTTACCGCCTCCGGAAACTCTAACCATCACCTCCGGGACTTTTGTAATGGTTCGCCATGCTTGCGCCTTGGCTCCATTTTTTCCGAGGGTTAAGCGACGGCCTTTTGGTCGCTTGTGTCCAAAGGCAAATTCAATGTCATGGGCTTCGCCACCACCAAAACCGCCGTTGTCATTCGTCGCCATCGTTCATCCCCCAATAATCCAGATTGCTTTTGACCAGGGCTTTGACGTATTTGCGGTGTAGATCAATAACCTTGTGCATCATTTCCCATTGCACTGCGTGTGCCTGGTTTGCGTTATCCAGGCTGATGTTCAACGCCCTGGCCACCTGGTTGATGTTTCGGCCTAACGCTGAGAGCTGCATGGTTACCTGGCGCAATTCCAACATTTCCTTTTCGCTGAATCGTGGCTCCCCTGAAAGGTGAACCCGGAAAAGCTGGGCCAGATACTTCAATCGTGACCATCCCATTTCAGCGGCCAACTGATCGAGTGCTTTTGCCTCGGCCGCACTCAAGCTGACATCAACCCAGACTTTCGTCTTTTTTGCTTCTGGTTCCAAAGGCTCAACTTTGACCAGGGCCGAAGGTTCAGGCGTGGCCATCTGCAAAAATGCTTCGACCACTTTTTCTAAAAGTGCTGCCGAGGTCATTTTTAAATCCGCTGCTCTCTTGTCGAAAAGAACCTTTGTTTCTGGCTCTACTCTCGACGAGAGCAAAGGCTTTTTTGAAGGCATCTAAGTTTCTCCATCCCGCAGTTCGAAGAACGAGGACCGCAGGGCGCAAAGCGCCCGAGGACGTGCGCACCGTAGGTGCTGCACCTTTCCGACGATAGTCTATCCTGCATTAGCTACTACACCAAGCCACATTTTTGCCATGGCAAAAAAGGGCATCCACTCCTACGGAACGTAGAAGTGGCAAGCTCCGGCGAGATTTCCGTTGCCTGTTCCATTTTTGGATTGTACAAACCAGAAATTTGGATTGTACAAACCAGAATTCCCCATCGCCTGGGCATCTGGATTGCTACTACGGAAACAAAATTCCCGGGGGCTTTCGTCACTGCTGAAATCGAGGTTTTTTGCCATGACAAAGTTTGGTTTGTACAAACCATTACTTTGGATTGTACAAACCAAAGTGGTATAATTTGGTTTGTACAATCCAATTAGGTATTGATCATGCTCCCAACTAAAGATGCTTACGGCGAACTCGATCAGGCGTATCACCACTTCAACGTCGAGTTATTTGGTGGCCAGTTACCGTCTTGCCTGCTGACTCTCCAGCGTGAAAAGAAAACCTACGGCTACTTTTCCGCTGGCCGATTTATTAATCAGACAGACAAAAGCTTTACCGATGAGATTGCGTTGAACCCGGCTTACTTCGGCGTCGTTCCTCTAAAGGAGGTGATGCAAACGGTCGTTCATGAAATGGTTCATCTGTGGCAACACCACTTCGGCAAACCAGGCCGCCGCCGTTACCATAACCGTGAGTGGGGGGAGAAAATGAAAGCGGTGGGCTTGATGCCAAGTGATACCGGCAAGCCAGGCGGCAAACAAACGGGTGAACGCATGGCCGATTACGCAATAGAAGGCGGCGTATTCGATCAGGCTTTTGAAAAGCTGGTGAACTCGGATTTTCGTATTACCTGGTACGACTATTTCCCGTCACGCCATGTGACAGCACAAGCATTGCAGGCAGCATTAGAAGGTGCGGTCGAGGGGGTAGACCCTGAGAATGTCACAGCACCAACGGAAGGCCCCGCATCGACCTCAAAACCAACACGCGTTAAGTACACCTGCGCGCCCTGCAAAATAAACCTATGGGGCAAGCCAAGTTTGAAATTGATCTGCGGGGAATGCTCCGGCCATTTTGCAGAAGAACAGACAGAAAAAAGCCGACAAGGCGTCGGCTCAGAAGAATGACCATTTGGCATGTTCCCTCAACCTTCGGAAAGGAATCCGTAGTCGAAGGGCACCAGGCGACTCAGGATTGCATCATACGACCAAGTTAAAGCGCTGGTCGTCACTCCCGCAATCAATAGCACCGTGAATACAAACCATTGGCCAAAGAAGGCGCAGGCCAGGAAACCAAACAGACTAAACGCGGTGAGGATTTCAAGCACTGTCACCACGACAGGCCGCAAAAGCGACAGCAGCGAGAACGCTGCCAGCCGCGCCGAATTCGTTGCAATCTTACGAACTTTCATTCTCGACTTCCTCCATTCCGATGACTTGCACAGCCGACAAATCGACTTCGCAGACCTCACCGGTATCGGCATAGACAATGCTAACCAGGCCAACGGGCGCTAAGCTCGCCTCCCTCCCATCAACCATAAACCTGATCAAGCTGCTGTTGTGCGCTGGGGTCAGATTGGGTTGGTTCGGTGCCTGGGGCTCCTGTGTTTTAACCTCCGGGGCTGCGGGGGTCTGTTGTGGTTCCTTTGGCGGTTTTGTTTCCTCGTTGGTTGGTGCCTGGGAGGGTTGACCAGGTGCGGTGGGTGGTTGTGTGGTCGCTACCAGCTTCGCTCGCAAACGTAAAAGTAAAGTGGCCAAACCTGCGCGAGTAATTTCCTCTTCTTGACTGACGTACTCGACGATTTCACCAGGGAACTCCTTGTGAGCCTGTACCAGCTCGTACAGGGTTCGAGCGCCTACCTTCGTGTCATTGCCGAGGTTCTGAATGAACGCCGGAGCTGTGGCCAACGCCAGGTGCTGAGAGATTGAATCTGAGCGCATACCCAAACGCTTGGCGATGTAACCTTTTTTGTCGCCTTCCTCCACTCGCCGTGCGATGAACTCCGCGATTTCCATAGTGGTGAGAGGTTCACGCTCGGTGTTCTCGGTCACCTGGTCGTAACGGTCGGTCTTGTCGCTAATCATCACAGGGACTGTCGCTAAGCCTGCAAGCTTGCAAGCACGCCACCGCCGTTCTCCGATGTTAATTACATACTTTCCTTCCGCGTTTTTGGGCTGCACAGAAATTGGCTGATTGAGCTGACTGCCCTTGATTACGTCGGCCAGATTTTGCAGTGCCACCGGGTCAAACTTTTTACGTGGCTGGTCTGGATCTGGAATCACGTCCTCTAAAGGAACCTCCAGCGCACCAGTTACAACGATTGGCTCTGCTGCTTGAACGGTTGGCTGAAAGTTCGCCATGTCCGTCAGATCTAGCCCTAATCCCTTCTTAGCCATTGGCCTTCTCCATCCGGTCAAGCATGATTTGGAATACTGCTTTTACTTCCTTGCCAGCGTTTCGTGCTGCGGTCTTCACAGGCGCATTCGATTCACCGTCGCCGCCTCTGAGCCTCCAGACCGGTACACCCTCTAACGCAGCTTCTTTGTATGAAACAGACTTATTGACTAAGCCAGCGGTCAAGAACGGGCGGTATGCACTCACAAGCTGCTTGAGCCAATCCACTTGCGCCGGTTGCCCTGAATCGAACTCATTGGGAACAATCCCAAGGTTCACCAGGCCGGGGTTCCATTTTTGCTGGACGAAGGCCACACGAGTGAGAACCTTTTTTGCCACGTCGATGCTGAAAGGATCGACACGGAAAGGGATAGCTACAAAGTCACTTGCTACCAGGAACGAGTTAGCAATCCGACTGTTAGAACCGGCTGTGTCGATCACCACATAATCAAAGTGCTGCGCGACCGTGGCCAGGTTCGTTTTCAAAAGCTCGACCATTTCGCCGTCGTCCATATCGGTGCGTTCGGCTTTAATCAGTGCGTCGTCAGCCATCACCACATACAGGTTCTGGCCGTCGATTGGGATGATTGGATTAAGAGAACTCGCCTTAAATAGATCTGACGTCACCAGGTTAGGAACCGCGTACTCAACTAGCCGCTTGCTGCCATTACCTTGCTCGTCGCCGTCTATGTACAGAGTGCGCTTGCCACTTTCAGCGAGAAAGAAAGCATCGTTATAGGACAGGATCGATTTACCGACGCCGCCTTTCTGGTTAGCCCATGCCTTCGCTTTAAACTTGCGTGGAATATTCATTGCTTGCCTCTGTTCAAGGTTGCCCGCGCTGTTTGTTCCATGATCCGGACGTGTTCGGCCAAATCAGGGGGTAGGGTGGCAAAGACTGTTACCCAGCCTTCCGGTGCTGTGCCGTGCTCCTGGTGAAGGTCGTATGCCTTCTTCACCATTTGCGAAACCGCTTTCTCGGTAACCTCCAGATCTGCCGCAATGTCTTTCTGTTTCCGGCCTTCTACCAGGACTTGCCGCACGGCCTCGATGTTCGCCGGCTTCCACCGCGGCCCCATATGGGCCTTCAAGGTGTCGAAGTCCTGCGGGGTTAAGCGTTCTTTTCTTCGCATGGCTTTGCCTCGATCTAGCCATAGTCACTAACTCCATTCCGTTAGCCTGCCAGGTTGCCGCCTGGGTACAATGCCATTGTATGGTAATTTAACTATAGAGTAAATAGATTAATACCCTTATTAGGGCGTAACTGGAATGCCATCCCGACTCGGGGTGACTGAGGGAGGGGATTTTCTTTCCGTAGTGGCGCTTTCGCCCTTTTTGTCCTGCAAATTGTCGATTTATGACGCTAAGCTAGCTTTTTGCTTCAAAAAAAGTCAGGAAAAAGAGTTTTCGGGGTTAAATAACTTTGAAAAGCTTTAAAAAGCTTTAAAAGATGGTTAACGCTAAAAAAACGTTATAACTCCATGAAATATATACATTTTTTCAAAGCCTAAAGAATGCCATCCCGACGACCTGGAACGCCATCCCGACCCGCTGGAATGCTATCCCGACGCGCTGGAATGCTATCCCGCCCTTGTGGAATGCCATCCCGTGCGTCAACTGGAATGCTATCCCGACAGGCTTGCACCTGGCACAAGTGGGCAAACAGCCGGGATAGCATTCCAGGGTGCTTATGGCTTGATCCAGTGGGCTTGGGGTTCATTACGGGTGCTGAGTTCTATGCGGGCCTCCTGGATGATCTCTACACGCTGCAACTCTCCCAAGGCTTCGCCTAAAGCAGCCTTGAATTTGTTGGGCGGGCTTGTGTAGGTCATCCATTCTTTAAGATATTTGAGGCCAATGCGGTGCACGCCTTTTTCGTGGCTCGCGACGTAATTCTGTAGCCACTTGGCCATATCCCGACGTTTCCGAATTTCGAGGCGTTTTTGCCAGTCAACCAGGGCAAATTCTTTATTGTAAAAAAGGCCGATGATTCGGGCATCAAAGGAAAGGAAATAGGCTTCTTGTTCATCATCGTAATCGAAGCCTGACAATAGATGCAGGCCGCTTGATTTAGGTATTTTGCCGCTCGGGGTTGATGGATCACCAATTTTAAAGCGCTTGGCTTCAATCTCGATTGTGCCAATGAACAACCGGCGAAATGACTCATGCAGCCATTCATAATCGCTTGTTCCTGTTGAACGCCCCATCGATCTGAGGAAATTTCCGCGATTGATAAAAATTTTCTCGCCTAGCGGGGTTCCCCTGGCTTCGGTGAGCGCTTGCATAAAAACATCGCTATCAGCCATGTCTAGCTGTTCGCCGGTGTACATGATTTTTACATCCTGGCGGCTGGCAACTTCTGTGCGGTCGTGTTGACGCCTAACACCGCAGGGAGAAAACAGAGAGGATCGCGCCAAGTGGTTTGGAATAGCGCGCTCCAGCTCAGGCCACAAAGGCAATTGAACCTTAGGCCGGGGTTTGGTCGGGGCTGCTGGCTTTCCTTCTTCCTCGGCCCGTGTCTGGGCCTCGGCGGTCCTGGCCGCAAGCACGGCCATCATGCCTCCTTTGGTAACTGGCTTCGGATCGTTCATTGTGCCCCCTCTACAATGGATGCTGGCCCCGTAGGGCCAGCCTTGTCTTACTGGATGGTTACAGCTGAAAAGCCGCTGCCGCATTGGCGACTGTAGCCATCGTCATGCGTAACAAATACGCATTGTGCTGTTGCGCTGACACGACCGCGCAGTCGGTCACTGGAACGGTTTAGAACGGCGTTAATATCAGACTGAACAGATTCACCGCCATAGTTGTGATAACCCGGCAGAATCGCTGTCCAGAGCTTGCCAGAACGGAAGTCCTCAACGGTAGGTTTTTGCATACCTGCTTCGGTGAAATTTCCGCGCAGGTTGCGATAAACCCGGTCGATAGCTTGCTCTACGGCAAAATCTGACGCTGCACGTTGGGTGTTTATAAAGTCAGCGCCAAACGAAACCGTTTCACCGTGCATCATGTGATAAATCGACCCTTTGTAATCTATACCACCGTCAAAATAAGAGGCTTGGAACCGGCACGTAACTGACTCCACTTGCTTGATGTTCGGGCCATCCGTCCAGTTCACAGACAAGCTAGCGCCGCCAGAATAGACATTGCTTCGGACGCTGAATTTAACGTCGGGAAACGCTTCCTTGAGGGCTTTACGAACGAGCTTTGCGGTTTCAGCACAGGTAAGATAGCGAGTAGTCATTTTCTAACTCCGTTCAGTTAGTGGTGATTAGAAGCCCCGTCCCGGTTGCCGCCGTTCGGGGCTTCGTCGTTTATGCAGTTCCTTAACTGCATGATTCTATTATAGTCGATTTTAGTGGTAAGTAAACAGCTAAATTAACCTTTTACGGTGTGTTATGATGTTTCTGCCGCAACGAAACTTTGTTTTCCGTAGCAGCATCTTTTGATCTTCTGTCAGAGGAATAGCCATGGATAAGACGGATATAGCCAAAGCGCGAGGCATCGACCTCGCAACAGTGATAGAGGGCTTCGGGGGTCTTCCAGATCCAGCAGACCCTAAGAACAATTGGAAAACCCACGCTGGGCGAATCACGGTTACTGATGAAAAATTCTATAACCATGACGCTGATAAGGGCGGCGGTGGTGCGATTGATTTGGCCATGCACCTTGGTGGGTTTGGGTTCAAAGATGCGGTTGCTTGGCTTGGTGGAACGCACGGCCGTGATGCTGCCGTCCAGACTTACCAAGCCGAAGCAAAACACCAGGCAACGCGCATCCTGGATACAACAGAAAAACCGAAACTAGAGATACCGGAGCAAGATCCTCGCAAGCTTCCGAAGGTCAAAGCCTACCTAACCAACACACGCGGAATTCCCGAACAGATCGTTGATATAGCGATTGAGAAAGGCAGGTTGTGGGCTGATAAATACGGCAATGCTGTGTTTGCTTTGCGTGACCTGGAAGGGAATATGTCGGGTGCAGAATTGCGCGGCACATACAGCAAACCGTTCCACGGTATCCGGGGTGATCGCGGTTTGTATTTCACCGGCAAAGCTGCTTCGAAGGTCGCCGTATTTGTTGAGTCGTCAATTGAAGCGATGAGCTACCAGGCACTGAAAGACAACGCCCTGGTGATCGGTACTGCTGGCAGCACCAGGGACATTCTTCAATCTGCCGCGAAGCACCTGGAAGGGCAGGGCTACAAGATCGTCGATGGCTTCAACGCTGATAAGGCGGGTGATCGATTAGGCGACCGTTTGAAACAAGCTGTGACGCAAGAGGTCGAACGCGTGCGTCCGACTGCGGGTAAGGATTGGAATATTGAACTCAAGGCTGTGCGCGCTGCTGAGAAAGCCAAGATTCAGGACAAACCCGCAATGGATGTAGAGCGGTAGCGCGGGTGCAGTGAGTGCAAAACCATCACGCAGTTAATGCATAAGTGTTGCAACAGAAAACGCATTGCTGTAGCTTCGCAAGGAATTAAGTACGTCCGGTTCGCCGGACGAAGGGAGAGGGTTTATGAAGCTGACACCATGCGCGCTCTTACTGGCCCTGCTGACAGGGACTGTTACCGCCGCACACGCTGAGACTTACCCGGTTGTTGGGAGCGATACCCAGCAAAGCCGGGACGACCAGCGCCGTACGATCCTCAGCAACGAGCTGGCTACGGAAAGAAAATCCCTTGAGCAAGTCAATTCTGAACTTGCTGACGCAATCAAAGCGCAGAAGTCGCCTGACGAAGTGCGCACTATCGCGGCCAAAGGTCTTGGCCATAGCAACAACATCGAATCGCTACAGCGTGAGCTTGATGGGCTGGCCGGGAAACCTGTGCAGTCGCGTAAAGCTCCGTTTGTGCCTCAACGGGCTGAAGCTGCCCCGGCACCAAGCAACGCCGCACCGGCTGACGTTCCCTATTGGGATGTCTACAAACGCAAGCAAAACACGCCTCCCCAGCCGCAAGTCACTGACCAGGAAGGGGATGAGGGCTTAAACGATTCACCTGCCGCCGGTGACAAGGAGGCCCCTTCTGGATCAACACAATAACGACATCCGACCCGACAAAAACGATGGTCATGCGTCGTCGATGAACGCTCAGGTGCAGCCGAATGCCTCCCGAACGGATAGGATACCGGCCTCATCAACAACACCCGAGGCCAAAGAAATGATGTCCATCGACGAGAACCAGCTAGAAGAATTCGCGGCAAATAATGCGATCCGGCAATTCATCTTGAGAGAGATGGCCGAGCAAAAATTTAGCCTCGTTGTGGTTTTAACCTGGAAGGAGGGAGAAAACGTTTTATACAACGCAAGAAAGCAACTGCGTCTTTGGCCGAACCTGAACACCTTGGCTGGCTATATCCGGGGGCTTAGATGCCTCACCACACCGATAACTCTGGAGCTTCACTATGACAGTACGCACGGCACCTGATACGCCTAACCGCTCTAACGCTGTAAACCGCCGTCTGTGGGGTTTTTTCGCTGCTCTGGTAGCGACTGTGTTCCCAGTTTTTGCGATGGCTGCAAACCCTTTTCAAACCGGTGCGACAGGGTTGTCCGCCGATACCCTGGCCATGCTGACCCCTCTGGCGGGTATTGCAATCATGGCTGTGGGTCTTCTCGCTTTGTTCGGTCGCATCCACTGGATGTGGCTTGTTGGCTCTATCGTCGGCATCGTGTTGCTGTTCGGTAGTGACCAGATTGTTAGCTGGATTCGCGGCCTGTTTGGCGTTTAATCACGGATTAGAACGAGGTCCCACATGGATAAGAACGACGGTGTAATAGTCGATACTCTTTTCGTGGGGCCTACGCGTCCCACAATGCGCTTTGGAGTTACTTGGCAGGCATTCATTATCAACCTGATGGTTACGGTTGAGGTATTTGTCTTCACAAAGAATCTTTTGTGGTTGACCATGTTTATTCCCGTCCACCTGGTGTTGTACGGAATTTGTTTGTATGACCCGCGAGCCTTTGAACTTATATATCTTTGGGGTAAAACCAAAGCATTCACGTTCTTCGGTAACTTTATCTATTGGCGAGCCGCGACCTACAGCCCCTTGGAGTTCAACGTAGGCAAAAAACTGAGCAAACGTAAGCTTCGTAAATTGCAGAAAAGGGGACTGATATGAGCATTGCCGAAAAGATCAGAAAGAAGGTAATTAAGAATGAACCTCCTGTTTCGGAGCGTCTTCCGTATGAGGTTCATGTAGATAAGCACACGGTCATGACTAAAAACCGTGACTACATGCAAGTCATTCGTCTTACAGGGGCCAGCTTTGAAAGTGCGGATGATGAGCAACTGAATATCTGGCATAAGCGCCTTAACGCGCTTCTGCGCAATATCTCAAGTCATAACGTTGCAATGTGGCAACACGTTGTTCGTCGTCGTGAGACTAAATATCCTTCCGGTGACTTTCCGGATGGCTTCGCTAAAGACCTTAACGAAAAGTATTCGTCACGCTTGGCAAGTGAAAAGCTTCGCGTGAATGAACTGTATCTGACGATTGTTTACCGGCCTTTCCCTTCAGCTATTTCAAGCGCTCTGTTCAACTTCATGGCCAAGGCAGATAAGACCAGCCGTGAAGCTGAGCGCGTGCAAGCGGTTGAGTATCTGAACAAGGTGGTTAAACAAGTCCTCCGTAGCCTTCGCCGTTACGATGCTGAAAAGCTGGGCATCTATAAACACATGGGTATCTTTTGCTCTGAGCCTATGGAGTTCATGGGGTATCTCCTTAATGGTAAATGGCAGCGTGTAGCCATTGGCCAAGCACCGTTGCGGAAGTTACTCCCGGCGACTCGTCCGTTTTGGGGTAACGAGACAGTCGAAGTACGCGGTGCCACAAGCACCTCATACGGTGCGTTGCTGGGTATTGGCACTTATCCTGCTGAAACTACATCGGTGTTCCTAAACGAGCTGCTGAACGCCCCCTTCGACTTCGTGTTGACCCAATCCTTTAGCTTTATCAAACAGGAAGCGGCTCGTAGTCGGATGCGGACAGCACAGAAACGAATGGAGAGTGCCGAGGACGATGCAACGTCACAGATTGACGAAATCGACGACGCGCTTGATGACCTGGCTTCGCGCCGTATCGTCATGGGCGAACATCACTTTACCCTGTTCGTTAAATCTGACCAGGTGGAAACACTGAATGACAACGTGGCCGACGCGGTGGACGCGTTAGGCGCTGCTGGGGTAACTGCCGCACGGGAAGACCTGGCCATCGTTGCGGCTTTCTGGTCGCAATTTCCTGGGCACTTCAAGGATCGGCCTCGGGTGTCGGGCATCAACAGCAAGAACTTTTGTGGCTTTGCCCCAATGCATAATTTCCCCGCTGGGCGTCTGACCAATAACCATTGGGGTGACGCCTTGACCATGTACATGACTACAGCGGGAACGCCTTATTTCTTTTCGTTCCATGGATCTGACCCGCAAGATAAGAACGATGCAAAGATTAAAGACGTCGGGCATACAATGGTGCTCGGCCCAACTGGCTCAGGTAAAACCGCCTGGATCGCATTCAACCTGTGCATGCTGGTTAAACAGAAAGCGACCTGCGTCCTATTTACGAAAGACCGCGATACAGAATTGGTTATTCGCGCATTGGGTGGGAAATACTATCCAGTACAGACCGGAAAGCCTACTAACTGGAACCCGTTCAAGTTAGATCTTGAGAACGATCTAACCCGGCCATTCCTGAAAAGTCTGACGCTTTATTTGAGCGCTCAACAAGGCGATGTAGGCTCGCTTGAAGTGACTGAGGTTGAAAAGATTGAGAGAGCGGTGAACTCCGTGCTTGGTCTTGCCTGGGAGAACCGCCGTATTGGTCGTGTGTTGGATTACCTGGACAAAGACAGCCTTATCTACAAACGCCTCCAGCGCTGGTGTTATGCGCGTAAGCCTGGCTTGCCAGACGGGGAGAACGCGTGGGTTTTCGACAACAAGTTCGACACTATCGCGGGGTCTCTGGGTGAAAGCCTTATTACTGGCTTCGACGTAACCGCGTTTTTGAATAACGATGAACTGCGTACACCAATCAATATGTACCTGTTCCACATTGTTCAAATGCTAGTGGATGGTCGCCGGTTTGCGCTGTTTGTTGCTGAGTTCTGGAAAGCCCTGGGCGATGCTCCGTTCCAAGCGTTTGTTGAAGACCAATTGAAAACCATCCGTAAGAATAACGGTTTCGTTGTATTGGATTCGCAGTCGCCTAACGATGCGTTGAAAAGCCCAATCGCGCACACCTTAATCGAACAGACGCCTAACAAAATTCTGTTTCCCAACGACAAAGCCGATTGGGAGCAATATGAAAAGTTGGGTATCTCGGTTCGTGAGTTCCAAATCGTTAAAGAGTCAGACCCGGAATCAACTCGCAGCTTCTTAATCAAACAGGGCCATAGCTCTGTATTCGCAAGCTTGGATCTGCACGGGTTTGATTATGAACTGGACGTACTGTCCAGTAGGAAACATACCGTTGCCCTGGTGGATAGTTTGAGGGCTCAGTATGGAGACGAGCCGGAAAAATGGCTCCCACACTTCAAAGCTGCACGGAGAACCGCATGATGAATCTCAAAAAACTGACCCTGGCTATCGGCCTGGCTTCTGCCATCGCATCAGGTAACACCTGGGCGGATATCGTTCCTGTGATTGACGCCATCGCCATCGAAAAAGCGATTGCTAATGGCGTGCTGCTGAGCCAGCAACTGTCGGAAATTCAAAACAACCTGTCAGTCGCTAAATCGCAATTGTCGTCGCTTACCGGCAACCGCAATATGGGTGGTCTGCTTTCTGACTCGCCTCGCAATGGCCTGCCTGCGAACTGGAGTGAGGGTATGGCCCTGCTCAACAGCAACAGCGGTGCAACCTACGGCGACCTGGCCAGTTCTGCGAACCAGATCCGTCAGTCTCAAGCTGTCCTTTCTTCTTCCGAAGCAGAGTCCTTGTCTCCACAAATGCAGTCGTATTTGGAGCAAATGCGCAACATGAGCGCGAACCAACAAGCACTTGGCCAGCAGGCTTACAACAACTCTGCTACCCGTGTGCAGACCTTGCAGCGCCTGTCTAACAGCATCAACACATCAACCGACCCTAAAGCCATCATGGACTTACAGGCGGTCGCTCAGTCCGAACAGGCGAAGCTGGCCAATGACCAGGCGCAGCTGCAAAGCGTTCTGCAATTGACTCAAGCCAACGACGCCGCCGCACGCCAGATGCAGAACGAAATGCGTATGCAGGTAAGCGGGCAGGCTGATTTTCCTGCGCTTGATACGTCGATCACCAAATAACTACTACGGAAAGAAAAAATCATGAAGAAATTCATATTCCTCGCGTCTCTCCTGGCATGCCTGACTGGCTGCTGGGACAAGGAGCAAAAGGTGGTTTGCGACGCTGCATGCCGGGCTGAAAGATCCGGTGAGGCCGACTTTCCGAAGCTGGATACCAGCGCTCCAGAGTCGTTTAAGAAAGCCCCTGAGAAGGGGCAATAATCGGAGTTCTGGCTATGGCTACCGAAACATACACACAAGTGTTTACCTTCGTCGACGGGATGACAGGCGCGTACATCACTCAGAACGTGACAGCCGTTGCGCAGATCATTGCGCCGGCAGTGAACACGTGCCTGGCTGTCTACGTCATGCTTTGGGGCTTAGCCCTCTTGCGTGGCCAGGTCAGTGAACCCATAACCGACGGGTTTTCACGCATCGCAAAGATGGTGGCCATCCTGTACGTCGCGTTTCAATTCGCTGCTTACAACACATACGTGGTTAACACTTTCAGCGTTGCACCTTTCGAGCTGGGCCAAGCTTTCTTTGGGGCCACTACCAACAACACGATGGTGGGTTCTCTCGATAGCATCCTGGCTAAAGGATTCATCGCCGGTAAGAAGTTTTGGGATCAAGGCGGCATTCTGGTAGGTGATCCAGGGATGTACATGATTGCGATCCTGGTGTGGGGTCAGACAATCGCTGTCACTGCCTACGCTTGTTTCCTGATCGTCATGAGCAAAATCATGCTGGCCATAATCCTAGCCCTGGGGCCGTTGTTCATTTGCACTCTGCTGTTTCAGGCGACTTCTGATTTCTTCAGCCGCTGGATTCAGCAACTTTCGAACTTTGCCTTGGTCATTGTCATGGTCATTGCAGCCAACTCGCTCGTTATGACGCTTTACGATCGAGCGTCGGTTGGAGCTGCGGCAATCACCAGCACAGCCCAAATCAACCTCCTGTTTCCGTTCCTGGTCACTGGTGCAATCTCCCTGCTTTGCCTGGCTCAAATCCCGTCTTTGGCCGGGGGGCTTGCAGGCGGTGTCTCAGTGAATTCCTACGGCGCCGGTCGCCTGGTTTCAGGAATGCTCAAGCGCAGTCTCAAGTCGATCATGCCTAAGCGCAGATCCGGCGACCGAAACAAGGATAGAAAGCGTCCACGCGGCGGTTCTATCGGCGCTTAACCACCTGTCGGTATTAGTTGGAGCATAGGGGCTCATTGCCCCTCAGATACAGAAAGACCTTTTCTGTATAGACGGAACATAGTAAAGTGTTGCTATGTATCCGTCTTTTTTGTGCGTGTGAGGATAGTGAAAATGAAGAACGTTTTACGACTGCTCGTCTTGCCCCTGGTTGTTGCCATGGCGGGGTGTGTCCATCAGCCGCCTTCATGCGATGGCAAAAACCGCCGTCCCGTCAATGAGTCACGCCAGGCAGGCATTAACTACCCAAGCTGCGGCCAAGTGGTTGCGCTTAACGACGTTCACTTAGGAGAGGGCTGATATGGATGCCAAACAGAAAGACGCCGATAAGGAAAACGCCGAGGTTCAACGTTTTCTCAGTGGCATCAAGAAATTCGTAGATGACCACGAAGACATTCAACAGATCCTCCAGGCGTCTCACTCTTGGGCAGACACCGAGATTGAAAAGCTGGAGAAGATGAAAACCTGGGCGTTCCGGATTGCAGGCGGGGCCGTTGTATTTGCATTTGGTGCGCTGTGGGTTGCGCACCAGGCAATTGAAACCTCGATGGTGCCGCCGCCGCCGCCGCAAGTGCTGGTAATGGACAAGGCGAACAATTCGATTCACCCGCTTATGTCACTGGAAGAGGTAAAGATTAAATACGAAGACGCTTTACTGCGTCGTGCCCTTAATACCTTCGCTATTTGTCGGGAACGCTATATCAAGGATATGGCCGAAGCTGATTACTTCTGCGCGGCTTCCTTTATGTCACCACAGCTGCAATCGCAGTGGACTAAGTTTTGGGATACGGATAATCCGGATGGCCCACTTGCACGCTACGGCAATACAGCCACGGTAAAACCAGAGATTGAGAGTATTGCGCCACGTCCTAACTTGCAGGGCATTGTCGATACAGCGCAAATCTATTTTTCGCGGACAATAACGAAAAATGGTGTTCCGGCGACTACTTATTGGGTGGCTGACATTGCATTCAAAATGGTGAATCTGCCGAAGGAAGAAGGCCAGCGCCGAATCAACGATATCGGTCTGCAAATTACTGAGTACAACACTAACCAAGTTCTCGGCTCGTCTTCTCAAGCCAGGCCAAGGGCTTCCGCACCGGCACCCGCCGTGGTGAGTCCTACCGGGTTAAGCGCTCCGGCTTACTCGCCTAACCAGGGGAGAGAGTGACTATGAGAATGACGCCCGTCGCTTTAGCCGTCCTGCTTGGTTGCGCTGTTAGCTACCAGGCGACCGCTGCACAAGTCCCGACACCCGCGCATCAAGATCCCCGTGTGCGCTTCGTTGATTTCGATCCTTACAACATCGTCACTGTGAAAGCGAAAATTGGCCGTGACACATTGGTCATGTTTTCTAAGGGTGAAAAGATCCTTGATATGGGCGGCGGTTATACCGACGCCTGGGGAGTGGGCACACTGACCGCGCAAAATGGTTTTTTCATCAAGCCAGCCCGTGGCAGTCCTAATACAAACATTCATATCGTAACCAACAAGCGCGTTTACAACCTCGATATGATTCTGGTCAAAACTGAAAATGTGACCAGTTACGAGTTCATTCAGTATCGCTATCCAGAGGATGAGTTGAACGAGAAGCGCACCAAAGCTCAATATGAGCTTGCGAAAAAATACCTTGCGTATGGCGACGGTGCGAATATGAACACTAATTACACCGTTGAGGGTTCAAGCAGTATCGAACCTAGCAAGGTGGAAGATAACGGCCAGGCTACATATGTGAGTTTCCCTCCGCGTGGTGAAATACCTCAAGTCTACTTTGAAAATGAAGAAGGCAAAGAGACGTTGGCCCCTTTCAATATCAAAGACAACGTAATGGTAATTCATGCGGTAAAGCCTAAGTTTATTTTCCGTAGGGGTGAGCTTGTGACCTGCGTATTTAATGAGGCATACGACCCGAAAGGTGGAGTAAGACCTACAACCAAAACAGGATCACCGCGTGTTGAACGGGTAATTAAGCAGGAGGTGGAACAATGAGAATGCCATGGAACCGTAATAAGGATGAGGATTTCGAGGAAGAAGAACTTCCGGAAGAACAACCCATCAAGGGCGACCGAAAAATTGCCTCAGTCAATAAAGGTTTGGGCGTACAAGCCCGCATGACTAACTTCATCATTGGTGCATTAGTCATCATTGCTGTGGGCTACTTCCTGTTTGACTATTACGCGCAACTTTACAAAGAGCGCGCCGAACGTCAGAGCACCCCTGTGGATACGTCACAAACCGCACAGACGACCGTCCCGCCGCTGAAGCTTGGCAAGTTCGATGAGCAACAACAGCCGCAAGCTGGCACCCCACCGCCACAACCGAACATCCAGCAAGGCAAGGGCGGTAATGGTCAACCCGCTGAAACACCGGCACAGATCGAGCGCAGAGAGCGCCTGGGATCGAGCGTTAAGTTCAAGCTCGATACGGGCACTACTACGGCAGCAGCGGGCCAGACCGGCACCCCTGGCACTCCTGGCGCGCCAGGCAACGCCGGAAGTGGTTCGGGCAGTGGTAACACCGCTGGCCAAGATCGATTGTCTCAATCGCTCCAGGGCGCTCAACTTGATCCCATCGAGGCATACAAGCTGGGTGATCCGAGCTTGATGGTGTACCAAGGCGAATCGATTCCCTGCACCGTTCAGCAAGCTATTGATTCGTCCCTGGTGGGCCAGGTTACGTGCATCCAGAGTGTTGACCTGTGGTCTGCGGATCACAGCGCCATTGTGGCCGAGGCGGGCACCATCTACACAGGCCAGCAGCTTATGGGCCTGGCCCGTGGCAATCGCCGGTTGCCGATTGTGTGGACTCGCGGTCGCACTCCTATGCCTAACAACATCGCGTTTAACCTGAATTCTGCCGGTACTGATGAGCTGGGCCGCACCGGTATAACTGGTGAGATTGATAACCACCTGGCCGAACGCTGGGGGCCTATCGTCGCACTGAGCCTGATCGACGACGTAGGGGCTTACCTGTCGGCAACTGGCCAAAGCAACAACAGTGACAACACTAATATCAGTTTCGGTAACACCACAAACGGTGGCCAGGAACTGGCTACTGAAATTTTCAAAGAGTCGGCAAACATTCCGTCTACTTTGACCCGCAACCAGGGCGCTAACATTTACATCTACCTGGCCCGCGATATTGATTTCAGCAAGGTCTACAGCCTTGAGTACAAGGAATGATGGTTATGGAAGACTTCAACCAGAATGACGAACTGCATACCGTTGAACTTCACTTGCAGGTTCTTAACGAATACCTGAACGGTGAATTCAACGAACTGTGTATTAACGAACCTGGCACGTTGTGGACTTATACGCATGGGCACTGGAACGAGATTCCTATGCCCGTACTTGATTACACGTGGTGTGAGGAACTTAGCAGGCTGGTAGCTAACTATTCCAGTCAGGCACCTGAGCCAATTATGAGCGCTGAGCTACCAGGAGGCGAACGGATTGAAATTAATCTACCTCCGGTGACTGCGGGGCCTTCGATCACAATCCGGCTTCCCCGTAAAGGGGAGGCTTTTACGCTTGAGGAAATTATTGAATTTGGGACGTTCAAAAAATCCGAGTGGATACAAACACGCGGTGTCTCAAAGGAAGACCGCCAAGAACTTCGCAATGAGGTGCCGACTCGGGATATCGAACTGTTAGAACTCTTTGCGGCTAAAAATGTAATGGGATTTTTCAGCAAGGCAGTTTTATACAAGAAAAATATCTTTTTCTCTGGTGAGACAGGTTCAGGCAAAACGGCGCTAATGAATGCTTTGTCGCACAAGATCCCACTTGATGAACGAATTATTACTGTTGAAGATACTCGGGAGTCTCGTCTACCCCACCGCAACCAGGTGAATTTGATCTTCACCAGGAACGCCAAGGCTGACGAGAAACTACGGGTTAAAGGCGTTCTGGCTTCCACACTGCGGCAATTCCCTAGCCGTGTGCTTCTTGCTGAGATACGCGGTGATGAGGCTTATTTCTTCTTCCAGAACGTTGTGAACAGCGGTCACCCTGGAACAATGGCGAGCTTCCACGCGAACAGCGCAAAGATGGCTTTTCGTCGAATGGCAAACATGATTCAGGCAAGTCCCGAAGGCGGTCAACTCTCACAGGATCTTATTATCAAAGATCTTTATATGTTGATTGATATTGTCGTTCAGTGCGACAGGGACGAAAACGGGAAGCCTTACGTTAGGGAAATATATTTCGATCCGGAATATGCCCTTAAAATTGCTGGATAGGGGGGCTGCATATGCTGCTTAACGAAATGGATAGCTTTAACGCAAAAGTTAAAGTGTTTACGGCGATGGGCATTTTTGCCGTAGTGCTTGGTTTGTACCTAGCGGGTTATTGGTTCCTATGGAAAATCGGGGAGCCAGTAACTGGCGCAACGCCTAAAACGATCATTGATTATTGGACTTACTACGGTAATCAGCCACTAGTAAGAAAATGGTTGATTATCTGTACCGCTGCCGGTTTCCTCCCCCCACTAATTTTAGTGGGGATATGCGTTATGCCTCTAAGTCGTAAGCTTCATGGTGACGCACGTTTCGCAACTACTGCCGAGATTAAACGGAACAAACTCCTGGGCGACAAGGGGTTCATCATCGGTAAATGGAAAGGCAAGTTTCTAATGTTGGCTGGCCAGCTTGGCGCGCTATGCTCTGCGCCGCCTCGGTCTGGTAAGGGTGTCGGTGTCGTTCAACCGAACATGCTTAGCTGGCCTGATAGCGTCGTTCTGCTGGATGTGCGTAAGGAGTCCTACCGGATTACCTCGGGGTTCCGCGCAACCTTTACAGACGTTCACCTGTTCAACCCAGTCGATCCAGAGCTACGCACTATGCAATGGAATCCATTGGATTACGTGTCTGATGATCCTATGTTGCGAGTGAACGACTTACAGAAGATCGGCAACATGCTTTCGCCTGACCCTGCGGACGGCGATCCTTTCTGGCCCGCATCGTGCCGGACGTTGTTCCTTGGGATTGCCCTGTATGTATTTGAAACGCCAGGCACCCCGCGCACTTTTGGTGAAATCGTTCGGCAAATTATGTTTGGCGAAGGTGAGTCCGTTGGTGAACACTGGAAAAACTTAATCGAACAACGCGACACTTCGCCAAATCCTCTTAGTAGCGCCTGTAAGGCTGCTCTATACGACTTCATATTTACCAGTGGTAACACACAGTCTTCAATCCGTAAGACGTTCACAGCTAAGCTAGAACTGTGGCTTAACCCCCTTATTGACGCAGCCACAAGTTCAAGCTCTGTAGATCTGCGAAATTTGCGTAAGCAGAAAATCTCTATTTACCTGGGCATTGCGCCTTCTGACCTTGATTATTTGTCGCTCATAATCAATCTGTTCGCGCAACAGATCCTTGATTTGAACATGCAGGAAATGCCGGAGGATAATCCAGAGCTGAAATACCAGCTTGCATGGATCATGGACGAATTCACAGCACCAGGTCGTATGCCTATCGTTGCCAAATCAATTGGCTACCTCGGCGGCTACAACATTCGCCCTTTCATCATTGTTCAGTCAATTTCTCAACTCGTGGCGGCCTACGGTGAGCAAGTTGCTCGCACCATTATTGAATGTCTTGCTGCCGAGATTGTGTTTGCACCTAAGAGCAAGGAACACGCTAGAACCGTTTCTGAAATGCTGGGCAACACTACCGTTAAAAATAAATCCCACTCGCGGCCTAAATTCGACGTTAAGGGAGGATCTACCAGTACCTCAGAAGCTCCGCGCGCGTTGTTGCTGCCCCAAGAGGTTCGCCAAATCGGGAAAAAGCGCCAAATTATTTTTGTCGAAAACATGAACGCTATCCTTTGCGATAAAGTTTTCTATTACAAAGAACGTGTATTCAAGAAGCGTCTACTTCCACCTGTTGTACAAGCGCAGATTACGTACACGCCGCCTGCTGCTAAAGTGGCTAAACCTAAATCCAAGGTCAAAGACGAAGTAGTTGAAGTTGACGGGCAGTTAATGAAGTTCGTTGATCGGGAAATTGAAGCAAAAGACATTGAAACAATAGATAAACTGTCGTTGACAGATTATAATATTGACTTCGAAAATATTGTCGTCCCTCTGGACGACCCAATATCTGATGAGGAAATGAAAGAAGTATTTGGCTCATTTATTAATTCAATCGCTGATTGACGCAGAAGGAATATAACCGATGGCTACTAAAGCTAATAAAGAAGGTCTGCACGAAGCGCTTCGCGGCAATAATGTTGATACCGCGTTAGCGATACTCGACGCGAAAAAAACGATGAGTCCAAATATGAGAGAGCCGGTCGAAAACGGCGTTCCTCTTCTTCAAGCTGCTGTTCGTGGCCAACTTTCCACGGGTGAGAAATTCAACGGCCAAATGTTGTTGGAAGGTTTGATTCTTCGCGGTGCAGATGTGAACTTGCGCCTGCCCTCGGGCAAGACTGTTATGCACGATCCGGCTCTTACTGCCCGTGCTGCTCGGACTCTTATCGAGGCCGGTGCAGATCTTGAATCCAAGGTATCTAAAACCGACTTGGACGCTGGGCAGGTGAAAGGCGAAACGCCGTTGCTTTCGTCCATCAAGGCCAAAAATCCGGACGTGGCCAAGGTGCTGATCGAAGCCGGAGCAAACGTTAATGCACGTGACCAGGATCGAGTAACGCCGCTTCATGCTGCGGCTTTTGCAAAGGATGGCCGTACAGCCAATCTCTTGATCGAGGCCGGTGCAGATATCAACGCTCGCACTGCTGACAAAGATAACCCTCTGTCCGCTGTTGAAGCTCTCAAGCAAAACGGTATTCCGCTGATGGCCAAGGTTCCTGCCGCAAGCCAGGCCCGCGAGAACTCGGTTGAGAGTGGTCAGGATCGCGGAGCCGAGGTTGACCCCGAGGTGGCCGCAATTGTCGCCCAGCAACGCGAGAACCTGCGCAAAGCGGCGCGCAATCCCAAGATCGATACGGAGGCTGATAAGGCGGCTCCAGCTAGCCCTAGTCTTGATGGCCAGGCCCGGGATTTTGCTAAACAGCGCCGTGCAGATCTGGACGCCCAGCGGGCAGGCCAACCCGAACCAGTCTTAGCGTCTGCCGACAACGAAGCCCGCGAGTTTGCCGCTCGGCAACGTCAGCGCGTGCGTATGGAACGTGAATCCCTGGGATTGAATCAGCGAGTGCCAGAAAGTGGCCCTGTGGGATCGCCAGAGAGCCGCGCTGAGGAAAAATCCGGCCCATCGGTAAGGCTCGATCAGAAAACCGCTGATACGCGCTCTGACGCCGTTCCTAGTCATGTGAAGGAACGGTTTCTCCAAGTAGATAACAAATTCTATTTCCCGGACAAAACTCACGCGTTCGACGACAAGGGACAAAAACTTTCAACGAAGAGCGAAAACCAGCAAGTAATCGCGTCCCTGGTGGACATCGCAAAGGCTCGCGGCTGGGAAAAAGTTACGGTACGCGGTACAGAAGATTTCCGCCGTGCGGCCTGGCTTGAAGCGTCCATGAATGGTCTTGAAGTCAGTGGCTACAAGCCAACCGCGATTGAGAAAGCGCACTTGGCCAAACTGGTCAAAGAGCCTGTGAAAGAAAACAGCATCGAGGCCAGCACCGAGCGGGTTAAAACCACTGGCCAGCGTGAGGCCGTTTCTCCTGCAGGTGATCGTCAAGCGCAACAGCCTGCACAGCCAGCAAATGACGCGCCAAAGGCTGAGCGTCCGGCAGATCTGAACCGTGCCAAAGATTTCAGCCTTCGTGAAGGTGTTGTCACCGGCAAGCTGATCGAGCATGGCGAAGCCAAATATCAGTTCGATGAGAAGAAAGACAAAAGCTATTTCGTGCGTGTCCAGACCGACGCGGGAGAACGCACAATTTGGGGCAAAGACTTGGGCCGCGCCATGCGTGATAGCAAGGTCAAAGAAGGCGAAACCGTTGCTCTGGAAAAGGTCGCCAGTAAGGACGTTGTAGCCAAAGAAAAAGTGTTCGACGAAAAAGGCAACGTCACCGGCACGCGTGAAGTTGACGCCATACGCAACACCTGGAAAGTCGGGTCTGTTGACAAGGCTCAGGCGTTTGTCTACGGCGAGCGCTCCGAGGTCGTTAACAAGCATCCTGAATTGGCTCCGGCTTACGGCACCGTAGCGGCTGCCCACAAGTTTGCGGAAAAACAGTGGCCCAACAGCAAGGAAGAACAAGAGCGCTTTGTAGCGGTTGCACAAATCGCCATGGCAGAGCGCATCGCTCATGGTGACCCGGTGCCTTCTCCAAAGATCCGCGAAGCCCAGCTCGTAAAGGAAAAGTCGAAGGATCAGCCGGAGCCGTCTAAAACCCCTGAAAAGGAGGCCGCTCGTTGAGAAGGGGCCTCGCTTCCTGCCTTCTGCTTTGCGCCGCGCTGACGATCCCTGTGATCGCCAGCGCCGGTGCGCAGACCGAAGAACTGATATCGGACTCTGTTCGCGCCGGATTGAGCCAGGCCGTGAGCGACCAGGTAGCACCGGAAGGATCTTTTCTTTCCGTAGCAGCTAAAGATGCCTGGTTGAATGGGCAATCCAAGCGCTTAGCCGATTGGATGCCTAACCAGGGCGAGCGTGACAAGTTCTTGATGACGGTTCATTACGAGTCGGTACGTGCTGGCCTCGACCCCGAAATGGTTCTTGGACTGCTGTATGTTGAGAGCCGATTTCGCAAGTATTCGCTATCTGTAGCCGGGGCCAGAGGGTACATGCAGGTTATGCCGTTCTGGCTCAAGGTCGTAGATCGACCTGGTGACAATCTCTTTCACCTCCGGACGAACTTGAGATATGGCTGCTCGATCCTTCGCCACTACCTGGACACAGAAAATGGTGACCTTTTCATGGCTTTGGGCCGATACAACGGAAGCCGCGGCCAAAGCGAATATCCCAACCTGGTACTCAAGGCCTGGAAGAAATTCCAGCTACCTCCAGCCGGTTCAACCACTCAACTTGCGTCTACACAGTGAGACGCAGAAAGGCAAAAGCCCCGATAGTCGGGGCTTTTTTTTGGTTCAATTTCGGCGGCTTATACCGCCATCTCGCGACTAAGTAGCAAGGCGTTGTGGAACGACACTAACGCACGTTGGTACGGCCCGTATAGCGCACTGCATCTGTCACCAGTTGCATCACCATCGGAATCTTCGCGTAGACCGATTTACCCTTGAATCTGGTTGCGGTTATGTCGTACAGCTTATCGTTGGCCTGTACCTGGATAACGAACTGATACGTCCGAATATCGTCACCGATGGCAATAGCAGGCTTAGGGATGACCTGTTCGACCGTATCCAGCCGAATCCATAATTCATCGTCGCTACGCTCTACCGGCAAGCGCCCCGGTATGTTTGGTGTCACCTTCAACCAAAGCGGGTTTTCTGTGGGAAAGGTGACGATACGATCACCAGGCCCCAGCAGGTCGTACAAGCTGTTCAACAGCGATTGTTTTTCATCCTCCGACACATCAGTAAGGGTATCGAGTGCAGCCCCCTCTAGGGTGTCGTACAAGCCAACCATTAGCGCTTCGTACAGGTCTGCGTCGTTAACGGGGTGCTTCCATTCCTGTCGTTTTCAGAAGACGGCTGCACTGAACGTCAGAAGCCGACTGCACTATAGCAGCGGAGGGGTTGGATCCATCAGGCAACGACGGGCTGCTGCCGGCCATCAGCGGACGCAGGGAGGACTTTCCGCAACCGGCCGTTCGATGCGGCACCGATGGCCTTCGCGCAGGGGTAGTGAATCCGCCAGGATTGACTTGCGCTGCCCTACCTCTCACTAGTGAGGGGCGGCAGCGCATCAAGCGGTGAGCGCACTCCGGCACCGCCAACTTTCAGCACATGCGTGTAAATCATCGTCGTAGAGACGTCGGAATGGCCGAGCAGATCCTGCACGGTTCGAATGTCGTAACCGCTGCGGAGCAAGGCCGTCGCGAACGAGTGGCGGAGGGTGTGCGGTGTGGCGGGCTTCGTGATGCCTGCTTGTTCTACGGCACGTTTGAAGGCGCGCTGAAAGGTCTGGTCATACATGTGATGGCGACGCACGACACCGCTCCGTGGATCGGTCGAATGCGTGTGCTGCGCAAAAACCCAGAACCACGGCCAGGAATGCCCGGCGCGCGGATACTTCCGCTCAAGGGCGTCGGGAAGCGCAACGCCGCTGCGGCCCTCGGCCTGGTCCTTCAGCCACCATGCCCGTGCACGCGACAGCTGCTCGCGCAGGCTGGGTGCCAAGCTCTCGGGTAACATCAAGGCCCGATCCTTGGAGCCCTTGCCCTCCCGCACGATGATCGTGCCGTGATCGAAATCCAGATCCTTGACCCGCAGTTGCAAACCCTCACTGATCCGCATGCCCGTTCCATACAGAAGCTGGGCGAACAAACGATGCTCGCCTTCCAGAAAACCGAGGATGCGAACCACTTCTGCGGGATGCGAATGAAGTGTCATCCGTACTAATAAAGTTTCATCCCAATAAAGCGGCTTCTGGTGGCGTTCAAACCGTGCGATCCGGTAGGGAATTAGCAAGATCACAATAGAAATCAATGGCTTATGCTTGCGGCCTGTGTGCAGCAAAATGCAGGAAAGGATGAAACTATATTTGCATGGCTCCGTGGTTTTCAGACCGTTTGAAGGCCGCTGCGAGGCATTAGGATGAAACTTTAGATGCAGGCCGGGCAGGGTGCTTCCCAGCCAGTCCAGCAAAATCGTTCGCGTTAGGGTGAAACTTTATTTGCATCCAACAACTTCATCCGGGGTCAGCACCACCGGCAAGCGCCGCGACGGCCGAGGTCTTCCGATCTCCTGAAGCCAGGGCAGATCCGTGCACAGCACCTTGCCGTAGAAGAACAGCAAGGCCGCCAATGCCTGACGATGCGTGGAGACCGAAACCTTGCGCTCGTTCGCCAGCCAGGACAGAAATGCCTCGACTTCGCTGCTGCCCAAGGTTGCCGGGTGACGCACACCGTGGAAACGGATGAAGGCACGAACCCAGTGGACATAAGCCTGTTCGGTTCGTAAGCTATAATGCAAGTAGCGTATGCGCTCACGCAACTGGTCCAGAACCTTGACCGAACGCAGCGGTGGTAACGGCGCAGTGGCGGTTTTCATGGCTTGTTATGACTGTTTTTTTGTACAGTCTATGCCTCGGGCATCCAAGCAGCAAGCGCGTTACGCCGTGGGTCGATGTTTGATGTTATGGAGCAGCAACGATGTTACGCAGCAGGGCAGTCGCCCTAAAACAAAGTTAGACATTTAGGGCACCCATCACATGAACAATCATTATTCATTCATTGGCGGTTCCGAAGGTTCATGGCGAGTCACAAGCTGTGAAACCGTCATTGGCATGCCTCTTGAAATGGTGCAAAGGGTCAATGTCGTTAATATGCCCTCAATCAATTTGGTCGAACGTGGCACCTGGACACTTCAAGGCTTTACAAGCAATGTACGGTACGCTGAACGGCAGGAGATCAATCAACTTCGTGCAAAGCAGGAAGACTTAAATCGTCCTACGTCATCATGTGCAGCGCTCATTCCAATAAAGAAAAGTCCAGAGTGGTGGGCCATGTCGCAAGAGGAACGGCGCAATATTTTTGAAGCACAGTCACACCACACAGAGATTGGGCTGGCTTATCTTCCAGAAATCGCAAGACAACTGCATCATTCTCGTGATCTCGGTGAACCGTTCGATTTCTTAACTTGGTTCGAGTTCGCCCCGGAGCATACTGCCTTATTTAACAAACTATTGGCACAGTTACGTTCATCAAAGGAGTGGGAGTACGTCGAACGCGAAATAGATATCCGACTTGTGAAAAATTTCTAACAATTGGTTCAAATCGCTCGCTGTGCTCGCCGGGACGGGCTAAAGCCCGCCCCTTAACCAAACGTTGAACGACAGCTTTCCCAAAAGCTCTACGGCTGCTCTGGGTCGACACCGGTAATCGGATCGTTGCCGCACTGAACAGCGCCCCGTTCCAGGTCGCCTCCATTTATGCGGCTGAACCGAGGGAGAGCAGCTTTACGCCGTCTGGCCGCAGTTCGCCCTTGGGCGACACGTGCCGGTAGAGCGTCTGCCGGGTAATCCCGAGTTCTTCGCAGAGATCGCCCACCTTGGTTTCCGGTTGCCCCATGCTGGCCATCGCCAGGCGTAGCTTGGCGGCGGTCATCTTGAAGGGGCGCCCCCCTTTCCTGCCGCGAGCGCGCGCCGAGATAAGTCCAGCGACTGTTCGCTCGGAAATCAACTCACGCTCGAACTCGGCCAGCGCGGCAAAAATACCGAACACAAGCTTGCCGGCGGCAGTCGTCGTGTCGACCGCCGCACCGTGACCGGTCAGGACCTTCAGGCCCACGCTACGCGCAGTTAGGTCGTGCACGGTGTTGATCAGGTGGCGCAGATCACGGCCAAGCCGATCGAGCTTCCACACGATCAGCGTGTCCCCTTCACGAAGCGCCTTCAGGCAAGCAGCCAACCCTGGGCGATCATCGCGCCTGCCCGAGGCCAGATCCTCGTAAAGGTGCGCAAGGCTCACACCAGCGGCGATGAGCGCATCGCGTTGCAAATTGGTGGACTGGGATCCGTCCGCCTTCGATACCCGCATGTAGCCGATCAGCACCTTTTCACCCGTCACGTATACGTTCGATTATGTGACAGTGTGAGCCAGAACGTGCCGGGCGTCAAAATTTGTCACTTAACCCGTCATTTTGACTAAGACATGCAAAGGGTATGTGAGGCTCGTAATGTGACAGAAAATCCAGTGGAATCCCCTCGTTGGCGAAGGTGAGCCGCAGACGTTCCAGCGATTCGGAATCGTGTCGCCCATAGGACGCCAGCGCGAACAGTGAGCGGGCCGTCTCCGGGTTGTGCCGTGCCTCGATGATGGCCTCACTGATGGCCTGGGCCGCCCGTTGCCAATGGTTGACGGGTTCGGGTTTCGGTTTCTTCTCTGGCAGGCCATTGGTGAAGCCCGTCTGCGGCTCGGCCAGGAACAGCGCGGCGTGTTCCCCGCGCGGGAGCAGCGCCCTCGACTCGATCAGCGCGATGGCCGTGGCCGCCGCTTCCTGCATCTGCATCTGCACGGCCGGGGCCAGCACCTCGAAGGGCCGCCACAGACTCTGCCCGGCGCGCAGCGGATGGCCGCAATGCTCCCAAACCTGACGGATGCTGCCCGCACTGCCGCCACAGTGCGACAGCGGGGTGTTCAGTTCATCGAGCAGGGTGCGTAGCAGCCGGAACCACAGACCGGCATGGATGCGCCGATGCGGCAGTTCCACAAAGCCAGTCGTCAGGGCCTGCCAGGTGCGCCGGTCCATGCTGGCAATCGCCTCATTGGCGGGACGCGGGGCCGCCTCGGCGTTGTCCCACTGGAGATACCGTCCGGGCATGCCCCAATAGGATGCCAGCCAGCAGCCATGTTGCAGGCAACTCAGCATGAGCGGGAGCTGCCAGACGAGCAGCACGGCCTGGTTGGCCGGATCGTTCAGGCACTGCGGGCAGGCCCGGCGCATCGGCTGGCTCGGCAGCCAGGCACGCCAGCGCGTGATAGACCGCGCCTTGCGCTTGGGTAGCAGCACCGAGCATTGGAACGCATAGGTTTCCAGGGCAGCAGGCAGCGAATCGTCAAGACTGTCCAGCAGCCATGGCACCCAGCCTGCCAGGCTCATCAAGCGCAAGCGCTCCAGTTCAACCCCGCTGCGCTGGGCAATCATCGTCAACAAGGACAAGGGTGGCTCGGTATCCAGGTCATCGAGCTGGTCATGGCCGAGATCGTGTGCCAGCAGCTCATGCACGTCCATCCGGTAGCAGGCAGCGACCCGGTTCAGCCAGGAGGACAGGGCTTCGCCTTCCCTGGGGGCCGGATGCAACGGCCAGCGGGGCGCGGGCTTCACATCAGTTCCCGCTCGAATTGTCGTCGCCGTTCGCTGGGGCCGGTGTAGTCGGCCATGTTGAGCGTGCGGTGGTTGATCGCTTCTTCGCCGCTCTCCACGGCGGCAATGGCCGCCGCCATCAGCAGATGCGCCAGTTCACCGATGGTGCCCTCGCTACGGGTGAGCAGGTAGCGGGCCATGTCCAGCGTGGCAATCGGCGAGGGCCGCCGCAGCGGGAGCGACGCCGCGAAACTGGCCAGCAGCGAGCAGCAGTCCTCATTGGCTTCCCACAGCGGCAGCAGCATCGGCTCGAAGCGGTTTTCCAGTTGGTCGTCTGAGCGGATGGCGAGATACGCTTCGCGCGTGCCGACGCCGACCAGCGGGATGCGCAGCTCGTTGCCGAGAAAGCGCAGCAGGTTGAGAAATTCCCGCCGGTTGACGCTGTTGCCGGCCAGCACGTTGTGCAGCTCGTCGATCACCAGCATGCACACGCCAACCTTGCGCAGCAGGGCCAGCGCCAATTGCTCCATCTCCGGCAGCCGGGGACGTGGGCGCAGTGGGGCGCCCATCGCGGCGAGCAGGGCGACGTAGAAGCGGATCACCGAGGGTTCGGACGGCATCTGCACCACCAACACTGGAATGTGCTCCTGGTCGGCATCGGCGCTGGCCGGGTGCGAACGCCGGAACTTCTCGACGATCATCGACTTGCCGTTATTGGTGGGGCCGATCAGCAACAAATTGGGCATGCGTTGCTTGTTCGGCCAGGCAAACAGGGTTTCCAGCCGGTTCAGCGCCTCAACCGCACGCGGGTAGCCGATCCAGCGGTCAGCGCGGATGCGCTGGATACGCTCGTCCGCTGGCAGCCGGGCCAGCCCCTGTGCCGCTGGCAGCAGGTGGGACAGGTCAACAATGGGGTATTCGTCCACGGCTACCACTCCTCGATCTGGTCGAACGGTTTGGCCGGTGGCAGGTTGGCCGCCTGCGAGTCCGCCATGCCCGTATCCGGCGGTGTAGGCTTGACGGGCGGAACCGACTGCTTGAGGTGCTGGCGTCGATCCGCATCACGCCGCGCCTTGCGCGTGGCCTTCTGCGCGGTGGTCACGATCTCGCGCATCTGGCCGATCATGCGAAACAGCGCCGACTCATCCACCTGCTCGCGTCCGAGCTGACGCAGCTTCGCCAGCGCCTGGCGCTGCTCCCAGAGGGTGACAGCCGGGTGAGACAAGGTGCGGTACGGGACTTCCAGGTAGTGCTGCCCCTCCGGCTCCAGCACCCAGATACGGCTGATGTCGCGCGGGTCGCGCCGGATCAGGAAGGTCGGCAGGCGGTCACGCCGGGCGATCCACGGCTTGAGGGCATCGGCGTAGTAATGGATGTGGTCAACGACAAAGCCGGTGCGAGTCAGCGTGCGGCGCATGACCGGCAGAAAATCGACCAGAAACGCGGCAGGCCGTGTGACCACGGGCGGAACACCGACCCGCGCCACTGCTTCGGCCCAGCGCGTGGCCGGTGGCTGGAGCAGGCCGTTGTGCACTGAGGCGTGATAGGTGCCCACGGCCAGCGTCAGCCAGCGCTCCAGCTCGCGCAGGGTCAGGGCGGCCATCTTGTCAGCGTCGTACTCGCCGCGCTGACCGGGATTGGAAAAGGTCGTGCCCGGCAGCTCATCGTGGATCATCTGCATGGCGGTGCCGATGATCCTTTCCACGATGCCGCCGTAGTGCGGCTGGCCGGGCGGCCGGTAGTCCAGGCGGATGCCATGCTGCTCGCAGCCCCGGCGCAGCGCCTCGCTCTTGAACTCGGCCGCGTTGTCCAGGTAAAGCAGTCTGGGCTTGCCGCTCATCGGCCAGTTCATCTCGACATCCAGCCCTTCCAGCCAGGGACGCTTGTCGCAGGCGACATGCGCCAGGCACAGGCCGACCGAGACGGCGGACGGCGCTTCGAGCGTGACCACCATACCGAGCACGCAGCGGGTGAAAACGTCAATGGCCAGCGTGAGGTACGGGCGGCCAATCGGCTGCCGGTCGTGTGCATCCACCACGATCAGGTCGATGACCGTGTGGTCGATCTGCACCTGCTCCAGCGGTTCGGAGACGGCCGGCGGGATGCCGCCCACGCCTTGCAGCTCGTGGGAGGCATCCTGACCTTCCCGGCGGCGCACCGTTTTGAGTGGATCGAGGCTGTCGATACGCAAGGCCACGGTGTTGCGCGTCGGCACCCGTAGCTTCTGTGCCTTGCAGGCTTGCGCGACATCCCGATGGAACGCCGCGAGGCTGCGCCTCTGCTTGGTCAGGAAACGCTTTTGCAGCAGCTCACGGATGATGCGCTCGACCGGCTCCGGCAAGCGGCCCTTGCCTTTACCACCGCTTGACTGCCCAGGAGCGAAGTCAGTGACCAGCCCCGCGCCTTGCCGGGCGCGGCGGATCAAGGCATAGACCTGCCGCCGGGACAGGCCCAGCGCCTGGGCTGCCGCATCGGCCGCCACATGCCCGACCATCTCCGCCTGTGCCAACGGCCCGATGATCTCGGCGCGACGGCGCGCACGCTCCCATGCCTGATCTGGCAGGGTCGCCACGCCTTGCTCGGGAATCCGTGCGGTATTGGTCGCCATGCTCACCTCGCTTTGGTGCACACGAGTATTGAGCATAGACGAGTTTCGTGCAGAGGAGTCCTGACATTGGGTTGTCAGGAGCCGACTGCACAACAGCCTTCAAACCGCGTTGTCTGGTGCAGTCGCCTTCTGAAAATGACAATTCCTTTTCAATGTTGGCTTTAACCAAAGATTTCAGTTCCATGAGCTTACTATTTGGTCCGATTTTCATCGTTCGTCCTTACGTGGGTAACACAAGATGTGGTGTCGATCGCCGCTGCCGGCGACACAAGATGTAGTGTTTTGGTTATTCGGCAAACAAGGGGAAACGCTGGGTATTGCCTTGTCCATGGTCGAACACCAGGTCACGGCCAACTCTGCGTATCGCAGACCCTTTCAGTACCTTCGTTGGTACGCCGCGAATGGAGTAATAGCCTTGGTCCGTTTCAACCAACGTGAGGGGCCGAGTTTCATGCACTGCCCTTCGTTTTGCATGCCGCACCTGTCGCATAAGTAGTCGCAAGTAATTTACTATGCGCGACAGACTTATGCGACAGCTGCCCAGGCAGCAAATCCAGCGGCGGA
>NZ_JACVHC010000012.1 GCF_017976235.1 Pseudomonas anatoliensis | reverse complement strand
CCCTGATCAGTGAAATCGACACCGTGCGTTCTTCGGTGGACTGGACCCTGGGCGCCAATCTGGAAAACCTGGTGCTGACCGGCACGGCCATCAACGGTAACGGCAACACACTGAACAACACGCTGACCGGCAACGCCGCAGCCAACACGCTCAACGGCGGCCTCGGCGCTGACACCATGATCGGTGGCGCTGGTGATGACACTTACATCGTGGATAACTACCAGGATGTGGTGATCGAACAGATCGGTGAAGGTCATGACCTGATCAAAACCAGTTCCAGCTACACCCTGTCGGCCAACATCGAGGACCTGACGATGGTTGGCAATGACCACTCGGTGTTGACCGGCAATGCGTTGAACAACGTGATCAGGGGTAATTCCGGCATCAACCATATCGACGGCGGACTAGGTGCCGACACCATGATTGGCGGCGCTGGCAACGACTCCTACAACGTGGACAATATCAATGATGTTGTCATTGAACTCGCCGACGAAGGGATTGATACCGTCAACACCAGTATCGACTACACACTGGCGGATAACGTCGATGATGGCCAGATGATTGGCAACGCCAACCTGAATCTCACTGGTAACGCACTTGATAACGTATTGCGCGGTAACGAAGGCAACAATATTCTCTCGGGCGGGCTCGGTGCTGACCGCATGATTGGTGAGGGCGGCGACGATATCTTCATCGTGGATAACGTCAATGACTTGGTGTTTGAATTTCCCCTCAATGGCGGTCACGACCTTATTCGGACTACTGTCGACTACTTCCTCGCGGAAAACGTCGAAGACGGTACTATGCTCGGCAACGCAGACTTGCGCCTGACAGGCAACAATCTCGATAACGTCCTGACCGGCAACTCCGGCAACAACATACTCATGGGTAATAATGGTACCGACACGCTGTACGGTGCAGAAGGTAACGACACTCTATATGGCGGATCGGGAAATACCACGTTGGTCGGTGGTACCGGGGCCGACACCTTTGCCTTCACCAATATGATCGTGATGGGACTCGAAACAGGCACAGGCCGTTCGCATAACGTCGTTAACGACTTCAACGCGTTGGAAGGGGACAAGATTGATTTCTCCAGTTTCGATATTGATCCGATGGCGCTTGGCTACCAACACCTGACGTTCATTGGCTCAAATGAATTCACCGGAACCGGACAACTGCGCTTTGCGGATCAGGTCCTGTCGGGCAACTTGAGCGAAATCCTAGGGGGTTACTTCGAGGTGCAAATGGTGGGTGTGAACTCTCTCACCGCGAACGACGTATTGGTCTGACCTTTTCGCTCTTGCTGCGAATCGAAATACGCAAATGACAATACCCCGCCAGGGCGGGGTGTTTTTTGTTCGTGCTCTTTATCCCTCAGACCAACACCCCCAACGCCTTGGCCCGCGCCACTGCCTGTGTACGCCGCTCAACCCCTAGCTTGCTGTTGATGTGGCTGGCATGGGTTTTCACCGTGTGCAGCGAAATGAACAACTGCTCGCTGATTTCCTGGTTCGAACAACCTTGCGCGATCAGCCGCAGTACCGCCAGTTCACGACTGCTGAGCTGTTCGGTCGTGCTCGATTCCACCGCCGGACGGGATGTCGCTGGCGGAAAGTGTTGCAGCAGTTGCTGTCCTGCCAACGTTGGCGACGCCTGCAATTGTCCGCGCAACCAGTCCACGTGTGCTTTGACCAAAGCCTCGAACGGCTGCAGCACGCCCCCCGCCGCTGCCTCCAGCGCCTGACTCAGCGCTTTGCGCGCCTCCGCTTCGCGCCCGTTCGCCAACAGCAACGCCACCTTCTGCGTCAACGCCATCACACTGAGCAACTGGCGCCCGGTTTGCTGGCCGTTTTCGTGCAATACGTTCAAGCGCCCCTCGGCGAGCATCGGTTGCCCCTGAATGACATCGAGCAGTGCCTGTTGCAGTTCGACATGCAAAGGCAGCTGTGGATGAAATTCCGGAGGCGCCGCTGCACGTTCGCCCGTATAAGTCTGGCCCAACCGCGCGAGCCAGGCTTCGGCCAGATCGGTGCGACCCTGCGCCAGCCACAGCTCACATTTGACCAGGGTGATCATCGCCAGATAGTAGATCGGCGGCACGTCCCAGATGTGCATCAGCCGTTCGGCTTCGGCGAGTTCGGCGAAGGCTTTGGCGAATTCGCCACTGGTACCGTCCAGGCGGGCGATCACGCAGTGACCGATCAACACGCTGATGTCACGACAGGCCCGAGCTTCACTGAGCCCGGCCAATAACCGCACGCGTGCGAGCTGCGGCTGCAAGCGCATCGCCAACAGAAAACCTTCGTACAGCGTCAGTCGCGCGCGCACGGCATACAGGCGCTGCGGGGAAAGTCCGCGCAACCGTTCCAGGCCCTGATGGACTTCATCGAGCGAACGCTGAATTTCACCGCGAGCCTGCAGAACGCGGGCGCGATCGTAATGCGCCAGTGCTTCGAATAACGGATTACCGACGCGTTGCGCCAACTCAAGGGACTCACGATTCAATCCCCGCGCGCGCCACAGATCACCGTCGGCAATCGCCAGGTTGGATAACGTCGACAAGCACATCAGCCGCTGGCCGTAGCGCTTGGCCGGCAGGCTTTCGAGCGCTTCGCTGCAGTACTTGAGCGTCAACTCGCGATGACCGCGTCCACGCGCGATGATCCCGCTCAACGCCAGCCATTGCGCCAGCATCGATTTTTGCGCCGTGGCCGATGGTGCCGGCAGAAAGCGGCTCAGATGGCTGGACAATTCTTCGGCCGCGTCGAGCTGACAGGCCAGTCCCAGGGCCCAGCTATACAACACGATCAAGCGCGGCGTGCTGATCAGCAAGCTGTCGGGCAAGTCCATTTTCCAGCGCAGCAGCATGCCGACATTCTGCTCGGCCAGCAGTTGCTCCTCCGACAGGTTCTGCACCAGATTCGCCGCCACATCCAGATGGCCGGCACGCAACGCCTGCTCCACGGCCTCATCGAGCAAACCCTGAGCGTTGAACCAGCGACAGGCGCGCAAATGCAATGTTGCGGTGGGCACCATGGCCTGAGCAACCGGGCGACTGCGCAACAAGTCGGAAAACAAATGGTGATAGCGATACCAGTGCCCGTGCTCATCCAGCGGCACCAGAAACACCTGATGCGCCTGCAGGAAACGCAGGATCTCGGCACTGTCATGGGCTTCGCGGACGGCATCGCACAGTTCGCTGCAAAAGCGCTCCTGCGGTGCCGTGTCGTAGAGAAACGATTGCACTTCGATGGGCAGGCAATCGATGACTTCTTCGAGCAGATAGTCGCGGATCAGCCCTTCACCGCCATTCAACGCTTGCGGCAACGCTGCTTCACTGCCGGCTTCAGATGCTGCCAGCAGCCAGAAACGCAGTCCGGCGACCCAGCCTTCGCTGCGCTGGATGAGGTTTTCCAACGCTTCGCCGCGCAGTGAAGTGCTGTGGCGATCGAGCAATGTCAGGGCTTCGTCGTGGGTCAGGCGCAAATCCTGCTCGTGCAGTTCCAGCAATTGCCGCGACAGTCGCAAGCGCGCCAGGTGCCAGTCAGGGCGCTGCCGACTGGTGACCATCACCAGCAACCCCTCGGGCAAGTGATTGAGGAAAAACTGCAGGCAACGGTCGAGCACCGGGCCTTGGGCAAGATGGTAATCGTCGAGCACCAGCAACAAGGGTGTCGCCGGATCAAGGTGCTGCGCCAGTTCATCAAGCAAGCCGTCGAGCCATTCTTCGAAGGCAAACGGCTGGTGACGTTGACGCATCTTCAGCAGGCCGAGTGCGCGGCTGCCCAATTGTGGAAAGTAGTCCTGCAGGCCTTCGAGCAAGCGCTCGAGAAAGCGACCGGGGTCGCTGTCCCGTGGGCTCAGGCCCAGCCAGAGACTTTGCCAATGCACCGGCAGACTTTGGCAAAACTCCACGGCCAGCGAACTCTTGCCGAAGCCTGCGGGGGCGCTGACCAGCAACAGCCGTCCACCGAGTCCTGCTTGCAGGCGCTCGCAAAGGCGTGGTCGCAACACGTGTCCGTCAGGCAGCGGCGGGCGAAAAAAACGCCCGTCCAGTGCCGCGACGGCAACGCTTGCGGGACCCGGAAGTGGGGACAGATCAGTCATGGCCGGCTCTTGTTCGAATTGCTGTTGGCGGCGTTGCAGATGTCCGCAGACTAGCCTTAAACGAACCGGTTATGAAGGTAGCTGCTACAAATGGCTACAAAAAGGCTACAAGGACCTCCACGCCAAATCCTGTAGGAGCTGCCAAAGGCTACGATCTTTTGACGTTGGAGTTTCAGAATCAACAGCAGGATCAAAAGATTGCAGCCTTCGGCAGCTCCTACACAAAGCGCTGCAAAAATGATCAGCAAAAAAAAACGCCCCAAACCAGTCGGGGCGTTTTCACGAGGATGCGGCCTCGGGTTTACAGCGGTTTAACGAACACCTTCCTGACGCAGAGCGGCCGGGGTGAAGTCGCTGGTGGTCGCGGTGAAGCCAAAGTCATACGCACTCTTCTCTTCGTTCTTCATGCCCAGCGCCAGGTAGCGGCCGGATTGCAGGTCGTAGAGGGTTTCCAGGGCGTACCACGGCACTTGCTTGTCGTAGTAGTTCTCGGCATGCGCCTCGGCCACACGCCACAGCTGACCACGACCGTCGTAATGGTCGATGACCGCTGCCTGCCAGGTGTCCTCGTCGATGTAGAAGTCACGTTTGGCGTAGATATGGCGCTGACCTTCTTTCAGGGTCGCAACCACGTGCCAGACGCGGCGCAGCTCGTAACGCGCCAGATCCTGGTTGATGTGGCCGGCCTTGATGATGTCGGCGTATTTCAGTTTCGGATCGTCGAGTTTGTAGCTGTCGGAGGCGATGTACATCTCTTTCTTGCCTTCGAGCTTCCAGTCATAGCGATCCGGCGCGCCGTTGAACATATCCAGGTTGTCGGAAGTACGCAGACCGTCCGCCGCAGTACCCGGGCCGTCATAGGACACTTGCGGTGCGCGGCGCACCCGGCGCTGACCGGCGTTGTAGACCCACGCCGAACGTGGCTCTTTAACCTGGTCGAGGGTTTCGTGCACCAGTAGCACACCACCGGCCAGACGTGCCGGCGCGGTCACTTTCTGCTTGAAGTAGAACAGGATGTTGCCAGGGTTCGCCGGATCGTAGTCCTTCATCTTGTCGCGGAACACGAACTGATCCTGGAAGTACACCAGGCTGTACGAACCGTTCGGTTGCGGTGTGGCCTGGGTCACCAGACGCGTCACGCTGCCACCACGATAGCGGGTGATGTGGTTCCAGATGACTTCGACGCCGGTTTTCGGAATCGGGAACGGCACAGCCGTCTCGAAGTTTTCCAGACCGTTGCCGCCCGACACCAACGTGGTGGTGGTGGCGTTTTTCTTGATGGAGGCGAACACCTCATCCGGCACGGTAGCGCCGCGATGCGACGGGTAGACCGGCATCTTGAAGGTTTCCGGGTAGCGCTTGAACATCGCGTACTGGCCCGGCGCAAGTTTGTCCTTGTACTTGTCGACATCCTTGGCAGTGATGGTGAACAGCGGTTGCTCACTGGCGTAAGGGTTGGACAGGAAGCCACGCGCGTCGACCGTGCCGGCATTCTTCGCCAACGGCTTCCAGGCCGGGATCGAACCATCGGCGTTGCCCGCCATTTCTGCGCCCATCGGGGTCAGACTCTTGCCCAGCTTGTCCGCTTCGCCAGCAGGCACTGCGGCCATGACGCCGGTCGCCAGCAGCGACAGACCCAGAACACCCGCGTGGAACAGACTTTTTGTTATTTTCATAAATTCGTTCGTCCTGAAATGCAGTGCTTAGAAGTTCACGCCGAAGCTGAGCGCAACGAAGTCGCGGTCATCCACGGTGGTGTACTTGCCGTCGAAGAAGTTGGTGTAAGCCAGGCTCGCGGTGTAGGTGTTCTGGTACTCGGCATCGACGCCCAGACTGACCGCTTTGCGACCTTCCTCGAAGTTGCCGCCTGGGCCAGGCGAGTAGCCGCTGACGTCATGGGACCAGGCCACGTTCGGCTTGAGGTTCACACCGGCGAAGACGTCGTTGTAATCCCAGATGGCCCGACCGCGATAGCCCCACGACATCGATGTGGTGAAGCCGTCGTTGTCGCAATTGCGGCTGCGGTTGTTCTGCGGTGAACCCGGCCCTGCACCATTGATTGTGCTGGCGTTGAGAATGTTGGCGCAGGTATTGATAGCGCCAGTGGCCGGCAACTCACCCGGACCATAAACCGGATCCCGGCCATAACGCTTGTCGGAACGGCTTTCCAGACCGCCCACGTAGGTCATGCCCGCTTCACCAACGAGGGTCAGACGGCTGGCGCCCATGACCTGATCGAAGAAGTGCGTGAAGGTCGTCTGCAGTTGGGTGATTTCCTTGCGCTCATAGCCGTGCAGATCCTGACCAGGAACGCCATTGAGCAGAGAAGCGTTGGTCAGTGCGCCGCCCAGCGGACGAACACCGGCGAACAGGATGTCGGTGGAGTTCAGTTGTACTGGAGCATTCGGGCGATAGCTGATTTCACCGCTCCACGCCGTACCGGTAGGCAGGGTGGTGGAGAAGCTCAGGCCGTAGAGGCGAATGTCCTCAGGGTATTCAATAAAGTAATTCGAGTTGCCGGCCACCAGCAGTGGTGCGAGAGCAGCGAACGGCCCAGGCAAAGACGCTGCGGTGTTATAGACCGACTGTGGCGCACCGGTGGCGCTGAAGATCGGCGCACGGCTGTGGTAGTTCATGAAGTACGCGCCGAACTCGGTATCCAGAGGCTCGAACATGTACTTCAGGGACGCGCCCCACTGACCGCTGTCACGGGCATCGCGGTCCGGACCACGGCGCACCAGAACGCCTTCCTGATTGACATCGACGCCGTTGGCGGCCAACGGCCCCAGTGCAACGGCCGGAATAGTCGAACGCTTGTTCAGCACGCGCAGGTTGTCGTTGCAACCGTCGGCGACAATGTCCGGCTGCGAGAAGAAAGTGCCGCAGTTATCGACAACGGTCTGGTCCCATTCGAGCTGGTAGAAGGCTTCGGCCGACAGGTTGTCGGTCAGGCTCTGAGACACGTAGAACATGTTGACCGGGATCAGGCCTTCCTTGATCTCGGCACCTGGACGGCGGAAAGCAGACACGTCGATCGGGTTGATCGAGTTGATGCCGCCACCGATGAAGGTACTTTCACCCCAGCTCACCACCTGCTTGCCCAGACGCACCGAGCCCGGCTGATCGGCGATGGCGTAGTTGTGGTAGACGAAGGCGTCGAGGATCTGCCCACCGGAGGACTTGGCGCCTTCCTTGCGGTTGTTGTCACTGATGTCCTTGAACTGACGGCTTTCATCCTTGAGTTCGAAGTCGTACCAGTACTTGCCACGGACGAACACGCCGGTGTCGCCATATTTCAATTCAAGGTCATGAATGCCCTTGAAGATCTTCGAAAATGTTTCGCCGCTCTTGAAGTTGGCGTGGCCATCGTCAGAAGTCTGCGACAGACCGTGACCGCCATTGTTGACGCCGATGAGGTTCTTGTTCGGGCTCTGGGTAGACCAACTTGCGCCGATCGACAGGGATGAATCGAACTGACCTTCGATTTCACCAACGTTGAAACTGACGCCGAATGCAGGCCCGGCGAGCGAGGAAGCAAGACTGACTGCCAGAGGCAGTTTCGCCCGGCGCCAGAACTGGTTTACTGAGGTCATCGACGCTACTCCATGTGCATTATTGTTATGGCAGTGAGTACTTTTAAAAACGTCTGGAGGACCGGATGCCAAAGGCTGTCCGACGTCACTCCAAAGATGCATCGCCCCGTTTTGTGCGTGTGCCACGTTCTTAAAAATCCTTGAGTGGACTATAGCCAGCAGGTTGTAGAGCTTGATCCCTCTAAAGTGTGATTTGCAGCTGCCGACCACTCTGGAACAGTCCTTTCGCCAGTCCGACAGGTGTCGGCATGGCAAGGATGGCTGAAATTTTCGATTTCACAAGGCAAGCGCTTGCTTGGCGGGTCTGGCGCGCCGTTTTCGGCGCGCCAGCAGACACTAAAGTGTCGAGAGGAAGGTGCTGTTATTGGCCTGCCATTCAGTGATGTCGAGGCGGATGCGCTTCTTGTCGAGCTTGCCGACGCTGGTCTTGGGAATTTCGGTAACAAGGGCGATCTGGCTTGGAATCGCCCACTTGCTCAGGTGCCCCAATTCCACGAATGGCTTGAGGTGTTCCTTGAGCTCGCGCGCCCCGATTTCGTGCCCTTCGCGGATCACCAGCAAGGCAAACGGGCGCTCGCCCCACTGCGGATCGGCGATGCCCACCACTGCTACTTCGCGTACCGCGACGTGACGGCTGATCAGGTCTTCGAGGTCCAGCGAGGAAATCCATTCGCCGCCGGTCTTGATCACGTCCTTGATCCGGTCACGGATGTCGATCACGCCCATGCTGTCGAGCGTCGCGACGTCGCCGGTGTGCAGCCAGCCGCCGGCCCACAGTTCGGCGCCTTTTTGCGGTTCGTTGAAATAACCTTCGGTCAGCCACGGCGCACGCAGCACCAGCTCGCCTTGGGTTTCGCCATCGGCCGGGAGGAAGTTGCCGTCGGCATCAACGATTGCGGCTTCTACCAGTGGCCCCGGCACACCAGCCTTGATTCGATAGGTGGTGCGCTCATCTTCGGTGCCGGCCATCAGCTCATCGTTGAGGTGCGCGCACGACACCAATGGCCCGGTCTCGGACATGCCATAAGCGGCGGTCAGTTGAATGCCGCGAGCCTTGGCGGTTTCGTACAACGTGCGGTTGAGTGCGCTGCCGCCAATGACGATTTTCCAGCCGCCGAAATCGGTGTCCTGCGCACTTTTGGCGTTGAGCAGCATTTGCAGGATGGTCGGCACGCAATGAGAGAACGTGACTTTCTCTTTGCGCCACAGCTCCACCAGAAACTCCGGATCGTAGCGCCCCGGATAAACCTGTTTGAGCCCGAGCATGGTCGCCACGTAAGGCAGGCCCCACGCGTGTACATGGAACATCGGCGTGATCGGCATATAAACGTCGTTGGTGCCGAGCAGGCGCACGCTGTCGATGGAGCCCATGATCGTCGACACGCCCATGGTGTGCAGCACCAGTTGCCGATGGGTGAAGTACACGCCTTTCGGGTTGCCGGTGGTACCGGTTGTATAGAACGTGGTGGCGACCGAGTTTTCGTCGAAGTCCTCAAAGTTGTACTGCGGGCTGGCGGCGGCCAGCAGTTGCTCGTACTCGCCCACCAGGTTCGGCAGCTCGGCGGTTTTTTCCGGCAGATCGGTCAGCAGCAGGGTTTTCTCGACCGTGGTCAGGTGCGGCGCGATCGCCTGGTACAAGCCGACGAACTCGCTGTTGACCAGCACAAAGCGGTCCTCGGCGTGGTTCATGGTGTAGAGGATCTGTTCCGGTGACAGGCGCACGTTGATGGTGTGGATCACTGCGCCGATCATCGGAACGGCAAACATGCATTCCAGGTAACGGTGACTGTCCCAGTCCATCACCGCCACGGTGTCACCGGCCTTGACGCCCGCAGCCGTCAGCACGTTGGCCAGCCGCGCCACGCGTTCGATCAGGGTCGGGTAGCTGTAGCGCAACTGGTCACGGTAGATGATCTCGCGGGTTTTCTCGTAACGGGCACCGGACATCAGCAGCCGCTTGATCAGCAATGGATACTGGTAGGCCCCATCGGCTGGGGGAATGACGCGAGTCTGCAACATAAGAATCCCTTTTCTGACGGCTCGGTGTTGGCGTAGAGATTTGTACTCTAAAACCCTTATACGCCAGCCAAATCAGCCAAAGGAATGATTTGCAGAGCCGTACAAATGCTAGCTTTGCGCCAGCATTTGCAGGATGGAAGGGGAAAGTCATGAACGAGCCCTTTGTAGGAGCTGCCGAAGGCTGCGATCTTTTGATCTTGTCTCTCAAAAACAGATCAAAAGATCGCAGCCTTCGGCAGCTCCTACATGGGGAGTCGGCCAGGGCCAGCCGATCAATGCATTTCGGTGAACGCGATTTTCACACCGAGGGCGATCAGCACCGCGCCCATGGTGCGATCGAACCAGTGGCCCATGCGGGCGAAACCGGCGCGTACGCGTTGCTGACTGAACAGCATGGCCACCAGGCAGAACCAGAAAGCGGTCGCGACGGCGAGGTAAACGCCATAACCGGCCTGCACCGCCAGCGGCGTGTGCGGGTTGATCACCACGGTGAACAACGACAGGAAGAACAGCGTGGCTTTCGGATTAAGGCCATTGGTGACGAAGCCCGAAGTGAACGCACCACGGGCGGTTCGCTCACCCGCTTCCTTGTGCAGGTCATCGGTGACGGTTTTTGCCGGTTGTGCACGCAAGGCCTTGAAGCCGATGTACAGCAGGTACGCCGCAGCCGCCCATTTCAGTGCGTTGAACAGCACAATCGACTGCGACACGATCAAACCGATGCCCAGCAGCGAATAGCCCACATGCAGGAAAATCGCCGTGCCCACACCCAGCGCCGTCCAAGTGCCGGCGCGTCTTCCGTGGGTGACGCTCTCGCGCACGACCACGGCAAAGTCCGGGCCGGGGCTGGCGACGGCCAGCAGGTGGATCAGCGCAACGGTCAAGAACTCGGTCCAGTACATGGGGGCTCCTTTTTAATGGTTAAAAATTATTCTCAAGCGAACTCAACCCTGTGGCGAGGGGATTTATCCCCGATGGGATGCGAAGCAGCCCCAAAACTGTTGCCCGCGGTGTGTCTGGCACACTGAGGTGAATTGTCAGGGGGCTGCTGCGCAACCCATCGAGGCGGTGCGACGTTTCGCTAAATCCCCTCGCCACAGGGAGTAGTGCCTTTACGTAACGATTTGTTTCATCTGGTAGGCTCGGCAGATTACGCCTTCCGTTCACAGCACAAAAGGTACAGTTGATGACGAACCCGCGCCGCGCCGTATTCCTTGATCATCCTTCACTGGATCTTGGCGATCTCGACCTCAGCCCGTTGCGCGCCTGCTTCAGCGACTTGCAATTGTTCGCTCAGACCTTGCCTGAACAGGTTGCCGAACGCCTGCAAGGTGCCACCGTGGCGATCAGCAACAAGATCCTGATCGACGCCGCCGCCATGGCCGCCAACCCTGACCTGAAACTGATCCTGATCACCGCCACTGGCACCAACAACGTCGATCTGGTGGCCGCTCGTGCCCACGGCATCACGGTATGCAACTGTCAGGGTTACGGCACGCCATCGGTGGCGCAACACACGATCATGCTGTTGCTCAACCTCGCCACCCGCCTGGCCGATTATCAAAAAGCCGTCGGCGAAGGCCGCTGGCAACAGGCGAAACAGTTCTGCCTGCTCGACTACCCGATTGTCGAACTTCAAGGCAAAACCCTCGGCTTGCTCGGTCATGGCGAACTCGGCAGCGCCGTCGCGCGACTGGCCGAAGCGTTTGGCATGCGCGTATTGCTCGGGCAGATCCCGGGGCGCCCTGCCCGAGCGGATCGTTTGCCGCTGGATCAACTGCTCCCGCAGATCGACGCCCTGACCTTGCACTGCCCGCTCAACGAACACACTCGCCACTTCATCGGCGCCCGCGAACTGGCCTCGATGAAACCCGGCGCGTTCGTGGTCAACACCGCCCGCGGCGGGCTGATCGATGAACAGGCACTGGCCGATGCTTTGCGCGCCGGTCATCTGGGCGGCGCCGCCACTGACGTGCTGAGTGTCGAGCCGCCCACCCAAGGCAATCCGCTGCTGGCCGCCGACATTCCGCGTCTGATCGTCACGCCACACAACGCCTGGGGCAGCCGCGAGGCGCGGCAGCGCATCGTCGGTCAATTGACCGAAAACGCCGAAGCGTTCTTCAGCGGTAAGGCGCTGCGGGTCGTCAGTTGATAGACTGCGGCACTTTTTTTTGAGGAGCAGATATGGATCCGCGCAGTGAAGTACTGCTTCGTCAGCCCGAGTTATTCCAGGGTTCGCTGTTGTTGGCCGGTTTGCCTGCCGACGATTTGCTCGGGCGCCTGCCCAACGCGTTTGGCTGGTGCTGGCATGCTGGCGACCAAAACGCCCTGGAGGCACGCTTCGAAGGGCGTAGCCATTTCGGCGTGAACATTCCAGAGCGCGAGTTCGACAGCGCCGTGGTGTTCCTGCCCAAGTCCAAGGACTTGACCGACTACATCCTCAACGCTGTGGCCGCGCGTCTGGCCGGGCGCGAAGTTTTTCTGGTCGGGGAGAAACGCAGCGGCATCGAAGGCGCTTCCAAGCAGCTCAACCCGTTCGGCAAGCCGCGCAAGCTCGACAGCGCGCGGCACTGCCAGCTCTGGCAAGTCACGGTAGCCAATGCCCCTGAAATGAAGTCGCTGGAAAGCCTGGCACAAACCTATGAATTGCCACTGGCCGAAGGTCCGCTGAAAGTCATCAGCCTGCCGGGCGTGTTCAGCCATGGTCGACTGGATCGCGGCAGCGCCCTGCTGCTCGATCATCTGGACAAACTGCCAAGCGGCCATCTGCTGGATTTCGGCTGTGGCGCTGGAGTGTTGGGCGCTGCGGTAAAACGTCGCTACCCGCACAACCAGGTCACTTTGCTCGACGTCGACGCGTTTGCCGCCGCCAGCAGCCGTCTGACCCTTGCCGCCAACGGGCTGGAGGCTGAAGTGCTGACCGGTGACGGTATCGATGCTGCACCGATGGGTCTGAGCGCGATTCTGAGCAATCCGCCGTTTCATGTCGGCGTCCATACCGATTATTTCGCAACCGAGAACTTGCTGCGAAAAGCAGCCAAACATCTGAAAAACGGTGGCGAACTTCGCTTGGTTGCCAATAGCTTCCTGAAGTATCAGCCGCTGATTGAAGAGCACCTCGGGGTCTGTGCGATCAAGGCCGAGGGGAACGGTTTCCGGATTTACCGGGCCAAGCGCGGCTGAAAATTTGTTCTTGCTCTATCGGATTTGCGAAGGCAGAATCCGCTCCGTCCTAGGGGAGTAGTCTCCCACGAGCACCAAGCTCGTCCGGCATACGTCAACATACTTGATCCTCAGATCATGGCGTATGCGACCCAAGCGTCCGCATCAGACGGATTGCAGGGTTTGACAAGACCTATGACACGCACACCTTACCCGGGGCGGGAAGGCTGTACGTGTCATAGCCGTGTCGACCCGCCCCTTAGGAAAATCCTGATGCTGGACTCGTTACTCGTTCCCACCGCAATCGTTGCCTTGGCCGAAATCGGCGACAAGACGCAACTGCTCGCGCTGATTCTGGCCGCACGCTTTCGCAAACCCTGGCCGATCATTGCCGGCATCGTCGCTGCGACCCTGGCCAACCACGCAGCAGCCGGTGCGGTAGGTGCCTGGTTTGGCAGCTTCTTCTCCGACTCCGTGTTGCACTGGATTCTCGCCGCAAGCTTCGCCGCCACTGCGCTGTGGACATTGGTCCCGGACAAAATGGATGACGATGAAGCCAGCACCGCGCGCAAGTTCGGGCCGTTCCTCACTACGCTTATCGCGTTCTTTCTTGCCGAGATGGGCGACAAAACCCAGGTCGCAACGGTGATGCTCGCCGCGCAATATCCGGAGTTGTGGCTGGTGATTATCGGCACCACGTTGGGCATGCTGATTGCCAACGTGCCGGTTGTACTGGCGGGTAATTTTGCCGCGGACAAACTGCCGCTGACCTTGATCCGACGCCTGGCGGCCTCGGCATTCCTGATTCTGGCGCTCGTTGCGGTGTACAAGGCGATGCAAAGCAGCGGCTGGGTTTAACACCCCTGACTGATGTGGCACTGACCTGTGGTGAGGGGATTTATCCCCTCACCACAATGAAATCCCGTCAATCATAGAATCTGCGAGAGTCTCAGGACTTCGGAGCTTTTTCGTACAGCGGCATCACCTTCGGAATCGCCGCCTGCAACGAAGCGATCCGACTGGTCGACGCCGGGTGAGTGCTCATGAACTCTGGCGGCGAGCCTTCCGATGCCTTGCTCATCTTGTTCCACAGGGTGATTGCGGCATTCGGGTTGAAGCCGGCGCGAGCAGCCAGTTCCAGACCGATAAGATCGGCTTCGTTTTCATTGGCGCGGCTGTTAGGCAAGGTCATGCCGTAGTTGGCCACGGTGTCGGCCAGCGCCAGGCTGTCCTGGCCAAGACCGAGCAGTGCGCCCGCGCCCTGTTTGGCCATTTCAATGCCATAGGCCTTGGACATCGCTTCCCGACCATGCTCGCGCAGGGCGTGGGCGATTTCATGGCCGATGATTGCGGCAATTTCATCGTCGGTAAGTTTCAGGCTGTCGATCAGCCCGGTGTAGAAAATGATCTTGCCGCCGGGGCCGCAGTTGGCGTTGAGTTCATCGCTCTTGATCAGATTGACTTCCCACTTCCACTGCGCCGAATCCGGACGGAAATTCGGTGCCTGGGCGATCAGACGGCTGGAAATGGCCTGAACCCGTTTTGCGTCGCTGCTGGTCTTGTCCAGCACACCCTTGGTCGACGCCTCGCCTACGGTCTTCTGATAGGACTGGGCATACATCTGATCGACCTCTTGCGAGGACAGCATGCTGAACATGTATTGCTTGCGCTCCACACCCACGGCGCCGCCGCTGGTGGTGTTGACCGACTGACAACCGGCCAGCAACAGCGCTGCGCTCAGTGCACTTACAACCAATGTCTTGTTCATTCAAAAGCTCCCTGAAAACCTGTCGCGTATCGTAGGTGGGTAATTGTATTGGCGCCAGATACAACGGACGTGTTGCAGCGACTTTCAGACATATCCCGTCAGAGCAAAAGCCCCTCACCCTAACCCGGGGTCAGACACTCCGGCCCATTGAGCTTCGGATCATTGACCATGTTCGCCAACACCCGCTCGCGCAACGCGGCGGGTTCACTGGCAAGCAATGCTTGCAAAGCATGCAGCGGCGTTGCTGGATCCAGCCACGCGGCCTGCCCCGCCTCATCCAGAATCAACGGCCGACGCTGACTGGCGGCTGATTGCGTGATCACCGCCGTGCTCAACCACACCTGCTCCTGCACCGGGTACGCTTCCCAGATCGCCGCAAAAAACAGCGAAGCACCCTCCCCCGGCGTCAGCCAGTACGGCCGCTTGCGCTGGGTGCCGCGCCATTCATAAAAGCCGTTGGCCGGCAGCAGGCAGCGACGCAAACGCAACGCCTCGCGAAACATCGGTTGCTCGGCCACGGTTTCGGCGCGGGCGTGCGCCGGGGTGCGCGACAAGTCCGTCAGCCACGGCGGCGTCAACCCCCAGCGGGCTCGGGCCAGCGTGCGCTCGCCGTCTTCACCGGCACGCAGCATCAGCACCGAATCGTTGGGGGAAATGTTCCACTGCGCCAGTTGATCGGCAGGAAAACCTGGCAGGGCCGCGAAGTCGCGGTTCCAGCGAAACAGGGCATAACGTCCACACATGGGGCAACACGACTCAAAAAATAAAACGAACGCCAGCCTAACAGACCAGCGTACCGGGGAAGCTCTCCGGTTCGTCGCCGGGCAGCGGCAGCGCGGCATTGTACGCGGTGATCAGCTCGAGGGCGTATTGGGCCTGATCGTTATCGACCGACAGCCCCAGCAACCCGAAGATCGGCAACTCGCCCGTGCCGCCGAGCAAATCCCGGCCCACCAGATGCGCCTCGATACCTTCACTGGCGAGCATGCCCTTGAGCATCTCGCCTTCCATCAGGTTTTCCGGCTCGTAGATTCGCTGCATGGGCGCCCCTCACTCGTTTTCGCTGAAGACTTCCAGATGCCATTCCTCACCGTGAACCTGCAATACAAACGTAATCGGCCGACAGCACACCTGACAGTCCTCGATATAAGTCTGATCGCCGCCGGACAAGTCCACCGACGTCTCTACCTGCTCCCCACAATAAGGACATTCATACAGTGCGGCTTCCAGCATCGCGGTCTCCCAAGTGACTTGTGCGTATAATCGCCGGTCTATTTGCAGGGCTATTTTTGTCTGGCTATTTTTTCAGACCGTGCCCCGTTGGTTTTCGATCAAAACCTTTACTTACCCTAGCCGTTTCCAACAAGAGAGCATGATGGGCGAATTCGATGCCATCCGACCTTACGACGACAGCGAAGTACCTGTGGTACTGGCAAGACTGCTCGGCGACAAGGCGTTTCTAGATATCCTCACCCACTTCCGCTTCCCGCGTTTTGCCGGTCCTTTCGGCTGGATGCTCAAACCACTTATAGCCCATCGGCTGCGTCGTGAGTTTGCCGACGTGACATCGGTGGCGACTTTGCAGGATAAGGTCGAGGCTTACGTCGACCACACTATCGAGCGCGCCACCGACGGCGTGACCTACACCGGGGTCGAGCAATTCAAGTCCGGCAGCGCGTATCTGTTCATCGCCAACCACCGCGACATCGTCATGGACCCAGCATTCGTCAACTATGCCGTGTACCACGCCGGCCTGCCGACGCCGCGTATCGCGATCGGTGACAACCTGCTGCAGAAGCCGTTCGTCAGCGACCTGATGCGTCTGAACAAGAGTTTCATCGTGCATCGCTCGATCACCGGCCGTCGCGAGAAAATGGCCGCGTATCAGTTGCTGTCGGCGTACATCAACCACTCGATCCGCAACGACTGCGCCTCAATCTGGATTGCTCAGGCCGAAGGCCGGGCGAAGGATGGCGACGACCGCACCGAGTCGGCGATCCTCAAGATGTTCCACATGAGCCGCAAGGACGAGCCGTTCGGCGAAGTGATTCAGTCGCTGAACGTCACCCCGGTGTCGATCAGCTACGAATACGATCCGTGCGACCAGGCCAAGGCCCGCGAGCTGTACATCCGCGCCACCACCGGCACCTACAGCAAAGTGCCGGGCGAGGATGACGTGAGCATTGCCAAGGGCATCACCGGCTACAAGGGCCGGGTGCACGTGAACTTTGCTGCGCCGATCACCGAGTTGTTCGAAGACACCAAACTGTTGGCAGTCGAGATGGACAAGCAGATTCTCGGCGGCTACCGGTTGTTCCCCGTGCATTACCTGGCGTATGCGCAATGGGCCGATGCGGATCCGCAACTGAATGTGCCCAAAGCTGCCGAGGTGTTCCCGGCGGATGAGCTGGCCAAGGCGCAGGAGGAGTGGCAGTCACGGCTGGACGCTTGCCCTGAAGAGCATCGTCCGTATCTGGTGCTGCAATATGCAACGCCGGTGCGTAACCAGTATCGGGTCAAGGCTGGGTTGGCGCTTTAAGACATAAGCAAGATCAAAAGATCGCAGCCTCCGGCAGCTCCTACAGGGTAAATATCTATCCCCTGTAGGAGCTGCCGAAGGCGGCGATCTTTTGATTTTAAAATTGGGTACTGATCCAGGAAATGACCAGCGCCAGACCCAGGCAGGCAAAACCGAAGCGATAGAAAAAGCGGTTCATGCGCAACGTCGACCAATCCAGAATCGGTTCGGCGTTCGGCTGAGCCTGGCGCTGTGCTGCGATGCTGGCCGATGCGCGTTGTTCGCGGCGGCGGGTCGCGTGCAGCAGCCAACTGCCGGGAAACGCCAACAACAGCGCCAGCAGATTGATCAATTTGGCGGGATGATTGGTAAACAGCGTCATCAAATGCAGCGACATCACAGACCTCAAACTTAATCAGTGTGGCAGGCGCCAGACCGACGACCGCGGCGCGATTCTACCGAAACCTGCCTGCCCCGCCCCAGCCTTTACGACAAATAACGTGACAATCGACCGATGGCTGTCCTGTGTCACGGCTTCGTCATGTGGATGCACCACCATGCGCGCCTCGAAATACACATGGAACGCGTCATGCTTCACGCTGAAAACCAGGATCGTCTGTACCTCATCACCCCTTACGACGAGCAGCAAAGTCTCGTTGGCAGCCTTGCCTTCAATGTTCAAGATCGTCATTGGCTGGTGTATTGCGCGCTGGGCGGGCATCAGCATGCGGATTTGCCTGAAACGGATTTGCTGACGGGGGTTAGCGTTCTCGATTTTTATTCGCAAGCTGCCTGAACGATACGCCCCTGTAGGAGCTGCCGCAGGCTGCGATCTTTTGATTTTGATTGTTTGAAAACAAGATCAAAAGATCGCAGCCTTCGGCAGCTCCAACAGGGATGGGGGTGTGCAGGTAGAGATGTAGGCATGAAAAAGCCCGGAACCATCACTGGCCCCGGGCTTTTTCACATCAGGCGAGCAGCTTATTCAGCCAGAACCTGACCCACGGTCGGATCCTTGAACAGACGTGTCAACGCATCGCTCAACACGTCGCTAACCAGCTTGGTGTTGGTTTCCTGATTCGGCGCCATGCCGAAGCGCTGGTCCAGCGAAGCACCGTAACGGCCGCTGTAGCGACGGTTGGCGTTCTGCACGTCAGAGCGGAAGGTTGCGCCGATGGTCGCTTCGGTCACGTACATGCCTTCTTTGGGCGACTGATATTTCAGTTCGGCCAAGGTCACAGTCAGTTGCGGAGCGTTAGGTGCGTTGTTGGTCGGGGTGAACCCGAGCAAACGCACGGCGGCTTCAGCCTGAGCCTGCAACTTCGGCAGGATCTGCTCGCGCTGGACGGTGATGGCGCTGGTCTCAGGGTACAGACCGCCACGGGTGCCCAGGGTTGGCGACGGACGACCGTCAACCACACGCACGACGACTGGCTGGCCACGGCCGACCGCAGGCAATTGCGTGGTCAGCTTCGGTTCCGGACTCAGTTGTTGCGGGCTGTGGGCGCAGCCGGCCAGAGTCAAACTGGCCACAGTGATCAAACCGAACAACAGGCGTTGCAACATGCTTTTCTCTCCAGAATCAGGCACAAACAGGCCCGCAGTATAGCGGTGGGCCACTGCGGGTCACCAGCACCCGACGGTGAATACTGAAATGTCTGACAAACCCCGTCGAAAGCGGTTCCTGTCACAGATTCTTCACCCGCCATACATGTGCACGTCACGGCTCGCCGGCATCCTTCAAATCAGTCCTCCAACAAGGTACTCGGCCATGCGTTATCTGATCTCGTTGTTCGCGCCACGCCCGCTGCATCGCAGCTTTGCTTTGCTCGACCGCAACGGCCTTTGCCAAGCGTTCAAACAGTGCAGCCTGCAACCGATGGGCGATGGCTGGGTGGAAATAGAAGAAATCCGCCTCACCTGGTTGAACCAGCCGCTGCCCGCCAGCGCCCGGGTCGTACCGCGTCAAATGCGCGCACGGGCGCAGGTGCAGTTGAGCATCTGACCGGATGCCTAATAAAAGTCATTAAACTCGACCAACTCCGCGCATTTCTTCGATACAATCTCCCCCCGATTATAAGGACGTCTCCTGATCGGGCCCCGCAACACCGTCAATGCGCTTGCATTGGCATCAAAAATCGCCCACAGAGAGCCGCCCACACAGATCGAGTGAAGTTGGCGCGCTTGCCTGTTCTTCCGGCAAACCCCCGCTTTTCGCGAATCTGCAGAGCTGTCATCACGCTCGGCCACCGCGTTGTTTTGCCCTTGCGGGCAGGGTGCCAGGCATGGACAGCCCTTTTTGAGGTTCACGTCTTCAAAAGAGCGTGAAAAAAACGGGTTTTCACAACTTCACAAGAGTGTGGCGAGCAAATGAATAGTTTTGCGTCTGAACATGCACCATTAGCGTCTGAAACAGCCCAACGACACAGGACCGGGTATACCTCGAATACCGGAGCCTGAAGCCTGTCCGCTACGGATTTGGTTGCACAAAAACGGATGTCTCGACCATAAGTCGAATTGCCAGCCGGGCGCTGAAATGAGTTCATGGAGCTCTGGAAGCCACGCCGCACGCATCCGTCAAAGTTGCGAAGAATTGCGAAGATTCGGACATGGCGAAACCTGACCACGGATAGCCGGGACACAACTGACCTGTCCCTGAATGCCTGGCAGCCATGCCGACAATTTGGTGCTGCAGATTTTGGAGACGCGTTAAATGGCGCATAACGAAGCAGTCGACGTAGTACTGGTTGGGGCCGGCATCATGAGTGCCACCCTGGCAGTGCTGCTCAAAGAGCTCGATCCGGCGATCAAACTGGAAGTTGTCGAGCTGATGGACTCCGGTGCTGCGGAGAGTTCCAACCCGTGGAACAACGCCGGTACCGGCCACGCTGGCCTGTGCGAGCTGAACTACACGCCGCAAGCGGCCGACGGCAGCGTCGATATCAAGAAAGCCGTGCACATCAATACCCAGTTCGAGGTGTCCAAGCAGTTCTGGTCGTACCTGACCAAAAAAGGCACCTTCGGCTCGTGCAAATCCTTCATCAGCCCGGTGCCGCACCTGAGCTTCGTGCAGGGCGACAGCGGCGTGTCCTTCCTCAAGTCACGCTTCGATGTGCTGAGCAAGCACCACGCTTTCTCGGACATGGAGTACACCGAAGACAAGGCCAAAATGGCCGAATGGATGCCATTGATGATGCCGGGCCGCTCGAGCGATGAAGTGCTCGCCGCGACCCGCGTGATGAACGGCACCGACGTCAACTTCGGCGCCCTGACCAATCAGTTGCTCAAGCACCTGACCAGCGCTCCCGACGCCCAGGTCAAATACTGCAAGCGCGTCACCGGCCTCAAGCGTAACGGCAGCGGCTGGACCGTCAGCATCAAGGACGTCAACAGCGGCAGCAGCCGTGAAGTCGATGCCAAATTCGTCTTCCTCGGTGCCGGTGGCGCGGCCCTGCCGTTGCTGCAGGCTTCGGGTATCGAAGAAAGCAAAGGCTTCGGCGGCTTCCCGATCAGCGGCCAGTGGCTGCGTTGCGACAACCCGCAAGTGGTCAAACAGCACCAAGCCAAGGTTTACAGCCAGGCTGCCGTAGGTTCGCCACCGATGTCGGTGCCGCACCTGGACACCCGCGTGGTCGATGGCAAGAAATCCCTGCTGTTCGGGCCATACGCCGGTTTCACCACCAAGTTCCTCAAGCACGGCTCCTTCATGGACCTGCCGCTGTCGGTTCGCGCCGGCAACATCGGGCCGATGCTGGCGGTGGCAAAAAACAACATGGACCTGACCAAGTATCTGGTCAGCGAAGTGATGCAGTCGATGGAACAGCGTCTGGAATCCCTGCGCCGTTTCTACCCGGAGGCGAAAGCCGAAGACTGGCGCCTGGAAGTGGCCGGCCAGCGGGTACAGATCATCAAGAAAGACCCGAAAAAGGGCGGCATCCTGCAATTCGGTACCGAACTGGTCGCGGCCAAGGACGGTTCTCTTGCGGCCCTGCTCGGCGCTTCGCCGGGTGCGTCGGTGACCGTTTCGATCATGCTGGAATTGATCGAGAAGTGCTTCCCGGGCAAAGCGTCCGGCGAGTGGGCTGGCAAACTGGCGGAAATCTTCCCGGCCCGTGAAAAGGTTCTGGAAACCGATGCTGCGCTGTATCGCAAGATCAACACGCAGAACAACATCGCCCTGGAACTGGTTGAAGAAAGCAGCGAGACGCCAAGCTACGCTTGATCTTGCGGCAAAAAAAACGCCCCGATCGGGGCGTTTTTTATGTCTGTCAGAAGGCTGCGATCTTTTGATCTGTCTTTTGACCTTAGCCGCGAGCTTTTTCGATCAGCTCGATGTACTCCGGGGCGTTGCGCTGATCCTTGATCTGATCAACAAACGTCTGGCCCTGCTCGTCCTTGCCATCGAGGTCATACCCGGCCTCGACGAAGAACGTCAGAAACCGCTCGAAGTCGTCGATACGCAGACCACGGTAAGCCTTGATCAGTTTGTGCAGCGACGGCGAAGTGGCGTCGACCGGTTCAAAATCGAGAAACAGCTTGATCTGCTCATCGCCGATCTCGTCACCAATCACTTGTTTCTTATCTTTACGCATTGCCGACTCCAGCTCGCAGACATGACACGGGGCGGGCAGTTTACCCCTGCCCTGCCGCTCGGCTCAACGCGCACGCACGCTGCCGGTGTGCAAATTGGCCTGAAAACTGTGCATCGGCGGGGCCAAGCACTTTAGCAGCCCCTAAAAGCAAAAGATCGCAGCCTGCGGCAGCTCCTACAGGGTGTACATCAATCCCCTGTAGGAGCTGCCGCAGGCTGCGATCTTTTGATCTTGCTTACATGCCTTTAACGGCAAAGATCCCGTTGGCGTTGCGCCAGTAGCCTTTGTAGTCCATGCCGTAACCGAAGATGTAACGGTCGATGCACGGCAGGCCGACGAAATCGGCTTTGAGGTCAGGACGCGCCTTGCGGTCGTGATCCTTGTCGATCAGCACGGCGGTGTGCACTTTGCGCGCGCCGGCGTGTTTGCAGTAATCGATGATCGCGCCCAGGGTATGCCCTTCGTCGAGGATGTCGTCGATGATCAGCACGTCACGGTCAAGGAACGAGACTTCTGGCTTGGCCTTCCAGAACAGGTCGCCGCCGCTGGTTTCGTTGCGATAACGGGTCGCGTGCAGGTAGGACGCTTCCAGCGGGAAATGCAGATGAGTCAGCAGCTTGCCGGAAAAAATCAGCCCGCCGTTCATCACGCAGAACACCACCGGGTTGCTCTCGGCCAGTGTTTCGTTGATTTGTGCACCGACGCGGGCAATGGCGGCCTCGACTTCAGACTCGGTGTACAGGCAGTCAGCCTCTCGCATGATTTGACGGATATGCTCGAGATCAGCGGACATGGCGCTCTCCGGGGGATGATTGAAGGGGGGGATAGTCGCGAAAAGCGGGCAAAGGTACGCATCTCGCACGACTGAATCAAGCCTTTATGGACTAACGTACTCTATGTCCTATAGGACATCACCCTCGGATAGATTAATCTAGGCCGGTTTTTTTGCCCGCCGCCGGAGCCTTTCCCCATGTCCATCCAAGAGATCCGCCATCCGCTGATCCGTCACAAACTTGGCCTTATGCGCCGCGCAGACATCAGCACCAAGAATTTCCGCGAGCTCGCTCAGGAAGTCGGTGCGCTGTTGACCTACGAAGCTACCAAAGACCTGCCGCTGGAAACCTACGATATCGAAGGTTGGTGCGGCACCGTGTCGGTCGAGAAAATCGCCGGCAAGAAGATCACTGTCGTGCCAATCCTGCGTGCCGGTATCGGCATGCTCGAAGGCGTGCTCAGCCTGATCCCGGGTGCCAAGGTCAGCGCTGTGGGTGTTGCCCGCAACGAAGAAACCCTGCAAGCCCACACCTATCTGGAAAAACTGGTTCCGGAAATCGACGAACGTCTGGCGATGATCATCGACCCGATGCTCGCCACCGGCAGCTCCATGGTTGCGACCATCGACCTGCTGAAAAAGGCTGGCTGCAAGGAAATCCGCGCGATGGTGCTGGTTGCCGCGCCGGAAGGCATCGCCGCTGTAGAAAAGGCTCACCCGGACGTGACCATCTACACCGCCTCGATTGATGAACGTTTGAACGAACACGGTTACATCATCCCAGGGCTTGGCGATGCCGGTGACAAGATCTTCGGCACCAAGCAGAAGGACGCGTGACCATGCAACAAGAGTTCAACGATCCGCTCTGGCGCACGGTGCTGTCCGGCGCCCAGATGCTGTTCGTGGCTTTCGGCGCCTTGGTGCTGATGCCGCTGATCACGGGCCTTGACCCGAACGTGGCACTGTTTACCGCAGGTCTTGGGACGATTCTGTTCCAGATCGTCACTGGCCGTCAGGTGCCGGTGTTCCTGGCGTCGAGCTTTGCTTTCATCACCCCGATCATTCTCGCCAAGGGCCAGTTTGGCCTCGCCGCGACCATGGGCGGCGTGATGGCGGCCGGTTTCGTCTACACCTTTCTTGGCCTGGCCGTGAAGATCAAAGGCACCGGTTTCATCGACCGTCTGCTGCCGCCGGTGGTCATCGGTCCGGTGATTATCTCCATCGGCCTGGCCATGGCGCCGATTGCCGCGAACATGGCGATGGGCAAGTCTGGCGACGGTGCTGAACTGATCCACTACCAGACCGCGATGATGATCTCGATGCCAGCGCTGCTGACCACGTTGATCGTGGCAGTGTTCGGCAAAGGCATTTTCCGTCTGGTGCCGATCATTTCCGGCGTGCTGGTCGGTTTCGCCATGGCGTTCTATTTCGGTGTGGTCGATACCGCGAAAATTGCCGCAGCACCGTGGTTCGCGATCCCGCATTTCACCGCGCCGGAGTTCAACTGGCAGGCGATTCTGTTCATCGTTCCGGTGGCATTGGCCCCGGCGATTGAACACATCGGCGGCGTGATTGCAGTCGGTAGCGTGACCGGTCGTGACTATCTGAAGAAGCCGGGCCTGCATCGCACCCTGCTCGGTGACGGCATCGCCACCACCGCAGCTGGTATGTTCGGCGGCCCGCCTAACACCACCTACGCCGAAGTGACTGGCGCCGTGATGCTGACCAAGAACTACAACCCGAAAATCATGACCTGGGCGGCGATCTTCGCCATCAGCCTGGCGTTTGTCGGCAAGTTCGGCGCGCTGCTGCAAAGCATTCCGGTACCGGTGATGGGCGGGATTCTGTGCTTGTTGTTCGGTTCGATCGCGGCGGTGGGCATGAACACCCTGATCCGCCACAAGATCGATCTGGGCGAAGCACGCAATCTGGTGATTGTTTCGGTGACGCTGGTATTCGGGATTGGTGGTGTGCTGGTTGGCACTGGCACCGGTCCGGACGACTTCGGCCTCAAAGGCATCGCGCTGTGCGCGGTGGTGGCGATTGCGCTGAACCTGCTGCTGCCGGGCAATGATGGCTGGAAGAACAAGAAGGCGGATGATCCGCTGCTCTAATCAAGTTGTAAGTTTTTTGTTGTTTGTGCAAATGTCATCGCGGGCAAGCCCGCTCCCACAGGAATTGCACTGAACCTGTGGGAGCGGGCTTGCCCGCGATGCTTTTAGAGGGCCAAAGGCGCTCTTTCGCAGAGGGTAGCCAACGCCTTCGCCCATTGCGGGTCGTCATTCAGGCACGGCACCAGCACCAACTCCTCGCCCCCCGCTTCGCGGAACTGCTCCTTGCCGCGGTCACCAATCTCTTCCAGCGTTTCGATGCAATCAGCAACGAACGCCGGGCACATCACCAGAATCTTCTTCACGCCGCTTTTCGCCAACTCATCCAGCCGCGCTTCGGTGTACGGCTCGATCCATTTGGCACGACCCAATCGCGACTGAAACGACACCGACCATTTGCCATCCGCCAGCCCCATGCGCTCGGCGAACAGTGCCGCCGTGCGCAGGCATTGCGCGCGATAACAGGTAGCCAGAACCGCCGGGGATGCGTTCTTGCAGCAATCTTCGTTCTTGAAACAATGCTGCCCGGTCGGATCAAGCTTGGTCAGATGCCGCTCCGGCAAACCATGGAAGCTCAGCAGCAGATGATCGTAATCCTGCTGCAAATGCGGTTTGGCGCTGGCGACCAACGCATCGAGGTATTCCGGCTGATCGTAGAACGGCTGCAAAATCGAGAGCTGCACATCGAGCTTCTTCTCGCGCAGCACTCGTTTGGCTTCTTGGATAACCGTGGTGGTGGTGCTGTCGGCGAACTGTGGGTACAGCGGCGCCAGCGTGATGCGCTTGTGCCCTGCCGCGACCAGTCTTGTCAGGCACGTTTCAATTGAAGGCTCGCCGTAACGCATCGCCAGATCGACCGGGCCATGCTTCCACTGCGCCTTCATCTGTTCTTGCAAGCGACGGCTGAGCACCACCAGCGGCGAACCCTCCTCCCACCAGATCGAGGCGTAGGCGTGGGCGGATTGCTCGGGGCGCTTGATCAGGATCAGCGATACCAGCAAACGCCGCACCGGCCACGGCAGGTCGATCACGTACGGATCCATCAGAAATTGATTGAGGTAGCGGCGAACATCGGCCACCGAGGTGGAGGCCGGGGAACCCAGGTTGACCAGAAGCAAGGCGTGATCGGTCATGCAACGTCCTATTTCAAAGGCGGCTGGAGAGATCATCCAGAGCCGCGCGTAAATCCGTGAACTGGAAAGTGAATCCCGCTTCCAGCAAGCGTGCCGGCGTGGCCCGTTGGCCGCCCAGCAACAGCAATGACATCTCGCCCAGACCGACCTTCAGTGCCAGGGTCGGCATTGGCATGAACGCCGGACGATGTAAAACACTGCCCAGCGTCTTGGCAAATTCGCGATTGCGCACAGGTTTTGGCGCGCACGCATTATAAGGACCACTGGCCTGATCACGATGCAGAAGAAAATCAATCAGGGCGATTTGGTCATCGATATGAATCCACGGCATCCACTGCCGGCCATTGCCCAGAGGCCCGCCCAACCCAAGTTTGAACGGCAGCAACAGCCGCGACAAAAAGCCGCCCTCGGCCGACAGCACCAGACCGGTGCGCACCAGTATCACGCGGATGCCCAACGCTTCTGCGCGCTGGGCAGTCTCTTCCCAGGCAATGCACAACTGACTGGCGAAATCGTCGATCACTGGCGGTGAGTCTTCGCTCAACTCGCGCTCACCACCGTCGCCGTACCAGCCAATAGCCGAACCGGAAATCAGCAGCGCCGGTTTCTGCGCGCGGGTTTCAAGCCACGCCAACAGGGTTTCCGTGAGTTTGATGCGGCTGCTCCACAACAACGCTTTGCGTCGATGGGTCCACAGTCGGTCGGCAATTGGCGCTCCAGCAAGATTGATGATTGCGTCGACGGGTTCTTCGCCAAGCTCTTCCAGCCGTGCGATGGCGCGCACCTGCGTCCCGCAGATTTTTGCGACCGCTTGCGGGCGTCGACTCCAAACCGTCAGACGATGGCCCTGCCCCGACCAGTGTCGGCAGAGCTGACGTCCGATCAAACCAGTACCGCCGGTCAGCAATATATGCATGACATCTTCCTCGCGTGGCGTTTTACCCGGATCACTAGTCTATTTTTATAAACAGGGATCTTTTCTATCGGGCAGGTTCTATTGTTTAACCATAGGCCAAGCTGCCAGAACGAGAACGCTAGAAGTTATACCAAAAAACAAAATTGTACAGGTTTCAACGACGGCGTAGTCTGTACAGAAAGGTAAACGAGGCCCCTATGACTGTACCTATCGCAATCATCGGCACCGGCATCGCCGGACTCTCGGCAGCTCAGGCTCTTACGGAGACTGGGCACACCGTCCAATTGTTCGATAAAAGTCGCGGCAGCGGCGGACGTATGTCGAGCAAACGCAGCGACGCCGGTTCGCTGGATCTGGGCGCGCAATATTTCACCGCCCGCGATCGACGTTTCGTCACCGAGGTACAGCGCTGGCAAAGTCAGGGCTGGGTCGCCGAGTGGACACCGCAGCTCTACACCTTCCAGGGCGGGCAACTGAATCTGTCGCCGGACGAGCAGACCCGCTGGGTCGGTGCGCCACGGATGAGCGCCATCACCCGCGGCTTGCTCGAGGGTCTGGAGGTGCAATTTGCCTGTCGGATTACCGAGGTCTATCGCGGCGAAGAACATTGGCATCTGCAAGACGCCGAAGGCTTCACCCACGGTCCTTTCAGTCATGTCGTGATCGCCACGCCGGCACCGCAAGCTACCGCGTTGCTGGCCGCCGCGCCGAAACTCGCCGGTGCCGCCGCCGGGGTAAAAATGGACCCGACCTGGGCCGTCGCCCTCGCCTTCGATACGCCGCTGGATACTCCGATTGAGGGTTGCTTCGTGCAGGACAGCCCCCTCGACTGGCTGGCGCGCAATCGCAGTAAACCGGGGCGCGACAACACGCTCGATACTTGGGTGTTGCACGCCACCAGTGCCTGGAGCCGACAGCACATCGACCTGCCCAAGGAAGCGGTGATCGAGCAACTGCACGGCGCATTCGCCGAATTGCTGCACAGTGCAATGCCCGCGCCGACCTTCAGCCTTGCCCATCGCTGGCTCTACGCACGCCCGGCGACGGGCCACGAATGGGGCGCGCTGGCGGATGCCGATCTGGGTTTGTACGCCTGCGGCGACTGGTGCCTGTCCGGACGCGTCGAGGGTGCCTGGCTCAGCGGCCAGGAAGCTGCGCGCCGTTTGCATGAGCATCTCCAGTGAATCAGATCAACCCGCGCAAATTGCTGCTGTCGAAATGGACAGCAGCCCACCCGCAAAATCGTGAAAAACATTTTCTGGTGACCGAGCTGATTCGCGATGAGGACGGCACTGTGCTCGAAGTCGAGTTGCAGGCGGTGCTGACCAAACGTGTCGAACGATTCGATTGGCATGCGTTACAAAACAACGCCCAATGGAAAATCGGCTGGCTCATGTAGGAGCTGCCGAAGGCTGCGATCTTTTGATCTTTGTTTCTCAAAACTCCCAAATCAAAAACAGGATCAAGAGATCGCAGCCTGCGGCAGCTCCTACAGAAAAACTTATACAAATGATTTGACTTGTACACCCATGAATCTATGCTGAAGAAATGTTGTACAGAGATCGATCTCTGTACAGGTATAGATTCGAGAGGTATCCATGTCAGACCTTTCCATGTCCCGGCCGAGAATCGCCATCAGCGCCTGCCTGATGGGCGCCGAGGTTCGCTTTAACGGCGGTCACAAGGAATCACGCCTGTGCAGCCGCACCCTCGCTGAATATTTCGAATTCGTCCCGCTGTGCCCGGAAGTCGCCATCGGCATGGGCATCCCCCGCGAACCGATCCGTCTGGTCGGCGATCCGCAAAGTCCGCAAGCCGTCGGCACCGTCCATCCCTCGATCAACGTCACCGCGCCTCTGGCCGAGTACGGCGAGAAAATGGCCGGCGAGCTCAATGACATCTGCGGCTACATCTTCATGCAGCAATCACCTTCCTGCGGGCTGGAACGGGTCAAGGTCTATCACGATAACGGCGCGCCGGTGAACGGCGGTGGCCGGGGCATCTACGCCCAGGCTTTCTGCGCGCGGCACCCGGACTTGCCGGTGGAAGAAGCCGGACGCCTGAACGATCCGGTGCTGCGTGAAAACTTCATCACCCGGGTACTCGCCTACAGCGCCTGGCAGCAAGTGCTTGCCCAAGGCCTGAGCCGCCGTGCGCTCACCGAATTCCACTCACGCTACAAATACCAGCTGATGGCGCACAACCCGCTGCAATACAAGGCGCTAGGCAAGTTGTTGGGCAACATGGCGCAGAGCGACCCTGCCGAACTTGGCCCGCGTTACTTCAGCGAATTGATGGCAGCGCTAAAAAAATGTGCGACCCGCGGCACCCATAGCAATGTTCTGCAGCACATCAGCGGTTACTTGAAACAGGCAATCAGCGCCGAAGACAAGCAGGAGATGGTGCATGTGATTGGCCAATATCGTTTGGGCATCGTTCCGCTCGTGGTACCGCTGACGCTGCTCAAACATCACTTTCGCCTTCATCCGGATCCGTACATTGCGCAACAGGTTTACCTGCAACCGCATCCGGAAAATCTCAGCCTGCGAAACGCTATCTAATGAATGACAAACCCGATTCCAGCGCTCAGGAAGACCTTGGCGCCGACTTCAAGAAAGCCCTCGATGAAGGCTGGTTGCCGATCCGCGAAGTGGCGCGGCAGACCGGTGTCAATGCGATCACGCTGCGTGCGTGGGAACGACGCTATGGTCTGATCGTCCCGCAACGCACGCCCAAGGGTCATCGGCTGTATTCGGCCGAGCATGTGCAACGCATTTTGACCATCCTCACCTGGCTCAACCGTGGCGTCGCGGTCAGCCAGGTCAAGCCGCTGCTCGACACTGCGCAGGACCTCAGCGAGTCGGTGGAAAACGATTGGCAACGGTTGCGCCAGACCCTGCTCATGGCCGTTACGCAACTCAATGAACGCAGCATCGACGACAGCATCAATCAAGTCATGGCGCTGTATCCGCCGCGCACCCTGTGTGAGCAATTGCTGCTGCCGCTGCTGGCCGAACTTGAACAACGCTGGCAGGGCCAGTTCGGCGCGCAGATGGAGCGGGTATTTTTTTATTCGTGGTTACGCAGCAAATTTGGCGCGCGCATCTACCATAACAATCGTCAATTGCACGCCGCGCCACTGTTGCTGATCAATCATTCCGACCTGTCACTGGAACCTCATCTGTGGCTGTGCGCGTGGCTGATCAGCAGCGCTGATTGCCCGGTGCAAGTGTTTGACTGGCCACTGCCGGCCGGGGAGCTGGCATTGGCCGTCGAACATCTGCAAGCCCGTGGTGTGCTGCTGTATTCCAGCAAAGCCATGCAGCATGCGCAGTTGCCGAAACTTTTGGCTGGCGTCGCTTGCCCGAAAATGATCGTCGGACCAACGGTGTGCATCCACCACGCCGAGTTGTCCGTAAGAACTTCCGAGATTGCTGATTTGTACCTGGCCGAAGATCCGCTTTCAGCACACCAGGCACTCGTTCAGCGTGGGCTGATTTAATGAACGCGACTACCGATATGCAATTGATCTGGCTGCGCAGCGACCTGCGCCAACATGACAACACCGCCCTCGCGGCTGCCGCAGCCCGCGGCCCGACGGTCGCCGTGTACCTGTTGAGCCCACAGCAATGGCAAGAACATGATGATGCGCCCTGCAAGGTCGACTTCTGGCTGCGCAATCTGCAAGGGCTGAGCAAAAGCCTGGGTCAACTGAACATTCCGTTGCTGATTCGCACGGCGGCGCATTGGGACCAGGCGCCGGCGGAACTGGGCAAACTCTGTCGCCAACTGAACATAGAAGCGGTGCACGTCAACGAAGAATATGGCGTGAACGAAAGCCGTCGTGATGCGGCGGTGGCCGAGGCATTGCAGGCCGAGGGCATCGAATTTCACAGTTATCTCGATCAATTGCTGTTCAAGCCCGGCACCGTGCTGACCAAAACCGGGACGTACTTCCAAGTGTTCAGCCAGTTTCGCAAGGTCTGCTACGAACGCCTGCATCGCTCGATGCCGGCGCTGGTGCCTGCACCCGGCAAACAGTCGCCGCAGGACATCGACAGCGATCCGGTTCCGGCATCCGTCAGCGGGTTCGCCACACCGACCGAAACCCTGCGCGATCTGTGGCCTGCCGGTGAGAAAGAAGCCCGGCGTCGTCTCGATACCTTCGCCGACGCCCAAATCGATTACTACAAAAGCGAACGCGACTTCCCGGCCAAGCCCGGCACCAGTCAGCTTTCAGCGTATCTGGCCGCTGGCGTCGTTTCGCCACGGCAATGCCTGCACGCCGCTCTGCAAAGCAATCAGGGTGAATTCGAAAGCGGCAAGGTCGGCGCTGTCACCTGGATCAATGAGCTGCTGTGGCGCGAGTTCTACAAACACATTCTGGTCGGTTATCCACGGGTTTCGCGCCACCGCGCGTTCCGTCCGGAGACCGAAGCGCTGGCCTGGCGCGACGCCCCGGACGAACTCGCGGCGTGGCAAGAGGCGCGCACCGGGCTGCCGATCATCGATGCGGCGATGCGCCAACTGCTCGAAACCGGCTGGATGCACAATCGCCTGCGCATGGTCGTGGCGATGTTCCTGACCAAAAACCTGCTGATCGACTGGCGCGAAGGCGAGCGGTTTTTCATGCGCCATTTGATCGATGGTGATCTGGCGGCGAACAACGGCGGCTGGCAATGGAGCTCCTCCACCGGTACCGATTCGGCACCGTACTTCCGCATTTTCAACCCGTTGAGCCAGTCGGAAAAATTCGACAGCGAGGGCCTGTTCATCAAGCACTGGCTACCGGAACTGGCCGACCTCGACAAAAAACAGGTGCATAACCCGGCCAGTGCCGGCGGCTTGTTCGGCGTTGCGGATTACCCAACGCCGATCGTCAACCTGAGTGCATCGCGCGAACGCGCGCTGACGGCGTTCAAGAACCTGCCTTCCCGCCAACCAGTCGGGGTCGATCATGAGTGAATTCCTGCGCAGCTTCGCCCGGCAATTTTCAGCGTTGAACAAAGACAACCTGCAACGCCTTGGCGAGCTGTACAGCGATGACATTCACTTCACCGACCCGTTGCACGAAGTTCAGGGGCTGGCGCAGTTGCGCGATTACTTCGGTGAGCTGTACGCCAACGTCAGCGAACTGCGTTTCGATTTTCACGGCTACGACCAGATTGGCGAGGGTGAAGGCTACCTGCGCTGGGTCATGAGTTATCGCCACCCGCGTCTGGCCAATGGTCGGGAGATCCGCGTCGGCGGCTGCTCGCACTTGCTGTGGCGCGACAAGGTTTATCGCCACCGGGATTATTTCGATGCCGGGGCGCTGCTGTATGAACACTTGCCAATATTGGGCCGGGTGATCGCCTGGCTGAAAAGGAGAATGGGATGAGTCGTACACCTCCACGGCGTTACTGGTTGACGGGTGCCAGCAGTGGCATTGGCGCCGCATTGGCGGAAAGCATCCTCGCCACCGGCGCGCACCTGGCTGTCAGCTCGCGCCAGGTCGCCCCACTCAAAGTGCTGTCGCAACGCTATCCGGGACAAGTGCTGGTGGTGCCGGGCGATCTGACCAACAGCCAGACCGTGCGTGAAATCGGTGAGCAGATCGCTGAGGACTGGGGGTCGCTGGACACAGTGATCCTCAATGCCGGCACCTGTGAATATGTCGATGCCCGGCAATTCGACTCCTCGATCGTCGAGCACGTGGTGCGTACCAATCTGCTCGCCAGCGCCTACTGCATCGAAGCCGCCCTGCCGCTACTGCGCAAAGGCACCGCGCCGCATCTGGTCGGGATGGCCAGCTCGGTCACTTACTTGCCGCTGCCTCGGGCAGAAGCCTATGGCGCATCGAAGGCCGGGCTGCGCTATCTGTTCGAGTCGTTGCGCATCGACCTGGCGGATGAGGGCATCGAAGTCACGGTAATCAGCCCAGGCTTTGTCGAAACTCCGCTGACCGCCAAGAACGATTTCCCGATGCCGCTCAGTTGGCCTGTGGATAAAGCTGCGCGGCATATCTTCGCCAAACTCAATGATCGGCCACTGGAAATCGCCTTCCCGGCGCTGTTCATGGCCGCGCTGTGGCCCTTGTCGAAACTGCCGACGGGCCTGCAATTGGCCATCGGCAAACGCATGGTGCGCAAACCGCCGCCGCTGCGAGACCCAGCATGAAAATCGCCATTATCGGCAGCGGCATCGCAGGACTCACCTGCGCGCACCTGCTCAATCGCCGACATGACGTCACGGTGTTCGAGGCCGGTGACTGGGTCGGTGGCCACACGCACACGGTGCAGGTCGACGTCGAAGGTCGCCAATATGCCGTGGACACCGGTTTCATTGTGTTCAACGACTGGACCTACCCGAATTTCATTCGCCTGCTCGGCCAGCTCGGCGTGGGGTTCAAGCCGACCGAAATGAGTTTCTCGGTCAACGATCCTGACAGCGGCCTGGAATACAACGGCAACAACCTCAACAGCCTGTTTGCCCAGCGGCGCAATCTGCTGTCGCCGGGATTCTGGGGCATGCTGCGCGATATTCTGCGCTTCAATAAAGAAGCCCAGCGCGACCTCATCGAGCTGCGCATCGATGCCGATATGACCCTGGATGACTACCTCAAGGCCGGCGGCTACGGCGAGCGGTTCATCCTGCATTACATCGTGCCGATGGGTGCGGCGATCTGGTCGATGCCGATGGCCGAGATGCTCAATTTTCCGCTGCAGTTCTTTGTGCGCTTCTTCAAGAATCATGGCTTGTTGTCAGTCAGTGATCGGCCGCAATGGCAAGTGGTCGAGGGCGGTTCCAGCGCTTACATCGCGCCACTGACCGCCGCGTTCAAGGACAGGATTCGCCTCAATTGTCCGGTGAAGCGAGTGGATCGCGACGAACACGGCGTGGTTATCCACAGCCCGGCGGGGATCGAGCACTTCGACAAAGTGGTGTTCGCCTGTCACAGCGATCAGGCCCTGCAAATTCTGGCCAGCCCGAGCGAAGCCGAACGCGCGATCCTCGGTGCCCTGCCCTATGCCGACAACGAAGTGGTGCTGCACACCGACACGCAACTGTTGCCCACGCGCAAACTGGCGTGGGCCAGTTGGAACTATCGCCTGAGCGGTACCGGTCACACTCACGCGGCCGTCACCTACGACATGAACATTCTCCAGGGCATCGAAAGCGACACCACGTTCTGCGTCAGCCTCAACCAGAGCGCCGGTATCAACCCCGACAAAGTACTGGCCCGCTTCACTTATGCCCATCCGCAGTTCAGCCTCGCGGCGGTGGCGGCGCAGAACCGCTGGGCCGAACTGGACGGTGCGCAACACACACATTATTGCGGCGCTTATTGGGCCAACGGTTTTCATGAAGACGGGGTGGTCAGCGCATTGCGCGTGGCGGCCGCGTTTGGGGAAACCCTGTGAACAGCGCCCTCTACAGCGGCTGGATCGGCCATCGACGCTTCTCCCCGCGTCGGCATGAATTTCGTTACCGGATCGGTTTGCTGTACCTCGATCTGACCGAACAGGACGCGTTGTTCGGTCTGTCGGCGCTGGCCAGCCGCAGTCGCTTTGCGCCGTTTTCATTTCGCGAGAGCGACTACCTCAAGGCCTTCACCGGCACCGGCATGCGCTTGATTGACGCCGTGCGCCAGCAGGTCGGCATCGCCATCGGCCATGAACCGCAAGGCTCGGTGTGCCTGCTCACGCAACCGCGCAGCTGGGGGCTGGCGTTCAATCCGGTGAGTTTCTTTTATTGCCATGAGGCCGACGGGCAACTGGCGGCGATTGTCTGCGAAGTCACCAACACCCCGTGGCGCGAGCGCTTTCACTATGTGTTGCCAGCGCGCGCGCCAATCAATCCGCAGAGCGCTCATCAGCATTTTGCGGTGGCCAAGGCCTTTCATGTTTCGCCGTTTCTGCCGCGTGATCTCGAATACCGCATGAGCTTCAGCCCCGCCGCGCAAACCCTCGGCGTACACATGGCCGACTGGCAGGGCGAGCACAAACTGTTCGACGCCACGCTCAACCTGCAACGCGAAACGCTCGACCGCCGCAGCCTGCACCGCTACTTGCGTCGCTTCCCGTGGATGACCGCGAAAACCGCGCTGGCGATTTATTGGCAAGCCGTACGACTGCTGTTCAAGCGCGCACCGATCTTTGCTCATCAGGCTGCCGATGGCAGCTTTCAAACCGCTACCGTGCCTCCCAAGGAACACCGCCATGAAATCCTCTAGTCTGTCGGTCAGTCGGCTCAGCACCAATGGCTTGACCGGTTCGCTGCTGCGTCGTGGCGTATTGCGGCAAATGGCCCGGCTCAAACACGGCCAGCTTGTGGTGATCGAGGATGGCGAACGGATGCTGTTCGGTACACCCGGCAGTGCCTTGGTGGGCGAAATCCACATACTCGACGCCGCAGTCTGGGGCCTGGTCGCCAGCAACGGCTCGATCGGCGCAGGCGAGGCGTTTATCCACGGTTACTGGAGCTCGCCGGACTTGACCGCCGTGGTGCGAGTGTTCGTCAGCAACCTCGAAGTGCTCGATGCGATGGAAGGTGGTTTGGCGCGCCTCGGCCGACCCATGGTGCAAGGCCTGCACTGGCTCAATCGCAACACGCGCAAAGGCTCGCAGAAAAACATCGCCGCGCATTACGACCTCGGCAACGACCTGTTCGAACAGTTTCTCGACCCGACCATGATGTACTCGGCGGCGCAGTTTCTGACCCCCGAAGACAACCTGGAACAGGCGCAACTGAACAAACTGGAGCGCATCTGCCAGAAACTCGCGCTCAAACCCAGCGATCACCTGCTGGAAATCGGCACCGGCTGGGGCAGCATGGCGCTTTACGCGGCGCAAAATTACGGCTGTCGCGTGACCACCACCACGCTGTCGAAAGAGCAGTATGCGTTTACCGCAAAACGCATCGAACAACTGGGCCTGCAGGATCAAGTGACGTTGTTGCTCAAGGATTACCGCGACCTCACCGGCGAGTACGACAAACTGGTGTCGATCGAAATGATCGAAGCGGTCGGCCACCGCTTCCTGCCGACCTACTTCAAACAATGCGCGCAGTTGCTCAAGAGCAACGGCCTGATGCTGCTACAGGCGATCACCATCCGCGAGCAGCGTTATGAGCAAGCCAAGCGCGGCGTGGACTTTATCCAGCGCTACATCTTCCCCGGCGGCGCCCTGCCCTGCGTGCAGAAGATGCTCGAAATCGTCAGCCGCGACACCGACATGAACCTGCTGCACATGGAAGATTTCGGCTTGCACTACGCCAAAACCCTGCGCCTGTGGCACGAGAATTTTCGCCGCGCCCACGGCCGCTTGAGCGAACTGGGCTACGACGATTATTTCCTCAGGCTGTGGGAGTTTTACCTGTGCTACTGCGAGGGTGGCTTCCTGGAGCGCACCATCGGCACCGCGCAATTGTTGCTGGCCAAACCGGCCGCCATGCCCGCGCCGCTGCTCGGACGCTTCGATGCTTGAGCGGATCGCCAATGCCGTGCTGTTCCAGATCGGCTGGCTGGCCTGTGTGCTCGGCGGCAACAGTTTGTGGCTGTTGCTGGCGTTGGCGGTGCTGGTGATTCATCTGCGCTGGGTCAGCAGTTGGGCGGCGGAGGGACGTTTGATCCTCAGCGTGGTGATTGTCGGCACAGCGGTGGACAGCATTTTGCGCGGCCTCGGTGTGTTCGCGTTTGAGGATTCGTCGCCGCTGATTCCGCTGTGGCTGATGTTGCTGTGGGCATTACTGGCGACCACGTTGCGGCACTGCCTGCAATGGACCGCCCGGCCATGGTGGCTGGCCAGCGTGCTGGGGGCCGTCGGTGGTGCGCTGTCGTATTACGGCGGCGGACGCTTGGCCGGCGTGCAATTTCCCTACGGCGAATTACCCAGCCTGATCGGCATCGGCCTGCTCTGGGCGTTGCTGTTTCCGCTGCTGCATCTGATGGCTCGACGCCTGGCTCATTGAGCGTCTGTCAGAGCGTTCACACACGCGGCATCCACTGCCTTACACTGCCGCCCATGAAGACCATCCCCCACCAACAAATCGCTGAACCGGCGGTCACCTGCTCGACCTGCGCAGCCTGCTGCTGTCAGCTCGAAGTGATGCTGATCACCGACACCGGCGTGCCTGATCGTTTTATCGATACCGATGAATGGGGCGGCGAAGTGATGCTGCGTCTGGACGACGGCTGGTGTGCGGCGCTGGATCGCGACACGATGATGTGCACGATCTATGAGAAGCGTCCGTTGATCTGCCGCGAGTTCGAAATGGGCGCGCCGGAGTGCATTGAAGAACGACAGGGCATCGCCACGGTGTATCGCTGATCGTTCGAACATGCGCGGTTAGCATCGCGCCAGCAGCTGCTTCGGCCGATGACCGCTGGTGGCTGGAGATCCGTTTGCAAACGGCCCGAGCACAAACAAACCCTCCGTGGTGTATGCGCTCCTACGCGCCTTGACGTCATTTCCTGCTGCGGCAGTCTGCCTTTCTGATCTCATTCAGCTTCGCCAGACGATATCGTTCAGCTCTTGGTTCGACGGGGTTGACCCCATGAACTATCCAACAGGCGACGCCAATATTCGATGGATTCATCCCGGCCTCGGGATGCACTGGCCGGTCGAATGCGTGTGCCTTTGCGGGGCGAAATGATCGACAGTGGAATAGCTCGCGCAACTTGTAAATCGGCAGGATGCCGACCCACCGACCCTCGGGTGAATGCCGAGGGGAAACGTTCAAGGATGAAGAAATATGGCAGCAAAACCACCTCGCGGTGGCAGCACCCAAGTAGATGTCCACGTCACTGCGAACCGCCAACCGGAAGTGGACTCATCGCGGCCAGAAACTGTCGGCCACAAGAGCCTCGAGTCCAGGATTCCCGGCGCAAATGCGACCACGCGAGTCAAGCCGCCTGGCAATCCAGACCTTGATGCAATCCTGCCGGCCCAGACTATCACTGTGAGCCAGGTTCCCGACGCCACTGAAGTCCGCGCCGTCATGCCGCCGACGCTCGAGAATTACCGCATCACTGTGGCGCCACCGTTACCGGCTGCCGACAGCGAAGGCTTCAGGGTGCACAACCAACGCCGGTATGTCGACTTGACCGGTGGCGGCATCGCTCTTGTCGCCGTCGACCAGAATACAGGCCTGTATAGAGCCCGACGTTCAAGCGAGTTGAATCCCTCCGGCCCGGTATTGCTGCGCAGTCCCGATACCGGTCTTTGGCATCCGCACAATGACCTCGCCCCAGCCACCGCGCCATTGACCGAAACACGCCTGCAGGCATTTCGCACCGAGCTGGATTTCAGCGCTGTCGAACCCGGTAGCGACGGTTTGTATCGCCACAACGGCAAGCTTTACGCCGTGATCTTCAACCACGCGTATCAGGCCCTGCATGATCTTGATGCGTCCACCCCCACCCACAAGGTGTGGCGCATTGTTAACCCCAAGGATCCCGTGGCCAGCGACATTGCCAACGTCTATCGCGCCAGTCGTAGCGGCGAAAGCCTGGCCATCACTCGCAACGAGGAGAACGCCTGGATTTCCATCTTCGTGGGGTTGAGGGGCGGCATGAACCGCAATGAGCCCGCGCCGGCCGGCCTTTTCCGTCCTTGGCTCAGCAATACAGCCGGCCCGTCAGGACGGCCGCCGCCGGCCGTCGCCACTCGAGCGCAGGTCAAACGCTATTTTCCGGAAGCGACTGATCAACATGCGGATGATTTCATCGCCCGATTTGGCGATGCCGCGGCTGCAGAGGTGGAGCTTGATCGGCTTCGCCTTGGACTGCCTAAATTGAATCAAGAGCTCAGCGTCTGGGAAGGTTTTTACAGAGGCGATGATATCGACGAACGCGCTCGACGGCTGGCGATTTGTGACACGCTACAGCGACTGTACAAATGGCAGGGTGACCCATCGGAACGGGTCTATCGCGACGGTCATCTGGTGGGCTTCAGGCTGGAACTGGACTTGGGCAATCGCGTAAATCTAAAGCCGCCGACCCTTTCGACTCGAATCGACTCCATCGTTTCTATGAGTTTGAGCGGATATGCTGTCCAGAAATTGGATGATCTGTTTTCGACTTTTTCTCATATTGAAACACTCGAAGTGCGGAACCTGGGTGGGACCGGCAAAGAGCTTCTAGGCGCAATGAAAAAACTCACAAAGTTGCGGGTACTGGAGATTCACAACACCAGCATCGCGCCGGAGCCTTTGGGCTATACGAGCTTCTCCGGATTGCCCCGCTTGCGAGAGTTGATTCTGAAAAACTGTATTTTTTACCAGCATATGTCAGTGACGGGCTTGACCGAATTACAGGTATTGAGGGTCCGGCAGAGCTACTTGCAGTGGCCACCTTCGGGACTTACCGAGACACGGGGACCTTCTCGCTTACAGGTGCTTGATCTGAGCAACAATAAAGATTTGGCAACTCTGCCTGACCTTGCCAACCTGCCGTTTTTGCGGGAGTTGAATCTGTCATCTACCAGAATTGGAGAACAACTTGCCGGATTGGATGTAGCTCCCTGGGGGGCGCGGCTTGAGGTATTAAACCTCGAAAATACTTCGGTGCCGGATGGGATCTCGCTCAGAGGAATGACAGTCTTGCGTGAGTTGAATCTGGCAGGTACCGGAATAACCCAGTTGCCTCCCTCAATAGGTATGCAGAACGAGCCGCTGCGTCTGGAGATACTGAAACTCGCAAGAAATCCGCTCGAGAACGCGCCGTCGCTCAGGGGGATGACAGCCTTACGGGAAGTCGATCTTAGCTCAACGCTTATCAGAAATTTTCCGGAAGGAGTCACGCTCGAAAACCCCAAAACATCATTGAATCTTGCCGACAACAATATTTCGGTCATTCCTGAATCGCTCGAGCTCAGAACTGGTTTTGATCTGACTGGAAACCCGATTTCCAATCCGGCTTCCCTACGACGGTTAATTGCCGCGCGTCGACAGACAGGCACCGATATCTGGCTGGGACAACTGGATCCTGACACGTCAGCGAATCTATGGTTGCACAATGTGCCAGAGGCAGACGCTCGCGAAAAACGGGAGCTTTGGGACAGATCAAAAGAACGTCAAAGCTCTAACGTGTCCATGGCGATTCGTCGACTGAGTATGACGCCGGAGTTCCGATTCGAGCGTCAGCAGTTGCAGCACCGCTTGTGGGCGTTTCTTAAAACCTACGAGAACGCAGATCCCATCGAGCGAAGCCAACTGATATCGATTCTGGAAAATGAGCGCAGTCCCGGACAAATGCTCGACAGGCTGGAAGAGGTAATGAAGAAATTTGACCCTACTTGGCAAAACCAGCCCCCGCATCACTTACCCAAACCGCGGGGTTTTGACTAGTCGAGTGAATGGTTACAAGGTCTGAATAGGGAAGCCCTGGTCTGCCAGGGTGCCGAAACGGATGGCAAATCGAATCATCTGCCAGGTTTAAAGCACAGACGGCTAACTGTATGCGGGCTTGCTCGCGAATGCGGTGTGTCAGCCAACAACAATATTGACTGATCATCCGCTTTCGCGAGCAAGCTCGCTCCCACAGGGTTTCATGCAGGCTGTTGAAACGTAGTTCTTACAACGGCATCGTGTAATGCAGTGCGTAGCTTTCTACACCGTCGTTGTCGCTGGAAAGGCCCGCGTTGGAATAGTGCGTCGCACGAATCCCGACTTCATGCCCGCCATTGAAACGCAGGCCAAAACCCAAACGGTCTTCGAACTGGAAGGAACCGCCGAGGTTGTTGGATTCGTACTTGGTATTAGAGAACGCCGCCACACCAATCCCCGCTTCAACGTACGGCTTCACCGACTCACCGGCAAATTCGTAAACGAACACTGGCGAGAACGACAGGCTGTTGTTGCTGGAGGTCTTGTCACCGTCCCAATAGGTGTAAGCACCGCTCCAGTAACCGGTCAGGCGACCGACGTCGCTCTGCAGCCAGCTCTTGTCCCAGTCGAAATTCATCCCCAGGCGATACGTCATGGTCGAATCGCTGGTAGCGCCAACGGCGAATTCAACGCCGGCAGCTTGTGCGGTAATACTTTGCCCCATCAATGCGGCCGCAATCGCGGCCAAGCAGAATAGTCGCTTCACTTTGAAACTTCCTTTTACGGAACGATCGTTCGGTTTTCTGGATAACTCATCGCTATAGAAGTCAGCGCTTGATCAGAAGTTCAGCTGATTTTTCAGTTATTTCACATTTTTTTTACAAACTGAATTTTTGCACTTCGCCCGGCGTTTGCCCCAACAGGGGCAGAATGTTGCGCAAGTGCTGCGGCTCGGCGGTCGTCCAGAATCTGACCGAACGGTCCGGTCCCGCAGCGAGCAGATCGCGCTCTGCGAGAAGGCGCTGAAGTTGCCGCGCCACGGCGGCGCCGGTATCGATCAGGCTGATGTTCTGGGGGATCATCGAGCTGAGCATTGGCTTGAGGAAGGGATAGTGGGTGCAGCCGAGGATGATCGTGTCGCAACCGTTGGCCAGCAGTGGATCGACATAACTTTGCAGCAAGGTGCGCAACTCGGCACTGTGCAGATCGCCGCTTTCAATCAAGTCAACCAGACCGGGGCACGGTTGGGTGATCACGCGCACATCGGTGGCGAAGCGGTCGAGCAAGGCTGCGAACTTGGCACTCTGCAAGGTGCCCGTAGTGGCAAGCACACCGACCACACCGCTGCGGGTAGCGGCAGCGGCCGGTTTGACGGCAGGCTCCATGCCGACAATCGGCCAGTCGGGAAAGTCGCGGCGCAGATCGGCAACAGCCGCCACCGTCGCGGTATTACAAGCGACCACCAACGCCTTGGCGCCCTGTTCGCGGAAAAAACCGGCCATCACATTGCAACGCTGACGGATGAATTCCGGGGTTTTCTCGCCATACGGAATGTGCCCGCAATCGGCGAAGTACAGCAACGACTCATTGGGCAACAAGCGCTGAATTTCAGCCAGTACCGACAAACCGCCGACACCGGAATCGAACACGCCGATCGGCGCCTCACGCATGCTGTGACCCACAGACGCTGCAACCCGGATCGCGTTTGACGCGCAATTCACGAAAGCGCGAACCTAGCGCATCGATCAACAGCAAGCGGCCCACCAGCGGTTCACCAAAACCGACCAGCACCTTCAACGCCTCAAGCGCCTGAAGACTGCCGACCAAGCCCACCAGCGGCCCGACCACGCCAGCCTCGCTGCAGGTCAGTTCGGCTTCGCTGCCGTGCCCGTATAAACAGTGGTAGCACGGGCTCTCGGCGCGACGCGGGTCGAACACGGAAAGTTGCCCTTCGAGGCGAATCGCCGCGCCGCTGACCAACGGTTTGCGCGCCGCCACACACGCGGCGTTGACGGCTTCACGAGTAGAAAAATTATCCGAACAGTCGAGCACCAGGTCCACCGCAGAAACGGCTGCGGCGAGGGAATCCTCGTCCAGCGCCTGACGATGGGCGATCAGTTGAATCTCAGGATTGATCGCGCCCAGACGCTTGAGCGCCGAGTCGACTTTGCTCATGCCGACGCTGTCGGTGTCGTGGATGATCTGGCGCTGCAGGTTGGTCAGATCGACCGTGTCGAAGTCCGCCAGATGCAGTTCACCGACACCCGCCGCTGCCAGATACAAGGCAACCGGTGCGCCGAGACCACCGAGGCCGACAATCAGGACGCGACTGTCCTTGAGCTTCAACTGGCCGTCGATGTCGATGTGTTGCAGCAGAATCTGCCGGCTGTAGCGCAGCAATTCCTGATCGTTCAGCACGGCAGGCGCCCCAGGCTGATGCGTTGATGGCCGCCCAGATCGGTGCGGCTGTGGACTTCTTCGAAACCGCGACCGAGCAGCAGATCGCGCACGGCTTCGGCTTGATCATAGCCGTGTTCGAGCATCAGCCAGCCACCGGCCTCCAGATGCGCCGGGGCCTGGGCGACGATCAGACGCAGATCGTCGAGCCCGTCCTCACCGGCCACCAAGGCACTGGCGGGTTCGAAACGCACATCGCCTTCGATCAGATGCGGATCGGTCGCGGCAATGTACGGCGGGTTGCTGATGATCAGCTGAAAACGCTGACCTTCAAGAGCACTGAACCAATGACTGCTCAGCACCTTGGCGTTGTTCAAATGCAGGCGTTGGCGATTACGCTCGGCCAGCGCCACGGCTTCGAGCACACGATCCACAGCCGTGACCTGCCACGCCGGACGCTCGCTGGCCAGGGCCAAGGCAATCGCGCCGCTGCCAGTGCCGAGGTCGAGTACTTTGGCCGGAGTCGCCGGCAGCAATTCCAGCGCTGCCTCCACCAACAACTCAGTGTCCGGGCGCGGAATCAGCGTGTGCGGTGCGACTTCCAGATCAAGTTTCCAGAAACCCTGCTGGCCGAGAATGTAGGCCACCGGCTCGCCCCCGCGGCGGCGTTGCAGGTACTCGGCGAACTTCAGCGCGGCTTCAGTCGGCACGATGCGTTCGGGCCAGGTGTGCAGAAAGCTGCGCGATTTGCCCAGCGCCGCGGCCAGAAGCAATTCGGCGTCCAGACGTGCGGTCGGTGAATCCGGCAGGTCGGCGGCGCGCAACAGGCTGGCAATGATGGTCATTTATTCACCTATCGCCGCGAGTTGGTCGGCCTGGTATTCGGCCAGCAGCGGCTCGATTACCGCCTCCACGCCACCGGCGAGAATTTCATCAAGCGAATATAGAGTCAGGTTGACGCGATGGTCGGTCACCCGGCCCTGAGCAAAGTTGTAGGTGCGAATGCGCTCGGAACGATCACCGGAACCGACGAGCAATTTACGCTCGCTGGCGATTGCATTGGCCGCCGCGGCGGTTTGCTGATCGTTGAGTTTGGCCGACAACCACGCCATCGCCCGTGCACGGTTCTTGTGCTGGGAACGCTCTTCCTGACACTCGACGACGGTGCCGGTCGGAATGTGCGTGATGCGGATCGCCGAGTCGGTCGTGTTGACGTGCTGACCACCGGCCCCGGAAGAACGGAACGTGTCGACGCGCAAATCCGCCGGGTTGATCTCGATGGCTTCGCGCTCGTCCGGCTCGGGCAACACCGCCACGGTGCAGGCCGAGGTGTGGATACGACCCTGAGATTCGGTGGCGGGTACACGCTGTACGCGGTGCGCGCCGGACTCGAATTTCAGCTTGCCGTAAACGTTGTCGCCTTCAATGCGTGCGATGACCTCTTTATAGCCACCGTGTTCGCCTTCGTTTTCCGACAGGATCTCGACACGCCAGCCACGTCGCTCGGCGTAACGCGAGTACATGCGGAACAAATCGCCGGAGAAGATCGCCGCCTCGTCGCCGCCGGTGCCGGCGCGAATTTCGAGGAACACGTTACGCCCGTCGTTGGGATCCTTGGGCAGCAACATGCGTTGCAGATCGCCTTCCAGCGTGATCAGCATTTCTTTGGCTTCACGGACTTCTTCCACAGCCATTTCACGCATGTCCGGGTCGCTGTCCTTGAGCAGCGCCTGCGCGCCTTCAAGATCGCCTTGTACGCCGAGCAGCTTTTCATAGGCGTGTACGACCGGCTCGAGCTCGGCATATTCCTTGGAATAGGCGCGGAATTTGGTCTGATCGGAAATGACTTCGCCGTCGCCGAGCAGCGCGGTCAGTTCCTCGAAACGGTCCTGGAGGATGTCCAGCTTATTGAGCAGTGACGCTTTCATTGCGGTTTTTTATCCGAAAAGCTATCCGGTGAGCCCTCGAGGGCAAAGAGTTCCTGAGCCATGGCCAGCGCATCGAGGCGGCCTTCGGCAGAAAGCTTTTTCAGTTGCACGCTGGGCGCGTGCAACAGTTTATTGGTCAGGCCACGGGCCAGTTGCCCCAGCACATCTTCGGCGTTGCCGCCGTTGGCCAGCAGACGCAGGGCTTTTTGCAGCTCCTCGTCGCGCAGACGTTCGCTCTGTTGACGATAGGCCTTGAGCACGTCAACCGCCGCCAGCTCACGCAGGCGCACCATGAAATCGTCGGCACCGACCGAGACCATCTCTTCGGCCGCTTGTGCTGCACCTTGGCGGCTCTTGAGGTTTTCGGCGACCACTTCGTGCAGATCGTCGACGCTATAGAGGTAAACGTCGTCCAGTTCGCCGACTTCCGGTTCGATGTCCCGGGGAACGGCAATGTCGACCATGAAGATCGGTTTGTGCTTGCGCAGCTTCAATGCGCTCTCGACCGCGCCTTTACCGAGAATCGGCAACTGACTGGCGGTCGAACTGATCACGATATCGCTGCGCACCAGCTCCGCCGGGATGTCCGACAGCAACACCGCGTGGGCGCCGAACTGCTCAGCCAGAAGGCTAGCGCGCTCCAGCGTGCGGTTGGCGACAACGATGCGCTTGACCCCCAGCTCATGCAAATGGCGGGCGACCAGGGTGATGGTCTCGCCGGCGCCGATCAGCAAAGCCTGGCTGCGTTGCAGGTCACTGAAAATCTGTTTCGCCAGACTGACCGCGGCAAACGCCACAGACACCGGGTTTTCCCCGATGGCGGTGTCGGTACGCACCTGTTTGGCGGCATTGAAGGTTGCCTGGAACAGACGCCCGAGCAGCGGCCCGATGGTACCGGCCTCGCGGGCCACGGCGTAGGCCGATTTCATCTGGCCAAGAATCTGCGGCTCGCCCAGCACCAGCGAATCGAGCCCGGAGGCGACGCGCATCATGTGACGAACTGCCGCATCATCTTCATGCACATAAGCACTCGCACGCAGCTCTTCGAGGCTTAAATGGTGATAGTCGGCCAGCCAGCGCAGCACGATATCCGCCGACAGCTGATCCTGTTCTATATAGAGCTCACTCCGATTGCAGGTGGAGAGGATCGCAGCTTCGCGGCTGTCGGTAAGTCGGCAGAGCTGCTGCAACGCCTCAACCAGCTGCTCAGGGGTAAAGGCCACGCGCTCGCGGACGTCTACTGAAGCAGTCTTGTGGTTGATACCGAGTGCAAGGAAGGCCATTCAAGGTCGCTGATAGTGACGTGAAGCCGGCAATTGTCCACCTTCGTCAGATTCAGAACAACTATTGGATATCTATTGACCTGATCAGTGAGTCAACAACTGCGAGCCGTTCTCGTTCACACAACACCGCACCCTTGTAGGATCTGCCGAAGGCTGCGATCTTTTGATCCTGTTTTTTACAATCCAAAGATCGCAGCCTTCGGCAGCTCCTACATTGGTACGTAGACACATTGGGGTATGGGGATCAGCGTAAATTGCCTCACCGGTTATGTTTGGCTGAAGGCTTGTGTCATGATGATCCGACCGCAGGTTAGTCGTCCTCTTCCTATATGAATAGATCCTCCGCGTTGCTCCTCGCTTTTGTCTTCCTCAGCGGCTGCCAGGCCTTGGCCCCCGTTTCGCCGGACGGTACGCCGCCGGTTGAAGACACCACCCCTGCGCCTGAAAAACCCAAGGTTTACAGCTCGTTCAGTGAAGAAACCGTGTTCAGCCTGCTGAGCGCCGAGCTCGCCGGCCAGCGCAATCGTTTCGACATTGCCCTCGATAACTACGTGACTCAGGCCATCAACACCCAGGATCCGGGCGTCTCCGAGCGCGCGTTCCGCATCGCCGAATACCTCGGTGCGGATCAGCCTGCGCTGGATACCGCGTTGATCTGGGCGAAAAACGCGCCGGACGATCTCGAAGCGCAACGCGCCGCCGCCGTGCAACTGGCGCGTGCCGGGCGTTATGACGACTCGATGGTCTATATGGAGAAAGTCCTGCAAGGCAAGGGCGACACCCATTTCGACTTCCTCGCGCTGTCGGCGGCGGATACCGATCAGGAAACCCGCAACGGTCTGATGAAAAGTTTTGACCGCTTGTTACAGCGTCACCCGAACAACAGTCAGCTGATTTTCGGCAAGGCCCTGCTCCTGCAACAGGATGGCGACAACAAAGCGGCACTGGCACTGCTCGAAGACAATCCGCCGGAAGACGGCGAAATCGCCCCGATTCTGCTGCGCGCCCGTCTGCTCCAGCTATTGAACCGTGGCGACGAAGCCCTGCCACTGCTGCAAAAAAGCATCAAGAAATATCCGGACGACAAACGTCTGCGCCTGACGTACGCGCGGATGCTGGTCGAGCAGGACCGGATGGACGACGCCAAGGCCGAGTTCTCCAGCCTCGTTCAGCAATACCCGGAAGACGACGAACTGCGTTATTCGCTGGCGCTGGTCTGCCTTGAAGCCAAAGCCTGGGATGAGGCCAAAGGTTATCTGGAAGACCTGATCGCTCGGGAAAGCCATGTCGATTCGGCGCACCTGAACCTGGGGCGCATCGCCGAAGAACGCAACGACCCGCAGGGCGCATTGATCGAGTACGCCCAGGTCGGCCCGGGCAACGACTATCTGCCGGCACAGCTGCGCCAGGCCGATATCCTGATGAACAACGGCAAGACCGCCGAAGCCCAAAGCAAACTGGCGGCCGAACGCGATGAACAACCGGATTACGCGATTCAGCTGTATCTGATCGAGTCGGAAACCCTGTCGGCCAACAAACAGGACGACAAGGCCTGGAAGGTATTGCAAAACGCCTTGCTGCAATATCCAGACGATCTGAATCTGCTGTACACCCGCGCCATGCTCGCGGAAAAACGCAACGACCTGGCGCAGATGGAAAAAGACCTGCGCCTGATCATCAAGCGCGACCCGGACAACGCCATGGCGCTGAACGCTTTGGGCTACACCCTGTCCGATCGCACGACCCGCTACGCTGAAGCCAAGACGCTGATCGAGCAGGCACACCAGATCAACCCGGAAGACCCGGCGGTACTCGACAGCCTCGGCTGGGTGAATTTCCGCTTGGGCAATCTGGACGACGCCGAGAAATATCTGCGTCAGGCGCTGGAGCGTTTCCCTGACCACGAAGTCGCCGCACACCTGGGCGAAGTATTGTGGGTCAAGGGCAACCAGCGTGAAGCCAAACAAGTCTGGGGCAAATTCCTCAAGGATCAGCCCGACAGCACCATTCTGCGCAGCACCATCAAGCGCCTGACCGGATCCGAGACTCTTTAACTCATGTTTTTGCGCCACGTTATTGTTTTCAGCTTCATCGCCCTGCTCGCCGGTTGCGCGGGTTTCGGCGCTCGCGAATCGGTCGAGGGCCACGGTAGCCCGGCCCAATGGGCGGCGAACAAACAGCAGCTGACCGGCCTCGACGGCTGGCAGATCGACGGCAAGATCGGCATCCGCGCACCAAAAGATTCCGGTAGCGGCACGCTGTTCTGGCTGCAGCGTCAGGATTACTACGACATTCGCCTGTCCGGCCCGCTGGGTCGTGGCGCGGCACGCCTGACCGGGCGTCCGGGCAAAGTTTCGCTGGAAGTCGCCAATCAGGGCCGATACGAATCGCAATCGCCGGAAACCTTGCTCGAAGAGCAGTTGGGCTGGAAATTGCCGGTGTCGAACCTGGCCTGGTGGGTCCGTGGTCTGCCTGCGCCGAACAGCAAAAGCCGCCTGAATCTGGATGCCAACAGCCGTCTGGCCAACCTTGAACAGGATGGCTGGAAAGTCGAATACACCGCTTACACCGAACAAAACGGTTACTGGCTGCCCGAGCGCATCAAACTGCACGGCACCGACCTCGATGTGACGCTGGTGATCAAGACCTGGCAACCGCGCAAGTTGGGGCAATAACGCATGACCGCTGCACGCCTGACCCTGCCCTCGCCGGCCAAACTCAATCTGATGCTGCACATTCTGGGTCGCCGTGAAGACGGCTATCACGAGTTGCAGACATTGTTTCAGTTTGTCGATTACGGCGATGAAATCACTTTTGCCGTGCGCGATGACGGCGTGATTCAACTGCATACCGAATTTGCCGGCGTGCCGCATGACAGCAATCTGATCGTGCGTGCGGCGAAAATGCTTCAGCAACAGTCCGGCTGTGCGCTGGGCATCGACATCTGGATCGACAAGGTTCTGCCCATGGGCGGCGGCATTGGTGGCGGCAGCTCAAATGCGGCAACCACTTTGTTGGGTCTCAATCATCTGTGGCAACTGGGCTGGGATGAAAATCGGCTCGCGACACTAGGCTTGTCGCTTGGCGCCGATGTTCCGGTTTTCGTCCGTGGTCACGCGGCGTTTGCCGAGGGTGTGGGCGAGAAACTGACCCCCGTCGACCCTGAAGAACCGTGGTATCTGGTGCTCGTGCCGCAAGTCTCTGTAAGTACGGCAGAAATTTTTTCCGATCCTTTGTTGACACGTAACACGCCGCCCATTAAAGTGCGCCCCGTTCCCGAGGGAAACAGTCGAAATGACTGCTTGCCGGTGGTTGCAAGGCGTTATCCAGAAGTACGTAACGCATTGGATTTGTTAGGTAAATTTACCGAAGCAAAGCTCACCGGAACTGGAAGTTGTGTGTTTGGGGGCTTCCCAAGCAAAGCTGAAGCTGATAAAGTCTCGGCCCTTCTGACAGAGACCCTTACAGGGTTTGTAGCGAAAGGAAGCAACATTTCGATGTTGCATCGCAAGCTGCAAAGTCTGCTCTAAAGGAACCAGGTGCTCGGCACTTGATGCAACAGATACAGGGGCGTCGCCAAGCGGTAAGGCAGCAGGTTTTGATCCTGCCATGCGTTGGTTCGAATCCAGCCGCCCCTGCCATTTTCCATACTCATCCAGGTTACCCTCAGCCTCTAGGTACTGCGCGTGTCCAAGATGATGGTCTTTACGGGGAACGCTAACCCCGATCTGGCTCGGCGTGTTGTACGTCAGCTGCATATCCCTCTCGGTGACATCTCTGTCGGCAAATTTTCCGACGGCGAAATTACTGCCGAGATCAATGAAAATGTTCGCGGTAAAGACGTTTTCATTATTCAGCCGACTTGCGCTCCGACCAACGATAACCTGATGGAACTGGTAGTGATGGCTGACGCCTTCCGCCGCTCCTCGGCTACTCGTATCACTGCTGTTATTCCTTATTTTGGTTATGCCCGTCAGGATCGCCGTCCGCGTTCCGCACGTGTGGCTATCAGCGCGAAAGTCGTCGCTGACATGCTTACCGTAGTCGGCATCGACCGTGTTCTCACGGTTGATCTGCATGCTGACCAGATTCAGGGTTTCTTCGATATTCCGGTAGATAACATCTACGGCTCCCCGGTTCTGGTGGATGACATTGAAGATCAGCGCTTCGAAAACCTGATGATTGTTTCCCCGGACATTGGTGGCGTCGTGCGTGCACGTGCTGTTGCCAAGTCGCTGGGTGTGGATCTCGGGATCATCGACAAACGCCGTGAGAAAGCCAATCACTCTGAAGTGATGCATATCATCGGTGATGTCGAAGGGCGTACCTGTATTCTGGTCGATGACATGGTCGATACCGCCGGCACTCTGTGCCACGCGGCCAAGGCCCTGAAAGAGCATGGCGCAGCCAAGGTCTTTGCCTACTGCACACACCCTGTGCTGTCGGGTCGGGCCATCGAGAATATCGAAAATTCCGTGCTGGACGAGCTGGTGGTGACTAACACCATCCCGCTGTCCGCTGCAGCACAAGCCTGTGCACGTATCCGTCAACTGGATATTGCACCGGTAGTTGCCGAAGCGGTTCGCCGCATCAGCAATGAAGAATCGATCAGCGCGATGTTCCGCTAAGGGCCCTGCCCTTCTCGAAATGTCTCGTTGACGAAAAGCGCCCCGCCCCGGCATTCCTGTCGGGGCGGGGCTTTTTTGCCCATACCGAGTCAGGCGCTGGTCGCAAACGCCGCTCGGTCATGGCTATTTTGGAGATACAAAATGAACGATTTTACTCTGAATGCTGAAGTGCGTTCCGACCTGGGGAAAGGTGCGAGCCGCCGCCTGCGTCGTCTCGCCGCTCTGGTTCCAGCTGTTGTTTACGGTGGCGAAAAAGCCCCTGAATCCATCAGCATGCTGGCCAAAGAAGTTGCCAAACTGCTCGAAAACGAAGCGGCTTACAGCCACATCATCGAGCTGAACGTTGGTGGCACCAAGCAGAACGTCATCATCAAAGCTCTGCAACGTCACCCGTCGAAAGGCCACGTTCTGCACGCTGACTTCGTACGCGTTGTAGCAGGTCAGAAACTGACCGCTATCGTGCCTGTGCACTTTGTTGGTGAAGAAGCTCCGATCAAGAAAGGCGGCGAAGTTTCGCACGTTGTTTCGGAAATCGAAGTGACTTGCCTGCCGAAAGATCTGCCTGAGTTCATCGAAGTCGACCTGTCGGCTCTGGAAATCGGCGCAATCGTTCACCTGTCCGACCTCAAAGCCCCTAAAGGCGTTGAGTTCGTTGCACTGGCTCACGGTGACGACAAAGCTGTTGCAAACGTACACGCTCCACGCGTTGCTCCAGAAGCTGAAGAAGGCGCTGCAGAGTAATTCACTCTGTGACGCCGGAGTGATCAAGTAACATCGCGGACTGGAACGTAGCGAGAAAGCGGGCGAGAACGCGGAGTTTACATCTATGGTAAATGAGCTTTTTTCGTCCACTTTCGCCGCTCTCCCTGATTGCGGCGATGTTATCCACCACTCCAAGGAAGGGCCCCTATCGTGACTGCCATCAAACTGATCGTTGGCCTGGGAAATCCAGGCGCTGAATACGAACAGACCCGGCATAACGCAGGGGCCCTTTTTGTTGAGCGCATCGCAGCCGCACAAGGTGTGAACCTTGTCGCCGATCGCAAATATTTCGGCCTGACCGGGCGCTACTCGCATCAGGGTCAGGATGTTCGTCTGCTGATTCCCACCACCTACATGAACCGCAGCGGCCAGGCCGTGGCGGCACTCGCCGGTTTCTTTCGCATCAAGCCTGAAGAAATCCTGGTGGCGCACGACGAACTCGACCTGCCTCCGGGCGTCGCCAAGCTCAAGCAGGGCGGCGGCCATGGCGGTCACAACGGGTTGCGCGACATCATCGCGCAACTGGGCAATCAGAATACGTTCTACCGTCTGCGGCTTGGCATCGGCCACCCGGGCGTCGCCAGTATGGTTTCAAATTTCGTCCTGGGTCGTGCGCCACGCGCCGAACAGGAAAAACTCGATGCCAGCATCGACTTTGCCCTCGGCGTGCTGCCGGATATCCTCGCCGGAGAATGGAACCGTGCGATGAAAAACCTGCACAGCCAGAAGGCCTGACTCTTATCCGAGGGGAAACACCATGGGATTCAATTGCGGCATCGTCGGCCTGCCTAACGTCGGCAAGTCCACCCTGTTCAACGCGCTGACCAAATCCGGTATCGCGGCCGAGAACTTCCCCTTCTGCACGATCGAGCCGAACAGCGGCATCGTGCCGATGCCCGATGCACGTCTGGACGCACTGGCGGCCATCGTCAATCCCAAGCGCATCCTGCCGACCACCATGGAATTCGTCGACATCGCAGGCCTGGTTGCCGGCGCCTCGAAAGGTGAAGGCCTGGGCAACAAGTTCCTCGCCAACATTCGCGAAACCGACGCCATCGCTCACGTGGTGCGCTGCTTCGAAGACGAAAACGTGATCCACGTTTCCAACAGCGTCGACCCGAAACGCGACATCGAAATCATCGACCTGGAACTGATCTTCGCCGACCTCGACAGCTGCGAGAAGCAACTGCAGAAAGTCGCGCGCAATGCCAAGGGCGGTGACAAGGACGCGGTCGTTCAGAAGGCTCTGCTGGAGCAACTGATCGCTCACTTCACCGAAGCCAAGCCTGCACGCAGCCTGATGAAGTCCATGAGCGCTGACGAAAAAGCAGTGATCAAAGGCTTCCACCTGCTGACCACCAAGCCGGTCATGTACATCGCCAACGTCGCTGAAGACGGTTTCGAGAACAACCCGCACCTGGACGTGGTTCGCGCCATCGCTGAAGAAGAAGGCGCCATCGTCGTTCCGGTCTGCAACAAGATCGAAGCAGAAATTGCCGAGCTCGACGACGGTGAAGAGAAGGATATGTTCCTCGAGGCCCTGGGCCTGGAAGAGCCGGGCCTGAACCGCGTAATCCGCGCCGGCTACGAAATGCTGCACTTGCAGACCTACTTCACTGCTGGCGTCGAAGAAGTCCGCGCCTGGACCGTCAAAGTCGGCGCCACCGCACCTCAGGCTGCTGGCGTGATCCACACCGACTTCGAAAAAGGCTTCATCCGCGCCGAAGTGATCGCCTACAACGACTTCATCCAGTACAAGGGCGAAGCCGGCACCAAAGAGGCCGGTAAATGGCGTCTGGAAGGCAAGGACTACATCGTCAAGGACGGCGACGTGATGCACTTCCGTTTCAACGTATAAAATCTGCACCCACGAAAAAGCCGCGTTTGATACGCGGCTTTTTTGTGCCTGACAGATTGTTAAAAGATCGTCCGATCGCGGCCCGAGCCTTCGGCAGCTCCTGCAGGTTTACATCCATCCCATGTAGGAGCTGCCGCAGGCTGCGATCTTTTGATCTTCAGGCCTTTTTGGTACTCGGCAAGAAAATCGCCAACACCCCAAACAACGGTAAGAACGAACACAGGAAATACACGTACTCAATCCCGTGCACATCCGCCAGATGCCCAAGCAGCGCCGCACCTATCCCGCCAAAACCGAACATCAGACCGAAAAAGATCCCGGCAATCATCCCGACATTCCCCGGCACCAGCTCCTGCGCGTACACCACAATCGCCGAGAACGCCGAGGCGAGGATGAAGCCGATTATCACGCTGAGCACACTGGTCCAGAACAGATCGACGTGAGGCATCAGCAGCGTAAAAGGCGCCACTCCAAGAATCGAAAACCAGATCACAGCCTTACGTCCGATCTTGTCGCCAATCGGCCCGCCGAAGAACGTGCCCGCCGCCACTGCACCAAGAAACAGGAACAGGTGCAACTGCGAGCTGGCCACCGACAGGTCGAACTTCTCGATCAGGTAAAAGGTGAAATAGCTGGTGAGGCTGGCCATGTAGAAATACTTCGAGAACACCAGCAATCCGAGCACCACCAACGCACTGGTCACCCTGCCCTTTGATAGCCCGTGAGTCGCCGCCTGGCCCGCCTTGAGCTTGAACAGGTTCAAGTGATGGGCGTACCAGCGACTGATGCGGTACAGCACGAACAGCGCAAATACCGCGAACAAACCGAACCACGCCACATTGCCCTGACCGAACGGAATGATGATCGCTGCCGCCAGCAATGGCCCGAACGCGGAACCGGCGTTACCGCCAACCTGGAAGGTCGACTGCGCCAGACCAAAGCGCCCACCCGAGGCCAGTCGCGCGATCCGTGATGCCTCGGGGTGAAAGGTCGAGGAGCCGATGCCGATCAGCGCCGCCGCCAGCAGAATCATTGGAAAACTTCCGACTACTGACATCATCACGATGCCGATCAGCGTACAAATTGAACCCGCCGGCAACAACCATGGCTTCGGATGGCGATCAGTGTGATACCCGACCCACGGCTGCAACAACGAAGCAGTTAGCTGGAAGGTCAAAGTGATCAACCCGATCTGGGTAAAGGTCAGGCCGTAGCTGGCCTTCAGCATGGGGTAGATCGACGGCAAAACCGACTGGATCAGGTCATTGATCAGATGCGCCAGCGCCACCGCGCCGATGATGCGCATCACCAGTGGGCTGCTTTGGGGTGGAGCGGACGCCGAAACAGCGGCGGTCGGAGCGTTGCTGATAGCCATGGAAATTTCCGGACAGCAGATGGGTGCACGCAGGCAGGTGCGTCAATGTGCCATTTTTCAGTGCGCGAGCGCCATCCCCTTAGCCAGCTAACTAACTGACCAACTTACCAACTGATCGCCTGATCAAATCTGTAGGAGCTGCCGAAGGCTGCGATCTTTTGATCTTGTATTTGAGAAGACAGGATCAAAAGATCGCAGCCTTCGGCAGCTCCTACACGGGGACGGGTGATTGATCGGGTGATAGCGCAACGCCATGGTCTGAATCTTGCCTTGCTTCTCCGCTTGAACGCGGTCGCCTTACAAAGGTGATCGACAATGGGAAGTTTCGCTACAAAGTTTGCCCACAGAGCGAACGAGGGTGAACTTTCGAGGCCTTTTAGCAGGGCACAACATCAACGTCGAGCGACCGCGATGCACGCCATTGGTGCGTGGTGTCCAGAGGAGTCATGGGGCATGCAGGCTTTCCTATCACCGGGGATCAAATTGCTGGGGCGTTTTGGCTTCGCACGTAAATTCCAGTTGTTGTTTCTGCTGTTCATTCTGCCGTTGGCCGGCAGCCTGTTGATGATCGGCCAGGACTATCGCGACAAGCTCAATCTGATTTCCGGTGAACGCGCCGGCGTACGTCAGTTGCTCGCGCTGGATGCGCTCGACAACTTGCTCGCCGCCCAGCGCGACCGCGCCGCCCGTTGGCGAGCAACGGAAACCAATCGTCAGCCGACGCCCGCTACGCTCGCCGCCATGGCTGCGTTCGATGCTGTGCAGCCGGCTGTCCAGCAAGCCACCACTGACTTGGGCAATGCCCTGAATAACGAGGGCGCCGAAGGCGAAACCCTCACCCGCTATCAGGCGCTGCAAACCGCGCTCGCTGGCCTCGACTCGAAAAGCCTCAGCGGCGTCGGCTGGTGGCCGGACGGTTACGACCGTTTCACCAACGCCCTCAGCGCCCTGCAAGCGCTGCGCGAGCAAATCGTCATGGACAACCGCCTGACCCTCGCGCCATGGCTGGAAACCTATCTGCTGACGCAGATTTCCACGCAGCACGCACCGGACCTGATCGAGCGGGTCGGGCGCCTCGCGGCGGTCGGTCAGGCTTCGGTGGTGTCCGGTCAGTTCACTTTGCAAAGTCGCTTGCAGTTGCGCGATCTGCGCAGCCGTATCGGCGATGCCCGTGAGCAGTTGGTCAAAACCGCAGGCTTGCTCGAAGCGCGCCTGCCCACAGGCCTGCAATCCTGGGCCAGCCAATACCACGACAGCCTCAAACACCTGGACAGCGGCCTCAAAGTGCTGGATGACGGCGTGTTCGGTGGCAGCATCAATCTCAAACCGGAAGACTTCGAGCGCAGCCTTGACGCGTTGCTGACCGACCTCGCCTCTCTGCGCCAGCAATCACTGATGTCGCTGGATCAGCGCCTCGAAGACCATCACGGCTCGGCGGTCCGCCAGTTGATCATCGTCGCGGCGGTGTTCGGCTGTCTGCTGCTGGCGGCGCTGTATCTGTTCATCTGCCTGCAAGCCTCGATCCGCCGCAGCGCCAGCGGCATCACCGTACTTGCCGAAGCCCTGCGCGACGGCAATCTGAGTCTGCAAGTACCGGTCGTGGGACACGACGAACTCGCGGCGATCAGCACTGCCCTCAACGTCGCCGTGGTGCAATTGCGCACCAGCATGATCGGCGTCGATCACGAGACTTCACAACTGAGCAACGCGGTTCGCAGCCTCAACGATCATTCCAGCGGCGCCCTCAGCGAAGTCGAAGCACAGCAGTTGCAGATCAGCCAGATCGCCGCTGCGGCCACGCAACTGGCGGCGACCTCCCAAGGCGTGGCACAGAGCTGCGAACAGGCCTCTGGCAGCGCCCAGCACACCCGGCGCATCGCCGCCGACAGCAGCCGCGACAGCCAGCGCACCACAGCGAGCATTCAACAGCTCAACCAACGCTTGAACGACACCGCTGCGGCGCTGGGTCGGGTCAGCGAGCAAGGGCAGCAGATTCAATTGGTGGTCGACACCATTCGCGGCGTGGCCGAGCAGACCAACCTGCTCGCGCTCAACGCAGCCATCGAAGCCGCGCGCGCCGGGGAACAGGGTCGCGGTTTCGCGGTGGTCGCCGATGAGGTGCGCAGCCTGTCGCAACGTACGCAATCGTCCACCGCGCAGATCGCCGGCACGGTCGACAGCCTGCGCGCCACGGTCAACGAAGCAGTGAGCCTGATGGAAGCCGCCTGCGGCCAGGCACAAACGGACGCCGAAGCAGTGACCGGGCTGGGCGAACGCCTGGGCGAAATTGCCAGCGCCGTGCAAAGCGTCACCGATACGCTGGCGCAGATCGCCACAGCGGTTGAAGAGCAAGCGACTACCGCCGACGAGGTCAGCAGCAATATCCAGCAGGTCGATCAGGCGGCCGTGCGTTTGCTCGAAGGCGCTCGCGCGGTGAATCTGGCGGCGGACACCTTGAGTCAGGGCAGTCATGCCTTGAGTGCCAACACCGCGAGATTTCAGCTGCGTTGATGCCCTGCCCGGCACGATTTTCGGGGCCGGAGGATAAGCGGTTGAAAATAAGAAGAAATATTTTAAATTTACGCTTGACGCTTTTTCATTTCAGGGGAATAATGCGCGCCACTTGGCTACATAGCTCAGTTGGTTAGAGCATAGCATTCATAATGCTGGGGTCCGGGGTTCAAGTCCCTGTGTAGCCACCAAGTACTAAAAACGGCTTACCGAAAGGTAGGCCGTTTTTTTATGCCTCGAGAAACGTCTCGGTATCTGTTACTCCGCCGTAATCACCAGACACCCTTTCATCACGCGCACTTTGACGTTCTCGTTCACCTCGAATCCTGCCTGCCGTAACCACAGGCCACGTAGTCTGATCCAGGGCACGGGCTTGGCGGCGCTGTAGGTTTTGGCCTTTGTGTGGACCGGGTAAAAGTCTGCGGCGATTTTCAACCGGCGTTCAGTGATGGGGGTTGATGACGTATGATTGGTTTTAGCCATGATTAGCTCCTGTTTAGCTGCTTGTGGTTAGCGGGGCCAGGGTGTTCGTGCACCTTGGTTCCGCGTTCTTTGGGTTACTTCAAACTTCTTTTTCTTCGTCGCTTGTTTTGGTCGCTGCCTGTGCGATCAGGGCGTCGAGCATCTGCGCAATGACCTTCTGTTGGACCTTTGAAAGCTCATTGATGGACTGCAGCCGTCGATACCACGTCGAGGTCAAGCTGCGTCTGGGCGTCTCCGTGTAAGAGGGAACCCCGAGCAGATCTTCAACAGGAACGCGAAGCGCAAATGCCATCTTCACTAGTGTCGTTACCGGCATGCTGCGGGTGCCCTCCTCGTAACCCTGAAAGGTCTGCCGGGAAAGACCTAAAGCCCGTGCAAACCGAGTCTGTGTGATCTCGTGCACTGTGCGTAAGTGAGCAATGCGACTGCCCATCGCCACTAGAAAATCTCGGTCTTTTTCATTAGAGATGCTCAACGGACTTATCCTTTTATAAAAACCCATCCCGGGAACCGTCAAAACATCCTCATGCAGCACCGCGTAGGCTGTCGACCTGAATATGCTGTAGGAGAAATGTGGGTTTACACCCCATCCAAACAGAAAGACTACAAACGCGAAATGCCCTTGATTCACCTGATTCAATCGCCAATGAACAGACCGAGATAGCACTGTAGGAAACGAGTTCGACCCAGGTACGAATTGGATTTTTCGTAAATCCAGGCGCGTGAAACTCAACCCATCGGTTTGCCCGACTTTCCCATTGACCGACAAGCTCCCTTGGCTCGATTCAAAGCCATACAGGGAGTTGTCATGGCTCGATTCAAATCTCTCTTCGATGAAGATTGGCCTTGGGAGCGCGACTACGCCGGCGCTTCATGGGGCGGCTGGGTCCCACCCAAAGCACCGGAACCGGTGTACATCGAAAAGGATGAATGGCCAACACCAAAACCCCGCGAAGATCAGGTGTTCGCCAAGTCCTGCACGGCGGGTAACTGGTGTCGAACGGACGCGGGCACTGCACCGGAACCCGCCTCGAACTTCGGCAAGATCATGGTCGCGGGCGCCATGCTTTTTCCGTCCGCCAGTACCGCTGTCGCAACGGCGATAGGCGCCGATCTGGCGTTGGGGCGTATGGCGGGCGGCGGCATTTTGCAACAACGCCTCAACTGGGCAATTCGCGGCGCCGGTGGGCCGGCCAGCGTGTTCGTCCTCGGGATGCTGCCGACCCGAATGGGCGACGGCACGCTGCACAGCGACGAACAACTGCGCCGCATGAGCCGCGCGCCCACTCGTGTGCGCTTCCAGTTCCGCCGTGACGCCGAAGGGGTCATGCAGATTTACGGCATCCACACCGGCGCCTCGGGCGATGATTCGGTGCGTACCGTCAAAGTCGAGTGGAACCGCGACAAGACTGCGATGGAGGCCAAGCTCAACGGCATTACGATTTTGTGGACCCCGCAGCGCGGACCACTCGGCTCAATGCCGCCGCTGGTTTATCCGGAACACGGCGAGCAACTGAACACGATCCTTGTTCATCCAATCGCGGAGAACACCGACAGCCAGATAGAAGGCCTGCCCGGCGAGGACATGACTGCCGAGGATTGTATTCTGGTGTTCCCGGCGGACACTGGGCTGAAGTCGCTGTATGTGGTGTTTTCCAGGCCCGCCAGATTGATGCCGGGTACGGTGACGGGGATTGGGGAGGATGTCTCGGGGATATGGCTTGCTGGGGCGGGAACGGGGATAGGCGTGCCGATTCCGACACGGATTGCGGATAGGCTCAGGGGGCGGGAGTTTTCAAGCTTTGATAAATTCAGGGAGGCGTTTTGGGAGGAGGTGGCGAACGATGCTGAGTTGCTCAGTCAATTCAAACGCACAAACCAAGGGAAACTTATGGATGGAAGATCTCCTTTTGCTCCGAAGTCAGAGCATCACGGAGAAAAAGCCAAGTATGAGATACATCACATCGAGCACATCCAGAATGGTGGTGCAGTTTATGACGTGGATAACTTGGCTGTAGTGACTCCGAAACGGCACATAGAGATTCACAGGGAAGATTGAAATGGCTACTAAACAAAGCTTTTCGGATTACACAGAACAAGAGTTTATTGACCTGCTTGAGCGCATCATAGGAAATGATGAGAGCGAGGAAGACGAAAGCAGACTCGTATTTCACTTCAACTCTATTTGTGAACATCCTGAAGGATCCGATTTGATTTTCTATCCGCAAGAGGACGCCGATGACTCTGCAGAAGGCATCACGGAAACAGTAAAAAAGTGGCGCGCGGCCAACGGACTTTCAGGCTTTAAACAGTAAGGCCCCTACATGGGGGCCTGGCTCAGACTCTAGCCGACCTACTCCGACGTCTGTGCAGTCAACGCTGCCAACCCCCTCCCCCAAATCTGCCGAGTCCGCAACCCCACCATCGCCCGCCAATCCGGATCAGCCGGATAAAACTGCTCCAGCAAATTCAACTTGATCACCCTCCCCGTCGCATCCAGTGGATCACCATGCAGATGCAGCCAATGATCATCGCGCAGATGCCGATGCACATCCGCCCCCGGATACGTCCCGCACTCAATAACGAATGGCATCAATTGCACCCCCGGCAATGCATTGAGCAGCGCCTGCGAGGTGTAACCGGTGGCCGTCGCCGCAACACCTGTTTCGCTCAAGGTGTCGGCGCCGGTGTGCAGGGTGTAGAGCCATGGGCCGTAGATCGCCTGTGCCTGCGCGAGTGCCGGGTAAGGCGCTTGGGTGATGGTCAGCAACATCGGATGACCGTACTCACCGGCGCCGGTGTGCAGGTCGAAGCACATCAGCGTTTCAGCGCCAGCCAGATGCGCTTCGATGATTTGATGCAACGTGCGATTCGACCAGCTCGGCGCGCGGCCACCGTAAAACAGGCCGTCGGGATGACTGTGCTGGCCGCCCTCGACGATCGACATCACTGCCGGCCAGCCCTGCTCTTCGATCTGCGCAGCCAGCAAGGCATCGGCACGTTGTCGCTCGGGGCCGTTCAGGTCGCGGCAGGCGTAGATTTCATGCAGTGCGGCGTATGCGCGGTTATCCGGTAGCGGCCCGGTGAAATCCAGGTGATTGCGATTGAGGTCGATGTTGTCTTCGTTGACCCGCCGCAACCACGCCGTGCCCCAGGGATTGATCAGGTGAACCATCACCACGGCAACATCCTTGGGCAGCGAACCCGGCACGAACGTTTTCAGCCAGTCGATCTGACAGTCAGAGCCGTAATAACCCTCCACCCCGTGCGTACCGCTCAATATCACCAGACGCCGCTTCGCCTGCGGATCGCCGAGCACGGCAACGTCGGTGCTCAATGGCTCGCCAAACGGCCCGCTACGTGGATGCGCATAAGAGGTCAGGGTCGCGCCAGCAGCGGTCGCGGCGGCAAGAAACTGTTCGCGCTGATGGCGGTAACAGGACTCGGTGGGAAACTCGCTGTGCATTATTGGCCTCTTGTGATTTTTTTGCCTTTATCTGTAGGAGTGAGCCTGCTCGCGATAGCGGTGGTTCAGTCAACACTGATGTTGGCCGTAATGACGCTATCGCGAGCAGGCTCACTCCTACAGGGGGATGTTGGTGCTCCATAAATTTGAGCTTGACCCTAGCGAACATCCGCCCTGAAAAGAAAGACAAAAATGCCCACCGGTTTGCGTCGCGCCCGAGCGGCCGATAAAGTCCCACAGACTTTTTCCCCCACGGACGGAGAGCCCGCGTGTTTTCAGCCTTGCCCTTGAGCCGCTTTCGCCTGCCTGCCCTGACGCTGATCATCAGCGCCCTGACCCTCGCCGCGTGCAACGCCCCGCCCTCCTCGACTTTGCCACTGGCACCGGAAGCCGCCTCCGGTTATCGCACCGATCTGCAAACCCGCCACGCCAGCAAACACATGGCCGCTGCGGCCAATCCACTCGCCGCTGAAGCGGGTCGGGAGATCCTGCGTCAAGGCGGCTCAGCGATTGATGCCGCGATTGCGATGCAAGCGGTGCTGACATTGGTTGAGCCGCAGTCTTCCGGCATCGGTGGCGGTGCGATGATTGTGTTGTGGGATGGCAAACAGGTGCGCACCTATGACGGCCGCGAAACCGCGCCGGCCGGTGCCACCGAGAAGCTGTTCCTGCAAGCGGACGGTAAACCGATGCCATTCCCGCAAGCGCAGATTGGCGGCCGGTCGGTCGGCACGCCGGGCGTGTTGCGTGCGCTTGAGATGGCGCATAAACAGCACGGCCGTCTGCCGTGGGCGAAGCTGTTCGAACCGGCAATCAAACTGGCCGAGCAAGGCTTTGCGATTTCCCCGCGCCTGTATTCGTTGCTGGAGTCCGATCCAGTGATACGCCAATCGCCGGACATGGCGGCGTACTTCCTCAACCACGACGGTAGCGTCAAAGCGGTCGGCACGCGCCTGCAAAACCCGGCGCTGGCTGCGGTACTCAAACGCATTGCCAGCGAAGGTGCCGACGCGCTGTACACCGGCCCGATCGCCGAGGAGATCGTCGCCAAGGTGCAGGGCCACGCCAATCCCGGCAGCCTGTCGTTGAATGATCTCCAAGGTTACAAAGCCAAAGAGCGCGCGCCTTTGTGCACTGACTATAAACGCTGGCAGGTTTGCGGCATGCCGCCACCGTCGTCGGGCGGGATCGCCGTGGCGCAGATTCTCGGCACCTTGCAGGCACTGGAAACCCGCGATCCGCGCCTTTCGCTGACCCCGCTGAAACCCCACAAGACTGACAAACCGGCCGGCCTCGAACCCGATCCACAAGCCGTGCATCTGATCGCCGAGGCTGAACGCCTGGCCTATGCCGACCGCGCGCAATACGTCGCCGATACTGACTTCGTGCCGGTGCCGGTCAAAGGCCTGGTCGACCCAGGCTATCTCGCCAGCCGCGCCAGCCTGATCGGCGAACACAGCATGGGCAGCGCCAAACCGGGAACACCGCCGGGCGTGCAAGTGGCTTACGCGCCGGATCGCTCACCGCTGCGCATCTCCACCTCGCAAGTGGTCGCGGTGGATGACCTCGGCGGCGCCGTGTCGATGACCACCACCATCGAAGCCGCGTTCGGCTCGCACCTGATGGTTCAGGGCTTTTTGCTGAACAACCAGATGACTGACTTCTCGTTCATCCCTGAAGAGAACGGCCAGAAAGTCGCCAACCGCGTCGAACCCGGCAAACGTCCGCGCTCATCCATGGCACCCACGCTGATCTTCGACCGCAACAGCGGCGAATTCCTCGCCAGCGTCGGCTCGCCGGGCGGCTCGCAGATCATCGAATACGTGGCCAAAACCACCGTCGGCCTGCTCGACTGGAGCCTCGACCCGCAAAGCGCCATCAGCCTCCCCAACTTCGGCAGCCGCAACGGCCCGACCGAACTGGAACAAGGCCAGTTCAGCCCGGCGCTGGTTCAGGCTTTGAAAGACAAGGGCCACAACGTTAACGAAATCGATATGACCAGTGGCACCCAGGCCATCGTGCGGGTAAAGGATGCGCAGGGAAATGCATCGCTGGAAGGTGGCGCGGATCCACGGCGTGAAGGGGAAGCGTTGGGGGACTGAGCATTACGCAGCGAACGGAAAAGGCCTACCGGGTGGTAGGCCTTTGCGCTGGGCGTTTGCCATCAACGAAATTCAAATCGCTAGCGTCTTGCCATCCACCGCGTCACCAATCGTCAGGAAATGCCCGCCCGCCACGTGGTGCAGCGTGCGCAAACCATCATGCCCTTCGAAATGCCAGCGCCCTTCGCTGAACACACGTTCATCAGCGTGGGCGGCGATGACTTCGGCGAGGAACAAATCGTACTGTTCGTGATTGCGCGGCTCGGGCAACAATCGACATTCGAGCCAGGCAACGCACCCTTCGAGCAGCGGCGCTTCAACTTTCTCGCCGCTAAAGGTCTGCAAGCCATAGGCCTGAAACTTGTCCTGCCCTTGGTTTTGGGTGATTTCCAGACCTGAAGTCGAACCGACGGTTTGCACGACATCGGCCTGATTGACGCAAGGAACGTTGAGTACGAAGGTGCCGGACGCCTCGAGCAATTGCCGCGTCCAGGTGGATTTATCCAGCACGACGGCGACTTTCGGCGGTTCGAAATCCAGTGGCATCGCCCACGCGGCGGCCATGATGTTGCGCTGTCCGTCATGGGCGGCGCTGACCAGTACGGTCGGGCCGTGATTGAGCAAACGGTAGGCTTTGTTCAGGGCAACCGGGCGGCGGTGGGAATCGCTCATGGGGATCTGCTCCGGGTAAAAGGAACAGATTGTAGCGCCAGAACTGCTGACGAAAACCCCTGTAGGAGCTGCGGCACGCTGCGATCTTTTGATCCTGATTCTGAGACTTGAAATCAAAAGATCAAAAGATCGCAGCGTGCCGCAGCTCCTACGGGGAGCATCAGTTAGACAGTTGGTTGGCGAACTGGCCGACCGCGTTCACGACTTTCTGCGCGCCGTCCTGAATCTCGACGATCACCGTGCCCGCCTCCGCCGCCAACGCCAGCCCTTGTTCGGCCTGGAGCTTGCCGTCGGTCATCAGTGCCACGGCGTTGCGTGCCATTTCCTGGTTTTGCCTTACCACCAAGACAATTTCATCGGTGGCCTGGCTGGTGCGCGACGCCAGTTGCCGCACTTCGTCGGCGACCACGGCAAAACCACGGCCCTGCTCACCGGCACGGGCCGCTTCGATCGCGGCGTTGAGCGCCAGCAGGTTGGTCTGTTCAGCGATGCCGCTGATGGTTTTGACGATCGTGCCAATCACCAGCGACTGCTCGTTGAGCGCTTCTATGCCTTCACCTGCGGCCTGCATGTGCCGCGACAAATCGCGCATCACGTTGACCGCTTCGGTCACCACGGTCGTGCCGCGCTGGGCAGTGCTGTCGGTTTGTTGCGAAGTGCTGTAGGCAATGCTGGCCGCATCGGCGACAGCTTGTTCGCGGTTGACCTGATCGGTGATCACCGTGGCGAACTTCACCACTTTGTACAGTTTGTTGTTGGCATCGACCACCGGGTTGTAGGACGCCTCCAGCCAGACTGTACGACCATGGCTGTCGACACGTTTGAAGCGGTCAGCCACAAACTCGCCGTTGTTCAAGCGACGCCAGAAATTCTGATACTCGGCACTGTTGTACTCTTCGGGCGTGCAGAACATGCGGTGATGTTTGCCCTTTATCTGCGCCAGGCTGTAACCCATGCCGCTGAGAAAGCGCTCGTTGGCGTTCAGCACGTTACCGTTCAAATCGAACTCGATCACAGCGGTGGAACGCACCAGTGCACCGATCAGGTTTTCATGCTCGCGGGAGGCTTCGATCGTGCGGGTCAGGTCGCTGGAGAAGATCGAGATGTGCTTGATCCGCCCATCCGAAGAACGTACCGGCTGCACGATCGAGCGCAACCAGGCCTCGTCACCGTTGCCACGCAGCAGTCGCACGGCACCGGCGAAATGCTCGCCGCGAGTCATGGCGTTCTTGAAGCGCTGATGGAATTCGTCGGATTTCACATGGGCCGGGACGATGTCATCGATGGCCCGGCCAATCAGATCCTGGCTCTTGTAAAACATCTCGCTGAGGAAGTTCTGGTTGACCGACTGAACCCGTCCGTCCGGCTCGAGGGTCAACACCATCATCTCGCTTTCCAGGCTTTCCTTCACTTGCACAAGGCTGGAGAGTTCTTCACGAAGAGCAGCCAGCTCTTGCTTCAAGCGTTTATTGAACATGGGAGAGCACCGATGGGCAGGGTGGAAAGCGGGATACAGCCTAACCATCGGCTTTGGAGAGCTTTTCTGAAGAGCGATTGAGACTCGTCAGTCAAAAATAGTTCGGGCTCGGCGAGTCAGGCAGTTCCGGCAACCTGACATGGCCCCGTACGCGGCATCCGCGAGCCAAAATACGCCGCACTCAGCACACCCACTGTGCCCATCACCGCGCAGAAGATTACGCAGATCCACGGGCTCCATGGCATCAGACCGATCAGCAACAACGGCGTGATACTCGCCCAGGCGGCGTAGGCAATGTTGTAGGTGAAGGAAATGCCTGACACGCGAATACGCGCCGGGAACAACCCGACCATCACCGACGGCACTGCACCGACAACGCCGCAGGCAAGACCGGCTACGGCGTACGCCAGACCAAGCCAACTGCCGCCCATGATCAAGCAGCTGTAAAGCACGCCAATGCCAAGCGGCAGCAACACGCTATACAGCATCACCGTGCGCCAGGCACCGATGCGATCCACCAGCAACCCGGCGATCACGCAACCGATGTTGAGGAAGACGATGCCCAGGGCGCTGAGCGCAAAAGTGTGGCTGGCGGTCATGCCGAAGGTTTTCTGCATCATGGTCGGGGTGATGACCACGAACACCACCACCGCCGACGTCAGCACGCAGGTCAGCAACATGGCTGGCAGCATCGCCAGTCGATGTTCACGCAGCACTGTACGCAGCGGCAGTTCGACCCGCGCTTCGCGCTGCGCTTGCATCGCCATGAACACCGGGGTTTCGCTCAACCAGCGGCGCAGGTAGACACCGATCACGCCGAACACGCCGCCCAGCAGGAAAGGATAGCGCCAGGCGTAATCAAGAATTTCCGCCGGGGTGAAGACTTGTGCCAGGAACGTCGCGGTCAGCGCGCCGATCAGATAGCCGAAGGTCAAACCGGCCTGCAAGAAGCCCAAGGCATAACCGCGATGCCCGGTCGGAGCGTGCTCGGCGACGAACACCCAGGCACTCGGCACTTCACCGCCAACCGCCGCGCCTTGCAAGATGCGCAGCGCCAACAACAGCAGCGGTGCAAAATACCCGATCTGGGCGTAAGTCGGCATGATCCCGATCAGCAGGCACGGCAGCGCCATCATCAGGATGCTCAGGCTGAAGACTTTTTTGCGGCCCATCCGGTCGGCGAAATGCGCCATCAGAATCCCGCCCAGCGGCCGCGCCAGATAACCGGTGACGAAAATTCCGAAGCTTTGCAGCAGTCGCAGCCACTCGGGCATTTCCGGCGGGAAGAACAACTGGCTTAGGGTCAGGGCGAAGAATACGAAGATGATGAAATCGTAGATTTCCAGCGCCCCGCCAAGGGCCGCAAGGCCGAGGGTCTTGTAGTCGGAGCGGCTGAACGGCACCGGTTTGGCCGTGTTTTGGGCAGTCATGGCAAAGAACTCTGGCAGGCAAAAAACCAAGGCGCACATGGTCTACGCAAATGCGCCAATGGACAACCCGTTAGACCATAGTCCCGGTTTTGCAAAACCTGCTCACAAAGAAACGGCAGTTGATTTACTGTAAATGCCCGTCCTGCAGGGCGAACTCCACTGTCGGCGAGTCGAGCCGATACCTTGTAGGAGTGAGCCTGCTCGCGATGGCGTCGTCTCAGTCGATACACATGTTGAATGTAAAGACGCCATCGCGAGCAGGCTCACTCCTACAGGGGCTGTGCGATTCATCCCCTGGACCAAAAATAACCATAAAAAATCCGAGGTATTCCCGTGGCCGTTGATATCGAAGATAGCCGCTCTGCGCGCTTCGCCCTGCGCTGTTCAAGCTTTGCCGAACGCTGGTTTCCCGATTCGTGGGTATTCGCAGCGTTAGCCGTCATCATCGTTGCACTGGCCACATTGGCCATGGGCGCCAAACCCACTGCCGCCGCCATGGCATTCGGCGACGGGTTCTGGAGCCTGATCCCGTTCACCATGCAAATGGCCTTTGTGGTGATCGGCGGCTACGTGGTCGCCAGCTCCCCGCCCGCCGTGAAACTGATTGATCGATTGGCGCGCATCCCGAAAAACGGCCGCTCTGCCGTGGCCTGGGTCGCGTTGATCTCGATGGTCGCCTCGTTGCTGAACTGGGGCCTGTCGCTGGTGTTTGGCGGTTTGCTGGTCCGCGCCCTCGCCCGCCGCACCGATCTGAAAATGGATTACCGTGCTGCTGGCGCCGCCGCGTATCTGGGGCTTGGCGCGGTGTGGGCGCTGGGTCTGTCATCGTCGGCGGCGCAGTTGCAGGCCAACCCCGGCAGCCTGCCGCCGTCGATTCTGTCGATCACTGGCGTTATCCCGTTCACCGAAACCATATTCCTCTGGCAGTCCGGCGTGATGTTGCTGGCGCTGATCGTGGTTTCGATCATCATTGCCTACGCCACCGCCCCCGGCCCGAACTCTGCGCGCAGCGCCGAGGCCTGCGGGATTGACCCGGCCTTCAACCTGCCACCGCTGCAACCGCGCACGCGCCCCGGCGAATGGCTGGAACACAGCCCGCTGCTGATCATCGTTTTGGTGCTGCTGGCGGCAGGATGGCTGTTCCATGAATTCTCGACGAAACCGGCGATTACCGCGATTTCCGGGCTCAACACCTACAACTTCCTGTTCATCATGCTCGGCGCACTGCTGCACTGGCGCCCGCGCAGCTTCCTTGATGCCGTCGCCCGCGCGGTGCCGACCACCACCGGCGTGCTGATCCAGTTTCCGCTGTACGGCTCGATCGCCGCGCTGATGACCACCGTCAAAGGCGCTGATGCGCAAACCCTGGCCCATCACATCTCGACGTTCTTCGTCAGCATCGCCTCGCACGATACCTATGCGCTGCTGATGGGCGTTTACTCGGCAATTCTCGGCTTCTTCATCCCGTCCGGCGGCGGCAAGTGGATCATCGAAGCGCCGTATGTGATGCAAGTCGCCAACGATCTGCAATACCACCTCGGCTGGGCGGTGCAGATCTACAACGCGGCGGAGGCACTACCGAACCTGATCAATCCGTTCTACATGCTGCCGCTATTGGGCGTGCTCGGCTTGAAGGCGCGGGACCTGATCGGTTTCTCGTTCGTGCAATTGCTGGTGCATACACCGCTGGTGCTGCTGTTGCTGTGGGCGCTGGGGACGACACTGGCGTATACGCCGCCGGTGATGCCGTAACCTGACGCAATTGCACCTGCCTCGCGGCAGGTGCAATCAGTTTTGAATGGTGGGGAGGACTTTCAAGAGTTCAGGCAACGCAACCATGACGGTTTCCCACACCACGTCCAGATTGATATCGAAGTACCCGTGCGCAATCCGGTTGCGCATTCCGCGCATCGCACGCCATGGAACCTGGGAATTCAGAGCGGTGAACTCAGGATAACGATCCATCACCTTGGTAGCTGCCTCGCCAATGATGATCAAGCTCATGATGACCGCTTGTTACGTACGCTTGTCGTCGACGAACTCTTCCTTGCTGAGGCCTTCGACAAAGATCAGCGCATCACTCGCGGCCAGGCGCATGTGCTCAAGATAATCGCCGAGCCGATTCTCAGTCATACGGGACGTGCCTGATCAAGCACCTGCTGTCGAAACTTCAGTGGCAGGTCTCCTGGCGTGAGCAGATCAACAGTCACGCCGAGCAAGTCTTCCAGTTCAACCTGAAGCCCGCCGAGATCAAACAAGGTGGCGCCGGGCAGCGGGTCGACCAACAGATCCAGATCACTTCCTTCAATATCAGTCCCCAATACCGCCGAACCAAATACGCGGGGGTTGGCCACACGGAATCGGCCAACGACTTCTCGGATGGCGGATCGTTGCAGCTCAAGTGCAGTGGAAGGCTTCATTCTTCACCAACGCAAGATTCGATATGCCAGCAGTCTAGCTGAAAGTGCTACGCGAGGGCCCGCCATGGAAACATGGCAGCGATCACTTGAAGCCGGTAACGCCATGGGAGGCATTGACCAATGCCCGCACCTACAACTGATCCTGGCCTTTGTTCACCGTAGAATTTGCCAGTTAACACTTCTCCGAACAACAGCGCTGATCCAATATGAAGCACCCCAAAATCGGGGGAACCACGCTGAAAAGGATCTGAGCATGTTCAAACTCGCAGGACTTACCCTCGCCGCGCTGACACTGAGCGCCGCCGCCCACGCCGATGTCGACCTGAAGCTGGGCAGCACCGAGCGTGTCACACGTCTGTTCGCCTACCCCAACAACTGCAGCGTGATTTGCTTTCGCAACTGGACGCTGGAGCAGACCGTCGCGCATTACCTGACCCAGAGCGTGCAACGCGACGGCTATGCCAATGCGAAGGTTCTGGTGAAAACCGATAACGACCAGATCTACGCCGAAATCAACGGCGTGCCGCAGGGCTACGACAAGCCGCTGTCGGCGCTGCTGGACGCGGGAGATCTGGCCTACACCGGCGCCAGCAAGCTCAACGCCGATGGCAAATGGGCGTATAGCTGGTATCTGTTCCTGCCGTTGGGCATGGCCCTGGAAAATCGCAAAAGCGTGGAATTGCTGCACTTTCCGCCGGATTACTCGCTGACCCAGGCTCAGGATTATCTGCGCTCCAATACCACCGACCGCTGGGCAACGCTGCTGACGGCCAATGGCATCCCCGCCGATCAGACCCCGGCCTATCAGACGATTATCGACATCGCCCCGATCGCCGCGCCGTCCAACGCCGGCAGTGATCTGGAAGGTGTGTATGACTACTTCAAGGACTACCAGACCACGCTGGTCAAGCAGTTCAGCCAGACCGTCAGCGGCACGACACTGCCGATGGTGGCTTTCGGTGCACCGGTACGCAACTGGATCAAGCAGCAATACGGGCCGACCGTGAACGTCCTCGGCCTGGCGACCATCAGCCCGAGCGCAGGCGTGAACGTGCCGGTGTTAGGGTCCAACCATCCAAGTTATATCTGGTACGCCGCCGACGCCAAAAGCTATACCGGCGACGATGCGCAAGCCAAGGCTGACGCGGCAGGCCTGAGGGTAATGGGGCAGGACTTGAGCGCCGCCTGTTGGCAGGCCGATATGGGCAGTAAACCGGGCAGCGATGCGCAGAGCACTCTCAGTCAGTGCACGCAGACCTGGCAAGTCACCCAAAAGGTCAAAACCTGCGAGTTGTTCTACACCTCGATTCGCGATCTGACCCCGGAGCAAGCCGCCATCCAGTGCGCCACCCCACCCGTCAAGGCTCAACTGCAACAGCTCAAAGCGCCTTTGCCAGCCACTGCCGTCCCTGCCCCACACCTGTAACCGTGCCGAAGATCTCCCGTGTCAGCCATGACTGACACGGGAAAGCGTCTATTTCGCCTGTCAGATCTGACAGTAGACCGTCTATACCTATTACGACTAGATTGGATCCAAAGAATGGTTCCGCCGTGCTGACAGGACGTCAGTTGAAGGAAGTCGTGCCCTCCTTGCGACAAGGACTGTTATGAGTACCCATGCGATTGCTGGATCGGTTCCACGCGATACCGAAGGCATCTACCCCTTCGCCGGCCTGCCGGTGCGCCTCGGGTTTCCGTCCAGCGCCGACTTCGAAGTCTTTCACGATGAGCACGGCACCCCGACAGGCGTCGCAGCGCGTCGGGAGTTTCAGCGCACCAGCCGTATGTGCAGGGTGTCTGGACAGTTATTGCCCTATCGCTGTCGACAGACACGGCAGCTTTTGAACGGTATTCACGTCTACGATCCGCGCTTTTGCGGAGCGCTCGAACACGCCTGCGACCCGAACGTGTTTCTCGACATGAGCGAACTGTGGCTGTGGGCGTTGAAAGATATCCACAGGGGGGAGCGGCTGACCATGGATTACGCCGCCACCGAGGACAAACTGCTGCATCAGTTTGCCTGCGGTTGCGGTTCTGCACGGTGCCGCGGGTGGATCACCGGTTACAACGAACCACCGAGCATCGAGGGCCAGCACTTTTTACAGCGCTGGCGACGGCAAGGCTCACGCTGATCCGCGCGGGCAACTTTCGGGGTTACGGCGCCCCGACAGGACGCAAGCGATATTGCGGCGGCAGTTGCTCGAAACCGCTGATGGTCGCGTTCAGGCTTTTCCAGCGGCCATCCTTGATGCCGTAGATGCAACCGTGGATCGACAGGCTCTGCCCGCGATGCCAGGCGTTTTGCACAATGCTGGTGTGGCCGACGTTGGCCACTTGCTGGATCACGTTGAGCTCGCACATGCGATCGACCCGCTCTTCTTCGGTCGGCAGCTTGGCCAGTTCGTCACGCTTGTCGTAATAGAGGTCACGGATCGAGCGCAGCCAACCGTCGATCAGACCGAGCTGACGATCCTGCATCGACGCCCGCACTCCGCCACAGCCGTAGTGGCCAGTGACCAGAATGTGTTTGACCTTGAGCACATCGACCGCGTACTGGATCACCGACAGGCAATTGAGGTCGGTGTGCAGCACCACGTTGGCGACATTGCGGTGTACGAACAAATCGCCTGGCAACATGCCGACGATTTCGTTGGCCGGCACCCGTGCGTCGGAACAGCCGATCCACAGATACTCAGGGGTTTGCTGACGCGCCAGCTTGGCGAAGAAATCCGGGTCTTCCTTGGTGATCGCGTCAGCCCAACGCTCGTTGTTATCAATCAGGTCTTGTAAGTCATGCATGCTGTAAGGCCTCAAGAAAGATGCGCTGCTTTGACAGACGACCGTCGGTCGGGGTCACGAAAGGATCGCAAGTGTTTTTGTTGGAATTCTCGTGTGCCCGGTGAGTCCACCTTAGTAAGGCCCACACTATGAGGATTTGCCATGACTGATTCACGACGCCCTTACGATGCGGTGCAACCGGAACCCATCGATGATAACGAAGATCGCATGGGTTCGATGCACGAGCTGGACTTCGACGACGAACAGCCCAGCGCGAAGATCGGCGATGAACTGCCGGAACAGGAGCGCGAGCAACTGATGCCAGAGGAGCGCGTGCGTGAAGCGGGCCTCACTGGCGCGTCGACTGCCGACCATGAGCCGACCGACGATGACATGAGCCCGGAAACGCTGATTCGTGAGGATGGCGCCAGAGATGCCAGCGAATCCGGTGAAGACAATCCGGCGGACTGGGATTTGAGCGTGGTCGATGAAGACGACATCGGCGGCGGCAATGGCCTGGATGAAGCAGAGCTGGCACGGCGCAAACCGTTGGATGGCAATCGATGATTACCTGCAGTAACGCCATCCCTGCTGATTACCTGCATTAACGCAATCCCTGTAGGAGCTGCCGAAGGCTGCGATCTTTTGATCTTGTTGTTCAACATCCAAAGCAAGATCAACAGATCGCAGCCTTCGGCCTCTCCTACAGAGGCTCAGCTATACATCAGTGGAATCAGTCAACCAAGGTGCAGGCCATGACCACCGCATCTTCACGCCCACCCACCGCCGGATAATAATCCCGACGCCGGCCAATCTCGTTGAAGCCATAACGCTCATACAAACGGAACGCCGACTGGTTGCTGTCACGCACCTCCAGAAAACACTCGCGCGCCTGGGCGGCATACGCCCGCGACATCAGATGCTCCAGCAACGTCAGCCCCAGCCCACGCCCCTGATTCTCCGGTTTGACCGTGATGTTGAGCAGGTGCGCCTCATCCAGAATGATTTGCACCACGCCGTGACCGACCTGCTGCTGACCTTCAAACATCAACCAGATCTGGTATTTGCCCAGGCCGTCGAGAAAAATCCCACGGGTCCACGGGTGACTGTACGCGGCGAATTCAATCTTCAGCACAGCGTCCAGGTCCGCCTCGGTCATCGGGCGGAACGTTACAGCGTCACTCATTCGATTCTTTCCAGCGCGCCATCAGCCGACGCATGGCTTGCCACACAGCGGCTTTGCGCTGTGGCTCTTCCATTAACAATTCCAGACCGGGAACAGCCCAGGCAGCGCCCAGTCCTTCGATCTGCAATTCACGATTGAACGCTTCGGCGTCCGCCTCACCGGCAAAACGCACCGCCGGCAGGCCGATCAGCCACAGGCAGGCGCAGGTCGCCGCTTCCATTTGTACCGAGAGAAAACCTTGCACGAAGTCGCGCGCCGCTTCCGGGCCCTGATCCATCGTGCCGCGGTTCAACCACGGCCAGCGCACCGGCTCACCGACGATCTGCGGCGCATCCGGCAGACCGGCGGCACGCAACATGTCCTTGAGCAAGAGATACGCCGGATCGCGGCTCTGGAAGGATTCACCTGTAGGTAACTCCACCAGCAGCAGGCAACGCCCGGCGCGCAGCAGTTGCAGGGCGAAACGCGGGGGGGGCACTGGCGCAGGTTTGGCGACCACCGGCGTGTCGTCCGCCTCCTCGACCGGTTTTGTGCTGGCTCGAGTACTCGGCGACGAAGGTCGCGGCACTTCGATCTTCTGCCGCTCGGCTGGGCGCACGGCAGGCTGCACCGGGGTTTCGGCCTGTGGCGCAGCCACAACCGGCGCCTCGATTTCGGGCTCGGGCATGTCCAGCAGCTCGGGCCGCGAAGGGGCGGCGAAGGGCAATTCGGTGCGCGGTAGCCAATTGACCACCTGCATGGCGTTCAAATAGGCGCGGCGGCGGGACTCGATAAGCAAAGGTCGGCCACTTGTGGATAACTGAAGTGCGCCGATTCTACCGCCCTTCGCTCAAGATCGCTTGCTGTTGATCGATAGTCTTGAGCCACGCTCTACCTTAGAAAAAGCGACAGCCCGTCCCGAGAGTGAATCGCATCCTTCGTGATGCAGTACAATCGCGGCTTTTAATCGCCAACCAGCCGGCCATTCCGATGATCGAACCCAAGCGCGTCTTGCGCGCCCTCGCTGAACACTGGGCACTTCTGGAGCCACTGTGCGAGCACTTCGACCAAGGCACACTGAGCCTCAACGAACTGCGCACGCAACTGGCCGCCCAACAACTGGACAGCACGCCGCAGGACATCACCAGCCTGCTCGACGTGTGGATTCGCCTCGACATTCTGGTGCCCGTGGCGAAAAGCCCGAACCGTTTCGAGCTCAATGCGCAGATTCACGACTTCCTCGCCTACCTGCGCCGTGAGCACCGTTTGGGCCTGTGCCTGGAAATCGAAGCCTATCTGCGGCATCTCGAGCGCCTGGCCGGTTACATTCAGGACGCGTTCGATATCCGCGATGGCCACGACCTGGCCCGTCAACTGCGCTTGCTCGACATGCGCGTACGCGACGTGTTGAAGAAGCTCGACAACGACGAGCAGGCGCTGGTGGCCGTGGCTGAACGCGCGAAGACCAGCGACCGGCAGATTCCGCTGCGTCAGCGTTACGCCGAAGTGCTGGCGACCTGGGACGAATACGTCGAGCCGATGATCGATCTGGTCAACGCCGACGGCGCCTTCGAGCAAGGCGTGCGCAAGGTCGAAACCGTGCTGCTGAAGATGCTCAGCGAACAGCAACGCCTCGGCCATCTGGTCGATGACGACATGCTGCTGCGCACCCACGCGCGCATCCTCGAAATGCAGACCAGCGCCCAACTGACCCTGCGTCATGCCCGTGAACTGCTGCTGCCGCTGCGTGAAGAAGCGCGCCGCCATAACGCCGTGACCCGTGGCGCCGCATTGGCGCTGGCAGCGATCCGCCGCAAAGGGATCGATGCCGTGCCGCAAGCCGCGATGCCGCTGTTCACCCGGCCGCAAAGTACCTTCCTCGGCAGCGCCAGTCAGGTCGAAGCCTATGTGTATGCATTGGCGCGTTTCGAGCCGAAGCCGGCGCGTTTCCCCAAGGCCCACAAAACCCAGAAAGGTGGCGAAGCTCCACGTGCGCCGCGCACCGTGCGCGAAATGCTCGAGCGCTGCGAAGATGCCCTGCCGATGCCTGACCTGATGGTCTGGCTGCTGGAGCAGGAACCGGACGGCGCCACCGACGAATTGCTTTACTGGTTCTCGCGCCTGTCGCGGGAAAAACGCTTCAAGCGCGAGCGTCTGGAACGCCGCGAATACCACACTCACGAGCACCAGGTCAGCCTGCGCTCCTTCGCCCTGCTCTCGGCCCGCGACCCCGCCGCCGAGGATTCTGCGAGCATCCCAAATGCATCTTGATCTCTCCGAACTGTCCCAACTCGCGCCGATCTTCCGCGAACTGTTCAAGGGCTACCACGTCAGCCGCCGTGATCCGGAGCTGTACGCGCAACTGTCGAACTTCCAGGATCAGTACCGCACGCTGTTCAAGGCCCTAGGCTTTGAACTGGTCTGCGACACCCGTGGTTTTTACTACTTCGTGCCGGATCTGGCGGCTGCGGCGGTGAACAAGACTGCCCAGCGTCTGGCCCTGTTTACCTTCATCCTCGTCGAGCATCTGGCCGATCAGGGCCGCGACCCGATCGCTGTGCTTGATGGTGGCAGCCTCGGCCGCGAAGAGCTGCCGTCGTTGCTGGAGAAGTACCGCGATCTGTTTATTCAGGCCGAAGTACAGACCGTTGAAGAGCTGGAAGAAAAGATCATGCGCCGCATGACCCAGCTTGGCTTCGCTGGCGAAGAGAACGGCGTGTACCGTTTCCTGCCGCCGATGCACCGGTTCCTCGATGTGTGCCTGTCGGTTCAGCAAGACCGCGACCTGGCCGCCAGTGTGCACAGCGTTCTGCCGCTGCCAGCGCCAGTGTTGATCGACGAAGCCGCCGAAGCCAAATTCCTCGAAACCGACGATCCGCTCGATCTCTCGGAATTTGAAGAAGAGAGCGAAGAAGACGCACTGGCCCGCGCCATTGCCGAAGAACAGGAGACCGACGCATGAGCCAGGAACGCTACGGCATCCGCCGCTTTGCCCTTTTGAACACCGCCGGTTACAGCCTCGGCCTGTTCCCGCTGGAAGAACCGCTGTCGGTTTATGGCGCGAACAACCTCGGTAAATCGGCGTCGATCAACGCCTTGCAGTTCCCGATTCTGGCGCGCATGTCGGACATGAGCTTCGGCAAGTACAGTCTGGAACAATCGCGGCGCTTCTACTTCGCTACCGACACCAGTTACATCCTTGTCGAAGTCAACCTGCCCCACGGCCCGCACGTCATCGGCGTGGTCGGTCGCGGCCCGGGCGGTGGTTTCGGTCACCAGTTTTTCGCCTACGCCGGCAAACTCGACCTGGCCCATTACCAGAAAAACGACACTTGCCTGCGCCAGAAAGAGCTGTTCAGCAACCTTGAGAAAGAAGGCCTGAAAGCCTACGAACTCAAGCCTGACGAACTGCGTCGCTTGCTGGTGGGCGGTCACACGTCGATCCCGCTGGACCTGACCCTGATCCCGCTGCGTTCCACCAGCGAGCAGAGCCTGAAGACGTTCCGCGCACTGTTCATCAACCTGCTGCACATGCGCGAAATCACCGCGGCCAAGCTCAAGCAACTGTTCCTCGATGCGTTCGAGCACAGCTTGCGTTCGGGTAGCGTCGATTACATCGCCGCGTGCGAAGAAGCGTTCCGCGACGTACGCCGCATGGAACAGGACTACAACTCGCTGGTCGCCGCTGGTCCATTGGTCGAAGCCTTGGCCAACGGCGTGAAACAGCGTGACGTGCTGCGCGGCAAACTGCATCGCCTGTCACCGCTGCTCGACTCCTTGCTCGGCACCTGGTCGGATTACGCCGGTGCGCGCAAGGAAGAGCTGACGATTCAGGCCGATCACTACCGCGGCGAGCAAGACGCACTGCAAAACAATCAGCGTGGCGGTACGCAAGAGCTGATGCGTCTGGAGCGGGAAATTTCCGGCATCCAGCGCTGGCTCGGCGAATTGTCGGTGTTGAAGAATCGTTTCGCGCTGGTCGATGACGTCAAAGTGCTGGAACAACAGTTGCTCGCGGCCAAAGACGCTCACGACGAGTTGGCCGGAGCCTTGGCGCAATCGCGTCAGTTCAGCGCCGAAGATCTGGAAGAGCGTCTGCGCGATCTGGAAAAACGCCTGAAGTCGGTGAAACAGCAACTCGATCACGCCGACAACAACAGCTACGCCCGTCTGCGTGAAGAATTCTCGCAGCCTGACGTCGAGCGTTTGATGCGTCTGTTCAACAGCGCGCTGTTCAGCTTGCCGCTGGGCGAACACGGCATCACCCTCGACGACAATGGCGAGTGGGTCAAATCGGTTGAGCTGATTCTCGATGGATTCAAAGGCGAGCGCTTCGAGGTGCCGGGCCTGTCGATCGACCTCTCGCACATCGAGCCGCCGGCCCTGCAAGCCTTGGCCGACCGTGCCGCGCTGCGTGATCAGAAAGAGCGTCTGGACAAAGAGCTCAAGCAACTGAAAACCCAACAGGCTGTAGCCGCCGACCGCTCCGCGAGCAAGACCCAGACCGAAGCGCTTTATCAGCAGGTGCTGGATGCGCAAAAGGCGCTGGAAGACTTCCGCCGCAGCCAGACCCTGAGCGCCGAAGAAGGCGACAAGCTTGAGCAACTGGCGCAGATGGAAGGCGCGCAAGACGAACTCAAACGCTCCAGCGATGCGTTCACCGAACGCGTCCAGCAACTGTCGGCCAAGCTGCAACTGGTTGGCCGGCAGATCGCCGACATGGAAGCCAAGCAACGCACCCTCGACGACGCCCTGCGCCGCCGTCAGTTGCTGCCGGCGGACCTGCCGTTCGGCACGCCGTTCATGGATCCGGTCGACGATTCGATGGACAACCTGCTGCCGCTGCTCAACGACTATCAAGACAGCTGGCAAGGATTGCTGCGCGCCGACGGCCAGATCGAAGCGCTGTACGCGCAAGTGCGCCTCAAAGGCGTGGCCAAGTTCGACAGCGAAGACGACATGGAGCGCCGCCTGTCACTGCTGATCAACGCCTACGCGCACCGTACCGATGAGGCGCTGACCCTCGGCAAGGCGCGTCGTGCGGCAGTCACCGACATCGCCCGGACCCTGCGCAACATTCGTAGCGACTACGACAGCCTCGAGCACCAACTGGCGCTGTTCAACCGCGAGATCAACAAGCGTCAGGTGTCCAACCTGCAGAGCTTCCGTATCGTCCTCGCGCCGAACAAGGAAGCGCTCAAGCACATCGATCAGATCATCCACAGCGCCGGTCAGTACGAAGAAGGCGAAACCCTGTCGGTGTTCGACCTTAGCCAGAGCGCCGAGCAGGACAACAAGAACGAAGAGGCCAAGGAATATCTGGCGCGGTTGGTGGCGGCAAACCACAACCAGCTCGGCCTCAAGGACTTGTTCGAACTGGCGTTCGAGATCACCAAGGTCAACGGCCAACCGGTTATCCACACCGACATCGACGGCGCGGCGTCCAACGGCACCACCATGACCATCAAGGCGCTGACCAACATGTACTTGTTGCTGCACTTGATGGACCGCGATCAGGCCGGTCGCGTACGCCTGCCGTACTACCTCGATGAGGCAGCGGACATCGACGAAAAGAACCAGGCAGCCTTGCTGGAAACCAGCCTGCAACTGGGCTTCGTACCGATTCTGGCGAGCGTGAAGCCGCAGGTCTGCGCCAGTGTCGCCATCGACCTGGAAGGCGGCAGCGGCCCGGCAGGGATCTACATCGACGAGGCGGACTGGAAGTACATCCGTCGCCATGATGTGGTCAAAGCCACGGTGAATGTTGAAGCGGATGATCCGGAGCTGGATGCGGTTTGATCGGCGTTAACTGAAGGCAATAAAAAGGGCCGCGATCTGATTGGATCGCGGCCCTTTTTTATGGCTTGGGATATGTGCTGAGTTGGAGGACCCTATCGCGAGCAGGCTCACTCCTACAGTTGGAATGCGTTCCCCTGTAGGAGTGAGCCTGCTCGCGATGGCATCCTTACAGACGCCATAGAATTACTTACCGATTGAAATCTTCGGCGCCCACGTCAGCCACTCATCCTCGAACTTGTCGAACAGCGGGAACGTCTGCTCTGCCCGAGCGGGATTGCCCATGCGCTCGCCATCCGGCGTGGCAAACGCGATACCGCCCTGAATCGCCGTCTCGAGCGATTCCGTGCGTACCGTCAAGCCGTTGAACAAGCCGATATCGAAACCCACACCACTGGTGTTCCAGAAGCGGCTGCCACTGCGCACCAACGGCGCATATTTCGGCTCGATCAGAATGTGCACCAACACGCGATCAGCGGTCTGGCCCAGTTCATAACCGGTGACTTTGCCCACGGTAATTTCACGGTAGGTCACTGGCACACCCGGTTTCAGCGAGCCACGACGCGCCGCGCTCAGCACCAGGCTCAAACCCGCCTCTTGCTTGGCGACTTCCGGCGCATTGGCCAGTGCGACGAAGTTCTTCTGTGGGCCGAGGTTCTTCGCCGCTGGTTGCACTTCGATATATTGCCCGGTGACGAGAGTTTCCAGATTGGAAGTCTTGATCAACCCCAACTCCGGTTTGACCACCCAGAACTGACTGCCAACCCGGGCAATTTTCTCCGGTACTTCGGTGATGCGTGCGGTGAGGATGACCGATTGCAGATCGTCGGTCAGATCGACACTTTCGATCTTGCCGACATCCAGCCCCTTGAATCGAACTGGCGTACCGCTGCGCAAACCATCGGCGCGATCAACCTTGATCGTCACGACATCGCCCTTTTGATTGGCGTCGTCATGGCTGGCAAACAGGCGGAAGCGCGGAATGCGTTTCTGCAATGGCGCCTTGGCCTGTGGCGTTTCGAAAGCAATACCACCGGCCATCAGCGTCTGCAGTGATTCGCTCTTCACCTGAATGCCGCCCGTCAGGCCACCGGTCAGCGTAATACCGCTGACATTCCAGAAACGGGTCGAGGCGTTAACCAGGTTCTCGTATTCCTTCTCGATGTGAACACCGATGACCACTTGCTTTCTGGTCCTGGAAAACTGGTAGCTCTGTACCGAACCGACCTTGACCTGTTTGTAAAGAATCGGACTGCCGACTTCAATCGAACCCAGGGCATCGGTGAACAACACCAGATGCAGGCCCGGCGAACGCAGATCCAGAGGCGGCGCCTTTGGCCTGGCCTCGAATTCACGTTTCGGGGCAGCCCCTTTGTCACCCGGTCGCACGGCGATGTAGTTACCTTTGACCAGGGCTTCCAGCCCAGTGATACCGGCAAGAGAGATCGACGGTTTGACCACCCAGAATTGCGTGCCATCGACCAGATAGTCTTCGGCCAATGGATCAAGGGTGAGTTCGGCAGTGGCGCTGTTGAGATCCGGATCGACCTTCAGCGCTTTCAGATTGCCGACCTGAATGCCTTTGTACATCACCGGCGTACGACCGGCCTGCAGACCTTCGAAGTCACTGAGTTTGACCTTCACGCGGATTCCGGCAGCGGCGGCGTCGAAATCTTCATAGAGGCGGAACGGCAGGCTTGGATCAGTCGCAGGACTGTCCTTGCGATTCTCTGGCGTGGCGAAGGCGATACCGCCGGCGACGATACTCGCCAGCGATTCGCTGCGCACTTTTACCCCAGACAGGTTGGCGTCGATGCTGATGCCGCTGGCGTTCCAGAAACGCGTGTGTTTACGCACCAGTTTGGCGTAGGTCGGCTCGATAAATACTTTGAGCTCGACGGTACTCTGGTCTTCTGAAAGCAGATAGCTTTTGACCTGACCGACCTTGATCTGTTTGTAAAAAACCGGGCTGCCGCGGCTCAGCGAGCCGAGACGATCAGCCTTGATGGTCAGGTGCAGACCAGGCTTGGCATCAGACAGCGGCGGCTCTTCAGCCAGCGCCTTGAACTTGCGCAAAGGCTCGCCTTCGCCAGGACTGATGGCGACGTAGTTACCGGAGACCAGTGTTTCCAGTCCTGTAATACCGGCCAGCGTCACACTGGGCTTGATCAGCCAAAAGCGGGTGCTGGTCTTGAGGTATGGCTCGACGTCTTTATTCATCTCGACCGTGGCGATCACTCCTTTGGAGTTGCCTTCATCGTCGAGCTTGAGCGTCTTGACCTTGCCGACCGACATACCTTTGTACATGACCTCGGTCTTGTTGGCCTGGATGCCTTCGCCGCTCTCGAAACGAATCTGGATCTCGATACCGGTTTCGGAGTAAGCACGCCAGCCGAGCCAGCCACCGATGATCAGCGCGATCAAAGGCAGTACCCAAATGGCAGACCAGTTCGAGGCCGGTCGGGTTTTCGCTACAGGCAAATCAGTCATGGTCGTCATCCGACTCCGTGTTATCCCAAATCAGTCGGGGATCGAAAGTTACTGCGGCAAGCATCGTCAGAATCACCACAGTGGCGAAGGCGATGGCGCCAAGATTGGCTTCGACACTGGCAAGCCGGCCGAAGTTGACGACCGCCACCAGGATGGCGATCACAAAAATATCAAGCATCGACCAGCGGCCAATGAATTCGATGAAACGGTACATCCAGATGCGCTGACGCGCGGACAACGGCTGACGTCGCTGTACCGAAAACAGCAACAGCGCGATGCCCACCAGTTTGAAAGTCGGCACCAGAATACTGGCAATGAAAACGACCGCAGCAATAGGGATCATGCCGTGCTGCACCAACTGGATCACCCCGGACATGATGGTGCTCGGATCACCCTGCCCCAAAGAACTGACAGTCATGATCGGCAGCACGTTGGCCGGAATATAGATAATCGCTGCGGTGATCAGCAGTGCCCAGGTTCTGGTCAGGCTGTTCGGACGGCGCGGGTGAACAAGAGCCCCGCAGCGCGTGCAGGTCTGCTCGTCGGTGTCCGCTTCTTGCCTGTTCAACTCGTGGCATTCGGTACAAGTCAGAATGCCCGCATCAATCGCCCGCATGAGCATTCTCTCCAGATAACGCCTGCCAGATCTGATGCGGCGACATCACCACTTCCAGCCAGACCTGAATCAACAACAAGCCGATGAAACACGCCAGCCCGAGGCCGACGGTGATGGCTGCCATGTCCGCCAGTTTAACGATCGCCACCAGTACGCCCATGAGGTAGACCTCGAGCATTCCCCAGTCTTTGAGGTGGTGGTAAATGCGGTAGAGCAGCAGGCCGTAGCTGCGCCCAAGGTTCAAGCGGATCGTCAGCAGTACCGCCAATTGACACAGCAACTTGATTAACGGAATGGCCATGCTGCACAGGAATACGACGATCGAAACACCTTGCATGCCGGTGTTGAACAACCCCACAACGCCGCTCCAGACAGTGTCGTGCGACGACTGCCCGAGTAGATTGAGCTGCATGATGGGTAAAAAGTTCGCTGGCACGTAGAGCAAGAGTGCCGCGATGACCAAGGCAAGGCTGCGCTGCACCACATTATGGCGGTGGGCGTACAACTCGTAACCGCAGCGCGGGCACAGGGCTTTTTCGCCGTGGGCAAGTTTCGGCTTGCGCATCAGCAGGTCGCACTCGTGACAGGCCACCAGGTCTTCCAGCGGTAAATCTGACAGCCCTGAGGCGTCAACCGGATCTGACATAAAGGCTCTGGCTCCGAAAAAGTTGGGGCTATTCTAGTGTTCTGCTTCGAAAATAACTGTGCAAATTTGTTCACTGGCACAAAACAAAAACTTTCCTGCGGACAAAACAAAACCCCAACTGCTTTCGCAATTGGGGTTTCGGAATTTAATCTTGACGATGACCTACTCTCACATGGGGAAACCCCACACTACCATCGGCGATGCATCGTTTCAC
>NZ_JACVHC010000011.1 GCF_017976235.1 Pseudomonas anatoliensis | reverse complement strand
AGCTCCAACTGTCCGCCGTCAGCACCGCGTCGTCCGATGCGGTACGAGGCTGGTCGCGTGGTCGTCGAAGAAGGAGCGCCCCCGCTGCCAAAGATGACAGCGCAGGAGCGAAGGGCGAGGCTTGATGAGGTGGCTGAAGAGAATGCGAAGCGTCGGGTACGTGAATATGAAGAACTCTATGATATGCACACTGTAAAAAAGCACAGTTCCGAAATTCCCGATCGAGCCCTAAAACAACGAGCAATCAATGGCGCTGATCCTCACACTGGCGTCGTTCCAATACCACCTAGAGGAAACCCAAGCTCACAATTCCATAATTGGCGAATGCATTTAGGTGCATTAAACAAGGCGATGACCAGGGATAAAAATGGCTTAATTATGCATACGGGGCAGGATCAGAATGACACTCCGATAGTCAGGTTCGAATTGCCTGGTGCAGGGCGAGGCTACAAATCGAACAGGAACGATCCGCAAAATCCGATTCTGAATGAGAATATGAACTGGTTTGAGGTTAAATTTGATAAGACAAACATGCAAGAACCGTTTACAGGTTTTCCTTCGGAGAAGAAATGATGTTGAAAGATCCGTACTTAAATAAGCCTTTCAATCCAAGATTTAGCTGGCTTGTTGGAGTTTTTGATGTCTATGATCGAGAGGAGACTCGAGGTGTCGAACTCAGTGTATATAATCCGAATATTTCGGATGATAGAGAGAAGCTTATAAAGAAGTATTGTCTAAATCTGCCGTATCTATCATATAGACATAAGCTGGTTTTGTTTGAGGCTTTAGAGTCGGCGTTAGAAGATCCAAACTATAATTTTAGTAGTTTTTTTGATATTGATGAGTGCGAAACATCCAGCTGGCCTAGGGGGGAATGGTATTCGTTAAACAGCCCTCGTTGTTTTTTTGAAGAGATCTACCGCTTGGCGAAAGAGGTTTGGGGGGAAGATCTTGAGAAGGCTGCTGGTGAGGACAGATCTACATGGTGAGGACGATATTTCAATAAAAATGGGCACTGTTGATTTTGCTTGTGGAACTAGTACCAAGGTAAGCAATTAGCTGCGCCAACTTGCCCCTCGTGGGTAGCCTTGCTCCCATAGAGATCTGGTCGCTATTTAATCACGTGTCCGATTAGTTGCGGTGGATTGATGTCGGTCGCAGTGAGACTATCAATCACATGCACGCTATACCCGGGAACATTCTTCGCATGATGCTTCGCCTGCGAAGCCATCTCCGCAAGCTGACTGGCATCAAGGTGCGCGCAGGCGTCGGGTTGTAGATGCACAACACCGATGGACAGTGACAGCAACGGAAACTCCTGCCGCACTCCTTGGCGATTCGGCGCGATGAAGCAGCCAGCCTCCAGATGCTCAGGCCGATAGAAACGGCGGCATTGGCTTTGAAAGTCGTCGAGCAATTGATTGAGCCTTTTGCGCCAGTCTTCGGGGCCGAGGACTAGGAGGAAGTCGTCGCCGCCGATGTGGCCGACGAAGTCGCGGGACGGGTCGACGCGTTCGTTGAGGCATTGCGCCAGGCACAGCAGGACTTCGTCGCCGCGGCCGTAGCCGTAGATGTCGTTGAAGGGTTTGAAGCTGTCGATGTCGACGTAGCAGATGACCGACTCGCGGCCTTGCTGCAGAAGGCGGGTCAGGCATTGCTGGATCGGTACGTTGCCGGGCAGCAGGGTCAGCGGGTTGGCGTAGCGCGCCTGCTGGATCTTCAATTCGGTGATCAGTTTCAGCACGTCGATCACCCGGCCAAGGCCGAGGTAGCCGCCGTTGAAGGTGATGATGAAATCTTCTTCGATGCGTTGACGGGCGCGGCTGGTGATCAGGCGGCTGACCTGCTGCAGCGACTGGCTCATTTCTACGGCGAGGAAGTCGTCGTTCATCAATCGGCTGATCGGTTTGCGTGCGAACAGATCGGTGGCAAACGGCTTGAGCAGGGCATCCGACAGGGAGTGGCGGTGGACGATGCCGCACGGCTGGCCTTGTTCGTCGAGCACTGCCAGCGAATTGAGATTGGCTTGGCGGCGGAAGGCTTCCAGCACGGTGGCGGTGGGCGTATCGCGCCCCACGGCCGGTTGCTCGTTGAGCAGAGCGCTGAGGTCGCTGCCTTCGTCGTTCAGCGCGACGGCGCTGCTGTCGTGTTTGGGCATCAAGGCCCGGGCATCGCGGGGTGGGTGCTCTTGTGGGCGGCCGAGCAGATAACCCTGCACCAGATCGACACCCATTTCAGTTAGCACCGCCAATTCTTCCGGCAGTTCTATACCTTCGGCAATGACCTGCGCCCGTGAGGCTTTGGCGATTTGCAGGATCGACCCGACGAACTCACGCTTCAAGGCATCCTGATGAATTCCGTCGATAAAGTGCCGGTCGATTTTCACGTAATCCGGGCGCAGTTCCGACCACAGGCGCAGGCTCGAATAGCCGGCACCGAGGTCATCCAGTGCAATCGAAAACCCCATCGCCCGATAGTGATGCAGCGCAGTTTGCAGCAACTGGAAATCGTCGATCGGCGTCTGCTCGGTGAGTTCGATTACCACTTGGCTCGGCGGAATGCCGAAGTCCTGCAGCAATTGCAACGTGCGCCCCGGCTGGTGCGCGGCTTCGAGCAAGGATTCCGGCGAGACGTTAAGAAACAGCTTGCCCGGCAGTTGCTGCTCGTTGAAACGGCGGCAAGCGCTTTGGCGGCAGGCGATCTCCAGTTCGCTCAGGCGCCCGGCCTGACGCGCAACGGCGAACAAAGCGATAGGCGAATGCAGCGGGCTGTTGGACGGGCCACGGGTGAGGGCTTCGTAGCCGAGAATGCGGCGCTCGGAGAGACAGATGATCGGCTGAAACAGGCTGTGTAATCCGCTTTGAGTCAGGATCGAGCTCAAGGCACTCAGCTGTTCGGTCGTGGTCATGGCAATCTCTGGCGATAAAAAAAGGACTGGGAGCGCTCTCGATGAAGAGAGTGGCTCCCAGTCCTTTATTGCACGACAGAATGATGACTGTTTGATGACGATCCGGGGATCGTCAGCATTAAATCGCCATCACCTTACTTCTTCGCGACCTGGTTGCTCAGCTTCAGGTAGTCCAGCAGCACGCGCCCGGTTTCGCTCAGGTAAGCGTCGTCTTCTGGTTTGACCTTGTCCGGCTCGGCTGCGGCGAGAGCATCCTCGTCTTCTTTCTTCAGCTCTTTGAGCGGCTCTTCGCCCTTGGCCTTGCGACGGATGTTCTCCATCACCAGTTGCTTGGCATCGATGTCGGCATGCTGGGCACGGCGGTCGGCTTCGTTGAGGCTGACGGTTTTTTCCAGCATCAGTTTCTGCGCCAGGGCCAGCTTGTCACGGATGAACACGAACTCGGCATCCTTGGCGGTGCGCGTGTCATGTTCGGACTTGAGCTGTGCCAGGTACGGTTTGAACGGATCGGCTGCCGGTTTGATCGCCGCGCGGATGGTATCCCACGGCATGGCTTCCGGCAGGGCGCTCTCGCCGATTTCCTTGGTGTCGATCAGCGACGGGTAGTCGATGTCCGGCAGGACGCCCTGATGCTGGGTGCTCTGACCGGAAACCCGGTAGAACTTGGCTAGGGTCAGTTTCAGTTCGCCATGGTTCAGCGGCTGAATGGTCTGCACGGTGCCTTTACCGAAGGTCTGGCCGCCGATGATCAGTGCACGGTGGTAGTCCTGCATGGCGCCGGCGAAGATCTCCGAAGCCGAGGCGGACAGGCGGTTGACCAACAGTGCCATCGGACCTTTGTAGAACGCGCCCGGGTTTTCATCTTCCAGCACGTCGACACGGCCATCAGCATTACGCACCAGCACGGTCGGGCCCTTGTCGATGAACAGGCTGGTCAGCTCGGTGGCTTCCTGCAGGGAACCGCCGCCGTTGTTGCGAAGGTCGATCACCACGCCGTCGACTTTGTCTTTCTGCAGTTCGGTCAGCAGTTTCTTGACGTCACGGGTGGTGCTCTTGTAATCCGGATCACCGGCACGGAACGCCTTGAAGTCGAGGTAGAAGGCTGGAATCTCGATCACGCCGAGTTTGTAATCCTTGCCGTCCTGTTTCAGGTTCAGCACGGATTTTTTCACGGCCTGGTCTTCGAGCTTCACCGCTTCACGGGTAATCGGCACGATCTTGGTGGTCTGGTCGTTCGGTGCATTGCTGGCCGGAATCACTTCCAGGCGCACCACGGTGCCTTTCGGACCGCGGATCAGCTTGACCACTTCGTCCAGACGCCAGCCGACCACGTCGACCATCTCTTTGTTGCCTTGGGCAACACCGATGATCTTGTCGGCCGGAGCCACCATTTTGGTCTTGTCGGCCGGGCCTGCTGGCACCAGACGCACGACTTTCACCTGATCGTTGTCGCTCTGCAACACGGCGCCGATGCCCTCGAGGGACAGGCTCATGTTGATGTCGAAGTTTTCCGCGTTATCCGGCGACAGATAGTTGGTGTGCGGATCGTAGGACATGGCGAAGGTGTTGATGTACGCCTGGAAGATGTCTTCCGGACGGGTCTGATCCAGACGCGACAATTGATTCTTGTAGCGCTTGGTCAGGGTTTCCTGGATCTGCTTGGGCTCTTTGCCGGCGATCTTCATCCGCAGGACTTCGTCCTTGACGCGTTTGCGCCACAGGTCGTCGAGTTCGGCGGTGGATTTGAGCCAAGGTGCGTCCTTGCGATCAATCAGCAAGGTTTCCTTGGTGTTGAAGTCCATCTTGTCGACGCCTTTGTTCAGCTCGGCAAGGGCGAAGTCCAGACGCGATTTGACGCGATCCAGATAGCGCTTGTAGATGGTGAACCCGGCGTTGAGGTCGCCGCTTTTGAGGAAGTCGTCGAACTGGGTCTTCCACTTGTCGAATTCGGCGATGTCGCTGGCCATGAAGTAGCTGCGCGACGGATCCAGCAGCTTGAGGTAGCTGTCGTAGATGATTACCGAGCGCGCATCGTCGAGCGGCGGCTTGCTGTAGTGGTGACGCTTGAGCAACTCGACGACGTTCAGGCTGGCGATCACTTCGTCGCGATCAGGCTGTAACTTGTCCCAGCTGTTGGCTGCGAATGTATTGCCCGACACCGGCAACAGGCCGATACCGATGAAAAGTGCTAGGGCGGTGCTGGGGAGCAAATGCTTCATGCTGATTCGACGCGGGGACAATTGATAACGCATATTAGGCCGTCTTTGAAGTCGCCGGTTCTACAAGAGCCGGTCGCATAATGCAAAAAGCCCGGCGCTACAGCTTCGGGCTCAGTCCAGACTCACTATGGAGGCACTGTGAAGGCATTGCAAGGCGTGGAAGGTCAAGTGGCATGGGTTGAAGAGCCGAGTCCTACATGTGATGTAGGACAAGTTCGCATTCGCGTGGCGGCAGCGGGCCTCAATCGAGCCGATTTATTACAGAAGGCAGGGCTTTATCCTCCTCCGCCAGGTGCCAGCCAAGTACTCGGTCTTGAGTGCTCGGGGGTGATCAGCGAGGTCGGCGCAGGTTCGTCCTGGCAGGTAGGCGACAGGGTTTGCGCCTTGCTGGCCGGGGGCGGGATGGCCGAAGAGGTGGTGGTCGACGGGCGGCATGTGCTGCCGGTTCCGGAAGGTGTTTCGCTGATCGAAGCGGCGGCATTGCCTGAGGTTTACGCAACAGTCTGGCTGAATGTGTTTCAACTTGCGGCGCTCAAACCGGGTGAGAAAGTTCTCTTGCACGCCGGAGCGAGTGGAATCGGTTCAGCCGCCATTCAGCTGTGCAAGGCGTTCGGCAATCCGTGCTGGGTCAGCGTCGGTTCGGCCGAGCGATTGGCCTACTGTGAAAGTCTGGGGGCGCAGGGCGGGGTAGTGCGCACGGATGATCTGGAAAGCTTGCGCGACTTTGGCCCGTTCGACGTCATTCTCGATCCGGTCGGTGGCAATTATTCGGCGCTGAATCTCAAGCTGATGGCGCTGGATGGACGCTGGGTGTTGATCGGTCTGATGGGCGGCCGCGAGGCGAAGCTGGATCTGGCGCAAGTGTTGGCCAAGCGCGTGCAACTGCTCGGCTCGACATTGCGCAGTCGTAACGATCAGTTCAAGGCGGATCTGTTCAGTGACCTGAGCCAGCATGTGTGGCCGCTGTTTGCCGAAGGGCGGTTGAAACCGCAATTGGCAAAGGCTTTCCCGGTGAAAGATGCGGAGGCGGCGTTTGCGGAGCTGGCGAGCAATACCGTTTCGGGGAAACTGGTTTTGGTGATTGACGACAGCCTTAGCTGAAGAACGGCAAGATCAAAAGATCGCAGCCTTCGGCAGCTCCTACATTGGCAAAGTGAACGCCCTGTAGGAGCTGCCGAAGGCTGCGATCTTTTGTTTTTTACTTCCAGATGTGGATTGGCCAGCCGGCCTTTTCGGCATGCTCAAGCAACACTGGATCCGGGTTGACCACGTGCGGGAAATCCACCTTCAGTAACAACGGCAGGTCATTGCGTGAGTCGGAATAGAAACTCGCGCCCTCCAGATTTTCTTCTTCGGCATCCAGCCATTCCAGCAAACGGGTGATCTTGCCTTCGCGGTAGGTCAGGGTCCCGACGGTGTGACCGCTGTACACGCCGTGCGCGACTTCCAGTTCGATGCCGAGAATTTCGTCGATGCCCAATCGATCGGCAATCGGCCTGACCAGGTGCGTGCCCGACGCCGAGATCACCAGAATCCGGTCGCCGGCCTTGCGGTGGGCGGCGATGGTTTTGGTCGCGTCGCTGAAGATGATCGGCTCGATGAAGTCTTCCACCCACGGGCCGACCAGGTGCTCGACCTCTTCCGGCGTGCGGCCGATCAACGGCTCGAGGCTGAACTCCATGTAATCTTCCATGCGCAATTTGCCATGGCTGTAGGCATCCATCAGCTCGTTGTTCTTGCGCATGAACGACTCGGGGTCGACCCACCCCAAGCGTCCCATCTGCTCGCTCCAGAGGGTGGCGCAGTCGCCGTGAATCAGGGTTTCGTCCAGATCAAAAATTGCCAGGGCCATCAGTGCGATTCTCTCTTCAACGTCAGCAAAGTCATCAGGCTACCTCACACAGGGCCGTCGGATCGATGGAAAGCGCCAGACGCTGACCGTCGGGATGCAGATCGGCGGCCGAGCGATTGAGCACATCCACTACCAGTTCCACGCCGCGCGCTTCAACGCGATAACGGATGACGTTGCCAAGCAGGCTGTGGCTGCGTATCTGCGCGTCGAGCTCGCCGTTGAGGCTCAACTCGATGGCTTCCGGGCGAATGGCGATGCGGTGATTGATCGGGCGCTGCAACAGCTTCGATGCTTCATCGGCGTCGAGCAGGTTGTAGTTACCGATGAAGCCAGCAGCGAACACATCAACCGGCGCCGTATACAGGGTTTCAGCATCGCCACTTTGTACGATTTTTCCCTGATTCATGAGGAAAATCCGGTCAGACATAGTCAGCGCTTCTTCCTGATCGTGTGTGACGAAGATTGTGGTCAGGCCAAGTTCGCGCTGGATCTGACGAATCTGCTCGCGCAGGTGTTTGCGAATTCGCGCATCAAGCGCCGACAGTGGTTCATCCAGCAACAACAGTCGCGGGCGAGTCACCAGCGAGCGGGCCAGGGCAACGCGCTGACATTGGCCACCGGACAGTTGATGTGGATAACGGCCGGCGAAGTCGTTCAGTTCAACAAGTTTCAACACCTCGGCAACCCGTTTGTGGCTGTCGTCGGCGTTGACCTTTTGCATGCGCAGGCCGAACGCGACGTTCTGCTCCACGGTCATGTTGGGGAACAGCGCATAGCTCTGGAACACCATGCCGATGCCACGCTTCTGCGGACTGAGCGGCACGATATCGACGCCATCGAGCAGTATCTTGCCGCCATCTACCGATGTCAGGCCGGCGATACAACGCAACAGCGTGGATTTGCCGCACCCGGAAGGGCCGAGCAGGGTGACGAATTCGCCCTTGTTGATTTCGCAGTCGATATCGCTGAATACGGTAGTGCCCGCATAACTTTTCTGCAGATGTTGGACGCTGACATAGCTCATTCGCTTTTGTCCTTGTTCAAGATGTTGGCGATCCAGGTCAGGACCAGCACGAATAAGAAGTAGGAGATAACCAGCGCACTGGTGAAGTGGCCGCTGCTGTTACGCATGTTGTTCAGATAGACCTGCAGGGTTTCGTAGCGGGTGCCGACGAGGATGTTGGCAAACACGAACTCGCCGAACAGGAACGAGAACGACAGCAGCAACGCCACCATCAGACCTTTGCGCAGGTTCGGCAGTACCACCAGAACTGCCGCCTGGAAGGTGCTGGCACCGAGCAGTTGCGCGGCGTCCATCAGGTCTCGCAGGTTGATCGCTTGCAGGTTGTTGGTAATCGCCCGATACATGAACGGCAGCGCCACGGTGAAGTAGCAACCGATCAGAATCCACGGCGTGCCCACCATCGCCATCGGCCCGGAACCGTAGAGTTGCAACAGGCCCACGGACGACACCACTGGCGGTACCGCAAACGGCAGCAGGATGAGGATGTTCATCAGCGCATCGAGTTTCGGAAAGTGGTAATGCACCACGAACAATAGCGGCAGGATCAGCACCACTGACAGCACCAGCGCGCCGACACACACCAGTAGCGACTGGCCGAAGGCGTGGAGGAAGCGCGGGTCGCTCCACAACTGGAGGTACCACTTGAAGGTAAAACCGCTGGGCAGAATGGTCGCTGACCAACTGCTGGCAATCGAGTAGATCAGCGTGCCCACCAGCGGCAGCAAGAGGATGGCGAACAGCAGGTAGACCACGACGCGGTGGTAGACGCCGACCGGGCCGGATTCAACGCGAGACATGGTAGCTCCTCTTCAACAGCAGTTGATGCACGACGGTGACGATGGTCATCAGCGCGACCAGCACCACGGCCAGCGCACTGGCCAGATTCGGATCGAGCGAAATATCGCCGGACACCATCGCGGCAATGCGGATCGGCAGCACGTTGAAGTTACCTGTCGTCAGCGCATACACCGTGGCATAAGCGCCGAGGGCGTTGGCCAGCAGGATCACGAAAGTACCGAGCAGTGCCGGGGTCAGCACCGGCAGGCCGATGTGTCGCCAGAACTGCCAGCCGTTGGCGCCGAGCAGCGCTGCGGACTCGCGCCAGTCTTCGCGCAAGGCGTCGAAGGCCGGGTAGAGCAGCAGCACGCCGAGGGGAATCTGGAAGTAGGTATAGAGGATGATCAGCCCGGTTTTCGAGTACAGGTTGAAGTCCTCGATGATCCCGGCCTGTTTGAGCATGATCGTGATGCTGCCGTTGAAACCGAGCAGGATGATGAAAGCGAAAGCCAGCGGCACACCCGCAAAGTTGCTGGTCATGTTGGCGAAGGCATTCACAAAGTTGCGCAGTTTCGAGTCAACCCGGCGCAGGGAATACGCACCCAGTACGGCGATGATGATGCCGAATACGCTCGACCAGAAACTGATCTCGAGGCTGTACTGGATCGCTTGCAAATAGAATTTCGAACTGAAGATTTTCGTGAAGTTTTCAACGCCCCAACCGAACTCCTCCGATTGCAGGCTGTTGACCATTACCCAGATCAGCGGGGCAATTTCGAACACGATAAAGAATAAAGCGAAGGGCACCAGGCACAGGGCTGCCAGCCATTTGCCGCGAGTCATGGAGTTCACTTGAGCAGCTCCCGGCACACAGGTTTGTCATGGGGCACGCCGAGCAGTTCGCAGACCGTGCCGCAGATTTCGGTCTGCTTGGGGGCGGCGTCTGCGTTGAGGCTGAAGGCGTCACCGAGGACGAACAGCGGCACTTGGCGTTCTTCCGGCAGCAGGCCGTTGTGCGAGCGGTCGTTGTTCATGCCGTGGTCGGCGGTCACCAGCACCTGATAACCCGCGTCGAGCCAGCCCTGCAAATAGTCGGCGAGGATGATGTCGGCCGAGCGTGCGCTGTTGCGGTACTGCGAGCTGTCGAGGCCGTGCTTGTGCCCGGCGTCGTCGATGTTCATCGGGTGGATCAGCAGGAAATTCGGTGCGTGGCGCAGGCGCAGGTTCTCCGCATCGGCGAACAGGTGCGAATCCGGGTAGTGATCGTTCCAGTAGAAGTGCCCGTGCTGGATCGGCAGCGATGGATCGTCGGTGTGGCGGTCGCGTGCGGCCACAAATGGCGAGCGGTTGTACAGCTCGCTGACCCAGTGATAAGCCGCGGCGGCAGTTTTCAGGCCGGCGTCGCGGGCGTAGTGATAGATGCTGCGCTGATTGGACAGACGCGAGACATTGTTGTGGACGATGCCGCTGTCGATGGGCGGCACGCCGGTAAGAATGCATTCATAAAGCGGTCGGGACAGGGCCGGCAACTCGCACTCCAACTGATAGAGCGCGGCGCGTCCTGCGCCAACGTAAGCCTGCAGATGCCCCATGGCGTGGCGCGCGACTTCATGGCTGAGGCCGTCGAGCACGACAAGGATGACGTTGTGCTTCATAGGGGCGTTGACTCCGAAAACCAAACTTGAACCGATTGATGTAGGAGCTGCCGCAGGCTGCGATCATTTGATCTTGCCCTTTAAAAGCCAAATCAAAAGATCGCAGCCTGCGGCAGCTCCTACAGATGAAGGATTACTTCATCTCTACGATGACTTCTTCGTTCCACTTCTGTGGCAGGGCTTTCGAGGTCTTTTCCCAGGCATCGGCGTCCTTGATCGGGGTGACCTTTTTGTACTGCTCGTTCGGCAGCAGTTTGGCCTTCACGTCTTCCGGCAGTTGCAGGTGTTCGGCACGGATCGGACGCGCATTGCCGCGGGCGAGGTTGGTCTGGCCGGCGTCGCTGAAGATGTATTCGCGGGTCAGCTTGGCGGCGTTGGGGTTTTTCGCGTACTTGTTGATGATGGTGGTGTAGCCGGAAATCACCGAACCGTCGGACGGGATCAGCACCACGTAGTCATCCGGGTTGGCCATCTTGGCTTTGTAGCTCAGGCCGTTGAAGTCCCAGACCACGCCGACTTCGATCTCGCCTTTTTCCATGGTGGCGATGGTCGGGTTGGCCATCGACAGACGACCTTGCTTGGCGATGTCTGCGAACAGCAGCAGGGCAGGCTGGATGTTTTTCTCGTCGCCACCGTTGGCCAGTGCTGCGGCGAGAACGCCGTTGGCGGCTTGTGCGGCGGTGCTCACGTCACCGATGGAAACCTTGTATTTGCCGCCCTTGAGGTCAGCCCATTTGGTTGGCACTTCGGAACCGTGCAGCAGCTTTTTGTTGACGATGAAAGCGATGGTGCCGGTATAGGCCAGAGCCCAGTTGCCGTCCTTGTCCTTGGCCCAGTCCGGGATTTGATCCCAAGTGCTTGGCTTGTAGGGTTGCACCACGCCTTGCTTGACCGCGATCGGGCCGAAGGCAGCACCGACGTCGCCGATGTCAGCGCTGGCGTTGTCTTTTTCTGCGGCGAACTTGGCGATTTCCTGGGCCGAGCTCATGTCGGTGTCGATGTGTTTCAGGCCGTAATTCTTGGCAAGGTCTGCCCAGGTGCCTTTCCAGTTGGCCCAGTCATCGGGCATGCCGACGCTGTTGACGGCGCCTTCCGCTTTCGCAGCGGCTTCGAGGGTTTTCAGATCGGTGTCGGCTGCCATGGCGGCGGTGCACATAGCAATGGTCGAGCCTAACAGTGTTGCCAGGAAAAGCTGTTTCATTCCGAAGCTCCTTGGTCGTGTTCAACGCTGCGATTGCGGTTTGTGTTGGTCTAGGTCAGCAATACCTGAGCCAATTTAAGGGGACTGGATGACACTTTGATGTCGGTGGCCTTGCGTCAGGCCTTTTATTTGCCCGGTTTTGGCGGCTGCTCGATAAGCGTAGACCATGCCCAAAGCCCCGGAGGGCAGGGATTTGGCCGATGTATTGCAAGTCGTGAGTGCGACCGTTGAGCAGTTTTGTCATCTCTCGGTCATCTGCACTGCCTAGGCTTGCAGCACATGGAAACGGCGTGATCGTCGTGCAGTCTTGCCCCGAAACAATGCTGGTCTAGTCCAGATAGGTAACGTTGATGCGCGATGAGGCAACAAAAGCGGTGACAGCGATTGGCCAGGTGTTGCAGGAGCAACTCGACCACGGACTTTTGGCGCCCGGCAGCAAGTTGCCGGCCGAGCGCAAGCTCAGTGAGTTGTTTGGCACGACGCGGATTACTGTGCGTGAGGCGTTATTGCAATTGGAGGCGCAGGGCCAGATTTATCGTGAGGAGCGGCGGGGCTGGTTCGTTTCGCCGCCGCGTCTGGCGTACAACCTGATGCAGCGCAGCCACTTCCACGCGATGGTCAGTGCGCAGGGGCGGGTACCTTCAACCGAGGTTATTTCGGCCCGATTGCAACCGGCTTCGGCGGCGGTGTGTGCGTGGTTGCAACTGCCGGCGTTGTCGAGTGTGATTCAGATTTGTCGGTCGCGGCGGATTGATGGGCGGCTGGTGCTTTATGTTGAGCATTATTTGAATCCGCAGTTTTTTCCGGGGATTCTGGAGTTTGATTTGAATCAGTCGATTACCGAGTTGTATGCGCGGCATTACGATTTGCACTATGGGCGGGTGCGGTTCGAGATCGTGCCTACGTCGTTGTCGGTGGATGCGGCGGCGGCTTTACGGGTTTCGGTGGGGAGTCCGGGGTTGCGGATTGCTCGGGTCAATTACGATCAGCATGAGCGGTTGATTGATTGTGATCTGGAGTTTTGGCGGCATGATGCGATTCATGTTGGGGTTGATGTTGTTTGAGCGCTTTGGGTTTGAGTGAATATCTGGTGCTTCGGGTGGTGCTGATTAGGGTTCCGCCCTTACGGCGGGTCACTTTTTCCAGACGCCGAAAAAGTAACCAAAAAGGCTTGCTCCTGCGTGCGGCCCGCTCGCTGGGGCTCGGGGTTCCTTCGCTCCGGGATTGATCCGGGGGGCATCGCCTACGGTTTGCTTCGCTGCACCTCCTCTCGATGTGTTCGACTTCGTCGAACGGTCGCTGCGCTCCCACCCCCGGATCAATCCCTCCACTCAGCCTTCCGACGTCGCCCGTGGATCAAGATCAAAAGCGGTACTCGAGCTTGCGCTCATTGTGTTGAGTGGGGCGGCATGCGCCGCGAGCGGGGTGTACTCATTTTCTTGTGGGAGCTGGCTTGCCAGCGATGGCGGCCTGACAGCCGACCTGATGCTTCCGGATGTACTCAATCCAATTGTAGGAGTGAGCCTGCTCGCGATGGCACCCTTCCGAGCGACCAGTCTCTGGCAGCCTGCCCACAGTCCAAATGTGGGAGCGAGCCTGCTCGCGAAAGCGCCCCCACATTCACATCAAGCTTATTTGCCCGCTCCCGCATTGGCATACAAATAATCCGTCGCCAACGAGGCCAGTGTCCTCACCCCGACCACCAACGCCGACTCATCGACAAAGAACCCCGGATTGTGATTCGGCGCAGCCTTGCTCATGTCCTGATCCCTTGGCGTCACGCCGAGAAACACAAAAAGCCCCGGCACTTCCTTGGCAAAGAACGAGAAGTCTTCCGCGCCCCCCACCAGCGGTGCATTCACCACATCATCCTTGGCCGCCCATTTCAGTGTCGGCAGCATCTTCTCCGTCAGTGCCGGGTTGTTAATGGTCGGGTCGTATTTTTCGATGATGGTGACGTCGGCTTTCGCGCCACCGCTCTCGGCGATTTTCTCGACGGTCTGGCGTACGTCGGCGTGCAGCTTTTGGCGGATGCCATAGTCGTACGAGCGGATGGTGCCGGTCATGTCGACTGATTCGGGGATGATGTTGTAGCGCGTGCCGCCATTGATGGTGCCGATGCTGACTACCGACGGATAAGACGATATATCGGTGCGGCGGCTGACCACGGTTTGCAGGCCGACGATGGTTTGTGCACCGACGGTGATCGGGTCGATGCCGTCCCATGGGCGGCCGGCGTGGGTTTGTTTGCCGAGGATTTTGATACGCAGGTCGTCGGAGCTGGCGAGGGTGGCGCCAGGGCGGTAGGCGATCTTGCCGGCGGGGATGCCGGCCCAGACGTGCAGACCGAAGACGGCATCGGGTTTCGGCGATTTCATCACGCCTTCCTCGACCATCATTTTCGCGCCCCAAGTGTTTTTACCGTCGGGAATGAAGTCGCTTGGGCCTTCTTCGGCCGGTTGGAAGTAGAACACCACGGTGCCGGGCAGAGTGTCGCGCATGGCTGTGAGAATTTTCGCTGTGCTCAGCAGGATAGCGGTGTGGGCGTCGTGGCCGCAGGCGTGCATGACGTCGACTTCTTTGCCGAGGTAGGTGCCTTTTGCTTTGGAGGCGAACGGCAGGTCGGCGACTTCCTTGACTGGCAGGGCGTCCATGTCGGCGCGAAGAGCGACGGTCGGGCCGGGCAGGCCACCCTTGAGGATGGCGACTACGCCGGTGCGGGCGACGCCGGTTTTGACTTCCAGGCCCAGGGCTTTCAGTTGTTTGGCGACCAGTTCCGAGGTGCGTTTTTCCGTGTTGCCCAGTTCCGGGTGGGCGTGGATGTCGCGGCGGGTTTCCAGCAGTTCGGGTTCGAGCTGTCTGGCCTGTGCGGCGATCTGTTCACGGGTGCTTTCCATCGTCGCCGCACTGGCGTGGCTGGCGAACAGAGTGAGCAAAACGGCTTGGGCAATACGTGTCAGCTGCATCGGGTTTCTCCATGGTTATTGTTTTTCTGGCTTCCCTGCCTGTGACCCAAGTGTCGCTGCGAAGTGCTATTCCTTCGGCTGGCCACCACCGGCGGTGATCACTTGCACGCTCATGCGTGGGGTCGCCAGATCCAGCCCCGCCTCATCCAGGTGCCGTTTGAGCGACAAGTTGAACGCCCGCGAGACTTCCCACTGTTTGATCGGCGCAGTCTTGAACCGCGCGCGGAGGATCGCACTGCCGGACTCGAAGCTTTCCACGCCTTGAATCTCCAGTGGCGACCAGATGTTGCGACGTTGCAGGGGATCGGTGCGCATTTTCTGGCCAACGTCGCGCATCAGTTTGATCGCGTCGTCGATTTCCATGTTGTAGGGCACCGCCACGCGGAAGATCGCGTAGCCGAATTCCCGCGAGTAGTTTTTGATGCTTTTGATTTCACTGAACGGGATGGTGTGGACGATGCCGTCGATGTCACGCAGGCGCACGGTGCGGATGGTCAGGCCTTCGACGGTGCCGAGGTGGCCGCCGACGTCGACGTAGTCGTCGATGGCCAGTGAGTCTTCGATGATGATGAACAGGCCAGTGATCAAGTCCGCGACCAGTGACTGCGCACCGAAACCGATGGCCAGACCGATCACACCGGCACCGGCCAGCAGTGGCGTGACGTTCATGCCCATGTTCGCCAGGGCGACAATCAGCGCGATGATGAAAATCGTCACGAACAACACGTTGCGGATCAGCGGCATCATGGTTTGTGCGCGTGCGTTGGCCAGGCCTTTGCGTGAGCGGGTGAGGGCGTGGTGCACGGCGGTGTCGGCGAGGATCCAGATCAGCCAGGAGAAAATCAGCGTGCCGATCAGGCTGAACAGTTTGACGCTGATGTCATGGCCTTCACCTTCGGCGAAACCGATCAGCGACTGGCCCCAGACGCGCAGGCCGAGTTCGATGAATACCAGCCACACGAACAGGTGTGCGAGGGTATAGAAGAAGTTTTTCAGGCGCTCGGAATAGAGCGCGTGACGTTTCGGCCCGCGTTGCGGTTTGAGTGAGTGACGGCGGACGAGGCCGTTTATCACCATGCACAACACCAACAGCACGGTGCAGATCAGCGACTGGCGCAGCGCGGTGCTGGTGTCGCCGGCGGAGACGAAAGTGGCGAACAGCGAGATGCCGACCAACACCAGCGCCGGCACGTACCAGAAGGTGCCGAGGATTTCGATGGTATCGCTGAGGGCGCGGCGGGTCAGGCGGCGGGACAGCGGCTGGTTGCGAATCAGGTGCGCAATCGGCCGGCGAAAACGCAGGATGAACAACCCGGTCGACAGTGCAGCGAGGACATTGGCGATGGTCGCGGCGGTGTGCGCCAGATGCACGCCGAGCCCTTCGATCAGTCGCGGGTCGCTCAGGGCTTCACCGAATGCGGCGAAGCTGCCGATCAGCCACAGTGGCCGAAACGCCTGGTGGCGCAGGATGTACAACGCGCGATGGCGGTGCGGGCCGTCGAGCAGGGAAAAAGCGATGACGCAGATTGCCGAGAAGCAGGTGCCGACCACCAGCGCATAGGCCAAGAGCATCGCCAGACTTTTACCCAGCGACGATGGCAGCGCGTAGCTCATGTAAACGGTGATCACCAGGGCGATCAGCCACGGCCCGAGTTTGCGCAAAGCGAAGCGCAACATGTCGAGGGCCTTGGGGTGTTGCGGCAGTTCTTCGGTGAGGCCGAAGCGCATGCGTACGCGATGACCGAGCCAGATCAGCGCGGCGGCGAGCAGGCTCCAGACCATCAGAATAATGGCGAAGGCAAAGATGATCGGCAGCCATTCACTGGCCGGCAGTATCAGCGCCTTGAACTCATCCTTGGCCAGTTCGAACTCGTTGGACCAGCGCGTCACCGGGCTGTCGGCGCCGGAAAACTGTTTCTCGAAACTGGTCAGTGTGCCGCCAATCAGGCCGAGCACGCCTTGTTCGGGTGAGGCCTGGGCTTTTTTCGTGGCGTCGCGAAGTTTCTTCAGGTCGGTCAGCAACTGTGCGCGTTGCTTGTCGTTTTCCAGCGACTTGATGACTTCGTCGAGGGACTGGCCGAGCGGTTCCTGGGCCTCGGGCTGCGCCTTGCTGGTGTTGAGCAGGCCCGGCAGACCGACCGCGTGGGCAGGCGCCACTGGCAGCAACGTCATCAGGCAGATGAGGAAAATACAGGGCAGAGCAAACAGACGAGCAAACACTAGGCGGTCAACCTCGCAAGGGGCGGATTCGCTGAAGTGTACGAGCCCGCCGAAAGCATTGCGAGCCGGGCACGGGTTTATTCGTTGAGTTTGGCGAGGATCTTGTAAATCACGGTGGCGAGGATCGTCAGCATGCCGATCCACATCGCGAACACACCCGCGTTCTTGTCGCGGAAGTTGAAGCCGATGGCCAGCAGGATCATTCCGCACAGGATGGGAATGAGCATGGCGTGGAAAGAGGACATCGAGATCATGGTGACTGCCTTGTCGAAATGAATGATGTAAGTCTAGGCCGCTTTCGGTCACGCGGTGTTGATCTATGTAGGAGCTGCCGCAGGCTGCGATCTTTTGATCTGGTTTTTAAAGATCAAAAGATCGCAGCCTTCGGCAGCTCCTACAGGGGTACGATCGTCGCGCAGGATTACGGCAACTCGCGGCAGGCGTAGAACGCGCTCAGCACTTTGACCAGGTGCGCCAGGTCATGGCTGCCGCACAGTTCGCGGATCGAGTGCATGGCGAACGTCGGCAGGCCGATGTCGACGGTGCGCACGCCCAGGTGGCTGGCGGTGATCGGGCCGATGGTCGAGCCGCAGCCCATGTCGCTGCGCACCACGAAGCTTTGCACCGGTACTTCTTCGGCCATGCACAGATGACGGAAGAACCCGGCGGTTTCGCTGTTGGTGGCGTAGCGCTGGTTGCTGTTGACCTTGATCACCGGGCCGGCGTTGAGTTTCGGGCCGTGGTTGGCGTCGTGCTTCTCGGCGTAGTTCGGGTGCACGCCGTGGGCGTTGTCGGCCGAAACAAGCAGGGACTTCTGAATGGTGCGGACGAACTCGTCACCTTCGGGCAGCAGACGGCGCAGGGTCTGTTCGAGCATCGGGCCGTCGGCACCGCAGGCCGAGCAGGAGCCGACTTCTTCGTGGTCGTTGGCGACCAGCACGCAGGTCTCGTCGGTTTCGGCAGTGAGCAAGGCTTGCAGGCCGGCGTAGCACGACAGCAGGTTGTCGAGTCGCGCGCCGGCGATGAAGTCACCGTTCAGGCCAATGACTGCAGCACTTTGCGTGTCGTAGAAACTCAGCTCGTAATCAAGCACGACGTCGGCGTTCAGACCGTGTTCGCGAGCCAGTTGATCGGTGAGCACGGCACGGAAATCGACGCGCTCGTCACCGGCGAACTGCGCAAGAATCGGCGGCAATTCGGTCTGGGCATTGATCGCCCAGCCCATGTTGGCTTCACGGTTCAGGTGAATAGCCAGGTTGGGGATGATCGCGATGGGCGCCTTGAAGTCGATCAACTGGCTTTCGACTTTGCCGTCGCGGCGGAAGGTTACGCGGCCGGCCAGCGAGAGGTCGCGGTCGAACCACGGCGCCAGCAGCGCACCACCGTAGACTTCAACGCCCAGTTGCCAGAAGCCCTGACGTTGCAGTTCCGGTTGCGGCTTGACCCGCAGGCACGGGCTGTCGGTGTGCGCGCCAACCAGACGGATGCCACCGTGCAGCGGCGAGTTGCGGCCCATTTTGATCGCGACAATCGAGGAGTCATTGCGGGTGACGTAGTAGCGGCCGTTGGCCTCGGTGGTCCAAGGCTCGCGCTCGTCGAGGCGCACAAAACCGGCAGCCTCCAGACGTTGCACCAGGCTGGCGGTAGCGTGGAACGGGGTAGGGGAGGCCTTGAGGAAGTCGATCAGGCCTTGGTTCAGCTCTTCGCGCATAAGAAGCTCCAGACAGCAATGGGCGGGAGTTTAACGCATTGACCAGGGAATTGAATCTGAAGTGGATCCCTGTAGGAGCTGCCGAAGGCTGCGATCTTTTGATCTTGTGTTTCGTCAATCAAAAGCAAGATCAAAAGATCGCAGCCTGCGGCAGCTCCTACATGGGGTTTGTCAGAACGGGGCCGGGCACTCGAAGCGCAGGCGTTCGCCGGTTTGCGGATGGGTGAAGCTGAGCATGCTCGCGTGCAGGCACAGGCGTGGCCAGGCGGCGAGCGCTTGTTCGTGTGCGTAGAGACCGTCACCGAGCAGCGGATGACCGATCGACAGCATGTGCACGCGCAACTGGTGCGAACGGCCGGTGATCGGCGTCAGCTCGACGCGACACCAGTCGCCACAACGCTCCAGCACACGCCAGAAGGTCAGCGCATGTTTGCCAAACTCGTGATCAACCACGTGACGTGGCTTGGTTGGCGGATCGTAACGCAGCGGCAGGTCGATGCTGCCACTGTCCAGTTCCGGCTGCCCCCAGGCCAACGCGGTGTAGGCCTTTTCCGTTTCGCGGTCGTGAAACTGGCGCGACAGTTCGCGGTGAGTGTCGGCGTCACGGGCGAGCAGAATGATCCCCGAGGTTTCCCAGTCCAGACGGTGGACGATGCGTGCTTCCGGATAGCCGTTTTCCTGCAGGCGGGTAATCAGGCAGTCCTTGTTGTCGTCGGCGCGGCCGGGAACCGAGAGCAGCAGGGTCGGCTTGTTCACCACCAGTACGGCGGCGTCCTGATGGAGGATGTGGATGTTGGACAACGGCATTAAAACAGCCTCGTAACAAATGCCAACGGCGGCTCAAAACTGCTGACAACCCCTGTAGGAGCTGCCGAAGGCTGCGATCTTTTGATCTTCTTAACGACAAGATCAAAAGATCGCAGCCTTCGGCAGCTCCTACACGAGCATCAACAGTCCGAGCCGCCGTGGCGACTGCCGGATCGACTTAACGATCAGGCAGGGTGATGTTGAGTTCCAGAATCGAGCAACTGCCCTGGCTTTCCAGTGCAACATGTACGTCGTCGTTACCGATGTTGACGTACTTGCGGATCACGTCGACCAGTTCCTTCTGCAAGGCTGGCAAGTAATCCGGCGTGCTGCGCTGGCCGCGCTCATGCGCCACGATGATCTGTAGACGCTCTTTCGCTACCGAGGCGGTACTTGGCTTTTTGTTGGCACGAAAGAAGTCAAAAAGGTTCATTACCTACCTCCAAACAGGCGCTCGAAGAATCCCTTCTTCGTAACATCGAGGAAACGATGTTCTTTTTCTTTGCCCAGCAGACGATCAACGGCATCGCTGTAGGCCTGACCGGCATCGCTCTGGTCGTCGAGAATAACCGGGACACCCGAGTTGGAAGCCTTCAGGACAGCCTGGGATTCCGGGATGACACCCAGCAGGGTCACTGCCAGAATTTCCTTCACGTCTTCAACACCCAGCATTTCGCCATCACTGACGCGCTGCGGGTTGTAACGGGTCAGCAGCAGGTGTTCCTTGATCGGCTCTTCGCCTTGTTCGGCACGACGCGACTTGCTGGCCAACAGGCCGAGCATGCGGTCGGAGTCACGTACCGAGGACACTTCCGGGTTGGTCACGATGATCGCTTCGTCGGCGAAATACATCGCCAGGTGTGCACCTTTCTCGATGCCCGCCGGGGAGTCGCACACCACGAAGTCAAAGTCAGCCTTGAGTTGCATCAGGACTTTTTCCACGCCTTCGACGGTCAGCGCATCTTTGTCGCGGGTCTGACTGGCGGCCAGTACGTAGAGGTTTTCCAGGCGCTTGTCTTTGATCAGGGCCTGTTGCAGGTTGGCTTCGCCGTTGACCACGTTGACGAAGTCATACACCACGCGGCGCTCGCAACCCATGATCAGGTCAAGGTTACGCAAGCCCACGTCGAAGTCGACGATCACTGTTTTGTGGCCGCGCAGAGCGAGGCCGGTACCGATAGCGGCGCTGGTGGTGGTCTTACCCACACCACCCTTGCCGGATGTAACCACGAGAATCTTGGCCAAGGTGTTTCACCCCTAAGGAAGAAGGACTGTTTAGCCCCTGAAAAACATCTCTTGAAAACTACTGCAGTCGGACAGCCTTGGCTGGAATTTGGCTTTTGGCCTTTTTCCTACTTCGTTTGAGCCGTTTTCGCTACGTTTTAGAGATGCTTGGAAAATGCGGCAGTATCCGTTAAAGCCGAATGATGTTCAACACGTCGCCCGACAGGCTGACCTGTACGCCCGAGCCCCACATGGGGTCGCGACGCAAATCTTCGGAAACCTTGTAATGACCGGCGATGGAGATCAGTTCAGCGCTCAATTGCTGACAGAAAATCCGTGCCTTGGTGTCGCCCTTCACGCCGGCCAGCGCACGGCCACGCATCGGGCCGTATACATGGATGTTGCCATCGGCGAGAAGTTCCGCGCCCGGACTGACCGACGAAACCACAACCAGATCGCCACCCTGGGCATATATCTGTTGGCCACCACGCACTGGCGTAGTGATGACACGGGTCGGTTTGATGGTCGGCTCTGGCGGTTTTTCCGGCTTCTTTTTGACTTCGGGTTCCGGGGCTTCCAGCGGTCGCTCACGGGCGCCGGACGGCGGCAGCACCGGGATGTCGATGGCGATGGCGGCGGCGATGTCTTCGATGCGGCTGGCGCGAATCGCCAGGGTGCGCAGGCCATGTTGACGGCACACGCGCATCAGCCCCGGCAGATCGACGGCGCCTTCGCCGGGCGGCAGTTTGTCCAGCGCCAGGACCAGCGGTGCATTGCTGAAAAAATTGGGCGCCTGTGCGACTTTGGCGGCCAGTTGCCGATCAAGGCTTTCGAGGTCGTTGCGGGACAGCTCCAGCACGGTAATGGCCAGCATGCTGCCCTTCAACTGGAACACGGGATCTTGGTCTGGCGAGTGGATTTGGCTCATATCGGCATACAACGGCTTGTCACTAAAAGTGCCGAGACTTATAACGAGAACGCCCGCGAGCCGCAAGCCGGGTCGAACGATGTAGAATGCGCGGCCACTGTATTTACGGAAGCTTTAATGGATCGCCCGCGTTTTCGAAAAGCATTTCTTGCTCCACGCTTCTGGCCGCTCTGGTGCGGTCTGGGGCTTTTGTGGCTGATCGTGCAGTTGCCGTATCCGGCACTGCTGACCATCGGTCGAGTTTTGGGCGCGTTGATGTATCGCGTGGCCGGCGACCGGCGGCGCATCGCCAAACGCAATCTGGAATTGTGCTTCCCGGAAAAGTCCGCCGCCGAGCGCAAACGCCTGCTCAAGGAAAACTTTGCCTCTACCGGCATCGCCTTTTTTGAAATGGCGATGAGCTGGTGGTGGTCCCGCGAGCGCCTGGCAAAACTGGCGCACATCGAAGGCCTTGAACATTTGCAGCAGGCCCAGCGCGAAGGTAAAGGCGTGATTCTGATGGCGGCGCATTTCACCACTCTGGAAATCGGCGCGGCGCTGCTCGGCCAGCAACACACCATCGACGGCATGTATCGCGAACACAAGAATCCGTTGTTCGATTTTGTTCAGCGTCGTGGGCGCGAGCGGCACAATCTCGATTCGCTGGCGGTGGAGCGCGACGACGTGCGCGGCATGCTCAAGTTGCTGCGCTCAGGCCGGGCGATCTGGTACGCGCCGGATCAGGATTACGGCGCCAAGCAGAGCATCTTCGTGCCGCTGTTCGGCATTCAGGCCGCGACTGTGACCGCGACCAGCAAGTTTGCACGGTTGGGCAAAGCGTTGGTGGTGCCGTTCACTCAGGAGCGTCTGGCCGACGGCAGCGGTTACCGCATGGTGATCCATCCGCCGCTGGAAGGTTTCCCCGGTGAGACCGAAGAGGCCGACTGCATCCGCATCAATCAGTGGGTCGAGAGCGCGCTGCGGGCCTGCCCCGAGCAATACCTGTGGGCGCATCGCCGCTTCAAGAGCCGTCCGCCGGGCGAGCCGAAGTTGTACGCCAAACGCGGTTGATTGACCCATCCCCCTAAGCACCATGGAGTGTTGCGATGAGCCCTGCTGAACCGGTCACAGGTTTGATTCTTTCCGGCGGCGGGGCTCGGGCGGCGTATCAGGTAGGGGTGTTGGCGGCGATTGCAGAGTTGCTGCCATTGGGCGCGGACAATCCCTTTCCAGTGATCGTCGGCACCTCGGCGGGGGCGATCAACGCGGTCAGCCTGGCCAGCGGCGCCACCGATTTTCGCGCCGCCATCGAGCGCCTCACACTGTTCTGGCAGGGCTTTCGCAGCCATCGCGTGCTGCGCAGTGACTGGCCTGGCGTGATCCGTCAGGCCAGTCGGTTTGTCAGCCATAGCTTGCTCGGCATCGGTCGACAGATGCCGGTGGCGCTGCTCAACAGTTCGCCGCTGCGTGAACTGCTCAATGAAAAACTGCACCTGCCCGGCATCGCCGAATCCATCGCGCAAAAGCAATTGCGCGCCGTGGCGGTGACCGCATTCGGCTACGAATCGGGGCAGGCGGTGACGTTCTATCAGGGCGGTGGCGTGATCGATGCGTGGCTGCGTCATCGACGCATTGGCGTGCCGACGCAGTTGTCGGTGGAGCATCTGTTGGCCAGTTCGGCGATTCCGTTGCTGTTCGCCCCGGTGAAGATCGGCGAAGAGTATTTCGGCGACGGCGCGGTACGCCAATCGGCGCCGATCAGTCCGGCGCTGCACCTGGGCGCGACTCGCGTGCTGGTGGTGGGCGTCAGCGGCAACCCGCGCGGGGTTGATCCGCAGCAGCCGCTGGAACGCACCTACACCGGTCAGCAGCCGACGCTGGCGCAGATCGGCGGGCACATGCTCAACAGCACGTTCATTGACAGTCTGGAGAGTGACATCGAGTTGCTTGAGCGCTTGAACCAGTTCAGTCACCTGATGCCCGATGGCACGCCGACCCGCGCATTGGGCGTGGCGCCAGTGGAGGTGCTGGTGATTTCGCCAAGTCAGCCGATCGATGAGATCGCGGCGCGGCATCGCCAGGAGTTGCCGGCGGCGTTGCGGTTGTTCTTGCGTGGGCCGGGTGCGACAAAGACGAGTGGGGCAGGGGTGTTGAGTTATCTGCTGTTCGAAGCGGGGTATTGCAGCGAGCTGATTGATCTGGGGCGGCGCGATGCGTTGGCCAAGCGTGAGGAGTTGTGCCGGTTTCTCGGGCTATCCGAGGCGATGGTTCCGGCCTGAGATCGGTGGTGCGGCCAATCGCTGGCAAGCCAGCTCCCATAGGTTTTGTGTCAGATTCAAATTGTATGAACGACACAAATCCCTGTGGGAGCCAGCCTGCTGACGATGCTTTAAAGCAAAAGATCGCAGCCATCGGCAGCTCCTACAGAGGAATGCGGTCCCCTGTAGGAGCTGGCGAAGCCTGCGATCTTTTGATCTTTATCAGAAGTGGAACTTCACCAGGAAGTTGGTCACGCTCTGATTGGTCTTGAACGCACCGGTGTCGTCGATGCCGTACTTGTCTTTCCAGTAGTCGTACTCAATACCGACATACAACTGCTTCTCGCCATAACTCAGCGCCTTGCCCAGGTCGTATTTGACCTGTGGGTTGAAGTGCAGGTTGGCGTGGTAGTCGCCTTTGGAGTTGGAATCGTTGTCGGTCACCCAGTCCATATAGCCGTCGATCAGGATGTTCGAATTGCCCACCGGCACGGTGTAGGACCACACCGGTGTGATCTGCCAGACGTTGTCACCGGCGCGCGAGCCTTCGGTGTGACGCTGGTAGAAGTTCAGCTGGAAGTAGTCGAAGCCCGGGATGGCCAGGTCGAAACCCGGACCGATCAGGTACGACTCGGTGTCACCCTCGCCGAACTCGTAAGTCATCGCCAGCAGGACGTCTTTGATCGGGCCGAACTCGATCTTCTGGTCGAGAACCTTGCCCAGCGAGATGCGTGGCTGGAACTCGCCATAGTAGGTGTTCGGACCGTTGTTGAAGTCCTTTTCACCGTTGTAGAAGATCTTGTCGAGGAAGAAGAAGTTGTCCCCGTACTTCCACCCGTCAGCGTGTTCAAAGGTGACGGTCTGCTGGATGCGCGGGTTGACCTGGAAGTCCTTGCCGTAAAGGTAGGTCAGGCTGTTGTCCTGCCATTGCAGGAGGCCTTCGGCCATGGCCTGCCCCCCGGCCAGCAAGGATCCCGCAAGCATCAGGCTGGTGCACATACGTTTCATTCGGTTGCTCCCAAAGTAGGTGTTCCACGTTTATTTTTTTTGATCGGCGCTCTGGTGTGGCGCCTTTTTTCGTTGCTGCAAAAAGTCATCCGATCGGTCAGCTTGTTTGCTGTTAGCAAGAGCTGAGCCAAGGCTTTTCGAAAAGCAAAAAAACGCCCTTCGGCTGCTGAAAAACAGTCGATTGAGCGTGTTTTCGGGATGCCTCGGTACTGGCCGGGGCCGGGATAAGTTGGCTTTTCGGTCAGGAATTAAATCCGGGCTTTTTTTTAGACCGAATTCAAGAGGCCGCGGAGAATACTGACTCCTCGGCCAGCTCTCAAGTGCCCCGCAACAGAGCACCGACGACAGGCATGGGGCACGGTTGCGGGCCATCTCAGAAGTGCACCTTCACCAGCAGGCTGGCGGTGTTCTGATTGGTGTCGAAGTTATGGCTGTTTTCGACGCCGTATTTGTTCTTCCAGTAGCTGTATTCGGTGCCGACATACAGCTGCTTCTGACTCCAGCCCAGGGCTTTGCCCAAGTCATATTTGATCTGCGGATTGATGTGCAGGTTGGCGTGGTAGGTGCCGCGCGAGTTCTCATCGTTGTCGACCACCCAGTCCAGATAACCGTCGATCAACAGGTCGGAATTGCCTACCGGAATGCTGTAGGACCAGCCGGGCGTGATCTGCCAGACGCCATCGCCGGGGCGTGGGCCTTCGGTCTGGCGGCGGAAGATGTTCAGGGTGACGTAATTGAAGCCAGGCACTTTGAGGTCGAAGCCGGGGCCGATCAGGTAGGCCTCGCTTTCACCTTCGCCGTATTCATAGGTCATCGCCAGCAGTACATCCTTGATCGGGCCGAACTCGATTTTCTGGTCGAAGATCTTGCCGAACGAGAAGCGCGGGGTGAATTCACCATAGAACGCGTGCGGGCCTTTGTTCGCGTCTTCTTTGCCGTTGTAGAAGATCTTGTCGACGAACAGAAAGTTGTCGCCGTACTTCCACTTGTCGGCGTGCTCGAAGGTCACCGTCTGCTGGATCGACGGGTTGATCGCGAAATTCTTGCCGTACAGGTAGCTGAGGCTGTTGGTCTGCCAGAGCAATAAATCGCCGGCCATGGCCTGGGATGCGGCGAGCAGGCCGCCGCTCAATAGCAAACTCGATTGCGTGCGAATCATCTGTTGCTCCCTCTTGTTTTTATTTTTAAGGCGCAGAGCTGTCTGACCCCTGTAGGAGTGAGCCTGCTCGCGATGGCGTTGTTTCAGTCAACTGGTGTGTTGAATGTCATACCGCGATCGCGAGCAGGCTCACTGCTACAGGGGTTCTTCGGTGTTGCTGTTAATGCGAGTGCGCGTTGCAGTCGTTGATCGCCGCGCGCTCGGCGCCGCCTAGAATGTTGAACAGCAGGTTCAGCGTCAGCGCGCTGAGCGTTGCCATGGCGATGCCGCTGTGGGTGATAGGGCTCATCCACATCGGCAGGTGTGCGAAAAACTCCGGACGCACCACCGGGATCAGTCCCATGCCGATGCTCACCGCCACCAGCAACTGGTTGCGACGGTCACCGATGTCGGCTTCTTGCAGAATCTTGATCCCGGTCGCAGCGACCATGCCGAACATCGCAATCGCTGCACCGCCGAGTACCGCTGGAGGAATCGACGCCACCAGGAACGCGGCTTTGGGCAGCAGGCTCAAGACGATCAGCAAACCGCCGGCAACGATGGTGACCGAACGGCAGCGCACGCCGGTCATCTGCACCAGGCCGATGTTCTGCGCGAAGGAGGAGTGGGTGAAGGTGTTGAAGAAACCGGCGAAGAACGAGGCGCCCGCATCGCACAGCAAACCGCGACGCAACATGCGCGGGCAGACTTCCTGGCCGGTGATTTTGCCCAGCGCGAGGAACATCCCGGTGGACTCGACGAAGATGATTACCACCACCAGACACATTGAAAGGATCGGGGCGAGTTCGAACTTCGGCATGCCGAAATGCAGCGGAGTGACGAACTGAACCCACGGCGCAGCGGCCATGCCGCTGAGGTCGACCATGCCGATCGCGCCGCAAAGGACGTAACCGAAGCACATGCCGATCAGCACGGAAATGTTCACCCAGAAACCGCGCATGAAGCGGTGGACCAGCAGGATGGTGGCCAGCACCAGTGCGGCAATGGCCAGATAAATAGGTGAGCCGAATTGAGCCGCATCGGCACCGCCACCGGCCCAGTTCACGGCCACGGGGAACAGCGACAAACCGATCGAGGTGATGACGGTGCCCGTCACCAGCGGCGGGAAGAAACGTACGACCTTGGACATGAACGGCGCGATGATCATGCCGAAGAATCCGGCGGCGATTGTTGCACCGAAGATGCCTTGCAGACCGATACCGGGCATGCCGGCCATGGCGACCATGCTGCCGACAGCGGCAAAACTGGCGCCCATCATCACCGGCATGCGAATGCCCATCGGGCCGATACCGAGCGACTGCACGATGGTGGCAATACCGGCGACCAGCAGGTCGGCGTTGATCAGGAAGGCGATTTCTTCACGACTCAGGCCAGCGGCCTGTCCAATGATCAGCGGCACCGCGATGGCACCACCGTACATCAGCAGAACATGTTGCAAACCGACCAGGATCAGTTGCAAAAGGGGCAAACGCTGAATGGCGGGTGCGTCGGGGATGCGCGCTTTGGACAGCTCGGACATGCAACACCTCGGATCTTTTTATTCTTGTGATTAACAGCTGCCGGGTGGCTCACAGCTGTTTCTTTGCATCATTCGTATGTGTGGTCAGAGGAATTTTGTGGCGAGGGGGATTTATCCCCGATGGGCTACGAAGTAGCCCCAAAACCTGCAATCGCAATACATCAGGCAGATGGCAATGACAGGTTCTGCGACGGCTGCGCCGCCGATCGGGGATAAATCCCCTCGCCACAGGTAAATCCTCAAGCACAGGTAAATCCCTTCACCTCAAAAGCCTGCTGTTAAGCAGGTTTTTGTGTGGCTTAGTTGGTCTGGGCTCCCTGGGCGATCCATGCACCGATCAGGTCACGTTCCTGCTGGGTCATCTGTGTGATGTTGCCCAGTGGCATGATCTGCGTGGTGATGGCTTGCGCCTGGATACGCGCCGCGTTCTGGCGAATCTGCTCAGGAGTGTCGAGCATCACACCGGCCGGAGCTGCGCTGAACAACGGGCTGGTCGGCTTGGCCGAGTGACAAACCGTGCAACGCTCTTGAATCACGTTATGCACTTTGTCGAAGCCTGGGCCGGCGTTGGAGGCTTGCGCTGGTGCTGCAGGTTCGGCAGGTGCAGCAGGTTGCGCCGCTTCAGCCGGTTTCAAGCCACCGCCCACTGCAGTTTCCGGCAATGGCTGGTACTCGATTTTCGCTGGCGCCTTCGCCACTTCCGGTGCGGTGGACATCGGCGCAGGGCCGGTGACGTACGCCAGAGTGATCATGCCAACGGCTGCAACAGGCAAAGTCCAGGCGAACTTGTGGCTGTCGTGACGGGTGTTGAAGTAGTGACGCACCAACACCGCAAACACCGCGATCCCGGCCAGGATCAACCAGTTGTACTGGCTACCATACGTGCTCGGGAAGTGGTTGCTGATCATGATGAACAGCACCGGCAGGGTGAAGTAGTTGTTGTGACGCGAACGCAGCAAGCCTTTGGCGGGCAGCGCCGGATCCGGCGTGCGGTTCTCGGCAATCGCCGCGACCAGTGCACGTTGCGCCGGCATGATGATGCGGAACACGTTACCGACCATGATGGTGCCGATGATCGCGCCAACGTGCAGGTACGCACCGCGACCGCTGAACACCTTGCTGAAGCCATACGCCGCGCCAATGATCAGCACGAACAGGATGAAGCCGAGCAGGGCAGGGCGTTTACCCAGGGCCGAGTCGCAAAGGAAGGAGTAGACGAACCAGCCGACGAACAGAGAGCCAATGCCCAGCGCAACGCCTTCAGGGCCGGTCAGGCTGCTGCCCGGTGCCAGCAGGTACAGCGTCGGGTTGTAGTAGAAGACTACGCAAAGCAGCGCGATCCCCGACAGCCAGGTGAAGTAGGCTTCCCATTTGAACCAGTGCAGGTTATCCGGCATGGTCGGGGGAGCCAGTTTGTATTTTTCCAGGTGATAGATACCGCCACCGTGGATCGCCCACAGATCACCGGCCAGACCGGTTTTCGGGTTGACGCGGTTGAGGTTGTTCTCCAGCCAGACGAAATAGAACGACGCGCCGATCCAGGCCACGCCAGTAATCATGTGAACCCAGCGCACGCTCAGGTTCAGCCATTCCAACAGATGTGCTTCCACAGTCTTTACCTCTCGCCTGTCACTCTGTTGTCGAGTGATCAGACCTTCTCTTATTGGTGGGGGGCGAGGATCAAACGCTCATCCTCTTTGAAAAAATGCTCATCGCAGTTATTGCCTGTGCCACTGCGATCAACCACCAGGAAGTCATCCCGCTTTTCGATCGTCAGCACCGGATGGTGCCAAACGCCGCGATGGTAATTAATGCCCTGCCTGCCGTTGGTGACGAAGGCGCGGACCAAGCCTGATACAGGTTCATCGCCAACGGGCGCGACCACGATCAGAAAGGGGTTGCCGAGCAGCGGAATGAAAGCCTGGCTGCCCAGCGGATGGCGTTCCAGCATGCAAACGGTCAGCGGCATGTCCTGCGCGTCGGCGCGGAAAATGCTGATGATCGCGTTGTCCTCAGGCTGAGCGGTTTCGACCGTCGCCAGTTTATGGAAGCGCATGGTCGAACCGTTGTTGATCATGAAGTGATCGCTGCCGTCGGTTTCGATCACGTCACCGAAAGGGGCGAAGGCTTCTTTGCTCAGCGGTTCAATCGTCAGTGTGCGCATGCTGTTCTTCTTATCCGAATTCTGTGTTGTTCAACTTGTCAGTGCGTCTTGCGCGATCCCTGTAGGAGCTGGCGAAACCTGCGATCTTTTGATTTTGTTTTTAAGATCAAAAGATCGCAGCCTGCGGCAGCTCCTACAGGCTCAGCATTACTTCGCGACCTTGCCCAGTACGCGCAGGCGACTCACACCACCATCCGGGAACACGTTCAGGCGGATGTGGGTGATCGGGCCCAGAGCCTTGATCTGCTCGACGAAGGTGTGTTCGGCGTGCATTTCCAGTTTCTGGCTTGGCAGCAGATCGCGCCAGAACAGCGACTGGGTTTCGATCTGGCTGTCAGTACCGCCCTTGACGAACGCGCCCTGGATCGAGCAAGTGTCCGGGTAGTTGCCCTTGAAGTGCAGGGTGTCGACGATGATTTTTTCGATCTCGCCCGGGTGGCCCAGTGCGACGATCACCCAGTCATTGCCCGGCGTGCGACGACGTGCAGTTTCCCAGCCGTCGCCCATGTTGATGCCACGGCCCGGGTTGAGGATGTTGCTCATGCGGCCGAAGTGTTCGTCGGAGCAGGCGAGGGCGCGGCCACCGTTAAGGGCTGCTGCCAGGTCGATTTGCTCGTTGTCGCCAACGGCCGACCAGTCACGATGCGGCACACCGTACACGCGCAGACGGGCAACACCACCGTCCGGGTAGATGTTGAAACGCAGGTGGCTGAACGCTTTGTCGTTGCTGATTTCGTGGTAGTGGTGGCTGTTGCCTTGCAGCTCGACGGCCGACAGCACTTCAGTCCACTGAGTGTTTTCATCAGGCTCGCCCGACGCCAGGAAGCACGCTTCCAGAGAGGCCGATGGCGGGTAGTTGCCGGTGAAGAATGAAGTGTCGATGTCCACGCCTTTGATCGAACCCGGTACGCCCAGGCGGATCACGGCGCTGTCGAAGCCTTCGAAGCGCTTGCGGCGCGATTCCCAGCCGTCCATCCACTTGCCGTTGTCATCGAACACGCCCTCCTTCCATACGGCCGGGGTCGGTTGGAACAGACGATTGGCGTCTGCGAACCAGTCATCGGTGACCGAGATGATTTTGGTGCCCAGACGGGCATCGGCCAGGTTGACGAACTTCTCGAAAGGTACGGCGTAAGCTTTCATTCTTCTTGTCTGCCTTTAAATAAGTTGGCTGGGGATGCTTGCAAGACCCTGGGCATTCTCCGCGTTTGACATGCTCGGGTCAGGCTTCGCTAGAGGGTCAGTAAACGGAACAGGGCGATCTTGTTGATCTCCGCCAGCGCGCATTTGAATTCGGTTTCCGCTGAATTGTGAATGCGCGTTTCGAACGCCGCGAGGATCTGATGCCGGTTGCTGCCTTTTACCGCCATGATGAAGGGAAACTTGAACTTGGCTTTGTAGGCGTCGTTCAGCTCGGTGAAGCGCTGGAACTCTTCGGCCGTGCATTGGTGAATACCGGCGCCAGCCTGTTCATTGGTGCTGGCTTCGGTCAGTTCGCCCTGGACGGCGGCTTTGCCGGCCAGGTCCGGGTGAGCGTTGATCAGTGCCAGTTGACTGGTGTGATCGGCGCTCAACAGGATGTCGCTCATGCGCTGGTGCAGGGTTTCGATCTCGTCGATCGAGGCGTCTGCGCCCAGGTCGTAGGCCTTCTCGGCCACCCATGGCGAATGTTCGTAGATGTCGGCGAAGGCGTTGACGAAAGCGTCGCGGCTCAGGGTCGACGGTTGCAGGGTTTGAAAGCGGCTCATTTGGCTGCCCCTTGGTACGGGTGGGTTTCGTGCCAGTGACGTGCGATGTCGACGCGACGGCTGAACCACACCTGTTCATGACTTTTGGCGTATTCGATAAAGCGCTTGAGCGAAGCGATGCGCCCCGGGCGGCCGATCAGGCGGCAATGCAGACCGATCGAGAGCATCTTCGGCGCTTCAGCACCTTCGGCGTAGAGCACGTCGAACGCGTCCTTGAGGTATTCGAAGAAATCGTCGCCCTTGTTGAAACCCTGCACTTGCGTGAAGCGCATGTCATTGGTGTCGAGGGTGTACGGGATCACCAGGTGCGGCTTGCCGGTCGGGTTGTTCGGTTCCCAGTAGGGCAGGTCGTCGTCGTAGGTGTCGCAGTCGTAGAGGAAACCACCTTCTTCCATGACCAGACGACGAGTGTTCGGGCCGGTGCGGCCGGTGTACCAGCCCAACGGGCGCTCGCCGGTGAGTTCGGTGAGGATGCGGATGGCTTCGAGCATGTGCTCGCGTTCCTGCGCCTCGTCCATGTACTGGTAGTCGATCCAGCGATAGCCGTGGCTGCAGATCTCGTGACCTGCTTCAACCATCGCACGAATCACGTCCGGATGACGCTGGGCGGCCATGGCGACGGCGAAGATGGTCAGCGGAATATCGAATTCCTTGAACAGCTTGAGGATCCGCCAGACGCCGGTACGGCTGCCATACTCGTAAAGCGATTCCATGCTCATGTTGCGCGCGCCTTGCAGCGGCTGGGCGGCAACCATTTCAGAGAGGAAGGCTTCGGATTCTTTGTCACCGTGCAGAATGTTGCGCTCACCGCCTTCTTCGTAATTGAGCACGAAAGACAGGGCAACGCGGGCATTGCCCGGCCAGTGTGGGTGAGGAGGGTTACTGCCGTAACCGATCAGGTCGCGTGGGTAGTCAGCGCTCACTGCAGTCTTCCTTCTTGTTCATGACTTATTCAAAGTCGGGATTACGTGGCTGCCTGGCGATGAGATTGCAGGCTGGCGTCACAGCGATGGGCTGATTGTATACAACTTTAATCGCACTTTGTAAGCCTGAATTTTCGCATTTTTCACCGACTGTCATCTTTTGCTGCTATTGGCGTGAGCCTGCAAGAAACCTGCCTGACCAGTCAGTTAATGGATGTGAGGTGCAATGTTCAGGCGCTTGAGGGGCAGATTGGGAGAAAAGTCCCGGATGGCGGGGGTGAAGGAAAAAATGTCGTTTTTATTGTGTACAATTTTTTTGAAAAGTGTCTTAATCAGTCGCTCGCCGCAGCTTTTCGTGCTCCGAATCGGTGCGGTCTCCTTTTCAACTGACTTCGGGAGGCGCGAAGTCTGACTGCACTATGCAGGCAGGCGCGCAGAATCAATGGGACGTTTGACTACACACGTTTTGGACGCTGCACACGGTTGCCCGGGCAGCTCGATCAAGGTCGAGTTATACCGCGTTGAAGGTTCGCAGCTGGAATTGGTCGCCAGCGCGATCACCAACAGCGATGGCCGGGTCGATGCGCCGCTGTTGCAGGGCGATGACTACCGTACCGGGGTTTATCAGGTTCAGTTCCACGCTGGCGATTACTACCGCGCCCGTGGTGTGCAACTGCCGGAGCCGGCGTTTCTGGATGTGGTAGTGCTGCGGTTCGGCATCTCTGCCGAACAGGATCACTACCACGTTCCATTGCTGATCTCGCCTTACAGTTACTCCACGTACCGGGGCAGCTGACCCCCAAGCGGCTGCCCCCACCGGGAAGCGACTGCGCATATAGCTTCTTTGGTCTTTCGCCCGCTCACACTGCGGGCTTTTTTTATTCCTTTAAAGTCGTTATGCGCAAGTCTCCGATGTTGCCAAACGGTCTGGTCAACAATCAGTTATCAGGCAGGGTTATCTTGAACATATCTGGATTCAGATGCGAGCATTGCCCCGTTACTCTTAGCTGCGAATAGTTGATTTCACGCGTTCTGTCGCTGTCCAGAATCCACTTGCGGTTTGCCAGGCTGTACAACAGGTTACCCGCGGTGCCATCGCTCATTTGTATGTTTCGCACTTTCAACTCCTTGTTGGCAATGGGGGCAAAGTCCTCCGGCATAAACGTGCCTGATGGGTCGAGCGGTTCGAAAAACCTGGCGTCCAGACTGTTTATATAGATCCGGTCGAAAGACAAATCCACCGTGTGGATGATGCCTCGGGAGGTGATGACGAAAATCTCGTCAATGAGGTCATCGGCGCCGTATTCCGGCAAGAAAATCGTGGTACTCCCCAGGTACAACTGGTTGTTGACCAGTTCAATCCTGGAATACCAGTGCTTGGTGGTGTCCAGGAACCACGTGGAAGAGTTGTTCAGTCGCGTTTCGGCAGTGGCCATCCCTCCAGGAGTCGAAAGGCGCATGACCCGGCCAACATTAACGTGGACCAGATAGGTTCCCCCCATGCCTTCGAGATTGTCGACGGAAGTCTGTGCGCTGGATAAAGGCATATTTACGCAGGCTGAAACCTGATCCAGCTTTGGTGGTAAGGATTCGGGAAGATTAAAATTGACATCGCTTTTTATTGTTCGCGTGAGCTCCAGATTATGGAGAGTGTCTGTAAGTGCGTAAACCTGGTGTTTGAATTTTGCCTCGACGGAGGCCTCATCGAGGTGCGGCGTGAAGGATTTTCCATCTCTGAACAACAGCATGTATCCGTGAATGGACACTTTGTCTTTGGCCTTTTTCAGTGCCGCATCAAGCGTCGTTGCCGGGTAAAAGCCAGCCCCCAGTATGTGCAACAGGCATTTGTCGAAATAGAAAAGGAAGTCGCATGAGACGTCGAATTTGCCTTCTACGTTGGTCTTGCTCATTTTGAAAACTGCGTGAGCGCTGGTCATCTCGGTACTGTCGTAATCTAGAAAAATACGCGTCCCAAAATAAGCGCTCGGAGAAGCCCCTGTGAAAAGCTGGACTTTTTTGGCAATTCTCTGGATATACAAGCTGGTGTTCTGGTTAAGCGGTACGTACCAGGCGTCTAATTTTAGAAAGAAGGTGTGTTCCGGTAACCCGGGTTTGAGGATGTCGGCTTGTATGACGACGGGATTGCCTTGTTCAATTTGTTCGGGCAGGTCGGCTTTGAAGTAGCAGTCATCCTGGGTGATAAAGGTCAATTTGTTATTGATCAGGATACGCTTGCCATCGGCTTCTTTATAAACGTCGTTGATGCAGACAGTGCTGCGGTGTCGGTGGAAATCGAATGCCAATGTGAGTACGAGGCTGTTCTCCCTGATTTCCATTTTTTCAATCAGATCCGTTCTCCAGCCTAGCTGGATAAAGCTGTCGTCTACGCCATCCTCGGTAATGCAGATGTCCCCCGATCGCAGCGACACATGGTAAATATCAATGCCGGCCTCTCCAGAGGCCTGTGTCCCTCCATGGAGCAAATGAATCGAGTCATCGCCAGCACCGGCGAGGATTCTGTCGCTTCCCCTGGACTTGATGTCATTGGCTTTATCGGTACCCGTGACAATACTTACACCGTTAGTCAGTGTTTGTACGTTCTCGATACTTTCAAGCGTTGCCCTTAATGGATAACGCTGGCTACTCGAGGATCCCGGAGCTGAATCCGGGAAATGGATATTCAAAGTTCCCACAGACAGGTCGATGTCAAATCCCCGGCCTTTCTCGGAAAAAAACTGTTTGCCATCCAGAATCAACGTATCGTTGCCGGCACCACCCCTTAGCGCGGAGGGTTCATTTTTGGTAACGTATCTTGTGATCTCTTCATGGGATTCATCGAAGATGAAGACATCATCTTTTTCGCCGCCAGTGAGATCTTTTTTCCCTTCGCCGTAATAAAAATAGTTGTTTTTTTTCAGTACACCTTTGATGGTGTCTTTACCGTCGCTGATTTTCCATATGACACCTTTGTTTTCCCCAGGGGTACCCAATACCGCACCCGGTGTGGAAGCTGTGACGCCTTCACGAGCATCAATCGTATCGTCGGTACCAACGACTTCTACGGATTCGACGATTCGGCTGGTGGGTAATCCCCAGAAGTTTTTTTCGAAAACTCTTGTTCTTGGTCTGATCTCGTGTTTATAGCTCCCGTTAACAACGGCCTCCACGATGTCTTTATGCGTAACGTCGAGCATCTCTCTGGAGGCTGATTCCAGCTCTTGGGCGGTTTCGATTTTGGCTCTGGCAAGCATGTAGCGGCGACTGATTTCTATATCGATCACACCGCCGGGAAGAAAGGAAAACCAACCGGTGCGCCAACGCTCCTCAACGGTGAGTTCGATGTAGTCGTCGATATCATCCACGATCCGCACCGCGCCGTAGATTTGCGAGCCGAGAACCATGATGGCGCAGGCGGCCAATCCCAACGGGCCTGCCATCGAAAACCCGGCCATGGCGGCACTGGCGAGTATTAACGTCATGGCGGCACTGGCAATGTTCAAGCCACCGTTGACGTAGTGATCCATGGCTTGCTTGCCGTCCGTATTGCCCGCAGCGGTAAACTCCATGACTGCACTGGCAATATCAAAAGGCACCGTGAATATTGCGCCAATGAGTCCGCCTGCGCGGGCGAACCGCAATCCGGCTCTGGTTTTGGCAAAATCCCTCAAGGCACTGTTGCCGGCACTTATCATGTGCTGGCCGACTTTGGTGACGGCGACGTCAGTTACAATCGAGGCAACTTCTGTGCCGATTCCGACGCTGTTGAAGATAATTGCGGTCTCGTCATTGTTTTTTATAGCATCGTTGATACCGCGAACGCCCATGAACAGGCCGAAGAGCTGGAAGCCAACGCTTGCGCCGATCATGGTGTAGTTTTTTAAAACTCCCAGGCCTGCGCCCCCTCGTTTTTTCTGATAGGCCAGTCGCAGATCGAGGTTCTGTGTGGAGTTCAAAATGCGCGTCAGCTTTTCGTGATAACTGCCTGTTTCCACAGTTACATCGGGTTCAACCCTGATCACGGGAGGGCTCTGGCGAGAGCGCATGGTGGACATTTCGAAGAGCATTGTAGGCAGTAAATAGTCATCCCCGAATGCAGAAATCTTCATGCGTTTTTCGATTTCCGGGTAACTGAACTGGAGAGCATTTATGAAAGCGCGACTGGGTGTACGAAAATGCGTGTTGTAACCGTTTAGAGGATTGCCATTGACAGTGGCCCCCAGCGCATCCAGGCCACGGCGAGTTATTGTGTACGGACCAATCTTGAAAGGACCGTACAGATCATCAAGCATCTTCAACTGACCCGGTTTGCGCAGAAGATGAGGTGCCTTGGTGTTGGCTGACTGATCGGCGATGTCAGTGGTGAAGTCCATCGTGGTCGGCGTACGTTCGTTTTTGTGAATGCCCATGTCAGAGACTTTAATGTCGTCTTCCAGTGGGTAGTTCATTTCAGCGGACTGTGTAGACATTTAAACATCCTTGTTCATCGTCGGTGGCGCCGCGGCGCGCTGTGTTCTAGTCAAGAGGTTGCGAGCAATGCACGCTTTATGACGCGCACTAAAATAAACCCTTCTCTCGAATAAGTTTTATAAAGAGTTGTACTAAAGGTACGGTGTGTGAATGGATATTACCCAGCGTCGCTGATTCAGTTCAGCCTGGTGATAACCAAGTTGCTCTGTTCATTGTCTCTGGCGAGGAGCCCGGGGTTAACTTTTTCGGCGCTTTCATTGAATGTGATCCTTGATCATCATCAGCGTTTTCGTTCTTCGGTTGTCCGCAAGTTCTGTTCAGCCTTCACGGATTATGAAAAGGGTCGTTTGGCCCGAAGCGTCTGTTTGAACACCGCCGAGCAGATAAACAAGTCTGTTTGAATCCCGATAAGTGGCTAATGGCTGTTGTTGTGAGCCGATGGCGGTGTCAAACAGCGAGTCAGTCGACTCGCTGAGTGGCGTTGCCGATCGATGTAGTCGGCCGTTGGTGATGGGTGGTAGTTGCAACACGAATACGACATCCAGGTTTTCGCGATAGAACAGCAACGCCTCATCACTTGATGACGGGAGTGCTGGACTGACGATGTACCCGTCGGCTTGCAATACCTCACTGAACAACTTGCGCAATTGCGCGATGGTCGGCGTCGTGGCGTACTCATTCCAGAGTCGGGGGAAACGCGCGGGATCAAGCTCCAGGTGTTGCAGACTCTCGCCCGGCGACGAGGCAATCGTCCACGAGGTGGCGTGGCGGGTATCCGGTTCGGCGCTGAGGTCGGGCAACATCATTAGCGGGTCTGCGAGTTTGCCGGGTGTCGGTGGCATGAGATGCCTGGCAGCCCAGTAACGGAACGCCTGGTTCAGTGTCGCCAGACCATGGCCGGTGATGATCTCCGCAGCGTTTGCCTCATTGAACAGGGTTCGAGCGAGAGTGCTTACCGATTGATCCGACAAGTATTTGAAGGTTCTGGAGATGTATTGCGTGATGGGCATCTGGAAGGGGAATTGCGTATCGAGAACAATCCACTGGCCATTCCTGTTAATCGCCCATTTGGGCTGCAACGATGGGTTATCCCGTAGCATCTCTTCGAAGGCGTCGTATAGCGCCGGGGAAAACAGGGGGTGTTGCAGATAGACGAGTTGCGAATCGGCGTTCAGCTCCTGCGGCACCACGCGATAATAGTGCCCGTCTATTTCGATGTGTTGGCCCAGACGCGGCAGCCGTTGTTTGCCCCATTTGCGCCACAGGCCATTAGGTAGATTGCGCGCGTGCTGATCAATCGAAAGCAGGCCTTCAATCAGCGTCTGGTTGGGCGGCAGGTCCTCCATAGGTGTCGCAGGATCATGCCTGTCTTGCGCCAGGCTCTCATGGATCGGATTCTTGTGACGCCAGAGTGGCGTGTCGGGAATGCGTTCAAAGTAGATATCAGGTGAATCGGCTACCTTCGGATAAGCCTGCTGATATTCACCCTCGGCGTTCTTTCGCACCATGACCGTTCCCTTCACGGTATCGACGTAGGTTTTGCGGTGTTTGTCATAACGGATGCCGTCGGGTGTATCCAGTGCCGAAGTAAGCCGGGCTGCGTCGGCGGGCTCAAGGTAGGTCGGAAAAACGGTTGCAAGGTAATCAACCACGAGGGTTGCTGACGTGTCTTTCTCGTGTTCCTCCGTCAGCCAATCCGGGCGTTCGAAGTTCCACGTTGCCTGACGTTCTGATTTGGAAAGGAACAGGTCGGGCAGCTTTGGTGTGTTGAGGGGAATCCGATAGCGATTGTCGGGCTGGCGCCTGACATGAATATGGCCGGCATTTTCCACGTGCGCATATAAGTTGCCATCCGGGTCCGTGAACAGGCCGCTTTCCGATCCGAGGGCGCTCAGCAGGTGCGCGTTTTCGGCAGGCCAGGTAAGTGTTCGCAGCACCGAAGCCACTGTTGTCGGTTCGGAAACGGGGATCTCAGTGACCTGTAACGATGATTGGCGCAAACGGTCGTCGTAAAGCGCGTGCGAGATGTCTGCGAATGTTCGTGTGGGTTCCGGCCTTATCAATGGCGGGATATCGATATTCAGCCGACCGCCCTCAGGCACATTGGTTATGGGACGGTTGCTTATTGGGCGGGTATCCGGAAGGAAGATGCCCGGTACCAGTTTTGTAGGTTTGGCCATTAATGTATCTCGATGTCTGAATGTTTGTGGTAAGGCACCGCAGGCGTGCCGCTTAGCCTTCTCTGACGATGAACAGCGTCGGCGCCGAGGCAGAATGTTGGATGCCCCCGAGCAGATAAATGATTTCGTCCCTTGCCAGGTGGGTATTAAGTGCCTCTCTGCCCGCATCACTCAGTCGGGCCTGGAAATCTGCGCGAGTGAGTTCGAAACCGACAGCCGTGTGACGCATAACGGTGTCTGCGGTGATGGGGGGGAATTTCAAAACGAATACCGCACGGACGCCTTCACGGTGAAATATCAATGCAGCTTCGTTCAGCGGCCGTGAAGTCGAGTAGACGACGTATCCGTTGTCTTGCAGCAGCGCGCTGAACAGGTTGCGCAGGCTGGCAGGCGTGGCGGTCGTCTGGTATGCCTGCCATAGCCCGGGAAAACGTTGTGGATCAAAGTCCAGGCGTTGCAATAGATCTGGTCTGGGGGGAGGCAGGGTCAGTCTCCAGCCGGGTGTCACACTGTCGGACTGGATTGGCGTTCTGGGCAACATCACCAACGGATCGGAAAAAACATGCGGCGGTGGTTCGTAGGAGGCTCGGTTCATCCAGTGGCGAAATGTCAACGCCAGCGTCGAAAGTCCCTGGTTGTTAATACCGTCAGGCAAGCTGACGCGGTCGAATAGGGTCCTGGCAATAGCCTGCACCGAATGATCCGAGAGGGTATTGAATGTCCTCGAGACGTATTGAGTCATGGGCATTTCAAACGGTGGCTTATCCAGTACCTTCCACTGATCCACACCTTTCAAGACCCATTTCGGCTGGTGCGAAGGGGTCTCGCGCAACATCTCTTCGAACGCATCAAAGCGTTTGGGTTTGAACCCGGGATGTTGCAAGTACACAAGTCTGGTCTCGGGGCCCAGGCCCTGATCCACAATCGAATAATGCTTTCCTTGTATTTCAATTGACTCGCCCGACTCGGGTTTTGTGGTCTTTCCCCAGTTTTCCCAATGACGCGTCGACAAGTCCAACGGGCTCGGCGGTGTGGAGAGAAGGTGTTGTGCCAGCGCCTCTGCTCCGGCCTCGCTGTCGGTTTCGCTCGCAAGGCGTGCTCGCTTGCTCGGACCGGCAATGGCGTCCTCCGGGTTGATAGCAAGGTCAGCTTCCGGGTGAGTGCGCTTGGCGGTCATTTCGGCTGGGGTCAATTCACGCCATTTCTGCTTGTCTGGAAGGTATTCGACCCAATCCCCGGTGGGGCTTGCTTCTCTTGAGTTTGTCTGCCGGTAATCGTTCTGTACTTTGCGCACCATGACCATTCTGCCGTCTTCCATTTCGACGTAAGGCTTTTTGCGTTTGTCGTAGCGAATGCCCTCTGGTGAAAGGGGTTTTTGTTTCAGTTGCTCCGCCAGCACGGCATCGAGAATGAACGGGTGTTGTAGACCAAGGCTGGCTGATGCGTCGGCACCTGAAATACGCGAGGCGGTGGACACGCCTTGCGTTGACACTTGCCGTGTCGGGGACGGGCTTTGCAGGTCAGGCATCGGGCTGACGAGCGCGCTGGATTGCTGCCGGGAGGCACCTGACCAAAGACTCGCTGAAGATGTATTGAATGTCGGATCCGCACCCGTACCCTCCATACCGGGGAGAACAGGTCCCAGGTCAACGCGGCTGCCTGCCAGCGAATCCGGCGAGGGTGTTCTGGAGCTCGGCGGTACGCTGGATGAGGACGAGCCAGGAATTTTCTTCGGCGGTGTTGCCATTGCATTACTCCATTGAATTGCTTCGCGTAAGACGCGATTCCAAGGGAGTGATGTTCGCCAACCGGAGGAGGGGGCGTGCGGTATATATGTCTTGCCTGGAAAGCAAACGATTCAAACCATTTCGGTGAAGGTTTTGAAGGGGCTGTCTGGGTGTCAGGCCGTTGTGACAATCCCCGTCTTTTGGGAAAAAATTACGCCGCCACCGCGTATTGCGATGACGACGTAAGGTCTTGAACACGTGCCGGTATTTAACAACCGGAAAACGGCATGAGTAGCCAGGGGAAGGCTCAACCCTCGCGGACGATGAACGGCACTTTCTGATTTGCAGGAGTCATCTCAATGCCACCCACGAGATGAATGGTCTTTCCGTTTTGCAGCATCAGGCTCCAGTCTGTTGTGTGCGACGTGGTCGTGGACGTGTCTGCGACCCTGGATCTCAATGCAGAGAGGGCCTGCTCAGCACCGGGTTCGACCCATCGTTTAAGCGTTCCCTCGACAGGTGCTGAGGGGAGTTTCAAGACAAAAACCACGTCTAGACCTTCCCGTTTGAAGATCAACGCATCCTCGGCGAACATGCGACTGGTGCGATCTACGGTATAGCCGCTGTGTTCCAGAATATTGCTGAACACCGCGCGCACACTTGAGTCTGGCCGATTCAGCTCATTGTTGAACTGTGCATTGACACGATCGGTGTCGAAATCAATGCGATGCAACGCAACGTCAAACTGCGGCGGTAGCGCGAGATCATGGCTGTTCGAACCTGTGCTTGATCTCCTTGGCAGAGTGGGCAGCAGCAGCAAAGGATCAAAAAGTTCTGGCGGTGGCAGGTCGGGGCTGGCTCGGTGCTTCCAGTGATGAAATGTCAAAGCCAGCGTAGAAAGTCCTTCGCTGTCGATCCCGCCTGGCAGGCTGGAGCGGTCGAATACGGTCCTGGCAATGGCCTGCGCCGAATGATCCGAGAAAAGGTTGAATGCGCTCGAGACGTATTGAGTCATGGGCATTTCAAACGGTGGGTGGTTATCCCGTACCCTCCATTGCCCCTCTTGTTTCAAGGCCCATTTCGGCTGACGTGAAGGGTCAACGCGCAACATGTGTTCAAACGCATCAAAGCGTCCGGGTTTGAACTCGGGATGTTGCAAGTACACCAGGTTGGGCTCGGAGCTTCGCTCCTGAGCCACAATCGAATAGTGCTTTCCACCTATTTCGATTGACTCGTCCGACTCGGGTCTTGTGGTCTTTCCCCAGTTTTCCCACTGACGCAGCGACGAGTCCAACGCACTCGGCGGCGTGGATAGAAGACGTTGCACCAGAGCCTGTTTAGTGGCCTCGTTGGTGAGGCGTGCTCGCTTGCTCGGACCGGCAGTGGCGTCCTCCTGGTTGAAAGCAAGGTCAGCTTCCGGGTGAGGGCGCTTGGCGGTCATTTCGGCTGGGGTCAATTCACGCCATTTCTGCTTGTCTGGAAGGTATTTGACCCAATTCCCGGTGGGGCTTGCTTCCCGGGAGTTTGTCTGCCGGAGACCGTCCTGTCCTTTGTGCACCATGACCATGCTGCCGTCTTCCATTTCGACGTAACGCTTGTTGCGTTTGTCGTAACGAAAGCCCTCCGGTGAAAGGGGATATTTTTTCAGTAGCTCCGCCGGCTCGGCATCGAGAAAGAACGAGCGTTCTGTAACAGCGCTGGCTGATGCGTCGGTACCTGAAGTACGCGAGGTGGCGGACATGCCTTGCGTTGACACTTGCCGTGTCGGTGAAGGACTTTGCAGGTCAGACATAGGGCTGACGAGAGCGCTGGATTGCTGCCGGGAGGCACCTGACCAACGACTCACTGAAGATGTTGCGAGTGTCGGATCCGCACTCGCCCCCTCTATACCGGGCAGAACATGTCTGATGTCAACGCGGCTGCCTGCCAGCGGATCCGACGAGGGTGTTCTGGAACTCGGCGGTACGCTGGATGAGGACGAGCCAGGAATTTTCTTCGGCGGTATTGCCATTGCATTACTCCATTGAATTGCTTCGCGTGAAACACGGTTTCAAAGGAGTAATGTCCGGCAATGGAGGTGCGAAGGTGCGGTGTATATGTCTTGGTGTGAAATTTTTTCGCCTGTGAATCAGCAGGCCGTGCCTGGTTGCAAGATTTTCATATGTACATGACAGGAAGTAACTGCCCATTGCGGCGAACAGCTATTAATTGTCTGCCATGTATGGAGGATAGTTGGAGCAGCCTTGGAGGCTGCTCCAGCTATATTGCGTTTGGAGAGCGTGGGTAAGCGAGTAACTCCAAGAGGCCGTGGTCACAATTCTCTGATGATGAAAACAGACTGGCGACCGAATACGTCGCGGTGGGCACCACCCTGTAGCCAGACGATTTTGTTAGATGTACTGGCATCCATGAGGGCTTTATACGCAGTGCCGCCAACCCTCGCCCGCAGATCTGGGTCGGCGAGCACCGCCGCACCCGGGGCGGGGGAGCCACCCACTTCAACCGCATTACCGTTAACTTGTGCCAGCTTCAGGTAATAGACCGTGGTGCGCGTCTTTCCCAGGAACACCAGCGTCGACGAATCCAAAGTGGTGAAGGTTGCAACTTTATAGCCGGCGCGCCCGAGCACGCCCCTGACCAGCAATCTCAGGTTGGCCAATGTTGGATCTTGAAGGTAGATCGTCCAATCATCCCGGAAACGCTGCGGGTCAAACGTCAGGCGTTGCAGCGGACCGTTCACCTCGGGCGGCAACAATATCGTGGCTTTGCCGCCACTTTCTACCCGGGGCAACACGGGTAGCATGTCCATCGGTTCCGCGAACCAGGATGCAGCCTCCTGAGGCTTGAGCCGCCACTGGTCAGTCATCCGCTGCAGCTTAAGCAAGCCGGCCGATGTGATCGTGCGGGAGTAGTCGGCGCGCTCGAACAACATTCTGGCGACGGATCGTGCAGTGGAATCCGAAAATTCGCTGAACATCTCCCTGACCGATTCTGTCAGGGGCTGGGTGAATGATTTCTCGCCGACGTGAACTTTCAAAGGGCTCTCGCTACTGCGCCAGACCGGCACGGGTTGAAGGTCCGGGGCCTCGTGCAACATGCGTTCAAACGAATCGAAGTGGGTTGGCGAAAAATCCGGATGTTGCAGAAAATACACGCGAGTGGCGTCGTTCGCCTGGGTTCCCACCGGTACGATAGGGTAGTGGTGGCCGTTAAGGGCGAGTGATTCGCCGGTCTCGGGCTTGGCTTTCTTGCCCCAGGCTATCCATTCGTCTATGAACCGCCACATTTTCTGCCCGGGAATCTGCTCGACCATTCGGCCCGTCGGGATGAGGCTTTGAGGGGATCTGTGTTGATAGCTTCCGTCGGGGTGACGATGAACCATGATGGTCCCCTCGATCGTGTCGACGTAGGGACGGCTGGCCCGGTCGTAACGGACACCCTGCGCCGAGTTCTCGCTTGGTGTCAGGGTGTCTGCCAAAAATGTCGGTAGGAACTCGAGAGCCTCGGGCATTGTGACTGTGCGCGTTACGCCAGCCCCGGGCATTGCGACAGTGCGCGGTACGTCTGCATCAAGTAAACCTTGTAAAGGGAGCCAATTGGCATCCCAACGGGCTTCACCGTCGATTTTTCTGAAGGTGTACGCTACTCCTGGCGATGTCACCATCGGACTTTGGTATTCGCCATCTGCGCGGCGCACGACGCACATGTAATCTTCGCCGCCGACGAACGCGTAAATCATGCCGTCAAAAGCTTCGAACAGACCGCTGTTGCCCGACACGGGGCGCAGTTCGTGGATTTTGTCCTTTGGCCAATTAGAGGCCTTGATGGCGGCCAGTATTCGATCCTGTGGCGAATACAGCATGGGCGTTACGACCATGGCCGATTGCGAGCCAGTGCCGCTTGAAGAGGATGAAGTCGGCTGTACGACGGATGTCGAGCTGTGGCCTGGAGTAGCCCTCCCAACGTGAGTGGCTGTGATCGGATCGGTAGGTAATTCCGCACCCGCCACTGGCCGTGAGGCAGAAGAGGAGGGGGGTGTCGTGGATGCGCTGGTTTTCTTGGGTAGCTTCATGGATCTGTTCCTGAATAAAGGGGTGATGTCATCAGCGCTCTCTGATGATGAAGACCGAGTCGGGTTTCGAATCGACGTTGAGCACGCCACCCAGCAGCCAGATCAACTGGTTTTTCGCATCGGCCGCCACCACCGCGTCGTAGGCTGGCTTGCCAATGCAGGCGGGCAGCAAGGGGTCAAAAAGCTCGGTGCCGGGATAGGTATAAAGGGTGATGCCATTGCCCTCGACCGCCGCCAGTTTCAAGATGAACACATCGTCTGTTGCCAGACTGCGGAACACCAAAGTGGGTGGTTGATGCTGAGGTGTCAGCGGGAAGACGTCATAACCGGCACGCACCAGCAGACCACCGGTCAATTGCCTCAAGGCCTGGCTGGAAGGGCTTCTGAGGTAGAAATTCCAGTCTTCGGGAAAAAGCTTCGGATCAAAGTTCAGGCGATGCAACGGTGCCTCCGCCTGGGCGTTGAGCGTCAGGTAGGTCGTTCCGTTCCGTTCGATTCGCGGGGCCTCGTGCAACATGAGCATTGGGTCGCCGAGTAGCGGGACGCCAGAGGTGGCTTTGGGATTCAAGCTCCAATGGGCCAGGACCTGATGGATATTGTTGAGGCCCGTGGAAGTGATTTGCGGTGAATTATCAGCGCGCTCGAACAAGGTTTTGGCGACCGACTGCGCCGTTCCCTCGGAGAATTCGGTGAAACGCTCGGCGACGGACCGCGACAACGGTTTACGAAAAAGCTTGTGCGCCGGTGGAACTTCCATGGAGTGGTTGCTTTTCGGAAAGACGGCAACCGGCTGAAGTTCAGGCGCTTCGCGCATTACGCGCTCGAAATCATCGAAGCGGCTGATCGGAGAATTGGGGTTTTGCAAGAAGTTCATCCCCGCCAATTCATCGGGAGCTGAACCCGGCGGCAAAACCGTGTAATCAAATCCGCCAAGCTTGACCGATGGGCCAGTCGGGAGGTCGTTGTAATGTACCCACTGCATCCAGTGATAAGGACTTTCAACGGTCGTTTGGGGAAAGAGCTGCGCCGTATTCGAGGCTTCCATCGGGTCGGATGACTCGCCAGCCTGTTCCAGCCTCGGTCGTTTCACCTGGGTGGCCGCAGTGTCAGCGTCCATGTCGGGCGACTCATGGATATACAGCCGCGGACTTTCAGGAGATGGAGGCCGTTCCGGAATTCGTCGCCACAGAACGGTGCCGGAGATTCGCTCAACTAACGGACCCGATGCGACCCGCTCATTGACGTCGCTGGCCTGATAATCACCGTCGTCATTTTTGCGTATCAGCACCGTACCTTCGCCATCAATATCAGCGTAGGTTCTGCCCAGTTTATCGTGACGAATACCGTCAAGCGGGCTTGCGGGTTCCAGCAGGTTCGCCAGTTCGGGAAGTAAAAATTTGAATGGTTGTGCGCTTGTGTCCAGCGGCGTCTGTACAGGTTTCTTCACCCAGCCTGGACGTTCGATGTACCAGTAGGGTTCACCGGCGATCCTGGCAAGAATCGGCCCCGGCACCCCGGGTGCGAACGGGAAGGGAACCTGATACTCGCCCTGGCTGGTACGCTCGACTACTGTTTTGCCCAGCCCCTTTATATCGGCAATCAACGTGCCATCGGTTACGACGAATAACCCTGTGTTTCTCCCGAACGGCATCAGCTCGCCGACACGGTCTTGCGGCCACATGATCATGTTAAGCGCGGACTTGACTATCGGGGGGGTAGCCGGCCTGACCGATCCCGGAATTTCAGTCACGATAATCTCGGACTGGGGGGGATGTTGAAACGGATGCTCAGTGCTGGCGCGTCGGCCAGCATCGGGACCAGAGACATTTCCAGGTAGATCTGATACCTGGTTACGGGGGCGGTTGGCGGCGGCCGAGTTGTCTTCGGTTCTGATTAAGCTTGAGGTGCCGTCTTTGTTGGATGTATTGATTTTCTTCGTCGGCTTTAACATTAATACACTTCGAATTGATGAATTATTATTGGGCGGTAATAAGGATTAATATTTTTGCACTGAGGACGACTGGCGTATTGCAACGGTCGTGCATCAGGTTTATTGGACTCGGTAGCTGCAAAATCACCTGGGCACAGTGAAACGCGGGCCAAGGCCAGGCACTAATGGCAGTGAAAAGAGGGCGGGGAAGGCGCGGCGAAAAAACAATAGTTCAACGCCGGGATGTTGGCATGGATCTCGATAATGCGGATTTGCAGATGCTGGGCCATATAGAACTTCCTTGTTCTGGTATTGGTTGTCAGTTGTGCAGGAATATAGAGAGGGATTTTGGTTGGTGTATATCGAAGTGTTGTTACGTGGTGTTGCGGCGTACATCGAATTGAATAGAGTTACTTCATGATTCAGTTGAATTGATTTTTGTCAGCGTTTGTAACTGCTGTAGTCCGTTAAACAGTATTAACAGCAGTTACAACACCGTCGCTCAATCGTCGTCTTTCTCAGGAATGGCTGCTGAGCAAGGACGCCGCGCCTGCGCCGCCAAACAACCCGGCGCTGATCCGGTTGAACCAGCTCTGACCTTTGCCGCTGCGCAAATAACGGGCTGCACCATGGGCGCTCAGGCCGTAGGCGAGTTTGCATAGCAGATCGAGGAGGGTCCAGGTTGCAATCATTACCAGCAACTGCGGCAGAAATGCTTGCTCGGCGCTGAGGAATTGCGGCAAAAACGCGGCGAAGAAGAGGATGTCTTTCGGGTTGCTGGCACCCAATACAAACGCACGGCCGAACAGTGCGCGAAAGCGTGGCACCGGCGCCGCTTGCGGTACTTCGGCGGCCACTGATGGCTGGCGCGATTGCTGCCAGCTCTGCCAGGCGAGATAGAACAGGTACAGGGCACCGACAATTTTCAGTGCGCTGAACAGTTGCTCCGAAGCCAGGAGCAGGGCACCCAGTCCCAGCGCGGAAGCACTGAGCAAACAGATCGAGGCAATCACGCCGCCAAGAAACGCCGGGTACGAACGGCGCAAGCCGTAATTCAGACTGTTGCTGATCATCAGCAACGACAGTGGCCCCGGAATAAGGATCACCACCAGCGCAGCGCCGCTGAACAGCAGCCAGGTTTCCAGACTCATCACGTTCTCCTTTTTTAGTTGTACTCAAGAATGTGCAAAAGCCCCACCCGCAAGGGTGAGGCCGTTTTGAAGCTTGAACCGCGTGCCGCTTACAGGAAGATGAACTTGGCGAAGAAGATCGCGCAGAGCACCCACAGGCTGACGGAAATTTCCTTGAATTTGCCGGTGCCGGCTTTCAGCGCCACATAAGTGATGAAGCCCAGCGCAATACCATCGGCAACCGAAAACGTCAGCGGCATCATGATCGCGGTGACGATGGCCGGAATGGCGTCGGTGGCTTCGTCCCACTCGATGTGGGCCATGCTGCCCATCATCAGCATTGCAACGTAGATCAGTGCACCGGCGGTGGCGTAGGCGGGAATCATGCCGGCCAGCGGTGCAAAAAACATCGCCGCTATAAATAGCACACCGACGGTGACGGCGGTAAGACCAGTCCGACCACCAGCGGCCACGCCAGCGGCACTTTCCACATAACTGGTGACGGGCGGAACACCGACCACGGCGCCGAACACACTGGAAGCACTGTCGGCTTTCATGGCACGGGAGAGGTTTTCGATACGACCGTCAGCGTTCACCAGATTGGCACGCTGGGCAACGCCCATCAGAGTACCGGCGGTGTCGAACATGTGCACGAAGAGGAACGCGAGGACCACGCTGATCATGCTGACGTTGAATACGCCGGCCACATTCATCGCCATCCAGGTCGGTGCCAGGCTTGGCGGTGCCGACATGATGCCTTGATAGTGCACGAGGCCCAGGCCCCAACCGGCCAGGGTGACGGTGATGATGCTGATGAGGATCGCGCCAAATACGCGGTGGTAGCTGAGAATTGCGATCATCAGGAAGCAGACCGCGGCGAGCAGTGGGCCAGCTTCATGCAGAGAGCCCAGTTTGAGCAGAGTCGCCGGGCTATCGACGACGATGCCAGCGGTTTTCAAACCGATCAGCCCGAGAAACAAACCGACACCGGCGCCCATCGCGTGGCGCAGGCTGACCGGAATGCTGTTGAGCAGCCATTCGCGGATCCGCGAGAAGGTCAGAATCATGAACAACACACCCGAGACAAACACCGCACCGAGCGCGGTTTCCCAGTTGTAGCCCATGGTGCCGACCACGGTGTAGGTGAAAAACGCGTTGAGGCCCATGCCCGGCGCCAGACCAACCGGCCAGTTCGCGTACAGGCCCATCAACAGGCAGCCCAGTGCGGCGGCGATACAGGTGGCGACGAAGGCGGCCCCGTGGTCAATCCCGGCATCGGCCATGATGTTGGGGTTGACGAAGATGATGTAAGCCATGGTGATGAAGGTTGTCAGACCGGCAATCAGCTCGGTCTTCACCGTGGTGCCATGCAAGCTGAGTTTAAACAGGCGCTCAAGCAAGCCATTGCGTAACGGCGGCGAGAGATCCAGCGTCGATGCTTCGGATTTGCGGCTTTCCACAGCGAGTACTCCTCAAGAGTTTTATTGTTATTTCCAGGGCCGGACCCATGAGGGGTGGCAGCGGCCCTTTGAGGCATACGCGAATTTGTTGACCATGCGGTCAGGAACTCGCACGCTGTGGATTATGCTTTTGTGTACAAATAAAGCAAATATTGTTTTCTGTTTTGTTTACGAAATGTCCGTCAATAGGGATATATCGCCCTTGCTAGCCTCATCGCTGGCAAGCCAGCTCCCACAGTGTTTATTTGTGGATCCGAATTCTGTGGTCAGCTCATAACCCCGTGGGAGCTGGCTTGCCAGCGATGAGGCCAGAGCATTCAATCAAAAGTCGCCTGACTGTCCCCCAACGCCAGATTCACCGCCAACCAACCATTCACCGCCACCTCCCCAGCCTCGGCAAACACCCGCTCCAGCAATTTCACCTGTTCACGCCGCAACACCTGTTCAAACTTTGCCCCTTCCGCAGTCAACGCCAGCAGTCGCTTACGCTTATCCGTCTCTGACGCGACGCTGTCCACCAGATGCATTTCCTGCAATTGCCGCAACGGCATGTTCAGCGCCTGCTTGCTCACGCCCAGCAAGGCCAGCAACTCCTTGACGCTCAGATTCGGGTAGCGGGCGATGAAAAACACAATGCGCTGATGCACCCGTGACAAACCTCGGCGCTCGAGCATTTCGTCAGCCTTGGCGGTGAACGCCTGATAACCGAAGAAAAACGCTTCCATGGCCTGCTGCTGACTGCTGGGGTTTTTAAGGTCAATCATGTTGACGTACTCGCTCAAGCTGTCGTAATTTCAGTCAACAAGTTTGACTCATTTTTCACACGCCTTGCTACCGGTGACCTCCATGGCATTTTCCGAACGTGTTTCGCGCCTTAAAAGTTCTCTGATCCGTGAAATCCTTGCCGCAGCCCAGCGCCCGGAAGTGATGTCGTTCGCCGGCGGCCTGCCGGCAGAAGCGATGTTGCCGAAAGTCGAATGGGCCGACATGCCCCTGTCGCTCGGTCAGTACGGTATGAGCGAGGGCGAACCAGCATTGCGTGAAGCCTTGGCAGCAGAGGCGAGGGCGCTGGGGTTGGCCTGCGAGGCGAGTCAGGTGCTGGTGGTCAGCGGCTCTCAGCAAACGCTGGATCTGGCGGCAAAACTGTACATCGACAAAGGCACCGAGATTCTGCTGGAGGCGCCGACTTACCTGGCGGCATTGCAGATTTTCCAGCTGTTCGGGGCTGATTGCCTGACTGTGCAGCAGGAGGCCGACGGCCCGAACCTTGCGCAACTGCGCACACGCCTGGAACAGCATCGTCCGGCGTTCATCTACCTGATCCCGACGTTCCAGAACCCCTCTGCCGTGCGCTACAGCGAGGCTAAGCGCGCAGCCGTCGCCGCTCTGCTCGACGAATTCGGCGTGACCCTGATCGAAGACGAACCGTACCGCGAACTGACGTTCGATGGCGGCAGCGCCAAGCCGATCACCGCACGCCTGAAGAAATCCAGCTGGATCTACACCGGCACCGTGTCGAAAACCCTTCTGCCGGGTTTGCGTGTCGGCTACCTGATCGCCAGCCCGGATCTGTTCCCGCATCTGCTCAAGCTCAAGCAATCAGCGGACCTGCACACCAATCGCATCGGCCAGTGGCAGGCGTTGCAGTGGATCGGCAGCGAAAAATATCAGCAGCACTTAACTGAATTGCGCGGCTTCTATCGTGAGCGTCGCGATGGCTTTCAAGCGGCACTGCAAATGCACTTTGCCGATCTGGCCGACTGGAACGTGCCACAGGGTGGGCTGTTTTTCTGGCTGACGTTGAAACAGCCGCTGGACACGCGAACGTTGCTCAACGAAGCCTTGGCCAATGATGTGGCGTTCATGCCGGGCGAGCCGTTCTTTCCCGATCCGGACAACCATCATGGGCATTTGCGTTTGAATTTCAGCCACATCGACCCGGCGCGACTGGATGAAGGGCTGAAGCGATTGGCTGCGGTGGTGCGCCAGGCGCAGATAGAAAAAGCGGCCTGAAAAACAAATAAACCGGCTCGAGGGCCGGTTTATTTTTGTCTGGGATTTGCGGTGTCTTTACTGGCCTCATCGCTGGCAAGCCAGCTCCCACAGTGATCTGTGGCGTTCACAGAACCTGTGGGAGCTGGCTTGCCAGCGATGAGGACATCAGCAACACCACAATCCATCAGACCGCCGCAAACCGCTTATCCAGATAATCAATAATCACCTTGGACTCATACATCCAGGTCGTCTGCCCATTCTCTTCAATGCGCAGGCACGGCACCTTGATCCGGCCGCCCTGTTCCAGCAGCGTCTGGCGATCCTGCTCGTTGTTCTTCGCATCCTTCAACGCCACCGGCACGTTCAAACGACGCAGGGTGCGGCGGGTTTTTACACAGAACGGGCAGGCGTGGAACTGATACAGGGTCAGGTCTTTGGCAGCCGCATCGACTTGCGCCTGAGCAGCGGCGGGGCGCTGTTTCTTGCCCGGACGGGTGATGAAGTCGACGAAAATAACCAGTTGGCCGAGGCCGACACGAAGCGCTTTGACGAACACGTTGAAAGCCTCACGGTGCACATTGAGAAAGGCGCGCAGCTTACCCGATTTTTCACGGGCGAAAAAAAACCGGCGATCAACGCCGGTTTTTTTGTGTGACGAGTTACTTGATCAGGCTGAGGAATTCGCTGCGGGTCGCAGCGTTTTCCCGGAACTCACCGAGCATCACCGAAGTGATCATCGACGAATTCTGCTTCTCGACACCGCGCATCATCATGCACATGTGCTTGGCCTCGATCACCACGGCAACGCCCAGCGCACCGGTAACTTGCTGCACCGCGTCGGCGATCTGGCGGCTGAGGTTTTCCTGAATCTGCAGGCGACGGGCGTACATGTCGACGATCCGCGCGACTTTCGACAGGCCCAGCACTTTGCCGCTCGGGATATACGCGACGTGAGCCTTGCCGATAAACGGCAGCAGGTGGTGTTCGCACAACGAATACAACTCGATGTCCTTGACCAGCACCATTTCGCTGTTGTCGGAGCTGAACAGGGCACCGTTGGTGACCTCTTCAAGCGTCTGTTCGTAACCGCGGCAGAGGTACTGCATGGCTTTGGCGGCACGCTTTGGCGTGTCGAGCAGGCCCTCGCGGGAGACGTCCTCGCCCAATTGGCCGAGAATCGCGGTGTAATTCTGTTCCAGGGACATGAAACTACCTGTGGGGATTTTCGCAAAGGGCAAGGGTACGGTGGCGGACACGCCCCTGCAAGTTCGGTGTAACGCGATTATTCGTCGCGGCCTTCCATCATGGTGCGTTTGAGCATCACGTAAACCGCGCCGGCGCCGCCATGTCGGGCCTGGCATGAGCAGAAACCCAGCACTTGCGCGTGCTGGCGCAACCAGGTGTTGACGTGGCTTTTGATCATTGGCCGCTTGCCGTCCAGCCGCACAGCCTTGCCGTGGGTGACGCGCACGCAGCGGATTTCGAATTTGGTCGCTTCGGCGAGGAACGCCCAGAGGGTTTCCCGGGCCTTTTCCACGTTCATGCCGTGCAGGTCGAGGCTGCCTTCGAACGGGATCTGCCCGACCTTGAGCTTGCGCATCTGACTTTCCTGAACCCCGTCGCGAGCCCACATCAGCTCGTCTTCCGGGCCGACGTCGATCACGAACTGATCCGACAGACCGTCAACGGTAGCTTGGTCGGTGCGCACGGTGGCCGATTGGCGCAGCTTGGCGATCTGGGCGCGGTCAGTCTTGGGTTTGCCGGTGTCGGCGCGATCGTGCTTGATCGGCTTGACGCCGCGCAGCTCGTTTTTGAACAGGGAAAAATCGTCGTCTTGCATGTCAGCCTCCGCGAAGGGCGGCCAGTTTACCCAAGTCGAAACAAAACGGCCCGGCAAAAAGCCAGGCCGTCGATCAGTCGTGTTTTTTCATCAGGTGCGGGGACATGTTCAGTTCCCGCGATTGCCGTGCGCGACGGCGGCAGCGACGCCATAGGGCGACACCGAAATACAGAAACAGCAAACCGACCGCCAGAATAATCGCCGAGCCCATGGGCGTGGCGTTCAAGTCACCGAGCGCCGGCGGGCGTCCCAGCAGGCTGGCAGCACCGGCCATCGCCAGCAGCACGCCAAACGTCGCCAGAATGGCGGCGAATGCTGCGCCGAAGCGAAAACGCCAGTTGCTTTGGCCTTTGGGCCGCAAGCGGCGTGCGTCAAATCCATCGGATAACTTCATTCCGACCTTCCTCAATGGTATCGGCCCTTCGACCGGGAGTTGACCGGGTTGTTCCTGAGGCTATGGCATTTGCGGCAAATGAGAGGCTTTTGCGGATGAGCGGCGGCATGAGCCGCTCATCAAGCGGCGATCAGATCAGGTCTTGAGTCAAAGCGAGCGTGGCGAAGTTGTCGGCCATGATCGCCATTTCCGCCTCCTGTACGAGTTCGGCGCTGAGTACACGGCCCTTGAACGGCAAGTCACGGGTGGCGCAAGCGTCTTCAACCAGGGTACAGCGGAAACCCAGGTTCTTCGCTGCGCGCACGGTGGTGCTGACGCTGGAATGGCTCATGAAGCCGCAAACGATCAGGTCCAGCGAGCCGAGGTTTTGCAGGCGATCGAGCAATTCAGTGCCGTGAAACGCGCTCGGCAGCAGTTTGCCGATGATGGTTTCATCACCTTGCGGCTCAAGGCCGGGGATGAATTCGCCGCGTTCACCTTGCGGGTCGAACAGGCCACCGACGGTGCCGAGGTGACGCACGTGCACAATCGGCCGACCGGCTGCACGGGCTGCGGCAACCACTTGTTTGATGTTTGCGACGGCCGCGTCCATGCCGCTCAGGGCCAGCGGGCCACTGAGATATTCTTTCTGGGCATCGATGATGACCACGGTCGCATGGCTCAGTGTGGCCGCTGCGTAACCGCGACCGCTGAGTTGAAACATCGTTTTTGGAACGGACATTCTGGGGCTCCTTGGGGTGGGGCTTTTGCGGCATTGTCCTCTGGCTGAGCGGTTCTGTGAATCGCTACCATCGTAGGCACCGTCGTTATTGGCCTGCAGCCTTGTCAAGTTACACGTTCTGTTCAATAGCGGATAAGAAAAACAGAACAGTCCTACGGTCGGCCCGGTGTTTTTCCTGCGTCGTCGTAGCGCGTTTTGGCTGGTAGAATCGCCAGTCGTTTTTTCTGGAGTTCTGCCCCGTGATCACTTCCCGACTTCGTACCCTGCGCGACCATATCCGTTGGGCCGTCAGCCGCTTCCATGGGGAGGATCTGTTTTTCGGCCATGGCACCGACAATGCGTGGGACGAAGCCCGCCAGTTGGTGCTGGGGGCTCTGCACCTGCCGTGGGAAATCGCCGATAGCTATCTGGATTGCGCGCTGGAAGACGATGAGCTGGTTAATCTGCAACGCCTGCTCAAACGCCGCATCGAAGAGCGCATTCCAACGGCTTATCTGTTGGGTGAAGCGTGGTTCTGCGGCATGTCGTTCATTGTCGATGAGCGTGTGTTGATTCCGCGTTCGCCGATTGGCGAGCTGATCGAAAACCGTTTTGCGCCTTGGATCGGCGATGAACCTGCGCGAATTCTTGACCTGTGCACCGGCTCCGGTTGCATCGGTATCGCCTGCGCTTACGAGTTCCAGAACGCTGAAGTCGTGCTGGCGGACCTGTCGTTCGAAGCGCTGGAAGTGGCCAATCAGAATATCGAACGCCATGGCGTCGATGAGCGCGTGTACACCGTGCAGGGCGATGGCTTTGATGGATTGCCGGGTCAGCGTTTCGACCTGATCGTGTCGAACCCGCCTTACGTGGATGCCGAAGATTTCGCCGACATGCCGGACGAATATCAACACGAACCGGAGTTGGGTCTGGCCTGCGGTGATGACGGTCTGAACCTGGTGCGACGGATGCTCGCCGAAGCGGCGGATCATCTGACCGAGAAGGGTTTGCTGATTGTTGAAGTCGGCAATAGCCAGGTGCACGTTGATGCGCTGTACCCGGAAGTCGATTTTGCCTGGCTTGAGTTCCAGCGCGGCGGGCATGGCGTGTTCATGCTGACCGCAGAGCAGTGCCGCGATCATCAGGCGCTGTTCGCGTCACGCGTATAACCCTTTAAAAGCAAAAGATCGCAGCCTTCGGCAGGTGTACACCATCCCCGTGTAGGAGCTGCCGCAGGCTGCGATCTTTTGATCTACCGGTGTGTCGCAATCCAGATCAACAACCCCGCCTGAAACACCGCGAACGCCACCAGACACGTAATGGTGAACCGCAGCCCAGCGTCTTCGCGCTTGAACTTGCTGACCTTGTCTTCCTGCTTTTTGAGCTTCACTTCCTGCTCGGCCAGATTCTGCTCAGCCTGCTGAAGCATCTGCGCCGCTTCAAGAATTTCGACGACTTGCAGCTTTTCGCTGTTCCAGTCACCCAGCAAGTCACCGACCTGCACTTCCTTGACGCTGCCCTTCAAATGCTGCGCATCGGCGTACGCCACATCAAAACCATGCACGCGCAGGAAATGATCGCGACGCAGGCGAGTGTCCTCGTTCAGCGCGTCCTTGTTGTTCAAGTCCATGCCGTCGACGGTGTAGGTGGGCCAGCGTTTTTTCGCCCAGTTGATGCCTTGCGCAGCGACGAAACGGCCGATGCCACGGTTCAACGGTTCGATCTGCAAGCCGCTGTCCGGGCCGAAATGCACACGTTTGGTGGTGTGATTGACCCACACATCGAGCAGATTCTGTTCTTTGCGCACGCGCTGGCCAGGCAGTTTGATCGCCATGCGCATCAGGCTTTGTTCTTTGCTGTTGCGTTCGGCGTAACCGAACTCGACAAAGCGCAGCGGCCGGCCACCGGTGTTGCGGTCGGTCTGCAACGGGGCCAGGCGGAGCATCTTGTGGTGCTCGGCGTGGACATCCGCCCACGGCAGCTCGACCGCTGGCGGTGCGTCTTTTTCAGCGGTGGTGTCGGGTGAAGTCTGCGTATCAGTCATAACGGCGAGATCCTGTCCAAGCCCTGCTTGTCACCAGCTATTGCGCTGGCGACAAAGGCTTATCGGCCGTTTTCTTCAGGACTGGAGGGGGATCAGGCGGGAAAACTGCCTGAAACGCCCCCAGTTGAGGCTTAACGGGTGCGAAGTCCGTCAATAAACTCGATGATTTGCGCACCAAGCTCCGCAGCCAGCGGCAAGTTTGGATCCTTGTAGGAGGCCAATTGCCGCTTCATGTCGTTATGCACGATGCGCAGCACATGGTTCATGCCTTCGATCACCACCAGTTCGGCATCGGGTTTGGCAGCCTTGAGCAATTTCGCGTCTTCGGTACCGACCTGCATGTCGTTGCTGCCCTGGACAATCAGCGCCGGCATTGGCAATTGTGCGAATGCTTTTGCGGGATCCTGACGGAATAGCGAAATCAGATACGGCTGCACGCTCGGACGGAATATCACTTGCAGCTGCGCCGGCACATTGTCATCGACGTGACCGGCCTTGAGGCTGTCGAGCAGTTCATTGCTGCGCAACATCAAGGGCGGCGGCAGGCTGCGGGCCAGTTGTTCACGAATCACCTGATCGACCGGCCGGGCACTGCCGGACAAGGAAATCACGGCGGCCGCGTCTACCTTTGGCGCAGCGAGGGTGGCGATCAGCGCGCCTTCACTGTGACCGAGCAGAATCAGTTGACCGAAACGCGGATCCGCCTTGAGCTTTTGTCCCCACGCCACCGCGTCGGCCGCGTAGGCCTCGACTGACAGATTGCGCTCATCCGGCGTCGCCGCCAGGCTCGCAGCCACGCCGCGCTTGTCGTAACGCACGCTGGCGATGTTGTGTTTGGCCAAGACCCAGGCCAGCCGTTTGAGGCTGTCGTTGCGCCCGCCGTCAGGGTTGTTTCCGTCACGATCCGTAGGACCTGAGCCAGAAATGATCAGGACAACCGGCACAGGCTTGTCGGATTTTGGCAGCAACAGCGAGCCGAAAAGTTCGCCGCTGCCGGTGTCCAGAGACATCGGGCGCTGTAGGACAGTCGCCTGGGCAAAGCCAGTAAAGAGGGTAAGACTCAAGATCAGAACTCGCAGCATCATCACGCCATCATTCGCCAAGGTGCCGGTTGGACTCACCAGCACCACTAAGGTTCGAGGATGAACTACTGGGTTAGCCTGCGTATACTGGCGCGCATCAAGAATTCGGGTTTGATTTCACGGAGCGTCCTGCATGTCCGGCAATACCTACGGCAAGTTGTTCACTGTCACCACCGCTGGCGAAAGTCATGGTCCGGCGTTGGTCGCCATTGTCGACGGCTGCCCGCCGGGCCTGGAGATTTGTGTCGCAGACCTGCAACGCGACCTCGATCGCCGCAAGCCCGGCACCAGCCGCCACACCACCCAGCGCCAAGAGCCCGACGAAGTCGAAATCCTTTCCGGCGTGTTCGAGGGGCGCACCACCGGTTGCTCGATTGGCCTGCTGATCCGCAACACCGACCAGAAGTCCAAGGACTACTCGGCGATCAAGGATCTGTTCCGCCCGGCTCACGCCGACTACACCTATCACCACAAATACGGCGAGCGCGACTACCGTGGCGGTGGCCGCAGCTCGGCGCGCGAGACCGCGATGCGTGTGGCGGCGGGTGCGATTGCGAAGAGATTCCTCGCCACCCAGGGCATCGTCATTCGTGGCTATATGAGCCAGCTCGGCCCGATCGAAATCCCGTTCAAGACCTGGGATTCGGTTGAAGAGAACGCCTTCTTCAGCCCTGACCCGGACAAAGTCCCCGAGCTCGAAGCCTACATGGACCAGTTGCGTCGTGATCAGGATTCGGTCGGAGCGAAAATCACCGTGGTCGCCGAAGGCGTGATGCCGGGTCTGGGCGAGCCGATTTTTGATCGTCTCGACGCCGAACTGGCCCATGCGCTGATGAGCATCAACGCGGTTAAAGGCGTGGAAATCGGCGCCGGTTTCGCATGCGTTGCCCAGCGCGGCACCGAGCATCGTGATGAAATGACCCCGGAAGGTTTCCTCAGCAACAACGCTGGCGGCATTCTCGGCGGTATCTCGTCCGGTCAGCCGATCGTTGCGCATCTGGCACTCAAGCCAACCTCGAGCATCACCACGCCGGGCCGTTCGATTGATGTCGATGGCAACCCGGTCGATGTGATCACCAAGGGCCGTCACGACCCGTGCGTGGGTATCCGCGCCACGCCGATTGCCGAGGCGATGATGGCCATCGTGCTGATGGATCACCTGTTGCGTCACCGTGGGCAGAACGCCGACGTGCGCGTGAACACGCCGGTGCTGGGTCAGCTCTGATGGCAGATATCAAAGCCGCTGCGGCTTGAAGGGCGTGGCGGCGCTTCCTTACTGGCGGCTGTCCAGTTTTTATCTGTTCTATTTCGCCTTGCTCGGTTCGACGGCGCCGTTTCTGGCGCTGTACTTCGATCACCTCGGGTTCAGCGCCGCGCGCATCGGCGAACTGGTGGCAATCCCGATGTTGATGCGCTGTGTGGCGCCAAACATCTGGGGCTGGCTGGGTGATTACACCGGCAAACGTCTGGCCATCGTGCGCTTCGGCGCGGTTTGCACGTTGCTGACCTTCTCGTTGATTTTCGTCAGCAAGAGCTACGCCTGGCTGGCGATGGTCATGGCTTTGCACGCGTTCTTCTGGCACGCGGTGTTGCCGCAGTTCGAAGTCATCACACTGGCGCATTTACAGGGCCAGACCTCGCGTTACAGCCAGATCCGCCTGTGGGGCTCGATTGGTTTCATCATCACCGTGGTCGCTTTGGGGCGTCTGTTCGAATGGCTCAGTCTTGACATCTACCCAGCGGCGCTGGTGTTGATCATGGCCGGCATCGTCCTCAGCAGTTTGTGGGTGCCGAACGCGCAACCGGCGCAGGGTAACCGACCGGGCGGGGAGGGCTTTCTCAAACAATTGCGCAGCCCTGGCGTGCTCGCGTTTTACGGCTGCGTGGCGCTGATGCAAATGAGCCACGGCCCGTATACACCTTTTTGACGCTGCACCTGGAAAAACTCGGTTACACACGAGGCGTGATCGGCATGCTCTGGGCGGTCGGTGTAGTCGCTGAAGTACTGATGTTCATGGCCATGAGCCGGATTCTGGCGCGGTTCTCAGTACGCCGGGTGCTGCTGGCCAGTTTTCTGTTGGCGGCCCTGCGCTGGTTACTGCTAGGTTCGTTCGCCGAGTTTCTCTGGGTTCTGCTGTTTGCGCAGGTTCTGCATGCGGCGACTTTCGGCAGTTTTCACGCCGCTGCCATCCAGTTCGTGCAACGTAGCTTCGGTGCGCGTCAACAGGGGCAGGGCCAGGCGCTGTATGCGGCACTGGCCGGCACCGGCGGTGCGCTGGGCGCGTTGTATTCCGGCTACAGCTGGAATGCCCTCGGGGCGACATTGACCTTTAGTATTGCCAGTCTCGCGGCGCTCGCGGCTGCCGTTATCATTGCCACACGGATGCAAGAGGACAGGCCATGAGCCTTACGCGTGAACAACTCGCCCAGCAAATCGTCGACGCCGGGCGTTTCCTTTATGGTCGCGGCTGGTCACCGGCCACCAGCAGCAATTATTCGACGCGCCTGTCGGCCAGCGAAGCGTTGTTAACCGTGTCCGGCAAGCACAAGGGTCAGTTGGGACTGGACGATGTGCTTGCCACCGACCTGTCCGGTAACAGCCTGGAGCCGGGCAAAAAACCGTCCGCCGAAACCTTGCTGCACACCCAGCTCTACAGCTGGCGCCCGGAGATCGGTGCGGTGCTGCACACTCATTCGGTCAATGCCACGGTGCTGTCGCGCCTGACCCCGCAAGACTTTATCGAGTTCGAAGACTACGAACTGCAAAAAGCCTTCAGCGGCATCTCGACCCATGAATCCCGGGTGCGCGTGCCGATTTTCGACAACGATCAGGACATTGCGCGCCTCGCTGCCAAGGTGCAGCCTTGGCTCGACGCCCATCCCGATTGCGTCGGTTATCTGATTCGCGGTCACGGCCTCTACACCTGGGGTGCGCAGATGAGCGATGCACTGCGCCAGATCGAAGCCTTTGAATTCCTGTTTGAATGCGAGTTGAAAACCCGCAGCGTCATGAACCGCCAAGGCTGACTTCACCCGAAGTCGCCCATTTGCCTGATGAAATGCTGTGCCCGACCGGTCTGCAAGAACCGGACGGCAAGGCCGATACCGAGGAATTGCCCCAATGAGCAGCCTGTCCGTCTATCACGTTTCCAGCCCTGACATTCCGAACAAGGTGCTGACCCATCTCGAAGACATCGCCTCGACTCTGGCCGAGCAGGGCGTGCGCTTCGACCGCTGGCAAGCCACCGCGAAGATCCAGCCCGGCGCCACGCAGGAAGAGGTGATCAGCGCTTATAAAGAGCAGATCGACAAACTGATGACCGAGCGCGGTTACGTCACCGTCGACGTCATCAGCCTTAACAGCGACCACCCGCAAAAAGCCGAACTGCGTGCCAAGTTCCTCGAAGAACACCGCCACGGCGAAGACGAAGTCAGATTTTTCGTCGCCGGCCGTGGGCTGTTTACTCTGCACATCGACGATTACGTCTACGCCGTACTCTGCGAGAAGAATGACCTGATCTCGGTACCCGCCGGCACCAAGCACTGGTTCGACATGGGCGAGCATCCGCACTTTGTCGCGATTCGCCTGTTCAACAACCCGGACGGCTGGGTTGCCAATTTTACCGGCGAAGACATCGCCGGTCGCTTCCCGCGTCTGGAGGACTGAGCCCATGTCGATCAAAGTCATCCTCACCGACATCGAAGGCACCACCAGCGCCGTCAGTTTCGTCTTCGACGTGCTGTTTCCGTACGCGGCCAAACACCTGCCGGACTTCGTGCGCCAGAACGCAGAGCGTGCCGATGTCGCAGAGCAGCTCGACGCCGTACGTCGTGACAGCAACGAACCGCAGGCCGACGTTGAACGGGTTGTTGAAATCCTTTTGAGCTGGATTGCCGAAGACCGCAAAGCCACGCCGCTCAAAGCGTTGCAGGGCATGGTCTGGGAGCAGGGTTATCAGGCCGGGCAGTTGAAAGGGCATGTTTACCCGGATGCAGTTGAAGCACTTCAACGCTGGCACGCGGCCGGTTATCAACTGTTCGTGTATTCATCAGGTTCGATCCAGGCGCAGAAGCTGATCTTCGGCTGCTCGGAAGCGGGTGATCTGACGCCGCTGTTCAGCGGCTATTTCGACACCACATCGGGACCGAAACGTGAGACGCAGTCTTACACCAATATTCAACAGGCGATTGCTGTTGAACCTGCGCAGATTCTGTTTCTGTCGGACATCGTCGAAGAGCTCGATGCCGCTCAGTCTGCCGGTATGCAGACCTGCGGTCTGGCTCGCGAAGGCGGGGAGTTGGCGGGTCACGTAACCGTCGACAGCTTCACCGGAATCGAACCGGAAGCGTTCTGACGTCTACGCAAAACACTGAGCTGCGGCACGCTGCGATCTTTTGATCTTGTTCTTAAAAATCAAAAGATCGCAGCGTTCCGCAGCTCCTGGATAAATCTGAGCACAAAAAAACAGGCCGTGAAGCGAAAGCTCCACGGCCTGTTTTGTTTAACGAGTTCTTACGCAGTTACAGCGAGTGATAAGTCGGCAGGGCAAAACGCTGCTGGCTCTGCAGCATCGCAATCTGCGGCAACTCGCTGGCCTGTTCGGCCAGGTCACGACGAATCGCACTGATCGCCCACGACAGTTGGTCGCCGGCATGCAGTTGCTGATACGTCAGTGCACGTTTGAACACTTTGCCGTCGGCACTACGCAGCGTCAGCAAAATCCCGCCATCGGGACGCGGCGAGGTGGTGACGTCGAAGTTGGAGAACAGGGAGGTAAATTTCTCTTGAATCAGGCTCATGTTTTCAGCTCCGTATGCACTTGAATGGCAAGCATGCAAAGGAGGTTGCAGTGATTGTGCCAGCATCGGATAAAAATAAAACTGTTATAAATCAATAGCTTAAAAACAAGATGATTTTCTGTTGTCGTGCAAACTGCATGAATGGCCATCGTGCATCCTGCATTTTGCGGGATCGTTCAGGAATTAACGGAACCAATCGAGCTTTTCTGAATCATCGACATCGCCACCGCCCGGGCGGATACAAAACATTGCAAAAACCGCGTGTACAGCCCGAGAAGCGCTGACGTACTTTCAGTCTCGACCCTCGCTCGAATGCGTCGGTCGCATCAGCCCGACAATAAAAAAACATCGGCCACCACGCGAAGGTCGAACGGGGAGCTTCCATGAGTCACGCGCCAAGCGACACGATTACCTGGGGCATGATGCTCCGCAAGCTGCCGATGATTGCCAAGGCCATTCCCCGAGTGGTCAAGGGCATGAAGGTCGCCAACGTCACGGATCCGACCCAAAGCTGTGGCCTTGGCTGGACGTTCGAACAAGCGACTCTGCGCAACCCCGATGGCCCGGCGTTGTTGCAGGGAGAGGTGGCGCTGAGTTATTCACAGGTCAACCAGTGGGCCAATCGCATTGCCCACTATCTGAGCGAGCAAGGCATCGGCAAGGGCGATGTGGTCGCGGTTTTCATCGAGAATCGCCCGGAGTTGCTGGTGACGATTCTGGCACTGGCCAAGGTCGGTGCCGTCAGCGCGTTGCTCAATACTTCGCTGACCCGTGACACGCTGATTCACAGCGTGAATCTGGTGGCGCCGGTGGCTATTGTGGTCGGCGAAGAACTGCTGCCGGCGTTCGCAGCGGTGCGCGATCAGGTCTCGATCGCAGCGCAGCGCAGCTGGTTTGTCGCCGATCAGGACACCAGCAACCATCCAGGCATTGCCCCCGAAGGCTACGTCAACCTGATCAGCGCCAGTGTTGATGCTTCCAGTGAAAATCCGCCAAGCAGCCGACAAGTATTTTTCGACGACCCGTGTTTCTACATCTACACCTCCGGCACCACCGGCCTGCCCAAGGCCGGGGTGTTCAAGCATGGTCGCTGGATGCGCAGTTCGACCAGCTTCGGCATGATCGCGCTGAACATGCGCCCCGACGATGTCGTCTACTGCACCTTGCCGCTGTACCACGCCACGGGTCTGTGTGTGTGCTGGAGCTCGGCGATCAACGGCGCATCGGGTTTTGCGATACGCCGTAAATTCAGCGCCAGTCAGTTCTGGAGCGACGTGCGCCGCTATCGCGCGACCACCATTGGTTACGTCGGCGAGTTGTGCCGCTATCTGGTCGATCAACCGGCCAGCGCCGACGACAACCGTCACGGCGTGCGCAAGATGATCGGCAACGGCCTGCGCCCCGGCGCCTGGGCCGAGTTCAAGACCCGCTTTGCCGTCGAGCACATCTGCGAGCTGTACGCGGCGAGCGACGGCAATATCGGATTCACCAACATTCTCAACTTCGACAACACCATCGGTTTTTCGCTGATGGCCTGGGAGCTGGTGGCTTACGACCATGACAGCGGCCAGCCGATCCGCAGTGCTGACGGTTTCATGCGCAAGGTCGGCAAGGGCGAGCAGGGCTTGTTGCTGGCGCGGATCGACGAGAAGGCGCCACTGGACGGTTATACCGATCCGCAGAAGACCGCCAAGGTTGTGCTGCACGATGTGTTTAGCAAAGGCGATCGCTTTTTCAACACCGGCGACCTGCTGCGCAACATCGGTTTCGGTCATGCCCAGTTTGTTGATCGCCTCGGCGACACCTATCGCTGGAAGGGCGAAAATGTCTCGACCACGGAGGTCGAAAACCTGCTGCTGCAACATCCGCATATTTGCGAAGCAGTGGCGTACGGGGTGGAAATTCTCAATACCAACGGCCGCGCGGGAATGGCGGCGATTACTCCGGCTGAATCCCTGGCGACACTGGATTTCGCCGAGTTGCTGGCATTCGCCCGGCAACGTCTGCCGGCCTATGCGGTGCCGTTGTTTTTGCGGGTGAAGGTAAAAATGGAAACCACCGGCACTTTCAAATATCAGAAAACGCGCCTGAAAAATGAAGGCTTCGACCCCGGCCAGACAGGCGACGATCCGATATTCGCCTGGCTACCCGGCACGCAAACCTATGTGCAGGTGACCGATGAAGTGTTGGCTGAAATTCATCAGGGCAAATACCGCTATTGATTCTGGCTATGGGTAAATTTCAGAAAAAGGGGGTGACAGCCATCGTCGCGCTCGGGAAACTGTCCGCTTTCCGATTGACCGAAGTGGAGTTGCCCCATGTCCGACCAAAGCCGCCAGATGACCCCTGAAGAAGCTGCCGAATTCTCCGAGCAGGTTTTCAACAAGGCGCGCGACGGTGATGCGCTGATGCTCGATCGACTGGTCAGCGCCGGTTTGCCGGTGAACCTGAAAAACAGCAAGGGCGATACCTTGCTGATGCTTGCCAGCTATTACGGCCATGTCGACGCAGTGCAAGTGCTGCTTAAACACAAGGCTGATCCCGAGATGCGCAATGCCAACGGCCAGAGTCCGATTGCCGGTGCGGCGTTCAAAGGTGATCTGGCAGTGGTCAAGGCGTTGGTAGAGGCGGGCGCGGAAATCGAAGGCTCGTCCTTTGATGGCCGGACTGCACTGATGATGGCGGCGATGTTCAACCGTGTTGAGATCGTTGACTACCTGATCAGCAAGGGCGCCGACCCGAAAGCCAAGGATGCCAATGGCGTTACAGCGGTCGATGCGGCGCGGACCATGGGTGCGGTTGACACTACGGCGCAGCTGGAGAAATTGCTGGCCTGACGGGCCTCAAAAGATCGCAGCCTTCGGCAGCTCCTACACAGATCACCGGCGATGCGCGCAATCATGCAGGCGCTGCCGAAGGCTGCGATCTTTTGCTTTGTGCGCTATCCTCCGCGCCCTCAAAATCCATCTTCGCCACAGGATCCGCCCTCATGAAAGCCGCACTCGTCGAACTCATCAGCAAAATCAGCTCCGGCTGCATGGGCGAGGACGAGATCCTGAAAGTGGCGGACGAAGCTGCCCAGGCCTACGCCGATGCCGGCGCTTTTCTGGCGGCCAACCCGGACATCAACTACGACGACACTTTCCCGATCGCATTGGGCGAGTGGGTTGTGGTTGGCAGCCTGCCGGAAACCGTGTTGTTCCAGGCTGACACCTACGTCGACCTGTTCGCTCAGATCGTCGCCTCGTTCGGCCCGACCGTGGACTTCAACCTCAAGCCCAAGCAACTGGCCAAAACCGAAGCGCTGACTGCGCTCAACCGCATTCAGGTGCAGATGAGCAGCCTGAACAAGGAAAATGGCGGTTACACGCTGATGAACTTCAGCCAATTGCTCGACGACGAGCTGCAAGTGGTGCTGGTCTACGGCAACGACGTGCCACGAGTCCTCGAGTTGTGCGCGCAAGTCGGCATTGCCGCTGCGCCTTCTCTGGAAGCCTTGAAGGTCGCCGTTCACGTCTGAGCACAATAAAAGGGAACCCTGCACGCGACCGTCTATCCTAAAAGTGCATGCCACTATTCTGGAGCGACACCATGGGTTCCACGTTCAACGGTCTGATTGGCCTGATCATTCTTGCCCTCGATATCTGGGCCATCATCAATGTGCTGAAAAGCGGCGTCTCCACCGGGATGAAAATCGTCTGGGTGCTGCTGATCATCCTCCTGCCAGTGCTGGGCCTGATCATCTGGGCAATTGCCGGGCCACGGGGCAGCGTGCGGATCTGACGCACTACCCTGTAGGAGCTGTCGAAGGCTGCGATCTTTTGATGTTGTTTTTTAAAATCAGGATCAAAAGATCGCAGCGTTCGGCAGCTCCTACAGGTGCTTGTGTTCAGCCGATGAAGTGAGGTTCGACCTGTCATCTTCGGCAACGTAGAATGCGCGCCTTTCCCGGGCAATCGTCTCCACGAGCAACGCCCGTGCATTCATCGGAGCACTTGACCATGACCGTCACCAAAACCAGCGAGTACCTGGAAACCCTCTACGAAGGTTACGGCCAGCGTTTTCGCATGGAAAAACTGCTGCATGAAGTGCGCACCGAACACCAGCACCTGGTGATCTTCCAGAACCCGCGCATGGGCCGGGTGATGGCACTGGACGGCGTGATCCAGACCACCGAAGCCGATGAATTCATCTACCACGAAATGCTCACCCACGTACCGATCCTCGCCCATGGCGCCGCCAAGCGCGTGCTGATCATCGGTGGTGGTGACGGTGGCATGCTGCGGGAAGTGACCAAGCATGCGGGCGTCGAGCACATCACCATGGTCGAGATCGATGGCACCGTGGTCGAGATGTGTAAAGAGTTTCTGCCGGAGCATTCCAAGGGCGCCTACGACGATCCACGGCTGAATCTGGTGATTGATGACGGGATGCGCTTCGTCGCCACGACCACCGAGAAATTCGACGTGATCATTTCCGACTCCACCGATCCTATCGGCCCGGGCGAAGTGCTGTTCTCGGAAAACTTCTATCAGGCCTGCCATCGCTGCCTGAACGAAGGCGGCATCCTCGTGACCCAGAACGGCACGCCGTTCATGCAGATCGAAGAAGTCAAAACCACCGCCGGTCGCCTGCGCAGCCTGTTCCCGGACTGGCATTTCTATCAAGCAGCGGTGCCGACCTACATCGGCGGTTCGATGACCTTCGCCTGGGGCTCGACCAACCCGGCATACCGCAAGCTGAGCCGTGAAACCCTGCAACAGCGTTTCATCGGCAGCGGCATCGTCACCCGCTACTACAACCCGGAAATCCACATCGGCGCGTTTGCAATGCCGCAGTACGTATTGCAGGCGATCAACAAGCCAAGCAACGACTAAACATCATGGTGCGCCTGTAGGAGCTGCCGCAGGCTGCGATCTTTTGATCTTGTTTTTGAAAGTCAAAAGATCGCAGCCTGCGGCAGCTCCGACAGTAAATTTTTTATTTTCATCCTCGCGCGCTGCATTCCTTTTGAACGATCAATCCCTCTAAAAGTCGAGATAGAGGTAAGCCCATTTGCGGGTTTGATCGAGGAGGCACCGATGCAAAAGTGGAAAGTCACTTTCGTGGACGATCATGGTGAAGTTGTCGATGAGGTGTTCGAGCGTGCGGAATGCCCAAGCGATGACGAAGCCGCTCGACTGATCAAGGCGCGGCTCCTGCCCGTTGCTGCCGAACTGGATCTGAACGATCTGGAAGGGCGCACCGCCGATGCCGGCGTGAAAAACCTGAAAACCCAGAACGCCATCGAAATCCGCAGCATCACTCCAATCTGAATACTTCCTGTCACTTGAAGCACCAGGCCTTGGCAGCGGCTCTATCTTGGGGCTACTCTGCAAGCGAGATCAGCGAATGGATCGCTAAGGTCTGGTCTTGTCAGCTACATGCTTGTTTCCCGCAGCAACCACGTTGCAGTAGTACTTTGGCCAGTAAGGCCCGGGGCGGGAATACGGAAAGTCTATCCATCTATCCGAGGGGGACGATTCATGAGCACAGCCTATCAAGAAGACATCAGCAGCAATGTTCTGCGCCGCATGAAAGAAGGCGGTTTCGATTTTTCCCGATTCCATCCCATCGAGTTCTACGCGATTTTCCCGGACGAGGAGCGGGCGCGCAGGGCAGCAGGAAAATTTCGCGGTGAATCCATCAATGCCCAGGTCAGCGCGCGCGACGACGGCGCGTGGTCTCTGGAATTAAGCAAAGTGATGTACGCAACCTATGACGATATTGGCGATTTCGAGCAGGGCTTTTCTGCCGTGGTCGAGCCGTTGGGCGGCATCATCGAGGGCTGGGGCGTGAAGCAGGAGGTGCGCAGTCGCTACCGTCTGAACTGATCTCTTGAAATAAATAACTGTTCAGCAACGGCTGACCTTTGGGTCGGCCGTTTTCGTTTCTGAAAATCAAAAGATCGCAACCTTCGGCAGCGCCTACCCCAATCACCTGTAGGGGCTGCCGAAGGCTGCGATCTTTTGCTTTCAAAACGTTTCAAGCAGGCAAAAAAAAGCCACCGCAGAGGGTGGCTAAAACGGAAGACCGATAAGGAGAGGAAACCGGTCAGGGTCAAGGCTTTGCGGGCTGCGTTGGCAGTGCGGATCAGTGGGGCTGAAGAATTCTGCGTAGAAGTTTTTTCAGCGAATGCGCGGATTATCCGCAGCCAGCCGCAAGCAGTGAAATCAACTCTGACTATGCTGGTGATAGGCGATGCAGTGCGTCGCAATGAAGCGGGGGCGATCAGGTGGGGGCATTTGCCGCACAGGAATGGTGCGGTGCCTGCGACGTGAATATCCAACCAATTGATATCAAAGCGTTTATGCCGATGGCACGGGCCTTGCGAAGGCCTGTAGGTCCGGGTGACAAGGAGTACGGCATGATCCGCACCTATTTTGATGAGATGTACGATGCCGGCGGCCAGGTTCGCCCGCATTACCGGGAATTTGCCCGTTGGCTGGCCGATACGCCTGATGAGCTGCTGGCGCAACGTCGACGCGAGGCCGATCTGCTGTTCCATCGCGCCGGGATTACTTTCACGCTCTATGGGGACGAGCAGGGCACTGAGCGCCTGATTCCTTTCGACACCATTCCGCGCAGCATTCCCGCCAGCGAATGGCGGATCGTCGAGCGCGGCTGCATCCAGCGGGTCAAGGCGTTGAACATGTTCCTCGCCGACCTCTATCACGAGCAACGCATCATCAAGGCCGGGATCATTCCCGCCGAACAGGTGCTGGCCAACGAGCAGTATCAGTTGGCGATGCAGGGTCTGGATCTGCACCGCGATATCTACTCGCATATTTCTGGCGTCGATCTGGTCCGTGATGGCGACGGCACCTATTACGTGCTCGAAGACAACCTGCGCACTCCGAGCGGCGTGAGCTACATGCTCGAAGACCGCAAAATGATGATGCGTCTGTTCCCGGAACTGTTCGCCGCCCAGCGCATCGCGCCGATCGACCATTATCCGAACCTGTTGCTCGACACCCTGAAAAGCTCCAGCCCCATCGATAACCCAAGCGTGGTGGTGCTGACGCCGGGGCGCTTCAACAGTGCGTTTTTCGAGCATGCGTTTCTGGCGCGAGAGATGGGTGTTGAACTGGTGGAAGGCGCGGACCTGTTCGTGCGTGACGACAAGGTCTTCATGCGCACCACCGATGGCCCGAAAGCCGTGGACGTGATCTACCGCCGCCTCGACGATGCGTTTCTTGATCCGCTGGCGTTCAATCCGGATTCGATGCTCGGCGTGCCGGGGCTGCTGTCGTCCTACCGCTCCGGCAATGTAGTGCTGGCCAACGCGATCGGTACCGGCGTGGCGGATGACAAATCGGTCTATCCGTTTGTCACCGACATGATCCGCTTCTATCTCGATGAAGAACCGATCCTGAAAAACGTGCCGACCTGGCAATGCCGCAACCCGTCTGAACTCTCCCACGTGCTGGCCAATCTTCCAGATCTGGTGGTCAAGGAAACCCAGGGCTCCGGCGGTTACGGGATGTTGGTGGGGCCGGCGTCGACGAAGGCGGAAATTGATGCCTTTCGCGAGCGGATCAAAGCCAAACCTCACGCGTATATCGCACAACCGACGCTGTCACTGTCGACCTGCCCGACCTTTGTCGAAAACGGCATTGCGCCACGCCATATCGACTTGCGCCCGTTTGTCTTGTCGGGGCGCGAAACCCGGGTCGTACCCGGTGGTTTGACCCGTGTCGCGCTGCGTGAAGGCTCCCTGGTGGTGAATTCCTCCCAGGGCGGCGGAACCAAGGACACCTGGGTGGTCGAGGATTGAAGGAAGCTTGCCATGTTAAGTAGAACTGCCTCGGATCTGTATTGGATGTCGCGTTACCTGGAGCGGGCGGAAAACCTCGCACGGATGCTCGACATCAGTTATTCGCTGTCGCTGATGCCGCAGGACGGTCGCGGCGACGGCTTGCACGAGCTGGCGATGCCGTTGCTGATCACCGGCACGCTTGACGATTATCTGGAGCGTCACGGTGCGCTGCATGCCGAACGTCTGCTGCACTTCTTCGCCCTTGATGCGGCCAATCCGGCGAGCATCTACAGCTGCCTCGGCGCGGCGCGGGCCAGTGCTCATGCGGTGCGTGGGCGCATCACCGCCGACATGTGGGAAAACATCAACGCCACGTGGCTGGAGATTCGCGGGATCGCCGAGCAGGGTCTCAGCCGCTACGGCATGAGCCGTTTCTGCGAGTGGATCAAGGAGCGTTCGCACCTGTTTCGCGGTGCGTCCTACGGCACGATCATGCGTAACGATGCGTTTCGTTTTATTCGTCTGGGCACCTTTATCGAGCGCGCAGACAACACGTTGCGGCTGCTCGATGCGCGCTACGAAATGGCCGGTGATCAGGCCGAAGCCGTCAGCGACGGCACTGCCCACGCGTATTACCAGTGGAGTGCGTTGCTGCGAGCGTTGTCATCATTCGAGGCTTACACCGAAATCTATCGTGACGCCCCGGGTGCCCGGCATGTCGCCGAGCTGCTGCTGTTGCGTGCTGACGTACCGCGTTCGCTGCGCGCCTGTACCGAGGAGATCGACCAGATTCTCGCGCAGTTGCCGGGTGCCAACGGGCGACCGGCGCAACGCCTGGCGGCAGAAATGGACGCGCGTCTGCGCTACACCGGCATCAACGAAATTCTCGAGGAAGGCCTTCACGCCTGGCTGACCGAATTCATCCCGCTGGTGCGCCAGTTGGGTAACGCCATTCACAGTTCCTACCTGGAGGCTGCATGAGACTTTCGATTAGCCACGAGACCACCTATCACTACGAGGATCAGGTGCGGGCGAGCATCCAGTACCTGCGGCTGACCCCGCACGACAGCGAGCGTCAGCACGTGCTGAGCTGGCAGCTCGACCTGCCGCGCCCGGTGCGCGCGCAACTCGATCCGTTCGGCAACATTCTGCATGTGCTGACCATGGACGAGCCGCATGAGGCGATCATCATCGGTGCACGTGGTCAGGTTGATATCGACGAATTGCGCGAGGCCGAACACGAGAGCCAGTCGGCGCTGCCGTTTCTGCGCTTTACCCGGTTGACCGAGGCTGACGAGGCGCTAAGGGCGTTCGCGGCGAAGTCCTGCAAGCAACGCCGTGACCGAACGGCGCTCATCGATTTGATGCACGGTCTGAACCAGCACATGACGTATACGCCGGGTTCAACTGAAGTCGACACCAGCGCCATCGAGGCCTTCGCCGGACGTGCCGGGGTTTGTCAGGATCACACTCATGCGTTTCTGGCGTGCGCACGCAGTCTCGGGGTTCCCTCGCGGTATGTCTCGGGGTATCTGTACAGCGAAGATTGCGAACACCTGGCCAGTCATGCCTGGGCCGAAGCCTGGCTGGATGACGCCTGGTACAGTTTCGACGTAACGAACCAACTGGCGCGGCCGGAGCGACACCTGAAACTGGCGGTGGGCCTGGATTATCTGGACGCCTGCCCGGTACGCGGCATGCGCCGGGGCGGCGGGTGCGAGCAAATGCATGCGAAGGTGTTCGTTTCGCCGACCCCAATCATCTCAGTCCAACAACAGTAGGATTCACACAAATCCCCTGTAGGAGCTGCGGCACGCTGCGATCTTTTGATTCTGTTTTAAAGATCAAAAGATCGCAGCGTGCCGCAGCTCCTACAGGGTTTTGTGCGGAACAGTTGATCAGTGCTTAACCTTGCGCCCCACCATGTGTTTCAGATAACCCACCAACATCTGCAAATCCCCCTCCGGCAGCACATCCGCCGAAAACCCCGGCATCTTCGCCTGCGGCCACTGGCGCAAACTCTGCGGATCACGGATGTAACGCTTCAAGAAATCCGCGCCGAAATACTCGGTCGGGTTATACGGAATATTCAGATCCGGCCCAAACTGCGCATCCCCCGCGCCGTTCAAGCGATGGCAGGCCAGGCAGTTCTTCTGAAACAGCGCGAAACCTTGATTCACCGGGTCATCTGCTTTCAGCGCAGGGTCCGGCAACAGGGCAGGGAAGCGCTCAGCCACGGGTGCCATGCGCTTGATGCTGGCCACTTCAAAGGGCCATTGCTCGGGGCTGATGTTGCCGGCCTGCGGATCGGTCCACACCAGATAGAACGGCCCGGCGCTGTGCTTGCCCGCCGACAATGGTGGCCACGGATGCGCGGGGTCTTCAATCGCCAGCCAGGCTCGCGAGCCTTGGGTGTTGAGCAGCGGCGCAGCTGCCAACTCGGCGGCAAAGCCATCCAGCGCCACCGCTTGCAGATGATCCTCAGGTTTGATTCCGCCCAGCAACGCCGCCACGGGCACGGCGCGATAAGTCATGTCCTTCTTGTAGGACACGTCGTTTTTTACCGTGAGGGTTTGCACCTGAGGATGCTTGAGCAGCTCCTCGGTCTGCCAGATGCGGCTGGTTGCGCCCAACTGTAAATCCAGCTGTGCGGCAGACAAGGGCATGCTGAGCAGCAAGGCCCCAAACACAATGAGCGCTTTCAAATGATCGCCGTCCATGTCGTGGAAAGTGCGCAGATTGGCACAGCCACGCTGGCCCGGGTAGCGAGCCAGTCACATTTTACAGGGGCGATAACCAGCATCTGTCGCTCGATTCAGCCGATGACCTTGGTCAGATTCGGCAAAATCAACAACAGCGTCGTGGCGAAAAGAATGAGCCCTGCTTGACGAACTTTCGGTTGTTTGAACATGGCTTGACCGCCTTTATTGTTATTTCCTGATGCCTGCCTGCATATCCATGACGGCAAGCGATGCACTTCCTGTTAAAGAACGCCTGCCTCGGCAAAACCCGACGACCATGACGTACATGTCTTACCTTAGGGCCCGCGTCACGCTTGGCTTAGATCCATTTCATATGGACTTCCAGCTGTTAGCGATTAAAAAGGCATGAGGCGTATTGCCAGCTCCGTCGCCGCCCGCTTGCTAGACAACTCGCTGACCTGAACCGGTTCACCCGATACCCGATGACCGTCCGTCTGAGCGTGTGCGTCAACACCATTGAGCGCTGTGGTCATTGAATACTTGAGTGCGCGAGCCAAGAGTGGGAGCACAAGAATTCACTCACCGCACAGGTTCGAGGACGTCATGACCCAAGCTTTGATTTTCGATGCGTTACGCACACCGCGCGGCAAAGGCAAGGCCGATGGTGCCCTGCACAGCGTCAAACCGGTGAACCTGGTGGCCGGGTTGCTGACTGCATTGCAACAGCGCACGGCGCTGGACACCAGCCAGGTCGATGATGTGGTGCTGGGCTGCGTCACACCGATTGGCGATCAAGGCTCGGACATCGCCAAAACCGCCGTGCAAGTGGCCGATTGGGACGTCAGCGTGGCTGGCGTGCAGATCAACCGCTTCTGCGCCTCGGGTCTGGAAGCGGTGAACCTCGGCGCGATGAAAGTGCGTTCGGGGTTCGAGGATCTGGTGGTGGTCGGCGGCGTCGAGTCGATGTCACGCGTGCCGATGGGCAGCGACGGCGGCGCTTGGGCGCTCGACCCGCAAACCAATTTGCACGGCCACTTCACCCCACAAGGTGTCGGCGCCGACCTGATCGCCACCCTCGAAGGCTTCAGCCGTCAGGACGTCGATGCCTACGCGCTGCATTCACAACAGAAAGCCGCACGGGCGCGGGCCGATGGCTCGTTCAACAAGTCACTGGTGCCGGTGCAGGATCAGAACGGCATCATCCTGCTCGATCACGATGAATTCATTCGTGCCGAGTCGACCCTGGAAGGGCTTGGCAAGCTCAAGCCGAGTTTCGAAATGATCGGCCAGATGGGTTTCGACGCGACGGCGCTGCGGGTTTACAGCCATGTCGAACGGATCAATCACGTACACACCCCCGGCAACAGCTCCGGGATCGTTGATGGCGCGGCGTTGATGCTGATCGGTTCCGAAGCCAAGGGCCGGGCGCTGGGCTTGCAGCCACGGGCGCGGATTGTCGCCACGGCGGTGACCAGCACCGATCCAACCATCATGCTCACGGGCCCCGCGCCGGCCACTCGCAAGGCACTGGCCAAGGCCGGCCTGCGCGTGGAAGACATCGACCTGTTCGAGGTCAACGAAGCGTTTGCTTCGGTGGTGTTGAAGTTCATCAAGGACATGGCCGTCGATCCGGACAAGGTCAACGTCAACGGCGGTTCCATCGCCATGGGCCATCCGCTCGGCGCCACCGGATGCGCGATCCTCGGCACCTTGCTCGATGAACTGGAAACCCGGCGCCTGCGCTATGGCCTGGCGACGCTGTGCGTCGGCGGCGGCATGGGCATTGCCACCATCATCGAACGCCTCTGAGCCCCGAATTCAAGGAACCTTGTTATGAGCGAAGCCATTCGTTACGAAAAAGGTCAGGACGGCATTGTCGTCCTCACCATCGACATGCCGGGCCAGAGCGCCAATACCATGAACGCCGTGTACCGCGAGGCAATGGCCGCCTGCGTTGCCCGGCTTGTGGCTGAAAAAGAAAGCATTGCCGGCGTCATCATCACGTCGGCGAAGAAAACCTTCTTCGCCGGCGGCGACCTTAATGAGCTGATCAAGGTCGGCAAGCCTGAAGCCAAAGCCTTCTACGACATGGTGCTGACCCTCAAAGGACAATTGCGCACCCTGGAAACCCTCGGCAAACCGGTGGTCGCGGCCATCAATGGCGCGGCGCTTGGCGGTGGATGGGAAATTTGTCTGGCGTGTCATCACCGGATCGCACTGGACGATGCGTCGGTGCAACTTGGTCTGCCGGAGGTGACGCTCGGCCTGTTGCCGGGTGGCGGCGGGGTGGTGCGCATGGTGCGCATGCTCGGCATTGAGAAGGCACTGCCGTATTTGCTCGAAGGCAAAAAGGTCCGTCCGCAACAGGCGTTACAGGCCGGTTTGATCGATGAGTTGGCGGTCGATCGCGATGAGCTGCTGGCCAAGGCGCGTGCCTGGATCGCTGCCAATCCGACGGCGGTGCAACGTTGGGATGTGAAGGGTTATCAGATTCCGGGCGGCACGCCGTCGAATCCGAAAGTCGCGCAGATGTTGGCGATTGCGCCGTCGATCCTTCGCACCAAGACCCAAGGCACGTTGCCGGCGCCGGAGAAAATTCTCTGCGCGGCAGTGGAAGGCGCGCAGGTGGATTTCGACACGGCGCACTTGATTGAAACCCGTTACTTCACAGAATTGACCACCGGCCAGATCTCGAAAAACCTGATCGGCACGTTCTGGTTTCAACTCAACGAAATCAACGCAGGAGGCTCGCGGCCGCAGGGCTTTGCGCCGTTCGTTACGCGTAAGGTCGGCGTGCTCGGCGCCGGGATGATGGGCGCGGGGATCGCTTTTGTCAGCGCCTCGGCGGGTATCGAGGTGGTGCTCAAGGACATCAACCTTGCTGCTGCCGAAAAGGGCAAAGCGCATTCGGCGGCGCTGCTCGACAAGAAAGTCGCCCGTGGTCAGATGGATGTTGCGCAGCGTGAAGCTGTGCTGGCGCGGATTCATGCCAGCGAAAACGATGCTGACCTGTCCGGTTGCGATTTGATCATCGAGGCGGTTTTTGAAGATCGTGAACTCAAGGCAAGGGTCTCTGCGGCGGCGCAGAAAGTGGTCGGCGCCGACGCTGTGATTGCCTCCAACACGTCGACCTTGCCGATCACCGGGCTGGCGACGGCGGTACCGGATCAGAGCAAATTCATCGGCCTGCATTTCTTCAGCCCGGTGGAAAAAATGCCGTTGGTGGAAATCATCAAAGGCGCGCAAACCAGCGACGAAACCCTCGCTCGCGGGTTTGATTTCGTCCTGCAAATCAAGAAAACCCCGATCGTGGTCAACGACAGTCGCGGCTTCTTCACGTCGCGGGTGTTCGGCACATTCACCAATGAAGGCATCGCCATGCTTGGTGAAGGTGTGAGCGCGCCGATGATCGAGACCGAAGCGCGCAAGGCCGGGATGCCAGTCGGGCCTCTGGCGATCTCCGACGAAGTTTCCCTCAGCCTGATGAGCCATATCCGCAAGCAAACCGCCAAGGACCTACAAGCAGAAGGGAAACCGCTGATTGAACACCCGGCGTTTGCCGTGATTGACTTGCTGCTCAACGAATACAAGCGCCCGGGCAAAGCCGCAGGTGGCGGTTTCTACGAGTATCCGGCTGGCGGACAGAAACATTTGTGGCCTGAACTGAAAACGTGTTTCGAGAAAGCTGACGGGCAGATTTCTCCGAAGGATGTGCGCGACCGCTTGCTGTTTGTGCAGGCCATCGAAACCGTGCGCTGTGTGGAGGAGGGCGTGCTGACCTCGACGGCGGATGCCAACGTCGGCTCGATCTTCGGTATCGGTTTTGCGGCATGGACCGGCGGTGCGTTGCAGTACATCAACCAGTATGGAGTAAAGGATTTCGTCGCCCGCGCGCAGTATTTGGCCGAACAGTATGGCGAGCGTTTCGCACCGCCGGCGCTGCTGCTGGATAAAGCGGCAAAAGGTGAGATGTTCTAAGGGCGACGAGCATTCCGGGGCTTGCCTTGCCAGGGTGTTTCAGGGCAGGCTCTGGGGTGTTCATTATTCCCATCACGTGTCAGGTATTTTTTATGTCGCTACGCATCTGCATCCTGGAAACCGACATCCTGCGTCCAGAACTGGTCGATCAATATCAGGGTTACGGGCAGATGTTCCAGCGCCTGTTCTCGCAGCAACCGATTGCCGCCGAGTTCACGGTGTACAACGTGATGCAGGGCGAATACCCGAGCGACGACCTGACCTTCGATGCGTATCTGGTCACTGGCAGCAAAGCCGATTCTTTCGGCACCGACCCGTGGATCGAGACCCTCAGGGAATACTTGCTGACCCGCTACGAGCGTGGCGACAAGCTGCTCGGCGTGTGCTTCGGTCATCAACTGCTGGCGCTGTTGCTGGGCGGCAAGAGTGAACGTGCCACGCAAGGCTGGGGCGTCGGCACCCATAACTACAAACTGGCGGCCAAGGCGCCGTGGATGAGCCCGGTGCGTGAAGAGCTGACACTGCTGATCAGCCATCAGGATCAGGTCACCGCACTACCGGAAAACGCCACGGTCATCGCTTCCAGTGATTTCTGCCCGTTCGCGGCTTATCACATCAATGACCAAGTGCTGTGCTTCCAGGGGCATCCGGAATTCATTCACGACTACTCGCGCGCGTTGTTGGATCTGCGTCAGGAAGCCTTGGGTACACAGATTTACAGCACGGGCGTGGCCAGCCTGGAGCAAGAGCACCATGGTGCTACGGTCGCGGAATGGATGATGCGGTTTGTGGCGCACAAGCCAGCAACTGTTTAACAGCAGATCAAAAGATCGCAGCCTGCGGCAGCTCCTACATTGGGATCAGGTACACCTGTAGGAGTTGCCGAAGGCTCGGGCCGCGATCGGACGATCTTTTGGCTTTTACAACCATCCGGACTTCTTGAAACTCGCCCACAAACTCACACAACCCACCGTGATAAAACTCAGCACGCCAAAATAGCCGTAATGCCAGGTGAGCTCCGGCATGTTCTGGAAATTCATCCCGTAAATCCCCGCCACTGCCGTCGGAAACGCCAGAATCGCCGCCCATGCGGCAAACTTGCGCTGCACCACGCTCTGCCGTGACGCTTCCAGCAACACACCAATCTCGATGGTCTGGCTTGCAATGTCTGCCAGTGTCGTCAGGTCTTCCATCTGCCGTGTTACATGGATCTGCACATCGCGGAAATACGGGCGCATGTTCTTGTCGATGAACGGGAAGCTCAGTTTTTGCAGTTCCTCACTGATCTCCACCATCGGCGCCGCATAGCGGCGCAGACGCACGACATCACGGCGCAATCCGTGCAACTTCTGAATGTCGTGCTCGTTCAACGCACTGCACAGGACATTACGCTCCAGCTCATCAATCTCGGCGTGGATCGCTTCGCCCACGGGCTGATAGTTTTCGATGACAAAGTCGAGCAGCGCATAAAGTACGAAATCTTCCCCATGCTCCAGCAACAGCGGACGCGCCTCACAACGTTGGCGGACATGGGCGTAGGACGCCGAGTGGCCGTTGCGTGCGGTAATGATGTAGCCCTTGCCGGCGAAGATATGGGTTTCGATGAACTGCAGAATCCCGTGTTCACGAATGGGCGAGTAGGTGACGATAAACAAAGCGTCGCCAAAGGTTTCCAGCTTCGGTCGGCTATGTTTTTCCAGGGCATCTTCGATGGCCAATTCGTGCAGGTTGAATTGGCGCTGCAGATTGGATAGCTCCTGAGCGTCCGGCTCTTCAAGGCCGATCCACACAAAGTGACCGGGCTTTTCAGCCCAGGCCGCGCCTTCATCCAGGGAAATATTGGTGACTTTCTTACCCGCGCTGTACACCGCAGCAGCAACAACTCGACCCATGGTGGTGATTCACTTCTTCTTGGCAGATGACAGGGAAACAAGGCTTCAGCTTAGCCGTGTCGCTGCTTGAGAGTCAGTGAAATCTGCACAGTTCACCCGGCAAAAGAAAACCCGCACAGGGCGGGTTTGTTTTTCACGCGGCTTGCAGTTGCCGATCCATCGCTTCGATGCACTCGCGCATCTGCTCGCGGCACTGCTCGATGAGCATGGGCATGTCGTCCATGGTCAGCCCGGCAGTGGGAATTGCCGGCAGCGAGCGTATGAGAATTTTCCCGCTGCGCCAGCGGTTCAGACGCATGTGCTTGACGTAGCTGCTGACACATACCGGAACGATCGGTACACCGGCGGCAATTGCCATCTGGAACGCGCCTTTCTTGAACGGCAGCAGGTCTTCGCCGAGGTTGCGCGTGCCTTCGGGAAACACCCAGATCGAGGTCTTTTCGTTCTGCAACGTATTCGTGGTGGTAACCATCGACTGGCGGGCTTTCTGCGCGTTCCCACGGTCGATCAACACATTGCCGGCCAGCCAGAACAATTGCCCGAACAACGGCACCCATTTCAGGCTCTTCTTGCCGATGCACACGGTACGGCGCGGCACGACATTGCCGAACACGAACAGATCATAGTTGGACTGGTGGTTGGCGATGATCACGCAACTGTCGGGCTTGTTTATCAACCCGCTGACATCGGTCTTCACGCGCAGACGCAAAATGCACATCGCTGGCAGAGCGTAGAGGCGGGCGCACAGACGGCTGTTGTCCGGATTGAATGGACGGCACAGACCGAGGACAACTCCAAGCACGCCCGCCAGAATAAAGTGCAGGCCCATCAACAACATACGAAACACGAACAGCATTTTCAGGCCCCACCGGGACAAAAGGTGGCGCAGTGTACGGATGTGCACTGTTTTCGGCAATTGCCACTATAGAGTCCGGAGATAGCCGATGTTTAAGCGCATGTTTCCAAGCCGGTCGTCAGACGCGTCCTAGAGCAGCCACGGCATGTTCAACTCAGCGTGTAAGAAAAAGCCCGACACGAAGGTCGGGCTTTTCTTCATCGCGTGAGCCGGGTTTAACCCAGATGCTCCTGATCCTGGATGATCGCGTTATCCAGGGTTTCCAGCAGCGCCTTGCGCACCTTCAGTTTGGTGTTCTTGTGCGCGGTCATGTTGATCTTCTTCAACTGACGCGCGGCGGCGAGGGCGGCGCCTTGCAGTTCTTCGGCGGAAACCACCTTGTCGAGGAAACCGGCATCCACAGCACTTTGCGGATCGAACATTTCGCCGTTGATCACCGAACGGTGGAACGCCGTGCGACGCAGGCGATCACGGGCCAGTTCGATACCGGCGTGGTGCATGGTCATGCCGATCTGCACTTCGTTCAGGCCAATGCTGAACGGGCCATCGACACCGATGCGGTAATCGGCAGACAACAGAATGAACGCGCCTTTGGCCACGGCATGACCCGGGCAAGCAACGATCACCGGGAACGGGTGAGAAAGCAGACGACGGGCCAAAGTCGACCCCGCGGTGACCAGTGCCACGGCTTCTTTCGGGCCGGCGGTCATCACCTTCAGATCATAGCCGCCGGACAAAATGCCTGGCTGACCGGTGATGATCACGATGGCACGATCAGTCACTGCCTGATCCAGCGCCGCGTTGAACGCCGCAATCACGTCCGGGGAAATGGCATTGACCTTGCCATTGCTCAAGGTCAGGGTCGCGATACCGTCTTCGAGGTGGTAGGAAATCAACTCACTCATGACGCTATTCCTTGTAAGAAAGATGGGCAGACGTTACCCACCACCGCAGGCCAGGTAAAGCGCCGTGACTGACCCGCCGGTCACCGTTTCCCGGTGTAGCCAGCGCGGTGAGCCATTCTGCTTCTATATAGAAGGAGCGCCGTCACCGGAGATTGGCCGGTTTGCCATGGCTCGTCGGCGGGGAAAACCACTTTTTCTCTTAACCGCATGAAAATTCTGAAAAAAAGTTTGCCATCGGAAAAGCTTTCGACTACATTAGCGCGCCTCGACAGACAGAACATGTTTGAAGAGATACGGTGAAGTGTCCGAGTGGCTTAAGGAGCACGCCTGGAAAGTGTGTATACAGGAAACTGTATCGAGAGTTCGAATCTCTCCTTCACCGCCAAATTTAGTAAACACAAACCCCTGAGTTCGAAAGAAGTCAGGGGTTTTGTGGTTTCTGGTGTCTGGAATTTGCCAACGTGCGTGATCTGGTCGGCTGATTCTGGTTTGAGCATTACAATCGCGGTTTTATTGCCAGTAAAAGGACGACGTTAATGATCATCTCCACCACTCACGCCATCGAAGGCCGGCAGATCACCGCGTATCTGGACATTGTCAGTGCCGAGTCGGTGCAAGGCGTCAACGTGATCCGTGACATGTTCGCCGGTATGCGCGACTTTTTTGGGGGGCGGTCGCAAACGCTGGAGCGGGCATTGAAAGAAGCGCGGATTCAGGCCACGGACGAGATCAAGGAACGAGCGCGTGCCTTGCAGGCAGATGCGGTGGTCGGACTGGATTTCGAGATCAGCATGCCGGCGGGCAAGGGCGGCATGGTTGTGGTGTTTGTGACGGGAACAGCGGTGAAGCTGCGCTAGGCGGGCCGCCGCGGCGTTGAATTTTAGCGGGCCATTCGTCGGGTGTTGGTCGATCTGAATAACAAGTCCAGTAATGACCGGCTAGTCTCAAAATCCTGAGGGGTCGATATTTTTCAGGTGAGAGGGTTTTGCCGGTGTCGACCTGTTACGAAGGGGAGAGGGCATGACTGCACCGTATATCGAAGACGATGGCGCTGAATTTTCCTTCAACAACTGCGTACGCTGTGGACAGAGCGAGTACCAGTCGGGCTTTGGTGAAGACACGATTCAGAACGCCAAGATCAAATCCGCAGCGCCGAAAGGGCCGAAGGCGAAATTCCTTCCCAAGGTGGCGCGGGCCAGAAAATAAGCTTTCTCGACATAAACCCCGTCAATGAACGGGGTTTTTTTACGTCTGATCGGTGACTTCCGAAACGTTCTGCGAATGGTTTAAAGATCTCGGTTTTTTTTCACAAACTTTTCACGTAGTCCGGATTAAGGTGAAGCCATCCGTTAGAAAGCAAGTCTCCAGCCCGTCTCCCCAGCGGGCTTTTTTTTGCCTGTCGTAAAACCTTTTCCAGAATCGCGGTCAAATCGGCGCCAAGTGCTCGCTGCGCTTTGGTTTCGTCTGGACTTTTGCCCTTTGGCGACATTAAATCCCGACCCTTTTTGTATCTCTGTTTTTGAGGTTTTCGTCATGCGTTTAACACTCCCTGCTTTGGTTCTTGGCCTTTTCGTGGCTCAAGGTGCGATGGCTGCCGGCGACGGCACTGCGGCATTGGGCGGTGGTCTGGGCGGCGCGCTGGGTAACGTGGTCGGCCAGAAAATGGGCGGCAGCACCGGTGCCGCGATTGGCGCGGGCGTAGCAGGCGCAGCGGGCAGTGCGGTGGCGGCACGCAAGGGCAGCCGGACCAAAGCGGCCATTGGCGGCGGTGTCGGCGCGGCCGGCGGTTCGGTGATTGGCAACAGCCTCGGCGGCAGAAATGGCGCTACCATCGGTGCTGGTCTGGGTGGTGCCGCGGGCGGCGCGGTGGGCAGCAACCTGTCCAAAGGCCACAAGCGTCACTGAGAGTGATTGCGTGTCAGAAAAAGCCCGACTCGATGTCGGGCTTTTTCGTTGCTGAACGTTTTTCCCGCAAACGCCTCCAATGGGTTATAAGCCCTTGTACGGGCGGACTGTCCCGCTTCGGGAACTGTGAGGTTCAAATGCGATTGTCATTATCTGCACTGTTTTTCGGATTGCTGGTTGCTCAAGGCGCTATGGCTGCCGGCGACGGCACGGCCGCCGTCGGTGGCGGCCTGGGTGGTGCATTGGGCAACGTGGTCGGTGGACAACTCGGTGGTAGCACTGGCGCCGCAGTGGGTGCAGGTTTGGGCGGCGCTGCGGGCAGTGCTGTCGGCGCGGATAAACGCAGTCGCACCGAAGCCGCGATTGGCGGCGGCCTCGGCGCCGCTGGCGGATCAGTGATCGGCAACAGCATGGGCGGCTCGACCGGTTCGGCCATCGGTGCAGGCTTGGGTGGCGCGGCAGGTGGCGCGGTCGGCAACAACCTGGGTGACGATGGCGGTAAGTCTCATTCCGGCGGTGGCGGTCATAAACACAAGAACAAGCATAAGAACAAACATCATTAATTGATGTTTAAACAGAAACCCGGCCATGTGCCGGGTTTTTCGTTTCTGCTCACCGGACTCGGGAACGATTGGCGGCAGGGCGTTTCGAACGTCATACACTCCCCCGAATTCCCGAGGTATGCCATGACTCCCGAAACTGAAGGCAAGGAAGAAAAAGGTCCAAGTGGGCTGCCTTTCATCAACGATCCGGGGAATGAAGATCCGGGGTCGGTGATGGGTGATGCGAAGGTGCCGTTGAATGATTCGGATGATGCGCTGGATGATGAGTATGACGAGGAGGAGGATGAGCAGTGATCCGGCCTACGCTGGGACGAATGTGGTGTTGACGTGAATCTGGAATTTTCAGGGCCTGTTTTTTTCAGGCCCCTTGAGAGGTGTGAAATGAGTGATGATCTGAAGAGCGACGAGGTCGATGACACGCCGGAGTATCCGTTGCCTTCGCCTACGGATCCGCTGGGGCGGGATGATTTGCCGTTGGAGGATGAGGAGGGCGAGGAATTGGTGAAGACCGCACTAAAGATGATTGAATCTTTTCATCAGAACGACACGTCAATTCTTTCCGCTGTTATTTTCACGAATTGTTCGTTGAGGTGTGGGTAATCGTAGTGAAGCCCCTGATCCGAAAACTCAACAAATGACTTAAAGATATCTCCTTCTAAGCGGCCATGAATTTCACACGAAAAACCATTGCCGAGCATCTCGATGCGTTCTTCTTCATTCTCTATCTTTGAGATCGCTAACTCTTCGGGTAAAACCATTTCCAACTCGACTTCATAAGTTTTTCCTACGTCAACGACAAAAGGGCAGTAGCTTGCAAAACCTCTGAATGTCACATCGTTCACGCGAAGTACGATCAGATCTTCGACGTATGGGTCGATTTCAATAATATGCGCAAGGTATTTTTTAGTCATCCGCGGGATTCACTGTTTTGTCTTTTCCGTCGCCATTTATCGTTCGCCAGAATTCTTTTCCACTTTTTGCATGAAGCGTTGTAATTTTATTGTTTTGGTTTGTACCTACAAAAGCTAATTTTGCCTCTCCCTTCCGATTGTTTCCCATAAGTTGTAGATAGCCTGACCGGGTTTCCTCCTTGTGCTGGCTAATGCTTTGGAGGATGAGCATTGACTCGTCGTACGCTGGATTGAATGTGGTGTTGGCGTGAATCCGGAATTTTCAGGGCCTGTGTTTCAAGGCCCTGATAAAATGGCGAGCAACCTATTTGGTAGATAATCCTAGCTCCACCTTTTCTGCGATTTGGCGTAGCCATAATTCACCTGTTGCCCACTCGAACCAATAGCAGTAGTAACAACTTAGTTCTTTTAATAAGTATGTCCTTAAACTTGATTCGTCTTTGTTTGTCATTAGTAGGGAGTGGAGTTCGTTGCGTACCAAAAGTAGTGTTTCCTTATCAGACGTTTGCAAGAAGTCGTTGATTACCTGATCCGCAGTGTCGTGCTCTTCTCGCCAGTCTTGATGAAAGTAGGATCCGAAAAAATCGTGGGTTTCTGGAAAGTCTCGATTCATAGCTCTGGAAATCCCGTTAGCAAAAAGTATCCCAAAGGGAGTGTAGGGTCTTTTTTTAACACCAATAGTAGCTGTTGCGCCGGCTGAGGATGCGTGGCGCCGTTGAGCAGGCTGACTCCCACCGGCTGGTTGAGATTATGGGTAATAGTGGTCTTTCCCTTTTTGCTATTTAAAAAATCCTGCACCTTTTGCGCATTCACCTTCAAGGCCTCTGAAACTGCGGCCTCGGCTCGGGCGCGGTCAGAAAATGTAGAGGCTGCTGGAAGATGAGGCTCGGCTTGTAGTCTTTCGGCTAACTGAGCATCAGTTCTACCGATATGTTTGATTATCAGGTGTCCACCCTGAGCCTCATGCGTAGCCAAACCGCCACCCGGAACGATCTCACTATATGGCCCATCGGCCTGTATTGCTCCCGGACATGGAGTGCAAGC
>NZ_JACVHC010000010.1 GCF_017976235.1 Pseudomonas anatoliensis | reverse complement strand
TGTAAACGGACACGATGGCCCCCGCTTCCGCTGTACCTTCCACAGTCGGACGAGCATCGTCGGTCACCGCGTTCTTTTGCAGTTCGCCGGTAATCGCGCCCACGTCATCTTTCACCGCAGTGATGGCTGGCGCCGCAGGTGCGCCATCAGCGGTCACGATCAGCGCAAACTTATCGGACATTTCACTGACGTTGCCTGCTCTGTCGAATGCTGCAACGCTCAGGTTATGGCCACCGCTGCTCAACGGTGTATTGGGAGTAAATGTCCACTCGCCTTTATCATCCACCGGCGCACGGCCGATTTCGACATTCTTGTCGTAAATGATTACGGTGCCATTGGCTTCAGCTTTACCACTAAGGGTTGGCTTGCTGTCGTCGGTGACATCACCGGAAGTCAGGTTACCTTGCACATCACCCTGATCGTCATACACCGACTCGATGCTCGGCTTGTCAGGTGCGGTGGTATCGACGTTCACTACATAAGGATCGGACTCCGCAGAGCTATTCCCAGCAGGATCAGTGATAACTACGGTAAAACCGTGCTCACCGTCTTCCAAGGCTTGTTCTGGTGTGAATGACCATTGTCCCTTATCATCAGCTACCGTTTCACCGATGACACTACCATTGTCAATGATGATCACCGTAGCACCTGGTTCGCTAGAGCCGCCCAAGGTGGGCTGGTTGTCATCAGTAGTATCACCATCCTTGATTGGACCGATAATTGGACCAACATCATCAATGGCACTCTCTACACCTAGATTGATCGGTGCGGTAGTGTCAACGTTAATTACCCATGGATCAGACGGTGCAGAGCTGTTACCTGCAGGATCAGTGTAAATCACTGTCATGCTGTGCTCACCCTCAGTCAAATCAGTAGCCGGGGTAAAAGCCCACTCTCCTTTTTCATCGACTACAACTTTGCCGATTTCTTTGCCGTTGTCTATGACTGTGACGGTATCACCAGGATCACCTTTGCCGATAAGCGTCGGCGTCGAGTCATCAGTAACGCCACCGTTAGTGATTGACCCTTGAATTACTCCTACATCGTCCAGTACATCGCTAATGCCATGACCGTCACCGCCAAGCTCTGGTTTTTCAGGAGCTAACGTATCAATAGTGATGACATAAGGAGGGGATAGCAGTCCAATGTTACCTGCTGCATCAGTAGCGTGTGCAGTAAACACGTACTCACCGTCAGCCAAAGCACTAGGTGTGAACTGCCAATAACCATCGGCGTCAACCCTTACGGTGCCCAGCAACTGTCCGTGATTGAATATCGAAACTAGACTGCCAGCTTCCGCACGACCATTGAGTGTAGGCGTTGAGTCATCTGTCTCGCCATTGTTGGCAATCACGCCGACCTTCTCGCCAACATCATCAGTGATGCTATCGATAATTACTTGGGAGGGGGCCTTGGTATCGACTACCAAGTCAAAACCTTCCGATGGCTCGCCTCCTTTTGGCGGCACGACAACAATCAAATGCTGGCCGTCTTCGAGAGGGATGTCGGGAGTGAATTCCCAGTTACCATTCTCGTCTACAATCACTGTTCCGATTTCTTTGCCGTTATCTTTGACCTTCAGCTCAGACCCTGGGTCTCCGGTACCACTAAACGTAGGAGTCGTGTCGTCTGTAGTTTCACCCGGCAAAAGGATGCCCTGCTTATCGCCGACGTTGTCGGTGACATTACCAATCTCTGGCTGCTGCCCAGATACTGGATCGATTTGCGCAACATGGTCGTGCTTACTGGAGCCGCCTTTATCGCGCGAAGCGGCGACGCCGACACCAACAAGACCCAACGCTCCCAAACCAAGCAAACTCGGCACCAAGAAGCCCGCCCCGGCCATCGCCACTAGATCATGCCCGAAGCCCTTGAGCCCTTCAACGCCTAGAACCTGAGGCGAAGCTACATCTTCCATTAGGAATGCAACTTCGTGATCGTGCTCAGCATCGGATGCAACATAAGGGTAGTAGGTGCCGTTTTCAGCCATACCGACAACCTGACCTGAGGTGTCATAAAAGCCTTCAATAATCAGCTGCGGCTGATCAAGCTCAGTGCCCTCCAGACTCAGGTACAAGTCTTTACCAACACGCTTTACGGTGATGTTTTCCGGAGCAAAGTCTGTTTCTCCTTCGACGAGAATATACTTGCCACCTTCAACTGCTTTGATTCGGAGTGGCTCACCATGCGTCGAGGCTCGAAGCTCCTGCGCCTGAATGATCGTCTTGCGATCTACCACTGCAATGCTCACTACATTACGAGTCACGTGCCCTACCTTCATTTCGTCAGGTTGCATTCAATGTCGTCGTTGCGACATGCTTTTAAGCCAACCAGAACCTACCGTTCGTAAACGGAGTCCGTGGGAAATGAGAATTCTCTTTAAGACACTTACCTCGTGATATGAGACCTGTCTGATTTGCTGACGGTAAATGAGTGAAAACCGGCCACAGACGTGCTGGAGGATTTGAGGTTTTTTTCTGAAAAACGCTTCCAGGATTCCAATGATTGAAACCTCCATAAGCTGTCGCTCTTCCGTCCCGAACATCGGTGCGGGGCAAGAATCGCTTTGCGCTACATACCCAACCACACCGTGGCGCGTTGTTGATTACTCCAAAGACATCCCGAAGTCGTCGCGGGATATCTCGGTTGCCTCATTGAGCCGTTGGCGCTCAATCTCCCATGGGGCCGACAAGGCAGCTAACTGGGGCGCCAATTGCGGCGAAAGGGTTATCAACAAATGATTGAGCGAACGTGCCGCTTCACAAACAGCCTTCTGCACGAAACTGATATCCACGAGTTCTCCCTGCGCTTTTCGAAGTTCGACCTCTGCCATATGCGCCAGGTAATGCTCGCGATGTGCACATGCCTTTTGAAAGCCAACAGACTGCCCCTGGGCTAGATCCACAAGCGACGGCGCAGCCATGGTAGTAGGCTCGGATTGCACTGCGACTTGGCTGTAAACATCACGCTGCAGCCGCTCCTGTTGGTGGCGAGCGGCGACGGCAGCCTTGCTTGGGTCGGCGGTATGGCGGATCAACGCTTCGGTGGCCGGAACATCGACCTGCTTGCGAATGGGGAGACAGGACCTGCCGGCCGGTTTCCTTACGCCCGGTCAGGTAGGTTGGTGATCGTCCGATGTGCGCGGCGAAGGCGCTTTTGAATAGGTACGTGACTGCGTTCATAAGCCCTCCTTTTCAGCGGCTTTTCAATGAATCCTTTCAAGATTTCAATGATTGAAATTTCAGTAAGCTGGCGGGCCTCCCGCTAACACGATCCCGCGGGTTTCCGACCCCGTACCCTTCGAAAGTCCCCAGGGTCCCCGGCGGTTTTCTGCCCGGGCCGGTCGGTCGACTCGACATCCGAGTGCCATGCCCTACCCCATCCCTTTGGAAAGACGGACATCCCTGCAAAGGTTCCAGCTAGAGAGATTCCGCGAGTTCGATAACCCGTGTAGGGGGCGGCGCTCGGGGAGGACCCGTGAAATCTGCGCCCCGTCCGGCCTCCCCGGCTCAAGCCTTCGGCTCGGCCTCACTCAGGTCCAGCCGCTTGGCGACCCAGCGTTCGTACAAGCCGATGGCAACATCCGCGCCCGCCATTGCGGTCAGGCAACCCAAGGCGCCCGCTGTCCAGATCGACAGGCCCGCGCCGAACAGCAACATCATCGCTGACACGCCGCACACGATGCAGGCACCGGACCGAAGTGCGAGGCGGCGCAGTAACGCCCAGCCTCGTGCCCCATCCTTGTCGGCGCGCCACATCTCGCCGGAGACACCGCCAACCAGGGACAGGGCAATCACCATCCAGATCGGCATCTCTGCCAGTGCCTGTTGCTCGTTCGTCATTGCCCTGCCCCTTAAACAAAAAGACCCGGCGCAATGGCCGGGTCAGGTGGTGGGTGGCCTGCCGCGCTTTGCGGTCGCACCCATCGAAGATGGCCCCTTTTTACAGGTCGATTCTGGTGGCAGCAAGACCGTTTTAATGCCATCCGGTGAATGTGTGGGCGACGCCCGGTGAACGGCTGGCGAATGTCGGTGAATATCTATCCCGGCTGTCTTTTGCTTTTCTGGCGTCCCATACGTCCCACCTCTCTAAAACAAGGTAGGACGTCTGAAAGCCCCGCAGATTGGGGCTTTGCCCCACCGTCCTACTTTTATCTCTCCTTTCTCGTGTATAGAGAGAGTATTTAAAAACACGCGTGCGCGTGAACACGCGCATTGATGCCCGCTACGCATACACGGGCGGGAGGTATGAAAAAGGTGGGACGGTGGGACAGCCCAGCAACGACGCGGCCTGCGCCCGTCCCACCACCGCAAAAAGCGGTGGGACGGAGGCAGGCCGGTGGGACGGCGCGAGCCAGAGTAATGCCCACGATCAAGCCGCTTCCCCCAGGAGGAAGTGCTCGACCACAATGTGAGCGTCATGCAGGCGCTGGTAGTAGAGGTTGCGTGTGCAGCCACTCTCAGCCAGACGCGCAGCCAAAGGCGCATCAGGCTGGAAGTAATGCACTTGCACCACCGTCATCAACTCGGGATCGAGGCGTTTCTTGACGATGCGCTCGATGTCCAGGGAGGCCTCCAGCGGCACTCTGCTCCCGCGCCTTCCGCGCACAAGCTGGCCACCGCTTTCCATCATCATCGCGACCATGTTGCCGCCCGAGTAACCGGCGGCGACCTCATCGCTGTGCAGCTCCTGCGCCCATTGCTTGAGGGCCATATCGATTGCCTTAATCATCGAAGCACGGCTCCTCGAACTCAGGTTGTTCCAGCGCAGGCGCCCTGCCCCAACCCTCCGGTTTCTTGTACGCCCATGGCCGCTGGCCGCTCTTGCTCAAGGCGCCCAAACGGAAACGTCGCCAGCCCAGTCGATGCAAGATCGCACCCACGCGCATCTGCTCCGGTTTGCCCCAATGACCGGGATCGAGCTTGAGCGCCTGACTCATCACCTCACTGCCGGTGGTGGTCTCGCCGATCTGCGATTCTTCGAGCCAGGTCAGGATTGGCGTTTCCCATTCGTCCACCACAAAGCGTTCGTCCTGTTCCTCGCTGAACATCGGCGCTTCCTCTCGAGCCCTGACTATTCAGGGCTTTGTCGTTTCTGGCTTTCAGGAATTTGGCTTTTCTCTTTATAGGTCGTTCCGCATCTTTTCGGCCATTTCCGCAACCCCACCCGTCCCGCCACTCATCGAAGGTAACGAATCACTCCCCTCCTCTTCGTCACACCACTGCTGCTTCAATCGTTCTTGAGCGCCAGACAAAAGCTAGCACCATCAGTAGCCCCAGGCCCGCCATTGCCGCTCCGGCCAAGGAAATCGCCGGATAACCCAGACCTGCATTGATCACCGCTCCGCCCAGCACTGCGCCTATCGCGTTGCCGAAGTTAAAAGCTCCGATGTTCACCGCCGAGGCCAGATTGGGTGCGTCCTTCGCGGCTTCCATGACACGCATCTGTAGCGGCGGGACCAAGGCAAAGCTGGCGATACCCCAAATCAGGATGGCTACGGCAGCCGGCAGTGGCCAACGCATCAGTACGGTGAACGCCAACAAGACGATGATAAGCACGCTCAGCGAGATGATCAGCGTGCGATCTATTGAGCGGTCAGCAGCCTTGCCGCCCCACATGTTGCCCAGCGTCAGCCCGACACCGAATAACACCAGCATGGCGGTGATGAAGGCGGTGGATGCATGGGTCTCGCTGCTGAGGATCGGCGCGATGTAGGTGAAAACTGTGAACATGGCACTCGAGCCGACTACGGTCAGGGCCAGCGCGCCCAGCACCGGGCCGCGCCCCAATACCCGAATCTCCGCCATTACACCGAGGCTTTGCGGCGCCTTCAGGTTAGGAAGTGCGAACCACAACGCGGCCATGGTCAACACACCCAACCCGGTAATGCCCCAGAAAGCAGTGCGCCAACCGAACAGTTCGCCAAACCAGGCGGCCAGCGGCACACCGCCGATAGTTGCCAGAGTCAGGCCCATGAACATCGCCGCTACTGCCCCGGCACGTTTTTCCGGGGCAACCACGCTGGCAGCGACGATGGAGCCAACGCCAAAAAATGCACCATGGTTCAGTGAGGTCACCACCCTGGCGACCATGAGACTGTAGTAATCGGTGGCCAGGGCTGACATCAGATTACCCAGGGTGAAAATCGCCATGAGCCCGATCAGCAGATAGCGCCGGGGAATCCTGCCGGTGGTCAGGGTCATCAGCGGTGCGCCGATCAGTACGCCCAGCGCATAAGCACTGACCAGCAAACCGGCGGCGGGAATGGAAACGCCCAGATCCGCAGCGATTCCCGGCAACATGCCCATGGGGGCGAATTCTGTTACGCCGATGCCAAAGGCACCGATGGCGAGCGCGACGAGTGGTGGATTGATACGCATGGAAAGCTCCTTATCTATGCCGCTAATGCTACGATCCCGTCTTTTCAGGCGGTAGATAGCATTTTTGGCAATCACCTTTGCGTAGGAGGCACAAGTGGATTTCAACGGCAGGTCAGGTGAGATGAGCGTGTTCACCACCGTGGCGCAGGAAGGCAGCCTGTCGGCCGCCGCGCGTGCACTGGGCCTGACGCCCTCGGCAGTCAGTCGGATCATCGCGCGCACCGAGCAACGTCTTGGCACTCGCCTGCTGTTGCGCACCACGCGAGCGATCACCTTCACTGCCGAGGGCGAAGCGTTCCTGCGCGGCGCCCGGCGCATCCTGGCCGACATGGACGAGGTCGAAGAAGCCATCGCCGACCAAGGCGTACCCAGAGGGCGATTGCGGGTCAGTGCCGCCCTTGGTCATGGGCGGCTCGCCATCGTTCCCTTGGTCGCAGCATTCAGCGCCCGTTACCCCAACATCGTCGTCGACCTCACGCTCGGCGACGAAGTGGTCGACATTCTCGGCGGGCAGGCCGACGTCGCGATCCGCTTTGGTCATCTGCCCGACAGCCCGCTGACCGCGCGCAGGATCGGCAACACCGGCCAGGTGGTGGTGGCATCGCCCGAGTATTTGCAGCGCCATGGCACCCCCCAGGAACCGGAAGACCTGCTACAGCACAATTGCCTGCGCTTTAACTTCAGGCGAGCCGAACCCAACTGGCCGTTCATCCGCGATGGTGAAGAGTTTGCTTTGAAGGTCAGTGGCAACATCGAATGCAGCAGTGGTGAAGCACTGGCACAACTCGCGCGGGTCGGTGCCGGCATTGCACGTATCGGCGAGTTCAGCGTGACCGAAGATTTACAGCGCGGCGACCTGATTGCGCTGTTGAAAGCATGGAACCCCGGGGACCAGGAACCGATTCATGCGGTGTTCGTCGGTGGGGCGGCAATGCCGGCGCGGGTGCGATTGTTCGTGGACTTCTTGCTGGAACATCACCGGATGTAGGCACTTACGTTCACGACTGCCGAGATACCCGCGCCGCGGTCGATAGCGTCGCGGGACTAGCCAATGTCAGGCCGTCACGTTCGACTCGGCAACATCAACCTCAGTCGCACTGCGCCCCGCCAGCCAGGCAAGCGCAGACGCGGTAACCAACACGGCTGCACTGAGCTCGAACGTGGCTTTATATCCGCTCAGATCAAACGCCAACCCGCCAACGATTGCCCCGCCTGCGATAGCCAATTGGACAATGGCTACCAGCATGCCGCCTCCAGCTTCCGCATCATCGGGAAGCGTTTGCGCCAGCCATGTCCACCATCCAACGGGAGCGGCCGTAGCGACCAGCCCCCATAGACCGAGCAATACCGCGGTCAGCCACGGCGATGCGCCGAAGTTCACTAAAGCCAGCGCGATGGCAGCCATGATCAGAGGGATAACCGTCAGCGTGCGGTAGAGGCTATTGCGGATGAATTTCTCGATCAGAAAGGTTCCGATCAAACCTGAAAGTCCCAACCCCAGCAGCATGAAAGACAATGTCGAGACGCTGACACCGGTCACCCCCTCAAGAAACGGGCGCAGGTAAGTGAACAGCATGAACTGCCCCATGAAAAATACACTGACGGCGACCATTCCCACTGCAACCGGCAACTGCTTCATCAGCTGCAGGGCGTTGCCGCTGCCTGTTGGGCGCTCGGTCTTGAAGGACGGAAGACTGATCATCAGCCACACGGCCGCCAGTGCTGCGACAGGAACAACACAGAAAAATGCGCCGCGCCAGCCTATCAGCGAACCCAGGAAGGCACCCGCCGGGGCGGCGATTACCGTCGCAAGAGCATTACCGCCGTTGACGATGGCCATCGCTCGGGAGACTTGATTTGCCGGCACCAGACGCATTGCGGTTGCCGCCGACAATGACCAGAAGCCGCCGATGGCGATGCCGATCAAGGCACGCCCAGCCATGAATGACGGGTAGCCCGGCGCGAGCGCGACGATCGTGCCGGACACGATCATCAGCAAGGTGAGGCACAGCAGCAACTTCTTGCGTTCGACGCGCGCGGCGATCGATGCAATCACCAGGCTGGTGATCAACGCAAAGGCACCGGACACGGAAATACCCTGCCCTGCCTGGCCTTCAGTGATGTGCAGGTCTGCCGCAATAGGCGTCAGCAGACTAACGGGCATGAATTCTGAAGAGACCAAGGCGAATGCGGCCAACGACATGGCCAGCACAGCGCTCCAGCCGCGTTTTTCTGTAGAAGGGAAAGTCATGGGAATTACCTGTGGTGCAAGCAGCGTGTTGATGTGATGCGCAGGGGTTCAAGCGGTTTGTCGAGCGCACGAGCACTCCCCTGTAACAGATCGACACATTCTCCCGGTCAATCGGCTCGGGCCCTAGTGCATTCCTCTTGAATGCTTGCCTATTCCTATGAGGATGCAGGGTGATGTGCTGCAGTGATCTTCCACCAGCATTTGCGCCACTCCACCGGTATGAGCCCCAGTAGAAAAGTGGCACCGACGCCGCACGCCTTGCCCGACCTATCCAATTGCGGTACAAAACGCCCCAGTTGTACGACAACATAATAAAAACCCGCACGCCATCCCGAATGGCCGAGCACTGTTCGAGATCTGCCATGCCCCGCCCTGACCTTGTACACACTGCACCGACGCCCTTTCCCCGCCATCTCGCCGTAATCATTCTTCTGTGCATGGGCTGTGCGTTCGCCGGCAACCATGTGGCGGCGCGGGTCGCTTTTGATGATGGCGCGGGGGTGTTGCTGGCGATTTTGCTGCGTTCGGGAGGGACTTTACTGGTGCTCGCCATTCTGGTGCTGTGGCAACGACAAAGTCTGCGCTTGCCCGCAGGTGCCTGGCGCTGGCAATTACTGCTGGGGCTGCTGATTACCGCGCAAAGCCTGTGTTTGTATTCAGCCGTCGCTCGAGTTCCGGTAGCGCTGGCTCTGTTGGTGGCCAACGTTTTTCCCATCCTGCTGGCGTTGCTCACCTGGGCGATGGGTGGCCCGAGACCGACCGCACGCACTGCTTCGCTGATGGGTTTGATTCTGGTGGGGCTGGTATTTGTACTGGACGTGCCCGGACGTCTTTCGTCGACGGCCAGCGTCGGCCCGGAATGGGGGCTGGGCGTCGCGCTCGCGTTCTGCGCCGCCAGCGTGTTCGCCTGCGCGCTATGGATCACCGACCACAAGTTGTCTCAGGTACGTGGCTCGGCGCGCAGTCTGTTGACCATTTTTATCGTCTTCAGCAGCATTAATCTGGCGGGACTGACCGGCGCCTTCCCAAGCGGACTGAACCTGCCCGCGACCTCCACCGGATGGCTGGCTCTCGCCACGCTTGTGGTGTTATACGGCACCGGTTTTATCGTACTGTTCATTTCGGTGCCTCGGCTGGACATGCCACGCAATGCGCCGGTCATGAACATCGAGCCGTTGGCGACTTTGTTGATGGGCTGGATTGTCCTGGATCAAATGCTCAGTACCGGGCAGGTTTTCGGCGGGGTGATTGTGGTCACCGGCATCGTATTGCTGACTTATCGCAGATCGGTTATCAAGGCTGAAGCCAAAGCTGTGGTGTGATCACTGGCTCGCTCTACCTCGCTCAAACCCGATAATAAGTCCGATACCACTGCACAAAAGCCGCCACTCCGATATCAACCGACACTTGGGGGCTGAAGTCGATGCACCCGCCAAGCGCCGAAACATCGGCCCAGGTCTTGACCACATCACCTTCTTGCAGCGGCAGATAATTGCGCTGGGCCTCGATGCCCAGCGCCCGCTCCAGACACTCGATAAACGCCAGCAGCGCGACCGGACTGCCGCGGCCGATATTGAACAACCGATTGGCGCCGCGCCCTTGCGTGCCCTCAGGGGGCTTGCTCAACAAGCGCTGGATCGACTCGACAATGTCGTCGATGTAGGTGAAATCCCGGGCCATTTGCCCCTCGTTGTAGATATCAATGGGGCGCCCCTCGATCATCGCCTGGGTAAACTTGAACAGCGCCATGTCGGGCCGCCCCCAAGGCCCGTACACCGTGAAAAAACGCAGCCCGGTGGCGCGCAAGCCATAGAGATGGCAGTAGCTGTAAGCCAGCAATTCATTGGCGCGTTTGGTCGCCGCGTAGAGTGAAACCGGCTGCTCGACCGGGTCGTCTTCGTGGAACGGCATCTTATGATTGGCGCCGTACACCGAACTGCTCGACGCGTAGATCAGGTGCTCTGGAGGAAACTGCCGACAGGCTTCAAGCACGTTCAGAAAACCCACCAGATTCGATTGCCCGTAGACGTCCGGTTGATCCAGCGAATACCTGACACCGGCCTGCGCTGCCAAGTGAACGACGTATTCAAAACGATGCTGTTCGAATAAGGCCATCAGCGCAGGTTTGTCGACGATGTCCATTTCGTGAAATTCAAAGCCTGGCAAAGATTGCAATGCGGCGAGTCGCGCCTGTTTGAGCGTGACGTCATAGTAGGCATTGAGGTTATCGATCCCGACAACTTCAATTCCCCCTTCAATCAAACGCTTAACAGTGTGGTAGCCAATAAACCCGGTAGCACCGGTCACGAGAATAGTCATGGCAATGCTTCCCCTTTAATACTTGGTTTGTGAGCGACTCAGCGATCAAAACAAACAATGGCGATTCTTTGACGCCACTAATCCATGCAACGGTACCGCAAGTGCCAACTACTGGAAGTTGTGAGGTTATAGCAGAGTTGATAGCGAGGCTTCAAAACTTCATGCAAACCACAGAAAAGCTACAATTGGGTTATTTCACCCACTAACGGGGAAAGCATTGTTAGTAACTAAACCGACTTGACAAGCCCCTGCAATCGAACGCGACCGCGCATAATCGAAAAAGTTTTGCGCAATTCTGAAAATTTAAAACCATATATAAAACATAGACTTGAACAAAACGAAAAATACCGATGGATAAATGGCGCTTTTTTTGACTGTTAGTATTTGACAGCCGATCATGACTGGCCGATAACTATTCCCTGCCTGACTTGCCTACGCCGGAACCTTGCAGGTCTTCCACCGTTAGTTGCCAGGCGACTATCTAAAAAACATTTCAAAAAGGTTGCATGTGCAAACCGTGCGGTAGCTTTGCCCAAACGAAAATTACCGCGTTTTGCACCGAAGACAGCCCGATCCACAACTAGAGCACGACCCGAGTGATTCATTTCTGAAACACTTACCCTGCCAATAAAAACATGTAACGCATCTGGCTTCGCCATCTTGGCCTTGATCAGCCTACTAGCTACCAGCAAGCATGAATACGCACTGAAGTGTGTGCGTTCGGCATGCTTACACTTTCGCTATGTATGGAGTATTCCAGCATGCTAACGAGTCGCCGCAGCGGTTCTAACTGGTATTTATTGCAGTGCAAACCTCGCCAGGATGAGCGGGCGCAATTCAATCTGCTTCAACAGGGTTACGCCACCTTTCGGCCTGAGCTGATGAGTAGTCGCATCGTGCGGGGCAAACGGCACAACGTTATCGAATCGTTGTTCCCGGGTTACCTGTTCATTCAGCTCAGCGCTGATGACAACTGGGGCCCGATCCGCTCCACCCGTGGCGTCAGCCGCATCGTCGAATTCAATCATGTGCCCGCCATCGTCCACGATCAGGTGATCGAACACCTGCGCGAGCGCAGTGCAACGTCGCTTGAATCCCCCACTCCCAACGCGCTCGAACCCGGTGAAATCTTGCACATCGTTCAAGGTTCGCTGGAGCCGCTTGAAGGTGTCTACCTGTCATCGCTGGGTGCTGAACGCGTGATGATTCTGTTGCAGTTTCTTAACCGGCAACAGCCTGTCCGCGTACCGCTGAGCCTGCTTGAGCGACAACGACAGTAACGCCCGCAATCCCCCTCAGCCATACGCCGATACCCACTTTGCGGACCAAGAACCATGGCCCTGAATTCCCGCTGCCCCGCTGCCCTGCTCTTGGCCTTTCTGTACCCCGAAGTGGCCTGGTGCCTGGAGCCACAAGCGATCAATGTCTACGGCTTCGACTTCATCCCGAAGTTCGGCTTGTCGGAAAGCTACGACGATAACTTTCGTGAGCTTGAACACAATGTTCAATCGACGATGGTCACTCGGCTGGCGCCCTACTTCGAGCTCAAGGCCGAGGATCGCAACAGTGCGACGCGGCTGATCTGGGAGCCCACGCGCTACATCTATCACCAGGATGACGATGCCTCGAACACCGCCCAGCGCGTGCGCGCCGACAGCATCATGGAGTTCACTGACCGCCATCGGCTGAAACTCGAAGCTGAAGCGCGCAAGTACGAGCGCACGACCTCAACAGCTGTCGACGGCATCAACGACAAGATCGAAAGTACCCGAGTCAACGGCGTGTACACCTTCGGCGCGAAAACTGCCGCCAATCAAATCGACCTCGGCGCCAGTTATGCGCAACTGCGCTACGACAATGCCGACGGCATCAACGACGACAAAGAGCGCAACACCAGCGGCTTTTCCAGCATCTGGTATCACCGCCTCGGCAGCAACACCCGCGGCCTGCTCGAATACGACCACACCCGGTTCGATTATCTGCAATCGGGCAGCACCCGCAGCAGCCGTTCCAATGCGTTGCTGGGCGGAGCCGAGTGGGACATGAGCGCCCGTACCACCGGCAAGCTCAAGCTCGGTTATGAACGCAAGAATTTCGACGAAAGCGGCGCCAGCGACCTGAGCAATCCCACCTGGCAAGTGGATCTGCAATGGAAACCGCGCACCTATTCAACCTTCACCTTCCTTGCCCGCCAGGCCATGGCTGAAGGTGACGACGGCGCTGACGCCGTGAAGTCGACCTTCACCCAGGTCGGCTGGCGCCACGGCTGGACGGAACGCATCACCACCGTGGCGCAGGCCGGCATGGGCCGCTACGACTACGAGGGTCAGTCGCGCAGCGACAACCTTCAGGACTACAACCTGGCGGTGATCTACAAGATGCGCCGCTGGCTGGATATCGAACTCGGTTATCGCTTTCGCGATAACGACTCGGACGCCGACAACGAGAGCTTCACCCGCAACGTCTTCCAGATCAGTTTCGACGTCAGTCTCTAAGAGGCCAGGCCCATGAATGTGCGCATCGTTTTCCTGTTGTTGCTGGTGTGGCTGACTCCCGCAGTCCACGCCGCCGAAACCCTTACCGACTACAAACTCGCGGCTGGCGATGTCTTGCGCATCACCGTGTTCGGCGAACCGGAGCTGAGTTTCAAGAAGATCCGCCTCAACGATGCCGGAACGTTCTCGTATCCGTTCCTGGGCGAAGTCGTCGCCCGGGGCCTGACGCCCAATCAGGTGGAGCAGAAAATCGTCGAGGGCTTGAAGCAAGGCTATCTGGTCGATCCCAAGGTCAGCCTCAGCCAGATCGAATACCGACCGTTCTACATCAATGGCGAAGTGCAGAAGCCTGGCAGCTACCCGTTTCAGCCCGGACTCACGCTTGAAAAAGCCATTGCCCTGGGCGGTGGCCTGACCGAACGCGCTTCTATGAAGCGCGTGACCATCCTGCGCGGCGTGGGTGGCCCGCCCGTAATCGACGACATCAGCCGCACTACGGTCATCAGCCCGGGTGACACCATTTCCATTGCACAAGGCTTTTTCTAATCATGGACAACAGCCCTAGCACCTACGTCGAACGTCCCCTCCAGGCGCACTTGCGTGCGTCGCACAACGAAGAGTCGGACACCCTGGACCTGCTTCAGCTCTGGCGAACCGTCTGGGCGGCCAAGTGGAACATCGCCTTGCTGGTGTTGCTCAGTTGCGCGCTGGCAGCGGCCGCATTGTCCATGGTCACGCCGCAGTACGTCGGCAGCACCACCTTGCTGATCAAGGACAAAACACCACCGGTGATGAGTTTTCAGCAGAACGCCGATACCGGTGGTTCGACCACCACTGATTATTTGCAGACGCAACAGGCGTTGCTGCAATCGCGCGAGCTTGCCGAACGGGCCGTGAAGAAGCTTGGGCTGACTACCAACCCGATCACAGACCCTCGTCAGCAGCCCAAATCATGGTTCGCGCCACGGCAATGGCTGGCCGAGCTCAATCGTGGTGAATGGCTGCCCTGGCTGGAATACCTGCCGGCGCCCAAGCCAGCGCCGACCGAAGAGGACGTGTTCAACGAAGTCACGCAAAACCTGATGCTGCACACCAGCGTCAAATTCGTCGGCAAGAGCCAGTTGATCGAAATTGAAGTCGAGCTGCCTGACGCAGCGCTCGCGGCCGCCACCGCCAATGCACTGGCTCAGGGCTTTATCGACAGCCAGCAGGACACCAGCCTCAAGTCTTCGCAAAACAACACCAGTTGGATGAACACCCGCCTGGTAGAGCTGCGCAATAACCTGCGCGCCGCTGAAAACAAACTGCAGGGTTATCGCGAGGAACAAGGTCTGGTGGATGTCGACGGCGTCGCGACCATCAGCGCCAACGAGTTGCAAATGACCGGCAATCGGATGATCGACGCGCGGCGCAATCGTGCCGAGGCCGAGAGTCAGTACCGTCAGGCGCAGTCGTTGAGCAACGGCGATATCAGCCGACTCTCGAGTGTGCCGGCGGTGCTGAGCAACCCTCTGATCCAGCAATTCCAGGCGGATCTGGCCAAGGCGCAAGCCAAGGTCGAGGAGCTGTCCGGGCGCTACGGGCCGAAACACCCGTCGCTGGTGTCGGCCCAGACCGAATTGCGCACCGCCGCCAGCAGCCTGCGTCTGCAAGTGCAGCAAGTGGTCGCCGGCATTGAGCGCCAGTATCAGCTCGCGGTCGCCAGCGAAAGCGCGTTGCGCCAATCCTTCAACACCAACAAGGCGCAGATCCAGGACATCTCGCGCAAGGAATTCCAGCTGCGCGAATACCAGCGTGAAGTCGACAGCACCCGGGCGCTTTACGAAACCTTCGTCACCCGCCTGAAAGAAACCGCCGCCACCTCCGACATGGATTCGGCCAAGGCGCGGATCGTCGATGCCGCGATTGCGCCGACCGAAGCGAGCAAACCGCGCAAATCCCTGATCATCGCGATTGTCGCGCTGGTCGCCGCCGTCATTGGCATTGCGCTGGCCTTTTTGCTGGAAACCCTGAGCAACACCTTCAAGAGCGATGAAACCATCGAAAGCACCCTCGGCGTGCCGCTGCTCAGCGTGGTGCCGTTGGTGATGAAGAAAAGCCGTCGGCAACTGGCGCGCTTGTTCGAAGACAACGACAACCCGCGATTCTGCGAAACCATCCGCAACCTGCGCACCTGGCTCATGCTGCAAAACACCGAGGCGCCGGCGCAGGTGGTTTTGGTCACGTCGTCGGTGGCCGGTGAAGGCAAAAGCACCATCGCCAACAACCTCGCCTGCTCACTGACGTCGCTTGAGCGGGTGCTGTTGATCGACGCCGACATGCGTCAACCGACACTGTCGCTGAACTTCGATTTCCCACCGGAAAACCCAGGTTTGGCGAATGTGATCGCAGGCACCGCCAAACTCGAAGACTGCATCCGTACCGTGGGCAATCTCGACATGTTGCCGGCCGGCAGCCTGACGCTCTCCCCGCTTGACCCGTTCGACGCCCCGCGCCTGCCTTCGGCCCGTGCGCAATATGGATCCGCTCACCGGCCACCGGCGCAGGATCTGCTCAGTTCGCCGCGACTGGGTCGCATGTTGGAGGCGCTGAAGGGCCGGTATCAACACATCATCATCGATTCGCCACCGGCGGAAATGGTCAGTGACGCCCTGTTGCTGGCCAAGCATTCGGACGCCGTCATCTACGTGGTGAAAGCCGAAAGCACACCGGTCGCGCAGGTGCAAAAAGGCCTCGCGGTACTTCAGCAAAGCCAGGCGCCGGTGTTCGGCGTGGTGCTCAACCAGGTCGATTTGCGCAAGGCGCGAAAATACGGCCACAGCCATTCGCGCTCCTTCTACGACTACGACTTCGCCCCCCGCTAACACTTGAATTTTTAACACAGCCTTGGTGGCGAGAGCGCTAGCGCCCTCGCCTCAGGGGCCCGTTCGTTCTTTTTTTGTGAGATCGAGTCGATGACGCCGCTCAATACCGCTCAAATGGCCCACCGCCGTGGCCTGACTTTCTGGGGCCAGTGGCTGTGCGCGATGACCTTGGTCAACCTGTTGCTGATCGTGCTGGTGCAATGGCGGGTCGGCAGCCTGCCCAGCGAATACCGGGTGCTGATGATCCTGACGATTCTCGGATCGGTGCCCACGTACAGCCTCATGCAGGTCTATCACAAGCGCCATGGGTTACTGGCCGGGCTCACCCGTTTGCTGGCCGGCTGGCTGATTTTGCTGGCGGCGCTGAGCACCATCGCGTTTGTCACGCAGACCAGCGCCCTGTATTCGCGGCAAGTGATGCTGGTCTGGGCGATCGGTGGATTTGTGGTGCAGATGTGCAGCTTCCTGCCGCTGCATTTCGTCGTGCGACTGTATACGCGACTGAGCCGCAACGACCGTCGCTCAGTGATCATCGGCACGTGCTCAACAGCGCATGAATTGGCGAAAAAGCTTATTCACCCCGACCGTACTTTGTTGCTCGGCTTTGTTTCCGCCACGCCGCTGGTGCGCCCGGCACCGAGCATTCTGCCGCTGCTGGGGCATGTCGACGACATCCGCGAAATCATCACTCGCCTCGAAGCGCGTCGGGTCTACATCGTCTTGCCGATGGCCGACGCCGCCACCATCGAAGCGCTGTACATCGATCTGCTCGACATCAACGTCGACGTGGTGTGGATTCCCGATTTCGGCAGCATGGTCTTGCTCAACCACTCGATTTCGGAAATCGAGCGAATGCCGGCGATCTACCTCAACGAAAGCCTCATCACCTCGCACCCCGGCAGTCTGTTCTGCAAGGACTTGCTGGAGCGCAGCCTCGCCGCCATGGCGCTGGTGGTGCTCAGCCCGTTGCTACTGGGCGTGGCGATTGCGGTGAAATGCTCATCCCCCGGGCCCGTACTGTTCAAGCAAAACCGCCACGGCTGCGACGGTGAAGTGATCAAGGTCTGGAAGTTTCGCTCGATGCGCGTCCACGACGATCACGAGGTGCGCCAGGCCAGCCGCAACGACGACCGCGTGACGCCACTGGGACGTTTCCTGCGCCGCAGTTCCATCGACGAACTGCCGCAACTGTTCAACGTGTTGTTCGGGCACATGGCGCTGGTCGGTCCGCGGCCGCATGCCGTCACCCACAACATCTATTACACCGGCAAGGTGCGCGCCTACATGGCCCGCCATCGCCTCAAGCCTGGCATCACCGGGCTGGCGCAGATCACCGGGCACCGTGGCGAAACCGAAACCCTGGAAAAGATGCAGCTGCGGGTCGCCCAGGACCTGAACTACATCAACCAATGGTCGCTGTGGCTCGACATCAAGATTCTGCTCAAGACCCCCCTCTCGCTGTTCTCCAAAAACATCTACTAACCGCGCGCGCCCGGTTCCCGGGCCGTCAACACGACCTACCGAGGTTTACCCATGAATGTGAGCGTATTCGGCATCGGCTATGTGGGACTGGTTCAGGGCGCCGCGTTGGCGCAGGTCGGGCACGACGTGCTGTGTGTGGATGTTGACGCCGCCAAGGTACAAGCCCTCGAAAGCGGCACGCTGCCGATCTACGAGCCAGGGCTGAGGACGTTGGTGCGAGACAACCATCAGGGCGGGCGCCTGCGTTTCGGGACCGACCTCGGTGCAGCGGTGCGCCACGGCGACGTGCTGTTGATCGCCGTGGGCACGCCGCCCGACGAAGACGGTTCGGCGGACTTGCGCCACGTGCTGAGCGTGGCGCGCACCATCGGCCTGAACCTGCAACGCCACGTGATCATCGTCGACAAGTCCACTGTGCCGGTCGGCACTGCAGACCGGGTGCGCGAATGCATCACCGAGGCACTGCAAGAAAGCGACCGCGCCGACGTGACGTTCGATGTCGTGTCCAATCCGGAATTTCTCAAGGAAGGCTGCGCGGTCGACGACTGCATGCGCCCCGACCGGATCATCATCGGCACCGACAGCCCGCGTGCCGAAGAGGTAATGCGCGAGTTGTACGAGCCGTTCAACCGCAACCGCGAAAAGATCATCGTGATGGATGTGCGCAGCGCCGAGCTGACCAAGTACGCCGCCAATTGCATGCTCGCGACCAAGATCAGCTTCATGAACGAGATGGCCAATCTCGCCGAAAAACTTGGCGCCGACATCGAGATGGTCCGCCACGGCATCGGCTCCGATCCGCGCATCGGTTATCAGTTCATCTACCCAGGCATCGGCTACGGCGGCTCGTGTTTCCCCAAAGACGTCAAGGCGCTGATCCACACCGCCGAGGGTGTCGACATCGATGCGCGGTTGCTCAAAGCAGTCGACTCGCGCAACAACGAACAGAAAACCACGCTGTTTCGCAAGATCTCCGATCACTTCAACGGTGCGTTGCAGGGCAAGACTTTCGCGTTGTGGGGCTTGAGCTTCAAACCCGACACAGATGACATCCGCGAGGCGCCGAGCCGCGTGCTGATGGAAGCGCTGTGGCGGGCAGGCGCCAACGTCCAGGCTTACGATCCCAAAGCCATGGAAGAAGCGCAGCGCTTATACGGCGCCCGCGATGACTTCAGCCTCGCCGGCACCAAGGAAGCGGCGCTGAAAAATGCCGACGCGCTGATCATCGTCACCGAGTGGACATTGTTTCGCGCACCCGACTTCGACCTGCTCAAACGCCAACTCAAGCAACCGCTGGTTTTCGACGGGCGCAATCTGTTCGATCCGCAACGCATGAGCACGCGCGGCTTCACCTATATCTCGGTCGGCCGCCAGACCCAGCAGGCGCTTGAACCGGGTGATGCGTCATGATCCGGCTCGCCTTGATGGGGCATTACTCGCCGAATCTGCTGATGGGCAACCGGGCATTTTCGTTTATCAATTTCGCTTCGATTGGCAGTTTCATCCGCCAGCCGCCGCCCTCCGTCGCCTACTTCTGCGACGGCATGCTGATGTCGGGATTCATGTCGCGGGTCACCGGGCAACCGGTGCAGCGGGTCAGTTTTGATTTCACCTCGATTGCCGACCCGGTGTTGCGCGATGCCGAACAGCAGCAGTTGACGGTGTACATCGTCGGCGCCACGCAAACCGAGCTTGAGGCGTTCATCGTCAAGCTGCGCGGGCGCTATCCGCGACTGATTATTGCCGGCGCGCACAACGGTTATTTCAATCAGGCGCAAGCGGCGAACTTGCATGCGGACATTCGCACCAGCGCAGCGAACCTGTTGTTGGTCGGGCTCGGCGCCGGTTTGCAGGAGCGCTTCGTGATCGATGCGCTGAACGCCGGTTTTGCCGGAGTGGCCTTCACCTGCGGCGGTTTCATTCGTCAGGAAGCCAGCGCCAGCGAGTGCTACTACCCCGCCGCCATCAACCGCCTGCACCTGCGCGCGTTCTATCGCATGTACCGCGAGCCACACACCATCAAACGCTACCTGCTCGACTACCCACGCAACTTCTTGCAGCTGGCCGAGATGATCGTCCGGCACAAAGTTGCGATCGATATCACTGCGCCCTGAGCGCCGGGAATGACCATGCATATCCTCTTCACACTCAAAGATTTCAAGACCGGTGGTGGCGTCGAGTGCGTGCAGCAACGGCTGGCCGGACAATTTCTCAAGGACGGGCGACGCGTCAGTTTCTTCATCATGAACGGCGAACGACCGGACAGCGACGAGGTGCCGACGATTGCCGGCGGCGGCAGCGGTGTTACCGGCCTGCTGCATTCGGTGGTGTTGCTGCGCCGGTTGATTCTGCGCGAAAAGGTCACGCACCTGATCGGCGCCAAGGAGCAGGCCAACCTGTGCACCTGGCTCGCCACGCTGGGGACGCCGTGCAAGGTCATCTACACCCGGCACACCGACCTCGATTGTTCCGAACAACACACCGGCGTGCGCAGTCTGCGCCTGTTGTACGCGCTGTACCTGTGCGGCAGCGGCAAAGTGGTGGCGGTGTCGCTCGGTTTGCGTCAGGCGCTGACCGGCCTGATGCCCTGGGGCCGCCAGCGGATTCGCTATTGCCCAAATGCGGTGGTCACCGAGCAATTGCTCAAAGCTGCGCAAGCGCCGTTGCCCGCCGATGTGCCGGCGCGGTACTGGTTGGGCGTCGGTCGGCTGGTGGAACTCAAAGGCTTCCACATAATGCTGGAAGCTTATGCGCTGGCAGCGCGTCAGGCCACGGTGCCTTATCTGGTGATTGCCGGGGACGGCCCGCTGCGTGGCGAACTCGAAGAACAGGCGCGACGCCTGGGCATCGCGCGCCAGGTCCACTTCACCGGCCACCTCGCCAATCCATACCCGCTGATCCGCCAGGCACGCCTGCTGATCCTCAGCTCGTTGCATGAAGGCATGCCGACCGTGCTGGTCGAAGCCCTTGCCCTCGGCACGCCAGTGCTGGCCACCGATTGCCCCACCGGCCCGCGTGAGTTGCTCGACGACGGTCGCGTCGGGCAACTGGTGCGGGTCAACGATGTGCCGGCGCTGGCGCAGGCCATGCTGCAAAACCTCAACAGCAACAAGTCCGCCCTCGGCAAAGCGGTCGCGGACGCGGTGCTTCCCTACACCAGCCAGCACGCGGCGCAGGCTTACTATCAGGTGTGGAATCAATGAAAAAACTGTTGATCATTCTTCAGGATCTCAGTGCGGGTGGCGCCGAGAAAATGATGGCGCGTCTGGCCGGTGCGCTGGTCGAGGCCGGCAACGACGTGACGCTGCTGATGCTCACTGGCGGCGGCGTGAATCTGGCGGGGCTCGATTCGCGGGTCAAACAAGTCTCGCTGCACAGCCCTCGCAGCGTCGCCGCCGTCCCGGCGCTGACGCGGTTCCTGCGGCGCAATCGCTTCGATGCGCAACTGGCCGCCCTCACCCACGTCAACGTGATAGCCATCGCCGCCGCCACGCTGTCGGGCACGTTGGCGCGGTTGCATGTCAGCGAGCGCAACGCCTTCTCCCGCGACAAACACGTGAATCCGGCGCTGCACGTGCGCTTCGCTTACCTGTTGGCTCCACTGTTGTACCGCTTGATTCCCAACCCGGTGATCTGCGTCTCGCGCGGTGTCGCTCAGGATCTGGTCGACACCACGCTGGCCCGCATGCGGGATGTGACCACTGCTGACAACCCGGTGCTCGACAACGACTTTCGCGAGCGCCCATTGGCGCCCGCCAGCCATCCCTGGCTGCTGGACAACACCTTGCAAGTGATCGTCGCGGTGGGACGCCTGGCCCGGCAAAAAGGTTTCGATACGTTGCTCGATGCCTTCGCCCGACTGCCCGATCGCAATACCCGGCTGATCATTTTTGGCGAAGGCTCGCTGCGCGCCGAACTGCTGGCGCAAGCCAATGCCCTGGGGGTCGCCGAGCGTTTTGACCTGCCGGGTTATGCCAGCGATGCGCTGGCGCAGATTGGCGCGGCGGATTGTTTCGTCCTGTCGTCACGTTTCGAGGGCAGTCCGAATGCGCTGGTCGAAGCGCTCTCGACGGGTACACCGGTGGTGTCAACGCGCTGCCCTTATGGGCCACAAGAGATTCTCGCCGAAGGCAGCGTCGCACCACTGGTCAATGTCGATGATCCGGCAGCGCTGGCGCAGGCCATCAGCCTGGAGCTGGCCCTGCCCCGCGACCTCAACCGACAACGGCGCATCGATGCCGCCGCACGTTTCGTCAGTGGTCGCGCGGTGAAAACCTACCTGACGGCGTTGCTCGGAAGTCCAGCGCCATGAACAGACTTCAAGTCCGCTATTCGACGCTGCGTGACGGCTTCATCCTGTTTGGCGTGATGTTCTACGTACAGATCCTCACGTTCTTTCTCGGCATGGGCAGCGCCGCGAGTCTGGATGACGCGCAAAAAGATCTGGAAGGTAACGTCGCCAACCAGGTCTGCGGCTTGATCACGCTATTGGTGCCGCTGTTCTTCTTTATCCGCAACAAGGTGTTCCTGAGCAAAAGCTTCTACCGGCAAAACGCTTTTCTGCTGGCGTTTCTGGTCTGCGTGGCCGCGTCAATCGGTTGGTCCGACGACCCGACCCTGAGCCTGAAACGCTTCATCGCGATGATCAGCGTGGTGTTTTTCGCAGGCTTTATCGCCTGGCACTACAGCCTTGAAAGAATCGCCTTCATGCTCGGCTGCGTTATTGGTGCAGCGGCACTGATGGGTCTGATTTTCGCGGTGATCCGCCCCGACATCGCCTTCATCAGCGGCGGCATACGCGACGGTGCGTTCAAGGGTATTTTTTCCGAGAAGAATGCCGGCGCGCGGATCAACGCCATCGCCATTCTTTTACTGCTGCCGATGATCCGCCAGCGCAATCCACTGGCCATCGTCTACGCCGCGTTCTGTTTGATCGCCATTTGTCTGGCGCAGTCTGCCACCGGAATCGCGCTGATCGTCGCCGGCACCGCGAGTTATTGGTATTTCCTCACCTTGATCCGCTTGCGCATCAACCGCTCGCTGACGGCATTTTTCGTCGCGACCGTGGTGTACGGGCTGATCTGCGTGTTTCTGTACGGCAATTACACGCTGCTGCTGGAACTGGTCGGACGCGATCCGTCACTCACCGACCGCACGCTGATCTGGGAGCTGCTGGGGCCGCTGATCGATGATCGCTTCCTCAAGGGCTACGGCTTCGGCGCGTTCTGGAGCAGTGCCGACGCGAGCGGATTCATCAAACGTTGGGGCTACATCGGCAACGCCCACAGCGGCTATGTCGAGACCTTGCTCAATGGCGGCCTGATTCAGTTGATCGCGCTGATCCTGCTGTTCGCGCAGACGTTGACCAAGCATTACCGGGCGATTACTGCCGAGCATTCGGCGCGCTATCACGCCTGCGCCCTGGTGATCATTGGCCTGTTCGCGGTCACCAACTACGTCGCCTACGTGATCCCCAACTATCGCTCGGCCGAGTTTCTGGTGTTCTGCGCCCTCGCCCTGTCGTTCCGCCATCACCGCGTCAACCGCCCTGCGCCGCTGCCGCGCGCCAATGCCCACGCCGCCCCGCGCTCCCGTGCGCGGGCCAAGGAGTTCTCATCATGTTGAACAGCTCTGTGCCAACGTCCGGATCGGTGTGCGTGATCATCCCGATGTACAACGCTGCCGCCAGCATCGGCCCGGCGCTTGACTCCCTTAGCCTGCAAACCCGCCGTCCGGACAAGGTGATCGTCATCGACGACGGCTCAAGCGACGAGGGCCCGCAAATCGTCACGGATTACGTCGCACCGTTTGAATTGATCCTGCTGCAACAGACCAATCAGGGCCCGGCAGCCGCGCGTAATCGCGGCGTATTCAGCGCCACCGAGCGCTTTATGGCGTTCCTTGATGCCGATGATCAATGGCACCCGGAAAAACTGCACAAGCAACTGGCCTTGTATGAGCAACTCACGCGTGAAGGGCGTCAGGTAGGGCTGATCGACTGCTACCAGATGAGCGAATTCAGCGACGGCACGCAACAGTTGGAGGACCGGCGCAAGGGCGGCAATCATTTTGCCGATTTCATGCGCGAGAACGTGATCAACGGCACCTCCGGCGTGCTGGTGTTGCGCGAAGCAATCATCGCGCTGGAAGGCTTCGATCAGACGCTGCGCTATGCCGAAGACCGTTTGCTGTGGACGCGGATCGCCGAGCAGTGGGAGATCCACACCGTGCCCGAGGTGTTGCTGCGGCGCAGCGTCAACAACGGCAACATCACCGCGCAGCCGCGCAAGTATTACCCGTACAAAGTGCAATTTATCGAGCTCTACCTCGCCCGCTACGGCGCGCACATGAGCAAGCAGCAGCGCATTGATTTCGTCCTGGCCAACCACGCCGATTTTCTCTGCGCCTCGTCCCGGCGCGGCGACCACGCACATGTGATCAATGTGTTCCGCAACATGCTCGATCATTCTTGGCAGACGCTGTTTTTCTCCCGCGGCAAACCGACCCTGCGCTACGTCTACGCCTTGGCGAAGACGCTGCGCAGGACGGCTTGAGTCCGGGGCCCCGCCATGGCCAACCAGCGCCTGACTACCTTGATCTGGATCTTTACCGAGAAATTCGGCCTGATTTTCCTGTCGATGATCACCTTTGTCGTATATGCGCATTTGCTCACGCCGACCGAATTGGGCATCGGCACGATCATCATCGCCATCGTCGAGGTGGTCGGCATTCTCTACTCCTCGGTGCTTGAAGACCCGCTGGTCAGGCTCGAACGCCTGGAAGACAAGCACATCAGCACCGCGTTCTGGTTCTCCGTGTTGATCAGCCTGGCGTCGATCCTGATCATCTCGCTGGGCGTGATGCTCTACACGCCATCGCCGGCGCTGCAATGGATGACGGCCATCGCCTCGGTGAAGATTCTGTTCACCATGATGGCGCGGGTCTACGTCGCGCAGATGCGCCGCAGCGGCAATTTCAAATTGCTGGCCTCGCGCACGCTGCTGGGTAAAGTCGTCGGCGGCGGCACCGGGATTGTCGTGGCGCTGCTGGGCTTCGGCCCTTGGGCGGTGATTGCCCAGGCGCTGATCATGGATCTGGTGTCGATGGCGGTGTTGATGCGCGGCGATCGGCGGCGCATCCCCTTCGCCATCGACGGGCCATTGTTGCTTGATCTGCTGCGCACGGGCACGCCGGTGGCGATCAACGTCATGAGTTCGCAAACCCTGCAACGCGGGGTCAACGTGGTGCTGGGCATCACCGCCGGCGCGCACGCGGTCGGCATGTTCAACCTGGCGATGCGCATCATCGACCTGCCGCGATCCGCCATCTACAACGGCCTGATGAGCTATGCACTGCCAGCCTTCGCCAGGCGCAGCGGCGAACCGTCACGGCTGGTCGGGCTGATCGGCGACACCACGGCCATCAGCGGCTTTTTGCTGACGCCGTTGTTTGTCGGTATCGCGCTGACCGCCGAAGACATCATCCTGCTGATCTTCGGCGCCAAATGGGCCGACGCCGTCGGGCTCCTGCAAGTGCTGGCCTGCACCGCCGCGCTGGGCAATCTGGCCCTCTATGCAACGACGGCGCTGGTCGCCGTCAATCGCACCTACCTGACCCTCAAGGCTGAAGTGCTCACCACCCTGCTGGCGCTGGCGCTGGTCTACCTCCTCGGGCCTGTGTATGGCGGCATGGCGGCGGCGATTGCGCTGTTGATCCGCATGGTCGCGATCACACCGTTGCAGGTCATCGGCCTGAACACCGCGATCGGTTATGGCTGGCGCACCTTCTTCGAATCCGCCTACCGCAGCGTGATCGCCACGCTGGTGATGGCTGCTGTCGTGTCGTGGGTATCAAACCATTCGGGGCTGGTGGGCTATCTGCACCTGATCGCCAATATCGCCGCCGGCGGGCTGACCTACGCCTTGGCCTACAGCGTGTTGCACCCGCGCTGGCCGCATGAATTCAAGTTGGTGTTCACCACCCGGTGAGCACCGTTGCCTCTCTGGAGCACATCGTCATGCGCAAAACTACCCTGATCACCGGGGGCGCCGGCTACATCGGTTCCCATACTGCGTTGAGACTGGTGGAGGCCGGCCACCGCGTGCTGGTGCTGGATAACCTGAGCAACAGCAGTGTCGAATCGATCCGTCGGCTGGAGTCACTGAGCGGCACGCGGATCGAATTCATCGAAGGCGATATCCTCGATTCACGCCTGCTCGACGAGATTTTCAGCGACTACGCCATCGACGCCGTGATGCATTTCGCCGGGCTCAAAGCCGTGGCGCAAAGCGTGCGCAAGCCCATGGATTATTACGCCAACAACGTCACCGGCACGCTCACGCTGTGCCAGGCAATGGCACGTGCGCACGTGTTCAATCTGGTGTTCAGTTCATCGGCGACGGTCTATGGCGAACCGGCGTGCACGCCCATCGGCGAAGACCTGGGTACCGGCAAACCGTCCAACCCCTACGGCCGCTCGAAGTTGATGGCCGAAGAGTTGCTGACCGACCTGACGTGTTCCGATTCACGCTGGAACATCGCCGTGCTGCGCTACTTCAATCCCATCGGTGCCCACGAAAGCGGAATGATCGGCGAGGCGCCCAACGGCATACCGAATAACCTGCTGCCGTGCCTGACGATGGTCGCGACGGGGCGAATGAGTGAATTGATGGTGTATGGCAACGATTACCCGACCGTCGACGGCACTTGTGTGCGCGACTACATTCACGTGGTCGATCTGGCCGAAGGTCACCTCATGGCCCTCGAACGACTTCACGGCGACCATGGCATTCACATCTGGAACCTCGGCACCGGCATCGGTTACAGCGTGCTGCAACTGATCCGCGGTTTCGAGGACGCCACCGGGGTCAGCATTCCCTACCGCTTTGCACCCCGACGCGCAGGGGATGTCGCGCAGTATTGGGCCGATGCGAGCAAGGCCAGCCGCGAGCTGGGCTGGAGCGCACAACGCAACCTGGGGCAAATGCTCACGGACAGTTGGCGCTGGCAGTCGAACAACCCGGACGGCTACCACCCGCAACCTGCACCGATGTTGGCATTCGCCGGCAAATAACGGTTGTCTGATTCAGGGAAGGACTTAGCCATGTTCAGGCAAACCTTACGGGCAATGCTTTGGCTGATGTTGAGCGCCAGTGCGCAGGCGTCCGCCGAGCTGCCCGTCACCGATGGGCTGGTGCTGTGGCTCGATGGCGCCGATGCGGTGCACATGACTCTTGATGCGCAAAATCGGGTCTCGCGCTGGCATGACAAATCCGGGCAATCCAATGATGTAAGCCTTGATGACCCGGCCGCCGCCTCACTGCCCTTGCGCGTGGAGAACGCCCTGAATGGTCGCTCGGTGCTGCGTTTCAACGGTGCTTCGGCCTTCATCGGTCAGGCAATCCGCACCGTGAAGGGTTCGGTAACGGTGTTCGTGGTCTCGCGCCGCTTGCCGGATCAGGCCGGGGGCAAAGCCTGGCAGCGCTTGTTCAGCTCGCGCCCGCAACTGGCCGACAACGACAACGTGGCGCCCAACTTCGGTCTCAGCGTGCAGCAGACCGGAGCCTATGCGCCGACCGTGGCGTTTCTGGAAACCACCAACGTGCCCATCGGCCCGTTCGCCGTGGCGCGCAACGTGGTCGGCACTTCGGAAATTCTGCGCGGCGACATTGCCGAAGTGCTGGTTTACGACCGGCTGCTGGCCTCTCAGGCAGAGCGTCAGCAGGTGTCGGACTACCTCAGCAAAAAGTGGGCAGTGACACTGCCGCAGCCGTCAACCGCCTGGACCCGCACCGGCCCGCTCGGCCCGACGCCGGTGCGAACCAACGCCAACCTGCCGTTATCCGATCAGGCGAATGCCGGAAAGTGGGTGCTGGATACGCGGCTGTCTGACGAGTTCAACGGCAACGCCATCGACGCGACGCGTTGGCACGTCAACAACGCCACCGGCACCGACTCGCTCGGACGCAAACCGGCGTTGTTTCTGCCCGAGAATGCCAAGGTCGCCAACGGCAATCTGAACATCTCGTTTCGCAAGCAGACGCTGCCCGAAAAATACATGCGCCTGGGCTACAAGGACTACAGCTCGGCGATGGTGCGCACCATTGAACGCGGGCTCTACGGCTATTACGAAACCCGCGCCAAACCGATGAACTCGGCGGGCTCCAGCGCGTTCTGGCTGGCCTGGACCGGGCTGCCGGACAACGCCACCGAAATCGATATCTTCGAAATCGGCGGCAAGACCCTCAATGGCAAATTCGATGTCATGTACAACATGAACGCGCACGTCTGGGCCACACCCCAAAGCGATGAACACCTGAGCGACGGCAGCACCTGGATTGCGCCATGGCGATTGGCGAACACCTTTCATGTCTATGGTTTCGATTGGCGGGCGGACACTCTGCGCTGGTACGTCGACGGGGTGCTGGTGCGCGAGGCAAAGAACACCCACTGGTTCTTCCCGATGCAGATCGTGTTCGACAGCGAGGCGATGTGGGACTGGTTCGGCGTGGTCGATGACGCCGACCTGCCCTCCACGTTTCGTGTCGACTATGTGAAGGTCTGGACGCAACGTCCGTAGAGCCAGACTGATCGGTAGAACTGTTTCCGAGCACATTCCGGTCTTCTGATGATTGGTACATGGCGCGAGTTTAATGCCTGCATCCGCTGGTCTAGCCTTGTACAAAACCACTCGGGAGAAAACGCCATGTTTCTCACTCTCAGAAATCTGTTTGTGCTGTCCTTGGCAGGCTTTTATTGCATCGCGGCATTTGCTCAGGAACCAGCCAGCGTCGATCAACCGCCGGCAATACTCCCCCTGGAATCCGAATCGCAGGCAAAAATCATCGCCTATCCGCCGCTGGCCGGGCCGCTCGCGCGCGGCGTGGTAATCATCCAGTATCGAACAGAGCACGTCAGGATCATGCCGGTGTTTGGCAAAGTCGCGGGCGACGTATCACCCCGTCTCGGCCACCTTCACGTGACGGTAGATGACTGGAAAGGCACGTGGGCGCACACCAGTGAAGACCCGATCATTCTCGTGGGACTGACGCCTGGTCCGCACAAGGTACTTCTGGAAATCGCCGACCCGAACCACACCGTTCTCACCCGTACGACCGTCAGTTTCAGTGTTCCCGAGGTGAAACCAATGGATGTCCCGCCTATGGACGCCGGGCACGCGAGTAAACCGTGACGGCCAATAACGGGAGGCCTGTTGCAGGCCTCCCGCTTTCATGGACCTCAGGAAGTGCCTAACCCCTGAGAAAGATCCGCCGATGTGCTGGATGCGGTTTTTTGCGATGCGGTGGATGTCGCGTCCACATCCGTTTGCTCAGTGGTTTTGGTCACTGTGTCACGCACAGCCTCGTAACCCTCCTGAGCCTGTTTCTTCACTTTGTCGACCAGGCCCGCGCTGGTTCGTCCCATGTAACGCTGCTCGGTCGAAGTACTCGGCAATGCCGCACCAATCAATGCGCCCAATGCAATGCCCGCCGCCGCGACGACCAATGGCTGTTCCCTGAGCATTTGATTGAACTGCTGGCCCAACACCTGGGTGCTGCGATTGAGGCGGTCGCCGGCATCGTGCATCGCATGACTCAGGTTCTCGCCAGCAGCGCCAACGTTATCGCCCAAGTGGCTGGCCTTGTTTTTCAGCGACTGGTAACCGTCCTTCAGCGAGTCGGCAGTGTGATGCAAACTGTCGCGAGCGCTGTCGATGCCGTCAGCCAGGCCATCCGCCCATTCCCCCGCCCGATCCTGATCCGGACCGCTGCGATACACCGGTTGCGGCACTGGCGGGCGGTTCTGACTCATCATCAGCCACAGTAAACCGACTGATGTCAGCACGGCGGGCACGGGATTGTTGCGTACGCTGGTGCCGAGATTGCTGACAAACGTCGAGCCATTGTTCTGCATCATGCTCCACGCCTGATCGAACATCTGGCCGGGCGTGAATTTGCTTTCCAGCTTGTCGACGATGTTGCCGATGCTGGCGCGCTGCGCGTCGATTTCCCGCTCGATTTGCTCTGGGCTTTTTTCCGATTCGATGTCCAGTTCACTTTTCATGAGACTTTCCTCCGCAGCGCTTCCTGATCTTTATTCAAAGCGTCCAGTGTCCGGTCAGGCTTGAAGTGGGACGGCTCGAATTGTTTTTTGCCCGATTGCAGCATGATGAAGCCGATGACCATCACCACGACACCGACAATCAGTGCCGCCAGCCACGGCGCCATCATCGTGCTGAGGGCGTAGACCGCCGACATCAACAGAATGATCAAGCCCGCCAGTAGCACGATCGCCCCGCCCGCCACGCCGGCAATACCGGCCTTCAGGGTTGTCAGACTGGCTTGCAGTTCGGCCTTGGCCAGCGCCAGCTCCTTGGTGAACAACGCGGGCACCTCGCGGGACAATTGCCGCAGCAGGCCAACCATCGAAGCGTCATCAGCCTGGGTGACAGGTCTTGCACCCGGCAGTTCGGAATCGTCTCTGTTCATCACAACTCTCCTTTCGTGCTTGGCGAAACAGGCGTTGATGACCCAGCAAAATCAGTGGGATGGTCGTACTCGTTCGGCGACGTCGGGGTGATGCCGGTGGCCAATCCAGGGCTGGAATTGTCGGTCGGTGCCGGGGAAGATTCGTAAGGTCGGTGCGCGCCATAGCCTGTGGCGGGCGGTGTCGAGGTGCCCGCCGCCGGATCGTGATTCGCGCTCACCGTGACAGCGGCAGAACTGCCCGCCTTGAGGAACCGCGACAGGCCAAAACCCAGCGCGATGCTGCCGGCAATGAACAAGCCGGGATTGCTGCGGGCCAGATCCGCGGCATCATGCAACAGCTGTTCGGCACTTTTGCCGCGAAGGTTACCTGCCAGCCCGGTCATGGACTCGGCCATGTCGGTCAGGTAATCGGACATGCCCAGCGTGTCCTTGTCTTCCAGCTCCGAGACGAAGCTTTTCGCCCCCTGCGCCAAGGCCTCGATCTGGTCGGCGGCGGTGTCGCGATACTGGCCGAATTGTGCGTCAGCCTGTTGCCTAGCGCCGCCGATTGCTTCGGTGACATCGTCCTTTAAATGTTGAAAGTCCTGCGGCTTGCCATCATCTGGCGCACCGGACTGGGTGCCGGCCCTGCTGTCTGAAGTATTCATGTCGTCCCTCGCTTTCTGCTGAAAACGTCGTACGGGACTTCGCAGCACCATTGCCCTGAGCCCCTTAAAGTTAAGGACGGATCAGTTCTCGGGATCGTTCAAAGGATTTGATGAACGAGCAAACATCACCTCAAATTACGGCAACTGCAGGAGCTGCCGAAGGCTGCGATCTCTTGATTCTGGCTTGAAAACAGGGTCAGCCGTTTCCGGGGTATTACCCTTATTAGCGGCATCGACGTGAGCATTCTTCGGCGTTTGGAGTGGTGATTGATGCGTTAAGGGGCTGAAGTAGTCAGCTGGCTCACTGGTTTCGGCCATAACAGACGCGCGCCAAGGGGCTCATCGGTCTATTCCACAACCACGTATTGGTCCACGCCAACGGAATACTTGTATGGCAAACCACCTGTAACTGAAAATTCTTCCGTAGGCGGATCTATACCGTTAAGGGCGAGAAAGTGTATGAGGTAAATACCTGGATTTTGAAGTTTCTGTACGAACGTGATTTCGTAGCTCTCACCTGCTCCGACATTCACGAATCGTAGTGGCGCGCGATTAAAGGTTCCCGGATAGCGACCCGAAAGGAGATTGGTCGGTTTCTGGTAGATCGGCCTCCCCTCTGCGAAGGTAACGGGTACCAGCGTCAAAGCATCATTGTCCAAAGTAACCTTACTTTCCTTGTTGCCAAGGTTGGAAAGAATCACCCTGACCAATAGCAGTTTCTGCCCATCTGCGAGTCGCTGAACCGTCGATTCGACCTTCGCCTGGATATGCGGCTTCTGCGTGGTCTTCTGGTGCAGTTCCTTAAGTGTATATTCCGTGACCTCCTTTTCCTTTTTCACATACACGGTCGAGTAATAACCCCACACCGCGATGACGAACGCAGCGATAACCGTAGTCGCCTGGGCGAGGATCTGAACACCGAGATGGACTTTTTCAATTTTGCTGAGTGAACTATTCGACATTCTTGTCTACCTGTTGAAACTGGCGGGGCATTGAAACCTGAGATGGCAGGGAAAGACTCACGACTTCATAGTTCCGGCCGGCGGTCTGGGTGCTCTGCGTCAAAGCCTTGCTTGGGGTGAGCGGGAAGTGGATGTTCTTTTATGAGATTAGGGAAACGTAGACTCCGGTCGGCCCGCAGCTGTTTCCATAGAGCCGAATAAAGCTCATGGAGCTTTTTGTCTGGTTGATAACCAAAGTTATACATAGGTTCAGGCTGCTCCTCGAATGCTCCTTTTAAATTGCTTAATGCTGTGGCGCTACCCAATGTCGCTGCTCGCTGATAATAGAATAACGCTCGAGGTTTGTTTTTTTTAGCGATCTCATAAAAGCTCGCGGTTTTCAATATTGCATCAGGGTTGTCTTGCGCCCCAGCGCAACGGTAATAGCGCTCAGCCATGTCATCGTCTTGCTTATCCCTAGGGAGAGCAAAAGCGAAGTATTGGCCGATTTGAACCTGAGCTAATGGACTGCCTAATTGCGCTGCCTGAAACATATAAGAACTGGCCATCCGGTCCGACTTCAAAACTCCTCGTCCATTTTCGGCAACCACGGCCCAGTTGTAATAACCCAGCGGGACTTTGAGCTTCACCATGCGCTCATAGAGGTCGAGCATCTTGCTGGTGTCTTGTTCAACACCCGGTTGCCCTGGCCAGCCCGTGCGGTAGAGTCCCGCCAGGTTATGCATCGCCTTCCAATGATCTTTGGCGATGGCTTTTTCGTAGAGCCCGACGATGGTTATCCAGTCTTTGACGCCTCGTACTTTCTCCAACGCGCGGGCCTGTTGAAACCAGCGCTCGGCTTCCGCATCCAGTTGTGGGTTGTGGTCTTTTTCGTAGGCACAGGTAAACGTTGGATAGGCCATGGCTGGAGTGACATTGAATACACCGCACATGCATACAGCACAAAAAGCCATTGCTTTAATCAATCGCCCAGGTATGCGCCCACGCATTTCTTGTTGAAGGAGATCACTCATATTTCGGGTCGGCGATCCGGATGCTCTGCGTCGAAGCCTTGCTTAGGGTGGGCCGGAAGCGGATGGTCTTTCATCAGATTAGGGAAACGCAACGCAGGGTTAGCATCCAATTGCTTCCATAGACCGGCATACAGCTCATGAAGCTTAGGATCTGGTTGATATCCAAAGTTATAAATTGGTCGAGGATTAGGTTCAAAGGCCCCTTTTAGATTACTTAACCCTGTAGAACTACCCAGTGATGCTGCACGTTGATAATAGAACAGTGCGAGAGGTTTATTTTTTTTAGAGATTTTATAGAATGCGGCTGCTTCTATGATTGCTTCCGGCGAGTCTTGAGCGCCAGCACATCGAAAGTATGGCTCAGCCATTCGGTCATCCTGCTTGTCTCGAGGCAATTCGAATGAAAGGTAATTCCCGATTCGAACTTGTGCTAAAGGACTGCCTAGCTGCGCTGCCTGGAACATATAGGAACTTGCCATGCGATCTGACTTCAACACTCCTCGTCCATTTTCGGCAACCACGGCCCAGTTGTAATAACCCAGCGGGACTTTGAACTTCACCATGCGCTCGTAGAGGTCGAGCATCTTGCTGGTATCTTGTTCAACACCCGGTTGCCCTGGCCAACCCGTGCGGTAAAGTCCCGCCAGGTTATGCATCGCCTTCCAATGATCTTTGGCGATCGCTTTTTCGTAGAGCCCCACGATGGTTATCCAGTCTTTGACACCTCGTACCTTCTCCAACGCGCGGGCCTGTTGAAACCAGCGCTCCGCTTCCGCATCCAGCGGCGGGTTGTGGTCTTTTTCGTAGGCACAGGTAAACGTTGGATAGGCTATGGCTGGAGTGCCATTGAATACGCCGCACATGCAGACAGCACAAAAAGCCATTGCTTTAATCAATCGCCCAGGTATGCGCCCACGCATTTCTTGTTGAAGGAGATGACTCATATTTCAGGTCGACGGTCCGGATGTTCTGCGTCAAAGCCTTGCTTCGGGTGGGCTGGAAGCGGGTGGTCTTTCATCAGATTAGGGAAGCGCAATTCAGGATTAGCATCCAATTGCTTCCATAGGCCAGCATACAGTTCATGAAGCTTAGGATCTGGTTGATATCCAAAGTTATAAATTGGTCGAGGAGTAGGTTCAAAGGCGCCTTTTAGATTATTTAACCCTGAAGAGCTACCCAGCGATGCGGCGCGTTGATAATAGAATAATGCGAGAGGCATATTTTCTTTAGAGATTTTATAGAATGCAGCTGTTTCTATAATAGCCTCTGGTGAGTCTTGAGCTCCAGCACATTGAAAATATGGTTCAGCCATTCGTTCATCTTGTTTATCCCTGGGCAATTGGAACGCAAGGTAATTTCCAATACGCACTTGAGCCAATGGACTGCCCAATTGCGCCGCTTGGAACATGTAGGAACTGGCCATGCGATCTGACTTCAATACTCCTAGACCGTTTTCGGCAACCACGGACCAATTGTAATAACCCAGCGGGACTTTGAGTTTCACCATGCGCTCGTAGAGGTCGAGCATCTTGCTGGTGTCGACTTCTATTCCGGGATTTTTTTCAGTTCCCGGTTCACCGACACGATAGAGCTGTGCAAGATTATGCATCGCCTTCCAATGATCTTTAGCGATGGCTTTTTCATAAAGCGCCACAACCTCAGGCCAATGCCCCAACTCTTTCTCCAAATGTCGGGCTCGTTGAAACCAGCGCTCGGCGTCTGCATCCAGCGGAGGGTTGTTGTCTTTTTCGTAGGCACAGGTAAAAGCTGGATAGGCCATGGCCGGAGCTCCGCTCAGCAGAAGTGAAAGAATGAGGGCACAAAAAAATGTGGCTTTAGTCAATGGCTTTAGCATATGGCGTCTCCACATCCCAAAAACGAGTTAAATGCTCGATCAAAGGCTTGTTTTGGCCCTTTCTTTTCCAGTTTTCATCCATCACTTCGTTCCAATTTTTGAAGTTAGCAGCCGCATTACAGCGCCCCTTTTCGTCGCTAATCGACTCACCACCATGCAACTTCCACAACTCCTCCCGCCAACGCTTGGCCAACTCAGCATCCGGCGCAGCCAGACCTAACTCCGAATCGGTATGCAGGCTACGAGTGTTGATATTTGCAGAACTGAGCAGACTGAAGACATCGTCCACCACCAGCAATTTTGAGTGCACGTAGATGTCCCTGAAAAAAGCCTGCTCGCCCTCGGCTAGCGTGCTTCCGGGCTCTGGGGTGCAAGCAGTCAGTGTCGCGATGACGATCTTGAGGCCTGGTATGTCTTTCAGAGCGTAGGGCTTTTGATCTTCTTCCTCTCCGTTTTTCGGTTTGCCAAGTTCAGGAATATCTGTTGGTTTGAGACCTCCCAGGCGCTGCTCTAACTCAGGGGTAACCCCTTTTTTTTCCAGGTCGGTAATATCGTTTTCCAGCCACCCTATTTTTTTTAACTGATTCCTCTGCACGCCGGGATTAGGACTGAGATTCTCGTTCAGATAAGCTAGGCGACTGCGTTTTTGCAACATTTCCTCCACCAGAGTGCGCTGAGCCTGGGGCATCAGCTGCTCCTGCCCCAGTTCCTGCAAGGTGGCATAAGTGGTGCTGGAAAATCCCTTGTCGTTAGGGTTGTTTGTGACCACGAACAGATAGAGAGGATTTTTGCGTTTTTTGCTTCGGTATGCAGCCGCCAATTCACGCAACTGTTTGGCAAACGGCGGGTAGCGGAAATACTGGTTTTCAAAATAGGCGTAGTTGCGCACGTTGCCCAGAGCCTTGTGGTACAGCTCCAAAATGGAGGTCTCGGCACCTTCCTGTGGTTGTGTGCGGCAAATCTGCGCCATGGTCGAACCGGCGGCTTTGAAGTTGTCCGGCTTGATGGCTTGGCGTTGATCGCGCAGGCCATCGGCAAACCATTTTTTGACCCAGAAGGTTTCCCGATCCCAGGCAGTGCTGAAGTTGTGGTTCAGGTCGTGCAAAGCAGGACCTTGCACTTTCATCGACAAGTCCTGCCAGGGACCGAAGCCTGGACTACGCCGCGCGGCTTTGTCGTCGTACAGGTGCGCGCTGGTATCCCAATAATTGCGATGCATGTTGTGCCCCATGACGAAGCCAACCGCGTTCGCAGTGTCTTCGTAGTCCACTAACACCATTTTCTGGTGGTGGCTGCCAAACAGAGTTAACAGCAACATATGCGCAAAATTGGTATCGGGGGCTTCCCCTTTCATCAATCGAAAAAGGGTCGCCACACGTCCTTTTTCATCGCTCATCTGCGGTCCGCGTATGGCGGCATTAAGGGGTATCTCTGTAGAAAAGTCACGGGTGCGAAACTCGACGTTCTGCATCCGGCCATCGTGGACGCGGCTGAACCATTCCCGGGTGTATTCCTGATCCTGCGGGGAATATTTGGGCGCACCGGATCCTCTTAGTTTGTTGTAGCCACCTTGTCCGCTCAGTTCGGTTTCAATGTCGAGCAGAATGGCCAGCAGCTCCGTTTCGCGTTGGTCGTAGCGAAAACCACTGGTCCCATAGGCGGGGATTTCACCGGCACGAAGTTTGGTCAGTTCATGTTGATGAATCGTGCGGCGATATTCCAGTTTCTGGCGATCTTCGAGCGTGCGGCTGGAACCTGCACTGCCCTTGGTGATGCCAGAGCCCATGGCCGTCCCGCCTGAGCCAGTCAGGCCATCGCCAATGATGGTGTTTTCAACAAAATTGGCCACTGGGTTTTTCCAGATCAGCACACGCGTCTTGACCCCGTGGCGACCTCGAACATCCAGCAGCTCGCCGATGCGATCGCTGCCCGGCTTGAAACGCATCGCCGGGTCGAATCCCCAACTGATGATTTCGACACTCTTCGTCGCGGCCTCAATGGCATCGTATACAGCGCCGAATGCCTTATCACCATTGATCAATGGGGTGACCTTAATGCCGGCACGTGGTGGGTAGAGCGCTTTCCTCGCAAACCAGTCCATGGTCAGGGAAGTGGACTTGTGTTCTGTAGGCGTCAGTTGGATAACTTCTTTGCTGTAATCAGTCGTCATTCGATTGCTTCCTGCATTCAATGGCTCTTCGGCTTGCTGGCCGGGTTCAACGTAACGGCGCGGTAGTCATCCGTCGAGCCCATCGGTTCGAGCTGATCGGCCTGCGCGTGATAGTCGCGATAGCCTTGACGTGCCAGTTGTTGGTTCTGTGAAGCGGATTGGCTGCTTTCTTCTTTGGGTTCAATCTCGAAACGATGGCCATTAACCAACTCCACCGCGTAAGCCTGAGTGCCCGGAACGTGATCGAACTTGATCTTACCGTCTTCGCCCGTAAGGCCTTCCTGAATCACCGCGCCATCGGCGAATAGCGTATAGGGCTCATCTTCGTAACCGGGATGACCGGGCACTGCACTGATGGTTGCGCTGAGTTTGTGAATGACGTCCGGCGCCGGTTGCGACTCGCCCCGCTCGGGGACTTCGCCGGCCTTGTCAGAGGCCGCTGGCAGTGGCACTAGCGGCAGGAGCGCGGCATTTCCGGTCCCGACACCCGCCGCTCCTCCTGCGTTCAGCTTGATGACCGGACCCACTACGGTAATGCCACCGGCATCCAGCTTGATGAAGCTACCCCCGGCCTTCACGGTGAGCTCCGTGCCTGCTTCGATAACCATTTTCTGCCCGGCCTTGAGATGAATTTCTTTGCCTGCCGTCATCAACTGCGCGGTGCCCAATTTGATGTGCTGGTTTTGGCCTATCACCAAATGGTCATTGGCTTTGACCTCAACCTTGCGGTCGCTGATGGTGGTGCGATGCTCTTCTGCCTTGAGCTCGGTGTAGCTGTTCTTCTCCACCGTGTCGTGACGTTCATTGCCGACCCGAATCTTCTGATCGTGCTCAACGTTCTCATCCCAATCGCGCTGGGCGTGAATGTAGATCTGCTCCGCACCTTTCTTGTCTTCAATACGCAGTTCGTTGTACCCACCACCACCCGGTGAGCTAAGCGTTTTGAACACACTGCGAGTCTTGTTCGCCGGCAGTGCATACGGCACCGGGTTTTCCTTGTGGTACAGGCAACCGGTGACGAGGGGTTGGTCAGGGTCGCCTTCGAGGAAGGTGACGAGGACTTCCATGCCGATCCGCGGGATGCTGATGGCGCCGTAGCGGTCACCGGCCCAGGAGCTGGAAACGCGCATCCAGCAGCTGGTTTTGTCGTCGGCCTGGCCTTCGCGGTCCCAGTGGAACTGGACCTTGATGCGGCCGTATTGGTCGCAGTGGATTTCTTCGCCTTTGGGGCCGGTGACGTGGGCGGTCTGGCTGCCGAGGACGCGGGGTTTCGGGTGTTCGAGGGCCGGGCGGTAGAACACGTCCCACGGGGTGGCGAGGAAGGTGTTGCGGTAGCCCTGGTGAAAGTCGTCCTTGTTATCGGTGGTGTCGCTGGTCACGCCTTCTTCGAGGACTTGCGGCTGTTTGCCTTCGTGGACGATTTCGGTGAGCAGCCACAGGTCGTTCCACTCGCTGCGCGGGTGGTCGGACATTTCCATGAAGTGGCCGCTGACCAGTTTGGTCTGGTCGCCGCGACCTTCGGCCTGACGGTAGTCGGCGCGGTGGCGTTCGAGGGCGCGTTGGCTGAGGAACTTACCGCGCGCACGCTCGATGAAGCGGCCGGGGTAGTCGTAGTCTTCGAGATCCGGTTCGGTGCTCTCGCCTTCAGGCTTATAAGCAGCTTCCATTTGCAGGCGCGGTTTTTCGAAGTCGTAATCGCGTCGCGTGACGCGGCTGGTGCGGGTTTCCAGGCGCAGTTTGAAGCCTTTGATCACCGGTTCGTCGGCGACCATCCCGCTGCCTTGCACGTAGGCGGTGGGCTGGCCGAGTTTCTGGAACACGGTCTGGTCGTCGCCGAACACCAGCAGGTGACCTTTGTCGCTGTGCTGGAAGTGGTAGTGAATGGCTTCCTCTTCGCACAAGCGCTGGACAAAGTGCAGATCGGTTTCGTCGTATTGCACGCAATAGTCGCGATCCGGGCACGGCTGGCTCAGCTGGAAGCTGTAGGCGTTGCCTTTGATGCCGTGCTCTTCAAGGATCAGCGCGATGATTTTCGGCGCTGACATCTGCTGGTAGATGCGTTGGTTGGTGCGGTGATGCAGGTATTGCAGTTGCGGCACCATCGAGACTTTGTAGCGGGTCAGGCGCTTGCCGGCATCGCCCTGGGCGACGCGGTAGATCTGGCCGTGGATGCCACTGCCGTTAATGTCCAACGCCAGGAACGCCTGTTTGTGGAGCAGGGTTTCCAAGTCCAGGTCGGGGTTTTCGCTGACCAGTTCCACATCGAATGCGTAGGGTTGGCTAATACCTTCGGTGCCGGTAAACGAAAGCACCTGAAGATCGTGCTCAAGATTATCGATGGTCAGGCTGAAATGAGCTTGGTTGGCAGGACTGAACATCTTTTGTTGCTCCTTGACGTGCTGTAGATCTTCCTTAAAACCCAAGCTCGTCTGTGAGACATGGGGGCTCTGGGCGAGCAGCTCTGTGAGGCGCGCAATCATAACGTGCTTGAACTGCGCAAGAAGTTGCGCAGTTGCCCGGAGAGCCCCAGTACGTAGGAGATTCAAAGAATTGAAACAATATGTTTCTTGGTTTCGCTCACTTCCAGGCACTCATCCATCGAACGTCCGTTTCTGACCCTGAGTGTGTAAAAACGCGCTGCGCTAGAAGCGGACGCGTCCTTACGTCAACTCCAAATGCCAAACGAAAGTGCGCCGCAATAGATGAGCGTATTGCAAACGATCATCTGCGCTAATAAAAAACCAAGGCCAGCTCCCAGAAACGCAACACTCGCAACAATCCACGGCAACGTTGCTTTGACGCAGTACTTCAAGAACCAAATCGACAGGCATGTGCCTACCAGCATGCCAAGGACGGAAAACAGGTGCCCAAGTCCGACAAGACCCGCCTCTCTACCCATGCTGGACATGAGTGAGATGTAGATCAAAAGAGTCGTGATTGCTGCGGCTGTTGTTCCCGTCAAAAACAACGCTGGCGCGCGCGCAATCAGTCCCGGAATCAGCGCGACCAAAGGCACGCCGCTGAGATACCAGATGCCCGAATAAAGCGGGTCGGTCCCCATACTTGCGAAAAGGAACAATGGAACGATCAAAAGAATTGCTGCGACGAGATCACTTCTAAAGTCCATTGGCATGTCTTGGCCTCCCTGTCAGATGCGAACTTGCTGTAACAGGTTAGGCGACGAACTGGATGTTGTCGCGAGCGTGAACACGTGCCCATGATTTGCATGGCTTGATAACCAACATTAGAAAAAACAATGATCAAAGCGCACGCGATGTGTTCACCGATGAAAGCAGAACGAAGTTTCTTCACGCACCGAAGTTGAATGCGATAGAAATTCGCGGCCTCGTTCCTTCATACCGTTTCACCGAGTGCATCAACCACGACGGGAACATGAGGAAAGTGCCACTTTGGGCAACACACGTAGTGCTAAAACCCGCACTGATGCAACCTTCAACTCTCATGCGCAGAGCAGGATTGTAGGTCGATGCGACCATCCCGCGTGGGTCGATGAACTCCAGATCACCGCCCACTGCTGGATCGCCTTCCCGGCCGCCGGCGTCAACCCAATAAACCCCAGACCAGAACGCACCCGGATGGCCATGCAGCGCATTACTGTGGCCGGCCTCGTTTACATTCGCCCAGGCATTTAATTTCCATTTGAACGCGGGCTCGGTCAGGCCGTATTGATCGCTGTGAACAGCCGTAAGTTGAACGGCAAATTCCGTGGCGAATTTGACCAAAGCGTCGCAGGCCTCACCTCCCCACGCGGGGAAGTCATTCGAAGACTGCCAGCCGCCGTCATTGCTACGCTGTGCACCGCTGCGATCTTCGGCCATGCGTCGGGTGATCAGGGTTTTCAGCTCTGTGTTGAGCCTTTCGGCGTCGGGGTACTGGATACTTGCCAGAGGCGTGGCGAACAGCCGTCGAATCTTTATCAGTTCAGGATTTATTAGATTGTTGCTCGACCGCATTACCACTTTCTCTGCATTACGTTAGTTACGCCAAACTATATCGATCGCATTAAAAAGCTGGTGTAAACCTTTGTTAAAAGCATGATGGAAAAAGTTAAAAGCACATTGGCCAATGTGCCTTTGAACTTCACGGCACGCGGGCATCGTGCTAAAACGGCAGCCACCCGTTTTGCAGGAAAACCACCGAATGCCCAAGAAACAACCGGTCAGTAAAGAGGCCGCCACCGCCGCGGAAATCGAGCGATCGATTCAGGCGTTGAACAAAATGGCCGAACGTTTGTGGGGTGATGGTCGAGAAGCGGAAGCCAAAGCACTTCTCGACGCACTTGATGCGTTGAACCGCGCGCTCGACCGGATCCGGATTGGCGAGAGTCGACGGGTTGTGACACTGCACTAAACCCTACGGCTTGAGAATCAACAGCGGGTCACCCTTCTTCACAATATAAGTCGCCAACTCCGAGCCCTTGTCAGTACCGATGTTCTTGGCGATATGCGCCACACCTTCCGGAATGAACAGCGAATCACCCGCCTTCAGCGTCACTGGCGCCCTGCCCTCAAGTTGATATTCAAATGTGCCGCTGATCACGTACGCGACCTCCACGCCCGGATGCGCATGGCGTGGCGAGGTCACACCGGGTTCAAAATCGACTCGTGCCTGAATGACTTCGCGGTCGGCAGCGCCGAGGTCCTGGCGTACCAGATCGGTACGACTCAGGCCTTGCTGCCAGCTCTTGGGCTGCGTCTCGGCGGCGTGTGCGATGCCAATCATCGAAGCAAGTATGGCGGCGGTAGTCAGGAACAATGGACGGCGCATGATGTTGCCCTCTTAAACTCAGTGGTGTGTGGTGACGCCACTTTGAAAAGGGCTTGTAGTGCTGATGTGTCGTGAATCCTTGGTTTGTTATTGGCGTGTGTACCGAGCCGGGATTGATACACGGTTATACAAACGTTTCGTTTGTCTGTGCGGGAGCGACCGCCCCTGAGGTGCGAAGCGTGACTGGCCTCCATTCGATTGACCAAACGGGTCATGTCGGCAACGAATCTGTAAACTGCCGCGATCTTTACTCGCTCAGACAAGGGATCCACATGGCCAACCAAGACATCACCTTCACGCCCGATCCGGACGCCGACTCCATTTCCTCCGACGTCGCGACCTTCGGCGGGATCATGGTTTCCACGCAGATTCCGACCCGCGCCGATGGCAGCCTCGAACTGGGCGGCATCACCGAGCAAAGCGAATGCACGCTGCAAGCGCTGAAAGTTGCACTGGAACGTGCGGGCAGTTCGATGGACCGGGTCATGCATCTGACCATCTACCTCACCGACATGGCTGATCGTGCCGCGTTCAACGAGGTTTACCAGCGCTTCTTCGCCAAACCGTGGCCGGTGCGCGCGGCGGTTGGCGTTGCCTCGCTGGCCGTCGAAGGCATGCGCGTGGAAGTCACCGCGATGGCCGCCAAGGCCTGAGCCCCGATCTGAAGTAAACCCAAAAACCTGTGGGAGCCAGCCTGCTGGCGATGGCGTACTGATCGTCGACATCTTTGTTGGTTGATCTACCGCTATCGCGGGCAAGCCCGCTCCCACAGGGTTTGTCGGTGGTCGCAAGGTTTGTGTCTGGCATAAATCACTGTGGGAGCCAGCCTGCTGGCGATGGCGTACTGATAGTCGACATCTCTGTTGGCTGATCTACCGCTATCGCCAGCAGGCTGGCTCCTACAGGGTTTGATGGTGTTCGTGAGGTTTGTGTCTGGCACAAATCACTGTGGGAGCGGGCTTGCCTGCGATGGCGTACTGACAGTCGACATCTTTGTTGGCTGATTTACCGCTATCGCGGGCAAGCCCGCTCCCACAGGGTTTGTCGGTGGTCGCAAGGTTTGTGTCTGGCATAAATCACTGTGGGAGCAGGCTTGCCTGCGATGGCGTACTGACATTCGACATCTTTGTTGGCTGATTTACCGCTATCGCCAGCAGGTAGGCTGGCTGCCTCCCACAGGGTTTGGCACGTGGCGTTTGCCATCGGGCAGCACGGGCGTGCCCGGCGCGCGTTTCGGGGCTACAATGCGCGCCTCAACCGTGACAGCCTGACTAAAAAAAACTATGTCCTTGCCCAAGCATCATCTGGAATTGCTCAGCCCTGCCCGCGACGTGGCCATTGCCCGCGAGGCGATTCTGCACGGCGCCGACGCCGTGTACATTGGTGGCCCAAGCTTCGGCGCCCGCCACAACGCTTGCAACGAAGTAAGCGAGATCGCCGGGCTGGTGGAATTTGCCCGTAAATATCACGCGCGAATTTTCACCACCATCAACACGATCCTGCACGACAACGAACTGGAGCCGGCGCGCAAGCTGATCCACCAGTTGTACGACGCCGGTGTCGATGCATTGATCGTCCAGGATCTGGGCGTGATGGAGCTGGACATACCGCCGATCGAGCTGCACGCCTCGACCCAGACCGACATTCGTACGCTGGAACGGGCGAAGTTCCTCGATCAGGCCGGCTTCTCGCAATTGGTGCTGGCCCGCGAACTCAATCTGCAGGAAATCCGCGCGATCGCCGATGAAACCGACGCCGCCGTCGAGTTTTTCATTCACGGCGCGTTGTGCGTGGCGTTCTCCGGCCAGTGCAACATTTCCCACGCGCAGACCGGGCGCAGCGCCAACCGTGGCGATTGCTCCCAGGCCTGCCGCTTGCCGTACACCCTCAAAGACGAAAAGGGTGGCGTGATCGCCTACGAAAAACACCTGCTGTCGATGAAGGACAACAACCAGAGCGCCAACATTCGCGCCTTGGTCGAAGCCGGTGTGCGCTCGTTCAAGATTGAAGGTCGCTACAAAGACATGGGCTACGTGAAGAACATCACCGCCTATTACCGTCAGCGCCTCGACGACGTGCTCGAAGATCGCCCGGACCTGGCCCGCGCTTCCAGCGGCCGCACCGCGCATTTCTTCCTGCCAGACCCGGAAAAAACCTTCCACCGCGGCAGCACCGATTACTTCGTGACTGATCGCAAGATCGACATCGGCGCCTTCGATTCGCCGACCTTCACCGGTTTGCCGGTGGGCACGGTCGAGAAAGTCGGCAAGCGTGACATGCAGGTCGTGACCCACGAACCGCTGTCCAACGGTGACGGTTTGAACGTACTGGTCAAGCGTGAAGTGGTCGGTTTCCGCGCCAACATCGCCGAGCCAAAAGGCGAGTTCGAAGAAGACGGCGAGAAGCGTTACCGCTACCGCGTCGAGCCGAACGAAATGCCCGAAGGCCTGTACAAACTGCGCCCGAACCACCCGCTGAATCGCAACCTCGACCACAACTGGCAGCAGGCGCTGCAAAAAACCTCATCCGAGCGTCGCGTGGCCCTGAGCTGGGCTGCGCGTCTGCGTGAAGAGCAGCTGGAAGTTACCGCCACCAGTGAAGAAGGCATCAGCGCCAGCGTCACCCTGAACGGTCCGTTTGGCGTTGCCAACAAACCGGAGCAGGCACTGGAGCAGTTGCGCGATTTGCTTGGCCAACTCGGCACCACGCAGTACCACGCCACCGACATCAAACTCGATGCGCCACAGGCTTTTTTCATCCCTAACTCGCAGCTCAAAACCCTGCGCCGTGAAGTGATCGAAGCGCTGACCGCCGCCCGCGTCGCCGCTCATCCGCGCGGCGGCCGCAAAGCCGAAACCACGCCGCCACCGGTGTACCCGGATTCGCACCTGACGTTCCTCGCCAACGTCTACAACCAGAAGGCGCGCGACTTCTACCATCGTCACGGCGTGAAGCTGATCGACGCCGCGTACGAAGCGCATGAAGAAGCAGGCGAAGTGCCGGTGATGATCACCAAGCACTGTCTGCGTTTCTCCTTCAACCTGTGCCCGAAACAGGCCAAAGGCGTGACCGGCGTGCGTACCAAAGTCGCGCCGATGCAGTTGATCCACGGCGATGAAGTGCTGACGCTGAAGTTCGATTGCAAGCCGTGCGAGATGCACATCATCGGCAAGATGAAAGGCCACATCCTCAACCTGCCGCAGCTGGGCAGCGTGGTTGGCCACATCAGCCCCGAAGACCTGATGAAAACCATCCCGCGCGCACCGCACTGAGTGGTCGTGCGCGGTGCTTCGGCGCCGCGCACGCCTGCCCTGCCCAATCGAGGCCAAATCGCAGGCATAAAAAAACGCCAACTTCTTTCGAAGTTGGCGTTTTTTGATATATGGCAGGGGCGGCTGGATTTGAACCAACGCATGGCAGGATCAAAACCTGCTGCCTTACCGCTTGGCGACGCCCCTACAGCACTTGTCAGCGGCTCCGTGAGGATCACTGCAAGAACGGGGCGCAATTTATCAACATTCGTTACGTTTGGGAAGCCCGAAATGAAATATTTTTTGTTTTAAAACAGCGACTTATTTTTTTGGCTGGATTGCGCCCAATGATCGGCCCGTTTGGCGGCGTGTATCACACTGTGTACGACCCCCGCCGCGATACAGCGGATTTCAACTTCGCCCCTCTTCGACACAGGCCAGATACGTCTCGGCGCTCAAATGCACTCACGGTTTGAAGGATTCACTCGCAATCGTCAACCAACAGTTCGCACAGGAGACGTCACCATGAAAATGGCACTGCACACCCGCAAAACCGCATTCGGACTTTCGATTCTGGCGCTGTCGTTGTTCGGCGCTTTCGGCACGGCTCAAGCCCAAACCGCAGAACCTGCGGCGGCGAGCTATTCCTCGCCCTCGCCGTTCGGTCCGCTGAAACATGTGAAGGCGGGTGTGCTGGACGTTGCTTACGCCGAAACCGGTCCGGCCAACGGCCCGGTGGTGATTCTGTTGCACGGCTGGCCCTACGACATTCACAGCTACGATGAAGTCGCACCGTTGCTCGCGGCCAAGGGTTATCGCGTGTTGATGCCGTATGCGCGGGGTTATGGCGATACGCAGTTCCTCTCCAAAGACACCCTGCGCAACGGCCAACCGGCGGCGCTGGCCAGTGACGTCATCGACTTCATGGATGCGCTGAAGATCAAGCAAGCGGTGCTCGGCGGTTATGACTGGGGCGCACGCTCGGCGGGCATCGTCTCGGCGCTGTGGCCGGAGCGGGTCAAGGCGCTGGTGTCAGTCAGCGGCTACCTGATCGGCAATCAGGCTGCCGGGCAGAACCCGCTGCCGCCCAAGGCTGAATTGCAGTGGTGGTATCAGTTCTACTTCGCCACCGACCGCGGCCGCGCCGGCTATGCGAAGAACACCCACGACTTCGCCAAGCTGATCTGGCAAACCGCGTCGCCGCAGTGGAAATTCGATGACGCTACGTTTGATCGCTCCGCCAAAGCGCTGGAGAACCCCGATCACGTCGACATCACCGTGTTCAATTACCGCTGGCGTCTGGGCCTGGTGCAGGGCGAGGCGAAATACGCGGCACTGGAGCAGAAACTGGCCACCGCCCCATCAATCAGCGTGCCGACCATCACCCTGGAAGGCGACGCCAACGGCGCACCGCACCCGGCGCCGGAGGATTACGCCAAGCGCTTTACCGGCAAATACCAGTTCCGTTTGATCAATGGCGGGATTGGCCACAACTTGCCGCAGGAAGATCCGCAGGCGTTTGCCAAGGCTGTGATTGATGCGGATCACTTGTAAAGCGTCACCCTGCCCCAGCAAAAAAGCAGTCAGCCGCAAAGGCTGACTGCTTAATGGCTAACGTGCGTGATTACTCCGTTGGCACAACGATATCCAACGCCTTGTTGACCGCCAACTCTCCCAACATGACCACTTGGGCGATACCCAACAAGGTATGGCGGTTCGACCCTTCCAGCAGCCCTGCAAAATTACCGAGCATGACCGTGGCAGACGCTAAAGAGCCGCTGGCATTGGTCAGCAAAGACTCGGCGTCGGACTGCGGGTTGACCATGAACATAGTGCTGGGCGTATAGGGTGTTGCCATGATCCCGGCTGCTGGCAGGAGGTAATGGTCAAGCGCACGCTCTGCCGCTTCGTGGAGTTTTCTTGAGTTGGGTGATGCGTACGGCGACGCCGGATCTGTGACGGGTGGTTCGGGTGTCTTGGACATCAGCTGAAATTCCATAAGAGCCAGAAAGCCAGAAGCGTCACGATCGCGACCGTAGACGCTTGTCTGCAATGAGGGAGCAAGCCCCCTCACTCATCTGCATCGCAACTAGTGCGGCAAGCGCTGGTTATCCAGGACTCGACCGACCACCAATTCGCTGAGCATGATCACTTGCTGCAGCACCAGCATCTTTTTGCGGTGTGGCCCCTCCATCAATTCGGCGAACTCACGCGCCATGTCACTGGCGGAAGACAAGGTTTCAGTCGCCTCGACCAGCAGCGTTTCGTCATCCACGGTGGGGTCGATGAGATAGATTCGGCCGGTCTTGCGTGTGGGGATTGAAGTCTTCAATGCCGAGGGATTGAGATAGAAGTTGATCGCGCGTTCTGTTGCCTCTTTGATGTTTTGAGGTTCGAGGGCGGCGTCGTAGGGGATTGGATCGGTTTCTGGTGGGTTTGGCGTAATTTTGAACATAGATGACACCTGTTTTAAAAGATAAAAGGAGCCATCACTCTCGCTACCAAACGAAGGGTGGCGGCCATTTGTGGGTTGGTAGACCGGTCAAAACAGTAAACCCGGCGCTCCCGAGGGAGCCCCACGCATGGCCACCATATAATCTCAGCCTTAAAAAACGAGGCTGCGCATGGCGACGCAATAACTGTAAATGAAGCGGGCTACCAAACCCGATCACTGTTTTGCAGTGACAGGGAAACGATACAGCCCGCCTCAAGGCGCGTAAGCCGGCGGATTCTGGCGTACGCGTAGGCAACGGCGCAAGGTGTTGTAGCCGTTATGGCGTAACAGTGCGTGTAAGTTAAACGTGTGTGCGAAATAGTGTTTAAACAGCCTGCATGCCCTGGTCCTGGTCCTGGTCCTGAGGTGCCTTGGCAAAGAGTCGGGCCAAATAGCGTTACTTGCGTCGGTTCATTTTAAGTGTGGGCCTGATAAAGCATAGCGGCTTGCCTCTGCCATCAAGTCATCGCACATAGGATTCGCCTTGAGAACGTGTGCAGCCGGGTCGATTATCGACAAACCCAGCGACGTCTCTTCTGTGGCGCAAGTCCAGACTTCTCCCATAGGCCCGACAATTTGGCTTTCACCTCGGAATGTCGCCTCTGCGCCCGCATACATTTCCACACCCGTACGATTGGCACAGATCAGCGGAGTGGCGTTTTCCATTGCGCGAATGCGCGCAAGCTGGGTTGTCCAAGGCCCACCATAATTGGCTGGACAACACAGTAACTGCGCACCTTGGCGCACCAACAGGCGAGCGGCTTCTGGCATCCAAAGGTCGAAACAGGTAAGAACGCCGAAACGGCAGATTCCGTCATCGAAACACGCTAATGAATCGCCTGGGGTGAAGATCAGCTTTTCTATACGAGACAGGTGGCACTTGCGCTGTTTTCCCAGCCAGCGCCCGCGCGATACGACAATCGCCGTATTGTAGATTTGATCGCCGTCACGCTCGGCGATGCCCGCAATCAGCGTTGCATTCTTGTCTGCCGACAGCTGCAGTAAAAACTGCGCCGTTGGCCCATCGAGCGCCGATTCAGCATGAAGAAACAATGCCTCACGCGATTCGTGAAAATAACCAATGGTGCAAAGCTCGGGCATTACCAAGAGATCAAATTGTTCCGAGTTAACAGCATCGCGAATTTTATTGAAGTTTGCTGCTGAGTCGCCAAATGAAACCGGGTACTGCAAAAAAGCGGTCAGCATGAATTCTTCCAACCATTATGGGGAGGGATCTGGGCCCGGGATTATCTTGCCTTGGGCGGCATCAAGTTTGGACTATTTCCTTACCGGATGTCAGGCAAGCCACCCGCGCCGCATCAGCTCAGTCACCGTAAACAACATCGGCCTGGAAATACCGAAGTGAACTCGGGCTGGTAACGGCTTGGGTTATTTGACGAGGCGTTTTTCTTTTGACGGGCGATAGCCGAAGTATGAGCTATAGCACTTGCTGAAATGACTCGGCGAAACAAACCCACACGCCACCAGCACTTCCACCTGCGACAACTCAGTGTGTTGCAACAACCGCCGCGCTTCAGTAATGCGCAGTTCCAAGTAATAGCGCTGTGGAGTGGTGCCCAGCTGTTCCTTGAACAAGCGCTCCAACTGGCGCCGGGAGCGGCCGGCATAGACTGCAAGTTGCTCCAGTTCCAACGGTTCTTCGAGGTTGGCATCCATCAGCTTTACCACTTCACGCAGCGGTGCGCTGACGCAGATGTTTTCATCCGGTTTGATCCGTCGATAGCGCGATTCCTCAAACGCGAGGATATCCTCGACGCCCTCGACCAAGGCCTTGCCATGCAGGCACTTGATCCAGTCCAGGGCCATGTGAAACGCTCCGGAGGGGCTCGATGCCGTGAGTCGGTCGCGGTCGATGACGTAGGGTTCGCTGCTGACGTGGGTGGACTTGGCGATTTCGGTCAGCGCCGGGCGATGTTCCGGGTGGATCGCGCAACGATAGCCATCGAGCAGTCCGGCGCGGCCGAGAAACCACGCGCCATTCCACAAACCGGCGAGGCTGACACCGCGCTCTGCTGCCGCTTTCAACAGGCTGATGAACTCGTCACTGGCGCGCAGTTCGGTTCGATAGCCGCCGCACACCACCAGCAAGTCCAGGTCCTGAAGTGCCGCCAGATCAATCCGCGCATCTGGCCGAATCACCAACCCCAGGTCGCTGACGACCTCAGCTTCACTCAAGCCAAAGGTGCGCGTAGAAAACAGCTCTGCGCGCAACAGATTGCTGGTAATGATCGTGTCCAGCGCCTGGGTGAAGGCCGGTAGCGAAAAGTGTTCAAGCAGTAGAAAACCCGCGCGCGTCACGCGGGTCTGGTCAGGGGATTGCTCATTCAGATAGCGGAGGTTTTTGCCCTTCATGCCCCCGCTGAATTGCCGTCGTTCGATCAAGGTCTGGTCCATCGGTCATGTTGTTATGCGCCGATAGTTGGCCTGAACCGCGCCGGAGTCAATCACGCCTGCGGCTGACGGGGGCATCCTGACGGCGTTTACACCGCAGAAAAAAGACCGGCGCCCACTCGCCCTTCCAGGCGACCGAAGAGCACGTAGTGTTGATAGCCGCTGGTGAAAGCGCCGGTGCGAACCGCCTGCCGGACGTCGTCGTTCAGTTGAAGGTATTGGGCTTCATCGAAGTTTTGCGCACTGACTTCACCGGCCCGACCGAGTTGCTCACTATCAATCGGCAGCCCCGCAATGCTGCGTTGCTGGAAATCGATAATGCGATTGATTGCATGACTTTCAAGCGCGCCCTGGCCGGGGTACATCGCGTAGATGTGCATGCCCTTCTTCACGCACCGATTGCACATGTCGACACAGTTTTTCTGCGTGTTTTTACGCTTCATCAATTCGTCGACATTGATGTCCAGATACTTTCCGACCTGATATTCACTTTGATTGAAGATGGTGCAGCAAAGCACTGTATTGCCGTTGCAGTCGATCACCAGCCAGTTATCTTTGAGTGTGCACGCTTGCTTGTGGAAGTGTTGTACGACATTGACCAGATCATCGTAAGGCGGCAATGCCAGCCTTTTCAGGGTCTCGTGGTCAGTGTCGGTCACGGAAGGATCGCGTTCGACAATGGCCAGCGCCTTCTCCAGCGGCATCATCACGGAATAACCCGTGCTGAAGGTGAAGCCCAGACGCTCACTGAACTCGCGCATCAGTGCTTCTTCTGCCAGGTTGTCCAGATACCGATGGTAATAAACCTCGACATGGGTGTTCAGACCATGGCGCTGCACAAGCTCACTCAGGGTGATCATGTTCTGTTTTACAACTTCGATATCCCCGCCTACATGCCCCTTCGCGTAGGTCTCCTGGTAAAAACCTGACAGCGAAATACGGAAGAAACCTGGCTCGGCCAACAAGGCTTTTTCCATGTTTTTGGCCAGATTCAGGTTAGTGCTGACGCCACTGTTCATGCCGGCGGCATTGATGATCTCGATGAACTCGCCGATCTTCGGATGCACCAAAGGCTCAGTCCAGTTGTAGAGAAAAATCGCCCGAACGCCTTCGCGTTTGGCTTTCTCGACGATCTGCCGAAACATGTCGAGTTGCATGGCTTTTTTGAAGTTGAGGTTTTCCGAGTTGCCCATCGGGCAAGAAGGACAGCTCAGGTTGCAGGCGCCGACGATATCGATGTACATGTTCATGATGAGTAAAGCTCCTTGAGCTCAACGCTACTCTGGTCAACGCCGCAGGCTTTCGGGTTGCCGGATGTGTTAGTTATTTGACGACATAGCGCACCTCCAAGCAAAAAGCGCACCACACGCCTGCTAAGCCATTAACTTCACAACCCAATCGATAAATACTCGCAACTTCAAGCTGATATGGCGGTTCGGCGGATACGCTATGTAGAGAGGCATCGATTCAAGTTGCCAGCCCTCGAACAGCGGCACTAGCTCACCGCGTGCCACCGGGACGTCGGACATGTACCTCGGCAGCCACAGCACGCCCATGCCAGCCAGACCCGCCGCAAGGTAAGCATTGCCGTCGTCGACCGCCAACACATGGCGACCTTTGACATGCAGGCTTTGCTTATCGTTATGCAGTGCATACGGCATCGGCTTGCCGGTACGCGCCCAGAGGAACGCAACCACGCGATGATGGGAGTCTTCCAGTTCCTGCGGATGCATCGGCGTGCCGGCGCGAGCGAGGTAGTCGGGTGAAGCAAACACGCCCAGTTGCAGATCCGCAACCTTGCGCGCCATCAGTGACTGATCCAGCAGCTCGCCGCCGCGCACCACGCAGTCGACGTTCTCATCGATGATGTCGACGATGCGATCGCTGACGCCCATGTCGATCTGGATATCCGGATACCGCGCGTGAAACTCAGGCAATGCCGGGATCAGAATCAAGCGAGCGAACGGGCTCGGCACGTCCACGCGCAAGCGGCCACTGGGCGACACCGAGGCACCGGGCAGGCTGGTTTCGGCATCCTCCATGTCGGCCAGCAACTTGATCACGCGCTGGTAATACGCCGCACCGTCAGCCGTGACATTGACCTTGCGCGTGGTGCGGTTGAGCAGTTTCACGCGCAATCGTGCCTCCAACTGCTGGACCAGTTGTGTCACGGTGGTCTTGCTCATGTGCAGGGTTTCGGCGGCTTTGGTGAAGCTCCCCGCCTCGACCACCCGCGCAAATGCCTGCATTGCATCAAAACGGTCCATTACCCGGCTTCCGATTGTTTGGGTTTTACAAACAGTTAACGCCAAGCTTGCGCGTTTATCGCGCGCCTGCAAATCCTTAAAGTCGGGCCATCACCTCACTGATGGAGACACCCTATGACTCAGCGCGACGTTGTTTTCCCACCCGAACGCCGAACCCTTTACGAGCGCCATCGCTACTCGCCGGCGATCCGCTCCAACGGTTTTCTGTTTGTCTCGGGCCAGGTCGGCAGTACTGAGGACGGTACGCCGGAGCCGGATCTGCAGAACCAGGTGCGTCAGGCTTTCAATAACCTGAATACGATTCTCGACGAGGCCGGTTGCACGTTCGAGGATGTGGTCGACGTCACCCTTTTTATGGTTGATCCGCAATCGAAGTTCGAGACGATCTGGAATGTCGTTTTGACGGAGTTCTGGGGCGATGCGCCGCATCCGACCGTTACCGCCGTCGGCGTGACCTGGCTGTATGGTTTCGACTTCGAGATCAAGGTGATCGCCAGACTCCCCGCCAACCATTGATCACCCCTGTAGGAGCTGCCGCAGGCTGCGATCTTTTGACTTTTAAAAACAAGATCAAAAGATCGCAGCCTGCGGCAGCTCCTACAGGTGAAACCTAACGCAAATATCGTGTGCTGGCCTTTAAACCCATGAATGCGTATAACCTCGCCGTTTCGTCTAACCTGACTTTGCGCCCAGCCTCGACTGCACAACGGCGGCGCTTCGACTTTGACGCTCACGAAACGGAGAATTCCATGCTCAAACGAACCCTGGCACTGACGGCCGGCCTGGCCCTGTCCCTTTCCGCGCTGGCAGCGCAAGCCGCTGATGTGTTGCGGGTCAGCGCCATTCCCGATGAAGCCCCGACCGAACTGCTGCGCAAGTTCGAGCCGCTGGGTGCGTATCTGGAACAGCAACTGGGCATGAAGGTGCAGTTCGTTCCGGTAGCCGATTACCCGGCAGTGGTTGAAGCACTGGCCACCGACCGTCTCGACATGGCCTGGCTGGGTGGGTTCACGTTTGTGCAGGCACGCCTGAAGACCGACGCTACCACCCCGGTGATTCCGCTGGTGCAGCGCGAGCAGGATGCGCAGTTCACCAGCAAATTCATCACCGCCGACCCGAACGTCAAAAGCCTGGCCGATCTGAAGGGCAAGACCTTCGCTTTCGGTTCCGTGTCGTCGACTTCCGGCAGCCTGATGCCGCGTTACTTCATGCTGAAAAATGACAACATCAAGCCTGAGGCGTATTTCAGTCGCGTCGCCTACTCCGGCGCCCACGACGCCACCGTTGCCTGGGTGCAGGCCGGCAAGGTCGACGCCGGTGTGTTGAACGCCAGCGTCTGGCAGAAACTGGTGGACGCCGGCAAGGTCGACACCAACAAGGTCAAAGTCTTCGCCACCACCCCGCCGTACTTCGATTACAACTGGACCGTGCGCGGCACCCTCGACCCGGCGCTGGCAGCGAAGATCAAAAAAGCTTTCCTTGATCTGGACCCGGCCAACCCTGAGCAGAAGAAGATTCTCGATTTGCAGGCAGCCAGCCGTTTCATCGACACCAAGCCTGAGAACTACAAGGGCATCGAGGAAGCCGCCCGCGCTGCCGATCTGCTGAAATGACGCTACGCCTCACCCACGTCAGCCTGCGCCACGTCAATGGAGTCGATGCCCTGCGCGGCGTCGACTTGCAGATTGGCGTCGGCGAACAAGTCGCGATCATCGGTCCGTCCGGGGCCGGTAAATCGAGTTTGCTCAACCTGCTGGCCACCGCACTGCGGCCCAGCAGCGGCGAGGTCGAAGTGCTCGGCGAACGCGCCTGGCACTTGTCTGCCCGCCAGCGTCAACGCCTGCGCGCGCGTATTGGCCTGGTGCATCAGGCGCCGCCCCTACCGCTGCGCCAGCGCGTGGTCACGGCGGTGCTGGCCGGCAAACTCGGGCAATGGAGTTTGGGCAGAAGTTTGCTGAACCTGCTGCATCCACTCGACGTGCCCGGTGCTCGCGCGGCATTGGCGCGGCTGGATCTGGGCGATAAATTGTTCGCCCACTGCCAGCAATTGTCTGGCGGTCAGCTGCAGCGTGTCGGCATCGCCCGGGTTTTGTATCAGGCGCCGGAGATTCTGTTGGCCGATGAACCGGTTTCGGCGATGGATCCGGTCATGGCCGGGCACACGCTGACGGTCCTGTCGCGCCATGCCCGCGAACATAACGTCACGCTGGTGGCGAGCCTGCATGCGGTGGACCTCGCGCTGTCGCACTTCCCGCGCATCATCGGCTTGCGTGACGGGCAGATTCTGTTCGACAGCCCTGCCGATCAAGTCAGCCACGACATGCTCGACGCGCTGTACGCCAATGAACATCTGCAATCGCCGACCGTTGCGGCTGTGGTTATGCCTGTGCAGATTCCGCGATGCTGAAGACCGATTCACGCGATCCTGCAGCATGGCCTCGTCTGCTGCTGACGGTCTTGGCGATTGCGGTGCTGTGGCCGGGAATACAACTCAGTGAGTTGAATTTGAGCGTGCTGCTGCCCGATAGCCAGAATGAAATGGGCCGGTTTGTCGCACAGTTCTGGCCGCCCGCTCACGATGAAGCCTTTTTACAGTTGTTGTTCAAAGCCACGTTGCAAACCCTGGCGATCGCCACGGCCGGCATGGCGTTGGCGCTGCTGCTGGCAGTGCCCGCCGGTTTGCTCGCCAGCCGTGCCTTGTCGCTGTCTGCGGCTTCACGGGGTGGCGTGCCCAGTCGTCTAGGCCGCTTGCTGCGCTGGCCGATTCGCGGCTTGTTGATCTTCCTGCGCAGCGTGCCGGAAATCGTCTGGGCGCTGTTGTTCGTGCGCGCCGTGGGCCTCGGCCCGGCGGCAGGCGTGCTGGCGATTGCGATCACTTACAGCGGCATGCTCGGCAAGGTCTACGCAGAGATTTTCGAATCCACCGACCAGCGTCCGGCGCACGCGCTGTTGCAGTCGGGCAGCGGTCGACTGGCGAGTTTTGCCTATGGAATCCTGCCGAATGTCGCCGGGGAATTGCTCTCGTACACGGTCTATCGCTGGGAATGTGCGATCCGCGCTTCGGTGGTGATGGGCTTTGTCGGCGCCGGTGGCCTGGGCCAGCAAATCGACCTGTCGATCCGCATGTTCGCGGGCGGTGAAGTCGCAAGCATTCTGCTGACCTTCCTGCTGCTGGTGCTGGTGGCCGATCAACTCAGCCGCTTGCTGCGCTGGAGGCTGACATGAACCGTCTGATCAATCTGTTGCTGATCGCCGGCATCGGCGCGGCCGTCATCGCCTCGTTCATTTACTTGGGGCTCGACCTCGGCGAACTGGGCACTGCCACCAGCCTGAAACAGATGGGCGCGTACGTGCAGCGCTTTCTCAGCCCGGATCTGAGCGCCGATTACTTGAAAGCGATCCTCCATGGCTCGCTGGAAACCCTGGCCATGTCGGCGCTCGGCACCCTGCTCGCCGCGCTGCTGGGCATCGTCCTCGCCCTGCCCGCTGCCGGGCGTTTCGGCTGGCCGCTGCGCAGTGCTTCGCGCCTGCTGCTCAACGGTCTGCGGGCGATTCCGGAACTGGTCTGGGCCGCGTTGATGGTGCTCGCCGCCGGGCTGGGCCCGAACGCCGGGACGCTGGCCCTCGCCCTGCACACCACCGGCGTGCTTGGCCGCTTGTTCGCCGAGGCGCTGGAAAACACCCCGCCGCAACCGGCCGAAGCGATCCGTTTGCAGGGCGGCAACCCTGTCCTCGCCTTCTGCTACGGCACCCTGCCCAACCTCGCCCCACAACTGCTCGCCTACGTCCTGTACCGCTGGGAAAACAACATTCGCATGGCCAGCGTGCTGGGTTTCGTCGGCGCGGGTGGCTTGGGACAGATGTTGTATGTAAGCCTCAGCCTGTTTCAGGAAGCGCAGGCGAGTACGGTGATTCTGGCGATGCTGGTGCTGGTGTTTGCGGTGGACTGGCTGAGTGCGTGGAGCCGTCAGCGCTGGGTCAAGGCGTAGGTGCCAATGCTGGCGAGTGGATATCTGCCAGAAGCTGATTATGCTTCAGGAAACCTCGCACACCGGCGAGGCGGTCAGACTGTGCAGGTTTCACGCGACAGCAATTGCGGCATACGCCACAAGGCCAGGGTGCAATAAAGCGGTATTGGGGGACTCCGGCCTACAAAAAAACAAGCACGACGGAGTACACCCATGGCCACAATCGACACGACATCCTCAGGCAGTCCACCCCGTAGCGGCGACATCACCAAGGAGGAGCGCAAGGTCATCTTCGCTTCGTCCCTGGGCACGGTGTTCGAGTGGTACGACTTTTACCTCTACGGCTCACTGGCCGCGATCATCGCCAAGCACTTTTTTGCCGGCGTCAACGAGACCACTGCGTTCATTTTTGCCCTGCTCGCCTTCGCCGCCGGGTTCGCCGTGCGGCCGTTCGGTGCCATCGTGTTTGGCCGGCTCGGCGACATGATCGGGCGCAAGCACACCTTCCTGATCACCATTGTGATCATGGGTGTGTCCACGGCCATCGTCGGCCTGCTGCCCGGCTACGCAACCATTGGCGTCGCTGCGCCAGTCATCCTGATTACCCTGCGCCTGCTGCAAGGCCTGGCACTGGGCGGTGAGTACGGCGGCGCGGCGACTTACGTGGCCGAACACGCGCCGCCGGGCAGACGTGGTTTCTTCACTTCATGGATTCAAACCACCGCGACCCTGGGCCTGTTCCTGTCGCTGCTGGTGATCCTCGCCTGCCGCACCGCGCTGGGCACCGAAGCGTTCGAAGCCTGGGGCTGGCGGATTCCGTTCCTGCTGTCGATCCTGCTGCTGATCGTTTCGGTGTACATCCGCCTGCAACTGAGCGAGTCGCCGGTGTTCCAGAAGATGAAGGCTGAAGGCAAGGCCTCCAAGGCGCCGCTGACCGAATCCTTCGCGCGCTGGGACAACCTCAAAGTGGTGATCATGTCGCTGCTCGGCGGTACGGCCGGCCAGGCGGTGGTCTGGTACACCGGACAGTTCTATGCGCTGTTTTTCCTGTTGCAGACGCTGAAGATCGACCCGCAAACCGCCAACCTGTTGATCGCCGGATCACTGTTGATCGGCACGCCGTTCTTCGTGATTTTCGGCAGCCTGTCCGACCGTATCGGCCGCAAGCCGATCATCATGGTCGGCTGCATTCTGGCGGCGCTGACCTACTTTCCAATCTTCCATGCGTTGACCCAGTACGGTAACCCCGACGTGTTCATCGCCCAGGAGAAAAACCCGGTCAAGGTGATCGCCAATTCCGATCAGTGCTCGTTCCAGTTCGACCCGGTGGGCAAGGCCAAATTCACCAGTTCCTGCGACCTGGCCAAGACCCTGCTGGCGAAACGGGCGATCCCTTACGAGAACGTCGAGGCCGAGCCCGGCACCGTGGCGCAGGTGCGCATCGGCGACAAAGTCATCGAGAGTTTCGAGGGCAGCACCCTGCCCGCCGCTGACTTCAAGGCGCGTAACGATGCGTTTACCGCCAACCTGAGTGGCGCACTGAAGGAAGCGGGCTACCCGGAGAAAGCCGATCCGGCGAAAACCAATTACCCGATGGTGTTGCTGCTGCTGACCATTCTGGTGATCTACGTGACCATGGTGTACGGCCCGATTGCGGCGTGGCTGGTCGAGCTGTTCCCGACCCGCATCCGCTACACCTCGATGTCGCTGCCCTATCACATCGGCAATGGCTGGTTCGGCGGCTTCCTGCCGACCGTGGCTTTCGCGATGGTCGCGGCCACCGGTGATATCTACTACGGGCTGTGGTATCCGATCGTGATTGCAGTGATGACGGCGATACTCGGTACGTTCTTCCTGCCGGAAACCAAGGATCGCGACATTCTCAAGGACTGATTCTGCCCCCCACGGGAGCCGACGCAGATTCTCGCCTCCTACCGTTCGTCGAAAAACCTTGCGCACCTGTCAGATCTGACAGGTGCGCATTTTTCCCATACAACGTTCAATCACTCCGTCACCTTTCTGAACGGAGTTCCTGATCATGTCCGCCAATGAGTTTCTCGAAAACAGCAGCCACCCTCAGCCTGCCGGCGGTCAAACAAACACAGCTTCGAACGCTGAAGGTGTTCGCGCACTACAGACCCGTAAATCCGGCATCCCCTCCAGCAATACCTCTCTGTTCCCGCGTTTTGACGACGACAACTCATCGCTGGCAATGCGCCCCCTGCTGATAGCCGGCATGGTGCGCCCCTTGGCGGACGGTGATGGCGGCATCAATCTCGATGTAGTCGAGGACAACGACGCCGGCATTTTGTGTGCAATCAATCCGTATATCGGGATGCAGTTGGACGATCAGTATGACGTTCACTGGGGCGCGCAAATCGTGTACTCCGGGAAGGTGCAACCGGACGAAGTCAATAAACAACTGCTGTTTTATCTACCCAAGACAATCGCCCAACCGGGCTGGGTTGAAGAGTGCTATTACCAGCTGACCCGATTCGGCGAAAGCACCCCGGACGACCCTTCTGTGGCGTTGCGATTATTGGTCAAACTCACGCGTCCCGGAGGGCGGGATAAGGCGCCGCATCTGCCGGACGGCCATTCCGAACTGCATCCGGCGCAGTTGCCCAAAGACGTCGTGCAGCAAGGTATTGATGCCGAGTGGGCGAAGAAAGGTGTACCTGTAACCATACCGTTCTACCCGGAAATGGCATTAGGTGACACGATTCTGGTGCATTGGGGGAGCGCCAATAACATTCTTGCACCCCATACCGTGACGCAGGATGAGGTCGATGGGAAAAACCCCATCGTGATCATCGCCGACCAGGCAGCCATCCTGGCCGGGGGAGACAGTGACGCGCTGGTAGTGCGCTATAACATTCACGATGTGGTCTGGAACTGGGCGGTCCGGCATTCGCAATCCAACCGCGTGCGCGTTGATGCCGGTGGCTGGCGCCTGGAGGCGCCCGTGATCAAAGAATCGATCAACGGCATCATTACCATCAAGAATCTGAAGAAAGAGGATGTCACGGTTCAGGTCCATGTGCAGCCCGAGGATTTCACTCTAGGCGACACCGTGACCTTGTCCTTCATCGGCACGCCCGCGGCCGGTAAGCCATTGATACATTCAACGTCGAAAATTGTTGTCAGTATTCCAAGCATTCTGGAATTGAAAGTGCCCTATGCACATATAAGAGCCATCGCCATGGGCCTGGCGGATGCTTCATATGTGTTGAAGAGACAGAATGGCGAGCCACTGCTTTCATCCAAGCGCACCTTCGCCCAGGTAGTGGGTGACGTTTTGATGCTGCCAGAGCCGACCATTCGTGAGCTGTCGGGCAACATTCTGGCGCCAGACGAAGCTCGCGCCACCGTGGGCATCAGTTACCTTGGCATACGCAGCGGCGACGTCATCAACCTGAGGTGGACAGGCACGCGATCCAACGGTACCCCGTATGCGCACCCAGTTGAGCATATCGTCAGCGACAACGACGCCAAGGCAGGGATCGTCACCTTGCATGTCGACAATGAGCACATCAGCGTGCTCAACAATGGCACCCTCGATGTCTCATACCGGGTGTCCAACGACCAAGTGGCGCTCTACGGCGTCAGTGAGTCCGAACCATTGCTGGCCAAGGTCGAGAAAATCCGTGCCACGCTGCCAGTGCCAGTGGTCGAGGAGGCCGATCCGCCGGATATGCTGGATCCGTCCAAAGACCCGGTTCACTTATTGATTGAGGCGCAGACCGCCAAGGATGACATCCTCACTTACTACTGGCGCGCGGATAATCCCCAAGGCAGTACCAGTGACAGGGTGACTATTACGACAGTGATCGAAGGCCAGCCTTTGCGATTCAGGTTGGATAAACAGTTCGTGGCTCCCAACATCGGAACAACAGTGAAGGTGAGTTATGTGTTGCGGCGAGCCTCCACTGGTCGGTATGAGTATTCGGAAACGCTCGATCTGCTGATAGCTGGCCGGGTTTCGCCGACGATCGATTCGGTGGTCGATGCCAAAGGAGTCGAAATCACCGACAACGGCGTCACATTCGACAAAAGCGTCACGGTCAGCGGCAAGGCCAGGCAAGGCCAGATAGGTTCAGATTGAGTCATCTTGCCGCCACCACGTTGCAATATTTCTCCACCTTTGATTCAGCAATCGGCAGAAATATCGAACGCTCTGCTTTGCGACACCTCCAATGTTTACACCAATGAATGGAGGTCAGCGATATGAACAGCAACGACAGCAAAACCCCGAACGCCCCGCCTACTGATACGTCCGGCAAACCGGTAAATGTGGTCGAGCGAGATCTGGCGGACAGGGACGATGACACCAAGGCTGTGGACGAGGTCATCACGCCTTCCTCCACTCGGGTTAAAGAGCAGGATGCTGAAGAGCTGCAGCGCAAAGTCGATGAGATTGAGCGCAAGGTCGCGGACGGGAACTGAGATTTTTGCGGTGTCAGTTGGACTTTCCCCCTCACCCCAACCCTCTCCCTCAGGGAGAGGGGGGAAAGGGAGCCGATCTTCATGCCGTTCAAAACTTCGGCTCGACTCAGCTCTCATGGCTTGAGGTCTTGAAATCAACGCGATCGTTCAGGTCGGTGAAACTCTCGCTATCAACTCAATCAGTCCCCTCTCCCTCTGGGAGAGGGTTAGGGTGAGGGCTTCGACGGCGTCAGGGCCGCGTACTGGTCAAGCTCCTTCGCCAAAGTCAACGCATTGCCGATGGCGGCGCCACTGGTGGTGTTGTCGAAGATGCACCAGACCGCGGCACCTTCGGCACTTGCGATCTGCAACGTCTGCGCAAGCCTTTGCAGATACGGCAAATCGTAGGCGCTATGGTAAATGCGCGGCGAACCGTGCAATCGCCAATACTGAATGCCGGTCCAGCCACCCGGCGACGAGTCACTGCTGATGCGCGAAGGATCGACCGCCGCTTGAGCAATCTGATGGGCGATCAACAACGGCTCGGCAGCAACCCACGATGCGTGGCGCGGTTCAAGCACCACCGCTCCGGCAAAACGCTCGCGCAATGCGCTAAAAAATGCTTCGGCAATGGTTTCATCAAAAGCCAGTGACGGCGGCAACTGCACCAGCAAACAACCGAGGCGATCGCCTAAGCCGTTGCATTGCCCGAGAAACTCATCGAGCGCCGTTTCACTGCCCGCCAGGCGCAGTTCATGGCTGATGTGTTTGGGGATCTTCACTGAAAAGCGAAAGCCGTCTGGCACCGAATCAGCCCAGCGTTGGTAGGTCTGTAGGCGATGCGGGCGATAGAACGAACTGTTGATTTCCACGCTGTTGAATTGCTTTGCATAGCCCTGCAGGTGCGTACCTTCAACCGGGAACGCCGGCCAATGCTCACGCCCCAGACTCCAGCCTGCGCAGCCTATGTAAATCAAATCGATTCCCTCCAGATACTGCGTCGCCCCCGTGTAGGAGCTGCCGCAGGCTGCGATCTTTTGATCTTGAAAAAAAATCAAAAGATCGCAGCCTGCGGCAGCTCCTACAGGGGCCTGGCTGGCCTTCAGGTTACTTTTTGCCGGGAAGCACTGAACTCAATACCTGTTTGGCGGTTTGCACGATAATGCCCGCCTCATCCGGGTCGCCCTTGAGCAACGTCGTGGCAAATTTCTTCGCCTGTTCAAGCTTGATGTGCGGCGGCAATGGCGGCACGTTCGGGTCGGTCTTGAACTCGATCAGCACCGGCACGTCCGAGGCCAGTGCCTGCTCCCAGGCGCCCGCCACGTTTTCTTCGCGGTCGACGAAAATGCCTTTCAGGCCGATGGAAATGGCGAACAAGTGGTATGGCACGTCGGGGATACTCTGCGACGCTTCGAACTTCGGATCGCCCTCCATCACCCGCTGCTCCCACGTGACCTGATTGAGGTCCTCGTTATTGAACACCGCGCAGATCCATTTCGGGCTCGCCCATTGCCGCCAGTATTTGGCGACGGTGATCAGTTCGGCCATGTTGTTCATCTGCATTGCGCCGTCGCCTACCAGTGCGATCACCGAGCGTTCGGGAAAGGCGAATTTTGCGGCAATCGCATAGGGCACCGCGGCGCCCATCGAAGCCAGTCCGCCGGATAGCGAGCATTTCATGCCGCGGCGGATTTTCAAGTCGCGAGCAAACCAGTTGGCGCACGAACCGGAGTCGCTGGTGACGATCGCCTCGTCCGGCAGGCGCGGCGATAACTCGTACACCACCCGCTGCGGATTTATCGGCTTGGCTTTGACCATGGCGCGCTTTTCCAGGGTTTTCTCCCACGTGCCGCGCCACCCTTCGACTTTCTTGCGCCATTTGCCTGAGGTTTTCTGTTCTAGCAGTGGCAGTAACGCGGCCAGTGTTTCTGCCGCGTCACCCTGCAGATTGACTTCCATCGGATAACGCAGGCTGAGCATGTCGGCCTGCAAATCGATCTGCACGCCGCGCGCCTGGCCTTCCTTGGGCAGGAATTCTGAATACGGGAAACCCGAGCCGATCATCAGCAAGGTGTCGCACTCGGTCATCAACTTGTAGCTGGGCTCGGTGCCGAGCAGGCCGATGCTGCCAGTGACCCACGGCAAATCGTCGGGGAGCACGGCCTTGCCGAGCAGTGCTTTGGCGACACCGGCGCCGAGTTTTTCGGCCACGGCGATCACTTCGTCAGTCGCTTCCAGCGCACCAGCGCCTACCAGAATCGCGACCTTTTCCCCGGCATTCAAAACCTCGGCGGCGCGCTGCAAGTCTGCCTCGTAAGGCATGACTTTCGGCTTGCTGTAGCCGACACCGGAATGCGCCGTGCCATGCGCACGGGCCGGTGCCTCGTAGGCCAGATCCTGCAAGTCATTGGGCAGGATGATCGCAGTGACGCGGCGCTCGCCAATCGCCGTGCGCACCGCGCGATCTAGCAAATGGCGGACCTGCGATGGCGCCGATGCCTGCTGCACAAAAGCGCCAGCGACATCCTTGAACATCGACACCAGATCCAGTTCCTGCTGGTAGTGACTGCCCAGCGCGGTGCGCGCCTGCTGACCGACAATCGCCAGTACTGGCATGTGATCCATCCGTGCATCGTAGAGGCCGGTGATCAGATGTGACGCGCCGGGGCCTGAAGTGGCGATGCACACTCCCAGCTCACCCGTGAATTTGGCATGCGCCGAGGCCATGAAAGCGGCCATTTCTTCGTGGCGCGCCTGTATGAATTCGATCTTTCCGTTGGCTCGGTCGAGCGCGCCAAACACGCCATTGATGCCGTCACCCGGATAACCAAAAATCCGTGTGACGCCCCATTGGCTGAGCCGCTCAACCAGAAAATCTCCTACTGTCATCGTCATCGTGTGCCTCGCCTTTCACCGGTGCATGAAGCTTTCCGGCAGCGCATCCGCCGGAAGTTGTAAGGGTCTGGACAGTCGGGTTGGTGGCGAAGTTTCGATTGTTTTTCCCATGAGGCTGAACGACAGAGCCACCCACCCTGTGGCGAGGGAGCTTGCTCCAGCTGGGTCGCGAAGCGGCCCTAACCCCCTGAGTGGGTTCAGGAAAAACGCGACTTCAACGATGCGGATGCACCGTCATCGCCACCAGTTTGATCACGATGGGCCGAACGAAGAGGATGCACAGGAATGCCACCGGCATCGCCAGTTTGTATGCGTGCAGCGCATTACTCAGGTAGTCGTTATCAATTCCGGAATTGGCGGCGGTGATTACCAGCGACATCAGAAACGCCATGATCGTCGCCATGTACAACGCAAACACGTAGGGCGTGGCACGTGCTGACAGCTTGCGGCGGCTGACATACAGGGCGTCGGAGCTTGTTCTTTGATTCATATGGCTTTTGCATCCATTGACAGGGAGCGGGCACCTTAGCAAAGCCGATTGCCCTCAACTAGACGACCAATCGCAGGTACTTTATAAAGCATTACTTACGAATCCTCTTATCGGCAGGCCAAGGATGAATCTGTTAGCGGCGATTGCCAGTTTTATCAAAGTGGTCGAATCGGGCTCCATTGTCGGTGCTGCCAAAATCCTGGGCGTCAGTGCAGCGGCGGTGAGCCAGACGATCAATCGCCTGGAGGCGCATCTCGGCGTGCGCTTGCTGCAACGCACGACGCGAAGCATGGCGCTGACTGAAAACGGCGCGGTGTACTACGAAAAGGTCAAACGCATCGCGGCGGATCTGGAGTCGGCGCAAAGCTCAATCAGTAATGAAGAAACCCAATTGCAGGGGCGACTGAGCATCGCTTCTACCTCTGCATTCGGCCGGCATGTGCTCGCACCACTGATCGCCGGTTTCGCCGCACAGCATCCAAATCTGCTGCTTGAGCTGTCGACCACGGACGGCAAGATCAACCATATCCAGGACGGCATCGATCTGAGCCTGCGGATCAAGCCGCAACTGGAAGAAAGCATTGTCGCGCGCAAGATCGTTTCGCTGCCCTTCATCCTGTGCGCCGCTCCCGCCTATCTCGAACGCGCAGGCGTGCCGCAATCACCGCACGACCTGCAAAACCATGCATGCCTGGCGTTTCGTTATCCCCTGGATGGGCGATTTCTGCGCTGGAGTTTTCTGCGCGACGGCCAGCGTTACGAGGCCAACATCAATGCCACGGCGATCAGCGACGACATCGACGCACTGGCGCAGATGGCAATCAGCGGCGCCGGCATTACGCGTCTGGCGGAGTTCGTGGCGGCGCCTTACATCGCCAGCGGTCAACTGCTGCCGCTGTTCGAAACCCGTCACGGCGCAGAACATGCCGTTGTCGAACCCATGGAGATTTACGCCTGCGTGCAGGAACGCGCGGCGATGACGCCGAAGGTCAAAGCCTTCATGGACTATCTAATCGAACATTTGAAGCTGCGCTGGCCGATGGAACAGGTGTCATCGGGGCGCTAGAAGATACTCGCTGAAACATGCGGACTAAGGCAAAGTCCACATCGCCAATCGAGGCTCATCATGGAAGATAAAAACAATGAAAAAGGCTTTCTGCGCCCTGCTCCTGCTCCTGCTCTGCCTGACCACCCACGCATTCGCTGACGACACGCCTATCGGTTTCCAGCGCTCTACACTGCCTGACGCGGACAACATCCGTCCGTTGGAAATGGTCGTTTGGTACCCTTCTCGTGTAACCACCACTGCCCCCAAGTTGATCGCCGACAATCCGGCTTTTGTCGGTGTTATGTCTGTCGAAAACGCACCACCGGCGGAAGGCGAACACCCATTGGTGGTGCTTTCCCACGGGTATCGCGGCAATTGGACTAACCAGGCATGGCTAGCCAGCGCGCTGGCGCATCAGGGTTACATCGTTGCGGCGGTCAATCATCCCGGCAGCACCACTCATGACCGTAGCCCGCAAGCGGCGGCGCAGTTATGGCAGCGTCCTGCGGACATTGGCCGGGCCATCGATGCGGTGACGGCTCAACCGGCAAAATTTGGTGCAGTCGCGACGCGGCGTATTGCCGTTATCGGTCATTCACTTGGCGGCTGGACTGCAATGGAAATCGCCGGCGCGCGTTTCGACCCGGACCGGTTTGCCCGCGAGTGCAGCGCTCATCAGAAGTTAGCCAGTTGCGGCGTTTACCAAACCATGAATCCCGCAAGCAACCCGGCATCAAAAGCCCGACTTGCCGCCGATTTGCGCGACACGCGCGTCACTGCCGTGGTGGCATTGGACCTGGGTTTGTCACGCGGCTTCACGGATGCCAGCCTTGCAGCGGTGCCGGTGCCGGTGTTGGTGATCGCAGCGGGCGTGCCGTCTGAAGATCTGCCGGCCGAGTTGGAGTCCGCCGACCTGGCCAAGCGTCTGCCGAAAACGTCGAGCCAGTACGTTGAAATTGGCGATGCCAGTCATTTCAGCTTTCTGTCGCTGTGCAAACCGGGGGCGATGGCCATGCTCGAAGAGGACGTGCCCGGTGATGGCATCATCTGCACCGATGGCGAGGGTGGACGTACGCGTGAGGTGATCCAACAACAGGTTATTACGCTGATCAGCGAGTTTCTGCAGGTGAGTCAAGAAACACCCAATTGAACGAGCAAACATTCATCATCAATTCGGAAACACACCACATAGGGCATTTCCCTGATAACCATGAACGATAGGTCCCAAGATCATCAGGGGCCCGCAGGCGTACATGGGCGTTACGAAGGTCTCTCCACTACGCATCTTGCAGACAGGCAACTTCAAGGGGATAGGCACAATAACTGCCCAAAGCGTGACACCGCACCATTCTCGGTAGGTCTCGCCACTGTCCGCTTGTTCGTATTGATATCCCGGTTTACGCGTTGAAACGGAAACCCCGACACAACCAGAGAGCGTCAGTGCGATAACGGCGACAAATGAAATTTTTTTGAGGTGGAACTGACGTCGCATTGCAGGCTTTATCCTTAAAATCCAATCGCCTGGCAGTGTCAGTCGACAACGCCAGCATCCATGTGGGTGAAAGGCCGGGATTCTATCCCCTGAAAGTAAAAGCCACTAGCTGGCCCCAAGACGAAAGACCTGGCAGCGTGCCGAGTGCGGATCTGCAATTGCTGCAAGGCGCCGACGACATCAAGGCCTACCGTTCTTCGGAATCAGTACTGCGCCAATTCTGCTTTCACTGCGGCTCTTCGTTGTTCTGGTCACGCCGCCAGGGCGAATTCGCCGACTGGATTTCGATAGCGCTGGGGACGCTGGATACGCCTTTCACCAGTGATAAACAGAAGCATGTCGAGGTATTGTCCAAAGCATCCTGGTATGACATTCAGGATCACTGGCCACAGCGCCAATCCTCAAGCATTGAATGAAACGACATCTTTCTCTACGGTGTCCCTCTATTCTCAGCCAGCCACGATGAGGTCTGTTTCATGAGCAACACAGTCTACATTCCGCCCAAAGTCTGGAAAAACGCAGCAGCGTCCGGCGGCCAGTTTGCCAGCATCAATCGTCCGATTGCCGGGCCGACGCACGAGAAAACGCTGCCGGTTGGCACGCATCCGCTGCAGCTCTACTCGCTGGCCACGCCCAATGGGGTGAAGGTGACCATCCTGCTCGAGGAGTTGCTGGCGCTGGGCCACAGCGCCGCCGAGTACGATGCGTGGCTGATCCGCATTGGCGAGGGCGATCAGTTCTCCAGCGGATTTGTCGAGATCAATCCCAACTCGAAAATTCCTGCGCTGCTCGACCGCAGTGTCGAGCCACCGATTCGGGTGTTCGAGTCGGGCTCGATCCTGCTGTATCTCGCGGAAAAGTTCGGCGCCTTCCTGCCTGAAGATCCGGCTGGACGCACCGAAACCCTGAACTGGCTATTCTGGCAGATGGGCTCGGCGCCGTATCTGGGCGGCGGGTTCGGACATTTCTATGCCTATGCGCCGGAGAAACTGGAATACCCGATCAATCGGTTCACGATGGAGGCCAAGCGGCAGCTCGATGTGCTCGATCGGCGTCTGGCCGAGAGCCCGTACCTGGCCGGCGACAGCTACACCATCGCCGACATCGCGGTCTGGCCGTGGTACGGCCAACTGGTGCGCAACAATGTTTATTCGGCGGCGGAGTTTCTCGCGGCCCATGAATACACTCACGTGCAGCGCTGGGCAGAGGAGATCGCCAAACGGCCTGCCGTCATCCGTGGACAGCGTGTCAACCGCACGTGGGGCGATGAAGCGAGCCAAGTACCCGAGCGGCATCAGGCTGAAGATTTGAGCTGATACTCGCGCAACGCCCTCCTCTGGTTTAAAAACGGCCGATCAAATCAAATTGATCGGCCGTTTTTTTTAATCCCCACCTTCATCCACTCCCTGGCGATGACTGTTCAGTCATAAGCCAGATGTGAAAAATTTGTTAACTAACTGACTCGTACGGCTTTCTCCGAGGGGATCAATCTGACAGACTAATGCGAATAATTCCTACACGCATATGCATCAGATTCGTTTTAGTATCCTTGGGGAAGCAGATTGATGTCGTTTCATACCCGTTATCGCCGTTCGAACCTTTCGCCTAACTTGTTGGCAATGGCCATTTGCATGGCCGGCGTCGCGCCAGCGCTGGCCGCTGAAGCGACACCTTCTACGCCAGAAAACACCGCGGCGCCCGCCACGCTGGAGCTGGGTGCGACCGAAATCGGCGCCACGCAGATGAGCAGCACAACGGAAGGTTCTGAGTCCTACACCACAGGCCCGATGCAGACCGCGACCAAACTGTCGCTGACCATGCGCGAAACGCCGCAGGCGGTGACCGTCATCACCCGCCAGCGCATGGATGATCAGGGCATGACCAGCATCAACGATGTGGTGCGGGGCACGCCGGGGTTGTTCCTCAATCAATCCAGCGGCCCGGGTCGGCAAAATTACAGCGCCCGCGGTTTCGACATCGACAACATCATGTACGACGGCCTGCCCAGCTCTTACCAGCCGTACACGATGGCAGTGCAGCCGAATCTGGCGATGTTCGACCGGGTTGAAATCGTGCGTGGTGCGACCGGCCTGGTGACCGGTGCCGGCAACCCTTCGGCAGCGATCAACATGGTGCGCAAACGCCCGACGGCAACCCCGCAAGTGACGCTCACCGGTGCAGCCGGCAGTTGGGATGATTACCGCGGCGAGATCGACGCCTCCGGCGCGCTCAACGAAAGCGGCACATTGCGTGGCCGCGTAGTGGGTTCCTATCAGGGCGCCGACAGTTTCCGCGACAAAGAGCAAAATGATCACGGTCTGTTCTACGCCATCGGTGAAGCCGACCTCAGCGACGCCACGACGGCGACGCTGGGCTTCTCTCGGCAAAATGAGCAGACCAACTATTTCTGGGGCGGCTTGCCGATCGGCACCAACGGCCACCACCTCGACCTGCCCCGCTCCACCTACCCGGGCACGGATTGGGAAAACAAGAAACTGCAGATCGACACCGTTTTCGGTGACATCGAGCATCGCTTCGACAACGACTGGAAACTGCATGTAGCCGGCTCCTCCTCAACGCTGAACGGCGAATTCTCTGGTTCGTACCTGTCGCGTTACGCCGGCCCGCTGGAAACCACGGCCTATCAATCGCACCATACCGACAAGCAGCACGCTTTCGACGGCTTTGCCAGCGGCCCGTTCGAGGCCTTCGGCCGCACCCACGAGCTGGTCGTCGGCGCCAGCAATCGCGTCTACGATGCGACTACCAAGGAATATGATCCCTACACCACGGCCTGGCCGATCGGTGCACCCAAGCCCAACTTCGTGCGTGATGGCAAGACGCGCAGCGTCACCACTCAGGATGCGGTTTACCTGACCACCCGTTTGAGCCTCGCTGATCCGCTGACGCTGATCCTCGGCAGCCGTCTGGACTGGTATGACTACGATGACCGCACCACCGACGGCGACTATAAAATCACCCGCAACCTGACGCGTTATGCCGGTCTGATCTACAAGCTTGATGACCACCATTCCGTTTATGCCAGCTATACCGACATCTTCACCCCACAAACCAGCAAAGACCTCTCCGGCAAAGTGCTGGAGCCCATCGTCGGCGAGAACTACGAGGTCGGCATCAAGGGTGAATATTTCAACGGCGCGCTCAACGCCAGCCTGGCCGTGTTTCAGATGGACCAGACCGGCCGCTCGACCACGGCGGACAACCAGTTGGGTTGCCCGGTGATGACCTGCTATGACGCGTCCGGCAAAGTGCGCAGCCAAGGCATCGACATGGAACTGCAAGGCGCGCTGACCGAAAACTGGCAGCTCGGCGCTGGCTACACTTACACCCGCGCGCATTACATCAAGGACGAAAACCCGGCCAACAACAATCAGAAATTCGACAGCGACACGCCTGAGCACTTGTTCAAGGTCTCGACGATGTATCGCCTGCAAGGCCCACTGGAAAAACTCCGCGTCGGTGGCAGCGTTTACTGGCAGAGCCGTATGTATAACGACATCGCACTCGCCAATGGCAGCAGCTATCGTCTCGAACAGGGCAGCTACGCGACCGCCGACCTGATGGCCGGTTACGAAGTCAGCAAACACCTCGACCTGCAGGTCAACGCGAACAACATCTTCGACCGCGTTTACTACTCCGCCATCGGCAGTAACGTCACCTGGGGTTCCAACGACAACTACGGCACTCCGCGCAGCTACATGCTGACGGCCAAATACAAGTTCTGAGTCGTGTAACCCTCACCTCGGCACACGCAAGGGCGCCTGGACAAGCCATGGCGCCCTTTTTTCGGACGGGCCAATTAGCCATGACTGGCAATAAGAGATAGTCTTTCGACGACATTATTTCGAAGCGCCGCCATGACCAACCCTGAGTTCACATCAGACATTGAAGCCATACGCAGCATTGATGCGGTGCCTGTCATCCTGAGCATGGTCAAGCACATCACCGGCATGCGTTTCGCGGCGGTGGCCCGGGTTACCGAAAAAAACTGGGTGGCGTGCGCGGTCGACGACTCGATCGATTTCGGCCTCAAACCCGGCGGTGAACTGGTCCTCGAATCGACCATTTGCCACGAGATCCGCCAGCATAAACAGCCTGTCATCTTCGGCCATGCCAGCCTGCATCCGCTCTTTTCAGTGCATCACACGCCGAGAACCTATGGGCTGGAGAGCTACATCTCCATCCCTATCGTCAAAGCCAATGGAGACTTTTTTGGCACGCTGTGTGCGATCGACTCCGTCCCGGCCAATCTCGACGAACCGGCCATCGCCAAGACGCTGACGCTGTTCGCGCAACTGATCGCCATGAGCCTCGACACGCAAACGCGTCTGCACGCCGCCAAAGCCGAACTGGACAGTGCCAATGAGATGGGCCGGCTGCGCGAGCAGTTCATCGCGGTCTTGGGGCATGATCTGCGCACACCGCTGAGCGCCATTCGCATGAGTGCCGATTTGCTCGAAACCAAAACCCAGGACAAGCGTTCGCTCAATTTCATCGCGGCGATCCGCACCAGTTCTGTACGCATGGGTGTGCTGATAGAAAACATCCTCGACTTTGCCCGCGGACGCCTCGGCGGCGGCATTCCAGTGCAGCGAAAACTGGTAGACGACTTGCAGCGCACGCTGCGGATGACGCTTGAAGAGATTCAGGTGTCCCATCCGCAGGCAACGTTCATTCATACGCTGGATGTGCCGACAGGTGTTTATTGCGATGCGTTGCGCATCAGCCAGATGCTCTCCAATCTGCTGGGCAATGCGGTCACCCATGGTTCAACCAGTGAACCGATCATCCTCAACGCCTGGGCCGAAAACGACGAGATTGTGATCTCGCTGACCAACCAGGGCACACCGATTGCGCCGCAGTTGATGCCGCTGCTGTTCGAGCCCTTCTCCCGCTCCGAAGCCGGGCAGCGCTGCGAAGGACTGGGCCTGGGCCTTTACATCGCTTCGCAGATTGCGACGGCACATAACGGCAGCTTGAGCGTCACCTCAGACCGCGAATCGGGAACCTGTTTTGTCGCGAGATTCCCGGCGCAATTCAAATGGGTTTGAGCCCGTGGCCCCCGAACATGCCGGAAAAAATCGACGCGACTCGCCCCCTCAAAATCCGAGCAAAAAAAACCCCGCAACCCAATCAAGGGGCGGGGCAAAAAATTGGTTGGTTGCGGCCAACCAAAGGAGCTCTGTCAGATACGGTTAACGGGCGCAGTCAGATGCAGTCCTGGGCTGCCCTTTCAAAACTTGATGGCAGGAAGTTCGAGGCCAGCAGGTGGCGCTCGTAAAGGAACACCTTGCCGCCGCTGCCAGCCTTGTAGGCTTCCAGCACGTTGTCCGCCGAAACCTTGCTCGGCACCACGATCCGGTAACTGCGCTGGGTCTGCGAGACGGTCGGGTTCAGCGCAATGCCCTGCAACTTGGGCACGACGCAATCGGCGTATTGCGCAGGCGTCTTGCGGGTCTGCAAAGTCAGGGTCGGGTCGTTCGGTGCAGAGGCGCAGCCGGCCAGCAGCACGGAAGCGACAGCCATGGCAGAAACAGATAAAGGACGCATCGGTGTAATCCTGAAAATAAAGTTTCGGTTCAACCGGCAACGGTTCAGCTTCACGGCGTTGCCATTGGGGTTGCGATGTTCAGCTTGCCGAGACCAACGCCTTGAGCGAGTTGTCGAACTGCTTCAATGCGTTGAGTTGCAAGTCACGTTGCTTGTCGATCTGCGCGGCAATTTGCGGCGCCGCCTGGTTATGTACCCAGACCGACGGCATCTGCTTTTCTACAGCGCCTTCAGCCTTGCCGATGTATTGCAAGTCAGCGTCGTAGAACCTCGCGGTAAAACGCGCTTCGACCAGATTGTTGCGTTGGGTCAGCAGACGATTGAACGTGTCGAGTTTCACCACCACATCGGGATGGGCCTGCACCAAGGCGTCGAGGCTGTCGTAGACGGTCACGGACAAGAACTGCTGTTGTAACGAACTCATCAACCAGTCGATGGCCAGCTCCGGATCGGAACTGGCGACGAAAGCGTCGCGAATCCGCGAGTCGAGCGCATCTTTCGCGCCGTTGATGGCCATGTCGTGATAACGCTCAAGGTATTGCAGGTTGTCCAGGGTGTTTTCGCTGTACAGCACGCCAACAGTCTGCGAATGCTGCAACGTGGCGCTGCTGCCGGTGATGGTTTGTAAATGACACGACCGGGCATTGTCGGCGTATGTCGGTGTAGCGACAGCCCCCATCAGCAGGGCCGCCAGAGCCAGTCGAGTCAGAATGTTCATCGCGCAAATTCCTTGAGCTGCGTGTTCGATGGGGCGATTTTCCGCCCATCGCCGGCAAAGCAGAACTTGCGTTTATTGATGGTCACTATTACTTCTACCGATAGTTGCGCAATGTGCAGACTGATTACACACTCGATCACAACTAGAACAAGATGAATGAGGAATCCTCCTTGAGAACATTTGACCTGATCCGCGACGCCGTTCTGTCCGAATATCGCGATCGCGTGGCTGAATACCTGGTCCAGTACGAAAGTGTCCTGCTGAACAAGGATGACGCTGACCGGCAGCTGATTCGGGACACCGCCAATCAGTTGCGCGGCTATTTGCGCGGGCTGAACACCACGCGGGTTTTGGGTATGGCGTATTGGGAAGAGCTGGATCGACGGGTTGTCGATACATGGATCACGCCTGAAGAATGACCGAGAATTCAGACGCATTCGCCTGACCGGGCTCACTACTTCAGGATGACCACACCCATGTCCAGCCTCGATACCTCACTGCAAGACAGCGCCGCACCCGAAGGCGTTTGCTACGGCTGCGGCGGCAGCAACCCCCACGGCCTGCACATCAAGAGCCATTGGCATGAAGACGGAGTGCACGTCATCGCCGAGCATCTGCCGGATGCCAAATACTGCGGCTGGCCGGATCTGGTCTACGGCGGACTGATCGCGATGCTCGTCGACTGCCATTCCAACTGGACGGCGATGGCCTGTCACTACCGCGCAGAAAACCGCGAAGCCGGCACCCTGCCCCGCATCGATTGCGTCACTGGCAACCTCGGCATCAAGTTCATCAAACCCACACCGATGGGCGTAGCGCTGACCTTGCGGGCGAAAGTCGAGGGTGAGGTCGGGCGTAAAACCCGGGTGATCTGCGAGGTGTTTGCGGGCGACGTGCTGACAGCGGTGGGTGATTCGGTATTTGTGCGAGTCGATACCGGGCAGTTGGCGGATGTTGCGCATAAGCGCTAAGCCACTGTAGCGAGGGAGCTTGCTCACTCGCCACAGGTATTCGGTGTCACAGATTACTTCCGTGACAGCACTGTTCAGGGGATCAACCCTTCACATTCGCCCGCGCCGAATGCAGCTTCTTATAGCTCTCGATCAAGCGCAAATGCCGATCAAGGCCCTCTAGCTTCATGCTCGTCGGCGTCAAACCATAGAAACGCACGCTGCCGTTCACAGAGCCAATGGCCGCGTCCATGCGCTCGTTGCCAAACATGCGGCGGAAGTTGGCTTCGTAGTCGGCCAGTTCCAGATCTTCGTCCAGCTCCATTTCCAGTACCACGTTCACCGCTTGGTAGAACAAGCCGCGTTCGACGGTGTTGTCGTTGTATTGCAGGAAGGCTTCGACGAGGTCTTTCGCCTGATCAAACTTTTGCAGCGCGAGGTAAATCAGCAGGCGCAGCTCAAGGATGGTCAGCTTGCCCCACGGCGTGTTGTCGTCGAACTCGATGCCGATCAGGGTGGTGATGTCGGTGTAATCGTCCAGCTCGCTTTTTTCCAGACCCTGGGCGAGGTTGCGCAGGCCGACTTTGCTCAGGCTGTGCAGGTTGAGGATGTCGGCGCGAAATTGCAGGGCCTTGTTGGTGTTGTCCCAGATCAGGTCTTCGACCGGATAGATTTCCGAGTAGCCCGGCACCAGAATCCGGCAGGCCTTGGCGCCGATGTGCTCGTAGACCGCCATGTAGACTTCTTTGCCCATGTCTTCGAGGATGCCGAATAGAGTTGCGGCTTCTTCGGCATTGGAGTTTTCGCCGTGACCGGAGAAGTCCCACTCGACGAACTCGAAATCAGCCTTGGCACTGAAGAAGCGCCACGACACCACACCGCTGGAGTCGATGAAATGTTCAACAAAGTTGTTCGGTTCGGTCACTGCCTGCCCCGAAAAAGTCGGCTGCGGCAGGTCGTTAAGACCTTCAAAACTGCGGCCCTGCAACAGCTCGGTCAGGCTGCGCTCCAGCGCGACTTCCAGGCTTGGATGCGCGCCGAATGAGGCAAACACGCCACCCGTGCGCGGGTTCATCAGGGTCACGCACATCACCGGAAACTCACCGCCCAGCGACGCATCCTTGACCAGCACCGGGAAGCCTTGCTCTTCGAGGCCCTTGATGCCGGCGAGAATGCTCGGGTATTTCTCCAGCACTTCCTGCGGAACATCCGGCAGCGCCATTTCACCTTCGAGGATTTCGCGTTTGACCGCGCGCTCGAAGATTTCCGACAGACACTGCACCTGCGCTTCGGCCAACGTGTTGCCGGCGCTCATGCCGTTGCTGAGGAACAGGTTTTCGATCAGGTTGGACGGGAAGTACACCACTTCATTATCGGACTGGCGCACAAACGGCAGCGAGCAGATGCCACGCTGAGTGTTGCCGGAGTTGGTGTCATAGAGGTTCGAGCCACGCAACTCGCCATCGCGGTTGTAAATCTCAAGACAGTATTCGTCGAGAATCTCGCTCGGCAATTCGTCTTTCGGGCCAGGCTGGAACCAGCGCTCGTCCGGATAATGCACAAATTCTGCGCTGGCGATGTCTTCGCCCCAGAACTGATCGTTGTAGAAGAAGTTGCAGTTCAGCCGCTCGATGAATTCACCCAGCGCAGACGCCAGTGCGCCTTCCTTGGTCGCGCCCTTGCCGTTGGTGAAACACATTGGCGAGTGCGCGTCCCGGATATGCAGCGACCACACATTGGGCACGATATTGCGCCACGAAGCGATTTCGATTTTCATGCCCAGGTCGGCGAGAATTGCCGACATGTTGGCGATGGTCTGCTCCAGCGGCAGGTCCTTGCCGGCGATGTAGGTACCCGCCTCCGAGCCCGAGTGCGGCATCAGCAAGGCCTGGGCATCGGCGTCGAGATTCTCGACTTCTTCGATGATGAATTCCGGGCCGGTCTGCACGACCTTCTTCACCGTGCAGCGGTCGATCGAGCGCAGGATGCCCAAGCGATCCTTTTCAGATATGTCGGCCGGCAATTCGACCTGGATCTTGAAGATCTGGTTATAGCGGTTTTCCGGGTCGACAATGTTGTTTTGCGACAGGCGAATGTTCTCCGTAGGGATATTGCGCGTGTCGCAGTACAACTTCACAAAGTAAGCCGCACACAAGGCCGACGACGCCAGGAAGTAGTCGAACGGCCCCGGTGCCGAGCCATCGCCCTTGTAGCGGATGGGCTGATCGGCGATCACCGTGAAGTCGTCGAACTTGGCTTCAAGTCGAAGGTTGTCGAGAAAGTTGACCTTGATTTCCATGCGGGATTACCAGAATACGGCTAAACGAATGGCGGCCATTATCCGGTTTTTGAGCGGGAAGTCTTGTGCTTTCGGGATTCGCCGCTGACCGGGGCGACGCCGTCTTCGGCGCACAATCCCCTATCCGGCGCGGCTTGGGCGGGTCAGTCGTCACTTGTTGCAAACTGGCAAAAGCAAAGTCTCCCGGTGTTCACTACGCTTCTACAGATTCCGATCAGCATGATCCTGAAGAAGAATCTGAACATTGCACCCGCGACACTGTTCTAGATTCAGAAGACAGCGGATCAAGGACGAGCGAATGGACATTTCCAATTACGCAGCGCCGCTTCCCCCCCGCCAGAGCATCGTCACCCGGCGTCTGGCGGTTGCCGTGGGTGCGCTATTTGTCACTGGAGTGATTGCTGCTGCCGTTGCGTTGCTTGGCATCGCCAACAGACTGGATAAGGAAGAAGTCCGCAAGACCGAGTTCTACTCGGTTCGCGCCCTCGAAAATCGCATCACTGCCTCGAAAAACTACATCACCAGTTACGCTTACTGGACCACGGCCTATGAACGTCTGAGCGATCAGGTAGACACCCAATGGGCCTATACCGAGCAAAACCTGGGTAAAACGCTGTTCACCGCTGACGGCTATGACGGCGTGTTCGTGCTGGATCGCGAGCGCACCAAATACGCCGTGGTTCGCGGACAAATGCTCGATACGGATATCGCGGCGTTCGTGGAGGTCAGCGTGACTTCACTGCTGGATCAGGTGCAAGGCCAAAGCGACTTGACCCAACCCGTCAGCCGCTACTCACTGTTCGAAGGCTGGCCGGCGCTGGTGTCGGCAGCGGTTATTTTGCCTAACGATGAGCGGCCGCAGAAGACTGCGCAGGAAACCTCTGTGCTGGTGTTCGTCGACAAACTCACCCCGACCAAACTGCGCAAGATCGGCAGCGGTTACGGCTTGAAAAACCTGACCCTTGCCCTGGATGAAGCCCTTGACCCGGCGCGCCCGCGAGTGCCGCTGGACAGCACCGGTTATAGCCTGGTAGCCGATCTGGAGCGGCCGGGTCAGCAGTTATTGTGGTCACTGCTGCCCACCCTCGGTGCGACGATGGTGGTATTGATGCTACTGACCGCCTACTTCTTCCGCCACGCTTTGCGTTCGTCGCGGTATGTCGACGAAAGTTTTGCGGTGATGCAGTCCTCCAACCTTGCACTGGAAGCCGCCAACCTTGGCCTGGAAGCCAGTGAGGAACGTTTTCGTGCGGTGGCGGAAGCCGCTTCGGACTGGATCTGGGAGGTCGACCGACATCTGTCGCTGACCTATCTGTCGGCGCGATTCAGCGAAGTGACTGGTTACCCGCAAACCCTTTGGCAGGGCCAGGACATAGGTCAACTGCTGTTTTGCGACACCACGCCGCTGGAACTGTGGCTGAAGAAACTCAACGAGGAAGGTCACGCCAGCGACCTGCGTTGCACCTACCGTGACCATTGCGGCCAGCAACGTCATTGCCGTCTTTCGGCTCGCCCTATCTTCGACAAACATGTCGTCATCGGTTATCGCGGCACTGCCAGCGATATCACCGACGAGGTCGCCGCCCATGCGCAAATCCAGCACTTGTCCATGCACGATGCCCTGACCGGGCTGCCCAATCGCAACAAACTCGCGCGTTATCTGGATGAAGCGCTGATGCTCAGAGAGCACGCGCCGGCGCTGTCGCTGCTGATGATCGATCTGGACAACTTCAAACCGATCAATGATTCGCTCGGCCATCCGGCCGGCGATGCGGTGCTGCAAGAAGTCGCCGCCCGTTTGCGTGAATGCACCCGCGACGATGACATCGTCGCCAGGCTTGGCGGCGACGAATTTGTCGTGGTGCTCAATGGCATGGACACGCCTAACGAAATCGACAAGTTCTGCACCCGCCTGATCGGCAACCTGCATCAACCGGTGATCTTCGAACATCACCCGCTGCACATCGGCGCCAGCATCGGCATCGCCCTTAGCCGACGCCACGGCTACATCCCCAGCGAGCTGATCCGCTACGCCGACATTGCGCTGTATCAGGCCAAATCCGAGGGCAAGAACACCTGGTGTTATTTCGAAGCGCACATGAGCGACCAGATCCAGACACGCCGGCAAATGGAAGACGACCTGCGCCATGCGCTCAAGCACAACGAGTTTATCCTGCACTACCAGCCGCGTTACAAAGTTGATGGCAAGCAGATCGTTTCAGTCGAGGCACTGGTGCGCTGGCAGCATCCGACCAAGGGTTTGCTTGGGCCCGACCTGTTTATTTCGTTAGCGGAGCAGACAGACCTCATCGTCCCGCTCGGGCGCTGGGTGTTGCGTGAGGCTTGCGAAACGGCGCTGACGTGGCCGGAAGACATTTTGCTATCGGTCAATCTGTCGCCTGCGCAATTCGCCATGACCGACGTGGTTGAGGATGTCCGCGAAGTGCTTGTCGACACTCGCTTCCCGGCCAGTCGACTGGAGCTTGAGATCACCGAAAACGTCATGCTCAACGATACCGACGGCGCGCTGACCACCATGAACGCTCTTAAAGAGCTGGGCGTGCGCCTGAACATGGACGACTTCGGCACCGGATACTCATCGCTCGGTTATCTGCGCGCGTATCCGTTCGATGGCATCAAGATCGACAAGCGCTTCATCGCCTCGATCAGCAGTGGTGCCAATGATCGGGCGGTGGTGCAGGCGATCATCGGCCTGGGCAAGGCCATGGGCCTGACCGTCACTGCTGAAGGCGTCGAAACCGCGGAGCAACTGGATATTCTGGGGGCTGATCAATGCAATGAAGTACAGGGTTACTTCATGAGTCGTCCGATCGACAAAACCGAGTTTATGCGTTTGCTGCAAACGTCGAGAAGTGGCCAGGCAGAGCAACCGAAGGCAAAAAAAGGCCGCGTCAGGAGCGGCCTGAATCTGGAGGGTTTGTAAGGCGGGTCAACCGTTTGAGCGCGATCAGCTACGCGTGTGACTCGTGTCGCTGGTGAACACACTGCCCGTATCCCGAACCAACTGCCGCCATTCGGCGCTGGTAATCAGCCCCGCCTCCTCCATTTCATCCGCCGCCTTGAGCAGTTCGTCGTACTGCTGCTCCGGATCCATCTGCGATTGCGACTGGGTCGCCAGTTTGCGCCATGCCGCCAGTAATTCTTTCTTGCGCTGATCGAACATAGGGTTTAACTCATGGGGGACTTCCCTAATAGAAAGAAGCGGTGGCGCGGTGGTTCAGCGCAGTCGACGGGCGGAAGGCTGACCCGTGAGCCTTCCGATACCGGCACAAATCGGTGACAGGTTTTGGGCCGAGAGCGAGCCGTCAGAACTTGTCTGCAACACGTCTGTACTGATAATCCGGTTCACGGTACTTGCCCGGTTTCTGCCGCTTGGGCAGCGTGACCGGCTCGTGTGCGACGTCCTCATAGGGAATGCGGCTCAACAGATCAGTGATGATGTTCAGTCGCGCCCGGCGTTTGTCGTTGGAATCGGCCACCAGCCAAGGGGCGTGGTTGGTGTCGGTATGCTTGAACATCTCGTCACGCGCGCGTGAGTAGTCATACCAACGGCTGTAGGACTTAAGATCCATCCCCGTCAGCTTCCAGGTTTTGCGGCCATCGTTGATTCGCGCTTCCAGCCGACGTGTCTGCTCCTGCGGGCTGACCTCAAGCCAGTATTTGATCAGGATCACCCCAGACTCGACGATTGCGCGCTCGACCAGCGGCGTCGATCTGAGGAACTTGTTGGCTTGCTCTTCGGTGCAGAAACCCATCACCCGTTCGACGCCCGCGCGGTTGTACCAACTGCGATCGAAGATCACCACTTCGCCCGCAGCGGGCAAATGTGGCAGGTAGCGCTGGACGTACATCTGACTTTTCTCGCGTTCTGTTGGCGCCGGCAGCGCCACGACGCGAAAGATCCGTGGGCTGACCCGTTCGGTGATCGCCTTGATTGTCCCGCCCTTCCCCGCACCATCGCGGCCCTCGAAGACGATACAAACCTTCACGCCCTTGGCGATAACCCACTCCTGCAATTTGACCAGCTCGACGTGCAGCGTGCGTAACTGCTCCAGGTAATCCTTGTTTTTCAACCTGGGGGTTTCAGGCGTCTTTGCGGCTTTCTTCTTGTCCTTTGCCATGGTCGAGCCCTCACTGATTGGGAATTTGCTGTGAACCAGACTCGTGAGATTAGTTTATGGCGCGTTGTTTTCCATTCCCGGACAATAAGCAAAATCGTGATGTGTTTCCTTCGTTCTTTCTAACGTCGCACTGTTCATTGCCCGTGCCTGTCTTGTCTGGAGTTTTCTCGATGCCGTCGCCCAATTCCCTACCCACCGCGCTGTTGGGGCTGGCCCTCGCTTGCCCGACCATGGCCCAGGCTCAAGGTATGGAGTTGGGGCAGGTGCTGATTTCCGCCGAGGATCGCAGCGGCACCGACGCGGCTGTCGACGACGCCAAGGTGCGCCTGGCCGAAGTGCCCGGCGCCACCAACGTGGTCGACATGCGCCAGCCGCTGCAGGGCCGTGTGGCGAGCAATCAGGATGTGCTGGCCTATCAGCCGGGGGTTTATGCGCAGTCGGCGGGTAACGAAGGTGTGAAGATTTCGATTCGCGGCTCGGGCATCAATCGTGCGCCAGGCGCTCATGCTTCTGGGCTTTACACAATGCTCGACGGCTTGCCGCTGACCGGCCCCGGCGGCACGCCTTACGAATTGCTCGAACCATTGTGGGTCGACCATGTTGAAGTGCTGCGCGGCGCCAACGGCTTCGATCGCGGCTCGCTGGCCCTCGGTGGCGCCATCGATTACGTCAGCCATACCGGCTACGACGCGCCGAAACTGCAAGTCCGCTATGCCGCCGGCAGCCACGGTTATCAGCAGCGTCAGGTCAGTTCCGGGCAAGTACTCGGCGACTTCGATTACTACGTGTCGTTGACCGATGCGAACGCCGACGGCTATCAGGATCACACCGCCAGCGAAAGCAAAGGCCTGATTGCCAACTTCGGTTATCGCTTCAACCCGAACCTGGAAACCCGCTTCTATATCCGCTACCGCGAAACCGACAACGACCTCGCCGGACGCGTGACCAAGCACTCCATCGAACACGACCCACGGGCAGCCAACCCGGCGTACGTGTCGCGCGATGACAGCCGCAAGCAGCCGGGCAGCACCTTCATCGGCAACAAGACCACCTTCTATATCGACGACGATTCCAGCATCCAGACCGGCCTTGTTTACCACGACTACCCGATGGATCTGCGCGAAGGTCCGAATCGTCTGAAGGTTGCCTACACGGACGTCAGCGGCACCTTCGACTACAAGCGCCGCGACACTTTGTGGGGCATGGAAAGCCGCAGCAATGTGGGCCTGCGTGTGACCAAACATCTGCCCAACGATGGCGCCAGTGAGTTTGTGCGCATCCCCACCGGCAACACCGCCGCCTACGCACCGGGCACGCGCATGCGCAACTTCACCTATCAGGGCTCTGACACCGTTTTGCATTTCGGTAACGACCTGGAAATCGCCGATGACCTGTGGCTGACAACCGGCCTCGCCGCCATCTACACCCGCCGCGAAAGTGCCGTCACCTATCCGCAGAGCGGAGGCAAAACCAGCATGAACGACTGGGACTACGCGCCCCGTCTCGGTCTGCGCTATCAGGTGACCCCGGATCTGCAAGTGTTCGGCAACCTCAGCCGCTCGGTCGAAGCGCCACACCCGTGGTCACTGATCTACAGCTCCAACGTGCGCTTCCCTGCCAACAGTGGCGCGGCCACTGGTACGCAAAAAGACCCGATCGAACTGCAGAACCAGACCGCGACCACCCTCGAACTCGGCGGTCGTGGCGACAGCGCCGTGGGCGAATGGAGCCTGGCCTGGTACTACGCGCAAGTGCGCCACGAGTTGCTTTCGGTGCTGCCAGACGCCACCGCGGTCACGCCGTATGAGCTCAACGCCAGCCCCACCGTGCACCAGGGTGTCGAAGCCAGCCTGAACAGCAAACTCTGGTCTTCCGCCGACGGGCAGCAGTTAAGTTTGCGTCAGGCATACACCTTCAGCGATTTCCACTACCGTGATGATGATCGCTTCGGTGATAACCGCCTGCCGGGGTTGCCGATGCATTATTACCAGGGTGAATTGCGCTACGACTGGCCGCAGGGTTTCTTCGCCGCTTTGAACACGCAACTGGTGTCGAAAGTTGCAGTGGATTACGCCAATAGTTACTACGCCGATCCGTACGCGCTGTTCGGCGCGACGCTGGGGTACAACGCGCCGAAGGGTGACTGGCAGACCTGGGTGGACATGCGCAATTTGACCAACAAACACTATGCGGCGACGGTCACGCCGGGGTATGACGACAAGGGGCTGGATGCGGCGCGGTCGACGCCGGGTGAAGGGATGGGAGTTTATGTCGGGGTTTCGTGGAGTTTGCTCTGAGGCCACGACGAGCTAGGTAAATACGCCGCCAATCTCTGCGGGCCAACGATCAGCCATTTCAGACTGAGAATAGAAAGCGCTGCCATTGACGACGCCCCTCTTCGCCGGGCGCAAGGGACGTTCGAAAGGTAGCGCTTCAGGACCTCAATGCCCGGCAACCACCGGCCGTCCATGTCCACGCGGCCCCGACTTGAAGCCATGCCCTCGCGCCCGCCAGACAATGGCAAACCCGACAGCCACCAGCAGCGTCATTGCCCACGGAAAAGACGCAACGCCCCATGTATCCAGCAGTACCCCACCGACAACGCCGCTGCCGGCAATTGCGCTATTCCATGCCACCACATTCAGTGACAACGCCACGTCTGCGCCATCGCCGGCAGCATCAGCCAGCGCGGTTTGCAGCAACGTCGCGGCGCCGCCAAAGCTCAATCCCCACACCGCTACTGCGATATAGATTACTTCCGGCACACGCCCTGAAAAACCCAGCACCACGCAAACCGCCGCAAATGCCGCGAGGCTGACGAGTGTAGTTTTTCGCAACAGCGGCTCAACCAGTTTCGCCGTCAACCAGATCCCCACCAGCGCAGCGATCCCGAAGACCAGCAACACCAGATCCACCCGACTTTCCAACCCCGCCGACGCCACGAACGGTGCGATGTAGGTGTAGAGGATGTTGTGCGCGAGCATCCAGCTGATCACCACCGCCAGCACCGGCCGCACACCAGGCGTGGTCAGCACACTGCGCAGCGACATGCGTTGGTGCGCGGGCTGTGGTGGGTAGTCAGGTACTTTCACCAATACCCAAACGATCAGAATCACCGTCAGGCCCGACATGATGCCAAACGCGGTGCGCCAACCCACCAGACCACCCAGCCATGTACCGAGTGGCACACCCAGCGACAGCGCAATTGGTGTGCCGACCATGGCCAGCGCCAACGCCTTGCCCTGCTGATCGGGCTCGACCATTCGGCGCGCGTAACCGGCCAACAAGCTCCACGCCAACCCGGCTGATACGCCAGCGAAGAAGCGCGCCACCAGCGTCACGCCGTAGTGAGAGGACAGCGCCGTAATGGTATTGAACAGCAAGAAACCGACGATAGTCAGCAACAGCACGTTACGCCGGCGCCAGCCTCGGGTCGCGATGGTCATCGGGATGACCGCCAGCACCGAGCCCAACGCATAGGCCGTGACCATCTGGCCGGCCATCGACGGAGAGATCGCCAGGCCTTCGCTGATCAACGGCAGCAAGCCGGCAGGTAGGGTTTCGGTGACTATGCAGATAAAACCTGTCATGGCCAACGCCAGCAAGGCGCCGATTGGCAGGCTTTTCGGCGTTGCCGATAAAGTGAGTGAAGGCGTCACGGGAAGTCCTTGAGTAGTGATTTTGAGAGTTAAATACCGATCGATATAAAATACTGATGGCAGCGACCACTCGTTGTCAACGACTTATGTATCGTCTAGTATTTAAATCATCTCACCGAGGAATCCTGAAATGGCAAGAACGGGCCGCCCCCGCAATTTCGACCGCGACGACGCCGTAGAGCAAGCCATGCAATTGTTCTGGCAACACGGCTATGACTCCACCTCCCTCGCTCTGCTGAAAGCACAACTCGGCGGCGGAATTTCCGCGCCGAGTTTTTACGCGGCGTTCGGCTCAAAGGAAGCCCTGTTTGATGAATGCGTGCAGCGTTACCTGGTGACCTTCGCTCAAGTTACCCAATGCCTGTGGGACGAAACACTGCCACCACGCCAAGCCATCGAAACCGCGCTGCGCCAGTCGGCGCGCATGCAGTGCGAGGATGGCCACCCCAAGGGTTGCATGGTTACCCTTGGCGTAATGAGCGCACCCAGCCCCGAAAACGCCCGAGTGGTCGAAGCCCTCACCCAGTCACGTGCAAGGACTCGTGCGGGGATCTTGGCGTGCGTCAAGCGGGGAATGAATGCTGGTGAGTTACCGGCCAATACGGCGGCCCCCGCCCTGGCGACGGTTTTTGACAGTTTTCTGCAGGGGATTTCCATCCTCGCTCGGGATGACACCTCGATTGAAGTGATTGATGCGGCGATCACTCAGGTATTGATGACGTGGGACATTGCGGCCGCCACGTTTGGCAAGGATTGAACAGAGGGTGCTCGTTACAAAAAGCGCTAAAGCTGGTTTTCGCTGCCTGTTGTGGATGAGTGTGTAAATTGAACCGAGATGACAACCGGACTCTATCCACAAATGCTGTATAAACTTTCCTGCGGACAAAACAAAACCCCAACTGCTTTCGCAATTGGGGTTTCGGAATTTAATCTTGACGATGACCTACTCTCACATGGGGAAACCCCACACTACCATCGGCGATGCATCGTTTCACTGCTGAGTTCGGGAT
>NZ_JACVHC010000001.1 GCF_017976235.1 Pseudomonas anatoliensis | reverse complement strand
AAGACAACCTGCTGGGCAGTGTTGAAGTGGATGGAAAAGGCAACTGGAGTTTCACGCCAAGTCCACTGAACAACGGTGAGCACAGTTTCACGGTCATTAATGAAGACAAGGCTGGTAACGTCGGCGCGCGGTCCGATGCTTATGTAGTAATTGTGGATACAGTGGCACCGCACAAGCCGACGATTGACACCGTCTACGATGATCAAGGCCCTATTAAGGGTAATTTGTATCCGGGTGCGGTGACCGACGACACCAAGCCGACCATCAGTGGTAAGGCGGAAGCTAATAGCACAGTAGTTATTTACGATAAAACTAAACAGATTGGTAGCGTAATGGCTGACAATTCTGGTAACTGGAAATTCACACCAAAGAGTGACTTGATTACAGGGGGGCATAGCCTTACTGCTTTTAGTAAGGATGAGGCAGGTAATGTTAGCGGCGTTTCTAAAAGTTTTGATTTTACTGTTTCAAAGTTCTATTCTGGCTCAGAATGGTTTGGTCATGACGAAACTATTCCTGTATTTGCGCAGCGGGTATTCGGATCTGGTCTAGAGGTAAAGGTTGTCTCGGGAAGAAGTTATGTTGGGTCGAACTCGATTGCCGGTCACAAAGGTGCGCTGCTAGTTACTAAAAATTCTGAGTCCGAATTCCGGCTTCCTGGAGTGGCGGAAAGTCTGCATATTGAATACGGAATGCTCCATACTACTCCTGCCACAATAAGAATTATTGGGGTGGGGGGTGCAACCCTTAAATATTCGACACTAAGTGTTACAGATAATGGTTTTTCAGTGTTCGATTATAAGGTGCCTATTGGTAAAAGAATTATCGGTTTTGATATTGTAGCTGGTGATGAACCTTTGAATGACAATGGATTTCTTCTTGAAAAGGTAACATGGGGCGGTTCCAGCATCTCCAGCATCTCCAGTAATGAGATTGTAAGAGATGCTTTGACTGATATTGCTTCGGGAGAGCATATTTTGCAGAGTGCTTCCACTGAAAAAAATGTCGAATCTTCCCATGGTGAGCACGATATTAGTGTACGAGCTGTCGCTGAAAACCAGAGTGCTAGCATGACTAAAGTTGTTTTTGATGATGATCAAATGCAAAAGCTTACTTTGGAGGACATGCTGGATGCTGCGACTAAGAATCTACTTGTTGACGACGGGCATATGCAGTTCTTGGTAGGGAAGGGTGAATGTGAAAATATCCAACTCAAAGACTTGCTGCCCGAAGGTGCCGAGCTGAGTGATTGGGATTCTATGGGGGAAATAAAGGTGGCTGGTGTTGTTTATGATGTTTACCAACATCAAGGGCTAGATGCTGAGTTGATTTTTCAGCATGAGATAGCTTCTGCCCTGATTTAACTCTCGTGAGGCGCTACCTTTGTGTCGCCTAATTAATTAAGTAATTCTCACTTTTGGTGTGGGCGTTGCTATTTTGCGACGCCCAAGTTGGAGTTTTCTATGTTAAAGCAAAAGAAACAATTGCTTTTCGGGTTTTTGACAGCGGCCCTTGTAGGTCCCTTGTCTTTTGATGTGGGTGCGGCTCCCTCGGCCGCAGCGTTTGGTGCCGAATATAAGTCAGGTGTCGCACCGTCCCACGAACAATCGCAAGTTATATACTATCGCAAGACTGAGCCTGATTCTCCGGGCGGAGCAGCTTTTATATACGTCGATCATAAGTTTCACAATAGCTTGTTGTTGGGAGGGTACACCCGGTTTTGCTTGGCACCAGGAAAACACGTGTTAGGCGGGTTTATGAATGAAGTCCCTCTTTATTTAGGTAAAGCCAATAAAGATTTTGAAATTGATCTAGAAGCGGGGAAAACCTATTTTTTTCGCGTAAGTAATAACAAGGCTCTTCAATCTGTACATATTGCCGAAGCCGAGCATGAGTTATTTACCCATCGAGAACAGCGGCATACCCTTTCCCGCGCTTCTAATGTGCAAGAATGTGGGACCAATCAGCAAGTGGTGGTTGGGGTGAATCTGAATCCGTTAGACCACTGATCAAGAGGCTTCCCAAGGTGGGCGGCGGAAGCTGCCCATTCAGGCCAAACGTACGGAGTGGTTCACGCCGCGGGATGTTGCTAATGTTTATATTGAGCGAGAATTTCATGCGAGTCTGTTGCCTGATAGCTACAGTGCGTTTTTGTGTTGTACCTGTTGCCCACACTCTAGGTGCTTAACTCGAGTGTGAGCCACTTTGCTAAGGAAAGAGTAGCAAGCTTTGCCAGGCGATATTTTATGATGGCGAGATTTATTTTTTACAAGTACGCTAGGGTAGAGATACATTGCCGATGATTGTGTGGTGTAATAAGTTAGAGTCATATTTTAAGCTTGCCTATGCGCGACGGCACGTGCTGTCTAGCTCTTCTTAAGTCGAAATCTGTAGCAATTACAGTTTTCTGTAGTGAGTAATTGAACTAATCGAGACTATAGCTTAACAGCGGAATGGCTCTTTTCAAAGGTAGTCTGATTATTTTGCGGAAAAACGAAACCCTTCGTCAGTCTATACGTAGCGTGGAGAGAGGCGTGCAAACCTAAAAATTATATTTAGGGGTATGTGGCTTCGCTTTGTAACTAGACTCAGAATCAACTAATCGAATTGCAGCGCGCCGATACGGTGCACGAGGATCTGGTTTTCTGAGTATTCCACAACTCTGATGCGCACATCTAGCAGTGGCCACCGAGATCCTGTGATCAATATCTGTTATGGCAACCTTAGCGAGTAACGCAAATGTTTCCCACACAATAACTAATCGCGTGGACTTGAAGGCTCAATCGAAAAATGATTTGCCCATGAATAGCGTAGTGAGACGCGTATGCATAATTATTCCCGATCTACATGTTATTTTTAAGACAATTCTTGTTCCGGCGCTTGCGCCAACGCATCAAAATCCTGTGCCAGCTTTAATTCTCGAATTGGTGTGCCTGTCACATCGTTACACAAATTGCGTAAATCACTTGCAAGTATCACTTTCAGCGACCTGTCATTTGGCGCGCGCTTGCTCATCCCAGGATTTTTTCGATGGATATTGACATGCCTGTAGCCTCAAGCATGGAAACTAAGATTCTACCCCCGCACCGGCCTAGTATTCAGGACTCTTTGTTAGAGAGCGTTTCTTGGGTCTGTGATTATTATGACCTTGGCAAAACACCGGAGGCCTTAACCGCAGGATTGCCAAAAGGCTGCCTGTTGTCTCCCTCACTAGCACTGGCAGCGTTGGAGAATACGGGGTTTTCGGCCGGGCTGGTCGAGAGGCGAGCTCAGGCTCTGCCATTGCAGCTGATGCCGATAATTTTGCTTCGAAAGGAGCAAGGGGGGGCGGTATTGGTGGGGCGACGTGAAGAAACCGATGAAAGGGGCAAGCGTTGTTTCTTTTACCAACTGATCCTACCCGACGTTAGTTTGCACGCAGTTGAGCTCGGACAGGCCGAGATGGATGAGTTGTACGCAGACTATGCCATCCTTCTCAAACCACGAGCCAAGATCGATGCGCGTGCTGGGGCACAACTCCCTAAGCCGACGGGGCATTGGTTAGTGAGCACATTATGGCGATACCGCCAGTATTACCGAAGTGCGGCGATTGGTGCAGTACTGATTAACGTACTTGCTCTAGCGAGCATTTTTTTCACCATGAATGTGTATGATCGCGTGGTTCCTAATCAAGCATTTGTAACATTATGGTCGTTGGGTATTGGTGTGACGGTTGCCATGATCTTCGAGGCAGTTGCTAGATATGTCCGTGCTCACCTCCTAGATATGGCTGGTAAGAAAGCTGATTTGTTGTTGGGGGCAATGCTATTTCGCCAAGCACTATCGATTCGGATGGAGCATAAACCCTCATCATCAGGTTCATTTGCCAACCAGTTGCGCGAATTTGAATCCGTGCGCGATTTCGCCACTTCAGCGACCTTGGCCGCCGTCTCTGACCTACCTTTTGTTTTAATGTTCGTCGGAGTGATCTTTGCTATTGGGGGGGCACTCGGATTTGTGCCGCTGTTGTTAATCCCCTTGATCGTGATTATTAGCGTGATGATCCAGTGGCCGCTTGCTCGCACTATGCAGGAGAACCTGCGCGAGACATCCCTCAAGCAAGGAGTGTTGATCGAGACTGTCGAGGGCTTAGAAGCACTCAAGTCCGTCAGCGGAGAAGCATTCATGCAGCGACGTTGGGAAGCGTTCAGCGCGCTTGCCTCTGCTACTTCAATGAAGTCACGCAAGCTATCCACTATCGCGACTGGAATAGTTACTTTTTTTCAGCAACTGCAGACGGTTGTGCTGGTGATCTGCGGGGTTTACCTGATTGATGCTGGTGAGCTCACCATGGGCGCGATGATTGCCACTGTAATGTTGGCTGGGCGTGCTACGGCCCCACTGGGCCAAGTGGTTGGTCTGGCTGTACGCTTTCAGCAGGCCAAGGCAGCACTTAACTCGCTGAACAAATTGATGAGCTTGCCAGTGGATCGTGATGTAAGTCGTGAATACCTGGCTAAGCCACCTCTTACCGGACAACTGAGCCTTAAAGATGTTGGCTTTGCTTATCCAGCACCGCCCATGCAATCCAATCCTCCGGTATTACAGGGAATTAATCTGTCCATTAAGGCTGGCGAGCGAGTGGCTTTCGTGGGCCGCATCGGCAGTGGCAAATCAACCCTGCTGAGGGTAATGGCGCGCCTTTACATGCCGGTAAGCGGACAACTTTTCAGTGATGGTCTGGACGTGGATCAAATTGATCCAGCTGACTGGCGTAAGCTAGTGGGATACGTTGGACAAGATGCGCGGCTTTTTTACGGATCATTGCGCGAAAACGTCATGATCGGTCGCCCCCACGCCACCGCTGACGAGTTTTTAAGAGTTCTTCGCCTGACTGGACTTGACCATATCGCCGCGCAACATCCGAAGGGCATTAACTTGCCAATTGGTGAAATGGGGGAAGGTCTGTCTGGGGGGCAGAGGCAATTGGTGTCATTAGCCCGTAGCTTGCTCGCCCGCCCTCAGGTGCTGCTACTTGATGAGCCTACCAGTGCGATGGATAGCCAAACAGAGGTTGTCTTTCTGCAGCATCTAAGACGTGCCATCGAAGGTCAGACGGTCGTGGTGGTAACACATCGAACCTCCTTGCTGGAGTTGGTCGAGCGAATTGTAGTCGTCGACGGGGGAAAGATTATTGCTGATGGACCTAAAGCGCAAATCCTGGCAGCGTTGGCTGAAAAAAAACACGTAAAAAATGATACCCGTTCAAAATTCGATGCGGGTTCCAGTGCAGAGAATGGCAAAGGCGAGGAGTTAATAATGGCACCCCAGGAAGCAGTCGATGATCTGTAAAATTTTTCATCGTGAGGAACGCTCTACAACTCCTTTAGCGCCTGGCGATGCTGCTTATATGAATGATGTACGAGAGTCTTTACTGACTCAGGGCACTCCTGGTTCGAGACTGATGCTTTATCTGATTGCCGTCGTACTTATCGGTGGACTGGTTTGGGCTCACTTTGCGCGGGTTGAGGAAATCACCCGCGGCGACGCGAAAATCATTTCTAGGAGTCGAGAGCAAGTGATTCAAAGTCTCGAAGGCGGAATTCTTTCTGAGATGCAGGTGAGCGCAGGGGATATTGTTGAGAAGGGCCAAATACTACTGCGTATTGATCCCACCCGTGCGCAGTCGAGCTATCGCGAAGCTCTATCCAAAGTTATTGGTCTGAAGGCAACGATCACTCGCTTGCGTTCCGAAGCGTACAGACAACCATTAGAGTTCGACGACATTGTGAAGCAGGATCCTGCGGTAATTTCCCAGGAAACTCGCGCTTATGTCGCACGCAAACGCGCCTTAGACGAAAGTGTGAGTGCGCTGGAGCGCAGCTACGCCTTGTCTAAGAAGGAAGTCAATATGGCGGAGCCGCTGGCTGCTAAGGGTTTGATGTCTGAAGTAGAGCTATTGCGCATTCGGCGACAAGCCAACGAGATCAAGTCGCAGATCGTGGAACGCATCAACCGTTTCCAAGCGGATGCTAACTCTGAACTGACTAAGGCAGAGCTCGAGCTTTCCCAGATCAGTGAAAACTTGGTAGGTCGAGCTGATATAGTAGATCGTACGACAATAACTGCGCCAGTACGTGGAACAGTTAAGAACGTTCGAGTTAACACTATTGGCGGAGTTATTCAGCCAGGTGAGCACATTATGGAGATTGTACCGCTTGAGGAGCAGTTACTTGTCGAAGGAAAAATCAAACCTTCTGATGTGGCATTTCTGCATCCTGGATTGCCTGCAACAGTAAAAATTACAGCGTATGACTATGCGATTTACGGGGGGCTCAAAGGACGAGTGGAACACGTTAGTCCGGACACCTTGAAAGATGACGATAAGCCTGGAACTAATCGGAAGGAGGGCGATAGTTATTATCGGGTATTGGTATTGACTGAGAGTAGTGAGCTGAGTGCCGGTGGAAAAAAATTGCCAATTATCCCGGGAATGATTGCTTCAGTGGAAATTCGTACCGGTGAAAAAACAATTCTTGACTACCTGCTTAAGCCTGTACTCAAAGCGCGTGAAGCTTTCCGGGAACGATAACTATGAAAATAAACTACCAGTCTCGGTCATGGTCTTGGCCTAGCAGTGCATCTCAGCGTTCTCGTGTCTTATCTCTATCTCTGGGATGCCGAGTATTGGCTCTATCGTCTGTTCAGTTATGTTCAGTAAGCGCTAATGCTCAAGCTTTTGATTTCGCTGGGATATCGAAACTTCCTCCGCACACCATAGAGGCCCCGGTTGCGCATGGTGTTACGGCTTTGGCAACAAAAGCTTCACGGAGCCGGCCTAGTCGAACGAGGGGTGTTGGACCGTCAGAAAAGGAGCTACGCGCGATATTCTATCAGGCGGTTCAGGCCGCTTTTGAGCGTAGTCCTCAGGTCCAACGCGCTCAGGCAGACTATAAAGCGTCACTTGCGGACATAGACGAGGCGAAGGGGCAGCGTATGCCACAGGTTGATCTCGGTACCCAAGCTAAGTCAGCGAGATTCGGTCCAGGTGCAGATTACGACGCGGGGGGAGGTGGCGGAGTCAGCCTTAATGTGACTACGCCTGTTTATGACTGGGGGCGGATTCGCAATACCATTAAAAGCCGCAAGTATTTATCCAGAGCCGCAAATTCTAGTGTTGAAGCCGAACTGGAAAACTCAGCCTATGAAGTCAGCTCTAATATGGTTGAGCTGGGCAAGCAACGTGTTATCGTCGAGATAAGCAAACAGTTTGTGCAGCGCATGGATGAACTGGTCAGAATGCTTGCTGGAATTGTTTCCGTGGATAAGGGAAGGCTTAGCGAATTGACACAGGCAAAGGCACGTCTGTTACAGGCAAAAGCGGCGTTGAATTCTGCCGAAAGCCAAGTGCGTGATACTGAACTCAATTTGCGCAAGCGCGTAGGTGATCGACCATTAATGCTCCCGCAAAGTCCCAAATGGAATATCCATTTTGCGGATCTCGACACATTGTTGTCCAAAGTTGATGACAATCCTTCTATTCACTTGAGTAAGGCACAGGCTCATTCGGCTGAGTTGGATGCGCAAGTCGTGCGCTCTTCCTCATTGCCGCAATTGAATTGGGTTGTCAGGAAAACTACCGCGCAGGATGGATTAGGTCGAGAGCAGCCTTGGGAAACCACATTATCGTTAACTTGGGCTGCGTTTCGTGGAGGCTCTACTCGTGCATCCGAGCGAGCGGCACTTCAGCGTGCAGAGTCGAGCCGGCAGCGAACAGAGGAGCAACGCTTGGATTTGGAGTATCGGATCCGTACCGCAGATCACGATGCGCGCACTTTGCTGGGACGTGCTGAGCTTTATCGTGATTTAACTTTGGAGTCTGAGCGCATCAGATTAGCATTTTTTGAGCAGTGGTATCACTTGGGGAAACGCAGTCTTTTGGATGTACTGATTGCGGAGAACGATCACTACAATAACCAGGTCGGTGAGGTTTCTCAGCGTTTCGATGGCTATAAAGCGATTCTGCGACAGTATGCCGGAGCTGGCTCATTGACGGGTTGGCTGGCGGGTTCTCAGTGGTGATAAGGCCGTGAGGCGTTTGTATTCAATGGCCAGTTGACGAGCGAGTGCGGCTTATGATGCAGGAGTGTGAATGCGACAAACCACCACGGCGTCATGCCGCATCTTCGCAACCGCTCCATAACACCACATTCAAACCGCTTAGCTGATCCCAAAGGCTGTATGCTAAAGTCGATAAATTGTATCTGTACCCCAAGCCAGTCGATTTCCGAAAATCTATCGACGGCTTGGCTTCGCTGGTCGAACTGGATATTAAAGTCGCAGTATTCGATCCTGTGCTTTTTGTTTTCCTCAATAAGCCGCACAACCGAGTGAAGATATTGTACTGGGAGCGCAACGGCTTTTGCGTTTGGCTCAAGCCCTCGAATCCGTACGATTCAAGACATCGGCCGACGTCAACGATGTAGAGGACGGTCCAGGAACTCAACTGGACGATCGATGGATTTGACCTCAGGCGCAACCGTCCCCATCATGTTTAGACACCGCGTTTCGTAGCTTAATTCGGTTCAATCTATGACATGATTTCAATGCCCGTAAACCTCGCCGACGATCCTGAATTGCTTAAGCAGATGCAGTCAAGGGGCGGGTTTCTCGAAGAAGAAAACGCGTTATTACGTCTCCGCTTATTCAGGCGCAAGTCCGAGCCAACAGCTGATTCGGCAACGCCGTAGCAGGCCTCTTCAACGAACTAGGAATTGTCGTCTAGCCTTTTGATGAAGCCTCAGATGAAGAGGCTGTCGCTCCAGCAAAGCGCCGCGGCAAACGCAAGCCACTGCCCGCTGATCTACCAAGTATCGAAGTCATCCACGAACTTCTTGAACATGAACTGACGTGCGTCTGCGGCTGCTGCAAACATTCCATTGGCGAAGAGGTCAGCGAGTAACTTGAAATCGTGCCGATACAAATCCCTGTGATCAAACACGTACGTAAAGTTTACGGTTGCTTCGACTGCGAGATGGCGCCGGTCACGGTTGAAAAGCCGGCTTAGTAGAATGAAAGAAGCATGGCCATCTAAAGTGTTCTGGCGATGCTGCTGACCACCAAGTACGTGGATGGACTGCCGCTTCACCGTTTCGAAAAAGTCTTGGGCCGTCACGGCGTCGATATCCTTCGTCAGACGTTGGCACGGTGGGTTATCCAGTTCGGCAAATACTTCCAGCCGCTGTTGAATTTAATGCGCGATGCCTGTTAGGCAGCCGTGTTGTCCACTGCGGTGAAGCACGGGTACAGGTGTTGAAAGAGCCAGACCGAAACCCAAGCAGTCAGTCCTGGATGTGGTTGCAAACAGTAGGCCCGGCAGATGAACGAGTGATCCTTTTTGAATGCTCCACCAGCCGCGTGCAGTGGTGCCAATGCGCCTGCTTGATGGTTATTGAGGCTACGTGATGATTACGCGGGATATGACGCGTTGAACGCGCAGGTCGGAGTTGAGCGTTCGGGCTGCAGGGCGTACGCAAGACGCAAGTTTGTTGAAGCGCTAAAAGTGCAACCCAAGGGCAAGTCGGGACTCGCCGATATCGCGCTGAACTTGATCAATAAGCTATATGGCGTCGAGCGTTCTGAAAGACGCGGGCGACGACGATGGTACAAATGGTCGTCATGATCGGAGCTTGCCAGTGCCGGCTTAGTTAGAAAGCTGAATGAGAAGATGCAGCTGCAAGTGAAGTCTCAAAACACCTTGGGCAAAGCCATCGGCTATCTGGCAAACGACTGTAAAAAACTGGGGCGGTACTGTGAGGAAGGCTACTAGCTGATCGACATCAACGCTGCCGAACGTGCGGTCCGGCCATTCGTCATCGGAAGAAAGAACTGCTTGTTCAGCGACACAGCCAAGTCTAGACAGCCAAAGCCAAAGCCAAAGCCAAAGCCAAAGCCAACGGTTAAGAGCTCTACGTGTGGATACGCCACGCATTAGAACGGCTGCCACTTGCGACCACCGCTGAAGATTACGAGGCCTTGCTGCCGTGGAACTGCTCGCGTGCGTCGTCTAGTTGGGGGCGTTACCTATCTTGAAGTCGGTGGGGTTATGGAGCGCTTATGCATCTTCTAAGGGGGCGAGCTGAACGTTTTCGAATAACGTTAGATATTTAGTTCTTTCGCCACTGGCGAGCTACCAATCCTCCTTCTAGTCTTGAGTGTCGCAGCGCTTCGTTTGGATCCGCTGCACGCGGCGAAGCTTAAGGCTTCCTGGCGTTTATTTGTCACAGGAGGAGGGGGGGGTATGCACATTTTCTTAGGCTGTGCTTCTTTGTTGATGTTGGTCGGCTGTAACGGCCTCCCAACAGTCATTCCCCACGAACACCTATATCAGGGGCACTTTATTGTCAGCTCCGGTTTTCCTTTACCTTATTTATTCCAGGTTAACGCTGTACAGTGGAATAGTGATTATGCCGTGACAGTCAATCATATACCGCTGATACCGAATTTGGTTCACACCTGCAGCCTTGGCTGTGATTTAGCTTTTATTAAACACAGCGCCGATGGGACGGTCCCTACATGGAGAAATTTTGTTAAAGGTGAAAAGGTCACGGCGGTCGGATTCAGTCCACTGATGATGAGAGTTCAGGGGGAAGGGGTAGCCAAAGAGCTGCGCTTAAGATTACCGGATGATGCTGATGAGGCGTCATACGCAATCAACGATGCACCCATCGTCGTAGGTATGTCTGGAGGGCCAGTGTATGGAAAGGATGGTGCGGTACTCGGTATCACTGTTGGGATCTGGGTGGGTGAGAAGCCTGAGTTTGGCGAACTAAAGAAAAGTAATCGGATCAGCGTTTATTTACCATATGACGTTATTCTTTCGGAGTGGCAGAAATTCAGCCTACAGGTTGGCGACGCCTCCATGTGAGCATGATTTAATTCGCTTGACTCGTGGCAGCCAAACTTCTGGATTGCCAGTTCAGAAGAGGTTGTTTCATAAAAAGCATTTTAAATAAATATCTGGTTTAAGTTGTGGTCAACAACAGGTGAGAGGCTTGGCTTGTAATGAGGGCGTTAAGGTTCTTTAACTTAATAATCAGCTCTTTCTGCAACTCCTCTAACCGCAAAGCAGTTCTCTGAATGTCCATCAGGTTGGTAATTGGCGTTCGACAAGCGGCTTCGAAGTCAATGCAGGCGCTGATTACTGGGCCGTCATTGACAATTCTTGCAGCACCCAAAATACGGTGCGCTAGATCACCGAGCAATGAGGGGTCAGGATTTCCAACGCAGTCTTGGAGCTCTAGTAGGTCTTTCTCAAAGCTCAGTAAGGCCTCTTCCAACAACGCGTGTAGCATTACTGAATCGCCATCGGTAAGTTTTTGTAAATACTCCAAGGTCGAGCATGGTACGGTATCTGAAGTATCAGTCGATGCGCCGTGATGAATTTTTTTGGCCGAGTATTGACGATTCAACAAAAGGCTAGATAAATGCCCCAAGCTTATAGGCTTGAACAAACAATCGTCCATGCCAACCTTGAGGCATTTAGTCTTTTCGTCGGGTTGCGCATTGGCCGTGAAACCGATTATCTCACAAGGCTCACGGTTTGATTGGTGTTCTTCTTGGCGAATTGTGTAAGCGAGGTCGTAACCGTTCATTAATGGCATATTGCAATCGGTAATTACAATGTCAAACGGCTCGTTGCGCCACAGTTCAAGTGCTGCTGCGCCATTTGGTGCTTCGCGCACTGTTTGGCGGAGATAACTAAGTTGTTGCACTAACAGTGACCGATTTGCACTTTGATCATCCACCACCAATATACGAAAGGCAGTGCTGAGAGGAACGCAATCGGCCTTTGGACTCACCAATTTGTTATAGATTGGCTCGAGTATGTTGAAATACAATGAAACATTTAGGCAGGTTCCTTTGCCTACTACGCTTGAAATGTTCAGATGCCCGCCCATTAGCTCACATAATGATCGTGAAATTGCTAAACCCAAGCCTGTGCCTCCTCGGGACATTGTGCCGTGATTGGCTTGGGAGAATGGTTGGAACAATATCCGTAAGTCTGAATCGGAAATGCCGATTCCAGTGTCCTCTACCTTCAGGTCAACCTGCAGGCGTTCGTCGGCGAGACGCTGACCGCTGATGGACACGCGTACCTCGCCTGTATCGGTAAACTTGATCGCATTACCCAACAGGTTCGACAGCACTTGTTGAAAACGGGTCGGATCAACCAAAACATCGCATCCGACATTCGCATCAATGTCCAGGCGTAAAATCAGGCCTTTTTGCCGAGCCAATCCGTCAAAAACCCGTGCGACTGATTCCACTAGTTCCCTTAGATTTGCTCGTGTGGGTGATAGGCTTACACGGCCAGACTCTATGCGCACTACGTCCAAGATGTCGCCGATCAGCTCCAGTAAACCTTTAGCGGAGTTATACGCAACTTCGATAGAAGGCCGATCGAAATGTCCTTGTTCTGCACGTTTGAGCGTGAGCTCTAGCATCCCGATCACTGCGCTCATAGGGGTGCGGATTTCATGACTCATTGTTGCGAGGAAGGTGGTTTTCGCGCGACTGGACTCGTCGGCAATTTTTTTGGCAGCGCGTAATTTCTCGATAAATTCCCGACGTTCGCTGATGTCGATCCAGCCACAGATCACGCCCCTCACCTGACCGGTGGTATCATGAAAGGGATGTATCCAATGATAAATTTCTAACTTGGTTTGTCCCACATGAAGTGTACGGTCCACCTCATAGGGCTGGTCTTGTTGGATAACACGGAGATAATCTTCGTGAAATTGTACCGCCTCTTCACGATCACTCTTGCCACTTTCTAGGACTGTCTTCCCTATGACATCCTGTCCGGTCAAGCCGAAGGTCTCCAAGTAGTTTTTATTACATTTAAGCAGCTTGCCCTCTCGATCTCGCACGTAGATCGGATGCGGGGTTCCGTTAATCAATGCCGCCATAAATTTGAGCTGATCGTTTAGCAGACGTTCGCTCAAGCGCCGCTTGCGAATCTGCCGGCGAATATAAAAATTCCATACCACCGAGCACAGGGTGATCAGGAAAGCTATACCTCCGATTTGATAAATTAACCACTTGTAATCGCGCCAAGTAAGCCCCGAAAAGGCCGCAATCGGGCGCCAGCGGTTGAGTACAACATCGAGATCATCTGGCGGAATACTCAGTAATGACTTGTTGAGGATCGATACCAGCTCTGTGTCGGCACGGCGAGTCGCAAATGATAAAAACCCTTTGTTACTCCCGACAATGCTGGTGATTTGAAGGCGATCTTCATAGAGGTGGGCGATATAATATCGTGCGCCGTGCAAGGTCGTGATCATTGCTTCGGCTTGACCATCATCAACTAGTGCCATTGATTCGAGAACTGTAGCTCCTTCGACAATTTGGATATCAGGATACGTGCGCAGCAACTCGCGTTCAGCTGAATCGATCGGGACAACTACTCGCTTACCTCGTAGTTCCTCCAAGCTTGTTGGAGGAAGTGCGGTCTTGGCCGTGATAATCGCAAACGGGCTAGAAATAAAGGGGTGGGTAAAGCGCATCTTGCTTTCACGGGCGATTGTCGGAGATAAGAGCGACAGGTCGGCTGTACCATTGAGCAACTCGCTACTCAATTCAGAAAACTTTTCTGTGCGGTGCACCTCGATCTGGAGTCCGGTGCGACGTTGGATTATCTGCACCAAGTCTGCGGCAACACCGCTAAAAATGCCTTGCGAATCAAAAAACGCAAATGGTGCCAAATCGTCATTTATAACAAATCGTGTCACTGGGTTTTGTTGTAACCAGCGCTTCTCGCTAGGCGAGAGTTCAATTTTTTTAGACGTTAATGCAGCTCCGCCTCCAGACCAGCGGTTTGTGATTTCATCAGTGCGATGTTCGCCTATCGCTAGCAGTGCTACATTTAGTAGTCGACGCAATTGCTCATTGCTACGCCGGAAAGCAAAGCTGAAGCCGGCGTTGCTGAATTCGATAAATGAATGAAGTTTTACATAGTTGAAATAATTTAGATTGATCAGGTAACTGCTAGTAAGTGTATTCCCCAAATAAAGATCTGCCTTGCCGAATGCCAATGCGGCCAACGCCTGCTCGTCCGAGGTGTAGGGAGTGAAATCAGCTTTCGGATACTTCTGATGAAGGTGCTCTAAGGGTAGGTAGTCGTCAGCAATCGCGACTTTTAATCCTGCCAAATTCGTAGGAAATGATCGGCGATCATCTGTACGCATGAATAGCGCAGGCTCAGCCTTGATATAGGGTGTACTTAAAACCACAAGACCGTTTCTGGCTTCAAAGCTATTCGAACTGCCCAGCATATCGATTTCACCGGTTTCTAACCCAACTAAAGCACTTTTTCGGTCCGGATAAGTTTTTACGGTAATTTCAGTGTGCAGCGCGTGGCTGATCATGCAAGTTACGTCAGCGTTAACGCCTTCATAGCGTGAGCCGCTGGCAGTCATTGCGTAGGGAGGGAAGTCAGGTTGAGCTACACCCAAAACTAAGCGGCGTTTTTCCCGCAGCCAAGACCAGTCCTCTTCGGGAAGAACAACCTGCAGGTTTTCACTGTTGGATCGACCATACAGAGTTAGCGATGGTTGGCTAGTTGCTGTCGCGAAGCCCGTGCTAATTAGAAACAGAGCGACAACAACGATTAAACCGCGCAGCATAATGAGTTTGACCTGATTTCGGTGAGATGTATCATTTGGAAGAATCTGATGTGCCCCTAGCACGAGCCTGAGGATAAGATTAGCGGTTAGTGTGGGCCTTTAGAGCTGTGTTGTAACTTGAATAACTCCGCATCACCGCGAATTCCAAGTTTCTTGTAAGCAGACTGTTTTTGCCCGCTGATGGTTTTGCGACTACGGTAGAACTTCAGGGCAATCTGCGTGACACCAAACCCCTCAAGGCAGCAGCGTAAAACTTCTCTTTCTTTTGGAGAAAGCAGCGGGTTGTTCAGGAGCGTATCGGTGTGGGGCGTGAATGGGGTCTCTAAAGCTTGGGGCTCGTTGCCGCATACCGGGAGAGAGCGTAGATCAAACGCCGTCTGGGCAGAAAGGTACAGGCGCCCAGAAGCAGTTGTTCGAATAGCTTTAATGAGATCATCAACTGGTTGGGACTTTCCAAAAAAGCCGCATGCGCCTGCGCCGATTGCCATATTGATCACGGCGGGCCTCTCTTCGGAGGATGATATGAGGATCTTGAGATCTGGATATTGTTTACGCAACTGTCTGATGAGGTGCAAACCATCCAGCTCACCGTCGTGCAGTTTGTAATCTAAAATCAACAGGTCGATCTCTATTTCTCGCATAGCTGAAAGCAATTCGGCGCTACCCGCATAGACTCCCACTATTTTGAATTCCGCTTCGCGGGCCAAGCGAGACTTCAAGGCTAGCCTAATCAGCGAATGATCATCCAGCACCGCCACACGTAAGGGATTAGCGATAGACCAGTTCAAAATGACCTCCAGGGCTCGTCAGGCTCATCGTGGGTTTCATAATTTGTAAAGATGAGCTCTTCCAAAAAACAGTATTAAATTGATTTAAGACAATTCTCGGTTGCTCCTCCCCCTTGAGGAATACGGAATTGTCTCAAAATGCTCGCTGAGGTGGATTGAGAGGGTGCGCCATATCCAAGGGACTTTGATAGGAGCCTGCACGGTTACGTAGTCATTTGCTTCTTGGCTACCCGCCTTTTTGACTCCTTGCTGAGGGCATTTGATGAAGGTCAGCTCCGCTCATAAGCGCTAATCTAGATGAGCCCTTGGGCCTCGTGCTGGCCAAATGCGCCATCTGCGTAGCACTAAATTCATACGAGGTTGCGGAAATCACCCAAAAGATGCGGAAACGATCTGGAATTGGAGCGCGTGCTTCTCACCACGCAGAAACGCCAAAGCCCTGAATAATCAGGGCTTTGGCGGTACCAAATATGGCGGAGGCGATGGGATTCGAACTCATGGACCTGTTACAGTCGACGGTTTTCAAGACCGTTGCCTTAAACCACTCGGCCACACCTCCGTTGCGTTGCGGGCGCCATAATACCTGAATGAAACACACTGTCAAACTCTCTGCATGGCTTGTTACAGAGCGTCTGTTATGATCTTTGCGACTGAACGTTTCAAACCAACAGGAGTGTCGCCATGCGCGAACAGGATTACGCAGTTAATAACAGCGTGCAGGCTGAGCAGCTAGAGGTTAGCCGCGTCCTGCGCAACACTTATGGTCTACTCGCTCTCACCCTCGCATTCAGCGGCGTGATGGCGTTCGTGGCCCAGCAGATGCGTGTTGGCTACCCGAACATTTTCGTGGTGCTGATCGGCTTCTACGGGCTTTTCTTCCTTACCAACAAACTCCGTGATTCCGCGTGGGGCCTGGTGTCCGCCTTTGCGTTGACCGGTTTCATGGGTTTCCTGCTCGGCCCGATCCTCAATCGTTACCTGGGCATGCAGGGCGGCGCTGAAGTGGTCAGCTCCGCGTTCGCGATGACGGCACTGGTGTTCGGCGGTCTGTCGGCTTACGTGCTGATCACCCGCAAGGACATGAGCTTCCTGGGTGGTTTCATCACCGCCGGTTTCTTCGTCCTGCTGGGTGCAACGCTGGCGAGCTTCTTCTTCCAGGTCAGCGGTCTGCAACTGGCGATCAGCGCAGGTTTCGTGCTGTTTTCGTCGGTCTGCATCCTGTTCCAGACCAGCGCCATCATTCACGGCGGCGAGCGTAACTACATCATGGCGACCATCAGCCTGTATGTATCGATCTACAACCTGTTCATCAGCTTGTTGCAGATCTTCGGCATCATGAGCCGCGACGACTGATCGCAGTCCATGAAATAACAAAAAACCCGCCTAGGCGGGTTTTTTGTTGCCTGCAGAAAAGGTGATCAATTGATCACGATGCTGCCATCGGCCTGTTGTTTGTAGATCGTGTAAGGCAACAGCAGTGTGTCCAGCACCCCTGACAATGCGGCATCCACCAGCACACCGGGCGTTGCGTTGTTGTAATTGAACGCATCGACATCATCCGGCCGCTCTGCGTGCAGCAGGCAGAAATCATAGGTCACGCCGCTGTAGATCCGCGGAACGGCGCCGCAGTGGGACTTTATCTCTCTCAGATCGTTCGCAGCGACGTGGTCACTGCGCACCACTGTCTGCACGGTCCCACAACCAGCGAGCATCAGCGTCGCCAACATCATTGCCTGAATTTTCATACCGCCAATCCTTAGCCGCAAAAACCTCAATTTACGCCGAACGCAGGTAAAAAGCATTTATGCCATGGGTGGCAGTCGGCGTTTGACTGGCGTCTTCTTGACGATCGCCGTATTGGTTTCGGCCAGGGTGTTAAGGCGATCGAGCAGGGTGTCCAGCTGTTCCATTGAGCGTACGTGCAGGCGGGCGATGAAGCAGTCCTCGCCGGTAACCTTGTCGCACTCGGTGAATTCGGGAATCGACAGAATCTGCCGCTCCACCTCTTGCAACTGCCCCGGTAGCGGGCGCACGCGGACGATGGCCTGCAATTGATAGCCAAAACACTTGGGGTCGATTTCGACGGTGTAGCCCTTGAGCACGCCGCGTTCTTCCAGTCGGCGCAAGCGTTCGGCCACGCTGGGCGACGACAGGCCGCTGATCTGCGCCAAGGCCTTTAATGAGCGTCGCGAATCCTCCATCAAGGCACTGATGAGGATCTGGTCGATGTCATCGGTCATGGTCAATCTCCGGCATTAGGCAATTGATGCAAACAACCCTCGATAAAAAAGGCAGAAACCGAGTTTAGCCTGCTTTTTGCGCTGGAGTGGCCCTGTGTCCACTTGGCATACTTTTGCCACGCATTCGCCAACGCTGAGGAGATTGAAGATGGACAACCCGATCCGTCGCGGCTCATTTGAAATGACCGCCGCCATGCTGATATCCGGGACGATCGGCTGGTTCGTACTGGTCTCCGGGCAACCGGTGCTGGACGTAGTGTTCTGGCGCTGTGTGTTTGGGGCCGGCACTTTGTTGCTGATCTGCGCGGTTTTCGGTTTTTTGCGCCCCGGCTTACTGACGCGCACTACATTCTTGCTGGCGGTACTCAGCGGCGGGGCGATTGTCGGCAACTGGGTGCTGCTGTTTGCCTCGTATTCCCGGGCCTCGATCGCGATTGGCACAGCGGTCTACAACGTGCAGCCGTTCATGCTGGTCGGATTGGCGGCGCTGTTCCTCGGCGAGAAAATAACCCTGCAGAAACTGTTTTGGCTGGCGATTTCCTTTATGGGCATGTTGGCGATTGTCAGTGCCCATGGCCAGCAAGGCGAGGGCGGTAGTGAGTATCTGCTGGGCATTGCCCTGGCATTGGGCGCGGCGTTTCTCTATGCGATTGCCGCGTTGATCATCAAGCGCCTGACGGGCACGCCACCTCACTTGATCGCGCTGATCCAAGTCTGCACCGGCGTGCTGTTGCTCGCGCCATTCGCGCACTTTTCTGCACTGCCGCAAGCGCCGAGTGCATGGGCCAGCCTGGTGACGCTGGGCATCGTTCACACTGGCCTGATGTACGTGCTGCTATATGGCGCGATTCAGAAGTTGCCGACAGCGTTGACGGGCGCACTGTCGTTCATCTACCCGATTGCAGCGATTTTCGTCGACTGGTTAGCCTTCGGTCATCGCCTGGAAGTCCTGCAATGGGTGGGCGTGGCGGCGATTCTGCTGGCCGCTGCCGGGATGCAGCAGGGCTGGGGTTTCAAGGCTCGGCGACTGGCTGCGCAGTAAAACGTCAAATGTTCCAGTGCGGGGCGGTTTTCGCCAGGCGCTGGCGCATCTCGCCAATGTTCGCGGCGAGTTGCCGGGTCAGCAATCGATAGCCATCCAAAGCACTATAAACCGGTGCATCAAGGCTAGCGTCCGGCAATTCCGCTGGCCGATCCAGACGCTGCGCCGCGCCGGATTTCAGGGCGCGGGCCATACCGATCAATTGCACGCGAATCTGCCGATGTTCGGCCTTCAACGCTGATTGCAGATGGGCCATGGCTTCGGGGTCGTTGGCATCGGGGCGTGTATTACCGAGAATCTCCAGTGTGCTGATGCACATGCGCAGGTTGCGCTGGATGGCATCGAGTTCAGTCATGGAGATCTTCACTTCCTTGGACACCGAAGGCATCAGCGAACGCAGTTGCACCATCACCGCACCCAGGCGGCCCATCAGTTTCAGATGTTCGTCGGCGCTGACCGGTTGGCCGCTGATGATGCGTCCGTAAACCGTGGCGCAATCGCGCAAGGCATCGGCGAGGTTGTAGCGCCACGAGTACACCGCGTACAGCGGCAGGGCGAAGGAGAACGCCAGCGCCAGGGCAATGCCGATCAGGATGTCGACCCCGCGCCACAGCCCATCCGTGATCGGATTGTCGCCGTGCCCGGCGACAATAAATACGGTGATCGCCGAGAGCAGGGCGGTGTAACCACCCTTGCCGATGGCGTGATACGAGAAGAAGCCGCACACCACGGCCATGGCAAAGTAGGTCAGCCACGGCATACCGAGCCACGCCTCCTGCGCCACGAGCAACAAACCGACGCCGGCACCGATCAAGGTACCGGTGGCGCGTTCGGCGGCTTTTTTGCCGATGTTGCCGTGGTGCTGCAAACCGCCGATGACCACCAGCATGGTCACCGACGCCCACTCGCCGTGGGGCAGGTTGATGCCGGTGGTCAGCAGGATGGTTGCCAGCAACCCCAAAGCCACCCGCACCGCGTGGATCAGTCGGGCGTGGCGGTAGCGCCGGTAAGGGTCCAGCAGCGGACGCAGGATTCGGCGCAACAGCGGTGGCAGTCGGTGGGTGCTGAACGTACTCAGTGCAAGGCCCTCGTCAGAAGATGTAGTCGGTGGTCAGGAAGCTCGAATCGCGTCCGCGAATGATCTCGCTGATCAGATCCTTGTTGCTGTCCTGGAACTTGGTGGCCACCAGCGTGCGGATCGAAAACACCCGCAGCGCATCGTGTACCGACAACGTGCCTTCGGCGGAGTTCTTGCGGCCGTTGAACGGATAAGTGTCCGGGCCACGTTGGCACTGGGCGTTGAGGTTGATCCGGCCGACCTGATTGGCAAACGTGTCGACCAGCCGGCCTACGGCCACCGGGTTGGTGCCGAAGATGCTCAACTGCTGGCCGAAGTCCGATTCCAGCACGTAGTCGATCACCGTATCGAGATGGCGGTACGGCACGATCGGCACCACCGGGCCAAACTGCTCTTCCTGATAGACGCGCATCTGCGGGTTCACCGGGTAGAGCACAGCCGGGTAGAAGAACGACTCGCGCGACTCACCGCCATTCGGGTTGACCACTTCGGCACCCTTGCTGCGCGCATCTGCGACCAAGCCATGCAGATAATCGACCTTGCCCGACTCCGGCAGCGGCGTCAGCGACACTCCGCTGTCCCACGGCATGCCCGGTTTCAGCGTGGCCAGTTTGGTGTTGAATTTTTCGATGAAGCTGTCGACCACATCCTCATGGACGAAGAGAATTTTCAGCGCGGTGCAGCGCTGGCCGTTGAACGACAGTGATCCGGTGACCGCTTCGCTGACGGCGTTGTCCAGATCGACTTCCGGCAGGACGATGCCGGGGTTCTTCGCATCCAGCCCCAGTGCGGCGCGCAAGCGGTGCGGTTTCGGGTGCAGTTTTTTCAGGTCACTGGCGGCCTTGTTGGTGCCGATGAAGGCGAAGATGTCGATTTTGCCGCTGGCCATCAGTGCGCTGACCGTTTCGCGGCCGCTGCCGTAGATGACGTTGATCACGCCGGTCGGGAAGCTGTCGCGGAACGCTTCGAGCAATGGGCGAATCAGCAGCACGCCGAGCTTGGCCGGTTTGAACACCACGGTGTTGCCCATGATCAGCGCCGGAATCAGCGTGGTGAAGGTCTCGTTCAGCGGATAGTTGTAGGGGCCCATGCACAGTGCCACGCCGAGCGGCACGCGGCGAATTTGCCCGAGCGTGTCCTGCTCCAGTTCGAAACGGCTGGAGCGGCGGTCGAGTTCTTTCAACGCATTGATGGTGTCGACGATGTAGTCGCAGGTGCGGTCGAACTCTTTTTCCGAGTCCTTGAGGTTCTTGCCGATTTCCCACATCAGCAGCTTGACCACTGCGTCACGCTGCTGGCGCATGCGCCCGAGGAACGCTTCAACGTGCTGAATGCGTTCGGCCACGCGCATGGTCGGCCACAAGCCCTGACCACGGTCGTAGGCGCGGACGGCGGCGTCCAGCGCGGTGAGGGCAGTGTCGGCGTCGAGCAGGGGTGTGCTGCCGAGAATCACTTGCTCATCGCCATTTTCGCCGTGCAAATAGACCGGGCTGCGAACCGTGGCGAGCGGGCCGTCCCAGCGGCGCAATTGCCCGTCGACCAGATATTCGCGCTGCTCGACCTGACCGTCGAGGCGGTATTTCTCCGGGATGTCGCTGACAGAAGGGAACAGATTGCCAAGGATGTTTGCTGTGGTCATGTCGCTACCCCGTGTTGATGTCTGCGTGCAGATCAAAAAGTCTGTACAGGTTATACGCCTGAATGCGGCGAAATTTAAACCCGTAAATATCAGGCAAAGGGCCGAAACAGAGAGGGCGGCGCCCATCGAATACCCTGTAGGAGCTGCCGCAGGCTGCGATCTTTTGACTTTGCCCTTCAAAAGCCAGATCAAAAGATCGCAGCCTGCGGCAGCTCCTACAGGGGGATGTTTGAAATGGCTGGCCCCGTAAGTCCCCCTCGCTGTCCCGCAATGCCCTCAAGCCTCTCGCGTCGCTGCCTTAAGGTGTGATCACAACAATAAGTGATGCCACACAAGAGGATCGTTATGCGGGTAATCCGATTCACTTTGCTGCTGGTGTTGGCCATGACACTGCCCGGATGCGGTGACGACGCCAAACCTGCGATCACTTCCAGCATCGCCAGCAGCGCTATCCCGTCCGACGCGGCACTGGCGCAGATCTACGCCAACAGTTGCCAACTCTGTCACGCCAACCCGGCCGCCAATGCGCCGCTCACTGGCGACCGCAAAGCCTGGGAACCGCGGATCCAGCAGGGCGTCGACACGCTGCTCGATCACGCCATCAACGGCTACAACGGCATGCCGCCGATGGGCCAGTGCGTCGAGTGCTCGCAAGAGCAGTTCCTGCAATTGATCGGCTTCATGGCCGACCAGCCTCTTCCACAATAAGGGTGCGCGCATGACGATGGATCTGACACGGCGTCAGTTGTTGCAACGGGCGAGCATTGTTGGCGCGTTCAGTGCGTTGGCGAGCAACCCGGCATTGGGCCAGTTGATGCGCGCGCCACGGCTGATCCCTTGGCGTAACTGGTCGGGCGCGCAAAGTTGCCTGCCGGCGGCGCGTCTGGCGCCAAAAAATCTCGATGAGCTGACGACAGTGATTCGTCAGGCTCAGGGCAAAATTCGCCCGGTCGGTTCAGCGCATTCGTTCAGCGCCTTGGTGCCCACCGACGGCACATTGTTGTCGTTAAGCTACTTCTCTGGGCTACTCGATCACGACCCGAAAACCCTGCAAGCCGAATTCGCCGCCGGCACACCGATGTCGCGCATGGGCATGCCGCTGAAGGACGTCGGCCAAGCGCTGCATAACATGGCCGATATCGACTATCAGACCCTCGCCGGCGCGATTGCCACCTCGACTCACGGCACCGGTAAAAACTTTCAGTCCTACTCGGCCCACGTCTGCGGCATGCAGTTGGTGACGGCCAGCGGCGAGGTGCTGGACTGTGACAGTCAGCGCCATCCGGAAGTGTTCAATGCCGCCCGCGTGTCTCTCGGTGCGCTGGGCGTGGCGACAAAAATTCGCCTGCAAAACCGCCCGGCCTATCGTCTGCGCGAACGCCAGTGGATCGCCAAAACCGAAGAGCTGCTGGAAGACCTCGACACCAACACCCGCGAAAACCAGCACTGGGAAATGCTCGTGGTCACCCATTCCGACTACGCCTTGTCCATCGCCCTCAATGAAACGGACGACCCGGCCACGCCGCCGATCAGCCCTGAAGAGGAGGGCGGCAACGAGTTCGTCACCCTGATAGAAAAGATCGACAAGTACGCCAGCGACTTCCCCGATCTGCGCCGCACCATGCTCAACAACCTGCGGCATCTGGCGAGTTTCGATGACCGGGTCGGCGACTCGTTCGACATCTACGCCAACGTGCGCACCGTGCGCTTCAACGAGATGGAGTACTCGGTGCCAGCCGAACACGGCCCGGCCTGCCTGCGCGAGATTCTCAAGCTGATTCAGGACAAGGATCTGCGCACCTGGTTTCCGATCGAGTATCGCTACGTCAAAGCCGACGACATCCCACTGAGCATGTTCGAGGGCCGCGACAGCTGTTCGATCTCGGTGCACCAGCATTACCAGATGGACCATCACAATCTGTTCGCCGCCGTCGAACCGATCTTCTGGAAGTACAACGGCCGCCCGCACTGGGGCAAGTTGCACACGCTCAACGCGAAAAACCTGCAACCGCTGTACCCGCGCTGGCGTGAGTTTGCCGAGGTGCGCGAGGCGCTTGATCCGAGCGGGCGGTTTCTCAATGCGCATTTGTCGTCGATTCTGGGGGTGAGCTGATGGCGGTCAATCGACGTAACTTTGTGCTGGGCACGTTAGGTGTCGGGGCTTTATTGGTGGGCGTCGGCGCATGGCTAAAACCGGGCGATCGCGGCGGGCCTTACAGCGACTATTTCCTCGCGCTGAATCGCGAACTTAAAGAAAAAGGCCCGATGCGCCCGGTGCTGTTGATTGATCTGGATCGTCTCGATCACAACATCGACGTGGTCATGCAGTCGGTCAAACGTGGCGGCAAGCAGTTGCGATTGGTGGAGAAATCGCTGCCATCGCCGGGGTTGCTCAGCTATATCGCGCAACGTACCGGAACGCAAAAACTGATGTCGTTTCATCAGCCGTTTCTCAATCACGATGCCGTGACGTTTCCGCAGTCGGATATCTTGCTCGGCAAGCCGTTGCCGGTGCGCTCGGCCGAGCTTTTTTATCAAACCCATAAAGGCCCGTTTGATCCTGCCAGGCAGTTGCAATGGCTGCTCGACAGCCCTGAGCGTTTGCAGCAGTACCTGGCGCTGGCGCAGGGTTTGGGCACGCGGATGCGCATCAACATCGAGCTGGATGTGGGCCTGCATCGCGGCGGAGTCAGTGACGTGAACGTGCTGGGACAGATGCTCGCGCTGATCAGTGCCAACCCGCAGCATCTGGAGTTCGCCGGGTTCATGGGTTACGACCCGTTCGTGGGCATGGGGGTGCCGGGGATTCTAGGTTCGCCCGAGGAATTGTTTGCCAGGGTCATGGTGATTTATCAGCGCTGCGTTGATTTCACTCGCCAGCAATTTCCGGAGTTGTGGCATGACGGTTTGTGCCTGAACACTGCTGGTAGCCCGAGTTATCGCATCCATGAAAACGAAAAGCTGAGCACGGAAGTCTCGGTCGGTACGGCGATGCTCAAACCCACGCATTACGACTTGCCGTCGCTGGTCGATCATGTGCCGGCGACTTACATCGCCACGCCCGTATTGAAAAGCACTGGCGCGGTGAACATTCCGGCGCTGGACGACAAGTCGAAACTGTTCTCGTGGTGGGACCAGAATCAGCGCCAGACCTTTTTCATCTACGGCGGCAACTGGATGGCCGAGTTCGAATCGCCGCAGGGGCTGCAAAGCAACACTGTTTACGGCCGCAGTTCGAATCAGGAAATGGTCAACGGCTCGAACGCGGTGGGCTTGAAGATTGAGGATCAAGTCTTCCTGCGCCCGACCCAGACCGAAGCCGTCCTCCTGCAATTCGGTGATTTGCTGGTGGTGCGTGGCGGCAAGATCGTCGACACCTGGCCGGTGTATACCTGAGTTCACTTTTAGCCCAGACACTACAAAACCCTGTGGGAGCAGGCTTGCCAGCGATGAGGTCGGCACATTCAACATCATCGGTGACTGACACTCCGCCAACGCTGGCAAGCCAGCTCCCACAGGGTTCTCCATCGGGTTCAGAATATTTTCAAAGTGCTGGACGCCATCAAACAACAAAGATCGACAGGGAGTCATCGATGTCATTCACCGAACCCGCAGGACGACAGGGCAGCGCGATTTCCGCTGGGCGCAGGACCACAGCGAACCGTGGCTTGCGCAAGCCGCGAGCATCGATACCGACGTCGCGCAGTACTTTCTGGTCAGCGCCCGCTGCGGTTGCTTCATGCAGGCCGCGCGCAGCCTCAACGTGCGCTCGACCTTGCTGCGCAAACAATTGGCGCAGCTTGAGCAGCAACTCCAGCACACCTTGTTCAGTTTTCAGGGCAGTGCGCTGAGCCTCACCCGTGAAGGCCATGCCTGGCTGGCGGTGAATGCCGACTCGCAAAATGTCAGCGAAGTGCAAACCCTGATCGAACTCATCCACCATACCTTCAGCGAGCGCCAGGAATGGTTCCATATCTGAACCAAACCCCTATCCCCTGTAGGAGCTGCCGAAGGCTGCGATCTTTTGATTTTGCTTCTAAAAAACAAAATCAAAAGATCGCCCGATCGCGGCCCGAGCCTTCGGCAGCTCCTACACATTGTGCGTATTCCATATCGCGGTTTAGAGTGTTTGGCCACACATCGATCCAGGAAGGATCTGCCATGCCTGACCACGACCCCACCATTCACCTCGAGCGCTTCAACGAATCCCACGTCGAGGGCGTCACCGCTCTGTACAACGATGCCGCCGTCGCCCGGCAGGTGTTGCAGATGCCGTTTCAGTCCGCCGAGGTTTGGCGCCAGCGGATACAAGCCGATAACGAGCGGGCGGTGAAACTGGTGGCGCTGCATCAGGGCGTAGTGATCGGTCACTTGGGCCTAGAGCATTTTTCGCGGATTCGCCGCAGCCACGCTGGCAGCTTCGGCATGGGTGTCGCGACGGCTTGGCAGGGCAAGGGAGTCGGTTCGAAATTGTTGGCGGCAGCGCTGGATGTGGCCGACAACTGGATGAATCTGCACCGCGTCGAGCTGTCGGTGTACGCCGACAACGAGGCGGCTATCGGTCTGTACCGCAAGTTCGGTTTCGAGACCGAAGGCCTGTTCCGTGATTACGCGGTACGCGACGGGCAATGGGTCGATACCCTGAGCATGGCCCGCCTGCGCAATCGTCCGAAAACCTGACTCAGTCTCCCAGCGCGAACGCCACCGCCGACTGCGCATGCAGCTCGGTGGTGTCGAGCAAGGGCAGGGCGCTGTGTTCGGGTTTGATCAACATGCCGATTTCCGTGCAGCCCAGAATGATCGCCTGAGCGCCGCGAGCGGTCAGGGATTCAATTACCTGCTGGTAGATCTTGCGCGACGCCTCGCTGATCACGCCGACGCAGAGTTCGTCGTAGATGATCCGGTGCACTTCTTTGCGCTGAGCGTCGTCCGGCACCAATACCGTCAAGCCTTGGGCGATCAAGCGCTGCTTGAGAAAATCCTGCTCCATGGTGAACGCCGTGCCCAACAGCCCGACCGTTCGCGCATCAATCTTCAAAGCCGCTTGCGCCGCTGGTTCGGCAATATGCAAAAACGGAATGCTGATTGCCGCCTGAATCTGGTCGGCCACCTTGTGCATGGTGTTGGTACACAGCACCACACATTCAGCGCCGCCGGCTTCGAGCCTGCGTGCGGCGTCCACCAGAATCGCTGCCGCATCGTCCCAGCGCCCGGCATGCTGGGCCTGTTCGACCGGGCCGAAGTCGACGCTGTACATCAGCATCTGCGCCGACCGCAGCGGGCCGAGCTGATCGCGGACTTGCTGATTGATGAGGCGATAGTATTCGGCGCTGGATTCCCAGCTCATGCCGCCGATCAGGCCGATAGTGCGCATTCGATGTCCCCAGGCAGGTGCCCAGACGAAAGGCCGGGCCGGAGCCGAGTGTCTATTTGTTCTCCTGCGTGCGCCAGCGCAAATTAACTGTACCGATCATCCAGCTGCAAAGTGTCACGGTGGTCGCTTTCGAGGTTAAACGTACGCCAGTGCTTCGATCTGTCACTATCAGGTATCGCAGGCTCCTCAGAGGAATGTACCCATGAACGACGTACAACAACTGGGCGAAATGCTTCGTCACTATGCCGAGAGTGAGGCGCACAAGAAGCAACTGTTCGAAACGCAGTCGCAGGCATGGACGACGCGGATTACCGAACTGTTCGGGCAGATCCAGCAATGGCTTGAACCGGTGCAGGCACCGAATTTGCTGGAGGTCAGCCGTGAGGCGTATGTCGCGTTCGGCCCTAGCACACCGGTCGATACTTCAACCTTCAAGACCGAGAAACTGACCATTGTGATTGCCGGCAAACCGGTGGAGTTTGTACCCGATGTGATGGGTAGCTCGGGGCAGATTTCATTGGCAGTGATGGGTTTGACTGCGGCGCGCTACGGCAGTATTTCGCTGGTGGGCCTGCCGGGCGGGGAGTGGCAGTGGCGCAAGACCAACGGCTTGAAAGACCCCGACACGTTTGCGTTTGATGCGGATTTTCTGGCGTTGCAGTTGCAGAGTCTTATTCCTCGAGACCGCACCTGAGCCCCCAAGAAAACACGCATTCCTCCTGTAGGAGCTGCCGCAGGCTGCGATCTTTTGATCTGTTTTTTAAACGCAAGATCAAAAGATCGCAGCCTGCGGCAGCTCCTACAGGAGGTTACATATCCAGATTGATCCAACCCGGCTTCGCCACCTCCGGCGCCACCGCTTTCACGGCCTTGCCCGTCGCCAGCTCAACCCTGCGCGCCACCTCCGGGTCATCGGCAAACGGCACCATGCTCGCCTCATCCAGACTGTCTGCGGTCTCACGGCGCAAGCAGTACTCCACCGCCAGCCACAGAAACACCACGCCCAACCCATTCAAGAAAAATTCAAACATGACCGGCTCCCTGCCTCAGGCGATCTGCGCTTCACGGTGGGCCAGTGCCACGTCCGCAACCCGCACGGTACGCCAGACGTTGTAAGCCATCAGCAACATCCCGGTCAGGAAAAACACCCCACCAGCAAAGCGCACGATGAACCCCGGATGGCTGGCCTGCAGCGCCTCGACAAACGAATAGGTCAGCGTGCCGTCTTCGTTGATCGCCCGCCACATCAGGCCCTGGGTGATGCCGTTCACCCACATCGAAGCGATATAAAGCACCGTGCCGATGGTCGCCAGCCAGAAGTGCAGGTTGATCAGCGGCGTGCTGTACATCTGCTCGCGGCCAAACACTTTCGGCACCATGTGATACGTCGCGCCAAAGGTGATCATCGCTACCCAGCCGAGTGCGCCGGCGTGCACGTGGCCGATGGTCCAGTCGGTGTAGTGGGAGAGGGCGTTGACGGTTTTGATCGCCATCATCGGCCCTTCAAACGTCGACATCCCGTAGAACGCCAGCGACAGCACCAGAAAGCGCAGGATCGGGTCGGTACGCAACTTATGCCACGCACCGGACAAGGTCATCATCCCGTTGATCATCCCGCCCCAGCTCGGCGCCAGCAGGATCAGCGACATCGCCATGCCCAGCGACTGCGCCCAGTCCGGTAGCGCGGTGTAGTGCAAGTGGTGGGGGCCGGCCCAGATGTACAGGGTGATCAGCGCCCAGAAATGCACGATCGACAACCGGTACGAATACACCGGCCGATTGACCTGCTTCGGCACGAAGTAATACATCATCCCCAAGAAACCCGTGGTCAGGAAGAAACCCACCGCGTTGTGCCCGTACCACCACTGCACCATGGCATCGGTTGCGCCGGAATACACCGGATAGGATTTGAACCAGTCCACCGGAATCGACAGGTGATTGACCACGTGCAGCATGGCGATCACCAGAATGAACGCGCCGAAGAACCAGTTGCCCACATAGATGTGCTTGGTCTTGCGCTGCACGACGGTAGTGAAGAACACCACGGCGTAAGCCACCCAGACCACCGCCATCCACACCGCGCCGGAGAATTCGATCTCGGCGTATTCCTTGGTGGTGGTGTAGCCCAGCGGCAGGGTGATCAGCATGATCACGATCACCGATTGCCAGCCCCAGAATGTGAACGCGGCGAGCTTGTCCGAATACAGCCGCACCTGACAGGTACGTTGCACGGCGTAGTAACTGGCGGCGAATTGCGCGCTGCCGGCGAAACCGAAAATCACCAGGCTGGTGTGCAACGGTCGCAAGCGGCCGAAGGTGGTCCACGGCAGGTCCAGATTCATCTCTGGCCATACCAGTTGCGAGGCGATCCATACCCCCATCGCCATGCCCACGACACCCCAGAAAACAGTCGCGATGACGAATTGGCGGACGACCTTGTAGTTATAAGCCTGTCCGATTGTTGCTGTGCTCATGGTCAGTTCATCCACGGTTGCAAAGTCTTGCCAGGCCACCCGGTCTGGCATGGGTTGCACTGTAGAAACCCCACCGGAAACAAAACAGGCTCAGGAATCTTTCATTTATGCGGATCAGATTGAAGTGCTGCCTGCGGCCATCTGCCACGCCCTGATACGGTTTTTATGCGTTCAGGTGAATCTGTAACGCGCTGCGCCGTTCGGCCATAGTCTGGGAAAATCTGTAGGAATTGTGTGCGTCCTGATGAGGTGGCAGTGGCATGTATCAATACGATGATTACGACCGGGCGCTGGTGTTCGAGCGCGTTGCGCAGTTTCGCGATCAGGTCGAGCGCTTCATGGCCGGGGAATTGAGTGAGGAGGAGTTTCTGCCGCTGCGTCTGCAAAACGGTCTGTACCTGCAAAAGCACGCCTACATGCTGCGTGTGGCGATTCCCTACGGCACGCTCAGCGCCGCGCAAATGCGCACGCTGGCCAGCATCGCGGCTGACTATGATCGTGGTTACGGACACTTCACCACGCGGCAAAACATGCAGTTCAACTGGATCGAACTGGCCGAAGTGCCGGATATTCTCGAACGGCTGGCGCAGGTCAACATGCATGCGATCCAGACCTCCGGCAACTGCGTGCGCAACATCACCACCGAAGCCTTCGCCGGGGTTGCGGCAGATGAGTTGATCGACCCGCGACCACTGGCGGAAATTCTCCGGCAATGGTCGACGATCAACCCGGAATTTCTCTTTCTGCCGCGCAAATTCAAGATCGCCATCTGCTCGGCGAAGCAGGATCGCGCGGCAATCATGATGCACGACATCGGCCTGTATCTTTACCCCGGCCGCGATGGGCAAATGCTCTTGCGAGTGATCGTTGGTGGTGGTCTGGGGCGCACGCCGATCCTCGGGTTACAGATCCGTGACGGCTTGCCGTGGCAGCACTTGCTGTCTTACGTCGAGGCGGTGCTGCGCGTGTACAACCGCCATGGCCGGCGCGATAACAAATACAAGGCGCGGATCAAGATTCTGGTCAAGGCACTGGGCATCGAAGCCTTCGCCAAAGAAGTCGAAGAGGAGTGGCAGCACCTCAAGGACGGCCCGGCGCAGTTGACCGAGGCCGAATATCAGCGGGTCGCCAGTGCCTTCGTGCCTCCGACCTATCGCGAGATGCCCGACACCGATCTGGACTACGGCACGCGGCTGGCCGAAAGCCCGGCGTTTGCCCGCTGGGTCGCGCGCAACGTGCAGCCGCACAAAGTGGCGGGTTACACCAGCGTAGTGCTGTCGACCAAACCCGGTCAGGCCGCGCCGCCGGGAGACGTGACGGAGTTGCAGATGCTGGCGGTCGCCGACTGGTCCGAGCGCTTCGGTTTCGGCGAGATTCGCATTGCCCATGAGCAGAACATCGTCCTGCCCGATGTGCCGAAAGCCGATCTGTATGCGCTGTGGCAACTGGCGTGCGAGCTCAATCTGGGGACGGCCAACGTCGGATTGTTGACCGACATCATTGCCTGCCCGGGCGGGGATTTCTGCGCACTTGCCAACGCCAAATCGATCCCGATCACCCAGGCGATTCAGGCGCGCTTCGACAATCTCGACTACCTGCACGATCTGGGTGATATCAGCCTGAACATCTCCGGCTGCATGAATGCCTGCGGCCATCACCACATCGGCAATATCGGCATCCTCGGCGTCGACAAGAACGGCAGCGAGTGGTACCAGATCACCCTCGGCGGCGCGCAGGGCAAAAACAGCGCGCTGGGCAAGGTCATCGGCCCGTCGTTCAGCGCAGCAGAGGTGCCGCAGGTGATCGAGCGGATCATTGGCACCTTTGTGCGTTATCGCGAGAGTGAGGAATTGTTTGTCGACACTTTGGCGCGGATCGGACTGGAGCCGTTCAAGGAACGTGTGTATCCCAAAGCGCTGGAGGTGTCGGCATGAACAATCTGCTGCGGTTGCAGGAGGGGGTCGCGCAAATAGTCACGGACGATCCGTGGACGCTGGTTCGCGAGCCTGCGTTGGCCAGTGCTTCGGGATTGCTGATTCTGCCTTTGACCCAATGGCTGGAACGGCCCTCGACCCACGCCGTGTGGCTCGGCCCGGATGACGATGCCGAAAGCCTCGTGCCCTGGCTAGCGTCATTGCCACTGATTGCGCTGGATTTCCCGAGTTTCCGTGACGGCCGCGCCTACAGCCAGGCCTATCTGCTGCGCAGTCGTTTCGGCTGGACCGGGGAATTGCGCGCGATTGGCGATGTGCTGCGCGATCAGCTCAGCCATATGCGCCAGTGCGGGTTCGACAGTTTTGCTGTGCGCGAGGACAAATCGGCTGAGGATGCGCTGAAGGGGTTGGCAGGAATGAGCGTGCTGTATGGCCGGTCAGTCATCGAGCCGCGGCCACTGTTTCGTAGACGCTGATGAATCAAAAGATCGCAGCCTGCGGCAGCTCCTACATGGGAATGCAGCTCCTGTAGGAGCTGCCGCAGGCTGCGATCTTTTGATCTTGGCCATACCGGGGAAACCCCTAGAACCCTGACCAATTCGGGATTTTTCCTTGGGTCGATGCTGGCCTTTTGGTAGAGTCGCCGTCGCCAGCGGGTTTTCGGCTGGACGATGGAATCGAAGAAGGGAGTCTGATCAGTGAGTCCGGGCAAGAAAATCCTGGGCCTCACCGCGTTGCTTTTGATGCTGACGCTGTGGGCCAGTTACTTTTATGTATTCAATGAAAACCGCAACGGCCAACTCGGCGGTGTCGGCGAAAGCACCGCGTGGTGTGGCACGCCGCCGTCCACTGAAGCAGCGCTGCTGGGCAAGGATCAACTGACCTTGCGCGTCACCAACAACCTGCGTGGCGAGTTCATGCTCAGCGGTTCACTGGTGGTCTCCGAACGCACGTTCAACCGCTACGACCTGGGCCGCAACGAACTGCGCCTGCGTCTGGAACCGTTGCAGTGGTCCTACGGCGTGACGCCGATCTTCCTCGAACAGGTCAAGTTGCAGCCCCTGAGCCGCAACCTCTCAGCGACTAACAAAAGCGCATTTGCCGAACTTGAACCGCGCCCGATTGGCGTGCAGGGGCAGGTCACCGCGTTTCCGTTCGACACCTACCGTTACGGCTACAAACCGGTGCTGTATTACCTCAAGGGCAGCGAGCGCGTCGACCTGCGCTTCAAGAACATCACCACGCTGATGGAGATGTCCAACACCTTCACGCCGATCCAGAAGTACAACCGCGTCGACTACATCGCCGAGCAAAACTCGATGATCCGCGACGAGGATTACAAGGCCTACGGCCCGCACGAATGCGCGTTCAGCGTTGAGCGCAAGGGCTCGTTCAAAGCCGTGGTGCTGTTGTTTCTGCTGGTGCTGTGTCTGCCGCTGTTGCTGGTGTTCTATCGCGAAGAACCGGGGATCGACTTCCTCGCCACGCTGGTGGGGGTTGCGCTGGTGCGGGTGCTGCTGATCGGGCCGGTGGAGGACTTCCGGTTGTACAACATCGACTTCCTGTTTGGCGCGGCGATTTTGCTGGTGGGCACGGTGTCGTTGTACAAGGCGATGCGGGCTAATACCCGGCGGGAGATAGCGCTGAGGAGTGGGGAAACCTCTTCCTGGTAAATCTGCGTTGAACCTGTAGGAGCTGCCGCAGGCTGCGATCTTTTGATCTTGATCTCTAAAGTCAAAAGATCGCAGCCTGCGGCAGCTCCTACATTGGAGTCATTGCGGCCCGAAGGGGTTATTTCAGGGCCGGATCACCCATGTTCATCTTCTTCCAGCCCTGCAACAGCACCTGCGCCTTCGGCTCCTGCCCACTGTCGAGGTAGTACTGAATCAGTGACAGCCGCGCGTTGCGATTCGTTGGCTGGACCTTGATCAAAACTTCCAATACTTCACACGCCTCATCGACCTTGCCACTTTCGTGCAGTGCCACGGCCAGCACGTAACCGTACTGCGCGTTCTGCGGCTCCAGTTGTGCGGCTTTTTTCAGCGGTGACATGGCTTCGGCGGTCTTGCCGGCGCGGATCAGCGATAGCCCGCGAGTGTGTTGCAATAGAGCAGCGTCCGGATGCGCCTTAAGGCTGTCATCGAGCAACGTCTGCGCTTCCTGACCGCGGCCATTGCCCTCCAGCCATTGGACCAGCGTCACCAGTGCCGGGAAGAAATCCGGATCGCGTTTGAGCGCGCTGCGCAGCAGGGCTTCAACTTCTGAACTGCGGCCACTGGCCTGATACAGCATCGCCAGATTCAAATTGGCTTCGGCACGTTCCAGCAGACTCTTCTGTACGGCTTCGTACTCGGCAATCGCCGCATCCCAATTCCCCTGCGCAGCGCCCAGACCATTGCGCGCAACGCTGAGCAGATCCCGCGCGGCAACGATGCGCACGGCTTTCACCGGATCACCCAACAACGGTGTCAGCAGCGGGGCACGTTCCGGTGGCGGCAGGAACGCGCTGATCGCCCGCACGGCACTTTCGCGAACCTGCGGCGCCAGATTTTTCAGATCCTGCGTTGCCAGCTTCAATGCCTGTTCACTCGGATACAGCGGCAGTTCTGCCAGCAACGTCGCGCGCTGGATCGCCGGCAGGTTGCTGCGCTGCAACTGTTCATACAGTGCGTTGGCGGCGCCGGGCTGGCCATTGCGGATCAGCCACAAGCTTTCGTCGTAACGCGGCGTCTCGGATATGGTCGACGCGCTCCACAGCTTGAACTGCGCGGTGACCTTGTCGCCAGCCTTGCCCTGGTGGCAGGTCAGGCACGCGTCGGGGGTGCCGAGTTTTTGCGCACGCTCAGGGTTGGGAATACTGAAACTGTGGTCATGCCGAAAATCATTGCCCATGTAGAACTTGCCGGGCATGTGGCAATCCACGCATTGCGAGCCAGGCTGGCCCATGGTGTGGCGGGTGTGCTCGATGGAATCGTAGTTCTTCGCTTGCAGGCCCTTGCCGTCAACGCTTTCGATCGAGGTCTTGCCGGCGGTGTTGTGGCATTGCAGGCAGACCGCGTTGCCCGGTGCTTTCAGCTCATTGCTGTGCGGGTTGTGGCAATTGCTACAACGCACACCCTTGTCGAACATTTTGCTTTGCAGGAACGAGCCGTGTTCGAACACTTCATCCTTGATCTTGCCGTCCAGCGCATACAGTTCGCGGGTGAGGGTGCTGGGCAGGTAGTCATCCATCAAGCGTTTACCGACCGTGAAGCCATCGCCCAGCGGCGCGCGTCGCGAATGACAGCGGGCGCAGGTTTCGATCTCGACAGTGGCGTTCTTGTCCTTGAGGTCGACGGCAAACCCTTGATGAATCAGGTCGCCTTTCTTCTGCGTCCATTCAAGGTGGCTGGATGCCGGGCCATGGCAGGCCTGACAACCGACGCCAAGGCTGTTCCATTGACTGTTGAAGGTGTTGCTGGCCGCATCGAAATTACGCTTGAAACCGGTGGTGTGACACTCGACGCACATGAAGTTGGCGTTCTGGCTCGGCTTGCTCCAGTGCAGCGGATTCTTGAAGTTCACGCCTTGGCCGGGGTAGAGGTGGAACCAGCGATTTTTCTCGGTATCCCACGCCACACCCAGCGCCTGCAAACGGCCCTCACCGGCTTCGATCAGGTATTGCTGCAGCGGCGCGATGCCGAAGGTGTAGGCCACCTTGAAATCGGCATTCTTGCCGTCGATACCCGGGGTGTTGACCCAGAATTCATCGCCCTTGCGCGAGAATCGCGTGGTCTCTTTTTCGGCCTTGAAGGTGATGTTGTTGAAATCGCCAAGCATCGTGTCGGCGTTCGCCGGTTGCATCGCCAATTGGTGGTGCGACCCTTGCCAGTCCTTGACTTGCTCGGTGTGGCAGCCTTGGCATTGTTGCTCGTCGACCATCGTCGCCGGTTTCAACGCGACAGATTGGGGCTTTGCTGTAACAGGTGCGGGGGCACTGATCGGCGGCGCTTTGAGCGGCGCGGGTGCCGGGCTGAACAGAAACCAGCCGATGCCCGTCCCGGTTGCCAGCAGCACAGCGATGGTGATCGGGAACAAGAGTTTTGAAGTGGAAGATTGCGACGAATCAGGGTCAGGTTGCACTGCTTTATTTTTATGCTTGGGCATTGCGACTTCCGTAGTCCAGGTGCTTTTGCTGTCTGGCGTGCGTTCAAGCTGGGTGCAGCTTTGCTGTCTGTAGCGAGCCTGTCAAATGACGGCTGTGATCCGCCGCGCAGGCTTGCGTGAATTTTCTGATTTCCAAGCGCAATTGCTGAGGCTTTAGCTATACCTGTACTTCCCCTATATAAAAGTTTTCGGCCGTCTGACAGGAGTTACAGCATGAAGCTAGCAGTAATGATGGGCACGCTGTGCATTGCTACCCTCGGCGTGGTGGGCTGCTCAAGCAAAACCGTCGCTCCCGATGAATATTCGGGGTTTCTCAAGGATTACAGCCAACTTAAAGAGGCCAAGTCGCCGTCCGGTGCCGAGGTGATGCGCTGGATGGACCCGAAACTCGACATCAAGAAATTCACCAGCTTTTACGTCGAACCGAGCCAGCTCTATCCGAAACCGCAAGCGACAGCGAAAGTCCCGCAACAGACGCTCAACGGCATCACCAGCTACTACGATCAAGCGCTCAAGCGTGAACTCGGCAAGTCGTTGCCACTCGCCACCGGTCCTGGACCAGGGGTGTTTGTGGTGCGTCCGGCGATCACTGCAGTCAGCAGCAAGACAGAAGGCCTGAAAGTTTATGAGGTGATTCCGATTGCACTGGTGGCGGCGGCGGTGAGCACTGCCACCGGGATCCGCGATCAGGAAACTACCCTGGCCACTGAAGCGGTGTTCATTGATGGCGGCAACAACAAGGTTGTTGCTCAGGTCGTGCGTAAAGGGACTGGCAAACCGCTGGAGAACGACTCGCAAGTAATGCAGGCCAATGACGTCAAAGCCGTGATCGATGGCTGGGCTTCGGATGTGCATCAGTCGTACCTCAAGCTGAAAGCTGAAGCCAAGTAATCGCGCACCCTGTAGGAGCTGCCGCAGGCTGCGATCTTTTGATCTTGTTTTTAAACAACCAGAGTCAAAAGATCGCAGCCTTCGGCAGCTCCTACAGTAGGTCGCGTTCACGGAGGACTGTTCAGGGCTTTTTCGCTTGCTCGCGAATGCGTTCTTCCTGCTCCCGCAATTCAGGCGTGAATTCTGCGCCGAAATCCTCGGCGGAGAATATCTGCCGAATCTCGATATCAGAGTCGCAGCCCGGCATCGGGTTGGGGCAGCGCTTGACCCATTCGATGGCTTCTTCTTTCGACTTCACGTCCCAGATCCAGTAGCCGGCTACCAGTTCCTTGGTTTCAATGAAGGGCCCGTCGGTCACTGTGCGTTTTTCTCCCGAGAACCGCACGCGGGCGCCTTTGCTGCTCGGGTGCAGGCCGTCGGCTGCGACGAGGATGCCGGCCTTGGTGAGATCTTCGTTGAAATTGCCCATGGCGGTCAGCAGCTCTTCGCTGGGCATGATGCCGGCCTCGGAGTCGGCGCTGGCTTTGACAAGGATCATGAATCGCATGGTGAGTACTCCGTGGAGTGTGGGGGGATTCAGTGATAGTCGAACGGGGTTGGAGCGAATCGACAGATGCATTTACAAAGATGCCAGCCCGAAACTCAAAACTGTAGTGACCCGAGCCCATGTAGGAGCTGCCGAACGCTGCGATCTTTTGACTTTGCTGTTTCAGATCAAAAGATCGCAGCGTTCCGCAGCTCCTACAGGGAGAACGCATTTCAAATGTAGGAGCTGCCGAAGGCTGCGATCTTTTGACTTTGCTGTTTAAAGATCACGAGATCGCAGCGTTGCGCAGCTCCTACAGGGAGAACGCATTTCAAATGTAGGAGCTGCCGAAGGCTGCGATCTTTTGATCTTGCTGTTTAAAGATCACGAGATCGCAGCGTTGCGCAGCTCCTACAGGGGGTGTGAGTTGTATGCAGTTTGCGTTTCAGAACATGACAATTTCAGCGCGGGCATAGGTTGTCGAACAATTTCGTGGTTAACTTCGGCCCCTGCGTGATTTTCTAAAACAACGTTCAGAAGGACTCAAGTCATGGCTCAAGTCACCCTCAAAGGCAACCCGGTTCAAGTCAACGGCCAGTTGCCACAAGCCGGTTCCAAGGCGCCAGCCTTTTCTCTGGTTGCCGGCAATCTGTCCGACGTCACCCTGAAAGACTTCGCCGGCAAGCGCAAAGTGCTGAACATCTTCCCAAGCGTCGACACCCCGACCTGCGCCACCTCCGTGCGCAAGTTCAACGCTCAGGCCAACGACATCAGCAACACCGTGGTGCTGTGCATCTCGGCTGACCTGCCGTTCGCCCAAGCGCGTTTCTGCGGTGCCGAAGGTCTGGAAAACGTCCAGAACCTGTCGACCCTGCGCGGCACCGAGTTCATCGAGAACTACGGTGTGGCCATCGCTGACGGCCCGCTGAAAGGCCTGACCGCTCGTGCCGTGGTTGTACTGGACGAAAACGACAACGTCCTGCACAGCGAACTGGTCAAGGAAATCGCTGAAGAGCCTAATTACGAAGCGGCGCTGGCCGTTCTGAAATAAGCGTTCTGAAACAAACGCTTTACAATTGTTAACGGCCTGGCCCTGTCCAGGCCGTTTTCATTTGTGTATCAGTGTTTTGCCTCACACCTTGAAACGTAAGTTGAAGGTAAATTGCCGGTAAAGCTGCTTTGCTTAATCCCCATCAGTGCTTATCGTTCAGCCTCCCGTAAAAGAAGCCCACGCGCCCAATGGTTAATCACTCCATGCAATCGTCCCCCCGCAACTCCCGTCGCTGGCTGATCAGCCTGCTTGTCTTGTTGGTTATCGCCGTGCTGTGCTGGAAATTCTGGCCCGCCGGCTCAGCCGACAAGGAGGGCGGCGAGAAGGCTGCAGCCGGACATGCCGGGCGTTCCGGGATGATGCGCCCTGGCTTCGGTGGCGGCGCCGGGCCGATTCCTGTGCGCGTGGCGCCGGCGGTCACAGGTGACTTCCCGCTGTATTACAAGGCGCTGGGCACCGTCACCGCGCTCAACACCATCAATGTGCGCAGCCGGGTGGGCGGCGAGCTGGTGAAGATCAATTTCGAAGAGGGCCAGATGGTCAAGGCTGGCGACTTGCTGGCAGAGATCGATCCGCGCCCGTACCAGAACGCCTTGCTTCAGGCTGAAGGCACCTTGCTGCAGAATCAGGCGCAACTGAAAAACGCACAGGTGGATGTCGAGCGTTATCGCGGCCTGTTCAAGGAAGACAGCATCGCCAAACAGACGCTGGACACCGCCGAAGCGCTGGTCGGCCAGTACCTGGGCACGGTCAAGACCAACCAGGCGGCGGTCAACGACGCCAAGCTCAATCTCGAATTCACCAGGATCCGCGCACCAATTGCCGGTCGCGTCGGTCTGCGTCAAGTTGACGTCGGCAACCTCGTTGCGGCCAATGACACCACGTTCCTCGCGGTGATCACTCAGACTCAGCCGATCAGCGTCGCTTTCACCCTCCCGGAAAACAACCTCGAAACCGTGCTCGCCCGCTACCGCAGCGGCGCAAAGTTGCCGGCTGAGGCGTGGGATCGCGGTGATACCAAACTGCAAGCCACCGGCGTGTTGCAAAGCCTCGACAACCAGATCGACGTGGCCACCGGCACCCTGAAGTTCAAGGCCCGCTACGAAAACCGCGATCAGTCGCTGTTCCCCAATCAGTTCGTCAACGTGCATCTGCTGGCCGACACCCTGAAAAACGTCGTGCTGGCACCGTCCGCCGCGATTCAGTTTGGCACCAACGGCACCTTCGTCTACGCACTGGACGGCGACAAGAAAGTCACGATTCGTCAGTTGAAGATCGGCGCCAGTGACGGTGAAAACACCGTGATCACTGAAGGCCTGGCCGCTGGCGACCGCGTAGTGCTGGAAGGCACCGACCGCCTCAAGGAAGGCAGCGAAGTGGAAGTGGTCAACGACAGCAATCAAGTGCCGACCACACCGACCGAACACCTGCAAGGCAAGTCCGCTGCCACCCCGACTGATGCCGCTGTGACCGACAAGGCCAAGAAGGGCGCATGAACATTTCGCGGCTGTTCATTCTTCGTCCGGTAGCCACCACCCTGAGCATGCTGGCCATTGTACTGGCCGGCCTGATCGCTTATCGCCTGCTGCCAGTCTCGGCGCTGCCGCAGGTCGATTACCCGACCATCCGCGTCATGACCCTGTATCCAGGCGCCAGTCCGGACGTGATGACCAGCGCGGTCACCGCGCCGCTTGAGCGTCAATTCGGGCAGATGCCGGGTCTGACGCAAATGGCCTCGACCAGTTCCGGCGGCGCCTCGGTGCTGACCCTGCGTTTCAGCCTCGACATCAACATGGACGTCGCCGAACAACAGGTGCAGGCCGCGATCAACGCTGCGACCAACCTGCTGCCGACCGACTTGCCGGCGCCGCCGGTGTACAACAAGGTCAACCCGGCGGACACCCCGGTGCTGACCCTGGCCATCACCTCGAAAACCATGCTGCTGCCCAAACTCAATGACCTGGTCGATACGCGCATGGCGCAGAAAATCGCCCAGATCAGCGGCGTCGGCATGGTCAGCATCGCTGGCGGCCAGCGTCAGGCCGTGCGGATCAAGGTCAACCCGGAGGCGTTGGCCGCCAATGGCCTGAACCTGTCGGACGTGCGCACCTTGATCGGCGCCTCCAACGTCAACCAGCCGAAAGGTAACTTCGACGGCCCGACCCGGGTGTCGATGCTCGATGCCAATGACCAACTGACGTCGCCCAAGGATTACGCCAACCTGATCCTCGCTTACAAGAACGGCGCGCCGTTGCGGCTCAAGGATGTTGCGGAAATTGTCGACGGCGCCGAGAACGAGCGTCTGGCCGCGTGGGCCAACCTGAATCAGGCAGTGCTGCTGAACATCCAGCGGCAACCGGGCGCCAACGTGATCGAGGTGGTCGACCGGATCAAGGCCTTGCTGCCAAGCATCACCGACAATTTGCCGGCCGGCCTCGAGGTCACTGTTCTGACCGACCGTACCCAGACCATTCGCGCTGCGGTGACGGACGTGCAGCACGAACTGCTGATCGCCGTTGCGCTGGTGGTAATGGTGACGTTCCTGTTCCTGCGCCGTTTCAGCGCGACGATCATTCCTTCGGTGGCCGTGCCGTTGTCGCTGATCGGTACGTTCGGCGTGATGTACCTCGCCGGATTCTCGGTGAATAACCTGACCCTGATGGCGCTGACTATTGCCACCGGTTTCGTGGTCGACGACGCCATCGTGATGCTGGAAAACATCTCGCGTTACATCGAAGAGGGCGACAGCCCGATGCAGGCCGCGCTCAAAGGCGCGAAGCAGATCGGCTTTACCCTGATTTCCCTGACCCTGTCGCTGATCGCAGTATTGATTCCGCTGCTGTTCATGGCCGACGTGGTCGGGCGGCTGTTCCGCGAATTCGCCATCACCCTGGCGGTGGCGATCCTGATTTCCCTCGTGGTCTCGCTGACCCTGACGCCAATGATGTGCGCGCGTCTGCTCAAGCGCGAACCCGAGGAACACGAGCAGGGCCGGTTCTACCGGGCCAGCGGCGCGTGTATTGACTGGATGATCGCCGAGTACGGCCGGATGCTGCGCTGGGTGCTCAAGCATCAGCCTCTGACTTTGCTGGTCGCTATCGGCACTCTGGCGTTGACTGTGTTCCTCTATATGGTCGTGCCGAAGGGCTTCTTCCCGGTGCAGGACACCGGGGTCATTCAGGGTATTTCCGAAGCGCCGCAGTCGATTTCCTTCGCCGCGATGGGCGAGCGTCAGCAGGCATTGGCCAAAGTCATTCTTGAAGACCCGGCGGTGCAGAGCCTGTCGTCCTACATTGGCGTCGATGGCGATAACGCCACGCTCAACAGCGGCCGGTTGTTGATCAATCTCAAGCCACACAGCGAGCGTGATTTAACCGCCACCGAAATCATCGCGCGCCTGCAACCGCAACTCGACAAACTGGTCGGCATTCGTCTGTACATGCAACCGGTGCAGGACCTGACCATCGAAGACCGTGTCAGCCGCACGCAGTACCAGTTCAGCATGTCCTCGCCGGATTCCGAACTGCTCAGCCAATGGAGCGGCCGACTGGTCGAAGCCCTGGCGCAACGTCCGGAGCTGACCGACGTCGCCAGTGACTTGCAGGACAAGGGCTTGCAGGTTTATCTGGTGATCGATCGCGATGCGGCGTCGCGCCTGGGTGTGTCGGTGGCGAACATCACCGATGCGCTGTACGACGCCTTCGGCCAGCGGCAGATCTCGACCATTTACACTCAGGCCAGCCAGTACCGCGTGGTGCTGCAAGCGCAGGCCGGGGAAAGGATCGGCCCGCAGGCGCTGGATCAGATTCACGTCAAGACCACTGACGGCGCGCAGGTGCGCCTGTCGAGTCTGGCCCATGTCGAGGAACGCCAGGCGCAACTGGCGATCACCCATATCGGCCAGTTCCCGGCGGTGATGATGTCGTTCAACCTGGCACCGGGCGTGGCGTTGGGGCATGCGTTGGACGTCATCGAACAAGTGCAGAAAGACATCGGCATGCCGGTCGGCGTGCAGACCCAGTTCCAGGGCGCGGCGGAAGCGTTCCAGGCATCGCTGTCGAGCACCTTGCTGCTGATTCTGGCGGCGGTGGTGACCATGTACATCGTGCTTGGCGTGCTTTACGAGAGCTACATCCACCCGATCACCATTCTCTCGACCCTGCCCTCAGCGGCGGTCGGTGCGTTGCTGGCATTGCTGCTCAGTGGCAACGACCTGGGCATGATCGCGATCATCGGCATCATCCTGCTGATCGGCATCGTCAAGAAGAACGCGATCATGATGATCGACTTCGCCCTCGACGCTGAACGCAATCAGGGCATGGCGCCGCAGGAGGCGATCTATCAAGCGGCGCTGCTGCGTTTCCGACCGATCCTGATGACCACGCTGGCGGCGTTGTTCGGCGCCGTGCCTTTGATGCTCGCCACCGGTTCCGGGGCTGAACTGCGCCAGCCTTTGGGTCTGGTGATGGTGGGTGGCTTGCTGGTAAGTCAGGTGCTGACGCTGTTCACCACACCGGTGATCTACCTGTATTTCGACCGTCTGGGCCGACGCTTTGGCAAAACCAATGCCGACACCGAAGAGGTGGCGGTATGACTGAGCACAAAACCTGTAGGAGTGAGCCTGCTCGCGATAGCGTCGGCACATCCAATATCAATGTAAGCAGACATACCGCTATCGCGAGCAGGCTCACGCCTACAGGGGTGCGGCGTGAAGCAGGGGACTGCGCTCGATGAACCTCTCCGGTCCTTTCATCAAGCGCCCGGTGGCAACCATGCTCCTGAGCCTGGCGATCATGCTGCTGGGCGGTGTCAGCTTCGGCTTGCTGCCAGTGTCGCCACTGCCGCAAATGGACTTCCCGGTGATCGTCGTGCAGGCGAGCCTGCCAGGCGCCAGTCCGGAAGTCATGGCGTCCACCGTGGCGACGCCGCTGGAGCGTTCGTTCGGTGCCATTGCCGGCGTCAACACCATGAGCAGCCGTTCGAGTCAGGGCTCGACCCGGGTCATTCTGCAATTCGATCTCGACCGAGACATCAACGGCGCAGCGCGGGAAGTGCAGGCCGCGATCAATGCTTCGCGCAATCTGTTGCCGAGCGGGATGCGCAGCATGCCGACCTATAAAAAGGTCAACCCGTCGCAGGCACCGATCATGGTGCTGTCGCTGACCTCGGATGTGCTGGAAAAAGGCCAGCTCTACGATCTGGCGTCGACCATCCTCTCGCAGAGCCTGTCGCAGGTGCAGGGTGTCGGTGAGGTGCAAATCGGCGGCAGTTCGCTCCCGGCGGTGCGCATCGAACTTGAACCGCAGGCACTCAACCAATACGGTGTGGCGCTCGACGATGTGCGTAAAACCATCGCCGATGCCAACCTGCGCCGGCCGAAAGGCTCGGTCGAGGACGGTCAGCGGCTGTGGCAGATCCAGGCCAACGATCAGTTAGAGAAAGCCAAGGATTACGAGTCGCTGATCATCCACTACGCCGATGGTGCCGCACTGCGCCTCAAAGACGTGGCCAAGGTCAGCGACGGAGTCGAAGACCGTTACAACAGCGGTTTCTTCAACGATGACGCGGCGGTCCTGCTGGTGATCAACCGCCAGGCCGGTGCCAACATCATCGAGACGGTCAACGAAATCAAGGCACAGTTGCCGGCGCTGCAGGCGGTGTTGCCGGCCAGCGTCAAACTGAATCTGGCGATGGACCGCTCGCCAGTGATCAAGGCAACCCTGCACGAAGCCGAGATGACGCTGTTGATCGCCGTGGGGCTGGTGATCCTGGTGGTCTTCCTGTTTCTGGGCAACTTCCGCGCCTCGCTGATTCCGAGCCTGGCCGTGCCGGTGTCGCTGGTCGGCACGTTTGCGGTGATGTACCTCTATGGCTTCTCGCTGAACAACCTGTCGCTGATGGCGTTGATTCTCGCCACCGGGCTGGTGGTGGACGATGCCATCGTGGTGCTGGAAAACATTTCCCGGCACATCGACGAAGGCGTCAAACCGATGCAGGCGGCTTATCTGGGCGCCAAGGAAGTCGGCTTTACCCTGCTGTCGATGAACGTGTCGCTGGTCGCGGTGTTCCTGTCGATCCTGTTCATGGGCGGGATTGTCGAGAGCCTGTTTCGCGAGTTTTCCATCACTTTGGCCGCGGCCATTGTGGTGTCGCTGGTGGTGTCCCTGACGTTGACGCCGATGCTCTGCGCGCGCTGGCTCAAACCGCACACGCCGGGGCAGGAAAACCGCCTGCAACGCTGGAGCCGCCGCACCAACGATTGGATGGTCGCCAGGTACGCCACCAGCCTCGACTGGGTGCTGCGCCACCGTCGCCTGACATTGCTCAGCCTGTTTATTACCGTAGGCGTCAATGTCGCGCTGTACGTGGTGGTGCCGAAAACCTTCATGCCGCAGCAGGACACGGGTCAGTTGATTGGTTTCGTGCGCGGTGATGACGGTCTGTCGTTCAGCGTCATGCAGCCGAAAATGGAGATCTTCCGCCGCGCCGTGCTCAAGGACGAGGCGGTGGAGAGTGTTGCCGGGTTCATCGGTGGCAGCAACGGCACCAACAACGCCTTCATGCTGGTGCGCTTGAAGCCAATCAAGGATCGCCAGTTGTCGGCGCAGAAGGTCATCGAGCGCCTGCGCAAGGAAATGCCCAAAGTGCCCGGCGCACAACTGATGCTGATGGCAGATCAGGATCTGCAATTTGGCGGTGGCCGCGAACAGACCTCGTCGCAGTACAGCTACATCCTGCAAAGCGGCGATCTCGGTGAATTACGTGAGTGGTATCCGAAAGTGGTCGCCGCGCTGCGCGCCTTGCCGGAGCTGACGGCGATTGACGCCCGCGAAGGCAAGGGCGCACAACAGGTGACGTTGATCGTCGATCGTGATCAGGCCAAACGCCTTGGCATCGACATGGACATGGTCACCTCGGTGCTCAACAACGCTTACAGCCAACGGCAGATTTCGACGATCTACGACAGCCTCAACCAGTATCAAGTGGTGATGGAGGTCAATCAGAAATACGCCCAGGACCCGGTGACGCTCAAGCAAGTGCAGGTCATCACCGCTGACGGTGCGCGGGTGCCGCTGTCGACTTTTGCGCACTATGAAAACAGCCTCGAAGACGATCGCGTCAGCCACGAAGGCCAGTTCGCTTCTGAAGATATTTCCTTCGACATGGCCGAAGGCGTGACGGTGGAGCAGGGCAGTGCCGCCATCGAGCGGGCGATTGCCAAGGTCGGCTTGCCGGAAGATGTCATCGCGAAAATGGCCGGCACCGCCGATGCCTTTGCCGCGACCCAGAAGAGCCAGCCGTTCATGATTCTTGGCGCGCTGCTGGCGGTGTATCTGGTGCTGGGCGTGCTTTATGAAAGCTATATCCATCCGCTGACGATTCTGTCGACGTTGCCCTCGGCCGGGGTTGGCGCGTTGCTGTCGATCTATGCGCTGGGGGGGGAATTCAGTCTGATATCGTTACTCGGATTGTTCCTGTTGATCGGCGTAGTGAAGAAAAACGCGATCCTGATGATCGACCTCGCGCTGCAACTGGAACGGCATCAGGGCATGACTCCGCTAGAGTCGATCCGCAGCGCCTGTTTGCAACGGCTGCGACCTATCCTGATGACCACGCTGGCGGCGATCCTCGGGGCCTTGCCGTTGCTGCTCAGCCGCGCCGAAGGTGCCGAAATGCGCCAGCCATTGGGCCTGACCATCATCGGCGGGCTGATTTTCAGCCAGGTGCTGACGCTTTACACCACGCCTGTGGTTTACCTCTATCTCGACAAGCTGCGCCATCGCTTCAACAAATGGCGTGGCGTGCGTACTGATGCTGCTCTGGAAACTCCGCTATGACCGACCGTTCGCTTTTAAATCTGGCCACTGCTCGCGGCTCGCGCCTGTTGAGCCTGTCATTGTGTGTGGCAATGCTCAGTGCCTGCGCCGTCGGCCCGGACTACCAGCGCCCGCAGACAGCGGAAATCGCTCAATACAAGGAAGCCGAAGGCTGGCGCCAGGCCAACCCGAGCGATTCGCTGGCCCGTGGCGCCTGGTGGGAGTTGTACGGCGATCAGCAACTCAACGGGCTGGTCGAGAAACTCAACAGCGCCAACCAGACGGTCGCGCAATCAGAAGCCCAATACCGTCAAGCCCAGGCCTTGGTCCGTAGCGCGCGCGGAGCGTTTTACCCAAGTGTCGACCTCAGCCTTGGCAAGACCCGCTCCAGTCAGGGCACCGGCAGCAGCAGTTCGAGCCTGAGCAGTTCCTCCAGCGGTATTCGCGATACCTACAACGCGCAGTTGGGCGTCAGTTGGGAAGCCGACATCTGGGGCAAGCTGCGCCGCGGGCTGCAAGCCGATGAGGCCAGTGCCCAGGCGAGCTTCGCCGATCTGGCGGCGATGCGTTTGAGCCAGCAGTCGGAGTTGGTGCAGAACTACCTGCAACTGCGGGTGATCGATGAGCAGAAGCGTTTGCTCGAAGCGACGGTTGCGGCGTATGAGCGTTCGCTGAAGATGACCCAGAACCAATACCGCGCGGGCGTTTCCGGGCGTGATGCGGTCGCCCAGGCGCAGACGCAACTGAAAAGTACCCAGGCTGATCTGGTCGATCTGATCTGGCAGCGGGCGCAGTTCGAAAACGCCATTGCCGTGCTCACCGGGCAAGCGCCGGCAAACTTCAACATCGCCGAAACCCAGACCATTCCGAATCTGCCGCAGGTGCCGTTGAACCTGCCTTCGCAACTGCTTGAGCGCCGCCCGGACATCGCCTCGGCCGAGCGCTCGGTGATAGCCGCCAACGCCAACATCGGCGTAGCCAAAGCCGCGTATTACCCGGATCTGTCGCTGAGCCTGAGTGGCGGCTACAGCAGCAGTACGTCAAATGACCTGATCAGCCTGCCGAACCGTTTCTGGTCGGTGGGGCCGAAACTGAACCTGCCGCTGTTCGACGGCGGCATACGTTCGGCAGAGGTCGACCGTACTGAAGCGGCGTACGACCAGACGGTGGCCAAGTACCGGCAGACGGTGCTCGATGGTTTCCGCGAGGTGGAAAACTATCTGGTGCAACTCAAGGTGTATGAAGACGAAGCAGCGGTGCGCCAGGAAGCGCTGGATGCTGCCCGTGATTCGCTGCGCCTGACGGAAAACCAGTACAAGGCCGGGCTGATTGCCTATATCGACGTTGTGGTGGTGCAGGCCACGGCGCTGAGTAACGAGCGCAATGTGCTGAATATCCTGCAGAGTCGCTTGATTGCCAGCGTGCAATTGATTGCCGCGCTGGGCGGTGGTTGGGATGGTGAACTGCCCGCCGAATGACTGTGCAGGAGCTGCGGCACGCTGCGATCTTTTGATCCTGGTCTTTAGAAGCAAGATCAAAAGATCGTCCGATCGCGGCCCGAGCCTTCGGCAGCTCCTACAGTTAACGCAATGACTACAGGTTAACGAATGACCTGTAGGAGCTGCGGTACGCTGCGATCTTTTGATCTTGTTTTTAGAGTCAGGATCAAAAGATCGCAGCCTTCGGCAGCTCCTACAGTTAACGCAATGACTACAGGTTAACGAATGACCTGTAGGAGCTGCGGCACGCTGCGATCTTTTGATCTTGTTTTTAGAATCAGGATCAAAAGATCGCAGCCTTCGGCCAGCTCCTACAAGGGTTTTTTGGGGGCTGTGATTACCGCGCCAGAGCCTTGTAGGACGATCAAACAAGCGTTTCATCGGGTTGATGGCAAAATGGTTACTTTGTCAGTGCGTTCTTCTGTGCAATCAGTACAATCGCCGCATTTTCCCGGCCGAGAATGGACGCAGTACGGTATGGGTCGCCACGAGAATCCGCATGCTCATCGGTAGTTATTCCTCCACTCTGGTTTTCATTTCGCTGTGTGTCGCGATTCTCGCCTCGTACACCGCGCTCGACCTCACCGGACGTATTGCCACGGCCAGAGGCCGTGCCGTGCATTTCTGGACTGCCGGTGGTGGTTTTGCCATGGGCATCGGTGTCTGGTCGATGCACTTCATCGGCATGCTCGCCTTCAAGCTGCCGATCGATCTGGGTTACGACATCGCCCTCACGGCACTGTCGCTGCTGATCGCGGTGCTGTCCTGTGGTTTTGCCTTGTGGCTGGTGAGTCAGCCGAAACTGCCCATTCTGCAATTGGCGTTTGGTGCGCTGATCATGGGCGCCGGCATCAGTGCCATGCATTACACCGGCATGGCGGCGATGCGCATGACCCCGGGAATCGACTACGACCCGACGCTGTTCAGTGCGTCCTTGTTGATCGCAGTCGGCGCTTCTGCGGCGGCGCTGTGGATCGCTTTTCGCTTGCGCCAGCATTCGCCCTATGTCCGTTTGATTCGCGCGGGCGCTGCGGTGATCATGGGCATCGCCATTGTCGGCATGCATTACACCGGCATGGCCGCCGCGCAATTTCCGGACGGCAGTTTCTGCGGCGCGACGATCAATGGCCTGAAAGGCAATGGCCTCGACAGCCTGGTACTGATTACCACGCTGGCCGTGCTGTCGATTGCCTTGCTCACCTCGATACTCGATGCGCGCCTTGAAGCACGTACTGCCGATCTGGCGCACTCGTTGACCGTGGCCAACCGCGAGCTCACGCAACTGGCGCTGCACGACACCCTGACCGGCCTGCCCAATCGCATGCTGCTCGACGACCGCATCAATCAGGCGATGAAAAAGGTCAATGAGCAGGGCGGTTGTTTTGCGCTGATGTTTATTGATCTGGACGGCTTCAAACCGGTCAATGACGCATTCGGCCATCACATGGGCGATCAGCTTTTGCGTGAAGTCGGCGTGCGCCTGCGCGAAGACTTGCGCAGCCTCGACACGCTGGCGCGGATCGGCGGCGATGAATTCGTCTTGCTGGTACGCCTGACCGAGCCTGACGATGCCTTGGGTTTGGCAGCACGTCAGGTCGGGCTGATCGCGCAACCATTTCACGTGGCTGAACATGATTTGCAGATTTCCGCCAGCGTCGGCATCGCCCTGTATCCGGGCAACGGCCAGAATGCGCAGGAATTGCTGATGAACGCCGACGCGGCGATGTACCACGCCAAGGGCGGCGGCAAAAACGGCTACAGCTTCTTCGACGTATCGATGAATACCAATGCGCGCAAACAGCTGCAATTGCTGCAGGATTTGCGCGCAGCGCTGGAGCATGGCCAGTTCAGCCTGTATTACCAGCCCAAGTTCGACGCCGCCAACGGTCGACCGGTCGGCGCCGAAGCGCTGCTGCGCTGGCAGCACCCGATCCACGGCATGCTGATGCCAGACAAATTCATCGATCTGGCGGAGAAAACCGGGCTGATTATCCCGATCGGCGAATGGGTGCTCAACGAAGCCTGCCGACAGATGCGCGAGTGGTACGTGCTCGGCTATACCGACTGGCGCATCGCGGTGAACCTGTCGGCGTTGCAGTTCTGCCACGCGGGGCTGGTGCGCGGCGTTGCCAAGGCGCTGGCGACCCACCATTTGCCGGCCAACAGCCTGACCCTGGAAATCACCGAAACCACGGCGATGAGCGACGCCGACGCGAGCATGACGGTGTTGCAGGAGTTGTCGGACATGGGCGTCGATTTGTCCATTGATGACTTTGGCACCGGCTATTCGAGCCTGATGTACCTCAAACGCCTGCCGGCCAACGAGTTGAAGATCGACCGTGGATTTGTCCGCGACCTGGAGCATGACAGCGACGATGCAGCGATTGTTTCGGCGATTGTCGCGTTGGGCCAGGCGCTGGGTTTGCGCATTGTTGCTGAAGGTGTTGAAACAGGGTCGCAGCAGGATTTCCTGACGCAACTGGGTTGCGATTCGTTGCAAGGGTATCTGCTGGGGCATCCGCTGCCGGCGGAGCAGTTCATGCGCGACATTGCCCGCGGCGAGAGCCTGGCGACAGTTTGATAGAGCGCGTCATCGTTCATCGCGAGCAGGCTCACTCCTACATTTGGAACGCATTCCCCCTGTAGGAGTGAGCCTGCTCGCGATGGCGTACTGCCAGACACCACACACACCATGCAAAACCCAACAATGGCGGTTATTCTTCCCCCGACGGTTACGTGTGCATTTGGGGGAAAGGCCAGCATGGATAAAGTCATTGTGATCACCGGTGGCGGGCGCGGGATTGGCGCCGCCACGGCATTGTTGGCTGCTGAACAGGGCTATCGGATCTGCATCAATTACCAGTCGGACGAACAGGCCGCGCACAGCGTGCTGGAGCAAGTCCGTGCGCTGGGCGCACACGCCATCGCGGTGCGCGCCGACGTCAGCATTGAAGACGAAGTGATCGGACTGTTTCAGCGGGTCGACACCGAACTGGGCCGAGTGACTGCGCTGGTGAACAATGCCGGCACCGTCGGACAAAAGTCGCGTGTCGATGAGATGTCCGAATTCCGCATCCTCAAAATCATGAAAACCAACGTCCTGGCGCCGATCCTCTGTGCCAAGCACGCCATTCTGCGCATGTCGCCCAAACACGGCGGGCAGGGCGGCAGCATCGTCAATGTGTCGTCGGTGGCGTCGCGTCTCGGTTCACCCAATGAATACGTTGACTACGCGGCCTCCAAAGGCGCGCTCGATACCTTCACCATTGGTTTGTCCAAGGAAGTGGCGGGCGAGGGGATTCGAGTGAACGCGGTGCGTCCGGGTTACATCTACACCGATTTCCACGCGCTGAGCGGCGATCCGGATCGGGTCAGCAAACTTGAATCGGCAATCCCGATGGCCCGTGGCGGGCGGCCGGATGAAGTGGCGGAGGCGATTATCTGGTTGCTGTCGGACAAGGCTTCGTATGCGACGGGGACGTTTGTTGATTTGGGTGGTGGGCGATAAACAGCAAGATCAAAAGATCGCAGCCTGCGGCAGCTCCTACAGAGGAATTTGTGTTCCCCTGTTGGAGCTGCCGCAGGCTGCGATCTTTTGTTTTGTCAGGTCTGGCCTCATCGCTGGCAAGCCAGCTCCCACAGTGATTTGTGTTGAACACACAATTTGTGAACGACATCGAAACCTGTGGGAGCTGGCTTGCCAGCGATAAGGCCGGTGCCATCAACATCAAACTGTCAGAACGACCGCACAATCCGCCCCAGCGTCTCCATCGCCTTCTCCGAATCCTCGGTCCACGGGCTGCCGTAATTCAAGCGAATACAGTTCCTGAACCGCTGCGTTGGCGAGAAAATCGGCCCCGGCGCGATGCTGATGCCTTGCGCCAGCGCCATCTGAAACAACTTCAACGAATCCATCTGCGGTGGCAATTCCAGCCATAGAAAGTAGCCGCCCGCCGGCTGACTGACCCGCGTCTGCGCCGGGAAGTACCGGGCAATCGCCGCGAGCATCGCGCTCTGCTGTTCTTCCAGCGCATAGCGCAATTTACGCAGATGCCGGTCGTAGCCGCCGTGTTGCAGGTAGTCGGCAATCGCCGCTTGCGCCGGCATCGAGGCGCACAGCGAGGTCATCAGTTTCAGCCGTTCGATCTTCTGCGCGTAGCGTCCGGCCGCGACCCAGCCGATGCGATAGCCGGGGGCCAGGCTCTTGGCGAACGATCCGCAATGCATCACCAGCCCTTCGGTGTCGAAGGCCTTGGCCGGTTTCGGCGCCTGTTGGCCGTAATAGAGTTCGGCGTAGACGTCGTCTTCGATCAGCGGCACTTGATGGCGGCGCAGCAGTTCGACCAGTTCCTGTTTCTTGGCCTCGGGCATGGTCGCGCCCATCGGGTTCTGGAAACTGGTCATGCACCAGCAGGCCTTGATCGGATGGCGTTCCAGCGTCTGCGCGAGCACGCCGAGGTCGATACCGTCGCGTGGGTGCACGGGGATTTCCACGGCTTTGAGTTTCAGTCGTTCCAGCACTTGCAGGCTGGCGTAGAACGCCGGGGCTTCGATGGCCACCAGATCGCCGGGTTCGGTGACCGCTTGCAGGCACAGGTTCAATGCTTCGAGGGCGCCGTTGGTGATCAGCAATTCTTCCATCGGCAACATCAAGCCGCCGACCATGTAACGCAGGGCGATCTGTCGACGCAGTTGCGGGTTGCCCGGCGACATGTCGGTGACCACCATGCGCGGGTCCATCTCCCGCGCGGCGCTGGCCAGTGACCGCGACAGCCGTTGCAACGGGAACAGTGTCGGGCTGGGGAATGCCGAGCCGAATGGCACGGTGCTTGGGTCCTTGATCGATTCCAGTACCGAGAACACCAGTTCGCTGACGTCGACTTCGGTGGAATCGTTGACGTGGCTGCTGATCACCGGCTCCGAGAACGGGCTCGGTGCGTGGGTGTTGACGAAGTAACCGGAGCGGGGCCGGGCGCGGATCAGACCCCGACGTTCGAGGAGGTAATAGGCCTGGAACACCGTGGACGGGCTGACGCCGTAAGTCTGGCTGGCATAGCGCACCGATGGAACGCGCTGGCCGGGGCCCAGGACGCCGGAGCGGATCAGTTCTGCGATGTCTTCGGCGAATTTTTCGTAGCGTTTCATCGGCTGCCCGGTTGGTGATTGATTCGAGTGTAGGAAATTGTGGCGAGGGGATTTATCCGCGCTGGGCTGCGGAGCAGTCCTGAAACCATCCAACGCGGTGTTTCAGGAATAATCGGGTTGCAGGGTTTGGGGCTGCTTCGCAGCCCAGCGGGGATAAATCCCCTCGCCACAGGGATCGCAGCGCTACTGAAAGGGCTGCATCTTAAGGCTCAGCGATTCATCGGCGCCACAAACCTGCTCTTTGCCACGCTGTAAATCTCAGGTTCATCGCTGTCGGCAATCTTGAAACTCAAGGTCTGCGAACTGCTACTCGGCCGCTCCGTGGTCATCGCCACCGACACCGGTACATCGACAATCTCACCCGGCGCCAGGCTCAGTTCGGTTTTGCCTTGGAGCTGGAAGCCATCGCCGTCGACCAGGCTCAGGTGGTAATCCTGGCGCTGCTGGGTCTTGTTGATGACTTTGAGGCTGTAGATGTTTTCGATCTGGCCCTGACCGTTTTCGCGGAACAGTCCACGATCCTTGGTCACGTCCAGCGATACCATCGGCCGCTCGACCAAGGCCAATGCCAGTGCGCCGATCATCACCAGCAGCACCGCCACGTAACCGATCAGCCGTGGCCGCAGCAGATGCGTTTTGCCTCCCTGCAATTCGCGCTCGGAACTGTAGCGGATCAAGCCGCGCGGGTAGTTCATTTTGTCCATGATCGAATCACAAGCGTCGATGCACGCCGCGCAACCGATGCACTCCATCTGCAAACCGTCGCGAATGTCGATACCGGTCGGGCACACCTGCACGCACAACTGGCAGTCGATGCAATCGCCCAGCCCTGCTTCCAGCGGTTTCACATCACGTTTGCGCGGGCCACGGTTTTCGCCGCGGGCCACGTCGTAGGAAATTGCCAGGGTGTCCTTGTCGAACATCACGCTCTGGAATCGCGCATACGGGCACATGTGCATGCACACGGCTTCGCGCAGCCAGCCGGCATTGATGTAAGTCGCGGCGGTGAAAAACAGCACCCAGAACAGGCTGACTCCGCCGATTTGCAGGGTCAGCAGTTCTTCGGCCAGCGGCCGGATCGGCGTGAAGTAACCAACGAAAGTCAGGCCGGTGAGCACGCTGATCGCCAGCCACAAGGTGTGCTTGGCCGCGCGGCGCGCCAGTTTGTTCAAGCCCCATGGCGCGGCTTGCAGTTTGATCCGTTGGTTGCGCTCGCCCTCGGTGATCTTCTCGCACCACATGAAGATCCACGTCCACGAACTCTGCGGGCAGGTGTAACCGCACCAGACCCGCCCGGCGAACACGGTGATGGCGAAGAGGCCGAACGCGGCGATGATCAGCAGGGCCGAGAGCAGAATGAAATCCTGTGGCCAGAAGGTCGCGCCGAAAATGTGAAATTTGCTTTCCGCCAGATCCCACAACACGGCCTGGCGACCACCCCAGTTCAACCACACCGTGCCAAAGAACAGCAAAAACAGAAACCCCGCGCCGCTCATGCGCAAGGTGCGGAACAGGCCGGTGAAACTGCGAGTGTGAATCTGGTTGTCGCTGGATTTGGCCGTCGCCTTCATTGGGCGTGCGGGCACACTTTTTATGGTGGGGGATGCTTCTACGGTTCGGACGGGGATTTGTTCGCTCATGGTCGTTCGCTCATCAGCCTCCATCAGGCCGATGAACTATGAGCGTCGATCTGTTTGCATAACAGGCTCAGCTAACTCAATAAAAACCATATCAGATGGTTTTTTATGCGCAGCCTGCGACAACTTGAAGCAGCCCGCAGGCCAAGGCGCAAACGCCTGAACCAGACGTTCACGCGGGGTGTTGACCAAGGTCAATCAAATCACCGAATCACTCGTATCGGCCTTCAAATGCTTACGCCCATCCTTGACGCCTGCAACGGTCAAGGCGTCGGCCTCTGCTTCGGTGATGTAGACGCGCCGCGCTTCGATTTCTACAAATGACATGGCTTTATCGCTATCTGTCTTGACCTCAAGGGTGTCGCAGATGCGAATTTCCTCACCATTTTCAACGGTGAAAAAACACACTTTTGACTCGGGATTGGTTTCATCGATTCGAACGGTCATGAGGCGGTCCTTTTTTTCACGGGTATCTGAAAGGTTAGGGCACAGGACTCGCAGATCGTTCTGCGCAACTGATTAATGGTCGCTGCTGTCCATCGTTTATCAAGCCATAACAAGGACTGCACGATGAACGCGTGGTGGGAAGAGGTGCTGGAAACGCTGCAAGCAGAATTCGCCGACATCGGCGATGCGTCGCAACTGACGCGCATTACCGTGCGCCTGCTGGTGGCGGCGATCCTTGGCGGGATTCTCGGTTTCGAGCGTGAGCAAAAGGGCAAGGCTGCCGGCGTGCGAACGCACATGCTGGTGGCGCTGGGGGCGGCGATGTTTGTGTTGGTGCCGCAGACCTCGGGCGCAGAGTCCGACGCGATGAGCCGGGTGTTGCAGGGGGTGATTGCCGGGATCGGCTTCCTGTGCGCAGGCACCATTTTGAAAAATCAGGAGGGTGATGAGGGTCACGTCAAAGGCCTGACCACCGCTGCGGGCTTGTGGATGACAGCAGCCATCGGCGTGGCGGCCGGTTTGGGCAAAGAGGCAACCGCACTGCTCAGTACCCTGCTGACACTGGGGATTTTCAGTCTGATGCCGAGGATCGTGCGCATTTTCGATAAAGACGATCAGCCTTTTGACAAGGATGAGCAAAAGAATGATCGCTTGTAACGACAACTCTCAACTGTAGGAGCTGCGGCACGCTGCGATCTGTTGATCTTGCTTCACAAAAAAGTCAAAAGATCGCAGCGTGCCGCAGCTCCTACAGGTCATTCGTTAACCGTAGTAATTGCGTTCACTGTAGGAGCTGCCGGAGGCTGCGATCTTTTGATCTTAAAAACAGAATCAAAAGATCGCAGCGTGCCGCAGCTCCTACAGGGACGGTTGTGTTCAGGAGATTAGAGGATCACCGGCGGCATTGTCGTCGGGGGCTCTTCCTTGGGCGGTGGCGTGGTGCCTGGCGGCTCCTGCTCGGGGATCGGTTGCGGCTCGGTGTCGGGAATGGTCGGGTTGTCGATGTTCGGATCGGGCGTTTCCGCCGGGAACGGGTTGTTCATCAGGTAGACCTCCGTGTGGCACATGGCGTGAGAAGTGCTTAAGTGGATTGACCGCCTCGTGGCGAATTCGATCCACCGGGTTGAACAGACAAATCGCTGTGAACTTTTCCCGGCACCGGTCGCTCGGAACCTAAGTGAGTTCATTCCGGGGCAGGTGCTTTGTTGTGAAGACTGAACCGGCACAAGAGCGTCCTTGGGGCGTTAAGGAGAGATGCTCGATGACTGCTGAAAAACCCTCAGAGCTGAGCTACAACCCGCACATGCCGCTGTCGCAGGCATTGCTGCTGCCGCGCATTGTTATTGAAGACACCATGCCGACCCTCGATGGCGGGCAGTTTGCCGTGAAGTCGATTGCCGGGCGCGACGTGATCGTGACCAGCAAGGTGTTTGCCGACGGTCACGACAAGCTTGCGGTGCGCATCCGCTGGCGTCAGGAAGGTCAGGAAACCTGGCAAAGCGAAGTCATGTCCGAGCTGGGCAACAACGGCTGGCGTGGCACTTTCCGCCCGGAACACCAAGGGCGATTCCTGTATTGCGTCGAAGCATGGATCGACCATTTCGCCAGTTTCCAGTACGAACTGGAAAAGAAGCACAACGCCGCCGTCCCGGTTTCACTGGAGCTGCAAGAAGGTCGCAGCATGGTGCAACACGCCGCCGAGCGCAGCGAAGGTCAGCTCAGCGAACAACTGGCCGCACTGCACCATGAATTGTCCGGTCTGCTCGAAACCGAGCAGGTTGCGTTGTTTCTGCACTCGCGCAGTGCGCAACTGATGGCGCAGGCAGATCACCGCGCCTACCTGAGCGTCAGCGCGGAATTCCCGATGGATGTCGAGCGTGAACTGGCCGAGTTCGCCAGTTGGTATGAATTGTTTCCACGCTCGATCACCGACGATCCCAACCGCCACGGCACTTTCAATGATGTGCACTCGCGGTTGCCGATGATTCAGGACATGGGCTTCGACGTCCTTTATTTCACGCCGATCCACCCGATTGGCCGCGCCCACCGCAAGGGGCGCAACAATTCCCTGACCGCTGGGCCGGATGATCCGGGCAGCCCGTATGCCATCGGCAGCGAGGAGGGTGGCCACGAGGCGATTCACTCGCAACTCGGCACGCGTGAGGATTTCCGTCGGCTGGTGGCTGCGGCTGCCGATCATGGTCTGGAAATCGCCCTCGATTTCGCCATCCAGTGTTCCCAGGATCACCCGTGGCTCAAGCAGCATCCGGGCTGGTTCAACTGGCGGCCGGACGGCACGATCAAATATGCGGAAAACCCGCCGAAGAAATATCAGGACATCGTCAACGTCGACTTTTATGCCCCGGACGCGATCCCGAGCCTGTGGGTTGAGTTGCGGGACATCGTCATTGGCTGGGTCGAGGAGGGCGTGAAGATCTTTCGCGTCGACAATCCGCACACCAAGCCGCTGCCGTTCTGGCAATGGCTGATTGCCGATGTGCGGGCGCTGCACCCGGAAGTGATCTTCCTCGCCGAAGCCTTCACCACACCGGCGATGATGGCGCGCCTGGGCAAGGTCGGTTACACCCAGAGCTACACCTATTTCACCTGGCGCAACACCAAGGCCGAGTTGGCCGCGTACTTCACCGAGCTAAACGAGTCGCCGTGGCGCGAATGCTACCGACCGAACTTCTTCGTCAATACGCCTGACATCAACCCGGCGTTTTTGCATGAGTCCGGGCGCGCGGGTTTTCTCATCCGTGCAGCGCTGGCGACCATGGGTTCGGGTCTGTGGGGCATGTATTCGGGGTTTGAACTGTGTGAAGCGGCGCCAGTGCCGGGCAAGGAGGAGTACCTCGATTCCGAAAAGTACGAAATCCGCGTCCGCGATTTCAACGCACCGGGCAACATCATTGCCGAGATCGCCCAGCTCAACCGCATCCGCCGCCAAAACCCGGCGCTGCACACGCATCTGGGCTTGCAGGTCTACAACGCGTGGAACGACAACATTCTGTATTTCGGTAAACGCAGCGCCGATGGCAGCAATTTCATTCTGGTAGCGGTGAGCCTTGATCCGCATAACGCGCAAGAAGCGAATTTCGAGTTGCCGTTGTGGGAAATGGGCCTGCCGGACGATGCGACTACGCACGGCGAAGATTTGATGAGCGGGCACCGCTGGGACTGGCACGGCAAATACCAGTTCATGCGCCTTGATCCGGCGTATCAACCGTTCGGCATCTGGCGGATCACTGCCACATAAAGCATTGCACAACCCCCTGTAGGAGCTGCCGAAGGCTGCGATCTGTTGATCTTGCTTCAAAAAAGATCGCAGCCTTCGGCAGCTCCTACAGGTACTCGCACGATCAATTCATGTGCAGAAACGAATTTTTCAGGAGTTTCACATGGCGAAGAAACCCAAGGCAGCCACCTTTATCAAAGACCCGCTCTGGTACAAGGACGCGGTGATCTATCAAGTACACGTCAAATCGTTTTTCGACTCTAACAACGACGGGATCGGCGACTTTCCCGGCCTGATCGCCAAACTCGATTACATTGCCGAACTCGGCGTCAACACCATCTGGCTGCTGCCGTTCTACCCCTCGCCACGTCGTGACGACGGTTACGACATCGCCGAATATCGCGGCGTGCACAGCGATTACGGGACCATGGCCGACGCCAAGCGCTTTATCGCTGAGGCGCATAAACGCGGTTTGCGAGTGATCACCGAGCTGGTCATCAACCACACCTCCGACCAGCATCCGTGGTTCCAGCGTGCGCGCAAGGCCAAGCCCGGTTCGGCGGCGCGAGACTTTTACGTGTGGTCGGACGACGACCAGAAATACGACGGCACGCGGATCATTTTCCTCGACACCGAAAAGTCCAACTGGACCTGGGATCCGGTCGCCGGCCAGTACTTCTGGCACCGTTTCTATTCGCATCAGCCGGACCTGAATTTCGACAACCCGCAAGTGATGAAAGCCGTGCTGTCAGTAATGCGTTACTGGCTGGACATGGGCATTGATGGCCTGCGTCTGGACGCGATTCCGTACCTGATCGAACGCGATGGCACCAACAACGAAAACCTCCCGGAAACCCACGACGTCCTCAAGCAGATCCGCGCCGAAATCGACGCCAACTACCCGGACCGCATGCTGCTGGCCGAGGCCAACCAATGGCCGGAAGACACTCAACTGTATTTCGGTGACACCGACGCCGAAGGCCTGAATGGCGATGAATGCCACATGGCTTTCCACTTTCCGCTGATGCCGCGCATGTACATGGCGCTGGCTCAGGAGGATCGCTTTCCAATCACCGACATTCTGCGCCAGACCCCGGAAATTCCCGCCAACTGTCAGTGGGCAATTTTCCTGCGTAACCACGATGAACTGACGTTGGAAATGGTGACCGACAAGGAACGCGATTACCTGTGGAATTACTATGCCGCTGACCGTCGCGCGCGGATCAACCTCGGTATTCGCCGGCGTCTGGCACCATTGATGGAGCGCGACCGCCGTCGCGTCGAGTTGCTCAACAGCCTGCTGCTGTCGATGCCGGGCACGCCGACCTTGTATTACGGCGATGAAATCGGCATGGGCGACAACATTTACCTCGGTGACCGCGACGGTGTGCGTACGCCGATGCAGTGGTCCATCGACCGCAACGGCGGCTTCTCTCGCGCCGATCCGGCCAGCCTGGTGCTGCCACCGATCATGGACCCGCAATACGGTTATCTGTCGGTCAACGTCGAGACCCAGGCCGGCGATCCGCACTCGCTGCTGAACTGGACGCGGCGCATGCTCGCGGTACGTAAACAGTCCAAGGCGTTCGGGCGCGGCACACTGAAAATGCTCTCGCCGAGCAACCGACGGATTCTGGCCTACACCCGCGAATTCACCGATGCCGACGGCAAGCACGAAATCATTCTTTGCGTGGCCAACGTGTCGCGCAGTGCTCAGGCAGCGGAGCTCGACCTGTCTGCCTACACCGGGATGGTGCCGGTGGAAATGCTCGGCGGTAATGCTTTTCCGCCGATTGGCCAGCTGAATTTCCTCCTGACCCTGGCCCCGTACGGCTTCTACTGGTTCGCCCTGGCGACCGAAAATCAGATGCCGAGCTGGCACGTCGAACCGGTGCAAAGCCTGCCGGACTTCACCACGTTAGTGCTGAAAAAGCGTATGGAAGAACTGCTCGAAGCGCCGTCCCGCACGACGCTGGAACAGAGCATTCTGCCGAGCTGGCTGCAAAACCGTCGCTGGTTCGCCGGCAAGGATGCGGCCATCGAGAAGGTCAATCTGGCTTACGGCGTGCGGTTTGGCGATGCGCAGCAACCCGTGCTGCTCAGCGAAATCGAAGTCACCAGCGGTGGCCAGACCAGCCGTTATCAGCTGCCGTTCGGCTTTATCGCCGAAGATTACGTCGGGCCACCGTTGCCGCAGCAATTGGCACTGGCCCGCGTGCGTCGGGTTCGTCAGGTCGGCCTGATTACTGACGCGTTCAGCCTCGAAGGGTTTGTTCGTGCGGTGCTGCAAGGCATGCAGAACAACGCGGTGCTGGAATCTGCCGACGGCGAAATCCGTTTCGCACCGACGGCGCATCTGGAAAAACTAAATCTGGGTGCCGACGCCGAAGTGCGTTATCTGTCGGCCGAGCAATCCAACAGTTCGGTTGTGATCGGCAACAGCCTGGTGCTCAAGCTGATTCGTAAAGTAGCGTCCGGCGTACACCCGGAACTGGAGATGAGCGCTTACCTGACCGCTGCCGGATTTGCCAATATCTCGCCGCTGCTGGGCTCGGTGATTCGCCGCGATGCCAAGGGCGAAGACAATCTGCTGATGATCGCCCAAGGTTATTTGAGCAATCAGGGCGATGCGTGGGAATGGACGCAGAACAACCTCGAACGGGCGTTGCGCGATGAATTGGCCGACTCCATGTCCGAGCAGGATCAGCATTACAACGCCTTGGGCGAGCTGAGGGATTTTGCCGGAATGCTCGGCCAGCGCCTCGGTGAGATGCACAAGATGCTGGCGGCGTCGACCGACAACGCCGATTTTGCACCTCAGGTGAGTTCGGCCAAGGACATGCAGGCGACCGGCAAGGATGTCGCTGCACAGGTCGAGCATGCGTTGAAACTGCTCAAGCAACATCAGGGCGAACTCAGCGCTGCCGATCAGAAACTGGTCGCACGGCTGCTCGACGAGAAGAAAACCATCCTTGCCCATGTGCAGGATCTGGCGAAAAAAGCCGTCGGTGGTTTGCGTATTCGTGTCCACGGTGACTTGCACCTGGGCCAGGTGCTGGTGATCAAGGGCGATGCCTATCTGATCGATTTCGAGGGCGAACCCGCGCGACCATTGAGCGAACGCCGTGGCAAACACAGTCCGTACAAGGATGTCAGCGGTGTGCTGCGATCTTTCGATTACGCCGCAGCGATGACCATCAACGTGCACAACGTTGATCACAGCGCTGAGTCCGAAGACGCCCGCCGTCGCGTGGCGCAACGCTATCTTGTTGAAGCGCGCTCAGCATTTGTCAAGGCATATCGCCAAGCGGCAGCTAGTCTTGATCATGCCTGGCAGGATCCTGAAGGTGCCGACGCGGCGCTCGCGCTGTTCGGTCTGGAGAAGGCGGCCTATGAAGTGGCCTATGAAGCCGAAAATCGCCCCACGTGGCTGCCCGTGCCGTTGCACGGTTTGTATGGGTTATTGACGGGGCTTAAACCCTTTTCCGATCTTGGTGGAGAGTAGTCATGAGTTTCTCGAACAAGGAACAGGGTCACGCTAAAGAAGCGTTACTGCCGTCGGCGAAAGATATCGACGCGCTGGTACGTGCGGAACACCCGGATCCGTTTTCCATTCTTGGCCCACACGGCGATGGCGCTGGCGGGCAGTTCATTCGAGCATACTTGCCGGGCGCGTTGAGCGTGGTGGTGCTGGATAAAGATTCTGATGAAGAGCTCGGTGTCCTGGAGCAAACCGAGACGCCGGGGCTTTTTGTTGGCCACTTCAACGGGGAGCGGCGCTATCGCTTGCGCACCCGTTGGGCCGGTGGTGAGCAGGTTGCCGAGGATCCTTACAGCTTCGGCCAGTTGCTCGGCGAAATGGATTTGTATCTGTTCGCCGAAGGCAATCACCGCGACCTCAGTGCGTGCCTTGGCGCGCAACTGAAAACGGTTGATGGCGTCGACGGTGTGCGCTTTGCCGTGTGGGCGCCGAATGCCCGGCGGGTTTCGGTTGTCGGTGATTTCAACGTCTGGGACGGGCGCCGGCATCCGATGCGTCTGCGTCATCCTTCCGGGGTCTGGGAGTTGTTCATCCCGCGCCTGCAAGCGGGGGAGTTGTACAAATACGAAATTCTTGGCGCCCACGGGATTCTGCCGCTCAAGGCCGACCCGATGGCGCTGGCCACCAGCCTGCCGCCGGACACCGCATCAAAAGTCGCCGCGCCATTGCAGGTCAATTGGCAGGATCAGGACTGGATGAACAGCCGCCGCGAGCGGCAGAAACATTCGGCACCGCTGTCGATCTACGAGCTGCATGCCGGATCGTGGCAATGCGAGCTGGATGATCTCGGTGAAGTGGCGCGCCAGTACAGCTGGCCGGAGCTGGCCGAGCGCTTGATTCCGTATGTCAAGGAACTGGGTTTCACCCACATCGAACTGATGCCGATCATGGAGCATCCTTTCGGTGGCTCCTGGGGTTATCAATTGCTTTCGCAATTCGCCCCGAGTGCGCGTTACGGCACGCCGGAACAGTTCGGCGAATTTATCGATGCCTGCCACCGCGCCGAAATCGGCGTGATCCTCGATTGGGTGCCGGCGCATTTCCCTACCGATACCCATGGTCTGGCGCAGTTCGACGGCACGGCATTGTATGAATACGCCAATCCGCTGGAGGGTTTCCATCAGGATTGGGACACGCTGATTTACAACCTCGGCCGCACCGAAGTCCACGGCTACATGCTCGCGTCGGCATTGCATTGGTTGAAGCATTTTCACATCGACGGTCTGCGCGTCGATGCGGTGGCCTCGATGCTGTATCGCGACTATTCGCGCAAGGCTGGCGAATGGGTGCCGAACCGCCATGGCGGCCGCGAGAATCTGGAAGCCATCGACTTCCTGCGTCACTTGAATGACGTGGTCGAGCTGGAAGCGCCGGGCGCCTTGGTGATCGCCGAGGAATCCACGGCATGGCCGGGCGTCAGCCAGAGTACGCAGCAGGGTGGTCTGGGTTTTGCCTACAAGTGGAACATGGGCTGGATGCACGATTCGCTGCATTACATTCAGCAGGACCCGGTGTACCGCGCCCATCATCACAACGAACTGAGTTTTGGTCTGGTTTACGCGTGGTCCGAGCGCTTCATTCTGCCGATTTCCCATGATGAAGTGGTACACGGCAAGCATTCGCTGATCGACAAGATGCCCGGCGATCGCTGGCAGAAGTTTGCCAACCTGCGCGCGTATCTGAGCTTCATGTGGACCCACCCGGGCAAGAAGCTGCTGTTCATGGGTTGCGAGTTTGGCCAGTGGCGCGAGTGGAATCATGATCAGCAGCTCGACTGGTATCTGCTGCAGTATTCCGAGCACCAAGGCGTGCAGAAACTGGTCGGCGACCTCAATCGCTTGTATCGCGAAGTACCGGCGCTGCACGATCAGGATGACGCGCCGCAGGGTTTTCAGTGGCTGATCGGTGACGATGCGATCAACAGCGTGTATGCCTGGTTGCGTTGGAGCAAGGACGGTGAGCCGGTGCTGGTGGTGGCTAACTTCACGCCGGTGCCGCGTCAGGCTTATCGGGTCGGCGTGCCGTTTGCCGGGCGCTGGACTGAACTGCTCAACAGCGACGCCGACACCTATGCCGGCTCCAATTATGGCAACGGCGGCGGGGCGTTTACCGAAGAAGTGCCGAGCCATGGCCAGGCGTTGTCGCTGGAACTGAATCTGCCACCGTTGGCGGTGTTGATATTGCGACCTGGGGGCTAGACCAGACACCGCATAACCTGTGGGAGCGGGCTTGCCCGCGATGAGGGCGGAACATTCAACATTACTGTTGCATGATCCACCGCCATCGCTGGCAAGCCAGCTCCCACAGGGATCTTCGGTGACCCGAAGATCACCACCGCATCCGCACACCCAAACTGCCAATCAACCCGTTCAGATCATTGTCATCGACATCACTGCTGTAATCGGCGCTGACGTACAGGCTCACCACCGGTGTCACCCGCGCCACCAGACCCAATCCCAATTCCACCGTCGACGACTTGCGACTGCTGCTGATCTTGTCGACCTGATCCAGAGTCACTGTGCTGCCGGTATACACCGTGTGCCACAGGTTGGTCCGCACATAGGGTTCGACCGGCAGACCGTTCAAGTCATAACTGCCTTTCAACCGTGCGCCGACGCGGCCGCTCCATGAGTTCAGGTCGCTTGAAGACGCGTTGCCCGAGCCCGCGTAAGGGGTGTCGAGGGTGATGCGCTGATTGATCAATTGTGCCTGCGGTTCGACCACCCAGTTTTCGCTCAAGCCAATCGGGTAGCCGCCCTCGACCGAGAAGGTTATCGCGCTGCCTTCGGTAACTTGCCGTGCACCTTGTTGATTGCGACTGAAACCACTGACGCGGCCGCCGCTGGCCGACAGGTCGACGTGCCAGCCCTGGGCGCCCGTCAGGCTGTAATAGGCGCCGAGACTCTGGCCTTCCAGATTCAGGGTCGCGATGGACGGGTCGGCGAGGGCACGACTGGTGAGCGGGCCGTTGCCGTTGGCCTGAATCTGGTGCGCGCCGCCAATCAAGCCGATGGTCTGGGTGGCGCCGTTGCTGCTTTGCAGGGTCAGGACAGCAGGGCCTTTTGAATGGCCACCGCCGGGTATTGCGAAACCTGACGACAGCACGTCGGTTTGCGCTTGTCGGGAACTGGCGCCGTAAAACCGCTCCCAGGCGCCGGGCGCGAGGTCTTCGGTGATCAGGCGGGAGTCTTGCAAGTCAGGGCGCTGACTGAAGCGTTGTGGGCCGGGCGTGATCACCGTCGCAGGCAAGGTCATCACCGGGACGTTCTCTCGATACCAAGGGGAAGTTTCATCCGCCGCAGAACCGGCCTGCGCCTCCATGGATGAGCACAGCAAGATAGAACTCGACACTGTGCAAAAAGTGATTTTGATCTCGTGTGGGGTGATGGAGATTTTCATGGAGGTCTACCTTGCAGGCGCATGCGGCATCTCGATGTGGCGCCTCTCCTACCCCGAACGAGGGGCGACCGAATGGAGCGAGGCAAACCGTGGGCGCTCGATTTCGCGAGAGTCCGGAGGCTCGCCCCGGTTAGGATTCCGGGGGTAGTAAGGTAGAGATAAGAAGAGTGAAGGGCGCGCGTCAAGAAATTGAACGATGAGCGGTAGTGGCAAATTGTCCGACGCAAGCGTTTGTTTTTCTGCACATAACTAAGTGATTGTTTGCATAGAAAAACGCAACGAAAGCGCCGGTCCAGAGCTTTATATTGCCGACGGAAGGTCTACCAGCTGATGCGGATCCCGATATTACCCGACACGCCGCGCAAGTCATTGCTGTCAATATTGCGGCTGTAATCAGTGCTGGCGTAAACACTCACTGCGCGGTCGAGGGTCAGCACCACACCGAGGCCGACATCCGCCGTTGAGGATTTCTGCTCTGTGCTGATCACATCACTGTCGTCGAAAGTCACCGAATCGGTGCCGGAAAACGTATGCCACAGGTTGGCACGCAGATACGGTTCAAGCGGCATGCCGCTGACCTGATAGCGACCCTTGAGTCGCGTGCCGAGGCGACTGGTCCAGGCGTCGTCGGAGTCGAACGACACCCGTGAAATGCCATCGTCCTGGCTGTCGAGGGAGATCTTCTGGTGAATGACTTGCACCTGCGGCTCGACGACCCAGGTGTCGTTGAGCGCAAAGGGATAACCCGCTTCTGCCGAGAGCGTCAGCGCATGCCCGCGATTGTCCAGCTCTACACCACGGTCGGAATGACTGTCGCCATCGAAACGGGTGCCCATCACGACCGTGTCGATGTACCAGCCGTACGGATCGGTCAGCGTCCAGTACAAGCCATAACTGTCGCCTTCGAGTTTGATCTTGCCGGCGCTGTTGTCCTGAAAGCCTTCGTTGAAGCCGTCGACATCACCTTGCAAACGACTATGGCCAACGAAGAAACCGAGACGCTGAGTCTGGCCACCCGAGGTCAGCGAACTGTACAGATCGTTGCCAACCTGAAAACCATTGAGTGAGCCGTCCAGGCGCGGAGTGACGGTGCCGGCCCAGGTCTGATCGATGTTTTTGCCATAGACCCGACCCCAACCTGCACCGAACGCGCCGGTCTCGCTGAGCAAGCGCTGATCGCCCTGGCGATCATGGAAGGTGCCCAGTGCGTTGAGCGTCAACTGCGCCGCAGCGGGTGGCAGTACCGACCAGGTCGGGACTTCCGGGCGATAGAGGGGAATTGGCGCGGCACCTGCCACAGCCGCCGGCAGGACAGGCAATACAGCCAGTGCCGGCGGCGCCGGGCTAGGCGTAGGTTCTCCAGGTTCGCCGGGTACGACAGGCGGGTTGGCAATGGGAGTGATAGCTGCCGCGACGGGGGTGGGCACGACCGGAACCAGAATCGGTGGCAACGCTGGATCGGGATTCGGCACGCTGATCACTTGGGGCGCAACCACGGCTGAGCGCAAGTACCAACTGTTCTCCGTACCGGCAGTCACGCCGCCCTTGAACAAGTAGTAATCGTAGGCGCCGGCAGACACCGGGCCGCTGAGGGTAAACGCGTTATCGGTACTGACCGTGCTGCCCTGCGCCTGCACCAGCTGGATGCCGTTTACCTGGGTCAGTGCGCCGAGTCCGCCGACGTTGCTGACGCTGATCACCGTTGCACCGCCGAGGCTGCCGTCGTTGACCACCAGTTTGTCACTCGGCGAATCATCGCCAGCCACCACACTTTGCAGCAGCAACTGGCCGCTGCCGCCAACCCCGCTGCCGCCAACATAGTTACCCTGCACGGTGAGCGTGTCGTCGGTGCGGCTGTTGTTGCGGGTCAGGTCAATGATGCCAGCGTTATTGAAAGTCACCGCTTGCCCGGCCACTGCCGGTGAGACAGCCCCTTGCGTGGCGAGTACAACGCTGCTCGCATCGACATTCAGCACGCCACTACCGGTTCCGGCATCGCCCAGCACCAGGCTGCTTGAGCCCAGATCCAGTTGCGAACCGTTGCTCAGATTGACTGTTTCCCAGTTGATAAACCGCGCGGGCAGAGCAGTGGGCGTATTGTCGAAAGTCAGCACATCGGTGCCGACGCCGCCATTGATGCTGGGGGTCAGCGCAAGAATGTTGTCGTCAAGGTTGCGCAATGTGGCGCTGTCATTGCCGACGTCCATGAGGATTGCCGAGCGGATAATGCCATCGCCATCCCACAGCAAGGTGTCATTGCCGGTACTGGCGCGGATCTCGCCGCCGATTTCGCCACCGGTCACGGTGATGCTGTCGTTGCCGCCGCTGACACTGACGTTGCCGCCAACGCGCCCGCCGGAGACGATGATGGTGTCGGTGCCAAAACCGGTCACCAGGTTGCCGATAATCTGCCCGCCGGACAGATCGAAAATATTGTTGTCGAGCTTCATGTCGACCCGGCCGATGCTGCCGTCGGTCATGCGCGCGACATCACCGTCCTCAAAAGCTCCGACGATGGTGCCGCCGGTCATCAGGAAGGTGTCGCGACTGTCGCCCTGTGCCAGGGAGCCTATCGAACCGCCGGACATGACGAAATCATCAATGCCATTGCCTTGGCTGACGGCGCCAGTGATAACACCGGAGTTTATTTCGACACGGTCGGTACCATTGCCAAAAGTCACGCTGCCGTTGATCCGGCCTGTGCCATTTGTGGGGAGAGTCAGGCTGTTGTTGCCCGCAAGATCGGTCAGTGAACCGCTGGTGCCGCTGTCACAGGTAAAGGCGTCGTTACCTGCGCCAGGCGTCAATACGCAGGCAGACCAGGCTGTCGGGCTGATGACCAGCAGCAGTGAAGCGGGCAGGAGCAATGAGTGTGGCAAAGCCTTCAAAGTATTTATAGATCGCATGTTGGCAGTTTCCATGGAGGAACCAGTGGGGTATTCATCCTTGAACGGGTGCCTGACCTAAAAACCTCTGAACTGCTGATGAACTACGTGAGATCTGAACCCTAACGTTATGAAGTGCTTGTCCTTAGCCTTTACAGGTCTAGAAGGTTTTCCGGGCTCTGCACCGCATGTCTGACGAACGGTCATGTGCGATGCGTTGCTAAAGATGCACTTCAACCGCCAGTGGCAGGTGATCCGACAGGTGTGTCCAAGGCTTGTTGCCAAGGATTTGCGGGTCATGACTGCTGGCGTTGCGCAGGTAGATCCGGTCCAGACGCAACAAGGGAAACCGTGCCGGATAAGTCTTGGCCGGGCGACCGTGATGGCGTTCGAAGGCTTCGTGCAGATAATCACGACGGGCGAGGGCGGCGTTGCCCTGCAACTGCCAATCGTTGAAGTCGCCAGCAATAATCACCGGTGCATCGTCCGGAAGGGATTCGAGCAACTGACAGAGCAGTTGCAGCTGCAATTGGCGATGGCTTTCGAGCAGACTCAAGTGCACGCAGATCGCGTGTACTTCTGCATGCCCCGGCACATCCAGCACACAGTGCAGGAGGCCACGGCGCTCGGGGCCGGTGATCGAGACATCGAGGTTGCGGTATTCGCGGATCGGGTATTTCGACAGCAACGCGTTGCCGTGATGGCCGTCGGGATACACCGCATTACGCCCGTAGGCGAAATCGCTCCACATGCTGTCGGCGAGAAATTCGTATTGCGAGGTTTGCGGCCATTCGTTGTAGCGGTTCGAATGCCGCTCGTGTTCACCCACCACTTCCTGCAAAAACACCAGATCGGCCGAAGTGCTGCGTACCGCTTCACGCAATTCCGGCAGGATGAAACGCCGGTTGAACGCGGTAAAACCCTTATGGGTATTGACCGTCAGCACCCGCAAACGATGGATGGCGGGTGCGTCGACGAGGTGAGGCTGGGGATCGCTGGACACGGTTACTCCTCTGAATCCTGAGTGCCTGTTCATGCGACTGGTGGGTGGGGGCGGCAGTTCCTTCCAGATAGGCCACCAGGCCCAAAAACTTGAAGCCTGCGATCTTTTGATCTTCACAAAACAAGATCAAGAGATCGCGGCCTCGTTTTACTCGACAAATCCTGCGTTATATCTATTTCGGAGTGTGGCGCAGGAGTAGGAGGTTAAAGTGAAGACGTTGTTTCTGTCAGCGTTCGCCGCTAGTTAAAAAATATGGTTCTTGCTTTATTCGCTCCAACCCACACGTGTTATCTGAATTTCCGCACCCGGTGTATCACAGTAGACCCTGAGATAGGTAACAGGTTTTGCTGATGTAAAAGACTTCGTATCTTCTTTCCAGATTTGATCGCCAACAAACTCGCCTGTCTCGTTGTGTAAAGTAATTGTTGTCGGAGCTCCAGGCATGCCCGCAATTTCGAACTGGGTAGATGAAACGCTTAACTTTATGCTTACTTCAGAGTCCGGGCCCATGTTCAAAAGTTTATCGTCATATTCCTCTACAAGTCCCATATCACCACGTACTACGTGAAGGGTCAGGCCGTTTGTAGTTGTGTACCCGGTTTCAGGTATGCCCGCGGGCGTTTTTTCAGCTTCAAAGTCTTCGTAATATGTTTGTGAAATATTCTGTGAGTTGTTCATGGATGAAGCTCCTGTGTTTTGGGGATATGCAGGCGCTATCAGAGCGCGAAACGATTAAATGCGCACCTGTCAGATCTGACAGGTGGCGACGAGTGGTCGTTTGTGCGAAGTGAACCGAGCCCTGTAAGAGTTGGCGAAGGCTGCGATCTTTTGATTTTTTTCTCCCTGTAGACCCGCACTTTTATCGGCCTTCCCGTTTTTCCACAGCGATCGTGCAGCAGTATCGCCGCCGTACAGGGGGACGGTGCGGGCGTCGAGTGACGGAATTCCGGATTGGGTGGCGAAGAGGGGGTGGTCGCAGGGCGGTTTATGTGTGTCGTAGCGGACGTAATCCGCTACGACAGCTCGCTCATTTAAATTTTCAGAATGGGTATTCAAATCCTTATAGCCAAGAGAAATCCCATAAGTTGTCGTCTTGAAAATTGCAGATGTATACGCGCTGGCCGTCCTTGCTAAAGGCTACTGCGGAAGGCTTGCGGCCAGCAGGGATGGGGCGAGCATTCAGTGTGTTGGTATCGAATATCGTGGCTTCGTTATTATTGTCAGGCCCGACACCACACAAATGTTTTCCATCCGGCGTGATTGCTAGCTTTGCTATTTTTAACTTGGTTGGTATGCGGCGTGTAATCTTATTTGTGCGGGTGCTGATTTCGATTAATTCGTTTGTATATGCCCTTGCAACATATAAGAATTCCCAGTCAGGGCTTGCGACCATGTCTGAAGGATTGTGTCCTGTGTCAATGACGTCAATAAGTCGCGTAGTGCTGGTGTCAATTACGCCAACTCCGCCTTGCGCAGAGCCTATACTGTTGAGGTTTTGAACGTAAAGTCGACTGCCGTCGTGGTTTATAAGTATTTTTCGCGTGTTCATTCCCAAGTTGATTGTTCGAATAGTCTGGCCGCCACTAACATCAATCACTTCCAGTTTTCCGGTGATTGAAGATTGTCCGTCAAAGATAACGCAATAGAATCGCGTGTTGTCGGGGCTTAAAACCAATGATAAAGGATGATACTTGCGAGTGTAGGTCCGTTTGAGTGTCAAGTCAGTTGCATCGTACTCGATGATGTTGCCCGCACAAACGTAGATTCGCCTGCCGTCTGGAGAGAGTACTGCACTAGCGACATAGCCCGGGGCCACAGATTTCGTTATTGTCTGTTTCGCGAGATTGATCAGGTTCAGCGATCTATTACCAGTATTATATGGCTCTCCATAACAGCCTACATGGACGAATGCTCCATCGGGACTGACCGTCATGTACTGTGGATCTTGAATGTGTGTGATTTTCAATTTGTCTGCCACGGTGAACGTCCGAACTGCCGACTCTGCGCCCGAGCCGTACAAGGCTTTGGCTTTGAAACTGTGCGCGCCAACGCTAAGTTCGTTAACGGCCAGTTCCCAGAGGCCGGTTGTCGTGTGAGCGACGGGTCGGCCTTTGGGCGTTATGCCGTCAAACACCTCGATCTGCTGTCCCTTGGCTGCAGTGCCGGAGAGGATCACGGCGGTTTCCTCAGTTGTTCCGTTCGGCGGGATTTCCGCGCCGCTCGGGGAACCTTTGATTGAGTTGATTTCAGGTTTCAAATCCTCCACAGCCTTGACGGTATAAGTGCGAACCGGAAAAATCACCGCCGTACTTTCATCGCTGCTGCCGTCAAAGCTCACCTTGAACTCGATCCGTAATCTGGCCCCATCGGCCAATTCCTTGAGCTTGCCCACCGGGGTATTCGGGAACATCCCGCTTGGCACACCGGTAACCGGAATCTCGGTGCCTTCGTATTCTGTATGGATCGGCGTAGAGTCGCCTTCGACAAAATAGCGCAGCCATATGCGTTGTCTGAGCGCAATGAACGGCCAACCGGCAATGCGCGTCTTTGCTCCGGCCGGCAGTGTCGTCACATCTAGCTCGCTACCGGTGTTGTCATTAATGACCGGCGTCGACAATGGCAGATCGCTCTCGGTGATCTTCTGCACCGTCAGATACAGCGAGTCCGAAATTTTCGGCATGCCATTGCGGGTCACGATGTAGTTCACCGTCACCGTCAGCCCCAGGTTAAAAGCCACCACCGAATTGATCAGCTCGATCTCTTTAGACCCCACCGTGCCCACCTCCACCGCAGCGGTGGTGTGACTGCCGTTACCAGCCGTGCCGGTCCATGTCACGCTGATCATGTCGGTGGCCAACATGCCGGGGTACTGGGGGATGATCGCCGTCAGCATGTCCTTGGCCGCGATGGGGTTCAGGCTGTCTCCAATAGCTTCCTTGATGGAGGGCGCTTCCAGCTCCAGCGCCACGCCGACATGAAACTCCAGCGCATTGGAATAACTGGTGCCACCTGCCTTGCGAATGATGGAGTAAGACGCCGACACCATCCCGCCTTCATTGCCCTTGATCCATTTCGCGTCGATGTTGAACGAAATCGGTCGGCCGGCGGTGAATGAGCTCAAAGTGACCGAGTCGCTGTGCCCCCCGGTTTTCGTGCCGAACCATTGGTAGGTCACTACGTCGCCTATGGCCGTGTCCGTGTATTCCACGGTGAGGGTGGTGCCGTTGGTGTCGGCGGGCAGTGCGCCGTCGACGACGCCGTCCACTTTCGGCTCTGGCAGTTCCAGGCGCGGCTCGCCGATTTGCAGGATCTCGGCGTGGATCGATTCGCGGATGGCGTGGGTCTGGTTGACCCGGTTCATCGTGCCGAGCACCGAGTCGTCGATGAGCAACCGGTAGTACAACTCCAGCTTGCCGCCGTTGATCGGGGTCAGGTGCGCCGGGCCAGGGATGTTCATAAACAGCGGCTGTTTGGCCGTGACGTCGCCTTGGGTGATTGAGCGCAGCAACAGATCGGGCAGGTAGGGGGTCAAGTCCGGGCGGGTGCCGAGCCAGTACAGCTGGATCGCCTGACCTTCGGCGAAGGAGTCGTCGAACGGAATTTTGATGCGCACCGTTGCCAACTCCGGATCGAGCGCACCCGACACCGCATCCAGCGCAACTGGCGCCGCGAGCCGCTGCAACTCGCCGATGACGCTGATGAACCGGGTCTTGGATCGCAGGTCGGGGGAGCCATCGGCCTTTTTCACCCGGTAGGACATCGCGAGCAGGGACTGGGCCATTAGCCGCAGTAAAGCGTTTGGCACCGGCATCAGGTGAACGCTTGGCAAGTTGAACAACGGCTCGCCAGGTATCTCGATATCGATCGGGGCGCCCTCCACCGGAGTGCACCTGAGTCGCAATATGATGATGTCGCCCTCTTTGAATGTGTCGAGGTCAAAGGCCGCGATCTGCGCATTGCTGTGGGCACCCTTCAGGTTCTTGACATCCAACACGTTGTTCACGGCTTTTTCGTGCAGCGGTGCCACCAATCGGGTTACGTCGGTGGTGACCACCACGCGTTGCGCAAAGCTCCAGTCCGAGGAGCGGTTGTCCACCAGGTCGTAGACCTCGAAGGCCACCGCCAGACCCGTCTGATCGGAGTCTTCGGCCTTAAGGATGATGTCCTTGTCGATGTGAACGATGATCTCGTCTTTGCCCTCGGCCTGTTCATGGGTCAGCCGATCACTGAGCACAAAGACGCCACCCCAGGACACCTGGATCTGATCACCGGTCGCCGCGTTCGGATAAGGCGGCAAGCCGTCATCGTTGCCGATGGTGATCGGCACGCCGGCGGCGACGTTGTCCTTGTCAATGCCGCCTTGGATGATGTCCTTCGGGATGCTCATGATCAGCTCCGAATGGCCCGGCCCTTCGGTTTCGTCATGGCCGCCGGGGCGGGTGAGTTTGACCAGAACGTCCATTACCTCCGAAGGCTCGGCGCCCTGGTTGAGGCGGGTGACGGTGTAGGAGACGCTGAATTTGCCTTCGGTGAGGCGTGCCGAAGGCACGAACATCTGCAGTTCTTTATCGACCTCATCCTTGTCGATGGTGACTTGCCGGACCTGATCGCCGCCCATAATGATCGTCAGTTTGTCGCCAACCCCCATCAAGCTCCACGGCCCGGCCCGGCACAACAAGCCCTGGCGGGGAAAGTTATCAAGCGCAGCGGCCCGGTTAATTCCCCATACCATCGGCCTCAGGGACACCGGGCCGGTGCGGCCGGGGATGTCGAGTTCCTTGTGAACCAGGGTGCTGTTGTCAGGCATTTGAGGGGTGGACATGGGCGGGAACTCCGGTCGGGTAGGTGACGGAGTGATTGAACGCGGGTTGGATGAATCGCGCACCTGTCAGATCTGACAGGTGCCGACGAATGGTCATCCGTGCGAAAGTCAAAGATCAAAAGATCAAAAGATCAAAAGATCAAAAGATCAAAAGATCAAAAGATCAAAAGATCGCAGCCTTCGGCAGCTCCTACAGGGGGGTCAGACGAAAACAATCTCATACGGCAAACGCATCCGTTCAAGGATCACCGGCGGCAGCATTGGCGCAATACCCAGTGCCGGTTCGCCCTTGAGCTGACTGGCGTACGCGTGAGTAGCGTGGCTCTTGCGCGCAACGGTCCAGGTGTCGAGGCGCAGTTTGCGGGCGCGCTCCCAGGGTATCAGTGACCGGTCTCGCTCTGGCCAGTGCCATGCCCACACAGGCACGTCGTGGAAAGTCACGCCGGCCAGTTCAGCGGCTTCGGCACTGGCGCGACCGACGGCTTCGTGGTCGTCGTTGCCGTCGCCGCGCCAAGTGCTGAACACCACGTCGCCGGGTCGCAGGTAGCGGCCGATGAATTCGGTCAACTGGCTGTGTTGATCGCTCAGGGCGTTGTCGGTGAAGCCGCCGCGCACCCATTTCAGGCTGTGCATCGGCAAGCCGAGGCGGCGTAGGGCTTCGACGCTTTCCTGCGGGCGGAATACGCTCAGGCGTTTTTCCGACCATTGTCGCGAACCGGGGTGGCTGGCGCTGCCATCGGTGATGGAGAGCAGTTGCAGCGGATGGCCCAGGCTTGAAAGTAATTGCAGCAGGCCGCCGCAGGTGACCACTTCGTCGCCGGGATGCGGCGCGATGATCACCGCGCGCGCGCCAGTGGGCACCAGGCTGCGGGTATTGATGACGGGGATGTTGTCGAGTTGCGCTGCGCTGTTCCAGATTTGCGCCGACGAAGGGCCTTCACTTAGCGATAACGGTTTCATGGGTATGACGTCCTTGTTTGTCTCGCCCTCGATCACGCTCGCCGTCATGAAATCCGACGGGGCCGACCCGTGAAGGCTGGTTGATTGCCTTGCAGCGCTCCGAACCCTGGATTGCCGCGCACAGGAGTATTGCCCATGAACTCACATTCGTCGCGTCACAGATCAATCTGATCCGGTTTTTTTGCTTCCAACTGTGCCAAATGACGCAAGTAGTCACCAAAACCGCCGCGGGCCCGACTGTCCAGGCGAGCGCTGGTGTGAACCTGCGGGCGATGGCTCCAGGCGATGTTGGCGCCCACCAGTTCCAGCTCGCGGACCAGTTGCACATCTTCGTCACAGGCCAGCGGTTTAAAGCCTCCGGCCCACCGATAGGCGTCTGCGCTGATGCCCAGATTGGCGCCATGGATATGCCGATGACCCTCGCAGGCCCGATAGTTTCGGTGGTAGTGGATCTGCGCCGCTTCATCGAACGACTCATGCCAGCGCTCGACGGTGACCGTGCCGCACACCGCGTCCGCGCCAAGCCCGAGCTGAGCCACCAGCCAGTCATCGGCGACGCGGCTGTCAGCATCCGAGCAGGAGATCCAGCGCGCGCCGCGCTCCAGTAACAGCTGGGCACCGGCGGCACGGGCCTGGCCAACGTTGCGTGCCTCGATGTGCAAACTCAACACCGGATAATTGTTGACGATTTGCGCAGAGCGATCAGTGCAGCTGTCGAGCACCACCAGCACTTCGACCCGCTCACCGGCCAGCAAGCCGTGCCGGCTGGCGCGCATGGCGGCACTCAGGCATTCGTCGAGCAGGTCTTCTTCGTTGTGCGCCGGGATCAGAATGCCAATCATCGCAGACCCTCCAACGCCGCCACTGAGCGCGGTTCGCGGTTCCACACCTCGAGAATAAAGTCCGCCTCCTGGTGCAGTGCCACACGCGGCAGCCGCAATTGTTCGTGAATCAGATCGTGAACCTGCCGTGCGTTCAGCGGGCAGCCCTCAATGGGCGGGCGCCAGTGACAGGCCAATAATTGGCCGTCGGCCGTCAGGGAATCGTTGATTCGACGGATCACTTCTGTCAGATCCTTGCTGTCGAGGTAGTAGCCGATTTCGCTAAATACAATCAGGTCGAATTTTTCCTCCGGCCAGTCGCCGGGCAAGCGACTTTGGCGGACTTCGGCGTGATCAAACTGACCCAATCGGGTTCGCGCCAGTTTTACTGCCGCGCTCGCCGTGTCGCAGCACAACAGTCGGTCACAACGGCCGGCGAGTTCGGCGCTCAATTCGCCGTTGGCGCAGCCCGGTTCGAAAATCGCCCGATAGTGCGGGCGGGGCAACGCCGCGAGGGTAATTGCGCGTTTGCGCTGTTCGTACCAGCGCTGGCGGAACGCCCACGGGTCGTCGTTGCCGGCGAACAGGCCTTCGAAATAACGATCCTCGACGCTCATAGAAACACCACTTCGAAAGGTTGCAGCAGACGCTCGAGAATATGCGGCGCCAGCACCGGAGCGAGTCCGGCTGCGGGATCACCTTCAAGTTGACTGGCAAAAGCGTGCACCGCGTGGCGTTTGCGTGCGACTTGTTCGGGGGTCAGTAGAATCTTGCGGGCCCGATGCCACGGGACAACCGCGTCTTCGGGGGATGCCCAATGCCACGTCCACACCGGCAGTTCGTGGCAGGTTGCGCCGGCTCTTCGCGCAGCTGTAGCGCTGGCGCGGCCTACGGCTTCGTGATCGCAATGACCATCCTCGCGCCAAGTGGTGAAGACCACGTCGTTGGGGCGCAGATGGCGTTCGATAAATTCACTTAACGCAGATTCCTGAGCGGCCACTTGGGTGTCGGCGAAACCACCGCGCAGCCACTTTAGTTGATGCATCGGCAGGCCGAGGCGGCGCAAGGCTTCGGCGGACTCCTGCGGACGGATCACGCTCAGTCGTTCGACCGGCCAGCGCTCCGAGCCGGGGTGACTGGCACAGCCGTCGGTGACCGAGATCAGTTGCAACGGCCGCTCGGCGGCGGCGAGCAATTGCAGCATGCCGCCACAGCCCAGCACTTCATCGTCCGGGTGCGGGGCAATGATCACCGCCCGGGCGCCCGCAGGCACAAGCTCGAGAATATTGATGGTGTCCAGTTCCGCCAGATGCCGCGAGTTCTGCCATTGCTGCAGAGACGTGCCATGGCCGACGATCGGGTTGTCTTTCTTCGCGGCGTTCATAGCGTCCAGGCCTCTGCGGATTCGTATTGCGAAGTTTGCTGCCATTCGTTGTAGCGGTTCGAATGCCGCTCGTGTTCACCCACCACTTCCTGCAAAAACACCAGATCGGCCGAAGTGCTGCGCACCACTTTATGCAATTCCGGCAGGATGAAGCACCGGCTGAACGCAGTGAAACCCTTGTGGGTATTGACCGTCAGCCCCCGCATGCGGTGGATGGCGGGGAAGTCGACGAGGTGAGGCTGGGGATCGCTGAACACGGTTACTCCTCTGAATCCTGAGTGCCTGTTCATGCGACTGGTGGGTGGGTGTGGCAGTTCCGTCGGAATGCGCGCACCCACCCGATGGTGGAGCAACCCCATTTGTGGCGAGGGGATTTATCCCCGATGGCTGCGCAGCAGCCCCAAAACCTGCGCGTGAGATATTCCTGATGTATCGAAGTTTCAGGTTTGGGGGGCTGCTGCGCAGCCCATCGGGGATAAATCCCCTCGCCACAGGGGCGGCGTCTTATCGAGGACTGGCGTTTTCGGGCAACTCCAGATTATCCAGCACGCGATTCACCGCCAACTCGCCGAGCATGATCAATTGCGCAATCCCCAACAGCGTCCTGCGTTGCGACGCTGGCAAGAGGCGGGCGAAGTCATTGGCGATGGTTTTGGCTGAGGCGAGTGTTTCGCAGGCATCGACCAGCAGTTCCTCGTTTTTGAAGTCTGCGGTAACGGCGTACATCCTGCGGGTTTGGCGTGGCGGTGGGGTGGAGCCGGGTGGGCAGAGATAGTGATCGAGGGCGCGATCGGCGGCTTCGTTGAGTTTTTTGGAATCGAGGGATTCGTAGGGGGAGGTGGGGTCGGTTTCGGGCGGGTTGGGTGTTGGTTTAATCATTGATAAAGCTCCTAGAGTCAACGGAGCCGCCACATTTCGCTGCGATACGAAATAGGTGGCAGCTATACGCGGGTCGCAGACCGGGACTCTAGAACCGGCAGACCCTAAGGTCTCCCACGTACAGCCGCCATAGCAACGACGGGTGTTGTGCGTCCAGAGATCATCGGGCTGCGAGACCCGATCGCTGATGAATCAGCGACCAACCCACAATAGAACCCGCCTCCAAAGCGCACAAGCCGGCGGATTCTGGCGTAGCTGTAGGCAAATGCGCAAGGATTCGTAGCCTGGATCCCGTGTCTTGAGGTGTCTTTTAAACATCATCGTTTAAAAGCTAAAGATCGCAGCCTTCGGCAGCTCATTGAGAGCTCGGCATGGGAGTACACAGTGTTTTGTACAAGGCGATCCGCAAGAACGAATAGGCTAAGGCCCAGGTTCGCACCAGGGTTGAGCACACATTTGGGTTAATCAAACGTAAGTTTGGCTATAAAAAAGTGAGCTTTTGGGGCTTGGCCAAGAACACCGCGCAGATGTTGACGTTGTTCGCCCTGTCAAACCTGTGAATGGCCGGCCGATATTTGTTGGCGAACGCAGGAGAGGTGCACGTGTAATGCAGGAAGTGGCCGCTGCAAAGGACTTTGCAGCGGCCGAAAGGGTAGAAAAGCGAAAATCATTGAACAAATTTCGACATGCGTCGTTTTTGAAAAGTGTTGACTACTCGATAGCCGGAACACATCCGGCTATTTCAGAGCATCTAAGGATATTTCCATGTGAGTGCCCAGTTGTTAGACCGGGTACCTGTTATAGAATCGATTACGTACCATGAATGGGGGCCTGAGTTCATGGGGCCCCCATGGAATGGTCCATAACTCCCTGATCCATTGGCATCAAATGTTATTGATCTTGATGGTGTTTGGTTTGTGTTATACACGTTCACTGTTCGGCCGGGGGCGCCTGTCATTACTACGCGAATGAGAGTTTTTGACCATGTACCACCACTAGGTATGAAAGTCTCTCCTGGGGTGTCGTCGTGACTTCCGTATATACCGACGATCTTTGGAGGAGTTGCATCGATTACGGTAACAATGCGTGCTGGCATGGATTGGAGATTGTTGGCTGATACATAGAATGCGTGGCTGGCGAACCTCAAGCCGGTGACGGTCGTCGTCCAGATGCCGGAGCTATTAATCGACACCTCACCAATCAAATTGCTGGCACCATTCCACAACTTCCCCTCTTGATTTGGGGTGGCGGTCCCTGTGAGTGTCAAGCGGGTGTCGTAGGTGCTGCCGTTGTCTGGGATATTGACGCCGTTGCTGCCGGCAACCTTGGTGATGACGGGTCTTTGCACTGCAATCACAGTAATGATGCGTGGATCGGAGACGAGGCCGGAGCCGTAGGTTGCCTTGGCGGTGAAGGTGTGGGTGACGGCCGCCAGGCCGGTGACGGCCTTGGTCCAGATGCCAGAGGTATTGACCGACACCTTACCGAGCGAAGTGGCGCCATCGAGGATATCCACCTCGAGATTTGGGGTGGCGCTCCCCGTCAGCGTCACGCGGGTGTCGACGGTGCTCCCATTGTGTGGAATATCGGTACCGTTGCTGCCGGTAACCTTGCTGATGACGGGCTTTTGCTCCGCAATCACGGTAATGGTGCGTGGATCGGAGGTGAGGCCACTACCATAAAGCGCTTTGGCGGTAAAACTGTGCGCAGCCACGCTTAATCCGGTAATGGTCAACTTCCAGATACCTGTCGTCCGATCGGCGATGGGTTGACCTTTGGACGTTGTACCGTCTAACACGTCGACTTTCTGGCCTTTGGCGGCGCTGCCGGTCAAGGTCACGGCTGTTTCCACAGTGGTCCCGCCTGACACGATTTCGACTCCGCTAGGCGAGCCTTTGACCGATGAAATTTGCGGTTTGATGTCCTGGACGGCGTTGACGGTGTAAGTGCGAACCGGAAAAACCACTGCCGTACTTTCATCGCTGTTGCCCTCAAATCCGACCTTGAACTCGATCCGCAATGACGAGCCGTCCTTGAGCTTTCTCAATTCCGCCACTGGAGCTCGCGGCAGCACCCCTCCCGGTACGCCGTCCGCCGGAATTGTGGTCGCCACATAGGTCTCATGAGTAAAAGTCGAACCATCTTCTTCAGTGCCAAAATACCGCAGCCACAGCGTCTGGCCCTCGGCAATAAACGGCCAGCCCGGCACCCGGGTCCGGGCTTGCTCGTTCAGCGCGTTCACATCGAGCTCGTCACCCACGGCACCATCGATTGCCGGGGTCGGCAGGCCACTGTCCTCGTCCTTGATTGGCAGTACGGCAAGCATTAACGGATCCGACTCTTTGGACATGCCGTCACGGGTTACGGCGTATCTCACTTTCACCTCTTTGCCGAGGTTAAAGGCAAGCACCGTAACCAGCAGCGCAATGTCCTGCGGGCCAACCGTTGTAACGGTCATTGGCGCAGTGGTGTGCGAGCCACTGGCGGGGGTTCCGGGGGCGCCGGTAAAGGTGACGATGATCTTGTCACCTTCAAGCATGCCGGGGTAATCGATCACGGCGGTGAGCTCGTCCTGCGCCGCCAACGGGTCAAGACTGTCACCATCCGGTGCCTGCTTGATGGAGGGCGCTTCCAGCTCCAGCGCCACGCCGACATGAAACTCCAGCGCATTGGAATAACTCGTCCCTCCCGCCGCCCGTTTGATGGAGTAAGACGCCGACACCATGCCGCCTTCATTGCCCTTGATCAGTTCGGCCTTGATCGGGAACGGAATCGGCTGGCCGGCGGTGAACGAGCTCAGCGTGACAGAGTCGCTGGCCTCTCCGGTTTTGGAGCCGAACCATTTATAGGTCACTACGTCGCCTTTGGCCGTGTCCCGGTATTCCACGGTCAGGGTGGTGCCGTTGGTGTCGGGGGGCAGGACGCCGTCGACGACGCCGTCCACTTTCGGCTCTGGCAGTTCCAGGCGCGGCTCGCCGATTTGCAGGATCTCGGCGTGGATCGATTCGCGGATGGCGTGGGTCTGGTTGACCCGGTTCATCGTGCCGAGCACCGAGTCGTCGATGAGCACCCGGTAGTACAACTCCAGCTGGCCGCCGGTGATCGGGGGCAGGTGCTCCGAGCCACGGATGTTCATAAACAGCGGCTGTTTGGCCGTGACGTCGCCTTGGGTGATTGAGCGCAGCAACAGATCGGGCAGGTAGGGGGTCAAGTCCGGACGGGTGCCGAGCCAGTACAGCTGGATCGCCTGACCTTCGGCGAAGGAGTCGTCGAACGGAATTTTGATGCGCACCGTTGCCAACTCCGGATCGAGCGCACCCGACACCGCATCCAGCGCAACTGGCGCCGCGAGCCGCTGCAACTCGCCGATGACGCTGATGAACCGGGTCTTGGATCGCAGGTCGGGGGAGCCATCGGCCTTTTTCACCCGGTAGGACATCGCGAGCAGGGACTGGGCCATTAGCCGCAGTAAAGCGTTTGGCACCGGCATCAGGTGAATGCTTGGCAAGTTGAACAACGGCTCGCCAGGTATCTCGATATCGATCGGGGCGCCCTCCATCGGAGTGCACCTGAGTCGCAATATGATGATGTCGCCCTCTTTGAATGTGTCGAGGTCAAAGGCCACGATCTGCGCATTGCTGTGGGTACCCTTCAGGTCCTTGACATCCAACACGTTGTTCACGGCTTTTTCGTGCAGCGGTGCCACCAATCGGGTTACGTCGGTGGTGACCACCACGCGTTGCGCAAAGCTCCAGTCCGAGGAGCGGTTGTCCACCAGGTCGTAGACCTCGAAGGCCACCGCCAGACCCGTCTGATCGGAGTCTTCGGCCTTAAGGATGATGTCCTTGTCGATGTGAACGATGATCTTGTCTTTGCCCTCGGCCTGTTCATGGGTCAGCCGTTCGCTGAGCACAAAGACGCCACCCCAGGACACCTGGATCTGATCACCGGTCGCCGCGTTCGGATAAGGCGGCAAGCCGTCATCGTTGCCGATGGTGATCGGCACGCCGGCGGCGACGTTGTCCTTGTCAATGCCGCCTTGGATGATGTCCTTCGGGATGCTCATGATCAGCTCCGAATGGCCCGGCCCTTCGGTTTCGTCATGGCCGCCGGGGCGGGTGAGTTTGATCAGAACGTCCATCACCTCCGAAGGCTCGGCGCCTTGGTTGAGGCGGGTGACGGTGTAGGAAATGGTGTGCGTCCCTTCGGTGAGGCGTGCCGAAGGCACGAACATCTGCAGTTCTTTATCGACCTCGTCCTTGTCGATGGTGACTTGCCGGACCTGATCGCCGCCCATAATGATCGTCAGTTTGTCGCCAACCCCCATCAAGCTCCACGGCCCGGCCCTACACAACATGCCCTGGCGGGGGAAGTTATCAAGCGCGGCTGCCCGGTTAATCCCCCATACCGTCGGCCTCAAGGACACCGGGCCGGTGCGGCCGGGGATGTCGATTTCCTTGTGAACCAGGGTGCTGTTGTCAGGTATTTGAGGGGTGGACATGGGCGGGAACTCCGGTCGGGTAGGTGACGGAGTTATTGAACGCGGGTTGGATGAATCGCGCACCTGTCAGATCTGACAGGTGCCGACGAATGGTCATCCGTGCGAAAGTCAAAGATCAAAAGATCAAAAGATCGCAGCCTTCGGCAGCTCCTACAGGGGGAGGTCAGACGAAAACAATTTCATAGCGTCCAGGCCTCTGCTGATTGCGCGGCAACGATTTGGCCGAGGGCGGCGAGGTCGCGTTCGGCGTGGCTTTGCCGCAGGAAGACCGGCAGGTCGGCGATCAAACGGGCGAAATGCCGATCCTTGCAAAACGGCCCGGCACCCAGTGCACGGCCAACCTCGCGCATCACCTGCTCAGCCGACTGTTCGACCACGGCGCGAGCGCGACGGGCGAGGAGTTCGGCGTCGTCTTCAGGGTGCGCGTCGATGTGCAAGGCGCTGAACCGCAGGACGTCGGCGGCGGCTTGCAACGTCGTGTCGACCGCGCCGAGGTGGGCGAGGGCGTGTGGCTCTTGCCGTTGCGCACATTGTTGGCGCAACGCCTCGGCAATCTGCCGTGCCGCGCCATACCAGCAGGCGGCGATGCCGATTCCGCCTTGCCAAAACCCCGGACGTTGCAGGTAATCGCCGGGAATGCCGATGGCCTGAGCTTGCGCGCCGTCGAACAACACTTCGACGCTGCCGGTGGCGCCCATCCCGACAGCATCCCAGCCTTGATCGGTGATGGTCACGCCCGGTTGATCGAGCGCGACCGCAACCAGTTGCTGTTGATCGTCGGCGTCCCACGCGGTGAGCAGCGCATGGCTAAGCACTGCGGCGCCGGAACACCAGGCCTTGCGTCCATGCAAGGTCACCAGGTGCCCGTCGGGCCGCACTTGCACTCGTGCTTGCGGCGGTTCTGCCGCCCACATGCCCCACGTGCTGCCCGGCGTTGGCGAACCGCCCAGTTGCTCGATGATGGCCAGCGCATCGGTGTGGCCTTCATAGAGTTTGCACAGCCCCAAATCGTGGCCGCCGACATCCGCCAAATGCTGCCACCGCTGCAGCGTGTGACCGCTGCCCGGTAGCGGCAAGCGGTCTAGCCCGGCTTCGACCATCGCCCGCAGGCAACCACCAAGCGCTACGGTATCGCTGTAGCCCGGGGGGCGGCGGGCGAGATAGGTTTGCAAGTCCATATCAATCTTCTTCATCACGTTGCAGTTCAAACAGCAGCAGCGAGCGCCCGGTGACCGAGTACTCGTGGCCAAAGTCGAATCGTTCCTGACCACGGATCGACGGCTGATTGGTGTCGATCATGCATGTCCAGAAACTGCCTTCAGGCACTTCCGGCAAGGAGAAGTTGACGACGTCGTGATGGGCGTTGACCACCAGCAACAGGGTCGCATCGGCGCCTTTGCGGCGAATGCCGGTTTCCTGCGCGCGGCCATCGAGCAGCATGCCCAGGCAACGGTTATTGGCGTCGTGCCAATGCTCGGTGGTCATCTCGGTGGCATCGGGTGCGAGCCAGGTCACGTCCTTGACACCGATGTCTTCGTTGTATTCCCCGACCAGGAAACGGCCACGACGCAGAATCGGGTAAGCGAGGCGCAGCTTGATCAGGCGTTTGACGAACTTCAGCAGGGCTTTGCCGTCTTCGCTCAGGTCCCAATTGACCCAGCCGATTTCGCTGTCCTGGCAATACGCGTTGTTGTTGCCGTCCTGAGTCCGCGCGAACTCGTCACCGGCGACGATCATCGGTGTGCCTTGGGACAGCAGCAGAGTGGCGAAGAAGTTGCGCATCTGCCGATGGCGCAGGGCATTGATCTCGGGATCGTCGGTCGGGCCTTCGACGCCATGGTTCCACGACAGGTTGTTGTTGCTGCCGTCCTGATTGTTCTCGTCGTTGGCCTCGTTGTGCTTGTCGTTGTACGACACCAAGTCATTGAGGGTGAAGCCGTCGTGGGCGGTGATGAAGTTCACCGACGAATATGGCCGGCGTCCACGCTGGTTGAACATCTCGCCGGATGCGGTCATGCGGGCGGCGAAGTCGGCCACCTGGCCGTCGTCACCTTTCCAGAACGCACGCACGGTATCGCGGAACTTGTCGTTCCACTCGACCCAGCCCGGCGGGAAGTTACCGACCTGGTAACCACCGGGGCCGCAGTCCCACGGTTCGGCAATCATTTTCACCTGACGCAGCACCGGGTCCTGACGGCAGGCCACAAGGAAGCTGTGACGCTCGTCGAAACCGTCGTGATAGCGACCGAGAATGGTCGCGAGGTCGAAGCGGAAGCCGTCGACATGCATTTCACTGGCCCAGTAACGCAGGGAGTCGGTGACCATTTGCAGCACGCACGGGTGACTCAGATCCAGCGTGTTGCCGGTGCCGGAATCGTTGATGTAATAGCGTTTGTCATCTGGCATCAGGCGGTAGTACGACGCGTTGTCGATACCGCGCATCGACAGCGTCGGACCTTGCTCGTTGCCCTCGGCGGTGTGGTTGTAGACCACGTCGAGGATAACTTCGAGATTGGCTTCGTGCAGGTGCGCGACCATCTCCTTGAACTCGGCGATCTTGCCGCTGGCCAGATAACGCGGGTCCGGGGCGAAGAACGCGATGCTGTTGTAACCCCAGTAATTGGTCATGCCCTTGTGCAGCAGATGCTGGTCATTGACGAAAGCATGGATCGGCAGCAGTTCCACCGACGAAACCCCGACGCTGCGGATGTGCTTGAGCACATCGTCATTCATCAGCCCGGCGAAGGTGCCGCGCACGTTTTCCGGCACCGATGGATGCCGCATGCTGATGCCGCGCACATGGGTCTCATAGATGATGGTTTTGTCCCACGGCACGCTGACGCGCTGGTCGTTGCCCCAGGTGTGGGCAGGGTCGATGACCTTGCACTTGGGCACGAACGGGGCGCTGTCGCGTTCGTCGAAACTGAGGTCAGCGTCGGGGTGGCCGATGGTGTAGCCGAACAGTGCTTCCGACCATTTCAGTTCGCCGACCAGTTGTTTGGCGTAAGGGTCGATCAGCAGTTTGTTGTGGTTAAAGCGGTGGCCGTTGGCCGGATCGTACGCGCCATAAACGCGGTAGCCGTAGATCAGCCCCGGGTGCGCGTCGGGCAGGTAGCCGTGGTAGATCTCGTCGGTGTATTCAGGGAGTTCGATGCGTTCGAGTTCGACTTCGCCTGCGTCATCGAAGATGCACAGTTCGACCTTGGTGGCGTTGGCGGAGAACAGGGCAAAGTTCACCCCCAGGCCATCCCAGGTCGCGCCGAGCGGGAAGGGCAGACCTTCACGGATTCTCGATGGCTCGGCGTGCGTGGCGGGCTCGGCTTTATTTGGACGGGTCATGATTGCTCCTGCAAAACGGTGAATTCTGGGGTGAAACAAAACCTTGTTGAGATACTTTGGCGGCTGCCTGTGGTGAAGAGTTCCTTGTGATTCGAACTCCCTGCAGCCGAAACCCTGTGGTGAGGGGATTTATCCCCGATCGGCTGCGAAGCAGTCGCTAAACCATTCAACGCGGTTTATCTGATGTTCAGCGTTTGCTGCCTTTAGGGCCGGTTCGCGACCCGTCGGGGATAAATCCCCTCACCACAAAAGCCCATGTTCACAAGGGTTTTGTGTGCTTTTTTCAGGGCGAGCGCGCCCTCGGTGGCGAGCAAACCCGCCACACGGTCGATCAGTTCAATACTCGGGAGAGCTTCAGTTCGCCGGAGGCTTGCGTGCTGCTCGCGGTTTTTTCTCGGCGGCTTTTTCGCCCGGCGGGATCACCGACGCGGCGCTCGCCGGTTTGGCTTTGGCCGGGGCTTTTGGTTTGGCGGCTGAAGCTTTCGCTTCAGTAGTCTTGCCGGCAGCTTTGCTGCCCGCAGCCTTCGGCGACTTCTTCGGCGCCAGTGCTTCGGCCTGGGCCAGTTTGCGCGCCATCTCCCAATGGCGTTCTTCCTGGCCTTGCGGTTGACCTTCAGATTCCCAGATCTGATAGGCGAATTCGCGAATGCGTTTATCGTCGGTACTCATCGCAATACTCCTGAACTGAACTCACGCTTAGGTTAAGTGTTGGATATAGAGATTGACCGGGACATCCCCCAGCGCGTCGCTGACTTTCAACTCCCTGTTTTTTGTGACTGCGCAGGTTGCGAAAAGTCCCTTCAAGTTTGTTTCGGAGGCGGCGAACGGTAAAACCACTCGCGTATCGCCCCAGCGCAGCGCATCGACCTGCGGTACAGCACTGTTTTCCAGCAAGCTGGCGCTGCGAATCGGCACGATCACGATGGCGCGCTGCCCCTCATTTTCACGGGCAAACGCGAGCACGTTGTGCGCCTGACTGCCCAGCACCTCCAGGGCCTGATACGAGCCGCGGCGGAACAATTCGGCATGCTCGACGCGCAGGTTCAGCACCTGAGCAATCAAGGCCTGCTTGATGCGCCCGTCACGCCAATCGTGCAGCAACTCCCCGGCCGGCAACTGTGCGTCCAGTGCCTGCTCGCGAGCGGCGTAATCCACCGGCCGGCGGTTGTCCGGATCGACCAGGCTGAAGTCCCAGAACTCGTTGCCCTGATACAAATCCGGCACACCCGGCACAGTCATGCGCAGCAAAGTCTGCGCCAAGCCATTGAGCGCGCCAGCAGCAGCGATGCTGTTGACGGTCTTGTGCAGGGCCGCGCGCAGCAGTTCGCCTTCTTCGCCGGTGAGCAGTTTTTCGGTGAACGACTGCGCGGCGTTTTCATAGGCTTCGTTGGGAGCGCTCCAACTGCTTTGCAGCTTGGCTTCGCGCAGCGCTTTTTGCTGCCACTGCCAGATGCGTTTGGCGTAGTCGGCAAATCCGGCCTGATCGCCATCGTGCAGATCCAGCGGCCAACTGCCGAGCAGGGCTTGATAGAGAATCAGCTCATCGCCGGTCGACGGCATTTGATCGTCACTGCGCACCGGGCGGGCGAGGGCGCGCCACAGTTCGATCTGCTCGGCGTACCAGTGGCTGCGCTCGCTGAGAACAGCGAGGCGCGCGCGGGTGTCTTCGCCGCGTTTGTGATCGTGGGTGGCGGTGGCTAGCAGGTTGTCGGGAAACTGCTGCAGACGCTGCTGATTGATCTCGTGGAAATCGCTGACCGGTGCGCTGAACTGTTCGGTGTTGTAGCCGACGTCATTGCGCGACAACAGCACGGCCGAACGATACAGCGCCGTGTCTTCCACGGCTTTGGCGGCTGCCGGCGACGTCAGTTGCTGGAAGCGTACGCAAGCGTGTTTGAGGATCTTGCGTGAACGCCCACGCGGCTTCTGCCGCCACGGCGTGCCACCGAGCCAGGCTGCGACGCAGTCGAGCACCGGCCAGTCGCCTTCGCCGAGAGCCTGCCGCGCACCGTCCATGGCTTGCTGGAAAAACACCTCATCCTGCGCCGAGCGGCCCATCGCGCTGATGTAGGTGCGATAGACCGGGAAGTGCACGATCAACGCCTGCAAGACGCGGCGGATCGAGCCGAGGGTCAGGTCGCGGGTCATCAAGTCATCGCGGGCCACTTGCAGTAACGCCTGCGCGACACTTTCGCAATCGCTGGCCAGCGAGCCGTTGAGGATCTGTTGACGCGCCAGTTGCGCCTCTTCGATGAACGCGGCAGGGCGTTCGGTGCGGCGTTGCCACAAGTCGCCGAGCACGTGTTCACCGTCGGGATCGTGTTGCAGCAGCGACAGTTGATTCATGAACTCGTAACCGGTGGTGCCATCCACCGACCAGTCGCGTCGCGGGGTTTCGCCGGCACCGAGGATCTTCTCGATGTAGATCGGCAAATGACGCCCCGGCGCGAGCAGATCGACACGGCGGCGCAGTTTGCGGCAATAACCGCGTGGATCGGCGAGGCCGTCGATATGGTCGATACGCAGGCCATCCACCAAACCTTCGGCGATCAACTGGAAGATTTTGCCGTGAGTCGCTTCGAAGACTGCCGGACGTTCGACGCGCAAACCGCCCAGTTCGTTGATGTCGAAAAAGCGCCGCCAGTTGATGTCATCCGCCGCCGTGCGCCAACTGGCCAGGCGATAACTCTGGCGTTCCAACAACTGATGCAGCTTTTGGAAACCCTCTTCGGTGGTGGAGTCGTAATGCGCCAGATTGCTGTGGATGGCTTCGAGAATTTGCGGCTCGCTCGCCAGTTGCTGCAGCTCTTCTTTCAGAGGAATGGCCAGCGAATGGGCATCGGTCTGATAGCTCAACGCCCTAAAACGATCGGCCAGAGATTTCAGCGCTTCTTCGGATTTGAGCAGCTCGCCGTAATCGTTTGGGCAGATCGGGAAGTGGTGATCATAGTGCTCGACATAAAAGCCGCCGGTTTGCGCATTGAACTGCAGCTTGAGCGTGCCTTCCTGCAACGCGGCGCCATAATCGCTGCCCAGAAATGGCAGCAGCAACTGGCCTTCCATCAACGGGTCCGGCGAGTGCCACTGAATGTCGAAGAACTCACCGTAAGGGCTCAGACGCCCCCACTCCAGCAAGTCCAGCCACCACGGATTGTCGTTGCCGCCGACCGCCATGTGGTTGGACACGATGTCGAGGATCAGCCCCATGCCGTGTTCACGCAGGGTACTGACCAAATGCCTGAGCGCAGGCTCGCCACCCAGCTCCGGATTGACTTGCGTCGGGTCGACAACGTCATAGCCGTGCATCGAACCGGCCCGCGCCTTGAGCAGAGGCGATGCGTAGATGTGACTGATGCCGAGGCGGGCGAAATACGGCACCAGCGGTACCGCTTGTTCCAGGGTAAAACCTTTGTGAAATTGCAGTCGCAGGGTGGCGCGCAGCGGTTGGATAAGCGATTGATTCATTGGTCACGCTCGGCAGCCTGAAGGCGTGCGCACGCCAGGAGTTCCAGACGCCGCGCGGCGTCTACACCATCAAGCAGTGCTTCGCTGTTGCCGGGCAGTCGCCGCGACCAGTTCGGGTGCGTGTCAGTCGTGCCCGGCAGGTTCGCTTGCTCGTCGATGCCCAACGCATCCTCCAGCGGCAGCAACACCAACGGTGCGCGGGTATGGCCGAGGTAACGCACGGCGGCGTCGACGATTTGATCGGCTTCGTGGGACTCTTCGCGAAAATTCTGCGGGTCCTGACTCAAGGCACTGCGCAAGCCTTCGCGCTCACGCTGGCGGTACCGGCGCCATTCGATTTCGCCGTTGCCGTCGACAAACCCGAGTCGGGAGTTCCAGTCGATATCGCGGCCATGCCACCAGCCGTTGAGCGTCGGCAGGTCGTGAGTGCTGGTGGTCGCCAGTGCGTTGTCCGGCCAGTCGAGGATCGGTTTGAAATGGGTGTTGTTCTGTTCGAACAACAGTACGCGCATGCCGAGTATGGAGCGGGCGATGAGTTTTTCCTGCAGGCCGTCGGGCACGGTGCCGAGGTCTTCACCGAGGACGATCGCTTGATGGCGATGGGACTCAAGGGTGAGCAAACGCAGCAAATCATCCACCGGGTAATACAGGTACGCACCGTCGGCCGGCGCCGATCCATTGGGAATCACCCACAACCGCTGGAGGCCCATGACATGGTCGATGCGCAGGCCGCCGGCATGGGCGAAGTTGGCACGGAGCATTTCGATGAATGCACGAAAACCATTGCGAATCAGACCTTCGGGAGAAAACGCAGAAATCCCCCAGCCCTGACCGGAACGATTGAGGATGTCCGGCGGCGCGCCAACGGTCAGTGAGGCGAGCAGTTCATCCTGAAAGCTCCAGGCCTGACTGCCACCGCCATCGGCACCGACCGCGAGGTCGGCGATCAGGCCAATGCCCATGCCCGCACTGCGTGCAGCGGTTTGCGCGCGTTCCAGGCAGCGGTGGATCAGCCATTGGCAAAAGGCGAAGTAGCCGATGCGCTCGGCGTACTCCTCGGCGAATGCACCGAGGGCTGCGCCACGCGGGTCGCGCCAGTGCTCGGGCCATTCGCGCCAGTCGAGGCTTTCGCCCCGTGCGGCGCGCATTTCCTGAATGGCTTCAAAGCGGCAGTGGTTTTCCAGCGCTGCGCCACCGGCGTGGCGAAAACTGGCGAAGTCGGGGTGCAACGGATGGTCGCCAGCGATAAAGCCTTGATACAAGGCTTGCAGGAGTTTTTGTTTGGCGTCGGCGGCGGTCGGCCAATCGACCAGTTTCAGGTCTTCCAGTTGCGCGAACTGTTGCGCCAAACCTGCGCTGTCGATGGCATCACGCAAGGCGCGTTCGCCGAGAATCGCGCCGGGTGCGGCATACAGGGAATTGAGAAACAAGCGACTGGACGGCGAATAAGGGCTATAGCGCCCGGTGTCGGCGCTGAACATCGCGTGCAGCGGGCTGATCGCCAGCGCATCGGCGCCGCGCTCGCCAGCAACCCGGGCCAGTTCTTCCAGCGCCTGAGTGTCGCCGAAACCGCCATCACCCGGCCGGCGCAAGCCATACAACTGCACGCTCAGGCCCCAGGCGCGGGGGATTGGGTTGTCGACCGCATCGCCGACGCTGAAGCAGCGTTCCGGGGCCACGGCCAGGGTGAAAAATTGATCGTCGATGTGCACTTGCTGATAGCCGACCGGAATGACGCCTGGCAGCATGGCCTCGGAATCGAGTTTTAGGTTCATGCGCGAACCGTCTTCGAGGTGGATCTCGCACGGCGTTTCGGGTTTGAAATAGCGCGCCAGATCAACGCTGACGCCCACGTCACTGGTTAGCAGCGGCGGGAGGTGGCGGTCTTGCTGGACTTTTTGCAATTCAAGCAGGCTGGCGTCGATTTCCAGCGCCGTGCTGGCGGGGTGGCCGAGGCCGATCAGAACATTGCGCAGCACCGCCGGGGCGACTTTTTGTGGCCGCCCGTTGGCGTCAATCCAGTCGACGGCAAGGCCGGCTCGGCTGGCAAGAATTTCCAGTTGCGCATCGCTCATAGGCGCTCTCCATTCAGAGGTTGCAAGGGGTTTGCGGCCGTGAGGCTGACGAGCGCGCAATACGGGGGCAGCAGGCCTTCATTCGACGGTTCGACGGCGGGCGGCTTTTGAAACAGCCACACCGCGCCGGTCCGTGGAGGGTTGACCACTGGTGTATCGCTGAGGTTCAGGTCGATTCGCAGCTCACTGCCATCGCCCAGCCGCCAGCGTGCACTGACTGCCGCATAGCCCAGCATTTGCGCGCCAAGGGCTTGAGTGCCGCTGAGGTGCGGGATGATGTGTTGATGGCGCAACTGCAACAGCTGACGATAGAGTTCGTGCATTTCCTGTTGCCCGGGCGTGCCTTGACCCTCCAGCCGCGGCTGCGAGGCGCGGAAGGTCTCTGCGGCATTAGGGTCGGGAATCTGCTCGCGTTTATGCGGATCGGCGAAGGCACTGAACGCGGCGAATTCATTGCGACGACCTTCGCGCACCAACTCGGCCAGTTCGCCATGATGGCTGGTGAAAAACAGGAACGGCTGTTCGGCGGCGAACTCGTCGCCCATGAACATCAGCGGAATCATCGGCGATAGCAGCAGCAATACGGTAGCGGCCTGCAAGGCTCGTGGGTCGGCCAGTTGATGCAGGCGTTCGCCAAAGGCGCGGTTGCCGATCTGGTCGTGGTTCTGCAAGAACAGCACGAAAGCGGTGGACGGCAGATGTTCACTCGGTTCGCCCCGAGGTTCGCCATGGCGGGTGATGTGGCCCTGAAACACGAAGCCCTGGCTCAGGCAGCGCACCAGTTGCTCGGTCGGTTGCAGCGCGTAATCGGCGTAATACGCATCGGTTTCGCCGGTCAGCAGCACGTGCAGGGCGTTGTGCCCGTCATCGTTCCACTGCGCGTCGTACTCCTCTTCGAGCAGGCTCGACTGGTTGAGCTCGTTTTCCACGGTCAGCCAGACATGCCGGGGCGCGTCGATCTGCTGGCGGATGCGTCGCGCCAGTTCGCGCAAAAATTGCGGATCTTCAATGGCGTGCACCGCGTCCAGACGTAAACCGTCGAAGCGGTATTCGAGCAGCCACATCAAAGCGTTTTCAATGAAAAAATCGCGGATTTCCAGGCGACGAAAATCGATCCCGGCGCCCCACGGCGTGTGCTTGTCCTCGCGGAAAAAGCCTTTGGCGTAGCGGTGCAGATAATTGCCATCGGGGCCGAAGTGGTTGTAGACCACGTCGAGAATCACCGCCAGACCATGGCTGTGGGCGGTATCGATCAGGTGCTTGAGTTGTTCGGGCGTGCCATAGGACGCTTGCGGTGCGTAGTGCAAGACGCCGTCGTAGCCCCAATTACGGTCGCCGGGAAACTGCGCAATCGGCATCAGTTCGATGGCGGTGATACCCAGTTCGGCAAGTCGCGCCAAGTGCGTTTCAACCGCAGCAAAGCCGCCGAGCGCGCCGACGTGCAGTTCGTAAATCACTGCCTCGTTCCAGGGGCGACCTTGCCAGGTAGTGTTTTGCCACTGATAGGCGAGAGGGTCGACCACCACGCTGTGGCGGTTGATGTCGCCATCCTGGGCTCGGGAGGCCGGGTCGGGCACCTCCAGCTCTCCATCGATGTTGTAGCGGTAGCGAGTGCCCGCGGGACAGCGGGTCTTGATCACGAACCAGCCGTCTGCCTGAGGCAACATCGGCAGCGACTCTCCATTGTCCAGTTCAACGCTGACGTAAAACGCGTCAGGTGCCCACAGCGCAAATTGTGTGTGTTCGGCGTCCAGCTTGATCGCGCCGTGGGGCCAGTTCTCTTGGGTCCGTAACGGCATCGTTAAAAAACTCCCTGCTTATTTGTGGTGAGCTTTACCCAGCGCCTTGGCGACCAGTTTTTCGTAAAGTTCAGCGTACGGTTCGACCGCTTTGCACCAGTTGAACGGCGCAGCCATGGCGCGGCAACGCATGGCGTTGAGCAGTTCGGGGAAAGCGAAAACCTTGAACGCGCGGCTCAACGCTTCGCGATAGCTTTCAGGCGTGGATTCGTCGAAAAGAAACCCGGTCATACCGTTCTCGATAGTGTCGGCCAGACCCCCGGTATTGCGTGCCACGGGCAGTGAACCGAAGCGCTGCGCGTACATCTGGCTGAGGCCACAAGGCTCATAACGCGAAGGCATCAAGAGGAAATCGCTGCCGGCAAACATGCGGCGCGCGTCGGTTTCGTTGAAGCCGATGCGCACACCGATCTGGCCTGGGAAGCGCAACGCGAGTTCACGCATGGCCTGTTCTTCTTCCGGTTCGCCACGTCCGATGATCGCGATCTGCCCACCGTTCTGCACGATGTACTCAGAGACCGATTCGGTCAGGTCCAGGCCTTTCTGATAAACAAGGCGCGATACCACGGCGAACAGCGGGCCGGTGGAGTCTTTCAGGCCAAATAATTGGCGAACGTGCGAGGCATTGACCGCTTTGCCTTCCCAGTCGCCGATGGCGAACGGCGCGAACAGGTGCGGGTCGGTTGCAGCGTCCCAGCTTTCATCGATGCCGTTGGGGATGCCACTGAGCAAGCCTTGCTGGGTCTTGGCGGCGAGAAAACCGTCTAGACCGCAGCCGAAATCCGGGGTGGTGATTTCCTGCGCGTAGGTGGCGCTGACCGTGGTGATGTGGCTCGAATAGGCCATGCCGGCCTTGAGGAACGACATCTTGCCGTAGAACTCCATGCCTTCCTGTTGCAGGGCATGGTTGGGAATGCCGAGTTCCGGGCAGGAGCCGAGGCTGGTCACGCCTTGATAAGCCAGGTTGTGGATGGTGAACAGGGTTGGCGTACGCTGACCGCGCCAGTGCATGTAAGCAGGCGCCAGGCCAGCCGGCCAGTCGTGGGCGTGCACCAGGTCCGGGCACCAGTGAATTTGTGCGAGGTTGGCGGCGATATCGGCAGCGGCCAGGCCCAGACGTGCGAAGCGAATGTGGTTGTCCGGCCAGTCGCGGCCGTTGTTGGCGCCGTAGGGCGAGCCTTCACGCTCGTAGAGTTCAGGGCAGATCAACACGTAGATCACCAGCCCGTCGGGCATGTCCATGCGCCCGATCTTGCACGGCGGCAGTGCTGCATGGCCGCCGAGTTCGCCGATGATGTGGATCGGATTCTCGCTGTGCATCACCTGCGGGTAACCGGGGATTAACACCCGTACATCGTGCAGATGCGCCATGGCGCGGGGCAGGGCGGCGGACACGTCACCCAGACCGCCGGTTTTCACCAGATCGGCGATTTCCGAGGTCACGAACAAAACTTTTTTCTTGTTGGGGTTCTGACTAGCTACCGGTGTCAGCGTTTTGCTGCTCGGGACGTTGATCGACCGGCTGCCGGGAATGCTGACGGTGCTCGCTTCGCCTATCGACTGCTGAGCACGTTCTCCCTGAATGTCCAATGCCGCACTGATCATATGAATCTCCCGTGTTGTTGATCTGATTCTTGTCTCAAACAAACGATGTCCATGGCCAAATCCTGTGGCCGGGCGCAAACGCACCGCGCAGGGGGGAGCAAACGCTACCCAACACGCGCAAAGCAGAATGGGTGGAGAGGCCATTGCAAGGATTGCACCACTCGCTTAAGCCCTACCTTTGAGATGACCCGCCGGGATCAGCAAAAGTTTCGACTAATTTTCGAGTTTGCGACCGGGCGGTTTTACCCCGCGAAAATGAGTCTAGGCCAGATCCTAGAGCGGGCCAGAGCAAATGGGTAAATTGTTCGACAATCGGTTACACAGTGTTGCGAGTGGAGGTGTGCAGGGGGAAACGCACCGACGAAGGGCAGGTTTTTTTGCTTGGAGGGATCAAAACGGTGACCGGGCGGTCACGTTTTCGTGCTAGCCAGGAAGGTGGGTGCACTGTTGTGGTGCGGGCAGTTTGTTGATAAGCCGATTACCGTGCCCCTATGTAGGAGCTGCCGAAGGCTGCGATCTTTTGATCCTTGTTTCCAGGTTAAAAATCAAAAGATCGCAGCCTGCGGCAGCTCCTACAGGGGATCTCAGTTGAGCAGACGTATTGAGTCGCCCGCCGACCAAGCCTGAATATCCTCAATCATTTGTGAAAAGAACTGCTGATAGTTCTGCCGGCTCACATACCCCACATGCGGGGTTGCCAGCACATTGTCGAGTGTGCGAAACGGGTGCAGTGCTGGCAGAGGTTCCTGATCGAACACGTCCAGTGCCGCACCGCCGAGCTGTTGTTTCTGCAAGGCCTTGATCAGCGCTGCTTCATCGACAATCGGGCCGCGGGCGGTGTTCACCAACAGTGCGGTCGGCTTCATCCAGGCCAATGCCTGCGCATCGACCAGCCCACGACTGCGATCGCTGAGCACCAGGTGCACGGACAGCACGTCCGCCTGTTCAAACAGTTGCTGCTTGCTGACATAGGTCACGCCGGCTTGTTGCGCGCGCTCGGCCGTAAGGTTTTCGCTCCAGGCAATAACGCGCATGCCAAATACCTGCCCGAACTGCGCCACCCGTTGGCCGATGCTGCCCAAGCCGAGGATGCCCAGCGTCTTGCCATGCAAATCGCCGCCAAGGCCTTGTTGCCACGCACCTGCGCGCAATGCATTGGCTTCTTTGAGCAGGTTGCGCGTGGCAGCCATGATCAGCGCCCAGGTCAGTTCCGGCGCGGCATGTTTATAGCTGTCGGTGCCGCAGATCTTGATGCCCAGCGCCGCTGCGGCTTGCATGTCCAGCGCGGCGTTGCGCATACCGCCGGTGACCAACAACTTGAGATTGGGCAAACGCTTGAGCAGGTCTTCGTCGAAACGCGTGCGTTCGCGCATCACGCAGATCACCTGATACTTGCCCAGTCGTTGAGCCAGCGTGGCATTGTCCGCCGGGTAATCATGCTCGAACGTCACTTCACCGAGGCTGTCGAGGACCGACCAGTCGACCACATCGCGCGCCACGTCCTGCCAGTCATCGATCACCGCAATCTGCACCGCCATCAGCCTTACCTCATCAATCAACGGGATTGGTTTTGTTCAGCCAGCCGAGCAGGGCCTGATGAAACTTCGCCGGCTCTTCCATCTGCGGCGCGTGGCCCATGCCGGGGAATTCAACCAGAGTCGACTGCGCGATCAGTTTGGCGACCTGTTTACCCAGCACCTCATAGTGACCGATCTTCGCTTTCACCTCAGGTGGCGCGAGATCCTTGCCGATGGCCGTGGTGTCGGAGGTGCCGATCAGCAACAGTGTCGGCATCTTCAAGTCCTTGAACTCGTAGTACACCGGCTGGGTGAAAATCATGTCGTAGATCAGCGCCGAGTTCCACGCTACCTGGGTCTTGCCCGGGCCTTTGCTCAGGCCAGCGAGCATGTCGACCCAACGGTCGAACTCAGGTTTCCAGCGGCCATCGTAGTAAGTGGTGCGCTCGTAGTCGCGAATGCCTTGAGCGGTAACTTTCAATTCGCGTTGATACCACTGATCCACCGTGCGGTACGGCACGCCGAGGGCTTTCCAGTCTTCCAGGCCAATCGGGTTGACCATTGCCAATTGGTCGACCTGATCCGGGAACAGCAGCGCATAACGCGTGGCAAGCATGCCGCCGGTGGAATGGCCGAGCAGGGTGGCTTTCTGGATACCCAGCGCTTTGAGCAACTGCTGGGTGTTGGTCGCTAGTTGCTGGAAGCTGTACTGATAATTGTCCGGCTTGCTGGAGGTACAGAAGCCGATCTGATCCGGCGCGATCACCCGGTAACCGGCCTCGCTCAGGGCATGGATCGAACTGTCCCAGGTGGCTGCGCAAAAATTCTTGCCGTGCATCAGCACCACGGTGCGACCGTTGGCCTTGCCGAGGGCGGCGACATCCATGTAACCCATCTGCAAGGATTTGCCCTGGGACTGGAATTCGAAGTGTTTAAGCGTGTAGGGGTAATCGAAACCTTGCAGCTCTGGCCCATACGCCGGACCTTCGGCGGGCGGCGTTGCGGTTTGCGTGGCGCCATGGGCAAACAGCGGCAGGGCGGCAGTCAGGAATAGACCGGGCAGCCAGCGAGATAACGTGACAGTCATAAGGGCAAACTCCATTGAAATCGGCCGATGCTCGAACGGCAAGATTACGGGGACGTTAAACACAGGCAATGTGCAGGCCTGATGGTTCAACCGATCCAGCCCAGCGTCAGCATGGCCAGCACGCCATACCGCGCGCCTTTGGCGAGGCTGACGATCAACAGGAACCGCCCGAGCGGCTCGCGCATCACCCCGGCAACCAGCGTCAGCGGGTCGCCAATAATCGGCAGCCAACTGAACAGCAGTGACCAATGGCCGTATCGCTCATAGTGCTTGCGCGCCTTGTTCATGTGCCTGGCGCTGACCGGAAACCAGCGCCGATCCTGAAATCGCTCAAGCCTGCAACCCAGCCACCAGTTGACCAGCGAGCCAAGCACATTGCCCACGGTCGCCACCGCCAACAATCCCCACAGCCAGTAACGGTCGCTGACGATCAACCCGACCAGCAAGGCTTCAGATTGCAGCGGCAGCAACGTCGCGGCGCCGAATGCGGCAAAGAAGAGGCCTGTGTAAGCAGCGCCCATCAATGGGCCGGGTAGTCCGCCACTACGACGTCAGCGCCGTCCTTTTTCAGACCAATCACTTGATAAGCGTCGCTCATGCCGTCCATTTCCATGCCCGGCGAGCCCATCGGCATGCCCGGAGCAGCAACACCCAGCAGATCGTCACGCTTGCTCAGGGCCAGCACTTGCTCCGCCGGGACATGGCCTTCGACAAATTTGCCGTTGATGATTGCGGTGTGGCAGGAAGCAAGCCGTGGCGGTACGCCGTGTTGTTGCTTGAAGCTGCTCATGTCGGATTCGACGTGGTCTTCGACTTTAAAGCCGTTGGCTTCGAGGTGGCTGATCCATTTCTTGCAGCAGCCGCAATTGGCGTCGCGATGGACTTCGATGGGGATCAGGTCGGCAGCCTGGGCCAGGGAGGAGATGAACAGGGCGCTCAGGGCGACTAGGCGCAGGTGGGTTCGCATGATGGACTCTCGACTCGGGTGGCGGTCAAAAAGAACGTATTTTGACCGGTTTTTCCTGCCAGGCATCAACTCAGTGTTTCAAGTTGCTACAAGACAGGCTGGCAGAATAATCGTAGATCAACCCTGACAGCCCGATGAGCGAGAGATGACAAATCCGTAAGTTTGCACGCGATCCCGTGTAGGAGCTGCCGCAGGCTGCGATCTTTTGATCTTTTAAAAGCAACATCAAAAGATCGCAGCCTGCGGCAGCTCCTACATGAGATTGAGGTGGATCAACGCACCTTGAACCGCCCCATGATCGCGCTCACCCGGCTGTTGGCTTCCAGCAACTGGCGGGTGTTGAGTTCGCTGGCGTTGCCGCTTTGTACCAGTTCATCGACCATGTGGCGGATCTGCACCATGCTGCGATTGATCTCTTCGGTCACCGCGCTTTGCTGCTCGGCGGCGGTGGCGATTTGCGTGCTGAGGCTGTTGATATGGCTGACGGAACCGGCCATTTCATCCAGCCCCGCGTTGACCCGTGCCGTGGCGTCGGCTGCCGACTGGCAACTGGCCTGGGTGTTTTCCATGGCGCTGACCGACGAACTCACCCCTTGGGTCAGACGCTTCAACATCTCGTTGATTTCCGAAGTGCTGGCCTGAGTGCGGGCGGCGAGGGCGCGCACTTCATCGGCTACCACGGCGAAGCCGCGACCCTGCTCACCGGCGCGGGCCGCTTCGATGGCGGCGTTGAGCGCCAACAGGTTGGTCTGGCCGGCAATCGCGCCAATCACCCCGAGAATCTCGGTGATGCGTTGGGCGTCCTGTTGCATGTTTTCGACTTTATGGGTGGCGCTGGCCACTTCATCGATCAGCGCGACCACGCTGTTGGTCGCCTCGCCTACCACCACCCGAGAACGGTCGGCGTTTTCGTTGGCGCGCTGGGTGAAGGCAGCGGTTTCAGCAGCGTTCTGCGCCACGCTGTCGGCGGTCGAGCTCATCTCGGTGATGGCGGTGACGGTCTGATCGGTTTCAGACGCGTGACGCAGCAGGATCTGGCTGGTATGCGCCGACGTGCGTTGCAGGTTGTCGAGGCTCGACGCCATGGCGCCGGTGGCTTGGGTGACTTCGCCGATCATGTTTTGCAGATAGGCAATAAAGGTGTTGACCGAATGACCGATGGCGCCGAGTTCGTCTTCGGCGCGGATGGTGATGCGTCGAGTCAGGTCGGCATCGCCGCTGGACAGCAGGTCGATGTTGGCTTTCAGCGCTTTCATGCGCGAAACCAGCTGACGGATCGCGTAGACCTGCAACAGCACCAACAGAATCACCAGCGGAATCTGCAACATGCTTAGGGTGCTGAGCACGTCGTCACGCTGGGCAGTGAGCATTTTGGTCGGCAGGGCAGTGGCGAGGAACCACGGTGTGCCCTCGATCGGGCGCATGAAGAAGGTGCTGGCTTCACCGTTGTTGTCGAATTCGACGCGTTGCGCCTGATCGCGACTTTGCAGACCCGCCTTGACCTGGCTGGCGAAGGTCGAGCCGGCAGCCAGTTCGCTGATGTTCTTCAGCACGATCGGGCCGCTGATGCGCGAACTGTTGCTGATGATTTTGCCATCGGCCTCGACGATGAGCATTTCGGCGTTGAGGTCTTTTTCCTTGCGGGCCACCAGATCGTTGAAGAAACCCAGGGTGACGTCGATGGTCGACACGCCCCAGGCGTTGCCGTTTTTCTGGATAGCCATGGCGCAGTTGGTGCGCGGTTCGGCGCTGGCGTCGTCCTTGTAGGCCGCTGCCCAGGCACACTGACCGCGCGGCGTCTGCATGCCGCCCTTGTACCAGGTCTGGTCGTAGTAATTGGGCGCCGCGTCACTGTTCCAGAACGTGTTTACCGCCAGTTTGCCCGAGGCATCGCGATGCCAGAAGGTGCTGAACTTGTTGCGCCCGGCTTCACGCTGGCCGGGTAGCGGCCAGATACCACCGCCAAACACTTTCAGTTCGCCGTATTGATCCACCAGGCCCGGCAATACCGTGTCGATGGCAGCGCTGTCGAGCAGCGGGATGGTCTGGGTGATGCTGCGTTGTTGCGCCTGAACCTTGTTCAACTCGCCCTGAATCTGCTCCGCGACTTCAGCAATGCGGTTGAGCACCACCTGTTCTTCGGTTTGACGCAGTTTGGGTGCGACCAATTGGCTGATACCGACCACGGTCAGCACTGACAACAGCAGCATGAACAGAACCAGAAACAGCGTGTAGCGAGCCTGAATAGTGCGGAATGCGGGCATGGAGACCGGTCCTTGAGCTGCGATTCTTATTAGGGGCGGGAGGCGTAAACATCGCGGGTATCACTAGGTATCGTCGATGCAGTCAGAAGCTTTAGGTACTGGCGTGCTGAAAAGCTGAAGGCCGATGACCGGTCGGTATTGAATCTGATACACAGGAATCAATCAGCCAGGCCATCGGCGTGGATTTTATGCAGGTCGCGGTGTAATGAGAGTCTTGAAAGCCAGCATCCACGGAGGTCTGCTGATTTGTATCGAGAATGTACGAGAATTGTAAGTGAGTGCACAAAAAGGGTTGGTGCCATCAGTTGGCCGGTGGATACTCCCCGGCATTCGAGTGGTTCAACAAGGATATTTCATGTTCATTTCACAGGGAGTTTTCTCATGACGATTGGCATTGTCGGCGGCTGGGAAAGCAAGGCTGGCGTCATGGTGCGCAACACGGGCGGCAAAAAGCAGGTGTCCCAAAGCGTCAAGGTGCAGCAAATGCTCACCAAGGTCGGTAACGATCCTAACGCTTTGAACACTGCCGAGATGGACAAGCAAGGCCTGCGCAAAAACATCAAGGGCTTTGACCCTGCGAACGTCTCGGTAAAACAGATGGGTAACCTGGCGGCGATGCTGCGTAGCCGAGGGCTGATCTCGGAAATCACGTCCTTCACCCTGATGAATGCCGGCGACAAGTTCGACCGTTTCGGCGTGACCAAAGACATTGATGTCAAATTCAATGCGCTGGAGTATTTCGCGACTCAGCTTGATGCGATCCAGAACAATGGTCTCAATGGCAACGCGTACGGCAAAAATCTGATCCCCGAATTCAAGAAAGCCATTTACGTCCTGCAAAACCTGAAAACCTATGGGGAAGGCAACGCGCCGCTTCCCAATAAAGACGGCATCAAAGCCAAGGCTTGAGCCGCCAGACAATGACCCGCTCAAGGTGAACGGGTCATTAGCAAGATCTCGGTACGCTCAAGTCACAGCGCTATTTTACTCAGGCGAGGTACGACTTGCTGTTGTGCCTGATCGTGTAAGTGCTGCATCCGCGAGCAGTGCAGCTCAAGTTTGCCCAGCCGGTAACCCCGGTGAAACAATGCCAGCCATCCTCCCTCCTTACCCTCGACGGGTGCCAGCCCGGTAAAGACAAATCCGATTGCGGTCAGCCTGTTCAGATCGCAGGTAAATTGCTGCGACAATCCGAGCCGGATCGACACCATCCATTGCTGCGGCAATCCCCTTAGCTGCTCGAGCAGATCGGGCCGCAGGTTCTTGAGCCGGATGTCGTAACGATTGGTGTGTCGTTCCAGCTGAATCGCTGGGCCATGCCAGCAAAACCTTTGCTCGTGCGTGCCGAATACATCGGATAAATGTTCCATGAAACTGCGGTAACCAGACGGCCAGGTCTGCCTCGGCAGCGGGCGTTTATACCCGTCGATGATGCGGCATCCCATAACAATGGATTCCGGCGTTGAGCTACCAAACGGCGAGGGCACGTAGTCCGGCAACAGCCCGGTGTTATGAAAACCGAGGTTGGCGGCCATGCGTTGCGTGTACGGATGGTGAGTGACCTGTTTGATGGATACGCTGTGGCAGCCCAGTGCTTGCGCGTGGCTCAGCAGTTGCTGGCTCAGACGCGTGGCAATGTTTTGTCCCCGGGCATCGGGATGGACGGCGCTCAATGCCAGTTCGGCGGTGCGGGCGCCTGTGTCGCGAAACAGGGTGGCGTGCCCGCGTATCTGCCCGTCCAGCTCGGCGACCAGCGAGTGCCAGCGCTGGTCGGCGTGGTTCTGGTTGATCATCTGCGGCAGATAAACATGCGGTTGCACGTAAAGATCGCCGTACACCTCGCGGAACAACTGGCTGACCGCCGTGGCATCGCTGGCGCGATAGTTACGCAGAATCAGCGGTTCCATCCGGACCCTCCTGATCCTTGTGTTCATAGCGACGCAGATCCAGCACGCGCAGGCATTTGCCCGAGCGGGGATGTCGTGGCAGATCCTCATGCGTGCAGCACTGGACGTGCAGTTCCAGCAGATGATCCGTCCGTAATTGCGTGATCAACGGATAAAGCTCAAGCATTGCGTTTTCCAGTTGCTGATTGACGTCGGCGCGGTCGGGAGACTGTGCAGCCGGCACCCATTTGAGCGTCAGTACATCCTTGAACGTGGCCTGTTCAATCACCATTTGCCAGTCGTCACTGGCGGCATCGCGGCGTATCAGCTCGGCGATCTCTTGAGGGACCAGCGACAAAATTCCCACCCGGACTCGTTGGCTACTGGCGCTTCGGCCCTTTAGCGCGAACTTGCGCTGCGCAGTGCCGTGCGGTTCTCGCCAACAGGCGCGGTCGCCTACCGGGTAACGAATCAGCGGCATCAAGCGTCGGTGAAGATTGGTCAGGACGAGCAAACCCACTTCATCGCAAGACTCGATCACCTCTCCCGAGTATTCGTCGACGATTTCCAGGAAGGCGTGATTTTCATGCATTCGATGTTCACCCTCGGCGCAATCGCGTTGACTGCTGCCGATAAAACCGGCGTCGACGCTGGCGTAGCCGATTGAGGCGATGCGCGCGTTGGGAAACGCCAGGTTGAGAAGCTGGCGCTGTGAATCAAACAGACTTTCGCCGCCATAGAGCAGCGTGTCGACAACCGGCAACGTTTGCTCGCGCCGTTCAAGCCATGCGGCAAAGGTCAACAGATGTGCTGGCAAGCCTGCAAGTACGTTGATCCGATGCTGCTGGATGGATTGCGCCAGAACCTGCGAATCGATGTCGCCGGTGAATGGAAACTCGGTGATGTCCACACAGACATGCGCCAATGAATCGTGGATGAACAGGAAGCTGGCATACAGGTCGCCAGCAAAAAACAGATTCGCCACCCGGTCGCCCGGGTTGAATTGGGCGCTGAGGGCGTTGCCGAAATCGCCGACCAGGCGCCGCCATTCTTCCCGGGTGTAGACAGAAAGTTTGCCGGCGCTGGTGGAACCGCCGGTTCTGAATACCAGTGCCCCCTGCGCCGAGTTGGTCAATACCGGCCACAGATCGAGAGTTTCGCTGTTACGCCAGAATTCGTCGGGATCAATTACCGGTAGCTCGGTGAGCAACGCTACTTGTCTAGGGACTTCGGCGAAATGTTGGCGGTAATAGTGCGAGTGTTGACGAGCGAAGTTGATCAATTCGCCCACGGAGTCAGTGATGTTCACAAGGTTGACCTTTTTTATAGTTTTCTGGCTTAGCTCACGGGAAGTATCAGTTGCGCGAATCGATCAATAACGGCGTCTTGCCGCTGTGCTTGTTCCGGGTGAAGTCTTTGATGGCACAGACTTCAACTTCGACATTGAGCAATCGGCTTTGAACAATCGTTGCCAGGGTCGGGTAATTCGCCAGTCGGGCCTGCACGTCGACAGTTTCAAGTTCGCTGCGCAAACGCATGCGCTCGATACCGTCGCAGGTGTGATCCAGTAGCAGTTGAAATGGCACTTGCAGATGCACCGCCAGTTCGCTCAAAGAAATGAAGTCGGTGCCAATGCGGATCAATTTGCCGTGGCGCTGCAGCAATTCGAAGCGTGGTGAGGCCAGTCCGCAAGCGCAGGCGCCAGGCACCCAGCGGCCGGTGTCGCCGACGTCATAGCGCTGAACGTTTTGCGCCTCCCGCGCGATTGAGGTGAACAACAAGCGGCCGACTTGATTGCCGACCACAGGCTCATCGGCATCCAACGCGACAATTTCCAGATGCTGGGTGTCGTTCATCAGATGAAAAATGCCATCCCCCGTAGCCTGACAGGCATGGCCTAGAGGGCCGGCGTCGACACTCCCGTAAATCGCCGAGCGGATGCTGGTCACACCGCAACTGAGCAGAAGCGCACGACTCGGTTCACTGAGATGTTCGCCAGCGAGAAACACCTTGGTGATGCCGCCGTAGGCTTGCAGCCGCTCCCGCTCGTTGAGGAACAGTCGGTGCAGAGTACTTGGCATGCCCATCAGCACTGTCACGCGCTGGCTGATGATCAAATCGGCGATTTCGCGGTAATCGTCATCGGCCGGCGCGCCCATTGGCAGGTGGGTGATGTCGAGCAGTTCAAGCACTTTGGCGAAGCTGAGGAAGCCGCCATACAACCCGCCGCAGAAGAACAGGTTCATCACCCGATCCCGCGCCGGATCCAGCCCGGCCGCGAACAAGCCGTCCGCCGTCGCGCGCATCTGTCGATGGAAATCACCATAGCTATAACCGGACAGCGCTGGCGTCCCGCTGCTGCCACCGGAGCGGAAATACAACTGCGCCGTCGCGTTGAACGGCTGGCCGTTGAGGCTCTCCTTGTCCATGATTGGCTGCCCGCAAAGCATTACGGGTACAGGCGCGCGGTCAAGGGTGGCGTGGCTTGGCAACCGGTCGGCGGCGACGCTGACGGACACGCGTCGACTGAGCCGTTGCAACGCGTAAACGCCATCATGGGGCTCACCGTCATAGCCGTCGTGAATGCCGGCCACTGGCGCGATGCGCGTCACACCGGCACTGATCAGCCTCCGCGCCAACTCGCCGATCTGTGCTTCGCCGCACAGCAGCGCGCAACTTTGCAGGACATTGCGCCATGGCAGCAGGGTTTCAGTGATCAGCTGCCGTGGTACCGGATGCAGTAGCACGCTGCGAAATAGTGGGGAGGGTGCTAGCTGACGCTCGTGCGCCCAGATCACCCGCCAACCCGGCGCGCTCCAGACATGGCCGGTTTGTTCAGCGAAACTCTGCGCCAAGCGTGCCATGTGCGTGTGTGTGGTAATTTGCGCGGCTTCCTGTGGCGTTGGCAGCAGCGCCGGCCATTGCCCGGCGCGGCGCTCGAAGGCTGCCGCCAGGCGTTCACCGATCTGGCGCAACACCACCGGGTTGTCACTGTCCACCAGCAGCCATTGCGGGCTGGAGCAGGCTTGCTGATCCAGCCGACAGACTTCATCGGCGACGGCATCGAGGTTTTGCGCTGTGGCGGCTTCGGGGGTCAGATAGACGAAGCTGATGCGATGTCCCCAATCGATCCAGCGGCAACCGGCCGGTAGCTGTTTGCGAATGGCTTGTAAGGCGGGTTCGCCTCCCCACGCCGCAACGCCATTGGCGTGTTTACACAGTTGCCCGATCTGCCCGGTGCTCACTGGCAATACCGCCACGTAACCAGCGAGTTGGCCACTCGAATCGCATTGCAACAACGCGTGCAGTAACCGTGCGGTCAGGCCCTGGTCGCTGCTGCTGGGCCGTAACCAGTTGACGTTGCCAGCCAACAGACTTTCCAGTACCGCGCAGAACGCCAGCAACGGCGCATTGCCCGGCGTGATGTGCACCACCAGCCCGAGTGGGCTCCAGCATTCGAAGCGCGATTGTCGATAGTCGATGCGGCGCAAAGAACCTGGTTGTGCGCCCAGTTCGCGTTGCAGTTTGATCTGCAACGCCTCGGCCGTGCAGAACTCGATCAGGGCCTGTCGCTGTTCGAGATCAAGCGCGAGTTTTTGATTGTCGCCGCTCAATTGCTCAGCAAAGCAGGTCGCGGCGCTGATCACAGTGCTGCTTTCCAGCGGCGTGCTCAGATGATCCGCAAGATCTGCCTGAAGGCATTCGAGGGTAGCGTCAAGGTCGTTGGCGTCGCGTAATTGTCCGTCGATCAAGTACATATCAGTAGCCCCCCAGTAGTTCGGCCGCTGCCATCGCGCAACTTCTGCCAGCGGTTGTGCCCGCGCGGCCATGCAGTTCAAACCAGTCGCTGCTCAGCCCGCAGTCGCAACTTCCGCCGGGGTGCAACGTCGCCAGGTCGCTCATCACCACCGCATGCGCGGGACTGGACGAGATGTAGGGCGAGACGAATCCCAGCAGGCCTTGCTGGCCGTAAGGCTGAACTGAAAAATCCGCGGGATGGCGCACGTACACCTTCGAATAGACCGGGACATGAAAACGCTGATGGGCGCATTCGATGTAAGGCACGGCATGCTCGACGGCGCCGTAGCCATCTCGACAACGCGAGGTTTCAATGCCCAGTTGGCGGTGGATGCAGGCATATAACTGTTGCCTGGGAATCTCATGTGCGGCCTGGGTTTTCCAGCCACCGCCGAAAAATGCCAGTGAACCGGCCGGCAGTTTCAGATTTGTCATGCCGAGGGCCTGCATCTGTTGCAAGGTCTGCCAGAGAAACGCCGGGAAGCCGAGGATGCGCACCGGCAGACCTTCTTCGGCAAACGCCTGCAAGGCCTGGATGACGCCAAACACATCAAACTGATGACTGTCACCGGTGCTGCGCAAGGCATACACCACGCGGTTGGCGGGAGCGAAACGGCACAGGAACTGATCGGTGAAGGAGGTGCCGAGCGTGATCTGCCCTTGCGGCTCGTAACTGAGCAGCAAATAGTTGCAGGGCGTGTCCGGGGTATCCCAGCCGTAATAGCGGAAGATCTGCGCGACCATGAATTGCGCCGCGCCAAGGCTGCGCTCGTCGTAGCGCATGCGGCTGCGCTGACCGCTGGTGCCAGAAGACGTCAGTTCCAGGGCATCGGCGCCGGTGCTGCTGAGCAGCAGCCGTTGCTTGAAAAAATTGGCGAAGATCGGTGGCAAGCGCGACCAGTCATCAAGCGTGTCCAGTTCATGCGCACCGAGCCCGTGGGCGTTCAACCAATGTTCGTAGCCCGCTGTGTGCCGGCAATGAAAACGACTGATCTCGGCCATGGCCCGCTCGAACAGGCCCGCTGGCACGGAATCCGGGCAATAAGGATGGGGCAACGCGCATAACGCATCGCTCGCGGGTAAATGGATCATCGAAACTCCCTTATTCAGATGCGGCGAACGCGGTTTTGGCGTCTTGCAGAAACCAGAGCAGCAGGGGCAGGCACATCAAGCCTGCGAGCGCGGCCCAAAGGGCGAAGAGTTCAAGGCGGGTTCCGCCGCCAATGGCGGCAATGATCGAGCCGCCGATGCCCATCACGGCAATCGAAATCATGCCGACCATGGCCGAGACCAGACCTTTGCTGTCATCCGAGCAAAACAGCGCCAATCGATACAGCGCCGCATTGCTGATGCCCAATCCAACGGCGTAAAGCGCCAGGCTGGCGACTGTCGCTGCCAGTCCCAGACCTTGCATCGCGCAGCCGATCAGCGCCAGCAGGCCCAGGCAAAACGGCCAGAGCCCCAGCTGAATCAAGCGGGGTAACGAATGCGTCACTAGTAGACGGTCGAGAATCAGATTGCCGACGATGACGGCAGAGAAAACCGGAATTTGCCACAGGCCGTACGTCAGCGGCGTCAGACCCAGGCCCTGGATCAGCAGCAACGGCGCCAGACCGATCCAGGCAATCAGCGGCAGGCTCATCAGTCCCAGGGCCAGGCTTGCGCCGAGGAACCGCGGATTGCCGAGCAGGGCGAGGTAGCGCTGGCGGATCTGACGCAGGGAAAACGTCACGCGGGCTTGCTGCTGCCCATCGCGGCGGACAACGCCCACGGTCTCCGGCATACAGGCGTAAAGCCCCAGCCAGACCAGCATCGCAGCAATGCCGAGTGCCAAAAACAGCTCGCGCCATGTCAGCCATTCCAGCAGTACGCTGCCGAGCATGGGGCCCAACAACGGCGATAGCAGCGCAATGTTGCCGAGCAGGGCCATCAGGCGTACGGCATCCGCCTCGCAGAACACCTCCTGCAGCGCCGGATAACTGACGGCCACGACAAATCCCAACCCCATGCCCTGTATCAGGCGCAGCACATTGAACGCTTCAATGCTGCGGGTGGCGAAAGCGGCGGCACAGGCAACAGCAAATGCGGCGCAGCCGATCAACAACAGGCGCCGCCTTCCCCAGTGATCAGACAGTGGCCCCATCAGCCATTGCAGGCAGACGCCGCCCAACAGATACAGATTGAACGCATTGGGAACATGGCGAACATCGGCTTGAAATTCTTCAGTGACGTTCAACATCGCTGGCATGATCAAGTCACTGGCCATATAGGTCAGGAGTTCAAAAGCGCTGAGCGCCAGGCAGAATCCCACCACTTGGCGTGGCCCGATTCTTATCAATGTTCTCTGCATAAACATCCTTGTCAGTTAAGGAGGAAGGTTGCAGAGCCTAGGTCCAGACATTGGCGTGACCTACTGGTTAGCTGAAACATTAGATTTCGAATCTTTGCAGGATATGAAACGGACCCAAAACGCTCGTAAAACAAGATGTTACCGGGCAGTCATCCATGGCCAAAAAAAATGCCCGCGAAGGGGGCGGGCATTGTTTGTCAGTTAATTCAGCGTGTATTTTTCATGCCCGGCATCTGACACTGACGGGCAGGCGGGGTGAAATATCCTGTCAACGATGTTGATAGTAGCCAGGGCCTCCACGGTCGTAACGATGATGGTCGCCGTGCCAGCCGCCGTGGGGAAAGATGATGCAACCACTCAGGGTCAGCAGGGCGAGAACAGGAATCAGCCAGGTGATTCGACGCAGCATTTGAATAATCCTCATGTTAAAGCCGTCATGAAGCCAAAAGCCTTCATCGGCTGTAACATGAGACCCCGTTTGCAGCGGCGCATCCCCGTAAGACGGTAAGTGCATGGCATGCAAGTGGACACAAACCGGATACATTCCAAAGTTTCAGGAAGCCGCAATGACCCAGAAGCAACGCTTGATTTATTCGATTCTGATCGCCGTCTCCGTACTGGCGATCATGCTCGGCCTGTCCTGGCTGCAAAACACCGGGAGAATCGATGAAAAGACCTTCCAGTACATCGCCATCGGTGTGGCGGTGATCGTCGTGGTGATCAACGGCGTAATGCGCCGCAAGGTCAAACCCTGACGGCGATCGCTGGACGTTTCAATCGATGTCGAGCACTGCAGCAGCCTGCGGATGCAGGCTGTAGCTCTTGTCTGCGTTGACGGTGATCACTCCTTCGGCGCTCAGGCGCTTGAGGACTTCGCGCACACTCAGGAAGGACAGCGGAATATCCAGATCCAGCAATTGGCTATGGACGCCGCGAACGCCCAGGCGACGGTCGTTCTGTGCCGCGACCAGCAGGGCGTCGATGACCTTAAGGCGAATCAGGCTGGTGCGCAGACCGAAACTTTTCAGCAGCAGACGGATGCGTTCGTTGCCGTGACGCTCGACGCGTTGTTCGAAATCGTTCGCGTGCGGGCTCATGGATGCTCCTTGTAACGCCTGGCTACCGTCCGTTGGTAGTTGCGAGTTGTACATGTGATTACTCCTTTTCAGAGCCCGATCGGGAAAGGTTTTCTTTGCGCTCTCTAAAACAAGACGTTTCAGCTCGCCAAATCATGAAAGAAAAAATGTAGAAAATTTGTCGGGATTTCGTCTTCTGCGTGTAATCACTGCGCAAAACCGCTGCACACCGCGCTAAATTTTTTTTGTCGACGTTCGTTTTCAGGACAGGCTCATTGCGTGTGGACGCATGGGTGTTTCCACAGCGGATCCGTTGCCTGTCACCTGCTTCGCACGGTATGCAGATCCGCTCTTCGGCATTTCGATCAGGAGCGAGCGTGATTATTTCCAGGCAGTTAACCGGACTGGCCCTTGCCGGTATTTTTTGCGGGCTTAGCCTGTCGGCCCATGCATTCAGCCCCTCCGTTGATACCAGCGCCGAGATCCGTCGTACCGGTTTTGGTGTGCCGCATATCCGCGCCCAAGACGAGCGTGGCCTCGGTTTCGGCATCGGTTACGCCTATGCGCAGGACAACCTTTGCCTGCTGGCCAACGAGATCGTCACGGTCAATGGCCAGCGTTCGCGTTATTTCGGCCCGGATCAGTTCACCGTCGAGGAGCGTGAAAACCGCGTCAGCGATGTCTTTTTCAACTGGCTCAATACGCCGGAAGCGGTCAGCACGTTCTGGCAGGCGCAAACGGCCCAGGTACGTGATTTGGTCCAGGGTTATGCCGCGGGCTACAACCACTATCTCGCCGAACGCCGTCAGCAGGGCCTGCCGCAACAATGCCAGGGCGAGTGGGTTCGCGATATTGCTCCAGAAGACCTGGTCAAGCTGACCCGTCGGCTGTTGGTCGAGGGCGGGGTTGGTCAGTTCGCCGAAGCCCTGGCCGGTGCCACGCCGCCACAGGCCACAGCGCGGATCGCCAGCGATACGCATGCCTACCAAATGGCAGATGCCCGTCAGCAGCGCTTCGCGCTCGATCGTGGCAGCAATGCCGTGGCGGTGGGTGGCGAGCGTTCGTTCAATGGTCGCGGCATGCTGCTGGCCAACCCGCACTTTCCCTGGGTTGGCGGTATGCGTTTCTATCAAATGCACCTGACTATTCCCGGCAAACTTGACGTCATGGGCGCCGCGTTGCCGGGCCTGCCGATGATCAACATCGGTTTCAACCAGCATCTGGCCTGGACCCACACGGTCGATTCCTCCAAACACTTCACCCTGTATCGCCTGCAACTCGATCCGAAAGACCCGACGCGCTATCTGCTTGATGGCCAATCATTGCCGATGAGCAAGCAGACAGTGACCGTGCAGGTCAAACAGGCCGATGGGCAAGTGCTGCCGGTGTCGCGCGACATCTATAGCTCGAAGTTTGGCCCGATTGTGCAGTGGCCGGGCAAGCTCGATTGGGACACTCAGTTCGCCTACAGCCTGCGTGATGCCAACCTCGACAACGATCGCGTGCTCAAACAGTGGTATGCGATGAATCAGGCTTCCACGCTTAAAGAATTGCAGGATTCGGTGCACAAGATTCAGGGTATTCCCTGGGTCAATACGCTCGCCGCAGATGACAAGGGGCAGACGCTGTACATGAACCTGTCGGTGGTGCCGAACGTCAGTCGCGAAAAACTCGCGAAGTGCAGTGACCCGCGAATCGGCACCCAGATGATCGTGCTCGACGGTTCCAACAGCGCCTGCGCCTGGGACATCGACCCGCAAGCTGCGCAGAAGGGTATCTACGCCTCCAGCCAATTGCCGCAACTGCTGCGCAAGGACTTCGTCCAGCACTCCAACGATTCCGCATGGCTGGCCAACCCGGCGCAACCGCTCACCGGTTTCTCGCCGGTGATCAGTCAGGACGGCCAACCGCTGGGGTTGCGTGCGCGCTTTGCCCTTGATCGTCTGGCCAGCCTGAATAAAAAAGGCCCGTTGGCAGTGAAGGATCTGCAGCAAATGGTAATGGACGATCAAGTGTATCTGGCGACCCAGGTCGTGCCGGATCTGCTGAAGTTCTGCGCCGCTGACCTTGGCGCCGATGCGCAAGCCCTCAAACCTGTGTGTGCCAGCCTGAAAGCGTGGGACGGGCGGGCCAGTCTGGATTCGGGCCTGGGTCTGGTGCACTTCCAGAACATCATGCAAGTCCTGCAGCAGTCAGCGGACATCTGGCGCGTCGCCTTCGATCCGCAGGACGCGCAGCACACTCCGCGTGGTCTGGCTGTCGAGCAGTCAGCGGTGGTCAAGGCTCTTCGCGAAGCAATGCTGGCGTCGGTCGATACGGTTGCCAAAATGGGCCTGAAACCGCAAACCCGTTGGGGCGACATTCAGGTGGTCAGCAGCGGCGGGCAGCAGACGCCGATTCATGGCGGGCCGGGTACGCTGGGGATCTACAACGCGATCCAGAGCGTGCCGCGCGAAGATGGCAAGCTTGAGGTGGTCAGTGGCACCAGCTATCTGCAAGTCGTGACGTTCGATGAAAAGGGCCCGCACGCGCAGGGGCTGTTGGCCTTCTCGCTGTCCAGTGATCCGGCATCGAAGTATTCACGCGATCAGACCGAGGCGTTCTCGAAGAAACAGTGGAGTGTGCTGCCGTTTACCGAACAGCAGATTCTGGCTGATCCGCAGTATCAGGTGCAGACCATTCACGGGGTGCCGGAAAAAACGGGGAACGTCGCCGCACAGTAAACACGGCGTTACTTGAAAAACAATTGAAGGCCGAATCCCGCAAGGGGCGCGGCCTTCAGTTTTTTTGCGGCTGCTGCGGCATCGGGTTGATCACCGGGTTGCCTTCCTTGTTGCGCGTCAGGTAGACGGGCAAGACCTTGGGCAGGGAGTTGGCAAGGTTGTTCAGCTCTTTGATGTTGTAGATACCGCCCACCCGAATTGTTCCGGTGCTGTTGTCAGCGAGCATCAAAGGTTTTTCCAGGTAGCGGTTGATCAGCGGTAGCGCTTCATTGAGCGGCAGATTGTCCAGCACCAGTTTGCCGCTGCGCCAGGCAAGCGAAGCATCGTTTGGGTAGGACTGGCTGATCTGCGGCATGTAGTCGCCCGGCTTGTAACGCGCTTGCATGGATGGCTCGAGACGCAAGCCATCGCCCGGCAATTGACGATTGCTGCTGACCAGCACCGAACCTGCGATCAGGTTCACCCGCACTTGATCCTCGTACATCCAGACATTGAACCGCGTGCCGGTCACCCGAATCTTGCCTTCGCCTGCACGCACGACAAAGGGGTGCGACGTGTCGTGACTGACGGTAAAGAACGCCTCGCCTTTTCTCAGCGTGACGCGGCGTTCGTCCTTGTAGTTGCTGAAGGTCAGGTCAGTGTTGAGGTTCAATTCGAGTTGGCTGCCGTCACTCAGCGTTACCTGACGCACATTGTCAGTGGCGGCAAAATGCTCGTAACTGTTGGGCAGCCAGCCGAGATTCCAACCGGTGTAAGCCGTCAGTGGCAACGCCACTGCGCAGAACCCGGCCGCTATCGCGTATCGGCGCCATGGGCGGGCAGGCTGAGCAACCGGCACGACCAATGCTGTACCCGGGCGCGGGAGGTGGCCGGCAACGTCCCAGATCTCCAGCATGGCTTCGTACTCGAATGCATGCAGAGGATAAGCATCGTGCCATTGCTGGAAGGCGCGACGCTCTTCGTCCGTGCAGTCGGCGGCGTGCAAACGCATGCACCAGTGCGCGGCGGCATCGGTGATCGCATCGTATTCGGCTTCCGAGAGAGTGTCTTGGGTCATTGACTCATCCTGATTTCGCACATTCTAACCTTGACGGGAAGTTGCCGAGAACATCAGTCATGGCATTTACCCATCAAAGTGGAACTTATTTTTCGCTCAGGCGCCCAAAAAACAGGAAGCCCATGACCACTATCCACAAATGGAGTGAAAAAATGATCAAGAAGACTTTTGCCGCCCTGATTGCCACCGCCAGTTTGCTTGGCGCCGGCGCTGCGTTGGCGGACAAGCCTGGCGCAGGCTGGATCACCATCGAAAAAGCGATCGATACCGCAAAAACCAAGGCCGGTTATGTCGAGATCTACAAGATCGAAGCTGACAACGACGGTTATTGGGAAGGTGAAGGTCGCAAGGCCGATGGCGTCGTGTACGAGTTCCGCATCGACGGCGCATCGGGCAATGTATTGCGAGATCAAAAGGACTGAACGTCGTCAGTTGAATAAAGGGAAGCGCAGGTTGAATCCTGCGCTTTCTTGTACATGTTTCAGGTGACTGGCTCGGTGTCCAGCTGCCGGCCGATTTCGCAGATCAGGCGTGAAATCGAATCGGCATTACTCAAAATCACATCAACGCGAATATCCGCTGAGTCAGGGTCTAAAAACGCATCACGTGCGTCTTCAATGGTCGGGCAGCCCGTCAACTTCAGAAGTTTCTTGCTGACCCTTTCTGCACCCATATCTCGAATTTTATCCCAGGTGATATAAGCGCCTGCCTTTCTGTTCCAGCGCGAAAAAAGCTCATCTCGAGGTGTTTTTAACGAAAGTGCCCGGCTTTGAAATTTTTCCTGCTGATGCTTCATCGACAAGCCTTTCAATGTATCGATTTTGATCAGATCAACAAACGGCCGTCGAGATTCCAGAGAGGCAAAATCTTCGGCTTTTGAGAATTGATGGGCGAATTCGTGAATCAGAGTCGATGCCTGAGCGTGGCCGTCGATATCGAATGGCTTCAACGTAGATGAATCATAGTCATCCAGACCCGGGTTGAAAAAATGCTCGGTGAGGTGAAGCTTTTTCTTACTGTCGTTGCCAAGTACGAACGCAATAGTTGTTGAGCGGCTGTTCACGTTTGAACCGATAACGAAACGTTCGGTATTCATCAAGTCCTCGGTAGGATCCACCAAGGCATTGCAAATAGGCACGATCGTTTTTTTGATTCTGTTCAATAACTGTGTATCGATTTGCTGGACACCAAAAAAAGACTTGAGAAAGCTGTCCACGCGTTCGACAGGGATATTGCTTTTGACTAATGCCAGGTTATGCAGGCATTGGAATGCATAGTTTCTTGCCATATCGATCGCATGTTGAATCGTTCGAGCTTTTTGAGGGAAATAGAGACTGATAGCCTCCATGCCTTCAGCCTCGATGTTCATCATCACCTGACGATTCACCTCTACGGTAATGTGGTTGTGCAGTTTCGAAATGGCTTTACCGTAATGAACAGCATGGCGGTCAGGATTCAGAAATAGTTGTGAGCCACTCTCTCTTAATGAGGGGCCGGGGTTTTCATCGTTTACCATTTGACAGACCGCGCCCGGTTGTTCGATGCGGTAAACCTTGCCGGCAATGGCGGTGTACGTGCGCTTGTCGGTCGTGTCCTCGTAAGTGCCGTTGCTGGTGTCGTGCTTGAGAGCTTCGAGCACCACATCTGATGCTTCAAAAGACTGCAGTTCGGTACGCAGCGGCGAGGTCGGCCTGATCTGCGACCATGTGGGCGCAACCGGCACTGGCAACAGTGGCGGCTGGCCAGGGACGGGGATATTGCTTTCAGTCCCGGTCGGCACTTCAACGGGTGTTTCGGGCTCCACCTTGTCAGTTGCTCCAACGGTCATGTCTTCTGTTTGCGCGGTGGCTTCCAGTGACAGGCTGCCCAGCAAGAGCATTTGCGCCGCGCCGGCGATGAACGCCTGCAGGGCTTTTTTCCAATGATGATCCTGCAAGGCTTCCGCCGATTCCTTGAAGTCTTTGTAGGCCTGCCAGAGAAAAATCGGACAGGACAGTTTGCCAGGCAGCAGATGCGCGGCCAGGCCGACGCCATACCTGAACAGGGTTTTGGCGGTCTCCCAGTCCGCTTGCGCGTTGCTTTGCAACTGGCAGTTGAGAAACTGCGGCAGCAGTTTGAGGTTGTCATCGAAAAACCGGTGCAACAGATTGCCGGTAATGGCCGCGCCAGCCAGGGTCAGTTCACTGGTCTTGTTCACGCTCGACTGCAACACGCCGCGAAAGACTGCTTGTTGCGCCTCCGGCAGGCGACGAATCAGCAGGTCCTGAAAATTGCCCGGCGTGTTGATGGCCGCGATCACGCTCGCTTCATCCGCAAACTCGCGGAACACCTGTTCTGCGTAGGGCGCATAAAGCACCAATGGGCCCTTGTGCCCAATGCCCGGGCTGATCAAATACAGCCCCAGGGTTTCCACGGCGACTGCGCCCGGCGTCTTGATCAACGACAGGGGATAAACCATCGCGTGGGCGCCTGCAACTGTCTTGCGTGCAAGACCATCCGGCATGTTCAGCACCTGGCAGAGGTAATCGAACGCGTCGCTGGACAATTGCTGTTGCAGTTTCAGGCCGTGCGCATGTTGCAGCAGTTGCCAGGGCAACTGGCGGTAGAATCGTTGTTTTCGCTCTTGGGCCAGAGGGTTAGTGTCCGATAGCGCCTCGACCACGGTCGTGGCGTAAGTCGTGGGTATCTCCAGCGACAGCAGCAGTTGCTGGACCGCGCTTGGATCCAGCTTGGCCGGCAGCGGCGTGGCTGTCTTCGAGGCGACCTTGTAGCCGGTGCCCTGGGTAAATTTCAGGGCAAACTCGGTGAGTGTGCACGCGGGGCCGCCCAAAGCCAGATCGGGTGTGATCTCGATATCAGCCGGCTTGAGTTTGCTGTCGGGGAAGCGCGCGTCCAGCAGAGACGTCAATCGTTTGGTCACATGATCCGTGAGCGAGGGCAGATCGCTGAGATAGTCTTTATCGTCGGCCACGCTCTGGCACCACTGCTCAAGCAGTTCGAGGTGCAACTGCTGCTCTGCCACCGGAGCCATGCCCAGCCAGGCGGGGAGAGTCTGCTGCAGGGCGATGGCTTTCGCCAGATGACTGGTTCGCAACAGGTTGGTTGCGATCATCTGCCTGGTGACGCTGGACAACGCCGGCACGAGTGCGGCCTTGCCCTTGAGGCGCTCGCGTAGCACGGCGCAGCGAGCAAGGAAGTGATCGATGCCGGACTGGACGCAATGATCCAGCACATTGCCCTCGATCAACTGCAACGCACCCAACGTGAAGTTCTGCTGGAGCAGTTGATCGCCTGGCAGCAGGTTTTCCAGGAGTGACAGGCGATCCACCTGGTCCTTTAGACGTCGCTCCAGCGCGCGCCGCGCAACGTTGATGCTGGAAAAGACCTCAAGGCCAAGGGCGGGCGTCCACAGAATCGCTGTTCCCGCGTGCGCGTCGTCGAGGCCGCCACGCTCGGTCAGCAATACACAATGCGCTAACGTCCGTGGGTCTTTCGTCACTGGGTGCTCCAAGGCAATTGACCAGGCATCAGGCCGAAAACCATTGAGTGAGCGGCGAGCGTCGCGATTGGGCTGAGCGGCATTGAAAACAGTGTCGACAATCGCCTGCTCAGCGGCTTTGAGCGAGCCACTGAGTACCCGCAGCTTTGCCTCACTGGTCACTCCGAAAAAGAGTGCGTGGGCCAGTCGCGGCTTCAGGTTTTCAAGGTGACTGCGTTGCTCGATCACATTGTCGAGCGGTTGATTTTCGAACAAACCGGCAAGCTCCGTGCGGATGCTTTCGCACGATTTCTCCACCACTTTCGCTTTTTGCTCAAGCACCGCTGAAGGTTGTTGAACGCCGGCCAGCACGGGCCGCGTCACCCAGCGTTCACCCGCGTCCATTTCCAGTAACTTCTCGTGGATCATCGTGCGGATATCCAGAGCCTTGTCGAACAGCGAGTGGATGCCTACGGCGCCACCGCTGAGGCGAAACGCTTGTAAGGCATAGACGATGTTCTGACGTTGTTTGGTGATGATTGCCTCGAACAGGACCTTGAAAATCTCACCACTGATGCGTTCGCCGGTCACGTGAGGCCGGTGGAAACCGATAAAGCGTTTGCGCTCTTCCAGGTTCAACAAGCCAAACAACTCATCCTGGTGGCCGGCTGCGCGAAACTTGCTGATCAAGGTCTCTTTCAGATCGCGGTAATCCTTGAGCACCTGCAGCCCCATGGTTGGCGTGTAGAGGCAGGCGTCGGCATGACTGATCATCAAGGAACCGGCCAGTTCGACATAGTTGGGTTCGTCTTCCCACAGGCGCACGGTTTCGATGGTCGGCAGCGGTGCCGTGCCCTGCTGGATCACGTGATGCAGGATGGCGAACTGCGTCGGATCAAGAATGTCGCTTTCGCGCTTGATCATCAGCTCGGCGCGTGCCTGCTCGCGCAACACTTCAGCAAAAAATGTCCGGCGCGCGGATTCTGTCGAGGCGGGCGCATTCCAGTAGTTTTCCATTTCGCTAAACAGCAGTACTTGAAGTTTGTCTGACGCCTGGTTCACTGCGTTTTCCCAGGCAGTCTGATCGCCTTCGACGGTCGCATGACCGGGGTGGGAAAATTCGCGCAGTTGGCCGCTTGGCCAGGCTCGCTGGCGGTAGATCAACAGCACGGCGTCACTCAGGCTCATCGAATCGTGCAAGTGCCGACCAGACTCCGGCGGTGGCGCACCGTCGATAACCTCGGCATCGGTATAGAAGGTGACCCGGGTCTGCGCCTGTTTAAGGTTGGGAAACCGGGCGGCCAACAGGCCATCAAGGATTTTTTCCAGCAGGGACGTGAGTGAGGGCAGTTGTTTCAGTTCCTTCAGCACAGCCTCGGCGTCGATTTGCCGGCAGGCGAGGATGGCAGCCTTCTGACTATCGAAAATATCGCCTTCAATCGCTTCGTAGCTCAGTGTGCGGCTGCTTTGCCCGACGATTTTTCGGCGTTGGGATAACGCCAGAAAAGCCAGTATCGAATCGTCTTCCTTGATCGATTTGAAGCGCATTTCGAGTGCATCGATGAGGTTGGGCAGGCTGTCATATTTTTTCAGGCCATCGTACGGCGTATAGAGAATCGCGCCTTTGTCGTCAGGGGTTTCACTGAGAATAAAACTGCCTGCCAACGCGACGGGCGAAGGTTCGCCAAGATTGAGGCTAATGCTTTGCGCGAGCATCGGCGGGGTCTGCTTGCTGCGTAGCGCCTGTGTGGCCAGTTCGACGTTGGCGAGCCAGCGGAAGTCGTTGTCGTTGAGGTTATGGGTCTTGCCCAGTGCTATCCACTGGCCAGATGAATTCAGGATTTCGGGGAAAAGGAGCGGGGGGACAGGCACGGTCATCATCGAGTCTCGGTATGGCGCGTTCGGCGCGAAAGGTGAGGCTCAAGGCTAAAAGGCGTGCCCGCGGCACGGGTGGTAGATAGTTATCGCGCAGCCAGCCTTGGCAGTGCCGCTGCACTGGCGGTCGGAGGGTTGACAGCAGGCGGGTCTGGCGTGGTTAATCGGTGGGCAAGTTATCCGTACGCTGGTGTTCCCTCCAATAATTATTCTGGAGCTTCAGATGTCTGCGCCACACGATTGTGCAACGCCTGCTTCTGCGTCGTCGATTTCACTCGAAACGCTGACCCGATTGCTCGAAACGATTTTTCTGCGCCATGGCACCTCCACTGAAGTGGCTCAGGTGCTGGCCGCCAACTGCGCCAATGCCGAGCGTGATGGCGCCCACAGCCATGGCGTGTTCCGAATTCCCGGTTATGTCTCGACCCTGAAAAGTGGCTGGGTCGACGGCCACGCAGTGCCACAGGTCGAAGACGTCGCCGCGGGTTTCGTGCGTGTTGATGCCGGCAATGGTTTCGCCCAGGCGGCACTGGCAGCGGCTCGACCGTTGCTGGTGGAGAAGGCGCGTCGTGCCGGGATCGCCGTGTTGGCCATTCGCAACTCGCATCACTTTGCTGCGCTGTGGCCGGATGTCGAACCTTTCGCCGAGGAAGGACTGGTTGCGCTGAGTGTGGTCAACAGCATGACCTGCGTGGTGCCGCACGGCGCCGATCGACCGTTGTTCGGCACTAACCCGATTGCTTTCGCCGCGCCACGCGCCGGCGCCGCGCCGATTGTTTTCGACCTGGCCACCAGCGCCATCGCCCATGGCGACGTGCAGATTGCTGCGCGCAAGGGCGAGAAGGTGCCGGCAGGCACGGGAGTCGACAGTCTCGGTCAGCCAACCCAGGACCCCAAGGCGATTCTCGAAGGTGGGGCATTGTTGCCGTTTGGCGGCCATAAGGGGTCGGCGCTGTCGATGATGGTGGAATTGCTGGCGGCGGCGTTGACCGGGGGGAATTTCTCTTTCGAGTTCGACTGGTCAAATCATCCCGGCGCGAAAACACCGTGGACCGGGCAGTTATTGATCGTCATCGATCCGAGTAAAGCGGCGGGGCAGAGTTTCGCCGAGCGCAGTGAGGAACTGGTGCGGCAGATGCACGGGGCAGGGCTCAAGCGATTGCCGGGGGATCGTCGGCATTTGCAACGGGCCAGATCACTGGCGGAGGGGATCGTGCTGGATGAACAGACTTTGGGACAGCTAAGGGATCTGGCAGGTCATTGAAATGTTGCTTGGGGATCTGGCAAGTAATTGAAATATTGCTTGGGGATCTGACAAGTAATTGAAATGTGGTGAGGATCAATGTGGTGAGGGGATTTATCCCCGATGGCCTGCGCAGCGGGCCCCTGCTTTTGATTCAAAAGCGGGGGTCGCTGCGCGACCCATCGGGGATAAATCCCCTCGCCACAAAAATCCCCTCGCCACAATTGGTTTCTGATCAAGTTAAGATTTTGATTCTAAAAGAGTTTTTTGCTTAGCGACGACCCAGCAGCAATCCCACTACCAAACCAAAACCAGCTGAAATCGCCACGGTCTGCCAAGGATGGCCGCCGATATAGCTCTCGGTGGCATCGACAGCGGGTTTGGTGCGCTCGCGCACGCTGGAAACCGAATCCAGCGCCTGTTGCAGCTTCAGCGCGACTTGTCCGCGCAGGGTCTCCGCTTCTTCGCCAACCAGTGAGGCGCTGCTCTTGAGCAGTTTGTCGGACTCTTCGATCAGTGCCTGAAGGTCGCTGAAAGCTTGATCCTTGATTTGATCCTGAGCGGCTTGCACGGCGGATTTGCGGGCCATTGGGTGACTCCTTGCAGTTGAATGGACAGTGATCAATGGAGTGTGACGCTGAGTAAAAAGTTGCACTGAATTTAGTCCGGAATCAAAAACCTGCGCGGGAGATTTCCGTCGAGCGTGTAAGATGTCGGCATTTTACGCCGCAGGATAATTCCCCATGAGTTTCAATCTGGCCGACAAACCCCTCGCAGAGCGCGCCGCGCTGGAAGACGAGAAATCCCGTCTGTTCGACCTCTGGCAAAGCAATCTGGGCAAAGCCAAAGGCGAAGCTGCACGGTTGTTCGGCGAGCGCGCCAAGCGCAAGGGCAAATGGGCCGAGTGGGTCCGTGCGGAACTCGACGGCATGTCACCGCCGGAGTTCGCCAACATGGTGCGCAGTGAGGTCAACCGCTTGATGGCGGCGAAGTAAGACCACGTCAGTCGCGTTTGAAACACGCAACAATTGCTTCGCGCACCTTCACCACCACAGGGTCGATCTGGGTGCTGGTGCGCCAGCCGAGTTCGATCGGATAACGCGGCAGGGCCAACGGGCAGGGCAACAGCGCCAAGCCGCTGAGTGCGGCGATGCTCACGGCGGCATGCGCCGGAATCGTCGCCACCGCCTGACTGCCCTTGAGCAGAAAGGGCAGCGCGGCAAAATGCGTGGTCGATGCGCAGACCCGGCGACTCAAACCTAGCGCCGCCAGCCCTTCATCGGTAATGCCGATAAACCCTCCTGACGACACCAGCAGGTGCTCGCGGGCGACAAACTCCTGCAGATCGATCTGTTGCTGGCCGGGCGCAAGGCTCGCCGGGTCCACCAGGCATGCGTAACCCCCTTCACCCAACACCTGACGGCTGAGCAAGCGTTCGGCAAAACCGCCGGCAGTGATCGCCAGATCGATGCTGCGTTCCATCAGGTCGCGGGCGACAATCTGGCTGTGAGTCTGCCGGAAGATCAGCCGCAGCTTCGGCGCGCTACGGGCGATTTCTTCGATCAGGCGGCGACCGTAAGCGATTTCGAAATCGTCCGACAGGCCCACCGTAACCGACCGCCCTTCGTAGTGATTGGCTGCTGGATCAACCATCGCCAGGCTTTGCCGACACTTGTCAAGCGCCTCGCTGACCACCGGTTTCAACTGATTGGCCTTGAGCGTCGGCGCCAGTCCGCGCCCGGTGCGCACGAACAATTGATCGCCATAAACCTCACGCAGGCGCCGCAACGCCGCGCTGACTGCCGATTGCGTCACGCCCAGACGCAACGCTGCGCGGCTGGCGCTGGATTCTTCATGCAGGGCTTCGAAGACTTTCAACAGGTTGAGGTCGACCGTGGCGATATTCATTTGGCTCATATCATTCAGCAGCGATTGGGGCTTTATTCATGATCCCGTGGCGCCGGAGAATCAGCAACACTTGAATCCGATGGAGTGACCGCGATGCCAAAATCAATTGTTGCTGCGCTGCAAATCGGCGCATTACCCGGTGGTAAAGGCGAAACCCTGGCGCAGATCCTCAGTTGGGAAGCCGCCATTATTGAATCCGGCGCGGCACTGGTAGTGATGCCGGAAGCGTTGCTTGGTGGTTATCCGAAAGGTGAAGGCTTCGGCACGCAACTGGGTTATCGCTTGCCCGAAGGTCGTGAAGCGTATGCACGCTATTTTGCCAATGCCATTGATGTGCCGGGTGCGGAAACCGAGGCGTTGGCGGCGTTGTCGGCGCGCACGGGGGCCAACCTTGTGATCGGCGTAATCGAGCGCGCGGGCAGCACGTTGTATTGCACGGCTCTGTACTTCGATCCGCAGTCAGGACTTGTCGCCAAACATCGCAAGCTGATGCCCACCGGTACGGAACGGCTGATCTGGGGCAAGGGCGACGGCTCGACCCTGCCGGTGCTCGACAGCCAGGTCGGCAAACTTGGCGCAGTGGTCTGCTGGGAAAACATGATGCCGTTGCTGCGCACGGCGATGTACGCCAAGGGTATCGAGGTCTGGTGCGCGCCGACCGTGGACGAGCGCGAGATGTGGCAGGTGAGCATGCGTCACATTGCTCATGAGGGTCGCTGTTTCGTGGTCAGCGCGTGTCAGGTGCAGGCATCGCCAAATGAGCTGGGAGTCGAAATTGCGAACTGGCCGGCGGATCGTCCGTTGATTGCCGGTGGCAGCGTGATTGTCGGGCCGATGGGTGATGTGATGGCGGGGCCGTTGCGCGGCGAGGCGGGGTTGCTGGCTGCTGAAATCGATACCGATGAACTGATTCGAGCGCGCTATGACTACGACGTGGTCGGCCATTATGCGCGGCCCGATGTGTTCGAGTTGAGCGTGGATGAACGCGCCAAACCGGGTGTGCGGTTCAATACTTAATCCTTGTGGCAAAGCCTGCCCTGTGTCGTATCTGGATTCCAACAGGGCAACAACCGGGGATTCTGGATTGCGCCGGCCTGGCAAGGTCAGTGAGTTGATCCGCGAGGCTCACGTATTTTTACCAGGTCGCGGCGCTGGCCTTGGGCAGGCTGAGCTTGCCGCTGTCGACAAAACGCATCGTGCCGAACAGCCCGCCGGCGAGTTTGCCGCGCAGCACGTAGGGCAGGTTGTCGAGGGTTTGTGTCTGGCTCAGGCCGAGGGTCTGGCGCAACACCGAGAACGCCGAAACGCTGACCGGGACGCTGACCACGGTTTCGGAAAACCGCGCGATCGTCCCGCTCTGGTCGCTGACGCCCGAGGCCAGCGCATGGCCGTTGACCTCCAGATCGAGGGCGATGCCGTTGTAATCGATAGCGGTTTCGTTGGGGTTCTGTACGCGCAGTTTGATCGCGAAACGCACTTCAAGATCCTGGCTGGTCAGCGGCTCGATTCCGACCACGTTGATGTTGACCGGATCACGATTGGGAAACAGCGCGCAGGCACTGAGCGACAGCAGAAGGAGTGACAGGATGAAAGCGTGCAAGCGGCGCATAAACAGTCTCTCAACAAAAAGGGCTGAACCGATTACCGGCTCAGCCCTTTTTCACAGGCGCAGCTTTTAGCGGTTCAACTGTGCGACAGCCGCAGGCGAAGCAGGTTCACCCTTGGCCGGGACATCCGGGTTTTCCATGACTTGCAGAATAGAAGCTTCCGGATCGAAGTCGTCTTCCTCAAGTTCGATGAATTCTTCCGGCAGGAAGATGTTCAGCACGATAGCGCACAACGCGCCCACGGTAATCGGCGATTCGAAGATATTGCGCAGCGCTTGCGGCAGTTCGCGCAGCACTTCCGGCACGGCGGCGATGCCAAGGCCCATGCCCAGCGAAATGGCCACGATCAGCATGTTGCGTCGGTGCAGGCCAGCCTCGGCAAGGATCTTGATCCCGGCCACGGCCACGGTGCCGAACATCACCAGTTCGGCGCCGCCGAGCACCGGTTTGGGCATCAGTTGCAACACCGCGCCGATCATCGGGAACAGCCCCAACAGCACCAGCAGGCCGGCAATGAAAAACGCGACGTAACGGCTGGCCACGCCGGTCAGCTGAATCACGCCGTTGTTCTGCGCGAAGGTCACCATCGGCATGCTGTTGAACACCGCTGCCATCGCCGAGTTGAGACCATCGGCGAGCAAGCCGGACTTGATCCGGCGGATGTACAACGGGCCTTTGACCGGTTGCCGGGAAATCATCGAGTTGGCAGTCAGGTCACCGGCAGCTTCCAGTGGCGAGACAAGGAAAATCACCGCGATTGGCACAAACGCTACCCAGTCGAAATTGAAGCCGTACTTGAACGGCACCGGCACGCTGACCACCGGCACGTCGGGCAAATTGGCAAAGTCCACGGTGCCCATCAGCCAGGCGACCACGTAGCCGAGGGTCAGGCCGATGACGATCGCGCCCAGACGCAGGAACGGCACGTCGACCCGGTTCAGCACCACGATGGTGCCGAGCACCAGCGCCGCCAGAAACAAATGGCTGGCGCCGCCCAGATCCGCCGCGCCGAAACCGCCGGCGATGTCGGTCATTGCCACTTTGATCAGCGACAGGCCCATCAGCGTGATGATTGTGCCGGTGACCACTGGGGTAATCAGCATGCGCAGTTTGCCGATGAACTGGCTCAGCGCCACTTCGATGAACGCAGCGAAAAAGCACACGCCGAAGATCGTTGAAAGGATTTCATCCGTGCCGCCGCCGCGAGCCTTGACCATAAACCCGGCACTGAGAATCACGCTGATAAAGGAAAAACTTGTTCCTTGCAGGCACAACAAACCAGAGCCCACAGGGCCGAAGCGCTTGGCCTGAACGAACGTGCCCAGGCCCGAGACGAACAGCGCCATGCTGATCAGGTAGGGGATTTCGCTTTGCAGACCGAGGGCGCCGCCCATGATCAGGGTCGGGGTGATGATGCCGACGAAACTCGCCAACACGTGTTGCAACGCAGCAAACACAGTGGCGGTCAGGTGCGGGCGGTCGTTGAGGCCGTAGATCAGATCGTTGTTGCGCAGGGCTTTTTCAGAGGCGGTCATGATGATTTGCGCGCCGTGAGGCGGGGCCGGGTCAGAAAATGGAGGCGCAGGATGCCGGAAGAGAGCGGCGAGGGCAACGCAATAAAACTGCCTGAAAGGTCAGGTTTTATTGGGTGTGGAAGGTTTGAACACAGCCCCGATCCTGTAGGAGCTGCCGAAGGCTGCGATCTTTTGACTTCGGTTGTTCAGATCACAAGCCAGATCAAAAGATCGCAGCCTTCGGCAGCTCCTACAGGGAGTTGGGTGACTTAAAGGTGTGGGCAAGCCATGGCATACTGCCGCGCATGACTTTCGACTCTCCGCTAAGCGCCTGGCAGCATGCCATCGAGCACAAGGGTTTCATCCAGGATGAAGCTCAGGAGCACGCTGTATGGGCGCTGCAAAAATGCCACGAAGCCTTGCACGCCGGTGCGCGGTCTGTCAGTGGCGTGTACTTGTGGGGCCCGGTCGGGCGCGGCAAGACGTGGCTGATGGACCAGTTCTATCAAAGCTTGCGAGTGCCGGCGCGGCGCCAACACTTTCATCATTTCATGGGCTGGGTGCACCAGCGTTCGTTCCAGTTGACCGGCATCGCCGATCCGCTGCGTGCGCTGGCCAAGGAATTGGCGGGCGAAGTGCGGGTGCTGTGCTTCGACGAATTGTTCGTCAACGACATTGGCGATGCGATCATTCTCGGGCGCCTGTTCCAGGTGATGTTCGACGAAGGCGTTGTGGTGGTCTGTACATCCAACCTGCCGCCGGATGATTTGTACGCCGATGGCTTCAATCGCGACCGCTTTGTCCCGGCGATCGCCGCGATCAAGGCGCATATGCAGGTAGTCCCGGTGAATGGCGCCGAGGATCATCGCTTGCATCCGGGCGCGATCCACCAGCGCTACTTTGTCGCCACTGCCGAAAGCACCAGTGCGCTGGGCGAGGTCTTTGACGCGTTGACGGCCGGGCAATCGGCCAGCGCTGCACCGGTAGCGGTCGGCCATCGAGTGCTCAACGTGGTGCAGGCCAGTCAGACGGTGCTCTGGTGTCGCTATGCCGACCTGTGCGAGCAACCGTTCGCCGCCATGGATTTCATCGCGCTGTGCGACAACTACCGGGCTATTCTGTTGAGCGACGTGCCGAACCTCAGCGCACAGAAGCGCGAAGGACGCATCGCTCGCGGCACCGAAGACGGCTCCGCGCAAGTGGTGGCGGGGGATCGTGAGTTGCCGCAGTTATCGGTGCACGACGATGGCGTACGGCGCTTTATCGCCTTGGTCGACGAGTGCTACGACCGCAAGGTGCCGCTGTACATCGAGGCACATGTGGCGATGGAGGCGCTCTACACCGAGGGCTATCTGCAATTCCCGTTCCGCCGCACCCTCAGTCGCTTGCAGGAAATGCAGTTGCAGCGCTTTGCCGAGGCTTGAAAGAAGAGGGCGCCCATATGAATCAGCCGCTGTCCCATCATCTATTGACCATGGCATATCAAAACGCCTGGGCCAACCACCGACTGGCCAAGGCCTGGACGCAACTCGACGACAGCGACCTGTCGGCCCCTCGGGTGAGTTTTTTTCCGAGCCTGCGGCTGACCCTCAACCATATCCTCACCTGTGACTGGTTCTACGTGGATGCGCTGGAGCGCGAACTGCGCGGGGACGAACCGCATCCTGACTGCTACGTGTTTTTCAACGCCGCCGAACCCTTTACCGACCCTCTTGCATTGCGCGAAGAACAGGCCCGTGTCGATCGCCGGCTGATCGCTTATTGCGAACAACTGCGCGATGCCGATCTGGGCCGGCTCGTCACCATCGCCCGCGAGACGCCGCAGCACGACAGTCGCTTGCGCATGCTTTCGCACCTGTTTGAGCATCAGATTCATCATCGTGGGCAGGTGCATTCAATGCTTAGCGATACGACCGTGAAACCGCCGCAACTGGATGAGTTTTTCTGTGTCGGTGAGGCTGGATTGCGCGCCGGGGATTTTGCTGAACTGGGCTGGACCGAGGAACTGATCTGGGGTCGTTGACCTACAAAAGATCAAAAGATCGCAGCCTTCGGCAGCTCCTACAGGAGATCGGTGTAGGAGCTGCCGAAGGCTGCGATCTTTTGATCTTTTGCTTTTCTTGCAGGTTGTCTGCCGGCCCGCGCTCGCGCTAAGGTCAACACAGCCTATCAGCAAGCACTTTGCGCGCCGGGGCTTTTGTGTTCGGGGATGGAAATGGATTCCGCAGAAATTCTTGTGCTTCAGGCCAGTTACACCAATCCACTGCATGCCGAGGCCATCGGCGTAGTACTCAATCACTATGCAGAAGACCCCATGGGCGGCGAGCAGCCGATCGACCCTGAGTTGCTGCGCCGACTGCCCGAAGAGCTGGCGCGCCGGCCGCACGCCTTCAGTGTGCTGGCATTCGTCGGCGGCGAGCCGGCAGGGCTGGTGAACTGCTTTGAGGGGTTTTCCACCTTCGCCTGCAAGCCCTTGGTCAACGTCCACGACGTGGCGGTGATGAGCAAGTTTCGCGGTTTGGGGTTGAGCCAGAAAATGCTCCGCAAGGTCGAGGAAATCTCCCGTCAGCGCGGCTGCTGCAAGATCACCCTCGAAGTACTGGAAGGCAACGCCGTGGCACAAAACGCCTACAGCAAATTCGGTTTTGCGCCAGGCATGTTCAACCCGGATCACGGGCGCATGCTGTTCTGGATCAAAGACCTTCAGGCATAAAAAAGGCGCCCGAAAAGGGCGCCTAACTGTCATCTCCCAGGCCGGAGCACAGCCGTGGGAGGTCCATCGGTTGCTTGGTAAAAACTCAGTTGCGGTAGGACTCGGTCACTTGCGCCGTCTGATCGGCGGGAACCCGAATCTCTTTCGCGCTAGCGTCGCTCGTCTGTTCGCTTTGCGCGTGATGGACCGGGAAGTTGTCGTAGTAATGGCGCATGCGTTCGGCGCCTCCTTCAGCGAATACGCTGGCGGAACCAAGGGCGAGTAGCCCGGCAAGCATTGCGGTAGTGATTTTCATGGTGCCTCCTACTGAACAAGTCGGAGCCGTTCATCCATGAAGCAGATCTCGCAGGCAAGTCTGTGCCGAGCGAATTAACGCGGGGTTAACAGCAAAATGTGGCGAGGGGATTTATCCCCGATGGGTCGCGAAGCGGCCCCGGCTTTTAGAATCAAAAGCAGGGGACTGCTGCGCAGCCCATCGGGGATAAATCCCCTCGCCACAGATAAATCCCCTCACCACAGATAAATCCCAATCACAGATAAATCCTAGTCACAGATAAATCCCATCCACAGTTGAATCCCGACAGCAGATACAGTCTTCACCCATGACATTTTCCTTCAACACAACTTCCTGTGTCAGAAGGGAGTAATCAGGCGTCGTGTCAGAGCTTCCAGTCTAGGCTCAACGTGACCGTGCGCGGATCGCCCCAGTAGACGCCATTGTAGAAGCCAACGTTCTCGTAGTACTTCTTGTCGAAAAGGTTGTCGACGTTAAGCGAGGCCGAGAGGTTTTTGTCGATGGCATAGCGCGACATCAACTTGACCACGGTGTAGGCGCCCTGGTGGATTTTGGTGTTTTCGGTGATGAATGCACCCTCGGCATCGCGGCCGACCGGGCGATTTGAACCGCCGAAAATACGGCTTTGCCAGTTCACTGCACCGCCCACGGTCAGCGCCTGCCATTCGCCCGGCAAACGATACGCCGTGGAAACCCGCAGCATGTTCAGCGGCTGGTCTTCATTGGTGCGTTGTTGCTCACCGTTGGCCGAATGGGTGTAGGTGTAGCCGGCGGTCATGTTCCAGCCGTTGCGGATTTCGCCGGAGACCTCGGCTTCAAAACCGCTGACCTTGTTGCCTTTACCGCCGGACTTGTAAAACTGTTCGCGCGTGACGGGATCTGGCGGCACCGAATTGTCGACCTCGGCAACGTTGTCCTGCGTGCTCCAGAACAGCGCCGTGGCGACGTTGAGTCGCTCTTCCAGCAAACTGCCCTTGAGGCCCACTTCGTAGTTGCTGCCGACGACCGGATCGAGGTAGTTGCGGCTGCTGTCGCGGTTGCTCTGCGGTTTGAAAATATCGGTGTAGCTGACGTAAGCGGTGTACTCCGGCGTCAGGTCGTAGAGCAGGCCGGCGTAGGGTGTCCAGACGTCATTTTGTTGCTGACGGGTTGTTTCAACGCGGGTCAATTGCAGGTTTTTGTCATAGTAGTGATCGGAATTTTCGCCTTCCCAACTGCCGTAACGGCTGCCAATCACAGCGTGCAACTGGTCGGTCAGGCTCAGGCGCGTAGCGATATAGCCAGCCTTCTGCCGCGTGCTGCCCCTTGAGCCGGTCAGCCCTGTGACGGTGTCGGGGAACTTGCCGATGTTACCCATGTACTTCCAGTCGCGGATCTTACCGTAGTCGTCCGGTACGGGACCGTCGACGGTCTTGGGGGAGTAGGAGCGGTGCTCGGCTTCGCCATAGCCAAACATCATTTCGTGCTCACGGCCGAACAGCGAATAGGGGCCCGAGAGATTGAAGTCATAGACGTCCATTTTCTGCGTGCCGACCATGTGCGATGTGTAAGCGATCATGCCGCTGCGGTCCGCCTCGGGAAAGCCTGCGCCGCCGTAGTAGACCTTGCCGTCGATATCGCTTTGGCGATGGGTGTAGGCCGCTTTCAGGTGCCAGCCACCTGCCAGTGCCTGATCAAGGGTGGCGAAGGCGGTTTTGTCCTTGAGCGGCCACGAGCTCCAGGAAGTCGCCATATTGGTCGAGCGGCCGAGCCCGGCCTTGCCGCCGTCGGCGTTCCAGTAAGGCACGGTGCCCCAGGCCGAACCTTGCACCTGTTTATCCTGATAGTCATAACCCACGGCGAGCACCGTGGAGTCGGTCAGGTCGGCCTCAAGAATCCCGTAGCCGACCTCCCGTTGCAGGGCGTACTTGTCGCGAAACGACTGGCTGTCGCGATAGGCCAGCACGGTACGCCCGCGCAAACGGCCATCGAAGGCCAGCGGGCCACCGACATCGACGTAACTGTAGTAATCGTCGTAGCTGCCACCGCTGACCCCGGCCAGCGCCTGAAGTTGGGCGGTCGGGCGTTTGCGCACCATGTTGATGGTCGCCGACGGATCGCCCGCGCCGGTTGTCAGGCCTGTGGCACCACGCACCACTTCAATGCGGTCATAAATGATGGTATCGGCGTCGGACTTCATCCGGTCGAACGTGTTGAGCATCCCGTCGATCTGGAAATTGTTGATCGAATAACCCCGGGACGAATAGCTGACCCGATCCGAGTCCAGGTGCTGGACCACCACGCCAGTGGTCTGGCTCATGGCTTCGGACAATGTACCGAGCTTGAAATCATCCATCTGTTGGCGGGTGACCACGGACACCGACTGTGGCGTTTCCTTGATCGACAGGTTCATCCGCGTGGCGGTGCTCATGGCGCCGGTGGTGTAAGCGTGGGTGTTTTCGGTGCTGCTGCCCAGGCCTTGGGCGGAGATGTTGGTGGGTTCCAATTGCATAGCCGGGGCTGCGGGCTCCGATGGTTTTTCGAGTTCGGATTCAGCCAGCAGATCGGGGCTCAGGGCGGCTCCGCAGAGGCCGAGGGTGAGGGTCATGGAACGGGTGATGGGCGCGAACATCGCAGCCGACTCCTTGTCTTCGAGGGGAAAAAATCCGTTTGTTCAAAGACGAGGCGGGGCACTGCGATTTAGTATCAAACGCGAAATACTTTCATTTGTAAATGTTGCAGGCATGAAAAAGGGGCCGGTTTGGGCCCCTTTTTCTATGTCACTGTTGTACGACTTTCGGCTCTGCGCCCGCGACGGGTTTGGGCTTCATCAAGCTGAAATCGATCAGCGCCCGTTGTGCCGTTTGATACGGATCGCCGATCAGCAATGGACGAGCTTTGAAGCTGTCGCTGACCACGCTTTTGCTGCGGTCCAGTTCATCGAAGCTCAAACCGGCCAGGTCTGCCCAGGTGTGGATCAGATGCGAGCTGCTGTACGGTCGCTGCAAGTCACCGGCCAGGTTCCAGTCATGGTTTTCGCGCCATTTAGGCGAGGCCCAGGCCATGAACGGAATGGTGTACATCGGTGCGGTCGGTTTGCTTTCGTTACGGCCCAGGGTGTTGTGGCCCACCGAGTCGAACACGTCTTCGCCGTGGTCCGAGAGATACAGCAGGAAGCCATTCGGATCGGATTTGGCGTAATCCTTGATCAGGCTCGACACGACAAAGTCGTTGTAAAGCACGGCGTTGTCATAGCTGTTGTAGGTCGGTACCTGATCGTCACGCACACCCGGTGGTACACCGTTGCGGTCCTTGAACTTGTCGAAGGTCGGCGGATAACGGTACTGGTAGCTCATGTGGGTGCCGAGCAAATGTACGACGATCAGCTTGCGCGGTGCTGCATCGGCCAGCGCCTTGTTGAACGGCTCGATCACGTCGCCGTCGTACTGGGCGGCGTTCTGGTTGCGGTTGTTGTTCAGGTACACCTGCTCGTCGGCCTGTTCGGAGAAGGTCGTGAGCATAGTGTTGCGCTTGGTCATGGTCTGCTGGTTGGTGATCCAGAAGGTCTTGTAACCCGCCTGTTTCATCATGCTGACCAACGATGGCGTGGACAGGTACAGGTCCGGGTTTTCTTCGTCAGCGAACGTCAGAACCTGCTGCAGCGCCTCGATGGTGTACGGGCGAGGGGTGACGACGTTGTCGAACACCGCCAGTTGGTCCTTGAGTTTGTCCAGTTCCGGCGTGGTGTTGCGCGGGTAGCCGTACAGGCTCATGCGCTGACGGTTGGTCGACTCGCCGATTACCAGCACAAGCGTTGACGGCTGATCGGCGCCGGCAGCCTTGAGGTTATGCAACGGCGGGATCTTGCTGGCGCTGTGCAGCATGCCCTGCATGTCTTCCAGGGTGTCGAGATAACGGTGGTAAGCCACAACCATTTGCCAAGGCACCGCCGGCTCGATACGGGTTTCGAATTTCTCGAAGCCTTGAGCGAAAGTGCCCATGCGCAGCGTTTGCTTGACCAGCGGATAACCGACAACAGCGATCACGATAGCCGCGGCGGCGACCATTGCACGGCCACGGGGCATGTACACCGGGCGCAGGCGAGTCCACAGAAAGTAAGCGAATGCGGTATGCGCGAGGAACGCCGCCACCATCCACCAGGCAAAGTACTGGGTCATGTACTCGCCGGCTTCAGACACGTTCGACTCGAACATGATGAAGATGACGCTCTGGGAGAACTCCTGCTGATAAATGAAGAAGTAACCCAGGCTGGCCATCGAACAGGCCCACAGCACCACGCCGATCAGGGCGGCAAGCAGTTTTGTGCGTTTGGGGAACAACAGCATGGGTGCCAGCCAGATCGCGCTCATCACGAACGCTTGGCGAAACCCCGTGAAACCGGAGGTGCCGGTTATCTGAATCAGCAGTTGGGTAATGCCGGAGAAGTACCAGAAGAACACAAACAGCCAGAGGAAACCGGCCCAATCGAAACCTGCCGCAGTCGTTTTGCTGCGTTTGAACAATGCCATTCGGCGCTCCAGCTCACTCGTTACAACTACCGCCGGAACATCCATGAAACCGACGAACGGACGCCGCACGCGCAGGTACGGCCAGAATGCGGCGCAGTATCACGAAGGGAATGTGAAAGTTTTGTTAATCGGCGCGCTTGTCTGTGCGAAAGCGGCCAGAGGTGCATCGTGTCGGGAACAGCGTCGGCTGTTCCCGAAAATAGCGGGGAAAATCAGGCGTGCGGGTGACGCTGGACAACCGGCAGCGGTTTGGGCTGAGCGCCCTGGGTCAACGCGCGCAGTTGCGCCAACTCCTGCTTCAACTGGTCGCGCTCGTCTTTCAACTGACGCAATTCATCGCGACGAATCGTGACGTACAGGGTTTGTGGCGGCATTGCTGTGTGTACTGTGCCCATTGCTCACCTCGCAAATGGTATGTCTCAACTGTAAGTAGCTCCCGTTTTGGGGTGCTGACTTACTATCGGCAGCAATTTTGTTTTCTTTTGCCTCTGAATGGAACTTTTTTATTTTTCATGGTCGGTGTGTCTTCGACAGGTTTGAGGGCGTTATCAGTCTAGATCGGGCACAATGCCCGGAAACTTCATCCCGGTGCTCTGGACTAACCTCCATTAGTCGCGTTGGGCTATACCTTTTGACACACATTATTTGTAGTAAGGAGCATCAGCACATGCAACTCGGGATTATTGGACTGGGCCGTATGGGCGGCAATATTGCGCGGCGTCTGATGCTCAACGGTCACACCACCGTTGTTTTCGACCGCAATACCGCTTTCATCGATAACCTGGTCGCCGAGGGCTCCACGGGCGTTGCCGATTTGCCGGCACTGGTTGCAGGCCTGGCCAAACCACGTGCCGTGTGGGTCATGCTGCCGGCCGGCGCGCCGACCGAAGACACCATCGAAACGCTGAGCAACCTGCTGGAAGCTGGCGACACCATTATCGACGGTGGCAACACCAACTATAAGGATGACATCCGCCGCGCCAAAACTCTGGCCGAGAAGGGCCTGCACTACATCGACGTCGGCACCTCCGGTGGCGTCTGGGGCCTGGAGCGCGGTTACTGCATGATGATCGGCGGCGATGCCGAAACCGTAAAACGTCTCGACCCGCTGTTTGCCGCATTGGCGCCGGGCATGGGCGATATTCCGCGCACCAAGGACCGCAAGTCCGATGACCCGCGTGCCGAGCACGGCTACATCCACGCCGGTCCCGCCGGTGCCGGGCATTTTGTGAAGATGATTCACAACGGCATCGAGTACGGGATGATGGCGGCCTTCGCCGAAGGTTTTGACATTCTCAAGACCAAATCCAGCGAGCGTCTGCCGGAAGATCAGCGTTTTGATCTCAACGTGGCTGACATCGCTGAAGTCTGGCGTCGGGGCAGTGTGGTGTCGTCCTGGTTGCTCGACCTGACCGCCGACGCCTTGGCCAGCGACCCGAAACTCGACGGTTTCTCCGGCTCGGTGGCCGACAGCGGCGAAGGTCAATGGACCATCGAAGCCGCCATGGAACAAGCGGTGCCGGTACCGGTGCTGTCGAACTCGCTGTTCTCGCGCTACCGCTCCCGTGGTCAGGGCACTTTTGGCGACAAGATTCTTTCGGCCCAGCGCTTCGGCTTCGGCGGCCACGTAGAGACTGCGAAAAAATGACCCATACGATCCGCAGAAAATCCAAGGCAGAACCCGCACCACCGACCACGCTGTTCCTGTTCGGTGCCCACGGTGACCTGGTCAAGCGCTTGCTCATGCCCGCGCTGTACAACCTGAGTCGCGACGGCTTGCTTGATGAGGGTCTGCGGATCGTCGGCGTTGACCACAACGCCATTACCGATGAAGCCTTCGCGCAAAAACTCGAAGACTTCATCCGCACCGAAGTGGCGGCGAAGGTCGGCAAGGGCGATCAGATGCTTGATCCGGCCTTGTGGGCCAAGCTCGCCAAAGGCATCAGCTACGTCCAGGGCGACTTTCTGGACGACAGCACTTATTCCGCGCTGGCGGCGAAAATCGCCGACAGCGGCACCGGTAATGCGGTGTTCTATCTGGCCACCGCGCCGCGTTTCTTCAGCGAAGTGGTGCGCCGTCTCGGCAGCGCCGGTTTGCTTGAGGAAACCCCCGAAGCATTCAGAAGGGTGGTGATCGAGAAGCCGTTCGGCTCCGATCTGCACACTGCCGAAGCACTGAACGCCTGTTTGCTCAAGGTCATGTCCGAGAAGCAGATCTATCGGATCGACCATTACCTGGGCAAGGAAACCGTGCAGAACATTCTGGTCAGCCGGTTCTCCAACAGCCTGTTCGAGGCATTCTGGAACAATCACTACATCGACCACGTACAGATCACTGCCGCAGAAACCGTTGGCGTTGAAACCCGTGGCAGTTTTTACGAACACACCGGCGCGCTGCGCGACATGGTGCCCAATCACCTGTTCCAGTTGCTGGCGATGGTCGCCATGGAACCTCCGGCGGCGTTCGGCGCCGATGCGGTGCGCGGCGAGAAGGCCAAGGTGGTCGGCGCCATTCGCCCGTGGACCGTGGAAGAAGCGCGGGCCAACTCGGTTCGCGGGCAGTACAGCGCCGGCGAAGTGGGCGGTAAGCCACTGGCCGGGTACCGCGAAGAGGCCAACGTCGCACCCGACAGCAGCACCGAAACCTACGTCGCGCTCAAGGTGATGATCGACAACTGGCGCTGGGTCGGCGTGCCGTTTTACCTGCGCACCGGCAAACGCATGAGCGTGCGCGACACTGAAATCGTCATCTGCTTCAAACCGGCGCCTTATGCGCAGTTTCGCGACACCGAAGTCGACGAGTTGCAGCCGACCTACCTGCGCATCCAGATCCAGCCGAACGAAGGTATGTGGTTCGATCTGCTGGCCAAACGCCCCGGACCGGCGCTGAACATGGCCAATATCGAGCTTGGGTTTGCCTACAAGGATTTCTTCGAGATGCAGCCGTCGACCGGCTACGAAACACTCATCTACGACTGCCTGACTGGCGATCAGACGCTGTTCCAGCGCGCCGACAACATCGAGAACGGCTGGCGCGCCGTGCAGCCGTTCCTCGATGCCTGGCAGCAGGATGCGAGCGTACAGACCTATGCCGCCGGTGAAGACGGCCCGCAGGCTGCCGAAGATCTGCTGACTCGCGATGGTCGCGTCTGGCATGGTCTGGGATGAGCGAGCCTATCCGTTTTTTGCTGAGCGATATGGACGGCACGCTGTTGCTGCCCGATCACAGTCTGAGCCAGCGCACCATCGACGCCGTTCGATCGTTGCGTGAAGCGGGCGTGCTGTTCAGCCTCGCCACTGGCCGCCCGCCAAAAGCCATGCTGCAGCAGATCGAAGCCCTGGGCGTCGACCTGCCGACGGCGGCGTTCAATGGCGGCACTATCGTCAATCCGGACGGCAGTCTGCTGGTGGCGCATTACCTGCCGGCGACGACCGCACTGATTGCACTGGCGACGTTCGCGGACCAGCCTGATGTTGAAGTCTGGGTGTTCAGCGGCGGTGACTGGCTGCTCAAAGACCCGAACGGGCCGATGGTGCCGCGCGAGCAGCATGGCCTCGGTTATGCGCCGGTGGTGGTGGAGAGTTTTGAACCGTATCTGGAGCGCATCGACAAGATCGTCGCGACCAGTAACAACACTGAGTTTCTGATCGAGCTGGAAGCGCGCCTGTTGCCCAAAGTCAACGGCATGGCGCAAGTCTCGCGTTCACAACCGGTGTACCTCGACGTCACGGCGCTGGAGGCGAACAAGGGCACCGCGCTGGCAACGATTGCTGCGCATCTCGGTATTGCGCTGGAACAAACGGCGGCAATTGGTGATGGCGGCAACGACCCGGCAATGTTCCATTGTGCGGGGTTGTCGATTGCCATGGGGCAGGCGGAAGAGAGGGTGCGGCGTCAGGCCGATGTGGTTACCGGCGCAAACACTGAAGACGGTGTGGCCCAGGCGATCGAGAATTACATCCTCCCTCGCTGAGCCCTGAATCACCGAAACCCTGAATCACGGAACCCCTGTAGGAGCTGCCGAAGGCTGCGATCTTTTGATCTTGATTGTTAAAAAAAAGATCAAAAGATCGCAGCCTTCGGCAGCTCCTACAGGGAGTTGTGTTTACAGCCAGTAACTCACCGCATACCAGCCCAACAAGCCCATCACCACGGTGTAAGGCACTGCCATCCAAACCATCCGCCCATAAGACAACCGCACCAGCGGCGCAATTGCCGACGTCAGCAAAAACAGAAACGCTGCCTGACCATTCGGCGTCGCCACGCTCGGCAAGTTAGTGCCGGTGTTGATCGCAATCGCCAGCGTCTCGAAATGCTCACGGCTCATGTGGCCGGCGAGAAATGCCTGCTTCACTTCGGTGATGTAGATGGTCGCGACAAACACGTTGTCGCTGATAGCCGATAGCAGGCCGTTGGCGATAAACAGCATGCCCGGTTGTTGATCCACCGGCAGCGCCAGTACCCACGTGATCAGCGGCACAAACAGCTGTTGATCGTGGATCACCGCTACCACGGCAAAAAACACCACCAGCAATGCGGTAAACGGCATGGCGTCCTTGAACGCGCTGCCCAGGCGATGCTCGTCGGTGATCCCGGTAAATGCGGTAATCAACACAATCACCATCAAACCGATCAGGCCGACCTCTGCCACGTGAAAGGCCAGGCAGCCAATCAGGATCAGCGCGGCGGCGCCTTGCACCAGCAGCGCAGCGCGCTGGCGTGCGGTACGTTCAGCGTTGTCTTCGGCGGCGTAGTTGGCCAGTACGGCGCGCACGTTGTCCGGCAGCAGGGTGCCGTAACCGAACCAGCGCAGTTTCTCCAGCAACACGCAGGTCACCAGGCCCGCCGCCAGTACCGGCAAGGACACCGGCGCAACTTTCAGGAAGAACTCCGCAAAATGCCAGCCCATTTCATGGCCGATCAGCAGATTCTGCGGCTCGCCCACCAGCGTACAGACGCCGCCAAGCGCTGTACCGACCGCGCCATGCATCAACAGACTGCGCAGGAACGAGCGAAATTGTTCCAGGTCGGCATGGTGCAAAGTCGGCAGGTTTTGGTCGTCGCTGAATTCGCTGTCCTGGCGCGGATCGTTGCCCGAGGCCACCCGGTGGTAGACAGAATAAAAACCTACCGCTGCGCTGATGATCACTGCGGTCACCGTCAGGGCATCGAGGAACGCCGAGAGAAACGCCGACAGAAAGCAGAACATCAGCGACAGTATCGCTTTGGAGCGCACGCCCAACAGCAGTCGCGAAAACAGATACAGCAGCAGGTCTTTCATGAAGTAGATGCCGGCGACCATAAACATCAACAGCAGGATCACCGGGAAGTTGTGCACCAGCTCATCGTAGAGCGCCTGCGGCGTGGTCATCTTCAGCAGCAGGGCTTCGATCAACAGCAAACCACCGGGCATCAGCGGATAGCACTTGAGGGCCATGGCCAAGGTGAAAATGAACTCGATCACCAACAGCCAGCCCGCCGCGACGGGGCCGACGGTGAACAGCACAAGCGCATTGAGGATCAGGAAACCGACGATGGTCGCCTTGTACCAACGTGGCGAGTGCCCGAGAAAGTTGTGCGCGAACGCCTGGGCGATTGAACCGGACATCGGTTGCTCCTTGTATTCTGAAGCGCGCAAGTTGCCGGATGTTTCAGCCGAGTTCAAGTTCTAACTGCCTGAAAGACGGCTTCCTGTAGGAGCTGCCGAAGGCTGCGATCTCTTGATCTTTTTTTAAAATCAAAAGATCGCAGCCTTCGGCAGCTCCTACAGGGGCGTAATTGTGTCAGGGGAAATTTATTGATTTGAGTAGCGCGCAACCATCGCCCGGTAGTTGCCATCCAGCGAATAGCCGCCGACCAAGATTGAACCGTCTGTTTGCACGGCCAGTGAGTTGGCCGTGTCGAGGCTGCGGCCCAAGCGTGTGCGCAGCCAGCCGCGGCCATCGCCGAAGCTTGGGTCGAGGCTGCCATCGGCGTGATAACGAGCGACGATGAAGTCTGCCTCGACACCGCCAATGGTTGCTCCCACCGCGATCATCCGACCGTCTGCCATGCGTTGTGCGGCGCTCCATTGACAGCCGCTGGGTCCGATTTCGAGCAGTTGCGACTGGCCATTGCCGATGTGCGAGTCCGGGCGACCATTAGAGTGCAGGCTGAGCGTGAGGCAGCGGATCGGGTCGCGACTGCTGCCGAAACAGTGCAGCGATTCGGTGGATTCAAGGATCTGACTGACCAGTGCACTTTTGCCTTGGGCGGTGAACGCCATGAAACCATCCACTGCAAAGCGTTCATCAAGACAACCATCGGGCAGGTACCGCGCCAACAGACCTTGCTGCGGAAAGTCGATCGATCCGCCAACCACGATACGCCCGTCAGCCTGCAACAACAGACTGCTGAGCCAGGTATTGAGCAGCAAATGGCGGATCATCACGAAGCCGCGACCGTTGAAAGCCTCATCCAGACAACCATCGGGTTTGAGGCGAATCAGCATCCCGGCGTGATCGGCAAGTTCGAAATGATGATTGGCGATCAGCAGAATATGCCCGTCGTCCTGAACCGCGAAATCGCAGGCTTCGGCACCCGGTACGCCGGGCGGGAGCCAGCTATCGCGGGTGCCCATGGACAGGTCGCCCGGCAGCCGCACGACCTGCCGGCCGTTGTCGCCGAAAGTTTGATCCGGATTGCCTTGCGCATCGAACAAGGCTAAGGCCGGCAAAGTGCGATGGCTGTTTTCATAGTGCAAGCCGGCCAGCAGGATGCGTCCATCGGCCAGTGCCTGGACTTTGCCGGCCATCGCTTCGAAACCATGAGTAAACGTGTCAATCACGCTGCCCTGATTGCCGAAGGACAAATCAGCAGAACCATCCGCGAGCAACCGCGCCAGACCGAAACGGCTGCCCTCGGCAACGCCGACTTTCGCCGCCACCAGAATCCGACCTTGCGCATCGAGCGCAACATCCCCGGTCAGGCTGGACAAACTGCCGGCGAAATACACCTGAGCAACGCCGCGGAAGGCGAAGGTTTGGTCAAGTTGACCGGCATTATTCATTAAGGCTGGGAGCGCAAAGGCGTTCAGGGTGGACATGCACGCATCTCCTTGCGAGTTGACCAAGACCGCAAACCGGCTGGTAACTGCATGAGCGGAACATTCAAAACCTGAACTGAGGGAAGTACAACTGTAAGAACTAACAGGTGGAGGGTCGCACTGTGCCAGAACAGTGTCTTTTTGAACCGAATGAAAGCGTGCCAAGCAAATACGCTGGAGGGTGTTGCCGAAAGTTGTACAAAAGTATCGAGGATTAACCAGGAACTGCAACTAACAAGAGTAGGGCGGATGACCAGGAAGTCATCCGCGTCACCCGCTTATCAGTGCGGCATCGACCAGGATTGCAGCGTGTAACCTTCGTCGCTCAATTCAGCACGAGCCTGCTGCAGCAGTTGCTCAAGTTGTGCTGGATCGGAGTAGGCGCTGCTTGGAATCTGTTTGCGACCGATGTGGGAGTTGGTGCGGTCGATAACGGTCAGGCTCAGTTCGCCATTGCCGTCTTGTGGCGCCCAGGCCACGCACTGGAAAGGCTTGAAGGCGTGGTTGGCAATCAAAAGTGCTTCGTTGATACGGAGCGGGGCGGTCATGGGGTCTTCTCTCTGTAGTGCCCAATCAAGTGATGTGCCGTCGGTTGGGCTTACCGTTCGGCTGGTTACTTGTACTGATGCACGCAACCCCGGAGCAGGTCACACTCTTGGCAAAGAAATTTCGACTTTCTTTCATATACCCGGTTTTAAACCGGTTTTGAAAGCTTGGCGAAAGCTTATTAACTGGGATTCATCCAGACATAAGTCGATAGCTAACTAACAACTGTAGTTCTTATAACGAGTTTGCTTGTACACCTATAAGCAATCGATACAAGGCGCTGTCAAAATCTTGCTAATGTTACAGCCAGGTCTGCCAAATGACTGTTTTTTCAACCTTTTCCTAAAATTTGGCGCCAAGGAACAGTCATGAGCGAAGCGCCTGCGTTACGACGTTTATTGGTGGTCGATCCGTGCGACGACTGCCATCGCCTGTTACCGGGTTTACGCGCGGTAGGGTGGGATGTCGACAGTTGTACCCTGGAAAACGCTGCCGACCGCACCTGTGATGTCGGGCTCTTGCGTTTGCAGCCCTTTCATCTGGAGCGACCTGAAGCCGTCAAGGAGCTGATCAGCCGCAGCGGCACCGAATGGATCGCTGTGCTCAATCAGGAAGTTCTGCGTTTGCAGAACGTTGGCGACTTCGTTTGCGAATGGTTTTTCGATTTTCATACCTTGCCGTTCGACGTGTCGCGGGTGCAAGTCACGCTCGGTCGGGCCTTCGGCATGGCGCGTCTGCGCGGGCAGGGCACGATCCATGTGGATCAGCCCGAGCATGAACTGCTCGGCGACAGCAAACCGATCCGCGAACTGCGCAAGTTGCTCAGCAAACTGGCACCCACCGAATCGCCGGTGTTGATCCGTGGCGAAAGCGGTACCGGTAAAGAACTGGTCGCGCGCACCCTGCATCGCCAATCCCAACGCCACAGCAAGCCATTTGTGGCGATCAATTGCGGGGCGATTCCCGAACATCTGATTCAGTCCGAGCTGTTTGGCCACGAAAAAGGTGCGTTTACCGGCGCTCATCAACGCAAGGTCGGGCGTATTGAGGCGGCCAACGGTGGCACGTTGTTTCTGGATGAAATCGGTGATCTGCCGCTGGAATTACAAGCCAATCTGCTGCGTTTTCTGCAGGAGAAACACATCGAGCGGGTCGGTGGCAGTCAGCCTATTGCGGTGGATGTGCGCGTTTTGGCGGCGACCCACGTCGACCTCGAGGCGGCAATTGAGAAGAAGCGCTTTCGTGAAGACCTGTATTACCGGCTCAACGTGCTGCAAGTCGTCACCGCGCCGTTGCGCGAACGGCATGGGGATCTGTCGATGCTGGCCAACCACTTCTCACATTTCTACAGCCACGAAACGGGCCGCCGGCCGCGCAGCTTCAGCGAAGATGCGTTGATTGCCATGGGTAAGCATGACTGGCCCGGCAATGTCCGTGAACTCGCCAACCGCGTTCGTCGCGGCCTGGTGTTGGCCGAAGGTCGGCAGATCGAAGCGCGGGATCTGGGGCTGATCAGCCAGCATTCGATCGCCACGCCCATGGGCACCCTGGAAGACTACAAGACCCGCGCCGAACGCCAGGCCCTGTGCGATGTGCTGAACCGGCACAGCGACAACCTCAGTATTGCCGCCAAAGTGCTTGGGGTTTCGCGGCCCACGTTTTATCGGCTGCTGCACAAGCATCAGATTCGTTAGTTAGATAGCTCAAAAGCAAAAGATCGCAGCCTGCGGCAGCTCCTACATTAGATCTATGTAGGAGCTGCCGCAGGCTGCGATCTTTGCTGTTGCTTTAGAAGTAGTACGGGAATTTCAGACTGAAGGAAAAGTCCGGGGCATCCTCGGTTATACCGATAGACAGGTTGGGTACGATGGTCAGGTTATCGGTGGCCGCAATGGTCATGCCGACGTTGAAGTAACCGGCGTTGGCGTCACTGGATACCACCGACTCCCAATCCCCGCCATCCTGCTTCAGTTTGCTTTTGCGCTGCACCAGGTCGGATACCGAGAACGACATACTCATTTTCTCGTTCAGTGCAAAGGCAATACCGGCGCCGATCTGGAAGCTGTCGCCGATCTTCACCTTGCCCGGGTTTTTCTGGTTGACGGTGGAGCTGATATCGTCGAACGACTCCTCGAGGTTGTGCGTATAGGACAGGCTACCGAACAGCACGGCCGGGTCAAACGTCTTGACCAGCGAGATGCCCGGTGTGATCGACCAGACGCCGTTGCCGGTCGGCAGGGTGTCAGGCACGAACAGGTTGGAGTTGGCGTCGGTCTGACGCAGTTTGATGCCGAACGGATCCTTGCCGGTTGGCGCCTTGACCCGCAAGGTGACGACTGCATCCGGCGTGTTGACCGACTCGTCGAGGAACTTGTACGCAATACCGAAGTTGACGTCGCCGAGGGTTGGATCCTTGGTGACGGTTTCCTCGGTAGTAACGCCTGCCGCACCCTCGTTGCCGCCGCCCGACTGATACGTCGACTCGCGATACACCACCGGCACGTTCAGGTCGAACTGCCAGCGATTGTCGAAGTTGTAGCGGCCCGTGAGGTCAAGGGTCCAGGTGTCGGCCTTGATCCGGTCGAGGTTGATGTTGCCGAGAAAGATCGAGTCCAGTGCCAGGAAGCCGTTGAGAATCAACTGGCGGGTGTCATAGCGTGAATAAGTGACGCCGGTTTCAACGCTGAACTTACCGCCGCCAAAGAAGCCGCTGGCCTCGTCATAGAGGTTCGATACGCTTTGCGCCGGTTGTGAATCGTCAGCCAGCGATTGCCCGTAAGAGGCGCCGCTGCCCCCGGCGGCTCCCCCGGATGCTGCGGCAGCACCGGTGCCGGTGGCGACGCGATTGCCTTTCATGTCCGACGGTGATTTCGCCAGCCGTTTTGGCGGTGGGGCAGAGGGTTGTTCCTCAACCTGGCGGACCCGTTGCTCGAGTACCGCCAGGGCTTTTTGTTGTACTTCGTAGCGTTGCTTGAGCTCCAGAAGTTCCTGTTTCAGGGCCTCTACATCCGCGTTGGGAGCCGCTTGCAACATTGCGGCAGGGAGAAGAGTGCTCAAACACACTGCGGCACGCAGTGATACTGATCGATACATGAATAAGCCGTCCCTTTATGCCCAATGATCGAGACTCAGCGTAGTTCAATATCCGATATTGCGTAGGGCCCCGAGTTGAGTCAGGTTGCAGTCCAGTGCGCCGGCGCTTCTGCCGTTATTGTTCAATACGACGTTGAGTTGAGTCAGGTTATTGACCACGTTGGCGCTGCCCAGCAATCGAGTGTTCTGCAGTAAACCGCCCTGGGCGACTTGTTGCAGTGCAGTCCCCTGATTGCCGCTGGCTTGAATAGCCATTTGAACGCCGCCGCCAGTGGCCGACACCGCGACACTGCCCGCAGCGTTGCTGCCACTGATGGTTTGTCCGGCGACCAGCGCCTGGCCTTGGGAAGGTGCCAGCGCTGGCGCCTGACTGGCTTCGCTGACGTTGATTGCAACATTGTTGCTGGCGGTATTGCTGTCGCCCGCGGCACGTACGCTTTGCGTCACGCCCTGGCTGCTGTTGAGCCCCGCGCCACCGATGACACTGCCAGTACCCAGCGTCGGGGTGCTGCCATTGCCGTGTTCCTTGATGGTCGAGACGTAGAACTCCGGTTTTACCGTCGCGGCCTGGATCTGCATCGAGGTCGCTGCTCCGATCAAGTCACCGCTGGCGTTGCGCCAGGTACTGCTCATTACAATGCCGAAGCTGATGATTCGCCCCGGCATGACATAACGACCACGCAGCTCGGCGAGCTCATGGTCCTTGATTTCGATAGGTGTGAATCCTGCATTGGCATAGCCTGAAGCACTCGCCGCCAGGCAGGCGGCGGCCAGCCAGTATGAGGTTTTCATCTGCTGCTCCCGGGACATCCAGTCCCTTTTTATATAGTCGGCGATTAAAAGAAGTCGCTCTGTATGAACCCGAAATCCATCAATTCAGCATCTTTGACAGGATTGAAGCCATCCAGCTGGTTCTTGGCCGTCAACGGTACCGGTGGACTGCGCAAGGCGTTGGCCTTGTCGTACCCGGGACCGACGATGGCGAAGACAATGCCGTTCCAACCTTTGACAAAGTCATCGTGTTTGTAGCGCTTATGACCCAGGACAGGGTCTCCGATGTAAACCCACTCCTTGTCTGCACGCTGCAACACGACGAAATGCTTGTAGCCGCGAATATCTATCAGTACCACCACCGGAATCGTCACCGCTTCGAGCTTCTCGGGCGGTATCCGGTAGCCTCTGGCACGCATGCCGATGCTTTCAACGTAGCGCTTCATGTCGAGCATGGAGAAGCCTTGAGTACGAACAAGGTCCTGGTCTGCAGTGACCAGCATGCCTTTGATGATGTGCTCCTCATTGACGTCGAGCCAATAAGCCTGGCGTAACACCGTGGCCAGTGCGGCAGCGCCGCAGCTGAAATCGGTTTTCTGTTCGACAATGTCGGCAAACTTGCGCTCACGAATGCTTTGCACGTCCTTGTAGACGAGTGTGCCGCCCGGCAAGGCAGCCACAGGCATCTGTGCCGCCTGAGTCAGACCGCACAGGCACAGCAAAGCGAGAAGGGCCGTCTTACGCATGATCGATACGCCTTTGCGGACTGAGGAAAAGCCCCGTTTCCGGGGCTTTCGTTCGATCGCGATTACAGGCAGGCTCTGCAACCTGCGGCGATGGACAGCGAGTTGCTTTGTTGGTTGCCCACACCAGACGAGACGTTGGCCCCACCGTTGCCGGAGAAGTTGTTCATCGAGTTGGTCATGTTGGCATTGTTGACCACTGGCGCTTTCCAGCCGTCTTTGGTCATCACTTGCTGAGTGGTTACGCCAGCGAGGCCAAAGGTACCCACGGCTTCGAACTTGGCTTTCTGATCATCGTTGCCGCCGTGGCCGCCGCCACGATTGCCCCAACCGCCGTGATCATTATCGTCTTCGATGGTTGCAGTGCCTTTTGCCTTGAACGTCCCGGCAGCGGCATAAGTGCCGGTGAGGGTGTCGGTTTTGTAGGCCTGCACGCCTTTGTTTTCTACAACCAGGCCAGTGGAAGACTGGTTGGCAGATGCAGCAGCCTGAGCTACGCGGCCACCGGATACGGCGATCGCCAGGTTGTTTTTCTGCTGGTTGAAGTTACCGGCAGTGACGTTGATGCCGATGTTGCCGGAACCATTGTTGCCTGCGTTGTTGAGCGTGGCGTTGTTGAAGGTGGACGAGTTTTTCACATAGTTGTTGTTGTTGGTTTGAGTGGCGCTTGAGGCAGCAACAGCGTTACCGAAGATGAAGCTTTCGTCAGCGGTGGCCAATGCAGCAGCGTTGTCCTGCTGGTTGCCGTCGCCGGCTGCCACGTTGGCACCCATGTTGCCGTTGGAGTTGTTGAGCGAGTCACTGGCGTTAGCGTTATTCAGCGTGCCCTGGTTTTTGACAACGTTGCCGTCGCTGTCTTGCTCATCGAGCACAGCGGCGCCGGCGCCTGCAGTGATTTGCAGCAGTTGTTCAAGGCTTGGGCCCCTAGGCTGGTTATTACCATGACCGTTGCCGTGTCCATTACCATGATCGTCATCACGACCGCCTGCCTGTGCTGCGATAGCCATCACTGCTGCAAGTGCGAAAACCAGTGGTTTGAGAGCCATTGTAGGTTTCATGGTGTTTCTCCGTCGTGCTTATTAGTTGGTTAAGTGTTGGTACTTTCTAATTGCACTGCTTTTTATTTGGGTCAGTCTGCGACCCGGATGCTCAGGGTGTTGGCCATTCGGTTCCCCACCCCGGCACTCTGGTTCACCTGGATTATCCCGCGGCTGCCGGTGAAGGCCTGATCACTTGTCGTGACCTGGCGACTGCCGGGTGAGGTACCAGTTGCTCCTGAGCTCGGTAACAACGCCACGTTCTGTTGCGAAAGGGCGCTATCGTCAACGCTCTGCGGGGCAGCACTGATGCTGACGCGCGTCACGTTGGCCATCTGGTTATTGGCCCCGGCACCCTGGTTCACACCCAGTACTCCGTTGCCATTACTGAAAGAGTTGCCGCCGATGTTGGCGCTGGCGTTCATCGAGCGATCGGCAGGTGTGTCGATCTTCTGGATGACGCGAGTGGAGGCGTGGGATTCGGTGCCGATGGCAATTGCCTTGGTGTTGGCTTGCTGCATCTGGTCACCGGCGGCTTGGTTGACGTTGAAATTGCCGCGGTATTGCACGCCTGAATCCTGAATGTTTGCGCTGTTGACTGAACTTGGGTCAGCCATGGCGCTGGTGCAACCGAGCAAGGCGAGGAGAAGAAGAGTGCGATTCATCTCATTGGCCTCCGGCCATGCGGGTCAGGGGGGCCAGGCCGGTGCTCATGGCGCGGTTGACGGTATTGGAGATCGAGCCGCCAGCGCCGCCGCCGGTGCCAGTGCGCATGCCCGGCAAGCCGTTGGTGTTGGTCAGCGTGTTCATGCCCGGAAGGTTCGAAGCAGGCGTGTTCATGTTGCCGCGTATCGAAGAACCACTGGCGATCCCGGCGAAGTCACCGTCACTGAGTTCAGTGCTGCTCAGGGTCTGGTTGATTCGAGCGGAGGGGTTGGCGTTGACGGTCGTCGGGTAGGGGTCTTTGCCGCCATTGCGGCCGATTGGGATAGGCTGAACATCGCGATCAAGGACGATCACGCCATTGCCTTCGGCCTGAACGTTGAAACTGATAAATGCGCTGGCTGCTGATCCGATCAGCAGAAGGCAGGTGATGCTCTTTTTGATATTCCCCACGGCTGCAATTCCTTCTTCAGTGGGCTGCCCTTGTCAGCGTTGTGAAGGAGATAGCGAAAGCTGTGCCGCTTTTGAATTGTTGTTGTTTTCCAGCGGGTTACCGCAAGCACGCGCAGAGTCGATGCACAGGGTGTTTCATCGTTGAAACACAAGCAGTCTCGCCAGCCCGTCTATTGGCTGAACAAAGCTCTGGAACAAGGGTTTGCCGGGATGTGTATCAGTGGCGTAACAAGTGCCATGACAAAGCGATGAATGCCTCTGAAACGGCCACTCTGCACTCGCGTCAGTGTTTCAGGAATGGACACTTTGCCCCCAAAACAGGGTGAAACAGTGGGGCAAGTGACCCATCAGGCGGTTTACTCGGCCAACAGCTTTGCGACTGCCGCAAAGGCTTGCACCTGGCGCTCGGCCCAGTCGCCTTGAATGATCTGGCAAGGTTGCCGATGCTGTTCCAGCCAATCGCGCGTGGCCTGGAAGAAAGCCAGGCGCTGATCAAGGTCCGGCTGGCAGCGCTGACCGTCATCGGTCCAGTCAATTCGTTCCGGGGACAACAGAAGGTGCAGGTCGTAATGGCGCGCCAGCAACTCGCCTTCCAGCCATTCCGGGCAGGCGCCAAACAGGGTCTGGCTCCAGAGAATATTGCTCAACAGGTGGGTGTCGAGAATCAGCAGCGACGGTTGCTGCGCCCGCGCCTGATCTTCCCATTGCAGTTGCCCGCGGGCGATCTCGGGGATGTCGGCCAGGCAGGTGTCGCGCGGGTTCTGCTCGATAAACCAGCGCACGTACTCGTCCACCCGCAGACCGCCAAACTGTTGCTGAAGACCCGCCGCCAGCCAGCTCTTGCCAGTGGATTCCGGACCGGTCAGAACCACGACCTTCATGTGCGCAGTGCCGGGTCGGCGCGCCATTCGCGCCAGCCCTGAATGGCAATCACGGTGAACAGTGCGTACAGGCCCGCGGTGAGGTAAAGCCCCTTATAAAGGAACAGCCCGACAAAAATCACATCGAGCACGAACCACAGCGCCCAGCATTGCAGGCGTTTCTGCGCCATCCACAACTGCGCGACCAGGCTGAACCCGGTGAGCGCCGCGTCCAGCCACGGTTGCGCAGCGTCAGTCCAATGCGCCATCGCAGCCCCCAGCAACACGCTACCAATTGCGCCGACACTCAGGCCAAGCGCAATCGAGCGAGCATCCAGGCGGGTGACCTGACGCCCGTCATGCATCGTCCCGGCGCGCGTCCATTGCCACCAGCCATAAACCTGCAGCGCGGCGTAGATCACTTGCAGCATCATGTCCGAATACAGCTTCACTTCAAAGAAGATCCAGCTATAGAGCAACACCATGACCAGCCCGATCGGCCAGCACCACGGATTCTGTTTGACCGTCAGCCACACGGCAATGACACCGAGAGCGGCGGCAAACAGTTCAAGCCCGGACATGTGGGTTCCTTGGGGGGGGGAGTTGAAAGAGGGGGCGGATTGTACTGTATTCGCCAGAACACTGAAGGACCCAAGGAGCGAGCTTGCTCGCGAAAGCGTCGGCACACTCAACAATGATGCTGAATGTTGGGCCCTCATCGCTGGCAAGCCAGCTCCCACATGGATTTTTTGCGGTGCTCAGCCTTTGTGGCACGCCGACAAAGCCTGCCAACTCCCACATGGATTTATGTAGTGCTCAAAATGATGGCGCTGCACAAAAACTTGTGGGAGCTGGCTTGCCAGCGATAGCGGTGGGTCAGGCGACATCTCTATCGACAAATCCACCGTTATCGCGAGCAGGCTCACTCCTACAGGAGAATGGCGTTAGACGCGGAACTGGCGCAGGAGGCCGTTGAGTTGTTCGCTCAACTGGCCAAGTCGCACGCTGGCCGCACTCGACTGTTCTGCCGCCACGGCCGTGCTGTGAGAAAGCCCCGCCGCCTGAGTAACGTTCTGGTTGATGTCTTCGACCACATGCGCCTGTTGCAGCGTGGCGCTGGCAATCGATGCGTTCAGGCCATTGAGATTGCGCAATGCCTGGCCGATGGCATTCAAGCTAGCTCCAGCCAGCCCAGCCTGTTCAATGGTCAGTTGCGACGCCTTGCTGCTGTCACCGATAACCTTGACCGCTGCCTCGGAGTGATTTTGCAGGCGTTCGATCATCGACTGGATTTCCGCTGTCGACTTCTGTGTACGCTGCGCCAGCAAGCGCACTTCATCCGCCACCACGGCAAATCCACGACCCTGTTCACCGGCCCGTGCTGCTTCGATGGCCGCGTTGAGGGCGAGAAGGTTGGTTTGCTCGGCGATCGAACGAATCACCTCCAGCACACTGCCGATCTGGGTACTTTCGGTGGCCAAAGTGCGAATCACCTCGACCGCTTGGTCAATGGTGCCCGAGAGCTTGTCGATCTGTTGCAGGCTGCCGTCGATATTGATCTGGCCCTGTTGCGCCTGCGCCTCGGCATCACGCATTTCGGCGGCGGCATGCTCAGCGTTTTTCGCCACGTCCTGCACGCCGTAAGTCACCTCGTTGATCGCGGTGGCGACCAACTCCATTTGTTGCGACTGTTGCTGGCTACGTTGTTGGGCCTGCGAGGCATCGTTGCCCAGTTCGCTGGACGATTGACCGAGCGCGCTGGCCGACACCTGCAACTCACCGATCACCCGGCGCAATTTGGCGGTAAATGCATTGAAGTGGTGAGCCAGTTCGGTGACTTCATCCTTGCCGTGGGTGTCGAGGCTGCGGGTCAGGTCGCTTTCGCCGCTGGCGATGTTGGCCATGGCGTTCACGGTCTCCTGCAAGGGGCGCACGATGCTGCGCGCGATCAGGATCACCAACAGCGCCATGATCACGGCGATCACCAGGCCGATAACGGTGGCCTTGATCACCTGGCCCTGGAATTCGGCCTGCACATCGTCGACGTAAACCCCGGAGCCAAGCACCCAGCCCCACGGTTCGAACAATTTCACGTAAGAGGTTTTCGCCACCGGCTCACTCGCGCCAGGCTTCGGCCAGCGGTAGTCGACCATGCCGGCGCCCTTGGACTTGGCAATCGCGACCATCTCGTTGAACACCGCAAAGCCGTCCGGATCGCGGATCGCCGACAGGTTCTGACCTTCGAGCTTGGGGTTGGTCGGGTGCATGACCATTACGGGCGTGAGGTCGTTGATCCAGAAGTAATCGCTCTGGTCATAGCGCAGGCCACGGATGGCGGTGAGGGCTTGTTTCTGCGCGGCTTCCTTGGTCAGCGTGCCGGCGGTTTCTAGGTCGTGGTAATAGGTCAGCAGGCCGCTGGCGGTCTGCACCACATGCTGGGTTTTCTGGGCTTTGGCGTGATACAGGTCATCGTGGATCTGCTTGAGCATCAATGCGCCCAAGGTCAGCAACATGACCACTGCCACAATCAGGATGAGCCACAAGCGTCGGCTGATCGACACACTGCGCAAGCTGTTCATAACGCTGTCACTCCGGATTCTTTTTCTTGTAATTAACGACCGCCAGCATCCAACCACGATTTCGTAGGCGGGCATACGCGACCCAAGTCGTATAACGCGGCAGCGCTATTAAGGCTTGTCTGTTAGGATTTCGGCCCCGCGCGTGAAAACCTGAATCGAAGTTGCTATTTCACGGAATTTTGACCCTTTCGTAAGGATCCTGTGCGCGCGGAATCGGTCCAGCATTAACCAGCTACGCTGATCGCAGTGAACGTAAAAAAATACTATCGGGGCATGCCGGCGTGCATCGCTCTTTGGGGGATTGATGGATCTTTGGACCGCCTTGCAGGCATTGATACTAGGAGTTGTAGAAGGGCTGACGGAGTTTTTGCCCATTTCCAGTACCGGACACCAGATCATTGTTGCCGACTTGCTCAACTTCGGCGGCGAACGGGCCATGGCGTTCAACATCATTATTCAGCTCGGCGCGATTCTCGCGGTGGTCTGGGAATTTCGCCGCAAGATTTTCGACGTGGTCATCGGCTTGCCGACCCAGCCAAGTGCGCGTCGCTTTACGGCTAATCTGCTGATCGCATTCTTGCCAGCCGTGGTGTTGGGAGTGATTTTTGCTGATCTTATCCACGAATACCTGTTCAACCCGATCACCGTGGCGGCCGCGCTGGTGGTGGGCGGGGTGATCATGTTGTGGGCCGAAAAGCGTCAGCATGAAGTGCATGCCGAGACGGTCGATGAAATTCGCTGGAGCGACGCGCTGAAAATCGGCTTCGCGCAATGCCTGGCAATGATTCCCGGCACCTCGCGTTCCGGCTCGACGATCATTGGCGGCCTGCTGTTCGGCCTGTCGCGCAAGACGGCTACCGAGTTTTCTTTCTTCCTCGCCATGCCGACCATGGTCGGTGCCGCGGTGTACTCGGGCTACAAGTATCGGGATCTGTTTGTGCCGGCGGATTTTCCGGTGTTCGCCATCGGTTTCGTCACCGCGTTTATCTTCGCGATGATCGCGGTGCGCGGCTTGCTCAAATTCATCGGCAGCCATAGCTATGCGGCATTCGCCTGGTATCGGATCGTGTTCGGGCTGGTGATTCTGGCGACGTGGCAGTTCGGCTGGGTGGACTGGACGGCGGCCAAGGCATGAATGATTCGCGCGCCCGCCGACCCGAAGGTCGGCCGTCCGGTGGCAGCATTCAGAACCTGAAACTGAAGCTGGTCGTTCTGTTGATCGTCTGCGCGTTGCCGTTGGCCGGCTCGCTGTCGATGTGGCTGAGCGGCATTTCTCTGGTGCCGCTGGCGGCGTACGGCATCGTCAGCGTGTTGGCGTTCTTCATGTATTGGGCAGACAAACGCAAGGCGCGCACCGATGCATGGCGCACGCCGGAAAACATCCTCCACGCGGTGGAGCTGGCTGGCGGATGGCCGGGTGCGTTGATCGCCCAGCAAGTGTTCAGGCACAAGACGCGCAAGGTGTCGTTTCAAGTGCTGTTCTGGGTGATTGTCGCGCTGCATCAGGTGTTCTGGATCGACCAGTTGTTCCTTGGTTCGAATCTGCTAACCCAGCTCTAACCCCACCGCAAACCCCCTGTAGGAGCTGCCGAAGGCTGCGATCTTTTGATCTTAAAAGACAAGATCAAAAGATCGTCCGATCGCGGCCCGAGCCTTCGGCAGCTCCTACAGGGAGTGAGTTACAGAAGTAGGCCAACCCGGGTTTTCTTCGGCAACTTGCTCACCACCAACTGATGCGAGCGTTGCAGCAACCCCTGCAATTCCTCGGTGCCCAGCGGGTAGGGTGGGTGCATGATGATCCACTGTGCCCGGGCCAGATACGGCGCCGGATGAATCCCCGGCCGATCGCAATGCCCGAGAAACAGATCCTTGTCGACCTTGAACGCCAGCGAATCCACGCGTAAACCCTGCAAGGCAAACATCTTGTTGCCCGCAATCGAAAACACCCGCACGCCACCCCACTTGTAGTCTTCTCGCGCGCCGGGCAAGGCCAGACAAAACGCGGCGACATCCGCTTCGCTCATTTTTCCCTTGCTCATAACAACCGCTCCCCACAGGCATTGAACGACTCGACCAGGTGATCAATCCACGCACGCACCGCCGGCATGACCCCACGCCGATGCGGGTAAACTGCTTGCAGCCAACCGCCGGGCAGCGACCACTCGGGCAGCAATTGCACCAGAGCGCCGCTTTCCAGCTCCGCTTCGCAAAACATCATAGGCAGCATCGTGAAACCCTGGCCGGCCAGTACGCAGGCCTTGCGCACGACAAAATCGTCGATGCCCAGCCGTGCTTCCATGCTCAGTTCGAAGCTGTTGCCCTGCTGATCGAGTAAACGCAAGTGCACCAAGCGATCGGCCTCCAGCGCCCCGAGCACCGGCAGGTTCTTCAGCTCTTGCGGATGGCTGATCGACTGGCCTTGCATGAATGTCGGACTGGCCACGACCACCGTTTGTGCCTGGCGCAGACGTCGGGTGACCAGCAATGGATCTTCATCACCCAGCTCGCGTACGCGCAGGGCAACATCAAAGCCTTCGGCGACCAGATCGACCCGACGATTAAGCAGCACCACTTCAAGTTGCACCTGAGGAAATTTGCCGAGAAAGTCGCTGATCACCCACGGCAGCATTTCATGCGCAAGACCGGTAGGGCATGACACACGCAAACGACCCCGCGGTTCGCTGGACATGCTGGCGACGGCTTCGTCGGCCATTTCCGCTTCAAGCAGCATCGCCTGACAGTGACGCAAATAACGCTCGCCGACGGCGGTGAGATTGAGTTGGCGCGTGGTGCGTTGCAGCAAACGCGCACCGAGGCGCTCTTCCAGTTCGGCGATTCTGCGTGACAGTCGTGACTTTGGAATCCCCAGCAGACGTCCGGCTGCCGCAAAACCGCCAGCCTCGACGACTTTGGCGAAATAGTAGAGATCGTTGAGATCTTGCATGGTTGGTATCCAACTGTTCTATCAGTGGGACGAACTATCGCATTGCTGGCGGCTAATCAGCTATTGGTTTCTTGCGTAGGATTGTCTCCATTCCGCCGCCACCGGCGATTCATTCCAGGAGATCCCACATGAAACTGCTGCATATCGATTCGAGCATTCTGGGCGACAACTCGGCTTCCCGTCTGTTGAGCAGCGAAGTCGTCAAAGCCTGGCAGGCCGCTGAGCCAAGCGCTGTGGTGACTTACCGTGACCTGGCCGCCGATGCCATCAGCCACTTCTCGTCGACCACTCTGGTTGCCGCCGGCACCACCGCTGAATTGCGTAACGCCGCACAGCAACACGAAGCCGACCTCAGCGCTTCGACACTGGCCGAGTTCATCGCCGCCGACGCTGTAGTCATCGCTGCACCGATGTACAACTTCACCGTACCGACGCAACTCAAGGCGTGGATCGACCGCGTTGCCGTTGCCGGTCAGACCTTCCGCTACACCGAAGCCGGCCCTGAAGGCCTGTGCGGTGGCAAGAAAGTGGTGATCGTTTCCACCTCTGGCGGCATTCACGCCGGTCAGGCCAGCGGCATCGCTCACGAAGAATATCTGAAGCTGGTATTGGGTTTCCTTGGCATCACCGACATCGAAATCGTCCGTGCCGAAGGCCTGGCGTACGGTGACGAAGTGCGCAACAACGCCATGACCGCCGCGCAAGCGAAGATCAGCGAGCAACTGTTCGCCGCCGCGTAAGGCTTGCGTAAAGAACAGCTGATGTTCAGGTAGTCTCTCAAAAACTCTGTATTCTGGTTCCGCAATGGCCAAATACGGAGTTTTTTGTTTCTGACTGTTACATAATCTGGCCCGGGTTATGCAGTCAAACGATCAGCGTCTGCGCGCAGTCTCGACCCGGAACATCGATTGCCCGTCGTTCGGGGCTCGCACTGCAACGGATCTTTGGATTGAGTCACAACAGGGTGGGGCATCCCGTGATGCGTCTTTGTGCAACGTTACTGATTTGCCTGCTCGGCAGCCTGAATTCAGTGCAGGCGGCGCCCGGGCGTCATCCTGTGTGGAGCGTCGGTTACCACGAGATGACGTTCCTCGATCCGCTCGACTTGCAACCGATGCGCGCCATCGCGTTCTATCCCTCCAACGACCGCGAACACCTGAGCCTGCTCGAGGGTTATTCGGTCGAAGCCGGCGAAGACACCAAAGTCGCCATGGGCCGTTTCCCGATGCTGATGCTGTCCCATGGCAACACCGGCACGCCGCTGGCCCTGCACGATCTCGCCACGTCGCTGGCGCGCAAGGGGTTCGTCGTGGTGGCGGTGATTCACCCCGGCGACAACTCCAAAGATCACAGCCGACTCGGCACCCTGAGCAATCTTTACGGGCGACCGATCCAGATTTCCGAAGCGATTACTGCGACCCTTGGCGACCCCATGCTGGCGCCATTCGTCAATGCAGAACAGGTCGGCGTGATCGGCTATTCGGCTGGGGGCGAGACAGCGTTGATTCTTTCGGGGGCACAACCGGACCTGGATCGCCTGCGCCGCTATTGCCAGGAACGCCCGGACGACCGCGACGCCTGCAACACCCAAGGCGAGCTCATTGTTGACCGTGATGACTTGCAGCCGGTGGCCGACCCACGCGTGCACGCCTTGTTGCTGATGGCGCCGCTCAGTTTGAAATTCGGCCGACATACGTTGGCTGACGTGCATGTGCCCGTGCTGCTGTACAGCGGCGATGGCGACAAACTCGTCGCTTTCGATAAAAACGCTGCCGCACTGGCGCGCAAACTGCCGACCGCACCGGATTTCAAATTGCTGGCCGGGGCAGGGCACTTTGTGTTCATGGCGCCGTGCAACGAAGAGCAGATTATTGCCATGCCGGCGTTGTGCACGGATGCCGATGGGGTTGATCGCAAAGACATCCATCGCAACCTGATTTCCGAGGCGGGTCGATTTTTCGCCCATGCGCTGGGCAGGCCTACACGGGCGGGGATGCAGACTGCGGATCAGTAACCCATAAGATCAAAAGATCGCAGCCTTCGGCAGCTCCTACATTGGCTTGGCGTAGGAGCTGCGGAAGGCTGCGATCTTTTGATCCTGCTTTTCAGGGGCTCGCCCGGCGCTTGAGCATCAAGGTCAACCCCAGCCCCGTCACCGACAACAGCGCCGCAGTGAAGAAAATCCACGAATACCCCAGATTCAACGCCACCGCCCCCATCAACGGCCCGGCAACCGCCAGTGCCAGATCAAAGAACACCGCATAGGCACTCAACCCGGCACCACGACTGGAACCCGGTACCTGCTTGATCGCCTCGACCCCCAGCGCCGGATACACCAACGACAGGCCGAAACCCGCCAGTCCGGCGCCGATCAATGCGAAAGCGGTGGAGGGCGCGAGCCACAGCATCACCAACCCCACGGTTTCAACGGTCATGCACACGATGGCCGAGGTGAATCCGCCGAATCGACTGATCGCCGAAATAAACAGCAGTCGCGACACAATGAAACACACGCCGAACACCGTCAGGCAATACGCCGCGCCGCTCCATCCGCGATTGAGGTAATAAAGGGTGATAAATGTGGTGAGTGTGCCGTAGCCGATCGAGGCCAGCGTGAGGCTCGCGCCGAACGGTGCAATCCGCCCGAACACGGCCCAAAAAGGCAGGCGCTCACCGCGTATCACCGGCACCGAAGGTTTGTTGCGGATCAACAGCAATGCCCCCGCCGCCAACACCGACAGCGAAATGCCGAGGCTGGTGAAACCGTATTCGGCCACCATCACCACGCCCAGCGGCGCGCCAATCGCAATGGCGCCATACGACGCGATGCCGTTCCAGCCGATGGATCTGGCGGTGTGCTCAACCCCGACCTGGCCCATGCACCAACTGATGGTGCCGACACCGATCAGCCCCTGCGCAATGCCCAACAGCAATCGGCCGAGAATCAGAATCAGCAGGCTCGGCAGCGGATAGCTTTGCAGCAACGTGGACAGCAGCGTCAGCGCGCCACTGAGCACAATCCCCAGCAAGCCATAAACGATCGCCCGTTTGGTGCCGAGGGTGTCAGACATGCGCCCGGCCATCGGTCGGCTGAGCAGGGTGGCCAGGTACTGCGAGCCGATTACCAACCCGGCAATGATCGCGCTGAAACCCAGTTGTTCATGTACATAACCCGGCAGCACCGCAATCGGCAGACCGATGCAGAGGAAGGCAATAAAGGTATAGAAAACGATGGAGACGATCTGCACGGTGATCGCCATGGAGCTTTGCGGTGGCAGTTGCTGCGCAGACATGAGGACTCGTTCGCGGGCGGCGGTGGGAGAATTCGCATCATGGCGTGGGTGTGGAACAAAAGGAAGCTGGCTAACGATCAAAAGATCGCAGCCTTCGGCAGCTCCTACAAAGATCAAAAGCGGTCCGGTGTTGGGGCTGCCGAAGGCTGCGATCTTTTGATCTTCAACACTTGAATGCAAAAAGCCCTGTCACATGGACAGGGCTTTTGACATGCAGCTAGCAGCTGAAAACTCGAAGCTGCTTTTTAGAACACCACACCTTGGCTACGCAGGTAATCATCGTACGTACCGCTGAAGTCGGTCACGCCGTCCGGGCTCAGCTCGATGATGCGAGTGGCCAGGGACGATACGAACTCACGGTCGTGGCTGACGAAAATCAGCGTGCCCGGGTAGTTTTCCAGCGCCAGGTTCAGCGCCTCGATGGATTCCATGTCCAAGTGGTTGGTCGGTTCGTCCATGATCAGCACGTTCGGCTTTTGCAGGATCAGCTTGCCGAACAGCATGCGGCCTTGCTCACCACCGGAAATCACCTTCACCGACTTGAGGATTTCGTCGTTGGAGAACAGCATGCGACCCAAAGTGCCACGGATCACTTGCTCGCCCTGAGTCCACTGACCCATCCAGTCGAACAGGGTCATGTCGTCTTCGAAGTCATGCGCGTGATCCTGGGCGTAGTAGCCCAGCTCGGCCGCGTCGGTCCACTTGATGCTACCGGCATCCGGAGTCAGTTCGTTGACCAGGGTACGCAGCAGAGTGGTCTTGCCGATACCGTTCGGGCCGATGATCGCTACGCGCTCGCCGGCTTCAACCTGGAAGCTGAAGTCCTTGAACAGTGGCTTGCCGTCAAAACCTTTGGCCATCTTCTCGACCATGACAGCCTGGCGGTGCAGCTTTTTGTTCTGATCAAAACGGATGAACGGGCTGACACGGCTCGAAGGCTTGACCTCGGCCAGCTGGATCTTGTCGATCGCCTTGGCGCGGGAAGTGGCCTGCTTGGCTTTCGAGGCGTTGGCCGAAAAGCGGCTGACGAACGATTGCAGTTCGGAAATCTGGGCTTTCTTCTTGGCGTTGTCCGACAGCAGTTGCTCGCGGGACTGGGTCGCCACGGTCATGTACTCGTCGTAGTTGCCCGGGAACAGACGCAGCTCGCCGTAATCCAGGTCAGCCATGTGGGTGCATACGCTGTTCAGGAAGTGACGGTCGTGAGAGATGATGATCATCAGGCTGTTACGCTGGGTCAGGATGTTTTCCAGCCAGCGAATGGTGTTGATGTCCAGGTGGTTGGTCGGTTCGTCGAGCAACAGCACTTCCGGATCGGAGAACAGCGCCTGTGCCAGCAGCACACGCAGTTTCCAGCCTGGCGACACTTCGCTCATCGGGCCGAAGTGCTGCTCGATGCCGATACCCAGGCCCAGCAGCAGTTCACCGGCACGGGATTCGGCGGTGTAGCCGTCCATTTCGGCGAATTCGGTTTCCAGTTCGGCAACGGCCATGCCGTCTTCTTCGCTCATTTCCGGCAGCGAGTAGATGCGATCCCGCTCGGCCTTGACCTTCCACAGCTCTTCGTGACCCATGATCACGGTGTCGATTACGGTGAATTCTTCGTAGGCGAACTGATCCTGGCGCAGCTTACCCAGGCGCACGTTCGGCTCGAGCATGACCTGGCCACCCGACGGGTCAAGGTCACCGCCGAGGATTTTCATGAAGGTCGACTTGCCGCAACCGTTGGCGCCGATCAGGCCATAACGGTTACCCGCGCCGAATTTGACGGAAACGTTTTCGAAGAGCGGCTTGGCGCCGAACTGCATCGTGATGTTAGCTGTAGAGATCAAGAGTTTTTCCTGCGAAGCATTCTGAATAGCGAGGGTGCGGCCGTAGCGCTTGGCCCGAGTCAAAGTGCGCTGAAGCGGGGAGTTCCCGGCATCAACCAAGGGGGCGCGTAAAGTTTGGCGGCGATTGTACTGGTCTGGCTCTTTAAACGATAGGGCGAAGACGTCGCGGGTGCCGATTGGCACTATCGCGGGACAGTTTTTCACAGATGAAGGTTCACTATCCGTTACAAAGTGTGGCTAAAATGCCATCCATTCAACCACCGCCCTACAGCGGCGCGGGCTCAAGGACGTGCCATTTTGTACTCAGACCACTGCATAAGACGCTGGGCCTCAGGCCGACAGGCGCGCAGTTTGTTCACTTCTGACGTGTGACGAATTCCGTGAAACTCATCATTGCTGCTATTTATGTCATTTCCATTGCATACGTTCACTTGCGTGGCCGTGTGCGCCACAAACTGGGGCGACAACTGAGCGACCATTCGACGTTTCTGGCGCCGATCAACTGCTTTCTCTACCTGTTCTCGAAAAAGCCGAACAAACCTTACCTTGATCCGACTGAATTTCCCGACCTGAGCCCGTTGCAGGCGCATTGGGAAGAAATCCGCGAAGAGGGCCAGAACCTGCTGCGTGCGGGGGAAATCAAGCGCTCGAACCAATATGACGACGTCGGTTTCAACTCCTTCTTCAAAAGCGGCTGGAAACGTTTCTATCTCAAGTGGTACGGCGAGAGCCATCCGTCGGCCATGAAGCTTTGCCCGCGCACCACGGAACTGGTGCAGAGCATTGGCTCGATCAAGGCTGCGATGTTCGCCGAGCTGCCGCCAGGTTCGAAACTGGTACGCCATCGCGACCCTTACGCCGGTTCCTATCGTTACCACTTGGGCCTGGACACGCCTAACGACGCGGGTTGTTACATCAACGTCGACGGTGAGAACTACCACTGGCGCGACGGTGAAGCGGTGATGTTCGATGAAACCTTCATCCATTACGCGGAAAACACCACTGACAAGAACCGGATCATCCTGTTCTGCGACATTGAGCGACCGCTGAAGTATCGCTGGGCTGCCGCGTTCAATCGCTGGTTCAGCCGTACGGTGATGTCCGCCGCCGGTGCGCCCAATGATGCGGGCGATCGTACCGGTGGGATCAATCGCCTGTTCACCAAAATCTACAAGATCCGGCTGCGTGGCAAAGAGCTGAAAAAGCGTAATCGTGCGCGGTACTACATGGAAAAGTGGGCGATTTTTGGTGGTTTGCTGGCGATCTTCATCCTGATCTGAGTGACCTCGAAACTGCGCGATTGACTGTAGGAGCTGTCGAGTGAAACGAGGCTGCGATCTTTTGACTTTGCTTTTTTTAAAGGCCAGATCAAAAGATCGCAGCGTGCCGCAGCTCCTACAGGAATTGCGTGCAGCCGGCCTGCTCGCGATGACTCTCTCAAAAACAACCTGTCAGTCAGCTGACAATCCTTCAACTGTCATGCCCCGGATGCCTTTTTGGTCTTCTTCGCCGGCGTTGCTTTCGCGGCCGTTTTGGCCTTCGGTTTAGCCGGTGTCTTGCCACCCAGGCTGCGTTTCAGCAGCTCGGTCAGGTCAATCACATCGGCGGTCTTGCGCTGTTCCTCGCCACCCACCGTCTCGACATCCTCGATCTCGCCCTCATGGGCCTTTTTCTCCACCAGTGCCATGATCTTGTCTTCGAACTCGTCTTTGTAATCCTCGGGGCTCCAGTCCCCGCTCATGTCCTCGACAAGACGTTTGGCCATGTCCAGCTCACCTTTGGCCAACTGCGGCTTGGTCACTTCGCTGCCCAGTTCCAGCTGGTCGAGACCGCGTACTTCCTGTGGCCAACGCAATTTCACCAGTACCAGCGCTGACTCCAGCGGCATCAGCGCCGCCAGATACTGACGCGTGTGCAAGACGACGCGGGCGAGGGCAACCTTGTTGGTTTTGCTCAACGTTTCACGCAACAGCGCATAAACCTTGCCACCGCGCTTATCCGGCGCCAGGTAATAGGGGGTGTCGATGTTCTGTAACGGGATCTGCTCGGCGTCGACGAAGGAAAAGATGTCGATGGTCTGGGTCGAAACCGGGTGCGCTGAGCGGATTTCCTCCTCGCTGAGCACCACATAACGGCCCTTTTCATAGGCCACACCTTTGACGATGTTTTCCTTGGTAACTTCCTTGCCGGTCACCTTGTTGACGCGCTTGTAGCCAACCGGGTCCATGCTGCGACTGTCGAGCCAGTCAAAATCCACGCCTTGAGACGAGGTCGCTGAAACCAGCGCGACAGGGATATGGACCAGTCCGAAGCTGATCGCGCCTTTCCAGATTGCCCGAGCCATGGTGAGTTCTCCGAGTGATGATCAGGTGACCTGAAGCCCGGCGCGAAAGTTTCCGGAGAATGCGCGTTTTCAGTCTGGCTCGGTCAAGCCGTGTTACATGTTGTTTAAGACCGACGGGTTAACAAATCCGAACCTGAAGCGTAGCGTGGACTCGAAGGCTCTACTCCACGCACATCGAGAGGCTGTCCCATGAACCGATTTCTGATTGGCATCGCCGTCCTGACACTCAGTGGCGGTCTGGTTCATGCGGACGTTGTGCTGGCGCAGAGTCCGACCGGCAACAGCAACAACCCCTATAACAGTCCGATTCGCCGGGCCAATCCCAACAGCATGCAGGGTACCCAGCCCAGTTCGCCGCCCATCCGAGTGCCGAACACCGTTCCCGTGCCACGTCCGCCAACGCTCGACAACAGGGGCATTGGCAATGGCCAGCCGATTCGCTCGGTGCCCAGCAAGCCGCCCACATTCATTCCCAACCCACCTTCGCGAAGCACCGACACTCAACGTTAAACGGCAGATCAAACGGTCGGCCAGCCTTTGAAACCACAAAAGGAATCGTGCATGTTGCGTAAAACCCTTCTAGCCAGCCTGTGCGCCGGCGCTCTGATAAGCGCTCCGGTGTTCGCCGCCGCCCCCCAAGAGCTGCAAAGCGAGCAAGGCACTCTTGAAGTCACCACGATTGCCCAAGGACTTGAGCATCCATGGGCGCTGGCCTTCCTGCCGGATCGCCAAGGCATGCTGGTGACCGAACGACCGGGCAATCTGCGCGTGGTCGGTGCCGATGGCAAGCTATCGGGACCCATAGACGGCGTGCCGCAAGTGTGGGCCAAGGGGCAGGGCGGTTTGCTGGATGTCGTGTTGTCACCCGACTTTAAACAGGACCGACTGGTTTACCTGTCCTACGCCGAAGGTGGCGGCGCGGGAGACAAGGCCGGCACGGCGGTGGGGCGCGGTTACCTGTCGGATGACTTGAAGACGCTGAAGGATTTCAAAGTGATCTTCCGCCAGGAACCAAAACTCTCCACCGGCAACCACTTCGGTTCTCGGCTGGTGTTTGATCGCGATGGTTATCTGTTCATCACCCTGGGTGAAAACAACGACCGGCCGACTGCGCAGGATCTCGACAAGCTGCAAGGCAAGATTGTGCGGATCTACCCGGACGGCAAAGTCCCGGACGACAATCCGTTCGTGGGTCAATCAGGCGTGCGCCCGGAAATCTGGGCCTACGGCATTCGCAACCCGCAGGGTGCAGCACTTAACCCGTGGAACGGCACAATCTGGGAAAACGAACACGGCCCGCGCGGTGGCGATGAGGTGAATATCATCGAGCGCGGGAAAAACTACGGCTGGCCGCTGGCGACCCACGGCATCAACTATTCGCTGCTGCCGATCCCGGAGGCCAAGGGAAAAACTGTTGAAGGGGGTGTCGATCCGCGCCATGTCTGGGAAAAATCGCCGGGTGTCACCGGGATGGCGTTTTACGATGCCGATCGCTTCAAGCCGTGGCAGCAAAACCTGTTTGTCGGCGCGTTGGTGAGCCAGGAGTTGATTCGCTTGCAGTTCGATGGCGACAAGGTCGTGCATGAGGAGCGCTTGCTGGGTGAACTGAAACAGCGCATTCGTGACGTGCGACAGGGGCCGGATGGGTATTTGTATGTGCTGACGGATGAGGAGAAGGGTTCGCTCTATAAGATCGGCCTGAAGCCCTGACTTTGAAATGCATGCCCTTGTAGGAGCTGCCGAAGGCTGCGATCTTTTGATCTTGTTTTTAAAAACCAGATCAAAAGATCGCAGCCTTCGGCAGCTCCTACAGGTTCAGCATCGGCATCGGCATCGGCATCGGCATCAGCATCAGCATCAGCATCAGCATCAGCATAAGGGTCAGTGTCAGAATCAGGGTCAGGGGCAGGCTAATCACTACGTGAGTAAAGAATCACAGCAGCCCGCAGCTTCCCCCGCCCAAACCGGCACATCTTCTCGAACTCTCCATGACTGACCGGCACATGCTGGCAGTCCATGGGCTGGCGATGCTGGCTGTGATCGACGTCGGGGTCATGCAGATAAACAAAATCCTCATCGCAATCGGTCACCACCACCCAATGCGGCGATTTCGATCGCGTGAGCCGATAGCTGCTGATCAGCACCAGCGGTTGGCCTCCCGCTTGCAGTAAGCGCGGCAAATCCAGCGCAGCACCTATCACTCGCTCGACATCGGTCTGCGCCAACTGCGCGGTGAACTCTTCATGGACCAGGCGCATGACGTCTTTTTTATGCTCATTGCGTACGCCGTCGAGGAACAACGGCCCCGCCAGACTCAACTCCAGACGCACGCGAAATCCCCGTCGCCACGCCGCGAGCGCCAATCCCTGCGGACTGCAACCACCATGCCCCGACGTCATGAAAACGGTGGTCGCCTCGCGCCAGATCTGCAATTCCTCACGGCGCTCCAACAAGCGTTCTGACTGCAGTGCCCCCATGGCCATCAACAGACACGCCGGGCCACAAGTGAAATCGGTGGTTTGTCCGTACCAAGGCACTTTGATGCTGCGTGAGTCTCGATGCTGAAGAATGCGTTTCTCCAGGCGCAGCGCGTCGGCATGGTCTTCGTAGTAGTCGTGGATCAGTGCAAAACGCCGGTAACCATTGCGTTCATACAGGGCAATGGCGGCGGGGTTGTCGGTGCGTACTTCCAGGCGCAGGTACGCGCAATCGTGTTCCAGCGCGCAAGTCTCGATCCGTTGCAGCAGTTGCTTACCCAACCCGCTCCCGCGCGCCTCGGCAGCAATCGCGATGGAATACAGCCGCGCCAGCGACGTACCACGGTGAAACAACGCCAGTGCGTAACCCCGTATTTGGCCGTCGAGCTCGGCCACCAGCAATTGTGCGTGGGCGCGGGTAATCATCCAGTGAAAACTGCGACGGCTGAGCCCGTCCGTGGTGAAACATTGCATTTCCAATGCCAGCAACGCCGGCAGATCTTCAATTACCGCCAAACGAAAAACAGCACTCATATGACCACCGTAAAAGTTGCGTAACGAAACGAGACTTTCGAAAAACTTCGTGCTTAATAGAAAAGGTCTTGTTCTCCAACGGATCAATCTCTATGTCAGCGGTACAGGGTCATTGGCGCGAAGTATCCGAGCAAAGTTTGCCGGCGGCAACTTATTTAAATTCAGCGTCCGGCACTTCCAGTCGAGTGCTGATCATTGTCGAACGCAAGGAAGACTGGGCTTCGTACTTCCCCAGCGAGGACATCATCACGGCGCAGGAATACCTCGAGCAAACCCGAGACAGCGAGCCAGGCAAGCGTGTGCAGGTAATCAATCTGTGCCGCAGCTACAAGTATCTCGGCCATGGCTATTACTGCTCGCTGCTGGCCGAAGCCCGGGGGCACAAAGTGATTCCGTCGGTTCGCACGATCAGCGAACTGACCAAAAAATCACTCTACGGCCTGGCTCTGGACGACCTCGATAAAACCCTGGAAAAAGCCCTCAGCCATCATCTCTACAGCGATACCGAAGGTTTCACCCTGACGCTGTATTTTGGCAAAACGCATATCGAGCCGTTACAGGATCTGGCTCGACAATTGTTTGAAGTGTTTCCCTGTCCGATTCTGTTAGTTGAGTTTCGTCGAACTAACGGCTGGCACATCGAGGGCATAAAGTCCGGCACTTTGCATAAGTTGCGCGACGACCAGGAAGATCAATTCGCCAATGCGCTTGATGGCTTCAGCCGCAAAGTCTGGCGGGTGCCTCGCTCCAAGCAAGTGGCGCGGTATGACCTGGCGATCTTGCACGATCCGCAAGAAGCGTTGCCGCCATCAAACAGCAAGGCGCTTGCGAACTTTGTTCGGGTCGGCAAGACCATGGGCATCGACGTCGAACTGATCGAGCGCAAGGATTACGCGCGACTCGCCGAGTACGACGGCTTGCTGATTCGCGAAACCACCAGCGTCGACAACCATACCTACCGTTTCGCCAAGAAGGCCGAAAGCGAGGGGCTGGTGGTGATGGACGATCCGGCCTCGATTCTGCGCTGCACCAACAAGGTCTACCTCACCGACCTGCTCAACAGCCATCAACTGGGCATGCCCGCGACGGAGATTCTGTACAAGGAGCGACCCGAAGATTTCGAGCGGGTAGGGGAACGCCTTGGTTTTCCGTTGGTGTTGAAGATCCCCGACGGCTGTTTCTCGCGGGGTGTGATCAAGGTCGAAAGCCAGCAGGCGCTGCTCGAAGCCACGGCCGAGCTGTTCGAACATTCGGTGCTGTTGCTGGCCCAGGAGTTTTTCTACACCGAGTACGACTGGCGCATTGGCGTGCTCAACCGCAAACCGATTTTCGCGTGTCAGTACTTCATGTCCAAGGGCCACTGGCAAATCTACAACCACAAGGCCAAGGGCCAGGACATCAACGGCGAATGCCGGACAATGGCGGTCCACGAGGCTCCCCGCGCCGTGGTGGAGCTGGCGGTGAAAACGGCCAACCTGATCGGCGACGGCCTCTATGGCGTGGACCTGAAACAGGCCGGCGACAAGGTGGTGGTGATCGAAGTCAACGACAACCCGAACATGGACGCCGGTATCGAAGACGCTTATTTGCAGGACGATTTGTATTCACTGGTGCTGGAAGAGTTTGTGCGGCGGCTGGAGCTCAAACGTCGCGGCCAGGCCTGGTGAAGCGCCGATGATCAACAGTTTTGCATTGAGCCATGGTGCTTTGCAGCGGGTCGAACGACTGGACGCCGAGGTGATGCTGTTCAGCGATCCCGACGCCGCCGAGCGTGACCTGCTGCACAGTCATTTCAAAGTCGATGAACACGCACTGGCCTCGGCACTCGATCCGGACGAAGTGTCGCGAATCGAGTTTCACCCCGATCACTTGTTCCTGATCTGGAAGCGCCCGGAAAACTATTCCGGTGGCGGCAGCCTTGCGTTTGAGGTGTCTTCGTGCGGTTTGCTGTTCTCGCCCGGGCAGTTGCTGGTGATCGCCACCGACGACACGCCGCTGCACGGCCTCGGCACTCGCCAGCCGTTAAACACGCCGCTGGATGTTCTGCTCGACCTGCTGTTCAACAACATCCATCACTACCTCGGGCACTTGAAGGTGATCAAACTGGTCGCCCGCGAGTTGCAGCAAAAATTCAACGCCTCGATGCAGAACCAGCATCTGGTGCAGATGTTCAACCTCAGCGAAAGCCTGATCTATTACATCAACGCCCTGCACAGCAACGGCGCGGTGCTCACGCGGCTGCGCAACCACGCCGAAAAACTGCATTTCAACAGTGAAGCGATCGGCCTGATCGACGACCTGATCATCGAAAACAACCAGTGCTACAAACAGGCGGAGATTTATTCCACGGTGTTCTCCGGGTTGATCGACGCGCGCGGCAACCTGATGAACAACAGCATGAACAACCTGTTGCGCAAACTGACGTTGATCAACGTGGTGTTTTTGCCGTTGAACCTGATTGCGAGCATTGGCGGGATGTCGGAGTTCAGCATGATGACCGCGGGAACACCGTGGTGGGTGTCGTATCCGCTGTTTTTGGCGGCGATGTTGCTAGGAGCGGGAGGGATGTTGTTTGGGCTACGGCGTTTGGCCAGTTGATCGTTGGTAATCCCTGTAGGAGCTGCCGAAGGCTGCGATCTTTTGATTTTCAAGATCAAAAGATCGCAGCCTTCGGCAGCTCCTACACGGTTTATGTATTTCTCACAGTCCCGCATTTGGCCGAACCGCCACCGTGATGCCTTGTTATAGTTCGGGCCTCATTTTCAGCCCGGTAAAGGATCACTGCCATGTCTCAATACACCGCCTTCAGCGTCGAACTGGCCGACAATATCGCCCATGTGCAGATCAATCGTCCGGAAAAGATCAACTCGATGAACGCCGCGTTCTGGAGCGAGATCGTCGAGATTTTCCAGTGGGTCGACGACACCGACGAAGTGCGCGTGGTGGTGCTCAGCGGCAACGGTAAACACTTTTCCTCCGGCATCGACCTGATGATGCTCGCCGGCGTCGCCAATGAACTGGGCAAGGATGTCGGCCGCAACGCGCGCCTGCTGCGCAAAAAGATCCTGACCCTGCAAGCCTCGTTCAACGCCGTCGACAATTGCCGCAAACCGGTGCTTGCGGCGATTCAGGGTTACTGCCTGGGCGGCGCCATCGATCTGATCGCCGCCTGCGATATGCGTTACGCAGCTGAAGACGCGCAATTCTCGATCAAGGAAATCGATATCGGCATGGCCGCCGATGTTGGCACTTTGCAACGGTTGCCACGGATCATCGGGGACGGCATGCTGCGTGAACTGGCTTACACCGGTCGCCACTTTGGCGCTGAAGAAGCGCGCAGCATCGGTCTGGTCAATCGCGTTTACAGTGACAACGACGCGCTGCTCGAAGGCGTGCTGGACATCGCTCGCGACATCGCGTCCAAGTCGCCCATCGCAATTGCCGGCACCAAGGAAATGATCAGCTACATGCGCGACCATCGCATCGACGACGGCCTCGAATACGTTGCCACCTGGAACGCCGCCATGTTGCAATCCACCGACTTGCGCGTGGCCATGGCCGCCCATATGAGCAAACAGAAACCCGAATTTGTGGATTGAGAACCATGACATCTCGCTGGACCACTGCAGTACTGGACACCGATCAACCCGGCGGCTTGGCCGTGGCGCGTAGCCCCGAAGGCTTTCTGTTCGACGACAACGGCGCGCTGTTCCCGCGGGAGTGGCTCAAGCGCCAGGACTTGTCGGTGCTGGCCGAGCATGGCATCGGCCACCTCGATGGCGAGCCGGTGTACCTGCTGGAGTTGCGCAGTGCCAGCGAGGTCATGGGTTGCAGCTGGAAAGGCCTGCGGGCGTTCATGCTCGACGGCGATCACACGATCTACAAAGTGCTGGGTTATGCCGCGCAGATCGGCACTTGGGCCCGTGAACACCGCTTCTGTGGCAATTGCGGGCAAGCCATGACGCAAGTGCCGCGCGAGCGGGCGATGTATTGCCAGCCCTGTGATCTGCGCAGTTATCCGCGGATTTCGCCGAGCATGATCGTGCTGATCACCCGGGGCGACGAGATTCTGCTGGCACGCTCACCGCGGTTTGTCAGTGGGGTCTACAGCACGCTGGCCGGTTTCGCCGAACCGGGCGAGTCGGCGGAGGAATGCCTGATTCGCGAGGTGCGCGAAGAAGTGCAGATCGAAGTGAAGAACATCCAGTATCTGGGCAGCCAGTGCTGGCCGTTCCCGCACTCGATGATGCTGGGTTTTCACGCTGAATACGCGGGCGGCGAGATTGTCTGTCAGGAAGACGAGATTGAAGACGCCCAGTGGTTCAACGTGCACGATCTGCCGCCGTTGCCGGCATCAAAATCAATTGCCCGTTACCTGATCGACGTCTATGTGGCGCGGCGCTTAGGCCACGCTGAACCAGTGTTGCCAGGCTAGGCGCACGGTCAAGCCCAGCACCACGGTGATGAACACCGGACGAATGAACTTGGCGCCACCGCTGATTGCGGTGCGCGCGCCAAAGAAAGCACCAACCATCACCGACAGGCCCATGCTCAGGCCGATGATCCAGTCAACTTGCCCGGAAAATATGAACACCGACAGCGCCGCAATGTTGCTGACGAAGTTCATGCTGCGCGCCACGCCGCTGGCCTTGACCAGGTCGATCGGGTACAGCAGCAGGCTGCTGACGGTCCAGAACGCGCCCGTGCCGGGACCGGCCACACCGTCGTAGAAACCGAGGCTGAAGCCTTGGGTCGATTGCCATTTCTTCTTGATCGGTGCGTCGCTGTCCAGCGGCGCTTTTGGCGTGCCGCCGAACAGCAGATACAGGCCGCAGGCAAAGACGATCACCGGGAGCATTTTGTTCAGCCATTCCGCCGGCAGGTAATGGGCGACGACGGCGCCGGTCAACGCACCGACCAGGGTGCCGACAATCGCGTGCATCCACTGGCGAGGATGAAACAGCTTGCGCCGGTAGAAAGTGAAACTGGCCGTCGCCGAACCGAAGGTTGAACTCAGCTTATTGGTGCCCAGTACCAGATGCGGCGGCAGGCCAGCAGTCAGCAGCGCAGGCGTGGTCAACAGACCGCCGCCGCCAGCGATGGCATCGATGAAACCGGCAACGAAAGCGACAACGGCCAGAATGGCCAAAGTGGTGAGGTCAACGCTGAGTTCAAAAGGCATGGAGTCGACTTATTCGGCAGGGGCGCAGATCGGAGCTGCGGGGAAGGGCCGCCATGTTACCTGTATCCAAGTGTTGCGGCGAGACGACTGAAGTCTTCGCGAGCAGGTCTTAGAGTTGTTCCCAAAACCCTGTAGGAGCTTTCGAGTGCAACGAGGCAGCGATCTTTTGATCTTGAAATTCAGAATCAAAATCAAAAAATCGCAGCGTGCCGCAGCTCCTACAGGGGTGTTGTGCTTGCTAAGAGTCAGGCGTTGCGATTGGCCAACGCGCGTTCCATCCGCGCAATCCCTTCTTCCAGCAACGACCGCGGGCACCCAAAGTTCAGCCGCACGAACTGCTGATTCTGATCGCCAAAGTCCAGCCCGGCGCTCAAACCGACCTTGCCCTGTTCCAGAAAGAACTGCTGCGGGTTTTCCAGATCCAGAGCCGAACAATCGAGCCAGGCCAGATAAGTCCCCTGCGGCACATTAATGGTCACGCCCGGCAAACGGCTGCGAACCGCTTCAACCAGATAATCACGGTTGGCCTGCAGGTAGGTTTTCAACTCGGCCAGCCATGGCCCACCTTCGCTGTAAGCGACGCGGGTGGCTTCCATGCCCAGCGGATTGACGCTGTCGACCATGCCGCAACGGGCGTGGTTGACGCGTTCGCGCAGGGCGGCGTCCTGAATGATCATGAACGAGGTCTTGAGACCGGCGATGTTGTAGGCCTTGCTCGCCGACATCAGGGTGATCGTGCGCTGGGCGATTTCTGCGCTCAGCGAAGCGGTCGGAATGTGCACGCGGCCATCGAAGCACAGCTCGGCGTGGATTTCGTCGGAGATGATCCATGCGTCCTGCGCCACGCAGATGTCCGCCACCGCTTGCAGCTCATCGCGGCCGAACACTTTGCCGATCGGGTTGTGCGGATTGCTCAAGAGCAGCGCGCCGCCGCCGTTCAGCGAATCACGCAAAGTGTCCAGCGGCGTGGCGTAGGTGCCGTCAGCCTGCGGCACGAATTCCAGCTCAACCTTGTTCAAACCCCAATGGGCCGGCGCATGGCGCAGTGGCGGGTAGTTCGGTACTTGCACCACGACATTCTGCTGCGGCTGCACCAGCGCCTTGAGCGCCATGTTGAAACCGGATTCAACGCCCGGCAGGAAGATCAGTTCTTGCGGCTGGACTTTCCAGGCGAACTTGGTCCAGAGGTCGGCAACGATGGCTTCACGCAGGTTGTCCTGCGCGACGCTGTAACCCACCAGCGGGTGCAGCAAGCGCTGTTGCAGCGCCTCGATGACCACCGGCGGCGCGGCGAAATCCATATCAGCGACCCACATCGGCAACACGTCGGCCGAGTAGCGGCTCCACTTGGTGCTGCCCGTCTTGTGGCGGTCGAATACCTGATCAAAATCGAAAGTCATGCGCGGTCTCGTGAAGGCGGGTGAGTTCTGCCGGACATGATAAACCTTGAACCCCTGTAGGAGCTGCCGAAGGCTGCGATCTTTTGATTTTGTTTTTAAAAACCGGATCAAAAGATCGCAGCCTTCGGCAGCTCCTACACAGACTCGGTTGCGCCCCGACAAACGGCCGACGGTCGGTTTTCACACAGTCTGTGTGGTCATTGTCTACAGTGAAAAGGCTGGCACCCGTTGCCGCAACCGTGATTGTCCAGATAAAGCCCGGCATCAGTACCGGGTTCCACCTGATCAGGAGTGCACGATGGATCTCAGCCGTCGTCAGTTCTTCAAGGTCGCCGGTATCGGCCTTGCAGGCTCAAGCCTGGGCGCGTTGGGCATGGCCCCGACGATTGCCTTCGCCGAGCAGGTGCGTCACTTCAAGCTTGCCCACACCCATGAAACCCGCAACACCTGCCCGTATTGCTCGGTCGGTTGCGGCTTGATCATGTACAGCCAGGGCGATGCCGGGAAGAATGTCGCGCAAAATATCATCCACATCGAGGGCGACGCCGACCACCCGGTCAACCGCGGCACCCTCTGTCCAAAAGGCGCGGGCCTGCTGGACTTCATTCACAGCCCGGGCCGTTTGCTGTATCCGCAGACGCGCAAACCCGGCAGCAGCGAATGGACACGGATCAGTTGGGATGAAGCGCTGGATCGCATCGTCGACCTGATGAAAACCGACCGCGACGCCAATTTCATCGAGAAAAATGCCAACGGGCAAACGGTGAATCGCTGGCTGACCACCGGTTTCCTCGCGGCCTCGGCGGCGTCCAACGAAGCGGGCTACATCACCCAGAAGGTGATTCGCAGCCTCGGTTTATTGGGGTTCGATAACCAGGCGCGTGTCTGACACGGTCCGACGGTGGCAAGTCTTGCCCCGACGTACGGCCGTGGAGCAATGACCAATACCTGGACCGATATCGCTAACGCGAATCTGATCCTGGTGATGGGCGGCAACGCAGCAGAAGCGCATCCGTGCGGCTTCAAATGGGTGACCGAAGCCAAGGCGCATAACGCCGCGCGGCTGATCGTGGTCGACCCGCGTTTTACCCGGACCGCTTCGGTGGCCGACTATTACGCGCCGATCCGCACCGGTACCGACATCGCCTTCATGGGCGGTTTGATCAACTACCTGCTGACCGAAGACAAGATCCAGCACGAATACGTGCGCAACTACACCGACGTGTCGTTCATCGTCAAAGCCGGATATGGCTTCGAGGACGGCATCTTCAGTGGCTACGACGTGGCCAAGCGCAGCTATACCGACAAATCCGGTTGGGGTTACGAAATGGGCGAGGACGGCTTCGTCCGAGTCGACCCGACCCTGCAAGACCCGCGCTGCGTCTACCAATTGATGAAACAGCATTACAGCCGCTACACCATCGACCTCGCGAGCCAGATCTGCGGGATGCCGGTCGATGCCATGCAGAAAATCTGGGACGAAATCGCCACGTGCTCGATACCGGGCAAGACCATGACGATTCTCTACGCGCTCGGCTGGACGCAGCACTCGATCGGCGCGCAGATCATCCGCAGTGCGGCGATGGTGCAACTGTTGCTGGGCAACGTCGGCATGCCGGGCGGCGGGGTGAATGCCTTGCGCGGGCACTCGAACATTCAGGGCCTGACCGACCTCGGATTGCTCTCCAATGCGCTGCCGGGCTATCTGTCGCTGGGCACCGATACCGAGCAGGATTACGCCACCTACATCCACAAACGCACGCAAGTGCCGTTGCGGCCGGGGCAACTCTCATACTGGCAGAACTACAGCAAATTCCACGTCAGCCTCATGAAGTCGTGGTACGGCGCCCACGCCACGGCCGAGAACAATTGGCTCTACGACCATTTGCCGAAACTCGACATCCCCAACTACGACGTGTTGAAGATGTTCGACCTGATGAGCCAGGGCAAGGTCAATGGCTACTTCTGCCAGGGCTTTAATCCCATCGCCGCGTTGCCCGACAAGAACCGCGTGATGGGCGCGTTGGCCAAACTCAAATGGCTGGTGGTGATGGACCCGCTGGCCACCGAGACTTCGGAGTTCTGGCACAACGTCGGGCCGTACAACGATGTGAAAACCGACGAGATCCAGACTGAAGTCATTCGCCTGCCGACAACATGTTTCGCTGAAGAGGACGGCTCGTTGGTCAACAGCAGCCGCTGGCTGCAATGGCACTGGAAGGGCGCCGATGGCCCGGGCGAAGCGCAGACCGACATCCGCATCATGAGCGAGCTGTTCCTGCGCCTGCGCAAGCGTTATCAGGCTGAGGGCGGCAAGTTTCCCGACCCACTGCTGAAACTGACGTGGCCGTACAAGATTGCCGACGAACCGTCCCCGGAAGAGTTGGCCAAAGAGATCAACGGCAGCGCCGTTACAGACTTTACCGATGCCACCGGCGCCACGGTCAAGGCTGGCACGCAACTGGCCGGGTTCGGTTTGCTCAAGGACGACGGTAGCACCGCGTCCGGTTGCTGGATCTTCGCCGGCAGCTGGACCGAGGCCGGTAATCAGATGGCGCGGCGCGACAATGCCGATCCATATGGCATGCATCAACACCAGGGATGGGCGTGGGCCTGGCCGGCCAATCGGCGGATTCTCTACAACCGCGCTTCCGCAGACGTTGCGGGCAAACCGTGGGACCCGAAAAAGCGTCTGGTCTGGTGGAACGGCAAAGTCTGGACCGGCACCGATGTGCCGGACTACAAGGCCGACGTGCCGCCGGAAGCCGGGATGAATCCGTTCATCATGAACCCGGAAGGCGTGGCGCGGTTCTTCGCCGTCGACAAGATGAATGAAGGGCCATTCCCCGAGCACTACGAGCCGTTCGAAACCCCCATCGGCATCAACCCGCTGCACCCGCAAAACAAGCAGGCCACCAGCAACCCGGCAGCGCGGATCTTCGATTCGGTCTGGGAAACCCTCGGCGAAGCCAAGGACTTCCCGTACGCCGGCACCAGCTATCGCCTGACCGAGCATTTCCACTTCTGGAGCAAGCACTGCAAGTTGAACGCGATTGCCCAGCCTGAACAATTCGTCGAAATCGGCGAAGTGCTGGCGAAAGAGAAGGGCATCGCGGCCGGTGATCGGGTGCGGGTCAGTTGCAAACGCGGGTTCATTGAGGCGGTCGCGGTGGTGACCAAAAGGATCCGGCCGTTGCAGGTCAACGGCCAGGTGGTGCATCAGATCGGCATCCCGTTGCACTGGGGTTTTACCGGCCTGACGCGTCACGGTTATCTGACCAACACCCTGGTGCCGTTCCTCGGCGATGGCAACACACAGACCCCGGAATCCAAGTCATTCCTGGTCAACGTGGAGAAACTGTAAATGGCCAGCCAAGACATCATTGCCCGCTCGGCCACCACCACGATGCCGCCCTCGGTGCGAAATCAGGAGGCGGTGGCCAAGCTGATCGACACCACCAAATGCATCGGTTGCAAGGCCTGCCAGGTCGCCTGTTCGGAATGGAACGAACTGCGCGACGAGGTCGGCCATAACCACGGCACTTACGACAATCCGCAGGACCTGAGCGCAGAGTCCTGGACGCTGATGCGCTTCACCGAGCATGAAACCGACGCCGGTAATCTCGAATGGCTGATCCGCAAGGACGGCTGCATGCACTGCGCCGAGCCGGGGTGCCTGGCGGCATGTCCGAGCCCCGGCGCGATCATCAAGCACGCCAACGGCATCGTCGACTTCGATCAGGATCACTGCATCGGTTGCGGTTATTGCATCACCGGGTGCCCGTTCAACATTCCGCGTATCTCGCAAAAAGATCACAAGGCGTACAAGTGCACCCTGTGTTCGGATCGAGTCGCGGTGGGGCTGGAGCCGGCCTGCGTGAAAACCTGCCCGACCGGCGCCATCGTCTTCGGCACCAAGGAAGACATGAAGGAACACGCCGCCGAACGTATCGTCGACCTGAAAAGCCGTGGCTTTGAAAATGCCGGTTTGTATGATCCGGTCGGGGTCGGCGGCACTCACGTCATGTACGTGCTGCACCACGCCGACACGCCGAGGATTTACGCCGGTCTGCCCGACGCGCCGGCCATCAGTCCGCTGGTGGGTTTGTGGAAAGGCATCAGCAAACCGCTGGGGTTGCTGGCAATGGGCGCGGCGGTGCTGGCCGGGTTCTTCCACTACGTGCGCATCGGCCCGAACCGGGTTGAAGAGGATGAGCATCCGACAGCTCCCGACACCTCGGTGCATGTCGTTGATCCGGCGGTGCACACCTTCGACCCACGCGGGGAGGACCGGCCATGAGCAACAAGACGATCCTGCGTTACACCGCCAACCAGCGCACCAATCACTGGCTGGTGGCGATTCTGTTTTTCATGGCCGGGCTGTCGGGGCTGGCGCTGTTTCATCCATCGATGTTCTGGCTGACGCATCTGTTCGGCGGTGGGCCTTGGACGCGGATTCTGCATCCGTACATGGGTGTGGCGATGTTCGTGTTGTTTCTCGGGCTGGTGTTCAATTTCTGGCGTGCCAACTTCTTTATCGCCAACGACCGGCAGTGGCTGCGGCGCATTGATCGGGTCATGGTCAACGACGAAGAATCCGTGCCACCGGTTGGCAAGTACAACGCCGGGCAAAAGCTGCTGTTCTGGACTTTACTGCTGTGCATGCTTGCGTTGCTGTTCACCGGGTTGGTGATCTGGCGCGCTTGGTTCAGCGCGTTTTTTGGCATCACCCTGATTCGCTGGTCGATGCTGCTGCATGCACTGGCCGGGTTTGTGCTGATCCTCAGCATCATCATTCACATCTACGCCGGGCTGTGGATCAAGGGCTCGGTCGACGCGATGCTGCATGGTTGGGTCAGCCGCGCCTGGGCGAAGAAACACCATGCACTGTGGTATCGCGACATCACCCGCGATGAGCGTCAACCGGACGTGCCTGAGCGACCGATCACCAAAAAGGGCTGACTTTTGCCAAGCATTCTTGAACCCGGAGAAATCGAAGCGGCGGCCAGTTCGCCGCCGTTTCTGCACCTGCCACCGCACAACCTTTTCACCCTGCGCGCCGAACGTCTGGAGCGACTGGCCGAGGGGCATCCGTTGGCCGAGTATCTGCGCTTGATCGCCGGTTTGTGCCGAGCTCAGCAGCAAGTGCTGGATGATCCGCCGTCGACCGAACCGGTTGATCAGCAGCGTCTTGCGCTGTGTCAGCAACACGGTTTGCCACCGTTCGGCGCCGATACCTTGATCCGCGAAGATGACTGGCAAGCCTGGCTGGAGGCTTTGTTGCAGCGTTACACAGCACCCGAGCAACCCGCTGTGATCGACGCGATCGCCACATTGCGCAGCGCCGATTCTGGGCAATTGCGCAGTTGGGGGGTGGCGCTGGTCAGCGGCCAATATTCCATGGTGCCGGCGCAACTGGTGCCGTTTTTGGGCGCGGCGTTGCAAGCGGCGTGGAGCCACTGGCTGCTCAGCGCACCCAACCTGCAACTTAAACCCGGCGACAGCCTCAGCCAATGCCCGGCCTGTGGTTCACCGGCCATGATCGGCGTCATTCGCCATCGCAGTAAACACAACGGCTTGCGCTATCTGGTGTGTTCGCTGTGCGCCTGTGAATGGCACGTGGTGCGGGTCAAATGCGTGTATTGCGAGTCAAGCAAAGGCCTCGACTACCTGAGTTTTGAGGACGATCGCCACGCCGCCAATCAGGCGCCGCTGCGTGCCGAAGTCTGTCCGGGCTGCAACAGTTATCTGAAATTGCTCTATCTGGAGAACGATGCCGACGCCGAGGCCTTGTCGGCGGACCTCAGCAGTCTGCTGCTGGACATGCGTCTGGCGCAGGACGGCTATCAGCGCCTGGCACCCAATCTGTTGCTGGCGCCGGGAGACGAATGACCGCAGCGTCTACACTCGCCGGACAGTCTTTTGTTTCGGGAGTGGCAGATGTCTGCAAGTGTTGCCCTGCGATTACCTTCCATTGATGGTTTGTTGCGTCACCCGGCGTGTCTGCTGCTGGCCGAGCGTTATGGGCGTGAGGCGTTGCTGGCGAGTTTGCGGCTGCTGCTGGATGAATTGCGTTCGAGTGTGTTGAACGGGCAGTTGTCCGCTGTTGAAATCAGTCCTGAAGTGCTCGCCGGGCGGGTCGGCGAACGTCTTGCACAGCAACAACGCAGCCAGATCCGGCGGGTGTTCAATCTGACCGGCACGGTGTTGCACACCAATCTCGGCCGGGCACTATTGCCTGAAGAAGCGATTGAAGCGGTGCAAATGGCAGCGCGTTATCCGCTCAATCTGGAATTCGATCTGGCCAGCGGTAAACGCGGCGATCGTGATGATCTGATCGAAGGTCTGATCCGCGAACTGACCGGCGCCGAAGCCGTCACCGTGGTCAACAACAATGCCGCTGCGGTGCTGCTGACGCTCAACAGTCTAGGTGCGCGCAAGGAAGGCATTATCTCTCGCGGCGAGTTGATCGAGATCGGCGGCGCGTTTCGCATCCCCGACATCATGGCCCGCGCCGGCGTGCGTTTGCATGAGGTCGGCACCACCAATCGCACCCATGCTCGCGACTATGAAGCAGCGATCAGCCCGCGCAGTGGTTTGATCATGCGTGTGCATGCGAGCAATTACAGCATTGAGGGTTTTACGGCGCGGGTGGCGACCGCCGAGTTGGCCGAGTTGGCGCATCGTCACGGGCTGCCGTTGTTGGAGGATCTGGGCAGCGGCAGTCTGCTGGATTTGACGCGCTGGGGTTTGCCGGCGGAACCGACGGTGCGACAAGCGCTGCTCGATGGCGCCGATATCGTCACCTTCAGCGGCGACAAGTTGCTCGGCGGCCCGCAGGCCGGATTGATCGTCGGCAGCAAAGCGCTGATCGCGAAGATCAAGAAGAACCCGCTGAAGCGCGCATTGCGTGTCGACAAGCTGACCTTGGCGGCGCTGGAAGCAGTGCTCGGTCTGTATCGCGATCCGGATCGACTGGCCGAGCGATTGCCGAGTCTGCGCCTGCTGACCCGTGCGCAATCCGACATTTTTGCGCAGGCGTCACGATTGCAACCGGCCATGGCTGACGCTTTGGGCGAGGTCTGGAGTGTTGCTGCCGTGCATTCACTGGGCATGATCGGCAGCGGCAGCCAACCGGTGGCGCGCTTGCCCAGTGCGGCGCTGTGTTTGCGTCCGCAAGTGTCCAGGCGATTACGCGGCCGTCATCTGCTTAACCTTGAAGCCGCGCTGCGTGCCTTGCCGATCCCGGTGCTCGGGCGCATTGACGACGACGCGTTGTGGCTGGACTTGCGCCAACTCGACGACGAACCTGCGTGGCTGGCGCAGTTGCCGCAATTGCAGGTCGCGCAATGATTGTCGGCACAGCGGGGCACATCGACCACGGCAAGACGTCGTTGCTGCAAGCGCTGACCGGGCAAACCGGCGACCGCCGCCCGCAGGAACGCGAGCGCGGCATGACCATCGACCTTGGTTATCTGTATGCCGAACTGGAGCCGGGTGCCGGGCTGACCGGTTTTATCGATGTGCCCGGCCATGAAAAATTCACCCACAACATGCTCGCCGGTGCGCAGGGCATCGATCTGGTGTTGTTGGTAATCGCGGCGGATGACGGCGTGATGCCGCAAACCCGCGAACATCTGGCGATTGTCCAGTTGCTCGGCATTCCCCGCGCAGTGGTGGCGATCACCAAGTGCGACCGGGTCGAGGCGGGCAGGGTGGAGGAAGTGCAACGCCAGACACTGGACTTGCTGGAGGCCGGGCCGTTCGCCGAGGCGCCGATTTTGGCCGTGTCGAGCGTAAGCGGGCGGGGCATTGATGAGTTGCGACAGATCTTGTTGCAGAGCCAACGCGAAGTGCTGGAGCGCAGTCGAGAAGGAGGTTTTCGTCTGGCCATCGACCGCGCTTTCAGCGTTGCCGGCGCGGGGATTGTGGTCACCGGTACGGCGCTGTCGGGCTTGGTCGCGGTGGCGGACAAACTGGTTTTGGGTCCCGCCGGCAAAGCGGTCAGGGTTCGTGGTTTGCACGCGCAGAATCAGCCTGCCGAACATGCGTTTGCCGGGCAGCGGGTGGCATTGAATATCAGCGGCGATCGCTTGGCACTGGAACAAATCCATCGCGGCCAATGGCTGCTGAGCGAGTGGCTGTACGCACCGACGCAACGGGTCGATATCGATTTTCAACTGTTGCCCGGCGAACGCCCCTTCGAGCACTTCCACCCGGTGCACCTGCACCTTGGCACACAAGACGTGATCGCCCGCGTCGCCTTGCTCGAAGGCCCGCGCCTGAACCCTGGCGAACGCATGTTCGCGCAATTGCTGATCAACGCGCCGGTGCACGCGGTGCAGGGTGATCGGTTGATCCTGCGTGATCAAAGTGCGCAACGCACCCTCGGCGGCGGCCGGGTGCTCGACCCGTTCGCCCCGGCCCGACAGCGTCGCAGCCCCGAAAGACTGGCGCAACTTGAAGCCTTGGCGCGCAGTGAGCGTTTTGAGCAGGTGCTGCCGGTGTTGCTCAATCACAGTACCAGCGGTCTCGATCCACAGCGGCTGGAACGCCAGTTCAATCGTCCCCGCGAAGGCTGGTCGTTGCCGCAGAACGTTCGGTTGATCGATACGCGTCAGGGGTCGGTGCTGTTCAACGTGCAGCGTTGGGGCCAGTTGAAATTCACGCTGCTGGAACAACTGACGAAGTTTCATGAACTGGAGCCCGATCAGATGGGCCCGGATCGGGATCGTCTGCGGCGTTTCAGCGGGTTGGCGCTGGAGCGTTCTATCTTCGTCAGTCTGTTGGAGGAATTGCTCGGTGCCGGTTCGATCAACGCCAGCGGGCCGTGGCTGCACCTGCCGGATCATCAGGTGCGCTTGAATGCCGAAGACGAAACCCTGTGGCAACTACTGCAACCGCTGTTCGAACTGGCCGGATTTGATCCGCCGTGGGTGCGCGACATCGCCAAAGCCGTTGAGCAGGACGACGCCGTCGTCCGCTTGCTGCTGCGCAAACTCGCGCGCCTTGGCCTGATGCATCAAGTGGTGCGCGACCTTTTTATCAGCGACGCGATGCTGCGGCAAATGGTGGCCGTGTTGCTGGAACTGGCCAAGGAAAATCCGCAGATCCAGGTGACAACCTTCCGCGATGCGCTAGGCTTGGGACGCAAACGTTCAATTCAATACCTCGAATACTTCGACCGCCTCGGCCTGACCCGGCGCAGCGGCGAATCACGCCAAATCCGTTACGACAACGCGCTGGCCACCGCTGACGCGCACTGAGTTCAAGGAAGGCAATCGCGCCCGGTGGCGCGGCCGGGCTTCAAACCCGGTTGGGGACGGCATCCGTTCCCGGGCAGGTTCGACTCCGGCTGCCTTCCGCCATTTCAAGAAACGATCCCCTTGAGATCTCTGCTGGTCATTCATGTGCAGGGCGGCCATCAGCTCGCGGGTGGCATTTAAGATTGTTCTTATTCTCGCCTTTGGGTTTAGTGGTTTGAATGCTCGGTCAAGTGACCTGTTCAAGGCTCACGAGCGGCTACGATCGAGGATTTTTTATGAAGTTATGGATTGCGCTTTTGGCGTCTTTTGTCGTTCCGAATGCATGGGGGCATTGCGGTTTTTCTTTGAACGACGAGTTAAGGAAAGTTAGAAATTATGGCGCTCACGGGCCAAGCTCAAAATTTATTAATACACCTAGAGATGCTACCGGTTTGCCGGTTATTTATACTGAATCGTTGCCAGTCATGGGCAGCAAGATGATAATTACGTGCCCGTTCACAGGGAGCTTGGGCCTGAAATTAAATTCTGCGATTGGTACGCAGCCTAACTTCAGTACTTCGCTTTTCCGATTGAAAGATACCGGTATTGCACTTCAGTTTTCTCTTGATAGCAAGAGTATCGCATTGGTCCCACTTCAGTTCAGCGATATATCTATCGGGCTACGCACAGAGACCCTTACGAGCGACCCCCAATTGCGTGTTATACAAACCGGGCCGATCAAGGAAGGGGCTGTGATCCCGGCGGGAGTGCTCGCCTCATTGGTATCCAGTGACGACCAAACGTTTGCAACGTTCAATTTGTCGAACCCTGTCTATATTGTCGCAGGAGCCTGCAAGACACCTAATGTCAGTGTCGATATGACGCGGGACAACAAAACCAGTTCATTCAAGAAAATAGGGAGCAAGACCAATCCTGTTGCATTCAATATTCAATTGGTCGAATGCCCCAACTTTCTGAAATCAGTCAAGTATTCAATAAAGGCGAACACGAAAGTCATTGACGCGAATAAGGGCGTTGTTTCACTGGATGCATCTTCTACCGCGAAAGGTATAGGGCTGCAGGTATCACGGGGGGATGATCAGCCAGTGGTGATTGGAAAAGAATACAACTTTGCTGGATATGATCGCGCGGGAGGCGATTTCAATATCCCTTTCAGTGCATCGTACATTCAAACCGATGCATCAATAGAGGCAGGAATCGCTGACACTTCTCTGACGTTCATCATGAGTTATCAATGAGTATTTGAAACTTACGCAAGACACCGAAAAATCACTAGACTCTTGCTTCTCAATTGCAGGAGCCTGGGTTTATTCTTTTTCGAGGGTAGGCGAAGGGTTGCATTGCAGTAGCCCGATTTTTTCTCGTCTGGTTTCATGCAGAGGTATCATTAATCATTGCGGCAAAGTTACAGGTAGTTTATCAGGAACATCATTTCAGAGTTCGCGATTCCTGCCTTGATGGGGCCGGTTCCCAGATTTATATATTTAGCGGAAAGCGTTTGGATAAAGGTACCCTGGCTATCTCTTGAGGATAAAGGATAGTCCTTGTCGAAAGTGATGGCCTTACCCGAATCGTCAGTGATTTGTATGCCGATATTTTTTGCATTAGAAGCTTTATTCAATGAAATAACTCCGTTGGACCCATCTATCACCTGAGTGAGAGGTTTCAGGCTAAAGGTCAGTCCTTTGGTGCTTTTTGGGCATTCGGTAATCGAGACGGAGAAGCTTTTCGATAGGTCTTCGTCACTCGAATCATAAACTTCATGAATATAACGGTTGCCCATCTCGACCACTACTGGTTGCACTTGGCAAGCGCGCTCATAAAATCCGCTATCGCTGTTGGTTCTGAATATATATGAAGCTATGCCCCCGTCACTTTGCGTAGCGATCTGTCCACTGGCCAACACGTAAGTTGTGTCGATTTTTCCGGTTTTAACGATTCTCAGGGTAAAACGTGTGTGGGTGTAACCCCACATGCCTTCGCCATTGGACGTGGTGCCGTAGGATGTCAATAGATTACCGTCCGAACCTTCGATGCTAAAAGAAAGTCCGGTGGTACCCACTCGAAATAGACTTTCGCCTGCAGCCGGATTGGTGTATCGGGAAATGACTCCTGAAGGGCTATTGCCGCTGCATATGACGACTGGGTAACGGCTCACTGAAGCAGATGTGGTAAACAATACGGTATTCATAGGAAGACCGGGTTCGATAGCTTGCCAACCTCCACGTCCTGCGAATGTTACAAGCGCAGGGCCCGTACCTTCCTTGAGTCGACAGTTGGCATTAGAGGTATTCCAGAAAAATAATGCAGCCAGCGGAATGAATAAAATAATTATTTTTTTAAGGGGCATGCTAAATCCTTTAGGTTAGTTGATGTCCACTGAGAGAGGCTCTCGCCGGGGTTGTGATACCTGAGGGTTTTTTTTAGTGGTGCTGGCTGACGGAGTACGCTAATTCTCAGGCAGACAAACTAGTTGGTAGGTCTCGTAGTTTCGGTTTTTATCCTGCGCTGGTAATACATAAGGCGCCTGGCATTGTTTTTCGCCCCATTTGATATTGATCACGCCTTGCTCTTTCTCCATCAATGCCAACGCTTTCCCACTTGGATCACTGAGCGACAGCTGTTTACCTTCGCTGTCCTCAAGTATTGCGCCAAACGGTAACGGCTGTTTCTGCGCGTCAAACAGTTCAAATTGCACGCGCCGGCCGGTCTTGCCGGCATAACGTGCCTTGACCACCGCACCACGGCGCGGCACGCGTTGTTGGCTGGCGTTGTCGATTTCGAGATCGGCACCGAGGTCGCGGGTGTCCAGGGTGATCCAGTTGACCCGATAGGGTTGCGCACTGGGGATCACCGCATAGCCATTTCGGCCGGTGGTCACACCGCTGTAACTGCTGATTTTGGCGTCCTTGACCCCCGGCACCTCAACCAAGGCGAAGGTTTCGCCCAATGTCTGACCAAGGTTAATGCCGCCGGCATGGGCCACGACCGATCCTGACGCGTTGAGGTTTTGTGATTTGTAACCACGGCCCTCGCTATAGCCCAGGCTCAAGTCGCCCACTGATGTGCGGGTGTTGAGATTGAACGAACCTGAATTTCCGCCACTGGAGCTATTCCCGGCCTGTACGGAGTAGAAGGTATCACCGGTTTCCGAGACATAACCGTTGATACCGGCCTGCGTGCTGCTGTTGTTTTTCTGACGGGTAGTGGTCATGAAAGCGCGGGGCGCGCGAATTTTTCTACCAAGAGGAAAGGAGATCGACAGGCTCATTTGGGTGTCATTGCTGGTCGAACCGTAATAGCCCTGATCCTGGGTATGCGTGACGCCGAAGTTGTAATTCAGGTCGCCCCAGTTATTGCTGTAGCCCGCAGAAAAGCTTCGCGAACCGCCACGATTCCAATAGCGTTGATCACTCGCCGTCAGATAGAGATTACCTAGCTGTTGATCCCGGCCAAGGCTCTGGTTGATGGTCAAGTCGGTGCGGGTTTTCGAGCTGCCGCTGTTGCGAGTGCCGTCATCACTGATGGCCTGCACGTGTTCGGTCAGGGTACGGAAACCCTCGGTGGAATAGCGGTAGGCCGCCAGGGTGAAGCTGGTGTTGGTGCCCGTGAACGTTTTCGCATAGAGGGCACGCACGCTGTCACCTTGGGTGGTTACGCCGCCAACCTCGCTGGTGGAGTGGGTCATATCCAGCGAAACCGCGCCCAATGAGGTGTTTTTGCCCATACCCAATCCCAGCGCTTTGTAGCCATCACTGACCTGAACACCGGCTATGCCGGTCAAATTGCTGGTGAGGCCGTACGCCAGTGTGCCACTGACCAGTTGCGGGTTTTTCTCCCCCTCGGCGTGGCTGCTGTATTCACCGGCCGAGACGCTGTACTTCAATTGACCTTCACGCACCATGATCGGTAGCGCGGAGAACGCCTGGCGGGTGACGTGACGTGTACCGTCAGCTTCGATGACGGTGATTTCCAGATCACCGTTGGAGCCGCTGGGATAAATATCGCTGATCTCGAACGGCCCCGGCGGCACGTTACTGGTGTAAAGGATGTAGTCGTTCTGGCGGATTTCCACCTTCGCACTCGTCTGCGCTACACCCCGAATCACGGGGGCATATCCGCGTTCGCTGTCAGCACGCATGCCTTCGTCTGACGCCAGTTTCAGGCCGCGATAGCGCACGCTGTCGAACAGATCCGGATCAGAAAAGATATCGCCCGCGCTGAACTGGCCCTTGATCGCGGTGACGTCATGCTGCAGGTAGGTGCGATTGCTGGTGAAAGTATTCGGGCGTCCGGTGCCGGTGCTGAAGTTGGATTCATTGCGCAGGCGCCAGCCAGCGAGGTTGATGCCGTTGCGCAGCCCCAGGTTGTTGGAAATCTTGACGCCGTAATCGCCAGCATTGCGATTGGTGTTGAGTTGGTAGTTGATGAACGCCGCCGACACGCCTTCGTCCCACAACTCGGGAGCGACATAGCCGCGAAGGCCTTTCTCCATCGACATCTGCGGCACGCTGACGGCCAGGCGCAGGTGACTCGCGTCGTAACGCACGCTGGCCTGATCAATCATGCCGGGCAAGTCATAGCAGGCTTGCGGGTCGTCCGGGTTAAACGTGCCCTGCGCCTGAAGTTTATTCAGATCGATGCCCAGTTGTTTGAGCAGATCAAACGTCAGGCACGGTTCAACCCGACCATTGATCGCGTTGCGCATAAAATCGATATCGCGCCGACCGACCAGCACTTCATTGCTGTAAAGATCGACTCGATAATTGCCAGGCAGCACGCTGTCGGCTGCCAATAGCAGCTTGAGGTCGACGTTGGACTGCGCACCTTGCAGGAACGTGGTGTTGTAATCGTCCAGTTGCAAATCTTCATCTGCACCCAGCACGAGAGTGGGCAGGCCAATGAAAATGGCCAATGCCAGCGCATTGAATGCTGTCGAATCAAATGCCTTGAGAGCATATGAATTGCACGCGCGCTTCCCTGAACAACATCCGGTTTTGTTTAGAGTGGAAAATGGCATGCAATAAAACCTGTATCGGCGCCTGCAACTCAATCGCTGGCCGAGCGCGAGCGAGCACCTGGTTTGAAGGTGCTTGCGCAAGGACTTGTTACTTGGATTCAGTCGGTTCGGCTTTGACGGCTTGGCCGTTGATCAGCGACGCCTGGTAATGACTCATCGCCCCGTAGTCATTGATGCTGGAAAACGTCAGGCTCACCGGGGGACTGCCGGATGGGAAGCGGCTCAGCGAAAACCTGGCTTCTGTTCCCGGCGCGACCATCTTCGAGTCCAATGGAAGTTCACTTCCTTTCGAATCGCGAAGTGTCAGATCGGCCATTGATACGTGGTACGCGCTGGGGTTTTTTACAATAAGAACGGCATTGCCGTTTTCTTGTGTGACTTGCCACTGCAATTGGGTCGGCGCCAGGATCGGGTCGCCGGGCAGGCCTGGGGGGCGAAAAAAAACCTTGATCCGTTGGCGCACGGCCAATTGCAAGGTATTGGCAGTTTTGGACGTTTGCGGGATCTCTTGGACATTAAGCCAGACCACCGATTCTTTATCGGTTGGCATGCCTTGGCCTTCGTAAAGAATGCGAAGGAGTTGTTGTTCTTTGGCAAATACACGGGCCAATGGCGGTGTGACTGCGAACGGAGTCGCTTTATCACTGGTGTCTTCCCGGTCGATCCAGGATTGAATGAGTGCGTCCTGGTTGCCGTTGCGCACGGTGATGTTGGCTTCTTTATGAGCCCCATCAAACACCACACGCGTGGCACTCAAGGAAATACTACCCAGTGCCTGCGCACTCACCAACAGTGCCAGGAGAACGAAAATGAATTGACGCAACATAGTGATTACCGCTGTTTCAAGATAAAAGGCGAGGCCGAGGCCTCGCACGAATTCAGGCAGGCGCCAAGAACTTAGTTGTATTCGAGAATGAAGGGCAGGGTGGCATCGCCACGACCGGCAGTAGCGCTGCCTTCCACGCCTGTGGTGACGTAGGCGGCAGAAAAGCTCAGTGTGCTGTCGCCACCGAATTCGCCAGCACCATGCATGCCGGCTTCGATACGAGCATCGTCTCTGTTGCTCAGGTTGATTTGCACGCCGTTACTGTCCAGCAACGCGATACCGACGTTGGTTGCCGTGCCGTTGCCAGGGGTCAGTGCCAGCAATTTTTTGTCGTCAGGGACAAAACCGGAGCCGCCGCTGCTCGGATCGAAGATCATCGCGACTTTGGTGCCTTTGTTGCAGTTGACGTTGAGGTTGAAGTGGTTACCGGCGACACGCCCGCCAGCCGGGTTAGCAGCAGTGCCCATGTCTTTGATCGAAACATCGCCCATATTGACAGCGATCACTCGATTGGCATCGCTGCCGTCGACGGAGCAGGCATCGTTGTTGATTACGCCAGTAAAGCTGATTTGGCCGCTGCCACCCTCTGTTGATTTTACTGGATCTTCTGCGAGCGCGTTGCACGAAGCACCCAATACTGCGCAAGCAAGAAGAGCAAGGGAGAACTTTTTCATCATGATGTCCATTTATATGAAAGTGAAATGTGCTGAATGAAATTGCATGAGCAAGATAGTCAGCGAGCACTTTCGAGGACATCAGACGAATCTTAATAGTCGCGGCCGTTTAATCCCTTTTAGTTAAAAACGTTGAGTGCGTGACAATAAGCCAACAAGTCCTGATCGCTTGAAACTTCGAGTTTGCGCATGGCCGATATCTTCTGCGCGCTGACTGTTTTGGTACTGCGGTTTTGAGTGCGGGCGATATCACTGACGCTTTTTCCAGACACAAACAACCGAAGAATCTCGAACTCCTTTGGCGACAGCATTGAAAAACGCTGTTGGATATCGGCGTGGGACTTGATGACAGATTGCGCTGCGGGTTGCTGGCTGAGGTATTGGCCTTTGCGGGCAATGGTTTCGAGGGCCAATTGAATCTCATTGTGCAATTGACTCTTTTGAATCACGCCGGCCACACCCAACTCATGCAAGCGCGTGAGTATCAGTTGATTGGACAGCATGGTCAGTACCAGCACCTGTACTGCTGGGAAGTGTCGCTGTAGATATTCGACCAGCTTCAGGCCATCGCCATAGGGCGAGTCGGCGGGCATGTTGTAGTCGGTGATGACGATGTCTACCGAATGGAGGTTGAGCAGGTCGATCAATCCTTGTGAGCAGACAGCTTCGCCTACCACGCAAAAGCGACCATCGCGCTCGACCAGTTCGCGCACTCCGAGCAGGACAATCGGGTGATCGTCAGCAATGACTACGTTCAACTTTTTCATGAAAACCAACCCGTGGACGCGTGTATCGATGAGTGAACTGCATGTAAGTCGTTCAAGGGGAAACCTTGTCGAGCAGGTTCTGGATGCGCCGCACCATTTGCCGGACATCAGCCAGCAATGTCGCGGTGACTGCGCCTGATGACAGTCGGCACTCCAACTCAGTGCAAGCATGAGCCAACTCGCCTGCCTGTACGGCGCCCATGGCACCTGCAATGCTGTGAAGCCTTTGTGCCACAGCCAGCATGTCAAGGCTGTCCAGGGCTGAGTTGAGTCGTGCCAGGTCCTCGCGCATTGTCACGGAAAAGATGTTGCGCATTCGCGGCGAAAGCACCACGTTGTCATCAAAAGATTCGGGGTGAACAGAAGTCGAGACTTCACTGACTGACACGGCTTCAACCGGTAACGAGCAAAATCCAAGCAATTGTTCGCGTAATGTTTTGAGGCTCAATGGTTTTACTATCCAGGCATTCATCCCGACCTCAAGGCAGCGGGTGCCTTCTTCACGCATTGCATTAGCCGTGACGCCAATAATGGGAGTGCGCAAGTCCAGTTCCCGCAGTGCCTTGGCCAGTTCATAACCGTTCATCACGGGCATGTTGACGTCAGTCAACACCAGATCGAAAGCCTGCTCGCGCCACTGCTCCAACGCTTGCTCGCCATTGGCCGCAACGCAGACGCTACAGCCCAGTGCTTCCAGTTGTTCTTTGATGATCGCCTGGTTGATCGGATTGTCCTCGGCGACCAGAATCCGCAACTCAAGCGGTGTTTGGGCAGGGCGTGCCAGTTCGGTCGCGTCTACCACCTTGCCTTTTTGCACCAGACTGACCGCCCGGGCGATCGCTCGGATGTCGTACAAATCGACATCTGGCGTATCTGCAATCGTTTCAGGCTGATTGAGTCCATTTATCCGGCAGACAATCCGCGAGCCCTGCCAGGCCGCGACGTTGTCGGATGGAAGAATGTCAACCAGGACCGCGCCAGGCTCAACAGTCAGGTTATCGCTGAGTGGGCGGGCCATCAGTCCGAAACGATTGAGCCAAGCGCAGACATTCTCTGCCAGTTCCGGCACTGGGGCGCGAACGAGGACAGTCGCCGGGCTTGGCGTGATGTCCATACAATCGGTCAATTCGCCGGGCAGTCCCTTGAGCCTCAGGTCCAGCGAAAAACTGCTACCAAGCCCCGGCTCACTGATGACGGTCAACTCGCCATTCATCATTGCGCAAAGCCTTTGACAGATCGCCAGCCCCAAACCGGCCCCGGCCTCGCTGGAGGCGTCGCGTACTTGAAAGAACGGCGTGAACAACTGAGTTTGTTGTGCCTGAGCGATACCTATTCCGGAGTCGCTTACTTGCCATTGCACCGAAACTTGATCCAGGTCGCTGGCCAGCACCCGAGTACGCAGGACAACCCGGCCTGAGTCGGTGAATTTGATCGCGTTGCTCACCAGATTGTTGAGGATCTGACGGATGCGCACCGGGTCACCCTGCAACCGATTGGGCAGGGCGGGGTCGGTGCACGCACAGAGCAGCAGCCCCTTGCGCTGGGCGAATGCGGCATACGTATGCAGCGTGTCCTCGATCAGTTGCAGGGGGCAAAAACCGATGGACTCGATCAGCATTTGTCCGGATTCGATCTTGGAAACGTCCAGCACATCGCTGATCAACTGAAACAATGTGGTCGATGAGCGTTGAATGGTCTGTAGATAGTCCTCTTGACGTGCGCTCAGGCTGGTCATGCCAAGTAACTCAAGCGTGCCCAGAACGCCGTAGAGCGGGGTGCGGATTTCGTGGCTCATTGTCGCCAGGAACCGGGTCTTGGCCTGGTTCGCCAAATCGGCCGTTCGCCGAGCCTTTTCCAGGGCCAAGGCATCCTGGACGTGGCGCGTGATGTCATTGAACGCGCAAAGTAGTACGTCCTGCCCTTGATAACGGGTCGAAATAAAGCCGACATGTAAGTGCCGGCCTTCGATGTCCAGGCGCGTTTCACCGACATCGGCCAGATCGTGATGGCGGTCCAGCACCGCTACCAGTTTTGCGGTGCCTTGCCACTGCTGGGCACGCTGGTTTTCCAGCAGCACTTTGAAATCGGTGCGCCGCACCACACACAATCCGGTGGGGGCGGTATCGATCACCGCACGGCTGAACGCTTCGCTTTCGGCGATGCTTTGATGCGCTTTTTCGGCTGGCTGAACGACGCGAATCCTGTACCAGCGACTGATCATCCAACTGATACCCGCCCCGCCCAGTAACAACATCAGCAGGCCAACCAACGGCCACATCAGTTGCCCGAAGTAACTCTTGAAGCTGATGGTATAAATGGCTGTCCAGGGTTGCTCCGTTTTAGCCACGACCTTGAACACCATGCCATTGCGATTGATGTTCAGACCTTCATGCAGTGTTCGATCGGAATTGATGGAACCGATGACCGCACGACCGTCGGGGGTTATCAACGTGAAACTGTCGTAAATCGACCATTCCATGATGCGTTCAACATCATTGACCTGGTTCATGTTCAATAGCGACGCCACCACGCTCGACTCACTGGTCCCATTGATTTTCCGTTCGTTGGGATCAAGCTGAATATTGATATAGGCGAGCATTTCGGTTGAGCGCGGGTAATCGTCGGGCACGTTGTAGGCTTCCCAGTGCACCCGACCATCGGCGAGTCCGTTGTTCTTCACTTTGAGGTGTCGGGCCACGCGCGCGACGATCGTATTAAGCGGTTCCTCACTTTCTTTTGTGCCGGCGTGCAGAACGCCGTTGGATGGAACGGTGATGTCGAAGTTGTCATTGTCGTTGTACAAGAAGATTTGCGGCGATTGATAGTGCGACGTCGACCAAAAGGCGCTGTAAAGACTCGAAAGGTGGACGCCGAGGGTGAACACTTTAGGCAGTTCACTTTCCTTGAGTTTTTGATGGTTGAAACTCAGGCCGAAAGGAACGGAATAGGGGAACTCATAACCTTCGTAAATATTCGGGCCTTCGGTTGGCAGCTGTCTGGCGCTATAACGCGCATTCAAACCCTTGTAGAACATTTCCCCTCTTACACTTTGCTGCGCTACTTCACGCAGAAACGCTTCATGCCGCTGCACATTCTCCATCAAGCGAGCAAAGTGAAATCGCACGGTGTCGTTTTGCTCCCTGAGCAAACGCTGGAAAGCCCAATAGCTGAATCCCACCAACAGGATGGCAATGCCCAACAACACCAGCAGCACTTTGTTCAGGCGCATGGAGCTTCGGGAAAGGTTTTCAAGCAAGGAGGGATTGTGTTTCATGTTCGGTCATTTCCAAAGGGCATGCAGGTGCCTCGTTGAAGGGCATCTTGTCTCTAAGCTCCTTTTTTCATTGGCTTGAGACCGGCTGCACCGTAGCGTTTTGCGGGGCTGTCCGACCATAGGGCAGCAAGCAATTGAACAGCGCTCGCAATGCAAACGGCTTGACCAAGCAGTGGTCCATTCCTGCTTCAAGGCACAACGCTTCTTCGCCGCGCATGGCATTGGCCGTCGCGCCGATGATGGGTTGTACATAGCCTAGACGTCGTAATTCTTTTGCCAACTCGTAGCCGTTGAGTTTCGGCATATTTACATCACTGAGCACAACATCGAAGGTGCCGGCTTTCCAGAGTGCCAAAGCTTCTTCACCGTTGCAGGCCAACTCCACCGAGCAACCTAATTCTTCGAGTTGATCACGAAGAATCAGCTGGTTGATGTCATTGTCTTCAGCAACCAAGAGATGCAGATTGAGTTTTTTCAAAGCGCTGGTCGTCAAGCTTTGTGTGGTCTGGTCGACCCACAGGCCTTGTGCCTGGCTGACAGCCTGGTGAATGGCATACAGGTGGCTGACATTGACGTACCGGCATTCGGGCTGCGATGCAGGCGTATTGCGCAGGTTGGCGGTGGCGATTATAAGTGGACCGCACCAATTCGGCACCAGGCGTTTTTCAACATCACCCGCATGCAGCTCGATCAACAGGCTGCCACTTGCCGCTGTGGTGTTTCCAAGGGGCGCCACCTGAGCCCGTGCCCCCCACCGACGCAACCAGCCCGCGATGGACTCGTTCAACTCTCGCACCGCAGACGCCACATAGATTGTGTTCGGAAGCAAACTATTCGTTGCCGGCAACGATCGGGTGACGATGTCGAGTGGCAACGTCAGCGTAAAACTGCTGCCCAGTCCCTTTTCACTTACCATACGCAGTGTGCCTTTCATCAGCTGCGTCAGGCGTTTGCAGATCGGCAGGCCCAAACCGGTTCCGGCGACGACATTGGTATTGCCTTCAGTCTGATAGAACGGCTCGAAAATATGGGCCTGGTCATCCCGGGAAATACCTCGGCCGGTGTCTGTCACTTGCCACGCCACCTGTGCTTGTTCGTCAGCACAGTCGAGTAGCCTGACCCGCAAAACCACCCGCCCTGAATCAGTGAACTTGACTGCGTTGCTCAGCAGATTATTCAAAATCTGCCGGATACGTGTGACGTCGCCAATCAATCGCTCGGGCATTTGTGGATCCATGCACGCATACAACCGGACGCCTTTTCGCTGCGCCGCCGCCGCGTAAGCCTGAATGGCCTCGTATACCAATTCCGTCGGGGCAAACTCGTGCAGTTCGAGGGCCAGTTGACCTGCCTCGATCTTCGATACGTCCAGGACATCGCAGATCAATTGCAACAAGGTCGCGGATGAACCTTCGATGGCACGCAAATACCCTTTCTGTTGGGTGTCCAGCCGAGTCCGGCCCAAGAGTTCCAGTGTTCCCAACACGCCATACAGTGGGGTACGGATTTCGTGGCTCATGGTTGCCAGAAACAAGGTTTTGGCTTCATTCGCCGCGTCAGCCAATCGCCGCGCCTCTTCAAGCGCCGCCTCGACTTGCTTGCGCGCACTGATATCGCTGAATGCGCAGAACAACACGTCTTCACTTTTGTAGCGAGTCGGTGCGCTGCTCAAATAAAGGTGGCGTCCGTCGGCTGTGGAAAAATAGTCACTGCGAATGGGTTGCGTCGCATCAAACGCTTGCTCGATCCAGCTTTTGCAGAGCATTTCGCGCTCAACACCACTGCCCAGCCAACGCTCGGACAAGGTGTTTTCGAGCATCACCTGGCCGTCAGTGCGCCGCAATACGCAAAGTGCGACGGGCGCGGTTTGAATCACGTCACGGCTGAATGCTTCACTCTCGATCAGTGCCTGCAAACGGTTGAGTGCCGGTGTAATAAACCTGTGCTCGACCCGACGAATCAATAGCCAGATCAAAACCATGCTTGCCAGGCAGAACGCCAATGTCGCGATCAGTTGCGGCAATAAAGCCTTCAGCAGATCCAGCAAGTCGAACGAGTACACCAATTGCCAGTCCGTGGATTTCAACTGCTTGCGGATCACCAGATGATCGGGAAGCCAGCCGCTGCCCACAAAACCGAAGTAGTTGTTCTCATGCGATCGGCTCAACGTCTCGCCGAGTCGGTGCGCAGGGGTGTTGGCAAACAGCAGAGAACCTTGGGAGTTGAGCATCATGAACGTGCCGGCGCTTTGATCGTTCAGGGCTGCGGAGATTTCTGCACCCTCCATTTCCAGACCGAGCCAGCCTGAGTCTTTCACGCCATCATCCAGACGGATGAAGATGTACAACTGCGAAGCGCTTGCCGCTTGGTCAGTCAACCACAACTCCTGATCCCGTTCCGGCAATTGGTCATTCAATGCGGACAGTTGATCCAGGATCGACCGGGGAAGCCGCGGAAGATTCGCACTGGCGGTATACAGGCGATTCACCTGAGGATTCGCTTCGGCGGAAACATAAATCAGATTCAGCTGATTACGCTGCATGTAATCGAGCATTCTGCGTGTCAGCCAGAGGGTCCACTGAGCTCCGCCGGAAATGCCCAATTGAACAGAATGGTCCTCAATCGACGGCGAGTAGGAGAGTGGGGTGGCCATCATCGGCTTGCATACGGCTGAAAGCCCCAAGCTCTCAAGCAAGGACTCGCGGCTGGTAAAAAATGTCTGCGCCTCTGCTACCGCGCTGCTCATATAGCTGCGGCGCTGGGAAATATCGTTGGCGAGGGTGGAGCGCAAGAAGTTGTACGAAGCGCTGAGGATCCCGGCCATCAGGACCAGCGCAAACAGACGAAGCAGTCGGCGGGCTGCTTCGGGACTGGATAAGAACGGGTTGATCTGATGCAGGTAACTTTTGAGTCTCATTACCCCACTGTAAGGACTGTGTCATCCGCGGGGCATAAGACGATTCTTAAAGTGGCGTTTTTGTGAGCCTCTTCACCCACATTGTCGGTCACCCGTTTCAGAAGCCCATCGGGTACTGAACCACCACATAGATCCGATCAATATCATCCCCCGCTTGAGCTTCATTGGCCCGGTGTGAAACATGCGATACCTGCACCGACAAATCCTTCGCCGCACCCGACTGCACGATGTATTTCAGATCAATGTCGCGCTCCCAGTGTTTGCCACCATCGCCTTGCTGCGGCTGGTATTCGCCGCTATCGGCATCAAACGGATTGTAGGCGCCACCCTTGGGCGCATGGGTGCCGTTGATGTGGCTGCCGGAGACGTAGCGGGTCATGAACTTGAGGCCGGGAATGCCAAAGGCGCCGAGGTCGAGGTCGTAGCGTGCTTGCCACGAACGTTCACCGGCACCGTTGAAGTCGGCGTACTTGATTGAGTTGGCGAGGTAGATCGAGTCGCCGCCGACGAAATCGAACGGTGTGTTGCCATTGATCCGCTGCCAGCCGAGCATTACTGCATGCGGGCCGAGGGTGTATTTGCCCGAAAGGCTGAAGGCGGTATTGTCGATTGCCCCGGCCAGTGCCCGCCCGGTGTCGCGGGTGTGATAGAGGTTGGCGTCGAGCAACAGACTGGGGCGCTTGAAGTGCAGATTGCCGTAGAACTGCTGCCAGGTGTCGGTCAGGTCGGACGCATACAGCGCGCCGCCCAGCGGACTATCAGCAAACAGATCGGCACCGACAAAGCTGATGGCGCCGGATTCTGTGCTGGCACCGTACCCGTAAAAATCATCTTTTCCGCTAGAACCATCCTGATTCTTGAATGCCGTGAAATGCCCGGCCTGTAGATTGACGTTGTCGATCTCCCGGCTGCTGAGCAGAAAACCTGTGGCGTATTCCGGTTGCAGGCGTTTGTCGGAGGTGTCGAATACAGGGGTTTCGACGGTCATTTCGCCGAACGCCAGGGTGGTGCGCGAAGCCTTCAACTTGAGGGCGCCGCCGGCGCTGGAGTAGTCGTTTTCGCTGCGGCCATCGCTGTCGACCGGCAACAACCCCGTGCCGGAATGGCCCTTGCCGCCATCGAGTTTCAGTCCGAAAAATGCGTGTGCATCGACGCCGAGTCCAATGGTACCGGGTGTGAAACCAGATGAGAAAGTGCCGATAAACCCTTGAGCCCATTCCTGTTTATAGTTTTTCCCGGTAGGTGAGGGCGAGCGGTAGTCGTTGCTCAGGTAGAAGTTGCGGCTGAGCACTTCAGATTTGGAATCGTCGAAAAAACCGTCCGCTGCCGCTGTTTGTGTCAGGCCGCATAACAGCATAAGTAGCGTCATACGCGTAAGTGCGCGATCAATCATGGTCGGTGGCCAACATTCAAGGGTTGACGCTGATGATCAAGGGACTTTGAGCGAAGGGATTGAGGCGATGTGCTGTGCGGAACACAAAACCTTGTAGGAGCTGCGGCACGCTGCGATCTTTTGATTTTGATTGCAAAAAAAGAAAGATCAAAAGATCGCAGCGTGCCGCAGCTCCTACAGGGGTATCGTCGTTAGCGTTATGACAACGGCGGGGTGCGTGGCGGGATCATTCGTTTGCTGCCCGTCGATTCAAACGCCGCGGCCAGGCGCAGCAGGCTGGAGTCGTCGTAGGCGCGGCCGGCGAAGGTCAGGCCGACCGGCATGCCGATGTCGGCCATGATGCCCATGGGCACGGTGACGGTGGGCACGCCCAGGTGGCGGATCGCGAGGTTGCCGTTGGCGACCCAGATGCCGTTGCTCCAGGCGATGTCGGCGGACTCAGGGTTCACATCCGCATCCGCCGGGGCGACATCGGCGACGGTCGGGAACAGCACGGCGTCGAGGCCCAGGTTATCCATCCAGTCCTCAAGGTCGATGCGCCGGGTTTGTTCCAGACCGCGCAAGCCATCGGGAACAGTCGAGATTTCATTCCAAGGCGTGATGCCACGCTCGGCCATGCGTACGTACTCGTCCATACCGGCAACGAGATCGCCCTCACGGTTGGGCAGAGTGCCCGGCTCGTGCGGGAAGATTTTCGCGCCGTCGACGTCCACCAGACGATTGAGCTTCGGGTCGCCGTTGGCTTGCAGGAAGTCGTCGAACGCCCAGGCAGTCAGGTCCCACAGTTCATGGTGGAGGAACTCTTTGGACACCAGCCCACGGGTGAACACGGTCGGTGCGCCGGGACGGTCGCCTTCGCAGTTGGAGACCAGCGGGAAGTCGGTTTCGATCACTTCGGCACCGGCAGCTTCCAGTGCCTGACGCGCCTGTTTCCACAGATCAATCACCGATGCGCGCGTGTTGATGCGCTGGCCGGTCGGGCCACCGATGCCCGGCGCTTCGCTGGTGCCAGCGTCAGGGTCGGCGTTGATGAACATGCGCGGCACGGCGAAACGCTTGCCGGCCAGCGCCGTGCGGTCGGCAGCCAGTTCAGCGTAAGCGGCAGGGCGTACGGTGCTGACACTCGGGATCGGCACCCAAGGTTGCAGGCGCCACAGATCGCCGCGTGTATCCGGGTCTTCTGCAACGACGATGTCGAGGACTTCGAGCAAGTCAGCCATGGTGCGTGCGTACGGCACCACGACATCCATGGTCGGGGTCAGTGGCCAGTTGCCGCGCACCGAAATCACACCGCGCGACGGGGTGTAGGCACACAGACCATTGTTCGACGCAGGGCCGCGTCCGCTCGACCAGGTTTCTTCGGCCAGGCCGAATGCAGCAAAACTCGCAGCCGTGGCGGTACCGGCGCCATTGGACGAACCGGAGGCGAACGGTGCGGTGAGGAAGTCAGGGTTATACGGGCTCTCGGCGCGGCCATAAACCCCGCGCTGCATGCCGCCATTGGCCATCGGTGGCATGTTGGTCTTGCCCAGGCAAATCGCCCCGGCACCGCGCAGGCGCTCGATGGTGAACGCGTCGCGATGGGCGACCAGATCAACGAAGGCCGGGCTGCCGGACGCGGCGGTCAGGCCCTTGACCAGATAACTGTCCTTGGCGGTGTAAGGAATGCCGTCGAGCGGGCTCAGGGTTTTGCCTTTGGCGCGGCGGGCGTCGGCGGCCCGGGCTTCGTTCAGCGCTTCGGGGTTGCGCACGACAACCGCGTTGAGCGCTGTCGCCGTGTCGGCGCCGTCGTAGGCATCGATGCGAGCGAGATAGGCCTGCACCAGCTCAAGCGATGTGGTCTGACCGGACTCAAGCGCAGCGCGCAGTTGGGCGATGGAAACTTCAGTGACTTCGATCATGCGTTCACCGCCGATTGCAGTTGAGCGTCATGGTTTTTTGCAGAGCTATTCATATCAGTTCTCGTGCACGGCTTTAGCGACAAGGTTAAGACTGGCGCCTATTTAACACCATGCCGGGCGCGGAGTAATCGGCGGGATGGTTTTTGTCCATCGATGCCTCCTTGGCGGGCCCATCAATCAAACAGGAAGAATGCAAGGAGGTGATCTAGGCTCAGCGCAGTCCGACCGATGCGCTTGACAGGGGAACCACTGTGGAAGAGAAACCGCTGATCGCATTCAACAGTTCCAGAACTTTGCTTGACGTGCTGATCCGTGCGGGGTTGATCGTCACGTTGGTGCTGTTCTGTTACGACATTTTCCATCCGTTTCTCAATGTGATGCTCTGGGCCCTGATCCTGGCCGTCACCCTGTACCCGCTGAACAGAATGCTCGGCGCCAGACTCGGTCAACGTTACGGCTGGGCCGCGGTCATTGTGGTGGTGCTGGGGCTGCTGATCCTGATGGTGCCGTTGAGTCTGCTGGGCGCATCGGTGGCCGAGTCGGTGAAGGGCGGGATGCAGGTGCTTGAAAGCGGCCATTTCGAAATCCCGCCGCCGCCGGCCAATGTCGAGACCTGGCCGCTGATCGGGCCACCGATTTTCGGTATCTGGCAGCACGCCTCGCAGGATCTGAGCTGGGCCTTCCAGGAACTGGCGCCGCACCTCAAGGAATGGGGCAGAGTGATGCTGCACCAGGCGGCCGGGGTGGGAGCGGGCATTGTGGTGTTCGTCGTAGCGTTGATCGTTGCCGGGTTGATCATGACTTACGGTGAAAGCGGCCATCGCACCGCCGTCGCCGTCACCACGCGGATTTCCGGGCCCGCGCGTGGGCCGCAGATTGCCCAATTGTGCACGGCGACCATTCGCGCTGTAGCTCAGGGCGTGGTGGGCATCGCTTTTATCCAAATGCTGCTGATCGGCGTCGCCCTGGTGATCATGGGCGTACCGGCGGCCGGCATATTGGCGCTATTGGTGCTGTTGCTGGGCATCACCCAATTGCCGGTGCTGTTGATCACGCTGCCTGTGGTGATTTTTGTTTTTGCCCAGCAAGGGGTCAGCGCCGCGACGGTGATCTTTGGCGTGTGGATGGTGGTTGCCGGGCTTTCCGACAATGTGCTCAAACCGATGCTGCTGGGACGCGGCGTGGCCGTGCCGATGCCCGTCGTGTTGATCGGCGCCCTCGGCGGCATGGTGACCAGCGGGATTATCGGGCTGTTTACCGGGCCGGTGATTCTGGCGGTCGGTTATGAGTTGTTTATCGGTTGGGTGTATCAACCCGCCGACGTTACCCAGGTTCTGGAACCGCCCCCAGAGCAAACTCTGCCCTGATTCGCGCGGTGCTGAGAGGCTGCGGCAGCCCGGGCAGGTTTCTACACCGGGCTACGCAGAGGTCATGTTGCCTTAGTTGATCCGTGGATGCTGTTGCACCAGGTTCTTGCGCTTGGCTTCCAGTTCGGCAATTTCAGCATCGATGTCTTCGATCTTCTGCTCGATATTGTCGTGATGCTCTTGCAGCAGCTCCTTCGCCTCTGCGAGGTCAGAGGCTGCCGGGGCGGCGCCACGCAACGGTTTGTTCGCCGTCTCCTTCATGGTCAGGCCGGTGACCAGACCGACCACGGCAACTACCATCAGGTAGTAAGCCGGCATGTAAAGGTCGTTGGTGCTTTCCACCAGCCAGGCCACGACGGTCGGCGTCAGGCCGGCGATCAACACCGAAATATTGAAAGACGCCGCCAGTGCGCTGTAGCGAATATGCGTGGGGAACATGGCCGGCAGGGTCGAGGCCATCACGCCGATGAAGAAGTTCAGCAACACCGCCAGCATCAGCAGCCCGGCGAAGATCAGGCCGATCTTGCCGCTGTTGATCAGCATGAACGCCGGAATGGCGAGAATGAACAGGCCAATGCTGCCGATGACGATGAAAGGCTTGCGGCCGATCTTGTCGCTGACAAAACCAATCAGCGGCTGCACGAACAGCATGCCGACCATGATCGCGATGATGATCAACACGCCACGATTTTCGCTGTAGTGCAGGTTATGCGAAAGGTAACTCGGCATGTAAGTGAGCAGCATGTAGTAGGTGACGTTGGTCACCGCTACCACTCCCACGCAGGTCATCAGGCTGCGCCAGTGCTTGGTGGCGATTTCCTTGAACGACACCTTCGGGCCACGGGCCAGACCTTCGCGGTCGCCTTGTTCGAGCTTCTCCACGTGCTGCTGGAACGCTGGTGTCTCTTCGAGCGCGTGACGCAGATAGAGACCGATCATGCCCAATGGCAGGGCGAGGAAGAACGGCAGACGCCAGCCCCATTCGAGAAACTTCTCTTCACCGATAATCGCCGAGATCATCACCACCACACCGGCGCCAAGGACGAAACCGGCAATCGAACCGAAGTCCAGCCAACTGCCGAGGAAGCCGCGTTTGCGGTCCGGCGCGTATTCGGCGACGAAGATCGAGGCACCGGTGTACTCGCCACCGACGGAGAAGCCTTGAGCCATTTTCGCCAGCAACAGCAGGATCGGCGCCCAGATACCTATGGAGTCATAGGAGGGGATCAGGCCGATGGCGAAGGTGCTCAGGGACATGATGACGATGGTCGCGGCGAGGACTTTCTGTCGTCCGTACTTGTCGCCCAACGCGCCGAAAAACAGGCCGCCCAGCGGCCGGATCAGGAAAGGCACGGAGAACGTCGCCAACGCCGCGATCATCTGTACGCCAGGGTCGGCGCCGGGGAAGAAGATTTTGCCGAGTGCATAGGCGACAAAGCCGTAGACGCCAAAGTCGAACCATTCCATGGCATTGCCGAGTGCAGCGGCCGTAATGGCTTTGCGCATCTTGACGTCGTCGACGATGGTGATGTCTTTCAGACCAATCGGTTTGACGCTGCTTTTACGTGATTTCATCCGGGTATTCTCTTTACTGATCCATCTTGTTACGCCGATGCCATCTATTTGATGGCGCGTGCTTAATGGGTCTGATACATGAGGACACGAAATAATTCACCGCTCGCGGCTTTTTTTAATTTTTAAACACAAGATCAAAAGATCGCAGCCTCGTTTCACTCGACAGCTCCTACAGAGTCCTGTGTTCAGTGTAGGAGTTGCCGAAGGTTGCGATCTTTTGACTTTGCTTCTGCGGTTTTACTTACGAATCGCCACGTACGATTTGCCTAGATCATTGGCCCAGCCATCCAGCACCACTTTGACGTCGTCAGCTGTCAGCACTTGTTTATTGTTGTCCAGCGGCACGCCGGTGCCTTTGCGCATGACTTCTGCAACCACTTCACCGGTCGAGCCATCCTCGAACGACACTTCGGTGGCGATTTCGCTGTCTTGGTCACGAATGCCAGTGGCGGTGCTCACGCCGGCCGCGACCAGTGTGACCGGCAACCATTCGTAAAAACGCAAACCTTGAGTGCTAGTGGCGACCCGGGTAATCGCAGGCCTGACGATCAGCGTATTGGGACCGGGAGTCGATACCAGTGGCAGGACTTTGCCCAGTTCGTGCCTGAGGGCCGCGTCGTAATAGTCGGTGACGCCCGCGAGGGTGCTGAGGGGAATGCGTGCGGTGGGCTCGGCGCTGGGAAAAAACTGACTCGGCGCCAGATAGGCCTGGGTGTAACGCCCCCTGGCCAGGGCAGGGCTGACCCACCCCAATACATCGTGACCCGACGGCGATGTGTGTTCCGTCAAAACGCTGTAATCATGCAGAAATCCCGTGTGTTCGACGCTTGTACTGGTGCAGGCCGACAGGCTCAGGGACGCAGTACAAAGCACCGTCATCAGGCAATGGCTTCTCATTAATGTGAATCCTTGTTGGTTTGCGGGGCATTTTCCGAGCACTCGATGTGCAACTGGCCGTGGGTCATGATCCAGTGGATGAGGTCGGCGGCCGGGATCGAATGGGCGTACTCCACCCACTGGGCATTGGCCGGGCTGAACTGTTCAAAGTAACGGCGCAGGACAATCCGGCTCTGATCACTGGACAACCCCAGGCAAAACTCCTGAAACAGGATCGGCGTATCGTGCGTCGGCGCCGTGGTGCGCTGGCTGAGGATCAACGGATATTTGGCGTTATGCCCCTCGGCGGTATACCTGCTGTGCAAGGCCTTCATGAACAACCCCCTGATTTGGAAAGGTGTGCAGGATGCACGAGGGTTTTTGCCGGACGATGTCCGGTTGATGTCGCTGGCGAAGGAATGTTGCTCGATTGAAATAAATGACCCGGACGCCAGAATGGTTTTAGATGCGCTCTTTTCTGGATTGAGGATCCTGTGCCCGTGAGCAGACTGCTGATCGTCGACGACGACGTGGAAATTCTGTCGCTGCTGAAGAAGTTCTTCGTCCAGCACGCCTATGAAGTCGATGTGGCGGCGGACGGCGAGGCGATGTGGGCGGCGATCGCGCAGCAGCGACCGGACACGATCATTCTCGACCTGATGCTGCCCGGGGAGGGCGGCTTGAGTCTGTGCCAGAAAGTGCACGCACAGATGGCCATTCCGATCATCATGCTCACCGCCATGGGCGAACTGAGCGACCGCATTGTCGGCCTTGAGCTGGGGGCGGACGACTACGTCACCAAGCCGTTTGCACCGCGTGAGCTGCTGGCTCGTCTGCGTGCCGTGCAACGCCGCGCGGGCGAACCGGTCAGCCAGCCGAGTGAGCCATCCCGGCCAGTGATCGCCTTCGCCGGTTGGCATCTGGATATCACCTGTCGCGAACTGCGCTCACCGCAAAACGTGATGATCCCGCTGTCCGGTGGCGAGTTCGATTTGCTCGTGGTGTTTCTCGAAAATCCGCAACGCATCCTCACTCGAGAGCAATTGATCGACCTGACCCACGGCCAGGGCCACGACGCGTTTGATCGCAGCATTGATGTCCAGGTCAGCCGGCTGCGGCGCAAGATCGAGCCCGACTGCAAACGCCCGGATTTGATCCGCACCGTTCGCAACGGCGGTTATATGTTCACTGCCAAGGTCAGCCGCTCGTGATCCGCCGGATGCTGCGGCGCGACACCCTCAGTCGGCGGATTGCCCTGACTATCGTCGCGGCGATGCTCACGTCGCTGGCCCTTAATGCATTGTTCGTGCAGGTCGCCGGGATCTGGGCGCGTCCACCGATTGAGCGTACCGGTTTGCTGGAACAGATTGCCGCTACCGTGCGCGTGATCGAGGCCGCGCCGGTACCGTTGCGCCCGCAGTTGGCGGACGCGGCAAGCAGCCCGCGGCTGAAAGTGGCGTGGAAAGCGCAGCGCGCCGACTTCGGGCTGCCGGCGGGCGGCAATCCGGTCGAAGCGGGCAGGGTGCCGGTGCTGCAATTGCTATTGGGTAATGGCCGCACCATGGAAGCCTTCAACCCCGACGACTGGCCGAGCCACAGCCCGCAGGCGCACTACGCCGCACTCGTGCAACTGGTCGATGGCAGTTGGTTGTCGTTCACCCCACCCGAACGGGTTTGGGGGCTGGAGGCCAGCACGCGGATCGCGGTGGTTATTGCCCTTGGCCTGATCGCCACGTTGCTGGTTGCCTGGATCGCCACGCGCCAACTGGCCAAACCCTTGCAACGTTTCGCCAGCGCTGCGCGGCGTTTCGGTGGTGACCTGCGCGCACCGCCGATCAAAATCGAAGGCCCGGACGAAATCCGCCAGGCGATCATCGCCTTCAACACCATGCAGGCGCAGATCCAGCATTTCATCGGCGAACGCACGCACATGCTCGCGTCCATCTCCCACGACTTGCGCGCACCGCTGACGCGCATGCGCTTGCGTAGCGAGTTCATGGAAGACCTGGATCACCAAGGCAAACAGATTCGTGACATCGAAGAGATGCAGTCGATGATCAACGCCGCGTTGGCGTTTTTTCGCGAGGACACCCATCGCGAATCCACTACAGCGTTTGACCTTGCCGAACTGCTGCAAACCATCATCGATGACTACCGTGACCAGAACATCGCCGTCGATTACAGCGGCCCCGCACATTGGGTGTATGAGGGGCGGCCGCTTGGCATCAAACGAGTGATCGTCAACCTGCTGGATAATGCCGAGAAGTACGCGCAACACCCGCGCATCGCGTTGGGTGGCGATGGCTACACGATCTGCATCGAGGTCAGCGACGACGGGCCGGGGATTGCCGAAGAGTCGCTGGAACGCGTGTTCGATCCGTTTCTGCGCCTCGAAACCTCACGCAACCGCGAGACCGGCGGGGTCGGACTCGGGCTTTCCGCAGCGCGGGCCATCGTGCGCGAGCAGGGCGGGGAACTGACGTTGAGCAATCGCAGCGGCGGCGGGTTGGTGGCGCGGGTTGAATTGCCGATTCAATGACCGCGCCTTTAGCCGATGTCAGGGGGCACCGTCATCAGCGTTGGACATTCAGTGGTAGTACGAAACTTCCGTCAGATAATAAGCCATGCCGTCTCGAGTCTTTTATTGAATCGCCAAACTTGATCGCGACATATTTTGTTTACCGTTTCAGAAGGGTCCTACAACCTGACTAAAACTCCTTTCATTAGGATGTGCGGCTTACCAAAAGGAGTGGGCACGCATGGCTAATCACGGTTACATGACCATCACCGGCAAGGCTCAAGGATTGATTTCATCGGGTTGCTCGACCCAGGACTCTATTGGCAACAAGTGTCAGACAGCCCATGCAGACGAAATCATGGTGCTGTCTTACAGCCACAACATGGCCAATATCGGAAATATCAATAAACCGACGCATAACCCCATCGTCATTACAAAGAATGTTGATAAATCATCGCCGCTACTGGCTCAAGCGCTCTCAAGCAGAGAAGAAATCAACTGCATCATTAACTTCTACCGCATTTCTCCGTTTGGCTTGCAGGAGAAGTTTTATACGGTCGAAATCAGGGGCGGCGTGGTTACCGATCTGACACTCGACATGCCTCATGTGGTTTTACAGAACGACGTCGAACCTCAGGAACATCTTGCTATTCGCTATCAAGACATCATCTGGACTCACCACCTGGCAGGGACCAGTGGCTACAGTTCATGGGGGGAATAACCCATGCGCCGGTCCAAGGATAGCTGCAAGCCAGGAAGTTGCGACTATTGGATGGTCAGTAACGCCGCTGCCAATCTGGCGAACCAAGCCTGTACGTTAAGTGCTCGCCACATTAAAGACGGCACGTTACGCATTCAATTCAATCGTGAGGTTTCTTATTACGCAAGAGGCGTTGTCAATGACGTTGCGCAGGGCAGAAAAAGCTCTGAACAGGGACTGAAAGACATAAAGGACGAGCAGAACAGTCTGTTAAGTCAATCGATGGAGGTTGCTCAAAGAGGCGTCGGCGCAATTGCAGGTGCACTTCAGTTTGTAGCCGGTGCCGGGATTTGTTACGGCTCGGTCGGTACGTTATGCCTTTTCGCGGGAGCGCCGATGATGGCTCATGGTGCCAACAATGTGTATGAAAACGGGCGGAATTTATGGGAGGGCCGTTCAGATACACAAGGCCCCGTCAGAAAAGGTTATCAAGAGATCGCTAAATTTATTGGCGGCGGAGCATTTGAAGGGAATATGGCCTATGGGACTGTTGACTTGGGACTTTCCGTATATGGCGCCGGCAGACTGATATTGAAGCCGGATGCATGGCGCCTTTTTAGATATGTGCGTGCTGATTATGTCCGGGTTTATGAAAACTCAAACAAGACCGCATTGATATTCGGGGCGTTTTCCGACGTCACAACAATAAATTCCATGTATAAGGAGGTCAAAAATAATGACGAGTGAGCCAATATTCATAACGTCGATATATTTAATTGTTTCTCTGGCGGGTTTCCTGTTTTTTTTCTTCATCCCAAGAAGATTTTCAGGGGTTAATTTTACGCATGGAAGGTATTGGTTGTTTTTTGCATTAGTAATGCCTTGGGCAACCAATCAACTCAGCGTGGCTCGCTATGGTTACTTGCTTTCATTTATGCCAGCCATAGGTTTTTTTGAAAATGATTACATTGTTCGGTGGGTCGCATTTATTACTGCTATCGCTCAAACGTTCTTTTTTCCAAGCAGAAAAGAACCAAAACGCTGGTTTTTACGAAAGTAGACGCACCTATGACAAGCCCCGCACCACTCTCTCCAACTAACCGTTTTAGGGATCACCATGATTGGCGGTGGAGGCTTTCCGTATATGGCGCCGGCAGACTGATATAGAAGCCGGGATGCATGGCGCCTTTTTAGATATGTGCGTGCTGACTATGTTCGTGGCCATGAAGGTTCAAGCAAAATTTCGCTGTTGATCGAAAGTGTTTCCGGCGCAGCTACAGTGGACGCCCCGTATCGGGAGGTCAAAAATAATGATCAGTGATCCGAGATTCATAACGGCACTATATTTTCTTGTCTCTGTAGCGGGCTTCTGGTGTTTGCGCTCTGTCTCAAGAAGGATTTCAGGAGATAACTTTACAGATGGAAAATTTTGGGTTTTTTTTGCTTTGTTTTTATTTTGGGGCGGGAACCAGATGAGCGTGGCTCGCTTTGGTCAATTGATGTCTTTCATGCCAGCCGTGGAAGCTTTTGAGGATGATTACATAATTCGATGGATCGCATTTATAACTGCCATCGCTCAAGCCTTTTTTGTTCCAAGCGAAAAAGAACCAAAGCGCTGATTCTCACGAAAGTAGACGCACCTATGACCACCACCGCACCACTCGCCATTTATTTCTGTTAATGGCCCCCACGTTCGCGCTGTTCATATCGCGTCCTCGATCCGCCCACATCACAATAACAATGTCGCGGTAGCACACTGTCATGCAGGTCGACGGCCGAACAGGCGCGCATCCCTCGACCTGCTGGAAAGCTGCGTAAAAAGGGATCTGTGGCTTTTGGTCGACAACCGTCCCAATGAACACACACTTTTTCACAAAGACCTCCTGCCAACCATTCAATGGCAGAATCTCTCCAACTGACTGTTTTGGAGATCATCATGCTTCGTGCGTTTGAACGAAGACTCGACCCTTTTCCTCCTGACGAGGTACCGCCGCCGCCCAATGGCCTGGCGCGTTTTCTGTGGGCCTGTACGCGGGGCGCGCGCGGTTACATTCTGCTGCTTGCGCTGGTGAGTGCCGCTGTATCGATTTACGAAGCCTGGCTGTTTTCATTCCTCGGGCAGGTTGTGGACTTGCTCTCGACCTGGCAGGCCGGCGGTGAAGCGGCCGCGCAAGAAAGTCGCGTGTTGTGGGGCATGGGCATCGTCATGGTAACCAGCGTCGGGCTGGTGGCGTTGCGCACCATGGTGCAGCACCAGATATTGGCGATTAACTTGCCGTTGCGCTTGCGTTGGGATTTCCATCGTCTGATGCTGCGGCAGAGCCTTTCGTTTTTTTCCGATGAGTTTTCCGGCCGGGTCACCACCAAGGTGATGCAAACCGCGCTGGCAGTGCGCGACGTGCTGTTTACCCTGATCGAGATCATCCCCGGGATCGGTGTGTATTTCATCGCGATCATCGCGTTGGCCGGTGGCTTTGCGCTGAAACTGATGCTGCCGTTCATTGGCTGGGCGGTGTTGTTCGCGCTGGCCATGTGGTACTTCGTGCCGCGCCTGGGCAAGGTCGGGCAGGAGCAGGCCAATGCGCGGTCAATGATGACCGGGCGTATCTCCGACGCCTACACCAACATCACGACGGTGAAGCTGTTCTCCCACTCCAATCGTGAGGCGCACTTCGCCCGCGCAGCGATGGAAGATTTCAAGCTGACCGGTTTTCGCCAGATGCGTCTCGTCAGCATGTTCGAAATCGTCAACCAGGCCTTGGTGGTAGGGCTGATCATGTCCGCGGGTGGTTACGCCTTGTGGTTGTGGCACCAGGGCGATGTCGGCGCCGGTGCGGTGGCGGCAATCACTGCCATGGCGTTGCGCATCAACGGCATGTCGAACTGGATCATGTGGCAGATGACCTCGCTGTTCGAGAGCATCGGCACCGTGCAGGATGGCATGGCCACACTGACTCAAGGCGCCAAGGTGCAGGACGCGCCGGATGCAGGTGTGCTGGTGACCAAGGGCGGCGCCGTTACTTTCGATAAGGTGCACTTCAACTACAACGGCGAACGCCAGGTGCTCGATGGCCTCAGCCTGAACATCCGCCCGGGTGAAAAGATCGGTCTGGTCGGCCGCTCCGGCGCCGGCAAGTCCACGCTGATCAACTTGCTGCTGCGCTTCTATGATGTCGACAGCGGTGAGATTCGCATCGACGGTCAGAACATTGCGCACGTGACCCAAGACAGTTTGCGCAGCGCCATCGGCATGGTCACTCAAGACACCTCGCTGCTGCATCGTTCGATTCGCGACAACATCGCCTATGGCCGTCCGGATGCAACCGATGCGCAAATCCGCAGCGCTGCCGCCAGCGCCCAGGCCCATGAGTTCATCAACCAACTCAGCGACCGGCAAGGTCATAGCGGCTACGACACGCTGGTCGGTGAGCGGGGCATCAAGCTGTCGGGCGGTCAACGGCAACGCGTCGCGATTGCCCGGGTGATGCTCAAAAACGCACCGATCCTGCTGCTGGATGAAGCCACTAGCGCGCTGGATTCGGAAGTCGAAGTGGCCATTCAGGAAAGCCTCGATGACATGATGCAGGGCAAAACCGTGATTGCTATCGCCCATCGGCTGTCGACGATCGCGGCCATGGACCGGCTCATCGTGATGGATGACGGACGCATTATCGAACAGGGCACCCACAGCGAATTGCTGGAGAGGAACGGCGTGTACGCGCGGCTTTGGCAGCATCAAAGCGGCGGGTTTCTGGGGGAGGACAAGGGGTTGGTCGAGGCACTGGATCAGGCTTGAGATGCAAGGGCGCATGGCGCGGATTTATTGAGTTCCGTCCATGCGCCCTCTATATGGGCCGACAGTAGCCCGTGGTTAACCAGAACTTTGGGCAGAGGTCGACGCGTACCTGCCAGTCGCCAACGCCGGCTTTCGACTTAGCAGCGAGGTGATTCCCGAGCAGGCAAACCCGTATCTGAATAAGGAAACTCCGAGAACGCCTGAAAGTCTATTCTCCAAGACTTGACTCCACTGTTCAGGGTGCTGATGCATGAACTCTCTCTGGATCGCCCTGGCCATTTTCGGGTGCCTGGTTGCTGCCTCGCTTCTGATGATGAATGGGTACCCCAAGCTGGCGTCCCACCACCGGGATGACGACACCAATACGGTCATTCGCCTGGTCGCCAACATTTTTGTGGTTATGACGTCGCTGGTCTTTGGTCTGATGATCAATTCTGCCAAAAACACCTACGAGTCCATAGATGCGAATTTCCATGGGTATGCAACCAGCCTGATTATTTTTGACCGGACGCTACGAGGCTATGGAGATGCGACACAAGTCACGCGCAACCGTCTGATCACCTATCTTGCGCGCGCTATCGAGACCCCGTATCGAGGTGATGAGGCATTGCAGCATCGCAACAGCGAAGCGGCTAAATACCTGGATGACGTAGGCAAGTCGCTGACCGGCATAAAGCCACCGGATCGCTACCATGAAACGATGCTTCAGGATATCCGTCAGCAATATCATTCGCTCATCGAGCAACGCTGGAGGATCGTCGAGCAGTCAGAGGGGGCAATTCCGGGCCCTTTGATTGGAATGCTGGTTGCCTGGTTGACACTCATCTTCGCCAGCTTTGGTTACCGCGCTCCCCGGAACTCGATGGTGATTGGAATGTTTATTGTCTCGTCATTTCTCATCGCGGCCTCTGTTTACCTCGTGTTGGACATGGATGTGCCATTTCACGGCCCTATTCAGATATCCGATGAGCCCCTGCGCAGGGCGCTCGCCGAAATGCAGCTCTGAGCGGCTTGTTGGGCATTTGCATTCCAAGTGGCAGCTTCCATCCGGATGCCAATGCTCCAGCCGTTGCAGGTGGTGCGGCAGGAAGCAGCCGATCAACGTCCCCCGGTGTTTTAACGGCAATGGAACAATGACCCTGTAACTTCTCAAGAACCCGAAATACGCTATCGTTGCGCGACTATTGAAGAAGGAACGCGGGTACATGGCCGACTCTTGTACGACTGAACGAAACAGTGCCTGGTCGGTGTTTCTGATCTTTCTGCGGCTCGGATTGACTTCATTCGGTGGTCCCATTGCCCACTTGGGCTACTTCCACCATGAGTTCGTCAGCCGGCGGCAATGGCTGACCGAGCGCAGCTATGCCGATCTGGTCGCGCTTTGTCAGTTTCTGCCGGGCCCGGCGAGCAGTCAGGTCGGCATCGCTTTAGGCCTGTCCCGCGCAGGTTATGGCGGCGCGCTCGCTGCTTGGGCCGGGTTTACGCTGCCGTCAGCGATGCTGATGATTTTGTTTGCGCTGGGCCTGTCCCGTTATGGCGCTGTTCTTTCGCCCGGCGCTCTGCATGGCCTCAAAGTCGTCGCTGTCGCAGTGGTTGCTCAAGCCGTGTGGGGAATGGCACGAAACCTGTGCACGGACGTGCCGCGAATGACCCTAATGTTGATTGCCGCGTGCGTCGCGTTGCTTGCGCCGACGGCTTGGGGGCAGGTCAGTGTGATTGTCATCGCCGGGCTGCTGGGGCTGATGCTGTTCAAGCCTGCGCAACGTGTCGAACACGACGCGCTGTCGATACCGATCAGTCGCAGGGCAGGAATGATGTGGCTGGCCTTGTTTCTTCTGTTTTTGGTGGGGCTGCCGCTGTTGGCTGAACGGGTAACCGATCAAAGCCTGGCAATGGTCGATGCTTTCTACCGTTCCGGCTCTCTGGTATTCGGCGGCGGCCACGTGGTTCTGCCTCTTCTGCAAGCAGAAGTCGTGCCCACCGGTTGGGTCAACAGTGAAACGTTCCTGGCCGGGTACGGTGCTGCGCAGGCTGTGCCGGGTCCGTTGTTTACGTTCGCGGCGTTTCTTGGCGCCTCCATGAACGGCGCGCCGTCAGGTTGGGCGGGCGGCGTGATCTGCTTGTTGGCGATCTTTGCCCCAGCGTTTTTGTTGGTCGTCGGCACCTTGCCTTTCTGGGAGCGGTTACGGCGAAGCGTGCGTGCGCAAGCCGCGCTGGCTGGCGTAAACGCAGCGGTCGTCGGCCTGTTGCTGGCCGCGCTTTATCAACCCGTGTGGACCAGCGCGATTCTCAAGCCGCAAGACTTCGGCCTCGCGCTGGTCGCCCTGATGGCGTTGATGATTTGGAAGTTGCCGGCGTGGCTGGTTGTAATCGGCACGGGAGTGGCGGGGTGGGTGATGAGTGTCACGCTTTGAAAACGTCCAGGTCAGCGCTCTACGCGACCGCGCCTGTATAGCAGTTGAAAATCACACTTTGCGCGCCCAGCTACCGAACATCACGTCGCCGATATACGTTGCGCGAGAGTCTGAACGCTCCTGGTCCAGACGTTCTTGCAACGTTTCAATCCCGACGTCTTCTGCACTGGCCACCCCCAGCGCAATGATTCGCGGCAAGCACGCTCGAACAATGCTGCCGAGACCGTAAGGTGTATCAGGCGTTTGCACCAGGCATTCAGCCCGCACATGTTCGACGGCCAGGCCCGCCTCGGTGAAGAGGCTGTGCAGGTTGAATCCGATGTGGAGATCGGCTCCCTCACGCGCGATAATTTGCTGTATCCAAGCTTGCGCTTGTCTATGCAGCGGGAAAGGCTCCAGGCTTGCCGGTACCATCGTCGTATCGTGTTCTTGAAAGACCAATATGCCGCCGGGACGCAAACATTTCGACAGCGCCCGAATCGTCGCCACGGCATCCTTCTGATACATCAGCACGCGTCGCCCGACAATGGCGTCGAAAGTACCCATGGAATCTGGCAGCTCAAGAAGATCGTACTGCACAAAGGTCAGGGCAGGGTGGTCTTTTGCTGCACTGCGCTCGCGGGCAATGGCGACGGCGCGGGCGTCATGATCAACGCCGATGATCTCTCCGTCTTTTCCCACCAGTTCGGCCAGGAGAAAGGAAACATCCCCTGAGCCGCAGCCCACGTCCAGAACACGCATTGCTTTGGTGATGCCCGCGTCGATCAGCAAGCGCGTGGTGAAATCCGGTCTGTTGCTCGTCATCACAAAGCCTCATCAAGTGTTCCGGGGAAACTCCCCAGCAGCGCTTCATCTTTCGCCACGGCACGCTTATAGGCGTCGCGACTTATCAACTTCCCGGCGTAAGCGAGAAACGCGGGTCTGTGCGGCAAAGTGCCCAAGCCTAATCCCCAGCCGATGTGGGAGCCAACATAAATGTCGGCAGCGCTGAAGTGCTCCCCGGCAATGAACGGATGAGCCAGCACGGCGCGTTCAAGTTGGTCGACGGTGCGTTCGTAGCTTCCATAGCCAAAGAAGAACTCCTGATCCGCCGTCGGGTTGAAGCCGGCGCGATGATTGGTCACGGCCTGTTCCAGAGGGCCCGCGGCGAAAAACAGCCAACGGTAGTAGGCCGCCCTTTGCGTTACCGCAGGGGCCAGCCCGGCTTCCGGGAAAGTGTCTGCGAGGTACGCACAGATGGCGGCCGTTTCTGTTATGGTTTGCCCGTTATGCACCAGCGCAGGGATCTTGCCCATCGGGTTGACGTCGCGAAAGAATCTGACCCGCGGATCATCACCCTCGGCCAGCGCCGGTACTGCCAGCGCAGCGCCTCCCCAGCGGTCTGCCTGACTGGTCGCCTGGTAATCCAGAATGACCGTTTCATACGAACAGCCGATCTCTTCAAGCATCCAGCGCACCATGCGGCCGCGAGAGTTGGGGTTGGTATAAAAGGTCATCGTCATCGTGAGCTCCTTTCAGCTCGATTCGTTGCCAACAATGTTAAAAGCGAAGCTGCATCATCCCTTCAGCGGTTTGCGCCAAAACACTCGCAGAGTGCGCCATCAACGAGGCGCTACGTCAGTAAGCCGCTTGCCTGCGGCTCGGAGCCTGGAAAAATGTCCCACCTTCAAACCAGCGCCGAGCGCTGTAGATTACCCCGAGCGTTCTGGCAATCGATCGAACAACTGGGGCTGAATCCCTCGTTGATCCAGGCGCACGCTCAACTGCCCCATGACCTTCATCTGAACGAAGCTGCCGTCGTCAGCACACAGCAATTGTTTGCCGTGTGGAACGCGATCGAGGCGCTTTCAGCAGACCCGGCCTTCGCGATAAAAATGGTCCGCGATACGCCCAGCGCGAAACACAAACTCGCGTTTCTTGCAGCGCTATATGCGGCCAGTTTTCGCGACGCACTAGCGAGGTTTTGCCGTTTCAAGCGCCTGTGCAGTCCCGACCAGATTTGCATAGATGAGCGTGAGGACAGGGTGCTATTCACGATTCAGTGGCCTTCTGGTGCAGGGCTTGTGCCGCATCTCTCGGTGGATGCCTGTTTTGCTTTGGTACTTGAACTGGGTCGACGAGGCACCGGTAAGCACCTGAAGCCTCTTGCACTGAGCTTGAGGCGCCCGCCGCAAAGCCTGGAAATCCATTCGAGTTACTTCGATTGCCCCATTCAATTCGGCGCGGCTCGTGACGAATTGAGCATGAGCGCCGCCGACCTCGATCTGCCATTTCTTCAACACAACCCGGAAGTGCTGGACATGATGACGCCCGGCCTTAGCGCTGCGATGCGAGAGATCGAAGCGCCGGCTGGTTTCTGTGAGCAGGCGATTGAAGTTCTGAAGCGAGCCTTGGCGGATGGTCGGCCGAGTTTGCAATATCTCGCCCGTGAACTCTTGCAAAGCGAGCGCACCTTGCAACGACGATTAACGGCGGAGGGTACGACGTTCAGCGCGCTGCTCAACGAGGCCCGGCGCCAGGCAGGATTGCACCTGCTGGCTGACAAGACGATTGAGCTGAAAGAGGTGGCTTACCTGCTCGGCTACCAGGACGTTAACTCTTATTACCGGGCGTTTCGGCAATGGGAGAACGTTTCACCAGGTGAGTGGCGACGCGCCAACGCATGAGGTTTTAGTGGGTAGAGACAGAGACTGATCAACGCCTCGCATAAATAATTTGAACGGCTCTTGGGCGCGCTCACCTAATGATTAGCTTGTGAATAATCACACAGGCAATGTGCCAATATCGGCATTCTCCGAGAGGTGATCAACGTGGCTAAAGACGACAAGAAAAGCAAAGGTGACGCTTCGAAAGCCAGTAAAGACCTGAAAGACAAAAAGTCATCACCGGCCAAGAAGTCAGCTGCGGCCTCGACGCTTTCCAAATCCTCCGACAAGAAGGACAAAAAGAAAGATGCCGAACCGAAGAAGTCTGCAAAGAAGGCTGATAGCAAGCCAGAAAAGACCAAGAAGACAGAGAAGGCTGATAGCAAGCCAGAAAAGGCCAAGAAATCAGAGAAGTCTGATAAGCCTGCAAAGAAGAAAAAGTGACACCTGCTATCTGCTAGGGCTTTACGCCCTAGCTTTCTTCAAGCCATTGGCTCCAAACCTTCAGGCCAGTTCTTCAACCCTGTGCACATCACCCAAGGAATCACGCTGCATCGACTGCAGGTTTTTCTCGATGGTTTCGCACAGCGCTTCCATCTGAATCTGGTGCTCACTGAGGCGAAACGGGCTCTGTAGATCCGTGCCGATGCGCTCGATGGCCAGCAGCATGAAACCCACCACGGTCGAAGCGAGCGGGGTGAACCAGCCCAGCGATTCCACCAGCCCCACCGGTACGATCAGGCAGAACAGCGAAATAAACAGCCGTGGGAAATACACGTAAGGGTAGGGCAGCGGGGTATTGGCGATCCGCTCCATTCCGCCCTGGCTGTTGGACAGATCGACCATGGTCGATTCCAGCCGCGCAAGGCGAATACTGTCCAGGCGCCCGGCCTTGTATTCCTTCGCCAGCAGGGCAGCAGAACCGGTGAGGATGTCGTTGGCGAAGTTGTTGGTGGTGCCGCTGCGGGCGAACTCGTCGGCAGGGATAAACGCGCGAACTTCTTCCGGGCAAGGCTCGCCCTGTAGATGCGCCGCGAGGCAATTTACATAGGCCACGTGGCGGCGCAGCAGGGTCGATTTGACAGGATTGACCTCATTGTCCGGGTCATCCAGCAATGTCAGCACCTGCCGGGCGTAGCTACGCGAACTGTTGATCATCATGCCCCACAGCGTGCGCGCCTCCCACCAACGGTTGTAGGCGCTGCTGTTGCGAAAACTGATCAACACCACCAATGCAGAACCGAGCAATGTCAGGGGCATCAGCGGCAGGTTGATCTTGGCATTGAGAAACAACATGAAGTCTACGGTGACGGCGATATCCCAGAGCAATAACCAGAACAGTGCCCAGCCCACATAGCCCATGGTTTTGATGATCAGACGGTATTTTTTGATGATGGCTGCTTTCAAACGGAAACCTCGAGGTGAGCAGTAAGCATTAACGCCTTAGCTCGGACGGTGTTTTCGGGGTAAAGGTTCGGCGATTGAAATACCTGTCGTCCATTCGTCCAGAATGCGGCACTCCTCAGAGCGGATCGCCTCTGAACTTCAAGCACGGACTTCCCGCGCCCCGGTTGGAGAGCCAGCATGGAAATTGATGAAAACGCGCCAGGCAACAAATCTCAGCAGGAAGTGACACGCACCACGGACAACGAGACCGGACACGATCCGCAGCGCGATGAACCTGAGGTCCCGTTGCCAGCAGACGACGAAGCGCCGGTCGAGGAAGACATGAGCGATGTGGATGCGAATAACTCGGTATCGAGCGAGCATCCTTGATCAACATAATCGAGCAAAAAAAACCGGCATTTCGCCGGTTTTTTTATGTTCTGCAATCGGGGGATCGGCAGATCAGAGCGCAGCTTTCACCTGCAAGCCAAACACCAGCGCATTGTCGATGTCTTGCCCGGAGAACGCTCCCGGCTCGATGATGTACTGCATATTTGGGCGCAGGGTCAGCCAGGGCGTGGCCTGATAACCGTAACCGAGTTCGATCAACTGTTCGGCGCTGTCCAGATTCGGGAACGCTGTGCCGTTGTTCAGCGCGGCGTCTTGTTGCACATCGCGACTGCGCGGGTTGGGCACAGCGCGGCCATAGCCCAAAGCAAGCGTGTCACGCGGCCGGCCTTCGAACGGTTTGTACAACACCACGCCTGTGCCGTACCACTTGCTGAAAGGCGAAGCGGCAGAACTGGCTGCCGAATACTGACCGAAGGCGTGCAGGCTGCGACCTTCGGACGCTTGCGAGCGCCACACCGCCTGGTCGACGAGCAGGTAATGACCACCGCGACCGGACACCTCTTTGTCGCTGTCGATGCGTTTTACATCGGAGCTGTCGTAGTAGTAACCAACCTTGTATTCACCCGGTAAGTCCCCCGCGTGCTTGTACACCAACTCGATCGGCACCACGGTACCCGTCGTGTGTTTCGGCCCAAGATGCCACGCACGGCTGGAGTCGCCGTTGCTTTCGGGGTCTACATTGAATGCGGCCACACGCAGTTGCCACGCTGGCGACAGGTCGTATTTCACCCGCACGCCCAACCGAGCGTTGGGGTAGTTGGTCCAGCCGCTGCCGCCGGACATGTTCAGCGGGTGGCCGCAGAAACCGGCGTTCATGAAGTTGCATAGAATGCCACTGTCCAGGCCGCCGAGGTCGTTACCCATGGCCATGTAGCCGAGTTTGACGTTCAGCGCCGGGGTGAAGAGCGAACGCTCGTAGCTCAACTCGGTCAGGCGGGTGTAGAGGCCACCGTAGTTTTCCTGAATTGGCAGACGGTTGCCGACCAGATCGTCGGAGGCGCTGTTGCCGCGGCGGTCGTTGATGGTCAGTTGGACCTTGCCGGCGTTGTCCACGCCATACAGTTTGCTCAGGTCGAATTGCACGCCGAGCTTGATGTTCTGCGAGTAACGCGCCGAACGATGCAGCCCGCCGTCGGCATTGTAGGCCATTTCACCGCTGTAATCGCCGGTGAACTTGACGCCATCTTCGTCCATCTGGTGGCGCAGGCCGCCCCAATCGCCAGTCAAGGTATTGCGGGTCAACAGGTTCGAGTCGGCATCGGCGAAGGCGGGCAGGGCGGTGCTGCAAGTCAGGCCCAACAGCACGCCGTTGATCCAGCCGATATGAGAAAAACGAAACATGGAAATCTTCCTGGTGAAATCTTCAGCGATAGGCATAAAGCGGCGCGGCACCCGAAGGTGCCGCGCACAAGTGCAATGAAGTGGCTCGCAGATGTTTACGGCAGCGCGTAAGCCATCACGTAGTCGCCACGATCGGTCGACTGACGAGCACCACCGGCGGTGACAACGATGAACTGCTTGCCGGTCTTCGGCGAAACGTAAGTCATAGGGCCGCCCTGGCTGCCCACAGGCAGACGCGCCTTCCAGACTTCTTCACCGTTGCCGCTGTTGAAGGCGCGCAGGTAGAAGTCTTGAGTGCCGGCGATAAAGATCAGGCCACCTTGGGTCGACAGGGTGCCGCCGAGGGTTGGCAGACCAACCTTGATCGGCAGGTGCATGCGGATACCCAGCGGACCGGTGTCTTCAACAGTGCCGACCGGCACTTGCCAGGCGACTTTCTGCGTCTTCATGTCGATGGCAGTCAGCGTGCCGAACGGCGGCGCCTGGCAAGGAATGCCGGCGACCGACAGGAAACGGTTTTTGTTCACCGCGTAAGGCGTGCCCTTGAGCGGCACGGCGCCCATGCCGGTGTTCAGCGATTCGCCACCGGAAGCGGCCTGAGCCTTGTTCTGCGACGGGATCATCTGAATCCACAGACCCAGGCGCATGTCGTTGACGAAGATGAAACCGTGCACCGGATCAGTGGAGATGCTGCCCCAGTTCATGCCGCCCAGCGAACCCGGGAAGCTCAGCGACTTGTCGGTGCCCGGCGCGGTGTACAAGCCGTCATAACGCATCGACTTGAAATCGATCCGGCACAACAGTTGGTCGTACGGCGTTGCGCCCCACATGTCCGATTCGGTCAGGTGCTGAGCACCGATCTGCGGCATGCCCACCGATTTTGGCTGGGTTGGCGAGTACGGTTCGTTAGGGATGTTGGCCGCTTTGACCGGCACTTCTTCAACGTCGGTCAGCGGTTTGCCGGTAGCGCGATCCAGTACATAAATCTGGCCAGCCTTGGTGCCGATGACCAGCGCCGGAACGGTTTTGCCGTCCTTGGTGAAGTCGATCAGGCTCGGCTGCATCGGCAGGTCGAAGTCCCAGAGATCGTTGTGAACGGTCTGGAACACCCACTTTTCTTCACCACTGTTGGCGTCCAGCGCGAGGATCGACGCACCGTAGGTGTGATCCAGTTTGCTGCGCTCCACACCATAGATGTCGGTGGAAGAACTGCCCATCGGCAGGAATACGGTGTTGGTCGCCGCGTCGTAAGACATCGGTGCCCAGCTGTTCGGCGTGCTGCGCACATAGGTGCTGCCGTCGGCTGGCGCGTTGCGATCCTGCGGGTTGCCTGGGTCGAATGCCCAGCGCATGGCGCCAGTCATCACGTCGAACCCACGGATCACGCCGCCCGGCATGTCGGTTTGCACGTTGTCGGCCACACGACCGCCAACGACTACGGTGGTCCCGGCCATCAACGGGGCGGAGGACAACTGATAGTAGCTGTCCGGGACATTGCCCAGACCGGCCTTGAGATCAACCTGGCCATTGTTGCCAAAACCCCGGCAGAACTCGCCGGTGTCGGCATCCACGGCAATCAGGCGTGCGTCGATGGTGTTGGTCAGCAAACGACGTTGGCAGTGGGCAGGGAGGGCGTCGGCCGTTTCTGGAGCGACTGGCGAGTTTTCTGGCTTGGCGACTGCCGCAGTGGCGTCGAAGTAAGCCATGCCACGGCAACGCTGCCAGACTTTCGATTGCGCGTTGATCGAGTTTTTCCAGATTTCCTTGCCGGTGTCGGCATCCAGCGCGATCAGGTTGTTGTGCGGGGTGCAGATGAACACTTTGTTGCCGACCTGCAGCGGGGTGAGCTGGTCTTCGGCACCGTTGCCATCGCTCTCGGCGACGTCACCGGTGTGATACGTCCACGCGACCTGCAATTTGTCGACGTTGGTACGGTTGATCTGGTCCAGCGCGGCGAAGCGGCTGCCACCTTCGGTATTACCGTAGTGAGCCCAATCCTTCTGCGCCTTGTCAGGCTCGACAGGGGTGAGGCCCGGGCCAGTGCCGGTCGCGGCAACTGTCGGGTGGGCGACGAACATATTGCCGGCCGCGACAGCCAGTGCCACTGCCAATACCGCGGCAACGCCATAAGCGCCACGGCCAGGCACACCGCCGTTGGCGCGGGTCAGCAGGGGATAGACCAACGTAACGGCCAGGCCGACCGCGCCGAACATGAACAGACGCGAGAACAACGGCCAGAACACCAGGCCCACGTCGCTGACTGCCCAGACGGCCGTTGCCAGCAGGAACGCCGCAAACAACCAGGCACCGGCCGGCTTATAGCGCGCGATCAGCAAACCGGCGATGGTCATGACCAGACCACCGACCAGGAAGTACCACGATCCGCCGAGGCCGACCAACTTCACGCCCCCGGCCGCGAGGGCCAGACCGAGCAGGGCGATGATCACGCCCAACCCGATCAGAATGAATTTTGATACGCCAGAGACGCGTTGACTTTGCTTCACGTTGAGAGCCCCGTTGAAATGAAGCGCGCATTATATAGTTAGGTAACTATCTAGTTAAATCACAATTTCACCTTCAAGCGTAGTTCGTCCTTGTATCAAGCGCTCCATCGCAAGGCCCTGCACACGTCAGGCGTTTGCTGCGTTTGGCCAAATGCTGACGACAGGCGCTAAAATCGGCGGTGAGCGCCGCCCGTCGCAAGCGCACCGTGAAAATTGCAATTATTCCTTTCGACCACGTTTCAGATCATTGTGGATTGCCTGCACCGCTGCCGATCCCGGCGCGGACGTGCGATGTACCCACTTCAAAAAAATCAGGAGGAGCAATGTCGCAACCTGTTGCGTCTGCAAGGCCGACTCAAGCGTCAAACCGGCGCTGGATGGGCATGATGTTTTGGCTGGTACTGGCAGGGGTGGCAGTGCTGTTGCTGGTCAGTGGCTACGGTGCCTTGGTGAATGCCGACCGCGCTAACTTGCAACTCGCCGTACTGGGTGGACTTTCCGGATTTGGTGCAACCGCGCTGGGCGCCGTGGCAGCCATTGCGCTGCGCGACATCTCGGCGCGCACGCAGGACACCATGCTCGGCTTCGCCGCCGGCATGATGCTCGCCGCCAGTTCGTTTTCATTGATTCTTCCCGGTATCGAAGCCGCTCGGGAGCTTAGCGGCAACCCGATGCTGGCTGCGGGCATCGTCGTGCTGGGATTGGGACTGGGGGTGGCGTTGATGATCGGACTCGACCGATTTGTCCCTCACGAACATGCCGAGAGCGGTCGGCGCGGGCCGGAAGTGGAGCGCATCAACAGGGTCTGGTTGTTCGTCCTGGCGATTACCTTGCACAACTTGCCGGAAGGCATGGCCATCGGCGTCAGTTTCGCCAATGGCGATATGCAGGTCGGCCTGCCGCTGACCACAGCCATTGCCATCCAGGACATTCCCGAAGGTCTGGCGGTGGCGCTGGCCTTGCGGGTGACCGGTATTTCAGCACTGCGCGCGGCGATGATCGCCATTGCATCCGGCTTGATGGAGCCATTGGGCGCCGTCGTCGGTCTGGGCATTTCCAGTAGCTTCGCGCTGGGTTACCCGATTGCACTGGGGCTTGCTGCTGGCGCGATGATTTTTGTGGTGTCCCACGAAGTGATTCCCGAAACGCACCGTAACGGCCATGAAACACCGGCGACGCTTGGGCTCATGCTGGGCTTCGGGGTAATGATGTTTCTCGACACGGCGCTGGGCTAGTCGCTCATCTCCGGTTTGAACTCCTGGCCTGAGTGTTGCGTCCGTTGCTGAGAGGGCCTCACTACCGTTTAAAGCCTCGCACCGGGGGATCCGTGCCATGAATGCCTACAAGAATCTGCTGAGCGATACCGAAGTCAAAAAACTCGCCGCACTGGATCGTTGGCACGCGGCGTTTGACGATGTGACGTTGCGTCGGGATAACCCGGACGGCTATCACGAAGAGCTGATTCGCCGGGCCGATGAACTGGACCGCTTGGGGAAAATAACCTTCGAAGAGTGGCGGGTGTTGCGTCTCGACGCTGATCAAGCCTGGCTGCGTGCGGTATCTGGGGATGACTATCGGTAAAGTGGTTTTCAACTATGGAGATTATGTGTCCACATTCAACATCGAGGCCGTGACCCGGTCAGAGATTGCCGAGGTCATCGACTTCGTCATGCAGGCTCGCGCTGAGCTTTTTCCGAAGCTGAGCGCCACAGGAATCCCGCCAGATCTGGCGAATTTTGAAGAGACTTACATCAGTGGCGCCGGACGTTTTCTGGTCGCCCGTAATGAAGGCCGCATCGTCGCCGCGATCGGTTATTTACCCTATGACCAGCGCTTCGAACACCTCGACTATCAGCAACTCGAGGTCGTGGAAGTGGTGCGGCTGTTTGTCATTCCCGAGTACAGACGCTCAGGATTGGCCAGTGAGCTTTACCAGACGTTGAAATCATCAGCCGAAGACGCCGGAGTCGACGTGATCTACCTGCACACGCATCCGTTCTTGCCGGGTGCGATCAATTTCTGGCTGAAACGCGGTTTTCAGGTGATCAACGTCGATCCCGACCCGGTCTGGCAGACGACTCATATGGATTGCCGAATTCAGAACTGACGGATCAGGAAGAGCGCAATCGCAGGATCTGCGCGCCGTCGAAAGGGTCGGTCAGGTAATGGGCATGCACCCCGAACGTGTCGAGCAGGCGTTGCGGGGTCAACACCTCAAGTGGTTTGCCGAGGGCGACCAGGCGACCCTTTTCCAGTACGGCCAATCGATCACAAGTCAGTGCTTGATTGAGGTCGTGCAGGGCAATCACCGTGGTCACCGGCAACGCTTGAACCACATTCAAAATAGACAGTTGATGCTGGATATCCAGGTGGTTGGTGGGTTCGTCCAGCAGCAGGATTTGCGGGCGCTGGGCGAGGGCGCGCGCGATGTGCACACGCTGGCGCTCGCCACCGGAAAGGCTGCGCCAGGAGCGATTGCGCAGATGCGTCGCGTCAACATCGCGCAAGGCCTGATCGATAATGCCATCGTCCTCGGCAGACCACGGACTGAGCGCCGACAGCCATGGCGTTCGACCCAGCGCCACGGCATCAAACACGCTGATCGCGTCGAGGGTGTCCGCCTGCTGCTCAACCACCGCCAGCGTTTGCGCGATGGTTCGGCGCGACAGCGTCTTCAACCGCTGGCCGTGGAGATGGATGTCGCCACGACTGGGCGTGCGTACGCCGCAGAGCAATTTCAGCAAAGTGGATTTGCCAGAACCGTTGGGGCCGACAAGGCCAAGGGTTTCGCCGCGACGGATGTCCAGATCAATCTCGTGCAGCAACCGCGCATCGCGGATATCAAAGCCGAGGCCGCAGCAACGCAGCACCGATTCGCCGACCACCGGGGACAGCGCATTCATCGGGCATTCCTCCGGCCGATCAGGATCAGCGCGAACACTGGCGCACCGACCAGCGCGGTAATCACGCCGACCGGGATCACCTGGCCTTTGATCAGCGTGCGCGACAGCACATCAGCGGCAATCAAAAACACCGCGCCACCCAGTGCACTCGCGGGCAGCAGACGCGTGTGTCGAGTGCCGAGCAAAAGCCTTACAGCGTGGGGAATCACCAAACCCACGAAACCAATCGAGCCGACAATCGACACCATCACTGCCGTCACCAGTGCGGCGCAACTGATCAACAGCAACTGCACGCGCCGCACTGGTATCCCGAGCGATGCCGCTGAGTCGACGCCAAAGGTAAACGCGTCCAGCGCACGCCGATGCCACAGGCACACAACGAGCCCGATGACCGCCACCGGCACCGCCAGCCACACCGATGGCCAGCGCACGCCGCTGAGATTGCCGAGCATCCAGAACATGATGCCGCGTGCCTGTTCGGAGCTGGCCGACTTGGTGATCAGAAATGCCGTGAGCGCATTGAACAGTTGCGAACCGGCGATCCCCGCCAAAATGATCTGGCCGGTATTACCCGGTGAGCCAGCGGCGCGGCCGAGCAAAACCACCACGGCGAACGCCACAACAGCGCCGCCAAACGCACCAACTGACATGGAAATCGCCCCGGCACCGAAACCCAGCAACGCGACCATCACCGCGCCCGTCGAGGCACCAGCGGAAATGCCGAGCAGATACGGATCGGCCAACGGGTTGCGCAGCAGCGATTGCAGAATCACCCCGCAAGTCGCCAGGCCTGCGCCGCAAGCGGCAGCCACCAGCGCGCGAGTCAGGCGATAGTTCCAGACAATGCCTTCGTCGATCGGATCAAGCACATAACCGGCCGCCCACAGTTTGTTGGCCAGCACCTGAAACACCACGATGGGATCAATGGTCGTCTCACCAATGGCCACACCGGCAATCACCGCTAAAAGCAGGATGGCCAGTGCCAACAGGGTGCGTATCAACGTCGCGGTCATTTGGACAGGTCGTAGCCGTTGATGGCGCTCGCCAGTGCGGCGATGCCGTCGAACGTGCGCATGCTGGCCTGCATGGCCATGGCGTCGAGAATGATGATGCGGTTGTTTTTCACCGCGTCCATGTTGCGGGTTACGGGATCGTTGCGCAGGAATTCCAGTTTCTTCAGGTAGTCGTCAGCCGGGAAGCGCCGACGATCCATGCGCGCGATGACCAGGAACGTCGGGTTGGCTTTGGCGATGGTTTCCCAGCCGACAGTTGGCCATTCTTCATCGGACTCCACGACGTTGCGCACGCCCAGCGTGTTGAGCATGAAGTCTGGAACGCCCTTGTGTCCGGCGACGTACGGGTCGATATCCAGACTGGCACTGGAAAACCAGACCAGTGCGCTGATGTCTTTCGATTTCTTGTCATTCGCCATGGCAATCGAGTTGGCGAGGCTCGCCTTGAGGTCTGCGTTCAACTGTTGAGCGCGCGCCTGGACATCAAAAATCTCACCGAACTGGGTGATGCTTTTATAGACGCTATCGATGCGAAACGGCGCCAGACGCGTGCCGTCGGCACCGACCAGATTGTCCTTGGCCTCGCAGTCAGACGGCATCAGATACGTCGGAATCTTCAGTTCGTGAAACTGTTCGCGGGTGCCGACCGCGCCTTGTGGCCCGACCATCCATTCCAGCTCCACAGCCACCAGTTGCGGGCGCTTGGCGATCACCGATTCGAAACTCGGTTCGTTATCGGCCAAGCGCTCGATGTTGTCGTTTTGCGCTTTGTACTGAGGCAGCACATCGTTGAACCACAGCGAAGTGCCGACGATTTTTTCACCCAGTCCGAGGGCGAAGAGCATTTCCGTGCCGGCCTGGCCGATTGTCACCGCGCGCGCCGGGGCCTGCGCGAAGGTCAGCGTGCTGCCGCAGTTTTCAATCGTCAGGGGGTACTGCGTCGGTGCAGCGTGGGCGAGGGCGCTAACACCCAGGCCAACGACGAGGGCGACAAAACGAGGCAACAGCATGATGCAATCTCCATTTGAACCGTACACGGAGCCAGGGTGCAGGTTCTGGAAACACATCGCTCACGCTGCCTTGAAAGCAGTGCCAGGCCGATCACCGAAGTGACGCGCGCACAAGGATGTCCTTCCCGGACACCCCGCCGGTTAGTGATTGTTGCTTGGCCGGCAGGTCTCCTGACTGATGCGTCGTCGCCTGCTTCAGCCTTCCCGGGAGCAATCCCAGTGGCAGTTCAGAAGCAGGCTCGGCATCTACAGTTGCGGGGGCAGTTCCGTTTGATGCGCGGGGCGCATCACGGATTCCCTATTAATCCCAATTGGAAACCGGCGGGCGGCATGGTATCCGATCGTGGCGGTTGAGGCGAACGGGCGTGCTCGCTCAAGCGATGGGGCAGCGCCAGCAGGAGGGGCGATGGTGAGAACGGACCAGTCACATACTTTTATGCGAAGCACTTTTGCGCCACCTATTCAGTTACTGCAACGATTCAGCGCAACTTGTATCCTTGCGTTACAAGAGGACGAATGGCCCCAGCTATTGCCCTGACCCAATAGTCGCGGGAACGGAAAACCGGACTTTCCTTAAGGTAATAACGTGAAGCGTGATTCGCACCTGGTTGTGCTTTTGCTGTTCGTGATCGGTTGCTCTCTGGCGTCATTGACGGTCTGGAAAGTATTGGCTTCTCGAGATCGGGCACTGGAGGAAGTGGATGTCCACGGCTTGAACCTGACCCAGGCGCTGTCTACCTACTCCGAGGGGATTGTCCGCCAGAGCTCGCTGCTTTTACTCGGGCTTGTCGAGCGTCTGGAAATCGAAGGTAGCGGCCCCGCGCAGATTCAGCGGCTGAGTGCATTGATCATCCGCCAGGAACCATTGATGCCACAGCTCAGTGGTATCACGATTTACGACAATCAGGGACGCTGGCTGATGTCCTCCAATCGACCGATTCCGGCCGGGGCGAATAGCAGCGATCGGACCTATTTCATTCATCATCGCGACGATCCCAGCCGTGAGACCTTTATCGGTCCGCCTATCCAGAGCCGTTCGAATCAGGAATGGGTGATCACCGTCAGCCGCCGCTTCAATGATGCGCGCGGAGAGTTTGCCGGGGTGGTGGCGGTCACCTTGGGCGTCGAAAACTTTCTTCGGTTGTTCGGAAAGATCGACGTGGGGCAGGAGGGCGCCATCGGGTTGTCTTACACCGATGGTACGTTGCTGGTTCGTTATCCATTCCGCGAGCAGGACATGGGCCGCAACTTTTCCAAATCGCCCATCTATGCCAAGTATCTTGTGGATCGATCAGTCGGCACCGCGTCGTTTACCTCCAGCCTGGATGGTGTGGAGCGGCTCTACGCCTTCCGCAAGAGTGACCGGCTGCCGTTGATAACGACGGTCGCACTCGGCAAGCGCGAAGCCCTCGCCGCGTGGCGTACGGAGGCATTGTTGTCGGCGGTGGTGGTCACCGGGCTGCTGGGGCTCACGGGCCTCATTGGCTGGTTCCTGATTCTGGATATCCGTCGGCGTACCAAAGCCGAAGATCAGTTGCGAGGCACCCAGCAGCAGTTGCTCTCAACCAATCGGCAGCTGGAGTTGCTGGCGATGAAAGACGCCCTGACCGGTCTGGCCAATCGACGCTGCTTTGATCAAAGCCTCGCCATGGAAGCCCGGCGCGCACGACGTGACGGCACGACGTTGGCATTGCTGATGATCGATATCGACCACTTCAAGCTGTTCAACGACTCACTCGGACATGTTGCCGGAGACGCCTGTCTGCAAACCGTTGGCAGAATCCTGGACGAATGTGTGCGGCGCCCCTCAGACCTGGTGGCTCGATATGGCGGTGAAGAGATGGGCGTGATCATGCCGGACACCGACATCGAAGGTGCCGCAGTCGTGGCGCAACTGATCATCGACCGCTTGCAGCAAGCAAACATCCCGCACAACGCCAGCCCGCTCGGACGCGTCAGTGTCAGCATCGGGATTGCGACAGCCACGGGGCTGGAACTGGATCACCTGCAAGGTTTGATCGAGGTAGCCGATCAGGCGCTGTACAACGCCAAGGCCCGGGGTCGGAATCAGTATGTAAGGGGTGGGTCGTGACAGGCGATCGCCTTTAGGTCTGGCACGGCATCAAAGGGCCTCTTCAAGCATTCGTGTTTTGCTACCGACAAAAGCACCTTCTCACGAGCCTGCGACTTCCTCTAGCGATTGCAGTTTTTCTAGCTACGCTTGCCAGCAAGAGAACGGCGTCAGCGCGCCCACTCGTTACTGGTCACGAAAGGGAGCCGACATTCATGGACAGCGTGCAGGACCTGTATCCATCAGCAACCGTCCTGGTGGTGGACGACACCCCCGACAACCTGATGCTGATCGCCGAGTTGCTCAAGGACAAATATCGGATCAAGGCAGCCAACAGCGGCGAGAAAGCACTGCGTCTTCTGCAAAGCGATCCGCTTCCCGACCTGATCCTGCTGGACATCATGATGCCCGGCCTGTCCGGGTATGACGTTGCCGAGCAGCTCAAGGGTGACCACCGTACTCGCCATATTCCGATCATTTTCCTGACTTCCATGGTTGCGACAGAGTACGAGATTCGCGGTTTGAGTCTGGGGGCTGCGGATTACATCACCAAGCCGATAATCCCCCCCGTGCTGTTGGCCAGGGTCGAGACTCAGATCAAGCTCAAGTCGGCGGCAGACTTCCTGCGCAATCAGAATGAATTCCTCGAGCAGGAAGTGCAGCGCCGGACCCGGGAGGTGATCGCCATCCAGGACGTCACTATTCACGCCATGGCATCGCTGGCCGAAACCCGCGACAACGAAACCGGCAACCACATTCGCCGTACTCAACACTACGTAAGATTGCTGGCCGAACTGCTGCGTGAGCATCCGCGCTTCCGGCACTTCCTCGATGAGGAAACCATCAAGCTGCTATTCAAATCAGCACCGCTGCACGATATAGGCAAGATTGGTATCGCTGATCGCATCCTGCTCAAGCCGGGACGTCTTACTGCGCAAGAGTTCGAGATCATGAAGACCCACACCACACTGGGGCGCGATGCGATCCAGCACGCCGAGGATCAGTTAGGAATCAAAGTCGACTTCCTTCATCTGGCCAAGGAAATCGCCTACGGCCATCAGGAAAAGTGGGATGGCAGTGGTTATCCGCAAGGGCTGGCCGCCGACGACATACCGATCAGCGCCCGTTTGATGGCCCTGGCGGATGTCTACGATGCGCTGATCAGTCGTCGCGTGTACAAGCCCGGCATGCCCCATGAACAGGCAGTCGAGATTATCCGCGAAGGCCGCGGTTCGCATTTCGATCCGGACATCTGCGACGCGTTTCTGGCCAATGCCGAGCAGTTCCGTGAAATCGCACTGCGCTTCATCGACAGCGACCACGACATGGCGAGGCAGTTGGCCTTGCTTGAGCAAAACGCTGACCACTCCTGAGCCCTTGGCATCACTGCACATCAAGCTGAACGAGGCCGTATATGAACAGACTGTTCGAGCTGCTCGAGCGCCTGTCCCTGCGCAATAAATTGATCATCGGCTTCGCCGCACTGCTGATGTTGAGCCTCGTACTGGGTGTGCAAAGCCTGCGCACCCAGTATTCGCTCAGGTACGAAATGCAGCAGTTGTACCAACAGGATCTGGTCGGTATCCAGCATGTGCAGGAAGTCCGGGTGCAGTTGCCGCATCTATTGCTGGCAATGCAGCGCGCAATCGCTACCAACAACGCAGACATCCGGATCAGCGCCAGAGCCCAGATGGCCGTCGCCCAGAAACGCCTGCTCGATGCTCTGGAGCAGCTTCGACCGACACTGCGACGACAGAGCAGTCTCAACAGCCTGTTGGAGTTCGAAGTGGTGTTGCGGCGTCTGCAAAAAGACGGCGATGAAGCACTGGAGTTCGCCGGCAAGGGCTCCCTTGGTCAGGCCCTGACATTACTCAACAGTAAGGATTTTCTCGCGCTGGAACAGGGAGGCGACGAGTTGCTCACTCAGATACAGAAAAACAAGGAAGCCGACATCCACGATATGGCGAAGAGTCAGGTTGAGTATGCACAGCGAAGCAGCACGATCACTTATGTCTTGCTGCTGGGCGGTTCGACGCTGGCCTTGCTCTTGACCTGGCTGGTCAGTCAATCCATTCGCGTGCCGCTCAACCGTGTGCGCGTGGCGGTTGACGAGTTGGCTTGCGGCAAGCTGGACGGTCAGATTCCTCACACCGATCTTCGCAACGAAACTGGCGACCTGGCGCGTGCCATTGCCACGCTGCAACTGGAGGCTCGTCAGCTTGAGCGCCAGCGCTGGGTCAAAGCCCACGCCTCGCTGCTGCAAGTGGATCTGCAACAGGCGGAGACGCCGCAACAGTTGGCGCAGGCTTTTTTCAGCCGTATCGCGCCACAGTTGGGCATGTGCCAAGGGGCTTTGTATGTCCTCTATGAGGGCGCGTCACGTCTTCGGTTGGTCGGCGGTTATGCGGTGGATAGTCAGCAGCCTCTGTCGACTGAGGTTGAACTCGGTGAAGGATTGCTCGGCCAGTGTGCACTGGATCACCAACCTCGCCAGCTCGACGATCTGCCTGAACGGTTCTGGCATGTGCGCGCGCAATTGGGTACAGCCCCCGCCAGCCATCTGCTGGTTCAGCCTGTGCTGCGTGGCGAGCGCTTGCTTGGCGTTCTGGAAATGGCCGGCTTTCGACCGCTGGTAGAAAATCAGGCGTTGCTCTTGCAGGAAGTGCTGCCCAGGCTGGCCGGTGCCATGGCGATCATGGAGCGCAGTGAGGCGGCTCGGGCACTGCTGCTGGAAACTCGTCGCCAGGCGGACGAAATGGGTGCGCAAACTTTACTGCTGGAACACCAGGCCAGAGAACTTGAAGCCCAGCAGACGGCACTGCGTGCTACCGAGGCCTGGTATCGCGGCATTATCGAGGCGGCACCGGATGGCATGTTGGTACTGGGGGCCGACGGCCGCATTCTGATGACCAATCCACAAATGGACACGCTGTTTGGTTATGAACAAGGCGAGCTGATCGGCGCCAGCATTGAGCGTCTGGTGCCGCAGGCTGCACGCCAGCGGCATGTCGGATTGCGCGACGGTTTCATTGCCAGCGGCGGAACCCGGCAGATGGGCGGCGACCTCGGTGACCTGAGCGGCGTGCGCAAAGACGGCAGCCTGTTCTCCGTGGAAATCGGCCTGTCCCATTTGCCTCGCCTGGAGGGCCGCGGCGTCTGCGTTTGCGCCTCGGTGCGTGACGTGAGTGAGCGCAGGGCGATGGAGGCGAAACTGCGCACTGCCAGCGATCGCCTGAATCTGGCGCAAGAGGCCGGCGACATCGGCTTGTTCGACGTTGATCTGGTCAGTGGTACAAATTACTGGACGCCCCAGCTCGAAAGCCTGTTCGGTCTGGAGACTGGCGCATTCGGCGGCACGCTGGAGCACTGGAAGGCGCTGGTCCATCCCGATGACGTAGCGCGCGTCAGCAGCACATTCGAGAACGCCGTCCAGCGGGGCGATGATCGCGTCGAGTTCGACTTGCGCATCGTGCGTAAAAACGATGGAAAGGTGCGCACATTCCGATCGCTCAACCGCTTCTCACGCACCCCTGACGGTAAGCCGTTACGTGCGACCGGTATCAACATCGACGTGACTGCGCTGGCAGAGGCGAGGGCAGTGGCCGAAGAGGCCACGCGGGCCAAGAGCGAGTTTCTCGCCAACATGAGTCATGAGATCCGAACGCCGATGAACGCCATCATCGGCATGAGCCACTTGGCGTTGCGTACCGAACTTGATAAGCGCCAGCGCAACTACATTGAAAAGGTACACCGATCGGCGGAGAACCTGCTGGGGATCATCAACGACATCCTCGATTTCTCCAAGATCGAGGCTGGCAGGATGAGCCTTGAACAACTCCCGTTTCGCCTCGAGGACGTACTCGACAGCTTCGCGGCCATGATTGGCCTGAAAACCGAAGACAAGGGCCTGGAGCTGCTGTTCCAGATCCCGCCCGACCTGCCCACTGCACTGCTCGGAGATCCCCTGCGTCTTGGCCAGGTGCTGATCAATCTGGGTAACAACGCCGCCAAATTCACCGAACGCGGTGAGCTTGTGGTCGGCGTGGAAAAAGTCAGTATGCACAACGAGCGCGTGGAGCTGCATTTCTGGGTGCGCGACACGGGCATAGGCATGACAGTCGAGCAGTGTTCACGCCTGTTTCAGTCGTTCAGTCAGGCTGACAGCTCGATTACCCGCAAGTACGGTGGCACCGGGCTGGGCTTGTCTATATCCAGGAAGCTGGTGGAACTGATGGCCGGCCGCATTTGGGTCGAAAGTGAGCCTGGAGTCGGCTCCACGTTTCATTTTCAGGTGCAGCTCGGTGTGCAGCAAGACGCTCAGCCGCGCCGAATGTTCAAGGCCGGCGAACTGATGGGGCTGCGGGTACTGGTCGTGGATGATAACGCCAGTGCCCGTGAAATCCTCTCGGGTATGGCTCGCAGCTTTGGTCTGGAAGTGGACGTCGCGCAGTCCGGTAGTCTGGCCCTGCGCATGCTCGGCGACGCCGAACTCAAGGCGCTGCCGTACGATCTGGTCCTGATGGACTGGCGGATGCCCGGCATGGATGGCATGGAAGCGGTGAGCAGAATGCATTCCGCCAGCCTGTTGCATACGCCATCGGTGATCATGGTCACTGCCTTTGGCCGCGAAGAGGCTTGCGAGGAAGCCGACCGACAGGGTATCCAGTTGCCGGTGGTGTTGACCAAGCCCGTCACACCGTCCTCTTTGCTGGAAGCCATTGGTATGGTGCTGGGAAAAGGCCTGAACGGCGATACTCGGGCTGGCGAACGCGCCCAACTCAACGCCAGCACCGTAGACAGCTTGAAGGGTGCGCGGGTGCTGCTGGTCGAGGACAACGACTTGAATCAGGAACTCGCCTGCGAGCTGCTGGAGAGTGCCGGAATGCGACTGCGACTCGCCAGGCACGGCCAAGAGGCGCTGGACATCCTGGCCGAGGATGACGACTTCGATGGCGTGCTGATGGATTGCCAGATGCCGGTTATGGACGGCTACACCGCGACCCGGAAAATCCGCCAGCAGCCGCGCTTCAACGCTTTACCGGTAATCGCCATGACCGCCAACGCAATGGACGGTGACCGCGAGCGAGCGCTGAACAGTGGTATGAATGACCATATATCCAAGCCACTCAATGTCGAGGCCATGTTCGCCACATTGGCAAAATGGATCAGTCCACGGGCAGCTCTTGCATCGCTGAATGCAACGCTGTCGGATCGGTTGCCAGACCGTATCGAGGGTATTGATGTGGCGGCCGGTTTAGCCACCTGCATGCAGCGGCGAGACCTTTATTTACGTCTGCTGTGCAAGTTTCGCGACACTCAGGCAGGCTTCGCCGAGCAATTCGAGGCCGCACTCGACGACCTCGATCCTGGCGCCACCGAACGACTGGCGCACAGTTTGCGCGGCAGTGCCGGCAACATCGGCGCCATGGCCGTGGCTCAGGCTTGCGCGCTGCTGGAACAGGCCTGCCACAACGGCGAGTCTGCTAGCGTGCTGCGAAAGCTGGCGGCGCAGGTCGAAAATTGCTTGCTCCCGACCTTGGCGGCGCTGGCCAACCTGACCGCAAACGCCCCGGCATCAATAGATGATGGTGTGCTGGTCGGGTCAGAAATCAGTGAGCGACTGAACAGTCTCAAAGATCTTTTGGTACAAGGTGACACCGCGGCACTGGACGCAGTTGCCGAACTTCGCCACATGCCACTCGCTCGGGTCTTGGCAGAACGTCTGGCGCTGGTTGCCGAGCAGGTGGAACTGTTCGACTTTGATCGTGCTCTGGAACTCTTGCAGGAGGGGTAGGTTTTGCCGGGAGAGGGCGTCAGGTCAAGCCACCCTTGAATTGATCGCTGATCAGCTCCGCCAGCATCCGCACCGGTTCGGTAAAGCTTCGGCGAGAACGATGAACAAGCCCGATATCGCGGTGGAAGGTGTGGGGGCCCAGGTCAATTGCGCGAACGCCTGCCGGCCATTCCGGCTTGGGTGTTGTCTGCGGTACCAGCGCAACCCCCACGCCGTTTTCGACCAGTTTGATGATGGCCTCCAGCTCATCCAGTTCGCAGACTTCGTGCAGGGTGAAATGCATCTGCCGCAGAAAACGGTCGACTTGCCTGCCGCCGAAAGATGATCGGTCGTAGCGAATGAATGGCTGGCTGGACAGCAGCTCCGACCAGTCGTCTCCCTCCACTTCGCGGGGCACGATCAGACGGTAGGGCTCAAGCGCCAGCGTCGTCCAGCGCAGGTCACTCTGAAGCGAGAAGGGCGGGCGGATGATGGCGGCCATGTCGATCTCGCCGGCGTCAACGAGGTTCACCAACTCCATCGACAGTCCCGGAATAACACGAGTGCGGCACTGCGGACATTGTTGGTGAAACCTGGCCAACGCATCAGGCAAACAGGAACGCTGCACCGACGCGATGGCGCCAATGTTGACCAGCACGCTTGCCGGTTGTCCTGCCGTCGTGGAGCCCAGATTCTCGTAAAGCCTGAGCAGCTCCTGCGCTTGCAGGAGTATCTGGTGACCCATTTTGTTGAGATGGGCCGAGCGGCCTTTCCTGTCGAAAATCTCGAAGCCGAGTTCAGCCTCCAGGCGTTGGATCTGCGCGCTCACGGCGGCCTGCGTCAGGCCGATCTTGTTGCCGGCTGCGGCAAACGTGCCTTCGCGCGCCACGGCGATAAGTGTCTTGAGTTCTTTGATCATTCACAAATATTAATTGTGTTTCTGAGAAATATATATTGATTTTTATGTTTGGTTTTCCGCCCTAGGATGTTTCCCATCCCCGGCAACGGCTGAACCCAGAGAGCCAATGACGGTGGGAATGTTCGCCAATCAACAAAAAATATTACTGGAGTTCTGATGAGCCTCTCGCCATTCCATCTCGCAATCCCTGTTTACGACCTGGCTGCTGCGCGCACCTTTTATGGTGAGGTCTTTGGTCTTGAAGAAGGGCGTTCCAGTACCCAGTGGGTCGATTTTGATTTTTATGGTCACCAATTGGTGATTCACGAGCATCCCAAAACCGTTTCTCAGGAAAGCGTGCATAGCAACCCGGTCGACGGGCACGACGTTCCGGTTCCGCACTTCGGCATCATTTTGGGTTGGGAGCAATGGGAAGCACTGGCCGAGCGTCTGAAGTCGTTTGGTACCGAGTTCGTCATCAAGCCGTACATTCGCTTTAAAGGGCAGGTCGGTGAGCAAGCGACCATGTTCCTGTTTGATCCTTGCGGTAATGCACTCGAATTCAAGGCCTTCAAGGACATGAGCCAGCTCTTCGCCAAGTAACAACGCTGATGGCACAACAGCGTTGTGCCATTTGATCTCAAGTGAGCTGGAAGCTCATGACTCTAGCAACTGCGAATAGACGCAGACCTTTCATTCCAACAAGAAGGCTAGACATGAAACGTATTCCCTTGGTGTGGCAAATCGTTGCCGGGCTGTTGCTTGGCGTGCTTGTCGGTTGGTACTTCAATACGCATCCGCAATATCAAACTTGGGTGAGCGGGGAGATTCTCAAACCGCTCGGTGACATCTTTATCAAGATGATGAAGATGGTGGTTGTACCGATCGTGTTCTGTTGCATGATTTTGGGCATTGCCGGCGGTGGCGATAACAAGTCGTTTGGCCGCATGGGTATCAAGTCGCTGGGGTATTTTTTTGCGATTACCGCATTGGCCATTGTGATTGGCTTGTGCTTCGCCAACGTCTTCGAGCCGGGTAAAGGCACCGACATTTCCGGTATTTCGCACAGTACGGCGGCGATCAGCATGGAGCCGTCCAAAGGCGCGTTGGTGATTTTGCAGAACATCGTGCCGGACAACGTCTTGGTGGCAATGTCGGAAGCCAAGCTGCTGTCAGTATTGTTTTTCGCCGTGCTGTTTGGTCTGGCATTGAATGCGCTGCCGAGAAAAAAAAGTGCGCCGGCAATCGCGGTTGTACAGAGTATTTCGGATGCGATGTTCAAGGTTGTCTCGATCGTCATGGCCTACGCGCCCATCGGCGTGTTCGGCATGATTGGTGCCACTGTCGCGACCTTTGGCTTTGCTTCGCTGTTGCCCTTGCTCAAGTTGATCGGGGTGGTTTATCTGGCGCTGATTGTCTTCGCGTTAGTGATACTCGGCGGTATCTGCTACTTGATTGGTGAAAACATTTTCAAGTTGATCCGCTACTTCCGTAATGAGTTGATTCTGGCGTTTTCGAGTGCCGCCTCAGCCGCCGTCATGCCGCAGTTGATGACCCGCCTGGAGAACTATGGCGTGCCGCGGCGGATCGTCAGCTTCGTGGTGCCGGTCGGTTATGCGTTTAATCTGGATGGCGCATCGATTTTCCTTGGGGTGGCGACAATCTTTGTGGCGCAGCTCTACGGCATCGACCTGTCGCTGTCTCAACAGATTTTGCTGGTGGTGACGATGGTGCTGACGTCGAAGGGCGCGGCAGGGGTGCCAGGTTTTGCCATCATCATCTTGTCCGCAACATTGGCGTCTGCCGGGTTGCCATTAGAGGGCGTGGCGTTGATCGCCGGCATTTTCAGGATTATCGACAGCGGCACCACCACGCTGAACGTATTGGGCAACGCCATCGCACCACTGGTGATCGCCAAGTGGGAGAGGGTTGCACTGGAGCCTTCACGTACTCAACCAGCAGCTGCGGCCAACCATGCGATAAACAGCCGCCTTTGAAACAGCACTTATCACGAGTAAGCGCCTGCTGGCATTGGGGCGTTTTTTTTTACTTATTAACTAGACGACCGGTCTATTGGTCTGGAGATTTTATGACTGATACAGCTTTTGACACTGATCTTTTTTCGCCCACGAACATGGGCGCGCTGCAATTGGCTAACCGCATTGTCATGGCCCCCGTGACACGTAGCCGAATGGCTGACGACGGTGTACCGAATGAGATGCACGCCACTTATTACGCCCAGCGCGCCAGCGCAGGCTTGATCATCGCCGAAGCGACGAACATTTCTGCTCAGGGGCGCGGCTATGCCATGACGCCGGGTATCTGGTCGCAAGAGCAGGTCGCCGGGTGGAAAAAAGTCACCGACGCCGTGCACGCGGCCGGCGGCAAAATCGTCAGCCAGTTGTGGCACGTCGGGCGTTTTTCCAGTGTCGAGTTGCAGCCTGACGGCGCCGCGCCTGTAGCACCTTCGGCAATCAAGGCTGAAGGCAGCACATACACCGAAAAAGGCTTTGTCGAGGTGTCGATGCCTCGCGCGCTGGAGACTTCGGAGATCCCGGGGATCATCGAGCAATACAAACGGGCTGCGCAGAATGCCAAGCGGGCAGGGTTCGATGGTGTGGAAGTGCATTCGGCCAACAGCTATCTGCTCGATCAGTTCCTGCGCGACTCGACCAATCAGCGCACTGACCGCTACGGCGGCTCAATCGAAAACCGCGCTCGACTGACGCTGGAAGTCACCGAGGCCGTGGTTTCGATCTGGGGCAGCGACCGGGTCGGTATTCGCCTTTCGCCAGTAACACCCGATGCGGGGAATACGCCCCCCGACAGCAACGTCATGGCGACTTACGGTTACCTGATTCAGCAGCTCAATCAATTCGATCTGGCCTACCTGCATTTCGTTGAAGGCGCTACTGCCACATCCCGCACGGTCCCCGAAGGCGTGGACCTGGACGCTCTGAGTGCGCAGTTTGAAGGCGCGTTCATTGGCAACAACAACTACGACCTGCAAATGGCGCTCGAGCGTCGGGCCCAAGGCCGGATCGATGCAGTGGCATTTGGTCGTTTGTTTATTTCCAACCCGGATCTGGTAGAGCGCTTGCGCCGCGGTATCGAGCTGACCATCGCCCCACGCGAGAGTTACTACGGCGGAGGCGCCAAAGGCTACATCGATTGGCCTACCGCTAGCGCCTGAGTAGCAACCTTGCGCATCAAGCACGGTGCAACAGCATTCACCGCAAAGAGGCAAAGAACATGAATTATCTGCAAAACAAAGTCGCCATCGTCACCGGCGCATCGTCTGGTATTGGCGCGGCAACCACCCGTGCGCTGGCTGCACAAGGCGTGCGTGTGGTTGCTGCCGCACTGGATGAAAAGGGTCTGGAGTCCTTCGTCGCGCAACTGCGCGAAGCTGGCAATGAGGTTGTTGCTTTCACCACTGACGTGACCCAGCCGGATCAAACCCAGGCACTCGCCAGGTTTGCCCAGCAAACCTACGGCACCGTCGACATTCTGGTGAACAACGCCGGGCTGATGCTTTTTTCCAACTGGGTCGATCTGGCCGTGCAGGATTGGGAAAAGATGATCGACGTGAACATCAAAGGCTATCTCAACTCAATCGCCGCGGTGCTGCCGTTGATGCTGGCGCACAAGTCCGGCCAGATCCTCAATATGGATTCCGTTGCCGGCCATCAGGTCGGGCCAGCGGCAGGCGTGTACAGCGCCACCAAATTCTTTGTCCAGGCCATGACCGAATCGATGCGCAAGGAACTGGGCGTTCAGCACGGCATCCGCGTCAACACGGTCAGCCCCGGAGTCATCAATACCGGCTGGGCAGACAAGGTCAGTGATCCAGAAGGGCGCAAGGCCGCTCAGGCGCTCAACAAGATTGCCATCGCGCCCGACGATATCGCCCGAGCCGTCATTTACGCACTCAACCAGCCTGAAAACGTAACCGTCAACGACCTGGTCATCTCGCCCACTCGTCAGGATTGGTGACGCCTGGGCCGAACCTTCCCTCCAGCGCTTCAGATCAGAACGCTGGACCGCTCCATCACAGAAAGGAAAACGTCATGTCTACAAACATCAAAGCCGTACCGACCGCTGATTACAACGCGGTCATCGCCACTGCCAGTCAGTACGTCGAAGGTCTGCGGGTCGGTAGCGCTGATAGCGTTGCCCAGGCCTTCCATAAAGACGCCGTGATGTACGGCTTCACCAATGGCGAACTGCTCGGCGGTCCGATCAAAAACCTGTTTGATTTCGTGCAAAAGAACGGCGCTGCGCCGGATATCACCACTCGACTCGACGTGTTGGCGATTACTCCAACGACTGCGGTAGTGCGCGTTGATATGGAAAAGGACGCGATCGGCGCTGACTACAACGACTACCTGACCCTGATCAAAATCGACGGCGTCTGGAAGGTTATCGCCAAGGTGTATCACCAGTTCGACGTGTAAATGTCGACCGATCCCGGCTCGCTTGATGCCGGGATCGGCCAGTTGTCTTTTTAAGGATCTATACAATGCCGATGGTTGAATTTTCCGCTGTCATGGACAGCGAGGCACAACGCGTCTGGAGCGTGGTGAAGAAGTTTGGCGAGATTCACAAATGGCATCCCGCGATTGTTCAAAGCAACATCGAAAGCGGCGGGCCTGACGGGTTAGTGGGCTGCGTGCGCAAACTCACGCTGGCTGATGGTGCGGTGGTCACGGAGCGGTTGTTGTCAGTCGATGACCGCGCGTTAATGCTGGCCTACCGTTTTGAGCAAGCGCCGCTGCCTCTCGACAACTATGTGGCATCGGTTCGCTTGGTGGCTTTGACGGGGCAGAACAGAACCCTCGTTACCTGGTCTGCAAGTTTCGATCTGCAAGAACCGAATACCGCCGAGCACTATCAGGCGTTGATTCGAAAGCTGATCGTTGATGGTCACGAGGGGTTGCAGGCGTTTGTTGTTCAATGATGGGAGATAGCCGTTAGCGTCATGTGCTGCAGATGCAGGCATCATTGTTCTTTGCGATGAAGCTTCGCAACCGTGACGACGAAGGTAGTACCACTTTCCGGATTCGAAATGACCTCGATAACACCGCAGTGCGATGTAACGATCTCTGAGGCAATAAACAATCCCAGCCCCAAGCCTTCAGTAGGGCCATGGTCGATAATCGAGTGCTGAGAAAAACGACCCATCGGGTTGAAGATGAACGGGATCACGTCATCTGGAATGTGCTCACCGCTGTTATGCACGGTGAAGATCACATTCTCTTCAGCGGCGACCAGAGTGACGGTCACTGGCTGCTGGTTATCGCCATGCTGTACGGCATTGCCGATCAGGTTGGAAAGAACCTGCTCCATCCGTGCGCCATCGAAGTCCCCCACACAGGATGTTTTTGTCTGCAAGAGAATATCCGCATCAGGGTGAAACGCCCGGATTTCATCAACGATGCGCTCGCACACAGGCAACAAATCCAGGCGTTCCCGTTTAACCGGTATGCCCGGGCCCATCTGGCAGCGTGTCAAATCCAGCAGGTCGCCGACGATCTGACTGGCACGTTTGACGCTGGTGTAAATTTGCGTCGAGATCTTCGTGGCCTTGGGGCCGATGTCTTCTGAGCGCCTCAACATGTCGGCGCCGAGCAAGATAGCGCCAAGCGGGGTTCTCAGATCATGGCCAAGGATGCCCAGAAATATGTTCCGTGACGCTTCGACGGCTCGTGAATAGCTTGCAATTGACTCGGCGAGGGCCTGGTCAATTGCTTCATGAAACCTTGTCATGTCATCCACGTCGAGTGGCGTGCCGGCCTTGATCTGTTTTGACCACTGACCGAGGACGCTGGCTCTGAGCGCACGATATTCAGAGACCATCTGATCGATCGTGAACCCTGCCATCAGCCGCGTGACTGCGTGGGTTTCCGCTGGCGTTTCGGAGTCATTTGACGGGGCATTGCCATGTGCCTTCGCCAGTTGTTCTTTTGCAGTCTGTTTAGTCCGCAAATCGAGCACGATGGCGTGGAGCATCTGTTCGGCATGATCACGCAGCGCTTCTGTGTCCAGCGGTGCGCCGGGCGTTTCTATCGTTCGCGCAAAATCTTCCCAGTCCTGCAGAATCGGCTCGAGGTTGGTGGTGATGAAGTCGGACAGTCGCATGTTCGTGATCCTGGTCAGGAGCGCGAGTTCCAGACAGGAAAGATGGGGAAGCCGCAACGTGAAGTAGAACACGGATTTGCTGTTTTGCTGCGCTGTCCTATCAAACGTAGCGCCCTGAACGCTGATTCCGCTATGCGTTACTTGGGCGCTCGCCTTACAGGGCAGCATTCACTTTGCCGCTAGCGCTTATCTACCCCCGGCACATCCATGTTTATCTTGCGCCAGGCACCTTCGGAGAAACTGTAAACCGAGAATGCGATCAATCCCAACGCCATCACCATCAGAATCAAACCGCCAAAAGGCATGTTTTGCAGCGCATCAAGGGCTTCCTTCATGCCCGGGGGATTGGTGGCTTTATAAAGAGATCCGCTGATCGCCATCAGCAGTGCAATCTCGATAAACACGACGCCTCGGGCAATCAATCCGAATTGCGCCACAGGGCGGATATAGCGCATCACATCTTCGTCAGCCTCAAAGTACTTCTCGAACGACGCTTTCCAGCCTTTGATGATGTGCGCAATGCCGACACCTAACGGCACTAGCGCCACTAGGTAGACCAGCAGGTTTGAATGTTCGAACGACAAAAGATGTGCCAGCAGATCCTTGGTCTTGCCATCACCGGAATTACCCGAGCTGCCAGCACCACTGACAAGCAGGCCCAATGCAAAAACCGCCAGCGCGCCATTGACCAGACCTCCCGCGAACAAACCTGCACGAATAACGAGGCCCTTGAGTTCGGTACCGTGATGATCAACGTCGCGAACGGCTTGCAACACCCGCCATGCAGCGAAGGCGAGTAGGCCGGCCACCACCAGCCCTACTAGTACGTAGCCGAACGGCTGGCTTAACAACGCCTCGAGACTTTTATGACTGTCTTTTGGTTTCGTAGCGTCTTGAGCCGCCAGCAGCGCGAATATCCCGATGATCAGATACAGAACGCCCCGAGCGACATAGCCGCAGCGCGCGAGCAGAACAAGGGTGTGTTGGGCAAGCATTGAAATATTTCCAAACAGAGAAGGTGTATACGAGCAGACCCGCCGCTGCAGCAGGGGTTCGATAAAGCACGTTGAAGGGTTGATTGGGGAAACCTGACCGTGTTCTGTTAATGCGATTGCCGAAGTGTGCACATATTGCGTGTTGACTGAAGACCCTATGGCTTGCTCAGAAGAGTATTCAATGTTTATCGCTAGTCGTTTGTACACAACCAAAGGTCCTAAGCAATGATGCGAGCGATAAACCTCATGTGGCCAAACGTCTCGCCTGGCGAAAGGGCCACACTGTTACTGGGTTTCGCCTTCCATTTCTGCGTTCTGGCGAGCTATTACCTCGTGCGCCCATTGCGTGATGCGCTGGGGCTGGAGGGCGGTGCAGACAAGTTGCAGTGGCTGTTCACCGCGACTTTTCTGGTGATGCTGCTGATGGTTCCGCTGTTCGGCGCACTGGTTTCGCGGCTGCCCGCCACGCGTTTTGTGCCGTTGATCTATCGCTTCGTCGCCTTGTCGATGCTGGTGTTTGGCGTGTTGATTGCCAACAGGGTTGCGCCGGTCCAGGTGGGGCAGGTGTTTTTCGTCTGGATCAGTATCTACAACCTGTTCATCGTTTCGATTTTCTGGAGCGTACTGGTCGACCGGTTTTCCAGCGCACAGGGGTTGCGTCTGTTCGGTTTCATTGCGGCGGGAGGAACCCTGGGTACGTTCGTCGGCCCTCTGCTGGCAGCGACCATGGCAACAAAGCTTGGCCCGATAGCGTTGACCTTTGCAGCGGCGGTCCTGCTGGAATTGGCGGTGCGATGCTATCGGGGACTGTTGTCCCGGACTGACACGCAGTCTGCCGGCCCGATAACGGCTGAACGAGAGATGGGCGGCAGCATGCTTGCGGGCATCACGCTGATCACACGCTCGCCCTATCTGCTAGGGCTAGTGCTATTCATGCTGCTGCACACGACTGCCGCGACTTTCCTGTATTTCGAGCAGGGCCGGATAGTCGCTGGCAGTTACTCGGACGTGGCCAGCAGGACGCAGTTTTTTGCTGTCGTCGATCTGATCGTGTCGGCGCTGACCCTGATCTTTCAACTATTGCTGACCGGGCCGTTGATCCGCCTCGTTGGCGTCGGCGGGGCACTGGTCGCATTGCCCGTGGCGACCATCGTGGCTTTCACTGCGATGGCATTGGCACCGGTGCCGGCCACGGTGGCGCTGGCGCAAGGTTTGCGCCGCGCTATCGAATTTGCCGTTGTGCGCCCGGCGCGGGAAGTGCTCTGGACGGTGGTCAGCCGTGAGGAAAAGTACAAAGCCAAGAATGTCATCGAGACGCTGGTGTATCGAGGCGGAGACGCCGCCAGTGGCTGGCTGTCCGTCGGGTTGACGGCAGTGGGCGCCGGGTTTGGATTGGTGGCAGTATTTATTGTGCCCGTGGCAGGGCTTTGGAGCGTCCTTTGCTTCTGGTTAGCCAGACGGCAGCGGCAAAAGGCAACGCTGAACGCCTCGTCATCGTGAAAGAGTCGCTGCTCGATCATCTGGCGGAGGGTTCGTTGCACCCCAATCGGCGTTGAAGAATACAAATGCGAATACGTATCAAACACTCGCAATGTCATATATCATCCCCCGCGAATTATTGGCACGTATGCCGTCCCATTTGGCTATTTCCTCAAGGCTTCCTCGATGCGTCGTACTCTGGTTTCCATCTGTGTGCTTCAGGCGTTTTCCGCTTCCTCTTGGGCGGAGCAGGCGACATCCGATACAACCGTTCTGGAGTTGCAGGCGACTGACATCGTCGGTACTTCCGAGTACGAAGCCCCCCAAGGCCCGGTGAAGGGCTACCGCGCAACGCGTTCTGCCAGTGCAACGCGAACCGACACGTCGATTCATGAGACACCGCAGTCACTCAGCGTGGTGACCAAAGATGCTGTCGAAGACATCGGCGCGACTCGCCTTCAGGACGCGCTTGATTACGCTGGCGGGGTAGGACGGGCCAATAACTTCGGTGGCCAGGGACTGACTACTTTCACGGTGCGTGGATTTACCACGGGCGAGTTCTATCGCAACGGTTTCCCGATCAACCGTGGTTATCCGAACATGCCGGATGCGAACACCATCGAGCGTCTTGAAGTACTGCGAGGCCCGGCCACTACTCTCTATGGCCGGGGTGATCCGGGTGGCACGTTCAATGTGGTCTCCAAACAGCCTTTGACGGAGCGCACCGTGACCCTGGGCAGCCAACTCGATGATCAGGGAATGAAGCGTGGCACGCTGGATGCGTCCGGCCCGCTCGACGAAGAAGGCCGACTGGCCTATCGCTTAAATGTGGTGGGAGAAGGCGGCGATACCTTCCGTGATCATGTTGAAACCGAACGCTATGGTGTGACACCGGTTATTTCCTGGCAGGCCAACGACGATACCAAGGTGATCTTCGAGGGCGATTTCATGCGCAATAATCACCCGCTGGATCGTGGCGTGACGCGCTATCCGAAGCAGATTGGCACCGCGTCTCGCGATACTTTCTTTGGCGAAAAAAACGTTGGCAAATTGCACAACGACAACAACATGGCGCAGCTGCGTTTCGAACATCTGCTAAGCGATAACTGGACGTTGGGCGGTGGTTTCCAATGGCTCGACGGCACCTTGCAGGGCAATGCCATTGAAGCGAATGGCGTCGCTGCCGACGGGCGCACGCTGGGGCGCAACTTCAACTATCGCAAACTGGAGTGGACGGACAAGGACACCCAGCTGAACCTCACCGGACATTTTTCAACCGGTGGTTTCGATCACACGCTGCTGACCGGAATCGAGTACGAAGATTACGACTACAAGTCCATCATCCAACGTTCCAGCGGCGCAGTAAGTGCTTACCCGATTGATATCTTCAATCCGGTGTATGGTCAGCCTCGTCCAGCCCTGACCCGCACGCCGACCCACGACAAGGAAAATCTCAAGACCTACGCCGCCTTCGTCCAGGATCAAGTGGCATTGACCGAGCGCCTGAAAGTTTTGGCGGGCGCCCGTTTCGAGCGTTTCGAGCATGACTATGAAACCTATGTACCGGGCGGCAAAAGCTGGGAGGCAAGCGACAATGCGGTGACCCCACGTCTCGGAGTACTTTATGACCTTACCGATACCGTAGCGGTGTACGCCAATACCGCGCGCTCATTCAAACCTAATACCGGCGCGAGTCGGCAGGGTGGCGGTTTTGAGCCGGAAAAGGGCAAGTCTTATGAGATGGGGATCAAATGGGAAGCGCTGGATCGCCAGTTGAGTGTTGACGCGGCGATCTACCAGATTGAAAAACGCAACGTCCTCACCACCGATCCCGTGGACTCCACTTTCAGCGTGGCGGCCGGCGAGGTACGCAGCCGTGGCTTTGATCTCAACGTCGCAGGCAACCTAACCCCAGAGTGGCGGGTGATTGGCGGTTATGCCTATGTGGACGCCGAGGTCACCAAGGACAATGTAATTCAGTCGGGCACACGACTGATGAACATTCCGAAGAACAGCTTCAGCCTGCTCAACGTTTATGAATTCCAGGATGGCAATCTGAAGGGCCTGGGTTTGGGGATGGGCAGTAAATACGTTGCCGAACGTGCGGGCCAGACCGCTAACACGGCGTTTTCGATGGGCAGTTACACCGTTGTCGATTTGCTCAGCTTCTACAAGATCAACGATAAGGTCAGGCTTAACCTTGATGTGAAGAATGTCTTCGACCGGGACTATGAAGAAGGCGCCTTTGGTAATGTCTACGCGTACCCTGGTGAACCGAGAACAGTTCAAGTGGGTGTTTCTTACACTCTGTAGACGATTCGGTGAAATGAAGCGCTGTTAATCATGCCCGCAGGACGGGAGAATACTGATCCAAAACCTTCAGCGGACTCCGCATGCGATATAGACGCCTCGACCTGAACCTGTTGGTTGCGCTGGATGCCTTGCTGAGTGAGTGCAGTGTGAGCAGGGCGGCCGAGCGTCTGTGTCTGGGGCAGTCGGCCACCAGTTCGGCACTCGGGCGTTTGCGTGAACATTTTAACGACCCGTTACTGGTGCAAGTGGGGCGGCGTCTGGAGCCAACGGCGTTGGGCCTGGAGTTATTGCCGAAGGTGCGTGCGGCCTTGGCTCTGACGCGGGAAATCGTCGATGCACCGCTGAATTTCGACCCGGCCCAGTGCAATCGGCACATCACGTTGGTGGCCTCCGATTACGTGGCGGACGTGCTGTTTTCGGCTGTCAGCCGTGAATTGGCGCATATCGCTCCGGGCGTTCGTCTGAGCCTGCGGGACATGCCGCTGCCGCGCGACGGTGATGTCGTCAGCGAGGCGCTCGACTATCGGCGCAGTGATTGTGTGATCGTGCCGCGGCAACGCGTGAATCCCGCGTACTCGCAGATGCCGCTGATGACTGACCAACTCTGTTGCATCGTCTGCGCGCAGCACCCGCAGTTTGCCGAAGGCCTCAGCCTGGCCGACTATTGCGCCGCGGAGCACGTCGTGCGCGAGTTTGCCGACGGGCGCAACCTGGCAATGGACGCCGTGCACCTGCATGAACTGGGCATTGAAAGGCGTGACGCGGTGACTGTTGAAAGCTTTGTACTGATGCCGGAATTTATTGTCGGCACTGCGCGCATCGCCACCGTGTTCCAACGGCAGGCGCAGCGCTTTGCACAGCGTTTCCCGTTGCGCATTCACCCGGCACCGCTGGCGTTTCCGCAGGCTGAGCAAGTCCTGCAATGGCATCCCTATCAAGAACATGACCCGGCCATGCAATGGTTTCGCGGCCTGCTACTGGAGCAGGCCGTGCTGCTCGATCAGCCGGGGACCTGATCACCGCTGTCGGCCACAAGTCCTGCCTTGGTGATTGCGTGTAATGCACAGCGTTCGTCGTTGTCCGAGGTATCGCCGCTGATGCCGATGGCACCGAGAATTAAGCCCTCGACATTACGGATCAGCACGCCGCCCGCCACCGGAATCACCTCACCGCCGGTCAAACTGTTGATAGCATCGAAAAATGCCGGCATGGCCTGCGCACGTCGTGCCAGCTCACGTCCTCCAAAACCCATGCCCAGGCAACCGCGCGCCTTGCCGGTGGCGATTTGTGGGCGCAGAAATGTCGCGTGCTCGTCACGCAGAACCGCCAGTGGATGGCCTGCGGCGTCCAGTACGGCGACGCCCAGAGGTTTGATCCCGGTGTTCCGAGCGAAGCGCATGGCTTCACTTGCCATGTTCATGGCGGTCAGCAAATCGAGTCGTTGCATGGCATCGGTCCTCATACCGTCCACTTGCCCAGTTGGGCAACGCGGTCGCGGGTGTAGAGATCTGTCCATTTCAGCGAGTTGAAATCAGACACTTGTTTAGGGTTGTAGGGGCTGCGATCCATGCGCACCGGTTGGCCGGATTTATAGACGGCTTTAATGCGTGACCGGTCTTGAAGGAGGCGGATGTCATCCAGCGGCGAGCCGTCGAGCAAGAGAAAGTCTGCCTGCTTGCCCACTTGCAGCGAGCCGAGGGTTTCACCGCGCGGCATGCAGCGCGCACCGACAGCGGTTGCGGCGTATAACGCTTCGGCCGGTGTGAAGCCGAGTCGGGTCACCAGCAACTCCAGTTCCCGGGCATGCCACTCGCCGTACGGTGTTACCGCAAAACCGCTGTCACTGCCGCAGGCAAAGGGTACGCCGGCAGCCTTGGCGCGCTTGAGTACCGCCGAACCCACTTCCAGTGTGCGTGCGCAATAACCCGCATAACCCGTGCTGATCGCCGGGTCATGGGGCTGGCAGAAGTCCACAGTGTTTTGCGGAAACGTCATGGTCGGGGCAAGAATGCTGCCGGCCTCAAGCAATGCTTCGATGCATGCGTCATCCATATAAAAGGCATGGAAAACCAGATCGACCCCTGCGCGTGCCGCGTACATCACGGCCTCGCGACCGTAGGCATGAGTGGCGACTTTGCAGCCCAGGCGATGAGCTTCTTCGACCATCTCAAAGGTTTCGTCGGCGGTGAAGGCCGCAATGATTTCACCATTGGGACGGCGGTGGGTGCCGTCCATGGCGATCTTTATCAGGTCGACCCCATCCTTGGCTTGCTTGCGAATCTCCGCGAGGGCGTCGCTGCGGCTGGTGACCAGTTGCGCGGTGAAGTATTCCGGGGCGCCGACCCGGCTCGGGAACCAGTCGTTAAGGCTCTGCCGATTGGTGATGACGCGGCTGCTGGCCGCGATACGTGGGCCTTCAAACAAACCGGCGGCGACGGCATTGCGCACGGCGATGCTCAGCTGGCCGCTGTCGCCGGGGCAGACCATGCTGGTGACGCCGGCAGCCAGTACGTGCTGCGCGAAAAACATCCCGCGCAGTGCGCGAAACTCGTCGCTGGTCCACAGATCAATGTCTTCTTCGCTTTGCGCATTACCAAAGGCCAGATGCGTGTGCACATCCACCAGACCCGGCATGACGAAGTTGTCGCCGGCATCCACTTGTGTGTCGCCAGGCTGGGGAGAGGGTGCCATCGCGGTTGGGCCGACGTAAGTGAGCAGGCCGTTTTCGACGATCAAGGTTTGTTGTTGGCGGGTTTCAAGTCCGGTGCCGTCGAACAGGGTCTGGCATTTCAGATGCAGGGCAGTCATGGCGTCTTCGCTTTGTGATTGTTATGCAAAGCGAGGCTAAAGAGCAGGCGGGTGCAGAACCAGCAGATTGCATCGATGCCTGCGTATTGATCGCGTCAATAGGTGCCGCTGGTTCAACCCGTAAACGCAAAAACGCCGGAGAATCGAAAGATTGTCCGGCGTTTTTTTGGGCGTGGTTCCAACGGATCAGGCGGTGCGCCCACCCAGGGTTTCGGCGATCCAGTCGGCGATGTATTGACCGGCATTGATGCTGTTGTCGAAGCTGGAATGCTGCACACCGCCCTCACGCTCAGTGAAGATTTTCAGCTCGCGTTTCGGGCTATTAACCAGTTGTTCGTAGGTACGGTGCGCCCACTTCAGCGGGATCTGCGAATCCTTTTCACCGTGGGTGACCAGGAACGGCACCTTGATGCGATCCAGTATGCCGTCCAGATGCACGTTTTCGGCGATGGCCATGAAGTCATCAATGTCTTTGGCACCCCACACCCAACTGACGTGCGACCAGTAATGCGGCACCGGAAAGCTGCCTTCTTTTTCCAGACGACGCTTTTGCACATCGCGCCAGTCGTGGTTCGCACCCCAGACCACGCCGCAGGCAAACCGCGGCTCGAAGGCCACCGCGCGCGGGCAGTAATAACCGCCGAGGGAGACACCTTCCAGGCCGATGCGCTTGGCATCCACGTCGCTGCGGGTTTCCAGCCAGTCGACCACGCGACTGGCCCAGTGCTCGCTGTCATAACGGGCGATCAGGTTGTGCAGGCGCAGGGCTTCGCCGGTTCCGGGCTGGTCGATGATCAGCGAAGACACGCCGCGTTTGGCCAGCCAGGCCGGCAGGCCGACGCGGTATTTCATCTCTTTGGTCGAATCCAGACCGTTGACCTGAACCAGCAGCGGCGCGGGGCCGCTCACCCCTTCAGCACGAACCAGCAGGCCGGAAATGTGTTTGCCTTCATACGGGATTTCCACACGTTCACAGTTTTCCCGCGACAGCTCGATACCGCGTTTGAAGGTCTGCAAAAAGCGCTGATACAGTTCGGTACGGCCCGCAGCGCCGTGGGCTTGCAAGCGTTCGCACGTCAGGTAATAGGTGGCGGCGCGACTGTATTTTTCGCCGGCGGAAAGCAGCCGGCCATTGCCTTCATCTTCTTCGGCGAGGCCACACAGCTTGTCGGCCATTTTCGCCCAGGTTTCGCGAAACGCCTGGGTGCCGGCGGCGTCAGGTTGCTTGGCGGCTTCTTGCAGCGGGGCACACATTTCTTCGATTTCGCCCATCCGGGCGCCCATTTCAATGGCCAGATCGACAGAAAGATTCCACACGTAGTTAGTCGGGAAGTAGCGGAACATTATTGTTGTCCTTGTGGTTGCCTTGACGATTGCAAGGCACGTTAAGGACGGCCCGACTATTTGGCCAATCGTGACTCGGGATGGGAGGTATCGCGCGCGGCGATAGCAGCCGGTTCCAGATCCGTGATGAATTCGCTGATGCGCTCGCGCAGCCAGCGGTGCATGGCATCGCCATCGACGCTGCGGTGCCAGAGCATGAACTCACGCATGACCGGGATCTTGACCGGCGGCGGCAGGATGCGCAGCGGCAGATATTCGGCGTACAGACGCGCAAGGCGTTGGTGCATGGTCGCGATACGTTGGGTGCCGACAATCAATTGGGGGAGGGTATTGAAGTCATTGGTGATGACTTCCAGTCGGCGATTGAAACCGTACTGGTTCATGAACCATTCCTCGATGCTCATGTGCCGGGTCCGCCCGAAGCCGACCGACACGTGGCCCATTTCCATGTACTGCTCAAGGGTCAGGCTGTCGCCGACCTGCGTGTTGCCTTGCCACACCACGCACACATGATCTTCTTCAAACAGCAGCTGGGACGGGTGACCCTCGATGATGTACCGCTCGGGCACGATCATCAGGTCGACCTCGCCGCGCACCAGCAATTCGCCAGAGTTGTCGCTGGGGCCGAGCATCTCGAAGGTGATGTTCGGGGCTTCCTGATGGATTTTCTGGATCACCTGAGCAAACAGCACGCTGATCAGATAATCCGAGGTCACCAGGCGGAAATGCCGCTTGCTGACCGCCGGGGAAAACACCGGTTTGGCGGTAATCGAAGACTGAATCGTCAGCAGCACTTCGCGCACCGGTTCGCTGAGCTCCACCGCATAAGGTGTGGGCTGCATCTTGCGGCCGACCTGGACGAGCAATTCGTCTTCGAAATAGGTACGCAAGCGCCCGAGTACACCGCTTGTAGCCGATTGAGTCATGTGCAGGCGTTCGGCGGCACGGGTGATGTTCTGCTCCTGAAGCAACACATCGAGCGCCACCAACAGATTGAGGTCCAGGTGATTGAAACGCATAGGCCACGTCCATTTTTATATTTATTTTCGCGATACATTCGGTCGAATACATCGCCGCGTCAACCCTCCCGTTATTCGCTGTGTCAGTCGCTGCGCAGGTATCGCGATCGGCGATAGGTCGCATCCCGACAGACGATTAGTCAGCTGCCAGATCCCGCGTCAATCTTCGCCGCAGTCGGGCCTCTTGCCGACACCACCACCGGATTCCAAGCATGGCTGATCGCCTGAACAGCCGTTGGCAACAGTCTCCACAATCATAATTTCAATGGAGTGGTAGCCATGAACATCATTGGCCTTGATGCCCTGATCTTTGGCGTCGATGACATCCAAGCCTGTAGCGATTGCCTGCGTGACTATGGCCTCGCGCCGATTGGCGTGGACAGCAATGGCGGGCGTTTTGAAGCACTGGACGGTACCGCCGTGATCATCCGCCGCGCAGACGATGCGAACCTGCCGGCCGCCATCGGCCCGGCGCCATCGATTCGCGAAACCGTCTACGGCGTAGCGGGCGTGGCAGACCTTGATGCGATCGAAGACGAACTGGCACGTGATCGCCAGGTGAGCCGCGATGCGGATGGCGTGCTGCACAGCGTCGACGACATGGGTTTTGCGATTGCTTTCCAGGTCAGCGTGCGCAGGCCGTACAGCGCCCCGGATGACTTGACCAACGCGGCCGGCAATTCCCCGCAACGTCCGCTCAATCAACCCGGTATCAGCCTGGACATGAGCGCGCTGCCGCGCACCTTGTCGCACGTCGTGTATTTCGTTCCTGATGCGGCGAAAGCCGAGGCGTTTTACGCCGAACGCCTGGGTTTCAGAACCACTGACACCTTTATCGGCGCCGGGCCGTTCATGCGTCCGGCGGGTTCCGATGACCATCACTGCCTGTTCATGATCCAGACGCCACCGCACATGAAAGGCTGCGAGCACTTCACGTTCCACATGGGCAGCGGCACCGAAGTGTTGTTGGCGGGCACGCGTTTCGAGCAAAAAGGCTGGACCAGTTTCTGGGGGCCGGGCCGCCATCTCTTTGGCTCCAACTGGTTCTGGTACTTCAACAGCCCGCTGGGTTGCCATATCGAATATGACGCCGACATGGACAAGCACGACGACGCCTGGGAGGCACGTCGCGCGCCGCTGTCGGCGGATAACTCGCAGCTGTTCCTGTTCAATTCGAAAGAAAAATGGGCACCGGGCGGCCCGCCACCGAAGCTCGGCTGAACCATGGTCGACCACGGGTTTTACCTGTGCCGACTGGAAGAGCTGGTGGAAGGGCACGCGCGTGGATTCGATCCGCTGCAACGCGGTAAAGACAGTGTTTTTGCGCTGATGCACCAAGGTCAGGTGCGGGTTTATCGCAACAGTTGCCCGCATCTGGATGTACGCCTGGAGTACCGCAAAGACCGGTTTCTGTCCGCCGATGGCCAGTTGATCGCCTGTTATGCCCACGGTGCGCAGTTTCTTCCTGACACCGGCGAATGCATCTACGGCCCGTGTCTGGGCCAGACGCTGGAAGCGCTCGAGTGGTTTCTGGAAGAGGGTTGCGTGGTGCTGAAAATGCCCGTCGCGGGAGAGGTGCAGCTGCAAAACGAGGTATCGCGCCTGGCGATACATCGCATCCCTACTCGCGATTAGTCAAATCCCTGGTTTGCCCGGAAGCTGGACCCAACGACGCAGCGCCCCGCGCTGCAGCGAATCACAAGAATAAGAAGCGAGATTGCCATGAGTGCAGTGAACAAAGTTCTGATCGTGGGCGGCGGTATTGGCGGCCTGTGTGCAGCCATCGCGTTGCGCCGCAAAGGTATTGCAGTTGATCTGATAGAACTCAAGTCGCAGTGGACCGTATACGGCGTCGGCATTATCCAGCAGAGCAATGTGGTACGAGAAATGGCCAAGCTGGGCGTGCTCGACGGTTATCTCGATGCGGCATACGCCTTCGAAGACGTCGCCATTTATGGCCCGGGCGGCCAGCAACTGGCTCGCATCCCCGGTCAGCGCCTCGCGGGCCCTGAATACCCGGCAAACGTCGGCATCTCGCGGCTGGCCCTGCACAATGTGCTCAGCACCACGGCGATGGAGCTCGGCGCGAATGTTCGCCTGGGCCTCAGCGTGGAATCGCTGAATGACCGGGGTGACAGCGTTGAGGTGGTGTTCACCGACGGTACTGACGGCACCTATGATCTGGTGGTCGGCGCCGACGGATTGTTCTCCAAAGTCCGCGAGCTGTTGTTTGGCGACACGTACCAGCCGCGCTTCACCGGCCAATCGGTGTGGCGCTACAACTTCCCACGCGCCGCGCAAATCGATCACCTCGCCAACTATCAGAGCGCCGCCGGCAACGCCGGGCTGGTGCCGTTGGCCGGGAACTTGATGTACATGTTCCTGACCTCCCATGAGCCCGCCAATCCGTGGATGGATCCCGCCACCCTGGCCGAGCAGATGCGCCAACGCCTGCAAGGCTTTAGCGGTTTGATCGGCGAATTGCGCGAGCAAATCACTGACAGCAGCCAGGTCGTCTACAAACCGATGGAAGTGATTTTCGTCGACGAGCCCTGGCATCGCGGTCGCGTCCTGCTGATCGGCGATGCCGCCCACGCCACCACCCCGCACCTCGGTCAGGGCGCCGGTATGGCGATCGAAGATGCCGTGGTGCTCAGTGAAGAACTCACGGCCGGCGGCAGCGTTGAGCAGCAACTCGAACGCTTCATGGCGCGGCGCTTTGCCCGGTGCAAGTTCATCAGCGAAAGCTCGGTGCTGGCCGGCGACAAGGAAATGCAGCAAGACCGGGATTTCGACCGTATCGGCCTGGTCAAGCAGATGCTTGCGCGTACGGCTGAGCCAATCTGATTACACACCCCAGCATTCCCACAGCAGTTACCACTATAAAAACAAGAGGTTAACGCGATGGTTAGCTCATCGACTGCGACGCTCGCGCGCCGCCCGGTTCGCTTGTCTGCACCCTGCGGTTTGAGTCTGGCGGCGGCATTGGTGCTATGTAGCCAGGCCGTTCAGGCGTTTCAGGTCGAGACCGGTAATCCCGATTTCAACCTGCGCTGGGACAACACGGTGAAATACAGCACCGCGTGGCGAACCGAGAATCCCAGCCACAAACTGACCCGTGGCCAGGTCGCGCTGAACCAGGACGACGGCGATCGTGCCTTCCAGAAGGGACTGATCTCCAACCGAATGGACATCCTCTCGGAACTGGACATGTCGTTCAAAAACGTCGGCGCGCGGCTCAGTGGCGCGGCGTGGTACGACACCGAGTACCAGAACGACAACGACAATAATGACCCCAGCCGCGCCAACGCGCGTTCGGTCGGCTACGACGAGTTCACCGATGACACCCGCCACTTGCACGGCGGCGATGGTGAGTTGCTGGATGCGTTTGTCTACTGGAACGGCGAGATCGCCGAGCGCTCCACGTCCGTGCGTGCCGGGCGCCATGGTTTGATCTGGGGCGAAAGCCTGTTTTTTGGTGCCAACGGCATTGCCGGTGGCATGGCGCCGGTCGATGTGGTCAAGGCACAGTCGGTGCCCAATACCCAATTCAAGGAAATCACGCGCCCGGTCAATCAGCTCTCAGGCACGTTTCAAGTGACCGATGATGTCTCGCTTGGGGCGTTCTACCAACTGGAATGGGAAGAAACACGCTTGCCGGGCGCAGGCAGTTATTTCTCCACCAGCGACACCATCGGTGAGGGTAACGAACGCCTGATCGTCGGCGCGCCTTTCCCGGCGTTCCTCGGTGGCAACGCCGGCAGTCCGGCGGCGTTTTTCCACGGCAAAGACAAAGACGCCAAGGATTCGGGGCAGGGCGGCCTGCAACTGAAATATAACGCCGAGACCGTGGAGTACGGCCTGTACGCCATCCAGTACCACGACAAGACGCCCAAGCTGTATCTCAAACCTTCCGCCGGTGCGCCGAATTTCAGCACCGGCCAGATTGGCGACTACTACTGGGTTTACCCGGAGGAGATCCGCGCGTTGGGCGCCAGTTTCTCCACCACGGTTGATGCCTACAGTTTTGCCGGTGAAGCCTCGATGCGCTGGAACATGCCACTGGTCTCCAACGGCGTCACCGTGCTCCCTGGGGTGGCGGCCGACAACGACGATGACGCGCTTTATGCCGTCGGGCGCACAGCGCACATCAACCTCAATGTGATCGCTTCGTTCGGGCCGAACTTCATTGCTAAGGAGTCGGGATTCGTCGGTGAGATCGCCTGGAACCGCCTGCTCAATGTCACGAAAAACCGTGCCGCCCTCGACCCCGGCGCCACCGATGACGGCCTCGGCTTCAAGGTGGTCTACACCCCGACCTATCGCCAGTTTTTCTCCGGCGTCGATATCAGCATTCCTGTCGGCCTGAGCTATTTCCCCCTCGGCAAGTCGGCGGTTGTCAGCTCGTTCGGCCCGGATAACGGCGGCGACATGAACATCGGTATCACCGCGACTTACCTGGATCGCGTGACCGCCGGCCTGACGTACACGCATTACTACGGCCCCGAGAACACCAACCTCAACGCAGCCAGCCAATTCAACTTCCAGCAATCGCTGAAGGACCGGGATTACCTGGCCTTCTCCGTCAAGACCACGTTTTAAGAGGACTTGCGCATGACCCATAACAACAAAAATGCCGCATTCACACTCAAAGCCTTGTGCTTCGCGCTGCTCGGCAGCCTGGCGGTGTTGAGCCAGGGCGCAACCGCGGCCACGGCTGACGAAGCGGCAAAGCTGAACAAGTCGCTGACCCCGATGGGCGCTGAGCGCGCAGGCAATGCCGACGGTTCGATTCCGGCCTGGGACGGCGGCTACACCAAGGTCGACCCAGCCTTCAAGGAGGGTGGCAAACGCAGCGATCCGTTCGCAGCGGACAAACCGTTGTTCAGCATCACCTCGAAAAACCTGGCGCAGTACGCCGGTAAACTGACCGACGGCACCAAGGAAATGTTCAAGCGTTTCCCCGACACCTATCGCATTGATGTGTACCCGACCCGCCGCACGGCCGCAGCGCCGCAGTGGGTTTATGACAACACGCTGAAAAACGCCACTCGCGCCAAACTGGTCGACAGCAGCGCCGGTCCGGTGCCGGAAGGTGCCTACGGCGGCATCCCGTTTCCGATTCCGAAAAATGGCGCCGAAGCCATGTGGAACCACATTCTCAACTGGCGCGGTACGTCGTTGTCCATGCACTTTCGCCATTACCTGATGACCGCCGATGGCAAACAGGTGATGACGACTGACGGCCAGGCGATCCAGGAAATGCCTTATTACTACCAGGACGGTACGCCCGAATCCTTCGCCGGCGATTACTGGCTGTTCCGTCTGTTAAACGTCGGCCCGCCGCTGCGTGCCGGCGAGCAGATCATGGGCCGTACCAACATCAACGGCGACAAGTCTCAGGCCCACGTCTACCTGACAGGGCAGCGCCGCGTACGCAAGTTACCGAACGCCTGCTGCGATACACCGACACCGGCGACTGCCGGGGTCATGTCGTTCGATGAACTGAGTGTATTTCAGGGTCGAATCGACCGTTTTGACTGGAAGCTGATCGGCAAGCAGGAGATGTACATCCCTTACAACACCAACAAGGTGCAGGCCGCTGCCAAACCCGAGGACCTGTTTCTCGCCCATCACATGAACCCCGATGTCGTGCGCTGGGAACTGCACCGGGTGTGGGTGGTGGAAGCCGATCTGGCACCGGGCAAGCGTCATCAGCTACCGAAGGGCCGTTACTACCTCGACGAAGACACCTGGCAAGCCATGCTCGGCGACCGCTGGGACGCCAACGGCCAGTTGGCCAAAACCCTGTGGTCGCTGCCAGCGGTGCTGCCGGACTTGCCTGCCCAGGCGCAATTGTCTTCGGGCTTCTACGACCTGACCTCCGGCGCCTGGTTTATCCAGAACGTTTACACCGGCCAGCCTGAGCAGTACGGCGTGGTGGATCGCTATAAGGCCTCGGAGTTCTCGCCGGCGGCGATGGCGGGTGCCGGGGTTCGCTGAATCGGACCGGGTCACGCTGCGTAAGACGTGACCCGGTTTCACAGGATTTTCGAGGTCGCATATGAACACTTTCTCAAGGCTGGTGTGCCTGTTCGCATTGTCCTGGGTCGGGCCTGCGAGCCTGGCGCAGGCTGGCGCTGTGGGCGATACCCTGAGCACTGCGGCCATGCGAGTACCGCAAGCGCAGCACGCCGTTCTGCTGGATCTGGCTCGGGCCGGAGCGCGACTGGTGGCAGTCGGCGAGCGCGGCGTCGTGGTGCTTTCCGACGACAACGGTACGAGCTGGCGACAGGCCGAGGTACCGGTATCGGTGAGCCTGACGGCGGTGCAATTTGTCGATGCCAGCGTGGGTTGGGCGGTCGGCCACGCCGGTGTCGTGCTGATGTCTAAAGACGGCGGCGAACACTGGGCGCTGCAACTCGATGGCAAGCGCGCTGCGCAGCTCGAATTGAAGGCGGCCCAGGAACAATTGCCTTCAGCCGTAGACACGGATGTCGCCGCCACACGGGTGCAAACAGCTGAACGCATGGTGGACGAGGGCGCGGACAAACCCTTCCTCGCGCTGGACTTTGTCGACGCCCGGCACGGCCTGATCGTCGGCGCCTATGGTCTGGCATTCGAAACCCGCGACGGTGGGCGCAGTTGGCAGTCGCTGATCGGCCAGATCGACAATCCGGCCGGCGCCCATCTCTACTCCATCGCGCATCAGGGTGAGCGCTGGTTTATCGCCGGAGAGCAGGGCTATCTGGCGCGATCCGAAGACAACAGCCACACCTTCAAACCACTCGACAGCCCTTATTCAGGCAGTTTTTTTACCCTGCAAACCGACGCCGACGGCACGCTGCTGGTGGCTGGCCTGAAAGGCAACGCGTTTGTCTCCCACGACTTTGGCGACAGCTTCCAACCCGCGCCCGTGGCGCTGCCGATCTCCTTCAGCGATGCGATTCACACCAGTGACGGTCGGTTGCTGCTGGTCAATCAGGGCGGCGCGCTGTTTCGCACCGATCGCCAACCCGGCGCGCTGCTCAAGCCCTACGGCAAACCGTTGGGCAGGCCCGTTTCCAGCCTGATCGAGGCCGCCGACGGCAGCCTGATCATGGCGGGTTTTACCGGTGTGACGCGTGTATCGCCACCCACCGTAACTGCTTCGGAGTGAGGTTATGAAGTCATTCGACAACGCCACGGCCAGCCTGGCGAGTTTCGACCCACGCTCAGGCTCGGTGGTGGAACGCACGCTGTTCAATCACCGCGTCTGGGTGCTGCTGGTGTGTGTGCTGACCACCCTGGTGCTGGGTTTTCAAGCGACGCGGATCGAGCTCAACGCCAGTTTCGAAAAGATGATCCCTACCCAGCATCCCTACATCGCCAATTACCTTGAACACCAGAAGCAACTCACCGGGCTGGGCAATGCCTTGCGGATCGTCGTGGCTAACCGCAAGGGCGATATCTACGACGCCGAGTATCTGAAGACCCTGCAGGCATTGAGCGACCAACTCTATCTGTTGCCCGGTGTCGATCGCGCCTACATGAAGTCCCTGTGGACGCCCGCCACCCGTTGGGTAGCCGTAACCGAAGAGGGCCTCGACGGCGGCCCGGTCATCCCCGATGACTACAGCGGCACTGCGGCCAATCTGGAAGCGCTGCGCCGCAATGTTCAAAGGTCCAATGAACTCGGCCAACTGGTGGCGCTGGACCAGACGTCGAGCATCATTTATGTGCCGCTGCTGGCCAACACCGCCGACGGACAGGCACTCAACTATTCGACGCTGTCCGAGCAACTGGAGAATCTGCGCAGCACCTATCAAAAAGACGGGATCGAGATTCATATCACCGGTTTCGCGAAGAAAGTCGGCGACCTGATCGACGGACTGAAACAGATCCTGTTGTTTTTCGCCGTAGCCATCCTGATCACCACCGCCGTGCTGTTCTGGTACACCCGTTGCCTGCGCAGCACTTTGCTGGTGGTGTTCTGTTCGTTGGTTGCGGTGGTCTGGCAGCTCGGTTTGTTGCCGTTGCTCAACTATCAACTGGATCCGTATTCGGTGCTGGTGCCGTTTCTGGTGTTTGCTATTGGCATGAGTCACGGCGCGCAGAAAATGAACGGCATCATGCAGGACATCGGTCGCGGCATGCATCGCGTGGTGGCCGCGCGCTTCACCTTCCGCCGCCTGTTTCTGGCGGGGCTGACGGCGTTGCTCTGCGATGCGGTGGGGTTCGCGGTGCTGATGCTGATCAAGATCCAGGTTATTCAGGATCTGGCCGTGATCGCGAGTATCGGCGTCGCGGTGCTGATCTTCACCAACCTGATTCTGCTGCCGGTTTTGCTGTCGTACGTCGGCGTATCACCGCGTGCCGCACAGTTGAGCCTCAAGAGCGAACAAACCGAGCAGGCCGGTCTGCGCCGTCATGCCTTTTGGCGCTTCCTGGACCTGTTCACCCAGCGCCGTTGGGCGAGTCTGTGCATCGCAATCAGTATCGCCCTGGCTGCAGCCGGCTTTGTCGTCAGCCTGCAACTGAAGATCGGCGACCTCAATGCCGGCGCCCCGGAGTTGCGCGCAGACTCGCGCTACAACCAGGACGATGCCTTTCTCACCCGGCATTACGGCGCCAGCAGCGACCTGTTTGCAGTCATGGTGAAAACCCCGGCCGGTGGTTGTGCGCGTTACGACGTTCTTGCCAAGGTCGATGCGCTGGACTGGCAACTGCGTGCGCTGCCGGGGGTGGATTCGACCAACTCGCTGGCCTTGCTCAACCGCCGCATGCTGGTCGGGCTCAGCGAAGGCAGCGCCAAGTGGTACGAGCTGCAGAACAATCAGGCGATGCTCAACATGATCACCGCCAGCGCACCTCGCGGTTTGTACAACGAAGATTGCAGCCTGTTGACGCTGTATGCCTACCTCACCGACCACAAGGCCGAAACCCTGACGCGCCTGGTCGAGCACGTGGAAACGTTCGCCGCCGCCAATAACACCGATGAGGTGCAATTCTTGCTGGCGGCAGGGAATGCCGGTATCGAGGCGGCGACCAATATCGTCGTCAAGCAGGCTAACCGCGAGATGCTGTTCTGGGTGTATGGCGCGGTGATCGTGTTGTGTCTGATCACCTTCCGCTCATGGCGTGCCACGGTCTGCGCGGTGATTCCGCTGATGCTCACCTCGATTCTCTGCGAAGTGCTGATGGTCTGGCTGAACATTGGCGTGAAGGTCGCCACGCTGCCGGTGATCGCTCTTGGTGTGGGCATCGGCGTCGACTATGCCTTGTACGTGATGAGCATTTTGCTCGGCCATCTTCGCCGCGGCGCGAGTTTGTCCGAAGCCTATTACCTGGCGCTGGTGTCCACCGGCAAAGTGGTGATGCTGACCGGTATCACCCTGGCGATTGGCGTAGCGACCTGGATGTTCTCGCCGATCAAATTCCAGGCCGACATGGGCGTGTTGCTGGCGTTCATGTTCGTCTGGAACATGGTCGGCGCCCTGGTACTGCTGCCGGCGCTGGCGCATTTCCTCCTGCCTGTACGTCGCTCGACTACCGATGCGGTTGTGCGAGCCGGTGTGTTGAGCGTGACGAAACCAGCCACCGCGGTTGCGGCCAATCCCGAACATCTGCACACCCAGGAGCGTTGCCATGCGCGTTGAAACCTCAGACGTGAACGCCGGCAGAACAGCCGGGCTGGCGCAATCGATGTTGCTGCTGCTGGGCAGTTGCCTGCCGGTACTTGGCGCGGTGCTGCTGGCGCCGGTGCTACCGCGCATGCAAGCGCACTTTGCCGACGTTGCGAACAGCGCCGTGCTGGTGCCGATCGTGCTGACGTTGCCGGCGTTAATGATTGCCCTGTTGGCGCCATTTGCCGGAATGATCGCCGACCGCCTCGGGCGAAAACCGTTGTTGCTCGCCAGCATGGGGCTTTACGTGCTCTGCGGTGTACTGCCGCTGTGGCTCGAATCGCTGCCGGCCATCGTCCTCAGCCGCGCCGGCATCGGTCTGGCCGAGGCGGGCATCATGACTTGCTGCACCACGCTGATGGGCGACTACTACAGCGGTGCCCGACGCGAGCGTTTGTTTGCCTTGCAGATGGTCGCCACGTCGCTGTCCGCAGCGGTGTTTATCGCGCTGGGCGGTTTTCTCGGGCAGGACGACTGGCGCACGCCGTTCGCGTTGTACGCCGTCGGGCTGGTCTTCCTGCCGCTGATGGCGTGGAAACTCTGGGAGCCGCAATCGCACACCCGGGCCGAGCATCCACTGCACAGCGCGCTGATCGACAAATTCCCATGGCGCGCGCTGACCCCGATGTATGCCTTGGCACTGTTGGCCGGCCTGAGCCTGTTTATCGTGCCTGTACAGGCCGGGTATCTGCTCAATCTGCTGCACGTCGATGCGCCGCAGGACATCGGCATGACCATGGGCGCCAACCAATTGGGCGTGCTGGCCGGGGCGCTGAGCTTCCGCCTGTTCAGTGGCATGCGTGCGCAGCACATGTTGTTGATCGCCTATGCGCTGGCGGGCGTCGGCGGCTTGTTGATGGCCAATGCCGGCAGCCACATGCAGGTGGTGGTCGCAGTGACGATCAACGGCCTGGGCATCGGCCTGATGTTGCCGACGCTGATCACCTGGATCATGGCGCAGGTCGACTTTCATCAACGCGGGCGCGCGGCGGGGTGTTTCACCGCGGCGATCTTTGCCGGCGAATTCATCAGCCCCTTGGTCGTACTCGGCATCACGCATGGCGTCAGCTCGGCGCTGCCGCATGCCTTGGCCATTGTGGGTGGCCTGCAATTGCTGGTGGCGCTGTTTTGCCTCGCCATCCCCAGACTCGGCGGATTGCTGCCCCGAGCGCCGCTGACAACTGAACGAGAACTTTAAATGCAGACCCTTCCCGAGTTCAAAAGAGTGGTCACCGGCTACAACGCCCAAGGCCGGGCCATTGTCGCCAGCTGCGGGCCGACGCCTAACGTGTTCCCGCTGCTGGCGGTGCCCGGCACGGTGTTTTACGAATTGTGGAACACCGGCGCCAGCCCCGCACCGCTCGACAATGCGAGTGATCCGAGCGCCCAACCGTTGCGACTCAGTCCCGCGGCGCAAGGCAGCGTGATTCGCGTGGTCGACATCCCGCCCGACAGCGTGCAGAACCAGGTCAGCGATGAAAACGCCGCGGCGGTATTTGCCGAAATCGGCGAGTCGCATGCCGGCACGGGGCAGGGCGCAGGCAAACACAAACTGATGCACCGCACGGAAACCCTCGACTACGGCATCGTCACCGAAGGTGAGGTCTGGCTGGTGCTGGACGAGGAAGACGTGCACCTCAAGCGCGGCGACGTGGTGGTGCAACGCGGCACCAACCATGCCTGGAGCAACCGTACCGAAGCCATGGCGCGCATGGTGTTCATCCTGCTCGACGGGCGCTTTGCCGCTGAACTGAATTCTGTGCAAGGAGCATCATCATGAAACTCGCCACGCTGAAAAACGGCCATCGTGATGGACAACTGGTCATCGTCTCGCGGGATCTGCAATGGGCACTGGATGCCGGCTCGGTGGCGTACACCCTGCAACAGGCTATAGAAGACTGGCCTGATGCCGAACCGCGCTTGCAGGCGCTGGCCACCCGGTTGAACGCGGGCGATGCGCCTGACGCGTTTGCCTTCGACCCGACTCAGGCCATGGCACCGTTGCCACGCGCCTACCAATGGTGCGACGGCTCGGCATTCCTCAGCCATGGCGCGCTGATGCAAAAGGCTTTCAACCTTGACCCCATTGAAGGCGTCGAACACACGCCGTTGATGTATCAGGGCGCCGGCGATGATTTCCTCGGCGCCCACGACAACATTGCGCTGCCCAGTGAAAGCCAGGGCATCGACTTTGAAGGCGAGTTCGTCGTGCTGGTGGACGACGTGCCGCTGGGTTGCAGCGCGGAGCAGGCCATTGGGCACATCAAGCTGATCCTGCAGATCAACGACGTCAGCCTGCGCGCGCTGGCCCCTCGGGAGATGAAAACCGGCTTCGGCTTTTTGCAGGCCAAACCGTCGTCGAGCTTCGCCCCGGTGGCAATCACCCCGGACGAACTGGGCGATGCCTGGCGCGACGGGCGTGTGCATCTGCCGTTGCAGGTGAGCTGGAATGGCGAGTGGTTCGGTCATCCACACGGTGGGCAGATGACCTTCGGTTTTGGCCAGTTGATCGCCCATGCCGCGCTGACTCGCCGGTTGGGTGCCGGCACGTTGATCGGCTCCGGTACGGTTTCCAATGCCGAGCGCAGTGTCGGTTCGGCCTGCATTGCCGAACGCCGCGCCATCGAGATGATCGAGCACGGCGCCCCGCAAACCGCTTTCATGCGCTTCGGTGATCGCGTGCACATGAACGTCCTGGGGGCTGACGGTCAGTCAGTGTTCGGCGCGATTGAGCAATGCGTCGTCAAGGCCCAAGGCTAAGGAGCGGCACATGCGTGTGTTGATTACCGGGGCCAACGGCTTCGTCGGGCGCGAACTGGTGCGCTGTCTGCTGGCGAAGGGCAGCGTGCGTGGACGGATCATTGTTTCGATGCTGGTGCTGGACACTGACTTGCAAGGCCTGCCGGACGATCCGCGCTTGCGCCGTCATCGCGGCAATATTACCGACGCCGCGTTAATGCGCCGGGTGCTCGCCGATGGCATTGATGTGGTTTTTCACCTGGCGAGCATTGCTGGTGGCGCGGCGGAAGAACATTACACGCAGGGCTACCAGGTCAACCTCTTGGCGAGCCTCGAATTACTCGATCAGTTGCGCAACAAAACCCAGCCGCCGGTGCTGGTGTACGCCAGCAGTGTCGCGGTCTACGGCGGCGAATTGCCTGTGCGCATGAATGAGCAGGCACCGCTGCATCCGGAGCTTTCTTACGGCACGCACAAGGCCATGGTCGAGAGTGTCATTGTCGACCTGGCCAGGCGCGGGGAAGTGGACGGGCGCGCACTGCGCCTGCCTGGCATCGTTGCCCGCCCGCGCGAACCCAACGGATTACGCTCGGCGTTCATGAGTGACTTGCTGCGCGCCTTTGCCGAAGGCGAGTCCTATCGTTGCCCGGTTTCCGCCGAGGCCACTGCTTGGTGGATGTCGGTGCGCTGCTGCGTGAACAACCTGATGCACGCCGCTGAGCTGGATCACCACGAACTCGAATCGCAACGGGTGTGGCAATTGCCGGTACTGCATCTGTCGATTGCCCAAGTGGTCGATGCCTTGGCGGCGAGTTATGGGCAGGAACGCCGCAACCTGATCACTTACGTCCCCGACAGTCAGTTGGAAGCGCTGTTCGGGCGTCTGCCACCGTTGAAAACCCCACAGGCGCGTGCCGCGGGTTTCAGCCATGACGGCAACGCCGCCACGTTGATTCGCAACTCACTGAACCCCGCCGCCCCTCGGCATTTATCGATTACTGGAGATTCCCTTCATGCAGCCAGCCAAGCCTAAACGTCGCCTGGTCGACCTCTCGGTCACGCTCGACAATAACCCTTACACCGATCCGCCGCCGTTGCTGCCGAAGATCGATTACATGGATCACCAGCAGGGCTGGCCAGAAATGGCCGCGATGTTTCCCGGGCTGCAACTGGAGCAGATGCCGGGTAAAGAGTCATGGGCCGCCGAGCGTCTGCAAATCACCACCCACAGCGGCACGCACATGGACGCGCCGTGGCATTACGCGTCGACCACCGATGGCGGCCAACCGGCATTCGGTATCGACGAATTGCCGCTGGACTGGTGCCTGCAAGCGGGGGTCAAACTGGATTTTCGGCACATGCCCGACGGCCATGTGGTGACCGCGCAAGAAGTCGAAGCGGAGCTGGCCCGTATCGACCATGTGTTGCAGCCACTGGATATCGTGTTGATCAATACCCGTGCCGGCGAATTGTTCGGTCAGCCCGGCTATCTGGATGCCGGCGTCGGGATCGGCCGTGAAGCCACGATGTATTTGCTGGAGCGCGGTGTGCGGGTAGTCGGCACCGACGCCTGGAGTTGGGACGCGCCGTTCAAGTACACCCGCGAGCGATTCGCCGCCAGCGGCGACGCCTCGATCATCTGGGAAGGGCACAAGGCCGGGCGTGATATCGGCTACGGGCAAATGGAAAAACTGGCCAATCTTGAAACCTTGCCGGCCAATGGCTTCGTGGTGTCGTGCTTCCCCTACAAAATCAAACACGCATCGGCCGGATTCGTGCGCGCGGTGGCGATCTTCGAGGAGTGAGTTGCCGCTGCTGCCCGTGGCATTTTGATCAAACAACAAGAGAGAAACCATGCCTTTTCTGCGAATGCCTTTAAGCCTGCTGCTAGGCGCGCTGACGCTGGGGAGCAGCCTGGCGATGGCTGCCACTGCGGAGTCGACGCCACCGAACATCCTGCTGATCGTCGCCGACGATCTGGGTTATTCCGACCTCGGCAGTTTTGGCGGTGAAATCAACACGCCCACCCTCGATTCACTGGCGCGCGAGGGCTTGCAGTTCACCAGCATGTACGCCGCGCCGACCTGTTCGATCACCCGTTCGATGCTGATGTCCGGCACCGATAATCACCTCGCCGGGCTTGGCACCATGGCCGAAGCGCTGCAGCCGTTTCAACGCGGCAAACCGGGGTATGAGGGGTATCTGAATCAACGTGTCTACTCGGTGGCCGAGCTGCTCAAGAATGGCGGTTACCAAACGCTCATGGTCGGTAAATGGCACTTGGGTCTGGAGGCTGATCAGGGCCCCGATCAGCGCGGATTCGAGCAGTCGTTCACCTTGCTGGAGGGCGGCGCGTCGCACTTCAAGCCTTCTAGCGTTGAACCGAGCAAACTGGAGCAGGTGCATTATCGGGAAAACGGCCGGGCGGTGCAGGTGCCCGACAGTTTTTATTCCAGCGATTTCTACACCGATAAGCTGATCGGTTATCTGCAAAACACCAAAAGCCAAGGCAAGCCTTTTTTCGCCTACGCAGCCTATACCTCACCGCATTGGCCGTTGCAGGCGCCCAAGGAGTATCTGGATAAATACCGCGGCCGCTTCGATCAGGGCTACGACAACGTGCGCCAGACGCGGATCGAGCGGATGAAGACGCTCGGTTTGCTGGCAAAGGACGCGCAACCGGCGCAACCCTTGCCGGTCAATCCAAAACTGCCGGGCTGGGACCAGCTAACGGCTGAGCAGCAACAGTTTGAAGCGCGAAAAATGGAAATCTACGCGGCGATGGTCGACAACCTCGACCACAACATTGGCCGCCTGATCGAGTATCTGCGCGAGAGCGGCCAGTACGACAACACGCTGATCGTGTTCATGTCTGACAACGGCGCGGCCGCTGAAAACCATGCGCAGTTCTATCCCCCCGGCGCAAAAACCGATAACCGCTTGGCGAACCTCGGCCAACCAAGTTCGCAGATCGACTATGGCATGCGTTGGGCCGAAGTCAGCGCAGCACCGTTTCACCTGTTCAAGGGCACCACTGCCGAAGGCGGGATCAGCGTTCCGGCGATTGTTCAACTGCCCAGGACACTGCGTCGTCAGGGCGTGGAACGGGGCGTGGCACGGGTGGATGACCTGGCGCCGACCTTTCTCGAGTTGGCGGGCATCAGCTTGCCGAGCGAGGCGGGCAAGCACCCGATCACCGGCAAATCTATCCTGCCCCTGCTGACGGGCAAAGGCAGCCCCCACGGCGATGGCATTCTGGCCGCAGAGTTGTTCGGCAACGCCTACTATCGCGAGGGCAACCTCAAGTTGTTGGGCATGCGCCCGCAGGCGGGATTCGGCGACCACGCGCAGCCGCCCCAATGGCAGTTGTTTGATGTCGCACAGGATCGCGGTGAAACCCATGACCTGGCGGGTGCCCAACCGCAAACCGTCGAACGGCTCAAGGCCGCCTGGCTGAAGTATGCCGCGCAGGTCGGCGTGGTCTTCGCGCCGCGCTGATACGGCGCAACCACCCAGCCGCCACGCGCTGTTGGCGGCGGCTGGGTGATGCATCGTCAGCCTTGAACGGGGCCGTTGCGCAGTCGCTCGATGATTCTGCGAGCACGGTTGGCGCCTACATCGACATGAATATCGATCATCGGGCGTGTGCCGAAGCGGCACATGTTCTGGTACTGGGCTTCGATTACCACCTTGTCTTCGTCGAACGTCAACATGGTCTGCTCGAGCACTTTGGCCATGACCGCCTGCGGATCATTTTCAGGGTTGGTGGCTATGGTCCAGAAGTAGTGGCTTGAGCTTTCGGTTTCTGGTGTCACGCCGTGAAAACCGCGCATATGGAAGCCGGCGCGGTCGGGGTCGTTCAGATTGTCCGTGCCTGCGTCTACCGCCCCGGTCCAGATGCGCAGGTGATTGATGTGAAATTCGATTTCCTGCCAGCGATCAACGTTGCCCTTGAACGGATAGGCTGCGGTGTAGGTCGGCGGTGGCACGGAGTCGGGCATGTGCCGAACCACGCGGACCATCGAGTCGTCACCGTCCACGTTCATCTGCGCGTTCATATGAATGCTGGCGTTGCCGCCGATGGTGCGTAAATGGACGTAGCCCAGATGGCTGAGGTCCATGAGGTTGTCGTGGATGAGCTGATAGGGCGCGTCGTAGTGATAGACATCACCGTCGAACAGGTATTTGCCACTGCTATGGACGTCGTAGGTGGGCGGCGCGAATGTCGGCTCAGGATGCTCGGCGCTACCGAACCAGATCCAGATGATCTGGTCCTGCTCGCGCACGTGGTAGGCGGGCACTTTCGCCTTGCTCGGAATCCTGTCCTGGCCGGGAATTTCGATGCACTTGCCGCCCTCGTTGAACAACAGGCCGTGATAGCCGCAGCGCAAGCCACGTTCTTCCAGCGTGCCGTTGGACAGTGGGAGGGCCCGGTGACAGCAGCGGTCTTCCAGTGCGGCGACCTGGTTATCGGCGGTGCGAAACAGCACCACGGATTTGTTCAGCAGCGTGCGGCCAATGGGTTGATCCTTCAGCTCCCAACCGAGCGCGGCGACGTACCATTGATCGAGTGGGAAACTCGATAGGGTGGGCGGCGCAATCTCGTGGGCAAGGGGCAGGGCGGCAGTCGTCATGGTGTTCTCCGGCGAGCGGGCAATGCTCGGTTCAGGTCAAAGGTCCAATACCAGGCGGGGCGATTTGGCACGTGAGCAGCACGGGGTGAAACGGTCATTGGCGGCGTGTTCTGCGGCAGTCAAAAACTGGTCACGATGATCACCAATGCCATCGAGCAGACGCGTGACACAGGTGCCGCAGACGCCTTGCTCGCAGGAGGTTTCGATTTCAATACCGGCCTCATCGAGTACCTCGAAAACAGTCCGGTCGGCGGGGATGTGGAATATCTGCCCGCTGCTGGCTATCTGCACTTCAAACGGCGTATCAGCGCTTTGATCGACTGGTGCAGCGGCGAAAAACTCTCGGTGCACCCGGTCTTCGGGCCAGTTGGCTGCTTGTGCAGTGTCCAGAATGAAACTCATGAACCCTGACGGGCCGCATACGTAAAGGTGGCTCGCACAGCCCGGCGTCGCTAACAGGGCGGCGGCATCAAGTTTCTGTTCAGGCGAGCCGCTGTCGTCGTGCAAGTACACGCGACTGGCGAATGGCGCTTGCCCGAACCACTGAATGAAGGCAGCGCGCTCTGTGGATCTAAAGCAGTAATGCAATTCGAAATCCGCGCCCTGACGGTGAAGCTCATGTGCCATTGCCAGCATTGGCGTGATGCCAATACCGCCGCCAAACAAAAGGTGCCGCTTGGCTGCGGGTGCGAGTGAAAACAGGTTGCGCGGCGCGCTGATGCTGAGTGTCTGGCCTTGGCTGACCCGCTCGTGCATGGCGCGGGAGCCGCCACGCGAGGCCGGATCCTTGAGCACGCTGATCAAATAGCGATGACGCTCCGTGGGGTCATTGCATAGCGAGTATTGGCGCGTGAGGCCGCCGGCAATGTGAACGTCGATGTGCGCACCTGCCTCGAAAGGGGGCAACGGGCTGCCGTCGTTGGCACAGAGCTCGAAGCTGCAAATACCTTCAGCTTCGATCTCTTTGCGGGTGACGTTGACTTCAAACATGACTTCTCCCTCCACACTGAAGTGGCTGCTGAAAAAACAAGGGTGAAAAAGCGCGCGTGCGGGCTACAAATCAGCCAGGAGAAAAGGCGCAGGGAAGGGCAGAAGTTGCATTCGTCAGGGAAGGGCGCAACGGACAAGGATTCATGAGCAAGACCTGATAATTATTTTTTTGAGGTGGTGCTACGGCGTAGTATGCGGGCATTGCACGCATCGCTTGGCTGAGTAAATCCTTATCCGATTTGGTTGCGGTGTCAACTAATATTAGAGATCTTTGACCTTCGGTGTTTTCTTTATGCCTACCGAAACACAACTCAACCTGTCGCGTTATGTGCCTGGCCTGGTGACGTTCCTGGCGAACAAACTCGCCACTGGGGCCTCCCAGTGCTATCGCAAACATTTCGGAATTGGCGTGGTTGAATGGCGGATGCTTTCAATGCTGGCTGTTGAATCCGATATCTCCGCCAACCGCATCTGCCAAGCCATCGGGCTCGACAAAAGCGCTGTCAGTCGCTCATTGCAGACGCTGGAGGCGGCCGGACGAATCACCAGTCGGCCTGATCCGGCAGATGCCCGGCGTTCGACTGTCCGGTTGACGGCCAGCGGCAAAGAACTGCACGACCGCGTGCTGAAAGTGGCACTCGAACGTGAGTCTCGCCTGTTAAGCGGGCTCTCGGCAGCAGAGATCGACACGCTGGTTGATTTGCTCGGCCGCCTGCATTTGCAAGTGCCGAACGTCAACAGCTATGACCCTGGTGACGCGTGAGGTGAGGAGACGCTGCCAGCGAACGTGCAGAGCCATAAACTCTAAATCCAACATTATGTGAACAATGAATCGTCAGCTGTTCGTCTCTCTGGATGGGCCCAAGGGCACCGGTAAAACCACACTGTTGGAGGCCGTCGCGAAAGTGCTGAGGGCCGACAACAACAAAGTTGTTCGGCTTTGCGAGAGAAAACGGGATCCCTACAGGGCAGAAACCATGGCCCTGGTCAACAATCTCGCCCGAAATCCCTCCAGGGATCTGGAGTGGGTTGTGTGCCGGGCCTTTGCTGAAAGCCGCAGCTGGATTTCCCGGCATGTGCTCACTGAACAACCGCCAGACAGCATCATCCTGATTGATCGCTGGTATCCGTCTGACGCCGCGTTTCGGCAAACAGTCCCGTTTGCCGACATTCTCCAGTTGAACATGGATCGAGACGTACGAGTGCCAGACCTGCATGTCGGCGTCGTTACCGACCCGGAGATTTCATGGGCGAGGGCAGCGACACGATCGCGAGGACTGGGCGGCACTGTGATTCAGAAATATGCAGAGCACGTTTTGTGTACCGAATTGTTCGAGCAAGCGGCAGCCGATCACGGTTGGGTTCTATGCCGCAATGAAGGAACAATCGAAGAGGCAACGATGCAGGTGGTATCTGAGATCTATGGAGTGCTTGGGAGGCGTGACCGATGACTGATCAATCTCTCAATTGAGCGCCATTTTCAGCGTCGTCACAGCGTGGTGATCTGTCCATTTCGATCCAGCTCAAAAACTTTGTTTTCCTGCAATTTCTCTTTCAGCCAGCGTTCAGCCTTGCCCAAGGGCCGCTGGCGAGCCCACAAAAGGTCCACGCCTATTTGCCAGTCGGTGTGCGGGTAGGCCGAGAGTTGAAGTTCTACCAACTCCCCTCTGGTCAGTTCGCGCTGGATGAGTTGACGGGGCAGGGTGGCCCAACCGAGGCCGGCGCGCACCATTTCCAGTAAAGCCAGATAGCTTTCTGCCTGCCACAGCTGCGTCGAGCGCAGGTATTCGCTGCTGGGCAGTTTGCTCGCGTGGGCGCTGAACGCCAGGCGTCGATGGACGTGCAGATCCTCGAAGCTGACGTTGTCGAGTTGCGCCAGCGGGTGATCGGGATGGCAGACGTGCAGCATGATCAGTTTGCCCAGTTGCTGGAACGCCAGCTCATTGGGGTAGTCGGGCTGTGAAAACGCCACGCCGAGTATGGCTTCGCCGCTGCTGACGAGCTCGCTGACATCGCCGTACACCGGGTGGCGGATGATCAGATCGACGAAGGGGAACGCTTCTTCGAAGGCTTTGAGTACGGACATGATCGGGCCGTACGGCGTTTCAATCGCGAGCGTCAGGCTGGGTTCGACGTCGTCCGACAGGCAGTCGGCGTGGGCTTCAAAGGTCATGCAGCGTTCGAGCACGGCCTCGGCCTGCCGCAGCAATTTGTGGCCACTGGCGGTGAGGGCAGGGCTGCGGTTGCTGCGGTCGAACAGGTCGACGCCGAGGTCGGTTTCGAGGTTGGCAATCGCCGCGCTGATGGTCGATTGGGTCTTGCCCAGTTTGCGCCCGGCGGCGGAAAACGATCCGCTTTTGACCACTTGGACGAACATCAACAGTTGATCGAGTGAGAAGCGCAAGCGGTGGACTCCCGGGTCGAAGGTGAGGGTTATCAGCGTCTGGCGAATGCCTGATTGTGCCGTGTAAGTGCCATCGAAAAAAGCGATGGTTGCCAATTTGTTTCATCGTAATAAACGTTCAAATATGACCCCGCGTCAAACGATCTCCGGGGCGATGTACCTTCAAACGCCCCTGAGCATGCCCGCGATCTCAATAGATGCCGCACCTTCAGGAGCGTGTGAAATGACCACACAACGCATTCATCCGGTGGACGAGGTTTTGCCGCTGCGCCAGTTGTTCACGTTTGGCTTGCAGCATGTTTTGGTGATGTACGCGGGAGCAGTCGCGGTGCCGCTGATTCTTGGCAGTGCGATGGGCCTGACTTCGGCGCAGGTGGTGTTGTTGATCAACGCCAACCTGTTGACCTCTGGTGTGGCGACGTTGATTCAAACCCTCGGTTTCTGGAAGTTCGGCGCGCGTCTGCCGCTGATTCAGGGCTGCTCGTTTATTGCGCTGGCGCCGATGATCATGATCGGCAAGGAGTTCGGCCTCAGTCAGATTTTCGGTGCGGTGATCGCGGCAGGATTTATCACCATTGCGCTGGCGCCGGTGTTCAGCCGTTTGCTGCGGTTTTTTCCGCCGGTGGTGATTGGCAGTCTGATCACCATTATCGGCATCTCGCTGATGCCTGCTGCTGCGATCTGGTTGGGCGGCGGTAATCCCGATTCGGCGGATTTTGGCAATCCCGCCAACTTGTTGCTGGGCTTGGCCACGGTCAGTGTGACGCTGGTTATCTATGCCAAATTCAGGGGTTTTATCGGCAACCTCAGCGTGCTGATCGGCTTGTTCGTCGGCAGTCTGATCGCAGCGGCTTGCGGCATGACTCACTTCAGCCGGGTCAGCGAAGCGGCGTGGTTTGAGCTGAGTGCGCCGATGGCATTCGGCGCGCCGGAATTCTCGCCGGTACCGATTCTGATCATGACCCTGGCGATGCTGGTGATCATGGCCGAGACCACCGGCAACTGCCTGGCAATCGGCAAGTTGACCGGCAAACCGACCACGCAACAGACCCTCGGCAACGCGTTTCGCGCCGACGGTTTGTCGACCATGCTCGGCGGCTTGTTCAACAGTTTTCCCTACAACGCGTTCACCCAGAACACCGGTTTGATTGCGCTTTCGAACGTTAAAAGCCGCTTCGTCGTCGCTGCTGCCGGGGCAATCATGGTGCTGATGGGCTTGTTCCCGAAACTCGGCGCGTTGATCGCGGCGGTGCCGACGCCGGTGCTCGGTGGCTGCGCGATCGTGATGTTCGGCATGACTACGGTCGCGGGGATTCAGGAACTGTCGCGGGTGCAATTCGAGGGGACGCGCAACGGCATCATCGTCGCCGTGTCGGTGAGTGTCGGCGTGCTGCCGATGTCCTTTCCGGCGCTGTTCGAACACGTCGGCCCAACGCTGAAGCTGGTGCTCGACAGCGGGATTTTCCTCGGTGCGATCACCGCCATCGTCCTCAATCTATTACTCAACAACGAAAAAAAATCGACCGAAACCATCGGCGCTACGTCGGCTGAACTGGCCGACTGACTGTGTTTTTTCCACTGCCCAGGAGTTACCCATGAATCAATTTACCCAGCTCATCCCGGCCGGTGTCAGCGATCTTGACCTGACATTGCTGCGCCAGACCATTGCCTTGTCCGAGGCATCGAAACAGCGCGGCCGCCATCCGTTCGCAGCATTGGTAGCCGACCGCAACGGTAAGGTGATTGTCGAGGCAGGCAACAACTCGATGCCGCCGGAGGGTGATCCGACCCAACATGCCGAACTGGTTGCAGCGGCTGCAGCGGCCAAGCTGCTGTCGCCGCAAGAGCTGGAACTGTGCACGCTGTACACCAGCGCCGAACCTTGCTGCATGTGCGCAGGCGCTGTGTATTGGACGGGGATCGGGCGGGTGGTTTATGCCTTGTCGGAGCATGCGTTGCTGGGGTTGACGGGAGACCATCCGGAGAACCCGACGTTCTCGCTGCCGTGCCGCGAGGTGTTCGCCAAGGGGCAGCGCAAGGTCAGTGTGTTGGGGCCGATGCTGGAGAGCGAGGCGGCTGAACCGCATAAAGGGTTCTGGTCGTAAACTGCTGTTGGGCACCTGCGACGTTGCGCTCACAATGTCCAGCGAGGCGGGGACAGTAAACAGGCTTGAATGCCGCGCATCCTCGGATGCGCGGCAGTCAATCGTTTCGCTACTCACGAAACTGTCGCAAAACGAACCTGGCTTTTACAACGCAAACGTAGTCCCTCGAGTATTCACAAAAAGCGAATAGATCGAGTGACTGCTGGCCATGAACAGCCGATTCCCTTCGCGTCCCCCGAAGCACAGATTCGGGCAGCGCTCTGGCAGCGAAATGTGCCCGATGGCCTTGCCCTGAGGATTGAAAACCCGCACGCCGTCGAGTTTTTCCAGGTCGGCCTTGGGATCACCATTGCCGCCCCAGCCGCACCACAGGTTGCCCGCTTCGTCGCATTTGATGCCGTCGATCGCGGCATATTCCAGCCCTTCAATGCGCTTGCGGCGTTCGCCGAGTGTGCCGTCGTCCTTCACGGCAATTGCCCAGACCAGACGATTGGGCTTGGCGCGACCTTCGACGACGTACAGGGTTTTTTCATCGGGAGAAAAGCACAGGCCGTTGGGACCGTTGAGATCGTCGATGACCCGCGTGACTTTTTTGCTCTCGCCGTCGATGCGGTACACGGCGTGGGGTTGGCTCGGGGTGACTTTGTGGCCTTCGTAGTTGTTGCTGGTCTGGAAGGGCGGGTCGGTGAACCAGATCGAACCGTCACTGTTGCAGACGATGTCGTTGGGCGAATTGAAGGGCTTGCCGTCGAAGCTGTCGGCCAGCACGGTGATCGTGCCATTGGATTCGGTGCGCGTGATGCGGCGGCCTTCGCTGGTTGTGGTGGAGCCTTCGCAGACAATCAGACGCCCTTGGCGATCCCGGCACATGCCGTTGGAAAAGTTGGAGTGTTCGCGGTACACGGTGAAGGTGTCGGTGATTTCATCCCAGCGCATGATGCGATTATTGGGGATGTCGCTGACCAACAAATAGCGGCCATCACCGACCCACACCGGTCCTTCGGCCCAGCGCATACCGGTGGCAAGTTTTTCAACACTGGCGTTGAACACACGTAGCTCGAGGAAGCTGTCGTCGAGGATGTGAATCAGCGGATCCGGGTAGCGCTGACTCAAGGGTTCGGCGGCCTCGGAAAGTCGGGTTAGCGCGGTACTGCCGACGGTGGCGAGTGTGGCGGAAACAGCAAGGGACTTTTTCAGGAAGCTGCGGCGGGTGTTGCCTTGCGCTCGGTCAGGGCTTTCAGGTCGAGCGGACAGGGATGAGTCCATGTAGCAATCTCCGTGGTTTTATTTTTTTTGTGGGAGACGTAGTAATACCTTGTGATAGGACATCGTACAAGTTGTTCGTTGTGCTCAAGTTGTAGGGCGCTTGTCCATAAGCGCCCTGACAGGTCAGCGGTCAAGCCAGAGCTTGATCTGCGCGCAGACGGCCTGGGTCGAAATGCCGTAACGATCATGCAGTGTCGGCAATGCCCCCGCGTCGAGAAACGCATCGGGCAAGGCAATCTGTCTGAACGTTGGCGTGACGCCGTTACGCAGCAGCACCCCGGCAACGGCCTCGCCGAGTCCGCCAATAATCGAACTGTTTTCTGCAGTGACCACCAGGCGACCTGATTTGCGAGCTTCGGTAAGAATGGTGTGCTCATCCAGCGGCTTTATCGTCGGTACGTGCAGCACGGCGGCATCCACGCCATCTGCTTGCAGTTCCTTGGCGGCTTCCAGTGCACGCATGGTCATCAGGCCGGTAGAGATGATCAACACATCGTTACCCGTGCGCAGGGTTTTGGCTTTGCCGATCTCGAATTGATAGCCGTATTCGTCGAGCACCAACGGCACATTACCGCGCAGCAAACGCATGTATACAGGCCCCTGATGTGCGGCGATGGCGGGTACGGCCTGTTCGATTTCCAGGGCATCGCAGGGGTCGACAATCATCAGGTTGGGCATGGCACGGAAGATGGCCAGATCATCGGTGGCCTGATGGCTGGGGCCGTAACCGGTGGTGAGGCCGGGCAGGCCGCAGACGATTTTGACGTTGAGGTTTTCCTCGGCGATGGCCATGCAGATGAAGTCATAAGCACGCCGTGAAGCGAACACCGCATAGGTCGTGGCAAAGGGTACGAAGCCTTCACGGGCCATGCCTGCGGCTGCGCTCATCAGCAGTTGCTCGGCCATGCCCATTTGATAGAACCGGTCCGGATGGGCCTTGGCGAAGATGTGCAGGTCGGTGTATTTGGACAGGTCGGCGGACAGGCCGACGATGTCCTGGCGTTGATCGGCCAGCGCCGCCAGCGCATGACCGAAAGGCGCGGCTTTGGTGGCTTGGCCCTCCGAAGCAATGGACGCGATCATCGCCGACGTGGTCAGGCGTTTCTTGCCCGGTTCGGCAGTCGTCATGGGTGTTTTGACGGCGTTGTTCATTGGTGTTTTCCTTCTTCAAGATTGCGCAGCGCCAGGTCCCATTCGTGCTCTTCAACACGGATGAAGTGGGTTTTCTCGCGGGTTTCCAGGAAGGGCACGCCTTTGCCCATTTTGGTGTCGCAGATGATCACCCGCGGCTGACGGCCGGAGTGATTGCGCGCAGCATCGAACGCGCTGACCAGCGCCTCCAGATCATTGCCGTCGACGCGCTGGGTGAACCAGCCAAACGCCTGCCAGCGATCGACGATGGGTTCGAACGAGAGGATTTCACTGGAGTGGCCGTCGGCTTGCTGGTTGTTGACGTCGACGATGGCGATCAGGTTGTCGAGCTTCCAGTGCGAAGCCGACATCACCGCTTCCCACGTCGAGCCTTCGTTCAACTCGCCATCGGACAGCAGGTTGTAGACGAAGGAGGGCGAGCCTTTGCGCTTGAGTCCCAGGCAGGCGCCAACCGCGATGCCCAAGCCTTGGCCCAGCGAGCCGCCGGTGATTTCCATGCCCGGGGTGTAGGCGGCCATGCCCGACATCGGCAGGCGACTGTCGTCCGAGCCGTAGGTTTCCAGCTCTTCGAGCGGGATGATCTCGGCTTCGATCAGCGCTGCGTACAGCGCAATGGCGTAGTGACCGATGGAGAGGTAGAAGCGATCGCGCTGCTCCCATTCAGGGTCTGCGGGGCGATGATTCATCGCATGAAAGTAAGACACCGCCAGCAGATCGGCAGCGCCGAGTGCCTGGCCGACGTAGCCCTGACCCTGGACCTGGCCCATGCGCAGCGCATGGCGGCGAATGTTGTGCGCGCGCTCCGTCAGACTCAGGGATGCAGCGTGTGAAAGATTAGTCGTCATGATGAAACTCCGTTAACTCAACGATTGACCAGGGCGGCGGGAATGCGCAGGACCAGACTGGCACCGAGGAATAGCACGCCCGTAATCAGGTACATGCCGATGGCGCTGGAGCCGGTCAGGGTGGTGATCCAGCCGATCAGATAAGGCGAGCAGAACCCGGCGAGATTGGCGAAGCTGTTGACCGCGGCGATGCCAGCGGCGGCAGACACCCCGCCGAGCAGCGTGGTGGGCAGCATCCAGAACAGCGACGTCGCCGACAAAATGCCGGAAGCGGCCAGGCACAGACTGAGGATCGACAGCGTTGAGTTGCCGCCCATCATCGCCGCCAGGCTCAAGCCGATCGCACCGGCAATCATCGGCACGATGAGGTGCCAGCGGCGCTCGCGATGTTTGTCACCACTGCGGCCCACCAACAACATCGCGACGATGGCGCACAGGTAGGGCAGGCTGGTCATGAAACCGATGTGCAGCGGGTCGGAAACCCCTGCATTGCGCACCAGTGTGGGCAGCCAGAAGGTGATTGCGTACTGGCCCATCACCACGCAGAAGTAGATGGCCGCCAGCAGCCACAGACGGCGATCGCGAATGAATTCGCCAACCGAGGCGTGGGTGACTTTTTGCTGGTCGTCTTCAGCCAGCTCGCGGGTGATCAAGGCTTTTTCTTCGTCATTCAGCCAGGTGGCCTGATGCACGCCGTCTTTCAGATAGCTCAGCACCAGCAGCCCGACGACCACGGTTGGCACCGCCTCCAGAACGAACATCCACTGCCAGCCGGCCCAACCATGCACGCCTGCAAAGTGGTTCATGATCCAGCCGGACAGCGGGCCACCGACCATGCCTGACAGCGGAATGGCGATGAACCACAACACCGTCATGCGTGCCCGACGGTAGGACGGAAACCAGTAGGTGAGGTAGAGCAACAGGCCCGGTGCCAGGCCGGCTTCGGCAATCCCCAGCAGAAAGCGCAGCGCATAGAATTGCCACGCGGTTTCGACGAAGGCGAACAGCGCCGAGACGATGCCCCAGGTGATCATGATCCGCGCGATCCACACGCGCGCACCGACCTTGTGCAGGATGATGTTGCTCGGCACTTCGCAGAGGAAATAACCGATGAAGAACACGCCGGCGCCCAGCCCGTAGACCGTTTCGCTGAGGGCCAGATCGTTCATCATTTGCAGCTTGGCGAAGCCGACGTTGACCCGATCCAGATAGGCGCACAAATAGCACAGCATCAGGAAGGGCATCAGGCGCCAGGCCGTTTTGCGATAGGCAGAGGAGCGCACGGTCGAAACCGCTTCGAGCGACAGGGTAGTCATGATGGTCTGATCTCTTGTTTTTATTGACCGCCAGGCCATCAGGCCCGGCTGCGTCATCGATCCAGAACCGCACGGACCGTACAGGCCCGCCCAGAAGTACTCAGTGAATCAGCATGCCGCCGTTCACATCCAAAGTGATGCCAGTCAGATAAGAGGACAAGTCGCTGGCGAGAAACAGCGCAGCGTTGGCGACGTCCTGCGCCTCACCCAGGCGACCCAGCGGAATGCCGTCGATGATGGCGTGACGGCGTTCGTCTTGCATCAGGCCGCCGGTGATATCGGTGTGGATCAGGCCCGGCGCGATGGAGTTGACGCGAATGTTGTCGGGGCCCAGCTCCCGCGCCATGGCTTTGCCCAGCCCCAGCACACCGGCCTTGGCCGCGCTGTAATGCGGGCCACCGAAAATGCCGCCACCGCGTTGGGCTGACACGGACGACATGCAGACGATGCTGCCGCAGGCCTGTTGACGCATAAGCGGAATCACCGCTTGGGACATGAGCAAGGTGCCGCGCAGGCTGACGTCCAGCACCTTGTCATAGTCCGATGCACGAATGTCGAGTGTCTTGAGTGGTTGGGTGATGCCGGCGTTGTTGACGAGGATATCAATACGACCGAAGTGCTCGATGATGGTGGCAACGGCTTGCTGAACCTGCGCCTCGTCCGCGACGTTAGCCGCCAGTCCCAGATGACCGTCGCCCAACGACGCGGCGGCGTCACGTGCTGCGGATGCATCCAGATCGAGAATGACAACACGCGCGCCTTGTTGTGCGAATGTCGTCGCTGTAGCGCGGCCGATGCCACGGGCAGATGCGGCACCGGTGATGATTGCGACTTTGTCTTGGAGAAGCATGGAGGTGTTCCTCTAATTGTTTTTATGGGTTCGGTCCGCAAAGAACCGATGACTCAGCTTGTCCTCCAGACCGGCCCCGAGCAATAACGCAAACTTCACTGGGTGCTGAAAAAAATTCAGCACTCGCCAGCGCTGTCGGCCAATGCTTGAATAGCCATAAGCCCGGCCCAAGCCACTTGCAGCGGAAAAACAACCATCATGAGTTCATCTGGCGAAGCACCTGCGACCCTGCCACCCCTGAAAGCCATTCAGGCCTTTGAACAAACGGCCCGCTTCGGCAACGTTGCCCGCGCCGCCGAATTGCTGGATTTGACCCCGTCGGCGGTCAGTCACCAATTGGCCAAACTAGAGGCGATGATCGGGCGTCAGTTATTTCTCAGAACAGCCAGGGGCGTGACATTGACGCCAGTGGGCGAGCAATACCTGACCGAAGTGTCCGGCATTCTGCACAGCCTGGCGGTGGCGACAGAGCGTGCCGCCAGTGATGTCAGTCTCGATTGCCTGCGGTTGCACTCGTCACCCAGCTTCGGGCTGCTGTGGCTGATGCCGCGGCTGGAACAGTTTCGCCAGAGTCATCCCGACATCCAGCTCAATCTGTCGTGTTCTTACGAATCACTGCATTTCAGTCGCGACAAGATCGATGTCGACATCCGTCACGGCATGCCGAATTGGCCAAGTTTCGAAGTCCGTACGGTGCGCAATGAAAAAATTGCCGTGCTGGCGTCGCCGAAATTGCTGCAGCAACGCCCGATCCGCACAGTCGCGGATCTGCTCGACTGCAATCTGATCCTGTCAGAAGCGACGCTGATCAAGTGGCCGCAGCTGTTTGCTCAACATGGCCTGTCGCGTCCTGAAAAACCCTATTCACTCAGCTTTGACCGCTCCTACATGACACTGGAGGCGGCCAGTCACGGGCTTGGGTTTGCGTTGGAAAGCACGCTGCTTGCGCAGGATTATCTGGCGCGCGGCGCGTTAGTCGAAGTGACGCCAGGCTTGAGTGCCCCGATCACCGCACACCACCTGGTGTTCCCGAGAGCGCACGCCGGTTTTCCGCGGGTCAGGCGATTTCTGGAGTGGATGCAGAATGAGCTGGGGCACGACTTCAACTACTGACAGTTATGTCATGAAGCCTGTGCCCGAATGTCGGGTATCTACTGATGTATCTCGGTCACGGACATGGTGAACACCAATTTGGATCTGCCCGCGTTGGAATAGGAGTGAGGCACATCAGTTTTCGCCACTGCCGAACTCCCGGCAGGAATGATCAGCTCTGTTTCCCCGATCATGCATTTCAACGTGCCTTTCTCTACATGGAACAGTTCAAGCGTGCCTTGAGGGTGCCCCGGTGAAGCGAACGATTCACCTGGATGCATTTCCCAGCGCCATAACTCGATCATGTTCGGGCCGGACGTTCCTGCAAGAAGTCGCGCGGTGCCTCCAAGGTCACCGGTCCAGAGCGTGGGGATATCCTGGCTTTCGATGATATGGGCAGAGGGTGCCTCGGTCACATTGACGATGTCGGCAACCGACAGGCCCAGCGCGGCGGCGATTTTGCAAAGAATGCCGATACTGGGATTCGCGGTGCATTTTTCTATTTCGACGACCATTCCTTTGCTCACGCCTGAGCGCCGAGAAAGCTCGTCCAGCGTGATTTTCTGTGCCTTGCGGGCTTGTTTGAGTGTGCGTGCGACGGCCAGGCTGACGGCTTGAGCATCAGCACCCGGGGTAGTCGACAAGCTGGTATTCATGGTCATTGATCAGGTTCATGAAAAAAGTGCTGGAATTTTCGGCCCTTAACGATCGTGGCGTCAATCGACTCACCCACTGAAGCGGAACATGGCGGTCATTATATTGACTAAATCGGTCATCGAAAGATAGCATGAAACACCATTTGAATCCTGGAGGTTTTTGATGCTGTCCGTACTGCCGTTGATTGATCAAGCCGTTGCAGAACTGGCTCCGGAGTTCCGGGCCCTGAGCATTGTGGTGGAAGCTGCACCACTCACTCGTCCTGAAGTTGCTCGGGCCGCCCTGGATCATGCTTGCAAGGCTGTGCAGGCGGGTGGTCCAAGCTGGGGAGACGCTCACCTTGCCGCTTGGGCCGAAGCATTCAGAAAGTTCGGGGCCAAGCCGCAACGCACGCCTTGTTCAGCCGAAGCGTTACGTAAAAGGGTGCTCCGTGACGGAACCTTGCCAAGCCTCGATCCCATCGTCGATTTCTATAACGCCATCAGTATCGAGTACGCCATTCCGGTGGGTGGGGAAAATCTGGAAGCCTATGCCGGCTCTCCGCGTCTTGTCGTCGCCGATGGCAGCGAGCCGTTTGACACGATGAAAGAGGGCGTTCCTGCTGTCGAGTATCCGGATGCCGGCGAAGTGGTCTGGCGCGATGACAAAGGCGTGACCTGCCGCCGCTGGAATTGGCGCCAAGGTGTCAGAACCCGCCTCGGTGCCGATGCGCAGAACATGTGGTTCATTCTGGAGAGTTTGCCTGCGATGCCGCTTGAAGCCTTGACTGAAGCCGGGGACAAGCTGATCGCAGGTTTGCAGCAAATGATGCCAGGCGCCCAGATTGAAAGCTTGCTGATTGGCCCCGGTGCCAAATAGTCGATAGACCACTGAACAGAATGATGACCGCCTCGCTGGAAGAAGGGCACACGTCGGGATGCCCTTCTTGAGTTCAAAGATTCGGAATTTGCTGCGGGCACCATTGGGTCTTAGCCAACCATCACTTCATCCAGCGCCTGCTCAAGCGTACTGATCGTACGCTCGATATTGTGCAGCTTCTCGAGCCCAAACAGGCCGATGCGAAAGGTCTGGAAGTCAGCCGGTTCGTCGCATTGCAACGGCACGCCGGCAGCGATCTGCAGGCCGTGCTCGGCAAATTTCCTGCCGTTTTTGATGTCGGCATCATCGGTGTAGCTCACCACAACGCCAGGGGCCTGAAAGCCGACAGCCGCCACGCTTTTGAAACCTTTGCCGGTCAACAGGGTGCGTACCCGGTCACCCAGCGTCTGTTGCTCGTCGCGAACTTTGTCGAAACCGTAGACTTGCGTCTCTTTCATCACGTCGTTGAACCGCGCGAGGGCATCGCTGGGCATGGTCGCATGGTAGGCATGTCCGCCCTGTTCGTAGGCTTGCATGATCTGCAGCCACTTTTTCAGGTCGCAGGCAAAGCTGCTGCTTTGCGTCTGTTCGATGCGCTCCAGAGCCCGAGCACTGAGCATGACCAGGGCGCAGCAAGGGGAGGCGCTCCAGCCTTTCTGCGGTGCGCTGATCAGCAGGTCGACGGCACATTTGTGCATATCCACCCAAATCGTGCCGGAAGCGATGCAGTCCAGCACGAACAGGCCGCCCACCGCATGCACGGCGTCGCCGACTGCCCGCAAGTACTCGTCGGGCAGGAGGATCCCGGATGAAGTTTCAACATGGGGCGCGAAGACTATCTGCGGCTTCTGCGTCGCAATGGCAGCCAGCACTTCGTCCAGAGGTGGCGGGGCATAGGCCGCTTGGTGACCCGTTTCGACTGGCCGGGCTTTGAGTACCGTGGCGGCGGCCGGGATGTTGCCCATCTCAAGGATCTGACTCCAGCGATAGCTGAACCAGCCGTTGCGTATCACCAGACATTGCTGGCCGGTAGCGAACTGCCGGGCCACCGCCTCCATGCCGAATGTGCCGCTGCCCGGAACCACCGCAACAGCCTCGGCGTTGTAGACCTGTTTCAGGGTTCTGGAAATGTTCTTCATCACCCCTTGAAAAGACTGCGACATGTGGTTCAGCGAGCGGTCGGTGTAGACCACTGAGTACTCGACCAGTCCCTCGGGATCGACACTGGGGTAGAGCTTGGACATAAGGTGACTCCTTGGGCACAGAGGTAAACATCATTGCCAAGGAGTGTAGGCAAAAGGCACTAATGGGCTCATTCAATTACGCAAATGAGGTTTAGCGTGCTTCACATTGCGGCGAAGGCTCGCCGCTCAGCGCGTCAACCATCGGCGGATGCTCCTGCACGGCCTGACGCAGATCTTCGGTCACCCGCAACTCCGCACCTGTCGGCGAGAACGTGGCTGCCGCTGCAAACGGAGCTGGATTTGCCGGCACCGGGCGTTTGCCACGTCGCCACAGGAAGAAGGTGACCATGTACAGATTGACCAGCGCAAATACCCAGAACAGACCATTGGCACCGAACGAATTCATCACCGGCGAGATCATCATCGGACTGATCGCCGAGCCCAGCGAGTTGATCAGCAGCAAGCCCTGAATCATCGGCACCAAGGCTTCGGCAGGGGCGCGGTCGGCGGCGTGGCTGACGGCAACCGGGTAAAGCGCGAAGACGCCGCCGCCGAGCAGAAACAACATCACGGCGAGCATGCTTGAGGACAACGGCATCAGGACGATCACTAGCGATAACACGGTGCACGCCACGGTCAGAATCGTCAGCACCTGCAAACGATCCTGGCGGTCGGACCAACGCCCGACCGGGTATTGCAGAAGCATCGCACCGAGGATCGTCCAGGCCATCATGCTGCCGACTTCGCCGACATTCAGACCGCTGCGTTGCAGATACAGCGGCAGCAAGGTGTAAATCGCCGCGATGGTGATACCCGAGCCGAAACAACCGACCAGCCCGGTCGGCGTCACGCCCAACAATTGCCGTGGCTTGAGTGGCTCGACCTGATCGAGCAATGGCGACACGCGCGGCAGGATCACGATCGGCAACACCGACAACGAGGCGAGCATGCCAGCGACCATGAACGGTGCGCTGTCGCTCAATCCGGTAATTTTCCCCAGCGTTGCCTGGCCCAGCACGCCGGCACCGTACAAGACGATCATGTACAACGCGAGCAAGCGCCCGCGAATCTTCGCGTCACCCGCCAGCAACAGCCAGCTCTCGATCACCAGAAACACGCCGACCGTGGCCCAGCCATTGATCAGGCGCAGGGCAAACCAGCCCCACGTGTCATAGAACAACCCTTGCAGCAGGATGGTCACCGCGATCAGCGAGGCAAAGCTGCCGTAGGCGCGGATATGACCGATGCGCAAAATCAAACGGTCATTGAACACCGCACCCAGGGTCAAACCGATGAAGTAGGCCGAAGAGACGATACCGATCATCGTCGCCGAGGCACCGGCGGCGTCCAGGCGAAGGGTGGTCAGCGAAGACAGAAAACCGTTGCCCAGCGCAACAATGAACAGCCCAAGCAGGGGCGCCAGCGCCATGGCCAGCAAACGCGGAGACATAAAAACCTCTAGAGATCGAACAGCGCAACGTGCGCCTCTGCGCATGCGATTGCCAAGCCGGGGGGGTTGTGGTGCAAGTGCCCGCCGATCGGGCAGGGCGGTTGAGTCGGCCACACGCACGTCAGCGAGGTGTGGCCAGCCATTCAGGTACGCGTTTTTGTGACACTGATGCAGGCCGCCACCGATGTGGGCTGCAAGAGAGCGCGGGATTCTAAGGCTTGTGCAGGATTTGCCAATAGCTGTTTGCTGCGACGTTGGGACGCAGGTGTTGCCATTTATGCTTGTCCTGAGTTGCCGGACAAAAAACAACTTTTTGCCATCACCCAAGTGCTAAATTGCCTCGCGCACGGTAAGTGTTTCGCAATCACGCCAGTTTCTGGAGATCAACAGCATGGAAGCCACCCCGATAGGCCGAACAGCCGCAACACGTTACCTCGCAGCATTTGGCCTATCGCTGCTGTTCAACCCTTCAACTCCGGCCTTCGCCTTCAACCCCGACCTGCATTCGGCCTATGCACTCAAAGCCGCTCAGGCGTATCAACGCTGCCCGGGAGTAACGTTGCCCGAGCAGTTGGCCGAGGCATTGGCGACTGGCACTGACGCTGAGGATTCAAACCTGCTGACACTCCATCAGCGCATCACCAATTGGCACTTCTATAACCGCAACAAAAAACTTGAGCCATTCTGGTTCGCCAACCGCAGCCTGGACGTGATTTTTTCCAAACGCATTGAAAAGCTGAACGCGCTGCTGGTGGAACCTGATGCCGATCTCGTTGAGGTATACGAGCAAGCGGGAAGGGTCTTGCATTACATACAGGACATGAGCGTACCCGGCCATGTAGTCCCGGCTTACCACGCGAAATTGCCGGGTAATGATCCCGATCCGTTTGATGAGTTCGAGAGCATTGAAGCGCTGCCAGTGTTCGAATTGTCTGACGCGCAGTGTCAGGAGCTTCGCGCTGAGGCGGATAAAGCCGAAGCCACCCCTCAGCGTTTTTTGGATGCCGCCGCGACAGCAACCTTGCAGGCGATAGAACAGATAGACGCAGCCGGTAAACCTGTCGTCGACGGTGCATGGAAAGCGTATTGGGTGTATCCCGCCCGAGATGCTGCTGACGCTCGCAAAGGCTGGGGCCAATACGGTGACTGTGAGTTTTCCAATACCAATGTCAACGCTGACTGCAAGCGTAGGGAAGAGCTTGTGGGGCTGTTCGAGCAACAGTCTCGGCAGGCTCAGAGAAATTCGGTTTTGATGCTTTTTTATGTGCAAAAGAAGTTGGCCGAAGCAGGCCAAAAAAACGCCACTGCAATGAATCAATAGTAGGGATGAAAAGTGAGTATGCGTCGCTTGATAGCTCATGGATGTGTTGTGGTCAGTATTGCGATGCTGTGTTCGGGATGTACCTCCTATGCAACCGTGCCGACAATCAATAAACACGTTGGAACCGCAACACAGGAAATCATCTCCAGCTTCAGTTATGAAATAGACTCTCCCTGGAAAGGCAGTCGCCTTGGCAAGGACGCCTACGCGCTGACAAAAAACATGATTCCTGATGCACAGGACCTCAGTTCCAGGCCTACAGCCTCGAGCCTCCCTGCATTGGAAATAAAAATCTCGGAAATTTCGTTGGGCGGCGCTTGCGCACAAGAGTACTTGACGGGTTTGAGTTTTGGCTTGATTCCGAGCTGGTGTACAAGGCCAAACCTGTTCAAGTTCGATTTCATCTTGAATAAAGACAACGGCTTTTGCAGGCAAAGAACTTATTCAGTGAGCGCTACAACGTTTTCACATCTTGTGATGATTCCTTTTGCACTGTTTGAGCCCGAGAATCGACCACTCAGCATTTATCAGGCTTCGCTAAAAGATTTCCTTCAAGAAGATCAATGCTCCATAGGCTTTTGACGCGTCGCGGTGATTTTTCACGTCTGTGCCTAAATACAGGGATCGTATGACTTGATGGAGGAGGGGCGCATTGGCCCCTGCTTCCAGGGATTTACACATTCATGAGAGGCGGGTTGTCGGCTTCTGCTCAAGCATGAAACGGATAATCAATGTACCCACGCTGATCCCCGCCGAAAAAGCTGCTCGGATCCGGTGTGTTGAGTGTCAGACCATCGTGCAGCCGACGCGGCAAGTCAGGGTTGGCCAGGAACGGGCGGCCGAACGCAATGATGTCGGCACGATCGGCGATCAGCGCCTGTTCGGCAGATTGCGCATCGTAGCCGCCGGCCAGGATCAGCACGCCGTTCCAGGTTTTGCGCAACTGGGCAATGATCGCGTCCCAGCGCGGGTCGAAGTTCTCATCTTTGACGGTGCCGACCATCGCTGGCTCGACCAGGTGCAGGTAGGCCAGATTCCATTGATTGAGCGCTTCGACGAGGTGACCGAAGGTTGCCTGCGGGGTGTCATCGCCCATGCCCATGAAACGCCCCATCGGCGTCAAGCGTACGCCGACCCGCTCGGCGCCGACTTCTTCAGCCACGGCCTCAACCACCTCCAGCAGAAACCGCGCGCGATTCTCTACGCTGCCGCCATAGGCGTCGTCACGATGATTGCTGTTGCTGTTTAGAAACTGGTCGAGCAGGTAACCGTTGCCGGCATGAATCTCTACCCCGTCCATGCCCGCCTGCAACGCGTTGCGCGCGGCCACGCGGTAGTCCTCGACGATGCCGGCGATTTCCGCCGTTTCCAGCGCGCGCGGCACCGGCACATCACCCCAGACGCCGTTGCCGTGTTCGTCGACGATAAACGTCTTGCCAGGCACCGGCAGCGCACTGGGCGCAACTGGCAGGCCGGCACCGGGTTGAAAGCTGGGGTGGGACACCCGACCGACGTGCCACAGTTGCATGAAGATCAGGCCGCCGGCCTCGTGCACCGCCGCGCTGACGTCACGCCACGCCTGGACCTGCTCAGGGCTGTAGATGCCCGGCGTCCAGGCGTAACCCTGAGCCTGGCGGGAGATTTGGGTCGCCTCGGTGATGATCAGCGCGGCGCTGGCCCGTTGGCGGTAGTACTCGGCGTTCATGGACGTTGGCACATCGCCCGGTTGGCCGGCGCGTGAGCGCGTCAACGGCGCCATCGCCACGCGATGGGCAAGGGTGTAAGGGCCGAGTGCGATGGGTTGGAACAGGCGACGAGTCATGGGTAGCTCCAGATTTCAATTAAAGGAATTCAAGCGCGGCAGCGGGGCCGCGAAGCACTGTCGCTAACTTAACCGTGTGCAGCGGGGCTGATAATCGGTGGCCGGCGCTACGCTGTTTTGCGCAGGGCGCAACGGCACCCGTGCTCATCGGCGATGAACACGGGCGTGGCTCAGACGGGTTGGTTTGAGCGCGTCAGTGGCAGGTTCAGCCAGCGCCGGCCGGTGGCATTGGCGACGGCGTTGCCAAGGGCGGCGGCCATCGGCCCCTGAACGATTTCAGCGGCACCAAGGAAGGGTTCCCCCGGCTGGTCGAGCAAATGCACATCGACTTTTTTCGGCAATTGCGTGAAGCGCAGAATCGGATAACCGCTCCAGTCGTAGCTGCGAATGCCCCCCGCGTCGTAGGCGACTTTTTCGTATAGGGTCCAGCTTGTGGACTGCACAATGCCGCCCTCGACCTGATTGCGCAGGCCATCGGGGCTGACGATCTGGCCGACGTCAACCGCCGTCACCACATGATCGATGCGGACCTCGCCGGTCTGCGGATGCACCCGCAGCTTCACCGCGATGGCGCAGTAACCCATGATGTTTTTGTAGCGGGCAAAGGCGAAGCCGATACCGGCGCCGGGCTCGCTGCTTTTTTGCGGCCAGCCGATCTCATCACGCACACGTTCCACAACCGCACGCGCACGCGGGTCGCTGAGATGGGCCAGACGCAACGCGACCGCGTCGATGCCGGCCCTGATCGCCAGTTCGTCGATACTCGCCTCAATGGCGAAGATGTTGATGTGCGCACCCAGCGAACGCATGGCCGAGGTGCGAAAGGGCATCTGGGTGACGAAGGTCATGTTGATGCGTGTCGAGTTCAGGTCGTACAGCGGCACCGCGTTGCGATCACCATCGCCTTCGGGCTGGGCGATCGGCACGGAGGGCGCCGAGGCGAAGGGCCGCGCGAGCAAACGTGCCGGCAGCAGGCGCCCGGCGTTGACGATGCGTTCGTTGTGCGGGGTGGTCCATAGTTCGTAGGCCCAGTCCTGCAGGCGGCCCTGGCTGAGGCCAGCGTCGAGTTCAGTGACCATCGCCGAGCTATACGGCTCCCAAAGATTTTCCTGTTCGCGCATCCATTGCACGCGCACCGGCGTCCCGGGCACACGCACGGCAATCAATGCCGCATCGGCGGCGGCATCATCGGCGCCGTTGTGCCCGTAACACCCTGAGCCTTCGGTATGAATACAACGTACCCGCTCAGGTGGCAGACCGAGCATTTCGGCAATGCCGGCGCGCAGCGGGTAAACACCTTGGGTGTGGGTCCAGACGGTGAGAACGCCGTCCTTGAACCAGGCGACTGCGCAAGACGGGCCGATCGAGCCATGCATCAAATACTGCTTGGTGACCCGCGCCTGAAAACGCGTGTCGGCCGCGCCGCTCGGCGTGCCGTTGTGGCTGATCGGGTAGCGCCGTGAAGGCAGGCGTTTGAGCAAGTCATGAATCTCGGCCGCCTCGGGAATCGCCTCGCCACCGCTCCATTGCGTCATTGCGATGGCACTGCGCATGGCTTTGATCGCTTGCCACTCATCACGGGCGACCACCGCCAGATAGTTACCGTCGCGGATCACCTTGACGACGCCAGCCAACGCCTCGATGGACGCCGCATCGAATGCTTGCAACGTGCAGCCCGGACGAGGCGGGCGGATCACCCGCGCATGCAGCATGCCCGGCAGGTGCATGTCCTGGACGAATGCTGCGCCGCCGCTGACCTTCGCCGGGATGTCGAGGCGCGGCAACGAATGGCCGATGAGTTTGAAGTCAGCGGCGGCCATCGCCGGTGACTGCGCCTTGGCATATTGGTGTACATCGACATGCTCGACCGCGTCGGCATAACTCATCCGCTGACCGGCCGGGCCTTCGATCACCCCGTCGCGGGTGCTCAGCAGTGCAGCGTCAACCTGCCAACGGCGCGCAGCAGCATCGACGAGCATTTCACGCACCTGCGCGGCGGCGTTATACAACGCGGTACCGCTGTCGAAAATACTGTGGCTGCCGGCGGTGTAGCCTTCGTTGGGCGTCAGCGCGGTGTCGGCGGTGAGCAGGTTGATAGAGGTAGCCGGCACCTGCAAACGCTCGGCGGCGATTTGCAGCAGCGCGGTTTTCACCCCGGTGCCCAATTCGACCTTGCCGGTGTAGACGGTAATCCCGTCGGCGCCGATGCGGATCCAGGCGTCGAGAAACGGGTTGGTGCGCAGGCTGCCAGGGAGGTCGGGCGCGAGGACCACGGTGCCGAGCGTATCGACTTCCGTATCCGCCAACACACGACGCGCCACCGGCAGCAGGGTGAACGCCATCAGCAACGCACCACCGCGCAAGAAGGCGCGCCGGCTTGGGTTCAATTCATTCGACGCACTCATGTCAGGCTCCCGTTGTGCCCGGCCACCTGTTTGATCGCCTCAATGATCCGCAAGTGCGTACCGCAGCGGCACAGGTTGCCGGCCATGTGCTCGCGAATGGTCGCCTCATCCGGGTGGCGATTACGCTCAAGCAATGCTTGCGCGCGCATCAGCATGCCGGCAATGCAGTAGCCGCATTGCGCGGCCTGTTTCTCGATGAACGCCGCTTGCAGAGGGCCAGGTTTTTGCGCGCTGCCGAGGCTTTCCACGGTGCGGATTTTTTTGCCTTCGAGGCCGGCGCAGGGCGTCAGGCAGGCGAACACCGGTTGATCATCGACGATCACCGTGCAGGCGCCGCATTGACCGAGACCGCAACCGTATTTGGCGCCGTTGAGGTTCAAATGATTGCGCAGCGCATACAGCAGCGGCATGTCCGGCTCCAGCTCAAGTGCTTGCGCGGCTCCGTTGACGTTGAGAGTGATCTGGCTCATTTCGTCTCCTGACGTAACGCTTCAATAGTGGAAGAGAGGTCGGCCCACGGCTGATCGGGGCTGGCTTGCTGACGCAGATACGCGGCCAGTGCGCCGAGTTGCGTGTTGTCCAGGCTGGCAGCGAATGCAGGCATTACCGGGCCGGGCGATCCGGGTGTGGCGGGCAGTCCTTCGAGCACGGTTTTGAGGAAGTTGCGCGAACTGACCGCTTGCAGCGCCGAGGTGTTTTGCAAGCCCGGGCGACCATCGATGGTGCGCATCGGCGCCGCCGGGCCATGACAGCCGGCGCAGGCGCTGCTGAAAAGCAGGGCACCGGTCGAGTGGTCTGCCGGTTCACTGGCAGGCGTCTTCGCCGTTGTCTCTGTCACCGAAGGCGGGTTTTCCAGGCTGAGCAAATACTCGGCAATCGCCTCGGCTTCACTGGCGGGCAAGCGGGCCAGACTCAAGCTGACCGGACGCATCGGACCGGCGGGTGTGCCGTGACCATCAACGATCTCGGCGCGCAGGTAGCTCACCAGTTGCTCGCGACGCCACGGGTTGGCGCGTTGGCCCATACCGACCAACGCGGGCGCGTGCCAGCCGTCCACGCGGCCGCCCTGCAAATAGTCCGAGGATTTCTCCGCGCCAATCAAATTCAACGGCGAATGGCAGCCGGCACAATGGCCCGGACCGTCAACCAGATAACGCCCGCGATTCCACGCTTCGCTGCGCTGCGCTAACGGCGTCAATGGCTCACCGTGCAGGAACAGCAGGTTCCAGAACGCCACCAGCGGGCGAATGTTCATCGGAAAATTCATCAGGTTCTGCTCTGCCGGCGCGTGCACGGCGGGGCCGCTCATCAAGTAGGCATAGGCGTCGGCGACATCTGCCGCGCTCATGCGCCGGTAGTGCACGTAGGGGAACGCCGGATAGAGGAAGTGACCGTCGCGAGCAATGCCCTGTCGCATCGCCCGCTCGAACGCCGGCAATGACCATTGGCCGATACCGGTCTGTACGTCCGGGGTGATGTTGGTGCTGAACAGCGTGCCGAACGGCGTAACCAACGGTAGACCACCGGCCAGATATTCGCCGCCGGGGCGGGTGTGGCAGACCGCACAATCGCCGGCCTCGACCACCCGCGCCCCCCGTTGCAGCTGCGCCATATCGAACATTGTCGGGCGCTCGATCGGCGCAATTGCCGGGCGCCACATCAGCAAAACGGCGCCGATCAGGCCGAGCATTGCGACGACGGCCACGTAGATCCAAAGCGTTCTGGACTTCAGGAATGAGCTGTTCATGGCACAGGAAAAAACGCGGCAGGCAATGACAGGACGGATGGGCTACGGGTCATGAAAACGCTCCTTGTGATGGCCGGGGAAGGGCGCCGCCAGGGACGACAGCGCCAGGGGCCAAAGCGTAGAGAAACCGCCTGCGCCGCAGAATCACCGGCACACGCAACAGCGCGTTGCGCCAGAAGCAACGCCTGCGCCGTTGCGCCGGACGCATCACTGCGTTGCCCGCCGCGTGGATTCTGCGCATCGCTACAGAACCGTAGCCTTGGCAGCACTTTCCTGAACTCAATGAGGTGTCATCATGCTCACGGGCAATCCGGTCGTTGCGACCAATGCCGAACAGCCGGCTGGACTTTCCGGCCTGATGGTCGCGTTCCTGGCTTTCTGCTGTGGTGCGGTCGTGGCCAATCTTTATTACGCCCAACCGATCGTTGAACTGATCGCACCACAGATCGGTCTGTCCAGCGCCAATGCCAGCCTGATCGTTTCGCTGACGCAGTTTGGCTACGCGCTGGGCCTGTTGCTGCTGGTGCCATTGGCCGACCTGATGGAAAACCGCCGGCTGGTGGTCGGCTTCACTCTCGCGTCGAGTGTCACGCTGCTATGCGCCGGCCTGAGCCATTCGCCGTCGATGTTCCTGGTGTTGTCTTTGTTGATCGGCCTGACGTCGGTGGCCGTGCAGATCCTTGTGCCGCTGGCGGCGCACCTGGCGCCCGAGGCCAGCCGTGGCCGCGTCGTCGGCAATATCATGAGCGGTCTGCTGCTGGGCATTCTGTTGTCGCGGCCACTGTCGAGCCTGTTGGTCGACGTGTTCGGCTGGCGCGGGGTGTTTTACAGCGCAGCAGCCTTGATGGCGGTCATCGCTCTGGTTACCGCTGTGGCACTGCCGCGTCGGGTGCCGACGCATAAAGCCTCGTATGTTGCGCTGATCGGTTCGGTGTTTGCCTTGGCCCGGCGTTATCCGCTGTTGCGTCAGCGCTCGCTGTACCAAGGGCTGCTGTTTGCCAGTTTCAGTCTGTTCTGGACCCTCGCACCGATTGAACTGATGCGTCACCACGGCTTCACTCAGGCACACGTGGCGATCTTCGCGCTGGTCGGTGCAGTGGGTGCCATTGCGGCGCCGATTGCCGGGCGTCTGGCCGATGCCGGACAGGGTCGGCGCGGCACGCTGGTCGCGTTGTTGCTGGCGCCAGTGTCGCTGTTGATCGCCGCACTACCGGGCAGCAGCTATGTCTGGCTGGTAGTGTGCGCGGTACTGCTGGATTTCGCCGTGCAATTGAACATGGTGCTCGGTCAGCGTGAGGTGTACGCCCTCGATCCCCACAGCCGTGCACGCCTGAACGCCGTGTACATGACCAGCATTTTCGTCGGCGGCGCGGTGGGGTCGCTGGTGGCGAGCCCGCTGTACGAGCATTTTGGCTGGAACCTGTCTGCCGTCGCGGTGGCGCTGCTGCCAGCGCTCGCACTCGGGTTGTTTCTGAGCCGCAGGGCCGATGTCTGAACAGCCGACGAGTGCGGGCAAGCACGGCGGTACAAGACGACGGGGGAACAGTGATGCACAATCATCCGCGTTCCCTTTCGATCGGACTCCGCTTATGGACAAGTTGCTGGCACTGAAGATGTTTGTCGAAACCGTGCGCTGCGGGGGTTATTCCTCGGCGGCGCGCAAACTCGGGATATCCACGTCGTCAGTGACACGGCAAGTGGCAGGGCTGGAGCACGAGTTGGGCGCGAGCCTGCTCAATCGCACCACGCGCAACACCAGCGTGACCATTGCCGGGCAGACCTATTTCGAAAAAGCCGTGGCGATTCTCGACGCGATCGACGAAGCCGATGCCGTTGTCGCCGATCGTGGCGCCGAAGCGCAGGGCCGTCTGCGCATCAGCGTGCCGGTGGAGTTCGGCCGGCGCCTGATCGCGCCGCACCTGAGCCGCTTGCTGGAGCGGCATCCGGGTCTGGAGATCAGTCTGTCGCTGAGCGATCAGGTCAGCGACCTGCTCAGCGAGCAGATTGATGTTTCGGTGCGGCTCGGATCCTCCGTGGTCAGTGACGACATCGTCAGCAAACACGTGGGGCGTTTCGAGCGCTGGGTGGTGGCCAGTCCGGCGTATCTGGCGCGTAGCGCGGCGCTCTGTCACCCACGGGATTTGCTGGAGCATCAATGCCTGCGTTTCGATTACGGCGGCACCCACCAGCACTGGACCCTTCAGAATGAAGACGCGCCCATTCAGCTCAACGTCCACGGACGCCTGCAAAGCAACAACGCCGACATCCTGCGCGAAGCCGCCATCGGCGGCGGCGGGGTGACGCTGCTGGCTGACTGGCTGGTACGCGACGACGTGGCAGCCGGCCGGCTGACCCGACTGCTTGAGCAGTACGAGGTCAATCCCGGCAGTGCCAGCACGTGCATCAACGCGTTGTATTTACCCAATCACCGTGGGTCCAGCCGGATCAATGTATTTATCGATTTCCTGATGGAAATTCTCAGCCCGTCGCCGGCACCCGCAGCGTGACCCCTGCGCCTCAACGGCGGCCGGTGCGCGTACTCACATCCACCCACACGGCCAGCACCAGAATGCTGCCCTTGACGATCATCTGCCAATAGCTGTCGACGTCGAGCATGGACATGCCGTTGTCCAGACTGGTGATGACCAGCGCGCCGAGGAGGGCGCCGTAGACCGTCCCCGAACCGCCGCGCATGGAGGTGCCGCCGATGAAGCAGGCGGCGATGGCGTCGAGTTCACCCATGCTGCCGGCCGAAGGTGAACCGGCGGCCAGGCGCGCGGTATTGACCACGCCGGCGAGGGCGCACATCACGCCCATGATCCCGAAAATCCACAGCTTCACGGCCTGCACATTGATCCCGGACAGGCGCGTCGCTTCCATATTGCTGCCGACGGCATAGACGCGCCGACCGAATACGGTCTGACTGGCGACGTAGCTGAACGCGCCCAGCAAAACAAGCAGCAGCAAGACCGGCACGGGAATGCCGTCGTAACTGTTGAGCGTCTGGACGAAACCGGCCAGCACGGCGCCGATCACCAACACGCGTATGACGTCTCGCAGCAAGGAATGCGCCGCCAGGCCGTGAAGGGCGCGATTGCGCCGTTGTTTCCAGGTCAGGAACACCGTCAGCGCAAACAGCAGAACGCCCAGGCCGGTGCCGATCGCGTGGGGCAAGTAACCCTGACCGATGTAGACGAGTTCCGGCGACACCGGCGCGATGGTCGTGCCGCCGGTAATCCCCAGCAGAATCCCGCGGAACGCCAGCATGCCCCCCAGACCGACAATAAAGGACGGTATCCGCAAGTAAGCCGCCATGTAACCGTTGGCGAGACCGATCAAAAGTCCACAGAGGGCGACCAGGCTCAGATTCGCCAGCAGCGGGACGTGGTAAATCACATCAAGAATGGCGGCGAGGCCACCGAGCAGGCCCAGCAATGAGCCGACCGACAAATCGATCTCGCCGCTGATGATCACCAGCACCATGCCGCAGGCGAGAATTCCGGTAATGGACATTTGCCGCAGCAGATTGGAGAGGTTGCGCGGGGTGAGGAATCCGCCTTCGGTCTGCCAGCTGAAGAACAGCCAGATCAACACCACGGCAAACACCAGCGCGAGCATTTTGTAGCGGGTGAACAGTTGTTTGACCTGATTCATTTACGCGGATTTCCGATCATTATTGTTATGGCTGCCAGGCTGGCTGAGGGCGGCGGCGAGCACCTGTTCCTGGGTGAGTTCATGGTTGATGAAGTCGCCACGCAACTGACCTTCGCCGATCACCAGCACGCGGTCGGAAACGCCGAGCACTTCGGCCAGCTCCGACGACACCATGATGATCGACACGCCTGCGGCCGCCAGCGCGCCCATCAACTTGTAGATTTCGTATTTGGCACCGACGTCCACGCCTCGGGTCGGCTCATCGAGAATCAGCACTCGGGGTTGGGTGAGTAGCATCTTCGCCAGGACGGCTTTTTGTTGATTGCCACCCGACAGACTGGTGATCGGCAGATACGGGCTCGCGGTCTTGAGGTGCAGGCGGGCGATTTCATGATCGATGCTGCCCAGCTCGGCCTCGGCATCGATGCGGGTGAGTTTCGAGTAGTTGTCCAGCACGGCGAGGGTGATGTTCTGGCCGACGCCCAGGTCCGGAATGATGCCCTGGCGCTTGCGATCCTCCGGCACCAGGCAGAGCCCGGCACGAATCGATTTGAGCGGTGTACGCGTGTCGATGGGGTGACCGTCCAGCCAGACTTCGCCCTCATGACGACCCGGGTAGGCGCCGAACAGCGCGGTCACCAGTTCGGTACGGCCGGCGCCGACCAGCCCGGCGATGCCGAGGATCTCGCCGCGTTTGAGGACGAACGAAATATCGTCGACCCGTTTGCGCTTGGGGTTGTCGACGTCGTAGCAGGTGATGTGGCGGGCCTCGAAAATCACCTCGCCAATGTCGTGCGGCTCGCAGGGGTAAAGGTTGCTCATTTCCCGGCCGACCATTTGGGTGATGATCTGTGGAATGTCCATGTCGGCCATGGCGGTGGTGGCGATATGTTTGCCGTCGCGGATCACCGAGATGGTGTCGCACACGGCAGCCACTTCATCGAGCTTGTGCGAGATGTAGACGCAGGCAACCCCCTTGGCTTTGAGGTCGCGGATGATGTCCAGCAACACCTCGATTTCCGAGCGGCTCAAAGCTGATGAAGGTTCGTCGAGGATCAGCAGGCGGGCCTTTTTGTTCAGGGCTTTGGCGATTTCCACCAGTTGCTGATAGCCACCGCCGTACTGCGATACCGGCAGCGCTACGTTCATGTCGGGGACTTTCAGCTCGCGCATCAAAGCTTCGGCGCTGTGAATCATCGCCGGGTAATTCATCCGCCCGCCAGGCAGCGTCAGTTCATGGCCCATGAAAATGTTTTCGGCCACCGACAGGTCGGGCACCAGCGTCAGTTCCTGGTGAATGATGACGATCCCGGCCGCTTCCGTCTCGCTGATCGATTGCGCTGTGAGCGGTTGCCCGTCCCAGAGGATTTCACCGTCCCAGGTGCCATGGGGATAGACCGCCGAAAGGATCTTCATCAGCGTGGACTTGCCGGCGCCATTCTCACCGCACAGGCCAACGCATTCCCCCGGTTTGACCTTGATGTCGATACCGTTGAGCGCTTTGACACCGCCGAAGGTTTTGACGATGCCGTTCATTTGCAGCAAATAGTCGGACATGGAGAGGGCTCGTATATCAAAGACTCACACACCACTGAACCTGTGGGAGCGAGCCTGCTCGCGAAAGCGGTGGTTCAGCGGGCATCGATACTGAATGTGCTGCCGTCTTCGCGAGCAAGCTCGCTCCCACAAGGGTTTTCGCACCGGAGATCACTTCCCGGCAATTTGCGCCTTGGTGTAGAAGCCGTCCTGTTCCAGCAAATCGATGTTGTCCTTGGTCAACGGTGTTGGCGTGAGCAGGATGGTGTCGACTTTTTTGCTGCCGTTGTCGTACTGCGAGCTGTAGGTGGGTTTCTCGTTGCGCGCCAGTTGCACCGAGAGCTTGGCCGCTTCGGTGGCGATGAGTTTCAGCGGCTTGTACACGGTCATGGTTTGGGTGCCGGCGATCACTCGCTTGACCGCTGCCAGGTCGGCGTCCTGCCCGGAAATCGGCACTTTGCCCGCCAGTTGCTGCGCGGCCAGGGCCTGGATGGCGCCGCCTGCCGTGGCGTCGTTGGAGGCGACGATGCCGTCGATTTTGTTGTCGTTGCGGGTCAGGGCGTTTTCAACAATGCTCAGCGCTTCGGTCGGGTTCCATTCCTTCACCCACTGTTGGCCGACAATCTTGATATCACCCTTGTCGATGGCCGGTTGCAGGACTTTCATCTGGCCTTCACGCAACACTTTGGCGTTGTTGTCGGTGGGCGCACCGCCGAGCAGGAAGTAATTGCCCTTGGGCGCCGCGTGCAGCACGCCGCTGGCCTGCATCTCGCCGACCTTTTCGTTATCGAAAGAGATGTAGGCGTCGATATCGGCGTTGAGGATCAAGCGATCATAGGACACGACCTTGATCCCGGCCTTCTTCGCTTCGGCCACCGCATTGGTCAGCACCGTGGCGTTAAACGGCACGATGACGATGACATCGACGCCCCGGGAAATGAGGTTTTCGATTTGCGAAATCTGCTTTTGCTCGTTGGCATCAGCCGACTGCACGAAGACCTTGGCATCCATTTTTTCTGCCGCCGCGACGAAATAGTCACGGTCACGCGACCAGCGTTCCAGGCGCAGGTCATCAATGGAGAAGCCGATTTTCGGGTGGGTAGCGTCTGCCATCACCGGCAGTGACAGCAACGCCAGGGCAGTGGCCAACAGCGTGCGTTTTACGTTCTTCATGTGGGGCGTCCTTTTATTTTTGTTGGAAAGACACGGCCTGACGATGAATTATCGGGCTGGTAAAACTGTAGAGAATCCGCAGGCGCCGCAGGCACAGATTTGTCGTTGAAATGTCACCACGTGGCGCGCCCACAGACTCTGTGGGTGATCAGCGATAGATAAACCGGTTGACGATGTTCTCGAGCATTTCCTGGCGGCCGCTGACGGCTTGCGGGTTCAACTCGTTCGTGAACGCGTGTTCGGCCAAGGATTCAAGATTGAAGTCACCCGCCATCACCGCCTGCCCGAACGGCTGCTTCCAGCCGGCGTAGCGTTGATCCTTGAGCCGTTGCAGTTCGTCGTTCTGCACCATGGCCGCTGCGCGTTGCAGAGACAGGGCAAGAACATCCATGGCACCGACGTGACCATGGAACAGGTCGATCTGATCGAGGCTTTGCCGGCGAACCTTGGAGTCGAAGTTGAACCCGCCATTCTTGAACCCGCCGGCCTTGAGGATTTCGTAGGTGGCCAAGGTCATTTCTTCGACGCTGTTGGGGAATTGATCGGTATCCCAGCCGTTTTGCGGATCACCGCGGTTGGCATCGATGCTGCCGAAAATCCCCAGCGAGACGGCCGTCGCTATCTCGTGATGAAAACTATGGCCGGCCAGGGTGGCGTGGTTGGCCTCGATGTTGACCTTGATTTCGTGCTCCAGCCCGAACTGCTGGAGGAAGCCGAACACGGTGGCGCTGTCGTAATCGTATTGGTGCTTGGTCGGCTCCTGCGGCTTGGGTTCGATCAGCAGGTCGCCAGTGAAACCGATCTTGTGCTTGTGCTCGACCACCATGCGCATGAAGCGGCCCAGTTGTTCGCGTTCACGTTTGAGGTCTGTGTTGAGCAGGGTTTCGTAGCCTTCGCGACCGCCCCACAACACGTAGTTGGCGCCTTTCAGGCGATGGGTCGCGTTCATGGCGCTGAACACCTGGGCGGCAGCGCAGGCGAACACTTCGGGATCCGGATTGCTCGCGGCGCCAGCAGCAAAACGCGGATTGCTGAAGCAATTGGCGGTGCCCCACAGCAGCTTGATTCCGCTGGCTTCCTGGTGTTGCTCGAGGTGATCAACCATTTGCGCGAAGTGGTTGCGGTACTCCCTTAAAGACTGGCCTTCCGGGGCGACATCGGTGTCATGGAAGCAGTAATAGTCGATCCCCAGTTTGGTGAAGAATTCGAAGGCGGCTGCCGCCTTGCCAATGGCCAGTTCCATCGGATCGCCGGCGTGTTGCCATGGGCGCTTGAACGTCCCTGCACCGAACACATCGGAACCCGGCCAGACGAACGTGTGCCAGTAACAGGCGGCCATGCGCAGGTGTTCGCGCATGGGTTTGCCGAGGATGACCTTGTCGGCGTCGTAATGACGAAAGGAGAGGGGAGACTCGCTGTCCGGACCTTCGTAGCGAATCGGCTCGACATCGGGGAAATACTGCATGGGCCTTGTCCTTGTTGTTCTTGGCGGTGTCTCGATACTAGCAACGGCCCCGTGCCCGCTGATTATGAAAAACACCAACACGGGGTGCGATTTTGCGTATTGAGCTTCGTCGCCCACACGCCTAGTCTGTCTGCATCGCCTCCGGAACAAGGGGCTCAGAACAAGCATAAAAACAATGAAAACCGTACCGCCTGTTCACCGCATCGCCCTGTTGTTCAACGGCAGCAAGATTTACGACCGTGGCATCATCAGCGGCATCGGCAACTACCTGAGCAGCACCCGGGCTTCATGGGATCTGTTCCTTGAAGAGGACTTTCTCTGTCGCTTGAAAGGCATCGAGCGCTGGCAGGGTGACGGCATCATTGCCGACTTCGACGATCCGCTGATTGGCGAGGCGCTGGCCGATATCCATTTGCCGGTGGTAGCGGTGGGGGGCTCGTACGAAGACAAACGCGCCTATCCGAAAGCGATTCCATACGTCGCCACCGATAACAACGCGCTGATGACGCTGGCCTACACCCATTTGATTGAGGCGGGACTGCAGCGTTTCGCCTGCTTCAGCCTGCCGGAAGCGCAGGCCAATCGCTGGGCTCAGGAGCGGGAAAAAGCCTTTCGCAAACTGATGAAACGCGATGGATTGCACGGCGAAATCTATCGCGGCATGGGCACCAGTGCACCGTTGTGGGACAGCGCCGTCGAACAACTGATCGCCTGGCTGCAAAGCCTGCCCAAGCCCATCGGCATCATCGCCGTCAGCGACGCCCGCGCGCGCCAGTTGCTGCAAGCCTGCCTGACCGCCGGCATCGCCGTGCCGGAGCAGGTGGCATTGATCGGCATCGACAACGACCCGCTGACCCGCAGCCTGACCCGAGTCCCGCTGAGCTCGGTCATCCAGGGCACCGAAACCATGGGCCGTACCGCCGCGCAACTGCTGCACCAGATGCTGCACGGCATGCCGTCCACCGGCACACAAATCCTGATTCCTCCCGATGCGGTCAATGTGCAGGTGTCGAGCTTGCACCAACCCTTGGGCAATCCGTACGTCATGCAAGCGCTGCTGTTCATCCGCCAATATGCTTGCCAAGGCATCAAAACGGCGCAGGTGGCGGCTTATGTCGGCGTATCGCGCTCGTCACTCGAAGCGCATTTCCGCGCTGAGCGAGGCTGCAGCGTGCATGACGAGATCCTGCGTTTCAAACTCGCGGCGGCCACCAGCGGGCTGAAAAATACCGACTCGGTGATTGCCGACGTCGCACGCAGTTGTGGCTTCAAGTCGGCGCAGTATCTGCACACGGTGTTCCGACGGGAGCTGGGGTGTACGCCTCGTGAGTATCAGCAAGGGGCAGGGATGAGCTGATGAGTGGGCTGTGTGCGAGTTTGTTGGCGGGCCTTTGTGCTGGTCCAAAGCTCACTGACCTTTGTTGTGTAAGTCTGGCTCATCAGCTCGCGACGCATCGCCCATCCAGGCTCCGCCGGCACGCTAGCTACCCGGAGGACTCCCTCTTGGGGAGGCTGCTCCAGAACTCAAAGCGGTCATTCAAGCTGTGCACCCAGCATTCCTGTTTCGCCACCACTCACTGTCGCATTTGTAATGTTGCGTCCAGGGGACTCAATAGTTCGCTTGAGGGTGTACCATCAGACTCTGCTCATCAGATATCAGTCAGCCATGTCCACGCTTAGCGAAGAGAGCCGCCGGATCGTAGCTTCTCTGGCGCAGGGTGTCGGTCTTAATGCTGACACTGCAAGCATCGCCGAGGCGATTGTTGCGAAATTGCAGGCTATGGACGCAGCCCTTACGCCGATTATTGGCCAGCAAGGGGTTGTCGCCCTGTACCGGCGCAGTTTACATCTGTGTGTTTCTGCTCATCCGCATCTCGCCGGCACCTATGACAGTCTGCCGGCCGCGATGGATCTTATTGCCCTTAAATCCATACTCGTCGAGCAGCAGGACACCGAAGCACTGTTTTGTGGTGAAGTGTTGCTGACTACTTTCTACGAGCTTCTGACCACACTGATCGGGCCCTCGCTCACCGCTAGTTTGCTTCGTGGCGTGTGGGAACCTTCTTTGAGCGACACCCCCTCGCAGGAAAATTCGCCATGAGCACCAAAGTGACTATCAACCGTCTGGCCACCGGCGTGCCTGGACTGGACGAGGTGCTGGGTGGAGGATTGCCGGAATTTTCGTTCAATCTGATTGCCGGCCCTCCTGGTTGCGGCAAGACCACGCTGGCCCACCAGATGATGTTTGCCCTGGCAACGCCCGAACGCCCGGCGCTGTTCTTTACCGTCCTGGGTGAACCGCCCTTGAAGATGCTGCGTTATCAGCAGCAATTCGACTTTTTCGACAGCGAAGCGATCAACCAGTCGATCCGTTACATCAACCTGGCCGACGATACCCTGGCCGGGGATCTGGACGAGGTGCTGCGGCGCATCGTCAGCGAAGTCGAAGCGCATTCGCCGGCGCTGGTGTTTGTCGATTCGTTCCGCTCAGTGGTGCTGGCCAGCCAGACTCAGGACAACCCCAACAACAACCTTCCGCAGTTCGTTCAGCAACTGGGCATGCTGATGACGACCTGGCAAGCGACGACGTTCCTCATCGGCGAGTATTTCACTGAAACCGACACCAACCCGATTTTTACCGTGGCCGATGGCCTGATCTGGCTTCGACAAAGCGTTCAGCGCAACTCCATGGTACGCAAGCTGGAAATCATGAAGATGCGCGGCCAACCGACGTTGCCGGGCCTGCATACCTTCCGCATCGCAACTTCCGGGATCAAGGTTTTTGCACCCGTAATAGCTAGCCCGTTCGATACGCCGCTGGAATCACCGATCAAGCGCTTGGGCATGGGGGTAGCGCGGCTCGACGAGATGCTCGGGGGAGGCCTGCCTCGGGGCTATTCGTTGCTGGTGGCCGGGCCATCGGGGTCAGGCAAAAGCATCCTCGCGGCGACCTTCCTCGCCGAAGGCGCGCGCAACGGCGAAACCGGCGTGATCGCAGTATTCGAACAACGGCCCAATCACTCGCAGAATGCGACCCTATCGGGTTTGATTGCGAGCGGGCAGGTCGGTCTGGTGGATAGTCGCGCTCCCGATCTTTCGATTGACGAAATTGTCCAGCTGTTGCTCGGCGAGATCACCCGGCTGAAAGCCACTCGCGTGGTCATCGACTCGCTGTCGGGCTTCGAACTGGCGGTGGCGCCGACCTTTCGCGAGGACTTTCGCGAGTCGCTGTCGCGCATGGTCACGGCGCTGACCAATTCCGGGGTCAGTGTATTGATGACCTCGGAGCTGGAAGACCGTTACACCGACTTGCGTTTCAGCCCTTACGGCACGGCGTTTCTGACGGATGCGATCATCGTCCAGCGCTATATTGAGGTGGAGAGCCGGTTGCTGCGCATCATGGCCGTGGTCAAGGTTCGCGCCAGTGCGCACTCTGATGAGTTACGTCAGTACTTCATTGATGATAGTGGCCTACACATCGGTGACATGTTGCCGGAGCAAGAAGGTTTGCTCGGTGGGCGACCGACAAGGCAGGTTTTGAGCAAGGTCGATAGATGAGCGAAGAATGATGAGTGAGGCCAGCGGCAAGAATGAACAGGCTTTAGCCACTGCTGCACGCGAGCTGTTCCTACTGGGCCGGAAAACGGTCGCGGCTCGTGCGGCACTCGCGGCGCTGCACAAGGAACTTAGCGAAGCTAACAGCCAGCTTGTTGATACCTTGCAAGTCGAGCAACTCATTGAGGCCAATCAGCAGTTGGTGCTGGCGATTTTATCGGCGCAGTCGGATGTTGAAGATCAGAAAAACGCTCAGGCAGAACAGCATCTGTACTTGGAAATGCGCGAAGCCAACGAGCGATTGGTTATCGCAGCGCTTAGCGCCCAAGACTTACAAATTGCAGCTGAACAGGCACTGGAGCAGCAGCGCAATATTCTTTCTATAGTGGCCCACGAGCTGCGAAATCCACTGACGCCTATCAGCATGATTGCTGGCCGGCTGGTGCGAATTCCTCGCGAAGAGTTGCCACGCATGCAGCTATTGATTGAAGGCCAGGTACAGCGGATGTCCCGACTGGTGGAAGATTTGCTCGACATTGCTCGTGCTTCCACCGGTAAATTTCGCCTGAACTTCCAGGTTACTAACATGGCTGACATCATTAGTGACGCAATAGCAATCTATACCCCGGTCATGCTCGCTCACGGCTTGAGTTTCAGCTCAGAACGCTTGGAATCTCGTTTAGCGGTGAACGGCGATCCTGTAAGGCTGACGCAGATTATTGATAATTTGCTGGGTAACGCAGCCAAGTACACGCCGACCGGCGGCACTGTCACACTTGCCGTTTCCGTTGAAGACAATCTGCTGGAAATTCGCATTCGTGATTCCGGCATTGGTATCTCAGCCAAAGCGCTGCCTTTTATCTTTGAGCCGTTTGTCCAGGATGATCATGCAGTGGGTTTCAATGGCGCAGGTTTAGGCATTGGTCTGACGGTGGTGCGAGAGTTGGTTGAAGCCCATAGTGGAACAGTGTCCGGTACAAGTGCGGGGGAAGGTAAGGGAAGCGAATTCGTAGTGAAAATACCGCTGTTAAATCCCGGATCCCACTTCCACCAAGATTCCTCGCATTCCACCCTATAAATCGGGATATGATCGCGCTCAACGACTCAGACCCACATGACTTATGGCCATCGATCTTCAAGCGCTCTACCCCAAACTGATCCACCTGATGCTGGATACTGTTTTTGTGGTTGATGAAAGCGACCACATTGTTTTTGTGAGTGATGCCTGTAAGGCCCTGTTGGGCTACCTCCCTGATGAGCTGATTGGCACCACTATCACAAGCTATATGCATCCTGAAGATCTGGATGCGACGCGAGCTTCGATTTCCCGGGTCATGAATGGTCAACCTCATTTCGATTTCCGGAACCGTTACATCCGCAAGGATGGGGCAGTCGTGTACATCCTGTGGGCTGCATTCTGGTCGGAGGAGGTTGGTGCCAGGATTGGGGTCGCTAGAAACGTTACAGCTTTAGCTAAAGCCGAGGAGGAGTTACGCTTCCTCGCTCATCACGATCCGCTGACGAAATTAACCAATCGGTCGCTCTTTAGTGATCGACTGATATCTGCACTGCAGACTGCGCAGCACCACGGTAATGAGCTGGCTCTGCTTTTTTTGGATATAAATGACTTCAAGAGTATCAATGATGTCCATGGTCACGCAGCCGGAGATAGTGTTCTGCGCATTGTTGCCCAACGTCTAAAAAGCTGTGTGCGTGAGACAGACACCGTGGCTCGCATTGGCGGCGATGAATTTACGGTGCTGCTTACAGACGTCCAGTCGAGGGACACGATTTCCAAAAAGTTAGAGCAGATTCACACCGTCATGGCTGAGCCACTGGGCCCTGAGTTCGGCACACTCAAGATGCCATTGTGCAGTATTGGCGTTGCCTATTATCCCGAACACGGAAATGATGCCGACACACTGCTCACCCATTCGGATAGTGAAATGTACCGAATGAAGAGGTGTCGCTCCTTGGAGAGTTAAGCGTGGGCTCTGAATGTAGCTGTCCGGTATGTCCAAACCCCTTCAACTCCAGTGCAGAGCGTGGCGCCGCGTAACTCCATCTCTTTAGCCAAATCGACGATACATTCGCAGCGCCTACCGATGATTCAAGTTGCTCCAAGCAATCAACCCGAGTCAGGCGTCCAGCATGTGGTAAGTAAACGCATGCCACCGATTACTGCATTGGCCCAGAGCGAAAATGGCGTTAGCATTCCCCCACTCGGCTTAAACAGCCTGTTTTTCAGATCAGGGTCGCATTGTGGAAAAGCTAAAACGCCTCGAAAGTGGAATCGAAGGGCTCGACGCTCTGCTCAAGGGCGGGCTGGTCGCGGGCTCTTCATACATAATCCAAGGGCGCCCAGGGTCTGGAAAAACGATCTTGGCCAACCAGCTTGGGTTCCATCACGCGCAAAAGGGTGGGCGGGTTCTAGTCGCAACGCTGCTGGCCGAGTCACACGATCGCCTTTTTCAATTTCTTTCGACTCTGAGCTTCTTCGACTCTTCCAAAGTCGGGGCTGAGATCCAGTTTGTCAGCGCATTCGATACTTTGGAAAACGAAGGTTTGGATGAAGTAGTGAAGCTGCTTCGGCGTGAGATAAGCCGTCAGAAAGCCACCGTTATGGTGGTGGACGGCTTGCTAAATGCGCGTTCAAAAGCTGATTCCCATATCGACACCAAGAAATTCATCTCTGAGTTGCAAGGGCACGCCGCGTTCGCTGGTTGCACGGTGCTGTTTCTAACCAGTTCTCGCCTTGACGATGGCAGTCCTGAGCACACGATGGTTGATGGTGTGATTGAGATGGGCGAAGAGTTGTATGGCACTCGCTCGGTGCGTCGAATTCAATTGCGTAAAACTCGCGGCAGCGGAGCAATGACCGGTCTTCACGAGTGTGAAATTACCGACAATGGCTTGGTTGTTTATCCACGGCTCGAAAGTCTCTACAGCCATCCGTCCTCTCCCGACAGCGCCGACATGACGCGTATCGCCAGTGGCATTGAATCACTGGACCCTATATTGGGCGGAGGCCTGCACAGTTCCAGTGTGTCTCTGGTCATAGGACCCTCCGGGATTGGTAAAACGACGCTGGGCCTCAAATTCCTGGCCGAGTCGACCGTGGACGCGCCGGGCCTGCATTTTGGCTTCTACGAGAGCCCACAACGGTTGCGACTCAAGGGCCAATCATTGGGCATCGATATAAAAAGCATGGAAGACAGCGGCGCATTGACCATTGCTTGGCAACCCACCACAGAGGGCCTTCTGGATGGGTTGGGCGCACGGCTACTGAATCTCGTTGAAGAAAAGGGCATCAAGCGCCTGTTTATTGATAGCTTGAGCGGTATGACGCGAGTCTCGACAAATCCGGCGCGGATTACAGACTTCTTCAGTGCACTGATGAACGAGCTGCGATCCAGGGGCGTTACAGTATTTGCCTCTTGGGAAATGCGCGATCTTTTTGGCTCCGAGGTCAGCGCACCGAACTCTGACCTGTCCAGTATCGTCGACAATCTGATGCTCATGCGGTTCTCTGAGAATCATTCTGAACTTAGCAGGACGCTTTCCATTCTTAAAATACGAGACAGCTCCTACGATCCTTCGCGGTTTGTGGTCGTGATCCGTGATCAAGATGTTTTCCTGGAAAAGGCTTCAAGACGTGAACCATCAGTTCCCGCTGATTCATCGCACGGTTCAATTTCTTAAGCTTTTGAGTGGGTTGAATTAACATGTCCACCATCCTGGTCGTCGACGACGAGTATTTGATCGCTGACATTCTCAGCTTTGCGCTAGAGGATGAGGGGTTCATGGTGGTGACGGCCAGCAATGGTCGAAAAGGGCTGGAGGTACTGGATAGAGAACGACCTGCCTTGATCATTACCGACTTCATGATGCCGGTCATGGACGGCCTGGAATTCGCCACAGCCGTTCGAGCTCTCCCTTCAGCTAGTCAATTGCCGATCATCTTGATGAGCGGTGCTCAAGCACATATCGGTATGCAGAGATCGGATTTGTTTGATGCCGTATTGGCAAAACCATTCGACATCGACTTGATCATCGCCGAAGTTAAAAAACTCTTGGCTGCTGATTAGTCAACTGTCTCGCAAGGCGTATTTGATGGGCAGATCGACTGCGATCTCCATGGAGCAGGCTTAGATGGCCATCTCGGTTCAGACCTACATACCTTCATGAGTCTCAAGCCTGGCTGCCTTCAGGTGGGCGGCTGCCGCGGCTATCGGTTACAAAGTGACTTTTGGCCGTAGATGAACGGAATTGTTTTTGCCGTTTTCTATGGCTCTTTAAATCGATGAAGTGTTTCGTTGTAATTCAGCCAACTGGGCTTTCAGATTCTCGACTTCAGCCTCCAACTGGCGGACACGCTCGCTAGCCTCGACCTGGACAGTAACGTCTTTCTGGATGCCGATGTAATAGGTGAGTTGATCCGCGTCGTTGAACACTGGGGTAATCGACAGCTCATTCCAGAAAGCACTGCCGTCTTGGCGATAGTTTCGAATGATTTGCCGGCAAGGCTGAAAATTCTTTAATGCCTCGCGGATAGCCACAATGCCTGGTTGGTCACGGTCATCGCCCTGCAGGAACCGGCAATCCTGATACAAGGTGTCCTCAGTGCTGTAGCCCGTCAGGCGCTGGAAGGCTTGGTTGGCGTAAATAAGAACGTTCTCATCGCCTTCCTGCTCTGCCACGACGATGCCATCGTTGGATGTCTCGATCATCAGTTTCAGCAATTGTGCATCGATCATTTTCAGAGTCCCTGTGACTTTCACGGAAGTCTATACCAACCTTTCCGATCTGACGTTTAGAGGTGGCTGGCTGAAACGGCATATTTATTGCGTTGCTAACGATAAGTTGCGTTATAGCTAGCAAAAATAGGGAGGGCCTTTAATCATGATTGCCACGTCGCGCCGGGCGGTTATCTGTACACCTCATGCTGAAGCGAGTGCTGCCGGCATGCGCGTTCTCGAAGCGGGAGGCACCGCGATCGACGCGATGTTGTCGGCCAGCGCCATGCTTGCAGCGGTTTTTCCGCACATGACCGGGCTGGGCGGCGATGCGCTGTGGATGATCCATGATCGTCGGGTACGCACCATTGTAGGGATCGGGCAGGCCGGGCAGCGCTTGCCAGAGGCCTGCAAGATCAGCCTGCGCGGCCCCGCGTCGGTCGCCACGACAGCGGGAGCTCTGGCCAGTTGGCAGACAGCGGCCACTATCAGTCGCCATGAATGGGGCTCGAAACTGGGTTGGGCCGATCTGCTGGAGGACGCGGCATTCATGGCCGGGCAGGGCACGCCCGTCTCACAATCGCAATTGTTCTGGCAGACCCTGCGTCAGCCGCTGATCGAGCAACTGCCGGATCTCCATCACCTGTGCAAGACCGAGGGCCGCTGGTTGCACGAAGGCGACATTCTGCGTCAGCCAGAACTGGCCAATACCCTGCGCCATCTTGGGCGGCACGGTGTTGAAGACTTCTATCACGGCGAGCTCGCGCAAGCCTTCGGCGCAGCATTTGACCGCTTGGGTTGCGGCTTGACGGCCGCCGACCTGGCTCAGACCCGAGCCCTTGAAGCTGCGCCGATTTCCGTGCGCTATCGTCAGGGCACGCTGTACAACGTCGCGCCGCCTTGTCAGGGCCTCTACACCTTGCAAGCCATGGCCGCACTGCAGCACAAGCCGTTGGCCGACGTTGGCAATGGCAGTGCGCTCTACTATCACTACCTGGTTGAAGCGATCAAACAAAGTCTGCTGCGCCGCAATGCGCAATTGTGCGATCCGCTGACGTCTGACCGGGATTTCACCTTGAGCCTGCAGGCGGCAAAGATTCAAGCCTATGCGGATGCCATTGATGATCAGCGTGCGGCACCCTGGAACGAACCTGGTCGTCCCGCCGACACGGTCTGGATGGCCGCAACCGATGAGCAAGGGCGTACTGCATGCCTGATCCAGAGCCTGTTTCATGATTTCGGCTCCGGCTGCGTAATGCGCGATACCGGCGTGTTGTGGCAGAACCGTGCCGCCGGGTTCAATGGCAATGCGGGCCATGTCAACGGCTGGGCGCCGGGCAAGCGGCCGGCACATACACTGAACCCTTCCTGCTACTTGGCGGACGACGGCCGTCGCTGGTTTTTCGGTACGCAAGGCGGCGATGGCCAGCCACAGACGCAAATGGTCCTGGCGACGCAGTTGATCGACTATCAGCAACCCATTGACCTTGCCCTGCAGACCCCACGCTTTCTGCTCGGCCGCAGCTTTTTCGACAGCACCGATAACCTCAAGCTGGAATTCGATATGCACGAGTCGACGATCACCGGCCTTGCCGCACTGGGCCACGAAGTGGAAGTGATTCCGGCACTTAGCGCCATGACCGGCCACGCCGGGATAATCGCGATTGACGTCGATGATCAACGCAGCGCCATGCACGATCCCCGGGGGGAGGGCGTCAGCCTGGGTCAATCGAGCTGAGCTGCCCGTCACAAGGTTTGCCGCCGCCGGGGCGGCTGGCGGATAATGCCGCCCATTGCTTGCCGCCAGCAGTTTTGCGTGACGGCATGAGGCCTTTTGGAAAAAGAGGAAAGGATGGGCTTGACCACAGTCACCGCCAAACAGCTTGAGGTCCAGCGCATCGTCGACGCGTTGTACAAGGCCATCGCCCAGCATCGCCTGCCACCTGGCACGCGATTGATCGAAGCGCAGATTGTCGAAACGCTGCAAGCCAACCGCAATCATGTGCAAGTCGCATTGCAGCGCCTGGCCATGCAAAAAGTCGTGACCATCGAAGCCAACCGCGGCGCCATGGTCGCCCAGCCAACCGCACGCGAGGCCAGGGATATCTTCAGCGCGCGGCGGGCCATCGAGCGGGCCATTGTCGAAGCGATCACCCCGGCGGTCATGCGTAAACAGCGCCAGCGCGTGGCCAGCCACATGGACAACGAACGCAAGGCCACCAACGACACCGACCGCCGCGCCATCGTCAGGGAGCTGAGTGAGTTTCACTTGATGCTGGGCGAGCTCAGCGGCAATACCGTGCTCAGCGATATCCTCGCCAACCTGATGGTTCGCAGTTCGTTGATCGTCGCGTTGTATCAGCGTAACGACGTGCCGTCTTGTGCGTCCGATGAACACCAGGAAATCATTACGGCGCTGGAAGCGGGCGATAACGCCAAGGCAGTCAACGTCATGATCGAACACCTGGACGAGCTGGAAGGGCAACTGGCTCTGGAAGAATCAGCGCCTGAAGAGTTCAACCTCAAGCAGGCGTTGAGCGACTGAAATATTGCCGCAAGCCACGCTAGGGCTTGAGTATTACCCCTGCTGGCCTGCTGAACGTTGGACGTCCAGCCTTGTAGCCCATTAACGGCGCGCTGATCTCAGCGATCACTGCAGACGGTGAAGGCGCGTCGAAGACGATGAAATCTGCACGGCAACCGGGTAGCAGGCCGTAATCCGTCAGGCGTAGCAGGCGCGCCGATTCGCTGGACACCCATCCCAGGCATTGCAGCAACTCCGGCACAGTGCCCATCTGACTGACGTTGGCGAACAGGTTGGCCTGGCGAATCAGCGAGGCGTCGCCATAGGGCGTGAACGGGTTGCCGATGTTGTTGGTCGAGACCGAGCAGGTCACCCCGCAGGCGTGCAGCTGAGCCAAGGGTGCAAGACCGCGTGGTTTGTTATGAAAGGCATCGCGCCCCATCAGGAACAGATCGGTACTGGGCAGGCAAGTGACCTGCACGCCAACGTCCGCCAACTGCCGGCCCAACTCCATCAGATGTTCACGAGGCAACGTCGACAGTTTGGTGACATGGCCGATGGTCACTCGACCGCCCCAATTATGCAGTTGTGTACAGCGAGCCACTTCCATCACGGTCATGCCTTCAGGATTCAGATCGAAATCCAGGTGCAAGTCCAGATCACAATCGTAAGCCACGGCCAGTTCGAACAGGCGCTGAATCTGCCCGAGAGGATCAGTGTCCATGTAGGGGCAGCCGCCAAGCACCGTGGCGTCGCTCTCCAGCGCCTGGCAGAGCAGGGCTTCGGTGCCGGGGTTGTTGAGTAGCCCTTCTTGAGGAAATACACAGATTTGCAGCGTGATCGCCCAGGCGTAATCGGTCTGCAGGCGTCGGATCGCATTGAAGCCGATGAGCCCTATTTGCGGGTCAAGTTCGACGTGGGTGCGCATGAAGGTGGTGCCCTGCAGGATTGCCTTGTCCAGCACCTGTGCACCGCGCAGATAGATGTCTTGCTCGGTGAATTCGGCTTTAGCCGCCCGTGTCTGGACAATCGCCTCGGCCAGCGTGCCTTGCTGCAAATGGCAGCGCTGCATGATGCACGCCTTGTCCAGATGGATATGGGTCTCGATCAGCCCTGGCAGTATCAGGTGACCTTGCAGGTCGAGGGTTTCCCATGCGGTTGTGGCTGGGTTGAAGGCCGGGACGAAATAGCCATTCTCGATATACAACACCGCGCTCGCAGAGGTCTTTTCGCCGATGCGCGCATTAATGATTTTCAGGGCACTCATGCGCTGACTCCTTCACCCAGATACGCGGCAGCGAGTTCATTGTCGCCGCGCAACTGCGCGGCGCTGCCGGACTTGACGATGCAGCCGGTTTCCAGCACGTACGCCCGATCGGCGACTTGCAAGGCAAGGTTGGCCATTTGGTCCACCAACAACAAGGTCACACCATCGTCACGCAAGGCTGCCAAGGCGTCGTACAGCTCGCCGATCATCGCCGGGGAGAGGCCCAGCGACGGTTCGTCGAGCAGCAGTATTTTGGGTTTGGCCATCAAGCCGCGACCCACGGCAACCATTTGCTGTTCGCCACCGGACAGCAGGCCCGCCGGGCTGTCGATGCGGTCGCGCAAGCGCGGGAAGCGCCGCAGGATCGCCTCGATTTCGGCACCGGCATCGAACGCTTCGCGTCGCGAATAGCCACCCAGCAACAGGTTGTCGCGCACTGTCAGGTAGGGGAATACCTGGCGACCTTCCGGAACCAGTGCCAAGCCCTTGCCGGCGATGCCACTGGCGCTGGCCATCTCGATGTTTTCGTCGTCCAGCAGGATGCTGCCGCTGGCGGCCCGATGCAGCCCGGCCAGGCACTGCAGGATGCTCGATTTACCCGCGCCGTTGGCACCCAGGATCGCCACCATCTCACCGGGATTGACCACGAGGTTGACCTTGTTGACCACCGGCGCAGCGCCGTAATCGATCACCAGATCCTTGACGTATAACCGCGCGTCGCGACTGCCATTCCAAGTCTGTTCACGTGGCGTCGCCTGATAGTCGGTCCCACCCAGATAGGCGGCTATGACTTGTTTGTTCTGACGAATTTCGGCCGGTGTACCGAAGGCGATCGGCTTGCCCGCGTCCAGCACCAGCAGGCGTTCCGACACCGACATCACCAACGCCATGTCGTGCTCGACCAGAATGATCGTCAAGCCGAAATCCGCGAGTTTGCGCAGCAGTACCGCCAGTTCATCGGTGTCGCGTCGGCTCAGGCCAGCGGCGGGTTCGTCGAGCAGCAGCACCGCGGGGGCGGTCGCCAATGCCCGGGCAATCTCCACCAGACGACGGTCCACGTGGGGCAAATCCTCGGCTGCGATGTTGACCGCGCCGCGATAGCCGACCAATGCCAGCAGATCCAGGGCGAGGTCGCGTTGCTCGGCACTGCACAGCCTGAACGGTGATCCGAGGCGGCCTTTCTGCATGGCCACCAGCAGATTGTCGAGTACCGACATATCGCCGAATAACTGAGTGGTCTGGTAAGTGCGGGCAATCCCGGCGCGAGCCGTTTTCCAGGCGGGCAAGCCGGCCAGGGCCGCTTGCAGTTCGATCTGGCCACTGTCAGGCGCGTAGAAGCCGCTGATCATGTTCAGCACCGTGGTTTTGCCTGCACCGTTGGGCCCGATAATGCTGGTGATGCTGGCGGCGGGGGCGTGCAGACTTACGTGCTGCGCGGCCTGGACGCCGCCGAAGCGAATGCCGATGTCGGTGACGCGTAAACCGCTCGAGCGCCCACGACTTTGCAGATGCGCGGCCAGCCTCGCTTGATTGATCGTGTTGGGTGGCACCAGGTGCGTGGGTTTGATCCAGCGCCGAGCGAGAGCGCCCAATAGGCCGTTGGGTGCGATCCACAGCACTACCAGGAGCAGGGCAGAGAAAATCAACAGACGATATTCGGCGAAATCCGAGAGCAACTCCGGCACTAGCACAATCAGCAGCGCACCCAGTAACGGGCCGAACAATGTCCCGCTGCCACCGACAATGACGGCCAGTACGAACAGGATCGACTGCGAAAACGGAAAGGATTCGGGGTTGATAAACATCAACAGTGGCGCCAGCACAGCACCCGCCAGACCGGTCAGCGCCGCCGACAAGGCGAAGGCCAAGGTCTTGCTCAGAACCGGATTGAACCCCAGCGAGCGGGCGGCGATCTCCGATGCCTTGACGGCGCGCATGGCTTTGCCAAAGCCGCTGTGGCGCAGACGCTGATAAAAGGCGAGGGCGCCGATCATCAAGGCTGCGGCAATCAGTGCCAACAGGATGGCCGGGTCGAGACCGGCGAACTCAGGCAACGGGATGCCCATCAACCCGTTGGAACCACCGGTAACGTCACGCCATTCGATCAGGCCGTGATGGACGATGAAGGCAAACGCGATGGTGATCATCGCCAGATACGGGCCGCTGACGCGCAATGCAGGAATCGCCAGCAACGCACCGATCAGGCCAGTGACGACAGCTGTCACCGGCATCGCCAGCCACAGCGGCCAGCCCGCGATGGTCAGCAGCGCCGACACATAGGCGCCAATGGCATAAAACGCGATATGGCCGAAGGAGATCTGGCCACTGAGGCCAATCAATATATTGAGCCCTACACCGACCACTGCCGCCAGCGCGCAGAGGGTGAAGACCAACAGGGAATAGCTGTCTAGCGTGAACGCCAGGACAACGCAGAGCAGTGCCAACAACGCGATGAACACCGGGCCGAGCAGAGTTTTGAAGTCATTCATACTTTCACCAGTGCCTGACTGCCGAACAGGCCGTTTGGACGGATCGCCAACGCCAGAATCACCAGGGCGAAGGTCAATATCTGCGTGAAGGCCGAGCCGAAATACAGGGTGATCAGCGCCTCCGAGAGACCGAACAACAACCCGGCGGCAAACACCCCGCCGGCGCTGGTAATTCCGCCAAGGATCGCCACGGCGAACGCCTTGAGGCCGAACAGCAGACCCATCTCGGCATTGACGCTGAACAGGGGCGCAATCAGCAGACCCGCCAGGGCCGCGAAGACGGTTGAGATGGCAAACGCGATGGCAACCACCCGATTGACGTTGATGCCCATCAGCATCGCCGCACGTGGATTTTGCACGCAGGCTTCCAGCACCTTGCCCAGCCGGGTGTAGCGCCGCACCAGAAATAGCGCGAGCGCGATGGTTGCGCCGGCCACCGGGATCAACAGTTGCAGTGCGCCAACACTGGCGCCTGCCAGTTCAACATTGACGTTGAGCAGACTGCTGGTGAATTGCCGAGGCTCCTTGCCGAAGGTAAACAACGCCAGGTTATCTACCAGAATGCCGCCGGCCACCGTTGCCATCAGCCATGCCTGCGAGCCACGACTGTGAAACGGCCGCACCAGCCAGCGCTCGATCACCAGGCCATAGAGCGCACTGAGGATCAGCGTGGCCGGCAGCGCCAGCCACATCGACCATCCCCAGGTAATGCAAAAGGTGTAGCCCAGCACGGCGCCGACCATCATGGCACTGCCTTGAGCGAAGTTGACGGTGCGTGAAACCACATAGGTCAGGTGAAAACCCAGCGCCAGCAGGGCGTACATACTACCTAGCCCAAGGCCGGTGACGATGGCAGCGGTGAACATGGCGAACTCCTCAGGGCTTGAGTGGAACGATCTGGTCGTCGACGAAATGAGTGAACAGATAGTCGTCCGGCCCCAGCGCGTCATGTTTTTTGGCTGTAAAAGGCTGCTGGTAGCGCTTGATCAGGCCCTCATAACCCTCGATCGCATAGAAGCCGTTGCGCACGGCAGGACCATCGGTATTGCCTGCCTTTTCAATGGCCAGAGCACTCAAGTGCAGCGCGTCGTAAGCATTGGCAATACCCACGGCGGGCGTGACGTCGGCCAGGCCTTTGATCTGCGGATAGGTTTTTTTCAGAGCGGCGAATACTGCGTCGCCCTTGGCGCTGTTGTGTTCTGTGAACACGTAGGTCTGGATGAAATGCACCCGCGAAGCGTTCGGGCCGGCCAATTCACCGAAGCGGCCACCGGCCGGCCCCCAGTGCGACACCACCGGCACGTCCCAACCCATACGATCCAGAGACTTGACCACTTGCGCTGACGGGCCGACGTTGCCGACCATCAGCAGGGTGTCGGCCCCGGCGTTTTTGAGGCGTGTGAGCTGTGGCACCACATCGAGGTCGCTGTCCTGGATCCGCTCGACGCCGGCATTGGCCAGCCCGCGCTTCTCCAGGGCGCGCTTGAAACCCGCTTCATTGGATTCACCCCACGGGTTATTGATGAGGATCATCCCCGGCTTCTTCATCCCTTTCTCGGCGCCGTATTTCACCAGCGCTTCATCCACCAGTTCATCGACGGCCGAGACGCGGAACACATAGTTATCCGCGGCACCGTTCTCGGTGATTTTCGTGCCGGCGGCCCAGATGCCCATGAACGGCACTTTCAGCTGATTGGCCAGAGGCACGATGGCCAGGGAAACCGGGGTGTCCAGCCCACCGAAGAGCACGGTGACTTTCTCGCGCTGAACCAACTCGCGTGCCGCCAGCATGCCTTTGGACGGATTACTTTCGTCGTCGCGGCGCACCAGCTCGAGTGGCCGGCCGAGCACGCCACCCTTGGCGTTTACCTCATCGATGGCGATGGTCAGGCCGCGAGTCAGCGCCTCGCCGGATTTCGCCGACTGCCCCGACAGAGCAGCGACAAGACCAACCTTGATCGGAGGTTCGGCCGCTTGGGCACCACCAGACAAAACCACATTGAGCGTGACTGCCGCAGCCACGGGAAACACAAGACGCTGCAGGTTTAAAAGCGGGAAGGCCATTGATCATTCTCCTGATTGCTAGCATTTGCATAATTATTGCTAGCAAGTAGGATGCCAGTCAGCCGCCCCAATAAAGCGGGGGAGAGGGCGCAAATAACTTGAAATCCAAACGCGCCAAATTAACGCGCCCTGCACTAAGCAGAGGCGTCGATCCAGTGCTTATCAATAGTCAGTCAGGAGATTCGACGATGCCGCAGGAAAATACAGACGTGCAGATTGTCAGCAGCTTTCTCGAGGCCTCCATGGCGCCCGATCCCGTCAGGGCCGCGACCTTCATGAGTGCCGATGTGAAGATCACTTTCACCGGCGGCCGGGTCATGCCTGATCCACAGGCCATCACGGCGTTCAACGGTTCCCGTTATGCCTGGGTAAAAAAAGCCTTGGGCAATTTCGACTGGATGGATCGCGGCGATCACACCGTGGTGTATTCCAACGGTACCTTGTATGGCGAATGGTCCGATGGGCGCAGTTTTTCCGGTAATCGCTATCTGGATCGCTTCGAAGTGCGCAACGGCAAGATCACCCACATGGATGTCTGGAACGACAGCGCCGAATGGCTGTTAATGCCGGAAATCGCCAAGGCTTGAGTTCACACAGTGTTGAGGCGACAGGTCGGGGCACCGGTCAGGAACAAGAAGCCAGCGCAACAATGTCCAGAAGTTGCGTGCTGATTTTTTGTACATACGAAAACGCCGCTCAATGAGCGGCGTTTTCGGAACAGGCAGTGAAGCACCCCTGAATGTTGCGAGCCTTAGGCGTCGCCGTTCCAGGGACGATCTCCATTCTCGTCCTTGATGCGGGTCGGCAGACCCATTACATCCAGTGCCTTGAGGAACGGCTCAGCCGGCAGCTCCTCGACGTTGGCCATACGCTGCACATCCCACTCGCCGCGGGCGACCAGCAGGGCAGCAGCGACAGGTGGTACGCCGGCGGTATAGGAAATGCCCTGGCTGTCGGTTTCGGCAAAGGCTTCTTCGTGGTCGGCTACGTTGTAGATGAACACTTCGCGCGGCTGGCCATCCTTGGTGCCTTTGACCAGATCACCGATGCAGGTCTTGCCGGTGTAGCCGGGCGCCAGCGAACTCGGATCAGGCAGCACGGCCTTGACCACTTTCAGCGGCACAACCTCCAGGCCTTCGGCGGTCTTGACCGGTTTCTCGGACAGCAGGCCAAGGTTCTTGAGTACGGTGAACACGTTGATGTAGTGCTCGCCGAAGCTCATCCAGAAGCGCACGTTGGGCACGTCCAGATTCTTCGACAGCGAGTGCACTTCATCGTGACCGGTCAGGTACAGGTTCTGCGACCCTACGACTGGCAGGTCGTCGGTGCGCTTGACTTCGAACATGGTGTTACTGGTCCACTGGCTGTTCTGCCAGCTCCACACCTGTCCGGTGAACTCACGGAAATTGATTTCCGGATCGAAATTGGTGGCGAAATACTTGCCATGGGAACCGGCATTGACGTCGAGAATATCGATCGATTCAATTCGGTCGAAATACTGTTGCTGCGCAAGTGCAGCATAGGCGTTGACCACGCCTGGGTCGAAACCCACACCGAGAATGGCAGTGATGTTCTTCTCTTTACACTCTTCGAGGTGATTCCACTCGTAGTTGCCGTACCAGGGCGGCGTCTCGCAGATTTTGCCCGGCTCCTCGTGAATGGCAGTGTCCAGATAGGCTACACCGGTATCGATACAGGCACGCAGTACCGACATGTTGAGGAACGCGGAACCGACATTGATGACGATCTGTGATCCGGTTTCGCGGATCAGCGACTTGGTTGCCTCGACATCCAGCGCATTCAGCGAGAAGGCTTTGATGTCGGCGGGTTGTTTAAGGCTACCCTTGGCCTTGACGCTGTCGATGATGGCCTGGCATTTGGAGATGTTGCGCGACGCGATAGCGATACGACCGAGTTCATCGTTATGCTGTGCGCACTTGTGGGCCACCACCTTAGCGACACCTCCTGCACCAATGATAAGAACGTTCTTTTTCAATTGCTTTTACTCTCCTTTATCTGTCCGTTAAGAAAGGCTGGACAGGTAGTCTTCATAACCAAATTGGCGCACCACTTCGACCGTTCCGTCGAGTTGCTTCACCACGATGGATGGCATTTTCAGGCCGTTGAACCAGTTTTTCTTGACCATGGTGTAACCCGCGGTATCGATGAATGACAGTCGATCACCGATGGCCAGCGGACGGTCAAATTGGTACTCGCCGAAGATGTCCCCGGCCAGGCACGACTTGCCGCACACCATGTAGGTGTGATCACCCTCGCTGGGTGCCAGCTTGGCATTGAGGCGATAAATCAGCAGGTCAAGCAAATGCGCTTCAATGGAGCTGTCGACCACGGCCAGGTGCTTGCCGTTGTAGAGGGTGTCGAGCACCGTCACTTCCAGTGAGGCACTGTTGGTGATCGCCGCTTCACCGGGCTCCAGGTAGACCTGCACGCCGTACTTTTGCGAAAACTCTTTCAACCGCGCACAGAACGCATCCAGCGCATAGCCTTCACCCGTGAAGTGAATACCGCCGCCCAGGCTGACCCAGTTGACCTTATGCAGCAACTCACCGAAGCGTTCTTCGATGGTGCAGAGCATTTGGTCGAACAGACCGAAGTCGCCGTTCTCACAGTTATTGTGGAACATGAATCCGGATATCTGATCGATAACGCCTTCGATCTTCACCGGGTCCCATTCGCCGAGACGGCTGAACGGACGCGCCGGGTCGGCAAGCAGATAATCGGAACTGCTTACTTGCGGGTTGACTCGCAGGCCGCGGACTTTGCCTTCAGCGCGCTTGGCAAAGCGTTGCAGCTGGCTGATGGAGTTGAAGATGATCTTGTCGCAATTGTCGAGCATCTCCTCGATCTCATCGTCGGCCCAAGCCACGCTGTAGGCGTGGGTTTCGCCTTCGAACTTCTGCCGGCCGAGTTTGAGCTCGTACAGCGACGACGAGGTGGTGCCGTCCATGTATTGCTGCATCAAGTCAAACACCGACCAGGTCGCGAAGCACTTGAGCGCCAGCAGGGCCTTTGCCCCGGACTGTTCGCGCACATAGGCAATCTTCTGCATGTTGATCAGCAGTTTCTGTTTGTCGATGAGGTAGTACGGTGTTTTGATCATTTCGAGGCCTCCGGCAAGGCCAGCCAAAAAAGGATGCGCATTGTGCCCGGACTGACTCCATATCGAAAGAGCTGAGCGTGCGACTCATTCAGAGAACCCGAAATTTGCTTTGCCGCACCGCGAAGTGTTTGCCAAGGGCCGGAGCAAGGTCAGCGTGTTGGGGCCGATGCTCGAAGCCGAGGCCGCGCAACCAAATAGAGGATTGTGCTTATGAAGGGGTTTCGAAATGAACCTGATTGAGGGCAGGGAAGTGCACCATCCCCTATGGATCACTTCGATTTGTCATCGGGGCTTTCATGACTGGTGTCGGTCGGCGGTTCCTTTCCTGGTTGCTCGCTACCTGCATCATGCGATGCGCTAATGGAAATGCTGAAATGAGGTTAGAGCGGTCGTCCATGTCTGTTTTCGCGCAGTTGCATCAAGCGGTGCCAGCGAACGTCCAGTTCAGCTCTGAGTACTGGAGGCAAATGCGACAGCAGTGGGTACGTAACGTAATACGTGATTTAACATAATATACATTACACGTAACAAAGTATTACCGGATTGGCCCGACTACTTGTCGAGATTACTGAAATGTGAGAAAGAACGGCAAAAGATGAGAATGGTGCCAAGTCAAGACCTTAGTGTTTGCATTTCATCTGGCACCTCACGATTTCTCAGTAAAATATGAGGATCTGGCACCAATAGCGGTTGGAAGAATCTTCTTCGCTGTGTAGCGCCGCAGCCTCTGCCGTCGTTGTACTGCCTAATTTTACGTCATGCGCAACGAATCCAAAGACATTGCCTCCGAATGCGTGATTGCACACCGCATGCGAAATCGCCTATTCGTTTGAATTAAGGCGTCTTTTTAGAAAGCGCTTGTTCGTTTACGACATTACTCACGTCAGAAATCCACCCGTAAAAGCGTCGCTGTGTGAAATCTGAAGCGTTCAGCGAGGAGTTTGTGCACACATTTCACATCGACGATTGGAAAACACAACGCCCATCGATTTGTTTGAAGACGCTGGTGGTTTGGTGATGCACTCGTTCCGTTTGAATGCGATGGAGTTCTCCGACTACCCAATACCTTCGGAAGCTCGCCAGGATCTGGCTCGATGAACTGAACCTGCGTGTTAGCCCCGATTTACCCTGCATGCCTGAGATTTCAAAGCATTAGCTTGGAATGTTTACTCTTATCCTTACTATCACTCGAGTGCTCAGTCAGCCGTCGCTAACAATTTTTGGCATCTGCTAGATAAGGTTAAAGCACATCAAAGCGCCCTAACCCGGCGTTTTTACGAAAGACATCTACATCTTGCAGATGTTCTACCGTCATGGCAAGGTAACGAGCTTTAAGTGGAATCAGCAATCAACTCAACTAAACGACCATTTAGTGTAGTTATATATAAACGCCATACTGCGATATCAAAAACTAAGAAATCACAAATTGATCACATTTAGCTCCAGTCACACCCTGCCCCAGCCATTTCTCAAATTCAAACAATGCCATTTTATGTTCCACAGGCGCGAAGTACACCAGGCGCAAGTGCCTTTCCACGTCGATGGTTAACGTCGTGTGCTCTAACGTGACATTGCCGAATGACTCAATCGCCAGATGTCGTATGCCTTGGCAGAGTCCATGGATGTCTTGCCTAGACCACCACTCCTTGAACTCCGGACTGGCGCTTTCAAGGTCACGTACCAGTGAAGCAACGTCACTTTCATTCGACGCGTGAACGTAATCCCGACGAAAGCTGGACAGCATCTGGATCGCTTGGTCGTCCCACGGTCGGAAAAGAGACTTCATGTGTTCGTCGGTAAACAACATCGATAACATGTTGCGCTGCTCGGGCGCTTTTTCTGAAAACCTGAAGATCTTGTCAGCCGCGGGATTCCAGGCCAGAACATCCCAGCGCAAGTTCAAAACATAAGCAGGCCGCAGAGGGAGATCTGCCATCAAACGGTGGACGATCTGCGGAACGACGCACCATGTTTTGCCCTGCTCGGCTGGTGGACGCTGGTGGGAAAGTAGATAAAGGTGCCGGCGCTCAACAGCATCAAGTTTGAGAACCCGACACAAATTGTCCAGAAATGCAGGTGAGACGCCAATATCACGCCCCTGTTCAAGCCATGTGTACCATGACAATCCAACACCCGCCAACGCGGCTACTTCCTCGCGACGCAGCCCCGGAGTTCGGCGTCTTCCCGTAGGTGGCAACCCCGCTTCTGCCAGTGAAATGCGCTCTCGTCGGCTGCGTAAAAACTCAGCAAGGTCTTGACGAGTTCTTTCCAGATTCCTTTCCATTATCCAGTTACTCCTAGTAACACTATAAACAGTAGCCATTGTACTAACTATTAGGATGTTAAAGAATTCACTCGACCCGGAAACATCTGGTCACTGTACACCCGCCAAGGATTATCGCGGGATTTCATGCCAAGGAGTAGCAAGGTCGAATACGCGTTCAACATCCCTTGGGAGATCAAGGCGTTTGATGGCCGAGAGAAAAGCATCTTGCGCGCCGCAACACGCGACCTGCTCCCCGCTTCGATTTCCGATCGCGTGAAGAGCCCGTACCCGTCAACTCAAGATCCTGCCTATGAAGCGGTATTGCGGGCCGACCTTGCTGCAATCATGGCGGATCCGAATGCGCCGGTACGGGCATTGCTCGACAGCCAGCAAGTCACTACCACCCTCGCCCGTCAACTGGGCGACAACTCGCCCATGTACGATCGCATGGGCATGGAGTTGGCCGTGGGACTCAACGCCTGGCTCACCGAGTACGACGTCAATCTGGTGATCTGATCAAAACCTGGGGCTGCGGAGTCACGCCCCTGCTTTGCACAAGGAGTAACTCATGTCCAAAACAATACCGGCACCCGTATACCTCATCGCCATTGGCGCCTTTGCCTTGGGGATGGCGTCCTATGTCACCGCGGGCCTGATCCCGATGATCGAGCAAGCGTTTAATGTGCAAGTGGCCGTTGCAGCACAACTGGTAACTGCATTCACTCTGGCCTATGGCATCGGCTCGCCACTGTTCGTAGCCATGCTGCCGGCGCAACGGCAACGCTTCGGCCTGCTGGTCGCACTGGCGTTGTTCGTCGTGGCCAACGTGGCGAGTGCCTTGGTCGAAGACTTTGTCGCGCTGCTGGTGTGTCGAGCTGTCGCAGGCGTCGGTGCCGGGGTCTATCTGGCTAACGGCATCGCGGCGTCCGCGGCCGTTTGCGCGCCCGAACTGCGGGGCAAGGCGATTGCGGTGATCATGGGCGGCATGGCCAGCGGCACGGTGCTTGGGGTTCCTGTAAGTCTGTTGCTCGCGGAACAGTTCGGCGGGCAAATGGCACTGTGGCTGGTGGCATTTCTGGGGCTGATTTCCTGGTTGGGGTTGCTGGTCAAGTTGCCCGCCATCCCTGCCGGGCCGGCGATGCCCATCAGCCGCAAGCTCGCCCTTCTGGGCGATCGCAACGTGATGACCATCCTGCTGGTTTCGCTGTTGGCAGCTGTCGCCAGTCTTGGCATGTATACATTCATGGTTCCGCTGATGGCTGACCCGGCCTATGGCGGTGTCGCCAACATCACTCCATATCTCTGGGTCTGGGGCCTGGGCGGTGTCGCGGGCAGTTTCCTCGTCGGGCCGTTGGTGGATCGCATCAAAGGGCCGACGCTGACGTTTCTGATTCTGCTCATCCTCAGCGTTTCGTTGTTCGCGCTGCCGGCCGCCGCAGCCATCACACCTTGGCTGGCGATGATCCCGATTGCCGTGTGGGGCGCTGTAGGCTGGGCATTGCAGGTGCCGCAAAACAGCGAGCTGATCGCTGCTCGTGATCACCAGGGCGATGGCAATCTTGCCGTGGCATTGAACGAATCAGCGCTCTATCTCGGTAGCGCCATGGGCGCCGCAGCAGGTGGCTTCATTTTGCTGCTGCAAATGCCGGGCTGGACATTGGTCATCAGTGCAGGCGCGGTATCCGTTATCGCGGCTTTATTGCAACTGGTGCATCTGCGCAACAGAAAAGCCCAAGCGACCAACACGCACTTGCACCTTGACCGGTCTGCGCGACCAGGATCAAAAATCCACAGTGGCTGACAACAGATAAGTTCGCGGCGTCGACAGCGTCAGCCCCGGCTCGCTGTCGTCCGAAGCGCCCGCCGAACTCCAATAGCGTTTATCCATCACGTTCTCGATGTTGGCACGCAAGGTAATGTTTTTGTCATCGACCTTGAACGCGTAGCGCGTGCCTACGTCGAAGCGCTCCCAGGAGTCGATCTCCTTCTCGTTCGACTGGTCAAGATACTGCGAACTGGAATAGATACCGCGCCCGGTCAGCGTCAGCCCTTGCACCGTCGGCACGTCCCATTCGGCACCCAGATTGACGTTGTATTTCGGCGTTGCCGGCGCGCGGTTGCCATCGAAAGTGCCGTTGGTGGTGTGGGTCAACTCACTGTCGATATACATCACACCGCCGAGCAGCCGGAAACCTTTCAGCGGCTCACCGAACATGCTCAACTCCACCCCATTGTTCTGCCGTTTACCGTTCGGACCGAACACTCGCGTCGTGGCGTTGGTTTCGTAGGCTGGCTGTTTGATCCGGAACACTGCAGCGGTCAGTGCGTACGCGCCGGCGTCGTATTTGGCGCCGACCTCGACCTGACGACTGATGAACGGCGGGAAGATTTCATCCTCGTTCACCGAGGTCGAAGGCGCGATCTTGCCCTGACTCAGGCCTTCCATGTAATTGGCGTACAGCGACAATTTGTCGGTTGCCTTGAACAGAATGCCGCCCGACGGCGAAATCTTTTCCTCGTCGTAAGCGGTGTCGCCCTTCACGTTATCGCTCCAGTCGTCGACCTTGACCCGCTGCCAGCGCGCGCCGAGGGTCAGCAACAGGCGATCATCAAAGAAGCCCAGCGTGTCGGACAACGCCACGCCGCTGAAGCGGTTTTCGGTATAGACCTTGGCATCTTGACGCGTCGGTGTGCCGGGCTTGGCAGTGGTCACCGGGTCGTAAAGGTTGCTGCGTCCTGCCGCATAGCGGGCGCCGCCGTTTTCGAAGTCCATGTAGAAGTAGCTGGCCGCGAGGTTGACTTCATGGCTGACCGGGCCGGTATGGAACCAGTTGCGCACGCCTGCCGTGGCCGTACGAACGTTCTCGTCGCGGGTGAAGTCCCGAGGCAGCACGCTGAAATCGCCAGCATCGTTGGTGACGGAAACGGCATGGCGCAGGAAATCATGGTTGCTTTTACGCGCGCCGACACCGCCGTACACCATCACCGAATCGCTGACATCGAACTCACCGTTGACCGTGCCAAAGGTGTCCTTGGTTCGCGCCTGGCTCCAGGGCTGCGCGTAGTTGTCGCGCACGTCGTTGGCATTTGGAACCTTGGCGTTGGCCGCCACCTGAACGCGTTCTTGCGGGGCGTCAGTATCGCGCTCGGTATGACCGATGTCGGTCGACAGGCGCAGACGATCGCCGCGAAAGTCCAGCCCCAGCACGGCCATATCGCGATCGACACTCTGGTGATCCCATTCAGTGTCGCCAGACTGTTTGACACCGTTGAAGCGCAGGCCGAATTGATTGTCTTCGCCGAAACGGCGACCGACGTCCACTGCACCACCAAGCTGATTGTTGGAGGCATAACTGGTCGTCAACGAAGTGATGGGCTTGTCGGTAGCGTGCTTGGGCACGACGTTGATCCCGCCGCCCACGCTGCCCCGAGGTGAGATGCCGTTGATCAGTTGGCTCGGGCCTTTGATGATGTCGACGCGATCAGCCATTTCCATGTCAATCGTGTAAGTGGGCAAGACGCCGTAGAGGCCGTTATAGGCAACGTCACTGTTGAACAGACTGAAGCCGCGGATGGTGAATTGCTCGTAACGTCCGCCTGCCGGATTGGTCGCGCGCACCGAAGGATCACTGGCGATCAGATCTCCCAAGGTTCGGGCCTGCTGGTTCTTGACCGCTTCGCTGGTGTAAGTGGTCATGCTGAACGGGGTTTCCATGAAGTCCCTGGACCCCAACAGCCCTTGCGAGCCGCGTCGTGCGACCTGGCCACCGGCAAACACGTCGGCATCCGACGAACCGGTGGCGCCGAGAATCGAGGTCGGCGCCAGTTCCAGACTGCTGCCGTCCGCCGCCGGAACCAGGATGTAGGCATTGCCGCCCACTGGCTGCAATTGCAAACCACTGCCCAGCAACAACCGGGTGAAGCCCTCCTCCACCCCGTATTCTCCCGACAGCCCTGCACTGTTCCGCCCACTGACCAGCGCCGGGTCCACCGACAGATTGACCCCGGACAAACCGGCAAAACGCGTCAACGCCGCGCTCAGGTTACCGGCCGGTACCTGATAGCTGCGGCGCTCTGCGCCATCGGCCCAACTGGTCGACATCAACAGGGGGCTGGCACTCAGGCTCAGCAGCAGACTCAATTGCAACAACGGACGCAAACGACTTGGGAATACTGCGGGCATTGGAAAAAGCTCTCGATTTTGTTCACTTGCCTGAAATGACCAGCGAGGCGAAAAAAAGGGACAGCCTTTAGCTAATGTTTTTTCGCGGGACGAGAGAAACCCAGAAACGGGTGCGCGTATGGACGTCGATTGGCAGACTCGCGGCCAGTAGTGAAAGGACTTGATCAGTGTTGTCGAGACGGAAACTGCCGGTGATGCGCAAAGATTCCAGCGCCGGGTCCCAGCGCAATAGCCCGGATCGATAACGGCTCAACTCGCGCAGGAAATCGCCCAGCGGCTGGTTCTGCGCCATCAACACACCTTCACGCCAGCCCGGCATCAAGGCGTCGAACGCCGCGACAGGCCCGGCGCCGGACGCTTGCAGACTGACCTGCTGACCATGATTCAACATCAGCGCCGGCCCGTGCAGCGGCTGCAACTGCACCGCGCCACTGACCACCGAAACGCGGCATTCACGTTCGCTGAGGCGCAGGCAGACTTCGCTGCGACTGACGCTGATCCGCCCGTAAGGTGCGTTGATCAGCAAGGCTGAGTTGCCGGGGACCTTGAGCGCCATCTCTCCGCGCACCAGCGTCAATTGACGGGCAACCAGATCGATATTGACCGCGCTGTCCGTGTTCAACTGCAACGAACTGCCATCCGCCAACTGTAATTGACTGTGCTCACCAATGCCGGTGTGCAGATCGGCCCGCCACACGTCCAGCGGCAATTGCCGACTAATCAGCCACGCCGCCGGCACCAGCGCCGCCAGACCGAGCGCGCGTTTCAGCGCTGCACGACGTTCCGGATCCGGGCGATCCAGGGTGGCCATGGCCAATGCCGAAGGCAGGCTGGAAAAACGTTGGCGCAACAGCTGAATCTTCTGCCAGGCATTTTCATGGCGGTGATCGCTGCTGCGCCAGTGTTGCAGGCGCGTGTGATCATCATCCGTGGCCTCGCCCGACTCCAGCAACGCCAACCATTGCGCAGCAGCGCGGGCCACTTCACGCGTTTCGTCGCTGGGGGCAACGCGCATCAGAAATCCACCAGCAAGCAATGCTCGTAGGCCTGCGCCATGTAGCGTTTGACCGTGCGTTCAGAAACCTTCAAGCGCTCGGCAATCTCGCGATAGCCAAGCCCTTCGAGCTGACTCCACAAAAATGCCCGGCGCACTGCTCGCGGCAAACCATCGAGCAATTCATCCAGCGCTTGCAGGGTTTCCAGCAGCAGCCAGCGCTGCTCTGGCGAAGGCACGCTCTCCTCCGGCAATTGCGCCAGTGCTTGCAGATAGGCTTTTTCGAGTTGGCGGCGGGTGTAGAAGTTGCTCAGCAGGCGTTTGCCCACGGTCAGCAGATAGGCTCGCGGTTCCTGAATATCGATCAGGGGTTGCGCACTGGACAGCACGCGCAGGAAGGTATCCTGACTCAGATCAGCCGCATCCCAGGCGTTGCCCATGCGCCGACGCAACCAGGTTTCCAGCCAGCCCCGGTGATCCCGGTACAGGTCGTGCAGGTTCTGCTCCGAGGGCGCTGCTGCTTCAATCATCTCAAGAGACCCTGCGCGAAGTTAGATTCAAATGAGACTGATTCTAATTAACTTCACGTTTTAGACAAAGGTCTTTTTTGATGGTCAGGCCATTCGCGAACGCTTGAGCGTCTCGCTGGGCAACTCTTTGAACAGCGCTCGATAGCTACTGGAAAACCGCCCCAAGTGCCAAAACGACCACTGCATCGCGACCTCGGCCACCGTGGTTTCCGTCGGCCTGCGCTTGAGCAACTCGCGGTGCGCACTGTTCAAACGGCGCAAGCGCAACCAATGGCTCGGCGTCATCCCGGTGAAGTGCTTGAAGGCTTGCTGCAACTGCCGCAACGGAACGCCCGCCACTTGCGAAAGCTCCAGCAGATTCAGCGTTTCTTCGGGTGAATCCGCCGCCCATTCGGCGACGCGCTTCATGATCATTCGCTCTTCGGTGCGGCGCTGCAATTCGCTGCGATCCAGATGCACCCGAGCGTTATCAAGAATGAACAGACAGTCCTCAAGCAACTGCTGAGTAAGCATCTCTTTTTCAATTAGATCAATGGGTTGCGTCAACTTCGTGAGAGTTGAGCTTAACCAGCGACTGAACAACGCGTTCTGCCCGCCATTGAGCGGCGTCATGAACAGGCCTTCGAGTCTGGCCACATCCAGACCGTGCTGGCGAACGAATTCCGGGCCGAACACCACCGCAATTTCCTGATAGTTCTCCGGGGTGATCCAGATGTTGCGGCTCTCTTCATTGAGCAGATACAGCGCGTTGTCGCTGCGATCAAAACAGAACGCCAAAGCACCCGATGGCGCGCTGAAATTTTGCTCGACCCGGGTGTTCATCTGCTCTTCATAGACCTCGACACCCTGCAAATCCAGATAGCGGATCTGCCCGGCGAAATGGCCCGGCGACATCTGTTGGTAATGCTGAACCCAGCCCGGCGTGGCGCGGACCTGCTCGGCCACATCGGCGGTGTTGAAAGCTTGAACCTGAAGCGAATTACACGTTGTCATGGGGTGACCTTGCGCACTCTTTTGGTGCGCTTTGGTGTGCTTAAAGTGGATAGATGGAACGGCAAGGCTCGCCCAAGATAGTCGTCAACGCGCTACAGGGGAAGGGGCGGAAGATGAAACCCGCCCTCCCCGGCGTCAATAAAACCAATAACGAGGTCTTTATGAATGCCCCTTTCGATCAGCTGTTCACTTGGCTGAAAGATCACAAGATTACCGAAGTCGAATGTGTGGTCAGCGACCTGACCGGCATTGCCCGCGGCAAGATCGCACCGACCAACAAGTTCCTGCATGAGCGAGGCATGCGCCTGCCGGAAAGTGTGCTGCTGCAAACGGTAACCGGGGATTTTGTCGACGACGACATCTACTACGACCTGCTCGACCCGGCCGACATCGACATGGTCTGCAAGCCTGTGGCGGACGCGGTCTACGTGATTCCATGGGCGATCGAGCCGACCGCCATCGTCATCCACGACACCTTCGACAAGTTCGGCAACCCGATCGAACTGTCGCCACGCAACGTGCTGAAGAAAGTCTTGCAGCTGTACACCGATAAAGGCTGGAAGCCGATTGTTGCGCCGGAAATGGAGTTCTACCTGACCCAGCGCTGCGAAGACCCGGATCTGCCGCTCAAGGCGCCACTGGGCCGCTCGGGCCGTGCTGAAAGTGGCCGTCAGTCGTTTTCCATCGATGCCGCCAACGAATTCGACCCGCTGTTCGAAGACGTCTACGACTGGTGCGAACTGCAAGGCCTGGACCTCGACACGCTGATCCACGAAGACGGCCCGGCGCAGATGGAAATCAACTTCCGTCACGGCGACGCCCTGGATCTGGCCGACCAGATCACCGTGTTCAAACGCACCATGCGTGAGGCAGCGCTCAAGCACAACGTCGCCGCAACGTTCATGGCCAAACCGGTTGGCGACGAGCCGGGCAGCGCCATGCACATTCACCAGAGCGTGGTGGAAATCGCCACCGGCAAACCGATCTTCGCCACCGCTGACGGGCAGATGAGCGAACTGTTCCTGCATTACATCGGCGGTTTGCAGAAGTACATCCCGAAAGTCCTGCCGATGTTTGCGCCCAACGTCAACTCGTTCCGCCGCTTCCTGCCGGACACGTCGGCGCCAGTGAACGTCGAATGGGGCGAAGAAAACCGCACCGTCGGCTTGCGTGTGCCGACGTCCAGCCCTGAGGCGATGCGCGTGGAAAACCGCTTGCCGGGCGCCGATGCCAACCCGTATCTGGCGATTGCCGCGAGCCTGTTGTGCGGTTACCTCGGCATGGTCGAGAAGGTCGAGCCAAGTGCGGGCGTCGAAGGCCGTGCCTACGAGCGCCGCAACCTGCGCCTGCCGATCACCATCGAAGAAGCGCTGACGCAGATGGAAGAGTGCGCCACCGTGGCCGAGTATCTGGGCAGCAAGTTCGTCCGGGGCTATGTCGCAGTGAAGCGTGCCGAGCATGAAAACTTCAAGCGCGTGATCAGCTCGTGGGAGCGTGAGTTCCTGATGATGAGCGTCTAAGTCCTTCATCGTCTGTACCGCCGCCATCGCGAGCAGGCTCACTCCTACATTTGAAATGCGATCCCCTGTAGGAGTGAGCCTGCTCGCGATGACGGCAGCCCAAACACCAGTGAACCACCTGAAAAATCCAATAATTTAAAGAGGTGTCGATATGCGTCTATTGAAATCCCTGATCCCGCTCAGCCTGAGCGTTCTGTTCAGCGCCGTAGCCCACGCCCAGCCACAGGTCAGCGTCTACAACTGGACCGACTACATCGGTGAAACGACCCTCGCCGATTTCCAGAACCAGAGCGGGATCAAGGTGATCTACGACGTTTTCGACTCCAACGAAACCCTCGAAGGCAAGCTCCTCGCCGGCCGCACCGGTTATGACGTGGTGGTGCCGTCCAACCACTTCCTCGCCCGCCAGGTAAAAGCCGGGGCGTTCCTCAAACTGGACCGCTCGCAACTGCCCAACTGGAAAAACCTCGACCCGAAACTGCTCGAACTGCTGGAGAAAAACGACCCGGGCAACGAGCATTCCGTGCCGTACCTGTGGGGCACCAACGGCATCGGCTACAACGTCGACAAGGTCAAACAAGTGTTGGGCATCGATCACATCGATTCCTGGGCCGTGCTGTTCGAGCCGGAAAACCTGAAGAAACTCAGCCAGTGCGGCGTGTCGATGATGGACTCTGCCGACGAAGTGTTCCCGGCCATCCTCAACTACATGGGCCTGGATCCGCGCAGCGAGAATCCCGAAGACTATAAGAAGGCCGAAGCCAAACTGCTGAGCATTCGCCCGTACATCACCTACTTCCACTCTTCGAAATACGTGTCGGACCTGGCCAATGGCGACATCTGCGTGGCGTTCGGTTATTCCGGTGACGTGTTCCAAGCGGCCAACCGCGCCAAGGAAGCCAAGAACGGCGTGAACATCGCCTACGCGATCCCGAAAGAAGGCGCCAACCTGTGGTTCGACCTGTTGGCGATTCCGGCCGACGCCGGTAATACCAAAGAAGCCCACGCGTTCATCAATTACCTGCTCGATCCACAAGTGATCGCCAAGGTCAGCGGTTCGGTCGGTTATGCCAACCCGAACCCGGCCGCCAAGCAGTACATGGATCAGGAGCTGGTCAACAACCCTGAGGTGTATCCGTCTCAAGCGGTGCTCGACAAGCTCTACATCTCCTCTACCCCGCCCCAGGCGATCATGCGTTTGATGACCCGTTCCTGGAGCAAAGTGAAGTCGAACAAATGAATCAGCACAGCCACGAACACGCCCGCTCCTACTACGCAGCCTCGGCTCGGGCGACCACACCCTACCCCGTCCTGGACGGTGATCTGAGCGTCGATGTCTGCGTGATCGGCGGCGGGTTCACCGGGGTCAACACCGCCATCGAGCTGGCTCAGCGCGGGCTGTCGGTGGTGTTGATCGAGGCGCGGCGCATTGGCTGGGGCGCCAGCGGCCGCAATGGCGGTCAATTGATCCGCGGGATTGGCCACGAGGTCGAAGGTTTCGCCAAGTATGTAGGCCAGGAAGGCGTGCGCTATTTGCAGCGCGCCGGGATCGATTCGGTGGACCTGGTGCGCCAGCGCATTACAGACAACGGCATCGAATGCGATCTGCGTTGGGGTTTCTGTGAGCTGGCGAATACGCCGGCGCAATTTGCCGCGTTCAAGGACGAACAAGTCAGTCTCGCCGAACTCGGTTATGCCCATGAAACCCGACTGGTCGGCCCCGAACAGATTCGCCGGCAAGTGGTGAATGCCGAAGGTTATGCGGGCGGTCTGATCGACATAGGCTCGGGCCATCTACATCCACTGGATCTGGTGCAAGGCGAAGCGCGACTGGCGGCATCACTTGGCGTGAAAATATTCGAGCAGAGCCCGGTACTGGAAATCATCCATGGCCCGACGGCTCAGGTGCGTTGCGCCACTGGCACTGTGCGTGCCGGCAGCCTGGTACTTGGTTGCAACGCGCATCTGGATGAACTCGAACCTCAGCTCAGCGGCAAAGTACTGCCCGCCGGTAGCTACATCATTGCCACCGAGCCGTTATCAAAGGAGCGCGCCGCGCAACTGATCCCGCACAATCTGGCCCTGTGTGATCAGAAGGTCGGACTCGATTACTACCGGCTCTCGGCGGACCGGCGCTTGTTGTTCGGCGGTGCCTGCCATTACTCCGGGCGAGATCCGGCAGACATCGCCGCCTATATGCGCCCGAAGATGCTCAAGGTCTTCCCGCAACTGGCCGACGTGCGCATCGAATATCAGTGGGGCGGCAAGATCGGCATCACCGCCAACCGTTTCCCTCAGGTCGGGCGCCTCAAGCAGCATCCGAATGTGTTCTACGCCCAGGGTTACTCCGGCCATGGCCTGAACGTCACTCACTGGTGCGCGAAATTGCTTGGCGAGGCGATTCATGCGGGCCACAGTCAGGGCATGGACGTGTTCAGCGGCGTGCCACACATGACCTTCCCCGGCGGCCCGGCCCTGCGTTCGCCGCTGCTGGCACTGGGCATGTTCTGGTATCGCCTGCGCGAACTTATGGGCTAACCCAAGCACGCCCCCTGTAGGAGCTGCCGAAGGCTGCGATCTTTTGATCTTGATCTGCATGAAGATCAAAAGATCGCAGTCTCGTTTTACTCGACAGCTCCTACACCGCCACCCCACCACACTGGCACATGCACGATCCCCTGTAGGAGCTGCCGAAGGCTGCGATCTTTTGATTTTGATTTTGATTTGAATGAAGATCAAAAGATCGCAGCCTCGTTTTACTCGACAGCTCCTACAGGGGTTTGGTGAGCGCATTTCACCTGCCGATCATTATTCATGGCGCCCGACTGCTAGACATATTTGCTCTATCGCCAAGCACTTCTATATTGATGAAGTGCTTTTGCGTTCCTGACGCTCAGTGCCCAATTATCAGAGGAGGACACGGATGAAGTCGTCAGCCATCGACGAGCCACGAGCACCAGGCCAGGCCCCCATAAAAACCCGACGCTTCAGCATATCGCTGGTATGGATCGTGCCGATTGTCGCGGTGCTGGTGGGTATTTCGCTGGTCGTGCACAACCTGATGCAGGAAGGGCCGACCATCGTCATCAACTTCAAGACCGGCAGCGGGCTGGTGGCGAACAAGACCGAGGTCAAGTATCGCAACGTGGTCATCGGCCAGGTCACCGATGTCGAGCTGAGCGATGACCAGAAAAGCGTCAACGCCACCATCAAACTGGCCAAGCAGGCCGAAAGCTTTACCCGCGAAGACTCGCAGTACTGGGTGGTACGCCCGCGCATTGGCGCTGGCGGCGTGTCCGGTATCGACACCCTGCTCTCCGGCGACTATATCGGCGCCGACATTGGCCAGGCCAATAACCGCGCCAAGCAGTTCAAGGGGTTGGAGAACCCGCCGCCCATCACCTACGGCGAACCGGGCAAGCGCTTCATGCTGCACACCCAGGATCTCGGCTCGCTGGACATCGGTTCGCCGGTTTACTACCGCAAGATCCCGGTGGGCCAAGTGGTCGCCTACACCCTCAGCAAGGACGGCAAAGGCGTCGACATCGAAATCTTCATTCATTCGCCCAACGATGCCTTCGTCACTGAAAACACCCGCTTCTGGAACGCCAGCGGTATAGACGTCAGCGTTGGCGCCAACGGCTTCCAGGTCAAGACCGAGTCGTTGTCGTCGATGCTGGTCGGCGGCATTGCCTTCCGGGCGCCGGATTACAGCCCCAACGATGTCGCTGCAGCCGATGACAAAGACTTCGAGCTGTTCGAAGATCAGTTAACCGCCCTCGCCCCACCCAACGGCAAAGCGCAATACCTGAGCTTGCGCTTCGACCAGGCCCTGCGTGGGCTGAAAGTGGGCGCACCGGTGGAGTTCCTCGGCATGGAGATTGGCCGGGTGGTGGGGATCAATCTGGATTTCGACGCGAAAAAACGCAGCTTTCCGCTGAACGTCGGCATCGTCATTTACCCGCAGCGCCTCGGTCAGGCCTACAGCAAAATGCTCACGGCCTTCAAGCACGACCCCAACGACGAAGCCGCCGGCATACGCCTGATGGGCACTTTTATCGACAACGGCCTGCGCGCCCAGGCCCGTAGCGGCAACCTGCTCACGGGCCAACTGTATGTGGCGCTGGACTTCTTCCCTAAAGCTGAAAAAGTCGCCTTCGATCCGACGGCTCGTCCCGTGGTCATACCGACCGTGCCCGGCAGTCTCGAACAGTTGCAGGAAAAACTCGAAGCGATGATCGACAAAATCAACAAACTGCCGGTGGAACGGATCGCCAACAACCTCGATGGCAACCTGGTCGAGTTGCGCAAAGGCCTGACCCAGTTCAATGCGAAAACCTTGCCGGGCGTACAGAGCACCCTCGCCGATGTCAGCAAAACCCTGCAGTCCGCCAACTCCACGCTGGCCGATGATTCACCGCAGCGGGAAAAAATCAATGAGACCCTCGACGAGCTCTCTCGCATGTCGCGCTCCCTGCGTGAGTTCTCGGATTACCTGGGTCGTCATCCGGAATCGTTGATTCGCGGTCGTCCCGAAAACGCCGGGCCGATGGACCTTAAAGGACCGCCACGTAATTGAGCACAGGAGCTGAACCATGGCTTTACCGTTGAAGATCACCGTGCTCGCTGCATTGATGCTGCTTGGCGCTTGTCGTAGCGATCCGATCAGCTTTCACACGCTGGTACCGGCACAACCGGGTTCTGGCCGAAGCGGATCGGAGATCGCCATTGAAGGCGTCACCGTGCCGCCGCAGGTCGATCGCGCACAAATCGTCATCCGCCAGGGCAACAGTGGCCTGGCGATACTGGAGACTGATTGGTGGGGCGCGACGCTCGCGGATGAATTGCGCAGTGCCTTGGTCGACCAGTTGAGCAGCGCCAGCGGCCAGCAGAAACTCTCGGTGCGCGTCGACGTGCAGCGCTTCGATTCGATCCCCGGCCAGTACGGTTTGATCGACGTCAAATGGCGTTTGCGGCCACTCGGCGCGACTGACAGCGCACTGCTGACCTGCCGTTCCGTCCTGCAAACGCCTTCCGGGCCAAGCATCGACGAACTGGTGACGGCGCAGCAAAACAACGTCAAGCGTCTTGCCGCGCAAATCACTCAGGCCGCCAGTGGGTCGCGCGGTTGCCCACCCTCCTCCTGATCAGAGATCGAAGCGATCCACCGCCCGCCGCCGCTCGTTGTCGTCACGCACATCGTAGTTGGCGGTGGTCTGGATGTTGCTGTGATGCGCGAGTTTCTGCGCAATCGACAGATCATGCTCTTCGATCACCCGGGTGATGAACGAACGGCGGAAATCGTGGGGCATGATCTTCACCCCGACCTGCGTGCCGCGCTGACGGGCGATGTAATAGATCGCGTGTTTGGTGATGCGCTCGCGGGTGATGTGGCTGCCGCGACGGATGCGATTGAACAGAAACCCGTCATCGCTTTCACCTTCCTTGAGCTGTGATCTACGCAGTTCCAGCCACGCATCGAGCTTGGCGAACGCCCACGCCGGGGCATACTTGATCAGTTGCTTGTTGCCCTTGCCGATGACGGTCAGGCTGCGCTCAGTGAAATCGACCTGATTCAAATCCAGATCCACCGACTCGGATTTGCGCATGCCGGTGCCGTACAGCAGCGCAATCACTGCGGCGTCACGCAGCCCCTGCGGACGTGGATCGGCGGCGCAGACTTCCATCAATTCATGAATCAGCGAGCGCTTGAGGTTGCGGCCCTGCGACAACCGCGTGCCGGCGATGCCCTTGACCGAACGCATCTTCAACAAATGATCCTGGCTGATCAGGCTCATGCGCCAGGCTTCGTTCATCACCCCGCGTACGGCATTCACGTAAAGCGACGAGGTGTTGGGCGCATAACCGTCGGCGCGCAATGCGGCGACCAATGCCACGACATCCTCCGGTTGCAGCGCGTGCCAGGGGATTTCCTCGATATTCACTTCTTCGAAACCGAGGCGGTCGGCGGCATCCTGCAAAACGTAGCGCATGGTCAACTGGCTGGAAGGCGCCAGACGTGCCAGATAAAGCGTCAGCGGATTAGTGTTGGACGGGGTGGATTCAATACTCGACAAGTCAATCAAACGAAACGGCCTTGAATGGAAAACAGTTCATTACAACATGACAAAAAACGGCAAAACCTGAATGCAACCGGTTGCCGGAAAAGGATCACAACCTGCCGGCCAAGGGCTTAAAAGTCAATCAGGCATTCCCCGACCGGTATTCCAAGCCCTTGAAATTCCGTGTTTTTCAGACAACCGGGCGGACGTTGCAAGCGCGATAGACGAATTGAAACATGCCCCTGTCTACCCTGATCGCGGTCATCAACCGATCAACACTCATCTGGCTCGCGCGTCCGCATTCAGGAGTGCTTCATGAAAATCACGGTATTTGGCAGCGGTTACGTCGGTCTGGTGCAAGCGGCTGTGCTGGCCGAAGTCGGGCATGACGTGGTGTGTATGGACGTCGACCAGAACAAGGTCGACTTGCTGAGTCAGGGCCACGTCAGCATTTTCGAACCGGGGCTGGCCAGCCTGGTGCGCGAGGGGCTGGATGCGAAACGCCTGTTGTTCACCAGCGATGAAAAACTCGCCGTGCAACACGGCCGGGTGGCGTTCATTGCGGTGGGTACGCCGTCCCGTGAAGACGGCTCGGCCGATTTGCGCTACGTGCTCTCGGTCGGCGACGCCATTGCGAGGCACCGTGAGCAGCCGTTGATTCTGGTGGAGAAATCCACGGTGCCGGTGGGCACGGGCGACACCTTGCGCACTCACATCGAAAAGGCCTTGATCAAAGTGGGTCGGTTGCTGCATTTCGATATCGTCTCCAACCCGGAATTTCTCAAGGAAGGCTCCGCCGTTGCCGACTGCCGCCGCCCGGACCGCATCGTCATCGGCTGCGAGGGCGATGAGGTGCGTGATGTGATGCGCGATCTGTACGCGCCCTTCAACCGCAACCATGACCGCATCATGTTCATGGACCTGCGCAGCGCCGAGCTGACCAAGTACGCCGCCAACTGCATGCTCGCGACCAAGATCAGCTTCATCAACCAGATCGCCGAACTGGCCGAACACTTGGGTGCCGACATCGAATCGGTGCGCCAGGGTATCGGCGCCGATACGCGCATCGGCTACCACTTTATCTATCCGGGTTGTGGTTATGGCGGTTCGTGCTTTCCCAAGGACATGCGCGCCTTGATCCACAGTGCCGAACAGGCGCACTGCTCCAGCGACTTGCTGCAAGCAGTCGAAGCGATCAACCAGCGGCAGAAGCACAAACTGTTCGAGCGCATCAATGCGTTCTACCGAGGCGAACTGCGCGGCAAGACCTTCGCCCTGTGGGGCCTGGCCTTCAAACCCAACACCGACGACATGCGCGATGCACCGAGCCGGGTCTTGCTGGAAGAACTCTGGGCCGCCGGCGCCAGCGTGCGCGCGTTCGATCCCGAGGCCATGCAGCAAACCCAGAACCTCTACCCCAACGAATCGAAACTGATGTTGATGGGCACACCGGAGTCAACATTGCCCGGTACCGACGCGTTGATCATCTGCACCGAATGGCAACAGTTCAAGGCGCCGGATTTCGACCTCATCAAACAACGTCTGAACACCCCGGTGATCTTCGACGGTCGCAATCTGTACGACGCCGAGCGGTTGGCGCGCAACGGCTTCCAGTACTTCCCGATGGGCCGTGGCGAGTCGCGCAAATTGCCAATCCCGCTACAACAATGGCCCCATGCGTCCGACGTCGCCTGACCGGTTATTGCGAACACGAACCCCCATGTAGGAGCTGCCGAAGGCTGCGATCTTTTGATCTTGATTGTTAAAGATCGCAGCCTTCGGCAGCTCCTACATAGGGGATTTTGTTGTGTCAGGTTGACCGGTGACTGAGACCCGGTGAGGATGGCGACGCCCGCCTGTGCATTTGAAATAAGGACATTGACCTCTTCGTGGCCACCTATTCTCCCCTGATCCGCCGGCTGATGATCAGCTCGCTGACGGTCGTCATCAGCCGTGCCCTGATCAGCCCATTGCTGACCTTGTTTCTCAGCAACAAACTTGGCCTCAACCCACAGGACGTCGGGCTGCTGCTGGGCATTGCGGTGTTCAGCGCCACACTGCTGTCGCTTTATGGGGGCTACATCATCGATCGGCTGAACAAGCGCCAGTTGCTGATTCTGACCATGCTGTCGAGCGGTATCGGCCTGATGCTGCTGACCTTCGCGCAGAATCTGTACCTGGTCACGCTGGTGCTGATCATCAGCGAAACCGCCTCGGCGCTGTTCCTGATCTGCTCCAAGGCGATCCTCAGCGAGAACCTGCCCGTCGGCCAGCGGGTCAAGGCGTTTTCCCTGACCTACACGCTGACCAACATCGGTTACGCCGTCGGCCCGATGATTGGCGTGGTGATTGCCGGCATCCAGCCTGCCGCGCCTTTTATCGTCGCCGGGGCGATTGCGTGTGGCAGCGTGTTCCTGCTGCTCGGCGCCGCCAGGGAGGTGAACCCGATATCGCCGCTCGGCCAGCCGCAAAGCTTTCTGAATACCCTGATCATTCTGAAAAACGACCGCACGATGGTCCTGTTGACCCTCGGCTGTCTGCTCAGCACGTTGGTGCACGGGCGATTCACTTTGTACCTGTCGCAGTACCTGCTGGTGACGCACACTCAGCAACAGACCCTCGACACCATGGCCGCCCTGCTCGCCTGCAACGCGATCACGGTGATCCTGCTGCAATACCAGATTGGCCGCTTCCTCAAACGTGAACACCTGCGGTACTGGATTGCCGGGGGCACCGCGCTGTTCATCGTCGGGTTGATCGGCTTCAGTTTCGCCGACAGCCTCATCGGCTGGTGCGTGGCAATGTTCATTTTCACCTTGGGCGAGATGATCATCTACCCGGCGGATTTCCTCTTCGTCGATACCCTGGCCCCGGAAGAACTTCGCGGCAGCTACTACGGCGCACAGAATCTGGCGGCGCTGGGCGGTGCTCTAAGCCCGGTAATGTGCGGGTTTCTGCTGATGCACACGCCGGCGCCGAGCATGTTTTATGCGCTGAGTATTCTGGCGGCATTGGGCGGTTATCTGTGTTTTGTCAGTGGGCGCAGGGTCGCTTCAATGCAAAAGTAATGCACTCAAACTGCATTAATATGAATTTGTCAGCATCGAGAATGATCGGCACACTGTGCGCGTTCCTCCCCCAATGTTGGAACACTTCGAGGGCTTTCCGGATTTGCCGGACAAGTCCTTTTTTTTGCCCGGATTTTTGCAAGGATCGGTTTTACATGCTCGCTCGCTGGTTACCCGCCGCCATCAACACCCGACCGACCGAATGGAGCCGCGCCGCTATCGGCATGGCACTGGGGACGCTGTTCAGCGTGTGGTTGTGCGCCCAGGTCTTCGGGCATGAAGTGGCTTATCACCTGATCGGCCCGTTGGGCGCGTCGGCGGTGCTGCTGTTCGCCGTATCGTCAGGTGCCCTCGCCCAGCCGTGGTCGATTCTGGGCGGCTATCTGTGTGCCGGCGTCGTAGCGCTGCTGGTCGCCCATGTGCTCGGCCGAACACTCGGTAGCGCGTGCCTGGCGGCGGGCATGGCGTTGATTCTGATGTGCTGGTTGCGCTGCCTGCACCCACCGGCCGGCGCGTTGGCACTGACTCTGGTGCTGGCCGACCCGGCAACCATCGCCCTGGACTGGAAAGCCATGGAGCCAGTGATGCTGGGGGCTGCGTGCATGTTGGCCAGTGCCTTGGCCTACAACAACCTGACGCGCATTCGTTACCCGAAACGCCCCGCCGAACCCGCGCCCGTGGTTGCCCCGGTCGACAGCCAGGCGATTACGGCTGAAGACCTGAAACTGGCGCTGGCCGACATGGAGGCGTTCATCGACATCACGCCTGAAGATCTTGAGCAACTGATCCACGCCAGTGAACTGCATGCCAAGCGGCGCAGTATTGGTGAAGTCTTTACCCGCCCGTCCTGACTCCCTCGAACTCTTTGTAGGAGCTGCCGAAGGCTGCGATCTTTTGATGTGGATTTTTCAAGATCAAAAGATCGCAGCCTTCGGCAGCTCCTACACTGGTACTGCATTCCATCACCTGATGTAAAAACGCACACAGCCCCTGCAGATATCCCCGTTGTACACGGCAAATTTGCACTGTTACGATCCGTTAACGCTCGCGTGCGAGCTTCTCGAATAAAGACAATAAAAGCAGGGAGTTAGTGATGACTGCTCAGGCTTCATCCCCGCGGACTCTGTCCATGGATGCCACGCAAAACGAAGTGCTGGCCGAGGTTCGCAACCACATCGGTCACCTGACCCTTAACCGCCCCGCCGGCCTCAACGCCATTACCCTCGACATGGTTCGCCTGCTGCAACAGCAGCTCGACGCTTGGGCGAGCGACGCCGATGTGCACGCCGTTGTGCTGCGCGGTGCCGGTGACAAAGCCTTCTGCGCCGGTGGCGACATTCGTTCGCTTTACGACAGTTTCAAGAGCGGCGACACGCTGCACGAAGATTTCTTCGTCGAGGAATACGCCCTCGACCTGACGATTCACCATTACCGCAAACCGGTGCTGGCCCTGATGGACGGATTTGTCCTCGGTGGCGGCATGGGCCTGGTGCAAGGCGCCGATCTGCGCGTGGTCACCGAAAAGAGCCGACTGGCAATGCCGGAAGTGGCCATCGGTTATTTCCCGGACGTCGGCGGCAGCTATTTCCTGCCGCGCATTCCCGGCGAGCTGGGGATCTACCTGGGCGTCAGCGGCGTGCAGATCCGCGCTGCCGATGCGTTGTATTGCGGGCTCGCTGACTGGTATCTGGACAGCAGCAAACTGGCCATCCTCGATGAAAAACTCGATCAGATGGAATGGCAGGACACGCCACTCAAGTCGCTGCAAAACCTGTTGGCCAAACACGGCGTGCAAACCCTGCCCGATGCGCCGCTTGAAGCCTTGCGTCCGGCCATCGACCACTTCTTCGCGCTGCCGGACGTGCCAAGCATGGTCGAGCAACTGCGTGCCGTGACCGTGGCTGACAGCCATGAATGGGCGACCACCACGGCTGATCTGCTGGAAACCCGCTCACCGCTGGCCACGGCCGTTACCCTGGAAATGCTCCGTCGCGGCCGGCACTTGAGCCTGGAACAGTGCTTCGCCCTCGAACTGCACCTGGATCGTCAGTGGTTCGCCCGCGGTGACCTGATCGAAGGCGTGCGCGCGCTGCTGATCGACAAAGACAAGACACCGCGCTGGAACCCGCCGACCCTCGCCGCGCTGGACCCTGCGCATGTGGCGAGTTTCTTCCACGGTTTTGCTGAGAGCGGGAGCTGAGCCATGCACGATCTCGAACTGACTGAAGAACAAGTGATGATCCGCGACATGGCCCGGGACTTTGCCCGCGGCGAAATCGCACCTCATGCGCAAGCCTGGGAAAAGGCTGGCTGGATCGACGACGCCCTCGTGGCGAAGATGGGCGAGTTGGGTCTGCTGGGCATGGTCGTGCCCGAAGAATGGGGCGGCACTTACGTTGATTACGTCGCTTATGCGCTGGCCGTGGAAGAGATTTCCGCCGGCGATGGCGCGACGGGCGCGTTCATGAGCATCCACAACTCGGTCGGTTGCGGCCCGGTGATGAATTACGGCAGCGACGAGCAGAAACAGACCTGGCTGGCGGATCTGGCCAGCGGCGCGGTGATCGGCTGCTTCTGCCTGACTGAGCCGCAGGCCGGTTCCGAAGCACACAACCTGCGCACTCGCGCCGAGTTGCGCGATGGCCAGTGGGTGATCAACGGCGCCAAGCAATTTGTCAGCAACGGCAAGCGGGCAAAACTGGCGATCGTGTTTGCGGTGACTGACCCGGATCTGGGCAAGAAAGGCATTTCGGCGTTTCTGGTGCCCACCGATACACCGGGGTTCATCGTCGATCGCACTGAACACAAAATGGGCATCCGCGCTTCCGACACCTGTGCGGTGACGCTGAACAACTGCAGCATTCCCGAGGCCAATCTGCTTGGCGAGCGCGGCAAAGGTCTGGCGATTGCCCTGTCCAACCTTGAAGGCGGACGCATCGGCATTGCCGCGCAAGCGTTGGGGATTGCCCGTGCGGCGTTTGAAGCGGCGTTGGTTTATTCGCGGGATCGAGTGCAGTTCGGCAAGCCGATCAACGAGCACCAGAGCATCGCCAATCTGCTGGCCGACATGCACATGCAATTGAACGCGGCACGGCTGATGATTCTGCATGCGGCGCGTTTGCGCACGGCGGGCAAACCGTGTTTGTCGGAGGCCTCACAGGCCAAGCTGTTTGCCTCGGAAATGGCCGAGAAGGTTTGCTCGTCGGCGATTCAGATTCATGGCGGGTATGGCTATCTGGAAGACTATCCGGTCGAGAAGTACTACCGCGATGCGCGGATTACCCAGATTTATGAAGGGTCGAGCGAGATTCAGCGGATGGTGATTGCTCGGGAGTTGAAGAACTACCAGCTTTAAAAGCAAAAGATCGCAGCCTGCGGCAGCTCCTACACGGGGATTTGCGCTTCCCTGTAGGAGCTGCCGCAGGCTGCGATCTTTTGATCTTCTAAAAGCATCGCCAGCAAGCTGGCGATGAGGCCAGTCAAGTTCGCGAATTACTTACCCTTGAACTCAGGCGCCCGCTTGGCCACAAACGCTGCCATCCCTTCCTTCTGATCCTGCGTCGCAAACGCCGCATGGAACACCCGGCGCTCAAACCGCACACCCTCCGTCAGGTTGACCTCAAACGCACGGTTGACGCTTTCCTTGACCATCATCGCAATCGGCAGCGATTTGCTGGCGATCACCGCGGCGACCTTCAGCGCTTCGTCCAGCAATTCATCACTCGGCACGATCCGCGCGACGATGCCGCAACGTTCAGCTTCAATCGCGTCGATCAAACGCCCGCTCAGGCACATTTCCATGGCTTTGGCTTTGCCCACAGCACGAGTCAAACGTTGTGTGCCGCCCATGCCCGGCAGCACGCCGAGGTTGATTTCCGGCTGGCCGAATTTGGCGTTGTCGCCGGCCAGGATAAAGTCGCACATCAACGCCAGCTCACAGCCACCGCCGAGAGCGAAGCCATTGACCGCGGCGATGATCGGCTTGCGGCGGTTGGCCACGCGATCACTGTCGCTGAACAGGTCGTCCATGTAGATCTGCGGATAAGTCAGTTCGGCCATTTCCTTGATGTCGGCGCCGGCAGCGAAAGCCTTTTTTGAGCCGGTGATGACGATGCAACCGATGTTGGCATCCGCTTCCAGCGCATCAAGTGCCTGATTCACTTCGCTGACCAGTTGTGCGTTCAGCGCGTTGAGCGCCTGCGGCCGATTGAGCGTGATCAGGCCCACGCGGCCGTGATTTTCCAGGAGAATCGTTTCGTACGTCATGAATAAAATTCCTTGTCAGAGATTGCGCGAAATAACCATGCGCTGAATATCGCTGGTGCCTTCGTAGATCTGGCAGACGCGCACGTCACGGTAAATGCGCTCCAGCGGGAAATCGTTGAGATAACCGTAACCGCCGAGCGTCTGCAAGGCCATCGAGCAGACTTTCTCGGCCATCTCGGATGCAAACAGTTTGGCCATGGACGCTTCAACCAGCGCCGGTTGACCGCTGTCACGCAACGCCGCCGCGTAATGCACCATTTGCCGGGCGACGGCGATTTGCGTCGCCATATCGGCGAGGCGAAACGCAACGGCCTGGTGTTCGATGATCGGCTTGCCAAAGGTGTCACGGTCACGGGCGTAATCGCGCGCCGCTTCGAATGCTGCACGGGCCATGCCCACCGATTGCGAGGCGATACCGACACGGCCACCTTCGAGGTTGGCCAGGGCGATTTTGTAACCTTCGCCCTCCTCACCCAGCCGGTTGGCGACCGGCACTTTGACGTCTTCGAAGAGAATCTGGCAAGTGTCCGACGCGTGCTGGCCGAGCTTGTCTTCGACACGGGCGACCTTGTAGCCCGGCGAATCGGTCGGCACGATAAACGCGGTGATCCCGCGCTTGCCGGCACCGGGATCGGTCACCGCAAAGACGATCACGATCCCGGCGTTCTGCCCGGAGGTGATGAACTGTTTGCAGCCGTTCAGCACGTAATGATCGCCTTCCAGACGTGCGCGAGTCTTCAGGCTGCTGGCGTCGGAACCGGCCTGCGGTTCGGTCAGGGCGAACGCACCGAGCATCGCACCGCTGGCCAGCGGTTTGAGGAAGCGTTCACGCTGGTCGTCGTTGCCGAACTTGAGGATCGGCACGCAACCGACCGAATTGTGCACGCTCATGATCGTCGAGCAGGCACCGTCGCCGGCGGCGATTTCTTCCAGGGCCATGGCGTAGGCCAGGTAACCGGTGTCGCAACCGCCCCACTGCTCCGGCACGAGCATGCCGAAAAAGCCCAGTTCGGCCATCTCGCCAATGGCTTCCTTGGGAAAGCGGTGCTCGCGATCCCACTCGGCGGCGAACGGTTTCAGCCGTTCCTCGGCAAACTGCCGGGCCATGTCGCGGATCTGTTGTTGGTCTTCGTTGGGGATCATGGTGAGTCCTTAAATCCGGGTTACCACACGATTCCCTGTAGGAGCTGCCGGAGGCTCGGGCCGCGATCGGACGATCTTTTGATCTTTTTTTTGCGAACTAAAGTCAAAAGATCGCAGCCTTCGGCAGCTCCTACAGGGGGGAAGGTGTGTGTCAGTAAACGCACTCCACGGCCATGGCCGTTGCTTCGCCGCCACCAATGCAGATGGCTGCGATGCCGCGTTTCAAATTGTTCTGGCGCAACGCCGAAAGTAACGTCACCAGAATCCGCGCACCGGACGCACCAATCGGATGGCCCAGCGCACAAGCGCCGCCGTGGATATTGAGTTTCTCGTGCGGGATGTCGAGGTGCTTCATGGCTGCCATGGCAACCACCGCAAACGCTTCGTTGACTTCAAACAGGTCAACCTCGGCCAGCGACCAACCGGCCTTCTTCACCAGTTTGTTGATCGCCCCGATCGGCGCCACCGGAAACAGGCCCGGGGTATCAGCGAACGCCGAGTGACCGTGAATGACCGCCAGCGGTTTCAAACCAAGTGTCTGCGCCTGCGACTGACGCATCAGCACCAGCGCCGCCGCACCGTCGGAGATCGAACTGGAATTCGCCGCCGTCACCGTACCGCCCTCGCGGAACGCCGGTTTCAGCGAAGCGACCTTGTCCAGCTTGGCTTTCGGCGGCTGTTCGTCATTGCTGATCAGCACCTGCTCTTTACCGACAGTCACGGTCAGCGGGACGATTTCTTCCTTGAAGCGGCCGTCCTTGATCGCCTGTTGCGCGCGGGTGGTCGAGGCGATGGCGAAGGCGTCCTGCGCTTCACGGCTGAACGCGTTGGTGTCGGCGCATTCCTCGGCGAAGGTGCCCATCAGACGCCCCTTGTCGTAGGCGTCTTCGAGACCGTCGAGGAACATCGAATCCAGCACCCGGCCGTGGCCCATGCGGTAACCGGCGCGGGCACGATCCAGCAGATAGGGCGAGTTGGACATGCTTTCCATGCCGCCGGCGATCACCACATCGGCGCTGCCAGCGACCAGCATGTCGTGGGCCAGGATGGTGGTTTCCATGCCCGAGCCGCACATCTTGTTGACGGTGGTGCAACGGGTCGATTTATCCAGCCCGGCGCCCAGCGCTGCTTGTCGCGCAGGGGCCTGACCGAGGCCGGCGGGCAATACGCAACCGAACAGCACTTCATCGACCGCATCGCTGGCGACACCGGCGCGTTCAACCGCTGCCTTGATGGCGGCAGCGCCGAGTTGTGGCGCGGTGAGGCTTTTCAGTTCGCCCTGAAAACCGCCCATCGGGGTACGAACGGCGCTGACGATAACAATCGGATCGTTGGAAATAGTCATGACAAATCCTCCTTACTTGGCGGCCATGCGCAAGGCACCGTCGAGACGGATCACCTCGCCGTTGAGCATGCTGTTTTCGATGATATGCCGAACCAGCGCGGCGTACTCGGCAGGCTTGCCCAGACGCGGCGGGAACGGTACGCCCGCAGCCAGCGAGTCGCGGACTTCCGGGGTCATGCCGGCCATCATCGGCGTTTCAAAAATGCCCGGGGCGATGGTCATCACGCGGATGCCGAAGCGCGCCAGTTCGCGGGCGGCTGGCAGGGTCAGGCTGGCGATGGCACCCTTGGATGCTGCATACGCGGCCTGACCAATCTGGCCGTCGAACGCCGCTACCGAAGCGGTGTTAATGATCACGCCGCGCTCACCGTCAGCATTGGCCTCGCTCTCGGCAATCGCCGCTGCAGCCAGGCGCAGCATGTTGAAGCTGCCGATCAGGTTGACGTTGATCACCTGGGCGAAACTGGCCAGTGCGTGCGGGCCGGTCTTGCCGAGAATCTTCTCGCCACGGACGATGCCGGCGCAGTTGACCAGACCGTTGAGGCTGCCAAATGCAGTGACGGTCGCTTGAACGGCGGCTTCGGCGGCGGCTTCGTTACTGATGTCGGCGACGACGCTTTGCGCACCCAGGCGCTTGGCCTGCGCGGCCACCGCTTCGGCGTTCATGTCCACCAGCATCACTTTGGCGCCGGCACTCACCAGCAATTCAGCGGTGGCTGCACCCAGGCCAGACGCGCCGCCGGTGACGATAAAAACCTTGTTCTCGATCTGCATGACTGTTTCCTTCGATTCAAGCTGAAACGTTGTGCGCCGCGGCCTCTTGAGCCTTGGCGATTTCCTGGTTGCGCAAGATAAAGCGCTGCAATTTGCCGCTTGGGGTTTTGGGCAATTCACTGACAAATTCGATTTCCCGCGGGTACGAATGCGCGGCCAGACGCTTGCGTACGTGCTGGCGAAGTTCTTCGGCCAACGCAGGCTCCGCGCGGTATTGCGCGCTGAGCACCACGAAGGCTTTGACCAGTTCGGTACGCTCCGGATCGGGTTTGCCGACCACCGCTGCTTCGACCACGGCAGGATGTTCGATCAGCGCGCTTTCGACATCGAACGGGCCGACGCGGTAGCCAGACGTGGTAATCACGTCGTCGCTGCGGCCGACGAAACTGATGCTGCCGTCCGGATTCCATTCCACGGTGTCGCCGCTCAGGTAGTAATCGCCGACGAAGGCTTTGGTTGGCGCGCCCTCATAGCCGCCAAACCAGCACATCGGCGACTTGGCGCGGTCGATGGCGAGGATGCCCGGCTGGCCGACGCCGAGTTCGTTGTTCTGCTCGTCGAGCACCACAATGCGATGCCCCGGTGAGGCGAAACCGGCGGCGCCAACGTGAACCGCATGGTCGAGGCCATGGTGGTTGCACAGCACCATGCCCAGTTCGGTCTGGCCGTAATGGTCGTGGATGACCACGTCGAGGTTGTCGGCGAACCAGCGGATCACTTCCGGGTTCAGCGGCTCGCCCGCGCTGCTGATGATCCGCAGCTTGCCTTTTATCGACTTCGCGAACTCGTCACCGCCGGCAATCAGCAAACGATAGGCCGTCGGCGAACCGGTGAGGTTGGTGATCCCGTACTTGTTGATCACCCGGCAGGTGCTTTCGAGGGTGAACGGGCCATCGTAGAAAGTGATCGGATGCCCCATGGCCAGCGGACCGGTGACGCCGAAATAGATGCCATAGGCCCAACCCGGATCGGCGACGTTCCAGAATGCATCTTCCGGGCGCAGATCCACCGCATCACGGGTGTAACTCTGGAACGCGACGATCGCCTTGAGCGGTACCGACAGCGCTTTCGCCGGGCCAGTGGTGCCCGAGGTAAACATCAGCAGGAACGGGTCTTCGCAGCTCAGCAGCACGGGGTCGCAGACGTTGGGATAATTGGCCAGTTCAGCCCAGAAACTGAAATCGCCACGGACAATGCCCTGGCCCTTGGCGCCGCCGACCGTGACCAGGGTCGGGCAGTCGGCGACTTCAGCGAGTTTCGGCCGGTTGACGGCGTCGGTCACAACGACTTTGGCGCCGGAGCTGTTCAGTCGATGTTCGAGGGCCTTGGGCCCGAACGCGGTGAACAGCGGTTGGTACACCGCTCCGATGCGCCAGGTGGCAAAAACGGTAATGAGCAATTCGACATTGCGTGGCAGCAGACCGGCGACCTTGTCACCCTTCTGTACGCCTTGGGCGAGGAGGAAATTGGCGAAACGCGCGGCTTTGTCCTGCAAGTCGCTGAAGGTGTACGTCGCGCTGGCGCCGTCGCGACCTTCCCAGAACAGCGCTATGCGCCCCGGCAATGCATGGCGGTCGCAGCATTCGACGCAGGCGTTGAGCGCCTCAAGCGAGCCGCTGAGCGCGGCGTCCACAGTGTGCTGATAGTTGAACTGTTCGGTGGCAGACAAGTAATCGCGCATTGCCAGAATCCCTCTGTGTTTTTATTAGGCTGGGAACCGTAAACAACAGAGGGATAGTCGCGCTGCACGGGGCTGGGGGCAATGGTCAAAGCCATCAAAGTGGCTGACTGGTTTGGCCAGGGTTCTGAATATGACTCACAACTTCTGTAGGAGCTGCTGTAGGAGCTGCCGAAGGCTGCGATCTTTTGATTCTGCTTTTTAAGATCAAAAGATCGTCCGATCGCGGCCCGAGCCTTCGGCAGCTCCTACAGGGGAATGCATTTCAAATGTGGGAGCCAGCCTGCTGGCGATGGCGTCAGATCAAACAACTTCATTCAATATCAGCGTGCGGTAATGCCCGGGATTTGACCCCGACCACTTGCGAAACGCCTTGTAGAACGAACTGGCATCGGCAAACCCCAAACGGCTGGCGATCTCGACAAAGCTGATCGACGGCTCGGCCAGCCAGACAATCGCCAGCTCCTTGCGCACGCTGTCCTTGAGGCCCTGATATGTCTGCCCTTCTTCCGCCAGACGGCGGCGCAAAGTCGAGGCCGACATGCACAGTTGCTGGGCCAGCGCTTCGGTTTCCGGCCACTGCTCGGCAGGCAACTGACGCAAATCGTGTTTGATCCGGCTGGCCAGGCTCTGCGGGTCGCGGTACTTGACCAGAATGTTGGCCGGCGCGTGAGCCAAGAAGCGCTTGAGCTCCTCGGCGGAACGTTTGATCGGCAAATCGAGGCAATCGGCGGAAAAGATCATCCGCGTGCGTGGCCGATCAAAGCGCAGGTTGTCCGAGAACATCACCCGATAGTCATCGGTAAAGTCCGGCGCCGGGCAACGCAGCTCGATGGCCAGGATCGGAATCCGCCGCCCCGCCAGCCAGCAGGCCACGCCGTGGACGATCATCCAATAGGTGAAATAGGTAAACGCGCGGCGTGGTTCGGGATCGTCTTCGAGCAGGACAATTTCCGCCAGACTCTGCTGATGCACCAGTTGCGCAGGAAGGCGTTCGAGCATCAGCGACAGAAAGCTCAGCCCTGTGTTCAAACCGGCCGCCAGCGTCGGTTGTGCCATGGCGCTGCGACAGAGGAACTCCAGACTGCCGGACTTGAGCTTGCGCGGGTCCATGCCGAAAAACTCGTCATCACCCCGCCGAGCCAACAAGCGCCAGAGCTTTGCATATTGCGACGCCGGCACCCGGCCATCGACGGTTTGCAGCAATACCGGATCAATACCGACCTTGCTCAAGACTTCTTCCGTGGTGACGCCCGGGGCACAACTTTGCAGTAGCGCTTCACGCACCAGTTGCACGGCGATGGTGTCTTTTTCCGACATGGAACGCGGCAGACCTTGTTGTTTTGAATGACGGGCATCTTACCGCAGGACGGGAATTCAGCACGAATCCCCTGTAGGAGTGAGCCTGCTCGCGATGGCGGTGGGTCATTCAACGCAAATGTTTCAGACAGATCGCCATCGCGAGCAGGCTCACTCCTACAGTTGACCGGTTCTGGGCAAAAGATCGGGGTTGTTCAGCTTATGTTCAGGTTCTTGTCAATCATTGTCATATGGGAATTAGTGTCATTATGTTACAACTTAGCTTCCTATCTAAATCACCGCGGATACCGAATGCTCGTTCCCTTTCTGATCATGCTGCGCGAAGGCATTGAAGCCGCGTTGATCGTTGGCATCATCGCCAGCTACCTGCAACAGACCGGCCGCGGCCAATGGATGCCCGCCGTGTGGATCGGCGTTTTTCTCGCAGCAGCCCTGGCATTGCTGGTCGGCGGTGGCCTGGAACTGGTCAGCGCCGAATTCCCGCAAAAGCAGCAGGAACTGTTCGAAGGCGTGGTCGGATTGGTGGCCGTGGCGATTCTCAGCTCGATGGTGTTCTGGATGCGCAAGGTCGCGCGGTCGATCAAACATTCGCTGCACGCGTCGCTGGATCAGGCGCTGACTTCGTCTAAACATCAGGTGATAGCGCTGATCGCCATGGTCTTCTTCGCCGTGGCGCGAGAGGGTCTGGAAACGGTGTTCTTCCTGCTCGCCGTGTTCCAGCAGAGCGAAGGTCCGGGCGCGCCGATTGGTGCCCTGCTCGGCCTGATTCTGGCGATCATCGTTGGCTTCCTCATCTACAGCGGCAGCATGCGCCTCAACCTCTCGGCATTTTTCAAGTGGACCGGGTTGTTCATTCTGGTCGTGGCCGCGGGGATTCTCGCCAATTCGGTGCAAGCCCTGCATGAAGCCGGCGTGTGGAATCACCTGCAAACCGTGCTCTTCGATTTCAGCGCGACGCTGCCGATGGATGGCCCGCTGGGCTCGGTGCTGGCCGGCATGTTCGGTTATCAGGATGCGCCGACGGTCAGCACCCTCGGCGCGTACCTGATCTATCTGCTGCTGGCGCTGGTGATGTTCTTCCTGCCCGCGCCCAAGCCTGACGCGCAATCGTCTTCCGTTTCCAGCCAATAAGGGCACTCATGTCAAAGCCTAATACTCCTCAGGCCTCGCCTCCCCGTGCCTTGCGTTGGGCGCTGGCCGGTTCGGTGGTCGTGATGATCGCCGCCGGTGGCCTGTTCTGGTACGCCTCGAAAATGGCCGCGGCCAAGCGTCAGCACAACCACGATGAAGTGGTGGTCAACATTCATCCGGGCAATTGCGAGCCGAACGCCCTGACAGTCCCGGCCGGTCGCGCCAGTTTCCGTATCGTCAACCGTTCCGAACGTGCGGTGGAATGGGAGATCCTCGACGGCGTGCTGGTGGTCGAAGAGCGTGAAAACATCGCCCCGGGCCTGAGCCAAGTGGTCAATGCCAACCTGCAACCCGGCGACTACGCCATCACTTGCGGCCTGCTGAGCAACCCGCGCGGCACCCTGCATGTGACACCGACCGCCGCTTCTGACGCCGCCGCGAAAGCCAAGCCGTCGATGGTTGCCTTCATCGGGCCGCTGTCGGAATTCCGTGTGTATCTGGCCAGCCAGGGCAGCGCGTTGATCAAAACCACCACCGCGCTCAATCAGGCGATTGCCAGTGGCGACTTGAGTCAGGCGCAGGCGTTGTACCTGCCGGCGCGGGCGGCGTATCAACGCTTGGCTCCGGCGGCTCAGCGACTGGCCGAACTGGACAACCGCATCAACGCGCGCGCCGATTATTTCGAAAAACGCGAGCAGGATCCGGCGTTCGTCGGTTTCCACCGCATCGAATACGCACTGTTCCAGCAACGCCAACTCGATGGTCTCGCCGCCGTCGCCCAGCGTTTGGTGAGCGACGTCACCACGCTGAAACAGCAACTGCTCGCACAATCGTTGCCGCCGGAGCAACTGGTCAACATCGTCGTGCGCAACCTCAACACTCTCGCCGACGTGCGTGCCGCCAGCGGTGAAGAAGAACGCTACAGCCACAGCGACCTCAACGGTTTCGCCGCCAATCTGCAAACCGCGCACAAAGTCGTCGATTTGCTGCGGCCGATGCTGAGCAAATCAGCGGCGGATCTCTTGCCGAAAATCGAGCAGACGCTGGCCGACTTCGACAACCAACTGAATAGCTACAAGGTCAAGGACGGCTACGCCAGCTACGACGCCATCAACGGCGCGCAACGCAAGCAGATCGCCGACAAGGCGCAGGCTTTGGCCGACGCACTTGATGGCATCGATCCAGCCCTTGGCCTCTCCGGCCTGTAAGCAGAAGACCCGTACCGATGAAAGACTCAGAACAACTCAACCTGCAACGCCGCCGCGTACTGATGGGCATGGGCGCTGCCGGTGTCGCACTGGCCGGATCGGCCCTGAGCTGCCCGGCCATGGCTGCCGCACCTGCGCAAGTCACCGAAGCACCGAGCAGCGACAAGACTGAAGACCGTCACGATTTCCACGGCGTGCATCAAACCGGCATCGTCACCCCTCGCCCGGCATCGGGCATGTTGGTGGCGTTCGATGTGTTGGCCAGTGATCGCGAAGATCTCGAGCGACTGTTTCGCACGCTCAACGAGCGCATCGCCTTCCTGATGAAGGGCGGTCCGGTCGCGCAGCTCGACCCGAAACTGCCGCCGCCGGATTCCGGCATCCTCGGCCCGGTCGTCACCCCGGACAACCTGACCATCACCGTGTCCGTGGGCGACTCGCTGTTCGATGAGCGCTTCGGCCTGACGGACGCCAAACCCAAACGTCTGCAACGCATGGTCGGTTTCCCCAACGATGCGCTGGAGGCCGATTGCTGCCATGGCGATTTGAGTCTGCAGTTCTGCGCCAACACCGCCGACACCAACATCCACGCCCTGCGCGACATCGTCAAAAACCTGCCGGACCTGTTGCTGGTGCGCTGGAAACAGGAAGGCAGCGTGCCGCCGCAAGCCCCGGCCAAGCCCGGTGTCCCGGCGCAATCGGCGCGCAATTTCCTGGGTTTCCGTGATGGCTCGGCCAACCCTGATTCCAACGACGATAAAGCCATGGATCGCCTGGTATGGGTGCAATCGGGCAGCGACGAGCCCGCCTGGGCGGCGCACGGCAGTTATCAAGCGGTACGGATCATCCGCAACTTCGTCGAACGCTGGGATCGCACGCCGTTGCAGGAGCAGGAAAGCATTTTCGGTCGGACCAAGAACACCGGCGCGCCGATGGGCGGCCACCACGAAAGCGAGGTCCCGGATTACAGCAAAGACCCGGAAGGCAAGCTGACCAGGCTCGACGCGCACATTCGTCTGGCCAACCCGCGCACCGCCGCCAGCCAGGCCAACCTGATCCTGCGTCGCCCGTTCAACTATTCAAACGGCGTCAACAAGAACGGCCAGCTCGACATGGGCCTGCTGTTCATCTGTTACCAGGCCGATCTGGAAAAAGGCTTTATCACCGTGCAGACCCGCCTCAACGGCGAACCGCTGGAGGAATACCTCAAACCGGTCGGCGGCGGTTACTTCTTCACCCTGCCGGGGGTGACGGGCGACAAGGACTTTATCGGTCGCTCGCTGCTCAACGCCACACAACCCAAAACAGCCGCATAAAACAACTTCAACACTGGAGCCGCCACCCATGAAAAAGACGCCACTCGCGTTATTGCTGACCCTCGGTTTGCTCAACACCCCGCTGTCGGCATTCGCCGCGACAGCACCGCTGGATCTGGTCGGGCCGGTGTCGGACTACAAGATCTACGTCACCGAACAACTCGATGAACTGGCCAGCCACACCCAGCAATTCACCGACGCCGTGAAGAAAGGCGACCTGGCGTCCGCGCAAAAACTCTACGCACCGACCCGCGTTTTCTACGAGTCGATCGAGCCAATTGCCGAGCTGTTCAGTGACCTCGATGCGTCCATCGACTCGCGTGTGGATGACCACGAAAAAGGCGTGAAGGCTGAAGATTTCACCGGTTTCCACCGTATCGAATATTCGCTGTTTTCGGAAAAGAGCACCCAGGGCCTCGACGCACTGGCGGATGGCTTGAACAAAGACGTGCAAGACCTGCAAACCCGCGTCGCTGGCCTGACCTTCCCGCCGGAAAAAGTGGTGGGTGGCGCTGCTGCGTTGCTGGAAGAAGTGGCCGCAACGAAGATCTCCGGCGAGGAAGATCGCTATAGCCACACCGACCTGTATGACTTCCAGGGCAACATCGACGGCGCGAAGAAAATCGTCGATTTGTTCCGTCCGCAAATCGAGCAGCAGGACAAGGCTTTCATAGCGAAAGTCGACAAGAACTTCGCCACCGTCAACAAGGTGCTGGCCAGGTACAAGACTCAGGATGGCGGGTTTGAGACGTATGACAAGGTCAAGGATAACGACCGCAAGGCGCTGGTCGGACCGGTGAATACCTTGGCGGAAGACCTTTCCACGTTGCGTGGGAAGTTGGGGCTGAACTGAGTTTATGTAGGGTTTTTCAGGGCCTCATCGCTGGCAAGCCAGCTCCCACAGGTTTGGCCGGTGTTCACAAAATCTGTGTGCACTGCAAACCCTGTGGGAGCTGGCTTGCCAGCGATGGCGTCAGCAGGCCCGCCGCATCATCCGGATCAATTTACAAAATCCGGTAAAGCAACCGCTCAATCCGCACCCGACTCACGCGCTTGAGAAACTTCGCCACCCCTGCCGGGTATTCCGGCAAGGTCTCCAGATCGTGGAAGCTGGAAATCCGCGAGGTATGGCGGAAGATCGCCTCCAGCTCCTGCGCTCGCGGGGCCACCCACTCGCCTTTGGGATCATCGATCAACAACGCATTTTCCAGGTCCAGGCGGAACGCCCTTGGATTAAGGTTGTTGCCGGTCAGCAGCGTATAGCGCTGGTCGATCCACATGCCCTTGAGGTGATAGGTGTTGTCGCCGTCACGCCACAGGTGCAGGTTCAACTGACCGCTGTCGATGCTGCGCTGATGGCGTTTGGCGAAGCGGCGCAGGCTGATCTCGTACAGGTACGGCAACGCTGCGATCACCCGGAACGGCTCGCTCGGCGGGATGTAGAAGTCGTTGGCGGTCTTGTCGCCGACCACGATGTCGATCTTCACGCCACGGGCCAGCGCGCGGTTGATCTCGCGGATCACCCCCAGCGGCAGGTTGAAGTAAGGCGTACAAATGGTCAGCTGCTTTTGCGCACTGGCGATCAATTCGAGAATCGCCCGGTTCAATGGGTTGTTCTTGCCCACGCCGAGCAATGGACTGACCGACAGCCCCTCTTTGGCGGTGCTGCCGGCACTGGTGTCGTAGGTCGCGTGCTTGAGGCGGCTGCGCAAATCGCCGATGTCGTTACGCAAGCTGCGGGTGGTCGGCAGGTTCGGCAGGTCGAGGCGATGCACTGCTTTTGATTCGATCAGGCCGTGCTTGACCAGGTGATGCATCGAGTCCGCCAGCTCATGGCTTTGCAAGACGTGATAGCGGTCGAACCGGTACTTGTCGAACTTGTGCAGGTAAACGTTGTTCAGGCTGGCGCCGCTGTAAACCACGCAATCGTCGATCACGAAGCCCTTCAAATGCAGCACGCCGAACAGTTCGCGGGTCTGCACCGGCACGCCATAGACCGGCACTTCACTCTGGTGAGTGCGGGTCATTTCCTGATACCACGCCGAATTGCCCGGCTGCTTGCCGGCACCGATCAGCCCGCGCTGGGCGCGCAGCCAGTCAACCACCACGGCGATTTCCAGCTCGGGACGCTTGAGTTTGGCGGCGTGCAAGGCATCGAGGATTTCCTGACCGGCTTCGTCTTGCTGCAAATACAGGGCGACGATATAGATGCGCTGGGTCGCCGCAGCGATTTTCTCCAGCAGGCAACGACGGAACTCGGCGGCGCCGGACAAAATGGTCACGGCCTCGGCGGTCAGCGGAAAGCTGCGCAGTTTAGGCAGCAGAGAGCGTTTGAAAAGCAACGGCATAGGGCTCGCAATGGGTCGAATCCGAAGAACCCGAGAGCTTACACCATCGATCCCTGTGGGTCTTGTGAGGGTCTGTAAAGAGATCAAAAGATCGCAGCCTTCGGCAGCTACTGCACGGGGGGTTGTGAACACCTTGTAGGAGCTGCCGAAGGCTGCGATTTTTTGACTTTAAAAAATAGCTTGCCAATGAAGAACGGCCGTTCTACTGTGCGCAACATGAACAAAATCACTGACACCTCAACCCGCGACATCATTCTGGATGTCACCGAAAAGCTGATCTACAAAAGTGGCATCGCCGCCACGGGCATGGATCTTCTGGTGAAAACCGCCGGCGTCTCCAGAAAGAGCATCTACCGCTACTTCACCAATAAGGACGAGTTGGTGACCGCCGCCCTGCAACGCCGCGACGTGCGCTGGATGCACTGGTACCGGAGCGCTGTCGATCAGGCCGAAACGCCGGCCGATCGCCTGCTCAACCTGTTTACCGTGCTCAAGGGCTGGTTCGCCTCGGAAGGTTTCCGCGGCTGCGCCTTTATCAACACCAGTGGTGAGACCGGCGACGCGCAAGATCCGGTGCGTCTGGTCGCCAGGGAACACAAACAGAAACTGCTCGACTACGTGTGCGAGCTGTGTACCGAACATGGCGCCAAGGACCCGCAGTTGCTGGCCAAACAGCTGCTGATCCTGATTGACGGCGCCATTACCGTAGCGCTTGTGATGGGTGATCACAGTGCCGCCGATAATGCGCAATGCATGGCGCGAAAGTTATTGGACCTGTAACGCCTTAATAAGCCTGACAAGTTGTTTAAACGTTGAATCTATCGGGAGACTGATTATGTCTACTGCAGCTCAGGTACGTCCGCCATTGCCACCCTTCAACCGTGAATCGGCCATCGAGAAAGTTCGTCTGGCCGAAGACGGCTGGAACTCCCGCGACCCTGAAAGGGTTTCGCTGGCTTACACCCTCGACACGAAATGGCGCAACCGCGCCGAGTTCGCCAACAACCGTGAAGAAGCCAAAGCCTTCCTCACCCGCAAATGGTCGAAAGAGCTGGATTACCGCCTGATCAAGGAACTCTGGGCCTACTCGGACACGCGCATTGCCGTGCGCTATGCCTACGAATGGCACGACGATTCAGGTAACTGGTTCCGCTCCTACGGTAATGAAAACTGGGAGTTCGACGACAACGGCCTGATGTTCCAGCGCTACGCGTGCATCAACGACATGCCGATTCAGGAAAGCGAGCGCAAGTTTCACTGGCCGCTGGGTCGCCGGCCGGATGATCATCCGGGGCTGTCGGACCTTGGTCTGTAACCCGCACCTGTAGGAGCTGCGGCACGCTGCGATCTTTTGATCTTGCTCTTAAAAAACGGATCAAAAGATCGCAGCCTCGTTTCACTCGACAGCTCCTACAGGGGGACTTGGGTTTTGCTCAACGCAAAATCGTCAGCGCAAATCCGATCGAACTCATGGCAAACCCGCCGGGTCAACCAGCCATACCCGCCATGAGACTCGGAGACCTACGATGACCGATTATCCAAAACCACCCTTCCCTGCGCAGGCCCAATCCGTTCCCGGTTCGCAACGCAAAATGGAGCCATACCCTGATTGTGGTGAGCAAAGCTACGTCGGCTCTGGCCGCCTGGCCGGCAAGATCGCCCTGATCACTGGCGGCGACAGCGGTATCGGCCGCGCTGTGGCCATTGCTTTTGCCCGTGAAGGCGCTGACGTTGTCGTCGCTTACCTCAATGAACACGAAGACGCCAAGGAAACCGCGCGCTGGGTCGAACAGGCCGGTCGCCAATGCCTGTTGCTGTCGGGTGACCTCGCGCAAAAGTCCCATTGCCAGGACCTGGTCGATCAAACCATTGAACGCTTCGGCCGCATCGACGTGCTGGTCAACAACGCCGCGTTCCAGATGACCCACGAAAACTTCGAAGACATCCCCGATGACGAATGGGTGATGACGTTCGACGTCAACATCACTGCGATTTTCCGTTTGTGTCAGGCGGCGATCAAACACATGCGCCCCGGCGCGTCGATCATTAACACCAGCTCAGTCAATTCCGACATGCCGAAGCCGACCCTGCTGGCCTACGCCACCACCAAAGGTGCGATCGCCAACTTTACCGGTGGTCTGGCGCAGATGCTCGGGCCCAAGGAAATCCGCGTGAACTGCGTGGCGCCGGGGCCGATCTGGACCCCTCTGATCGTCTCGACCATGCCGGATGAAGAAGTGCAGAACTTCGGTGGCAATACCCCGCTCGGACGCCCGGGACAACCCGTGGAAGTGGCGCCGATCTATGTGCTGCTGGCCTCGGATGAAGCCAGCTACATCACTGGTCAACGCTACGGCGTGACCGGCGGCAAACCGATGCTCTGACGTTCGCCCCTGATCAGTGCCGCCCCCGTCCCGTGTAGGAGCTGCCGCAGGCTGCGATGTTTTGATCTGGTCTTCTAGAATCAAAAGATCGCAGCCTGCGGCAGCTCCTACAGGGAATTCGGCGGGAAAAATGAACACGACGCCCGGTCTACCCATTACGAGAGAAGAATCATGAGTTTTACCGTGTGGGTTGCCGTGCTCGGCGCCGTGTTGCTGACCTTGGCGCTGACGTCCTCGTACTTGCGCTGGATGCCGGTGACCACCTCGGCGGTGTGCTTGCTGCTGGGTGTTGCGATTGGCCCCAGTGGCCTGGATCTGCTGAAACTGTCGCTGGAGGACGCCTCGTTGTGGATGGAGCACCTGACGGAAGTCGCGGTGCTCTTTTCGTTGTTTGTCTGCGGATTGAAACTGCGCCTGCCGTTACGCGATAAACGCTGGCGAATCGCGTTCGGCCTGGCCGGCCCGGTCATGGTGCTGACCATCGCCGGCGTTTGCCTGCTGCTGCATTGGGGTTTGCAGCTGCCGTGGGGGCCATCGTTGCTGATCGGCGCGATTCTGGCGCCGACCGACCCGGTACTCGCGGCGCTGGTCCAGGTCAACGATGCGCGGGATGTCGACAGCGTGCGGTTCGGCCTGTCTGGCGAGGCCGGGCTGAATGACGGTATCGCCTTTCCTTTCGTAATCCTCGGGTTGTTATTGCTACAGGGCGACAGCAGCACCGGACTATGGCAGGACTGGTTTTTGCGCAGTGTGTTATGGGCTGTGCCCGCCGGATTGCTGACCGGTTATTGGATGGGCCGCGGCATTGGACGCGTGACGCTGTCATTACGCATCCACAACGAAGACAGCACCCTGAGCCCCAACGACTATCTGGCGCTGGCATTGATCGCGCTGGCCTATGTCGTGGCCGAAGCCATTGGTGGTTACGGCTTCCTGTCGGTATTTGCTGCGGGACTAGGCCTGCGTCAGGTGGAAGTGCAATCCACCGGTGCCGGCCAGCCGCCCGCCGAGCATCTGGTGCAACCGGTGGTCGGTCACCTGAATGCGGAACCGCAGCATGCAGTGCATGGCGATACCGAACGTTTGGAAGACAGCCAGGTTGCTGCCGGGATCATGATGGGTGACATGTTGTCGTTCGGGGGCTTGGTCGAACGGGCGATGGAAGTGTTTCTCGTCACACTGCTGGGTGTTGTGCTGATTGCACACTGGGACTGGCGGGCATTACTGATTGGCGGCGTGTTGTTCTGCCTGATTCGCCCGCTTTGTGTTGCGCTGATGCCGTGGGGATCTTTGCTGGAGGGACGGCAACGTTTGCTGATCGGCTGGTTCGGCATTCGCGGGATCGGCAGCCTGTTCTATCTGTTTTATGCCTTGAATCATGGACTGAGCGATTCCGTGGCCACGTTGTGTACCGACCTGACGCTGTCGGTGGTGGCGCTGAGCATTTTGCTGCATGGCATCAGTACGCAACCGATCCTGGCGCGATATGAACAGCGCAAAAAGCGCTCTCCCCAAAAACCTCAGCAACCCCGCCAACCTGTGTAGGAGCTGCCGAAGGCTGCGATCTTTTGATCGTAAAAAACAAGATCAAAAGATCGCAGCCTTCGGCAGCTCCTACAGGGAGTTGTGGGGGTGCAAAATTGTTGTGAAAAAAATGGATCGCTCAGCAATGGTCAGCGGTCACAACCTTAACCCCCGTCGCACCCTGTGTCGGGGCACGGCAGGTTCGGTTCCCCTGCGGCGCTACGCCTTAGAAAAGGAATCCCGTCATTTAAGGTTACGGTCATGAAAGAATGCTCGACTCCTGCGCAAATCAAGGCTTGCAGGGCTTTGGCCCTGGAACGCAATCGTCAATTGTTCGAAGAAGCGCAGGCGCTCAATCGAGCGGCGCATCAGTTACTCGAATCCGGGCAACTGGACGCCGAACAGTTTGAGCACTATCGGGCGTTGCGAGGCAAAGCCGATGTGAAGTTTGCCGATGCGATTGATCATTTGTGCGTGTTGAATGAGGATTTTCCGCCGATTCCGATGTCGGTGCAGAATTCGCAGGGGTTGCGGCGGGAGCTTGAGACAGCGCAGTGAGGCCGGGCGCCGAGAGCCCTCACCCTCTGGGAGAGGGCTGGGGTGAGGGGCTGTTGATCTTCGACTCGGGTAGCTAAAACCTAGCCCCCAGGATTCGTAACCTGGATAAACACCGCATAACTGCCCAACATCACCCAGAACGTCGCAAAAATCCAAGGCGTACGCACCGAGAACAACAGTGACTTTCGGTAGCCCTTGTGGCTCGACTCCATCTCGCTGAACAGCGGCGATTCATCGTACGCCAGACCCATCAAAGGCTCGCTCTGCAGCAAATTGCTTTGTTTGAAGTGCCAGTGGTCGATGATGTCGTACGCAGCACGAATTCCGGGCCAGGCGTTTAGCGAGCTGAGCAGCCCCAACAGCGCCAGAAATGGTGGCACCACCAGCGTGAACAACTTGCCCCACTCCGGGTTGAGGTTGGACATGCACGACGCAAAGGCAATCACCAAAAACGATTGCGCCGCCAGATAGGCATCGGTGCGATTGGCGAGGATGCTGGTTTCGTACTGGATCTCGCGTCGATAAAAGTCCAGACGTTCCTTGGGTGAACCGAACATCTTGGCGTCATGTTCAGTCTGGATTTCTTCAGCGGTCGGGTGGGTCAATATGCGAGACACGAGACGCGGGCTCCGGGGCAGGTAAAAAACTTAGAAGCCCCCTGCCGCACACTAGTTCAGCCGAATATCCCCACACCTCATTTCATCGACCGAGCAATGATTTCCACAAGATTCAACTGCGTGAATGGTTTAGGCAGGCGCGGCAACTGCGCGGCAAAGCCTTCCAGGCGCTCGGCGTAACCGGTGGCCAGGACGATCGGCAGATCAGGTTTAAGCACCCGCACCGCGTGAGCCAGTTGCGCGCCGCTCATGTGCGGCATGGCCATGTCGGTAATGATCAGGTCAATGACCTCGCCCCGGTCGAACAACGCCAGCGCCTCGGTGCCCGAGGTTGCGCTGACCACCCGGTGCCCGAGGTCCTCGAGCAGCAGACTGGTGCTGGTCAGCACCAGCGAGTCGTCGTCCACCACCAAAACGCTGAGACGCGGTACAGCGATCGGAGCGGCCGCTGGGAGCAATGGCTTCGCCGTCGCACCCTCGCCGGCCACCGGAATCCACAGTTCGGCAGTAGTGCCATTGGCTTTTTTACTTTTGAGGATGAAACGACCACCGAGCTGTTCAATGAAGCCATGCACCATCGACAAACCCAAGCCAGTGCCTTTGCCCACGCCTTTGGTGGTGAAAAACGGGTCGCGGGCCGAAGCCAGCGTCTGTTCGTCCATGCCTTCGCCGGTGTCAGTCATGCTCAGGCAAATGTAACGCCCCGCCGCCAATTCCGAATGACTGAGTTCAAGCACGACTTCGCGTTGCGCGGCAATGGTCACGCTGCCGCCCTCGGGCATGGCATCGCGAGCGTTGGTAGCCAGGTTGAGCAGCGCCAGTTCAAGTTGATTGACGTCCGCCAGCACCGGTTCCAGATCTTCGGGAAAATCTGTATCGATGCGAATGCCCGGCCCCAGCGAGCTGCGAAGCAAGCCGGTAATGCCTTGCACCAGTTGCGGAATGTCCACCGACTCGGTCTTGAGCTCCTGACGCCGGGCGAATGCCAGCATGCGCTGGGTGAGAGACACGCCGCGCAGAGCGCCTTGAGTGGCGTTTTCCAACAGGCGGATGATTTTCGGGTCGTCGCCAATGCGTTTCTGGACGATCTCCAGATTGCCGAGAATTACCGTCAGCAGGTTATTGAAGTCATGCGCTATACCGCCACTGAGCTGACCAATGGCCTGCATCTTCTGCGCCTGGGCCAACGCTTCACGGGTCTTTTCCAAAGACTGTTGGGCCTGATGGGCTTCGGTCACGTCGCGGGTGATCTTGGCAAAACCGAGCAACGTGCCGGTTTCACCGCGAATCGCATCGACCACCACGTGCGCCAGAAATTGCGTACCGTCCTTGCGCACACGCCAGCTTCGATTCTCGAAGCGGCCGGTTTCGGTGGCTATCGCAAGCGCCCGCTGCGGCTCGCCGCGTTCGCGGTCTTCGGGGGTATAGAAAATCGAAAAATGCTGACCGATGATTTCTTCCGGCAGATAACCTTTGATCCGCTGGGCGCCCTGGTTCCAGTTGCTCACCCGACCTTCGGGGCTGAGCATGTAGATCGCATAGTCGGTGACGCCCTGCACCAGCAGACGAAACTGCTGCTCGCTTTGCTTGAGGGTTTCCTCGGCCATCTTGCGGTCGGTGAGATCACGAGTGATCTTGGCGAAACCCAGCAGTTTGCCATTGGGGTCGATGATCGGATCGATCACCACATGCGACCAGAAGTTCGTGCCGTCCTTGCGCACGCGCCAGCCTTCGCCTTCGAACCGTCCTTCGCGGATCGCCGTATCGAGTGCCCGTTGCGGCAATCCGGCTGCGCGATCATCAGCGGTATAAAAACGCGAAAAGTGCTCACCGATAATTTCCGCTTCTTCATACCCCTTGAAGCGTTTGGCGCCGGAGTTCCAACTGGTGATGATGCCGTCGGGGTCGATCATGTAGATCGCATAGTCGACGACCGCATCGATCAGAAGCCTGAAACGCATCTCTTCGATCGCTGCGGTCTTGTTGTTTTCGCTCATCACACTCACCAGCCGTTGTCATGAACGGAAGTATGCGGCAATCCGGGGAATTGGGAAGCCGCCGCCTCATTTTTGATTGCCCACCAGCGCGGCAACAGTTGCTGAATGCGGCTTTCGGCAAAGCGGTCGTCGATCAGCATCACCACACCGCGATCTTCACGGGTGCGAATCACCCGGCCGGCGGCCTGCACCACTTTCTGCACGCCGGGGTAAAGATAGGTGTAGTCGTAACCGGCACCGAATATCGCTGCCATGCGCCGCTTCAGTTGTTCATTGACCGGGTTGAGCTGCGCCAGCCCCAGGGTGGCGATGAAGGCGCCGATCAAGCGTGCGCCCGGCAAATCGATGCCTTCACCAAACGCACCGCCCAGTACCGCAAAGCCGACGCCTTGGCTGTGCGGGGTGAACTGATCGAGAAACGCCTGTCGCGCCCCTTCGACCATGCCCCGCGATTGCTGCCACAGGGTGATGTGCGGGTGCCGTTCGGCCAGCAACGTCGCCACTTGTTGCAGGTAATCGAAACTGCTGAAGAACGCCAGGTAATTGCCCGGCCGTTCGCTGAACTGGCGGGCGATCAGCTCGACGATCGGCTCAAGCGATGCTTGGCGATGGTTGAAGCGCGTCGAGATACGACTGACGATCTGCACCTGCAACTGCTCGGCGCTGAACGGCGATTCGACGTCGATCCATACGCTGTCGGCGGGCGTTCCGAGCAAGTCAGCGTAATAGTTGCGGGGGCTAAGGGTCGCGGAAAACAGCACGCTGCTGCGCGCAGCCTTCAGGCGTGGGCCGATGAATGCCGCCGGTACCACATTGCGCAAACACAGCTGCGAGAGTGGACGTTTGCGGTCGAGGTCGCGCTTGCTGATGTCGAACAGGTAATGCGCGTCGTACAGCTCCGCCACCCGGCCAAATTGCAGCAAGTCGAAATAGAAGTTCTGCAAACCGCTGTCGAGGCCTTGCGGATGATCGTTGAGGTAATCGCCAATCGCTGCGCAACACAGGGAAATCGCCTGCAAGAGCTTTTCCGGGGCTTTGTCGTAGGCCTGATACGCCGCCAGTTGCGGCGCATGCAGCGCGTTCCATTCGCGATTGACCCGTTGCAGCGACTTTTTCAGCGGTTCGGGCGCGGTTTTGCGCACGCTGCCCAGCGTGGCCTGATCGAGACTGGCGCTGTACATCTGCCGGCCGCGCTCGACGAGGTTATGCGCCTCATCTGCCAGCACCGCGACTTTCCATTGATTGAGCTGCGCCAGACCAAACAGCAATGCGCTGAAATCGAAGTAGTAGTTGTAGTCGGCGATCACCACGTCAGCCCAGCGCGCCATCTCCTGACTCAGGTAATACGGGCACACCGTATGCTGCGCGGCGACTTCACGCATCGCGGCTTGATCGAGCAGGTTGATGCGACTGGCCGCTTCACGGGCAGCGGGCAAGCGATCATAAAAGCCCTGGGCCAACGGGCAGGATTCGCCGTGGCATGCCTTGTCCGGGTGTTCGCAGGCCTTGTCCCGCGCGACCATCTCCAACACGCGCAACGGCAAGGTTGCCGATTGGTCGAACAACACCTGGCTGGCGTCCAGCGCCAGTTTGCGCCCGGGCGTCTTGGCGGTGAGAAAGAACACCTTGTCCAGTTGCTGCGGCGCCAGAGCCTTGAGCATCGGAAACAGCGTGCCGAGGGTTTTGCCGATCCCGGTAGGGGCCTGCGCCATCAGACAGCGACCGGTGCTGATCGCCTTGAACACCGATTCGGCCAGATGGCGCTGACCGGGACGAAAATCTGCATGGGGAAAGGCCAGTTGCTGCGCGGCCAGATTGCGCGCCTCGCGGTGGGCCATTTCCTGTTCGGCCCAGTGCAGAAACAGGCCGCATTGCTGCTCGAAAAAAACCTGCAAGGCCTCGACGCTGAACGCTTCGACCAGACAGGTTTCCTTCTCGCTGACGATGTCGAAATACACCAGCGCCACGTTGATCTGCGCAAGATCAAGCTTGCGGCACATCAGCCAGCCGTAGACCTTCGCCTGCGCCCAGTGCAACTGCCGATGATTGGCCGGTTGCTTGCTCAAGTCGCCCCGGTAGGTTTTGACTTCCTCCAGACAGTTCTGCGCCGGATCGTAACCATCCGCCCTGCCCTTGACCTTCAATTGGTGGAACGTGCCTTCTAGGGCCACTTCGCTCTGGTAGTTGTCACTGCGCCGCGAGGCCACGGTGCGATGGCCGGCAATGCCTTCCAGTGCCGTCGGTGATGGCGTGAAGCGCAGATCGAGGTCGCCAGTCTTGGCGGTGAACTCGCACAGCGCCCGCACCGCAATGCTGTAGCTCAAGCGCTCTGCTCCGCCCATTGCACGTAACAGACGGCTACCGGCATCTGATGCTCATGGCAGAACTCCAGCCAGCGCATCTGGTTATCCTGCAAGCGATCACCCGGGCCTTTGACTTCGATCATTCGGTAGGTTTTGTGCTGCGGCCAGAACTGGATCAGGTCGGGCATCCCGGCGCGGTTGGCCTTGATGTCGAGCAGCAAGCGACTGAACCAGTGTTTGAGGTGGACCGCAGGCAAACAGGCCAGCGCTTGCTCTAGCAGGGTTTCATTCAACGCGCCCCAGAACACGAACGGCGACTGCACGCCCCACTTGGCGACGAATCGCTGGCGGATGGTATCGACATAACGGCCGTCATCCAGCTCGGTGAGGCAGGCCTGGAACAACTCGGCGCGGCGTTGCTGAAAGTCTTCATTGAGCAGATCCACCGGCCCGCGCTGGAATGGGTGAAAAAACGCCCCCGGCAGCGGCGCGAAAATCGCCGGCCAGCACAACAGGCCGAACAACGAGTTGATCAGGCTGTTTTCCACGTAGTGCACCGGGCCCTCGTCGTCGTGCAGATGCGCCTGCACATGAAACTCCACAGACCGCGCCGGATCGGTGCGCGGCAAGTGCAGATCCAGACGCTCCACCGGTCGCGGTGCCAGCCGTTTCAACGGCGGGCCACCGAGTTTGCGCCGCAGCCGGGGCAAAATGCGTTGCAGGCCTTGCTGCTCGGTGGCGCTTTGCGGCGCCTGTTCGGCCAGCGTGCCGAGTTCCAGCGCCAAGCCGTATTCGCCACAGCGCTCCAAGACCCGGATCATGCGCAATCGTGCCCCCGGATAGGCGCACGTCCGGTAAATGTCCAAGGCCAGGGCGAACTCAGTGATGCGCTCGCAATACTGGCCGATCTGAAACAACACCTTGGCGCGTCGACGCTCCAGCCACGGGTTGGCGAAGTGCAAGGCGCTGACCTGCGCAACAATGGTTTCCAGCGGCTCACCCGCCTCGAAGCGCAACTGGCATTGGTGCAGAAACAGGCAGGCGTCGACGTCTTCACGGCTGCGCAAACCACGGGAATCGGCGCAGAACTCGACTTTTTCATAGGTGAAAATGCCAAGGTCGGCCAGCACGAACTCCGACCAGTCCTGATACAGGTTGCCGAAGAACATCAACCGCAAGCGGTCGCACAGGTCCATGATGGTCAGGCTGAACAGGCGATCTTGCAGCGCCGGCGCCCAATCATGCAGCGTGCGCGCATCAGTGAACCGCTCGGCCAACGCTGGCAGCCAATCGTCCTTGCGCGCCTTGGGTTGTTCGATGAAAGCGCCGAAGGCTTGCAGGATTTCGGCTTTGAGCAGTACGTCGAACAGCTCTGTGATCGCCAGCGCCGCGTGCTCGTCGATCCAGCCCTGCTCCAGCAGCGGTTGCGCCGCTTGGCCGATGTCACCGATTTCCGGGTAGTTGAGTTTACCGGCACGAAAATGCACGCCCTTGCGCATCACCATCCGCACCAGCAAACCCTGCGAAGCGCGCGGCAACACCTTGAAGTCACGCATGAACGCATGCTCTGCTTCACCCATCACATCGGCATAGCGAAGCTCAAGCCATTCAAGCACTTGCCGGAAGTTGTTGAGGTAATAGAACGGATCGTCGAGGGGATTGGCAGTCACGGGAATTCTGGGCCACGGGGAGCGAGTACTGGTTATGCGTACAGATACCAGTTCTGCCCCGCCCGGCGCAAACGGAAAAGGATCAATGGCATTTTTTCCCCGGCCTATCGAACTTTTTCTGGTTGAATGGCACCAACCGCGTTAGAACACCGACATCGCTCGGAATCACATGGATTAAGGAATTAGAGATGGGCATGAAAATCAAGACTCTGGGCATCCCCTTCGCGGTAGCGACCCTGCTGACTCTGGCCGGTTGCGCGAGCCCGACCGTGGTCACCCTGCAAAACGGCACCCAGTATTTGACCAAGGACATGCCGAAGACCGAAACCGAGGACGGCTTCTATGAGTTCGAGGATATTTCCGGCGCCAAGGTGAAAGTACGCGCGGCGGAAGTGGCTACCGTGCGCGAAGAAGACTGACGAAACACGACCTGTGTAGGAGCTGCCGAAGGCTGCGATCTTTTGATCTTTTTTTTAAGATCAAGATCGAAAGATCGCAGCCTTCGGCAGCTCCTACAAGGGGATTAGGGTGTTACTGATCGAGGGTCATGCCGGGGATCGTGTTGTCGCAACGCAAGTACTGCCCGCCACGCCGGGCCAGTTCGCCCTGCAAACGCTGGCAACGTTCCTGATCCTGCTGGGCCATGCGGTCGATGCTCAGGTTGCCGGTGGTTTGCGGCTGTTTGCCGTCACCCAGGCGAATGGTCACAAATGGCTGTTCAGGCTGGATCTGAAAGCGGCTTTTCTCTTCGACCGGCTCGACCATTTCGCTTTTGGCCGGGCTCGGCAATTGATCGGTGGTGATGCCGTAACGGCTCAGAATCGAGCTTTGAGGCAGATCGGCCCAGGTGTTGGCCGAGAACAGCGCCAATCCCACAATCCCGACATACCCTTTGAAACCTTTCACGTGTGAATCTCCTGTGCTCAATGGCGGCTAGCTATAGAACGTGTGTGCACGTGCTGGCTTTAGGCCGCTTTTGCTGTTTTGCACAGGTTGAGAGTCAGATGATGGCCAATGAGTCACTTTTTATACCTAGTTGTCTTCAATCGCTAGCAGGCTAGCTCCCACAGGGGATGTGTGAACGACACAGATCAAATGTGGAAGCCAGCCTGCCTTTACAGGCGCCGCATCAACATCAGGCGATCACAATCCCATCGTCACTCAAGCTATTCAGCGACACTCCCACCAACGTCACCGAATCATTACCGAACGACAGCACCGTATCCTGCCCAACTGCTGAAGCATGAGCACGGAAGTCATCGCTCGGCAAAACACCCTGCACGCCGAGGAACACCAGTTTGTCGTTGGCGGTGAACCCCACCACCCGATCCTGTCCGAACGCGCCGTTGAACAGGAACGTATCCGCCCCGCCGCCCGATTCCATCAGGTCATTACCGGAGCCACCGACAAACACGTCGTTGCCAGCGCCGCCAATCAAATGATCGTTGCCATCGAGCCCGAACAACCAGTCACCGCTGGCATGCGCCTTGAGCGTATCGGCGCCGTTGGTGCCCTTCACGCTGGATTCGTACGCCGTGACATTGTTGCCAGCCTTCAAACCGCTGGCCGTGACGCTGTGGGTCACATCGTCCTTGAACAGCCCCCAGAGGAAGCCCGGCTCCTTGGTAACAATGCTGCCGATGTCGCGGGTGATGCTGATCCCACCGTTGCCATCGCGGATGTACAGATTGCCCGCGCCGTCATTGGCGAAGTCGAAGGTGTTTACCGATTTCTGCAAGTCGAGGCTGTTACTGCCCTGCCCGCCGAGGATGACGTTATAGCCGCCGCCATCACGAAAGGTGTCGTTACCGGCGCGGCCTTCAAGATAGTCATGGCCGCTGCCGCCCTGGATCAGGTCGTTGCCGTCGCTGCCGATGATGAACGTGCTGCCCTTGTGGGTTTCGGCGTTGCGGTTGAGGTCCTGCACCCAGGTGTTGGCCCGCGCCGGGTCCGACAGGTTGGCGACGATGATCGTCGAGTCCTTGCTGGTCAGGTCGTAGAACTTCGACTCTACGATCCGGTTCATGCCGTCGCCATACGCAGTCGGCAAGTGCGAGATCCAGGTTGGAATATTCAGGATCGAGTACGGCAACACATTCCAGGCGTTAGAGGCGTAGTGATCGTTGAAGCTGACGATGTTGTCGGTGGCGGAGTCCTTGGGCGCATCGTGTACGCCAATCGACGCGCCGGTGAAGGTCGAGCCGTCGAGCGCGCGGAACACCGGGTCGTTTTCGTAGCCAACGTTGAGCACCTTGTCGGTACTGCTCTGGGTGGGCGAAGCGTAGGCGATGTAGTTGGAGTCACTGAAGAAGCCACCCCACTTGCCGCCGCTCAAATCCGCCATGCTGTTGACGGCCAATCCACCGAGGCTGTGGCCGCTGACCAGCACGTCTTTGCCGCTGAGACCGTTTGCCGTGGCGAACGCGACCACGTCATTGAGCAGATTGCCGAAGGCTTCACCGACGTAGTTCTTGGCGTAGTCCTTGGGGCCGAAGGCCGCGAGCAGGTCGTTGATGACGTCGCCGATGGAATCGAGGATCAGGTTTTCTCGCGGGCCGCTGGTACCGCGAAATGCAATGCCCAGTTCAGTGAGATGGCCTTGGGCGTCGTATTTTCCGAGGATCTCCACTTGGGCGCTGGTGTAACCGGCCTTCTCGCCAAAGAAGGTTCCGCGCGCGTCAGTCTTGCCGTCGTAGCCCAATTGCGCAGCAGTGATCGGCGTCCAACCGGCCTTTTGCACCGCTTCGAGGGCAAGTTTTTCTGAATCGGGATTCCACGGGATACCGGGGATGACGCCTTGCGAATCGGTGCCGCCAATCAGCGCGGTCACCAGCGTGGCAGGCAGGCCGAGGCCGAAACCGTTGTGCTGATAACCGCTGGCAAAGCCGTTATCGAGGTTGTGATAGGAATACAGCGTGATGGCCATGGCGTCACTGAACAACGCCTTGGAATCGGCTGTACCGAAGTTTTTGTAGTCATACACACCCATTGCCATTGCCTCTCTTTTTGTTGGAATTGTCAGAGATAGCTCACAGCCGGGGCGCCCCTCGCGGGACGCCGCGGAGCATTTCGATACAACACTTCTCAAATAAAACTCTGTACCTCCTGATCACCGCTCCCCTGTAGGAGCTGCCGCAGGCTGCGATCTTTTGACTTTGTTTTTTAAAGACAAGATCAAAAGATCGCAGCCTGCGGCAGCTCCTACAGGGGAAGCGTTGTTTGCTTCAATTGCGTCGGTTGCGGGAATCTAGGCGAAGACGAAACTCGAATCCGACAGATTAGCCACTCCCACACCGATCAGCGTCACGGCAAACTCGCCAATCTTCAGCACGGTATCGCCACCGGCCTGCGACGCATGCTGTTTGTAGTCGTAGCCCTGCCCCGCGCCTTCAACACCCATGAACAGCAGTTTGTCGCTGCCCTGATAACCATTGATGGCATCGAAACCGAACGCGCCGCTGAACAGGAAGGTATTGTTGCCACCCACCGCGTTCATCACATCGTTACCGCCGCCACCGACGAAGGTCACATGGCCCTTGTCGCTGACCAGCGTGTCGTCGCCACCCAGGCCAAACAGCCAGTCACCGTCGGCCGTGGCGTGCAGCGCGTTGCCGTAGCCATCACCGCTGAGCGAATGGTTGTACTGCGTCAGCTCGCTGCCATTGGTCAAACCCTTGGCTGTAACGCCCCAGGTAATCTCCTTGCTGCCCCACCATGACCCCGACTCCTTGCTCACCAGCGCGCCAATGTCGCGGGTCATGCTGATACCGCCGTAGGCGTCGCGCACATACAGCGTGCCGTCACCGTCGTTGGCGAAGCTGAAGTTCTGCAACGGCTTCTGCAGCTCGAAGGTGTTGTGGCCCTGGCCGCCGAGCAGGATGTTGAAGCCACCGTCATCGCGAAAACGATCATCACCGCCCAGGCCCTCAAGGAAGTCGTTACCCGCCCCGCCCTTGAGCCAGTCGTTGCTCTGGGTGCCGATGATGAAGGTGCTGCCGGTGTGCGGCTCGCCACTGCGGCCCAGATCCTCGACCCAGGTTTTACCCCGGGACGACTCCTCAAGGTTGGAGACGATGATCGTCGAGTCCTTGTGGGTCAGGCCGTAGAACTTCGAATCGATCACCCGATTCAAGCCATCGGCATACCCCAGGGAACTGTGGGCCGACCAGTTCATCGGATTGACGATGCTGAACGGCACCAGGTTCTGCGCGGTCGACGCATAGTTGTCGGTGAAGTTGACGATGTTGTCGGTGGTCGAATCGTGCGGCTTGTCGTGCTTGCCCATCGATGCGCTGCTGAACGTGGTGCCGTCGAGCACGCGGAACACCGGATCGTTTTCGTAACCGATGTTCAGCACGTTGTTGCCAGTGCTGCTCTGGGTCGGCGAGGCGAAGGCGATGTAGTTGGCGTCCTTGAAGAACCCGCCCCAGTTGCCGGCGCTCAACTCGGCCACACTGTTGACGCCAAGCCCGCCGAGGCTGTGGCCGCTGATCAACACGTCCTTGGCGCCAATGCCATGGGCGATGGAGAACGCCGCAACAGCCTTGAGCAGATTGTCGAAGGCATTTTTCGCGTACTGACTGGCGTAGTCCGAAGGACCGACGGCGGCCAGCAGATTGTTTTTCATGTCGCCGAAGGTGTCGCTGTAACCCAGCCCCCCGGTGCCACGAAACGCAATGCCGATGCCGATCAGTTTGCCGGCCGCATCGTACTTGCCGAGCACTTCGGCCTCGGCGCTGGTGAAGCCATCCTTCTCGCCGAAAAACGTGCCTTGCGGCCCGACCTTGCCTTGATAGCCCAGCGCCGTCGCTGTAACCGGCGCCCAGCCCCCGGCCGGCAATGGCTTGCCGGTCGGGGTGTAGGCATACAGCGTCAGAGCGATGGCATCGCTGTACAACGCTTTGCCATCGGCATTTTTGTAATCAAACAGTCCCATGTTGTGCTCTCTCTTCCTTGAAATCAGAACTGCCAGTCGAGCGTCAGACCCACGCCATGGTCCTTCTCGTTCGAACCGATCAGCCCGTTGTAATCCAGGTTCACCCGCACATCGCGATTGAGCGCGAGACCGGCGCGCACGCCGACCACCGCAGCATCACGATCCAGCGACACGCTCTGCACGTTGAACGCGCTGTTGCCATTGGCGAACGCCAAATGGTTTTCAGCATCGATGCTGCTCAGGTTGTGCTGCCAGCCCAGGGTTGCGCCCAGTTCCAGCTGATGCTTGTCCGACAAGGCAAACGTGCGTTTGGCACGAACGCCGAGGGTCGACAGCACCGCTTCGCGATTGTCTTCACCGCCCTTCAGCGCGGCGGCGTCACCCTTCTCGGTGAAGCTGTCGCTGTTGAGGTGCACGTAAGCCAGGTTGGCGAACGGCTCCAGGTTCATCGGTTGCAGGCCCAGATCGTAAGCGGCTTCTGTGAACAATTGCGCAGTGCTCGCATCGCGTTTTACTTTCTGGTTACCACTGACATCGCCGAATTGCAGATCACGTTTCACATCGATACGGTGCCAGCTATAGGCGCCGCCCACGGTCAGACGCAGTGCGTCGATTTCATGGCCCAAGTACGCGCCCAAGTGGTAGCTGTCGACGGATGCCGACGAATGCGTGCCGCTGCCCATGCTCAGGGAACTGTCGCTATAACCAGTAACGAAACCCAGGCGAGTATCTTCAGCAATCAAGCCGTCGACGCCGGCCAGCAAGCCACCGATGGAGCTGTTGGAATCGGCATTTTCATGCCCGCCATCGCTCTTGCCCCACGCGCCCAGCACCTTGACCCAGGCGTTGCTGCGATCGTCCGTCGGCGCGCCGGCGTCGAACAGATCACGTTCGCGCAGACGTTCGCCGACGGCATCGCGCAGGTAACGGCTATCGTTGATCAGCATCGTGCCGATGGCCGGATGAATCTCGCCGGACAACTGCTGAAACGCTTGTTGCGCTACGGCGGCAGTCGGTGACACCAGCAGGGTTTCGAACAGGGCATTGCCCGCGCCCAGACGCTCGGCAGCGGCACCCACGGCGCGCTGGTTCGGCGTCAGACCCACGCTGGCGAACGAAGCGTCGTTACGCCCCACCGCCAGTTGAATGCCGTTCGCCGAGTAAGCGAGCGTGCCGCCAAGAAACGCGTAATCCGGCAACACCTGGCCGAAGCGCCCTTCGATACCGCCCGCCGCTTGCAGGATGTTGTACTGCGTACCGAGCAGGCTTTGCACTTCGCCAGTGGTCAGCAGTGTCGGGCTGTTTTCCAGCGCCATGGTCACGGTGGCGCCTTCGATTACGGCTTTACCGGTGGCGACTATCTGGTCGCTGCTGGTTGGGGACAGTTCCACCGCGTAAGTCGAGCCCGACGCGAAGGTCACGTCACCGGCGACGTTCATCGTGCCGATCGAGTTGCCCGGCGCCACGGTACCGCCACTGTTCACCGACAACGCGCCGATGCGGCCATTGCCGCCGAGGATACCGCCGTCATTCACCGTGACCGCAGAGGCCAGCGAGCCGTTGATAGCGAGTCGGCCCTGATTGACCAGGGTCGGGCCGCTGTAGCTGTTGTTGCCGGTCAGCACCAGTGTGCCGATGCCCTGCTTGGTCAGGCCGCCATGGCCGGAAATGTCGTTGCGCCAGGTATCGAGGCCGCAGGTGATGTCGTTGCACACGCGCTCGGTGGGTTTGCCCTGATCGATGATCGCGCCAATACCCGGCAAGTCCGCGACAAACTGGCCGGAGCCGTAAGCGCCGTCGATGCGGAACTCGCTCGGAATATCCTGCTCGGTGACGAACATCGCCGGGCCATCGATGCCTTTGCGCAGGTTGATCATGCCCCAGCCATACAACGCGTCGATGCCCGGCGCGCCGAGGTCGGTTGCGGTTGTGCGCAACACGCTGGCGACCTGATCGCCGGACATGTACGGGAAGCGTTCCATCAGCACGGCCATTGAGCCGGCCACATGCGGTGCGGCCATCGAGGTGCCGTTGTAGTTTTTGTAGCTGGTGGTCAGGTTGTCGGCGTTGGTGCCCTCGATGATCGCACTGAAGATCTTCGTGCCGGGCGCCGAAACGCAGAAGCTCGCGGTGTAGCCGCAACGTGATGAGAACGTACTCATGATGTACGGATTGGCGCTGGTCTGGTCCGGATTCTGCTGTAACGCGGCGACGGTGATCCAGTTAGGCGCGATGTCCGGGACGAAGTAACCGAGGCCGGCGATGGCGTCCGGGTTGTTCAGGTTGTAGTCGTTGCCAGCGGCGAAAATCGTCACGATGCCACTGCGTGCTGCGGCAATTGCACCGTCATAGGCGCCGCCGGGTTTGGTGCCGAGCAGCGTGCGGATTTCGTTGAATTGCACCTGCGCGTCGTTGACGGTGAAGTGCGGGTACGCCGGATTGCGGCCACCGAGGTCGAAGCGATCGGTGATGCCAATGCCCCAGCTGTTGTTGATGATCCGCGCGCCACTGGCGATCAGCGCATCCCAACCGGCCTTGTACACGGCGCCGTCGTTACCGCGGACGATGCCGTCTTCAGGGCCGGGGTCGCCGTTGTCGGCACTGATGATTTGTGCGCCGAACGCGACGCCATGCATCGGCCCGCCGTCACGGCTGCCCGCCGCAATGCCGCCGACGTGGGTGCCGTGCGCACCGAGTTTGCCGTCGGAGCCGACCGAAGGCGAACCGTCATAACGGAACGCGTCCCCGGCTTTGACCGGGATGTATGGGTCGGTGTATTCGCGGATGCCGCTGGTGACCAGGGTGACGACTTTGTTGCTGCCGGAAAACTCCGGATGCGCGGCGTACACCGGTTGATCGAAGATCCCCAGTTTCACGCCTTTACCGGTGTAACCAGCGGCGTAGGCGTGATCGGCACCGATTGCGCCCAGGCCCCAGTCAGCCTGGAATTCGGCACTGCGCCAACTGCCGACATCGCCCGTGCGACCGTTTTCCACATAGGGCGCGGCCTGTGCGGTGCCCCAGGTGGTGAGCGCGCACAACACCGCGCCAGTCAGCGTTTTCAGGGCAAAGCAGCCACCCGTTTGCGCGGGGGTTTTATTGTTTTTCATCCTGCGACCTTCCTTAGTTGTGTTGCGAAAAATCCGTCTACGTTCAGCTAGCGCCCCCTGTAGGATCTGCCGCAGGCTGCGATCTTTTGATGTTGATTTTTTATAAGCAAGATCAAAAGATCGCAGCCTGCGGCAGCTCCTACAGGGGTTTGCCTGTTTTTGAGGGGTTAGGTCAGAACTGCCAGTTCAGGCTCAATCCAACGCCATGGCTCTTCTCGCGGCTAGCCAACTGCCCGTTGTAATCAAGGTTCACGCGCACGTCTTTGCTCAACGCCAGACTGGCCTGCACGCCGACCAACGCGGCATCGCGCACCAGCGCCGAACTCTCGACGCTGTAAGGCGCGCCACCGCTGGCAAAGCGCAGGTGTTGCTCAGAATCGATGTCGCTCAGGCTGTGCTGCCAGCCCAGATGGCCGCTCACATCCAGTGATTGCCGAGTCGACAGATTGAACGTCTTCACCGCACGCACACCGAGGGTGCTCAGCACTGCATCACGCTGATCGCCGGAGCTTTTCAGCGCCGCCGCATCGCCTTTCTCGGTGAAGCCTTCGGTGTCCACATGCACGTAAGCGAGATTGGCAAACGGCTCCAGCGCCAGCGGTTGCAGTTGCACTCGATACGCCGCCTCGCCGAACACCTGAGTCGTCGCCGCATCAACCTTGGCTTTCTGTTTGGCGCTGACGTCGCCGTATTGCAAATCGCGCTTCACATCGGCGCGATGCCAGCTGTAGGCCGCGCCGGTGCTCAGGCGCCAGGCGCCGATCTCATGCCCGGCGTAAGCACCGAGGTGATAGCTGTCGACCTTGGCCGACGAGTGCGTGCCCGAGCCCATGCTCAGCGAGCTGTCGCTGTAGCCGGTGAGCAGACCGATGCGGGTCTGCTCGTCCAGCGCGCCGTCGACACCGGCCAGCAGGCCGCCAATCGACGTGTTGTAGCCCGCCGTGTCATGGCTCGAATCGGTGCTGCCCCACGCGCCGAGGGCCTTGATCCAGCCGTTGTTTTGCGTCGCCGAAGCATCATTCAGGCGCTCACCGACGGCATCGCGCAACTGGCGGCTATCGTTGATCAGCATCGAACTCACGGCCGGGTAGATTTCGCCGCTCAATTGCTGGAAGGCCTGTTGCGCGGAAGCTGCGTCTGCCGACAGCAGCACGCTTTCGTAAACCGAGTTGCCTGCGCCGAGGCCTTCGACAGCCGTGGCCACCGAACGCTGATTCGGGGTTTGGCCGACGCTGGCGAAAGCGGTCGAGTTGCGTTCGATATTGAGTTGAATGCCGTTGGCCGCGTAATCAAGGCTGCCGCCGATGAACAGATAATTCGGCACCACGGCGCCAAACCGGCCCTGAACACCACCCGCCGCTTGCAGGATGTTGTACTGGCGCCCGAGCAGGCTTTGCGCCTCGGAGGCACTGAGCAAGGTCGGGCTGTTTTCCAGCGCCAGGCTGACGGTTGCGCCGCTGACTGTAGCCGTGCCACCGGCAACAATCTGGTCGCTGCTGCTCGGTGACAGTTCCACCGCGTAGGTCGAGCCTGGCGCGAAGGTCACGTCGCCGGCCACATTCAAGGTGCCGATGGAGTTGCCCGGCGCCACACGCCCGCCGCTGTTGGCGGTCAGCGAGCCGATTCGCCCGGAGCCGCCAAGGGTGCCGCCATCGTTGACGTTCACTGCCGAAGCCAGCGAACCATTAACGCTCAGCAAGCCGCCATTGACTGTGGTCGGACCGCGAAAGGTGTTGTCCCCGGTGAGAAACAGGCGCCCTGCCCCGGACTTGATCAGGCTGCCCTGATAAACCCGCGCCGTGGCGGCCGCATCACGGGCCATGCCCACCGCGTAGTCGGTCTGATCCTGCTGGCTGGCACCCGGCGCAACACCGTTCTGCCAGCCCTTGTCTTGCAGGGTTTGCTGCCAGGCAGTGTGTTCGGCGAGGTCTTCGTTCTGGCGCTGGATCAGCGCCTTGTCGGAAATGTCGTTACTCCAGACATCGCTCTGCCCGGCCGCCAGATTGGCGTCGAAGGCGCCGAGTAATTGCCCGGGCCCGCGCATCGCCCGGTTCAGGTTGGCCACGCCCCAGCCGAGCCGTTCGGTCGGCGCATCCGTCACCGAGCCATCGAGTTGCGTAGCGGTGGTCAACAGCACTTCGAGCGCCTGCTGATTGTTCATGTACGGGTAGCGTTCCATCACCAGCGCCAGGGCGCCGGTGGCGTGCGGTGCCGACATCGAGGTGCCGGACTTGATCGCGTAACCGCCACCGGGAATGGTGCTGTCGATCTTCGCGCCCGGCGTGGTGATGCACCAGTATTTGGCGATGCCGCACTGGTTGTACTTCTGCTGATTGCTCTGATCGAGACCGGAGACCGCCAGCCAGTGACCTTCGAGATCCGGCTGAAAGTACGGCAGCGCTGAGCGCACGCTGGCATTCGGATAACCGCTGTTGCCGGCGCTGAACACGTTGATGACCCCGCGATGGGAAACGTCGGCAGCGGCGTCGAGCCAGGTGCCTTTGTTCCAATGTTGGGCGTAGGCGGCATGCAGATCGGCCAGGGTGCGGTAGCTGACATCCGGCGGCTGACTGCCCCAACTGTTATTGATGGCGCGCACGCCGGCATCGGCCAATGCGTCGTATACCGCTTTGAAATAACGCGGATCGGGATTGGGGCCGAACAGGAAACTGTCGTTCTTGTTGGTGTTGCCGACGTAGATTTGTGCGTTGTACGCCACACCGTGCATGCCGGTGCCGTCACGCGAGGCGCCCATGGTGCCGACCACGTGGGTGCCGTGGGAATCGTTGTTGGGGTTGAGGGTGCCGTCGACGTTGAACGGCGAGCCGTCGACATAGCTGCCGTTGGCCAGCACCGGGTGGTAACGCTCAGTGGCGAATTCGAGATGGGCGGCGTCGAAACCGGAATCGAGCGCACCGATTTTCACGCCTTTGCCGGTGATGCCAGCGGCGTAGGCTTGATCGGCCTGCATGCGCGCAAGGCCCCAATCGCGCTGGAATTCGGCGCTGCGCCAACTGGCGGGATCACCGGGTTTGCCGGATTCCAGGTACTCGGCATGGGCCTGGGAAATAGAAACTGCGAGCAACAGCGTGCCAACCGAAATCGGCTTGATACGTACGTCCATGTTCACTACTCACTTTTATTGTTTTATTCAGGAGTTGCCGAAAGCTGCAAACCAAAAAGCCAGATCAAAAGATCGCAGCCTTCGGCAGCTCCTACAGGGGTAGGCGTGTTACCGGCTTGATCACGTTTGCGCTCTTTGTAGGAGCTGCCGAAAGCTGCGAACCAAAAAGCCAGATCAAAAGATCGCAGCCTTCGGCAGCTCCTACAGGGGCATGCATATTTCTGGATTAATCACTTTCCTGCTCCGTGTAGGAGCTGCCGAAGGCTGCGATCTTTTGATCTTCGGTGTTATCGAGTTTTTGGGCCTTGTCCAAACGCCTCATCCACCCGCGCCAGATCCTGCTCATTCAAGGTGCCGGCGTAATAATGCAACTTGGTCCACGCCATCAAATAGTCGTACCGCGCCTGCGCCAGATCGCGGCGGGTGGTGAACAGTTGTTGCTCGGCGTTCAACGCGTCGAGGTTGGTCCGCTCACCGCCGAGGATGCTTTGCTTGGTCGACACCACCAACGCTTCCGCCGAGCTCAGGGCCTTTTGATAGGCGCGCAATTTATTCACCCCCGACAAGCAAGCGCTGAACTGGCGACGCAGTTCGATCAGTGTCTCGCGGGTCTTGCCGTCCAGTTCGTACTCGGCCTGTTCCATGGTGCGGCTGGCCTGACGGGTCGAGGCCGACACGCCGCCACCGGCGTACAACGGCACGCTCACTTCGAGGCCGATGGTGTTGGTTTCGTAACGCTGGTTGTAGGTGTTGCCGCTTTCCGATTCGTTCTGGCGCATCGAGGCGTAGGCATTGATTTTCGGCAAGTGCCCGGCGCGGTTGCGCTCGACCTCGTAGCGCGCCACTTCCACAGCCTGGCGTTGCGAGGCCAGATTCGGGTTATTGCTGACCGCCATTTCGTGCCAGGTATCGAAATTGGCTGGCTGCAGTGCGAAGGTCTGGAAATTCTGATCCAGCGGCGCCAGATCACCGATATCCACGGCCGGCACGCCGACCAGTGCACCCAGTTCGCGCAGCGCCGCGTCCTGCTCGTTACGCGCCTCGATCTCCTCGGCGGTCGCCAGTTCATAACGCGACTCGGCTTCCAGAATGTCCGTGCGCGTGCCTTCACCCTGCTTGAACATGTGTTCGTTTTGCTGAAACTGCTGCTCGTAAGCCTTCTTCTTCGCCAGCGCAATATCAATCTGGTCCTGGGCAAACAAGGCTTTGGTGTAGTTATCCAGCACGCGCACCAGCAGTTCCTGGCTCTTGCCGCGAAAGCTTTCGTCGGCGAACAGCGACTGCGCCACGCCCTTGCGATACGCCGCATACGCTTCGTAATCGAGCAGCGGTTGTTGCAGGGTCAGGGCCGAGCCGTAACTGCTGTAATTGCGGTCATCGGTTTTATTGCGCGCCCGTTCATCAAGGGACGTGGCCTTCGACGAGTTACGGCCCTTGTTGTAGGTGTAACCGATTCGCGGCAGCAGCCCGGCACGGCCAATGGCGCGGTTTTCCAGGCCAGCATCACGCTCCTTGATTGCGCCGAGGAACACCGGGTCATTGCGCAACGCCTGTTCGTAGATCTCAAACGGCCCCATGGCCGCTACGACTGAGTGACTCGCGAACAGCGTCAGTGCTGCCGCGAGCATGCAAAGCTTATTCATACAGCTGAACATCCTTATTCTTCGGTCAACGCAGAGTTGGCGCGGTCGAGCAGCGGTTTGAACAGATAGTTGAGGAGCGAACGCTCGCCGGTGCGCACAAACATTTCTGCCGGCATGCCGGGCTTGATCACCAGGCCGTGAAGTTTTTCCATGGCCTGATCGCTGACGCTGCTGCGCAATACGTAGTACGGCACGCCGGTTTTTTCATCGACCATCTGGTCGGCGGAAATCAGGCTGACTTCGCCCGGCACACGCGGGGTTTTGCTCTGGTTGAATGCGGTAAACAGGATGTCCACCGGCAGATGCGGGCCGACCTTGTCGATCAGATTGATCGGCAGGTGCCCTTCCACCTCCAGGGTGGTGCCTTGCGGAACGATCTCCAGCAGGGTCTCGCCCTGACGCACCACGGCGCCTTCGGTGTGTACGCCCAGATTGACCGCCACGCCGTCGGCGGTGGCGACAATCTCGCTGTGTTGCAGGTCGAAACCGGCGGAGGTCAGTTGCTCCGACAGCGTGACGCTTTTGAGCTGCGCCTCGGCCAGTTGCGTACGGACTTCCTTCTGATATTCCTCGCTGTGCTGCTGCAGCTTCAGGCGCGATTCAAGAATGCCCTGCTCGACACGCCCGCTTTCACCGGTGTTTTCCGCCAGTTGCTGCTGGACCTGCGAGAGCTGGCGCTGATATTCCATCAAGCGGTTGCGCGGGATGTAGCCGTTGTCGGCCAGCGGTTGCAGGTTGCTCAACTGTTGTTGCAGCGAAGAGGCCTGGGCATTGAGGTCGGTGCGCGCGCGGCGCATGCCGGCCAGTTGCGCGGTGGCGCCTTCGATGCTGGCGCGCAGTCCGGCCTGTTCGCGATAGAACGCTTCGCGGCGGCTGCTGAACAACTGGCGCTGACCTTCCAGCACCAACGCCAATCGCGGATCCGGGTCATTGCTCAATTCAGCCGGAAAGGTCACTTGCTTGAGGTTGTCGCGCTCGGCCTGCCAACGCGCCAGACTCGCCCAGGCCATGCGGTACTGCGCCTGCAGCGATTGCACATCGGCAGCGACTTGCGTCTGATCGAGGCGGAACAGTGGCTGGCCCTGCTTAACGATCTCGCCTTCGCGTACCAGAATCCGGCTGACCACACCGCTGCTCATCGACTGCACGGCTTTGCGTTTGCCCGACACCACCACGGTGCCCTGCACCGGGATGCCTTGATCCAGCGGCGCCAATGCCGCCCAGGTGAAGAAACTGCCCGCGCCGACAATCGCCAGAATCCAGCCCATGCGCGCGAAGAATTTCGCGTCACGTTCCGGGCGTTCAGCGATGTACGCGTGCTCCATGCTCGCTTCGTTTTCAGTGTTCATGTTTGCGCTGCTCATACACCGGAATTCCTTGTCGTGGGCTGATACTGCCGGCTCATGCTGAGCCCGCCCGGTGCTTGTGCAGGTTTCTCGCGTGGTTGTTCATTGGCGGCGCCGGACAGCGCCTTGAGCACGTCCTGACTCGGGCCGAAGGCCTGCAGACGACCTTCGTTGAGCACCAGCAATTTGTCGGCCTGGGCCAGCACCGAAGAGCGATGTGTCACCAGCACCACGGTGGTGCCTTGGGCCTTGAGTTGTGCAATAGCGCTGGCCAGTGCTGCTTCACCCACGGTGTCGAGGTTGGAGTTGGGTTCATCCAGCACCACCAGGCTAGGCGTGCCGTACATGGCGCGGGCCAAGGCCACGCGCTGTTTCTGGCCGCCAGACAAACCGCTGCCGTCCTCGCCCAACTGCGTGTCGTAACCTTGCGGCAGGCGCAGGATCATTTCGTGAACGCCAGCCTGTTGCGCCGCCGCCACGACTTTCTGCGGATCGGCCTCGCTGAAGCGCGCAATGTTCTCGGCGATGCTGCCGCTGAACAGTTCGATGTCTTGCGGCAGGTAGCCAATGTAAGGGCCGAGTTGATCGCGATTCCAGCGGTGGATGTCCGCACCGTCCAGTCGCACCGTGCCACCGAGGGTCGGCCACACGCCGACCAGTACACGGGCCAGGGTCGATTTACCGGAACCGGACGCACCGAGCACACCCAGCACTTCACCCGCACCCAGATTGAAATTGACCATGTGCAAGGTCGCAGCGCGTTGCCCAGGGGGGCCGGCACTGACTTGCTCGAAGGTGATCTGGCCTTTCGGCGCTGGCAGGGCCATCGCGTCATCACTCGGCGGGAAGGCTTGCAGCAACGCATCGAGACGACGGTAAGCCAGCTTCGCCCCGCTCCACTGCTTCCAGACGGCGATCAACTGGTCGATCGGGCTGAGTACGCGGCCCATCAGGATGGAACCGGCGATCATCATGCCGGCGGTCATGTCACCTTTGATCACGAGCAAAGCGCCGAGGCCCAGCACCAGCGATTGCAGGCACAGACGCAGGGTTTTGCTCAACGAGCTGATCACCGCGCCGGTGTCGCTGGCCTGATTCTGCAAACCAAGAAAGCGCGAATGCACCTGGAACCAGCGTTTACGCAACGCACCGAGCATGCCCATCGCCTGAATGGTTTCGGCGTTGTGCAGGTGGCTGGTGGCCAACTGGCTGGATTGCTGCGAGAAACCGGCGGCTTCGCCCAGCGGCTTTTTGGTCATGTATTCGTTGAGGCACGCCAAGGCGATCAGCAGCAGCGCACCTGCGGTGGCGAGCACACCGAGCCAGACGTTGAACAGGTAAATAACGAACAGATACACCGGAAACCACGGCGCATCGAAAAAAGCGAACAGCGCCGGCCCGGTGACGAATTGGCGAATGTGGGTCAAGTCGCCCAGCGACTGCCCGGCATTGCCCTCGCCCTTGAACAGGTTGCGTTCGAACGCCGCCTGGTACACCCGCAGGTTGAAGCGGCGCTCCAGTTGGCTGCCGATGCGGATCACGATGAAGCTGCGCACCACTTCCAGCAGGCCGATAAAGGCAAAAAAGCCGACAACCATCAGCGACAGCATCGCCAGGGTGGTTTCGTTCTGCGAAGACAGCACCCGGTCATAGACCTGGAGCATATAAATCGAGGGCACCAGCATCAGCACGTTAATCAGTGCCGTAAAGCATCCGACGCTGATCAGAATGCTTTTATAGTCACCCAATGCCTTGAACAAGGGCGCGGTGGCTGGGGCCTTCGCCATCTTCATTGATTATTCCTGAGATCTAACTCTCGCCAATCTTTGGCGAGACTTCAAATTGATTATCCGCGCAACGCCGGAACATATTTACAGGGTATTCGCTTACAAATTCATAACAACTTGCGCTATCTAATGCGGTGCAGTTGAGATTGAACATGCCGCTTATAACCTGACAGTGAGGCTTTATATTAAAACCTTGTCGTCTGATAGATCTTTACGACTGTTGCGCAACGCGCTCCAGGGTAATTTTCAGACCTGACTTCAAAGTTGCCAGATAAAGCCCGTCACGTTGTCGGCTGAAGAACTGGATTCTTGAGCCCTCTTTACCAGTCATCGAAATACCGTCCGGTTCGGGAAACCAGCCAATCGGTGCCTCTTCAAGCCATGCCCCCAGGCAGTCAGCGCCTTTACCAATCGTCTGGTTGGATTGCAGATCGACAGCGCAGGTATTCGACGGTTTATCCTGCAGTTTTTGCGCTTCAGCGCTGTCATTGCTAGCGCTCAGCGTCGCCTGCCACTGACCGGCAAATACCGAAGGTTCTTCGAGCCTGAGGCTGCTTGCCATGCTTGTCTCTCCTGAAATCATCATCAGCGCCGCCATCAGCCACGCCACCGTCATGTAGGTAAAAACGTTTCGACTCATAGGAAATTTCACCCCGTTGCGTAGCCTTGCCTACAGGGCAAGACGATGCAAGCGAAGAAAGCGGCGCATCACGCGCCGCCCTCTTGTTTCACATCAAGCCACGATGTCGCTGGTTGCTGCCTGGCCAACGGTGCTGACCTGGAAGTCGGCCGCGCCGAATCCGGAGAAGTCCACCGAGAGCAGGCTGTTGCCGCCCGACGAGGTCAACACTGCATCGCCCGCCGCACCGGTGAAGGCGCTGACGAAGTGCAGGCCGGCGCCCTTGGTGATGCCGGTCAGGTCGATTTTGTCCAGACCGCTGACAAAATCGAGGATCTGATCGATCGCACCCGGCTTCGAATCGGAGCTGGCCGCGAACACGAACGTGTCCGAACCCGCGCCACCCCACAGCTTGTCGGCACCGCCAGCCCCGTAGAGGATGTCGTTGCCGGCACCGCCCTTGAGCTCGTTGGCCACGCTGTTGCCGATCAGCAGATCGCTGCCCGAACCACCGATGGCGTTCTCGATGATCGCGCCCTTGGCAATGGACACGTTACCCACCATTCCGCCAACGTCGGAGAACGAGGCGTCATTGAGGTTGATCTTCTGGTTTTGGGTAAACCCCGAGAAGTCCAGAGTATCCTTGCCGCCCGCATCCCAGACCGAGAACACCACTTTGTCACTCGACGACGAAGCGCTGAGGAAGTCGCGACCGGTGTTGGAGTTGAACCCGTAGGTGGTGTCACCGGTACGGGTGGTGGTGTTGGCGCCGTAGAGTTTCTGGATCGCTGCAATATCATCCATCAGCGGGCCGGAGGCATAGGCTTCCACACCGTTCTTGCTGAAGTTCTGGTTAGTGTTGCTCTCGCTCCAGTAACTCATGATGCTGTAGCCGCGGGTGTCTTGCCCGTAGGAAGCATCGTTATAGGTCGGGTTGCCATTACCGGCGTTGTAGTCGCCAGGGTGGGCCAGACCGAGGCTATGACCGATCTCGTGAGTCAGGGTCTGACGACCGTAGTTGTTCAGATCCGGGTTCTTGTTTTGCGTGTAGCCACTGTTGATCAGATACCACGAAGTGCCGTCATAACCATTGCCGGTGCCCGGCAGATAGGCAAACGCTGCAGCGCCGTCCTGACCACCGCTGTAGTTGCCGAAGGTCATGTGACCGTCACCGCCCGTAGCTTTTTCGGTGAAGGTGACGTTGGCGACATCGGCCCAGGATTGCATGGCGAGCTTGGCCTGGTTTTGTTGTTGTGTACTGAACTGACTGAACCCGCTGATCCCGTGCTTGTTCATCGTGCTCGATGAAGCAGAAGTCAGGAACGTGTAGGTGAGTTCGATCTTGCCGCTGCCGTCCTTGTCCTGGTAGGCAGCGCCGTCGCGCAGCAACTGGGTTGCGGCCTGGTCGACGGAAAAGGAGGGTTTGCCATTGACCGTGAGGTTACCGCCGCGATCGTATTGATGGCTGAAGCTATTGATCTGGTTCCAGGCGGAGCTGGATGCTGCCAGCGACTGCGCAGCCCCTACAGGTTGGAAAGCCTGTTCGGCGGTATCAATAGCGTTCTTTTTAACTTTCGACATAAACACACTTCCTTGTTAAGCAATGGAACAGTTTTTGTCCGATAGCGACAATCTCTGGCGAGATCGTCCTATCACTCGCCCAATGAAGGCGTAAGAAACCTGACACAATTTGAAATCTGCCGTAAAGCATTTTTTTGAATTTAAATCGGGCTGTTCCGGGAATCTCCCGTAAACAAAGCATGTGCGGTCGAAAGAATGTTTCAGACGTCTCGATTGCGCCTAATTGTCTGACGATTTTCTATTTAATTATTAAATATGGCTAAGTTGTTTTTTGTCGAAGGCGTCTCACTTTCTGCTACTTATTAGTGCAAGTGCCAGCGCATTGATATCAACCATATTCATCACCCACTGTAGGAGCTGCCGAAGGCTGCGATCTTTTGATCTTGCTTATACAAAAACAGATCAAAAGATCGCAGCCTACGGCAGCTCCTACAGGGGAAATCGTGGGTCAGCTACCGGTACGAATCTTGTTCCAGACCCGAGTACGAATCCGGTCGATGTTCATCGGCATTGCCTCCAGCGCGAACAATCTGCCCAACATCTCCGGAGTCGGATAAACCTTGGTGTCGTTCTTGATTGCCGGGTCGATCAGGCTGTCGGCCTGCTCATTACCGTTGGCGTAGTGCACCGAGTTGCTGATGTCGGCCATCACATCCGGGCGCAACAGGTAGTTCATGAAGGCGTAACCGGCCTTCTCGTCCGGTGCGTCGTTCGGCATCGCGACCATGTCGAACCAGATCGGCGAACCTTCCTTGGGAACCGCATAGCCGATCTCGATGCCGTTCTTCGCCTCTTTGGCGCGGCTCTCGGCTTGCAGGATGTCGCCGGAGAAACCCACCGCCACGCAAATATCACCGTTGGCCAGATCGCTGGTGTACTTCGAGGAATGGAAATAGCTGACGAATGGCCGCACTTTCATCAGCAACGCTTCGGCTTTCTTGTAGTCCTCGGGGTTCTTGCTGTGGTGCGGCAGGCCCAGGTAATTGAGCGCCGCCGGGAGCAATTCCGGGCCGTTGTCGAGGATGGCGACGCCGCACTTCTGCAGTTTTTCCATGTACTCGGGCTTGAAGATCAGGTCCCAGGAATCGACCGGCGCGTCGTCGCCCAACACCGCTTTGATCTTGGCCACGTTGTAACCGATGCCGGTGCTTCCCCACAGATACGGGAAACCGTGCTCGTTGCCCGGGTCGTTGGTTTGCAGGGCCTTGAGCAACACCGGGTTGAGGTTTTTCCAGTTCGGCAACTGGCTCTTGTCGAGCTTCTTCAACGCGCCGCCCTGAATCTGCCGGGCCATAAAGTGGTTGGACGGAAAGACCACGTCGTAACCGGAGTTGCCGGTCATCAACTTGCCATCGAGTGTTTCGTTGCTGTCGTAGACGTCATACGTGACGCCAATGCCGGTTTCTTTCTGAAAATTTTTGGTGGTTTCAGGCGCGATGTAGCTGGACCAGTTGTAGACCTTGACCGTGTCGGCGGCGTGACTGATGGAGGCGACCAGCAACAGCGGCGCCAGAGTGAGGGTTTTCTGGATCATGGGTCGATTCCTGTAGAGGCTATTGTTGTTTGGCAGGCAATCAAAAGATCAAGCAATCAGAAAATCAGCACGTAGGTTTTGCGCACGGTTTCCTGGATATCCCAGATGCCGAGCGTGTTGGCCGGCAACATCAATGCGTCGCCACCTTGTATGCGCAGGGTTTCGCCACCGTCGTCCGGGGTGAACGTGCAACGCCCGGAAATGAAATGGCAGAACTCCTGCGCGGTAATCTGCCGCCGCCAACGGCCGGGGGTGCATTCCCAGACGCCGGTTTCGACGCCATCGTCGCGCTCGACGCTGGTAGTCGAGGCAATGGCGATCGGCTCGCCAAGCGGTACGGCGACCGGATTGGATTCGTCCAGTTGTAGCGTGGCGGTGTTTTTGAACTGGGTGATGCTCATGGCGTTACCTGTCTTGTGAATAAACAACTGTCAGTGCATGAAACCTTCCATGAACCCGGCCACCTGGCTGGCGAGTTTGCGCCGCCATGGCGCAGTCGCCGGGTTGGCCAGAGTCTGATCTTCGTGGACAAAGCTTTTGATGATCGCGTTGTAGCCAAGCCAGCGGCACGGTTCCGGCTCCCAGGCACGCAGCGCATGAATCCCGCCGTCCGGCAGCACCCACGGCTGGTGAACCAGTTCGCTGTCGCGCTCAAGGATCAGATCGGCCAGGGTACGACCGCCGAGGTTGCTGGCACCGACGCCCTCCCCGCCATAGCCGCCGGCCAGTGCAATACCGTTGGCCCGATCGCAAAGCATGTGCGGCTTGAAGTGTCGGGACATGCCGAGGTTGCCGCCCCACGCGTGGGTGATCTGCACATTTTTCAGTTGCGGGAACAGCTCACCGAACAGATAGCGACGCAGCTCCACTTCATCGCGGGTCAGATCAAAGTTGTGGCGCAGCTTGCCAGCGAATTGATAACCACCACGGGCGCCGAAAATCAGACGGTTGTCGGCACTGCGCTGGCCATAGGTGACCTGGCGACTGAATTCGCTGAACGCCTGGCCGCGGCTGAGGCCGATCTCGTCCCAGGTAGCGGCGGACAGCGGCTCAGTGGCGACGATCAGGCTTTGCACCGGCAATTGGTAGCGCCCCAGAGGTGGCAATGTCACCGAATAACCTTCCACCGCCGGCACGATCCAGCGACTGCGCACATGGGCTTTGGCAGTGCGCAAGCTGCCCGACTGCCAGTGCGTAACGGGGCTGTTTTCGTAAATCTTCACGCCCATGCCTTGTACGGTGCGCGCCAGGCTGCGCACCAGTTTGGCCGGGTGAATAGTCGCCACATGCGGGGCATAGATGCCACCGTAAGGTTTGGCGACACGAATCTGCTGCGCCAACTGCTCGGGGCTGAGCCAGCGGTAATCGTCGTCGGTCAGGCCCTGGGCGTGGAGTTTGGCCAGATATTCGCGCAGCGTGGCTTCCTGTTCCGGATATCGCGCCGCGCAGTACAGCACGCCGCCCTTGCGGTAATCGCAGTCGATACCCTCACGTTCGAGGACGACTTCCACTTCATCAGGAATGCTGTGCAGCAGATCAAACGACGCGCGGCGCTGCTCGGGGGACAGGCCGGCGAGCAAACGATCCTCGCCAAGCAGATTACCCATCAGCCAGCCGCCGTTGCGCCCGGATGCGCCAAACCCGGCGGTTTGTGCCTCGATAATCGCGACATTCAGGCCCGGCGCGTGCTTTTTCAGGTAGTACGCCGTCCACAGCCCGGTGTAACCGGCGCCGATGATTGCCACGTCGACGTCCAGATCCCGCTCAAGCTCGGGCCGCGCGATCAGCGGCTCGTCGAGTTGATCCATCCACAAACTGATAGTGCGCCACGCTGGCATGCAAGACTCCGCCACTGAAAACCTTCGATGGCGTTGATCCTATTGCGCAAGCTCAGGGAATGTCTTGCGCGCGTGTCCGCAAAGAAATTTGTTTAACGTAGGCCTTGGGTGACTGGCCGGTATGTTGCCGAAAACAGCTATAGAAAGCCGAGAGCGAATTGAAACCAGCGGCGAACGCCAACTCATCGATGCGCACTGGCGGCACGGCATCGTCCAGTGACTTGAGCAGATGTTGCAGTCGCGCGTGGTTGACGTAGCGGTAGAAACTTTGCCCAAGCACCTGATTAAGCAGGTAGGAAATCTGATTGCGGCTGTACCCGCACTCTTTCGCGACCCGTTGCAGATCAAGTTCCGGATCGAGATACGGTTGCTGACGTTCAAAGTATTGCTGCAGATCGTCGGCCATAAAACTCAATTGACGCGGCGACAGGCCCAGGCGACTGACGGCCGGGCGCTGGCTCGGCGCTGTCGTATTGCCGGCCTGCGCACGCACCAGTGAGGCGTATTCATTGACGCGCCAGATCAGCCCGTCTTTTACCGTGATCGCCTCGCTGGAGCGGAACGACACCAGTCCTTCACCGCCGCGCAGGGTCACTTCGTACTGAATGAACGCCGTGTTGCCGTCGACGCGAATGCGGTCGCAATGCTCAAGCGCTTCGTCGGATTCACGCGGCATGCTCACACGCACGTACTCGCGCAACTCGTCGAGGCCGAGCACGCGGTTCTGGAAAAAATCGCTGTATTGAATGTCCGGGTGATACAGCGCCATGACGCTGTCCAGATCGCGGTGTTTCCAGCTCAAGTGATAGCGCATGACCGTGGCGGTCGTGGCCTGGGTCTGTGCGGGGCCGTCGTCGTCGGCGTGCATAAGGAGCTCGGCGAAAAAGAACCGAGCTTGCCCAAGTTCGGCACGGGCATCAATGACTAATCCGTGGTGGCATTTTGGCGATGAATGCGTAGGCCGTGACCTACATCAAAAAATACGAATCAATCGCAAAATGAACTGAAAATTCTCACAGGAATTTCACATTGAGATGCTACTTTTAATGTCAGTCACCGGTTGAGCCAATGAAGGCTCTTCCCACCTAACATGAGCTAAAGGAAGCGCTCGATGAAGAAGGCGGGCAACACATGAATAAAGGGTCAAGCAAAGTCACGTTCCCCAACGCCTGCCAGCTGATGCGCTGGCATTTTCATCCCATGGGTTTCGAGGCAACGATGGATGCACCGGGCAGCATGATTGCCCGATTGTTTGATCGAGCCAGTGGTGAAACCATGATCGCCATCGCTGGCATCCCGTGCGCAACAGTAATGAATGCGGCAGACGTCGAGCGAATTATCGAGGCTGTGGAGGATGAGCTGGACGCTTTCATACCTCCAGAGTCTCTCAGGAATTACGCATAACTGTTTGATTTACAACAAAAAGCCCGCATTGATGCGGGCTTTTTTGTGAGTCACGCGGTTTGCTTTTCCGCTCGATGATCAGCGAAGAACGGTTTGCCTTTCGCCACGCGGTCGGACGCTTTGGGCATGTTCACCGCTTGCGCTTCCTGCGGATCGACATACCAGTAACAGTGGCTGACCGCGCGGGTAATCCCTACGTACGCCAGGCGTAAAATTTCGTCCTTTTGCGCGCTGTCGTACGGCTCACTGTCACCGGTTTTGCCCAATCCGGCCATGCGATACACCTGATTTTTGTAGGGGGAACTGGTCAGGTGCTGACAGTCACCCAGCAGAAACACCGCGTCTGCCTGCAGACCCTTGGCGCTGTGATAGGTCAGTTGTCTCAAGCGGCGAGCTTCGTACGGCAAGCTAGAATCAACATTAACTACAGACTGAATATGCTGCTCAATCAATAACTTATCGCTGCTTTTTCGATAAAGCATCAAGATTGAATGTCCTTGTCGATAGTGCTCTGCAAGGCGCTCGCCCAGTGCCTGATCGTCGCGCTCCAGCACGTTGACCGGCTGCAATGGCTTGGGCTCACCGCTCGCCTTGGCCTTCTTGCCGGGGATCGCCGGCGCGGCACGTACGATGTGTTCCGCCGCATCGATGATGTGCTGATGACTGCGATAGTTGTCGCTGAGCATCACACGCGTGGTGCTCGGCGACGGGAATTCCTTGTTGAACTCCATGAAATAGCTCGGTGAACTGCCGCGCCAGCCATAAATCGATTGCCAGTCATCCCCCACACATAGCAGCGACGAGCGCTGCGCGCCTCGCCCGACATGCATGGCCGGCCCACGGCTGCGAATCTCCGAGAGGCTCGCGCGTATCCACGAAACGATCTGTGGCGAAACGTCCTGAAACTCATCGATCATCAGGTGCGACATCGGTCGCAGCAGTTCATCGCTGAGCAGTTTGAGGTTTTCCGGCGAGTGCTCGCTGAACAGCGCGAACATGCGGTTGTAGGTCATGATCGGGGGTTTCTGGTCGAGCAGATGATCTTCCAGGGCGCGCCAAAACAGGCTCAACGCCTCAAAGAAAAACCGGTCGGGGTCATCTTTGGCGAAACTCATGCGGCCAACAGCGTCCGGCACGTCCAGCCCCAGGTTCTCGATAAAACCGGCCGCGGCGACAAAACAGTCGAGCAACGGCGCTGAAGCGAGTTCGCCTTTAACCTTGTAGTCGAAGCCCGGGCCAGCACTGGCATCGCCCGCCAATGTCGCCAAAACCCGCTTTGACGACTCGTAACTATCTATCCATATCAATGGCTTACGACAGAAAGCTTGAAACAGGGTGCGCTTGACTGCCCATTCTGCACGTATCGAAAGCTTCGCATTGGGTCGGCTCAGCTGCGCGTTTTCCCGGGGATCGAAACCGAGCACGACCCACGCGTCGAGGCTTGGAATGTAGCCATGGCAGTGGAATTTAGCGCCGTTGATTTCGAAGGTCTGGCGGTTTGGCTCAATGCCTTTGATAGGCCAGGCACCGGCGCCGAACCACAGATCTTCGATGGCATCGCACAGTTCTTCATCGCGTTTGGCCGCCAGCTCGGTGACAGCCATGCGCTTCTGCACATCAGGGTGATCACGCTCCAGCTCCTTGAGCTGCAACCCGGCCTTGGACATCGGCTGAATCAGTTGGCGGAAACGTTCGTCCTGAGTGAACAAGCGGTGATAGCAGGCATTGAGCTGTTGGCGCTGCGCGTCGTTGATACGCAGATCGAACGGATTGCTGTCGACCTCCTCGTCAGCGCCGGGCGCTCGATGGCTGAGGTTCTCGAAAGCCTGCAAACGTTCGAAACCCGCGAGGCTGCGCACCATTGGCAGGATTCGCGAGTGGAAGGTTCGCACCAGTTCCCGCGCCTGTTTCAGGCTCAGCGCTCGTCCCCAAAGCGCAAACAGCTCGATCAGTTTGTTGATGAAGTCCTTGCGCGACTCGCGGGTGAAGGTCACCACGGTCATCGAATCGAGCTCAAAGCCCAGATAGTGAGTCAGCAATAGAATGCGCAGCACCAGCGTGGTCGACTTGCCCGCTCCGGCGCCGGCCACCACGGAAGTCGATGGCGTATCGCTGAAAATCATCTTCCACTGCGCAGTGCTTGGCTGAGCGTGTGCGGGGAGTAAACGCGCGACATCAGCCTTGATGCGCTTCTTCAGCTCCGCAGTGAGCGGCAGACGCCAGTCGTCGAACAGGTGGTTATCCACGCTTGGCGGACGATGTTCGGTGTTGCGGCTGTCGCGGATCAGCAACACTTGCCGGCCTTCTTCAAACCCCTCGAGCTTGCCCTCTTTATACCCGTACTCGACACCCGCGGTATGACCGCTACGGAAGCCGTCCGCCTGACCATGTAGCCACGAAGCACGGTGTTGCGCGCGCAAACGCGTCAAACCGTGGCCGAAGAAACGTGCGGCCATACGTTTGAACCACGGCATCTCGGCCAATGGACGAAGTTCGGGAGGAAGATCGGGGGTTTGTTGCGCCACGCTGACGGGCTCCAGTGGGTAAGGCTGTTGAGGGCTATGGTGTCTTTATTTAACGCTGAGTTCTAGCGAAATGCTTACGCTTCATTGGTTTAGGCGATGAACTGAAGGTGGAGTGAGAAATTTTCGATTTTTTTTTGATCGACTTATTCGATGCTGATGCCGCACTTTTTACGCTTTTTATCGATACTTGGCTGATAGATGATCGCCGTCATAAACCACCGGTATTGGGCCGGGCGCAGTCACCGCGCCCCGTCATTAACCTTTTGAGGAGACGATCATGCTTGAACTCAGACCTTTCAACACACTGGGCGGCGCCCATCATGGCTGGTTGGATGCCCATCACCATTTTTCGTTCGCCGAGTACTACGACCCACAGCGCATGAGCTGGGGCAATCTACGGGTGTGGAACGATGACGTAATCGCCGCGGGCAGCGGTTTTCCGCAGCACCCGCACCGCGACATGGAAATCATCACCTACGTGCGCGAAGGTGCGATTACTCATCAGGACAACCTCGGCAACAAGGGCCGCACCGAGGCTGGCGACGTGCAAGTCATGAGTGCCGGCACTGGTATCGCGCACAGTGAATACAACCTCGAAGCCCAGGACTCCAAAATCTTCCAGATCTGGATCCTGCCCACCGAAACCGGTGCCCCGCCGTCCTGGGGTGCAAAACCCTTTCCCAAAGGTCAGCGTGAAGGGTTTGTGACACTTGCCAGCGGTAAGGATGGCGATGATCAGAGCCTGCGTATCCGCGCCGATGCACGCTTGGTGGCAGCGAACATCAAGGCTGGGGAAACGGCGGAATATCGTCTCGACGAAGGACGCCGCGCCTATCTGGTACCGGCTACGGGTGTGATTGAAGTCAACGGCTTGCGCGCACAAGCTCGAGACGGCGTGGCGGTTGCGCACGAGCAGGTGCTGAACGTTACTGCGATTGAAGACAGTGAGATTGTGTTGGTGGATCTGGCTTGATCGCCTGATTGCAGGCAAAAAAAGGGGCAACCACTATGATCGCCCCTTTTTTTGGCTCGGCAGCCCTGATTTCAGCTTATTTGCTGGAAATGGCGCCATCCACCAGAGCTTGCGCTTCAACCACCAATTGCTTGAGGTGTTCGTCGCTGATGAAGCTTTCGGCGTAGATCTTGTAGATGTCTTCGGTGCCTGACGGACGCGCCGCAAACCAGCCGTTCTCGGTCATCACCTTCAAACCGCCAATCGCCTGATCGTTGCCCGGTGCGTGGCTGAGAATGCTTTGAATCTTCTCGCCCGCCAATTCGGTCGAAGTGACTTGCTCCGGCGACAGCTTGCTCAGCAGCGCTTTCTGCTCCGGATTGGCCTTGGCGTCTACGCGCACCGAGAACGGCTCGCCCAGTTCATCCGTCAGCGCCTTATAGGCCTGGCTTGGATCGCGTCCGGTGCGAGCGGTCATTTCTGCCGCGAGCAGTGCCGGGATCAGACCGTCCTTGTCGGTGCTCCATACACCGCCGTCCTTGCGCAGGAACGATGCACCGGCGCTTTCCTCGCCACCAAAACCCAGGGAACCGTCGAACAAGCCGTCCGCAAACCATTTGAAACCGACCGGCACTTCGTAGAGACGACGCCCCAGGCGCTTGGCCACGCGATCGATCAGACCGCTGCTGACCACGGTTTTACCCACACCAGCATCGGCACGCCACTGCGGACGGTTCTGGAACAGATAATCGATGGACACCGCCAGATAGTTGTTCGGCGCGAGCAAGCCACCGGACGGAGTCACGATGCCGTGGCGATCGTGATCCGGATCGCAGGCAAACGCCACGTCGAAACGCTCCTTCAAACCGATCAAGCCTTGCATCGCATGGCTCGATGATGGGTCCATGCGAATCTGGCCATCCCAATCGACGGTCATGAAACGGAAGGTTGGATCGACTTGCTTGTTCACCACGTCCAGATCCAGACGATAGTGCTCGGCAATCGCCGACCAGTAGCGCACCCCTGCTCCACCCAGCGGATCGACACCCAGATGCAGTTTCGCATCACGAATGGCATCGAAGTCGATCACGTTGATCAGATCAGCCACGTAAGTATTCACGTAGTCATGACGATGGGTGGTGCTTGCCTTGAGCGCCTGCTCGTAGCTGATGCGTTTCACGCCAGCCAGTTTATTCGCCAGCAGTTCGTTGGCCTTGGCTTCGATCCACTTGGTGATATGGGTGTCGGCCGGCCCGCCATTTGTTGGATTGTATTTATAGCCACCGCTTTGTGGCGGATTGTGCGACGGCGTGATGACGATGCCATCGGCCAGGCCCGAAGTACGGCCGCGGTTGTAGCAAAGAATGGCATGGGAAATGGCCGGCGTCGGCGTGTACTCGTCACCTTCGGCGATCATCACGGTCACACCGTTCGCCGCCAGCACTTCCAGAGCGCTGGCACCCGCGGGGGTCGACAACGCGTGGGTGTCGATGCCGACAAACAGCGGCCCGGTGATCCCTTGGGCCTCGCGATACAGGCAGATCGCCTGACTGATCGCCAGCACGTGCCATTCGTTGAAACTCAGGTCGAAAGAACTGCCCCGATGCCCCGACGTGCCAAACGCCACACGCTGCGTGGAAATGGAAGCGTCAGGCTGGCCGGTGTAATAAGCCGTTACCAGTCGCGGGATATCGACCAACAATTCTGCCGGTGCCGGTTTGCCCGCAAAAGGACTGAGTGTCATGCAAAACCTCTGAAATAGAGTGATTCAGGAATAGAGCGCAGTTTACTGGCAGTTTGACCGCAGTGCGATGGGATCTATCCGGAACACTTCCGATGTTTTTTAACGTTAACCCTCGGGTGCCAGACGCAATGCGTCGCCCAGCAGCCCGACGACATTGGCCAGATCGTGGTCCCCGTGACTCAACGAGCTCAAGCGCAGATGGTGCGCGTGCAAACCCTGCAGGCTGAACAACTCCCCTGGCGCGATGATGATCTGTTGCTTGAGCAGGCGCTGAAAGACATTCCCCATGTCCACCGGACGCAACGAGCTTACCCAGACCGTCGCCCCGCCCTGCGGCTCGACAATCTGCAGCGAGTCGCCCAGGCGCTCGCGCAATAACTGGATCAACTGCGTCCGTCGCTCCTTGAGCATCCGCCGCAGTACCGACATATGCTGGTCCAGCCGGCCGCCGCCCAGCAGTCTCGCAATCGCTTTCTGGCGGATCAGCGACAAGCTGAACGCGCGTAACAGGAAATGGCGTTGCAACTCACTGCGCCAATGGCGCGACAGGATAAAACCGAAAGGCGCCTCTGCACCGATGAACTTCTCGAACGTGGAAAACACCAGCAGGCGATCCGGGTCCAGCCAGTCGCGCAGGCGTCGGGATTCGATCCCTTCATCGAGTTCGCTGTAGCAGTCGTTTTCCAGAACCCAGGTGCCATGACAGCCGAGCAAATGGGCGATGGCCTGCCGATTGGGCGCAGATAGCAGGCTGCCGTGGGGCATGCTCAACGCTGAGGATAACAGGATCAGTCGTACCGGTTCGTTCTTGAGCAAAGACTCCAGGCGCTGCGGATCAATCACCCCGTCGGCGAGCAGCGGCAATTCGATCACGCGCACTTCGGCTGACTCCAGCAGACGCAGGATCACCCAGTCACACGGCGACTCAACCACCACGGTGGCCCCACGCAACTCGAGTACCGAAATCAGAATTTCCAGTACCCCGCGCAAATCGGCGCCGATATAGACGTCATCGGCATGCCAGCAATTCACCGTCGATGAGGTGTAACGCGCAGCCAGAACGGTGCGCAACTCCAGCTCACCGCAAGGCTGCACCAGTATTTGCGGCTGTCGCGGATACTGGCGTAGCAACTCCCGCTCAAGCATCAATAAAGGACGGTCCAGCGGTTGCAGCGAAGCCGGCTCATCAGCGCTCAGTACACACATGCCCGGTCGCTTGGCATTGACGTAGACGGTTTCGAGCAGATCCCTGCCACACTCGGGCAAGTCCAGCGCGGGCAGTGCTTGCGCGTAATAACCGGATTTGGCGATTGAATAAACCCGGCCCTCCTTTTCCAGCAACGAATAAGCGTACTGGACGGTCGAGATCGACACATTGAGTCGATCAGCCAGTTGCCGCAAGGATGGCAAGCGCCCTGCCGCGCCGCTCCCTGCTTCCTCGATCAGTAACGTCAGGTAGCGATAAACAGCCTGATAAACAAAGTCGTTTTCCCGCGACGTTTTCACGAGCCGGCATCCATTGGCTGTGATTCAGGGTTATGCGATGGGCTCACGGTCAGCCTTCCGCCGATCGATCGTTTGCTGGCTCGGCACCCGCCTCCTGCGCACTGGCACTGTCGCCGGACGCAAGCAACCGAACGGGCCCCATGGAGTAGAGACGCACAATCAATTTGACCGGCAACCCGCTGACGTCCGTCATCCACTTCAGCACTTGCTCAGGTGCATGCAGACCCTGCATTGCCCGGTGCAGATCCGGCAATGCCACCAACATGCCGGGATGACAATTGCGCAGAAACCGTTCCAGTCCTGCCCCGCTATCAACAAACGGTGCAAACAGCAGGCACATCAGCTGGGTATCGTTCATGTCGAAACCGGCCGAGAGCCAGCCTTCCGCCTGCACCCGCAACTGTCGCGGATCCTGCAGATTGCCGAAGTTGGCGAGCATCTGTTCGCAAACCGGCTCGGGTACCTGTCTGCGCCGCATCGTCTCCAGACTGCTGTGCAGGTATTCGCTGATTCCGGCCTCGTAGGTTCTCCCCTCGATGAACCGCGCCTGCATTCCTCGAAGATGCGCAGCGACCAGAGGATCTGCATATTCATCGTCAATTTGATAAAGGCTCAGGTCATCCGCCTGGAACCCGAGAAAGTCACTGAGCAACGGCCAGCGCTCCTCGAGCTTGCCGACGATCATGTCATTGATGTTGATGAAACCGGTGCGCCGACACGCTTCGAACTCACCTTCGGGGCGCCAGGTTACCTGCTCCTCTTCGGTGTAGAACTCGCGGTAGTAATCCCCGCCCAGCCCGTCGAGCAGCGGGAATAGCGCTTCAAAGCCAGCAGAGCTCACCAGCGGACCGGCAATGGAGGCTTTTTGAACAGCACGACTCAAGCCGTCGAGAAAGTGCTTCTGGCGGTGTAACGACTCACTGCCGATCATGGCATCGACGCCATTGTTCCAGCGGGAGATCTGACCGTAGTACTCGGCAGTAGCCAGATAAGCGTCGTCCCACAACTCAAGCGCTTCGCCGTAGTTTCTTCGATGCCCCAGCAAAAGCAGGTTAAGACGATGGGTCTCGCGCCCCTCTTCGCAAATCGGTGCCTGATGGTCGAATGGCAGGACCTGGCGATGATCCAGCATCAACAGCTCGACCCGAGGATCGTCATAGAGGAACAGCGCCCCGTAGCTTCGGTGCATGTTCTGCAGTGCCGTGTCACTGTTGCCGCTCCAGCGTAAAGTCGCCACCCGTAGCTGAAACGTACCGGGCGCGCGCCCGGCGATACTCAACTGCGCTGCCCGCAGCAGCGCCAATGTGTAACAGCTGTCGCGCGACCCGGTCTGGTTGACCAGCACCTTGAATTGACCGATGTTCTCCATGCCGCCAGCAGCCACGGCCAATCGCTGAATCAGCAACTGCAATGCCGTGCGCTCCGCTCGAGAGAAAAAACTCAGCAAACGTTGCAATACTTGCTGGTAGACATAATTCATTGCCTGATCATGGATCGTGCTCATCGGTATTTACCCGGTATAAAAGGTTTCATGGCGCGCAGACAGAAGACCGACCGCACGACAATTAATCAATAAGTAATAGACGCTCAGATGCTAACACTTACAAATTCGTAGTTATTTGAAACACTTGACCTGAGAAAAACTCTATTTTCGCCACAGGGCGCTCTCAAGTGATTGTTATGCAAGGGTATTTTTTATTGACAAATAATCCTAGGAAACTTCCCACAACGTCCCACGACAAGTGATTACAAGAAAAAGAGAAGGAGTTTCGGAATAGCCCTACAGCAATTAAACAAAGATTGCCGTGTTTAACAAAACTGAGGTCTATATGTTGAGGACGGTAAATTGAATGCACAGCCATGGCTCATTCCTTGAGATGAAAGTAATCACTCAATTATCAGGGCTTACATTGCGATTAGAAGATACAGATCCAGAGCAAAAACCAGTTCAGTTGCTGAACAGGTCCCGGACATGGCGCCAGAGAGCTTTGCTTTTCAGACGGGGATAAACACGAAAGAGTCCGTGGGGCCACGGACTCTGATGACGAGGGTTACGCCGACTCGATTTGAAGGGCAACCCGTTCGCGGCATGGGCATTCGTCCATGTAGCGATGCGCTTCGACGAACTCGCTGAACGGGAACACCCGGGTCTTGAGCGGAAGCAACACGCGGTCAGCGGTCAACTGGTTGATGTCACGCAGGGCACGTTGCAGGGCCACGTGATCCTGGGTGATACCCAGCTCCGGTTTGCCGGTGAAGTTGCCGATGCAATGCACAAAGAACTGGATGTTCTTCTGGAACGCTGCGCATGCCGGGAACGGCGTCTGGTTCCCACCCTGCAGGCCGTACAGCACAAGGCTGCCACGGGGCGCCAGCACATCGCCAAGCAGCGACATCTGCGGACCGCCAAGGCCGTCGAACACCACATCGACGCCACGGTTGTCGGTGATCTTGTTGATTCGCATCAACAGATCTTCCTCTTCGGTGACAATCACCTTTTCCGCGCCCAGAGACAGCAGGTACTCGCGCTCTCCCGCCTCTTTGGTGGCGGCAATGACCCGCACGCCCATGGCCTTGCCCAGTTGTACAAACGAAGGGCCGGCGCAATGGCTGGCGTCAGTGACCAGGGCAAACTGCCCCGGTTTGACCCGTGCCAGATCGGCGTAGGCGAAATAGGCGATCAACAGCGGTGTGTAATGCACACTGGCTTCGATCGGGCTGAGCACATCCGGATAACGGGTCAGCGCAGTACGCGGCAGTACGATCGACTCGCCGTAGACTGGATAGTCGTTCGGACTTTCGGCCGGGAAACTGGCGACCTTGTCACCGACGGACAGGTCTTCGACATCAGCGCCAATCGCCGTGACCACGCCGGCCATTTCATGACCAAGGCCTGATGGCAGGCGTGCCTGGGACGACGCCAGATTCTGGCGCCAGAGCGTGTCGTACCAACTGATGCCGATTGCCTCGACACGCACCTGCACTTCGCCAGGACCTGGCTGAGCGGCCGCATGCTCTTCGCATTTGAGCACCTCGGCCGGACCAAACTTGTGAAAACGGATCGTGCGGGACATCGCAAACCTCGTCAAAGTAACCTCTAATGCCATGAACTCTATCTGGGCTTTTAACCCAAGACTATCAGTGGCTATTAATAGTCGACATGCCTGTCATTGATTCCGCAGTATGGGCGGTATTGGCAAAATCCTTGAAAAACTGCTGCCACCGTCTGAGTAAAGCTGAATTTTCCGGTGCAGAGTACCAGTCTTTCCCCGTAAGATTCATGCCGGCCATTGTTCTCATATGGCTGCCCTCGTCAAGCTTGATGACTCTGCCAGGACTCCAGATGAATCGTAATGACCTGCGTCGTGTCGACCTGAACCTGTTGATCGTATTCGAAACGTTGATGCATGAGCGCAGTGTGACCCGCGCCGCCGAGAAATTGTTCCTCGGCCAGCCGGCGATCAGTGCGGCGCTCTCGCGCCTGCGCAGCCTGTTCGATGATCCCTTGTTCGTACGCACCGGCCGGAGCATGGAACCGTCCGCCCGCGCGGTGGAAATCTTCGCCCTGCTCTCGCCTGCCCTCGACTCGATTTCGACCGCCGTCAGCCGTGCGGCAGAATTCGATCCGGCCACCAGCACTTCGGTATTTCGGATCGGGTTGTCGGATGACGTCGAATTCGCCTTGCTGCCGATGCTGCTAAAACGCCTGCGCGCCGAATCACCGGGAATTGTGCTGGTGGTGCGCCGGGTCAACTACATCTTGATGCCGGGCTTGCTGGCTTCCGGCGAAATCTCCATCGGCGTCAGCTACACCACCGACTTGCCGGCCAATGCCAAGCGCAAGGTACTGCGCCGTAGCGCGCCCAAGTTACTGCGCGCCGACACCGTGCCGGGGCCGCTGAGCCTCGACGATTACTGCGCCCGCCCCCACGCCCTGGTGTCGTTTGCCGGCGACCTCAGCGGTTTCATTGATGAAGAGCTGGAGAAACTCGGCCGCAAACGCCATGTGGTACTGGCCGTGCCGCAGTTCAATGGTTTGAGCACGCTGCTGGCCGGAACTGACATTGTCGCAACCGTGCCGGACTATGCCGCCGAAGCATTGACGTCTGCTGGTGGCGTCCGCGCAGAAGATCCGCCGTTGCCGACGCGCACGTTTGAACTGCACATGGCGTGGCGTGGGTCGCAGGATAATGATCCGGGCGAGCGTTGGTTGAGGTCGCGGATTCAGATGTTTTTTGGCGACCCTGAGAGTCTCTAGGCGTCGTCGGGCAGGCTGTTGATCTGATCATTTTTGCCTTTCCACAAACCATGGAGCTCCATTCACTTCCAGTGGATTGCTACATTGGGGGCACATCTGAGGGCATGCTTTGGATGGTTTGAAAAGGATGCCCTGAGCTCAGGTCCAATAGCGTCTTTTCTCGAAAAATCATACGCTGCTGTTCCCGTGCCGCCGTCGCAGCAATCGCGCGGCCGCTTGCGCGTCAGCGCCTCGGCGACCCTGGCTTCGGACCGCCTGATCCCGTCGCTCGCCGCCTACCTTAAGGTCTAACCGAAAGTGGAGATCGAATTGCAGTTCAACGACTGGGTGGTGGATCTGGTAGAAAGTCATTTCTACGTGGAATGTGTTTGTGCAGAAAACACCATCCGTTGATTGCGTGTACGGTCTTTACTGCCAATGCGCGCACAACTTGACCAACTCATCGACCACATAGCGGACCTTGGGACGCAGGTGCGACACCTTCGGCCAGACCGCATGCACATCAACCGCTTCAGGCTCATAGGCTTGCAGCACCTCGACCAGCCTGCCGGCCTCGATGTCATTCTGGAACAGGCTGCGTGGCATCTGGCACAGGCCGGCGCCAGCCACGGCGGCAAGAATCATGACTTCGCCATCGCCGATCTGATGCGTTGAAGGAGGGGCGTAACGGACGGTCTGACCCGCCTGCATCACTCGCCATGCCAGCGGCTGGCCGCGCCGATGACCGACGATGCAACGATGCTGGGTCAGCTCTTCCAGGGTTTGCGGGGTGCCGAAGCGCGCAAGGTAGTCAGGGGAAGCGCAGACGGCCCAGCGTTGGCGGGTCAATCGTCGCGCTACCAGGCCGCTGGTGTCCTGCAGTTCGCCGAACCGTACTAACAAATCGATACCCTCTTCGAACGGGTCGACCAGATGGTCGGAAAACGTCAGGCTCAATTGCAGCGCCGGGTATTTATTGGCGATCTCAAACAACAGCGGGGCGACGACCCGCCGTCCGAAGGCCACCGGGATATCAACCCGCAAACGGCCAGAAGGTTCACCACCACTTGGCCCCAGCCCGCTTTCAGCGGTGCCGATTTCCTCCAAGGCCGTGGAGCATGCGACGTAGTAGGCCTCACCATCGGCGGTGAGAGATATCCGTCTCGTCGTGCGATGAAACAACTGCGTGCCCAAACGCTCTTCCAAACGCGCAATGGCCTTGCCTACGGCAGATTTTGACAGTCCCAAGCGATCTGCTGCCTGGGTAAAGCTGGACGAGCGCGCGGCCACAACAAAGGTGATGACGCCCTGAAAGGAGTCGATAGGTACCATGCTGCGCCCGCCATTGTAGAATTTAAGTCTATCCAGATTATAGCTGCAGGCCGTTTATCGCCACCGCACTCAACAAACGATGGATTTCAGCAAGGCAATGGTGCACTTCGCGCACCTCCCCATATAAATGTCCTAGAAGGAATACATCATGCCCGTCGTACGTGTGAGCTGGTTCGAAGGTAAGGAACATGCGCAGAAATCCGCTGTTGCAGCCGACATCACCGAAAGCATCGTTAAACACACCGGTACCGATGCCAATTACATCTACGTGATTTTCGAAGACGTAGCCGCAACGGATTGGGCCGGTGCCGGCAAGCTATTCGCCCAAGCCCCCGAAAAGCCCTGACGCCCCTGACCTGCATCACATGCACCGGCTAATCCAGCGCTGCGGCCGTGCAGGTATCTGTCGTACATCTGCCGGAGATAACCATCATGCTTCCCCCTATTTCCTGCCTGTTTTCCCTTACGGTGAAACCCGCAGAGTTCGCTGAATTCAAGGCGCTGATCGCCACCATCGTTGCCGCCACCCGCGCCAAGCCCGGTACGCTGGTTTACGAATACAGCGTTAATGAAGACAACAGCGCCGTGCACATTTTGGAGCGTTATAACGTCGATGCAGTGGTCAGTCACGTCGACACCACGCTCGCCCCTTTCGGCCAACGTTTTCTGGAACTGTGCACCGTTTCCAGCCTCGTGGTGTATGGCACCCCCGACGCTGAAATTCGCAAGCGCCTGGACCCGTTCGGCGCCGTTTACATGACCCCATTCGACGGTTTCAGCCGCTGAGTTGAAACAAGGCGCAGATCCAACAGTGACTATCCTGCCCTGCCCATCCTTATCCCGCACAGAGATCACCATGTCCGCTATCGCTGAAGTTATTAAGTCTCGCGTCTCCGCCAACAGCTACGACACTGAACGGGATGAGCGCGGCTAACTTTATCCGCGGCGTGTTTCGGCGCTATTTATCCGAGACAAACAGTTCGATCCGCAAACGCAGTAATTGACGCTTTCGCGCAGCGACGGAGGTGCTGCCGCTGGTAGCCGATGCCGCTTCTAAAAATTGAGGCTGACCCCGGCATCTGGAATGGACCTGATGTGAGCCTCGATCAAGAGGCCACTTGGCAAACGGCTTCCAGATTCACGCCATCAGGTGTCAGCACATAAGCGGCGTAGTAATCGGCGTGGTAGTGCGGCCTGATGCCCGGCGGCCCATTGTCCCGTCCGCCGGCAGCAATGCCGGCTGCGTGGAAAGCATCAACCGACTCACGACTTGGGGCGATCAGTGCTATATGCACCCCGTGACTGGCGACGGACGCGTCATGCAACCAAAAGAAAGGCTTTCCTCCAGAACCAAACCCCAGCCGTCGAGGCTTCAGCCCTGGCGGATCCGCCTCGGTACTCATCAACAGGGTGATCCCTAACGGCCTGAGCACCGATTCGTAGAAGGCTTGAGAATACGAAGTGTCCGAAACAGCGATGCCCATATGATCTATTGCCGAACCAGTAAAGTCGCTCATCAGGTAACTCCTTAATTGCCGATTCATCGGCATCGCATACAGCTTTTAACCACAGAGAAGGACTGTTCCGTACCCGCCTAGACCTGGGATGCACCACCGTCGGCGAACAGTTCAGCGCCATTGACGTAGCTTGACGCATCACTTGCGAGGAACAGCGCGGCCTGGCCGATCTCGTGGGCCTGACCGATCCGACCAAGTGTGCTCTTCTCGCTGAGAACATCGATGATCTGCTGTGCGTTCTCGCCCAGTACATCGCGCAGAGACTGGGTGTTCACCGGGCCGGGACTGAGCAGGTTGATGCGAACGCCAGAGCCCTTGATATCCAGAATCCAGCTGCGCACCAGCGCCCGTAGCGCTGCCTTGGTAGCCCCGTAGACACCGAGGCCGGGGCCAGGATTGATGGATGCGGTCGAGCCAATGATGACGATACTGCTCCCCTTGCCCATTAAAGGCAGCGCACCCTGCACCGTGAAAGTCGTGCCCTTGACGTTGGTTGTAAACAGCTTATCGAAGCCTGCGACGGTGATTGCTCCCAAGGGCTCGACTGCACCTGTCCCAGCGTTGGCAATCAGCACGTCAATACGGCCATGGACCGCCTGTATGTGACCGAATAGCGCGTCAAGGTCGGCGGGGTCCGAAATGTCTGCGCATACGGTAGACGCGTGCGCACCGAGGCGGCTCACGGCATCGTCGAGTTGGGCCTGGCGACGCCCGGTTATGATCAAAGTGGCACCTTGGTTGGCGAACGCTTCTGCAATCGCGAAGCCAAGGCCCGAAGAGCCACCGGTTACCAAAACGACTTTATTGTTGAACAGCATGAGAAACACCTCCAGGAATTTATGTAGCAAACACTATATAGATTTGCGCCCACCCACAAGTTTTTTAGCGACCACTACATAAAAAGACCTGCACGCGGCGATTGATATACGTTGTAGCGGTCGCTACAGTCGCCGTATCGACTCAGCGAGATGACCATGAACGAAAACAACCGACAGCGCCGTCCCGCCTTCGACCGCGAGCAAGGGATAGCCATCGCTCAGGCGCTGTTTCATCAACACGGTTTCGACGCGGTGAGCCTGGCCGATCTGACCAATGCCATGAACATCAAACCACCGAGCTTCTATGCCGCCTACGGCAGCAAGGCGGAGCTATTCGAGCGGGCGATGCGTCGCTACGCCGGTGAAAGCGCGCTTCCTTTAGACAGGCTTCTGGCGCCGGGTCGACCTCCTGCTCAAGCGCTGACTGCACTATTGATTAGCGCTGCGACGCAATACGGACGAGATAAAACCTTGCGTGGATGTTTGATCACCGAGGGCATGCGGGCGGACGACCCGATTGCCCGAAACATGGCAGAGAAATTGGGTGATGCCGCGATTCAGACGATCCGTGGTTATCTTGACCAGGTTTGCCCGCAAGCCGCGCAAACGCTGGCCGACTACGTGCTGATTACCCTGCGAGGCCTATCCGCCGCCGCATGCAGTGGCCTGTCTCGAAAACGCTTGATGGAAGTAGCCCAAGTTGCCGGCAAAGCAATTTCCCTGGTATTGGCAGAACACGAGCCACCGCAGACTTCTGAGCCACTCAGTACTGCGCATCTTCCAACAAGCTTCGACTCAGGGCGTTCGTCGGCTTGACATCTTGAACAGCCACCACTCACCTCAGAAGTCGGTGATCACCGTGCCGGCAATACTCTGGGCAAACCCACCTCCAAACACGTTGGCCGGCGTGGTAAAACCCGGCTGCTGCTCACCGTTCATTACTCGCCGCGCAGCTTCTACCGCCGCCAGCGGCGTATAGGAATAGCCGTTCACGGTTTCAATCACCGAGCGCGCGATTTCGCCATCAGTCCCGGTGACCTCAACCACTGCCCGCGCGCGATGAGCAGCCCTTTGCTCGGGTGTGGGACCATCAGGCAACTGCGACAGATCACCTTCGGGAAACGCGTCACCCGTGATATGCACGAACATCGCAATATTGCGGATGCCGGTCGAATGCCAGCCCGTCACCAGGTCGCCGAATGACAACGGCGCACAGAGGACCGGTCCCTGGCCAAAATCAAAGAGCCGCGGCGCTGCATCCGGTGTCGCAACCAGTTCGCCATCAACCCTGGCGAGCACGCCTGCGCCGATGATTTCGCTGACGCTCATCGCAGACCCGCGAGACATCGAACCGGGAACCTGAAGCGCGACACTCAGCGCAACCGGTTTTACTGCACGCTTGGCAACATGCACCGCCAGCGAATCGGTAGGAACGACATCCCAGCCGACACCCGGCAACAGCATGACGTGATTCGCAGCCGCTTCAGCACCCAGCCCCTCAGCCATGCGGTAAATATTGATCTCGGCAGTGATGTCCAGATAGTGCACGCCGACCTTGATACAGGCGTGCATCAACGGCTCGGCCGTTTGCGCGAACGGCCCGGCGAAGTTCAGCAATACTGAGATGCCAGACAAAGAGTCTTCGGCATCATGGGTATCAAACACCCGATAAGGCACATCCAACTGCGCTGCGAGCGTTTCGAGACGCTTGGCATTACGCCCGGCGATTTCGAAATCCAGACCGAGCGCTTTTGCTCGCTCAGCAGCCATACGACCGGTATAGCCTGTAGCTCCGTAGATCAGTAGCGTACTCATTGGACGTGCTGCCATTTCTTGTAGACGAATTCGAGGCTGTACCCATCCGGGTCCAGCACATTGGCGGCGTAGTAATCGGGGTCGTAATGCAAGCGCGCCCCAGGCGGGCCGTTGTCGACCGCCCCCTGATGCAGGGCCGCGGTATAAGCGGCGTCAACCTCCGCGTGGCTGCTTGCGACAAAACCAACATGGACCGCGCGCCCTTCCACGACGCCCTCACGCAACCAGAAAAACATCCGGCCATTGGCACCGAAGCCTTTCAGGTCAGGATGACCCGATGGGCCATCCTTGCCGTCGTAATTCAACCGCGCGGTGATACCCAACGGGCTCAGGGCGGCTTCGTAGAAACGGATGGACCGTGCGATATCGCTCACGGACAAAAAGATATGATCCAGCATGGCGAAATCCTCATGTATTCAGATGTTGTAGCCACCGGCCACTTCGAGCGTCTGGGCATTGATCCAGGCGCCCTCTTCTGACAGCAACATGGCAATGACGCGCGCGACGTCTTCCGGCTCGCCGACCCGGCCGAGCGCTGTTTGCGCCGCCAGCTTCGCCTCGAACTCAGCGTTTAGCCCCCCGCCCAACTCGGTGCGGATGGCGCCGGGTGATACCGCGTTGGCCCGTATGCGCCGATCGCCGAATTCTTTGGCCATGTAACGGGTGAGCACCTCAAGCCCGCCCTTGAAGGCAGCATAGGGTGCCACGCCAGCGGTGGCGACGCGGGTAGTGGCACTGGTCAGGTTGACAATACTGGCGTTTTCCGCGAACAGCGGCAGTAGGGTTTGAGTGAGAAAAAACGGCCCTTTGAGGTGTACGTTGAACAGGCCATCGAACTGCGCCTCGGTGACAGTTGCCAAGGGATTGAACAGGCCGTACCCGGCATTGTTGACCAGGCCATTCAGCAGGGTGGCGTTCCAGGTGTCCCACAAGGTCAGTACCACTGACTCGCGAAACGCTTCGAAGCTGCCAACATCAGACACGTCGAGCTTGAGCGCGACAGCTTTGCCACCGACGCGCTCGATGCGTTCCACGACTGAGGCAGCGGCCTGGGAATCAGCGTTGTAGGTCAGGATGACACCCATACCGCGCCGAGCAATGTGCTCGGCTGCACTGGCACCGATTCCACGGCTGCCGCCGGTAATGACGATGACGCTCATTTGATGTTCCTCTGTGGCTTATAGGTGGCCCCACAGTACTCATCATGATCGCCAGGGTCGTGCCCATTTCAACTTGAAACCTGCCTGTTTCTGCTTTTCGCTTGCATGGCGCAGCGTTCTGCCGTCAGCATGCCCGGCATGGACAATCAACTGAATGAACTCAGGTCGCTCGCGGCCAAGGCTGAAAATCGCCGCACCGAAACGGGCATCCCGCGCGTGGCCATGGTCAAGGGCAAGATCCCCGAACACATGCTGGCGGCGGTCTATGACCCGATGATCAATGTGATCCTGCAAGGCAGTAAAAGCATGAGCGTGGGGGATCGGACGCTTCGGTATGACCCTGCGACCTATTTCGTCATGTCCATTGATTTGCCAGCAGTGGGGTCTGTTCATCCAAGCGAATCGGGAGAACATTACTTGGCAGTTAGCCTTACTCTTGATCCAACTGTGTTGTCGACGCTGTTTGAAGACCTGCCCAAACCTGTCAGCCGCCCTGAGAACAATCTCGGGTTTTCAGTAGCGCCAGTCACAACCGATTTGATGGATGCGTGGGTACGAATGCTGCGATTGATGGGGGATCCGGACGCCATCGCAGCCCTGGCCCCGGTTTATGAACGGGAAATCATCTTCCGTGTGCTCCAGGGTCCCCATGGCTGGATGTTGCGCGAGATTGCAGCGCCCGATACGGCGATGGCCCGAGTCAACATGGCGATCCAGTGGATCCGTCGTGACTTCGCGCAGCCCATTGGGGTGGAACGCTTGGCGCAACGAGCTTCAATGAGCGTCTCGGCGTTTCATCGCCACTTCAAGGCAGTCACCAGCCTGAGTCCTTTGCAGTATCAAAAACGGGTTCGCCTGCTCCAGGCTAGAACACTGATGGTGGCCCACGCCAAGAGTGTCATGGCGGCTGCCTTCGAGGTCGGCTATGAAAGTGCGACACAATTCAGCAGGGATTATTTACGGGTATTTGGACTTCCTCCTGCACAAGATGCCGGGAGGATCCTCGGGGAAACGAGCGCCGCCAGACGCTAATCAGTGGTTAACCGGCTAGAAAAGATCCATGACCGTCAGCCAATCCGCATTTACCGGTTAGCCTTGCTGATAGTCCGAGCCATCCGCCATATTTGCCTATGCATCGTGCATTAGCAGGCCTGGCGGTAAGCAAGCCGTCAGGCGCGCGACTACTTGCTCGGCTGCGCGTCATCCTTCTGCTGCATTTGTATCGATGACTTCGCGCCGTCGGTGTTGTCTTTGGTTTCGTTATCCGAGTTATCGAAACAGCCTTGCAGCATGAGTGCACAGCACAGGCTTAGAAACAGAAGTGGCTTGTTCATATCGGGTGTCTCCATCGTTGCGTGGTAGGGACGGCTCGGTTTCAGTGTCGCCAGGGCAGTCATAGGGGTGGACGCCAAAAGCACCGCGACAGTTCGTTTTTTTGATCATTCTCGGCGAGAGGAGACTGCGCCGCCGATTGAAAAACACCGTAATGAAAAAGCCCGGGATTTAAATCCGGGCTTTTTCGTTTCTGCACCCCTTTTGCATTTCTGTGCGACAGATCCCGTTTCAGGGCTCCCCCAATCCTCTAGCACGGTGTTAGTTTGTAAGTGAATGTGTCTCAGCGTTGAGACACTCCTTTATTAACAGCACTGCCAAGGAATGCCCTTCTTAATGAATTTCCCTTTCAAGAAACTGGCCGCCACCACGCTGATGCTGGCCGGTCTATCCGCCTTCATTGCACCCGCGCAAGCCAACATCACTGCGCAGCAAAGCGCTGAAATCCTCAAGACGTTCAAGGCCGAGTCGGCTACGGATTTCCGTCAGTTCCTCGGCAGCCTGGCTAAAAGTGACTTGGCCAAGACAGCCAATATCAGCCCGGCGATTAGCGCTTTTCTCGACAACAAGACTCTGACCGCTGAACAGCAAAACGAGATCTATCGCCTGCTCGGCATCTACGCACGCGTGAAGTACAGCGCGGCGGCCACCGAGACTCTGCGCGAGTTGGTCGAGATCCCGACCTTCCGCAAGGACGGCGTTGCCCAGCATGACAATCCGGAGTTCATCAAGATCGGTGAGAAGATCAAAGACCTGGCCAAGTCTTTCAATCTGAATTTCCGCAACATCGACAACCGCGTTTACGAGATTTCCCTCGAAGGGTCCGGCGATGAAGTCGTCGGTATTCATGCGCATGCCGATGTGGTGCCTGTGACGCCGGAGAACTGGGTACTGAAGGACGGTACTCGTCTCGACCCGTTCAAGATCACTCTGATCGGCGATCGCATGTATGGCCGCGGCACCGAGGATGACAAGAACGGCATCGTGGTGACGATGTATGCCATGAAGGTGATCAAGGAAGAAAAGCTGCCGCTGGCACGTAATTTCAAGCTGTTGGTGGACACCACCGAAGAAACCACTGGCGACGCGATCCCCTACTATTTCGAGCGTAACCCGACACCCAACTACAACCTGGCGCTGGATGGCGGTTACCCGGTGGTGATTGCCGAGAAAGGTTACGGCACCGTCATGGCCAATTTTGCCAAGCGCAAGGCTGAGGGCAAAGGCGCAGAAATCATCTCGATGACCGGTGGCCTGGCGACCAACCAGATTCCGTCGGCATCCGTCGCGACGTTGGTTACGGACAAACCTGCCGAGCTCGTCGCCAGCCTGCAAAAGGCCGGCGCCGACTATGCCAAACGCAATGGCGGCAACTTCGAGGTCAGCGCCAAAGTCGATGGCAAAGACGTGAAGCTGACAGTCACCGGGGTGTCCGCGCACTCCTCCGAGCCCGAGTCCGGGGTCAATCCGGTGGCGCGTATGCTCGACTTCATCAATGGCCTTGATGGCAAAGTCGCGCTCAAGCACAACCACATCACGGACGCCGCACGCTACGCCGCCGACAACTGGGGGCTGGATTATCTGGGCAACAAACTGAACGTCGGTTTCTCCGATGCCTTCATGGGGCCGCTGACCACGTCGTTGACCTACGTCGGCATGGATGACAAGGCCTTTAAACTGGCGGTCAACCTGCGCGTGCCGAAAGGCAAGTCGCCGGAAAAGCTCAAGGCTGAAATCGCTGAGAAACTGGCGGCGTGGAGCAAGAAAACCCATGTTGCCGTTGCCTTCGACTATTCGATCGCCGAGCCGATGTACCGCAATCCAGAGGGCGAGTGGGTCAAAGCGCTGCTGGCGGTTGCCACTGAAAATCTGGGCATGAAGCACGAATTCGGCACTTCCGCCGGCGCAACCTCGGTGCATGAACTGCCCAATGGCGTGCAGTTCGGTCTGGCCCGGCCAGAGGTCAAATACACCGGTCACACCGACGGTGAATTCAAGACCGTGGAGCAATTCCAGCTTGATCTGCAGATCGTGACGGAGATGATTGGCCGGATCGGTCAGTTACCGAAGCTCTGATGCACGTGTGGCGAGGGATCGAACTCCCTCGCCACCGCTCGTAAATCCCCCCGCAAAACATCTCCAAAACCCTGCTTTCAACAGCCATGCCGGATAATGGCAAAGTGCCGGGTGACAAATTTGGTAATAAAGTTTAACTTAGCGCGCCCCGCCAGATGGAAGGTCGGGTTTCAGCACTCAGTTAAGGAAAACGATGGCAATGGTTTATTGTCGTGCTTGCGCCAAGGAGCTTCACGAAACGGCGCTCAACTGCCCCCAATGCGGGGCTGTCCAGCAGGCCTTTGTGCCGCAAACGCAGGCTGAAATACCCTGGCTGGCCATCGTTTCACTGATCTTCGGGATTATCTGCGCACTCACCCTGTTTGATGACTCCGAATGGGACAGTGAGACGATCCTCGGCGTGGGGGTCTTCAGCATCGCAGGTCTCGCTTGCGGCATTATCTGCATCAACCAAAAACACTCAGGAAGAAACCTCGCGATCGCCGGCATTGTTTTGTCAGGCCTTACTGCGTTCGTTTTGCTCTGTCTATCGATTGAATAATTTTAGGGAAAAAATATGAGCATGGTTTTCTGCCGCGGTTGCGCCAAGGAAATAAGCACTTTGGCCGTGGCTTGCCCACAGTGCGGGGCGCCTCAAGCCACCCAACAGTCTTACCCAAGTGGCCCCGCCATTACGACGGGTAACCCGTACGTCGAGGCGTGGAGAAACTACGTAGTGTTCCGCGGCCGCGCCACTCGCCGTGAATACTGGATGTTCATTCTGATCAACCTGGGAATCTCTCTTGGCATCATCGCTGTTGATGCCATGCTGAACACCAAAGGCATGCTGTACAACCTCTACAGCCTCGCGATCCTCCTGCCATCGATCGCAGTAGGCGTGCGTCGCATGCACGACACCGATCGCAGCGGCTGGTGGTTGTTGCTGCCTATCGTCAACCTTGTGTTCCTTGCGCAAGACAGCCAGCCGGGCCCGAATCGTTTCGGTGAGAACCGTAAAGGCAACAACTGATACACATCGGCATCGCTGATCGAGACGGCCTTCATGGCCGTCTCTTTGTATCTGAAATCCGTACCCGTACGAATAGCTGCATCTTTACTGGCCGCGCAAAACAGAATTGTCATCAATCCGATTGATAGCCCCCTAACGAAAGGTGCATGCTAGAGGGCTTGTTCGGGTCTTATATCATTCCGAATGATAGTTACCTTCGCCTCATTCGATTCGTTTGCTCACTAGCCGCCGAGCATCATCCGCCCATCTTCAATACTTGGCGGATGCATTCCATGGAACAGTCACTCAAACATTTGCGCTTCCCGTTGGCCTTGCTGGCCGTACTGGTGATGAGCGCTTGCGGCAAAAATCCGGAAACCGCCGCCGCCCCGCCTGCTGCCAAAGTCAGCGTGGCCAAGGTGCTGGAACAACCGGTCAACGAGTGGGACGAATTCACCGGGCGCCTCGAAGCGCCGGAAACCGTTGATATCCGTCCACGGGTCTCTGGCCAGATCGACCAGGTTGCTTTCACTGAAGGCGCACTGGTGAAGAAAGGCGACTTGCTGTTCCAGATCGATCCGCGTCCATTCCAGGCTGAGGTTCGCCGCCTCGAAGCTCTGGTTGCGCAATCGCGCGCCAACGCCACTCGCAGCGAAAACGAAGCCGGTCGTGGCGAACGTCTGCGTGCCAGCAACGCGATTTCCGCCGAACTCGCCGACTCGCGCACCAGCGCCGCCCAAGAAGCCCGCGCCGCCGTGGGTGCACTGCAAGCGCAACTGGATCTGGCCAAGCTGAACCTGAGCTTCACCCGCGTGACCGCGCCGATCAGCGGCCGCGTCAGCCGTGCTGAAATCACCGCCGGCAACCTGGTAACCGCCGACACCTCGCCACTCACCAGCGTGGTTTCTACCGATAAGGTCTACGCCTACTTCGACGCTGATGAGCGTGTATTCCTCAAATACACCCAACTCGCCCGTCAGGGTCAGCGCGGAGCAACCACCCCGGTGTACATGGGCCTGTCCAATGAAGACGGCAATCCGCATCTGGGCCAGATGAACTTCGTAGACAACCAGGTCAATCCGAAAACCGGCACCATCCGTGGTCGCGCGGTGTTCGACAACAGCGATGGCACTTATACCCCGGGCCTGTATGCACGCCTGAAACTGGTCGGCAGTGGCACCTACGATGCCATGTTGATCAACGACGAAGCCGTCGGTACCGATCTGGGCAAGAAGTTCGTGCTGGTGATGGATGCGGACAACAAAACCGTTTACCGCGCCGTTGAACTCGGCCCGAAAATCGAAGGTCTGCGGATCGTTCGTAGCGGCCTGAACAAGGACGACACCATCATCGTCAAGGGTCTGCAACGCGTACGCCCTGGCTCACCGGTGACGCCTGAAGTCGTCCCGATGGCCAGCGAGCAAACCATCGCGGCACTCGCTCAACAACGTCAAGCGCTGGAAGCCAGCAACCTGCCTAAAGTCACGCCAGCCAAAGGCGCGTCCGGTTCGGTTGTGAAGCTGGCCGCTACGACCCCACGCGGTTAAGGGACGACAACTCCGATGAATTTTTCCCAATTCTTCATTTCACGGCCGATCTTCGCAGCGGTGCTGTCGCTGCTGATCCTGATCGCCGGTGCGATTTCGCTGTTCCAGTTGCCGATCAGCGAATACCCGGAAGTCGTGCCACCGACCGTGGTGGTACGTGCAAACTTCCCGGGCGCCAACCCAAAAGTCATCGGTGAAACCGTGGCGGCTCCTCTGGAGCAAGCCATCACCGGCGTCGAAAACATGCTGTACATGTCCTCGCAATCGACCGCTGACGGCAAGATCACCCTGACCATCACCTTCGCTCTGGGCACTGACCTGGACAATGCGCAGGTGCAGGTGCAGAACCGGGTAACCCGGACCGAGCCGAAACTTCCCGAGGAAGTGACACGCATTGGTATCACCGTCGACAAAGCGTCGCCTGACCTGACCATGGTTGTGCACTTGACCTCTCCGGACAAGCGTTACGACATGCTCTACCTGTCCAACTACGCGATCCTCAACATCAAGGATGAGCTCGCTCGTCTGGGCGGTGTCGGTGATGTGCAACTGTTTGGCATGGGCGATTACTCGCTGCGGGTCTGGCTTGATCCGAACAAGACCGCTTCGCGAAATTTGACGGCGACCGATGTGGTGACCGCCATTCGTGAGCAGAACCGCCAAGTGGCCGCCGGCCAACTGGGTGCGCCCCCTGCCCCGACTGCACAGAGCTTCCAGCTGTCGGTCAACACTCAGGGCCGCCTGGTCACTGAAGAAGAGTTTGAAAACATCGTCATTCGTGCAGGTGACGACGGTGAAATCACTCGACTCAAAGACATCGCTCGCATTGAACTGGGTTCCAGCCAGTACGCGTTGCGTTCGCTGCTGAACAACCAGCCGGCGGTAGCGATCCCGATCTTCCAGCGTCCAGGCTCCAACGCCATCGACATCTCGAACGACGTTCGGGCGAAAATGGACGAGTTGAAGAAAGGCTTCCCGCAAGGCATGGATTACAGCATCGTCTATGACCCGACGATCTTCGTGCGCGGCTCGATCGAAGCAGTGGTTCACACCCTTTTCGAAGCGCTGATCCTCGTAGTGCTGGTGGTGATCCTGTTCCTGCAAACCTGGCGCGCCTCGATCATTCCCTTGGTGGCGGTGCCGGTATCGTTGATCGGTACGTTTGCGGTGATGCACCTGTTTGGCTTCTCACTCAATGCCCTGTCGCTGTTCGGCCTGGTGTTGGCCATCGGTATCGTGGTGGATGACGCCATCGTGGTGGTGGAGAACGTCGAGCGAAACATCGAACTCGGACTCACACCGGTCGAAGCCACCAAACGCGCCATGCGTGAAGTGACCGGGCCGATCGTTGCCACGGCACTGGTGCTGTGTGCGGTGTTTATTCCGGCGGCGTTCATCTCCGGCCTCACCGGTCAGTTCTATAAGCAGTTCGCACTGACCATCGCGATCTCGACCGTGATCTCGGCGTTCAACTCGCTGACCCTGTCGCCAGCACTCGCTGCTGTATTGCTGAAAAGTCATGACGCGCCGAAAGACCGCTTCTCGAGAGTGCTCGACAAAATCTTCGGTGGCTGGCTGTTCCGTCCGTTCAATCGCTTCTTCGAACGTGCCAGTCATGGCTACGTCGGCACGGTGGCTCGGGTTATCCGCAGCAGTGGCATCGCCCTGATCTTGTATGCAGGCCTGATGGTGCTGACCTTCTTCGGGTTCTCGCACACCCCGACCGGTTTCGTACCCGGTCAGGACAAGCAATACCTGGTGGCTTTCGCGCAATTGCCGGACGCCTCGAGCCTGGATCGCACTGAAGACGTGATCAAGCGCATGTCCGATATGGCGCTGAAACAGCCGGGCGTAGAAAGTGCTGTTGCGTTCCCGGGCCTGTCGATCAACGGCTTCACCAACAGCCCGAACGCCGGCATCGTGTTCGTGACCCTGAAACCGTTCGACGAACGCAAAGACCCGAGCATGTCTGCCGGCGCCATCGCCGGCGCCCTGAACGGCCAGTTCGCGGACATTCAAGAGGCGTACATGGCGATCTTCCCGCCGCCGCCGGTACAGGGTCTGGGCACCATTGGTGGTTTCCGCCTGCAAATCGAAGACCGGGGCAACCTGGGCTACGACGAGCTGTACAAAGAAACCATGAACATCATCAACAAGAGCCACAACGTGCCGGAACTGGCTGGCCTGTTCACCAGTTACACCGTGAACGTGCCGCAGGTCGATGCCGCTATCGATCGCGAGAAAGCCAAGACTCACGGCGTGGCGGTCAGCGACATCTTCGACACCCTGCAGATCTACCTGGGTTCGCTGTATGCCAACGACTTCAACCGTTTCGGACGCACCTATCAGGTCAACGTTCAGGCCGAGCAACAATTCCGCCTCGAATCCGATCAGATCGGTCAGCTGAAAGTGCGTAACAACAAAGGCGAAATGATCCCGCTGGCGACCTTCATCAAGGTCAGCGACACCTCGGGCCCGGATCGCGTGATGCACTACAACGGCTTCATCACCGCAGAAATCAACGGTGCGGCAGCCCCCGGCTACAGCTCTGGCCAGGCCGAAAAAGCCATCGAGAAATTGCTCAAGGAAGAACTTCCGAACGGCATGACCTACGAATGGACCGACCTGACCTACCAGCAGATTCTGTCCGGCAACACCGCGCTGTTCGTGTTCCCGCTCTGCGTACTGCTGGCGTTCCTGGTACTCGCGGCACAATACGAAAGCTGGAGCCTGCCACTGGCGGTGATCCTGATCGTACCGATGACCCTGCTGTCGGCCATCACCGGGGTGATCATCTCTGGCGGTGACAACAACATCTTCACCCAGATCGGACTGATCGTACTGGTGGGACTTGCATGCAAGAACGCGATTCTGATCGTCGAGTTCGCCAAGGATAAACAGGAAGAAGGCCTCGACCCGCTCGCCGCGGTACTGGAAGCCTGCCGTCTGCGTCTGCGGCCGATCCTGATGACCTCCTTCGCGTTCATCATGGGTGTGGTGCCACTGGTGTTCTCCAGCGGTGCCGGTGCCGAAATGCGTCACGCCATGGGTGTGGCGGTGTTCTCCGGGATGCTCGGGGTGACCTTCTTCGGTTTGTTGCTGACGCCAGTGTTCTACGTACTGATTCGTAACTTTGTCGAACGCGGCGAAGCCCGCAAAGCGGCCAAGGCGCACTCTCTTCAAAAGCCACTGGAGGCGCAACAATGAGTCTGAAAGTCTTCCTGCCGAGTCTGCTGGTGCTGGCCCTTAGCGCCTGCGCCGTCGGCCCCGACTACAAGACCCCGGCGACGGAGGCGGCCAACATTACGACCGCCACCGACGGCGCCAACGGTCAGAAGAATTTTGACCGTTCGAAGTTCGAAGGCATCTGGTGGCAGCAGTTCGACGATCCGACCCTCAACCAGTTGGTGACGCAATCGCTGCAAGGCAACCGTGAATTGCGCGTGGCGTTTGCCCGTTGGAAAGCCGCACGGGCGATCCGCGATGACGCCAGCAATGACATCATGCCGACCATCACCAGCCGCGCCAGCAGTGACCTGGCCAAGGGGCAAATCCCCGGCCAGACCACCAACCGGGTCAATAGCGAACGCTATGACCTGGGTCTGGACATGGCCTGGGAGCTGGACCTGTTCGGGCGCATCCAGCGCAATCTGGAAGCCAGCGATGCCGATCAGCAGGCCGCCGAAGCCGATCTCTACCAACTGCAAGTCACCATGATTGCCGAACTGGTGGACGCCTACGGTCAACTGCGTGGCGCACAACTGCGCGAAAAGATTGCGGTGGCCAACCTGAACAACCAGCAGGATTCACGCAAGATCACCATCAGCCTGCGTGATGCCGGCGTTGGCGATCAGCTCGATGTCGAACGTGCCGACGCGCGTCTGGCTTCGGTCGAAGCCAGCGTGCCGAAACTGCAAGCCGAGCAGGTTCGGCAGAAAAACCGCATCGCCACTCTGCTGGGTGAACGTCCGGACAAACTGACCGTCGACCTGAGTCCAAAAGACTTGCCGGCAATTGTCAAGGCCTTGCCAATCGGCAACCCGGGCGAACTGCTGCAACGTCGTCCGGACATCCTCAGTGCTGAACGCCAGCTCGCTTCAGCCACGGCGCGCATTGGCGTGGCGAAAGCGGATCTGTTCCCACGGGTCAGCCTCAGCGGCTTCCTCGGCTGGACGGCCGGGCGTGGTTCGCAGATCGGTTCCTCGGCGGCCAATGCCTGGGCACTCGGCCCGAGCATCACCTGGGCAGCGTTCGACCTCGGCAGCGTGCGCGCTCGTTTGCGCGGTGCTGATGCCGATGCCGAAGGCGCACTGGCGACCTACGAGCAACAAGTGCTGCTGGCACTGGAAGAGTCGGAAAACGCTTTCAGCGACTACGGCAAACGTCAGCAACGTCTGATTTCGCTGATCCGCCAGAGTGAATCGAGCCGCAACGCTGCCGATCTCGCAGAGATTCGCTATCGCGAAGGCACCACAGACTTCCTGGTGCTGCTCGACGCTCAGCGTGAACGTCTGAATGCCGAAGACAGCCAGGCCCAGGCCGAAGTAGATCTGTATCGCGGCATTGTTGCGATCTACAAAGCCCTCGGCGGTGGCTGGCAGCCGGAGACGGTCGCCAGCAAGTAACCATTGATTGTTAAAGAGCTCGTTTGGTTGGCCGCAACCAACCAATTTTTTGCCCCGCGTATCATTCGGTCGCGGGGCTTTTTTATGCCTGGAATTGCAGGAGTTGCCAAAGTTGCTCCTACATTTGAAATGCGTTCCCCCCTGCAGGAGCTGCGGAACGCTGCGATCTCTTGATCTTGAAACAGCAAAGTCAAAAGATCGCAGCCTTCGGCAGCTCCTACATTTGAAATGCGTTCTCCCCTGCAGGAGCTGCGGAACGCTGCGATCTCTTGATCTTGAAACAGCAAAGTCAAAAGATCGCAGCCTTCGGCAGCTCCTACATTTGAAATGCGTTCCCCCCTGCAGGAGCTGCGGAACGCTGCGATCTCTTGATCTTGAAACAGCAAAGTCAAAAGATCGCAGCCTTCGGCAGCTCCTACATTTGAAATGCGTTCCCCCCTGTAGGAGCTGCGGAACGCTGCGATCTCTTGATCTTGAAACAGCAAAGTCAAAAGATCGCAGCCTTCGGCAGCTCCTACATTTGAAATGCGTTCTCCCTGTAGGAGCTGCGGAACGCTGCGATCCCTTGATCTTGAAACAGCAAAGTCAAAAGATCGCAGCCTTCGGCAGCTCCTACATTTGAAATGCGTTCCCCCCTGCAGGAGCTGCGGAACGCTGCGATCTCTTGATCTTGAAACAGCAAAGTCAAAAGATCGCAGCCTTCGGCAGCTCCTACATTTGAAATGCGTTCTCCCCTGCAGGAGCTGCGGAACGCTGCGATCTCTTGATCTTGAAACAGCAAAGTCAAAAGATCGCAGCCTTCGGCAGCTCCTACATTTGAAATGCGTTCCCCCTGTAGGAGCTGCGGAACGCTGCGATCTCTTGATCTTGAAACAGCAAAGTCAAGAGATCGCAGCCTTCGGCAGCTCCTACATTTGAAATGCGTTCCCCCCTGTAGGAGCTGCGGAACGCTGCGATCTCTTGATCTTGAAACAGCAAAGTCAAAAGATCGCAGCCTTCGGCAGCTCCTACATTTGAAATGCGTTCTCCCTGTAGGAGCTGCGGAACGCTGCGATCCCTTGATCTTGAAACAGCAAAGTCAAAAGATCGCAGCCTTCGGCAGCTCCTACATTTGAAATGCGTTCCCCCCTGCAGGAGCTGCGGAACGCTGCGATCTCTTGATCTTGAAACAGCAAAGTCAAAAGATCGCAGCCTTCGGCAGCTCCTACAGGGGATTGCGTTACGATTCGCATGCTCGGGGTTTGACTCACGGCCCGAGCTGACCGAAGCTTGCCACTCTGCTCAAGTACGTCTGTTTTCGGAAACCCGCATGCCTCAGTCTCGCCGCTTTCTGCTTATCTGCCTTGGCCTTGTGCTTATTGTCGTCGTGGCGTGGCTGGCCTTGCGCAGCACGACGCCGGTGATTCCGGACGCGATCAAGCACGGCTACAGCGAAGCGCTGGGCGCTGCCCGAACCGGCGAACCGGGGGCGGCGCGTCAGCTGTATCAGCAATTGGGCCGGCCGGATCTGTCGGTCAAGCGCCGCGTCTGGCTGCACGGCGAACTGCCCAATTACCCGAGCCCTCAGGCGTTGAAGCTTGCCGACGCTGACCTGCAGCACGAAGAACCCGAGGTGCGGCTGGCAGCCATCAAAAGTGTGGTTGGACTCGTGCCGGGTGGGCAACGCAGTCTGTTGCTGGGGCCGATGCTTGATGATGAAGCGCCGACTGTCCGGTTTGCCGCGATCAACGCCCTGCTCGGCCTGACCCCGGATGAACTCGGGCTGTATTTTGCGCCGTTGCAGCAGGCCATCGACGGCTGGGAGCAAGCACTCAAGGATCAACCGCCGAGCGCCACTTCTTATGCGCAACTGGCGCGCCTGCATCTACATAACGCCGAGCTGAAAGAGGCACAGCAAGCATTGGAGAATGCGCTGCGCCTGGACCCCGGCAACCTGCCGGCGCTGGTGATGCAGATCGACGTGCTCGACCGCCAGGGGCAGGCCGACGCCGCCCGACAGTTGCTCGCTCAAAAGCTTAAAGCCCAGCCTGACTCCGCCTATCTGCAACATGCCCTGGGGCTGTGGTTGCTGCACCATGGTCAACGTGAATACGCCCTGCTCGGCTTGTCCAAAGCGGTGGAGCTGGAGCCGGACAACAAGGATTACCGCTACGACCTCGCCACCACTCTTCACAGTGCTGAAGAACTGGAAGCGGCGCAGAAGCAACTGCAGGAAATCGTCCAGCGCCACCCGGCCGATCGCAAGGCGCGGGTGCTGCTGATCAACTACTGGAAAGAAAGCGGACAGCTGCAGAACGTGCAGATTCTGCTCGCCCAGCTTGAACAGTTGAACCCCGACGATCCGGCAATACAGCAAGGCCTCTGAAGTTGTGCTGTGTGAGGGGATAAATCCACTCATCACAGAGAATTTCCAGCCTTCATGAAAGAAAAAGCGGAACTGCCATCACGGCTACGGGTCAAGTAAACAGGCAGCTCACACTAGACGGCTGCCTCGCTTCCCCTAGTCATGAGAGGGCATTTTTTGTCTACATCTAACGAGTTGATCAGTGCAAAAGCCGCCACCGGCATCGTAGGCCTGGATGACATCCTCGCCGGAGGCTTGTCTCGTGGTCACGTATTTTTGCTGGAGGGTGAGCCCGGTACCGGCAAAACTACCGCCGCGTTGCATTTTCTAATAGCTGGCGCGAAAGCCGGCGAACGCTCGTTGTACATCACGCTCTCGGAAACCGAGCGTGAACTGCGCCAAGGGGCGCTGTCCCACGGCTGGGAGCTGGACGAAAACATCAAGATCTTCGAACTGACGCCCCCGGAAAGCCTGCTTAATGCAGAGCACCAGCAGAGCTTGCTGTACTCCTCCGACCTGGAATTGGGCGAAGCCACCAAACAGATTTTCGAAGCGGTCGAACGCTTCAAGCCGACCCGCGTCGTCCTCGACAGCCTCTCCGAGATCCGTCTGCTCGCGCAAAGCTCCTTGCGCTACCGCCGACAGATTCTGGCAATCAAGCACTACTTCGTGCGTTACAACGCGACGGTGCTGCTGCTCGACGACCTGACCACCGAGTCTCTCGACAAAACCGTGCACAGCGTGGCCCACGGTGTGATTCGCCTGGAAGAAATCACCCCCAACTATGGCGCCGAGCGTCGCCGAGTGCGGGTCGTGAAGTACCGTGGCCAAAAGTACCGCGGCGGTTATCACGACTTCACCATCATGGGCGATGGCGTGCATGTGTTCCCGCGACTGGTCGCAGCCGAGCATCGCGGCGACTACCCACGCCTGCAATTGAGCAGCGGTATCAAAGAGCTGGATGCGTTGCTCGGTGGCGGCATCGAGACGGGATCAAGCACATTGATTCTCGGCCCGGCAGGTACGGGCAAATCGCTGATTTCGATGATCTTCGCGGCTTCTGCTGTAGCACGCGGGGAAAAAGCTGCGCTGTTCATCTTTGACGAAGAGCTGGAACTGCTTTTCGAACGGATGAAACACATCGGCATCGATCTCAAGGCCCTGCGTGCCTCCGGCAATTTGCTCATCGAACAAGTGGATGCCGCCGAGCTGTCACCGGGCGAGTTCTCCCATCGGGTACGTCGTTGCGTTGATGAAGGCCAGATCAAAACGGTAGTCATCGACAGCATTAACGGCTATCAGGCCGCGATGCCGGAAGAAAATGCGCTTGTGCTGCACATGCACGAACTGCTGCTGTACCTCAACCGCAAAGGCGCTGCGACCTTCATGACGGTCGCTCAGCACGGTCTGGTCGGCGACATGCAGGCACCCGTCGACATTACCTATCTGGCCGACACGGTGATTCTGTTGCGCTACTTCGAAGCCATCGGTAAGGTGCGCCGCGCCATCTCCATCATCAAGAAGCGCACCGGCAGCCATGAATCGACGATTCGCGAATACCTTATTTCGACGCAAGGCATGATCATCGGCGAACCGCTGGAAGCCTTTCAGGGCGTACTTCGTGGCGTCCCGACCTACCTCGGTGAGAGAAAACCGCTGCTGCAGGAAGGCTTATGACCGGCTCGGTGCCGCTCGCCGAGCGGGCGCTGATTCTGGCGCCCATGGGGCGCGACAGCCAAATTGCGTTGATGATTCTCAACGAGGCCGGGTACAGCGGCCTGATTACACCGGATCTCACCACACTGTGTGCGCAATTGGAGACTGGCGCCGGCATGCTGTTGATCGCCGCCGAGGCGCTACGCGGCCCGGAACTGGAGGCGTTGTTCCTGTATCTGGACCAGCAGCCAGCGTGGTCGGATCTGCCGATTGTGTTGCTCACTCATCACGGCGGACAGGAACAGGGTCCCTCCTCTCACCTCAGCGATCAATTAGGCAACGTAACGTTCCTTGAGCGGCCATTTCATCCGGCAACGCTGATCAGTCTGGTGTCCGCTGCCCTTCGCGGCCGTCGACGACAGTACGAAGCCCGCGACCGTCTGATCGATCTGAGTGAAAGCGAACGACGCCTGCAATCGACACTGGAAACCCTCGAACAGCAAGTCGAAGAACGCACCGCGCAACTGCGGCACAACGAAGAAGCGTTGCGTCAGTCGCAAAAAATGGAAGCGGTCGGTCAGCTCACCGGCGGTATCGCTCACGACTTCAACAACATGCTCACCGGCATTATCGGCAGCCTTGAGTTGATTCGCCGGCGACTGGCCCGAGGGCGCACCGAAGACCTCGACAGCTTGATCGACCTGGGCGTGACCTCGGCCAATCGTGCCGCCAGCCTGACTCATCGCCTGCTGGCCTTTTCCCGTCGGCAATCGCTCGACTCCAAAGCCGTGCAGATGAATAGCCTGGTGCTGTCGATGGGCGAGCTCCTACAGCGCAGTATCAACGAAAGCATTCAACTGGAAATGCGTCTGGATGAAAAACTCTGGGTAGCCGAGGCGGACCCCAATCAACTGGAAAGCGCCCTGCTCAACCTCGTTATCAATGCCCGCGACGCCATGCCCGAGGGCGGCAAACTGGTGGTCGAAACCAGCAATCAGGTGCTGCATCGTGAATTCACCGTGGCCTACCCCAATCTGGAACCCGGCGATTATGTGATGTTAAGCGTCACCGACAACGGCAGCGGCATGCCGCAAAGTGTGATCAGTCGCGCTTTCGATCCATTTTTCACCACCAAGCCGATCGGTCAGGGAACAGGCTTGGGCCTGTCGATGATTTACGGGTTCAGCAAGCAGTCACGCGGGCATGTTTCGATCGACAGTGAAGTTGATCAGGGCACAACCGTCAGGCTTTACTTGCCGCGTTACCGTGGCCAGGAACTTGAGCAGCCCACTTGCGATATCCAGCAATCGCCGCACGCAATAGATGGCGAAACCGTGCTGATCGTCGAAGACGACCCGGCCGTTCGCGTGCTGGTCAGCGCAGTGCTCAGCGAGTTGGGTTATGCGTTTGTGGAGGCTGCAGATGCCGACGGCGCGGTGCCGATTCTCAACTCGACGCAGCGCATCGACTTGTTGATCAGCGACGTTGGTTTGCCGGGCATGAACGGTCGGCAGTTGGCTGAGATTGGCCGGCAATACCGGCCTGAGCTCAAGATTCTGTTCATCACCGGATACGCCGAGCATGCGGCGGTGCGCGGTGGTTTCCTGGATTCGGGAATGCAGATGATCACCAAACCGTTCACCTTTGATCTGTTGACCGCCAAGGTGCGCGAAATGATCAAAAGCTGAGACCCTGAAAACCCTGTAGGAGCTGCCGCAGGCTGCGATCTTTTGATCTTAAAACAAAGTCAAAAGATCGCAGCCTGCGGCAGCTCCTACATGAGGTCGATTTCGATCAGGCCAGCAGTTCCTGAATCTTTTCCTGCAACACGTCCAGATCAAACGGCTTTTCCAGAATCGGCGCCTTAAGCGTGATCGGGCTACCGGTCTCGCGGATTTCCTGCGGATAACCGCTGATGAAAATCACCTTGAGGTCAGGTCGCAGCTTGACGGCGGGTTCGGCGATTTGCACGCCGGAGATGCCGCCAGGCAAACGGAAGTCAGTGATCAGTACGTCCAGATGCGGCTTGCTCGCCAGAATCTCGAAAGCCTGCTCGCCGCTTTCCGCCTGGAGCACGCGATAGCCTTGCCCCGACAGATAATCCGTCAGAACCATCAAGATAACCGGTGCGTCCTCGACGACGAGTACTACATCTTGTGCATCTACGCTCATGGGAAGCCTATGTTCGGTCAATAGCTGCTGATACGACCGTGCGGTCACTCAGAGGTTGCGTCGGATTTGCCGTTTTCCTCGATCGGCAGACAAACGCGAAACAGGGCGCCCTCGTTGATTTGACTCTCGACGACGATGGAACCGCCATGGGCGGCGACGATCTGCTCGGAAATGAACAGACCCAACCCGAGACCGGCCACTACCGTCTTGGCGGAAACCCGTTCGAACTGTTGGAAAATACGTTTCTGATTCTCGGCACTGATGCCGATCCCGTGGTCCTGAACCTCAACCCGGGCTTCGTTGCCCTGGCGATAGACGCGGACCTGAATCGGGCTCCTGCCGCCGTAACGCAGGGCGTTGGTCAACAGATTGGAAATCACCTGCTCGATGCGGAACTCATCCCAGCACCCTTTTACCGGCATATCCGCTTCAAAGGTGACTGTAGTTTCGGCGGCTTCGATTTGCGCCGCAAAGTTTTGCAGCAGATTGCTCACCAACTGCACAAGGTCGAACGAATTCGGCCGGATCGACAGCTTGCCGGTACGAATCCGCGACACGTCGAGCATGTCCTCGATCAAGCGGATCAGGCTTTTGATCTGCCGCTCATCGCGATCGACCATGGCGTGCATCTTGTCGAGGGTGAACGCCGCGGCGTTGTCCCGCGCCAGGTGCATCTTGCGCAATTGAGTTTCGAGTATCAGGCCATTGAGTGGCGTGCGCACTTCGTGGGCGACGATTGACATGAAGTCATCGCGCATCCGCACCGCTTGTTCAAGCTCCGACTGGGTGCTCTGCAATTGTTGCAGCAGCGCTTCCTGCTCCCGTCGAGCCTGCTCCAGCGCTTCGACCTGTTGCTTCATGGCCTTGCTCTGGCGATACAGATCGACGAACACGTTGACCTTGCTCTTCACCGCGTGGATATCCAGCGGTTTGTGCAGAAAGTCCACCGCGCCGCTTTCGTAACCTTTGAACGCGTAGTTCAGTTCACGGCCAGCGGCGCTGACGAAAATGATCGGGATGTTCTTGGTTTTCTCGGTGCCGCGCATCAACTCCGCCAGTTCGAAGCCGTTCATGCCGGGCATCTGCACGTCGAGAATGGCCATGGCGAACTCGTGTTGCAGCAGCAGCGACAATGCTTCGTCGGCCGACAACGCCTTATACACGGTGCGGTCTTCGCGTTTGATCAGCGCTTCGAGAGCCAGCAGGTTCTCGGGCAGATCGTCGACGATCAGCAGTTTTGCCTGGATATTACTCAGCATGCGATTCGTTCCAGCTCGACTAACAGACGGCCGATGCCGTGAATGGGTAAGACATGATCCGGCTGCTGAATTTTCAGCGCAGCCAGGGGCATAGTGGCGATCTGGGCGTCATCAGGATCCTGCACGATGGTCAGCCCGCCGGAGCGTTTGACCTGCGCCAGCCCGCGCGCGCCATCGTGATTGGCACCGGTCAGCAGCACCGCCGCCAACCTCGGCCCGTAGACATCGGCAGCAGACTCGAAAAGATAGTCAATCGATGGCCGCGAATGATGCAGCCGGTCCTCAAGGCTCAAGGACAAACTGCGGTCCTGTTCCACCGACAGGTGATAACCGGGCGTGGCGAAATACACCGTGCCGGCCTGGATGTCCTGCTTGTCGGTGGCCTCTTCGACCGGCAGTTGCAAACGTCGGGCGAACACTTCGGCCAACTGGCTGCGACGCTCCTCCGGCAAATGCAACACGACGATGATCGGCAGCACAAAACCTTGGCGCAATGGCCCCAACAGGTTCATCAATGCCTCGACGCCACCGGCGGAAGCACCCATCACAATAGCCTCGATTCGAGGCAAATCCGCAGTCTCGTTCATTTTTTGCGGTAGATCCGTTCTTGCTTTACCAGCGGCTCGAACTGGTTCGCATAGCTGGAAAAATCCAGCGTCTCTTTGCTGCCGAGCACCAGAAAACCGCGATGACAAAGCGATTCATGGAACAGCCCGAACGCCCGATCCTGAAGCTTCTTGTTGAAGTAGATCAGCACATTGCGGCAGGAAATCAATTGAGTTTCGGAGAACACGCTATCAGTGGCCAGGCTGTGGTCGGCGAATGTCACGTTCTCGCACAGGCTCTTGTCGAAAATCGCGTAACCATAAGCGGCAGTGTAATAGTCGGCAAATGAACACTGACCACCGGCCTGCTGATAGTTGGCGGTGTAGGCGCGGACATTTTCCATCGAAAAAATACCCTGCTTGGCCTTGTCCAGCGAGCGCGGGTTGATGTCGGTGGCATAGATGATCGTGCGCTCGAGCAGGCCCTCTTCGCGCAGCAGAATCGCCATCGAATAGACCTCCTCCCCCGTGCTGCACCCGGCGATCCAGATCTTGATCGACGGGTAGGTGCGCAGCAACGGCACCACTTCCTTGCGAATGGCGAGGAAGTGCGACGGATCACGAAACATCTCGCTGACCGGGATCGTCAGCAGTTGCAGCAACTGCATGAACGCCGTCGGGTCATGCAGGACTTTCTCCTGCAACGCCGAAATGGTCGCGCATTCGAACTGGCCCAATGCGTGCTGCACCCGACGCTTGATCGAAGCGCCGGAGTAATCACGAAAATCGTAGCTGTACTTGAGGTAAATAGCCTCAATCAACAACCGCAGTTCGATCTCACTGTTGCGCTCTGATGAGTTACTGCCTTCCACTAAATGCGTTCCATCTTCGGTAACCACACACGAATCAGCGAGAACAGGCGATCCAGGTCGATAGGCTTGGCCAGATAATCGTTGGCGCCCGCCTGCAGGCAGCGCTCCTGATCATCCTTCATGGCCTTAGCCGTCACCGCAATAATGGGCAGTTTGCGCCAGCGCGGATCCTTGCGGATCTCGATGGTGGCTTCGAAACCATCCATTTCCGGCATCATCACGTCCATCAGCACCAGATCGATGTCGTCGACTTCATTGAGTTTTTCAATCGCCTCACGACCGTTCCGGCCGATCACCACGACTGCACCTTTTGTTTCCAGCGCGCTGGTCAGGGCGAAAATGTTGCGCACATCGTCGTCCACCAGCAGCACTTTGCGACCTTCAAAGACCTTGTCGCGGCTGCGCGCGGTCTTGAGCATCTTCTGCCGTTCATGGGACAACTGCGATTCGACTTTGTGCAGAAAGAGTGTGACCTCATCAAGCAAACGTTCCGGTGAGCGCGCACCCTTGATGATGATCGAGCGCGAATACTTGCGCAGCTCGGCCTCTTCGTCGCGGGTCAGGTTGCGCCCGGTGTAGACAATCACCGGTGGGAACGAACAGATGTCCTCGGTTGACATGCGCTTGAGCAGCTCGTTGCCGAGCATGTCCGGCAGCTTCAGGTCGATCACCATGCAGTCAAAGATTGTCGTGCGCAGCAGATCCAGAGCATCTTGAGCAAGACCCACGGCGGTGATTTCGATGTCGTCATCGCCAATCAGCCGCGCAATGCTTTCGCGCTGCAGATCATCGTCCTCGACCAGCAGCACGCGTTTTACCTTTTGCGTCAGTTTGGCTTCGAGACGGGCAAACACGTCCTTGAGCTCTTCGCGGGTGGTCGGCTTGACCGCGTAACCGATGGCGCCCATGTGCATGGCTGCTTCGACACGATCCTCGACCGAGATGATATGGACCGGGATGTGACGGGTTTCGGCGCGTTCTTTCAAGCGCTGCAACACGGTCAGGCCAGAGTGGTCCGGCAGGCGCATATCGAGGAGGATCGCGTCCGGTACAAATTCCCGCGCCAGGTCATAACCTTCGTCGGCCCCGTGGGCGACCAGGCACTGATAACCCAGTTCATGCGCCAGGTCATAAAGAATGTGGGCGAAATTCGGCTCGTCCTCGACCACCAGAATGCAGCGGGTGGCAAATGGTGCCTTGTCGCGGTCATCGGCAAAGCGCGGGATGTTGACCGGTGCCAGCGATGTAACCGGCGCCGCTGGCGCGGCAACGTGCGTGACTGGCGCGGGTGGAGTGAAGCTCAGCGGCGCGAACGGCGTGTCGCCCGGCTCGCTGTACTGCAACGGCAAAACCAGGGTAAACACACTGCCCTGCCCCGGTTTGCTGCTGACGCTGATCGAACCGCCGAGCAACATTGCCAGATCCCGGGAAATCGACAACCCCAGCCCGGTGCCGCCGTACTTGCGATTGGTGGTGCCATCGGCCTGACGGAAGGCTTCGAAGATGCTTTCCTGCTGATCCGTGGCAATGCCGATCCCCGAATCCTGAACGATGAACGCAATGCGCTCATCGGGCTGACTGGCAATCGTCAGGCTGACCGATCCTCGCTCGGTAAACTTCACCGCGTTGGACAGCAGGTTCTTGATCACTTGTTCAAGGCGCTGGCGGTCAGTGAACATCGTCGTCGGGGCGCCGGGTTGCACTTCGACATGGAACGCCAGCTTCTTGTCCGCCGCGATCGGTTCGAAGACACCCCGCAAACCGTCCGCCAGCCGCGCGACGTGAGTGTTTTCCGGTAGCACTTCGAGCTTGCCCGCCTCGACCTTGGAGATGTCGAGAATATCGTTGATCAAGTTGAGTAGATCGTTGCCGGCGGAATAGATCGACTCGGCAAACTTGACCTGCTCGGGACTGAGGTTGTCCTGCGGGTTTTCCGCGAGCAACTTGGCGAGGATCAGCGAACTGTTCAGCGGCGTGCGCAGTTCGTGGGACATGTTGGCGAGGAACTCGGACTTGTACTTGCTCGAACGCTGCAACTCTTCGGCGCGCTCTTCGAGTTGCACCTGTGCTTGATTCAACTCGGTGTTTTTCAAGTCCATGGCGTCGCGTTGTTCTGCGAGCGTCTGGGCCTGTTCGGCCAGTTGCTCGTTGGTCTGCTCAAGCTCCACTTGCTGGGTTTCCAGATGCGCCTGGGATTCCTTGAGGATCCGCGACTGCTCTTCCAGCTCTTCGTTGGCGGTTTTCAGCTCTTCTTGCTGCACTTGCAACTCTTCGTTGAGTTGCTGGGTTTCGGCCAACACTTCCTGCAGCCGCTGGCGATAACGGGCCGCCTCGATAGAGGTGCCGATATTGCTGGCGATCAGCTCCAGCAGCTCGATGTCGCGGTCATTGAGCGGACGCAGGAAACCCAGTTCGATCACGCCGTTGACGCGGTCGTCTTCACTGGTCGGCACCACCAGCACACTGTGCGGCAGACCTTCGCCAAGACCGGAACTGACCTTGAAGTAATCGAATGGCACGGAATCCAGCCGAACCAGACGCGCCTGCTGCACCACTTGACCGACGATGCCTTCGGCACTGTGAATCGCCTGATCCTTTTCTTCCTGTTCACGCGAGAAGCCATAGGTGGCGACCCGCTTGAGGCCACCGTGTTCTTCGCGAACATAGAGCGCAGCCACCGCGACGCCGAGATATTGGGCGCAGAACTGCAGAATGTTGCGCCCCAGCAGATTCAGTGTCAGTTGCCCCAGCACCTGCTCGGCCAGTTCGGTCTGGCCGTTACGCAGCCAGGCCTGGCGCTCCAGGCGCTCGGCGCTGGCCTGCTGCGCTGCCAGCGTGGCACCGTAGCTTTCAGACAAATTGACCAGATCGCGACGACCAATGTAGGCCAGCAATCCGCTGATACCCGCAACGAACAGCAGATAAAGGGTGATGCTCCAGATCGTCGTGCGGCGCACTTCTTCATTGCGCGAGGCGCGCAACTGCTGCTCCATGTCGATCACGTCTTCGAACTGCTTGCGAATCTCGTCAGTCAGGCGCTTGCCCCGCCCGGCCCTCACCGCACCACGGTAATCACCGCTGCTGCGCTGTAAATCGATCATCGACTGCGCGTAGGTCGCCCATTCGGTCTGCAAGGCTTGCAGGCGGCGTAAACGATCGGTTTGCACTGGGTTGTCGCCGGTCAACTCAAGCAACGTATTGAGCGCCACGGCGATTCGCGGTTTGGCCGTTTCATACGGATCGAGGAAGTGCTCATCGCCGCTTAACAGGAAACCGCGCATACCGGTTTCCAGATCCACGGTCAGTTTCACCGCTTCGTTGGCGTTATTGATCACCCGGTCAGTGTGTTCAACCCACTGGATGACCGATAGCAGGTAAGTGATCAGCGACACGAAGAACACCGCGCTGAGCACGCCGACGCCCAGTGGCAGACTGACGTTGCGACTCAGGAGTTTGCGAAAGCGTTGCTCATCAACCGAAGACGGAGAGGACATGGGGCAGCCTTGTCGAACTGTTGAAAACCCGAGAGTTTGCCCCAAAACACCGGCCTGGATCCATTTTTCTGACGAATTTGGCAGCAAATTCCTACATTTGCCTGCGCGTGGATGCGTGCCAACAGTTATCCTTGCGCGCCCCGCAGCTGCTAATCTTTTTTGTATCAAACCGGGAACTTGTGGCTATGCGCCACTTACTCATGCAAAAGCACGGTATTTTTGATCGACCGGCGCACCCGATTCCTACCCTTGAGAGCTTAATTATGTCCGCCACCCTTTCCACCATCCTGGTCGTCGAAGACGACGCCATCGTGCGCATGCTGATCGTCGATGTGCTGGAGGAACTGGAATTCACAGTGCTGGAAGCGGACGGCAGCGAGCAGGCGCTGGAAATTCTCGTGGATACGGCCAAGCATATTGATCTGATGATGACGGATGTCGGTTTACCCGGTATGGATGGCCGTGAGCTGGCACTGGAAGCGCGTAAAATTCGCCCCGAACTGCCAATCCTGTTTGCCAGTGGTTACGCCGAAAGTATCGATGTGCCAGATGGCATGCACGTTATCGGCAAACCTTTTTCGATTGACCAGCTGCGCGACAAAGTGAAGGGAATACTTAAACCATAACGTGTTCGCCCTTCACCTTTTAAGCAAAATAACCTCGAACACGGGGTTCAATCGATCATTTACGCAACAGACTATTACCGGTCTGTTGCGCTGCACAACTTGCAACTCTTTTAAACTTTAAAAGTCGCGAAAACAGATTTACTGTGCGCCCACCTAACGGCGCAAACACTTACCTGTGTGTTTCACCTAATTGAACTCACCAAGGCCGGAGAGGAACTACAAGCAACTGACAAGGATGAAATCAGTGAAGCCATCACCAAAACAAAGTCTCGTCGAGCAGCGTGACGGAAAACTTGCCCCCTCAAATTTCAATGCTCCGGAACAACGGGACATTGAAGAAAAAAACAATATTCTTGCTGCCATCAAAGCAAAAATCGGCGAGCGCACCGACGAAGAAACCCTGGACCTCAATAAGTTATTCGCCTCACGAGTCACCGACAGCACTTTCGATCATGCCTGTGAATTTGCGCGAATAGAATTGCAGAAGCTCACGAAAAGGGATGCCTTTCTCCTACTGGATGACAGATACATTTTCTGCGAAGAAACAGTGTTTGAAGTTGATGAAAACGCCAGACTGCGCGGACTCGATGATGACTTCTGGCTGGATCTGGATAACTCATCCGGTCTGATAGAACCTCCTGATCGTGACTGGTTTGATATGAGCACGGATTCGCTTGTCACCACCTATCTTAGCGAGGATCTTACCCTGCTCGCCGAATGTGCAGCCAACCTTGGTGGCCGAGTACTTATCGGGAAATACATCAGCGTCGGACAGTGGCTTCGCTTTCAAAAACACGACCTGCCCCACACGGTGCTGGAAGCCAGGCAATTGATCGCGCATCTCACGTTCAAATTACCGCCCCCCCCGCCACTGGGCAACTATCACGAGTTGATCTTCGCCGCGCAAGACAGCCCCTTTCGACTCACCGATGCTGACCGCCAGACCATCAAAGCGTTGATCGAGGAAACCACCGGCGGGGCGACATCGCTGTTTCAGCACATCGTTCCTTACAACAATTTCAATGAAATAGGCGTTGCTGATCGCAGACAGCATGCCGCTACTTTTATTGAACAGTTCCTGAAAAAACCCAAGGCGCAGGCCTTAGGCGCAACGATGCATACCCGGCTGAACTGGAATCTTGAACAAGACGATAGCGAGGTCGCCCGCATGCAAATCATGCATCTGGTCGTATCCGCATTGATCATTGACATCATTCCTACACTGCAACACCACAGCGCAGTCATTGCCGGGTTCGACATGTACCACCCGAACAACGCGTCATTGACCCCTGCGGACGTCGTCGAGAACCTTGAACAGCACTTGCTGCAAACCACGGCAATTGAAGCGACCAATGTGCAAATCGCAGCACACCTGCTGTTGTCCGGGACAGCGCCCGAATTTTTGATCGCCGATACACCGGCGGAGTTGACATTGGGTAAGGCAGGTTGGGTCGTGCTGTCGCAAACAGTCGCGACGATTGAACTGGCCACGCCCGGAGCCGCGCGCTTGTTGAGTTACGCGGACATCATAGCGTTTTCCGAACTGAGCCCAATTAGCAGCGATCAGCGCACACTGCAGGAATTAACGTCCGCCTTGCCGGTCATCAACTGGGCAGTGATGAATAATCTTGTCCCTTATGCACAGGGAAAGGATTACAGCCACGAAACGTTTTTAAAAGCGGCTACATACTTCGACCGTTACAGCGATGCATTGCACCAATCCGAAAAAGGTCTGTCAGGCGTCGCGCCCGACCGAACAAAGTTGTCGCTAAAAGCGCTACAGCAAGTTCTTGCACCTGGTGATTACCTGCAACGTAAAGCGTTTTCGATCAAATACGATAAATCCTTCACTGACCGCAACTGGCTCGACCTTCTGGGCTCACTCAACTTGAAGGGGCTGGCCGAGGAAATATTCGACTATTCACTGGATGGACGAGGTATGAGCCATTTCGCCTTAAGCGAACTGCGTAAGTTACGCCTCAGCGTGGTTGACCTCTACATGTCCGGTGATTTGAGCGAAAACGGCAAGCTGACCTCGAAATACAAAACCGCAGCTAACTTCGCGGCACCCGTGGGCGCTTTTCAACGTCTGAATGAGCTGGAGCCCGCAGCCACGATCTTTGATCGCGCATTCACACAATATTATGAAGAATTGCAGGCGGGTCGGGACGCGTTGATCAAGCTTGCCATTTGCAATCTGCCCAACCGCGACAGACAAGCACTGATGAACGGCCATGTCTCGATCTATACCGTTCGCGAAACAGCCAATCCTATCAACGCCTTCGAGGAAACCCAGAATCATCGCGACGCGAAAAAAGGTCGCTTTGGCGTCATTCTGTGCACCCAGTCCGCGGGGGTGACCCGAAGCTACGAGCTATTCACATTGAGGGGATTGTGCCGGGAGTGCCCCGAACTGGCGTTGATGTTACGGAAGACCGGTGTGATCAATCAGAATCCCCAGCTCTCGTACACAGGAAAAAAAACCGATTTCCAGAAGAAAAATCAAGACCACGTCTGGCCACTGGACTTCAGTGCCTATGCCAGTGGCAGCGAACCCCGCAGTGGCATGACATCCAGCGTCGTGGTGGAAAAACTATGTCAGATGCACCTGAAGGCAGACAATGTCGGGCAAGTAGCACTGTTCTTCGCTCCGGCGCTGAAAGAACTGACTGATTGGGTGCTGACCTATCACCCTGTTCTGACTCGCGAAGAAATGTATGCATCGCTGAATACGCAGACCGAGCTGCAGGTATTGCGTCAGCACAACAGGGTGGTGGATAAATTCCTCGTGGATCTGGTCGTGCCTTTCAAAAAATGCATTGAGGATATCCAGTCCGGTGATGCACCGCGTGTTTCCGAAGGCATCGGAGGCTGCATTCTGGACGGTCTGGCCTTGGTCGGTTTGCTGGTCGGTCTGGGTGTTACGGTGGCGAACATCGTGACCAAATCTGTATCTACCACCGCAAAGGTCTTGAGTATCGCCAAAGCCTCGCTCAGATTTGCTGTCGCTGTGGTCAATCCACTGGACGGTTTACCCGATCTGGCGCAAAAGGGTGCGCGGTTGGCCAAGCGTGGGGCGCTGTTGTTGTCCAAGCGCAGTTCGTAAGCTCTGGAAGTTGCCAGCAGTCAAATCCGCAGATTGAGCGGCAGCTCGCAATCCTATGATTTGATCAAGGCCGCCAAGCGCACTGATCTCATGCAAGGCCAGTGGAAAGCGGTCGATGATCTGGCTGAACCGCTCGAACTCGTGGCCCTGCAACGCAACAACGAGTGGCATGCGCTGCACTTCAAGACAGGCGGCGCCTGGGGACCGAAGCTGCCGAATTTCAAGATTCTGGATTTTTCGCCTTTGCGGCGTTTTTTTGCGCGCTTCAAGCCGCACGGTTACACCCGGCGTTACTTGAAAAGGTCGCTGCCCCTCGCCAAAAGCAAGCTGGATAACGCCATTAGCGTATGTACCGACCCTAACTGGGAGGCCCAGGTTCGACTGGTTTTTGAACACGTATTCGGGACATATTCCGACGATGCCCTGAAACATGTGCTGCAGAGACTGCGTGCCATGCGCCACGATCTCAACGGTGTCTCACTGGCCAACATGTCGTTCAAGAAAGACCCCGTCAACGCCTTGGCAGCCTTGCGAACTACGGACTATAAACAGTGGAAAGCAGCCAGGAAAAATGTTGACGATCCTGCGGGTTCGTTCAAACGCTTTTTGAAGATATTTCCCGACCAGATGGATGAGTTCTACCGCACCAGCCGTTACGACGACAGCCGGATCGCCGACGTGCTAATCCATGAGTTATCGCACGGTGCACCAGGAACGCTCGATTTGTATTACGGGCATGTGACCCCGTTTTCCCAATTAGACGTCACCTCGCTGGTTGATTTGGCAAGGAGTTCGACCCGGGCTCACCCGCGGTTCCCGGACAATCCCCACGCGGTATTGGCGCGACCAGGCGACTGGAAGATTCTTGACTCCAGCGCCGCCAGTCAACCGCTGTTGGTGCGTCAAAATCCGGCACTACTCAATGCCGACTCCTATGAACTGGCCGTGGGTCTGCTCGACCAGATCAAAACCGAGCGCCCTATGTTCGAGTTGAACATCGACGCAATCCGTTTCCCGGTATACCACGCCCACCCCGAGCGCTTCCTGGACCAACCGGTCCTGGTCAACCTCGGCACGCCGATTACCTGATATAGACAAACCGGACACCGTCCGGTTTGTGTTTTAATCCGCGCTGTTTTTTTCCCACCGTACGTTTAGGAATCCGCGTTATGAGCCAGCCTGCAACCAAAGTTCTCGTCATTGGTTACGTCTGGCCCGAACCCCGCTCCTCCGCCGCCAGCGGGCACGTGATGCAGATTCTCGAGACGTTCCTGGAGCAAGGCTGGGAGATTACCTTCAGCAGCCCGGCAGGTCCCGGTGAGCACAAGGCCGATTTGTGTGCACTGGGGATCCGCGAGGTGCCGATCGAACTCAATAACAGCAGCTTCGATACCTTCATCAGTGACCTGGCGCCCGACATTGTGTTGTTCGACCAGTTCATGATGGAAGAGCAGTTCGGTTGGCGGGTTGAAAAGCACTGTCCAGGCGCCCTGCGTGTTCTGGAAACATCTGATCTGCAAAGCTTGCGACATGCCCGCCATCAACGGCTCAAGGATCGTCTGAAAGCCAATAACGATCAGGATGACTTCAGCGATTTGTTTATTCCTGCGTTGCGCGAAGAATTCGAATTGATGGCTACCACCGACCTGGCCAAACGGGAAATTGCGGCGTTGTATCGTTGTGACTTGAACCTGATGATTTCCGAAGTGGAAATCGAGTTACTGGTCGAACAGTTCGGTTTACCGCGCCAGTTGCTGCATTGGTGTCCACTGATGGTTGACCTGCCAGAGGCACCAGCGCGAACCTTCGAAGATCGGGAACATTTTCTGAGTATCGGCAATTTCCGTCATGCCCCCAACTGGGATGCCGTGCTCTGGATGAAATCGACCATCTGGCCGCTTATTCGCCAACAATTGCCTGAAGCACAACTGCACATTTACGGCGCCTACACGCCCCCCAAAGCCACGGCTCTGCACAACGCGGCGCAGGGCTTTCATGTAATGAACTGGGCTGAAGATGCATTGCAGGTCATGTCTGCGGCGCGGGTCTGTCTGGCGCCTCTGCGCTTTGGCGCCGGGATCAAGGGCAAGCTCGTTGACGCGATGCTTTGCCGCACTCCGAGTGTCACAACGCCGATCGGTGCCGAGGGCATGCACGGTGAATGCCGATGGCCTGGAGATGTCACCCGTACCGCGACTGAATTCGCCGACTGCGCGATCAAGTTATATAAGGACGAAACTTACTGGCAAGCTGCCAGCCTGGCTGGCGACAGGTTATTGAGCGAGCGTTACCAACAGAAAACCCATGGACCAGCGCTCATCGCGAAACTGCAAGAATGCAAAATAAACTTACAATCACTGCGAGCCAATAATTTTATCGGCAGCATGTTGCGCCATCATGCCCACAAAAGCACACAATATATGGCTCAGTGGATTGAAGCCAAAAACAACAACACCCTGTCGACCCAGGCATAAAGACACCAGCACTACAAAACTTGTATTACATCGGCTATTGGCGAACCAACAACCCAGACTTATAAACATCCTGCCTGTGCGAACGTTATTCGCACTTTTTGAATTACGCAGGATACAACATGAACAACTACACCTTTAAAAACCTGCTCCCTTATCAATGGATGGGGAGCACTCCAGAAATTGACAATCTGTCATTGTTCGAAATGACATTGCCCGGCACGCATAACGCTGGCTGTGACTGGGAGGCCTCTTATGCACCATTCGTCGCAAACTGGGTAGTTTGTCAGGATGTCTCTTTTTATTCGCAACTCAATCGCGGTGCGCGGGCGCTTGACCTGCGCCTGATATACGACTCAAAGTCCAGCGGACTCGCAAAATTCCGCTTCCTGCATAACAGCGAATTGTCCTCGCGCACGCTGGAAGATCTCGTTCGCGACATCAAAGGTTTTCTGGAACGCAGCTACAATGAATTCATCATCCTCGACTTCCACGAATTAAAGGGAGGCAAGGAGCCCTTCGATTACAAGTACTTCAGCGAAATGATGATCAAGCATTTGGGCGAGTACATAATACCGTCAGAAAACATACACCTCACTCTTGGACAATTGAAAAAAGTCAGCCGAACGCAGCGATTGTTGGTGGCAACTCCATCGCATTACGATCTGGACTGGAAGTTGTTCTGCGGGCAGGTCGTTCACAAGTGGGCTGGAAATTCTTACGTCCAGGAAACCCTACACCCTACTTCCTCATTGTTTGCTTACGTGATCGAAGTCATGAAAAGCCCCCCTTCGAGAGACTATCTTTGGTCGCTCTCGGCAGCCATCTGGACTTTGGAGGGGCCGCAAAGAATCCTTGAAGTCCTTGATGACTGGTTTGATCCTGAGAGAAGAAATTGGGTGGAGCACTGCAACATCATCAGTTTCGATTTTATTAAAAACTCCAAAATCGTATTTTTTTGCCAGACAGCGAATCTGGGAAAAGCTGCTAAAAAATCCACAACAGGCGCCGTGACTTGATCCAATGCCGGGCCGCTTCAGCCGCGGCCCTTCAGCAAGCTGGCGCACAACCGGCGGAACGAGGCATGATCGCCTGGCGATAACAAAAAAAGCGCCCAGCCATGACCCGAACCGCACGCGTGACCGACCCCTCTTACGAGTTGATGGATGACCATAACGGGTTGTCCATCATTTACCGTCAGCATGGCTTTCCCTGCCCGCTGGTGCGCTGGCATTTCCACAAGGAATACGAACTGCACCTGATCGTCGCCAGTTCAGGCAAAGTGTTCATCGGCGACTACATCGGCAACTTCTACCCACAAACCCTGTTCCTCACCGGGCCCAATCTGCCCCACAACTGGATCAGCCAGGTGGCGGAAGATGAAATCGTCGAAAAACGCGACATGCTGGTCAACTTCACCGACGAGCTGTTCGAGAGTGGCCATCAGGTGTTTGCTGAACTGAAGACGCTGGCGCCATTACTGGAGCGTGCTCAATACGGCATCGAGTTCCGCTGCAAACGCACGATTGGCCAGGCCATGACGCTGATGCAGCGAATTGCCGACAGCCGCGGCATCACTCGACTCGGGCACTTTTTCATCCTCATGGAATTGCTGGCGGCCAGCGATGACTTCCAGTTGTTGTCCGGCGCAACCACGTCGCAATTGGCGGATGAGCACAATATCGACCGCACCAACCGCGCCGTTGATTACATCTTCAGCCATTACGCCCGGGACATTTCACTGGAAGAAGTCGCCGAGCATCTGGGCATGACACCGACCTACTTCAGCCGCGTATTCAAACAGGCGACCGGGCGCACCTTCATCGAGTTCGTCAATCGCTTGCGCATCAGCAAGTCCTGCGAATTGTTGGCCGATGGCGATAAACCGGTGACCGATGTGTGCTTCGAGTCGGGCTTCAACAATATTTCCAACTTCAATCGACGCTTTCAGCAGCTCAAGGGCATGACGCCTTCGCATTATCGACGCCTGGCAGTGCAGCGCCTGACCGAGCAAAACCACAGCTGAAAGCAGGATCAAAAGATCGCAGCCTTCGGCAGCTCCTACACCGGTCATCTGTAGGAGCTGCCGAAGGCTGCGATCTTTTGATCTTCGCTATTAATCTCTGAAAACCTGTACGTATCCGCTGCCCTCCCAGCGCTGCAATCCCCTTCCCTGCGTTTAGCTCATCAAAGTGCAGTGCAAAAAAGTATCAATCAAAGTGCGACGGATGATTTGTCAGCCCTGCGATTGAAGGCTGTAATCAGCGCACATTCTTCCTGCACTGGAAGACACAAAAACAATAACCGTCCTTCTGCCTCCCCCGGGGTGCAGAAAAAGGAGTGCACGATGCAACCCACTGCAAAAGCTCTGCTTGCCCTCACCTGCATGACCCTCAGTAGCGTCAGCCTTGGCGCCCAGACCCTGACCATCGCCACCGTCAACAACAGCGACATGATCCGCATGCAGAAGCTCTCGAAAACGTTCGAGACCGAGCACCCGGACATCAAGCTCAATTGGGTAGTGCTGGAAGAAAACGTGCTGCGCCAACGCCTGACCACCGACATCGCCACTCAGGGCGGGCAGTTCGACGTGTTGACCATCGGCATGTACGAAGCTGCACTGTGGGGCGCCAAGGGTTGGCTTGAGCCGATGAAAGATCTGCCGGCCAGTTACGCCCTCGACGATGTGTTCCCGTCGGTGCGCGAAGGTCTGTCGGTCAAGGGTTCGCTGTACGCCCTGCCGTTCTACGCCGAAAGCTCGATTACCTATTACCGCACCGACCTGTTCAAGGAGGCCGGCCTGACCATGCCAGAGCGGCCGACCTGGGAACAGATCGCCGGTTTTGCGGAAAAACTCACCCACAAAGATAAAGAGCAATACGGCATCTGTCTGCGCGGCAAGGCCGGTTGGGGCGAGAACATGGCGCTGATCACCACCGTAGCCAATGCCTATGGCGCGCGCTGGTTCGATGAACAGTGGAAGCCGGAATTCACGGGGCCCGAGTGGAAAAACGCGCTGAATTTCTACGTCGACACCATGAAGAAATCCGGCCCGCCGGGCGCCTCCAGCAACGGTTTCAACGAAAACCTTGCGCTGTTCAACAGCGGCAAATGCGCGATCTGGGTCGATGCCAGCGTCGCCGGTTCGTTCGTCACCGACAAGACCCAGAGCAAAGTTAGCGACCACGTCGGCTTCACCTTCGCACCGCATCAAGTCACCGACAAAGGTTCGGCCTGGTTGTATTCGTGGGCGCTGGCGATTCCGACCAGCTCCAAGGCCAAGGATGCTGCGAAAACCTTCAGCGCCTGGGCCACGTCGAAAGAATACGGCGCACTGGTTGCCGAGAAGGACGGGATCGCCAACGTACCGCCGGGCACCCGTGCCTCCACGTACAGCGACGCTTACATCAAAGCCGCGCCGTTTGCCAAGGTCGCGCTGGAATCGCTGAAGGCGGCCGACCCAGGCAAACCGACCCTGAAGCCCGTGCCGTACATCGGCATTCAACTGGTGACCATCCCTGAGTTCCAGGCGGTGGGTACGCAGGTCGGCAAACTGTTCTCGGCGGCGTTGATCGGCCAGACCACGGTGGATCAGGCGCTGGCGTCAGCGCAGCAGACCACTGAACGCGAGATGAAGCGCGCGGGTTATCCGAAGTAACCGCCACTAAACCTGTGGGAGCGGGCTTGCCCGCGATGAGGCCGACACATTCAACATTAATGTCGACTGTTAAATCGCCATCGCGGGCAAGCCCGCTCCCACAGGGTTCGCGTCGATGTCAGGAATGCGTCTTTCCTGAACATGTATCTGCACCCAACCGGTTGTGATCACCATGAATACTTCAACTGCCAAAGCCCAAATCGACCTGTCCCGGCCGCAGCGCAAAAGCCGCGTGGCCAATCCCGGCTGGTTTCTGGTCAGCCCCTCGGTGGCCTTGTTGCTGCTGTGGATGATCGTGCCGCTGGGCATGACCATTTACTTCTCGATGATCCGCTACAACCTGCTCTACCCCGGTGAAAACCAGTTCGTGGGGCTGGAGAATTTCACTTATTTCCTGACCGACTCAGGGTTCATGCCCGGCGCAACCAACACCTTGTTACTGGTCGGCAGCGTGTTGCTGATCAGTGTGGTATTCGGCGTGTTGATCAGTGCCTTGCTGGAGGCCAGCGAGTTTCTCGGGCGTGGCATCGTGCGGGTCATGCTGATTTCGCCGTTCTTCATCATGCCCACGGTTGGCGCGCTGATCTGGAAGAACCTGATTTTCCATCCGGTGTCGGGAATCCTCGCCTACATCTGGAAACTGTTCGGCGCACAACCGGTGGACTGGCTGGCGCACTACCCGCTTCTGTCGATCATCATCATTGTGTCGTGGCAATGGCTGCCCTTCGCGATCCTGATCCTGATGACGGCCATGCAGTCCCTCGACCAGGAGCAGAAAGAAGCTGCGCGCCTCGACGGCGCGGGCCCCATCGCCATCTTCTGGCACCTGACGCTGCCGCACCTGGCTCGGCCGATTGCGGTGGTGGTGATGATCGAAACAATCTTCCTGCTGTCGGTGTTCGCCGAGATTTTCACCACCACCAACGGTGGCCCCGGCTACGCCTCGACCAACCTCGCCTACCTGATCTACAACCAGGCGCTGGTGCAGTTCGACGTCGGCATGGCCTCGGCGGGCGGTTTGATTGCCGTGGTCATCGCCAACATCGCCGCGATCATTCTGGTGCGGATGATCGGCAAAAACCTGACTGACAAAGCCTGAGGCCTGCCATGACTCTTCAACAATCCCGCCGGCTGCAAAGCCTGCTGCTCGGCACCCTGGCCTGGGCCATCGCGATCGTGATTTTCTTCCCGATCTTCTGGATGGTGATGACCAGTTTCAAGACCGAAATCGACGCCTTCGCCACGCCGCCGCAGTTCATCTTCACGCCGACGCTGGAAAATTACCTGCACATCAACGAGCGCAGCGACTACTTCAGTTTTGCCTGGAATTCGGTGGTGATTTCCTTCAGCGCCACCGCGCTGAGCCTGCTGATTGCAGTGCCGGCCGCCTACTCGATGGCGTTCTACGAAACCCAGCGCACCAAAGGCACGCTGCTGTGGATGCTCTCCACCAAAATGCTGCCGCCAGTGGGCGTGCTGATGCCAATCTACCTGCTGGCCAAGAGTTTCGGCCTGCTCGATACGCGCATCGCGCTGATCGTGATCTACACGCTGATCAACCTGCCGATTGTGGTCTGGATGATTTACACCTACTTCAAGGACATCCCCAAAGACATCCTCGAAGCCGCCCGCCTCGACGGCGCCACGCTGTGGCAGGAAATGGTCCGCGTGCTGCTGCCCATCGCCAAGGGCGGCCTGGCCTCGACCGTGCTGCTGTCGCTGATCCTGTGCTGGAACGAGGCCTTCTGGTCGCTGAACCTGACCTCGTCGAAAGCCGCACCACTGACCGCGTTGATCGCCTCGTACTCAAGCCCTGAAGGGTTGTTCTGGGCCAAGTTGTCGGCGGTGTCGACCCTGGCCTGTGCGCCGATTCTGATCTTCGGCTGGATCAGCCAGAAACAACTGGTCCGCGGCCTGTCGTTTGGCGCTGTGAAATAGATATTTCAGAAGCAAAAGATCGCAGCCTTCGGCAGCTCCTACACAGAGCACACCGTCCCCCTGTAGGAGCTGCCGCAGGCTGCGATCTTTTGATCTTAAAAAAACAACAATGCGGAGGCCCATCACCATGGCCAACCTGAAAATCAAGAATCTGCAAAAAGGCTTCGAAGGTTTTTCCATCATCAAGGGCATCGACCTGGAGGTGAACGACAAGGAATTCGTGGTCTTCGTCGGCCCGTCCGGTTGCGGTAAATCGACTCTGCTGCGCCTGATCGCAGGGCTTGAAGAAGTCAGCGGCGGCACCATCGAGCTCGATGGCCGCGACATCACCGAAGTCAGCCCGGCCAAGCGTGACCTGGCGATGGTGTTCCAGACCTACGCGCTGTACCCGCACATGACCGTGAAAAAGAACATGTCCTTCGCCCTCGATCTGGCCGGCGTACCAAAAGCCGAAGTCGAGCAGAAAGTCGGTGAAGCGGCGCGCATTCTTGAGCTCGGGCCGATGCTCGAACGCAAACCTAAACAGCTGTCCGGCGGTCAGCGTCAACGTGTCGCGATCGGCCGCGCCATCGTGCGCAATCCGAAAATCTTCCTGTTCGACGAACCGCTGTCCAACCTCGACGCCGCGCTGCGCGTGCAGATGCGCCTGGAACTGCTGCGTCTGCACAAAGACCTGCAAGCGACCATGATCTACGTGACCCACGATCAGGTTGAGGCAATGACCATGGCCGACAAAGTCGTGGTGCTCAATGGCGGCAAGATTGAGCAAGTCGGCTCGCCGCTGGACCTCTATCACAGCCCGGCCAACCTGTTCGTCGCCGGTTTCCTCGGCACGCCGAAAATGGGTTTCCTCAAGGGCAAGATTACCCGCGTCGACGGCGCAAGCTGCGAAGTCGCGCTGGACGCCGGCACGCGCATCACCCTGCCCTTCAACGCCGCCCACCTGAGCGTCGGCAGCGCTGTGACCTTGGGTATTCGCCCGGAACATCTGGAGCTGGCGCAACCGGGTGACTGCACCCTGCAAGTCACCGCCGATGTCAGCGAACGTCTGGGCAGCGACACCTTTTGCCACGTCAAAACCAACGCCGGCGAAGCCCTGACCATGCGTGTGCGCGGTGATCTGGCGAGCCGTTATGGCGAGCAACTGAACCTCTATCTGGACGCCGCCCACTGCCATTTATTCGATGCCGAAGGCGTGGCGCTGGCCCGTCCGCTGCGTGCGGCTGCCTGATTTTTTCGAGAGTTTTCCCATGAAACTGAACAAACAGAATCTCAACCGCCTCGCCACCGAAGTGCAACTGCCGGCCTACAGCCTCAGCGACACTCGCCAGGGCATCGCGCACATTGGCGTTGGTGGCTTTCACCGGGCGCATCAGGCGTATTACACCGACGCGCTGATGAACACTGGCGAAGCGCTGGACTGGGCGATTTGCGGTGTCGGCCTGCGCGCTGAAGACCGCCGTGCCCGCGACGATCTCAAAGAGCAGGACTACTTGTTCACTCTCTTCGAACTCGGCGATAGCGATGACACCGAAGTGCGCGTCATCGGCGCGATTCGCGACATGCTGCTGGCCGAAGACGGCGCGCAGGCGTTGATCGACAAACTCGCCGATCCGCAGATCCGCATCGTCTCGCTGACCATCACCGAGGGCGGCTATTGCATCGATGACAGCAACGGTGAATTCATGGCGCATCTGCCGCAGATCCAGCACGACCTGGCACACCCGGGCGCACCGATAACCGTGTTCGGCTTCCTCTGTGCGGCCCTGGAGAAACGCCGTGGCGCAGGCACGCCGGCGTTCACGATCATGTCCTGCGATAACCTGCCGCACAACGGCGCGGTGACCCGCAAGGCACTGCTGGCCTTCGCCACCCTGCGCAACACGGGGCTGCGCGACTGGATCGAGCAGAACGTCAGTTTCCCCAACGCGATGGTCGACCGCATCACACCAATGACCAGCACCGCGCACCGTCTGCAACTGGCCGACAAACACGCGGTGGACGACGCCTGGCCGGTGGTCTGCGAACCGTTTGTGCAGTGGGTGCTGGAAGACAAATTCGTCAACGGTCGCCCGGCGTGGGAGAAGGTTGGCGTGCAGTTCACCGACGACGTGTCGCCGTACGAAGAGATGAAGATCAAATTGCTCAACGGCAGCCATCTAGCGCTGACCTATCTGGGTTTTTTGAAGGGCTATCGCTTCGTCCACGAAACCATGAACGACCCGCTGTTCGTGCGTTACATGCGCGCCTATATGGACCTGGATGTCACGCCGCAACTGGCGCCAGTGCCGGGTATCAACCTGGACGATTACAAAGACACGCTGGTGGCGCGGTTCTCTAACCAAGCGATTGCCGATCAGCTTGAGCGTGTGTGTTCGGATGGTTCGTCGAAGTTTCCCAAATTCACCATTCCGACGATCAACCGGTTGATTGCCGATGGGCGCGAGACCCGCCGCGCGGCGTTGGTGGTGGCGGCTTGGGCGTTGTATTTGAAGGGCGTGGATGAGAATGGCGACACCTATTCCATTCCTGATCCTCGGGCTGTTTTCTGTCAGGCATTGGTGGCGGATGATGCGTTGATGACGGAGCGTTTGTTGGCGGTCGAGGAGATTTTCGGCACGGCGATACCGCGGTCGGCGGAGTTTGTCGCAGCGTTTGAATGGTGTTGCGATAGTTTGCGTGAGGTGGGTGTTACGCGGACTTTGGAGCGTGTGCTGGCCTGAGTTATGCGGTGAAGCTACCGACGTCATCGCTGGCAAGCCAGCTCCCACATTTTCTCGATGGCACTCAATACTTGTGAACGACTGAGAACCCTGTGGGAGCTGGCTTGCCAGCGATTGGCCACACCCGGATTGACCTGACTCCTTGAGGATATTCTTGTGACAACCCGACAACTCTTCCTCGGCATAGACTGCGGCACCCAAGGCACCAAAGCGATCATCCTCGATGCCGCCAGCGGTCAGGTGCTCGGCCAGGGCGCCGCGGCGCACACGATGATCAGCGGCGCCAATGGCCGTCGCGAGCAAGACACTCAGCAATGGCTTGAAGCTTTCACCCTCGCTACCCGCCAGGCGCTGCTGGCGGCGGATGTCGATGGCCAATCAATCCTCGGCATCGGCGTTTCCGGGCAGCAGCACGGTCTGGTGCTACTCGATGATGAAGGCGAAGTACTGCGCCCGGCCAAACTCTGGTGCGATACCGAAACCAGTGCTGAAAACGACCGATTGCTCACCCACCTCGGCGGCGAAAACGGCTCTCTGGAACGCCTCGGCGTGGTCATCGCGCCGGGTTACACCGTGTCAAAACTGCTTTGGACCAAAGAACAACATCCAGACGTATTCGCGCGCATCGCCCGCATTCTGCTGCCCCACGATTACCTCAACTATTGGCTCACCGGCCGAGCCTGCAGCGAGTACGGCGATGCTTCCGGCACCGGTTATTTCAACGTACGCAGCCGCCAGTGGGATTTGCAGCTGTTGCGCGACATCGACCCCAGCGGACGCCTGCAAGCGGCGTTGCCGGAGCTGATCGATGCGCACGAAGCCGTAGGCACGATCCTGCCCGCGATTGCCGAACACCTCGGCATCAACCGCAACGCATTGGTGTCCAGCGGTGGCGGTGACAACATGATGGGCGCTATCGGCACCGGCAATATCCAGCCCGGCGCGATCACCATGAGCCTCGGGTCGTCCGGCACTGTGTACGCCTATGCCGATGCGCCGACGGTCAGTGCGGATGCTTCGGTCGCGACTTTTTGCTCCTCCAGCGGCGGATGGCTGCCGCTGATCTGCACCATGAACCTGACCAACGCCACCGGCGCGATTCGCGAACTGTTCGAACTCGATCTCGATCAGTTCAACACCCTCGTCGCCCAAGCCCCTATCGGGGCTGAAGGCGTGTGTATGCTGCCATTCCTCAACGGCGAGCGCGTCCCCGCCCTGCCCCACGCCACCGGCAGCCTGCACGGCTTGACGCTGGACAACCTGACACAGGCCAATCTGTGCCGCGCCGCCATCGAAGGCACGACCTTCGGCTTGCGTTATGGACTGGATTTACTCCGGCACAATGGTTTACAAAGCCGCAGCATTTGCCTGATCGGCGGCGGTTCGAAGAGCGCCGTGTGGCGCCAAATCGTCGCCGACATCATGGACACCCCCGTCATCTGCACCGAACAGAGCGAAGCGGCCGCCCTTGGCGCGGCGATTCAGGCGGCGTGGTGCAAGTCATGGTCCAATGGCCACGAAGATACCCTGGCCGAACTGTGCCAGCGCTGCGTGAAGCTTGACCTGAGCAGTGAAACCCTGCCGAACGCCGCCAATGTCGCGGCATTCCAGCAGGCTTATGAACGCTATCAACAGCATGTCGCAACCCTATAAAGAGCAAACAATTATGTATTTGGTGTGTGGCGAAGCGCTGTTTGATTTCTTCAGCGAAGACGATGCCAGTGGTCTGGCCTCGAAAGTGAATTTCAAGGCGATTGCTGGCGGCTCGCCGTTCAACGTCGCGGTGGGTTTGCGCCGACTGGGGGTGGACTCGGCCTTGTTCGGTGGGCTGTCCACCGACTACCTCGGCCGCCGCTTGCAACAGGTGCTGCAGGACGAAGGTGTGCGCCCGGATTATCTGGTGGACTTCGCTGCACCGACCACGCTGGCGATGGTCGCCGTCGGTGCCAATGGCTCGCCGCATTACAGCTTTCGCGGTGAAGGCTGCGCTGATCGGCAACTGAAACTGGCGCATCTGCCCACACTAGGCCCTGAGGTGCGCGGCTTGCACATCGGCTCGTTTTCGCTGGTGGTGCAGCCGATTGCCGACACACTGCTGGCGCTGGTGCAGCGTGAAAGCGGCAAACGCCTGATCAGCCTCGACCCCAACGTGCGCCTCAATCCCGAGCCGAATATCGACCTGTGGCGCGAACGAATCGCCACGCTGGTGCAACTGGCCGATCTGATCAAAGTCAGCGATGAAGACTTGAGCCTGCTGTATCCCGAGCAGGATCCGCAGCGGGTCATCGAAGGCTGGCTGGAGCATCGCTGCCACATGGTATTCCTCACCCGCGGCGGCGAAGGCGCAAGCGTGTTCAGTCGCGCCCACGGCTCCTGGTCAGTGCCAGCCTGTTCCGTGAAGATCGCCGATACCGTTGGCGCCGGTGACACCTTCCAGGCTGCATTGATTACCTGGCTGACCGAGCAGGGTCTGGACTCGGTCGAAGGCGTGCAGCATTTGGCCCGCGAGCAGATCGACGCCATGCTTAATTTCGCCGTGCAAGCGGCAGCGCTGACCTGCAGCAAGACCGGTCCGGATCTGCCCTATCGTCATCAATTGACCTGAACGCGTAAACTGTCGCCCTTTTACGCGCATCACAGGATGACGGCTTTTGAATTCTCGGCAGACGATTGGACTATTGATACTCGCGGCGCTGTTGACGGGCTGCGGCACCTCGCCGCCCCGCTCGCCTGAAAACATCTGCGAGATCTTCCGGGAAAAAAGCGATTGGTACGACGCCGCGCAAGTCACGCAAAAGCGCTGGGGCGTACCGATCCAGGTGCCGTTCGCAATCATGTATCAGGAGTCCGGCTACCGCTACGACGCCAAGACTCCACGCAAATACCTGCTCTGGGTCATTCCGTGGGGCCGCGTCTCGACCGCATCGGGTTATGCGCAGGCCAAGGATGAAGTCTGGTCCGACTACCAGAAAAGCACCGGCAGAAACTGGGCCGACCGCGAAGACTTCGACGACGCCATCGACTTCGTCGGCTGGTACATGGACAAGACCACCTCGATCAACGGCGTCTACAAATACGACGCCTATGGCCAGTACCTCAACTATCACGAGGGCTGGGGCGGTTATCGCAACAAGACTTACGCCAGCAAGGCGTGGCTGATGCCGACAGCGCGCAAGGTGCAGAATCGTTCCGACATGTATGCGCAGCAATATGCTGGCTGCAAGGAAGACCTCAACCGAGGTTTCTGGAGCCGGTTCTGGCATTGGCTATAAATCCATACCCCTGTAGGAGCTGCCGCAGGCTGCGATCTTTTGATCTTGTTTTTGAAAATCAAAAGATCGCAGCCTTCGGCAGCTCCTACAGGGGATTTGGGTGCGGCGCAGGTCCAGTGTGGGAGCTAGCTTGCTAGCGATGGCAACCGTTCAAGCGCTATAAATCCAAGGTTTACAACACCGAAAAGTTGTAACTCACAATCAACCGGGTTTCATCCACATCCCGGGCAAACTGCTGGTAATTCGTCCGGTAAGTCGCATTACGCAAGCGCAAACTCACATCCTTGAACGTCCCCGTCTGAATCACGTACTTCAACTCGCTGTCACGCTCCCACTCTTTGCCTTCCTGATCACTGCCCACGACCTTGATGTGATCACCGTTCACATAACGCGTCAGGAAACTCAGACCGTTGATGCCGATCGCCTTGAAGTCATAGTCATAACGCAGTTGCCAGGAGCGCTCCTGCGCGGCGGCGAAGTCGTTGACCTGCACATAGTTGACCAGATACGGGTTGCTGCCATCGAGGTACGGCATCGAGTTGTCGCCGTTCATGCGCTGCCAGCCACCACTGAAAGTGTGGCCGCTGATGGCATAAGACAGCATGCCGCTCAGTGCATGGTTGTCGATTGAGCCGGCCTTCGCATCGCCGCTGTCGGCACTTTTCAGCAAGCGCAAATCAGCCTTCAATACACCGTTGCCCAGCGGCTGATTGCCCAACAACCCCACGAAGTGCTGACGATAGATGTCTTCAAGTTCCGCGTAGTGATACTGCGCAGTCAGACGATCGTTGATCTTGTAGTCGAAGCCGTACATGTCGAAATGGTCGGCGGTGGTGTTACACGCGTAGCGCTTGTTCTTGCAGTGCACGCGGATGTCTTGCGAATCGGTGGAATCACGCGCGGTGTACTTGTCCAGACGCGCCGCCATGAAGGTCAGATCCTTCACTTCTTTTGAAGTCAGCATTGCGCCATTGAACATCGTCGGCAGCAGACGACCATCGTTGTACTTGAGCAGCGGCAGATCCGGCAGCAGCGCGCCGTATTTCAGCACCGTGTCCGAAACCTTCACTTTCGCGGTCAGGCCGATTTTCGCGTATTGATCTTTCGAACCGCGCGGGTCCTGCCCGCTGGACGGCAGTAAACCGCTGTTACTGCTGTCGGCGCTGGAATCCAGTTTGAAGCCGAGCATGCCAAGCGCATCGATACCCAAGCCAACCGTGCCCTCGGTGTAACCCGACTGCAGATTGAGAATGAAACCCTGCGCCGACTCTTCACGCTTGGAAGCGCCCTGATCATTGGACGTGTGCCCATCACGGAAATCGCGGTTGAAGTACACCGTGCGCGACTCGATTTTCGCCGTTGTGTCTTCAAGAAATCCGCTGGCCTGTACTTGCGCGGTGAAACCGGCGCACAGCACAAAGGCTCCGAAGCCAAACGACTGCTGGCGCGGGGTGATGAGGGGAAATGGGGGACGCATGAAAAACTCCAACAATGAAGCGTTTGCGCAAAGGCGCAATAAGCCAGAAAAATAGCTCCCGTCCCGGATCAATGAAGCGCCGAGAGGAAGTGGACACGCAGGGGTGAGTCGCAATGATGGCAGATGGCTTTGACGTGCTACAGGCGACTTTAGTCTGAAACTGACTGGCTATTCTTCGGCGCTTTGCCGTTCGAACCCTCCACATTGGCGAGCCATGCTTTTGGGGAAATACCCAGTTTCATTGCGCCGAACGTTCGTCCTAAGGGTTTTCCCTATATCCCGCACAGGCTGGGCGTACGGCATTTGCGCCTTGAACCAGACGGTCTAATCCTGCAACATCCACCTCCTGCTTATTCAACGGACGGAATTCAAGGCATGCTGGACGCCAACGCAACCCACATCACCCTCACCCTCGAAGGCGTTTCCGCTGACCTGCAAGTCCTGAGCTTCACCGGTCGCGAAGCCCTCAACGAACCGTTCCGTTTTGACCTCGAACTGGTCAGCGCTCGCCCCGACCTCAAACTCGAAGAGCTGCTGCACAAGCGCGGCGTCCTGACCTTCGGCGCCACCGGCGAAGGCACGATCCACGGTTTGGTGTACCGCATCGAGCAAGGCGATTCCGGCAAAACCCTGACGCGTTACAGCATCAGCCTGGTGCCGCAACTCGCCTATCTGCGGCACAACCACGATCAGCAAATTTTCCAGCAACTGACCGTGCCGAAGATCATCGCTCAGGTGCTGGAAGATCGCGGCATTCTTGCCGACGCCTACAGTTTCCAGCTCAGTGCCGAGTACCCGGAACGCGACTACTGCGTGCAGTACGACGAGTCCGACCTGCATTTCATCCAGCGTTTGTGCGAAGAGGAAGGCATTCACTTCCACTTCCAGCACAGCAGCAGCGGCCACAAACTGGTGTTCGGCGACGACCAGACCGTGTTCCGCAAACTCAAAGCCGTGAGCTACCAGCAAGACTCCGGCATGAGCGCCGACAAACCGGTGATCAAGCGCTTCAACCTGCGCCTGGAAACCCGCACCACCCGCGTCAGCCGCCGCGACTACGACTTTGAAAAACCGAAGATCCTGCCCGAAGGCGCGGTCAAGTCCGAGTTCGCTCCGGACCTTGAGGACTACGACTACCCCGGCCGCTTCACCACTCGCGAGCGCGGCAAATTCCTCTCGACCCGAGCACTGGAACGCCATCGCAGCGACTACAAACTCGCCGAAGGCAAAGGTGACGAACCAACCCTCACCAGCGGCCATTTCCTCACGCTCGCCGAACACCCGCGCGCCGAATGGAACGACCTGTGGCTGCTGCTGGAAGTCCTCCACGAAGGCAAACAACCGCAAGTGCTCGGCGAAAACGTCACCAGCGACGTCACCGACAACAAAAGCGATTTCCACCAGGGCTACCGCAACAGCTTCATCGCCACCCCGTGGGACGCGCACTACCGCCCTGCCCTCGAACACCCGAAACCGAAAGTCCTCGGCAGCCAGACTGCCGTCGTCACCGGCCCGGCCGGCGAAGAAATCCACTGCGACCAATACGGCCGCATCAAAGTCCAGTTCCACTGGGACCGCGACGGCCAGTCCAACGACAAAACCACCTGCTGGATGCGCGTCGCCAGCGGCTGGGCCGGCGCAGCCTACGGCGGCATCGCCATCCCGCGCATCGGCATGGAAGTCCTCGTCACCTTCCTCGAAGGCGACCCCGACCAGCCACTCGTCACCGGCTGCCTGTACCACAAGGAAAACGTCGTCCCCTACGACCTGCCGGCAAACAAAACCCGCAGCACCTTCAAAACCCTCAGTTCACCGGGTGGCAAGGGCTACAACGAGTTTCGGATCGAAGACAAGAAAGGCGTCGAGCAGATCTACATCCACGCCCAGCGCGATTGGGATGAAAACATCGAACACGACCAGAAAATTCGTGTGGGCAACGAACGGCACGACACCGTTGAAGCCAATACGCTGAGCGAGTTCAAGGTTGAAGAACACCGGATTACGCATCTGGATCGTAAAAGCGAAATGCGCGCGGATGATCATTTGACTGTCGGTGTGACTCAGCATGTGAAGGTGGGGACGGCTCAATTCGTCGAAGCCGGCACCGAAATCCACTACCACGCCGGCGACAAGGTTGTGGTTGAGGGGGGCATGGAACTCACGGCCAAGGCTGGCGGGAGTTTTGTGAAGGTTGATGCGGGTGGTGTGACGATTAGTGGCGCTGAGGTGAAGGTTAATACCGGGGGTGCGCCTGGTGTGGGGACCGGGATCGGGATTTTGATTCCGTTGATTCCGGGGTTGGCCGCTGCGGACATTGCCGGGAAGTTGATGGAAACGGCCAAAGCCAATCCGACCTGGCTGGAGTTGAACCTGCATTACGACAACCTTGAGCCCGTACCCGGCGCTTCGTACCGCGTCGACTTTGCTGACGGCTCGACGCGTGAAGGCGTGCTGGACGATGACGGCTTCGCCCGTTTGGAAGACGTGCCGAAAGGTCCGGCCAAAGTCTATTACGGCGAGGATCCGCGGCCTTTTGATCGCGAACCAGTGAAAATCGTCCAAAGTAGCGATGCAAAGGTCAATGAGGACATCCGAAAACTTGGACTCGATCCAGACAACGTTGATTTACAAGCACTAGTGGAGAAAGCCGCAGGGAGGCTGACATGAGTGAAGAAGCGCAAACTGAAGACCGTACAGCAGCTTATAAAGAGGCAGCAGTCGAACTTGCGAAGGGTATTGCCTTAGGAGCCGTACCCTTTCTAGGTCAAGCGATCGACGCGTACGACACAGTAGAGTCCTCTATCGTCCTCTACAATGCGGAAACTGCAGACGGTAAAGATGAAGCAAAATTTGATTTACTCCTTGCAGTTATCGGCTGGATTCCTGGACCAGGTGATGGTCTGAAAAAAAGCATGCGCATAGTCAATAAAGATCCTCAGCGTTATGCCCCGGTTCTATTTGATTTGTTGCGTTTTGTATTGCAAGAGTGTGGTATCAAGACAAGTCCGGAGGAGTTGCTAAAAGAAGTATTCAACGCGTCGAAGCTCCGAGGTGAACTTGACGACATCATTAGCGCGGTAAAAGGTTCTTCAGCTTTCCAAAGCCTGCCCAACTGGGCTCAATCCGCAGTTGTCACCGTACTCGCGACCGCTCGCGACAACATGCCAGAAATGATCGGCATTGTGGAAAGGCGCTTAACAAAATGGAAAGGGATGCAACGTAATAGTTCCGCATTATCTTCAGGATCTACCCACCCCAAGAGGGTAGAAAAACCTGCTGGCAAGGACGCGACCGTAGCAAAAAATGGCAAAGACGGTCCAAGTTCCGCTCACTCCAACCAGCCTGCTAACACGAAGCTAGCCGTTGCCACCGCAGACATCCTCAACGAGGGCTTAGGTGTGTGCGGAGAGCATATCGCAGACTATATATGCGCAGAGAAATTTGGCTGGGGAAAAAAGTGGGACGGTCATGATAAAGGTTCAGAAGGCAAATGGCTGGACGGGAAACCGAACGGCGATACGCTTGGAAAGTTGTCAAAAGGTGGCAACCCCAAGGCTAGACATGTTCTATACAAACTTACAGATGGGGCAAATGGAACCGGAATCGACTCCATCTGGCGAGCGAACCCAAGTACAAACAATAATAAAAAATTCGCTATAGTTGAAGCGAAAGCTAGCAAGCGGGAAGACGCGCCTAAGTTTCTGCAAAAAATTGAAGGTTCAAAACCAAAGATTGCTTCCAAGCTAGGACTTTCCGGGGTTCTGGATCCTTCTGAACTTCTCGAACCGATTACGGATGACGCAGATCAGAATAAACCCGCCAAACAAAAGGCAGGTGGAAAAGCTGGCGGAAAATACGGTGGTAAATCAGGCGGAAAAACCTCAAGTGACAATGCAAAAGCTACTAACGACAAGAACATTCCGAGTGGCAAAAACAATAAAAAAACAGATGAAAAGTCAAAGAAACACATAGTTCAGATGAGTCGCGTTTGGATAACATCAAAGCTACCATTGGCGATAAAAAATATTGAACTACGAGAAAGCATCATGAAGTCCTATACTCGCCACTTATTTTTCACTCCTCTTTATCATAAGAGCCTCAGCCCCAAAGCGCATGCTGACGCTCAGCTGGCAAGTTCACATGAAGAAACTCACCGCGATCACGACGGGTTTCATTATGGCGAGGAGGAAGTAAGAGAGGCCGTTAATAAACGATTAGCCTCATTACGAAAAAAATATGGGAATTTGGACGTATTAAAAGAAGAGGCTAGAATACCAGCATGAACAGACGCCAAAAATTCATTTTCGACTCTTACTATCAAAAATCCATAAAACTTTATGACGAAACAGAATCCCGCTGGGAAAATGAAACCATGCAGGCAGATAACCCTGCACAGGAAAAGGCTCTTCGCACAGGCTACTTTAAAGATTCTGCATTCAATGCACTACTGATAAGCTATACCGCAGGGGAACCAATAGAAACGCTACTCCCAAGGCTAGAAAAGCTTATAACTTGCTATGAAATCTATCAGAATGCTCTAGCTTTGGAAGACGGCGAACCTGACATTTCACCATTAGCAATAGATGATTGGCCTGAGCAATATGAAGAGTGTGTCCAAGTTATCAGCCTATGCATATTACTGCATCAAAAAGATTTACTTATCCGCTTTGTCAACTTGATTGATCGCGCAGGATATGCACACGAAGATACTTTATACGAAGATCTTCTGCGCAAAATTCTTCCTGGACGGTCAGATCTTGATGAATGGTATCACGAACTTTATTCGCCGCTAGTGAAAGCAATTTACTCTGATGACGAAAAAGAAGCGAGCGACCTGCTACTTGAATACTGCAAAGAATGGTACCCCGCGTTCGGAAAACTACAAACCAACTGGCATGATAGCCACTTAGACATAGAAGATGATGATGGAAACTATGTTGGGTATTGGGCTTTCGAAGCCGCTGCTGTCGCTTTTCTGTACGGAATAGATGATCGTAAGATCAGTCATATGGTCTACCCTAAAGATTTAGTCGAATATGCTAGAAACTATCAATCATCAAGCTCCTCGCAAACATCTCGAGTGGACGCGGGAAAACCGTGCATAAAGTCAGGCTTTTGGTTCACTCCCGCTCAAAACGATTCTCGCCGTTACTTCAACCAAGGAGAAATCATGCCAAAGTTTGATAATTCTGCTTGGGGCGACACGATCTGGTATTGGTCTGGCGAAGAATAAGCTGCTCTACCGTTCGCTCGGCGCTAATTTTCCGGCGCTGAGCGAAGAATGCAAGAGAGCGAAAAACACACTTGGATATAGTGTCAGAACCATTCTGCACATTACTAAAATAAAAACCAAGTCAAAGCAAGTTGAAAGCATTTCACTGAAAAATATCGGCAATACTAATTTTTACCCTTGAGTGAAAACTCTACTATGAACGGAAGACAAGAATTTTTAACCGAGGCCAGATATTTCGATTTTCGCGATTACAGCGACGAAACCAAAGAGTTCTGGGCGAACAACACATTCGAGTCAGACACTCCAGAGCAAGAAGCCTCATTAAGAGCTACGCACTTCAAAAACGTAGCCTTAAAGAAACTGTTCATCTCGTACACCGCCGGATTAGAAATAACCTCGTTAACACCGCTTCTCGAAGAACTCATTACACACTATGAGAACCGCCAGAAAAAACTATCTCTATCTGAAAATATAGTAGATATATCGCCTCTTGCCATTGACGACTGGCTAGATGAGTACGAAGAGTGTGTTCAAGTAATTAGTTTATGCATTCTGCTGCGCCGCACAGATCTACTAAAGCGATTCGTCGAACTCTTTGATAAAGCAGGCTACAACGGTCAAGATGCTTTGTATGAGGATCTTCTCTGTAAAGTACTCCCCGACAGAGAAGACATTGACGACTGGTACCACGAAGTTTATACGCCTCTTCTTCAGGCCATCTACGCAGATGAAAAAGACGAAGCATCTGATCTGTTGACAGAATATTGCAAAGAATGGTACCCGGCATTTAAACAAGCTCCTTGGCACGACTCTCATCTGCAGGGTGACGAAGGAAGCTATGTTGGATACTGGGCGTTCGAGGCAGGTGCTGTAGCGTTTCTATACGGCATAGATGATCGCAAGATAAACCATATGGTTTATCCAAAGGATCTTGTTGAATACGCACGAGGCCATACTACTTCAGATAAAAATAACACCATCAACCGCATTGAAGCGGGCCAACCTTGTAGCAAAACAGGTTTTTGGTTTACGCCAGCCCAGGAAAACTCTCGCAGACACTTTCAACAGGGTGAAATCTTTCCTGACTTCACCGACTCCCGCCGGGGCGATACACTCTGGTATTGGTCAGGAGAAGAATAAATCGTTCGCTCAGCGCTTATTTTTCGGTGCTGAGCAAAACATACAGAAAACACATTTATATTAGAGATATGGGCTGTTGCTCTACAGTGACTTGCCGTTGCAGCCAAGTTTAGACATTAATATATGCAGAAAAGACAAAAACTCTTCAGTGATGCCCACTACGAGAATTTCTTGAGAGAGCACGGCGAAGCTAATGAAATCTTAAAAACAACCAAATTCAAGTCCGACACATCCGAAGGTGAAGCAACACTTCGCTCAAGGTTTTCTCAACGTTTAGCACTTCGAAAGCTAATGGCGATGTATACAGCAGGCGAAGAAATATCCTCGTTGATTCCTCAGCTTGAATATCTAGTTGAAAAATATGAAATCCGGCAGGCGGCACTAGCCTTATCTGAGCAATCTCCTGAAGTTTCACCACTTGCAATAGACGATTGGCCACACGAGTACGAGGAGTGCGTTCAAATTATAGGCCTTTGCATTCTATTACATCGCACAGACCTGCTTAAGCGCTTTGTTAAGTTGATAGATAATGCTGGACATGCAGGAGACGATACACTGTACGAAGATTTACTCTGTAAAATATTACCTGACAGAGCTGATGTAGACCAATGGTTCCACGATGTTTATTCTCCGCTAGTGCAAGCTATATATGAAAAAACAAAAGAAGAAGCCACAAACTTTCTAAAAAATATTGCAGCCAATGGTATCCGGCCTTTAAACAAGCTCCTTGGCATGATACTCACCTGCAGGGAGAAGAAGGAAATTATGTCGGACACTGGGCGTTCGAGGCAGGAGCTATCGCATTTTTATATGGGATAGATGACAGAAAAATCGATCACATGGTTTATCCAAAGGACTTGGTCGAATATGCCAGAAGTGTGGCCATTCGATTGGAACAGAATATTCATGAACATACGACAGACACTCTTCAGCGCCGCACGCTATGAAAATTTCATCAGAGAATATGATGAGCTTCTAAATTTGTTCTCAACGAACAAATTCAAATCAGACTCTGCATTAGAGGAAGCATCTCAGCGCGCCAGATATTTCCAGACGCTCGCTTTGGAAAAGCTATTCGCCACCTATACAGCGGGTGAGCGTATAGAAAAACTTATTCCTATGCTTGAAGAACTGATAGAGAAGTATGAAATTCGCCAAAAGACTTTGGCCGAGTATCTAGGCGTGCCGAACATTTCTCCTCTGGCGATCGACGACTGGCCCCATCAGTACGAAGAAGCCGTTCAAGTCATCAGTCTTTGCATACTTTTACACCGGACTGATCTGCTCCTACGCTTTGTGAAACTCATTGACGACGCAGGGTACGGAGGTGAAGACACCCTTTATGAGGCCTTACTAAATAAAGTTGTGCCACATCGGCACGACATAGATGAGTGGTATCACGACGTCTACACACTACTCATCCAAGCGATCTACAGCGACAACAAAGGCGAGCCACCTAAACTTATTAAAAAATACTGCCAGCAATGGTATCGAGCCTTCAAGCAAGCCCCTTGGCACGATTCCCATCTTCAAGGAGAGGAAGGAACCTACGTAGGGTATTGGGCATTTGAAGCAGGCGCTGTTGCCTTTCTGTATGGCATTGACGACAGCAAAATCGATCACATGGTCTACCCCAAGGATCTGGTCGAATACGCTCGCAACCTGCAACCCCAATGAGCTTTTCGAATGCCGCGCCACCCACCACTCAGCCTGCCCTCTTTCGACGGCAGGCTTTTTTGCGGGTGGACTCAAGCAGGCGCCTTCCAGTTCAACATCTGCTGCTGCGCCACCTGAAGCAAATCATTGCCGTCCTGAATCAGCAGGTACAACGCATGCGTAATGTGCGGAATGTCTTGAACATCGGCGTGTTTGAAGCAGAGGCAATGCAGGGTTTCGAGCAGGTCGGCCGAGGCGCGGACGCGCTGGACGGCGGCTTCGAGGATGTCTTTGGGGTTGGCTTCGGTGTCGATGAGCAGCGTTGGGCTTTCGGTAACGTTGCTGTTTAGGGCGAGATAGCGGTTTTGGAGCGGTTTGATAATTGGCATTTTAAATACTCGATGTTTTCGAATTTAACCGCCAATACCGTGACCAAACAGTGGAGGCGGCCGCGTGCAGGCTTGGTCAACCGAGACAACACCAAACTCAGCTCGCCCGAAGGCGTCCTGCACGCAGCCACCATAACAACGCTCTGCAAAGATATAGATGTCCGCAGGGCAAATGATGGCACATCTGCATTGGTGTGGTGTTCAGGTGACCAAACCCGAATCGCTGATTTTGCAGCGACACCGAACCATAACCGCCCCACTCCAGCCGCCGAAAGCAGACAAGGCATCTGGCCTTGTAGGAATCCGCACTCCCTCCCGCGGAAATCGCCCCACTCCCTGACAGCCGGCGTTCAGCTGGGTTAACCATCACTTAACGCCGTGGTCAAAAACTCTACTGAACCGCACGCCCTCAGCCTCTCGCTGACGCCCAGTGCGGCAGGTTCGGCTGCATTGCGCCGAACTCTCATCCGTCGTACGGGAGTCGCACCATGAACATTCGCACGCTACTGCTCACCACCGCCCTCGCCTCCACCGCATTCGCCGGGCTGGCCCAGGCCAATGACGCGTCCACTTCGTCCAGCGCCGTTCCTTATCAGTACGGCATGCCGCTGCATGTGGCGAAAGTGGTGTCGTTGACCGAGCCGCCAACGCAGGATTGCAAGGTGATTACTGCCGACATGAAGTACATCGACAATAACGGTAAGCCTGAGGAAATCAGTTATCGGAAATTGTCTGACGCATGCAGTTACCAGAACTGACAGAAAAGTCTGATTTATGGCGTTGCGGTAGGTTTGGCGGGCTCGCGGGGTTATGCTCGGGGCCCGCCTCACTGCCGCAAGGATTAGCCATGCAGTTGTCGTTTCGCACGTTGTCGAGCTTCACGTCTTTGTTGTGTTTTCTGCTGGCCATCGTCTGGGGATTTTTGCCGGATGTGTTGTTGGCGATCTGGAGCATCGAGTATTCGGAGGTCGCGGGGTTTGTTGCGCGGCGCAGTGCGGTGTTGTTTGCGGCGTTGGGGGTGATGTTTTATCTGGTGCGCACGGCACCGCCGTCGCTTGGGCGTAATGCGCTGAGCAACGGGTTTATCGTTGGGTGTTTTGGTTTGGCAGTGCTGGGTTTTGCTGAATGGCTGAACGGCCACGCCGGCCCCGGGATTCTGCTCGCGGTGCTGGTCGAGTTCGCGCTGGGCCTTGGATTTTTGCAGGCCCGGCGCGTGACGGTCGAACTGGGTGAAACGGTGCGTTAAACGGCTCTGGATCGTGGACTGTAATGATGCGGCGACGTTTTTCGCGCAAGATCCGAACGCAGCCCGGCGATCAGTTCATTGATCTCACGACAGCCGTTGAGGTGGCTGGCATCGATGTCACTAACCAGCAGTTCGACCTGGTCGGTCTTGTGATCGCCGAAAACCTTGACGGTCATCGACAGGTCCGGCGACAACGTGCATTGACAACGTTTAGGCAGAAAGCTGCTTTCAATGATGTTGCGTAGTTCCAAGGCAGAAAGAAACATGATGAACCTCTCCTTATTGATGAGACTGCCAATCAACTCTTCACGTTGACCGTTTTTGCTGCCCCTGCACGGGTGTGTCCCCGCTTATTCCTTGGGTGTAGCAAACGGTGGTACGGCGAAATGCCTCTTGGAGTGTAGGCGCCCGAATCCGGTGCGCTGCACCAGACAGACGCATAAAGCATGCCTCTCATCGGATCGTTTTGACCCTCGTGAAATCAAGCACTTGCCGACAGGGCCAGCATTAAGCCAGTTGCAAATTGCATGAATCGCCCATGGAGGCACTGCAAATTGCATGTCGGCGACGGTTTGCATTCAGCGTCGGTGACGGTAAGAATGGCGCTCAACCACACTACACCTGCAAGGAGGCTTTTATGGGTTCTTTCCCAGCTTACGCGACCGTCGGCCTGATGATCGCCAGCCTGTCCACCCTCGCCCACGCGGCCAAACTGGAAGACGTCGCGCCGTATCCCAAGGCGGAGACAGGTTTCACCCGTCAGGTCATTCATTTGCCCAAGCAGGACAAGGAAGAGAATTTCCAGGTCGAGATTCTCGCGGGCAAAACCCTTGAAGTGGACTGCAATCTTCAACGCCTCGGCGGGATGCTGGACGAGAAAAACCTCGAAGGCTGGGGTTACCCGTTCTACCGACTGGAAACAGTCATCGGCCCGATGAGCACGATGATGGCCTGCCCACCCGGCTCGCAGAAGAAACGCGCGTTCGTGCCTGTCGTCGGCGACGGCTTCATGCTGCGCTACAACAGCAAGCTGCCAGTGGTGGTCTACGCGCCGTCGGACGTCGAAGTGCGCTATCGCATCTGGTCCGCCTCGGACAAAGTCGGCACTGCCCTTCAGGAATGACCTGAGCAAGGAGCGTCATCGGTGATTACCTGCCACGTCAGATACGTGATCGACCCTTACCAATTGACCGAGTTCGAGGCCTACGCCAAGGCCTGGCTCGGCATTGTCGAGCGACTGGGCGGCACCCATCACGGCTATTTCTTGCCGTCCGAGGGTGCGAGCAATATCGCCTACTGCCTGTTCAGTTTTCCGTCGCTGGCGGATTACGAAAGCTACCGCCATATCGCGATGACCGACCCGCAGAGCACCGCGCTGGTGGAATCACTGGTCGAGAAGAAATTCATCATCAGCTACGAGCGCAGCTTCCTGCGCCCATTGCTGCCCTGATCGCCATCACGCCGGGGCGCCGCATGCAGCGGCGCGCTCGGCGACGTGGCGCAGGCTGTCGAAGTTGATGTTGGCGCCTGAGTCGATTGCCACGAAGGTCTGCTCGCGCACACCACTTCTCGCCACGTATTGCTTGATCCCCGCCACCGCCAACGCGCCGGAAGGTTCGGTGATCGAGCGGGTATCGTCGTAGATATTCTTGATCGCCGCGCAGAGTTCGTCGTTGCTGACGGTGATGACTTCATCTACGCAAAAGCGACACACTTCAAACCCGTACTCGCCGATCTGCGCCACGGCCACGCCGTCGGCGAAGGTGCCGACGCGGGGTAAAACCACCCGTTGCCCGGCGTTCAGCGCAGCTTGCAGGCACGCCGAGTGCTCTGACTCGACACCAATGATGCGCACTTCCGGGCGAAGGTATTTGACGTAAGCCGCGATGCCGGCGATCAAACCGCCACCGCCTACCGGGATGAAGATTGCGTCCAGTGCACCTTGATGCTGACGAAGGATTTCCATCGCAACGGTGCCTTGTCCGGCGATAACGTCCGGGTCATCGAAGGGTGAAACGAAGGTGCGCCCTGACTGCTCGGACATTTGCAGTGCGTGGGCCAGGGCGAACGGGAAGCTCTCGCCGTGCAGCAGCGCTTCGGCACCGCGACTTCGTACGCCCAGCACTTTGAGTTCGGGCGTAGTCGATGGCATGACGATGGTCGCCGCGATGCCCAGTTCACGCGCTGCCAGTGCCACGCCTTGCGCGTGATTGCCGGCCGACGCGGTGATCACGCCACGCGCCTTCTGCTCGTCGCTCAGTTGCATCAATTTGTTGTAGGCACCGCGGATCTTGAAGGAGAACGTGGGTTGCAGGTCTTCGCGCTTGAGCAGGATGCGGTTGCCGAGCGCTTCGGACAATGCCGGCGCAGCCTGCAATGGCGTGCGTACGGCAATGTCATACACCGGCGCTGCAAGGATCTTTTTTACGTAGTGCTCAAGCAGGGCTCGCTGGTCGTTCATCATCGTCTCCTGACTCACGGTCCTTGTAGGAGCTGCGGCACGCTGCGATCTCTTGATCTTGCAGTTGATTGCAAAAACCAAAGTCAAAAGATCGCAGCCTTCGGCAGCTCCTACAGGGGTCGGTGTTTTTCGTTAAAACCCGGGAGACAGAAAGTGAAAACCCGCCTCTAGGGCGGGTTGGGTGCTGCAGTCGTGAGCTAGCCCGCCAAATGAGGAATGGCGGTAATAATGCTTGGCTGGCAACGCAATACATTGGAAGTCATGGCGTGAAAATTAGCCCGAGCACTGCTGGCAAGTCAATGGCCAATTTCCGGCACAAAAGATAGGCTGGCGGTTCTGCTCATCACTTCAAGGAATGAACCCATGATGTCTATCGCCCTGCCCCTCACGGCTTTGCTCGCCTTTACCGGCTATACAGTTTCGGTGATGCTCCAGGCCGAGCAGTCGTTGATCGATTTCGGCATCAGCCTCATGTCGCGGCCGGATACCGCGCAAGTGGTGATTGATCTATATCTGCTGGCGACGCTGGCCGGGGTCTGGATGGTCAAGGATGCCCGCTCACGTGGGCAGACGGTTTGGTCGGTGGTGCCTTATTTATTGCTGACGGCGGTTTTTGTGTCGATCGGGCCGTTGTTGTATCTGGTGGTTCGTGGGGTAAGGGATCGGAAGAAAATGATCGATACGCGTCAACTGAGTTGATCCGGATTATTTGTTGGTGCTCGATCAGCCTTCGCGAGCAGGCTCGCTCCCACCGTGGATTTTGCCAGACGCCATATTCCTGGAATTTACTTCCGCCCAGAACAGTCACTGTCTATGTAATGAATAAAATTTCGCTCTGTGCTTTTCAAACACAGACATGTCCCTTCGTGGAGCCTTGCCCATGACTATCCGATCCGTTATGTTCGCCGCCCCGTGGCTACTGGCCGCCGCCCTGTCCAGCCCAATGGTCATGGCCAGTGGCGAAGAAAAGAACCCCGTGCAGAAACCCGAGTGTCCAAAAGGCCAGGTCTGGGACAGCAAGACCCAGAAATGCGCGCTGCTCACCAGCGGTGCCCACGCACTGACATCGATTCATCAAGCACCTGAAAACCCATAAACGGAGTCCATCATCAGCGATCAGGCATTCAGAGCAGAACTTGCGCAGCACCTCGCACGACTGTGGCGCTACGGTTTGCTGCTGTCGCGCAATCGGCATGTGGCCGAGGACCTCGTGCAGACAACGTGTGTGCGTGCGCTGGAGCGTTCTGCGCAATACGTCGCGGGTACGCGCATGGATCTCTGGCTGCTGAGCATTCTGCATTCGATCTGGCTCAATGAAGTACGCGCCCGCCGCGTACGTCAGGATGGTGGGCAGGCGGATGGGCAACTGACGCTCGACGGCGAATACGCGGCGCAAACACACGTCATGGCGGCGCAGGTGATCCGCCGCGTCGATGCATTGCCTGAAACCCAGCGCGAGACGGTGTATCTGACCTATGTCGAGAGCCTTTCGTATCGCGAAGTCGCCGAGATCCTGCAAGTACCGATCGCTACCGTAATGAGTCGTCTGGCCACCGCCCGCCTGAAGCTCGCCGAATACCCGCCACTGCAAGCGGTCCCGAAAACCACCGAAGGCGATCGCTGATGAACACACCTTCGGATGAGCAACTGGTGGCGTATCTGGACGGCGAAATCGCCGAGGATTATCGCCGCCAACTCGACGCCGCCATTGCCAACGATCCGCTGCTGAACCTGCGCGTGCAGTGGCTGAACCGCAGCAGCCTGCCATACCGGAACGCTTACGATGAATTGGCGCAACAGGCACCGCTCGATCGCCTGCAAGCACGGCTGGATGCCATACCTTCGCCAGAAACCCCGGGACTGAGTCGGCGCTGGTTTATCGGCGCTGCCGCCGCAACATTGGTGGCCGGCGGCGTACTCGCCGACCGCTTGTTTCTCGGCTGGCAGGCGCAGCAAACGCATGAGTGGCGAGGCTTGGTCGGCGACTATATGGCGCTGTACGGGCCGCAGACGCTCGACCACCTTCCTGCCGACGAAGCCACACAACGCGCGCAGTTGCGCACGGTCGATGCGCGAATGGGCCTGAGTCTTTCGCCCACCGTATTGAAACTGCCGGGCGCCGAATTCAAACGCGCACAGATGCTTGAATATGACGGTGTGCCGATTGCGCAGATCGTTTATCTGGATGCCAGGCACGGGCCATTGGCGCTGTGCGTCACCCGCTCGAACAGCGGCAGCCGGCCGCTGGAACATGAACGTCGGCACGCAATGAATGTGGTGTATTGGACCGAGCGCGAGCATGCCTGGATGCTGATCGGCCACGACGCCCCGACGGCACTGGAAGACAAGGCAAAATTGTTGAAAAGCCGCATAAGTGCATGACCCAGACTGCTCTATGCTGAGCGAGTGATTTTCCGAGGATGATTCACCGATGCCCATTTCTTCTCGTACTGCTTTACTGGTGATCGATGTTCAGAACGACTTCATTCCCGGCGGCCAATTGCCGGTGCCTGAAGGCGATAAAATTGTGCCGCTGATCAACCGCCTAGCCCGCCAGTTCAAACAGGTCGTTATTGCCCAGGACTGGCACCCAACCGGTCATGCTTCGTTCGCTTCCAGTCACCCCGGCCACCAACCCTACGATGTCATCCAGTTGCCTTACGGCGAGCAAACCCTGTGGCCCGAGCATTGTGTGCAAGCCACACCCGGCGCCGAGTTTCACCCGGAACTCGACCTGCCCCACGCCCAATTGATCATTCGCAAGGGCTGCAATCCTGACATCGACAGTTATTCGGCGTTTCTGGAGGCAGACCGTCGCACGACCACAGGGCTGTCCGGTTATCTGAAAGAGCGCGGTATAGACACGGTTTACATGGTCGGCCTGGCGCTGGATTTCTGCGTTATGTACTCGGCGCTGGACGCTCGGGCCGCGGGGTTCAATGCGTTTGTCGTGCTGGATGCTTGCCGGGCGATCGACATGAATGGATCGCTGGCGGCCGCGATCGACCGGATGCAGGGCGCTGGCGTTGGACTCATTCAATCGACCAAGCTGACCTGAACAACGCTACCCCCCTGCAGGAGCTGCGGCACGCTGCGATCTTTTGATCTTGATCCTTAAAAAACAAGATCAAAAGATCGCAGCCTCGTTTTACTCGACAGCTCCTACAGGGATTTGAGTTTCAGGCGGCGGTCGGCAGCCACAAACGGAATCGCGCCCCACCCAAAGGCGAAGACTCGACTGTCAAAGTCCCGCCTTGAGCTTCCAGAGCCCTGCGACTGATTGCCAATCCCAACCCAAACCCGCCCGTGGCCCGATCCCGACTGCGATCCAGTCGATAAAACGGCTCGAAAATCCGTTCGCGCTCATCGTCGGGAATACCGATGCCGTCGTCATCCACCCAGATCTCGCAACCCTCAGCATCAACCTGCACGCCGATCTGTATGCGTTTCTCGCAGTAGCGCATGGCATTGCGCACCAGGTTCTGAATCGCTCGGGCGGTCAACCGCGGGTCGAGCGAAAAACGTTCGAGCTGACCGTGCAGCAGCACGTCGATGACGATTTCTGGCGACTCCAACTCTTCATCGACGCTGCCCAGGATGCTATCGATGAACTCATCGAGCGAGACTTCGACCTGTTCCGGTGAATGCGCCGGATTTTGCAAACGACTGTAAGACAGCAATTCCAGCACCAACTCATCCAGCTCACGAATGTGCGCAACCAATCCCTGCAAACGTTCGCGGCTTGCGGGCGGCAAGTCGTCGGACAGCGCCAGCGCGAGGCCGAAGTCCAGGCGCGTCAACGGCGTACGCAATTCGTGGGACACCGCATTGAGCAGATCGCGTTGCTGATTGAGCAGGTTCTCGATGTCACCGGCCATGGTGTCGAACACCACCGCCAGGCTGCCGATGTTGGAGCTTGAAGCGATTTTCGTACGTTCGCTCAAATGGCCTTTACCGAAGCGTTCGGCGGTGCCTTTGAGGCGTTCCAGATCACGCCAGTGCGGGCGCAACCACATCAACAGGCAGGCGAGCAGTGTCGCGCCGATCAATACGTTGATGCTCCAGTACAACAGATCGACGTCCATCGGATCCGGCGGCACGATCATTTGCACTGCCATGCTGTCGTCCAGCGGCGCTACCGCGAGGGTACGCCAGCCCCAGTCACCAATGCGCACCACGTTCTCGCCGCGCCGCAGCCGTTCACGCTCAATGTCGGTAAATTCAGCGTCATCGATACGCGCCAGCACGATGTGCAACGGCTGGAAGTCCTTGTCCATCGACGCCGCCAGCGCTGGCCATTGATCTTGCGGCACCGCTCGGAACTGCTTGGCGATCAGCGATTGCAGACCACGGGAATAATCCAGGTTGTAGGTGACGAAGCGATCCCGGAAGGCCATGACCACCAGGTCTGGCACCAGATAGATGGCGGCGCTGTACGACACAATCGTGACCAGATACAGACGAAACAGGATGCGAAACATCAGCTCAGCATTCCCATTCGGAACGGCTGAACAGATAACCCTTGCCCCACACGGTCTTGATCTTGCGCGCCTCACCGGCGTGGTCATCGAACTTGCGCCGCAACTTGGAAATCGCCACATCCACCGAGCGGTCGGTGCCGTTGAACTCTATGCCGCGCAGGCGTTGCAGAATCTGATCGCGGCTGAGCACTTCGCCAGCGTGTCGAGCCAGTACCACCAGCAAGTTGTATTCACCGCTGGACAGTTCGACCGGCTGATCGCGCCAGGTGACGGTGCGTTCGGACAAGTCGATACACAGATTGCCCATGATGATGCGGTCGTTGGCCGTCAACGGCTCTCCGAGACTGCTGCGCCGTAACAGGGTCCGCACCCGCGCCAGCAATACACGCGGCTCGCAGGGTTTGGTGACGTAGTCGTCGGCGCCCATTTCCAGGCCCAGCACTTGATCGTGGCTGTCATCACGGGCGGTGAGCATCAGGATCGGCAGCGTCGCCGAATCGGCGCGCAGCAAACGGCAGACTTGCAGCCCGTCGAGCCCCGGCAGCATCAGGTCAAGGATAACCAGATCCGGCGGATTGACCCGTGCCCGTTCACGCACATGGTCGCCCCGACCAATGACGCTGACGGAATAACCGTTGCGTTCCAGGTAGCTGGAAATCAGTTCGGCGAGGGCGGTGTCGTCTTCGACCAGGAGGATGTTGGGCATGGGTGATCCAGAAAGTGCTGTGGCGACGGGTCGGGCCTCATCGCGAGCAGGCTCACTCCCACATTGGAACTGTGTCAGCCACAAATTCTGTGACCAACACAAACACTGTAGGAGTGAGCCTGGTCGCGATAGCTATTTAACTGTCGCAATAAATTTCAATGGCTTAAGGATATACGCCCTCAACCGTCCCTGAGTAAAACCCTTACACAATTTCACACAGCGCCTACAAAGCTTCACCGCTACTCTCGGCAACTGCCCGTAGGATGCGGGCATCAATATTGGGGGTAGTAAATGTCGAACAAACTGCTGGCCGGGCTCGGCCTGATCGCCGTGGCGCTGACGCTGAGCGCCTGTGACTCTTCTTCGAAGGCCGAAGAGCAGGCACCGCCAGCAACCGTGCGCATCGAAACCATTGAAGCGCGCCCACTGTCGATCAGCAGCGAACTCAGCGGCCGGATCGCTGCTCCGCGGATTGCCGAAGTCCGCGCCCGTGTGCCCGGCGTTGTGCTGCAACGTAACTTTCGCGAAGGCAGCGACGTGAAGAAAGGCGACGTGCTGTTCCGCATCGACCCGGCGCCGTTCAAGGCTGACCTGGACAGCGCCGAAGCAGCGTTGCGCAAAGCCGAGGCCAATGCGTTTCAGGCGAAGCTGCAGGAACAACGCTACGCCCAGTTGATCGACGACAAAGCCATCAGCGCTCAGGATTATGACAACGCCCGCGCCAATACCCGGCAAACGGCCGCTGATGTCGCCGGCAACAAGGCTGCGGTGGAACGGGCCAGATTGAACCTGGGTTACGCCACCGTCACCGCGCCAATTTCCGGCCGTATCGGCCGCGCGCTGGTCACCGAAGGCGCGCTGGTCGGGCAGAACGAAACCACGCCACTGGCGCTGATTCAGCAACTCAATCCGATCTATGCCGACCTCACCCAATCGACCCGCGAGCTCAACGAACTGCGCCGGGCATTCCGCTCCGGACAATTGCAGGAAGTCGGTCAGGATCAGGTCAAAGCGACCCTGATTCAGGATGACGGCAGCCTGTATCCGTTGCCGGGCAAACTACTGTTCAGCGACATCACCGTCGACCCGGGCACCGGCCAGATTATTCTGCGCAGCGAGTTCCCCAATCCCGATCTCGACCTGCTGCCCGGAAGCTTCATTCGCGTGCGCCTGCAACAGGCAACTATCCAGAACGGCATCACCGTGCCACAACGCGCCGTGCAGCGTGACAGCGCCGGTATTGCGCAAGTATTGACCGTCGATGAGCAAATGCGTGTAGCCGAACAAACGGTGCAACTGGGCGCCGTGCAAAACAATCGCTGGATCGTCACCGGTGGCCTCAAGCCCGGCGACCGCATCGTTATTGAAGGCCTGCAACACGCCCGCCCCGGTGACAAGGTGCAGATTGACGACACCCCTCTTCCACTTGCCCAGACCTCTGGTCAGTAAGCAGGACGCTTTTATATGCCGCAGTTCTTTATCGATCGCCCCGTATTTGCCTGGGTGGTCGCCTTGTTCATCCTGTTGGCCGGTGCGCTGGCCATCCCGCAATTGCCGGTGGCGCAATACCCCGACGTCGCGCCGCCACAGATCGAAATCTACGCCGTGTACCCTGGCGCATCGGCGCAAACCGTCGATGAGAGCGTGGTCAGCCTGATCGAGGAAGAGCTTAACGGCGCGGATCACCTGCTTTATTTCGAATCGCAGAGCAGTCTGGGCAGCGCCACGATCAAAGCGACTTTCCAGCCGGGCACCAACCCGGAACTGGCACAGGTCGACGTGCAAAACCGTCTGAAAGTGGTCGAGTCGCGCTTGCCGCAAGCCGTGAACCAGCAGGGTTTGCAGGTGGAGAAAGTCTCCTCGGGTTTCCTCTTGCTGATCAGCCTGACGTCCAATGACGGCAAGCTCGATGACGTTGCGCTCAGTGACTATCTGGCGCGCAACGTGATGAACGAAATCAAGCGTCTGGACGGCGTCGGCAAGGCTCAGCTGTACGGTGCCGAGCGGGCCATGCGTATCTGGATCGACCCGCAGAAACTCATCGGTTTCAACCTGACCCCGGCTGACGTCAACGCCGCCATTGTGGCGCAGAACGCCCAGGTGTCGGCGGGCAGCATCGGTGACTTGCCCGGCCCGTCGACTCAGGAAATCACTGCAACAATTTTGGTCAAAGGCCAGTTGTCGACGCCGCAGGAGTTCGCCGACATCGTGCTCAAGGCCAACCCGGACGGTTCCACCGTGCGTATTGGTGATGTGGCGCGGGTCGAGATCGGCAGTCAGGACTATCAGTTCGGCACACGCCTCAACGGCAAGCCGTCCACCGCTGTCGGCGTGCAATTGTCGCCGGGCGCCAACGCGCTGAGCACCGCGACGCTGGTGCGGGCGAAGATGGATGAGCTGGCGCGCTACTTCCCGGCCGGCGTGGAATACAAGATCCCGTATGACACTTCGCCCTTCGTCAAAGTCTCGATCACCAAAGTGATCTACACCCTCGGCGAGGCGATGCTGCTGGTGTTTGCGGTGATGTTCCTGTTTCTGCAAAACGTGCGCTACACGCTAATCCCGACACTGGTGGTGCCGGTGGCGCTGATGGGCACGTTTGCAACCATGCTGGCGCTAGGTTTCTCGATCAACGTGCTGACCATGTTCGGCATGGTGCTGGCCATCGGCATTCTGGTGGACGACGCGATTGTCGTGGTGGAAAACGTCGAACGGATCATGGCCACCGAGGGCCTGTCGCCCAAGGAGGCCACGCGCAAGGCGATGACGCAGATTACCGGCGCCATCATCGGCATCACCCTGGTGCTGGTGGCGGTATTCATCCCGATGGCGTTCATGCAGGGTTCGGTCGGGGTGATCTATCAGCAGTTTTCGCTGTCGATGGCGACGTCTATTCTGTTCTCCGCATTCCTCGCCCTGACGCTGACGCCAGCGCTGTGCGCGACACTGCTCAAGCCAATCGCCAAGGGCGAGCACCACGAGAAGTCGGGATTCTTCGGTTGGTTCAACCGCCGCTTCGAGCAACTGACCGAGCGCTATCAAGGCTGGGTCGGTTACGCGCTGAAACGCACCGGGCGATATCTGCTGATCTATGGCGTGTTGCTGGTGGGTCTGGGGATTTGCTTCATGCGTCTGCCCTCCTCGTTCCTGCCGGTCGAGGATCAGGGTTACACCATCACCGATATCCAACTGCCGCCCGGCGCGACCAAGAACCGCACGGTGCAAGTGGCCGAACAGCTTGAGGCACATAACGCCGGTGAGCCCGGTATCAGTGACAGCGTGGTGATTCTCGGTTTCAGCTTCTCCGGTAGTGGACAGAACGCGGCATTGGCGTTCTCTACCCTGAAGGACTGGTCGCAACGCGACAGCGAAGATTCGGCCAGCTCGATTGCCGACCGCGCCAACATCGCACTGAGCCAGATCAAGGACGCCATGGCGTTCTCGGTTCTGCCGCCGCCCGTGGATGGCCTCGGTACTTCCAGCGGTTTCGAGTTCCGTTTGCAGGATCGCGGTGGCCTCGGTCATGCAACGTTAATGCAAGCGCGCACGGAACTTCTGGCAGCCGCCGAGAAAAGTCCGGTGCTGATGAATGTGCGTGAAAGCGCACTGGCCGAAGCGCCGCAAGTGCAACTCGAAGTGGATCGCAAGCAAGCCAATGCCTTGGGGGTGTCGTTCGCCGACATCGGCAACGTGCTGTCCACTGCCGTGGGCTCGGCCTATATCAATGATTTCCCCAATCAGGGACGTATGCAGCGCGTGGTGGTGCAGGCTGAAGGCGATCAACGCAGTCAGGTCGATGATTTGCTGAAAATGCACGTGCGCAACAGTGCCGGAAAAATGGTACCGCTGTCGGCATTCGTCCAGGCCAACTGGATTCAAGGGCCGGCGCAACTGACCCGATACAACGGTTATCCGGCGATTGCGATCTCCGGCGAACCGTCACCCGGCCACAGCACCGGCGAAGCCATGGCCGAGATTGAACGCCTTGTCGCGCAGGGACCGAAGGGTCTGGGACAAGAATGGACCGGCCTGTCGTTGCAGGAGCGTTTGTCCGGCAGTCAGGCGCCGATTCTGCTCGGCCTGTCGCTGCTGATCGTGTTCCTGTGTCTGGCGGCGCTGTATGAGAGCTGGTCGATTCCGACCTCGGTGTTGCTGGTGGTGCCGTTGGGTGTACTCGGTGCGGTGCTGGCAGTGACGCTGCGCGGGATGCCCAACGACGTGTTCTTCAAGGTCGGGTTGATCACCATCATCGGCCTGTCCGCGAAGAACGCGATCCTGATCATCGAGTTCGCCAAGAGCCTGTATGACGAAGGTCACGACCTGATCGACGCCACGTTGCAAGCCGCCCGCCTGCGCCTGCGTCCGATCGTGATGACGTCGCTGGCATTTATCCTCGGCGTGGTGCCCTTGGCGATTGCCACCGGCGCCAGTTCGGCGAGCCAGCAAGCGATCGGTACAGGGGTGATCGGCGGGATGATCACCGCGACGTTGGCGGTGATCTTCGTTCCGGTGTTCTTCGTCGTGGTCATGAAGCTGGTAAAAAGATTCAGCAAACCCCACCTGTAAAAATGTAGGAGCTGCCGAAGGCTGCGATCTTTTGATCCTGGGTTTAAAAAACAAAGTCAAAAGATCGCAGCCTTCGGCAGCTCCTACAAAAGCCACATGGCGTGCGCTATGGTGCAGGGATCGACCACCAAAGTGAGTCCCCATGCGCTTCCTCGCCCGCACCCACCCTCGCCTTTCCGCAGCTGCCCTGCTCGGCCTCGCCGTGGGCCTGCTTTCGCCCGTCGACTCCATCGTCAGCAAAATCCTCTACGGCTGGAACGCCGGCGTATGGACTTACCTGATCCTGATGCTCTGGCTGACCGCGCGCTCCAAGGCCCCGGACGTGAGACGCATCGCCGAAGTCGAAGATGAAAATGCCGGCCTGGTGTTGTTCGTAGTGTGCATCGCCGCGCTGGCAAGTCTCGCCACCATCACCTTCGAACTGGCCGGCAGCAAGGATCTGGACACCACCCACAAACTGATGCACTACGGCTTCACCGCCCTGACGGTGATTGGTTCGTGGCTACTGATCGGGGTGATTTTCTGTGTGCACTATGCACGCCTGTTTTACACCTGGGACGGCAAGGAACCCGCACTGCGTTTCGCCGAAGGTCTGACCACACCCAACTACTGGGACTTCTTGTACTTCTCTTTCACCATCGGCGTGGCTGTGCAAACTGCCGACGTCGGCGTGGCGACACGAGACATTCGTAAAATCGTCCTCGCACAGTCGTTGATCGGTTTCGTGTTCAACACGGCGATTCTCGGATTCTCCATCAATATCGCGGCAGGCTTATTCGGCTGACGGGTGCAAGGGCGGCCTGATTTCCAGCGCCGCCCGTCAGGACCTGACAAATATCAGACGATCCTTCACTTGACGGACGATTGGGTTCTGGTGTTTCCTGAAACCGGTTTCAGCGCTACACCAGCGACTGAACCTGATAAATCCAATAATAAGGTTTCAGACCGTGAACGACTTCTCCGCCGCCCAGCGCAGCCGCGTCACCATGCTTGATGTCGCCGAGCGCGCGGGCGTTTCCAAGGCCAGCGTCTCGCGTTTCATCGGCGACGACCGCGCCCTGCTTTCCGATGCAATCGCCTTGCGCATCGAGCAGGCTATCGATGAACTCGGCTATCGCCCAAACCAGATGGCCCGAGGCCTCAAGCGCGGGCGCACTCGCCTGATCGGCATGCTGGTGGCCGATATCCGCAACCCATATTCAATTGCCGTGATGCACGGGGTGGAAACCGCCTGCCGTGCGCACGGCTACAGCCTGGTGGTATGCAACACCGACCGCGATGACGAGCAGGAACGCCAGCATCTGGCGCTATTGCGCTCGTACAACATCGAAGGGCTGATCGTGAACACCCTCGGCCATCACCGTGACGAGTTGCACGAGTTGCGCCGCGAGATGCCGCTGGTGCTGGTCGATCGCAAGGTCGATGGGCTCGACAGCGACATGATCGGGCTGAACAACCCGCAGGCAGTGGAAATGGCCCTGGCCCACCTGGAACAACGTGGCTATTGCGACGTGTTGTTGGTAACCGAGCCCTATGACGGCACCAGTTCGCGGATCGAACGAGTCAGCAGTTTTCAGGCGCAGATACAGCAGCGCTCGGGATTGATCGGGGCAGTGGTGGAAACCGGCGACGATCTTGCGACGCATCTTCAAACCTATTTACACAAACCCGATGTCGGCCCGAAAGCGCTGTTTTGCGCCAATGGCGTGGCAGCGTTGGCCGCCACTCATGCGTTGCGCAAGATCGGTTCGCGGCTGTTCGAGGATATAGGGCTGATTGCCCTGGATGATCTGGATTGGTATCCGCTGGTAGGCAGCGGGATTACAGCGCTTGCCCAACCAACGCAAGCGATTGGCGCGCGGGCGTTCGAGTGTTTGCTCAAGCGTTTGCGAGGGGATGATGAGGCGGCGCGGGTGGTGGATTTTGCGCCGGTGCTGGTTGAGCGTGGGTCGACCCTGAGGGTTTTGCAGTGATTGATCGGGCTCCATCGCTGGCAAGCCAGCTCCCACAATGTCCGTGTCGCTCACTAAACCTGTGGGAGCTGGCTTGCCAGCGATGAGGCCCTCGAAAGCAATACAGCACTGACTGATATTTTTTTGAACAAAAATGAAACCGGTTTCAGAGGTAAACAACAATGAATAAACCTGCCGTTTCCATCAGCCTGTCCAGCTACGGTGCCGAACTTGTGCGCCAACGCGGGCAAGACTTTTTTATCGACGTGCTGGCCGCTGCCGGGGCTGATCGTATCGAGTGGCGCGAAGAGTTACTGACTCGCGAGAACCCCGCACAGTTGAGCGCAGCCACCCAGGCACTGGGCCTGCAAAGCATCTATTCCTCGCCCACCGAACTGTGGCTGGCCGGTCAGTCACGTCCAAATCCCGAGTTGATCACCGCCCTGCAACACGCCGAGGCGTTCGGTTCGAAATGGCTGAAAGTCTCCCTCGGCTACTTCACCGACAATTGCGATCTGACGGTTTTGCAGCAACTGCTCGGCAACAGCCCTGTGCACCTGCTGGTGGAAAACGATCAGACCCTGCACGGCGGGCGGATCGAGCCGTTCCAACGCTTCTTCACGGCTGTTGAACAGCACAACTTGCCGATCAAAATGACCTTCGATATCGGCAACTGGCAGTGGCAGGACCAATCCGCTGCCAACGCCGCACGCCTGCTCGGTCGGCACGTCGGCTATGTGCATTGCAAAGCCGTGGCCCGGCGCGCCGACGGCAAATTGGTAGCCGTGCCGCCCGCCGTCAGCGACCTGCATCTGTGGGAACAACTGCTGCGACACATGGACCAAGGCGTTATGCGCGCCGCCGAATATCCATTGCAGGGCGATGATCTGGTGGAGTTGACCACTGAACACGTCGCCACCCTCGCCCGCCTCGGCCAATCCCGTCTGGAGCCCGCTCATGTCTGAGATCGATATTCTGTCGTTCGGCGAGACCATGGCGATGCTGGTGGCCGAGCAAAGCGGTGACCTGGCGCAGATCGAACACTTCCACAAGCGCATCGCCGGCGCCGACAGCAACGTGGCGATCGGCTTGTCGCGACTGGGTTTCAACGTCGCGTGGCTGAGTCGGGTGGGCAATGATTCGCTCGGCCGTTTTGTCGTCGACACCTTGGCGCGCGAGGGTCTGGATTGCAGCCAGGTTGAAGTCTGCAAAACGCATCCAACCGGCTTCCAGTTCAAGTCCCGTTGCGACGATGGCAGCGACCCGCAGGTCGAGTATTTCCGTCGTGGCTCCGCGGCCAGTCATCTGTCGCCGCAATCGATCACGCCCGAACTGCTGAACGCTCGGCATCTGCATGCCACCGGCATTCCTCCGGCGCTGTCCGGTACGGCGCGGGAAATGTCATCCGAACTGATGACCCGCATGCGCAATGCCGGAAGCAGTGTGTCGTTCGACCCTAACCTGCGCCCGAGCCTGTGGGCCAGCGAGCGCGAGATGATCCGCGAGATCAACCGCCTCGCCGCCCTCGCCCACTGGGTGCTGCCGGGCTTGAGCGAAGGGCGTTTGCTCACGGGTTTCGAAGACCCGGCAGATATCGCTGCGTTTTATCTCGATCAGGGCGCCGAAGCCGTGGCGATCAAGCTCGGGCCGCAGGGTGCCTATTACCGCACGCAGCTGGATCAGGGCTTTGTTGCCGGGGTGCCGGTGACCCATGTCGTCGATACGGTTGGCGCGGGGGACGGGTTTGCGGTGGGCATGATCAGCGCCCTGCTGGAGCACCAGAGTTTTGCCGAGGCCGTGCGGCGCGCGAACTGGATTGGCAGTCGCGCGGTGCAGAGTCGCGGGGATATGGAGGGGTTGCCGACCCGGGCTGAACTCGTCGCTGAATTCAAGGGCCCCAATCGCGAGCAGGCTCACTCCTACAGTGGATCTCTGCCGGCCATGAGTGCCATGGCAAACACATTACCCCTGTAGGAGTGAGCCTGCTCGCGATGAGGCCCGCCCGGACAACTGATTTTTTGAACCTGCTGCGACAAAAACAACAAGCTCAGGAGCAACACCCATGAAAACTGCAACCCTAGCCGCCCGCCGCTGGTGGTACATCATGCCCATCGTGTTCATCACTTACAGCCTGGCGTATCTGGATCGCGCCAACTACGGTTTCGCGGCCGCGTCCGGCATGGCCGAAGACTTGATGATCACACCAGGCCTGTCCTCATTGCTCGGTGCCCTGTTTTTCCTGGGCTACTTTTTCTTCCAGGTACCCGGCGCGATCTACGCGCAAAAACACAGCGTGAAGAAACTGATTTTCGTCAGCCTGATCCTTTGGGGCGGGCTCGCGACGTTGACCGGCGTGGTCAGCAATGCCTATTGGCTGATCGTCATCCGCTTCATGCTCGGCGTGGTCGAAGCAGCGGTGATGCCGGCGATGCTGGTTTACCTGTGCCACTGGTTCACCCGCGCCGAACGCTCACGGGCCAACACCTTTCTGATCCTCGGCAACCCGGTGACCATGCTGTGGATGTCGGTAGTGTCGGGTTATCTGGTGCAGCATTTCAGCTGGCGCTGGATGTTCATCATTGAAGGTCTGCCGGCGGTGCTCTGGGCGTTTATCTGGTGGAAACTGGCCGATGATCGTCCGGCCCAGGCCAAGTGGCTCAGCGACCAGGAAAAACACGATCTCGAAAGCGCCTTGGCCGCCGAACAGGTCGGCATCAAAGCGGTGAAGAATTACGCCGAGGCGTTCCGTTCGCCGAAGGTGATCATTCTGGCCTTGCAGTTTTTCTGCTGGAGCATCGGCGTCTACGGCTTTGTATTGTGGTTGCCGTCGATCCTTAAGGCTGGCGCGCAAATGGACATGATCGAGGCCGGCTGGCTGTCGTCGCTGCCGTATCTGGCGGCCGTGATCGGCATGCTGGTGGTGTCGTGGGGCTCGGACAAACTGCAAAAACGCAAACGCTTCGTCTGGCCGCCGCTGTTGATTGCTTCCATTGCGTTTTACGGTTCGTACGCGCTCGGTGCGGAACATTTCTGGTGGTCGTACACGCTGCTGGTGATCGCTGGCGCCTGCATGTACGCGCCTTACGGGCCGTTCTTCGCGATCGTGCCGGAGATTCTTCCGGCCAACGTTGCCGGTGGCGCGATGGCGCTGATCAACAGCATGGGTGCGCTCGGTTCGTTCGGCGGCTCGTACCTGGTGGGTTACCTGAACAGCTCGACCGGCTCGCCCGGTTCTTCGTATCTGCTGATGAGCGGCGCGCTGCTGCTGTCGGTGGTGCTGACGATTTTCCTCAAGCCCGGCGCCAGTGATCGCGTCGTGGCCAAAGCCGTCGCCACGCCTGCCGTGCCGGCTCACTCCTGAAGAGATCCTTGCCATGAAAAAACAGATCGTTCTGTACAAGAAACTATCGCCCGCGCTGATGGCGCGCCTGCAAGATCAGTTTGATGTGACGCTGATCGAAAGCCTCGATGCCGACGGCCTCATGCAACTGCGTGATGCCCTGCCCCGCGCCCACGGCTTGCTCGGCGCCAGCCTGAAACTCGACGCTGCATTGCTCGATCTGGCGCCACATCTGGAGGCCATTGCCAGTGTTTCGGTGGGCGTCGACAACTACGACATCGATTACCTGACCCGCCGCAAGATTCTGCTGACCAACACTCCGGACGTGCTGACCGAAACCACCGCCGACACCGGTTTCGCATTGATCCTTGCCGCCGCGCGGCGCGTGGTCGAACTGGCGAACATGGTGCGCAGCGGTCAGTGGCAGCGCAACCTCGGCCCGGCGCATTTCGGCACCGATGTGCATGGCAAGACGCTGGGCATCATCGGCATGGGCCGCATTGGCGAGGCGCTGGCCCAGCGTGGTCATTTCGGATTTGGCATGCCGGTGATTTATCACAGCCAGTCACGTAAACCGGCGGTCGAGGCGCGTTTCGATGCGCAGTATCGCAGCCTGGAAGACTTGCTCAAGCAGGCCGATTTCATCTGCCTGACCTTGCCGCTGACGGCGCAGACCGAAGGATTGATCGGCGCCGAGCAGTTTGCGTTGATGCGTCCGGAAAGCATCTTCATCAACATCTCGCGCGGCAAGGTTGTGGACGAGGCGGCGATGGTTGATGCACTGCGCCAGCAACGGATTCGTGCGGCGGGGCTGGATGTGTTCGAGCGTGAGCCGTTGAATCAGGATTCGCCGTTGCTGCAACTGGATAACGTGGTGGCAACCCCGCATATGGGCTCGGCGACGCACGAGACACGCGAGGCGATGGCGCGGTGTGCGGTGGAGAATCTGTTGCTGGCGTTGGGTGGGGAGAAACCTTTGAATCTGGTGAATCCATTGGTTTGGCAGGGCTGAGATTTCCAGTGTCTGGTAGGCCGTCATCGCGAGCAGGCTCACTCCTACAAGGGTCCCGGTGCAAGGTAATTTTGTGTACACCACAAATCACTGTAGGAGTGAGCCTGCTCGCGATGAGGCCAGCCCAGGCACTATCAAAACATCAGGCACTACGCGCCTGTAACAGCTGCGCCGCACACAGTGAAATCCGCGCGCAGGCATCCGCCAGTTTCACTCGATCCACCACCAGCCCGATGCGAATATGCCCCGCCGCACTGGGCCCGAACGCCTCCCCGGCCAGCACCGAAACGCCATACCCTTCCAGCAATCGTTCGGCAAATGCCTGCGCGCCGAGTCCGGTCTGACGCACATCGACCATCACGAACATGCCGCCATCAGGACGCACCGGATGCAGCCCCGGGCAACCTTGCAAGCGCTCGCAAACCAGGTCGCGGCGCAGGCGATACTCATCACGCATCTGCGTCACTTGCGGCAGGTCTGTTTCCAGCGCGACTTCGGCGGCTTTCTGCACGAAATCCGGCAGGCCAAAGAGCATGCTCAACGACAGATTGACCAAGTGCCCCGCCAACGATTTCGGCCCGATCGACCAGCCGATACGCCAGCCGGTCATGGCGTGGGATTTCGACAGGCTGTTGATTGTCGCCGTGCGTTCGGCCATGCCCGGCAGGCTCGCCGGACTGATGTGCTGGCCTTCGTAGAGAAGTTCGCTATAGACCTCGTCGCTGATCAGCCACAAGTCATGACGCACGCACAGCGCGGCCAATTCCTGCCAGATCAGCAACGACAGGCTCGCGCCGGACGGGTTGTTCGGGCTGTTGAGCAACATGGCACGGGTTTTCGCCGTGATGCGCGCCGCGACATCGGCGGGGTCGACGCGAAAGCCGTTTTCCGGGCGAACCGGGACCGGCACCACCGTCGCCCCGCACGCACCGAAAACGGCTTCATAGGTGACGTACATCGGTTCGGCAATGATCACCTCGTCACCCGGATCAAGCAGGCATTGCGCTACCGAATACACGGCGCATTGCGCCCCGGGCATCACGATCACATGGTCGGCATCGACCACTTGGCCGCTGCTTCGCCGATGACGTTCGGCAATCAGCTTGCGCAAGGCCAGGCGGCCACGGATTTCGGAATAATGGGTGTCGCCCGCCAGCAGACTGTCGATCGCGCCGTGGATGATCGGCAGCGGCGTATCGAAATCCGGATCCCCCACACTCAGCAATAAAATGTCGACCCCCTGGGCGCGCAACTCCAACGCCCGGTCGTGAATTTGCCATGCCGCTGCGCCTTCGCCGGCGATTCGTTGGGTCAAGGCTGAATAGCGCATGCACGTCTCCTGATTGCGCAGTGTCCAGCCTTCACCCTATCTCAAATCACAAAACGCGCCACCATGGCGTTCAAATCCACTGCCAGGCGCGACAGTTCGTGGGTCGCTGCGCTGGTCTGGTTGGCGCCGGCGGCCGATTGAGTGGCCAAGTCGCGGATGTTGACCAGGTTGCGGTCGACTTCGCGCGACACCTGCGCCTGTTCTTCCGACGCGCTGGCGATGACCAGGTTGCGTTCGTTGATCTGGTGGATCGACTGGGTGATCTGCTCCAGCGCAACGCCGGCGGCGCGGGCCATTTCCAGGGTGGATTGGGTGCGCTGGTTGCTTTGTTGCATCGACGAAACCGCCTCGCCAGTGCCGTTCTGGATGCCGGCGACCATTTTTTCGATCTCTTGCGTCGACTGCGCGGTGCGATGAGCCAGCGCCCGCACTTCGTCCGCCACCACCGCAAAACCGCGTCCGGCTTCACCAGCACGCGCTGCTTCGATGGCGGCGTTGAGCGCCAGCAGGTTGGTCTGTTCGGCGATGGCGCGGATCACGTCGAGCACCTTGCCGATGTCGCGACCCTGTGCGGCGAGGCCTTCGATCATTTGCGAGGTGTTTTGCACGTCGTGGGTCATGGTCTGGATCGCGTCGACGGTTTTCACCACTTGATCGCGACCTTCGCGGGCGGCGTGAGTCGACTGGTTCGACGCTTCGGAGGTCGACACGGCGTTGCGCGCGACTTCCTCGACAGCAGCGGTCATCTCGTTGACGGCGGTGGCTGCTTGTTCGATTTCATTGTTCTGCTGTTGCAGGCCACGCGAGGCTTCTTCGGTCACGGCGCTGAGTTCTTCGGCAGCGGCACCCAGTTGCGTGGCGGATCCGGCGATCTGTTCGATGGTTTGGCGCAGGTTGGTTTGCATCGCTGCGAGGGCTTCGAGCAGGCGAGCCGGTTCGTCCTTGCCATCGACTTCGATGAGTTTGCTGAGGTTGCCGCCAGCAATGGTTCGCGCTGCTTCAACGGCGCGGTTCAGTGGGGTGACGATGCTGCGGGTCAGCAGCCAGGCCAGCAGCACGGTCGCCAGCGCAGCAACGACGGCGACAATGATGATGCCGGTGATGGCGCTGTCGTAATACTTGCCGGCCTGAATCGACGCGGCTTTTGCATCGGCAGCGTTCATTGCGATCAGCTTGTTGAGCTGCTCGCCCATCTGGTCGGTGCCGTCCTTGATGCGCGTGTTGATCAAGGTGCGCATTTCGTCGAGCTTGTCCTGACGCGACAGCTCCATCATCTGGTTCTGCGCTTGCAGGTAGTTGTCCAGCGTCGTGACGAATGTCTGGTAAAGCGCCCGTTCTTCCGGGCCTGCGGGCAGCGCGGCATAGCTGGCTTGAGCATTGCGCACTTTGTCCACCAACACATTGATGCGGGCCTGCGCCTCTTGCAAACCAGTGGGCTCGCGATTGACCAGTACGCGGAACGATAGAATCCGCAGACGCAGCACGTTTTCCGTCACCACGCTGAGTTGCGTCACGCTGGGCAGTTGCGTTAAGTCCATGTCGATTGACGCCTGGCGAATGATCGACATGCGGTTGACGGCGAACATGCCGAGCACGATCACCAGCAAGGCGATGAAGGCAAAACCGAGGAACGCACGGGGCGCGATATTCAGGTTACGCAAGGACATAGTTGGACTCTCGGAGGATAGAAACTACGAGCATCCATGCCGTGATCATCAGCCCGTGGGGCGGGCTTCAGTGCGGCGTCACTGTTTTTGAGATTTGTTGTGCGCGCCTATTGGCTGTATCGGCCAGGCTTGAGGAAGGATGTGGGTAAAGATGAAATATTTTTCAGGGTGTTACAGCAATGAAACACCTGGCCGCCGATGTCGACAGCGCTTTATGTAGGAGCTGCCGAAGGCTGCGATCTTTTGATCTTGATGTTTGAAAACCAGGATCAAAAGATCGCAGCCTTCGGCAGCTCCTACAGTGCGGATGTCTCAGGGTTTTGCGGCGAGTTGCCACACGCGGGCGATATCGGTAGCGCGTTCGCGCAGCAGTCGTGGTGCTTCGGCGCAAGCTTGTTCGAGCGTCATCGGGCCACTGGTCACGGCGAAAGCGGCATCGATGCCGTGGCCATAGAGTTCTTGATAACCGTCACCCAGGGTACCGGCGATAACGATCACCGGCACTGCATAGTGCTTGGCAATCCGCGCTACGCCGAACGGGGTTTTGCCACGAAGCGTCTGGGCATCGAAGCGCCCTTCGCCGGTAATCACCAGATCCGCGCCCTTGACGGCTTCGGCCAGCCCGACCAGTTCGGCAACCACCTCGACCCCGGCCTGAAACTGCGCGCCGAGAAATGCCTTGGCGGCAAAACCCAATCCCCCCGCCGCGCCGCTGCCCGGTTCATCGCGCACGTCCTTGCCCAGCACCTCCGCGCACAATTGCGCGAAATGGCCGAGGGCCTGATCGAGTTGTTGCACCTGTGCTGGCGATGCCCCTTTCTGCGGTCCGAAAATCGCCGAGGCACCGTGCGGGCCGCACAGTGGATTATTCACGTCCGCCGCGATATCAAACCGCACCTGCGCCAGACGCGGATCAAGCCCGGTCAAATCGACACGCGCCAACTGCGCCAATGCCAAACCGCCCGGCACCAGCGTTTGGCCTTGTGCGTCGAGCAATTTCACACCCAACGCCTGCATCGCCCCAGAGCCGCCATCGTTGGTGGCGCTGCCGCCAATCGCCAGGATCACCCGTTGCGCACCGGCATCCAGCGCGGCGCGAATCAGTTCGCCGGTGCCGAACGTGCTGCTGATGCACGCATCGCGTTGCCCCGGCGGCACCAGTTGCAAACCGCTGGCCTCGGCCATCTCAATGATTGCCGTGTGGTTGTGCGGCAACCAGCCCCACGCGGCATCAACTGCCGTGCCCAGCGGGCCACGCACGCTAGTGCGACGCAGCTCGCCCTCGCACGCCGCCAGAATCGACTCGACCGTGCCTTCGCCACCGTCAGCCATCGGGCATTTGACCAGCGTCGCGTGCGGCCAGACTTGCGCCAGTCCCAGAGCAATGGCCTCGGCAACGCCTTGGGCACTCAGGCTGTCCTTGAACGAATCGGGGGCGATGACGATTTTCATGTGAATTCTCCAGTTCCAATGCCCTTCATGCTGCCAGTCGGCATGCGCATTGACGCCTGTCTGCTGCACAAGTGGCGCAGGCGTTTATTGTTCATTTCTACAAAAGGCCCGGGATTGCTGCTGAATGTTCCGACCCCATCGCTGGCAAGCCAGCTCCCACAGGGGGCCATTGCAAACACAGACCTGTAGGAGCTGCCGCAGGCTGCGATCTTTTGATCTTGGAAAAACAACATCAAAAGATCGCAGCCTGCGGCAACTCCTACAAGAGAGCCGGGTCTGTTTGGGGTAGGAGTTGCACACCCAGATACAACGCCAGCATCCCCTCCAGCCTTAGCGGATCCACCCCGCTGATCTCGGCAATCCGCTCCATTCGGTAGCGCAAGCTGTTGCGATGAATGCCCAACGCATCGGCGCAGGCCTGACTCTGGCCATCGTGATCACACCAACTACGCAGCGTCGCCAGCAATTGTCCGTTGCCGTCCTTGGCGATTACCTTGCGCAGGGGTTTGAGCAATTCATCGAGCGCATCGTCGTTGCGATGGCGCCAGAGCATGACCGGTAGACGATAGCGATTGAGGGTCAACAGGCGCGAATGTGGCAACACCTCGCGGCCATAGGCGAGCAGATCACCGACCCGGCGATAACAACGGCGCAATCCGGTGAGACCATCCGCCTGCCCGCCGACGGCGATGCGCAGGATCTTCCAGCCGAGGCCGTCGAGCTTTTCAAGAAGGCGATCATGCTCGACGTGCTGACTGGCCGGCCGACACCACAGCAGCGACGACTTGGCCGAACTCACGCACCAACTGTCCGGGTATCGCGAGGTCAGCCAGGCACTCAGCGCTTCGACCGTTTGCCCCGGGCCGTGCTCAAGACCCAACTCGAACAGATACGGCACACGCGTCAATTGCGGCTTGAGCCCGAGTTGCTGCGCCTCGTCGACCAGACGCGGTGAATCCCCCGCTTCGCTCAGCAGCAAGGCGAGCAGATCATCGCAACGCTGGCGCCGCCATTGCTGCTCGGCCTGCTGATTGCGTTGGCCCACCAGCATTTCAGCGGTCATGCGCACCAGTTCGGCGTAAGTGCGCAGATGCTCTGGCTCGCCGGTAATGCCCAGCACACCGATCAAGCGCTGATCGAGCCACAGCGGCAGATTGATCCCCGGCTGCACACCCTTCAAATGCATGGCTGTCGGCGCGTCGATCTCGACCACACGACCGTTGGCCAGCACCAACTGCGCACCTTCGTGTCGGGTGTTGATGCGCTCCGGCTCGCCGCTGCCGAGGATCAAGCCCTGGCTGTCCATGACGTTGACGTTGTACGGCAAAATGGCCATGGCCCGGTCGACGATGTCCTGAGCGAGGTCGTGATCGAGTTCGAACATAACGGCTGAAATCCTATTAAACAGGCGCGGACAGTTGGTCACCCGCACAGGGTCTGGTGGCAAACCCTGTGCTCAGGCACAAAGACAATCTGGCCGAAGGTGGCCGAGACTCTCAGGGCGATCAACGTTACCCTTTGCATCGCAAAAAATCATAATAAAGAGAGAGCCGCTATGTCGCAGAGCGCCGCAGCTACCCAGACCATCGACGACGATAAGAACGCCGTTTATAAACGCATTACCCTCCGCTTGATCCCCTTCATTTTCATCTGCTACCTGTTCAACTACCTCGACCGGGTAAACGTTGGATTCGCCAAACTGCAGATGCTCGACGCGCTGAAATTCAGCGAAACCGTGTACGGCCTCGGTGCCGGGATTTTCTTCATCGGCTACGTGCTGTGCGGCGTACCGAGCAATCTGGCCTTGACCAAATTCGGTCCGCGGCGCTGGATTGCGCTGATGATGATCACTTGGGGCACGCTGTCGACCTGCCTGTTGTTCGTCACCACGCCGACCGAGTTCTATACCCTGCGCCTGTTTACCGGTGCGGCCGAAGCCGGGTTCTTCCCGGGCGTTGTGCTGTATCTCTCGCAGTGGTTCCCGACCTTCCGCCGGGGCCGGATCATGGCGCTATTCATGTCGGCGATACCGGTGTCCGGTTTGCTCGGCAGCCCGTTTTCGGGCTGGATTCTCAATCACTTCGCGGCGGGCCAGGGCGGTTTGGCCGGCTGGCAGTGGATGTTTTTGCTGCAAGGCATTCCGACCGTGGTGCTGGGCCTGCTCGCTTACTTCCTGCTGAGCGACAGTTTTGCCAACGCTAAATGGCTGACCGCGCACGAGCGTGCAGTACTGGAAGCGGATCAAGCCGAGGACCTGGCGAACAAACCGAAAACCACCACCGATTCGCTGTTGGCGGTGTTCAAGAACCCGGCGATCTGGGCGTTCGGCCTGATCTACTTCTGCATCCAGAGCGGCGTCTACGCGATCAACTTCTGGCTGCCGTCGATCATCAAGAACCTCGGTTTCAGCGATAACCTGGTGATCGGCTGGTTGAGCGCTATTCCGTATCTGCTGGCGGCCGTGTTCATGCTGGTGGTCGGGCGTTCTGCGGACCTGCGCAAAGAGCGGCGTTGGCATCTGGTGGTACCGATGCTCATGGGTGCGATCGGCCTGGTGATTGCGGTGAATTTCGCCGGCAATCCGGCTATCGCTATCCTGGGTCTGACCATCGCGACCATGGGCGCGCTGACCGGCCTGCCGATGTTCTGGCCGGTACCGACGGCCATGTTGAGTGCGGGCGCTGCTGCCGGTGGGTTGGCGTTGATCAACTCGATGGGGCAGATGGCCGGATTCCTCAGCCCGTACCTGGTGGGTTGGGTCAAAGACAGCACCGGATCGACGGATGCGGCGTTGTATCTGTTGGCGGGCGTGATTGTTGGCGGGAGTTTGTTGGCGTTGCGCATGACGCGGACGTTGCGGGCCTGATTCGGGCAGTATCAAAAAGATCGCAGCCTGCGGTGGCTCCTGCACGGGATTTGTGTATACCGTGTAGATGTTTGCGCAGACTGCGATGTTTTACTTAATAGTTTCAATAATTGCTGATAGCGCAAACAGAATGGGTTGCAGATACAGTCTCTCGTAGTTAAAAATCCTTATATGGCGGAACAATAATATCTGCCGACTACGGGAATTTTGCGTCAAATAGGAACCAAGCACCATGCGGCCCACTTATGAAGTACATAAGTGGTATTGAACGAGTAATTCTCTCGCATGTATACCCCCCAACGCCCTTTTGTTTCACAACACCATAAATACGGATCACGAGCCGGAGGCACGTAGGTGCGAATTAGATCATTTGTAAAGCCGTTATAATGAGTATGGCGTCCTCCCAGCGAAATCCTCCATGCATCGGCCTCATAAAAATCCAACAATGTATTGCTAATTTCCAACCGATAAACATTCGTGACCGCGACTAGATACGAGAGCGTCGTTCCTTCCTGATCGGTGACATAGATACTCGCCACTCCCTGTTTAAGCCCTACGACTTTCCCTGCGGCAGTCACAGGCACAGTCAGCGGATCGGAAGACGCGAAGTCATACGGCGGAACCCCGCCAATGGGTGTTCTTATAGCGGTATTGCCTATCGAGTCCTCCCAGGTTTTCGGCCATTGCGGAACCTTCACCGAAAAACCGTTCAGCTTCATCTGCGTCCGCTCGATACTGAGCGCCAGACGCTCAAGCAACCAACGTTCGGATACAAATTGGTTGCCGTTTTTTTCCTTGACGGTGAAACGACGCTCCCCAATTGCAATCTTGATAAACGAGCTCTGCCACTTATATTTCGAGTCGGTTTGAACTTCCTCAACGAACGTTGTGCCCTCATAAACATGCAACACGGCGCCCGCCAACGCAGTGCCCGCCAACATGACTTTGTTGTCAGAGACTGTCCCGCCGTTTTCCATTTCTTCGCCGAACGAGTTTTTCACCGAAATGATTACGGGTTTCACAACTACTCGCGCCCGCGCATTTTTTGATCGCGCAGTGACTACGCCTGATCGCACCTGTTCGTAAGTCACCCTGACTGCACTGTCGGCAATCACCTTTGCGTTAGGTATAAGTGGTCGATGCACAAATGGAATTCGACCGACAGTAGTTTCAGACACATGTTCGGCCACCACTCCAGCACTCGTCGTTGCGACGTACTTCACGCGGATGGTGTCGTGAAGTGCCCACAAAGGGGCAAATACATGCACTTGAATGGTCAGATCCTTGCTGCCGAGTTTGTTCAGGTCAATGGTATCCGGAGCATCGTAGGGATCGTCCGCGTCTTCAGCGATATCGGGAGGCCCCATCCGGCTGCTGCTGAGGTCTACATCCACCGGAATAGCCGCCGACCATGGCGAGTTCAGATCGGCGCCGTTACCAATCTGATCGCTGACGGTGTAGGAAAAGGAAAACTGCGGATGATCACCGGCGCGCTCGAATACCTCTTTATCGAGTAGCAGGCCAATTTTTGTCGGCACGCTGGTGGGGATAGATGGAGCTTCATCCGGATGAACATCCCGGTAAACATCATGGCCATTGCAATTGAGCAGAATCTTGTCGTACGCCCGGCAATACGGGTATGAGAAATAAACCTGCACTCCCTGTGTCGCGTGATCGGCGTCGATACCATCCTCGATTACATCCCTAGGCAATATGAGTTCCAGTTCGGAATGCCCTTCATCGCCCTTGATCTGATCTTCAATGCCGGGACGTATGGCGTTGTAGAGGATCGTCAAAGGAAATGGCGATGTTTCTTCAGCACCGGTAGTACGCTTGACTGTGTAGGTCAGCTCATTGATATAACCCGGCTCGGATCTCAACTTGTTTTTGGGGATGTGCAGCGTTATCGGATCATCCTTGGAATGGGTCTGCCCGCTGGCGACCCGCAGTTCGCCGTTTAAATTGAGTGACACCGTGTCCAGCGGCTCCTGGCCCAGATAGGGGTTGATAATCACTTTCGCCCCGTTGGGTCTCAGCTCATAAAACGCTATCGCGATACCACAGTCGGCACCGACCACGGACGTATTGCTGTCGGGGAGCTGCGGCGCATAAAGGTTAAGTCCGGTTTCATCCGCTGGCACTGGATCAAATGGTTCAGTTGACATGAAAACGCTCCTGATTTCACACACTGACGCTGACCTTTTTGGTCGATGTCGTCTGGCTCGATCAGGCCTGACTCAACGCACATCTGCCTACTGTCAGATCTGACAGTAGCGACGAGCGGTTATGTGCTGGCTTAGATAGTTATGCGGTTGCCGACATTGGTGATTCTGGTATTTGATTAGCGCTTTCCCACCGACAAAAGGATTTCGGCATGAGCTATCGCACTCTGGGTCACTCGGGCTTGCAGGTCTCCACCCTCACCCTCGGCACGATGATGTTCGGCGAGCAGACCAGCACTGAGGAATCGCTGCGCATCATCGACAAGGCGTGGGATCAGGGCATCAACTTTATCGACACCGCCGACGTGTATACCAATGGCCGCTCCGAAGAGATCGTCGGTGAAGCGATTGCCGGTAATCGCCATGAATGGGTGCTGGCGACCAAGGTCGGTTTCGGCCCGGTGGACGGTGTGCCGAACCGTAGCGGCCTGAGCCGCAAACACATTTTCAACGGCATTGATGCCAGCCTGACCCGGCTCGGCACCGATTACCTCGACATCTATTACCTGCACCGCGAAGACCACAACACGCCGCTGGAGGTCTCGGTGGCGGCGATTGGCGATCTGATTCGTCAGGGCAAGATCCGTTACTGGGGTTTGTCGAACTATCGCGGCTGGCGGATTGCCGAGGTGATTCGCATCGCCGATAAACTCGGCGTTGATCGGCCAGTCATCAGTCAACCGCTGTACAACATCGTCAACCGTCAGGCCGAGACCGAGCAGATTACCGCGGCGCAGACCTATGGCCTCGGCGTGGTGCCTTACAGTCCGCTGGCCCGTGGCGTGCTCAGCGGCAAGTACGCCCCGGATGTAACACCCGACGCCAACAGCCGTGCCGGGCGTCAGGACAAGCGCATTCTGGAAACCGAATGGCGGGTCGAGTCGTTGCGCATTGCTCAGCAAATTAACGAATACACCGAGGGCCGCGGGGTGGGCATGGTTGAGTTTGCAATTGCCTGGGTGCTGAACAACAGTGCAGTGACGTCGGCGATTGTCGGGCCGCGCACGGAAGCGCAGTGGGACGCGTATACCAAGGCGCAGGCCGTCAGAATCACGGCTGAGGATGAAGCGTTTATCGATTCGCTGGTGGTGCCCGGGCATGCATCGACACCGGGGTTCAACGATGTCAGTCATTTTGTGTCGGGCCGTAAACCCCATTCGGTTTGACGTTTTCCCTCCAGCGTGGCGCTCTCACATAATAAATGCGCCGCGCTGACAGGTCGTTTGATTACAAGATCCGAGCTGAACCCAGGCGATTGAAAAAATCTCTGTAACATTTCTGATACCCTGCGCATCCCGCTTTTTTCCTATGAATTGAGCGCAATCAGAAAAACAAATCAGATCGTTCGAGACTGTTTCAGGATAAGTAAATGCTCAATCGCCCTTTTGAGTTTGCATGGAAGCCTTTGCGCGCGATATGGCATAAAGCACTCGGCGCCAATGATAAAACCGCAGAGGCCCCCTCGCCCTCGGCACAGGCCTCTGCGACCCCGCATCGCAAACCTGCCATTGAATACCGCGCAGACATAGACGGGCTGCGGGCGATTGCCGTTCTGCTGGTGTTGATTTTTCACGGCGGTTTAACGCTGTTTCCGTCGGGCTATATAGGCGTGGATATCTTCTTCGTGATCTCGGGGTATCTGACGACCTCGATCATCATGAAGTCGCTGGACAATGGGACGTTCAGCTTTTCGGGGTTCTACACCCGTCGTATCTGGCGATTACAGCCCGCCATCATTGCGTTGCTGATAGTCACACTGATCATCACCACGTTGCTTTACTTGCCCGATGACTATGTCGATTTCCTGAAAAGCGCCAAGTACACCTCGTTACTCCTCTCTAACCAGTATTTTTCCAACGCGACAACCGGCTATGCCACGCCCGATGCGGCGACCCTGCCGCTGCTGCACACCTGGTCGCTGGCCATCGAGTGGCAGTGGTATCTGGTCTTGCCTTTGGGCATCTGGCTGCTCAACCGCTATGTGGCGAAAAAAGCCTTCAAGGCGACCGTTCTTGGTTTAACCGTGGCGGCAATGGCCCTGGCCTTGTACTGGTCTCACACACTGCCGGATAAAAACTACTACCTCTTTACCGCTCGAATTTTCGAATTGATGGTCGGCTCCTGTGCGGTGATTTTCAGCACGGACAAATTCAGGCTCCATCGGTTGGGTGCATCGCTGGTCTGTGCGCTTGCGCTGGCGACGATTCTCTACTGCGCGACGCGAGAAGATATCCTCGCGGGGTTTCCGGGTTACCACGCCATAGCGGTTTGTATCGCGACCGCAGCATTGCTTTTTCGGGGCATTGGCGATGCCAGCGTTACTTCCAGAATACTGGCCTTCAAACCGCTGGTATTTATCGGCACCCTCTCCTACTCGTTGTACTTGTGGCACTGGCCAATCCTGGCGTTCGTGACCTATATCGGCATCACACTTACGCCGATGGTGACAGTCATCTACTTCGCCGCCACGTTTGTGATTGCCTGGCTTTCGTTCGTACTTATCGAAAACAGATTCCGCAAGCCAAGGGCTGGCTTTACCAAAACCCTGATATTGCTGATGCTGGTGCCCGCGATCGGACTTTCGTTACTGCACACTTCCGGCAAGAAGCACGATGGATGGCCCGAGCGTTTTGGCGAAGATTCGATCCAGGTCTTCAGTGGTCTGAAGGCTTATGTGCCCGCCCAACGGGAAAAATGCCTGGGTACCAGTGATGGAACCGACCTTGGCTGCATCATGGGTGCCGCCCAGGCAGACCCGCAGGTATTTCTACTGGGTGATTCGTTTTCGAACCATTACTGGGGATTTGTTGAAACGCTGGCTAAAGACGCCAACCTGTCGGCACTCGCACAGGGTTACCCGGCGTGCCTGGCACTGCCCAAGGTTTACCTCTACGACGCGAAAAAATACAAGGGCGGGCTGTATCAAAAGTGCCATGCCGCCGCTCGGCAATATTACGACCTGATCAGCAAAAGCCATTTCGAGTACGTGATCGTTGGCCAATTCTGGGAGGCCTACCTCAACGCCGACATCGTCACCAAAGAGGATGACCCTCGCAGCCTCGAACTGTCCCGACAACGCCTCGGCGTGGCGATCCGCGAAGCCCTGGATATCATCGTCAAGTCGGGCGCCACGCCCATCTTCCTGATGAACACGCTGCCAATGCCCGCGGGTATCAACGAATGCCTGTTGAAACGAGTCAAGTTGCGGGGCTGGATGGGAAGCACCGAGCAGAGCAGCCTGTGCGCCACCTCACCATGGTCGGGTGGCGAAGATCCGGTATTGGCGAAACTGTTCAGCGAACTGCAGGATGAGTACCCGGGCTTGATTGTTATTGATCCGAAAGGTGTTCAATGCCAGGACGGCAATTGCGCGACGGTCATCGACGGTTTTCCGGTCTATCGTGACATTGGCCACGTGACCGACTATGCCTCTTACAAGCTCGGCCAAATGTACCTCAAGCGCTTCAGTAATCCGTTGAAGGCTACTCGGTAAGCTTTCTGCAGGAGGGGCTGCGATCTTTGATTCTGTTTTGGTAAAGCATGATCAAAAGATCGCAGCGTGCGGCAGCTCCTACAATGGATTCGACCCACCGCCGTATCGGATGTGTGGAATATTGAGCACTCGAGCAATATTCAGCACAAAAACCACGTATCCTTCGCGCCCCGTTTGATCACCCACCCGCGAGGACAGTTTGTCTAAAGGTATCGCTTTATCGGTTACAGCCTCGGTGCTGTTTGCCGTCATGTACTACTTCACTTCGTTGCTCACCCCGTTGAGCGGCGTGGAGATTTTCGGCTGGCGGATGCTCCTGACAGTGCCATGTATGACAGTGTTCATGCTGGTCTCCAGCGAATGGCGGCGGGTGTTGGAGTTGATTCGCCTGATGGCGGGCAAGCCAAAACTCATCGCAGGGCTGATCGTTTCGGCCGCGTTGCTCGGCGTGCAGTTGTGGCTGTTCATGTGGGCACCACTCAACGGTTATAGCCTCGACGTGTCGCTGGGCTACTTCCTGCTGCCATTGGCCATGGTGCTGACCGGGCGGATTGCCTATGGCGAGAGCCTGTCGTACCTGCAAAAGGTCGCGGTGTTCTTCGCAAGCCTGGGCGTGTTGAACGAGTTGTATCAGGTCGGCGGGTTTTCCTGGGCGACGCTGGTGGTCGTGGTCGGCTATCCGCTGTACTTCGTGCTGCGCAAATACCTGAAAACCGACCACCTCGGCGGGCTGTGGGTCGACATGACCCTGATGCTGCCGGTCGCGTACTGGTTTGTGCAGAGTGGTGAGCAAGGGCTGGACGTGTTCAATCAATATCCGGGGTTGATGTGGCTGATTCCGCTGCTCGGCTTGATCAGTGCTTCGGCGCTGGTGGTGTACATCATTGCCAGCCGGTTGTTGCCGTTCAGTCTGTTTGGGTTGTTGAGTTATGTTGAGCCGGTGTTACTGCTGGGTGTGGCGCTGATTCTGGGTGAAAGCATCAAATCCACTGAGTGGCTGACCTACATTCCGATCTGGCTGGCGGTAGTGGTGCTGGTGTTTGAAGGGTTCAAGCATCTGATGCGCCAGCGCAGACCTTAAAAAGCAAAAGATCGCAGCCTTCGCCAGCTCCTACATCAGGAAGGTAAATCCCCCTGTAGGAGCTGCCGAAGGCTGCGATCTTTTGATCTGAAAAAGCCTGGCCGATGCCAGGCTTTTTTATCGCTTACTCGGTCGCGAGTACACCACGGCGAACCTGGTCACGCTCGATCGATTCGAACAGTGCCTTGAAGTTGCCCTCACCGAAACCATCATCGCCTTTACGCTGGATGAATTCGAAGAACACCGGGCCCATCAGGGTTTCCGAGAAGATCTGCAGCAGCAGTCGCTTGTCGCCCTGCTCCGATGAGCCGTCGAGCAGAATGCCGCGCGATTGCAGTTGATCAACCGGCTCGCCGTGGTTCGGCAGACGGCCTTCGAGCATTTCGTAATAGGTTTCCGGTGGCGCGGTCATGAAGCGCATGCCGATTTTCTTCAGGTGATCCCAAGTCTTGATCAGGTCATCGGAGAGGAACGCGACGTGCTGGATGCCCTCACCGTTGAACTGCATCAGGAACTCTTCGATCTGCCCGGCGCCCTTGGACGACTCTTCGTTGAGCGGGATGCGGATCATGCCGTCCGGCGCGGTCATCGCTTTGGAGGTCAGGCCGGTGTATTCGCCCTTGATGTCGAAGTAGCGGATTTCGCGGAAGTTGAACAGCTTCTCGTAGAAATTCGCCCAATAAGCCATGCGACCGCGATACACGTTGTGCGTCAGGTGGTCGATGATTTTCAGGCCGGCACCGACCGGATTGCGATCAACACCTTCGATAAACACGAAGTCGATGTCATAGATCGAGCTGCCTTCGCCGAAACGGTCGATCAGGTACAGCGGCGCGCCGCCAATGCCTTTGATCGCCGGCAGGTTAAGCTCCATCGGCCCGGTTTCGATGTGGATCGGCTGGGCGCCGATTTCCAGCGCGCGCTTGTAGGCCTGCTGCGAATCCTTGACGCGGAACGCCATGCCGCACACCGACGGGCCGTGCTCGGCCGCGAAGTAGGAAGCCACGCTGTTCGGTTCGTTGTTGAGGATCAGGTTAATTGCGCCCTGACGATACAGGTGCACATTCTTGGAGCGGTGGGTGGCGACTTTGGTGAAGCCCATGATCTCGAAGATCGGCTCCAGAGTGCCAGGGACCGGCGATGCGAGCTCGATGAACTCAAAGCCCATCAGGCCCATTGGGTTTTCGTATAAATCGGTCATGGTGACGCCTCATCATTTCTTATCAATTAACCAGGGTTATTTGTCAGTAATGAGGTGGATGGGCGGCGCACAGGAGATGCCACGCACACTGCGGGCGAGGAAGTCACCGTAGATCAGTTGAAACCCGAATATCTTCATTGTCGACCCAAGGCTCTTGCGGGCGAGGCTTCTGCTGCCAGAAGACGAATTATTATTGTATGCGTAACCCGATTCTACACAGCGTAAACAGGGTTTGTCTGCCCTCTCTATAAAATCCGCTTTTCTGGCGACGGTGCAAGGGGTTTGTTGCACAGGTAAATGCCCGCCAGGATCAGTACGCCGCCCAGGCCCATGGCCAGCGTCAGTTGTTCGCCAAGCAACAAGGCGCCGAGAATCACCGCAGTCAATGGATTCAGGGCAATGAACACGCCAGAGCGGGTTGCACCGATTTTGCGGATGCCATCGTAGTAACCGATATAGGCCAGTGCCGAGCCGAAGACACCGAGGTAGAAGAGGCTCAGCCACTGCGGTGCGCCGAGCTCAATCAGCACCACCCAACTCAATTCGCCACGCACTGCTGCCAGCGTCCAGAGCATTGCCGTGCCGATCAGGATCGAGTACGTCACCGTCTGCACCGGGCCCAGCGTCTGGTTAAGGCGACGGGAAAACAGCGAATAAACACCCCAGCCGACCACGCACCCCAGAATCAGCAAATCGCCGACCCATGCGTCCGGCGTGGCAGCCAGCAATTGCGGATTACGACTGACGATCACCAGCCCGGCACCGACGATGCAGATTGCGATGCCAGCGACTTTCCCGCGCCCAAGGTGCTCCTTGAACAGCAGCCAGGAAGCGAGACCTATCACCGCGGGATTCAACGCAACAATCAACGAGGCTCGCGAAGCATTGATGTACTGCAAACCATAAAAGAAGCACAGGTTGTAAAAGAAGATGCCGAAGAACCCCAACACTGCCAACTGCAGCCACTCCCGCACAGAAGGTCGGGCCAACGGAATCCGCGCCAGCCATAGAAACCCCAGTAACGCGACACTGGCCAGCAAAAATCGCAGGCTGGCGGCGAAAATCGGATTAAGGCTGCCAGCCAGAAAGCGCCCGGCGACAAATGTTCCACCCCATATCATGGTGACCGCCGCCAGCGTCAGATAAACCTGCATTGCGCAGGGAATTGCGTGGGTTTGCTCAACGTTTCGCATGACACTCCCAAGGGAGAAAGGAAAGATGGCGTATCATTCACCTCATTCCTGATCATCGTAAAATGAGCAATCACTCATGACCCTCACTCAACTGGAGATATTCTCTCAGGTGGCCGAACTGCGCGGTTTCACGCTCGCCGCCCATCATTTGGGGATTTCCCAGTCGGCGGTGTCTCACGCAATGAAGTTGCTGGAGCAGGAACTTGGCGTCGAACTGCTGCGCCGGCATCAGTCGCAAGTGGAACTCAGCGATATCGGCGAGCAATTGCTGCTGCGCGCCCGCGCCATGCTCGGTCTGGCCAATACGATGCGCCAGGAAGCCGCTGATGCCCGCGGCATGAAACGCGGCACGCTGCGCATCGGTTCGTTCGGCCCGACTTCATCAATCAAGTTGTTGCCGAATATTCTGCGGCACTATCGCCAAGCCCATCCGGGCATCGAAGTGCATATTGATGAGGGACCGGATCGGCAAGTCATCCAGTGGCTGGAAGAGCGGCGGATCGACATTGGTTTCGTGGTGCTGCCCGAAGAACGTTTCGACACTTTTGCCTTGATCGAAGATCAGATGGTCGCCCTGCTCCCCGCTGCGCATCCCCTCGCAACACGATCCGAGCTGAGCCTGAAAGCGCTTTGCGCTGATCCGTTCATTTTGACCGAGGCAGGGTCGTCGGAACTGGTGTCGCGATTGTTCAACGCCGCACGCCTGCAACCGAATATTCGTTATCGTTGTTCGCAATTGCTCAGTACGCTCGAGACGGTCAGCCGGGGCGATGCGATCACCGTGATTGCCGAGGCTTCGTTGCCAGACTCGCCCCATCCCGGTTACGTAAAAATACCACTGTCGCCAGCCGTTAAACGCCAAGTCGGTCTCGCCGTCCTCGACCAGCGTCAGGCATCACCGGCAGCACTGGCCTTTATTGCGTTGGCAACACGCTTGAATCCGCAATGAGCGGCGCAAGTGTCATCTGCCATCTATCCTGCCCACTGGCTGAAGTGTTTTTCAGCGGTGCGCCGGTGCCCGGACTAAATTCGGGAGCCTCACTTTTTCGCGACAGGATGCGCCCATGCCGTTGACCGTCAGACCTCGCCGCAAACGTAGCGTGCGCATCGCCATCACCCTGCTCAGTGCCCTGCTGCCAGTCTTGCTGGGTGGCGTGATTCTGTACATGCAGGCCGAGCGCACCCTTGCGCAGAGTTCACAGAAGACTGCCGAAGAAGCGCTGCGCCAGTTCGAGTTGATGCTCGACAGCACAGCCCAGGCGGCCCGGGATCTGCTGCCGCTGGCCGGACAACCGTGTGAAACCGTCAAACTGGCCCTGCGCGAGCAAGTGACCCGCCGCCCTTTCGTGCGATCGACCAATCTTGTGTGGGACAACAATCTCTATTGCAGTTCGTTGTTCGGCGAGTTCAAGGAAGCTGTCAGAGCGGGCGACTATGTTCAGGGCAAGTTGTGGTTGATGAATGGTAATCCGGTCACACCGAACACCGCGCTACTGGTGTATCGACTCAGCGAAGGTCGCGGCGGTGCTCTGACGACACTGGATGGTTATCACCTGAGCAACATGCTGCGACTGATCGGCCGGCAAACACTGCTGTTATTGCAGGTGGGTGATAACTGGATGTCAGCCAATGGCCAGGTCCGCGAAGGCGTCCTGCCCGCGCTGCCAGTGGCGCACACAATGCTGGACTCTTCGCGTCATGCGTTCAGCGTGTCGGCGGGTTTTCCAAAGGGCGAAACCTGGCGCTACATGGCCGAACAGTACCCGCCATTGTTCAGCCTGTTGATGTTCTTCGGTGTGGTGTCGGGCGCTATCGGCCATGTCGTGCAGAAGCGCTCGACTTCACCGAGCCACGAAATGCTACGTGCTTTGGAGGCCGGCGAGTTCATTCCGTACTTCCAGCCTGTGGTGCACGGCGACAGCAAGAAATGGTCGGGCGCCGAAGTGTTGATGCGCTGGAATCACCCCAAGGAAGGCCTGGTGCGCCCGGACCTGTTTATCCCGTTCGCCGAGCACTCCGGGCTGATCGTACCGATGACCCGCGCCTTGATGCGGCAAACAGCGGCGCTGCTCGGGCCCCAGTCATCGACCTTTGCCGCGCCGTTTCACATCGGTATCAACATTACCGCGAGCCATTGCCGGGATCTGCTACTGGTCGCGGATTGCCGTGAGTTTCTCGCAGCTTTTGCGCCCGACAGCGTTAGCCTGGTGCTGGAGTTGACCGAGCGCGAGCTGATCGAGCCCACCGACATCACGCGCCAGCTGTTTGAGCAACTGCATGCACTGGGCGTGATGATCGCCATCGACGACTTTGGCACCGGGCACTCAAGCCTCGGTTACTTGCGTAAATTCAATGTGGATTTCCTCAAGATCGACCAGAGTTTTGTGGCCATGATCGGCGTTGACGCGCTTTCGCGGCACATTCTGGACACCATCATCGAACTCTCGGCCAAGCTTGATCTGGGCATTGTTGCCGAAGGTGTCGAAACACAGGCACAAGCCGATTATCTGACCGCGCATAACGTTAACTTCCTGCAAGGCTATCTGTACGGCAAACCCATGCCGGCAGCAGACTTCATTAGTGCATTAAGTCACCATTAACTAAATGGGCTTAAGCGAGATGCGCCGACAAGGCGCACAAAATTGATACAAAAGACCACTACGGTTACATGAGGACAACATCAGGATTTACTCCTGACGCATTAACAACTACAATTTTTCTTGCCTGTGCAAAGATTGGCAGGCGAGCCACTTATCACCGAGTCGCTACAAGGCTCCAGTTTTAAGCTTTGTTTGCGGTTGGTATCAGCCAAATACACTATTGGAGTAAAGATATTGTCCAGACTCGCTGAATTTCGTGCAGCTGAAAAGGCCCTTCAGGAACAGCTCAAGCAGTTGGAATCGCTGAAGAACGATGCCGGGCTCAAGAAAGAAATCGAATTCGAAGAAAAGCTCCAGGGGCTGATGAAAAACTACGGCAAGGGCCTTAAAGACATCATCGCCATTCTCGATCCGAATCCGGCCAAATCCTCGCTGCAAAGCTCTGCAGCACCAAAAACCCGCCGCGCTCGCGTGGTCAAGGTCTATCAGAATCCGCACACCGGCGAACTGATCGAGACCAAGGGCGGCAACCACCGCGGCCTGAAAGCCTGGAAGGAACAGTACGGTGCAGGCACTGTTGATTCCTGGTTGCGCGGTTAATCCGGCACCCACCAAAGCCCTGCATGACGCAGGGCTTTTTTATTGACAATATCTAACAAATGAAATGAATTTCATCGAGCAAGTTCCCACTCTTGTGTAACGTTACTGAGTCAAAAACCTAAACAATCTGCGGCATCATGTTGCGAGCGGCGCCAACGTTAAACTTTGTGCTTAATCCCTTTGGGCATCTAACACGACGCGAAGAGTACAGAGCCTAAAGTTTCAGGCTGTTTCTGACCGCGACTATCTCTTCTGCGCTCGCCTTATAAGCCTCGGCCTGACCAGCATAGGAAAGTACATAGGCCTTATCCGTCGCGACCGCCGCCACCAGTGTTTGCGATAACACATGCCGACCGTTTTCGGTCACCGTGCAAGCCGTCTCCAGCGCAGACAAAGAACCGAGCGTCGCTGGATGCACCTTGTTGCAGACACTCTGATAGCCACCCCGGAAAAAGTCCTTTTGTATCGACTTGCGCATTTCCAGCAAAACACCCTGCAAATTGACTTGATGACCCGTTTCAACCTGAGTCATGGTCAACTCCATTACCATCACCTGATTGCCATCGGCATCGTTCTTGACCGCCCGCTGGCGAGAAACCTGCGGTGCCGTATCGGCTAGTGCCTCCACCTCCCAGCCTGCGGGCCAGGTGATGCTCGGCTCTTCGGCAAACACGGTAGCGGCGGCCAGAAACAAGCCTAAGAAAACTAACGGAGTTTTAAACAGTCGGATCATTGCCGGGCGCACTCGAAGATAGAGCCGCAAAGTCTGAGCCCCGGCCGCGCGCACGGCAAGCCTGCCCTTTCATTTGGCGATGCCGGCAGGCATGCGTATCATTGCGCCCATCACTCGCCCATAGTTATTGGAGGGCCCATGAGCCTGCACGAACTGAACACTTTCCCCGGCGTCACTGCCACGCCAGACAGCGCAACCCGCAACTTCGTTTTCAACCACACCATGCTGCGCGTAAAGGACATCACCAAGTCCCTGGATTTCTACACCCGCGTGCTGGGTTTCTCGCTGGTTGAAAAGCGCGACTTCCCGGAAGCGGAATTCAGCCTTTATTTCCTGGCGCTGGTCGACAAGGCGCAGATCCCGGCCGACGCCGCTGCTCGCACCGAATGGATGAAGTCGATCCCGGGCATTCTGGAACTGACCCACAACCACGGCACCGAAAACGATGCTGATTTTGCCTATCACAATGGCAACACTGATCCGCGTGGTTTCGGCCACATCTGCATCTCGGTGCCGGATATCGTCGCAGCGTGTGAGCGTTTTGAAGCGCTGGGCTGTGATTTCCAGAAGCGCCTCACCGATGGCCGCATGAAAAGCCTGGCGTTCATCAAGGATCCGGATGGTTACTGGGTCGAGATCATTCAGCCTGCGCCGATGTGAAAGGCGAAAAGCCCCTCACCCTAACCCTCTCCCAGAGGTAGAGGGAACTGACCGAGTTGTTTTTCAGAGCTACGCCGACCTGAGATATCGCGTCGAACTCAGATTTTGAAGAGCATACAAATCGGCTCCCTCTCCCTCGGGAGAGGGCTGGGGTGAGGGGCTGCATTTTCATGCACAATAAAAAACCCCATGATCGCTCATGGGGTTTTGTCTTTTCAGATCTGGCTTTTACGCCGGAGCCGAAGTTCGGATCAAGTGATCGAAAGCGCTCAGCGAAGCCTTCGCGCCCTCGCCCACTGCAATCACGATCTGCTTGTACGGCACAGTGGTCACGTCACCTGCAGCGAAGATGCCCGGGATCGACGTCTCGCCACGGTTATCGACGATGATTTCGCCACGCGGCGACAGCTCGATGGTGCCTTTGAGCCAGTCAGTGTTCGGCAGCAGACCGATCTGCACAAAAATCCCTTCCAGCTCGACAGTGCGCAACTCATCAGTGTTGCGATCCTTGTAGCGCAGGCCGTTGACCTTCTGGCCGTCGCCGGTGACTTCAGTGGTTTGCGCACTGGTGATCACGGTAACGTTCGGCAGGCTGTGCAGCTTGCGCTGCAACACGGCGTCGGCTCGCAATTGCACATCGAATTCCAGCAGCGTCACGTGAGCCACGATACCCGCCAGGTCGATGGCTGCTTCGACGCCAGAGTTACCGCCGCCGATCACCGCGACACGCTTGCCTTTGAACAGCGGGCCATCGCAGTGTGGGCAGTACGCCACGCCTTTGTTGCGATAGTCCTGCTCACCCGGCACATTCATTTCACGCCACCGCGCACCGGTCGCCAGAATCACGCTCTTGGCTTTGAGGGTCGCACCGCTGGCGAAACGGATTTCATGCAGCTCGCCGTTTTTACCCGGGACCAGCTTGTCAGCGCGTTGCAGGTTCATGATATCGACGTCGTACTGCTTGACGTGCTCTTCCAGCGCCGTGGCCAGTTTCGGCCCTTCGGTTTCCTGCACGGAAATGAAGTTCTCGATGGCCATGGTGTCCAGCACCTGACCGCCGAAACGCTCAGCAGCAACACCGGTGCGGATGCCTTTGCGTGCAGCATAAATTGCCGCCGACGCACCGGCCGGGCCACCGCCGACCACCAGCACGTCAAAGGCTTCCTTGGCGCTGATTTTCTCGGCCTGACGCTCGATGGCGCCGGTGTCGAGTTTGGCGAGGATCTCTTCCAGGCCCATGCGGCCCTGGCCGAAGTTTTCGCCATTCAGGTAAATGCTCGGCACGGCCATGATCTTGCGATCGTTGACTTCGTCCTGGAACAGCGCGCCGTCGATGGCGACGTGGCGGATGTTCGGGTTAAGCACGGCCATCAGGTTCAGCGCCTGAACGACGTCCGGGCAGTTCTGGCAGGACAGCGAGAAATAAGTCTCGAAACTGAACTCGCCTTTGAGCGAACGAATCTGCTCGATTACTTCGACACTGGCTTTCGACGGGTGGCCACCGACTTGCAGCAGGGCCAGTACCAGCGAAGTGAATTCGTGGCCCATCGGGATACCGGCGAAACGCAGACTGATGTCGGCGCCCGGACGGTTGATCGAGAACGATGGCTTGCGAGCATCGTCACCGCTGTCGATCAAAGTAATTTGGCTCGAAAGACTGGCAACGTCTTTCAGCAGGTCAAGCATTTCACGGGATTTCGCACCGTCGTCGAGGGAAGCAACGATCTCGATCGGCTGGGTGACCCGTTCCAGGTACGATTTCAACTGGGCTTTAAGATTGGCGTCCAACATACGGGCGATTTCCTTTGATTTGTTTCAGACATAAAAAACGCCCGAGCGAATCTCGCCCGGGCGTTTTATTGGGCGGTGCAGCTAACTTAAGTAGGTGCGGAGTTCCGCCCTGAGTTGCGTGTCACGGACTTAGATCTTGCCGACCAGGTCCAGGGACGGAGCCAGAGTAGCCTCGCCTTCTTTCCACTTGGCTGGGCAAACTTCGCCTGGGTGAGCAGCAACGTACTGAGCAGCCTTGATCTTGCGCAGCAGCTCGGAAGCGTCACGACCAACGCCGCCATCGTTCAGTTCAACGATTTTGATCTGGCCTTCAGGGTTGATCACGAAGGTGCCACGGTCAGCCAGGCCAGCTTCTTCAATCAGCACGTCGAAGTTGCGGGAGATCACCTGAGTCGGGTCGCCGATCATGGTGTACTGGATTTTGCCGATGGCTGGCGAAGTGTTGTGCCAGGCAGCGTGAGCAAAGTGGGTGTCGGTGGAAACACTGTAGATCTCTACGCCCAGCTTCTGGAAAGCAGCGTAGTTGTCAGCCAGGTCTTCCAGCTCGGTTGGGCAAACGAAGGTGAAGTCGGCTGGGTAGAAGAACACCACCGACCACTTGCCTTTCAGGTCAGCGTCCGAGACTTGAACGAAGTCGCCGTTTTTGAACGCGGTAGCTTTGAACGGTTTTACTTGGCTGTTGATGATAGGCATTGATGACTCTCCGTCAGGGGTTATGAAGTTGATGGGGTGAATCCTACCCACTCACTCGACGGATGGCTCATTGGCAAACCTGATGCTGCTGATTTGTTTTCGCTATTAGCTGACTGTATTAATAGAAGAAAACGATCTCTAGGGCGTAACCGGTTTATCCGTAATCCGAGCCATCCCCTGGAATGGGCTGGCTTCAACATAGCGCATGGCTGACTTCATATCCTTCCAGCCGACGTAACTCATCAACGATTTAAGGTCCCAGCCACTTTGATGGGCCCAGGTTGCAAAGCCGCGGCGCAATGAGTGACTGGTGTAGCGTTCGGCGGCAATCCCGGCGCGTTCCAGCGCCTGACGCAATAACGGGATGATGCTGTTGGCGTGCAGGCCCTCCTCGTTCAAATTGCCCCAGCGGTCGATGCTGCGAAATACCGGGCCGCGCACGAGCGCAGCCTCGTTGATCCAGTCGATATAAGCCTGCACCGGACAGAGTTTGAGCAGTGCCGGAGTTTGATACGTCTGACCAAGGTTTTCCCGATCACCCTTGCTGCGCGGCAGATACAAAGTGATGCCGCTGCCGGCGTGCGCCTGTACATGCTCGATCTGCAAGCGGCACAACTCATCGCTGCGAAAGCCGCGCCAGAAGCCCAGCAGAACCAGCGCGCGATCCCGATATGCCTTGAGCAATGACGGACGATCCTGCTGCGCCTTCGCAACCTGAGCTTCTTGCTCCAGCCAGTCGATGACTCTCTGCAAATCCTGCAATTGCAAAGGTTCGGCCTGTTTTTCCTGCGCCGGATGCAGCGCCCGAATGCCTTTGAACACTTTGCGCACCACAGGGGCTTTCGTCGGGTCGGCAAAACCCTGGCTGTTGTGCCACTGCGCCAGTGCCGACAGACGCAGCTTCAACGTATTGATCGCCAGCACACCCGCATGCTCGACCAGATACCGCGCAACGCTGTCGGCTGTGGCCGGTAGAAACCCACCCCACGTAATTTCGAAATGCTCGATGGCGGCGCGATAGCTGCGGCGGGTGTTGTCACGGGTGGCGGCTTGCAGATAGCGATCCAGATCGCTCATGGGCTGTTTCTCGCTGGCGTACTGATTCAAGGGTATCGAAACGCATTTTGCCGTCTGACACTGGGTAATACCAGTATATCCCGCCTCTTAAATATCAAAGATTTAACTTTATTTTAAGCATGGTACACTGCGTACTTTAGTGGCATGTACCACAGTACGTAAACGTAGGAGTTCACATGGCCCGTGGCGGCATTACCAAAGCACTGGTTCAGATCGCGCGCACAGCGATCCTGGCCCGCGGCGAACACCCGAGCATCGATGCAGTACGCATTGAAATGGGCAATACCGGCTCGAAAACCACGATCCATCGTTATCTGAAAGAGCTGGATGACGGCGCTCAGCCAATCGAAGCGTCGGCAGAGCCTATTGATGACGAGCTGACCGCACTGGTTTCGCGCCTTGCTCAGCGCCTTAAAGAGCAGGCGCAAGAACCCATCGAACAGGCTCGCGAGCAGTTTGAGGAGCAACGCGAGGCACTCGAATCCGAACTGAAACAGGTTCGCCACGCTCTCGAGCAACTGGAGCACCAGCACGAGATTCAAGGCGCGGCACTGGAGCGCGAATCGGAAGCGCTGGGCAACACCCGCTCGATGCTGCAAACCGAGCAAACCCGCAATGCCGGGCTGAATCAGGCGTTGGCCGACTTTGAATTGCGCTTGCAGGACAAGGACGAGCAGATCCGCTCGCTGGAAGAAAAGCACCTGCATGCCCGCGATGCACTGGAGCACTACCGCAACGCCACCAAGGAACAGCGCGAGCAGGAGCAGAGCCGCCACGAGGGCCAGGTGCAGCAGATTCAGGCGGAGTTGCGTCAGGCGCAGCAAAGCGCGCTGGTACGCCAGGATGAAATTACCCAACTGCATCGTGACAACGAACGCTTGCTCACCGAGAACCGCGGCACTCAACGCGAACTCAGCCTGATGCAAGATCAGCTCAAGCAGAGCAACCAGCGCCAGGATCAATTGCTGGAGCAAGCCACCCGCGTCGACAGCGAGCGCACCCTCCTCCAGGAACGTCTGCGCGTGGCAACACTGGAAAGCCAGACACTCAAGCAGAGCGTCGAAGAGCAGACGCTGCTGAATCAGTCACTGGAAAAGGAATTGACCAAGGCTCAAGCGAGTCTGGAAGACAGCCTGCGTCTGGCGGCTACCGTTGCGGCAGCGCCAGACTCGGCCAAAGCGAAAGACGCTTAAGCGCCGACCGGTGTACGCATGGTGACAAACTCTTCGGCGGCCGTCGGGTGCACCCCGATTGTGTCGTCGAAGTCGCGCTTGGTTGCGCCAGCCTTCAGCGCAATCGCGAGGCCCTGGACGATCTCGCCCGCGTCCGGACCGACCATGTGGCAGCCAAGAACCTTGTCAGTCTTGCCGTCGACCACCAGCTTCATCAGCGTTTTCTCCTGACACTCAGTCAGGGTCAGCTTCATCGGCCGGAAACGGCTCTCGAAGATCACCACGTCGTGACCCGCTTCGCGCGCCTCTTCTTCGGTCAAACCGACCGTGCCGATGTTCGGCAGGCTGAACACTGCCGTCGCGATCATCTTGTAATCCACCGGACGGTATTGCTCCGGCTTGAACAGACGCCGCGCCACCGCCATGCCCTCGGCCAATGCCACAGGCGTCAGTTGCACACGACCAATTACATCGCCCAACGCCAGAATCGAAGGTTCCGTGGTCTGGTATTGCTCATCGACCTTGATGAAACCTTTGTCGGTGAGCTGGACATCGGTGTTTTCCAGCCCCAGGTTGTCCAGCATCGGACGGCGACCGGTCGCGTAGAAAATGCAATCAGCCTCCAGCACTCGACCATCCTTGAGCGTGGCTTTCAAACTACCGTCCGCCTGCTTGTCGATGCGTGCAATGTCGGCGTTGAATTGCAGATCCATGCCGCGCTTGGTCAGCTCTTCTTGCAAGTGCTTGCGCACCGAACCATCAAAGCCGCGCAGGAACAGATCGCCGCGATACAGCAATGTGGTGTTGGCGCCTAGGCCGTGGAAGATTCCGGCAAACTCGACCGCGATATAACCACCACCCACCACCAATACGCGCTTGGGCAGTTCTTTGAGGAAAAACGCCTCATTGGAACCGATCGCATGTTCATGCCCCGGAACCTCTGGAATCTGCGGCCAGCCACCGGTAGCGATCAGGATATTTTTCGCGGTGAAACGCTCACCGTTGACCTCGACTTCATGCGGACCAACGATCTTCGCGTGCGCTTCGTGCAGGGTCACGCCGCTGTTCACCAGCAGATTGCGATAAATGCCATTGAGGCGATTGATCTCGCGATCCTTGTTGGCGATCAGCGTCGCCCAATCGAAATTCGCCTCACCCAGACTCCAGCCGAAACCGGACGCCTGCTCGAAGTCTTCGGCGAAATGCGCGCCGTAAACCAGCAGCTTCTTCGGCACGCAACCCACGTTGACGCAGGTCCCGCCCAGATAACGGCTTTCAGCCACCGCTACTTTCGCGCCGAAACCAGCAGCAAACCGCGCAGCCCGCACACCGCCGGAACCGGCACCAATCACATAAAGGTCAAAATCGTAGGCCATCTCTATCTCCTCGGCAGGCGATCAGCATACCTGCAGACATCCATTGGGCAAGCACTGCCATCCATATGAGGGCTGAAAATGAAAAAGCCACCCGAAGGTGGCTTTCTCGTACAGACGAATCAAGCGCTCTTAGTAAGCCTTGCCAGTCTTGTAGAAGTTCTCGAAGCAGAAGTTGGTCGCGTCGATGTAGCCTTCAGCGCCACCGCAGTCGAAACGCTTGCCCTTGAACTTATAGGCCATTACGCAGCCGTTCTGGGCTTGTTTCATCAGGGCGTCAGTGATCTGGATTTCGCCGCCCTTGCCTGGCTCGGTCTGCTCAAGCAGGTCAAAAATGTCCGGAGTCAGGATGTAGCGACCGATGATTGCCAGGTTCGATGGCGCATCTTCCGGCTTTGGCTTCTCGACCATGCTGTGAACGCGGTAGATGTCGTCGCGAATCATCTCACCGGCAATTACGCCGTACTTGTGAGTTTCTTGCGGATCGACTTCCTGAATGGCCACGATCGAGCAGCGGAACTGCTTGTACAGCTTGACCATCTGGGTCAGTACGCCGTCGCCTTCGAGGTTGACGCACAGGTCATCCGCCAGTACCACGGCGAACGGTTCGTCACCGATCAGTGGGCGCCCCGTCAGGATGGCGTGGCCCAGGCCTTTCATTTCAGTCTGACGGGTGTAGGAGAACGAGCATTCGTCCAGCAGTTTGCGGATGCCGACCAGGTATTTTTCCTTGTCGGTGCCTTTGATCTGGTTTTCCAGCTCGTAGCTGATGTCGAAGTGGTCTTCCAGGGCGCGCTTGCCACGACCGGTAACAATCGAGATTTCAGTCAGGCCAGCGTCCAGAGCTTCTTCAACGCCGTACTGGATCAGTGGCTTGTTTACCACCGGCAGCATTTCTTTAGGCATGGCTTTAGTCGCTGGCAGGAAGCGAGTACCGTAACCGGCTGCTGGGAACAAGCATTTCTTGATCATATAAGTCCTTGAAAAGGCTGTGTGTACGAGTTTCGGCGCAGTCTAATCAGGCGGCGTGCACCTTACAATGCCCCGCACTGGCTAACCGATGCCAACATAGAGAAATATTCTCGCCGATAGTTCCATCGGCATCTGCAGACCATCGCTCAGCGTAGCTCAAAGTGACCGACGAGCTGGATTACCATACGCTCATCGCCCCCATTGTGAACATTTTGCCGGTATCATGGCGACTTTGAATCAGCGAACGAGACAGATTAGATGGCCGCCGTAAAAATCATCAACGGGTATGTAATCGACAAGAAAGACGGAAAGTGGACGCTCACCACGACCAATGGCGAACACATTGCCGGGCCTTTCGACAGCGAGCAGATGGCGACTGATGTAGCGTCGGTATTCACTGACACCCCTGCGTCGGCAAAGCGCCGCGGCAAAGATCAGGACTGATCTGCTGCGAAGCGCCGCAAGCCCTGCCGTGAGCAGGGCTTTTTTGTGCCTGACACACGACCGTCGAAAACAAGTGGCCAATCGCTATAACCTTTTCATACCGGCGCTGTCAGAGCGTCTAGTCCCCCACCGCTGAAGACGACACAACTATGAACATGAACAGATTTTTGCCACTGATCGCGGTACTGGTATTGAGCGGCTGCGCCACATCCCAACCGACCACCCTGAACAACGGCGAACAGGGGCTGACCATCGACTGCTCCGGTGAAGCCAATTCCTGGGCCACCTGCTATGAAAAGGCTGACGCCTCCTGCGCAGGCACGGGCTACCGCATCGTCGGCACTGACGGCACACCGGCGCCGAAGGAAAGCGAAAAAACTTTGGGCGTCGATGTCGGCAACTACAAAAACCGCAGCGTGGTAGTGGTCTGCAAATAGACTCTACATGTGAATTTCCGCGAACTTGATCCCGAGTCCGCGTACGACTTCGATCAGATCGTCGAGCCGATTGAAAGACTCGACTTCGTCGTTATCGTCCACCAGGAAATAACTGCGCCCGGCGCTTTTCTTGAAAAATACGATCCATTCCCCGGAATTTGCCGGGTTCTGAATGACATGTGTGGCAGAGATCAGGCCCTCTGCATGGCGTTCCCGCACTTGCTCTCGCTTCATCGCGACTCCAGAAATGAAAATGCCGTCACAGCATGACTGTGACGGCATTGATGCTGATGACCAATAGTCTATCAGCCGGAAATACAGGCGTTGGCCGCGTTACGCACATCACGTGGGCGCACCGGCACATTCGACATGCGCTCATGCAGCTTGATACTGCTACCGCCGGAGCGATCTTCGATATCAAACACGGCGGCGGGGCCAGAGGACAGTTTGCCCGGAACAATCACGCGAACCCCCTCCTTTTGCGGCTGTATCTGCAGCGCGCCGCGGCTGTCCGCCAGTTTTTCGGTCAGGCACTGCGCATACTCATGGGGCTTCTTGCCGGAAATTACGCTCACGGTCGGTAGCGTTTCATTGATTTCGGAAACGTTCGCACAACCACCCATAGCCAAAACCAACGGCAGACACACCACACCCCACTTCATAAAAAACCTCCGTTAAAGACCGTCCGACAGCACATATGCCGTTTTTCTCCGGGGCCTTCTGCATTTAACCCGCATCCAATCGCGAATATCTGTTCAAAATTGTCAAACCAACGCCCGACGGCCAGATAATAACCCGTGCAGGCTGATAAACTGCGCCCAATTACAAGCTATCGTTTTGATTTTGTAGAAAAAGCCCTTCTGGAGGCGCCCATGAAATTCATTCACCAGCGCGAACACCTCAACGAAGACGACATCGTCGTCATCCAATGCTCGCAAACCTGCAACATCCGTTTGATGAGCGACGCCAACTTCCGCAGCTTCAAAAATGGCGGTCGTCACTCCTACCACGGCGGCGCTTTCGACACGTTCCCGGCCCGCATCACCGCGCCGAGCACCGGTTTCTGGAACATCACCATCGACACCGTCACCACCCGGGCAATCAGCGTTACACGCAAACCGACGCTGACGCATTCGATCAAGATCATCCGCCGCTCCAGCTCCAAACTCAGCTGAGCCGCCCCGCCCACACAGACAGGTATTCATGACCGTGGCCCAAACGACCAAATACGTCATCAAGTACAAGCTCAACGGCGAGCGCCGTTTCGAGTTCGCGCAACTGGAAAACGGCACCGAGGAAGAAGCCAAGGCTGCTCTCGACGCAATCCACGGGCAGACTGAAGATGTGATCAGCGATATCGCCGTCAGCAAGGCGCTGTAACGCACCGACAGAATGACTGCCGCAAGGTTTTGGTGATCGCCATGCAACCGCACACTTTCGATCTGTTCGCTGACCACGAACCCGCGCCGCAACCCCGCGCCGAACAGATCGGTGAGCAATCGTGGGTACTGCGCGGATTCGCCTTGCGGCTGACCGATCAATTGCTACCGGCGCTGGACGCCGTCCTGCTCGCTGCCCCACTGCGCCACATGGTCACGCCGGGCGGTTTCAGCATGTCGGTGGGCACCAGCAGTTGCGGGCAACTGGGCTGGATCACTGATCGCAGCGGCTATCGTTACTCAAGGGTCGATCCTCTCAGCGGTTTGCCCTGGCCGGAGCTGCCGCCGGTATTTGCCGATCTGGCAGAGGCCGCGGCGCAGGAGGCCGGTTTTTCTGATTTCAAAGCCGACTCCTGCTTGATCAACCGCTATATGCCCGGCGCCAAGATGTCATTGCATCAGGACAAAGACGAAAACGCCTACGCTGCACCGATCGTTTCGCTGTCGCTGGGCTTGCCGGCAATGTTTCTGTTTGGCGGTTTCGCTCGTGGTGACAAGAGCCAGCGGATTCCCCTGCTGCATGGCGACATGGTGGTTTGGGGCGGTGTCGATCGCTTGCGGTTCCACGGTGTTTTACCGATCAAGCAAGGGCAGCATCCGCAGCTTGGTGAACAACGCATCAATCTGACTTTTCGTATTGCCGGATGACCCTTGAAAGTTTGACCGCAAGGCCCGGAGTGTTGTGTTCACCAACGCTGGTTAACCTGAATCAAACAGGTCAACGGATTAGCCATCATGAAAACGTTTTCGACCACGCTCGACATTGAAGACGATCCACGCTGGGCCGCTGTTGTTGCGCGGGATGCGCGGGCGGACGGGACGTTTGTCTATGCGGTGAAAACCACCGGCATCTACTGTCGCCCAAGCAGTCTTGCGCGCTTGCCGAAACCGCAGAATGTGGAGTTTTTCGATACGGCGCTTGAGGCTGAAGCCGCCGGCTACCGGCCGAGCAAAAGGGCCAGCAAGGATCAGAGCGATGTGCTCGCGCAACACGCCGCGGTTGTGGCGGTAGCATGCCGGCAGATCGAGTCCGCCGACACTTTGCCCGCGCTCAATGAACTTGCTGCAACGGCCGGTCTGAGCCCGTTTCATTTTCACCGCGTGTTTAAAGCCGCGACAGGATTGACCCCCAAGGGTTACGCCAGCGCCCACCGCTCGCGCCGCGTGCGTGAACGCCTGGCAGACGGCGGCTCAGTGACCGACGCGTTGTATGACGCAGGTTTCAATTCCAACAGTCGTTTCTATGAAAGCGCCGATCACCTGCTGGGAATGAAACCCGGTGACTACCGCGCCGCCGGGCAAAACAACGACATTCGTTTTGCCGTCGGACAATGCTCGCTCGGGGCGATTCTGGTGGCGCAAAGCGAGCGCGGAGTTTGCGCGATTTTGTTGGGCGACGATCCTCACCAACTGGTGTGTGATCTGCAGGACCAGTTCCGCAAAGCCAATCTGATTGGCGCCGATGCGGAGTTTGAGCAATTGATCGCCAAAGTCGTCGGCTTTATCGAAGCCCCGGCCATTGGCCTCGAGCTACCGCTGGACGTGCGGGGCACGGCATTTCAGGAGCGCGTTTGGCAGGCGCTACGGGAAATCCCGGTTGGCAGCACCGCCAGCTACGCCGACATTGCCCAACGCATCGGCGCACCGACATCCATGCGCGCCGTGGCTCAGGCATGCGGTGCCAATCGGTTGGCCGTCGCGATTCCTTGCCATCGCGTGGTGCGCAGCGATGGCAATCTTTCCGGTTATCGCTGGGGTGTGGAGCGTAAACGGCAACTGCTGGAGCGTGAAACGCAGCCCTGAAGCTGCATGATTCTTCAGCGATTGACGTCCACCACAACGCGTCCGCGAAGCTGCCCTGCGAGCAGTTTCGGCGCGGCATCGATAACGTCGCCTAGAGCTATTTCATGGCTGATCAATGGCAGTAAGGCGAAGTCCAGATCCTGCGCCAGTCGACCCCATGCCTCCACGCGGCGCGCCTTTGGCTGAGTCACGCTGTTGATGCCGGCCAGGGTGACGCCACGCAAAATAAACGGCGCCACCGAGGCAGGGAAATCCATCCCCTGGGCCAGACCGCACGCGGCGACGGTGCCTTCAGCACGCGTACTGGCGCAGGCATTCGCCAGCGTGTGACTGCCGACCGAATCGATTACCGCTGCCCAACGCTCCTTGGCCAGCGGCTTGCCCGGTTCGGACAGAGTCGCGCGGTCGATGATTTCAGTCGCGCCCAATTGCTTGAGATATTCATGCTCGGACACCCTGCCCGTGGACGCCACAACCCGATAGCCAAGCTTGCTCAGCAGCGCGATGGCAAAACTGCCCACGCCGCCATTAGCCCCAGTCACAAGCACCTCGCCCTGCGCAGGCGTCACGCCATTACGCTCAAGCGCCAAAATGCACAACATTGCGGTGTAACCCGCCGTGCCGATCGCCATTGCCTGAGCAGCGGTAAACGCTTTTGGCAAAGGAATCAGCCAGTCGCCGTTGAGCCGGGCCTTTTGCGCCAGGCCGCCCCAATGGCTCTCGCCCACGCCCCAGCCATTGAGCAGCACCTGATCGCCCACTTTGTAATCGGGATGTGAGCTGACCTCGACGGTGCCTGCCAGATCGATCCCCGGCACCAAGGGGAACTTGCGCACCACCGGGCTGCTGCCCGTAATCGCCAAGCCATCCTTGAAATTCAACGTGCTGTACGCAACGGCCACGGTCACGTCGCCCTCGGGCAACTGGTCTTCGTTGATCTGTTGAAGGTTGGCGCGATAACCGCTGTCGTCTTTATTGATCAAAATACCGTTGAACATGATGGCGTCTCATGGATGGGTTTCAGGGGTCATGGCTTTCAAATATCACATCGCAACACGTTGCCACACTCGACTTTCAGCCAATCCGCGAATCGGCCGGGTATTTCCATGGTGGCCGACTATGCTTTTTCGACGGTGGTGCTTTCGCTGTTATTCCTCGGAAAACGGCCAGTCGAAGGAGCGAACCATGTCTTACCCGCGTTCTTTTTCAGTGATGCTGATGCTGTGTCTGCTGGCCTTTAATAATGCATGGGCGGCGCCGGCCACCAAGCCCGGCGAGCCGGCACCCAGTGAGCCATCATGGCCGCAAGTCATCACCAGCGAGAAGGCCAAACTGACCGTATATCAGCCGCAACTCGACAGTTGGGACGGCTACACCCTCAATGCCCGCGCTGCCGTTGAAGCCACCGGCGCCGATGGAAAAACCACTTACGGCATCGTTCAGTTCAGTGCCCATACGCTGGTCGACAAGGCCACGCGCTGGGTTGCACTCGATCAATACAAAATCATCAAAGCCGACTTCCCCGCTGATGCCGCTCAGGCTGACAAATGGCTGGCGGTGCTGGAAAAAGACGCCGAGAGCCGGAAAAAAACCATTTCACTGGATCAACTCGAGGCCGCCGTCGGGGTGCTATCGGCAGAGCAGAAAGCTGACAACGCGCCTCTGGAAAACACTCCGCCCGCGATCATCAGCTCCGACGTCCCGGCGATGCTTGTCTACATCGACGGCGATGCAGCCTATCGTCCGGTTGAGAGCACAGCGCTGCAACGGGTGATCAACACCCGACCTCTGCTGCTGAAGGATGCGCAGGACAAACATTACCTGCATGTCTTCGATGGCTGGATGGTTGCTGACCAGCTCAACGGCGATTACACCCGTCTGCCCACGCCGCCCGCCGAACTGGAAAAAGCCAAGCAGGCCGCAATCGCCAGTCGCCAGGTGGATCTGTTGACAGGGCAGAGTGACCCGAAAGACAAGGTTCCCAGCCTGGCCAAGCCGCCGCAGCCAAAAATCTTTGTCGCCACTACGCCCACCGAGCTGCTTGTCACCGATGGAGCGCCACAGTGGCTGCCGATTGAGGGAACTCGGCTTTTATACGTGACCAATACCACCGGGCACATCTTCAAGGAGATCGGTGATCAGAACAGTTACGTGCTGATTTCCGGTCGCTGGTTCCGCGCCGGTGACATGAACGGCCCATGGACGTTTACATCAGCGGACCAGTTGCCGGCAGACTTCGCCAATATCCCCGACGACAGCCCGAAAGAAAACGTCAAAGCCTCGGTCGCCGGCACGCCACAAGCCAAGGAAGCCGCGATTGCTGCGACCATCCCGCAGACCTCGGCAATCAAGAAAAGCGCGGTGAAAATGACCTCGCCGCAGTTCGATGGCGAACCACAACTCAAAGCCATCAACAGCACTCCGCTGCAGTATGTGGTCAACAGTGCAACGCCGATCATCCGGGTCGACAACAACAGTTGGTATGCGGTGGAAAACGGTATCTGGTTTACCGCCACCACAGTGAATGGCCCGTGGATCGTGGCCAGTTCTGTGCCGGCGGTGATCTACTCAATCCCACCCAGCTCGCCCATGCACTATCTGACTTACGTCAAAGTCTATGAGGCCAGCGGCGATACCGTGGTGGTCGGCTATACACCGGGTTATCAGGGTTCCAATCTAGATCCCGCCACCGGCGTGGTGGTTTACGGCACCGGTTACCCATACACGCCGTGGGTTGGCAGCGTCTGGTACGGGCCGCCAGTGACTTATGGGTTCGGCGTCGCCATCCGTTACACGCCCTGGACTGGCTGGACCTTCGGTTTCGGTTTCGGCTGGAGTTGGGGCAGCAGTACCGTCGCCATGGGTTGGGGCTGGGGTGCATATCCGTGGTGGGGTAATTATGGTTGGGGTTACGCCTGGGGGCCGCGCTTGTATCCGGCACCGCTGGCGTGGGGTGGCGCAGCCTACGGATATCGCGGCGGTGCCGTGGCCTGGGGACCGGGTGGATGGGCCGGCACCACGGGCAACATCTATCATCAATGGGGTGACCGGGCGACGGTCAGCCGCGCTGGTGCCGGTTACAACGCCTGGACCGGCAATCGCTGGGCGGGTCAGGTTGGCTCTTCGTATAACTCGCGCACAGGCGTTGCGGCAGCAGGCCAACGCGGTGCCGTGCACAATGTCTATACCGGTAACTATGCGGCCGGACGCAGTGGTGTGGCGACGGGACCGAACGGTGGCGCGATCGCCGGCCAGAAGGTCACCGCCGGCAATACGCGCAACGGCACTCAAGTCACAGCCAGTCGCGGCGCGGCATATAACCCCAATACCGGTAATACCACCCAATACGGCAGTGTTCGCGGAAAAAACGCCGGCGCCGCACGCGTAGGCGACAACGTGTATGCCGGCCGCGATGGCAATGTCTACAAGAAGACCGATGATGGCTGGCAATCCGTGGTCAAGGGCGGGGCAAACCGCCCAACTCCGATCAATAACAACGCCCAATTGCAAAACCTCAACCGTGAATCCGCCGCGCGCAACCTGGGCAATCAGCGCACCCATAATTTTCAAAACTCCTCACGAAACATGAACCGCTCCTATGGAGGAGGAGGAGGCGGTGGTGGCGGCGGATTTCATCGACGCTGAGAACCTGCGTCAGGCGATGTTCACAATTTCAAAGTGGCCCGGAGCCTGGTTTTGCTGGTAAAAAACCGGCTTCGCCGTCCCTGCCCCGTTTCATCGTTCGGAGTCCGCTTCCATGAGCCAATGGCCAGACACACGTATTCTCGACCTGCTCGGCATTCAATCGCCGATCATTCAGGGCCCGATGGCCGGTGCGACAAACTCATCCATGGTGATCGCCGTGTGCAACGCTGGCGGCCTGGGTTCGATGCCGGCGGCGATGCTGAGCATCGAGCAGTTACGCGAAGAGCTGAAGACGATTCGCGAACACACCGACAAGCCCTTCAATGTGAATTTTTTCTGCCACCAGCCACCCACTGCTCATGAGCAACGCGCACGCGAGTGGAAGAAACTGCTGGAACCTTACTACCGCGAACTGGGTGTCGACTTCGATGCGCCTACACCTATATCCAACCGGGCGCCGTTCGATACGGCGGCGTGCGAAGTGCTGGAAGAATTCCGGCCGGAGGTGGTGAGTTTTCACTTCGGTTTGCCGGAGAAATCCCTGCTCGATCGAGTGAAGGCCACTGGCGCAAAAATCCTCTCCTCGGCAACCACCGTCGATGAAGCGATCTGGCTCGAACACAATGGCTGTGACGCGATCATCGCCATGGGCTACGAGGCCGGCGGTCATCGCGGGATGTTTCTCAGCGAGGACTTGAGCAGTCAAGTCGGCACGTTCGCACTGGTGCCGCAGATCGTCGATGCGGTGACAGTGCCGGTGATTGCCGCCGGTGCAATCGCCGATGCGCGAGGCGTCGCGGCCGCCTTCATGCTGGGGGCGTCAGCGGTACAGGTCGGCACCGCATACCTGTTCACCCCGGAAGCGAAAGTCAGCGCCTCTCATCACAAGGCTCTGCGCACTGCCAAAGAGAGTGAAACCGCGATCACCAACATTTTCACTGGACGCCCGGCGCGGGGCATTCTCAACCGTGTGATGCGCGAACTGGGGCCAATTTCGGCCAAAGCACCGGCATTCCCGTTGGCCGGTGGCGCCCTGATGCCGCTGCGTGCAAAAGATGATGCGCAGTTTGCCAACCTCTGGGCAGGTCAGGCATTCACGCTGGGCCAAGACCTCGGCAGTGCTGAACTGACTCGCCAATTGGCCGAGGGTGCATTGGCGAAGCTGATTGTGCGTTGATGCCGCGCGGGGGATGCGTTTCAGGTCAGGCGGTTCGTCAGGATAAATCCTCTCGCCACACAGTGGGGATCGCTATATATTTCGCTACATAGCGATTTCCCCATTTGCAATGGCGCAGTCCACCTCAAGTAAAACTGCCCTGTGCACCGTCCACAACGGAGCTGCTACATGACCATTCGTGCCTCACGTTTTGCCCCTGTCTGTCTCACCTCACTGCTTGCAGCATTCGCCATCAGTGCTGCTCAGGCTGATGAAGTGCAGGTTGCTGTTGCTGCGAATTTCACGGCACCGATTCAGGCCATCGCTGCCGATTTCGAAAAAAACACCGGGCACAAACTGGTCGCAGCCTATGGCGCCACTGGCCAGCTCTACACTCAGATCAAGAACGGCGCACCGTTCGAAGTGTTTCTCTCGGCGGACGACACCACGCCGGAAAAACTCGAAAAAGAAGGCGATACCGTCAAGGGCTCGCGCTTCACTTACGCCGTTGGCACTCTGGCGCTGTGGTCGGCGAAGGACGGTTACATCGATGCCAAAGGTGAGGTCCTGAAGAAAAACGAATACCAGCACCTGTCCATCGCCAATCCGAAAACCGCGCCATATGGCCTGGCAGCCACGCAAGTGCTGGAAAAACTCAAGCTGACCGAAGCGACCAAAGCCAAGATCGTCGAAGGCCAAAACATCACTCAGGCCTACCAGTTCGTTTCGACTGGCAACGCCGAACTCGGCTTCGTCGCGCTGTCGCAGATCTACAAGGAAGGCAAAGTCACCAGCGGTTCGGCGTGGATCGTACCGGCCAGCCTGCATGACCCGATCAAACAGGACGCGGTGATCCTCAGCAAAGGCAAGGACAACGCCGCGGCCAAGGCACTGGTTGAATACCTCAAGGGCCCGAAAGCCGCTGCGGTGATCAAGTCTTACGGCTACCAACTCTAAATGTCGCTGACGAGTGCCGATTTCGCGGCGATCTGGCTGACCCTGAAACTGGCGTCCCTGACCACCGCGATCCTTTTGGTTATCGGCACGCCGATTGCCCTGTGGTTGTCGCGCACTCGCTCATGGTTGCGCGGCCCGGTCGGGGCGATCGTCGCCCTGCCCCTCGTGCTGCCGCCGACCGTCATCGGTTTTTATCTGTTGCTGATGATGGGACCACACGGTTTTCTTGGCCAGTTCACCCAATGGCTGGGGCTCGGCACTCTGACGTTCAGTTTCACCGGGCTGGTGATTGGTTCTGTGATCTATTCCATGCCGTTCGTGGTGCAACCGTTGCAAAACGCGTTTTCGGCAATCGGCACCCGCCCGCTGGAAGTTGCCGCAACGTTGCGCGCCAATCCGTGGGACACCTTTTTCAGCGTGATCCTGCCGCTGGCCCGCCCCGGTTTCATCACAGCGGCCATCCTCGGGTTCGCACATACCGTTGGTGAGTTCGGCGTCGTGCTGATGATTGGCGGCAATATCCCCGACAAGACCCGCGTGGTCTCGGTGCAAATCTACGATCACGTTGAAGCGATGGAATACGCACAGGCCCACTGGCTGGCTGGCGCGATGCTGGTGTTTTCGTTTGTGGTGTTGCTTGCGCTGTACTCCAGCCGCAAGACCCGCGCGGGCTGGAGCTGATCGATGATTGATGCACGTTTGAAGATGGCCTATTCAGGCTTCAGCCTGGACGTCGATCTGCACTTGCCGGGCCGCGGCGTCAGCGCGCTGTTCGGCCATTCCGGGTCGGGCAAAACCACGTGCCTGCGCTGCATCGCCGGGCTCGAACGCGCGGAGCAAGGCTTTATCCGGGTCAACGACGAGGTGTGGCAGGACAGCGACAACGGTATTTTCGTCCCGCCGCACAAACGCGCACTGGGTTATGTATTCCAAGAGGCCAGCCTGTTTCCACATTTGTCAGTGTTGGCCAATCTGCAATTCGGCCTCAAACGTATTGCCAAGTCCCAGCGCCGGGTCGACATGACGCACGCGACTGAATTGCTCGGCATTGGTCATTTGCTTGAGCGTCATCCCCAGCATCTCTCGGGTGGCGAGCGTCAGCGTGTCGGCATCGCCCGTGCGCTGCTGACCAGCCCGAAACTGCTGTTGATGGACGAGCCACTGGCAGCACTCGACAGTCAACGCAAAAACGAAATCCTGCCCTATCTGCAACGCTTGCATGACGAGCTGGATATTCCGCTGCTGTACGTCAGCCATGCGCAGGACGAAGTCGCGCGCCTGGCCGATCATCTGGTGCTGCTCAGCGACGGCAAGGCCCTGGCCAGCGGGCCGATTGGTGAAACCCTGGCCCGTCTGGACTTGCCGATGGCCATGGGCGATGACGCGGGCGTGATCATCGAAGGTCAGGTCTGCGCCTACGACGCGGATTATCAGCTGCTGAGCCTGCAATTGCCGGCCACCGAAATGAGCATCCGCGTAACGCATGCGCCAATGGCGGTGGGCCAGACCTTGCGTTGCAAGGTACATGCGCGCGACATCAGCCTGACCCTGCAAAACAGCGAATCCAGCAGCATCCTCAATCGCCTGCCGGTCACCGTCATCAGTGAGCAGGCGGCGGACAATGCCGCGCATGTGTTGATTCGTCTCGACGCGGGCGGCACGCCGTTGCTGGCGCGCATTACCAGGTTCTCCCGTGACCAATTGGGCGTGCGTCCTGGCCTTCACTTGTGGGCGCAAATAAAGGCAGTCGCGGTGCTCGCGTAAATCATTCGGCACGACGGCTTCGGCGTGCGGTCAATGGTTTTAACGACCACTGCGCCACCGAAGGAAGCCGCCATGCCCGACACCGAGCTGACCGATGCACTGCCATCCGACCTGCATTACGTCGATGACACACAGCCCGGCATCACCCGCAAAAAACTGCGCGGCAAGTTCAGTTATTTCGAACCGTCGGGCCAACGCATTACCGATGCGGATGAAATCAAACGCATCAACACCCTCGCCGTGCCGCCAGCGTACACCGACGTGTGGATCTGCCCCGACCCGAGCGGTCATCTTCAAGCCACCGGCCGCGATGCCCGTGGTCGCAAGCAATACCGTTATCACGCGCGCTGGCGTGAAGTGCGTGATGCCGACAAGTATTCGCGGCTTCGCGAGTTCGGCCAGGCATTACCGAAGTTACGCAAACAACTGGAAGCACTGTTGGCTGCACCCGGTTTCAGTCGCGACAAGGTCATGGCCACGGTGATCACCTTGCTCGATGCGACTTTGATTCGAGTCGGCAATACGCAATACGCGCGGGATAATCGCTCCTACGGTCTGACCACCCTGCGCAGTCGGCATGTCGAGGTCAACGGCAGCGCGATTCTGTTCCAGTTTCGCGGCAAGAGCGGTATCGAACACCAGATCACCGTGAAGGACCGGCGCCTGGCGCGGGTCATCAAACGCTGCCTGGAACTTCCCGGGCAGAACCTGTTTCAGTATCTGGATGAACATGGCGAACGGCACACCGTCAGCTCTTCTGACGTCAACACCTACCTGAAAACCCTGACCGGCGCCGACTTCACCGCCAAGGACTACCGCACCTGGGCCGGCAGTGCCTTGGCCCTCGCCGTGTTGCGCGAGCTAAAACATGAGTCAGAAACCGAAGCTAAACGGCATGTGGTGGACATGGTCAAAGGCGTTGCCAAACAGTTGGGCAACACGCCTGCAGTGTGCCGCAAGTGCTACATCCACCCTGCCGTGGTGGAAAATTTCATGCTCGGCGCGCTTGCCGAATTGCCGCGCCCACGCGTACGCAAGGGGCTGCGCACCGAAGAAGTGGCGCTCGCGATGTTTCTCGAACGCATGAGCGAGATGGCAGTCGCCCCTTGATCGGCTGTGCGTCGTCCTCTAGGCTAGCCACCTTCCCTCCTCAGGATGATCGCAAACGTGAACAACCCGGCCTTCTAAAAATGTAATCGCGACTTGCCGCTTATTAGCGCTTGTCAGCTTTCACGACATTTTCTGGAGGTGCCGATGACTCACGTCTCGCGTACGTCTGCACTCGTCTCCCTGAATCAAATGGGCTTTCAATTCGCCAATGGCGAGACGATTTTCAACGACCTCAATCTCAAATTCGATCATCTGCCGACGGCTATCGTGGGTCGCAATGGCGTCGGCAAAAGCGTGCTCGCGCGGCTGATAGCCGGACAATTGCAGCCTGGCACCGGCAGTTTGGTGCGTTCAGTTTCGGTGAATTACGTTGCGCAAAACTTCGTCGCCTCCTGCGGGCAAACAGTAGCCGACGCAACAGGCACGGCGCCGGGACTCGCGGCGCTCGAGCGGCTGGAGATGGGTTGCGCCAGTAGCGAGGATTTCGACCTCATCGGCGAACGCTGGGATTTACCGGAGCGCTTGCGTCAGCGACTGGATGAAGCCGGACTGCCCGACATCGTTGCCACCGACCTGACGCAAACGCTCAGCGGTGGCCAGCAGGCCCGAATCGCCCTGATCGGTGCGCTGCTGAACCCCGCGCAATTACTGGTGCTGGATGAGCCGACCAACCACCTCGACCGCGCGGGTCGGCAATGGCTGATGAACACACTGCAAGCATGGCGCGGTGGCCTGATTGTCGTCAGTCACGACCGCCAGTTACTGGAAAAGATGCGTCGAATTGTCGAACTCACGCCATTGGGGGCGACTGTCTTCAGGGGGCGTTATTCAGAATTCACTGAACAGCGCCAGCTCCATCAAGCTGCGGCGCAGGCAAAGCTCGATCAGGCCCGAGTCGAACGCCAGCGCCAGCGTGCACGACTGCAACGCGAGCACGACACAATCCAGCGGCACGCCGCCAGCAGTCGACGCGACGCACAGACCGGCAACATGGCCGGCTTCGAACGGGCGGCGATGAAAGCGGCTGCGCGGGAAATCATGGGCCACGTGCGCCTTGGCCAGCAGTCACATAAAACCGATCTCGATACCCGGGTGCGAGACGCCTTCGCGAAGGTCGTACCTGACGGCGGCGTCTTGATCAATCTGCCGGGATGCATCGTGCCGAGCACGCGCCAGGTCGGCACGCTGATCGACGCCCGTTTGCCGTGGCTACCGATTGACGCGCCATCGACACGGCTGAACCTCGCCATCCACGGGCCGATGCGCATTGCGGTCAGTGGCCCGAACGGCTGTGGCAAATCGACCTTGTTGAACCTGCTAAGCGGTGAACTGAAGCCGTTTTCCGGCACCTGCATCACCTATGTGCCGTTGGCTTTCCTCGATCAGCACCTGACGTTGCTGGATGATCGTATGTCTATCGTTGAACAGCTGAAGGAGCAACAAACACCGCTGAGCGAAGGCACGTTGCGCAGTTACCTGGCACATCTGCAACTCAACGCGCAACGCGTCACCCTGCCCTGCGGTTCACTCAGTGGCGGTGAACGCCTGAAAGCCGCGCTTGCTCTGGCGTTATGGCGCCAGACACCCGCGCAATTACTGTTGCTCGATGAGCCGACCAATCACCTTGATCTGACTTCGGTGGAAGCTTTCGAGCAAGCCTTGCAGACATTTCCCGGGGCGATTGTGGCGGTTTCCCACGATCAGGCGTTTCTACGGGCGTTAAACCCAACCCATGAACTGCAGTGGCACGCCGAAGGATGGCGCCTGCAACCGACGAATTGACCTGACTGTTTTTTGCACAATTGCTTAAGGCTTCTATAGTAGATGTGACACGAATCAACTGCGGTGACGCCATGGAAGACATTTTCGTCGTGAAGCGTTGCAACAAGATCATCATTCACGGGCGACGCGCCACTGATAGCCAGCATGATCCCGCAGAAGCCAAAAGCTGGTTTCGCATCTGCGATACTCGCACTGGCGGTTTCATTGGCGATGGCTACGACGTGGAAGAGGACGCCCGAGACGAATGCAAGCGTCTCAACGCAGCCAGTTCAACCACACCGGCCCGACAGTTATCAAGCTGATGCCGATCAGCAGCGGGTCTATACTGAAACCAGCTGAAGGAGCAGCGCCCCATCGGCAGAAAGCTCGCAACTCGCGGGCTTTTTGCTGCCGCTCAGCGGTTTCAAAGTACGGAGGTGTTTCATGTCCGAAAAAGAGTCCATCACCACCCTCCTCACCCTGCTCGACGCCCGGCAGGCGCGCCTCGCGGCCGCTTGCAAAGAGATAGCCGACTGGGTCGATCATCAAGGCGGGCACCCGACAGCCCTGCGCATCCGCGATCGCCTGAATGACATCGAAAAAGATACTCCGCTGATCCGCAACTCACTGTCGGCGCTCAAGCCTATTGATCGGCCACTGCCTCGCTTCAGATGACAACGGGTTTTCAGCGGTAATCACCCGAGGTGGCACGAGTGTCACTGAAATCCTGCTTGGGCGCGTTTTATCTGGATTGTGAACTGGCGTGGTTCTTTTCACATAACCATCACATCTGCTGGCCTACAGTAGCGTCACTCCTTTAGAAACACCCCTCTCACCCGCCCGCATGCGGGTGTTTTTTTGCCTGCAGAAAACCGCCCCGAACGTCGTTGTATTGAAATGGTCAAAATCTATACACGTCACGAAGGAGACAGTGCATGGTCATCCACTTCAACGTCGACGGGCATCTGGCCTGTGGTCACAAAGGCGAACAACTGAGCGCGAGCAAAGAACTCAATCGCGTGAAGTGCCGCAGTTGCCGCAATACCGATGCCTTCAAACAAGCAAGAAAAGACCAGCGCAATGCGGCCCGCCGCAACGCGCGACACGCAAAAACCTCACACGGCCCAGCAAACTGGCGCGCCGAATGGATTGAACGGCTGACGACGATGGTCGGACTTCAGCGGCTGCCCCGCGGCTTTAGCGGACAAGCCTTTGTTTAGGACAGCATAAAAAGGGCCGATTCTCTCGGCCCTTTTTTCGTGTCTCTGCGTAGATCCATCGCCTCTCATTCGACGGGTCGAAGAATCAAAGAGATGCATCATTCACGCGTTCGTCAAACGCGTTGCTATCGCCTGCTTCACCCTTCTGAGCATTAACACTGAACTCAGGTTCGCCGCCGATACCGCGATGGTTGGCGGCACTGCCATGTAAGTGTTTCCCATCCCAGGTTGTAAGTGCACGTCGTGAGCATTGGCTTCCGAGAAGCTATCCGAGCAACCTCATACATCTGCGATGTGAAGTTTTCGCATCTGCACAAAAAGATTGCCGATTCATTGTCAGATGATTTTTTTCAGCCTATCTTGAATAAAACCTATACAGCGCACTTAGCGGCGTACAACTTTTTAGCTATGGATTGGCCCTCACCCATACCAACGCCACGAGACACTTCAATGAACCCACTACTAGCCAGCCATTACCGTGAAATTCTCGTCGGCGTCGGTGAGAACCCCGAGCGCGAGGGGCTGTTAGACACGCCCAAGCGTGCCGCCAAAGCGATGCAGTATCTGTGCAATGGCTACACGTTGAGCCTGGAAGACGTCACCAACGGTGCCTTGTTCGAGTCGCAGAGCGATGAAATGGTGATCGTCAGCGACATCGAGCTTTATTCCTTGTGTGAGCACCACATGCTGCCCTTTATCGGTAAGGCGCATGTGGCCTACATCCCCACCGGCAGGGTGCTGGGGCTATCAAAGGTCGCGCGAGTGGTTGATATGTTCGCGCGTCGCCTGCAGATCCAGGAAAACCTCACCCGGCAGATTGCTGAAGCCATCCAGCAGATCACCGATGCCGCCGGTGTGGCGGTGGTCATTGAAGCCAGGCACATGTGCATGATGATGCGCGGCATAGAGAAGCAGAATTCGGTCATGACTTCCTCCGTAATGCTGGGCGCCTTCCGTGATAGTTCGACGACGCGGCAGGAGTTTCTGCAGCTGATCGGACGGCGATAAACCTATACATGGCCTGCCCATTGTACAAGCCCATAGTTCGAAACTTCACACTCGTCACCTTTGTACTTCAGGGAGTAAGGCAATGACCCGATTTCTACTGATACTGGCAATGGCCCTCAGCGTCGGGAGTTGCAGCAGTGTGGATGTCGCCCGTTATGCGGATCAGCAACCGGCATTGAATCTGGAGCATTTTTTCAGCCAGCCCGTCAAAGCCTGGGGGATGTTTCAGAAGCGCAGCGGTGAGGTTGTCAAGCGCTTCGAGGTCAACATCGTCAGCCACCGCGAGGGCAACAACCTGATTCTCGACGAGCGCTTCAAATACAGCGACGGCACACGCCAGCGCCGCGTCTGGACCCTCACGCCCGAGGGCCAGGGGCGCTGGAGCGGTCGCGCGGATGATGTGGTGGGTGTCGCCAAGGGCCAAATCGCTGGAAACACGCTGCACTGGCGTTATCGCCTGAACCTCCCGGTCGACGACTCGACCTACGAAATGAGCATGGACGACTGGATGTACCTGATGGACGAGGACACGTTGATCAACCGCACAGCTATGTCCAAGTTCGGGGTAGAGGTCGGCCTGGTGACGCTATTCTTCCGTCGCCAGGGCGCCGGAGCGAGCCAATGAATCGCGTATTGACCATGGCCTCGCTAGGCGACGGTTATCGCGCGCTGGTGATCGGCGCCAGTGGAACCCTCGGCACGGCTTTTTGCGAACAGCTCGAACAGGATCCGCTCTGTGCCGGCGTTCGCGCGCTGGGGCGCCATACCGTTCCGGAGCTGGACCTTGAACGACCCGAAACGATTGCCAGCGCCGCCACCGAGCTGGCATCCGAAGCACCGTATCAACTGATCGTACACGCGGCCGGCCTGCTCCATCGCGACGGAATCAAGCCGGAAAAAAGCCTCAGTGCAATTGAGCCGGAGGCGCTTCAGACCGTGTTTCAAGTGAACGCGCTGGGGCCGGCATTGGTGCTGCGCCACTTTCTGCCGCTGCTCGATCCTATGGGAGCGATGGCGATGCTTTCGGCAAAGGTCGGGAGCATTGGCGACAACCGTTTGGGCGGCTGGTACGCCTATCGCGCCTCCAAGGCTGCACTGAACATGCTGATCAAGACCGCCGCCATTGAACTGGCACGCACTCGCCCGCAGAGCCGCTTGCTCAGTCTGCACCCAGGCACGGTTGTCTCGGGATTGTCGCAACCTTTCCGCGGAGCCTCCAGTGCCCGGCCGGCAGACATTGCCGCGGCCCAATTACTGACCTTGATAGACCAGTTGACGCCGGCCGACAGCGGCCATTTCTTTGCTTACGATGGAGAACGCCTGCCCTGGTAGGCAAGGAGTGAAGCATGAACCTGAAGACCCTCACCGAACACGCGGCCAACAGCGAAATACGCGAGCTGGAACTGCTATCACTCGAAGGTGGTTTTTATCTGGCACGGATCCGCCTGGACCACGGCAAGTTCACCTTGCTTGATGATGCGACCAAGCCGATGCACCTGCGTTCGATCACCCACCTGCGTGACTTGCTGCAGACCGTCCCTGCATTTCCTTGCGTGCTGGTGCAGCAATGCGTGCACGACGAAATGTGCGGCAGGGATACAGGGCCTGTTGAAGAACTGCGCCTTCCGTTTTCGCTCACCACGCCATTATGAATCGGACAACGCCGAGTTCCACTGAATGAATGTTACGTGCCGGTTGCGCCTGAATTCCGCAAGCAGAATTTCAAATTCGGGATACGAGCAAAAGCGAAAGCGGGCGAAGAGGAGCCAACAGAGAGCATCTACGCAGCTCGAGACCAGTTAGGGCATGCATCTGTCGGGCTGAAAGAACAGGATATCCGGACGCGTAAGGGCATGAAGGTAACCCCCTACGAAGTGACAGAAGGGCAGGAATTGCATAAAAGATTTTTTGATTACGGAAAAAAGAACTAAGGGCTTGCATGAGGTATGTCATGCAAGCCCTTGATATAGATGGTGCCCGAAGCCGGAATCGAACCGGCACGCCCTTACGAGCGGGGGATTTTAAGTCCCATGCGTCTACCAGTTTCGCCATTCGGGCGGTAGCGCTGTGTTGCTGTTTCCAGCGGCTTGCTCGCAATCCTGACAGGATGCAGGCTCCAGCAGCTGAGCGGGAAATATATACATCACTTCCCGGTGAAGCAAGTTCGCAATGGCCGTTTTTCAAGACTAAATCTTGCAACGCACTGCAAATAAAAAAGCTCCGTAAATCATGGATCTACGGAGCTTGTTTATAGTGGAGGCCGAGGTCGGAATCGAACCGGCGTAGGTGGATTTGCAATCCACTGCATAACCATTTTGCTACTCGGCCTCAAAGCATCTGCTGTCAGTAGCACAACAACAAACACGTACAAATTGGAGCGGGAAACGAGACTCGAACTCGCGACCCCGACCTTGGCAAGGTCGTGCTCTACCAACTGAGCTATTCCCGCTTGGTGATGCGCATTCTATAGAATTAAGAAGCTCCGTCAACCCCTTGATTCAAAAAAGTTTTATTTCTTTTCTACATCAGTCTTCAGATGCGGCCAGGCGGCGCGCAGGTATTGAACCATCGACCACAAAGTCAGGCCTGCCGACACCAGGAGCAAGGCGTAACCCAAGATAACCCAGAAGTTGAAGTCCTTCGGATGAGCTAACAGAATCACCAACGCGAGCATTTGCGCTGCGGTTTTCCATTTGCCGAGATTCGATACAGCCACGTGGGCGCGCGCACCGAGTTCGGCCATCCATTCACGCAGTGCCGAAACGACGATCTCGCGACCGATAATTACCGCCGCTGGCAGCGTGAGCCAGAGGTTGCCGTGCTCTTGAACCAGCAGCACCAGCGCAACGGCGACCATGAGTTTGTCAGCGACCGGATCAAGAAACGCTCCGAACGGAGTGCTTTGCTCCAGGCGCCGCGCCAGATAACCATCCAGCCAGTCCGTTGCTGCCGCAAAGGCAAACACCGAGGCGGAGGCCATGTAGCTCCACTGATATGGCAGATAGAACAGCAGAATGAAGATCGGGATGAGCAGGACGCGTAGAACGGTAATCAAATTAGGGATATTCATCGGCACAACTGGCTACGAGGTGAAGGGGCATTCTACTCGCTATGCAGGTTCGCATAAATCGACTCTGCGAGCTTTTTACTGATCCCCGGGGCTTTCGCTATCTCTTCGATGCTTGCACGAGTCAGCTCCTGCAATCCACCAAAATGTTTCAACAAGTCGCGACGTCGGGTCGGCCCTACTCCAGCAACGCCTTCCAGCGTTGACGTACGGCGGGTTTTGCCACGACGTGCCCGGTGTCCCGTAATTGCAAAACGGTGCGCTTCGTCGCGTATCTGCTGAATCAGGTGCAGCGCCGGCGAGTCACCGCGCAAGGTGAACTCGTGCGCCGCATCATTCAGATACAACGTTTCGAAACCCGCCTTGCGCGTTGCACCCTTCGCGACACCGAGCAGGATCAAATCCGGTACGGCCAATTCATTAAGCACGTCGCGAGCCATCGATAGCTGACCCTTGCCACCGTCTACCAGCAGAATGTCCGGCAACTTACCCTCGCCGTCCTTGAGTTTGCTGAAACGGCGCGTCAGGGCCTGGTGCATGGCGGCGTAATCGTCGCCCGCCGTGACACCTTCGATGTTGTAGCGACGGTAATCCGATTTGATCGCGCCTTCCGGACCAAAGACCACGCAGGAAGCGACCGTCGCCTCACCACTGGAGTGACTGATGTCATAACACTCAAGCCGTTGCGGTGGCTCATCCAGGTTCAGCACTTCAGCCAAGGCCTCAAACCGCGCCGCTGTGTGCTGACGATTGGCCAGACGCGCACCCAAAGCCTGCTCGGCGTTGGTAACAGCCAATTGCTGCCAACGCGCGCGCGTGCCACGTACCCGATGACTGATGGCCAGTTCGCGACCACGCAATTCATGGATCGCCTCGATCACCGTCGGAAAGTCTTCGTGCATCACGTTGACGATCAGCTCGCTGGGCAGGTCGCGCTCCGGGCTGCTGATGAAGTAATGACCTAGAAACGCCGCCATGACTTCAGAAACGTCTTCATCAATCCCGACCTGCGGGAAGAAGTTCTTGCTACCCAGCACGCGCCCGCCACGGACGCTGATCAAATGCACGCAGGCGCCGCCCGGGTTGACGAAGGCCGCGATGACATCGATATCGCCCGTGCCCCCCTCCATGCTTTGTTGATCCTGCACACGGCGCAGCAGAGCGATCTGATCACGCAGCTCGGCGGCGCGCTCGAATTCGAGGTTGATCGCCGCCTCTTCCATCGCACTGGACAGCTCGTTGGTCAGCGCATGACTGCGCCCTTCGAGGAACATCACCGAATGACGCACGTCGTCAGCATAAACATCAGGCTCGACCAGCCCGACGCAAGGCGCCTTGCAACGCTTGATCTGATATTGCAGGCACGGGCGGGTACGGTTCTTGTAGTAACTGTCTTCACACTGGCGAACGAAGAACGTCTTCTGCAGCAGGCTCAGACTTTCACGGATGGCGCCAGCGCTTGGATAAGGTCCGAAATATTTGCCCTTGGCCTTTTTTGCCCCACGATGAATGCTCAGACGCGGGAACTGGCCATCGGACAAAAATACATACGGATACGATTTGTCGTCGCGCAACAGAATGTTGTACGGCGGCCGCCATTCCTTGATCAGCGTCTGCTCTAATAGCAGCGCCTCGGTTTCATTGGCGGTGATGGTCGTTTCGACCTGAGCAATGCGTCCGACCAGTGCAGCCGTCTTCGGCGCCAGGCCGGTTTTGCGAAAGTAGCTGGCCAGTCGCTTCTTGAGGTTCTTGGCCTTGCCGACATACAACAGGCGCGCATCGCTGTCGAACATGCGGTACACGCCGGGGCGCCCGCTGACGGTCGACAGAAAGGCACTGGAATCGAATGTTTCAGTCATGTCAGAGGCTGGCATCAACCATGCCGTGACGAACCGCCAAAAGTGTCAACTCGACGTCGCTGCTGATCGAAAGCTTCTCGAAAATACGGTAGCGATAGGTGTTCACGGTTTTCGGTGAAAGACACAACTTGTCGGAAATGATCTGTACCTTCTGGCAGCCGACAATCATCAATGCGATCTGGATTTCGCGCTCGGACAAGGCATCGAAGGGTGAGTCATTGGACGGCTGAAAGGACTTGATCGCCAATTGCTGGGCAATCTGCGGGCTGATATAGCGCTGCCCGGCAAATACCAGGCGAATGGCCTGGACCATTTCCGGCAACCCGGCGCCCTTGGTCAGATAACCCGCTGCGCCAGCCTGCAGCAACCGTGTAGGAAAAGGATCCTCTTCACACACTGTAACCGCGACCACCTTGATGTCTGGATGACTGCGCAGCAGCTTGCGCGTGGCCTCCAGTCCGCCGATGCCGGGCATCTTGACGTCCATCAGGACCACATCGGGTTTCAACTCTCGGGCCTTGATCAGGGATTCTTCCCCGGACTCGGCCTGGCCAACCACCTGCAAGCCATCAATATCGGCCAGCATCCGTGTAATGCCCGTACGAACCAGATCATGGTCATCGACCACTAGCACCCTAATCAAGCAGACACCTCGCGATATGGTCTTATTGGGATGCCGGACACCTTAGCAAAAAGTGCCCGACAGACCTAGCGGCAAGCTTCATTTAAAAAGTTTCAAACGATCATTCAAGGCTTGCCGGCCGTGGGTTTCAGAGCACAGGTGTACTGATATCGAGCTGCATTCGCAGGAAACACTCATCCTCACCTTGCACGTGTAGTCCTTTTCGCTCATACAATTTCTTTGCCGGATTATTTTCGAATACCGTCAGACGTAACGCCGGACGCCTTTCCTGTCGGGCCATGCCTATAACCTGATCGATCACCCAGGATCCTGCGCCCTGCCCCCGAAAGGCTTCAGCCATTTGCAATTCACGAATATACAGCGCCCGCACATCCCGACTCAGACTGAAAAAACCCGCCGGTACGTCATCAAGCACTATCAGCCAGTTTTCACGCCCCGACCATGCCACGTCGAACGCCTCGTCCTGCCACAACAGCTCATGATGAATGTAGTAATGCAGCATGTTCTGACAGGTGAGAGCGCGGGCAAACACCAAGTCTTCAGGTGTCGCGCGACACATACGAAATCTCATCTTGCCTCCATCACGGACTTGCCCGCTCCTGCCATCTGCGGGTAACAGCGGAGTGTGTCACAACACATGCCGGACTCAAGCAATAGGTGTTTCATTGGCGGCTCGATAGCATTTTCTGATTGCTGAGGCGTATAGGCCTCTAGTAAGCTCGGCGCATTCATCGGAGACAGACCATGTTCAACGCCCTCTCACAGCTTCATACCGCCAGCGCCCTGCGCTCGGTTGCGGCTGCCCGGGCGAATGACGTTTGCGCTCCAGTCAGCTTTTATTTTGGGTATTGGTTTAGCCACTGGCGCGCCTGATACCCACATGGCGCCCAAGTAAACGGGTCGCCTACCAGAGATTTCTCAACCCCCGGTCGGCCTCCCGACCGGGGGTTTTGTTTTTTCAGGCCACAAACTTTTCAGCCACACACCAGACACTTTGAGGATTCATCAAATGAACTACGCCACTTATTACCGTTACGACAGCTTTAGCGCCTGGCGATTTACCAGCCTCCGCTCGGGACAGCCTGCCGCCTCCGATCGGTCACCTACAGGTGGCAAACCCGAACACGTAGCCAATACGGCCAATTGTCGAACACCCCAGTAGGGCCGAGCGAGCGGGAAGCACCCGCCGCCTGCCCAGGAAGACCGAATATGAACTCGTCCGTTTCTGCACTGCCATTGTCCACCCACACTTGCGCCAACGAAGCCCTGACCCTGCGTCTGCCGAGCTCGTTGCAACTCAAGCAGCAATTGCCATTGAGCCATGCCTTGAGCCGCCAGGTCGCCGCCCACCGCCAAGCGGTTCGCGCGATCCTCAACGGCGAAGACCAGCGCCTGCTGATCATTGTCGGCCCTTGCTCAATCCACGACCCTCAGTCCGCCCTTGAATACGCCGGCAAACTCGCCCGGCTGGCTGAACAAGTCAGCGACGAAGTGCTGCTGGTCATGCGCGCCTACGTCGAAAAACCGCGCACCACTGTCGGCTGGAAAGGCCTGGCCTACGACCCGCATCTGGATGGCAGTGATGACATGGCCGGTGGCCTGGCACTGTCCCGCGAGCTGATGCTGGAAATGATCCGACTGGGTTTGCCGGTGGCGACCGAACTGCTGCAACCGATGGCCGCCGGTTACTTCGACGATCTGCTGAGCTGGGTTGCGATCGGCGCACGCACCACTGAATCGCAAATCCATCGCGAAATGGCCAGCGGCTTGAGCATGCCGGTGGGCTTCAAGAACGGCACCGACGGTGGTGCGACCGTTGCCGTTGACGCCATGCGTTCGGCAGCCCACCCTCATCGGCATTTCGGCGTCGACAGCCAGGGACACCCGGCCATCATTCAGACATCCGGCAACCCTGACACCCATCTAGTGTTGCGAGGCGGCCATCAAGGGCCGAATCATGATCGCGAGAGCGTGGCACGGATTCACGCCGAACTGATCCGCCTGAAGATCCCCAGCCGGATCATGGTCGACTGCAGTCACGCCAACAGTGGCAAGGATCCATTGCGCCAGCCAGGCGTGTTCAACGAAGTGCTTGAACAGCGCTTGCAGGGCGATCGTTCGTTGATTGGCATGATGCTGGAGTCGCATCTGTTCGAAGGTTGTCAGCCACTGAGTGCACCGCTGCAATACGGTGTTTCGATCACTGATGGCTGCCTGGGTTTCAGCGCAACCGAGCAACTGCTGCTCGATGCGGCTCAACGCCTTGGCGCGCAAACCAGAGGCTGATAGCAAGACCTGCCCTCCGGTTGGTTAAAAACCGGAGGGAGAATCGTGTCGCAGCTACGCCTCGACCCGCACCAGTGTTACCGCAGAGGCCTGACTGACATCGTCCAGACGCTCGACCGTGTAGGCGACAGAGACGGTCGACCCATGATGCTCACGCCAGAAGCGCTGTGGAACGATGAAAATCAGCGGCTTGCCTGCGGTTTCCCGGGTGATTTCACGGTCATCCCGATGATTGAAATATGCACCGTCGCACTTGAGGTAAACCAACTCACCCTCTTGCGTTTGGGCATTGCCGATCACCACAGTGACGCCATCGATCGAATCCTCCGTCAGTAGCACACCATCCTCAGCTTCCAGTACATCAGGCGCATCCAGCTCGCCTAGCAGCAACGGCGTGATCAGTATTCGCGCTGGCTCGGATTCGCGCACCACTCCACCCTCCTGCTCGATTCGGTAGCGTACCGAAACCTCGGCACCAAGATGTGCCGCGATGAATTCAGGCTCGACCCAAAATGACAGGACATCGGAGACTGCGAAGGTTTCGACTTTCAATCGATCGCTGAACAACAGGGGTGATGCGTCGCCAGAGCACATTAGCGAAACCTGATCGCCTGCAGCCATGCGGGCGTATGGCTGCAGCGTGATGAGTACGCCTTCAGCGACACGCGCCGGATCCAGCGTCGCGCCACTTGCACCTTCGACGTGCGGCGCCAGCAACTGCGCCCGCGTATCCCCCACAGACAATTGCAGAGGTGCAGACACTGCGGGCTCGGGCAATGTTGCGCTGACGAGTGTCCAGCGGACCTCCAGTGAGCCGCCATCCAAAGCCGCGACGTGTATGCCCTTGATAACAAAAATGACGTCTTTGCCAACCTGAGCTTCGCTGACGAAGCGCACCATTTCATGCTGATAAGCATAGCCCTCGATATCCAGCCCGTCCCAGCTCAACAGCAGTTGATCACCGCTGGCCATGCCTGGATACGCGGCGATACGGACGACGACCTTGCTTTGCGAGGGGTCCAGGACAGTGCCCTGCAACGCATCGAGCGTTGCAGCTGGCAACAATTCACCTGTCTTGCTGGCGCTGGCTGTGTGGCGCATCCGGTAGCAAAACTCGATCTCATGCGTGTTCATTCGCAATTCCATTCCTTGGGCAAAACGCTGTCTTCATTGACGGCGTCGACAGCCAACATTGAACGCGTTTGCGAGCGGTCTCGCTATCAGCCCAATTCGCCGCATCCATGGCGCAAAAGCAATGGGGCCGGTAGGCAACTTACGCAAGATCGAGCAGGTTCCTGCGGGAGACGGCCAGAACTTCCGATTTGGATTTCGACTGTTTCCGAAACTTCTCACGACCACTAGTCCAGATTCAACGGCCAATTGAAGCCTCTTCGTACCTCTTCAACGAGTTGTGTGTTTTAGAGTGGCCCACAGATTCCCCAATGAACTTCTGCGAAAAAAGGTAAGAACATGCAACGGAATGCTGTAACTCGTTATCCCATCCTTCTGGTACACGGCCTGTTCGGATTCGAGCGTATTGGCCATTTCGAGCTGTTTCACGACGTCAAGGTGGCGCTGAAAAACGCTCAAAACCGAGTGTTTGTTCCTCACCTCTCCGCCACCCACAATAACGAAATGAGGGGCGAGCAATTGCTGGCGCAGATTGATCGCGTCCTGCGAGGCACAGGTGTCAGCAAAGTCAACCTCATCGGCCACAGCCAGGGCGCACTGACTGCTCGATACGCGGCGGCGCTTGCTCCGCACGCCGTTGCTTCGGTGACTTCAGTCAGTGGTCCAAACCACGGCTCCGAACTGGCCGACTTCCTGCGCAAGGCTCTGGTTCCGGGTCAGTTGCCGGAAGTGGTCGCGCAAAACGTTGCAACGCTGTTTGCCGACTTCCTTTCACTGCTCAGCGGTAGTGTCAACCTGCCGCAGAACGCGTTGGCGGCGCTCAATGCACTGACCACCGTGGGGGTTGGCGCCTTCAACGACAAATACCCACAGGGGTTGCCCAGCACTTGGGGCGGCGATGGCCCCGGGCAAGTCAATGGCGTGCACTATTACTCCTGGAGCGGAGTGCTACCGGCAAACGGCCTGCCCACTCTCGATCCGATTCAAGGCGTTTACCGGGCGCTATCGCAATATTTCATAACGGAGGGGCAACAGAATGACGGTTTCGTAGGACGCTTCAGCTCCCACCTGGGGCAAGTGATCCGGTCTGACTATCCGCTGAATCACCTGAGCACACTGCGCCGCCCTGCCGATGGCTGCCCCGGCCAACTCGACCCGATTGGTCTTTACGTTGAGCATGCCGCGCGCCTGAAAGCAGCGAATCTGTGATCAGATAGTCGACAATCGCACGGAACTTTGCCGAGAATTCGGCCACTGATTCCGGTAGGCTCCACACTTTACTGAAATAGATTGGAGAGTTTCCCCATGGCTAAAGCCACTGCCCGCCACATCCTTGTTGCCAGCGAAGAAAAGTGCAACGAACTCAAGACCCAGATCGAAGGCGGCGCTGATTTCGCCGAAGTCGCCAAAGCCAATTCCACCTGCCCGTCCAGCCGTCAGGGCGGTGATCTGGGTTCGTTCGGTCCTGGCCAGATGGTCAAGGAATTCGACACCGTGGTCTTCAGCGCGCCGATCAACGTCGTGCAAGGCCCGGTGAAGACCCAGTTCGGTTATCACCTGCTGGAAGTCACCAGCCGTCAGGACTGATCCTTCGTCTGATTGCTATACAACGGCCCGCCTTTTGGTGGGCCGTTGTGTTTCAGTTACACATACGGCTGGCGACTGACGCGCCTCTCGCGTACAACTTGCGCCTATCGATTACCCGGTTCCAAGGCTGACAATGCGACTGGTTTTCCCTACATTGATGCTCACCGCCCTCGCCCTGCTGTCGGGCGCCGCTGGTGTGAACGCTGCACCGCAACATGCGTTGACCGTGTATGGCGAACCCGCCAGATACCCCGCAGACTTCAGTCACTTCGACTACACCAACCCGCTGGCCCCCAAGGGCGGAACGATGCGCCGCTCGGCGCTCGAAATCGGCCACTTCGACCACATCCTTCCTTATATAGACAAAGGCATAGGCGTCAGCCAGATCGACGGCATGCTGTACTCACCGCTGGCACAGCGTTCGATGGACGAGCCGTACACCGTCTACGGTCTGGTCGCGCAAAAAATGGAGCGCTCGGTCGACGGCCTGTCGCTACGGTTCTTTATCAACCCCAAGGCCCGCTTTGCCGACGGTAAGCCGATCACCGCCGAAGACGTGCGTTACACCTTCGATTTGTTGATGACCCAAGGCAGCTTGCGCTATCGCACACAGTTCGCCGACGTCAAAGGCCTCGAAGTGGAAGCACCGCTGACCGTGCGCTTCGATTTCAAAAGCAATGAAAACCGTACCTTGCCACTGGATATCGCGACCCTGCCGGTGTTTCCCGAGCACTGGTGGAAGCGTCGCGATTTTGCCGGCGGCGGTGGTTATGAACCGCCACTGGGCAGCGGACCTTATCGGGTTGGCAAGGTTGACTCGGGACGGAGTATCACGTTCGAGCGCAATGCCGATTGGTGGGGCAAGGATCTGCCGGTCAGCCGCGGTTTGTATAACTTTGATCATTTCAGCATCGAATACTTCGGCGACACCGACGTCGCACGCCAGGTGCTGCGCGGTGGCGCCTATGACTACAACCGCGAGTTTTCCGCCACCGGCTACTCGATCGGTTATGACAGCCCCGCCCTGAGCGACGGGCGGCTGCAAAAAGCCCATCTGGCCACCGAGGCGCCGCAATCTGCCCAGGGATTTGTGTTCAACCTGCAAAAACCGACTTTCCAGGATCGACGCGTGCGTCAGGCATTGGCGATGCTGTGGGATTTCGAGTGGAGCAACCGGCAGATGATGCGCAATCTGTACATCCGCCAGCAAAGCTACTTTTCCAATTCAGATCTGGCGGCGCGGGAGTTGCCCGATGCACAAGAGCTGAAAATCCTTGAACCGTTGCGTGGACAGGTTCCCGACGAGGTCTTCACGAAAGTCTTCGAAGCGCCGAAAACCGATGGCAGCGGCGTGATCCGCGACAAGCAATTGCAAGCCCTCGCATTGCTTGAGCAGGCCGGCTGGAAACCTGACGGCGATCAACTGGTGAATGCCGAAGGCGAGCCGCTGAGTTTTACATTTCTGGTCAGCCAGAACGGCATCGATCGCCTGTTACTGCCCTACAAGCGCACGCTGAAACAGATCGGCATCGACCTCAACATCCGCCGCATCGACGCCTCGCAGTACGTCAACCGCTTGATGAACCGCGACTACGACATGATCGTCACCGGCTACCCTGTCACTACGTCGCCGGGTGGCGAACTGCTCAACTATTTCGGCTCTGCATCTGCCAACGACCCTGGCGCCAATAACTACATGGTGTTGAAAAACCCTGCAGTGGACACCTTGATCAACGGCCTGATCCGCGCCACGACCAAACCCGACATGCTGCACTACGCCCATGCGCTGGATCGGGTGCTGCAATGGAATTACTACTGGATTCCCAACTACTATCCGCCGGGCAGTTCGACGGTCTGGTGGAACCGTTTCGGCATTCCGTCGGTTCAGGCCAGCAATGACGAAGCCATCGAGAGCTGGTGGGAAATCAGCCGCACGCCGCTGACCAATCAACAGATGACCGCCGAGAAAATCACCCGTGGCAGACCCGGAGGGCCGCGCTGATGTGGGGCTACATACTGCGGCGTTTGCTGCTGATCATTCCGACGCTGGTGATCATTCTGCTGGTCAATTTCGTCATCATTCAAGCTGCGCCCGGTGGCCCGGTCGAGCAGGCGATCGCGCACTTGCAGGGCATTGGCGGGACGAATGTCGGCGGCGGTTCGGGCGAGACCATGAGCGGTACATCACGCGCCAGCCGCGGTCTCGACCCGCAACTGATCAAGGACATCGAAAAACAGTACGGTTTCGACAAACCGGCCCATGAACGCCTGTGGCTGATGTTGAAGAACTACGCGCAACTGGACTTCGGCAAGAGCTTCTTTCGTGGCGCGACGGTCACCGATCTGATTCTGGAAAAAATGCCGGTGACCATCTCGCTCGGGCTGTGGGCGACGCTGATCACTTATCTGGTGTCGATCCCGCTGGGGATCCGCAAAGCCGTGCATCACGGCAGCCATTTCGATATCTGGAGCAGCACGGCGATCATCATTGGCTATGCGATGCCGGCGTTCCTGTTTGCGATGTTCCTGATCGTGGTGTTTGCCGGCGGCACGTCGCTGAACTGGTTCCCGGTGCGAGGTCTGGTCTCGGACAACTTCGAATCGTTGTCGACCCTTGGCAAGATCGCCGACTACTTCTGGCATCTGGTGTTGCCGGTCACCGCGCTGGTGATCGGTGGTTTCGCGACATTGACGATTCTGACCAAGAACTCGTTCCTCAACGAAATCACCCGCCAGTACGTGGTCACGGCTCGGGCCAAAGGCTTGAGCGAGCGCCGTGTGCTGTATGGCCACGTGTTCCGCAACGCGATGTTGCTGGTGGTGTCGGGCATTCCTCAAGCCTTTATCAGTGTGTTCTTCGCCGGTTCCCTGCTGATCGAAGTGATCTTCTCTCTCGACGGTCTCGGCCGCATGAGTTACGAAGCGGCCGTTTCCCGGGACTATCCGGTGGTGTTCGGCTCGCTGTTCATCTTCACCCTGTTCGGTTTGCTGATAAAACTGATCGGCGACCTGTGCTACACCCTCGTCGATCCGCGCATCGACTTCGCCGCGAGGAACGCCTGATGTTAAAGCTCTCGCCTCTGGGTCGCCGCCGCTTCGAACGTTTCAAGAAAAACCGCCGGGGCTGGTGGTCGTTGTGGTTGTTTATCGGTCTGTTCGTGGTGACGTTGGGCGGCGAACTGATCGCCAACGACAAGCCGCTGATGGTCAGCTATCAGGGCGAGTGGTATTTCCCGGTATTCAAACGCCACACCGAACAGGAGTTCGGCGGGCAACTGCCCTTCCAGGCCGATTACCGCAGCGACTACGTGCAGAACCTGATCCGCAAGGACGGTGGCTGGCTGCTGTTTCCGCCGATTCCGTTCAGTGACGACACACCCAATTACGACCTCAACAAACCGGCACCCAGCCCACCCACGGCGGTCAACTGGCTCGGCACCGACGACCAGTCGCGGGATGTGTTGGCGCGGGTGATCTTCGGCGCAAGGGTGTCGATTCTGTTTGCACTGATGCTGACGTTTGTCAGCGCCGTGATCGGCATCGCAGCCGGCGCCTTGCAAGGCTATTACGGCGGCTGGGTCGATCTGCTTGGGCAACGTTTGCTGGAGGTGTGGTCCGGGTTGCCGGTGTTGTACCTGCTGATCATCCTCTCCGGTTTCGTCGAACCGAATTTCTGGTGGCTGCTGGGGATCATGGCGCTGTTTTCATGGCTGGCATTGGTGGACGTGGTGCGTGCCGAGTTCCTGCGCGGACGCAATCTGGAATACGTCAAAGCCGCGCGCGCCTTGGGTTTGACTGACCGCAAAGTGATTGTCCGGCACATCCTGCCCAACGCCATGAATGCGACGTTGAGCTATCTGCCGTTCATTCTGACCGGAGCGATTTCCACCCTCACCGCGCTGGACTTCCTTGGGTTCGGTATGCCTGCTGGCAGTGCCTCGCTGGGCGAATTGATCGGCCAGGGCAAGCAGAACTTGCAGGCACCGTGGCTCGGACTGACGGCGTTTTTCACGCTGGCGCTGATCCTTTCTTTATTAGTGTTCATCGGCGAAGCGTTACGTGACGCGTTCGACCCTCGATCCTGAAGCGTGACCATGACTGACAACCTGATTGAAATCCGTAATCTGAACGTCGCCTTCCATGGTCAGACCGTGGTGCGCGACTTGTGCCTGGATATCCGCCCCGGAGAATGCCTGGCACTGGTCGGTGAGTCCGGCTCGGGCAAGTCGGTAACGGCGCATTCGATCCTGCAATTGCTCCCCGAAAGCGACGCGCATACCAGCGGCAGCATTCGCTATCGCGGGCAGGAACTGGTCGGCGCCGATCCCAAGGTCCTGCGTGAACTGCGCGGCAATCGCATCGCGATGATCTTTCAGGAGCCGATGACCTCGCTCAACCCGCTGCACACCATCGAAAAGCAGATCGGCGAGACGCTGTTGCTGCACCGCGGCCTCGGCGGCAAAGAGGCGCAAAAACGCATCCTCGAGCTGCTAGGACTGGTGGGCATCCAGAAACCCAAAGAGCGGCTCAAGGCCTATCCGCATCAGTTATCTGGCGGCCAACGTCAACGGGTGATGATTGCCATGGCGCTGGCCTGCGAACCGGAGTTGCTGATCGCCGATGAGCCAACCACCGCGCTCGATGTCACCGTGCAGCGCAAGATCCTGCTGCTGCTCAAATCCCTGCAACAGCGGTTGGGCATGTCGCTGCTGTTGATCAGCCACGACCTCAATCTGGTGCGCAGCATTGCCCAGCGTGTCTGTGTGATGAAGGCCGGCGAGATTGTCGAGCAGGCGCCCTGCGAAACACTCTTCACCGAGCCGAAGCATCCTTACAGCTGCGTGCTGCTCAACGCCGAGCCTGATGGCGAAGCGTTGCCCCGTGATGAACGCGAGAACGTCCTGGTGGTCGAGGATCTACGGGTCGAATTCCTCGTCGGTGGCGGGCTTTTTCAGCGCAAACAATACCTGCGCGCTGTGGACGGCATCAGCCTGAACATTCAGCGCGGCAAGACCTTGGGCATTGTCGGTGAGTCCGGCTCAGGCAAGTCGACGCTCGGTCAGGCGATCCTGCGTTTGCTCGACTCCGAAGGCAGTATTCGCTTCCAGGGTGAAGCGCTCGACAGTCTCAACCAGAAGCAACTGCGACCATGGCGTCGGCAGATGCAGGTGGTGTTTCAGGATCCGTTCGGCAGCCTCAGCCCGCGGATGTCGGTGGCGCAGATCATCAGCGAAGGTCTGGAAGTGCATTGCGAGTCCACCGCCGACGAATGCGACGCACAAGTGATCCGTGTGCTCAAGGAAGTCGGCCTCGACCCGGACAGCCGTCATCGCTACCCCCACGAGTTTTCCGGTGGTCAGCGCCAACGCATCGCCATTGCCCGGGCGCTGGTACTGAAACCGGCGCTGATTTTGCTCGATGAACCGACCTCGGCACTGGATCGCACGGTGCAGAAACAAGTGGTCGCCCTGCTCCGTGATCTGCAGGAAAAACATGGCCTGACTTATCTGTTCATCAGCCATGACCTGGCGGTGGTACGCGCTCTGGCCCACGACATGATTGTGATCAAGGACGGCAAAGTGGTCGAGCGTGGCGCGAGTCATGAGGTGTTTGATTCGCCGCAGCATCCGTATACCAAAGAGCTGTTGGCGGCGGCGCATCCGGGGTAGGCATAATTGGCGCCCGGCTTGAAATCCAGTCGCGGCTATCGCTGGCAAGCCAGCTCCCACAGGGTTTTCGGTCGTTCACAAATGTTGTGTACACCAATGAAACTGTGGGAGCTGGCTTGCCAGCGATGAGGCCAGCACTGGCAACACACATTCAGGATCAGCCTTCATGAACAGCACGGAAAGCCTCAAGGACTACCAACGGGTTCGCACCCTGGCGATCCGCTCGCTGTTCGAGATCATCGAGCAATCGAGTGAAGGCACGGTGATTGTCGATCGCGACGCCAACATCGTCTGGATGAACGAACGCTACGCCCGACGTTTCGGCCTCGAATCTGCTGCAGGTGCGATTGGCAAACCCTGTGAAAGCGTGATCCCCGGCAGTCTGCTGCGTGAAGTGGTGCGCAGCGGACGGCCGATTCTGCTGGACATGCAGGACACACCGAAAGAGCCGTTGGTGGTGATGCGCCTGCCGATTCACGACGATGCCGGCACGGTGATCGGCGCCATCGGCTTCGCCCTGTTTGATGAGTTGCGCACGCTGTCGCCGATGCTCAAGCGCTACCTGAGCATGCAGGAAGAACTGGCCTCGACCCGCTCATTGCTGCGCGCGCGGCAGACCAAGTACAACTTTGCGCACTTCATCGGCACCAGTGCCGCCAGCCTCGAAGTCAAACGTCGCGCTCGCCGTAGCGCCAGTGCCGACTCGCCGGTTTTGTTGCTCGGCGAAACGGGCACCGGCAAGGAGCTGTTGGCCCAGGCGATCCACAGTGCTTCGCCACGGGCACACAAGGCTTTTGTCAGCATCAACAGTGCGGCGATCCCCGAGGCGCTGCTCGAAGCGGAATTTTTCGGTACGGCACCGGGCGCCTTCACCGGCGCTGACCGCAAGGGTCGCACCGGCAAACTGCAGATTGCTCAGGGTGGCACGTTGTTCCTCGATGAAATTGGCGACATGCCGTTGCCGCTGCAAAGCAAATTGCTGCGCGTGCTGCAAGAGAAAGAGTTCGAGCCGGTGGGCTCCAATGACGTGATCCAGAGCGACGTGCGGGTGATCGCCGCGACATCGACGGACTTGCAAGCGGCGATCAAACGCGGTGAGTTCCGCGCTGACTTGTATTACCGACTCAACGTATTGCCCATCAATGTGCCGCCGTTACGGGACAGGCTCGACGACCTGCCAGCGCTCAGCGAAGCCATCCTCGAAGAGCTGCGCAGCCAGCACGAACTGCACCGCGAAGCCTTGGCGTTGCTCGGGCAGCATGCCTGGCCGGGCAACATTCGCGAGCTGCGCAACGTACTGGAACGGGCGGCGCTGCTCAGTGATGATTTGATGCTTTCAGAGAGCGACATTCGTGCGGCAATCGGCACGTTTACACCGGTGGAGCGAACCGGCACCCCGGTTGTTGAACCGTTGGCCGAGGAAACTTTCGCCCAGGCTCGAGAGAGGTTTGACCGACAGTTGATCCAGTCTGCGCTTGTGCAATGTGGGGGCAAGGTGCCGGAAGCAGCGGCTCGGCTGGGGCTTGGGCGGTCGACGTTGTACAAGAAGATGGTGGCGTTGGGGATTGCCGAGTCTCAATAGCGAGATAAATATCTCCGATGTGAGACGGTTGAATCAAGATCAAAAGATCGCAGCCTTCGGCAGCTCCTACAAGTGTAATTCGCGTCGTCCCTGTAGGAGCTGCCGAAGGCTGCGATCTTTTGATCTCATAAACGTCTCTCTATAGAGACAATGAGCGTGAATTCCTGCAACAAAATCAACCATTCCCCTTACATTTCAATACGTTACGAACTTGGCACGCATCTCGCTATTACTCCTTCCTACATCCGTTTCACCACAAAAATAACAATCGAAGGAGCACACCATGAGTGTGATCATTGCCTTGGCAGCCCTCGCGCTGCTGATGCTCGCGGCCTACCGTGGCTACAGCGTTATCCTTTTTGCCCCGATTGCCGCTCTCGGCGCTGTCCTGTTGACCGACCCTTCCGCCGTCGCCCCTGCCTTCACCGGGGTGTTCATGGAAAAAATGGTCGGTTTCATCAAACTGTATTTTCCCGTGTTCCTGCTCGGCGCCGTGTTCGGCAAGTTGATCGAGCTGTCCGGTTTCTCGCGCTCTATCGTCGCTGCGGCGATTCGTCTGCTTGGCACCAGGCAGGCCATGCTGGTGATTGTGCTGGTTTGCGCCGTGCTCACCTACGGTGGCGTTTCGCTGTTCGTCGTGGTGTTTGCGGTCTACCCGTTCGCCGCGGAGATGTTTCGCCAGAGCAATATCCCCAAGCGCCTGATCCCGGCGACCATCGCCCTCGGCGCGTTTTCGTTCACCATGGATGCCTTGCCCGGCACCCCGCAAATCCAGAACATCATTCCCAGCACCTTCTTCAATACCACCGCGTGGGCAGCGCCGTGGCTGGGTGTGATCGGTACGATTTTCGTGTTCTGTGCCGGCATGCTGTTCCTCCAGCGCCAGCGCAACAAGGCCCAGCGTGCCGGTGAGGGTTATGGCACCGAGCTGCGCAATGAGCCGGAAACGGCCGAAGACCTGAAGCTGCCGAACCCGTGGCTTGCGCTGTCGCCGCTGCTGGCGGTGGGCATCATGAACCTGCTGTTTACCCAGTGGATTCCGCAGTGGTACGGCAAGACCCACAGCCTCGCGCTGCCGGGCATGGCCACGCCGGTCACCACGGAAATCGCCAAACTGACGGCGATCTGGGCGGTACAAGCGGCGTTGCTGATCGGCATCCTCATGGTGCTGGTGTTTGGCTTTAAAGCGATTCGCAGCAAACTGGCCGAGGGCAGCAAAAGTGCGGTCAGCGGCGCGTTGCTGGCCGCCATGAACACCGCCTCCGAATACGGTTTTGGCGCGGTGATTGCCTCGCTACCGGGGTTTCTGGTGTTGGCTGACTGGCTCAAGCAAATCCCCAATCCGCTGGTCAACGAAGCGATCACCGTGACCTTGCTCGCCGGTATCACCGGTTCGGCGTCCGGCGGTATGAGCATTGCCCTGGCGGCGATGTCGGAGCAGTTCATCAGCGCGGCACACGCGGCAAACATTCCGCTGGAAGTGCTGCACCGCGTGGCCGCGATGGCCAGCGGCGGCATGGACACCCTGCCGCATAACGGCGCGGTGATCACGCTGCTGGCGGTCACCGGCCTGACCCACCGCGAAGCCTACAAAGACATTTTCTGTATTACGCTGATCAAGACCCTGGCGGTTTTCGTGGTGATCGGCACTTTCTACGCCACTGGCATTGTGTGAGGTATTGATGACGACTCTTTCGGGCAAAACCGCACTGGTTACCGGCTCCACCAGCGGCATCGGCCTGGGCATTGCCCTCGCGCTGGCCAAGGCCGGGGCCAACGTGATTCTCAATGGCTTCGGCGATGCCGCCAAAGTGATTGCTGAAGTAGCGCAGTCCGGCGGCAAGGTCGGCCATCATCCGGCCGACGTCAGCGACCCGGCGCAGATCGCCGAGATGATTGCGTACGCCGACCGCGAGTTCGGCGGCGTCGACATTCTGGTCAATAACGCTGGCATCCAGCACGTCGCAGCCGTAGAAGAATTTCCGGTCGAGCGTTGGGATTCGATCATCGCCATCAATCTTTCTTCGGTGTTTCACAGCACCCGCCTGAGCTTGCCGGGCATGCGCGCCAAGGGCTGGGGGCGAATCATCAACATTGCCTCCGTCCATGGCCAGGTAGGCTCAACCGGCAAAGCGGCTTATGTCGCGGCCAAACATGGCGTGATCGGGCTGACCAAAGTGGTCGGCCTGGAAACTGCGACGAGTAACGTCACCTGCAACGCTATCTGTCCGGGCTGGGTATTGACGCCGCTGGTGCAGAAGCAGATCGATGATCGCGCAGCCAAGGGCATCGACCCGCAGCAGGCGCAACATGATTTGCTGGCAGAGAAACAGCCGTCACTGGAATTCGTAACCCCGCAGCATCTGGGCGAACTGGTGCTGTTTCTGTGCAGCGAGGCCGGCAGCCAGGTGCGTGGTGCGGCGTGGAATATTGATGGTGGGTGGTTGGCGCAGTAAGCCGCGCACCCTGTAGGAGTGAGCCTGCTCGCGATAGCGGTGGGTCAGTCAAAGCTGTATCAACTGACACACCGCTATCACGAGCAGGCTCACTCCTACAAGGGATCGATGTGCTACCTGAGCCATGTGTATGAATCAGATAAAAAGAGGCAACCAATGTCCGACATCCTCTGGCAACCCGACACCGACCGCATCGCCAAATCGCGCATGGACACGTTCCGGCGCTGGGTCAATCAGCGCCATTCGCTGAACCTTGGCGACTACCCTGCCCTGCACCAGTGGAGCATCGATCAGCGCGAAGTGTTCTGGCAAGCCATCGTTGATTTCTTCGACATCGGCTTCCATACCCAGCCCGACACCGTGCTGCGCGAAGGCACGAAAATGCCCAGCGCCGAATGGTTTCCCGGAGCGACGCTGAATTTCGCCGAACACCTGCTGCGCCGACGTGATGATGCCGTGGCGGTCGTGAGCGTGGCGGAAAATGGTCAGCGCGAGCAATTGACCTGGGCCGAACTGGCCCGCGAGGTCGCGGGGTTTCAGTCCAGCCTGCAAGCGGCTGGTGTTGGCCTCGGTGACCGGGTGACGGCGTGCATGCCCAACACCTGGCAGACCCTGGTGGCGATGCTCGCGACCACCAGCCTTGGGGCAATCTGGTCGTGCTCATCACCGGACTTCGGCACCCATGGCGTGATCGACCGCTTCGGCCAGATCGAACCGAAAGTACTGATCACCTGCGCCGGCTATCGCTACGCCGGCAAAGAGATCGACCAGACGATCAAGCTCAATGAAATCCTTGCGCAACTGCCGTCGCTGCAACAGCTGATCATCGTGCCTTACGCGCGCTCGCAGGCCCGCGTGGAAGATTATCGAACGCACGCCGATGTCACGCTCTGGGATGATTTCTACAAGCCGGGTGGCGAGCCGTTTTTCGTCCCGGTACCGTTCGCTCATCCGCTGTACGTGCTGTATTCCAGTGGCACCACCGGCGTGCCGAAATGCATCGTGCACAGCACCGGCGGCGTGCTGCTGCAACACGTCAAGGAACATGGATTGCACGTCGACCTCGGTCCCGAAGACCGTTTGTTCTACTACACAACGTGCGGCTGGATGATGTGGAACTGGCTGGTGTCGGCCCTCGCGGTCGGCAGCGCTGTGGTGCTGTATGACGGTTCGCCCTTTCACCCAGGTCCCGAGCGTTTGCTGGACCTGCTGGAAGATGAGTGCGTCAGCGTATTCGGCACCAGCCCGAAATTCCTCGCAACCCTGGAAAACAGCGACCTCAAGCCCCGCGAAAGCCATGATCTGAGCGCCCTGAAAACCCTGCTCTGCACCGGCTCAGCCTTGTCGCCGCAGAGCTACGACTTCGTCTACCGCGATTTCAAACCGGACGTCTGCCTGGCCTCGATGTCCGGTGGTACCGATATCGTTTCCTGCTTCGTTAACGGCAATCCGCTGTCCCCTGTGCGGCGCGGCGAGATCATGGGCAAGAGCCTGGGCATGGCGGTTGAAGTCTGGAACGACGCGGGTCAGCCGGTGATCGGTGAGAAAGGTGAGTTGGTGTGCACCCGGCATTTTCCGGCGATGCCGATCGGTTTGTGGAATGACCCGGATGACGAGAAGCTGCGCAAATCCTATTTCAGCCTGTTCCCCGGCGTTTGGGCGCAGGGCGATTACGCCGAACAACTGCAACATGGCGCGATGATGATTCACGGCCGCTCGGACGCCGTGCTCAATCCGGGCGGCGTGCGCATCGGTACGGCGGAGATTTATCGGCAGGTTGAAAAAGTCCCGCAAGTGCTCGACAGCGTAGCTATCGGGCAGCAATGGCAGGACGATGTGCGGGTGGTGTTGTTTGTGCGGCTTCAGGACGGTGTTGAACTGAACGAGGCACTGCAAGCGCAGATCCGCCAGGTCATCCGCGCCAACACCACACCCCGCCATGTGCCAGCGAAAATCGTCGAGGTCACGGACATTCCGCGCACGATCAGCGGCAAGGTTGTGGAGCTAGCCGTGAAAAACGTGGTGCACGGATTGCCTGTGAAAAATACCGATGCATTGGCCAATCCGGAAGCGTTGGAGCAGTTTCGGGATCGATCAGAGCTCAATGATTGAAAGCCTGGGACAGCATATTCGCAGTCCCCCCAGTCAAAACGCAGTATTACCCGGAGTCAGACGGAATTCAGCCTGATCAATACCTCGCTTTTTATGGTTTGCCCCCGGCTGGCGATGACAGCGTCGGTCATGATTTCGAAGTTTTTCTCGAATTGAGCGGGGGCCTGATCCAACTGAGCCAGCAGAGACGCCAAGACAGCAATGGAATCTGCGTTTGATACGGCATCATCACTGTTGTAAAAAGCCCCGGTTCCATCAGATTTTGGTAACCGACCCGCCGCGAGATTCAGTAATGGTGCCACGTTGAGGGCTGGGGCATCGTTTAGACGAGCAGCCTTGGCGGAAACCAGTTCAGTCTTGCGAGGGCCCGCACAAACCATCTCATGAATCAGGTCGTCTGCCACTTCACCGTAGCTAAAGCTCGCTGCATTAAATCGGTCATTAAGATGTTGAGTGCTCACTTGCAAGTATTGAAAATTATCCCGCTCCTGTAACCCGGCCTTTTTCCAATCACTATATTTGCTCTGATCAACTTGAATAATCTGGTTATCGACCTTCGCTATATCTAGAAAAAAGTTACTGATTGATGTGCCATTGAAGTCTAAACGAACAACCTCCATAACAGCCGAAAGCTTGTCGCGCGCCTTGTTCGTGCTACCTAAAAACAGACCGATGGCAAGATCAGTTTTAAGGGCAAACTGCCTCCGCGCCAAGACACTAATGGCGCTTTTCACCTTCATACCTGCTATCGACATACCATTTCGAATTACATGAATCGTGTAATCAATGGGCCGAATGCTTGGAATTAAAACCAAGCTCTTCAAGTCGAAACCATCCAGTGCCTTGCCCCAAGGATTACCGCGACTATTAAGGGCGTACCATCGTTTATTTCTGCTAACGGCGAGCACGCTTGAGATATCAACAGTGGCACCAAGTGCGCGCCATTTGCCTTTTCCGACCCGGGACAGACTGGCAGCCTTCAGCATATCGATGTATTTATGTCGCCCGGTCAATCTAAATATCTGGGCATTAGCCTTGCCCAACAACCGGGCTGCCTGATGACCAAGTTTAATTCCATTTTTTAATTGCTTTAATCCAAACCCGATGAGAAGGGGTAACGCGGCATCGATCGGATTCAAAATCGATACTGTTAGCGCCAAGCAATATTTTGCGGTTTTAAGGAGCTTGGCGGCCAACGAAATGGACTTGGCGGCAATGCCCAAAATTTTTGCTGGAACGCCCAACACCGCAAAGACAATACCGATAGCGTCCATAGTGCAACCGTAAATACCATCGACCAGTAAATCTCTATCCCCTGACCGCAAGTCCTCAACGCACTTTTTAAAAGGTATGGTCAAGTTCACAAGCCACGTCTCAAACCTTTCATATTTTTTGTCCGCCATCTCTTTATCAGTTAAAACGGTAAGACTCTCAACAAGCTCACTGACACTTCCGACAGGTCTATGCATTACAACGAAATTTGCAATATCCTCGAAATGAGGGCTGACAAAATATTGATATATGCTGTTTTTATTTTCGACGGGCCTTGTCGGCGCCAGAATGGCTCCCAGTTTTTCTATGAATACATTCATGAACCCAGTAGGACGTGAGCCATCCCCAACGTATTTTTTTACGTGCAAAGGAGCACGATAAAATTCAGGCAGCGGACCCTTACCCTCACTCCCATACACTAACCTGGCGGGTGCTTCCATTACTCCAGACGACAGCACAAAGTCTCCTAAAGCGTCGTTTCTTCGACACTCCCCGGTCATACTGAACAGCTCATAGCAGCGCATTTTATTATTATCATACGAAGCGATCATGATCACTCCATAGCGGCCTCGCGCCTTATCATTTATGTTGCAAACCTGCACCGTCCTGGAGTTAGCACTTCCTGCACCAAGAACGCCAGAACCGCTGCCTTGCGGGAACTCCTGTTTCGTATCCGGTTCGCGGACTGTAAAGAAGGCAATTGCACTCCTCCCTAGTATTTCGCGATCTTCGCGCGGCATTCCCGCCAAGCCCAACTTTAAATTAGTTTTAATAGCCCTATGAATATTGCCATGGAATTTCCGAACTTCGGTTTCGAAAACGTGTTGATTTTGCGGCAACCCTGCCAGCCCAGGGTTTGCATGCAAAATATGCGGCTCCTGGCTCCAGTTCCAGCCATGCCCGTCTAGCGTACCTTCAATGTACAAATCCAGAATCGAAGCCCTGAAGTCGGAGAAATGATGTGGCCGGAGTATTCGCTGCTCAAAAAAGTCGGTCTCGGCATCGGGTAGTGCCTGCCTCAGCGTTGCCAACGCCAATTGCTTTCGATCCGGTACGGGGGCAAACGCTGTCGCCGTGTTGACCATGGCTTCCAAAAAGGTTTCATAAGCGGCAACCGCACGATCAGAGGCAGCATTGACTGATCCCTCAAGATCACTTCTGGATATCACTTCATTGATCAACGCCCAATCAATAATTGCTTCAATGGCAAGCACACCCTGAAGCTGACCCAATGCATGACTTAGCGAATCTATATCGGCGAACTGCATGACTTCTTTGTAATCAAGGAACCGCACTCCGCCTTTGGAAATAAGTTCGTAAATGCTCACGGCTTGACAGAACGTTACCCAACCGACCGATCCCGCCTTGAGCCAGGACGGAATATTCTTTACCAGCAACCCAGGTGCTGCAGACGACAGCACAAGATGCGAAGCCAAGGGTGCCAACTTGCGCGAAACCTTTTTATTACTGACTAGATGCTCTTCAAAACCCTGGCGAATTTTTTCCAATGTTTCATCGGCTGAGCGACTGGATTCATAAATATCATAACCCGCAATTACGTTCCGCTGCTGACTGCCACCTACCTGGGAATCAAGATCAAGTATGAGCGCCGTATACAGCATTTGTGCCAGGTCTTTATTATCAAGACTCTCGCCAGAGGCGGCACCCCACCAGCCTAATGCCGCAATGTATTTTCTTGCGAGACCATAAGAAAAGGAGTTATAGATGAGCTTATGAATTACATCATCAGCATTTTCCCAGGAAATACCATCATGCAGTACAGGCCTGACCCTTTCGTATAAAGTATCAAGCAAACCTTTTCCACCTTGAACATACTGGGCGGTCATTGCACGGACCTCCTCGTATTGCGAGGCGGTCAACTTAACGCTATCAGCTTCGTGCCCCTCTAACTGTTCCCAGTAACTTTCGATTGCCTCGGGCGCGCGGTACTCCCATTTTAGAAATGCCGCTAATTTTCGGATTTGTTCTCGATCATTAACAGCTGGCACCTTCATGCCGTGAAAGCATAGCCATTGAGCATAACTAGCTTCACCAATAACCGAGGACATGAACCCACCGACTTGATCAGCAACACTCATGAAATAAGTGATATAGGGCTGGGCGTATGGATCGTAGATGACTCTATTTCGAAAGCGGATCTGATCCCAGTCATCGAACTCAGCCACCGCAGGCTCAAAAGATCGATTTGTAACAAGCACTACCCCATCGGGATGATATCGCTTGATAAAATCATTTAGTTCCCTCTTCAAGGGCTTGATCATACAGCCAAGAGAGGAGTGCTCCCGCAACGAAAACCTTTCAGCTTCTAAAGAAATCAGCTCTCCTTCTTTACTGGATACGAGCACTTCAAGCGCATCGGCAATCTCTTTACGCTCCGCCGCATCGGCAAGCAAGCATCGCTCATTATCACGCGTAGTTGAACCATCACTTTCGCTTAAAACACTTCTTGTTTTCACGTCATTTCTCCGCCCAATGTCTTTATTGTTGAAATCAACAGTACAAACATTAACCAGAGAACTGCATTTCTCAATCCGAGATTTATTAACTCAAGTTTCGCTGCCGCGGCAGATCGAGATCCACACCTTCAAAATATCAACCATTTTCACTCTGCCAACTCCCACTCTCCGAACGACTTGTCACCTCCCGCCTTAGACAAATCCAACTTGACTCGTAATCGCAAGTCATTCACAGAGTCTGCGTTTTTCAATGCCTCCTCGACACTCACCACTCCTTCTCCAACCAATTTATGAAGGGAAAAATCAAACGTCCGCATCCCCTCCACCACTGACTTCTCCATGATGACTTTAAGTTCACCCAGTTTATTATTTCTAATTAGATCGCCGATGGTTGGCGTGCCCAGCATTACCTCCACCGCAGCCCTTCGCAGTCCGTCTATCGTCCGAACAAGTCGCTGCGATACACAGGCTTTAAGATTGCTCGCCAATGCCTGCAACAACTGCACCCGACGCTCTTCAGGAAACATATTGATGATTCTTTCCAATGCCTGATTTGCGTTATTGGCGTGCAGGGTCGACAGCACCAGGTGACCGGTTTCGGCAAACGCCAGCGCATGTTCCATGGTTTCTCGGTCACGGATTTCACCGATCAGCACGACGTCGGGAGCTTGGCGCAGGGTATTTTTCAGCGCGGCTTGAAAGCTGCGCGTGTCGACACCGACTTCACGCTGGTTGATGATCGAAAGCCTGTGCCGGTGGATGTACTCGATCGGGTCTTCGATGGTGACGATATGCCCGCTGCTATGGCGGTTGCGGTGATCGATGAGCGCTGCCAGCGACGTTGATTTTCCCGAATCGGTGGCGCCAACAAACAGTATCAGCCCCTGCTTGAGCATCACGGTTTCGAGCAATACTGGCGGCAGCTTTAGATCTTCGAAACGCGGAATATCGAGTTTGACGTTGCGGATCACAATGGATACATCGTTACGCTGTTTAAAGATGTTGACCCGGAAACGGCCGATGCCGGGGCGCGAGATTGCCAGGTTCATTTCCAGATCCCGGTCGAACTCCCGGCGCTGCTCGGCGTCCATCAGGGAGGTGGCAACCGTTGCCACCTCGCCCGGTTTGAACGGGTGCTCGCTAAGCGGCGTCAGTACGCCTTCAAAACGTGCACTGGGCGGCGCGCCCGTGGAGAGGAACAGATCCGAACCATGACGACTCGCCAGTTGTTTGAGCAGTGCATCGATTTCCATGGCTAAAAGCACCTGCGAAGCTTGCAATGAACAGAGAGGACCCGCGCCGTGACGCCGCGAGCCAATGCGCGTCTATCAGACTAGGATAGTAGACGCCGCCCTACCGACTGACGCTCAGGATGCAACGATGAACGCTGTACCAACCAGCAACGACGCCCAGGCACTGATTGCCCATACCGATTGGAGCCGCAGCCCTCTGGGCGCTGCTGGCACCTGGCCGCAGAGCCTGCGAACCGCCGTGGACATCGTGATTCACTCGCCGATGCCGATGTTGCTGATGTGGGGTCCGGAGTTGACGCAGATCTACAACAATGGCTTTGCCCTGCTCGCCGGGAGCAAACACCCACACGCTTTCGGACAGCCGGCGCACCAGATATGGCCAGAACTTCGAGACTTTACCGACCCGATTTACAGCGCCGTCCTACAAGGTCAGGTACGCACCTACAGCGAACAGCGCTTCACCCTGCAACGCGATGGCAAGGATTCAGACTTCTGGCTTGACCTGACGTACAGTCCGATCCGGGATGAACGTGCACAGGTGGCCGGGATCCTGGTCACCGCGATTGAAACCAACGAACGGCGGCGCATCGCTCTGGAGTTGCAGCAGCGTTCGGACGAGAGCCTCAGGGTTCAGCGCGACACCGAAGAGCGACTGCAACTGGCCCTCGCCGCCACCGATGCGGTTGGCACCTGGGACTGGGACATCGGTGAAGATCGCTTTATTGCCGACGCGCACTTTGCCCAGTTGCACGGCATTGACCCGGCACGCGCCGGGCAATTGCCCATCAGCGATTACCTGAACGGCGTTCACCCCGAAGACCGTGCGCTGGTCGCCCGCAGCATTAAACATTGCATCACCCACGGCACGGAGTACGCCGAGGAATACCGCTTGCTGATGCCCGGCGGCGAGCAGCGCTGGGTATTCGCCCGCGGCCGTTGCTACAAGGATCACCATGGCCGGCCGGTGCGTTTTCTTGGCGCAGCGCTGGACCTGACAGAGCGCAAACAAACTGAACAGGCGTTGCGCCAGAGTCAGACCGAATTACAGCTGATCATCAACGCCATGCCGATCCTGATCAGCTATGTCGACCACGAAGAACGCTTTCGCCTGAACAACGCGGCGTATCTCGACTGGTACGGTCTGACGCCGCAAGAGCTTTACGGTCGCACTATTCGCGAGGTGATCGGCGAAGAAGCCTATTTCCTGCGTTCGCCGTACATCGGCGAGGCGCTGGCCGGACGGCCCTGCTCGTTCAGCCTGTACACGCCGCATCGCGACGGCAGCACCCGGCATGCGCTGATGAACTACTTGCCCCGCCACGGCGCGGACGGCGCGGTCAACGGTTTCTACATCTTTGTGATCGACGAGTCAGAGCGCAAGAAAACCGAAGAGGCGCTGCGCAATCTCAACGAAACACTTGAAGAACGCGTCAGCGCTCGCACCGAACAATTGGCCCAAGCCAATGAGCGCTTGCAGAACGAGATGTTCGAACGCGAGCGCGCCGAAGATGCGTTGCGCCATGCGCAGAAAATGGAAGCAGTCGGTCAGCTCACCGGCGGCATCGCCCATGACTTCAACAACATGCTCACCGGGATCATCGGCAGCCTCGACCTGATGCAACGCTACATCGCCAATGGTCGGGCCGACGAAATCGGGCGTTTTACCGAAGCCGCTGTATCGTCCGCCAACCGTGCCGCTGCGCTGACCCACCGCTTGCTGGCGTTTTCACGGCGCCAGTCACTGGATCGCAAAACCCTCGACGTCAACGCGCTGATCCATTCGCTGGAAGATCTGATCCGTCGCACCAAGGGCGATCCGATCGCGCTCACGTTGCGCCTCGCCGAAAACCTCTGGCCGGTCAGCACCGACGTCAGCCAATTGGAAAACGCCCTGCTCAACCTGGTGATCAACGCCCGCGACGCCATGCCCGATGGCGGTGAATTGCTGATCGAAACGGCCAACGTTTATCTCGACGGCAATGACATCACCACGCTGGAACCGGTCAAGGCCGGCGATTACCTGATGCTGGCGGTCAGCGATAACGGCAGCGGCATGACCCCTTCGGTGCGCTCCAAGGCATTCGATCCGTTTTTCACCACCAAACCTATTGGCCAGGGAACCGGTCTGGGATTGTCGATGATTTATGGTTTCGCCCAGCAATCGGGCGGCCATGTCAGCCTCGACAGCCTGCCGGACCAGGGTACTTGTGTGCGTCTGTACTTGCCGCGCTTGCATGGCAGCGAGCCGCAAAGCCCGGAGGCTGACCGCGTTGAGCAACCTGCGCCCATCGCCGCCGGTGAAACCGTGATGGTGGTTGAAGACGACCCGGCGGTGCGCATGCTGGTGCTCGATTTGCTCAGGGAGTTGGGCTACACCGCCTACGAGGCCGAAGACGCCAACACGGCTCTGCCGGTGCTGGAATCGAATGTACGCGTCGATCTGCTGGTCACCGACGTCGGACTGCCGGGCATGAACGGTCGGCAACTGGCGGAAATCGCTCGCCAGCATCATCCGGGGCTCAAGGTGCTGTTCATGACCGGGTATGCGCAGAAAGCCGCCGAGCGTCAGGGCTTTCTCGAGGATGGCATGGACATGGTGGCCAAACCGTTTTCGAATGAGCTGCTGGCCAGCAAGATCCGCACGATGATCAGCCAGACGCCTTGAGTTGAGGCATAATCCGCGCCCCGCCGTCACCCCGTTATCAGGTACCGCACGATGAAAGCCCAAGCCCGCCACATTCTGGTGAAAACCGCCGAAGAGGCCGAACAGCTCAAACAACGCATCGCCAAGGGTGAAGCGTTTGATGTATTGGCGAAAAAATTCTCGACATGCCCGTCCGGCAAACGCGGCGGCGATCTGGGTGAAGTCCGGCCGGGGCAGATGGTCGGTGCGATTGATGCGGTGATCTTCAAGAAGCCACTGCGCACGGTGCATGGGCCGATCAAGAGCAAGTTCGGGTATCACTTGGTGCAGGTGTTTTACCGGGATTGAGCTTCACACGTTCCCTGCTTGAACACCCTCCCTGTAGGAGCTGCCGAAGGCTGCGATCTTTTGATTTTGTTTTTTTCAGGATCAACATCAAAAGATCGCAGCCTTCGGCAGCTCCTACAGGGGTTGTGGTTCAGGTTCTGGGGATGAGTGCTCCGGGGATCTGAATCACCTGGCTTGCCAATCGATGGCCAGCCTCGGCCGCATCGACAGGGCTTGCCCCCAGCAACCGACTCGCCAGATAAGCCGCACTGAACGAATCCCCCGCCGCCGTGGTGTCCACCACCTTCTCGACTTTCTCTGCCGGCACTGCAAAGGCCTCACCGTCACAACGAATCAGGCACGCCTCGGCGCCGCGCTTGAGCACCACTTCTGGTGTGCCAATCTGCGCGTAAGCCTCGAACACCGCGTCGCAGTCACTGAAGCCAAACAGCGCCTGCTCGTCATCCACGGTCAGCAACGCCAGATCGATGTGCGGCAACACGCTGCGATAAGCCGCACGTGCCTCTGCCACTGACGCCCACAGACGTGGCCGGTAGTTGTTGTCGAAGACGATTCGCGCATCACGCTGGCGAGCGTCGATCAGGGTCTGGATCAGTCTTTCCCTGCCCTGCGCGCCGAGCACGGCCAGGGTGATGCCGCTGAAATACAGCACGTCGTAATCCGGCAGCGCTGCCAAAATCGGCTCGGCTGCCGGGGTGGTGAAGCAATCGCGGACGGCCGCCTCGTTGCGCCAGTAGAGAAAGCGTCGCTCGCCGTTGGCGTCGGTCTGGATGCAATACAGACCCGGCAAGCGTCCGGGCAGACGCTGCACGAGATCGAGGCCGATGCCTTCGCTCGACCAACTCTGGCACATGGCGTCGCTGAAGCTGTCATCGCCCAGCGCAGTGACGTAGTCGACTTGCGCTTTGTCGCCCAAGGCGCGCGACAGGTAGACGGCGGTGTTGAGGGTATCGCCGCCGAAGCTTTGCTGCAGGCTGCCGTCGGCGCGCTGCTGGAGTTCGATCATGCATTCGCCGATCAGGGCGATGCGTGGGGTGTTGGGGCCCAAGGGGCTGAGGGTGGTCATTTTTTTATGGTGTCTCTGGTTGATCGATGGTGTCTGATCTGGCCCCATCGCGAGCAGGCTCACTCCTACAATTTGAAATGCGATCCCCTGTAGGAGTGAGCCTGCTCGCGATAGGCCGCAACTCGGTCTAAAGCCCTAGAAACACGTCTCCATGGTTTCGATCACCGCCAACTGCTCATCCACCAGCAAGCCCACACGCCACTTATCGAACGTCAGGCATGGGTGCGATGTACCAAAGGAAATGATGTCACCAACGCGCAGCTCAACGCCCGGTGCCACCGTCATGAACGCATGCTGATCCATCACTGCCGTGACCTTGCACGCGCCAACGTCCTCGCCCACCGCCGGCACCACGCCGGCCCGATAACGCAGCAGCGGCACCGGCAGCCCGGCGTCGTACGCCACGTCACGCTTGCCCAGTGCAATCACCGCAAAACCCGGCTCCGGCAGCGATTGCACGTGCGCCCACACTTCCAGCGCCGGACGCAGGCCTTCGTGCAGATCACTGCGACGATCGAGCACGCAACATTGCGCCTCTTTGTAGATGCCATGGTCGTGCGCCACGTAACTGCCTGGACGCAACACGCTGAGGAATCGCCCAGCAGCGTTCTGGGCTTCGAACGATTCGGCAATCAGGTCGTACCACGCCGAGCCCGAGGCCGTAATGATCGGTTTGGCGATGGCAAACGCGCCGCTGTTCTGCAACTGCACAGCCAGACGTACCAATGACGCGGCGAATTCGCGGATACCGCTGACCGCATGATCGCCGTGGATCACGCCCTCATATCCTTCGATACCGGTCAGTGCCAGCGCCGGTTGCGCGCTGATTGCCTTGGCCAACTCGATGACTTCCTGTTCGCTGCGGCAACCGCAACGACCACCGACCACGCCGTACTCGATCATCACGTTGAGCTTCACACCGCGCGAAGCGAAGTAGGCGCCGAGGTCGGCGACGTTGTCCGGGTGATCAACCATGCAATAGAAGTCGAACGACGGATCCGCCAGCAGATCGGCGATCAGCGCCATGTTCGGCGTGCCGACCAATTGGTTGGCCATCAACACGCGACGCACACCGTGGGCGTAAGCCGCGCGGGTTTGAGTTGCACTGGCCAGGGTGATGCCCCACGCGCCAGCGTCGAGCTGACGCTTGAACAGCGCCGGAGTCATGCTGGTCTTGCCGTGGGGCGCGAGTTCGGCGCCGCTGTCGCTGACGAATGTCTGCATCCAGCGAATGTTGTGCTCCAGCGCTTCGCGGTGCAGCACCAGCGCCGGCAGGCTGACGTCTCGCGCCAGGTGCGCGCCGATGGCGGCGTCGCCCTTTTCCACAGCAGTATTGATGGCAGTCGTCATGGTCAAACTCCTCGCATTCATTCGCGGCCGCAGGCAGCCGCGGTTATTCGTTGATGCGCCGGGCGAGGCTGTTGGCGCTCTCGATCAATACCCGGCGATAGTCGTCGTAATTGTTCCTGGCATCGGCCCGTGGGGCGACGATGCACAATGTGCAAATGGCTACGCCGGAAGGGTCTTTGACCGGTGCGGCGAAGCAGTGGGTGAAGGTGTCGGCGACGCTGTCGAAGGAGAAGAATCCATCGATGCCGGCCTGACGGATTTCCGCCAGAAATCGCTCCAGCGGCAAGCGCTCGCCGTCGGGCAGGATGTAGTCGTCTTCGTCGATCAGGTCGATGATCTGTTGATCGCTCAGATGCGCAAGCAACAGTCGTCCGGAAGCCGTCCACGGGATCGGCGCGTTTTCGCCGATATCGGAAGAGATACGGAAATGCCGCTCGCCCTCCTTCATCAACGCCACCGTGTATTTGCGCCCGTTGAGCAGGCACATTTGCGCGGTTTCGCGGGTCTGGCTAACGATCTCCTGCAAGGCATGATCGGCCTCGCGACTGAGGTCAAAATGGCGCAAATGCGCCTGCCCGAGAAAGTACAACTGCCGGCCCAGATAGACATGACCGTCCTTGCCCACCGGCTCCAGAATCCGTCGTTCCAGCAGGGACGCGACGAGTTCGTAGACCGTGGATTTCGGGCTGCCAATGCCGTTGGCGATGTCGTTCGGACGCAGCGGCTGGCCGATCTCCTTGAGGAAATCGAGAATATCGAACGCTCGATCCAGACCTCGTGCCCGGCGCTTGATGGTGTCTTCGGTCATGTCAGCACTCACTCAAAAATCTCCATGTAGGAGCTGCCGCAGGCTGCGATCTTTTGATCTTGCCTTGTGACATATCCAAAAATGCCAAAAGATCGCAGCCTTCGGCAGCTCCTACAAGAGCCACCGTCGATCAGGCCTTTTTCTTGTATGCAATGCAGTCGATCTCAACCTTGCAATCAACCATCATGCTCGCCTGTACACAGGCCCGCGCTGGCGCGTGCTCCGGTTTGAAGTACTCGCCAAAGACCTTGTTGAAACTGCTGAAATCCCGTGGATCATCCAGCCACACCCCGGCGCGCACCACGTCTTCCAGGCCATAACCGGCCTCTTCGAGAATCGCGATCAGGTTCTTCATGGTCTGGTGGGTCTGCTCGACGATGCCGCCAACAATGATCTCGCCATCCACCGCCGGCACCTGGCCGGAAACGTGCAGCCAGCCATCAGCTTCAACCGCGCGCGCGAATGGACGAGGCTGGCCGCCTGCGGCGGTGCTGCCGGTGCCGTAACGAGTAATGCTCATGGGTGTTTCTCCTGATAAAAATTAAAACCGCGTGTTTTTGAGGAACTCAGCCAGACGCGGCGATTGCGGGCGTTCGAACAGTTCCTTGGGAGGCCCCTGCTCTTCGATCCGCCCCTGATTCATGAATACGATTTTGTCCGAGACCTCGAAAGCGAAGCGCATCTCGTGGGTCACCAGCAGCATGGTCATGCCGTCTTCGGCCAGGCCCTTGATCACGTTGAGCACTTCGCCAACCAGTTCGGGGTCGAGGGCTGAAGTGACTTCGTCGAACAGCATCAGGCTCGGGTTCATCGCAATCGCCCGGGCAATCGCCACGCGCTGTTGCTGGCCGCCAGACAACTGGCCGGGAAAGTGATTGCGGCGCTCCAGAAGGCCGACCCGCTCCAGCCATTTCTCGGCCAGCACCACGGCTTCGTCCTTGTGCATTTTCTTCACCTTGAGCAGGCCCAGGGTGACGTTCTGCAACGCGGTCAAATGCGGGAACAGGTTGAATTGTTGAAACGCCATGCCGGTCATCGCGCGATGACGAGCGATGACTTTTTCGCCATGCCGCACGCGTTTGCCATTGATCTCGTCGTAGCCGATGGACTCGCCGTCGAGCAGGATCTGCCCGCCCTGAAACTCTTCGAGCATGTTCACGCAGCGCAGCAACGTGGTTTTACCCGAGCCGCTGGAACCGATCAGCGTCACGACGTTGCCGCGTTGCATGCTCAGGTCGACACCCTTGAGCACTTCGACCGCGCCGTATTGTTTGTGCAGACCGCGAATATCCAGCAGCGGCTGGCTGTTTGCAGCGTTGGAAAGTTGAGCTTCAGTCATGGCAAGGCCACCCGCTTTTCAATGTGCCGGCCGAGTAATTCGATGCCGTAGTTGATGACGAAGAACAGAAAACCGGCGAACAGATAGAACTCCAGTGTCATGAAGGTCCGGGCGATGATCTGTTGGGTGCTGAGGAGCAATTCGGCCACGCCGATGACCGAGAGCAAGGTCGAGGCCTTGACGATTTCGGTGGACGAGTTGACCCACGTCGGCAGGATCTGCCGCAGCGCTTGGGGCAACAACACATAGCCGAGCGACTGGTAAAACGTCAGGCCAATCGCCTTGCCCGCTTCCATCTGCCCGCGCGGCAGCGCTTGCAATGCACCGCGCACGATTTCCGCAACGTGTGAGCCGCAGAACAGCGTCAGCCCTAACGCACCGGCCTGAAACGCGCTGATCTGCCAGCCGGCCGCCGGCGCCATGTAGAAGCAGGCCAGCACCAGCACAAACACCGGCGTCCCGCGAATGATGTCGACGTAAAACCGAAACGGCGCACGCATCCAGAATCTGCCGTAAGTCAGTACCAGACCGGCGACAACACCGAGCAACGTGCCGAACAAAATCGCCAGCGCCGACACCTGCACGCTGGTCAGAAAGCCCTGCCACAAGGTTTCGCGGGCAATCCACAATTCATTCAACCAACTGGGGGATTCGTACATCACAGCCTCCTATCGGCGGATCGCCAGACGCTGCTCGAGGTAACGCAGCAGCATGGCGATGAGGTAACAGGCCGCGACATACAACGCCGTAGTCACCAGCCAGGTTTCGATCACCCGGTAGCTTTCGACGTTGATCTTGCGCGCGTAATAGGTCAGCTCCGGCACCGCAATCGCGGCGGCCAGCGAGGTGTCCTTGAACAGCGAAATGAAGTTGTTCGACAGCGCCGGCAAGACGTTGCGCAGCATCACCGGTACGGTGACGTAGGCCTTGACCTGCCATTCGCCGAGGCCGATCGCCAGCCCGGCTTCGCGCTGCCCCTTGGGAATGCTCAGCAAACCGCCGCGGAACACTTCGGTCAGGTAGGCGCCGGCATACAACGACAGCGTGATGATGAACGAGGGGATTTTGTCCAGCCGAATCCCGAGACTTGGCAACGCAAAGTAGATCAACAGAATCAACACCAGAATCGGCGTGTTACGGACCACCGTGACGTACACCGATGCCAGCACCCGCAAGGCGCGATGCCTAGACAGTAAGGCAAACGCCATCAGCAGGCCGATCACGCAGCCGATGGCGATCGACACCAGTGCCAACTGCAAGCCCAGACCGAGCCCCGCCAGCAAGGTGTCGAAATCGCGCCACACGGCGGCAAAGTTCAACTGATAGTTCATGGTCAGCAGTACCTTGAGCGGGGCGATTTGAATCGCCCCACTCTCACGGGATCATTTGAATTCGACTGGGAAACCGATCGCGGGCGATGGCAGGTCAACGCCGAACCATTGCTTGAATGAAGCGGCGTAAGTCGGGAACTCAACGCCGGTCATGGCCTCATGCAACGCGGTGTTGACGAAGTTCAGCCAGTCCTGATCGCCGCGTTTGACCGCGCACGCGTAGGTCTGTGGGCTCCACGCATAGGTCGGGCTGCGATAACGGCCAGGGTTCTGCACCATCAGGTATTTGACCGAAGACTGGTCGGTGGCGGCCGCATCGGCGCGACCGGAGTTGACTGCCTGATACATCAGATCAACGCTGTCGTACTGATCGACCTTGGCTTTGGGCAGTGCCTGATGCACCAGTTCTTCGGCGTAGACGTTTTGCAGAACGGCAACAGTGACGCCATCACCTCCCGCCTGCAGGTCTTCGATTTCCTTGTACTTGCTGTTGTTCGGCAGCAGCAGGCCGACGCCTTCGCGGTAATACGGCAGGGTGAACGCCACTTGCTGCGCTCGGCTGGCGGTGACAGTGATGAACTGACAGCTCATGTCGACCTTGTCGGTCAGCAGGTTGGGGATCCGCGCATCGGACGACTGCACGACGAACTCGACCTTGCTCGGATCGTTGAACAAACCCTTGGCCACAATCCGGGCGATGTCGATATCAAAGCCCTGCAACTTGCCATCCGCCCCCTGGAAGTGCCACGGCGCATTGGTGCTGCCGGTGCCGACAATCAATTTCCCACGGGCCAGAACACTGTCGAGCTTGCCATCGGCTGCCTGGGCCATACCCATGACAGCGGACGAAGCCGCGAGAACAAAAACACACGCTTTGAACAAGGAAGGTCGGCGATGCATGGCAAGCACTCCAGGATGATGTTTATTCCGCTATACCGGAAGACGGTTTGTTACTACGGAATAGACAGCAGAAAGTGTGCCACAGGACTCGCGAGGAATCTGCAATGGATTTAAATGTTTTTGGAATCAGGGACATGCACAAATTGCAGAAAAGAGAGTTACGCAGGATTTGGTGCCGGGGCGCTACCATTGGCTACAAGGTGCGGGTAGCGGCTTCCCATTTGGTGCTCGGTGGTCCAATAACGTGCATTGCTGAAGGGTATGGAGTCGTTTAAAAGGGAGGTCAGCGTTTGACCGCGCTTTCGTAAACATCACCCCGCTCTCTTTTGCCATTTTGTAGGCCGCCCCCCGATCCTCTGAGGCGATCTGCGGGAACATGCGGATTAATCAGTCGATCCTTCAGCTTTTTTTGGCGACATGACGTTGCGTGGTTGCGTCAGTCCTTGCGACAGCTTTGCACCATTCCCCGTGGGCGGTCACTTCGAAGCTGCGCGGTACCCATGTAGGAGCTGCGGCACGCTGCGATCTTTTGATCTGTTTTTTTAAACCAACGTCAAAAGATCGCAGCGTGCCGCAGCTCCTACAGGGTTTTGCGTCGTTCAGGGGACCTGTGGGAGCCAGCCTGCTGGCGATAGGGTCAGCGCAGACAGTCAGATTTACGCAGTTTCACGCACCAACAACACCCGCGTCACCCGCCGCTCCTCGACCGCTTTGACTGTCATCTGCCAGCCGGCATATTCCATTCGATCGCCCTTCATCGGTAACCGATCGAGCAAGCTCATCACCAGCCCGGCCATGGTCTGATAATCCTCGGTGGGCTCGGCGCCGAAACCGGTGCGCTGACGCACACGCGTCAGGTTCAATGCACCGCTGACGATGAATCCGCCCTGCTCCTCGACCACGTCCGGGCCTTCGATTTCGCTGGCATCGGGCAGCTCGCCGGCAATCGATTCGAGGATGTCAGTCATGGTCAGCACGCCGACAAAGTCACCGAACTCATTGACCACAAATGCAATGTGGGTCGACGCCGCGCGCATCTGTTCCAGCGCGTTGAGGATCGAATAGCTGTCGAGCAGATTGATCGTCTTGCGCGCCAGGTGTTCCAGATTCGGCTCGGTACCCGCCAGGTATTCCTTGAGCAATTCCTTCTTGTGCACGAAGCCCAGCGGTTCATCCACGGCGCCATCACGGATGAGCGGCAGACGCGAGTAGGACGAGTGCATCAACTTGGTACGAATCGCCTCGGCATCGTCTGCCAGGTCAATACTGTCGACGTCGGCCCGCACGGTCATCAGCTGGCGGATCGGCCGCTCGGCCAGTTGCAGCACACCGCTGATCATCACTCGCTCGCGACGGTCGAACAGCTCGGCGCTCGGCGCATCACCGTTGTCCAGCAAATCGGAAATCTCCTCGCCGACTTCCTCCGCCGCCAGTGTGCGACCTCCCAGCAGACGCATGACCGCGTGGGCGGTGCGCTCACGAATCGGGCGCAGGCCCTGCATCGAGCGTTTGCGTCGAGCGCGGGCGATCTGGTTGAACACCTCGATCAGGATCGAGAAACCGATGGCCGCGTACAAGTAGCCTTTCGGGATGTGGAAGCCCAGACCTTCAGCGGTCAGGGCAAAACCGATCATCATCAAGAAGCCCAGACACAGCATGATTACCGTCGGGTGCGCGTTGACGAAGCGCGTCAGCGGCTTGCTCGCAACGATCATCAGGCCAATGGAGATGATCACCGCGATCATCATCACTGCCAGCTCGTCGACCATACCCACAGCGGTAATCACCGCGTCGAGGGAGAACACGGCATCCAGCACAACGATCTGCGCAACGATCGGCCAGAACAGTGCGTACGCCGTGTTGCTCGTACGCTCGCCGACATGGCCTTCGAGTCGTTCGTGCAACTCCATGGTGGCCTTGAACAACAGGAACACACCGCCAAACAGCATGATCAGGTCACGGCCGGAGAAGCTCTTGTCGAACACTTCGAACAGCGGCTGCGTGAGGGTGACCAGCCAGGAAATACTCGCCAACAGGCCCAGGCGCATGATCAGTGCCAGCGACAGACCGATGATCCGCGCACGGTCACGCTGATGCGGCGGCAGTTTGTCCGCAAGAATTGCAATGAACACCAGGTTGTCGATACCCAGCACCAGTTCCAGCACGATCAAAGTCAACAAGCCTAACCAGGCCGTGGGATCCGCTAACCATTCCATAAAACGTCTCGATCTCTATTCAGTTAATTCAGACTGCCGGACACGGCAAAGCGCAACGCGAAGGCTCTGGGGCCGCGTTATCAACGATAGTCGTGTATCGGAAAACCGGATGCTGCGAGTGCGTCAAGACCGCGCCATGGCGCGAGGGGAACGTGCTTCGTATCTGAAGACTGGGAGGCTCCGAGAGGGTGTTCATGTAGATCCTGAATGAAAAAAGGCCTTGGAGCGTACAGCCTGAAGTGACTTTTCCTACAGCCCGAAATCATTTCAAAATCTGTAACAGCGCCCAAATCCCCCTGTAGGAGCTGCCGAAGGCTGCGATCTTTTGATCTTGTTTTTAAAATCAAAGTCAAAAGATCGCAGCCTTCGGCAGCTCCTATAGGTTTGAATCCGTGAATTCGGGGTCACCTGCTGACGCACAGAGGGCTTCAGGCCGGGACAAGGTCATCAATATGCCGATAATCCGCGTCCAGCGCCCCGGCCAAATCCTTCGCGCGACCCAACCGAATCGGCCCACGCTCGATGTCGATCAACAGCCCCGGGCATTCCAGCGCCGGCAAACCTGTCCACGCTTTCAAACGTCCATCCGTGACCAGCAGCAAGCGCTGCTGCTCGGCAGGAAAGCGCTTGCGCCGCACTGTCAGCCATTGCTGCGCCTGCGACAATGCCGCGACTAACGGCGTACCGCCGCCCGCACCCAAGCCATCAAGCCAGGTGCGCAAATCGCGGGATGCTTTCAAACCCTGCACCTGCCACTTCGGTGTCGCACCACTGGCGGTCAGCAATGCCAACCGCGCGCGCTGTCGATAGGCATCATCAAACAGCTGCGCGAGCAGGCCTTTGGCATCGCTCAATGCCTGATGACGGCGCGTCGACGCCGAGGCATCGACGATCACCAGCCACAACTCATGAGGCGTGCGCGTGCGCAGTTGCAACAGCAGGTCTTCACGACGTTGCGGACGCCCCTTGAGCAACGTTCCCGGCCAGTTCACTGAACCGCTGATGGCCGCGTGACGTTTGCCGTGGCGTCCGTTGTCGAGCCGACCGGCACGGGGTCTGGCATTCGCCCCCGCGTCGGATCGGGGGCGAATGCCTAGGGCTTTTTTGGCCAGCTCGGGATTTCGCGACGGCTGCCAGTGGCGAGCGCCGGGGCCGGCATGTCGCCCCACTGGCCCTGCCCTTCGCTCGGGTTCGCTGCGGAGTTTTCCGGGGATTGCGCAGGTTGTTGAGGGCTTGAAGATGGCTGTTCACGTCGACGATGACGCAAGGCAAATTCGGCCACGGCATCGATGTCCTCTTCGCCAATCGCCTCAGCTGCGCGCCATGCCGCGTGCGCACGCGCCGCACGCAGCCACACCAGATCGGCGCGCAGCCCATCGACGCCAGCGGCAAAACAGCGCTCGGTGATTTGCGCCAGTGCAGCATCGTCCAGAGGAATGCCGGGCAAGGCGCTGCGGGCGTTTTCACAGCGCTCGCACAAGGCTTGTTGCGCGGCTTCCCACTGCATGCAGAACGCTTGCGGGTCGCTGTCGAAGTCGAGGCGTCGACGAATGATCTGCCCGCGCTCGGCCGGCACGGTGTGGCCGCTGAGCGCGACGTTCAGACCAAAGCGATCGAGCAACTGTGGGCGCAACTCGCCCTCTTCCGGGTTCATCGTGCCAATCAGGACGAACTTCGCCGAATGCCGATGGGAAATGCCATCACGCTCGATCAGGTTGGTGCCGCTGGCCGCGACGTCGAGCAGCAGATCCACCAGGTGATCGGGCAGCAGATTGACTTCATCGACGTAGAGCACGCCGCCGTCAGCCTTGGCCAGCACGCCGGGGGAAAACTGCGCGCGACCATCGCTCAGGGCGGCGTCGAGATCGAGGGTGCCGACCAGACGTTCTTCGGTGGCACCCAGCGGCAACGTGACGAACTGACCGCTGGCGAGCAGGTCCGCCAAGCCCCGGGCCAGGGTCGACTTGGCCATGCCGCGCGGGCCTTCGATCAGCACGCCACCGATTTTCGGGTCGATGGCGGTGAGGCACAGGGCGAGCTTCAAGTCATCGGCGCCGACCACGGCGGAGAGCGGGAAATGGGGGGTGTCGGTCATTTGGGCTTTTCTCTTTCGTGGTCGTTGGTGTGCTTGAGCATTTTGGTGTGTCAGGTGGTGTTGCCCTCACCCTAGCCCTCTCCCAGAGGGAGAGGGAACTGAATGGGGGATATTGCCGCTTTACATCGACCTGATCGGTTTTCGATGAATCCATAATCGACTCGGCCTTTCAGGTCGATGCATGCCACAAGACACCTCGGTCGGCCCCCTCTCCCTCTGGGAGAGGGCTGGGGTGAGGGTAGTTTTCGATCGCGCTACACATCTTCCTCTATATCCAGCAACAAGTTTTCCAGCGCCTCTTTATACGCCCCCGGTTCCTGCCACATCCCGCGCTGTTGCGCCTCCAGCATGCGTTCGGTCATATCCCGCAGTGCATGAGGATTATGCTCGCGGACAAATTCGCGCGTTGCCGGATCAAGCAGATAAGCATCAGCGAGCAACGCGTATTGATGATCGTCGATCAACTGCGTGGTGGCATCGAATGCGAACAGGTTATCGACCGTTGCCGCCAGTTCAAACGCGCCTTTATAGCCGTGACGTTTAACCCCGTCGATCCATTTCGGATTGGCCGCACGCGAGCGGATGACCCGATTCAACTCTTCTTTCAAAGTGCGGATCTTCGGCAAGTCCGGCTGGCTGTGATCGCCGTGATAACTGGCCGCCGCTTCACCGCGCAGGGTTTCCACGGCTGCGAGCATGCCGCCCTGGAACTGGTAATAGTCGTTGGAATCAAGCAAGTCGTGCTCGCGGTTGTCCTGATTCTGCAGCACCGCTTGCACCTGACTCAGGCGCTGGACGAACTGTTCGCGGGCGGCGGTGCCCTCGTCGGCACCGCCATACGCGTAAGCGCCCCAGTTCAGGTAAACCTCGGCCAGATCCTCACGACTCTGCCAGAGGCGACCGTCGATGGCGCCCTGCACGCCTGCGCCATAAGCACCGGGTTTGGCACCAAAGATTCGCCAACCGGCCTGGCGCCGTGCGTCCTCTTCATCCAGGCCCGTTTGCAGCAAGGCCTCGCGTTCGGCGCGCACTTTGGCGGCCAGTGGGTTCAGATCGTCGGGCTCGTCCAGCGCCGCCACCGCTTGCACGGCGGCGTCGAACAAACGGATCAGATTGGCAAACGCATCGCGGAAGAATCCGGAGACCCGCAGCGTCACATCGACCCGCGGTCGGTCCAGCAAGCTCAACGGCAGGATCTCGAAATCGTCGACTCGCTGGCTGCCCGTGGCCCACACCGGGCGCACGCCCATCAGCGCCATCGCCTGGGCAATGTCATCACCGCCAGTGCGCATCGTCGCCGTACCCCATACCGACAGGCCGAGTTGGCGCAGATGGTCGCCGTGGTCCTGCAGGTGTCGCTCAAGAATCAGCGTGGCCGACTGGAACCCGATGCGCCACGCGGTAGTGGTCGGCAGGTTGCGCACGTCCACCGAGTAGAAGTTGCGCCCGGTGGGCAGTACGTCGAGACGTCCACGGCTGGGCGCACCGCTCGGGCCGGCCGGGACGAAACGGCCGCTCAAGGCATCGAGCAGGCCGCGCATTTCTGCCGGGCCACAGGCGTCCAGACGCGGGGCGACGACTTCGCGCAGGTTGTCGATGATGGCGTTCACTTCAGCCCAACCCGCTTCCTGTAGGAGTGAGCCTGCTCGCGATAGCGGTGTGTCTATGAAAAAGTCGTCGGCTGACACATCGCCATCGCGAGCAGGCTCACTCCTACAGGGGTTGTGCAAGGTTTGGGAGATCAGTTCGGCGGCGAACAGTTCGAGGCGTTCGCGGGTGTCGCCGGCGGTGCGCCAGACTTCATCGGTCACGGTTTGCAGTTCGATGGGACGCGGGCCGACCCACGGTTCAGCCAGCGCACAATCCAGCGGATCAAAACCCAGTTCAAACGCCTTGGCCAGCGCCCGCAACAGACTCGACTGCGCACCTTTGCCATCGCCGCGCGGAATGCGCAGCAACGCCAACAAGGTATCGATACGCAAACGCCCGGAGGGTGATTCGCCAAAAATGTGCAAGCCATCGCGGATCTGCGATTCCTTCAGATCACACAGATACGTGTCCAGACGCGGCAGCCAGATCGCTGCATCGGCATCGCTGTCCAGCGCGGCATCCAGTTGCAGTTCGCGGTCGATCTGCGTGTCGCGCACCAGTTGCAAAATATCGCGCTGCAACTCGCGAGCACGGCGCGGATCAAGCAACTGCGCTTCGTAATATTCGTCAGCCAACAGCTCCAGATTACGCAGCGGGCCGTAGGTTTCGGCGCGGGTCAGCGGCGGCATCAGGTGATCGATGATCACCGCTTGCGTGCGCCGTTTGGCCTGGGCGCCCTCGCCCGGATCGTTGACGATAAACGGATAGATGTTCGGCAATGGCCCAAGCAACGCGTCGGGCCAGCAGTTTTCCGAGAGCCCGACACCTTTGCCCGGCAGCCATTCAAGGTTGCCGTGTTTGCCGACGTGGATCACGCCGTGGGCGCCGTAGGTGTTGCGCAGCCAGAAATAGAACGCCAGATAAGCGTGCGGCGGCACCAGATCCGGATCGTGATAAACCGCGCTCTGGTCGACCTGATAACCACGCGCCGGTTGGATGCCAACGAACGTCAGGCCAAAGCGCAACCCGGCGATCATCATGCGCCCATCGCGGCACATCGGATCTTTTTGCGGCGGCCCCCAGCGCTCGACCACTGCCGCGCGATTGGCCTCGGGCAGTGCGTTGAACATCATCAGGTAATCGTCCATCGCCAGACTTTGCTGGCACGGGCGCAAATCAATGGTGTCGAGATCATTGCTGACGCCACCGAGCAATTGCTGGATCAGCGCGGTGCCGCTGTCCGGCAACTCGGCCGTTACCGGATAACCCTCGGCCTGTAACGCCCGCAAGATGTTCAGCGCTGCCGCCGGCGTGTCGAGGCCGACACCGTTGCCGATGCGCCCGTCGCGAGTCGGGTAATTGGCGAGAATCAGCGCAATGCGTTTTTCGGCATTCGGCACTCGCGCCAGATCGATCCAGCGTCGCGCCAGCTCGGCGACGAAATCCATGCGTTCGGGTTGCGCGCGATAGCAGACCACATCTGACTGACTGCGCTCGCTGCGCCAGGCCAGATCCTTGAAGCTGATCGGGCGGCTGATGATGCGCCCGTCGAGTTCCGGCAAGGCGATGTGCATCGCCAGATCGCGCGGGCCGAGGCCCTGCTCGCTGTCGCGCCAACCGGGCTCGTTGTCCTGAGCGCAGATCGCCTGAATCACCGGGATGTTGCGGCGAAACGGCCGCAAGTGCGGCGCTTCGGGACTCGACTGGGCGAAACCGGTGGTGTTGAGAATCACCCCTGCCTCGACTTCATCCAGCCAATCCTCGACCACCGACAGGCAGCCGGGTTCTTTCAGACTCGCCACCGCTATCGGCAAAGGGTTCAGCCCCGCCGCTTGCAAGCGCTGGCAGAAAACATCGATGAACGCGGTGTTCGCCGCTTGCAAATGCGAGCGGTAAAACAGCACCGCCGCCACCGGTTGATCGGGCCGCCAATCGGCCTGCCAGTCACTCAGTGCGGCGCTGGTTTTGTGCGGATGGTAAATCGCCGTGCGCGGCAGGGTTTGCGGTTCGCCCCACGGGTAATCGCGGGCGAGCCAACGGCTGGCCAGGCAATGAAAGAAATCCACGGCGTTGCCCATGCCGCCCTGACGCAGGAACTGCCAGAGCCGGTCACGATCTTCGGCGTTGACGGTGCTCAGGTCACTGAGTTCCGGATCGGGGCGATCATCACCCGGCACCAGAATCACCTGCACGCCACGCTCGGACAACTCAATCAAACGCTCGACGCCGTAACGCCAATAGGCAATACCGCCATGCAGCGAGATCAGAATGACTTTGGCGTGGCGCAGCACTTCATCGACGTAGAGATCGACCGAAGCGTGATTCTGCACCTGCATGGGATTGGCCAGGCGCAGGCTCGGATAATCCTCGGGCAGTTGCTGCGCAGCTTCGGCGAGCAGCGCCAGGCTGGAATCGCCGCTGCACAGGATTACCAGCTCGGCGGGGGTTTGCCCCAGGTCCGCGATGTTGTCATCCGAGACGAAACCGCCGGGCTGGGTCCTGAGCAGGTGCATGGGTTAAACGCTGAGCGCAGCGCGCAGTTGCGCTTCGAGTTGCGCGGCGTCGAGCTCCTGACCGATCAACACCAGACGCGTGACGCGCGCTTCATCGGCGCCCCACTGACGGTCGAAATGCTTGTCGAACCGCGTGCCCACGCCCTGAATCAGCAAACGCATCGGCTTGTTCGGGATCGCCGCAAAGCCCTTCACACGCAGGATGCCGTGCTTGACCACCAGTTGCGTCAGCGCGTCGAGCAGCAGGCTTTCGTCGGCTTGCGGCAGTTCGATGGAGATCGAATCGAATGCATCGTGATCGTGGTCATCGTGATCGTCATCACCGTCGTGGTGATGGTCGTGATGGCTGTGACGGCTGTCGATGTGTTCTTCGGAACCGGCGCCAAGGCCGATCAGCACGTCCAGCGGCACACGACCACTGCTGGCTTCGATGATCTTCACCGCTGGCGGCAGTTCTTCGGCGACTTCAAGACGTACGCGCGCCAGGTCTTCAGGGCTGATCAGGTCAGATTTGTTGAGGATGACGAGGTCGGCGCTGGCCAGTTGATCGGCGAACAATTCGTGCAGTGGCGATTCGTGATCCAGGTTCGGGTCGAGTTTGCGCTGGGCATCGACTTGATCCGGGAACGCGGCGAAGGTGCCAGCGGCCACAGCCGGGCTATCGACCACGGTGATCACCGCGTCAACCGTGCAAGCGCTGCGGATTTCCGGCCACTGGAAGGCTTGTACCAACGGTTTTGGCAGGGCCAGGCCAGAGGTTTCGATGAGAATGTGGTCGAGGTCACCGCGACGGGCAACAAGCTCGCGCATTACCGGGAAAAACTCTTCCTGCACCGTGCAGCACAGGCAGCCGTTGGCCAGCTCATAAACGCGGCCCACGGCTTCTTCTTCGGAGCAGCCGATGGTGCATTGCTTGAGGATTTCACCGTCGATGCCCAACTCGCCAAACTCGTTGACGATCACCGCAATACGGCGGCCCTGAGCGTTGTCGAGCATGTGCCGCAGCAATGTGGTTTTGCCCGAGCCGAGGAAGCCGGTGACGATGGTGACAGGGAGTTTGGCCAGTGTTTTCATCGGTATGCCCTTTGGCAAAGTGGCGGGCATACGGGACGAGAACCGGCACCGCGCGTGCGTGCCTGGAGAGTTCGCCACCGGATCACCCCGCCCGGTTGAAATTGAGAATCTGTGACGAGGCAGGTCTCCTGGCTGACGGTGTTCAGGCGCTGGGCCTGGATTCACTGCGCCTTCCCGCGGGCTCTGTGGATTGAGCTTGCAGTGGCGTGGCAGCGAACATCACCGTTCACAGTTGCGGGGGCAGCCGCGGCATTGACCGCGTTCCCTTCTTAGCTTCGGCAATGCCGAAGAACCTCGAAGGCGCAAGGCTACGCATGGTGCAGTGGTGGGTCAATGTTTGGATACGGGGCATATCCGTTGCTGCGGGTGCTGCCGCTGGCGGTTTCGCTCTTACAGCGAGTCCCTTTTTCAAACGCCAAAAAGGAACCAAAAGGCTTTGCCCCCGGCGTACGGCACTTCGCTGAGGCTCAGTGTTCCCTCGCTACGGTGTCCATCCGCTCGGCCTGCCGAAGGGGGCTAAGAGCAAGAGCAACATCAAAAGCCAGATCAAGAGCCAGATCAAGAGCCAGATCAAAAGCCCCTCACCCTACCCGTCTTCCAGAGGGAGAGGGGACTGATCGAGGTGTTTGGGAGAAATACACCGACGTGAAACACCGAGTCGAACACCGATTCCGAAAAGCCCAAAAGTCGCCCCCCCCTCTCCCTCGGTAATGGGCTGGGACGAGGGCAAACCCAACACAAAACCAAAGCCAACCGCACGCTCCTCCCCCACCCAACACAATGAGCGTTAGCTCGAGTGCAGCTTTTGATCTTGATCCGCGGGCGACGTCGGGAGGCTGAGTGGAGGGATTCATCCGGTGAGGACATCGAAAGGAGGTGCAGCGAAGCAAACCGGAATCGATGCCCCGGATGGATTCCGGAGCGAAGGAACCCCGAGCTTTAGCGAGCGGGCCGGACGTAGGAGCAAGCCTTTTTGGTTACTTTTTCGGCGTCTGGAAAAAGTGACCCGCCGTAAGGGCGGAACCATAAGAAGCCACACCCGCAGCAACGGATAAGCCCCCAAAGCAAATTGACTAAAAACCCCACACCATGCTCTCCTACACAACTTGTTACGGGTGCCCTTCACAGGGTGAAACGGGAAACCGGTGAATCATGTGCTTTACTCAGAGCCATGTCAGTCCGGTGCTGCCCCCGCAACGGTAAGCGAGCGAAGCGTCAGATCCACTGTGCCATTGCGGCATGGGAAGGTGACGCTTGCAGGTCGGCCAGACGCCAACCCCTCGTGAGCCCGGAGACCGGCCCGCAACACACAGCGCGCAATTGGCGTGCTGAACATAACAAACCCGCGGTGGGCGGGCGCTGTTTGAACCTCTGCGTGCCCGCGCCGCAGGGGTTTTCATGCGCTCTTGTCCACCCCTGACATTCCAGAGGGACGCGCCATGTCGATCATCACCAGCACCGGCAGCAACACGGACAAAATCTCCAGCACCACCACCCTGAGCCAACGCCTGACCGCCGCTGTTTTCGCGTCGATCCTGGGTGCAAGCCTCGTCTATTTCGCCGGTTTCTCGCACATCGAAGCCGTGCACAACGCGGCTCACGATACCCGCCACAGCGCCGCGTTCCCGTGCCACTGAGACCTGCCGACATGATCAAGCGAATTGCGCAAACCGCAGGTTTCACCGGCCTGCTGGCCGCCCTGCTGCTCACGCTGCTGCAAAGTTTCTGGGTGTCGCCGCTGATTCTTCAAGCCGAAACCTATGAAAAATCCGAGCCTGTTGCCGCGGTTCACGAACACGCGGCCGGCACCGCTGCGCACACCCATGATGCCGAAGCCTGGGAGCCGGAAGACGGCTGGCAGCGCGTGCTTTCGACCACGGGTGGCAATCTGGTGGTGGCCGTGGGTTTTGCCTTGATGCTGGCCGGCCTCTACACCCTGCGCGCGCCGACCAAAACCTCGCAGGGTCTGCTGTGGGGTCTGGCCGGTTACGCGACGTTCGTCCTCGCACCGACCCTGGGCTTGCCGCCTGAACTGCCGGGCACTGCCGCGGCGGATCTGGCTTCGCGGCAGTTGTGGTGGATCAGCACTGCCGCTTCAACCGCTGCCGGTCTGGCGTTGATTGCGTTCAGCCGTCATTGGTTGATGAAAATCCTCGGTGTGGCCATCCTCGCCGTACCGCACGTGATCGGCGCACCGCAACCGGAAGTGCATTCGATGCTCGCGCCAGAAGCACTGGAAGCGCAGTTCAAAATCGCTTCGCAATTGACCAATGTAGCGTTCTGGCTGGCCTTGGGCCTGATCAGCGCCTGGTTGTTCCGCCGCAAGATCGATGGTCAATACCACGCATGACGACTGACAGCGCAGCGCCGACTTTCGTGGTCGGTCTGGGCTGCCAGCGCGGCTGCCCTGCGAGCACGCTGCGCGCGTTACTCGATCAAGCCTTGCAAGCCAATCGCATCGAACTGCATGCCGTGAAGGCTTTGGCCAGTATCGACTTGAAACGCGATGAACCCGGCTTGCAGGAACTCGCGAATCAACTGGCCCTGCCGCTGCTGTACTTCAGCAGTGAAGAATTGGCCAGCTATGCACAGCGACTCAGCCACCATTCGCAGATTGCCTTCGAGCGCACCGGTTGTTATGGCGTAGCGGAAAGCGCCGCGCTGGCACTCGCCGAACAGCTGATTCAGGCACCTGCAAAGCTGCTGATTTCCCGACAAAAATACGCTCAGGCAACGCTGGCATTGGCCGGCGCCGCGTAAATTCCCGATAATCCCCGCCATTCATCATGAGCAATCTTCATCTGAAGCGTTGCCGCGCCTATTTCCCAAGGATTCTACGATGACCGTTTACTTCATCGGCGCCGGCCCCGGCGACCCGGAATTGATCACCGTCAAAGGCCAGCGGCTGATACGCAGTTGCCCGGTAATCATCTACGCAGGCTCGCTGGTACCTGCGGCGGTGCTCGAAGGTCATCAGGCAGAAACACTGGTCAACAGCGCTGAATTGCATCTGGAACAGATCATCGAGCTGATCAAAACCGCGCACGCCAAGGGCCAGGATGTGGCGCGGGTGCATTCGGGGGATCCGAGTCTATATGGCGCGATTGGCGAGCAGATCCGCTATCTGCGTGAACTCGATATCCCGTTTGAAATCATCCCCGGAGTGACGGCGACCGCGGCGTGCGCGGCGTTGTTGGGCGCAGAACTCACGCTGCCTGACGTATCGCAAAGCGTGATCCTGACCCGTTATGCCGACAAGACGGCAATGCCCGCCGGCGAAGAGCTGGGCAGTCTGGCGCAGCATGGCGCGACGATGGCGATTCATCTGGGGGTCAATCATCTGGAAAAGATCCTGACTGAACTGCTGCCGCATTACGGCGCGGATTGCCCGATCGCGGTGATTCATCGCGCGACATGGCCGGATCAGGACTGGGTGGTGGGAACGCTGGCGGATATCGCAGAGAAGGTCACGGCCAAAGGGTTTCGGCGTACGGCGTTGATTCTGGTTGGGCGGGTCTTGGGGAGTGAGGTGTTCAGCGAGTCATCGCTGTATCGCGCCGGGCATGCGCATCTTTACAGACCCTGAAAATCAAAAGATCGCAGCCTTCGGCAGCTCCTACAGGGAAATGTATTCCAATGTAGGAGCTGCCGAAGGCTGCGATCTTTTGATCTTGTACTCCAGACAACGCATTCATCACGGGAAAAATGCGTCGTCGCAATCGCAGTGAACACCGTACTCAGTAGTAGGCGTTTTCTTTCTGCGTATGGTCGGTCACGTCGCGAACACCTTTGAGCTCAGGAATACGCTCAAGCAAGGTGCGCTCGATGCCTTCCTTCAGGGTCACGTCTGCCTGGCCGCAGCCTTGGCAACCACCACCGAACTGCAAAACAGCGATGCCGTCTTCAACCACATCGATCAGGCTGACCTGACCGCCGTGGCTGGCCAGCCCCGGGTTGATTTCGGTTTGCAGGTAATAGTTGATGCGCTCGTTGACCGGGCTTTCGGCGTTGACCATCGGTACTTTGGCGTTTGGCGCCTTGATGGTCAGTTGGCCGCCCATGCGGTCGGTGGCGTAATCGACAACGGCGTCATCGAGAAACGCTTCGCTGAACGAATCGATATAAGCGGTGAAGCTTTTCAGCCCCAGCGCGGTGTCTTCAGGTTTTTCTTCGCCCGGCTTGCAGTAGGCAATGCAGGTTTCGGCGTACTGGGTGCCAGGCTGGGTGATGAAGACGCGGATGCCGATGCCTGGGGTGTTCTGCTTGGAGAGCAGATCGGCCAGGTAATCGTGGGCGGCGTCAGTAATGGTAATAGCGGTCATGGAAACTCCTCGCAGGCTTGTGGCGGAGTTTACGCCAATCGTTGCGCCGGACAAAGTCCTAGTATTTTTGTCAGGAATGATTCTCGACAGGTTCATCGTCTATTTGGGTCCATAACCACTCTGAAATCACCAGCATTCCCTGTCGGAGCTGCGGAACGCTGCGATCTTTTGATCTTGATCCTTAAAAGAAGATCAAAAGATCGCAGCGTTCCGCAGCTCCTACAGGGGGACAGCAGGGCAGGCTCAAACCATCAAAGATTCTCGTAGCGGTTCATGTCCAGCACGCCCTCTTCCACCGGCTCGGTTTCATGGATGTACTGACTCAGATCGTGGAAATAGAACCAGAATTGCGGATGACTGCGACGAATGCCCCAGCGTTCGACGATTTTTTCGAAACGGTTGGCATCCTTGGCATTTTCCATCGCATCGACAAACGCTGGCACCTGATCAGCGGGAATGTTGAAGATGAAATTCGGATAACTGCTGAGCACACCCGGATAAATGGTCAGGGTATCCAGCCCCGGCTGATAGCGCAGGGACTCACCCAGCAGAAACGCCACGTTGCTGTGCGCGCGGTTGCGCATCAGGCTGTAGACCTCGCGTTTACCGTTGGCCGTTTCGATACGCAACATGGTTGCTTCCGGCAATTGATCGATGACCTTCAAGCCGGCCGCCGGGCGTGATGTCAGATGGCTCAGCGCCTGCTCGGCATTTTGCAACGCCGGATCGATATTCGGCCGCGAGCAATAAGCGCCGTCGCAACGGTTGATCGGGTCTGGCCGCGCATTGAGGTCGCCGTAGCGCGCGAGCAACTGCATGGCGAAGTCGTGTTTCGGGTCCTTCTCATCGAGTTTCAGCGCGGTCGGCTTGTCGTCGTCGATGGCTTCGTAATCGAGCCACATCTTGAACTGGCCACCGTTCTGGTACCAGTCGTTGAGGTAATCCTCACGGGAGTCGGCCGGCATCAGGCGCAGGAAGTTCTGCTCGGCACCGTTGCGGATCAGGTCGAAATACAGGCGGGTTTGCGCCTGATGCGAGACATTGCCGAACACATCGAAGTTGACCGCCAACTGGTAATAGGTGCGCTCCAGCAGCGGGTAGTCGAACAGCCACATCGTTTGCGGCACTTCACCAATCAGGCCTTTGGTCACCGAGGCACTGTCGAAGTGGCGGAAGATGCTCAGCAATGCGTTGTCGTTGCCCGCCCACAGGGTCGACCAGCTCGGCGCCGGCAAGTCGGCGTAACTGTCGCGACGCAGGGCTTCGTATTCATTACGTTTGTCACGGTAGTTGCGCCACAGGCTCAGCACGCTGCCGACATCGTCGTTCTGCCCGGGCATGGCCAGCAACGGCGTGGCCTGGCCGCGATAGTTGGGATCGGTGATGTACAGGTCATGTTCCGGCGCCTGGAACAGTGCCCAGAAGTTGTCGCGAATCACGTCGGTAGCGATCTGCCCCCGACACACCGGGCCGCGAATAAACGTGCGGACGAAATATTCAGCGTTATCGAGCATGAACTGATAGCGCGCCTGCGCCGGAATCGCCTCGAACGTGACGAACGGATTGGCCCGGCTCTGCGGACCGTAACCCGGCAGTGCGTTGACCTGCCAGTTGCCGCTATAGAACAGGTTTTTCACCCGCGCCATCTTCGCCGCGCTCAGCGGATACGTAATGTGGGTCTTGTGTACGATCACGCCCTGTACCGGCCACAAGCGGTAATACACCCGCGTGCCGGGATCGTCGTTGGGACGGCGAGTGGCGATCAGGTCGATCGGCTGACCGGGCGGCGTACGCGAGCGCACCCACTGAAAAAAGTGTCCGGGCTCGCCGCCCTTGAAATAGATGTGGGCCAGATACAAGTGCTCGAACAACCAGCGGCCGACCAGACTTTCCCGTGCACCGGGCAGGTTGAGCAGATTTTCCCATTGCACGATCTGCATCGCTTCCTGGGCACTCGGCGCCAGGCCTTGTTCGTCGATTGGCGCACCGGAGGCCAGCCAGCGCTGCAAGGTCTGGTATTGCTGATCGGTCAAGCCAGTGACCGCCAGCGGCATGCCTTCTTTCGGGTGAGCCCCTGCGTAGCCGTCAAATTCGGCAGGCATCGCGCACATGTTCTGGCGGTTGAGACCGAGGACTATGTTTTCCGGCAGTCTGGCGTTAGGCGTTAACGGTGTCTTGTGCCCCAGCTCCAGCATGCGCGCCATCAGCGCAGCCTGACTGCCCTGGGCGTCGAGCACCGAATAAAAGCCTTTCTGCTGCCAGGCGCGTTGGCCGAAAGCGTCGTAGAACAATCGTGTGGTCGGCGCTGCCTGACTGCGCTCGCCGTCGTAGACCGGCATCTTGCTCGCGCCACGCCCCGCGCCTTCGCCACTGCCCAGATTGAGCTGGCAGGCAGAGTCGTAGCACGCATGGCAGGCCACGCACTTCTCGGTAAAGATCGGCTGAATGTCGCGACTATATGAGATGGAAGACGAAGCGGGATCCTGCGCATTGGCGCCCCAGCTGAATAACATCAAAAAGATGCTGATGACGCGGTACGACATGCCCTTGATCCCGATCCTGAAAAAAACGTCGCGATACTACAGTATGACGCCCGTACCAACATGAACGATATTCATGCAAAACCGCCACATGCTCCAAAAGCGCACAGGTTTGTTATGATCCCGCTCCTTCGTAATGGTCTTTCCGAGTAGTCCAAATGTCCGATCGCAGCGTCCGCCTTCAAGCTCTCAAGCAAGCTCTCAAAGAGCGCATCCTGATACTCGACGGCGGCATGGGCACGATGATCCAGAGCTACAAGCTCGAAGAACAGGATTATCGCGGCAAACGCTTCGCGGACTGGCCGAGTGATGTGAAGGGCAACAACGACCTGTTGGTGCTCACCCGTCCTGACGTGATCGGCGGAATCGAAAAAGCCTACCTGGATGCCGGCGCCGACATTCTGGAAACCAACACCTTCAACGCCACGCGCATTTCCATGGCCGACTACGGCATGGAAGAGCTGGCCTACGAATTAAACGTAGAAGGCGCGTGCCTGGCCCGCAAGGTCGCCGACGCCAAGACTGCCGAGAACCCTGAGAAGCCACGCTTCGTCGCCGGCGTGCTCGGCCCTACCAGCCGCACCTGCTCACTGTCGCCGGACGTGAACAATCCGGGCTACCGCAACGTCACCTTCGATGAACTGGTGGAGAACTACACCGAGGCCACCAAAGGTCTGATCGAGGGCGGCGCCGACCTGATCCTGATCGAAACCATCTTCGACACCCTCAACGCCAAAGCGGCGATCTTCGCCGTGCAAGGCGTATTCGAAGAGCTGCACATCGAACTGCCGATCATGATCTCCGGGACCATCACCGATGCCTCCGGCCGCACTTTGTCGGGCCAGACCACCGAAGCGTTCTGGAACTCCGTGGCCCACGCCAAGCCGATTTCGGTCGGCCTGAACTGCGCACTCGGCGCCAGTGAACTGCGTCCCTATCTGGAAGAGCTGTCGAACAAGGCCAGCACCCACGTTTCCGCGCACCCGAACGCCGGCCTGCCGAACGAGTTCGGCGAGTACGACGAACTGCCAATCGAAACCGCCAAAGTCATCGAAGAATTCGCCCAGAGCGGTTTCCTCAACATCGTCGGCGGCTGCTGCGGCACCACGCCCGGCCACATTGAAGCCATCGCCAAAGCCGTGGCCGGTTACGCACCACGGCAGATTCCGGACATTCCCAAGGCTTGCCGCCTGTCGGGCCTGGAGCCGTTCACCATTGATCGCAGCTCGCTGTTCGTCAACGTTGGCGAGCGCACCAACATCACTGGCTCGGCCAAGTTCGCCCGCTTGATTCGTGAAGATAACTACACCGAAGCACTCGAAGTCGCCCTGCAACAGGTCGAAGCCGGCGCCCAGGTGATCGACATCAACATGGACGAAGGGATGCTCGATTCGAAGAAGGCGATGGTCACCTTCCTCAATCTGATCGCCGGTGAACCGGACATCTCCCGCGTACCGATCATGATCGACTCCTCGAAATGGGAAGTGATCGAAGCCGGCCTGAAATGCATTCAGGGCAAGGGCATCGTCAACTCGATCAGCATGAAAGAAGGCGTCGAGCAGTTCATCCACCACGCCAAACTGTGCAAGCGCTACGGCGCTGCGGTAGTGGTGATGGCGTTTGATGAAGCCGGCCAGGCCGACACCGAGGCGCGCAAAAAAGAAATCTGCAAACGCTCCTACGACATTCTGGTCAACGAAGTCGGCTTCCCGCCGGAAGACATCATCTTCGACCCGAACATCTTCGCCGTGGCCACCGGCATCGAAGAACACAACAACTACGCGGTCGACTTCATCAATGCCTGCGCCTACATTCGCGACGAACTGCCGTATGCGCTGACCTCCGGCGGCGTGTCCAACGTGTCGTTCTCGTTCCGTGGCAACAATCCGGTGCGAGAGGCGATTCACTCGGTGTTCCTGCTGTACGCAATCCGCAACGGCCTGACCATGGGTATCGTCAACGCCGGTCAGCTGGAAATTTACGACCAGATCCCTGTCGAGCTGCGTGACGCTGTCGAAGACGTGGTGCTCAACCGCACGCCGAACGGCACCGACGCCCTCCTCGCCATTGCCGACAAGTACAAAGGCGACGGCAGCGTCAAGGAAGCCGAGACCGAAGAATGGCGCGGCTGGCCGGTCAACAAGCGCCTGGAACACGCGCTGGTCAAAGGCATCACCACGCATATTGTTGAAGACACTGAAGAGTCGCGCCTGTCGTTCGCCCGCCCGATCGAGGTGATCGAAGGCCCGCTGATGTCCGGCATGAACATCGTTGGCGACCTGTTCGGTGCCGGCAAAATGTTCCTGCCGCAGGTGGTGAAATCCGCCCGCGTGATGAAACAAGCCGTGGCCCACTTGATCCCGTTCATCGAACTGGAAAAAGGCGACAAGCCGGAAGCCAAGGGCAAGATCCTCATGGCCACGGTCAAAGGCGACGTGCACGACATCGGCAAGAACATCGTCGGCGTGGTGCTCGGTTGCAACGGTTATGACATCGTCGACCTCGGCGTGATGGTGCCGGCGGAAAAAATCCTCCAGGTTGCCAAAGAACAGAAGTGCGACATCATCGGCCTGTCCGGTCTGATCACGCCGTCGTTGGATGAGATGGTCCACGTGGCGCGTGAGATGCAGCGCCAGGATTTCCACCTGCCGCTGATGATCGGCGGCGCGACCACTTCCAAAGCGCACACGGCGGTGAAGATCGAACCTAAATACAGCAACGACGCAGTGGTCTACGTGACCGACGCCTCCCGCGCCGTGGGCGTGGCAACGCAGTTGCTGTCGAAAGAACTGAAGGCCGGTTTCGTTGAAAGAACCCGCGCCGAATACATTGAAGTGCGTGAGCGCACCGCTAACCGTAGCGCCCGCACCGAGCGTTTGAGTTATGCCGCCGCCATCGCCAAGAAGCCGCAATTTGACTGGGCCAGCTACGAGCCGGTCAAACCAACCTTTACCGGTGCCCGTGTTCTGGACAACATTGACCTCAAGGTCTTGGCCGAATACATCGACTGGACGCCTTTCTTCATCTCCTGGGACCTGGCCGGCAAGTTCCCGCGCATCCTCGAAGACGAAGTGGTCGGTGAAGCCGCCACTGCGCTTTACAAAGACGCGCAGGAGATGCTCGCCAAACTGATCGACGAGAAACTGATCAGCGCCCGCGCGGTATTTGGTTTCTGGCCGGCCAATCAGGTGCATGACGACGATATCGAGCTGTACGGCGATGACGGTAAGCCATTGGCCAAACTGCATCACCTGCGTCAGCAGATCATCAAGACCGACGGCAAGCCGAACTTCTCGCTGGCCGACTTCGTTGCACCGAAAGACAGCGAAGTGACCGATTACGTGGGTGGCTTCATCACCACCGCCGGCATCGGTGCCGAAGAAGTGGCCAAGGCTTATCAGGATGCTGGCGACGATTACAACTCGATCATGGTCAAGGCCCTCGCCGACCGTTTGGCCGAAGCCTGCGCCGAATGGCTGCACCAGCAGGTGCGTAAAGAGCACTGGGGTTACGCCAAGGACGAAGTGCTCGACAACGACGCACTGATCAAAGAGCAGTACTCCGGCATCCGCCCTGCCCCGGGCTATCCGGCCTGCCCGGATCACACCGAGAAAGCTGCACTGTTTGCGCTTCTAGATCCTGAAGCAGAAGAAATGCGCGCCGGTCGCAGCGGCGTGTTCCTTACCGAACACTACGCCATGTTCCCGGCTGCGGCGGTCAGCGGCTGGTACTTCGCTCACCCGCAGGCGCAGTACTTTGCTGTCGGCAAGATCGACAAGGATCAGGTGCAAAGCTACACCTCGCGTAAAGCTCAGGAGCTCAGCGTGACCGAACGCTGGCTGGCGCCGAATCTGGGTTACGACAACTGACCAAAGGTGGCGCACGGGAACGAAGCAACTCGCTCCCGTGCGCCACTGACTGTCAAGCGCTGTTACTTCAGGGCAGCCTGGAAGGGCCAGGTTGCGGAGACCGCGGTGCGGGGATCTCCGGATCGCCCGCGGTCGGCTGGAGAACCTCGATTTCCCTGCGCGTCAACTCTGCAAGTTGCTGGTTGCGCTTGTCCTCAATCGTATCCATCGCTTCCCTCATTTCTACCGGGTAATCTGCTTCGTTGAATTCGCCACGCTCGTTGCGCGCTTCAAGTGCGTTGAAGACTTCCAGGCGTTCGTCGTCCAGCGCAGTGTTGATCGCACTGAACTCTTGCGGATAGCGCTCTGCCAGGTGAGCCTTCCAGAAGTCCTGCGTCGCCATGAACAGCGACAGTGCGTCGGAACGCTCTGCTTCGAGGATGGAAGCTCGGACCTTTGCAGCTCGCGCTTCGGAGATAGGAGTGCCGTAGAGCATGTGCGCAGGCTGTCCGGGCAAATCCAGACCGTCGTCCCAGCCGTTTGTCAGACCTATTCGATATTCCAGGCGCACTTCCGCAATGTCGCTGTGCCTCTGAATGGCTCTGTGTTCGGCCAGGGTGTCGACCCTGTAGAGCCGGAACAACCGCCGCAACAGCGGTAAAAGCGCCCTGCCTTTGAGCACCGCATTTCCCGGTGGAATATTGCGCAAAGCGTGATAAGTAAAGACGCGGGTCTCAAGCTGACTAAATGTCAAAATGCGGCCGTCGGCGCACGTTCCATGAGTCTCGGCCTCGAGGAACAGTAGATCTCGCAGTTCGGTATTTTCGCAAGCCGCGCTTATCACCTCCCAGAGCCGACGGGTCAAATCGGCGCGAGCAAATCTGAATTCGGATGTGTTGCGCAATAACCCAATCAGATTAAAAAAACGTTCATTCTGTTCTTCTCCTGCCAGTCGCCGCCACAGCTCGCGCCTGGCCAACGCCTGTTCCGGACTGGAGTCAGCAAGCCAAGCATCCACCGCGCCCACAGCAATCTCGCTCTGCTGCGGGTTCAGCTCTTCAACAGCCTCGACAGCAGGGCGGCAGCTTCACCGCCGCGATCGTTATCGTCGTTACTTCCATCATCACTGTCATGATCGGAACCCGAGCCCTCTGAATTGGAATCGTCCCTAACTTGGTGCCTCTGGGACAGCTCTGATCGGGAAATGCCAGCCACTGCAGCTCTTTCGTGGGTGTCGCTGTAGCCTGAAAGGACGTCGAACGAATATCTGGACAGGTTCATATCAGAGAGGTTCGTGCCGGCCAGCAAGGTGTCATGACTGCCATCGAGCAGCTCCTCCGGAAACCCCCTGATCTCATTGCCACTTAGATCCAGCCTTCGCAACAGCGCAAGATCCAGGGTTCCTCCAGGCCAATCAGTAATGGAGTTGTAGGCAAGATCCAACGCCTCCAGACTTGTAAAGGGTGAACTGTCGAACGAAGCCAGCCGGTTGCTGCTGAGATCGATCCGTTTCAGCAAACGTCCTTGCATCGGCAGCTCGAAATTCGATTCAAGGTCGGAGAAATGGTTGGCCGCCAGCTCCAGCTCGCTCAACTGACTCATGTCTCTGACGGCTTCAGGCAACGCTGCCAGCTCATTGCCGTTCAGACACAACCTGCGTACGCCCGGGAATGCTCTCAGAAAGTCGTTGGAGCCCTGCGCTGTCAGCCTGACGCCGGTCAGATCAAGTGCAGTCACCCCCGGCAACTGAATCCCCAGCGCCGGCAAGTCGCCTGTCTGTATGCCACTGAGGTTCAGGTTCAGCTCCATGCCACCTGGGTGGTCAACGACTGCTTGCCACCACAGCCCGCGGATGCGCGACGCCGCCTGCGATCGTGTTTGCAACGACACAATAGACCTAGACGTCCTGACCTCGGCAATGCAGAGCCAATCATTCAACTTGCGCGTTAACGCTTCGCTTTCTTGACGCCATTGGCTAATTTGCTCGCCGATTTGCGGGTCGCTCATCGCGCTGTTGCGCATCCGCTGGATCTTCTCAAGAGCTTGGGCCTCGGTGATTTCCGGGCGAATTTGCTGCAGGCTATAAACAAAACTGTCGCCCTCAACCATTGCCTGTGGAAGCCGCGGCACGCGGCTGAGGACTGTCCACGACGTTTCCGCAGGCGGGAAAACGTTAAAAGGCATTTGTTCGGAGAGTCGCGCTAATGCGCCGGCGGACAAGCCTCTGGCCTGTTCAATCCGCTGTCGCGCCGTAGTCAGAACCTGCTGCCCCTGGTCGTTCAAAGGGTTATTGCCAAGCTCGGTTTTCAGCAGGATATCGTCATGTATAAACACATCCTGCGGCAACGATGAGAGCTGGTTATTGCGCAAGTCGAGCCACGACAGCTTCGGCAGGAATTCCGCGCCGGCTGGCCATGAGCGCAACTGTGTCGCGTTCAAATCCAGCGCTTCAAGCGCAGTCAGTGCCGCAACGTTGATGCTGCCGAGCGGATTGCCGCGCAGATTCAGCCGGGCAAGTTTGGCAAAGCCATTGAACTGCGCCTGCACAGCGGGCGTAAGGACAATATTATTGCCGTGCAGGTCCAGCTGCGTCAGGTCAGGGAGGCTTTCAGGCGCGGCAGGCAGCTCGGTCAAACGGCCGCCGCTGATTTCAAGTATCTGCGCCTTGCTGAAGGCTTTCAGAAAATCTTTTATCTGCGCCACGGGGGCATCCAGCCCGTCGAGGCGCAGCGTTCTCACGTGGGAAAAGCTGCCCGCTGGCAGCGGTGGCAGCTCGGGCAATGTAAAGAGGCGCAATGAGCCCGACAGGTTGTTTCGCAGGTCGATCTCCAGGAGTGACGCGTCAATGCGTGCACCGTACCGTTGGCGAACGAGTCCCCTCCAGTTCCTCTGCAGGGCGTTATATATCGTTGAGCGCGTGCCGCTTAACCAATTCGGTAAAGGTTGCGCCCCCCTTAATGCAGTACCTGTAGCCGACGGGTAGAAAGGTCGGAATATGCCCGCGTGTTCGGCAGTCAGGGCACGAATCCCGGCCAGCTGGTTCTCGGGTGAATCCCAGGTGTGCAGGACACTTTCCCCGACAAGTCCCCCCCCTCGATCGTCGCCAAGGAGATAGTTCAGCTCTCCACGACAATACTCATGCACCATCAGCGTTTCATCCAGACCACTGAGTGGCCCGTTTTTTCGCAGGTATTCATACGCAGGCAAGAATTCGTCATAAGAGAACTTCGACCAATCCAGCGACAGTCCTCTCCATAACTGCTCATGGCCGGTATACATGCTTTCAGGGATTGCACTAATGGCTGTCGCCCTCAGGTCGAGAAACTCCAGTTGGGGCAAGTTCTCGACATTGGCTGGCCATTGACGCATGTGCCTGGCGATAATCCTGAGCCGCTTCAAACCCGCCAACCCGCCCAGCCCTCCAGCACTGAACTCTGGCGAAATGCTCCCACGCATCACCAGATTGAGTTTTTCCAGAGAGGTCAACGCGTTCAGCCGGGTTGAAAATTCTGCCGTTAATGATGCGGAGGCTGATCCGTGACAAGTGAGCGTCCTGAGTGCCGGCATCTCAAGAACGGCCGAGGGCAGCGTTAAAGGCAGAATGGCGGAACCGGTGCCAGGCACGAGTTCGATATTGGATAACCAAAGCTCGCGGATATGGGAAAACGTCGAGAGAAATGCATTCAGGTTGTCATCCATCACTCTGCCCCATGTCACTTGCAGTGTCTGTACATGGGAAAAGTCTGCTTCCAGCACCGGCCACGGCGCCTCGCAGTCGAGCCGCAACATGACGCTGCCGGGTGTTTGCGCCGTTAGCGGTGCGGTACGCCAACTGTCTTTGAGTGCCTGCGCAACACGGACTTTTGCCCGGTATTCCGGCAGTTCAGACTGTGGCCCCGTCCATTGATCAAGTGTTGTCTCAAGCGTCTCCCATTCCCGTGTCTTCGCCTGCAGAACATGATGGATCTGCTGTGGTGTCTTGCCCTCCTGCGCACGCAGAAACGCCTGCGCCTGTTCGGGCGCCGGATAAAGCGCCTCCGCCCGCGCCGTTAGCTGGTCGTCGACCCCACGTCCACGGCCGCTGGCGTAATAACCTGTGCGTGTGCCGTTGATCCTCACGGGTGGTTTGTAGGATTTGGCGCGCGGATTCAGAGCGCTGGCGACTTCACCGCGATGCTCAACGGCGTAATCAATGATGTTGCGCTGCAGCTCGCCGCTCTGCCCGACATGAGGAAGGTCGATGGCGGCACGGGTATCGTCCGGCAGTGCATGCATGATCGAGGCATAAAAATTGTCCCCCTGACTGGGAATACTGTTGAGCGTTTCTCCTCGCTCATTGAATGCCTGGTAGTGGGGGCCGTCTTTCACCAGATACTTTATTTGGGTGGCGGTCTCATTGCCGATGCTGTCGAGCAGCAGGCCGGAAGGGCTTCCGTCACGAACTTCAAGACGCACTGATGCTGGCCAGCCCGGCAAGTTTTCCAAGGCATGCAAGGCCAGTCGACGGCTGTCTGCCGAAGCGATGTTTTCACTGTGCAAGCCGGCAAAAGCCTTGGTTTGTCGTGCTTGCCGCGCATACCAGCGGGCCTCTTCAAGCATTCTCAAAGGCGCACGTCGCGTACTGTCGAGCCGTAAAATTTCCTCGCCACTGGCGTGAGCCAGCACTTCTTGCGCGGCGTTCAGGCCAAGGCCTGGGCACTCGCGCTGCAACGTCCTGACTCGGGCATCGGCGGACTCGACGCCTTTGTAAAGGCTGTCGAAAATCGCCGGTTGCCGGGTTTGCGCATAATCGGCAAAACGTCGGTCCAGCACCTGGGGAATTGTTTCTGTAACCCTTGTGCCTTCCTGTCCAAGCAGGCTGATGATTTCCGGCTCGTCCAGCGCCTGCACGATCCGTGCGGTCAACTGGCCGTTGAGCACATCTGCGCGACTGACCTTGATGGGTGGCCGGGAGGTGCCATCGGGCAACCTGCGTTCAGCACCATAGCGAATAGAACTGCCAGACAGGTCGGCACGCTCGAACACCTCCAGTATCCGCCCCTGCGGCCAGCGCGGCATCTTCGTCAGCAAAGGCAAAGCATGCATGATCCGATCATCTGCCGGTTTCAAATGCTGCAATTGTTCGAGTACTTCACTTGCATCCCTGTCCGCCTTGAGCAGGTCCATGGCGTCTCTCAGCTCGGGAGGCGGTGCGGCATTATCCATGTGCATCTTGCGTAGCGCGTTATCCGTCACGCCACTGACATCGGCGGCCGTCAAAAGCAGCTCGTCCGGGAAGACTTCAGTCGCATGACCCATACGCCGCAGCAGCGTCAGGCGATCCCATTGCATGGGACGCTCTAACGTGTGACGCCATGCCCCGCGGCCGTTGCCCTCCAGAACAGGCTGGTACGCCTCGGCATCGGGGTGTTTGATCCGCCACTTGTTGATGTCCGGGTCGAAAGTTTGCTCAACCACTGTATCGTCCAGGCGTATGTAGGTTTTGCCGTCCACGACGTATTGACCCAGGGCATTCGGGCCAGCCTCCGTATCCAGCACGACATCACGCTTGTAAGCACCGAGATCGGGTTGCCACAGGCGGGTCTTGCCATTGGGCAGCGTGACCGGTTCAAGCCCTTCGATGACCGGCGTAGCCCTGACCGCTACCAGTTTGCCCACCCCTGCCCCGACACCGGCCATAACGGCAACCATTGCCAGGTTTTCAGCGACATCGATCAGGTGGGCTTTGGCCGCTCTCTTATCGCCTTCACCCCATTCAATGGCGCCTTCCAGTGTTTCGTACAACAACTGCCCGGCCATCGCGACCATCATCACTTCGCCCAGCACCGGTACAAACATCGACACAAAGTTGAGCCCCATCAACCCGATTTGCAGAAGATGGGCCAGTTTCTCCGCCCGCGCCTTGGCATCAACATCATCGGAGGGAACGGCATGACTGCGCGCATCAGCCAATACCTTCGCGCAGCTCTGCTTATAGAGGTAATCCCACAGGTCCTGGTTTGGAGACCAGGCAGGGCCGCCCCTCTGGTTAAAAGCAACTGCGCCAATAAAAGGGTCTTCAGCCGGCTCCATTTTGATGTTGCGTCGGGGAGGCAACTCCTTGATGCCCAAAACGTATCCTAATTCACCGAACTCGGTGAAAGTCCGCCAGGGCGATCGCAAGAAGTCAGTGGGTGAGTCGGCAGCCTCCTGCACAAACTGGCTAAAGTAATAAGGGCGTTGATCGTAGGACAGGAACTGGCTGAGGAATCGCTGATAGGCAGTGGGTGCAGCCTGATCAGGTTCGGCAGGATCCCTGGCCGTCAACAGGCGCTTGAATTCCTGCTTGAATTGATCCCAGGTATAACGCTTGAAGGGATGTTCCGGGTCATGGGGGATGTAGACAATCAGCTCTTCGGCATATCGATATTTTTCACAAATCACAAAGACAGCACAGCCCGTCATTCGCTTCTTCATCAGGCCCATGTCGCGAAACCACACTTGCTGCTTGCCCATCCATGGATTCACTTCGCCATTGATGACCGACTGGATCATGGCGTGATCGGCGGGCAAAATATCCTTCGTCAACAATGACTGATCCGCGGCGGCTTTCATCGTTGCTTTCTGCGCGGCGATAAAGTGCTCGCGAAGCGTCTTTTCAACGTCGGCCTCTGGCGGATGGAAGAAAGACCGCAGATAGGCCTGGTATTTCGCGCCGATATCAAGGCTGCGGCACAGGCTCAGAAACTCGCTGACCGAAAGCTTGAGAGGGACAGATTTATATGTGTCTGCGGGCGTCTCTTGCTCTCCAAAGCACGAAGTCTTGTGATAAGCCCCCGCTTTGCACTCCCAGGCTTCAAAATTATGCAGAGCCGCTTGCAGCAGTGTGAGCGTCATGAACTCAAACGAGGCGACTTCAACCTCGAGAATGCTGATTTCGAGGGGGCGTCGCAGAGTCAAAAGCGTTTTGGTGACATCGACCTCCACGCCGTACCGATCCTTCAACTCCTTGGTCAGCAAGGGTTCAGCGAATGCGTCGACGTCCTTGAAAGACGCCATGGTTTTATCCAGTTGCGCCTGTGCAGTCATGCTCGCACTGAAACTGGCATCCAGGGTTTTACGCTGCTCAGCTGACGCGTCTTGATACCACTGAGGCATGACGGTAGAGGTGTTCTTCAACGCTGCCCGTCGCGGCGATGAGGTGTCAATCAGCCACTGAGGAGTGGCTGCTTCAAGAAAGTCGCCATGAATGCTCTCGGTGATTGCGGGCTTGCTGGCATTGCGTATCGAGGGGTTCGAGGACATAAGTCGCTCCTTGTGAATGGAGCGCTAGCACACCATCCGGAACGACCTCGCCTGCGGTACATATATATTGCTTCAATGCGTATGTTTATCAGGATTTGTCGACACCCTCCGGCCGCCGGGAAGCCCGAAGTTGTCTATGCTGTGTGCAAGCAAGACCACTGAAGGAAGGGATTTATGGACGATCCAAAGGACAACAAGCCACCAACGTTATGGCAGATGCTGCACAGCGTGATGGCGGCAGCTTTCGGGGTGCAAAGCGGAAAGAACCGGGCGCGTGATTTCACTCACGGCAAGCCGAGTCATTTTGTGGTGTTGGGGGTTTTGTTTACAGGCGTGTTCGCACTGACGCTGTTCGGCATCGTCAAACTGGTGTTGCATCTGGCCGGGATCTGAGTCCGGCGGCGGCCCTACGGACGTCGCCCGGACTGTGTCGATTATTGATGACTGACCCAGAACACCGCCGTCCCTACTACCAGAATAATCAGGAACAAAATGGCCCATGCGTCAACGCTGCTGTCGCTTTTCCTTGCCTTGGTCGGGTTGCTCATTGCATCGCCTCTTATCGGTTTTATCGGTGATTGCAGAAAGACTCGACCACAGTTAAGACGATGATTGTCCGCACGACAAATGTGGAATAGGTAATAACTGTTCTCGTTAGGCGATTTGGTTCTTTACATATACTCAAACATCACTTTTGCGCATAACTGCAAACGGGTATATTGCCCCGGCTCCGTTATGGAGCGCGCGGCCGTGCGCGCAGAATTGCAGAGGCACCATCGGACTCCAGCAAGCGAAAACGCAGCGTTTTCCGAGTAGCCCAAAGCCTGAGAACAGGACTTATATGTACGTATACGACGAGTACGATCAGCGGATCATCGAGGACCGCGTCAAGCAGTTCCGTGATCAGACCCGACGCTATCTGGCAGGTGAGCTGAGCGAAGAAGAATTCCGCCCCCTTCGCCTGCAAAATGGCCTGTACATCCAGCGTTTCGCGCCGATGTTGCGTGTGGCGGTGCCTTACGGCCAGCTGACTTCGCGTCAGACCCGCATGATGGCGAAGATTGCCCGTGACTACGACAAGGGCTACGCCCACATCAGTACCCGGCAGAACGTGCAGTTCAACTGGCCGGCGGTGGAAGACATCCCGGACATCCTTGCCGAACTGGCCACCGTGCAGATGCACGCGATCCAGACCAGCGGCAACTGCCTGCGCAACGTCACCACCGACCAGTTCGCCGGTGTCGCTGCCGACGAATTGATCGATCCGCGCCCATGGTGCGAAATCGTCCGTCAGTGGACGACCTTCCACCCGGAATTCGCCTACCTGCCGCGTAAATTCAAGATCGCCGTCAACGGTTCGACCGCTGACCGTGCGGCCATCGAAGTCCACGACATCGGTCTTGAGCCGGTGCACAACGCCGCTGGCGAACTCGGTTTCCGCGTGCTGGTCGGTGGTGGCCTCGGTCGTACCCCGGTGGTGGGCGCGTTCATCAACGAGTTCCTGCCATGGCAAGACTTGTTGAGCTACCTCGACGCCATTCTGCGGGTCTACAACCGCTACGGTCGTCGTGACAACAAATACAAGGCGCGGATCAAGATCCTCGTCAAGGCACTGACCCCAGAAGTGTTCGCGCAGAAAGTCGATGCGGAAATGGAACACCTGCGCGGTGGCCAGACCACTCTGACCGAAGCCGAATTGCAACGTGTCGCCAAGCACTTCGTCGATCCGGATTACAAGGCGCTGGACAACCAGACTGCCCAGTTGGCCGATCTCGACAAAGAACACCCGGGCTTCGCCCGCTGGCGTACCCGCAACACCCTGGCGCACAAGAAGCCGGGTTATGTCGCCGTAACCCTGTCGCTGAAGCCGACCGGCGTTGCCCCGGGCGACATTACCGACAAGCAGCTCGACGCTGTCGCCGATCTGGCCGAGCGCTACAGCTTCGGTCAACTGCGCACCTCCCACGAGCAGAACATCATTCTTGCCGATGTCGAGCAGGACAAGCTGTTCACCCTGTGGGGCGAACTGCGTGAAGGCGGTTTCGCCACGCCGAATATCGGCCTGCTGACCGACATCATCTGCTGCCCGGGCGGTGATTTCTGCTCGCTGGCCAACGCCAAGTCGATCCCGATCGCCGAATCGATCCAGCGCCGTTTCGACGACCTCGACTACCTGTTCGACATCGGCGAACTCGACCTGAACATCTCCGGTTGCATGAACGCCTGTGGTCACCACCATGTCGGCCACATCGGCATCCTCGGGGTGGACAAGAAAGGTGAGGAGTTCTACCAGGTGTCCCTCGGCGGCAGCGCAAGCCGTGACGCAAGCCTGGGCAAGATCCTCGGCCCCTCCTTCGCTCAGGACGCCATGCCTGACGTGATCTCGAAGCTGATCGACGTGTACGTGGAACAGCGTACCGAAGACGAGCGCTTCATCGACACCTATCAGCGTATTGGCATCGACCTCTTCAAGGAACGCGTCTATGCAGCGAATCATTAAGAACAACGAAGTCGTCGACGAAACCTGGCACTTGCTGCCCAAGGATTTCAACATCGACGAGATCAGCAACTGCGACGATCTGATTGTGCCGCTGCAACTGTGGCGTGAACACAGTCGCATGCTCCAGGCCCGCGACGGCGGCCTGGGTGTGTGGCTGGACGCCGACGAAGAAGCAGAAGAAATCGGTGACGACGTCGCCGAGTTCCAGGTCATTGCGCTGAATTTTCCGGCGTTCACCGACGGCCGCAACTACTCCAACGCGCGTCTGCTGCGTGACCGTTACGGCTTCAAAGGCGAATTGCGGGCGATCGGCGATGTCCTGCGCGACCAGTTGTTCTACATGCACCGCTGTGGCTTCGATGCCTTTGCCGTGCGTGCGGACAAAGACCCGTACGAAGCCCTGGAAGGTCTCAAGGACTTCTCGGTGACCTATCAGGCGGCCACTGACGAACCGCTGCCGCTGTTCCGTCGCCGTTAACGAACAAACCTTGAACCCCGCCCGGGGTTCAAGGCGCCTGCCCCGCCACGTCGGAACTCAGAATCAAGCAACTTCGTCAGCAGGCAGCGTCACGGCTGGATGTCTCGCCAAGGCTGCAGATGTAAGGCGCTGGACCAGTCGCGCATTCTCGTTTTTGAAATTTTCGACAATCGCCTTCAGACGTCGAGAAGCTTCAGCGCGCTGCAGATTCTCCTGCACTTCAAACTCCCTGAAGGCTTGAGCGCTACGCTGGGTAATAGCGTCAAAATCTGCCGGATAAGTCGCAACCAGGTATTCGTACCAGAAGATCCGGTTATTGAATGAGGTCAGCAACGCGTCGTCTGCCTCGGCTTTGACGACCTCTTCGTAAGCGTGCTGAAGCTGTGCGGGGGTAACGTCAACATTCTGGATGAAATTCATTTCCCTGGGCTGAGCAGGCAGATCCAGACGCCGCGCCAGCCTCACGCGGTAGATCAGACTGAGTTCCTGTGCCTGGGCGTGGGTCATTGGCCCGACAAGCGTGCGACGACCGATCTCGATCATGGCCTGACGCTCTACCTCCTGCAATCGAAACAAGCCCCTCATCAGATGAACCAGCTCTCCTTCCAGTGTGCGATTTCCGGTGCGCGCCGCATGCACGGCTCGAAAACACAGGACCCTCACCTCGATATCGCTGAATTGCCCCGACACATTCTCCGCCCCCACTCGCCCGATGCGAGCCATTCGAAACAACGTGCGGCGCAGCATGTCATCTTCGCCCGCAGCCTCCAGCACGTTCCATACACGCCGACTCAAGTCGATTTGAAGCAGATTGAACTCCGCTGTGTCGTGCATCTGTGCGAGCAGATGAAAGAAATCCCTGGACCATGGATAAGCCGACAGTGAGTCCCAGAGTGCCTGTCTGGAGGCCAATGCATCACCGCTCAGGCCGCGCATCCAGATCGAGCCGCGTCTGGCCGAATCCGGCTGGACTGCCGCAACCTGATGGTACTCGGCGGCCAGAATTCCCAGACTGATGCCGCTGGATCGTTGGTACTCGGCTATTTCACGCAGACTCGAGGTAGAAAATGGATTGCCATCAACATTGGTCCCGCGGTTCAACGCAGGTTCAGCAGCAAAAACCGCCTGAGGGATTTGTGCGATCAGGTTGTCACGCAGATCAAGTGTGCGCAGCGTCGACAGTGCGTGAGCGCCGACTGGCCATTCGACTATCTTCGTACCGCGTAATGCAAGGCGTTGCAATTGTCGCAGCGCGCTGACGTCCGGAGTGCGGCCCAGGGCAGGATTGAAGCTCAGGTCAAGGGCGTGCAACTGATCCCTGTTCCCCAGCCACTGGACCGCTTCCGGCGTCAGTTGAATCTGGTTGTCGCTTAAATCCAGGCTTCTCAATCTGGACATGGCAGCGATCGCTTGAGGGACTCGGGTCAACTGATTGCGGGTCAGACTCAAGGTGCGCAGATTGGCGAAGTTGTGCAAAAACCTGATAAATCCGGCGCTGGTTCCCACGCTGTCCATTTCCAGCGTACCGACATGACTGAAATCGCCGACGATCATCGGCAGTTCGCCCAGAGGTTGCGGATCGAGTCTCAGAATGTAGAGCGTCTCCGGCATGTCGGGTGTAAGGCCGGTCTCCTTGCGCCAGGCGCGCAATATAGAGTGTGCTGCCCGCTCTTTGCTGTGCCTGGGGACCTTGAGCCTGGGTCCGTCACCCTCCTGATAATGCGTCGGGCGATTGATCCAGCGCTCCAGTGCAAAACGGATGGTCTGGAGTTCCTGGCGCATTGCCTCGAGCTTGCGAGTGACCAGCACGTCATCGGTGCCCAGCGTCGTCAGAAAGTGCTCGATCAGGGCGGGCGAGTGAGACGGATAGAGCTCCTGAGCACGCTGCACCAATGCCGCCGAATGTTTTGATGCAGGAGGCAGCCCCAGCAACGTAGCGTCCACAATCAACCGGTCGGCCAGCCCCATGGGTGAACGATATCCCGTGCGCTGCAACTTGATACCAATGGCCAGGGCAATGGCATCACGCCGCTTCAATGCCAGCTCGGTGATTTTCTTCCTCAAGCCGACACCTGCATCGTTGGCCTCGACGCCTAGTGCTTTGCGGGCACTGACCGGCAAGCCTTCCCAGAGCGTTTGAAAAAAATGCGCCCGGGTGCGCTGCAGGTGTGTGGCCAACACCTTGTTATGGCCATCGGTCGCTTTGAACTTGTTCGGGTAAGCCTCGATAAAGAGTTTATTGTCAGCGTCATTCGTACCAATGCTGGCCTTTTTCTCTGAATGCAAGGCCCACTCCGTGATCTCCACAAACACGTCATTCGTCCAGCCCGGCAAGTGTTTGACGGTGTTGAGCACCAATCGGTCCGAGTCCAGTCCGCCAGCCGCGTCAAGGTACAGCCCTTCGTAGGCCCGATTCAGGCGCACCACCTGCGCGTAGCGCCGCGCTTCCTCCACCAGTCGCAAAGGCACAATTGCATTGTCGAGCTCTTGCCACTCGCTGAAGTCGGCGTTGTGCACCAACTCATCAGCAACACTGAAGGGCAGGTCCGCAAACTTTTCCCGAATCACCGCGGCTCTCGGCTCCGTGCTGACATCCAGACGCTGGTAAACCCGGGCAAAAAGAGGCAGTTTCTTGCTTTCCGAATGCTCGGCTATCACTTTGCTCAAGGCTTGAGCCTGGCTCGCCGCATCCGTCGTCAGGCCAAGCAAGCGCGTGCGCTCCTCATCACCAAGGGCACTCAGCAGCGCGGGATAGAACTGTCCCTTTTCCAATAGATCGTTTGCGAGCGTTATCTGTCGGGGAGCAGAAACGGACCCATAGTGACTGACCTCGCTGCCGCCTGTATTGCGGATGCTGATGCTCACGTCCTTAGGCCAACGGCCCATTTCGGTCAACAGGTACAATTGCAGGTCGGGATCGGCTTGGGGCGCAGATAACGGCACGCGCATGCTTTCAACAAAATGGCTGACGTCTTTGTCTGCGCGAAAGCGCCGAACCGTGTCGACCAAGGTCGCCATGGGCCTGGCGCGGTCCAGGAAGAGCTGACGAAGTTGTTGTTCGTCGATGGCGCTGGTGGCGAGAATCTGTGCGCTTTCGCTGTCCGAAAACTCTTCCTCGCGATAGCCGAGGCGCCGGAACAACGTCAGCAGGTTCCATTTCTGCGGCAGTTCGGAATCGTGGCGCCACGCACCGACGCCGTTCGTTTCCATCACGGGTGAATAGCGCTCTGGCGAGGTGGGATGCTCGACCTTCCACAGATCAGTGCCCTTGATGGGACGTATCGCAAAAAGATCCGTGCCGGCTCGCATGTATTGCCGTTCACGCCACGTGACAAGCCCTTTAGCGTCTGCCGCGAGGCTGCCGGGCACCGATGAGGTCTGCTGATACGCCTTCAGGTCCGGTTTCCACAACTTTTTGGGAGCGGTGCCCACCGGAACTGACCGCAAGCGCCCGATCAAGCTCGAGGATTTCATCGTCTTGAAGCCCTTACCTGCCGCCTTACCCGCGCCAGCCATTGCCGCCATCAGCATCAGGTTTTCAATGACGTCAAACATGTAGTCCGTAGCTTGTTCCTGCTCACCCTGGGTCCAGCTCTCGATACCTTCGTAAACCTCTGCGAGCAACTGAATCCCGGCAATAGCAAACATGACCTCCCCGACAACCGGAACGAACGATGAGAGAAACAGCAGCGTATTGAGGCCAATGGTTTTATAGGTCTCCAGCCTGTCCAGGCGTGTTTTCTCATCCTCGTCATCCGTGGGTACCACCAGCAATCGCGCGTCAGCCAAGACATGGGCCGAGCGCTGTTGATACATCAGTGAAAACACCTCTTCTTTGATATCGAATCCATCGAGCGATATGTATCGAGCGGATACAGGAAGTGGCAACCCACCACTGTTTGGATTCAACAGCCGACTAGTGAGAAACGCAAGGAAGTCGGGCTGCTCACTCAACAAGATAAAACGCATGAAGAACTTGCGAAAGTCGGCAGTTCTCAAACGTCTACTCAGTTCGGTTTCAAATTTGGTAAACGATGAATATTCCTTTATCGGGTGCAGCGGGTCCCCGGGAAGGTAAACCACGCATCGATAATCTTCATCGGCAGGTTCAGTGACAGGGCCCACAAACATTGCTCCGTGCAGTGTAAGACCGCGCATTTCCAGTCGCTGATAACCGGGCGTATTGTTACCCAGTTTAAGTGGCACGTCACCGCGCCTGACGGCCTTGAGCAGTGTATATACATCGGCACTGATATGCTTTTTCATGAATGCAATGTGCACATCAACTTCGAACTGGTCTTTTGCAAATGCAACATATTTATCGTGCAGATTATCCTCTTTAAATATCGTATTGATGTGATCTTGATACTGCTTGCCCAGATCCAGTGAGCGACACAGTTTCGCAAACTCTTCAGGTTTTATCGGCAGGATCTTGTTGGTGCGGCCGGTGATACGCTCCGGAATATAGATCAGTGAATTGCCGTCATAGTTATCCGAGCGAGCCTCACTGGCCTCGAAGTTTTCGCACGCTGCCAATAGCAAGTCCCGGCCAATCGGCGTGACGAGTTTCTTGCGCAATTTGAGAAGGCTTGATATCGAGCGTATGTGCTGAAAGACCACGCCTGTTGTTTCGCACGGCATGTGCAACTTTTCCGAAAACGCAGTTTCCAGTAAGGGTCTGCAATATTTTTCAGGTGATTGAAGTTTGCGCAGCGTCGCGGACGCTGCGGCTCGGGACACAAAGCTTGCCATCAGGCTCTTGCGCAACGCGGCACGAACTTCTGATGAAGCCCCAAGCACCCAACCGGGCATTTGCTGTTTAACAACGGAAAAGAACGCACCCTGCTGTTCCGGCGTCATGGTGGGCAGGACGGTAGTGGAATTTTTCGCAGACATATTGATCAACCTCAGACTGATAAGAAAAACCAGACTAACGCTGAATAACTTATTAAAAAACGCTGATTAACTGATCAATAACTGCTTAAACAAGTTTGATTATAAAACTATAAAATACTTATTTACCGCACTCACAACACTTGAATGTGAAGGGCGTTGTCACCGACGCAATGACAACACCCTTCTCACCAGCTTTTTACCAGAAGCGTTGCTGGGTCAACCGACTCCACCAGCTCAACAGCACGCGGTCCACCGAACTGCTTGCCGCCATGCCGATACGTTCTTGCAGGCTTTTGCGCTCGGCATAATGCAGGTGATAGACCTCGGCCTGTTTGGCCTTCTGCGCAAGGTACTCGTCGCTGGTCTTGAGTTCATCGACCAGTTGTTTGTCCAGTGCCGCGATACCCAGCCAGACTTCCCCGGTCGCCACGTCGTCGATGGCAAGTTGCGGGCGGTAGCGAGCAACGAAGTTCTTGAACAGTTGATGGGTGATGTCGAGGTCTTCCTGGAACTTCTCGCGGCCCTTTTCGGTGTTTTCGCCAAACACGGTCAGGGTGCGTTTGTACTCACCAGCGGTCAGCACCTCGAAATCGATATCGTGCTTCTTCAGCAAGCGGTTGACGTTGGGCAACTGCGCAACCACGCCGATCGAGCCGAGAATGGCAAACGGCGCACTGATGATCTTCTCGCCAATGCACGCCATCATGTAGCCGCCGCTGGCCGCGACCTTGTCGATGCACACGGTCAGAGGCACGCCGGCTTCGCGGATACGCGCCAGCTGCGAGGACGCCAGACCGTAGCTGTGGACCATGCCGCCGCCGCTTTCCAGACGCAGGACAACTTCGTCCTTCGGCGTAGCGAGGGTCAGCAACGCAGTGATTTCATGACGCAGGCTCTCGGTGGCCGAGGCCTTGATGTCGCCGTCGAAATCCAGCACGAACACCCGTGGTTTGGCCTCGGGTTTTTTCTTCTGCTTCTTCTCGCTCTTTTCGGACTTGGCCTCGCCCTTGCGCAAGGCCTTGAGCTGATCCTTGTCGAGCAGGGTCTGCTCCAGACGCTCACGCAGGCCTTTATAGAAATCATTGAGCTTGCTGACCTGCAACTGCCCCGCCGACTTGCGCCGCCCCTTGCTGCGCAACGCGGCAAAACTGGCGAGCACCACCAGAATGGCGATCACCAGGGTGACGGTCTTGGCCAGGAAACTGGCGTATTCGGTGAAAAACTCCACAGAGACTCCTCAAAACGATGCGTGGATGTGCGGCACACGCGGAATGGCTCCAGCATACCCATGCGCCGGCTCGTCGACCAGCCGTGAAACCTCTGGCAACACCCCTGTAACGGGCATTTCAAACAAGCGTATGTTTTTTCATTGACAGCTCCCCGGCATCCTCATAACCTCGCCAAACCTTCAACGTACCGGGACGACGCGGACGTGGGCAGCATCTATCTGATTCGACATGGCCAGGCCTCCTTTGGTGCAGACGACTATGACGTCCTGTCGCCGACCGGTGTGCGTCAGGCAGAAATCCTCGGTCAGCACCTTGCTGAACTGGGGATTCGCTTCGATCGCTGCCTGGCAGGTGATCTGCGCCGCCAGCAACACACGGCCACCAGTGCGCTGGAGCAATTCACCGCCAAAGGCCTGTCGGTGCCGACGCTGGAAACCGATTCCGCGTTCAACGAATTCGATGCCGACGCGGTAATCCGCGCCCTGCTCCCGGCGATGTTGCCCGACGAGCCGGAAGCCCTCGATATCTTGCGCAACGCCGCGCAAAACCGCGGCGAGTTCCAGCGCATTTTTGCCCTGATCATCGAGCGCTGGCTGGCCGGCACCTATGACACACCGGGGCTTGAAAGCTGGCTGGGCTTCGTTGAACGGGTTCAGGCCGGATTGCATCGAATTCTTGAACAGGCCGAAAAAAACCAGAAGATCGCGGTGTTCACCTCGGGTGGCACAATCACCGCCCTGCTCCACCTGATTACCCAAATGCCTGCGAAACAGGCTTTTGAATTGAATTGGCAAATCGTCAACACCTCGCTCAACCAGCTGAAGTTTCGTGGTCGCGAGGTGGCTCTGGCTTCCTTCAACAGTCATGCCCATCTGCAACTGCTGAAGGCCCCGGAACTCATCACTTTCCGCTGAGTCCGGATTACTGTGACCCTTGCTGTAATCACCCAGCTCCTATTACCCAAGAAAGGATCGAACCATGACCTCCGTAGCTGATGCCGTACAAGCAATGAAAGCCAAGTTCAACCCAGCCGCTGCTGCCGGCCTGGATCTGGTCTTCGGTTTCCGCATCGACGACACCAAGAACTTCTCGCTGATCGTCAAAGACAGCACCTGCGAGCTGCAAGAAGGCGAGAACCCGGACGCCCAGGTCACGCTGGTAATGGACGGCGAAACTCTGCAAGGCATCGTTGACGGTTCGACCGACGGCATGCAAGCGTTCATGGGCGGCAAACTGCGCGCTGAAGGCGACATGATGCTGGCGATGAAACTGTCCGAGCTGTTCCCTTCGTAATACCGCTGTTCAGTCAAAAAAATCCCGCCCATGTGGCGGGATTTTTGCGTTTGGCGCCAACGCTTTAGCAAGGCGATATCCCTGTAGGAGCTGCGGCACGCTGCGATCTTTTGATCTTGAAACAAAAAACAAGATCAAAAGATCGCAGCGTGCCGCAGCTCCTACAGGGTTTTTGTTGAACATCAGTGTGGGGGCAATTCGTCACTTCGTCCGGCCGCACAACATTTGGCGACACAACGTTGACCAAGATCACTGACGCACACCTTGCCACTGATTACTCTTCCCGCTCCATCGAAGGCCAAGGAAGGCTCACCGGGAGCCTGCGGCTGATCCCATTCAAGGAAGAATCTTCATGCGACCACTCAACATTATTCTGCTGTCATCGGCGTTCAACGGCCTGACCCAACGCGCCTGGCTGGAACTGCGCCAGGCCGGGCATTCGCCCAGCGTTGTAGTGTTTACCGACGAGGCGACGGTGTGCGAACAGATAGAACACAGTGGCGCCGACCTGGTGATCTGTCCGTTTCTCAAGGACCGTGTTCCGCAAGCGCTGTGGAGCAATACCGCACGGCCAGTGGTGATCATCCACCCCGGCATCGTCGGCGATCGCGGCGCGAGTGCGCTGGACTGGGCGATTACCAACGAGTTGTCGCGCTGGGGCGTGACCGCGTTGCAAGCGGTCGAGGAAATGGACGCCGGGCCGGTATGGGCCACTTGCGAGTTCAACCTGCCGGCAGGCCTGCGCAAATCCGAGCTGTACAACGGGCGGGTCAGCGATGCGGCGATCCGCTGCATTCGCGAAGTGGTCGAGAAGTTCAGTGACGGATTCGTTCCTGTGGCGCTGGATTACGCCGACCCCAAGGTGCGCGGCCGCTTGCAGCCGAACATGAAACAAGTTGACCGCAGCTTCAGTTGGCATGACTGCGCACACTTCATCAAACGCTGCATCGACGCGGCGGACGGCCAGCCCGGCGTGCTGGCGAGTCTGGCCGGCGGGCAGTACTACGTGTACGACGCACATCTTGATTCACGCAGCGGGATCCCCGGTGAAATTCTCGCGGTGCACGACGATGCGGTGTTGGTCGCTGCCGGCGACCAGAGCGTGTGGATCGGCTCGCTGCGACGCAAACCGCAGCCCGGCGAAGAGACGTTCAAGCAACCGGCACGGCATGTTCTCGCCGGGCAATTGGCCGCTGTGCCGACGCTGGACTGGTCGATTGCCAGTCAGCCGTTCTGCGACGAGAAGTATCAGCCGATTCGTTACCGCGAATCCGGGCATGTCGGTGAGCTGACCTTCGAGTTCTACAACGGCGCCATGAGCACCGAACAGTGCAAGCGCATGGTCGAGGCGTTGCGTTGGGCCAAGTCCCGCGACACTCAAGTGTTGTTGATCAAGGGCGGGCGCGGGAGTTTTTCCAACGGCGTGCATTTGAATGTGATTCAGGCGGCAAAGGATCCGGGCGCTGAAGCCTGGGCGAATATTCAGGCAATCGACGATGTCTGTGAGGAATTGCTGACAGCGCGGCAACTGGTGGTCAGTGGCGTGACCGGCAGTGCTGGCGCTGGCGGCGTGATGCTCGCGTTGGCCGCAGACATTGTGTTCGCCCGCGCCGACATCGTGCTCAATCCGCATTACAAAAGCATGGGTTTGTACGGCTCGGAATACTGGACCTACAGCCTGCCCCGCGCAGTCGGTCCGGCAATGGCCGAGCAACTGACTCAAGCCTGTTTGCCGGTGAGCGCGACTCAGGCATTGCAAATGGGCATGGTTCAGGAGATCGGGCCGCGCTGCCCGGATGAGTTTTCGCTGTGGTTGCTGCAACGGGCCAACGGCGTTCTGAGCGATCCAACCTACGCCGCCGTGCGTGACCGCAAGTTGCGGATTGATCAGGAACTGATCCGGCAATGTCGCGAAAGCGAGTTGCAAGAGATGCAGGAGGACATGCTCTACAACCGCAATGGGTTTGCCGAGAAGTGTCGGAATTTTGTCTACAAGCGCAAGGTGTGTGGTACGCCAGCGCGGTTGGTGGAGGATTGGGCTCGTCCATCACCGACACTGCAACCCTGCGCGATCTCGGTGTAGGAGCTGCGGCACGCTGCGATCTTTTGACCTGTTTTTCAAAGACAAGATCAAAAGATCGCAGCCTCGTTCTACTCGACAGCTCCTACAGGGTTTTGTGTCGAGCACAGATCTTGCGTACGGCCGCGATGTACGATGACGTGGTATCGGCCCTGCACTTACAATGCCCCCACCTCAAACACCGGCCCGCCCATGGACATCGACCTCGCTCGCACCTTTCTGGAAATCGTCCGTCACGGCAGTCTCGCGGCAGCGGCGCAGAAGCTGTTCGTCACCCAAACGGCGATCACCGCCCGGGTGCAGAAACTCGAAAGCCAGTTGGGCAGTACGCTGTTCGTGCGCAATCGCGCCGGGGCGAAATTGACGCCCAATGGCGAGGCCTTCGTGGTCTATGCCAATCAATTGGTGCAGACCTGGGAAGCGGCGCGACGCGACCTGCCGCTGCCTGAGGGCTATCACAACGTGCTGCACATCGGCGGCGAAGTCAGCCTGTGCAACCCGCTGATGCTTAGCTGGGCGGCCGAGCTGCGCGAGAAGATTCCCGGGCATGCCCTGCGCATGGAAATCCGCGACGGTGAAAACCTGCTGCGCCAGCTAGAACTCGGCGTGCTCGACGCGGCGCTGGTCTATCAACCGGAATACTGGCCGGGGTTGCAGGTCGAGCAGGTGCTGGAGGAAAAACTGATTCTGGTGCGCGCGCCTGATCGCCCGGATCCCTACGTTTATATCGACTGGGGCCCGGACTTCCGCCGCCAGCACGACGCTGCCCTGCCGGAAAAAGCCAAAGCCGCGCTGAGTTTCAACCTCGGCCCACTCGCCCTGCAATACATCCTCGAAAACGGCGGCAGCGGCTACTTCCGCACTCGCGTTGTGCGCACCTATCTGGAAAGCGGCGCACTGGAAACCGTGACCAAAGCCCCGGAATTCGGCTATCCAACCTATCTGGTTTATTCGCGTGATCGGGACTCTGCAACGTTGCAGCAAGCCTTCAATCTGCTGCGTGAAGTGATTCGCACCGATGACGACTGGTCGCAACGCTGGAACCCGCTGAGCTGACGCAAGTACGCGGGCGAGCGCTTTACACCGGATCATGGCGCATGTGGCCTCAAGGTCCGGGCTGCACAAATGGCCGGATCGGCTAATCTGCCGGGTACAACAAAATACCCGCAGGTGAACGCAGTGAGGCAGACCACCGAGGCATTCCGCAGCCGCTATCGCGCGGCGATTCATCCGCTCTACAACCCGTGGCTGCACGGCGCCTTCGTGCTGTTGTTCGGGGTGCTGGCCATCGGCGCGTTCTGGAGCAGCGTGCATCAGGTGAGCTGGCTGGAATGGCTGAGCGTGCCGCTGACCCTGCTGTTTTTCAACTTTGGCGTGTACATGGTCCATCGCCATCTCGGCCATCATAAAAAAACCTTCGCCAAAATGTTCTACGCCCGGCATGCGGGCGACCATCACAGCTTCTTCACGCCCGGCCACATGACCTACGACAGCGCTCGCGACTGGCGGGTGATTCTGTTTCCGGCGTGGCTGATCGTTATTCATACGCTGGTGATTACGCTGCCGCTGTGGTGGCTGTTCGCGCAGTTCAACGCCAACGTCGCCGGGCTGTTCGCTGGCAGCATGGTGCTGGGTTATCTGGCCTACGAGGTGTTTCATGCCGCCGAACACTTGCCGCCGCACAACCCGCTGACGCGGCTGCCGTGGATCCGTCAGATGCGTCGTTTGCACGAGCTGCATCACCGCCGCGAGCGCATGCAAGAGCGCAATTTCAATATTGTTCTGCCGCTGATGGACTACCTGTTCGGCACCCTTTACTGGGAGCCGCAAGCCACCCCTTTGAGCTATTCGAGAATGCCCATGACCCGCATGCAGCACCAGATCGATATCGCTGGCGAACCGATTGCCGTACTCGCCTACGCAGCCAGCGTCGGCCGCTGGCCCGAGTGGCATCCGTCATCGCTGAAGATCGACGGCCCATCCGGTCCGCTGCATGCAGGTGCGCGTTTTGAAGAAGACATTCATGCCGGCGGCCGCGCAGGTCATCTGAGCTGGGCGGTCAGCGAATACCTGCCCGGGCGACGCTGGTGCGCGCGAGCCCAGGGCGATCACGGGCTGTCGCTGGAGTTGACTTACGAGTGCTGCGCCGAGGGTGACGGCACGCGGTTTGTGCGCACGCTGGATTATCGTTTCGGCGGTTTGGGCATGCGTATCGCCAATCGATTGCTGCTCAAGCGGCGCATTGACCGTGAGTCCGCCGCATCCATGCTCGCGCTGCGTGACATGGCTGCGCAGTATCTGGCTTCAGAGAGGGCCAGCGCATGAGGTGGCGGCAGGTTTTGTTGCTGCTGATTGTCGTCGTCATCGCGTTTCTGCTGCTGATGCCCACCAAGGTCGAGCCGGTCGCCTGGACACCGCAGGCGGCGCCCTCGTTGAGCGAAGGGATTTACGCCGATAACCAGCGCCTCAAAGGTGCGGTGCAGGTCGGCCCCAGTGACATCGAAGGGCCGGAAGCGCTGCTGCTGGAAGGGGAATTCCTGATCACCGGTCTGCATGACGGCCGGCTGATCCGCAGCAGTCTGGATGGCAAGGAACGCAAAGTACTCGCCGACACCGGTGGCCGGCCGCTGGGGCTTGCGCGGCATCCCAACGGGCTGCTGGTGATCGCCGACGGGATCAAGGGTTTGTTGTCTCTCGATGCACAGGGCCAGGTGACGGCCTTGACCAAAGAGGCCAATGGTGTGGCCTTCGGTTTCACTGATGACGTGGCGATCGACAAATCCGGGCATTACGCCTACTTCAGCGATGCTTCCAGCCGTTGGGGCTACGGCCATGATGGCGAGGCGATCATTGAGCACGGCGGTGACGGACGTTTGCTGCGCTATGACTTCCAGACCGGCAAGACCAGCATCCTGCTCGATAAATTGCAGTTCGCCAACGGCGTGACGCTCGGCCCCGATGACGCTTATGTGCTGGTCAATGAAACCGGCGCCTACCGCATCAGCCGCTTCTGGCTGAAGGGCCCCCAGGCGGGCACCCATGACCTGTTTATCGACAACTTGCCGGGGTTGCCGGACAACCTGTCATTCAATGGCCGCGACCGGTTCTGGGTTGCGTTGTACGCACCGCGCAATGCCTTGCTCGATGGCACGGCCGGGCATCCGTTCGTGCGCAAGATGATTGTGCGGGCGTTGAGCGTGTTGCCCAAACCCGTGGAGAAGCGCGGGTTTGTGTTGGGGCTGGATTTGCAGGGCAAGGTGATTGCCAATCTGCAGGATGCGAGCGAGGGCAATTATTCGCCGATCACCACGGTGCGTGAGTATGGGGACTGGTTGTATTTCGGGTCTTTGAAGGCCATGCATATGGCGCGGTTGCCGTTGGCTGATGCGCTGAAGTGAGTCTGTCGGTTTTGTGTTGAATTGACAGACGCCATCGCTGGCAAGCCAGCTCCCACAGATATTGGGTCGTGCACATAATCTGTGAACTACATGAACCCCTGTGGGAGCTGGCTTGCCAGCGATAGCGGTCTATCAGTTGCTGGACTTGTCGAACTTTTCGGGGTCTTCGTCTTCAGGAAGATCCTCGACAGGCTCATCCGGATTGGCCGTGGTATGCGCCGGGCTGTTCGGCTCGGGATGCGTCGGCACCGGGTCGAATGCGCCCTGCTCTTCACTCGGGAATTTGGGATCGCTCATGGGGCACCTCGCAAGGAGTCGATGAATTCGGACTCTGAACATTCGAGGTGCCGGTAGGGGCTGTCGTTCCCGTCAATCCGCAACCGTAGGTCGGCGGACAACTAGAGGATCAGGACGGTGCCTGCAAGTGACTGACGATCTCGTCCTTGACCTTCAGACGCTTCTCTTTGAGTTTTTTCAATGCGTCGTCGCTGGGAGCGTCCGAAGTGGCCGTTTCGGCCTTGACCACGTCGGCATCAGCCTGGGAATACTTGTTGATCAGTGAATCCAGTCGCGGATCCTGGGTGCGTTTTTGCTGGATCTCTTCCTTCGTGCAGCTCAAGTCCTGAAACAGGTCATGGGGAACCGGCATGGAACACCTCCGTGAGTTGATCGGTGACCAACGCGACCGATTGCGCTGGCCAGTCATCAGAATGGCCTCGGTCGGGGCGTTCTGTCGACTCCCTGTCAGACCAGCGGTGGCCGTTCGTCGCCCTGTCGCAAATGCGATAAAACCTTTCGTCGGTGCACTCGCTCCATTGAATAACGCTCACAAAAACCTGCGTGGAGATACACCAAATGGACGGATTCAACCTGCGTCACATTGCTCTGGCCGTTGCCCTGAGTGCCAGCATGGGCAGCGCTTTCGCTGCTACCGACAATGACTTCGTCGACAATGCCGCTGCCGGTGGCATCGCCGAAATCGAAACCAGTCGCCTGGCGCTGGAAAAAAGCCAATCGGCCGATATCAAGAAATTCGCCGAAATGATGATCACCGATCACAGCAAGGCCAATGACGAATTGGCGACGATTGCCAAGGCTCACGATATCGAGGTGCCGGACACCACCACGCTGGTCAAACAGGCCAAAGAGAAAATCCTCGAAGTACGTGACGAGTCATTCGACGCGGCCTATGCCAACAACCAGGTGAAGGCTCACGAAGACACCATTGAGTTGTTCAAGAAACAAGCCAATACCGTGACGGACGACAAGGTCAAGGGTGCAACTGAACTGAAAGCCTTTGCCCAGAAAATGCTGCCAGGACTGGAAAAACACCTGGCCGCGGCGAAAGAGCTGCAGGCCAAACACCCAAGCAAGTAAGTATCGGGCAGTCAAAAAAAGGCCGCATCCAATGGATGCGGCCTCGTCGTTTTCAACCTCGATCAACCCCCATCAGTATCAATATCCGCATCCGTCTCCTCCCCCGGCTTCGCCCGGTCCGGCTCAGGTTCGAAACCGGGGCTGAACTCGTTGTCGTTATCGGTGTTCTGGTTCTTCTGATCCACTGCCGGGTCAGCACTTTGCGTCTGGCCTGTATCGCCCTGCTGCTGCGCAGGCTGCGTCGGCGCCGATTGCCCCGGTACTTGCGGGTCGATCGCCGGGTCATTGCGATTGATCGCTTCCCCGGATTGATTGTGCTGCTGTGTCGATTGCTCGTTCATAAGCACCTCATTAGTCATCGCCAGCGCGACTGAAACCAGTCGGGCCTTGCAGATTCGAAGCCGCCATCGCGCCAACGTTCAAAACATCGCGCCTTGGAACTCGCTGTTAACGGCTCAAGGCGCGGGCCAGAAACGGCGCCGTCCGGCTCTTTTTACTGGCGGCAACTTTCTGCGGCGTGCCCGCCACGACAATCTTGCCGCCCTCATCCCCTGCCCCCGGGCCGATGTCGATCACCCAGTCGCTTTGCGCGACCACGCGCATTTCGTGCTCGACCACGATGACCGTGTGCCCTGCTGTCACCAGCGTATCCAGTTGTTCCAACAGTCGGTCGACATCCCGCGGGTGCAGGCCGGTGGTCGGTTCATCCAGCACATACAACGTCGCGCCGCGCTGATTGCGCTGCAACTCGGTGGCCAGTTTGATCCGCTGCGCCTCACCGCCCGACAGCTCCGTGGCCGGTTGACCCAGTCGCAAATAACCAAGGCCGATATCGCGCAGAACCTCCAGCGAACGGCGAATCCCCGGCTGCCCGACAAAAACTTCCACCGCCTCATCGACCGTCAATTGCAGCACCTGAGCGATGCTCAAACCCTCCCACAAAACCGCCAGCGTCTGTGGGTTGTAGCGCGCGCCATGACAGGTCGGGCACGGCGCATACACGCTGGGCATAAACAGCAACTCAACGCTGACAAACCCCTCGCCTTCGCACGTCGCGCAACGGCCCTTGGCAACGTTGAAGGAAAACTGCCCGGCGTCATAGCCCGCCGCTCGCGCCTGGGGAGTGGCGGCAAACAGCTTGCGCACGTTGTCGAACAGCCCGGTGTAGGTCGCCAGATTGGAGCGTGGCGTACGGCCGATGGGTTTCTGATCGACCTGCACCAGGCGCTTGATCGACTCCAGCCCGGCCGTGATCTGGCCGCTGCTGACTTGCGGCGCGTCGTCTTCAAGGCTCAGCTCTTCAGCCTCAGCCTCAGTGCTTGGCCGTCCCAGTTGTGCACCGACCAGTTCCAGCAACGCCTGACTGACCAGACTCGACTTGCCGGAACCGGAGACACCGGTCACCGACGTGAAGCAGCCCAAAGGAAACTCGGCGCTGAGGTTGTTGAGGTTATTGCGGGTGATGCCCTCCAGCTTCAGCCACGCCGTCGGCTTGCGCGCGGCACGCGTCTGGCGTGGCGCTTCGGCGAACAGATAAGCCCGGGTCTGCGATTGTTCGATGTCAGCCAGCCCCGCAGGTGGGCCGCTGTACAACACCTGACCGCCCTTCTCACCCGCCGCCGGCCCGACGTCAATCAACCAGTCAGCGCGGCGCATGGTTTCCAGATCATGCTCAACCACAAACAGCGTGTTGCCATCGGCCTTCAAGCGCTGCAAGGCTTCGAACAACGCCTCACCATCGGCCGGATGCAAACCGGCGGAGGGCTCATCAAGCACGTAGATCACGCCAAACAACTGCGAGCCCAATTGCGTCGCCAGTCGCAGGCGCTGCAACTCTCCGGACGACAAGGTCGGCGTGCTGCGTTCCAGAGCCAGATAGCCCAGCCCCAGTTCGGTCAACGTGGTGACCCGTTCCAGCAGATCCTCGGCAATGCGCTGCGCCGCCAGGCGTTTTTCCAGTGACAGGTTCGGTGTATGGCGCACATCTGGCGCGCTGGCGTGACCACTGGCCCCCTTTGCGACGCGTTGTTGACGGGCCTCGCGGGTTTGCGCGTGACTGAGGGTTTCGCCGGTTTCCTCGGCATGTTCGAGGTAACTGGCGGCCGCCACCGGTTTTAGAACTTCGGCGACTTGCAGCAGCGGCATCTGTGACAACTCGCCGATGTCGTACCCGGCAAACGTCACCGCCAACGCCTCGCGCTTCAGCCGTTTGCCATCGCACAACGGGCAAGGACTGCCGAGCATGAACCGCGCCACGCGCTTTTTCATCAGCGCACTTTGCGAGTGGGTGAAGGTGTGCAGGATGTAGCGGCGGGCGCCGGTGAAGGTGCCTTGATAGCTCGGTTCCATCTTGCGTTTGAGGGCGACACGGGTCTCTTCCGGGGTCAGCCCGGCGTACACCGGCACGGTCGGGGTTTCTTCGGTGAAGAGAATCCAGTCGCGCTGCTTCTTCGGCAATTTGCGCCACGGGATGTCGACGTCGATGCCCATGGTCACGAGGATGTCGCGCAGGTTCTGCCCCTGCCATGCCAGCGGCCAGGACGCCACGGCACGCTGGCGAATGGTCAGGTTCGGGTCAGGTACCATCAATTGTTCGGTGACTTCATAAACCCGCCCGAGACCATGACAATCAGGGCAGGCGCCCTGCGGCGTGTTCGGCGAAAAGTCTTCGGCGTACAGCATCGCCTGCCCCGGCGGGTAACTGCCGGCGCGGGAATAGAGCATGCGGATCAGGCTCGACAACGTAGTGACACTGCCCACCGAGGAACGCGTGCTCGGCGTACCCCGCTGCTGTTGCAGGGCCACGGCGGGCGGCAAGCCTTCGATGGAATCGACATCCGGCACCCCGACCTGATCAATCAGCCGCCGCGCGTAGGGCGCGACCGATTCGAAGTAGCGGCGCTGGGCCTCGGCATACAAGGTGGAAAAAGCCAGGGACGACTTGCCCGACCCGGACACGCCGGTGAACACCACCAATGCATCGCGGGGGATGTCGATGTCGACGTTCTTCAGGTTGTGCTCACGGGCGCCACGCACGCGGACCATGCCGGCGGGTGCTTTGGAGGTGCGTTTGGAAGTCATTGGCGGGCCTTGTTCAGGAGTCTGGATTATCTGTCGATAGTTATGCAGACCCTGTGGTGAGGGGATTTATCCCCGACGGAGTGCGAAGCGCTCCCCCGGCATTTTTCCAGACATACCGCAGGCTCAGGTTTTGCGACGGCTGCGCCGCCGATCGGGGATAAATCCCCTCGCCACGGATGACTTTCTCATCACAGGTGATCTTCCTCGCCATGAAGAAAGGGGTGAATTGGGGTCAAGCGCCGAGCACCGAACGAATCATCTGCAACATCGACTCCGGGCTATAGGGTTTACCGAGCAAATGTGTGTCGGGGCTCAACTGGTGGTTGCGCGAGATGATGTCGCGGGTATGGCCGGAGGTGAACAGCACCGCCACCGGTGGCGTCTGCACCTTGGCCCAGGCGAACAGGTCGGAACTTTTTATAAGCCCGGGCATGACCACGTCGGTGAAGATCAGATCGACTTCGACACCGTCCAGCAGCATTTGCATTGCCGCATCGCCATTGCCGGCAGTCAACACGCGATAACCCTCTTCGCGCAGCAGTTCCACTGCCGAGGCGCGCACCGCGTCGTTATCCTCGACCACCAGAACGGTCTCGTGACCGCCGCCCAGCGGTTCGTCGGTCGCCGGTGATTCTTCGCGAATCGGCCGCAGACTGCGCGGGAAGTACAGCTGCACGCGCGTACCCTCGCCCAGCGTGCTGTCGATCTCGACATGCCCGCCGCTCTGTTTGACGAAACCGAACACCATGCTCAAACCCAGCCCCGTGCCCTGGCCGTCGGCCTTGGTGGTGAAGAACGGTTCGAACACCTGCTCCAGAATCTGCGAGGGAATGCCGGCGCCGGTATCGCTGACCGCCACCCGCACGAATTCGCCGGGAACGATGCCTTTGCCGGCGCAAAACGTGCTGTCCAGAAAAGTATTGAAGGCGCTCAGTACAATCGTGCCCTCGCCTTTCATGGCATCGCGAGCGTTGATCGCCAAATTGAGAATGGCGTTTTCCAGTTGATTGCGGTCGACGTTGATGTGCCACGGCTCTTGCGGCAATTGCACATCGATCTGAATGGTTTCGCCCAGCGCCCGTTGCAGCAACTCACCGACGCCTTCAAAGATCTGCTGCGGATTGCACACGGCCGGCGACAGCGGTTGACGCCGGGCAAACGCGAGCAGTTGCGAAGACAGCTTGGCCCCGCGCTCGACCGCCGCCAGCGAAGCGCTGACGCGCCGCTGCACATTGGCGTTATCCGGCTCATGCCGCGCCAGCAGGTGCAGGTTGCCGGCAATTACCTGCAACAGGTTATTGAAGTCATGGGCCACGCCACCGGTAAGTCCGCCAATGGACTCGAGCTTCTGCGACTGGCGCAGTTGTTCTTCGGCTGTCAGCCGCGCTTCGACTTCATCGGCCACGCGCTGTTCGAGGTTACGGGTGAACTTGAGCAGGGATTCTTCGGCGCTCTTGCGCTCGTGGATATCGATCAACACCCCGGGAAAACGCAGCGCTTCGCCGTGCTCGTCGAATTCGCAACCGCCGCTGGCCAGCACCCAAAGGTAACTGCCATCGCTGCGCAGTACGCGGTATTCGACGTTGTACGGCGCGCCAGTCTTTACGCAATGGTCAATATTTTCCTGAACCCAGGCACGGTCATCGGGGTGAATTCGCGATTGCGCAATGTGTTGTGCCAGGTTGCTCAGATCATGTTCCGGCGGGTAAGAAAACGTGCGGGCAAAACGCTCATCCGCCGACAACACATTGTTCTTCACATCCCAGACAAACGAGCCGAGCAAAGCCCCGGCGTTGAGCGCCAGGCGCACGCGTTCGTTGTCGGCCCGGAAGGCTTCCTCGGCGGCTTGACGCAATTGCTCGGACCGCACGAGTTCGGTGGTTTCCACCACCATTGCCATCACCCCGGACGGACGTCCTTCGTCATTGGCCACGGGGCTGTAATACAGATCCATCCAGACGTTTTCAGGAACCCCGTCGCGCAACAACACCAGCTCTTTGTTGCGAAACGACAAAGTGCCACCCGCCAGGCAAGTGTCGACCACATGCCGATTGAACTCGGCAACTTCCGGCCAACCCAACTCCACCGGCGCACCGAGCAAGTAAGGATGGCGGCCACCGGCAAATTCCGAATAAGCATCGTTGTAGATCATGTAACCGGCGCGGCCCCAGAGCATGACCATCGGCAACGGCGAGGCGAGCATCATCTGCACGGCGCAGCACAGGCTGGCGGGCCAGGTATCGAGCGGACCCAGTTCGGTATGGCTCCAGTCGAACGCGCAGATGCGTCCGGCCATTTCGCCTTTCCAGCCTTCACAACCGTGGCTATCGGATAAAAACTGCATCGAGTGACTCGGTGTCCTGTGTGTTTGCCCGAATGATCGCGAAGCCAAATCGCTGCGATCGCCCGTCTGTTTCGAGCATCGTCTGACTCATTGGTTTCATTAGAGGTATAGCCGATTTCAAGGCCGGCTCAGGATTAAACGCCGATCAGGTGTTTGAGCGGATGGTAGCCAGTTTTCATCTTCGCGGCGACGTCGAGAATCGCCTTCTCGATGCCGTTGAGGTGTGTGCAGGTCAACTCGATGGCAGCGCTCTGATCGCCGGCCTCGATGTATTCGATCAGGCGCAGGTGTTCGTTGTCGCGGCAGGCCTCATGGCTGTCGTCGTCCAGCGCGGCAATGTACAGCGAGGCGCGGGAAATCAGCTTCTGGAACCAGTCGAGCAGCACCGGGTTGTTGAGGCTGCGCGCGAGTTTGATGTGGAACTCGCCGAGCAAGTGAATCAGCCGCGGATGGTCCCCGGCCGCGTGGGCCTCTTCCTCCAGCAGCAGGTGTTCACGCAGCTCTTGCATCGCTGCGGTGTCCTTGCGGCGGCACAGTTCAGTGACGATGCCGATCTCGATCAAGCGCCGGGTTTCGAACAGCGAACGGATCTCTTCATTGCTCGGCAACGACACCGACGCACCTTTATTGGGCTCGGTCGTCACCAGTCCATCGGCCTCCAATTGCTTGAGCGCGGCGCGAACCGACGTGCGGCTGACATTAAATAACTCCGCCAGCGAGGCTTCGCCCAGTTTCATCCCCGGACGCAACGAGCGCTTGCTGATCGCCTCGTAAACCCCTTGGTAGACGCGGTCGACCGTGGTTTCCGGTTTTTTCTCGGTCATTCGAAAGCTCCTTCAGTGCTGGCAACGCAGCAGTGGCGCATGAACTGTCGCGCAGAATATCGCCTTCGGCCTGAAGATGCAGGGTCTTGATTACGAGTCGATGAGATGCCGAGCGCTTTGGGCTCCTGAAAGCAAAAGATCGCAGCCTTCGGCAGCTCCTACAGGGAAATACATTCCGAATGTAGGGGCTGCCGAAGGCTGCGATCTTTTGATCTGCGTTTTTAGTCCGTGCCGTACTTCGGCGAACGCGGACCGTACAACAGACCTGCCGGATGCCCGGCCGACAGCAGGCGATTACTGGCCACGCCGGCAATCGGGAAACCGGCATCGGTGGAACTGTTGATGATCTGCTTCACCGCCGCCGTGATCAGCATGCCGATCAGGCCGCCGCCACCGTTGTTGCCGCCCTCTTCGCTCGATGCACGGGCCGAGCCGGTCCACAGCGTGGTGCCGCTTTTCAGATCAACCAGTTTCGCCGTTGCAGTAACTGCGGTTTCGCTGCTGATCACCATGTAACGCGTCCCGTATTCGGTCACGGTGATGTACAACGCCGCGTCGGCGCCGAAGATTTCCTGCAGTTTGTTGGCCGGTGCCTGGTGGATATCATCCGGCGTGGTCAAACCGTTCTGGCGAAAAGTCTCGTCAACCAGTGTGATCGGCAACACGTAGTAACCGGCCTCGGCCAGTGGAAATGTTACCTGCGACAGCAGGCTGTAGGAGGCTTTGACGTCAGGTGAAGTGTTCAGCGGCGGCAATACCAGAATGGTCTTGGGCCGTGCCTGCTTGTACGCCGAATAGTCCACGGTCTTGGGCTTGACGCAGCCACCGAGCACGCTCAGTGCCAGCACGCCGACCAGCAGTTTCACTGCACGCGGGATCATTTGGCGTCTCCGGTCTTGGCGTTTTTAAGCAGAAAATCCATGTACGTGCCGGACTCGGGAAACAGAGTCTTTTCTGTACGGAACTGCTGCACCATCTGATCATCCTTGCCCATGCTCAGATAGAGCAGACCCAGGTGCGCGTGGTAACCCGGTGGTACGGCTTTACCCGAGGAGCGGATTTTTTGCAGGTCGGCTTCCAGCGCTTCGGCCTGGGCTTCTTTCGGTGTTTCGCTTTTGAAGTATTCGTAGACCTGCGGTTCGTAGCCTTCCCACTGGTACAGGGTTTTCGGGCCGGCACAACCGGCCAGCAAGGTGCTGGCGGCCAGGGTCAAGGCCAGCAGCGACCGCGACAGAGTCAAATTCATGTGTTGTTGCTCCTTGCAATGGGCGTCGATCAGTTGCCCGGTTTCCAGGCACCGGCGTTCATGCCATCCACCAGACGATTGATCGCCTCGCGCATGGCCAGATCCAGGACTTTGCCGTTGAGGGTGGAGTCGTAGGCAGCGGTGCCGCCGAAGCCGATGATTTCGCGGTTGGACAAGGCGTACTCGCCTGCGCCCTGGGTCGAATACACCACTTCCGAAGTGCTGATGTTGACGATGTTCAGGTTGACCTTGGCGTAAGCGACCTGGGTCTTGCCACGGCCGAGAATGCCGAACAACTGGTGATCGCCAGTCTCTTTGCGGCCGAACTCGGTGACGTCACCGGTGACCACGTAATCGGCGCCTTTCAGACGCTGGGCCTGGCCCTTGATCGCCGCTTCCTGCTGGATTTCGCCCATGTTGTCGCGATCCAGCACGGAGAAACGGTTGGTCTGCTGCAAGTGCGTGATCAGGATGGTCTTGGCCTGACCGCCGAGACGGTCAACGCCATCGGAAAAGATCCCGCGCATGTAGCTGGAACGGTTGTCGAACTTGCCCACCGCCATCGGCACACGAACGCCGGTCCAGACTTGAGAAGCACTTTCAACCTTGGCCACCGGCAGCGCACGGGAGCTTTCGGTGGCGCAACCGGCGAGGGTGCTGGCCAGCGTGCCGAGCACGGCGATTGCAACGCCTGAGACCAACATCCGGGAGATCATTCTCACTGAGTATTCCTTCTTGAAAAACGGTGTGTCCCGGCACGGCAACGCGCTGGGGAGCTGAAAAGGGGCGGCATTATGACAAAGTGCCATCATTCACGACAGGTTTTTTTGACGCCAATTAATCGGCTGGCGGGCATCACACAAAACCCTGTAGGAGTGAGCCTGCTCGCGATGGCGTCTTATCAGATGAATATTCTTTAACTGATAGATCGCTATCGCGAGCAGGCTCACTCCTACAGAGGGTTCATGGCAGGCTGGGATAAAGCTGATCAGTGAAAATCGCGGCTCTGTACGCGGATGCCGTTGAGCAGCGGGCTCAGGTCACTCAGGCGTCCGGCGATCAGGTGGCGCACTTCGCCCTGGCGCTCCCAGCGGCCATCGACCCTGAGCAGTTGCGAGCCGACCAGCACCTGGCGTTGACGCTCGGCGAGGTCGCGCCAGACCACCACGTTGACGTTGCCAAACTCGTCTTCCAGCGTCACGAATGTCACGCCGCTGGCGGTGCCCGGACGTTGCCGGCCCGTGACCAATCCGGCAATGCTGACCGGGCGTCCATGCTCGACATCGAGCAACTCTTGCGAACTGCGGCAGCGCCGCGCCTTCAACTCATCGCGCAGCAGTGCCAGCGGATGTGGTCCCAACGTGGTGCCGACCGTTGTGTAATCCGCGTGCAAGTCCTCGCCGACACTGGGTTTGGGCAGCACCACGTCAGGCTCTTCCTGACTCGACAACCCGGCAAACAACCCAAGCTGTTTCTGCACCCCGGCCACTTCCCAGCGCGCCCGATGCCGATGCCCGGCCAAACCGCGTAACGCCCCGGAATCTGCCAGCAACGCCTGCGCCCGACTGTCGAGTTCGGCGCGTTCCCCCAGATCGGCGACATCGGCAAATGCTCCGCGTGCCCGCGCCGCTTCGATACGCCGGGCGTCGTCCTCGCGAAAACCCTTGATCATGCGCAGGCCCATGCGAATCGCCGGTTGCGCGCCGCTGATCGGCTCCAGACTGCAATCCCAGTCACTGGCGCGCACATCCACCGCACGGATCTGCAACTGATGCCGACGCGCGTCCTGCAGAATCTGGTCAGGGCTATAGAACCCCATCGGCCAACTGTTGATCAGTGCACAAGCGAACGCCGCCGGTTCATGGCACTTGAGCCAGCAACTGGCGTAGGTCAGCAAGGCGAAACTGGCGGCGTGGGATTCGGGAAAGCCGTAACTGCCGAAGCCTTTGATCTGCTCGAAAATCTGCGCGGCGAACTCCGGTGTGTAGCCGTTTTTCTTCATGCCGGCAGCGAGTCGTTCCTTGTGTGGTTCCAGCCCGCCGTGGCGTTTCCAGGCGGCCATGGAGCGGCGCAACTGATCGGCCTCGCCGGGGCTGTAGTCGGCGGCGACGATGGCGATCTGCATCACCTGTTCCTGAAACAGCGGCACGCCGAGGGTGCGTTTGAGCACCACTTCCAGTTCCGGCGAAGGATAGGTTTCCGCCTCTTCCTTGTTTCTGCGGCGTAGATACGGATGGACCATACCACCCTGAATCGGCCCCGGCCGGACGATGGCCACTTCGATCACCAGATCGTAAAACTTCGCCGGTTTCAGGCGTGGCAGCATCGACATCTGCGCGCGGGACTCGATCTGGAACACGCCGATGGTGTCGGCACGGCTGATCATCTCGTAGGTCGGTTTGTCTTCTGGGGGGATCGTCGCCAATGTCAGGTCTTGATGGCGATGACGGCGCAGCAGATCGAAACAGCGGCGAATCGCACTGAGCATGCCGAGGGCAAGAATATCGACCTTGAGCAACCCGACCGCATCGAGGTCGTCCTTGTCCCACTGGATGATCGTGCGGTCAGCCATCGCCGCATTTTCCACCGGCACCAGACTGTCGAGCGGCTGTTCGGAAATCACGAAACCGCCGGGATGTTGCGACAGGTGCCGGGGAAAACCGATCAGTTGCCCGGTCAGGCTCAGCACCCGGCGCAGCACCGGACTGTCAGGGTCGAATCCGCCTTCGAGCAAACGCGCAAGAGGCGGCGTTTCATCGCTCCAATGGCCGCAGCAATCGGCCAGCGCGTTGATCTGATCCGGCGGCAGGCCCAGGGCCTTGGCCACATCGCGCACCGCGCCGGCGGCGTGATACGTGCTGACCACCGCCGTCAACGCCGCACGGTTGCGACCATAACGACGAAACACGTATTGCAGGACTTCTTCGCGACGTTCGTGTTCGAAATCGACGTCGATGTCCGGCGGCTCGTTGCGCTCTTTCGACATGAAGCGTTCGAACAACAGCGTGGTGCGATCCGGATCAATTTCGGTGATGCCCAAGGCAAAACACACCGCCGAGTTGGCCGCCGAACCGCGGCCCTGACAGAGGATGTGCTGTTCGCGGGCGAAGTTCACTACGTCATGCACAGTGAGGAAGTAACTTTCGTAGCCGAGCTCGGCGATCAGCGTCAACTCATCGTCGATCTGCTTGAGCACTTTGGCTTGCGGACCTTTCGGCCAGCGCCAGGCGATGCCTTCGTCAGTCAGATGGCGCAACCAGGAACTGGCGCTATGCCCTTCAGGCACCAGCTCTTTGGGATATTGATAACGCAACTGACTCAGGTCGAAGGTGCAACGCCGAGCCAGCGCCACTGACTCATCCAGCAACGCCGGCGGATACAGTTCCCGTTGCACCTCGACGCTGCGCAGATGCCGCTCGCCGTTGGGGTGCAGGCGCAATCCGGCTTCGGCCACCGGCACGTGGTGCCGAATCGCCGTCATGGTGTCCTGCAAGGCACGCCGGCCACGGGCGTGCATGTGCACATCGCCACTGGCCACCGCAGCAATCCCCAACTCAGCGGCCAGGCTCAACAACGCCGCCAATCGCCGCTGATCGTCCTGCCCGCGATGCAGTTGCACCGCCAGCCACAGCCGTTCGCCGAAGGTTTGCCGCAGCAAGCGCCCCTCCTCAACGTCATCGACGCTGTCCGGCACCCAAAGCGTCAGCAACCCCGGCAATGGCTCGCTGAAGTCCTCGCGCAGCACCTGATACTGGCCTTTTTGCGTACGCCGCCGGGCGCGGGTGATCAAGCCGCACAGCGCCTGATAACCGGCAAGGTTCTCCACCAGCAGCACCAGTTTCGGGCCGTTTTCGATGCGGATTTCGCTGCCGATAATCAACGGCAGCTCAACGGATTTCGCCGCTTGCCAGGCACGCACGATCCCGGCCAAGGTGCATTCATCGGTGATCGCCAGCGCCTGATAGCCGTGCTTTTTCGCCCGCTGGAACAGCTCCAGCGCACTCGAGGCACCGCGTTGGAAACTGAAGTTCGACAGGCAGTGCAGTTCGGCGTAGCCATTGTTCATGCGAACCAGCCCTGCAGCCACAACGGACCGCCCTCGCCCACCGCCCGATAAGCCCAGCCCTGCTGCCCGGCGCGGTTCTGGATCAGGTAGTAATCGCGGCGCACATCGTCACCGTCCCACCAGCCGGATTCGATACGCTCAGGGCCCATGAGGATCCGTGCCGAACCCTGCGCTACGCTCTGCGGCTCGCCCAGCAACCAGCCCGGTCGCTGGACACTCGGCAAACCGGCGCAGCGTTGTTTGTCGACGGCGTTTTGCCACGCGCACTCCGGACGATGGTCGGCCTGAAAACGCAGGCCTTGCACCGCGTCGTCGCCCAGCCGTGCGCGCAGGCGTTCGCGCAATTGCTCCCAGGGCAAGGTCTGCTGCGGACGGTCGTCGAACAACTCCTGAAACTGCGGCACGAAACTCGGCAGATCTTCGGCGCGCAGCCGGAAGCCGCGCACCGGGGCCTCGACCTGCACTTGTTCCAGTCGGCCACGGGCCAGTTCGAAGAGCATCGCCGGATCGCGCTCGGCGCTGAGCAGACCGACCTTGATCAGCGTATCCGGCAACCCGGCATGTTCCAGATGCAGATCGAAACGCTGCACGCCGCTGTCGCGCCCACACAGGAACGCCGATAGATCGCCGGTCAAACGTCGCAAAGGAAATAAAAGCGCCTGATGGGATTGCACGTCGAAATTGAGTTCGATGCGCACATCGAAACGATCCGGCGGCAGATAAAACGCCAGCGCCAGCGGACGTGCGCCAAACAGGGTGTCGAGATGCTTGAGCATCTGCGCTTCGAAGCGTCGCGCCAACGCCTGACGCGGCAGGCTCTGCACCTGACTGAGATTGCGCAGGCCCATGCGCGACAATGCCGTGGCCACACCCGGCTCCAGACCGACGCGGTCGATGGGCAATTGCCCCAGGTGATGCTGCAAGGCTTCACCGTCCGGCACCACCAAACCGTCATAAGCATTGGCCAGCACTCGCGCCGCCACCGGGTTGGGCGCGGCGACGATGCGATGACGGAAACCCAGCTCGGTCAGCTCTTTGCGCAGCCGCACTTCGAACTGCGCCCAGGAACCGAACAGGCCCAGACTCGATTCGATCTCGAACACCACGGTACGCGGGTAATGCACGCTGACCTGTGAGCTGAAACGATAGGCCCATGCGGCGAGAAACTGCTGCCAGTGCTCGACCTCGGCGACATCGTAATCGGCGGTGGCAAAGCCTTTGCTCAAGGCTTGCGCGGCGGTCATGGACTGGCCGGGACGCAAGCCAAGTTTGCGCGCCGCGCCATTCACGGCTTGCAGCACCCGGCGCTGGGCCGGGCCGCTGAGCAGCACCAACGGTTCATCGGGTTCGGGGCGCTGACGCAGCACAGCGTCGAGGGCCAATTGCGGGAACAGAATACACACCCAGCGCATGACGACCTCAGTGACCCACGGTAAAGGCAATAGGCGTCGCGCGTGCCAGCCCGCCACGGCACTTGAGCACGCGCAACTGGGCAGGTTTGGCATCAATGGCAATGCGCAGCGCCGCCGGCGACGGGTTGACCGCCTCGCTCAACGAGCGCCAGGCAAAGGCCAGGGTCTGGCCGGTTTCCGCCGCCACCTGCAAACGCCGTAACGCGCGGTCATCAGCCTTGTGCGGCCAGCACAGCACCGCGCCACAACTGCCCGAACGCAGGCATTGTTCCGCCGCCCACAAGGCATCGCGCTCACTGGCCTGAATCACCGACAACTGCCGCAGATCGACCCCGGCGTTTTCCCACGCTTGCGGGTATGGCACGAACGGCGGCGCCACCAGCACGATGCGCTCGCCCGCCGCCGACAGCCGCGCCAGCGTTGGCCAGACCAGTTGCAGTTCGCCGACCCCGGGGCCGGCCAGGAGGATTTCGCTCAGCGCCGCTTCCGGCCAGCCACCACTGGGCAACGCTGCATCCAGTGCGGCATGCCCGGTCGGTTGCGGGCTCGCGGCCGGTGGCGCAGGCCGGCCTTTCCAGACCTGGCCGCCATTGAACAACGTATCCAACGCAACGACGGCGCCCATCAGCCTTGCCTCACCAAGCCGCAGAACACTCCCTCAATAGCCAGATCCTGATCATCACGCACGACAATCGGCTGGTAGGCCGGGTTGCGCGGCAGCAGGCGAACCTCATCGCCCGTGCGCTCAAAGCGTTTGATGGTGACTTCACCGTCGAGCCGCGCCACGACGATCTGGCCGTTGAGCGCCTCGGGATTGCGCCGCACGCCGACCAGATCGCCGTCGAGAATGCCATCCTCGATCATCGAGTCGCCCTGCACCCGCAGCATGTAGTCGGGCGTACGGGAGAACAGCGCCGGGTCGAGCAGCAAACGGCTATGGAGATCGGCATCGGCGCCAATCGGCGCACCGGCGGCCACCCGGCCGAGCACGGGAATGTCGAGCAACTCCGGTCGCGCCGGTTGCCCAAGTAAGCGAATGCCCCGCGCCTGATGCGGGTTGACCTCGATAAACCCGGCTTCAGTGAGCGCCAGCACATGCTTGCGCGCCACGCTGCGCGAGGCAAAACCAAAAGCCTCGCTGATTTCAGCGAGGCTTGGGGGCTGACCGTGTTCGGCGATGCGTTCGCGGATAAAAGTCAGAATGGCGGTACGGCGGGGAGTCAGGTTTGTCATGGAGTACATTTGTACTCCTGTAGGATTTTCCTGACAAGCACCGCCAGTCGGCGGCGGGTGCGGTGGCGCTGATTGCACAAACCCCTGTAGGAGCTGCCGAAGGCTGCGATCTTTTGATTTTAATTTTTAAGAGCAAGATCAAAAGATCGCAGCCTTCGGCAGCTCCTACAGGAGACGTGTTCAGCCAACAAAAAGAGGGCATTCAGTCAAAGCCGCGTTCAACCATCAAATGAGTGCAGTCAGCTCAAGCCGCGCTCGGCGAGGAAAGCGGCGATGTAGTCGATGAACGCCACCACTTTGGCCGTGGCGCGGCGATGGCTCGGGTACACCGCGAGAATGTGCGGGCCAAAGCTGTCGGGGTCTATTTCATAGTCGTCCATGACCCGCACCAGTCGTCCGCCTGCAATGTAGGGCGCGGCGCTCCACAGCGGCGTGTGCAGCAAGCCGCGCCCGGCCAGGGCACTGGCCAGGAGCAAGTCGTAATTGTCACTGCGCAATCGAGGGTTTGCGGGTTGTGCCAGGCTCAGGCGCTGGCCGTCGCGCTCGGCCCACCAGAATTCGCGGCTGAGCAACGGATGCTTATAGAGCAGCCATTCATGCTGATCGAGGGTCTGCGGACTGACCGGCAAGCCCTTGCGCGCCAGGTATTCGGGGCTGCCGCACAGGGCTAGACGATTGCTGCCGACCACGCGGGCGATCAATCCTGGCAGGTCGTCATGACCCTCGCGCAGTGCCAGGTCGTACCCGCTTTCGAGCAGGTTGACGAACTCGTCGCACAAATCCACTTGCAGGCTGATCTGCGGGTATTGCTGCAAAAAACCGTCACACACCTGATCGAGAAACGCCCGCCCGTACGCCAGTGGTGCGGTGATTTTCAGGCTGCCGCGCAAGCCGTGCTGCAACTGCTCGATTTCCTCGCTGGCCTCGTCCAGTCGCTGCAACACCAGCCGCGCAGTTTCCAGATACACCCGGCCGATCTCGGTTAGCAAAATCCGCCGGGTGCTGCGTTCGAACAGCCGAGCGCCGAGTTCGGCCTCCAGATGATTGACCGCTTTGGTCAGCGCCGACGGGGTTTTGCCCAACTGTTCGGCGGCGCGACTGAAACTGCCGAGTTGCGCAGTGACCACGAACATTTTCAATGCACCCAACTTGTCCATGCTTTTTCCATTCAGGCAAAAACGTTTTTCGTGAGGGAGGCGTTCTGTCGGCCGGCCTCAGTCACTAATCTGGCCATCAGACGCAATAACAAGGAAATCTTCAATGAAAAGATTCATCCCGAAGCTGTTGGCGGTTGCCGTAAGTTTTGCCTCGATGGAAGCCATGGCCGCTGCCGATCTAGTGCTGGTCAACGGCAAGATTTTTACAGCTGATCGCGCTCAACCCAAGGTGCAGGCGCTGGCCGTGGAGAACGGCAAAGTATTGAAGGTCGGCAGCGACGCGCAGATCAAGACGTTGATCGAACCCGGCACCAAAGTCATCGATCTGCAAGGCAAAGCGTTGATGCCCGGCCTCATCGATAGCCATTCCCACGCGATTTTCGGCGGCCTGGAAATGGTCTCGGCGAACATGGAAGACGAAGTCGTCGCCCTTGATGAGCTGGAAAAAAACCTGCGCGCCTGGCGTGACGACGGCAAGGCCCGGCACGGCGATGTGCTGAGTATTGCCGGCATGAGTTCGGTGTATTGGGCGCAGGCAGAGGCCCTGGGCAAAACCTTCAATCAGGGCGAATGGGCCAACGTGCCGGTGGTGTTCATCGGTAGCGATCACCACACCGCATGGGCGAACAACGTCATGCTCAAACGCGCGGGCATCGACGCCGCGCTGCTGAAAACCTTGCCGGACGCGGAAAAAGACACGATTGGCAAACTGGCCAATGGCGAGCCGAACGGCTTTGTCGTCGACGCCGGTTGGGATCGAGTGGCCTCGAAAATGCCGGTACCGAGCCCCGCCGCCATGCTCAACGCGGCGAAATCCGCGGTGCGCTACAACAACAGCCTTGGCATCACGGCGTGGATGGACCCCGCCGCCAACGCCGCGCCGGGCGAGCCGGTCTTCGCCCTCAAACCCACCGAGAAAACCGTCGGTGTGCTGCCGGCCTACAAGGCGCTGTCAGAGAGCGGCGAGATGAGCGTCCACGTCGCCGCGCTGCTGGTGGCCAATTCGAAAAGCGTGCCCGCCGACCTCGACACCCTCGACAAGGTGCGCCAGCAATTTCAGGGCATCCCCAACCTCACCCTGCCCGGCGTGAAGATTTTCGCTGACGGTGTGATCGAATTCCCGGCGCAAAGTGCGGCGATGATCGACCCCTACAGCAACTCGCACAAACAGGGTGAATTGCTGATCGATCCGCAGCATTTTGGTGAACTGGTCAGTGCCATCGACCAGCGCGGCTGGCTGGTGCATATCCACGCCATCGGTGACCGCGCTGTGCGCGAATCGCTGAATGGCATCGCCCAGGCGCGCAAGGACCGGCAGAGCGGCGTGACGCACTCGATCACTCACCTGCAGATGGTCAATCCGCAAGAGTTTGCCCGTTTCAAACCGCTCAACGTGATCGCCTCGATGCAACTGTTGTGGGCCAGTGCCGACGACTACACCACCGAGATGATCAAGCCCTACGTCAGCGCCCTCGCCTTCCGCTATCAGTACCCGGCGCATTCACTGCTCAAGCAGGGTGCGACGATTGCCGGCGCCAGCGACTGGCCGGTGTCATCGCCAAGCCCGTTCAACGCCATGGCGCAGGCCATCACCCGCACCGGTCCGCTGGGCGTGCTCAACGCCGAGGAGCGTCTGGACCGCGAAACCATGTTCTACGCCTACACCGCCAACGCGGCGCGCACCATTGGCCTGGACAAGCAGATCGGCTCGCTGACGCCGGGCAAACAGGCCGACTTCATCGTGCTGGATCGCGATGTGTTCAGCGTCGACGACAAGGCCCTGCACGACACCCAAGTGCTGCAAACCTGGTTCGGCGGACGTCAGGTCTATACCGCCGCAAAATAACAACATTGATCCCCCTGTAGGAGCTGCCGAAGGCTGCGATCTTTTGATGTTGATTGTAAAAAACAAGATCAAAAGATCGCAGCCTGCGGCAGCTCCTACAGGTTTACCTCCTGCCCCCATAACAATCACAACATCGGGACTTCACATGAAAGCCTTGCCTTTGTTCGCCCTCGTTTCCTTGAGTTCGCTGCCCTTGAGCAGCCACGCGATCCCCTTTAACGATGACTTTGCGCTGCTGGTGGATATCAATCTGGCCACTGATTACCGCACCCGCGGCATCTCGCAAACCCAGAACGACCCGGCGCTACAAGCCGGGCTGACCCTCGCCCACAGCAACGGCCTGTACCTCGGCGCCTGGAGTTCCAACGTCGATTACGGTGGTGGCCTGAAAACCCGTCAGGAAGTCGATTACTACGGCGGCTGGCTGTGGCAGGCCACCGATGCGGTCAGCCTGGATCTGGGTTACATCAAGTACGCCTATCCCAAGGAAAGTCAGTTCAACCAGAGTGAGGTTTACGGGATTATTGGCGCTTACGGAGTGAAGCTCGCGGCGTATTACTCAAGCGATGCGCCGGGGATCGATAGCAAGCAGAGTTCGCTCTACAGCTATGTCAGTTATGAAACCGAGTTGCCGTTCGATTCAGGGCTGAAGTTGCGTTACGGCCATATGGATTTCAAGGATCCGCATCTGTACTCGGCCTCCGGTGATGGCGAAGAGTCGTACCGGGAATGGGAGGTCAAACTCACCCATAATCTGGCCGGGGTGGTGTTGGGGTTGAGCTATATCGACACTGATCTGTCGCAAACCCAGTGCCTGAGCAATTGGGGCTTCAAGGATGTGTGCACGGCGACGGTGGTTGCCAACATGAGCAAGTCTTTCTGACCCAACGCAAATCCCTTTGTAGGAGCTGCCGAAGGCTGCGATCTTTTGATCTTGCTCTTAAAATCAAAATCAAAAGATCGCAGCCTTCGGCAGCTCCTACAGGGGTGAGTTTTTGCCAGGTAAGCCCATGCAGTATTTGGTTCAAGGGGGTGAGTTTTTTACCAGGCAAGCCCGTGCAGTATTTAGTTCAAGGGTGAGTTGTGCCAGGTAGGTCCACGGGTAGATGCCGCGTTGATGACCATCGCTGAATACCAGTTGCACGCCGTAACCCTGCGGGTTGAGTTCGATGATACGTACTCGCTCGTCCACCAGAGGCGCCGAGCCGCGCAGGCGAAACGCGCGGCACTGCGAGCAGGGGCACTGGCGGCGCAGTTCGGCGTGAGCGATCAGCGATTCGCGACCGTTCGGCCAACTCAGGCGCAGGGTTTGCTCGCTCTGCGAGTTACAGATCGCCAGCGGATTCATTGCAACTGACTCAAGGCAATCCGCACTGCTTTGCGCACTTCCGGATCGCCGTCATCCTGCGCCGCCTGCAACGCAGCCACTGCGCCACGATCATTCAACTCACCCAAAGCCAATGCGGCTTCCTTGCGCAGGTTGCTGATGCGATGCCCGAGAGTATCGATCAAGGCGTCCAGCGCTGGGCCAAAACGCAAGCGGCCGAGGCTGCGGGTGGCGCGCAAACGCACTTGCCAATAGTCGTCGCTCAAGGCTTCGATCAATGCCGGGCCGGCGTCGCTGTGGCCGACTTTGCCCAAGGTGGTTGCGGCTTCTTCGCGCACTTGCCAGGCGTTGTCCTGCAAGGCCTGACGCAGCGCTGGCAGGACCTCAGCGCTGGACGCCAGGCCGAGCGCTCCGGTCGCAGCGCGGCGCACTTCGGTGTCCGGGTCAGCGCTGGCCAATCGGGCCAATGCCGGTAGCGCGTCGAGTTGCTTGAGCCAGCCGAGCACGCCCACGGCCTCGCGGCGCACGCTGGCATCGGCATCATTCAGCGCCGCGACGGCAGCGGGCGCAGCATCGGCAAAGCGCAGTTCGCGCAGAGCTCGAAACGCGGCATTGCGTACGCTGACTTCAGCATGATCGGTCCACGGCAGAATCACCCGCCCGGCCGCTTCGGTCTTGAGCAAACTCAGACTTTGCGCAGCGGCAGATTGCACGGCGGGCGATGGATCGGTCAGCGCTTGGCACAAGGCTGCAACCACCGGTTCGTCCTCCCAGGCTTCCAGCAGACGCGCCGCTTCAGCACGCACCTCTTCAGCGGGATCCTCGGACAGCCGCTCGACCAGCCAGAGCAAACCATCGGGTTCTTCCAGATCCGCCAGCTCAATCAGCGCAATGCGCCGCACACCGGCGTCTGCAGCGGTCAGGCGTGGTTGCAGGGCAAGGATTTCAAGGTTATCGGTCACAGCAAAAATAGAGGTCACAGGGCAAATCTCGGCAAAGGGTTTTCGGGCGGCAGGCCGAGCGGATTGAGGCGCGGCAGCGGTCGGTCGTCGTCATGGCGCAGCAGGTCGAGGCAGTGGCGCTTCAGTCGGGAGAATTCAGCGCTGGTGACCAGTTCGCTGGTGCGTGGTCGGGCGAAGTCGAGGCGCAGATCTTCGATGATTCGTCCCGGCCGCGCGCTCATCACCAGCAAGCGATCGGCGAGGAATAGCGCCTCATCGATGTCATGGGTGACAAACACCACGGTGGTGCGAATCCGTGTCCAGATGTTCAGCAGCAGCTCTTGCATGTTCAATCGGGTCAGCGCATCGAGCGCGCCAAACGGCTCGTCCATCAGCAACAGCCGCGGGCGATTGACCAGCACCCGGGCGATTTCCACCCGTTGCTGCATGCCGCCAGAGAGTTGATCGGGCCAGCGCTCGGCGAAGCCGTCGAGGCCGACCAGTTGAAGAATTTCATCAGCGGCGCGATGACGCTCGGCCTTGCCGATGCCACGCATTTTCAGGCCGAAAGCGACGTTGTCGCGCACCGTGCGCCACGGGAACAGTGTGTGATGCTGGAACACCATGCCACGCTGTGGCGAAGGGCCGGACACCGCGCCGCCATCGACCTTCAGGCTGCCGGCATGCGCCTTCAAGTGCCCGGCCAAGGCGCCCAGCAGGGTCGACTTACCGCAACCGGACGGGCCGAGAATGCACACGAACTGGCCGGGTTCGATCTGGCAATCGAGGCCCTGCACCGCTTCGAATGCTTCGCGGCCTTCGCCGAGGACGATCGACAACTGGCGAATGTCGATCCGCCCTTCGGGGGTTTGCATCACGCTCATCAGGCTTTTCCTCGCGGTCGATGCCAAGGCGTGAACAAGCCGCCCAGACGTTTGATCAACAGACTGCTGCCCATGCCCAACACACCGATCAGCAACATGCCGACGACGATGTCGGCGTAGTTCTGGATGGTGTAGGACTCCCAGGTGTAGTAACCGATGCCGAACTGGCCGGAGATCATTTCCGTCGTCACCAGGCAAAACCATGAAGTGCCCATGCCGATCGCGAGGCCGGTGATGATGCTCGGTGCAGCGCCCGGCAGAATGACTTCGAGCAGGATCGCCCGGCGCCCTGCCCCAAGGCTTTTCGCTGAGGCGATCAAGCGTGGATCGACGCCTTCGACGCCGTGCACGGTGTTGAGCAGGATCGGGAACAGTGCGCCGGTGAAGGTGATGAAAACCATCGACAACTCGGACGACGGGAACATCAGGATCGCCAACGGAATCCACGCCACGGCCGGGATCGGGCGCAGCACTTCCAGTGGGGGCAACAGCAAGTCTTCGGCCCATTTCGAGCGGCCGATGGCCAGGCCCAGGGCAATGCCGACCACCAGCGCGGCGAGGTAGCCGGCAAACACGCGGCCGAGACTGGCAGTCAGGTGTTGCAGCAACTTGCCGGAGTCGCCCAGGCCCAGCGCGGCTTCAATCACAGCCAATGGCGTGGGGACGTTGGCGAAGGTGACCAGGCCGAGGTTCCAGTGATGGCTCGCGGCGAGTTGCCAGAATATGAGGCAGAGCAGCAGTGAGGCGGATCTTGAAACCCAGCGAGAAAATGATCGGTACACAGTTATTCCTCCCCACCGAGATCCCCTGTAGGAGCTGCCAAAGGCTCGGGCCGCGATCGGACGATCTTTTGACCTTATTTTCAAATCAAGATCAAAAGATCGCAGCCTTCGGCAGCTCCTACAGGGAAGCGGTGTTGTGCTGTTAACGGGTGGCTACGGCCTGGGTCGTGGCGTCGGTGAAATCGAAAACCTTGCCGCCCTGCGCCGCTGCAAATTGCTGCGCCTGCCCCTTGAGCAGAAACGCGCTCAAACGGCCCTTGGCATCGCTGGCAAACCACGCCTGATCGGCCAGCAACTTGATCCCGCTGTCACTCGCCTGCGCATACACCGCACGAATGGTTTTGCCGTCCTGCTTCAAACCTGCCAACGCGGTGAAGGCAGATTCGGCGGAGACGTACTGGCGCACCTTGTCTTCGCCACGCACCCAGATTTCGGCGACATGGCTGAAGTCAGTGATGGCCTTGCCGCTGACCGCATCCACATTCTTCAGCGGCGTCTGCGCGTAGTTGGCCAACTGCGCGGTGTAATCCAGATTTGACGCCTTGAACGCCGCGCGGATGTATTGATCGTCGATGAAGGTGTTCAAATCGAGACCACGATCGGCCTTCTTCAGGAGCTTCAAGGTATCAATGGCCGTACCCACCGCCTGGCGATATTCCGGCTTCCAGCTGAGGTCGCGGGTCTGCACGCCGAGCGGGCCGTGGAACAGGTAATTGACCTCGGCATCGACGCCGGTGACTTTGGCGATCAGTTCGCTGTACTTCTCCGGTTCGGCGGCCAGCAGTTGATTGGCCTCGATGCTCGCGCGCAGGTAGGCGACGACGATCTGCGGGTGTTTTTTCGCGTAGGCCTGCTCCACCAGCGCACCGTGGAAGGTCGGCGCATTGGCTTGGGCGCCGTCGTAGATCTTGCGAGCGAAACCACGGCTGGGGAACAACTCGGCAAACGGCACGAAATCGGCGTGGGCGTCGATCTTGCCGGCCTGCAACGCGGAGCCGGCGACTTCCGGCGGCTGGGCGATGATGTTCACATCCTTGAGCGGGTCCCAGCCCTGTTCCGCCACCGCACGCAACAACATGCCGTGGGCTGTCGAAGCGAACGGTACCGAAATGGTCTTGCCCTTGAGTTCGCTCAGCGACTGCACGCCGGACGCGCTCGGCACAACGATACCGTTGCCGCTACCCTTGATGCTGCCCGACAGCACGCTGATGAACAGGCTGTGTTTGCCGGCCGTCTCAAACGCCACACCGTTGAACGCGCCGGGGAAATCGGCCATGGCGCCGAAGTCGAGTTTGCCCGCGACCATCTCGTTGGTCAGCGGCGCGCCGCTGGTGAAGTTTTTCCATTGCACGTCGTATTTGGCGTCCTTGTAGACGCCGTCGTGGGGCAGGTATTTTTCGAGCAAACCGAGCTCGCGAATCAACAACCCACCGGCGGCGCAGTTGATGGTGGTGTCCTGGGTGCCGATGGCGATGCGGATGGTTTCGGCCGAGGCCGACAGGGTGAACGAAGCCAGTACCAGACCGGCGAGTGCTGCACGCAACATGAGTGTTTCCCCTCGAATCATTTGTAGGATGTTCGTCTCCGCCGCGATCAGGGCGCGGTGGGAAACGAGGGGTGTTGTTGAATCCAGCGTCCGGGGTTTCCGGATGGCTTTGGTTTGTCACAAATCCAATGTAGGAGTGAGCCTGCTCGCGATAGCGGTGGGTCAGTCATTGATGTGTTGTCTGACACACCGCTATCGCGAGCAGGCTCACTCCTACAGGGGAAAGCGTTTCAACGCAGGAGATAGGGGATATCGACTTTCACCGCACCCGTCGGGCAATCCTTTTCACACGGCATGCAGTACCAGCATTCATCGAACGCCATATAAGCCTTTTGCGTGGCCGGGTTGATCGCCAGCAAGTCCATCGGACAGACATCGACACACACGGTGCAGCCCTTGTCGGCGATGCATTTGTCCTCGTCCACGGTGACGGGGGCATTGGAGCGGAAGAAGATTTCCTGAGCTTGATAGGCCATGGTTCGGGCTCTCTTTTAATGATGCATCACGCGGCAAAGGCGCCAACCCGCAAGCGGTCGTAAGCCTGCATTTCCTCGGCATCGAGCGGGATGATGTAGGGCTCGACGGCTTTCTTGAAACTGGTCATCTGACCGTCATCGCCCTTCTTCAGGTGGCAATGGCAGAACCAGTCAGCGTCATTGCGCTGCGGGTGATCGACCCGATAGTGGTACAGACCCCAGCGACTCTCGGCGCGGAACAACGAGGCGCGGGCAGCCATTTCGGCGCAGTCGCGGATCACGCTGGTTTCCATAGCGCGCATCAGTTCATGGGCGTTGTTGGCCTTCATCTGATCGAGATCACGCTCGATGTCGCTGAAGCGCTGCAAGCCGATCTGCATTTTTTTGGTCACTTTCGGCGGTTGCAGGTAGTCGTTGACGAAGCGCCGCAGCTTGTATTCGACCTGAGCCGGCGGCAGACCGTGTTCGCGATCCAGCGGAGCGTAGACCCGTGCTTTCTCTTTCTCGATCTGCCCGGTATCCAGCGCAGAGAACTCGCGCCCGGCAACAAAATCCGCCGCGTTGTGCCCGGCAAACCAGCCGTAGGTGAACGCGCCAAGCATGTAGTTGTGCGGCACCGCTGCCATGTCCCCGGCGGAATACAAGCCTTTCACAGAGGTTTCGGCACGCTCGTTGACCCACACGCCGGACGCCGAATGGCCGCTGCAAAAACCGATCTCGGAGATGTGCATCTCGACCATTTGCGTGCGGTAGTCGGTGCCACGGTTGGCGTGGAACTGACCGCGACTAGGGCGTTCGTTGCTGTGCAAAATCTCTTCGATGTTCTGGATGGTTTCCTCGGCCAGGTGATCGAGTTTGAGGAACACCGGGCCGTTGCCGCTTTCCAGTTCCTGGTGGAACTCCCACATCATCTGCCCGCTCCAGTAGTCGCATTCGATGAAGCGTTCGCCCTTGTTGTTCGCGGTGTAGCCACCCAGCGGTCCGGTCACGTAGGCGCAAGCCGGGCCGTTGTAATCCTTGATCAGCGGGTTGATCTGGAAGCATTCCAGATTCGCCAGTTCGGCCCCGGCGTGATAGGCCATCGCGTAACCGTCGCCAGCGTTGGTCGGGTTTTCGTAGGTGCCCATCAGGTAACCGGAGGACGGCAGACCCAGGCGACCAGCAGCGCCACACGCGAGGATTACAGCCTTGGCCTTGATCACATGGAAGTCGGCGGTGCGGCAATCGAAGCCCATCAAGCCGTTGACCGCACCCTCCTCGTCGGTCAGCAACCGCGTGCAGACCAGCCGATTGGTGATGCTCACTCGCGCGCGCTTCAACTGGCGATACAGAACCTTTTTGATGTCGTGCCCTTCCGGCATCGGCAACACATAGGCGCCCATGTGGTGGACTTTTTTCACCGCGTAATCACCGGTTTCGTCCTTCTCGAACTTCACGCCCCAGCGGTCGAGCTGTTCGATGGTTTCGAAGCTGTGCGTCGCGTAGGCGTACACCGCTGCCTGATTGACGATGCCGTCATTGGCGATGGTGATTTCCTTGGTGTACTGCTCAGGCGTCGAGTGGCCGGGGATGATCGCGTTGTTCAGGCCATCCATGCCCATGCTGATCGCACCGCTACGTTTGACGTTGGCCTTGTCGACCAGCAACACACGCAAGTCGCGGTTCTTCTCTTTGGCCTTGATCGCCGCCATCGGCCCGGCTGTGCCACCGCCGATCACGACGATGTCGTATTCCTGCTCAAGCGTATTGCGTGTCATGCCTGCTCCCCTTTTTGCCGGTCGATCCGCAGGCGGTACTGGAACGCATCGCCACGGTAGTAAAGGTGTTCGAAGTCCAGCGGCTGGCCCTGCGCGTCGTGAGTCAGGCGCTCGATGCGCATGATCGGCGAGCCGGCCTCGACGTTGAGTGCCTGGGTCAAATCGCTGTCGGCGAGCACGGCGTCGATGGCCAGGTCGGCGTGGCCGAGGGCGATTCCGCAGTCGTTTTCGAGAATCAGAAAAATGTCGCGGGTGACCAGATCAGCCTTCTCCAGCCGTTCGCCGATGGCTTTGGGCAGGTAGGTGATTTCCAGCGAGATCGGCTCGCGATTGATCAGCCGTACACGTTTGATCTGCGCCACAGTTTCGCCCTCGGCGACCTGCAAACGCTCGGCGACACGCTTGTCCGCCGGGATGAATTTGAAGCTGCGCAGGCGGTTGATCACCTCGTAGCCACGCCCGGTCATGGATTCGGCGAGGCCTTGCAGGCTGCTGACGTTCTGAAAGGTTTTCGGCTTGGCGACGAAGGTGCCCTTGCCGTGGATCTTAAAGATCAGTCCTTCCTTTTGCAGATCGCCCAGTGCCTGGCGCACGGTGATGCGGCTGACTTTGAACAGCGCACCGAGCTCGCTTTCGGAGGGCATCTGGCTGTCTTGCGGGTATTCGCCGTCGAGGATGCGGGCGCGCAGGACGTCGCGCAGTTGGGTGTGCAGCGGGACACTTGATAGAGACAGAACGTTATCGGACATCACGGGATCACTTGTTATAACGAGTTATGACGTGATCTTAGAGACGTTATGACAAGGTTGAGAAATACCGAATGGGCATAACCTTAGATGCAGGTTTCAGGATCAAAAGATCGCAGCCTTCGGCAGCTCCTACAGTTTGAAATGCATTCCCATGTAGGAGCTGCCGAAGGCTGCGATCTTTTGATCTTAGCGCTTGAGGATCTGGTCCATGACCCAGTCGGTCTTGACGGCCTGTTCGGCCATCGCCGGATGCTCTGATTCACCACGAATATGCGCATTCATGCCCAGCACGTGATGCCACTGAATGTGTTCGTGATGGGCAATGTCCAGGCTGATCTGCTCATCGGCATGCAGCTCGACCGGATGCTCATCAAACACTGAAAAGCTGATCCGACCGAGGCTGCCGATGATCTCGACCCGATCCTCGCGCCGATCGGCAACAAAACTCCAGCAGCCCATGCCCAGCGCCCCAGAGGCAAAGCGCCAACTGGCACTGACCGCATCTTCCGCCGCGTACAACCCGGCCTGCTGCGCGGTGAAACCGGCGACCTCGACAATGTCGCCGAGCAGATACTGGAACAGGTCAAAACCGTGGCTGGCCAAATCTGCGAAGTAACCGCCACCCGCCACCGCCGGGTCGGTGCGCCAGTTGTCACGGCCATCCAGATCGGCCGGCGACGGTGCCTTGGTCAGCGTCCAGCTCAAATGCCGCACTTCGCCGATCCGCCCCTGTTCGAGCCATTGCCGCACCTGCGCAAAGCGCGGCAACGAACGACGATAGTAGGAAACGAACAGATGCAAACCGGCGTCGGCAAACGCCTGCTGCATCTCGCGGCTTTGCCCGGCGTTGAGTGCCATGGGCTTTTCCACGCAGCAATGTTTGCCGGCGGCGGCGACTTTCAGGCTGTAGGCGTGGTGGCTGTCGGGCGGCGTGGCGATGTACACCGCGTCCACCTCGGGATCGTTGATGAGTGCATCGACGTCGGTGTAAACCCGAGCGATACCGTGGCGCGCTGCGTAATCACTGACGGCTTCAAGGCGTCGGCCCATCACCGCCACCAGCGCGGAACCGGGCGCCTTGTAGAAGGCCGGCCCGCTTTTGCGTTCCGCGACACTGCCGCAACCGATCATGCCCCAGCGCACCACGTTCATCTTTAGTCCTTTTGCAGAATCAGCCGATGCGCAAGGCGCGCAGATCAAGATGGCCGTCCTTGAGCGGCGGGCACCAGTAATAGCCGCCGGTGATCGGCCGGCTGATGCGGTACAAGCCATCGGCGATGCCATCTTCCAGACCGCTCATGCGCCGCAATTGCGCTTCGAAGGCATCCAGCGAGAAACCGAACGCGAGGAACATCAGCCCGGCGCGATCACCTTCAATCCACGGCATCGAGCGACGCACGACGAACGCTTCAGGTGCGAAGCTTTCCTGCGCGGTGCGTTTGACGTGAGCGGACACCGGCGCGTCGTCGATCTCTTCGTTATCGCTCAAGCGACGCCCCATGATGTTGTCTTTGTCGTCGGCAGACAGTTTGTGGAACCCCTTGAGGTCGTGCTGCCACTGCTGGATCGCGGCGAAACTGCCACCGACCAGACCGTCAGCGCCTTCGCTCTGCAACGCGGCAGCAACAGCGGCTTCGTCATGAGGGTTTTCGGTGCCGTCTTCGTAACCGGTCAGGTCGTGACCTTCCTTGTGGCGGAAGGCTTCCTGCATTTCTACCAGACGCAAGGCCGGGGCCAGCGCCGCTTCGACGGCGTTGCAGCGATTGAGCAGATCACCACGGTCAACACCGTGCAGCCAGACCCACAGCGCATGCTGGGTGGACGGGTTGTTCACGCCCACGCCGCTCATGGCCGGGAAACTGCGCAGACCGGCGATTTCCACGTTGAGGGCCTTGGTCAGGGACTCACCGAAACCGACCACCGCCGACTTGCCATCCACCAGGTTCAGCAGGTTGTCGATCGCCTGCGGCAAGGCTTCAACCGACGCCAGAGCGAAAAACAGATGACGTGCTTGCAACGGAACAGGGGTGGCGAGAATGCCCGGCTGGTAGTGACTCATGTGAACTCCTTGAAAAAGTGCGCGGAGTTTACCTGTAGCCAGACAGTTTGTGTGGTTGAAGCAAGATCTAAAGATCGCAGCCTTCGGCAGCTCCTACACGAACCTCGGTAGGAACTTGCGATCTTTGGATCTCCTAAAGCGTCATGCTGGTCTCGACGCGCCACGCACTCGGGCTCAGCCCCGTCCAGCGTTTGAACGCCCGGCGAAAGCTGCGCACATCGCTGTAGCCGACCTCTTCGGTGATCCGCTCGATCGGCATGTCCGGATTGGCCAGCAGACTCATCGTCCGCGCCTGCCGCACTTGTTCCAGCAAGGCTTCAAAGGTCAGCGCATGCTCGGTCAGGCGCCGGCGCAATGTGCGGCTGCTCATGTTCAGGTCGCCGGCTATCTTTTCGATATGACTGCCCCGGCTCAGGTCGCGGGCGATCGCACGCTCCACGGCTTGAATCAGGTCGATTTTTTGGTGCACCTGCGCCGCTTCCAGTTCCAGCAACGCGACAGCCTGACGCAACGCCAGTGAATGATGATTGGGCAGGCTGACGTCCAGCCATTGCACATCAATCAGCATGCGATTGTGCAGGCATCCAAAGCGCACTTGCGGCCCAAGCAGACGCTGATATTCACTGAGGTAATCCGGCGCCGCATGCACGAATTCCACAGCGATCGGCTTGAAATCGGCGCCGGCCAGTGCGCGGCCGTACACCAGCAAACTGGCGAAAAACTCCTCGACCGCGAACACCTGCACATCGGCAAACGGCAGGCGACATTCGGCATCGAGATGCACCTGATCACCGACCACATTGACGCTGGAAACCACAATCCCGCCCGAGGTGTGCTGATGGCGAATCCCCACGGCAAACGCATCGCGCAAGGTTTTGCACAGTGAAAGCACGTGCCCGAGCAACCCCAGTGTGCCAAGTACGTTCTGAGCGCCGACCCACAAGCCCAACCCTTGGTTCGGCAGGACTTTGAGCGCGCGTTGAATCATCGCCACGGCCTGACGATAGGAAATCCGCTGCGTCGGGTCCTGCAGATCTTCAAGGGTAAAACCCAGGCCACGGCACAGGCTCTCGGGCTCGACGCCTTTGTTCTGCGCGACTTCAGCGAGGGTTTGCAGGAGAAATGGCGACACCAACGCCAGTTCAAAGGTCGGGTCTTGGACTTTTACGTTCATGTGGGCTGACATTCCGGATCATGCTTGATTGTTATTTTTGTTACCGGTTATGTCGAAGGAAGTTAGCACAGGGTTTGTCGACTGTCCGCAGAAGTCCCCCTAACTGTCCGCCAATACCCTGCCCCGTCGGGCTCAGAGCGCTTATTTCTATCGTGCCGGGCGACCTGCGTGCCCGCGTTGCGCTCCAACACAATAATAATGAGGACGGATATGCACCCGAACCGCGCGACATTGCCCCTGCGTCTGGCCCTGATTTTGCTGGGCTGCACCGCGACTCTTCCAGCCCTGGCCACCGAGGCCGGCGTCGACAACATCGGTACCGGCACCGACGGCTTCTTCATGCTGCCGATGGAGGTCGACAGCCTTCCGGAGAACATGGTCGCGTTCAACCTCTACTACAACCATTACAAGGCCAGAAAACTCAATATCAGCTCGTTGGGCGGCAAGGTGCCGGACGTCGAAATCGAGTCGACGGCGGTGATTCCGCGCCTCGATTACTTGAGTCCGGTGCGGATCTTTGGCGGACGCCTGGCCGGTTACATCGCGCAACCGTGGCTGAAGCAGGAAGTGTCGGTGTTCGGCTTGAGCGACACCCGCGAAGGCATGGGCGATACCACCGTCGCGCCGATCATCCTGTGGGATATGGGCAAGGACCTGACCCTTGGCGCCGCGCTGGAAATCACCGTACCGACCGGCGAATACAGCGTCGACCGGCTGGCCAACACCAGCAACAATTTCTACACCTACAAGCCGCTGTTCTCCTTCACCTGGTTGCCGACTGAGCGCACCGAAGTCTCGATGAAGACCACCTACAGCTTCAACGAGAAAAACAAGGACACCGACTATAAGTCCGGGCAGATTTTCCACTTCGACTACTCGGCCAGCTACAAGCTCACCGACGACCTGATGCTCGGCCTCAACGGCTACTACCTCAAGCAGACCACCGACGACAAACAGTTTGGCCACACCGTGCAGTTCGCCGGGCAAGACGTGGACGACGGAGTGCGCGGCGAGGTGTTCGCAATTGGCCCGGCGCTGCACTTCACCTTCCTCAAATACGCCAGCGCGGAGATTCGCTGGGCCAAGGAATTCGATGTCGAGAACCGCCCCGAGGGCGAGATGCTCTGGGCCAAAATCAGCATTCCCTACGCGTTCTGAGCCCCGCGCAATCCCTTGTAGGAGTGAGCCTGCTCGCGATAGCGGTGTGTCAGACAACACATCAGCAACTGACACGCCACTATCGCGAGCAGGCTCACTCCTACAAGGGGTTGTGGTCCGTTCAGAAAGTATTTTTCACACAAAAAAAGGGCGGCCAAACGTACTGCACGAGAGTCTGTTACAGCGCCAGTTGCCCACGCTCCTCCTCGGTCAGCTGCTGTTTCGCCTGTTCATCCAGCGCCCCGTCGCCCAGCACTTGCACCGGACTGTTCGGGTTGTAGCCCGGGGCCGCAGCACGACTGGCGCCATCGCGGGATGGCGCGAGGACTTTCAACGAACAGCCGTCGATTCAGGTCACTACGGCTGAACAGTGGGCTCGGGACAACCTGGCAGTCGACTGACGCAAAGAAAGCACCCCGCCACTCCCGGGTACAGAAACGCGTACATCGTTTCGGTATTTATCGCGGCTGAAGAGCCAGCGCACTCCCACCTTGCAACGCGCTCAAAGGTGGGAGCGAGCCTGCTCGCGAACGCGTCAGAACAGACACCCAATCAATCACCAGGTGATTCCGATACGCGCATCACCCCGGCAACTGCAAATTATCCAAAGCCCGATTCACCGCCAACTCCCCGAGCATGATCAACTGCGCAATCCCCAACAACGCCCGACGCTGCGACGCCGGCAACAGACTGGCGACGTTCTGGGCAATGGTTTGCGCCGAAGCGAGTGTTTCACTGGCATCGATTAGCAGTTCTTCGTTTTTGTTGTCCGCAGTCACGGCGTACATCCCGCGGGTTTTACGTGGAGGCGGCGTGGAACCGGGCGGACAGAGGTAATGGTCGAGCGCGCGGTCGGCGGCTTCGTGGAGTTTTTTTGAGTCGAGGGATTCGTAGGGGGAAACCGAATCGGTTTCGGGCGGGTTGGGTGTTGGTTTGATCATGAGTGAATCTCCAAATCGTAGAAAAGGAGCCATCATCTTTCGCTACCAAACGAAGGGGTGGTGGCCATACGAAGGTTGGTAGACCGGTGACTTGGAAAACCGGCGCGCCCGAAGACGCCCTGCGCATGGCCACCATAAATACACAGCCCCAAAAAGGCCTGTTTCGGGTGACGCTATGCGCCAAGTCTAAGCCGGGCTACCAAACCCGATCGCTGATTCGTCAGCGACCGGACCACAATAAAACCCGCCCCCAAAGCGCACAAGCCGGCGGATTCTGGCGTAGCTGTAGGCAAAGGCGCAAGGGTGTGTAGCCTGAGAGAGTGTTTGGAGATGTCTTTTTAAACATTGGCGTTTATCAACTGAAAATCTCGGCCACGAGATCATTCTATTTTTTGCGATACATCTCGACGCGCACCTCCCCAAGACGCCCCTATTACCCACCTGTGCTTTTCGGGTAACCGCTCGGTCATTTCCAAAGACTTGTGTCGGCCAAAAGAAGTCAGTCGAATGTAAATACGGAACCTGAGACGACTCACCACGCCCAGGCATCTTTTATAGAAAACAGCTGACACGGAAAAGGGAGATTTTCAGCAAGGCTTTTAGGATTTGTCTTGCAGCCATTGTTTGAGCTTCCCGGTAAAGTCAGACTACCGCAGCCACAAGCTGGCACGCCTCGCAACGATTCAAGGACGATACATGATCGCTTCTGCACGACTGGGTGATGAACATGTCTGCCCTTTGCCCGGCCATGGCACCTCCCCGATTGCCTCCGCCAGTGGCGACGTAAATATCAACTTTATGGGCTCCGCCCGCGTTGGTGATACATGTGGGTGTGGCGCCGTAATCACAACAGGGTTTCCATCGATTCAAGTGAATGGCCGTCCTATGGCCCACCTTGGTAGTCCTACCAGCCATGGTGGAACCATCATCACCGGGTCAAGCGATGTAGGTGGCGGGTTTGTCATGGGCGATGCTGGCGGTGCAACCATCGTCAACTTCATGGCACTGGGAGCGTTCCGCCCAGATGGGACCGTGGACGATGAAAAGATGGCGACCTTGCTCGCTGATCCAAATTTGAAAGAGAAAGCTCTGGCGGCGAATGCCTTGGTAGATCCACAAGCCAGTACGGAAAAACCCGAAGCTAAGACAGAGCCGGAAGCACCTACTACGTGCAAAGACCCTGACATGATGGAGCAACTGGCCAATTACATCGCCGATGAGATGAACCGCAATATCAATGACCCAGCAGTCCTGGAAATGAAAGAATTAAACAGCTTCGATCCTGAGGCGGAAACCAAGAAATTTAGGGAGCTTCCGCTCTACCTGCGCCTAGGGCAGGACCCCCAGTTTTACAGCATGGCACTTGGAAAAAAGGCGAAGGCTTTCGCCATCTGGACGAATAAGGTGGGACAGGGTCAGGATTGGGATCACAAGCCCAAATTGGCCAAGATGTTTGGTGCACCTTGGCATAAACAGGGGCCGTATGACTTCTACTACGATATCTGGTCGAACATCCATTATGGGTACGTCGGCTTAGCCGGTGGACTTTCTGACAGCGTGCAGTTGGATGGCGCTGGAGTTGAGCAAATAGGATCAGACAGTTGGCGCTTCCTTAAAGACCCCAAGAGGTTTGATGGCCCACGAAGGACAGAAGGTATCGAAGGGATGCGAGCATGGGACGATGCGCCTGATAGAGTGTCGATCATTCTCGGAATGGAACTCTACAAGGAATATCCGAACGGCGGTGTCACTGCACAAATCATCATGGACAAGGTGTTGGCGGTGCCAATTGCTGAATGGGGTACAGGGGTTCAAAAACATGTCTGCAAGTGAAAAGCGACCACGACGTATTGGCCGGTGGATAGGGCTGTTCCTCATTGGTGCAGTGGCGTGCTGGTACATAGCTATACCGCGAGTTGTCGTTTACTACTCAAAGGACGGCACCAAGAACATTAATTACGTCCTGAACACACAGCACACCATCGTTCGCGGTGAACTGCTGCCGGGAAAGTCAACGGGTGATGTAGGACATATCTTTCCTGACGATGAGTTCTTCATGCGTCTGGACTGGTGGAATGCAAAGGGCTTGAACCGTTGCGTCAGCATTACGCCCCAATGGCCGACAACGGAAATTCATATTGACCGTAACGGCGAGATTGACACCCGTGAGGGTAGTGGCACTGACGGAGCGCGATTGAAAGCTTGTCAGTAGGATTTAAGCAAGCCATAGGTGGCTGCTTCCGGCCAAAAGCAGTCATTCCTAGAGGTATATTTCAGATCCCTGATTACGGGAGCATTCGCTGCCAACGGATTGGTGGGGTGCGTTTACAGGTCGCCCCCACGACTAATCCACAATGTACAACTTCGCCCCGATCGTGGTGGATGAACGATGCCCCTCAGCATTATTGCCCACTTGATAGCTCATGCCTGGCGTCAGTGTGAACTGACGACCATCTTCAAGTTCTGTATCCAATTGACCCTCCAGGCACAACAGGATGTGCCCCCTCCAACACCAGTGATCGGCCAAATATCCAGGGCTGTATTCGACCATCCGCACACGAGCTGATCCAAACTGGCAGGTACGCCAATAGGCTGTACCTGTCTGACCGGCATGCGCCACCGGCTCTATCGTTGACCAATCGGTGGTATCAAATTGGATTGCAGTGAGATCCATTTTTGCCTCATCGATATGCAATAAATGCAGACCGTATCATTCGGGCGATGGTGCCGACAGACACAGACGGCCCGCATTTATAGGATACAGGGTGGGAGAAACTGCCTAGTCTTCAGCACGACCGCTGAATGATAAGCCGGGGTACCTGTCGTGACGGGGTCACCTTCAAAACAAAGCGCGCCCAATCTGAAGGAAGCCAGACAAGGGCAGGCGGCAACAAAGTATTCCGGTCAGGAATACGCCCATGAAAATCATGAATTTTATTTATCGCTGTGGATCTCGTAGCGTGCCTCCTTCTGCATAAGGAGATGACCTGTGAATAATTCCCGCCTGCGCTTGTACGTTGACTCTCAATTTTGCAGCCCCTATGCCATGTCGGCTTTCGTGGTACTCCGCGAAAAGGGCATCGAATTTGAAATGATCCCGCTAGACCTCGACTCGTCCGAAAACCAGTCAGAGGACTATGCCAGCCTCTCGCAGACCCAGCGGGTACCCACACTTGTGCACGGCGACTTCGCCTTATCTGAATCGTCGGCTATCACTGAGTACCTGGAAGACGTTTTCCCCCAGGCGCCCGTTTACCCACAAGACCTGATGCAGCATGCAAAGGCACGACAAGTCCAGGCATGGGTGCGGAGTGACCTGCTGCCCATTCGGCAGGAACGATCCACATTGGTTGTGTTTTATGGACTCAAATCAAACCCCTTGTCGCCAGCTGCCGAGTCGGCAGCGCGCAAGCTGTGCGGTGCCGCACAAACGCTACTGGCGGACAGCCCCGAGTACCTGTTCGGTCAATGGTCGATCGCCGATGTGGATCTGGCCTTGATGCTCAACCGGCTGATATTCAATGGCGACTCCGTACCACCCGCGCTGGTGGAGTACGCGCAGCGCCAATGGCAACGACCAACCGTACAGGAGTGGGTCAAATTGCAACGTCCTCCGATGTAGTCGGCACACCTATCGTTTGTGGAGAGCGGCTTATATTTAGAGAGGCTTTCGGGCTCGTTTCAAAAACTAGGCCTGGAACCCATTCTCGATCGCCGGATGTAACGCAAGCAGCTTCGGGAACAGGTACAGGGTACCAATCGAAAAACGCTTTCGATCAGCGGCGGCGATTGTAATCGGAGTGGACATCGCGTTTCTGAGCAAACTCCAAGTTCGCCGACTGACCGAACGCTGGCAGATTTTCCGTAAAGACGAGGACTTCAAAATGCTGCTTGTGCTTTCACACAGCCTGGGTCGATAGCAGCACTTCACCACACGCAGCAATCGGCCCCGTTACTGTAAAAACGTCTTCCAAGTTCGACTGAGTATGTTTCAGGCCAGAGGTTGAACACTGCCTGAAAATTCTTGGTATGTTGCGAGAATGCTTCCTCTTTTTAGGACAAAAATGATTTCACATGTATTCATCGGAGTGAATGACTTCAATAGAGCACTTGTGTTTTATCAAGGGGTCATGGAGATACTCGGACTTGATCTCAAGTTCACAGACTTTGAACGCCCATGGGCTGGCTGGAAACACCCCGACACTGCACGCCCTCTTTTCGTGGTGGGCAAACCGTTCGACAGCCAATCTGCGACGCTAGGGAATGGGCAAATGATTGCTCTGCTAGCACCTAATAGACAGATCGTACGCAAAGCCCATGCTTTGGCGTTGGTCTTGGATGGAACATGCGAAGGCACTCCGGGCCTGCGACCCGAATACCACCCGAATTTTTATGGGGCGTACTTTCGAGACCCTGAAGGAAACAAGCTTTGCGTCTGTTGTCACGATCCAGAATAGATCAAGTGCAGGATATAAGATGTCTCAGGCGCCTTTCTAACGGCCGGTTATGGCCGGTTAGCGACCCTTTCTCTGGTCAGCCATCCTTGTCCTTCGACACGTGGAGGACTCGTCATGAACATCTTCGCTACCTGCAGCCGCCAGCCTTGGAACAAAGGAAAACTGGTCGGGCAGAAAGCTCCACTCAGACTGAGAGATATCTGGGCCATCCGGGTAAGGCTTCAAATTGCAGAACGAACCCGTGATCTTGCGCTCTTCGATCTGGCCATCGACAGCAAGCTTCGGGCCTGCGACTTAACCAAGCTTCGTGTGCGTGACGTCGCCCATGGCGAGCACGTATCACCACGCGCCATCGTGATGCAGCAGAAAACGCTGCGGCCAGTGCAGTTCGAGATCACCGAACAAACACGGTTTGCTATCGCAGCCTGGATACACCAGGCCCAACTCCGGAGCGAGGACTGCCTTTTTCCGAGCCAGCTGCATACCTCAGACCATCTATCAACACGTCAATACGCACGTATCGTCAAAGGCTGGGTGGAAGCAATTGGCCTTGATCCAGCTATGTATGGCACTCACACAATGAGGCGTACGAAGGCATCGCTGATCTATCGCAGGACGAAGAATCTGCGAGCGGTTCAACTGCTGCTTGGCCATACGAAGCTGGAGAGCACCGTTCGATATCTGGGAATTGAAGTCGACGACGCCCTAGAGATGGCGGAACAGACCGAGGTTTGAATATGCATAGCGACGGTCGAGCCCTGACCGTCGCTAACCGGCCAAGAGCAGACGTAATGGCCTTTGTGTAGTATCAGCTTCTTTTTCCACATATATGAGGTGCTCGATGCCTGGTCGCCACTCCTCATCCCCGGCAAGATCTGTCAGAGACCTGCAAAACGCCCGTTCGCTTTTGGGAAAGCGACTGAGCGTGCTGTTGCACGACCAGTACTATTTTAACGACGAGAAAGATCTGGGAGATATAGGTTCTTTAGAATGGCGTTTTGGCGAAAGAGAAGTTTTATCCATGTATCTCGTGAGTGATGGGGAGCGAGTAGGCGCGGACTTGTTGCCGTCTGATACGCCGGTGTCCTTCGAGATAGAGCCAAACGTAACCTGCTCCTGGAAGAGGGAGAACCTGCTTGTAGATTTATCAGCAACCCACCTTGAGAACACAAAAATTTGTGCAGTTGAGGGAATTCTTGACTCTTTCAACGGGCAAGAGCCTTGGCTGGCCGGATTCAGAGTTACGTTCGAGACAGGTGATTCATTGATCTACCTTAACCAGGGCGACAATGCCGTCGCATTGATTAATGCGCCACCGCCAGTCAGTGTTGGACTCGAAACCCGCTTTGTTACCTCAATTTGATGAACTCCTTGGCGTCGATAGCAGCCTCCGGGGGAGAAGATGAACGAAGAATTCAGCTATGTCTGGCTATTGCCGCTGCTTGAGAAACCTTTCGAAACAGCTGCAATCGACTTGCCAGATGCGCTAAGAGCCCTTAGCAAAAAATATACGCTACCTGCCGACATAGCGTTGCAGCCGCTGGTGATCACAGCCTTGATGTCGTATTCCGAATATTGGTCGGGACTAGCGCTTAAATGGCTGGAGGATGGCTTTCCTATAGACATTCCGCTCACCGCGCTCTTGGCTCATTGCGCCGAGGACAAAACGCTGTCTCAGTCTCGCCGTCATAGAGCACGCAGGCTTGTCGGCCGGAAAAAATCATGGGGCTGAATCCTATGTATAAGAGGAAGGTCATGTACGCTTTCGCGATTAGAGAAGGCTATGGCAGCAACAAACTGCTAATTGAGTTCTATCCACAGCCATCAGACATTGGGTTTCAGGAAGCGCTCCGCGCGGTACTGGCGCCATTGGGATTTTCAGTCAACACCACTGAGCATGGCATATGGGCGTCCCACTCCCATCTAGAAAGTAAGTTTGGAACTGTCCGAATTGACAGCGACTCTTGGAGTTCTTTCGGGGAAGCCGATCAGTATTCCGATAATTCAACTCTCAATAGGCAACTAATTTATGAACTCGGCTCAGTACTGACCACAAGCGGGGCATTCCAAGAAGTTCCGTGGCATTGCGCTGGCAAGTCGTCCGACTAAACGTCTGTACAAGGCTAGTGAGTGAGGACAGCTACCGGCCAGAAGCTGTCTCTCGCATCCTGCGGTTGAATCCACACTGCTCTTTGCAGAAGATGTTCCATATCGAAAAAAAGGGGGCTTTGCAGATGGAAAAACATAATTACGGAGGGCTGGTATGAAAATAGACTGGTGCTCTTTCGGAATCGAACAAGGTTCCTCAGTGGATAGCAATACGATTTTCCAAGTAGAAGAATTACTTGGCATAAGTTTTCCAAAATCTTACTTGGACTTGGTCACATTTTCCGATAAGGCCGCTCCGGAGATATCTTCATTTTCATATGGCAACGAAAAGACGTGCATAAGCGAGTTCTTTTCGTTCTCGCCTGATGTCGCCTCGCATACCATCTTATGGTACTCAGGGGCAGGAAAACCCCTAGGGATTCCCAAACAAATGATCCCCATAGCAAGGGATGCAGGTGGTTATCTGGTCTGCCTAAATTTCAACACGTCCTCCGTTGCTGTTGAGATATTTGATCCCAACTCAAGCAAAGTTAACTTCGTTGCTAACAATTTTAGTGATTTTGTTAATTTGTGGAGTGAGTAACGCAACGAGCGAAGATAGTCGGGTAATGATCGTTTCAACGACCAGAAGTAGTTGGTCATGAACGACTGCTACTGGCCGAAAGAGGACATTCACGACAGACATCCTCTAGCCAAAGGCAACCAAGCACACTCCCGGCAATCCAGACCGCACCACCACAGCTGAAACAACAAATAGGTGCCTTCAACCCCGCAAGTCACGGCCTCACCAGTGAATAAGCGACCGCCGAATCAGGTTGGCCTGGCGACACCGGCGGCGACCAGCACGCGGATGGGTAATACGTTTGGCACGTCGGTGAAGCCGCAGCGTCCACCATCTAATTCTGGAACCTCACCATTGTTGATCGGCAAATAGCTCACCTGTGGCGAGGGGATTTATCCCCGATCGGCTGCGAAGCAGTCGTAAATCCAGTCAACCCGGTTTAAATGAAAAGACTGTGCCGAATGGTTTTGGGGCCGCTTCGCAGCCCATCGGGGATAAATCCCCTCGCCACAGGGGAATGTGCGCGTCAGTCACTTGGGGTTTGGCGAAAGCTCACTGCCAGCCGATTCCAGCTGTTGATGGTGGTGACGGCCATAGTCATGTCGACCAGTTCGCCTTCGTTGAATTGCTCGCGTGCCTGCTGGTAAACGTCGTCCGGCACATGGCTTTCGGCAAGCAGCGTCACTGCCTCGGCCCACGCCAGCGCCGCGCGTTCACGGGGATTGAAGAAGTCGCTATCGCGCCAGACTGCAATGGCATACAACCGCCGATCACTCTCCCCGGCTCGCCGTGCGTCCACCGAATGCATGTCGGTGCAGAACGCACAGCCGTTGAGTTGCGAAGCGCGGATCCGGATCAGTTGCAGCAACGGTTGCTCGATGCTCAAGTTAGCGGTCAGTGCCTCCATGGCAATCATCGCTTTCATCGCCTTGGGCGAAGCGTTGTAGTAATCCAGGCGCGGGGACATGGCTGTTCTCGGTAGACGGAATAGTGACTTCACCGTAAACGCCGACAGCGATGCATTACAGCCCCAATTCCACGGAAAACCGCTACACCACTTGAACACAATCCCCTGTAGGAGCTGCCGCAGGCTGCGATCTTTTGGTGTTGATCTTAAAAAAACCAGATAAAAAGATCGCAGCCTGCGGCAGCTCCTACAGGGATTTAGGCCAATTTCGGGTTTTTGTGGTGCGCAACTATTGCCAATCAAACAACAGCGGTAATCTGGCGGGCACACCCAATAGCCCCCCGGAGCCTCGTCGGTATGGAACTTCACGTCGTGATCAACGGCCGCAAGGATCTTGCCGGTCAGTTGTATCAGCAACTGCGCGGGGCCATTGAATCCGGGCGTCTGGCCGCGGGTACGCAATTGCCGCCCAGCCGCTTGCTGGCCGAACAATTGGGCATATCACGCAAGACCATTTCCGACACCTACGCGCAGCTGACGTACGAAAACTTCCTCACCGGCGTGATCGGCAAAGGCACCTACGTCAATGCGCGCCCGGCGCAAGTCCAGCGCAAGCAAAGCCACACCGAGCTGGCCGGTGCAGAGGTGATCGAAAGTTGGCGCAACTTGCCGGTGTTCCTGCGTCATCCGACGCTGCAAGGTGCGCTGCGCTACGACTTCATCGGTGGGGCCACCAGCAAGGGCCAGTTCCCCCATGACGACTGGCGCCGCTGCGTCTCCCACGCCATGCGCAAAATGGCCGCGTCCAAAGGTTTCTACAGCGTGCCCGAAGGCCTGCCGGCGCTGCGCAATGCGATTGCCCGGCACATCGCGTTTTCTCGCGGGGTCAACTGTCAGGACGAAGACACCGTGGTGTGCAACGGCGCGCAACAGGCGCTGGACCTGATCACTCGCGTGTTGATCAGCCCCGGCAGCCTGGTGGCGATGGAAGATCCCGGTTATCCGCCGGCACGTCTGTTGTTCGGCACCCACGGCGCCGAGGTGGTCGGTATTCCCGTGGATGCCGAGGGGATACAGGTCGAACACATCCCTGATGGCACGCGGCTGATTTATGTCACGCCGTCGCATCAGTTTCCGCTAAGCATGCCGATGAGTCCGGCGCGCCGCGAAGCCTTGCTGGCTCGGGCTTATGAACTGGGGGCGATCATCATCGAGGACGACTATGACAGCGAATTTCGCTATGAAGGGCGTCCGACCGATTCGCTGCACAGCCTCGACCAGCGCGGCATCGTCGCCTACGTCGGCACCTTCTCCAAGACTCTGCTGCCGGAGCTGCGCCTGGGTTACGCGATCCTGCCGCCGGCGATCCTCGAAGCGGTGATCCGCGCCAAGCAGCTCACCGATCTGCATGCCTCGACCCTGCCGCAATGGGCGCTGGCCAAGTTCATCGCCGAGGGCTGCCTGCTCAAACACATCCGCCGCTGCCATACGATTTACGCCCAGCGGCGCGAACGGATTCTGGCGCGCATGGCCAGCGATCTGTCGCCGTGGCTCGAGGCCGTGCCGCCCAGTGCCGGGTTCCACATGGCCGCGTTGTGCAAGGTGCCAATCGACCTGCCGCTGCTGATCGAACTGGCGAAAAAAGTCGAGGTCGGGCTGTATTCCATCGACGGTTTCTATTACCAGCAGCCGGTGCGCAGCGGTTTGTATTTCGGCTTCGGCGCCATCGAGACCCTCGACATCGATATCGCCCTGAATCGCCTGCGCGACATTTTGCAACAAGTTGCCTGAATGATTGGTCTCGGCGATTAACCGCCGATTGGTTATTGGTGATCGACTAGGGCAGGCCTATTCTGCACAGGCGTTATCCCTCAATGAGCAGGATTCGTCCGGCCTGATTCAGGAGTGTGAGTAATGTCCAACGAAGTGATCAACACGGTGCAACTGCAGGCTGCCGCCGGCCGCTCGGATGAACTGGGCAGGCAACTGCAGAAGATCGTCGACACCCTGCGCGAAACGCCGGGCTGCGATTCCTATCTGGTCGACCGCTGCCCCGAAGACAACCACCGCTGGACGGTCAGTGCGCGATGGCAGTCGGAAGCGGCGATGCAGGCGCATTTCAACCGGCCAGAGGCGCAGGGGTTTATTGACCTGATCGACAGTCGATTGGCCAACAGTGTGGATTTCAACAGCTTCCCGATTGTTTAACGGCAAGATCAAAAGATCGCAGCCTTCGGCAGCTCCTACAGGGAACGCATTCCAATGTAGGAGCTGCCGAAGGCTGCGATCTTTTGCTTTTGGCATCAGGCCAAATGGTCACCCGATCTTCCCGAATATTGGCCGTTTGCATGCCCCGCCCCGGGGACTAGTGTGATCACCGACATCCCCACTTCAACAGGTGATCCGCCATGAAAGTCCTGTACGTCTTCGCCGCTACCCTCGCCCTCGGCATTTCGGCCACGGCACTGGCCCACGACCCTTCCGAAAAAATCACCGTCCTGCAAGAACAATTACTGAAAAACGCTCCCGGCAAAAAAGCCATGATGATCGAAGTCGATTACCAACCCGGTCAATCGTCCATCGCCCACAAACACGACGGCACCGCGATGGCTTACGTGCTCGAAGGCGAAATCACTTCTCAGGTCAAAGGCGAACAGGCAATCACCTACAAGAAAGGTCAGTTCTGGTATGAACCCGCCGGCTCCGAACATCTGGTGTCGAAAAATGCCAGCCAGTCCAAGCCTGCCAAGTTGCTGGTGTTCATGGTCTTGGCCCCGGATGAACAGGTGCTGATCCCGCTGAAAGACTGATGAATGTTTAGCCAGCATGTTCGCGGATATTAATCAGTAGCAGGAGGTGCGAGTTCGGGGAATGCAGAAGTTCGCCCGATCGCTCAGTGAGTTTTGAGCTGAACAACGAATAAAGTGTCGATGCTGGATAGTAAACAAGATCAGAAGTTGTATTGAATGTAAGGGCCTCATCGCTGGCAAGCCAGCTCCCACAGGTATTGCGAACGCCACAAAACCTGTGGGAGCTGGCTTGCCAGCGATGAGGCCAGACCAGCCACCACAAAACCCTCAGACAGAAAAAAGCCCCGGCATCTCACGATACCGGGGCTTTTTCATTCAGCGCCTACTTAAGCCAGCTCAGGCTCGGCATTGGCCGTGGCAGGTGCCACCACCGCTTGCCCACTCAACGCCAGATCCAGCAGTTCACGGTTGGCAACCGCATACATGGCGTAGTCAGTGCCGCTCGCGGCACGGATTTCCACCAGCATGGCGCGCCAGCGCGAGATCATGCCTTCGTGCTGTTCCATCCACAGCGCCAGACGTGCTTCCACATCCAGAGTGCCGTCGCCCTGTTGCAGGACAGAGATGGTGATCGCACGTTGCTGCCAGTCGACATCATCACGGAACGCTTCACGGGCCAGCGCCTGCCAGTTGTTTTCAACCGGCAGAGCACTGATCTGTTGCAGGTACCAGGTGATGTCCAGCGCACTGCCCACGGCGAAGTAGGCCTTGGCCACTTCGGCAGGGTTCTGGCCAGTCACGTCGGACGCTTCGATGATCGGCAGCAGGGTGTACAGGTGCGACGTGCCCGCAACCATACGCGCCAGCAACTCCGGTACACCGGCTGCGACGTAAGCCTGATAACGCGCCTGCCAGTTTTCGCGGATTTCGCCGCTCAGCAGTTCGTCGAGCTTCAGACCCAGCTCTTTGAGGTGCGGACCGAAATGCGCGACGTCGCGGGCAGCGTTCTGCTCGTTACGACGGGCACGCAGGAACCAGCGAGTGGCACGGCGACCCAGACGCATCAGCTCGTCCATCAGCTCCAGCTGTACGTCAGCGGAAACCTGATAGTCCAGCGCTTCGATCTGACGGAACCAGTGCGGGAGGTGGAAGATGTCGCGCACGATCACATAAGCGCCGGCCACGTTCGCCGGGCTCATGCCGGTCGACTCTTTGAGTCGCTGAACGAAGGTGATGCCCATGTGGTTGACCAGATCGTTGGCGATCTGGGTGCTGACGATCTCGCGCTTCAGACGGTGACGACGCATGGCTTCGGAGAACTTGCTGACCAGGCTCGGCGGGAACGCCGTTTCCATGTCGCGAGTCAGGTAGTCATCGTCCGGCACCATGGAGCCCAGCAACTGCTCCTTGAGGTCGATCTTGCTGTACGAGATCAGCACCGACAGCTCAGGACGCGTCAGGCCGTGGCCTTCGGCGATACGCTCAGCCAGTTGCTCTTCGGTCGGCAGGAATTCGATGGCACGGTCGAGCTTGCCACGGCCTTCCAGATCGCCCATCAGACGCTTGTACTCAGCGATGCGCTCGTAAGCACGGCGCGCCGCCAGAGACAGGGCCTGAGTCTGCTTGTAGTTGTTGCCCAGCACCAGATTGCCGACTTCGTCGGTCATGCTCGCCAGCAACTGGTTGCGTTGCTTGTCGGTCATGTCACCGGCCTGAACCACTTCGTTCAGCAGGATCTTGATGTTCACTTCGTGGTCGGAGCAGTCCACACCACCAGCGTTGTCGATGAAGTCGGTGTTGGAGCCGCCGCCATTGAGGCCGAATTCCACACGACCCAGTTGGGTCATGCCGAGGTTACCGCCCTCGCCCACGACTTTGCAGCGCAGTTCGTTGCCGTTCACGCGCAGCGCATCGTTGGCCTTGTCGCCGACATCGGCGTGGCTTTCGGTGCTGGCCTTGACGTAAGTACCGATGCCGCCGTTCCACAGCAGATCCACCGGCGCCTTGAGCAAGGCGTTCAGCAATTCGGTCGGGGTCAGCTTGTCAGCCTTGATGTCGAAGCGTTCCTGCATCTGCGGGGAAATAGCGATGCTCTTCGCGCTGCGCGAGAAGATACCGCCACCTTCGGACATGATGCTGGTGTCGTAATCGGTCCAGGCCGAACGCGGCAGATCGAACATGCGCTGACGCTCGACGAAGCTGGTCGCCGGATTCGGGTTTGGATCGATGAAGATGTGCAGGTGGTTGAACGCAGCAACCAGTTGCAGCTTGTCCGACATCAACAGGCCGTTACCGAACACGTCACCGGCCATGTCGCCGACGCCGACCACAGTAATGCTGTCTTCCTGAACATTGATGCCGCGCTCGCGGAAGTGGCGTTGTACGCCAACCCACGCGCCTTTGGCGGTGATGCCCATTTTCTTGTGGTCGTAACCCGCCGAACCACCGGAAGCAAACGCGTCACCCAACCAGAAGCCGTAGTCGATGGCGATGCCGTTGGCGATGTCGGAGAAGGTTGCAGTGCCCTTGTCCGCGGCTACTACCAGGTACGGGTCGTCATCGTCGTGGCGAACCACGTTCAATGGCGGAACCAGCGCGCCGTCTTTCAGGTTGTCGGTGATGTCCAACAGACCGGAAATGAAGATGCGGTAGCAGGCGATGCCTTCGGCCGCGATCTCGTCACGGCTGCCGCCCAGTGGCAGACGACGCGGCAGGAAGCCGCCCTTCGCACCCACCGGCACGATGACCGAGTTCTTCACTTGTTGAGCTTTAACCAGACCGAGGACTTCGGTACGGAAGTCTTCTTCACGGTCGGACCAGCGCAGACCACCGCGAGCAACGTTGCCGAAGCGCAGGTGCACGCCTTCAACGCGTGGCGAGTAGACGAAGATTTCGAACTTCGGTACTGGCTTCGGCAGTTCTGGAATTGCGTGCGGGTTGAACTTGAAGCTGAAGTACGACTTGTTCTGGCCGTTGGCATCAGTCTGATAGAAGTTGGTCCGCAGGGTCGCTTTGATCAGGTCGAGGTAACGACGCAGGATGCGGTCTTCGTTAAGCACCTGAACGTCGTCCAGTGCGGTCAGAATCGCTTGTTCCAGACGCTGCTGTTTGTCTTCCAGATCGTCGCTGCCGAGCTTGCGTGCCAGGTAGAAACGGGTTTTGAACAACCGGGTCAGTTCGCGAGCGATGTCGGTGTGGTTGTTCAGGGTGCTGGCGATGTAACCCAGATCGAAGCCCAGACGAATCTGCTTCAGGTAACGGGCGTAGGCACGCAGCAGCGCAACGTCGCGCCACGGCAGGCCGGCAGTCAGTACCAGACGGTTGAACGCATCGTTCTCGGCGTCGCCGCGCACGATGTGGACGAAGGCGTCCTGCAGGGTGTCGTTGAGTTGCTGGATGTCGAGGTCCAGGCCTTCAGCGGCCGTGAACGCGAAATCGTGAATCCAGAACTCGCGGCCATTGGTGTGGCGCAGGCGGTACGGGAATTCACCCAGTACGCGCAGGCCAAGGTTTTCCAGAATCGGCAGGACGTCGGAGAGTGCCAGCGGCGTATCGGCGTGATACAGCTTGCAATGCAGCTCGCGTTGACCGGAAACCTGACCCAGTGGCTGATAGAAGCTCATTACCAGCGGATTTTTTTCGTTCAGGCTCAGCAGGTGCTGCATGTCGACCACTGCCGAATGCGCCGCGAAACGCTCGCGGTAGCCAGCCGGGAAGCCTTTCGGGAAGTCAGCCAGCACATTGGTGCCGTGGGCTTCGCCGAAGCTTTCGACGGTCAGTGCGGCGTAGTCGTCCTGCCAGCTGCGGCAGGCCTGAACCACTTCTTTTTCCAGCAGCAGCGGGTCGATGTCGAGACGGTTCTTTGGATCGACACGCAGGATCAACTGCACGCGCGCCAGTACGGACTCGGAGAAGAACGTCCAGAACTCGCAGTCGGAGGCTTTCAGACGTTCCATCAATACTTGCTGGATCTTCTGACGCACTTCGGTGGAGTAGATGTCGCGCGGCACGTAGGCCAGGCAGTAGCAGAAACGACCGTACGGGTCTTTGCGCAGGAACACGCGGATCTTGTTGCGTTCCTGGATCTGCACAATCGACATCACGGTGGTGAAGAGTTCGTCGACCGGAGTCTGGAACAGATCATCACGCGGCAACACTTCGAGCACCTGCGCCAGTTCCTTGCCCAGGTGAGCCTTGGACTGGAAGCCGGAGCGGTGTTCGATTTCTTCGACCTTGCGGCGGATGAACGGGATGACCCGCACGCTCTCGCCATACACCGAAGAGGTGTACAGGCCCATGAAACGGTGTTCCTTGATCACTTTGCCGTCGGCGTCGATTTCTCGGATCGACACGTAGTCCGGGTAAGCCGGACGGTGTACACGGCTCGGGTGCGCGGCTTTGGCGAACGACAGCAGGGTCGGTTCGCGCAGATAGCTCACGGCGTAGTCTTCGATGCGCAGGTCATCGTAGGTCAGGCCGGTGCGCAGCAGTTTGGTCAGGCCGAGGAAGGAGTTCTGGTCGTACTCGATGTGGCCGCCATCGGCCTGATTGGTAACCACAAACTCTTCGTAGCCGAGGAAGGTGAAGTGGTTGCCCACCAGCCATTCCAGGAAACTTTTGACTTCGTTCTTCTCGTCGGCATCGACGGCGAAGGCGCTGTTGTCGAGCTTGGTGAGGATTTCCTGCACCTTGGCTTTCATCGGCTCGAAATCGGCGACCGCGACGCGGACTTCACCGAGAACCTGTTCCAGCTCTTTGCTCAGCACATTCAGTTCGGCCGCGTTGGCGCAGCGGTCGATTTCCAGGTACATCAGCGACTCTTGCAGAATGTCGTCGCCCTGGGTGCCCTTCGGCAGAATTTCCAGCAGCTCGCCCTTGCTGCCACGACGTACGCTGAGCACGGTGGTTTGCAGGGTGTGGATGCTGTAGCCGCGGCGGTTCAGCTCGGTACGGACCGAGTCGACCAGAAACGGCAGGTCATGGTGCAGGACTTCGACCGCGGTGTGGGTCGACTGCCAGCCATGACGCTCGTAATCGGGGTTGTAGACGCGCACTTGCGGTTGCGCGTGATCGAAGCGCTCAAGCAGGCGCCACGCAGAGAGAGTACAGCCAGCGAGGTCGGAGAGGCGACGCTGGGTCAGCTCGTCCAGGGAAATGATGCCGAAGAATTGTTCAGCGAACAGCGCCACTTGTGGCAGTGCCTGTTCACTGATGTGCTGCGCCAGTGCCGCTTGCAGTTGGTGCTGGAAGTCGGCTTTGCTGGCTGCGGTGAAGAACGCCATCTGTGGTACTCCGCTTAAGCTTGTTATTAATGGAAAGCGTCGCGTGCAACACCCCTTTCGGGGCTTGTGTCGCCCTGTTCCTGATTCTCGGGCAGAGGAAACAGGGAGACAGGTGGGTGAAGCTGGACGGGACACTCAGGTCACATTCACCTTCCATGAATGAGCATCTGCAAAAGCGACTGTACGGGGCTGCCGGCAATGCCTTTACGGGTGCTCATCCGTTGCGCAGCTTAATGGGTGCGACAATGTGTCTGCTTGCGGTGCTGCGACATATTCGGTCATTGGCACGTAAACCAAGGCTCTGGCTGCGTTAAACACTAGCATTCGTGGCGCAGAACGTCGGTCTGAATGCCCGGTTTTACGGTACATCCGTGCCAGAAATGACCATTGACCTGTGTCGCGTTCACGACACATCCTCTGACACTCTCACATGCAGAAATTCCCGAGGGCTGGCAGAATCGCGCCCAATTGCGACCAACACGCCCCTTGAGGCAGGAATTCCCCCATGCAAATGACCACCGCCCTACTGATCGTCAACCCGTGTGACGACGAAGAAGACAACATGGCCATGCTCTGCTGCCACAGCGACAAGGGCGACATGTTCCTGATGAGCCGCTATCCGGACGAGGATGAGCTGGAGATCACCCTGGATGGCGAGCCTTCGACGCTCGATGGCGTCAAAGTGACCCTGACGTCGACGCTGCTGAAGATTGAAATCGCGGCGGCGGATGCTGATGTGTTGAACGGTGATGATGTGCTGGAGATCAGCTTCAACCCGGATATGGTTGATCTGGATGAGGTTGTGGAGACCCTGAAGAACATCCTTGATGGCACTGGGACTTTCGTTAGCGAAGTTTGATGGTGTCCGGACGGGCCCCATCGCTGGCAAGCCAGCTCCCACAGGTATCAGCTGTGTGCATGCGATTTATGCAACACAGCGATCCCTGTGGGAGCTGGCTTGCCAGCGATGAGGCCAGAACTGCTAGCTCGATAGTCCCCTGCTACAAAAATCCAATAATCCCCCGAAGTATTTCCCGCACTTTGCGCGAAACATTATTAAACATTGCAACTCATTGAAGTGAAAAGTTAAAAACCCCCACCTCTTATAACCGAAAAAACCGTAAGCAACCCCCTACTCAGCAGCAAGAACAATCCCACAGAAGCTTGGGAAGTATCGCTGCCGGCCTCAATTGAAAATCAGATAGCCCACTGTTATTAATAAATCACTTGCATTCCTATCATTGCAAGTGCACCAACTACCGGTTAGCGCCACATCAATAACAAGGAGTTAATATCATGGGTAAAAAACGTACCGAGATCGGCCCTTGGGATAGTCTTCAAGAGATGCTGTATACATCAGATAGTTTTCTGGCTTCTGAAGTGAGCTTCTTTGCCTCACTAACTAACTGACCGACACTGCAGGAAAGTGCCGGAGAAACACTCCGGCATTTATACTATAGGAGACTGTTATGTCTGAGCGGGAGTTTTGCCCTTTTGTAGTGCAATCAAAAATTGAGAAAATAATACACTCCTTAGATCTAGAGGCGATTACACGCTATACCGACAACCACAAACTGGTAGCAGTTGCCGAGCTTTTTGACAAGTCCAACACCGCAGTTGAGGCTGGAGCGGGTAAAGGGCCAAATTCGCTTGTTGGAGCACTGGCTGAAAGCGTCGAACATTACTGCGCACTTCAATTGAGCTCTGCCGAATCGAGCATCCAGCAATGTGACTTTATCTCGAATCAGCACGCTGCCAGCCACGATGGATTCCTGACGAGCTTGCGATTCAAAAATGAAGCAATCGAGTGTTTCAAACTAACAACACTGGATAGAACGGAGGACCTCTTCATTCCAAGCCTCCTGCTTCGCCCAAAGCTCCACGATCAACCACACAGCGAAGCCCATCTCTTTTTGAGCCGCTACTCCTCCAACTCAGGTTCTGCTTTCGGCTGTACTAAAGCTGAGGCACTACTACACGGCGCAAACGAACTCATCGAGAGACATGTTTTATCAAAATTATTTCTGGCAATTTGTAGTTTGGGCCCTTCCATTAGCTTGTACAGGCCGTCGAGCGCTCTGCTAGCAAGGTCGTTACAGAACGACCCCCACGCGCTGGGGCTTGCAGAAAAACTACAAATCATCGTTGTACACAGCTCAATGAATAGTTATTTTTCTGTTGCGCTTCCAAAATCTGGCCCAGGTTATTTCCATCTATCCCCAATCGGCTCAGGAAACTCTCTAGATATACAAACTGCGATCCACCGGGCAGTCACAGAACAAATTCAAGCGAGTGCGCTTTATGATGCTCCACAAGAGAAAATTGACAGCAAAACATTCGCTTTTCTCGCCAACTCTAAATCTCTCCGCCACCTGATAGATTTTGAGCCCATTAGGGCTTTAAAGCTTCCGCCAATCGATGAACCATCACCCCACTTCACCTCAAGTGTTCCGTTACAACTGAAAACGCTGAACAACAACATCACGAACTCAGGCCGAAAACTTTTTTACAGAGTCATTACCGACTTTCCCGGAAACGGCATTGTTTGCCAAAGCTATATACCTGGCCTTGAACGCTTTAACATTATAAGGAATGGAAGTCTGGTAGCACCGCAGGCCATCTTGCGTCAATTACCCGCGAGATAATGTTAGCGCTACACCACTGAAGACATTCAATGCAAACACTCATCAGAACCGCTTGCAAAAATCACGCATGGTTATTGATCTCAACCATCACCACTGTCATAGCGCTGAAAATCCTTGCACTAGCACCGCCACTGCTACTAGGCAAAATCGTCGACGCACTAAACAGCCAAACCCCAACAGCGCTCAACCTACTGCTATTTTTGACAGCAGGAATTACCCTGGCCGGGTGCATTCAAGCAGCAATCAATCCGCTGCAAATCTATTTCCTTTCCAAGTTGGTACAACAGGTAGTGATGGACGCGTCAATTGGCTGGATAGCACAGCTGATGCGCAAAGAGTTCCAGCAATTCAACACGTGGCGTATTGGCCATTTCATTAAGTCAGTAGAGCGTGGGATTACCGCTCATGAGCAATTGCTGACGTTTTTCATCACCACCGGTTTGCCGCTGTGTCTGGAGTTCATCATCGTCGGGCTGGCTTTTTAATACATGGGTGGGGCAGGTATTTTTCTGGCAATGACTGGCATGGCGATCCTTTACTTGTTTGCCGCCCACCGAATCATCAAATGGCGCAGAAAGCACATTGATGCAGTTAATGAGCAGGAGGACGAACTAAGCGCGCTGCTTTTCAGCACCCTGAATACCGGCAAATCGATAAAGCTGGAAAGCGCCGAGCACACGGCAACTCAACCCTTGAACCATGCCTTCCGGCAGTACGCCAAAGCGGCAGTGACGGTGGCCAGTTCCGGAGGGTTCTTGAGTGGAGCGAAAATCCTCTTTGTCAGCCTGTCTACTGGAGGGTTGCTGGGTTGGGGAGTCATTGACCAGTTGTCAGGCGAGCCAAGTATCAGCGTTGGCCAACTGGTTGCCGTATTCGCCATTGCCGGAAGCTTTTTGCTCAACATCTCGGCGCTGACTGAAGGTTATCGAGTACTCGATCAGTTTCTGGCTGATCAGCGAAGACTACGCTACCTGCTGTCACTGCCAGACTTTGATGATAACAGTCGACAAGTCGATATCACGTCGCAGAACGAGTCGACGCTCGCACTCGATCCTTGCACAGTCAGCGACAATAACGCTGTGCAGTTGACCATCAGCAAAACCATGACGTTTTACCAAGGCCAGTCGGTTGCAATTACCGGCCCCAGTGGTGCCGGCAAATCCACCCTGCTTGAAGCACTGGCCGGGCTGAACGCTTCAGCGAGAGCCCACCTGAGTATCGATGAGGTGCAAATCGGCAAACTGAACGCCCAGACTCACTTGGAGGTGTTGAGGTATTGCCCTCAATTGCCGCAGTTTCTGGAGGGTAGTTTTTCCAAGTCGGTGTTATTTGGTATGGAACTATCACCAGACCTGCAATTGGCGATTGAACGTTTAAATCTTGAGGACATTGTTTCGCAACGCAAACTCACCGAGAACGCCTCCAATATTTCCGGTGGGGAGGCGAAACGCCTGTCTTTGCTTCGCCTGATAAACAGGCCGGGGCGGTTCAATCTGTTCGACGAACCCAGCGCCTCCATTGAACCGAAGTTGGCCGCACCGGTTTGGGATCTTTTGTTCGATACGTTTGCGACTCGCGGATTGATCTGTGTCACCCATGATCTCGCCCACCTGTACCGCTTTGATCGGGTCATCGTCATGCAGAACGGCGCGATTATTGAAGATGGCCCCTGGCAGGAATTGGTCGACACAGCCGCAGTCAAACTTCTGTTAACTGATCTTCAGATGGTTGATGAGTAAAAAACTTCAAAAGATGACCGCCTTCGGCAGCTCCTACACGGGATCGCATTCCAATGCAGGAGCTGCCGCAGGCTGCGATCTTTTGCTCTTTTCTACAAAATGCCGTTAGTCGCCACCCCCCGCGATGGATTAAAGTAACGCCCCCAGCCCCGGCGTTACCCGAACGCCTGTGGCCACCCCTTTCCAGGAACATTCACCGATGGAACATCGTGAAGCGCTGCTGGCGCTGCGAACCTTTCTTTCAACGCAGATTCTCGGCCAGGAAAAACTCATCGAGCGTTTGCTCATCGCCCTGCTCGCCGACGGCCACATGCTGGTCGAGGGCGCTCCGGGTCTGGCCAAGACCAAAGCGATCAAAGAACTCGCCGAGGGCATCGAAGCCCAGTTCCATCGCATCCAGTTCACCCCCGACCTGTTGCCTGCCGACATCACCGGCACCGAGATCTATCGCCCGGAAACCGGCAGTTTCGTGTTCCAGCAAGGGCCGATTTTCCACAACCTGGTGCTGGCGGACGAAATCAACCGTGCCCCGGCCAAGGTGCAATCGGCGTTGCTCGAAGCGATGGCCGAGCGTCAGGTCAGCGTCGGGCGCAGCACTTATGAGCTGTCGCCGCTGTTTCTGGTGATGGCCACGCAGAACCCGATCGAGCAGGAAGGCACCTACCCGTTGCCGGAAGCGCAACTCGACCGCTTCCTGATGCACGTCAAGATCGGTTTCCCCGACGCTGCCGTGGAACGCCGCATCCTTCAGCAGGCCCGTGGCGAAGCGCTGAACGGCGAGACCAAGCCCGAGCGCCGGGTCAGTCAGCAGGCGATCTTCGCCGCCCGCAAGGAAATCCTCGGTCTGTACATGGCTGACGCCGTTGAGGAATACCTCGTGCAACTGGTCATGGCCACGCGCACTCCGGCCAAGTTCGACCCGGAAATGGCCGAATGGATCGCCTATGGCGCCAGCCCGCGCGGCTCTATCGCCCTCGACCGCTGCGCCCGGGCCCACGCCTGGCTGGCCGGGCGCGACTTTGTCAGCCCCGAAGACATTCAGGCTGTGCTGTTCGATGTGCTGCGTCACCGCATCATTCTGTCGTTTGAAGCCGAGGCCGCCGGCATCGACCAGGATCGCGTGGTGCAGCGGATTCTCGACGTCGTAGCCGTCGCTTGACCCCCATGAACGCCCCTCTGCCGTCCGAACCGGGCATCCGCGTCAGCCTCGCCGAGCTGATCGAGATGCGCCACCGTGTGCGCGAAGTGCAGCTGTTTTCCACGCCGAGCCAGCGCAGCCCGCTGATTGGCTTGCACCACTCGAAATTCCGCGGTCGTGGTGTCGACTTCGATCAGGTACGGGTTTATCAGGCCGGCGACGACGTGCGTACCATCGACTGGCGCGTTACCGCTCGCACCCAGGAGCCGCACACCAAGCTGTTCCATGAGGAACGCGAACGGCCGATCTTCATCATGGTCGAGCAAAGCACGCGGTTGTTTTTCGGCTCGGGGCTGATGTTCAAATCGGTACTGGCGGCGCAAGTGGCGGCGTTGATCGGCTGGGCCGCGCTCGGCCATAACGACCGGGTCGGCGGGCTGGTGTTCGGCGACAACGAGCACTACGAAATCAAGCCACGACGGAGCAAACAGAGCCTGCTGCAACTGCTCAACCGTTTGGTGAAAGTCAACCAGTCGTTGCACACCGAGCGCGAACCGGATCGCGATACGCTCGGCGTGGCCCTGCGCCGCGCCCGTGAAGTGCTGCGTCCGGGCAGTCTGGTGATCGTGATTTGCGATGAGCGCGCATTGTCTGATAGCGCCGAGCAGCAACTGAGTCTGCTTTCTCGGCATTGCGACTTGCTGATGCTGCCGCTGTCCGATCCGCTCGATCACGCCCTGCCCGCCGCCGGTCTTTTGCGCTTCGCCGAACGAGGCGCGCAACTGGAACTCGACACGCTCAATTTCGACCTGCGCCAGACCTATCGCGCCCAGGCCGAAGCACGTATCGCCCGTTGGGAATTGCTCGCGCAAAAGCTGCGGGTGTTGCTGATGCCGCTGAGCACACAAAGCGAGATGGTCGAGCAGATGCGCGAGTTCCTCAATCCGCAGCGACCGGGGAAAGGTCGATGAACGGCCTCGAACAACTGCAACCGCTGATCTCCCCGCCACCGATTGCCTTCTGGCCGCCGGCGCCGGGCTGGTGGCTTTTGCTTCTGGCGCTGCCGCTGCTCGGTTTTGCCGTGTGGCGTTTGCGCCGTTTCATCCCGATTAAAAAACGTCCCGTGGTGCGCGCCGAACAGCCGCTCGACCCGGTGCGCGTCGCCGCCCTCGCCGAACTGGCACAAATGCCCAAACCCTATGACGGCGCTCCGGCCGGAGCCTGGCTGCAACAACTCAACGGCCTGCTCAAACGCCTGTGCCGCAACCATTACCCCTACAGCCAGAGCCACACGCTCAATGGCCGCAAGTGGCTGGCGTTTCTCGACAACCGTTGCCCGGCCGCCGGGCTGACGCGCTGGATGGTGCTGGTCGAAGGCGCCTACAAACCGGAATGCAAACTCGACGACAAAGCCATCGCCGGCCTGACCCAGGCGGTAGACACCTGGATTCGCAAGCATGTTTGAATTCGCGTGGCCGTGGATCTTTGTGCTGTTGCCGCTGCCGTGGCTGATGCGCCTTGTGCTGCCGGTGGCCGACAGCGGCGAACCGGCGTTGAAAGTCAGTTTCCTCTCGGACCTTGAAGGCCTTGCGCGTCGTCGTGCTCGGGCCAATCTGCCGGCGTGGCGCCAACAGGCACCGTTCATTTTGCTGTGGCTGCTGCTATTGAGCGCCGCTGCGCGTCCGCAATGGCTTGGCGAACCGCTGCCGATTGCTGCCAGCGGGCGTGATCTGCTGGTCGCGGTGGACGTGTCCGGATCGATGGACTTCCCCGACATGCAGTGGCAGGACGAGGACGTCAGCCGCCTGACTCTGGTGCAGCACTTGCTCGGCGACTTCCTCGAAAGCCGCGACGGCGATCGCGTTGGCCTGATCCTCTTCGGCAGCCAGGCTTATCTGCAAGCACCGCTGACCTTCGACCGCCACACCGTGCGCGTCTGGCTCGACGAAGCGCGGATCGGCATCGCCGGCAAGAACACCGCTATCGGCGACGCCATCGGTCTGGCCCTGAAACGCCTGCGTCTGCGTCCGGCGCAAAGTCGCGTGCTGATTCTGGTCACGGACGGCGCCAACAATGGCGGCGAAATCGACCCGCTGACCGCAGCGAAACTGGCGGCGAGCGAAGGCGTGAAGATCTACCCGATCGGCATCGGCGCCAATCCGGAAGACAGCGGTTCCACCGCGTTGCTCGGGGTCAATCCGAGCCTGGACCTTGACGAACCGGCGCTCAAGGCCATCGCTGAAGTGACCGGCGGCCAGTACTTCCGCGCCCATGACGGCAAAGAGCTGCAAGCGATCAAGGACACCCTCGACCAACTCGAACCGGTGACCCAACAACCGACTCAAGCGCGTCCGGCGCAGGCGTTGTATCACTGGCCTCTGGCGTTGACCCTGTGGCTGAGCCTGTTGTTGGTCGCGCGCGAATTGTGGCCGGACAACCCGTTGCAACGCCTTTTCAACAAGGAGCTGTACCTGCAAAGTCCGCTGCCTGACTGGCGTGAGCGCCTCAAACGCTTGCGTCTGCGGAGGCGCCGATGATCGCCCTCTGGCCACACTGGTTCCGTCCGTGGTGGTTGCTGCTATTGCCGTTGCTCGGCTGGCTGATCTGGCAACTCTGGCATCGGCAAAAACGCGCTGGCCGCTGGCAGATGATTTTGCCGCCGGCATTCCACGCCACTCTGCTCAGCGGCGGTAACGGTCGCGACAGCAAATTGCCGTGGGTCGCCCTCGGTGTTGCGTGGCTGCTGACGATTCTGGCGTTGCTTGGGCCGAGTTGGGAGCGCGTCGAACAGACCAGTCAGAAACCTGCCGATCCGTTGGTGGTGGTACTGGAACTGACTCCGGAAATGCTTGCAACCGACTCGCCACCCACGCGTCTGGAACAGGCGCGGCGCAAGTTGTTTGACCTGTTGCAGGCACGCAGCGATGCGCAGACCGCCATCGTCGTCTATGCCGGCAGCGCGCATACGCTGGTGCCGCTGTCGGATGACCTGGCGACCAGTCGCAATCTGCTCGACGCCCTAAAGCCTTCGCTGATGCCGCAAAGCGGTCATCGCGCTGACCTTGCGGTGAGCAAAGCGCTGGCATTGCTCAAACAAGGCGCGCTCGGCCAAGGACGGATTCTGTTGATCGGCTCATCCCTGAATGAAGACGAGCGCCAAGGCATTCGTCGCGCCCTGAGCGGTGAGTCGGCGCAACTGTTGATGCTCGGCGTCGGCACCGCTGAAGGCGCACCGATTGCCCAGGAGGACGGCAGTTTCCTCAAGGACGAACAAGGCGCGATCCGCGTCCCGCAACTCGACAGTCCGGGCCTCGGCGCCTTCCTCAACAGCGTCGGCGGTGACTATCACGTCGCACGGCTGGACGAAGGCGATCTGGGTGCCCTCGGCCTGCTCAACGGCCCGCGCAGCCTGCGCGATGACGGCCAGACCGTGCGCCTCGACACCTGGGCTGATCAGGGCTACTGGCTGCTGTTGCCGCTGTTGTTGCTGGCGGCGTGTGCCGGGCGTCGCGGCTGGTTGTTCTGTCTGCCGCTGCTGTTTTGCCTGCCGCAGCCAAGCTACGCTTTTGACTTCGAAGACTTATGGCTGCGCCCCGATCAGCGCGGGCTGCACTTGCTCAAGCAGAAACGCCCCGCCGAAGCGGCGCAACATTTTGCCGATCATCAGTGGCAAGGGGTGGCGTTGTACGAGGCCGGCGACTACAGTGGCGCCGCCCAGCGTTTCGCCGAAGGCAGCGATGCCCGCGCCCACTACAATCGAGGCAACGCGCTGGCGAAAAGCGGTGAACTGGACGCCGCAATCGATGCCTACGAACAGGCCCTGGAGTTGCAACCGGACTTGCGCCCCGCGCAGACCAACAAGGCGCTGGTGGAAAATCTGCTGAAGCTGAAAAAAACACCACCGGCCGCTGAACCGGAGCGCAATCCGACGGAGCAAAACCTGCCCGGCGATGAACCGCCGCCAGCGACCGCGCCGCCACCTGCGGTACAAAGTGAAACTCAAAGCGAGGCTCAGCCCGCCGAGTCGGCCAGCGAACCACCACCGACCGCCCCGCCGCTGCCAGGCCCCGACGAATTGCCAGGCAGTGAGGAGGAAGAGGAAACGAACACCGTGCCGACGCTGCGCCCCAGCGAGGACAACCTCGAAGGCGAGCAACGTCAGGCACTGGAACAATGGCTGGGCAAGATCCCGGATGACCCCGGCGAACTGCTGCGACGCAAATTCTGGTACGAACAGCAACAACATCAGGATCAGGAAAACACTCGATGACCCGCTTCACCGTTCTCTTGCTGCCCCTGCTGATCTGCACGGCCACCGCGCACGCGGCCGAGTTGACCGCCAGTGTGGATCGCAGTCGCCTGAACTCCGGCGAGACGGTCGAACTCACCCTCGAAACCAGCGACGTCACCCAGTTCGGCAAACCCGACCTGACACCGCTCGAGCCGCTGTTCGAAGTACGCGGCACGCGGCAGGTCAACCAGTTGAACACCCTCAGCGGTGACAACCGCGCCACCACGCGCTGGATCATCACCCTGTTGCCGAAGGAAAACGGCAGCGTGCTGATTCCGCCGCTGCAATTGGGCGATGTACAGAGCCAGCCGATCACCGTGCAAGTGGTCGAAAGCGATAGCCGCGAGGACAACAACAAACTCGATCCGGTGTTCATCGAGGCCAGCCTCGATCAGTCCAGCGTCTACGTGCAGGCCCAGGCGATCCTGACCCTGCGCATCTACCATTCGGTGTCGTTGTACGACGACAGCAGCCTGACCCCGCTGCAAATCGCCGACGCGCGCATCGAGCAACTGGGCGACACGCGCACCTACGAGAAAGACATCAACGGCGTGCGCCATGGCGTGATCGAAATGCGCTATGCGATCTACCCGCAGCACAGCGGCTTGTTGACCATTGCGCCGCAGACGTTCAGCGCAACGCTGGTCGAGACTCAGCCCGCCCAGGACTCGACCGCTCAAGGGCCGAAACCCGGCAAGCTGATGCGAGTCAACTCTGCGCAAATCCCCCTCACGGTCAAACCCAAGCCGCTGACCTACCCGATCGATGCACCATGGCTGCCGGCCCGCAGCTTGAGCCTGAGCGAAAGCTGGAACCCTGAGCCCGAACACACTCAGGTCGGCGACTCGCTGACACGCAGCCTGACCCTGAAGGTCGAAGGCCTGGCCAGCTCTCAATTGCCGGCCATGCCCGCCACCGAAGTCAGCGGCCTGCGGCGCTATCCGGATCAGCCGGTGCTGAGCAACCAGAGCAGCGACCGTGGCCTGATCGGCAGTCGTGAAGAACGCGAAGCGCTGGTGCCGAGTCGCAGCGGCTCCATCGACCTGCCGACAGTCGATGTGGTGTGGTGGAACACTTTCGAAGATCACCTGGAACACACGAGCTTGCCGGCGCGCACCCTGCAAGTGGCCAACAACCCGAGCCTGCAAGTCGACACCCCGACCGGCAGTCTGCAACCGGTAATTGTCGACGGCGATACGCTGTGGTGGTGGAAACTCAGCACGCTGATCCTGGCCTGCACCACCCTCCTCGGCTTCGGCCTTTGGTGGCGCGCACGCTGGCAACCGGCGATCCTGCGCGCCGCACAAACCGGCCCGAGCCCGCGCACATTGATGGATGACATCAAGCGTGCGAGCCAGGCCAACGATCCGCACGCAACCCGCCAGGCACTGGATGCCTGGGCCCGTCAGCAACCAGAAACCCTGGCTGACATGGCTGCGCGGTTTGTGCCGCTGTCGGATGCCTTGGACGGGCTCAACGGTGCGCTGTACAGCGAGACCGGCCAGCACTGGCAAGGCGAGGATTTGTGGCGGGCGATCCGAACCATTCCGGCGGCGGAACGGGTGCAGGATCCGGTGGGTGATAGCGGGTTGCCGCCGCTTTATCCGAAGTAAAAAGCAAAAGATCGCAGCCTTCGGCAGCTCCTACAGTACATCTGTGTTTACCCCTCCATTTCGGCGTGAACGGATCCCCTTTAGGAGTTGCCGAAGGCTGCGATCTTTTGATCCATCAAGCCTTTGGGCAAGCCTGCGCATTTGCCAGTAAACTCTCCCCTCTTTCGCCGCCCCTCATTTCCCCGCGGCCATCACCTCTTTAATTGTTGCGGAGTCCACCTTGCGTCTGTTTCACACCTCCGACTGGCACCTTGGGCAAAACCTGCACGGCCAGGAGCGCGATTTCGAGCACGCGTGCTTCCTCGAATGGCTGCTGCGCCAGCTGCAACTGGCGCAGCCGGACGTGCTGTTGATTGCCGGTGACATCTTTGACACGGTCAATCCACCGGTCAAAGCCCAGGAACGCCTCTACGATTTCATCGTCAGCGCCCACGAGCAGCAGCCGTTGCTGACCATCGTGATGATCGCCGGCAACCACGATTCCGGCTCACGAATCGAGTTGCCCGCGCCTTTGATGCGTCGTTTGCGCACCCACGCACTGGGTCGCGTGCTGTGGCTGGACGATGGCCAACTCGATGCCGAACGTCTGTTGCTGCCCTTGCCGAATGCCCAAGGCGAAATCGCCGCGTGGTGTCTGGCGTTGCCGTTCCTGCGCCCGGCGGAAGTGACTGGCGCGCACTTGGGCGACGACTATTTGCGCGGCATTGGTCAGGTGCATGAATGGCTGATCGAAGCGGCGAATGCCAAGCGCAAGCCGGGCCAGGCGCTGATCGCCATCAGCCATGCGCACATGGCCGGTGGTTCGGTTTCGGAAGACTCCGAGCGCAGCCTGATCATCGGTAATGCTGAAGCCCTGCCCGCCAGCCTGTTCGGGCCAAGCATCAGCTACGTTGCCCTCGGCCACTTGCACAAACCGCAGAAGGTCAACGGTGAGGAGCGCATTCGCTACAGCGGCTCGCCGATTCCGTTGTCGTTCTCGGAGATTGGTTATCAGCACCAGATTCTCGACGTCACCCTCGACGGCGAAACGCTGGTCAGCGTCGAGCCGAAACTGATCCCCCGCGCCGTCAACTTGCAGCGCATCGGCCCGGTGCCCTTGGCGGAAATCCTCGTGCAACTGGCGGACTTGCCGAACGTCGATCTGCTCGCTGAAACCCAGCGCCAACCGTGGCTGGAAGTGCGCGTGCGCCTCGACGAGCCGCAACCGGATCTGCGCCATCAGGTAGAAACCGCCCTGCAAGGCAAAGCCGTGCGTCTGGTGCGCATCGCCGCCGAATACGCCGGCAACCGTGGCGCCGATGGCGCGGAGGACGGCACCGCGCTGATCGAACTTGACCAACTCACGCCCCAGGAATTGTTCAGCCGCGCGTGGCTCGACAACTATGGCAACGAGGTCGATGAGCAGACGCTCAAGGACTTCGCCGAACTGTTGCAAGACGTGCAAATGGAGGGCGAGCAGCCATGAAGATTCTCGCCATTCGTTTGAAGAACCTCGCCTCGCTGGCAGGTCCGTTTGAAATCGACTTCACTGCCGAACCGCTGGCCAGCGCCGGTCTGTTCGCGATCACCGGCCCGACCGGCGCCGGTAAAAGTACCCTGCTCGATGCCTTGTGCCTGGCGCTGTTCGGCGCCGTGCCGCGTCTGAACAACACCGGCCGTGACGCCAAAGTCCCGGATGCCGATGGCGAAATCGCCACCGGCGACCCGCGCACGTTGCTGCGTCGCGGTACCGGTGAAGGCTACGCCGAGGTGGATTTTGTTGGTGTCGACGGTCGTCGCTACCGTGCGCGCTGGGAAGCCAATCGTGCACGGGAAAAGGCTGGCGGCAAGTTACAGGCCAGTCGGCAGAGCCTGCGCGACATCGATCAGGATCAACTACTCGCCAGCCAGAAAGGCGAATACAAGACTCAACTGGAAGCCGCGCTGGGCCTGAACTTCGAACAGTTCACCCGCGCCGTGCTGCTGGCTCAGAGCGAGTTCAGTGCCTTCCTCAAGGCTGACGACAACGATCGCAGCGAACTGCTGGAAAAACTCACCGACACCGCGCTGTACACCCGCCTCGGTCGTCGCGCCTTCGACAAGACCAAGGAGGCCCGCGAAGCGCACAAGCTGTTGCAGGATCAGGCTACCGGCGTCACCCCGCTTGCGCCCGAAGCCCGGGCGGAACTGGATGAGCGTTTCAACACAGCGCAGCAACAACTGAAGTTGCAGCAGACGCAACTCAAGCAGCTTGAACAGCAGCACGGTTGGCTGAAGGATTTGCGCCTGTTGCAGGACTCGCAGCAAGCCGCCACCGAGCAACTGCACAGCGCGCAACAGCAATGGGAAAGTCTGGCCGGCGAGCGCGTCAAGCTGACGCGCCTGGAGCAACTCGGCCCGCAACGTCACCAGTTCGCGCGTAAATCCGAACTGGATGCGCTGCTCACACCGTTGGCCGCACAGATTGCCGCGCACACCCAGCAACATGCAGAACTGAGCAACCAGCAGACGCTGCTGGAGCAAAATCTGGCGGCGGCGAAAGTCGCCCTGAGCGAGGCACAACAGCGTCAAAGCGAGAATGCCCCGCTGTTGCGTCAGGCCTTCGAAGAACAAAGCACTCTCGCCCGCCTCGCCAAGGAAGCAGCCAGCAGCGCCGATGCCAAACAGAATGCGCAGCAAGCGTGCACGCAAGGCCAGAGCGACATTCAAGCCTTGCTGGAAAAGCAGGGCCAGGTCGCTGAACGCCTGCAACGCATCGCCGCCGGGCTTGAGCAAAGCGCTCACCTTGCACCGTTGAGCGATGCGTGGAATGCCTACCGCGATCGTCTCAAACAGTTAATGCAGATCGGCAATCGGCTCAATCATGGTCAGGCCGAACTGGCTTCGCTCGAAGAGAGCGCCACGCGCAACGCTGAGGCATTCGCCGCACAGAAGCAGCAACTTGAAGTGCTGTTCAAGGAGGCCGGCGCCGAACCCGATGCCGTCGCTGAACAGATCGGCATCCTCGGCAATCTGTTGCAGGACAATCGCAAGCAACTGCGTGCCTTCGAAGATCTGTCGCGCCTGTGGGCCAGCCAACAGGATCTGCACAAGCGCAGCAGCGAGCTGCAACAACGCCAACTCAGCGCCCAGCAGGAACGTGATCGCCTGACCCAGGACGGCGTGAAAACCAAGGCCGAACTGACCGTCGCCGAACAGACCCTCAACGTCACCCGCGAACTGCTGGAGCGTCAGCGTCTGGCCCGCAGTGCCAGTGTCGAAGAGCTGCGCGAGCAGTTGCAGGACGATCAGCCCTGCCCGGTTTGCGGCAGCAAAGAGCACCCATATCACCAGCCCGAAGCGCTGCTGCAAAGCCTTGGTCGCCACGATGAAAGCGAGCAGGCCAACGCCCAGAAAGTGGTCGATCAGCTCAAGGAAAAGCTGGTTGAACTGCGCGCTGAGGTTGGTGGAGTCATTGCTCAGCAAAAAGAGCTGCTGCAACAACAGGAACAATTGGCCGCTCAGCAACAGGCGCTGGCGCCGAGCCTCGACGCTCATCCGCTGTCGGCGCAGTTGCATAATCAAGATGCCGATAAACGCGACGCCTGGCTCACCCGCCAAAACGAGCAATTGAATCAAAGCATCGCTCAGGACGAACAACGCCAAGGCGCCCTGCTCACTCTGCAACAGGACGCCGCGCGCCTGACCCAGCAACTGCGTCAGGCCGAAACTGCGCATCAGCAAGCGGCGCAGCACTTGAGTAACCAGCAGCGCGAGTTGAGCAGCGATCGCCAGCGCCTAGACGAAGAACTCACCGCGTTTGGCAGTCTGCTGCCGGCGGACACCCTCGAAGCCTTGCGCCTGGAACCGGCCGCGACGTTCATGCAGCTCGATCAGCAGATTGCCGAGCGCCTGGCGCAAGTCGAGCAGCAGAAGGAAGAACTGGCCGAGCAGCAACAACGTCAGCAAACGCTGGAGAAAGAACAGGATCGCCAGCAGACCCGCCTGCAGCAATCGCAAGCCGCCGAACAGCAATTCAATGCGCTGGCCGAGCAACAACAGGCTTGCCAGCAAAAACTCACGCAACTGCTCGGTGAGCACAGCAGCGCCGAGCACTGGCAGCAGCAACTCGAACTCGCCGTTGAGCAGGTACGCAACGCCGAAACAAGCACGGCTCAAGCGCTGCAAAACGTCAGCACGCAACGCGTGCAGATCGCCGCCGAGCTCAAGGCACAGCGTGAACGTTTACAAGCCCTGGAAAGCGAAGACAAGGATCTCGCCGGCAAGATTGCCGACTGGCGCGCCCGCCATCCCGAGCTGGACGACGGCGGCCTCGAAGACCTGTTGCGGGTCGATGATGCGCAACTGGCTGAATTACGCGAACACTTGCAGCGCAATGAAAAAGCCATTGAACAGGCCAAAGTGCTGGTGCAGGAACGCGATCAGCGTTTGCTCGATCATCAGGCGCAGCACAACGGCAATCTCGATGCCGAACAACTCGCCAGCGCCCTCGTTGACCTGCAGCACCAGTTCAACGTCAGCGAACAGCAATGCGCCGAATTGCGCGCCGAACAGGCTGAAGACCAGCGCCGACAGAACGCCAATCAGGCACTGGCGCAGCAAATCGCCGACGCCTATGCCGAATACCAGCGCTGGGCACGTCTGAGTGCGTTGATCGGTTCGGCGACGGGCGACACTTTCCGCAAGATCGCCCAGGCCTACAACCTCGATTTGCTCGTGCACCACGCCAACGTGCAGTTGCGCCAACTGGTCAAACGCTATCGCCTGAAACGCGGCGGCAGCATGCTCGGCCTTCTGGTGATGGACAAGGAGATGGGCGACGAATTGCGCTCGGTGCATTCGTTGTCCGGCGGCGAGACGTTCCTGGTATCGCTGGCCCTTGCGCTGGGCCTGGCATCAATGGCGTCGAGCACGCTGAAAATCGAATCGCTGTTTATCGACGAAGGCTTTGGCAGCCTTGATCCGGAATCCCTGCAACTGGCGATGGATGCCCTCGACGGCTTGCAGGCGCAGGGCCGCAAGGTCGCGGTGATTTCCCACGTGCAGGAGATGCACGAGCGAATCCCGGTGCAGATTCAAGTGCTGCGCCAGGGCAACGGTTTGAGCACGCTGGAGGTGAAATGAATACGCTGTACTCATTCCGCCGCTGCCCTTACGCCATGCGCGCGCGGATGGCCCTGCGTTATTGCGGCGTGCCGGTGGAAATCGTCGAGGTCAGCCTCAAGGCCAAACCGGCCGAGATGCTCGCGATCTCGCCCAAGGGCACGGTACCGGTGCTGGATGCGGATGGTCGGGTGATCGATGAAAGCCTGGAAATCATGCGCTGGGCGCTGGCGCAGAATGATCCGCAGGATTGGTTGCTCAGCGGTGATGCTCGGGTTGCCGAGTTGATCGAAGCCAATGATCAGGTGTTCAAGGTCCATTTGAACCGCTACAAATATGCCGAGCGCTATCCCGAGCAGCCGATGGAAGTTTATCGGGCCGAGGGGGCGGAGTTTTTACGCAGGCTGGACGAATTGCTTGAAGGGCGCGATTACTTGCTGACCGATCATCCGAGCCTGGCGGATGTGGCGTTATTGCCGTTCGTACGCCAGTTCGCCCATGTCGATCGCGAGTGGTTTGCGCAGACGCCGTACGTTCGCTTGCAGGCATGGCTTCAACACTTTCTCGAATCTGATCTCTTCACCTCGATCATGAAGAAATAACCCTTCGCCTTCTGCATGCACATTACCTGTGTTGAGGGGATTTATCCCCTCAACACAATGAATTTCACTCAAGGCAAGTGTTGGAGTTTGGTCAAACCTGCAGGTCAAGCCAGCACCTGGCACATCCCGAGGGCCGAGCAATCGACTTCGAACGGCCCGAGAAAATTCGCTGCGGCCTTGCTCGGCGGATTGCCGGCCAGCAGCCCCAGCGTATTCGCCCGTTCGATGTCGTGGGCGATGTTGTGATTGGCCTCTATGGCTCGCGCCAGCGCTCCCACCGAGCCCTGCCCAATGCCCAGCAACGACGCGCCGTTAGTCATCAACGCGAGACTGGCGATAACCCAAAGTCTGTAGCCTTTCATGCGCCGCCGACCCCTGCGAGTTCAGCCCGGTCGACCATCACGCTTTGCGAGCGGTGTTCGAACTGAATGCCGGGACTTGCGACCTGAATCGGTGCGTCGAAGCTGTGTTCCATCTGCGATGAGATGCTGACGATCAGCACCAGCGCCAGGTAAAGGCCGATGGCCAGGTAGGCGCCGAATTTGGCAGAAGAGATGATTGCGCTGGCCATGGTGTTCTCCCGTGGGCATGTTTCGATGCCCACAGAATCGATCAAAAAAGCTGTGGCAACCACTCAGGGTTTTCCATAGTGAACATCAGCTTCGTTGATCATTAAGCCGGTCTATTTCGGCGTTGAATAAAACCTATCGTGTGGTCAAACGCACACACATGTAGGAGCTGCCGAAGGCTGCGATCTTTTGACGTTGAAGATCAAAAGATCGCAGCCTTCGGCAGCTCCTACAGGGGAGTTTTGTCTGTGTGCTCAGTGTTGGGCTTTGTGATCCAGCGCAGCGTAGAAGTTGGCGCTTTGTTGCAGATATTTCTGGGTGTAGCTCTGGGCGTGGGATTTTTTGCTGTTGATTTCGACGTTGGCACTGGCTGGCAGAACCACGGTGGCGGAGATGGCGGAAGCGGCGATGACGGAGAAAAGATTGAAGTTCATGGCGGTAACCCTCGTGTTCGGTTGGCTTGCTTGCCCGGTTGGGCTGTGGAGCCAACTTAACGCTCGAGGGTTGAACGCTTGAAATGCTTTGTAACAGTAGCAGTTATCAGCGCGATTAATACATAGAGACAGGCCCCGCGAACCGGGGCCTGTGGCTTATTGTCGCACTACAAACTTCAGGTCGCTCGGCGCGTCCATCGGCAGTTTCTGCACGGTTTTGCCGAGCAGACCGGTCTTGCCATCGCGTTCGACAACGACAATCTCATTGCTCTTCTGGTTGGCAATCAGCAGGAATTTGCCACTCGGGTCGAGGCTGAATTCGCGCGGGTGATCACCTTCCACCGAACGTTTTTGCAGCTCTTTGAGTTGGCCGGTGGCCGGATCAATGCTGAACACGACCAACTGATTGGCGGTGCCACGGTTGCTGACGTAGAGGAATTTGCCGTCAGCGGAAGCATGCAGCGCAGCCCCTGCCTTGTCCGAGGTCGGTTGGCCAGCCGCGAGGTCTACCAGTTGTGTCTGAGTCAGCACGCCGTCGTTGTAATCGAATACCGCGACTTGAGCACTCATTTCCATGGTCAGCCAGGCATGTTTGCCGTCAGCACTGAACAACAGATGACGCGGACCGCTGCCGGCAGGCATGGCCACCGAGGCGGTTTTTGCCGGGGTCAGCGGCAAATCCGGGTTGGCCTTCGGGTCGAACTGGTAGATGAAGACCTTGTCCGCGCCCAGATCATTGGAGAACACATAACGGCCGTCCGGCGAGGAGACCGTCGAATGCACGTGGTTCGACGCCTGACGCTCGGGATTGACCCGGCTCGCCGGGTGGGCGCTCATCTGCACCACCGGTTTGAGTTTGCCGTCTGCCCCTACCGGCAACACCGCGAGCGTGCCGCCCGGATCTTCCATCACCGAATAGTTGCTGACGAACAAATGGCTGGCGTCACCACTGAGGCTCGAATGGGTCGGCTCGTTGCCCAGGCTTTGTACTTGATTGATCAGACTAAGCGCATGGGTTTTCGGATCGATCGCATAACTGCTGACGCGACCGACCGGATCGGTTTGGCCTGGACCATTTTCGTTGACCACGAACAAGCGTTTCTGGTCTTTGGACAGAGTGAGCCACGATGGGTTTTCGCTTTTCACCACTTGCAGTGGTTTGGCTTCGATCTGACCAGTGGCGCTATCGAAGCTCATCCGATAGATGCCTTGGCTCGCGCCGGCAGTGTAAGAGCCGACCAGCAGCTGGAAGCTTTCAGCGGATGCACTGGAAAGGCCCATCGCACCGACGCTGCCGGCCATCAGCAGCGGCCAGAATTTACGCATTTTCATCAGTTTCATCCTCGTCGTCGCTGCTGCTGACTACGTCGCCAAGGCACACCAGACGGTGTTCGCCGGTGGTCTTGGTATCGCTGGCATAGCCAATGACTAGCCAGCTCTGCAGAGCTTCGTCAAACGTCGCCGCTTCAACTTGAGCCGGGGTGAATTCCCAATGCTTGGCCGCTCGGCCATCGATGCATTCGATGTGCAGATTGTCGTCTTCATCGAGGGCGAATTCGAAAGCGTGCAGGCCGTCGATTTCGACCATTCCGCAGTGTTCGAGGGCGTTGAGAAGGGTTGGGGCAGTCATGGTGAACAGTCTTTGTAGGGGGGAAAGAGCGAATGATAGCTTATTGTCGATGCAGATCCCTGTGGGAGCTGGCTTGCCAGCGATAGCAATCTGTCTGACACATCAATGTGGGATGTGCCGCAGTCATCGCTGGCAAGTCCCACAGGTTATGGGTGTTGCCTTACAACGCTTCGCGCGATGGCTTGCCATCCACCAGGCGCTGGATACGCAACGGGTTGGCGTTTTTCAGCGGTTCCGGCAGCAAGCTGTCCGGGTAGTTCTGGAAACACACCGGACGCAGGAAACGGTCGATAGCCAGCGTGCCGACCGAAGTGCCACGGGCATCGGATGTTGCCGGATACGGACCTCCATGGACCATCGAATCACACACCTCGACACCGGTCGGATAACCGTTTAGCAGGATCCGCCCGACCTTCTGCTCCAGCAGCGGCGTGAGTTCTGCGAACTGCTCAAAATCACTAGGCTCGCCGATAATCGTCGCGGTGAGCTGCCCGTGCAAACCGTTCAATGCGGCACTGAGTTGCACTTGATCGGCCACCTCGACAATCACTGTCGTTGGGCCGAACACCTCTTCCTGCAGTACTTCATCGCCGTTGATCAAAAGGCTGACATCCGCTTTGAAAAGTTGCGGCTGCGCTTGATTGCCCTGCTGCGGATTGCCCGCCAGATGCTCAATGCCTTGATGCGCGAGAAGCTTCTGCAAGCCGTTGCCGTAACTGCCAAGGGTGCCGGCATTGAGCATGGTTTGCGCCGATTGGTCGCCGATCAAACCTGCAACCTGTTGCACGAATGCGCTGAATTCAGGCGAGCGAATACCGATGACCAAACCGGGATTGGTGCAGAACTGACCGCAGCCCTGCACGACCGACGCGGTGAGGTCGCGAGCGACGCTTTCCGAGCGAGCGGCCAGCGCCTGCGGCAAGACGATGACCGGGTTGATGCTCGACATCTCGGCAAACACCGGGATCGGTTGCGGGCGTGCCGCGGCCATGTCGCACAACGCACGTCCACCCTTGAGCGAACCGGTGAAACCCACAGCCTGAATCGCCGGATGCTTGACCAGCCACTCGCCGACGCCACCGCCGTAGATCATGTTGAACACACCCGCTGGCATCTCGGTTTTTTCCGCCGCACGAATCAGTGCATCAGCCACCAGCTCGGCCGTGGCCATGTGACCGCTGTGCGCCTTGAACACCACCGGGCAACCGGCAGCGAGTGCCGATGCGGTGTCTCCGCCGGCAGTGGAAAACGCCAGTGGAAAATTGCTCGCGCCGAACACCGCAACCGGGCCAAGGCCGATGCGGTACTGACGCAGATCCGGGCGCGGCAATGGCTGGCGATCCGGCAACGGCAAATCGATCCGTGCCCCATAGAAATCGCCACGGCGCAGCACTTTGGCGAACAGGCGCATCTGGCCGCTGGTGCGACCGCGTTCGCCCTGAATGCGGCCAGCCGGCAACGCGGTTTCGCGGCAGACAACGGCGACGAAATCATCACCGAGCGCGTCCAGTTCGTCGGCAATCGCGTCTAGAAACTGCGCGCGGCGCTCGGCGCTGAGGCTGCGATAGGCCGGGTAGGCGGCAGCGGCGGCTTTGGCGGCGGCGTCAACTTCTTCGGCCGTCGCCTGGATGAAATCGTGAGGCAGTTGTTCGCCCGTCGTCGCGTCGACGCTTTGCAGTTTGACGTTGCCGGCAGCGCTACGCTGACCGCCGATGTAGTTGTGACCGAGAATCTGAGTCATGGGATCTCCTTAAAGGGTGCCGATGCTGTCCGGTTCGAAAACCGCTTGAACCGGGGCGATGCCATTGATCAGCGGTGCGCCGAATTCGGCCTGGCTGATTTCGAAAACGTCACCCGGTTGGGTGCGAATGCCATCGGCGAACGACAAGGTCGCGGTGCCGAAAAAGTGAATGTGCACGTCGCCCGGGCGCAGGAACTGGCTGTACTTGAAGTGGTGGTATTCGAGGTTCGCCAGGCTGTGGCACATGTTGGCCTCGCCACTGAGGAACTCGTTCTGCCACAACACTTCGCCATCACGCAGGATACGACTGGTGCCTGCAAGGTGTTGGGGTAGCTCACCGACGCGAAGTTCCGGGCCATAACTGCAACTGCGCAATTTCGAGTGGGCCAGGTACAGGTAATTCTTGCGCTCCATGACGTGATCGGAGAACTCGTTGCCGACGGCGAAGCCCAGGCGATACGGCTTGCCGTCGTGGCCGATGATGTACAGGCCGGCCATCTCCGGCTCTTCGCCAGCGTCTTCGGCAAACGGCGGCAACGGGAAGGCTTCGCCCGGACGCACGACGATGCTGCCGTCGCCCTTGTAGAACCATTCCGGCTGAACACCCGCCTGCCCCGCCGCCGGTTTGCCACCCTCGACGCCCCATTTGAAGATTTTCATGGTGTCGGTCATCGCGGTTTCGTCACCGGCCTGCTGGTGCATCTTGTCGCGGGCCGAGGCGCTGCCCAGATGCGTCAGACCGGTGCCGCTGACCAGCATGTGCGCCGGGTCCGGGTGATCAAGCGGCGGCAGGATGCGCAGGTCTTTGAGCAACTGCGCATAGTCATGGCTGGTGCCCAGGCCGAGGCTTTTTACTTGCTGCTCCAGAGTGCCGCCGGCTTCGATGGCGGCCAGGGCCAGATCACGCACGCTGCGGGCATCCTGCACTTCGCGCACCACAGCGCTTTCGACCACGCCGACGCGGCGTTCGCCGTTACTCAATTCGAATTGAACCAGATGCATGTTTTTCTCCTATTGCTTCAAAAACACCGCAGATCCCTGTAGGAGTGAGCCTGCTCGCGATAGCGGTGTATCAGCCACCAACAATGTTGAATGTGCCGGCGCTATCGCGAGCAGGCTCACTCCTACAGAGGCCGGTATCAGTCATTTAGGTGCGGGTCGCACCACGCGCACTCGCGGCAAATTGATCAGCCGGCAACACGTGTTTACGCTCCAGCACGCGATACACCACGCCAGTCAGAATCAGCCCAAACACCATCACTCCCGACAGGAAGTACAACCCCGAAGCCAGATTGCCGGTGTGTTCTTTCAGCGCCCCGATCACGAACGGCCCGATGTAGCCGCCGAGGTTGCCCACCGAGTTGATCAGCGCGATCCCCGCCGCCGCACTCGCACCGGCAAAGAACCGCCCCGGCAGCGTCCAGAACACCGCCGTGCAGGAAAACAGCGCAAACGCCACCAGACACAGCGCTGCCAGTTGCGCCACCGGCAATGTCAGCCAGGCACTGAGGAACAAGCCAATCGCGCCCAGTACATAAAGCACCGCCAAATGCCCGTAGCGATCGTTCATGCGATCGGAACTGCGCGGGATGATCAGCAGACCGATGATCCCGAAGATGTACGGCACCGACGACACGAAACCGGTCATCAGATCGCTGCCGCCGAACTGTTTGATCAACGTCGGCAACCACAAGCCGAGGCCGTAAATGCTCAGAGTCACCGGCAGATAGAACAGCGCCAGCAGCAACACGCGTTTGTCTTTCAGCGCATGCAAAGGATTGCCGTGACGGGTCTGGCCGTACTCCTGCAGATCCTTTTTCAGCTCGCCGGTCAGCCAGTCTTTCTCGGCCTGATCCATCCACTTCACCTGTTGCGGGCCGTCAGGCAACCAGCGCAGCACCGGCCAGGTCAGCAGGATCGCCGGGGTGCCGATGACGATGAACAGCCACTGCCAGCCGTGCAGGCCGAGAATGCCGTCCATGCCCAGCAAACCGCCGGACACGGGACCGGTGATCATCATGGCGATGGGTTGCGAAAGAATGAACAGCCCGAGGATCTTGCCGCGATGGCGCACCGGGAACCATTGGGTGATGTAGTAGAGAACGCCGGGGAAGAACCCTGCTTCTGCCGCGCCGAGCAAAAAGCGCATGACATAGAAGCTGTGCGGGCCCTGGACGAAGGCCATGCCGATGGTGATCGCGCCCCAGGTGATCATGATCCGCGCAAACCAGCGCCGCGCGCCGAAGCGTTCGAGCATCAGGTTGCTGGGGATTTCGAAAAGGAAATAACCAATGAAGAACAGCCCGGCACCGAGGCCATAGGCCGCATCGCCGATGCCGATGTCGGCGCCCATGTGCAGCTTGGCGAAGCCGACGGCGGAGCGATCCACATAGGCGATCAGGTACAGCAGGATCAGGAAGGGAATCAGTTTCAGTGTGATGCGCCGTATCAGGCGCAATTCCTGGCTCATGAGATCGGTCTCCGATTGTTGTTTTTATAGAACCTCGGGGGACGCCTCTCACGGAAAACCGCCAGGGCCATCCCTCCGTCGAAAACGACTATATAGTAATACTAATTACCCAACAACACTTCCAAACAGCTGAATTTGAGCTTATGTTAAGCCACAGCTGGAACACTATAGTCATACAATAAGAGAATCGATCATGTCTGATAAGAAACCCACCCTGCGCTCCGCCCAATGGTTTGGCACGGCCGACAAGAACGGCTTCATGTACCGCAGCTGGATGAAGAATCAGGGCATCGCCGACCACCAGTTTCATGGCAAGCCGATCATCGGCATCTGCAATACCTGGTCGGAACTGACCCCGTGCAACGCGCATTTCCGCCAGATCGCGGAGCACGTCAAACGCGGGGTGATCGAGGCTGGTGGATTCCCGGTGGAATTCCCGGTGTTCTCCAACGGCGAATCGAACCTGCGCCCGACCGCCATGCTCACCCGCAACCTGGCGAGCATGGACGTTGAGGAAGCGATTCGCGGTAACCCGATTGACGGCGTGGTGCTGCTGACCGGTTGCGACAAAACCACTCCGGCGCTGCTCATGGGCGCAGCCAGTTGCGACGTGCCGGCCATCGTCGTCACTGGCGGGCCGATGCTCAACGGCAAGCACAAGGGCAAGGACATTGGCTCCGGCACCGTCGTCTGGCAGCTCAGCGAACAGGTCAAGGCTGGCACCATCACCATTGACGACTTCCTCGCGGCCGAGGGCGGAATGTCGCGTTCGGCGGGCACCTGCAACACCATGGGCACCGCGTCGACCATGGCCTGCATGGCCGAAGCGCTGGGCACTTCGCTGCCGCACAACGCGGCGATTCCAGCGGTGGATGCGCGGCGTTATGTGCTGGCGCACATGTCCGGCATGCGTGCGGTGGAGATGGTTCGCGAAGATCTGAAACTGTCGAAGATCCTCACCAAGGAAGCCTTCGAAAACGCCATCCGTGTTAACGCCGCGATCGGTGGTTCGACCAACGCCGTGATCCACTTGAAAGCCATCGCCGGACGCATTGGCGTCGAGCTGGATCTGGACGACTGGACGCGCATCGGCCGCGGCATGCCGACGATTGTCGATCTGCAACCGTCCGGGCGTTTCTTGATGGAAGAGTTTTACTACGCTGGAGGCTTGCCAGCGGTGTTGCGTCGTCTTGGTGAAGCGAATCTGATCCCCAATCCGAATGCGCTGACCGTCAACGGCAAGTCCATCGGCGAGAACACCAAGGACGCGCCGATCTATGGCGAAGACGAGGTGATCCGCACGCTCGACAATCCGATTCGTGCCGACGGCGGTATCTGCGTGCTGCGCGGTAACTTGGCGCCACTGGGCGCGGTACTCAAACCGTCCGCCGCCAGCGCCGAACTGATGCAGCATCGCGGTCGTGCAGTGGTGTTCGAGAACTTCGACATGTACAAGGCGCGAATCAACGATCCGGAACTGGATGTTGATAAAGATTCGATTCTGGTAATGAAAAACTGTGGGCCGAAGGGTTATCCGGGCATGGCCGAAGTCGGCAACATGGGCCTACCTGCCAAGCTGTTGGCCCAGGGTGTGACCGACATGGTGCGCATTTCTGATGCGCGGATGAGCGGCACGGCGTACGGCACGGTGGTTTTGCACGTCGCGCCGGAAGCGGCAGCCGGTGGGCCGCTGGCCACGGTGAAGGAAGGCGACTGGATCGAACTCGATTGCGCCACTGGCCGTTTGCACCTGGACATTCCGGATGCCGAACTGGCGGCGCGCATGGCCGATCTGCAACCACCGCAGCAATTGCTGGTGGGCGGTTATCGTCAGCTGTACATCGACCATGTGTTGCAGGCGGATCAGGGCTGTGACTTTGACTTTTTGGTGGGTTGCCGAGGGGCTGAAGTGCCGCGTCATTCTCACTGACAGCACAAACCCCTGTAGGAGTGAGCCTGCTCGCGATAGCAATCTGTCAGTTGACACCTCTATTGACTGTCACACCGCGATCGCGAGCAGGCTCACTCCTACATTCGGTTTTGCATCCACATCAAGAATGCCCGGTGCCTGTTATGATGCGCGGCATCTCCATCGCTCAGGATCGCGCCGCTCCCCATGGATTACCGTAAACCTTCCGACCGCAAAAGCATGCACTCGCGCATTGTCCAGGAACTGGGCAAGCAGATCGTCTCCGGACGCTTTTTGCCCGATGACAAACTGCCCGCCGAAGCCTTGTTGTGCGAGGAGTACGCGGTCAGCCGGCCAGTGTTGCGCGAAGCCACGCGGGTGTTGGTGGCCAAAGGTCTGGTGTATTCGAAGCCGCGCGTCGGCACGGTGGTCAAGGCGCGCCGCGAATGGCACATGCTCGACCCGGACGTGCTGCACTGGCTGATGCAAAGCAGCCCGCAGAATGAGTTTTTCAATGTGCTGACCAGCGTGCGCAGCATCATCGAACCGGCCGCTGCCGCCCTCGCCGCCCAGCATGCGACCGATGCCGACATTGCCGCCATCGGCGAAGCCTACCAACGCATGGAAGCGGCGCCGACGCCGGAAGCACTGCTGCAACCGGACCTGGATTTTCATAGCCGCATTGCCGATGCGACGCACAATGATTTGTTGGCGAACCTGTGCAACATGTTGTCGGTGGCGATTGCCGAGGCGTTGAAACATTCGAATCAGCGGCCGAATCTGCATGAACTGGCGCTGCCGAGGCACAAGGCGATTTTGACGGCCATTGAAAATCGCGATGCGCTGGGTGCTCGGCATGCAACGTTGGTGCAGCTGGATGATGCGCGCAGTGCGTTGAGTGTTGTGTTGGGGGCTGAGCTTTCTTGAAGCAAAGTCAAAAGATCGCAGCCTTCGGCAGCTCCTACAGGGGCTGAGTGCATCCGCAGTTCAACGATGCATGGGGCATCTAACCTGAATGAAACCCATGTAGGAGCTGCCGAAGGCTCGGGCCGCGATCGGACGATCTTTTGATCTTGATCCACAAAAAAAGCCGCAACCCTAAGGTTGCGGCTTTGTCGTTTCAGCCCTTCAGATCAATGTGCAAACAGCGAATTGCCCTTCTGCCCCGCCAGTTTCTCTGGCTTGATCAGGAACTTCGCCAGTGCCGGCAGCAGCCACAGCGCACCGAACATGTTCCACAGCAGCATAAAGGTCAGCATCAGGCCCATGTCGGCCTGGAACTTGATCGCCGAGAAGATCCAGGTGCACACGCCGATGGCCAGGCACAGACCGGTGAACAGCACCGCTTTACCGGTGGATTTCAGGGTCTGGTAATAGGCTTCCTGCAACGGCAGACCGGCACGCAGGAAACTTTCCAGGCGGCTGTAGATGTAGATCCCGTAGTCGACGCCGATACCCACGCCCAGCGCCACCACCGGCAACGTCGCCACTTTTACACCGATGCCCATGAACGCCATCAGCGCGTTGCCGAGTACCGAAGTCAGCACCAGCGGCAGCACGATACACAAGGTCGCCGCCCATGAACGGAAGGTGATCATGCACATCACCGCCACGCAGATGTACACCAGGATCAGGATGGTCAGCTCAGCCTGTTTGATGACTTCGTTGGTGGCCGCTTCGATGCCGGCGTTACCCGCCGCAAGGATGAATTCCAGGCCGTCCTTGTTGTTGTCCTTGGCGAATTCCTGCACCGCATGCACCGCACGATCAAGGGTTTCCGCCTTGTGGTCGTTGAGGAACACCAGCACCGGCGCCAGCGAGCAGCTGTTGTTGTACAAACCATCAGCACGGGCAATCGAGTTGTTCAGCACGTCCGGGTTGCGCGACAGGGTTTCCCATTTCAGGTTGCCCTCGTTCATGCCTTTGATCATCTGCTTGGACACAGTCACCAACGAGATCGCCGACTGCACGCCCTCAGTGTTCTGCATCTTCCACATCAGCTCATCGATCGGCGCCATGGCTTCAATGCGTGAGCAGCCTTCAGCCTTGGTCTTGACCATCACCACCAGCACGTCGGAACTGGTCGAATAGTTGCTGATGATGAAGTTGTTGTCCTTGTTGTAGCGCGAATCAGGACGCAACTCCGGCGCGCCTTGGTCGAGGTCGCCGATTTTCAGGTTCTGGCTGTACCAGAGGCCCCCACCGAAGGCGACCAGCGCCAGAGCGACGGAGATCGGTGCAACTTTCGGGCTGGCAAAGTTCGACAGCAGGCGCCAGAACGGATGTTCGCGGTTCGCGTCCTTCTTGCTCTTGGCGATAGCGCGTTTACTGATGCCGACATAGGAGATGGCGACCGGCAACAGGATCAGGTTGGTAAACACGATCACCGCCACACCGATGGACGCACCGATGGCCAGTTCGCGGATAACACCGATGTCGATGATCAGCAGCGTGATGAAGCCCACCGCATCCGCGAGAATCGCGATCATCCCCGGCAGGAACAGTTGCCGGAAGGTGCGTCGTGCAGCCGTAAGCGCGTTGTCCGCCTCACTGGATTGCAGAGCGATACCGTTGATCTTCTGCACGCCATGAGAGATGCCGATGGCGAAAATCAGGAACGGCACCAGCATCGAATACGGATCGAGTCCGAAGCCGAAGAAGTGCATCAAGCCGAGTTGCCAGACCACCGCCACCAGCGTCGTGCTCAATACCGCGATGGTGCTGCGCACGCAGTTGGTGAACCACAGCAGCAGAATCAGGGTGATCACGAAGGCGATGCCGAAGAACAGCACCACCATCACCAGACCGTCAATCAGGTCGCCGACCTTCTTGGCGAAACCGACGATGTGGATCTTGATGTTCGGGTTCTGTGCTTCGAACTTGTTGCGGATCTTGTCTTCCAGCTCATGGGAGAACTTGCGGTAATCCAGCGCCAGCAACTTGCCCTGGTCCTGCGGGTCCGGGTAGGACTCCAGCAGCGGGATGTCGACGATGCTCGACTTGAAGTCGTTGGCCACCAGACGCCCGACCTGACCGGACTTGAGCACGTTGTTGCGCAGCAGATCGAGGCTGTCCTGCGAGCCGTTGTAGCTCTGCGGAATCACCTCACCGCCGGCGAAACCCTCCTCGGTCACTTCGGTCCAGCGCACGCTCGGGCTCCACAGCGACTTCAGCCCGGAGCGGTCAACGCCGGAAATGTAGAACACCTCGTCGTTGATCTGGCGCAGGGTCTCCATGTACTCCTTGGAGAAGATGTCGCCATCGGTAGCTTCCACCGAAATCCGCACGGTGTTGCCCAGGTTCGCCAGATCGTTGCGGTGCTCCATCATCTTCTCGATGAACGGATGCTGCAGCGGGATCATTTTTTCGAAACTGGTGGACGGCCGGATCAGCGTGGCCTGCCAGAACAGGAAAATGCTCACCACCAGGCAGATCAGGATCACAGCCGGGCGGTTGTTGAAAATCAGGCGTTCGAGGACCGTCGCCTTTTCTTGGTTATGTGTGTTCAAGGAAGTCATAGCCCCGCCTTCTTATTATTGATCTCGGCGCCGTTCGGCAGCGTGGTATGGACGCCACCCTGCCCGGTCAGAATCAGGTTGCCGTTGCCGGCGGCGGTGACCGACGACAGGGATATGCGATCCGCGCGGTTGAATACGCTGAAGGTTTCGCCGTTGTCGCTGCTGCTGATCACCGAGCCGCCGTTGCCGACGATGACGATTGAGCCGTCTTCAAGCAAGGTCGCGCCGGAAAGGCCGAATTCCAGTGATCCGCGCGCGGCTTTCAGCTCGACCTGTTCCCAGTTGCTGCCGAAATCGCTGGAGCGGTAGAGGTTGCCCCGCAAGCCGTAAGCCAGCAGCGTCTGCGGTTGAGCCGTGCCGATCACGCCGAACAGCGAGCCTTCGTATGGGCCTTCGAGTTTTTCCCAGGTCTGGCCCTCGTCGGCGGAGCGGAACATGCTGCCCGATTCGCCGACGATGAACAGCCCGGCGTCTTTCACAGCAGCGATGGCGTTGAGGTGGAACTGGTCTTCGTTGTCGAGGCGGTCACTGACGTCTTCCCAGTTTTTACCGCCATCGGTGGTTTCCAGCAGCGCGCCGTAAGCGCCCACGGCAAAGCCGCTGCTGGCGTCCTTGAACCAGACGTCGAGCAGCGGCGATTCACGTTTGAGGTCTTCGAATTGTTTGGTCCAGGTCAGGCCGCCGTCCTCGCTGGCGAGGATTTGCGCGTCATGGCCGACCGCCCAGCCGTGCTTGTCGTCGACAAAATACACGGCCGTCAGCAACTGCCGGCTCGGCACCTTGGCCTGAGTCCAGGTCTTGCCCTGGTCATCGGAATAGAGAATGTGCCCGCGATCCCCGACCGCCACCAACCGGGCGCCGGCGTGGACAACATCAAGAATGAGGCTTTTCGCGGCTTTGGCTGATTCGGTGGCATAAACCACATCGGCTGGAGCCTGGGCGGCAATCACAGGTGCCGACAACATGGCAAAGCCCAGCATCGAGAGTGCTGTGGCCAGCAACGCGGTGTTGCGTAACGCCGGCGGGCGGCAACGACTCATAGACCTTCCCCTATTTATTATTGTTAGGCCATTTGGCCTTCAAGGGCGCCGCAAGGGTGTTCGAGCGATCGCTGGTCAGAAGCATAGTCCTGAAACCCGCAATCCAGAGCCCCTTCGGTAGCTGGCTCATCCTATCGGGCTTTGGAAACGTCTGACAATCGGCGCCACGTTATCTTTTGTTAACCGCCGGGGAACGACACAACCCCTGTAGGAGCTGCGGCACGCTGCGATCTTTTGATCCTGATGTTTAAAAACAGGATCAAAAGATCGCAGCGTGCCGCAGCTCCTACATATAAATCGCCTCCGCTCCGATGGATTGCGACGGCGGCTGAATGCACCGCCATTCGCCGGATGGATGACGCAAAACTCGCAAGGGGGACTTGCGCGATAGGTATTATGGTATACCATCAGACGGACAGACACTTTGAATCCCCCACCGGAGCAGCTCATGAGTTTCGAAATTCGCAAGATCGTCAGCTATGTCGAAGAAACCTTCATCGAAGGCGGCAAAGCCACCGACAAGCCAGTGACCATGGTTGGTCTCGCCGTGGTGATGAAAAACCCTTGGGTGGGCAACGGCTTTGTTGAAGACCTCAAGCCGCAGATCCGCGCCAACTGCTCCGACCTCGGCGCGCTGATGGTTGAGCGACTGGTGGGGATCATTGGCGGCGCAGAAAAAATCGAGGCCTACGGCAAAGCCGCTGTCGTCGGCGCTGATGGCGAGATCGAGCACGCCTCCGCCGTGATCCACACCCTGCGCTTCGGCAACCACTACCGCGAAGCGGTCAACGCAAAGAGCTACCTGAGCTTCACCAACAAGCGCGGCGGCCCGGGTACCTCGATTCAAATCCCGATGATGCACAAAGACGACGAAGGCCAGCGTTCGCACTACATCACCCTGGAAATGCAGATCGAAGACGCGCCGCGCGCCGACGAAATCGTCGTCGTGCTGGGTTGCGCCGACGGTGGTCGCCTGCACCCGCGCATCGGTAACCGCTACATCGATCTGGAAGAACTGGCCGCCGAAAAAGCCCAGTAATCACAATAAAAAAGGCAAGCAGGAGCGCTCCATGATTCGGCTCACCGCTGAACTCACCCCGGCTGGCACCAGTTACCTGGCGACCGGCCAAGGCCAGCCCGTGGTTTTGATCCACGGCGTGGGCCTGAACAAAGAAATGTGGGGCGGCCAGATTGTCGGCCTCGCCAGCCAATATCAGGTGATCGCCTACGACATGCTCGGCCACGGTGCCAGCCCACGACCGGCCAGCGGCACCAACCTGCTCGGTTATGCCGATCAGTTGCTGGAGCTGCTCGATCACTTGAACTTGCCTGAGGCAGCGGTGATCGGCTTCTCCATGGGCGGTCTGGTGGCGCGGGCGTTTGCCCTGCATTACCCGCAGCGTCTGCAAAGCCTGGTGGTGCTTAACAGTGTGTTCAATCGCAGCGAAGAGCAGCGTAATGGCGTCATCGAACGCACCGCTCAGGCGGCCGAACACGGCCCTGATGCCAATGCCGAAGCGGCGCTTTCACGCTGGTTCAGCCGAGAATATCAGGCAGCGAATCCGGCGCAGATCGCCGCGTTGCGTCAGACCCTGGCGAACAACGATCCGCAGGGTTACCTGACCACTTACGAGCTGTTCGCCACCCAAGACATGTATCGCGCCGAAGACCTGGGCAGCATTCAGGCGCCGACGCTGATCGCCACCGGTGAGCTCGATCCGGGCTCGACCCCGGAAATGGCCGAGCAACTGGCCCTGCGCATCCCCGGCGCCAAGGTTGCCGTGTTGCCCGAGCAACGGCATATGATGCCCGTAGAGTCGCCGCGTCTGGTCAACCAGGCATTGCTGGAATTTCTCGAATTCGCACACTCCCGACAAAATCAAATAAAGGGGATCGTTGCATGACGCTCGCACGCTTCCAGATGTGCATCGGCGGAGAATGGGTCGACGCCCTCTCCGGCAAGACTTTCGAAAGCCTCAACCCGGCCACGGCCCAAGCCTGGGCCGAATTGCCCGACGCTGGTGAAGCTGACGTCGAACGCGCCGTGCAATCGGCGCAAAACGCTTTCGACAGCCCGGCGTGGCGTGGTCTGACCGCCACTGCGCGCGGCAAACTGCTGCGTCGTCTCGGTGACTTGATCGCTGAGAACAAGGAACAACTGGCGCAACTGGAAAGCCGCGACAACGGCAAACTGATCCGCGAAACCCGTGGTCAGGTCAGTTATCTACCAGAATTTTTCCACTACACCGCAGGGCTTGCCGACAAGCTCGAAGGCGGCACCTTGCCGCTGGATAAGCCGGATCTGTTCGCCTACACGGTGCACGAAGCCATGGGTGTGGTCGCCGCGATCATTCCGTGGAACAGCCCGCTCTATCTGACCGCGATCAAACTCGCCCCGGCCCTCGCCGCCGGCAACACGATTGTGATCAAGCCATCGGAACATGCTTCTGCGACCATTCTTGAGCTGGCGCGCCTGGCCCTCGAAGCCGGGATTCCGCCAGGCGTGGTCAACGTCGTCACCGGTTACGGCCCGAGCACCGGCGCCGCCCTCACCCGCCATCCACTGATCCGCAAGATCGCCTTCACAGGCGGCGCGGCCACAGCACGGCACGTGGTGCGCAGCAGTGCCGAGAACTTCGCCAAGTTGTCGCTGGAACTCGGCGGCAAATCGCCGAACATCATCTTCGCCGACGCCGATCTCGACAGCGCGATCAACGGCGCGATTGCCGGGATTTACGCGGCATCCGGTCAGAGTTGTGTGTCCGGCTCGCGGCTGTTGGTGCAGGACGAAATCTACGACGAGTTCGTCAGTCGACTGGTCGAGCGCGCCCAGCGCATTCGCATCGGCAACCCGCAGGAAGACAGCAGTGAAATGGGCCCGATGGCAACCGCGCAGCAGCTGGCGGTGGTTGAAGGTCTGGTGGCTGATGCGATCGCCGAAGGTGCAGTTTTGCGTACCGGTGGCAAGCGCCCGACGGGGCTTGGTGACGGCTGGTTCTACGAGCCGACGCTGTTCGAGTGCGACAGCAATTCGATGAAGATCATGCAGGAAGAGGTTTTCGGCCCTGTCGCCTCGGTCATTCGCTTTAAAGATGAAACCGAAGCGCTGGCCATCGCCAACGATTCACAGTTTGGCCTCGCCGCCGGTATCTGGACCCGTGACCTGGGCCGCGCCCATCGCCTCGCTCGGGATGTGCGGTCGGGGATTATCTGGGTCAACACCTACCGCGCGGTGTCGGCCATGGCGCCGATTGGCGGCTTCAAGAACAGTGGCTATGGACGCGAAAGCGGCATCGATTCGGTGCTGGCCTACACCGAACTGAAAACGGTGTGGATCAACCTTTCTCAGGCACCAATGCCTGATCCGTTTGTGATGCGCTAGGAGACCTGCGACATGATCGAACCCGGCATATATAAAGACGTGATGAGCTCGTTTCCGTCCGGCGTCACGGTGGTCACCGCCCTCGACCCGGACGGCGGCATCGTCGGCATCACCGCGAGCGCCTTCAGCGCACTGTCGATTGACCCGGCATTGGTGCTGTTCTGCCCCAACTACGCTTCCGACACCTACCCGATCTTGCGCGACAGCAAGCGCTTCGCCATTCATTTGCTCTCAGCCGAGCAGACTGCCGAGGCCTACGCCTTTGCCGGCAAAGGCAAGGACAAGGCCAAAGACATCGAGTGGCATTTGAGCGAACTGGGCAACCCGATATTGGCCAAGGCTACGGCGATCATCGAGTGCGAGTTGTGGCGTGAATACGATGGCGGCGATCACGCGATCATCGTTGGCGCGGTGAAAAATCTGATCCTGCCCGAGCAACCAGTGACGCCGATGATTTATCACAAGGGCAAGCTAGGCGCGTTGCCGACCCTGGCCTGACGGATTCACACAATCCCCTGTAGGAGCTGCCGAAGGCTGCGATCTTTTGACTTTGATTTTTAAAGACAAGATCAAAAGATCGCAGCCTTCGGCAGCTCCTACAGGGGAATGTGTGTGAGGAGGAATGATGAACAATGAAAAGTACGAAAAAGGCCTGAAGATCCGCACTCAGGTATTGGGCGAAGCCTATGTGCAACGCTCAATAGAGAACGCCGACGACTTCACCCGCCCGTTGCAGGAAATGGTCACCGAATACTGCTGGGGCCATGTCTGGGGTCGCGAGGGTTTGTCGCTCAAGGAGCGCAGCATGATCAACCTGGCGATGATCTCGGCGCTCAACCGCCCGCATGAACTCAAGCTGCATGTGCGTGGCGCCTTGCGTAACGGCCTGAGTCGTGAGCAAATACGCGAAATTCTGCTTCAAGTCGGCATTTATTGCGGCGTCCCGGCGGCCGTGGACAGTTTCCGGCTCGCCCGTGAAGCCTTTGCCGAAGCCGACGCGGAGGCCTCCAGTTAACCCCTCGGCTGTTTTGATGCCCGTCTGGCATGGACAGCCACAGTAAAGAGCGGACCCCATGAAACGCCAGCCACTCGACGACAGCTTCAAGGTCAATCGCAACCCCGTTACCCTGCGCGAAATCGTGCTGGATAAACTGCGTAGCGCGATCATGAATTTCCAGCTTATGCCAGGGGATCGTCTGGTCGAACGCGATCTGTGTGATCGCCTGGGCGTCAGCCGTACGTCGGTGCGCGAAGCCTTGCGTCACCTCGAATCCGAAGGGCTGGTGGAGTTCGCCGATGCCAAGGGCCCCCGCGTCGCCATCATCACCCTCGCCGATGCCGTCGATATCTACGAACTGCGTTGCGTGCTGGAGGGCTTGATCGTGCAACTGTTCACCCTGCGCGCCAAAGCCAAGGACATCAAAGCCCTGGAGAAAGCCCTCGACGAGAACCGCAAGGCGCTCAAGGACGGCGAATTGCAGCAAGTGATCGACTCGGTACAAGGTTTCTACGATGTGCTGCTGGAAGGTTCGGGCAACCATGTAGCGGCCACGCAATTGCGTCAGTTGCAGGCCCGTATCAGCTACCTGCGCGCGACCTCGGTGTCTCAGGAAAACCGTCGCGGCGCGAGTAACCAGGAAATGGAAAAAATGGTCGAGGCGATCAAGAGCGGTGATCCGCTGCTGGCGCATCAGGCTTGCGTGGATCACGTTCGCGCTGCCGCTGCCGTTGCTCTCGACTACCTCAAGCGCAAGCAGGAAGAAACCGGTGTCGCCGTCAAAGGCACGCCACCGATCACCCTGCCCATCGCGCTCAAAGAACCTCGTATAGGTCACTGACATGTTCAGCCCGAGCTTTTGCCCAAAGTGCGGTGGCCCTGATCTCGGTCAGCAGGTACCGCCGGGCGATACGCACGAGCGCCTGATGTGCCGCGGTTGCGGCTTCATCCACTACGTCAATCCGAAGATCATCGCCGGCTGCATCATTGAGCAGGACGGCAAATACCTCTTGTGCCAACGGGCGATTCCCCCGCGCCCGGGCACCTGGACGCTGCCCGCAGGCTTCATGGAAAGCGGCGAAACCACCGAGCAGGCCGCGCTGCGTGAAGTCTGGGAAGAAAGCGGCGTGCGCGCGGAAATCCTCTCGCCCTACTCGATTTTCAGCGTGCCGACGATCAGCGAGGTGTACATCATCTTCCGCGCCATCGCGCTGGAGATCACCGGCCAGTTCGGCCCGGAAACCCTCGACTATAAGTTCTTCGCTCCGGAAGATATTCCGTGGGAGCAGATCTATTACCCGGCGATCCGGCAGATCCTCGAACGCTATATCGAGGAACGCCAGGCTGGGGTTTACGGGATCTATGTGGGCAATGACGACAGCGGCAAGATCCATTTCATCCGCTAATCCCCAGACAACGTAGTCCCCGTAGGAGCTGCCGAAGGCTGCGATCTTTTGATCTTGTCTTTAGAAAAACAACATCAAAAGATCGTCCGATCGCGGCCCGAGCCTTCGGCAGCTCCTACAGGGTGATCGTATGTTCGGTTAGGGGGCGATGCCTTCGACAATGATGATTTCCGCCCTCGCCCATCCCTCGCGGTAACTTTTCGCCTCTTGATACGCCGCCGAGTGGTAGCACGCCACCGCTTGTTCATAGCTATCAAACTCGATCACCACGCTGCGCTGCGGGGTCTTGCGTCCTTCCATCGCCTCGCTGCGACCGCCTCTGGCCAAGAACCGCCCACCAAACTCCGCAAACGCCTTCGGCCCGCGCTGGGTGTATTGGCTGTAGTGGTCGGGATCGGCAATGTCTACGTGAGCAATCCAGTACGCCTTCATAGTGACCTCTTTGATGATTATGTATTATGGTATACCAATAATATTTCCAACAAACACTGAGAGTCCAGCATGGCCTTCAACAGCATCGAAGAAATCATCGCAGATTATCGCCTCGGCAAAATGGTCTTGCTGGTCGATGACGAAGATCGGGAAAACGAAGGCGACCTGTTGCTGGCCGCCGACTGTTGCACGCCCGAGGCGATCAGTTTCATGGCCCGTGAAGCACGCGGCCTGATCTGCCTGACGTTGACCGACGAACATTGCCAGCGGCTAGGTCTGGAGCAGATGGTGCCGAGCAATGGCAGCGTGTTCAGCACCGCGTTTACCGTGTCGATTGAAGCGGCGGTTGGCGTGACCACCGGTATTTCTGCAGCGGATCGCGCCTGCACGGTGGCAGCCGCGGTGGCCCCGAACGCCAGCGCCGAAGACCTGGTGCAGCCCGGCCACATCTTCCCGCTGCGCGCCAAGGAAGGTGGCGTGCTGACCCGCGCCGGCCATACGGAGGCAGGTTGCGATCTGGCCAGACTGGCCGGTTTTACGCCGGCCTCGGTCATCGTCGAAGTGATGAACGACGACGGCACCATGGCTCGTCGCCCGGATCTGGAAGTGTTTGCGCGCCAGCACGGGATCAAGATCGGCACCATTGCCGACCTGATCCACCATCGTTTGAGCACCGAGCACACCATCGAACGTATTGGCGAACGCGACCTGCCGACGGTGCATGGCACGTTCCGCCTGATCACCTTTGAAGACCGTATCGAGGGCGGCGTGCACATGGCGATGGTCATGGGTGACGTGCGCCGTGAGGAACCGACGCTGGTGCGCGTGCACGTGATCGATCCGCTGCGTGATCTGGTCGGTGCCGACTACAGCGGGCCAAGCAACTGGACGCTGTGGGCGGCGCTGCAGCGGGTCGCGGCTGAAGGGCATGGAGTGGTTGTGGTGCTGGCCAATCATGAGTCTTCGCAGGCGTTACTGGAGCGGGTTCCGCAACTGACCCAACCGCCACGGCAGTTCAGCCGGTCGCAGTCGCGGATTTATTCGGAGGTGGGGACTGGGGCGCAGATTCTGCAGAACCTTGGGGTTGGCAAATTGCGCCATCTTGGGCCGCCGCTGAAATATGCGGGGTTGACGGGGTATGACCTGGAAGTGGTCGAGAGCATCCCCTACACCGAATAACCCACAGTTATCGATGAGCCCCTGTGGTGAGGGGATTTATCCCCGTTGGGCTGCGAAGCGGCCCCAAATCCTGCCAACGCGATCCTTCAGGAATAGCGCGTTTTCCGCTTTCAGGGCTGCTCCGCAGCCCAGCGGGGATAAATCCCCTCGCCACAATTTCATCCACTGCACATCTTCGGTGCCCCCCCAAAAACTACTTCGCCAGATAACCGGTCAGGCAAAGTGCTTGCAGAAAGCTTGGAATACCATAATATGATATTCCATAGACCGGACACTCCAACGAACGTCCATCTACTGCTCCCGACAGGCGGGCAACAACGCAAGCCCGCTCAAAAACACAACAATGAGGGCGTGAACATGGTGTTGAACAAAGCTGCAACCGCGATCTTTTTTGCGGGACTGCTCAGCGTTACCGGCCAGGCTGCAATGGCCGCCGAAAGCGTGAATTTTGTCAGTTGGGGCGGAAGCACCCAGGATGCGCAAAAACAGGCCTGGGCTGATCCGTTCAGCAAGGCCAGCGGCATCACCGTCGTTCAGGATGGCCCGACCGACTACGGCAAACTCAAAGCCATGGTTGAAAGCGGCAACGTGCAATGGGATGTGGTCGATGTCGAAGCCGATTTCGCCCTGCGCGCTGCGGCTGAAGGCCTGCTCGAACCCCTCGATTTCAAAGTCATCCAGCGCGACAAAATCGACCCGCGTTTTGTCAGCGATCACGGCGTCGGCTCGTTCTTCTTCTCCTTCGTCCTCGGCTACAACGAGAGCAAACTCGGCGCCAACAAGCCGCAGGACTGGAGCGCCCTGTTCGACACGAAGACCTACCCCGGCAAACGCGCCCTGTACAAATGGCCAAGCCCCGGCGTACTCGAACTGGCGCTGCTGGCCGATGGCGTAGCCGCCGACAAGCTCTATCCGCTGGATCTGGATCGCGCCTTCAAGAAACTCGACACCATCAAGAAAAACATCGTCTGGTGGGGCGGCGGCGCGCAGTCGCAGCAACTGCTGGCATCCGGCGAAGCGAGCATGGGCCAGTTCTGGAACGGCCGCGTTCACGCCTTGCAGGAAGACGGCGCGCCAGTCGGCGTGAGCTGGAAACAGAACCTGGTCATGGCCGACATTCTGGTCATTCCCAAAGGCTCGAAAAACAAGGACGCGGCGATGAAGTTTCTGGCCAACGCCAGCAGCGCCAAGGGCCAGGCCGACTTCTCCAACCTGACCGCCTACGCCCCGGTCAACCTCGACAGTGTGGAGCGTCTGGATTCGACGCTGGCCCCCAACCTGCCGACTGCCTACGCTAAGGATCAGATCACTCTTGATTTCGCGTACTGGGCCAAGAACGGTCCGGCCATCGCGACACGGTGGAACGAATGGCTGGTCAAATGAAAATGGCGGCCACTGCGTCCCGTCCCTCCACTGCCACCGGGAGCGCCGCACGCGCTGCCGGCTCGGCCGAAGGCAAAAAGGCGATTGCGATGCCGCAAGCCGAGTCCCTCAAACAACGCTGGCGCGGTGCCGGCAACCTCCTCCCGGCGCTGCTGTTTCTCGGCCTGTTCTTTCTTGCGCCGCTGATTGGCCTGCTGTTGCGCGGCGTGCTGGAACCTGTGCCTGGCCTGGGCAACTATGAACAACTGTTCGCTAACTCGGCGTACGCCCGAGTGCTGCTCAACACCTTTTCGGTGGCCGGGCTGGTAACGGTGTTCAGTCTGCTGTTGGGCTTTCCGCTGGCCTGGGCGATCACGTTGGTGCCACGCGGCTGGGGGCGCTGGATTCTCAACATCGTGCTGCTGTCGATGTGGACCAGCCTGCTCGCCCGCACCTATTCGTGGCTGGTGCTGCTGCAAGCTTCGGGGGTGATCAACAAAGCGCTGATGGCGATGGGCATCATTGATCAGCCGCTGGAAATGGTGCACAACCTGACCGGTGTGGTGATCGGCATGAGCTACATCATGATTCCGTTCATCGTGCTGCCGTTGCAGGCGACCATGCAGGCCATCGACCCGATGATTCTGCAGGCCGGCTCGATCTGCGGCGCCAGTCCCTGGACCAATTTCTTCCGGGTGTTCCTGCCGCTGTGCCGGCCAGGTCTGGCGTCCGGCGGCTTGATGGTGTTCGTGATGTCGCTCGGTTACTACGTCACCCCGGCGCTGCTCGGCGGGGCGCAGAACATGATGCTGCCGGAGTTCATCATTCAGCAGGTGCAATCGTTCCTCAATTGGGGCCTGGCCAGTGCCGGCGCCGCGTTGCTGATCGCGATCACGCTGGTGCTGTTCTACTTCTACCTGAAGCTTCAGCCGGAATCCCCGGTTGGCGCCAGCAACGCGAGGTAAGCCGACATGCTCCTGACTCCCAACGCAATGAGCCGGCGCATGCGTTTCGGCCTCTACGCCACCACCGGGTTGATCGGTCTGTTTTTGCTGTTGCCGATCGTCTTTATCGTGCTGCTGTCGTTCGGTTCATCCCAGTGGCTGGTGTTTCCGCCACCGGGCTGGACGCTGAAATGGTATGGCCAGTTCTTCTCCAACCCGGACTGGATGAACGCCGCAGCGGCCAGCCTCAAGGTCGCGGTACTGACGACGATCTGTGCCGTGGCCCTCGGTTTGCCGACGGCGTTTGCCTTGGTGCGTGGGCGTTTTCCCGGCCGCGAGATGCTCTACGGCCTGTTCACCCTGCCGATGATCGTGCCGCTGGTGATCATTGCCGTGGCGGTGTACGCGCTGTTTCTCAAGCTCGGTTACACCGGGACGATGTTCGCCTTCGTCGTCAGCCATGTGATCGTCGCACTGCCGTTCACCATCATCTCGATCATCAACTCGTTGAAGCTGTTCGATCAGTCGATTGAAGACGCAGCGGTGATCTGCGGGGCCTCACGCCTGCAAGCGGTATTCAAGGTGACGTTCCCGGCGATTCGTCCGGGCATGGTCGCCGGCGCCCTCTTCGCCTTCCTGGTTTCGTGGGACGAAGTGGTGCTCAGCGTGATGATGGCCAGCCCGACGCTGCAAACCCTTCCCGTAAAAATGTGGACCACCCTGCGTCAAGACCTGACACCGGTGATCGCCGTCGCTTCGACGCTGCTGATCGGGCTGTCAGTATTGGTCATGGTGATCGCCGCCGCTCTGCGCCGGCGCAACGAAATCAGCGCTTGAGCGCCAGGAGTACGACATGAGTGCCGTGATCAAAGACGCATCCCAGCAGAACGACAAACCCCTGGTCAGCCTGCGCAACCTGAACAAGCACTACGGCGACTTTGCTGCCGTGGACGACATCTCGCTGGACATCAAGGACGGTGAATTCCTCACCTTCCTCGGCTCCAGCGGCTCCGGCAAAAGCACCACGCTGTCGATGCTTGCCGGTTTCGAAACGCCGAGCAGCGGCGAGATCCTCGTCAACGGTCAGTCGCTGGTCAACGTGCCGCCGCACAAGCGCGACATCGGCATGGTGTTCCAGCGTTATTCGCTGTTCCCGCATCTGTCGGTGCGCGACAACATCGCGTTCCCGTTGGCGATCCGCAAACTCGCTACGGCCGAACGCGAACGGCGTGTCGATGCGATGTTGAAGCTGGTGCAACTCGAACAGTTCGCCCATCGCCGCCCTTCGCAACTGTCCGGTGGCCAACAGCAGCGTGTAGCAATTGCTCGCGCACTGGTTTACGAGCCACGCATTCTGCTGATGGACGAACCGCTGGGGGCGCTGGACAAAAAGCTGCGCGAAGATTTGCAGGATGAACTGCGCCAGTTGCATCGGCGTCTGGGCATCACCATCGTCTACGTGACCCACGATCAGGAAGAAGCGATGCGCTTGTCGCAGCGCATCGCGATTTTCAGCCACGGCAAGATTGTCGGTTTGGGCAGCGGGTATGACCTTTATCAGAACCCGCCGAATGCCTTTGTCGCGTCGTTTCTTGGCAATTCAAACTTCCTCAAGCTCAAGGCGCAGGGCAATGCAGCGGCTTCGTTTGAAGGGCAGTCGTTGTCGATTCGACTGACGGCCGGATTGCATGCTGATCAGGATGTGTTGCTGATGGTGCGCCCGGAAAAGGCGCAGGCGTTGAGCGTATCGCAAGCGATCAGCGAACCGCTGGCGGCGGGTTGGAATGAAGTGTCCGCGAAGGTTGTTGAGGTGCTGTTTCTGGGTGAGAGCCAGACGTGCAGTGTGGTGACGTCGGGCGGGACTTCGATGACGGTCAAGGCGTTGTCGGCGGCGGGCATGCCGCTCAAGGCTGGGGATCCGGTGCAGGTACGCTGGGCCACCGCCGACGCTTGCGTCTACACCGAATGGACTGAAAGCGATCTGAACAAAGCCGCCGGAGCCCACTGAGCCCCCCCTGTAGGAGCTGCCGCAGGCTGCGATCTTTTGATCTTGCTGTGAAAAAACAAGATCAAAAGATCGCAGCCTCGTTTCACTCGACAGCTCCTACAAGAATATATTCCGAATGTGGGAGCGAGCCTGCTCGCGAATGCGGTGTGTCATTCAATGTTGATGTTGACTGATACGGCCTCTTCGCGAGCAGGCTCGCTCCCACAGTGATTTTGCGGTGCTCAGACGATCGGGGTAAAACCCTCAATCTCATCCGGCCAAGCCGTCAGCACTTCAAACCCCGTTTCCGTCACCGCCACCATATGCTCCCACTGCGCCGACAACGAGCCATCCTTGGTCAGCACGGTCCAGCCATCCGGCATGTTCTTCACATGGCGTTTACCGGCATTGAGCATCGGCTCAACGGTAAAAATCATCCCGGCCTTGAGCTTCATGCCCTGATTCGGGAAGCCGTAATGCAGGATCTGCGGGTCATCGTGATAAACCTTGCCGATCCCGTGGCCGCAATACTCACGCACCACGCTGAAGCCTTCTTTCTCCGCCAGGCTCTGGATTGCATGGCCGATATCGCCCAAGGTCGCGCCCGGACGCACTACGCGAATGCCCGCGCACATGGCGTCGTACGTCGTTTTGATCAGGTGCTGCGCCTCAGGCGTCGCCTCCCCGACCACGTACATGCGGCTGGTATCGCCAAACCAGCCATCCTTGATGACGGCGATGTCGAGGTTGACGATATCGCCATCCTTGAGCGGCGTGCCCGACGGGATACCGTGGCACACCACATCGTTGACCGAGGCGCACACGGTTTTCGGGAAACCGTGATAACCGACATTGGCGGGAATGGCTTTCTGCACATTGACGATGTAGTCGTTGCACAACCGATCCAGGTCATCGGTAGTGACGCCTGCCTTGACGTGCGGCACCAGCATCGCCAGCACTTGCGCGGCGAGTTTGCCGGCGGCGCGCGATTGGGCGATGTCGGCCGGGGTGTTGATCTTGATCTGGTTTCTCATGCCGTGACGTCTTCCTGAGTCAGTTGTTGCAGGTCCAGCCCGCCGTTTTGTTCAGCACGAATCAGCAAACGGCAGATCGCGCTATGGTCGAGGTTGGGGTGCAGTTCGGCGAGCATGCCGATGCGCATCCAGTGCTCGGCTTGCGCGTTGATCGAGCGGCTGAGTGCGTTGCTGGAGATGCGCAGATTCTCGTGCATATCCTCTGAAATCTTTACGATGCCCATGGTGAAATCCGATACGAAGTGTATATGGTTCGTATATTAGCCAGGCCTGTTGAGGAATTGCAAATCGAACCCTGCAGGCAAGGAATTTCAGGCAAAAAAAAGCTGCCGGAAATGGCAGCCAAAAACTTTGAAGAACACGCGATGTGTTGGGCTCAGTATGGTTGTCGAATAATGACAGTGTCATGACAGCAACACTTCACCGCTGATCCCTGTGGGAGCTGGCTTGCCAGCGATGAGGCCCGGACACTCGACATTGATGCTGGCTGACCCACCGTCATCGCTGGCAAGCCATCTCCCACATTTTTTCTGTACAGCCCTCGAACTCGCATGGCCCTCCTCCCGTTGATAACGCCCCGCCCCTCGGCAAATTCAGTTCTATAGTTAGATCAAAATCGCTGAGCTTTTCAGCCCACTGGGTGGTTGCGGCAGATCCCTTCACGGCCTATGTTGCAGGCGAGCTTTTCCCCGCGAATGGAACGCGATCAATCACCAACAAGAGGTGAAGAATGTCGAAGGAATCCCGCCCTGCCGTACTTGGGCTGATAGGAAATACGCCGCTGGTAAAAGTGACCCGCTTCGATACCGGCCCCTGCACACTGTTTCTCAAACTCGAATCGCAAAACCCCGGCGGCTCGATCAAGGACCGAATCGGTCTGGCGATGATCGACGCCGCCGAACGCGACGGGCGCCTCACTCCCGGTGGCACCATCGTCGAAGCCACCGCCGGCAATACCGGCCTGGGCCTGGCACTGGTCGGCCGCGCCAAGGGTTATCGCGTGGTGCTGGTGGTTCCGGACAAAATGTCCACGGAAAAAGTCCTGCACTTGAAAGCCATGGGCGCCGAGGTGCACATCACCCGCTCCGACGTCGGCAAGGGTCATCCCGAGTATTACCAAGACGTCGCCGCGCGGTTGGCGAAAGACATTCCCGGGGCATTTTTTGCCGATCAGTTCAACAACCCGGCCAATCCGCTGGCCCATGAATGCAGTACTGCGCCGGAAATCTGGGCGCAAACCGAACATGATCTGGATGCAATTGTGGTCGGCGTCGGCTCGGCCGGCACCCTGACCGGGCTGACCCGTTTTTTCAAACGTGTGCAACCGGAACTGGAAATGGTTCTGGCCGATCCGGTCGGCTCAGTGATGGCGCAATACAGCCGCGACGGCTCGCTGCCAACCCCCGGTTCATGGGCGGTTGAAGGCATTGGCGAGGACTTCATTCCGTCGATCACCGACCTCTCCAGCGTGCGCCACGCCTACTCGATCAGCGACGAAGAAAGCTTCGACCATGCCCGTCAATTGCTGCGTGCCGAGGGCATTCTCGGTGGGTCATCGACAGGCACCCTGCTCGCTGCCGCGCTGCGCTATTGCCGCGAACAGACCGAGCCAAAACGCGTGGTGAGTTTCGTCTGCGACACCGGCACGCGCTATTTGTCGAAGGTCTACAACGACCAGTGGATGACCGATCAGGGCCTGTTGCAGCGCAAAGGCTATGGCGACCTGCGGGACTTGATCGCCCGCCGTTTTGAAGACGGTCGTGTCATCAGCGTCGGCCCCGATGACACACTGCTAACCGCCTTCCAGCGCATGCGCCTGGCGGATGTCTCGCAACTGCCCGTGCTGGTGGAAGGCAAACAACTGGTCGGCGTGATCGACGAATCGGACATTTTGCTGGGAGTGCACGAGGACGCCGCACGCTTCAGCCAATCGGTCTCCAGCGTGATGACCGACAAACTGCAAACCCTCGCGCCCGACGCCCCCCTCGCCGAGCTGGAATCGGTGCTCAGCCGTGGCCTCGTCGCCATCATCGCCGACGCTTCGGGCTTCCATGGCCTGATCACCCGCGTCGACATGCTCAACCAATTACGGAGATCCCTCGCATGAGTCAGCAGGACAACAATGCCCAAGGTTTCGCGACCCGGGTAATCCATGCCGGGCAAGAGCCCGACCCGACCACCGGCGCGTTGATGCCGCCCATTTACGCCAACTCCACGTACCTGCAAGACAGCCCCGGCGTGCACAAGGGTTTCGACTACGGGCGCTCGCATAACCCGACGCGATTTGCCCTTGAGCGCTGCGTGGCGGATCTGGAAGGTGGCACCCGGGCCTTTGCGTTTGCCTCCGGGCTGGCGACGATTTCCACCGTTCTTGAGTTGATCGATGCCGGCTCGCACGTGATTTCCGGAAACGACTTGTACGGCGGCACCTTTCGCTTGTTCGACAAGGTGCGCCAACGCAGCGCCGGGCACCGCTTCAGCTACGTCGACCTGACTGACCTGTCGGCATTCGAAGCGTCGTTACAGGACGACACGCGCATGGTCATGGTCGAGACACCGACCAATCCGCTGCTGAGCCTGTCGGATCTGGCCGCCATCGCGCGCATCTGCCGCGCACGCGGGATCATCAGCGTGGCTGACAACACTTTTGCCAGCCCGTACATCCAGCGCCCGCTGGAGTTGGGTTTCGACATCGTGCTGCACTCGACCACCAAGTATCTGAACGGTCACTCCGACGTGATCGGCGGGATAGCCGTGGTCGGGCAGAACGCCGATCTGGCCGAGCGCCTGGGCTTTTTGCAAAACGCGGTCGGTGCGATATCCGGGCCGTTCGATGCGTTTCTTACCTTGCGTGGCGTGAAAACCCTGGCGCTGCGCATGGAGCGTCATTGCAGCAACGCGCAGGATCTGGCGCAGTGGCTGGAACAGCAACCGCAGGTCAAACGCGTCTACTACCCCGGCCTTGAATCGCACCCGCAGCATGAACTGGCCAAACGGCAAATGCGCGGTTTCGGCGGGATGATTTCCGTGGACCTGAACAGCGATCTGGCCGGCGCGCGGCGCTTTCTGGAGAACGTGAAAATCTTCGCCCTGGCGGAAAGTCTGGGCGGTGTGGAGAGCCTGATCGAGCATCCGGCGATCATGACGCACGCCACCATTCCACCCGAAACCCGCGCGAAACTGGGGATTGGTGACGGGTTGGTCCGGCTGTCGGTGGGGGTTGAGGATGTTGAGGATCTGCGGGAGGATTTGGCGCAGGCTTTGGCTAAGATGTGATTCTTTGAAAGGGGCTGCATCGCAGCCCAACGGGGATAAATCCCCTCGCCACAGGGGTAAAAAACAAAGCCCGCACAATGCGGGCTTTGGTGTTTGAGTAGGCGGCCAGTGCTGGTCTCTGGCTTACAAGGTTTATCAGGCTTCTCACAGTACCGGGCCAAATTGAAAAGGTAGTGCCTCGGCTGCTTCACACGGCATAAGGGCTGGATCTCAGCGCGGAGATCTTTCTAACCGTGTACCCTTCGGAACGCGCCCCACGTCCCCTTGCTATCCGTTTGCGCATCAGTCTGCGTCTTCACCTACATCATTGAGCCTAGCAAACGGTCGCAGCGCTGCTGCGGTGTTTTTAGACTGATTTCCTTCTTGTCGCCGTTTGCAAGGAAGCGAAACGCCTATTAAGTCGCAACGCCCCTCACAAAATGCTGATCCCCCATGTAGGAGCTGCCGAAGGCTGCGATCTTTTGATCTTAAAAACAACATCAAAAGATCGCAGCCTGCGGCAGCTCCTACAGGTGACGGTGTGGGGTTATGGATCGACTTGCGCCATCAACTCCGGCACCGATTCCGGTCGCTTCGCATAGCGCTGTGCCAACACCGCGCAAACCATCAATTGAATCTGATGGAACAGCATCAGCGGCAGGATCAACACACCAATGGTGCTGCCGGCAAACAACACCTGCGCCATCGGCACGCCGGTGGCCAAGCTCTTTTTCGAACCGCAAAACAGAATGGTGATGCGGTCTTCCTGACTGAAACCGAAGGCCTTGCCCAGCAACGTCGCCGCCACTAGCACCAGTGCCAGCAAAATGCAGCAGACCACCACCAGCCCGAGCAATTCGATCAGCGGGATCTGCTGCCAGATGCCTTCGTTGACTGCCTCGCTGAACGCGCCGTAAACCACCAGCAGAATCGAACCCTGATCGACAAACTTCAGCCAGTTCTTGTTGCGCCCTACCCACGCGCCGATCCAGCGGCGGGCAATCTGACCCACGATGAAAGGCAGCAGTAACTGCATGCTGATTTTCAGGATCGCATCGAGGGTCGAACCACCTTCACCTTGGACGTCGAGCAGCAGCGTCACCAGCAACGGCGTGAGGAAAATCCCGAACAGGCTCGACGCCGCCGCACTGCAAATCGCCGCCGGAATGTTGCCCCGCGCCAGCGAGGTGAAGGCAATCGCCGACTGCACTGTTGCGGGTAACGCGCACAGGTAAAGCATGCCCATGTACAACGTGTCGCCGATCAGCGGCGACAGCAGCGGTTTCAGCGCCAGCCCCAGCAGCGGGAACAGCACGAAGGTCAGGCCGAACACCAGCAAATGCAGGCGCCAGTGACCGGCGCCGGCGATGATCGATTCCCGCGAGAGTTTGGCGCCGTGGAGGAAAAACAGCAGCGCGATGGCGATGTTGGTCAGCCAGCCGAAACCGACCGCGACCTGACCGCTGGCGGGCAGAAAACTCGCCAGTAGCACGACGCCGATCAGCGTCAGGGTGAAGTTATCGGGCAGGAATCTTGGGCGCGTCATGGTGTGTTCATCCGGGGGTTGCCAGTGCGTGCCGACGACTCTAACGTGAGCGGGAATTACCGACTAACGCCGAAGAGCCTGCAGATGCCGTCTAAAGGACATGAAAAAAGCATACGACGCAGCATTCCCGGGCTACCCAGCCTGCCGCGCCCGCTGTACGGACGCACTGAATCCCTGCCCAATCGCGCACTGACCCGACGCCACAGCCATCCGTGGGTGCAATTATCCTATGCGATTCAAGGGGTGCTCGAGGTCCAGACCAGTGCCGGACGCTTCGTTGCTCCGCCTGAGCGCGCTGTATGGATTCCGGCCGGTGTGCCGCATCGGGTATTCAGCTCGCCACACACTGAAATGCGCAGCCTGTACATCGATTGCAGCGTTGCCGGTTGGGCTGTCGAGCATTGTCATGTACTCGGTGTCAGCGATTTGCTGCGCGAACTGATCCGCGCCTTCAGCCTGGTTCCCGTGGAATACGATCAGTCCGGCCCACACGGACGGCTGGCCCAGGTGATCCTCGATCAACTGGCCGAAGCGCCACAGATCGACCTGATGCTGCCGCTGCCCCAGGACGCGCGCTTGCAACAGATCTACCAGAGCCTGGAGCAGCATCCCGAACAGCAAACCACCCTGAGCCATTGGAGCGAAAAATTCGGCGTCACCGAAAAGACCCTCACGCGCCTGTTCCTGCGCGATACCGGCCTGACCTTCCGCGCCTGGCGCCAACGCTTGCGCCTGCTCGGAGCGCTGACACCACTGGAAAAAGGCGAACGCGTCACCGACGTCGCACTGGCCTGCGGCTACGACTCGACGTCGGCGTTTATTGCAGCGTTTCGTCAGCAGTTTGGGGAAACGCCGGGGGAGTTTTTTCGTTGATCCGCGATCAGCCACGGGGCCGACACTTCGTTAATAACGAACTCTAACCCAGAAATAAACGATTTTTCTTTCGCCCAAACACGTCGCTAGCATGGCCTCGTCTGACCCTAATACAGCCAGAAACAGGGAGCGTGACATGCCAGAAACGAACATCAATATCGGCGAACCGTGGATGTGGGGCGCCTTCATCGTCTTCGTACTTGCGATGTTGGCACTGGATCTTTTTGTGTTCGGCGGGCGCAAGGCGCATCGGGTTTCAGTGCGCGAAGCCTTGGCTTGGGTGATCGCTTGGTGTTTGCTGGCGTTGAGTTTCGCAGGCCTGCTCTGGTGGTATCTGCACGGTGAATTCGGCGGCGAAATCGCCCGGCAGAAAACCCTGGAATTCCTCACCGGTTATCTGATCGAGCAGTCGCTGTCGATCGACAACATGTTCATCTTCGTGATGATCTTCAGCTACTTCGCCGTGCCGCCGGAGTTGCAGCGTCGTGTGCTGCTGTACGGCGTACTCGGGGCGATCGTGATGCGCGCGGTGATGATTTTTGCCGGAGTGTGGCTGGTGTCGCAGTTCGAGTGGCTGCTGTACGTGTTCGGCGTGTTTCTGATCATCACCGGGATCAAGATGCTGGTGTTTGCCGATCAGCAACCGGATCTGGAGAAAAACCCTTTGTTGCGCTGGGTGCGCGGGCATTTGCGCATCACCAGCGGCTTTCATGGCGAACGGTTTTTTGTCCTGCAAAACGGCGTGCGCTGGGCCACGCCGATGTTTCTGGTGCTGGTGCTGATCGAGGCCAGCGACTTGATGTTCGCGGTCGACAGCATCCCGGCGATCTTCGCCGTCACCACTGACCCGTTCATCGTCTTCACCTCGAATATCTTCGCGATCATGGGCCTGCGGGCGCTGTACTTCCTGCTGGCGGACATGGCTGACCGCTTCCACCTGCTCAAGTACGGTTTGGCGATTGTGCTGGTGTTCATCGGCGGCAAGATGACGTTGATGCCGTGGTTTCATATGCCGGTGGAATGGTCGTTGGCGGTGGTGGGTGGGGTGATTTTTGGGTCGGTGCTGCTGAGCCTGATCACGACCCGAGACCCAAAACGCAGCATTCAATGACACCACACAAAAACCTGTAGGAGTGAGCCTGCTCGCGATGGCGCCAGACCATTCAAAGTCGATGTTGAATGACATAACGCTATCGCGAGCAGGCTCACTCCTACAGGGAGGGTGGGTTAATTGCCGGACTTGATGCTGGTCCAGACCCGGGTGCGTACACGCTCAACCTTTTGCGGCAGTGGCTGCACGACGTAGAGGGTTTTCAACGCCTCGGGGGTCGGCGTCAGGTTCGGGTTGCCAGTGATTTCCTTGTTGATCAACGCCATGGAATCCTTGTTCGCATTCGGGTAACCGAGGAAGTCACTGATCGGCGCGATGACCTTCGGATCAAGCAAGGTGTTGAGAAACTCATGGGCCTCGGCGACGTTCTTCGCGCTCTTGGGAATCGCGAACGTATCGAACCAGATCGGCGCGCCTTCCTTCGGCAAACGCCAGTCGACCACCACGCCATTGCCCGCCTCTTTCGCGCGGTTGCCGAACTGATAGAAACTGCCGGAGTAACCGATGGCCACGCAGATGTCGCCGTTGGCGATGTCCGTCATGTATTTGGCCGAGTTGAAGTAGGTCACGTACGGACGAACCTTGAGCATCAGCTCCTTGGCTTTTTCGTAGTCGGCGGGGTTTTGGCTGTTCGGGTCGAGGCCCAGATAATGCAGGGCCAGCGGCAGAATTTCCGTCGGCGAATCAAGCATCGCCACACCGCAGGATTTCAGCTTTTCCATGTTCTCGGGCTTGAACACCAGATCCCAGCTGTCCACGGGCGCGTTCTCGCCAAGGGCAGCCTTGACCTTGGCCGGGTTAAAACCGATCAGCACCGTACCGACCATGTAGGGCACGCCGTACTGGTTGCCGGGATCGTTCTTGCCCAGCAGCTTCAACAGCTCCGGGTCCTGGTGCTTCCAATTGGGCAACTTCGACTTGTCGAGTTTCTGAAACACACCGGCCTTGATCTGGGTCTCGAGGAACTGGTTCGACGGCACCACCAGATCGTAACCGGAGTTACCGGTCAGGAGTTTGGCTTCCAGGGATTCGTTGGTGTCGAAGGTGTCCCAGGTCACTTTGATGCCGCTTTGCGCAGCGAAATCCTTGGGCACCGCCGGCAGGATGTAATCCGCCCAGTTATACACCCGCAGTTCGCGCTGCTCGGCCTGGACCGCGCTGGCCAACAGCGTCAGTCCACACACGGTGGCACCCAGAATACGTTTCATCGTGACCATGGTTGTTTTCCCAAAATGCGACGTGAGTTCGATGGTTTTTATGTTCTGTACACGGCAGTGGCTTTAAAGATAGCCAAGGGTAAAAAGGTCTGGCATTTCGTTGTGGTTTTGATTCTTGCTGACCGCGTAGATGGATCACAGTGGGCGACGGGCCAAAAGGGGATCGATGTGGCCAATTTGAATGACCACCGGGATGCGGAGGGAGGATGTATAGCACCGCTGTAATACTGTTCAGTCGCAAACAGTAGAAGCCAGGAGTCATTGTGGCGAGGGGATTTATCCCCGTTGGGCTGCGAAGCGGCCCCCCTCATCTAAAAGGGCGCCGCGTTCGCCAATTTTACGACTGCTTCGCAGCCGAGCGGGGATAAATCCCCTCGCCACAGCCCAGTTGCGCCGCCCTGCTCTGCTGGGTCTGGCCGCGTGTGGCCAGGCAGTAATACAACGGCACGGTGACCACCAGGCCAACCAGCCACGACAAGTCCGCACCGTCGACCAGATTGGCGTAAGGCCCGACGTACAACGAGGTGTTGGCGAACGGCAGCTGCACGACGATGCCGATGAAGTAAGCGACGATCGCGTGCAGGTTGAAGCGCCCGTAAATGCCGCCATCAGCGCGGAAAATCGAGGTGATGTCGTAGCAACCGCGCTTGATCAGGTAGAAGTCGATCAGGTTGATCGACGCCCACGGCACCAGCACCAGCAACAGCGCCAGAATCAGGCCGATGAACTCTGCAATGAAATCCGCCGACGCGCCAAGCGCCACCACGCAGCAACCGGCAAGGATCACGCTCGACAGCACTACGCGCACTTTGATGCTCGGCGTCCATTGGCTGGCGAAGGTCTGGATCGAGGTGATGATCGACAGCACCGCGCCGTACAGATTGAGGGCGTTGTGACTGATGATATTGAGCAGGAACAGCACCATCAGAATCGGCCCGAGCCAACCGGTGGACTGCTTGACCGCTGCCATTGCTTCGGTGCCTTCCGGCGTCGCCAGCACCGCCACCGCGCCGAAACTGAACGACAGAATCGTGCCCAGCGTAGCGCCCAGATAAGTGGCCCAGAACGGTTTGGCGATACCGATATCCGCCGGCAGGTAACGCGAGTAATCGGAAACATACGGCGAGAAACTGATCTGCCAGATGATCCCCAGCGACACCGTCGCCAACCAGCCAGACAGGTTGAAACTGCCGCGAGTCAGGAAATCCGCCGGCAAGTCATGAGCGAAGATATAGATGAAACCGGCCAGCAGCGCCCCGCCCATCACCCAGGTGCCAATGCGGTTCAGCGTATGAATGAAGTTGTAACCAATGACGCCAATCGCCGTAGCCGCCAACGCACCGATCAGAATGCTCAGCGGCGCCGGCACCGATGGTGCAATGCCGACGATTGATTTACCCGCCAGTACGATGTTGGAAATGAAGAAACCGATGTAGATGATCGCCGCAAAGAACACGATCAACAGCGCACCATAACGGCCGAACTGCCCACGGCTCTGGACCATCTGCGGAATGCCCATGCGTGGGCCCTGCGCTGACGCCAAAGCAATCACCACGCCGCCGATCATGTGCCCAAGCGCAATCGCCAGCAGCCCCCAAAGCAAATCGAGGTGGAACACCTGAACCACCATGGCGCCGGTGACGATGGGCAGTGGCGCAATGTTGGTGCTGAACCAAAGGGTGAAAAGGTCGCGGGCCTTCCCGTGGCGTTCCGCGAGTGGGACGTAGTCGACCGTGTGGTTCTCGATCAACGGATCTTGCCGGGACATCTGGGTCATATCTATGGACTCGAGTTTGTCTGTTCTTATCGTTGTATGAAGCCAAACCGGGGGAGCTTCGTGGCCGCCCCTCAGATGCAGACCATATTATGGTATTCCAAATATTCCACAAGACTGATCCGTAGTTTACGAAGCGATCTGATACGCCATCCTCGCTGATTCCGCGGTCTTCAGGTCACTGGAAAGCCCAATAAACGTTGAGTTTCCGACGAAAGCGCGACGTTTATCGATTCAGCTTGAAAGCCCTTGCAAAGAACAAATACTGGTATACCATCAGACCAATAAACACATAATAATCGCGTCACAACACCCGAGGACTGTCCAATGATCGATGCCGCCATCTACAAACAAGTCATGGGCTCGTTCCCGTCCGGCGTAACCGTCATCACCACCCTGGACGATGACGGCCAGATTGTCGGGCTGACCGCCAGCGCCTTCAGCTCGCTGTCGATCGATCCGGCCCTGGTGCTGTTCTGCCCCAACTACAGCTCCGACTCCTATCCGGTACTGATCAAGAACAAACGCTTCGCGATCCATGTTCTGTCCGGTGGCCAGCAAAGCGAGGCCTACGCTTTCGCCCGTAAAGGCAAGGACAAGGCGCAGGGCATCGAGTGGACATTGAGTGAGCTGGGCAATCCGATCCTGGCCAACGCGACAGCGGTGATCGAGTGCGAGTTGTGGCGTGAATACGAAGGTGGCGACCACGCGATCATGGTCGGTGCGGTGAAGAACCTGATCGTGCCCGAGCAGTGCGCCGGTCCGCTGGTGTATTGCCACGGCAAAATGGGCGCCCTGCCCGTCCTGGCCTGATCGAACATTTTCAGTCCTGTAAAAATGAACTGAAGGCCCCGTCTTGCTCGCGCGAACCTTGTAGGAGCTGCCGCAGGCTGCGATCTTTTGATCTGGTCTTTAAAGCAAAATCAAAAGATCGCAGCCTTCGGCAGCTCCTACAGAGTTCGCCGTGAGCTAGCGATGGCCCAAAATTTTGTAGCCACAACAAAAAGATCCGAGGAAACGTCATGAAATTTTCCCTGTTCGTACACATGGAACGCTGGGACGAAAGCGTCAGCCACCGCCAACTGTTCGAAGACCTGACCGAACTGACCCTGATGGCCGAGGCCGGTGGTTTCAGCACCGTGTGGATCGGCGAACACCACGCCATGGAATACACCATCTCGCCGAGCCCGATGCCGCTGCTCGCCTACCTCGCGGCCAAAACCACCACCATCCACCTCGGCGCCGGCACCATCATCGCGCCGTTCTGGCATCCGCTGCGGGTCGCCGGCGAATGCGCGTTGCTCGACGTCATCAGCAACGGCCGCATGGAAGTGGGCCTGGCGCGCGGTGCCTATCAGGTTGAATTCGACCGCATGGCCGGCGGCATGCCCGCATCAAGCGGCGGCCAGGCCCTTAGAGAAATGGTCCCGGTGGTTCGCGCCCTATGGAAAGGCGACTACGCCCACGACGGCGACATCTGGAAATTCCCCACCTCCACCAGCGTGCCGAAACCGATCCAGAAGCCCAATCCACCGATGTGGATCGCCGCCCGTGACCCGGACTCGCACAACTTCGCCGTCGCCAACGGCTGCAACGTGATGGTCACGCCTTTGATGAAGGGCGATGAAGAAGTGCTCGACCTGAAGAACAAATTCCAGACCGCGCTGGACAACAACCCAGATGTACCGCGCCCGCAATTGATGGTGCTGCGTCATACCCACGTGCACACCGCAGACGATCCTGAGGGCTGGAAAGTCGGCGCTAAAGCGATCTCGCGTTTTTACCGCACGTTTGATGCTTGGTTTGGCAACAAGGAAACGCCGGTCAATGGCTTCCTCGCCCCGAGCCCGGAAGAGAAGTTTGCCGGGCGTCCAGAGTTTGAACTGGAGAGTCTGCACAAGACGGCGATGATCGGTACGCCAGAAGAGATCATTCCGCGGATCAAGTACTACCAGGAACTGGGGGTGGATGAGTTCAGTTTTTGGTGTGACAACAGCTTGCCGCATGAAGAGAAGAAGAAGTCGTTGGCGTTGTTTATCAAGCATGTGGTGCCGGCGTTTCGCTGAAAACCTGGCAGAAAACCAGAACTGAAAAGGGGAGAATTCATCAGGATGAACGCTCCCCTTCTACTCCGTCGAAGACGCTGGTAACGACGGTTTTTCAGTGCTCCACGCCGAACCGGGTCGCTACCTCGTTCGCCGCCAACACGCGACCGTCCGCGGCCTTCAATTCAAGCTTGCAGAGCGGTTGGCGATTCTTCGCATCGACCATCACCGATCCCGCCTCTCCCGGCTCGTACATAAACTCACCGCCCCATTGCGACAGCGCGACAATCACGGTCTGCAAGGCTTTGCCGCGCTCGGTCAGCACGTACTCCTTATAGGCGCCCCCATCGGCCGCCGGCACCGTTTGCAGGATGCCCTGCTCCACCAGCGCCTTGAGGCGGGCGCTGAGCATGTTTTTGGCGATATCCAGATTCTTTTGAAAATCGCTGAACCGGCGTATGCCCTCCAGCGCATCGCGGATGATCAGCAATGACCACCAGTCACCGATCAGGTCCAGTGTCCGGGCAACCGGGCAGGCATTGCCCTGCAGGCTTTTGCGCTTCACGTCAACGTACTCCCTCAAACCAGTGATCGGCCTTGTGGCTCAGGGTTGCATCATACAACCCTGATGCGGAGATCCAACCCAGCACCTGCATACAAGTGAGCGGTTGCGATTGCGTGGATAGTGAAGGCTGCCTTTTCGGCAATCCATGCACGCCCTTCGAAAAACCCTGACGCAAGGAGTTTCCATGAGCACGTTCACCGCACAAGACGGCACCGAAATCTATTACAAGGACTGGGGCAGCGGTAAGCCCGTGCTGTTCAGCCACGGCTGGCCACTGGACGCCGACATGTGGGAATACCAGATGGAATACCTGAGCAGTCGTGGCTATCGCACCATCGCTTTCGACCGCCGGGGTTTCGGTCGCTCCGATCAACCGTGGACCGGTTACGACTACGACACCTTTGCCGATGACATCGCGCAACTGATCAATCATCTGGATCTGCGTGAAGTGACGCTGGTGGGTTTCTCCATGGGCGGTGGCGATGTCAGCCGCTACATTGCCCGGCACGGCAGCGAGCGCGTTGCCGGGTTGGTATTGCTGGGCGCGGTGACGCCGCTGTTCGGCAAGAAAGCCGACTTCCCGCAGGGCGTAGACACGTCGGTGTTCGATGGCATCAAGGCCGGTCTGCTGAAAGATCGCGCGCAGTTCATCGCTGATTTTGCCGCGCCGTTCTATGGCACCAATCAGGGCCAGACCGTCTCCGATGGCGTGCTGACGCAAACCCTGAACGTCGCCCTGCTGGCGTCGCTCAAAGGCACCGTGGACTGCGTGACTGCCTTCTCGGAAACCGACTTCCGCCCGGACATGGCGAAGATCGATGTGCCGACGCTGGTGATTCATGGCGACGGCGACCAGATCGTGCCGTTCGAAACCACCGGCAAACAGGCCGCCGCGCAGATCAAAGGGGCTGAACTCAAGGTCTATGCCGGCGCACCGCATGGTTTTGCAGTGACGCATGCGCAGGCGTTGAATGAGGATTTGTTGGCGTTCCTCAGCCGATAACCCAGGTCAATCAAACCTGACACTAACCTGTGGCGAGGGAGCAAGCTTCCTCGCCACAATCAAAGCTTCATTCTCAAGTGAAACAGCATCGCGTCATGCGGGCCTTCTGCATTGCGCTGTGGTATTTGTTGACGGTCTACAAATACCGGGAGAGGGACATCCAATGCTGCGAATTCTGGGCAAGGCTTCATCAATCAACGTGCGCAAAGTGCTGTGGACCTGCGCCGAACTGCAGATCCCGTTCGAGCGTGAAGATTGGGGCTCGGGCTTCAAATCCACCGACACACCTGAATTTCTCGCACTCAATCCCTGCGCCATGGTGCCGGTGATTCAGGACGGCGATTTCACCCTGTGGGAATCCAATTCGATCATTCGCTATCTGGTAGCGCGTTATGACGGTTCGCACCTTTACCCGACTGATGCGCGCGAGCGTGCGCGCATCGATCAGTGGCTGGACTGGCAGCCTTCGGAGCTGAACCGCTCGTGGTCGTATCCGCTCATGTCGCTGGTACGCAAGTCACCGGATTATCAAGACCCAGGCGCATTGGCCGCCGGCTGCCGAGACTGGTCGCGCAACATGGAAATCCTCGACCGGCAACTGGAGAAAACCGGCGCCTATGTCAGCGGCGAGCAGTTTTCCCTCGCCGACATCCCGATTGGCTTGTCAGTCAATCGCTGGTTCGAGACGCCACTCGCGCATCCGCACCTGCCAGCGGTAAATGCCTATTACGAGCGCTTGAGTCAGCGTCCCGGTTACCTGCTTTACGGTCGCAACGGCACGCCGTGATCAACGCTATTTCGCCTTGAACGCCTCACGCCGCGCCTGCCGTTCGGCGGCGTAGGCTTCTCGCGGTTGGCTGATCAGGTCTGCGCGCCGCAGAGGTTCGCCGCAGTGATCGCATAGCGGGCCCAAACCTGCGTCGTGATCACAGGTTTTGTGGGTCATGTTGACTGCCACTCCCTCTTCCGGTGCCTTGCACCAGGTTTCTCCCCACGCCCGCAACGCAATCAACACCGGATAAAACGCCTCGCCTTTCGCGGTGAGGTGGTACTCGTAGCGTTTTGGCCGCTCGTTGTACAAACGACGCTCGACCAACCCGTCTGCCTCCAGATTTTTCAGACGGGAGGCGACCATCTGCGGGGTGCCAGCGGTTTGCGCCTGGATCTCGTCATAGCGATGGCTGCCCATAAACAACTCGCGCAAAACCAGCACGGTCCAGCGGTCGCCTACGATTGCCTCCGCTCGCGCCACCGGGCACAGCGTGTCAGACGGACTATCGTTTATTGCCATCAGGGCTTGCCTCTTTCATCATTACTATGATTATCATATCAACATGGCAGCGGGACAAGCCCTGCGCACCGTTCAATCTCTTTGCCGGAGCAAACAGTCATGTTGCAACCTCGCTATCCGCTAGACAGAACCGCTTACTTATTGGTCGATCCGTACAACGATTTTCTCTCGGAGGGCGGCAAGGTCTTCCCGCTGATCAAACCGATGGCCGAACAGAACGGTTTACTCGACAACCTGCGCAAACTCGACCGCGCCGTGCGCGGCCTGCAAATTCCAGTAGTCATCGTTCCCCATCATCGCTGGGAAAAAGGCGATTACGAAAACTGGGATCACCCCACGCCGACCCAATGCAAGATCATGCACATGCACCATTTTGCCCGTGGCGAATGGGGCGGTGAATGGCATCCGGACTTCGCGCCGCAGGAAGGCGACATCGTCGTTCAGGAACATTGGGGCTCCAGTGGTTTCGCCAACACTGACCTGGATTTTCGCCTGAAACAAAAAGGCATCACTCACGTGATCATCGCCGGTCTGCTGGCCAACACCTGCATCGAGGCCACCGCCCGCTATGCTTCTGAACTGGGCTATCACGTCACCCTGCTGCGCGATGCCACCGCCGCATTCAAAGCGGAAATGATGCACGCCGCTCACGAACTCAACGGCCCGACCTTCGCCCATGTCATCGCCAGCACCGACGAACTGATCGCCAACCTCAACCCACACGGTGAAGCGCAATGAGCCGATCCGGTATTTGACACGGGTCGTATGCGTGGAAACTCTCGCGACCATCGCCGATGGCTTGTGCCAAAAACCACACTCACACACAGTGCCAATTACTCTTCGGCACGCACCACACCGCGCTCTTCAAGCAAGCGCACGAACATGCTCAAACTGCGCGACACCGTGCCCCGCCGCCACACCAGCCAAGTGGTCAGGTAGCGAAAATCTGCCGTCAGCGGCCAGACACTCACTGTCGCGCTGCCAGGCATGCTTTGCAGCATTTTGCGTGGCATCAGCGCCAGGCCTGCGCCAGCACTGACGCAGGCGAGCATGCCGTGATAGGACTCCATTTCGAAGATCTTGCCGGGTACGGCGGCGTCGGTGCTGAACCATTTTTCGAAATGGTGACGGTAGGAGCAGTTGGAGCGAAACGCATAGATGCTCTCGCCATTCACATCCGCCGCGCGCTGAACTGGCAGGTGATTGAGCGGTGCGATGATGACCATTTCCTCTTCAAACGCCGGCACGCCCTCCAGAGCCGGATGTAACACCGGGCCGTCGACAAATGCAGCGGCCAGACGCCCGGATAGCACGCCATCGATCATTGTCCCGGACGGCCCGGTGGACAGGTCCAGGTCGACTTTCGGGTGCAACTGGTTATACGCCGCCAGCAGCTCAGGGATGCGCACTGCGGCCGTACTTTCCAGCGAACCCAGAGGAAACGCGCCCTGCGGTTCTTCACCCGCAACCGTGGCCCGAGCCTCTTGCACCAGATCGAGAATGCGCCGTGCGTATTCAAGAAAACTCCAACCGGCCGGCGACAGGCGCAAACGGCTTTTCTCACGAATAAACAGATCGACGCCCAAGTCCTGCTCAAGCTGTTTGATTCGCGTGGTCAGGTTCGACGGCACGCGATGGATCTGCGCGGCGGCGGCGCTGATGCTGCCGTGTTCGGCAACGGCTTTGAAGATTTCCAGCTGCACCAGATCCATAGTCATTCTCTAATCGTGAAAGAAACGATCTTTATTATTCAGTTTCCAGAAAACAAACACCACCCTACTCTAGCTCCATCCTTTGAACACGCAGGACGACAGCCATGAGCCAGATTTCCAGCCAGACCCACGCCATTTCGATCAACCCCGCCACCGGCGAGCAGATCGGCCACTACGCGTTTGAATCCGCAGAAGCCCTCGATGCCGCGCTGACCCGCGCCGCCTTCGGCTTCGGCAAGTGGAAACGCAAGCCGCTGCAAGATCGCTCTCGCGCTCTGACCGCCCTCGCCGGTGCACTGCGTGAAACCGCTGAGGCCATGGCCACCATGATCACCCTGGAAATGGGCAAACCCATCGCCCAGGCCCGCGGTGAAATCGAAAAATGCGCGAAGCTCTGCGAGTGGTACGCCGAACATGGCCCGGCCATGCTCGATGCTGAAGCGACTCAGGTTGAAGACGGCAAGGCGCGCATCGAATACCGCCCACTCGGCCCGATCCTCGCCGTGATGCCGTGGAACTTCCCGATCTGGCAAGTGCTGCGAGGTGCCGTCCCAACGCTGATCGCCGGCAATACCTACGTCCTAAAGCATGCGCCTAACGTGATGGGCAGCGCTTATTTGCTGCGCGATGCGTTTACCCGCGCAGGCTTTGCCCCCGGCGTGTTTGAAGTGATCAACGTCACTACCGAAGGCGTCTCCAGCGCCATCGCCGACCCGCGCATTGCTGCCGTTACGCTGACCGGCAGCGTCCGCGCTGGCATGGCCATCGGCGCTCAGGCAGGTGCCGCGCTGAAGAAATGCGTGCTGGAGTTGGGCGGATCTGATCCGTTTATCGTGCTCAATGACGCCAATCTCGACGAAGCCGTTCAGGCCGCGGTGATCGGTCGCTACCAGAACTCCGGCCAGGTCTGCGCGGCGGCCAAGCGTCTGATCATCGAAGAAGGCGTCGTTGAAGAATTCACCCGCAAATTCGTTGAAGCGACGCGCAAGCTGAAAGTGGGTGATCCGCTGTCTGCCGATACTTACATCGGGCCGATGGCGCGTTTTGATCTGCGTGATGAACTCGATCAGCAAGTGCGCGACACCCTCGAAGAAGGTGCGACCCTGTTGCTCGGCGGCGGCAAAACCGCTGGGGCTGGCAACTACTACGAACCGACCGTACTGGCCGACGTCACCGATCGCATGACCTCGTTCAAACAGGAACTGTTCGGCCCGGTCGCCTCGATCATCACCGCCCGCGATTGCGCGCATGCCGTCGCGTTGGCAAACGACAGCGAATTCGGTCTGACCGCGACGATCTACACCGCCAATGTGCAACTGGCACAGCAACTGACCAGCGAGCTGGAAACCGGCGGGGTATTCATCAACGGTTATTCCGCCAGCGACCCACGCGTGACCTTCGGTGGTGTGAAGAAGAGTGGGTTTGGCCGTGAACTGTCGCACTTCGGCGTTCGCGAGTTCTGCAACGCGCAGACCGTGTGGCTGGATCGTAAATAATCCAGACACCACAAAACCACTGCAGGAGTGAGCCTGCTCGCGATGAGGGAGTGTCAGTGAACATTTGACTGGCTGAGACTGCGCTATCGTGAGCAGGCTCACTCCTGCATTTTTTGTATTTCAGGTCTGAAAATCAGTGAGCAGCACCGTTCGAGGTTTTTCGATTGTCAAAAACCGGCAGATCCCGCTGGATGAGCGTCTATAGTGATCAGGTCCCTGACTCGAGCGCTTTTCATGATCGCCCCCGAACAACTGATCATCTGCGAGCACTGCGATTGCGTGTATGAAAAAGCCGTGCTCGGCAAACATCAGAAATCCCTATGCGTACGCTGCGGCGGGGTACTCGAGCGCTTCAACGGACTGACCGTTGAGCAGCGTCTGGCCCTGACGTTCACGGCGGCGATGCTGTGGCTGTTCGCCAATTTCTATCCGGTGATGAGCATCAGCCTCAAAGGCCTGAAAAATAGCGCGACACTGTGGGATTCGGTGCTCGCCCTGAACCAGGGGCCGATCACGTTCATGGCGATGGTGGCCGCAATTTCGATCATTATTGCCCCGGCGTTTCAGTTGGTGCTGCTGATCTGGGTGCTGAGTTTCGCCCTTTCATCCCGACGCGCGCCAGGCTTCAAGGTCTGTATGCGCTGGCTGGAAACGCTGCGCCCGTGGAGCATGCTGGAAGTGTGTTTGCTCGGAGCGATGGTCGCCGTGTTCAAACTGGCCGGGATGCTTGATGTGCTGCCCGGTATCGGCCTGTTCGCCCTGGCCGTGCTGAGCCTGATGATGATCCGCATTGCCGGCCGAGACATCCGTGAACTCTGGGACATCTTATGAAGCGACCGGCGACCGCCAGCGAGCTCAACCTGTGCCTGTGCCACAGTTGCGGCCTGGCCTGCGACATGACCGACGAACCCCATGAGTGCCCGCGCTGTGATGCCCCGCTGCACCGGCGCAAAACCAATTCGCTCACCCGTACCTGGGCCTATCTGATTGCCGCACTGGTGTTTTACGTGCCGGCCAACTTGCTGCCGGTGATGAACACCACGATGCTGGGCAGCGGCGCCGACAGCACGATCATGAGCGGCGTGCTGGAGTTCTGGCAGCACGGCGCGTGGGACATCGCGCTGATCATCTTCATCGCCAGTATTGCCGTGCCGGGCGTCAAGTTCGGCGCCCTGACGCTGCTGCTGATCACCGTGCAGCGTGACAGTGGCTGGGCGCGTCGGGAGCGCTCGAAGCTGTTTCGATTTGTCGAGTTGATCGGCTATTGGTCGATGCTCGACGTACTGGTGGTTGCCCTGGTCGCGGCGCTGGTGAAATTCCAGGCGCTGGGCGATATCGAACCGCGTATGGGCATCCTGTTTTTCGGCATGGTCGTGGTGCTCACCATGCTCTCGGCGATGAGCTTCGACCCGCGACTGATCTGGGACAACGCGCCGGACGACGAACCGCTCAGCGACGCAGCCCCGCAAGCAGCACCTGCAACGGATGGCGCACAGCCCGATCCGACTGGCGCTTGACCTGGCTGCGGCACGAATATCCGGTGGCCAGCGCTTCGCCCTCCTGCTCCGGCGTGTCGATCTGGCGCGCCCACGATTGTTCGTAGATCACTGCCGACGTGTCGCGGTTGCGTGCTTCGTGGCCGTATGTCCCGGACATGCCGCAGCACCCCGTAGCCTGCGTGGTCAGTTTTAATCCCGCTCGTTCGAACACTTGCTCCCACTGCCGGGTCGCGGCCGGTGCATTGGTTTTTTCCGTGCAATGCGCCAGCAGACGGAAGGTCTCGGCGTTGCCTTGGGGTGCCTGCTCCGGCATCACATTGAGCAGCCATTCCTGCAGCAGCGCGACTTGCGGACATGCCTGCATACCGGGGACTTTCTGATATTCCTGGCGATAAACCAGGGTCATGGCCGGGTCCAGTCCCACCAGCGGCACACCAACATCCGCCAGTTCGCGCAACTGCCGCGCATTGCGCAACGCCGCACGATTGAAGGCCGTCAGAAAGCCCTGCACGTGCAGCGGCTTGCCGTTGGCACTGAACGGCGCCAGATAGACCTGATAGCCAAGCCGCGAAATCAGCTCGACCAGATCCGCCAACAATGGCGCTTCGAAGTACCGGGTAAACGCGTCCTGCACCAGCACCACGCTGCGCTCGCGTTGCGCCTTAGTCAGCGCAGACAAGGTCGGCACCGTCGCCGGCTGCACCTGCCAACGGCGCATCGCTGCGTGGAAATCGAAACGGCTGAGCAACGGCACATCCACCATGCCGCCCAGGCGTTCCAGCAGTTGTCGAACCACCAACGCGCCCATCAAACCGTTGTACAGCGCCGGAATCCGCGCCATATAGGGGATGCTGTATTCCAGCGAAGCGATCAGATAATCCCGCGCCGGACGCAGATAACGGCTGTGATACAACTCCAGGAATCGCGAGCGAAACTCCGGCACGTTGACCTTCACCGGGCATTGGCCTGCGCAGGATTTGCACGCCAGACAACCGGCCATGGCATCGTAGACCTCATGGGAGAAGTCTGGCGTTTGCGCGCGGCTGTTGCGCCAGCGCCGCCAAAAAGTGCTGAAAAACGCGGGTCGGCGAACGGCCTCCGACAGCACATCAACCTCGGCCTCGCCCTGCAATCGCAGCCATTCGCGGATCAACGACGCCCGGCCCTTGGGCGATTGCGCGCGCTCACGGGTGGCTTTCCACGACGGGCACATCGCGTCATCAGGATCGAAGTTGTAACAAGCGCCGTTGCCATTGCAGTGCATCGCTGCACCGTAGTCCTGCCAGACTTTCTCGTCGATCTGTCGATCCAGTTCGCCACGCAAGGTCACTTCATCGATCTTCAGCAGCTCAGCGCCAGTGTTGGCCGCCGTAGCGATTTTGCCCGGATTGAATTGGTTGAACGGGTCGAACGCGGCCTTCAGCGCTTGCAGCGCCGGGTACAGCTCACCGAAAAACGCCGGCGCATATTCCGAGCGCAGGCCCTTGCCGTGCTCGCCCCACAGCAGGCCGCCGTAGCGTTGAGTCAATGCGGCGACGCCATCGGACACCGGCCGCACCAGCGTCGCTTGTTGCGGGTCTTTCATGTCGAGAATCGGCCGCACGTGCAGCACACCGGCATCGACATGACCGAACATGCCGTACTGCAAACCATGGCTGTCGAGCAGATCACGCAACTCGGCGATGTACTCGGCCAGATGCTGCGGAGGAACGGCCGTGTCCTCGACAAACGGCTGCGGCCGCGCTTCACCCGCAACGTTGCCAAGCAAGCCCACGGCGCGTTTGCGCATGCCGTAAACCTTGTTCACCGCGGCATGACCTACCGCCAGCGTGTGGCCCAGACGCTCAACGGTAAGATCGTTGCTCAAGTGCTCAACGAACATCTCGACACGGCGCTGCAGATCCTCGGCATCGTCACCGCAGAATTCCACGAGGTTGATCCCCAGCGTCGGCCGTTCGGGGCTCTGTGGGAAATACTCGGCAACGCCATGCCAGACAATGTCCTGCATCGCCAGCAACAACACTTTCGAGTCGACGGTTTCAATCGACAGCGGCTTAAGCGCCATCAGCGCCCGGGCATCGCGCAACGCGTCCATAAACCCGGCGTAGCGAATGTTCACCAGCATCGTATGTTTGGGGATCGGCAACACGTTCAACTTCGCCTCAACCACAAAGCCAAGCGAACCTTCGGCGCCACACAGCACGCTGTTGAGGTTGAAGCGATTGTCCGCCTCGCGCAGGTGCGCCAGGTCGTAACCGGTCAGGCAGCGGTTGAGATCGGGAAAGCGCGCCTTGATCAGCGCACCCTGCTCATCAATGATCTGCCGCGCACAACGATAGACTTCGCCAACCCGATCCTCGCGGGCGCACTGTGCCTGGAGTTCACTCTCCGCAAGCGGCAGACCGTGCAGACGCTCGCCGCCGCGCAGGATCATATCGAGTTCGAGCACGTGATCGCGGGTCTTGCCGTAGGTGCAACTGCCTTGGCCGCTGGCGTCGGTGTTGATCATGCCGCCGACGGTGGCGCGGTTGGAGGTCGACAACTCCGGGGCGAAAAACAGCCCGGCTGATTTCAGCGCGGCGTTGAGTTGATCCTTGACCACCCCGGCCTGCACGCGCACCCAACGCTGCTCGACGTTGATTTCCAGAATACGGTTCATGTGCCGCGACAAGTCGACAACGATACCGTCGGTCAACGACTGGCCATTGGTGCCGGTACCACCGCCGCGCGGCGTGATTACCACATGTTGGTAAACAGGGTCGGCAATCAGCCGCGCGACCTTGGCCACGTCCTCAGCGTCCATGGGGAACACTGCTGCTTGCGGCAAGCGCTGATAGATAGAATTGTCAGTGGCCAGCACCACGCGACTGGCGTAGTCGGCGCTGATTTCACCACGAAAACCGCTGGCCTTCAGCGCATTGAGGAACTGCTGGTAATTGGAGGTTTGCGCGGTTACGGGCGACAGCTGGGCAATCATCGGTCAGGACATCTCGGTAAAAATCGGGCCGTGTGGCGGTGAACAGTTGTACGCAACGAATGATTGCGTCAGGCTCCGCCATCTCATGTTGCCCATATTCATTGCTGACGAACGCTGGGACAACCGTAAATTCGACCCACTATCAATGACTTTTACGAATGAATCCGCGCACGCTCACCCCTTCCATGTCGTTACTGCTGGCTTTCGAGGCTGCCGCGCGCCACGAAAGTTACACCCGCGCCGCCCATGAACTGTCGCTGACGCAAAGTGCGGTCAGCCGTCAGGTGCAAATCCTCGAGAAGATGCTCGGCATGCGTCTGTTCAGCCGCGAAGGCCGGCAAGTAGTCCTGACCGACGTCGGGCGCATGTATCAACGCGAACTCGCCGAAGCACTCGGGCAGATCCGCAGCGCCACTTTGCAGGCCATGGCATTTGGTTCGGGCATCCACAGTCTGCGGCTGGCGACGCTGCCGACCTTCGGCTCGAAATGGCTGTTGCCGCGACTCAAGGATTTCTACACCGCACATCCGGGTATGACCGTGCACTTGCACTCACGCATCGAAGCCATCGACTTTGATACCAGTGAAATCGACGCGGCGATTTGTGTGGGCGGCGGCGACTGGCCAGGGCTGAACGCCCTGCCCCTGCACACCGAGGAACTGGTAGTCATCGCCAGTACGCAGCTGTCCGCCGCCGAGCGCAACGACGCCGGGCAACACATCGCCGGGCAATTGCTACTCAACGTCAGCAATAATGCTCAAGCGTGGACAGAATGGTTCAGCCAGCACGACTTGCCGCATCGCAGTATGCGCATCGGCCCGAGTTTCGAAATGACTGCGCATTTGATTCAGGCGGTGCGGGCGAATATTGGCGTTGGCCTGGTGCCGCGGATTCTGGTCGAGGACGAACTGCTGAATGGAGAGTTGCTGCAACTGGGAGAGCCGATTATCAGTCGGCGCAGCTATTACCTGGTGTACCCACCGCGTAATGAAGCGCTGCCGTCGCTGAAGGCGTTTCGGGATTGGTTGGTGGAGACGCTTTGAAGCATCACGATGACTGCCGGGCAGTCATCAGGTTTCCAAGGATGGCTGGCGCTTCAGGGGTGGTGGCGCGCTCGGCCCTTTGATCAGTGGTTCCGCCAGTGGTTTTCCGTCTGCCCCCCTGAAAAGGCGCTCGTACTCCTTTGGCATGGGTTGTGGTGCTCTGGCGGTCATGATGAACCCTCTAATGCCGGGTTGAATTCAACCCATTTAACTTTCGCCGAATCTATCAGCAAAAATTCGGCACCAAAAGGCACCGATTTGCCATCTTCGTCGAGCCAATGCGGATCCTGCATCACAAACTGCCCATTGGCTGACTCAGGCGGCCACTCAACCGGCCAGCCAAGCACGCGCCTTTCGTCGGTCAAATGCAAAGTGATGAAGCGGTCATTTTGAACGAATGCGCTGAACCATTCGCTTGGGTAGGAAGATTGTTTCGTTACGTTTCTATTGCGCAACCATCCATGCAACTTGTCATTGGTGGCCAAACGACAGGCCAGCAGCCCAAGCAGCACCGAAGAAAAGAATGCCCACACTGCCTCAGCCTCTCCATTCCACTTTCCTACAGAAAATCCCTTTGCACCCACCCACAAACAGGCCACACCAATTCCTGCAACCGCCCCATGAATCACAAACGTGAAAATCAACGCCTGCACAATCTGGCCAAACGTATCCGGCCGCCTGAACGCTGTAAGCGAATAAAAAATCCACGTTGATAGAAAACCGGGAATCAGATACTGCAACAGCGGAATAACTTCTTTGACCAGATCATCCATGATCCGTGGCTCCTTGAAAGACATGTCGGCCTGATTTTCGGCCGGCACTCCAAAGCCTAGCGCACGCTAAAAAAATCCTCGCGAGCAACTGTCACAGCTCATTTCGCCGAACCGCCATCGCGTTGCAAGCCCCCAGAACAATGACCGACATTTCAGACCAAGCGCCCTTTTTAACTACCAACAGGCGAAAAAAAAGCAGAAACCGTTAAAGCGGTTTCTGCTTTTTTTGCACCCGACAATCGCTACAGGCAATCACGCACAGATTGGCGTAGCGACCCGGACTTGGCCCAAGGCGGGCCCTGGTACAAGGACACGCTGCTGCCGTCCTTGTATTTGACGATTTCGAGGATCTCGTCAGCCGTGATGATGCTCGGTGCGGTGATGCGGTAACCGTTGGAGATCGATGTCTGCGAGGTTTTCGCAACATCCTTCTGCCACAACGGTAATACGCACGCGGCATAGTCTTTGGGCGCCTTGCTGCTGGTCTTTCTGACATTGGGCTCACCCGGCACCAACGATGTCGGCAACGAGCACCCTGCCAACACGGCCAACGCCAGCCCCCCGATCCATATCCGCATGATGTTTCCTTTTGCTAAAAAAGTGAATGTACCGCCTAACAGACAACACATCCATCGTGGCATCGCGCCCGCTGTGGAGATTGGACAATTTTTTACACCCATTCAGCAGATCACAGACAAACCACGCGCGACGGGCGAAAAATGCGACTACTCTTTTTTACCGAGAATGTTCCGGAGGTGATCATGCGGCTCAACGAATATGAACACGAACTGCAACGCGACCTGCAAAGCGTTGCGTCGGATCTGCGCTGGTCGGCAGTCGATCTGAAACGCATCGCCGAGCAGTTGCGCAAGTCTGGCAACGAGGCTGACGCGCAGTCAGTACTGAGGTCCTGTGAGGTCTTGCAAAGCGATGAAGAGCGGCTGCAGTTGTATGCCAGGGAAGTGAAGGCACGGGCAATCAGTCGTACCAAAGTCCACTGACGCTAACTGTACCGCTGCAAACCAAAGCCCTGGCGTCAGCCGGGGCTGTTTTTTACAACCCGTCTTCTCGCCTCGCGCCCCTAAACACGCGTTTCGCGTTTTCTGTATCCGCTCGCCCACGCAATCCTGCCCAGCATTTGGCACTTCTCTCAATACTCGACGCTCCAACGTCAAAGGAACCTTTATCCAAAGGCCCGGCTCGAATATTGCAGTTTTATTTCTTTTTTGTGACAGCGGTAACAGGTAACCGATGAAAGTACGTGCAACCGTCATTTGCGAACAGGATCGACATATCCTCCTGGTGCGCAAACCCAGGTGCCGCTGGAATTTGCCTGGCGGCAAAGTTGAATCTGGAGAAACCCGGGCGGACGCTGCCGTGCGCGAATTGCAGGAAGAAACCGGACTGAATGCCGATGAAGTGCTTTACCTGATGGAACTGCAATACGGCGGAACCCGACATCATGTCTATGAGGCTTCGGTGCTAAACATTGAACAGCTGCGCCCGCAGAACGAAATTACCGATTGCATCTGGTTTCCGTTAGACGCGGTGCACAATCTGAATACCAGCGAGGCTACGTTGCACATCGTTCGGGCGTTTCAACGGCGTTTATAAACATCAACCGGCGAAGGCCCTGCGGCCGGCACTCATTTCTGTACGCAATTCGCCGATAAAGTTGGAAATGTCGCGGATCGTGACGAGATGTTCCGGGGAGACGCCATTGAGCAGTAACTCGACGCGTCCGCTGCCGGGTTCATAGACTTTGATTTGCAGCAGCCCCTGAGGCGTTGAAATGCAGTCGCATTTAAACGTGGGAAAGCCGGATTCAACAATGCGGCAAATGTCGGCAATGGCAAGCATGGCTGGGCGCCTCGCAGGCGTTGAATCGATCGATCCGTAGAGCATAGATGGCCGATGACTGCCCCGCTCCCCCGATAAACGCCAACCCGATCACACTTTTCATGCGTCCCGTCAGTGAGCGTCGTGATCCCAGATCCAATTCCATATGCCCGGCAACTGCACCGACTCAGAGCTCTGCTGGACTGTACGTGCCAGCGCAGCCTTCTCCAATTGAGCGTGATCGTCATAAAACGGCTTTTGCGCCAATCTCACGCCGGTGGCTGCGGCGCTGTCGAGCAGGATTTGCAGATATTCGCGCATATGCCGCGCGGTATAGCGGTTGAGATCATGAAAGGTCACCACCACCGGAATCACCCCATCCACAGCGGGAAACTCACCGAGGGCGATGCGCTCACGCACCTGCGATAGCTGCTGCACCATGTTCGCCCTTCGGCGCGGGCTGGCATTGAAGCCCCAGATCTTGCCGTCATTGGCACTCAGATCCGTGAGCAACACGCGCAAGTCATGCTGCTGATAAGCGGCGAAGGTGCGTTTGTCGTAATTCCAGAACGGCGGTCGCAGCAACTTCGGCGGCGCTCCGGTGATGGCGGCAATGTCAGCAGAGCCGTTGATCAGCGATTCGTTGAGTTCCTGCGGGTCGAGCAACCGATGGTTGGTGTGCCAATGGGTCGCTGTATGAAAACCGAGGACATGCCCCTCTTCAAACTCGCGCCGCATGATGCCGCGACCGATTTCGCTGTTACCAGCCCGGGGCGCACGCGTCTGGACGAAAAATAGCGCTTTGATGCCCGGCTGCACCGGGTTGTCCTTGAGGCTGTCGAGCACCGTCGCTGATGGATTCCAGAAACTCGAGGCGCTGGGGCCGTCATCGAACGTCAGCAGAAAACGCACGGGCGCTTGATCCTTCAGCCGGGATTCGGTTTGCGCGGTCATTTCAATGGGCGCGGCAATGCAGCCAGTCAGCACCAGGGCGATGACCGCTGCACAAAAAAGTTTGAATCCGGATGTCATGTTTTGCCTTGCGCCCGACCACTGCGTTCATGTTGTCGATTGGCAAAACTCCCTCGCCCTTATCCCATCCCTGCGCTCGGCTTCGCGAGCCGAGGTTGGATAAGGTACACAGGGTTTGGTTCCGGCGCTCGCTCAGTGCGCCAGTGCCTGCTTAAACGAGGTCAACTAAGCTGATATTTCCTACAGGAGATTCAGCCGATGTGCGGAAGACTCTCGCAGTACCGGGGCATTCACGATTTCGTCGCAGTGCTGAGCATTCCCGATGCGCTGATCAATCATGTCGGCGATGCGCCGCTGGCTCGCTACAACGCCGCGCCGACCACCGCGCTGGCGGTCCTGCATCAATACGAACAACGCGTGTACGCGGACAACCTGCGCTGGGGCTGGCGTCCGCACTGGGCAAAGGATCGCGCCGCACCGATCAATGCGCGGGTGGAGAAAGTCGCGCACGGGCCGTTTTTCCGCGCGATCTGGCGTCACCGCTTGATCGTACCGGTCGATAACTGGTTCGAATGGGTCGATGCCGAGGACAAAACCCGACAACCATGGCTGATTCGTCGGGTGGACAATGGGCCAGTTTTCTGCGCCGCCATTGGGCAATTTCCGACACCGGGTGCGGACGCTCGGGACGACGATGGCTTCGTCATCATCACGGCCGACAGCAAGGGCGGCATGCTCGATATTCACGACCGTCGGCCAGTGGTGCTCAACGCTGAAATGGCGCGCGAATGGCTCGACCCCGCGACGCCCGTGCAACGTGCCGAGCAGATGCTGCTGTTCGAAGGTGAAGACGCGGCGGCGTTTGAGTGGCACAAAGTCGACAAAGCCGTCGGCAACTCACGCAATCAAGGCCCCAAACTGATCGCTGAAGTGGCCTGAAAATTTGCCAGCGCCACACGTTCTCTTATGTAGGAGTTGCCGAAGGCTGCGATCTTTTGCTTTTCCAGATCAAAAGATCGCAGCCTTCGACGGCTCCTACAGGTGGCGCACAGGCTTTACAAATGGTGTTTCAATCTTGAGACAAACGTTAATAAAACAGTCGTTTGAGCGAACTAACCGCTTGTCTGACATTTCAATCGTCATACATACATTTACATTCGCTACGGATAGCATGCGCGCCGCATTTCCGTTTGGTATACCAGTTGACCAAAGAGTCAAGAAGCCAGGATTCCCCATAACTTTTACAAGCCTTGCAGAGAAATAAGTTGCGCGACGATTTTGCAATCAAACAGGTCAGTGGCCTGGAGTGTATTCATCTGTCCACGACAGAACGCTTTCAACTCGAATGTTTTATCGGCCATTACATCAAGACCCGAAACCTGAGTTCAGTCCCTGACATTGAACGTATCCTGCGCACCACCCTTGAGGGTTATCCCGGCCATGCTCCGGTGATGGTCAACGAGCTGAGCGCCTGGATCGACCGAACCCTGGGTTATCGGGCGGCACACCCCGATTTCAAGCAGTTGGAAGACCTTTGAAACGTCAAAGCCCCGTTGATTCGGGGCTTTTGCTATTCATCGTTCAAGGTTTTAGCGGGCGTTCCTGATCCCGATCCGACAGCTCTCTGCTGTCGTCATGTTTCCAGGTCTGCTCCTCTCTCCTCTTCTGTTGTTCGACCTCTTCTTCTGATGGCTCATCCTCATCATCCAGATGCGTTTTATCAGTTGCCATGTCCGCCTCGCTTTCAGAAGTAATTGATCACCGATAAAGCATAGCAATTGCGATAAATCGCGCCGTCCGTGAGGCGCCACTGGCGTACCATGGACCCCCTCACAAATGCGTCAGGGAGACGACATGCTGTACCGAATTGCAGCCGACGGGCTGGTGCTGTTTCATTTGCTGTTCATTCTATTCGTGCTGTTCGGCGGATTGCTGGTGCTCAAGTGGCCGCGGCTGATGTGGCTGCACTTGCCGGCCGCCGCGTGGGGCTTCGCGGTCGAGGTGTTGCACCTGACCTGCCCCCTGACCTACTGGGAAAACCTGATGCGCCACGCCGCCGGGCAAACCGAGTACGCCGGCGGTTTCATCGAACATTACATCTGGCCGATCATCTATCCGGCCGGGCTCACACCGCAGATCCAACTGGTGCTGGGCAGTGTGGTGCTGATGATCAACCTGCTGGTGTACGGGCGATTGATCCGCTCGTGGAAACTGCGCCGAGCCAGCCGTATTCCGTTTTAACGCGACGCAGGTTTCAGGGCCTCCAGCCACGCCGGATCAAGGCGTGGCTGGTCGACATCGAGCCCCAGCGCTTGCATCCGCTCCTTGTGCTGCTCGACTTCGCGATGCAACTGCGCATGATCGCTGGAGTTGCCATCCAGTTCATGCATCTGCGTCAGCCCCTGGTGATAGAAGCGCAATACTTTCATCGCGATCGGGTCATTCTTTTCCACGGCCGCCGTCACCTGATGCATCACATTGGTGACGCTCATCAAATTGCGCTTGAGCCGCCAGCCATACACCGCCGGCGCCATCCAGCTCTGATTCCAGAAACGCCCGCGCAACAACGCCCCCGTCAGCAAGAACGCCAGAAACACCCCGCCGACATTGAATCGCAGGTTATCGCCGTCAGGCTCGCCGAACAGCGCCACCGCCGCCGTCGAAAACAACATCGCCAGCACCAGGAACAGCACGGCGATGATCAGCGTGCTGCGGCGGGTCTGCTGGCGAAAAGTGGCGGCGTCCATCGGCTGAATCTCGAACATCACAAATGACTTCCTTGAGCGAGAAAAAAAGGTGCAACAGAAAAACGGGCCCGCGCATTATCGCCTCTGCGATGGATTTAGCTATGCTGGGGGCCCTTTTCATCTTTTCATCGTCCAACGGGGACATGGCGGTATAGCGCAGATCGTGCCATCTTCATTCATGGATACACACTATTCGGATGCCATCCGCCTGGTTTTGGGATGACATCGTTTTAAGGATCATTGCATGACCCAACGACACGTAATCAATGCTTCGGTCAGCCCCAAAGGCAGCCTGGAAACCCTTTCTCAACGTGAAGTGCAGCAACTGAGCGAAGCCGGATCCGGCAGCACCTACACCCTGTTCCGCCAGTGCGCCCTGGCCATCCTCAACACCGGCGCTCATGTCGATAATGCCAAGACCATTCTTGAAGCCTACAAGGACTTCGAAATCCGCATTCACCAGCAGGATCGCGGTGTGCGCCTCGAGCTGCTGAACGCTCCGGCCGATGCCTTCGTCGATGGCGAAATGATCGCCAGCACCCGGGAAATGCTGTTCAGCGCCCTGCGTGACATCGTCTACACCGAAAACGAACTCGACAGCCAACGCATCGATCTCAGCACTTCCCAAGGCATCAGCGACTACGTCTTTCATCTGCTGCGCAACGCCCGCACCCTGCGCCCGGGTGTCGAGCCGAAAATCGTCGTGTGCTGGGGCGGTCACTCGATCAACACCGAAGAATACAAATACACCAAGAAAGTCGGCCACGAACTGGGCCTGCGCAGCCTCGACATCTGCACCGGCTGCGGCCCCGGCGTGATGAAGGGCCCGATGAAAGGTGCGACCATCGCCCACGCCAAACAGCGTATTCACGGCGGTCGCTACCTCGGTCTGACCGAGCCGGGCATCATCGCTGCCGAAGCGCCAAACCCGATCGTCAATGAGTTGGTGATCCTGCCGGACATCGAAAAACGTCTGGAAGCGTTCGTGCGTGTCGGCCACGGCATCATCATCTTCCCGGGCGGTGCCGGTACGGCGGAAGAGTTCCTCTATCTGCTGGGCATTCTCATGCATCCGGACAACGAGGGCCTGCCGTTCCCGGTCATCCTGACCGGGCCGAAACATGCTGCGCCGTATCTGGAGCAACTCGACGCGTTCGTCATCGCGACCCTCGGTGAAGCGGCCAAGCAGCACTACGAAATCATCATCGACGACCCGACTGAAGTCGCGCGCCAGATGACCCAGGGCCTGAAAGCCGTGAAGCAGTTCCGCCGCGAGCGTAACGACGCGTTCCACTTCAACTGGCTGCTGAAGATCGATGAGGGTTTCCAGCGTCCGTTCGATCCGACCCACGAAAACATGGCCAACCTGAAACTGCACCGCGACCAGCCACCCCATGAACTCGCGGCCAACCTGCGCCGGGCGTTCTCCGGGATCGTGGCCGGTAACGTCAAGGACAAGGGCATTCGCCTGATCGAGGAACACGGCCCTTACCAGATCCGCGGTGACGCCGCGATCATGCAACCGCTCGACGCACTGCTCAAAGCCTTCGTCGCCCAGCACCGGATGAAACTGCCGGGCGGCGCGGCGTATGTGCCGTGCTATCGAGTGGTGGCGTAAGGTTCAGCCACACAAGCCCCCTGTAGGAGCTGCGGCACGCTGCGATCTTTTGATCTTGTTTTTAGAGGTCAAAATCAAAAGATCGCAGCGTGCCGCAGCTCCTACAGGAGTTTGTGTTGGGCAAAGATCTTGTGCTCAACGCAAGACCCTGTGGGAGCTGGCTTTCCAGCGATGACGGCCGAACGTACACCCTCAACCCCGCAGGCCCTCTCAATCCGTCAACCGCGCCGCCAGCGCCTTCGCCTGCAGCGCCACATCCGTCACCGCCGTACTCTCCCACCACATCCCGCGCAATGGCGGCCCGATCGCGAACAAGCGATTCGAAGCTTGCCCTTGATCGTTCACAACGGCTCCATCAGTTGCAGCAGCAATCCCTAACGCCAATGGACCCGGCTGCACCAATCCCCGCGCCAGCAAGTGCTGTGGCAACGGTCGCGCCACTCGACGCCAGTCATATTCGATACCGCTGGAATTGATCAGCGCGGCGCCATGTACCACGCAGGTTTGCGCTTCACCCCGCCGACGAATGCGAATACTCACACCACCCTGCGCGCAAGGCTCAAGGCCCTTGAACGAAGCCGCGTGAATCCGCAACCGCCCTTCGCTATGCAGACGCTCAACCAACTGCGCACTCAGCGGTGGCGAACGATGGTGATGGCTTTCCCACCAAGGCCGCACATGACGTACGAATTGTCGACGCTGCACGTCAGTCGCCTGGCTCCACAGTCGGCCGATGTGTGCTCGCACCGTGTCCAGCGGCGCTTGCCAGTCGATACCTTGTGCGATGGCGTCGCGACAATGCCGTCGCAGCTCGCGCAATAACTGTCGGGGGGAACGAATGCCATGGTCTTCAGCAAGGAAGTCCACCCACGCCGGCGGTTGTCGACGCACATGAGGCAGCAAGCCATGACGGGAAAACACTTCGATCGGCCCACGATGCCCAGCCTGCTCCAGCGACACCACCGCATCGACCATGGTCAGGCCGGAACCGATGATCAGCACGCTCGATTGCGCATCGAGCTGGCGCATGGCCGATACATCCCAAGGATCCAGCGCGGCAGCATTTAGACCGCTGGATTGCTTCTGCGGCGTGCGTGCGGCGGGGAACATGCCGGTGGCGAGCACTGCGTATGTGCCACGCAATTGCTGGCCATCGCTTAAGGTGAGCTGCACCGAATCCTTATTGATTTGCAGGTCGACGGCTTCTGCGCAGATGTGCTCGACGGTCGATCCCATCTGCGCACCAACATTGCGTGCTTCGGCTAAACGCTGCTGCACATAAACGCCGAACAATCCGCGCGGCGGGAACAGTTCACTGACCGGAACCTGCTGCTCGGCAGACTCGGGCCAGCCGCCCGCAGCGATGTGCTCGGCCAGCCATTGCGTCAGGTCATCCGGGTTATCCGGATCGACGCTCATCCGCGCCGCATTGCCATTGAGCGTGTGGCCCAACTCGACTGCACTGTAGGCCTCGCCACGGCCGAGTTCCGCGCGCGGCTCGATGACCAGAATCCTGCGCTGGCCTGGCCGACGCAACAACTGCACCGCCAGCATCGTGCCGCTGAGGCCACCGCCGATAATCAGAATGTCTGCGTGCTGGTTCATTCAAATCACCACATTGCGCACAAACCGCGCCGCCACATCCCCATCATTGCGATAAGCGTGGGGCTGATTACTGGCAAACATGAAGAACTCCCCCGTGCTGATCTGCTGCGCATGATCGCCGAGCATCAAGGTCAGGCAACCCTCGAACACATAAATCTGTTCACTCCAGCCATCGGCGTCCGGTTGCGACGGATAGACCTCGCCCGGTTGCAGGCACCATTCCCATTGTTCGACTTCGCGGGTTGCGGTGGCTTTCGACAGCAACACGGCTTTGCTGCCGGGGATGCTCCCGGCCCACGCCACTTCGTTGATGCGGCTCGGATCGCGCGCGTCGGGGGCCTGGATCAAATCGCTGAAGGCAACGTCGAGTGCTTCGGCGACGCGGTCGAGGGTGGTCAGGCTGACGTTCTTTTCGCCCGCCTCGATCGCCACCAGCATCCGCCGACTGACTCCGGATTTTTCCGCCAGCGCAGTCTGGCTCATGTCGGCAGCGTGCCGCAGGCGCCGGACGTTCTGGCTGACGTGTTGCAGGACGGAGGCGCGTTGGCTGGAATGTTTGTGCACTATATTGCTCACTCGGTGGGGTTGGGCAGTATACTGCGCAACATTTGGCGCATTGTGCGTCGCTCTTTCTCCCGCGCGCAAGGACATGACGTCAGTGAATCGTCCCGACACCTCCCCTCGTTTCTCCCGCTTCAGCAAGGCCGAGTGCGTGCTGGTGGTGATCACCATGATCTGGGGCGGCACCTTTTTGCTGGTGCAGCATGCGATGACCGTCAGCGGCCCGATGTTCTTCGTCGGCCTGCGCTTTGCCGCCGCTGCGGCCATCGTCGCGCTTTTTTCGTGGCGGCACCTGCGTGAGCTGACCCTGTTCGAACTCAAGGCCGGCGCCTTCATTGGCGTCGCAATCATGCTCGGTTACGGCCTGCAGACGGTCGGGTTGCAGACGATTGCGAGCAGTCAGTCGGCGTTTATTACCGCGCTGTATGTGCCATTCGTGCCGCTGCTGCAATGGCTGGTGCTGGGGCGACGACCGGGGTTGATGCCGAGCATTGGCATCATGCTGGCGTTTACCGGATTGATGCTGTTGTCGGGGCCGTCCGGAGCCTCGCTGAATTTCAGCCCCGGTGAAATCGCTACACTGATCAGCGCCGTAGCCATTGCCGCCGAAATCATTCTGATCAGCACCTACGCCGGCCAAGTGGATGTGCGCCGGGTGACCGTGGTGCAACTGGCAACGACCTCGGTGTTGTCATTCTTGATGGTGGTGCCGACTGGCGAAGCGCTTCCGGACTTTTCCTGGCTGCTGCTCGCAACGGCTTTGGGCCTGGGCGCGGCGAGTGCGGCCATTCAGGTAGCGATGAACTGGGCGCAGAAGAGTGTTTCGCCGACGCGGGCGACACTGATCTATGCCGGTGAGCCGGTATGGGCAGGGATTGTCGGGCGGCTTGCTGGCGAGCGTTTGCCGGCGATTGCTCTGGTGGGGGCCGGGTTGATTGTGGCGGCGGTGATCGTCAGTGAGTTGAAGACCAAGGCTAAGCATTCGGAGGAAGTGCTGGAGGATTTTGACCGCGAGACTGAGCGCTGAGGATCTTGAAGATCAAAAGATCGCAGCCTTCGACAGCTCCTACGTTGGAATGCGTTTTCCTGTAGGAGCTGCCGCAGGCTGCGATCTTTTTTCGCCCATGAAACAACGCTAAACACAAATATCCAGACTACTTTGTAGGATTCTGAGACATCCTGGCGTTTGGTGATCGGGGAGCTGGCACGTATGATGCTTCACAAACTTCCGCAGATTAGAAGCCTATGTCCCTGATAGTTCTACTGCTTCTGCCATTCATTGGCAGCTGTCTGGCAGCGGTGCTGCCACATAATGCGCGTAATACCGAATCCCTGTTGGCAGGCCTGGTCGCTTTGATCGGCGTCGTCCAGGTGGCGTTGTTGTACCCGCAGATTGCCCATGGCGGCGTCATTCGCGAAGAATTCATGTGGTTACCCAGTCTCGGGCTGAACTTCGTTCTGCGCATGGACGGTTTCGCCTGGCTGTTCTCGATACTGGTACTCGGGATCGGCTCACTCGTCTCTTTATATGCCCGCTACTACATGTCGCCAGACGACCCGGTGCCGCGATTCTTCGCATTTTTCCTGGCGTTCATGGGCGCCATGCTTGGCCTGGTGATCTCCGGCAACCTCATCCAGATCGTGTTTTTCTGGGAGCTGACCAGCCTCTTCTCTTTCCTGCTGATCGGTTACTGGCACCACCGCTCCGATGCCCGCCGTGGCGCCTACATGGCGCTGATGGTCACCGGGGCCGGCGGACTATGCCTGCTGGCGGGGGTCATGATCCTCGGCCATGTCGTCGGCAGCTACGACCTTGACAAGGTCCTGGCCGCCGGCGATCTGATTCGTGCACATGCCCTCTACCCAATCCTGTTACCCCTCATTCTCATCGGCGCCTTGAGCAAAAGCGCGCAATTCCCCTTTCACTTCTGGCTGCCCCATGCAATGGCGGCGCCCACGCCCGTCTCGGCGTATCTGCACTCGGCGACCATGGTCAAGGCCGGGGTTTTCCTGCTCGCACGCCTGTGGCCATCGCTGTCCGGCAGTGAAGAATGGTTCTACATCGTCAGCGGCGCTGGCGCGTGTACGCTGTTGCTCGGCGCGTATTGCGCAATGTTCCAGAACGACCTCAAAGGTCTGCTCGCCTACTCGACCATCAGCCATCTGGGCTTGATCACGTTGCTGCTGGGCCTGAACAGTCCGCTGGCCGCCGTTGCTGCGGTATTCCATATTCTCAACCACGCCACGTTCAAGGCCTCGCTGTTCATGGCCGCGGGCATCATCGACCACGAGAGCGGCACCCGCGACATCCGCAAGCTCAGCGGTCTGATCAAGCTGATTCCGTTTACCGCAACGCTGGCGATGGTTGCCAGCGCCTCGATGGCCGGCGTGCCACTGCTCAACGGCTTCCTGTCGAAAGAGATGTTCTTCGCCGAAACCGTGTTCATCAATGCCACGGCGTGGGTCGAAGCCGCGCTGCCGATTGTCGCAACCATTGCCGGTACATTCAGCGTCGCCTATTCGCTGCGTTTCACCGTCGATGTGTTCTTCGGCCCACCCGCCACCGACCTGCCCCACACCCCGCACGAGCCGCCGCGCTGGATGCGTGCACCGGTCGAGTTGCTGGTGTTTACCTGCCTGATCGTAGGGATTTTCCCGGCACAAGTGGTCGGCCCGCTGCTCGCCGCTGCCGCGCAACCCGTAGTGGGTGGCACCTTGCCGGAATACAGCCTGGCAATCTGGCACGGTCTGAACGCTCCGATGATCATGAGCCTGATCGCCATGTCCGGCGGCATCGTGCTTTACCTGTTGCTGCGTAATCAGTTCAGACACGGCCGCTTCAAATACCCGCCACTGGTGGGACGCTTCAACGGCAAGCGCCTGTTCGAGCGCAGCCTTGTGGTGATGATGCGGATGGCCCGGCGCGTGGAACGCCGACTCGGCACCCGACGCCTGCAAATGCAATTGTTCCTGGTGGTGTTGGCGGCGGTGCTCGCCGGGTTGATCCCGATGCTGCACAGCAGCCTGAGCTGGGGTGACCGGCCGAAGATTCCGGGCTCGATCGTTTTCGTGACCCTGTGGCTGCTGGCGATTGCCTGTGCCCTCGGCGCCGCGTGGCAGGCCAAGTATCACCGTCTCGCTGCCCTGACCATGGTCAGCGTCTGCGGCTTGATGACCTGCGTGACCTTCGTCTGGTTCTCCGCACCGGATCTGGCATTGACGCAGTTGGCTGTGGAAGTGGTCACCACCGTGCTGATCCTGCTCGGTCTGCGCTGGTTGCCACGACGGATCGAAGAGGTCTCGCCACTGCCGAGCACCCTGCGCAAGGCACGTATCCGCCGTCTGCGCGACCTGCTGCTGTCGATTGCGGTCGGCGCTGGCATGGCGCTGCTGTCCTACGCAATGCTCACGCGGCAGACGCCGAATGACATTTCCTCGTTCTACCTCAGTCGCGCCCTGCCTGAGGGCGGTGGCAGCAATGTGGTCAACGTGATGCTGGTGGACTTCCGTGGTTTCGACACCCTGGGTGAAATCACCGTGCTGGTCGCTGTAGCGCTGACTGTGTTCGCCCTGCTACGCCGCTTCCGCCCACCGAAAGAAAGCCTGCAACTGCCGGCCCAGCAGCGCTTGCTGGCACCGGACGTGGTCACCGACCTGGTCAACCCGCGCTCGGCCAGCGACACCGCGCTCGGCTTCATGATGGTGCCGGCGGTGCTGGTGCGTCTGCTGTTGCCGATTGCGCTGGTGGTGTCGTTCTACCTGTTCATGCGCGGACACAATCAGCCGGGCGGCGGGTTTGTCGCCGGGCTGGTGATGTCGGTGGCGTTCATCCTGCAATACATGGTCGCCGGTACGCAGTGGGTCGAGGCACAAATGAGTCTGCGGCCACTGCGCTGGATGGGCACCGGGTTGCTCTTCGCCACCGCCACCGGGCTTGGTGCGATGGTGGCTGGGTATCCGTTCCTCACCACCCACACCTGGCATTTCACCTTGCCGCTGCTGGGTGACATCCATATCGCCAGCGCGTTGTTCTTCGACATTGGCGTGTACGGCGTGGTGGTTGGCTCGACGCTATTGATCCTCACCGCTCTCGCCCACCAATCGGTGCGTGGTCACAAGAACGCGTCCCTGCCCAAGGCCGTCGCCAGCAAAGGAGCCGTCTGATGGAAGAAGTCATCGCAATCGCCATTGGCATTCTCGCCGCTTCCGGCGTCTGGCTGATCCTGCGCCCACGTACATTCCAGGTGGTCATGGGCCTGTGCCTGCTGTCCTACGCAGTCAACCTGTTCATCTTCAGCATGGGCAGCCTGTTCATCGGCAAGGAGCCGGTGATCAAGGATGGCGTGACCCAGGACTTGCTGCACTACACCGACCCGCTGCCGCAGGCGCTGGTATTGACCGCGATCGTCATCAGCTTCGCCATGACCGCGTTGTTCCTCGTCGTTCTGCTCGCCTCGCGTGGCCTGACCGGCACCGACCACGTCGACGGCCGGGAGCCTAAAGAATGATGGCAATGACTCACCTGATCGCCGCACCGATTCTGCTGCCCCTGCTGACCGCCGCGATCATGCTTATGCTCGGCGAGCGGCACCGGCCGCTGAAGGCGAAAATCAACCTGTTCTCCAGCCTCCTCGGCCTGTTCATTTCGGTGATGCTGCTGCAATGGACGCAAACCACCGGCGTGCCGGGCTCGATCGGCGTATACCTGCCGGGCAACTGGCAGGCGCCGTTCGGCATCGTGCTGGTGGTTGATCGCCTGTCGGCGCTGATGCTGGTGCTGACCGGAGTCATCGGCGTGAGCGCCCTGCTCTTCGCGATGGCGCGTTGGGACGGCGCGGGATCGAGCTTCCACGCGTTGTTCCAGATCCAGTTGATGGGTTTGTATGGCGCGTTCCTGACCGCTGACCTGTTCAACCTGTTCGTGTTCTTTGAAGTGCTGCTGGCCGCCTCTTATGGCCTGTTGCTACATGGCTCGGGCCGGGCACGGGTTTCGTCGGGGCTGCATTACATTTCGATCAATCTGCTCGCCTCGTCGCTGTTTCTGATCGGCGCGGCGTTGATCTACGGCGTCACCGGCACCCTGAACATGGCCGATCTGGCGCTGAAAATTCCGCTGGTTCCGGAAGCCGACCAAGGCTTGCTGCACGCCGGCGCAGGCATTCTCGCGGTAGCGTTCCTGGCCAAGGCCGGCATGTGGCCGCTGAACTTCTGGCTGGTGCCGGCCTACTCTTCGGCCAGCGCACCGGTAGCGGCGATGTTCGCGATCATGACCAAGGTCGGCGTCTACACCCTGCTGCGCCTGTGGACGCTGCTGTTCTCGGCTCAGGCCGGGGCCTCGGCGTTCTTCGGTGGTGACTGGCTGATCTACGGCGGCATGGTGACCATGGCCTGCGCAGCGCTGGCGATTCTTGCCGCGCAACGCCTTGAGCGCATGGCCAGCCTGAGCATTCTGGTGTCGGCGGGGATTCTGCTGTCGGCCGTCGGCTTCGCGCAGCCGAACCTGATCGGCGCGGCCTTGTTCTATCTGGTCAGTTCGACGCTGGCGTTGAGTGCGCTGTTCCTGCTGGCCGAGTTGATTGAGCGTTCGCGCTCGGCCAACGAAATCCCACTGGAAGACGAAAGCGAATTGCTGCCGCGACCACAGGAATCCCTGCAACCGCCCAAAGGCATCAACCTCGACGACGAACAGAAAGCCGTGGTCGGTCAGGTCATTCCGTGGACCATGGCGTTTCTCGGCTTGAGCTTCATTGCCTGCGCCCTGTTGATCATTGGCATGCCACCGCTGTCCGGCTTCATCGGCAAACTCAACCTGATCAGCGCGTTACTTAATCCGCTGGGATTGGGCACCGCCGCGCCGATTTCCAATGCGGCATGGGCGTTGCTGGCGCTGTTGATCCTGTCCGGCTTGGCAGCGTTGATGGCGTTCTCGCGTCTCGGCATCCAGCGCTTCTGGACGCCAGAAGAGCGCCCGTCACCGCTGCTGCGCAAACTCGAATGCGCGCCGATTTTCCTGCTGCTGGGGCTGAGCATTGTCCTGACCTTCAAGGCCGAACCGCTGCTGCGTTACACCCAGGCCACGGCTGATGCTTTGAATAATCCGCAGCAGTACGTCAATGCCGTGCTCGGCACTCGCGCCGTACCGAGCCCGGAAAGCAAGGCAGCCCTGCTGGAGGTGCAGCCATGAAGCGCGTATTTCCGGCACCGTTGCTGTCATTGGCACTGTGTATCTTGTGGCTGACGCTGAACCTGTCGATCAGTCCGGGCAACCTGCTGCTCGGCGCGATACTCGGATTCGCTGCGCCGTTGATGATGCGCAAATTGCGTCCCAAGCAAGTGCGTATCCGCCGTCCATGGACAATCGTGCGGCTGTTCCTCCTGGTTGGTCGTGATGTGGTGACGTCCAACTTGATTGTGGCGTGGGGTGTACTCAACGCAGGTCGCCGCCCGCCTCGTTCGCGCTTTATCAAAGTGCCGCTGGACCTGCGTGACGCTCACGGCCTGGCGGCATTGTCGATGATCTGCACGGTAGTGCCCGGTACGGTGTGGTCCGAACTGGCGCTGGATCGCAGCATTCTGCTGATACACGTTTGGGATCTGGATGACGAAGCGCAATTCATCGAGCACTTCAAGAGCATTTACGAGCGGCCGCTGATGGAGATTTTCGAATGAGCCCATTACTGTCGAACGCGATTCTGCTGACGCTGTTTCTATTCTGTCTGGCCATGGTGCTGACCCTGATCCGCCTGTTCAAAGGGCCATCGGCGCAAGACCGGGTACTGGCGCTGGACTATCTGTACATCGTTGCGATGCTGATGATGCTGACCCTGGGCATTCGCTACTCCAGTGACACTTACTTTGAGGCGGCGCTGCTGATCGCGCTGTTCGGCTTCGTCGGTTCGTTTGCCCTGGCGAAATTCCTGCTGCGTGGCGAGGTCATCGAATGAACGCGGAACTGTCTCTTTGGGTTGAGATTCCAGTGGCGATCCTGCTGGTGCTCAGCGGCGTGTTTGCCTTGATCGGCGCAATCGGGTTGTTGCGGATGAAGGACTACTTCCAGCGCATGCACCCTCCGGCCCTCGCGTCGACACTGGGAGCGTGGTGTGTGGCGCTGGCCTCGATCATTTGCTTTTCAGCGCTGAAGTCCGGGCCGGTGCTGCATGCCTGGCTGATCCCGATTTTACTGGCGATCACGGTACCGGTGACCACATTGCTACTGGCGCGCGCGGCGTTGTTCCGCAAACGCATGGCCGGGGATGATGTGCCGGCTGAAGTCAGCAGCCGACGAACAGAAAGCGGTAGCTAATCCGTTAAAAGACACAGTCCGCGGCAAACGCATTCCCCTGTAGGAGCTGCCGCAGGCTGCGATCTTTTGATCTGGCCTTCACCTCAAACCCAAGCCACCGCCAGCAACCCGCCCCCCAACACCGCACACAACGGCGAATAAACCCACGTATCCAGCCGCGCAAAACGTGAACCCTTCACTTCCTTGAAAAACCCCACCAGATGCGAATCACCAATCGCCCGGGCAAACATCAGCAGCGCAATCACACTGATCACCCACTGCAACGCCTTGTGATGTACCGGCGCCACGCCCCACCCGACCCGCAGACACACCAGCGCGGCAATCGCCAATAAAACAACCGCCACCACCAAGGTAATCCAGCCCGACGGTTTGAATGCCGGTCGCAACGTCGCCACCAAGCCTTCCTCCGGAACTTGCGGAACAGCCGCCACCGCCGCCCATTGCCCACCCAACGCCCAATACACATGCACCAGGCTGATCACCGCAAACGCTGTCACCAGCCATTGAGCCAACACAAAGGTCATGGTTGAAATCCTTGAAAGGGATTTGAACAAATCATCCTAGTCGCATTTTTTTCAAGTGCACGACCGATCAGCGGTACGGTAAAGTGCCGCCCCATGAAATTCTCCCGTTCCGATCGATCACTGCTGGCCTGGATGCTCTATTGCTGCGTCCTGTTCAACGTGTTCGCCTGCAGCATCGGTCACGGGCAAATGGTCGGCATGCAGCTCAACGGCATCGGCGGCCAGTTCTGTACAGTCGACCCGGCGACTCAAGCGCCGCGGGCCTCCAATCCCGGCGAAGAACAACTGCCGACGCTGTCCAAAGCCTTCGGCTGTCCGCTGTGCTCTGTCGGTGGCGGCATGGGCCCGGCGTTCAACTCCAGCCTGACCCTGGCGATCCTTCCAGAACAACACAGCCCGCCGCTGGCGCCCATCGCCAGCGCCGACCTCCCTGCCCGCCTTACCTGGCCATCGGCCAACCCACGCGCCCCTCCGCTCGCCTGAGTGTTCCTGCCTTTTTGATTTGTCAGCCCACTGCGCCAACGCGCGGCGTTTGCCTGTGCGCTGACTCCTAGACATGCATTCAGGATTCAATGATGAAACAACTCACTTTGCTGGCGAGCCTGTGCGGCTGCCTGTCCGTAAACGTCTGGGCGCAATCCACCCTGGATCTGGCGCCGATCACTATTGATGGCGAATCCGGCAGCGAGCCGGGCCTGAGCCTGGATCAATCCAGCGGCATGGCTTCGCGGCTCGGTTTGAGCCTGCGCGACACACCCGCCTCGGTGGCCATCGCCAATCGCAACGACATCGAGCGCCACGGCGCACAGAATTTCCAGGACGCCGCCAACACCCTGCCCGGCGTCAATGCCAGCGCACCGCCAGGCTTCGGCGGATTCGTCTCCTATCGCGGCTTCACCAGCAGCCAGATCACCCAGATGTTCAACGGCATCAACGTCTCCGGGGGCCTCGCCCGCCCTGTCGATGCGTGGATCTATGACCGGGTGGAGTTGGTCGGCGGCCCGTCGTCGCTGATCAATGGCGCAGGCTCGGTCGGCGGCTCGTTGAACTACGTGACCAAACTGGCGACGCGCGATGAACAGGCTGTTGAAGGCCGGGTCAGTTACGGCACCTACGACACCAGCGAAACCGCGTTCGGCCTCAACCATGCGCTGACCGATCCAGGCAGCGAGGTGCAGCACTACGCGCGCCTGGACGTCAGCCACAACACCAGCAATGGCTACATCGACCGACAGGAGCGCGAAGCCTGGAGCGTGGCGTTTTCATTACTCAGCGATCTCACACCAAACCTGTCGCATACCCTGGCCCTGGAGTATCAGGACGAGCATGAAGACAGTCCCTACTGGGGCACGCCGGTACTCAACCCCAAGGCCGGCGAGTTGAAGATCGATAAACACAACCGCTTCAACAACTACAACGTCGAGGACGGCCGCTACGAACAGCGGACAATCTGGGTGCGGTCGATCATCGACTACCGGATCAACGACACCACCACCCTGCGCAACACGCTGTATCACCTCGACAGCCAACGCGATTACCGCAATCTCGAAACCTACCAGTACAACGCCGACAACTCGGCAGTGAATCGTTCGACGGCGTATCAGGTGCGACACCAAGGCGAACAGAACGGCAACCAGTTCGAACTGCGCCACGACAACACTTTGTTGGGACTTGATACGACGTGGTCCGGCGGTTTCGAGTACAAGGTCAACCAAACCACCAACTCGCCGCTCAACATAAAAGGCGCGAGCACGGTAAACCCGAACCACTATCGTCCTGGGTATTTCTACGACATTCCCGGCACCAACCCCGAGCTGATCAGTGACAAGACCAACGAGGTCACCACCAAAGCGCTGTTCGTGGAAAACCGCTTGGCGTTGACCGACAAACTGTCGCTGCTCACCGGTCTGCGTTATGACGACATCGATCTCGACGTGACCAACCACCGCGTCGTGACCGCCGCCAATCCCAGGCACCTCAAGCGCAGTTGGGAGCCTGTCACGGGGCGTGCGGGCCTGACTTACCAGTTCACCCCTTCGGCCAACGTCTACGCGCAATACAGCACCGCGGCCGAGCAACCCAATGGCACACAGGACTTCGACGTATCGACCGGCAAGCAATGGGAAATCGGCAGCAAGTTCGACTACCTGAACGGGCGAGGCTCGGCGACTGTGGCGGCCTACACCATTGAACGAAAGGACTTCGCCGTCACCGATCCACTGGACCCGACCAGCAGTATTCCAGTGGGTCAGCAGACGTCAAAAGGCATCGAGATTGCCAGCTCCTTGCGCATTACAGACAGACTGCTGGCCGAGGGCAATTTCGCCTGGGTTGACGCGCAGTACGATGACTTCACCGAAAAAAACGCCGCGGGTGCCGTGGTTTCGCGCAAGGGCAACACGCCCACCAATGTCCCGGACCGGGTTGGCAATCTCTGGCTGACTTATGATTTTTCGCCGCAATGGCAAGGTGGGGTCGATGCGCGATACGTCGCATCGGTGTTTGCCGACAGCGCCAATACGATGACCGTGCCGTCGTACACGCTGTTCGGCAGCTTCCTCAGTTACAAGATCGATTCGCACACCACTGTCACCGGTCGGGTGCGTAACTTGACGAATGAGGTGTATGCCGAGTTTGCGCATGTATCGCCGGCGTATTACCTGGGTACACCGCGTACCTTCGAGTTGGCCGTACAAACCAGGTTCTAACCGAAAACGCTACTCACTGTAGGAGCTGCCGCAGGCTGCGATCTTTTGACTTTGTCCTTCCAAAGGCCAGATCAAAAGATCGCAGCCTGCGGCAGCTCCTACAGAATCAGCATCAGCATCAGCATCAGCATCAGCATCAGGATCAGGATCAGGATCAGGATCAGGATCAGGATCAGGATTTATTGCAGGCTGGCCGAAACCTTATCCGCCACATCCTTCGGCAACCACGCCTGCCACACATCCGGATGGGCCTTCATGAACGCCTCAGCCGCCTGACGCGGAGCGGTGTGCTTCTCGCTCATGTCGGCCAACGCCTTGTTCAGCGCATCAATCGGGAAATCAACCTTGCTGAAGAATTCGGCAATCTGCGGATACTGCTTCTGGAACGGCGTAGACACCCCAATCGACAGTTTCGACGCCAGCGAGCGGGTCGGTTTCGGGCTGGGATTATCGGCGTCAGTCAACGTCTTCCAGGCCTCGGCATCAAACGGCGGCTCTTCGAGCTGCACCAGTTTGAACTTGCCCAGCAACGGTGTCGGCGACCAGTAATAGAACAGCACCGGTTTGCCGCGACGAATGGAAGAACTGATCTCGGCGTCGAGCGCAGCACCCGAGCCGCTGCGGAAATTGGTGAAGTCGTCCTGCAAACCGTAAGCCGTGAGTTTCTGCTTGTTGACCACTTCTGAAGTCCAGCCAATCGGGCTGTTGAGGAAACGCCCCTTGCTCGGGTTTTCCGGGTCCTTGAACACGTCCTTGTATTTTTTCAGATCACTGACACTGCGCAAGTCCGGTGCCAGCGGCTTGATGCCCTTGGCCGGATCACCCTTGATCACGTATTCCGGCACCCACCAGCCTTCGGTGGCGCCTTTGACCGTATCGCCCAGACTCACGACTTTGCCTTCGGCCTCAGCCTTGACCCACACCGGGCTGCGCCCCGCCCACTCTTCACCTATGACCTGAATGTCATTATTGGCCAGCGCGGTTTCCAGGGTAATGGTAGTGCCGGGCAAGGTGTCGGTTGGCAATCCGTAGCCCTTCTCGACGATGATCCGCAATACATCGGTGATAAGGCTGCCGCTTTCCCAATTCAGGTCAGCGAAATGGATCGGCGCCTGCGCCGCCATCGTCGATTGCGCTGACGTCAGCAAGCCGAATGTCGCCACGCTGGCGGCCAATAACCGTCGAAATCCGTTCATGCATTGCACCTCGTGCTGTTCACAGCAATGGCAGGATGGCCTGACAGAAGACCGCAAGCCTCTGAATACTCAGTCAACTGACTGTAGACGAGGTTCCTGCTTTTTCAGGGCCGGGCCCCAGACGAGGTTAGCTTTCAGACTTTTCCTGCAAGCTTTGCAGCTCGCGTCTGACCATGCTGGCGTACTCCGCTGGACGCAACGCATAGATCTGCGAGGCCACCCATCCCAGCCACGCGCCTTGCAGCTCGGCCTTCAGGGCGAACAATCGCCCGGCCTCATCACGCGCATTGTCGATGTTCTGCGAATGAAAATCGGCGCGACTCAAACCGCCGATCACTCGCTGGCCTTGAAGGTCACCAATTCGCCCTTGCGCCATTTCGCGGCTTTGCCAGTGACGGCTTTCAGGGTCTTGGTCAGGCCTTCCTGCAATTGATCATTGGCGGCGAACACGGTCACCACGCTGTGACCTTCCTTGAACAGGATTGCATGACCATCAGCGGTATCAACGAAGGCGTAATCGCCAAGCCCATAAACCGTGAGTTTAATTTCACGAAAGCGGATATCCAGCTTGCCACCTTCACGGCTGGGCAAGACTGCTGCACTGAAGTGATCGCCGACCTTGAGCTTAAGCCCTGGTTTGTCATCGACCACCAACGCACTTTGCGTGTCGATCTCGGCAACGTAAATGCCTTCAGCGCTTTGCTCGGTGATGTAAACAAAACGCGATTGGAACTGCTTGACCAGCTTTGCACGCAAATCACCCAGCACGAACAAAGCATGCATATCGAGATTACTGACTGCCAAAGAAACATCCCCACATCTGAAAAACCGCACACGGGAAACGCGCACGGCAAAAAACGGCCAGGCCGATGGCACTGCCAATTGACTCAAATAAAAACCCGAACGGAGCAGAGCGCTCGTTCAACGCGAGGTTCGTAAGACTACTGGATTGTCACTCGCGAAACCCACTCCAATGTCGCCAAAGCCTGAAGGAAAAATCCTCGCCCGCCATGAGAGAAAGTTGACTACGAACTTTAGGGAAAATTCTCACGAAAAAAAGCTCTTTTCCGACATATCGCTTGCGAAAAATTGCTTTAGATAAGCGCTGTCGTCAACAGGTACTGGCGATTCTAGAGCAGCGATGCTCATTAAGACTACCCACAACGGCCTGTAAATATCGGCCAACTGATGAAAAGGACTTCATATGTGCACTCTGACTCATTTCGCCATGACCGCTGACGCCCGACTCAAATCGCCTGTGATCCTGCATATCACCGGTATGGAAGATCTGCCGGAATCCGTATCAAACGGCCAGACACCACGCTTTCAGGTGGTACCTGCAGGTAACGCCTTCTTTCACATCAAAGAAAAGTCGACAGGCCGTGTAAGAGGTTTCCGCGAGAATCATAACGAGGCATGCGCACTCGCCCGCTCACTCGAATTACAAATCGAACTCCTGGCCAGCGGCTGCCTCAGATAGAGAGAGTGTCGACTACGCCATCCCGGCGGGCGCAAAAGGAGCACACGATGGATCTGGAAACATACAATCTGAAAACCCTGTTCGATCAGTTGGGTCTGCCTTCAGAGGACACGCAAATCGACGACTTCATCGAACAGCATCCGCTGGACGCCAACACCAAATTGGTTGACGCGCATTTCTGGACGGAAGCTCAAAAACAGACACTTGAAGAGTGGATTGGCAAAGACGACGACAGGGCAATTGTCTTCGATGAACTGAACGTACGCCTGCACGACGGCAAGTGACCCGATCAGTGCAGGCTGTCGCCAACCTCCGCCTTCAACTGCGCGAGCCACGCAGCCCTGCACTCCTCGGCCTCATCGCGACTGGCGAACGCGGTGCCACGGCGCTCACCGTTGAGCAAAACCACCCAGCAAACGCTTTGCCCCATCGCGCGCAAACCGGGGGGCACGCCACTGCCGATCATCACGGCAACATCAACCCTGCATTGCATGCGGACCTCCGAAATTCATTAGCTACCTAACTAAGCGGGCATGTTAATGATTTCGCCACAGCGGAAACAGCAACCCTCGTGCACAGATTCATTGCACCAAACGTAACAATCGATCAGCGCGGACTTTCCGGTTTATAGCCCAAACGCAGACCGCCCCAGTGTCGGCCCTTTATCGTGATCGGCACTGACAGGTCGTGCATCAGTTCGCCGGTGTCACGCGTGTAGGTCTGCAACAACACCGGTTGCTGATGGCTGCCACAGCGAATCCCGGTGCGGTCGGCGAACTTGCGTTTAGTCCGGTTGTTGACCGCATCGACCTGCGCATCGCCAGTCAGTGCCTGGCTGAACACCTGATTGTGCGTCGGCACATACCCCTGCTGCGTGCAGGCAATGGCGAACACCAGACCTTCGTGACGCGGCAACAATGGCTCCTGAATTGCCGGCAGAACCTGATCGGTATAACGGTCGAATCGGGTTTGATACTTGGTCGGTTGAGTATTCGCGATTGCCTGATACTGGCGGTCGAACAGATCTTCGAGACTGATCCGTCCTTGCTCGACATCCGCCTCGAAACGCGCCGCAATCTGACTCGCCCCTTCGCGCGCCAGATCATAGATGCGCTGGTGATAGTCATCCAGACCGACTTCAGCCAGACGCTCGCTGATGGTTTCCGCCTGACCTTCCATCTGCACCGCCGCTTCGGCGAGGCGGCGGGTCTGTTGATCGCTGATCGCCAGATCGCTGCGCATCTGCTCGATGGCCTTGAACAGACTGTCGAGCTGCTCGCGATTGGTCTCGGCACCACGGGCGATTTCACCGACCTGACTTTCCACCCCAGCCGCCAGCCGAGCGATGTTCTCCAAGTGCTGGCCGGTGTGCTCGACCTGTTCGACGCCGGTGTGCAAGTCGCTGGACAACTCACGAATCTGCTCCACTACTTGTGCGGTGCGCCGCTGAATGTCGGCGACCATCTCGCCCACTTCGCCAGTCGCCGACGCCGTCCGCGCCGCCAATCCGCGCACCTCATCAGCCACCACCGCAAACCCGCGACCATGCTCGCCAGCCCGCGCCGCTTCAATCGCCGCGTTCAACGCCAACAGATTGGTCTGGCTGGCAATCGACTGGATCACCAAAGTCACACGTTGAATGTCATCGCTGCGCAGGCTCAAGGCTTCGATCAATTCACGACTGGCATTTGCGCGCTGACTGAGCTGATGCATACGCGAGATCGAATCGATCAATTCGGTACGCCCCGCCGCACTGCTGTGATGTGCCTCGCTGGCAGCTGCGAGTGCATCGCGGCTGAGCTGCGAAGTCGCGTGTTCGGTGGCGATCATCACCTCGGCGTTGCTGACAATCCGTGCCGCGGCATCGAGTTGCGATTCGAGTTTGCTCGCCAGCTCCTTGACCGAAAACGCCACGCCGGCCGCCGACAAGGCGTTATGGCTAGTGGTGTAGGAAAGGTCGCGAGTCAGTTCGGACATGGCGCTGCCGGTGTCGGCAGGCGGTGCATCGGGGACGGCTCGGGTGCGCAGGCGCGGCAGCCACACAATCAGCACCGCCAAGGGCATGCCAACGTAAAGCGACCACTCACCCAGCGTCATGCCGGCCAACAACAGCATCAGGGCGATGCTTTGCAGGGTCGGTGCGATCCAGCGGTTTTTCGGCAAAAGCACTGGTGCAGGCAAAGCCCCAACCAGAGATCCATCTCTCGTCATATCAACACCCCACGCTTGTTCTCATTATTGTGACTGCATTAAACGCCACTACAACGCCATTATCTATGGTCCGTTAGTCGCGGGGTCTGAGTCAGGTCAATGAAACAATCGGGGAATCGCAGACGAGCAAAAACAAAGATCGCAGCCCCTGCAACCCCATGTAGAGTTGCCGAAGGCTGCGATCTTTTCAGAACGACCCGCAATCGGCGGGTCGCCTCAGGAATCAGGCCTGACGCTGGTGCTTATCGATCTGCTCGTGACGCTCTTGAGCTTCGATGCAGTACTTGGTGGTCGGGCTGATCAGCAGGCGCTTCAGGCCAATGGCCTCGCCGCTGTCATCGCACCAGCCAAAACTGTCTTCCTTGATGCGCTCAAGGGCTTGTTCCAGTTGCGGCAGCATGCGCTGGTCGCGATCGATCGCGTTGACCAGCCAGGTGCGCTCTTCTTCAACCGAAGCCGCGTCCGCCGGATCAGCCGGGGTATCCAGGCTCTCGATGGCGATACGGTTTTGCTCAATGCGCTCGTGGGTTTCGACTTTCATGTTCTGCAACAGCTCTGCGAAGAAAGCGTGTTGCTCAGCATTCATGTAGTCATCTGCCGGCATGGCCAGCAACTTGTCCTTTGTCATTGATATCTCTATAAAAAAACGTGCATTAAGGCGAAATAGGGAGCGTTCCGGCGAACCGTGTCCGGTCGACGAAAAGGCATCGTTTATTGCAAATGCCACCCGGCACTCAATTTACGAGGGGCGGCAGTCTAAGGCCCGTTTCAGGCATCAGCAACTCTAAATACTGGGAATTTGTCCGACAAGGCCCGGAAAAGGCTCTGACACAGGCTTCATTGCGGTTATCGGAGTGCGTTTATAGCAAGAAATTCAGTCTAGCGGCTGTATATAGAAGACCAACGGCTAACCAAGCTGCGTTTGATCGCGATTTTTTCGCCTGCCAGTGCATCGTTTCAGCCAAGCAGACCCGGTAAACCACCACTAACATCAGCCACACCTCGCCACAGCGTTATCGATCAGCCAGAAGGATGACTTATGCCCCGCCCCGATCTGCCGGCCACCGACGAGCCCACCCTCGCCAGCCCCCCGATCACTGCCGAGCGTCTGCTGCAACTGATCACCGAGGAATACGAAACCCTGCCGCGCCAGCTTAAGCGCATTGCCAGCTACATGAGCCAGCAGAGCGACCGGATCATGGTCGACCGCATCAGCGACATCGCCCGCGAATGCGAAGTCCATCCGTCCGCCATCGTGCGCTTCTCCCAGCGTTTCGGCTTCAGCGGCTTCAGTGAAATGCAGGCGCTGTTCCGCACCGCCTACACCCACAAAGCCTCGCCAGTGCAGAACTATCAGCAACGCATCCGCAACATGATCGCCAACCAGTCGCAGAAAGCCAGCGACGGCGACCTCGCCCGCGAGTGCATCGACGCGACCCTCAGCGGCATCGAACGCCTGGGCCGCGAACTCGACGACATTGCCTTCGAAAAAGCCGTCGACCTGATCGTCAACGCCGACAACATCTATGTCGTCGGCGTGCGCCGCTCCTTCGCCGTCGCCGACTATCTCGTTTACAACTTGCAACACACTCAGAAACGCATCCACCTCGTCTCCGGCCTGGGCGGCAGCTACCGCGAACAAATGCGCAGCGTCCGCGAAGGCGACCTGGTCATCGCCATCAGCTTCACCCCCTACGCCAAGGAAACCCGACACTGCCTGCGCCACGCCCGCGAACAACAGGCCAACACCCTGATCCTCACCGACAGCCACCTCTCGCAACTGGCCAAACGCGCGAACAGCGTGTTGTTGGTCAATGAAGGAAGTGCGCTGGCTTTTCGTTCGTTGAGTGCGACGTTGTGTTTGTGCCAAGCATTGTTCGTGGCCGTAGCCTATCGACTGGAATTGAATGTCGATGAGATTCACGAACAAGCCGGATTCGACGACTGACAATTCCTTCAACCTCGGCTAGGTTATGCCTACCCCACCGGTTTGACTTGAAGGAACGCGTCATGAAACTGATCGGCATGCTGGACTCCCCTTACGTGCGCCGCGTGGCGATCTCCGCCAAACGCTTAGGGATCGACCTCGAACACGAGTCAGTCTCGGTGTTCCGCCACTTCGAGCAATTCCAGCAGATCAACCCGGTGGTCAAGGCGCCCACCCTGATCCTCGATGACGGCGTCGTCCTCATGGATTCGACCCTCATCCTCGACTACCTCGAAACCGCCTCCGGCAAAAGCCTGCTGCCGAAAGACCTGAGCCAACGCGCCCACGCCCTGCGCCTGATCGGCCTCAGCCTCGCCGCCTGCGAAAAAGCCGTGCAGCTCTATTACGAACGCAACCTGCGCCCGGCCGACATCCAATACCAACCGTGGGTCGAACGCGTCGAAGGCCAACTCGCCGCCGCCTTCACCGCCCTCGAACACGAACTCGAAAAAACCGGATTACCCACCGACGGCACGCTCACCCAGGCCGGCATCAGCCTCGCTGTCGCCTGGAGCTTCACCGACCTCGTCGTCCCCGACCAGATCGATGTGGCGCGCTACCCGCGTATCGCCCAATACACTGCCTACGCTGAGACGCTTGAAGCGTTCGTCAGCACGCCGATGTCCTGATCATGAGCGCACCTGAAACCGCGTCACCGGCACTGAAAGAGATCTTTAACACCGAGCGTTTGCAACACATCGCCACAGAAATGAGCGCTGTGTATCCGGCGTTCAAGGCCAAGGCTTTTTTGAAACACGCCAATGACGGACTCGCCGACCTGTCCGTCATGCAACGCATGGCCCGCGTCAGCGAAAGCCTGCACGCTGTGCTGCCGCTGGACTACGAAGATTCCCTCGATGTGCTGCGCGAACTCGCACCACGACTGAACAGTGGATTCGTCAGCATGTGCCTGCCGCACTACGTCGCCATCTACGGCGGCCACGCATTCGATACCTCCATGGAAGCCCTGAAGTATTTCACCACCTTCGGCTCCTCCGAATTCGCCATCCGCCACTTCCTGCGCAGCGACCTGGAACGCTCGCTGGAACGGATGCACGACTGGACCCAAGACGAAAACCACCACGTCCGCCGCCTCGCCAGCGAAGGCAGCCGCCCTCGCCTGCCGTGGTCGTTTCGGCTGGAATCGGTGCAGGCGGATCCGCAGTTGGCCGCCGGGATACTGGACCGGTTGAAGGCGGATGAGAGCCTGTACGTGCGCAAGTCCGTGGCGAATCACTTGAATGACGTGACCAAGGTGCATCCCGAGTGGGTGCTCGACACGATTGAAGGCTGGTCGCTGGAAAACAAACACACGGCGTGGATTGCGAAGCATGCGTTGCGAAGTCTGATCAAACAGGGGGATTTGCGGGCGTTGACGGTGATTGGTGCCGGGGGGAAGCCTGAGGTTGAGTTGTTGGATGTGAAAATTGAGCCGGCGGTGGTGAGGCTGGGAGAAGCGATTACGCTGTCATTTGTGGTGAAGTCGACGGTGGCTGAAGAGCAGCGGTTGGTGATTGATTATGCGATTGACTATGTGAAGGCGAATGGCGGGGTTTCGGGGAAGGTTTTCAAGTTGAAGACGGTGGTGTTGCCGGGGTTTGGGAGTGTGGTTGTGGGACGGAGGCAGGTGATTAAGGATTTTACGACGCGCAAGCATTTTGTTGGGGGGCATGGGGTGAAAGTGATGGTTAACGGGGAGGTGTTGGCAGCTACCGCGTTTAACATCATTGCGGGATGACGCCGTAAATGGATTTAGTGGGGCTGGAGAAGGTTGAACAGGTGCGAGATTGAGGGTGGGCCAGTTTTAGCCCAGATTAAGCCGCTATCCATCAAGGACTGCTAACGGTCGGAACAGGACGATGAAGTCCCAAGGTTTTTTCAACAAACGGAGTCCCCCTACATGGAAGTCATCAATCATTTGCAGCCAGAAGCGTGTGCAGGCATGGAGGAAATCCGACGCGAGATCGATGCCCTTGATCAGGCTGTCATTCAGCTGTTGGGCAAGCGCTTTCACTACGTACTCGCGGCCTCGAAGTTCAAGACCTCGGCGACTTCAGTTCGTGCACCAGAGCGGTTCAAGGCCATGCTATTAACTCGACGCGAGTGGGCAGAGGCGGAGGGCCTAAATCCGGATGCAATCGAGAAAATGTACAGCGACCTGGTGAATCACTTCATTGCAGAAGAGATGAAGCATTGGGCTGCTCAACAAGATGACACTTGAGACCAGTGGCCGGGGTCAGTCATGACAGGCAGCAATCGGCCAATACCGGACGTTCATGACGACCGCTTCCGCCCCAAAGGTGACAGTGGACGATCTGCGGTTGCTTCGACGCTTGTCAATGAGCAATATCAGTACTCGACAAGGAGACGTCCCCCATGACTCAACCAATGCTTCATTTGATGTCAGGCAAGATTGCATCCGGCAAATCGACGCTGGCCAAGTCCTTGGCATCTGAACGGTCGGCTATTCTAATGAGTGAGGATTATTGGCTCTCAAGGCTTTATCCTGACCAAATCCATTCAGTGGCCGATTACGTGCGGCTTGCACGTCAGATTCGGGCACTGGTGGGCCCGCTTGTCACCGATGTGCTGAAGGCTGGCGTGACTGTGATTTTGGATTTCCCGGCCAACACTCCAGAGGATCGGCAATGGTTATGCGGTCTGGCTGACGCAGCCGAAATTCCCCACTGTTTCCACTACATCGAAGTGGATGATGAGACCTGTCGGGGCCGGCTACATCAGCGCAATGGCCGCGCAGAGCATGAGTTTGCAGCAAGCGACGCTGAGTTCGATTTGATCACGAGCTACTTTCGTGCTCCGGATGCAGATGAGGGAATCCAGATTAAAATTCACCGCTTCTGAAGGGCAGTGATACCTGAGCAAATTATCTAAAAAGTCCGCTTTTGGCCGATTACAGCCATTCGTAACAGGCCACAATCGGCCAAGCACTCATGACGTCGTCCGGTAAACATCAAAACCCAGCGTGCTCTCGATAGTGAGCAGACAGGGCTGAACGCCCCCCTAACCTCATATCAGTGCTGACCCGCGTTTACATTCGAGGCTTTCACCTAAGCCACGGATCATCTCCATCAATGCCTTCACCCGCAGCGGCAAATTTCCGGCCGGGTACACCGCGTGCATCTGTGGGCTCTCGCCGCTGCTGGAGGTGAGTTTGTACTCCGGACAAACCCGGCACAGGCGCCCTGCTTCCACTTCGGGCTCCGCCATCCAGTCCGCCAAGCGGGCGATTCCGACGCCTGCCAGGGCTGCCTGGAATACCGCCAGACCGGAGCTGAAACGAAATTTGGGATGAACCCGAAAGCTGATGGCCTGCTCCTCACTGCGAAAATTCCACTCCTTGAGAATCCGTGGCGCCGTGTGCAGGATCAGCGAGTGCGACTCCAGTGCTTCGATGGAGTCGGGCATGCCGTTGCGCTCCAGGTAGTCGGGGCTGGCATACAGATAACGTGAGTAACTCCAGAGCGCAAAGCCGATCAATTCGCTGGATTGTGGAAACGCGCCGCGAATCGAGAAGTCCAGCTTGCTCTTGGCCGGGTCGATGATCTCATCGGTGAAAATCACATCGATGTTGACGTCTGGATAACGCTCGCAATATTGCGCGATCAACCGGGGCAATACCCCGTTTCCGAGAAACTCGGGGGCGGAAAAACGGATCCAGCCGGAGGCCAGGCCGCTGAGACCGGCCAGGTCTTCATCCACCTCACGTTGCAGATCGAGCATTTTGTACGCGTGGGGCAATAAGCATTCACCCGCTTCGGTCAAGCTCACGGCATTGGACGAGCGATTGAACAACTTGAGCCCGACACTTTCCTCCAGGGCTTGAACGGCGCGGGTCAGCGCGCTGGGGGAGCGCCCCAGAGTCCGTGCCGCGGCGACGAAGCTGCGCTTGCGAGCCACGGTCGCGAAGGCTTCAAGTTCCCCCAACATATTCAATGCCACTCTCCACCTCATTGCGTTTTTCACAACGCGGCATTGCAACACAAAAAAGTCCCTTCCGTTAACCTTCCCGCTCAACCCACAAGGATTGGGCAAACAGGAGCGCACGGACGTGTCGAAGCTGGATAAAGAAATCGGGAAAGCCGCAGCTTGTGTTGATGAAGTCATTCATGAATGGCTGGAAAAACAATCAGTGACTTCGATCCGACGGGAGATACCGCAAATTCATCTGTCGCTCGAAGAACAACACACACTTCAGGCCGGTCTGGCATTGCTGGACGTGACCGATAGCGCCTCGGGTATCCGCCACATGCCGATCCTGGGGCAGTTGCTGGAAAGTGTCCTGTGCGTCGAGAAAATCCAGCAGCTACGCAATTTTCCTAAATCCCGTGACGTGGCGATGATCGTAAGGGGGCTGCCGCTGGACCCGCAACTGCCCGCCACGCCCTATGACCTGGAGCCGGGTATCGAGAACTTGTCGACTCTGGCCGGAGCTATTTTGTCCGTGCTGCAAACGCTGCAAACCCGTCCGTTGGCGTACGAGGGTGAAAGCAGCGACACCGTGTTCCGTCACGTATCGCCCAAGCAAAAGCGAGAGACCGAAAAGAGCTCCTATGGCTCGCGTGCGGATCTGGACATGCATGTCGACAACCCTCACCTGCCTTTGACCTGCGAACCCGTCTCGCAGTTGTCGGCCTGTCCGGAGTACCTGTCCCTGACCGGCCTGCGCTGCGAGCTCGACGTGCCGACGCGCATCGTCGCCATTGACGAGGTGCTGGCCATTCTGCCGGCCTGGGTCGAAGAAGAACTGTCACAACCGAAATTCACCGTTCGCCGACCGGCCTCCTTCGGCAAACAGGGCAACGTGCTGGAAAACGTCCCCTTGCTGTACAGAAGCGCAACCGATGGCCTGTATTGCCGTTACAACAAAGCGAGTGTCGAAACGACCTGCGCCAGTGCGCAGTTTGCCCTCCAACTGTTCGCCGCCGCCGCCAATCATGCCGATGTCGTGCACCACATATTGCTGCAACCAGGCGACATGCTGATCTTCAAGAACCAGCAAACCCTGCATGCCCGGGATGGTTTTACACCCCGCTACGACGGCCGTGATCGCTGGATGTTACGCGTCTTCGGGGTCAATGATCCGGCTCGCGTGCTGCCGCTGGACCCTCATCAACCCTTTATAGTCAGAGCCTGATTCATGGTCGATATTGTCATCCTTTGCGTGTTCGCCTTTGCCGCCGGCCTGATCGATGCGGCGGTGGGCGGCGGCGGACTGATCCAGATTCCCGCGCTATTCAACGTGCTGCCCACCGCTCAACCGGCGGCGCTGCTGGGTACCAATAAGGTCGCGGCCGCCTGCGGCACCGCATTCGCGGCCCGGTCCTTCGTGCGCAAGGTGGTAATCGACTGGGGTCTTGTGATCCCCGCCGCCTGCGCGGCTTTTATCATGGCCTTCTTCGGAGCCGCCACGGTGTCGTTCGTACCCCAGTCGATGATCCGGCCGGCGGTGCTGGTGTTGATCGTACTGATGGCGATCTACACCTTCTGGAAAAAGGATTTCGGCGCCCTGCACAAACCCATGCACATCGGTACCAAGGAAAAACTGCTGGCGATCGTCATCGGCGGTGCCATCGGTTTCTACGATGGTCTGTTCGGTCCCGGCACTGGCAGCTTCCTGATCTTCCTGTTTATCCGCTGCTTCGCCTTCGACTTTCTTCATGCCTCGGCATCGGCCAAGCTTGTGAACATCGCGACCAACGTAGCGGCACTGATGTTCTTCATTCCGACGGGTAACGTGCTCTACCTGATCGCAATCCCCATGGCGGCATTCAACATCCTGGGCGCGCTCACCGGCACCTGGCTGGCGGTTCATAAAGGCGTGCCCTTTGTCCGGGCTCTGTTCCTGGTGTTGCTGGTGATTCTGATCAGCAAACTGTCCTACGACCTGTTCCTGTAAACCAGAGGAAAACTACATGCATCCCATGTTCGATCGCCTCGTGGCACTACTCGATGCCCGCTCAGCCTCCTACCGGGTGTTGATGCACGATGCCGAGGGCCAGTCGGCGCGCGTCGCCGAAATCCGTGGCACCGAGCCCGGCCAAGGCGCGAAGGCCATGCTTTGCTCCCTCAAGGGTCAGGCCGAACCCTATGCACTGGTGATACTGCCGGGCGACCAGAAGCTGGACATGAAGAAAGTCGGAGCGGCCCTGGGCGGGAAAAAAGCCGAGCTGGTAAAGGCCGAAACCGCCATGGAACTGACCGGGTGCCGGATCGGCGCCATCCCTCCTTTTGTTTTCGATGAGCGGATTCAATTGATCGTCGATCCGGCCTTGACCACACGCTACGCCGAAATAGCCTTCAACGCGGGGCGGCTGGATGCATCGATGGTGCTCGATACAAAGGATTATCTGGCGATTGCCATGCCTCGATTGCTGGATATCAGCCAGGCTTGAGCAGATGTTTTCAGGGACGGATTTATTTTCATACTTCTTAAAAAACGGATCTTGAAAAATGGATCAGTCTCCTGGGCTGTAGCCATCGGCGAGAAGCGGCTTTTCGCGGCCGACGGCAATCGGGCAATATCCGACATCAGAATATCTGGCCCACCCACGCAGAAGATGAGGCCGAAAAATGTGAGCATCGTTGCCGATAAGGAAATCGCCATGTCACCGAACAAGGCCTGTCCCGTCATCCTCTCCAGTTTTCCCGCCACCCATATCCTTCTGTTCCGCCATCCAACAGCAGGTGTACAACTGGTAAAAGGGACAATTGAGTCAGGTGAAACTCCAGCTCAGACCGCGCTGCGTGAATTGAGCGAAGAATCCGGCATAGGGGCTGCCTCGCTGGTCAGCGATATGGGCTGCTGGAATGCAGAGCATCTCGACCAGATATGGTCATTCCAACTGTGTTTCACGCAGGAATACTTGCCGCAGCAATGGAACCATCTCACGCTCGATGACCACGGCCATAGCTTCAGCTTTTTTTGGGCTCCATTCGATAATTTACCTTATGCCGACTGCCACCCGGTCTTCCGTCGAGCATTACGGTTCCTGACTGCCAAGTTGACAGCGAAAGGATATGTGTTGGCTCACGATCATTCGCAAAGCAATGCCCTCCTCACTACAATCTCGGCAGATCGACCAATCCAAAGGTGAACCGTGGAATTCAAACGGGACAGATTCAACGGCATCATTGTCGACGCCGCTTCGCTGCCGGACGACCCGCAAGCGTTGTGTGGCGCCGTCGACGCGTTAGTCGCCCTCATCGAGCACGAGCGCCTGGCTCTGGCCTGGGTCACACTGCCGATCAGCAACGCTCAAGGCATTCCGGTCTTCACCGCCGCCGGTTTCTCCTTCCATAGCTGTCTGACCGATCAGCTGACCCTGGTGCGCCGTCCATTCGAGCAGGCATTCGTCCCATTCATACCCACCCATACCATAGGGGCGGGCGCCATCGTCATTAACGACGCTGGGGAACTCCTCGTCATAAGGGAGCGAGGTACCACCGGGTTCAAGCTACCGGGGGGCCATGTAGACGCCGCCGAGCGAATTCAGGATTCGATCGAGCGCGAGGTGCTGGAGGAGACTGGGATCGAATCGAAGTGCGAATCCATCGTGGCATTTACCACCAAACACCCCTACCAATTTGGCAAATCGAACATTCACTTTATCTGCCGAATGACGGCCTTGACGCAGCGTATCAACGTACTGGACACCGCCGAGATCGAAGAAGCTAAATGGGTAGCGCTGCAAGCCTACCTGGCAGACTCTGGCAACAGCCTGTCCAACCGGCAGCTGGTCAGCGACGTAGCGTTCAGCCAAGGGCTCGTGTGCACCGAGTATTCCGCCAACATCGGGCTCCACAAAAAACAAGAGATTTTCACGGCGGCTTGCTGATTAATCGAAATAGCCGCCTCCACCTTCAGGTAATAGGGCTCGGTAAACGCCAACTCCCAAGACTCGGATTTGGGATCGGTTTTGCCTGAATAGCGGATCTGAAGATTGGCGTCCGGCCAAGAACAATGTGCATGGCAGCGTGATGCTCAGCTTCATTGGTCCACCGATTACCAACTTCCGTACGGGATGCCGTATTTCTCGATATAGCGCTTGGACTTTTCACTGACCGGGTATGCGTAACGCCCTTGGTTTTTGCCCTGACTAGGGCCTAACGGTTCGATCTCGGCTTTGGCTTTGCCCACTTTGACCGGACGGTGGCAGGAATCTCGAACAAATATTTGCACGACGCCTCCGGGAGCCAGGCCCAAGTAAATAGACGAGCTATAGCTAGCCTGTTCCTCTGGAGTCTCAGGGCATCGCTGATTAACGGAAGCCGTCATCAGTTGTCTCGCTTCTTCGGGCACATCCACCCAAACCTGATAGGTCTGCGGCTCTACAATGGATTGCCAGCGCACGTAAATGCGCTTAGGCAAATCTGCGCCGATCACAGCTTTTGCGGCTGCCCCTACAGCGTGCCAACCACGCGCGGATTCTTTACCGTTTTCTGGCTCCCCGCCGGCGGCCGTACCTCCTCCCGTGCGTTTGAACAGTTTGCCGTTTATGTCTTCGACGGCACTATCCTCAACCCACACCTTCATGTAATAGGGCTCGGTAAACGCGAGTTCCCACGACTTGGATTTGGGATCATTTTTGGCTGAAAGGGGGTCAGCAGCTTGGCAGCCGGCCATGATCAGTACGCACAGCAGTGTTACAAGAACTTTCATTACCAAAGCTTCCAGTCAGCAACGTGTGGGTGTTGCACGCGGATCGAGTCTTCCGTCGGGGCGTTGATGTAAACAGCCCTGATGCCGCTGCCATCTCTTCGACCGAGGGGATGGTTCCAGTTGGCGGACGTGTGAATGTACTTCAGTTTCAGAAGTTGGTCTTCTTGCTCTGTGACGGAGTAGTCACCCGCTAAAAATTTATCGCATAGACCTTGAAGCTCTGCGGGAATGGCCAGATCCGGGGTGTCTGGAATATCGTTGAGACGAGCGCCCTTTTCTTTCGCCAAACGGTGCATCACGCGCAAATAAACCCTGGACAACAGGCCGCTCACTGGGCGTTTAAGTTGCAGTGCTGCGTACACGCGTTTTTGACTTGGGCTTAGCCTGTCCTGCGGGCCATTTGGCATCGGATGCGCGTCAGGGGTCACAACTTCGAGCATGTCCGCAGGCCAGCCTTTGGCCAACCATTGGCTCTTGGCGCTAACAGCATCGCGGTAGATCGAGGTGGTAGTGACATCAGTATTCAGAGCCACGGTCAGTGTTTGCATGGGAGTGACCAGAACACATTCTTGCGCCTCTTCGAGGTATCCGCCTCCGATGTCAGAGTGCACGCCCGGAAGGGTTATTTCCAGATGATCGGCTTTGACGCGACTGAGTGCGAAGTTGGCTCGACACTCATCACGGGCGGACAATTGAACTACGTCTGAAAAAAATCGCCGGTCGAGATAAAGCTTGATGCCCGTCGCCACGGAGCTCTTGATGTTCCCAAAATTAGACCAGCCGGCAATCGATGGGACAGTATCGAACAAGCCGATAAATCCCATATTGATGTCGCTTTTATATTGGTCGTTGAATTTGGAACTGAAGGCTCTCGGCAAGTTTCGCAGAACGGTGCCAAGTGGTCCGCGACTGGTGCGGACTATCTCGTTGGCAAAATGGCGGGCCGCCGCCGCACCACGACTGAATCCGAAAGTATCGAAGGTCAGGGACGTAATTTCACTTCCAGGGTTATCAATTAACACCCGACTGATAGCTTGTTGAATGATTGGAAAAGAGGATTCGACTCTTCCAGCAACACCCGTTTCTCCGCGCCCAGTGCCCGCTCCGAACGTACTATCCTCTTCTCCGGATCGTGTGCCGATACCCTCGACATAGACGACGCGCGAGGTGCTCTTTTGCGAGCCCTCGCCTACCGCCTCTGGTATAGCGTCATATAAGTCGCTCAGTCTTTTCACATTGCTAAAGTCGTTACCGTAACTGCTGTCCGGATCACTCATGTACGGCATGCAACTAGCAGGAATATCCTCAGGCGCAATCGGATGCTGCGCACCACACAGCAACCCAGCCGCCGTGTTGTTCGCATTATTTCCAGTGCCATCAAAGAACACGCCAATCCGCAGCGCGATGCCGATTTTCTCAGGCTCGGGTGCGGGTTCTTTCCCGTGTTTTTCGTATTCAGCCCAGCGCTGGGCGTGGATATCGACGGGTTTGGCTTCTTCGTAGCGATAGTTTTTCGGGGGGTTGGGGACGTAGCCGCTCAATCCTTGATTCCTTGCTCTGATCCTTGAGAACGGCCCGAAGGGTGACAGCCGAGGCCTGGGGGCGCAAGGCATGGCCGTGTGCCAGCCCGGTTGAGACCGCGAGATGTGACGAGGGTTTCCCCTCGTCTTGGTGAAGGGTTATTTCGTGATTACGACGTTGTCCAGCGCTTGGTTTACGGCCAGTTCGCCGAGCATTACGACCTGCGCGATTCCCAGCGCAGTTTTGCGGTGGGAGATGTCCAGCATGGCGGCGAAGTTGTTGAGCATTTCGCTGGCCGAGCCGAGGGTTTCGCTGGCGTTGGCTAGCAGCGATTCGGTGTCGTACTTCGGGTTGGCGAAGTACATGCGGTCGGGCTCGTTGGTGCTGGCCATGATTTGGTCGGCAGGCTTGAGGTAGTGGTCGAGGGCGCGTTCGGCGGCTTCGTGAAATTTCCTGGAATCGGGGGATTCGTAGGGGGATGTGGGGTCGGTTTCTGGCGGGTTGGGCGTTACTTTGAACATGGTGAAACTCCTGATTTTTCACTAGGAGCTACCAGCATCACTTGCAGATGATGGGTGGCAGCTATGCGCGGGTCTGCAAGACCGGGAAACCAGGCACCCGGCAGACCCTAGGGTCTCCCGCACAAAGCCGCCATTGAGCGGACACAAATGAGTGTCCCTTGGCAGGGCTATGCGACTGGTTTCGGCGGGCTTGCAGACCCGATCACTGATGAGCAGTGACGGGAATCAAGTTACGGGGGGAGTTCCAGACGCACAAGCCGGCGGATTCTGGCTTAGTCGTAGCCGATGGCGCAAGACGTTGTAGGGCTTTGGTGGTTACTAGAGGCTTCGTTTAAACAGTGTCGGAATTGTCTGTTTATTTTGGTCTGGGATTCAGGTGGTGGCTGGGCCGGCGTTATCGCTGGCAAGCCAGCTCCCACAAGGTTTTGTGGTTGGTTTGGGATTTTTGGTGGCTGGTCTGACGTCTTCGCGAGCAGGCTCACTCCTACAGGGGTAGTGCCTGGCTTTGGACAGATGTTGGCTGGGCTGGCGTTATCGCTGGCAAGCCAGCTCCCACAGGAGTTGTGGGTTGCTCAGGATTTGTGGCGTGTCATCTGGATCAGGGCTGTTCGGCCGCCATCAGGTGCGGGGCGTTCTTCAATGGCGAATGGGACGAAGCCGAGTTTTGGGTAGAGCAACAAACCTGCGGTGTTTTCGTTGAAGCACGACAACTGCACTTCGTTAGCCTGGTACTTTTCGAAACCCAATGCAGTCATGGTTTCGATGATGTATCGGGCCACACCTCGGCCGCGGGCACTCGGCGCGACGATGACGTTGCCGACGCAGCAGATGCCGTTGTGTTCGGCGCGGTAGAAATTGGCGAAGCCGACAACTACACCATCATCTTCGAAAACCGTGGAGTCGAAGCGTTGGCTGATTGCGCTGTGCAGTTGTTCTTCCGTCAGCGGGTAGTTTGCTTTCGGGAACATGAAGAACAGTTCCTGAATGCCCTGCGGAAAACTGCAGACGGTTTTGACATCTTCGGCCAGTACGGGCCGGTGAGTGAAGTTCATCGCGCCCTGCCCTCACTTTTTGCCGTTGGCCAGATGATGCGCAACCAACGCATTGGCATGCCCGTGGCCCATGCCGTGTTCTTCCTTGAGCCACGCCACCAGTTCCATGTGTTTCTTGTCGCTGACGCCGGCGAGCAGGGTCAGCCAGTGGTCGATGGGCTGGCCGTACTTTTTCTCGATGGAGGGGAAGTACGACGCCGGGCCTTTTACTTTGTTGTCTTCGTTCATGCTAAACGCTCCGTGGGTCGCGACGGAGGGTCGGCGGACGCTCCTTGTCGGCAAGGCCTAAGCGTGGACGCGAAGTGCGGATCCGGCAACTGCCTTGCTCTACCAGACGCTGAAAAAACTGTAGGAGTGAGCCTGCTCGCGATCGCGGTGGTTCAGTCAACATCGATGCTGACTGAACAGGCGCCATCGCGAGCAGGCTCACTCCTACAGGGGGTTAGCGGGAACCTGCGCGCCCTGGCAGCATCCGCACCAGCGTGTTATCGCGCACCCAGTAATGGTGAAACAACCCCGCCACCGCATGCAGGCCAATCAGCCAGTAGCCGGTGCTACCGATCAGTTCATGCCAGTACTTCAGGCGTTTGGCGAAGTCCGGGTCGATGGCCACGGGGGCCGGTACGTAGAAGCCGAAGTACGGGAACGGTTTGTCGCCGGCGGCGAGCATCAGCCAGGCGAGGATCGGGGTGGCGATCATCAGGCCGTAGAGGGCGAGGTGCGTGAGGTGCGCGAGGCCGGTTTGCCACGCTGGGGGTTTGGGGGTGATCGGTGGGCGTGGGGTAAGGCGGCCGAGCACGCGGAGCCACACCAGGGCGAAGATGCTGGCGCCGAACAGGCCGTGAAAGCCCATCAGCAGGCCGCGCGCTTCGCTGCCCTTGAGCATGTAGCCCTTGATTTCGACGCAGGCGTAAACGCCGACGAACAGCACCAGCATCAGCCAGTGCATCGTGATTGAGAGTTTTCCATAACGGGTTGCGGCGTTGTCGCGAGTCATAAGATGCGCCTCGTGATTGTCGTGGATGACGGTCGATGGGGTCGACGGTCACGTTCCTTTGGCCGGGCGAACCGACGGTGTCACCCTGCCCGGCCAGTCTTAAGACAGTCTGAAGATCGGCCCGTGGATTAACCTTTTTTCACCTTCAGACTTCGTTAAGAAATGGCTCGGATACTTCGCTCAAATCTTTGAGGGAGGCGTTCTGCCCATGCCCGATTTCGACTGGAACATCCCCCTGCCCCTGCACTTCGGCCAAACCGAAGCGCCGCAGATGATGCTGACGAATACTTTGCCCGACGACGCACAACGAACAGCGTTCGAAGCGTTCATTCAGCAACGCTTTCGCAAGGCCCACGGCGCCGACATCCGCCACTTCATGCCCGAGCTGTTCGGCGTGCACAACGCCGCAGGTGAGCTGTGCGCGGTGGCCGGTGTACGTCGTGCCCATTTGGAGCCGCTGTTTCTTGAGCGCTATCTGGATGAGCCGATCGAACCACTGATCAGCGCGGCGGCGGATCGCCCGGTGACGCGCAACGGCATTGTCGAAGTCGGCAACCTAGCCGCCAGCGACACCGGCAGTGCGCGCCTGAGCATCATCGCCATCACCTATTTACTGGCCATGGGCGGTCTGGAGTGGGTGACGTTCACCGGCAATATCGGGTTGGTCAACAGCTTCCATCGTCTCGGCCTGAATCCAGTGACATTGTGCGCCGCAGACCCGGAGCGACTGGGTGACGAGCGTCAACATTGGGGCAGTTATTACGAAAGCAAACCTTGGGTTCACGTCGGCAACATCCGCGCCGGGTTTATCCATTTGCGCAATATCGGACTGTTTAACCGGCTGGGATTGCCGACTTCGATTGAAGGAGCTTTCCATGTCGCTTGAACTGCAACGTTTTCAGGAAACCCTGCGCAGCCATGCCGGGCGCAACGACAACGCGGTCGCGCTGTGGGGCGATACGCTGAAAATCGATTACACGACCCTGTACGCCGAGGTGCTGTATCGCCAGGAGCGTTTGCGCGATGAACATGTGCGAGTGGTCGCACTGGTGCTGGATAACGGCGTCGACGCGATGCTCTGGGATTTGGCGGTGCTGTTCGAAGGCCTGACCTGTGTGACGCTGCCGCCGTTTTTCAGCCCGGCGCAACGCGCCCATTGTCTGGAGCTGAGTCAGGCTGAACGGGTGATTGTCGAGCCAGAGCTGGAGGCCGAGTTGCTCGGCGCCGGTTATGTGAAGAACGGCGAGTTCTGGTGCCGCACATTCAGTGGACCGAACCGCATGCCCGCCGGCACCGCAAAACTGACCTTCACTTCCGGCACCACCGGCACGCCGAAAGGCGTGTGTTTGAGTGCCGAGAGTTTTTTGCGTGTGGCCCGTGAGCTGGATCAGGCCAGTGAACCGACTGATCCACAACATCATCTGGCCCTGCTGCCGCTGGCGATTCTGCTGGAAAACCTCGGTTGTTATGCGGCGCTGTATGCCGGTGCGATGTTGAGCCTGCCGAGCCAGAAAACCCTCGGCATTCAGGGCGCCAGCGGCGTCGATGTGCCGCGTCTGCTGGGCTATCTGGCCAGCCGTGCACCGGAGAGTCTGATTCTGGTGCCGCAACTGTTGCTGATGCTGGTCAGCGCCGCCGAACAAAAAGCCTTCAATCCACAAAAACTGCGTTTTGCCGCCGTCGGCGGCGCGCGGGTTTCCGAGGATCTGCTGCACCGTGCGCAACGTGTCGGCCTGCCGGTTTACGAAGGTTATGGCTTGTCCGAATGTGCGTCGGTTGTGTGCCTCAATCGCCCCGGTGCCCGGCGCCCAGGCAGCGTCGGCAGGCCCCTGCCGCATGTCGAAGTGCGGCTGGCCGAAGACGGCGAAGTGCTGATCAAGGGTTCGCCGCTGCTGGGTTACCTGGGGGATGCGCCGTACGCCGAAGAATGGTGGCCGAGCGGCGATCTGGGTGAGTTCGACCCGGAAGGTTTCCTCTTTCTCAAGGGTCGCAAGAAGCATCAGTTCGTCACCAGTTTCGGGCGCAACGTCAACCCGGAATGGGTCGAGTCGGAGCTGACCCAGCGCCGCCACATCGCCCAGGCCTTCGTCTACGGCGAAGCGATGCCGCACAACCACGCCCTGCTCTGGCCGCATCGCGCCGATTGCAGCGACGCCGATCTGGCCGCGGCCGTCGCCGAAGCCAACGAAGCTTTGCCCGATTACGCCCAGGTACACCGCTGGACGCGTCTATCCCAACCCTTCACCGCCGCCAATGGCTTGCTCACCGCCAATGGCCGCCCGCGCCGCGAAGCCATCGTCGCGCAATACCACGCCCAATTGACCGAATCCGTTATCTGCGAGGCATCCGCATCATGAGTTTTTTCGACACCCTGCAAGAAGCCACACAACGGGAACGCCACGAGCTGTTCAACCTGCCGATCATCGTTGATGCGCTGCAAGGCAAGGTCAGCCTTGAGAGCTATCGGGAATTTCTCGCCCAGGCCTATTACCACGTGCGCCACACGGTGCCGTTGATGATGGCTTGCGGCGCGCGTTTGCCGACACGCCTGGAGTGGTTGCGCAAAGCGGTGTGCGAGTACATCGAGGATGAATACGGCCATGAACAGTGGGTGCTCAACGACATTGCCGCCTGTGGCGGTGATCGTGATGCGGTGCGTGATGGTCAGCCGTCGCTGTCGATCGAGTTGATGGTCAGCTTCCTGTACGACCTGATCGCCCGGGGCAATCCGGTGGGGCTGTTCGGCATGGTCAATGTGCTTGAGGGCACCAGCATTGCCCTGGCCACCCACGCGGCGGGCAGCATTCGCGAGCGTCTGGGGTTGCCGGAAACGGCGTTCAGCTACCTCAGTTCTCACGGTTCGCTGGACATCGAGCACATGCAGACCTACCGCCGACTGATGAACCAGCTCGAGGACCCGCAAGACCAGGCCGCCGTGATCCACGCCTCGAAAGTCGTGTATCGCCTGTACACCGATATGTTCCGTGGCTTGCCGCGTGAAGTGCAGGCTCAACATGCAGCTGCATGAAGCGCGTGTTGTCCTGACCGGCGCCAGTGGCGGTATCGGCATGGCCATCGCCAGTGCCTTGTGCGCCGCCGGTGCGCGGGTACTGGCCGTGGCCCGGCATCAGGAAGCGCTGCTGCCGTTGCTTGAGCGTTATCCGCAAAATCTGTATTGGATCGGCGCCGACCTGACCTTCCTCAGCGACCGGCACAAAGTGCTGGTCGCCGCCGAAGCCATCGGCGGCATCAACCTGCTAATCAACGCGGCAGGGGTCAACCACTTCGCCATGCTCGAACAGCTCGATGACAGCGACATCAACGCCATGCTGGCGGTGAATGTCAGTGCGCCGATTTGCCTGACGAAACTGCTGTTACCGCTGCTCAAGCAGGCGGACAGCGCCATGGTGGTCAATGTTGGCTCCACTTATGGCTCGATCGGCTATGCCGGTTATGCCAGTTACTGCGCGAGCAAGTTTGCCTTGCGCGGTTTCTCCGAAGCGCTGCGCCGGGAGCTGGCTGACACGCGGGTCAGCGTTCTTTACGTCGCGCCGCGTGCCACCCGCACGTCGATGAACAGCACGGCCGCGCAAGCCTTGAACGATGCACTCAAGGCCAACGTCGATGATCCGCAAACCGTGGCGTCGGCGGTGATACACGCAATCGCCGGCGATCGCCGCGATTTGTATCTGGGCTGGCCGGAGCGGTTCTTCGTACGCCTGAACAATTTACTGCCGCATCTGGTGGATCGTGGCCTGCGCAAGCAGTTGCCGCTGATCCGACGCTTCAGCGAAAAAACCGACAACGAGACCCTCAAACCATGAAAAAAGCCTTCGCCTGCCTGCTGCTCGGTGCCCTCAGCCAATCTGTCTGGGCGCTGGACGCCGCCGATCAACAACGCCTTGCCGGGATTCAGCAGAGCTGGGCGCATATCCAATATGAAGTCGCGGAAAAACAGCGCGCCGCCGCCTTCGAACAGCTATCAACCGAGGCGACTGCCTTTACCACGCAACGCCCCGCCGTGGCCGAAGCGTGGATCTGGAAGGGCATCGTCACCAGCAGTTGGGCCGGTGCCGAGGGTGGGCTCGGCGCCTTGGGCAAAGCCAAGGACGCCAAGGCTGACCTGGAAAAATCCCTGACCCTGGATCCCAAAGCCTTGAATGGCTCGGCCTACACCAGCCTCGCCGCGCTGTACGACCGAGTGCCGGGCTGGCCGATCGGTTTTGGTGACAGCGACAAGGCCGAGCAATTGCTCAAGCAGGCGTTGCAACTGAACCCCAACGGCATCGACAGCCTGTACTTCTGGGGTGATCACCTCTACCGTGAAAAACGCTACGCTGAAGCCAAGGCAGCGCTGCAAAAAGCCCTGCAAGCCGCTCCGCGCCCAGGCCGGGAAAGCGCCGACGCCGGGCGCCGCAAAGAGATCGCCGCCCTGCTGGTGGACGTCAACAAGAAACTCGACTGAAGGAATGCGCGTGCGTTTATTACTGATTGAGGATGACGTCGCGCTCGGTGAAGGCATCCATCAGGCGCTGGGGCGTGAGGGTTACACCGTCGACTGGCTCAAGGACGGCGCCAGCGCATTGCATGCACTGCTCAGTGAAACCTTCGACCTGGCGGTACTCGATCTTGGTCTGCCGCGCATGGACGGCATCGAAGTGCTGCGCCGTTTGCGCGACAGCGGTTCGAATCTGCCGGTGCTGATTCTCACGGCCCGCGATGCCACCGAAGACCGCATCGCCGGGCTCGATGCCGGGGCCGACGATTATCTGGTCAAACCGTTCGATCTGGCAGAACTCAAGGCGCGTTTGCGCGCTCTGTTGCGGCGCAGTGCCGGGCGCGCTCAGGCGCTGATCGAACACGCTGGCATCAGCCTCAACCCCGGCACCCAGCAGGTCAGCTATCAGGGTCAACCAGTGGCGCTGACACCCAAGGAATATCAGTTGCTGCACGAATTGCTCTCGCCGCCGGGTCGGGTGATGACCCGCGATCAGCTGATCCAGTTGCTCTACGGCTGGAATGAGGAAGCGGAAAGTAACACTCTGGAAGTGCATATCCATCACCTGCGCAAGAAATTCTCCACCGACCTGATCCGCACCATCCGTGGTGTGGGTTATCTGGTGGAGGAGCGCCGATGACTTCAATCCGACGCCGCACGCTGACGCTGATCATCGGCCTGTTGCTAACCGGCCTGGCGGTGCTCAGCACATTCAACGTGCATGACAGTAACCACGAAATCGCTGAAGTCTACGATGCTCAACTGGCGCAGAACGCGCGTCTGTTGCAAGGCGTGATGCGCATGCCGATGGCGAGTACCGAGCACGCGCAATTGTATCAAGCGTTCAATCAGGCCTTGGGCGAAGCCAAGCCACGGGTTGATGGTCATCCTTACGAAAGCAAGATCGCCTTTCAGGTATGGAACCCCAAAGGCGAAGTGCTGGTACACACCGCCAGCGCGCCCTCCTTCACCGCACCGCCGACCCGACCGGGCTTCAGCGACGTGGTGGATTTGAAAGGCCGGCAATGGCGGGCGTTCATGCTGGAAGACAAGCAGAACGGCCTGCGCATCTGGGTTGGCGAGCGCGATGATGTGCGCGCCGATCTGGTCGACCGCATCGTCCGGCACACCCTGTGGCCGAACGTGCTCGGCAGCCTGATTCTGGCGGCGATGATCTGGCTCGCCATCGGTTGGGGCCTTAAGCCTCTGGCGAACATGGCCGCCACCCTGCGCGCCCGCCACAGTGGTTCGCTGGAGCCATTGCAACTCACGCCGCTACCCAGCGAACTGGAACCGATGCAGGCAGCCCTTAATCGCATGCTCGCGCAGATTCAGGAAGTGCTCGGCCGCGAACGCCGCTTCATCGCTGACGCCGCCCACGAAATGCGCACCCCGCTGGCGGTGCTGCGCGTGCACGCGCAAAACCTGCTGGAGGCCGGCACCGAGCAGGAGCGCCGTGAATCCCTGGAATTTCTGATCTCCGGCGTCGACCGCACCAGCCGTCTGGTCAACCAGTTGCTGACCATGGCACGCCTCGAACCGAAATCCGACCCGCCGCCGCTGCAACGCATCGACCTCAGCGAAACCGTGCGCAACAGCCTGGTGCAACTGACACCGTGGCTGCTGAGCAAACAGCTGGAACTGACCTTCGAGGACAGCGCCGAACCGTTCCACGTCATGGCCAGCGCCACTGCCATCGATATTGCCCTGAACAACCTGATCACCAACGCCGCCAACTTCTCACCGGAACACGGCGTGATCACCGTCACGCTGACTGAGGACAACGGCTTCTGCCATTTGCGTGTCGAAGATCAAGGGCCAGGCATTGATGAGGAGGATCGAGAGCGGTTGTTCGAACGTTTCTACAGCCGTGGCAATCCTCAGGGTGCGGGATTGGGGCTGACCATCGTCAACACCATCGCAACGCGTTTGGGTGGACGGATTACGTTGGTCAATCGAGCTGAGGGCGGCCTGCGCGCGACGTTGTCGGTACCACATGGACAATGATCGGCCAGGCCCGGCCCGCTTATCCTGAGCGTCAGCTGTGCAGGACCGCGGTGGCCGATGAGACCACCAGCAACACGGCCAAAATCCGGTTCAACCACCGCAACTGCGCCGGATTACTAAGCCATCGCGCAGCGCCCCGCCCCAGCAACGCCCAGATCGCGAGGCACGGCAACGACACCAGAAAGAACACCAGACACAGCGCATTCAGCCCTTGCCCTTGAGCGGTGAACACACTGATCACGGCAATCGCCATGAACCACGATTTTGGGTTGACCCATTGCAACAACGCCGCGCCAATCAGGCCCATCTCGGCTTTTTCTTCCCCAGCAGCGGCGCCGATGTCGGTGACCGGCGCACTGAAAATCTGCCACGCCAGCCACAGCATCCAGCACAACCCGAGGCCGCTGATGATCGGGCGTACGCCGGGCAGCATCAGCGTGCTGGCGCCGGCGCCGGCGACCCATACGAGTGAAGCGGCGCCAATACCGGCGCCGAGGATGATCGGCAGGCACGGTCGCCAGCCACGTCGGGCGCTGGTGCTGAGGACGATCAGATTGGTCGGGCCCGGGGTGATGGAGGCGACGAAGGCGAAGAGGATGAACGCAAGCATGGCACGGCCCTTTAGGAAGTCAGGGCCTACTTTGGCAATTGGCTGAGCGGCAGTCTTGAACGTTTGTTCAGCGGCGGATGATGCCTGTGGCGCGCTGTTGATAGGCGCCGGGGGTGATGCCGTAGGCGCGCACGAACCAGCGGCCGAGGTGGCTTTGGTCAGAGAAGCCAAGTCTGCTGGCGACGTCCACCGGTTGCACGCCGGCGGCGAGCATCTGGCGGCCACGGCTGAGGCGCAGCTGAATCAGCCAGGCGTGCGGTGCCAAACCATAAGCGGCCTTGAACGCCCGGGTCAGGCGGAAGCGGTCGGTGCCGCAGACTTGCGCGAGGGTGTGCAGGCTGATGTCTTGTTCGTGATAGGCCATGAGGTAATCCCGGGCCTGTCTGGCGATCAGCGGTGCCCGGTTGGCGGCGGATACCTGCGGGCGCTTGTACAAATGCGAAGCCAGGCGTTCGAGCAACGTGTCCAGCGCCACGTCACGGACCATTTGCACGTCTTGTTGATGCAGCGCGTTGAACGCAAACAACGTTGCCCGAGCCAGTTCCGGGTCGTCATTCAATACGCTGCCAATGCCCGGCAAACCGCTGCCGTAACTGCCCAGGTGCAAACCGTCCAGCGCCTGTTCCAGCCACGAAGGTTGCAGGTACAGCATGCGATAGGTGAAACCCTCAGGACTCGGCGCATCGCCGTCATGGATGTCGCCCGGTTCGAGCATGAAGACCTTGCCCGGCGTGCTGTCATGCCGAGCTCTGCGGCTGTTGAAGCGCTGTACGCCTTGCTCGGTGAAGCCGATCAGGTAGGTTTCGTGCCAGTGCGGATCGTACGCGTGCGCGTGCCCGGCAAAATGCGCGTGCAGGGTTTCGATGCCGGTGTCGCGGTCGTGGCTGAGGTTGATCCAGTTGCTCATGGCTTGCATACAGTGATGGGCTGCACGCAGTAATCCACAATCGGCTGCGTGCGGCTAGAAGGTTTGTGCAACGTTCGTCGGGTTGCCCCTCAAATCGAACGCTGGTTGACCCGCGCCATCAGTTGCTCGGCGCTTTCCTTGCGCTCCGAATAGCGATCAACCAGAAAGTCCTGGCGGTCACGCAGCAGCACGGTGAACTTCACCAACTCTTCCATCACATCGACGACACGGTCATAGAACGGCGACGGTTTCATCCGCCCCGCTTCGTCGAATTCCATCCAGGCCTTGGGCACCGAGGATTGGTTGGGGATGGTGAACATGCGCATCCAGCGACCCAGCACGCGCAATTGATTGACGACGTTGAACGACTGCGAACCGCCGCACACCTGCATCACTGCTAGGGTTTTGCCCTGAGTCGGGCGAACCGCGCCAAGCTCCAGCGGCACCCAGTCGATCTGCGCCTTGAACACCGCCGACATCGCGCCGTGGCGTTCCGGCGAGCACCAGACCTGGCCTTCCGACCACAGCACCAGTTCGCGCAGTTCCTGCACTTTCGGATGGTCGACCGGGACGTCGTCAGGCAGTGGCAAACCGGACGGATTGAAGATGCGCGTCTCGGCGCCGAAATGTTCCAGCAGGCGCGCGGCCTCCTCTACCAGCAAGCGGCTGAACGAGCGCTCGCGGGTCGATCCGTAGAGCAACAGAATGCGTGGTTTGTGTTCGCCCGAGGCTGAGGTTGGCAAGCCGTCGAACAGGGTTGAATCAAGATTGGGCAAGTGGTCGGACATTGTCAGTCCTCCTTAAAGCGTACCGATTCGGTCGAGTTCGAGTTTGAGTTCGTCGCGGCTGAGGCGGTTGAAAGGCAATGCCAGGAAGGCTTTGCAGCGTTGCTCGATGCGCGCCAGGGTGGCGTGGAAAGCAACGTCGATCGCCGCTTCGTCGCCCGTTGCTTCAGACGGATCTTCCAGCCCCCAATGGGCCTTCAATGCCGGCCCGAAATACACCGGGCAGCTTTCGCCAGCGGCTTTGTCGCAGACCGTGATGACGATGTCCGGCGGATTGCTTTCGAACGCATCGTTACCCTTGCTGTACAAGCCGTCGATGGCAATGCCGGCCTGCTGCAAGGTCGAAAGGCTGCGCGGCAACACCTGGCCTTTGGGGAAACTCCCGGAACTCAGCGCTTCGAAACCCGACGGCGCCAGGTGGTTGAACATTGCTTCGGAGAGGATGCTGCGGCAACTGTTGGCCGTGCACATGAACAGGATTCGCATGGGTTGCTCCAGCAGATATAAATGATTTAGCAGCACGCCGCTTCGCGGACAGGACGTCCATCCATCTTGTGCAGACGCGAGGCGTTGTCTTTGAGCCAATCGGCATTGGCTTTGCACGTCACTTGCAGGATTTCGCGAACCCAATCCGGCAGGTCCGGATTGAGGCGGTAATAGACCCATTGGCCTTGGCGGCGATCGAGCAGCAGACCGTTGCTGCGCAGTTGCGCCAGGTGACGGCTGATCTTTGGCTGGCTGTCGTCGAGGGCGCACATCAGCTCGCAGACACACAACTCACCCTGATCGGCAATCAACAGGGTGGCGCGGACGCGTGTCTCATCGGCCAGGCTTTTGAAGACTTCGGTGGGGGTGATCATGGGACCGGACTCGTACATATGGAAAACCGAATATACGGATATCCATATATCAGTCAACCCCTGATGTGAGTCATAGGATCAAAAGATCGCAGCCTTCGGCAGCTCCTACAGAGATCGGGGTAGGAGCTGCCGAAGGCTGCGATCTTTTGATCTTAAAGGTTCAGCAACAACCCCTGCTCCGCCTCACACAACCCCACCACATAATCCCAAACCACCCGCAACCGCACCGACTTGTGCAACTCGCGCCGCGTGCTGATCCAGTAACTGCGCTCGATGCTCTCATCCGGCAGCAATGGCACCAGATCCGGGTCGGACGCCGCCATATAACAAGGCAATACCGCAATGCCCAACCCCGAACGCGCCGCTTCCTGCTGAGCGATGACGCTGGTGCTATGGAACACAACCCGAGGGCTGCGGCAGAAGCTGTTGAGGAACATCAGCTCCTGACTGAACAGCAGATCATCGACGTAGCCAATCCACGCATGTCGCCCGAGGTCTTCGCGGCTGAGCAATGGCGGCGCGTTATCGAGGTACTTCTGGCTGGCGTAGAGCGCAAGTCGATAGTCGGTGAGTTTGCGAGTGACCAGCATGTCCGCCGCCGGGCGCTCCAGATGAATGCTGATTTCCGCCTCGCGATTGAGGATGCTGACGAAGCGCGGCACCGCGACCAGTTCCACTTCCAGGCCCGGGTAACGCTCGAACAGACCGATCATGCGACTGGCGAGAAACTTGACGCCGAGACCTTCGGTGACACCGACGCGAATCTTGCCCAGCGGTGCGGTGGATTGGGTGATTTCTTCCTGAGCCAGCAGCGCGACGTTTTCCATGGCTTCGGCGTGCTTGAGCAGCGCCTCCCCGGCCGGGGTCATTTCGTAGCCTTGGGCGTGCTGAACGAACAGCGCAGTGCCAAGGCTTTTTTCGATGGCCTCGATGTGACGGGCGACCGTAGCGTGGGTGGTGTTCAGACGGCGGGCCGCAGTGAGCAAGCGTCCGCTGCGTTGCAACTCGAGAAAAAACCGCAGGTCGTTCCAGTCGAACATGGCGTGTCCTTGTCAGCGAGGGTCAATCAAGGCTGTTCGAAAACGCACAGCGGCTGCGCAAAAACTAACATTCTTTTAACGAAAGCTAACAACTAGAGTGTTCGACAATAAAAACAAAAAGCGAGGTCAGGGAATGCAGACTTCCCTCGATGAATACGATTACATCGTGGTCGGCGCTGGCCCCGCCGGGTGTTTGCTGGCCAATCGGCTGTCGGCTGATCCACAGCAGCGCGTGTTGCTGCTCGAAGCTGGCGGACGCGACAACTATGCGTGGATTCATATCCCCGTCGGTTACCTGTTTTGCATTGGCAACCCGCGCACCGATTGGTGCTTCAAGACTGAAGTGCAACCCGGCCTGCAAGGTCGCAGCCTGAGCTATCCGCGCGGCAAAGTGCTTGGCGGCTGTTCTTCCATCAACGGCATGATCTACATGCGCGGCCAGGCCAACGACTACGACGGCTGGGCGGCGGAAGGCAATCCGGGCTGGGCCTGGAACGACATGCTGCCGCTATTCAAAAAGAGCGAAAACCACTTTGCCGGCAGCGCTGAATTTCATGGCGCCAAGGGTGAATGGCGGGTCGAACAACAGCGTTTGTCGTGGCCGATTCTGGATGCCTTTCGCAGCGCCGCTGAACAAAGTGGGATTGCCTCTGTTGAGGATTTCAATCAGGGCGACAACGAGGGTTGCGGTTACTTTCAGGTCAATCAGAAGGCCGGCGTGCGCTGGAACGCGGCCAAAGCCTTTCTCAAACCGATACGTGACCGGGCGAATCTGACGGTGCTGACCGGGGTTGAGGTCGATCGTGTTTTGCTCAAGGACGGTCGCGCCTCTTCTGTCAGTGCGCGTCATGAAGGCCTGGTCAAACAGTTCAAGGCGCGCAAAGAGATTGTGCTGTGCGCCGGCTCCGTAGGCTCGCCAAGCATTCTGCAGCGCTCCGGGATTGGCCCGCGACCGCTGCTGGAACGCCTCGGCATTGGCGTGATTCATGATTTGCCGGGGGTTGGCGGCAATTTGCAGGATCACCTGCAACTGCGCCTGATCTACAAACTGGAAAACGCCCGCACCCTCAACCAGATCGCCGGCAGTGTGTGGGGCAAGATGGGCATGGGCCTGCGTTATCTGTATGACCGCAGCGGGCCGTTGTCGATGGCGCCGAGTCAGTTGGGCGCGTTTGCCCGCTCGGGGCCGGAGCAGACGTCGGCAAACCTTGAATACCACGTGCAGCCGCTGTCGCTGGAGCGTTTTGGCGAGCCGTTGCACAATTTCCCGGCCTTCACCGCGTCGGTCTGTGATTTGCGTCCGCAGAGTCGTGGCCGCATCGAAATTCGCTCGGCGGATCCGCAAGAGGCGCCGCTGATTCAACCCAATTATCTGAGCCACCCCGAAGACCTGCGCGTGGCCGCCGACGCCATCCGCCTGACCCGACGTATCGTCAGCGCTCCGGCCCTGCAAGCGTTCAAACCAGTCGAGTATTTGCCGGGCGACAGCCTGCAAAGCGAAGAGCAACTGCACGAAGCGGCGGCGCGGATCGGCACGACGATTTTCCATCCGGTCGGCACCTGCCGCATGGGCGATGACGGCGATGCGGTGGTCGATGCGCAGTTGCGCGTACACGGCGTGCCCGGTTTGCGCATTGCCGACGCCTCGATCATGCCAAGGATCATCTCGGGCAACACCTGTTCGCCTACGCTGATGATTGCCGAGAAGGCCGCGCAGCTGATCCTCAACCCGGAAAAAAGGAGCCAAACCCAAAAACCCGAACTCACCGAAACCCTGTAGGAGCTGCCGCAGGCTGCGATCTTGTGACCTTGCTTTTGATTGTAAAAAACAAAATCAAAAGATCGCAGCCTGCGGCAGCTCCTACAGGGAACCGCGTTAATTCAAGGCATCGCGCAGCACCCGGACACGCAACACCAGTGGAACAACAAAAACAATCACTGTGAGGGAACCGATATGTCAGAACACGCTCAGCCGCTGGACGCCGCGTACAACGCGGACACCAGCCCGGATACACGCAAAGTCATCTTCGCTTCATCACTGGGGACGGTGTTCGAGTGGTATGACTTCTTCCTCTACGGCGCCCTCGCGGCGGTGATCAGCAAACAGTTTTTCGCCGGGGTCAACGACACCACGGCGTTCATCTTTGCGCTGATGGCGTTTGCCGCCGGATTCATCGTGCGGCCGTTCGGGGCGCTGGTGTTCGGTCGGTTGGGGGACATGATCGGGCGCAAATACACCTTCCTCGCGACGATCATTCTGATGGGCGTAGCAACATTTTGCGTCGGTCTGTTGCCGACCTACGCCAGCATCGGCATCGCCGCGCCGATCATTCTGGTGGTGCTGCGCATGCTTCAGGGCCTGGCGCTCGGTGGCGAGTACGGCGGCGCCGCAACCTACGTCGCAGAACACGCGCCGATGGGTAAACGCGGGTTCCACACCAGCTGGATTCAATCCACCGCGACCCTCGGCCTGCTGCTGTCGCTGCTGGTGGTGCTCGGTTGCCGCTACTTCACGGGCGACCAGTTTGAAGTGTGGGGCTGGCGGATTCCGTTCCTGCTGTCGATTGTGCTGCTGGGCATTTCCACCTGGATTCGCCTGAGCCTGCACGAGTCGCCGGCCTATCTGAAGATGAAAGAGGAAGGCAAAACCTCGAAAGCGCCGATCCGCGAATCCTTCGGCAAATGGGAAAACCTCAAAGTCGTGCTGATCGCCCTGTTCAGCATCAACGCCGGGCAAGCCGTGACCTTCTACGCAGCGCAATTCTACGTGCTGTTCTTCCTCACCCAGTTTCTGAAAATGGACCCGGCGCTGGCCAACACCTTGCTGATTATCAGCGTGGTGATCGGCGCGCCGTTCTTCATTTTCTTCGGCTGGCTGTCGGACAAGGTCGGGCGCAAACCGGTGCTGATGCTCGGCCTGCTGCTGGCGACGGTGCTGTACTTCCCGATTTTCAAATCCCTCGCGCATTACGCCAACCCGGCGATCGATCAGGCCAGCCGTCAGGCGCCAATCACGGTGCTGGCCGACCCTGCAACCTGCACCTTCCAGTTCGATCCGGTGGGCAAGGCGAAATTTGACAGCCCGTGCGACAAGGTCAAAACCTTCCTGGTCAAACAAGGCCTGCCCTACTCAAGCGCCGCCGCACCGGCCGGCAGCGCCGTACAGGTCAGTGTTGGCGACGTGAAACTCGACGGCTTCGATGAATCGGCCTTACGCGGCGCAATCACCCTCGCCGGCTATCCGCAACAGGCCGATGCGCAGCAGACCAACAAACCGATGATCGTCGCCCTGATCGTGGCGCTGATCATCATCTCCGCCATGTGCTACGGCCCGCTCGCGGCGCTGATGGTCGAACTGTTCCCGACCCGCATCCGCTACACCTCGATGTCGCTGCCGTACCACATTGGCAACGGCTGGTTCGGCGGATTTCTGCCAACGGTGTCGTTTGCTTTGGTGGTGTACACCGGGGATATTTTTTATGGGCTGTGGTACCCGGTGTTGATTACCGGGGTGAGCCTGGTGGTGGGGATGATCTTTCTGCGCGAGACGAAGAATATCGATCTGGACAAGAACTGAAAGTTGCCTCTCGCCACAGATGACCCTGTGGTGAGGGGCCCTGTGGCGAGGGGACTTATCCCCGATGGGTCGCGGAGCGGCCCCCTTAAAAAGGGCCTGCTGCGCAGTCCATCGGGGATAAATCCCCTCACCACAGAATCCCCTCACCACACAATCACCTCACCACAGAATTCACCCCCCCACTTGAACCTCCTCAGCGAGAGGTCAGGCATCTGCCTTGATCACCTCAAACTTCACCTGATCCGGATAAAACGCCACATAGTTTTTGATCTGATCGACCGATATTTTCGGTTTCTCGTAAGTCCACACCGCATTCGCCCCCCATGCCCCGGCACCTGCAGGCTGAAGTAATTGGCGTCGCCCTTGTACGGGCAGTAACTGGTGTGGTCGGTGCGGGCGAAATACTTTTCGTCGATGTCTTCGCGAGGGACGTAGTAAACCGGCGGGTAGTTGGCCTCGTTGAGGATCATCGCGTGGGAGGATGCGGCAACCTGGATGCCATGGAATTTCACCAGCAGGCAACCTGTAAGTTGTTCGAGGGTGATGACGGGGCTGGGGCCGGAGGTTTTCATGGGGCTCTCCTGATACGGCGAACAGACCGGTTCAGGTATAGCGCATGTGTCAGGTTCAGGTGGACTTCACGGCCGAACGGCAATCTTGAACGCTAACCGCGTCCCGACGATGCCAGTCACTTCCCGCAACCCTTTTATCTGTATATCCATACAGATAAAAGTTGCCCATGGGCGTAAGTGCGGCCATTCTGTGCACCTCTTCGGACATTGATCGACGTGGTGGTTATGCGGCTGTACCTCTGTGAAAAACCTTCTCAGGCCAAAGACATTGCGGCCGTACTCGGTGCCAGGCGCCGGGGCGACGGCTGCTGGCTGGGAACAGACGTCACGGTGACCTGGTGCATCGGCCATTTGCTGGAAACCGCTCCGCCGGACGCCTACGACGCACGCTACAAGCGCTGGGTACTGGCAGATCTGCCGATCATTCCGGACAAATGGAAAATGACCGTCAAGCCGCGTACGGCCAGTCAGTACAAAGCAGTCAAACGCCTGCTCGGCGAGGCCAGCGAACTGATCATCGCCACCGACGCCGATCGTGAGGGCGAGATGATTGCCCGGGAACTGGTCGAGCATTGCCGCTATCGCGGGCCGATCCGCCGCTTGTGGCTGTCGGCACTGGACGAGGCGTCGATCCGCAAGGCCTTGGCCGCGCTGAAGCCAGGTGCAGAGACGTTCAGCCTGTATCACTCAGCACTGGGTCGCTCCCGGGCCGATTGGTTGATCGGCATGAACATGAGCCGCCTATTCACCCTGCTCGGCCGACAGTCGGGTTATCAAGGTGTGTTGCCGGTCGGTCGAGTACAGACGCCGACGTTGCGCCTGGTGGTGGATCGTGATCGCAGCATCGCCGACTTCGTGCCGGTGCCGTTTTGGGCGATCGACGTGCAACTGCTGCACAACGGCACGCCGTTTACCGCGCAATGGCGTGCGCCGCCGGACGTCTGTGATGATCAGGATCGTTGTTTGAATCAGGCACTCGCGCAACAAGCCGCCGCCGCGATCGGCAGCGCCGCCACTGCTCGGGTCGTCAAGCTGCGCACCGAGCGCATGCGTGAAGTGGCGCCCCTGCCCTTCGACCTCGGTACGTTGCAGGAAGTCTGCTCGAAGAAACTCGGCCTCGGTGCGCAGGAAACCCTCGACATCGCTCAGGCACTCTACGAGACCTACAAAGTCGTCACCTATCCGCGCAGCGATTGCGGTTTTCTGCCGCTGAGCCAGCACGGTGAGGCACCGGGGATTCTCGCGGCACTGCGTCAGGCCGACCCGAGTCTCGAAGCGCTGCAAGGTTTTCTAGAGCCGCAACGTCGCTCCCGGGCGTGGAACGACAGCAAGGTCACCGCGCACCACGGCATCATCCCCACCGCTGCGGCAAAGAACCTTGAACGCCTGACGGGCAAGCACCGCGCGGTCTACACACTGATCCGCGCGCGGTATCTGGCGCAATTTCTACCCAACCATGAATACGACCGCACCCAGGCTGATTTCGATTGCGCCGGTGAAGCGTTGCGTGCGGTCGGTAAACAGATCATCGAACCGGGCTGGAAGCGCGCATTGCCCGAGGCACTGGCACCGAGCAAGGGCCGTGAAGCGCCGGCACCGCAAACCTTGCCGACGCTGAGCCAAGGTATCGACTGCGCCGTCGCTGATGTGAAACTCAAGGATTTGTGGACGCAGCCACCCAAGCCCTACACCGAAGGCGATCTGATCAAGGCGATGAAGAACGTTGCCAAACTGGTGGAAGATCCGCTGCTCAAACAGAAGCTCAAGGACACCACCGGCATCGGCACCGAAGCCACCCGTGCGTCGATCATTCAGGGTTTGCTTGATCGCGGTTATCTGGTGAAAAACGGCAAGGCACTTGCGGCAACACCGGCGGCGTTCAGCCTGATCGACGCCGTACCCCGAGCGATTGCCGACCCCGGCACCACGGCGATCTGGGAGCAGGCGCTGGACATGGTGCAGAGCGGTGAGATGAGCCTGGAAGAATTCGTCACCAAGCAAGCGGCGTGGATGAGCAAGCAGGTGACTCGCTGTTCTGCTCTGAGCCTGACCATCAGTGGCCCGCCCCCTGCCGGAAAGGCTGCTACGCCGTGGAAGAAAAAACGCAAATCAACGCGCAGCAAGACTACCGGCACAACCAAACGCACGGCCAAATAACAACGTTTCTTATGGTGAGGGGATCCTGTGGCGAGGGGATTTATCCCCGATGGGCTGCGCAGCGGCCCCTCTCTTGATTCAAATAAAGGCCTGCTGCGCAGGCCGTCGGGGATAAATCCCCTCGCCACAAAGTCAGAGTCCACAATATTGGAGTCATCACAGTGGGAGATTCGCCAAAATGCCCAACATCGAACTCCACCTCGCCCAGCGTGACGAACTGCAAATCATCGAAAACCTGATGCAGTTCTACGCGTACGACTTCAGCGAATGGCTGCCGCTGAAGCTCGCCGGGCATGGCTTCTTCGCCCTCCAGCCAAAAGACGCTTACTGGCGCCACCCGGCCACCCGCCCCTTTCTAATCCGCGTCGATGGCGAACTCGCTGGCTTCGTCACGGTGGATAACGAAACCCACATCGACGGCGCCGAATTCAACATCGGCTACTTCTTCATAACCCGACGCATGCGTGGCCAAGGCGTCGCGCAGTTTGTCGTCTCTGCCCTCTTGAGCCAAATCCCCGGTCGGTGGCAGATTTTCCATATCGACGCCAACCTGCCCGCACAGCGCTTCTGGGCCAGGCTGATGCCGGAATTGGCCGGCGCCGAACTCACCTTGAGCCATCGCGATGTAGACGGCTATCCGTGCACGTTCTATACCCTGCGCAGCCCCGTTTCCGTCGCCTGAACGGATCCGTTCTCATTCCAAAACAGCTTTGTCCGACAATATGTAGTGCTCAAAAATAATCACTACAAAACCGTTGACGGCGTCGTTTTGCTTTTGCATGATGAAGACGTTCCCCGATCGGGAACACGGGTAACACGCTTGAGCAAACTCGTCTGACCGCCGAGTTGTTTTTTCCGGATACACGCTGCCCACAAGGCAGATTGAAGAAGCTGACCTGGCCTGAACGTCCAGTACAAGGACGAGAAGCGCTGGCGAAAATTCTCAAGACGCTTGTGCGTCGACCCTGAAAACGTCGACAAGGGCCTCCCGGTTTTCGCTGCTTCTCCTCGTTGTGACGCTATCGCGTAGCAGTTATTCAACACGACTACATGCAACAGATGCACGACCCCGTACTTCAAACGGGCGACCGCTGACGTCCTGGTTTCGGTGCCAGGGATCAACTAACCGATGGGCTACCTGTATTAGCGAATCAACTTAGAAAGATCACCAAACTGGTCAAGGGGCAAAATCATGAATCTGAACAATCAACCTACTATCGAAGAACTGGCTCGTATGTTCGCTGCGCAAAAAGACAGCCTCGACAGCCATATTCTGTGGATCAGCAAGTCGGGCCAAGTGCATATCGACTGCCTGGCGCCCCACGCTGGCGAAGAAGAGTTCGACCGCAACAATCAGAACCTGCTGGCCCGCCTGAAGATGTACCGCCGCGGCCAAGGTTATGTCGGCAAAAAAGCCGCGGCCGACAAGGACTTCATCGGTAATGTTCTGCAGACGCTGAAACAAGCGTGGGACTCGATGCAGAACAAGAATGAAGTTCGGGTGATTGATCGGTTCTGCTAAGCCACAACTTCAACATTAAAAAGGGCCTGCTTCCCAATGGAAGCAGGCCCTTTTTTACTATCCCCTGTAGGAGCTGCCGAAGGCTCGGGCCGCAAAGGACGATCTTTTGATCTTGTTTTTAAAAACCAAAGTCAAAAGATCGCAGCCTTCGGCAGCTCCTACAGGTGGGGATGTGTTTTGAGGACAAGGTTGGTGAACGCCTGCGCCGCCGCACTGTGATAATTATTCTTGCGCCGCAACAACGCCGCCCCGCGCTGCGGCGCTTCGCTTTCTACCCGCAGCCTGCGCAAAGCGCGATCCTCAGTCGCAATCGCCTCCGGCAACATCGTCGCAATCGGCGAATGCCGCACCACCTCCAGCAGCGTACTGACCGAATTCACTTCAATACGCACCTTGGGCGTGATGCCGTGCTGACGGAAATACTCATCCACCGATAAGCGCGTGATGAAGTCCGGCGCCAGCAAGGCAAAATCCAGCTGTGCGATGTCATCCGGTGTCAGCCTCAACGTGCTGTCGTACAACGGGTGCTCGCGCCCGACCATGATTCCCAACACTTCGGTGAACGCCGGAATGCACTCGATATCGGCATTGCGCACCGGGGTGAAGGCAATGGCGATATCCAGAGAGTCATCCGCCAGCCCCGCCTCAATGTCATCCATCGACAACTCGAAAATTTCCAGATGAATTCCCGGAAATCGCGCCGTGTAGTCGCGCACCAGCGGCCCCACCAGATACGCCATGAACGTCGGTGTCATGGCCAGGCGCAAGGTGCCACGCGACAGATCCTTCACGTCATGCAGCGCCCGCTTGCCCGCCTCCAGCTCCACCAGCACCCGTCGCGCACATTCGATATAGGCCTCACCGGCGTCCGTTGGCTTGACCGACCGGGAGGTGCGATCAAACAGGTTCACCCCGAGGGTTTCCTCAAGTTGGCGAATCTGTTGTGACAGCGTCGGCTGTGACACATGCAGCGCTTCAGCAGCGCGGGTGAAGCCGCCGTGATCGGCAACGGCAAGCAGATAACGCAAATGTCGCAACAGCATCGTGCACACCATCTATAGGCAGGGCTTATACGAAGCATTGTATATGGGTCTTGGACGCTATGGGTCAATCAGCAGAAGATCAGTCCCACACAGCAAGCCAACCCCTGAAAGGAGTGACACCATGCAACAGTCCCACGCCTACAACGACACCAGCCTGGCCCTGACCACCCGCATTCTCGACGCCAAGGCAGGCAAAAATCTGTCGTGGCAGGATCTCACCGACGGCACCGGTCTGAGCCTGGCTTTCGTCACCGCCGCCCTGCTCGGCCAGCATCCGCTGCCGAAAAACGCTGCCCAAGTGGTTGGCGACAAACTTGAGCTGGATGCAGACGATGTATCGGCGATGCAGATCATCCCGTTGCGCGGCAGCCTCAGCGGTGTGCCGACCGACCCGACCATCTACCGTTTCCACGAGATGATCCAGATCTACGGCACCACCCTCAAAGCCCTGGTTCATGAGCAATTCGGCGACGGCATCATCAGCGCGATCAACTTCAAACTGGACATCAAAAAAGTCGAAGACCCGGAAGGCGGCTCCCGCGCCGTGGTCACCCTCGACGGCAAATTCCTGCCCCTGCGTCCGTTCTGATGCGTCCCGGCCCGCACCTCACGTGCGGGCCCACCGATCTCCATTGAAGAGGACATACACATGAAAGCCCTGATCGACGGTTTCCTGAAGTTCCAGAACGAAGCCTTCCCGCAACGCACCGAACTGTTCAAACACCTGGCGACCACCCAACAGCCCGGCACCTTGTTCATCACCTGTTCCGACAGCCGTGTCGTGCCGGAACTGCTGACCCAGCAAGAACCCGGCGAGCTGTTTGTGATCCGCAACGCCGGCAATATCGTGCCGTCCTACAGTCCGCATCCGGGTGGGGTTTCGGCGACGGTGGAGTACGCCGTGGCGGTGCTCGGCGTGACCGACATTGTGATCTGCGGCCATTCGGACTGCGGTGCGATGACGGCGATTGCCCAGTGCAAATGCATGGATCACCTGCCCGCCGTCAGCGTTTGGTTGCAGCATGCCGAGTCAGCGAAAGTGGTGAATGAGGCGCGGCCGCATGCCAGTGACGCGGCGAAATTGAGTTCGATGGTGCGCGAAAACGTGATCGCGCAACTGGCGAATATCCAGACCCATCCGAGCGTGCGCCTGGCGCAGGAGAAAGGCCTGCTGAATTTGCATGGCTGGGTGTACGACATCGAGACTGGCTCGATTGATGCGTTGTCCTCGGACCGCCGCACCTTTGTACCGCTGGCCGAGCAACCGGCAGTTTGCGCAGTTCAAGCAAAAGCCGCTGCCTGAACAGACAACAAAATTCCCTCGCCACACGTGCGATCTACACAATGAACAGCTCACCCCTGTAGGAGCTGCCGAAGGCTCGGGCCGCGATCGGACGATCTTTTGATCTTGCTTCTAAAAAACCAAAATCAAAAGATCGCAGCTTGCGGCAGCTCCTACACAAGGTACTCAGCGTTTTACGGTGAGGTTTGTTTGAGTCATGCGACTGCGGACAGTAAATACGCCATCCCCCGAAAGAATCGCACTGCGCGCAAACAAGCGTCCGCTCTCCCAGTTCGAAAGCCCCAGCTCCGGCTTGTTCAGCGCGTACTGGCCATCGACCCAACGGGTGATGCCGTTGCCCACGAACGGCGCATTGACTGCGTTGTAAAAACGCTCCTGAACCTGCGCACTTTCGCTGATCAGCGACACGGTGAATTGCGGGCTATAACGGTTGAACAGCGCAATCGCCTGATCCAGATCTTCAACGATCATCAGGCTGACTTCCGGCGTTTCCTCCCATTCCCACTCGCGGCCCAACGCGGATTCCGCCAGTGGTTCGGCCAGCGCTTCAGTCTGATAACCCTCGGCGCGATAAACCTGCACCGTCGCGCTCTGCCATTCAGTCGGCAGGCAATTTTCACTGCCTTCGACGATGTGCAACTTGCAGCCCTGCCCGCGTGCGGTGCCGGCCTGTTGTAACGCATCAAGGAACAGCGGCACCAGTTCAGCAGCACGTTCGCGCTGAATCAGGCAGACATTCAGGGTGTTGCAGACCTTGCGATCCAGCGAGTTGCGCACCACTGCCGCGAAGCGCTGAGCGTCAGCGTCTCGATCGGCAATCAACCACGCGCCACCGGTGCCATGCAGGCTGACCGCAGTCCCCGCCTGCTGCGCAATGCTGCCCAACTGACTGACCGCACGCCCCGATCCGCGAGCCACCGCCAGCGACAGGCGCCGATCGGCAAACATCGCCCAACCGGCCGCGTGATTGACGCTCTCGACCAACGACACGGCGCCCGCCGGAAGACCCGCCGCTGCCAGCGCCGGGTTCAACGCGTGAGTGACGATGGCTTGCGCCGTGCCCAACGCATCGCTGCCAATGCGCAGCACCGCTGTATTGCCGGTGCGCAGTACACCGGCGGCATCGGCGAATACATTCGGGCGACCTTCGAAGACAAACGCGACAATGCCCAGCGGCGAAACCACTTGCTCGACCTTCCAGCCGTCGTGCTCGACGCTGCTGATGACTTTGCCGCGCGTCGGTGGCGCATCACGCCAGGCCCGCAGACCGGCAATCATGTCGCGGCGCATGCGCTCATCGGCGAGCAGCCGTGTAGTGGAACGTCCGCGAGCCTTGGCGCGCTCGATATCGGTGAGGTTGGCGGCTTCGATCTGCGCCCAGCATTCGGCGGTTTGCAGACGTTGCGCGAACAGATCGAAGAATTGGCTGATCGCCTCGTCCGACACCGCCGACAATGCGCTAAACGCCGCAGCGGCGCGCTCGATCGCAACCGAGGCCGCTTGTTGATCCACGACCGGAATCAGCAATAACTCGCCACTCATCTGCTCCACCAAAAGATGGTCTCCGGGCTGAAAACGCGCAGCCAGTTCGGGGCTGACCACAGTGACGCGGTTACCAGCGAAAGGGATCGGCGTGCCAGCGACTAGACGTTCGAGCGCAAGAGACATGAAGCGGATTCACCATGCAGAGGGCGGCCGGAAAATGTATAGGATTCTTCGCTGAAATACACCTTCCGCAAACATGACCAACCCTGTGGGAGCTGACTTGCCAGCGATGAGGCCGGCACATTCAAAATTGATGTTGCCTGATACGCCGCCGTCGCTGGCAAGCCAGCTCCCACAGGTTTTTTCAGCGTTCGTGCTATAGGGTTAAAACACCGACCAGCCAATCCGCGAACTGAGCATCTCCAGCGCCGCCATCCCCGCCAGCGAATTGCCCGCGGCATTCAGCTCGGGCGACCATACGCACACCGTGAACTGCCCCGGCACTACCGCGACGATCCCGCCGCCGACGCCGCTTTTCCCCGGCAGACCGACGCGATAGGCAAAGTTACCCGCCTCGTCGTACAGACCGCTGGTAGCCATGATCGAGTTGACCTGCTGAGTCTGGCGCCGAGTCAGAATCTGTTCGCCGCTGTGTTTGCAATAACCGTCATTGGCCAGGAAGCAGAACGCCCGGGCCAGATCGATGCAGTTCATGCGCAGGGCGCAGTGGCTGAAGTAACTGCGCAGCACCGCTTCGACGTCATTGTGGAAGTTGCCGAAGGACTGCATCAGGTAAGCCATCGCCGCATTGCGCGCGCGGTGCTGATATTCGGAGTCGGCGACTTTGCCGTCGATCATGATCTGCGGGTTGCCCGACAGGCGCCGGACGAAGTCACGCATCGACAGGGTCGGTGCGGCGAAACGCGACTGGTTGATGTCGCAGATCACCAGCGCGCCAGCGTTGATGAACGGGTTGCGTGGGCGCCCGCGCTCGAATTCCAGCTGCACCAGCGAGTTAAACGGCTGACCGGACGGCTCATGGCCAAGGCGTTCCCAGATCGCTTCGCCGGAATGATCGATGGCCTGCACCAGGCTGAACACCTTGGAAATACTCTGCACCGAAAACGCCGTTTCGGCGTCGCCAGCGCAGTACATCTCGCCATCATTGCCGTAGACGGCGATGCCCAATTGATTGGCCGGCACGGTGCCGAGGGCGGGAATATAGTCAGCCACCTTGCCCTGCCCGATCAGTGGCCGGACAGCGTCAAGGATCTCGTTCAACAGCGCTTGCATGCCGGGTTCCGAAGTCTCGCCCCATGGGATTGCGGGGACACAGGGGCTAGACGCTGCGGGCGCGCGTCGAATCACACCGGCAGGCACCCGGCACAATGATCTAGGCTCAAGCGTTCAACCCTGCTATCGGAGAGCACCCATGCACCTCGAAGGCTCCTGCCATTGCGGCGAGGTTTCGTTCAGCCTCACCAGTGCCCACCCCTACCCTTATCAACGCTGCTATTGCTCGATCTGCCGCAAGACCCAGGGCGGTGGCGGCTACGCGATCAACCTCGGCGGCGACGCCACGAGCCTCAAGGTTCGGGGTCGCAAACACATCAGCATCTACCACGCACGAATGAAAGACGAAGGCGAAAAACGTGCTCACCGCAGCACCGCCGAACGGCATTTCTGTTCGCTGTGCGGCACTGGATTGTGGCTGTTCAGCCCGGAATGGCCGGAGCTGATCCACCCGTTCGCTTCGGCCATCGACACACCGTTGCCGGTGCCGCCGGAACACACTCACCTGATGCTGGGCTCGAAAGCGCCGTGGGTCGAGGTCGATGCCAGGCCCAAGGATCAACAATTCGAGCTTTACCCTGAAGAATCCATCGCCCAATGGCATGAACGCCTCGGGCTGACCCAATAAATCACGGATCCTTGGCGAGCATTTGCAAACGCAACCCAAGTGTAGGAGCTGCGGCACGCTGCGATCTTTTGATCCTGGTATTAAAGGCCAGATCAAAAGATCGCAGCGTGCCGCAGCTCCTACAGTTTTTTGTGTCTGCCCCGGCCAGCATCGTTAATCCAGATGCGCCCACGTCATCCGAAACGACGCTCCGCCCCATGGCGAATCGCCGACTTCAACCTGACCGCCATGGGACTGCGACACCCGCCGCACCAGCGCAAGTCCCAATCCAAAACCACCGGTACGCCGATCGCGACTGGCATCCAGCCGCGAGAACGGTTCGAAAATCTTCTCCCGGCCATGCACAGGCACGCCTGGCCCGTCGTCGTTGACCCGCACTTCGTAATAGTCCCCGGTGCGCACCAGCGTCACTTCCACGCGCTGCTCGGCATAGCGAATGGCATTGCGCAGCAGGTTGATCACCGCCCGCGCCATGAAGCGCGGTTCGATGCGCACCGTGTCGAGCCGGCACTCACCAATCAACAACTGCACCCCCGCCGCTTCCGCCTCCAGCGCCACGCTGCCGACGACGCTGTCGAGCCAATTGGCCGCTTGAATGTTCTCGCGCTTGATGACCGTCGCACCCCTTTCAAGGCTGGCGTAGGTGAGCAGTTCCGAAACCATTTCCTCCAGCTCGCCAAGGTCGGCGTACATGTCGGCAATCAGTTCGCGGTTCTGACTGGCGTCCGGCAACTGCTTGAGCTGGTCGAGTTCGAACGACAGCCGCGCAATCGGTGTGCGCAGCTCATGGGAGACGGCGTTGGTCAGTTCACGCTGATTGGCGATCAAGCCTTCGATGCGCGCCGCCATCAAGTTGAAGTGCTCGGCCAGGTCGCGGATGTTCGAGCGTTTGGACAACTGAATGCGCGCCGACAGATCGTTGTCGCCAAAGCGCTCTGCCGCCAGACGCAGCTTCTCCAGGTCACGCCAGTGCGGGCGCACCCAGAAAAACAGGACGATACCGATCAACACCGCCAGCATCCCGTAAGCGGCGGCGATGTAGAACGGCATCAGGCTCGGTTCCGGCGGCAGCTTGATGCTGAGCACCTGCGAACCGCCGTCTATGTTGCTGATGAACTGGGTGTAGTTGTCGCGGATCACCAGCACATCCTGCGCCAATTGGGCTTTTTCCTCTGGCGTCAGGGCCAGTTGATCGGCTTCGACCAGTTTCAGTGTAAGACCGTAATGCGGCCGTAAGCTCTCCAGTCGCTGCTCACGATCGGCGCCCTGCCGCCCGCGCAAATGATCTACCAACGACCACGCCTGACCGCGCACCGCCTCGCGGTTGTAGGCCTGCATCTGGTTGTCGAGCAACGCGTTGAAGGTGTGTTCGACCGTCTGCAACGCCAGCACCAGACCGACCGTCATCACCAGAAACAGCCCGAGGAATAACCGCAGCATCTACAACTCCCACGCAAACGGATTGAACAGATATCCCTTGCCCCACACTGTCTTGATGCACACCGGTTCGCGAGGGTTGTCCTTGAGCTTGTTGCGCAACTTGCTGATGTACACGTCGACGCTGCGATTGAGCCCATCGAAGGCAATGCCGCGCATGCGATTGAGGATGTCATCGCGCGACAGCGTATTGCCGGCGGCACTGGCCAGCAGCCACAGCAGCTCGAACTCCATGGTAGTCATTTCGATGATCTCGCCCCCCAGGCGCACTTCGCGGCAACTGCGATCAATGCTCAACTGACCGAATTCAAGGAAATGCACCACGCCGCTGTCCGGCACCTGCCGGCGCTGCAAGGCGCGCAATCGAGCCAGCAACACCGGCGGTTTGATCGGCTTGATCACGTAGTCATCAGCACCGGACTCCAGGCCCAGAATATGATCGAGGTCGTCTTCTTTGGCCGTCAGAATGACAATCGGCGTGTCCGACACACTGCGGATTTCCCGGCACACGTGCAGACCGCTCTGCCCCGGCAGCATCAGGTCGAGCACCACGACTTTGGGCCTGAACGCCAGAAAAGCCGCCACGGCGAGATCACCGCGATGCACCGTGCGCACCTCGTAGCCATGTTGTTCGAGGAAGTGTGCGATCAGTGTGGCGAGGCGCTCATCGTCTTCCACCAACAGGACTTTGCCAAAACCCAGGTTATCCATAACGACCATCTGCCAACCATCTGTGAAGTGGGCGGCATTATGGCGGCAATCAGGGGCGAGACGTTTATCCCAGGCAGCAAAAACCGGCCGCGGGGGCCGGTTTTCGGTGATGTTTCATACTCTTAAGAGTTTTTAACAATCACGAAACAACATCGCCGCCTGCATTTGAAATGCAACCCCCTGTAGGAGCTGCCGAAGGCTGCGATCTTTTGATTTTGATTTTAGAAGCAAGATCAAAAGATCGCAGCCTTCGGCAGCTCCTACATAGACGGTTTCACAAGGTTATACAGCGGCAGGCACGCCACTGTGAAAGCGGAATTCCGTATCCGGCGATTCGATCAACTCCTGCTCGGCGGCGCGGACTCTTTCGATCACCTGCGCAACATCCTTCGCCTCACCATATTGATAAGCCAGTTTCAGATAACCCTGAAAATGCCGTGCCTCGCTTTTCAACAAACCAAAGTAGAACTTGCCGAGTTCTTCGTCCAAATGCGGCACCAGTGCTTCGAAACGCTCGCAACTGCGCGCTTCGATAAACGCGCCGACCACCAGCGTATCCACCAGCTTCACCGGCTCGTGGCTGCGCACCACTTTGCGCAGGCTCGAGGCGTAGCGACCGGCGTGGAGCTGGCGCAATTCGATCTTGCGGCGTTTCATCAGGCGCATGACTTGTTCGTGATGCACCAGCTCTTCCCGGGCCAGACGCGACATCATGTTGATGAGGTCGACGTGGGAATGGTACTTGGCTATCAGGCTCAGCGCGGTGCTGGCAGCCTTGAACTCGCAGTTCTTGTGGTCAATCAGCAGGGTTTCCTGATCGGCCAGTGCGGCCTGGACCCAGGCGTCGGGAGTGCGGCAGCCAAGGAATTCGTGGATTTCGGGAAGGATCATGGGGCTCACGGCAAAAGGTGTTCGAGCGAAGGGCGCCGATTATACCGGCCTGCGGGCAGACCACCAGCGGCTGGCGTTGATATGCATCAAGTCGCAGGTGTTCAAGCAGCAACTATAGTTGTGCAACGCCGTGCCTTTTCTTTGCTGGAGACTCCGCTCATGCAAGCCATTCGCAGCATTCTGGTGGTCATCGAACCCGAACATTCGGAAAGCCTGGCGCTCAAGCGCGCCAAACTGATCGCTGGCGTGACCCAGGCCCATCTGCACCTGCTGGTGTGCGACAAGAAGCATGATCATGCCGGCATGCTCGGCGTGCTCAAAACCGCGCTGCTGGCGGACGGTTACAGCGTGACCACCGAACAGGCGTGGAACGAGAGCCTGCACGAAACCATCATCGATGTGCAGCAAGCAGAAGGTTGCGGGTTGGTGATCAAACAGCATTTTCCCGACAGCTCGTTGAAAAAAGCGCTGCTGACGCCCGCCGACTGGAAACTGCTGCGTCACTGCCCTACCCCGGTGCTCTTGGTGAAAACCTCAACTTCGTGGAAGGACAAGGTGATTCTGGCGGCGATCGACGTAGGCAATACCGATGGGGAGCATCGGCATCTGCACACCACAATCATCGATCACGGCTATGACATTGCCAGCCTGGCCAAGGCGCATCTGCACGTGATCAGCGCCCACCCGTCGCCAATGCTGTCGTCGGCCGACCCGACGATGCAGCTCAGCGAAACCATAGAAGCGCGATATCGCGAGCAGTGCCGGGCGTTTCAGGCCGAATTCGACGTTGATGACGCGCACCTGCATATCGAGGAGGGTCCGGCGGATGTGTTGATTCCGTTTATAGCCCACAAGCTGCAAGCGGCCGTCACGGTGATTGGCACCGTCGCGCGTTCCGGATTGTCAGGGGCGTTGATCGGGAATACGGCTGAAGTGATACTGGATGCGCTGGAGAGTGATGTGCTGGTGCTCAAGCCGCAGGAGGTTGAGGATCATCTGGTGGAGTTGGCGGTGAAGCACTAAAGATCAAAAGATCGCAGCCTTCGGCAGCTCCTACAAGGGAATGCGTTCTACCTGTAGGAGCTGCCGAAGACTGCGATCTTTTGCCTTCAAGCGCCAAAGGCGTCCTTAAGAAATCCTGGCGCGATGTAGCGCTCATAGTGCGCTTCAGACAGCAGGAAGAATTCCCGATCAATGGCATCGCGCAATTCCGGCAGATTCCATTCGCGAAACTCCGGCAGCAACACCATGCCGTAGGCTTCCAGATTAATGATCACCCGCGCGCCACGGGCAATCAGCTGATAGGCCCAGCAATATTCCGACTGATGCGGCACGAAGCGGATCTTGCGCTGTTCGAGCTGCTGGCGCAGCCGCGCCGGGTCGAAAATCTCGACCTTGCCCGCCATCACTTGTGACAGCAACTGCTCCAGACGCAGCCATACCGCACGCTTTTCCTCCTCGCCGTAACCATTCCAATTGATCACTTCGTGATGGAAACGCTTGCAGCCACGGCACACCAGATCACCGTAAACAGTGGAGCAGAGGCCGACGCAGGGAGTCTTGATGGTCTGATTGGGCATATAAAGTAGGCAAAGGCACTGAAACGCGGAACAGGTCGGCATGTTAGCCCTTTGTCAGGCATTGATCACCCCTCAAACGTCAGGGGCAAGCGCTGGCCCGGTGTTTGGACCGGCTACGCACAACGCCACCAAAGTCCAATAGAGCCCGACTTACCTTTAAATTTTTTTTGCCGTAGAATCAGCCAGCCTTTTAAGGCGCAAATGTCCGTTAGAAGCTGTTTTCAAAGCGTCACGAGCACAGTCGTTCCTTCAGAGCGGTGTTGGCGACGGGTTTTTCCAGCGGGGAAAAGCCCAACGCCAACCCTCATCAGCTCCCCCTCTGCAGGCGTAAAACTTTGAAAGCAGCTTCTGTAAGGAATGGTCGGTAATTCTGGCTAAGTGGCCCACAACGCCACGCAGCGCATGAGTACGAGCATTTCGCGACGAGCGTCCCGGACACCCATTTGGGACCACTGATGAGGGTAATAACTGTGCTTGAAGCCTACCGCAAACATATCGAAGAGCGTGCAGCACTGGGTATCGTTCCCCAGCCGCTTAACGCCGAACAAACAGCCGGCCTGGTTGAGCTGTTGAAGAATCCTCCGGCTGGCGAAGAAGCTTTCCTCGTTGACCTGATCACCAATCGCATTCCACCAGGTGTGGACGAAGCTGCCTATGTAAAGGCCGGTTTCCTGTCTGCTCTGGCCAAGGGCGAAGTCTCCTCCCCTCTGCTGGACAAGAAGCGCGCTGTAGAACTGCTCGGCACCATGCAGGGCGGCTACAACATCGTGACCCTGGTTGACCTGCTGGACGACGCCGAACTGGCGCCAGTCGCTGCCGCGCAACTCAAGCACACCCTGCTGATGTTCGATGCGTTCCACGACGTAGCCGAAAAAGCCAAGAACGGCAACGTTCACGCCAAAGCCGTGCTGCAATCCTGGGCTGACGGCGAGTGGTTCAAGAACCGCCCGACCCTGGCCGACAAGATCAGCCTGCGCGTGTTCAAGGTAACCGGCGAAACCAACACCGACGACCTGTCCCCTGCTCCAGATGCCTGGTCGCGTCCAGACATCCCGCTGCACGCACTGGCCATGCTGAAAATGGCACGCGACGGCATCGTTCCTGATCAGCAGGGCGCCATCGGCCCGATGAAGCAGATCGAAGAAATGCGCGGTGAAGGCTTCCCGATCGCCTACGTCGGTGACGTGGTCGGTACCGGTTCGTCGCGTAAATCGGCAACCAACTCGGTGCTGTGGTTCTTCGGCGACGACGTTCCTTACGTGCCGAACAAGCGCGCTGGCGGTTTCTGCTTCGGCAGCAAAATCGCTCCGATCTTCTACAACACCATGGAAGATGCCGGCGCACTGCCAATCGAGTTCGACGTTTCCAACATGCACATGGGCGACGTGATCGACCTGTACCCGCATGCTGGCAAAGTCTGCAAACACGGCACCGACGAAGTCCTGACCACCTTCGAAATGAAGACTCCGGTGCTGTTGGACGAAGTTCGTGCTGGCGGCCGTATCCCGCTGATCATCGGCCGTGGCCTCACCGAGAAGGCTCGCGCCGAACTGGGTCTGCCAGCGTTCGATCTGTTCAAGAAGCCGGATGCTCCAATTGAAAGCACCAAGGGTTTCACCCTGGCGCAGAAAATGGTCGGCAAGGCTTGCGGTCTGGCAGAAGGCAAAGGCGTTCGTCCTGGCACCTACTGCGAACCGAAGATGACCACCGTAGGTTCTCAGGACACCACCGGTCCAATGACCCGTGACGAACTGAAAGACCTGGCGTGCCTGGGCTTCTCCGCTGATCTGGTAATGCAGTCGTTCTGCCACACCGCGGCATATCCAAAGCCGATCGACGTGACCACCCACCACACCCTGCCTGACTTCATCATGACCCGCGGCGGCGTTTCCCTGCGTCCGGGCGACGGCATCATCCACTCGTGGCTGAACCGCATGCTGCTGCCGGACACCGTCGGTACCGGTGGTGACTCGCACACCCGTTTCCCGATGGGCATCTCGTTCCCGGCCGGTTCCGGTCTGGTCGCGTTCGCCGCAGCCACCGGCGTTATGCCGCTGGACATGCCGGAATCGATCCTGGTGCGCTTCAAAGGCAAAATGAAACCTGGCATCACCCTGCGTGACCTGGTTCATGCCATTCCTTACTTCGCTATCCAGAACGGTCTGCTGACCGTCGAGAAGAAAGGCAAGAAAAACGCCTTCTCCGGCCGCATCCTGGAAATCGAAGGCCTGGAAGGTCTGACGCTGGAACAGGCTTTCGAACTGTCCGACGCCTCGGCCGAACGTTCGGCTGCCGGTTGCACCATCAAGCTGTCGAAAGAGTCGATCACCGAGTACCTGAACTCCAACATCACCCTGCTGCGCTGGATGATCGGCGAAGGCTACGGCGATGCACGTACTCTGGAACGTCGCGCACAAGCGATGGAAGCCTGGGTTGCCAACCCTGAGCTGATGGAAGCCGATGCCGACGCCGAATACGCCGAAATCATCGAAATCGATCTGGCCGACATCAGCGAGCCTGTGCTCTGCGCACCAAACGATCCGGACGACGCCCGTCTGCTGTCCAGCGTTGCTGGCGAGAAGATCGACGAAGTGTTCATCGGTTCGTGCATGACCAACATCGGTCACTTCCGCGCTGCCGGTAAACTGCTGGATCAGGTCAAGGGTCAGCTGCCAACCCGTCTGTGGCTGTCGCCGCCGACCAAGATGGACGCTCACCAACTGACCGAAGAAGGCTACTACGGCATCTACGGCAAGGCTGGCGCGCGCATGGAAATGCCAGGCTGCTCGCTGTGCATGGGTAACCAGGCACGTGTAGAGCCAAACGCGACTGTCGTGTCGACATCGACCCGTAACTTCCCGAACCGTCTGGGCGACGGCGCTAACGTTTACCTGGCTTCGGCCGAGCTGGCGTCGGTTGCTTCGATCCTGGGTCGCCTGCCGACCGTCGAGGAGTACATGGAATACGCTGGCAAGATCGACAGCATGGCGGCCGATATCTACCGCTACCTGTCCTTCGACCAGATCGCCGAGTTCCGTGAAGCTGCTGCGAACGCCAACATCCCGGTCGTTCAAGCCTAACGTTACAACGCCATGAAAAACGCCGCCCATCGTGAGATGAGCGGCGTTTTTTTATGCCTGCAGAATCGCCGCCGCCTGCTCCGGCCTCATCGCTGGCAAGCCAGCTCCCACAGGGATTGCGGGTGTCTGCGCATTGGTGGGCATCACACAGAACCCTGTGGGAGCTGGCTTGCCAGCGATAGCGGTGTGTCAGCCACCATCGTATTTGAATGAGCCAACGCTATCGCGAGCAGGCTCACTCCTACAATATTTGGTGTGATGCCCACCATGGCGCAAACACCCGCAAACCCTGTGGGAGCTGGCTTGCCAGCGATAGCGCCGTGTCAGCCACCATTGTCTTTGAATGTGCCACCGCTATCGCGATCAGGCTAGCTCCTACATTATTTTGTGTGATGCTCACCATGGCGCAAACACCCGCAAACCCTGTGGGAGCTGGCTTGCCAGCGATAGCGCCGTGTCAGCCACCATCTTTTTAAATGAGCCACCGCTATCGCGAGCAGGCTCACTCCTACAATATTTGGTGTGATGCCCACCATTGCGCAGACACCCGCAATCCCTGTGGGAGCCAGCCTGCTGGCGATGGCGGTGTATCAGCCACCATCGTATTTGAATGTGCCACCGCTATCGCGAGCAGGCTCGCTCCTACAATATTTGGTGTGATGCCCACCATGGCGCAAACACCCGCAATCCCTGTGGGAGCTGGCTTGCCAGCGATAGCGCCGTGTGAGCCACCATCTTTTTTAAATGAGCCACCGCTATCGCGATCAGGCTCGCTCCTACGTGGCGGTTTCATCCAGACGAAAAAAAACCACTGCACACATCGTGTGCAGTGGCTTTTCTGTTGATCTTGCTTTACATCGTCAGTTTGTAAACCACCGCCGAAATTGCCACAAGACCTACCACGGTGACGAACACATTGGACGCTTGACCACGAAAGCGCGCCATCGCCGGCACTTTGCGGATCGCATACATCGGCATCAGGAACAGGATCGCCGCGATGACCGGGCCACCGATGGTCTCGATCATGCCGAGGATGCTCGGATTCAGCGTCGCCACGATCCAGCACACCACCAGCATGAAAGCCGCCACGATGCGATCCAGCGCCTTGGCGCCGGGACGCTTGCCGCTCTTGATGATCAGACCTTTCAGACCTTCACTGGCACCAATGTAGTGACCGAGGAACGACTTGGAAATCGCCACGAACGCAATCATGGGTGCCACGAATTCGATGGTCGGGTTGCTGAAGTGGTTGGCCAGGTACGACAGGATCGACAAGTTCTGGTCCTTTGCTTCAGCCAGTTGTGCTGGTGACAGGGTCAGCACGCAGCTGAACACGAAGAACAGCACCATCACCACCATCAGCAGGTGCGCACGACAAAGGATTTGCGAGCTGCGCTCATCGGCGTGGGTGCCGTAACGGCGCTTTTGATCGACCGCGAACGCCGAGATGATCGGCGAGTGGTTGAACGAGAACACGATCACCGGGATCGCCAGCCACAGCGTGTGCAACAGCTCCGACGGCGCAGGGACTTGCGACACGGTGGTGAGGATGCCGCCATTCCAGTGCGGAATCAGGTACACCGCGAGAAACAGCAGCGCGACGATAAACGGATAGACCAGCAAGCTCATCGCCTTGACGATCGCCTGTTCGCCACAACGCACCACTGCCAGCAAACCAAGAATCAGCACGAACGACAGCAACGCGCGTGGCGGCGGCGTGATGTGCAGTTGATGCTCGAGGAAACTGGCGACCGTGTTGGTCAGGCCGACGCTGTAGATCAGCAGGATCGGGAAGATGGCAAGGAAATACAGCAGCGTGATCAGCGCCCCGGCCTTGATGCCGAAATGCTCTTCGACCACATCAGTAATGTCGGCGCCTTCTCGACCGGACAGCACAAACCGGGTCAGACCGCGGTGTGCGTAGAACGTCATCGGGAAGGCCAACAGCGAGAGGATCACCAGCGGCCAGAAGCCACCGATCCCTGCGTTGATCGGCAAGTACAGGGTGCCGGCGCCGATGGCCGTCCCGAACAGTCCCAACATCCAGGTGGTGTCCTGGCGATTCCAGCTCGAAAGTTCAGCGGGTGCTGCTGCATCAAAGCGCTCTTCGACGCTATTGGCCTGATCATTCATCCGGTCGGATCTCCGCATTCCGGTCACTTGCCACTCGGTCAGGACGCGTCGGAAAAAACCGACAGACATGCTCCGGCCGAAACAGGGGCGCGATTCTCCGTGATAAATGAGCAGAAGCAAAGACTTAGCTGAGGAATGGTTGTGCGGAGCAGATCAGAGGGATGTCGTTTTTGGGAAATTAGCTGTCGGCGATGGGTACGTACAGTGTCGTTTTCTGGCAAGCACCAGCGCCGAATATGATGGGCGACTTGATCAGATCGATCGAGCCAGGATGAATCCAAGTGACATGCAAAAAATGCCGAACCCCAGCATCCCCCAGACTGGATACATATCGTCCTTGTCCTTGATACGCATTTTCTCAACCCATTCATCGTGCTCTCGATCTAACTGTTCAATCATGGCTTTGCGGTCAAATGTACTCATGTTGATTTCCTTTTTGGGTCATGGGCCTGACTGTTGAGAAGCGCGAACACTCAAAACTTGAAAAAAACGCCTGCTACTGCAGTGATTGCGGTCACCACCCCACCCAACACGGCGAGTGGATATAAATTCGTCTCCCTCTCTAGCTTTTTTGCTTCCGCTAGCAGCTTTTGTCTCTCAGCCGCGAGTTTCCGCGTTTCGTTCATTAGCCTTTGGAGTTCCAGATTGTCGCGATCATCCTGAAGCATGCGCCTTCCTTGGCTATTGGCACTGGCTGCCGAGCTGCTTTGTACCCTCATGATTTCCTATTCATCCCGTGCCAGATAGCAGATGAGTCCGGCGATTTCGTAGGCAAAATCCGCGAGTTGAGTAGGCCGCCTCATACAAAGTCGCTACTGAGATTACGGCGGGCCAATCGCCCTGCCACCGCCTGTGGTCTGCTCCGGCGGCGCCCGGTTATCGAGCACTTGATTGACAGCCGCCCAACACGACCAGCATGATCGACCTCATGAACCTTCGCTCGCTGCACTTCACCCGCACCACCACGACCGCCACCGGCGGGTCGTGGTGTTTGCGTCTGAGGTAAAAACCAGCGCAGCGAACCCAAGGCCCCGCCAGCAATGGACGGGGCCTTGTTGTTTCTCCCGTCCGTGCGGCATCAGCTACCCCGCTCGTCAAAAGGAGAAACACCATGTCTGCTGCGCTGTTGATCATCGATATGCAGGTCGGTCTGTTCCACGGCCCGGAAAAACCCCACAAGGGCGAACCGGTTCTCGCCAACATTCAGCACCTGATCAAAAAAGCCCGCCAACAAAACGTGCCCATCTACGCCGTGTGCCACACTGGCTCCCAGGGCTCGCCGGTTGCTGCTGGCAGTCCATTCTGGCAATTGCTGCCAGCGCTGGAGCTGGACGCTGACACCGACATTATCTTCAACAAGTCCAGACCCAACGCCTTCCTCGGCACCAAACTGGCGCAGCAACTCAACAGCCGAAAAATCGACGATCTGTACCTCGTCGGCATGAAGACTCAGTTCTGCATCGACGCCACCTGCCGCGCCGCCGCTGACCTGGGCTTCAAACCTGTAGTGGTCGCCGACGCTCACACTTGCATGGATACCCCGGTGCTGCCTGCTCAAGCCATCATCGAACACCACAACGCAACCCTCGGCGCCGGCTTTGCGAGGCTGATCGACAGCGCCGACGTGACCTTCTGACGAAGCGTCCGCGCGCTCCCCGTTTCAGCTCCTACACTGGCTGAAACGGGGCAGCGCTCAGCCATTGCCAAACAGCTCTGGAATCAGCACTCTGCTACGACTTCGCGACCGAACCGCCATTGTTCAAAGGAGCCGCGCAATGCCCGCCACCGTTCTGGTACTGGTTGAAACCATCAATGACTATCTGCCGATTCTCGAGCATCAAGGTTTTCACCTGATCCTTGCTCCCACCCCGGCCGAACGTGCGCAAGCCATTGCCACCCACGGTGTACGGATCGATGCAGTGCTGACCCGTGGCCCGCTGGGCCTGACCGCCGCTGAAATTGCCGCGCTGCCGGCGTTGAAAATCATCACGGTGATCGGTGCCGGTTACGAACAGGTCGACCTGCAAGCCGCCAGTGATCGTGGGATTACCGTGACCAACGGCGCCGGGGTCAACGCCTCGTCCGTGGCTGATCATGCGATGGCAATGCTGCTGGCGTTGGTGCGCGATATTGCGCGCTGCGATGGCGCTGTGCGTCGGGGGGAATGGCCGAAGATCATGCGTCCATCCCTGGCTGGCAAACGGCTGGGCATTCTTGGCCTCGGTGCGGTGGGTCTGGCGATTGCCAAGCGCGCCAGCCTCGGCTTCGACATGCAGATCAGCTACCACAGCCGCCAATTGCGTAGCGAGGTGCCTTATGCGTTCTGCTCGACCCCGACCGAACTGGCGCGAGCCTCGGACTTCCTGATCGTCGCGACGCCGGGCGGGATCGGCACTCAGCACCTGGTGACGCGTGCGGTGCTCGATGCGCTGGGGCCGAACGGTTTCATCATCAACATTGCCCGGGCCAGTGTGATCGCCACGGCAGACCTGATCACCGCGCTGGAGCAACGGCGCATTGCCGGCGCCGCGCTAGACGTCTTCGACCATGAGCCGCACGTAGCGGATGCGCTGAAAACCCTGAGTAATGTGTTGCTCACGCCTCACGTCGCCGGTCTGTCACCGGAAGCCACCCAAGGCACAGTAGAACTGGTGGGGAAAAATCTGCAGGCGTTCTTCTCCGGGCAACCGGTGCTGACACCGATTCAGTTACCGCCGAAAATCAGCAGCCAGCGCGTGCACTAAAGCACGCCAAGCAACGTCCACAAGCGCCGCGATTCAGCATCGGCGCTGATCAACTCTCCGAGCAATTCACTCAGCGGTTTGTTGCCCCACTCGACTCCACGCCGGATCAGATACGGCACTGGACTATGCGGTTCGGTGCGGGCGAGGTATTCGGCGATCAGCAGCAATTGGCGATAGGCCTCTTCGCGATTCGCAGGCTCACGAAAGGCCTGCGCGATTGGCGCGTCCTCGACGGATGGCGCAACGGCAGCAGGGACTTCGACCACAGGGGGGGGCGGCGCCGGTTGTTGTGGGTGCATGGCGATAAACTCCTGAACCAGCTTCAGTAACGCTTCAATGGTGTCCTGCAAGGGGCGCAGTCCCGGCGCCTGATCACCCAGATAGGCATCGCTCCAGCTATCGAGCCGTTGCAGGTGTTGCAGGCTCAGCAACAGGTTGCCCTGAGTGCGTAGCCAGAACGCCAGCGGCGTGACGCGAATCTGTTCGTTGAGTTTTTTCTGTTCGTTGCGCGCGGCTTCCGCTGAGGTCTTGGCGTTCTTGCTGTCGTTGGCCTGCACTTGCTGAACCTGCAAACGCCGCCAGACTTCAAGGGTATAAGCCTCAAAATCGCTGTTACGGCTGCCGAATAAAGGCACGCGGGTGAGCAACACTTCACTGTACCGACGCACCAGCCACTCCAGCGGAATAACCCGCCACGACTGGTCGCCATCCTCGGCGCGCGGATGCAAGTCTTCGGGGAAGCGCTCACACAGACCGGCGATCAGCGCCAGACTGCCGGGCAGGCCGTCCAGGGCCTGCAAATGCAACCACGCCTCGCCGAGCCAGGCGCTGAGCATCAGATCCTTGCTGCGCTCCAGCAATAACGTCGTGGTGAGTTTCTCGACATCGGGCCAATTCGCCCGCTTGAGTGTCGACTGCCAGACCCCGGTGGGCAGGCTGGCATCGTCTTCGCGGCGCAGGTCGCGCAACTGGTCGAACTCACGTTCATAGCGCAAATCGACGCCGCAAGGCGCGTCCGCACTGATCGGCGCGAGCAACTGATCAATCAGGTCCGGCAACGTAGTTGATGGCAGGCTCACAAGCCCTCCTTCCGGGATTCAAGGGCGGCGGTGCTGCCGGTTGCCTGAAACGGCGAGCGCGGCGCGCGGGTCGGCAACGGCGCAATCGACAAAGGCAGTTTCGAACCTTGGCTCATCAACGAAACGCGCACGAACATCCGTGTGAATTCGTTGGTGACGCTGTCGGGGGCGCCCGTTACCGGCAAACGCAGGGTCAAGGGGAAGTCGGTGTAGTCCATGCTTGGCTGGCGCTGCACCGAGAAATGCGCGCGCATCAGCCGCAGCAGCGACCACGGCCCGCCATACTCCCAACCGGCTTCCAGATCACGCACCACCAGGTTCGGTTGCAGCGGATCGTTGACCGGCCGCTCCTTGCCGTTGCGCGCCCAGCGCAGGGTCAGGCGCATCGGTTGGCCAACCATCCAGCGCAGGTTCGGTTGCTCGGCCGGCATCGGATAATTGATTTGCTGACTGCCGGCAAGCAAGCCCCAGGCAATCACCTGATCAGCGCCCTGCTCGTCATCACGATCGGTGCGCCAACGCACGTCCAGCTCAACGCCGAGAATGCCGCTCTTGTCGCGTACAAACAGCGGCGTCAGCCAGGTGCTGGCCTGCTTCAAGCGATTGAGAAAATCAGCCGCGGCCAGGCGTTCTGGAGTCTGATTGGTAGCCAGTCCGGCCTGGGCGATCGGCAGACGTTTGTCGATCAGTTGCAGAAAATATTCAACCCGCGCCGGATCGGCGTCTTGCATCTGCACGCCATTGGCGAACGGAAAGCGATCGGCCAGGTATTGGTTGAAGTAATTGGCCAATTCATTCCACGCCGCCGCAGCCTGTTGCACTTGCAGCATCTGGCAACGCTGCATGGCTTCCTGCTGCAACTCCACGCCGCGCATCGCCAGGGTGCCGCGCCCGCCAGTGAGGTTGGCGGTCTGCAACATTTGCAGGCAGGAATTGACGTCCATTTCAACGAAGTCTCGGCTGACCAGTTGCTCGATCTGCGCCGGCGAACTGGCCGGATTGGCTTCCTTGTACTTGAGCAGTTCGTCGTTGAGCGCGCTGAACTGTGTCACCCGTTCGTAATCGAGCGCCGACAGATTGGCTTGCTGGGTCGTCAGCCACTGCAACGAAGATGTCCGCCGCTCAGTGATGCCAAGCATGGTGTTGAATTGCTGCTTGAGGCTCAGTTTCAGGTCCTGCACATCGCTGGCACCGAACAGTTGCAGGCCGAGGTTTTTCGAGCCATCCCACTGGCTGATTTCGCTGCGTCCGCCAAACAGCGGTTGCTCGGTGACTTCACTCAACGCGTTGGTGATCTGCGCCAGGGCGCGGCGATTGAGTGCCGATTGCAGCTGTGTGGCCAGATCCGTGCGATGGACTTCGACGAACGCCTTTTGCAGGGCCATGGCTTGCTCGGCCTGCACGTTGAACACCGCATAAGGATGCGCCTGATCGTTGTGATCCTTGAGGCTCAACCACATTGCCTGGGCGGCGGCGCCCTCGGCGGCTTTAAGCAGCGCGCCGCGATAATCCGGCGGGATGCGCGGCAATTCTTCAGCGATATAGCGGCTGTAGTCGGCGAAGTATTTCAGTGATTCATTGAGGTCATCGCCATCGACGGTCTGGCCCTGCAAGTTGATGTTGTCTTCGCTGGCACGCAAGGCCGCTGAAACGAAGTCACGCTTGAACAGCGCCTGTATCGCGTTATCGAGCTTCACCACCTGTTCTTGCAGCGCCAACTGCCCACTGGCCTGCTGAACGAGAAGATTGTCGCGCGAGCCGACCTGGGCGATCCATTGATCACGAAAACTCTGCTGCAAGCGTGTCGCTTGTGTGTCGAGGTCCTGTTGCACCTGTGGCCCCAACAGCGAACTCTTGCCCACCTTGTCGAGAAAGTCCCGATAACCCGGCACGAGCTCCTGGCCCTTGCCGCGGCTCCAGGTCGAATTGGTCAGGGCAATCGCCGCTTGCAGATCGTCGACCAGCGCGGTCAGGTCTTCAAGCTCGGTCAGGCTGTTACCACTGCCGGCCTCCAATTGATCAAGGTGCAACTTGAGATAACCGGCCTTGCTGACAAAATTGTCGGCGAGAAAATATTGATCGAGCCAGCGCTGCATCAAGCCGGAAAAATTACTGACGATCAGCGGCCGGTCGGCGCTCAGGTCAAGCGCCTGCAAGCTGCCGTCCTCGCCCGCCACCAGCAGACGATTGTAGAAAGGCGCATACGCCAGGGTGCCTGCGTTGAGGTTCAGGGACAGCGCGTTATTGCTCAGTTGCACCAGATCTTCCAGCGGTGCGCGCTGATTGTTTTGCACCTGATTGAACAGTTGGTTTTGCTGTTCCAGACGCAGTGCCCGATTCACCAGATCGGTTGCCTTTTGATAGTTCTGCCACTGCGCCGGGTCGTCGCCTTCGACAGTGCTGCGCCGATCAGTGCTGCGGATCGCCTTGATTTGCGCCAGCTCCGCGCTCAGCAGTTGTTGCAGAGGCAGGATCATATGGCGCCGGGTGGACTGAAAAACTTCCTGTTCAAGCTGGTTGTCGAGCGAGGAGAACCACGACGTCGGAAACACCAGCGAAACGTAGTTCCAGTGCGGGGCGCGTTCCAGTACCCGCCAGAAAGCCTGCACGTTGCGCCGGGTCGAGTCGATTCGCTGCGCCTCATCGGTGACCGCCACGTAACTCTTCTGCGCTCCCTGCATCTGCCGCGCCAGTTCATGGGCATCCCTGACCGATGCGTGCCAGACCCACAGCATCGCCACCGCCCAGACCACCCCCACCACCAGCGCCACCCCGGCAGTCAGCCGTTGCCAACGTTGACGCAGGCGCAGCAAGCGCGGCACACCGTGCGCCAGTCCCTGTTCGCCAACCAGGCGCTGGCGCCACAATTGCCGGGCGAACGCGCTGCGCTGCAAGCCGTTGTCTTCCAGGCTAAAACCATTCTGCGCGTCTTCCCCCGCGACATTGGCGGTGAAATACACGCCGCGAAAACACGGCGCCTCGCCTTGCGCATTGCCCTGAAATACCGGCTCCAGCACGTTCTGCAAACCACGCCGTAAAGTCTCGAGACGGTCCGGCAAGGCATACAGATCGGCACTCAATTGCCCCGACAACGTTCCGATTTCAATCACCGCTTCGGCCACGGCGCGGTGCAGTTGATCCAGCGCCTGATCACTCCACGCGCCTTGCCACACGGCGTCGCGGGCGTAGGGCGACGACCAGCCCAGCGTGGCTTCGCGAGCCTCTTGCGGCAACGCACTGATCAGTTCCTGAAATCCCGGCAATTCCTCGAGCCCGGTCACAATCACGTAGACCGGGACGCTCAGGCCGAAGCGTTGCAGCAGGTCGATGAAACGTCGACGTGCGGCCAGACCTAACTGCGTCGCTTGTTCAAGATTGTCCAGGCGACTGACCGGCACCGTCCAGATCACCGCGTCCAGCGGCCGTTTGCTGCGCAAGCGCAGGATCAGGCCGAGCAGCCGCCACCAACTGCCGCGCTGCAAATGCATGCCGTCATCCGGCAGGAACAATGCCTGCGGTACCACCAGCACCGCGCCTTCGGGGTCCGACCACCAGCGCCCGAACCACGCCGGTTTGTCGGTCGGCTGCAAGCGCCACTCGCTGACCAGTTGCGTACCCTGGACCTCGTCACCGAGCATCAGCAGCCATGGCATCTGGTAGCGGTCGAGATTGCCCTGGTCGCGCTCCATATGGCGCACCGAGGCATAAAAACTGCGGATCGCTGCGCCGCTTTGAGTGCGCAGCCACCACACCGCCACGCCGATGATCACCAGCACCAGCAGAATGGCGACGACCCACGCGACAATCGTCAGCGGGCTCATGAGTCTTGCTCCGGCGCATCCACCACATCGCTGGTTTGCAATACCGGCGCCAACTGTTGGCCGATGTCACGCCACAACCAATGCCCGAGCCCGGTCAGTAACAGCACAATAGCCAGAATGCCCAACGCCAGACGAAAGCCGTCCGGCAGCGCGGTGCGTACCGGCATCTGCAACGGTATCGCCAGCGAGGGCTGCGCCAGTCGGCGGCTGACATCGGCGTACGTGGCTTCCGCTTGCCAGGCAAAGTTGAACAGCGCCAACCGCCATTTTTCCAGTTGTGCCTGGCTGTGCTCGCCGCGCAGACGGCCATGAAAGCCGAGAATCAGGCACTGCAAATACACGTTGGCCAGATCGCGGGTGGTCGGTTGCTGCTCGTCGAGCAGGGTTTGAATCGCCGCCGGCACCTGCTCGCCAGCCTGACGACTGGAATACAAACGCGACTCCAACGGTTTGTCCTGCCATGCGCCCTGCCCCGGCCACGGCGTGAACAGCAGGGTTTCGTCGACCAGTGCGACGAACGCATACACCACGGCTTTGACCTGTTCGGTGGCCGAGTCGCCGACCCGTGAATACGCGGTGCGCCACAGTCGTTGCGAGGCCTGCGTGGACAGCTCGACCACGGTTTCGACCAGTGCCGCTTCGTCCTCGCTGTCCTTGGGCAATTGCAGCCAATCCTGTTGCCATTGCTGCCACGCCTGCCGGAACGCGCTGCTCAACGGTGCGTCCTGCAACCCAAGGCTTGCGGCACTTCCTTGCGACATACGGCGTTCCTTGTGTGATCAGGCACTTTCGCTGTTCTGGGCGACAAACAGCACCACTTGCCACGGGCTGCTGGTCAGCTTCGCTGCTGGCGCGGCGATCATCAGCGGCAGTTGCGCGTCGAACCACGCGCCCTCGGCCGTGACCACGAACAGTCGCGTGTCCTCACCGACGCTATAGGCCACTTGCTCGGTGCGGCTCATGGCCTGGTGCGTCAAACCGCTCATGCGTTGGCGACTGAGCAAGGCGATATGCGGCGCAGAAGCGATGATCGCGCCGCGCAACCAGTCAATCGCCGCTTGCTCGCTGGCGCCGTTGGGCATGCGCAAACCGATAACCAGGCGCTGGCTCGGCTGTTCGTCCGGCAACTGGATCGAAAAGCTCTGCTCGCTGCGTTCGAACGGCAGACTGCGATAGCCGGCGCGGATCAGTTCGAGGGTGCTTTCGAGCCATTGCAGCACGGCGTCATAACCGCGCTGCAACTCGAGAAAATCCAGCGGCGCGAACGCTGGTACGCCGGCCAGCGGATCGAGCGCCGACCACGCGCCGGCAAGGCCCAGCAAATGCACATACAGGGTTTGCGGGTGCGCGATGCGGCTGTTCAGTGTGCCTTCGACTTCCGGCAGGCGCGCCCACAACGCGGTCAGCTGCCGACGGATTTCCAGCGCATCATCCTGATTGCCGGCCTGTTGCGCCTGACGCAGGCGACCGCCGAGAAACAGACATTTTTCCCGCGCCCGTGCACAGAGCCCTGCGATGCGTCGACCGAGGGCAGATTCCGGCAACAGGACGGGCGTCGGCGGTGTGTAGGCAAGCGGTAGAAAACCGCCGCCCTCCTTGCGGATTTTCAGCAATGGCAGGCAAATCGAATCGGCTCGGTTCAGTTGCGTGCACAGGCGTGGATTGGGGCGCCACACGGTGATCGTTTCGGGGAATTGACCGCTGGTGAGATCCGGCAACGCTTCACCGACCACCGATTGCAAACGGCCCCTGAGCGGCAGCAGTTGCCCGGCGCGCCACATCGGGCTGATCGCCAGATACACGGTGACAGTGGCATCGTCAGTGGCCTCGATCGCCGCGCTGACATCCAGCTCCAGCGTCTCGCCGACACCGGCCTGCACATCCACCGGCAAACCGTCGGGCAGCGTGCCTTGCAGCGACAACACCCGCACCACGCCTGCGCTCAGCGCCGAAGGGTCGAACTCCATGTGGCTGACGCCCCAGAACCACGGGTTGCACGCCTGCGCCAAATGCGCGCCGAGCGCTTCGGCCCGCAGCCCCTGCAACTGAAAATGCTGCGGCAGCAATTGCATGCCTTCATGCCAGCAGACCGCGTCGGGTAGCAGACTCATACGACTCCCTTCGACCATGCCGCAAGCCGGCGGCGGGCGGATTTTTTATTTGTCCTGGCTGACCAGATTCATCTCGCGGCTGTCGAATTTCAGCCATGCCTCGCGCTGATCGTCGAGGCGTAATCGGTGCGCTCCGGGAGTGTTATAGCTGGCGAAGACTAAAAGTCCAGCGGCCTTCTTGCCCTCCAGCGGGAAGGGCTGACGGTCGATGAATTGCCCCGGCACCAGCTCCAGTCCCCACACGCTCATCAGCTGACGATAGTCGCGTTGATACTGCTCGCGTTGAGCAAACCACTGACTGGCATTGATGCCGGACAATTGCTTGAGCAGGTCCGGGTCATTGACCGCGATGAAATCCACGGCAATCGGCGTGTCGTCATTGGCCTTCGGTGCGACGTCGAGAGTCAGGCTGTCGAGGTCCACCTTCGGCCCGAAGAAGGAACAACCCGTCAGCAGCACAAACCCCAACGTTAGAAAAAATCGTCCAGGCAAAATGAATTTTCCTTTTCGTGATTCTGTCCAAAAATGTTTTCGCTTGCTTTTTTATAGACCTGTTCTAGCGTCTTGGGTAGTTCGGTTCCTACAGCCGAATCCAGGAAGGTTTGTCAAAGGAACGACAGGTCATCTGCCTCCCTTTCTAACCTACGGTCCAGTAAGGGAAAGCGATGAACGGGCCTCCCCGATGCATTGCGCCCGCTCATCGCATCGGAGTCCGCCGACATGGCAGAAAGTACGCAACACAAGCTCGACCGGGTGCGTCCGCCCCGGGTGCAAATCACCTACGACGTCGAAATCGGCAATGCCATCGAGAAAAAAGAGTTGCCGCTGGTCGTCGGAATTCTTGCCGACCTGTCCGGCAAACCGCTTGAGCCATTGGCAAAACTGACCGAACGACGTTTTACCGAAATCGACCGCGACAACTTCAACGAAGTGCTCGCCTCGATTGCCCCGCGCGCCACGCTGCAGGTCAACAACACCCTCAGTGGCGATGACAGCAAGCTCAACATCGAACTCAATTTCAAACACATCGACGATTTCGACCCGGTCAACGTGGTGGAGCAAGTCACGCCGCTGCGACGTCTGTTCGAAGCCCGTCAGCGCCTGCGTGACCTGCTGACCAAACTCGACGGCAACGATGACCTGGACAAGTTGTTGCGCGACGTGATCGCCAACACCGAAGGCCTGCAGGAAATCAAATCGGCTCGCCCAGACACCGCTACCCCGGCTCCAGACGCCGGGGCTCCGGCCGAACCGCAAGCCTGATCGTCCACTTGAATAGAGGGAGAATTCGCCATGCCCGCCGCCGCCAAGAACCAAGCCAGCGACAGTACGACCGAGACACTTTCCCTGCTCGACCAGATCATCCTCGATGGCCGCATGGCCCACGATGACAGTCAGCAGGATTACGCCCGCGACATGCTCGCGGAGTTCGCCACCCAGGTGCTTGACGAAGGCATGGCCATCGACAAGGACACCGTGGCGATGATCAACGACCGCATCAGCCAGATCGACGAACTGATCAGCGCCCAGCTCAACGAGGTGCTGCACCATCCCGATCTGCAAAAACTCGAAGCCTCGTGGCGCGGCCTGCACATGCTGGTGAAGAACACCGAAACCAGCTCCCGGCTGAAACTGCGCCTGCTCAACGTCACGCAGAAAGAGCTGCAAAATGATCTGGAAAAAGCCGTTGAATTCGACCAGAGCGCGCTGTTCAAGAAGATCTACGAAGAGGAATACGGCACCTTCGGTGGCCACCCGTTCAGCCTGCTGGTGGGTGACTACACCTTCGGCCGGCACCCGCAGGACATTGGCCTGCTGGAGAAACTGTCGAACGTCGCCGCCGCTGCGCACGCGCCATTCATTGCAGCCGCCAGCCCACGGTTATTCGACATGAACAGCTTCACCGAACTGGCCGTGCCGCGTGATCTGTCGAAGGTGTTCGAGAGCCAGGAACTGATCAAGTGGCGCTCGTTCCGTGAGAGCGAAGACTCGCGTTATGTGTCGCTGGTGCTGCCGCACTTCCTCCTGCGCCTGCCTTACGGCCCGGATACTTCGCCGGTGGAAGGCATCAACTACATCGAGGACGTCAACGGCACCGACCACAGCAAATACCTGTGGGGCAACGCCGCATGGGCGCTGTCGCAACGCATCACCGAAGCGTTTGCCAAGTACGGCTGGTGCGCGGCGATCCGTGGCGCTGAAGGCGGCGGCGCGGTGGAGGGCTTGCCGGCGCACACCTTCCGCACCAGCTCCGGTGATTTGTCGCTCAAATGTCCGACTGAAGTGGCGATCACCGACCGCCGCGAAAAAGAACTCAACGACCTCGGTTTCATCGCCCTGTGCCACAAGAAAAACAGCGACGTCGCCGTGTTCTTCGGCGGCCAGACCACCAACAAATCCAAGGTCTACAACACCAACGAGGCCAACGCCAACGCGCGGATTTCGGCGATGTTGCCGTACGTGCTCGCCGCGTCGCGTTTCGCCCATTACCTGAAGGTGATCATGCGCGACAAGGTCGGCAGCTTCATGACCCGTGACAACGTGCAGACCTACCTCAACAACTGGATCGCCGACTACGTGCTGATCAACGACAACGCGCCGCAGGAAATCAAGGCGCAGTACCCGCTGCGTGAAGCGCGAGTGGATGTGACCGAGGTGGCCGGCAAGCCAGGCGCTTATCGCGCCACGGTGTTCCTGCGCCCGCACTTTCAGCTTGAGGAACTGACGGCGTCGATTCGTCTGGTGGCGACGTTGCCGCCGCCGGTTGCGGCCTGACCGCGGTGATATTGAATGGCAAAAACTGAGCTCTGGGGGAGCCCCCTCTCACAGGCCCACTGAATTACCTGTGGCGAGGGGATTTATCCCCGATGGGGCGCGCAGCGGCCCTGTTTTTTTGGGGTGGTTGCGCAGCCCATCGGGGATAAATCCCCTCACCACAGGGTCCGCGCTCCACGCACTGACCCATTTGCCCAATTTGAATTTTTCAGGAGTTTCAAGCGATGGATGCAATCATTCTCGACCTCGGCGGCGACATCAAAGGCGATAGCCTGCTCGAGGGTTTTGCCGACAAGATCGAAGTCATGTCCTACAGCCATAACGTGGCGATGCAGGTGACCAACGACGTCAGCAACTCGGAGCGAACCTCCGGCAAACCGCACATCGGCGAGTTCACCGTAACCAAGTTCGTCGACAGCTCGACGCCCTCTCTCAACGAATATTGCTGCGCCGGCAAACCGATTCCCGAAGCCATCATCACCATCGGTCGCAACGCCGCCGAAGGCAGCGGGCAGTTGATGCCCTTTATCGTCTACACCCTGACCAACGTGGTGCTGTCGAACGTCAGTGTCAGCGGCGGCACCGGTGGCAAACCGGTAGAAACCGTGTCGCTGAACTTCACCAAAATCAAATGGGAGCTCACCGCGCAGAAAGACGATGGCACCAAGGAAGGCACCGCCGCGTCGACGTGGGACATGGCCGCCAACAAGCTTGTCAGCTAACCCGGCATCGCGGCCATGGCAGGCACCGGCATACTCGCTCCGCTGTTCGAACGCCTCGCCTCCAGCGAGGCCGACGACACGCGGGAATTTGATCGCCAGGACTTGCTCGACTCGGTACACGCCGAGCTCGGGCGCCTGTTCAACACTCGCCGTGGCCCGCGCACGCTGACCAACCCACCCAGCGTGATCGACTACGGCATCGCCGACTGGAGCGCCCTGCAACAGCAGCGCAGCGATGACCGTCGACGCCTGGCGCGGGACATCCGCGAAGCCATTACTTACTTTGAACCACGCCTGAAACTGGCCGAGGTTCAGGTCAATCCTCTGCCCGCGCACCCACAGCTAATGAGCATTCGCTTGCTCGGCGAGCTGCGCAGCGGCGAGCAACACTGGCCGGTGGCGTTTGTCATCGAACCCGGCGGCCAAGGGCTGGAGGTGCGCCATGAGCGACTCGATTGACCCGCAACTGCTCGACTACTATCAGCGCGAACTGACTTGGCTGCGCCACGCCGGCAGCCAGTTTGCCGAGCGCTACCCGAAAGTCGCCCGACGTCTGCAACTGTCCCCCGGCGAATGCCCCGACCCGCATGTCGAACGCTTGCTCGAAGGTTTTGCGTTGCTCGCGGCGCGGCTGCAACGAAGGCTGGATGACGATTACGCCGAATTCAGCGATGCGCTGCTTGAACAGCTCTACCCGTTGGCCATGCGCCCATTGCCCTCCTGCGCAATCGTTCAGTTCGAACCAGACCCAGGCAAAGGCAATCTCGACGACGGCTATCCCCTGCCCCGCGATACGCCGTTGTTCGTGACCACCAGCAAAGGCGAGAGCATCCATTTTCGGACCACGGCCGCCGCGTGTCTGTGGCCCATTGAAGTGAGCGAAGCGCTGCTGCTGGGCAGCGACGAAGCCCAGGCGCTGACCGGTGTCGCGCAGTCGCGTTCGGCGCTGCGCCTGAGTTTGCGTTGCCTGGGTGAAAGCCAGTGGTCAGCGCTGGGTATCGAGCAACTGCGGATCCACCTTGCGGCTTCGCCCGTGGTCAATGCCTGCCTGTATGACTTGCTCGGCGCCCGGGCGGTCCAAGTGCTGGCAGGGTCGCCCGGCAGTGTCCCGACTGCGCTGAAAGGCTTGCCGAAAATCGTTGGTTTCAGCGATGACGAAGTCATGCTGCCCGATGAAGACGGCGTGCATCCGGGCATGCGTCTGCTGGCCGAATACTTCGCCTTCCCGGACAAATTCCATTTCTTCGACCTGCCGTTGAGCGGCGTCGCCAGTGACAGTCAGACGCTTTATCTGTACATCGTTTTCGACCGTGCGCCGACCAGTCGCCTGCATTTGCAGGCCAGTGATATCGCCCTCGGCTGCGCGCCGGTGATCAATCTGTTCCCGCGTACCTCCGAGCCGCTGCGCCCGGACGGCACCCGCAGCGAGTACCGTTTGATTGCCGACAGCCACCGCGAAAACAGCGTCGAGATCCACAGTATTCGCGGCATGCGCGCCAGTTCCCGCGCTGGCGTACAACGACTGCCGGCCTATTACGGCAGTCAGCACAGCGGCGGCGATCAACAACGTTATTGGCATGCTCGCCGGGTCAGCGGCATGACCCCGAACCGCCTCGGCAGTGACCTGCTGGTGAGCGTGGTCGACACCCGTTTTGAACCGCAAACCAATCTGCCCGATTACAGCCTCACCGCCGAGTTGCTTTGCACCAACCGTCACCTCGCACAGAGTTTGCAAGCCGGCACGCCGTTGGGTTTCGAGCGCCCCGGCCCGGTGGCGTGGGCGCGCCTGCGCAACCCGCCGAGCCCGCAGAGCATGCCGCGACTGGACGGCGATTCGCGTTGGCGGCTGGTTTCGCAACTGACCCTCAATCACTTGTCACTGGTCGAAGGCCCGCAGGCGCTCGATGCGCTGAAAGAGATTCTGCACCTGCATAATTTGCGAGATGAGACCAGCGCCATACGCCAGATCGAAGGTCTGTCGAGCCTGGGTTGCGAGCGGGTAATCGGCCATGTCGGCGCGGATGCCTGGCGCGGTTGGCGCAATGGTCTGGAGGTGCAACTGCAGCTTGATCCGCAGCATTTTGTCGGCAGCAGCGCAGTGTTGTTTTCAGCGGTGCTCGCACAGTTCTTTTCGGTGTACGCCACTGCCAATCGCTTTGTGCGCACGGTATTGATGCAGGACGACAAGGAGGTCAAGGCATGGCAACCCCAAGCCGGCATGCCGCTGTCGCTCTGACGTTGAGCCAGCGACTGCGCCGCGATCCGCAGGCGTTCGAGTGGTTGCAGGCGTTGCTGCTGCTGGAGCGCGAGCAGCCACAAGCCGCCTCCCTCGGCAGCGGTACCGCGCCGCAAGCCGAAGCGCTGAAGTTGCGCGGGCCGCTGACGCCGTTGTTCGCCGCCAGCCAGATCGAAAACCTGCGCGAAGAGCCCGGCGAACCGTTGACCCTCGACACACCGATCTTCGGCCTCGGCGGCCCCGACGGTCCCCTGCCCTACGCCTATCAGGAATGGCTGCAACAACGGGCGCGGGCCAAAGATCATGCGCCGGCCGCGTTCCTCGATCTGTTCCAGCATCGCCTGCTCAGCCTGCTGTACAAGGTGATGCGCAAACACCGCATCGCCCTCGGCTTTGTTACGCCTGGCACCTCGCCGGTGCAGGCGCAACTGCGCGCACTGACCGGGTTGCTGCCCAAATCCTTGCAGGAGCGTCAGGCCATTCCCGATTGCGCGGTGTTGGCCTGCACCGCGTTGTTTGCCGATGGTCGCCGGTCACTCGCCGGGTTCGCCGCGATTGTGCGTGAGCAGTTCGGCGTTCCGGTCGAGTTGAGCGCTTATGAAGGGGCGTGGCGCGAGATTCCACTGGCCAGTCGCAGTCTGATGAAGCCCGGTGGCCGCAATCTGCAACTCGGTCGCACGGCCGTCGCCGGGACACGCGTCTGGGATGAACACGCCGGTATTCGTCTGACCCTCGGGCCGTTGCCCTCGGCGCAGGCCGGGCGTTTTTTGCCGGACGGTGAAACCCATCCGGCGCTGGCCAGTCTCGCGGCGCTGTATTTCGGTCCGGATCTGGACGTGACCCTGGTGCTGCTGATACGCGGCGCCGGGCCAATGAAACTCGTGCGCCAGGCTCCAGTGCAACTGAGCTGGAACGGCGGTTTGCAACGCCAGGCCAGTCTCGCTGTGCAACGCATCGAAACCCGCCTACGTCAGCTGGAGATCACCTGAAATGGAACTGGCCAGCCTGATCGGGCGCCTCAACCCGGACAACCGCCGCGCCCTCGAACGCGCCGCGCAACGCTGCCTGCAACGGGGGCATCACTATGTCGAGATAGAGCACCTGCTGCTGGAACTGCTCGACATCGAGGGCGGTGACTTTGCTTTTCTGTTGCCGCGTTTCGGTCTGGAACGTGATGCGCTGACGGCGGAAATCAACAAGGCGCTGGAGCTGTTCAAATCCGGCAGCACACGCACCCCGGCGCTGTCTTCCCATACGCTGGGTTTACTGGAAGATGCCGTGGTGCAGGCCAGCGTGTTGGGGCTCGACAGCATTCGCTCCGGCCTGCTGTTGCTGGCGCTGATCGATCGCGAAGAACGCCGCAGTTTGTTGCTCAACAGCGCGTCGTCGTTGCTGCGCATTCCCAAGGAAGCGCTGCGTGCGAATCTGCTGGAGTGGACGGAAAACTCTCGTGAGCACGTCGGCCCGCGTTCCATGGCTTCTGGACACCCTGCGCCACGGCAGGATTCTGTGCTCGATCAATACACGCAAGACCTGACCGCCGACGCTCACGCCGGGCGCATCGACCCGATTGTGGGGCGTGACGGCGAGATTCGTCAGTGCATCGACATTCTTCTGCGCCGCCGCCAGAACAATCCGATTCTGGTCGGCGCACCGGGCGTGGGCAAAACCGCCGTGGTCGAAGGCCTGGCCCTGCGCATCGCCGCCGGTGATGTGCCGCCGTCGTTACAGGAAGTCAGTTTGCGCGTGCTCGACCTTGGCTTGTTACAGGCCGGCGCCGGGGTCAAAGGCGAGTTCGAACAACGGCTCAAAGGTGTGATCGACGCGGTGCGTAACGCCGACAAACCGATCATCCTGTTCATTGATGAGGCCCACACGCTGATCGGCGCGGGTGGGGCCGAGGGCGGCAGCGATGCAGCGAACCTGCTCAAACCCGCGCTGGCCCGTGGCGAGTTGCGCACCCTCGCCGCAACAACCTGGATGGAGTACAAAAAATATTTCGAGAAGGACCCTGCCCTCGCCCGTCGCTTTCAGCTTGTGCAGGTAGAGGAGCCGGACGAAATCACCGCCGTGGAAATGCTCCGTGGTGTGGCCGCCAAACTTGAACAGCATCACGGCGTGCAAGTGCTCGACGCGGCGATCCATGAAGCAGTGAAACTGTCGCACCGCTACATCTCCGGTCGTCAGTTGCCGGACAAAGCCATCAGCGTGCTGGATACCGCGTGTGCCCGCGTCGCCCTCGGCCAGCATGACGTGCCGCCACCGCTGGAAAGCCTGCGCCATCGGCAGAACAGCCTCAAGGATGAAGCCGATCGTCTGCGCCGCGAACAGGCCACCGGCCTCGATCACCGCGAGCGCATCACCCTGCTGGAAACCGAATCAGCCAGTAACGTGCAAGCCATCCGCGAACTGGAAACCCGCTGGAGCGAAGAACGCGTGGCCGTGCGCGAGCTTCTCGATACGCGCCGGGAATTGCTGGCGTTGAGCGAACGCGCCGACAGCGACAAACCTGATGAAGCCACCGACAGCCGCATCGATCATCTGGCCGCTGAATTGCTACGACTTGAAGCCGGACTGGACGCGATTCGGCAGGACGATCCGCTGGTGCCCGAGCAAGTCGACAGCAAAACCGTCGCCGCCGTGATTGCTGGCTGGACCGGCATTCCCGTCGGCAAAATGCTCGCCGACGAAGCCCACGCGGTACGCACCCTCGGCCAGCGCATGGGCCAACGCGTCATGGGTCAGAGCACCGCGCTGAATACCATCGCCCAGCGCTTGCAGGCCTATCGCGCCGGGCTGACCGATCCGCAAAAACCGGTCGGCGTATTTCTGCTGGTAGGCCCTACCGGCGTCGGCAAAACCGAAACCGCCTATGCGTTGGCCGACGCTTTGTATGGCGGCGAACGCAACCTGATCAGCATCAACCTTTCCGAGTATCAGGAGGCGCACACCGTCAGCCAACTCAAAGGTGCCCCGCCCGGTTATGTCGGGTATGGCAGTGGCGGCGTGCTGACTGAAGCGGTGCGGCGCAAACCCTATTCAGTGGTGTTGCTGGATGAAATCGAAAAGGCCCATCCGGATGTGCTGGAGGCGTTTTACAACGTGTTCGACAAGGGTTTGATGGAGGACGGCACCGGGTTGGTGGTGGATTTCAAGAACACCGTGATGCTGGCCACCAGCAATGTCGGTGCCGAACTGTTGCTCGAAACGGCAGTAGCGCAACTCGGCTCTGACGCCTTCAACGAGGCGCTGCATAAAGTCCTGCTGAAAACCTTCCGCCCGGCGTTTCTGGCGCGCATGACTGTGGTTGCGTATCGACCACTGGATGAGGCGACGCTGGAAGGGATTGTGTTGGCCAAGCTTGAGAAGTTGCGTGGTCGGTACAAAGCGGCGACGGGCAAGCAGTTCGAGTTTGATTCAGGGATTGTTAAAGCGGTGCTCGCCAAATGCAGCGCGGCGGGTGCTCGGGATGTCGAGAATGTGTTGATGACGCAGGTGACGGGGAAGTTGGCGGAGTGGGTGTTGGAGTGATCCCTGCAAATGAGGATAGTCGGTAAAGAAGGAGCAGCTCAATTGGCCAAATATATTGTTTTTAGCCGTGCGACAAACGACATCCAGATTACCTCCGATAAAAACGAGGATTACATCAGTGAAAATATCTACTTCACCGGCTATTGTTTCCCGGTCTGGTTTGACAAAGATGATAAAGCTGCACTGGATCAGATAAAGCCACTCATAAAAGTTCGCAGCGACCCACTACTTAAGGACGTGGAAGTGGTGTGCGATCAATTGATTGCGAAATACCCTGGATCAGGTTTCCTTTCCTTGGGCGCCAGCCCAAAACTGGTCAAGTGGCGAATGAAACAAAAAGGCGTCACCGTAAAAGCAGTGAATGTCAGCTCTATTGCCATCGGTGCGACTCCCTCACTGGCATTCACCACCTATCTGAACGGAAAACTTCCCACCCTGCCGAAAGATAAGCCCATTGTTGTGTTCGATTTCACGGACAGCGGAGCCAGCCTGTACCAAGTCAAAAGAAACGTGCAGGCTCTAGTGCCCGGTACCGAGGTAAAGACTGTTGCAGTAGGCCACTCGGAGAAACTGCTGAAGGGAATCAATAGAACATACAAAGACGATCTCGATCATATCTTCAACGAGACCATTCCCACTCTGTCGCGATTGCTATTCACCCAATCGACGAAAGGAACACTAGGACGTGCCAAGCCGAAAAACCCTTATGGCTCGTGGGCACAAAGCAATCGCGGGGCGGATCCAACGGCGGAACAGTATCGGCAGGCCAAAATTCAGTATCAGGCAGCCTTTACGGCAGGACGGTTTTTCTTCACGGAGGAGAATTTGATTGAGATCGTCACGACCATCGCCGAACAAACCGCCCCGGCCGAGGATGGTGCCGACGACTTTGAGGGAGGTTACGCAAGCGGTGACGATCATGACACGTTCTTTTAACGACGGAGCCTCTGGCGAATCAAGGCAGAACACGCGTACCACCGCGTGCCCCGATTTTTTCCCCGCCTATTTCTCCCTGGACAACAGGAGACAAAAATGACCAGCTGCTATTTTGCTCTCATGCAACGCCATCCCTTTCGAAAACAGGGCAACACCCTCCCGGCCGACTCTTACGCGCAACCGGAAATACGTGTTCAGCAAATTGAGGAGATGATCAAAAACGCCGAAGTCAGTATCACTTCCGAAAGTCTGCCGGCTCCAGATGTCAAAATAGCGATATGTCCAGAGCATTTCCTTGCACGACAGCATGGAAAAAAAATCGCCAGACCGACAGACGGAAGGTTTTTCAATGAAATGCACGAAGTAATACCCATACTCCAACAACTAACCTTGATCAGTCGGAGCAGACCTGACTGGTTGATTATCCCAGGCAGCATTACCGTGTTCGGTCTTAACCCTGTCAAATCAGGGGATCTGGAAAAAGACATTCTATACACCCACGACATGCTAACCAAGACAAATGACGCCGGTCATAACGCCACAATGCAGAATATTGCCTTACAGAAAGAACTGGACGTGACGCATTCATATTTAAAAAAACAAGGCGAACAGTTACTTCGACCGTGCTACAACATTGCCCCCATTTATCTTGCAGGAACAATAATAAAAATCAGACGAAAAAAGTTTGAAGCCTACGGAGAACAAGGCAGCCTCGACCTTATCGGTGAAGGGTCGGAGGCGGGTTTTTTCCCGATGAGCGATCCAAAGGCGGTTTTTGAGTTCAAAGGGCTGACCATAGGTGTTGAAATTTGTGTGGAACATGAACACGGTTTACTGAAATCCGAAGCACCTGATGGTCTTGATTTGCACATCCTTATTTCAAATGAGGTCACCCCCTTCACCGAACACGCAGCGCTTAAAGCAAACGGCGCGCTTGTGCATGTAGATACAAATTCCACGGGGGTTTACAGAAAAAACGAGCTGGTGGGTGCCTCTAACCCATGGGACTTCATCCCAAAAAACCACAGCGTACAAAAAAGTCATTTCGTCCGACAAAATGTTGGCGTCGAGGATGCTATTAGATTAGAGCTCGGAAAATGAACGCTCTTTTTGTTGTTTCTTGTCGAGATCTATCAGGCGAACGCAGTCTGTCAACGAATATCTCGTGCAAGAATTCGCGAAAAACATAACGCCGCTGTTTGGTACGGAATGCTTTTATTCGAGAGCACACTATGCCCCGCTCAACAGACTGCAATACCAGTATTTCACTGACCGCCTCTTCGCTGTCGGCGCTTTACCCTGAGTCGCTGACCGGCGACGAATCGCTCAATCTGTTGGGTGTACAAATCCTCAACGGCCTTAACGACGGCGCCTCGCTCACTCTGAGCAGCGCTATTGCCACACACGTCACCACCACCTTGCACAACGATGCGCAACTGCGTCCTTTCGATGCGCTGGTAGCGGAAATCCGCCAACTGCCGGCCGATGCCACCGCCGAGCGCTATCAACTTGTACTCAGGCCGTGGCTGTGGTGGTTGACGCTGGCAAGCAATAACCGCGTATTCCAGAACCTCGCCACCTCGGACATTGTCACCACGATCTTCAAGGCCCACGGTTTCACCGATTTCAAACTGTCGCTGACCGGCAGCTACACCCCGCGTGAATACTGCGTGCAGTACGGCGAAACCGATTTTGCCTTCGTCTCGCGCTTGCTCGAGGAGGAAGGTATTTTCTGGTTTTACACCCACGATGCCGGCAAGCACACGCTGGTTTTGGGCGATAGCAACGATGCCTTCGTACAGATTCCCAACGGCCCGACAGTCAGTTATCTGGGGCAAGGATTGGGCGAGCGTGAGTTGCACGGCATCCGTTCCGGGCAGGTGTGTTTGCAAGCGGTAGCCGGGGTGTATCGGGCGACGGATTATGAATTCACCACGCCGACCACCTCGCTGTACGACCAGGCTGAAGCGGTGGCCGGGCCGCTTTCAATGTATGAACATCCGGGCGGTTACAACGCCAAGGCGCGCGGCGATGCGTTGACCAAGCAGCGAGTCGACGGCCTGCGCAGTGAGGAAAAACGCTTTGTTGGTGAGAGCGACTGCCGTTGGTTGGTTCCGGGGCACTGGTTCACTCTCGACGGCCATGATGATGCGAGTCTGAATATCGATTGGGTAGTGACGCGGGTGACCCATGACGTCAGTCACGAGCGCTATCGCAACCGTTTCGAAGCGATTCCCAAAGCCACTCCGTTCCGTCCGCAGCGGGTCACGCCGAAACCACGGATGCACCCACAAACGGCGATTGTCGTGGGCAAGTCCGGCGAGGAAATCTGGACCGACGAATACGGCCGGATCAAGTTGCAGTTCCCGTGGGATCGCGATGGCAATAATGACGAAACCAGTTCCTGTTGGGTGCGCGTGGTATTGCCGTGGAGCGGCAAAGGGTTCGGCATGCAGTTCATTCCGCGGATCGGCCAGGAAGTCATCGTGACCTTTATCGACGGCGATCCGGATCGGCCGCTGGTGACCGGTTGCGTCTACAACGGCGACAACGCCCTGCCTTACGCGCTGCCGGCCAATCAGACGCAATCGGGGATCAAGACGCAGTCGTCCAAGGGTGGCGGCGGCTTCAACGAGTTGCGTTTCGAAGACAAAAAAGACGCCGAAGAGGTGTTTTTGCAGGCGCAGAAAGATCTGAATATCAACGTGCTCAACGACACCACCGCCACCGTCGGCCACGACGAAACCCTCACCGTGCAGAACGCCCGCACGCGCACGGTCAAGGACGGCGACGAAACCGTGACCCTGGAGAAAGGCAAACGCAGTGTGACCATCCAGACCGGCAGCGACAGCCTCGATGTGAAAGACAGCCGCACGGTGACGGTCGGTGCCGATCAGAACCACAGCACCGCCGGCAACTACACCGACAAAGTCACTGGCGATTACAGCCTGACCGTGGACGGCAACCTGACCATCAAAGTCAGCGGCACCCTGACCCTGCAAAGCGGTGGCAGCTTCACGATCAAGAGCGGCGCTGACCTGGCGACTTCGGCCAGTACCTCGATCACCCACAAGGCCGGCACCGCCCTGACCAATCAGGCTGGGACTTCACTGGACAACAAGGCCGGTACCACGCTGACCAACGACGCCGGCATCAGCCTGACCAACAAGGGCGCGGCCTCACAGACCGTCGATGGCGGCGGCATGCTGACCATCAAGGGCGGCTTGGTGCAGGTCAACTGACGAGAGACGCCATGGCGATCACACCACTGGATCTGCACCAGGATGACAAGCAACTCAAGGGCCGTTTGCAGGAAGGTCAGCTTGAGGGGCCGCTGAACATCAAGGATGACGGGCGCAAGCAGGCGGATTTGCAGTACAGCCACGGTGAATTGCAGGGTACTTCCCTGCTCTATCACCCCAACGGCAAGGTTTCGGCGCAGATGCCCTTCGTGCGCGACAAGCTGCAAGGGGTGGCGAGTTTTTATGCGCCTGAGGGTTGGTTACAGCGCAAGGCGACGTATCGGCGCGGGTTGCTGCATGGCGAGGCGTTCAATTACTTCCCCGACGGGCAAGTGGCGGAGGCCGAGTTCTATCGCGACGGGGTCCGTGAGGGGCGCTATCAACGTTTTCATTCGAACGGGAAAACCGCGGTAGAAGCACGGTACGTGAATGGGCAGTTGTTGGAGCCGGAGCAAGGGTTTGCCGAGGATGGGCGGCCGTTGGGGGCGGATGGCAAGCCGATTTCGCGGGTGCGCTGGTGGTATCAGCGCTGGATGGATCCGCAGCAGGCCTGAGGTTTTTCGGGTGACTGGAACGGCCCTTCGCGAGCAGGCTCGCTCCCACAGTTGATTGCATCGCTTTGCACTTGAAATGCACTCCACTGCTGAAAGACATCTCCCTGTAGGAGCTGCCGAAGGGGTGGTTGGTACTTCGGGGTCACGGAATCAACATCTGCATCTGCCCCGGCACGACAATCTTGATCACCCCCGCCCAGTTGCACATCAACGTGCTATTGGCGTCGATTGCCGGCATCCCGCCCAACAACAAGGTCGGCGCTCCACCGGGAATCCACGGTGTGGCCGTCGCCGGAATGCACGGCATCGGCGTCAACACCCCCAATGCCGCCGTGGTCGCCGCCGCCACCATCGGATTGGCCAAACTCATGCACACCCCGAACGGCAGAATGTTCACCAGCGGAATGTGATCCATGATGTTCGCCGCCGGTAATCCGCCGGTCAGCGTGCGGTTGACTGGCAACACGTTGAGCATCGCCGGCGCGGCGCCGAAGCTGCATTGCAATGTGGCGGTGGCACAGACTTGCGGACAGCCCATTTGCAGCCTCCTTCAGGGACACGACATACCCGCTAAACCTTAGTCTGCCACGGCCCGTCCTGCACATTCCCAAAGGTGATTATCCGGCAACACGCTAACCTATAAGACCGACCCGCGCTTGTGACCGACCGGGCGCACCATTAGATTAGCCAATGATGTCTGGCCTCCAAAATAAGCAGAAGGGATAAGCATGGCGCTTACTGACCAGTCCACCCGTATCCGCTCTGGCGAAGAACTCGATGCCAGCCTGATCGATCCGTACCTCAAGGCACACATTCCGGGCCTGAGCGGCTCCCCGGCGATCAGCCAGTTTCCCGGTGGTGCGTCGAACCTGACTTATCTGCTGGAATACCCGCAGCAGGAGTTCGTCCTGCGCCGGCCGCCGTTCGGCCACAAGGCCAAATCCGCCCACGACATGGGCCGCGAATTCCGCATCCTCAATCAACTGCGAGACGGCTTCCCGTACTGCCCCAAAGCCTATGTGCACTGCACCGACGAATCGGTGATCGGCGCCGAGTTCTACGTGATGGAGCGGGTCAACGGAATCATCCTGCGTTCAGAACTGCCGTCGGAACTGGGCCTCGATTCGGCGAAAACCGAAGCGCTGTGCAAGGGCTTCATCGACCGCTTCGTTGAACTGCACCAGGTCGACTACAACGCCTGCGGTCTGGGCGATCTGGGCAAACCCGAAGGCTACGTTGCCCGCCAGATCAAAGGCTGGAGCGAACGCTACGAAAAAGCCCTGACCCCGGATGCGCCGCACTGGGAAGCAGTCAAAGCCTGGCTCAACGAGAAGATGCCAGCCGACCACCCGACCTCGAGCATCGTCCACAACGACTATCGCTTCGACAACGTCATCCTCGACCCGCAAAACCCGATGCAGATCATTGGCGTACTCGACTGGGAGCTGACGACCCTGGGCGATCCGCTGATGGATCTGGGCAACACCCTCGCCTACTGGATTCAGGCGGACGACCCGGCACCGGTGCAACTGATGCGCCGCCAGCCAAGCCACGCACCGGGCATGCTGACCCGCCGCGAGTTCGTCGACTACTACGCCGAGCGTTCGGGCATCCAGATCGACAATTTCGACTTCTACTACACCTACGGCCTGTTCCGCCTGGCCGGCATCGTGCAGCAGATCTACTACCGCTTCTACCATGGCCAGACCCAGGACAAACGCTTCGCGCAGTTCATTCACATGAACAAACTGCTGGAGCAGATGAGCTTGCAGGTCATCCAGAAATCCAGCCTCTGATCCAGGCCCTCCAACAAGACTTTTCACAAGGGAATCCCATGTCCAAGACTCAGTTGTTCGACCTCGACGGCAAGATCGCTTTCGTCTCCGGCGCCAGCCGTGGCATTGGTGAAGCCATCGCCAAACTGCTGGCCCAGCAAGGCGCCCACGTGATCGTCTCGAGCCGCAAACTCGACGGCTGCCAACATGTCGCCGACGCGATCATCGCCGCTGGCGGCAAAGCCACTGCGGTTGCCTGCCACATCGGTGAAATGGAGCAGATCAGCCAGGTGTTCGCCGGGATCAAGGAACAGTTCGGGCGCCTGGATATTCTGGTCAACAACGCCGCGACCAACCCGCAGTTCTGCAATGTGCTGGACACCGACCTCGGCGCTTTCCAGAAGACCGTCGACGTGAACATTCGCGGCTACTTCTTCATGTCCGTGGAAGCGGGCAAGCTGATGCGCGAAAACGGCGGTGGCAGCATCATCAACGTCGCGTCGATCAACGGTATTTCGCCGGGCGTGTTCCAGGGCATCTATTCGGTGACCAAAGCGGCGGTGATCAACATGACCAAGGTCTTCGCCAAGGAGTGCGCGCAATTCGGCATCCGCTGCAACGCCCTGCTACCGGGTCTGACCGACACCAAGTTCGCCTCGGCACTGGTGAAAAACGACGCGATCCTCAAGCAAGCATTGACGCAGATCCCGCTCAAGCGCGTGGCGGATCCGAGTGAAATGGCTGGGGCGGTTTTGTATCTGGCGAGTGATGCGTCGAGCTACACCACAGGGGTTTCGCTGAATGTGGATGGTGGTTTCCTGTCCTGATTTTCGATCGTGATCCCTGTAGGAGCTGCCGAAGGCTGCGATCTTTTGATCTTGCTGTTAAAGATCAAAAGATCGCAGCCTTCGGCAGCTCCTACAGGGGTAAGGGGTTAGCCTGCGAGTTTGGGCAACTGCCAGCCAAAGTGCACCGCCAGCAACAGCCGAGACCTGCGCCCCGCCGGCGTTATTGAGTGACGCAACGGGTAGTGGTGATGTGCCGAGTCACCTGCTCGTCGACATAAGCATCGCCCGCCACCTCAGTGTTCTCGATGACCTGACAAGTACGTTCCGGCGGTGGAGGTGGCGCCACGGGTTGAGGCGGCGGCGGACTGGCACAACCGGCCAACAACGCCACACCAAAAGCCAACGACAACGGCGAACACACGCGTTTCCCAAGACTGTTCATAGGACGACCCGCGATAAAAGGGAGACAAACTTCCGCGACCGAACCGACCACGGAAAACCTGACCACTCATTCTTTATAGACGAGACCTTCGTGAGCGCCAGTAAACCGGTGGTATGCGGGGACATTGGCTGTCGATTTTGCTTTGGAGTTCGAGAGATCAAGGCTCAAATCTCTCGTCGCCGGTGAAGCCGCCATCGCTGGCAAGCCAGACTCCCACAGGGATTGAGTACATCTGCTGGAAATTAGCTGGCTGTCAGGCCTCATCGCCAGCAGGCTGGCTCCTACAGGGATTGAGTACACCCCTGGCAGATACAGGTCGGCTGTCAGGCCGCTATCGCCAGCAGGCTAGCTCCCACAGTTGCACCCGGGTACACAAGCCCAGAGGCCGCCATCGCTGGCAAGCCAGCTCCCACAAGGATTTGAGTACACCTGACAGACACAGGTCGGCTGTCAGGCCGCCATCGCCAGCAGGCTGGCTCCCACAGAAAAGCAAAAACACACCCCCCCACCACCCTCGCTTCTAACCACTCAACACAATGAGCGTTAGCTCGAGTGCAGCTCTTGATCTAAAGGCCCGTCGGGAGGCTGAGTGGAGGGATTCATCCGGGGAGGACATCGAAAGGAGGTGCAGCGAAGCAAACCGGAATCGATGCCCCGGATGGATTCCGGAGCGAAGGAACCCCGAGCTTTAGCGAGCGGGCCGGACGTCAGGGCACAGACCTTTTGGTTACTTTTGGGGCGTTTGCCAAAAGTGACCCGCCGTAAGGGCGGAACCCCAATCCGCCATCACCAAAAAACCGGATATTCACCCAAAACCACCAAGAACATGGTCGGCCCAGAGGCCGCCATCGCTGGCAAGCCAGCTCCCACAGGGATTGAGTACATCTGACAGACACATGGCGACTGACCGGACGCCATCGCTGGCAAGCCAGCTCCCACACACATGCCTAGGCCAAATCAGCATCCCGCGAAGAGCGCAAAGAATTACTCTCCAATTCATACCGCAATTCATCGATCAAAGCCGCCACCGACTCAGGCGTACGCAAGGCATTCAGCTTCAACCCACTGATCACCAGATCCACCTGCCCCGACACCGGGTGATAAAGCTTCACCGTCAGCGAATGATCCCCATCCACCGAACACTCACACGCCAGCGGCGCAAAACTGTGCTCAAGCTGGGCGCGCAACTGCGCAAGATTCATCATTGAGGCCATTCCTTAATCCGTTTCGAAGGGGCACGATCCCAAGCCAGAAAAGGCTCGTACCGCACCCCAACAGACTAAAAAAAGCCTCCTCGCCCCAACACATCAATTTGCACCCTTCCCACTAGTGCATTTGCACCTAACGTTGCCCCTTGGTGCGCCACTCACCGGAAAACAGCCCACGCTCCCGCGCCCACACGATCGCCTCACTGCGGCTATGCACATCGAGCTTGGAATACACCGTCGCCACATGATTACGCACAGTGTTCGGCGCCAGTTTTAGCCGCGCCGCAATCTCCTTGTCCGCCAGGCCTTCGCAGATCAGGCCAAGCACATCACGTTCCCGTGCCGTCAGATCGGTGAACGACACGCTCGGCAATTGCGGTGAATTGATGTTCTTCACATTCGCCAGTTTTTCGATCAGCGTACGACTGAACCAAGAGGCGTCTTTCATCACCTCCTCAATCGCCGCCACCAGTTCAAGCTCGGTGCGTTTGCGCTCGGTGATGTCCATCAGCACCAGCAAGTAGCACGGTATGTCGTGAATGTTGACGGTATCGGCGGACACAGCGCATTCCAGGATGTCCGCATCCTTTTTGCGCACGCGCAAATCTACCCGGTCTACCCGACCGCTTTTTGCCAGCGCCGTCAGCAGGCGGTTGCGGGCGCCCTCGTCGGCGATGAAGTCCAGTTGCGTCACGGTTTTGCCCAATACGTCATCACTGGTATAAGCCAGGGAATCGAGGAAAGCCTGATTGACGTCCATGATCTGCTGCTCGTCGGCCGTGCAAATCAGAATCGGCACCGGGGTCAGTCGAAAAGCCGTGGCGAAGCGTTCCTCGCTCTGGCGCAGCGCCACCTCAGCCCGGCGGCGCAGCTCCACATCAACGAAGGAAAACAGCATGCACTGCTCGTCGTTGAGCAACAGGGGTTGCCCGGCGACAATCACTTGCTTGCTGCTGCCGTCAGGCAGGCGCAGCTCGGCCTGCATCTGCGGAATGGTCGCGACGTCGCGCAGGCGCTGGATGGCCAGATCTCTTTTCTCGGCATGCTCGAAAATGTCTATTTCATAGGCCGAAGTGCCGATCACTTGTTCGCGGGTATAGCCAGTCATCTCCAGAAACCCTGGATTGACCTTGATGTAACGCAAGTCGCTGAGACGGCAGATCACCGCAGGCGCCGGGTTGGCGTTGAAGGTTTTTTCGAAACGCAGCTCTGCGTTGGCCCAATCGGTGACGTCGCTCATGATCAACACCAGCGACTCCGGCTGCCCTTCGCGGTCGGTCAGCACCATGCTGCGCACGCTGTGAACCCAGACACGCTCCGGATCATCCACCGCGAACACCTCGATCAAAACGTCGCTGAAGACTTCGCAACGCGCAACACGGCTGATCGGGTAACTCTCGGGCGGCACCAGATGGTTATTGCGATAGCGCAAACTAAAGCGCTTGGCGTACTCGTCGGCATTCACGCCCAACTCACCAATCCGGCTGACACCGTGCATGGCCAGCGCTGCTTCGTTGGCCCAGAGGATGCTCTGATCAAGTTCAAGCAAAATCACACCGTCGGACAGCCCGGCGATGATCTGCTGTAACTGACGACGATTGGTTTCGCGGGTCAGGACTTCCTGGCTCATTGGATCTCCACAAGTGATACGCCCATGTGAAGGTTACGACCGCACGGCACCGTGATCGTGCGCCGCTATTTTGCACAACACACATCCCCTGTATTCGCACGACAGACATCCCCTGTATTCGCACGACACACATCCCCTGTACTCGCACGACACGCATCCCCTGTACTCGCACGACACGCATACCCTGTACTCGCACGACACGCATACCCTGTAGGAGCTGCCGAAGGCTGCGATCTTTTGATCTTGTTTTTAAAAACCAAAGTCAAAAGATCGCAGCCTTCGGCAGCTCCTACAGGGGTTTAGGGGTTTTCGCGCAATTCACGCAAGGTATCGAGAAACAGCTTGAGCACCGGCGAAGCATCGTCCGCGCGATAGGTGGCGTACAACGGCACTTCCGGCAACGCCGGGGTCAAGTTGCGGAACACCAGTCCCGCCGGCGCCAACTGTTCGATGGACGCTGGCAACAGCGACACGCCAAAACCCGCACGCACCAGGCTGAGCAGGGTCTGCACCTCGATCACTTGCTGACGGATCTGCGGCGTGAAGCCGGCCTGAATGCAGCACTGGTAGAGGAAATTGGCAAACCGTGACTGCTTCAGCTCCAGCGCGACAAACGGCTCCAGCGCCAGATCCGCCGGGGCCAACACTTCGCGGCCAGCCAACGGATGATCCGCTGGCATCACCACATGAATCGGCTCGTAGATCAGCAATTCATTGCGCAGTTGCGGGTCGTCATAGCCCACGCGGAACACACAGGCGTCGATGCGTTTCTCCTTCAATGCCTTGACCTGCGCCGCCGGGGTCATTTCATGCAAACGCCAGGTGACTTGCGGATAGCGCTCGCGAAAAAGATGCAGCGCCTTGGGCAGCACGCCGACCATCACCGAGCTGATCATGCCGATTTCCAGCTCACCGAGCTGCCCGCGCCCGGTTTGCCGGGTCAGGTCCAGGGCGCGTTCAAGCTGTTCGAACACCAGCGGCGCCTGCTCCTTGAGCATCTGCCCCGCTGCGGTCAGCTCGACGCGATGATGACTGCGCTCGAACAGCGGCGTGCCGAGTTCCTCTTCCAGCAGACGAATCTGTTGGCTCAACGGCGGCTGACAGATGTGCAGCCGCTCGGCGGCACGGCCGAAATGCAGCTCATCGGCCAGGGCCATGAAATACCGCAGCAGACGCAGGTCCATGGCCGCTTACCCCAAACTCAACGGTGTCGAGCGCTGCCGCACGCCGGTCAGTGCGAACAGCGCATTGGCGATAGCCGGCACCACGGACGGGCTGCCCAGTTCACCAACGCCGCCGGGTTTACTCGGCTCACCGTCCAGCACAACGATGTCGGTGGCCGGCATGTCGGACATGCGCGCAACGCGATAGTCGTGGAAATTGCTCTGCACCACCCTGCCCTGTTTGATATCGAGCTTGTCAAACAACGCATGCCCCAAGCCCCACATCAGGCCGCCGTAGATCTGTTCCTCGACACCGCCCGGCGACACGGCCAAGCCACAATCGACCACGCAGGTGAGTTTCTCGACGCGGGCCTTGCCGTCTACCGTCGTAACTCGCGCTACCACTGCGATAAAACTGGTGTAACCCTGATTGGTCGCGATCCCCAGGGCCGTGCCCGGCGGCAACGGTTGGCCCCATCCGGCGCGCTCGGCGGCCTGCTTGAGCACCGCTACATGGCGCGGCCGCTCCTGCATGTTGGCCAGGCGGAATGCCAGCGGATCGGCACCGGCCGCGTGGGCCAGTTCGTCCATGAAGCTTTCCACGGCGAACACGTTTGGAATGAAACTCACCGAGCGATACCAACCGCTGGGCACGTTGCTTTCGTGCTTGACCCAATTCAGTTGCAGATGCGGTGGACGGTAGGCGAAGTCCCACGCTGTGATGGCTTCGGTGGTGCTGTAATCCATGTGATCCGGGCGCTGGAAGTAACCCGGTTCCCACTGCTCCGGCGAGGCGGGCGACACCGCGTGCAATTGCAATGCGCTGAGTATCCCCTGAGCGTCCAGCGCACCTTTGATCCGGTTCAGCGTTGCCGGGTGATAGAACAGCGCGTGCATTTCGTCTTCGCGGCTGTTGAGCAGCTTCACCGGCACAGCGGTTTTCTGCGCCAGATAGGCCACTTCGAACAACCAGTATTTGGCCTCCCGCGCACCAAAACTGCCGCCAGAGACCAACTCATGGATGGTCACGTTGGCCTTGTCGATCCCACACACGGTTCGCGCCGCTTCCAGCGCCGAGGACGGCACCTGCACGCCGCCCCAATAGGTGATGGCCTTGTCTTTCACTTGTGCGGTGATGCAGATCGGTTCCAGCGGGTTTTGCACCTTGTAGGGCATGGTGTAATCGGCTTCGAGCAGTTGCGCTGCGCCCGCCCATTGCCCGGCGACATCGCCTTGAGTCATGGCGTTGACGACTTGCGCTTGCGGATCGCCGATGGCTTTGGCTTGCGCGCTGAACAACTGGTCGCTGTCGAACCCGGCCAGCGCCGAATCACTCCACTGGATGTCCAGTAGCTTGCGCCCCTCCTGCGCCGCCCAGTACGTATCGGCCAACACCGCGACACCTTCCAGATTGCCGCCAAGCACGTCGGGCCGCCCGGGAATCGCGATCACTTTGCGCACGCCGGGCACCCGTAACGTTGCCGCCGAGCCCACGCTGAGCACTTTTGCTCCCACAACCGGCGCACGCTGGATCACCGCCACCAGCATCCCCGGCAACTGCACGTCGATGCTGTACTTGAACTGGCCGCAGACCTTGGCCGCCGCGTCGCGTTTATGGCGTAATTTACCGATGTACTTGAACTGCGACGGATCCTTCAGCGTGACCTTGTCGGGTGCCGGCAGATGCGCCGCCACGCCGACGAGTTCGCCGTAACCCAGGCTGCGTTTGCTCGTTGGATGAACGACCCGACCTTCCTCGGTGGAACAACTCTCGGGGCTGACTTTCCACTGCCTGGCCGCCGCCGTGATCAGCAACGCCCGCGCCGTGGCACCGGCCATACGCAAGCGGTCGTACTCCAGCGAAACGCTGGTGCTGCCGCCCGTGGAGAAGACTTTCCAGATCGGATGAATGTAGGTTTCGAAGAACGGATCTTCCGGAGTAATCACCTGAACGGTCATCGGATTTACGTCCAACTCCTCGGCCACGCACGCGGCTAGCGCGGTATGCGTACCGGTGCCGGAATCGTGCTTGTGCACCACCAGTTTCACCGTGCCATCGGGCAACACGCGCACCCAGGCATTGGGCTCGAATTCGCTGGCCGGGGCCGGGGCCTTCGGGTCTGTCGCCATGCCGCTCGGCAGATACAGGGCAATCGCCAGACCTGACGCGACCGTGACCGCTTGTTTGAGAAACACCCGGCGCGGCAGCTCGGCACAGCTATCATCGAGAAGGCTCATCAAGCCTCCTTCGGCGCAGTCGCCGCGCGTTTGATGGCTTTGTTGATGCGCCCGTAGGTGCCGCAGCGGCAGATGTTGCCGGACATGGCGTTGCGGATCGAATCATCAGTGACTGCCGCGCCAGTGTTGAGCAACGCCGCCGCCGACATGATCTGCCCCGATTGACAGTAGCCGCATTGCGGCACATCTTCGGCGACCCAGGCCAGTTGCAACGGATGGTTTTGCGTCGGCGACAAGCCTTCGATGGTGGTGATGCTGTGGCCCGCGACGGCGGCCAGCGGCAACTGGCAGGAACGCACGGCTACACCGTCCAGATGCACGGTGCAGGCACCACACAGGCCCATGCCACAACCGAATTTGGTGCCGGTGAGTTTCAACTGATCACGCAAGACCCATAACAAGGGCATGGAGGGGGACGCCTCATCCAGCTCGCGTCGTTCGCCATTTACCGTGAATGTAATCATTGTCAGGCTCCAAGAGAGCGGCCCGTCTTTGTGCGGGCCTGGTCACCGATTATTGGAAGCCACGGCAATCCCCGGCCAGCGACGATTTCTGCCAACCGGTGTAAGCAGGACTAACAACATGTACAAGCGATACCCGTCGGTGCAGTCCATGAGCGCGTTTATTCACGCGGCGCGCAGCGGCAGTTTTTCGAGCGCTGCGCGCAAACTCGATTTGACTCATAGCGCGATCAGCCAGCAGATCCGTGCGCTGGAAGATTTCATCGGCCAGCCGTTGTTCGTGCGTGAAGGTGGCGGCAGCAACCTGACGGACGCCGGGCAGTTGTTTGCCAGCGTGTTATCGGACGGGCTGGCGCAGATTGATCGGGCGTTGTCCTCGGTAAAAAACCGCAGCGTGGCGCAGCGGTTGACGCTGGATGTCGACAGTGAACTGGCGCAGAGCTGGCTCAATCCCCGCCTGCCCCAGTTGCTCGATGGCCTGCCGGATTACGAGGTGACGCTGCTGTCGATGCCGCGCAGTGATCGCAGCACGTTTGAACGGGTCGATCTGGCGTTGCGTTACGGATATGGCGATTGGGACGACTGTGAGATAACGCAAATCTGTGGCGACCGGGTGATGGCGGTGGCTTCGCCTGAGTTGCTGGAACGGCATGGTTTGCAGTTGCCATTGAGTCCGGCGCAAGTGCTTGAGTTACCGTTGCTGGGGTATACGCGGCGCTCGTGGATTCCCTGGCTGGATGCTGCCGGGATGACACCGGCCGAACCCACGGCACGGGTGATTTTTGATAACGCGGCAAATCTGATTGCCGCCGCCGAGGCTGGCGTCGGCGCGGGACTGGTGCGTGGATTACTGGCCGCCGATGCATTGCGCAGCGGACGGTTGGTGGCGCTGAACGAGGCGCAGATTGCGGCGCACTACAACCTCTACGCCGTGTGGCCACACGGGCAGGCTGAGCGCGTGGCGCCGGTGGTTGAGGTGATTAAAGAATTGGCCTTGCGTACACAAACTTGACGCTATCGCGAGCAGGCTCACTCCTACAGTTGGAATGCGTTCCCCTGTAGGAGTGAGCCTGCTCGCGATAGCGCCGGTGCAGTCTCTACAGAAGCAAAAACCAAAACCATATCGTTCAAGTATCACCACCGCGCCCAATTAATATTGTACGAACCCCTCCCCCCTTTCCAATACTCGCCCTCAGCAGCCACCCACCCGGGCCGGATGCGACCAGGCGAGGGAATGCGCGTGTCTTGCGCATAGAAATGGCCGATTGCCCGGGACGTGGTTGCCGAGAGCCGCAAGGCTCCCTTCCCCGCTATCAGGAGATCGACTTCAATGATCATCGATATCAGCTGCTATCCCACCGATCTGGTGGACCTCGCCTGGAGGCATGACGGAGACCCGTTCACCGGCGAGCGTCTGCTGGAGATGATGGATGGCCCCTACATGGTCAACGGCAAGCCTCGCCGCATCGACAAAGCCTTCATCCAGCCGCCGCAGGGCAACACCATCTACACCTGGACCGACGGCGACCTGACCGGCCGTGAATCCATCGACGCCTACATGGCCTACACCCTGAAAATGGTCCAGACCTACCCGGACCGGTTCATCGGCTGCTTCGTCTATAACCCGCGCTGCGGCGTGGAAAACGGCGTCGAGGCAATCGAGCGCTACGTCAAGGAACACGGCTTCAAGATGGTTCAGATGCAGGCCAACATGCACGCCTATCGCCCGGACCGTGCGCTGGACTGGGTGCGCCCCTGCTTCGAGAAATGCGCCGAGCTGGGCATCCCGGTCAAGCTGCACACCGGCGACGGGCCGTACAGCATCCCGTCGGAATGGGTGCCGATGATCAAGGAGTTTCCCAACGTCGATTTCATCATGGCTCACTTTGGCGTGCAGACCGGTGGCGTCTACGTGTTCGAACCGATGCAATGGGCGATGGAATTGCCCAACGTCTACTGCGAGTCGGGCTGGTGCCTGCAATCGCGGATCGTCGAATTCGCCAAGGTCCTGCCGACGCACAAAATCCTCTTCGGCACCGACACCCCGCCGAATGAACCGGGCATGTGGCTGCGTCTGCTCGAAGTGCTGTGTCATGAGCCGCCGCAGGGCCTCAACCTCGACGAAGACACCCTCGAAGAGTACCTGGGCAACAACACCGCGCGGATGATCGGCCTCGAGCCAACCCCGCCACCGCGTTCCGTTTCCGAAGCAGAGGCGCAACTCAAGCGCCCCGTCACCACTCAACTGGCCAGGAGCTGAACCGATGATCATCGACACCCATCTGCACCCCACCAACCTGGTCGACGAGGCCTGGCGCCACACCGGCGAACCGTTCACTGGCGAGCGCATGCTCAAGTTGATGGACGGCCCGTACATGATCAACGGCAAACCTCGCCGCATCGACATGGGTTTCATCCAGCCGCCACCGGGCAACACCGGTTATCGCGACGGCAACCGCCGTGGCCGTGAGGGCGTGCGCGACTACATGTCGTACATCGCCGAACTGTGCATGAAGTACCCGGACCGCTTCATCGGCAACTTCAACTTCAACCCGCGCTGGGGGCCGGAAAACGGTGCGGCGGAGCTGGAATTCCATATCAAGGAATACGGTTTCAAGATGCTCAAGCTGCACGCCAACATGCACGGCTATCGCCCGGACCGGGCGCTGGACTGGCTGCGTCCGGCGATGAAAGTCTGCGCCAAATACAACATCGTGGTGCTGATCCACACAGGCGATGGCCCGTACACGATTCCGACGATGTTTTACCCGATCATCCGCGAGTTCCCGATGGTCAATTTCATCATCGGCCACTTCGGTATTCAGACCGGCGGCAACTACTCGTTCGAAGCGTTCTGGATGGCGATGGACACGCCGAACGTGTACTGCGAATCGGGTTGGTGCTTCCAGTCACGGATCGTCGAGTTCGCCAAGGAGCTGCCGCGCAACAAGATTGTGTTCGGCACTGATTCACCGCCGAACGAACCGGGCATGTGGCTGCGTGAACTGGAGGTGCTGTGCTCGCCAGCGCCGCAGGGTCTGGGGATCGATGAGGATCATCTGGAAGACTACCTGGGCAACAACATTGCCCGGTTGTGCGGGATCGAACCGACGCCACCGCCCAAGGATCTGGTTGAAGCCGACATACGCCTGACCACGACGTACCTCTGACTTTACGCAAACCTTAGTGTGGAAATGGAGTTTTCTGTGGTGAGGGGATTTATCCCCGATGGGCTGCGCAGCGGCCCCAAAACCTGCCACCGCGTTGTATCAGGCAAACCGCGTTGACTGGTTTTACGACTGCTTCGCAGCCGATCGGGGATAAATCCCCTCGCCACAAAGGCCCTCGCCACAGGGGATCCGCGCACAGAGCACACAGCGACTTTACAGGCACGAAGATGACCCGGCGTTCGCTCGACCGGCAGGCCAACGGCTTGTCGATCGAACGCCCTCTCACCCCTGCGTGCCTGCTTTTTACGAGGTGAAACCATGACCCGTTCGACGCTCGGCGATTCTCAGGATTTTCACGTATTCATCGATGCCTATCGCCGCGAGTACCCGGACGATGTGCTGACCATCACCCATCCGATTTCTGCCGATCAGGACGTCACCGCCCTGGTCGACGCCCTCGCCGCCCAGGGCCGCGATCCACTGCTGATCTGCGAAAACGTCGGCAGCCTCGGTGTGCCGGTCGCGACCAACCTGTTCGCCTCCCGCACCCGCATCGCCCGGTTGTTCGGCGTAACCCCTGCGCAACTGCACGAAACCTTCCAGACCCGCGCCAACCAGCCAATCCCGCCGCGCTATGTAGAGAGCGGCCCGATCCTCGATGAGGTCTTCGAAGGCGAGGCGCTGGACCTGGCATTGCTGCCGATGCTCAAGCATTTCGACAGTGATCGCGGGCCGTACATCACCAACGCGATCATCATTGCCGAAGACTCGGTGACCGGCATCGCCAACATGAGCTACCACCGCTCGATGCGCCACGCCCGCCAGGCCCTCGCCACCAGTCTGCACTCACGCGGGCACCTGTGGCGGATGCTGCAAACCGCCCGCGAGCGCGGCGAAGAACTGCGCGTGGCGATGGTGGTCGGCGCACATCCATTGTTCATGCTCGCCGCTGCGGCGCGCCTGCCCTATGGCAGTGATGAACGCGCGGTGGCTGGCGGTTTGTTCGGTGCGCCGCTGGAGCTGGTGAAAACCCCGCGCTATGGCATTGGGGTTCCGGCGTATGCCGAGTTTGTGCTGGAAGGCGCCATTGATCCGGCGGCCTACGCCGAGGAAGGCCCGTTCGGCGAATTCAGTGGTTACTCCTCGGATCGCTCGACCAACAATGTGCTGCGCGTCGACACCCTCCTTCGCCGCAAGGATGCCTGGCTGGTTGACGTGATGGGCGGTCGTTACGCCGAACATCTGACGCTTGCGCGCCTGCCGCGGGAAGCGGAGATGAGCGAGAAGCTCAGGGCACGTTTCCCCGCCGTCACCGCCGTGCACTATCCGAACTCCGGCACGCATTTTCACTGCTACGTGGCGCTGGATCAGAGCCGCGACGGCGAGGCGCGGCAGATCATGCTGGCCCTGCTCGGCTGGGACCCGTATCTGAAAACCGTGATCGCGGTGGACAGTGATATCGACATCAGCGACGACAGCCAGGTGCTATGGGCGCTGGCCACGCACTTCCAGCCGCATCTGGATATTTTCACTATCGATGGTTTGCCGGGCAGTCCGCTCGACCCGTCGTCCTCGGTCAATGGCACCACCTCGCGGATGGGGCTGGATGCAACGCGCGGTTCCGGGTTTGACGGAATCAAGGCGCAGCTCGATCAGGACGTACTCGAACGCGCGCGGCAATTGCTCAAGGGGCTGGAATCGTGATCCGGCAACGGATGGTGGTCGGCATCAGCGGCGCGTCCGGCTTCATCTACGGCGTGCGCCTCCTGCAATTGCTCGCCGAACTGGACATCGAAAGCCACCTGATCATCAGCCGCGCGGCGCTGCTGACCATGGCCCACGAAACCGACTACAAACTGGCCGACGTTACTGCGCTGGCCAGCCACTACCACCGCGCCGATGACGTCGCCGCCGGGATCGCCAGCGGTTCGTTTCGCTGCCTGGGGATGGTCGTTGCGCCGTGTTCGATGCGCACATTAGCGGAGATTGCTACCGGCACTTCATCAGGGCTGATCGGCCGCGCCGCCGACGTCACCCTCAAGGAGCGCCGCACGCTGGTGCTGATGGCCCGCGAAACCCCGCTGACCCTCGCGCACCTGCGCAACATGACCGCCGTCACCGAGATGGGCGGGATCATCGCCCCGCCGGTGCCGGCCTTCTATGCCCGCCCCGACAACCTCGCGCAAATGGTCGACCACAGCCTTGGCCGCGTGCTCGACCTGTTCGGCCTCGATGCGGGCACCGCCACACGCTGGAGAGAAAACATAGAAACAACTGTAGAACCGAATCCTTGTGGTGAGGGGATTTATCCCCGATCGGCTGCGCAGCAGTCGTGAAGTCAGCACACGCGGTCAGCCTGAAATAACGCCAATGCAGATTTGGGGCCGCTTCGCGACCCAACGGGGATAAATCCCCTCGCCACACAGGTCAATTAAAGGAGCTTCATATGAACACCCCATTCAACGCCCCAACCCCGAACACCAAAATCCCGGTAACCATCCTCACCGGCTTCCTCGGTGCCGGTAAAACCACCTTGCTCAATTACATCCTCAAGGAAAACCACGGCCGCAAGATCGCCGTGATCGAAAACGAGTTTGGCGAAGTCGGTATCGACGGCGATCTGGTGCTGAGTTCGGAAACCGAAGAAATCTACGAGATGGTCAATGGCTGCGTGTGCTGCACCGCCGAGGTTCGCGAGGATCTGGTGCGCATCGTACGCGAACTGGTGGCGCGCCCGGTGCGGCTCGACCACATCCTGATCGAGACCAGCGGTCTGGCCGATCCGTACCCGGTGGCGCAGAGCTTTTTCATCAATGACCCAATTGCCGATGAAGTCGAACTCGACGCCATCGTGACCATGGTCGACGCCAAGCACATCGCCCAGCACCTGGAAGATCTGCAACTGGACGGCGTCGACAATCAGGCGGTCGATCAGATTGTCTGTGCCGACCGCATCGTCATCAACAAGGTCGACCTGGTCAGCGCTGAAGAAGTCGAAGCCTTGCGCGGCAAGATCCGTGGATTGAATGCCACGGCGGATCTGGTGACGTCCACCCACGCGCAAATCGACCTGACGAAGATCCTCGGCATCGGCGCTTTCGAATGCACGCAGAAGCTTATGGAAATCGGCGCTGAACCTGAGCATCACGATCACCACGACCATCACCATGAGCACACCATCGAAGAGCAGGATCACCAACACGACCCGAGCGTGTCGTCGGTGGGCATCGCCGTGGACGGCGCGGTCGATCTGATGGCGTTCCACCGCTGGATCAGCGAACTGCGCTCATCCCAGGCCGACAACCTTTACCGCATGAAAGGCGTGCTGGCGGTGGCCAACGAAGACCAACGCTACGTGCTGCAAGGCGTGCACAGCCTGGTGGAATTCCGGGCGTCGACCGCGTGGGGCACGGAGCCCCGCTCGAGCAAGATCGTGTTCATCGGCCGCGACCTGGATCGTGCGGCGCTGAACCAGGGCTTCGCCGCCTGCCTGGCAGGCTGAACAAGGCGTCGGAGCCGGTGGATGGCGGCTTCGCAGCACGAATGACTGATGCCCGCCGAGCACTGTAAATCTGTGGAATGAACTTTGTGGTGAGTTCCCTTGTGGCGAGGGGATTTATCCCCGATGGGGTGCGAAGCGCCCCCAAAACCTGCCAACGCGGAATATCAGACAATCCGCATTCACAGGATTTGCGACTGCTGCGCAGCCGATCGGGGATAAATCCCCTCACCACGGGCCCCCCACTGAACAAATGACCTCATTCCAACAAGGGATCTTCAGTGTTCCTGGATCAAAAGGCATCAGACGAATACCCCTCTCTACCGCATAAAAACAGCCAGAGGTGTTTCCCCATGTCGTCAGACACATCCCCATCGCAAAGCGCTTCCACCGTCCATCCCGTCGACCAGGTTTTGCCGGTGCGACAGATGCTCACCCTCGGCCTGCAACACATGGCCGTCTCGTACATCGGCGCGATCGCCGTGCCGTTGATTGTCGCCAGTGCCCTGAAAATGTCCCACGCCGAAACGGTGGCGCTGATCAGCACCACGCTGTTCTGTTCCGGCATCGCCACCCTGCTGCAAACCGTCGGGTTCTGGAAATTCGGTGTGCGCTTGCCGATCCTGCAAGGCGTCGCGTTCAGCAGCGTAGGCCCGGTGATCGCCATCGGTAGCAACCCGGAGGTGGGGTTTGCCGGCGTCTGCGGGGCGGTGATCGGTGCCGGGATTTTTACCATGCTGATAGCGCCGTTCGTGGGTCGATTGCGGCGGTTTTTCCCGCCGGTGGTAACCGGCTGCATCGTCACGGTGATCGGTTTGCAGCTGTTCCCGATCGCCTATGAATGGGTCGGCGGCGGGCGCAATGCGAGCAACTTCGGCGCGCCGGCCTTCCTCGGCGTGGCGGTGGTGGTATTGCTGACGATTCTGCTGGTCAACCGCTATGGCAGCCCGCTGCTGCGCAACATGGCGGTGCTGGTGGGCATGCTGGTCGGCGCCGGTCTGGCCTACGGTTTAGGCATGGGCAGTTTTCATAGCGTCGAAGAAGCGCCGTGGCTGACCGTGCCCTATCCGTTCTACTTCGGTTTGCCAACGTTCAGCCTGATCCCCATCGCGACCATGGTGGTGGTGATGATCGTGCAGATGGTCGAGTCGATGGGGTTGTTCGTGGCCATCGGCGACATCGTCGAAAAACCCGTCGAAGACAAACAGGTCATCAACGGTCTGCGCGCCAACGGTCTGGCCAGCACCATCGCCGGGATGTTCGCCGCGTTCCCGTTTATTGCCTTCATGGAAAACGTCGGCCTGGTGATCCTGACCGGCGTGCGCAGTCGTTGGGTGGTCGCGGTCAGCGGTTTGCTGATGTGCTCGGTTGCCTTGGTGCCCAAGGCCGGGGCGATCATCGCGTCGATGCCGACGGCCGCACTGGGCGGTGCCGGTATCGCCATGTTCGGCGTGGTCGCGGCGGCGGGGATTCAGACCCTGGCCAAGGTCGACTACGAGCGCAATCGCTACAACGTGCTGATCGTTGGTTTCACCCTCGCCGCCGCGCTGGTGCCGGTGCTCGCGCCAACCCTGTTCAAACAATTACCCGAGTGGTCGCAGCCGTTCCTGCACAGCAGCGTGGTCATCGCCTGCCTGGTGTCGGTGCTGCTCAACGCCGCGCTGAATGGCGTCAGCGTGCCGCAAACCACCGCCGCCAAATCCGCCTCGCACATCCTTTGACTGGAGCCTGCCCATGACTCAACTTCAGAATATCCTGATCAAGAACCCGGTCGCGGTCATGACCGGCCTGCGCGGTCCGCGTGCCCGAGCGGGCGCCGTGGACATCCGCGTGGTCAATGGTCGCATCGCCGAAATGGCTGCCGATCTTGCCGCGCAACCCGGCGAACGGGTGATCGACGCGCGCAACTGCGTGGTTTATCCGGGCTGGATCAACACCCACCATCATCTGTTTCAGAACTTGCTCAAAGCCGTGCCCGAGGGCCTGAATCAGGACCTGCAAGGCTGGCTCGCCAGTGTGCCTTACCCACGTTTGAACCGTTTCACCCCGCAACTGGCGCGGATCGCCGCGCGCCTGGGGATGGTCGAATTACTGTTGTCCGGCGTCACCACCTGCGCCGATCACCATTACCTCTACCACGCCCAGGGCAGCACCGAGACCGGCGACTTGCTGTTCGACCTAGCGGATGAATTCGGCCTGCGTTTCGTCCTGTGTCGGGGTGGCGCACTGGAGTCGGCCAGCGCCCATCCGGGTTTCTCCAAAACCGCGCTGCAACCGGAGAGTCTCGACCAGATGGTCGGCGATATCGAACGGCTGAAATCGCTGTATCACCAGGACACGCCGGACGCATTGCGCCGCGTCGTGGTCGCGCCCACCACGCCGACCTTCTCGCTGCCACCCACCCTGCTGCGCGAACTGGCCCACACCGCGCGCGGCCTCGGTCTGCGCCTGCACACGCACCTGTCGGAAACGCAGAATTATGTGAATTTCTGCCGGGAAAAATACAACTGCCTGCCCGTGGAGTTCGTCGCCGAACACGAATGGCTCGGCCCTGACGTCTGGTTCGCCCACGCCGTGCACCTGCAACCCGGTGAAATTCGCATGCTGGCGCAGACCGGCACCGGCATTTCCCACTGCCCGGTGAGCAATGCACGCCTGGGCAGTGGCGTTGCCCCGGTGCCGCAGATGTACGAGGCGGGCGTGCCGATCTCCCTTGGAGTCGACGGCGTCGCCTCCAACGAATCCGGGAGCATGGTCGGCGAAGCCAACACCGCATGGCTGATCCACCGCGCCGAACAAGGCGCCTCGGCGACGACAGCCGAAGATGTCATCCACTGGGGTACGGCGGGCGGCGCGCAGGTGTTGGGCCTTGGCGCCGTCGGTACCCTGGAAGTCGGCCAAGCGGCGGATCTGGTGATCTACGGCCTCGACCACCCACGCTTCTACGGCTTCCACGACAGGGCCGTCGCACCGGTGGTGGCGGGCGAACCGATCACGGTGAAATACAGCCTGGTCGGCGGGCGGATCGTCGTCGATAACGGCGTGATTCCGGGGCTGGATATCGAACGCATGCGCGCCGAGGCATGGGAGGGGGTGCAGGCGATGATGAAGGTCGACGACTGACCAAAATCCCCTGTAGGAGCTGCCGGAGGCTGCGATCTTTTGATCTTGATCTTGATCTTGATGTTGATCTTGATGTTGATGTTGATGTTGATGTTGATGTTGATGTTGAAAAACAAGATCAAAAGATCGCAGCCTCCGGCAGCTCCTACACGGGGTACGCATTCGCACGATACGGGTTTGTCGTCTAGGGTTATTACCTCATCGGACAGAGTCCCTGCCAGCAACACCGGGCTCTTGATCAAGGAGAGACTGATGACGTCCCGCCGCAACATCGAACAGACCTATCGCACTTGGTCCAGCCCCATTCTGCTGGAACTGAAAAAGCGCGAACACCAAATGAAGCCCGTCGAGCGTCAGGCGCTGGAGAACGTATTGGTGGAAAGAAGATTGCTCGACACTGGCAATCCTGAAGGCAGTGAGCGCCGCCAGAGCCCGGCGAATAAAAACGGATAATTACCTGTAGGAGTGAGCCTGCTCGCGATGGCATCGGCCCAACCAAAATTTGTGTCGCCTGACACACCGCTATCGCGAGCAGGCTCACTCCTACAATTTCCGTGGCATGGCTGAGGATTCAGCACACGCCCGAGGCCCCTGTGGGAGCTGGCTTGCCAGCGATGAGGCCGACAGCCATTACATCAATGTTGCCTGACCCAAGGCAATCGCTGGCAAGCCAGCTCCCACACTGATTGGCAGTGTTTTCACACTCTGAGGTCAACACAAAACCCTGTAGGAGTGAGCCTGCTCGCGATGGCGTCGGCGCAGCCAAAATTTGTATCGCCTGACACTCCGCTATCGCGAGCAGGCTCACTCCTACAAAGTCCGTGGCATGGCTGAGGATTCAGCACACGCCCGAGAACCCTGTGGGAGCTGGCTTGCCAGCGATAATGGCTCAGGTCAATCCAGTAATCCGGCGCTCTTTAGCAAATCGCCCAATCCCTTCGGCACCAATAGCGCCTGCTCGCTGAAGCTTGAGCTGTCATGCCAGCGCACGGTAAAGGGCGCGCCGTCGCTTTCGTGGCCTTTGATTTGCGCATGCGTGTACACACCTGGATCGGCAAACGACGCGTCGTAGACCTGGACGATCTCGTGTCCCGGTTTGCCGTTATAGATGAACAGGCTTTCCAGCGTGCCAAGCAGGCGCAGGTCCGTTATTGACTTGCCCAACTCTTCCTGCACTTCGCGCACGATCGCTTCGGCGCTGGTCTCGCCGAAATCGATTCCGCCGCCGATAGGCCGAAAGCAGGTTTGCTGGCTGACAGGGTCACGAAACTCGTTAACCAGAATGCTGCCGTTGTGGTGAAAAACACAGAGTGCGAGGGCGCGGATACGCGGTTCGGCCATGGGGGTAAATCCATTTACAGGTGTGAGGCGCGGCATTTAAACATGATTTGCGCGGCACACCTGTGGCCGTCATTTGCAGCACATCACCTCAGACCGGAGAAATCGTCGCGAGCATGCCAATCAGAACGGTGAGAACCAAAAATCCACCCAGAAAATACGCCATCTTGTTCATGTTGCTCTCCTTAATGCTGAGCTTGCGGTGCACTGGACGCTTCGGGATGAAGGACTGTCGCGAGTGACCGAACTGCGGGGGAAGTTTGATCCTGCATCTGAACCGAATACAGAGGCAGATTGAAACGAAAAAAGCGTATCAGATGGGATCTGATCTGTAGGAGCTGCGGCACGCTGCGATCTTTTGATCTTGTAAACAGGATCAAAAGATCGCTGCCTCGCTTCGCTCGAAAGCTCCTACAGGGAATGTCATAGAGCGATATCAGGCAGCGACATTAAACTTGCCCTGCCGGCGCTTTGATCTAGAGTCGAAGAACAATAAAAATCCAGAGGTGCAAATGACTGATCTGAACCTGCAACCCGTTGCCGCCGAATCCCTGAACCGCTGGCACGAGATGATCCGTACCGGCGACCTGAGCGCCCTGCCCGCGCTGCTTGATGCCAACGCCGTGTTTCGCTCGCCGATGGCGCACACGCCTTACCCTGGCGCGCAGGTCGTGGCGATGATTCTCAACACGGTGTTTGAGGTATTCGAGGACTTTGAATATCACCGCGAACTGGCGACAGCTGACGGTTTGAATGTGGTTCTGGAGTTCAGTGCCAAGGTGGGCGCGAAGGAACTCAAGGGCATCGACATGATTCGCTTTGATGAGCGCGGCAAGATTGTCGAGTTCGAAGTGATGGTGCGGCCACTCAGCGGCCTGCAAGCGCTGGGCGAAGAAATGGGCCGACGCCTCGGTGCCTACCTGGCTGCCGCCAAAGCCTGAACTCAGCACAATCCCCTGTAGGAGCTGCCGAAGGCTGCGATCTTTTGATCTTGCTTTTCAAAGCAAAGTCAGAAGATCGCAGCCTTCGGCAGTTCCTACATGAGGGCACAAAAAAAGCCCACTGACCGTCGCCGGTTCAGTGGGCTTTGTGCGTCAGGGATCTAGTTACAGAGCCATGTCACGTGCAGCGTTTTCCTTTGGTGCTTCAGCTTTTTCAGCTGCAGGCGCCGCCGGAGCAGCAACCTGACCGATCACTGGAGGCGTCGGCAGTTCGAGGATTTTAGCGGTGTAAGCCCACTCTGCAGCCACTTTGGCTGGATCGCTGTTCAGCTGAGTGCCGTAGCTTGGAACGATCTGGTGCAGCTTGGATTGCCACTCTGGGGTCGCGACTTTGTCTTTGAAGACTTTCTGCAACACGCTCAGCATGATCGGTGCAGCGGTCGACGCGCCTGGCGATGCGCCCAGCAGGCCGGCGATGGAGCCGTCTTGCGAAGCAACGATTTCGGTGCCCAGTTTCAGCACGCCGCCAGCCGCTTCATCACGCTTGATGATTTGCACGCGTTGGCCGGCCTGCCACAGGCGCCAGTCTTCGGCTTTGGCGTTCGGGAAGTATTCCTTCAGCGCGTCCAGACGGTCTTCATCCGACAGCATCAGTTGACCGGCAAGGTACTCGACCAGCGGGTATTCCTTGATGCCGACCTTGGTCATAGGCCAGATGTTGTGGGTGGTGGTGCTGGTCAGCAGGTCCAGATACGAGCCTTCCTTCAGGAACTTGGTGCTGAAGGTCGCGAATGGGCCAAACAGAATGACGCGCTTGCCGTCCAGGACACGGGTATCCAGGTGCGGAACGGACATCGGCGGTGCGCCAACCGAAGCTTTACCGTAGGCCTTGGCCAGGTGCTGCTCGGCGATGGTCGCGTTGTCGGTCACCAGGAACGAGCCGCCAACCGGGAAGCCTGCGTATTCCTTGGCTTCAGGAATGCCCGACTTTTGCAGCAGGTGCAGTGCACCGCCGCCCGCGCCGATGAACACGAACTTGGCGTCGGTTTCGGTTTTGGTGCCGTCTTTCAGGTTTTTGTAGCTGACGCGCCAGGTGCCGTCTTCGTTCTTGGTGATGTCCTGCACTTCGCTGGACAGTTTCAAGTCGAAATTAGGCTTGGTCTGCAGGTAGCCGGCGAACTGGCGGGTGATTTCGCCGAAGTTCATGTCGGTACCCAGCGGGCTCCAGGTGGCCGCGATTTTCTGGTTCGGGTCACGCCCTTCCATCATCAGCGGGACCCACTTTTTGATCACAGCCGGGTCTTCGGAGTACTGCATGCCGGCGAACAGCGGGCTCGCTTGCAGGGCTTCGTAACGCTTTTTCAGGAACTTGATGTTGTCATCGCCCCACACAAAGCTCATGTGCGGAGTGGTGTTGATGAACGAGCGAGGGTTCTTCAGAACGCCTTGCTGAACCTGCCAGGCCCAGAACTGACGGGAAACCTGGAACGCTTCGTTGATCTCGACGGCTTTCGGGATCGTGACGTTGCCTTTGTCGTCTTCCGGGGTGTAGTTCAGCTCAGCGAGAGCCGAGTGACCGGTACCGGCGTTGTTCCAGCCGTTGGAGCTTTCCAGGGCGACGCCATCAAGGCGCTCGACCATTTCCATCGACCAGGTCGGTTCCAGCTCATTGATCCACACACCCAGGGTGGTGCTCATGATGCCGCCGCCGATCAGCAGTACGTCGACTTTCTTGGCCTCTGCCGCATGAACGGAGGTCAGCCCCATCGACAAAGCCAGCCCTAGCAAGGCCGTGTTCACTTTTTTAAACATCTGTTGCACCTATGATAAAACGCCTTCCGCCCGCCTCTGTTATCTGCATGCGATCCGCTTTGATGACGCTCAGGCTGGCGTCGCAGATTCCGGCACACTTCAATTTTGACGGGTGGGCACACAAGGCCGACATGCCGCATCGACCTCAGTTAATGTCCCTTCTGAACTGACTTCTTATCATTATTGGCTCAGCTACTTGAGCGACAGGGATTCCATCTGCCCGCCCGTAAGGCAAGCAAACTGAATAAGGTCAAACCAAGTTGGCGCGCAGAATATCACGTCAGGGCAAACCCGCGCGTCTGTTCCCGACCTGAGAGTCTTTTTCCGCTCAGGGACTTATCGGCAGCCGGGCGCCGAACATGACCCTGATGATAGTTGCCGGCTGAAAGCTCTCTGCACTCAAGTGTAGTTACCTGTGTTGAAGCGCCTTGAGCCGCTGTGTAATCAATTAATAAGCTGCTACGTTGTACGATGACTGATGAATTCTATCGAGTAATCAGTCATCAACCTCATAACAACAAGGAAACAGCACTCATGACCAAGTCCCGCCTCCTGATCGGATTTCTTTGCGCCTTCAGCGGCTACGCCATGGCCGCCGCTGCCCCGGCCGAGAAGGATGTTGCCCAAGCGGTCGATCATCTGACCCAGGCGATGCTGCACAAAGACATTGCCGAACTGAATGCCCTCACCGCGCCCAACCTGACCTACGGCCATTCCAGCGGCAAGATCCAGGACAAGAAAGCGTTCATCGCCGATATCGAAACCGGCAAGAGCGCCTTCAAAACCCTGGAGATGCAAAACCAGACCATCACCCTGTCAGGCGACACCGCGCTGGTGCGCCATCACTTCTCCGCCCAAGCATTGAAGGGCAATGAAGTGATACCAACCGAGATCGAGAACTTTCAGATCTGGCAGAAGCAGGATGGCAAATGGTTGCTGGTGGGTCGGCAGGCTTTCAAGTTCTGATTGATGTGAATATGGCCTGAATGATTGTGGGCTGATATGGCCCCATCGCGAGCAGGCTCACTCCTACAGGGGTCGGTGGTGTTACGCACCAAACCTGTGGGAGCTGGCTTGCCAGCGATGAGGCCGGCACATCCAGCATCGATGTCGACTGACTCACCGCTATCGCTGGCAAGCCAGCTCCCACAGGGATTTGTGGTGTACGCAGGATACGTATACACCGCTTAAAAATGTGGGAATGAGCCTGCTCGCGATGACGGCCGACCGGACTCCACAAATCCACGCTCAACCATCACAACCGAAACCGATCCACCGACTGCGCCAACTGCCCCGCCAGGCTCGACAACTCATCCGTGGTATTCGCCGTTTGCCCAATCACTCGACTATTGCCCTCGGACATCCCCGCAATCATTTCCACCTGATGGGCGATTTCGTTACTGGCCAGGCTCTGCTCTCCGATCGTGCGGGTGATGTCGTTGACCAGTTGCGTGGTGCTCAACGTCGCTTCAAGGATTTCGCGAATCGCCCGCTCGACGTCGGCGGTCACCGCCATGCCCTTGTCGACCTGCGCCACGCCTGCCTCCATGCTACTGACGGCCTCGCGCGTGCTGTGCTGAATGCGTGCAACCATCGCGGCGATTTCCTGGGTTGATGCACTGGTTCGCGCGGCCAGACTGCGCACTTCATCAGCCACGACTGCAAAGCCCCTGCCCTGCTCGCCCGCCCGGGCCGCTTCGATGGCGGCGTTGAGCGCCAGCAGGTTGGTCTGGTCGGCAATGCCCTTGATCACCTGGATGATGTTGAAAATGCCTTCTGACTCCTGATCCAGTGTGCGAATAACCTGCGCCGACTGTTGCGCCGAACGAGCGATATCGTCCATGTCGCTCACCACCTGATGTATCACCTGGCCACCATTTTTCGCCAGGGACTGCGCCTGATTGGCCATGCCCAGAGCGCGTTCGGCGTGGCGGGTAATGTCCTCGATACTCGCGGTCATCTGGCTGGCGGCGGCAGCCATGGTCCCGGCGGCGGCGCTTTGCTGCTGGCTGCTGTCGGCAACCTGATGGCAGCCGTGGCTCAGTTGTTCGCTCATGCCGCTGACGCCTTGGGCATTGCGCCGCACCACATCGATCATGTTGCGCAGGTCCCGCTGCATGGTTGCCAGCGTGCGAATCAAGACGCTGGCCTCGTCCTTGCCTGAGGGCTCGACGATCGGCTCGCTGAGGTTGCCGTGGGCGATGCTCTCAGCGATGCGACTCGCAGACTTCAATGGCCCGAGAATACTCAGCATCACCCAGCGCCCCTGCGCCAGCAGCAAAAGCAAACTGGCGACCAACACAACGCCGAGTGCGATATTGGCATTGTGGATCGCCGCTTCAGTACCTTGGCTGGTCTGTGCCGTATTGGTTTCAATCAACTCACTCAAAGCGCCCATTTGCTCTTCGAGCTGACTGAAAACATTGTTGAAACTGCCGAGTTGCTGCTGCGCCGCTTCCGGGTTATCCAGCGCCAGCCCGACAATGCGCTCACCAGTGCTTATATACGTGTCGAGGCTGGGCTTGATCTGCTCCAGCGCCGTGCGCAATGCCGGGTTGATCGGCAGCTTGATGTTCTCGTCGAGCACTTCGCGAAAATGCCCCGCGTGTTCACCAATCGAAGCGCGTACCTCGGCCGCCGTGCTGGTGCTTTTACCCAGGCCCACCAGCATCGCCGAGTAGACATCGGCACGCAGGGCGTCGTGCATCATGTCGGCTTCCATGTGGTTGCGCAGCGCGCTCATGCTGACCGCGTTGTCGCTGACCGCCGTGGCCATCCGCAGGTTGCCGACGTAGCTGACCAGACTGACGATCAATGCCGTCAGCAGACTGGTAACAATCAGCAACACTAAACGCAGTTTGATCGTCACAGTGGAATCCTCTCTGGGTACGCTGAAAAAGCCCTTATCAGCCCTTCAGTTAAGCCTGTTTGCGCCGTTCTGCCGCGCCAGAACGTGTCAGCAGTTGTCTGCGCGAAGACGCAACCCCGGCAAAACTTTCGGAATGTGCGACGAGTCTCATTTTGCAACGTAGCCGAATCCAGCGTTCATCGCCCGTTAATGCGCATTGGTTATTGAATCGGCCTTCTGAAAATCGTGTAGCAAAAGGAAACGCTTATGAAACGCGCAGTCTGGTTGGGTTTGCTCGGCACCTTGGCCATCGGTACCGCTCAGGCGGCAACTGAAAAAGTCACCATCAATCTGGTTAGCGCTGACGGTGCACCGCAGGCAATCGGTGCAGTGACGATCAGCGAGACGCCTTATGGCCTGCTGTTCACACCGGATCTGAAGTCCTTGCCGGCTGGCGTTCATGGCTTTCATGTGCATGAAAACGGCAGCTGCGAGGCCGGCATGAAGGACGGCGTCAAAGGTGCTGCACTGGCCGCTGGTGGCCACTTCGATCCACAGAAAACCGGCAAACACCTCGGGCCCTATGCAGACGGTCATTTGGGCGACCTGCCGGCGGTTTACGTGACCGCTGACGGTATCGCCAACTATCCGGTGCTGGCGCCACGCCTGAAGAAAATCTCCGAAATCAAAGGCCACGCCCTGATGATCCACGCCGGCGGCGATAACCACGCCGACATGCCCAAGCCTTTGGGTGGTGGCGGTGACCGTATGGCGTGCGGCGTAATCTGATAGCCATCAGGCCGGGTGACTCGCGACAGTGTCACCCGTGTCTGTCATGCGCACCCTCAGGGAACTCCCGCCCCTCGCGCCCCTCTCACCTATGTAGTACTTCCCTTTTGCTTCGCGCTTGTGGAGGAATACCGTCATGCGCAAGTTAGTGCTCGTTTCTTCTTTACTCTTATGCCTGCCCGTGGGTACTGCTCTGGCCAAAGTTGATGCCGGAGATGTCGCGACCTCTGCAGGTGTCTCCGCGTCGCTGTATTCGACCTTCAAGGATCACAAAATGGTGATTCCGGCTCGTGACGACCTGTCTGCATTTGTCGCCAGTGGCGGGGCCATTCGTGGGGTTTATCTTGAATCGGTGCTGCAACAGGTGCGTCAGGACAATCCCGGCATCAATGCCAGCGATGAAGACCTGGCCAACGCGATTCTGGTGCATTACGAAGGGTTGAATCAGTAGCTGTCACGGACGAAGCCGCCGATGGACGGCAGCTGAAGGCGCATAGGCAAAATTGTCCGACGGCCTCTATGATGGAGGCCATGACGACTCCTGCGCCAATGCGCTCACCCTGCCCCCCCGGCGCCTGCAATTGCGGGCGCGACCCGTTGGTTGAGAAACCCGATGCAGATCTGCGCATCCTGCTGCTGACCCGCGAGCAGGAAAAAGTCTTGCTCGCACGACTGGAAAAGCTCAAAGACCTCGCCGATCTCCGACATCTGCAAAACCGCATGTTTGAGCAGTTGGGGATTCGTGTAGACATATCGCCCGGTTTTCACGAAGTCCGCACCATGCTCGGCATCGACATTCAGATTGAGGAAATTCCGGGACTGTGCCGCAAGACGCGCAAGTCGATACCGGCAGCCATTCGCCGGGGACTCAACAATAATCCCGAAATTGCCTTCGAACTGCTCAACGCCCACGACTTGCTGCGCGGTACCTGATCACTTCTTCATGCCCACCCGTTTACGCATCTCGGCAGTGATGCTCTGACGGGTTTTCTTCATGCCCGCCCAGGGCTCGTCGCCGACCTCCGCCAGCCGCTCATGGACGTTGTGGATATTCCACTGATTGCCACCCTTGATCTCGGCGACCTCCTCCCGAAACAGCGGCACCGATACCGGCAGGCCTTCGCGAGTACGCGCCGCATAAGTGCAAATAGTCGTGGCTCCGAGGCCGTTACGCAGGTAATCAATGAAGATCTTCCCGACGCGATTTTTCGGCCCGGACACCGCCGAGAAACGATCCGGCAACAGCTTGGCCATATGACTGACAATCGCGTGGCTGAAATCCTTGACCTCGTCCCAGCCCAGTTTGCGCGTCAGCGGCACCACCAGATGAATGCCCTTGCCGCCGCTGGTCTTGAGGAACGCCTTGAGCCCCAGTTCATCCAGCACCGTGAGGGTCAGCGCAGTGGCTTCGACCATGCTTTTCCACGGCAGCGCCGGGTCCGGATCGAGGTCGAGAACGAAGCGGTCGGGCTTGTCCAGGTCAACCGTGGTGGCGTTCCAGGTGTGCAATTCGACGGTGCTCATCTGCACCGCGCCAATCAGCGCTTCGGCGTTATTGATCAGCATCACCGGTTGGCCGGTGATGTCCTTGTCCAGCGTGGTGATTCCGGGTATCGCCAGGCGCTCGGCGTTTTTCTGGAAGAACAGTTCGCCGGCGATGCCATCCGGCGCGCGGACCAAGGCGACCGGGCGATCCTTGAGTTGCGGCAGAATCCATTCGGCGACGCTGGCGTAATACTCGGCCAACTGCATTTTGGTGGTACCACTGACGGCATCGATCACTCGATCGGGGTGGGTGATGCGCACTTTGCCATTGGCCAGGCCGAGCTGCGATGGCGCGGTTTCGGCCGATGCAGGTTTACTCGCCGCGGCTTTTTTCGCCGGTTTCTTCGCGGGGGCTTTCTTCTCTGAAGTCTTCACGGGCTTGGCTCGCTCCTCAGTGATGTCCTTCGCCGGTTTGTCATCGCGCAAACCATGAAACACTGCGTGACGCACCGAGCCATCCTTGGTCATTTCGGCAAACGCCACTTCTGCCAGCAACTTCGGCTTGAGCCAGTGCACGCCTTTGGCCTCGAAACCGCTGGGTGGATTGACCACTGCGGCGGTCTTTACCTGCAACGGTTTGAGTTGAGCGAGGATGCTTTTCAGCGTCGTTTCATTGAAACCGGTGCCGACCTTGCCGGCATAGCGCAACTCACCGCTGTCGCGATCGTGCAGCCCCAGCAACAATGCGCCAAACGCACTGCGCGCACCTTTGGGATCGGTGTAGCCGACGATGACGAATTCCTGACGATGTTTGCACTTGAGCTTGATCCAGTCACCGCTGCGCCGCGACACATAAGGCGAGCCGAGGCGTTTGCCGATCAGGCCTTCCATCTGCATCTGGCACGCGCTGTTGAGCAGCGCATCCGGGGTCTCATCAAAGGCTTCGGAGAACCGCAACAAGGGCTGCTCATGGGCGCCGAGAACCGTGGACAATGCCGCGCGGCGTTCCTCGACTGCGACTTCACGCAGGTCGACGCCGTTGAGATAGGGCAAGTCGAAAAGGTAATAGAGGATGTTGGTGCTTTTGCCGGAATCGAAAGCATTTTGCAGCGCCTGAAAATCCGGTACGCCCTGCTCGTTGGCAACCACCATTTCACCGTCGAGCCAGGCCGATTCCAGTCCCAGCGCGGCAATGGCCTCGGCCTGTTTCGGTAACTTGTGCGTCCAGTCGTGACCGTTGCGCGTGAACAGCTGCACCTGATCATGATCGATCCGCGCCATGATCCGGTAACCGTCAAACTTGATCTCGTAACTCCACTCGCCGGCCGGGGCGCTGTCGACCAAGGTTGCCAACTCGGGTTTGAGCTGCGCGGGGATCTTCGCCTTGTGTGCGCCGGCCAAGGTGCCCGAAGCCTTTTTGCGGGTCTTGGGGGCGGCCTTCTCCAGCGGTTTGACCTGCTTGGCCGCAAGCTTCGGTTTGTCGACCAACGTACGCTCGCTGAGCACGCTGTCCGGCTCGGCCACCAGCACGTCGTAGTCGTCCTGCGGGCGGGCGGCGCTGTCCTGATGTTTGATCAGAAACCAGTTTTCCTTTTTGCCCGGCATGTGCGTACGCACCAGATTCCAGATGCCGGCGAGTTTCTCACCTTGCAGTTCGAACTTGAGCTTGCCTTTGGCGTAGGCCTTTTGCGGGTCTTCCAGCGGAATCCATACGCCGCGATCCCAGACAATCACATCCCCGGCGCCGTAATGCCCTTCAGGAATACTGCCCTCGAACGTCGCGTAATCCAGCGGATGATCTTCGACATGCACCGCCAGACGCTTGACCTTGGGGTCGAGCGACGGCCCTTTCGGCACCGCCCAACTCTTCAGCGCGCCATCAAGTTCCAGACGAAAATCGTAATGCAGGTGCGAGGCGTCGTGCTTCTGGATGCAGAACTGCAAAGCGTGATCACCGGCCGTTTTCTTGCCCGAGCGCTTGGCCGCCGCCGGTTCAGACGTCGCCGAGAAATCGCGCATGCGGTTGTAGTCATCGAGGTTCCTGCTCATGGCGCACCTGCCTTGTTTCAGCCAATACGGGTCACGGTCAATGCGACCACGGCAATCCGGTCGACTCGCTGATAACCGGGGTTTATCAGTTCTTCACCGAACACATCCGGGTCGAGCTCGCGGTACGTCCAGCCAAAGCGCGATTCATCGAGTCGTGGCAACACGGTGTCGAGAAACGGGTCGCGACCATCGACCATCGCCACTCCGGTGTACAGCACCAGGGAACCGCCAGGAGTCAGCCGGTTGAGTGCCTGCTCGACGATGCGCAGCGACAACCCGGCGCCCAATGTGCCGCCGCCATGCCGGTAGGCGCGAGCGGCCGGATCAGCCATGTACGGCGGGTTGGCAACGATCAAATCGAAATCGCCGTCGACGCCTTGCAGAATGTCGCTGTTACACGCTTCGACGTTGGCCACTTCCGCCAGTGCCGCATTGATCGTGGTCAGGCGCAGCGCGGCGGGGTTGATATCCAGCGCCAGCACTTGCGCTTCACGACGGGCACGGGCGATCAGGATCGCGCCGACGCCGGCGCCACATCCGATGTCGACGGCGCGGTGGATCGGCGCGAAGTTCTGCTGCAAATGCGCGTGAATCAACTGCGCGAAACGGTAGGTGTCCGGGCCGAAAAACACCGAGTCGGCGGCATCCGTGGGAAACGCCGAATGTACAAACAACATATCGTCCAGGCTCGACCAGCGCACCCGACTCTTCAGATGCCCTTCGTACGTGTCGATGACTTGAGCGTCCAGCAGTTGCTGCTGCTCATCAGCGGACAACAAGCCCGGTTCAAACGGCCGTGACCAGCCAAAGACATCGCGCAGAGAGTCGGCGAACTGACCTTCGTCGCGCTGGTTGACCCGCTGATGGGTCAGCGGCGTCGGGGTGGTGAAACGGTAGCCGTCAGCCTGCAAGCGCCGGCCCAATTGCAGCAGCGCGAGGTCATGGGTGGACAGTTGATCTTCCTGAGTCATTGACGATTTCCTTAAGGCAAACGGGATTTGAGATCGATGAACCGGCGGGTCGCGAGCAACCCCGCCGGGTGCGCATGCCGGGCCGGCGCGAGCCATGGGATGAGCGTCGCCATTTGAGCGTGGCCATCCTGCCCTTGCAGCGTGTCGTTGAGCTGCTGCACATCGGGGTCCTGTTCAGGCACCTCGATCGGGGAGTTGGCGGGGGCGTGTCGACGTAACGCGGTGGGTTTGTTCGCGGGTTTCCAGTCGCCGGCAATCCAGTCATGCACCAGTTGTTTTTCGTAGGCGCTGAACACCCCGAACATGGCCGCGCCATCGCCGTCGATCAACTGCCAGAAACGGCTGGCCTGCGGGTCTTCGTGGCGTTTGATCCAGCCCTTGTTCTGGAGCGCTTGCAGGAAGCCGGGCAGATGCTCGGGTTCGGCCAGCCATTGGTTGACGGTCTTGCCTTCAAAGCGGCAATAGTCCGAGTGCATGTGCTGAGCGAACGGGCACTTGCGCTCCAGCATCGCCAGCAATTCGCGCTCAAGGTCGAAGCCTTCGATGATCGCGCGGCTACCCTGCCCCAGATCATTGAGCCGATAACCCAGCGATACCCGACGCAGAAAATCGGCGCGATCCGCCTCAAGCGGCAACAGATCCAGAACGGCCTGCACGGCTTTTTGCGCATGGCCGGTGCTGGCGTTGTCGATGGTCACGTGGAGGGTGAAATAGTACGGATCAATGCCCAACTCGCTGAGTTCGTAACTGCTGATCAGCAAATGCAACGGCAGTTGTTCGTAGCCGAGGTTGTAGCCGATTACCTCGGGCAAAAATTCATCGCCGCAGGCACCGAGAGCCAGTTGCAGCGCGCCCTGCAAATAGCGCTCATCTTCCAGTGGGCTGGCGTGGTCCAGATCATGCTCGGCCAGCAATTTGCGGTAAATCACCACATGGTTTTGCGCCGGATTACCCTCCCCCAGTTCTTCCAGATAGGTGCAGAGCAAACCGCTGAAACGTGGATCGCGCCAATGCTGCAGCAAGCCATACAGCCACGCGCCATCGACCAGTTTGGTAGGCGCAACCGCTTGCAGAAAGTACAGCGCATGAGCCTTGCTGGTGAAGAATTGCCGTGACCCACCGGCCTTGCGTTGTTGCAGATACTCGGCGTATTGCCGGGCGACGTCGGCGCAGTGCTCGGCCACCCAGGTGTGCCAGGCCGATGGATCGTGCGAGAGTTCCTCCGGCAACGCTGCGGCGCGTTGCAGTTGTTCGTTCAAGAACGCTTGCGCGAGGCCTTGGGAGTTCTCCTCGCGCAATAGCGTTTCGTAAATGCCACGCAGATTGCCGGCAGGTGTGATCGCTTGTGCTTGGGCCGGCACAGATTGCAAACGTGTCAGGACAGTCATGGCAATATTCTCGGTCGATTGGTACGGCGCTGTTTCGCGCCTCTACAGCAGCAGAGGGGCTGCGCGTGCCAAAAATTCAATCGACCTCAAAAACGCCCTGACGGACGGCGTTCCACCGTCGCTGACCACACTCCCCTGTAGGAGCTGCCGAAGGCTGCGATCTTTTGATGTTAGCTTCTAAAAATCAAAAGATCGTCCGATCGCGGCCCGAGCCTTCGGCAGCTCCTACAGAGTTACATGGTGCAACGGTTCGAAATCACGGAGGGCTGGGCCTCGGCTAACGTTGAGGGACTTGTATGCAATGGAGGGCAATGGAATGCCTGTAGCTGCAAAAGCGTGTGGCTTGCGCAAGGGGCGGTGTAGCGAGATGGGTCGTGTTTATCTGCTGACTGCGGTTGTGTATGAACGGCGGCCGGTGTTTTCAGACTGGCGTGTGGGGCGGTTGTTGGTTGAGCAGATGCGCGCTGTTGATGAGGAAGGAATGGCTCAGTCGCTTGCCTGGGTGGTGATGCCGGATCATTTGCATTGGCTGGTAGAACTGAGGCGCGGTTCGTTGGCTGAGCTTATGCGTCGCGTCAAATCGAGGAGCTGCCGGGCGATCAATCTGAAGTGCGGGAGTCAGGGGCGGCTGTGGCAGCGGGGTTATTTCGATCGGGCATTACGCAAGGAGGACGACCTGAAAGCGGCTGCGCGCTACATCGTCATGAACCCATTGCGGGCCGGATTGGTTCAGCGGTTGGGGGATTATCCACTTTGGGATGCGATCTGGCTTTAAGATCAAAAGATCGCAGCCTTCGGCAGCTCCTACAGGGGATTGGGGATTTCCTGCTTGGGGGTGCCGTCTGGTTTTAAGATCTAAAGATCGCAGCCTTCGGCAGCTCCTATACGTAGATCCCTGTAGGAGCTGCCGAAGGCTGCGATCTTTTGATGTTATGCCGTGCCGCTGGCCTGTTGTTCCAGATGCACCTGCAACTCGGGATCAATCCCCAGCGCCGCTGCCAGCTCGTCCAGATAAGTGCGTTCGGCATCTTGCTGGTCGTCCACCAGCAGGATGCTGGCCAGGTACATTTCGGCCGCCACCGCCGGGTCGTCGTTTGCGGCTTGTGCGACTTCGGCGGCATTGAGCGGCTTGGCGACTTCGGCGTCCAGCCATTGCTGTAGTTGCGGATCATCGGTGTGTTTGCCGATTTCACTGCTTATAAGATGTTTTTCCGTTTCGTCGATGCGCCCGTCCGCCTTGGCCGCAGCGATCAAGGCGCGCAACACCGCGTGGCTGTGCTCTTCGATTTCCGGGCCGGCGAGCAGATTGGCCGTCTGCGGCGTTTGTTGCGGTGCCGTGCTGGCCTGATTGCTTTGCCAGGCTTGATACGCCTGCCAGGCCATCATCCCCAGTGATGCCAGCGCCGCATAATTAGTGCCGCCGGAACGGCTTTGCGTGCCGCTACCCAGTGCGCCGCCCAACCCACCGCCACCGCCGCCGAGCAGCCCGCCGAGCAAACCACCCAACCCGCCAAGCCCGCCAACCGCGGCGCCGCCACGTGTACCTGTGGAATTTGCGCCACCGAGCAAGCCACCCAGCAAACCACCGAGGCCGCCCAAACCGCCACCGGCCGCCGCACCACTTTGTTGACCCGCCGCGCCCTGGCCCCGCAGCAGTTGTTCAAGCAAATCGCTGGTGTTCATGACGTCATCCTCAAGCATTGAGATTTACTGCGTCTGGCAACGATAGACCGCTGCGGGCGTTGCGCCAGCACCGTTTGGCCGATGCCGAAGCCGCTGAATTATTTCGCTCGCGTATTTTTTCGATGGACAGCTAAGATTCAGGGTAGGTGAACCTTATCCCGGCCCGACCGGTCGATAGCTGCAACCCGACCCGGTTTGCCGGCGCCCTTGCTGTCCAAGGGTGATACCCGGCTTGCTTTAATTTCTGGAGAACGCCCCCGTGATATCCACCGTCCACATAGCCAGGCTAAAGGCCTGGGGCGCCCATGGTTTTACCGCGACCGGCGTGGTCACTGCATTTCTGGCCACCCTCGCCCTGCTGGAAAACCAGCCCACCCACTGCCTGATGTGGCTGGGGGTGGCGCTGATCGTCGATGGCCTTGACGGCGCACTGGCGCGCAAGGTCAATGTGCAGTCGGTGCTGCCGAGTTTCGACGGCTCGGTCCTTGATCTGGTGATCGACTACCTGACTTACGTGTTCATTCCGGCACTGTTCATCTATCGCTACATTCCGCTGCCGGATTACACGCTGTTACTGACGGTGTCGCTGATTCTGGTGTCGTCACTGTTCTGTTTCTGCAACGTCAACATGAAGAGCAAGGACAACTACTTCGTCGGCTTCCCCGCTGCGTGGAACGTGGTCGCACTGTGCCTCTACATCATCGGCCCTGGGCCATGGATCACCTTTCTGACCGTCATCGGCCTGGCGCTGCTGACGGTGACACGAATGAAGTTCCTGCATCCGTTTCGCGTGCGTCGGTTCATGCCGATCAACATCGCCGTAACGGCGATCTGGCTGTTGTGCAGTCTGTCACTGGTGCTCAACCATCCGGTGATCAACCCATTGGTGATGGGTTTGTGGTTGCTGATGTCGGCGTACTTTCTGGGGATCTGCATTTGGCGTACGGCGCTGGAGTGGTTTGATCGGTCGCAGGTGAAGTAGTCCTTCACTTCAAAACATCTCTCATTGTAGGAGTGAGCCTGCTCGCGATTACGGTGTATCAGCCAAGTTTTATTTCGACTGAATAACCGCTATCGCGAGCAGGCTCACTCCTACACGGGTTCATCTCTGAATGCACTAGCGCTTGTTGATCACCACCTCAAGATACTCACTCGGCACCACCAGTGAGTCTTCCCCCGCGCGGTTTAACCGGTTGAGCAAATCCGCCAGATCACTTTCCAGCGCCTGACCGCTTTCCGGTGGCAGCGCGGCGAAAGCCTTGTGCACCGGCCCGTACCAGTGCCGAAAGATGTCGATGAAATGCGCCGCCGAGCGATAACGGAAATTGAATTCGCGCCGCGTTACCTGCACGACAAAATCCTGATCATCGAAATGTTTGTGCAGCCACACCTCCGTGCCCCAGTTCGACGGCGGCTGTGCGCCGGCCGGCGGTGGCAGATGCCGGCCGAGGGTCTTGAACATTTGCCCGACAAAACCTTCCGGGGTCCAGTTGGCCAGACCGATCCGTCCACCACGCCGGCAGACCCGTGCCAACTCGGCAGCGGCCTTGTCCTGATCCGGCGCAAACATCACCCCGAACGTCGATAGCACGGCCGCAAAACTGCCATCGGCGAACGGCAAGGCTTCGGCGTCGGCGACTTGAAACGTCACGTCCAGATGTTCGGCGCGGGCGCGATCCTGGCCGCGCTCCAGCAGTGCCGCGACGTAATCGGTCGAGGTGACCAGACAACCACGTCGCGCCGCCGCCAGCGTCGCATTGCCGTTGCCGGCAGCCACATCCAGCACGTCTTCATCGCAGCGCAGGTCGCAGGCTTCGGCGAGGTTTTCGCCGACAATTTGTAGTGTGGTGCCGATCACGGCGTAGTCGCCACTGGCCCAGGCGACTTTCTGGCGTTCCTTCAAGGCAGTCAGATCAATCGGGGTACTCATAACTACGAGCTCCGTTGTTTTAAAGGGCAGCGCCGAGGGCCCTGCTCAGCCACTATCGCGCCGAGTCAGGCCAGCGTCCCTGCCGGTCGTCTGGAGGCCTCGAAAACAGCCGTTTTGCCGATAAGTGGTGGAGATCTGTAAAGCGTCTGCAACAGATCAGGCATCAGGCAGCCGGGGCCTTGGCCTCTTCCAGCAACTGCTTGATCATCTGCTCCTGCGCTTCGTAGCGACCTTCACCGAAGTGGCTGTAACGCATCTGCCCCTTGGCGTCGATCAGGTAGTGCGCCGGCCAGTACTGATTGTTGAAGGCGCGCCAGATCGCATAGTTGTTGTCGATGGCCACTGGATAAGTGATGCCGAGTTTCTCCACTTGATCGCGGACGTTATCGATGATCCGCTCGTAACCGTATTCCGGGGTGTGTACGCCAATCACCACCAGGCCATCCTTCTCGTACTTCTTCGCCCAGTCCTTGACGTACGGCAGGGTGCGCTGGCAGTTGATGCAGTCGTAGGTCCAGAAATCCACCAGCACGACTTTGCCACGCAGGGATTCGGCACTCAGCTGCGGTGAATTGAGCCATTGCACGGCACCGGACAGCGACGGCATCGCGCCTTTACTCTCGTCCATCATCGAATCTGCGCGAACTTTGCTGACGAGGAAGTCGACCACTTTCGGCACGTTCTCCAGCACGTTTCTCTCGACGCTGGTGACGCCTTCGGACGACGTGCCGGCCAGCAAGGTTTTATCGGCGCCAGTGGAAATCACTGCCACAGCGGCAAGCACTGCGACACCTGCGCCGCGACGAAACCACCCGGTGAACGGAATCGAGGGTTTCAAGCGATTGACCAAACCACGACCAGCGAAGATCAACGTCCCCAGCGACAGCGCACTGCCCGCGCCGTAGGCCAACAGCAACAAGCTGGTCTGGGCGTTGGCGCCTTGCAGCATGGCGCCAGTGAGGATCACGCCGAGGATCGGCCCGGCGCAGGGTGCCCAGAGCAACCCGGTGGCCACGCCGATCATCACCGAACCCGTGGGCCCGGCCTTCTTGCTGGCGTCCGGGTCGAGGCGGTTGCCGAGCAACACAAACGGTCGCGCCAGCCAGTCACCCACGCGCGCCGAGATCAGCGACAGCGCAAACAGCGCCATGACGATCAAGGCGATGTGGCGGCCGGTGTTGCTGGCCTGAATCACCCACTCACTGCTGACCACGGCCAGACTGGAGATCAGGGCGAAGGTCAGGGTCATGCCGCCGAGGGTCAGCAGAACCGAGGAACGTTTACGGTCGGCGTTGGCGAACAGGAACGGCACCACCGGCAAGATGCAGGGGCTGAGCACGGTCAACAAACCGCCGAGGAACGCGATCAAGTACATAAAATCACCTTGGGTTGGCGAGGAGGAACCGAGAGACGTTGTTCATCGGTTCTGCCTGTAAAAAAGTGATATTCAGTTGCCGTCGTTGCAACCGTCAGCGAATTTGCTGTAATCGAGTACGCGGGTTTTGCCGGCCGAATCCAGATAGGTCATGCGCGCATCGACAATCCCGCAGGTCACCGAGTTGTCCTGGGTCAGCGAAACGACTTTCTGGATATCCAGGTGGGTGCCGTAGTTGTAAGTTTGCGCGGTGACTTCGGCTTCGGCGCGGGCCGACAGGGTGCAGATGTTCAAAGCGGCAAACAGGCAGGCGGCGATAACGGACGAGTTTTTCATGGCGTGTTCCTCATGGCTGCAAAGGGTTTGAGCCGAGGCGTCATGGAGTGCCTCGATGGAGCCTATTTGAGGCTCACGAGGTATCGCGCATGTGTCGGGAAATGGCGGCTAACCCTCGCTGTGTATCTGCGCCGCCCGGGGATACACAGCGATACAAAACCCTGAAAAATCGCTTTTTTGCGTCTGCGTGTATCGCTTGTAACGCCAGATACACTGCAATACAAAGGCAGGCAGGCGAGCACCCGAAGGCTCGATAGACTGCGTGACATTCCCCCTTTGCCAGAGGCCAGGCCCCATGGAACATGTCGATCACATTCTCATCGTCGACGACGACCGCGAGATCCGCGAACTGGTCGGCAACTACTTGAAGAAAAACGGCTTGCGCACCACCGTCGTCGCCGATGGCCGGCAGATGCGCAACTTTCTCGAAACCAACACGGTCGACCTGATCGTGCTCGACATCATGATGCCCGGCGACGATGGCCTGCAGTTGTGCCGCGAATTGCGCGTGGGCAAGCACAAGGCGACGCCGGTGTTGATGCTCACCGCACGCAACGACGAAACCGATCGCATCATCGGTCTGGAAATGGGCGCGGACGACTACCTGACCAAACCCTTCGCCGCCCGCGAACTGCTGGCGCGGATCAACGCCGTACTGCGGCGCACGCGCATGCTGCCGCCGAATCTGGTAGTCACCGAAGCCGGTCGCCTGCTGGCGTTCGGTCGCTGGCAACTAGACACCTCGGCCCGGCACCTGCTGGACAAGGACGGCACCATGGTGGCGCTCAGTGGCGCCGAATATCGCTTGCTGCGGGTATTTCTCGACCATCCGCAACGGGTACTCAGCCGCGATCAATTGCTCAACCTGACCCAGGGCCGCGACGCGGATCTGTTCGATCGGTCCATCGATTTGCTGGTCAGCCGTTTGCGCCAGCGCCTGCTCGATGACGCCCGTGAGCCGGCCTACATCAAGACGGTGCGCAGCGAAGGTTACGTGTTCTCGCTGCCGGTCGAGTTACTCGGTGCCCCGGCATGACACTTAACCTGCACTGGCCGCGCACGCTGGCCTCGCGCTTGTCGCTGATTTTTCTGATCGGGCTGATTCTCGCCCAGGCGCTGTCGTTCGGTGCGCAGTATTACGAGCGTTATCAGAGCGCGAAAAGCACCATGCTCGGTAATCTGCAAACCGACGTCTCGACGTCAATTGCGATTCTTGATCGCCTGCCGGCCGAGGAGCGTCCGGCCTGGCTCGAGCGCCTGGCGCGGAACAATTACGGCTATCTGCTGAGCGAAGGCGACGGCGGTATGCCGATCAAGTCCGCCGACGTGCCCATTGCGGTCACCTCAATCACTGAGGTCCTGGGCGATAAATACCCCCTGACCTTCACCGATATTCCCGGCCCGAAAAAGCATTTTCAGGGTCACCTGCGCCTGAGCGACGGCAGCCCGGTGACCATCGACGTGCGCCCCGCGATGACGCCACTGTCGCCATGGTTGCCAGTGGTGCTGCTCGGGCAACTGGCGCTGATGATCGCCTGCACCTGGCTGGCCGTGCGCATCGCCATCCGGCCCTTGACGCGGCTGGCCAACGCCGTGGAAACCCTTGATCCCAACGCGCACCCGATTCAACTGGACGAGAAAGGGCCGAACGAAGTGGTCTACGCCGCCCGTGCCTTCAATACGATGCAAGCGCGGATTGCCACCTATCTCAAGGAGCGCATGCAACTGCTGGCCGCGATCTCCCATGACCTGCAAACCCCGATCACGCGGATGAAACTGCGGGCCGAGTTCATGGACGACTCAGCAGAGAAGGAAAAACTGTGCAACGACCTCGGCGAAATGGAACACTTGGTGCGCGAAGGTGTGGCCTACGCCCGCAGCATCCATGGCTCGACCGAAGAAAGTCGGCGCACCAACATGGATTCGTTCCTCGAAAGCCTGGTGTTCGACTATCAGGACATGGGCAAAGAGGTGCAGCTTGTCGGCAAGAGTGAGGTGGTCGTCGACACCCGTCCGCACGCGTTGCGCCGGGTGTTGGTGAACCTGACCGACAACGCCTTGAAATTCGCTGGCGCGGCCGAAGTGTGGGTCGAAGCGAACAAGGGAAGGCTGTCGATCACCGTCATGGATCGTGGCCCGGGCATCGCCGAAGCCGAACTGGCGCAAGTGATGGAGCCGTTCTACCGCGTGGAAAACTCGCGCAATCGCAGCACTGGCGGCACAGGTCTGGGCCTTGCCATCGCCCAGCAATTGGCAATAGCCCTCGGCGGCTCGCTGACCTTAAGCAACCGCGAGGGCGGCGGGTTGTGTGCTGAACTCAAGCTGCCGCTCTAAACCCGCCCACCACAAATCCCCTGTAGGAGCTGCGGCACGCTGCGATCTTTTGATGTTGCTTTTAAAGTTCAAAACCAAAAGATCGCAGCCTCGTTTCACTCGACAGCTCCTACAGGGGGTTTGATGTGTTCAAGTAATACCGATTACGCCGTCTTCATGCATTTGCTGCAACAACGCCAATCCACTGGCCATGAACGACTCGTCTGCGAAATGCCTGGCCTCTTGCGCCAGACCCTGCAACTGCTCACGCCCGGTCAATGACGGCAACTCGCCGATGCGCTGCAGCAACCGCCACGCCAACGAGCTCAACTGTGAAAACTTCACGCTGAAATCCGCCTCCCGCCGTACCAGTAACAGCGTCGGATGCGCCGGGGCGGTTGAGGGCTGATAATCCGGGCCAAGCCGCTGCACCGGCCACGTGTAAGCCAAAGGCCAGGCGAGCGCCGAGACCCGCAATGGCCGTTCCAGCAACAAGCCTTTATCCGTCGCAGGCAAGGGATCGGCGTCGGATTGCTGCAAGACCATCTCCACCCATTCGTAATGCGCCAGCTCCAGCAAAAACGCGGGCCACGGCCCCTCGCTCAACACCGCAAGCTGCGAGGCGAGATAGTCGAGGAACGCCTCGGCGATCTCAGCAAACTTCGGCGTTTGCGCGCGGTAATCGCGCAAAAATCCACGAATCAATGTTTGCCAGCGTCGATCGCCGATGATCCGGATCAATACTGGAAAGGTGCCACTCAATAATTGCGAGAGATTGTTGAACACCAAGTCGCGGTACACATTGACCCGCGCGGTATTCATTTCAGCAGGAGGCACGTGGTGGTCGGGATCACGCAGATAACCCGTCAGCGCCCGTTGTTGCCGTTCAAGGCTATCCACGCTGAGCTCCTTCGCCTTGCAGACGGCGAATGGTCTGTAGCTCGGCGACCAGTTCGGCAAATGCCGGGAAATTGAAATCACGCTCCAGCAGTGTCGGCTGCGCGCCGAACCGTGCGTAGGCTTCGGCCAGCAACGACCACACCTGCGGTTTCACCGAGGCACCATGGGTGTCGATCTTGAGGCTGTCGGACTCATCGAAGTGCCCGGCCACGTGCATCCCGACCACCCTGCCCGGCTCGATCCGCGCCAGAAAATCCTGTGGATCAAAACCGTGGTTGATGGCATTGACGTAGACATTGTTGACATCCAGCAGCAGGTCGCAATCAGCCTCGCGCAACACCGCGTTGGTGAAGGTCACTTCGTCCATGTCCTGACGCGGAGCGGCATAGTAGGAGACGTTTTCCACGGCCAGGCGGCGACCGAGAATGTCCTGGGACTGGCGGATACGCGCGGCGACGTGGTGCACCGCTTCCTCGGTGAACGGCAAGGGCAACAGATCATAGAGATGGCCGTCGTCGCTGCAATAACTCAGGTGTTCGCTGTAATGCTCAACACGGTGATGATCAAGAAAACCCCGCACTTCCTGTAGAAAACCGCAGTCGAGTGGCGCCGTGCCGCCGAGCGACAACGACAAACCGTGACAGGACAACGGATAACGCTCGGCCAGTTCGCGTAACGCCGCGCCATGGGCGCCGCCGACGCCGATCCAGTTTTCCGGGGCGACTTCCAGAAAGTCGAAATCGCCGGTGGGGGCTGCTTGCAGATCTTTCAACAGACCACGGCGCAGACCCAGCCCTACGCTGGGTTGCCTTGATACATGAGGGGTTTGCATGGTGGCTGACCTCGGTGGTTGACCCACTCAGTTGAGCCGGTGGCTGTATCGGCACTGTGTTCAACCCTCCCGATATTTGCAGCCTCCTGTATCCCCCAGCCCCTCAGATACAAAGCAATACCCACCCTCTCGCATCAACACAGATCCCCTGTAGGAGCTGTCGAGTGGAACGAGGCTGCGATCTTTTGATCCTGATCTTATAAACAACATCAAAAGATCGCAGCGTGCCGCAGCTCCTACAGGAATTTCAGTGATTACAAATACGGCGTGCGTCCCATTCCAGGGCTAGACTCATTCATGACCCAGTCGAGGGGGCCGCAGGACTTTTGCCGTGACCTGCCTGTTTCCATGACCACCGCCCGGTGGCGCATGCCTCGACGCTCAACGCCGCCGGACTGTGATCCTGTTTCAGGAGCACACATGATGGACGAGGCCCGACTCAACGAATTCATGGGCAAACTGGTCAACGACATGGGCGGCGCGGCAATGCTGGCCAATGTCATCGTCGGCGAGGAACTCGGGCTGTACCGGGCGATGGCCGACAGTCAGCCGATCAGCCCCGAAGCCCTCGCGGCAAAAACCACCTGCAACCCGCGCCTGGTGCGCGAATGGCTCAGCGCTCACGCCGCCTCCGGCTACATGGAGCACCACGACGGGCAGTTTCGCCTGCCAGAAGAACAGGCCATGGCGCTGGCCGTCGAGGACTCGCCGGTTTACGTCGCCGGCGGTCTGGGGGTGGTGGCGTCGTTTTTCCACGACAAGGACAAACTGGTCAAAGCCATGCGCGGCAACGGCGCCCTGCCTTGGGGCGATCACCATCCGTGCATGTTCACCGGCACCGAACGGTTTTTCCGCCCCGGCTACAAAGGCCACCTGATCGCCGAATGGCTGCCGGCATTGAACGGTGTCGTGGCCAAACTCGAAAACGGCGCGAAAGTCGCCGACATCGGCTGCGGCCACGGCGCCTCGACCGTGATCATGGCCCAGGCGTATCCCAACTCGCGTTTCGTCGGCTACGACTTCCACGCACCCTCGATCACCGTCGCTACCCAGCGCGCCGAGGAAGGTGGGGTCAGCAGTCGGGCGACTTTCTTCCAGGGCTCTGCGAAAAACTACCCCGGCAATGACTATGACCTGATCTGCTATTTCGATTGCCTGCACGACATGGGCGACCCGGTCGGCGCGGCGCGCCACGCCTACGATTCGCTTAAAGACGACGGCACGGTGTTGCTTGTCGAGCCGTTCGCCAACGATACGCTGGACGACAACATCAACCCGGTGGGGCGGCTTTTCTACGCGGCATCGACGTTCATTTGCACGCCCAACTCGCTATCCCAGGAAGTCGGCCTGGGCCTTGGTGCGCAGGCCGGTGAAATGCGCTTGCGCAAAGTGTTTACCGAGGCCGGATTCAAGCAATTCCGGCGAGCGACGCAGACGCCGTTCAACCTGATTCTGGAGGCTCGCAAATAACCGCGATTCTGTGGCGAGGGAGCTCTCTCCCTCTCCACGGATGTCAGTGCTAACCTGCATGGCACTCATCGCTAATGGATGCCAGCCATGCTCGACAGCCCGATCCGCGAATACCTCGACACGCTGCAACAGGCGATGATTGATGGCGACTTTCTGGTGCTCACCGGAGCCGGCATCAGCACCCCCTCGGGCATCCCCGACTACCGCGACAGCGACGGCGTGCGACGTGGCCGGCAACCGATGATGTATCAGGAGTTCCTCGGCGCCCCCGAATCACGCCGCCGCTACTGGGCACGGGCGATGCTTGGCTGGCCTCGGGTGCGTCAAGCGCAACCGAATGCAGCGCATGAGGCGCTGGCCAGTTTGCAGCGTCATGGCAGGATCAGCGGCCTGATCACGCAGAACGTCGACACCTTGCACGATCAGGCCGGCAGTCATGATGTGATCGAACTGCACGGCAGCTTGCACCGCGTGCTGTGTCTGGATTGCGGTCAGCGCAGCGAGCGCGATTCGATTCAGCAACTGATGGAACAGCAGAATCCGTATCTGGCCGGCGTCGATGCAGTGCAGGCGCCAGACGGCGACACCCTGCTCGACCCGGCGTTTGAAGCACGTTTTCAGGTACCGCACTGCCCGTTTTGTGCGGGCGAGCGGATGAAACCGGACGTGGTGTTTTTCGGCGAAAACGTCGCGCAACCTACCGCTGCTCGGGCCATGGATGCAGCGCAGACGGCGGCGGGAATGCTGGTGGTGGGGTCTTCGTTGATGGCCTATTCGGCGTTTCGCCTGTGCCGGGTGATCGCCGATCGCGGCAAGCCGTTGATTGCGATCAATCTGGGCAAGACACGGGCAGATGATTTGCTGGATTTGAAGATTGAGGGGGCTTGCGAACAATTGCTGCCCTTGCTGACACAACACCTGACGACTGAACCCCGGTAGGCGTTGATGCAGGTTGCGGGTCCGTCAATTGCCGAGGTGACAAGCACATTGCGACAAGCCTTCAACCCAGGCAACCCTTGAAAGTCGTCGCTGGCTACTGTTTCAAATCATCGACCAGTTTGTTCATGACCAAGTCAGACACATGGGTAAATGCCTTTCGCAACGTCTCGGGATCGGTGGCGTATTGCTCAGGCGTATAGGCGATTGTGTTGGCGTCATTGAACACAGTAACCGTCTCGAAATTTCGCCACACCGCCGAGCCGTTGCGTTTGATTGAAGCCGTGGCGCCGATAACCGGATACAGCACGGTGCTGTAGTTCTTCAGGCACAGCCCCCATTGCGACACCAGAATTTCGATCTCGGCGTCGGCTGCTTCGCCTTCACCTACCAGGGTGAACAGGCGTTCCTGTTCTATCCGCTTGGCAAAACTTTGCCGGATCAACTTGCTCAGGTCGATATCGTTGTTTTTCATATTGTTGAGGATGGCCCGAGAAATATCCCCGGTCGCCACATCAGCCACTTGCGTCCCGGCGACGGCGCCGACGCCTGTCAGGGCCGTTGTCCCCACTGCCGACGCACCGGACGCCATGCCGGTCGCGGCCCCGACCCCGGCACCGAGCCCCGCTCCCCATGCCTGAGTCATGCTGGTGTACTTGAAGTTATCGACGGCAACATAAACCGGAAGCACTTTCAGAGTCTTGATCTGTTGCCGGTCTTCATTGCTCAGATCCTTGGTCACACAGCCAGAGAGCAATGCCAGTGCACAAACAATACCGACGAGAGTCTTCATGTCATTCCATTTATCAGGGCTTGGGTGGCAAGCATATCGCCCGAACAATCCGATTCTTGAATCTCCATGGACTCTACAGCCGGCGACTGCGCAACGTGCAAGCACTAAGATCTGAGCGGGTTGACCACACAGGCCATCAACCAAATCCCACTGTAGGAGCTGCCGCAGGCTGCGATCTTTTGATCTTGATTGTAAAAAACAAAGCCAAAAGATCGCAGCCTTCGGCAGCTCCTACAGGGGGATTGTGGAGGTCAGCTGGATTGTTACTCGGGGAAGGTCTGCAGGTACGCCAGCAAATTCTCAAGCTTCTCCTCATCACTCAGCCCCCAGAAAATCATCCGTGTACCCGGCACCACGCCTTTCGGATCTTTCAGATAAGCCTTCAGCGTTTCGTGGTCCCAGGTCACGCCTGAGTTTTTCATCGCATCGGAATACACATAGTTCGCCGACGTCCCGGCCGGGCGGCCGATGATGCCGTTGAGTTCCGGACCGAAACCCGGGCGGGCGGATTCGCCGACTTGATGGCAGCCGCCGCACAGGCGCGGGAAGATTTTTGCGCCGGCCTCGGGGTCGCCTGCTGCGTGGGCCGGTGCGCTGAGCAGGCCAGCGGTGAGGATCAAGGCGAGGGACAGTGAAGCGGGGTTTTTCATCGGACGATCCAAAGCAATTTGATGCGATTGCGCCAAGGCTAACATTTTGTGGCTCGGGATTTTGCTCCCTCGCCAAAGGTTCTACAGGTAAGCGCCGACGACTTTTCTGACGGTGATCAACGCTTGGCGCAACACGTTCATATCCACCGAACCCAATGCCAACCGAATCGCATGCGGTGTATGCGTCGCCACCGAAAACGGTTCGGCGCTGGTGACCGAAATCTGTTCGTGCATCAACTCCATGACAATCCGATCGGCGCGCACATCTTCCGGCAGCGGCAACCACAAGAAATACGAGGATGGATGTGCGAAATAGGGCAACCCGTTGAGCAACTCGGCGGCCAGTGCCTGACGAGCCTTGGCGTCATTGCGCTTTTGTTCTTCAAGCAAGGTGACGGTGCCGTCGTCGAGCCAGGCGCAAGCAATGGCGGTCATCACGCCGGGAGTGTTCCAGGTGGTGGCGCGGATGATTCGCTCCAGCGCCGGCACCTTGGCCTCCGGCGCAGCGATGAAGCCGACGCGCAAACCGGTGGCGATATTCTTGGAAAGTCCCGACACATAAACCGTGCGCTCCGGCGCCATGTCGACCAGCGCTGGCGGCGGGTTTTCCACCAGAAAGGCGTAGGCCGCGTCTTCAATGATCGTCAGATCATGCTGACGGGCAATCGATATCAACTGCTCGCGTTGCTCGGTCGGCAACACCCAGCCCAGCGGATTGTGCAGGGTCGGCATGCTGTACACCGCGCGCACCGAGCGGCTGCGACAGAGTTTATCCAGCGCCGCCAGATCCGGCCCGTGGTCACCGATCGGAATCGCCACCACCTCCAGATGCAGCGCTTCGGCCAGCACCTTGAACCCGGAATAAGTCAGCGCATCTGCCGCAATCACATCGCCCGGTTTGAGCAGTGCCATCAGCGTCACCGCCAGCCCTTGCTGGGCGCCGTTGACGATCAGCACTTGCCCGGCCTCAACGCTCACCCCGCGACTCAGCAGATGCCGCGCAACCGAAACGCGCTCGTGCTGGCGGCCGGCGTGTGGTTGATAGCGCAACAGCGCTTCGAGGTCACCGGACAGCGCCAATTGGCGCAACGCCGTGCGTAACAGCTCAGCCTGACCGGGCAATGACGGGTAGTTGAAATTGAGGTCGATCATGCCGACCGCGACATCCTTCTGATCGATGCCCTGCCCCGGCGACAACGAGGTTTCCCGCACAAAGGTGCCGCGCCCGGTTTCGCCACTGACCAGGCCCATCGCCTCCAGCTCGGCGTACACCCGCGAGGCCGTGACCAGCGCCAGCCCTTCGCTCATGGCCAGTTGCCGGTGGGTCGGCAGTCGTGTGCCGGGCGCCAAACGTCCCGAGCGGATGTCTGCCGCATAGGTATCAACAAGGTTCTTGTAGCGGGAACGTGGCATGTCGGGATGTATCCATGACAATTTTTTGATTGTCCTGATTCTCACTCCTAGGATTCGCCTGACGCAACCCCACTTCTGAGCGACCTCGTATGGAACGGACTTCAAACCTGGCTAACCCGACAATGGAAAAAACCAGCGGCTGGATCAACGGTTTTATCGGCGTGGTGATCTTCAGCGGCTCGCTGCCAGCCACGCGCCTGGCGGTGCTGGAGTTCGACCCGGTGTTTCTTACCGTGGTGCGTGCGGCCATCGCCGGGGTATTGGCGGTGGGTCTGCTGTGGCTTTTTCGCGAGCGCCGTCCGGCGCGCAGTCAGTGGCTCTCGCTGTTCATTGTCGCGATGGGCGTGGTGTTGGGTTTCCCGCTGTTGACCGCGTTGGCGTTGCAGCACGTGACGTCAGCGCATTCGATTGTTTTCGTAGGATTGCTGCCTCTGGCCACGGCGATTTTCGGCGTGCTGCGCGGCGGTGAGCGTCCGCGCTCGGTGTTCTGGTTTTTCTCGATTCTGGGCAGCGCTCTGGTGGTTGGATTCGCGTTATCCCAGGGGCTGACCGCTTCGCCCACCGGTGATTTGCTGATGCTCGCGGCGATCCTGGCCTGCGGCCTCGGTTACGCTGAAGGCGCCAAGCTGTCGCGCACCCTTGGCGGCTGGCAGGTGATCTGCTGGGCGCTGGTGTTGTCATTGCCGCTGATGACGGTGCTGAGTCTGTGGCTGGCGCCCGCCTCGTTCAGCAACATCAGCCTGTCGGCATGGCTGTGCCTGGCCTATGTCTCGCTGTTCAGCATGTTGATCGGATTCGTGTTCTGGTATCGCGGACTGGCGCAGGGCGGGATCGCGGCGGTTGGGCAGTTGCAGTTGCTGCAACCGTTTTTCGGCCTGGCGCTGGCGGCGACGTTGCTGCATGAACAGGTCAGCATCGGCATGCTTGCGGTGACATTGGGGGTGATTTTGTGTGTCGCCGGGGCGAAGAAATTCGCCAGGTAACGCTCAGATCCCGGCCTTCCACTCCCGAGGACTGAGGCCGGTTTTGCGGCGAAACGCGCGGGCCAGCGCCGAAGGACTTTCGTAGCCGACCTCTTCGGCGATCAACGCAATCGGCCGGCCTTCGCGCAGACGTTTCTGCGCCAGACTGACCCGCCAGCTCAGCAGATAATCGCCCGGTGTCTGCCCGACAACGCGGTGAAACTGCTCGGCAAATCCTGCGCGAGACAGGTTGGCAGCCGCCGCCAGATCGGCCACGCTCCATGGCTTTTCGGGCTTTTCATGCATCAGGTTCAAGGCGCGTGACAGGCGCGGATCGGCCAGCCCGGCCATCATCCCGGGTGCTTGATCACGACTATTGATGAGGTGGCGCAACAGCAGAATCACCAACAATTCGAACAACCGATCCATCACCGCCACACGTCCGCAATGGCCTTCGAAGGCTTCCTTGAACAGCCATTCCAGGGTGCTGGCCAATTCTGGAATCTCGGTGAGTGCGAGCACCAGATAATCCGGCAGCGCCGCCGCCAATGCATTGCCCGAACCGCCGTCAAACGTCAGCGTTGCGCAGACCAGTTTCGTCTCCATGGACGCGTCCGCAACCATGCGGTGGGCAAAGGGGCCGGGAAAGAAAATCAGCGACGGCTGATCGAGGCGGATCTCACGTTCATTGCCAGGCTTGAGCAGCAACTCACCCGCCTGCAACAGATGCACGTACCCACTCGGTTCACCCTCATGAACACCGACGCCGCAAAAGTCGCCGCTGTGAAACGTACCGGCATGCACAGCGAAATGGCTGAGCAACGTGGAAAGGCGATCCATGGGCGACTCCCGAGCGAATATCTGGACTATCTGCCGCATATCCTCGACGATTTGACGCCAAAGCACCACTAGCGCTGATTAACATCACCTCCATCGCCGGTGCACTTCGCACCGGATCTTCGGAGAATCACCATGAGCCGCATCAACGCCATCAGCCTGGAATCTGCCACCGACAGCACCCGCCCGGTACTGGAAGGCGTGAAAAAGAAAATCGGCTTCCTGCCCAATCTTTTCACCACCCTGGCCAAGGCGCCGGTAGCGCTTGAGACCTACGTACAAGCCTCGGCAATCCTCGGTAAAACCTCATTGAGCGCCAAGGAGAAAGAAGCGGTTTATCTGGCAACCTCGCAGGTCAACGGTTGCGATTATTGCCTGGCGGCGCACACCCTGTTTGCCGGCAAGGCCGGGCTGTCGGCGCAGGACATCGTCGCAGCACGTGAGGGCGAACTCAACGCCTACGCCGCCCTCGCCCAGCAACTCACGCAAAGCCGCGGCCACTTGAACGACGAACAAATCACCGCCGCCCGCGCTGCCGGAATCGACGACGTAAAAATCATTGAAGTGATCGCACTGGTCGCCGTGCAAACGCTGACCAACTACCTGAACAACGTGGCACTGACCGATATCGATTTCCCGGCGATCTAAACCTGGCCACACACAAAACCCTGTGAGAGCTGGCTTGCCAGCGATGGCGGTGGATCAGTCGACATCAATATTGACTGTGCCGGCCTCATCGCTGGCAAGCCAGCTCCCACAGGGTATCGCGCGTTGGCCGCTAGCTTGAGTCGGGCACGGTCAAATGTGGGAGTGAGCCTGCTCGCGATAGCGGTGGATCAGTCGACATCAATATTGACTGTGCCGACCTCATCGCTGGCAAGCCAGCTCCCACAGGGTTTTGTGTGTGGGCCGCGAGTTTGAGTCGATCACAGTCAAATGTAGGAGTAAGCCTGCTTTTCGCTCTTCACCACTCAACACAATGAGCGTTAGCTCGAGTGCAGCTTTTGATCTCGAAGGCCCGTCGGCAGGCTGAGTGGAGGGATTGGTCCGGGGGTGGGAGCGCAGCGACCGTTCGACGGAGTCGAACACATCGAGAGGAGGTGCAGCGAAGCAAACCGGAGGCGATGCGCCCGGATCGATCACGGAGCGAAGGAACCCGAGCCACAGCGAGGGCCGTACGTCAGGGTAAAGCCTTTTGGGTTACCTTTTCGGCGTTTGGAAAAGGTGACCCGCCGTAAGGGCGGAACCCCAATCAGCCCCACCCGCAGCAACGGATATGCCCCCCTCAATCGTGATCAACGCCACCGCGCTTAAGCAACTTCTTACAGCGCTCCGACAAATGAAACACCCGCAAATGCTTGCCCGCCTTCGCATAGCGCTCGCGCAGGGTCTTCAGGGCAGCAATGGCCGAATAATCAACAAAACTCAAATGCTGACAATCGAGCGTTACGAGCGCCGGATCATTGGCCGGGTCAAACCGATTGAGGAACGGCGTGGTCGAAGCGAAAAACAGCGTCCCGTGCAGTCGATAAAGTTTGCTGCCGTCAGCTTCCAGATGCTCATCGGCATACAACTCGCGAGCCTGCTGCCAGGCAAAATTCAGCGCAGCGATGATGATGCCGCACAACACGGCCGTGGCCAGATCGGTGAACACGGTGATAGTGGTCACGGCGATGATCACCAGCACATCGTTGAGCGGCACTTTGTTCACCACCCGCAACGACGCCCAGGCAAATGTCTGCTGCGACACCACAAACATCACGCCGACCAGCGCCGCCAGCGGAATACGCTCGATCAGTGGCGAGAGAAACAGGATAAACAACAGAATCAACACGCCCGCGACGATGCCCGACAACCGTCCGCGACCACCGGAGCTGAGGTTGATCACGGTCTGGCCGATCATCGCGCAACCGCCCATACCGCCGAACGCGCCCGAGACCATGTTCGCCGCGCCAAGCGCCACGCACTCGCGATCCGGGTAGCCACGGGTTTCAGTGATCTCGTCGGTAAGATTCAGCGTCAGCAGGGTTTCCAGCAAACCGACCAGCGCCATCAGAATCGCGTACGGCGCGATGATGCCCAGGGTTTGCAGGTTCCACGCAATGTCCGGCAAGGCGAAAGTCGGCAGGCCACCGGCAATGTGCGCCATGTCGCCGAGGGTGCGGGTCGGCAGGCCGAACAGATAAACCAGCAGGCCCACGCCAAGAATCGCCACCAACGCCGGCGGCACTGCGCGGGTCAGGCGCGGCAGGATGTAGACAATGGCCATGGTCAGCGCCACCAGCCCGGTCATCAGGTACAGCGGCGTACCGCTGAGCCAGTCTTCACCGCTTTTGAAATGTTCCAGTTGCGCCAGCGCAATGATGATCGCCAGGCCGTTGACGAAGCCGAGCATCACCGGGTGCGGCACCATGCGCACCAGTTTGCCCAGGCGCAGCAGCCCGAACGCCATCATGATCAAACCGCCCAGCAACACGGTCGCCAGTAGATATTGCACACCGTGCTGCACCACCAGCGCGACAATCACCACCGCCATCGACCCCGCCGCACCGGAGACCATCCCCGGGCGACCGCCGAACAATGCTGTCAGCGTACAAATGATGAAAGCGCCATAAAGGCCCATCAGCGGATTGAGGTGAGCCACCAGCGCGAAAGCAATGCATTCGGGCAACAGGGCAAACGAGGTGGTGAGTCCGGCCAGGACATCGGCGCGCAGACGTATCGGTTTCATGGCTTACCTGACTGAGCGGCCGCCGGGCGCGGCCGCGGATTTGCTGAACAGAGTGCAGCGGATAAAGAGGGTTGCGGATATTACGGAAATGTCCGGCATCGAGCCAGCAATACACTGACACATGGCGGCTCACGCCTTATGCTGGCGCGTTCCTGTACGCATCGAGTCCGAGCATGTCTGCATTTCTGACCGCCCCTGAGGTTTGCCAGCGACTGCGCGAGGCTGCGCTGGGCGTACTGGCGTTCAGCTGCGAGGCACGCACCGAGGCCGGACTGGTCACGGTCGATATCGACGGCTGGCGCCTGGTGCTGGATTTTGAAGGCGAACGGTTGCATCACTGTGAATACGCCCGCAACGGCGATGGTGATGAAGGTGCACTCGATAGCTGGCAGCGCTTCGGCACCGATCCGGTGAGTCTGCTCAGTACCTGGGAACTGGCGCAGATCGAACGGCTGCTGATTGAGTCCGGTCAGCCCTGCGCTTCTAACAAATGACAGATCCGGCAAAGCGCCAGCGCGCCGCGAGCTTTTCGTCGAGCCCCGAAAGGTAAGCGTCGGCACAAATGGCTTTTTCAGTTTTGCCGCTGGCGCTGGCGCAATCGAAACTGCTGGCGTTGACGAAGGGTGCAAAAGCGAGAGATGTCAGCAACAAAACGTGACGGGGGTTGAAAGGCAACATCGAGAGATTCCATTCTTCAGACGGCGGGCAGTATGCCAGTGCTGTCGTCGGAAATCCTCGGTGGGCGCAGGGGCTTGGCCGAACACAAATCCTGTGGGAGTGAGCCTGCTCGCGATGGCGTCCTGTCAGTGAGTGATGTTCTGGATGACAAACCGCTATCGCGAGCAGGCTCACTCCTACAGGTTTTTGTGGTTAGAACTGGATTTCTGCGGCGGGTTTTACATCGATCCGCGCCACCGAGCCGGTCAGGTGCGCCAGATCCTTGTTGTGCTCGCCGATGATGTCTTCGGCGCTCATGTTGCCGTTGTCGACGGTGGAATGGGCGTCGGCCGCCAGCACCACGTCGTAACCCGATTCATGGGCCTGGCGCACGGTGGCGTTGACGCAGTAATCGGTTTGCAGACCGCAGATCACCAAACGCTCGAAATCTTCGCTCGGCAGCAGTTTGCGCAGATCGGTCTGGTAAAACGAATCCCGGGTGGTTTTGCGAACGCGCAGATCTTGCGGGGCCGTCTCAAGCCCTTCCGCCAATTGCCAGCCTTCGGCACCGTGGGCCAGTGGACTGTCCTTTTCTTCATGCTGAATCAACACAACCGGAACGCCAGCCTTTCGCGCGCGGTTGCTGAGATTGTTGATGGTGTCGATTACGCGGTGGATGTCGTGGCATTGGTATTCGCCCGAGCACAGAGCGCGCTGGACGTCGATGATCAGTAATGCGGTGGTCATGATGGGCCTTCCTTGATCAGTCCTTGAAACAGGGGCGGACGTACGCCCGCCCCCTTTTTACGCCTCTCAGTAACCCAATGACAAGCCTGTATTGCGCCGTGGATCGTTGGCGCCGTAGAAGCGGTTTTTGCCGACCGGTTTACCGCCAAGCGACGGTGCGCCCACCAGAATCGCGGCGATATGGTTGGCATCCTGCGGCCCGGCGAACTTGTGGCCCCAACTCTCGAGAATCTTCTTCGTGTCGGGACTGGCGGCGAAGTCTTCGAGGTTGGTTTCTTCCGGCATCCATTGCTGATGGAAACGCGGCGCATCGACCGCTTCCTGCAAGCCCATGCCGTAGTCGATGACGTTGAGCATGGTCAGCAAAGTCGCGGTGATGATGCGGCTGCCGCCCGGCGTACCAACCACCATGACCACTTTGCCATCCTTGGTGACGATGGTCGGGCTCATCGACGACAGCGGTGCCTTGCCCGGAGCAATGGCATTGGCTTCGCCCTGCACCAGGCCGTACATGTTCGGCACGCCGACTTTCGAGGTGAAGTCGTCCATCTCGTCATTGAGGATCACCCCGGTCTTGCTCGCCATTACACCGGCACCGAACCAGTCGTTGAGCGTGTAGGTGACCGAGACCGCGTTGCCCCACTTGTCGACGATCGAATAGTGAGTGGTGTTGCTGCCCTCATGGGGCGCTGTGCCGGGTTTAAGTTCGGCGGAGACACCGGCCTTTTGCGGCTGAATGGCGTCACGCAGCTTGGTCGCGTAGTTCTTGTCCAGCAGGTGCTCGATCGGGTTCTTGACGAAATCCGGATCACCCAGATAGCTGTTGCGATCAACATAGGCGTGACGCATTGCTTCGATCTGATAGTGCATACCCTGGGCTGAATGGAAGCCCAGATCCTTCATCGGATAACCTTCGAGAATGTTCATGATCTGGCAGATCACCACGCCACCGGAGCTTGGCGGTGGCGCCGATACCACGTGATAGCCACGGTAATCACACTCCACCGGGGCCAGTTCGCGGGTCTTGTATTTGTCGAGATCGGCCTGGGTGATGATGCCTTTGTTCGCCTGACTGGAGGTCACGATGGCGTCGGCCACCCAGCCTTTATAAAAGCCGTCAGCGCCCTTTTCGGAAATGGTTCGCAGGGTTTTGCCGAGGTCTTTCTGCACCAGTTTCTGCCCGACCTGCATCGGCTCGCCATTGCTGAGGAAGATCGAGCCGGAATCGCGCATGTCCTTCTTGAACACGTCGGTGGCGTACTCCAGCAACTCGACGTCGCCTTGCTCCAGCTCAAAACCGTCTTCAGCCAGTTTGATGGCGGGGGCAATCATGTCCTTGCGCTGCTTGGTGCCGTACTTGCTCAGCGCCAGTTCCATACCAGACACAGTGCCCGGCACGCCGACGGCCAAATGGCCGCGGGTACTCAGCTCCGGGATGACGTTGCCTTCCTTGTCGAGGTACATATTGGCGGTGGCCGCCAGTGGGGCTTTTTCGCGGAAATCGAGGAACGTCTTGCGCCCGTCTGCCAATTGAATGGTCATGAAACCGCCGCCACCGAGGTTGCCCGCAGCGGGATAGACAACCGCCAGCGCATAACCGACCGCGACCGCCGCATCCACGGCGTTCCCACCGTTTTTCAATACATCGACACCGACATGCGTGGCCAGATGTTGCGCGGTGACCACCATGCCGTTTTCCGCGGCAACCGGTGCCACCGAGGCGGCGTGAGCCATGAGACAGCTGAGTGCCAGTGAGGTCGCTATCAGCGATTTGGCCAAAGGTTCGTACTTCATGAGTCGATCTCTTTTTTGTTTTTGGGGGCTGTGCAAAACAGAGGGGAACGCGTCAAGAGCAACAAGCAGTATGGTCGGGATTGCGTATTGCGCCTCCCCGATCAACCCGTATGCTGGGCGCTGTTGCCGCACCGATTCGGAGTTTGCTCGCATGTCTTTTACCTTCATCACCCTGCCCTCGCCGGTCGGCGAACTGAAGCTGGTCGCGAACGGCGCTCGACTGGCGGCCATCCTCTGGGAAAACGACCGACCGAACCGCGTGCGACTCGGGCCGATGACCCAAGCACCGGACAATCCGGTCCTGCTGAAAACCGCTCGGCAACTGGAAGAATATTTTGCCGGGACGCGCAATTGCTTTGAGCTCGAGCTGGATTTTGTCGGTACGGATTTTCAGAAACAGGTCTGGGCCGCCTTGCTGACTATCCCGTTCGGGGAGACCCGCACCTATAGCCAGATTGCTCAACAGATCGGCAACCCCGCGGCAGTGCGTGCAGTGGGCGCAGCGAATGGGCGCAACCCGATTTCGATTGTTGCGCCGTGTCATCGGGTGATTGGCGCGTCCGGGAAATTGACCGGGTTTGCCGGGGGGCTTGAGGCGAAGGAGCGGTTGTTGAGGCTGGAGGGTGGTGATTGGTCGGGAGCGGGTCAAACGGGAGATTTATTTTAATACGCGCAGAAAGATCAAAAGATCGCAGCCTGCGGCAGCTCCTACAGGGGAACACCGAAGGCTGCGGCCGTTGCTTTACAGGTTGAACAGGTTATTCATCGCCGCGTATTGCAGCAGCATGATGGTCTTGGCATCACAGATCTCGCCGCGATGGAAGGCTGCCAGCGCTTCATCGAATGACCACTCCAGCACCTCCAGTTCTTCGGTTTCTTCTTCCAGACCGCCACCGTCGCTGACCTTCGAGGCCGAGTCGTACTCGGCAATAAAAAAGTGCAGTTTCTCGGTCACCGAACCGGGGCTCATGTAGGCCTCGAATACCTTCTTCACGTCATGTACGCGATAGCCGGTTTCTTCCTCGGCCTCATCGCGAATCCGCTGTTCCGGGGCGGCACCCTCCAGCAAGCCGGCCGCCACTTCGATCAGCAGACCATCATGGCCGTTGACGAACACCGGCAAACGGAACTGCCGGGTCAGCACCACAGTGCGCTTCTCGCGGTTGAACAGCAAAATGGCAGCGCCATTGCCGCGGTCATACACCTCGCGCGTCTGACGCTGCCATTCACCGTTATTGCGGTGGTAGTCGAAGGTAATTTTCTTCAGCAAATACCAGTCATGGGACAACACCTGAGTGTCGACAATGTTGACCCGCTCGGCTGTGTCGCGCATGACGCCTGATCCTTTTTTCATCGAGAGGCCGCCATGGTCGAATAATCGCGCCAATTAAAAAAGCCCGGCAGCGCTACCGGGCTTGTTTATTTTCAGCTATCGAGCAGTTGCCGCAGCTGCCGTTATTTGAAGTCGACGTCGAACGCCTGATAGAAGGCGTTACCGGTGTTGGCAACGATCCACATCAGCACGATAACGTGATGGCCTTTCTTGCTCGCCGGCAGTTTCACCGAGTGGTTGACCTTGGCTTTCAGTTCTGCCGAATGACTGTAGTAAGGCACCTGAGTGTAGAAGTCCTCAAAGAACGGTTGTGCTTCCAGCTGCGCACGGGTGATGCGTAGTTTCGGATCCCAGCCGTCCTTGGTGATCAACCAGCGATAGCCACGGGTGGTGTGCGGCGCGGTGTACACCCATTTGACCTCGAGGATCTGACCCGGGGTGACATTGAGCAGCGGCCACGTGAATGGACGATTGAGTTTCTTGCTCATTTCCTCATGGGTGAAGTTCACGCAATCGCGCGCATCAGACTTGCCGCCGCTGAGAATGTAGCCGTCTGCGGGCGGGGCGACACTGGCGGAGTCGGTTTGGTAGGGTGACGGAAACGGTCCGGCAATCAGCGCCGGAAAGTTCTTGCCCCCTTCCATTTCATTGACCTGCCAGTCGCCCAGCAGCCCTAGATCAATGGCCACCGAGCCGCGGCTTGCTGGAGATGTGACGCGACCGTGTCGCAGTTGGGTTTCAGTGTTTGCCTGATTCATGTTTTTCACTCCGTTGATTTAAGAACTCTCCTTCCCGAGGAGAGGCCTTCAAGCTAACGGAGGTGATTTTTTTGTCCATCGGCGGTTTTGACGCGCTCGTCGACCGTCACGCTCAAAACACCAACAAACACTGTATGCATATACAGCACCCTGCGAAAACACCCACACCGCGTATGGCAAAAGGATTACACGCCGACGCTGCAAAAGCCGCCCTTCTCAACTCAACCTAACTGAGCGTTGAACTCCTTTTCGTATTCCCCGGCCAATTGTTCTTTCTGCTTTTCGCTAAGCAGTTTGCCGGCCATCTGGAAGAACTTCTGCTCCTCTTCCTTGAGGTGGTGATGGACCTTGTCCGAAAGCTTTTTGGCAGTCGCCAGCCATGCCGGGCTGGACATCTCGGTCTCGTCCAGCTCTTCCATCATTTCGTCCATCTCATGGTGCTCGGCGATGGCGTGCCGGCTAAGGTCAACACCGTTGTCGAACGCCATCAGCGGGATATAGAAGTGGCGTTCCTCGGCAGTTTCGTGGGCTTGCAACTCGGCTTTGAGCTGCTTGTACGCTTCGGCCCTTTCAGGGGTATCGCCACTGGTTTTGATCAGGTTTTCGGCGTAGCTGCGCTGGCGATCATGGCTTTCACGAAGGGCTTCGAAAATATTCATGGAGGGTCCTCATCAATCGCGTTCTGAAATGACGCTGTGAATGCTAGACCGCAGCGCGGGAGCGACGGTTCCACGGGGTTGAACGGGACTTGGAGGACACCCCTTGCGCAGGATAGGCTGGGGGCTCACACCACAAGGAAGTCCTGCATGAACTTGCGCATCGAGTTGTCGCAAAACCCCACGGAAGAACAACGTCAGGCCATTCTCCAGCCTTTGATCGCCTACAACGACGCCCAGACGGGTGGCTCGAAATCGGAGCCCTTCGCCCTGATGGTGCGCGATGAGCACGACGCGATTCTCGGTGGATTGTATGGTCGGGTGATTTTTCAGTGGATGTACGTTGAATTGCTGTCAGTCCCGGAGCAGGGTCGGGGACAGGGAATCGGCTCGGAGCTGATGGTCATGGCCGAAGCGATGGCCAGGGACAAGAACTGCCTGGGCATCTGGCTGGACACCTTCAGTTTTCAGGCGCCGGAGTTCTACAAGAAGCTGGGGTTCTGCCAGTTCGGGGAGATCGTTGACTATCCGCCTGGGCACAAGCGGCATTATTTCCAGAAGCGCTTGATGGGTTGAATCGACTGGCCCCATCGCGGGCAAGCCTGCTCCCACAGGTTTTGTGAGCGACACATACATTGTGGGAGCGGGCTTGCCCGCGATGGGGCCATTGAAGTCACCGCATAGGGCAACTGACTGACATTAGAGACAAGTCGCCAACGCCGCCAACCGTCGCTTGGCAACAAAATCATCCTTCTGCGCGTAGTAGTTCAACACCGTGCCGGAAGCATCCGTACTCACATCGACAAACGACTCCGCCGAGCGCGTGTACACCGTCGAACCGCCCTTCTTGCCCGGCTGCAGATAAGCCCCGGCATCGACGCCGAACACCGCTTCGTCCTGCCAGGCGAATTGCACGCACTGGGCCACGTTTTTTTCGGGTTTGTTCGAGGTCAGAACCTTGTTTGGGGTTTGGGTGCGGGCATTGTCCATCACCGAACCCGCGCAACCGGCCAGCACCGTCGCGGCCAACGCCACCATCAGAATTCGCATTGCATTCGCTCATTCACAAAAAAGCGGACTGTATCACCGCAGCAGCGGGAATCGTTCTGCTTTACTGCATTTATAGCGCGACACGCGCGGGCAGCTGCGGCAACCTAAGGTCATCAGCCTCACAAGGAAAACACATGGCGCCTATCGACCAGCGACATGAACACGCTCTGAAACTGTTTCTCGACGCGCACCCCGACTTGCGCGAAACCCTCGACCATCTCAATCCATTGCTGGCCCAGGCCAAAGGTGAAACCCAGGCGCAATATAGAGAGGAACGCCTGCACGAAGCGTTTGAGGCCGAGGCGGAAAGTCGAGGCTTGTTTGCCTGGGAACTGACCTTGCAACTGACGGCCGAGACGCCTGAAGAGTATCAGGCGCAACGTCTGGAAGTGCATCGCGAAGTCGCGGAAATGGCCGGGATGGATTGGCTGGAATACTGCGATCTGTATGGCATAGAACCGTAATCATTGCTCAAGGATATCCGCACCGATGCTGCCCTCAACCTCGACCCACCGTGCCAGTCCCGGCCATCTGCACAAGCAGAAATGGCGCGGTCGTGTGGGACTGGCGCTGGTGGCCAGCCTGTCGGTGCTGGCCGGGATGACGGATGCTATCGGCTTTATGGCCAGCGGCGATTTCGTCTCGTTCATGAGCGGCAATACCACACGCCTGGCCGTGGCGATCAGTGATGGCGACATGGGGCTGACGTTGCGTCTGGTCATTCTGGTGGCCACGTTTGTCCTCGGTAATGCCCTGGGCGTGGTGGTCGCAAGGCTGGGCGGGCGGCGAACGCTACCCTTGCTGCTGTGCATCGCCACCCTGCTCTGCATGGCGGCAGCGTTACCGATTGAGGCACAACTGCCGGCGCTGCTGGCGGCAATCATCGCGATGGGCATGCTTAACGCCGCCGTCGAGGAAGTGAACGGCCTTCCGGTCGGGCTGACCTACGTGACCGGGGCGCTGTCGCGATTTGGACGTGGACTGGGCCGCTGGATGCTCGGCGAACGCCGCGGCGGTTGGCGAGTGCAGTTGGTGCCGTGGAGCGGGATGTTCATTGGCGCGATTCTGGGTGCGCTACTGGAACATCATCTGGGGCTCAAGGCGATGTTCGTCAGCGGTTTGCTAGCGGCAGTGGTGGGGTTGCTGTCCCTGACAATTCCCCGACGCTGGCAATTGGGCTACATGCCCCGTTGAGAACACGATCCCCTGTAGGAACTGCGGCACGCTGCGATCTGTTGATCCTGCTTTTCAAGATCAAAAGATCGCAGCCTCGTTTCACTCGACAGCTCCTACAGGGTTATGGCCAGAAGCAACTTGGGTTTCGCGACTGCGCCGATAAAGCTTTATCATGCCCGCAGTTTTGCTGATCGAGTCCGTCATGAAGTTCGCCATTGCGCTGTTTTCCGCCGCCCATGCGCCCTCCTCGCGCCGAGCCCTGCTGTTTGCGCAGGCCGCACTGGCCGGCGGGCATGAGATTGTCCGGCTGTTTTTCTATCAGGACGGCGTCTACAACGCCTCTGACGCGGTGGTCACGCCGCAGGACGAGCTGGACCTGCCCAAACAATGGCGCGCATTCATCAGCGAGCAACAACTGGATGGCGTGGTGTGCATCGCCGCCGCCCTGCGCCGCGGGGTGCTGAATGCCGAAGAGGCCCAGCGCTATCAGCGAGATGCCGTGTCCGTCAGCGCACCATGGGAATTGTCTGGCCTCGGTCAGTTGCATGACGCGGTGCAAGACGCCGACCGCCTGATCTGTTTCGGAGGGTCTTGAGATGGCCAAATCCTTGTTGATCATCAGCCGCCAGTCGCCGTGGTCCGGCCCTGCTGCCCGCGAAGCGCTGGACATCGTGCTGGCCGGCGGCGCTTTCGATCTGCCGATCGGTCTGCTGTTTCTCGATAACGGCGTGCTGCAACTGGCCGCAGGGCAAAACGCCAAGGCTGTGCAACAGAAAGACCTGAGTGCCAACCTGCAAGCGCTGCCAATGTTTGGCGTCGAAGAGCTGTTCTATTGCGCCGACAGTGCCAGCGCTCGCGGCCTTGGCAAATTGTCGCTGGACGAAGCAGCACCGCTCGCCGCCGAGCAAATCACCGCCCTTATTGACCGTTACGACCAGGTGATCACCCTCTGATGTCGACTTTGCATGTGTTGTCTCATTCCCCGTTTGGCGACGATCGCCTGAGCAGTTGCCTGCGCTTGATCGGCAGCGCTGATGCGTTGCTGCTATCCGGCGACGCGGTCTACGCGTTGCAACCGGGTACCGCGCCGTTTACCGAACTGCAAAGCCGCCAGATCAAATTATTGGTTCTGGCCGAAGATATGGAGGCTCGCGCCATCGACACTCCGGACTGGGCCGAAGCCATCGATTATCCGGCCTTCGTCGAACTGTCGATTCACCACGACAAGGTCAACAGTTGGCTATGAATTCCATGACCGTCGGCGCCCGCACCATCGAACTGGACAAGGACGGCTTCCTCGTTGACCTCAGCGACTGGTCACACGACGTCGCCAGTGCCCTCGCTGCCGCTGAAGACATCGAATTGACCGCCGAGCACTGGGAAGTCCTCGAACTGCTGCGCAGCTTCTATGCAGAATTCCAGCTGTCCCCGGCCACGCGGCCGCTGATCAAGTACACCGCGCTGAAACTCGGCGTGGACAAAGGCAACAGCCTGCACCTGAACCGACTGTTCAAAGGCACCCCTGCCAAACTCGCCGCGAAACTGGCGGGCCTGCCCAAACCGACGAATTGCCTATGACCGACTATCCAGCGCTGACCCTCGAAACGCCCGCCGAGCATCCATTCGCCCAGTTCGTGCGAATCCTTGGCAAGGGCAAGCGTGGCGCTCGCGACCTGACTCGCGTCGAGGCCCGGGAAGCAATGGGCATGGTGCTCGACGACAAGGTCGAAGACACCCAGCTCGGTGCCTTTTTGATGCTGCTGCGACACAAGGAAGAAAGCGCCGAGGAAATGGCCGGTTTCACCGAAGCGCTGCGTGAGCGTTTGCAGGCACCAGCCTTGAATGTCGATCTGGACTGGCCAACCTACGCGGGCAAGAAGCGGCATCTGCCGTGGTATCTGCTGGCGGCCAAGTGCCTGGCGCAGAACGGCGTGCGCATCTTCATGCATGGCGGCGGCGCGCACACTGCCGGGCGTCTGTACAGCGAGCAACTGCTCGGGGAGCTGAGCATCCCTTTGTGCCGCAACTGGCAGCAAGCGGGTACGGCGCTGGACAACGGCGGTCTGGCGTTCATGCCACTGGTGGACTGGGCGCCGCAATTGCAGAAGATGATCGATTTGCGCAACACCCTGGGCCTGCGCTCGCCGATCCACTCGCTGGCGCGGATTCTCAATCCGCTGGGCGCGCGCTGCGGTCTGCAAAGTATCTTCCACCCCGGTTATCAAGCCGTGCACCGCGATGCCAGCGGTTTGCTCGGCGATACGGCGATTGTGGTCAAGGGCGATGGCGGTGAAATTGAAATCAACCCGGATGCTGACAGCCATCTCTACGGCACAACGGGCGGCGAGAGCTGGGACGAGGAATGGCCGCAATTGTCGGCGCAACGTCACGTCAAACCAGCCTCGCTGGATGTTGAGCATCTGAAAGCCGTATGGCGCGGCGATGTGGTCGACAGCTATCCGCAGATGGCCCTGATTTCGACCATGGCGTTGGCGTTACGCGGTCTCGGCCAGCCCCGTGAGCAGGCGTTCGAAACGGCCGAGCAATTCTGGGCGGCGCGGGACAAATCGATTTAACCGATCATTCGCGCCCGATCTTTGCGCTTTTTGTTCGAACTCATCGGAATAGACTCCACTCCAACGCTTATTGGTTTACGGAGTCTTGATCATGGGTTTACTCGTCGATGGCCGCTGGCAGGACAAGTGGTACGAAAGCAGCAAGGACGGCGCGTTCCAGCGCGAACAGGCGCAACGGCGCAACTGGGTCACCGCGGACGGCCAGCCAGGCCCGAGCGGCGAAGGCGGCTTTGCTGCCGAGGCCGGGCGCTATCATCTCTACGTTTCGCTCGCCTGTCCGTGGGCACATCGCACGCTGATCCTGCGCAAACTCAAAGGTCTGGAAAGCCTGATCGACGTTTCCGTGGTCAGCTGGCTGATGCTGGAAAACGGCTGGACCTTCGACACCGCGCTCGGCTCGACCGGCGACAAGCTCGACCACTTCGACTTCATGCGCCAGCGCTACACCGCCGACACACCGGACTACACCGGGCGCGTTACCGTGCCGGTGCTGTGGGACAAAAGACTCAAACGCATCGTCAGCAATGAATCGGCGGAGATCATCCGCATGTTCAACAGTGCATTCGATGGTCTGACCGGCAATGATCTGGACTTCTACCCGGCGCCGCTGCGTAGCGAGATCGATGCCTTGAACGAGCGGATTTATCCGGCGGTCAACAACGGTGTCTATCGCGCCGGGTTCGCCACCTCGCAACAGGCTTATGAAGAGGCGTTCGATGAAGTGTTTGCCGAACTCGATCACCTGGAACAGGTATTGGATGCCAACCGTTATCTGTCGGGTGAGTACCTGACTGAAGCGGATATTCGTCTGTTCACCACGATAATCCGGTTTGACGCGGTGTATCACGGCCACTTCAAGTGCAACCTGCGGCGGATCGCCGATTACCCGAATCTGTCGAACTGGCTGCGTGAGCTTTATCAGTGGCCGGGGATCGCCGAAACCGTGGATTTCCAGCACATCAAGAACCACTACTACGGCAGCCACAAGACGATCAACCCGACAGGGGTTGTGCCGAAGGGGCCGGAGCAGGATTTCACTGTGGCCCATGACCGGGCGCGGCTGAGCGGGAAAGGGGTTTGGTCTAAGGGCTAACCACAAAAGCAAAAGATCGCAGCCTTCGACAGCTCCTACATGAGAATGCGTTCCCTGTAGGAGCTGCCGAAGGCTGCGATCTTTTTGCTTTGACTCAGACTTGCGCCTGAGCCCCTTCAAACCACGCCAGTTTCTCGCGCAGCTGCACCACTTCGCCGACGATCACCAATGTCGGCGCATGCACTTCATGCTCCGCCACCAAACGCGGCAAATCGGCCAGCGTGCCAGTAAAGACCCGCTGATTGACCGTAGTGCCCTGCTGAATCAACGCCGCCGGGGTATCCGCCGAGCGACCATGCTTGATCAACTGCTCACAAATGACCGGCAAGCCCACCAGGCCCATGTAGAACACCAGCGTCTGCGCCGGCGCGACAAGGTCGGCCCACGGTAGATCGGTGGAGCCGTCCTTCAAATGCCCGGTGACAAATCGCACCGACTGCGCGTGATCGCGATGAGTCAGCGGAATCCCGGCATACGCCGCGCAACCGCTGGCCGCGGTAATGCCCGGCACCACTTGAAATGGAATGCCGTGGGCCGCCAGCTCTTCAATCTCTTCGCCACCACGGCCGAAGATAAACGGATCGCCGCCCTTCAACCGCACCACCCGCTTGCCGGCCTTGGCCAGATCGACCAGTTGCTGATTGATCTGATCCTGCGGCACGGCGTGATCGGCGCGGCGCTTGCCGACATAAACCCGCTCGGCATCGCGACGGCACAGGTCAAGAATCGCCGGTGCGACCAGACGGTCGTACAACACCACATCGGCTTGTTGCATCAGACGTAAAGCCTTGAAGGTCAGCAAATCCGGATCGCCCGGACCTGCGCCGACCAGATACACCTCACCGGTCGTGATGGTCGCTTCGCCGTCGATCTTGGCTTGCAACAGACGTTCGGCTTCAGAGCCTTGGCCGGCCAGTTGCCGATCGGCAATCGGGCCTTGAAAGACGTCTTCCCAGAACCCGCGACGCTGCTGCACATCCGGAAACAGGTTTTTCACCTGATTGCGGAAACGCGCCGCCAGACCGGCCAATTGGCCGTAGGTGGAAGGAATCCAGGTTTCGATCTTGGCGCGGATCAAACGGGCCAGCACTGGCGCGTCGCCGCCGCTGGAGATCGCGACGATCAGCGGCGAGCGATCGACGATGGCCGGGAAGATCACGCTGCACAAGGCAGGCGCATCGACCACGTTGACCGGCACGCAACGCCGATGAGCATCGGTGGAGACCTGTGCATTCAGCGTTTCGTCGTCGGTGGCGGCGATAATCAGCACGCAGCTGTCCAGATCCGCTTCGGCGTAACCGCGCAACAGGCACTCGCCACCGCTGGCGACCACCAATTCACGCAGTTGCGTTTCGATTTCAGGTGCTACCACCCGCAGCAGCGCACCGGCGTCGGCCAGCAGGCGGGATTTGCGCAAGGCAATTTCCCCCCCACCGACGACCAACACACGACTGCCGCGCAGGTTGTGAAACAGCGGCAGATATTTCATTTAGCCGATGACCTCAAGGCCACCCATGTACGGCTTCAGTACGTCCGGCACGCGGATCGAACCGTCGGCCTGCTGATAGTTTTCCAGCACGGCAACGAGGGTACGACCGACCGCCAGGCCAGAGCCATTCAGGGTGTGTACCAGCTCAGGCTTGCCGGTTTCCGGGTTGCGGAAACGCGCCTGCATGCGACGGGCCTGGAAATCGCCGCAGTTGGAGCACGACGAAATTTCGCGGTACTTGTCCTGGCTCGGGATCCACACTTCCAGATCGTAAGTCTTGACCGCGCTGAAGCCCATGTCGCCAGTGCACAGCGCCAGGGTGCGGTAAGGCAGGCCCAGCAACTGCAGGACTTTCTCGGCGTTGGCGGTCAAGCCTTCCAGCGCTTCCATCGAAGTCGATGGCTCAACGATCTGGACCATTTCAACCTTGTCGAACTGGTGCTGACGGATCATGCCGCGGGTGTCACGACCCGACGCGCCCGCTTCGCTACGGAAGCACGGCGTGTGCGCAACGAACTTGATCGGCAGCAGTTTCGAATCGACGATTTCGCCAGCAACAATGTTGGTCAGCGACACTTCGGCGGTCGGGATCAGGTACAGATCGGCTTCGCCTTCGCGGGCGATCTTGAACAGGTCTTCTTCGAACTTCGGCAGTTGACCGGTGCCTTGCAGCGCCGGGGCCTGGACCAGATAAGGCGTGTAGGCCTCTTCATAGCCGTGCTCGTTGACGTGCAGGTTGATCATGAACTGCGCCAGTGCGCGGTGCAGACGAGCAATCGGGCCACGCAACAGGGCGAAACGTGCGCCGGACAGCTTGGCGGCGGTTTCGAAATCCAGCCAGCCGAACTTCTCGCCCAGGGCTACGTGGTCTTTGACTTCAAAATCAAACGCAGTCGGCGTGCCCCAGCGGCGCACTTCAACGTTGTCGTCTTCGTCTTTGCCGACCGGAACGGATTCGTGTGGCAGGTTCGGGATGCCGAGGAGGATCGAGTCCAGTTCGGTCTGGATCGCGTCCAGTTCGACTTTACCGGCGCTCAATTCGGCTGCCATGCGCTCGACGTCCGCCATCAACGGCGCGATGTCTTCGCCGCGCTGCTTGGCCTGACCGATGGATTTGGAACGCGCGTTACGCTCAGCCTGCAGTGCTTCGGTGCGGGTCTGGACGGTCTTGCGCTGTTCTTCCAGCGCTTCGATGCGCGCGGTATCCAGGGCATAGCCACGGGAAGCCAGGCGGTCCGCTACGTCCTGAAGGTTGCTACGTAACAGTTTGGAATCGAGCATGTCGGTTTCTCGTTATCAAAGTTTGGTCAAAGACAGGCCGGCCCACGTTGCGAGCAGCCCGCCGAATACGCTGAGTGCCGCATAGCCCAGAGCCAGCGGTACTTGCCCGCTTTCCAGCAGGCGCACCGTATCCAGTGAAAAGGATGAAAAAGTCGTCAGCCCCCCGAGGAAGCCAACCATCAACCCGGCGCGTACCTCGATCGGCACTTCCGGGCGTATCAAAAACAGGCCGTACAACACGCCAATCAGCAGACAGCCCACGATATTAACGGCCAGCGTCGCGGTATAGAAGTGCCGCGGCCAATTGGCGGTGACCCAATTGCCGGTGGCGAAGCGCAACAACGTGCCGGCGACCCCGCCGACGGAGACCGCAACAATCAATGGAATCACTATTTTCTCCGCTGTCTTGGGCTTAAACGATCGAGTTGCGCGAGGTGATTGAGCTTTTCGCCGATCTTCAACTCAAGGCCTCGGGGCACTGGCTGATAGAACGGGATCGGCTCAAGCTCTTCCGGAAAATAGTCTTCGCCGGCGGCGTAGGCGTCCGGCTCGTCGTGGGCGTAGCGGTATTCATCGCCATAACCCAGTTGTTTCATCAATTTGGTCGGCGCGTTGCGCAGGTGCAATGGCACTTCCAGCGAACCGTTTTCCGCGGCGGCGCGCAGTGCGGTCTTGAAGCCCATGTACACCGCGTTGCTTTTTGGCGCGCAGGCCAGATAGGTGATGGCCTGGGCCACCGCCAACTCGCCTTCCGGGCTGCCGAGGCGCTCCTGCACTTCCCATGCAGCCAGACACAGGCTGAGGGCGCGTGGGTCGGCGTTGCCGATGTCTTCGCTGGCCATACGCACCACGCGCCGGGCCAGGTACAGCGGATCACAACCGCCGTCGATCATCCGCGCGAACCAGTACAACGCACCGTCGGGATTGGAGCCGCGCACCGATTTGTGCAGCGCGGAGATCTGGTCGTAGAACGCTTCACCGCCCTTGTCGAAACGCCGACGGGTGTCGCCGAGCAGGCTTTGCAAAAGTTCGGTGCCAATCTCGCTGTCATCTTCGGCAAGGTCGGAGGCGTTTTCCAGCAAATTGAGCAGACGTCGGCCATCACCATCGGCGGCGGACAACAACATCTGGAAGCCTTCGTCGTTCAACGTCAGGTTACGTTTGCCCAAACCGCGCTCTTCCGTCAGCGCGCGATGCACCAATTTACGCAGCGCCGCTTCGTCGAGGCTTTTCAGAACGTAGACGCGGGCCCGCGACAACAGCGCGTTGTTGAGTTCAAACGAAGGATTTTCAGTGGTGGCGCCGATGAAGATCAGCGTGCCGTCTTCAACGTACGGCAGGAACGCGTCCTGCTGGGACTTGTTGAAACGGTGCACTTCATCGACGAACAGAATCGTGCGCTTGCCGTACTGGCCGGCCTGCTGCTTGGCGATTTCAACGGCCTGACGGATCTCCTTGACCCCGGCGAGCACCGCCGAGACCGTTTCGAAGTGCGCATCCGAGACTTCCGCGAGCAACCGCGCCAGTGTGGTTTTACCCACGCCCGGCGGCCCCCAGAAAATCATCGAATGCAGAGCACCCTGCTCCAGCGCCTCACGCAGAGGTTTGCCGCGAGCCAGCAGGTGCTCCTGACCGACGTACTCGTCCAGATTGGTCGCACGCAAACGCGCGGCCAGTGGCTGGGCAATCGGTGCACTGCGAAACAGATCCATCACTTAGCGTTGAAACCTCTGATTTTCTGAAACCTGTTGATGACCCTGTGGCGAGGGGATTTATCCCCGATCGGCTGCGAAGCAGTCGCCGCTCTTGGGGCCGCTCCGCAGCCCATCGGGGATAAATCCCCTCACCACAAAAGCCCACCAGGCAGGCCTTTATCACAAAGCCCGCCTCCCACAGGTTCGGGGTTTATTCCTGAATAACGTCAGCGCCCTTAGGGATGTCGAACTTGAACTTCGAAGCCGGCACCGGCTCGTTGGCCTTCACCCCGGTGAACAGGATGTTGGTGCGCTGACCAACGCTGTCGATCAGTTGCATGTCGTTGAGCAGACCGTTGCGGAACGACAGGCGCAGGTTATCGAACAGCGTGTCCTTGGTTTTCGGCTTGAGGGTGAAGTCGATCACGCCGCCCGCCTCTTTCGCACTGATGTCGAAGCTCTGGCTGATCTTCGACACGTCACCGGACAGCAGCAGCGCCGGGGTCTGGGTCAGACGCTCGTCGAGCTTCTTGATGGTAGCCTGCTCAAGATCCGGGTCCCACAGGGTGACTTTCTTGCCGTCGGAAACCATGGTCTGCTCGGCCGGCGCATTGGTGTGCCAGTAGAACAGGCCCGGACGCTGCAACGTCATGTTGCCAGTGGTTTCCTGCAACTGCGTGCCGCCGCCATCGAGGGTCAGCTGCGAGAAGTTTGCGCTCAGGGTCTTGGATGTTTCCAGCAATTGGGTCAGACGCGCCACGTCCTTGTCATCGGCGTGGGCCGTGAGGGTGGTCAACGCCAGTACTGGCAACAGCATGCGGATAAGACGCATGGGAGTCCTCTTGAATACTCGTGGGAGAGCGGCGGAACATCATTGTCCCGCCTTTTGCTTTGTTATCAGTCGCGTACCGGGCCCGGGGCCAGGACTTCACGCGAACCGTTGGTGTTCATTGATGTGACGACGCCGGCCATTTCCATGGCTTCGATCATTCGCGCGGCGCGGTTGTAGCCGATCTTCAGCTTGCGTTGTACAGCGGAGATCGACGCGCGACGGCTTTCCAGCACGAACTGCACGGCTTCGTCATACAGTGCGTCCGCCTCAGGATCGTCACCGTCGCCGCCACCGCTGCTGCCTTCAAAGCCGCTGCCCGCCTCTTCGACACCGTTGAGGATGTCGTCGTTGTATTCCGGGGCGCCGCGCAGCTTCCACGCTTCGACCACACGATGGACTTCTTCGTCGGACACGAACGCACCGTGAACCCGGATCGGCAGACTGGTGCCCGGCGGCATGTAGAGCATGTCACCGTGGCCGAGCAGTTGTTCGGCGCCGCCCTGGTCGATGATGGTTCGCGAGTCGATCTTGCTCGATACCTGAAACGCCATACGGGTCGGAATGTTGGCCTTGATCAGACCGGTGATCACGTCCACCGACGGCCGCTGTGTCGCGAGAATCAAGTGAATACCCGCCGCACGCGCCTTCTGGGCGATACGGGCGATCAGCTCTTCAACCTTCTTGCCGACGATCATCATCATGTCGGCGAATTCGTCGACGACCACGACAATAGTCGGCAGCTTTTGCAGCAACGGTGCTTCGTCGTGAATGCTTTCGCGCTTGTACAGAGGATCGCTCAGCGGCTCGCCGGCGTCCTGGGCTTCCTTGACCTTGGCGTTGAAGCCGGACAGGTTACGCACGCCCATCTTCGCCATCAGCTTGTAGCGACGTTCCATCTCGGCGACGCTCCAGCGCAAGGCGTTGGCGGCGTCCTTCATGTCGGTCACTACCGGGCACAGCAGGTGCGGAATGCCTTCGTAGATCGACAGCTCGAGCATCTTGGGGTCGATCATGATCAGCTTGGCGTCTTCCGGGCCGGACTTGAACAGGATCGACAGAATCATCGCGTTCACACCCACGGACTTACCGGAACCGGTCGTACCAGCCACCAGCAAGTGCGGCATCTTCGCCAGGTCTGTGATGACCGGTTTGCCGCCAATGTCATGCCCCAGCGCCAGCGTGACCGGCGATTTGAAGTTGTCGTACTCGGGCGTCGACAGCACTTCGGAGAAGCGCACGATCTGCCGGTCTTCGTTGGGAATCTCGATACCGACGGTAGTCTTGCCGGGAATGACCTCGACCACCCGCACACTGGTCACCGCCAGGGAGCGCGCCAGGTCTTTTGCCAGGTTGGAGATACGGCTGACCTTGACGCCCGCAGCCGGCTGGATTTCGTAACGGGTGATCACCGGGCCCGGATGGATCGAGTCTACAGTGACTTCGACGCCGAACTCCTTGAGCTTGATCTCCAGCAAGTGGCCGACCGCTGCCAGCGACTCCGGCGAGTAATTGAGTTGTTTCTTTTCCGCAGGATCAAGGATCGAGATCGGCGGCAAGGTGCCTTCCACAGCACTGTCGACAAACAACGGTGCCTGTTTCTCTTTCTGCACGCGCTTGCTCGGCTCGGGCGCTTTGGTCGGCGCCGGGGCGATGACCGGCGGCACCTGTTTCTCGCGATCGGACATGTGCTTGCTCAGCGCCTGCTCACGTTCGATCAGGCGTTCCTTGACCTTGGCCTGTTCACGCTTGTCGGTGACTGTCGGTGCGACCACATCATGTACGCGATCATCGACTTCACGCAGTTGCGCAACCAGTTGCTTGCGCTCGGTGCGTGCCGACCACCAGCGGTTGAGCGCGCCCTGAAACAGTTCGAACAGGTCGAGGGTGATCTTGCCGGTGATGTCCATCACCTTGAACCACGACAGGTCGGTGAACACCGTCAGGCCGAACAGAAACAGCGCAATGAACAGCAACGTGCTGCCCTGAATATTGAATGCGTTCTTCGCCAGATCGCCAAGGCTTTCGCCCAGCGCACCACCCGCGCCGGCTGGCAGACCGGTGGCCGCGTGAAAATGGATATGTGCCAGCGCCGCGCCGGACAGCACCAGAAACACCAGACCGATCAGGCGCCAGGAGAACAGCCAGCCGCTCCACTGCCATGGCTCGTGGCGCTGACGGAAGATCTGATAGGCCTTGACCGCAAGCAACAACGGAAAGATGTAGGCGAAGTAACCGAGCACCATGAACAGGATGTCGGCGCTGTAGGAGCCCGCCGGGCCGCCGAAGTTCTGCACGTCGTCGATCTTGCTGTTGTGGCTCCAGCCCGGATCGTCCTTGCCGTAGGTCAGCAAAGCCATCATCAGGAACAGGCACAGCGCGCCGATGGCGATCAATGCACCTTCCTTGAGCCGGTAGTGCAACTGTTGGCGCCAGAGCGGAACGACTGTTTTTGGTGCTTCGGTGGATTTCTTCAAAACGCTACTTTTCCTGCGCCCGAGGCGCGTCCATCTATTGAATGACGATAAAAAACTGCCCAATCCAGGCAGGTAAAAAAGTTGACGGGCACAACTGAGACTACTTTTAACACTGAGCCGCGGCTTTTACATACACAGCTATAAACACGTCGCCCAGCGAATATTCTGTAACAGCCCGGCATTGTACGGGTTTGTGCGTCCGATGCCATGCTTCAGACCCGCAGCATTGAGCATAGCCAAGCGCACAAGACCTGCGACTCAATTTGAGCATGCATTGTCTTTTGTGACAAAGGCTTATGAGGTGTATTTGATGAACGTAGCGAAGCATTGACACCCAGCCCCTGCGAACTGCCGCAGATCGCCCGCCAGGCCCGCTGCAGACATGTTCCAGGCCGGCGCGCAGCGCTCGCTTACGACCGCATCCAGCGCGCCAAGTTGCAACACCGCGAATGTCGATCAGGATCGACACGACATTCGCCGCATTTCGCGGCACACTTTACTGCGGGCAGAACAGCCCGCACCGCCCTCCCCTTCTGCAAGCCTGGATGCCATGCTGACTTGGTTACAACGTAATTCCCTGACTTTTCCGCCGCTGGAAAAGGCCATGCGCGAACCCAACGGATTGCTCGCCGCCGGTGGCGACCTCTCCGCCGACCGCCTGATCCAGGCGTATCGCCATGGCTGCTTTCCGTGGTTTTCCGAAGGCCAGCCGATTCTCTGGTGGTCGCCTGATCCTCGCACCGTACTGTTTCCCGACGAACTGCATGTTTCGCGCAGTCTGGGCAAATTGCTGCGCAAGGAGCGCTATGAGGTGACTTTCGATCATGACTTCGAAGCCGTGATCCGCGCATGCGCCGCGCCACGGGATTACGCCGACGGCACCTGGATCACTGAGGCCATGCAAGACGCCTACGTTGAACTGCACCGGCGCGGCTTCGCTCATTCGGTGGAAGTGTGGGATCAGGGTGAACTGGTCGGTGGCCTATACGGGCTGGCGATGGGGCAGCTTTTTTTTGGTGAATCGATGTTCAGCCGCGCCGACAATGCCTCCAAGTACGGCTTTGCCACGCTGGTCTGGCATCTGCAAGAGTCAGGATTCGTGCTGATCGACTGCCAGATGCCAACCGACCACCTGCACAGCCTCGGCGCCCGGGCGATTCCCCGCCACGAATTCGCGGATTATCTGGCACGGCATCTGGATCAACCCAATCGTGCCACCTGGGTTTGCTGAGCGACTTTTGCGCGCGTGGCTTACACTTAATTCACCAGCTTATCCCGAGGGTTGATCATGACCGAGTTGGCGCGGTTGAAGTTCTATGCCACTCAGCCTCACTCTTGCAGCTATCTGCCCGAGGAACAGGCCACGACCCTGTTTCTCGACCCTAGTCAGCCCATGGATGTGCACGTCTACGCAGACCTGTCGGAAATGGGCTTTCGTCGCAGCGGCGATCATCTGTACCGCCCCCATTGCCAGAATTGCAATGCGTGCGTGCCTGCGCGCATTCCGGTGGCGCAGTTCACCCCGAATCGTCAGCAGAAGCGGATTTTCAAGCGCAACGCCGACTTGCAGATACAGCCGGCGAAACCGGGTTTCAGTGAAGAATATTTCGAGCTGTACCAGCGCTACATCGAACAGCGTCACGCCGACGGCGACATGTACCCGCCGAGCCGGGATCAATTCTCGACTTTTCTGGTGCGCGATCTGCCCTTCTCACGCTTTTACGAGTTCCGACTCGACGGACGGTTGCTGGCGGTAGCCGTGACCGATTTGCTGCCGAACGGCTTGTCGGCGGTTTACACCTTTTACGAGCCGGCCGAAGAACGGCGCAGCCTGGGACGTTTCGCGATCCTGTGGCAAATCGCCGAGAGTCAGCGCCGCGGACTTGAAGCGGTCTACCTTGGTTACTGGATCAAGAATTGCAAAAAGATGAACTACAAGACTCAATATCGCCCCATCGAACTGCTGATTAATCAGCGCTGGGTAATCCTGAACTGAAGACAAGCCGTAAACCCCTTGGCGTAAACACCATTTTTCGGGCACAATGCACGCCGCTTTTGCCTGGCGCAGTTGCACCGGGCCATTCATTGGATACCGAGGGCTTTACTGCATGTCGAAAGAAGACAGCTTCGAAATGGAAGGCACTGTCGTCGACACCCTGCCCAACACCATGTTTCGTGTGGAGTTGGAAAATGGGCACGTCGTAACCGCGCATATTTCCGGCAAGATGCGCAAGAACTACATTCGTATTCTTACCGGTGACAAAGTGCGCGTCGAGCTGACGCCCTATGACTTGAGCAAAGGGCGCATTACTTACCGCGCTCGCTAATCAGGTCAATACAAGACGCCCGGCTTTATGCCGGGCGTTTTTGTGTCTGGGGTTTTGGGTTTTGGGTGTATATCCGTTGCTGCGGGTGTTGCTGATTAGGGTTTCGCCCTTACGGCGAGTCACCTTTTCCAAACGCCGAAAAGGTAACCCAAAAGGCTTTGCCCCGGCGTACGGCACTTCGCTGAGGCTCAGTGTTCCCTCGCTACGGTGTCCATCCGGGGGCATCGACTACGGTTTGCTTCGCTGCACCTCCTCTCGATGTATGCGGCTACGCCGCACGGCGCTGCGCGCCTACCCCCTGATGAACACCTACGCTCGGCCTGCCGATGGGGCAAAAGATCAAAAGCCGAAGCAAGATCAAAAGCCAGATCAAGAGCCCCTCACCCTAGCCCTCTCCCGGAGGGAGAAGGGACTGACCGGGGTGCTTGGGCGAACTACGCCCACGTGCGATACCGAGTCGAACTCAGGCTTTGAAAAGCACACAAATCGGCTCCCTCTCCCTCTCTCTCCGGGAGAGGGTTGGGGTGAGGGGCGAATCCACTACAAAATCAAATCCGAACACCCGCTCCTCACCACTCAACAGGATGAGCGTTAGCTCGGCTGCAGCTCTTGATCTTGATCCACGGGCGACGTCGGAAGGCTGAGTGGAGGGATTGATCCGGGGGTGGGAGCGCAGCGACCGTTTGGCGAAGCCAAACACAGCGAGAGGAGGTGCAGCGCAGCAAACCGGAGACGCTGCGCCCGGATCGATCCCGAAGCGAAGGGACCCCGAGCCCCAGCGAGCGGGCCGCACGTAGGAGCAAGCGTTTTTTGCTTACTTTTTTTGGCGCTTGAAAAAAAGTGAGTCGCCGTAAGGGCGAAACCGTAATAAGCCATCACCGCAGCAACGGATATTCACCCAAAAAACCCAAACGACAACTAACAAAAAGGCGCCCGAAGGCGCCTTTCGCTTACAACAGGCCGTCAGGCCATCTCAGCCGTGGTTTCGAAGTCAAAGGTCATCTCACCATCCTTGATATCGATATGCACAACACCACCATGCTCAGCCAACTCGCCAAACAGGATCTCCTCCGCTAGCGGACGCTTGATCTTGTCCTGGATCAGGCGCGCCATCGGCCGTGCGCCCATTGCCGAGTCGTAACCACCGGCCGCCAGCCAACTGCGCGCCGCGTCGGTCACTTCCAACAGCACCCGCTTGTCTTCCAGCTGCGCCTGAAGCTCGGTAAGGAACTTGTCCACCACACTCTTGATAACCTCATGACTGAGGCGACCAAACTGGATAATGGTGTCCAGACGGTTACGGAATTCCGGCGTGAAGCTCTTCTTGATCACTTCCATTGCATCAGACGAGTGATCCTGATGAGTGAAACCAATCGAAGCACGCGCGGCAGTTTCGGCACCGGCGTTGGTGGTCATGATCACGATTACGTTGCGGAAATCCGCCTTGCGCCCGTTGTTATCGGTCAGCGTGCCGTGATCCATCACTTGCAGCAGCAAGTTGAAGACTTCCGGGTGCGCCTTCTCGATTTCATCGAGCAGCAATACGCAATGCGGCTGCTTGGTGATCGCCTCGGTCAACAGACCGCCCTGATCAAAGCCGACATAGCCCGGAGGTGCACCGATCAGACGCGATACGGTGTGACGCTCCATGTACTCGGACATGTCGAAGCGAACCAGTTCGATACCCAGCGCCTTGGCCAATTGTCGCGCGGCCTCGGTTTTACCGACACCGGTTGGCCCTGCGAACAGGAACGAACCGACTGGTTTGTCAGGCGACTTGAGGCCGGCACGGGACAGCTTGATCGCAGTCGACAGCGAATCGATCGCCGCGTCCTGACCAAACACCGTCAGCTTCAGATCACGCTCGAGGTTACGCAGCAGTTCCTTGTCGGAGCTGGTGACGTGCTTCGGCGGAATCCGTGCAATCTTCGCCACTATGTCTTCGACGTGCGGCACTTCGATACGCTTGGCGCGTTTCTCGACCGGTTGCAGGCGCTGGTAAGCGCCGGCTTCGTCAATGACGTCGATGGCTTTGTCCGGCATGTGCCGGTCATTGATGTAGCGCGAAGCCAGTTCGGCAGCGGCGCGCAACGCCTCATCGCTGTACTCGATGTTGTGATGCGCTTCGAAGCGCCCCTTCAGGCCGCGCAGGATGCCGATGGTGTCTTCCACCGACGGCTCGACGACATCGACCTTCTGGAAGCGTCGTGCGAGGGCACGATCCTTCTCGAAGATGCCGCGAAATTCCTGGAACGTAGTCGAACCGATGCAACGAATGTCGCCAGACGAGAGCAAAGGCTTGAGCAGGTTCGAAGCATCCATCACGCCACCCGACGCAGCACCGGCACCAATAATGGTGTGGATCTCGTCGATGAACAGAATGGCTTGCGGACGTTTTTTCAATTCATTGAGTAGCGCCTTGAAGCGCTTCTCGAAATCGCCGCGATACTTGGTGCCCGCGAGCAGAGCACCGAGATCAAGGGAATAAACAACGCTGCCAGCCAGCAGGTCAGGCACCTGGTTGTCGACAATACGCTTGGCCAGGCCTTCGGCAATCGCGGTTTTACCCACGCCAGCCTCGCCTACCAGCAGCGGATTGTTCTTGCGACGACGCGCGAGAATCTGCGCGACGCGCTCGACTTCCAATTCGCGTCCGACCAACGGATCGATACGACCCTGGCGTGCCAGTTCGTTGAGGTTGCTGGCATAAGCATCCAGAGGATTGCCTGAAGAAGAAGACTCACCGCCCTCGTCGTCCTGCATATCTTGTTCACCTTCAGAGTGATCGCCATGCCCCGGCACTTTGGAAATGCCGTGCGCGATGTAATTGACGACATCGATGCGCGCAACGCTCTGCTGTTTCAGCAGAAACACTGCCTGACTCTCTTGCTCACTGAAGATTGCAACCAGCACGTTGGCGCCGGTTACTTCACGCTTGCCCGAGCTCTGTACGTGGAAAACAGCACGTTGCAGGACACGCTGAAAGCCCAGGGTTGGCTGGGTTTCGCGATCCTCGTCATGAACGGGGATCAATGGCGTGGTGGAGTCGATGAACTCCTGCAGGTCGTGCTTGAGTTTGTCGAGGTTCGCGCCGCAGGCACGCAAAACGGTGGCGGCAGCCTCATTGTCCAATAGGGCCAGCAGCAGGTGTTCGACGGTCATGAATTCATGACGTTTCGAACGAGCCTCCTTGAAGGCAAGATTGAGGGTGACTTCGAGCTCGCGGTTTAACATAGCTTCACCTCATACCCAAGTGGTCGGCGATTAACCGTCCTTCTCGATTTCACAGAGTAGCGGATGCTGGCTTTCCCTGGCGTACTGGTTGACCTGCATGGCCTTTGTCTCGGCGATGTCGCGGGTAAACACTCCACATACTGCCCGTCCTTCTGTGTGAACGGCCAGCATGACCTTGGTCGCCAGCTCGCGATTCAGGTTAAAAAACACCTCGAGCACTTCGACGACGAAATCCATCGGTGTGTAGTCATCGTTGAACAAAACCACCTTGTACATCGGCGGCGCCTGTAACGCAGGCTTTGCTTCCTGAACAGCAACGCCCGCCGAATCGTCGTCGCGTTCCTCCGGGTGATCCTTTTGGAGAGTCGGGCGATCCTGATTGAATGTTAGTCGAATCTGGCTGATTGCATGCATGGAAAGAAAGGTTCGTCAGTTGTGCAAATACAGTGGTGGGGGCGGTTGTCCACGTTTTCAACTCCGACTGCCCGGTCACCTTGACTATCGGGAAAACGGTGTTACAACCAATAGAGCCCACAGTGGGTAAAAAAGATCCGCGGAGTCAATCCTTTTAACGGATTAGATTGCGGATGACTTGGATGATACTCCAGCGATGGAGTCTGTTGCAGAGGGATTTGAGCATGGCTGTCGGCAAGGTGAAATGGTTCAACAATGCCAAGGGGTTCGGTTTCATTAATACCGACGCCCGCGAAGGTCGCGATGAAGACGGCAAAGACATTGATTTCTTTGCGCACTACTCCGCCATCGAAATGGACGGGTACAAAACCCTCAAGGCAGGGCAAGTGGTGAAATTCGACATCGTGCAAGGCCCGAAAGGCTTGCACGCCGTGAAGATTGGAGCCGTCGATTCCGAAAAAGAAACGTCCCCCGTCGACGCCAAGCAACAAAAGGTAACCAGCTGACGCCCAGCACCTTCGGCCATAAAAAAACCGCCCGGCTCGATTATTTCGAGCCGGGCGGTTTTGTTGCAGGGTGTTGCTCTTACATGTGCGAGATCAGCGCATCACCGAAGCCCGAAGACGAAACCAGCTTGGCCCCCTCCATCAGACGTTCGAAGTCATAGGTCACGGTCTTGGCACTGATGGCGCCGTTGGTGCCCTTGATGATCAGATCCGCCGCCTCGGTCCAGCCCATGTGCCGCAGCATCATTTCTGCCGACAGAATCAACGAACCCGGGTTGACCTGGTCCTTGCCGGCATACTTCGGCGCGGTCCCGTGGGTGGCTTCGAACATCGCTACGGTGTCGGACAGGTTGGCGCCCGGCGCAATACCGATACCGCCCACTTCCGCTGCCAGGGCGTCGGAGAGGTAGTCGCCGTTGAGGTTCAGGGTCGCGATCACATCGTATTCGGCCGGGCGCAGCAGGATCTGCTGAAGCATGGCGTCGGCGATGGCGTCTTTGACCACAACGTTCTTGCCGGTTTTCGGGTTTTTGAACTGCATCCACGGGCCGCCGTCGAGCAGGGTCGCACCGAACTCTTCGGCCGCCACCTCATAGGCCCACTCTTTGAAGGCACCTTCGGTGAACTTCATGATGTTGCCTTTGTGCACGATGGTCAGCGAATCGCGGTCGTTGTCGACCACATATTGCAGAGCCTTGCGCGCCAGACGCTTGGTACCTTCCAGGGAAACCGGCTTGACGCCGATGCCGCAGTTTTCGTCGAAACGGATCTTGGTGACGCCCATTTCTTCTTTAAGGAATTTGATGACCTTGGTCGCTTCCGGCGAACCGGCCTTCCACTCGATACCGGCGTAGATGTCTTCGGAGTTCTCGCGGAAAATCGTCATGTCGACGTCGCCAGGCTTTTTCACCGGGCTTGGCACGCCTTCGAACCAGCGCACCGGGCGCAGACAGACGTAGAGGTCGAGTTGCTGACGCAGGGCCACGTTCAGCGAGCGGATGCCGCCACCGACCGGGGTGGTCAGCGGGCCTTTGATGGAAACCACGTAATCCTTGACTGCGTCCAGGGTTTCCTGAGGCAGCCAGGTGTCCTGATCGTAAACCTGAGTGGCTTTTTCCCCGGCGTAGACTTCCATCCAGGAAATCTTGCGCTTGCCGCCGTATGCCTTTTGAACTGCAGCATCGACAACCTTGATCATCACCGGACTGATGTCGACACCAATGCCGTCACCTTCGATGAAGGGGATGATCGGGTTATCAGGAACATTGAGAGAATGGTCTGCATTGACGGAGATTTTGTCGCCGACGGCTGGAACCTGAATCTTCTTGTAACCCATGCTGAACTCCATTGTTTGGATTGAACATCTGGCTTGGTTCGAGCGTAACCCAGTTAAATCAACACGCAAACCCTCTGTTCGCGGCGCAGGCACATCTGGTTTCGTACAAGCCTGAAAGCAAAGGGAAAAGCGCCAAACTCAAGCATTCGCGACGACTCTACGCCCCACCCTGCCCTGCGACCTTTAGACCAATGGACGAGAATCGTTGCATATGAACCATCGGCAGATTGCCAGCTACCTATGTATAATGCCGGCCGCTGACCACAGGGTCACGACGGCTGGCCTGTCTAGAACGAGACTTTCCGCCCTATAGCCAGGTTGTTATCGCAACCTGACTGCTCGACGCTCAACGATGCACCCAACATCACCGCGAAGATTCTCGACATTCGGTTCATGGATGACTTTGAACGAACGCGCTTACCCGGCGCCCCTCGAGTTTCTGCGCACGCTTAGCAAAGAAGAGAGAGTTAATCCGAATATGCCCACCCGCTCGAAGATCATCTATACCTTCACCGACGAAGCCCCAGCCCTCGCCACCTATTCCCTGCTGCCGATCATCGAGGCCTACACCGCCTCGGCCGATATCGCCGTGGAAACCCGCGATATCTCTCTTGCAGCGCGCATCCTGGCCAGCTTCCCCGAGCAACTGGGTGACAAAGCCGTAGCCGACCACCTCGCCGAACTGGGCGACCTGGCCGTTACGCCTGAAGCCAACATCATCAAGCTGCCGAACATCAGTGCTTCGGTTCCTCAGCTGCAAGCCGCGATCAAAGAGCTGCAAGCTCAGGGTTACAACCTGCCGGACTATCCGGAAACAGTGACCAGCGACGCCGACAAAGACGCCAAGGCGCGTTACGACAAGATCAAGGGCAGCGCCGTGAACCCGGTTCTGCGCGAAGGCAACTCCGATCGTCGTGCACCGCTGTCGGTCAAGAACTATGCGCGCAAGCACCCGCACAAAATGGGCGCCTGGGCCAAAGACTCCAAATCCCACGTCGCTCACATGAGCACCGGCGATTTCTACGGCAGCGAAAAAGCTGCCCTGATCGACGCCGCTGACGCTGTGAAAATCGAGCTGATCGCCAAAGACGGTACCGCTACCGTCCTGAAAGAAAAAACCACCGTTCAGGCTGGCGAGATTCTCGACTGCGCCGTGATGAGCAAAAACGCCCTGCGTGCGTTCATCGCTGCTGAAATCGAAAGCGCCAAGGCTCAAGGCGTGCTGCTGTCGGTTCACCTGAAAGCGACCATGATGAAGGTCTCTGACCCGATCATGTTCGGCCAGATCGTTGCCGAGTTCTATAAAGACGCACTGACCAAGCACGCTGACGTGCTGGCCCAGATCGGCTTCAACCTGAACAACGGCATCGGCGATCTGTACGCTCGCATCAAAGCCCTGCCAGCCGAGCAACAAGCGCAGATCGAAGCTGACATGGCAGCGGTCTACGCTGCGCGTCCATCGCTGGCGATGGTCAACTCCGATAAAGGCATCACCAACCTGCACGTGCCGAGCGACGTTATCGTCGACGCCTCGATGCCGGCGATGATCCGTGACTCCGGCAAGATGTGGGGCACCGACGGTCAGTTGCACGACACCAAGGCTGTGATCCCGGATCGCTGCTACGCGACCATCTACCAGGCCGTGATCGAAGATTGCAAAGCCAACGGTGCTTTCGATCCGACCACCATGGGCAGCGTGCCAAACGTTGGCCTGATGGCTAAAAAAGCCGAAGAATACGGCTCCCACGACAAGACCTTCCAGATCAAGGCTGACGGCGTGGTTCGTGTGACCGACAGCAAGGGCACCCTGCTGATGGAACAGGCTGTTGAAGCCGGCGACATCTTCCGCATGTGCCAGACCAAAGACGCGCCGATCCAGGACTGGGTCAAACTGGCCGTCAACCGTGCTCGCGCCAGCAGCACTCCAGCGATTTTCTGGCTGGACCCAATGCGCGCTCACGATGGCGTTGTGATCGAGAAAGTTCAGGCTTACCTGAAGGATCACGACACCGCAGGTCTGGACATCCAGATCATGGCGCCGGTCGACGCAATGAAGTACACCCTGCAACGCACCCGCGACGGCAAGGACACCATCTCGGTGACCGGCAACGTACTGCGCGACTACCTGACTGACCTGTTCCCGATCATGGAACTGGGCACCAGCGCCAAGATGCTGTCGATCGTGCCGCTGATGAACGGCGGTGGCCTGTTCGAAACCGGCGCCGGCGGTTCGGCTCCGAAGCACGTGCAGCAACTGGTTGAAGAGAACTTCCTGCGTTGGGATTCGCTGGGTGAGTTCCTCGCCCTGGCAGCCTCGCTTGAGCATTTGGGTGTGAACTACAACAACCCGAAAGCACTGGTGCTGTCCAAGACCCTGGATCAGGCCACTGGCCAGTTCCTCGACAACAACAAGTCGCCATCGCGCAAAGTCGGCAACATCGACAACCGCGGCAGCCACTTCTATCTGGCGATGTACTGGGCTCAGGCTCTGGCTGCCCAGACCGAAGACGCTGCACTGCAAGCGCAGTTCGCGACGCTGGCCAAGACTCTGACCGAGAACGAGGCAACCATCGTTGCCGAGCTCAACGCCGTTCAGGGCAAGCCAGTCGACATCGGCGGTTACTACCACGCCAATGCCGAGCTGATCAGCAAGGCCATGCGCCCAAGCGCAACCCTCAACGCGGCGATTGCTGCGCTGGTTTAAGGTTGTAAAGGGAACATCACAAACCCCGGCCAGGTGCCGGGGTTTGTGTTTTTGGCGAAGATCAAAAGATCGCAGCCTTCGGCAGCTCCTACACCGGTCCTTGTAGGAGCTGCCGAAGGCTGCGATCTTTTGATCTTCAATGCGCTGAAGACTTTACCGAGGAAACCCTATGGAATGGCTCCCCCACATCACCGTCGCCACCATCGTCGAGGACAACGGTCGCTTTCTGATGGTCGAAGAGCACAAGGCCGGCCGTAACGTGCTCAACCAGCCCGCCGGTCATCTCGATCCGGACGAGACACTGATTGATGCCGCCATTCGTGAAACCCTCGAAGAAACCGGCTGGGACGTCGAACCCACCGGCGTGGTCGGCATTTACCTGTACACCGCACCCAGCAACGGCGTGACCTATCAACGCGTCTGCTTCGTCGCCAAAGCACTGAAACATCACCCGGATTATCAGCTCGACGACGGCATTGTCGGCGCCAAGTGGCTGACCCGCGACGAATTAATCGAGCAGCGCGAACACTGGCGCAGCGAGCTGATCATCCGTTGCATCGATGATTATCTGGCCGGCCATCACTTCGGCCTCGAATTGATCCGCCCTTCTCTTTAGCCTTGAGGCCGCGAGCCTGATAGAATCGCGTCCTTTTTAAAGACACTCATTGAATCCCTATGCGTGATCCAGCCCCTTCTGACACATCCAAGAAGCGCGTCATTGTCGGCATGTCCGGCGGCGTGGACTCTTCCGTTTCCGCTCTCCTGCTGATCGAGCAGGGCTACGCGGTGGAAGGCCTGTTCATGAAGAACTGGGAAGAAGACGACGGAACGGAATACTGCACCGCCATGGACGACCTGGCGGATGCCCAGGCTGTCTGCGACAAGATCGGCATCAAGCTGCACACCGCCAACTTCGCTGCCGAGTACTGGGACAACGTGTTCGAGCACTTCCTGGCCGAATACAAGGCCGGGCGCACGCCGAACCCGGACATCCTGTGTAACCGCGAGATCAAGTTCAAGGCGTTCCTCGACTACGCCATGATGCTCGGCGCCGACCTGATCGCCACCGGCCACTACGTGCGCCGCCGTGACATCGACGGCCGCACCGAGCTGCTCAAAGGCCTCGATGCGAACAAGGATCAAAGCTACTTCCTGCACGCCGTCGGCGGCGAACAGATCGCCAAGACTCTGTTCCCGGTCGGCGAACTGGAAAAACCTGAAGTCCGCGCAATTGCCGAGAAGTACGAGCTGGCCACTGCCAAGAAGAAGGATTCCACCGGGATCTGCTTCATCGGCGAGCGTCGCTTCAGCGACTTCCTCAAGCAGTACCTGCCGGCACAGCCGGGCGAGATCAAAACTACCGAAGGCGAAGTCATCGGCCGTCACCACGGCTTGATGTACCACACCATCGGTCAGCGTCAGGGCCTGGGCATCGGCGGCCTGAAAGATGCCGGCGACGAGCCGTGGTACGTGCTGCGCAAGGATCTGGACACCAACGAGCTGATCGTCGGCCAGGGCAACAACCATCCGTGGTTGTTCTCCGGCGCCCTGCTCGCTTCGGAAATCTATTGGGTCAACCCGGTCGATCTGAGCCAGCCACGTCGCCTGACCGCCAAAGTGCGCTATCGCCAGAGCGATCAGGCCTGCACGCTGGAGCAGACTGCAACCGGCTACCGTGCCGTGTTCGATGAGCCGCAACGCGCGGTCACACCGGGCCAATCCGTGGTGTTCTATGACGGTGAAATCTGCCTCGGCGGCGGCGTGATCGAAGTCGCCGAGCCATGGAGCGGTCAGGCATGAGCCCGACTCAGGAGCAACTGACGGCGCTGGGCGGCGTATTTCTCGCCGCCGTGCTGGTCGACCGGATCGCCAAAAGCGGCCAGACCAGCGAAGCCGGCCTGACCTGCATGCTCGGCAGTCTGTTGGTACGCGACCCGAAAGACACGCTGGACGTGTACGGCGGCGACGACCTCAATCTGCGCGAAGGCTATCGTGCATTGATCGGCGCTCTCGAACGCGATCCGAGCACGTTGCAGCGCGAACCGTTGCGATATGCCCTGTCGATGCTCGGTCTTGAGCGCCAACTGGCCAAGCGCAACGACATGCTCGATGCGATCGGCAAGCGTCTGCCGCAGATCCAGTCGCAGGTCGAGCACTTCGGCCCGGCGCACGAAAACGTCATTGCCGCCTGCGGCGCGCTGTATCAGGACACCTTGAGCACGCTGCGCCAGCGCATTCAGGTGCACGGCGACATGCGCAACCTGCAACAACCGAGCAACGCCTCGAAGATTCGCGCCTTGCTGCTCGCCGGGATTCGCTCGGCGCGCCTGTGGCGTCAGCTCGGCGGCCATCGCTGGCAGTTGGTCGTCAGCCGGCGCAAGCTGCTCAAAGAGCTGTATCCGCTGATGCGCAGCGAGTAAATCGCCTGCAACAAACGCTTTGAAGTCTGTAACGCGTAATACGCCGGTCAGTTGGCAACGGACCGGCGGATTTTTTCATGTATGATACGCGCCCCATTTCGTTGCCCGACTGTCCGAGAACACCCCATGCAGCTTTCTTCGCTCACTGCGGTTTCCCCTGTTGACGGCCGCTACGCCGGCAAAACCCAGGCCCTGCGCCCGATTTTCAGCGAGTACGGTCTGATCCGTGCCCGTGTTCTGGTTGAAGTGCGCTGGCTCCAGCGCCTGGCCGCCCACGCCGGTATTCCTGAAGTGCCAGCCTTCTCCGCCGAGGCCAACGCCGTTCTCAATGAACTGGCTGAAAACTTCTCGCTGGAGCACGCCGAGCGCGTCAAAGAGATCGAGCGCACTACCAACCACGACGTCAAGGCGATCGAATACCTGCTCAAAGAGCAAGCTGCCAAGCTGCCTGAACTGGCCGCGGTCAGCGAATTCATCCACTTTGCCTGCACCAGCGAGGACATCAACAATCTGTCCCACGCCCTGATGCTGCGCGAAGGCCGTGATGACGTGATGCTGCCGCTGATGCGTCAGACCGCTGAGGCCATCCGCGAGCTGGCGATCCGTTTCGCCGACGTGCCGATGCTGTCGCGCACCCACGGCCAACCAGCCTCCCCGACCACTCTGGGTAAAGAGCTGGCGAACGTGGTTTACCGCCTCGAGCGTCAAATTGCTCAAGTCGCTGCCGTGCCGCTGCTGGGCAAGATCAACGGCGCTGTCGGCAACTACAACGCTCACCTGTCGGCTTACCCGCAGATCGACTGGGAAGCTAACGCCCGCGCCTTCATCGAAGACGAGCTGGGTCTGGGTTTCAACCCGTACACCACGCAGATCGAGCCGCACGACTACATCGCCGAGCTGTTCGACGCCATTGCGCGCTTCAACACTATTCTGATCGACTTCGACCGTGACATCTGGGGCTACATCTCCCTGGGTTACTTCAAGCAGCGCACCATCGCTGGCGAAATCGGTTCGTCGACCATGCCGCACAAGGTCAACCCGATCGACTTCGAAAACTCCGAAGGCAACCTGGGCATCGCCAACGCGCTGTTCCAGCACCTGGCGAGCAAACTGCCGATCTCCCGCTGGCAGCGCGACCTGACCGACTCCACCGTACTGCGTAACCTCGGTGTCGGCTTCGCCCACAGCGTGATCGCGTACGAAGCCAGCCTCAAAGGCATCAGCAAGCTTGAGCTGAACGCACAGAAGATCGCCGCTGATCTGGACGCTTGCTGGGAAGTTCTGGCTGAGCCAATCCAGACCGTGATGCGTCGCTACAACATCGAAAACCCATACGAAAAGCTGAAAGAACTGACCCGCGGCAAGGGCATCAGCCCTGAAGCGTTGCAGACTTTCATCGACGGCCTGGACATGCCAGCCGAAGCGAAAGCCGAGCTGAAACAGCTGACCCCGGCCAACTACATCGGTAACGCTGTAGCGCAAGCCAAACGCATCTGATCGACCGCTTGAACCGTTTGAGACGCCCGGCCGCGCCGGGCGTTTTTATTCCCGTCTGAAAAGTGCTTTTTTTCAATAGGTTACATATGAATTCCGATATTCCTCTTCAACTTCTGGGCGGCATCACGGCGCGCGAATTCCTGCGCGACTACTGGCAGAAAAAGCCACTGCTGATCCGTCAGGCGATTCCTGACTTCGAGAGCCCGATCGACGCCGACGAACTGGCCGGCCTGGCCCTGGAAGAAGAAGTTGAATCGCGCCTGGTGATCGAGCACGGCGAGCGCCCATGGGAGCTGCGCCGCGGCCCGTTCGCTGAAGACGAATTCAGCAAATTGCCGGAAAAAGAGTGGACCCTGCTCGTTCAGGCAGTCGACCAGTTCGTGCCGGAAGTCAGCGAGCTGCTGGAAAGCTTCCGCTTTCTGCCGAGCTGGCGCGTCGACGACGTGATGATCAGTTACGCCGCCCCGGGTGGCAGCGTTGGCCCGCACTTCGACAATTACGACGTGTTCCTGCTGCAAGGTCACGGCAAGCGCAACTGGAAAATCGGCCAGATGTGCGATTCCGAGAGCCCGCTGCTGCAACACGCAGACCTGCGCATCCTCGCTGAATTCGAACAGACCGAAGAATGGGTTCTGGAACCGGGCGACATGCTTTACCTGCCGCCGCGCCTGGCCCACTGCGGTGTCGCTGTCGACAACTGCATGACCTACTCGGTCGGCTTCCGCGCACCAAGCGCATCCGAAGTGCTGACCCACTTCACCGATTTCCTCAGCCAGTTCCTGACTGACGAAGAGCGCTACACCGATGCCGACGCGCAGCCAGCGGTCGATCCGCATCAGATTCAACACGACGCACTGGATCGCCTGAAGAGCCTGCTCGCCGAGCACATGAGCGACGAGCGCCTGCTGCTGACCTGGTTCGGCCAGTACATGACCGAGCCGCGCTACCCGGAACTGGTCGTCGGCCCGGAAGAAGTCGAAGAAGAAGACTTCCTCAGCGCCCTGCAGGATGGCGCCGTGCTGATCCGCAACCCAAGCGCACGTCTGGCGTGGTCGGAAGTCGATGACGACTTGCTGCTGTTCGCCAGCGGCCAGAGCCGCTACCTGCCGGGCAAACTGCGCGAGCTGCTGAAACTGATCTGCGCCGCCGATGCCCTGCATGTCGACAACCTCGGCGACTGGCTGAACGACGAAGACGGTCGTGGTCTGCTGTGCGAACTGGTCAAGCAAGGGAGCCTGGGGTTCGCCGATGAATAAGATTCGCGTACGTGTCGCAGATTGGCAAAAGGACATCGCCGAGATCCGCCGCATTCGTGAGACGGTATTCATCGCTGAGCAATCGGTGCCACCTGAGCTGGAGTGGGACGCGGATGACGCGAGCGCCGTGCACTTTCTGGCGTTTGAAGGCGACTTCCCGATCGGCACCGCACGACTGTTGCCCGACGGGCACATCGGCCGTGTGTCGGTGCTCAAAGACTGGCGCGGCATGAAGGTCGGTGATGCGCTGATGCAAGCGGTCATCGCTGAAGCTGAAGCGCGCGGTCTGAAGCAGCAGATGCTCAGCGCTCAGGTGCAGGCTACGGCGTTTTATGAGCGCCTGGGTTTCAGCCTGGTCAGTGAGGAGTTCCTGGAAGCAGGGATTCCGCATGTGGACATGGTTCGCCATTCAGCCTAACCGCTAGCTGAATGAAACCTTGTGGCGAGGGGATTTATCCCCGATGGGGCGCGAAGCGGCCCTAAAATTTTGGGTCTGCTGTGCAGCCCATCGGGGATAAATCCCCTCGCCACAAGAGCAATATGCAATCTTTAGCAAACGCCCCGACATCGAACGATGCCGGGGCGTTTTGCTGTCAACGATTCAACTTGCCCCACCCCGGGCCGACAAACTGGCAATATCAAGCCTTTCGAAAGCGGAGATAACGGACATGTCCCTACGCACCCTGCTCACCACCCTGCTGCTCGGCTGCAGTTTTTCGGTGATGGCAGCCACAGAAGTCGTCCCCCTCAAGTACCGCACCAGCGCCGACATGCTGCCGATGGCGCAAGACTTCATCGGCAAGGACGGCCAGGTCAGCGCCTATGGCAATCAACTGATCATCAAGGCCGAGCCGGACAAGATCGAGGAACTCAAGACGCTGATCACTCAGCTCGACACCGCGCCAAAACGCCTGCTGATCACTGTCGACACCAATGAAAACAACGGCCGTGGCGATGAAGGTTACTCGGTCAATGGCGCGCAGACCCGCATCATCAGCCGCAGCACCGCCAGCCGTGACGGCGGCGTCCAGCAAGTCCAGGCCACCGACGGCATGCCGGCGCTGATCCAGGTCGGCCAGAGCGTGCCGATCACCAGCAGCCAGAGCAACTCCTACGGCGATTACAACAGCCAGACCGAGTACCGCAACGTCACCCAGGGTTTCTACGTCACCGCCAGCGTCACCGGCGACATCGTTCACCTGGCAATCACGACCAATCGTGACCGTATGAGCCAGGAACGTCCCGATGTAGTGAACGTGCAAAGTACCGACACAACCGTCAGCGGACGCCTCGGCGAGTGGATCACTCTAGCCGGCGTCAATCGCCAGACTCAGGCCGACAAACAGGGCCTGGCCCGCAGCTACTCGACTCAAGGCCGGGATGACATGACCTTGAAGGTGAAAGTCGACGCCTTGGACTAAACCACCGAAAACTGACTGATTAGTCGTATTAGACGAAAGATGTAGTGCTTGAAAAAAAGCACTACAAAACGTTTGACGAGGTCAAAAAGCGAAGGCATGATGGCCTCGCTCCCGCTAATCAGAGGCCCTGGCAAGGGCCTTCGAAGCGATGTTCGCATCTACCCCGCGAACCGCTTCGTGTCTGTACCGCCCATAAGGTGTGTTTGACGAGGTTGCCGACTGGAACGAAGTTGTCCCGAGGGACGGAAGCGTAATTAGGTAACCCGGCTTCACGCTGTAGTTCGTACAAAGGCCCACGACGCCCGAATGCGCCCGCAGTCCGCCCTTACCTGCTCACTTCCCCTCGAGCCCATCGTTCATCCCGTCGCCTACCCCGCCGAATCCGACTTGACCGCCTAAGCTTCTGGTCAGCGAGCGCAGGAATTTTCCACCGCAGAACAACTTTTCATAAAAGACGCGACGAGGTTTATCTCCATGGCACTGACACGCGAACAGCAAATTGCAGCCCTCGAAAAAGACTGGGCTGAAAACCCGCGCTGGAAAGGCGTGACCCGCGCTTACTCCGCTGCTGACGTCGTCCGCCTGCGTGGCTCGGTTCAACCTGAGCACACTTTTGCAAAACTCGGCGCCGAGAAGCTGTGGAACCTGGTCACCCAGGGTGCCAAGCCGTCCTTCCGTCCAGACAAAGATTTCGTCAACTGCATGGGCGCCCTGACCGGCGGCCAGGCTGTTCAGCAGGTCAAGGCCGGTATCCAGGCCATTTACCTGTCCGGCTGGCAAGTCGCTGCGGACAACAACTCCGCAGAATCGATGTACCCGGACCAGTCGCTGTACCCGGTGGACTCGGTTCCAACCGTGGTCAAGCGCATCAACAACTCGTTCCGTCGTGCTGACCAGATCCAGTGGAAAGCCGGCAAAGGCCCTGGCGACGAAGGCTACATCGACTACTTCGCGCCTATCGTGGCTGACGCCGAAGCCGGTTTCGGCGGCGTGCTGAACGCCTACGAGCTGATGAAGAGCATGATCGAAGCAGGCGCCGCCGGCGTTCACTTCGAAGACCAACTGGCTTCCGTGAAAAAATGCGGCCACATGGGCGGTAAAGTACTGGTTCCTACTCAGGAAGCCGTACAGAAGCTGACCGCTGCACGTCTGGCTGCTGACGTTGCCGGTACACCGACCATCATTCTGGCGCGTACCGATGCGAACGCTGCGGACCTGCTGACTTCCGATTGCGACCCGTACGACCAGCCGTTCGTGACTGGCGAGCGTACTCAGGAAGGCTTCTATAAGGTTCGTGCCGGTCTGGACCAGGCAATCGCCCGTGGCCTGGCTTACGCACCGTACGCCGACCTGATCTGGTGCGAAACCGCCAAGCCGGATCTGGACGAAGCCCGTCGCTTTGCTGAAGCGATCAAGAAGGAATACCCGGACCAACTGCTGTCGTACAACTGCTCGCCTTCCTTCAACTGGAAGAAAAACCTGGACGACGCGACCATCGCCAAGTTCCAGCGCGAACTGTCCGCCATGGGCTACAAGCACCAGTTCATCACCCTGGCCGGCATTCACAACATGTGGCACAGCATGTTCAACCTGGCGCACGACTACGCCCGCAACGACATGACTGCCTACGTGAAGCTGCAAGAGCAGGAATTCGCTGACGCTTCCAAGGGTTACACCTTCGTGGCGCACCAGCAGGAAGTGGGCACCGGCTACTTCGACGACATGACCACCGTGATTCAGGGTGGCTCGTCCTCGGTAACCGCGCTGACCGGTTCGACCGAAGAAGAACAGTTCCACTGATTCTGCTTCGCCTGAGTAAACGGCCGTTGCGGACCGAATAAAAGCTAACCGCAGCGCTGCACATCTGACGCCCCGACTGGTTCGGGGCGTTTTTTTGCCTGCAGAAACCGCGTTACTCCCGTGTAGGAGCTGCCGAAGGCTGCGATCTTTTGATCTTGCTTTTGATGTTGAAAGCCCAAAGTCAAAAGATCGCAGCCTTCGACAGCTCCTACAGGGGGGGGCGATTACTCGGACATCGCAAACCCGTGCCAGACCTTTCTGAAAAAACATTGATCCAGAGCCGTATGGGCGTAGGAAAAATCAGCTAAAACGGACGCCGCCGCTACTTGCAGTAACGGGTATATAAGACAACTTCCCAACTACTGCGCCGCTAAATAGTTACAAAACCACCCCAAACGATATTAATTATCATTCAGCCATAACTATGTTCGTTACATTCCCGACAAAACATTATTCATTGAAAGCCGGCTAATGCCCGCAACGCATGGGCCTCAGGGCATTCGAGGTGCGCTATGTCCTTATTCCAATAAATAATTTCGCTATAGGAATTTTACTTGCTGGGTGTTTAGCCATAAAATCAGCGCGATTGATTGCTGCGACATATCGTCACTGCCTATTTCTTTATCAAGCTCAGAGACCTTTGCTCTCTGTTAAGGATTACCAGCATGCCCGAAGCGACAGGACTCATGGCCCACAACTGGGGCTTTGCCATTTTCCTTCTGGGTGTCGTCGGCCTGTGTGCCTTCATGCTTGGCGTTTCCAGCCTCCTCGGGTCAAAAGCCTGGGGCCGCAGCAAAAACGAACCGTTCGAGTCGGGCATGCTACCTACCGGTGGCGCCCGCTTGCGGCTCTCAGCCAAATTCTATCTGGTCGCGATGCTCTTCGTGATCTTCGATATCGAAGCCCTCTTTCTCTTTGCATGGTCTGTGTCCGTCCGCGAAAGCGGCTGGACCGGATTCGTCGAAGCTCTCGTTTTCATAGCAATTCTGTTGGCAGGTCTTGTCTACCTGTTCCGAGTGGGCGCCCTTGACTGGGCTCCGGAAGCTCGTCGCAAGCGGCAGGCGAAGCTGAAACAATGAGGCTTTGGCAATGCAATACAATCTCACCAGGATCGACCCCGATGCTCCTAACGATCAGTACCCGATCGGCGAACGGGAAACCGTTTCCGATCCGTTAGAAGATCAAGTTCACAAAAACATTTTCATGGGCAAGCTCGAAGACGTGCTGAGTGGCGCGGTCAACTGGGGACGTAAAAACTCCCTGTGGCCGTACAACTTCGGCCTGTCGTGCTGCTATGTGGAAATGACCACCGCCTTCACGGCGCCCCACGACATCGCGCGCTTTGGCGCCGAGGTTATCCGGGCATCGCCGCGCCAGGCCGACTTCATGGTTATCGCCGGTACCTGCTTCATCAAGATGGCGCCGATCATTCAGCGTCTCTACGAGCAAATGCTCGAACCGAAATGGGTTATCTCCATGGGTTCGTGCGCCAACTCCGGTGGCATGTACGACATCTACTCCGTGGTTCAAGGGGTGGACAAGTTCCTGCCGGTGGACGTCTACGTACCTGGCTGCCCGCCCCGTCCAGAAGCATTTCTGCAAGGCTTGATGCTGTTGCAGGAATCGATTGGCAAGGAGCGTCGCCCGCTTTCCTGGGTCGTTGGTGATCAAGGCGTTTATCGCGCCGACATGCCTTCGCAGAAGGAACAGCGCCGCGAACAGCGAATCGCAGTGACCAACCTGCGCAGCCCTGACGAAGTCTGATCCAGATCTGTTCTTACAAAGAAACGAGAAGCTGGCTTCATTCTTTACGTTGACCGAAAGCGAATAAATAACCATGACTACAGGCAGCGCTCTGTACATCCCGCCTTATAAGGCAGACGACCAGGATGTGGTCGTTGAATTGAACAACCGTTTTGGCCCGGAGGCGTTCACCGCCCAGCCAACCCGCACCGGCATGCCGGTGCTGTGGGTGGCGCGTGCCAGACTCGTCGAAGTCCTGACTTTCCTGCGCAACCTGCCCAAGCCGTACGTCATGCTCTATGACCTGCACGGCGTGGACGAGCGTCTGCGCACCAAGCGTCAAGGGCTGCCATCGGACGCCGAGTTCACCGTGTTCTATCACCTCATGTCGCTTGAGCGTAATAGTGACGTGATGATCAAGGTCGCCTTGTCCGAGAGCGACCTGAGCTTGCCGACCGTCACCAGCATCTGGCCGAACGCCAACTGGTACGAGCGTGAAGTCTGGGACATGTACGGCATCGACTTCAAAGGCCACCCGCACCTGTCGCGCATCATGATGCCGCCGACCTGGGAAGGTCACCCGCTGCGCAAGGACTTCCCGGCGCGCGCCACCGAATTCGATCCGTACAGCCTCAACCTCGCCAAGCAGCAGCTTGAGGAAGAAGCAGCACGCTTCCGTCCTGAAGACTGGGGCATGAAGCGTTCCGGTGTGAACGAGGACTACATGTTCCTCAACCTGGGCCCGAACCACCCTTCGGCTCACGGTGCGTTCCGCATCATTCTGCAACTGGACGGTGAAGAAATCGTCGACTGCGTTCCGGACATCGGTTACCACCACCGTGGCGCCGAGAAGATGGCCGAGCGTCAGTCCTGGCACAGTTTCATTCCGTACACCGACCGTATCGACTACCTCGGCGGCGTGATGAACAACCTGCCGTACGTGCTCTCGGTCGAGAAGCTGGCCGGCATCAAGGTGCCTGAGAAGGTCGACGTCATCCGCATCATGATGGCCGAGTTCTTCCGGATCACCAGCCACCTGCTGTTCCTGGGTACGTACATCCAGGACGTGGGCGCAATGACCCCGGTGTTCTTCACCTTCACCGACCGCCAGAAGGCGTACACGGTGATCGAAGCCATTACCGGTTTCCGTCTGCACCCGGCCTGGTACCGCATCGGTGGCGTTGCCCACGACCTGCCGCGCGGCTGGGAAAAACTGGTGAAAGACTTCGTTGAATGGCTGCCAAAACGCCTCGACGAATACACCAAGGCGGCCCTGCAGAACAGCATCCTCAAGGGTCGTACCATCGGCGTTGCCGCCTACAACACCAAAGAGGCCCTGGAATGGGGCGTCACCGGTGCAGGCCTGCGTTCGACCGGTTGCGATTTCGACCTGCGTAAAGCGCGTCCGTACTCCGGCTACGAGAACTTCGAGTTCGAAGTACCACTGGCCGCCAATGGCGATGCCTACGACCGCTGCATGGTGCGCGTTGAAGAGATGCGCCAGAGCATCAAGATCATCGACCAGTGCATGCGCAACATGCCGGAAGGCCCGTACAAGGCGGATCACCCGCTGACCACGCCGCCGCCCAAAGAGCGCACGCTGCAGCACATCGAAACCTTGATCACGCACTTCCTGCAAGTTTCGTGGGGTCCGGTCATGCCGGCCAACGAATCCTTCCAGATGATCGAAGCGACCAAGGGCATCAACAGTTATTACCTGACGAGCGACGGCGGCACCATGAGCTACCGTACCCGGATCCGCACTCCAAGCTTCCCGCATCTGCAACAGATCCCTTCGGTGATCAAAGGCAGCATGGTCGCGGACTTGATTGCGTACCTGGGTAGTATCGACTTCGTTATGGCCGACGTGGACCGCTAAGCATGAACAGCACGCTTATCCAGACAGACCGTTTCACCTTGAGTGAAACCGAGCGCTCGGCCATCGAGCACGAGCTGCATCACTACGAAGACCCGCGCGCGGCGTCGATCGAAGCCCTGAAGATCGTTCAGAAAGAACGTGGCTGGGTGCCGGATGGCGCCCTGTACGCGATCGGCGAGATGCTCGGCATCCCGGCCAGCGATGTTGAAGGTGTGGCGACGTTCTATAGCCAGATCTTCCGTCAGCCCGTCGGCCGTCACATCATTCGCGTCTGCGACAGCATGGTCTGCTACATCGGCGGCCACGAGTCGGTGGTCAGCGAAATCCAGAACAATCTGGGCATCGGCCTGGGTCAGACCACCACCGACGGTCGTTTCACCCTGCTGCCTGTCTGCTGCCTCGGCAACTGCGACAAGGCACCGGCGCTGATGATCGACGACGACACCTTTGGTGATGTGCAGCCTGCTGGCGTCGCCAAACTGCTCGAGGGCTACGTATGACCCTGACATCTTTCGGTCCTGCCAACCGCATTCAGCGGTCGGCCGAGACTCACCCGCTGACCTGGCGTCTGCGTGACGACGGCGAAGCCGTGTGGCTCGACGAGTACCAGGCCAAGAACGGTTACGCCGCTGCGCGCAAAGCCTTCGCCGACATGGATCAGGACGCCATCGTCCAGACCGTGAAAGACGCAGGCCTCAAAGGTCGCGGCGGTGCAGGCTTCCCCACTGGCGTTAAGTGGGGCCTGATGCCCAAAGACGAATCCATCAACATCCGCTACCTGCTGTGCAACGCGGATGAAATGGAGCCGAACACCTGGAAAGACCGCATGCTGATGGAGCAACTGCCCCATCTGCTGATCGAAGGCATGCTGATCAGTGCTCGCGCGCTGAAAACCTACCGTGGCTATATCTTCCTGCGCGGCGAATACACCACCGCCGCCAAGCACCTCAACCGTGCAGTGGAAGAAGCCAAGGCAGCTGGCCTGCTGGGCAAGAACATTCTGGGCTCAGGCTTCGATTTCGAACTGTTCGTGCACACCGGCGCCGGGCGTTACATCTGCGGTGAAGAAACCGCACTGATCAACTCCCTCGAAGGCCGCCGCGCCAACCCGCGCTCCAAGCCGCCCTTCCCTGCCGCCGTCGGCGTGTGGGGCAAGCCGACTTGCGTGAACAACGTCGAAACCCTGTGCAACGTGCCGGCGATCATTGCCGACGGCGTTGACTGGTACAAATCGTTGGCCCGCGAAGGCTCTGAAGACATGGGCACCAAGCTCATGGGCTTCTCCGGCAAGGTCAAGAATCCGGGTCTGTGGGAATTGCCATTCGGCGTTACCGGTCGCGAGTTGTTCGAAGACTACGCCGGCGGCATGCGCGACGGTTTCAAACTCAAGGCCTGGCAGCCAGGCGGGGCCGGTACCGGTTTCCTCCTGCCTGAGCACCTCGACGCACAAATGTACGCCGGCGGCATCGCCAAAGTGGGCACCCGTATGGGTACCGGCCTGGCGATGGCGGTGGATGACAGCGTCAACATGGTCTCGCTGCTGCGCAACATGGAGCAGTTCTTTGCCCGTGAGTCGTGCGGCTTCTGCACCCCGTGCCGCGATGGTTTGCCATGGAGCGTCAAGCTCTTGATGGCCATCGAAGAAGGCCGTGGTCAGCCAGGCGATATCGAGACCCTGCTGGGTCTGGTCGGTTTCCTCGGCCCGGGCAAGACCTTCTGTGCTCACGCACCGGGTGCCGTGGAGCCGTTGGGCAGTGCCATCAAATACTTCCGTCCAGAGTTCGAAGCCGGTATCGCGCCTGTCAGCGCCGCCGTCCCGCCTCTGGCAAGGCCGATCGTAATCGGCGCGTAAACGCTTAATAAAGGTGAAGGGCCCGTGCTCTTCACCTCCTGCGATGACGCCTTTCGAGGCTGGTTTGATTCGCACGGATAACAAGATTCCATTAGCCACGCCCGCTGACACCGGGCCAACGAAGACCTTTGAACCATGGCCACTATCCACGTAGACGGCAAAGCGCTCGAAGTCGACGGGGCAGACAACCTGTTACAGGCATGTCTGTCGCTGGGCCTCGACATTCCATATTTCTGCTGGCACCCCGCGCTAGGTAGCGTCGGGGCTTGCCGCCAGTGCGCGGTCAAGCAGTACACCGACGAGAACGACACCCGTGGTCGCATCGTCATGTCCTGCATGACCCCTGCCACCGACAACACCTGGATCTCCATCGAAGATGAAGAATCCAAGGCGTTCCGCGCCAGTGTTGTCGAATGGCTGATGACCAACCACCCGCACGACTGCCCTGTGTGCGAAGAAGGCGGTCATTGCCACCTGCAAGACATGACAGTGATGACCGGCCACAACGAGCGCCGTTATCGCTTCACCAAACGTACCCACCAGAACCAGCAACTTGGCCCGTTCATTTCCCACGAAATGAACCGCTGCATCGCTTGCTACCGCTGTGTGCGTTTCTATAAGGACTACGCTGGCGGCACCGACCTCGGTGTGTTCGGCGCCCACGACAACGTGTACTTCGGTCGCGTTGAAGACGGCACCCTCGAAAGCGAGTTCTCCGGCAACCTCACCGAGGTCTGCCCGACCGGTGTGTTCACCGACAAGACTCACTCCGAGCGTTACAACCGCAAGTGGGACATGCAGTTCTCCCCGAGCATCTGCCATGGCTGCTCGAGCGGTTGCAACATTTCCCCGGGCGAGCGTTACGGCGAACTGCGTCGCATCGAAAACCGTTTCAACGGTTCGGTGAACCAGTACTTCCTGTGCGACCGTGGCCGTTTCGGTTATGGCTACGTCAACCGCACCGACCGTCCACGTCAGCCGCTGCTGGCCGACGGCACCAAACTGGGCCTCGACGCTGCGCTGGATAAAGCCGCCGATCTGCTGCGCGGTCGCAACATCGTCGGTATCGGTTCGCCGCGTGCCAGCCTGGAAAGCAACTACGCGTTGCGTGAACTGGTAGGCGCCGAGCACTTCTACTCGGGTATCGAAGCGGCCGAACTGGAGCGCATCCGTCTGGTTCTGCAAGTGCTCAATGACAGCCCGCTGCCAGTACCGAACATGCGCGACATCGAAGACCACGACGCCATTTTCGTGCTCGGTGAAGACCTGACCCAGACCGCCGCCCGTATGGCGTTGTCGCTGCGTCAGTCGGTCAAGGGCAAAGCCGAAGAAATGGCCGACGCCATGCGCGTCCAGCCATGGCTCGACGCCGCGGTGAAGAACATCGGTCAGCACGCGCTGAATCCGCTGTTCATTGCCAGCCTGGCTGAAACCAAGCTCGACGACATCGCCGAAGAATGCGTTCACGCAGCTCCCGACGATCTGGCGCGCATCGGTTTCGCCGTGGCTCACGCTCTGGATGCCAGCGCACCGGCCGTTGAAGGTCTGGACGCTGAAGCACTGGAACTTGCCAAGCGCATCGCTGATGCCCTGCTCGCCGCCAAGCGTCCGCTGATCATCGCCGGTACTTCGCTGGGTTCAAAAGCCCTGATCGAAGCCGCAGCGAACATCGCCAAAGCCCTGAAGCTGCGCGAGAAGAACGGTTCCATCAGCCTGATCGTGCCGGAAGCCAACAGCCTCGGCTTGGCGATGCTCGGTGGCGAATCGGTCGACGCTGCGCTGCAAGCAGTGATCGATGGCAAGGCCGACGCTATCGTCGTGCTGGAAAACGATCTCTACACCCGCACCGCCAAAGACAAAGTCGATGCAGCCCTGAACGCCGCGAAAGTGGTGATCGTCGCTGACCATCAGAAAACCGCTACCAGCGATCGCGCGCATCTGGTTCTGCCAGCCGCCAGCTTCGCTGAAGGCGACGGTACTTTGGTTAGCCAGGAAGGTCGCGCCCAGCGCTTCTTCCAGGTTTTCGATCCGCAATACCTGGACGCGAGCATTCTGGTGCACGAAGGCTGGCGCTGGTTGCACGCCTTGCGCGCCACCTTGCTGAATCAGCCGATCGACTGGACGCAACTCGACCACGTCACCGCTGCCGTTGCTTCGAGCACCGCGCAACTGGCGCGTATCGTCGATGCTGCGCCGTCTGCCGCATTCCGCATCAAGGGTCTGAAACTGGCGCGTGAGCCGCTGCGTTACTCCGGTCGCACCGCGATGCGCGCCGACATCAGCGTTCACGAACCACGCACGCCGCAAGACAAAGACACCGCGTTCTCTTTCTCCATGGAAGGTTACTCGGGCTCTGCCGAACCGCGTCAGCAAGTGCCGTTTGCCTGGTCGCCGGGCTGGAACTCGCCGCAAGCCTGGAACAAGTTCCAGGACGAAGTCGGTGGTCACATCCGCGCTGGCGATCCGGGCACCCGCCTGATCGAAAGCACGGGCGATTCGCTGAACTGGTTCGCTGCTGCTCCGCGTGCATTCAATCCGGCGCCGGGTACCTGGCAAGCCGTGCCGTTCTTCCACCTGTTCGGCAGCGAAGAAAACTCTTCGAAAGCCGCGCCGGTTCAGGAACGCATTCCGGCGGCTTACGTTGCACTGGCCAAATCCGAAGCGGATCGCCTGGGCGTCAACGAAGGTGCACTGCTGAGCCTGAACGTGGCCGGTCAGACCCTGCGTCTGCCGCTGCGCATCAATGAAGAACTGGGCGCAGGTCTGGTGGCATTGCCTGCGGGCATCGCCGGCATTCCACCGGCATTCGCCGGCGTATCCGTCGACGGTCTGCAGGAGGCAGCGCAATGACCTGGTTCACCCCTGAAGTGATCGATGTGATCCTGACGGTCGTCAAAGCCATCGTGATTCTGCTGGCCGTTGTGGTCGCGGGCGCGTTACTCAGCTTTGTCGAACGTCGCCTGCTGGGCTGGTGGCAGGACCGTTACGGTCCGAACCGCGTTGGCCCGTTTGGCATGTTCCAGATCGCTGCCGACATGCTGAAGATGTTCTTCAAGGAAGACTGGACGCCACCGTTTGCCGACAAGGTGATCTTCACCCTGGCACCGGTTGTGGCCATGTCGGCCTTGCTGATTGCGTTCGCGATCATCCCGATCACCCCGACCTGGGGTGTCGCGGATCTGAACATCGGCCTGCTGTTCTTCTTTGCCATGGCCGGTCTGTCGGTCTACGCAGTGCTGTTCGCCGGCTGGTCGAGTAACAACAAGTTCGCCCTGCTGGGTGCCTTGCGTGCCTCGGCGCAGACCGTGTCCTACGAAGTGTTCATGGGCCTGGCCCTGATGGGCATCGTGGTGCAGGTCGGCTCGTTCAACATGCGCGACATCGTCGAGTACCAGGCGCAAAACCTGTGGTTCATCATTCCGCAGTTCTTCGGCTTCTGTACTTTCTTCATCGCTGGCGTCGCCGTGACTCACCGTCACCCGTTCGACCAGCCGGAAGCGGAACAGGAACTGGCTGACGGTTACCACATTGAATACGCCGGCATGAAATGGGGCATGTTCTTCGTTGGCGAATACATCGGCATCATCTTGATCTCGGCGCTGCTGGTCACCCTGTTCTTCGGTGGCTGGCACGGTCCGTTCGGCATCCTGCCGCAACTGTCGTTCCTGTGGTTCGCCCTGAAGACCGCGTTCTTCATCATGCTGTTCATCCTGCTGCGCGCCTCTATCCCGCGTCCGCGTTATGACCAGGTGATGGACTTCAGCTGGAAATTCTGCCTGCCACTGACCCTGATCAATTTGCTGGTGACCGCTGCGGTCGTGTTGTGGAACACGCCTGCAGTTGCGGTTCAGTGAGGATTTGACCCATGTTCAAATATATTGGCGACATCATTAAGGGTACCGGTACCCAGTTGCGCAGCCTGGTCATGGTCTTCGGCCATGGCTTTCGCAAGCGCGACACCCTGCAATATCCGGAAGAAGCGGTCTACCTGCCACCCCGCTACCGTGGTCGCATCGTCCTGACCCGCGACCCCGATGGCGAAGAACGCTGCGTAGCCTGCAACCTGTGCGCCGTGGCGTGCCCGGTGGGTTGCATCTCGCTGCAGAAAGCTGAAACCGAAGACGGTCGCTGGTACCCGGACTTCTTCCGTATCAACTTCTCGCGCTGCATTTTCTGCGGTCTCTGCGAGGAAGCCTGTCCGACCACCGCAATCCAGCTGACACCGGATTTCGAGATGGCCGAGTTCAAACGTCAGGACCTGGTGTACGAGAAAGAAGATCTTTTGATCTCCGGCCCCGGCAAAAACCCTGATTACAACTTCTATCGTGTTGCAGGTATGGCAATCGCTGGCAAGCCGAAAGGCGCTGCACAGAACGAAGCCGAACCGATCAACGTGAAGAGCTTGCTGCCTTAAGGAAGAACGATGGAATTCGCTTTCTATTTCGCATCGGGTATCGCGGTTGTGGCCACGCTTCGTGTGGTCACCAACACCAACCCTGTGCACGCCCTGCTCTACCTGATCATCTCGTTGATCGCCGTGGCCATGACCTTCTTTGCACTCGGCGCTCCATTCGCCGGCGTGCTGGAAGTGATCGCCTACGCTGGCGCCATCATGGTGCTGTTCGTGTTCGTGGTAATGATGCTCAACCTCGGCCCCGCCGCGGTTCAGCAGGAACGCGTCTGGCTCAAGCCCGGTATCTGGGCCGGACCGGTAATTCTCGCCGGTCTGCTGCTGGCCGAATTGCTGTATGTGCTGTTCGCTCACCAGAGCGGCCAGGCCATCGGCCACACCACCGTCGATGCAAAAGCCGTGGGCATCAGCCTGTTCGGCCCGTATCTGCTGGTGGTCGAACTCGCCTCGATGCTGCTGCTTGCCGCAGCCGTCACGGCGTTCCATTTGGGCCGCAACGAGGCGACGGAGTAATTTATGCCTGCTATCCCTCTTGAGCATGGTCTGGCGGTTGCCGGCATCCTGTTCTGCCTAGGCCTCGTCGGCCTGATGGTTCGTCGTAACATTTTGTTCGTGTTGATGAGTCTGGAAGTGATGATGAACGCCTCTGCACTGGCCTTCATCGTTGCAGGCGCCCGTTGGGGCCAGCCGGATGGACAGATCATGTTCATCCTGGTGATCAGCCTTGCAGCCGCCGAGGCCAGTATTGGTCTGGCGATCCTGCTGCAGCTGTATCGCCGCTTCCACACGCTCGATATCGACGCTGCCAGTGAGATGCGCGGATGAACCTAATCTTTCTGACTTTCGTATTCCCCCTGATCGGGTTCCTGCTGCTGTCGTTCTCTCGTGGACGCTGGTCGGAAAACCTCTCGGCGCTGATCGGCGTGGGTTCCATTGGCTTGTCGGCGATTGTCACCGCCTACGTCATCTGGCAATTCAACGTCGCGCCTCCCGAAGGCGGTCACTACACCCTGGTGCTGTGGCAGTGGATGGCGGTGGAAGGCTTCAAGCCTGACTTCGCGCTCTACGTCGACGGCCTGTCGATCACCATGCTCGGCGTGGTGGTGGGCGTAGGTTTCCTGATCCACCTGTTCGCCTCCTGGTACATGCGCGGTGAAGCCGGTTACTCGCGCTTCTTCTCGTACACCAACCTGTTTATCGCCAGCATGCTGTTCCTGGTCCTGGGCGATAACCTGTTGTTCCTGTACTTCGGCTGGGAAGGCGTGGGCCTGTGCTCGTACCTGTTGATCGGTTTCTACTACAGCAACCGCAACAACGGTAACGCCGCACTCAAGGCCTTCATCGTGACCCGGATCGGCGACGTGTTCATGGCCATCGGCCTGTTCATCCTGTTCCAGCAAGTGGGCACGCTGAACATCCAGGAACTGCTGGTGCTGGCACCGCAGAAATTCCAGGTCGGCGACTTCTGGATCACCCTGGCGACTCTGATGCTGCTGGGCGGTGCGGTCGGTAAATCGGCGCAACTGCCGCTGCAAACCTGGCTCGCGGACGCGATGGCCGGTCCGACCCCGGTTTCGGCACTGATCCACGCCGCGACCATGGTGACCGCAGGTGTTTACCTGATCGCGCGTACCCACGGTCTGTTCACCCTGGCGCCGGACATCCTGCACCTGGTCGGCATCGTTGGTGGTGTGACGCTGGTACTCGCCGGTTTCGCCGCTCTGGTTCAAACCGACATCAAACGTATCCTCGCCTACTCGACCATGAGCCAGATCGGCTACATGTTCCTGGCGCTGGGCGTTGGCGCATGGGATGGTGCGATCTTCCACCTGATGACCCACGCGTTCTTCAAGGCGCTGCTGTTCCTTGCTTCCGGTGCGGTGATCGTTGCCTGCCACCACGAGCAGAACATCTTCAAGATGGGCGGTCTGTGGAAGAAACTGCCACTGGCCTACGCCAGCTTCATCGTCGGCGGCGCGGCACTGGCTGCTTTGCCACTGGTAACCGCAGGCTTCTACTCCAAGGACGAAATCCTCTGGGAAGCGTTCGCCAGCGGCAACCACGGTCTGCTCTACGCAGGTCTGGTCGGCGCGTTCATGACCTCGCTCTACACCTTCCGCCTGATCTTCATCACGTTCCACGGTGAAGCCAAGACTGAAGCGCACGCCGGTCACGGTATTGCTCACTGGTTGCCACTGTCGGTGCTGATCGTGCTGTCGACTTTCATCGGCGCCATGATCGTTCCACCGCTGCACGGCGTACTGCCAGAAAGCGTTGGCCATGCCGGTGGCGAAGCCAAGCACAGTCTGGAAATCGCTTCGGGCGCCATCGCTCTGGCCGGTATCCTGCTGGCGGCCCTGCTGTTCCTCGGCAAGCGTCGCTTCGTGACGGCGATTGCCAACAGCGGCGTCGGGCGTTTCCTGTCGGCCTGGTGGTTCGCTGCCTGGGGCTTCGACTGGATCTACGACAAACTGTTCGTCAAGCCGTACCTTGCGATCAGCCACATCCTGCGCAAAGACCCGCTCGACCAGACCATCGGTCTGATCCCGCGTATGGCCAAGGGTGGACACACTGCTCTGAGCCGCACCGAGACCGGTCAACTGCGTTGGTACGCTGCTTCGATGGCTGCTGGTGCCGTGCTGGTTATTGGCGCCATCGTGCTGGTAGCGGTCTGATATGAACCTTGCGAATTTGCGAAAGGAAACGAGCCCGTCATGATTCTGCCTTGGCTAATCCTGATCCCCTTCATCGGCGGCCTGCTGTGCTGGATGGGTGAGCGCTTCGGCGCTACCCTGCCCCGCTGGATTGCGCTGATCACCATGTCCCTGTTGCTCGCGATCGGCCTCTGGCTGTGGGCTACCGGCAACTATTCATTTGCCCCGGCGCCTGGCGCCGATCCGACCTGGGCGCTTGAGTTCAAGCATATCTGGATCGCGCGTTTCGGCATCAGCGTGCACCTGGCCCTCGACGGCCTGTCGCTGTTGATGATCCTGCTGACCGGTCTGCTGGGTATCCTCTCGGTACTCTGCTCGTGGAAAGAGATTCAACGTCACGTTGGCTTCTTCCACCTGAACCTGATGTGGATCCTGGGCGGTGTTGTCGGCGTGTTCCTCGCCCTCGACCTGTTCATGTTCTTCTTCTTCTGGGAAATGATGCTGGTGCCGATGTACTTCCTCATCGCGCTCTGGGGTCACAGTTCTTCGGACGGCAAGAAAACCCGGATCTACGCAGCAACCAAGTTCTTCATCTTCACTCAGGCTTCCGGCCTGATCATGCTGGTGGCGATCCTCGGTCTGGTACTGGTCAACTTCAACAACACTGGCGTGATTACCTTCAACTACGCCGACCTGTTGAAAACCAAGATGTCGATGACCACCGAGTACATCCTGATGCTCGGCTTCTTCATCGCCTTCGCGGTCAAGCTGCCAGTCGTACCGTTCCACTCCTGGTTGCCTGATGCTCACGCCCAGGCGCCGACCGCAGGTTCCGTCGACCTCGCCGGTATCCTGCTGAAAACCGCTGCTTACGGCCTGCTGCGTTTCGCCCTGCCGCTGTTCCCGAATGCCTCGGCCGAGTTCGCGCCGATCGCCATGACCCTCGGTCTGATCGGGATCTTCTACGGTGCGTTCCTGGCGTTCGCGCAAACTGACATCAAGCGTCTGATCGCCTTCTCTTCCGTTTCCCACATGGGCTTCGTGTTGATCGGCATCTACTCCGGCAGCCAACTGGCCCTGCAAGGTGCAGTGATCCAGATGCTGGCGCACGGTGTTTCGGCAGCCGCACTGTTTATCCTCAGCGGTCAGTTGTACGAGCGTCTGCACACTCGTGACATGCGTGAGATGGGCGGTCTGTGGTCGCGTATTGCTTACCTGCCGGCGATCAGCCTGTTCTTTGCAGCCGCGTCGTTGGGCTTGCCGGGCACGGGTAACTTCGTCGGCGAGTTCCTGATCCTGATCGGTTCTTTCGCCAGTTGGCCTTGGATCACTGCGATTGCCACCTCCGGTCTGGTGTTCGGTTCGGTCTACTCGCTGATCATGATCCACCGTGCGTACTTCGGTCCGTCGAAATCGGATTCGATTCTGCACGGTATGGACGCTCGCGAACTGATCATGGTGCTAGGCCTTGCGGTGCTGCTGATTTACCTCGGCGTCTACCCGCAACCGTTCCTCGACACTTCTGCCGCCACGATGCATGGCGTACAGCAGTGGCTCGGCACCGCCTTCACTCAACTCGCTTCGGCCCGGTAAGAGCGCTATGGAATTCACGATTCAACACTTTATTGCGCTTGCGCCACTGTTGATCACCAGCCTCACCATTATCGTGGTGATGCTGGCAATCGCCTGGCGCCGCAATCACTCGCAGACCTTCCTGATCTCGGTCGCCGGTCTGAACCTGGCCTTGCTGTCGATCCTGCCTGCCTTGAAAGTCGCGCCTCTGGCCGTGACCCCATTGCTGCAGATCGATGCGTTCGCCTGCCTGTACATGGCGCTGATCCTGGTCGCCACCCTCGCCTGCGTCACGCTCGCCCACGCCTATTTGGGCGACGGCGGTTCGGGTTACCCGGGCAACCGTGAAGAACTGTACCTGCTGATCCTGATGGCCGCCGCCGGTGGCCTGGTTCTGGTCAGCGCGCAGCACCTGGCCGGGTTGTTCATCGGTCTGGAACTGCTGTCGGTGCCGGTCTACGGTCTGGTGGCTTACGCCTTCTTCAACAAGCGTTCGCTGGAAGCCGGCATCAAGTACATGGTGCTGTCGGCCGCCGGTTCCGCGTTCCTGTTGTTCGGTATGGCACTGCTGTACGCAGACGCTGGTTCGCTGAGCTTCACCGGTATCGGTCAGGCACTGGCTGCCACTGGTCTGCCTAGCCCGCTGGCACAACTGGGCCTGGGCATGATGCTGATCGGTCTGGCGTTCAAGCTGTCGCTGGTACCGTTCCACCTGTGGACGCCGGACGTGTACGAAGGTGCTCCGGCACCGGTCGCCGCGTTTCTCGCGACCGCTTCCAAGGTTGCCGTGTTCGCGGTGATGGTGCGCCTGTTCCAGATCTCCCCTGCTGCAAGCAGTGGCGTACTGAGCGACGTGCTGAGTGTGATCGCCGTTGCCTCGATCCTGTTCGGTAACCTGCTGGCCCTGACCCAGAGCAACCTCAAGCGTCTGCTCGGTTACTCGTCCATCGCGCACTTCGGCTACCTGCTGATCGCACTTGTGGCGAGTAAGGGTCTGGCGGTGGAAGCCATCGGCGTGTATCTGGTTACTTATGTGATCACCAGCCTCGGCGCTTTCGGCGTGATCACCCTGATGTCTTCGCCTTACAAGGGCCGTGACGCAGACGCGCTGTACGAGTATCGCGGCCTGTTCTGGCGCCGTCCATACCTGACCGCCGTACTGACCGTGATGATGCTGTCCCTGGCCGGTATCCCGCTGACTGCTGGCTTCATCGGCAAGTTCTACATCATCGCTACCGGTGTCGAGTCGCACCAATGGTGGCTGGTGGGTTCGCTGGTACTGGGCAGCGCCATCGGCGTCTTCTACTACCTGCGCGTGATGGTCACCCTGTACCTGATCGAGCCGAACCTGCGTCGCCACGATGCCGAGTTGCACTGGGAACAAAAGGCGGGCGGCGTAATGCTGCTGGCCATCGCCCTGGTTGCGTTCTTCCTCGGCGTTTACCCGCAGCCGTTGCTGACACTGGTTCAGCAGGCGGGTCTGGCGGGCTGATTGCTCGGCTGGATTTAGCTGCAAATGGAAACGGCACCTTCGGGTGCCGTTTTTGTTTTTGTGGATATACGTGCAGCACCGGTCCCTTCTGCGCCTGATACCTACCCTTCTGTAGTTGTAGGAAAGCCTTCAATCAGCGCAAGGAAAACTCATTACCTGCGATGGAAAATTCCCGGGAGCTGATTGCCAGACCCTCTTTTCCCAAAAAAACCGCTGAAATATCCCACGTCCCCTCAGCAAGAAACCCTCTCGGGCACACCAAATCCCCCAGAAAAATAACAACCGTGCCCCTCGGAAAAAGCCGCTGAATCCTGACTATCCCGCATTTCAATCACAAGATGATGTGTACGCATTTCACCCTCCCATCCATCCCGGAACTGAAACTTCCGGACATTTTTGACCCATCACAGCCCGCCTTATAGATTCGGTCCGTGCAAGCAAATGCACTTTCATCCAAAAAGAAAAAGGAATTGACCTATGGGCTACATGGCCAGCTGGAACGCCAACAAAATCGTTGAACTGGACGAGGAGCAAGCTCGCGATCCGGAGCACATCGAAGCACTGCAACTGAGTGAGGAAGAACTGGCCGAACTCGACGCGCAGTGAGTCAACGAACGGGGGTGAAAGCCCCCGTTCTTTTTGAGGATGGATAGCATGGACAGTATCAGGATGATCGAGCGAGAACTGACAGCAGATCAGGCATACCAGCGCATTCAAACTGAATTGAGTCGACTGGGAATGACACCCGCTACGCTCACCTTGGGTCAGGACGTTGTTGCGGTACAGGCGACCTTTACTGACAGCAAAGGTCTGCCTGTCGCGCGCGGCGCCGGCAAAGGTTATGCAGTTCAGGCAGCCATCGGTGCGCTCTACGAAACGCTTGAACACTATTGGACAGACTCGTTCCCGGTTGAGAATGCCCACGCTATTCCCGTGGACTACTTCGCAGACAACGCGATGTTCAACGAAGACCCGGTGCGACTCATTACCCGCCAGCAGAACCGCCGAATCGCCTGTCGACGCTACACCTGCCCTCAACGACACGACCCTTTTTATTACCCGCTCGCGCTGACGTCACCCAACACGCAGCAGTTGTTTGATCAGCAGACCGCGGACTGCCGCGCCTTGCGCCGTTACTCGAGCAACAGCGGCACGGCCATCGGCGCCAGTTACAACGAAGCCCTGCTGCATGCCATCAATGAATGCATCGAACGGGACGCTGTTTCGTTGTTTTTGCTGGATCATTTTTATTATCAGAATCACCCGCCAGTGCGCCGGATCACCCGCCCCGACCATGGCGATACCCTGGGCCAACTGTGGGCGGATGTCGAAAGGGAAATCGGCGCAGAGGTCGTGCTGGTGGATATCAGTACCGAATTCGTTGCGCGCACTTTCCTGGCTTTTTGCGCCACACCCGGTGCCCGGATTCATGTATTCGGTTCAGGTTGCTCCCTGGATCCGCGCCATGCTGCCTGGCGGGCGCTGACGGAACTGGTGCAGTTGCATCACGCCGCGGCGGGGCCCGAATACACGCAGCATTTGCTCAACGCGAAGCGCCACTTAAGTCCCTTCCCCCGACTATTGCGCTGCCTGCTATTCAATCCTGAGGATCTGCTGCATCGCTGCGCTCACTCCACGGTGACCTTGCCCGAGGCCAGCCCGCAAAGACCATTGCCCCTGCAGATTGAACAGCTGACTACCGATCTTCAACAACACGGGCGCCACCTCGGCGTATCCACTGTGCATCAAACGAGCCTCGGCACCAGCCTGGTCAATGTGGTGATACCCGGTCTGGAACGGTTCTTCGTCGTGTCCAGCGGCAACGTGGTGATTCCCCACGCCCGAGGTCGAGGGTTGGACAAACAGCTTCACGGAGTGAGCTCATGAACAACCAAGCCATCGTCTGCTCAAAGGGGCATGAACTGGAACTGGCAAAAAACCTGTCCGACCACATCACAAGCGCCGGCCCGATCGGTTGTTTCGTCGAATCGACTCGCAACGGCCTGCATCAGGTATTTATTCTGCGGGTCCGCGACCGTGACTGGGTCGGCCGCAAAGTCTTGCAGCGAGACCCTTGCAATCGCTGGGGCCTGAGCAGCCTGTTGAACCCCACCATGTTGCTCGGCCCCCACAGGCAGTCGCAATGGGGCAACGACGGCGTGTCGATCTATTTTCAAACATCAACGTTGAAAGAAAGAATCGAAGCCTTCGAAGCCGCGCTGAACAGCCCGGACAGCGAGATACATTTCCCCTTTGCTGTCATCGATGATTGTGGTGACGAGGCCGTTTGCCCCGCCGATTACTGGCAGGGAAACGAATTGCTGGCTGCGCAACTGAACGCAGACGAGTGCCACTTTCGCGAACACTGCGTGAGCGTACTTCGTCCATTGCTCAAACCGGACGACCTGGTTTACGACCCGGCCTGCTCGACAGGTGACTTCATCGCCCATCTGGCTGCCGAACTCACCGACGGCCGCTACCTCGGCACAGACCGTTCGGCCTCGATGATTGAATATGCGCAACAGCGTCACGCAACATCCACTGCGCAGTTTCGCGTGATGGAGGCGACAGCGTGCATCGACGCTCATATTCGCTGCGACGTGCTGATCCTTCGTTTCCTCAATGCCGAAGTCATGACCCGCCGCGAAGCACACAGCGCGTTTGAAAGCCTGGTGCGTTGCGTAAAGCCCGGTGGCACGATCCTCGTGTTTGGTCATACGCCGGTGTTGCTTGCCATGCCCTGGCTGGCTCACACCTTTGGTCTGGTGATTATTTCCAGTGTGGCGGCGCGCAGCGGGCGGCAAGAGTTGTTCCAGTTTTACCGCCTGACGCTTCCCGCCGCATGACCCGCCTCAACGGATACCTTCTCACCGCTGACGGCCATCAACTGTACTGGGAGCGCCACGGAACACGCGGTGGTGAGCCCGTATTCTTCTTGCACGGGGGCCCGGGTGGGCGCTGCAGCCGTCATCACCTGGAGTTCTTCGACCTGAGTTGCTTCGACGTGATTTTGATTGATCAGCGCGGATGTGGCCGATCACGCCCGTACGGGCAGACTCGCGACAACACCACCGCCCTGAATGTCGAAGACCTCAACGCCTTGCGCCTGCACCTTGGTTTGCAGCGCATCAGTTTGCTGGGTGTCTCCTGGGGCACCTGGCTGGCCATTCAATACCAGCAGCGATACCCCGCCACTTTGCTGAAAACCACGTTGGTGTCTGTTTTCGTTCCGTTTGCAGCGAACACTTACGCCTATGAAGAAGCAATAAACGCAGCCTTGCGCCATACCGGTGGCGGTACCACGCGCGATATCCAGCAAATATTGAATGATGGCTGTCGTGACCAACAGCACCAAGCCGCCATTCACTGGTTGCGTGCTTCGTTACGACTCAACGGGCAGACAATGCCAATGGATGCTCTCGGTAGGTTTGCCGATGAAGAAGCCATTCTCGCCATCCGTCTGGAATTGCATTACCACGTCAATCGCTACTTCTTCAGTGCGGACAGCGAAAACGTTTCGCTCAATTCCGACACCCTGATAATTCAGGGCATCAAAGACCCCTTCGGCATGTCCAGCCTGCGTTGGTTACGGCAGCGCCAGCCCGTGCGCAGCCGTCTATTGCGCGCCGGGCACAACGCTTTTGAATTGCCGATATTGAAAACCGTACGCGAGTCGTTGAAACGTGAATGAGCGTCAGACGCTTTTCCACAAACCGTCGCCCCCATTGCAGCCTTGAAGCGAACCGATCTGGCAAAGCCTTCCACATGACGAAATTGTAATCCCCCAATCACCCTCGCGTTATCCGCCGCTTGCAACGATGTCACCCGGCGACCATGCCGGCGGGCGGAAAGAGGTGAATCTTTTGGCGTCCTTCGGGGCGCCTTTTTTAGGTCGCCGCTTCCACCTCCATTCTTGAAAGCATTGCTAAGCCCAGCGGGAGCAAGCTCCCTCGCTACAATGGCATCACAGTTTCTTCACCATTGGCACGCACGCCAGTTGCAGACCCGAAGGCGATTGGTAAATCGCACTCCCCTCCCCGATGTAACCGCAGCGCCGGTAAAAATCGGCAGCGTTCAACGTTGCGTCCAGGCAGACCTCTGCCAGCCCCAGCTCCCTTGCCAGATCTTCGAGAAAGCGCAAAACGTGTTTGCCCAGTCCACGCTGCATGAAATCCGGATGAATGAAGATTGCACCGATTTCACGGTGCTCCAGATCAAGCATTCCGGTTGCCACGGGCTCGCCCTCAACGAAGCCCAGATAGAAATGCTTTTCCATGAGCGTGTCGTAACCGTCCTCAGCCGAACCCTTGGTCCAGTCGTGCATTTGCTGCTCGGTGTAGGCACCGATGCATTGATGCCTGATCGCCATGCGTCGTATGTCGAATGCGGTTTGGGCGTCATTCGCGGTGGCTCTTCTGATGTCGAACATTTCTCTCTCCATGAGCCATGTGCGGACGGGAACGAAAAAGCCCCGTCCATTTCTGGCGGGGCTTCGGGTACACGTCAAATGACAAACACGTATGACCTTATGGCCCGCCGGAAGCGGTCATTGAGGCGCACATCATGTTCATTCGGTGGTGGGCAGTCATGATCGGATAGTGCTGTGGATTGTTCCGACACGTCAATTGCGAAGTCTCTTTGTTGCTCTACCGAAAGCTCTTGCAAGAAGGTCAGGTTCGTCCTACAGCCAGAATTGAGGCACTTCTCTATCCTCAGTAATTGCTGAAAAGATCAATCGAGGCACGGAGGAACAATGAAACGAGACATTTTTTCCGAACTACTGGACGGCTTGAAATCCTTGGCAGATGAGCGCGAAGGCAAAGTCAAACTACGGACCACCAAGCTTCATCTGGTAAAGGATTCCGATAAAAGCGAGGAAACAAACAATCCCATACACCGATTGAGTTCAAACCAAACGCACATGACGAAATTGTAATTCCCTCATCACCTTGGCGTTATCCGCAGCTTGCAACGATGTTACCCGGCGACCATGCCGGCGGGCGCTTGCCCGTCGAACAATAAAACCCACGCCGAAGCACGTTCCCGTTCTGCCGAACCCAAGGAGTGTTTGATGGTTAACAATACAAAAATGTCGATGGCCGCTTTAGCGGTGGTGGTTGGCTCCGGGCCGTCCATGGTGTTTGCAGAAGAAAAAGCCGAAGGCTTTATCGAAGGCAGCAGCCTGACGGTGCTCAACCGCAACTTCTACTTCAATCGTGACGACCGCAACGGCCAGTCCAGTCCTACCGGCAATGGCTACTCAGAAGCCTGGGCGCATGCGGTGATCAGCAAGTTCGAGTCAGGTTTCACTCAAGGCATCGTCGGGGTCGGAGTCGATGCGTTTGCCATGATCGGCTTGAAGCTCGACACCGGTGATGGGCGCAACGGTGGCCGTAGTTCGTTCGACGTGCTGCTGGTCAACAGTGACGGCGAGGCACGGGACGAATACACCAAGGTCGGGGGTGCCGCGAAAGTGCGGGCGTTCGATACGGTGGTCAAGGTGGGTGATGTGTTCCCCGCCAACCCGGTGGTCGCAGCAGGTGATTCACGATTACTGCCAGAGAGTTTTCGTGGTGTGACGGCGACCAACACCAGTATTGAAGGTCTTTCGGTGCAAGGTGGTCGTTTGCATGCGATGAGCCAACCGGTGTCGAGCGACATGCGGGAGAACTTCGCGACCTTCTATGCAGGCCCGGTCAATTCGCCGTGGATCGCGTATGGCGGCGGTGACTATGTGCTGAATAAGAACCTCAGCGTCAGTCTCTATTCCAGTCGTCTCAAAGATGCCTGGAACCAGTATTACGCAGGCACCGCGTGGACATATCCGCTGGCGGATGACCTGTCGCTGTTTGGTGGTTTGAATTACTACAAGGCTGTCGACGAGGGCAAACAACTGCTCGGCGAGTTCGACAACAACATCTGGAGCGGCCGGGTTGGCGTGAAACTCGGCGCGCATTCCGTCGCCGTCTCCCACCAGCGCAACAACGGCAACGACGATTTCGATTACCTGCGCCAGTCCGACTCGATCTTCCTCGACAACTCCATCCAGTACAGCGATTTCAACTCGCCAAAAGAACGTTCGTGGATGGTGCGCTACGACCTCGACATGACCACCCATGGCGTGCCCGGTTTGTCGTTCATGACTCGCTACGGCCGCGGCACCGACGCCGATTATTCCAACGCCAACATCGTGTACATGCGCCGCGATGCCGAGGGCAATCCGCTGACGGATCAGAAGCGTTGGGAGCGGGATATCGAAGTCAAATACGTGGTGCAGAGTGGTTCGTTGAAGGACATGTCACTGCGTTTGCGCCAGGCCACCACCCGCGCCACGGCGTTCGAGTCGGACCTGGAGGAAGTGCGGGTGATTGTCGAGTATCCGTTGGCGATTCTCTGAGTTCACGAGCAATGCACATTCACCTTTAGAAGCTCCTTGCTCCTTTGGAAAGAGGTGAATTTTTTGGCGTCCTTTGGGGCGCCTTTTTTATGCGTTAGCTTTGGCACGGTTTTCCAGGGCAGGAAAGCAGCCCTCACGGTAAAGACCGGGTACATCCTTTAAGTTTGAGACCAGGACATGGTTTACAGGTATCAATCACCGTCAGTGCGCCTGGCATGACGACTTGCACGATCTCCAGGCGTCATGTGATCCCTGCTGTCCGGCAGCACACCGAGCTACGTTTACTTTCAGCTCCACCGTTTTCGACGAATTTTCAGTTGGCATAAGCACAAGTTGTTTCGGGCCGGGTTGGCTTCAATAGCCTGTTCGAATGCGCTAAATGCAACGTCATCGAGAAGATATAGCTGTGCTACCGGATTCGTCTGTTGACACGTGAAGGCTGCGAGATCAATCACATGCCGTTTCTTTTGATCCGTACTTCGATAGCTTGAAAAGGGATTGGTAATCACATCGAGTTCAGTTGGACTAGGCATTGACCTGCCTCCGTTGTATTCGAACATTGACCTGCGTGCGCCACGATGTGGCGAGAGATAACCAATCTCGCCACGTGGCTCAGTGCCTACACCGCAGGCTCGACGTTATCCAGCGCTCTGTTCACCGCCAGTTCGCCGAGCATGACGACTTGGGCGATGCCCAGAATCGTCTTGCGATGCGTGCCTTCCAGCAGCGCGGCGAAGTCACCGAGCATGACGCTGGCCGAGCCTAGGGATTCGCTGGCGTTGGCCAGCAGGGATTCGGTGTCGGCGGTGGGATTGACCTGGAACATCTGGTTCTGGACGTAGGGCGTGGCCATGATGGCGGCGGTGGGTTTGAGGTAGAAGTCGAGGGCGCGGTCGGCGGCTTCGTGGAGTTTGCGGGTGTCTTCGCAAGCGTAGGGGGACGTTGTATTGGCGTCCGCAGGGACGGTTGTTTCGGGCGGATTGGGTGTTGGCTTTTTCATGATGAAACTCCGGTGTGGCAATGGAGCTGGCCCATTCGGTTCCAATCGAAGGGTGGCAGCTGTACGCAGGTTGGAACCCGGGCCACCAGACAAAACCCGACAGACTCGAAGTCTCCCGCGCACAGCCGCCATAACGGAGTGCACACCATCAAGGTGCGCAAGCATACGTCATGAAAGCCAGTTTTGCGCTTTCGGGTGGTCCGGGGTTCCAATCCCGATCGCTGATTTGGCAGCGACCCACACAGGCTAGAGAGCCGACGTCCGACGGACAACCTGAAAACATTGTGGGAAGGTTCTGTATTTCCCACACACCCTTTAAACATCCCGAATCGAAATACACATCGTCATATCGAAATCCTCCCCTGTAGGAGCTGCCGAAGGCTGCGATCTTTTGATTTTGATTTTAAAGATCAAGATCAAAAGATCGCAGCCTTCGGCAGCTCCTACACGGGACCGTGTTCTGATCGTTGGCAGATCAGCTGCGCTGGCGGCATTCGCCGGCCACGGTGTATCTGAGGGTGTTGAGCTGGCCCGTCGAATCTTCGTAGGTCATGACGGTGGGGACCACGGCGCAAGTAGCCGGCGGCTTGACGACGCTGACGATTTTCACCACATCCAGCTTCATGCCGTATGCGTATTCCTTCACCACTGGCGGCGCTTTGCCCTGGTTGGCGGCGTATTGCTCCATGGCTTTGGAGTTGGCGCTGAGTGCGCGTTCAAACGCGCGGTCACCACCACCTTCGGCAAGCACATTCAGCGACATTGCCAGCACCCCGGCGAACACTATCCACTTGATCAATTTCATGTTTATAACCTCCATAAAAAAGCCCGGCATCGATGCGCGATGTCGGGCTTGTTCAGTTGCGACACGCTTACAGGTCTTGGGTCTTGTCATCTTTCTTTTCATTGACCACGACCGGATTACCAACGGCCTGTTCCCGGGTAACGAACAGCTCCACGGAGCGGTCATTGGCGGTCATCATTTTTTCGAAGGTGCGGTCACCGCCACCTTCGGCCATGGCCAGGGAAGACATCACTAACGCTGCGGTGAAGGCACTGATCTGGGCGAATTTCATGTTTGATTCCTCGTTTAAGTAGCTGACGGGATCAAGGTAACAATCCGAACCTATCGGGACGGTGGCGGGGAAATTACATATCCGTTATCTGGCCTTACCCCACCACTGAGCAGCCTGCTGCAATACCTGTGGCGAGGGGATTTATCCCCGATGGACTGCGCAGCAGGCCTGCTTTTTTGGGGCCGCTGCGCGACCCATCGGGGATAAATCCCCTCGCCACAGGGTTGTGTTCACAATCAGGTGGGCATTGAGTCCTCATCCCGGCGATGGGCGAGTTGGTACAGCGCCGGCAAGATCAGCAGTGTGAGAATGGTCGAGGACAGAATCCCGCCAATCACCACCGTCGCCAATGGCCGTTGCACTTCGGCACCGGTGCCGGTCGCGAGTGCCATCGGAATAAAGCCCAGCGATGCCACCAGCGCCGTCATCAACACCGGCCGCAATCGCGTCAGTGCTCCGAGGTTGATCGCATCCGTGAGTGACCGCCCCTCCTCCCGCAAATTACGAATAAACGCGATCATCACCAAGCCGTTGAGCACAGCCACACCCGACAGCGCGATGAATCCGACTCCGGCAGAGATCGACAGCGGAATATCCCGCAACCACAGCGCCATCACCCCGCCGGTCAACGCAAACGGAATCCCGGTAAACACCAGCAAGCCATCCTTCAGGTTGTTGAACATCATGAACAACAATCCAAACACCAACAGCAATGCCACCGGCACCACGATCTGCAAGCGCTTGGCCGCCGATTGCAGTTGCTCGAACTGTCCGCCCCAACTGGTCCAGTAACCGGCCGGCACCTGCACATCACGTTCGATCACTTCGCCCGCCTCGGCAACGAACGAACCGATATCGCGCCCGCGCACGTTGGCGCTGACGATCACCAGGCGCTTGCCGTTTTCGCGGCTGACCTGATTCGGCCCCAGCACCAAGTCGAGGCTGGCGACTTCTTGCAACGCGATGAAGCCGATCTGATCCGCCGCGCCATTCACCGCCGGCACCGGAATCAGCAGCGACGACAAGCCTTCGATGTCTTTGCGCATGGCATCGGACAAACGCACGACCATGTCAAAACGCCGATCCCCCTCATACAACGTCCCGGCCTGACGCCCACCCACGGCCACGGCAATGGTGTCCTGCACATCGCCGACGTTGAGCCCGTAACGCGCCGCTTTGTCGCGATCGATGTTGATGGTCAGCACCGGCAACCCGGTGGTTTGCTCGACTTTGACTTCGGATGCGCCATTGACCTTCTGCATCGCCGCCGCAATCTTCGCTGCCGTGGCGTTGAGCACGTCCATGTCATCGCCAAACACCTTCACCGCCACGTCACTGCGCACGCCGGAGATCAGTTCGTTGAAGCGCAACTGAATCGGTTGCGACAGCTCATAGTTGCTGCCCGGCAATGTGGCGGCGGCGGCTTGCAGTTCGGCCATCAGTGTTTCGCGGGACTTGTCCGGGTCCGGCCATTGCTCTTTCGGCTTGAGCATCACGTAGCTGTCGGAGATGTTCGGCGGCATCGGGTCGGAGGCAATTTCGGCGGTGCCGGTGCGGGCGAACACGCGCTCGACTTCCGGCACTTTCGCCAGAATCAGCGTTTCCAGACGCTGCTGCATATCGACCGATTGCGTCAGGCTGGTGCCCGGTACACGCAAGGCCTGCAGGGCAAAATCCCCCTCACTGAGACTCGGCACAAACTCACTGCCCATACGACTGGTCAGCACACCACTGAGCACAATCACGCCCACCACCGCACCGATTGCCACGGTGCGATGAGACATGACCCACGCAAGAGCTGGTGCGTAAACGCGACGTGCACCGCGCATCACCATGCCCTCTTCTTCCTTGACCTTGCCGGTGACAAACAGCGCAATCGCCGCAGGAACAAAGGTCACCGAAAGCAGCATGGCACCGAGCAACGCGATGACCACGGTGAACGCCATCGGATGGAACATTTTCCCTTCTACGCCGCTCAGGGCGAAGATCGGCAGGTACACGACCATGATGATCAACTGGCCGAAAATCAGTGGGCGCCGCGCTTCTTTCGCCGCCGCAAACACTTCATGGAAACGCTCGGATCGCGTCAGCAATCGCCCGTGACGCTGCTGCGCGTGAGCCAAGCGGCGCAGGGTGTTTTCGACGATCACCACCGCGCCGTCGACGATAATGCCGAAGTCCAGCGCCCCCAGACTCATCAGGTTAGCGCTGACCTTGTTGCTGAACATGCCGGTGAAGGTGAACAGCATCGACAGAGGAATCACCATCGCGGTAATCAGCGCCGCGCGGATATTGCCGAGGAACAGGAACAGAATCGCGATCACCAGAATCGCGCCTTCGATGAGGTTTTTCTTCACCGTGGCAATGGCTTTGTCGACCAGGTGCGTGCGGTCATAAACCGTCACCGCGATCACGCCTTTGGGCAGGGATTTGTTGATCTGTTCGAGCTTGTCGGCAACCGCTTGCGACACGGTACGGCTGTTCTCGCCGATCAGCATGAACACCGTGCCGAGCACCACTTCACGGCCATTTTCCGTGGCTGCGCCGCTGCGCAGTTCGCGACCGATTTCCACGGTGGCAACGTTCTTGATGCGGATCGGTGTGCCGTCGACATTGGCCATGACGATGTTGGCAATATCCTCGGTGCTCGCCACTTGCCCCGGCGCGCGAATCAGCAATTGCTCGCCGCTGCGCTCGATGTAGCCAGCGCCGACGTTGGCGTTGTTGCGCTCAAGCGCGGTGACCAGATCGGTGAGGGTCAGTTTGTACGCGGCCAGCCGTTTCGGGTCCGGCGCAATCTGATATTCCTTGGCGAAGCCGCCGATGGTGTTGATCTCGGCCACACCCGGCACGTTGCGCAATTGCGGTTTGATGATCCAGTCCTGAATCACCCGCCGATCGGTTGGCGTGTACGGCGTGCCGTCGTCCTTCAGCGCCCCTTCCCGGGCTTCGACCGTCCACAGGAAAATCTCCCCAAGGCCTGTGGAAATCGGCCCCATCACAGCTTCCGCGCCTTCGGGCAATTGCTCCCTGGCGATCTGCAAACGCTCGTTGACCAGTTGGCGGGCGAAAAACAGGTCGGTGCCGTCCTTGAAGATCACCGTGACTTGCGACAGCCCCGAACGCGACAGCGAACGGGTCTGCTCCAGCGCTGGCAAACCGGCCATGGCGGTTTCAATCGGAAAGGTGATGCGCTGCTCGGTTTCCAGCGGCGAGAACCCGGCGGCGCCGGTGTTGATTTGCACCTGGACGTTGGTGATGTCGGGCACGGCGTCGATCGGCAGTTTTTGATAACTGGCGATGCCGAGCCCGGCCATGAGCAGAACGGCGAGCAGCACGATGATGCGCTGCTCGATGGCAAACTGGATCAGGCGTTCGAACATGGGAGTCTTCCGGGATCAGTGACTGTGCTCGGCTGAGGCTTTGCCCAGTTCCGATTTGAGGACGAAGCTGCCGGCGCTGGCGACTTGCGCGTTCGCATCCAACCCTTGAGTGATTTCCACAAAACCGCCTGCGCGGCTACCCAGTTCCACGGTTTGCGCCTTGAAGCCATCGTCGGTGCGCACGAACACCGTGGGTTTTTCCTCGACGGTCTGGATGGCGTTTTCCGGTACAGCCACTTTCGCCTGACGGCTGTCGGTGGCCACCAGCGCGGTGACGAACAGCCCCGGTCGCCACGAACCTTGCGGGTTTTCCAACGTGACGCGCACGGTCGCCGTGCGGGTTTGTTCGCCAAGCAGACTGCCGACGTAAGCCACGCTGCCGGTGACTTGCGCATTCAATTCCGGCGCGCTAACGGTAACGGTTTTGCCCACCTGCACCTTGGTCAGGTCCTTGGGCGACACGCCAAACGTTACCCAAACCCGCGACAGGTCGGAGAGCGTGAAAGCCGCTGTGGTTTCATCCACCACCTCCCCCGGCGTCAGGTGTTTTTCCACCACGACACCGTCGAACGGCGCACGCAGTTCATAGCGATTGCCGCCGGTGGCGACCACGCTGCCGCTGAGCACGCTGATTTTTTGCCGGGCGTTGTTCACGGCGATTTCCGCTTCTTCCATGGCTTGCCGCGCCTGAAGAAAATCCTGCTCGGCAGAAATCTTGTCCTGCCACAGCGTCTTTTCGCGCTCATAAGTCGTGCGCGCCAAGGCCAAACGGCGTTGCGCCGCAGCCTGCTCGCTGCGCTGGTCGGAGATCTGCTGACTGGAGATGACCGCCAGCAATTGCCCCTTCTTTACCGACTGCCCGAGGTTGACCGACACCGACTCGACCACGCCGGGCACGCGTGGCACGACGTGGGCGGTGCGGTCTTCGTCGAATCGCACTTCACCGGGGAACGGTAAACCCAGGCTGATGGTTTGCGCCCGCGCTTCGGCCAGTTGAATGCCGGCTGCGGTGATCTGTTCGGCGCTCAATTCAATGTGCCCTTCTTCGCCGTGGTCGCCGTCGGCGGCGGCGCCTTCTTCAGCGTGATTGGCATGTTCCGCCCCTTCATCCGCGTGGGCGTCGATAGACGCATTGCCCGGCCACATCGAGCCGATACCGATGCCCAGGGCCAAGGTTGCCGCAGCGACCACAATCAGTTTTTTATCCATGGAAACTCCTCTGCGCCGTGCCATCGCGCAGTGTTGAAAAAGATGAAATTCAAGGGCTGACGGCGAGCTCGCCGAAAATCCGTTCGATGCGTACGCGGGCGTCGGTGGCTTCGCTGACCGCCTGGATGTATTGGCTACGCGCACTGATCAAGGTGCGTTGCGCATCGAGCACGTCGAGAAAGCCGAACTTGCCCATTTCGAAACCGCGAGTGGCGCTGTCGACGGCACTTTGCGCGGCGGGCAGGATGGTTTGATTGAAGGCCTGAACTTCGCCGTTGGCGGTCTGCCATTGCTCAAGACTGGTCTGGATTTCAGTGCGCAAACGCAACTCGGTGGCGTTGCGTAGATCGCGCGCCTGATCGCTGCGTCGCGCGGCCGCCAGCACGTTGCCCTGATTGCGGTTGAACAGCGGAATTGGCATCGACAGCCCGACCACATTGACCCGTTCGCGCTCAGTTTCGCTGTACTGGCTGCCGAGGCTGACGGTGAGATCGGGAATGCGCTGGGACTTCTCCAGCCCCAACGAGGCTTCGCGCTGATCGATCTGCAATTTGGCCAGGCGCAGCTCGGCGGTTTCGTTCAAGCGGTCCAGCAGACGGCTCGGCGGTGGCACTGCGGGCATGTTTGGCGTGGCTGTTTTTACGTTGGTCGAGTTTGGCAACGGTGCGCCCATGACCTGCGCCAGTTGCTGATAAGCGTTGGCCTGATCACGTTCGGCGCGGCTCAGTTCAAGGCGTACTTCGGAGAGCTGCACCTGCGCCCGGGTGCCTTCGACCGGCGAGGATTTGCCCGCCTCGATACGGCCCTGCGCCACGCGCAAACCATGCTCGGCCAGTTGCAGGGATTGACGCGACAACTGCAAGCGCTGCTGTGCGGTCTGGGCGTTGTTGAACGCCTGAATCACATCGGCGCGCAAGGCATTGCGCTTGCGCTCCAGTTCAATACCGGCAGCGTCCTGGGCGCGGCTGGCAACATCGATGCGCGCGCCGCGTTTGCCGCCCAACTCGATCGGCTGGCTGAGCATCACTGTAGTAGTGCGTGAATCGCGGCGGGTGTCTTCGGCCTCCCACGAAACTTCCGGGTTGGGGATCAGCCCCGCCTGCTGGCGATCACCCTCGGCGATGCCGATTTCCCATTGGGCAGCGGCCAGATCGGGGTTGCCGGCGAACGCGGTTTGCAGCGCCTGCTCCAGAGTCAGGGTCGATGCGAGCGCAAGGTTTGCAGTGGCCAGCAACAGAATGCCGCCGGCTATTTTTTTCAGGCGTGATCGCGCCATCAGTTCGGTTAAACCGGGCAATGGTAGACTTCCTTTAATCAAGAATCTTTGATGCCGCCACGGTAGGGTTTTGAACTTATCGACAAGGTGACTGGAAGATTACAAATCCGTTATCCACGGTTTGCCGAAGTTGTTTTGTTTTAGGATGCGAAGTGCTAGCGGCTTTATCGAAATACATCGAAACAAAAACACGGTAGTTATCTGCTGAACAGCACTTGCGGGAATCAAACTCATACGGATTTTGTGGCTTGTGCTGCGGCCGACTGTCGCAGAGCACCGTTTTAAAGCGCTTGGCGGTTGACCCTATAGTCACTACAACCTTTATTGTCCGGACTTCCCCTCACCTCAGCCCTCTCCCGGTGGGAGAGGGAGCCGACCGAAGTGTCTGGCGTTATATATCGACCTGTTACATCAAGTCGATTATGGATTCATTAATGTTTTCTCACGTCGGCGTAGTTCTGAAATATCCCGCGCTCAGTCCTCTCTCCCTCCGGGAGAGGGTTAGGGTGAGGGGCCGCCTTAATTAAATATCCATTAAATAAAAGTGGTGATAGATCATGCGAATCCTTGTCATCGAGGACGAGCTTAAAGCTGCCGAATACTTGCATCAGGGTTTGACCGAAAGTGGCTATATTGTTGACCACGCGACCACCGGTGCGGACGGTTTGCATCTGGCGCAACAACAGGTTTATGACCTGATCATTCTCGACGTCAACCTGCCGGAACTCGACGGCTGGGGCGTGCTGGAGCAGTTGCGCCGCACCCATTCGACACGGGTGATGATGCTCACCGCGCGCGGGCGGCTGGCCGACAAGATTCGCGGGCTCGACCTGGGCGCGGACGATTATCTGGTCAAGCCGTTCGAGTTTCCCGAGTTGCTGGCGCGAGTGCGCACATTGATGCGGCGCAGCGAAAACATCCCGGTGCCGCAGGTGCTGAAAGTCGCTGATCTGGAACTTGATCCGGGGCGGCACCGCGCCTTTCGTGGCCAGCAGCGTATCGACCTGACCACCAAGGAATTCGCCCTGCTGCATTTGCTGATGCGCCAGTCCGGCGAAGTGCTGACCCGCACGCAGATCATTTCGCTGGTGTGGGACATGAATTTCGATTGCGACACCAACGTGGTCGAGGTGTCGATCCGGCGGTTGCGGGCCAAAATCGATGAGCCGTTCGACAATAAGTTGATCCACACCCTGCGCGGTGTCGGCTATGTGCTGGAGGCGCGTGAATGAAGCCGGCCAGCCTGTCGATGCGCCTGGGTTTGACGGTGAGTATTCTCGGCGCGCTGCTGGTGGTGTTTCTGGCGATCCTCGCGTATTTCGCCCTGACCCATGAGCTCAATGCGCTCTCTCGAGACAGTCTGAAAAAGAAGATGGAACAGGTTGAACACAGCCTCTCGTTGTATGCCGACACTAGCGAAATCGGCGCTAAACCGCACATCCTGCTTGATCAGGTCATGGGCCATGACAACCTCACACTGACGATTTACGACCGCAACAATTTGCGCACGCCGTTGCTCAAATCCGGCACTGGCATGGCCGATTCGCGCCTTGAATTGAGGGTTGTGCGGGCGATCACCGACGATTTGACCTACTCCAGCGGCACCGATGCCGAGGGCGCGAAATTCCTCACCGCGTCGAGGCTGATCAGCCTCAAGGGCGGCGCCCGCGTACCTGTGTTGCTGTCGATGGACAACGCCCACGATGAGGCCTTGCTCAGTGCCTATCTGCGCTCGACGCTGATTGCCTTGCCGTTGCTGCTGATCTTCATCGGCCTGAGCGCCTGGGGTGCGGTGCAGCGTGGGCTGGCGCCGATGCGCGAGTTTCGCAAAGTGGCGGCGATGGTCTCGACCCAGGATCTGGATCATCGGCTGTCGGTGGTGAACATGCCGCAAGAGTTGAGCGAACTGGCGCAGGGCATCAACTTCATGCTGCATCGCCTGGATGCGGGGGTGCAGCAGTTGTCGCAGTTTTCGGATGATCTGGCCCATGAGTTGCGCACGCCGATCAATAACCTGATGGGCAAGGCGCAGGTGACGCTGTCGCGCGAACGCACCACCGAGGAATACAAGGACGTACTGGTCTCGTGCACCGAAGAACTGGAGCGCGTGGCGCGGATTGTTTCGGACATGCTGTTTCTGGCGCAGGTCAGCCACCCGTCGGCGCTGGCACCGTTTGAGCCGGTTGCGCTGGAGGTTGAGGCGGCGAAAGTGGCTGAGATGTTTTCGTTGTCGGCGCAGGACAAGGACATTCATTTGAACGTGGTCGGCAGTGCTTCGGTTCTTGGGGATCGGTTGATGATTCAGCGGGCGATATCGAATCTGCTGTCCAACGCGCTGCGCCATTGTCCGTCCGGCAAAACCGTGACGTTGATGATTGAACAAGCTGCGGCGCAGACTTCATTGCTGGTGAGCAATCCCGGTACGGGGATCGAGGCGCAGCATCTGCCCCATCTGTTTGATCGCTTCTACCGCGTAGACAGCAGCCGCTCGCGCTCGCAGGGCAGCACCGGGTTGGGGCTGGCAATCGTGCGCTCGATCATGAGCCTGCATCAGGGCGTGGCCGAGGTGAAGAGTTTGCCGGGGGCGATGACCGTGTTTCGACTGGGTTTCCCTGCAGTGACACGACCGGCCCCATCGCTTGCAGGCAAGCTCCCACAGTGAGTTGCGGTGACACCGGATTTTGTACATTCCAACGAAACCTGTGGGAGCCAGCCTGCTGGCGATTGCGGTGGGTCAGTCAACATCATTGTTGAATGTAAGTCCGCCATCGCTGGCAAGCCAGCTCCCACAGTGTTCAGTGGTGCCCACAAAATCCAGGAACACTCGAGATCCCTGTGGGAGCTGGCTTGCCAGCGATGGCGGTGGATCAGCCACAAAAGAAAACGGCACCTTGCGGTGCCGTTTGCCTTTCACAGTTCCCCCATCACTTACGCGCATCCGCCCACGATTTAAGCAGCTCGTTATAACTCACGGTCTCACCCTTCGGCTTCTCGTTAGCCAGTTTCGGTTTCGGCGCACCCGGTTGATCAAACCAGTACTGAGCATCGCGTTCCGGGTTCATTTTCGGTGCGCAGGTGGCCTGGGCCTTGGAGCGTTCCAGACGCGTCATGATCGCGTCCTGATCTTTCGCCAAGCCATCCAGCGCCTGCTGCGGAGTCTTCTCGCCGCTCGCCGCTTCGGCGATGTGGCTCCACCACAGTTGTGCCAGACGCGGATAGTCGGGCACGTTGGTGCCGGTCGGCGACCATTGCACGCGGGCCGGGCTGCGATAGAACTCGACCAGACCACCGAGTTTCGGCGCCAGATCGGTCATGGCCTGCGAGTTGATGTCCGACTCGCGAATCGGTGTCAGACCGACAATGGTTTTCTTCAGCGAAACCGTTTTCGAGGTCACGAACTGCGCGTACAGCCACGCCGCGAGTTTCTGTTTCTCAGGCGTGGATTTCATGAACGTCCACGAGCCCACATCCTGATAGCCGAGCTTCATGCCCTCTTCCCAATACGGGCCTTTAGGCGACGGCGCCATGCGCCACTTCGGCGTGCCGTCGGCGTTGACCACCGGCAGGCCGGGTTTGGTCATGTCGGCGGTGAACGCGGTGTACCAGAAGATCTGCTGGGCGATGTTGCCCTGCGATGGCACCGGGCCGGACTCGGAGAAGGTCATGCCCGCTGCTTCCGGTGGCGCGTAGGCCTTGAGCCAGTCGACATATTTGGTGGTGGCAAACACCGCCGCCGGGCCGTTGGTGTCGCCGCCGCGGGTCACGCTGGAGCCGACCGGATGGCAGTCCTCGACACGAATCCCCCACTCGTCCACCGGCAAACCGTTGGGCAAGCCCTTGTCGCCGCCGCCCGCCATGGAGAACCAGGCATCGGTGAAACGCCAGCCCAGCGACGGGTCTTTCTTGCCGTAGTCCATGTGCCCGTAAACGCGCTTGCCGTCGATTTCCTTGACGTCTTCGCTGAAGAATTTGGCGATGTCTTCATAGGCCGACCAGTTCACCGGCACACCCAATTCGTAGCCGTACTTTTCCTTGAACTTGGCTTTCAGGTCGGCACGCTCGAACCAGTCGGCGCGGAACCAGTACAGGTTGGCGAATTGCTGGTCGGGCAATTGATAGATCTTGCCGTCCGGCGCGGTGGTGAACGAGATGCCGATAAAGTCCTTGAGGTCGAGGGTCGGCGAGGTGAAATTCTTGCCTTCGTTGGCCATCAGGTCGGTGATCGATTCGGTCTTGCCGTAGCGAAAGTGCGTACCGATCAGGTCCGAGTCGTTGACCCAGCCGTCATAAATATTCTTGTCGGACTGCATCACCGTCTGCATCTTTTCCACCACGTCGCCTTCTTGCAGCAAGTCGTGGGTGAGCTTGATCCCGGTGATTTCAGTGAAAGCCTTGGCCAGCACTTTCGACTCATATTCGTGGGTGGTCAGGGTCTCGGAAACGACCTTGATGTTCATGCCACGAAACGGCTCGGCTGCCTTGATGAACCACTTCAATTCTTCGAGCTGCTGTTCGGCCGTCAGGGTCGACGGTTTGAATTCGCTGCCGATCCACTTTTTCGCAGCGTCTTCGTAGGCATCGGCCCAGGCAGATGCGCTCAAACCGCTGAGTGCCAGCATGGCTGCCAATGAAATGCTATGTCGCAGCTTATTGTTTTTGTCGAACATAGAGACCTCCTGTTTAGGATTTCGGAGCACGATTGCCGATCAATTCGACTAGCCCCAACGCATCACAGCCAACAGCCACACCAGGGACAACGCGGACGCGACCCAGATGCTCCAGTCGGTGGCGCCGATTACCAGCAAATGCAGGTAGGCGCTGCCGAGAAGACCGATAAACAAGCGATCACCACGGGTGGTGGCAATCGGCAGAAACCCTCGCCGCAGAATGCTCGGCGAACGCAATTCCCAGGTGGTCATGCCCACCAGAATCAGGCCGATGACGATGAAGAACGTCGCTGTGGGGGTGGTCCAACTCATCCATTCCATCATCAGCTCCTCAGACTCGACCGAGGGCAAAGCCCTTGGCCACGTGGTTGCGAACAAACCAGATCACCAGCATCCCCGGCAGAATGGTCAATACCCCCGCCGCCGCCAGCACGCCCCAATCGATACCCGAAGCCGAAACGGTACGGGTCATCACCGCCGCAATCGGCTTGGCGTTTACCGAGGTCAACGTACGCGCCAGCAACAGCTCGACCCAGGAAAACATAAAGCAGAAAAACGCCGTGACGCCGATGCCGGAGCCGATCAGCGGGATGAAAATCTTCACGAAGAACTTGGGGAAACTGTAGTTATCAATGTAGGCGGTTTCGTCGATTTCTTTCGGCACGCCGGACATGAAGCCTTCGAGAATCCACACCGCCAACGGTACGTTGAACAGACAGTGCGCCAGTGCCACGGCGATGTGCGTGTCGAACAGACCAATCGACGAATACAGCTGGAAGAACGGCAACAGAAACACCGCCGGTGGCGCCATGCGGTTGGTCAGCAGCCAAAAGAACAGGTGCTTGTCACCCAGGAAACGGTAGCGCGAAAACGCATAGGCCGCCGGCAACGCCACGCTCAGCGAGATCACCGTGTTCAGGCTGACGTAGTACAGCGAGTTGAGATAACCGTTGTACCAACTCGGATCGGTGAAGATCACCTTGTAGTTCGCCAGCGTGAAGTCCTGTGGGAAAAGCGTCAGGCCACCGAGGATTTCAGTGTTGCTCTTGAAGGACATGTTCAGCAGCCAGTAGATCGGCACCAGCAGGAACAGGATGTAGATCAGCAGCGGAATAAGCTTTCTCTTGCTCATGGCCGGGCCTCAGCGGTTGGCGTCGGAGTGCGTCATGGCGGTGTAGAACAGCCAGGACACCAACAGGATGATCAGGAAGTACACCAGCGAGAAAGCCGCTGCCGGACCCAGGTCGAATTGGCCTACAGCCATTTGCGTCAACGTCTGACTCAGGAAGGTCGTAGCGTTACCCGGCCCGCCGCCGGTGAGCACGAACGGTTCGGTGTAGATCATGAAACTGTCCATGAAGCGCAGCATCACCGCGATCAACAACACGCTTTTGAGCTTGGGCAACTGAATGTGCCTGAACACCGCCCATCCCGAAGCGCGGTCGATGCGCGCGGCCTGGTAATACACGTCGGGAATCGCGCGTAATCCGGAGAAACACAGCAGCGCCACCAATGAAGTCCAGTGCCAGACATCCATCACCAACACCGTCACCCAGGCGTCCATGGTGTTGGCCGCATAGTTGTAGCTGATGCCCATGGCGTTGAGGCTGGAACCGAGCAACCCGATGTCGGCACGGCCGAAAATCTGCCAGATAGTGCCGACCACGTTCCACGGGATCAGCAGCGGAATCGCCAGAATGATCAGCACCACCGACGACCAGCGGCCCTTGGTCGGCATGGTCAGGGCGACAGCGATGCCCAGCGGAATTTCGATCAACAGCACGCACGCCGAGTAGATGAACTGGCGCAGCAGCGAGTCATGCAGACGCGGGTCGAGCAGCACTTGCTTGTACCAATCTGCGCCGACGAAGTAGCGGCTGGACTGGTCGAAGATGTCCTGCACCGAATAGTTGACCACGGTCATCATCGGAATTACCGCACTGAATGCCACCAGCAGAAAAACCGGCAACACCAGCCACCAGGCCTTGTTGTTCTGCACCTTGTTCATGGCTGCACCTCGCTGTTTTCGCTGGCTTCGAGGAGGAATTCGTCGGCATAGACCATCAGCCACTGCGCCGGAAAACTGATGTACGCCGTGCCCTGCGGCACCGGTTTGTCTTCCGCCAGGCGAACTTTCAACGGTGCGCCGTCGAGGTCGAGGGTCATGATCTTGTAGGTGCCGAGGTCTTCGACGTGTACGACCCTGGCCTGCATCGCGTCATCAAACGGCTCGTCCCACACGTGAATGAACTCGGGACGGATGCCGACCTTCAGATTTTTCCACTGGCCATGTTCGATATGGCGCTGCAAGGCGTCGGACAACGGCAGGTGCGTCGAAGCGAAACCGACGCCACCGGGCTGCGGTTGCACTTCGATCAGATTCATACCCGGGCTGCCGATGAAGTAGCCGACGAAGGTATGGCTCGGTCGCTCGAACAATTCCCGTGGCGTGCCGAACTGGACGATCTGGCCGCCGTACATCACCGCAATCTTGTCGGCGAAGGTCGAGGCCTCCAGTTGATCGTGGGTGACATAGACCATGGTGATGTTGAACTGCTCGTGGATCTGCTTGAGCTTGCGCCGCAGTTTCCATTTCAGGTGCGGGTCGATCACCGTCAGCGGCTCATCGAAGAGGATCGCCGAGACGTCATCGCGCACCAGACCACGGCCCATGGAGACTTTCTGTTTTTCGTCAGCGGTGAGGTTGCGCGCCTTCTTGCTCAGCAGGTTTTGCAGGTCGAGCACTTCGGCGATTTCCTGCACCTTGCTGTGCACTTTCGCCTCGGCCATGCCCTGATTGCGCAGGGGAAACGCGAGGTTGTCGAACACGGTCATGGTGTCGTAGACCACCGGAAACTGGAACACCTGCGCAATGTTGCGCTTCTCCGGCGTCAGGTCGTTGACCGCTTTGCCGTCGAACAGCACATGCCCTTGCGAGGGGCTGAGCAGACCGGAAATGATGTTGAGCAAGGTCGATTTGCCGCAACCCGACGGCCCTAGCAGCGCATAAGCCCCACCCTGTTCCCAAACGTGATCCATCTCGCGGATCGCGTAATCCTCCGGCCCACCCGGGGTTTTGCTGTAGCTGTGGGCGAGGTGTTGCAAGCGGATTTCGGCCATCAGGCAACCCTCGCGACACGCCGGCCAGGTGCTTGCACCAGACGGCCCTGCGCATCGAAAACAAACAGTTTATGGGTCGGGATATAGATGCGGATCGGCGCATCGACGTCGTATTCGTGAACACCCGGCAAGTGCAGCACCAGCAGGAAATGCTCGTTGCGTACATGCAGAAAGGTTTCCGAACCACTGATCTCGGCGACTTCGACGGTGACCGCCAACTCCAGATCATCATCGTTGCTCGGCACCAGCGAGATGTGGCTCGGGCGCACGCCAAAGCGGAACTCACCCTCGCCCACCGGACGCAGATCGACGTTCAACGGGAAGTGCACAAAATTGGCGAAACTGACTTCGTTGCCGGCGATGCGGCCGGGCATCAGGTTGATTGGCGGCTCGGAAAACAACTCCGCCGCCAGCACCGATTGCGGCTGGTGATAAACCTCGGTCGACGGGCCGCTCTGAATCACCCGGCCTTCGTGAAGAATGGTCGTGGTGCCGCCCAGCGCCAACGCTTCGTTGGGCTCGGTGGTGGCGTAAATCGCAATGGTGTGGCGCAGCTTGAACAGCTCGCGCATTTCCTGACGCAGTTCTTCGCGCAGTTTGTAGTCGAGGTTGACCAGCGGCTCATCGAACAGAATCAGTTCGGCATCCTTGACCAGCGCCCGCGCCATGGCAGTGCGTTGTTGCTGACCACCCGAGAGCTCCAGCGGATAGCGCTGCAAGAACTTCTCGATGCGCAGCATTCGCGCGGTTTCCTGCACCCGGCTGTGGATAATCTCTTTCGAGACGCCGGCCTGGCGCAGTGGCGAGGCGATGTTCTCGAATACGGTCATGGTCGGGTAATTGATGAACTGCTGATAGACCATCGACACGTTGCGCAAGCGCACCGGGCGTTGCGTGACGTCGACACCGTTCATCAGCACGCGGCCGCTGTCTGGCTTGTCGAGGCCGGCCATCAGGCGCATCAGGCTGGTCTTGCCGGACAGCGTGCGACCGAGCAAAACGTTGAACGAACCGGGTTCGAATTTCAGGCAGGCATCGTCGATCCAGATCTGGCCCTCGACGGTGCGGCTGACGTGCTCCAGGGTGAGTGACATGGCTCGGCCTTTTTTATTTTTGGAGTCAAGCGACCTGTGCACTGGAGCGACTTTCGTGCCAAAAACGGCAAGCTGTTGATTTGTCGTGAAAATCGCTGAAAACGTCGCTAAGAGGCATTCAATGGTGAACACATTTGAACAGTTGGACGATTGACAATGAACAATTGTGAACAACACTCTATGCACTCTTCGCGCATCCCCGAATGCAAACGGAATTGCCTGCGAACGCAACATCGCCACCTGTAGGAGCTGCCGAAGGCTGCGATCTTTTGATCTTGTTTTTAACAAGCCACGTCAAAAGATCGCAGCCTTCGGCAGCTCCTACAGGGGATCGCATAACAATAATAAAAATGTTGTTTCAGAGGCTGACCGCCATGGCCGCACCTGCCCCGCCGTTGTCCCACGACGCGATCGTCCAGAGTTCCTGGCAACGCTGTCGCGCGTTCGGTCTTGACCACCAGAGCACCCCGGCTTTCGATCAACTGCCCGCCGCCAGCATTGCGCGGTTACTCGACAGCCAACATTCACTGGTGCAGACCACCCATCAGGAAGTGCTGCCCTATTACGAGAACATCCTCAGCAATTCCAATTGCCTGATCATGCTCGCCGATAGCCAGGGCCAGGTGCTGACCTCGTGGGGCACGCAACGCTTTATCGAGCCGAATCTGGCCCGGGGTTTTCAGGCCGGGGCGAGCTGGATGGAGCGCTGCAGCGGCACCAATGCCATCGGCACGGCGCTGGCCTGTGAGCAGGCCGTGCACATCGAACACGATGAACATTTTCTTAAAGCCAACCGCTTCATGACCGGTTCCGCCGCGCCGATTTTCGATGCCGAGCGCAAGGTGATCGCGGTGCTCGACGTCTCCAGCGACAGCTATCTGCCGCCGTCGCACACACTGGGCATGGTCAAGATGATGAGTCAGACCGTGGAGAACCGGCTGATCCTCAACCTGTTTCACGGTCAGCACTTTCAACTGACCTTCAACACCGGGTTGAACAACCTCGACAGTCAGTGGGCCGGGTTGTTGATCTTTGATGAGAGCGGCCAGGTGCTGTCGGCCAATCGCCGGGCGGACAATCTGCTCGGCGTGCGTTTGTCGCGAGTGAGCGTCGAAAGCCTGTTCAAGGTGTCGTTGCTGGAGTTGATCAATCAGCCAGACGGGCTGCCGTTTGCCTTGCAGACCTCGGGGCGCAACCGTTTTCAGTGCCTGTTGAAGCGCCCGAAACAGGCACCGATTCAGGCGCGGGTTTTTACGGCTGAAACTAAACCCGTCGTTTCAACGACGATCAGCCTCAACACTCTGCACTTCGGCGACAGCCGCGTGGAAAAAGCCGTACGGCAAGCAGAACGACTCTTGGAAAAAGACATTCCCCTGCTGATTCACGGCGAAACCGGCGTCGGCAAAGAGGTGTTCGTCAAAGCCCTGCACCAGGCCAGTTCACGCAGCAAACAGGCGTTTATCGCCGTCAACTGCGCGGCGATTCCCGCCGAACTGGTCGAGTCCGAACTGTTTGGCTATGAGAAAGGCGCGTTCACGGGCGCCAATCAGAAAGGCAGCATCGGCCTGATCCGCAAGGCTGACAAAGGCACGTTGTTCCTCGATGAAATCGGCGACATGCCGCTGCCCACTCAGGCGCGGTTGTTGCGGGTGTTGCAAGAGCGCTGCGTGCAACCGGTGGGCAGCAGTGAATTGTTCCCGGTGGATCTGCGGATTATCTCGGCGACTAACCGTTCGTTGCGCGAACAGGTGCAACTGGGACGGTTCCGCGAGGATTTGTATTACCGCATTGGTGGCCTGACGCTGGAACTGCCGCCGCTGCGCGAGCGCAGTGATAAACAAGCGCTATTTAAACGGCTTTGGGAGCAGCATCGAGAGCCGACGCAGTGGGCGGGTTTGAGTCCAGAGGTGCTGGAGTTGTTCGACAAGCATCCGTGGCCGGGGAATCTGCGCCAGGTCAGCAGCGTGATGCAGGTGGCACTGGCCATGGCTGAAGAGCAACCGGTGCGGTTGGAGCATTTGCCGGATGATTTTTTTGTTGATCTGGAGATGGAGCCGCTTGAGAGCGCGCAGCCGTTGGGGTTGGATTTGAATGATGTTGAAGCGTTGAATCGGGAGTTGAAGTTGGCGGGGGGCAATATTTCGCACTTGGCGCGGCGGTTGGGGGTTAGTCGCAATACCCTTTATAAGCGGTTGCGGCAGTTGGGCGGTTAACAGCGAAGATCAAAAGATCGCAGCCTGCGGCAGCTCCTACACGGTGTACGCAATGCCACTGTAGGAGCTGCCGAAGGCTGCGATCTTTTGACTTTGAAAGCTATATAAAAGCAGTGCGCATTACGAATACGCCGACTCAATATTTGTCGTTGAAGCAGCAGCCAACGTACGCAATCCAATCAACACAACCACCATCATCATCACCCCCGCACCAATCGCCACCCCGAACCCCGCACGCGCGCCATAAGCATCAATCACCGGCCCCGCGAGCATGCCCCCAAGCGCTACGCCAATGCTGATGCCAGTGGTCATCCACGTCAGCCCTTCTGTCATCCTGGACGCAGGGATGATGATCGTCCCCAACTTCATGACCACGACCATGGTGGGCGCAAACGATATGCCCGCGATAAACAGCATCGCTGACAGGACATAAACATCTGTTGCGAAAACCGGCAGTACGCCGGTGACGGCCGTGACCAATATGCCGATAAAGAACTGTTTTTCGATCGGCAGGGAAACCCGCAATGCACCGAACGTAAGGCCCGCCACCAGAGAGCCGAGCGCATAGGCGGCGAGCATGAACGTGGCAGACGCGGGCCAGCCTTGATCATTGGCAAAAGCCACGACGGCGACATCGATTGCACCGCCAATGGCGCCCATCGCCAACAGCGCCAGGACAATGGTGCAAACGCCAGGAATCAGCAACGTGGAACCGCTATTGCTGCGGTTGCCCACGACCACTTTCGGTTCGGTCTGGCGCTGCATGAGAAACGCCGTCACCCCGACGGCCAGCAGCCCGACCGCCACCAGTGGCCCGGCTTCGGCGAAGAAGCTCACGCTCAAACCGATCGCCAGTGGCGGGCCGATGATGTACGCGAGTTCGGTCAAGACCGTGTCCAGAGAGAACGCCGTGTGCAACTGCGGCTTGCCACGGAACAAGTGCGACCAGCGTGCCCTGATCATGGACGGCATGCTGGGCATCGTCCCCGCCAGTGCCGCCAGAACAAAAAACAAGGCGGCAGGAGCCCTCATGTAGACGGCGAAGATCAGCGCCAGCAGCATGACCACGCTGAAAGCCGTGACGATGGGCAGCACGCGACTCTGGCCGCGCTGATCAACGAGTCTCGAAATAACCGGGCCAAGCAGTGCATTGGCCAAGGTGAACGTACCGGCGACGGCGCCGGCCAACCAGTAGACACCGGTTTGCTGGACCAGCATGGTGATGATGCCGATGCCGATCATTGCTTGTGGCAGTCGGGCAATAGAGCTCGCGAGCACTAACCCGGTGGCGCCGGGGGTGGTGAATAGTTCGCGATAGTGATTGGCCATGATTCCTCCATTTATTCGTCGCTGGTCAGCATCCTGCTGCAAGCGCCGCCCATGTTGGCGGAGTCAGATATCAAGACCTACGCGTAGAGCAAAAGCAACCCCCTCACTAACGCTCTCCCGGAGGGAGAGGGTTAGTGAGGGGCTCTTCTTCGTGACAGGTCGAGGGTTGGAGGCACAGATCAAAAGATCGCAGCCTTCGGCAGCTCCTACAGGATCGCGAGTGTAGGCAATCTCAATGTAGGAGCTGCCGAAGGCTGCGATCTTTTGATTCTAAAAAACAAAAACCCGCACAAGGCGGGTTTTGTTTGTATCAGGTAGGCAATCAGTCAGCCAGACGCCAGGTAGTCCCACCCTTCCCGTCTTCCAACACAACTCCCATCGCAGTGAGCTGGTCACGAATACGGTCGGACTCAGCCCAATCCTTACCGGCCCGTGCCGCCAGACGCGCAGCAATCAGCGCGTCGACTTCAGCCGCGTCAACACGCCCTTCGGCGCCGGCCTGCAGGAAGTCGTCGGCCTCAAGCTGCAACACACCCAATACGCTGGCCAGTTCTTTCAAACGTGCCGCCAGACCGGCCGCTGCATCAAGATCGCTCTCGCGCAGACGGTTGATCTCACGCACCATCTCGAACAGCACCGCGCAGGCTTCCGGCGTGCCGAAGTCGTCGTTCATCACCGTGGTGAAACGTTCGACAAATGCTTCGCCGCCGGCAGGCGCCACGTTCGGCAGGCCTTTCAACGCGTGGTAGAAACGCTCGAGTGCGCTTTTGGCGTCCTTGAGGTTGTCTTCCGAGTAGTTGATCGCGCTGCGGTAGTGGCTCGACACCAGCAGGTAACGCACGACTTCCGGGTGGTACTTTTCCAGCACGTCGCGGATGGTGAAGAAGTTGTTCAAGGACTTGGACATCTTCTCACCATTGATGCGAATCATGCCGCAATGCATCCACGCGTTGGCGTAGGTCTTGCCAGTGGCCGCTTCGCTCTGGGCGATTTCGTTTTCGTGGTGCGGGAACTCGAGGTCGCTGCCGCCGCCATGAATATCGAAAGTCTCACCGAGGCAGCAGGTCGACATCACCGAGCATTCGATGTGCCAGCCCGGACGACCGTCACCCCACGGCGATGCCCAGCTTGGCTCGCCCGGCTTGACGCCTTTCCACAGCACGAAGTCCAGCGGATCTTCCTTGGCTTCGTCGACCTCGATCCGCGCCCCGATGCGCAGGTCTTCGATCTTCTTGCGCGACAGCTTGCCGTAGCCCATGAACTTGCCGACGCGGTAGTACACGTCGCCATTGCCCGGGGCGTAGGCGTAGCCCTTGTCGATCAGGGTCTGGATCATCGCGTGCATGCCCGGAATGTGATCCGTGGCGCGCGGTTCCATGTCCGGCTTCTTGATGTTCAGGCGCGCTTCGTCTTCATGCATCGCGGCGATCATGCGCTCGGTCAACGCTTCGAACGACTCGCCGTTCTCGTTGGCACGATTGATGATCTTGTCGTCGATGTCGGTGATGTTGCGCACGTAAGTCAGGTCGTAACCGCTGAACCGCAACCAGCGGGTCACCAGGTCGAACGCGACCATGCTGCGACCGTGGCCCAGGTGGCAGTAGTCGTACACGGTCATCCCGCAGACGTACATGCGCACCTTGTTGCCATCGAGCGGCTTGAAGACTTCTTTGCTCTTGGTGAGCGTGTTGTAGATCGTAAGCACGTTGGTTTCCTTGACGCTAAATCACTGGCCCCACGAATCACGCAGGGTCACGGTACGGTTGAATACCGGCTGACCTGGTTTCGAGTCCTTGATATCGGCAACGAAGTAGCCTTCGCGCTCGAACTGGAAACGGTCTTCCGGCTGTGCATTGCCAAGCGATGGCTCAGCACGACAACCGGTCAGCACTTGCAGCGAATCAGGGTTGATGTTGTCGAGGAAACTGGCGCTGTCTTCGGCCTTCTCCGGGTTGGCCGAACGGAACAGACGATCGTACAGACGCACTTCGCACTCGATGCTGGCGGCGGCCGGCACCCAGTGGATCACGCCTTTGACCTTACGGCCTTCCGGGTTCTTGCCCAGGGTTTCCGGGTCGTAGGAGCAACGCAGTTCGACGATGTTGCCATCGGCGTCCTTGATCGCTTCGTCGGCGCGGATCACGTAGCTGCCGCGCAGACGCACTTCGCCGCCCGATTCCAGACGCTTGTAGCCCTTCGGCGGCTCTTCCATGAAGTCTTCACGGTCGATGTAGATTTCCCGGGCGAACGGCAGAGCGCGCACGCCCATGTCTTCTTTCGGATGGCGCGGCAGTTCGAGGTTCTCGACCTGGCCTTCCGGGTAGTTGGTGATCACGACTTTCAGCGGACGCAGCACGCACATGGCACGCGGGGCGCTGTGGTCGAGGTCGTCACGGATGCTGAATTCGAGCATGCCGAAGTCGACCACGCCGTCGGAACGGTTGGTGCCGATCATTTCGCAGAAGTTGCGGATCGATTTCGGCGTGTAGCCACGACGACGGAAGCCCGACAGCGTGGACATGCGCGGATCGTCCCAACCGTGAACGTGCTTTTCATCGACCAGTTGCTTGAGCTTGCGCTTGCTGGTGATGGTGTAGTTGAGGTTCAAGCGGCTGAACTCGTACTGACGCGGGTGCGCCGGCACTGGCAGCGCATCGAGGAACCACTCGTACAGCGGACGATGGCTTTCGAATTCCAGGGTGCAGATCGAGTGGGTGATGCCTTCGATGGCGTCCGACTGACCGTGGGTGAAGTCGTAGTTCGGGTAGATGCACCACTTGTCACCGGTCTGATGGTGATGGGCGTGGCGGATGCGGTACATGATCGGGTCGCGCAGGTTCATGTTCGGCGAGGCCATGTCGATCTTGGCACGCAGCACACGGGCGCCGTCCGGGAACTCACCGGCGCGCATGCGGGCGAACCAGTCGAGGTTCTCTTCAACCGAACGATCACGGAACGGGCTGTTCTTGCCCGGCTCGGTCAGGCTGCCGCGGTATTCCTTGGCTTGCTCAGGCGTCAGGTCGTCGACGTAGGCCTTGCCGGCCTTGATCAGCTCGACGGCCCAGTCGTGCAACTGGTCGAAATACTGCGAGGCGTAGCGCACTTCGCCGGACCATTCAAAGCCCAGCCATTTGACGTCGCTTTCGATCGCGTCGATGTATTCCTGATCTTCCTTGGCCGGGTTGGTGTCATCGAAACGCAGGTGCGTGACGCCGCCGAACTCCTGGGCCAGACCGAAGTTCACGCAGATCGACTTGGCGTGGCCGATGTGCAGGTAGCCGTTGGGCTCAGGCGGGAAACGGGTGATGATCTTGGTGTGCTTGCCCGAGTCCAGGTCTGCCTGGATGATCGGCCGCAGGAAGTTGACCGGCACGGCAGGGCCGGACTTGGCATTCGAGGTAGGGTCGACAGTGGGCTTGCTCATAGGATCCTTGACTTACATGTGCGCGGCCGCAGAAGAGGGGCCAGACAAAACAAAGCCGCTATCATAGCCGATGCCGTCAAGGGCCTGACAGAGCAGGCCCTATAAAGGCGTGCATTTAATCGCACGGAAATGAAAAACTGCCTCGAAATTCGCGCCTGTCACGCTAAACTGCGCACCTTGGCCTTCAAGGGCTGAACCGGTAAGGGGTGTAAATGGGCCCCTACCCACGAATTCCTTATAAAGAGTAGCGATCATGACTCAAGTAAAACTGACCACTAACTTCGGTGACATCGTCATCGAGCTGAACGACGAAAAAGCCCCGATCACCGCGGCCAACTTCATCGAATACGTTAAAAAAGGTCACTACGAGAACGTCGTGTTCCACCGTGTGATCAAGGGTTTCATGATCCAGGGCGGCGGTTTCGAGCCTGGCATGAAGGAAAAGAAAGACAAGAGCCCGAGCATTCAGAACGAAGCTGACAACGGTCTGAAGAACGAGAAGTACACCCTGGCCATGGCTCGCACCATGGACCCGCATTCGGCATCGGCGCAGTTCTTCATCAACGCCACCGACAACGGCTTCCTCAACCACACCGCCAAGACCGCTCAGGGTTGGGGTTACGCGGTATTCGGTAAAGTAGTTGCCGGCTTCGACGTTGTCGACAAGATCGAAGGCGTTTCCACCACGTCCAAGGCAGGCCACCAGGACGTACCAGCAGACGACGTGATCATCGAGAAAGCCGAGATCATCGAAGCGTGATATTGCTGATTTCAGACTTGCATCTGGAAGAGGAGCGCCCGGACATCACCCGGGCGTTTCTGGATTTGCTCGCCGGACGCGCCCGCTCGGCGAGTGCGCTGTACATTCTGGGCGACTTCTTCGAAGCGTGGATTGGCGACGATGCCATGACACCTTTCCAGCGTTCCATCTGCCAGGCCCTGCGCGAATTGAGCGACAGCGGCACGGCGATATTTCTGATGCACGGCAATCGCGACTTCATGCTCGGCAAGGCCTTTTGCAAACAGGCCGGCTGCACATTATTGAAGGACCCGAGTGTCGTGCAGTTTTACGGCGAGCCGGTGCTGTTGATGCACGGCGACAGCCTCTGCACCCGCGATGTCGGCTATATGAAGCTGCGCCGTTATCTGCGCAATCCGGTCACGCTGTTTGTCCTGCGGCACCTGCCACTGCGCACCCGCCATAAACTGGCGCGCAAACTGCGTAGCGAGAGCCGGGCGCAGACGCGGATGAAGGCCAATGACATCGTTGATGTCACGCCCGAGGAGATTCCGCGAATCATGCAGGAATTTGGCGTGAAGACCCTGATTCACGGCCACACCCATCGTCCGGCGATCCACAAGTTGCAGCTCGGTGAGCAAGCGGCGAAGCGGATAGTGCTGGGTGATTGGGATCGTCAGGGTTGGGCGTTGCAGGTGGATGAAAACGGGTATGCATTGGCGCCGTTCGACTTTGCCCCGCCTCCAGCCCTGCCCGCCCCGAGCGCCTAAGGATCACTGCTATCCCTGTGGGAGCGGGCTTGCCCGCGATGAGGCCATCACATTCAACATCTCTGTTGACTGAAAATCAGCCATCGCGGGCAAGCCCGCTCCCACAGGTTATGTGTTGCCTCAATGGCCGGAAGCAGCAGGCCCTGCCTTGGCAGCAAACGGCGGCTTCGCCAGCCACACAATCAATATCAACCCCATAAAGCCCCACCCCAACAGCGTGAAGTAATCCACGGTGGAGAGCATGTACGCCTGGCTGGTCAGGATCTGATCCATCTGCGCATACGCCGATTGACTCGCCCCGCCCAATGAATTCAAGGTCTCGCGAGTCGCCGGCTCGAAAGTGCTGATACTTTCACTCATGTACGCATGATGCTGATCCGCGCGACGAATCCAGATCCATGTGGTCAGCGACGCCGCGAAGCTGCCGCCCAACGTCCGCAAAAATGTCGCAAGGCCTGCGCCGTCAGCGATCTGGCTTGGCGGCAGGTCCGACATCAAGATGCTCAACGTCGGCATGAAGAACAGCGCCACGCCAATGCCCATGAACAGTTGCACCAGCGCGATATGCTGGAAGTCCACCTCGTTGGTGAACCCGGCGCGCATGAAGCAGCTCAGGCCAATCGCCAGAAACGCCAGCCCGGCCAGCAAGCGCAGGTCGAACTTGTTCGCGTACTTGCCGACAAACGGCGACAGCAGCACCGGCAGAATACCGATCGGCGCCACGGCCAAACCGGCCCAGGTCGCGGTGTAACCCATCTGGGTTTGCAGCCATTGCGGCAGGATCAGGTTGATACCGAAGAACCCGGCGTAACCCAACACCAGCACAATCGTGCCGATGCGAAAGTTGCGATGGGCGAACAGGCGCAGATTGACCACCGGGTGCTGATCGGTCATTTCCCAGATCACGAACACCGCCAGTGCGATCACCGAAATCGCCGCGCCGATGATGATGAAGTTCGACTCGAACCAGTCCAGGTCATTGCCCTTGTCGAGGATGACCTGCAACGCGCCGACACCGATGATCAGCGAGATCAGCCCGACGTAATCCATCGGCTGGCGACTGGTCACCACCGGACGCTTGGCCAGTTGCGAACGCACCACCATCACCGCAAAGATGCCGATCGGCACGTTGATGAAGAAGATCCACGGCCAGCTATAACTGTCGGTAATCCAGCCACCGAGGATCGGCCCGGCAATCGGCGCAACCACCGTGACCATCGCCAGTAACGCGAGCGCCATCCCCCGTTTAGCGGGGGGATAAACAGCGATCAACAATGTTTGTGTCATCGGGTACAGCGGCCCGGCGACCAGACCTTGCAGCACACGGAAACCGATCAGTTCCGGCATCGACGTCGAGATGCCGCAAAGGAACGACGCCAGTACAAACAGAATGGTCGCCCAGAGAAACAGCTTCACCTCGCCGAACCGGCGGCTGAGCCAACCGGTCAGCGGCAGCGCAATCGCGTTGCTCACGGCGAACGAGGTGATCACCCAGGTACCCTGCTCCGAACTCACACCGAGGTTGCCGGAAATCGTCGGCAGCGCCACGTTGGCAATGGTGGTGTCGAGCACTTGCATGAACGTCGCCAGCGACAGGCCGATGGTGCTGAGCAACAGGCTGGGCGGCGTGAAAGAGGCGTTATTGCTCATTGTGAATCCTATGGAGCCTGATTGGCGCTGCGCCTGTTACAGACGCAGCTGCGCTTGTGGGAACACGCTTTTGTGATGAGGGAGCTTTTGTGGCGAGGGGATTTATCCCCGATGGGTCGCGAAGCGGCCCCTCTTTTGCTCCTGAAAAGACGGGCCTGCTTCGCAGTCAATCGGGGATAAATCCCCTCGCCACAGATGCATCTTTTCTCTACAGAAGAATCCCTTCTTCCCAGATGAATCCTTTCACCACAGAGGCTTGCCCCCCACAGGATGAATGTCAGCGTTGCGCGGTTTTGCTGGTCGCGGCGCTGTTGTCGTGGATCAGCCGCGCAATCATCGCGTCGGCTTCGGCCAGTTGGCGGTCGTAGACGTTGGTGCTGAACGAGGCTTTTTGCGGTGGCTGCTGGGCCAGTACCGGGCCACTCTGGTCGTGCAGATTGACCTCGACGTTGGTCGACAGACCGACGCGCAGCGGATGCTTGGCCAGTTCTTCAGCGTTGATGTGAATGCGTACTGGCACACGCTGGACGATCTTGATCCAGTTACCGGTGGCGTTCTGCGCAGGCAACAGGGCAAACGCGCTGCCAGTGCCGGCGCCGAGGCTGTCGATGGTGCCGCTGTATTTCACGTCGCTGCCGTAGATGTCGGATTCGATGTCCACCGGCTGGCCGATGCGCATGTCACGCAACTGGGTTTCCTTGAAGTTGGCGTCGATCCACAGTTGATCCAGCGGGATCACCGCCATCAGCGCGGTGCCCGGTTGCACACGCTGGCCGAGCTGAACGGTGCGTTTGGCGACGTAACCGGTGACCGGTGCAATCAAGGTGCTGCGGGCATTGGTCAGATAGGCCTGACGCAGATCGGCGGCGGCCGACATCACGTCCGGATGCGACGAAACCACGGTGTCGTCGACCAGTGCGCTGGTGGTTTTCAGTTGCTGTTTAGCGTTGGCCAGGGCGTTTTGTGCCGAGGTCAGGTCATCGCGAGCGTGGGACAGTTCTTCCTGGGAAATCGCCCCGCCCGAGGCAAGACTCTTGCGGCGGTTGTAGTTGTCCTGCGCCTTCTGCACTTCGGCCTGTTGCGCGTTGACCTGGGCTTTCATGCCATCGACGTTGCTGTACAAGCCACGCACCTGACGCACAGTGCGCGCCAGTTTCGCCTGAGCACTTTGCAGGCCGACTTCAGCGTCGTTGGGGTCGAAGTTGATCAGCACCTGACCTTCGTGAACCAGATCGCCATCGTCAGCACCAATGCTGACCACAGTGCCTGTCACCAGCGGGGTGATTTCAACGACGTTGCCGTTGACGTAGGCGTCGTCGGTGCTTTCGTTAAAGCGCCCGATGAATTCGTGATACGCCCAGACGCCAGCGACGGCGAGGATCACCACGACGGCCAGCGTCAGCAGCATCACTTTGCGTTTGCGCGGGTTGCCGGTGTCCGGGGTGTTGTCTTGAGCTTGGGTGTTTTCGGCAGTGGCCATGACAAATACCTTGAATTAGTTATGCGGCGTGGCTGGGCGGGCGTTGGCTGCGGTCAGGGTTTCACCCTGGAAGCCGCCGCCCAGCGCTTGCATCAGTTGAATCGACAGGTCGATCTGCTCGGCATTGAGGTTGGCCAACTGACGTTGGGCCTGGAGCAATTGCTGCTCGATGCTGAGCACGTCCAGGTAGTTGCCGATGCCGGAACCGTAACGCTGGACGACGGTGTTGTAAGAATCCTGAGCAATGTCGGTGGCGTGTTGCTGCGCGCCGATCTGCCGGCCGATGTCACGCAACTGGTTGATTGTGTCGCTGACATCGCCGAGTGCTTTCACCAGACTTTTGTTGTACTGCGCCACCGCCAGATCGTAATCGGCATCGCGCGCATCGAGGTTGGCGCGCAAGCGTCCACCGTCGAAGATCGGCACCGAAATGGTCGGAGCAATGCTGAAGAAGCGACTGGCCGAACCGAACATTGCATCGCCCAACAACGATTCCGCACCAGCCGAGGCGGTGAGGTTCAGATTGGGATAGAACCGGGTTTTCGCCGAGTCGATGTCTTTGCTCGCGGCTTCCACGCGCCAGCGGGCGGCGACCAAATCCGGACGACGACCGAGCAGTTCCGCCGGCAACACCGACGGCACGGCAACAGCGCTGGCCTGGAGGATTTTCGGGCGGGCGATTTCGTTGCCGCGATCCGGGCCTTTGCCAAGCAGCACCGCCAAAGCGATTTTCGCGCTGTTCAGGCGTTTTTCCGCGTCGATCAGACTGGCTTCGGAACTGGCTTCCAGACTTTGCGTTTGCTGGAACTGATACTGACTGTCGATCCCCGAGCTCAAGCGACGCTGGCTCAGGTCGAGCATCTGCTTGGTGCGCTTGAGGTCTTCATTGGCCAAGTCATAAACAATGTGCGCCTGACCGAGATCGCTGTAAGCGCGGGCGACGTCGGCGGCGAGTGTCAGTTGTGCAGCCTGACGGTCGACTTCGGCGGCACGGGCTTCACCGAGCGCGGCTTCCCACGCATCACGCTGGCCGCCCCACAGGTCGAAGTTGTAATTGAAACCGGCACTGACATTACGCACGGTGGCGTAAGCATCGCCCTGCCCTCGCGGATCCTGATCCTTGGCCAGGCGCGAACGGCTGATGCCGGCGCTGGCGTCCAGCGTCGGATAGCGCTCGGCATCGGCGGCATACGCCGCAGCGCTGGCCTGATGGGCGCGGGCTTCGGCGATCTGCATGTCGGGGCTGTCGTGCAGGGCTTCGCGGATCAAGCCGTCGAGTTGCGGATCGCCGAGGCTGGTCCACCAATCGCTTTTCGGCCATGCCGCCGGCGACAGCGTGACGCCATTGAGCGACTGACCGACTTTGAGGCTCTTCGCATCGAGGCTCTGGCCTTGAGTGTCGAGGCCGCTGTAGTTGGCGCAACCGGCGAGGATCATCGCCGACAGCACCAAAGTGAGGCTGCTGCGCAAGGTTTTACCGCTCATTGTGTTCACCTAACCGCTGGATAGTGATCGGGTCACCGGCTGCCAGCAGAATTTTCTTGAGGATATATTCCAGGGTTTTCAACTCGTCCGGAGTGACGGCGCCGGCCAGTTCATTCATCGCATCGGCGCCGATGTGCGGCAGGCGATCGGCCAGTTGCTGGCCTTGTTCGGTCAGTTTCAGTTGCACCTGACGACGATCGCCTTCGCTGCGGTGGCGGGCCAGGAAACCTTTCTGCTCCAGACGATCAAGCATGCGTGTCATCGAACCGCTGTCGAGCGACAAGTGCCGGCACAGCTCGGCCGGCGTATCGACGCCGAACTGGGCCATGATGATCAACACCTTGAACTGCGCGGCAGTGATGCCGTGGGGTTCCATGTGGGTGTCGATGATCCGGTCCTTGAGCAACGCAGCACGGCCAAGCAGCAGGCCGAGATGGCAGTGTTTGAATTCGTCCGGGGTGAAATGCTTCATTTGCTCACCTAATAACTGCCTAGGCAGTGAATGTATGTCGAGATGTTACTGCCTAGGCAGCGAATGTCAATGGAATAGTTAGCAGGCTAGGTAATTGGCTGATAAATGGGCTGGGTTTTGCGGTGCGCGCACTGACGCCATCGCGAGCAGGCTCACTCCTACAAGGGAACGCATTTCAAATGTAGGAGTGAGCCTGCTCGCGATTGGAGACACTCGGTGTAACGTCGATCAGGATTCGTCGGGAGGATGCGCAGGCGGCGGCTGCAACGGGTGCACCTCGCGCCCCCGCAAGGCAGTGGCCACATAGCCGCAGGCGCGTTTCGCGCCCGCGTACATGCTGTGCCAGCCCGGCGGTGCTGGCTCGACGGCGGCCCGCAATGCCCGGGCGTAGTCGAGCACCAGACCTGGGGTCCAGGCCATGGCTTCGGCGCGTTTGCGCACCTGGGCCGCTACCCAGAATTCGGGGCTGATGATGATCCGGGCAAAATCCAGCATGCTTGATTTGCCCCGATTCATCGCGCCTTCAAGGGCCGCTTCCAGGCTATGGGCGACGGCACTGGAGCAATTGCGGCTGGTGAGGTTGTAGGTGGCGTTCTGCCGATAGTTGGCCCAGAACCCGGCCAATCGCTGCGCATCGTAATGGGCAAAACTGACTTGAACCGACGATGGACACCAGTCGGCGACCTCGCTCGGATAATCGGGTAAAAACCTGCCGGCGACATCGTTGTTCGGCGTCGCCCGCAGCAACCGCACGAAATCCCCGGCCGAACGGTCAATGTCGTCCTGCGGATAGTGGCTGATGTAGATGTCCGGCCCGCACTCGAGTGCGGCGTGGCCGGCAGAGATGACGCCGTTGACGTCGACCGCCGCGATATAACGATTGAGCAGGCGATTGCGTACCAGGGTATCGTCGACCGTGCCGCTGGGTGTCCAGACATGGATCACCAGTGCGTTGCTGCATGCCGGCGCACTGACGGGGGAAATGCTGATCGACGACTGCCAGTTTTTGAAGCGGATGGCCTGGCGCAACAAGGCACCGCCCGAGAGAAAAATGCTCATGCCAATGCAGAACGGCACCGTTCCCTTATAGACCGTCGGGTACGGTTCGAGGATGAAAAGGCCAAAACCAATCTCGAACAACCCCGTCAGCAATGACAGTCGCCAGCCGACAAAACGCACCACCACTGCCGCCGCCAGCCGGAAGCCACCATCGACCAGAAAAGCCCCGCCAAACAGCACCGCCAGAATCAGGCTGGCGGCATGTTGCCTGTCGACAATCAGCAGCCCAAGTATCAGGAAAGCCACACCTCGCGCTTTGCGCAAAGCGGCAGCGGTGCCGGTTTGCGGTGCGGGCACCAGCAGAATGATCAAGGCATCGAGTAACAGCAGATAGCCAAAAAAATGCAGCGGAAAATACATCACGCCGTCGAGCGCATCGATGAATATCGCCACGCCCGCCGCGCCCCAGACCACGCCGATCAGGGCCAGCGATGACCAGCGTTTGCGGACAAAGTCTTTACCGAGCAGGATCGTACTCAAGCGGATCATAAGACCAACCTATGAGGCGTCAGGCAACGGCCCGCGCGGCTTTCAAGTCCGCTGAGTCTAATACATCCGCCGATAACCGGAGCGCGCGCGGCGATCCGGTCATCGTCAACGCGACCTAGAAATCGCGCTTGTAGAAGATATCCAGCGAACTGGCCACGCCGCTGGCGACTTCGACGTAAACCTTCTTGCTCAGCTTGTAGCGCAAGGCAATGGTGCTAGCCGGTTCAAACACGCCAACGCCGTAACGCAAACTGAGCTTCTCGGAGATATTGCCGCTGGCCACCACGCTGGTGGCGTCGCCGCTGCCCTGTGTGTCGAGCTGGAAATCCTGAATGCCCAAATCCTTGGCCAGGCCGCTGGTGACCCCGGCGCTGCCCATCAAGCCCAGGCCCAACGCCGCTTGCGCGAGCATGTTGTTGTCTTCACCGTTGGTGCTCAACGGACGGCCGAGGACGAGGTAAGACAGCGCCTGTTCCTGGCTCATCGCCGGCTCGGAGAAGATCTGCGTGGTCGGTTGTTCCGCGCTGCCGCTCAGGCGAATACCAGCGATCACGTCGTCTGTCTGGCGAATCGCTTCGATGTCCAGATACGGCTGATCAATGGGACCGGCGAACAGCAGACGCGCACGCCGCACCGTCAGGCGCTGACCGTAGGCGCGGTAACGCCCGTCGTTGAGCCAGAGTTCGCCGCGCGTGTCCATGTTGTCACCGATGTGAACCTGACCTTGCAGATTGGCGGTCAGGCCAAAACCGGCGAAGCTCAACTTGTCTTGCCCGACCACCACGTCGATGTCCATTTTCATGGCGATTGGGGGTTTGCCCTGTTCGGTCTGCGCGCCGACGATGATCGTGTCATCGGAGACCTTCACCGTCGATGGCGGCAATTCACGCACGGTGATTTCGCCTTTGGGCACCAGCACTTTGCCGGCAATTTTCAGCTCATCGCCGGCCATGGAAATCTTCAGGTCCGGCGCCACTTCAAGCTTGGCATAGGGCTCGACGCTGACCGGCAATTGCGTGCCTTTAAGCGCTAGGTCAACCACCAGCGCCTGGCCCCAGGTGATGTTGCCGTTCAGATTGCCCTGCCCGCTCTTGCCGCTTTTCCAGCCGCCGTCCAGACGCACCGACTCACCGGCAATCATTGCTTTGAGTTGCAGATCCTGCAGCTCCATCGGCAACTCGGCGCCGGACACTTCGCCATCGCTGAGTTGCACGGTGCCGTTGACCAGCGGCGCGAGCAGACCACCGGAGATCGTGCCGCTGCCGTTGAGGTGCCCGGTGAGTTTCTCGACCATTGGCAAAAACGGCCGCGCCACGGACAGGTCCAGCCCGGTCAGGCGGAACGAGCCGCTCAGCGGTTTGTTTTTCGGCAGCGGATTGAGCTGCGCCTGCACCATCAGTTCGCCGAGTTTGCCACCGACGAAGTTGAGGTCGGTGTCGATGCGTTTCGGGGTCAGCTTGCTGGTGAGTTTCAGCGTCTGGTACGGAAAGTCGAGCCACTGATCCTTCTCACGCATACGCAAGGTGCCGCCGCTGGCGTCGATGCTGACCACGCCATTGGGGCCGCTCGCCGGCAAGTCCAGTTGCAGATCGGCATTGAGCTTGCCCTGCCAGGCGAAGTCTTTGGGCAACCACTGCGCGAGGCTTTCAATCGGGAATTGCTTGAGGTGGTATCGCAGTTTCGGCTCGGGCATCAGCCGTTGATCTTCACCGCAGAAGCTGGCGCTGCCGGACACCCAGCAATGGGCGCCGAAGTTGATTTTGCCGTCAGCCAGACGCTCGAGTCTGGCCGGGTTTTGCAGTTTCCAATCCTGGCCGCCGGCCTGAATATCGCCGCTGGCCAGGCGCCCGCGCCAATTGCCCTTGTCCAGATTGCCGTCCAGGCCAAGCGCCAGTTTCAGTTTCGGCCCGAGCAAGTCGAGGTTGAGCTTCTGGCTCTTGATGTCGCCTTGGGCGCTGGCGGTCAGTGTGCCCAACGAGGTATCGCCGGCCTGAATGCCGCTGCCTTTCAGATCGATTTTCGCTCGCTGTGCGCTGTCGAGGGTGGCGTCGAGATTGAGGCTTTGCAGGCGATTATCCTGAAAGGCCAGTTGCGACCCTTGCAGATCGAGCTTGCCTTGCGGTGCTTTCAGCGTGCCGGCGACGTTGACCTGGCCGTTGATCTGCCCGCGCAGTTCTGGCCAGAGCTGGGCCAGACGGGCCAACTTGATGTCGATCTGCCCGGTGAGTTTCTGTTGCAGGCTGCCCTTGCCGCTGATGCTGTTATCGCCGAGGCGGATTTGCAGGGCATTCAGATTCCATAGTTCGCCAGCGCCGTCAGCCTTGGCCTGGAGGATCGCCGGTTGGCCGCGCAGTTTGCCTTTGAGGTCGAGATCGGCCGTCAGGCTCAGGCGCTCGTTCTTCATCTCGCCTTTGCTTTTCAGTGGGCCGGCCAGGGTGCCTGGCAGCTCCGCAACCCAATACGCCGGATTGAGCGCCGATAGGTCCAGCGCCGCGTCCCAGGCAATGCCGTCAGCAAACTGCACGTTCACGTGCCCTTCGGCCTTGCCCTGCCCGGCTTCCATTTTCAGTTGCGGCAAAGCGATCTGTTTAAGGCTGCCGCTAAACGGACTGCTCAGGCTGAATGCGCCCGCCGGGCCATCCAGCGCGGCGGCGAAGTTACCAATGTACTGACCGTCGGTGTAAGACACTTCGCCGTTGAAGGTACGCAAAGCGACCTGTGGCTCGTCGATTTCGTTGTAGAGCCGATGCCACGGGAAGTCCTGCCAATTGATGTTGGCTTGAGCGGTCAGACCCTTGCTCCAGTCAACACTGCCGGTGAGTTTGAGGCTTTGCTTGTCGTTGGCGCTCAGGTCGAGGCCGGCGATTTGCGCGCCGCTGGCGTCGACCTTGCCTTTGAGCAACAACGCCACCGGGCCTTTATCGGCGGGCAGCGTGGCGTTGCCGTTTAGCTGGTAACCGTTTTTCAGGTCGCCTTCACCGGTCAGCACGAGTTGATTGAGTTGCAGGGTATCCGGCAGATCAGCGCTCGGTTTGAACGCCTCGGACGTGATACGCACCTTGGCCGGCAGGTTTTCCGCCAGCGGTTGCAGTTCGCCGCTCAACTGGCCATCAAGGTAGCCACGACTGTCGGCGTGCAGATTGAGGGTCTTCAACAGATCGCCGTCGACTTTCAACGCCAGCGTCCAGGGATCGGTGCCCGGAGACGGCAGGGTCAGATCCCCTGCAATGTTCAGCGGCCAGTTACCGGTGGGCTGGAGCAATCCGGACAGGTTCAGGCTCAGCTCATCGCGTTGCAATTTCACGCTGTCGATCTGCAAGCCTTTGGCGGTCCAGTGGGCCGCCAGTTGCAGGCCTTTGAGTTGCTCGCTGCCGTTAAACAGCAAACTGCCGACCTGCACATCGCCCAGTTCGAGACCCAGCGGCAACTGCAGATCCGGCAATTTGATCGGGCCGCTTTCGGTGGTTTCTTCACTCGGCGGAAATTGCAGAACAACCCGATCAGCCTTGAGTTGATCGATGCACAGCGTCATGCGCGTCAGGCACAGCGGCGACCAGGCGAAGATGGCCTTGTCCAGTTCGACCCGGCTGCTGTCTTGCTGCCAGACAAGATGATCGGCGCTCCATTGCCCGCCGAGGCGCCCCTGGAAATTCTCCGTGCTCAAGCCCGGCACCAGACCCAGCGCCCAGCGGCTGCCGGTGTTGGTTCCGAGCACGACGGCCACACTCAATACAATCAAGAACACCAACGCCAACAACGTCAGTGCGGTAATTTTCAAACCACGCTTCACAGCTCAGGCCCCATGGAAAAGTGCAGCCGGATGCCGCCGTCGTCGTCCAGCGCGTGGGCCAGGTCGAGGCGGATCGGCCCCACCGGCGAAACCCAGCGCACACCGATACCGACCCCGGTCTTGAGGTCCGGCAGTTCGAGTTTGTTGAAGGAGTTACCCTGATCGACGAAGGTCGCGACCCGCCATTTCTCGGCGACGGAGTATTGATATTCAACGCTGCCGGCAATCATGTAGCGGCCGCCGATGCGGTCGCCATCGGAGTTTTCCGGGGACAGGCTCTGGTAGTCGTAACCGCGCACGCTCTGATCGCCACCGGCAAAGAAGCGCAACGATGGCGGGACTGATTTGTAACCGTTGGTGGCGCTACCGCCGACCTGCACGCGACCGAGCAAACGGTGTTTGTCGAACACCGTGGTCAAGCCCTTGACCAGCGCAGTGCCATATAAAAGGTTGGTGTCGGAGCCGACGCCTTCCTTTGCGACTTTGCTTTCAAAGGTCAGGCGATAGCCGTTGTGCGGGTCGATGCGGTTGTCACTTTTCAGGTACGAGTAACTGATGCCGGGCATCAGCAAGGTACTCAAGCCAGAGTCATCGCCAAGCTCGTATTCCTCGCGCTGCCATTTCAGCGAGATCACCCGTTGCCAGCCGCTGGGCAACTTGCTGTGCCATTCCGGGCCGAAGGTCAGCAGTTTGCTGAGCGTGTCGGAACCTTCGATGTCTTCGAATTGATAACCGCCGGCCCAACGCAATTTATCGGTCAGCGGCGGGTCGAGCGGAATGTCGTAGAACAGCCCGACGTTCTGCCGCGGCGCCGAGAGTTCGGCTTCCCAGCCATAGCTGTCGCCCTGCGGATTGACCCAGTGGCGCGTCCAGTTGGCTTTGATCCGTGGGCCGACGTCGGTCGAGTAGCCGAGACCGAGCCCCATGGTGCGCGGCTTGCGCGTGTCGAGTTTGACGGCCACCGGGATCACGTCATCTTTTGCGGCAGTCGGCGCGGCGTCGACCCGCACGCCTTCAAAATAGCCGCTCGATTGCAGATCGCGGTTGAGTTCGGCGATCAGCTCTGAGTCGTAAGGCTCGCCCGGTTTGAATGGCACCATGCGTTGCAGCAAGTCTTCGTCGAACGGCGTATCGCCTTCGAAACTGACTTTGCCCAGCGCATAACGCGGGCCGCTTTCGTAGATCAGTTCGACATCAGCGACGCCTGCGCGCGGGTCGACCAAAAGTTTTTGACTAGTGAAATGGCCACTGAAATAACCGAAGCGCGAGGCCTGATTCTGGATCAGCCGCTTGGCGTCTTCGTAGCGACCATGGTTGAGCACCGCGCCGGGTTTGAGCACATCGGCTTTCGGTACGCGAAAGGATTTGAAGGAGGCGGCGGGCCCGTCGACGCGAATGGTCACGTTGCGCAGCCGGATCGGCTCGCCGGGATCGATGTTCAGCACCAGGCGCGGCTTGTCGCCGCCCTTCACATCGCTGTCAATCTGCGGCTGGTAGTAGCCCAAAGCCTGCGCGGCTTTGCGCGCCTGCTCCTCGGCACCACGACTGAAGCGCAGCAAGGCTTCTTCGTCGCGGTCACCGAGGCTGCCGATATAGCCTTCTATATTGGCCTTGAGTTCATCGTTGGACGGTTTGATCCGCACATCCAATTCACTTTGCGCCAGCGCCGCGCAGCTGGATAACAGCATGAGCACGCCACTGGTAAATCTTCCTGGAAACTTCATAGGCGCGGATGCTATCACGAGCTTGGGAGCGTGATAGAACCGGACTTGTCTCGAAAAGTTCGATCGTTATGCGGTCGCAGTTTGTAACACCTGCGGATTGGCATGGAAAAACACATGCTCGCGCACCGGGCCGACGGCAACTTCGCCGATCTCCTCGTAACCCTGTCGTTTGTAAAATTCCAGATAGCGTGGATTGCCAGTGTCGAGCACCACGCCTTGGGACGTTTCGTCCACCGCGCACCAGTTGTGTACGGCCGTCAGCAGTTGCTCGCCGAAGTGCTTACCCTGAAACTGCGGATGAATACCGAGCAGCGGCAACATGTGTACCGAATCACTCGGCACGCACGCGGCGACGGCATCGTGGTATTCCAGATAGCGCCGGGTGCAGCGAAAACCGGTGCTGAGCACCATGCGCAGGCGCCATGCCCAACTTTCGGTGATGCCCAGGCGGCGCTGCGGTGGCGCAATCAGGGCGATGCCGATCAGTCGGTCGTTGACCAGCAGGCCGATCGCGGGCAAGTCCTGCAGAAAATGTTGTTTGACCAGCTCGCGCACCGTCGCCCGCACGCGTTGCTCGTATCCGGGGCGTTCGGCTTCGAAGAGGTAACCGAAGGTCGGCTCATGGCGATAGGCCTGATACAGCAGCGATCGGGCTTCGCGGGAATAACCGCGGTCGAGCATATGAATGTCGGCGATGGCGGTCTGGGTTTCAGGCATGACAGTGATTCTCCCCTGGCACCGCTTGAATGGCGGGGCTCTTGTTGGTACGAACCTTTTGCGGGTGGTGCGGTTCCCCACAGGTATAGACCAAAGCGGGATCTTCATCGACTGAACGGACGCCATCGCTGGCAAGCCAGCTCCCACAGGTTTCTCGGGTGTTCACAAAATTTATGTTCGCTGGAGATCCCTGTGGGAGCTGGCTTGCCAGCGATGGCGCCATTGCAGACAGCACAAATCCCACAGACCAAACCGAATCTGCTTACCCCAACACTGGCCCCCATCCCACATGTCAGCTAGCATCGCCCTTTTGCCAGGACTGCCGACCATGAAGATTGTTTCCTTCAACATCAACGGACTGCGCGCCCGTCCGCATCAGCTGGCAGCGCTGATCGAAAAACACCAGCCGGACGTGATCGGCCTGCAGGAAACCAAGGTCCACGACGACCAGTTCCCGCTGGAAGAAGTACGCGCCCTTGGCTACCACGTGTATTTCCACGGCCAGAAAGGCCATTACGGCGTGGCAATGCTCTCGCGTCAGGAGCCGATTGCTATCCACAAAGGTTTCGCGACTGACGAAGAAGACGCCCAGCGCCGCTTCATCTGGGGCACTTTCGCTGACGCCAATGGCGTGCCGGTGACGATCATGAACGGCTATTTCCCACAGGGTGAGAGCCGCGACCATCCAACCAAATTCCCCGCCAAGCAGCGTTTCTACAGCGATCTGCAAACCCTGCTGGAAAGCCAGTTCAACAACGAGCAGCCGGTGGTGGTGATGGGCGATGTGAATATTTCCCCGGAAGACTGCGACATCGGCATCGGCCCGGACAACATGAAGCGCTGGCTGAAAACCGGCAAATGCAGCTTCCTGCCGGAAGAGCGCGAGTGGATGGCCCGCCTGAAAAACTGGGGCCTGACCGACAGCTACCGCCACCTGAACCCGGACGTGACCGACATGTTCAGCTGGTTCGACTACCGCAGCCGTGGCTTTGAAGATGAACCGAAGCGTGGGCTGCGCATTGACGTGATCCTGGCGTCCCACGGTTTGCTGCCACGGGTGAAAGCGGCGGGTGTCGACTATGAATTGCGCGGCATGGAAAAGCCTTCGGATCATGCGCCGATCTGGCTTGAACTGAGCTGATCCTCTTCAAGATCAAAAGATCGCAGCCTGCGGCAGCTCCTACAGGGAATGGTGTTTTTCTGTAGGAACTGCCGAAGGCTGTGATCTTTTCCTGTGTAATGTTTTGGTCATGCGCCTGACTTAATCTCCCCGGCAATCCCCTTGGCTTCAATTGGTGCCGGCATGACCCTGCGTGTTTTATTCGTGTTTCTGTTGGGCGCATGGCTGAAGGTCTCTGCCGCAGCCTTGCCCATTGCGCAAAACGGCCCCGCACTGCGCATTCAGGGTTCCAATACCATCGGCGCCGAACTCGGCCCGGCACTGGTTGAAGGCTTGCTGCAAGAGCAAGGTCTGCTGAAGATTCACCGCGAAATCCCGGACTCTGCCAATGAACTGCGTATCGTCGGCCAGACTGCGCAAGGTCAACGCGTTGTCGTGGAAGTTGCCGCCCACGGTTCGAGTACCGGATTTATCGCGTTGAAAAACGCCAGCGCCGATCTGGCCGCTTCTTCCCGCGAGATCAAGGATGGTGAGTTACAGACACTGCAATCACTCGGTGATCTGAAAAGCCCCAGCGCTGAGCAAGTCATTGCCATCGATGGTCTGGCGATCATCCTTCATCCCGATAATCCATTGCAGCAACTGGATACCGAACAACTGGCGCGGATCTTCAGTGGCGAGCTGAAAACCTGGGAAGACCTCGGCGGGCGTGGTGGCGCCATTCATTTATATGCGCGGGATGATCAGTCCGGTACGTACGACACGTTTAAGGAACTGGTCCTGAGTCGTCGTGGGAAAAATCTGAGTAACGCGGCGAAAAGGTTTGAATCCAGCGAGCAGTTATCCGACGCCGTCAGCAGCGATCCGCAGGGTATCGGCTTCATCGGCTTGCCGTACGTGCGGCAGGCCAAAGCGGTGGCGATAGCCGATGGCGCGTCGCAATCGATGCTGCCACTCAACAGTTTGATCGCCACCGAAGACTATCCGCTGTCGCGACGATTGTTCTTCTATCTGCCGCCCGACAGTCAAAACCCGTGGGCCAAGGCATTGGTGGCGTTTGCGCAAAGTCGCCAGGGCCAGGCGATTGTTGCGGCCAACGGTTTTATCAGCCAGACGGTGCATGCGATGACCGTCGCACCGAATGCGCTGATGCCCGAGGGCTATCAATCCCTCAGCCGTCACGCCCAACGCCTGACAGTCAATTTTCGTTTCGAGGAAGGCAGCGCCAGCCTAGACAACAAGGCTCGGCAGGATCTGGCTCGGGTGTTCGACTATATAAAGCGCCACGACAAAACCGATCGCGCGGTAACGCTAGTAGGGTTTGGTGACCTCAAGGACGACCCGGCGCGGGCGGACTTGCTGTCCAGACTGCGGGCGATGGCCGTGCGACGTGAACTGGTGAAAAACGGCGTGGTGCTGCGCGAGGTGCGCGGGTTTGGCGCGCAGATGCCGGTGGCGGCCAATAGCGCGGATGAAGGCAGGATCAAGAATCGGCGGGTTGAGGTTTGGGTTTATTGAGTTTCAACTGATCGTTCCGATGCAGTGCCTGAAGAAGATCAAAAGATCGCAGCCTTCGGCAGCTCCTACATTGGAATGTGTTCCCCTGTAGGAGCTGCCGAAGGCTGCGATCTTTTAGCTTTTAGCGCTCGCTACGCAGCATTTCCTTCGGCACATATTTGCCGATTTCGAACTTGCCGATTGCCGCGCGGTGCACTTCGTCCGGGCCGTCAGCCAGGCGCAGGGTGCGTTGCATGGCGTACATGTAGGCCAACGGGAAATCGTTAGACACCCCTGCCCCGCCATGCATCTGGATCGCCCGATCAATCACGCGCAGTGCCACGTTCGGTGCGACAACCTTGATCTGCGCGATCTCGCTCTTCGCCACTTTATTCCCGACAGTGTCCATCATGTAGGCCGCTTTCAACGTCAGCAGGCGCGCCATGTCGATTTCCATCCGTGAGTCGGCGATCTTGTCGACGTTACCGCCCAGACGCGCCAATGGTTTGCCGAATGCAGTGCGGCTCACCGAACGTTTGCACATCAATTCCAGCGCACGTTCCGCCATGCCGACCGAACGCATGCAGTGGTGAATTCGGCCTGGGCCAAGGCGACCCTGAGCGATTTCGAAGCCGCGTCCTTCACCCAACAGAACGTTTTCGTACGGCACGCGTACGTTGTCGAACAGCACTTCAGCGTGACCATGGGGCGCGTCGTCATAACCGAATACCGGCAGCGGACGGACGATTTTCACGCCGGGGGTGTCGACCGGCACGAGGATCATCGAGTGCTGCGCGTGGCGCGGCGCATCGGGATCGCTCAGGCCCATGAAGATAAGAATTTTGCAGCGTGGATCGCAAGCGCCGGAGGTCCACCACTTCTTGCCGTTGATCACCCACTCGTCGCCATCACGCACGGCGCGGGCGGCCATGTTGGTGGCGTCGGACGAAGCGACGTCCGGCTCGGTCATGGCAAACGCCGAGCGAATCTCGCCGCGCAGCAGCGGTTCGAGCCAGCGCTGTTTCTGCTCTTCGTTGGCGTAACGCACCAGCACTTCCATGTTGCCGGTGTCTGGCGCTGAGCAGTTAAACGGCTCTGGCCCGAGCAACGAGCGCCCCATGATTTCTGCCAGGGGTGCGTATTCGAGGTTGGTCAGACCGGCGCCGAGTTCCGATTCCGGCAGAAACAGATTCCACAACCCCTGTGCCTTGGCCTTGGCTTTGAGCTCCTCCATGATCGCCGTCGGCTGCCAGCGATCGCCTTCGGCAACCTGGCGTTCGAACACGGCTTCGGCCGGGTAAACGTAAGTATCCATGAACGCGGTTACGCGCTCACGCAGTTCTTGCACCTTGGGCGAATAAGCGAAATCCATGAGCAATTACCTTGTTGGGCAGAGGTTGTTTAAGTCATGCAATCGATGCTAGAACAGCGTTGATAATTTACCTAGCCTATTCTCGGCGTGTATTAACATTCATCACCGATATATGATCGGCTGATTGTCAGCCCCTCAAACACCTGCCCTTAAAAACAAGAGAAGCCGCGTTATGAATCTGAGCAAGGTCGACCTCAACCTTTTCATCGTCTTCGACGCGATCTACACCGAAGCCAACCTGACCCGTGCCGGGCAGATTGTCGGCATCACTCAGCCAGCGGTGTCCAACGCGTTGGCGCGGTTGCGCGAGACGTTTAACGACCCGCTCTTCGTTCGCACGGCTCAGGGCATGGTGCCGACGCCGATGGCACAGAACATCATCGGCCCGGTGCGCAACGCGCTGTCGCTATTGCGCGTATCGGTTCAGGAAAGTCGAATTTTCAACCCGGCGCAAGCGGCCAAGACTTACCGCATCAGCATGACCGACCTCACCGAGGCAGTGATTTTGCCGCCGCTGTTTCAGCGTTTGCGCCGTTTGGCGCCGACGGTAATCATTGAAAGTTTCCTGTCCAAACGTCGCGAGACCACCAAGGAACTGGCGGCCGGACGTCTGGATTTTGCCGTTGATGCGCCGCTCAACACCGACCCGCAGGTGCGTCACGTCAAGCTGATGGAAGACCGCTACGTTTGCGCGATGCGTAAGGGCCATCCGATGGCGGGCAAGGAAAAATTCTCCCTCGATGACTATCTGTCGCTGACGCACATCCATATTTCCAGCCGCCGCAGCGGCCTCGGCTATGTGGACCTGGCCCTGGGCAAAATGGGCATTCAGCGCAAGATTGCATTGCGCTCGCAGCATTATTTGATGGCGTCCCAGGTGATGCAGCAGACCGACATGGTCATGACCGTGCCGGAGCGTTTCGCCCGTCGCCATGAACTGCATGCGTTTAATCTGCCGGTCAACGATGTGCCGCCGGTGGAGACGCATCTGTATTGGCATGAGAGCACCGATCAGGACCCGGCGAACCGCTGGATGCGCGAGCAAATGATCGAGTTGTGCCAGCAGGTGACGGCGCATGAGAAGAAGCTGGATAAGCAGGTGGTTTGAGGAAAGATCAAAAGATCGCAGCCTTCGGCAGCTCCTACATTTGTAAATTTCTCCCCTGTAGAAGATGGCGGTGGCTGAGATCTTTTCGTCCTTGACGTAAACGTCAACCTGCCATTAGCTTAGCGCCAAGACCTTTTATCGAGCGCTTTCATGAGCAGCCAGACCTACAGCATTTCCGACCTCGCCCGCGAGCTGGACATCACCACCCGGGCGATTCGCTTTTATGAAGAGCAAGGCCTGCTCAGCCCCGAGCGTCGCGGCCAGGAACGCATCTATTCGCCCCGCGACAAAGTCAGCCTGAAGCTGATCCTGCGCGGCAAGCGCATCGGTTTTTCGCTGGCCGAATGCCGCGAACTGATCGAACTCTACGACCCGTCCAGCGGTAACACCAAACAACTCAACAGCATGCTGGCGAAAATCAGCGAGCGCCGGGAACAGCTGGAGCAGCAGTTGCTGGATATCGAACAGATGAAGCTGGAACTCGATACCGCCGAAGAACGCTGCGTGCAGGCGCTGGAGCAGACGCTCAAGAGCCAGCAGGCTATCTGACAAACAACACAAATCCCCTGTAGGAGTGAGCCTGCTCGCGATAACGGTGTGTCAGTCGAACAAATATTACCTGACACACCGCTATCGCGAGCAGGCTCACTCCTACATAAGATCTCCACGAATTCAAAAAAGCAGGTCAACGCCATGTCCCTCCCCTCCCAAGTACGCCTGATCGAAGTCGGCCCGCGCGATGGCCTGCAGAACGAAGCCCAGCCCATCAGCGTGGCTGACAAGGTGCAACTGGTCGACGCCTTGAGCGCCGCAGGTCTTGGCTATATAGAAGTCGGCAGTTTCGTCTCACCGAAATGGGTGCCTCAGATGGCCGGGTCCGCCGAGGTGTTCGCGCAGATCCAGCGCAAACCCGGCGTGACCTACGGCGCACTGGCGCCGAACCTGCGTGGTTTTGAAGACGCGGTCGCGGCTGGGGTCAAGGAGGTCGCGGTGTTCGCCGCTGCATCCGAAGCGTTCTCGCAGCGCAACATCAACTGTTCGATCAGTGAAAGCCTGGCGCGGTTTACGCCGATCATGGAGGCGGCGAAACAGCATGGCGTTACCGTGCGCGGTTACGTTTCCTGTGTGCTCGGTTGCCCTTACGAGGGCACGGTCGCGCCGGAGCAAGTGGCCATGGTTGCGCGCGAGTTGTACGCGATGGGCTGTTATGAAGTGTCGCTCGGCGACACCATCGGCACCGGCACCGCTGGCGCGACTCGTCGCCTGTTTGAAGTGGTTTCGGCGCAGGTGCCAAGAGAAAAACTCGCCGGACACTTCCACGACACCTATGGCCAGGCAATGGCCAACATCTACGCCAGTCTGCTCGAAGGCATCGCGGTGTTCGACAGCTCTATCGCCGGCCTCGGCGGGTGCCCGTACGCCAAAGGTGCAAGCGGTAACGTCGCCACCGAAGACGTGGTTTACCTGCTCAACGGTCTGGGGATCGACAGCGGAATCGACCTGGACGCCTTGATTGCCGCGGGCCAGCAAATCAGCGCGGTGCTCGGTCGCCCGAGCGGCTCGCGCGTGGCCAAGGCCCGTAACGCACAGTGAGGCCAACGGTGTTACCGCTGCGTGCAGAATGTGGGCGCAAGCGAGTAACACGGAAACAAATTGTCTGGCTTTGGCCGGGCAACAAAACCTGAAAAAATCTCAAGCCATTGATTTATAAGTGTTTTTAAAAGTTGGCACGCGTTCTGCTATCTCTATGGCATAACAAGAATAAAAAGCGGCAAACCAATAAAAATAAGACGTAACGACTCTGACATAACAAAAACAACACGGCAGAGACGCAGCTAACAGATTTTTTTGGAGAAGGTGTGCTTTTCAGGGTGCTCTCAGGAGTGACCCGCAACCGGGCAGAGAACAATAAAACTACCTTCAGGTAGCTCCCGAATCGGTTGGATCGTTTAACGAGAAAGCAGATCAGCGCTCAAAAAAATACGTTTGCTCTTGACCCCGGATGGGGGTCGCCAAAAACAGCGGTAAAGGGCCACGGTTGCCAAAAACAACAACAGACCGACCCTCAATAATAAAAAAGAGCACGCGACGACAAAATTAAAGGGGAGCCTCGGCTCCCCTTTGTGCTTTCTGTGATTTGTGTTTTTTAAAAGATCGCAGCCTTCGGCAGCTCCTACAGGGGATTGGTGTAGGAGCTGCCGAAGGCTGCGATCTTTTGATCTTCAACTCACTGTTTTCAGCTCCTCGATACTGATCTCACGCATCCTGAACTTCTGGATCTTGCCGGTCACCGTCATCGGAAACTCTTCTACAAACTTGAAATACCGCGGCGTCTTGAAGTGCGCGATGCGCTCCTTGCACCAGGTTTGCAGCTCCAGTTCGGAAGCATTGTGGCCGGGATGAAATTTGATCCAGGCAACGATCTCCTCACCGTACCGAGAACACGGAATGCCGATCACCTGCACGTCCGCCACGGCCGGATGGGTGAAGAAGAACTCCTCCAGCTCACGCGGATAAACATTCTCGCCACCGCGAATGATCATGTCCTTGTTACGTCCGGCGATGTTCACGTAGCCATCGTCATTCATGCTCGCCAGATCGCCGGTGTGCATCCAGCCGGCCTCATCGATGGCCTCGGCGGTGGCCTGCGGATTGCTCCAGTAGCCGAGCATCACACTGTAACCACGGGTGCAAAGTTCGCCGATGGTGCCGCGCGGCACCAGGTTGCCGGCCTCGTCGATGATCTTGCTTTCAAGTTGCGGTTGGGTGCGGCCGACCGTGGTTACACGCAGTTCCAGTTCATCCGTCGGCCCGGTCTGTAGCGAAACGGGGCTGGTTTCGGTCATGCCGTAGGCGATCTGCACTTCACTCATGTGCATCTCGCTGATGACCCGGCGCATGACTTCAATCGGGCAGGTGGCGCCGGCCATGATGCCGGTGCGCAGGCTAGAGAGATCGAATTCGCCGCGCTGCGGCTGATCGAGCATGGCGATGAACATCGTTGGCACGCCGTAGAGCCCGGTGGCTTTTTCCTCGGCGACGGTTTGCAGAGTCAACAACGGATCGAACGCGTCGCTGGGGTAAATCATCGTGCTGCCGTGAGTGATACAACCGAGATTGCCCATGACCATGCCGAAGCAGTGATACAGCGGCACCGGGATCACCAGTCGGTCACGCGGCGTCAGGCCGATGCTTTCGCCGACCATGTAACCGTTATTGAGAATGTTGTAGTGACTGAGGGTCGCGCCCTTGGGGAAACCGGTGGTACCGGAGGTGTACTGGATGTTGACCGGTTGATCGAAGTGCAGGCTGTCGCTGCGCTCATGCAGTTGTTGCGCGGCGATGCTCGCGGCCATATCGGCCAGTTGCGACCACGGCAGGAAACCCGACGGCGGTTGTGCGTCGAGGCTGATCACGCCACGCAGATCCGGCAATAGCTCGCTTTGCAATTGGCCGATGGATTGCTCCGCCAGTTCCGGCAGCAGTCCCTGCAACATGCCGTGATAGTTGGAGGTCTTGAATGCTCCGGCACAGACCAGCCAGTTGCAGCCCGACTGCTTGAGGACATATTCAAGTTCGGAGCTGCGGTAGGCCGGGTTGATGTTGACCAGGATCACCCCGATCTTCGCGGTGGCGAATTGGGTGATGCACCACTGCGCGCAATTCGGCGCCCAGATGCCGAGTCGATCACCTGACTGCAATCCCAACGCCAGCAAAGCCCTGGCATGCAGATCCACCGCTTCCGCGAGCTGTCGCCAGGAGTAGCGCAGTTGCTGATGGCGCACCACCAACGCCTCGCCGTCCGGGTATTGCGCGACGGTCTGGTCGAACTTCTGCCCGATGGTCATCGCCAGCAAGGCTTTGTCTTGGGATCCGCGGGTGTAACTGCGCTGCGGATTTGCACTGGGTTGATCCATGACGACCCCTATTGTCTTTATTAGTGGGTTTGCCGGATTGCACTTTTTGTGGGAGCCAACTGTGGCGAGGGGATTTATCCCCGTTGGGTGGCGAAGCCGCCCCTGCATACCTCCAGACAAATCAGATTTACAGATTTCACGACTGCTTCGCAGCCGAACGGGGATAAATCCCCTCGCCACAAAAGCTCGCTCCCACATGGGGCAGTCCGTTTTCAATCTTGAACGGCCTCTACTCTCGCCTAAGTTGACGTTAACGTAAAGTGTGATTGACAGCCACTCATCGCAGGCTTACGTTAACGTCAAGGTGAGAGCTGAACCGCCGCCCTCCCCACCCTACAAAAAAGCCAAAAGGTGACCCATGAGCTACCCATCCCTGAACTTCGCCCTCGGTGAAACCATCGACATGCTGCGCGATCAGGTTCAGTCCTTCGTCGCTAAAGAGATCGCCCCACGCGCGGCGCAAATCGACAGCGACAACCTGTTCCCCGCCGACATGTGGGGCAAATTCGGTGACATGGGCCTGCTCGGTATCACCGTGCCGGAAGAGTACGGTGGCGCTGGCCTTGGGTATCTGGCGCACGTAGTGGCGATGGAAGAAATCAGCCGCGGCTCGGCCTCGGTGGCGTTGTCCTACGGCGCGCACTCCAATCTCTGCGTCAACCAGATCAACCGCAACGGCAACCACGAACAGAAAACCAAATACCTGCCGAAGCTGATCAGCGGCGAGCACGTCGGCGCGCTGGCGATGAGCGAGCCGAACGCCGGTTCTGACGTGGTTTCAATGAAACTGCGCGCCGACAAACGTGGCGACCGCTACGTCCTCAACGGCAGCAAAACCTGGATCACCAACGGCCCCGACGCCAATACCTACGTGATCTACGCCAAGACCGATCTGGAAAAAGGCGCCCACGGCATCACTGCATTTATTGTCGAGCGCGACTGGAAAGGCTTCAGCCGCAGCAACAAGTTCGACAAGCTCGGCATGCGCGGCTCCAACACTTGCGAGCTGTTCTTCGATGACGTCGAAGTGCCGGAAGAGAACATCCTCGGCGTGCTTAACGGCGGCGTGAAAGTGCTGATGAGCGGCCTCGATTACGAACGCGTCGTGCTGTCCGGCGGCCCGACCGGGATCATGCAGTCGTGCATGGATCTGATCGTCCCGTACATCCATGACCGCAAGCAGTTCGGCCAGAGCATCGGCGAGTTTCAGCTGATCCAGGGCAAGGTCGCCGACATGTACACCCAACTCAACGCCAGCCGCGCCTACCTCTACGCGGTGGCCCAGGCCTGCGAGCGCGGTGAAACCACGCGCAAGGACGCTGCCGGCGTAATCCTTTACACAGCCGAACGTGCCACGCAGATGGCCCTCGACGCGATCCAGATTCTCGGCGGTAACGGTTACATCAACGAATTCCCCGCCGGTCGTCTGCTGCGTGACGCCAAGCTGTACGAAATCGGTGCCGGCACCAGTGAGATCCGTCGCATGTTGATCGGTCGTGAACTGTTCAACGAAACCCGCTAAACGGAGCTGGCCATGGCTACCCTGCACACTCAGCTCAATCCTCGTTCAGCGGAATTCGCCGCCAACAGCGCAGCGATGCTCAAACAGGTCGACGCCCTGCACACCCTGCTCGCGCAAGTCGCACAGGGTGGCGGCGCGAAAGCACAGGAACGCCACACCTCGCGAGGCAAACTGCTGCCGCGTGAACGCATCAACCGCCTGCTCGATCCGGGCTCGCCGTTTCTGGAAATCAGCCAGTTGGCCGCCCACGCTGTCTATGGCGAAGACGTTCCGGCTGCAGGCGTGATCGCCGGGATCGGCCGGGTTGAAGGCGTCGAATGCATGATCGTCGCCAACGATGCGACGGTGAAAGGCGGCTCGTACTATCCGCTGACCGTGAAGAAACACCTGCGCGCCCAGACCATCGCCCAGCAAAACCGCTTGCCGTGCATTTATCTGGTGGATTCGGGTGGGGCCAATCTGCCGCGTCAGGACGAAGTGTTCCCGGATCGCGAACACTTCGGGCGGATCTTCTTTAACCAGGCCAACATGAGCGCGATGGGCATTCCACAGATCGCCGTGGTCATGGGTTCGTGCACCGCGGGCGGCGCTTATGTACCGGCGATGGCCGATGAAGCGATCATGGTGCGCAACCAGGCAACGATTTTCCTCGCCGGCCCGCCGCTGGTGAAAGCCGCGACCGGGGAAGTGGTCAGCGCCGAGGATCTGGGCGGCGCCGATGTGCACTGCAAGATTTCCGGGGTGGCCGACCATTACGCCGAAAGCGACGAGCACGCCCTCGCCCTCGCCCGCCGCAGCGTCGCCAACCTTAACTGGCGCAAGCTTGGCGAACTGCAACAACGCGCGCCGATTGCCCCGCTCTACGCCAGCGACGAGTTGTACGGTGTGGTCTCGGCCGACGCCAAGCAGCCGTTCGATGTCCGCGAAGTGATTGCGCGGCTGGTCGATGGCTCGGTGTTCGATGAATTCAAAGCTTTGTTCGGCACTACGCTGGTGTGCGGTTTCGCCCATCTGCACGGCTACCCCATCGCCATCCTCGCCAACAACGGCATCCTCTTCGCCGAAGCTGCGCAGAAAGGCGCGCACTTCATCGAACTGGCGTGCCAACGCGGCATTCCGCTGCTGTTTCTGCAAAACATCACCGGCTTCATGGTCGGCCAGAAATACGAGGCCGGCGGTATCGCCAAGCACGGCGCAAAACTGGTAACCGCTGTGGCGTGCGCCAAGGTGCCGAAATTTACCGTGATCATCGGCGGCAGCTTTGGCGCGGGTAACTATGGCATGTGCGGTCGCGCCTACGATCCGCGCTTCCTGTGGATGTGGCCGAACGCGCGCATTGGCGTGATGGGTGCCGAACAAGCAGCGGGCGTGCTGGTTCAGGTCAAGCGCGAACAGGCCGAACGCAGCGGGCAGGCGTTCAGCGCCGAGCAGGAAGCCGAGATCAAGCAGCCGATTCTCGACCAGTACGAAGAACAGGGTCACCCCTACTATTCCAGCGCACGGCTGTGGGACGACGGCGTCATCGACCCGGCGCAGACCCGCGATGTATTGGCTCTGGCCTTGTCCGCGTCGTTGAACGCGCCTATCGAACCGAGCCGCTTCGGCGTGTTCCGGATGTGATCGGGAGAATCTCATGAGCGATTTCAACACCCTCGAACTGCACAGCGATCCACGGGGTTTTGCGACTCTTTGGCTCAACCGTGCAGAGAAGAACAACGCCTTCAACGCCGAAATGATCCGCGAACTGATCCTCGCCCTCGACAAGGTTGCCAGCGACGCCAGCCTGCGTTTCCTGCTGGTGCGCGGGCGCGGCAAGCATTTCAGCGCCGGCGCTGATCTGGCGTGGATGCAGCAATCGGCCGAACTCGATTATCACACCAACCTCGACGACGCTCGGGAACTGGCGGAGTTGATGTACAACCTGGCCAAACTGAAAATTCCTACCCTTGCCGTGGTGCAAGGCGCGGCGTTCGGTGGTGCGCTGGGCCTGATCAGTTGCTGTGACATGGCGATTGGTGCCGATGATGCGCAATTCTGCCTGTCGGAAGTGCGCATCGGCCTGGCGCCAGCGGTGATCAGTCCGTTTGTGGTGCAGGCCATTGGCGAGCGCGCAGCACGCCGCTATGCCCTGACCGCCGAGCGTTTTGGTGGACAACGTGCGCGGGAAATCGGCTTGTTGTCCGAGAGCTATCCCAACGCAGAGCTTGAGCAACAGGTCGAGCAATGGATCGATAATCTGCTGCTCAACAGCCCTGCTGCCATGCGCGCCAGCAAGGATCTGTTGCGTGAAGTCGGCAACGGTGCGCTGACTCCAGCCCTGCGCCGCTACACCGAAAACGCCATCGCCCGCATCCGCGTCAGCCCTGAAGGCCAGGAAGGCTTGCGCGCCTTTTTGCAAAAACGTCCGCCGAACTGGCAAGCCGCAACCACCACCAAGGAGCCGCGTTGATGAGCGCACCTGTTCTCACCACCCTGCTGGTGGCCAATCGTGGCGAAATCGCTTGCCGGGTCATGCGCACCGCCAAGGCCCTGGGCCTGACCACCGTCGCGGTGCACAGCGCCACCGACCGTGATGCGCGACACAGCCGTGAAGCAGATATCCGCGTAGATCTGGGCGGCAGCAAAGCGGCCGACAGTTATCTGCAAATCGACAAACTGATCGCAGCGGCCAAGGCCAGCGGCGCACAGGCGATTCATCCGGGTTATGGTTTTCTTTCCGAGAACGCCGGATTCGCTCGCGCCGTCGAAGCCGCCGGTTTGATCTTCCTCGGGCCGCCCGCCTCGGCCATCGACGCCATGGGCAGCAAATCCGCCGCCAAAGCGCTGATGGAAACGGCTGGCGTGCCGCTGGTGCCGGGTTATCACGGCGAAGCGCAAGACCTCGACACCTTCCGCGATGCCTGCGAACGCATCGGTTATCCGGTGCTGCTCAAAGCCACTGCTGGCGGTGGCGGCAAAGGCATGAAAGTCGTCGAGGAGGTCAGCCAACTGGCCGAAGCCCTCGCCTCCGCTCAACGTGAAGCGCAATCGTCGTTCGGCGATTCGCGGATGCTGGTGGAGAAATACCTGCTCAAGCCACGTCATGTGGAAATCCAGGTATTTGCCGATCAGCACGGCAACTGCCTTTACCTCAATGAACGTGATTGCTCGATCCAGCGCCGCCATCAGAAAGTCGTCGAAGAGGCGCCGGCACCGGGCCTTACGCCAGAGCTGCGCCGCGCGATGGGTGAAGCGGCTGTGCGTTCGGCGCAGGCGATCGGCTACGTTGGCGCGGGCACCGTGGAATTCCTGCTCGATGCTCGCGGCGAATTCTTCTTTATGGAGATGAACACACGGCTGCAGGTTGAGCACCCGGTGACCGAGGCCATTACCGGCCTGGATCTGGTGGCGTGGCAGATCCGCGTTGCGCGTGGTGAAGCGTTGCCGATCACTCAGGAGCAAGTGCCGCTCAATGGCCATGCCATTGAAGTTCGGCTATACGCAGAAGATCCGTCGAATGACTTCCTGCCGGCCGCCGGGAGTCTGGCGTTGTATCGCGAATCAGCTGACGGCCCAGGGCGGCGGGTGGACAGCGGCGTCGCGGAAGGTGACGAGATTTCGCCGTTCTACGACCCGATGCTTGGCAAGCTGATTGCCTGGGGCGAAGATCGTGAGCAGGCGCGCCTACGGCTGTTGAGCATGCTTGATGAGTTTGCGATTGGCGGGCTGAAAACCAATATCAATTTTCTCCGGCGGATCATCGCTCACCCCGCGTTCGCGGCGGCGGAACTGGATACCGGGTTTATTCCGCGTTATCAGGAGCAACTGCTGCCGGCTCCGGGCGAGTTGAGTGATGCGTTCTGGAATGTGGCAGCGCAGGCGTTTGCACAGAGCCTGCCGAGCATTGCGCGGGCTGATGACCCGAGTTCGCCGTGGGCTCGCAATAGCGGTTTGCGCGCGGGTCTGTCGCCGGAAATCACCCTGCACTTGAGTTGCGAGGGTCAGGATCGCGCGTTGACGTTGGGTGCAGGTAGCAACGCGAAACTGGTGGGTGAAGCACTGATTGTCGAGCACAACGGTGTACGTCGTGACTTGCGCGCTATCCGTCAGGGCGAATCGCTGTATCTGCAGTGGGAAGGCGAGTTGCGGCGTGTCGAGTCGTACGACCCGATCAGCGCTGTCGAAGCCAGCCACAGTCATCAAGGCGGACTGACTGCGCCAATGAACGGCAGCATCGTGCGGGTTCTGGTCGAAGCCGGTCAATCGGTCGAGGCGGGTGCGCAACTGGTGGTGCTGGAAGCCATGAAAATGGAACACAGCATCCGCGCACCACACGCCGGCGTGATCAAGGCGCTGTATTGCCAGGAAGGCGAAATGGTTGGCGAAGGCAGCGCTTTGGTTGAATTGGAAGCTGTATGAAATGAAGATCGATCCTACGCCTGGCGAGGATCGATCTGATTAGAATCGCGCCGTTGCCTGAACCACTACGCCGATAATTCGACACTCATCGGTAAACAGTGCTTTCGGCCATGTCGGATTGAGCGGTACCAGGTAGCGCTGGCCGCCCTCTTCGTCGAGTTTGCGAAAAATCGCCTCATCGCTTTCCGGCCGCTGGGCGATCACCAGTTTGCCAGGCACTGCTTCCACTTCCGGATCCACCAGAATCAGCATGCCTTCAGCAATGCTTATGCCACTGGGTGCGGTCATCGAATCACCCGTCACCTTCAGCCAGAACGCAGCACCTCGGGCGTGATAATCCGTCAGTTCGAAGCGTTGTTTGTCTGTCGGCACATACGTGGGCTGCCCGCTTTCGCGCACTTCGCACGGTGCTCGCCAGTCGCTGACCGGGTAACGGAAGTACGGGTTGTACTTCTGCGCCAACGGCATCTCATCATCCGGCGCCTCTTGCGGCTCGCGGATCAGCAGCACCACTTCCAGATAATCCATGCCCAGCGCTTGCAGCACGCGATTCATTTCAGTGATGCCCGGTTCCCTACGTTTGTTCAGCCAATGACCGATCCCTCCCTGGGACATACCGACGCGCTCTCCGAGCACTGTTTGAGTGATTTTGAGTTCACTCATCTTGGCCTTGACCAACTCAATCCATTTATCCATGTGCAGCACCTTACGCGGACGCCTTCAGCGCGGCAAAACACAAATTGTAGTATTTAATTATTAGTGACAACTACATTTCGTACTATTCTGAAAGCACGGATTTTCAATTGAACAAGGAGCGGTCGTCATCATGAATATCAGCAGCAAAGACTTGCCCGATCTGCAAATGGACACCACGTTCACCTCGCCACAAGGCAACGCCGCGGCACAACGAGCACTGGACTATTACTTGAAACCAGCTGTGTCAGAGCCCGAGGTCGATGAGCGTTTCTTCGATGTGAGGCGCCATCTAAGCGGCGAAGAAGCCCTGGTCCACGCCTCGGATCTGCTGCGATGCGCGGCAGCCACCGCGTTCAAGGCAGCAGAAAACCTGCAGGGCGCGAGCCGTGACCTGGCATTTTCGGTGGTGCACATGGTGGATATGGCGCGGGCGATGGTCGACCACTCGCTCGATGGCGAAGAAACCTGAGGGCGAGAAAGGAAAGAATTTTCCAATCGCGCAGATGAAAACATTTGACTTGCAAATGATAATGATTATTATTGCATGCAACTGGTCGCGAGATCAGTCGATGGACCAGAGACCTTAGGTCGGTCTTCTGGCCTATCTCCTCATCAGGCTAATCACGGTTTTTGACCCGGCTTTTTGCCGGGTCTTTTTTTGCCCGTTTTTCGGGCTTATGGCTTCAGGCTAATGAAGTCTTTGGATGCTGCAAATTCGATGGCGCGGATAATATCAAAAGAATATCGATTGGCAAGACAAGCCCGGCTGCATTGGGGAAAACTAACAGCAGATAGCACTTGAGAATCAATCGCATACACTCTAAGCTGCATCCGCGTCATGGAGGACGCCCCCGCCTCCACCCCACAATTCCCCTCGGTTTCACGCCTGTCTTGTGTGTAAAGTAACGGCCATAAAAATCATATTCAGGAACCGATTATGACCGTGGCCAAATCTTCGTTCGACATCAGCGCCAACTTCGACAGCGGCAATATCCAAGTCATCGATATCAGTAATCCGCTCAACCCGGTTCTGGCCATCCGCCCGGACACCCGCAGCGCGCATTTCCAGTGGTTTCACTTCAAGGCCAGCGGCTTGCATGTCGGCCAGGAGCACTGGTTTCGCCTGAACAACGCCAGCCAATCCACTTACAGCAAAGGCTGGCCAGGCTATCAGGCAGTGGCCTCCTACGATCACGTCAACTGGTTCCGTGTGCCGACGATATTCGAAGGCGACTGCCTGCGCTTCTCCCTTGAAGCCACCCAGACCCACGCCTGGTTCGCCTACTTCGAACCCTACAGCCGTGGCCGTCACGACTGGCTGATCGAGCAGGCCCTGACCAAAGCCGGCACCGAACTGCTGGCTACCGGCAAGAGCGTCGAAGGCCGCGACATTCAATTGCTGCGCAAAGGCACAGGTGCCGAAGGCCAGCGCAAAGTCTGGATCATCGCCCAGCAACACCCGGGCGAACACATGGCCGAATGGTTCATGGAAGGCGTGATCGAGCGCCTGGAAAGACACGATGATCCGGTCATGAAAAAATTGCTCGCCAGCGCCGATCTTTATCTGGTTCCAAACATGAACCCGGACGGCGCTTTCCATGGTCACCTGCGCACCAATGCCATGGGCCAGGACTTGAACCGCGCCTGGCAGAACGCCACTCAGGAGGTCAGCCCTGAAGTGCTTTTCGTGCAGCAGCAAATGGAAAAATACGGTGTCGATCTGTTTCTCGACGCCCATGGCGATGAAACCATCCCGCACGTATTTACCGCCGGTTGTGAAGGCAATCCGGGCTACACACCGCGCATCGAGAAGCTCGAAGAGCATTTCCGCAACCACTTGAAGCACACCACCAAAGACTTCCAGACCAAGTACGGCTACACCCGCGACGAACCGGGCCAGGCCAACATGACCCTGGCGTGCAACAGCGTCGGCCAGAAGTACGATTGCCTGTCGCTGACCCTGGAAATGCCGTTCAAGGATCACGACGACCATCCAGATCCACACACCGGCTGGTCGGGCAAACGCTCCAGGCAATTGGGCAAAGACGTGCTGACCACTATTGCCGATATGGTCGACACCCTGCGTTGATCTCCAGCTCCCAGTAGTCCGCAAAAGATCGCAGCTTGTCTGCGATCTTTTGTTTTGTGCAATGCACAGCCCTGCTCGACAAGGTTGCAAAACGAAACCAGATTACCTACTGTGGATTCTGGTTTTAACTTGCAACCTAAAAGGGAATCCGGGCATGAAACCTCATTCACTCAACAACAGCGTGGTGCTGCTCTTTGCCGTTGCCTGTGGTCTGGCCGTGGGCAATGTGTATTACGCGCAACCGCTGCTCGACGCCATGGCCGAAGCCTTCGCCATGTCGCCGGCAACCATAGGCATCGTGATTACCCTGACTCAGGTCGGTTACGGCGTAGGTTTGATACTGCTAGTGCCGCTGGGCGATTTGCTCAACCGACGACGATTGATCGTCGCGCAGACGCTGCTGTCGGCCGCAGCGTTGCTAATGATCGCACTGGCACCCAGCAGCCTGTGGCTATTAATCGGCATGACTTTGACCGGCCTGCTCGCCGTGGTGACGCAAGTGTTAGTGGCTTATGCTGCGACGCTGGCGATCCCGGCACAGCGCGGGCGTGTGGTTGGCGTGGTCACCAGCGGCATCGTGGTCGGCATCTTGCTTGCGCGTACGGTCGCAGGCGCAATGGCCGATCTGGCTGGGTGGCGGGCAATTTATCTGCTGTCGGCGGGGCTGACGTTGTTGATGGCTTTGCTGCTGTTTCGTGTGCTGCCCAAAGATGAAAACCCACAACCGACGACAACCTATAGCGCCTTGATCGTCTCGGTATTCAATCTGTTCAGAGAAGAGCCGGTACTGCGTCAGCGCGCAATGCTGGCCATGCTGACCTTCGCCAGCGCCATGGTGCTGTGGACGCCGATGGTGCTGCCGCTAGCCGCCCCGCCGCTGTCGCTTTCCCACAGCGAAATCGGATTGTTCGGACTCGCCGGGGCCGCAGGCGCGCTGGCCGCCGCCCGTGCCGGGCATTTGGCTGATCGCGGTCTTGGCCAGTGGGTCAGCGGTTTATCGCTGTTGTTGATGCTCGGCTCGTGGCTGCCAATCGCCCTCACTCAATCCTCGCTGTGGGCGTTGCTGCTCGGTGTGATCACCCTGGATCTGGGCTTGCAAGCCGTGCACGTCACCAGCCAAAGCATGATTTACAGCGTGCGCCCGCAAGCACAAAGCCGCCTCACCGCCGGGTACATGTTGTTCTATTCGATCGGCAGCGCACTGGGCTCGATCGGCTCGACCGCCATGTATGCGTGGGCCGGATGGATCGGCGTGTGTTGGCTGGGCGCGGGCATCAATGCCATTGCGCTGGCGTACTGGTACCTGACTTTGAGAAGTGGCGCATCTTCACAATGCGCCACTCAGACCGGCTAACGACGATCACGCCCGCGCAACATGCTGTCGAGCACCTCGTCGCGGCGCACCCAGCCATGGAACAGCGCCGCCGCCAGGTGCAGCAGCACCGTCAGAAACAACAGATACGCCAGATACCCATGAGCCTTGCGCAGCAGCGAAAACAACTGCGCATCGGCCGGCACGATTGCCGGTAACTGCAGCGAACTGCTGAGCATCACCGGCTCGCCCGACGCACTGATCATCGCCCAACCCAGCAAAGGCAACACCAGCATCAGCGCATACAGCAATACATGCGAAGCCTTGGCCGCCATCACCTGCCAGTCCGGCAAGTCGGCCGGCAGCGGTGGTTGCCGGGTGGAAAATCGCACCAGCAGACGCACGATCACCAGCGCCAGAATCGCAATACCCAATGGCTTGTGTAGATGGATCAGCCATTCATGGCGCTCGGAAACCGAAGTGACCATGCCGGCGCCAATAAACAGCATGGCGATAATCATCAGCGCCATCAGCCAATGCAGCAGCCGCGCCAGCAGCGCGAAATGAGTCCGTTGAGCGCTCATGGACGAGTCTCCTGTTTGGCGGCGGGCAACTGGCTGACTTCGCTGGTGCGTCGCAGGTAGGAATCGGCGTAACCAGCGGAGCGAGCCGCGAGCAACGGATCGTCGGAACCTTGAATACCGGCCGGCAGCACCAACGGATCGTAGTTGATGTCACGGCACTCACCGCTCAGTTGCGGTTGGGTTCGCTCCAGCACCAAGGTGCCGGCGTTCAACACCTTGCGCCCCTCGGGCCAGGTTTTGCTGGCGTCGTTCACCGGGTCATCGGCATTGGCCAAGGTAATGTTCAACTGAAAACGCAAAGGCGCGGAGGCCAAACGTCGCACCAGGTCTTTCTCCAGAAAATCCCCACCCTCAGGCGCGGTGGCACCCGCAGCGTCCTGCGCCAGGGGTTTCATGCTCCAGCGCACAGCCTGTTTTTTGCCGCTGGCGTCCACCAGATAGAACGCGTTAACACTGTTATAGGTTTCAGTGGCGTAACTGGCGGACGGCTTGGCGGTCTTCACCCAAGTCAGAAACGGCACGGCTTCCGGGTGCGCTGCAAAAAATGCGGGCACCTTGGTCGGATCCGGTTTGCCGGTGGCCGGATCCGGCGACTGCGCCTGCTGCAACTGATAGAACGCCTCAGGCGTGCCAACCGGGAACACCGGCATGCTGTTCATCCCGGTGCGCCATTGCTGACCATTGGCCTGAGTGAATCGCAGCGCCAGGCTGCGGATCGGCACGCTGCTGTCCGGTGCATAAGGATTGCCCGCCGGCAGCGCGAAACGCCCGATCACTGGCGTGCGCGGGTCGTTGAACACCTGCGCGGTGGAAAACACTCGCGCTTCGCCACTGCTCTCGAAATGCCCGATCACGCACACGCCTTTGGCGTGATTACGGCGAAATCCGGGATGCACGCCGTTGTTCTTCTCCAGCACATCGACCAGCGCTTTGGGCGTCAGACGTTGTGGGTCAAAGGTGCCATGAACGTAGGCAAACGCCCCGGCCACGGCGGCGACTACCACGGCAATGGCGCCAAGGCGGAATATCAGGCTCGCGGCACTCAATGGCGGGCGCTGCGGCCCGCCGGGTGGTGCAGCGTTGGGAGAGCTGCGATCTACCATGAAAGACTCCAGGGCCATCGGCCATAGGGAAAGGTGCTATGAGACGCACGCCTCGTAGGATTATTCCCTTTGAACTGTAGTTTCTTTCAGGTCACTGCGTTTGCTGATGCGTTGAGCACGTTAAATCTGCTCAAAACGTGGTTTGCGCTTCTCCAAAAATGCCTGCATGCCTTCCGCATCATTGTCCAGGCCTCGCAGGGAATCGAGCAGTTCACCCATCATTTGGTGACTCAAGGCATTGCGGGCTCGTGAGCGATTGAGCCGGATCAGCACAAGTCGTCCGAGTCTTTCGATCGATATGTTCATGTTCGTTGCCTTCCCTGGATTAAGTAACACTAAGAAAAATATCGACGCGGTGTCAGGAATCCCAGATAGCGCCGTAGGCAGGGATACCCCTGGCCTCCATTTCCTCGACCACGCGTTCCGTCAATGTCTGATTGGATATGCAAATCACTGCCTCCGCGCCGAACGACTGCACCGCGCAATACGCCAACTTCACCAGGTCGGGTTTGCCTGAAACATCGGTGTCCCAGATCAATGCATCGGGCTGCGCCGCGAGAATTTCGTCCACCAGTGCATCGCCATAAGTGGCTCTGGGACTTCGGGTCGACCAGATCAAGCGTATGGGTATTTGTTTGGCCAACAAGTGCGGCAACACCGGGCCAATCCCGCTGCCGGTGGCGATATACACCACTGCTTTGAACAACGTTTCAATGTGCGCCACCCCTGCGGTGGTAATGCCTTTGACCCAGACGTGGGTCGGCGCCTGCTCAATGAAGTCGCCCGTCCAGTCACCCGCCCGGGAAATGATCAGTCGGAAACCTTCCTCCCCCGGAGTAGGAATATTGGCGAACGAATGCCATTCCCACAGTGGGTTGCGACTGATAGCGGTGGCTGAGCCGGCAAACGGTGTGTCGTGATCGAACTGGACTATCACCGCGTGTGAGGAAAGTGGCACCACACTGACAGGGACTTGGCGCAACCGCAGCCACGGCAAGGTAATGCTGAATGTCACCAGCAACAGCATCCAGAACGAGGCAGATTGCGAGAGGACATTCGTCAGCGCAGCCGTAGGATGTTGATCCCTGACAAACACCAGTGTCATCGCCCAGAACATCGCGAGAGCGGCCCAACCGGCGAAGCGGTGGGTGCGTTCGAACGCATTGTGAAAACGCGCGCGAATGATCGGTAGCGCCATGATCGCCACCAGTAAAAGCAGCCCGAGCAAGCCACCGCTCAGCCCGATCAGGGTCAACGAAACGCCGCCCGGCCCTTCGAATTGCAGCCAGATCATCGAGCCGAACAACAGCGCAAACCACACAATGGCTGCCATCGCGCCACCACTGTGCAGACCACCAAAATGGTAGACCTTGGCCAATGACCGGCGAATCGCCAGCGGCCAGGACGTCGGCGCCCGGGTCGCCAGCCAGAACAATCCATTGATGACGTACTGCTGACGAATCAGTATCGCCATCGACAAGTTCGCGACGACCAACCCAGACAGAGTTTGCAAAGCGACGCCTGAAGTCGTCCACCACTGCCCGGTTTTCAAACCGTAAACCAGCGCGGCAATGTTGCCGGCGAACACCAGCAACACCAGACGGTTGTAATGCGAGAACATCGGCAGCGTTCCCAAACGCCGCCACAATGCGCGCCGGGCCGGTAACACGAACGTTGAATCCGTGCCGTTCATGCCTGCACCTGCTGCTCGGCGCGAGCGTGTTGTGCCTGATGCGCCACGGCCCACTCAAGCAACAAACGCTTGTCGACCTTGCCTCGGGAGGTCAGCGGAATTTGATCCACAGCAAGAATCAACGATGGCACGCAATAATAAGCCAAGCGCTCTTCGCAACGTTTGCGCGCAACTTCAACGTCTGTGACGGCGGGATAGACGAAGGCCACCAGATGGCGACTGTCGAGCTTGAGGGTAACCGCGCGCTCACAGTTCGGCACGGACTCCAGTGCCGCTGACACCGAGTCAAGTTCCACCCGAAACCCCCTGACCTTGACCTGATCATCGACACGCCCCAGGTGTTCGAGCTCACCGTCCGCCGTCCAGCGTCCTAGGTCCCTGGTGCGGAACATCAAACGTCCCTGCCCCAGAAACGGATCGGGCCGATAGCGTTCGTTGGTCAGTTGCGGATTTCCCAGATAACCAGCGGTCACGCAGTCACCGCCCGCCCACATCTCACCCTGCTCGCCCGGAGCGCAGAGCTGTCCGGTGTCGTCGAGTACATAAACGGTGTTGTTGGGCGTTGGCTTGCCGATCGTCAACGCACCCGCGCCGCGATAGTGCTGCATGGTATTGACGATGGTGGTCTCGGTCGGCCCACAGGCATTATAAAAAGTGCAAAACGCCGCCCAGCGATCTGCCAGCGGTTGTGGGCAGGGCTCGCCAGCCAGAGCAACCACTTTTACCTGTCTGCAACGAGCAGGATCGAGCGTAGCGAGAATCGACGGCGTCGCAATCAGCACGTCACAGCGCTCGGCGGTTTGCGCGATGTCTTTGCCCCGGATCAACAGCGTCGCTCCGTTGGCCAGACAACCCAGTACTTCCCAGGCCGCCATACCAAAAGCGATGTTGAGGATCTGGCCAACCTTCAGGCCCGGTCGCATACCCAGATTGCCGGGCTCGGTCAGCAAAATATTGCACACATTACGCTGCGTCACGCGAACGCCATTGGGCAGTCCGGTGGTGCCCGAGGTGAACAGGATAAAGCACAGTGAGTCCGGCGATGACGTCGCGCCACACCTATTCAAGTCGTCGCTGGCAACGCTCGCCACCTGAATGAATTCATCCAGGTGGATGCACTGTTGATCCGTTGTCAGAGGAATCGCCCGCGCCAGTTCGGACAGTGTCAGTACGACCCGAACCTGAGCGACGGCCATGATATGACTCAGCTGCGCAGCGGGGGTGATGCCGATGTGCTGAGGAATATAGGCCGCCCCGGTTTTCAGCACGGCCAGCATGCCCACCAGCATCGGGATCGAACGCTCGACAAACAGCGCCACACGATCGCCCGGGCCCACACCCTGCTTGAGCAATGTCGAGGCGAGTCGATTGGCCTGGCGGTTCAACTCGCCGTAAGTGATGGACTGGTCCTGATATTCGGCCGCGATTGCTTCAGGCCGGCTGGCTGCTTGAAGTTCGATTGCACGATGGATCAATGTAGCGTCAGGCTTGACGCTCGGACCGCAGCCGAAGTGTTGCCATGGGTTGGGCTCAACAAACGGATTCGGCTTCGCGTTCGATGTCGACCGGTTATTCATCGCAAATGCTTGCATGGGACTTCCCTTTCCTTTTCTCAACGATTTATTTTTCACGTCCCGCTCCGCACCCGTGGGTTGCGCCGGTAGCCGACGTGATTGGCAAATGGGTTGAGCAGGGAAAGTGGAATCCATTACACGGCTTACAAATCGCAGCGAACTATCCTACGAAGAAGGGATAAAAATTTTCAAACCGGTGGATGGAATAACCATCCTTGAGGGACGTCTTTCTTCTCAACATCGCCTTTTCGGCAAAGAGCAGCCCCTCGCCATGAACGAGCTAGACGAACAACTGCGTGAACTGATCCCCCGGTTACGGCGCTTTGCCGTGTCGTTGACGCGCAACAGCAGCAGCGCCGACGATCTGGTGCAGGCTTGCCTTGAGCGGGCCCTGTCGAGTTGGGGCGGCAAGCGCGCTGACGGGGATCTGCGTGCCTGGCTGTTTTCGATCCTCTACCGGCAGTTTCTCGATGCCCATCGCCGCTCCCGCCGTTATGCGCGGATGCTCGAGTTTTTCACCGGTCGCGACGATGCCGAACCGTCGACCGAGCGCACCGTGATTGCCCAATCGACCCTGCAAGCGTTCGACCGACTGCCCAGCGAACAGCGTGCGCTGCTGCTGATGGTCTCGGTTGAGGGCCTTTCCTATAAAGAGGTCGCCGAGATTCTCGACGCCCCGATCGGCACCGTGATGTCGCGCCTGTCCCGCGCCCGCCAGGCCTTGCGCCAACTCAGCGACGGCGAAATCATCAGTCCTTCTTTGCGGATACTCAAATGATCAGCATGCCTCCCAGCGAGCGCGACCTGCACGCCTACGTCGACCACCAACTCAGCGACGCCGACCGGCGCGTGCTGGAAACCTGGCTCGGCAACCATCCAGACCAGGCCGCTCAGGTGCGCGCCTGGCAACAGGACGCCCAGCAACTACGTGCGGCACTGAGCGGCGCATTGCAGCAACCGGCCAATCCAGCGCTTGATCCGACGATGATTCGTCAGCGCCGCCAGCGTCAGTCACGCCGCCATCTGGCCAGCGCAGCGGTGTTGCTGATCGCGGTGAGCGTCGGTGGTTTCAGCGGTTGGCAGGCACGGGAAATGACCTTGGTGCGCGCCTCCGTGTTACCCATGACCGACGCGTTGCAAGCGTATCGGTTGATTGCCCAGCAAGGCATGCTGCCCGCGGATTACAAGGTCGAGGGTGCTGGCGACATGCAGCGCTGGCTCGACCGCTATTTCACTCGGGTCGGTCGCTTGCCAGATTTGGCGGCGGCGGGGTTTGAACCGGTCAGCGGACGCTTGCTGAGTACCGACGAAGGGCCGGCGGCGATGGTGATGTATGAAGATGCGAGTGGGCACAAGGTCAGTTTTTATGTGCGACCGCCTGGACCAAAAAACACCTTCTTGCCCAGGGGCAGTCGCAGTGATGGGGATTTGCAGGCGGACTACTGGTCAGGCGGTGGTTACAACTATGCGATGGTCAGTCCGGTCGATACACCGGCCGCGCCACTGCTCAAGCAATCGCTGCAATTCTGAAAATCAACGCGGATTCCAATCTGGAATCAGCCTGCCGGCGATTGGGTGCGCCGCTTATTATCAGCCTGTACACGCCGCACAATTGTTCACTGACCGCCCACTCTCGAGCGGCTGTGCTGGAAGGCTCGTTCCGCGACTGGTTACACTATGGCGCCGCGCCGGCTCGACGAAATACGGAGTGACCGCCAGTGCCCGCCCAACCACCGAAACGATCGCGACTGACCCAGCGCTGGCCGGTGCTGCGCCGTTTGTTCGGCAAAGGCAGGCCCGCCAACGCCGGGCACGACGCCAGCGCCCAGTTGATCCGCGATTACTTCCGCCACAAGGCCAACGGCCAGGGTTACACCCTCAGTCACAGTCAGCTGCGCGTGATCGACTGCATGGCGCAGCAGGCCAGTCTGCTGTTCGGCGCAACGGCGCAAACCCCACCGAGTCTGTATCTGTACGGCAGCGTGGGGCGCGGCAAGAGTTGGCTGCTGGACGGCTTCTTCCAGGCGCTGCCGATCACGCAGAAACGTCGCCTGCACTTCCATGAATTTTTTGCGCAACTGCATCAGGGCATGTTCGACCATCGCCATCAGGACGATGCCCTCGCCACCACGCTCGATGCACTGCTGCTGGACTGTCGGGTAGTGTGTTTCGACGAGTTTCATGTGCATGACATTGGCGACGCGATGCTCATCACCCGACTGTTCAAGGCGCTGTTCAAACGGCGGATTCTGCTGTTGGTGACCTCCAACTATCCGCCCGAAGGCTTGTTGCCCAATCCGCTGTACCACGCCCGGTTCAAACCAGTGATCGAGCTGATCAACTCGCGCATGCAGGTCATGGAAGTCGGCGGCCCTCACGACTACCGCAGTCAGATGCGCAACCATGCGCATCAGGTGTTCACTCAGGGCCTCTACGTGTGGCCAGCCACGCCCGCTCAGCGTGAGGCGCTGAAACTGCCGGCGGAAGATGCGCCAGCCATTTCATTAACCGTTGGCACCAGGGCGTTTCGCGCACGTTTTTGCGAGGACCGCCGCGTCGGCTTCACCTTCGCTGACCTGTGTGAACAGCCGACGGCCGTCATGGACTATCTGCAATTGTGCCGCCGCTTCGACCACTGGATCATCGATGGGCTGCCGGAACTGGACGAATGCTCGATTGCCGCGCAGCAACGGTTCATCAACTTGATCGACGTGCTCTACGACCAGGACAAACACCTGACGTTGCTCGGTCGATTGCCTCTGGGCGAAAGCCTGGCAGGTCAGGTTATCGATCTGGCCCGGACCCGCAGCCGGTTGGGGCAGTTGCAGGAAGAACACAGCACGGACAGCTCCCACGGGACTGAGTTTACTGAGCACCCCCTGTAGGCGCTGCCGCAGGCTGCGATCTCTTGATCTGTTTATTAACAACCAAAATCAAAAGATCGCAGCCTTCGGCAGCTCCTACAGTTGAAATGTGCGAACGCCCGGAGCGAAGGTACCCGAGCCACAGCGAGGGCCGAACGTCAGGGCGCAACCCCAAGAGGCCATTACCGCAGCACCGGATATGTACCCAATCAGCAAAAACACCATCAACAGAGCGGACGCCTTCGCGAGCAAGCTCGCTCCCACAATTGAACGGAGCAAACCTGCAAAACACTCGTCGGCTGAAAAATAGCTATCGCCAGCAGGCTGGCTCCCACAGGGTTTTGTAGCGTTTTCAAGATCCGAGAAAATTTCAAACAACAGCTTTGCCGCTATCATGTCGCCCATTCCCAGCGACCCCCTTATTGCGAATTCCCATATGCACACCCTTGCTCAATTGCGCGCCGGCGAATTGTCGGGCATCACGCGGCTGGACCTGTCCTGCGGCCTGACCGAGTTCCCGGCAGAAATCTTCGATCTGGCCGACACCCTGGAAGTCCTCAATCTCAGCGGCAACGCCTTGAGCTGCCTGCCGGATGACCTGCATCGCCTGACTCGATTGCGCGTGCTGTTCTGCTCCGACAACCAGTTCACCGCACTGCCCGCCTGCCTTGGCCAATGCGCGGCGCTGACGATGATCGGCTTCAAGGCCAACCGCATCGCCGACGTACCTGGCGCTGCCCTGCCACCGCTGCTGCGCTGGCTGATCCTGACGGACAACTGCATCGAAACACTGCCGAGCGAACTGGGTGAACGTCCACACCTGCAAAAACTCATGCTGGCGGGCAATCGCCTGCAATCGTTGCCGTCTTCGCTGAGTCATTGCCACCGGCTGGAACTGCTGCGCATCGCCGCCAACCAGTTGACCGAGTTGCCACACTGGCTACTGACGTTGCCGAGCCTGACGTGGCTGGCCTACGCCGGCAATCCGCTGGAAACCGAAGCCGACGCCGCGGCGCTTGAAGCCACGCCACAGATCGACTGGTCGGCGCTGCGTCTGGAGCAACAACTGGGCGAAGGCGCCTCCGGGGTGATTTCCCGGGCGATCTGGCAACGCGCCGATGGTGCGGTGACGCCGGTTGCAGTGAAGCTGTACAAAGGCGAAATGACCAGCGATGGCTCACCACTGCACGAAATGAACGCCTGCATCACGGCCGGGCTGCACCAGAATCTGATTCGAATTGAAGGTCGCATCCACGGCCATCCCGACGGCCAGCAAGGTTTGGTCATGCAACTGATCGATCCGAGCTTTGCCAACCTGGCTGGATTGCCGAGCCTGGCGTCCTGCTCGCGGGATGTCTACGCCGAGGATTGCCGCTTCAGCGCACAGGTTGCACTGCGCATTGCCATGGGCGTTGCGTCGGCGGCTGAGCATCTGCATCAGCAAGGCATCACCCATGGCGATCTCTATGGACACAACATTCTGTTGAACGATCAGGGTGACTGTTTACTCGGGGATTTCGGCGCAGCGTCGTTTCATGCCACCACTGACAGCATGGAAACGCGCGCGCTGCAGCGCATTGAAGTACGGGCGTTCGGGGTCTTGCTGGGGGAATTGCTGGCGCGGATCGACTCGGGACTGAGTGATGAGCGACGTCAGGTGCTTGAAGCGCTGGAGCGGCGGTGCTGTCAGCCCGATGTGCTGGCGCGGCCGGGGTTCAGTGAAGTGATTGAGGTATTGCAAAAGCCGTGACCGCGGCGCGATCAATCGCGGGCAAGCCCGCTCCCACAGGGTTTGCGGCGATCACGGAATTTGTGCACGACGCCATACCTGTGGGAGCGGGCTTGCCCGCGATGGCGGCTCTACTGAATAAACAGATCAGCCAGCCAGACCGACGAACATATCCTGCACGTCATCATGGTTGTCGAGGCCTTCGAGGAACGCTTCAACCTCAGCCATCTGCTCATCGCTCAAACCGCTGACCGGGTTTTTCGGCTGGTAGCCAAGCTTGGCCGACAGCACGGTGAAGCCTTGTTCCGGCAGGGCTTTCTGCACCGCGTCGAGGTCGGTCGGATCGGTGATGAACAGGGTCGCGCCCTCTTCACCCGGCTCGAAATCCTGGGCACCGGCTTCGATGGCGGCCATTTCCGGATCGGCGTCCGGAGTGTCTGCCGATGCTTCGATCATGCCGACGTGGTTGAAGTCCCAGGCCACCGAACCGGAAGCGCCCAATTGGCCCTTGCGGAATGCCACGCGGATTTCCGCCACGGTGCGGTTGATGTTGTCGGTGACGCACTCGACAATCAACGGCACCTGGTGCGGGGCGAAACCTTCGTAGGTCACGCGGTGGTATTGCACGGTTTCGCCCAGCAGGCCCGCGCCTTTCTTGATTGCGCGGTCGAGGGTTTCTTTCGGCATCGAGGCTTTCTTGGCCTGTTCGACCACCAGACGCAGGTGCGCGTTGGTCGCGGTATCGGCACCGTTGCGCGCAGCAATGGTGATTTCTTTCACCAGTTTGCCGAAGATCTTGCCCTTGGCATTGGATGCCGCTTCTTTGTGTTTAACCTTCCACTGTGCGCCCATTACTCACTCTCTTGATCTGTGGCGCCGAGACATCTATTGGCCGACGCGTGGCGCCAAGTTTATACGGCCTAAAGTCGGCAATCGACCAAAAAAAATCCAATGTGGAATCGACATCTTCACCAGAGCTTGTAGGGCGATTCTGAAAACACCCTTTGACATGACCATTCCGCGCCGCGGTTTCGTACCCTCTGAGGCCCGTATTGCCTGACAGAGCCTGTTCGAATGCTCAATGACAAGGAAAGTCCGTTTACCCTCACCCTGACCGACAGTGGGTTATGCCTGCCGGTGGTGCGTTTCAATGGCGAGGAAGCGCTCAACCAACCCTACCGTTTCGACATCGAACTGATCGGCCTGGCCCCCGCCGTGACGCCGGGCACGCTGGTGCAGCAACCGGTATTTCTGCGTCTGGACGACCATCACGGCATTCACGGCATGATCGACAGTGCCAGCTGCGAACATCGCGGGGCGCACCGCATCGGCTATCGACTGATCGTGGTGCCGGCGCTGCAACGGATGGCGCAGCAGTGTAAACGGAGGGTGTTCGTACAACTGAGCGTGCCGCAGATTCTTCAACAGTTGCTCGCTGAAAACGCCCTGCCGGCCGACAGCTACCGAATTGAAATGACCGTGGGTCAGTATCCGGCGCGGCCGTTCTGCGTGCAGTTCGAGGAAAGCGATCTGGCGCTGCTGCACAGGCTTTGCGAAGAAGAAGGCATTCACTATCACTTCGAGCACAGCACGGAGGGGCACGTCGTCGTGTTCGCCGATGACAGCCTGAGTCTGCCGCAAGAACCGGCATTGGTGCCGTTTATGGAGGATGAGCAAGCGTCCTCGCCCTGTGTCCGTTCGCTGTACCAGCACCACCACGCCGCGCCCATCCCCACTCTGCACGCCGTGCGCAATCGAGGGCTCCAGACGGCCGATGGGGATGCGGCCAATCAGCCACCGTCAAAACCGTCGCTGCCGGTGCCTTCGCCGCAGCAACGCCACAGTGAACAACGCAGTCGTCGCCATCTGGAACGACAACGTTGCCAACACCGCTCAATCAATGGCCGCAGTGACTGCGTCGGTTTGCTCAGCGGGCACTTGTTGCAAGTGACGGAACATCCCATCAGCCAGTTCAACGAACAATGGCGGATCACCACCCTGCGCCATCACGGGCAACACCCGTCGATTCTCGACCCGGCACCGACGGTGCACCGTTACTACAACGATTTCACTGCCCAACCGTGGTCAACCGACTTTCGCCCGCCACTGCAGCAACCGCGCCCGAGCATTGCGGGCTATCACCTGGCGCAAGTGCTGGGAACACCGGGGCAAGCTGCGCGGCTCGACGCGCAAGGGCGGATTGCCGTCAGGCTGTGGCCATCACAATCGCAATCGCCACCAGTCGCCGACACCGACGCCATCTGGCTACCCATCGCCATGACCCGGGCCAACGGCCGAATCGCACCTTATGATTTGCCCAGCGTCGGCAGTGAAGTGTGGGTGAGTTTTCTCGACAGCGATCCAGACCGGCCGATCCTGTGCCTGGGCACCACCCGCAACCCCACACCCCGCGAAACACCGTCCGCGACTGACAGCAGTCTGTTGCTCGACTGGTTGCTCAACGGTACCCACCTGTGACCTGAACCTCTGTAGGAGCTGCCGAAGGCTGCGATCTTTTGATCTTGCTTTTAAAAACCAAAATCAAAAGATCGCAGCCTTCGGCAGCTCCTACAGGGGTTGGAGTGTTTTGCAGTTATTCGGTTGTCAGCCCTTGTCAGCCTTGCCCGCCGCCGCGGCGAATTTCGCCAGGCGTACGTCCAGATGCCGGGGACGGTGACCATGGTCTTCGGCGCGTTCCTTGCGGCGGATGGCGTTACGCACCATCAACGATCCCAGGTAGCGGATTGGCTCCGGCGGAAAATACCCCAGCGGCCCGTTGACCAGCGGCGAGCGCGTCCATGGGTTATCCAGCCCCTGCACCAGCGACGCAAGTATCTGCCCGCCCATGTGACACGGGCCAACGCCGCTGCCGGAATAACCGAAACCGTAAAACACATTGCCGCTGCTGCTCATCTGACCGAAGAACGGCAAACCGGTGACCGAGCGATCCGACGGGCCGTTCCAGGTCGCGTCGACTTTCACATCAGCAAACGCCGGGAAAAAATCGTCAAGGCTGCGCTTGAGCAGGCCCGCGTAAGGCGACGGCTGATCGAACACCGGCAACATCCGCCCGCCAAAGGCGAAGGTGTTGCCGCCCTTGCCGAGCATGATCCGGCCGTCCGGGGTGTTGTGGTAGTAGTGCACGAAAATCCGCGAATCGAGCACGGTGACGCCGCTGGTCAAGCCGATTTCCTGCAACAGATCCGGACGCGGTTCGGTGATCAGCATGTCGCTGGAAACAATCGCCACACTGCGTTCGAATTGCGGGAAGGCGCGGGCCATCCACGCGTTCATCGCCAACACCACGCGGTCTGCCTGCACATTGCTGTTGGCCGTGCGAATGCGTGCTGGACGGCCCTCCTCCAAACCGGTCATTGCCGTGTTTTCGTGAATTTTCACGCCCAACTCCAGTGCTACACGGCGCAACCCGCGCACCAGTTTGCCGGGTTGCACACTGGCTGCTGCCGGAGAAAACCAGCCCTCCAGATGCTTGCTGGAACCGGCCATGCGCTGCACATCAGCCACCGGACGCTGAGTGAACGAGTTGATCCCGTTGCGCTCAAGCGCAGCGATTACCGCGTCAGTCGAACCGACCTGCGCACGGTTGGTCGCGGTATAGAGCGTGCCATCGAGCCGGTAGTCGGCATTGACGCCGTACTGCTCGCAGAACTCGCCGATCGCATGAATGCTGCGTTCGGATTCCTTGACCAGACGCACCGCTTCCTCGACGCCGAACAGGCGTTCCAGGGTGAAGTATTTGGCCGACCACGACAGCGCACACCCGCCGTTACGCCCACTGGCGCCAGCGCCGCAGATGTCGGCTTCGATCAGCAGCACATCGAGTTCGGGGTTTTGTTGCTTGAGCATGATCGCCGTCCACAACCCGGTGTAACCACCGCCGACGATGCACACGTCGGTGCGCACCTCGCCCTGCAGCGGCGGGCAGGTTTCGGAGGTGTCGGCCTGCAGGGCCTGCTCCAGCCAGAACGGTCTCATGGGGTTTCTCCAGTCAGTTGGCCACGGCACAGCCTGCCGCGAACACCGCAGCAGGCCGCGAGGCAAAGGGTTTTCAGTTACGTAGAGGTTTGATCGTCAAGGGGCAGTTGGGGATGGACGCGCGCGGTTCCATGAACCCGACCGGACGGCTGTTCCAGTGCGGAATCAACACCAGCGCCGAAAACAGTGCGCAACCGGCGAAGACGATGAACACTGTCACCGTGTCGAAGTAGCCCGGCAGCAAGCCGCCAAGCACGGCGCCGACCGAGCCGCAGCCGTTGACGAATCCGGCAGCGGTGGCCCCGGCCTTGGCTTTGCCGAAATCGATGGCGGCCGCGCCGCTGATCATCGAGTCGGGTCCGTACAGGGTCAGGCCCATGACAAACAGCAATGCGACCACGATCAAAACACTGCCCGTTTGCAAGGCAGCCATGAACAACGCCAGCGTCACGGTCAGCGCCAGCAGACTGATCACACAGGCTGGCATGCGCCGAGCGCCGAACAATTTGTCCGAAGCCAGCCCGATCAGGATCGGCCCGAGCAACCCGGCCAGCTCGAACGAAGTGGGGATGATCGCAGCACCGACCTTGCCGACGCTGGGCATCTGTTCAAAGACGATCACCGGGCCCCACAGCAGAATCGCGTAACGCGCCGGTTTCAACATGAAATACGCCAGGCCCAGTACCAGCACCGTGCGATTACGCAGAATTTCCTTCAACGGCTCCCAAACGCTGAGCTTGCTGTTGGCTTCGGTCTCTTCGGCGCTTAACACAGGCTCCGGTTCCACCGCCGGCAGGCCGACATCTTCCGGTTTGTCGCGCTGGAAGATAAAGAACAACACCGCCACCACCGCCACCACTGCGGCACTGGAAAAAAACGCCGCGTGCCAACTGCCGATCAGCGTGTAGGCCCACCAACCGGCGAACGGTGACGCCACCAGCCCACCAAATGCGTAGCACGAACTCCACAAACCGAGCACTCGCCCGCGCTGTTTGGACGGGAAGAAACTGCCGAGGTTTTTACACAATCCCGACCAGCCCGTGGACTGCGCCAATCCTTGAATCAACATACAAGTGGCGAAGATCGGCAGCGTGGCGAAACTGCCCATCACCAGCGCCGCCGCCGCAGAAATCAACAAGCCTCCGAACACCACAACCCTTGGGCCGAAGCGGTCAGCGAGCATGCCCCAGGTGAATTGGCCGATGGCGTAGGCCGCCAGATAGATGGCATCGAGGTTGGCCATGGTCATTTTGTCGAGCATGAAATTCGGGTCTTCGCCGATGCCCAGTTTGGCCACCGAAAACGCTTTGCGAGTGAAATAGAAAGCGGCGTACGCAAGCCAGGTAATCGCAAAAATCTGCATGCGCCAACGCGCAATGGTGCCGATGTGCTTGTTCATGTGGTTCTGACCTCAGGGTGTGAGTGTGCCGGCAGAATCGTTAAGTAAACGCCTGTGTTTTTTATTGTTGAGCACTGCGATATCACCCCATCCCTTATGGCGATACCGGTCAGATGAGTCCTGCTGTTGCACGCACAGGCTCATGGCCAGCGCCGCTGTTCGATCGAGCAGTCGGCGCTGGCGTGAGCCGATCAAAGCAATTACTGTTTAATAAATAAAATCGATTTATCGTATTTCACACATAAGCTCAGCTTTTAACTGGAGCCGCCATGTCAATTTCCCACGCCCAACTCAAAGCGTTCCACGCCGTGGCCGTGCATGGAAGCTTCACCAAAGCCGCTCAGCGCCTTTTCCTCACGCAACCGGCGATTTCCGACCAGGTGCGCAAACTCGAAGAACGCTTTGGCGTTTTGCTGTTTCATCGCAATAAACGTTCGGTCCGCCTGACCGATCTGGGCGAACGCTTGCTGGCGATCACCCAGCGCCTGTTCGTCATTGAAGCTGAGGCACAGGAGTTATTGCAGGAATCCCAGGCCTTGCAGACCGGCAGCCTGATTCTGGCGGTGGACGCGCCGGTGCATGTGCTGCCGCAGATCGCGCGGTTCTGCGAGCGCTTTCCAGGCATCAACGTGAAAATCGAGACGGGTAACACCGATGAGTCATTGTTTCGCCTGTTCAACTATCAGGCCGATCTGGCGTTGCTGGGCCGTGATGTCAGCGATGAACGCTTGCTGTGCGTGCCGCTGCGCAACGATCCGATGGTGGCGTTTGTTTCGCGCAATCACCCGTGGGCCGAGCGCGAGTCGATCTGCCTGGCGGACCTGGATGACACGCCGCTGGTATTGCGCGAACACGGTTCGGTGACCCGGCAAACGCTGGAGGAGGAAATGGCTCGGGCCGGGTTTCGCATTCGCCCGGCGATTCAGGTCGAAGGCCGGGAAGCGGCGCGCGAGGCAGTGGTGGTGGGGATTGGTGTGGGGGTGGTTTCGGCGGCTGAGTTTGGCGCCGACTCACGGGTTTGCGCCTTGCCAATCACTGACTGCACCCGACGCTTGACCGAGACCTTGGTGTGCTTGCGCGAACAGAGTTCGCGGCGGGTGGTGGCGACGTTTCTGGATATGGTTCGCGAAAGCCTGGTGTAACCAGTGCTGGCCCCATCGCTGGCAAGCCAGCTCCCACAGGGGTTTCAGCCGTTAACAAATTGTGTGTACACCAGAGAAACCTGTGGGAGCTGGCTTGCCAGCGATGAGGGCGCCACGGTTTATCAGGCCGGCGCCAATCCAAAAAACGCCTGAATCAAACGCAACTCCCGCCGCCGCTCCATGCAACCGATCATGTGCCGATTGACCAACCCCTCCCCGACAATCGGAATTGCCACCACCCGTGGGTCGTGGCTGACTTCCACCGATGACACCACGCCAACGCCCAACTGCGCGGCGACCGCCTCGGTCACCGCCTCACGACTGTCCAGCTCCAGCAACACGCGCGGATTAATCGACGCCTGCGTGCAGGCCAGATCAAATGTGCGCCGGGTAATCGAACTCGGCTCGCGCAGCACCATGATCACCTGATCAAGTTCCTTGAGTTTCACCTCGGCGGCACGCGCAGCCCACGGATGCCCCTCTGGCACCAACGCGCAAATCCGCGATTCGCTCAGTGCTTGCAGATGCAGCCCCTTGCGTGGCTCGACTTCGGTCAGCACCGCGACGTCGGCGTGTTCCGACAATAACGCCGCCAGCGTTTCCTGGGCATTGCCCAAACGCAGATTCACGGTGATCCCCGGATAGCGCGCACGCAAACTGGCCAGCATCGGCATCACCATGTGCGGGCCGTCCGCCGCCACTTCCAGCCGCCCGGTCAGCAACTGGCGGTTGGCCTCCAGCATGGTTTGCGCTTCTTCCGCCAAACCGAACATTGCGCGAGTGATCGCCGCCAGTTTGGTGCCTTCCTCAGTCAGTTCCACCCGTCGCGCAGTGCGTCGCAACAAAGTGATCTGGTAGTGCTCCTCCAGCGCTTTGATGTGCCCGGTCACTGCCGGCTGGCTGATGAATAACCGTGCGGCGGCTCGGGTAAAGCTGCCCTCGCGCGCCACGGCATCGAAAGCGCGCAGCTGAAACAGGTTCATGAATAACTCTCACTGATGGCTGGCATAACAACAAACAATTTGATTGATGCAACGGCAAATTGCAACTTAGGCCCCGTAGCTTCATCCCACAGCGCTATCCGAGGACACACGAATGAGTATCGCCGAACCCATCCTGCTCACTCCCGGCCCGTTGACCACTTCGGCCCGTACCCGCCAGGCGATGATGGTCGACTGGGGGTCATGGGATGACCGCTTCAATCAACTGACCGCCAGTCTCTGCGAGCAATTACTGGCGATTCTCAACGGCGCCGCGACCCACCACTGCGTGCCATTGCAAGGCAGCGGCACCTTCGCGGTCGAAGCGGCGATCGGCACGCTGGTGCCACGCGACGGCAAAATACTGGTGCTGATAAACGGCGCCTACGGCAAGCGACTGGCAAAAATCTGCGAAGTGCTCGGCCGCTCGTTCAGCACTTTCGAAACCGCTGAAGACGAACCGACCACCGCCGCCGACGTCGACCGTCTGTTGCGCGCCGACAGCGACATCACTCACGTCGCGCTGATCCACTGCGAAACCAGCACCGGCATTCTTAATCCGCTGGCGGAAATCGCTCACGTCGTCGAGCAACACGGCAAGCGCCTGATCATCGACGCCATGAGTTCCTTCGGCGCGCTGCCGGTGGATGCGCAGCAAGTGCCATTCGACGCGCTGATCGCCGCGTCCGGCAAGTGCCTGGAAGGCGTGCCGGGGATGGGTTTCGTCTTCGCACGCAAAGAGTCGCTGGCAGCCGCCGCCGGCAACTCGCACTCGCTGGCGATGGACCTGTTCGACCAGCACACCTACATGATGAAGACCGGGCAATGGCGCTTCACCCCGCCGACCCATGTGGTCGCGGCGCTGCACGAAGCCCTGCTGCAATACAACGAAGAAGGTGGCCTGACGGCGCGGCATGCGCGCTACGCCGCCAACTGCCAGGCGCTGATGGAAGAGATGGGCAAACTCGGTTTGCGCAGCTTTCTGCCAGCAGCGATTCAGGCACCGATCATCGCGACGTTCCACGCGCCGAATGACCCGCGTTATCAGTTCAAGGACTTCTACGAACGGGTCAAGGCCAAGGGCTACATCCTCTATCCCGGCAAACTGACTCAGGTCGAAACCTTCCGCGTCGGCTGCATCGGTCATGTCAGCCCGGACCAAATGCGCGAAGCGGTCGCAGCGGTGGGCGAAGTGCTGCGCGAGATGGAAGTCCTCGAAATCTGAACCCGCCACGAATCCCCTGTAGGAGTGAGCCTGCTCGCGATGAGGCCCTGCCAGCCAGCACAGATGCTGAATGAATAACCACCATCGCGAGCAGGCTCACTCCTACATTTTGAATTGCATTGCCAACACAGGATTTTCAACATCATGAACTACACCAACCCAACCAAGCTGCAAGCCGCCATCCTCGACTGGGCCGGCACCGTGGTCGACTTCGGTTCCTTCGCGCCGACGCAGATCTTCGTCGAAGCCTTCGCCGAATTCGACGTTCAGGTTTCCATCGAAGAAGCTCGCGGCCCGATGGGCATGGGCAAGTGGGATCACATCCGCACCCTGTGCGATCAGCCGCAGGTGGCCGAGCGTTACCGCAAAGCGTTCGGCCGCACGCCGACCGACGATGACGTTACCGCCATCTACGAGCGCTTCATGCCGCTGCAAATCGAGAAAATCGCTGAACACTCGGCGCTGATTCCCGGTGCCCTGGACACCATCGCCAACCTGCGCCAGCAAGGCATCAAGATCGGCTCCTGCTCCGGCTACCCGAAACAGGTGATGGATAAAGTCGTCGAACTGGCCGCCACCAACGGCTACATCGCCGACCACGTGGTCGCCACCGACGAAGTGCCGAACGGCCGCCCTTGGCCAGCACAGGCATTGGCCAACGTCATCGCACTGGGCATCGACGACGTCGGCGCCTGCGTGAAGATCGACGATACCGTGCCGGGCATCCTTGAAGGTCGCCGGGCCGGCATGTGGACCGTGGCGCTGATCTGCTCGGGCAACGCGCTGGGCCTGGACTACGAGGGTTTCCGTGCCTTGGGCAGCGATGAACTGGCCAGCGAACGCGAGCGCATCCACGCCCTGTTCGCAGGATCGCGCCCACACTACATGATCGACACCATCAGCGATCTACCGGAAGTTATTGCCGACATCAACAAGCGTCTGGCCAACGGTGAAATGCCGCAATCCTGCTAACTTTCAATAAAAAAACACCGCCGACTGGAAAGCCAGTCGGCGGTGTTTCTGTTTTTACTGATTGAGAGATGGACAAATATTCGCCCACACAAGTTAGACAACCGCAAACTTATCCGGCAATAAGATTACCTTGCGCATCGTAGGCGAGGCCGTCTGGATATCGGGTACTGCCGTCAGGAAGTTGCTCCGTTCCATCTTCCCAAACTATGCGCCCATCAGGGTATTGGATCGTATTATCCGACCAGATAATCCGGCCATCGGGAAACTCGACACGACCGTCCTGATGATGAATAACGCCATCCGGGCCCTTGAGAGAGTTTTTACCCGCATCGATCAGACTGCCATCCGGAAGGGACGTAGAGCCATCGGTATTGAGGATTCCACCCAGACTGATAATAAGTGTCGCCAGAGCAACCGGATCAATATTGAAGTTGATGGTCGGCCACGGCATGGGTGGCCTTTTCATTGCAACAGGTCGGCCAGTACCGTTGGGAGTTTTAGGTTTGGGTGGCGAAACGGGCCTGGCTGGTAAAACGGGCTTGACCGGTGGTTTAACTGGCAAAACAGACTTAACCGGTTTTACGATGGGTTTGACGGGAGGCTTGACTGGTAAAACAGGCTTGATGGGGGGCTTCACCGGCAATACAGGTTTGGACGACACCGGTCTGACGACTGGTTTTGGCTTGAGAACAGGTCGTTTGCCCATAGCCTTTTTAACAACATAAGCATTTTTATTTTTATTAGAGAACATAAATAATCCAATTAAAAAATTAAACAACATTAATACCCCCAAGCCACTAGTTGTGGCCGAGGACTTACCCACACACTAAACAGCACAACACAACCCGGCAACCCAAAGTCAAATACAGAATATAAACAACAAGCCGTTACACCAATATTAATTATTCAAAGCCACACTACAAAAACAATTAACACACCTTTAATACAGTCACTCCACGCAACGTCATTGAATACTTTCAGGTCGCGCCAACGCGTTAAAAAAAGTTCGACCATTCAGAGCAAAAACACGCCATCGGGTTTACAGTTAACGCATGCCGTCGTCCAAGAACGGCACGTCTTAACCCTGATCTGTGAGGAAACACCGGATGCCGTGGACAAGTTCCGAATCTCGCTACAGCACCGTGTCGGTCGTGCTGCATTGGCTGATGCTGGTGTTGTTGATATTGGTGTACGCCAGCATGGAATTGCGCGGCTTCTTCCCCAAAGGCAGCGGCGGACGCACGCTCATTCGTGAAGTGCATTACATGCTCGGTCTGACCGTGTTCGTGCTGGTGTGGTTTCGACTACTGGCCCGAAGCGTCGGCGCGGCACCGAAAATCTTCCCGGCCTCGCCCCAGTGGCAAACGCTGTTGGCGCGGCTGATGCACTGGGCCCTGTACCTGTTCATGATCAGCATGCCGATTCTCGGCTGGTTGATCACCAGTGCCGAGGGGCATCAGGTGATGTTCTATGGCTTCGATCTGCCGCTGTTGGTGGGTGAAGACAAAGCCTTCGCCAAGCAGGTGGAGTATTGGCATGTGTTGATCAGCACCGTCGGTTACTGGCTCATCGGGCTGCATGCGCTGGCGGGGCTTTATCACCACTATGTGGTGAAGGACAACACGCTGTTGCGGATGATGCCCAAGCGCGGGTGATCCCGTCTCAGGCACTGCAAGAACCCTGTGGCGAGGGGATTTATCCCCGTTGGGCTGCGAAGCAGACCCAAAACCTCAAGACGCGCTGAATCAGGTTTAACTCAGTTGCAGATATGGGGGGCTGCTTCGCAGCCCATCGGGGATAAATCCCCTCGCCACAAATAAGTCCCTTGGTCCCAGTAGATCTCCATTCCACATTAAATCCCCTGGCCACAGTAGATATCCATTCCGCACTTAATCTCCTGGCCACAGAAAAACTCCTTGGCCTCAGGTAGATCCCCTGCCACAAAAGCTCAGCTCCCTACAGAATGAGTGTTGAACCCCCGCCGCCCTTGCAATCCGCCTGTATGCACGAAAATCAAGCGCGTGCCGGCGGCGAATTTACCCGCCTCGACCTGCTGCTTGAGCGCCAGCAAGGCCTTGCCGGTGTACAGCGGCTCCAACGGTACGCCGCAGTCCAGCTCGGTCTGTGCAATGAACGCCAGCAATGCCGAATCAACCTTGGCAAAGCCGCCGCGACTGGCATCGATCAGCTCATAGTCAGCCCAGCCGGATCCCTGCAGGATCGACTCCACTTGCGCCGCCACGCCGTGATCCTCAGGCACCGCCAACGCGCCGTAAAGCGGATGTGCCCCCGCCTCGGCGAGTACCAGCCCGGCCAAGGTCGTCCCGGTCCCGCAGGCCAGCCACCAACCGTGATAATCGCGCCAACCCAAACGGCTCAATTGCGCATCGACCTGCGTTTTGATCGCGGCACAACCCAGCGCCCCGACTAATCCGCCACCGCCCTCCGGCACCGCATACAAATTTGGATACTGCGCTCGCCACGGCTCCCAGAACCCCGGTTCATGTCGCGCCCTATAACCGCCGTAACCCAGCCAATGCAGGTGCATGCCGTACGCTTGCAGATCGACGACGGTTGGCGTTTCCTGCGGATGACCGCGCAGCAGCCCGACCGTTTGAAACCCCAGACGCTTCCCCGCCGCCGCCAGCGCATGCAAATGATTGGAGTGCGCGCCGCCGAGACTGATGATGCCTTCGGCACCGTTGCGATCGGCGGCTTTCAGATGTTCAACGAGTTTGAACCACTTGTTGCCGCTGATCAGCGGGTCGATTTGATCGAGGCGTAAAATGGCGACCTCGACGCAGGCAGCGGTGAGCCAGTCGAGTTGCAGGAGTTCAAGAGGAGCTTGCGCAGGCAAAAACATAAGCACCGCATGACCTGAAAAAGATCACAGTCTACCAGCCACCGAAATCCCTGTAGGAGCTGCCGCAGGCTGCGATCTTTTGATCTTGTTCTTGAAAAACGAAGATCAAAAGATCGCAGCCTGCGGCAGCTCCTACAGGGGGTTTGTTCGTGTTCGTAACCGCAATCAGTTGATCAGAGTTCCGGTTGCGCGGCCATGATCAGGCGGAAACCAGATCACCCTGCACGTTGTAGCGCAGACCGTCCGAATACTTGATCGCCCCGTCTGCCAGTTGCTCGATACCATCAGCCCAGACAATACGTCCATCGGGATATTCGACTGTGTTATCCGGCCAGACGATGCGCCCATCCGGATGCCCCACCCTGCCGTCGACGTACTGAACAATGCCGTCCGGGCGCATCACCGCGGTCTGCTGCGCATTGACCAGACTGTTATCGATCAGCCAGACGGAGCCATCGGGATAGGTGTGGGAGGTAAAGTTTTCAAGCAGTTTCTTCAGCGCCAACGGGTCATCGTTGATGTTCAGCGGTGGCCAGTCTTTGGTTGCCCATGTACCCGGTGGACACACTATGAGTCCTGGCAATACCGGGCCATTGCCGCTCCCACCGGGAACTTTGATAAGCGGCTTGGGTGGCCGCGGTGAAATGATTCGGGCCTTGGGCTCACCCCTGACCGGAGGCTTGGTCCGTATCCCGGGAGCATTCGGGGCGGGAGGCTTGGCCCTAACCCCGGGAACATTCGGGGCGGGAACAGGTGACTTGGCCATGGCCTTGCGGACGACGTTGACGTTTTTGAGCGTATGGATAGCCATTTATAAATCCTTTTATTCAGGCATGTAATTGATTGGGCCACTGAGCATTGATAGACCTCCAGTACTCACGGCACACCCACCATAGCCATCGGCTCCATACCGCTCAATTGTTTAGCCAATACTGAATATGAACAATATCTGCTTACCATTCTGCTGATTCAGATCGCGGACAATCTGCTAGCGAATGGGACTTATCGACTTTTCATACATACCTGCCAGGCAAAAAAATCCCCTGTAGAAGCTGCCGAAGGCTGCGATCTTTTGATCTTGTTCTTGAAAAACGAAGATCAAAAGATCGCAGCCTTCGGCAGCTCCTACAGGGGTTATCCGTTACCGGTGGCCGTTGATCAGAGTTCAGCTGCCAGACGCGATCCCTGATTGATCGCACGCTTGGCATCCAGCTCCGCCGCCACATCAGCACCGCCGATCAGGTGCACGTTCTGCCCGGCCGCCACCAGGCCATCGTGCAGCTCACGCAGAGGGTCCTGCCCCGCGCAGATCACGATGTTGTCCACCGCCAGCAACTGCGGCTCGCCGGTTTCGCCGATGCGGATGTGCAGGCCTTCGTCGTCGATGCTCAGGTATTCAACACTGTTGAGCATTTGCACCTGCTTGTTCTTCAGCCCGGTACGGTGAATCCAGCCAGTGGTTTTGCCCAAGCCATCGCCAACCTTGGTTTTCTTGCGCTGCAACAGGAACACTTCGCGAGCCGGCGCGTGCGGCGCAGGTTTGATCCCGGCCACGCCGCCACGCGCTTCGAGGTGGGCGTCGATGCCCCACTCCTTCCAGAACGCCGCGCGATCCTGACTGGTGGCAATGCCTTCGTGAACGAGGAATTCCGAGACGTCGAAACCGATGCCACCCGCGCCAATCACCGCCACGCGTTTGCCGACCGGTTTGCGCTCGAGGATCACGTCGAGATAGCTCAGCACCTTGGCATTTTCAACGCCCGGAATCGCCGGAGTGCGCGGCGCAATACCCGTGGCGAGGATGATTTCGTCGTATCCGCCATCAACCAGTTTCGCGACGTCGACGCGAGTGTTCAGGCACACCTCGACGTTAGTCGTTTGCAGCTTGCGCTTGAAGTAGCGCAGGGTCTCGAAAAACTCTTCTTTGCCCGGCACACGCTTGGCGATGTTGAACTGGCCACCAATTTCGCTGGCGGAATCGAACAACGTTACCTGATGGCCACGCTCGGCAGCGACGGTTGCGGCGGACAACCCCGCAGGGCCGGCACCGACCACGGCGATTTTCTTGATCTGTTGCACCGGCAGATAGTTGAGCTCGGTTTCGTGGCAGGCACGCGGGTTGACCAGGCAACTGGTGAGTTTGCCGCCGAAGGTGTGGTCGAGGCAGGCCTGGTTGCAGCCGATGCAGGTGTTGATCTCGTCAGCACGACCTTCGGCAGCCTTGTTGACGAAGTCCGGATCGGCAAGAAACGGCCGCGCCATCGAGACCATGTCGGCATCGCCTTCGGCGAGAATCTGCTCGGCGATTTCCGGGGTGTTGATGCGGTTGGTGGTGATCAGCGGAATGCTCACCGAGCCGCGCAGCTTGGCCGTGACCTTGCTGAATGCCGCACGCGGCACCTTGGTGGCGATGGTCGGAATACGCGCTTCGTGCCAGCCGATGCCGGTGTTGATGATGGTCGCACCAGCCTGCTCGATGGCTTTAGCGAGGATGACGATCTCGTCCCAGGTGCTGCCGCCTTCGACCAGATCAAGCATCGACAGACGGAAGATGATGATGAAGTTCGGGCCGACCGCCTCACGGACGCGGCGTACGATTTCCACTGGCAGACGCATACGGTTTTCGTAGCTGCCGCCCCAACGGTCGGTGCGATGGTTAGTGTGCGCGGCGAGGAACTGGTTAATGAAATAACCTTCCGAACCCATGATTTCCACGCCGTCGTACTCGGCGGTTTGCGCCAGCACCGAACAGGTGACGAAATCGCTGATCTGCTTCTCGATGCCTTCCTCGTCCAGCTCTTTTGGCTTGAACGGGTTGATCGGCGCCTGAATCGCGCTCGGCGCGACCTGTTTAGGGCTGTAGGCATAGCGGCCGGCGTGGAGGATCTGCATGCAGATCTTGCCGCCCGCCTCGTGCACCGCGCGGGTGACGATACGGTGCTTGAGCGCTTCCTCTTCGGTGGTCAGTTTGGCTGCACCGGAATACACACCGCCCTCGTCGTTCGGGCCGATCCCGCCAGTCACCATCAGGCCGACACCGCCACGGGCGCGTTCGGCAAAGTACGCGGCCATGCGCTCAAAGCCACCCGGTTTTTCTTCAAGGCCGGTGTGCATCGAGCCCATCAGGGTGCGGTTGCGCAGCGTGGTGAATCCCAGGTCCAGCGGGGCCAACAGGTGCGGGTAATGAGCGGTGGTCATCGGTAACTCCACAACGAGCAATCACGGAAAAAGTGCGGGAGCTCTGCGTCCCCCGTCATTCATGTTCGACAGACTAAGAGTCGCATCGCTGTCACTCAATGACCGTAACTGACAAGTTAATGATCTAAATGCGCAGCGCCCCTTGGCAAGCCAGACCATGCGCCCTACCCTAGTCGCCATACCCTGTACCCGGTCGTTGTTGGTTTTCATGCGCAAACTTTTGTACCTGTTTTTTTCCATGGCCCTCGTTGCCGTCCTTACCACCTACGCCATGTGGGCGGCAGACCGGCCGGCGGGGCATTATCTGTCGGACCTGCGCATCAAACTGGCGGTCGATCAGGGCACGCCCGCCGACCGAGGCAATCTGCTGGGCATCCAGCCGGAACTGTTCCCCACCGACTACCAAAGCCCCGCGCGCCTGCGCCGCAAACTCGCGGCGTACTTGCAGCAAGCGCAGGATCAAGGCTTGTTGAATGACAAGACCGTGGTGGTGTTGCCGGAACATGTCGGCACCTGGTTGATGATCAGCGGCGAAAAAGACGAGCTGTATCAGGCGCCCACTCTCGCCGAGGCGATGAATTGGCTGGCGGCGAGCAATCCGTTGTTGTTCGCCCGCGCCTGGCTCAGCGCCAAGGGCACAGACCGTCTCGACGATGCCCACCTGCGCATGAAATCGCGCAGCATGGCCAACGATTACCAGGCACTGTTTGGCGGCTTGGCCAAGGAGTTCCACGTGACGCTGGTGGCCGGCTCAATCGTTTTGCCCGAGCCGAGCATCCGTGACGGCCAGCTCAAACCCGGCAGCGGTGCGCTGTACAACAGCAGCGTGGTCTTCGGTCGCGACGGTGCACCGCTCGGCCAGCCGCAGCGGCAGCTGCACCCGGTGTTCAGCCAGCGTGATGTCATCCAGGCCAATGAAAAAATCATCAACGTTGTCGACACACCGGCCGGGCGTCTGGGCGTACTGATCGGCAGCGACAGTTGGTATCCGGATAACTACCGCAAACTCGACGAGCAAAATGCCCAGCTGGTCGCCGTGCCGGCGCAGGTATTCGGTCATGGTGCATGGAATCAGCCGTGGCGTGGCTATAAGAGTTCGAGTACACCCGGCTCAGTCAGTCTCAAGCCGGGTGAAGTCAGCGAAGGCCAGGCCTGGCATCGCCTGACCTTGACCGCGCAACCGCCCAGCAGTCATGCAATTGCCGGAATGAGTGTGTTTCTGCGCGGGCAGTTCTGGGATAAATCAGGCGCAGGCCAAAGCTTCCTCAACAGCAACGGCCAGCAGTTTGCCGACGGTGACGCCCGTGGCGCACGTATGCTGAATATCTGGTTGTAAGCGATGAAGCCGCTGCCGATGCGCCTTGGGGATCTGTCGGTAGGTTTCGTCCATAGCCTCGCCGATGCGGTGCGCAGTCACGGCGCCGACCCACAGCCGTTGCTCGAACAATACGCACTGGATGCGGCTAGATTGGCCGAGGCCGGGGCACGACTGTCGATTCCGCGCTACATGCGCTTGGGGCATGGCGCGATTCAATTGACCGGGGACCCGGCACTCGGCCTGCGCATGGGTCAGCTCAGTCGTTTGAGCCAGGCGGGATTGGCTGGCGTCACCGCATCGCAGGCGCCTAACATACGTGAGGCCGCCCGTTGCCTGATCCGTTTCGAACCGTTGTACGGTTCCAATTACCGCGGTCAGTCGAGCTTCCACGAGGACGCCAACGGCGCATGGCTGCGCTTCTATTCGATCAGCCCGTACAACGCCTATAACCGTTTCGTGGTGGATTCGATCATCGCCGGCTGGCTGCATCAGCTATCCAGTGTCAGCCGCGAACCGCTGCGGGCTGAACGCATTGAAATCGAATTCGACGCACCCGACTATCGCGACGCTTACGCTGCATTAGGTGATTGCCCGATCCAGTTCGGCGCCGAGCGCAACCAGTTGCGCCTGAACCTGGCCAGCCTCGCCCTGCGCAACCCCGAGCATTGCCCAAGCACTTGGCGGCATCTGCTGCAACTGTGTGAAAGAGAGCTGGAGCAACTGACCCGCACACGCAGCCTGCGCGAACGCATCACGCAACTGCTTGGGCCGTTATTGAATGGTGGCCGGGAACCCGACCTGGAAGAAGTGGCGGCACGCCTGAAGCTGCCGACCTGGACTTTGCGGCGCAAACTGACTGAGGAAGGCACGCAGTTTCGCGCAATCCTCAATGACACTCGCCGTGATTTGGCAATGACCTACATCCGCGATACGGAACTGGCGTTCGGCGAAATCGCTTACCTGCTCGGCTTTGCCTCAGCCGAAGCATTCCAGCGAGCGTTCAAACGCTGGAGCGGCCAGACGCCCGGCGAATTCCGCCGCAGTCATCGCAAAACAGCCTGAGACGTTAAAGCTCGGTGGCGTCTTCTGCCGGCTCTGGCGAATCCAGTTCGTAGGCCTGGTATTCGAGCAGTTCTTCCTGATATTCATCCATCGCGTAATCCCCCTGCTGCTCTGTTGAATGGGCCTGAGCAAATGCCCAGTGCCTCGAGCATAACGTGCCCGTGTGAAGGAAAAGTGAAGCTTCGTCTTCATGAATAAAACGTAGCAGTCGGTCAGGAATTTATCGCGGAATTTTGTCTGGGGGAATGTAACGAGATGTTCCTCTGTGGGAATGCCGGAGGCTACGATCGTTGATCACTTTTAAGATCAAAAGATCGCGGCCTTCGGCAGCTCCTACAGGGGGCCGAACAGCGGCGTGGGTTATTGGCCGGATGCTGGCATTGCCGGAATCGGCTCGGACGGCGGCGGAATGTCCGTCGGATTGGCCGGTGGCGTGATGGTTTCGGTAGCCGGCGCAGGTTCTGCACTCGGCGTCGGAGCAATCGGGGTCGACTCCGCTGGCGGCGCTACCGGCTCGGAACTGACCGGTGCCGGTTCAGCGGGCGCAGGCGCGGTCACGGCCGGCTCAGGTGCTGGAACAGCCGCTGGAGCGGGCTCTGCGGCTGGTGTCAGGCTCGCGGGGGCCGCTTTCGGTTCAGGCACGCCCAGATCGGTCTTCGGCTTCTCCTCGATATGTGCAGCTTTCTTGGTTTCTGCCGGCAGAAACTGTTCGACCAGGGTAAAGAAGCGCTCATAGAACTTCTGCGCCGTCACCGTCTCGCTTGCGACCTTGACCATCGAATCGTCTGACGAGCCAATCGGCATCGAAACCGAGCCCAACACGCCGACACCGAGACTGGCCGAGTTGTTGGTCTTCTTCAGCGCATAACGATCCTGCAAGGCATTGGCGAACATCGTCGCGTGATGGCCAGCACTGCCGTCATCGGCGCAGACCACATTGAAGCTGATCTCCATGTGCGTATCGCCGGTTTGCTGAAAACTCTTGTGGCCACTGATCAGTTTCGAGTCGCTGCTGGTAATGATGTAGCCCTGACTCAGCAACGCACGACGCGCCGCTTCGCAACTGACGACGTCAGTCACCGGGTAATTACGCGAAAACGTACCGGAGTCATCGAAATTCTCGTGCTCATACATCGGCTTGTCTTTCGCACAGCCGGCAACAACGGTCAACAACAGCGCCAACCCGACAACACGCAGGGGAGTGGAAATCAACATTAAACATCCTGAGGGAAAACAGTCCGGGGCGTATTGTGCAACAGAACGCGCCCCCGCGGCGTATGGATTAGTGTCTTAAAACAGTTACAAGCCTATCGACCGCAGATTGCGGAAAAAGGTCGCGTCGATAATTCGGTGATGAAAACCTGCAAATGCATCGCCTGCCAACCCGCCATCGCTGGCAAGCCAGCTCCCACAAGGACCATGAGCCTTCAGTTAGAAATTGGTCTCTGTCAGGCTTGCTCCCACAGTTTTAAAGTGTGCACCACCAACGCGGCAAAGCCGCCCCACTCAACACAATGAGCGTTAGCTCGAGTGCAGCTCTTGATCTTGATCTGGAAGCCCGTCGGCAGGCTGAGCAGAGGGATTCATCCGGGGAGAACATCGAAAGGAGGTGCAGCGAAGCAAACCGGAATCGATGCCCCGGATGAACCCGGAGCGAAGGTACCCCGAGCCCCAGCGAGCGGGCCGAACGTCAGGGCACAGACCTTTTGGTTACTTTTGGGGCGTTTGCCAAAAGTGACCCGCCGTAAGGGCGGAACCCTAATCCGCTACCCCAAAAAAAACGGATATTCACCCAACACCCAAGAGCATGGCCGGCCCAAAGGCCGCCAAGACCAAAAAGCGAACACCCACAAAAAAGCCCCGGCTGATCAGGCCGGGGCTCCTTGTACTACAGCTCAACCCACCATCAGAACTTCTTGATGTCAGCCTGGCTTTCCAACTGCTTGCGATACGCCGCAAAGTCCTGCTGACCTTCACGCGACGCAAGGAAGCGACGGTACTGAACCTTCTCTTCCTCAGTCGGCGCAGCCGCTTCGTTCACGCCATTGAGGCGAACGATCATCAAACTGCCGTCCGGCAACGTCACACTGGTGAATGTCGGCTTGTCCTTGGCAGCCGGTTTCGGCATGCGGAACAGTGCTTGCAGCACCGCCGGTTCAACACCTTCCTGACCACGGGTGGCCGCTTCGGTGGTTTTCCAGCTCTGACCGTCAACCGCTTTGTCCAGAGGAGCCTTGCCATCGCGCAGATCAGCAATCAGCTTCTCGGCCTTGGTCTTGGCTGCAGCGCTGGCATGCTCTTTGGTCAACTGAGCGCGGATGGCCGCATTCACGCTTTCCAGAGGCAGTTGCGCAGGCTTCAAGTGTTCCTTGGCACGCAGCACGATCACAGTGTCCGGATCCAGTTCGATGGCGGTGCTGTTGGCACTCTCATCGAGCACTTCGGTACTGAATGCAGCAGTGACCACGGCACGGTTGGCCGCAATCCCTTCGCCACCTTCACGGCCGAATGGCTTGGAGGTGTGAACGGTCAGCTTCAGATCTGCTGCTGGCTGAGCCAGGTCAGAAGCTTCAAACGCGGAGTCTTCCAGTTGCTTGGTCGCCTCGACGAAACGCTGCTCGACTTGCGCCGCTTTCAAATCGCGGGTCAGCTTGTCTTTCAGGCTGGCCAGGGACGGCACTTCAGGTGCTTCAACACCCAGCAGCTTGATCAGGTGGAAACCGAAGTCGGTGCGAACCGGCTCGGAAACCTGATCTTTAGCCAGCGAGTACAGCGTTTTTTCGAAGGCTGGGTCATAGACGCCAGGACCCGCATAACCGAGGTCACCGCCATTGTTGGCCGAACCCGGATCCTGCGAGAACTCTTTGGCCAGCGCTTCGAATTTCTCGCCTTTGTCCAGACGCGCCTGGACTTCTTCGATTTTGGCTTTGGCTTGAGCTTCGGTGGTCTTGTCGTTTACTTCGATCAGGATGTGAGCCGCGCGACGCTGCTCCGACAGGTTGGCAATCTCTTTCTGATACGCCGCCTGCAGGTCTTCATCCTTGACAGTGACCTGATCGAAGAACGAGGCCTTCTTCAGCTCCAGATAATCGATGACCACTTGATCCGGAGTCATGAACTCCTTTACGTGTTCGTCGTAGTAAGCCTTGACCTCATCATCGGTCAGCTTGACCGCAGCCGGATCGGCCTTGACGTTCAGGGTCGCGAAGTCACGGGTCTGTTTTTCCAGACGGGCGAAAGCCAGCACTTCGGCGTCGGTCACAAAACCGCTGCCCGCCACACCGGCGCGCAGTTGGCCGATCAGCATTTCCTGAGCCAGCATCTGGCGGAACTGCATACGGCTGTAACCCAGTTGACGAATCACCTGGTCGAAACGCTCGGAGCTGAACTTGCCGTCAACCTGAAATTCAGGCGTCAGCAGGATCACCTGATCCAGGGCACCTTCGGAGAAAGCAAATTTCGCTTCGTCCGCACCTTGCAGCAGCAGCTTGCGGTCGATCAGACCCTTGAGAGCCGATTCGCGCAGCATTTTCTCATCGAGCAACGAAGCGTCGAAATCCTTGCCCAGCTGTTGCATCAGCTGACGGCGTTGCATGTCAACAGCCTGGCTGAGCTCGTTCTGGCTGATGTCTTCACCGTTGACCGTGGCTGCATTCTGGCTGTTGGTCGTAGCCTGGAAAATGGCCTCGATACCCGTGAACGCCATCAATACAACGATGATCCCGATAATAGTCTTGGCAATCCAGCCTTGTGAATTGTCCCTGATATTCTGCAGCATGCGTCCCCCAGAAACGGTTGAATTTCAATATTTAGGCAACCGTGGAGCGTGGGTAAAATCCGGATAGAAGAAAGGCGCATCCGAGGATGCGCCTTCTCGTAACTGGCGGAGCGGACAGGGCTCGAACCCTCGATCCCGGCGTTACAGGCGGCTGTTTCAGCGACCTGCTCTACCGCTCCGCTGCCAAGTCAGGCTTGACCCCGACCCGGATGGGTAAAAACTTGAAAACTTAGTTAACCGCTTCTTTCAGTGCTTTACCGGCTTTGAAACCTGGTTTTTTAGCAGCAGCGATTTGCAGCGTCTTGCCGGTCTGTGGGTTACGACCAACGCGAGCTGGACGATCAGTCACGGAGAAAGTGCCGAAACCAACCAGAACAACGGAGTCGCCAGCCTTGAGAGCGCCAGTGACGGATTCGATTACAGCGTCCAGCGCACGGCCAGCAGCAGCTTTCGGGATATCAGCGGATGCAGCGATAGCATCAATCAGTTCCGACTTGTTCACTCTAAGTCCCCTTATATCTATTTTGAGATGATTCTAAGTTTTTTTGGTGAAAGCAAAAACGAGTGCTGAATGGCCTACAAACACTTAAGAGCCGCTTTATAACAAGGGCTCTAAAAAGCTGTCAAGGAAGCCACCCAGTCAAAAACGATTAATGCGTGCTAATTCTTTCCTTAGAGTCAGACTCACGTTTTTCATCCTTGGCAACTATCTCCGGAGCCACATCCGGCAAGGGCTCCGGCGCGTATTGCAGCGCAATTTGCAGGACCTCGTCAATCCATTTAACGGGTTTAATCTGCAGATCCTGCTTGATATTGTCAGGAATCTCCTTCAGATCGCGCACGTTCTCTTCCGGAATAATCACAATCTTGATTCCGCCGCGGTGTGCCGCCAGCAGTTTTTCCTTCAGACCGCCGATTGCCAGTACCTGACCACGCAATGTGATTTCGCCAGTCATGGCGACATCAGCGCGCACCGGAATGCCGGTCAGTGCAGACACCAATGCCGTGCACATGCCCACACCAGCGCTAGGGCCATCCTTCGGGGTCGCCCCTTCCGGCATGTGAATGTGCGTATCGCGCTTCTCGTGGAAGTCCAGAGGAATGCCCAGGCTCTTGGCACGGCTGCGCACAACGGTCAGGGCAGCAGTGATCGATTCGACCATTACATCGCCCAGCGAACCCGTCTTGATCAATTGACCTTTGCCCGGCACGACAGCGGCTTCGATGGTCAGCAATTCACCACCAACCTGAGTCCAGGCAAGGCCGGTGACTTGACCAATCTGATCCTGTTGCTCGGCCAGACCATAGCGGAATTTACGCACGCCGAGGAAGTGCTCCAGCAGCTCAGCTGTCACTTTCACCGAGAAGCGTTTTTCCATCGCATGCTCTTTCACCGCCTTGCGGCAGACCTTGGCGATCTGACGTTCAAGGCCACGCACACCGGCTTCACGGGTGTAGTAACGAATGATGTCGCGGATTGCTTCGGCGTCGAATTCCAGTTCGCCTTTCTTCAGACCGTTAGCGGTGATCTGCTTAGGCGAAAGGTATTTGACCGCGATGTTGATCTTCTCGTCTTCGGTGTAGCCCGGCAGACGGATGACTTCCATCCGGTCGAGCAGCGCCGGCGGGATGTTCATCGAGTTCGAGGTGCACAGGAACATCACGTCCGAGAGGTCGTAATCGACTTCCAGATAGTGATCGTTGAAGTTGTGGTTTTGCTCAGGATCGAGCACTTCCAGCAACGCCGACGCCGGATCGCCACGCATGTCGCTGCCCATTTTGTCGATTTCATCGAGCAGGAACAGCGGGTTACGGACGCCCACTTTTGTCATCTTTTGAATCAATCTTCCCGGCATCGAACCGATGTAAGTCCGGCGGTGACCGCGAATTTCGGCTTCATCACGCACGCCACCCAAGGCCATGCGCACGAATTTGCGGTTGGTGGCGTGAGCAATCGACTCCGCCAGCGAAGTTTTACCCACGCCCGGAGGACCGACCAGGCACAACACCGGGCCACGGATTTTCTTCACGCGTTTTTGCACGGCGAGGTATTCAAGGATACGTTCCTTGACCTCTTCGAGGCCGTAGTGATCGGCATCGAGGATATCTTCTGCGCGAGCCAGGTCCAGACGCACCTTGCTCTGCGCCTTCCACGGCACCTGCACCAGCCAGTCGATGTACGAGCGCACCACGGTGGCCTCAGCGGACATCGGCGACATTTGCTTGAGCTTGTTCAGCTCGGCAGTGGCTTTGGCCAACGCGTCCTTCGGCAGGCCTGCAGCGTCGATACGCTTTTTCAGGTCTTCGATTTCGTTGTGGCCTTCATCGCTGTCACCAAGTTCTTTCTGAATGGCCTTCATCTGCTCGTTCAGGTAGTACTCGCGCTGACTGCGCTCCATCTGCTTTTTAACGCGACCACGAATGCGTTTTTCAACTTGCAGCAGATCAATCTCGGCGTCCAGCAACGCAAGAACGTGCTCGACCCGCGCCGACAAATCGACGATTTCGAGAATTTCCTGCTTCTGCTCGATCTTCAGCGCCATATGTGCAGCCATGGTGTCGACCAGGCGACCCGGCTCATCGATGCTGTTGAGCGAAGACAGGACTTCAGCAGGGACTTTTTTGCCCAGCTGTACATATTGTTCGAACTGCGACAGCAGCGTGCGCACGAACACTTCGGATTCGCGCTCGACAGCTTCGACTTCTTCGATCAGCGAGACTTCGGCACGGCAGTGCCCGTCGACTTCACTGAAGCGTTCAACGGTACCGCGCTGCTCACCTTCGACCAGCACCTTGACGGTGCCGTCAGGCAGCTTGAGCAGTTGCAGAACGGTAGCGATGGTACCTACGCGATAGAGAGCGTCTTCACCGGGATCATCATCAGCCGGGTTTCTCTGGGCCAGCAACAGAATCTGCTTGTCGCCCGTCATCGCAGCTTCGAGGGCTTCGATGGATTTCTCGCGCCCCACGAACAGCGGGATAACCATGTGCGGATAAACCACGACATCACGCAATGGCAGGAGAGGCAATTCGATGGTTGTCTTCATGATTTCGCCTCTACGGCGGCCATATGGCCGTAATCAGATGGAATTAAGCTTGAAACCAAGATGGGGGCTGCCTTGAAAAAAAACAAGCGCAAAGCGGATGTAAAAAACGACATAAAAAAAAAGAGGCCCGAAGGCCCCTCCTTTATTCCGGCAGAGAGGACGCTTATGCGTCCGGCGCTGCCTTGGCAGTCGGCTCACTGTTCTCATAGATATACAGTGGCTTGGACTTGCCTTCGATCACACTTTCATCGATCACGACTTTGCTCACCTCGGACTGCGAGGGGATTTCATACATCGTGTCGAGCAGCACACCTTCGAGAATCGAACGCAGGCCACGGGCACCGGTTTTACGTTCCAGGGCACGTTTAGCGACCGATTTCAGTGCGTCGGCACGGAATTCCAGATCGACGCCTTCCATCTCGAACAGCTTGGCATACTGTTTGGTCAGAGCATTTTTCGGCTCGGTGAGGATCTGCATCAGCGCAGCCTCATCCAGCTCGTCCAGCGTCGCGAGGACCGGCAGACGACCGACGAACTCCGGGATCAGACCGAACTTGACCAGATCGTCAGGCTCGACTTCACGCAGGGATTCACCGACTTTCTTGCCTTCTTCCTTGCTGCGCACTTCTGCGTTGAAACCGATGCCACCCTTGGTGGAACGGTTCTGGATGACCTTCTCGAGACCCGAGAACGCACCACCGCAGATGAACAGGATGTTACGGGTGTCAACCTGCAGGAATTCCTGCTGTGGATGCTTGCGGCCACCTTGCGGCGGTACGGAAGCGACCGTGCCTTCGATCAACTTGAGCAAGGCCTGCTGCACGCCTTCACCGGAAACGTCCCGGGTGATCGACGGGTTGTCGGACTTGCGGGAAATCTTGTCGATTTCGTCGATATAGACAATACCCATCTGGGCTTTCTCTACGTCGTAATCGCACTTCTGCAGCAGTTTCTGAATGATGTTCTCGACGTCTTCACCCACGTAACCGGCCTCGGTGAGGGTGGTGGCGTCGGCGATGGTGAACGGAACGTTCAGCAAGCGGGCCAGTGTTTCGGCCAGCAGGGTTTTACCGGAGCCTGTCGGGCCGATCAGCAGGATGTTGCTCTTGCCGAGTTCGACGTCGTCAGCCTTTTTGTCACGCTGGTTAAGGCGCTTGTAGTGGTTGTACACCGCTACGGCCAGAACCTTCTTCGCACGCTCCTGACCAATTACATATTGGTCAAGGATGCCGCTGATTTCTTTAGGCGAAGGCAATTTATGCGCGCTGCTTTCGGCCTGGGCTTCCTGCACCTCCTCACGGATGATGTCATTGCACAGGTCGACGCACTCGTCGCAGATAAAGACCGAGGGGCCGGCAATCAATTTGCGCACTTCATGCTGGCTTTTGCCACAGAAGGAGCAATAGAGCAGCTTGCCGTTGTCCTCGCCGTTGCGGGTGTCAGTCATTCGTTCGATCCAAATCCGATAGGCTTGCAACACAAGATGAAGGCTATTGCGGGCTTTTTCAAGCCCGCCGCTGATCAGACCAGCCGACCAAGCCTATTTTGAGCTGCTTATTTTTACGCTGGGCGCTGGTTGATCACTTCGTCGATCAAGCCATATGCCTTCGCAGCTTCTGCACTCATGAAGTTATCGCGGTTGGTATCGCGCTCGATTTCTTCCAGAGTGTGACCGCTGTGCTTGGCCATCAACGTGTTCAGACGTTCGCGAATGAAGAGGATTTCCTTGGCATGAATTTCGATATCCGATGCCTGACCCTGGAAACCGCCCAGTGGCTGGTGAATCATCACACGCGAGTTCGGCAGGCAGAAACGCTTGCCTGGAGCACCTGCGGTCAGCAGGAACGCGCCCATGCTGCACGCCTGGCCGATGCAAGTGGTCGATACGTTGGGTTTGATGAACTGCATGGTGTCGTAGATCGACATGCCCGCTGTCACCGAACCGCCCGGGGAGTTGATATAGAGATGGATGTCCTTGTCCGGGTTTTCCGCTTCAAGGAACAGCAGTTGCGCGCAAATCAGGTTGGCCATGTAGTCCTCTACCGGACCAACCAGAAAGATCACTCGCTCCTTGAGCAGGCGCGAGTAGATGTCATAGGCGCGTTCGCCACGAGCAGACTGCTCGACAACCATCGGAACCAGGCCGCCTGCGGCCTGGATATCAGAGTTCTGCTGAATATACGAATTACGGAACATGCTCTGCAGTCACTCCCAAATAGTTATGTCTTGAATACGCATAAGCCAGCTCGAGAGCTGGCTTATGTGAGCACTTCTTAACGCAAAAACAATCAGTCGGCTGTTGGAGCTTCTACCGGCTTGACCGCTTCTTCGTAAGAGACCGATTTGTCGGTCACGCTAGCTTTCTGCAGAACAGTATCCACAACTTGCTCTTCCAGCACAACCGAACGAACTTCGTTCAGTTGCTGGTCGTTCTTGTAGTACCAGGACACAACCTGCTCAGGCTCTTGGTAGGCCGAAGCCATTTCCTGAATCATTTCACGTACGCGGGCTTCGTCAGGCTTGAGGTCGAACTGCTTGACCACTTCAGCCACGATCAGACCCAGCACGACGCGGCGCTTGGCTTGCTCTTCGAACAGCTCGGCCGGCAGTTGGTCAGGCTTGATGTTGCCACCGAACTGCTGAACAGCCTGCACGCGCAGACGGTCAACTTCGTTGGACAGCAGAGCCTTTGGCACTTCGATCGGGTTGGTGGCCAGCAGACCGTCCATTACCTGATTCTTGACCTTGGATTTGATCGCCTGACGCAGTTCACGCTCCATGTTCTTGCGAACTTCGGTGCGGAAACCGTCGATGCCGCTTTCCTTGATACCGAATTGAGCGAAGAATTCTTCGTTCAGCTCAGGCAGCTTTGGCTCGGAAACAGTGTTTACAGTAACGGTGAACTCGGCGGTTTTGCCGGCCAGGTCCAGGTTCTGATAGTCCTCAGGGAAGGTCAGGTTCAGAACGCGCTCTTCGCCCGCTTTAGCACCAACCAGGCCATCTTCGAAGCCCGGGATCATGCGGCCGGAACCCAGTACCAGCTGAGTGCCCTTGGCGGAACCGCCAGCAAACACTTCGCCGTCAACCTTGCCAACGAAATCGATGTTCAGCTGGTCTTCGTTCTGGGCAGCACGATCGGCCACTTCAAAACGGGTGTTCTGCTTGCGCAGGATGTCGAGCATTTTGTCCAGGTCAGCGTCAGCCACGTCAGCGCTCAGGCGCTCGACAGTGATGCCTTCGAAACCGGCAACGGTGAACTCAGGGAACACTTCGAATACGGCAACGTATTCCAGATCCTTGCCAGCTTCAAGCGACTTAGGCTCGATTGCAGGCGAACCAGCCGGGTTCAGCTTCTGCTCAACCACAGCTTCGTAGAAGGAGGATTGGATGACGTCACCAACAGCTTCCTGACGAGCATCAGCACCGAAACGGCGCTTGATTTCGCTCATTGGCACTTTGCCTGGACGGAAGCCAGCAATCTTGGCCTTTTGGGCAGTCTGCTGCAGACGCTTGTTGACCTGGCTCTCAATACGCTCAGCCGGCACGGTGACGCTCATGCGGCGCTCAAGAGCAGTAGTATTTTCAACAGAAACTTGCATGGATATTCCTCGTTGCACAGACGTTAGCCGGCCGTTTCCGACCCCAGAATCAAGGGCATGCATTCTAGTGGGTCAAACTCAAGAAGTCACCCTACTGAAAACGGGTAAAAAAACAGCAGGCAATTTATAGGAGCCGATGCACGGATGCGTCGCGCCCCCGAGGCGAATACAACCAATCACGCCAGGGCTCTGCGCCGACCTCTTCTATATATAGAAGCGGTGAACAATCATTCCCTGACGGCCGACCTTGCAAGCAAGCTCGACGAGCAACACAGAATCATCGAGCAATATAAATTCGACGAAGCGCCCTGCCCTTGCGACTCGAAACCGGCAATCGCCGACTTTTCAAATCGCTAAAACAAAAAAGGCGCCAGACTGTTAAATCTGGCGCCTTTCGAAATATGGGGTGGACGATGGGGATCGAACCCACGACAACGGGAGTCACAATCCCGTGCTCTACCAACTGAGCTACGCCCACCATATTGCGTAACAAAAAAGCCAAACAACTTCTTTGTTGAACCTCACCAGCCCAAAGGCATGAATGAAGCTTTAATTGGTGCGGATGAAGAGACTCGAACTCTTACGCCTTGCGGCGCTGGAACCTAAATCCAGTGTGTCTACCAATTCCACCACATCCGCGGATGAAGCTTTTGAAACAAAAACGCCAGACCGTTAAATCTGGCGCTTTTCGAAATATGGGGTGGACGATGGGGATCGAACCCACGACAACGGGAGTCACAATCCCGTGCTCTACCAACTGAGCTACGCCCACCATATCGCGTTACTTGTGCCAAAGCTGCCTAATGGCGCACCCGGCAGGACTCGAACCTGCGACCATCCGCTTAGAAGGCGGATGCTCTATCCAGCTGAGCTACGGGCGCCTTATTAATCTGTACTCTTAAAGGACTACAAACTAAGTGCTTTCCAGTGCCACGGAACGTTGATCCCGCTTTACCTTCTTAACCAGTGCTAGGCTGTGCCCGACAAGTGCGACGAATAGTATAGAGCGCTCCAAAGGTCGTCAAATCCTTTTTGAAAAAAATTCATTTAATTAAAGGAGTTAGGGGAATTTGCTGACCAAGCGCCTTTGCCCTCACCGCCCGACATGCGAGAATGCGTTCTCATTTTTTCCCCTCTCGATGGTTAATCACGCGCAATGACTGCACAACTAATCGACGGCAAATCGATCGCCGCCAGCCTGCGCCAGCAGATCGCCAAACGAGTTGCCGAGCGTCGCCAGCAAGGCCTGCGCACTCCCGGCCTCGCGGTGATCCTGGTCGGCAGCGATCCTGCCTCTCAGGTTTATGTCTCGCACAAGCGTAAAGACTGTGAAGAGGTCGGCTTCCTCTCGCAAGCCTACGACCTGCCCTCTGACACCACTCAGCAAGCGCTGACCGATCTGGTCGACCGTCTTAACGACGATCCGGCCATCGACGGCATTCTGCTTCAGCTGCCGCTGCCCGAGCATCTGGACGCTTCCAAACTGCTGGAGCGTATCCGCCCGGACAAAGACGTAGACGGTTTCCACCCTTATAACGTCGGTCGTCTGGCACAGCGCATCCCGCTGCTGCGCCCATGCACGCCAAAAGGCATCATTACCTTGCTGGAAAGCACCGGTGCTGATCTTTATGGCATGGATGCGGTGGTTGTCGGCGCCTCCAATATTGTGGGTCGCCCGATGGCGATGGAACTGCTGCTGGCCGGTTGCACCGTGACCGTGACACACCGCTTCACCAAGGATCTGGCCGGCCATGTTGGCCGTGCCGATCTGGTGGTCGTGGCGGCCGGCAAGCCGGGCCTGGTCAAGGGCGAGTGGATCAAGGAAGGCGCGATCGTGATCGACGTCGGCATCAACCGTCAGGACGACGGCAAACTGGTCGGTGACGTTGTCTACGAAACCGCCCTGCCCCGCGCCGGCTGGATCACTCCAGTGCCGGGTGGCGTCGGCCCGATGACTCGCGCCTGCCTGCTGGAAAACACCCTCTACGCGGCAGAAACCCTGCACGCGTAAGTCGGTTTTTTCGCAGTATTCAAACCCCGCCTCGTGCGGGGTTTTTCATGCGTGAGAAAAAACACTAACCGTTCGCCGGAAACCCCTCTTTTTACAGGTCTTTTCACGAGATTTTCAGGTCATCCAAACAACCATCGACAGATCTTCAGCCATACTCCTAGAATGCGACGCTTTGAAGAAATAACCCGTTACAAACTAACGGAATATCCAACTTTTATGAGTTCGCCCGCGTGAAAATTCGTCTTTCGATTCTGAGCCTGTTTTTTGCATTTACAGGCACATTCATCACGCCAACGATCAACGCTGCGGAAACCACCGCTGCCCCACGTGACGCTTCGACACTGAAGATCGCTTCCGGCAGCGCACTGCTCATGGATATGCAGACCAACAAGGTCATCTACTCCAGCAATCCTGACGTGATCGTGCCGATCGCTTCCGTCAGTAAGCTGATGACTGGACTGGTAGTGGTTGAAGCCCGACAGAACATGGACGAATGGATCAATGTCGATATCAGCAGCACGCCGGAAATGCGCGGCGTGTTCTCCCGAGTCAAACTGAAGAGTGAACTGCCGCGCCGCGAGATGCTGCTGATTGCCCTGATGTCTTCGGAAAACCGCGCTGCTGCAAGCCTGGCGCATCATTACCCGGGTGGTTACGCAGCGTTTATCGCGGCGATGAATGCCAAGGCAAAAGCACTGGGCATGACCAGCACTCACTTTGTCGAGCCGACCGGTCTGTCGCCGCGCAACGTATCCACCGCGCGTGACTTGAGCAAATTGCTGATAGCGGCGCACAAGCAACCGCTGCTTGTTCAGTTGACCACCACCAAGGAAAAAACCGTAGCGTTCCGCAAACCCAACTACACCCTGGGTTTTCGTAACACCGACCATTTGGTGAACAAGGACAACTGGAACATCAAGATTACCAAGACCGGCTTCACCAATCAGGCCGGGCATTGTCTGGTGCTGGTGACAAGCATGGGCAATCGCCAGGTGGCGCTGGTGATTCTTGATGCATTCGGCAAATACACGCATTTTGCCGATGCCAGCCGCATCCGCAGCTGGGTCGAGACGGGCAAGAGCGCCAGCGTTCCAGCGGTGGCTCAACAATACAAGGCCGATAAAAACCTCAAGAGCCGCCAGAGTGGCGTGGTCGAAGCCTCCAAGTAAAATGTATAAAAACAAAAAGCCCCGAATCTTCGGGGCTTTTTTCATCTGGGCGCGTCAGTCGTTAGGCAGCGGCATCTTGTCATCGTCAGGAATGCCATCTCCCCTGCTCGGATCCGGTGCCAGCCCAGGCGCCACCAAGGGCCGGGCCATTGGATCGCGCATCGGACTGTCCGGATCGAGCACCGGATCAACGCCCTCCTCAGGCGTCGTCGGCACGCTGTCGGGCTTTTGGTCATCGAAGCTTGAATCGGTACTCATACGCACCTCACATCAAGGTTTCAGATCGGCTAAGGGATCGTAGGGTTTGGCCGGTTTCTTTTCTTCTTCACCGGGCTCCACATCCAGCGGTGCCTTGGCGGGACCTACAGGATCAACTTGTGGATCGGCGACATCCGGCGAATCCGGATCAAACCCCAGGTCATCGCCTGAGGAATGCTCGGAAGAATGCGGGCCTTGCGGGGATCGAGAATCTGTCATGTCGCCTCCTTGTTCACCCGTGAACAACGGGTTGTCATCTTCAGAGGCCTGCCGGGCGCAGTCGTGCCCGGCAGATGACGAACGGAGACTCAGTGCGCGACCAGAGCCTTACGCGCTTGCGCCGCTTCGGGTTCCTGACCGGCCTGGGACAACTCGTCGGCAGCCTTGAGCCAGCGCTGGCGATCCACGTCCGCAGGAATCTGCGCGGGTTTCTGGATCAGGATCGCCCAGCCGCCTGACTTCTCGAAAGCAGCCTCAAAGGCGCTGAAGCTCATCAACTCGCGACGGTTCATGCCCGCGCGCAGCAGCACCTTCTGTTTATTGCGGTCGTAGCCGGAAAGGATGGCGTAACGCGGCTCAGCCCAGAATGCCGAACCTTCGCTGAACCGCACCATTACCGGAAAACCTGCAGCAACCTGAGTCAACAAGGCGGGCAAGCTCTTGTCCAGCGGATAGACAACCATGCCGTATTCCCGGGCCAGGTTCTGGATGTTCTGTTGCAGCTTGTCCTCGGCACCCGGCAGGTGCAGCGGTTTTTCCAACAACCCCGGCGTGATCACGATGCCTTGCTGCGACAACAGACTGGCCAACACCTGCGGGCCGCTTTGATTGGCCTCGCCCCGATAGAAGGTGCCGCTAAGCTCGACCCGCTCCGGCAGTCGCTTGACCTGCGGCGCGACACTGCCCGCGCACCCGACCATCACGGCCGCGCAACCGGCGACCAGCAGCGCCGCACGAATTCGAGAAAATACCTGCACCTTTGTCACTCTCTGTTCAGACGCCGGTCGTCGTGTTCCGGCAAGGTCAAGGATCATAGGACGCCGCAAGGCTGCGGTATAGCCTTAAAGCGCAGACACGTCGATTGCATAGAGCGAACTGATTGGTCATCACCGACCTTTGGTCAATAGCTTGAAACACCCCAGTGACTAGACTGTCACTGAGACAGAGCGAACTGAAAAAGTGGGCGCCCGATGCAGGGCAAAGAGGAGGCACTTATGAGCCTGACCATGACCATCGTAATGTTGATTGCCGGCTGGCTGGCTGTGGCCACCGCCATGCTTTGGGGAGTGCTGCGAATTGCGCGGCGTCATCATCATCCTGTCCAAACCACGCTGGTGGAAAAGGCAGAAGAGCAACGCGTACGCCACGCGACAGTGCATTAAAAGCTAAAAGCCCCCTCACCCTAGCCCTCTCCCTGGGGGAGAGAGCTAGGGTGAGGGGCCTGCTCGAATAGACACCACAAGTCTTCAGTCGAAAAAAAACCGCCTGAACTCCCAGAGTTCAAGCGGCCTTTTGTCTTTCAGCTATTACGCCTGCACAGCCAGCTTCTTCTGCCTGGCACGACGCGACAACATGTTTAGCACTTCAATCCCGGCCGAGAACGCCATGGCCGCATACACATAACCTTTCGGTACATGGGCGCCGAAGCCTTCGGCGATCAGCGTCATACCGATCATGATCAAGAAGCCCAGGGCCAGCATCACCACCGTCGGGTTGTCGTTGATGAACTTGGCCAGTGGATCAGCCGCTAGCAACATCACCAGCACCGACACAACAACCGCGATGATCATGATCGGCAAGTGTTCGGTCATGCCGACCGCGGTGATGATGCTGTCGATCGAGAACACCATATCGAGCAACAGGATCTGGCCGATAGCCGCAGCAAAGCCCAGCGTGACAGTCGAGGTGGCCGACTTCGGGTCTTCCGGCGCCGGGTCCATGCTGTGATGGATCTCGGTCGTAGCTTTCCAGACCAGGAACAGACCACCGGCAATCAGGATCATGTCCTTCCAGGAGAAGGCCTGGCCGAGGATTTCAATCACCGGCTCAGTCAACTGCACGATGAACGCGATGGTGCTCAACAGCGCCAGACGCAGAATCAACGCCATGCCGATACCGATGCGCCGCGCTTTCTGGCGATGCTGCTCAGGCAACTTGTTGGTCAGGATCGAAATGAAGATCAGGTTATCGATGCCGAGCACGATTTCCATCACGACCAGTGTGGCCAAGGCAACCCAGGCGGTGGGGCTGGCGGCGAGTTCTAACAGATATTCCATGGGTCAGTCCTGACTCTGTGTAAGACGATTTAGATGGTCTTGGAGGAAGATTCGGAAGTTTCCGAGTCTTTTTCCGATGGTTCTTTTTTCTCGATCAGCCCGCCAGTGGCGTCGCTGAGTGCTTGCTCGGCAGCTTTGTGGGTGTCGTCGATGGCTTGCTTGGCGCTTTCGGCCGCTTTGCCCATCAACTGCTGAGCGCTTTTCTCGGCCTGATCGCAGCCGGTCAAAACCAGTAAAGACGTAAACATCAACACAGGGAATGTGTATTTCATGAGGCTTCCTTCGAATAAACAGTCAGGGTCACAGACCGACCCTCGATGGCTGGGCATTCTAGGGAGCCAAACACTTCAGGAAAATTCGTATTTTTAGCGGCTATACTTCGGTTTTTACGAACCCAAACATCACTAATGCAGGAGCTGCCGAAGGCTGCGATCTTTTGATCTTGTTTTTACACAGCAACATCAAAAGATCGCAGCCTTCGGCAGCTCCTACTGGGGAAGCGAGTCGATGCTCAATTACCGTCAACTGCATTATTTCTGGGTGGTCGCCAAGACCGGCAGCATCGTGCGAGCCTGCGAGCAACTGAACCTGACGCCACAAACCATCAGCGGGCAGATTTCGCTGCTCGAGCAAACGTATGGCATTGAATTGTTCAGACGGGTTGGCCGGCAACTGGAGCTCACCGAAGCCGGACGTCAGGCCCTGCCTTTCGCCGAGCAGATGTTTCAACTGGGCGGCGAACTGGAACTGATGCTGCGCGCCCAGCCCAATGAGCAGCAGATCCTGTTCCGCGTTGGCGTCGCCGATGTGGTGCCCAAGTCCATCGTCTATCGCCTGATCGCGCCGACCATGGAGCTGAACGAACCGCTGCGCATTACCTGCCGCGAAGACAAACTCGAGCGATTACTGGCGGATCTGGCGATTCAGCGCCTGGACCTGGTGATTTCCGACAGCCCGATGCCGTCGCACCTCGACATCAAGGGCTACAGCCAGAAACTCGGTGAATGCGGGATCAGTTTCTTCGCGACCGCCGAACTGGCTGCGCGTTACGGTCAGGATTTTCCGCGCAGTCTGCACGGCGCACCGCTGTTGATTCCTGGACCGGAAACCGTGGTGCGCAGTCGATTGCAGCGCTGGTTTGCCGAGCAGCAGATCCAGCCGCAAATCGTCGGAGAGTTCGATGACAGTGCCTTGATGCAGGCATTCGGCCAATCCGGCAGCGGGATTTTTATCGGCCCCAGCGTGATTGCCGAGGAAGTGAAGCGCCAGTACGGCGTTCAGTTGATCGGCCAGACCGACGCGGTGACCGAGTCGTTCTATGCCATATCCGTGGAGCGCAAGGTCAAGCACCCCGGCATCGTTGCGATTACCGAAGGTGCCCGACGCGAGCTGTTTACCGCGTTATGAAGCCTCGGCGCAGACGTCGCGCGGCTTGAGCGTCATGAGCACCATGGCGAGGAACACCGACAGCAGAATGAACCCTGCGGCAGCAAACCCGAGGAAGCCCAGGCCCGCGCTGTCGATGACCCGGCCGCCAACCATCGCACCCAGACCGATCCCCAGGTTGGCCCCGGCGATGTTCAGCGATGCGGCGAAGGCCGGCGCTTCCGGCGCGGCTTTCATCAGGCGCACATGGCTGACCAGGAACAATGCCGCCTGGGTCACGCCCCAGATCCCCATAGCCACCGTTAAACCCAGCGGTGAATGAATGTTCGGCACCAGCGACACCATGCCGGCAATCATGAACGCACAGAACAACACCGACGCCCCCAGCGGATGGCGGTCCACTGCACGACCACCCAACGAGTTGCCGATCAAGCCGACCGCGCCGAAGCCCATCAGGCACCAGCCGACCACTGTGCCGTTGAAACCGGCGAGGCGCTCAAGGATGTCGGCCAGATAGGTGTAAACGGTGAACATGCCGCTGAACACCAGAATCGACAGCACGACGTGGCCGATCATCAGCGGACTGCGCAAGATCTTGAACTGCGAGCTGAAGCTGACCTGATGCTGGTGCAGATCGGTTTTCGGCAGATACACAAACAGCAGCAATGCCTTGGCAAAGGCGATCACCGCCAGAATGCCAAACGCGCTGCGCCAGCCGAACGCATCGGATATCAAGGTGCCGACCGGAATGCCGAACACCGTGGCGCAGACAATGCCGAAGCCGATCTTGGCGATGGCTCGACCGGCAAAGTCCGGGCCGACGATGTCCACCGCCGTTTCACTGGCCAGCGCCCAGAACACCGGCAGCCCCAGCGCCGGAATCAACCGGGCAATTGCCATCACCCAGATGTTCGGCGCAAATGCCGCCACCGTATTGGCCAGACCAAACATGATCAGGATGCTGATAAACAGCTTGCGCCGTTCGAACCGGGCGAAATACGCGGTCAAGAATGGGCCGAACATCGCCACGGTAAAAGCGAATAGAGTCACCAGCAGACCGGCCTGCGGGATGGTGACTTCGAGGTCTCGGGCAATCGCCGGCAGCAGGCCGACAATAACGAATTCTGTGGTCAGCACCGTGAAACCGGCGGCGGACAACAGAAGGATGGGCAACAGCATGGGAAACTCCAACGAAACGACGACACCAGCGATGACCGAAAGGCCCGCTGGCAGAACTTGAAAATGAGGATGCGCGATCTTAACAGAGTGTGCCCGGGCTGACTTGCACAAACCTGTCTATCTTGCTGACAGATCGGGTGGCAGATCGTCACATGCCTGAAGGATAAGGCCTACGCTGTGATAAAGTCCGCGCCCTGAAAAACGTACACCTGTTCAGCGGCCTGTTTAAGGACGTTGAATTTGCGTCAACACTTTCGCTGCGTGGTGATGGTCTGCCCTGGTTTTGCCACCGCCTCACGCAACCTTGTACCCAATAAAAAAACAGAGATGCCGTCATGACCGCTTCATCCCCTTCTCTAATGCAACGCTTGAAAAACCTGAGCCTGGTCACGCAGATCGTGATCGGCCTGATTGCCGGTATCGCCTTGGCGATGTTCGCGCCGGAAGCGGCGAAGTCGACGGCCTTTATCGGCAAGGTTTTCGTTTCGGCATTGAAAGCCGTGGCGCCGATTCTGGTGTTCGTGCTGGTCATGGCGTCGATCGCCAACCACAAGCACGGCCAGGAAACCCACATCCGTCCAATTCTGTTCCTTTACCTGCTGGGCACGTTCGCAGCGGCGGTGGTTGCAGTGGTCGCGAGTATGGCGTTCCCGTCGAATCTGGTACTGGCCACTGAAAACGTTGCGGTAACGGCGCCGGGCGGTATCGGTGAAGTACTGCAAAGCCTGCTGCTGAGCGTGGTGGATAACCCGGTCAGCGCGCTGATGAACGCCAACTTCATCGGCATTCTGGCCTGGGCGATCGGCATGGGCATCGCGATTCGTCATGCCGGCGATACTACCCGCGAAGTGCTGGGTGATCTGTCCAACGGCGTCACCGTTATCGTGCGCGTGGTAATTCGCTTCGCCCCGCTGGGGATCTTCGGCCTGGTAGCTTCTACGCTGGCCACGTCCGGTTTCGGCGCGCTGATCGGTTATGCGCACCTGCTGGCGGTGCTGCTGGGCTGCATGCTGTTCGTGGCACTGGTGATGAATCCGCTGATCGTGTTCTGGAAACTGCGTCGCAACCCGTATCCGCTGACCCTCAAGTGCCTGCGCGAAAGCGGCATCACTGCATTCTTCACTCGCAGTTCGGCGGCGAACATTCCGGTCAACCTGGAGTTGAGCAAGCGTCTGGGCCTGCACGAAGACACGTACTCGGTATCGATCCCACTGGGTGCGACGATCAACATGGCCGGCGCGGCAATCACCATCACCGTGCTGACTTTGGCCGCGGTGCACACGCTGGGCATTGCCGTGGATATTCCGACGGCGATCCTGCTCAGTGTCGTCGCCGCAATCTGCGCCTGCGGCGCCTCGGGCGTGGCCGGTGGCTCGTTGTTGCTGATCCCGCTGGCGTGCAGCCTGTTCGGTATTCCAAGCGAGATCGCCATGCAGGTGGTTGCAGTCGGTTTCATTATTGGCGTGCTGCAGGATTCCGCCGAGACCGCGCTGAACTCCTCCACCGACGTGCTGTTTACCGCAGCGGCGTGCCTGGGTGAGGAAGAGAAAGCTCGCCGCACCGCGTAACCCCTGTAGGAGTGAGCCTGCTCGCGATTGCGGTGTGTCCTCCAAAGATAATGTGGCTGACACGACCCTATCGCGAGCAGGCTCACTCCTACAAAAAGCATTAAAAAGCCCGCCAAGGCGCAAACCTTGGCGGGCTTTTTTGTTGCCGAGTGTTTTAGAACGCGCCCATGTAATCGCGTTTGCCCACTTCAACACCGTTATGACGCAGCAAGGCGTAAGTGGTGGTGACGTGGAAGAAGAACTGCGGCAGACCGTAGGTCAGCAGGTAAGACTGGCCACTGAAGCGCTTCTCTTTCGGCGTGCCCGGACGGGTGACGATTTCGATACCTTCCTTGCCATCGATCTGCTCAGGCTTGATCTCGCCGATGAAGGCCAGCACCTTGGCGATCAAGGCTTGCAGTTCGGCGAAGGTGGTTTCGCTATCGTCGTATTTCGGGATTTCGACTTCAGCCAGACGCGCCGAAACACCTTTGGCGAAGTCCACGGCAATCTGCACCTGACGGGTCAGCGGGAACATGTCCGGGAACAGGCGCGCTTGCAGGAAGGCGTTCGGGTCGATGTTTTTCTCGGTGGCGTGGGCTTCAGCCTTTTTCAGGACATCGCTCAGGGCGTTGAGCATTTGTTGAAAAACCGGGACGGATGCGGCGTACAGGGAAATGGTCATGGCAGTCTCATGTAGTGGCTGGGTGGAACATGGGGGCGATTATAGCCATGCTTGATGACCACACGGCTTGCCTTTTGTTTGGCAAGGATTACGCTAGGCGCCTTCGACTGCTGAGGGAACGCGCGATGACCACCGAACCAGAATCCACCTTCGACGAACCACGGCTTAACGCCACGGAAATCCGTATCCTCGGTTCGTTGATCGAGAAACAGGCGACCAGCCCGGAAACCTACCCGTTGACCCTCAACGCACTGGTCACCGCCTGCAATCAGAAAACCAGCCGTGAACCGGTGATGAACCTGACCCAGGGCCAGGTTGGCCAGAGCCTGCGCGCCCTCGAGGGTCGCGGTTTCGCCAAGCTGGTCATGGGCAGTCGTGCCGACCGCTGGGAGCACAAGGTCGACAAGGCGCTGGAACTGGTGCCGGCGCAGGTGATTCTGACGGGGCTGCTGTTTCTGCGCGGCCCGCAAACCATCAACGAACTGCTGACCCGCAGCGGGCGCATGCATGATTTCGAAGATGCCGAGCAGGTGCTGCATCAACTGGAGCGCCTGATTGCTCGCGGGCTGGCGGTATTGATTCCACGTCAGTCCGGGCAGCGCGAAGATCGTTACACCCATGCGCTGGGTGATCCGGCGGATATCGAGGTCATTCTGGCGGCGCGGCAGAATCCTCAGGAACGCGTCGCGGGTGGCGGTGTTTCGGTGGAGCGGATCGAAGAGCTGGAGGCGCGGATTGCGGCGCTGGAGGAGCGCCTGGCGCGCCTCGAGTAAATACCACCGAACCCTTGTAGGAGTGAGCCTGCTCGCGATAGCGATTTGTCCGGAAAACAGCTTTCGAATGTGCCACCGCTATCGCGAGCAGGCTCACTCCTACAAGGATCTATGCACTACTCGCCATCCCAGTAATCCACCCCATCCGACTGTCGCGCCACGGCGACAAAGCCTGACGCATTGCCCTCAGCATCCACCGCGAAGTTGTCCATCACCGCATATTTGTTCGAATCCGGGTATTCGCAAATATCCGGCTGCTGCTGAGTGCTGACTGCCAGATAACGCAACTCACCCGTACTGGAATTGATGATCTGATGCGCCATCTCCGGGCCGCCCGCTGGGCAGGCAATCACATCACCTTCCCGGATCGGGAATCGCTCGGCGCCAAGACGCACCTCGCCCTCCCCGGCCACCACGTAGAACATTTCCTCATTGACCCGATGGCTGTGAAACGGGCTGCCGCGCATGCCCGGTGGCAGTGCATACAGGCGATAGCCGAGTTTCTGTGCACCGAGTTGCAGGCCTATCCGCGCTGAGCGTTGCTGGTAACGTGCGGCGGTTTCGCCCTCGGGAGACAGGGCTTCGGGCAGCGGTTCGAGTTCGACCTGATGCAGATTGAGAATGCGCGGGGGCATGCTGACCTCGGTTTTTGTGGGTGGGCAAGTCTGTGCTTGCTGGGGGAGCAGTATAGATAAGGTTGCTTGATCGGAAACCGTGTCGCCAGGATCGCGAGCAGGCTCACTCCTACACTGGATCTCCGGTGATCACACAATAGGGGTGAACCACGCAGATCAACTGTAGGAGTGAGCCTGCTCGCGATGAGGCCAGACCTGCCAGCGCCTATCAATCAGCTACGCGCAAACTCCACCGCCGCCTGAAACTGCTCTTCAGTCGGCCGGACGCCCGTATAAAGCACAAACTGCTCCAGCGCCTGGATCGCAATCACCTCCAGCCCGGTAATCACTCGTTTGCCTTCAGCCCGTCCGCGCACGATCAGCGGCGTTTCCGATGGAATCGCCACCACATCAAACACAGTCTCCGCCGCTTTGATCACCTCAGGCTCAAACGCCAGTTGCCCTGCTTCCGGGCCACCGTCCATCCCGACCGGAGTGACGTTGATCAGCATCTGCGGCCGTTCATCACCCAGCTCTGCCTGCCAGCGATAGCCCAGCGAGTCTGCGAGTGCACGCCCCGCGCGCTCGTTACGGGCGACGATCAAGCCGTTTTTGTAACCGCCATCGCGCAGGGCACTGGCCACAGCCTTGGCCATGCCGCCGCTGCCGCGCAGGACGAAGGTCGATGCCTTGGGCACCGCGTGGGTTTCCAGCAATTGTGCGATGGCGATGTAGTCGGTGTTGTAAGCCTTGAGATGGCCATTGGTGTTGACGATGGTATTGATCGACTGAATCGCCGCTGCCGACGCATCCAGTTCATCGACCAGCGCAATACTGGCCTCCTTGAACGGCATCGACACGCCGCAGCCGCGAATGCTCAGCGCACGAATCCCGCTGACCGCGCCGGTCAGATCCTTGCTGGCGAAGGCTTTGTAATAGAAATTCAGGCCCAACTGCTCATATAAATGGTTATGAAAACGCAGACCGAAATTACCAGGCCGTGCGGACAGGGACATGCACAACTGGGTGTCTTTGTTCGGGTTCATCTGCATGAAACTTCTCCTTCAAACGCACTTTCGGATGGACGGGATTAGCCAGCCCATCGGGTTCTGTTCGATCATATTGGCGGGTCTGTACGCGATGGCGTTACCGCTGAACGCCCGGTAAAGAAAACGGTACAGACCTTACACAAAATTTACCCGGCGGCTGTGCTGAATTTCAAAAAAACGCTGTCTTAGAAGTATCCCCGCGACGACTGCGGGCCTGGTTCAGGCCCTGCCGCCGGGTCGAAGAACCGAGGAATTATCATGATTCGTAAACTCCCCATTATGGCCCTGTTGATTGGCGCACTCGCGGTCACAGGACAGGCAGAAGCCGGTGGTGGCCACGGCTGGCAAGGCCCTGCGGTGTTTGGCGCGATCGTCGGCTCGGCCATCATCGGCTCGGCGCTGATCAATCAGGATCGGCCGGTGTATGTCCAGCAACAGCCGGTTTACGTTCAGCCCCAACCGGTTTACGTGCAACAGCCGCCACCACCGGTTTATTACCAACCGGCGCCGGTGTATGTGCAGCAACCGGTGTATATCCAACAGGCGCCCGTCTATTACGGCCCGCCTCGCGGTTATTACGGTCGGCCACAGGGTTATTACGACCGGCCACACGGTTACTACGGTGGCCCACGCTGGTAACCGAAATACAGAGCCCCGCTTTAATAGCGGGGATTTTTTGTGACCGTCGGTCGGCCAGCGTCTGAAAAAATCTCGCCAAGGTCGCTGTGAGGACAGTTTCAACAGCTAAAGTCGGCATGATGGATTTGACCGTTGGGGGTAAAACATACAACGGTCATTTATTTGTCATGACGGAACCGCAAGCTGAATCCGTCCGTAAACAACAGGTTGATAACAACAAGGACGACTCCATGCCAACACAAAATCCGCACCGCATCGTCGGCTTGTGCACCTCCAGCAAGGTGTACAGCGCGCTGACCGAGCTCAAGCACCTGGAAGGCCACCGCTGCGCCAAGTTTCTTTCGCTGCTGGCCGAGAACCTTGTGCACAAAGGCCTGCTCAATGAGCGCGAAGTGATGCACATGCTTGATCAAGTGGTCGATTGAAACAGCCCTCACTGTTATCAATGACCACTATCGAAAGCGTTGATTGTCCCTGAGAACGCCGAGTCCCTAAGGTAGCGCCATCGATTGATGGAGGTCCTTGTCATGGCTCAGGTTCAAATCATGTCCGTTGTTGGCAGCGCCGTTCCCGCCTCACTCAGAGAGCTGGGATTGCTCGCCTGTTGGTATCTGATGCGTGACGGCGAGCCGATCAGCGGCCCGCTCACGTCCTTGCCGGCAGCGCAGGCACTGTCGCAACAGGTCGCCGGCGCGCGGTTTCATGTTTAAGGCAACTGCACCTTGGGTTTGGTTTCGATAAACAGCGCCCAGCTGGACATGAACAGCGCGGCAATCAAAGGTCCGATCACAAACCCGTTCAAGCCGAACACTGCCAGGCCACCGAGGGTCGAGATCAGAATCATGTAGTCGGGCATCCGCGTGTCCTTGCCCACCAGAATCGGGCGCAGCACGTTATCCACCAGACCGATCACAAAGATGCCGAACAACCCCAGCACGACGCCCTGCCAGATCATCCCGCTGAGCAGGAAGTAGAGCGCCACCGGCGCCCAGACAATCCCCGCCCCCACCGCTGGCAACAGCGACAGAAACGCCATCAATACCGCCCACAGCAACGCGCTGGGGATATCGAGAAACCAGAAAATCGCCCCGCCCAAAGCCCCTTGAGTGATCGCGACCACCAGGTTGCCCTTGACCGTCGCCCGCACCACGCGGTTGAACTTCAGCTGCAATCGACGCTTGTGGCTCTCCTCCAGCGGCACGGCGGTACGCACCTTGCGCGCCAGTTCGGCGCCGTCGCGCAAAAAGAAGAACAACAGATAGAGCATGATGAAAAAACTCACCACGAATTCGAATGTGCCCTGACCAAAACTGAAGGCCTGACTCGCCAGCACCTGGCTGCCCTGCATCGCCGACTTGACGATTTTCTCGCGCAACCCATTCAGCTCACCCATGCCGAAACGGTCCAGCAGGTTCTGGAAATACGGCGGCAAGCTCTGTTTGAACTGCGCCAGATACGCCGCGATGTCCAGCTCGCCGCTTTCGATATTCTTGTAGACCGACGCGCCTTCCTGCACCAGCAATAGGCTGATGATGATCACCGGCAGAATCGCGATCACCAGACAGATGCTCAATGTACACAGCGACGTCAGGTTGCGCTCCCAGCCGAATTTCATCTGCAATTTGCGCTGCATCGGTGCGAACAGAATGCCGAGGATCACCGCCCAGAACACCGCGCCATAGAACGGCAACAGAATCCAGATGAAGGCCACCGTCACCAGTAACAGCAACACCGTCAGCGATTTGAATTGAATACTTTTTTGGTTCATGTCCAGTCCATGTCAGTCAGGCGCCATGCACGCCAGCCCAACTTAGTCAGCCGCCGCCCGCGCGAGTGCCATCTTTATTCAAAGAGCATAGATCCAGATCAATAAGCCCAGCGGACAACCGCACTACCCTGCCGCGCTTTTGCGAGCGCTGCCGCCATGACTCCCACCTCCACTCCCGCCGCCCCCGAACTGCTCGCCCCCGCCGGCACCCTGAAAAACATGCGTTACGCCTTCGCCTATGGTGCCGATGCGGTTTACGCCGGCCAGCCGCGCTACAGCCTGCGAGTGCGCAACAATGAGTTCGATCACGCCAATCTGGCCCTGGGCATTCGTGAAGCGCAGGCGCAGGGCAAGCGCTTCTACGTGGTGGTCAACATCGCGCCGCACAACGCCAAGTTGAAAACGTTTCTCAAGGATCTGGCACCGGTCATCAAGATGGCGCCGGACGCACTGATCATGTCCGACCCGGGGCTGATCATGCTGGTGCGCCGGCATTTCCCGCAGATGCCGATCCACCTTTCCGTGCAGGCCAACACGGTGAATTGGGCGAGCGTCGAGTTCTGGCAGCAACAGGGTTTGAGCCGGATCATCCTGTCCCGCGAACTGTCGCTGGAAGAAATCGACGAAATCCGCGAGCAGGTGCCGGGCATGGAGCTGGAGGTGTTCGTTCACGGCGCGCTGTGCATGGCTTATTCCGGACGTTGCCTGCTCTCCGGTTACATGAACAAACGTGACGCCAATCAGGGCACCTGCACCAACGCCTGCCGCTGGAAATACTCGGCGCAGGAGGCCACCGAGAATCAGCTTGGCGAGATCGTCCAGACGTTCCAGCCCCAGCCAACCTTGGGCCTCGGCGCGCCGACCGATCAGGTGTTTCTGCTGCAGGAAGCCAATCGCCCTGACGAATTGATGCCCGCCTTCGAGGACGAGCACGGCACCTACATCATGAACGCCAAGGATCTGCGCGCGGTCCAGCATGTCGAGCGCCTGACCCGCATGGGCGTGCATTCACTGAAAATCGAGGGCCGGACCAAATCGCACTTTTACTGCGCGCGCACCACACAGGTGTATCGCCGGGCGATTGATGATGCGGTGGCCGGGCGCGAGTTCGATCGCAGCCTGATGAACGATCTGGAGTCACTGGCCCAGCGCGGCTACACCGAGGGTTTCCTGCGTCGTCATGTACACGACGAGTATCAGAATTATCTGCATGGCAGCTCGGTGTCGGAGCGACAGCAGTTTGTCGGGGAGTTGACCGGTGAACGGCGTGACGGGTTGGCCGAGGTCAAGGTGAAGAATCGGTTTGCGCTGGGTGATCATCTGGAATTGATGACGCCCGGCGGCAACTTTCATTTCGATCTGCATGAATTGAAGAATCTGAAGGGTGAAGCGATCGAAGTGGCGCCTGGTGATGGGCATACGGTGTATGTACCGATTCCGGACGGGGTGGATTTGCGCTTTGGGTTGTTGATGCGCGACCTCAAGCCAAACTAACCAGCTCCATCATCCACACGAACCCGTGTAGGAGCTGCCGAAGGCTGCGATCTTTTGATTTTGCTTTTTTAAATCCAAGTCAAAAGATCGCAGCCTTCGGCAGCTCCTACAGGGTGATGTGTTCGGAGCATAAAGGACGGCTGGGTCAGGTGAATTCTTCACGCAACATCGCCACAAACGCCTCGCGCGCCGGGTGCACCCCGGCGTTTTCATGCCAATAAAACAGATTGTCGATGGCCGTCAGTTCGGGGAACTCATGGCCCACACACCCCGCGCCTTTGGCGTATTGCTCGAACACCCCTTTGGGCACCAAAGCCACGCCCGCTCCCGCACTGACGCACCCGACAATGGCCCCGTAACTGGCCAGGCTGACAATCGGCAACGCCTGCCCCTGACGCAATAACCAATGCTCCAGCGCCGCCCGATACGGACAGCCTTGCGGCCACATGAACACGGTTTTGTCCTGCAGATCATCGATGCCGCGCACCGGCCCGAACGACGTCGAGGCAATCAGCAGCAACTCTTCGCGATACATCGGTGTGCGTTTCAGATGCGAGCGCTCAACATCCACCGCGACAATCGCGCCGTCGAGGCGATGGCTCAGCGTGTCGTCGAGCAACTGGCCCCAGGTGCCAGTGGTGAGTTCCAGCGCGACCTGCGGAAAACGCTTGTGAAACTTTGCCAGCAGCCGTGGCAAACGCCCGGTGGCCGACGATTCGATGGCGCCGATGCGCAACGGCCCGGATGGCTCGGCCGAAGGATCAACTGCGCGTTTGGCCTCCGCCGTCAGCGCCAGAATTTTCTGCGCATAGGCAAGAAACGTCTGCCCTGCCGGGCTGATCCGCAACCCACGCCCCTCACGCAGAAACAGTGCAACGCCCAACTCCGCCTCCAGCGCCTTGATCCGCGCGGTGATGTTCGACGGCACGCAGAACAGTTTTTCCGCCGCCCGGGCGATGCTGCCCTCCTCGGCCACGGTCTTGAACATACGGATTTGTGCCAGCTCCATATTCATCACTCTGAGTGAACATTCAGCGCAGTATAAGTCAGTTGTGGCGAATGATTGGACCCCCGGATACTTGGCGCATCATGCCTACTGGTGCTCGATCATGCCGCCCCCTTCTTCGCTGAAAATCTTACTGGCCATGGCGTTTGTCGTCGGCTGCTGGGCGTATTCGCCAACCGGAATACACATCGGCCTGCAAGCCTACGATCCCGGGCACCTGGCGTTGCTGCGGTTTCTGTTGGCGTCGTTGTTCATGGCGGTGATTGCCGCGTTCAAAGGTATTCAGCTTCCCCGCGTGAGGGATGTACCGCTGCTGTTCGCCTTGGGTTTCTTTGCGGTCAGCCTGCACCACGTCGCGCTGAACATCGGCCAGCAAAGCGTCAGCGCCGGGGCGTCGAGCGTGCTGGCGCAATCAAGTCCGCTGTTCAGCACGCTGCTGGCGCGTTTTGTCTTCAGGGATCAGGTCAGTGTCTGGCGTTGGGGCTGCGTGTTGCTGGGTTTGGTCGGCGTGGCGATTGTGGTCAGCGGTGATCGTGGAGTGGGCGAGATCGACGCGCATGGCTTGCTGATCTTGCTGGCGGCGGTTTCATGGAGCATTTATTTCGCCCTGCAAAAGCATCACGCCCGACGCTATGACGGCTTGAGTCTGACGTGCTACGCGGTGTGGTCGGGGACGTTGCTATTGCTGATTTACCTGCCGGGGTTGAGCGACGCGGTAATGAAAGCGCCGCTGCGGGTGCAATGGGCGGTGTTGGCGCTGGGTGTGTTTCCGAGTGCCCTGGCCTATCTGGCGTGGGGGTTTGTGCTCAGGCATATGGATTTGAGTCGGGCGACCATGACCCTGTACCTGATTCCGCCGACGGCGATGGGGATTGCGTCGGTGGGGCTGGGCGAGCGGCCGACCCTGTTGATGCTTGTGGGCTCGGCGGTGGTGTTGGTGAGTGTGCTGGCGTTGAATCTGGAGCGGCGGTTTTGGGTGGGGCGGACTGCCGGGGTTTGATCGTTGATATCTACTGATGCTGCCGCCGCCATCGCTGGCAAGCCAGCTCCCACATTGAATGCATTCTCCGGGGAGATCCTTTGTGGCTGCCGCCGCCATCGCTGGCAAGCCAGCGATGGGGCAAGCACAGACATCACATCAATCAGAGCCAGATCCACTCAGCGCCGATCATCCGACAACGGCGTCGGCTCATCCGCCGGCGGCATGTCTTCATCTGCTGGCGGATCCTTCCAGTCTTCCGGCCGATCGGCGTCACTCAACGGATCGCGCCCCGGAGTCATCCCTGGCGGTGCATCGTGATCGCCCAGTGACGGCTCATCGGTGCCGGGTATTGGAAGGGTTGGGTCGGTGGGAAGAACTCCCCCCTGAAACAGCAAGTCGTTAGCCATGACGCACCTCACCAAGGAGGTCCGGAAAACCCGGGCCGTGCAATTTGGAAGCGGCCCCGTGAGCGACGTGCCATCGAACAGACCAACGGCGCTCAACCCTGTGCGAGGAACCGGTCGCGACTGTTGGTCAGATGCAGCCACATGGCTGCCCGCGCTGCATCCGGATCCTGGCGCTTGATCGCATTCAAGATCGCCTCGTGCTCCAGATTGGCCAGTTGCCCCAGCTTGCTCAAATCCGCCGCCCCGCGCTCGACTGCATTGACCCGCGCGCGCGGAATCATCGCATTGCCCAAGTGCTGCATGATCTCGCTGAAGCAGACGTTGCCGGTGGCCTCGGCGATCAGCAGATGAAAGCGCCGGTCAGCCTCGACGCAACTGTCGTTGTTGGCCAACAGACGTTGATAGTCATCCAGCGCTTGGCGCATCTGCAGCACTTGCTGCTCGCTACGGCGTTGCGCTGCCAAAGCGGCGGCTTGCGTCTCCAGGCCCATGCGCAATTCAAGGATGCTGCGCACCCCGAGCGCGGTGTCGACGTTCAGCCGCAACCCCTGCTCCGGCGCCCGCTCGATCACGAACGTGCCGATGCCATGCCGCGTCTCGACCAGCCCCGACGCCTGCAATTTGGAAATCGCCTCGCGCACCACCGTGCGGCTGACCCCGTGTTCCTGAACGATGGAATTCTCCGACGGCAATTTGTCGCCGGGCGACATCTGCCCGAGCAGGATGCTCTGGGTGAGCTTCTCCACCAGGTCATGGGCCAGGTTGTGCGCACGTTTGCGCGCGGGGGCGTCGAGGTCTTCTTGCATGGTTGGTTCCGGTGAACGGGGCTTGCGGATCGTAGCACTGCGGGGATGGCTGACAAGGTCCATTTTACTCCTCCGACTTCGACCAACTTGTATGACAACACTCGATATCGGCGCAAAATCTAGTTCGCGACTTAGCACTTCCTCAGAAAAAACACGCCATGAAGCTCAAAAATACATGTCCGCAGAACAGAAGAAACCCAACAAACACTGAGAAAAAAACCGAAAAAGTATAAAAAACCTGCATCACCAAAGAATTTAGTCGGTCCTTCCCACTTGTAGGACAAAAAAACCTAGTTGTATGATGTCTATCAACAACGCAGTACCCAGCCCTACCCCGCATAAAAATAATCAGTGGGAGAAAACCTAGTGAAAACCTCCGTCTCCGGGATGAACGAGGGCGTTGATGCAACGCTGGCGTCCGCCATCTCGAAAGTGAAACGCCACGTCCTGCCGCTCTTCGTGATCATGTTCATCGTCAATTACATTGACCGGGTGAACATCGGTTTCGTCCGTACCCACATGGAACATGACCTGGGCATTGGCGCCGCCGCTTACGGCTTCGGCGCCGGTCTGTTCTTCATCGGTTATGCCCTGTTCGAAGTCCCCTCCAACATGCTCTTGCAGAAAGTCGGCGCGCGCATCTGGCTGACCCGAATCATGTTCACCTGGGGCGTGGTAGCTACCTGCATGGCGTTCATCCAGAACGAAACCCACTTCTACATTCTGCGTTTCCTGCTTGGCGTCGCCGAAGCCGGGTTCTTTCCCGGGGTGATCTACTACTTCACCCGCTGGCTGCCCGGCGCCGAACGCGGCAAGGCCATTGCGATCTTCCTCAGCGGCTCAGCTATTGCGTCCCTGATCTCCGGCCCGCTGTCCGGCCTGCTCCTGCAAATCAACGGGCTGGGCATGCACGGCTGGCAATGGATGTACTTTATTGAAGGGATGTTTTCGGTGTGCCTCTGCGTGTTCGTCTGGTTCTGGCTCGACGCCAAACCTCACGATGCGAAATGGCTGAGCCGCGCCGAACAGGACGCACTCGTCACGGCCATCGACGACGAACAGAAGGCCCGCGAAGCCGCCACACCGATCCGGCCATCAATGGGCAAACTGCTCAAGGATCGGCAGATCCTCCTGTTCTGCCTGATCTACTTTTTCATCCAGTTGACGATCTACGCCGCGACCTTCTGGCTACCTAGCATCATCAAGAAAATGGGCGACCTCAGCGACGTGCAGGTCGGGTTGTTCAATTCGATTCCATGGTTGCTGTCGATTGTTGGCATGTATGCCTTCGCCTCCCTCTCCACCAAATGGAAACACCAACAGGCATGGGTCGCCACCGCCCTGTTGATCGCCGCAGCGGGGATGTTCATGTCCACCACGGGTGGGCCGATCTTCGCCTTTGTCGCGATCTGCTTTGCGGCGCTGGGTTTCAAGTCGGCTTCGTCGCTGTTCTGGCCGATACCACAGGCGTATCTGGATGCGCGAATTGCCGCCGCCGTGATCGCGCTGATCAACTCGGTGGGCAACCTTGGCGGTTTCGTTGCGCCGACCACTTTCGGTCTGCTCGAAGAACACACCGGCTCGATTCAGGGTGGCCTTTACGGCTTGGCCGCTACCTCGATCATTGCCGCGATCATCGTCTTCTTCGCCCGCACCAAGCCGAAGCCGGCTGCGGATATTGCTATAGCTGAAACTGTGCCGAAACACGCCTGATTCTGAAAGATACGAAAAGGATAAAAACAATGAACGCACACGACATCGCCAAAGCCCCGATCATCACTGACATGCAGGTCATTCCGGTGGCCGGCCACGACGGCATGCTGCTTAATCTGAGCGGCGCCCACGGGCCATTTTTCACCCGCAACATCGTCATTCTCAAGGACAACGCCGGCCACACCGGTGTCGGTGAAGTACCCGGTGGCGAGCGCATTCGCCAGACGCTGGAAGACGCTCGCAGCCTGGTCATCGGCAGCCCGATCGGCACGTATCAAAAGATGCTCAATCAAGTCCGCCAAACCTTTGCCGACCGCGATGCCGGCGGCCGCGGCCTGCAAACCTTCGACCTGCGCATCACTATTCACGCGGTCACCGGCCTCGAAGCCGCGCTGCTCGACTTGCTCGGTCAACACCTCGACGTGCCGGTCGCGGCGCTGCTCGGCGAAGGCCAGCAACGCGATGAAGTGAAGATGCTTGGCTACCTGTTTTACGTCGGCGATCAGCGCGAAACCGACCTCGCCTACCGCAGCGAACCGGACGCCGACAACGACTGGTTCCGCGTGCGTCACGAGAAGGCCATGACCGCCGAAGCCGTGGTCCGCCTCGCCGAAGCGGCCCACGCGAAATACGGCTTCAAGGATTTCAAGCTCAAGGGCGGCGTGCTCAGTGGCGACGCTGAAATCGAAGCGGTGACGGCGCTGGCCGAACGCTTCCCGCAGGCGCGCATCACCCTCGACCCGAACGGCGCCTGGTCACTCAAGGAAGCGATCCGCTTGTGCCGCGACCAGCATCAGGTTCTGGCGTATGCGGAAGATCCGTGCGGTGCGGAAAACGGTTATTCCGGCCGCGAAGTCATGGCTGAATTTCGCCGCGCCACCGGCCTGAAAACCGCCACCAACATGATCGCCACCGACTGGCGCGAAATGGGCCATGCGATCCAGTTGCAATCGGTGGACATCCCGCTGGCCGACCCGCACTTCTGGACCATGCAAGGTTCCGTGCGCGTGGCGCAGATGTGCCATGAGTGGGGACTGACCTGGGGCTCGCACTCCAACAACCACTTCGATATTTCGCTGGCCATGTTCACCCACGTTGCGGCGGCGGCACCGGGTGAAATCACCGCCATCGACACCCACTGGATCTGGCAGGACGGCCAGCGCCTGACCAAGGCACCGCTGCAAATCGTCGACGGTTGCGTGCAGGTGCCGAAGACCTCGGGGCTGGGTGTGGAGCTGGATATGGATCAAGTCGCCAAGGCTCACGAACTGTACAAAGGCATGGGCCTGGGCGCACGGGATGACAGCGTGGCGATGCAGTTTCTGATTCCGGGCTGGAAGTTCGATAACAAGCGGCCGTGTCTGGTGCGCTGATTTCCGAAAACAACACTGATCCCCTGTAGGAGCTGCCGAAGGCTGCGATCTTTTGATCTTGTCTTTTAAGATCAAAAGATCGCAGCCTTCGGCAGCTCCTACAGGAGGTTGTGCCAGCTTCAGAGCTGTAGCAACCAGTTTTTAAACGCATTCATCGCCGTCGTCTCCGGCCGCGACTGCAACCGCGTCAGCCAGTAACTCCCGGTCGTGATCTCGACCGCGAACGGCTGGCGAATCGCATCCGCCGCCAGTTGCCGGGCAAACATCAGCGGCGGGGCCAGCGCCACGCCACTGCCCTGTAACGCCGCTTCCATCATCGCCAGCGACGAGTCGAACATGATGCTTTGCGGTGGCGCTGCCTGTGTCGCCAGACCCGCCGCCTGAAACCACGCCGGCCATTCATCGGTGCGATAGGACCGCAGCAACGTCTGCTGCAACAGATCGCCCGGCGTGTGCAATTGCCGGGCGATCTCCGGCACGCACAGCACTGATAGCGGCGCATCGAGCACGCGCATCGCCTCGATACCGTGCCAGGCCCCGGCACCAAAACGGATCGCGTAATCCAGCCCTTCGGCGGCAACGTCCACGCGATTGTTGTTTGTCGACAGCCGTAAATCTATGAGCGGATGTTTCGTCCGGAAGTCCGCAAGCCTCGGCAACAGCCAACCCACGGCGAACGTGCCAACCGCGCCGACGGTCAACATCTCGCGATACTGTCCACCGGCAAGGCGTTCGAGGATCTGCGCGATGTGGTCAAACGAAGTGCTCAACACCGGCAGCAACGTTTCGCCTTCACTGGTCAGCATCAGCCCGCGGGGCAGGCGTTTGAACAGTGTTACGTTGAGCTGCGCTTCGAGGCTTTTGACCTGATGACTGACGGCGGCCTGGGTCACGCACAGCTCCACGGCAGCTCGAGTGAAACTCAAGTGACGCGCCGATGCTTCGAAAGCGCGCAGTGCGTTGAGCGGCAATTGTGGTCGAATCATGCCCAGTCCCAAATTTTTCTAATGGCTAATCCGAGATTTCGTCGTTTGTCGATTCACGTCGGACTGCCTAAATTGTCGGCGCTGATCAGCCGTCCATTACAAAAATCGCCCGCAGTATAGCGGGACACCATCATCAACACTCATGGAGAGTGGTTCATATATGTCATCCATCAACCCGACCAAAGCCTTTTCCTACGGTGCATTTAGCCTGATCTTTGGTGCCGCCACTTGCCTGGGCGCTCCGCAAACCGATGAGCAACTGCAAGCGCTGGTCAAGGCCGCCGTCACGCCGGTGATGCAGCAACAGAACATTTCTGGCCTGGCCGTTGCGCTGACCATCAACGGCCAGCCGCATTACTTTAACTACGGCGTCGCCAACAAGGACTCCGGGCAGAAGGTCAGCGAAAACACCCTGTTCGAAGTCGGCTCGGTGAGCAAAACCTTCACCGCCACATTGGCCGGTTACGCGCAGGCCACGGGCAAACTGGACCTGTCGACCAAGGCCAGCACGCTCTGGCCGGAGTTAAAAGGCAGCGCCTTCGACAACATCAGCGTGCTGCAACTGGGCACCTACAGCGGGGGGGGACTGCCGCTGCAATTTCCCGCTGACGCGGATTCGGCGGACAAGATGCTCGGCTATTACCAGCAGTGGAAACCCGCGTATCCGCCGGGCAGCCATCGCCTATATTCCAACCCCAGCCTCGGTTTGTTCGGCTATCTGACGGCCAAAAGCCTCGGCCAACCCTTTGCTCAGGCGATGACTGAAACCCTGTTGCCGAAGCTGGGCCTCAAGCACACCTTCATTGAAGTGCCCGCCTCCGAAGCGAAGCTCTACGCGCAGGGGTACGACAAGAATGACAAACCGGTTCGCGTCAGCCCCGGCGCACTGGACGCCGAAGCCTACGGCATCAAGACCAGTGCGGCGGATCTGCTGCGTTACGTCGAGGCCAACCTCAAGCCTGCGAACCTTGAACAGCCAATGCAAAAAGCCATCGCCGCGACCCACACCGGTTACTACACCGTCGGCGATATGACTCAGGGTCTGGGATGGGAGCGCTACTCCTACCCGATCAGCCTGGACAAGCTGCAAGCCGGCAACTCGACGCCGATGGCGATGGAGCCGCACAAGGTCAAATGGCTGAACCCGCCACAGCCTGAACCGGCCAATGTGCTTTACAACAAAACCGGCGCAACCGGCGGTTTCGGTGCGTACGTGGCGTTCGTGCCATCGAAGGATATTGGCATCGTGATTCTGGCGAATAAGAATTATCCGAATGCGGAACGGGTGAAGATTGCGCATGAGATTTTTGGTGGGTTGACCGATTAAAGATCAAAAGATCGCAGCCTTCGGCAGCTCCTACATTGACCGAGTGAAAACCCGATCCTGTAGGCGCTGCCGCAGGCTGCGATCTTTTTTCGTGAAGAGACTGTCTGTGGTCAGGGAATGATCTGTGGCGAGGGGATTTATCCCCGTTGGGCTGCGAAGCGGCCCCAGTCCAGACAGCCAAGGTTTGTCTGAAACAGACAAATCCCCCAAACACCGGCATGCCCTCTCAACACAGCTAAATCCCTGACCACAGGGTTTTAAACGGGCAAAAAAATGGGCGACTTGCAAAGGTCGCCCATTTTTTGGATTCAGATCCCGCCATCAATCATTCGGCATTTCTGGCGGCTTGGTCGGTTTGGCGGGTTTGCTCGGCTTGGCGCCTTTCGCACCTTTGGCCGGTTCAGGTTCGGCAGCGGCAGGGGTCTGGGCTGCTGCGGCGGCGGCCGCTTCTTTCTCGGCCATAGGCATGGCGTCGATGGTGTCGAAGATTTTCTTCAGGTCGACGGCCTTCGCGTCATCCCCCGAGGCGGAGAGTTTGGTCTCGCCGTCCTTGCCCACCAGGAACACTTTCGGATAAGCCCCGGCGCCCAGTTTCAGCGAGCGCAGAAGAGCCATGGTGTCTTGCTGGCCCATGTCCTTGCCGTCGAGCTGACCCGACATATTGAGGATGGTGTAAACCTTGATGTTGCGATCGGCGACGCCTTTTTTGTTGGCGGGGTCCTCCAGCGACTTTTTCAGGCTTACCCACACCGGGTCGACAGTGCTTTGCGCGATCACGATCAGCGGTCGGGCGCGGCCTCTGTCCCCGGCAATCGGCGAATCGTTGTCAGCGGCGAACAGGGGGCCGGCAACTGCCAGCAAGAGTGTCAGGGTCAGTGACCTGATGAGCATGCGCATCTCCTTTTGATATCCACGCTCTAATGATTGCGCATCACGGCGATTGTTCCGGGGTATCCGGCAAATATCTGTCGCCCTGCCAGAAGCTTAGGTCAGGCCCGACATTGCGCAACTGCACAAACGCGATTGCCAGGCCAATTTGATTACCGTTCAAGAGCGCATTAGGGTGGCTGTTCTGCTCACGAAATGGAGGTCACCGCGTGCACATTGATTACCTGTGCGATCACCCTGAATTGATCGAAGAACTGGCCGAACTCAACTTCAAGGAGTGGGGTAGCTTTCGTCCCGGCGACACCCTTGCTGCCCGCACCGAACGCATGCGTGCGGCGTGCGGCAAAGGTGCGATCCCCAGTGTCGTGGTTGCGATTGAAGACGGCAGGTTGCTGGGCGGCGCACTGCTGATCGACAGCGACATGAAAGTCCGCCCCGAACTCACGCCCTGGCTGGCCGGGGTTTATGTGAAGGCTGAAGAACGTGGCCGCGGGATTGCTTCGCAACTGGTCAAGCGCATTGTTGAAGAGGCTGAGGCGTTGGGCGTGCCGGAACTTTACCTGTACACCGACGCAGCGCAGTCGCTGTATGCGCGGCTGGGTTGGGAGGTGGTCGAGGAGATGGTTTACGAAAATTTGCCGGTGACCGTCATGAAATACACCCTGCGGTAGCCGACGTAACAGATCTCTGTGGTGAGGCGCATTTATTTGTAGCTGATGGGATTATCTGTGGCTGAGGGCGTGCGCCTGTGGATGAGGAGACTTATCTGTGGCGAGGGGATTTATCCCCGATGGGGCGCGAAGCGCCCCCATTCAGGCAGCCAATTTTCCCTGACACACCGATTCAAATGGCCTTGGGGCCGCTTCGCAGCCCATCGGGGATAAATCCCCTCGCCACAGATAAATCCCCTCGCCACAGGAAATTCCATCACCAAAGTTACAGCCAGGAAATTGGGTTTGTACTAAAAAGCCAGTTTATAGCCGATCAACACCAGCATCGTCGCCAGGCATGGTCGCAGCACTTCGTCGGAGATGCGGCCGGTCAGGTGGCTGCCGAGCCAGATGCCTGGCAACGAACCGATCAGCAAAAAGCCCAGCACGCTCCAGTCCATGTTGCCCATGCTCGCATGGCCGAGGCCGGCGACGAGGGTCAGCGGTACGGCGTGGGCGATTTCGGTGCCGACCAGGCGACGGGTCGGCAGCAGCGGATAGAGGATGAACAGCGCCACGGTGCCGAGGGCGCCGGCGCCGATCGAGGTCAGGGCGACCATGGTGCCAAGGATCAGGCCGGTGATCACCGTCATCACGTTCAGCCGCGAACCGCTCGGGTTGTAGTTGCCGCCAGCGCGTTTGTGGGCGAATTCCAGCAAGCGTTTCTTGAAGAAGATCGCCAACGCCGTGGCAAACAACACAAAGCCCAAGGCTTGTTTGATGATGGCGTTCATCGCGTCTGGCGCGGTGTGCAGCGTGCTGAGAAACCACAAGGTCATGACCACCGCCGGCACGCTGCCGAGGGTCAGCCAACCGGTGATGGCCCAGTCGATGTTCTTGTTCTTCTTGTGAACGATGACGCCACTGGATTTGGTAATGGCCGCGTACAGCAGGTCGGTGCCGACCGCCGTTGCAGGGTTAATGCCGAACCACAGCAGGATCGGCGTCATCAACGAACCACCGCCGACACCGGTCATACCGACAATAAAACCCACCACCAGCCCGGCAATCACCAGGCCGAAATTTGCCAATTCCATTAAGACGTCCAGAAAAACGACAGGAAAAATCTGGCCCGCAGCATAGCGATTTTTCTTATAACCACATATATCGATGCGGTCTATCGTTATGCCCAATCACCACTTCCCCCTGTAGGGGCTGCCGAGGGCTGCGATCCTTTGAAGGTCACGTTTTCTGGTTTTGGGGGATTTTGGTTGCGCTTTTTTTGTGTCTTGGCGGCCTGTGGGCCGACCAGGTCGTTGGGGGGTTCTGTGTGAATATCCGTTTTTTGGGTGATGGCTGAGTAGGGTTCCGCCCTTACGGCGGGTCACCTTTTCCAAGCGCCGAAAAGGTAACCCAAAAGGCTTTGCCCTGACGTCCGGCCCGCTCGCTAAAGCTCGGGGTTCCTTCGCTCCGGAATCCATCCGGGGCATCGATTCCGGTTTGCTTCGCTGCACCTCCTTTCGATGTCCTCCCCGGATGAATCCCTCCACTCAGCCTTCCGACGGGCTCTGAGATCAAGAGCTGCACTCGAGCTAACGCTCATTGTGTTGAGTGGTGGAAGAGCGATGCGGTCGGCTTTGGTTTTGGGTTGGGTTCGCCCCTCATCGGAACGCCGCCCGCCCAGCCCTCTCCCGAGGGAGAGGGAGCCGGCTTGTGGGCTTTTCAGAACTTGAGTTCGACTCGGTATCTCACGTCGGCGCAACTCGCCCAAACAACGCGGTCAGTCCCCTCTCCCTCTGGGAGAGGGCTAGGGTGATGGGCTCTTGATCTGGCTTTTGCTCTTGATCTGGCTTTTGATTTGTTGCCCCTTCGGCAGGCCGAGCGAAGGTGTTCATCCGGGGGTTAGGCGCGCAGCGCCGTGCGGCGAAGCCGCATTCATCGAGAGGAGGTGCAGCGAAGCAAACCGTAGGCGATGCCCCCGGATGGACACCGTAGCGAGGGAACACTGAGCCTAGGCGAAGTGCCGTACGCCGGGGCAAAGCCTTTTGGGTTACCTTTTCGGCGTTTGGAAAAGGTGACTCGCCGTAAGGGCGAAACCGCCAGCGGCAACACCCGCAGCAACGGATATACCCCCAATCCCAATCCCAATCCCAATCCCAATCCGGCGTTCAGGTGCTTCACGACGAACGCAACAAGAAAGATCAAAAGATCGCAGCCTTCGGCAGCTCCTACAGAGGGGATCAGTGTTGGCGTCGTCCGGGTTTGAAGCTGTGTGTGCTGTTGATCCACACCGTGGCCAGCGCAATCAGCGACAGAATCAGCAGCGCCCACGGAAACGACATCGCCCCCGCTCGATCCAGCAACAACCCACCAAACAGCCCGCCCCCGGCAATCGCCACGTTCCAGGAAGTAGTCAGCATTGCCTGCACCACATCGACATGATCACCGGCAGAATCCGCCGCGGCCGTCAGCAACAACGTCGCCGAACCACCGAAGGACAAACCCCACACCGCCATGCAGCCGTAGATCAGCCATGGCGACGGATTCGCCAGGGCCAACACCAGCGCCGTCACGGCAAACACTGCGAGGCTGATCAGAGTCAGCCAGCGCAGCCAGCGATCCACCAGCATGCCGATGATCCAGATCCCCACCAGCGAACACACGCCAAACACCAGCAGCACCAGATCGACACGCTCGGCGAGTCCGGCCTGCATCAAAAACGGTGAAATATAGGTGTAGAGAATGTTGTGCCCGAGCATCCACGTCAGCACCACCAACAACACCGGGCGCACACCCGGCAGGCGCAGGGACTGCATCAATGGCAGACGCTCGGCACTGGCCTGCCCCGGACGATCCGGCACCGCCACGACAATCCACGCCGCCAACACCAGCGCCAATGCCGACATTATTCCGAACGAAGCGCGCCAACCGATCAGATTGCCCAACCACGTTCCCGCCGGTGTGCCCAACGACAGCGCCACCGGCGTGCCGAGCATGGCAATCGCCAGCGCTCGCCCCTGCTGATGCACTGGCACAATCCCGCGGGCGTAACCGGCCATGATCCCCCACGACAGCCCCGCCGCCATCCCGGCGAGAAAGCGCGAGGCCAAGGTCAGGCCGTAATGACTGGAAAACGTGGTGATGGTGTTGAACAGCAGAAACCCGCCAACCGTCATCAGCAGCACCCGGCGCCGTGGCCAGCCACGGGTGGCCACGGTCAGCGGAATCGCCGCGACAATCGAACCCAGCGCATACAGCGTTACCAGCTGCCCGGCGAGCACTTCGCTGACGTTCAGCCCGGCACTGATTTGCGGCAGCAACCCGGCGGGCAGGGTTTCAGTGAGGATGGCGATGAAACCGGTCATGGCGAAGGCCAGCAACGCGGCATAGGGCAGTTTGTCGGCGCGGGTGGCGTGGTCGACACGGCTGAAATCGGCGCTTGCGGGGTCGGTCATGACGAGTGCAGCTCCATTTGGATCGAAATTATCGACTGATTGTATACAAGTTATCCAACCACCATTCAACCCGATACAACTGACATCCCCCTGTAGGAGCTGCCGAAGGCTGCGATCTTTTGATCTTGATCTAAAAAACCAAAATCAAAAGATCGCAGCCTGCGGCAGCTCCTACATTTATTGCGCCAGCAGCGTATCCACAGATTTATTGCACCGGGAGGAAGTTGAGGAACAGCAGACTCTGCGCGTAATTCAGCCCGATCCGCCGGTAGCGCTCATCAAGCATTTGCGTCAGCAGATCCAGGCGCGCAACGATTTTGCCGAACTCCACGGCAAAACTGAGGTTGCTGCCCTCCTCCGAGATTTCATTGGAAAACAACAGCGGCTGGCCTTCCTTGTTCTGGCGTTGCGACAGAATCCACGTGGCTTTTTCGATGTTGCGCGCCGCGTTATGCACGAACGTCGGGTTGATCGCGTCCGTCATGTAGAACTCGGTTCGATTGCCATGGGCCGTCACCAGCATGCTGCCGATGGCATAAACGAACGCACCGACGCGGTCACCACGAAACTCCGGGCTCATCGCATAGCTGAGCGCCGCAAGGTCCTTTCTGCCACCCAGCACCGGCAATGGTTGTTGCTGCTCGATAGCCAGTCGTACCTGCTTGACGGCGGCGTGAATGTTGAGGAAACCCGACTTGCGCAACTCGTCCGGGTTGCGCAGGTACAGCTTGCCCATCAACCGATAAAGACTGCCGAGGTTGTCGCGCATCGCCAAAGTGGCCATACGGTCGACGCTGGTCTGCAGAAATTCCTGCGGCTGCCCTTCCCGGATCTGGTTGATGAAACCGTTACCGTCCTGATGGCTGCAACCGCTGAACAATAGCGACGACAAACACACCAACAACAGGCACGGGCGACGGACAAATCGGGTGATCAGCTTAAACACTCTCGGCATGAATTCTCGAACAGGCACATTCCTGTGCGGCGGGAGTCACCGCATCCTGGCCATGGATAGAGCCGCCGATTGCGGAAAAGTGCAGTGCTGGCGGTATTTCCCGACCTTCGGCGCGAACCATCAATCTATTTAGTCCGACTTTATTTTTGCAATAAACGTTTAATCCGCTATAAATTCTCACTCGAACACTAAATAGCATGACTATTACTCAACCTCTGTAGGAGCTGCCGAAGGCTGCGATCTTTTGACCTTAAAAAACAAAGCCAAAAGATCGCAGCCTTCGGCAGCTCCTACAGGGGGGGTTACTGAAAACAACAACAAAAAGGAAGGTCAACCATGCTTCAATCCCGTCACCTGCTCTCCGGCCTCGGACTGTCCCTGATGATCGCCACTCTCTCTGCCAACGCCGCCGGCCTGAGCGCCGAACACAAGGCCTTCGGCAAAACCAACGACGGCACGCCCGTCGAGCAATACATCCTGCGCAACAGCCATGGCATGCAAGCCACGGTCATCACGTACGGCGCAACCCTGCAATCGCTGCAAGTGGCGGACAAGCACGGCAAGTTCGAGGACGTCGTGCTCGGCTTCGACGATGTGCAGGGCTATCAGAAAGGCACCGCGTACTTCGGCGCGACCATTGGCCGCTTCGGCAATCGTCTGGCAGAAGGCGCTTTCGAACTCGACGGCAAACGCTATCAAGTGCCGCAGAATGACAAGTCCAACGCCTTGCACGGCGGCACTCAGGGCTTCGATAAAAAGGTCTGGAAAGCCCAGGAAACCAAAGACAAGGATTCGGTCGGCGTGACCCTGACCTATCTGTCGGTGGACGGTGAAATGGGGTTCCCCGGCAACCTCACCACCGAGGTGACTTATCGCCTCACCGACGACAACGAATTGCGCATCGACTACAAGGCCAGCACCGATAAGCCGACGGTGCTGAACCTGACCAACCACAGCTACTTCAACCTCGCCGGCGCCGGTAATGGCGACATCCTCAAGCAGGTCGCGACCTTGCATGCCAGCCATTACACCCCGGTCACCGGCAAACTGATCCCGACCGGAGAGCTGGCGCCAGTGGCCGGCACACCGATGGACTTCAGCAAACCGACCGCCATCGGCACGCACATCAAGGCTGATCATCCGCAGTTGAAATTCGCCGAGCCGAAACAGGGTGGTTTCGATTTCAACTGGGCGCTGGATGCCAAGGGTGATGCGAGCAAACTGGCCGTCGAAGTCAGCGACCCGCAGTCCGGCCGGCATCTACAGCTGTTCACCAGCGAACCGGGCGTGCAGTTCTACACCAGCAACTTCCTCGACGGCACGGTCAAGGGCAAGGCTGGCAAGGTCTACCCGCACTGGGGCGCGTTTACCCTCGAGACCCAGCACTATCCTGACTCACCGAATCAGCCGAACTTCCCCAGCACACGACTGGATCCGGGGCAGGCTTATGCGCATAGCGTGGTGTTGAAGTTTTCTGCGAAGTAACAGCTGAAGATCAACAGATCGCAGCCTGCGGCAGCTCCTACAGTTTTTTGGGTACACCGTTTGAACGGCGGTGAATCTACCCCCCTGTAGGAGCTGCCGCAGGCTGCGATCTTTTGCTTTTTGAAGCTCATGGAACCCCTGCGCTATCCTGCTGCCCACTAAGGTATCGACCCTTTCAGATAGGAGGTTTGAATGCGTACCCTTGAATTGGCTGGCGTGCAGGTTCCGGTGATTGGCCAGGGCACCTGGCGCATGGGGGAAGACCGTTCCGCCCACAAGCGCGAAGTCGCCGCACTGCGCAGCGGCATCGAACTGGGCATGACCCTGATCGACAGCGCCGAAATGTACGCCGAGGGCGGCGCCGAAAGTGTTGTCGGCGAAGCCATCGCCGGTCTGCGTGATCAGGTGTTTCTGGTCAGCAAGGTCTACCCGCACAACGCCAGCCGCAAAGGCATCCCGCAAGCTTGCGAACGCAGTCTGCGTCGGCTGGATACCGATTACATCGACCTCTATCTGCTGCATTGGCGCGGCCAGTATCCGCTGGATGAAACCGTCGAGGCTTTCGAACGCCTGCGCGAAGAGGGCAAGATCGGTCGCTGGGGTGTGTCGAATTTCGACGTCGATGATGTCGAAGAACTGGCGTCTCCCGCCTGCGCGACCAATCAGGTGCTCTACAACCTTGAAGAGCGTGGCGTCGAATTCGATCTGCTGCCGTGGTGCCAGCAACAACGCATGCCGCTGATGGCCTACTGTCCGATTGGCCAGGGCGGCGCGATGCTGGCCAACCCGGCACTGAAACAAATTGCCGCTCGTCACGGCGTCACCCCGGCACAGGTTTCGCTGGCGTGGATTCTGCGTCAGGATGGTGTCATTGCGATTCCCAAGGCTGTGCGGCCGGAACACGTGCAACTCAATGCACAAGCCGCGCAGCTGCAACTGGAGGCCGGGGATCTGGCGGCGCTGGACCAGGCGTTTCAAGCGCCACAACGCAAGCAGCGGCTGGCCATGGTCTGAGCTGACGACTGGCCGAGGTTCCGTATGAGAAGCACTGATCATAACGACCCGTTTGACCTGCAACGATTCGTCCAGGCTCAGGACCCGGTATTAGACCGGGTCCAGCGCGAACTCGAAGAAGGTCGCAAACGCAGCCACTGGATGTGGTTTGTCTTCCCACAGTTCGCAGGTCTTGGCGGCAGTGAAATGTCCCGACGCTTCGCCATCGGGTCAGCCGCAGAAACCCAGGCCTACCTCGATCACCCATTGCTCGGCGCGCGGCTGCGCACCTGCACGCAGCTTGTGCTGAATACCAATCAGCGTTCGATTGCAGATATTTTTGGTCATCCCGATGACTTGAAATTTCACTCCTCGATGACGCTGTTCAGCCAGTTCGCCGCTGGCGACAGCCTGTTCAATCAGGCCCTCGAGCGCTACTTCCACGGCATCCTCGACGAATGGACGCTGCAACTGCTGGACTCAAAAGAGGCCCAGTTGCCCCCCGATCAGGGTTGAGAAATCATCGTCGACGAATGGCAGGATGGCGTCCGCCACCGGTTGCAGCTGCCGGGTGATGTAGTGGTCGTAATCAATGGTGGAGCGACGCACTTCCAGCGGTTCCGGGCCGGCCAAAGTGATGACATAGCTGATCCAGCCGCCATTCTGGTATTGCCGTGGACGGCCGTGCTGCGTGTTGTATTCGTCGGCCAGCCGCGCGGCGCGCACATGGGGCGGCACGTTGCGTTCGTAATCGTCGAGGGTGCGGCGCAGGCGCTTGCGATAGACCAGCCGATCATCGAATTCCCCGGCCAGGGTTTTGCGCACGTAATCGCGCACGTAATCCTGATACGGCTTGCGCTGGAAGATTCGTTCATACAATTCCTGCTGGAATTGTCGGGCCAGCAGCGACCAATCGGTACGCACGGTTTCCAGGCCTTTGTAGACCATCTCATCTGTGCCGTCAGCGCGAGTTACCAGACCGGCATAGCGTTTTTTGCTGCCCTCCTCTGCGCCGCGAATGGTCGGCATCAGGAAGCGTTTGTAGTGAATTTCGTACTGCAATTCGAGGGCACTTTCCAGCCCGTATTCTTCGCGCACATGCTCGCGCCACCAGTCATTGACGTGCTTGACCAGCGCGTTACCGATCGCCGCCGCCTCCTCCTGACCGTGGGCGCGACGCAGCCAGACAAAGGTCGAGTCGGTGTCGCCGTAGATCACCGCATGGCCCTGTTCTTCGATCAGCTTGCGCGTGCGCAGCATGATTTCGTGTCCGCGCAGGGTGATCGACGACGCCAGCCGCGTATCGAAGAAGCGGCAACCGCTGGAGCCGAGCACGCCGTAGAAGGCATTCATGATGATTTTCAAGGCTTGCGACAGCGGCGCGTTGTGCTCGCGTTTGGCGGTCTCGCGGCCCTCGGCGACTCGCGACACAATCGACGGCAGGCAATGCCGCGTGCGCGAGAACCATGCGCCACGAAAACCCGGCACCGAGTCCGCATCGTCCGGGTGTTGCAAGCCTTCGATCAGCCCCACCGGATCAATCAGGAACGTGCGGATGATCGACGGATAAAGACTCTTGTAGTCGAGGACCAGCACCGATTCATAGAGCCCCGGTTGCGAGTCCATGACAAACCCGCCGGGGCTGGCCTGCGGCGGATTGGTACCGAGGTTCGGCGCGACGAAACCCTGACGGTGCATCAGCGGCATATACAGGTGGGTGAACGCCGCCACCGAGCCGCCGCTGCGATCCGCCGGCAGGCCGGTGACGCTGGCGCGCTCAAGCAAAAATGTCAGCAGTTCAGTCTTGGCGAAGATCCGCGTGACCAGTTCGCAGTCCTTCAGGTTGTACTTGGCCAGCGCCGGTTTGTCCTCGGCGAACATGCGGTTGATCTCGTCCATGCGCTGATACGGATTGTCGATGGCCTTGCCTTCACCGAGCAGGGTCTGGGCGACGTTTTCCAGGCTGAACGAGGGAAAGCTCCACGTCGCCGAGCGCAGGGATTCGATGCCATCGATGATCAACCGCCCCGCCGCCGAGGCGAAGTAATGATTGCGGCTGCCGTGCTCACGCCACTGCATCTCTTCACCGCCACGACCGATTTTCAGCGGCACACCGAGGCGCCGCGCGTGTTCGTGGAGGATGCGCAGATCGAATTGCACAACGTTCCAGCCGATGATCGCATCAGGGTCGTGCAGCGCGAACCAGTCGTTGAGCTTCTTCAGGATGACCGTGCGTGAATCGCAATATTCAAGGTCGAAGTCGACGATGCTGTCATCGCCATTCGCCGTGCCGAGCATATAGACCTGACGCTCGCCGCAGCCTTCCAGAGCGATGGAATACAACTCGCCGGTCTCGGTGGTTTCGATGTCCAGCGAGACCAGCCGCAGCTTCGGTCGATACTTGGGGTCGGGTTTCAGTTGCGCGTTGAGCATTACGCCGTTGGCATCGACTGTACCGCTGAACAATACCGGGGCGGTGATGAAACGCTCCATCAGGTAGCGCTCGGGCGGGCGCACATCTGCCTCGAAGACGTCGACGCCGGCGCGGGTGAGCGCGGTTTCCAGGCGCATCAATTGGCCGTGTTGCTGGCAATACAGGCCCAGCACCGGACGATGTTCGAAATCCAGCAGGGCCAATGGTCGCAGTTCGACGTTTTTTTCGTCGTGCAGCAGGCGTTCGGCCGCTTCACGCTGCTCGGCAGGAATAAACGCCACCGACGGCTGATGCGGCAAACGCACACGGCGCGGCCCGGCGTCGGTCGCCAGCCAGAACTCGACTTCGGTGCCGGCGGGGGTATCGCGCCAATGCCGGGTCAAGACGAAGCCCTGCTGTAAATCCACCACTGCGACCTCAGGAATTGAAACAGACGGGCATTCTACGCGGCATTCGACCATTGGGTGGCGCGCAAAACATGGTCGGCAAAGGTGCGGCACCTGTCAGAGTTGACAGGTTACACACCTTGCCAGAGTTGCTAGATTTGCCTTTGCCTCCATGCGATGCATTGCGTCGAAGGAAATGAGAAATGGATCTCTCCGTTCATCGCCGAACCCCGTCAGTCAGCGTGAACGACGGCCGGGGTCTTCCTGTTCGTCAGATCGCCTATTGGCGAAACGTGCCAGGGGCGGCCGTACAGTCGTTGATCACCCGGACACGTCACGACGACGCAGGCAGAGCGATAGAGCATTGGGATCCACGACTGTTCGCAACAGCGCCAAAAGCCAATTTGATGACCATTCATGACATGGCAGGCCAAGCGCTGCTGCTGGACAGCGTCGATTCTGGCTGGCGGCTGAGTTTGCATGGTTTGGCAGGGGAAGTTGTCCGGCGTTGGGATGCCCGCGGGAATCGGTGGAGCAACCGCTTCGACAATCGTTTGCGCTTGCTGGGCATCAAAGTGAACGACGGGGCTGAACTGGAGGCCTTGACCTTTGGTTTGGCCGATGCAGATGCCGGAAAGAACCTGCGTGACCAATTACTGCGAAAGGTCGATGCCTCGGGTTCACTGGACTACGGTTCGTTCAGCCTCAACGCCTTGCCTCTGGAAGAAACCCGCACGCTGTTCGATGCCGGTGCCTACACCACGCGTTGGCGCTACGGGGCCAACGGCGCAGCACTGAGCCAGACGGATGCACGTGGCCATCAGCAATTCTCACGCTATGACATCGGCGGGCAACTCCAGCAGGTTACTCTCAAGATCAGCGGCGACGATGCTGTAAAAGACATCCTCAAACACGCCCGATACAACGCCGAAGGCGAGAAAATCGAACAAACCCTGGGCAACGGCGTGGTGTGCAATTGGGAATACGATGGCGCCAACGGTCGCTTGAATGGCATCAAGGCAGGTCTGCCCGGCGAGGCGTTGCGGCAAAATCTCGAATACAAATACGACAAGGTCGGCAATGTTGTCAGTCTTCTGGATCGCACTGTTGACCCAGTGTTCTTTGCCAACCAGCTTATCGACGGCCAGCGCGACTTTGGCTATGACTCGCTCTATCGCCTGATCCGCGCCACCGGATATGACGCCCTACCCCCGACCGGGATACCCGGCCGTCCATTACCGAGCGATCCCAAAAACCGCCTCAATTACAACCAGACCTACGAATACGACGCCGGTGGTAACCTGGTCAAACTGGTTCACGCACGAGCAATCGGTGGATACACCCAGCGCATGTTCATTGACCCGAACAGCAATCGTGGCGTGCGCTGGAAAGAAGGTGACTCACCGCCCGACTTCTCGACGCAGTTCGACGCTCATGGCAACCTGCAAGCCTTGCAACCCGGCCAGGGTTTGCACTGGAATGTTCTGGATGAACTGGCATCGGTCACGTTGATCGAACGCGAATCCGCGCTGCCCGACAAGGAAACCTATCGCTACAGCGGCGGCGCCCGAGTCTTCAAACACCACGAGACTCAAGGCTCAACCAAGACGCATTTTCGTCAGGTGCGCTACCTGCCGGGCATCGAGATCCGCACTCGCGAAACGGGTGAAGAGTTGCACGTCATTACGTTGCCGACGATGATCGGCAATGTCCGCTGCCTGCATTGGCTCAGTGGCCGCCCGGGCGAAATCGTCAACGATCAACTGCGTTATTGCCTTGAAGACAGTCAGAGTTCCAGCCTGATCGAGCTCGACCAGAACGCACGCCTGATCAGTCATGAACATTATTACCCGTTCGGCGGCACCGCCTCACTGGTAGCGCACTCGGAACTGGAAGTCAGCTACAAGACCATTCGTTACTCGGGCAAGGAACTGGATGACACAGGGCTCTATTATTACGGACGACGCTATTACGCACCGTGGTCGCAACGCTGGATCAGCGCCGATCCGGCGGGGGCAGTGGATGGCTGGAATTTGTATGTGATGGTGGGGAATAACCCGATGAGTTTTGTTGATGAGTTCGGGTTAAATGAAAAGTTTAACGAGAGAGTCAGTAGTCGAACCACGAGTATGATAATTGCAGGAAAAGAACCTGTTGATCCCAGCCCAGCCAAGCAAAAGAGGCGATTAATTGAAAATCCTGATAGGCGGTTCACCAAAAAATACAGGAATACTCAAGCCGTAGCCCATGCGGGAGCTCTGATACCTGGCACAAGTTCAGACCAGGACATTATCGTCACTGACTTTTATAATATTTCGCTGGAAAGGGCGGACTTCACAAAAAAGGAACACGGCTTCCATATCACAAGACAGATTGACAACAATCTGGACTCAAGCGAACTCGCTTCACTTGGGGTTTTCCAGATTGACGACTTGAACGAATTTAAAAGCTACATGGCAAAGCTCTATAGCAACCGGCTGGCCGACAAGGATCTGGCTGTAAAAATCTACAACGGGGAATCGTCAGAGCCTCAAAGCCTCAAAGGAATGGAATATGAGGTACCTCTCCTCCATGATGTAACACTTGATCGCATGAAGCGTCACATAGAAGCCAGCAATAACCGAATACCCATGAGTCGCGGGCTTCCAGGAGCTCACGCGGAAGTGCAGGCAGCCAACGCAGCTCTTTATATCCAACAACATTTTACGGGCTCGACCAACCCGGCAGAGATCTCGATAGAGACCCAGAAGTTGCAGCAAGCTGACTACGCACAGGCATTTGAAGCGTGCTACAACTGCACCGGCCAGTTGGTCGCGACTTACGGAAACGCTGTTACTCCCTTCAACGTACTATCCGGAGCCACAAATCAGGACCACGAACTTTGGACAAACCAACAGAAGAAGCTTTCCGGGTGGCTATAAGTTTCAGGAACTAAAAAATGGCCTGTTTCGGAAAACAGGCCGTTTTTTTCATACAGCTATCGACTGCTTTGATAATAGGCCATGCGTCAATGCTTTCAGCAAAGCCTTACGTTCCTTGTGTAATCCGACAAGTTCGCGCTCATAAACTTGCTGTGAAACGGTGCCTGCCGAATACCGATCAAGCAACTCCTCCGCCTTCGAGTCGTACACCTGCGCATTCTGCTTAAACGCCTGCGTATGCCTCCCTTTCAGATATTTACACCAGAAACGTTGTTCGATCATCCGGTTTACCAATCCGTCCCCCGCCTCAAGTGACAACACAGTTTGATAAGCCTCGTCGATCTGCGTCTCACTGACTTCAGCGATGCTGCGAAACAACATTCCCCGTGACTGCCACGGCAACTCGAGTCGATCAGCCAGACCGGTCTGAAATGCCAGATAGACTTCCACTTCATCAATGCTGCCCGTGAGTTCACCGTCCTCATCAAGTGCAATAAAAGCTTCACCAGCCTCCAGGCGGGTCTGGATGTTGGCGCGGGCAACGTCGTTAACTATGTCCAGGCGAGACTTGCCCTTCGCCAATTGCACCAGACTGAACTCGACCTGCTCGGGGCTGCCGGCCAGCCAGGCTTCATGGATCAGAACCTTGATCCCCATCTCATTGAAAATCTGTGCCCCGGCGTCCGCGCAAGAGTCAGGATTACTGGCCATGCGGAACAACTCTTCACGCAGTTGCGTGTTCTGTGTCGCGGCATCCAGCATTCGCCACACCCGCTCGGTCAGCGCCGGACGCGCCTCCTCGGCGATGTAGTCTGCTGACTCCGCGACTTTTTCCAGCACTTCAAAAAAACCCTGGGAATCAGGCTCGTGCTCCAACTCATCCCACAATGTTTGCTTGCGCTGACGCGGCTCGCCCGTCACGCCCTCCAGCCAATGCGCACTGGTCTGCTCGCCCTTCGGCGGATAACTGCGGGCGGGGTCATAGCCCACTGAGCGCATATAGGCATGAAATTGTTCGCTGCCCTGATCGGACAGACGGTCACGACTCAAACGGGTGCGCGCTATCAGTCGTGCCTGATCCGAACCGGGTGCTACCTGGGGAACCTGTTCGATTGGATTGCCTTGCAGATCCAGATCGAACGCCCGTGGACGCGGTGCCGTGAACAGGCCTGTCGGCCATTCGGTAATACCGGTGCCATGCAGATCGAGGGTTTGCAGGTCTGCCATCGCACTGACATCCGGTGCGCGCGCCAGCATCGGATTCGCGCCCAGTCTCAATGTCTGCAAGCGGGTCAGACGGCTGAGCTCAGTGACGTTTCCGGCCGTCAGCGTCAGTTGATTGTTGCCCAGATCCAGCGTTTCCAACGCGTGCAAATTGCCTTCCAGACGAGGCAATGCGGTGAGGGAGTTTTCGCTTAGATCCAGGACCTTCAATTTGGGGAAGTAGCTGAGGAACTGGCTGATATCAATGCGCAACTCCGCATGACGAAATTGCAGCGCGCTGACGTGCGCAAACTCAAGGTCAAGCTTCGGCAGGTACTCAAGAAAATCACTGGTCCAGTGAAAATCCAGATCCAGCGTATAGCCCCCCGCTCCCACCGTTTCAGCGGCCTGCCAGCATTGGCTGAGTGCCTTGGCGAAGCGCCGTTTGTGAAAACGCTGATCCATCGGCAGCAGTTCGCCGCGCTCGATTGCCACCCAATCATCAAGGGTCTTCTGCAGATTCTTGAACGCTAATTCCCGCTCCCGGATGAGCCGTAAAGCGCCGGCAGGTGTTCCGGATGCTCGCACAAACTCATTGAAGTTATCCGTGGTGGCCCGCGGATAGAGGCTTTTGAACCGGTCCTCCGGACTCGACTCACCGCCCGTGCCTAATAGCCGTTCATTGATCAAGGTGTAACCTGGATTCTGGTGTTTTTCGACGGCGATTCGAAGCGGTGAGTCGTCGAGCAGATCGCGCAGCTCTGCACGGGTTATTGATGATTGCTGAAGTGTGCTGCGCAGGCGCTGACCTTCACCGATGCCAAGACCCAGATTGCCGCGTTCGGCATCCGGTAATGCCTGCAACACAGCGTCATAAAAATCACCCGCGCCTTGCAGGCTCTTGCCCTGAGCGTCGTAGGGCTGAAACTGGTTCTGCACCGTGCGCAGCAGTACTTTGCGAATGGGTGCCGGGGTCGGTCCGACGCTGTCGATCAGGGGGCCGTCGAACGATTGGTTGCGCATTTCGATCAATACTTCAGGCGACCAGCCCGGTAACCTTTCCAGACTGTGCAACGCCAATCGGTAGCTGTCGAGATTGGCATTGGCCGGCAAGTACAGCCCTTCCCAGGCCCGGGTCGTGCGCCATTCGCGCACCGCTTCACGGGCAGTCTGTTTCAAGCGCAAGGACAATTGTCCCTGTTCGCTGGCCAGCTGCTTTTCTGCTGGCAAGACATCAACCAGTACATTGCTCACAAGCTCATTCGGCAGCTGGGGAAACTCGTTGTGCAGCAACACGCTTTCGGCAGAAGGCACGGCAGTCGGCACCTCCTGCCATTTGACGTGGCTATCCACCAACGCTGTTCTTTGCGCCCTTGCCGCCTCGGCGATCAAGGCGCGCAGCTTCGCAGCACGTACGTTCGCAGCGATGACGCCACGACCAAACTCTTCTTCCAGCAATACTTTGATGTCCTGCTCGCTCAGCAGGGACAGCAGCGTGGCGGCCACGTCTGCGACTATGCCGTGGTCGAGCTGCAAATTGATTGGCGTTTTACCTGCCAGTGATGACGATTGCCACAGCGCGTTGCCTTGATCATCGAGCCATCGCAGCGAGAGCTTTTCAGGCCATTGTTTGTGCCCCGTCAGCAACTGCAGTTGCATACGCACATCGGCCTTGCCGTGGATCTGGACATCGTCACTAGCGAGCTGCGCAAGGAACGTTTCAATGGCTTGATCGGCCGTAAAACGCTTTATGGTTGCCGCCAGCATGGCAGGCGGCTGTTCCTGTTCAACGTGCAATTTGCGCAACGCAGATTCATCCACGCCGCTTACGATGCGGATCTGTTCCAGCGACTGTTCGGAAAAACCGTCGACCTGATGACCGAGACGCCGCATCAACTGACTTCCCTGCCAGGCCTGAGGCTGTTCGGCTTCATGCACCCAGGCGCCAGCACCGTTGTGGCTGAGTCGGGGGGCATAGGCATCGCTGCGCCGCGGATGCTGGATGCGGTAGTCATCCGATCCGGGCTCCGGGCGAATAACAAACGTTTCGCCTTCCAGCGGTAACACCTGCTGATCGGCCTGACGATAAATGCCCATGGCGTCAGGCCGGGCCGATTCACTCAAGTCCACCGATTGTGAATAGCGCCGCAGATCCGAATCCCATAAACGCGAGCGACCATCCGCCATATCGACAATTTTCATGCGGCCGATCAACGGTGTCGCCTTGGGCGTGATCACCGCCGCCACCAGTTGACCGCCAACCAGAAACGTACCCAACTGAATCAGGCTCTCCACCACTCCGAGGAAATGTTCGAACGCCTCAGTACGCAGACCTTGAGCCCACTCGACAATCCCTTCGAACGTCTCATCCAACAGTTGGTAGGCGGTATACGCAAGCATCAATTCACCCAGACCAGGTACAAACGGCGCGGCGACAAATGCCCCCACTTCCAGCACAGTCAGCGCGACTTTGAGGAAGCTGTCCCAGCGTGCCCAACGAGACTTGGCGTCCTCATCGCCGGTGGGTACTGCACGCGTTCGAGCGTCGGCGAACAACGTGTTCAACTGCTGCTGAAACTGCTGAACCCAGAAATCCACTTTTATTCGCGCATACCCGATTTGCAGATCAGGTTTCAGAACGGGCACAGGGCGCCAGGCCGGCAGTTGCTGAAAAGGAACCGGTGCATGCCATTGCAGTTTTGATAGCCGATTATTGAGCTGAAAAAAGAACTGGCCTCGGTGCTGATGCGGCACGAACCGGCTGAAGAATCGCTGGTACTCAGGTGAGCGCAGCTGTCGTGTCAGCTCGACGACGAACTGGGTCGAAGACGCATACTGCTTGAGCGGATGCTCGGGATCATGGGGGACATAGGCAATGACCGGAACAGTCGTTGAACTGTGCTCAAGATCGGCGCAGACCAGCACAATCCCTGGCAACTCGACGCCCATCATCGTCAATGCATGGCAGTGGACTGCCCGCCCGTTCCAGATCAACCGTCGATCTCCCGCAGCCCACCTCTCTACCAAACGATGAGCGTCGTGATCAATATCGCCTTTGAGCAACGCCAGCCCATTGCACAGGCGCAGGGTGCTCTTCTCGTTAGCCTCGACCTTTATTTTCAGTACGGCGCTGGCAACGGGATTGGCCGGATCGAAAAAGTCTTCGAGATATCTCTGATAAGCAGCACCTGCGTCCAGCTCCCGGCACAACGCGGTAAAAGCCGCGACGGACATTCTGGCCTTGATCGGCACGACGTCGAATGCTCCGGAGGCCGAAGGTCGAGTAATAAAGTCGCTCGCCTGGTCGTAATATTCTGGTCGAGTCTCTTTCAATTCGAAATTGTGCAGACAGCACTCGAGCAGGGTCAGGGTGCGCACTTCGAAGCCCCCCGTCATCCCGGTCGAACGGTAAAGCCTTAAACACGTCGAGCTGACGTCTACGGTGATGTCATAGCGGTCTTTCAGCGCAGCGGTCAGTAACTCATGGGCAAACGCTTCGACTTCGGTCAGCCGCGCGAAGACCTTGTCCACTGCCTGCCGGGCAGTCCAACTCGCTGCAAGGGCGCTTTTCATCTCGTCGCGTTGCGCTGACGAGGCTGAATGAAACCAAGGCTGGTCTGGCACTGTGGCCTGCTTTAACGCGTCCCTGTGCAATGCGGTGCTGTTCAATAGCCAGTCTGGAACATTCCCGGCAATGAAGCTGAACGTGGCATTGCCAGCCAGAGAATCCGGCAGCGATGGCACGATATTTTTGTTGCTCAAATTCAAGCTGGGCATCGAAATTTTCATCCATGAAATTCAGATGCCCGAGTCTATCCAAGACGCAGAAACGCCATCGCGCCCTTCTGTATCAAGACGTGCACAGGCAAAGAAGCGGCCATGCGTGGAAAAAAACGGCCAAATGACGTTTTTTGCGTGCTATCTGCCGCTTTGCCACCTTGCCCTGCGCGCCAGCGTCTACGATGCTTGCATTACAACGACAACACCTGAGTAACCGCCATGAAGACCGTCGCCCAACTGCTCAAGCTCAAAGATCAGAAAAACCAGGAAGTGCACCAGATCAAGCCTGATCACATGGTGCTTGAAGCGCTGATGAAGATGGCCGAAAAAAACGTCGGCGCCTTGCTGGTGGTGGAAGACGACACCGTGGTCGGCATCATCAGCGAACGCGATTACGCGCGCAAACTGGTGCTGCATGGCCGCTCCTCCGTGGGCACGCCGGTTCGCGACATCATGGTGGCGAACGTGATTACCGTTGATACCCACCAGACCGTCGACACGTGCTTGGGCATCATGTCGGACAAGCGCCTGCGCCACCTGCCGGTGGTGGAGAACGGCAAGTTGATTGGCTTGCTGTCGATTGGTGACCTGGTGAAAGAGGCGATTGCCGAACAGGCCGAGCTGATCAAGCAACTGGAGCAGTACATCCGCGGGGAGTGATCACCCCGAAAACACCACAATCCCCTGTAGAGATGAATCCTGCGGTGATGGGTGATGGGTCATGAGGATCATGTGGCGAGGGGATTTATCCCCGTTGGGTGGCGAAGCCGCCCCAAAACCTGCAATCGCGGCTAGTCAGACACACCGCGCGGGATGGTCTCAGGACTGCTACGCAGCCCAACGGGGATAAATCCCCTCGCCACAGAGATCACATTCACAAGTGGATTTACGGTGTGTTCACACTGGCCAATGCCGGGCAAACACCGGCGCCAGCACCGGATGCCGGTCGATCCGCTGCAACCACGCATAAAACCCCGGCCGGGTCTGACGCAGATGCTCGCGGCTGCCTGCCCAGCGCGTCACCACCGCGGCCAGCACGTCCAGCGCACCCGGTGTTTCGTCGTCCAGGTACAGCTCGGCGGAAAACTGGTCGGCAAACACTTCCCAACTCCAGTGCAATCGCTCGCGAGCGCCGGCGATCAGGTTCTGCCGCGACGCTTCGTCGGGCATCACCAGCCAGCGCTCGGGGTAGTCGACGACGCCGATGGCCGCGTAGCAATTGCTGACGATGTAGACCAGACCGCGAATCGCCTGATCGCGCTCGTCCGCCTTGGCCGGCAGCAAACCCGATTTGGGAAATGTCAGGCCCAGATGAATCAGAATCGCCGCGCTCTCGGTGAGCACGCTGCCATCGGGCAATTGCAGGGTCGGGATCTGCTTCAGGGGATTGAGCTTCGCCAGGTCCTCGGCGGCTTCGGTGCTGGCTTCGATATCAATGAAGCGATAAGCGATCTGGCACAACTCCAGCGCCGCTTCGATGGCGGCTGCGCCTGAGTTGCGATGTCCGTAGAGCTGATACATATCCCCTCCTCAATCCCCGACAGGCATTTGATGTAGCACTATTTATAGCTGCTGTATGCGATTTGGCACGTTTTTCCCATGCACTCGCCACTTGCGAATTCAAACGTCGAAAGACAGCGCTGGCGGTGATTGAAAAATATTTTCCATGCACTGCATCCAAACCCCTCCGCCACGGGTAGTCCCTGTAACAGCCCTCCTCGGCTGTCAGCGGTTTACCCTTTTCGGAGAAAGACACTGATGAACACCACACAGCTGATCTGCTTCACCGGTTTGCTCGCCGTCACCACGACGACCTTCGCCCAGAGCAACTATCCGGACGCCATCAAAGTTCCGGAAGGCCACAAGATCGCGATGGAAACCACCGGGGTGGGCGAGATCACTTACGAATGCCGCGACAAGCCCAATGCTGCCGGACAGACCGAGTGGACCTTCGTCGGCCCGAAAGCGGTGCTCAATGATCGCAGCGGCAAGCAGGTCGGCACCTATTTCGGCCCGCCCGCCACCTGGCAGGCCAAGGACGGTTCGAAAGTCACCGGTACGCAATTGGCCGTGGCGCCGTCGACTCCGGGCAACCTGCCCTATCAACTGGTCAAGGCCAACCCTGCTGAAGGTGAAGGCGCAATGAGCGGTGTCAGCTACATCCAGCGCGTTGCGCTAAAGGGCGGCGTGGCACCGGGCACAGTCTGCACGACCGCGAACAAGGGCAAACAGGAAGTGGTGAAATATCAGGCGGATTACATTTTCTGGGCTGCGAACTGATTTTCCTGCCTACATAAATTCCCTGTGGGAACGAACTGTGGTGAGGGGCTTTATCCCCGACGGGGAGCGAAGCTTCCCCAAAACCGGAAAATGCGCAGTGTCAGATTCATCGCATCCAACGGTTTTACGACTGTCATGCAGCCGATCGGGGATAAATCCCCTCGCCACAGGGCTCACTCCTACAAAGGATTTATGCACTCTGGATGTTTGAGGAATGTCAGCTAGATTGCACAGCATGACCTTGCCCGAACCCGAATTCGATTATGAAGCCCGCCTCGCTGCCTGTGCCCGCGGCGAGCGTTCGGCCCTGCGCGATCTTTACGTGCAGGAAGGCCCGCGCCTGCTCGGTGTGGCCAAACGGCTGGTGCGCGACACGGCGCTGGCGGAGGACATTGTCCATGACGCATTTATCAAGATCTGGAACGGTGCGGCGGGGTTTGACGTTTCACGGGGTTCGGCGCGCGGCTGGATGTACAGCGTGACGCGGCATCTGGCGTTGAATCAACTGCGTGATCATCGGCGGGAAATGCCGTTCGACGAAGACCACGAAGTGCTCGACGAGACCTTCAACGCCCAGGACCACTCGGCGCGCATCCATCGCTGCCTGGAACAACTCGACCCACAGCGCCGGCGCTGCATTCTCCACGCTTACGTCGACGGCTATACCCACGCGCAGATTTCCACGCGCCTCGACACGCCGCTCGGCACGGTCAAGGCCTGGATCAAACGCAGCCTCAACGCCTTGCGGGAGTGCATGGGATGACCACTGAATCGGCGCAGGAACGCGATGAACTGGCGGGCGAATACGTGCTCGGCACACTCTCTGCCGAACAGCGGATCGAGGTGCAGAAACGTCTGCCGCATGAGCCTGATCTGCGTGCGGCGGTGGATGCCTGGGAGCGGCGGTTGCTGGAGCTGACGGATTTCGCCTCGCCGCAACAACCGTCAGCGCTGCTGTGGCCGCGGATCAATCGCAGCATTGATCGACTCCCGCAACAAACACCCGCGACCTCATGGTGGAACCTGCTGCCGCTGTGGCGCGGCCTGAGCGCTGCCGGCTTGGCCGCCACATTGGTGTTGGGCTCAATGCTGCTGACCCAGACCACTGCGAAACCGAGTTATCTGGTGGTGCTGGTCGCGCCACAGGACAAGGCTCCGGGCTGGGTGATCCAGGCGAGCAATTCGCGGGAGATTCAGCTGATTCCACTGGGTGTGATGGAAGTGCCGGCGGATAAGGCGTTGGAGTTCTGGACCAAGGCTGACGGCTGGCAGGGCCCGGTATCGCTGGGGTTGGTCAAACCGGGGCAGGCGCTGTCGGTGCCGCTGGATAAATTGCCGCCGCTGGAAGCGAATCAGCTATTCGAGTTGACGCTGGAGGGTACTAACGGCTCGCCAATCGGCAAGCCGACCGGGCCGATTCAGGCGATTGGCCGGGCAGTCAAAGTCCTCTGAAACTGCCTTTGCAGGAGCTTCGGCAGGCTGCGATCTTTTGATCTTCCCCTTAAAAACAAGATCAAAAGATCGCAGCCTCGTTTCACTCGAATGCTCCTACAGGGGGCCAGTTCCCCAATCATCATTGCCGTCGATGTTCACAATCACGGCAATGAAGTTCTCATAAAAAATCTCCGGCGTAACATCTGCTCCATACCAACCAATAACACCCCTGGAGCACACCATCATGAAACGCCAAACTCTTCTCAGCATCGCTTTCTCGGTTTTCGCAGTTAACGCTTTTGCCGCTACCCCGATTCACACGATGATCGCGGCCGATGGCTCGGATCGTCTGTACCAGAACGCCGTTGCCGCTGATGGCTCGGATCGCCTGCAAGGCAACACCGTCGCCGCTGATGGCTCGGATCGCTTGCAAGGCAACACCATCGCAGCTGATGGCTCGGATCGTCTGCAAGGCAACACCGTCGCCGCTGATGGCTCGGATCGCCTGCAAGGCAACACCGTCGCCGCTGATGGTTCGGATCGTCTGCAAGGCAACACCATCGCCGCTGATGGCTCGGATCGCCTGCAAGGCAACACCGTCGCCGCTGATGGTTCGGATCGTCTGCAAGGCAACACCATCGCCGCTGATGGCTCGGATCGTCTGCAAGGCAACACCATCGCCGCTGATGGTTCGGATCGCCTGCAAGGCAACACCGTTGCCGCTGATGGCTCGGATCGCCTGCAAGGCAACACCGTTGCCGCTGATGGCTCGGATCGTCTGCAAGGCAACACCATCGCCGCTGATGGTTCGGATCGCCTGCAAGGCAACACCATCGCCGAAGGTGGTGCGGATCGTCTGAACGAACTTCGCAACGCTTGAATGAATGGCGTTAATCGCAACAACCCAGAGAAACCCGGCTCCCGCAGCCGGGTTTTTTATGTCTGGTTCTTTTATGTCTGGGAACGTTATCCGGCCTTGGCCATGCAGCGTTTGTAGCGCTCATCCACGCGCTTGGCGAACCATGCGGTAGTCAGTTTGCGGGTGATTTTCGGGCTCTGCAGGACGATCCCCGGTAGCACCGCGCGTGGCAGTGATTTGCCCTCGGCCTTTTCGGCCAATGCAAAAACCTCTCGGTACAGCTTGGTCTCTTCGAACTCCAGGGTTTTGCCCTTCTCCAATTGATCGCGAATGGTCGGATTGCGCATGCCCAATGACTTGCCGAGGGTGCGCACCGCCAGTTCAGTGCCGCCGGGCATGATCGAGTCATAGCGGATCAGGTCACCATCCAGCGCCAGCGGGATACCCGATGCGCGGCTGACGGCATTCTGGAACGCCGCATTGCGACTGGCGTACCAACCAGCATTGAAGTCAGCGAAGCGATAGAGCGGCTCGCGGTAGCTCACCGGGTAGCCGAGCAAATGCGCGATGCCGAAATACATGCCGCCGCGGCGGCTGAACACTTCGCGGCGGATCGTGCCGTCCACCGGGTACGGATAGTCCTTGGCGTGCTGCTCGGCAAATTCGATGCTGACCTGCATCGGCCCGCCGGTGTGCACCGGGTTGAAGCCACCGAACAGCGTGCGGCCCATCGGCACCATGCCGATGAACTCATCAAAAATGGCACTCAATTCCTTTTCACTGCGCGCCGCCTTCAAGCGTTCGCTGTAGGTTTTGCCATTGGAGGAGCGTACCTGCAAAGCACCGCTGACCAGCAGGCTGGGGATGTGGACTTTGCCGGCACGACGGTCGATTTCGTCGCGGGCGATCTTGCCCAGGCCCGGCACTGTCGGATCGGCTTGAAAGGTTGATTCCTGCTCGGCAACGGCCAGCACCGAACACAGGTTTTGCGTGGTCGGGCTGATGTCCTGTGTGGCAAATGCTACGTAAATATCAGTGGCCCAGCCTTGGCGGTCAGCGATTTTCGCCGGCATCAGGCGCACGATCTCAGCCTTCACTTCGGCCGGAGGACGCGGGGCGGGCTCGCCATTGCGCTGGCTGGCGCAACCGGCCAGCACCAGCATTGCCGCGAGGGTGATCAGTAATCGAGGGGTGTGCATGTTGCTCCATCCAGTCCGTTGAGGCGGGTTCACCATACGTTCAATGGTATGGCGCAGGCTAGGACTGCGATGATCCGGGCCTGTTCCCTGACTGAACACATTCCCCTGTAGGAGCTGCCGAAGGCTCGGGCCGCGTTCGGACGATCTTTTGATTTGGGTTTTTAGAAACAAGATCAAAAGATCGCAGCCTTCGGCAGCTCCTACAGGGGCGGTGCGGGGTGATGCAGCGATGATGACAAACTGATTGCAAAACGCTACTGAGAAAAACTATCATTCGCGCCTGGAGTCGCATTTGCGCAAGGAGTTCACGCGCCGCCTCACTTTTCTGACTGGCCGTGCGCCTCCAGGTATGAAACATGTCCGCTCCTGCCCGACTCCGCGTTCCTTTTCGTCCGACGCTTCTTGCCCTGCTCTGCTCCCTGACCGTTACCGCCCACGCTGCTGAAGAAGACGGCAAAGAGCTAGTGCTGGACAACGTCAATATCAACGCTTAAGCGCCAGCGCCAAACGCCCTGCCCCCGGTCTATTCCGGTGGTCAGGTCGCACGCGGTGGCCAGCTCGGCGTGTTGGGCAATCAGGACATGATGGACGTGCCGTTCAGCGCCGCGTCCTACACCGAACAACTGATTCAGGATCAGCAGGCCGAAAACGTCGCCGACGTGCTGCTCAACGATTCGTCAGTGCGCCAGGCTTCGGGGTTTTCCAACCAGTCGCAGGTGTTCATGATCCGTGGCCTGCCGCTGAACGGCGACGACATTTCCTATAACGGCCTGTATGGCGTGTTGCCGCGGCAGATCATTTCCACCGACGCCCTGGAGCGCGTGGAAGTGTTCAAGGGCCCGAACGCCTTTATCAACGGCGTGACCCCGACCGGCTCCGGCATCGGCGGCGGCGTCAACCTGCAGCCAAAACGCGCCGGCGATGTGCCGCTGCGCCGCTACACCACGGACATCAACAGCGAAGGTCGCATCGGTCATCACTTCGACATTGGCCAACGCTTCGGTGAAGACAACCGCTTCGGCGCGCGCATCAACCTGTCCCAGCGTGAGGGCGACACTGGCATCGATCACGAAAACCAGCGCTCGAAACTGTTCGCCATCGGCCTCGACTATCGCGGCGATGCGCTGCGGGTTTCCGGCGATTTCGCCTATCAGAAGGAGCGCGTCAACGGTGGCCGCAGTTCGGTCAACCTCGGCACCGCCACGCACATCCCGGACGCACCATCGGCCGACACCAACTACGCGCCGAAGTGGGGCTACACCGACATCGAAGACACCTTCGGCATGCTCCGCGCCGAGTACGATCTCAACGACAACTGGACCGCCTACGCTGCCGGCGGCGCCAAGCACACCCGTGAAGTCGGGCGCTACAACTCGACGACGCTGGTGGGCAACACTGGCGCATCGTTCACCACCGGCTCTTTCGTTCCTCACGATGAAGACAACACCAGCGTCATGGCTGGCCTTAACGGCAAATTCAACACCGGCCCGGTCAGCCACAAGCTCAACTTCGGCCTGACCGGCATCTGGGCCGAACAGCGCAGCGCCTACGATTTTGACCTGACCCAATACGCCAACAACATCTACCACCCGGTGCAGACGCCAGCGCCGGTCGGCAACTTCTCCGGCGGCGACCTGAACGATCCGGGTATCGTCGGCAAAACCTTCAACCGCAGCCTGGCAATTTCCGACACCCTCGGTTTCTTCGATGATCGCCTGCTGGTGACTGCCGGCCTGCGTCGTCAGCAACTCGTAGTGCAAGGTTACGGATACGCCAGTTACGGCAGCGGCCCGCGTTCGTCGAGCTACGACGAATCGATCACCACGCCGGTCTATGGCATCGTGTTCAAACCGTGGGACCACGTGTCGTTCTACGCCAACCACATCGAAGGCCTGGCTCAAGGCCCGACTTCGCCGACCAGCGCCGGCGGATTCCGCGTGACCAACGGCAACGAAGTCTATGCACCGGCGCGCTCCAAGCAGACCGAGGCCGGAGTGAAGATCGACATGGGCACCTACGGCGCGAGCCTCGGGGTTTATCGCATCGAGCAGCCGAGCGACGGTTACTGTGAAATTGACAGCGCCACCACATGCACCTACGTGCGTGAAGGCGAGCAGGTCAACAAAGGCGTGGAAATGAACGTGTTCGGTGAGCCGATCCAAGGCCTGCGCCTGATCAGCGGCCTGACCCTGATGGACACCGAACTGAAGAACACCCTCAACGGCGCCAATGACGGCAACCGTGCTATCGGTGTGCCGACCTTCCAGTTCAACGCCGGCGCCGATTGGGACGTACCCGGCCTGCAAGGCGTAGCGCTGAACGCGCGGATGTTGCGCACCGGCGGCCAATACGCCGACGCGGCCAATAACCTCAGCCTGCCGACCTGGAACCGCTTTGACGCCGGCGCACGTTATGCCTTCAAGGTGTCGGAGAAAGACGTGACGGTGCGCCTGGGTGTAGAGAACCTGGCCAACAAGAAGTATTGGGAATCGGCGCAGGGTGGTTACCTGACTCAGGGTGAGCCGCGGGTGGCGAAGTTGTCGGGTACGATTGATTTCTAAGGCCTGAAAAGGCCCCGCAACTTCAACGCTGCGGGGCCTTTTTCCGTCTGGCCGACAAACTGGCCACCCTCTCCTTCTGATCCATACTTGCTCCACAGCAAAAGGAGCACACACCCATGAACCGCAGCGACGTCCTGATCATCGGCGCCGGCCCCACCGGGCTGGTGCTGGCCCTGTGGCTGAGCAAACTGGGCGTGCAGGTGCGCATCATCGACAAGACCGCCGCCCCTGGCACCACTTCCCGGGCGCTGGCGGTGCAGGCGCGAACGCTGGAGCTGTATCGGCAACTGGATCTGGCCGAGACCATCGTGCGCAACGGTCATCAGGTCGCGGCGGCAAACTTCTGGGTCAATGGCAAACCGGTTGCGCAGTTGCCGCTGAACCGTATCGGCGAAGGTCTGACGCCCTACTCGTTCGTCGAAATATTCCCGCAGGACCAACATGAACAGCTGTTGATCGAGCGTCTCGAAGACTATGGCGTCAGCGTCGAGCGCAACATCACACTGGAGCATTTCGATGAGACTGGCGATGGCGTAACGGTCCATTTACGTCTGCCCGATGGCGAGCAGGAAGCCTGCCAGGCCTGCTATCTGGCAGGTGCAGACGGGGCGCGGTCGGTGGTGCGCAAAAACCTCGACGCCGGGTTCCCCGGTGGCACTTATCAGCAGATTTTCTATGTGGCGGATGTCCAGGCCAGCGGCCCGGCGATGAATGGTGAGTTGCATCTTGATCTGGACGAAGCGGACTTTCTCGCGGTGTTTCCACTGGCCGGCGAAGGCCGCGCGCGATTGATCGGCACGGTGCGCGACGAACGTGCGGAGCGCGCCGAAACTCTGGAGTTTTCTGATGTCAGCAGCCGCGCCATCGAACACCTGAAAGTGCACATCGAGGACGTCCACTGGTTTTCCACCTACCGCGTGCACCACCGCGTGGCTGAACATTTTCGCGGCGGGCGGGCGTTTCTGCTCGGCGACGCGGCCCATGTGCACAGCCCGGCGGGCGGTCAGGGCATGAACACCGGCATCGGCGATGCGATCAATCTGGCGTGGAAACTCGCTGCAGTCCTCAACGGCGGTGCCGAGGCCAAACTGCTCGACAGCTATGAAACCGAACGCATCGCCTTCGCCCGGCGGCTGGTCTCAACCACTGACAAAGTGTTCAGCTTCGTCACGGCCGAGGGACGCATGGCCGATCTGTTGCGCACGCGGCTGGCACCGTTTCTGATTCCGAAAATGGCGTCGTTCGAGGCGAGTCGCGAATTCCTCTTTCGCACCGTTTCCCAAGTCACCCTCAACTATCGTGGCATGCCGCTGAGTCAAGGCACGGCCGGCCATGTCCACGGCGGCGATCGCTTGCCGTGGGCGCATGACGGTGAGGGAGATAATTACGAACCGCTGCGCCAGCCATGTTGGCAGGTGCATGTGTATGGCGACACCAGCGACGAAATGCTCGTCTGGTGCCTTGAGCATCACTTGCCGCTGCACGTGTTCGACTGGCGACCGGCGTTTGAAACGGCAGGATTGGCGCGCAACGGCTTTTACCTGCTGCGCCCGGACACCTATGTGGCGATTGCCGATAGCAGCGCCGATCCGAAAGTGATCGAACGCTACTTCCGCGACCAAGGGATCCGGCCATTTTTCGCCTGCCCTTGACCCACCACGAAACCCTGTAGGAGTGAGCCTGCTCGCGATGGCGGTGGATCAGTCGACATCAATATTGACTGATCCACCGCCATCGCGAGCAGCCTCACTCCTACAGTTGATTTGCGGTGTGGATTAGATCCCGGCCAGCGCCAGATCCATCGCGAAATACGTGAAGATCAGATCCGCGCCCGCACGCTTGATCGCGCCCAGGCTCTCACGCACCACGCGATCCTCATCAATCGCTCCGGCCTGCGCGCCGAACTTGATCATCGCGTACTCGCCGCTGACCTGATACGCCGCCAGCGGCAGGTTCGAAGCTTCACGGATGTCGCGGATGATGTCCAGGTACGCACCGGCTGGTTTGACCATCAGCGCATCCGCGCCTTCCTGCTCGTCGAGCAACGATTCGCGCAGGGCTTCGCGGCGGTTCATCGGGTTCATCTGATAGCTTTTGCGGTCGCCCTTCAACGCGCTGCCACCGGCCTCGCGGAACGGGCCGTACAGCGCCGAGGCGAATTTGGTCGAATACGCCATGATCGGAATCTGCGTGAACCCGGCCGCATCCAGCGCCTGGCGAATCGCCCGCACCTGACCGTCCATCGCCGCCGACGGAGCAATCACATCCGCACCCGCACGGGCAGCAGCAACGGCCTGTTTGCCGAGGTTGATCAGGGTCTGATCGTTGTCGACTTCATGGTTGTGCATCACGCCGCAGTGGCCGTGATCGGTGTATTCGCAGAAACAGGTGTCGGACATCACGATCATTTCCGGCACAGCGTCCTTGGCGATGCGCGACATGCGCGAGACCAGGCCCTCTTCGCGCCAGGTGTCGCTGCCGTTGCTGTCCAGATGATGGGACACACCGAAGGTCATTACCGACTTGATGCCAGCGCGGGCATAGCGCTCGATTTCGCTGGCCAGTTTGCGCTCGGGAATACGCATCACACCGGGCATGCTTTTGATCGGCACGAAATCATCGATCTCTTCCTCGACGAAAATCGGCAGCACCAGATCATTCAGGCTGAACTCGGTTTCCTGGAACAGACTGCGCAGGCTCGCATTGCGGCGCAGACGGCGGGGACGTGCTTCGGGGAACTGACTGGACATGGGGCTTTCCTGAAAACGGAAGATGAGACGAAAGTCGTAGGGGGCGAAGCTTATGCCTTGCGGGGGCTGGCGTACAAACCTGGATCAATCAAGACAGCATTACCGAGTGCGTAATAATCCTTGAAAAATCAAATATATCCCCTGTAGGAGCTGCCGAAGGCTGCGATCTTTTGACTTTGATTCTAAAAAACAAGATCAAAAGATCGCAGCCTTCGGCAGCTCCTACAGGGGATTTGCATTGGTCAGGAAGGGATCGTTAAACCACGGATTACTGCAGGCCGTGCCAGAAAGCGCTCCAGCACCCGGGTGACATTCGGGAAGTTGCTGATGCCCACCAAGTCCCCTGCCTCATAAAACCCGATCAAATTGCGCACCCACGGAAATGTCGCGATATCGGCAATGGTGTAACGCTCGCCCATGATCCAGTCGCGACCTTCCAGCCGACCGTCGAGCACCTTGAGCAGGCGTTTGCTTTCATCGACGTAACGATCACGCGGACGCTTGTCCTCGTAATCCTTGCCAGCGAATTTGTTGAAAAAACCAAGCTGACCGAACATCGGGCCGATACCGCCCATCTGGAACATCAACCACTGCAGGGTTTCGTAGCGCAAGGTGCCCTCCTGCGCGAGCAACTGGCCGCTTTTGTCGGCAAGGTAAATCAGAATCGCGCCGGACTCGAACAACGGCAGCGGCTGATCTTCGGGGCCGTGGGGATCAAGAATTGCCGGGATCTTGTTGTTCGGGTTCAGCGAGAGGAACTCCGGGGACAACTGATCATTGGTATCGAAACCCACGCGATGCGGCTCGTACGGCAGACCGATCTCTTCGAGCATGATCGAAACCTTGACGCCGTTGGGTGTCGGCAAGGAATAGAGCTGAATCCAGTCAGGGTACTGCGCCGGCCATTTATGGGTGATCGGGAACGCGGACAGATCGGTCATGGGAAGCATCCAGTCACAAATTAAAGCCCGATCATAATGTAGGCGCTGCCGAAGGCTGCGATCTTTTGATCTTGAGCGTTTCAACAGGATCAAAAGATCGCAGCCTTCGGCAGCTCCTACAGAACCGTAACATTCAGTGATTAATCTCTGCCGCATGCCCTGGGTGCTTGCCATTAGAGTGCCGCGCACGCTTGTGATCGAACCAAAAGGGCCTCGGGCACTCAGAGCTATGCCCTTGTTGCAGAGGAAACGCTTCATGACATGGAAAACACCCGGTGCTGGGAGCCTGCGGTGTAAAGGTTTGTCAGCCTTAACCGAACACGCTGAAGAATTTTTATTTCATGACGAATCTGATGAGTTTCGCCAAACGCTTCAAACATCGCGCCTATGTGGCCCTGCCCTCCCTGTTGGCGGTCAGCGCGTTGTTCCTGTCGCTGGAATCCAGCGAGAGTCGTGCGCAACCGGCGGACGGCACCCAGACCCTGGTGTTCCTGCGCCATGCGGAGAAGCCCGAGGGTGGTCTCGGCCAGCTCAATTGCCAGGGTTTGAACCGCGCCATCGACCTGTCGACGCTGCTGCCGGAGAAATTCGGCAAGGCCGACTACGTGTTCGCCGCCAACCCGACGCGCAATGTCGAGGAAGGCGAGCTCGACAACTCCTACAGCTACATTCGCCCGCTGATGACCATCAGCCCCGCCGCCATCAAGCTGGGCCTGCCGGTGAATATCGAGTTTTCGGCCAATGACACCAGCGATCTGGCCCGCGAACTGCTGGATGACAAGTATCACAACTCCACCATCTACACCGCGTGGTCCCACGGTTATCTGCCGGAACTGATCAACAAGGTGGCCGGTAATGCCGTCGGCGAAAAACAGTCCATCACCGAGGACTGGGCGGGCAGCGACTTCGATTCGCTGTACGTGCTGACCCTGACGTGGCACAACGGCAAGGCCAGTTTGCAGAGCCACAGCTACAAGCAAGGGCTGGATAACGGCAAGGCCACCTGCCCGACTTGAGTTTTCGGGTGCCTATTCGGCCCTCATCGCTGGCAAGCCAGCTCCCACAGGGTTTGAATGCACGATGAATGCCGTGGAAGGCTGGATTATGGCTGGGAACACTTGCCTGACTTGAGTCTTCTACTGTCAGTGATGGCCTCATCGCTGGCAAGCCGGACTCCCACAGGTTTTAAATGCACGATGAATGCTGTGGAAGGCTGGATGATGGCTAGGACACTTGCCTGACTTGAGTCTTCTACGGGAGCTGGCTTGCCAGCGATCAGGCCGGCAAACACGCCATCAATCTTTCTGATTCACCCGCTCGCGCAGATATTCGATAACCGCGCCCTGCTCCCCGGCAAACTCGATACGCCCGCCCTTCTTCTCGCGCTGAAACACATACATCGGGTCGTAATATTCACGCAGCAACCCCTCGATCCAGCCGCGATGCAAATCCACCGCGCCACTGCGGGCCTGCTCTGCCAGCGCCGCTTCCATCAAATCGAACAGCCGCCGATGGCGCTCGCCACCCAGACGTTTCTGCACGTTGTTCAGGCTCTCCAGCAGCCGCTCTGCGAACAGCGCAAAACCTTCCTCGCCATGCACCGATGCAAACTCGGCAGACAGATCGACCACGTAATCACGCAGAATCCGCTCCACGCGATCTTCAAAACTGTCTTCCAGCCAGACCATCGGGTACTGCTGCATGCCCTGATACATCGCCAGCGGCAAGGCGCAACTGCCGACCACCCGACTCTCGTCCTCCAGCACAAACTGTTCGATACCGGCATTACGCTTCTTGAGAATGTCGATGGCCAAACGGTTCTCGAAATCGATGTTCGACGGCTGCCCGGTGGCGCGTTTACCGAAACTGGAACCGCGGTGATTGGCGTGTCCTTCCAGATCCAGCCCGTTGCGCAATTGCACCAGCACTTCGGTCTTGCCGGTGCCGGTCATCCCGCCCAGCAGTACGAAATCACACTGCGCGATGGCTTGTTCAGTGGTGTCGATAAGGAAGCTGCGCATCGCCTTGTAACCGCCGCCGACGCGCGGATAGTCAATGCCGGCTTCGTCACGCAGCCATTGTTGGGTGATCTGCGAACGCAGCCCGCCACGGAAGCAATAGAGGTAACCGTCGGGATGGGCCCGGGCGAAGTCCGCCCAGGCCTGAATACGCTCGGCCTTCACCGCACCGGACACCATTTGATGACCCAACTCAATGGCGGCCTGCTGGCCGTGCTGCTTGTAGCAGGTGCCGATTTTCTGCCGCTCGATGTCATTCATCAGCGGCAGATTGATCACGCCAGGGAACGCACCTTTGTGAAACTCGACCGGCGCGCGGGCGTCCATCAGCGGCCGATCGTTGAGGAAAATATCGCGGTAATCGGTGCAGTCGCGGAGCATCAAATCACCTCGACTGCGTTCGTCTGTCGCTCGACCAGTTCACCAATTGGCGCCAGATTCAGGCCCAATTCGGCGGCGACGGCGAGGAACTCGTCATTGCCTTCAGGCGTTACCGCGATCAACAGACCGCCGCTGGTTTGCGGGTCGCAGAGCACACGCTTGTGCAGTTCCTGCACACGGCCAACCTTGCTCGAATAACTGTCGAAGTTGCGCAACGTGCCGCCGGGAACACAGCCCTGTTCGAGGTAATACTCGACGCTGTCCAGACGCGGCACACGGTCGTAGGCGATGCGCGCCGTGAGCTGGCTGCCGTCGGCCATTTCCACCAGATGCCCGAGCAGACCGAAACCGGTAACGTCGGTCATCGCCGTCACGCCAGCGAGTTTGCCGAAACGGCTGCCGGGCTTGTTCAGCGTGCACATCCAGTCGCGAGCGACGCCGACGTCGGCCGGACGCAACTTGCCTTTCTTTTCGGCCGTGGTGAGGATGCCGATGCCCAGCGGTTTGGTCAGATACAGCAGGCAACCGGCGGTGGCGGTGTCGTTGCGCTTCATGTGGCGTTTTTCCACCAGACCGGTCACAGCGAGACCGAAAATCGGCTCTGGCGCATCAATCGAATGCCCGCCCGCCAACGCAATGCCGGCGGCGTCGCACACCGCTCGGCCGCCCCGAATCACTTCCCGCGCCACTTCCGGCGCCAGCACATTCACCGGCCAGCCGAGAATCGCAATCGCCATCAACGGATCACCGCCCATCGCATAGATATCGCTGATAGCGTTGGTCGCGGCAATACGGCCGAAGTCGAACGGATCATCAACGATCGGCATGAAGAAGTCCGTGGTCGACACCACACCGCGCTCGGCATCAATTTCATAGACCGCCGCATCATCGCGCGAGGCATTGCCGACCCACAGTTTCGGGTCAAGGTTCTGCGCGCCGCTGCCGGCCAGAATCACCTCCAGCACCTGCGGGGAAATCTTGCAGCCGCAACCGGCGCCGTGGCTGTATTGGGTGAGGCGAATCGGCTCGCTCATGGCAAAGGGTCTCTGGCAGGGAATGGGGCGCATTCTAGCAGAGCGCGGGGTGGCTGATTTTTGTGATGAATGACAGGGCCCCAATCGCCAGCAGGCTGGCTCCCACAATTGAACTCTGTCTGCCACAAATCCTGTATCCACAGCAGGTGAACTGTGGGCCCAACAATGCTTAATGACACATGGAGCAGATCAAAAGATCGCAGCCTGCGGCAGCTCCTACACATGCATTCGCGTTTCCCTGTAGGAGTTGCCGCAGGCTGCGATCTTTTGACCCTGCAAAAAAACCGCCCTTTCGGGCGGTTAAAAGTGCTTCGACCCTAAATCAGAAGCCAAGGCTGAAGCTGACGGTCATCGCATGGTCGTTGTTGTCGTTCGACAGTTGCCCCGAGTAGCCGATACCCAGTTTGCCGGTCGGGCTGATCTGGAAGTCCACCCCCGCTTCGACAATCGCGCTGTCCTTGGCAATCGGTACGCCTTGGGTGCTGAACGAGGCGCCGCCGTCGATGAAGCTCAGATCCGCGTCGGGTTTGGTGTCGCCGAACGCATGTCGCCAGCCGATGGCAGCGCGCGGGGTGAATTGCCCGCCGTTGGCCAGGGTGATGACTTTGCCGGCGCGCAGGCCGAGGGTCGAGAAGGTGATGTCCTGATCGGCATCAGCCTTCAGGCGCCCCACGCCGCCCTTTTCCTTGGCCTTGTCGGTGTCGTAGTTGACGTAGGCCAGACCGGCGAACGGCTCCAGAGCAATGCCGGCGGCTTCCATTGTGTAACCGACTTCACCGAACACCTGAGCGCTGCGGGCGTCGTAATTGGCCTCCAGACGGTCGTTGTAGGTACCGACGCTGACGTCGCGTTTGGTCTCGATGTCGTGCCAGCTGTAAGCCGCGCCGAGGCGCACTGCCAAAGCATCGAACTGCGAGTTGAGATATGCAGCCAGGTGGTAGCTCTCAACCGTGGCATCCGAGCGACGATCATGCGCATCAAGGTCGCTGCGGGTGTAACCGGCGGCCATGCCCACGCGCCACTGGTCATCGAGTTGCTTATCGGTGCCGAGCATGAAGCCGCTGAGGTTGCGGTCGAGGCTGGCGCTGTTGCTGTCGCCATCCGACTCACCCCACGCGCCAAGTGCGCGAGCCCAGCCGACCATTTCGCCATGGCAACCGTTGCTGCTCAGTTGGTTGTCACTTGGCGCCAGGGCTCGGCGTGGATCATCCGGCGCACTGCACGAAGGCTGGCGCATGCGGTCGTTGACGGCTTCGCGCACGTAACGCGAATCCTCGAGGATCGCACTGGCGGTGCTGGCATGAATCTCCCCGGACAGACTGTCGAAGGCATTACGCGCCCCCGCCGCACTGAGGTTGACGATTTCGTTCTGCAACGCAGCGCCGGCCGCACCGTTGCGCGACAACGCCGAAGCGGTGTTGCGCTGGTTACCCGTGGCGGCGACGTCGGCGAACGAGTTGTCGTTGCGGCTCACCACCAGGTTGACCGCGTTGGCGTCGTACACCAGGGCCGAATCGAGGAACGCGTATTGCGGTAGATCCGCAGCGCTGAAGGTACCGATCACCCCGCCGCCCGCCGTGATCAGCGAATACGTGGTGTTGCCGGTGAACGGCGCCAGAGCGTTGACTTGTAACCCGCCACCCAGCGTCGCAGTGCCGCCGACAGCCAAAGGCGTCGCGGTCGGCGAGCTGACTGTCAGGGCGAGCACGCCGTTGGCAGCATTGGTCAGGTTGCCGGCAACACTCAAAGTGCCCGCCTCGGCTCCGGATTGCACCAGACCATTGTTGACCAGCGAACCGACGCTGCCATTACCGCTGAGCGCGGCGCCGTTGGCGACAGTGACTTGCCCGCCGAACGAGGCCCGCGCAGCGCGGCTGCCGACTTGCAGCACGCCTTGATCGACCGCTACGGTGCCGCTGAACGGGTTGTCACCGGTCAATAGCAAGGTGCCGGTGCCGCGTTTGGCCATGTCGCCGAGGCCACTGAGCACACCATTGAACCGACCGTCGGTATTCTGCTGGAACACCAACGAAGCGTTGTTGAGAATGTTGCCTTGCAGACTGGTGCTATTACCGACCAGCGTACCGCCGCTGACTGTGGTGCCCCCGCTGTAAGTGTTAGCGCCGCTCAATACCAAGGTGCCGGAATCAAGCTTCTCAATACCGCCCGTGCCCACCAGCGGCACGGAGATTTCCGTGCTCGCCCCGGCATTCACCCGCACCGGTGCGAGGCTGCCGTCCGCACCATTGACCGGAGTCAGTGTGCCGCCAGCGTCAGGCACCAGGCTGTAACCGCCCGAGAGGAATTGCAGGCCGGTGAAGTTCTGATTGCCCTGCACCGTGACAGTGCCAGCCTGCCCGCCGAACACGGCGAATTGGCCGTTGGCACCGAGTGCCTGAGTACCGCTCGGATCAGTCCAGTTGGTACCCGGCCCCCACACACCACTGCCGCCACCGATGCTGCCATCAGGATTGGTGGTGCCGCCGTTCCAGAACTGCACTTCACCCGGCGAGCCTTGCACCAGCAAATTGATCTGATTGGCAATGGCGGTTTGCAGCGTCAGGTTGGCCGCCGATACCGGCAGGCTGCCGTAGACCAGACCGTTGTCGGTCAGGCTGCCGCCGTAGCTGAACAGCTGATAGACCCCGGTGCCGAAACCGCCGGCGTTGTTGATATTCAGCGTGCCGTCGAGGGTCAGGTTGCCGGCAACATTGACCACCGTGGTCGAGCTGGCGGCAGAGCCGAGGCTGAAGTCCAGATCAGTCCCCGAAGACAGCGCCAACGCACCGACCGACAGCGGCGTCGCCGTGCCGCCACCGGCCAGCGTCGCGCCGTCGGCCAGTTGCAGCGAACCGCCCAACTGACCGCCACCGCCAATCTGCGCGCCGCTGGCGACGTTAACGTTGGCGCTGTTGAGCACACCGTTGACGGTCAAGGTGCCGGCCTGGACTGAGGTGTTGCCAGTGAAGCTGTTGTTGCCGGTCAGCAGCAATTCGCCGCTGCCGGTTTTGTTCAGCGTGCCGGTACCGGTGAGGTTGCCGGTGTAGCTGCCGTCGGCGTTTTGCTCGAAAGTCAGCGCCGCGTTGTTGACGATTGCACCTTGCAGGCTGCTGGTGTCGCCAAGGGTGCTGCCGCCGTTCAGCGTGGTGCCACCGCTGTAGGTGTTGGCGCCGCTGAGCACGAGTTCGCCCGTACCGTTTTTCACCAGACTGCCGGTGCCCGTTACCGCGCCGATCAGCGTGGTGTTCTGATTGCCGGCCAGCGTCAGCTCGGCGCCAAGGTTGATGGCGTTGGCCAGTTGCAGCGCCGAGGTGCTGTCCAGAGTGCCGTTGCCAGTAACGTTGAGCGCACCGCTACTGATCGCGCTGTTGTTGCCGAGGATCAGCGACCCGCCGGCGAGCTGAGTGCCACCGCCGTAGGTATTGCTGCCGTTGAGGGTCAGGCTCGATGCGCCAGTCTTGATCAGACTGCCGCTGCCGGTGACGACTCCACCCAAGGTCAAGGCGTTGGAGCCGGCGACGTTCAATCCTCCATTGAGCACCACATCATTGCCGAGGCTGACAGCGGCGTTGCTGCCCAGCGCAGTGCCATCCGCTGCAGTCAACACGCCAGTGCCGAGCGCCGCGTTATTACCGACCACGATCGTGCCACCATTGAGCGCGGTGCCGCCGGTGTAGCCGTTGGCAGCGTTGAGCACCAGTGTGCCGGTGTCGTATTTGCCGAGGGTGCCTGCGCCGTTGAGCGCTACACCGACGGTTGCCGTGGCGTTCGGATCGACGCGCACCGAGGCGTTGCCGAGCGAACCGTTGACCAGATTGAGCGATCCCGCTGTGCCGTTTTGCAGGCTGTAGCCATCGGTGACGAACTGCATGCCAGTGATGGTTTGCGCGCCGTTGACCGTAACCGTGCCCGCCGCGCCCTGGAACACGGCGAAGTTGCTGGTCCAGCCCTGATTGGTAGTGCCGTTGACGTCGGTCCAGTTGGTGGTGCCGGTGCCCCATGTACCGCTGCCGCCTTCTACCGCGCCGTTGGCGATCAGTTGGTTACCGTCCCAGAACTGCACGGTGGCGGCGGGCGCGGTGACCAGCAGGTTGAGCTGGTTGGCCACCGCGGTTTGCAGAGTCAGATCGCCCGGGATGACGCTGCCCGGCACGGTGCCGATGAGCATGCCGTTGTCGGTCAGGCCGCCGGTGTAGTTGATCAGGCGATATACACCGCTGCCGAAGCCGCCGATGTCGCTGACGTTGAGGGTACCGTCGAGGGTCAGGTTGCCGCCGACGTTGACCAGCGCGTTACCGCCACCAGACACCGGGGTGCCGAGACCAACATCGAAGTTGGAATTGCCGTTGAACACCAGGGAATCCACCGACAAGGTGCTGCCGGTGACGCCCGCCAGATGTCCGCCATCGGCCACGGTTACCGCACTGGTCAACGTGCCGCTGCCGCCGAGTGTGCCACCGTTGTTGACCAGCACATTGGCGCTGGCCAGCGAACCGTTGACCTGCAAGGTGCCGGCGTTGACGTTGGTGTCGCCCGTGAGGGTGTTGTTGCCGGTCAGGGTCAATGTACCGCTGCCCAGCTTGGTCAACCCCCCCGGATCGATGCCGTCCATGAGGACGCCAGCGAATGTGCTGCTCTGGTTGTTGCCTCCGATGCTCAGGGTGTCAAAGTCACCGATGCCAACCGTACCGTCACCGGTCAGGCTGCCGATGCTGGTCGAATCGCCGATGTTGAGCGTGGTACCGACGGCAAGATTGACGGCAGCGTTATCACCCAGCGCGGTGCTGCCGACAGTGTTCAGGCTGCCGGCCAGTACATCGATCAGACCGTTGAAGGTGTTGTTGCCACTGAGCGTCAATACCGCCAGACCGTTCTTGGTCAACGTGCCAGCGCCGGCGATCACACCGCCCAGCGTCAGGCCGCTGTTACCAGTGAAGCTCAAATTGGCATTGACGTTGATGTTGTTGGCCAGCACCAGCGGTGCGGCGTTGTCGAGGGTCGATGCACCTGCAACGGTCAGCGCGCCGGAACCCAGCGAGGAGCCAGTGCCGATGGTCAGCGTACCGGCGTTCAGCGTAGTGCCGCCGGTGAAGGTATTGACGCCGTTGAGGGTCAGATTCGACGCGCCGTCCTTGATCAGTCCGCCAGCGCCGCTGACCACACCCGCGAGGGTCAGGTTATTACTGCCGGTGTTGCTCAGGTTGGCGTTGAGCACGATGTTGTTGCCCAGGCTCAGCGCACTGTTGCTGTCCAGCGCTGAGGCGCCGGCCACGGTGAGGTTGCCCAGCCCTAGCGCCGAGTTACTGCCCGCGGTCAGGGTGCCGGCGCTCAGGTTGATGCCGCCGAGAAAGTTGTTATTGCCGCTCAGGGTCAGGTTGGCCGCGCCGTTTTTAGTCAGGCTGCCAGCGCCGTTGATCGTACCGGCAAGCGTCAGATCCGCCGTGCCGCCAACGCCGAGGTTACCCGCTAGGTTGACCGCGTTATTCACCGCCACCGCCGTGCTCGCATCCAGCGTGGTGCCGCCCGCCGCGTTCAGCGTGCCTGAACCCAGTGCCGAGTTCGACGCCAGAATCAGTCCGCCGGCGTTCAACGCGACTGGGCCGAGGAAGGCATTGTTGCCGCCGAGGGTCAGGTTGGCTGCGCCGGTTTTGATCAGGCCGCCAGTGCCGCCGATCACACCGTTGAGGGTCAGCGCATTGCTGCCGACCACGGTGAGGTTGCCATTAAGGGTCGCTGCGTTGCCGAGTGTCACTGCTGCGTTGCTGTCCAGTTGCGTACCGGCGTTGGCGGTCAGCGTGCCGCTGCCCAGCGCGGTGTTGCTGCCAACGATGATCTTGCCGCCGTCGAGTTGCGTGCCGCCGCTGTAGGTGTTGGCACCGTTGAGCACCAGGGTGCCGGTATCGAGTTTGTTGAGGATGCCGCTGCCATCGATATTGGCGCCGATGGTCGCGGTCACGCCCGGATCAACACGCAACGCTGCGGTGCCGCCGGTGCCGTTGACGGCGGTCAGTTGCCCCGCCGTGCCATTCACTACGTTGTAGCCATCGGTGAGGAACTGCATGCCGGTGAACGCTTGCGTGCCGTTGACCGTCACCGTACCCGCCGTGCCCTGGAATACCGCGAAGTCGCCGGCCCACGGTTGATTGACCAGACCGTTGGCATCGGTCCAGTTGGTGCCGACCGCATTCCAGGTACCGCTGCCGCCATCGACGACGCCGTTGGCAATGGTCTGGCTGCCATCCCAATAACGGATGTTCACGTTCGGTGCCGACACTTGAATGTTGATCTGATTGGCCACACCGGTTTGCACGATCAAGTCGCCGAGGCCGTAGCCGACCGGCACACCTGCGACATCGAGCCCCAGATCGGTCAGGGCACCGGTGTAGTTGAACAGGCGATACACGCCAACGCCGAAACCGCCGGCGTCGGTGACGTTGAGATTGCCTTCGAGGGTGAGGTTGCCGCCGACATTCATCAACGACGCGGTCGACGGTGTCCCCAGTGCCACATCAACATTGCTGCCGGCCGCGAGGGTCAGCGCACCGGCGGACAGTTGATTGCCCGACGACAACGCCAGATGGCCGCCGCTGTTGACGTTCACCGCACCGAGCGCCGAACCGGTACCGGTCAGGGTACCGCCGGTATTGACGTTAATCAGCGCGCTGGCCAGCGAACCGCTGAGGTTCACGATGCCGCTGTTGATCGCGGTATCGCCGGTGATGCCGTTGATCCCGGTGAGGTTCAACGTGCCGGTGCCGACTTTGACCAGGCCGCCGCTGCCGCTGAGGTCGCCGTCGAACGTGCTGGTGACGTTGCCACTGCCGACGGTCAGCGTGTTGCTGCCGGTGAGCTGCACACTGCCGCTACCGGTCAGCGCGCCGAGGTTGGCGTCGCTGCCCAGATTCAGCCCGGCGCCGGCGCTGATGTTGACGCCGGAGGTATTGCCCAGCGCATTGGTGTTCAACGTCGTGACGCTGCCGGACACAATGTTCAGCGCGCCGGTAAAGGTGTTGTTGCCGGCCAGGGTCAGGTCTGACAGACCGTTTTTGGTCAGGCTGCCGGCACCGTCGATAATGCCGTTGAGGCTCAAGTCATTGTTACCCGCGACGGTCAACCCGGCGTTCAACGTGATCGCATTGCCGATCCCGAAGGAAGCGCTGTTATCCAGCGTCGCTGCGCCACCGACGATCAACCCACCGCTGCCCAAACCGTTGGCATTGCCCAGCGTCAGGGTGCCGGCATTGAGCGCGGTGCCGCCGCTGAAGGTGTTGTTGCCGTTGAGCGTCAGGTTGGCCGCGCCGTTCTTGATCAATTGGCCGGTGCCGCTAGCGATGCCGCCGAGGGTCAGGTTCTGCGTACCGCCGACGGTCAGTGCAGCATTGAGGGCGACAGCGTTGTTGAGACTGACCAGCGGCGAATTGCTGTCCAATGTCGCCGCGCCCGCAACCGTCAGTGCGCCGGAACCCAGTGCCGAGCTGTTGCCGACGGTCAGCGTACCGGCGTTCAGGGTGGTGCCGCCGATGAAGTTGTTGGCAGCGTTGAGAATCAGATTGGCGGCGCCGTCTTTCACCAGACTGCCAGCGCCGCTGACCAAACCGGTCAGGGTCAGATTCGCCGTGCCGCCGACGTTCAAGGCACCGGCCAATGCCACCGCGTTGTTCAGGCTGACGGCGGTGTTGGCGTCCAGCGTGGTGCCTGCCGCCGCGTTCAATGTGCCAGAGCCCAGCGCGGTGTTGCTGCCGACGATCAGTTTGCCGGTGTTCAGGGCGGTGTTGCCAAAATAGGTGTTGGCGCCGTTGAGGGTCAGGTCGGCGGCGCCGTTCTTGACCAGCCCACCGATACCGGCGACCACGCCGTCGAGGGTCAGCGCATTGGTGCCGCCCAGGGTCAGCGTGCCGCCGAGGTTGAGGTTGTTGGCCAGGGTCGCCGCAGCGTTGGCATCCAGTGTTGTGCCATTCGCCGCGTTTACGCTGCCCGTGCCCAATGCGGTGCTGGAACCGACGATCAGCGAACCGGCGTTCAGCGCCGTGGTACCGGTGTAGGTGTTGGCGCCGTTGAGGGTCAGGCTCGACGCGCCCGTCTTGATCAAACCGTTGGCGCCACTGATCACGCCGTCGAGGGTGAGCGCGTTGGCGCCGCCGGCGGTGAGGTTGGCGTTGAGGGTAATCGCGTTGTTCAGGGTCAGCGCCGAGCTGCTGTTGAGGGTGCCCGCCCCGGCCACGGTCAGTGCGCCAGTGCCGAGTGCTGCGCCATTGCCGACAGTCAGACTGCCGGCGTTCAACGTGGTGCCGCCAGTGAACGTGTTGGCGCCGCTCAGGGTCAGGTTGGCCGCGCCATTCTTGAGCAACTGACCGGCGCCGTTGATCACACCGGAGAGGGTCAGGCCGCTGCTGCCGCCGATGGTCAGGGCACTGCTGTTGAGGTTGACGTTATTGCTCAGGTTGACGGCGGTGTTGCTGTCCAGTGCTGAAACATCGATGACGTTCAGCGCACCGCTGCCCAACGCAGTAGCATTGCCCACGGTGAGGGTGCCGGCGGCCAGCGTGGTATCGCCGAGATAGGTGTTGGCGCCGTTGAGAATCAGGTTAGTGAAGCCGCGTTTGGTCAGCCCGCCACTGCCACTGATAACGCCGCCGAGGGTCAGGTCAGCGCTGCCACGGACTTCCAGATCGCCACCCAGGGAAACGGCGTTGGTCAATGCAACCGCGCTGCTGGCATCAAGCTTGGTGCCCGCCGCGGTCGTCAAGGCACCCGTACCCAGCGCAGTGTTGGAGCCGACAATCAGCGTACCGGCGTTGAGCGCAGTGCCGCCGGAGAACGTATTGTTGCCGCTGAGGGTCAGGTCGGCGGTACCGTTCTTGATCAGGTTGCCGGCACCACTGATGACGCCGCTCAGACCCAACGCCTGCGTGCCGCCGATGGTCAGATCCGCCGCCAGCGCGACGGCGTTGGCCAGGGTCACGGCAGCGGTCGCATCCAGCGTGGTGCCGGCCGCCGCATTCAGTGCGCCCGTGCCGAGCGCAGTGTTGCTGCCGACGAACAGGCTGCCAGCGTTGAGCAAGGTGGTGCCTGCGTTGGTGTTGTTGCCGGTCAGGGTCAGGCTGGCGGTGCCGCTTTTGGTGATGGCGCCGGTACCAGAGAGGATACCGCCGAGAGTCAGGGCATTGCTTCCCAGCACGTTGAGCGCGCCGGTCATTGCGATGTTGTTGGCTAGGCTGACGTTGGCGGTGCTGTCGAGATTGGTGCCGGCAGCAGTGGTGAGCGCTCCGCTGCCCAGCGAATTGTTGTTGGTCACCAGCAAACTGCCGGCACTCAGGGTAGTGATGCCGGTGTAACCGCTGTTGGCGCCGCTGAGGGTCAGGCTGCCGGTGCCGGTTTTGGTCAGCCCGCTTGCGCCGCTGATCAGGCCGCCAAGGGTCAGCGCTCCCGTGCCGCCAGCCGTCAATGTGCCGCCGAGGTTGATGGCGTTGTTCAGGCTGATCGTGCCGGGGGCGCTCACGGTAGTTGCGCCGGTCACATTGAGGGTGCCGGTACTAAAGGCCTGATTGTTGCTGACCTGTACCGTGCCACCGTTGAGCGCGGTGTTGCCCAGATAGGTATTGGCCGCGCTGAGGTTCAACTGGCCGGCACCGACCTTGGTCAGGCCACCGCTGCCGGAAATCACCCCGCTCAGGGTTGTTGCATTGGTGCCTTGCACCGTGACACCGCCAGCACCCAACGAGATCAGATTGCTGACGTTCAACCCGGCGTTGCTCGCCTGCAAAATCCCGCCGTTGGAGGTGATCACCCCGCTGCCAAACGTGGCGTTGTTGTTGAACTGGGCGACGCCGCCATTGAGCGTAGTCGCGCCACTGACCAATGGTCCCTGCAAGGTCCAGGTGCCGCTGTTGATGGTCAGGTTATTGAAGTTGACGTAGGTGGCGCTCGACGCCGTGCCGACCCCGGTGGTGCCGCCGCCGACGCCGATCGGGTTCTGCAGGATCAGACTGTTGGTGCCGCCTGCGCCGCCATCGACGGTGCCGGTCGGGGCGAAGGTCAGGTTGATGCCGATCAGGCCACCGAGCCCCACCGAAACCTGAATACCGTCACCGACCTGAACCGAAGAACCGGTAATCGCCGTGAACGTGTTGGTGCTGCTTGCGCCCATCGACACGCCGCCGGTAATCGCGCCGGCGTTGGTAAACGTATTGCCCGCCGCCGATGTTTCGAACGCGATCCGGCCGTTGATGACGCCGGTGCTGCTGTTGGTCATGTTGACTTGCGAGCCACCGTAGACCCCCACCACCGGGGTATCGGCCAGGGTGATGCCCCCAATTGATAATCCCGTGGAGGTGATGGTGCCGTTGTTGGTGATGCTGGTGGTACCGGCCGCCGCGTTGTTAACAGCAATGCCCAGGCCGTCGATGCTGGTCAGGTTGAGCCCGAGCAACATGCCGGTGCCGCGAATGATGCCGCTGGCGTTGTTGAGCACGCTGACCGTACTCGTCGCGCCGGTCCCAATGAATGCACCGCCGCTCAGTACCGAAACCAGACCCAGTAATGCCGGGTCAAGCGTGCCGGAGTTGTTGAGGGTGATGTTCACCCCGGTCAGGTCCATCACGTGGCCACCGAGGGTCGCGTTCATCTGCGCGCCACTGTTGACGTTGACCGTGAGGCCGTTGGTAGCGCTGTTGAAGTTGTTAAGAAACAGCGGAAGGCTCGGCACGCCGGTACAGGTCACCGTAGAACCTGCGGTGGAACAGGTGGCCAGCGCCGGCGTGCTCACCGCGCCGAACAACAGTCCGGCGACGCTCAAGTGCACAGCAAGGGAAAGAGGGGAAAAACGCGAAACGAGGGCGACACCGGACTTTACTTCCACGGGCTACTCCTTGTCGTGGCCAATTCTTCCTTGAAGCGTGTGAGTCGTGCTTATTCCACACGCGCATCAAGACTGCGACGGTCATCACAAACCGCGTAATTGTTCACAACGCTAGTAGAGCCGCGCAGATGGGAGCGGATTAAATGGTGTTAATACTTTAATACTAGGCCCTCTAAATCAGCGCTTTCAGGCCTTTGAACACGGGGACCGGGCCGTAACACATCCCTCTGTAGGAGCTGCGGCACGCTGCGATCTTTTGATGTTGCTTTTAAGCATCAAGATCAAAAGATCGCAGCTCCTACAGGGCCGCTAGAAGAAAACTGGTACGCCTTGTGCAAACGTTTGCGAACCGTCAATCACGGCATTTTCGCCACACATCCGCCAGGCCCAAAGAATTCGGGCCTTGATCCGCAAAAAAAGGACTTTGCATGCACGTCGCTTCCCTTCTTCGCGCGCCCCTATCGCGCACGTTTGCTGTTTCCTTGCTACTGACTGGCGTTACCGGAGTTCTCAGTCAAAGCGCATTTGCGCAACCGGCTCTGCCCGACGACTCCGCCCAAGGCGAAACCCTCAGCCCTGAAGCCAGCCCGCCGAAAAAAGGCGCTTACCTGTCGGACTGGTACAACCAGGACCTGACCCTGATCGGCAGCAAAGACATCAGCTTCGGCCCGCAACCGGCTGACGACATCTACCTGGAATATGAATACTTCGGGCGCAAGGGCCCGTTCGAGCTATACGGCTATATCGACGTGCCGAAGATCTTCAACATCGGCAACAGCCACGACAAAGGCGTATGGGACCACGGCTCGCCGGTGTTCATGGAGCACGAACCGCGGATCTCCATCGACTACCTCGCCGGCCGCAGCCTGGCTATCGGCCCGTTCAAGGAATGGTATGTCGCCTTCGACTGGATCTACGACCACGGCAGCCGCAAAGAAAATCGTGCCAACACCCTCTACAGCGGTTTCGGCACCGACATCGACACTCATTCGCGGGTCAACCTGTCGGCCAACCTGTACGGGCGTTACCAGTGGGAAAACTACGGCGCGAGCAACGAATATTCATGGGACGGCTACCGCGCGCAGCTCAAGTACATCATCCCCATCGACAAATTCAGCAACGGTGCCTCGCTGACCTACATCGGCTTCACCAACTTCGATTTCGGCTCCGACATCCACAAGGACAACCCGGCACGCACCGCCAACGCGACGGTGGCGACCAACGTGTTGCTCTACTCCTTCACCCATTTGCGCTTCACCCTGGTCGGGCGTTATTTCCACAACGGCGGCAACTGGGAGGACGGCAGCGAGCTGAATTTCGGCGACGGTAATTTCCGCGCGCGTTCGAATGGTTGGGGGTATTACGCGGGGATCGGGTATCAGTTCTGACCGGTAAGTGATCACTGGATCGCAGCCATCGGTAGCTCCCGTCAGATCGGGGTAGATACCGTCGGACAATCCGAGTGAATTTTCCCGGTGCGCCGCGATCCTTCTATTACCACAGGGAGGAATACGGGCTTTATGAACAACGCAAAACTTTATGTCATCGACTACACCCTTCACGGCACGCCCAAGTCCTTCATTATCCGCTCGGACAAGATGGACAACGCCGAGGCTTGGCATTGGGCGAGTTGCGACGCCGGCGTAGGCCGGATCCCGCGTTTCGGTCGGGAAAAGGTGCAGAAGACCAGTAAACCGATGGCGGAAAAATTCGGCGTGGAAAACGTCGTCTGGCGACCGACCAGCTAAGCTGCGCACAGTAATCGACATCATTCGGGGGAATGCACAATGACCCACCTCATGAGCCCGGCACATCTGGATTACGGCCTGGACAGTTTGTTCGGGCGTATCACCAAAAGTGTCGACTGCCCGGTAGGACTTGAAGCCGTCGAAGATGATCCGTTTCGCTTCGCGCTGAGGGTGCCGGCACCGTTACCTGAAGATCTTGATCAGGCGAAAACCGTCGTGGTCAGGGTTGACGGTCGATTGCTACAAGGTACGGTGCGCCATACCGAGCGGCTGGAAGATGACAGCCTGAAACTGGAAGTGGAGCCTGATTAGGCTCCACTTTTTTATGGGTACGTTTACTTGGGATGCGCGCACTGGCAGCCCTTGCTTGAGCATTCCTCGCCCCCCTTGTGGTGGTGGGCGCAGGCCTCGCAGCAGTAGTGCTTGCCGTGCACCGCGTACGCATGCTCGCCGTCTTTGATGGTGCATTTACATCCGGGACAATCGCATTTTCTATCAGGCATGGGACAGACTCCTTGGGTGGTGGTTGTCTGAGGCTTGAATGCAAGCCGTAAACAACAGTGTAGGAGCTGCCGCAGGCTGCGATCTTTTGATTTTGTTTGTGTTTGGTTTTTGGTTTTTGGGAGTTGTGAGCATATCCGTTGCTACGGGTGTTGCGGCTGGCGGTTTCGCTCTTACAGCGAGTCCCTTTTTCAAACGCCAAAAAGGAACCAAAAGGCTTTGCCCCCGGCGTACGGCACTTCGCTGAGGCTCAGTGTTCCCTCGCTACGGTGTCCATCCGGGGGCATCGCCTACGGTTTGCTTCGCTGCACCTCCTCTCGATGAATGCGGCTTCGCCGCACGGCGCTGCGCGCCTGCCCCCCGGATGAACACCTCCGCTCGGCCTGCCGATGGGGGCTAAGAGCAAGAGCAACATCAAGAGCCAGATCAAGAGCCAGATCAAGAGCCCCTCACCCTAGCCCTCTCCCGGAGGGAGAGGGCTAGGGTGAGGTGTTTGGCAGAGCTATGCCGACCTGGGATACCGAGTCGAACTCAGATTCTGAAAGCCTCACAAATCGGCTCCCTCTCCTCGGGGAGAGGGCTGGGGTGAGGGGTGAATCCAACACCGAACAAAAGCCGACCGCATGCTCTCCCACCACTCAACACAATGAGCGTTAGCTCGAGTGCAGCTCTTGATCTCAGAGCCCGTCGGCAGGCTGAGTGGAGGGATTGATCCGGGGGTGGGAGCGCAGCGACCGTTTGGCGCAGCCAAACACATCGAGAGGAGGTGCAGCGAAGCAAACCGGAGGCGATGCCCCCGGATCAATTCCGCAGCGAAGGAACCCGAGCCACAGCGAGGGCCGTACGTCAGGGTAAAGCCTTTTTGGTTACCTTTTCGGCGTCTGGAAAAGGTGACTCGCCGTAAGGGCGAAACCCTAAGCAGCCATCACCGCAGCAACGGATATGTACACCAAAAACAATCAGTCAGAAGACCGAACACTACTGCGATACATAAAAACCAAAGCCAACCCCAAACAACCCATCGCCAAAACCCGACTCGAAGAAAGCTCAATCGCCGGATTCCCCAACCAGCCAAAATTATCAATCAACATCCCCATCCCAAGCTGCCCGACAATGACAGCCACAGTCGCCACAGCCGTCCCCACCACAGGCACCGCGCCCACCATCACCATCATATAAACCACCCCAAACAGAGCCCCCATCAACTGCCACTTGGGCACATCCAGCAGACTCACCGCCTGCGCCGGCTCAAAAAACAAAATCAACAACCCGGTCACCACCGCACCCACCACAAACGTCAGCAAACTGCTGCGCAATACACCAACGGTTTCACCCAAACGCCCATTGATCGCCGCCTGCACACTCAACACCGCGCCGGCCAATACCACCACTGCCAACAAAATAATCAAACTCATCACTCACCCCCGCGCAATCAAAACCAGTGCCACCACAATCAACCCCAACGCCAGCCAACGCTCAGCGTTAACCTTCTTGCGCGTCGCCCCGAACCAGCCGAAATGATCGATCAAGACACTCTTGCCGACCTGCCCGGACAGAATCGCGATCATCGTCATCGCAATACCGATATGCGGCGTCGCCAACGTCAAAACCACCACATACATCGGTCCCAGAAACCCGCCGATCAACTGCCAGCGCGGCAGATCGGTGAACGCAGGGCCCTTTTGCGGGCCCGCGAACAACAGCAGCAAAAACAGAATCGCCGAGCCGACGCCAAAGATGCTCAAGGTCGCCCACAAATGTCCGACCTGCACCCCCAACGGCCCGAGCAAGCCCGCCTCCACTGATAAACCCATGCCCGCCAGAATCACCAGCGGCAGCAACAACAATCGCAACAACGGCTTGGCCACTGGCGCGCTAACACTTACCTCATCCAACGTTTGCATAACCAAAACCTGTGCAAGTAAACGATGGCGCGGATTATCGACTGGCTTCGCTGTGCGATAAATGGGAGCATCCGGACAACACTTTTGCGCAACTCGCACAGCAGGATGACCCATGCACGGGCTCAATGAACTCGGTTTCAAGGCACTCAGACTGTTTGTCGCAGTGCTCGACCACGGCAGCTTCTCCGAAGTCGCCCGTCGCGAGGGCGTGGCGCCCTCCTCCATCTCGCGGCAGATCCAGTTGATGGAACAAGCGCTGAACCAGCAATTGCTCTATCGCCACACGCGCGCAGTCACGCCGACCGAAGCCGGGCGCATGCTCGGCCACCATGCGCGCCTGGTATTGGTGCAACTGGAAGAAGCCGAACAAGCCTTGCAGGAACAGCAAAGCGAACCCACCGGCCTTGTACGGATCAACGCCCCGGTGGTGTTTGGTCAACGGCATCTGACGCCGTGGCTCGGTCAGTTGTGCGCGCGTTACCCGAAGCTGCAACTGGACATTCAGCAAACCGACCATTACGTCGACCCGTTGCAGGAGGGTGCAGACCTGCTGTTTCGCATCGGCCCGCTGCACGATTCAAGCATGCAGGCGCGGATAATTGCGCCGCACCGCTTTCAGGTCGCCGCCAGCCCGGCGTATCTGAAACGCCACGGCACGCCGCAGCATCCCGACGAACTCGCGCGACATCAGTGTCTGGCCTACAAAGGCGCGACTGGCCTGCAGCGTTGGTTTTTCCGTCAGGATCAAGGCGACTGGACGCCCTGTTCGGTGAGGGGGCCGATCACCGGCAACCACGCCGACACCCTCACCCAGGCTGCCGAACAGGGGTTGGGGTTGGTGATGTTTCCGTCATGGCTGATTGGCGAAGCGGTGCGCGAAGGCACGCTGGTGCCGGTGCTGGGCGAATATCAGGTGTCGAACAGTCTGGAACCGCAGCAGATCGCGGTGCTGTGGCCAGGGAGCCGGCGGTTGTCGGTGAAGGTACGGACGGTGATTGATTTCTTTGTCGAATGTTTTGGCGAAGTGCCTTACTGGGACAGGCCTTGAGGACTACCCCATCCCTGTAGGAGCTGCCGCAGGCTGCGATCTTTTGATCTTCTGAAAAGCAAAATCAAAAGATCGCAGCCTTCGGCAGCTCCTACAGGGGTTTGTGTACGGCTCCTAGATTCGGAACTGCCCAACCAGTTTGCCCAACCGCTGGCCGAGATCCGCCAGACTGCGCGAAGTCTGCGCCCCCAGTTGCGTTTCATCCGCCACGCTATCCACCGCCACCGCAATCTGATGCACGCTGCGGTTGATCTCTTCGGCCACCGCCGTCTGCTCCTCGGCAGCGCTGGCGATTTGCGCGTTCATCGAGTTGATGGTCGCAATCAATTCCGCCATCGCATCCAGCGAAGCCCCGGCCTGATTGGCTTGCGCCGATGTACCGTCACCCGCCTCGCTGGAACGGCGCATCGCCTCGACCGCCGATTGCGTGCCCGCCTGCAAGCGATCGATCATCGCCTGAATTTCCTGGGTGCTGATCTGCGTACGACTGGCCAGCGCACGAACCTCATCCGCCACCACTGCAAACCCACGCCCGGCCTCACCGGCGCGCGCCGCTTCAATTGCCGCGTTCAGTGCCAGCAGGTTGGTTTGCTCGGCAATCGAACGGATCACCCCGAGCACGCCGACAATCGAACTGACGTCCTGTTGCAGGCTATCGAGCGATACCCCGCTGCTGCGGATGTCATCGACCAGCGCGTGAATCTGTTTGATGCTGCCCGCGACCACGCGTTTGGCGCTCTGGCCTTCTTCGTCGGTTTGCTGGGCGGCGACGGCGGCGTTCTGCGCGCTCTTGGCGACTTCCTGGGCGGCGGCGGACATTTCGTTGATCGCCGTGGCGACCTGATCGGTCTCGTGGCGCTGACGCTCCATCGCCTGATCCGAACGCTGGGCCTGATCGGAGACCTGCGTCACCAACCCGGTCAGTTGCGTGGTCATCTCGGTGATCTGCCGCACCAAGCCATGAATCTTGTCGACGAAGCGATTGAACGAGCCGGCCAGCTCACCCAGTTCGTCCTGGCTGGTGATGTTCAGGCGGCGTGTCAGGTCACCCTCGCCTGCTGCGATGTCATCGAGGTTGGCTTTCATCTGGGTCAGCGGACGCAAAATGGTATTGGCCAGCAGCATCCCCACCGCCGCAATAACGAGCAGCACCACCACCGCCACGCCGACGATGCTCAGCACCACGCCTTGCATGCGTTCCTGCACCTGCGTTTCGACCAACGCCACTTGCGCTTCGATGCCGTCGAGGTTGACCGAGGTACCGACCGCCATGTCCCACTTCGCGAGGTATTCGGTGTAGCCGAGTTTCGGCACCAGCACCTTCGCGTTGCCCGGCAGCGGCGAGCTGTATTGCAGGTAATGCGTGCCGTCCTTCGCCACTTTCACCAGGCCGAGGTTGACGTAGACGCCATTCGGATCGCGGTTGTCCTTGAAGCTTTTGCCCACGCCTTCGGGATCGTTGGCCTTGAACAGGCGCACGGTTTCGGAGTCGTAGCCGAAGAAGTAGCCGTCCTTGCCGTAGCGAATCCCCGAAAGCAGTTTGATCGCCTGCGCGCGCGCCGCTTCATCGCCGGGGGCGGCAGCGTCGTACAGCGGTTTGATCGTGGTCATGGCCACGGCGACGTAACTTTGCAGAGTGGCTTTGGCGTCGCCGAGCAGGCGCTCGCGGGTCTGTTCGACCTCTTCGCGCGCCTGTTCCTGAAGAATGAACAGCGTGGTCAGGCTGATGACCAGCGCAAAGAGCAATACCGGGAGGACGGCGAGGGAGAGGACTTTAGCCTTGAGGCTCAGGCGCATTGGGGGTGCTCACTCTTTTGGTTTTATTGGCGTGGTTAAAGGCTTTAACGGCACGCCAGGTCAAAAGTTGAGCTGAGGAATCACCACATCCCCTGTAGGAGTGAGCCTGCTCGCGATAGCGTCCGACCCGTCAGCACATTTGCCGACTGATACAACGCCATCGCGAGCAGGCTCACTCCTACAGGTGGACTTGTGGTGTTACAGGACCATCGCGGCCACCCAGCCGAACGCCAGCAAAGGCAGGTTGTAGTGCAGGAAAGTTGGCACCACGGTGTCCCAGATATGGTGATGCTGACCGTCGATGTTCAGGCCGGAGGTCGGGCCCAGGGTCGAGTCCGAGGCCGGCGAACCGGCATCGCCCAGCGCACCGGCAGTGCCGACAATGCAGACGATGGCCAACGGGCTGAAACCCAGTTGCACGCACAGCGGGACGAAAATCGCCGCCAGAATCGGCACCGTGGAAAACGACGAACCGATGCCCATGGTCACCAGCAATCCGACCAGCAACATCAACAGCACGCCCACGCCCTTGCTGTGATTGATCAACGACGCCGACGACTCGACCAGGGTCTGTATCTGCCCAGTGGCCTTCATCACCTCGGCGAAGCCTGAGGCGGCGATCATGATGAAGCCGATCATCGCCATCATCTTCATGCCTTCGGTGAACAGATCATCGGTGTCGCGCCATTTGACGATGCCCGACACCGAGAAGATCAGGAAGCCCACCAGCGCCCCGATAATCATAGAGTCGAGCAGCAACTGCACGATGAACGCGGCGGCAATCGCCACGCCGGCAATCATCAGGCTCAGCGGGTTGTACTGCACCGCCACTTGCTCGACCTGCTCGATCTTCGCCAGATCGTAGACGCGCCGCTTGCGGTAGCTGATGAAGGCCATCGCCAGACCGAACACCATGCCCAGCGCCGGAATGCCCATGGCATGGGTGACGTTGATGCCGCTGATGTCGACGCCGCTGCGTGCAACGTTGGCCAGCAGAATTTCATTGAGGAAGATGTTGCCGAAACCCACCGGCAGAAACATGTACGGCGTGATCAGACCGAAAGTCATGACGCAGGCGATCAAGCGGCGGTCGAGTTGCAGCTTGGTCAGTACATAAAGAAGCGGCGGAACCAGCAACGGAATGAACGCAATGTGGATCGGCAGAATGTTCTGCGAGGCAATCGCCACCACCCACAACAGGCCGATCAGCAGCCATTTGACGTTGCCGCCACCGGTACTGTGCTGGCGGTCGACCATCGCCAGCGCCTTGTCGGCCAGCGCATGGGCCAGGCCCGACTTGGCAATCGCCACGGCGAAAGCGCCGAGCAATGCGTAGGACAACGCCACCGTCGCCCCGCCGCCCAAGCCGCTGTTGAACGCCTTGAGCGTGGCATCGATGCCCAGACCACCGGTCAGGCCGCCAACCAGCGCGCCGACGATCAAAGCGATCACCACGTGCACGCGGGACAGGCTGAGAATCAGCATGATGCCAACCGCCGCTATGACTGCATTCATTTCATTACCTCAAAAAACACTGCGGTGGAAAACCGACCGCCAGACAGGATGAGTCCGCCAAAGGTCAACCGGCGGATTGCAAAGAGGGTCTTATTAGAAGGGCGCGCACTGTGCCGCAGAGTGGCGGTGGTGTCAAAGCAAGCGACCGAATCACGACGCAGCACCCGATGAAGAACCGTGTAGGAGCTGCCGAAGGCTGCGATCTTTTGACTTTGTTTTTTCGCATCGAAAGATAGATCGAAAGATCGCAGCCTTCGGCAGCTCCTACAGGGGATAAATCCCCTCGCCACAGAATCAGCCTCATCAACGGGTCGCAGCCATAACCTGCGGCAATCCGCCATATTGTGTTTGCGGGATAAAGAAAGCCGTTTTACGGCCGCTACAGTGCAAAGTCTCAGATACTTATCGAAATAAGGACGTCTCCATGTCGCTCAGACAACTTTCCATCCAATGGAAAATCACCCTGCTCGCCGGGCTTTGCCTGGCCGGTATCGTGACCCTGTTGGTGGGTCTTTCGCTGTATCGCATGGAGCACAGCTCCGCAATGGTGAAAGCCTCCAGCATGGAGATGCTCACCGAATCGGCCCAGGCGCGCATCGAATCCCAGGGCGAGGTGCAAGCCGCCGGCATTCGTCAGCAGTTCATGGACGCTTATCAATACGGCCATGGTTTCTCGCGTCAGGTTTTGTTCCTGCGAGAGCAGGCCGAAAAGCGCTTCCTCGATGCCTTCGACCTACGCGAAGACATGACCCGTCAGGTCAAGTCCGCGCTGCAAGCCAATCCGGACTTGCTCGGCCTGTCGCTGGTGTTCGAAGCCAACGCGCTGGACGGCAAGGATGAACTGTTTGCCGGCCAGGCCGAGCTGGGCAGTAACGACAAGGGCCGCTTCGCCCTGTACTGGTCGCAGCCGACCCCGGGCAAAATCACCTCGATGGCCCTGCCGGAAAGTGACATGGCCGATACCAGCACCGGCCCCAGTGGTCAGGCTGCCAACGCCTGGTTCACCTGCCCGCGCACCACGCTCAAACCCTGCGTGATCGAACCGTACTTCTATGTGATCGATGGCCACAACGTGCTGATGACCAGCATCGTTTTCCCGCTGATGGTCAACGGTAAAGTCATCGCTTCGCTGTCGGTCGACATCAACCTCAACAGCCTGCAAGCGATCAGCCAGAGCGCCAGCAAAAAGCTCTATGACGGCCAGACCGCCGTGAGCATCATCAGCCCTGTCGGCCTGCTTGCCGGCTACAGCCCGGATGCCAGCAAACTCAGCCAGCGTCTGGACGCCGTGGATAAAACCAGCGGCGCCGAACTGCTGCGCCAACTGGCTTCCACTACCAACGTCAGCAGCCTGCACAGCAACGGCCAGTTGAAAGTGCTGTCGCCGTTCCAGCCGATTCCCGGCGGACCGTCGTGGGCGGTGTTGCTGGATGTTCCTGAAAAAGTGCTGGTGGAACGCGCCGAAGCGCTCAAGCAGCAGCTGGATGCGAGCAACAACACCGGCACGCTGATCGAGTTGGGCCTCGGCGTTCTGGCGGCGTTGATTGGCCTGCTGCTGGTGTGGCTGATGGCGCGCAGCGTGACCCGACCGATCCTTGGCGTGGCGCACATGCTCGAAGACATCGCCAGCGGCGAAGGCGATCTGACCCGGCGCCTGGCGTACGACAAGCAGGATGAACTCGGTCAACTGGCCGGTTGGTTCAACAAGTTCCTCGACAAGTTGCAGCCGATCATCGCCGAAGTGAAACGCTCGGTGCAGGACGCGCGCAACACCGCCGACCAGTCCTCGGCCATCGCTACGCAGACCAGCGCCGGCATGGAACAGCAATACCGTCAGGTCGATCAGGTCGCGACTGCGTCCCACGAAATGAGCGCCACCGCGCAGGACGTCGCCCGCAGCGCAGCGCAAGCGGCCGAAGCCGCCAAGGATGCTGATCGTGCCACGCGTCAGGGCCTGACCGTGATCGACCGCACCACCGCCAGCATCGACACCCTCGCCGCCGACATGAGCGCGGCAATGGTGCAAGTCGAAGGCCTGGCCGCCAACAGTGAGAAAATCGGCGCGGTGCTGGAAACCATCCGCGCCATCGCCGAGCAAACCAACCTGCTAGCCCTCAACGCCGCGATCGAAGCGGCTCGTGCCGGTGAAGCCGGACGCGGTTTTGCCGTTGTCGCCGACGAAGTCCGCAACCTCGCCCGCCGCACGCAGGAGTCGGTGGAAGAAACCCGTCAGGTCATCGAACAATTGCAGAGCGGCACACAGGATGTGGTCGGCTCGATGAGTAACAGCCATCGTCAGGCGCAGGGCAGTGTTGAGCAAGTTGGCCAAGCGGTGACGGCGCTGCGGCAGATTGGTGATGCGGTGACAGTGATCAGCGACATGAACCTGCAGATTGCCAGTGCCGCTGAAGAGCAGAGCGCGGTGGCAGAAGAGATCAACAACAACGTGGCGACGATTCGCGATGTGACTGAATCGCTGTCGGGTCAGGCGAACGAGTCGGCGCGGGTGAGCCAGTCGCTGAACAGCCTGGCGAATCAGCAGCAGAGTTTGATGGATCAGTTTCGAGTGTGATTCGAAGAACCTGATGCGGCTTGCTTGTTCGAGCTACAGCGGTTCACCCAGAAACGCACTCCCCCTGTAGGAGCTGCCGAAGGCTGCGATCTTTTGATCTTGATCTCTTAAAAGCAAGATCAAAAGATCGCAGCCTTCGGCAGCTCCTACAGGGTTTGTGCAAGGGTTCAGGTTATCGCCGAGGCAGCTGAATCTCTACCTTCAACCCTCCCCACTCGCTCTCGCCCAACACCAACGTCCCGCCCCACGTATCGACGATATCGCGCACAATCCCCAGTCCCAGGCCATGGCCGTCAGTCTGCTCATCAAGCCGTGTCCCGCGACTGAACACCTGAGCGCGTTGTTCGGCAGGAATCCCCGGGCCATCATCCTCAATGCTCAAGGCGAACCCGTCAGCGCTCTCGACCACGCTCAAACGCACTTCGGCATCCGCCCATTTGCAGGCGTTATCCAGCAGGTTGCCCAGCAGCTCCAGCAAGTCCTCACGATCCCACGGCAATTGCAGCCCCGGCGGCGCCAAGTAGCTCAACGCCAGATGCTCGCCGTGGATCATGTTCAGCGTCGCCAGCAATCCCGGCAGTTCGGCATCGCAATCAAACAGCGCACCCGGCAACGCATCACCGGACAGCCGCGCGCGATTGAGTTCACGATTGAGCCGTTGCTGCACCTGTTCCAGTTGTTCCTTGAGGATCCTGCGCAGCTCGGGATGACCATCGAGTTTTTCACTCGACGCCAGGCTCAGCAGCACCGCCAGCGGCGTTTTCAGCGCATGGCCGAGATTGCCCAGCGCATTGCGCGAACGCTTGAGGCTGTCTTCGGTGTGCGCGAGCAAATGGTTGATCTGCGCCACCAGTGGTTCCAGCTCCACCGGCACCTGATCGTCCAGTTGCGAGCGCTGGCCCTGCTGCAACTGAGCGATTTGCTCACGCGCCTTTTCCAACGGCCGCAGCGCGCGACGTACGGTGAGGCGTTGCAACAACAGAATCAGCAACAAACCGGCCAGACCGAGACCGAGGCCGATCTGGCGCATGCGCTGGAAGCTGTCGTTCACCGGCGTGTAATCCTGCGCGACGCTGATGGAGATCGACTGGCCCAATCGGCGATAGTCCGAACGCAGCACCAGCAATTTCTGGCCGTCCGGGCCCAATTGCAGATTACTGTGCAGCCCCGGATGCTCGAGCAGCGGCAGGTCCTGATCCCACAGCGAGCGCGAGCGCCAGTGGCTGTCGGCAAAATCGATGCGGAAGTAATGCCCGGAAAACGGCCGCTGATAGGCCGGTGACAGGTGGCGTTCATCCAGCTGCAAGCCCTGCGGGCCGCGCACCAGCGCCACCAGCAGGCTCTCGCTGTCGTTGCGCAACCCGGCTTCGAGGTAGCGTTGCAAGCCCATTTCGAACAACCACAGGCTGGTTTGCGCCAACACCAGACCCACCACCACCATCACGCTGATCAAACCCAGGCTCAAGCGGCGCTGGATCGACCTCATGAAGCTTGCCCGCCGAACAGGTAACCCTGACCGCGACGGGTTTCGATGACGCTTTTGCCCAGTTTGCGGCGCAGGTGATTGACGTGGACTTCGAGGACGTTGGAGTCACGCTCGGTCTCGCCGTCATAGAGGTGTTCGGCGAGGTGGCTTTTGGAAAGGATCTGCTCCGGGTGCAGCATGAAATAGCGCAGCAGACGGAATTCTGCGGCGGTCAGCTGGATATCGGCACCGTCGCGCGTCACGCACTGACGGCCCTCGTCCAGATGCAAGCCGGCAGCCTTGAGCGTGGTTTGATTGGCCTGGCCCTTTGAGCGGCGCAACAGCGACTGCACCCGCAGGTGCAGCTCTTCCGGGTGGAACGGTTTGGTCAGGTAATCGTCGGCACCGGCCTTGAGGCCTTCGATGCGTTCAGCCCAGGAGTCGCGCGCGGTGAGGATCAACACCGGGATCGCCAACCCGCCCGCGCGCCACTGCGCCAGCACCTCAAGCCCCGGCACGCCGGGCAAGCCGAGGTCGAGGATGATCAGGTCATAGGGCTCGCTGCTGCCCTGATACAAGGCATCGCGGCCGTCCGCCAGCCAATCCACCGCGTAACCTTGACGTTGCAGACTGGCGATCAACTCGTCGGCCAGCGGTACGTGGTCTTCCACCAGAAGCAAGCGCATCGATCAATCTTCCTTGTCTTTCACGAGTTCACCGGTATCGGCCTTCAGGTGCAGCTCGCGCGCGACACCCTCGGCCGTCAGCAACTCGACTTCATAAATGTAGACGTCGTGTTTCTCTTCCAGCTCGACTTCCAGCAATTTTGCCCCGGGATAGCGATCCATGGCCTGCTGCAACACTTGCTCCAGCGGCAGGATCACCCCGCGCTGACGCAGCTTCAGTGCCTCGTCCTGATCGAGGTCGCGAGCCATCGCCGACGAACAGGAAATCACAAGCGCCAACGCAGCAAGGCTGGTGGCGCGAACATTAACCTTCATTACGTATCCTGATGATCCTTGAGAACCTGCCCACTGACCGCGTCTAATTCCAGATCCCAGTTCAGCCCCTGTGGATCACGCAGTTCGACCTGGTAGATGTACTTGCCGTACTCCTCTTCCAGCTCGGTTTCGGTGATGGTCGAACCCGGGTGTTTGGCCAGTGCCGTGGCATTGAGCTTCTCGAAGGAGACGATAGTACCAGCGTCGCGCAACCGCAGGGCTTCATCAGGGCCCAAATCGCGGGCATGGGCGAGGCTGGCGGTCAGGCCGAGGATCGAGACGAGGGACAGGGCAGTCAGGGTTTTCATGGGTATCTCCGTATTTTTATGTGTTGCCTACTGCCGGCACCTTAACGGGATGAACTTAACTGAAACTGAATGGCCATCATTGTGCCCACCAAACTCGTTTCCCCTGTAGGAGCTGCCGCAGGCTGCGATTTTTTGATCCTGCTTTTTTAAAGTCAAAAGATCGCAGCCTTCGGCAGCTCCTACAGGGATCGCAACATGTGTTTATAATTCTTCGCTTGCTAACGATCGAGACCGGTATGACTGCCATCCACATCAAGTTCCCTGCCCTCACCCTCAAGGCTGGCCCTCGGGCCATGGCGCGGATTCGTGCGCAAGGCCTGAACGCTGCCGACGTCGGCACCCTGCCCGGCGCGGCCGGTGGGCCGAAGGCGCTGGGGATTCAGGGGCTGGATCTGGCGTTGTTCGGTGAGTGGCTGCCGAGCGCGCCGCGCGAGCGTTCGCTGATCGGGGCTTCGGTCGGTTCCTGGCGCTTCGCCAGCGCCTGTCTGCCGGACGCCGCCGAAGGCATCCGTCGCCTCGGCCAGCTCTACGCCGAGCAGAATTTCAACAAAGGCGTGACCATGGCCGAGATCAGCCAGAGTTCACAGCGCATGCTCAATGACCTGCTTGACGGCCGCGATGCGAGCATCCTCAGTAACGCCGATTACCGCTTGAACATAATGGTGGTGAAGAGTCAGGGGCGTCTGGCCGATGATCATCGTGGTCGACTGGGGCTGGCACTGGGCTCGGTAATTGCCGATAACCTGCGAGGCCGCGCACGGCTGTCGCGGCACTTCGAACGGTTGATCATCCACGATCCGCGCCTGGCGCCGCCGGTCAATGCGTTGAACGACTTTCCGTCACGCTTCGTCGCGCTCAATGCCGGCAATCTGCGTCAGGCGCTACTGGCGTCGGGTTCGATCCCGATGGTCATGGAAGGCGTGCGTGATTTGCCGGGTGCCGGTGCCGGAACGTTTCGCGACGGAGGCCTGCTCGACTATCACCTCGACTTGCCCTACAGCGGCGACGGTATCGTGCTCTATCCGCACTTCACCGACCGGGTGATTCCGGGCTGGTTCGACAAGACGTTGCCGTGGCGTCGTGCTTCGGTGGAGCGCTTGCAGGACGTGCTGTTGCTCGCGCCTTCGAAGGAATACCTGGCGCGCCTGCCCTACGGCAAACTGCCCGACCGCAACGACTTCAAACGCTTCATGGGCGATGCGCCGAGCCGGCAGAAATACTGGCACGCGGCGATGGAAGAGAGCCGCCGATTGGGCGACGAGTTTCTCGAACTGGCTGCCAATGGTCGCCTCGCCGAGCGCTTGCTGACCCTTTAGTCAGCACGGCCAAACACAAGCTGATAAACTCCCGGCCTGCCCGAATCGCTGCGGCGAACGCCATCTGAACAGAGCTGAAAACACTGTGGAAATCTTCAAGGAATTTACATTCGAATCCGCCCACCGCCTGCCGCACGTCCCGGACGGCCACAAGTGCGGGCGTCTGCATGGCCACTCGTTCAAAGTGGCGCTTCACCTCAGCGGTGACCTCGATCCGCACACCGGCTGGATCCGCGACTTCTCCGAGATCAAGGCGATTTTCAAGCCTCTGTACGAGCGTCTGGATCACAACTACCTGAACGATATTCCCGGTCTGGAAAACCCGACCAGCGAAGTGTTGGCCAAATTCATCTGGAATGAAATGAAGCCACTGCTGCCGGAACTCAGCGCGATCCGCATCCACGAGACCTGCACCAGCGGTTGCATTTATCGCGGCGAATGATCCAACACAGATCCCCCTGTAGGAGCTGCCGCAGGCTGCGACCTTTTGACTTTGATTGTTAGAACCAGGATCAAAAGATCGCAGCCTGCGGCAGCTCCTACAGGGGATTTGTGTTTATTCAGGGAAATAGGGAACAGCCGCCCCGGCTGTTTTTTTACGCCTATGCTTCTTGGCTCAAACCCGCCAAGAGGACAAGCCCATGACGGACTGGCTGCTCGATCAGGTCTTTGATTTCCATGGCCGACAGGTACGTCATGCCGTGCGCGGCGACGGCCCGCCGCTGGTGTTTGTGCATGGCACGCCCTTCTCTTCCTACGTGTGGCACCGCATTGCGCCGCATTTTTTCGCCACGCACCGGGTGCACTATTTCGATTTGCTCGGCTACGGGCGCTCCGAGCAACCTGATGCGGATGTGTCCCTCGGCATACAAAACCAACTCCTCGCGCAATTGCTTGAGCACTGGAATATCCAACGTCCCGACGTGGTCGCCCATGACTTCGGCGGCGCCACCGCGTTGCGCACGCATCTGCTCGATGGCAAGGACTACCGCAGCCTGACGCTGATCGATCCGGTGGCGCTGACGCCCTGGGGTTCGCCGTTTGTGCAGCATGTGCGCCTGCATGAAGCAGCCTTCAGCGGACTGCCCGATTACATTCAGCGCGCCATCGTCCCGACCTATATTCGCGGGGCGATTCACCGCGAGATTCCCGATGATGAATTGGCGCCCTACGTGCAGCCCTGGCTCGGCGATCCAGGCCAAGCGGCGTTCTATCGGCAGATTGCGCAGATGGATGAGCGCTATACCCGTGAAGCCGAAAATCAGTACCCGAACATCCGTTGCCCGGTGCAGATTCTCTGGGGTGAAGAGGATCAGTGGATTCCCATCGAACGTGGTCGAGCGTTACACAACATGATCCCGGGATCACAATTCCACCCAATCCCCAACGCCGGCCACCTCGTCCAGGAAGACGCTCCGGAAGCCATCGTCGTCGCCCTGCTGCGATTTCTCTGAGCCCAGTAATTCCCCTGTAGGAGCTGCCGAAGGCTGCGATCTTTTGCCCTTGATCCCCAAAAACAAGATCAAAAGATCGCAGCCTTCGGCAGCTCCTACATAGGGCTTCGGTTTCGTCAGGTGCACTGCTTTCGAGCCGAAAATTCCTGACTCGTCTATACATAACCGCGCCAACCGCGATTGGCACGACCACTGCAACCCTCCCCGCGTCTTCCTCTTTCAGCAAGGACCGCCCCATGACGCAAAACGATTCCGGCAACGATTACCCCCTCAGCGAAGTCCCCCTGCATGCGCGCAAAGGCCTGGCCTCCACGGCGATGGTGTTGCTGGGTTTTACCTTCTTCACCGCGACCATGTTTGCCGGCGGCAAGCTCGGTGTGGCGTTCGGTTTCGCCGAATTGATGGCGGTGATCATCGTCGGCAATCTGCTGCTCGGTTTGTATGCGGCAGGCCTGGGTTACATCGCTTTCAAAAGCGGCCTCAACTCGGTATTGATGGGGCGCTTCTGCTTTGGTGAAGTCGGCAGCAAGCTCAGCGACCTGATCCTCGGTTTCACCCAGATCGGCTGGTACGCCTGGGGCACGGCGACGGCGGCGGTGGTGATCGGCAAGTATTTCAACCTCGATGAGGCCACGGTCCTCGGGTTGATGGTGCTGTTCGGTCTGATGTTCTGCGCCACTGCCTACGTCGGTTATCGCGGGCTGGAGATTCTGTCGTACATCGCTGTGCCGGCAATGATGTTGCTGCTGATACTGTCGATGTGGGTGGCGACGGTGAAAGTCGGCGGTTTCGAGGGATTGCTGAGCGTTGTGCCCAGTGGTTCGCTGGACTGGTCGACCGCCATCACCCTGGTGTTCGGCACCTTCGTCAGCGGCGCGACGCAGGCGACCAATTGGACGCGCTTCTCGCGTTCGGCAAAAGTTGCAGTACTGGCGAGCCTGATCGGGTTCTTCATCGGCAACGGCCTGATGGTGCTGATCGGTGCCTACGGCGCCATCGTCTATCAGCAACCGGACGTGGTTGAAGTGTTGCTGTTGCAAGGTTTCGCCATGGCCGCGATGGCGATGTTGCTGCTGAACATCTGGAGCACCCAGGACAACACCATCTACAACTTCGCCGTCGCCGGTTGCAACCTGCTGCGCACCGGGCGGCGCAAGACCGTGACGTTGGCTGGCGCGGTGATCGGTACCCTGCTCGCCCTGCTGGGCATGTACGACATGCTGGTGCCGTACCTGATCCTGCTCGGCACGGTGATCCCACCGATTGGCGGCGTGATCATGGCCGACTTCTTCTACCGCTGGCGCGGGCGCTATCCGCGTCTGGCCGACGCACGGCTGCCGGCCTTCAACTGGCCGGGCCTCGGGGCCTACGGGGTCGGTACCGTCGCGGCGTTCAGCTCGCCATGGGTCGCGCCGCTGGTAGGGATCGCTGCTGCCGCGCTAACGTATGTCATCTTCACCGCAATACTCGGCGCCCGCAGCGCCAGCGCGCCACTTCAAGACTTATAAGAAGGATTTGCCTGATGCACATCATCAACGCCCGACTGCGCAACCAGGAAGGTTTGCACGAATTGCACCTTGAAGACGGGCTGATACGCAGCATCGCCCGCCAGACCGAAGCCCCGACCCTGGGCCCCGAAGACCTTGACGCCGGCGGCAATCTGGTAGTGCCGCCCTTCGTCGAGCCACACATACACCTCGACGCGACCCTCACCGCTGGCGAGCCGCGCTGGAACATGAGCGGCACGCTGTTCGAAGGCATCGAATGCTGGGGCGAACGCAAGGTCACCATCACCGAAGAAGACACCAAGATCCGCGCAAAAAAAACCATTCAGACGCTAGCGGCTCACGGCATCCAGCATGTGCGCACCCACGTCGACGTCACCGACCCGCAGCTCACCGCACTCAAAGCCATGCTCGAAGTGCGCGAAGAAAGTCGACACCTGATCGACCTGCAAATCGTCGCGTTTCCGCAGGAAGGCATCGAGTCGTTCCGCAATGGTCGAGAGCTGATGGAAGAAGCCATCCGCATGGGCGCGGACGTGGTCGGCGGGATCCCGCATTTCGAGTACACCCGCGATCAAGGTGTGAGTTCGGTGAAGTTCCTGATGGACCTGGCCGAGCGCACCGGATGCTTGGTCGACGTACACTGCGACGAAACCGATGACCCGCATTCACGCTTCCTCGAAGTGCTCGCCGAAGAAGCCCGCAGCCGTGACATGGGGTCGTTGGTCACCGCCAGCCACACCACGGCGATGGGCTCTTACGACAACGCCTACTGCGCAAAACTGTTCCGCCTGCTCGGCCATTCCGGGATCAGTTTTGTCTCGTGCCCGACCGAGAGCATTCACCTGCAAGGGCGTTTCGACAACTTCCCGAAACGCCGTGGCGTGACCCGCGTGAATGAGCTGCTCGAAGCCGGAATGAACGTGTGTTTCGGCCAGGATTCGATCGTCGATCCGTGGTATCCACTGGGCAACGGCAACATCCTCCGCGTGCTTGAAGCCGGCTTGCACATCTGCCACATGCTCGGTTACCGCAACCTGCAAAGTGCGCTGGATCTGGTGACGGACAACAGCGCCAAAGCGATGAATCTGGGCGAGCGTTATGGCCTGGAACAGGGGCGACCGGCAAACCTGCTGATCCTCTCGGCGGACAGCGATTACGAAGTCATCCGCAGTCAGGGCTTGCCGCTGTATTCGATTCGCGGCGGTGAGGTGTTGATGAAGCGGCAGATGCCGGTGGTGGAGTTCAGCAGCAATCTGAGCTGACAACGCTCCCTGTAGGAGCTGCCGCAGGCTGCGATCTTTTGACGTTGATTGTAAAAAACAAGATCAAAAGATCGCAGCCTTCGGCAGCTCCTACAGGGGTTTGCGCTGAACGCGCCAATGTGAGGCTCTGGCTTGCCAGCGATGGCAGTTTCGGATTCAGCGTATCAATCGCGCCGTACCAAACAATCTGACGCCGACCAATTCCCCTTGTTCTTCCTCAAGCAAAATCGGCGCCGTGCCACCGGGCATCACCACGTGAACTTGCCCAGCCGCGACCCAACCGACCCGCCACGCTGCACACGCCACCGCACTGGCGCTGGTACCCGAGGAAGCGGTCGGCCCTTCGCCGCGTTCGAACACCCGGGCGACGATCCGCTGCCCGGACTCGCGCACCGCCCATTGCAGATTTACACCCGCCGGGCACGGCTCGCCAGCGCCGGTCGGCATGGCGTAGGCGATTCGGGTCAAGCCTTCGCTCAGCGGTGATTCGCGCATTTGCTCGTTACTCGGCAATGCGCCAGCGTCTGTCAGTAACGTCACACAATGCGGATTGCCGATGCGCACGAACTGGCTGTGGTGCCACGCCGGATCGAGTTGCGCCAAGGGCTGCAGATGGCTTACGGCACATCCATAGAACTCGCTGCTTCCAACGTTCAGCGCCCCAACCGCATCCGCGCCGAATCCGGGTTTGCCCAGATCGAGCCAGAAACCTTGCACACCTTCGACTTCCGCCGGTTTTACCGAAGTCTCCAGCGCATCACCCTTGTCGTGATGGACGCTTAATAGCGCCCCTTGTTCCGGCATCAACCCTTGTTCGGTCAGGGCTTGCGAGAATATCGTCAAGCCATTGCCACTGCGCTCGGCGAGAGTGCCGTCGGTGTTGACGATCAGTACGTCAAACGGCGGCGAGTTCTGGAACGGGCCGATCAGCAAGCCGTCGCTGCGGTGGGATTTACTGTTCGGCGGGCGCTGACCTTCGGGCCAGTCACAGCACAGCGCGATGGCCGCCTCACTCCATGCCTTGCGCGATGACGCACAATCGGTCGCATTCGCTGGCAAATCAATCCCCGCTTCACGCAATACTTCAGGCGCGACCACCCCGTAGATATTGCCCCGCGCATCGTAGAACTGCGTCATCACCTGTCCTTGTATTCCCGTTATCGAGAATCTCACTCTAAACCACGATCTCCTGTAGGAGCATTCGAGTGAAACGAGGCTGCGATCTTTTGATTCTGATCTTCAAAATCAAGATCAGAAGATCGCAGCGTGCCGCAGCTCCTACATGGGTACGGTGCTGGGTCGAACAAATCGCGATGTGTGGTGTTCGGCACAGGTTAGGATGTCGACTAAACGGCTCCGAGTACCTGTGATCGAACCTCGACGCTCAATCACTGTCCCTCGGGGACGCGATGTATTTTTGCCAAGGATCGATATGACCAGCCTCAACCCCCAAGACACGTTCGTCCCCGGACGCTTGCAACAGATGTCCACGCGCATCGCTTTTTTCATCGCCGGCCTCGGTATTGCCGCGTGGGCACCACTGGTGCCGTACGCCAAGGCGCGCGCCGGGCTCAATGAGGGCACGCTGGGATTGTTGCTGTTGTGCCTCGGGGTCGGTTCGATTCTGGCGATGCCATTGGCGGGGATTCTCGCCACGCGGTTCGGTTGCCGACGCGTGGCCACCGGCGGCACGTTGCTGATCTGCGCGGCGTTGCCGTTGCTGGCCACGGTGTCTTCGGTTCCGGCGCTGATCGCCACGCTGTTCATGTTCGGCGCCGGGCTGGGCACGGTGGATTCGACGGTGAACCTGCAAGCGGTGATCGTCGAGCGCGCCAGCGGCAAGAACATGATGTCGGGTTTTCACGGCTTGTTCAGCCTCGGCGGTATTGTCGGCGCGGCGGGCGTCAGCGCCCTGCTCGGCCTCGGTCTGTCGCCGCTGGGTGCGATGCTGGTAGTGGTTGCGGTGCTGATCGGCGCATTGTTCAAATGCGTCCCGCACATGTTGCCGTATGGCAGCGAAAGCTCCGGCCCGGCATTCGCGGTGCCTCACGGCATCGTGCTGTTTATCGGCGGGATGTGCTTCATCGTGTTCCTCACCGAAGGCGCGGCGCTGGACTGGAGTGCAGTGTTCCTCGCTCAGGAACGCGGGATCGACACGGCGTATGCGGGTTTGGGTTACGCGGCATTTGCCCTGACCATGACCGCCGGCCGCTTGATGGGTGACCGGATTGTGCGCAGTGTCGGGGCGACGCGGATCATTCTGTTTGGTGGTTTGTTGGCGGCGGCAGGCTTGTTCCTGGCGACGTTCGCGCCAAGCTGGCAACTCGCTCTGGTCGGTTATGCGCTGGTCGGTGCCGGTTGTTCGAACATTGTGCCGGTGCTGTACACGGCGGTGGGCAAGCAGACGGTGATGCCGGAAAGCATTGCCGTGCCGGCGATCACTACGTTGGGTTATGCGGGGATTCTGGCGGGGCCGGCGGTGATTGGGTTTGTCGCGCATGCCAGCAGTTTGAGTTTTGCGTTTGGGTTGATGGCGGTGTTGTTGGTGGCGGTGGCGATTGGTGGGAAGGTGTTGAAGGTCTGAACCGAGTGCACCTGCCAGATCCCGAACTGTGTGGGGGTTGCTGAAGGCTGCGGTCTTTTGATTTTGTTTTTTGGGGGTTGTGGGGTTTGGGGGCATATCCGTTGCTGCGGGTGCTGCCGCTGGCGGTTTCGCCCTTACGGCGAGTCACCTTTTCCAAACGCCGAAAAGGTAACCCAAAAGGCTTTGCCCCGGCGTACGGCACTTCGCTTAGGCTCAGTGTTCCCTCGCTACGGTGTCCATCCGGGGGCAGTCGCCTGCGGTTTGCTTCGCTGCACCTCCTCTCGATGTATGCGGCTACGCCGCACGGCGCTGCGCGCCTAACCCCCGGATGAACACCTTCGCTCGGCCTGCCGAAGGGGCAGAAGATCAAAAACCCAAGCCAAAGCCAAAGCCAAAGCCAAGCAGATCAAAAGATCGCAGCCTTCGGCAGCTCCTACAGGTGAGTTGATTACATCTGCCTGAGATTGGTCGGCTGTCAGGCCGCCTTCGCGAGCAGGCTCGCTCCCACAATGGGATCGAGTACACCCGCCAGAGCCTGGTCGGCTGGCTGGCCGCTATCGCTGGCAAGCCAGCTCCCACAATTTTGATTTGCGAACACCCCATGCGGCGAAGTCCGCCCCACTCAACACAATGAGCGTTAGCTCGAGTGCAGCTCTTGATCTTGATCTGGAAGCCCGTCGGCAGGCTGAGTGGAGGGATTGATCCGGGGGTGGGAGCGCAGCGACCGTTTGGCGCAGCCAAACACATCGAGAGGAGGTGCAGCGCAGCAAACCGGAGGCGATGCCCCCGGATCAATTCCGCAGCGAAGGAACCCGAGCCACAGCGAGGGCCGAACGTCAGGGCAAAGCCTTTTTGGTTACTTTTTCGGCGTCTGGAAAAAGTGACCCGCCGTAAGGGCGGAACCCTAAGTAGCCATCACCGCAGCAACGGATATTCACCCAATCAACCAATCAATCAAAACCCCAAACTAGCCTGCACAAAAAACGTCCGCGGCGCCCCCACATACATCCCCGAATTGTTATCACTGGAACGCGTGAAATACTGCTTGTCGAAGACGTTCTTCACCCCGGCGCCCAGCTTCAGATTCGACACCTGCGGCCCGAAGTCATAACCACCGCGCACGTTCCAGGTCACATAACCCGGAATATCACCGTACTGCCCATCCGCCGTGCCGTCAGTGATGTAGTTACCGTTAAAACTACCATCGGCATTCACACCAGTACCCGGCGAACGCTGTTTCGACTGGGCAAAACCGTCGAGATTGTAGGTCCAGCGATTAACCTCATAGCGCAAACCAACCGTCGCCACCTGACGCGAATAGAACGGCAGATCACGCCCCTTGAACCCCGGAATCTCACCTTCATAGGTCGCACGGGTATACGTAAAACCGGCATTCGCGGTCAGACCATCAAGGCGCGGGTCCAATGCCGCCATGTCGTAGTGCACCGACGCTTCAATGCCCTGGTGCTTGGTCGCACCGAGGTTGGTCCAGCCCACGTCGTTGCTGATGTATTGCAGTTCGTCGTCGAAGTCGATGTAGAACAGCGTCACTTCCCCGCCCCACACGTCATCGTTGTAACGCGTGCCGATCTCGTAGGTCTTGGCCTTTTCCGGTTGCAGACCGTTGGCGGTGCTATCGCCCGAGCCGCCCTGCCCCAGCTGGAAATATTGCAGGCTGCCGAACGAGGTTTCGTAGTTGGCAAACAGCTTCCACGCATCCGACAGGTGATACATCACGCTCAGTGCCGGCAGCGGTTCATTGCTTTCGATGCTGCGGTTTTTCTCTGGCACCGGTCTGCCGGCCGTGTCGAGCACGGCGCGATCGTGCCAATCCGTGCTGATGTGTTCGAAGCGAATGCCCGGCGTGATGGTCCAGTTGCCGACGTCGATTTTGTTGTCGATGTAAACCGAGTTGGCCTCGGTGCCGCCGGTACGATCCTGGAACACGTGGCCGTCGGAAGTCGGCGTGACGACAGGCTGGTTGTTGACCAGCGCCAGTCGGCTCGACTGCTCGTGCATCGCCTCTTTCAGATAGCGATAACCGACGCTGACTTCCTGGGTGGTCGGGCCGACGTCGAACACGCGCGACACACGCGGTTCGATGCCCAAGGTGTAATAAGAGCGTGGATACGAACTGAGGGTTTTCTGGTCGCGAGCGGCGATGGTGCTGCCACGGAAACTGTCGGTGTAGTAGGTCAGCACTTCAGCCTGGGTGCGCTCGTCGATCTGGCGAATCCACTTGAACGACACGTCCTTGCGCCGACCGCTGAAGCTGTCGTAATCACGCACCGAATCGTAAGGATTGTCGTCGTACTGCTTCTGCGTAAGGCCGCCGGGCATGTCGGCGCTGGCGTCGTAGTAATGGAAATTGAGACTGAAATCGTCCTGATCGGTCGGCGCCCAGTGCGTCTTCAGGATCACGTCGTCAATGTCGTTGCCGTTGTTGCGCTCGCGGTAGCCGTGGCCGTTGACGCCCGAGTACAACAGCGCCACGCCCATGCCGTTGTCGGCGGTGCCGCCGAGGAACGCCGTGTCGATGTGCTTCCAGCCACCATACTGAGTGGTTTCCAGCGTGGTGCCGATCTCGCCAGTGGTTTTTTCCGGGATCGCGCGGGTGACGAAGTTGATTACGCCGCCGACGTTTTGCGGCCCGTAACGCACTGAACCGGCGCCGCGTACCACGTCGATGCTGTCGAGGTTGCCCGAGGAGATCGGCGCCATCGACAGTTGTGGTTGACCGTACGGCGCGAACGCTGCCGGTATGCCGTCGATCAGCACGGTGGAGCGTGGCGACAGACGCGACGTCAGACCGCGCACGCCAACGTTCAGGGCAATGTCGCTGCCGCCGGTGCCGTTGGAGTCTTGCACCTGTACGCCAGGCACGCGTTTGAGCACGTCGCTGACGTTCATTGCGCCCTGCTCGACCATCGCTTCGCGGCGAATCACCGTGCGCGCGCCGGGGTGGTTTTGCACCACGGCCGCATTCGCGTCGCCGAGCCAGTCGCCGACCACTTTAATATCGGTCACGCCCAGTTCCAGCGGGCCGCCAGGGGCAGCGGAAGTCGCGGCGGGCGACAGCGTCACCGAGCCTTCGTTGATCTGATAATCCAGACCGCTGCCCTGCAGCAATTGGCGCAGCGCGTGCTCTGGCGAGAGATCACCGTCGACTGCCGGGGCTTGTTTGCCGGCGACCAGGTCCGGGCTGAAAAACACTTGCAGCGAGGTTTGCTGGCCCAGTTCACTCAAGGCCTGACCCAGCGGCTGCGCGCGAATATGAATAGCTTCAGCCGCGAACGCCAAAGGCACGGCAGCATTGACCGCCAGCGCGAGGGCCAGCGGCAACCAAGGGGATTTTTTGTTATTGGCAATGGTGGTTTTCACGTCGAACGTAGTCCTGTGGATCGCAAGAGTGTGCGGCTGTTAATGCAAACCAGTTGCAGTTGAACAGGAAGACGATGAACTCGAAAAAAACCTGAATGTTATTTTGAAATTATTTCCTGACTGCCATCCGCAAGGGTGCGAATGGCCACCGGCAGAATGTTCGGCAAGGCCTTGAGCAAGGCGTCGGTGTTGTCGGATTTGAACACGCTGGTGAGGCGCAGATTGGCCACGCCGGGGTTGCTGACAGTCAGCGGTTTCTCGCGATAACGCGACACTTCAGCGGCCACTTCGCTGAGGCGGGCGTTGTTGAACACCAGTTTGCCGCCGCGCCACGCCGTCAGCTCCGCTGGATTGACGGCGTAGGCTGCCGCCACTTTGCCTTGCGCATCGACGTGGGTGCCGAGGCCGGCGGTCAGGTTGATAAATTCGTTATCCGGCGCATCGTGTCCCTGCACTTTCACTGTGCCCTGCTCCACCGCCACCCGTGTCTGCGTGACGTCGCGGCGCACATCGAAGCGCGTACCGGTGACCGTGACCTTGCCGCTGCCGGCCTCGACTACGAACGGTCGCGAGGCGTCGTGCTCGACGCTGAACATCGCCTCGCCTTCACTCAACTCGATGAGCCGGCGATCCTTTTCATAATGCACCTGCAAGCGACTGCGGCTGTTGAGGTCGATCACCGAGCCGTCCGGCAATGCCACATGCTTGCGCTCACCGAGCACGGTAGAAAACTCGGCGCTGTAGCTTCCGGGGTGATTGAGGCCGCTGAACAGTCCCAATCCAAGCGCCACCGCCAGCACACTGGCTGCCACCGCATAACGCAGCAGCGGACGTCGCTCACGGCGCGCCGGTGGGGTTTCAGCGAGGGCTTTGAGGCGTGGCGCCGGCAGCAGGTCAGCCGCCGTCCACAGCCCTTGCAGCAGTTGAAATTCATCGCGGTGTTGCGGATGTTGATTCAGCCAGGCGTCGAAGCGCTGCTGCTCGTCGGCACTCACGGCCGGCTCCTGCAAACGCACAAACCAGCGAGCCGCGTCATCGCGCACCGTCGTTTGCCCGCACGCGCAATCACGAGTATCCATCATGGAATGTCCTGTTTGGCCGGGGATGAAAAGCTGCAGCGGCTCATGACTGCAACCCGTCCAGTCGATCACGCAGATGCCGCAGGGTGCGGATCATATACTTTTCGACCATGTTCTTGGACAGCCCCAGGCGTTCTGCGATTTCCGCCTGGGTCAGGCCTTCGATCTTCTGCCAGACAAAAATCTTCCGGCAATTGGCCGGCAGTTCCGCGAGCGCTCGTTCGATGGAGTCAGCCAACTGGATCGCATGCATGTAATGCTCCGGGTCGCCGGATGACGACGCACTGTGATCGATCGCCTCCGACTCCATGGCGCCGCGCCGATCCTCCCGCCGATAGCCATCGACCGCGATATTGCGCGCGGTCTGGTGCAAATACGCCCGGGGTTGCTGCACCTCTGCCGAATCGGACTCAAGCACCCGCACAAAGGTGTCGTGCGCCAGATCCTCGGCCTGCGCGCGATTGCGCAGACGACGAGTCCAGGTGCCGATCAACTCTTCGTAATGCTCGAAAAAGCCGGGTCTGCGGGGACGCATGGGGGTATGGATGTTGTGCTGAGGAAAGGAGCGCGAATAGTAATGGTTACTATTAAGACCGGCAAATCATTCCGATCATAAGCAAATCCCCTGTAGGAGCTGCGGCACGCTGCGATCTTTTGATCCTGGTTTTCCAAGAGCAAAAGATCGCAGCCTGCGGCAGCTCCTACACGGGAGTATGGGGATCAGCCTTTTTCGTCGATTCCGGCCTGCAGGGTTTGGGTATCGAGATGCCCGCTCAGGGTGATCGGGCCGACTTTGAGGTTGCCGTTTTCAAGGGAAACCTTTGGAGCGTTTTCCTCTGTTTTTTGTGGCAGATCGAGGCCAGCCTTGATGCCGTAATCGTGGTTGTTCAGATCGGTGCTGCTGACCTTCGAACCACCCAGCCCCACCGTGCCTTCACTCGCCGAAATCCGAGCGCCGGTCAGTTGTGTCGCGCCGCCCACATTCAGCTTTACACCTTGACTGGCGCTGATGCCGGACGCCTGCGCGACGCTGTCCTTGTGCGCGTATTCTCCCTGCGCTTTCAGCGTCGGTTTGTAGTCGGTGCCGGCGAGTTTCTCCTTGTCGTTCGGTGGGTTCTTCTTGGCGGTCAGGCCCAGATCCACGTCAACCTTGGCGCTTGTCTTCGAGTCTTGACGGCTGTCGACTGCCAGATCACCTGCGACATTCCCGCTGACCGTCTTCGCATCGATTTGCGCACCTGCCAGATGGGCATCACCCGCGCTGTTCAATACCACGCTGTCAGCCTTGATCTGGCTGTTCTGCTGCGTGGTGCCCTGCAGGTAATCCACGCCAACCTTGGCGCCGGCATTGAAACCGTGGTCGCTGCTGGCCTTCTCTTCGGCTGCTGTCGGCTTTTTGCTGCTCAGATTACCGCCGGCATTCAGCGCGACGTTCCAGTTGTTACGGCTTTCAGTGGACTGTGCCGACTCCTGAACGTAGCCGCCCTTCTGTGCATCGACGTTGACGTTTGGTGCACTGACTTGCGTGCCTTGCAGATGAACAGCGTCACCGCTCAGGGCGATCCCGCTCTGGCTGGTGAGTTGGCCACCGGTCAGCGTTTGTGAGTGCTCATTGACCCGACCAATGTTGAAATTGCCACTGAGATTGCCGCCCTGATCGCGGCTCTTCTCGCTGCTGGATTTGCTGCCGCCGCCCTTCAAACCGCCGCCGAGATTGCTGCCGGTGGCAGTGTGAGTGTTGGTCGCCGCTTGCAGATCGAGTTTGCCGTCAGCATGCAGATCGATGGCGCCAGCGCTGTCGATCGTCGTGCCTTGCTGGACCTGATTGCCGCCGCTGCTCAGTTGTACCGGGCCGTTGCCGGTGATGCTTGCGACGTGGGCCTGAGTGTCAGTGGTCTGCTTGGTGCTGTGATCGAGCTGGAAACCGGCGCCAAGATCGACGTTGGTGCCGTCGGTTCCTGGCAAGGTGCCAACCGTCAGCGAACCATTGCCGCGCAGACTGGCGTCACTGCTGTTCTGGCGATCGTTGGCCTGATTCAGCGCAAGATCGCCGCCGGTTTTGACGCTGACGCCGCCCTGCCCGCCGTCGAAACGGCTGCCTTCGAACTGTGCGTCGCCACCGACCTTGATGTTCACACCCTGGCTACCGGCATAAGCGCCGACTACCGCCGTGGAACTGTCCTTGCTCGACTGGCTGCTGCCACCCGCGCCGCTACCGGCGACATTCACGTCTTCGCCGGTTTTGGTGTAGACCCGCACGTCAACCTTGGCATCCACCGAACTGTCGGTGCTGGTGTGGGTATTGCTCGCGGCATCGGCGACCAGTTTGTCGGCGCTGATGTTCACTTGGCCAGCGCTGGCGTTGTACTGCGTGCCTTGGTCGTGCAGGGTTCCAGCGACGTTCACGTTGACAGTGCCGCCGTCAAAACGACTGACTACAGCGTTGCTGTTTTGCTCGGTTTTTTCGCCGCTGCCGTGACCGACCGCGACGTCGATACCGACGTTCGGCTGACCGAGATTGGCCAGTGCATCCTTGTCCGGCACCTTGGCGTTCAGCACATCTTTAACCGCACCAGCGATAGGCCGGGCGATGTCTTTGTACTCGACGTTGGCGCCGATGTCCGCCGACCAGTTGCTCTGGTTGTGAGTGCTGCTTTCGGTGTTGCTGGCCGCGCGGTTATCGACTTCGTTGGCCGCGATGTTCAGACCGTTGCCAGCCTTCACTTGCGCGCCTTCGGTGGCGAGCTTGTCGGCGTTGATCGTCAGGCCGCCGCTGCTCTGCACGCTGGTGGTTTGCGCAGTGGTTTTGCTGCTGGTGTCTTGCGAAGTGCTGTGGGCGAAATCAACGCCGCTACCGGCGCGGTCAAGGCCGCCGGTGTAATAGAAACCGCCGCCGGTGCTGGACGTGTCGGTGGTAGTTTTGTGGCTGTCCTGTTCGGCCAGCAACGACACGTTTTTACCGCTCAACGTCGTATCGCCAGCGGTGGATTTAACGTCCGCGCCCTTGAGAGTCACGTCACCGCCCGCCTTCACTTGTACGCTGCCGCCGCTGAGGCTCGAACTTTGCTGCGTGACGTCGTTGCGGGTCACGGTTTGTTGCTTGTCTTCGTAATGAATGCCGGCGCGATATTGCTCCGGTGTTTGCTCTTTGGCGTAGGCGTCGAAGCCACGGGTTTCAGTCGTGGTGCTGCTGTCGTGGCTGTTCTGCGCAGAATGCACGTTCACATCCCCCGCCGCGTCCGCCGTCAGCGCGCCGCCCGCCTTGACGGTCGAGCCGGCCACTTCGATGTCCTTGGCGCCTTTGAGCTTGAGGTTGCTGTCGGACACCAGTTCGCTGCGCACCGTGGTGCTGTCCTTGGCGTTCTGGCGCGACTCGTCTTTGCTGATGCCGAAGAACTTGCTGTCCTTGTCATGATTGTTGCTGTGCGAGGTGTCCTGCACGCCGTCGACGATCAGCGAACCCTTGTCGCTGATCACGCTCGCGTCGGTGCCGCCACGGACCTGGCTGCCGCTGATACGGACGTCGTCAGCCTTGACGATCAATTTGCCCGCCGCATTGACCTTGCTGCCCTGATGCTGGGTCTGGCCCTTGTCGGCATCACCGGTTTTGCCAAAGAAACCACCGCCAACCAGATCGCCGGAATAGTGATTATCGTTGCTGCGACTGGTTCGTGTGGCCGTGGTGATTTCTACTTGTTTGCCGGCCAGTTGCAGGTCGCCCGAGCTGTTCAACTCGGCGCCTTCGGAACGCAACAGCGCTGCGGTTTGCAGGGCGATGTTGCCAGCCTTCAACTGGCTGGTGACACTGCGCTGCTCTTCGCTGCTGGTGTTCCAGTTGGCTTTCCACAAGTGTTTGCGGTGATTGCCCTGATCGGTCTGGGTGTGGCTTTCGGTGGCGGCGGTCAGACGCAGGTCACCGCCACTTTGCACGCTGAGATTGTTCGCCGCTTCGACTTTTGCAGCGTGCAGTTGAGTGTCTTTGCCGGAGGACAATGTCGCGTCGCGGCTGGCAATGATCTGGCTGCCGTGCTGACGCGACTCGCTGTCGGTTTGGCTACGGTCGTAGGTTTCCCACGTGATGCCGATGGTGCTGTTACTCCAGTTTTCGCGCTTTTCCTGGAGCTTGCGGCTTTCTACCGTGCTCAGGGTCAGGTTGCGCTTGGCATCGACGCTAACGTCACGGCCACTGACATCGGTGGCGGCCAAGGTCAGGTCCTTGCCGCTGTGCAGACCGACATCGCCCTGGCTGCTGCGGATGCCGGCGCGCGTCACCTCGAGACTGTTCGCCACGGCATCGCCGCTGACACTGAGGTCACCGGCAGAACGAATTTGCACGCCATCGCGCCCGGCCACTTGTACAGCGCCCACTCGCACGCCAGCGCCTTCAGCGGTGCTGACGATATTGATGCGTCCGGCTTGCATCGCCCCGAACAGGCTGGCGTCGATGCGTTGATCGGTGGTGTTGCCTGCCGGGTCCACAGCCTTCACCTGGCCGCTGGCGTAATCGACCTGATTGCGGCCGACGGTGAGGTTCAATTGGTCGCGGGCATTGAGCGCGCCCTGGCTGTCGATACGCGGGGCGATCAGGTTGATCGAGCCCTCGCCGTTACGCAGGCCGCCGCTTTGAATCTGCAACTGGCCGCTGGCGTCACGGGTGCTCAGGGCTTGCAGTTTGCCGTCGTTCAACTCCGGGCGACCGACAACCAGGTTGGCGTTCGGCGTGTTGATGAAACTGCCGCCATTCACCGAAATGCCGTTGGGGTTGGCCAGCACATAATCGGCGGCGCGACCGAAGATTTCCTGTGCGCCGTTGATGGCCGACGGGTTGCGGCTGATCACTTCGTTGAGGATCACGCTCGCCGCTTGCCCTTGCAGTTGCGGGTTGGCTGCCAGTTGCCCGGCGAGTTGCGATTGCCCGGCCTGCAAGGCGTTGTTCAGCACCAAACCCTGGCGGTCGACGTTGTAGTCGAGGAACTGGTTGTGCGACAGGCCCGAGCCGTTGGGCGCGACGATATTGACGATGGGCACACCGCCCTGAGTCTGCAATTGCGCCGTGCCGCCCGGTCCGGGAGCGACGACTACACCACCGGCCAAAGCGCTCGGCAGGTGCACGGCGAAGAACAGGCTGGCGATCGCCCAGCGCAATTTGCCCCGTGGGGAAAGATGAAATGCAAAGGTATGTGCTGGCATAAAAACGTCTCCATGTAAGTACGGCATCACGTCGCGCGTTTTGGTGTTGGCCGTGGCTGTCGCGCTCAGATCCGACGGCTGTTTGTTCACTGCATTATTGGTGTGAGTCATATCTGCACCCCGACCCGCATCAGCCAGGTTTCGGGCTCATGTTGCAGACCGTTTGGGGTGTTGAGGGCGCGTTGGTAATCGACGTCCACTTGCAGGTTCTTCCAACCCAGATTCAGGCCGACACTCGCGCCGCTCAGGCGTTGACCCTGGGCGCCGTGATCGGCCTTGATCCAGCCGTGGTCGAGGCCGACACGCGGGGTGATCTGCACCGGCCATTCGCTGCGCAGCGGCAGGCGTAAGGTGTTGCGCCAGATCGCACCGCTGGCACCGGAGGCACTGCTGACGCGATAACCGCGCACCGCCGAATCGTCGGTACCCAACAGTTGCTCGATGGCCGGCAGCGGATCAGGGCTGTACTGCAAATTCAGTTGGCTCTGCCATTGCCAGGCTTGCGCACCGAACTGGCCATTGCGCCATTGACTGAGGCCGGCGCGATACTTGCGAAACTGCGCCTTCGGCAGGTTGTTGATCGCCTGTCGGGAATCGTCATCGGCACCGAACCAGCGCAGACCTTGTGCATAGTTGACGTCGAGATTCCACACCGCGCGGTCGAGCCAGAACAGATTGAGCCCGGCTTCGGCCACGGTCAGGGTCGGGCTCTGGATGCCCAGACGGACGTGTTGCAGGTAGCTGTCGACGTCCTTGTGCGCCAGTTGCAGGTTGGCGCTGAGCTGGCGGCTCTGGTCGCGCCACAACACGCGGTCGGCGCGCAGGCTGACCTGGTCAGTGATGCCGGTGCTGTGAAAGGTCGTGCTCGGCAATTTGAACGGCGCGCGATATTCGGCGTGGCTGGCGAACACGCTGTAGGTCCAGTAGCCGTAGGGGATCGCGTAATACAGGCTGGCGTTGCGGCTGTAGCGGTCGCCCTGATTCAACGTGTCACTGGCGCTGAGGCTCAACAGGTCGTTGAGTTCCAGCGGGCTGTCGAGGCTCAGACTGAGGGTATCGCGGTCGCGCCCGGTGCTGGCGCTGCCGAGGTTGTCGACCCCCGCATTCAAGGCCCAGCGCGAGTGCCCGGTGGTGCGCGAACGCAGGATGATCCGTGAGGCGCCGGGCTGGCTGCCGGGGGCGATATCGGCGGTGAGGTCAACCGAACGCAAGCGGTTCAACTGATCCAGCCCCTGCTCCAGATCGCGCAGGTTCAACGGCCCGCCGAGCATGCCCGGGAAGGCACCACCGAGGGAAACCGGCAGGCTTTGATCGGCCAGTTCGATGGACTCGATGTAGCCTTCGTCGATCCGGATATCCAGCGATTGCCCCGCTGCCGGAGCACTCACCAGGTAGGGACGGCTGGCGATGTAGCCCTTTTCGACGTAAATCGCGGTGATGGTCGCCAGCAGATGATTGATCTGGCCGACGCCCATGCATGGCGCGAGCAGCGGCTTGATGCGGGCATTGAGTTTGTCGCTGTCGATCAGCGTGACGCCGCCGATGCGCGTGCCGCTTAACGGCCAGCAGCGCTCATCGGGCGTAACGGTTTGGGGAATCGCCGGGGTGACCGGCGCCGGGCCGAACGCGCCGCGCTCCAGCTGACGTTTTCTCTGCTCAAGTTGCAGCTGTTGCAAGTCGCGCTGTTGCTGTTGCTGCTGGCGCAGCACTTCCTGGCCCGGCGCGACAGCTTCGGCCGCTTCAAGCGAGGAGGCACTTACGCTCAACACTACGACCGACCACAACGGCCAACGCGTGACATGACGAGGAAAAACAGCGCGAATCGAATACGGCACGCAACTTCCTTGCGATCATTGAATGGCGTAATGCCACATCATCAATAATCGTGATAGTCGGAGCCCTCCTACACAAATGCAAGACGCTTCCTACAGCGCTTACACTTCTTAAACAATTGCTTTTGTTGCTCTTATTGTCAGCAGCAACGCCACGGCACTGCACACTATCAGGGTTTCCCCGAGGGCCTGAGACCACCCGGCGAGCATCATCCCCGCGCCAATCAGCAGGTAATAAATCAGCCCCAATAACGCTCCGGCAGTGCCGAGACGATCCGAATAATCAACCAGCGCCATGCCGAGAATATTGGGAATGGCCATGCCGAACGCCAGCACGATCAGCAACATCGGCAGCACAAACGCGCCACTGTCCTGCAGCCACCAGACGCCAACGCCACCGAGCAAACCGGTGATGGCGGCGAGCCGGATCAACTGCATCGCGGCAAACCCTGCCTGCAATAAACGCTTGTTGGCCCATGCGCCAAAACCTGAGCCCAGCGCGAGGATCACGCCGCTGTAGCCGAACCATGTTGCGTCCAGGTTCAGGCGCTGAAAAATGAACGGGCCAAGGCTGTAATAACTGAACAGCGCCACATTGAACGCAGCAATCCATAACGCCGAGCGCCAGATGCCCAAGTCGCGCAACATGCGTGCGAGGGTTTCCCACAGGTCGACATGGGGTGTTTGCTCAGGACGGGTTTCCGGCAAGGCGTAGCAACTCCAGAGCCACAGCGTCGCGGCCAGCAAAACCAGTGCAGTCAATACGCCGCGATAGCCGAATGCCTCGACCAGGCTAGCGCCGCTGAACAGACCGATTGCAGGACTTGCCGCCAACGCGATGCCCACCAGGGAAAAAACCTGCGCCAGTTCTGCCCCTTTGAAACGGTCGCGCAGCAAAGTCTGCGTGACCACCGAGCCCACCGCCGCACCAAATGCTGCCACCCCCTGCGCCAGCAATAGACCGTTGAAACTGCTGACTCGCAAGGCGATAACCATGGCGACCGCGTAGATCGCCAATCCCATAAGCATGACCGGACGCCGGCCGATGCGATCACACAATCGCCCCCACACCACCACGCCCACGGCAAAGGCCAGGAAGTAAACCGACAAGGTCTGCGCTGCCGCCTCGGGACTGACTTTAAATACCCTGCCGATATCCCCCAGCGCCGGGCTGTACAGGGTCTGCGCAATCTGCGGAAACATCAGCAACGCAATCGCCAGCGGCAACAGATTTTTGTTGTTCATTGTTTATGACTCCTCAAGTAAACCGCCGAGGAGTTTAAGAACTGCTGATTGGCGTATTATCCGAATCCTGCCAATTTATCGCGCAAATCGGACAACCCATGGCTTGGATTGACGCCCACACACTCTTTGATGCGGACTGTTACTCGGCGCCGGTGATCGGCATCGCAGCAATACTGGGTGATCACGATTCCGGCCAACATCAGCACCTGCACGGGCAACTGCTCTACACCCGACAGGGCTGCACGCGCATCACCCTCGCGCAGCAATTGTGTCTGCTGCCACCGTCGCGAGCGGCGTGGATTCCGGCGGGTGTGAGCCATCGGGCACAGATGCAGCAAAGCGTTGATTACCGCTCCATTTACCTGGTCCCTGAATTGTGCCGCGAGCTGCCGCAACAAGTTTGCGTCATCGAGGTCAGCCCTCTGCTGCGCGCCGTGCTGGAGCCCATGGCTACGGCGGATTTCGACACTGATTGGCAACAGGGCAAATTCGCCCATTTACTGGGTTTGTGCCTGAGCGAAATTGTCGAGGCGGCGCAACAACCGATGTTGTTGCCCTTGCCACGGGACAAGCGTTTGCTGCCACTGCTCGCAACCCCGGAACGATTGCCGCCGGAACTGCAGGTGCTGGAACGCCAGATCGGCGCCAGCAGCCGCACCATCGGCCGAATCTTCCAGCGCGAAACCGGCATGAGTTATCAGCAATGGCGCCAGCAATGGCGCTTGATGCGCGCCATGGAGTTGCTCGCCATCGGACGCAGCCTGAGTTATTGCAGCTTCGAATTGGGCTTCGCCAGTGACAGCGCGTTCATCGCGTTCTTCAAAGCCATGACCGGCAGCACACCCGGTCAGTGGCTCAAATAAACATTTGAAGACCGGCTCACGCCTGCACGCAAATTGTGGTGTCGCCTCAGGCCTGAGGAGTTTTACGGAAGCCTACCGCCAAGCGGTTCCAGCTGTTGATGGTATTGATCGCGACGCTAAGATCGACCATTTCCTTCGGCGAAAACTGCGCGGCAACGACGTCGTAGTCTTCGTCCGGCGCGTGCGTCAGGCTCAGTTGGGTCAGCGATTCGGTCCACAGCAGCGCGGCGCGTTCACGGTCGCTGAAGAATGGCGCTTCACGCCATGCCGTTACCGCGAACAGGCGCCGCGGAGTTTCGCCACCCTTGATTGCATCGGCGGTGTGCATGTCGATACAGAAGGCACAGCCGTTGATCTGCGAGGCGCGCAGCTTGACCAGTTCGATCAGGTTTTTTTCCAGCGGCAGCTTGGAGACGGCTGTTTCCAGGGCGAGCATCGCTTTCAGGGCGTCCGGGGAAGCAGTGTAAAAATCGATACGAGGTTGCATGGTGGTTTTCCGGGGCAAGTGAATGTGTGACTACGTTAGTCCCGGTGCAGCGCTCGGCAAATAGCCAATATTCCTGAAGATCAGTAGGCCACTCCATCGACCGCTCGTCACTCGGTCGGCACCAAGCATGGGGCGCATCAGACCAATATCAGGTAAATCCCCTTTTTGGAGACGTACCATGATGACGCGCAAACTTACCTCGTTATTGCTCGCTGGCCTGCTGGCCACGGCATCGGCTGCCAGCTTCGCCGCCAACGACGGCGCCGATGCAACAGGCACAAAATCGGGCTCCACCAGCGGCTCGACCATGCCGCCGGACAACACACCGGGCGCACCATCGGGCGGTAACGGCTCCGACGGCACCGGCACCAACGGCGGCGCCAGCGGATCGGGCTCGGGCGCCGGCGGTGGCACCGGTTCGGCGGGTGGTGGTACTGGCGGTGCGGGCGGTGGCACGGGTGGCTGAACGAACAAGAGCCATCCGTGGTGAAAATCTTCCCACGTGCTCTCTAGGCATTCACACAATCTGTACTCACTGAAAATGCCTGTGGGAGCTGGATTACCAGCGATGGCGTCACTACAGTCAGCATCTTCTCAAGCTGACAGACCGCTATCGCTGGCAAGCCAGCTCCCACAGCTTTTTGAGGTGGTCTTTGGTTCAGCGGTCGTAGCGCATCAGCTCACCTATGCCGTCATCCGTCGACAGCACCGCCGCCCGATTGCGTCCGGCATTTTTGGCCTGATACAACGCCGCATCCGCGCGCTGGATAAACACTTCAATGCTGTCATTGCCGCTGGGGATAAACGAGTAGCAGCCCAGACTGACCGTCAGATAACCGGTGGGTGAACCACTGTGGGTGATGCGCTTGTCGATCACACCGCGCCGAATCTGCCCGGCAATCGCCAATGCGCCATTGATGTCTGTGTCGGGCAATAAAACCGCGAACTCCTCGCCTCCGTACCGCACGACCAGATCGGACTTGCGCTGGCAGCAGTTCTTCAGCGCCTGGGCTACTTGCGTCAGGCAATGATCCCCCGCCACGTGCCCATAAGCGTCGTTGTAACGCTTGAAGAAATCGATATCAAGCATGATCAGGCTGACCGGACTGACCTGCCGCGCGCCACGGGCAAACTCAATCTCCAGCGATCGCTCGAACAGGCGCCGATTGGCCAGCCCGGTGAGGCTGTCGTGAGTGGCGATCTGTTCCAGCGCCCGTTGCGCCTTGCGCAGGTTTTTCTCGATCCGCTCACCGTCGCGCACTTGATGGATAAACACCCAGCCGAACAAACCGACACCCAGGATCACCAGCGCTACAATCACGCTCGACTGAAACGCGCGGTCATACCAACCCTTGAGAATCGTGTCCCGCGAAGTCGCGGCCGACACCACCAGTGGATAAGCCGACAGCTGCCGGTAGCCGTACAAACGGGTGACACCATCGACCACCGATTTGAACATCGCCGTTCCGGCAGCGGCATTGGGCAACAGCGATTGATAAATTTCGCCTTTGGCCAGTGACGTGCCAATCAGAGATTCATCGTACGGCCGGCGGGCGAGCAAAGTGCCGTCAGTCAGGCCGATAAACATGATCCCGTTATCATCGAGGCTGAAGCTTTTAAAGAACTGCTCGAAGTACGACATTTTGATCCCGGCGAGCAACACACCCTGAAAGTTGCCGGCACGATCGTTGACGCGTTTGGAGATCGGGATGATCCATTCGCCGTTCTCGCGGCTGCGAATCGCCGGGCCGATGTGCGCTACCTCCGAGACGTTCTGCTGATGAAACTTGAAATATTCGCGGTCAGCCACGCCGTTGCCACGGGGCAGATCAGGGAATGAGGTAACGACCCACTGTCCGTGGTCGTCGAACAGAAACATACCGTGCAACTGCTCCAGCTGCTGCACGCGTCGGGAGAGCGTTTTCTGCAACCGCGGTCTTAGCGCCGTACCGTAACCGTCGTCCTGAATCCAGTCGACCAGACTGGTCAGCACCAGGTCCGCCGCCAGAAACGTATCCTCTGCCTGCTGCGCCATCGCCCGGGTCAGGTTGCTCGAGGCCATTTGCGCCACCGTCAGATCCTGGCGCCGCGACTGCTCAAGTTGCAGGTACAGCAAACCAAACAGGCACAAACTCACCGCAACGATAAACAGCACCGCCGCTTTGCGCAGCGGCAGACGCTTTAGCGTGCCGGGAGCCTGATGCGGATCGTGAATGGGGATTGGCAAAAGCATGTCCTGGGCAGGTACGACAGGGGCGTTAGCCCGAAACCCTTATGAATTGTGAGCGTAGCCCACCGGGGTGCAAGGGGCAAACGCCCCGCTCCCGCCCCGTTGTATCGGCGTAATGCGCGATTGGATGACAGCTGTGGGTCGAATTATTTTTGCGGCGACTATTGCAGGTAGGGTTGGTGAAGTTTTTGCGCGGGGTGTCGAGGATGGATACTGAGAGATTCGTCTGAGTAAACCGAAACCTCCTGTGGTGAGGGGATTTATCCCCGATGGGCCGCGAAGCGACCCCCAGAAATGGGACTGCTGCGCAGTCCATCGGGGATAAATCCCCTCGCCACAGGTTCAGTGCTCAGTGCTTATTGCAGGTAGGGTTGGTGGAGTTTTTGCGCGGGATGTCGGGGATGGATATGGAGAGATTCGTCTGACCAGACCGAAACCTCCTGTGGTGAGGGGATTTATCCCCGATGGGTCGCGAAGAGGCCCCCAGAAATGGGACTGCTGCGCAGTCCATCGGGGATAAATCCCCTCGCCACAGGTTCAGTGCTCAGTGCTCAGTGCTCAGTGCTCAAACCAGATCACATCACCGCGCCGGAGGCACCCGAATATCCCCCGCCCGGCACTGAGTTTTCACACCCTTGCCACACGCGCCAAACTGCAGATCCTTGCCCATGCACACACGCACTTCCGACAACTCCGGACCACTGCAAATCACCGCGATGCCATCAGCCGGAATCCCCGGATTGGCCTTGCGAAACAAATCGGAAATTTCCTGCGCCTCGAAGTAATACGACGTGCTGAACGGCTGCAACTCCTGGGGAATTTTCACCGTGCCAACCGCTTTATCCGCCGCATCCAGATACCCCATCGCACCGAGGCCGCTGCAAGTGCCGTGCTTAGACCATTCGTGATCGAGCAGTTTTTTGGTCGGGAACAGCGTCATGCCTTTGTTGCTTTCCGCGGCCGACAGTGTGGTCAGCGGTGGACAGGATTGCGGCCAGCCGCCCTTGGCGTATTGCGGCCACAAGCCGTGTAGGACAAAGCCATAACCCTTGCCGGAACACTGCACGTCGTCCTTGTGTGTCAAACAGAAGGTCGGCGACCAGGACAGCGTCAGCAGGTAATAATCGAACACCCCCGCTACCGACTCCGCTTGCGCTTTGCTCGACTGCGATTGGCGCGCCGAACTCAGGCCGATGCTACCGGCCGTCAGCGCAATCACTGCCAAAATTGTAAACAGCTTTTTCATGTACCCGCTCCTTGGGACGCCTGCGTCCGTGGTTTTCGATCCTGACCAGACTGGTCAGCGCAGATTTCGACACGCTTGTGTTGCAAGCGCATGACGCACGGCAACGTTGTACCCCGTTGAAAGGTCTACGATTAATAAGCAGACACCACAAACAGGGAACCGAAATGAGTAAAGCAGACGAACTCGCCGCGAAGCTCAAGCAAACCCGGCACAGCCACGCGGACGACATCACCTGCGCCGAACTGGAGATCGATTGCTGGCCCGCTCAGGTGTACGACCTGTACCACCGCATCGAAACCTGGCTGCAACCGGTGACCGAAGTCGGACTGAAAATTCGGCGCAATCCTACGCACATCTGCGAAACCTCTCCGGATGGCGAATCCCACGATTACGCCATCGATCAATTGGTGATCGAAGCAAATAATCAAAGCCTGACTTTTGATCCCATCGCACGGTTTACCGAAGACGGCGCCGGACGCGTGCAAATCACCCTGCCGGACAGAAACACCTACCTGCTGCGCACCGTCGATGAACATCACGAAAGCCACTGGTGGATGCAAACCGTGGAAACCGGGCAGGAACTGGATGCCATCGCGCTGACGGAAAACAATCTGTTGTCGGTGGTTCAGGAAGGATTGGGGCTGTAGGCGCACTCTGCCGATAGGGATCAGCGCCCAGAACGTGGTTAACTTCTGGCTCCGATCCCTTTGAAGCCCGACAGCCATGATAAAAACCAAAATCTTGCTCGGTACCTTACTGGCCCTGCCCCTGACCTTCAGCGCTCAGGCAGCGGAACAACCGTCGCACCTGGACACCATCCAGCAACAAGGCCAACTGCGCGTCTGCACCACCGGCGACTACAAGCCTTACACCTTCAAACGCACCGACGGCGATTTCGAGGGCATCGACATCACCATGGCGCGCTCGCTGGCCGACAGCCTCGGGGTCAAGGTCGAGTGGGTGCAAACCACCTGGAAAACCCTGATGCCGGACATGCAGGCCGGCAAATGCGACATCGGCATGGGCGGCATCTCGGTGACGCTGGAGCGGCAGAAAAAGGCCTTTTTCAGCAACACCCTCGACGTCGACGGCAAGATCCCGCTGGTACGCTGCGCCGATCAATCCAAATACCAGACTGTCGAGCAGATCAACCAGCCCAACGTGCGCCTGGTCGAACCGGCCGGCGGCACCAACGAAGCCTTCGTCCACGCCTTCCTGCCCAAAGCGCAACTGGCCCTGCACGACAACGTGACGATCTTCCAGCAACTGCTGGACAACAAGGCCGACGTGATGATCACCGACGCCTCGGAAGCGCTGTACCAGCAGAAACTCAAACCGGGGTTGTGCGCGGTGAATCCGCAGCAGTTCATGCAGTACGGGGAAAAGGCCTACCTGCTGCCGCGCGATGACATCAGCTGGAAGCTGTACGTTGATCAGTGGCTGCACTTGAGCAAAGTAACCGGCAAATATCAGAAAGTACTGAGCGAATGGATCGCCGTGCCGCAATAAGTATCCAGACCTGATACTGCCCCTGTGGCGAGGGAATTACTCCCTCGCCACACATTCAAACTAGGCCCTCGCCGAACACCACATCATGCAACTTTCCTGATCGACAGCGCCGGTGCAGAATCGCTTATCCGCCAGACAAGGACATCCCCATGCAATTCCTCCCCCTCACCGACGCCAGTCCCGCCATACAGGCCAGCGTCCGCACCCTGCGCAACCAGGAAGATGTGTGCAAATTCATGTACACCTCCCACGAAATCACCGAACAGGAACATAACAACTGGCTGGCCTCTTTGCAGGGCAATCCACGCCAGCAAGTGTTTGTGGTGATCAAGGATGAACAGGCGGTCGGGGTTGTTTCGCTGAATGCGATTAACCAACTGCACAAGACGGCGGATTGGGCGTTTTATCTGGACGTCGGCTTGCAGGGTAAGGGGTTGGGCAGCGTGGTCGAGTTCTGGATGCTTGATTACGCGTTTGATGTGGCGGGGTTGGAGAAGCTGAATTGCGAAGTGCTGGCGATGAACTCGGCGGTGGTGAAGATGCACCAGAAGTTTGGGTTTGAGGTTGAGGGTGTAAGGCGGCAGAACGTGGTGAAGGATGGGGTTCGGATTGATGTGGTGTTGTTGGGGATTACCAAGGAAGAATGGCAAAACAAGCGCCCAGCACTCGCTCCTGTTATCGAACGTATCAGCGCCGCTTGACGCCGGGAGGTCTGCGTTTGAGACGTGAATTAAGCCCAGCCGAGTTATACAAAATCCGGGATGCATTATCCTGGATCTTCGTCGACACCGCAGTGGACTTCCCCTACATCGCCAGACAAGTCGAAGGCTACGACCCGGATCAGATCAAGGACATCCTGTACTCGGAAGTCGCCGTCGTCTGCGCCTGGAACCTGGCAGGTCCACTGCCGCCGATCTGGACAGGATTCGACGCCGATGAGTTAAACCGCGATATCGAGGCAATGCTGGCGGCGAAGAAAAACAGCTGGTTGCGGCGGCAGCTCCACAGGCTGCACACGGCTTGGTTACGCTTTAACTACGGCGACGCCTGGAAAGAGCTCTCAGCTCACCTCGAAGAACCGAACTGATCCCGTCCGCGGCAACGGTAACCCGTCGCCACAGAGGGACACGACTTACGCCTTCACCTCAACGTTATCCAACGCCTGATTCACCGCCAACTCCCCCAACATCACCACCTGCGCAATCCCCAGCGCGGTTTTGCGGTGCGAGGGATCCAGCATCGCGGCGAAGTTGTTGAGCATCTCGGAGGCGGAACTCAGCGTTTCGCTGGCATTGGCCAACAGGGATTCCGAGTCGTACTTTGGATTGGCGAAATACATGCGTTCGGGCTCGTTGGCGCTGGCCATGATCTGGCTGGCGGGTAGCAGATAATGATCGAGCGCACGCTCGGCGGCTTCGTGGAGTTTTTTGGAGCTGGGGGATTCGTAGGGGGAGGCGGGATCGGTTTCTGGCGGATTGGGTGTTGGTTTGAACATGGTGTAACTCCTGACGGATTAACGAAAAGGAGCCATCACTCTCGCTACCAAACGAAGGGTGGAGGCCATACGCAGGTTGGTAGACCGGTCGTCAGGAACCCCGGCGCATCCGAAGACGCCCCGCGCATGACCACCATAAAACGAAGACGAGAAACGCCCTCGCAAGACAGTAGTCTTGTGCTTCTGACGGAGACGGGCTACCAAACCCGATCACTGGTTTTCAGTGACGTAGGGACGATAGAACCCGCAGGCTAGAGGCACAAGCCGGCGGATTCTGTCTTAGGTGTAGGGTGTGGCGCAAGGTGGTGTAGGGCTCGGGTTGTGCCAGCGTGATTCATTTAAACAAGCGAAAGCATTGCTGTTTAAATTGACGAAAAATGACGAGCGCTTTGTCGCGCGTCACTGACCAACGCAAGTCTGATACAGTCGGCAGCGGTTAATTCGATGACAGGGAGTCAAACATGGCAAAGCCAGCCGCGCGTATCACATTGAAACCCCGGCCCCTCATGTACGACGAGAAGTCAAAGTCGCTGACGGCCTTTTCGCGATGAAAACGAACAACGCTAATTTGAATCGCACAATGACTGCAAAAGATCGATATGACATCTACTGGGCATTGTCCGATGCCTTCGTCGACAATGAGGTGGACTACGAATCTATCGCCCGACAGACCGAAGATTACGACCCGCTAGAAATAAAACGGATGCTCTACGAGGAAGTCGCACCTGTCTGCCACACGAATCTTGAGACCGTGATTCCAACCATCTGGTCTGCATTTAACCGAGAGCAATTAAATTCTGACATCGCGCAAATGTTGGAAGCCCGAGCGAGTAGTCGCTTTCGACGTCAGAGAGACAAACTGTTAATCCGTTGGCTTGAGTTCCGATACAAATACATTTGGAGAGAGATCTCCGCTCACTATCGAAAGTGAATTCTTTTAGGAACGATCTGGTACAGACCACGATACTCAGCCGACCAGCGTCGGCGTGTCATCACCAAGCATGGCCACATCGATCAAAGTGCGTGAGGCTCTGCCTACCCCATTCCTGATAAACTTCCGCCACTCCGTCTCTCTGATCCAGATTCCCAATGACTCTACAACCCGCCCCACTCTCCCGACGCTTCTCAGTTGCCCCGATGATGGATTGGGTGTAGCAACCCACCTGCTCCCCGCGCTGATTGGCTAAAACATCACAGCAGCGTTGCGTTGTAGCAATTTCTAAGCATCAATATGCGGGTCCCATGAAGCCGCCCGGATGAGGCACCGCACCTGGTTTACTTCCCTGACGTCCTGTCACTGCGTATGTTCCTCGGTCAGAAGTCGCCGGATGCATTTCCATTCACGAGATCAATTCTATTTCTACGATAATGTAGCCATGAGCTTTAATGAAGTTACCAAGCGCGGATAGCTAGGCACAGATGGCTTCCTTATAAACTCTCGCAACTGGGAGGCTTTGTGGACGAGATAATCAAATTTTCGCTACCCGTAGTTTTGGCTATCCTCGCGTGGTGGCTCAAGCTTGCACGGGAGCACAGCACCGTTGGCCGAGCCATTTATTCCGAAATCAGAGCGCTGCAGGAGATAGCTACGCATCGTCACTTCTTGCAAGATTTTAGAACTCGCGCTGAGTTCTATCGCACCAATCCATCGAAGCCGGCCGCTCCCTATAAGATATCGGTGGCTGATCATTACTGTAGAGTTTATGCCGGCAACATCCAAAATATCGGATGCCTAGACGCGGAACAAGCAGCCCTCATCGTTAGGTTCTACCAGCTTGCGGACAGTGTTGTGAGAGACGTCTCGGAGGGTGGGCAACTGTATGAAGGCACTAATGATCCGAATGCGTACGAGGAGAACGCTTCGCTTTTAGAGCGAGCCATGCAGGTTGCAGATGATCTCAAAATCTTGCGAGAGAGACAGCGGGACGAGCCCTGCTATCGACGTTTTTTGAGATCAATTAAGTGAATCCTTTAAGCAATAGCGGTGACGCAGCGTCTGGTTATCCAGCCGAAAAAGTACGCCTCTGGCTGGACTGACCACCGTCCGCTGAGCGGTATTTCCGGATCAATTTTCAAGGAAGATTTCTATGCCCGATAACTCCCGATCAAACATCATCACTGCCGATGCTCTAACGTTGCTGCTGCATAACCAGCATGCCCTTGGTGCGGCGATCGAAGAGATTACCCACTGGATCTCAGGAACTGGCGCAGACGCTGTAGCCGATAACGCCGTTGTGGCCCTGGAAACACTGGACAAAAACGCGAAAGCGATTACAGATGCAATCATGCAATTACGGCAGTGATAGCGCCGGCATGGCTGGCAGCAAACGTGCGAGTTTGACCCGGTGTGGAGCTTTTTATGTTTTTACGGAGATCCCACCAGGGCCTGGCCTACCAATACCTGATCTCGCTCTCCTTTCGATCAATTGCTGCTACTGACTATTTGGATAGGGATTCGAACCCCTTCTCGCATTCTAGTAGACCGCCCTAGGCCGAAGAAATTGGGGCTTTCGCCTACCATCGCTGGCATCGAGCGGCCCAAAGCGGACTCCCATGTGCCCTAATTTTGCCCTAAACGTTTCACTCTAGATTCTTAAAGCCTCATGGCGACAGCTGGACCCCCATGCCTCCTAAAAATCCGAGTATTCCGTGCAATGTCCATCCTCGATGTCTCTGCTTCTACTGCACTCCGCCTCTCGCGCATGTCTCCAAAGCGACCTGAGTACCTGATCACGAATGTCTACGGCCTCCAAGACACAGAAATATTAAGAATCTAAGCTTAGTAGCTTTTCCGAAATTAGATTCAAATAACTTTTCAGATAGAAGCAGAGCTGAAGAGGATATTCCATACTCACCTTAACTTTATCAGAATATAAATACATTTCTATCAACACATAATTACACTTGCTCTGCCCCTCTCTTTCTTCAGGCGTTACGAAAATTTGGCCTTCAACTATCCTACGTAACTCACTTTCATCTTTTGCCAGCTGCAAATCACCGCCAGCGTGAGTCAAGCAATTCCTTATTTTTTGAGCGGCCTTTATCTGCTCGTAGTATTTAATCGAATCAGGTGATATGCCTAATGATCTAAAGTAGCGAAAGAGCTTTTCTGATCCGCTACCTTTAGTCGTGCTCAACCCCCCGTATACCTTGTCGACAATCACTGCCAAGGACAATAAGTACGACTCGAATATCGAAAGAACGCTAAAAAGCCCACCAGACCCGATCATAAAAGGGTAAGTGTAGTTCCACCGCTTATTATGTATACACGCACGATGCTCTATGAGCTCTCTAACTGATGCTAACGAAGTATCAGAAGCTTGGATTTTACGTTCTTCAAGCTTTTTCTCATGCCATATTAGACTTGCACTTTTCCATACATAGTCAGATATATCGTGCCACTCCCTGTGCATTTCCTGAATCAGAAGTTCAAGATCATAGATTAATCTATCTTTAGGCGCGAGGGAGGCACGAGCCATGACACCTTTGACTAAATCATCCAGGAAATCATCTTTTGAATCCGAAGCCATATCCCCACCGCATCACTACTATTCGATTAGTATTCACAGCAGTCAAAGACCATAATGATCACGAAAATCCACATATGAGGATTTAAGATAGTTCAAATCCTCAGGATTAGAGGAAAATATCTGGTAGAGTTTTAAATACTCCCGCTTATCTTTGCGCAGATCACCGGACCACCCGCCTTTTTCGACAGATTGAGTCAGCATTGCTTCGAAAAGAAAATCATTGAACTCGAAGACAAGATTCTGGCAGATATTAAAAACATTGTTCACCGCATCAAGAGTGGGCGAGATAGGTTTTTCCAAGTAAGCTGAAAACTGGTCAAGCCCCAGTTCAATAGCATTTTTTGACCCAAGGTGCCCAGCGCGATGCGCAACGCAATGGCGAAGATGACAAACTTTGTCAAACTCATCTAACGCCGAGCCAAGCGCAGCATGTTGTTGAAGGTTTACCTTAATACCAAGAAAAGTACTTACATGATCAATTATATGTTTTTTTGATGAAAAAACACTTTCTTCCAGCAATGCTTCCGGCAGCAACTCTGGCGCGTGAAACAACACCGCACCATACGTAAGCTTATTTCTATAACTTTCCTTCCTTATATCCGCAACAGTCAAAAGAATATTTCTGATCATTGATCTAAAATACGACTCCGTACTAGAAACAATTCCAATTATGGAGAGGTTTGACTTCATATTCCATGCGCCGTTATCTTCCTCTGCACCCAAGATGGTAGTGAGCAACTCCCTATGATAAATAAATCTTTGCAAGGGGGAGCGACGCTGCTCCTCAACATCTTTAAAATACACAGAAGAATCAAAAGTGGACGAAGTGCGAGATCCGGATATCTGACTTTTAAACTTAGGCTTCTTCATACCAAAAACTCATCTACCCAGCGATTAACTCGCGTATAAATATCGTACGCACGTGCCGCCTTCACCCGATGTGCCTTTTGTAATTCATTTGCAGGATCTTGACTCTTTATCACATCACCAACGGTTTTGAAATTTGTATAATCGCTTATCGATTTCTTCTGAAAGGCTGTTAATGGCAGCTGATTCAACTCAGTCTCCATGCAGCGTTTGAATGCTGATTCGTCAACTAGAGTCTTGCCACAGTTATGACAGAACTTTTGTTTTTCCGCCATTCGGCTGGCACCACAATTTGTACAAGGAGGAAGATCAAGTTCAAGAAGGGCCAAGTCACTTGTTGGTAAAAGCCTCTCCAACGATGGTCTTGCGGGGTGCTTGGAAGACTTACTTTTAATTCGGCTAAGCAAAACACTAGCATTGAACCCACGACTCTTAGTGAGAACTCGAGCTTCAAAGAGCATAACTGCATGCGGAATGAATCGCCGTAGTTTTCTTTCAGGTCCGTGTGAGACCGGATCCGCCTCATACAGTAATCCTGCTTCAATCAAGAAGCGGATCATTCGCTCTGCCTTTACAGGTAAATTCGCAAGCCCGACAGTAATTGTTTTCTCAAACGCATCTGAGTCGCCTGCATCAAGCTTTTCGTAATTGAGTATTTTAAGCAACGAAATTATTCGATTAATAAATTCGCGCCCCGTAGAAATTATACCTCCATATTGGGGAAGTTTTTGACTGAGGGACATATACTCATCAATGATAAATCCTTTTCGCTCAGAGATAACCTTGTTAAATCCGCTTTGAGCAGTTGTTGACCCACTTTGTTCATAATCACGCACCATCATGATATATGATCTAGGATTTCCAAATGCCGCATATTTGAGAAGATCAAGCACTTCCACTGGAATATTTAGATCTGATTCAAAACGATTGTCGGTCAGTGCAGTCATGAAGCTTAGATACTTGGGGTTCTCAACACTGAGCCAGACATTGACAGGCTCCGCATCATGCCCCAAGTGAAATCTCGGACCGTATTGTGTGCTACCTGGATACACTGATGCTTTAGGTGAAATGTGCGCTGTCTTGAGACTTCGAAAAACCTCAAAAAACTCAATCATGTAAGCAGGAGTAAGCGTGAGCGCTGCGTCATCTAATAACAAAACTGCTCGCTTTCTTCCTTTAGCGGCTGTCGCCTTTTCAACGTAAAATATTGTCTTTTCGATGGATATTGCGTACACCAACTCATCATGCGCCGAGTTGTACTGCTGCTTCTCAACCGCTTCAATAAAGGATTGAAGGCTTTCGAGCGACAACTCAGGGTGCTCACTAGGTTGATCTAATACTTTAAGACATTCACGCAATATTTTACTTAACACCCAAGCATGAAAAACACTGACTGCGTTTGATGACTCTGTTAAATATGTCTCAAGGCGGAGATAATGATTAAAGGAAATATAAAGGGCCAGCGGTTTTTTGATATCTTCTTCACACACTAAATACGCCAAGCGCATATGATGGGTTTTACCAGTACCGCGAGGTCCAATAAGTAATTTCGCCCCAACTTGAAATATCTTGCTCTGGATGCTGGAAAAGTGCTCATCCTTTGCCGTTTTCCCGATAATGAAATCATCAGGAAGGTAGTCTGCCCGCTCTTCGAAGTCATGCGACTCGATGTCATTTCCATCTTTAGAACTTATGTCCTGCGGCATACTATGATTCCTTTACAGAGCCACCATTTTTTGTTAGCTTATCAAAATCAGCGATAGGTGTCGAAAAAAGATGTACGAGCAGTATTACACTGAACAAACAATTGGCAAGCAGCTTATAAAAATGCTACCTCGGTTCAATGTAGAACGATGTGTAGAGTTAAGCGCCGGACAAGGAGCATTACTTGAGCCAGTTGTAAGGAGATGGCCGCTTGCCCAACTCACCACATGCGAACTAGATCCTGCAAACGTTGAAATATTGAAAGAACACTTCGAAGGCGCTCATTACAACATAGACGTCCTAGACGGTGCGTTCGAGAATTTGCTTTCTAAATTTGGAGATTCGTTCGATTTAGCGATTAGTAACCCACCATATCGCTGGAGAACTCCCACCTCGTATGATCGCGAACTAATTACGAGTTTTGGCCTTCAAGATATATTTAAACACAAACGACTTCGAACAGAAGTACTTTTCATACTACAAAACATCAGACTTCTGCGCGACGAGGGCTTCGCTGCCTTTATTCTTCCCGAGCTAGTAATAAAATCCGACTACCTAAAAAGTTTTCGTTCCAGCATACTTAATTTTTGTAGCGTAGTAGCTCTAGCAGAAATAGTTGACGGAAAATTTAAAGGCACAGAGGCGCGCACTTACATTTTGGTTATCCAAAAGACTACTCCGAAGCAAAAATTCACTTACTCTTCATTGACCGGAATCAAAGAGAAACGTCCAGTGTCCGACTTTGTCAACGGACTTAGAAACATGAGTCTGCAGGACGTAAGACCAAGCATTTTGTTCGACATCAAAAGAGGCAACCTATCGGGTAAAGAGTGCAAACAATTAGGGACTCCCTACTACCATACCAGTGGCTTTTTCGATCCCCCCATGATGTCAACATGCGTACCTGCAGGCTTATCACGCCCCCCTATATTGGCAGAGCACGGTGACATCCTTATTAGTCGCGTCGGCACTAGGGTCCTTGGAAACATCACAATAGTCGAATGCAAAAGCTATATAATTTCCGATTGCGTATTTCGGCTAAGGTTTACAGATAACACACTACCCACTAGTTTTATTCAATATTGGAATAGCCAATTAGATTCATTGCGAGCGAATGCACGAGGCACATGCGCGAAGTACATTACTAAGCACGACTTATCCGCAAAAGTTTATGACTTCCTCAAAAACAACCACTACCACATGTGCGCTATTTAACTTTTCTTACTATCCGCCCCTAAGGAGCAATAAGAATCTACATAGCGCGCGGTCGCCAAAACCCGCCGGTCGTTACCTACAGCTAACTATCCACAATTGATCTAAGCGCGTTGTATAGCTATGGCTCTTCATCTCCCGCCGCATACCCCAATCTGGATTGCTCGGCACACTTGCGGCCCGAAGCGTCCCCCTACCCCACCGTCCATTGATTTCATCCAACACCGCCATCACCTTGGTCGCCTCAGCAGGCTGAGAAATGGCGAACAGGTCATCCGTGTATTGGCCCGGTTGGCATAGATTCAGCAGCATGACTTCAGCTTTGCTGTAACTGAAACCAGGACGGAACAGGCGGTCAAGCGCGTCGATTGCTGCCGTTGTCAGGAGCCGGACGTCATCCGTTGGGTAAGGCAGATCCACCACGACACCATTCGCATATTTAGCCTCATTGGGGTTAAACATTCCGGTGCGGATGCTGACCCGGATCTTCTTGCAAAGCGACTTTTGCGCTCGGAGCTTTTCCGATGCCCGCATCATATAGGTTGCCACAGCCTCTTTTATCGGCGGCAGCTCCTTCAGCCTTTTACCGAACATCCGGCTGCAGCAGATCTCCTGCTTTGGCGGATCCGGCTCATCCAGCTCCAGGCACGGCGTGCCGGCCAATTCCCGGGCAGTTTTCTCGATCACCACGCTGAAGTTTTTTCTCAACGTCCACGGATCGGCCTTGGCCAGATCCATTGCGGTCTTGATCCCCATGCCATCCAAGTGCATTTTCATGCGCCGGCCTACTCCCCACACCTCCGCTACGTCCGTATTACGCAGCACCCAGTCGCGCTTGATTGGGTCGCAGATGTTCACAACGCCACCGGTTTGCGCCTGCAAGCGTTTGGCGGTGTGGTTGGCCAGCTTGGCCAGGGTCTTGGTATGCGCGATGCCGACACCGACCGGGATGCCCGTGCAGCGCAGCACCTGGCTGCGGATCTTGCGGCCGAGGGCGTCCAGGTCATTAATGCCGGTGAGGTCGACGAAGGCTTCGTCGATGCTGTAGACCTCAACGGCCGGTACCATCGACTCGATCAGTGTCATGACACGCTCACTCATGTCACCGTAAAGCGCATAGTTCGAGGAAAACGGGACGATGCCATGCTGCTTGAGCTTGTGCTTGATCTGGAAGTACGGCTCGCCCATTTTCACGTAGGGCTTTGCGTCGTAGCTGCGGGCGATGACGCAGCCGTCGTTGTTCGACAGCACTAAGATAGGCACCTTGGCGAGGTCAGGGCGAAACACGCGCTCGCAGCTGGCATAGAAACTGTTGCAATCGATCAGGCCGAATACCGGCGGCACGTTAGACATGGCTGCGCACGCTGCTGGTGATCACACCCCAAATCGACAGCTCGTCACCCTCAAGGACGTACCGTGGCGGGTACTTGGGGTTTTCCGACATCAGGATGACCTCCCTACCGCGAAGGCATAGGCGCTTGCATACGGGCTCATTGTTCAACAGCGCAATGACGATGTGGCCGTGGGCGGGCTCAATTGATCGATCGACAATGGCCAAGTCTCCCTCATAGATCCCCGCGCCCTGCATGCTTTCACCGGCGAGTGACACCAAGTAGACGTGTGGCGCACGAATGTTCAGCATCTCATCTAGCGATATCTGCGCTTCAATATGATCCGCAGCCGGCGAGGGAAAGCCGGCCGGGACTCGGAAGAGACATAGCGGCACCTTCGAACCGCCCTCACTGATCGGACCTAGAATTGAGTAACTCATGACGCACGACTTCCAATACTGTACGAATATACAGTTAACTTTTTGAAAGCCGTCCGGTCAATTCTTGCCGGAAATATCAGACCAGCGGGGCACCCAAACGTAAGCATCACCACTTCAGGTAAGCGCTCCCCTCCTCCACCTCGCGCTTTGAACCCGCGACCTGGAGACTGTCCGGCAAACGATGCGCACCCTTCAGACGAGCAATTCGCCCCCCACTCCGGTCAGCAGAGCTCATCGTCCAACGCTGGAGGACGCGGAGACGAAGCAAAAAATCGATTCAGAGCGGTTTTTTTTCAAAAAAAATTATTTTTTTTACGAAGAGGAGGGACTTGAAGAATCTGGATACGAGGAGTGTATTAGAAAATAAACGCTTTGGACAAAGCTAGCGCTAGGGGTCCCAAGAACGTGGGATTGCGTATGGTATAGAAAATGACCAAAGGTTGGTCTTTGAGGCGATTTTGGTCTAAAAAATGCATTTGTGCAAGCTTTTTAATTTTTTGGATGATTGAGAATGTCTTAGGGGTATATCTAGCGAAAGCCAATTACGCTACAAGCCACGGATGACGTGGGCTGCAGCGGATTACGAAATTTCAACATCGACATAAAAAACAAACTAAGCTGTATAGACAAACATTCCGCCTTATTTAAAACACCAGATCAACACAAATACCCCAATAATAAATCCGACAACCCGCCATCCCGCCTTTTAGATATCAAACTCAGTAGTGTAAGCACAAACACAACCAGTGGTTAAAGGCGGTTCTACAATATTAAATTAGGGTTTGAACAAGCCGTTCTAAAACAGCAAGAAAAAACAACGATGAAAACCTTCAAACCCCTTATAAATCAAGGCCTCCATCCATTTCAGAGAGAAACAAAAACATATAAAAAAACGTTTTTCTTAGTGTCTCAGTTTTTCCACCACAGGTCCGTGGTCGCGATTGACGAGTTTTAAAGCCCGCTCTAAGATCACTCCCATCAGCCACACAGAACCAAAACGCCACGTCTCATTTGAGATTCCGGCGAGGGCCCCTGTCGGTTTGATGAAAGGAAAAAACGAAAGTAAGAAAAAAAAGCAAAAAAAAAGCTGAAGGGCGGCAACCCTCCAGCCTGCTGCAAAACCACGGATCGTTAACGCTTAGGCCGATCCGGCACCGAAATGATGCTGGCTTCACAGATTCTCGCGAATCAAAAGTAGCATAGATCATGGATGGTGAGCCATGGCCCTTGGTCGCTTGCGACTAAGGACTTGGTGACTGAGCATCACGAAGAGGATGCAAAATGTCCATTAGCCATTTGATGTTGATCTTGGCAATTGAGGTGGTTCGTCTGCTTCAAGACGTACTGCCACTGTTGCTTGCCTGATAAAAGAAGCCGGGGAAACCCGGCTTTTTTCATTGGAAAGTGATCGCTTTGACATAACCTTGGCACGCAGCCAATGCTATCAGTCCCCGGTCGCCGTCATCGGTGACGCGGATAATTCGTTGAGCATGCGCTGGGTCAAGTTCGGCTCTTGTGGGGCCATGAACCACGCCGCCGGTGGCGGTGGTGGATGACACCGATCGGTTGTCGGCGCCGGTGGTGGCGTCGAGTAGGACTGACAGGCGCAGATCAGCAGTGGCAAGGCGGTCGCGCAGGCGACCTTGATCACGTTGGGCATCACTCAAGGCTCGATAGTGGGTTTGTTCACTGGTTGCCAGGCGCTGCTCGAGTGCGAGACGTTTGTCCTGTTCGGCACGCTGCAGCGCGACCGAGTCTAGGGCCTGTTGATTCAGGGTTTCGGTGTGGAGTTGGGCCTGCTCTGCGAGCTGCTTGCCGTAGCGCCAATCCTGGACTTGCCAAGTAATGGCCGCGGAACCACCGACTAAAACGACCAGCAACACTCCTTTTGCCAGCAGCCGATACGACGCCGGGATCAGTTTGCCGAGACGCATAGCACCGCCCTCGCCCGCCCCCACAACTCCAGCCGATCCTGCAGGCCATTGAGGCCGCCGTTGATCATGCGGGTGATCGTGTTGAATTCGTTTTGATCGGCCAGCGCGTTCAGCCCATTCACGGACCAGAACCATGCGGCCGACTCAGCGGCCCACTGCGGCAGCTCCAGAAGTTCAGGCGTGCGCAGCAATCGCTCGTCACCGAACAGCGCCAAGCTGCAGCGCAGGTAGTTGTCATGACCGGTGACCTGGATCAGGCCACGACCGCGATAGCGCTGGCCATCGCCATCCGCTGCCGGCGTGTTGCCCAGTTTCGCAGCCAGGTTGCCGGTGTCGTATTTGCTCAAGTACTGGTCGCCGCCTAGCTCCCGGACGTACTGCAGCTGGCCCGACTCGTGACCGACTTGCGCCAGAAAAGCGGCTTGCCGTTTCGGCGTGTTGATCTGCCTATGGGCCATGGCTGCATTGAGGGCGGATACAAAAACGCCCGCTTGGCGGCGGGCGTTGGGCATGATGCTTTGCAGCTGTTGTTCAGTGATGGACATACAAACTCCAGACGTAAAAAAACCGCACTCAGGCGGCAATGGGATGCGGCTATTGCTTCTCGATGTTCACCACCTTGAGAGGTGGTTTCGGCCCTTTCTTTTTCTTGCCCTTGGATTTACCGGCTTTGCCGGCATTGCATTCGACCGTGGTCGACCAGCCGGACTGGGTGAACACCTGCTCGACCGAGTCCGCCAGATACTCGCCATCAAGCCCGACCTTGAAACCCTGAGCGATGATGGGACGCTCGGCAAAGATGTCCGTCCGGCCGGGCATTTCAAGCCGCACATCGGCGGTCGAGCGGTTGAACGCTGACAATCGGGCCTTGGCCGCCGCTTCAGCAGCGCCCCTGTCTGGGTAGATATGACGGTCGGTATGTACTGCCGGCAGCCCGTCCGGAGCGTCATCATTGTCGATGGTGACCACCGCCAGCTTGCCGTTCTTTTTGTCCTGGTGCTTGGTGGCCACCGCCTTTTGTGAGTTGCGATCACCGAGACTGAATTGCCAACGGCTGAGGTCGCGTCGGGTCAGGGTAATGGCGCCAAACGCCTTACCGCTGGCCGTCTGGCCACCTTGGCGCGGCATCACCAATAGTTTGCCGTCGGCGACCTTGGCCGTGCAGTCGTAATGCTTGGCCAGTCGGGTGATGAAATTAAAATCGGACTCGTTGAGCTGGTCGACCCGGGCGACCTTGGTCGACACCGGACACACCGGCGTCCAGCCATTGCGCGCGGCTACGTCAGCCACGATCTTCGACAACGGCACACCTTCCCAGCTTCCGCTACGGATGGTTTTGCCACTGCCACGCACGTCGCTGGCCTTGCCCTTGATCACGATGGTGTCGGGCGGGCCTGACACCTCAATCGTGTCCACGGTGTAGCTGCCCATACGCGCCAAGGTCGTCTCGGCATAGCCCAGGTAAATCTCGATTGAGCTGCCGCGCCTTGGCAATTGAACTTGCCCGTCACGGTCGTCGATACGCAACTCAAACTCGTCGGACTCCATGCCCGGCTTGTCAGAGGTACGGAGCTGCAACAACCGATCATTGATCTTGGCCGTGACATCAGCCCCATCAGCGACGATTCGAAACATCGGTGTCATGGATTTTTTCCAATAAAAAACCCGCACAAGGCGGGCCAGAAAAACAAGGTGTCGTTACGCGTAACGCGACGCGGCGCCGGCGAAGGCATCGCCCCGGGTCAATCCCACAAGCTGACGCCTTCACTGGTCGGGCTTGGCAGATCCGGCAGGACGATAATCACGCCCGACCGGAACGGCTGAGGTTCATCAGCCAGCCCCTGATTGACATCGAGCACAGCCTCGACGCTGCCATTCAGATGGCCGTAAACGTTGTGGCAAATGACATCGAGCATGTCGCCATCAGACGTCCTGCATGTCGTCGCCATAGCGCTCAAACTCCAAAGTGAAGCCCTGTTTTCGAGCAATCCCGCCGTGGAGCAGCGCGGACTGTTCCTCGTTGATGTTTTTCAGGCACCACGTTCCGATCACCTCGCCATAACCCGTGGTCAGAGTCAGCTGTTGCAGCCTGGCCCCGATGGAACGCAGCGTGTCGAGCTGCTTCAAGCCGCCTTTGAAGCCCGGGTAGATCGTGCCCTTGAGCGTCAACTTTTCATCGCCCATACCGATGGCCTGCTTCGCCGGTCGACGCGTCAAGCGCTCCTGCGAGGCCCAGCGGAATTCAGTCGAACGGCTCAGCTCATCAAAGGCCGCCGTGTCCAGGTTGAAGTAATACGGCTCAATTTTCGGATCGCGCGGCTGAATGATCATCAGGTGCGGGAACGGCTTTACCGCCTCCGGCGCCGGCGCGGCATCCACGGCAAAGGAACTGGTGGGCACGATGTTGGCCAGCGCCGGGCTGACTTTGCCGGCGACGTTGTTGATCGCCGTGGCCGCCTTGCCCGCCTGTTCCTTCAACGTCCCTAACCGCTCCTGCACCTCGGCGGCCGCCCGAGTGGCACGGCCGTAAACCGCCGCCACCTGACCGACCTTGGCTTGAGCCGCATCGACGCCGCGCATTACCCGCTGAAGTTTGGCGCCGATGGCCGGCCCGACAAACGGGATGTTCTCCAGCTCGGACGCGGCACCGGTCAGTTCGCGGATAGCACCGTTGACCGGGCTCAGCATGCCATCCGCGCTACGCCGCCCGGTTTCCGCCGCCTCCACCAGATACTTCAGAGTTGATTGCATCTGTTCCATGTAAGCCATGAAACCTCCTTACACATGGGGTTCGTCGTACAGCTTGGCAGCGTTACTCTTCGCCGCGTCCGCCATCATTCGCTGCATGTGCGGCATCAGATCCTGCGCCAAGGCCTGCGGGTCTTTGACATCACCCTGCACGGTCACCGGCATGCTCAGCGAGTATTGAAACTGCTGATCGACCTTGGCCGGTACCGGCTTTTCTGGCTCTTTGGGTTGGATCGCCAGCGCTGCCGACTTGAGTGGCGCCGTCACCGCCATCGAGCGCGCGACATCCCCCAGCACCGGGCCTTGCTGCGCCGCTGACGCCATCATGAGCGGCGTGGTGGGCACGGGCGCCTTTGGCTTTTCCTCGGGCTTTTCATCCTCGCCACCGAACAGCGATTTACCCAAGGATCCGCCCAGCGCCGCACCGCCCTGACTGCCCAGATAGGCGCCGATCAAGCCGCCGATAGCCGTGCCGATGATCGGCACCACCGAACCAATGGCCGCACCCGCCGCTGCACCGGCCATGGTGCCTGCCAGATTGCCAGCCGCTGCACCATAACCCTCGGCCTTTTCATCCTTGGTCTTGGCGTTTTGAAAGGTTTCAAGCGCCATCGCGCCGGACTCCAGCAGCGTGCCGCCAGGAATGACCTTGGCCACCTTGCCGACCTTGCCGACGGCTTGCACAACCCCGCCCAGCTTGGCCATCGTCCCGGCCGGGACAGGTGGCACCGGTGGAATCGGCGGCCGTGGCACGGGAACGGGCGGGCGCGGTACGGGTACGGGCGGCCGTGGCCCCGGCTGTCGTGGTGGCCTAGGGGGAGACAACGACCGGCGCCGCGAAGCACCGCGCCGCGAACCGCGACCACGCCGGCGAGATTCACCCGGAGCATCTGCACCACCGGCGCCGCCCAAGGCGCTGGCATTGACGACGAACACCTTCTTGACCGCATCGTCACCGCCGCCCGCCTCGTCCTCACCATCGCCGCCCGAGACGGCTTCCTGGGCCAGCGACACGACTTTGAGGCCGGTGGAAACCAGGTCGAGTTTCCCGGGCTTCTTGTCGCCGCCTTCCCCGGCATCGTCGGCGCCATCTGCCGGCGTGCCCTTGAACGCAGCCACTGCCTTGAGGCCGGTTTCAACCAGCGACAGCGCTTTACCGGCCTTGCCTTTCGGTTCGGCATTACCGCCGCCGTCGCCATCCTCGGCGTTGGTCACAAAGACCTTTTGCACTTCACCTGACTTGCCTTTACCCAAGGCACCGCGCGCCAGGTTGAGCATCCCTTTGCCCATCTTGAAAGAGCTATACAGACCGGACAGTCCAACGAGCGCGGCACCCACCAATCCGATTCCCGTCACGACGCTGGGCGAGCTATCCGACAGCGAAGTGATGCCCTTCGCGACCTTGGTCAACGACTCCGCGACGACGTCCGTCACCGGTCGCAGGGCATCACCAATGCTGCGCATGGAGTCATCCATCGACTGGGCCATTTCTGCCCACTTCTGCGACGACGACTCACGTCGCTCGGCGAGGTTTTTGTCGAGGATCCCGGTCGCCTCGCGCGAATCGTTTTTAAGCTGGCTGTACAGCGCCTTGTTCTGCATGTAGGCCGACAGCGCCGCCTTAACCTGCATGTCAGCGAACAGGTCGCCGGTGCGCAGGGATTCTTCCAGCGAGGCCATCATGGCCTTGGCCTTTTCTGGGTCGGCTTCCTTGCTGATTTTTGAAGTCGCTTCGGCCATGGCCGCCGCGCGCTTCGGATCGGTCGCCTGAATGTATTTCTGAGCCAGCGCCATACTGGTTTCGAGCGTCGACATGCCGTTTTGCAAGCCGGTCTGCATCGATCCCTTGTAATCAATCCCGGCTTTTTCGTAGGCCTTGACCGTGTCGGTCGAGCCGATTTTGCCCATCCAGTTTTTCAGGTTGTTGGCCGCTTCGTCCGAACTGCCGGCCTGCTTCATCTGCACCTGCAGCATGGCGCCCAATTGCGTCACCGCGTCCATGCCGGTGATGCCGTTGCTGGCCATGTTGGCCAGCAACTCCGGAAACCACTTGGCCATGTCGGCCGCTTCAAAGCTGCCCGCCTGCCCTTGGTACGCAATCGCCTCCAGCGCCTGCTGCATCTGCTTGGGATCGGTGATCTTGGCGTTCTGCCCCAGGGCATTGATCATCTTCGCCGTGTCGACGCCGCTGGATCCCTGCCCCACGACAAACTTGGCCGCGACAGGCGCGTACTCCAGCGCCTTGCTCAGGTCCATACCGGCGCCGACCAACTGATTGACCACGTCGGCCACGTCGTTGCGCGCCATGCCGGTGTCGCGCGAAGTGTCGATGATCTTGCGCGACATCTCCTGCTCTTGCGGCTTGTTGGCAATGCCGGCCTTGATCGCGATATCCCGCACAATGGCGCCAAAATCCGCGCTGACCTTGGTCGGTACCGCCATGGCACCGACACCGACCACCGCTGCACCGACGGCGCCTTTCATGCCCTTTACGCCGGAATCAATCTGCTGATGCCCCTTGGCTTTCAGCTCGGCTTTGTTGGCCGTCTGCCCCATCGAGCGATAGGCTTTTTCCAGCCGGCCGACCTCGACCCCCTGCTTTTTCAGGCTGTCGAGGTTTGAGTTCAAACGGTTGAGTAATTTGGACGCACCGGCCGCGCCGGTGTCGTGAGCCTTCTTCCATTCTTCGCGCAGGCGGATGGTGTCGCCAATCGTGCGCTGCAGCACACGCGCTTTGTTGCCTTCTGCCTCGAGGCGCTTGATGCGCCCGGTCACATCCTTGAACGCGGCGCCGACCGTCGAACTGACGGCGCCGCCGATCACCAGCCCGAGGGCGATTTTGTTTGCCATGTGACGGCCCCCATGTGCCCAGCACTACCTAAAGCGGCTCAATCCGTGAGCCACCACACCATATCCGCGAACGGCATCGACTGGATCTCAGCGGCGGAAAATCCGGTTTCCGCCGCCAGACGTTTCGCCGCCGACTTGATCACGCTGGGGTTAAAGCCCGTCGTCGTTGTCCATGCGAAAATAGCCGGCCTGCAAGCGGTTAAAATCCACCAGCTTCAGCCCCTCCAGATCCGCCACCGACGCCCCGGACAGCGCCGCAAACAACACCAGCTCGCGCTGTTCATCGTCGCCACTGACTTCACGGTTGGCCGCACGCACGTCGCCCACAGTAGGGGAGCGCAAGGCCAGCTTGTCGACCGTCACGCCGTTGATTTCGCTCGGACACCAGAACGTCACCACCACCTGATCGGTCGTCAGCGACAACCATGCCGGCATCGAGTCCGAATAATCGGTTTTCGGCACCAGGTGCGTATACGCCGCCTGCACGCGGCGATAGTCGGCCATCTTGAGGCCTTCAAGATCCTTCAGCCCGACTTCAGCCAGACCGGCGAACAACATCAGCTCGCGCTGTTCGTCGTCACCATTGGCGGCGCGGTCGGCCGCGCGCACCGCACGCACGGTCGGGGCTCGCAGGGTCAACGCCTCAACGTCGACGCTGTTTGCTTGACTGGGACGGGTCAGCGTTACGACGGCACCGATTGCACTGAGCGACAGCCAGGCCGGCAGGTTTCTAGCGATTGCTTGAGTCATCTAGATCTATTCCTTACAGGCCGAGCGCGTTGCGCACTTCGAGCAGTTGGTCTGTGCCGTCGATCACCTGAATGCCGGCGACCATGTCGATTTCGTACATCAGGCGCCCGTCGATTTCGAGCTTGTAGTACGTGACCGAAACTGCGTGTTTGATCTCGGCCGCATCACCGGCTTTCCAGTCACCGAGATCGACCTCTTTGAGGCGACCGCGCAGGGTGGCAACGACCGCTGTCACCGCGCCCTTGTGACCTCTGAAGGCACCTCGGAACGTGGCGTTGAACGCCGTGCCGTCGGCCAAACCGAAGTACTTCAGCGACTCGCGGCGCACGCCCTTGGTGACAAACGAGGCTTCCATTTTTTCCAGCCCCTGATCCATATCGATGGGGCCGGCCATGCCGCCGCCACGATATTCGTCGGTCTTGGTGGTCAGTTTGGGCAGCGTCATGCTCGGCACGTCGCCGGAGAAGTTCACGCCGTCGACGAACAGGTTGGTGTTGTACAAAGTCTGAGGAATCATTTGCTACGCCCCCTTAGGCTGCTTCAAGCACTTCGGTCATCCACTGATCGGTGACTTCGAAAAGGAAATTCGGGTTTTCTGCCGGCGGCACGTCGGTGAAACGGATGCGCCAATACACCTTGCCTTGGGCGATCTGGCTGGCCGTGTTCAGTTCGGTGTCGGGGAATACTTCAAAGTTGATGATCGCGCCCTGGGCTTTCAGGTCGCGCATGAACGCATCCAGACCGTTGGTGACATCGGCCACGTAGGTCTTGGTGATCGAGCGGTCGACCGCCCATTTGTGCCCGGCCTGCACCGCATCCATGAGGATGAACAGCGTGCGAACGCGAGTAACGAAGGCCCACTTCGGATCGCTCGACAGCGTGCGGTTGCCCCACAGGCGGTAACCGTCATCGCGAATGATCGTGGTGATATTGGCGTTGTTGGGCAGGTTGGCCCGGCACGTCTCGTCGCCGTCCAGGTACTCGACCGCGCGGCCGGTACCGGTGATACCGGTCAATTCCTTGTTCGATGGCGAGGCCCAGAAACCGTATTCAGCATCGGTCCACGCAAACAGGCCTGCTGCCCAAGCCGAGCCGGGCGCATCGACCGTCGAACTGGTAACGGTGTCCCAATACTTGACGCCCGGGTCGACCATGAACAGGTTGCGACTGCCGAAGTTCTCGGCGTAGGCAATCGCGGCCTCGTCGGTCGTACCCGGGCCGTCGATGATGCCGATAGCGCGCAGCTTCTGCGCCACGCTGTCGAGCGCAGTGGCCACCGCCTGAGTCGCCGTATGGCCCGGCGCGATCAACAGCCGCGGCTGCGCGTTGAACAGGCTCTTACCATCGAGCAGCGCCTGCAAGCCAGTACGCTGACCCGACTCCAGAACACCGCCGATGATCGCCGAGGTCTGCAGCGCGGCGTCTTCCAGCTTGGCCACACCGATAGCGACAATCACGGCCTTGGCTTTGACGAAGATCGCCTGACAGGCCTTGGTGATAGCCGAATCGGCGCCGAAGGCGGCAATGGATTCGCGCTCGGTGGTGATCAACTTCAGTTCGCCGGCCTTGGCCGTACCGCCGCCGAGAATGCCCGGTGTGAAGGTGTCGCACAGGCCGATAATCGACGAAGACGGCAGCGAGATGGTGCGCGCTCCCGTCTTGACATCAGTGGTCGTGACGCCGTGAAAGAAACTCATAAAGTCCAATCTCCAGAAACGAAAAAGCCCCGCTTAAGCGAGGCTGTGAGGGTGTTGGTGTTACGCGTAACGAAATGAAAAACGCCCCGTCGGTGCGGGGCGTTTAGTCGGGTTGTGCTGACAGCCAGGTCGGCGCCGGCGGCCGGTGTTCGGCGAGCGGGAATTGCGAGCCTTGCGGCCAGTCGCGCAACTGACGGCGGTAGGCTTGCAGCTCGGTATATTGCTCGGCCGTGATCGAGGTTGCGCCGCCTTCCTCGACCTCGTCGCGGTGCCGGGACACCAGCGGATCGGACAGCGCCAATTGCGCATCACGCCAAGCCCGCTCTAGACCCGCCAGCTCGTCAGAATCGAGCGGCGGCGGATCAATCAGCACCGGCTGACCATCGGGCCGGGACGACATTTTTTTTGGACTGGTCGACAACTCATCGAGCAATGACTGCCAAACACTTGCCGCCACTTCGACAACGTCCGTTGGCATGTCCGCGCCATGAATTCCAGGAATATAAGCCCCGCATGTAGATGGACTGAAAAATACGATCTTGCTCATCTTTATCCCCTATTGCCCTATTGCCCGCCACCAAACTGTCCAATTCGGATCAGACGCTCCTGCCGCGTTTTGCACACGCAACGTGCAACCTGTCGACCTCAGATTCGCCCCCATAAGCGCGTGCATCAAACTCATCGATCCGACATGCGTCATCGTGATGTTTCGCGGCGCATAGGGGAACGGAATAGGAAAGGTGACGTAAACATATCCGTTCGCATCAGTCACGCCCTGTCCCCACTGCTCAATAAGGCCGTCGGGGCGTTTGAACCAACCACTCCCGCCGATGCTGGAGGCAAACAATGGCGAATATTTCAGCGCCGAATCACCATCCTCAAGCACCCAGCCCGTGCCGTCGTTCAGCCGCCTCAAAACCGACATGCTCGACGGCAGCACCGCAAACGGGCCTGACACACTGGAAAGGCTGAGCAGCGACTGGCCGGCTTTGGCCTGAATCGTCAGACCCGCCGTCGTACTCGCCAGCACGGTGATCACCGCTCCCAGCGGCACGGGGCCGGCATCGGGCAAGGTGACCGTGGCAGACGTTCCACCGATGGCAACCAAACGCCCGACATCTGCCGCAGTCAGCGTCGTGCTGCCGTTGTACGCGACCGAATCGGCATAACTACCCTGCGACCGCTGTGCAAACTCCGTCGTAGCGAGGCGCAGGCTGTTATCGAACTTCGGCGGCGTGACGAAGTGCGGCCCACTCATGGTTCCAGCAAAGCGCAGGGCCACCGTACCCCCGACCAACCGCCATTGATCCTGCAAGCGGACGAATTCAGCGGTGTCCCCCAGAGCCAACACCAGCGGCCCAGAAACGCCGCTCGATGTGTAGACCAGGTCGGTACCCGAAGCCACGATTTTCAAACCACCCGGCCCGGCGCAGGCCAGCGTGATAGTGGCCGCATAGGAAACACCTGCAGTTGGTGGCAAGGTCGCCGTGAGCTGTGCCGCGTCGGAGAAGCTGTGAAGGCCGCCGACATGGGTCGCGGTCATGACCAGATTCGCGGAGTTCGTGGTGAAGCCTGAGAACTCAATGCCGCGCTGCTTCACAAACTCAGTCGTCGCTACCGACTTGCTGTTGTCGAACCGCGCCGGTGTCGGGGCCGTCGGATTGCCCGCAAAACTCGGCGAGAACAAACGGGCAAGGCCGTCAGTAATGTCCTTGAAGGTCAGCGCGGTGGTACCCACAACAATCGGGCCATCGGTCACCAGTTGCCAGATCGTGTCGGCCTGCGTTGCGCCAACCTCGACCGCTACCGTCAGGTTCGGCGTGACCTTCGCGTTGTTGTCGGCATCCTTGGCGCGCGCCCAGGCACCGACAGCCACCACATAGGGGCCGTTGTCCTTGGCGGCTGCCTGATTCTTCACCAGCACGCGATCGCCGGTATTCAGCGAAACACCGTCCACCACCTGCAAACCGACCAGCGCGATGTTGGCCGTGGTGGCAGCGCGCACCGACTGCTTAATGTCGAGTTTGCTCAGCTCTTCCAGAATGCGCGAATCGACATACTCACGCGTCGCCAGCACCACTGACGGGTCAATCTTGAGGCTGATTTGCGCCGTGCTGGAAACAATCAGGTTCATCCGCACCACCTGAGTACGGCCCGAACCCTGCGACAGCACCGGCTTGAAGCTCGGCGCGCAGTTGGCCACCGCCACCAGATCGCCGTCAGCGTCATACAGCCCGACCTCACGAATCCAGTGCCCGCCTTCGTCGGCCGGGATGACCTGTTCGGCAATGATCACCGCCGGGTTGACCGGGTCGATGCGCAGTTGATTCAGCGGACGGCGCCGCCATTCGTTGATCAGTTTGGTTTGCTTGGCGCTGGGCTGCGGCTCGGTATCGTTGGCATCGCCCAAGCCCATTTCCGTGATGTTCCAGGGTACGCCCAGCACATTGGCATTCGCCAGCTTGGCCGCCCCCACGTCCGTCAGGATCGCGAAAAACTTTGAGTTCGCATCAATCATTTAATAAATATCCATGATGTCTATGGAGTGTTCACGGCCGACCACGCCGAAGCTGCCGGTTATGTTGATGTCCTGCATTTCCGGCGGGTAGATATCGAGTTCGTCGCCGTCGTAAAGGGTCACGCCGACATTCAAATTGCCCTGTGTTTCCAGGCTGATCGCCAGCCCGATCATGTGCCGGGTAACGGGCTTGGCGTCGTCAATCAGGCGCTCAAGCTCCTGATACATTTCTTCGGTGATGCCGGTATCGAGTACGCCAATCTTTAGTGCGAAGGTGCCCGGCACGCCCTCGGGCACGGTCTTGAACCACTCGACAATCTCGATCAGATAGCCCAGCGGCTCGACCACACGACGGATCGCGCCGATCGTGCCCTTGTGCTTGTGGATGTAAAACGACGCCTTGATGGCCGCGCGCTTGGTCGCCTCAGACCATCGGTAATCCCATCGATCCACTGACCACGCCCACGCCAGATGCGGCAGCAGATGCACGGGACAGGTGTCGGGGTTGTAGAGGTCACGCAGTGGGACAATCGTCTTTTCGAAAAACGCGGCCTCCATGGCCCGTTCCAATTGCGTGCTGTTGAGCGGCAGTAGACTTTTCATATCAGCCCGCCAGCCTCACGTTGTAGCGCGTGCAGAACGCCGCCTGAGCCTTGGTCGGGGCCAGGTCCTGCCACCCGACCAACTCAACCCGAGCAACGCCGGCAACGTGCAACTGAGCGTCAACAGCGGAGCGTGCGACCTCGACGCCCAGCCGCTTGCGTGGATTGATCCAGCCGGCCAATCGGCTTTTCGCTTCGGCCAAACTGGCATCCGCTTCGGGGCCGGCGCCGGCCATATGCAAGATGGCGTCAATCTCGTAGCGGATCACCTGCGCGCTCTGCACGGTCACCCGATCACCGACCGGCCGCACGTCTTCGTCATTCAACGCAGTGGCCACAGTCGCCAGCAGATCCGCCGGCGCTTCGCCTTCCCCGTCCAGCCCCAGCACCGTTACCGTAACGTAACAAGGCGCCGGGCTTTCAGCCGTGGCATCTGCCACCAGCCCCGAGGCATTACGCGCGTGCAGGATGTAGCTGTTACGCGGACCGGCCGTGGTCAAGCCCTCATAGGCCAACTGGATGCGCTCGCGAAACGGGTCGTCGTCTTCCATGACCTCGGGCACCGGTGGCACCGCTTGCAGATCCGCCACCTGAATCACCAGGCGCTTCAGATTGACGTTAGCCCCCAACTGATCGAGGTCGCCGCGAATGGCGTGCGCGAGCAGTAGCGCCTTGCCGGCGTCATTGACCCGGGCGCGGTTGCCGACCTTGTTGTAAGCCCCAACCTCAAGCACTTTGACCACCGGATCGCTTTCCAGCGCGGCCGTCCAGTTGCCGCCCATGTACCCGCGAAACACGCCCAGCCCGTCCTGATAAACCTCTTCAAAGTCCAAAGGCTCCAACACGGTCGGTGCCGGCAACGACGACAGATCAACGGTACTCATGCGGCCACCTCCAACGTGACGCTGTCGCCCAGGTACTTCCCGACGATTTGCATATTGATTTGCCCGCCAATGACGGAAATGACTCGCACCTGATCCAGCTTCAAACGCGGCTCCCAGCGCCCTAGAGCGCGGGCTACTTCAGCCTGTACGGCGCTTTTCCAGCCCTCGTTAACGGGCAAATCGACAAACCGGCGCAGCTTGCTGCCGTACTCCATACGGTGCCGGCGACTGCCCAGCGGCGTGCCCAAGATATCTGGGATGGATTGGCGCAGGTGCTCGATGCCGGAAATGGGTTGGCCGGTGTGGCGATCCATTCCGATCATCTACGTCACTCCTTGAACGGCTCGTATTCTTCGCTGGCTTTCAGGAATTTGACCGCTTCGATGTCGGAGGCCGGCACTACGACCGTCGCCTTGTCGACCGGATAGGAACGGTCAGTACCGGGCACGATCAACAGTCGCGAGGTGTAAACCTTGTCGCGGAATTTCAAGAACTCCGGCGATGAGAACATTGAGGATGCAATTACTGGTTCAGAGGACGCTTGCGCCTCAGTGACGGTCGTATCGATCTTGGCCATGTGTTTCTCCAGGCATGAAAAAGCCCGCACGCGGCGGGCTGGATGAATGTTTGGGTTAATGCTTGTGGTGGTTGTCGCTGTTGCCGGCGGCCATGATGTTGCCAGCGCCGTCGATGTTGCCCGTTACGGATAACGGGCCGTCGATATTGACAGGCCCTTTGATATTCACGGTCGCTTCAAGATCGATCGTTCCCGACTTCACCGTTACCGCGTTATCCGTAACGACGACGTCCGTGCCGCCAACCTTGATCGCCACCGTGCCACTCGGCAGGGTGATGGTGTAAGACTTCGCCTGCCAGTCGTAGATCAGCGAGCCGCCATCATCGAAACGCCAGACCTCGACGTGGTCGCGGTTGTCCGGCGGCGGTCCGGCATTCCCGTACAGGCCCGGGACAAACGTGCCTTGTGACACGTCACCGCTGGGACTGATCAAACTGCCCTGCTCGCCCAAAGACGGCGCCCGCCAGTGCCTGGCCTTGCCCGCGGCGATGCTGTGCCACCGCACCCAAGCGCTAACCCATTCACTACCATCGGACACCCGACACACCGGCGGCGATGCGGACAGATCCACCGCGACCACATAGCAAGCCTTGACCGCTCCCGCAATCATCCGGTCGTGCTGGGCACTCGCGTAGCTACTCACACATCCTCCGCAGGGACAAAGTCCTCTTTGGCGTCGTTGTTGAATCCAATGAGCAACATGCCCGGCGGCTCGTCAGGCCAGAGCCATTCCTCCGAGCCGAGATAGACTTGCTGAGTCCACTCCACCAGCCACACGGTGTACCCATCCAGATGCGGCTGGGTCCAGTCCTGCAGCGATTGCACAAACTCGGCGGGTTCAACTGCCAACCCCCACGTCTGCGCACGCAGCAGCACCGCCAACTGGGTCGCCAATTGCACGGCCTGTTGATGATGGTGCGGCTTGATCGGGTCAACAATGATCCGAGCCTCGAACTTGCAGACCAGCGAGGTTTCGCCGGTGCCGATATCGGTACCCGGCTCGATCTCGGCCACCTCCAGAAACACCGCCGGCAGCAACACGCGATCCTTAATGTCTGGCCAGGCTGTGACGGCCTGCACGCCAGGCAAGTGGGTACGCAGATGCTGTTCTACCGCCCGATAAAGCTGGTCCAGGCTGAACGGTTCGTCAGACATTGCCGATCCTCTTAAGGTACTTCTGCAGCTCAAAGTTGAGTTCCTGCTTGAGAATCTCCAGCAGACGCTCATCTGCCTTTTTGACCCAGCTGTCGAAATGCGGCCGAGCTTGCTCCAGCGACACCTTGGCTTTGGCCAGCGGGAAACGACTGCCGTGTTCGGCGACCCAGCCCGAACTCGGCCCGCGACCGGGGGACACCGTGCTGTCCGGGTAATCGTCCCCGTTGAAATGCTTGCTGGCTGTGCGGATCCAGATGTCGGGTTTGTTGCCGTAGACCTTCTTGAGGAAAGCCCCTTGGTAACGCCGCCCCGCCACCGACACACCGCTGCCGGTTTGCCGCGCCCGGCCGATCCGGCTGGATTCGATGGCGTTCAAACCGAACCACAGTTTGCCGCTCGCGGCACCGCCGGAAACCGGATAGCTGCGCAACCGCTGACGCACCGCTGCAACAGCAATGCGCTCTGACCGGCTGACGGCTCGGGCAATGTGCGTGCGCAACCAGCCCAACGTCTTGTTGATTGCGCGCCGATGCGCCGCAGCAGCCGCTTTTGGCACCACCTTGGCAAAGTCCTGGAACGCCTGAAAATCTGCGGCCGAGGACTGGATAGAGATCATCCCGCCCCCGGCCGAGGGTTTGAAATAGCTGCCGACGCTCATGGCCGCAACCTCAGAATCAGGGCGACCAGGCCGTCGCCGCTCGGCTCGAGCTGGATCAAGTCGTAGTCACCGCCGCCATCCAAGGCGGGCAAATCCACGCTGACCAGCATGCCCTGCTGCAGACCTTGCGAATCGCTGACGCGAATCTCGAAGCGCGGCTCGCGCAATCCGGTGTTGAGCTTGCCGAATTTGGGCTGCAGCCAGGGCGCGGCGAACATGCCGAACACTGGCTCTTCGCGACCCTCAATCCGCGCGGTATCGCCCAGCGTTTCGAAAACCACCGCGTCGACCTCGGAGATCAGATCGCGAAAGGCCACGGTCAGAGTTCCAGCAAGATCTGGGTGAGCGGTCGGGTGCACAGGTGAAGCGGGTTGGACTGGGCTTCACCGGCCATGCCCTTGTTGAACGGCATCGGCTCGATTTTGCTGTAGTACGGCACACCTTCGGTATTGACCGTTTCCATGTAATCGGCCGGCGCGAACACAGAGATGTACAGGTCTGGCACACCCTCTGCAATCAGCAGCGCCTTGTCGTCATGGATGAAAGTCACACCCGCTATCTTGCCGCGATAGCGTTCCCAGATGATGCCGCCGAACTCGAAGCTCTCCCGAGCATCACCGCGCAGCGCCGCTGCCTGCTGACTGTTGAGGAATGTCTCTTTGACCGACTTGTGGACGATCATCTTGTTCCAGAAGTTCTTGCCGCAGAGTGCTCGCGCGCCGCTGCTTGTCACGCTACCCAGTGCATCCTCTTGCATGTCGAGCGCTTCGCCACACTTCACACGCAGCTCAGTGTCAGGATTGTTCATCTCCATGGACATTTTCTTGCGCGACACGCCAAACGTTTTGTAGATGTCGAGCAATACGGTTTTGCCATCCGCGTCCAAGATCTGGCCGTTGAGGGCACCCATGCGCTGGAACTCGTGCGTGGCATCAAGCTGACGGCGAGCTTTGGCTAGGCGCTTGTTGACGACGTCCTGCACGGCCTGCAGTTCGGAGCGAGTACCGAAGGCACGGATGCCTTGAATCTCATCAGACTTGATCGCAAAGCGCTGAGGCAAGTGGACGGTGTTGAAAGGAATCAGATTACGTTTGGTGCCGCTCACCACGAGACCGGAGGTGCCACGCTCACCCGCTGGCACCAAAGCCAGCGTGTCGCCATCCTTTTCCACCTGCACTGTGAGGGTCGTGATCCCCTCTTCCTGAAACAGGCCGAGGCTGCTGATCCGCCCCGGCAGATACTCCTGTTCGTTGATGGCGGCGGTCAGCGAAGAGACCGAAAAAGCATCGTCGTTAAAGATTTCAATGTCAGCCATGAAGCTATCTCCAGAAAACAAAAAACCCGCACAGGGCGGGCTGGATAATTGGTGGCGATCGCCTTCAGCGGACGATCAGGAAGTGGGTGGCCAGCGCTTTCTCGGCTGCCGGATCCAGGCCGGTCAGGTGCGATTCGCTGACTTCAGCCAGCCGCACCACAGCCCGTCCGCGTCGAACCACATCCGACTCACCTAGTGGACCGTAGAGAATGGCGATAGCGTTTTCACTGCCGTCCTCAGCGGTTGGGTTGTAGGGGGCGAATTCGCCGGTCAGGCTGACTAAACCGAGGATCTGCCCCGGCTCTAACGCAGGGCCGGCAGCGACATTAATTGCCTCGCGGGAAATAGTGCCAGCCGCTTCGGACAGGAGAAATTCGCCTGCATGCATCGGCTCTCGTTGGATCGTCATCGTCTTGCTCCTGTATCGGAATGAGATTTACCTATATGGGCAGCTTGGCGAGCCGACCAGATAGATGGCTGATCAATTTTCTTGGCTTGCACCTTAGGTGCCGGGTCATCGTCCAGTGGTAGGCTGTTGTCAATTTCAAAGCCCTTGCCGCTGGTGACGATCTTGTCGAACAAACGCGCCCGCACCGCCGCCGCATCCAGGCCCGCCGCGACATACTCGGCGCTGAATTCTGGCAAACGCGCGGCGACGCAGAGGTCGTTCACAGCTTTAGCGCGTGCCAGACCGGCGAGCACGATTTCCTCGCTTTCGAGCTTGGTCGAACTGAGCAGCGACTCGACCAGGTTGCTGATACCCGCCGCCGTGCAGCGCTGAGTGATCATCAATGCCAAATTGGCAGAGTCGACTACGGGCGGTACCAGCGGCGGTTCTACACGTTCCAGTTCAGGATCCGGTTCAGGTGGTTCGTCGAGTTGCGCCACCAACTCAACCGGAGCGTGCTGGAACCGTTGCAACACCGCGCCTTGACCGAGGCATGCTTTGACCTTCATGCCGTCGCCGACTTCGTCTGCAAGACCATGAGCCACCGCTTCGTTAGCAGTCAGCCACGTTTCAGCATCAACCATTCGCCGCAGCTCGGCGTCATCGATGTCGGGCGCCTTGGCCTTATAGGCCGCGATGATCGCCTCCAAGGTTTGATCCAATACATCAGCGACCCGGCGGAAGTCCTCGGCGCCCCCGCCTGCATAGGTGTAGGGGTTATGAATCATCAGCATGGCGTTCGCCGCGATGACTACGCGGTGTGCACCGCACACGGCCACACTAGCCGCGCTCGCTGCTAACGCGTCAATCCGACCGGTGCAGCGTTCGCCCAAACGCGAAAGCGCGTTGTGCATGGCCAGTCCGTCGAACAGATCACCGCCAATGCTGTTGAACGCGGCCACCACCGGAGACACACCGTCATCCATAGCGCGCAGATCCTGCACGAACTGATTAGCCGTAATGCCCCAGCCGCCGATCTCGCCATAAACGAAAACTTCGATCACTCGCTCGGTGGCCTCGCCGCTGGCCTGCACCGCGTACCAGGTCCTGTCCTGCACTTCGACACGCTTGCCTGCGCGGTTGTAAATGCGCGGTCGCGCTTTCTTGCTCATGGTTGCTCCTTATCGTCGTTGTCTTCGACGGCATCCAGGGTGTTGTAGTTGAGGCCCAGTTTTGTGGCCCGCGCCAGATCAGCAGCGTTTTCCAGATCGACCGTTTCGGCGTCGTAGCCGGTACGCAGGACCATCTCGCTGCGAGAAGAAAACCCGGCCTGCACTTCCATCCGACGCGCCTGAACATCCTGAACCGGCTGGATGTAGGCCCAGCCTTGTGGCACCCATCGAGTGCGCAGGTACTGCCGGCGTTTCTGTGCGTAATCGTCCAGCACCAGGACACCCGACAGCACCGCCATGTCCATCCACGCGGCACGTACCGGGCGGCAGAGTTGGTGGACGTACACGCTGAATTGCAGTTGTTCCAAGCGGCGCCGAAACTCGTTGAGCACCACCCGCAGTGCACGGTCGTTGATCCCGCGCATGTCGCCGGTGAGGATCTCGTAAGGCGTACCGCTACCCGCCGCTGCAGCCATCAATTGCTGCCGCATGAAGTCCGGGTAGTTGTTGCCCGCGTCTGGTGGTTTGGAGAACTCAACCTCCTCTCCTGCCCCCAGTTCCTGCATCGTGCCGGGTTCGAGCGCGACCATCGGGGTGAAGCCGTCGCGATCCAGATCCAGCAACGCGCCGGTGACTGGATCGCGGGGCGTCTGCCCCGAATCCGGCGCTGGCCGCTTGATGAAACCAGCGAACAGGTTGGCCACTTCCTGCCGGAACAACACCGCGTCGTCGTAGTTGTCGAGACTGCGCAGGCGCTTGAGCACCGGCGACAATCGCGGCACACCACGCAGTTGTCCTGGCTCCACAGGCTCGAAGATGTGCAGCACCTGAGTCGACGGCACGCGAACCAGCTGGTTGTACCCGGCGTTTAGCGAGGCCGCATCACGCGGATGTGACAGGTACATCCAGTACGCCACCCGCTTGCCACCGGGAGTGAACTCGATACCGGCGCGGATGACGTTGCCGTTTTTGGTGCTCTCGAATTTGTCGTGCGGCACGAATTCCGGCGCCAGGATTTGCAGCTGCAGCGGAACCGCCAAACCTTCAATCAGACTGCGAGGACGCAACCGGACGAAGCACTCGCCCGATGTTTCCACCGTGCGCGCCACCAGCGCCTGCTGGCCGTAGAAGTCAGTGCGATCATCCGCGTCCGACTCGTCGACCCAATCGCACCAGAGTTCCTGCAACAGCTTGCGCAAAGCATCATCGTCGGTTGTCGGCCGAGGGGTGATGCCCGTGCCGATCAGGTTGCTGACACGCTTGTCGATGACGTTGAAGGCATAGGGATCATTGCGGACCGCTGCCCGGGAGCGCGACCGAAGGTTGCGCAGTGCCGGGGTGTTGATGCTGTTGATCCCGTTATCGGGAGCGTCCCAGCCAGTGGAGCGGCGCCCTTCTCCAGCGCCTTCGTAACTGGCTTTGATGTTGGACGGCAACACGAATCCGTTACGGGTCAGCGTTGGATAGCGAGCCATTAGAGTCCTTTGCCTCCGTGGTACAGCCGGACCACGCGCGAACGTGGCCCGGCCGCGCTGATCAGCGACGAACGAATTTCTTCGCGAGCCTTAAGCAGTTCATCGACGGTGCGGTATTCCACGGTGCGGTCCGTGTAGCGCACAGTTTTTTCACCGCGAGCAATGGCCGCCTCAACCGCGTCGAGGTGCTTCTGGGTAAATGACATATCAGCGTCTCTTCAGGTAGCCGCTGGTGGAGCTGCGGCGTTGAGGTGGTGTTGCTGCTGGACGCGGTGACACGACCGGAACAACGGGTAGTGAAGCCGGGGGCCGAACAGGGGTAGCCGGGCCAAGGCTATCGATCCGTTCACCTTGAACGGGCTTGATACCCGGCGCTTCGTCAAACAGTCCGGACTGCGCCAAGGAGTGACGCACGCGCTCCCAGTCGTGTTCCTTATATCGGTGGAGGCCCAGGTAATGCGCCATGGCCAGGCAATACACCATCAGATCGAGCGCTTCGTTGCGCTCGGCCTTGCCCTTCACCCACTCGATGCGCTTGTGGCCACGCACATAACGGGCGACCTTGCGTTCTGCTACGCACTGGTCGAAGAAGTCGTCTGGCAGGTCATTCGCGAAGTGCAACGCGCCCGGCCCGGACTCAAACGGGTAGCGGTTGTAGATCCAGTCCTTCGCCGTATCAGTACCGACGAACCAAAGCTCGGCACCGTTGCGTTCAGTCTGACCTTTCCACGTCACGTCGACCATGGACGGGCGTTGAGCAATGACCGGTTTGCCGGGTTTGCTCGCCCCCTTGATGGCGAAGACGTTCCGCCAGCGACGAACACGGCAGAATTGGTAGACCTCATCGGTGTGGTGACCGCCGGAGTCAACGGCCACCGCAAGAATGCCAATTCCGACACCGCACGGATGGCGATATTTGGCCTTGAGCAATTCGTCGAGCGCCGCCCAGGTGCGGTCGTCTGCGGGATCGCCGGAGACCACTTGGTAGTCGACGACCCAACGCTCCATACCGACGCCCCAGCCCATGGCCATGAATTCTAGCCGGTTGGCTTGAACGTCAACGGCGCCGGTGATCATCATCACCGCCGCCGGCAGAGAGCCAAGGGTGTAGCCTTCCAACCGCGCGCGCTGCCTCAGAACGTCGGCTTTGGTCTGCTCTTGAGCCGCGTCCCAAACCTTCGCCAGACGGGTGTTGTAGAACACCTGCATGGGCTCGAGATCGCCTTTGGCCTGGGCCTTTTTCGCCTTCTCGAATTGCTTGGCCAGCGACTTCCAGTCCATCCAACCGAGCGGTGAATACAGCGCGTTAAGGTGGAAACCCACCGTCTCGCCGTCCCCCTCGGCATGAGCGCGCCACTCGCCCTTGGCGAGCATTTCACCCTTGTGGTACTCATCGATCAGTACGTCACAGTTCATCCCGGACGCCGCGCATTTGTAATGCACTACGCTGAAGTCTGCCGAGTAGAGAAGGTTCTCCCACTCGAGCACCTGCATATGCCCACAGTACGGGCACGGCACGTAGTAATGACGCTGGTCACTGCCGTCGAATAGGTCGGAGATTCGCGAGGCGCCTTTGATCGTCGGCGAGCTGGAGAAGTAGAACTTGGCGTTACGGCCAAACGTACTGCCCCGGGTTTCCGCCAGTTCAATGGGGTCGCCCTCCTCGCCGATATCGACTTCCCAGCGGTCGATTTCATCGCCGTAAACATAGCGAGCCGACAGCTCCGACAAGTTGGCGGCCGATCCGGCGGTGGTGACGTACAACGTGCCACCCTCGAACTCTTTGGTGTCCATCGTGTTGCGCGAATCCCGCGAGCGGTTGGCCGCCACGCGTTCGCGTAGCACCGGCGTTGCCTTGATCGTTTTGCCGATGCGCGAGGACACCCGTTTGGCCAGGCCGAGGCTTGGCAGCAACGCCAGGATATTCGACGGTGCCATGTGCATCAGGCCGCCAATCCAATTCAGGCCGATCTGAGTTTTCATTAGCTGCGACGCGACCATGGTAATCACGCGCTTGCAGGGGTGAGCCGGCGATAGGCACCGCATGGGCTCGCGGGCATACGGTGTACGCGAGGTGTGGTACTGGCCCGGCTCAGCGGCGCCGGTGTCACGCGGGATTCGCATGTACTCATCGGCCCACTGATCGATCCAGACATCCGGGTCGGGCCGTAGCCCACGGAAATACGCCTCGCGGTACACCTCTGCACCGTCAGGGATTTCTGTGGGCATAGGATTAACTCGTGGTCAGTGCGTGTTCAAGGTCCGCTGAAGACATGCGCTCTGCGTCTTCCAGCGAGCGGCGGATCGCCGCCGTGAGGTGCTTTTCGATTTCCCAGGGGTCAGTCATAGATGCCAGTTCCGGAGCCAGTTGCGGAGGCATTCCCAGCAGTTGATCGCGCAGCATGCGACCGGCGTTGTAGGCGCCGGACTGCACCGCCGACAGGGCAACCAGCGCCCCCTTGGCCTTGTGCAACTCGATCTCGGCGAGCTGTGCCAGGTTGTGCTCGCGCAGTGCCCGGGCCTTCTGGAAGTCGGGGAGCTGCCCCGCAGGTGTGATCGTGAGCGGCGGCGCAGCCGTTGAAGTCGGCTCGGCATGGCTGGATAGTTGGCTGTAAACGTCGCGCTGAATCCGGTCCTGTTGGTGTCGTTCGGCAACAGCGGCCTTGCTCGGGTCTGCGGTGTCGCGAATCAGCGCTTCGGTGGCATTCACATCAACCTGTTTGCCGTTGGGCGAAAGCACCAGACGGTTGTTATCTTTCAGCCAGGTGATGTAACTCGGCGACCTGCCGAGCCGGGCCGCGAAGGCGCTCTTCGACAGGTAGGTTGGTTCTGTCATGAGCCCTCCTTTTCAACGTATTTCAATGAATCCTTTCAAGATTTCAATGATTGAAATTTCAGTAAGCTGGCAACCCTGCCGCTAACAGTTTCCCGCGGGTTTCCGACCCCGTACCACCCGAATAACCCCAGGGTCCCCGGCGGTTTCAGGCTGTCCCGCCGCCATTCGGCGGGACATCACACACACCAAGCCGCTTGGCAGCCCAGCGTTCGTACAACCCGATGGCCACATCGGCACCGGCCATTGCCGTCAGGCAACCCAAGGCGCCCGCCGTCCAGATCGACATGCCGGCGGCGATCATCAGCATCATCGCCGACACCCCGCAGACAATGCAGGCACCAGACCGAAGCGCCAGCCTTCGCAACAACGCCCAGCCTCGCGCCCCATCCTTGTCGGCCCGCCACATCTCTCCCGATACGCCGCCGACCAGGGCCAGGACGATCACTAACCAGATCGGCATCTCTGCCAGCGCTTGTTGCTCGTTTGTCATCGCCAACCCCTAAACGCAAAAACCCGGCGCAATGGCCGGGTTTGGTGGTGTGGTGCCTGCCGCTCTCTGCGGTCGCACCTATCGAAGATGACTACTTTTTACAGGTCGATTCCGGTGGCAGCAACCCCGATTTAATGCCACCCGGCGAATAAGTGGGTAACACCGGGTGAATGCCTAGCGAATGTCGGTGAATATCCCACCCCGGCATTCTGCTGTTTCGGCGGCGTCCCATCTGTCCCACTATTCAGCATCGAAGTGGGACGCCTGAGAGCGCCTAAATTCGGGGCTTCGCCCCACTGTCCTACTTATCTTTCTCCCTTCTCGTGTAAAGGAAGAATTTAAAGAACACGCATGCGCGTGAAACGCACGTACTGCTCCCGCTACGCTTACACGGGCGGGAGGCACTTTGTAGCGGGACGGTGGGACAGTCCAACAACGACAAGGCCCGCACCTGTCCCACTGCATCAAAACGCAGCGGGACAAGACGGGCCAGTGGGACAACAACAGCCGGACGAATGCCTGGGGTCACGCAGCCATCCCCATCATCATGCCGAAGATCTGCAGGTGTGCCTCATGCAGGCGCTGGTAGTACGTGTCACGACCACAACCGCAGTGCGCGTACCGCAAGCGCATATCAACATCGAGCGTGCAGTAATGCTCCCGCACAACCATCACCAACTCGGGCGCGAGATGCTTGTTCACGATCAGCTCGATGTCGAGAGAACTCTCCAGCGGTGCACGAAAGGCCCGCCGTCCACGAATCAGTTGCCCATTGCTCTCCATCATCATGGCAACCATATTCCCCCCAGCAAGCCCCCCTTTCGAATGTTCGGAATGCAGCTCCTGCGCCCACAACCGAAGCAGCGAATCGATACCCTTAATCAAAGCAAGGCTCCTCAATCGGTTCCCGCTTCAACGCCGAAGCACCACCCCACCCTGTAGGCTTCTTGTAAGCCCACGGCCGCTGACCACTCTTCACCAACGGAGGCAACCGAACACGCCGCCATCCCAACCGATGCATGATCGCCCCGACGCGCATCTGCTCCGGTTTACCCCAATGCCCGAAATCCAACTTCAAAGCACTGGTCAGCACGTCGCTGCCGGTGGTGGTCTCACCAATCTGCGACTCTTCCAACCAGGTCAGAATCGGCCCTTCCCACTCGTCCACCACAAAGCGCTCGTCCTGCTCTTCGCCGAACATCGCCGCTTCATCCAGCGTCACCCACCAAAGGTCACCCGCGTCGTAGCAAAACACCGCTTCAGCCCAAAGCTGCTCGCGAATCGAGCGCAACAACTCCAGATCCACCTTGGTACACGCCACCGGCCAATAACGGCGGTTACCGGTCGCGTCCTTGAGGTATTCGTCCTGGTTCGTTGTACCCACGAACACGCACTGACGTGGCACATCCATCGTGCGGCGACCATAGCTCTCGCGGTAGGTATCCGTCGACGCAGAGAAAAACTGCTTGGCCTTGGTACTCTCAGCCTTGTTGAAGCTGTCCAACTCGCCCAGCTCGACGATCCACTTGCCTCGGATCGCTTGAAAGCCGTCCTTGTCGCCCAGGGCGAACGGCGTATCCATGAACCACTCGCCGCCGAGGATGCTCATCGCGGTCGACTTACCAGCACCCTGCGCGCCCTCCAGAATCATCACCGAATCGGCCTTGCAGCCGGGCTTCATCACCCGCGCTACTGCCGATAACATCCAGCGCTTGCCGACCTTTGCCGAGTAATCTGTCGCCTTCACGCCCATGACATCGGTCAGCCAACTTTCAAGCCGGGGCACCTGATCCCACTGCAGCTTGCGCAGGTACTGGCGCACCGGATGAAACGCATGGTCATGCGCAACCACACTCACCGCCTCGATCACATGCGACGCCTTCACCCGCAAGTTGTACTGCTGCGCGAGCCACTTCATCACTCTCACATCATCAATGTCCGCCCAATCGCCCGTGCCGCCGCCATATGGCGCCGCACGCAGCTTCACGATCTTCGAACTGAAAGCGCTGTAACTGACCACCCCGGCCCAGCGCTCATCGTTGGCCAGGATCAACTCGACGTTCTGCATGTGCGCAATTAACGCCCCGCTCTCGCTTCGAGCCAGCATGTCCTTCCAGCCACCAGCGGCCGGCGGCTTGACCACCGCCAGCACCTGGCGGCGCACGGCCTCTAAACCTTCGGCGACATGCAGGTCATTGAAGTCGGTCCACTTGATCTCCCGCTCACCGGAAAAGATCGGCGCGACCACCTGGCCACCGACGATCAGCGCCGCGTTGTTGGCCTTCTCCTCACCGGGGTTCCAGGCATCGCCGTTCGGCTTCGTGGTCTTCCAGTCATCGTCCCGGCAAATGATCAGCGGGCAGCCGGCAAAGCGCTCACGCATCGCCTTGCACACCACCAGCAAATTGCCCGCATCAAACGCGATAGCAACGGTCAGCGAAGTCGCCATATGCAGGCTTGCGCCCGTGGCATAGCCCTCACACACCAGTACGGGTTCACCCGGATCCGGATGCGGCCCGATCAGGTGAAAGGCGCCCTCCTTCGACATCCCATAGGGCCAATACGACTTGTCCCGACCGGTGTCTTGCTGCTTGGTTGGAAACACCACCTGCAGGCCGACAATCTCATCGCGCACGTTGCACATCGGCACCAGGAACGCACCAGTGCGCGGTGCATACCGGACACCCATACCGACGATCTGCTTACGATCCAGATAGTCGCTCCTGCCCTTCTCCGGCATGCGCTTGAACATCCCCGCCGCACGCTTCGCTGCACGACGCGCCGCACTGGCTGCGATCTCCGCAGCCCGGCGCTTCGCCTCCTCCTGCCGAGCGCGCATAACCTCACGCTCTTCCGGCGACATCCGCCCGGCCTTCACCTTGATCTTCTGTGACTCACCCGAGCGCCAGTCACCGAACGCGCCGAAAATCAGCGTCTCGCCCTTCTCCGTGCGATGCTCATGGACGACGTACCAGCCGTTCTTTTCCTTGCCCTTGTCCTGCGCTGTCTCGCACCGTGTCAGCTTACCGAACACCAGCGGCTGCGCTGGCTTAAGCCCGTAATCGGCGAATTGCCCCAGTACCTCATCCAGCATGGCGAGCCCCCCTCAGTTCAGCGAAAGAAAGGCATCCCACACATTGCGTGCAGCCAGCCTGCGCCAACCGACGGGCCTTCGGGATCGGGTCATCACACGTTTCACAGAACAGAAACGAATGCGCCGCCAAAGCGGGCTTGGCGGCGTTACGTGCAGCGAGCGCCTGATCAATACGCTCTTGCACCAGGTCATTAGCGAAGTCAGCAATATCAGCCACGATCAACACCCCGCGTCGTCTGGTTGACATACGTGGCACGGTTAAACATCCCCAACAACCCCTGAATCCCACGAAATACCTGCAGGCGAATCGCGGCCAGTTCCTCATCAGTGACGACACCGTCACCAATGCTCTTGGCCCAGGTGTCCGCCAGATCCGCCACCTTGCGAAAGTACTCCGCAATACCGGTGGTCAACGTCTCGGGCATGTCGTTGGTGTACGCCTCAGCCAGCTCCTGCCAGGTCGTGTCACCGACCAACGCATGCACCGCATCCAAAATGCGACGATCCTTGGTCAGCTCCAGAATCTCGCCGAACTCTTGAATGTTCACCGTGTGGCTTGGGTGGGTTGGGGAAAGCTTGTGCTGCAGCGTGGTCGCATTTCGGCCGGTGGTGGCGGCGATAGCAGCGGCGCCGCCGGGGTAATCCCGTGCGGAATGATAAAGCGCGAGATCGAGCGGCAGAACTTCCCGCTGCGCCCGGTCTAGAGAGCTCAGAATGATACGGCTCATGGCATTAATCCTTGTAAGTTGCCAGTGCCGCGCGACATGCAGTGGTGATACATTTGCCGCGTGGCTTGAAAGGGCCCAAACGCCGGCTAGATCTTAGGGATCGACACCGGCACCGTGCCGGGGCGAGCAATCCGTTGCTCACCCCTGGCGCAACAGCTGCCCAATCTGTGGTGGAAAAGGCAGCAACACCAAGGCTTCCGAGCCTTGGAAAAGCGCGATAAAAGGGGGTGGTTGCATGTGGTGTGCCCGCCTATCTTTATCGCGACCCGACAGCGCTGTGGTGGTGCGTGTTGGGAGAAACTGGGCGACCTTTGGGTCGCCTTTTTTCTTGCTACGCTGCGGCTTTATGAGGGGCCGATGCGTTCAACAGCCAAGCTGCTTGGAAGGCATTGCCTTTCTGCTTAGCCGCAGTCGCTAAGAGCTCGGCATATTTGGTTTCACCTGTGTAATCCGTGCGCGGTAAGCACGCAGCCTGACGCCATTTGTTCAACGCCTGATAGCTTCTGTTGCATACCTTCGCGGCGGCCCCGATGCCGCCTACGGCTTCAAACGCGAATGCGATCGCGCTCGGAAAATCTGCGGGGTCCAACATGACAACCTCCATTTATCAACTTGCGGTTGATGTTATAGATCAACTGACTATTGCGCAACCTTTGTGAGACTCTCAACTAATGGTTGATAAAAATACTCTCCGCGCAGCCTTCAGCGAGCGCCTACACGAAGCACTTGACGACGCCGGCGTACGCAGCCGAGGTCGTGGAGTGGATATTCATCGTCAATTGAAAAGCGTGGGCGTTGATAAAACGACCCAGGCCATCAGCAAATGGCTGAATGGCGAGGCAATGGCAGAGGCAGACAGCATGTCTGCCATCTGCTCCTGGCTAGGGGTTAGGCGGGAATGGCTTGAATACGGTGTGCTGCCGAAAGAACGAACTGGTGATAGTAACGTTAGCAAAATAGGCGCTGGTGATGTTAGTAACATTCGTGAGATCAATCAGCGTTTTGGTAAGGTGCCATTGATTTCTTGGGTACAGGCTGGAGCATGGTGCGAAGCAATCTCGAATTTTGAGTCTTACGATGCTGATTCTTGGCTATCGTGCCCTGTTCAGATTAGCCAGCACGGTTACGCGCTGAAAGTCCTTGGAGATTCAATGACCAATCAAGGACCCGGCCGGAGCTACCCCACTGGGTGCATCATCTTCGTGGATCCTGAAGCCGAAACCAAAACGGGTGATCGCGTCATTGCAAGACTTCCTAGAACAAACGAAGCAACCTTCAAAATTCTAGTGGAAGACGCAGGCCGACAATACCTACGGCCTATAAACCCTCAATATCCTATTATTGAAATCACTGAAGAAACCCATATTTGCGGAAAAGTCGTAGGCTCATTTATTCCGGAGTAACCGTTTCAACTAATTTCTCTATAAAAATCTCTGACCTTGACTTGATCGCTTTATCGAGACAAATGCCAACCTCACCGTCGCTGGCCGACTGTACTTCTACATCGTCACACTTAATGGTCAGAATTTCGCGAAGGGAGTAATCCCCACCCTTACGTGCATAAACCTTCATTCCAACCTTGAGCTCTACACCACTAAGCTCCAAAATAGCAACAGTTCCATTTCGAATGATTGTAGAGACCTTCAGAGCCAATAGATTTGATGGTAAAAAACTCACAACGCCATAATCAAACAGTCTCTCCCTCACATATTCTTTTTCGAGAACGCCATCCTCAATCAAAAAATAAACTTTATATAAATCATAAGTTGTAAGCAATCCACGCCTATCCAACTTCGCATCACCGATTTGCTCTTTAGTAAACGGAGGGTTCTGTCTTTTTTCAGGCGCCAAAAATCGTTGGTGATTTACAATATATAGCCCAAAAACATCAAAACGCCTTCTCTGCTCACTTCTACGATGTTTAATTTTGCTTATTTGAGAGCAAGCCTTATCTGTGGAAGTTCCACCAATACCTTTAACCTCAATAACCAAAATCCTTTCGCCACAATCAACCTGAATATCTTCTTCAAGGAGATCGGTCGACTCATCATCCATACTTTTTACATCTGCAAAACCTAACCACAATAAATAACGCTGTATAGCTTTTACTAAAGCCTCGCCAGTACCTGTCATCATATCCCTTAAAAAGGAATAATCGACCTTCAATTGTTGGATAGCGTTGTCGTTCGAGGCCATATCTGCAAGGTAGCGTTTTTCAATTTCGGCCCTTCTTTGTTTTAGGGCGAGCTCTCCTGGGAGATTAATACTTCCGTCATCAAGCCAACCAAACTGGCCATTCATGGGGAATATTTCAGGAATTATTTCCGGAAAACAGGTATTGAACAATTCAAGCAAAAAATCTGCCTTATTCACAACTTGAGGAAAGACACAAACAAAGGACTCGCCCTGCTTTTGAAGATAAGAAACAACCTCATCATTATCATTAAAAGCAAGCGGCATAAAGTCCGCGTCAGGCACCCTACAATTTTCAGCCCAAACCGTCGGACGCTCAAAAAAAACTTGATACTCAGCTCCAGCTATATATTTAAAAAGCAGCGCAACCAAGCCTGACTCTGGAGCTGGGGCCTTAAATTTCCTACCAAATTTACTCGTCCGTCTTGGGGTATCAAACAAATCCATATTACAACAATGTTCTCGACGAACTATATAATTCCCCTTCGACGAGATCTCCACAATCTCATAATTTACATAAACCTCCTTTGCAGCAAACACGACCCTTATAGACTTCTTATTCGAAAAACCATTTAACCGTTGAGATAGAACACCCACCCCAAAAGGTTTTGTATTGAAAACCTGTTGTGGATACTTACTTACCAGCGCATACGTGACACCTTCATGCACCCCTTGCAAACTTGCTTTATCTGAATCATACGACGAAGTATTTTCGGCTCCAGCATCCATTACCAGAACATCATACTCATGCAAATCCTTGGGTATATTATGATTCTGACGCACAAAGTGCTCGTCATTCCTATTATACTTAGGAACAGACACTAAAGAACCCACCGACGCTTCAACACAGTTGAAAGCGTTCCGCCTCAACAATTCATTTACGTCACTACCCAGATCGACTAGGCAAATCTGCGGAGTAGGATTTACTTCAGCTTCCGGTTCTACTTCAAAAAAAATATCGCTGTCATCATCTTGAATATAAGGTTGACTTTCGACACTGATATATGACTTCTCACTGAATGTTCTTTGTACCTTTTTACTTCCTCGTAACCAACTAAACATAGATCCCATCCCTTGACCAAAAAAACGCCTGAAAGTATAGATTGCCGCACATAGCGACAAACTTTACAAGATTACTCAGACGCCTAACAGCTAAGGGTTGCGTGAATCGATGCGAATTATCAACCACCAGTTGTTGACCAATTGAAACTTTTAGTTGATATTTGTCTCACTCTTCCACCACAGAGCGAGGCAAAACCATGCACACCACAGCAACCCTGCACGTCCACCCGGCCGCTACTGATCCGTTTCGAATCTTCGAAATCCGCCGCTTAGCCCGAGAGAGCGGCTGCTCGTTTGTCACCAGCAAACCGAAGCAGCTCGCACGTCCCGCCCCCACCCCATTCGATCCGAACGGCGGAGGGCATGCAGCATGATAAAGTTCAAAATCGACAACCGCACCCTGCAGCTGCTCAACGCCCAGGTCAACCTGACCGAGACCTTCAACCACGTCCTCCGGACAGCGCCCAAGCGTGAGTGCCTGGCGTTCCGCCTCAAGGTCGAACGAGGCGCAACCGAAAGTACCTTCGTCGTCGATCTGGGCAGCGAACGCCACACCCTGACCCTGCAGAACGACAAGAAAACGCACCTCAAACTGGCCGACTTCATTGAAGAAATCGCCAACGGTCCATTCGACGCGAGCAACACCAGCGACCTGGTGCATCGCCCGCATGCCTCTCGCAAATATGGCCGCTTCGAAGTCTCGGACAAGCAACGCGTGTTCGAGCTGGTACGCACCGGCGGCGTGCTGAGCTTGGACATGGGCTTCGACTACCCCCTGCAAGTTGCGGTGCACCGCACGCAATCGCGCTCAGGTATCACCACCATCCTGAGCATCGGCAACACAAGCCCGCACACCCGGTGCTTCACCGCGTACGGCACCGATGTCGAGATCTACGGCAAGGTCACCGAGTCCATCAACCACCTCGCTGTAGCGGCCACCCCAGCCGCGCACGCGGCATGAGGGGAACGCTATGGAACGCAACCTCGCCCAAGCCGCAACCCAACTCGGCCTCACCCGGCCAAAGCTCATCGCTTGCATGCGGGAAAAAGGCCTGCTGAACGAGAGGAACCTACCGGCCTACCCCAACCGCGACCGCGATTACCTGCGCATCAAAGACGGCCAGTGGTACCACGACCAACTCGGTATGCAGTACAGCCAGTCGACCAGGGTGAAACAACCCGGCATCCGCTGGCTGGCCGAACAGCTGGGCATCGACCTGCCTGCCATTCCGGCAGACAACCGTGACGTGGCCTAGGGAATACGCCCGCCAGATCATCGCCATGCGGACACGAGAGGAGCGCAACGCCGCGCTCCTCGAAGTGCCCGAACATCTGCGCGAGCTGACCAAACGGCACTGCCTGAATACCTGGAATCACCCGGCCAGAAAACAACGCAAGGAGGCCCAACAAAACCATGAGTAACACAGCCCAAAACCCGCTGCGCCTGCACCCGGCACCGGAGTCAGCCACCGTCGAATTGCTCTACCGCATCTTCGGCGACGTCCTGATCCCGCTGGAGAAAGTGCGCGAGCAGTACTTCCGCAACCTCAACGAGCAGTCCTTCGTCGCCGAGATCAGCAGCGGCCGCATCCAGCTCCCCATCACCACGCTGGACACCAGCCGCAAGGCACCGAAGTACGCCCACATCAGGCACGTCGCCTCACTGATCGACATCCGCGCCTACAAGGCCGACGAAGACATGCAGCGACAGCAGGACGACACCAACGAGTAACAACCACAAACCAAGCGGCTGACACCACCGGCCGATGACATCACCAGGAGCACACCACATGACTGCAATTCAAATCTGCGCGCTGATAGCAATCGTCCTTATGACCGCCGGCATTTACTGGCTCGCCTACCGGAACGGATTCAACAACGGCCTCACCGAGGGCCATACAGAAGGCTACAGCGAAGGCATAGCCGTTCAGAGCGCTGACAAATCTGAAGAGGTCCGTAACCTCACGCTATCGCTCAAGCAGGTTCAAAACAAACACGAACAACTCTACGACTTTTACAAACGCGCCGTAGAGGCCTCGCAACTTGGAGAACCTGCACGCACCACCCTGCTGGAGATTGCCGAGAAACTGCGGATCGCAGCCGATACGTTCGCCGCCTTCCGCACGGGCAAAAAACTCGAACGCGAAACCCGCGTCCTGCGCGACCAGGCTCTCGCCATCGCTGCACTGCTGGAGTCGGCTGATCAGGAGAGCGCCGCATGAACCAGGCCTATTCCCAATCCCAAACACACCGCAACCCGGCTCATGCCTCACCAGCGGCTGAAGAACCAACGCGCAATCGAACCTCGGAGGAAAGCGGCATGCAAAGGGACCAGCACAACACCCAATCCCCGACCGCTTTGCTCCGCGAGGAAGCCAGCGTCGACACACTAGAAACAAACAGCCTCTGCTGTGCAGCAGCAGGCATTATTGCTTCTACCAGCAGCACCACCGAGGCGCTCAGACCCCACGAAAAGCTGAGCGAGGCAGCCACACCCAATGCAACGCTAACCGCTCAGAATCGCCCGCCCGCGCAGCTTGTTCAGGGGTATAAGCGCTCTTTATTGGAGGCCGCGTGAATGAGCTGGCTCTTTTCGCAGGCGCTGGTGGCGGAATACTCGGCGGACACCTCCTCGGCTGGCGCACCGTCTGCGCCGTTGAGCGTGATGCCTACGCCGCACAGATACTGGCGCAACGACAAGCCGATGGACTGCTCCCGCCTTTCCCGATTTGGTCTGACGTGTGCAGTTTTGACGGACGACCATGGAGAGGCCTTGTTGACGTGGTTTCGGGAGGATTTCCTTGTCAGGACATCTCGGTTGCAGGCAACGGCCTTGGTATCGCCGGCGCCCGCTCTGGACTGTGGCAGCAGATGGCACGAATTACCGATGAGGTACGACCGCGCTACGTCGAACTGGAGAACTCACCATTGCTTGTGGGAAGAGGACTTGCCGTGGTGCTCGGTGACCTTGCCGAAATCGGGTATGACGCGCGATGGGGTGTTATCGGAGCGGCTGACCTCGGCGCCCCTCATCAGCGGGACAGGATCTGGCTCATCGCAGAAGACACCCGTCAGACGATGGCCAACACCGGTGGCGAGCATGGCCAAAGGATCCTCCCCTGCCGCACTGACTCGCCGTTCCGGGGCAGACCGCTCGAACGATCGCCTGGATCACGCCGTGATGGCACTGGATGGTGGTCATCTGAACCCGGAATGGGCCGAGTGGCTGATGGGGTGGCCCATCGGGTGGACCGACTTAAAGCCATTGGCAACGGACAGGTTCCAGTCGTGGCTGCAAGCGCATTCGAATCGCTTTCCCGCAATCATTAATCAGGAGGTTGTATGAACACCCTTTTCCTTTTGATGGCCCAGTACAACGGGCAAGCGGTCATCCCCCTGGATCGAGTCTGTGCAGACTACATGAATTTAACTGTCGAAAAATTTAAGGCAAAACAGCTTACCGGCGAGATCGACATACCAATTGTTCGGCTAGGTCCAAACAGCCAGAAAGCCGGGCTCGGCATCCACCTCAGGGATCTCGCAGATTACATAGACTGCCAACGAAAAAAGGCATTATCTGAACAAAGTAAGCTCATGAGGGGCGCCAGATAATAAAAAGGGGCTGATCAGCCCCTCCTCTAATATTACTTATAATCGCGACTGATCGAGAGATGCGCACAGAGCGCATTGTGTATAAAAATATTCTGATCAAAAAGAATTTCATCATCTCCTCGAAATGAAAATCTCATATGGGAGCCACCGGGAGCTATATTACCTATAACGCCGATTCGAAATAGATCCTTAACAATTTCTCTAACAGAATATTTTACGATCAGCGCATGAGTTTCTTTATGCTCAGTTGCAACGGCATCAGCACGAGTTATGAGATCGCTCAAGCTACTAATCTGTTTAAACCCATAAAAAATATATTTAATTCCTTCGATTTCCGCCGTACTATATTTTGTTCTGAGCTCCTCCGTGAGCTCGACCCATGACGCAGTAGAATATGCCTTTCTTACTGCTTCCAGTCCTTGAAGAATAAAGCTTTTTTCATGTGGATATTGATCCTGTACGGTTATCAACAACCTGACAATATCTCTCGGACGGTACCACGAATTGTGAAGAATATAGATCTGCGGAGAGCGACCATTAATTTCTCGAGGAAAATAACTTTGCCATAAATCATTTGTACTCAAAGGATCGAGCCCGGCTTCAACTCTCGCATTATTAATTCTCTGCTCAACTATATTTAACAATGGTTGTTGAGCCGCACTCAATCCCGGACGATTCCAGTGAATAAGCGAGCCAAAATCAGCTATGGACTTATTAATCTCCTTACCAAGAGCATCAACCGAAACTACCACCTCAGAACGAATAGCCGCATATAAACACAGCGGATATCCGAGCCTCTTTGAATTAGCATTTAACTTTTCAATAGAGACAATCAAATCTCTCACTAAACGTGAGTCTCGCTGATATTGCTTGGTTGTTCCGTAGTTCAACTCAAGCTCATCGAAAAAAATGTTTAGCCGTTGACCGCTAGGTTCGAGAGCGTTAAAAGCGGCGTCGGCTTGCCGAACAAGCGAGTTAAAATTTATCTTGGCCTTTCCACTTTCATCCCAATCAAACTCAAGTCCTAATTTAGGACTCTTACTAATTTCTATATTACCCTTACGAATATTCGGAACCAACCTCATCAAGCCAGCTCTCTCAGGTTGAGTTAACGCCTCAGAACTGACAACCGCTATAAATTTATCTAAATTTATATTATCCTGAAATACATCAACATTTTTTTCCTGAATTGCCGCTGCTATTTTTCTATATATAAACCAACGCCATACTGTTTCGAGATCGTCACCTTCAAATGCATCGCTATTCTCAGTAACAACTTGAACTCGTGCTGCTTTGGAAAAATCCTTCCGGAGATCTTCATCGATTTCAGATTTGAAGAGTACAAACGTTGAAATCGACCCAAGCTCCTCTTCTAGCTTGATAGAAATATACCGTAATAATGCAGTTTTTCCTGTACCCTTTAAACCCACCACATAATATTTTTCTTTTTTTGTAAACTTTGTGATATCAAGCGCCGGAGGTACAACAAACGAATCGACAAATCTTTTAAATTCTTCAGGACTATTACTGAGCATTTCATTTTTCGCATCAGTACTACCAAGATAGATATTTTTTAGCTTCAACATCAATGAGTCCTTTTTCCTTGATGGCTTTTTGCCAAAGCTACTGGCAACGCTCATGATTGTCCATTCATGTTTATTCCATTTGAAAACACCTGAAGCCACGACCATTGACGGTAACGGTCACCTCTCCCACGGAGGTGTGTGTAGCGCCGTAAAGAATTCCAATCCCTATGACCGGACACGCTCGACACCCTCGGAATGTCCCAGTCCATCTCAAACAGACGGCTCACACCTTCGTGCCTCAGATCATGGAAGTGCAGATCCTCAATCCCCAGCAACGGACACGCCCGCGTGAACGATGCGGAAACGGATCTGGAGTTGTACGGAAATATCTCCCGCTCAGTCCTGGGCATGCTCTGCAGGATTGCCCAGGCCTCATCGGGCAGATGGCACCACACGTCGTTGCCGATCTTCTGTCCGGGGTTCTTCATATCACGCACCAGGACCGCCTGCCGGGAATCGTCAAGGTCATCCCAGCGAATCCGCGTGATCTCCTCCTGACGGCGCGTCGAGAAGAGAGCAAACGCAATCATCTTCGGCATGTTGATCGACTCAGGTCGACGTACCTGCATCTCGAAAAAATGCACCATCAACCTATCCAACTCGTCGAGCGTCGGCCGACGGTTACGCTCCTTGCTCTTGCTCACCATACCCAGCTTTCGCAACACCTTGCGTGCGTCAGGCATGGCAAGCGGATCCACCTCGTAGCCCCATGCCGGCCTCGCCACGGATAGGACAGCCCCTAGGTGCGAGAGATCATTGCCAACCGTCTGCGCCTGTACGCCGCCGCCCTCCATCCCCATCCGCCACTTTGCAAACTCCACCAGCTTCTGACTGGTCAGAGCAGAGTCCTCAAGGTCGCCCAGCCAGGTATCTTTGATCGCTTTCAAGGTGGCGTTCTTGGTCTTTCCCAGCGGCCGGATCTTCTCGTACTCGTCCAAGTACTGCTCGATCATCTTCCTGATCGTCACACCCTTACGGTTAGCGCGCTCAATCGCACCAGGCTCGGCCAGCTCCGTCTCCCGCCGTTTGATCCAGGCCTGGGCAACCTGCTTGCGGTCGAAGGTTTGGCTTTCCTGATAAACTGTGCGCCCGTCCCGATTGATCCGTATCTGCGCCGTGTAGGCCGTCGAGTTGTCCTTGCGCTTGCGTGATGTGATCGTGCCCATTTCCAGTTGCTACATTGCCGATTTCGCTTGCTACAATGTAGCAACCGACTTCAGAAAACAAGGAAAAATGGGTAAAAACCGCTGTATAAAAGATCAGTATCAATGAATTTCGAAAAACCCGAAGCGCCCGTAAACACTAACCACCCCCGTTCCGAGCCGTCTCGCCGCTTCAGTGTGGCCCCGATGATGGATTGGACTGACAGGCATTGCAGATACTTCCTACGCATCCTGTCGAAGAACGCCCTCCTCTACACCGAAATGGTCACCACCGGCGCGCTCCTAAACGGCGATCACGAACGCTTCCTCCGTCACAACGAAGCCGAGCACCCCTTGGCGTTGCAGTTAGGCGGTAGCGTCCCACTCGATCTGGCCGCCTGCGCCCGCATGGCCCAGGAGCACGGTTACGACGAGGTGAATCTTAACGTCGGTTGCCCGAGCGATCGTGTGCAGAACAACATGATCGGCGCGTGCCTGATGGGTCATCCGCAGTTGGTGGCGGATTGTGTGAAGGCGATGCGCGATGCGGTGTCGATTCCGGTGACGGTGAAGCATCGGATCGGGATTAATGGGCGGGACAGTTACGAGGAGCTGTGTGATTTCGTCGGGACGGTGCGGGATGCAGGGTGTACGAGTTTTACCGTGCATGCGCGGATTGCGATTCTGGAGGGGTTGTCGCCGAAGGAGAATCGCGATATTCCGCCGTTGCGTTATGACGTGGCGGCGCGGTTGAAGGCGGATTTTCCGGAGTTGGAGATTGTGCTGAACGGCGGGATCAAGACGATGGAGGCCTGCCATGAGCATTTGCAGACCTTTGACGGGGTGATGCTGGGGCGTGAGGCTTATCACAATCCGTATCTGCTGGCGGAGGTGGATCAGCAGTTGTTCGGCAGTTCGGCGCCGGTGATCAGCCGCGCGGAAGCGTTGGCGCAGTTGCGACCTTATATAGCCGAGCATTTGCTGGCCGGTGGGTCGATGCATCACATCACGCGGCATGTGTTGGGCTTGGGCACCGGATTCCCGGGGGCGCGCAAGTTTCGGCAGTTGTTGTCGGTGGATATCCACAAGGCCAAGGATCCGTTGGCGTTGCTGGATCAGGCCGCGGAGTTGTTGGCGGGTCGTTGATCGACGCGTTGAATGTGCGGGCAACGAATGAGCGTTGCCCGAAGTTTTGTTGTACTGACAGGATGTCTTTTGTTTATGCCCGCGTTTAGCCGTGTTTTATTCAAGCGATTCACCCTCCTCGCTTTACTCCTTACCGTCCCTGCCACCGCCTGCGCCAGTTGCGATTTTTTGAAAGGGTGCGGTGATGGGGAAGATGGCCCTTTTGAATCAACCCAAATGTCTGGCTTTCTGGTTTTCACGACGACGATGATCACGGTCGATGGGATGTCGGACATGTCCGGACTGAAAAAACGTGTTTATTCGGTAGAGGAAGTTGAAGCGTCGCGCTATTACCTCGCCAGCGACGGCATGCTGCAAGCCGCGTATTTCACCTCCGCCTTGCAGCGTTTTCGTCAGGAATCCCCCGACAGCGAGTTAAACGACCTCGCCGTCGCCGCGCTGATCAGCAGCCAGTAATCAGCTCGCCGCAGCCGCCGTCCAGTTCACCCAGCCAAACACCCACGTGGCCAGAATCAACAAGCCAAACGCGATCCGATACCAGGCGAACGCGGCATAGCTGTGGTTAGCGATGAACTTGAGCAAGCCGCGCACGGCGATCATGGCGAAGATGAATGCGGTGACGAAGCCCAAGGCGAAGACCGGCAGGTCGCTTTGCTGGAACAGGTCGCGGTATTTGTAGCCTGAGTACACCGCAGCGCCGACCATGGTCGGCATGGCCAGAAAGAAGGAGAACTCTGTGGCTGCTTTGCGCGACAGGCCGAACAGCAGGCCACCGATGATGGTAGATCCGGAACGCGATGTGCCGGGAATCATCGCCAGGCACTGTACGAAACCTACCTTAAGCGCGTCAGACCAGCGCATGTCATCGACATGCTCGACGCGAATCACGTGGCTGCGCTGTTCGGCCCACAACATCACGATACCGCCGACAACCAAAGCGACGGCGACTGTGATCGGGTTAAACAGGTAGTGATGAATGATGTCAGCGAAAAGCACACCCAGAACCACGGCCGGCAGAAAGGCGATCAACAGGTTGAGGGTGAAACGCTGAGCGTTGCGCTCGGTCGGCAGGCCTTTGACGATTTCGAAGATCTTCGGCCGGAATTCCCAGACGACGGCAAGAATGGCACCCAGTTGAATAATGATGTTGAACGCCATGGCGCGTTCACCACCGAACTCCAACAAGTCGGCAACGATAATCTGGTGACCAGTACTAGAGATCGGCAAGAACTCGGTGAGGCCTTCTACTGCACCCAAAATCAACACCTGGAAAAAGGTCCAGAAATCCATTAATCCTCCGTCAGAGCGCTCTTGGTGAGCGAATGGTCGATAACACTCAGGGATTGAGTATCTGAAATAATACAAAGATCAAAAGATCGCAGCCTTCGGCAGCGCCTACATTTGGAAAGCATTAACCTGTAGGAGCTGCCGAAGGCTGCGATCTTTTGCTCTTGTCAGCAAAGGAGATTACGTCTTATCAAAAGACACACTCAAGCCATGTTAATAAACGTCCGTGTACGAACTAATGTGAAATTATTTAGGCACTTAGTAGGAAAAATTTCATTGCGTCAATAAAATGTGATCTACCTCACATTATCAGCGGGTGGCCATACAGTGGCCAATGGACATAAACAAAGATGTCGCCATGAGTTCAAAATAGTGGCACAATTTCATATTGCCACCACTAACTCACTAGTTCACGATCCCGAGAAAATCAACTAAAAGCTTGAAAAGCTTATTTATTGTTAGAAAACTCGGGAGCCACGTCTAAAAACGGCGTAAATGTTACCAATTGTCAGTCACAGATGAGAACCGGTGCTTTAACATCCCGATGTCAGCACCTAATTTCGAGTCAATGCATGATGCTCTCAGGGAACTTGGCGACTAGAAGTCCGCGCCCGACAATCGACGTACCAGGTGTACTCACTCTGGGTCGAACCCGTGGCGTGGCGGAACATTTTAGTGCGCTACTCACAAAGCTTGTGCGAACCGATATGGCGCTTGAAGCCAACTCGTACACTGATGCCTATATGCAGAATGAAGATTCTGCCTTGTATCGAGCAATCTTCATTGTCATCGACAGCCCACAAGCACTCGAAGACAATCTTGCGCTGGTCGAAAACCTGCGCAACGACAACTTGAAACCGCTCATTTGTGCAGTAATCACAGGTCGCGGCGCTTTCAACAAGATCAAATACTTCCTTGCCGGTGCCGACTTCTGTATCAAACTCAATACCCTCTCCGATGACGGCGCCGAGTCGCTGGGAGAGTTCTTCAGCAGTGAAGAATGGCAAAGAGACATCAATCTGACTCTTGATCCGACTCGGATCTGTCTGCTGAGCACTAACAAAAGGCTGGACATCTCGTTTGCCGAGATGAAAATCCTTGAAGCGTTTGCGCAAAGCAATAATCACATTCTCAGCCATGATGAAATCGCCAACATCATGGGGCTCAATCCCAATTTCTACGATCCTCGTGCGCTGGAGAAGTCCATCAGTCGCTTGCGTGGAAAAATCAAGGACGTGTATGGTACAAACGCGATTCAGAGCATCCGCGGCTATGGCTATCGCCTGATGCGGGGCCTGATATCGACTGCCTGAGTCTCGGGCAGCCATCCCTTTTGCATACTCACGAAGGATCGTCTGATGCAACGATATATCTCTTGTTTCACTTCACGCCAACCTATAAAAAAGCGATCGAATGAGCGCAACAATATAACAATAAACTCAACAACATAGCAGCAGAACGAGTGGAACTTATCGAGGGCCAATTTCGGGCCCAGACCCTGCCTGTCGATTACTTCCAAGGAAGTCATTGCTCGCCTGCCGATTTACCTTTTAACCAATTTTGGTGCGCAGTTAAGGAGAGAGACATGGAAACTAGTACAACCCTCCCCAGAAAATATTTTGTTGTCGTGACCAACAGTACAGCGTCGCAACGTGAACTCGAGAACATCCTGTCCAGCGAGCGCTTCAATTCACTGGGCACGTCTCAGGCACAAATGTTTATTGAAGGTGCTACTTCGCCCTCTTCCGCTCCCATGTTGATGGAGTTCACTTACCCAAGCGGCACCCGAAAGCACGTTGCCCGCACGATTGAACATGACACCCAGCGTATATTGGCGACACTCGAATCCGAGTGGCGGGCAGCACAATCAAGCAATCCCTTTCGCAGCGCCCCGGCCATAACCGGCGAATCCGGCAAACTGTCTGCTGGTGTAGAAGACGTCACGCCGTGTACCGAAACCTGGCATCTGGATAATGATCAAGGCGCATTGGTCAAAAACGATGTCGAGATCAGTCTTACCGGGCTGGAAACTGCACTGGTTAGAAAAATGCTCAATCACGAAGAGCGGGTTGTCAGTAGAGATGACTTGATCCTGAGCATCGGCCGAGAGCCGGAGCAGTATCGCGGACTGGAAATGTGCCTGAGTCGTCTGCAAGACAAATTCAAAAGCGCCAGCCAAGGTGAGCGACTGTTCCGTGCCGTAAGAAATCGCGGTTATTGCCTCATCCAGGACATCGTCGCGTAAACACAGGCGATATCTGCGAACACACAAACAGATAACAGTGCGATTACAAAAACAACAAGAGCACTCTGTTTGGTTCCATCTCCCTGATTAAAAAAATCCCTGCCTCCACCGTCTAACAGTAACAAATACAACAACCACTATTCACCCCCTCCTCTGCGACCTTTTCTAACAACCGACTATTTAATTATTAAAAAGTTGGCATTGTGCCATCTTGTTAGAACTCGTCAGACACCATTCCCGACAATAAATTAGTCTATTGACTGACGACAGTTCGGCCTATCGACGTTGTTACTTTCAGAACACTCAATAGAACAAAAACAATAAATCTGACTAACAACTCGGCTTTCAACTGTTGAAACCTGAATGGACGTCTTTTGGGGATATCGTATGGATCTTTCTCTTAGTATCAATCGAAGCACGGGCCTCAAGGGACTTACCTTCTGGGGACAATGGGCGCTGGCGCAGGGCTTTATCGTAGCCCTGCTGTTTGTATTGGCGGAACAGCACACGGGCACGGTCGCGTTCTACTACCGGATGTGTGCAACGCTGGCGGTACTGGCATCAGTGCCGGCTTACACGTTCAGTGGCGTTTATCGTAAACGGGATAATTATCTGACGGGGCTGGGACGCTTGTTCATGGGCTGGTCCATGACCATGGCGGCGTTGGCTTTCATCGCGTTTGTGTGCAAGGCCGATGAGTTGTTTTCCCGACAGGTGATCCTCAGTTGGGCGGTGTACGGCTTCCTTGGCCAGGCATTGTTGTACGCGCCGTTACATGCGTTTTCGAAGTTCTACCAGCGTTCGCGTAAAAGCGAGCACAAGACCCTGATCGTCGGTACAGGTGAGCTGGCGCTGGGGCTGGCGAAGAAGCTGAGCCAAATTGAAAACCTGCCGCTGGTAGGGTTGATCAGTAACGGCGTGGTGCCTTCGCTTACGTCGGATGCACCTCGCGTGGTCGGCGCCCAGGAAGATCTGCTGGCGTTGATCGAAGCCCACGATATCCGCCGTTTGTACATCACCCTGCCGCTGTCGGAAGCGGCGAAAATCGAAGCCATGTATGTCGACTTGCTCGGCGCCAACGTCGATGTGGTCTGGGTGCCGGATCTGAACAGCCTGACGCTGCTCAATCATTCGGTGAAAGTCGTGGACGGCCTGCCGGCGATCTACCTGAACGAGAGCCCGCTGACCAGCCGCCCGACCGCTGCACTGAGCAAAAGCCTGATGGAGAAAAGCGTCGCGCTGCTGGCGATCATCCTGTTGAGTCCGGTGCTGGCGATCATTGCCTTGGCCGTGAAGATCAACTCGCCGGGCCCGGTGTTCTTCAAGCAGGATCGCCACGGCTGGAATGGCAAGGTGATCAAGGTCTGGAAGTTCCGCTCGATGAGCGTGCACGATGACAAAGAGGTCAAACAGGCCAGCCGCAACGATTCGCGCATCACTGCTGTCGGACGCTTCATCCGCCGCACTTCGCTGGATGAATTGCCGCAATTGTTCAACGTGCTGCAAGGGCACATGGCGCTGGTCGGCCCACGTCCACATGCGGTTGCGCACAACAATTTCTACTCGGGAAAAATCCTCGCTTACATGGCGCGTCACCGGATTAAACCGGGTATTACCGGCCTCGCCCAAATCAGCGGCTGCCGGGGTGAGACCGATACCATCGACAAGATGCAGCGACGTGTCGAGATTGACCTGCAGTACATCAATAGCTGGTCGCTGTGGCTGGACCTGAAGATCCTGGTGAAGACACCGTTTACGTTGTTGTCGAAGGATATTTACTGAAGGTTGGCGTTACGCAGTGCATGACCGCAGGGGGACGAAAGTCCCCTTTTTTGTGCCTGGAATTTTGGAGTCAGCCAACATTGCCGTTGAATGTGCCGCCGCCATCGCTGGCAAGCCAGCTCCCACAAAATCTCGGTGTGCCTGAGGTTTCGTGGTCGGGCACAGAACCCATGTAGGAGTGAGCCTGCTCGCGATAGCGGTGGGTCAGGCGACTGATATCGGCTGGTCTGACGCTATTGCGAGCAGGCTCACTCCTACAGGGGAAATAGGGTGGACGGGATTTGGTGGGTGACATATGACCCCGTAGGAGCTGTCGAGTGAAACGAGGCTGCGATCTTTTGATCGTAAAGATCAGGATCAAAAGATCGCAGCGTTCCGCAGCTCCTACAGGGGATTTGTGGTGGATCCGAATCTGGGGCTGCGGCGAATGACCCTGTGGGGATGGCTTGCCAGCGATTGCGGTAGGTCAGTCAACATCAGTGCTGAATGTGCCGCTGTCATCGCTGGCAAGCCAGCTCCCACAAAATCTCGGTGTGCCTGAGGTTTCGTGGTCGGGCACAGAACCCATGTAGGAGTGAGCCTGCTCGCGATGGCGGTGGGTCGTCGGCTGATCTGACGCTATCGCGAGCAGGCTCACTCCTACAGGGGAAATAGGTGGGACGGGATTTGGTGGGGGACATCTGATCCTGTAGGAGCTGTCGAGTGAAACGAGGCTGCGATCTTTTGATCGTAAAGATCAGGATCAAAAGATCGCAGCGTTCCGCAGCTCCTACAGGGGATTTGTGGTGGATCCGAATCTGGGGCTGCGGCGAATGACCCTGTGGGGATGGCTTGCCAGCGATTGCGGTAGGTCAGTCAACATCAGTGCTGAATGTGCCGCCGCCATCGCTGGCAAGCCAGCCCCCACAAAATCTCGGTGTGCCTGAGGTTTCGTGGTCGGGCACAGAACCCATGTAGGAGTGAGCCTGCTCGCGATAGCGGTGGGTCAGGCGACTGATATCGGCTGGTCTGACGCTATTGCGAGCAGGCTCACTCCTACAGGGGAAATATGGCGGGACGGGATTTGGTGGGTGACATCTGATCCTGTAGGAGCTGTCGAGTGAAACGAGGCTGCGATCTTTTGATCGTAAAGATCAGGATCAAAAGATCGCAGCGTTCCGCAGCTCCTACAGGGGATTTGTGGTGGATCCGAATTTGGGGCTGCGGCGAATGACCCTGTGGGGATGGCTTGCCAGCGATTGCGGTAGGTCAGTCAACATCAGTGCTGAATGTGCCGCCGCCATCGCTGGCAAGCCAGCTCCCACAAAATCTCGGTGTGCCTGAGGTTTCGTGGTCGGGCACAGAACCCATGTAGGAGTGAGCCTGCTCGCGATGGCGGTGGGTCGTCGGCTGATCTGACGCTATCGCGAGCAGGCTCACTCCTACAGGGGAAATAGGTGGGACGGGATTTGGTGGGGGACATCTGATCCTGTAGGAGCTGTCGAGTGAAACGAGGCTGCGATCTTTTGATCGTAAAGATCAGGATCAAAAGATCGTAGCGTTCCGCAGCTCCTACAGGGGATTTGTGGTGGATCCGAATCTGGGGCTGCGGCGAATGACCCTGTGGGGATGGCTTGCCAGCGATTGCGGTAGGTCAGTCAACATCAGTGCTGAATGTGCCGCCGCCATCGCTGGCAAGCCAGCCCCCACAAAATCTCGGTGTGCCTGAGGTTTCGTGGTCGGGCACAGAACCCATGTAGGAGTGAGCCTGCTCGCGATAGCGGTGGGTCAGGCGACTGATATCGGCTGGTCTGACGCTATTGCGAGCAGGCTCACTCCTACAGGGGAAATATGGCGGGACGGGATTTGGTGGGTGACATCTGATCCTGTAGGAGCTGTCGAGTAAAACGAGGCTGCGATCTTTTGATCGTAAAGATCAGGATCAAAAGATCGCAGCGTTCCGCAGCTCCTACAGGGATTTGTGGTGGATCCGAATTTGGGGCTGCGGCGAATGACCCTGTGGGGATGGCTTGCCAGATTGCGGTAGGTCAGTCAGTCAACATCAGTGCTGAATGTGCCGCCGCCATCGCTGGCAAGCCAGCTCCCACAAAATCTCGGTGTGCCTGAGGTTTCGTGGTCGGGCACAGAACCCATGTAGGAGTGAGCCTGCTCGCGATGGCGGTGGGTCAGGCGACTGATGTCGGCTGATCTGACGCTATCGCGAGCAGGCTCACTCCTACAGGGGAAATAGGGTGGGAAGGGATTTGGTGGGTGACATCTGACCCTGTAGGAGCTGTCGAGTGAAACGAGGCTGCGATCTTTTGATCGTAAAGATCAGGATCAAAAGATCGCAGCGTTCCGCAGCTCCTACAGGGATTTGTGGTGGATCCGAGTTTGGGGCCGCGGCGAGACCCTGTGGGGATGGATTGCCAGATTGCGGTAGGTCAGTCAGTCAACATCAGTGCTGAATGTGCCGCCGCCATCGCTGGCAAGCTCCCACAAAAAAGCCCCCCACCGCCCTCGCTTCTAACCACTCAACACAATGAGCGTTAGCTCGAGTGCAGCTCTTGATCTTGAAAGCCCGTCGGGAGGCTGAGTGGAGGGATTCATCCGGGGAGTACATCGAAAGGAGGTGCAGCGAAGCAAACCGGAATCGATGCCCCGGATGGATTCCGGAGCGAAGGAACCCCGAGCTTTAGCGAGCGGGCCGGACGTCAGGGCAAAGCCTTTCGGGTTACCTTTTCGGCGTTTGGAAAAGGTGACCCGCCGTAAGGGCGGAACCCTGAGAAGCCGTTACCGCAGCAACGGATATGTACCCCAACCAACAAAAACATCATCAACCAAGCGGACGCCTTCGCGAGCAAGCTCGCTCCCATAGTTGAACTGAGCACACCTGCAAAAACTGGTCGGCTGGCAAGCCAGCCACACAGATTGAGTCCTCGCAAGACCAGTGATTACTCAGTGATCTTCTCAAAGTTGCGATAGAACATATCGTCATCGCGACTATCGGTCATCGAGTGCAGTTGATAACCGCGATTGAGCCGCGCGCCGCCGTCTCGGGTCAGCGGTGCCCAGACCAGGTTGGCGCGACGCATGGTCGACATGCTCATCATTTCGTCGAACGGAATCGACAGATAGAGGCCTTTGTCGAAGCTACCTTCACCGTACTCGGCGCTGCTGGCCGTGGTAATGGTCGCCCAGCCTCCGAAGCGTACGCCATTGGAAAACTCGCGAGAGATGTCCAGCGTGCCGCCCCAGTCACCGGCCAGGTAACGGCCAACGCTGACAGCCGCCAGCATGTCGTACGGCAAGTCGGTATAACCGGTGACATGCCCGGTCACCACCGAGTAATCACGCAGGCCAAAACCCTGGTCGTATTCACGTTGGCGCACGTAGTTGAGGTCCGCGCCCACCGACCAACGCTCGCCAGTCGGGCGGAACAGCACCTCGCCCCCTACGCCGGCAAACATCGACTCCAGATAACCGCCATAAACCATGCCATACAAGTCTTTATCCAACTGCTCGGCATGGCTCACCTGGAACATCGGCATGGTCACTTCGGACTCGGTCAGGTACTGACGCATATCCGTGCGCACACGCGGCAAACCGCTGGGTGCGTCGTAGGTGAATTTGTCGAAGTTGTTGATCAGGTTGGCGCTGAGCAAACCGTTCCACCAGGTGTTGCGGTTGAAGCGGTACTCGGCGTCCGCGTCGGCACTGATTTGATAGAGAAAACCATCCGGGCCGCCGACGTTTTGCTTGAAGCCCAGACCCACGCCGTAACTGAAGTGCTGCGGCGCTTCGCTGTAGAGGGTTTTCTCGTTGTGTGGCATCGCCGGATTGATTTCGGTGGTGCGGTGCAACGACAGCAGCGGCTCCTCGTTGTTGATCACTTCACGAAAGGTATCGCGGGGCACGCTGGTTTCTTCCAGCGGCAAGTCGTAGCGCTTGTTGACCACGGTGAACCAGTTGATGTCGTCGTTGACGCTGTTGTCGAGAATCCGGCTCGCACGACCGACCGCTTTGGACGAATGAAAATAACGCTGCTGCTCGCCATACACGATCAGCTCGGAATCGCGCTGGGTGATGCGCTCGACCTTGTAGCCGGCGTTTTGCTGCAAACGTTGCGAGACGTTGGCCCAATCGACCTGCTCCATCGACGTGGTCGGCATCTTCGCCGGCAGCGGTTCCGGGGTTGGGTCGTAGGTCTTGGCCGGCGCCTTGCGGCTGACGAAATTGGTGTGAAACGTCACGCCGAACATCGCCGTGTTGCCGCGCTCCCACGCCGCACTGATGTCGACCGAATCGGCGACCTTGAACACCGCGCCGAAGTTGATCGGCGAGTCCTGTTTGATCACGTTGTCCTTCGGCTCGTGCTTGTAGTCGTTGCCTTCGTATTCGAGTTTCAGGCTCAGGCGATCCCATGGCGTCTGATAACTCACACCGCCGAAAAACGAAGGCTTGCCGCGAAAGTACGAACCTGAGTTGACGTCACCGGTGCCTTCGAGCGCAGGCCTTGTATCGAAGCGATCACTGACATAGCCCAACGGGTTGTCGATGTCGCCGCGATTGCCCAGGTAACCCCAGGCAATGCCGGCGCTGAAATCGAAATTGTCGTAGCGCTTGTTGGCGACGAAATATTCACTGGAGAACAAACCGGTACCGCCGATATCTCGGAAGCCCAGCGCCACATCGGGCAGCCAATGGCTTTCCTGCCACAGCCGGACTTTGGCGTCGACCGCCTTATCCTTATAGCTCTGGCTGCCGCTGAGGGCCTCGGAGCCGTACGGCCGGTTGGTGATCGCGGTGTAGCGAAACGAGCCTTCGAGCCAATCCAGTGGCTGCAACGAAACGCTGTAACGGCTGTAAGGCTCGGTGCGGTTGGCGTTGACGCTCAACTCGCCGGCCGGGGCCATGCGCGCCGTCGGCGTCTGCAACAGGCCTGTGCCACCGAAGTCACTTTGAGTAATACGCGGCTCGGCATGAGCCAGACCAACGGGCAATAACAACACAGCTGCAAAACGAAAATTCAACGAACCACCTCAGCCAATTGCGTGGCAATCAATTCGGCCAACTGCTGATTCAGTTCAGGAAGAGGCGGATCAAGATCATCATTTTTGACCGGCACCAGAATCTTGCTACCGGCGACGGGAATGTGCCCGCTCTCGCGATTCCAGTGAGCGATACCGACGCGCCGCGTAACGCCGTTGGGCTGGATCAGCCACAGGTAATCGGCCTCGGCATCGCTCAGGATCGAGCAGCCTTGCAGGTAATCGCGGGCTTCCTGCAACGGCTGATAGGGCAAGTGGCACGGCTCGGCGACAGCACCGAGCACTTCAACTTCGTCGACGCGCTTGGGGTAGATCAGGCGATCACCATCGTCCAGACGAATGTTGCGCGCGAAGCCGACTTCGATCGCGACCGGATCAAGATCGGCAATCTGCCGGCCAGTCACCGGCATCTGCCGGACTTGCTCGGTCAGCCGCTGCGCCAGCGCCCCACGGCTCGGCATATCAAAGAGCAACGCCATGCGCTGCAAGACATCCAGATCGAACAGCACGCCAGCCTTGAGCCGCGCCTGCTCCTCCAGCAACGACTGGCGCAGCAACACGCCCGCCAACCAATAACCTTCAGCATTGGGCACGGCTTCGCTGATCACATCGAACAAGCGCCCGCCCGCCGGCAATTCAATCGGCCCGGGATTGGCGACATCCCCCGTCACCGTGACAGCGGCCTGGCTCACACCGGCAATCAACATCAGGCACGCTGAAAAAAAGCCCAAACGCTTCACGGCAGATGCCTGCGATCAGGTGTCAGTTGCACGATTCTGACGCGCAGTTGCGAGGTCAGTTGCTGCTCACTCTTGAAGATGAAACCGTCACGCGGATCAACCCAATAACGATTGGTCGCACTCAGGCCGATGGCCGGGGCGTCAATCTGCTCATCGACACGTAGCACGGTGTATTCCTTGTCAAGAATGTCGAGGGTTTCCGTCGAGCGGCGGGTGAAACGACTGTTGACGATCACCCCGACTTCCTGGCCCTTGTAGAGGTCGATCCAGCGCCGAGAGGTAAAGCCATCGACGACTTGATGCAGGCCTGACTTGAACGGCGAATCATCCGCCAGACGCGTGCCGTCGAGATCGCCCTCAAGGCCCAGGCCAATGCTGCGCACAGCGAGACCATCGCGCAGCAGCAGCACTTGCTTGCCGGAGGCGACCCAGAACTGCAGGTCTTCACGCTCGCGCACCAACGCCAGCACCCCGGAGCCGGACGGCGTGGTCAATTTGAGTTGCGGGTAGTTGACCTCGGCCACCTGAGCCGGCGTCACGTCCACTTCGTCAGGGCCGATCACCGCCGATTTCAGGTTGTTCAGCGACGCGCTCATCAAAGGGTTACAGCCACACAACAACAGGGTCGCCATCAGGCAGACACCCACTTTCAACGTGTTCACAGTCGGCGGCCTTATTTGCTGTTGTTACTGTATTCGCTCCAGTTCTTCGCAGCGGAAGCCCCGGTCCCGACAATCGACGCCGACGGCACCAACTGGCTGATGAAGCGGTTCCAGCGCGTCACGTTCGCAGGCCCGACATACACGACGTCCTGCGGCTGCACTTGAAAGTGCGTGGCCAGCGCCATGGCTGTCGGCGACTCGGCGTTCAACTGGTAGATTTTCGCCGGCTCGACGTCGAGATTTTCCACGCCGCGAATGACGTAAACCGCGTTGCCGTTGGAGGTGGTCTGGCTCAAGCCGCCGACCGAACCGAGCACATCGGAGAGGTTCATCGTCGCCGTCTTGAAGCTCAATGCGCGCGGCTGGTTGACTTCACCCATGACGTAAATTCGCTTGTTGTCGTTGTACGGCAGGTACAACTGATCGCCGCCCTTGAGGTACACGCCTTGCAACTCGGAATCCTGTTGATTGAGCGAGTCGAGATTGAGCGGATACATCCGCCCGTTACGCGTCAGCAGCAGGCCGGACAAATCCGCGTTGTTGGTATCGATGCCGGCCGAACCCAGCGCTTCGACCACGCTCAACGGGTTGGTCGAAATCGCTTGCGGGCCGGCCTTCGCCACCGCGCCGGTGACCACAACTTTCTGACTGGCGAAACGCAATACGGCGACGTCCACCTGCGGCTCGGCGATGAACGCCGACAGCCGTTGTTCGATGTCTGCGCGCAGTTGCTGGATGGTCCGGCCGGCGGCCTGGACTTCCTTGATGAACGGGTAATACAGCGTGCCATCCGAGCGCACCAGACGGCCGTTGGCATCGATCTGTTGCTGCGCACCTGACGGCGCTGTCAGCTCGGGGTGATCCCAGACCGTGATGTACAAGACATCGTTATTGCCGATGCGGTACTCGGCCGGGGTCGTCAACAACTCCGGCGGCAGCGACGTGCGCTTTTGCGTGGCGCGGGTTGTAGAGATCAGCTTGGGCGTGATCGGAATCAGCTCGACCCGGCTACTTTCACTGGCACCCTGGCGGGTGATGTCGCTGGTGCTCAGGTATTGGCCCGGAGAAAACATGCAACCTTGTAAAGCGAGACTTGCCAACATTAAAAGAGAAAAACTACGAGTCATAATGGCACTACGCTATTCAAGGGCGGATCTAAAAAAAGAAGTCACCCGACTTGCGTCGGGCGACCCTGTACTGCACTAACAAAAACTACTGTTAGTTATGCGTGCCGGTTGTACCGGTGGTACCCGTCGTACCGGTGGTACCGCCGTTGGCACTGCCACCGCTGTTGGACGCCGCTACTGCACTGGCGACCATTGCAGTACTGGCTGCAGGGGCTTGCGAAGCCGCTACACTACCGCCTACATTGGTCGCCGCAGTAAGCGGCGCTTCAGCTGCGGCAGCCCAGTTGCTCAACATCGTCAACAGGGCAACTGCCATCACTTTCTTCATATCAACTCCTTTCTAACATTCGACCTGTTAAAAACCGGCCGGTGCTAGAGGTGGTAGAGTTCAAGTCCGCGAAAAATGCGAACAAGATCCGTTGTTCTTTCACAGTCCTACGCAACTGATAAAAGTCGAACGGCAGGTTTATATCTACGGACTTGCAAAAGGCATTTCCAGCGTATTTTCCCGACGATATCTAACACCTGACCGAAACTAACATTGGGCATCAAAACGACATTATCGGAGATAGCCCTTCGGATGGTTCGATTGCCAGCGCCATGTATCGGTGACCATGTCCTGCAAGTTGCGCGTGGCTTTCCAGCCCAGCTCTTGCGCAGCTTTGGATGCGTCGGCCCAACTCTCGGCGATATCCCCCGAACGTCGCGGCATCACCCGATACGGCACGGGTTGTCCGCAGGCCTTTTCGAATGCGTGCAACACCTGCAACACGCTGTAGCCATCGCCGGTGCCGAGGTTCCAGGTATGAATGCCGCTGCGTCCGGAAATCGACTGCAAGGCTTTCAAATGCCCGTCCGCCAGGTCGACCACGTGGATGTAATCACGCACACCGGTGCCGTCGACCGTGGGGTAATCGTCGCCAAAAATCGACAACTCTCGCAGGCTACCCACCGCGACCTGGCTGATATAAGGCAGCAGGTTGTTGGGAATGCCGTTCGGGTCTTCACCCATCTGGCCGCTGTGATGCGCGCCGATCGGGTTGAAGTAACGCAGCAAGGCGATGCTCCAGCGCGGCTCGGACTGGCACAGATCGCGCAGGACGTTTTCGACGATCAGCTTGGACTGGCCGTAGGGATTTGTCGGAGTACCGGTCGGAAAGTCTTCGCGGATCGGCATCTGCGCCGGCTCGCCGTAGACCGTGGCCGATGAGCTGAACACCAGGCGAAACACCCCCGCCGCCGCCATCGCCTGACACAACGTGATGCTGCCGCTGACGTTGGTCTCGTAATACTCAAGCGGCTTGCGCACGCTCTCGCCGACCGCTTTGAGACCGGCGAAATGCAGCACGCCGTCGATGGCATGCTCGTTGAATATCCGGTCAAGCAGCGCCCGGTCGCAGACATCACCGCGAATCATCTGCGCACTTTTACCGCAGATGGCCTCCACCGCATGCAGTGCCGCATCGCTGCTGTTGCAAAGATTATCCAGCACGACAACTTCATAACCTGCTTCAAGCAGCGCAAGTGTGGTGTGCGAGCCGATATAGCCGGCGCCACCGGTTACCAGAATCTTCATAGCGCGGTCCGTGATTGGAGAAGTAACAAGTAGCGTGTCAAGCCTGTTGTTGTGGAGATGTGTCGCAATCCACACAAACCAGGCGACAACAACCGAAAACAAAACTAGTTCAATGACTGGCAATAAATATTTTTGCAGGTCACACTGTATTGCCCGGTACTTATTAGCACTGCAAGTGCGCTCATCACTATCAACAGATACCGACTAAAAATAACTAATAACGTGCCATCCGACATCTCATAACATTGTCGCGATTTACCGGCGCATTCAATTGCTATTAATAACCTGACTCAGGTATTAAAGCAGTCGTTCAATAACTATTGAAACTTGCACTCCTTCGTTAGTGCGCGCACCCGTTGGCTGTGTTCCATGACTGTCCAGGATACTTTTATGATTCGTAAATGTTTGTTCCCCGCTGCCGGATATGGCACGCGTTTCTTGCCAGCCACCAAAGCCATGCCGAAAGAGATGCTGCCGATCGTCAACAAGCCGTTGATCGAATACGCCGTCGAAGAAGCACGCGATGCCGGCCTGCAACACATGGCCATCGTCACCGGCCGGGGCAAGCGTGCGCTGGAAGATCATTTCGACATCAGCTACGAACTCGAACACCAGATCCGCGGCACCGAGAAAGAGAAATTCCTTGCCGGCACCCGCGAGCTGATTGACACCTGCACCTTCTCCTACACGCGCCAGGTGGAAATGAAGGGCCTGGGCCACGCGATTCTCAGCGGTCGTCCGTTGATCGGCGACGAGCCTTTCGCCGTGGTCCTGGCCGATGACCTGTGTCTGAACCTGGAAGGTGATGGCGTGCTCACGCAGATGATCCAGCTCTACAAGAAATTCCGCTGCTCGATCGTTGCGATCCAGGAAGTCCCTGCCGATCAAACGCACAAGTACGGCGTGATCGCCGGCGAGCTGATTTCCGATGGCATTTATCGGGTCAACAACATGGTCGAAAAACCGGCGCCGCAGGATGCGCCTTCGAACCTGGCGATCATCGGTCGTTACATCCTGACGCCAGACATTTTCGACCTGATCGCCGACACCCAACCGGGCAAGGGCGGCGAGATCCAGATCACCGACGCCTTGATGAAACAGGCGCAAAACGGTTGCGTGCTGGCCTACAAGTTCAAGGGCCTGCGCTTCGATTGCGGCGATGCCGAGGGTTACCTGCAAGCAACCAACTTCTGCTACGAAAACGTCTACCTCAAGGGCCGCTGAGACGGCTCCCACATCCACCGCCCACTTTTCACTTCAGGCAGGCCTCTATGAACATTGCACAACATTCGGCAGACATTGAACGTGAGGTGGGCAACCTCGGGGTAGTCAGTTGGTTGTCGCGCCATCAGCCGTTGCCCAGCGCCAACGAGTCCTGGCTGGGCAGCATTTTGCTGGTGGAGCGCATTGGCATGTTTCCGTCCTCCGGCGATATTCGCCGGCCACTGGCGGATCCCTATCCCCTGCTCGCTCACCTGAAAAAGCTCTATGGCGAGCAGGCGCTGGAAATCGATGACCGCGACGGCCTGAAAGTGATTTTCAGCGACTGGCGCTTCCGCGTGCGCATCTGCTGCAACGACCCGGCGATCATCATCAACGTGGAGACGCGTTGTGATACGCGGTTGATGCCGCAGAAGCTTGCGGAGTTGTTGAGTCAACTGGACGGCTTCGAAAAAGCGTAAGCCCCAACGCTCACCTGTTGATTTTATATCCCCGCTATCCCCGCTATCCCGGTTATCCCGGTTATCCCGGTTATCCCGGTTGCCCCGGTTTGCTCGGTTGGCTCGGTTGCCCCTGTAGGAGCTGCCGAAGGCTGCGATCTTTTGATCTTGGAAAACAAAGTCAAAAGATCGCAGCCTTCGGCAGCTCCTACAGAGGTATGCGTTTTCATGCCTTCACACGCGGGACAGAGGTATGCGTTTTCCTGCCTTCACACGCGGGACAGGGGAACGATCACAGTGGGGAAGCGGCGCAACCGTCCTTGGCGCCAGTGATCCAGCCGTAGAAATAATCGGCAATCACCTTTCCACCCGTAGCCGGCACTGGATGAATCTTGTCCGGGCCGATCATCGCGGCCGCATAACGTTTGACGTCGCTGCCGAACGCGCATTGCAGATTGGCGTACCCCAGATGTTGGGACTGAGCCCAAGGCTGCAGAACCTGCGCATACGCCGACATCGGATAAGCACTGGAGCGCGTGGTGTCCTGACGCATGATCAGGTTGATGCTCGCCGCTGGCTGAATCTCGCGGATCATTGCCACCAGACCCTGCACGTTGTGCAAATACGTCTCGGGCTTCACGCCAAAGCCCTGATCGTTGCCACCGAGCATGATCAAATAAACGTCGGCAGGAATCTTCGACACGGCCGCTTTCCACTGTGTCTGCCACGTCGGATCGCTGTGATAGAAGTCAGCGGATGCCGCGCCTGACGCCGCCAGTTTGGACACCCGCACGCCACCCTGATCGTTGCTCATCCACAGGCCGAACAGGGTTGGCGCCCCTTTCACCACCTCCAGCCGAAACGCCCAATCCGCCGCAGTCGGCGTGTCCGGCAATGGCACCTCTTGTACGCCGGAACCGGCGAGCTTCAAGGGTTTCCAGTCTTGCGCTGGCGTCCAGCGATAGCGGACCTCACTGGACTCACCGTTGCCCAGATAAAGTAATTTCGCGTGAGTGACGGCGGTGTTGATCGCTGGAGTCGGGCTGGCATCGACCTGCAACCATGCACCCGGCCGGCCCGTCACTGTGCGGCTATCGGGGCTGGCCTGGCCGAGGCCGGAGACCTTCCAGTCGCCGCCAAAATACTTCTCGCTGCTGCGGGTGTATTTGAAGTGTGTGCCGCCCAGCGCTGCGCCGTGGTTGAAACCGACGTAGCCAGGCCCGGCGAAACCCACCTCCCCGGCCACCCGCTGCACCAGTTTGTTCAGATAGAAATCCTGCCCGGCGCTGTAGCTGTCGCCGATCACCGAAACCGCCAGCACCTTGCCAGCCTTGCCTTCACGCCATTGCGCAAAACGCTCACGCGCATCCCCCACCTCAACCACCGACGCTGCAACGGGCTGAGCGTCATCAACTGCCAACATGCATAAATTCCTTCATTCAATAATGCCCCCTGTAGGAGCATTCGAGTGAAACGAGGCTGCGATCTTTTGATCTTGCTTTTGAAGATCAAGATCAAAAGATCGCAGCGTGCCGCAGCTCCTACAGGGATACCGCTCAGTGTGCTCACGAAGCTTTCAGCTATTGATTGGCGCCACCGGAGTGATGATCGCTGGCGGTTTCTTCTTCGCCGCCCGCTCCCCCAGAAACAGCACCGAGGTGAAGTTGAACCGACTGAAAATCATCGACAACACCACTGGTCCAAGCAACCCGCACGCCACGCCGCCGAACACCAGCAAGCTCTCATCCTTAACGCCCAGACGTCCCAGCACAAACCGCGAAGTGGCGGCGAACAAAACATGGAACAGGAAAATCGCATAGGAATACCCGCCCAGCCACGTCAGCCCCTTCGAGCGCATATCGCTCGACAGCAGCGCGAAGCAGGACACGCACCCCACCGTCAGACCAATCACACTACGGCGATCAACAATCAGCTCGCGATCCACTGCCGCGACATACAACAGCGTCAGCGAGATCAACACAAACACCAACGGCCCGATCATCTTGAAGCGCTGCCTCAATGCGTCGACGTTCTCCTGGCCGATCATCCCCGCCACGAAAAACGGCAGCAGGTAGATCGCGCCGTTGATGCCGAACGCATCGAAGGTGAACGGCGGCAGCAGAAAAATCGCCGCAGCAAAGGCAAACAGCAGATACAAGCGCGTTGGCGAACGCAGCAGACCCCGCCACTCCAGCAAGCCGACGAACATGAAAATGATGAACACGGCCTGCAAGAACCAGAAGTGGTTGATCGGCACCCAGAACGACAACAACGCGTCGATCACACCGACATCCTTGTTCACCCCCGGGCCTACCGCCTGCAACACCGAGAACGGCACACCCACGCAAAACAGCGGCACGATCAGGCGCCGAACTTTGCCGGTGAAGAACGTAGAAAAGTCATTTCCGCGGATTTTGTAAATCGAGTAGATGTAGCCGGAAATGAAGGTGAACAGCGGCATGCGCACATACACCATCGAGTCGGCGAGCACTCGAAACGGTGAGCCCAGATCGATCTTCAAACCACCGCCCAGCGGGCCGATGACGTGATAGAGCACCAGCAGCAGGCACGCCAGGCCGCGCAGGGTTTCGATCTCCAGGGACTTTTTCTTGCTCGACATAAAGCACCTGCCTCAATTCAGAATTCTTGATTCAACCTGCACCGGTTTGTTCGCGCGCAGCATCAGGCCCAGGCCCACAAACAGCACTGGCACGACCATCGAGAAGTGCCGGGCGAAGGAGCCGAAGTCCGGTTCGAACAAACCCTGCACCAGCAAAAACGCCAGCGGAATCGCGATCAGTTCCTTGGGTTTGGTCTGGATCGGTGTGCCCTTGTAATCGGTTGACGTGATGACTTTGAACAGCAGCAGCGTGGTCATGATCATCAAGGCGACGAAGATCGCCTGGCCCGGACCGGACAGCAGAATCAGCTCCACGGGGAACGACAGCCGGAAGAAGATGATCATCGAGTCCAGCGCTTGCGAGACGAAGTCACTGCCGCTGAGCCACGACACGATCAACGATTTCGAGCCCTCCTCCCCCGCCGTGCGCAACTCGTTGTTGCTCGCACGAATCGACGACACCGGAAACCCGAGCGCCAACTGAATCGCCGTGGCGACCGCCAGGTAGAACAGGAACAGCATGAGGAAAAAGGTCGTTCGCGAGACGTACTTTTTCATCACGCAGACGCCGACCCAGGACAGCGAAAACAGAATCCAGTACGGCCGGATCAATACGCCGTAGATCACCGCCGACAGGAAAAACCCGCCGCGATATTTGCGCGTCAACGAGCTGAGCAAAATGCTCAGCACCGCCACCGAGACGATGATCTCCTTGGTCAGGTTTTCCAGAAAAAACGAGCGGACGATGCCCCACAGACACAAGGTGCCGAAGATCGCCAGCGGCATGCGCCGGAACACTACGACCGGAATGGCCGTGAGGAAAAAATTGCAGAACATGCCGTAGGCCCAGGCGTTGGTCAGATCGATCCCGGTGGGCCGCAGCAGGAACGCCGAACACTCGTAGGACGAGCGATCCGGCGAGAACGGATTCCAGAAATTGCAGTTGTCGGCGCGTGCATAGGACGACCATAACGTCATGGCATCCGGCCCGGGCGCGCGAGGGACCAGCAGCGGCATGGCCACCGACAGAAACAGACCGGTGAAGAGGATCAGGAACGAGACGTACGAATCGAGTTTCTTGCCACGGAACTCGATGCACGGCAGCTTCAGGCCCATGACACAGCGGCCTTCTTCGCACCGGTCACACGGGTCAACACGGCAATCACGCCAAGCTGCACGATGATCGCAAAGACGTTGCCCCACGCCGCGCCATAGATCGAATAGTGCTTGATCAGCAGGTAGCTGACCGGCACCGAAACCAGCAAACAGATCGCCGCGCTGGCGAGTGACACGCGACTGTTTTTCGAGGCAATCAAACCGCCCCAGACGATGTCGCCAATCGCGCGCAAGGCGAAGGAAAAGATCAGCACTGCGAGGATCGCGTTGTCCGGACGTGGCACGCTGGTCGCGACGTAATCGAGCACCACGTTGAAGAACAGATAAATCGCCACCGCTACCACAGCGGACACCACCAGCGAGCGCATGACCCATTTGTTGACGAATAATTGCCTGACCGTAAACGCTTGCTGATCGGCCTGAAAACGCTTGGCCAGCACCGGAATGCCGACCACCGCCACCACCGCGTAGGATAACGCTTGCAGGGTGTTGGCCGCCGACCACGCGTACACGTATTTACCTAGGCTGGCGTAGGGTTCGAGGTCGATGATCAGAAAGCGTTCGGCGTACTGACTCAACGCGATCAGACCGGTGCCGAGGTAGAACGGCAATCCGGCCTTCCACACAGTCGCGGTGGCCAGCGTTCCGGCTTCTCGCCCGCGATGAACGTTCACCACAATCAGGTAGCCGGCGATGATCACCAGCACGTTGGCGACCACCCACAGCCACAACACACTGGCAATGCCCGACACCCAGCCGAGCATCATCCCGCCCACCGCCAACAACGCCCACAGGCCGGTCTTGATGAAGAACAGCAGCGCGCCCGCCGTGGCTTTCTGCGCGGAAAACACGAACGAGTTGATTTCGAACGACAGGTGTTCGGTGAGCAACACCAGAGTCACGCAGAGAATCAGCGCCATCGGCGCCTCGACTGCCTGGAACACCGAATAAATCAGCACTGTCACCACCGACAACACCAGCCCCACCGCCAGATACAGCAGCAAAACCTTGTCGACGACCCGGCGCGAACTGCCGCCGACACTGATCAGCCGATTGATTTCCGAACTGAAGCCGACGCTGTAGAACTTCGAGGCAATCAACGATGCCGCGACCACCACGCCGTAAAAGCCCAACGCCTCATAACCGAGGTAATGAGTGATCGCCAACACCAGCAAAAACTTCGCGCCCAAGGCTCCGCCGCGAAGCAGTAGCCGAAATATCATCGAACGATCCCTTTGATGATCTCGTCCATGGCCACGGTTTTTGCCTCGATCTCGCGGCAGGTGTCGGTCAGGCGCTTGCCGAAATTCGACAGCGCGTTCGGCGCGTAAACCGTGTTGATGATGGTATCGACATTGATGTCGCCGCCGTTGATCACCCAGTCCTCGACGCCCATGTCCTGATAAGCGCCGAAGCCCTTGCGCTCGTAGCTGATGTGGTACGCCGGAACACCCGAGAGCAGCGATTCGATCGCGCCGTGCAAGCGCACGGAAATCACCAGATCCGGCTGATACTTGGCAATTGTCGCCTTCAGTGACAGCAAGTCTTCGCTGATGCCCAGTTCGCGATAGAACGCGCCGTCATCGTTGCCGCGCACGGCACTTTGCACGGCGCAGACCACTTTGCTTTTGTTCTTCAGGCGTTGCAGCAACACCTTCAGATTGGCGACGTAGGCGACCTTCTTTTCCTTGCTCCACTCTGGAGGCTTGCGCAGCACGACGCACACCGTGGCCGGCGACGCGGCGCAACGGGTGAACTTGGGTTGCTGCAGAATTTTGCTGGCCAACGATTGCACCGCCAGATCCGGCGCGCGGTAGACGTTTTCACAGGCATCGAAGATCGCCGACGAACGATTGTCACGCACGAACACCGCATCGGCACTGGCGTAATGCTCGACGATTTTGCTGCTCTCGCCATGGAACGGGCCGATGCTTTGCGGCAGGTACACCGACGGCACTTTGCTGAGGATCGCGGTTTCCAGTTGCTTGGCGTGGCCGAGTTTCAACTTGATGTGCTCGAAAGCACTTTTCGAGCGCATGTAACCGCCGCCGACGCCGACGATCAGGTCGGTTTTGCGCAACAGATCGGCGAGCCCCGCGTAGGACTGATTGAGAAACACCGCTTGTTTGACCCGCCCGAGCCCTTTGGCTGCCATCACCGGCGCGTCAAAACGTGGGTGCGGCAGGTAGCTGAAGGATTGCGGATCGGAGGCCACAACGCTGATCGCGGTGTCGTCACCAAAGTTGCGCTGCACCAGGGCAATGGCCAGATCGACAAGAAGACCGTCACCGGAGTTGGACGCACTGTAGCCATGCAAAATCGTTACGTTCATAAGCTTGAGTTCTACTTAATAAGTGGGAGCGCGATACAGATCGTAGGTCTGGCGGATCATCAACGCGGCGCTGAAACGCTCGCGGACAATGCTGCGGCCCTCGTTGCCGAGGTCGAGCAAGCGCGGCTTCTGGATTTTCGCCAGCACATCGGCCAGCGCCTGGTGATCACCGGTCGGGAAGACGTAACCGGACACCTCGTTGCTGACCAACTCGGGCAGCGACGTGCAGTCACTGGCGATCACCGGCAGCCCCATGGCCATGCCTTCCAGCGGCACCATGGCAAAACCTTCCCAGCGACTCGGGACGATCAGCGCATCGGCTTGCTGATACAACGCGTGTACTTCGCTCGGTGTCACCCACGGCAGGTATTCCACCGAATCCATCGGCGGGCACTCGACCGAGTCTTCGTTGACCGCACTGCCGACCACGGTCAGTTTCAGATCGCTGCGCTGCACCTTGGCGTAGGCCTTGAGCAACACGTCGAAGCCTTTCTGGTAGTCGAGGCGACCGACAAACAACAAATGAATCGGCTCGGGATTGGCGATTTTTGCCGCCTCGTCCCGGCGATGAATGCCGTTGTAGATAAGGCGCATGCGCTTGCGCTCGATGCCGAAACGCGCGGCTTTGTCGAGTTCGTACTGACTGACGCAAATGATCACGTCGGTGACCTTCTGCAAGACGCGCTCGATCCACGCATAGACTTTCTGCTTGATCGGCGAGCTTTCCATCAGGAACGAAAACGCATGCGGGCAGTAGACGATCTTTGGCTTGCGCCAAGGTCGCAGCAGCACGCAAACGCAACGGCCGATCACCCCGGAAAAGGTGCTGTGCAGATGCACCACATCGGGTTTTTCCTTGAGCATCACCTGCGCCAGGCGCCAGGCGAAACGCAGCAGCGACGGCACGTTGCGCCCGGTCCGGGCGAAGGTGCGGATCTGCTGCGCAGCAATGCCGTGCAGCTCTTTTTCCTGATCCTGCGGGACCAGATAAACCAGCTCGTAATTGGCAACGTCGTCTTCGGGCGACGTCGAAATCGTGCGAATGACCGTCGCGACTCCACCTTTGATTGTCTCAGCTACATGCAGTATTTTTTTCACAACTCACCCACCTCATGTATGGACAATTCAGGATTTGTCGGACGCGTATTCGTAGTTGTAATAGCCGTAGCCGCCGTTGCCGTAGTAACTGGCCGCGCGCTTCTCGACACCGTTGAACACCGCACCTTTCAACTCGATGCCGTTCTGCGCGAAGCGGCGAATGGTCAGTTCGATTTCTTTGGCAGGGTTCACCCCGAAGCGCGTGACGATCAGGCTGATGCCAGCCTCACGACCAACAATCGCCGCATCGGTTACCGCCAGCAGCGGCGGCGTGTCGATGATCACCACGTCGTACAGCTCACTGAGCTCAGCCAGCAGCTCGCGGAAGTTGGCGTGCATCAACAGCTCGGAAGGATTGGGCGGCACCTGGCCGCGACTGATGAAGTGCAGGTCAGCGCCTTCGATTTTCTTGATTGACTGCTCAAGGCTGCAGCGCTTGACCAGCAGATCCGACAAACCATTGGCGATCGGTACGTCGAGGGTTTTGTGCAGATGCCCTTTGCGCATGTCGGCGTCGATCAGCACCACACGCTGACCGCTTTGCGCCATGACGGCAGCAAGGTTGGAAGAGACGAAAGTCTTGCCGACCTGCGGGCTCGGCCCGGAAATCATGATGCGGTTGTTGGTCGAGTCCAGGCCGGCAAAGTGCAGGCAGGTACGCAGGCTGCGGATCGACTCGATGGACAGATCCGTCGGGTTGCGCAACGCCAACAGATACGCCGGTTTGTCCACGCCATCGCGAGCGCGACCTTTTTTGCCATCCTCTTCCTGTTGCAGCGCGCTGTAAGGAATCGACGCGTACACCGGCAAGCCAAGTTGCTCGATGGCTTCCGGCCCTTCCAGACCCCGGCTGAGGGATTTGCGCAGCAGCACCAACGCCACACCGACGAAGGCGCCGAGGAAGGTTGCGATCAGCACGATCAGGGCTTTCTTCGGTTTGACCGGGCTGGTCAGGTCGACGTCGGCAGTGTCGACCAGGCGCACGTTGCCGACGGCGCCGGCGCGGACGATGTCCAGTTCCTGGGATTTGTTCAGCAGTTGCGTGTAGATCTGCGAGGCCACTTCGACATCGCGGGTCAGGTTCAACAGCTCCTGTTGCGTGGCCGGCAAATCCTGAACCTTGCCTTCAAGCGACTTCTGCTGTTGCGTCAGTTCGCCGATCTGGCTCATCAGTGCGCGATAGGCCGGATGCTGTTTGGTGAACTTGCGATCCATCTCCGCCTGCTGCATTTTCAGCTCGGAGATACGCGTCTCGAGTGCCACTGTCTGACCGAGCACAGACTGGGTTTCCAACGAGATGTTCACGGTCTTGCCGTGCGTCTGGTAGGCGTTGAGCGCATCACTGGCCTTGGCCAGATCGCGTTTGACCTGCGGTAGCTGGCTTTGCAGGAAAGCCAGGCTCTGCGCCGCTTCGGCAGACGTGCGACGCACATTCTGCTCGACGTACAGCGCGGCGATCTTGTTGAGGATCTTCACTGCCTCAGGCGCATCGGCGCTGGCCAGCGCGAGGCGGATGATGCCCGACTCTTTGCCCTGCTCGGAAATATCCAGCGCATCCTGGTAGCTCTGGATAGTCACGATCCGTGGATTGCGCACCACCTGGAACTGCGTGCCAGGGTTGGCCGACAGATGAGCGATCAGCCCTTCTACGTCATCCTGGGCGAAGGCTTCGCCCACAACACCTTCTACCAGCAAGTTGTCGTTTTCATCGAACAGCTTGAAATGCTGCTGCTCGCCGGCAATCAGCGTGAGCTTTTTGCCCAGCAGTTCTTTGGGCAGGTTGAGCTTGGCGATCTCGACACGCTCGCCGCCCCACGCATAGCTGTTCATGCCGAACTTTGGCGGCGCGACGCTGAACTCGGTTTCGCCGCGATAACGGCGAGCGAGAAAACCGCCAATCAGCGGGAACGTATTAGGCGTGACATCGATATCCAGACGCAGGTCATCGACGGTTTTGCCGATCACCGCGCGGGACTTGATGATGCCGATTTCGGTCACCGACGGCGATTGCCCACCGAGCATGCTGTTGAGGTCGGAGAAACCGAGCATGTCGTTCTTTTTCGGTTCGACCTGCACCAGCGCGTTCGCCAGGTAAACAGGCGTGGCCAATACCGCATAGGCAACGCCGGCGGCCATGAAGGCACCGGTGAGTGCGCCGATCAACCATTTCTGGTCAATCAAACTGCCGAATATGCCGAGCAGATCAATACTGTCTTGATCATTGTCACGGTTGGCGATTACTGACGGTAACTGCATAAGTCTGTTCTTACCATTCACTGATCTGAAGAATATTCATCAACGTACAAGACGTTGTGCCCATGCGCTGACAGCATCTTCAATCAATGCATGGGCATGAATAAAAGCGGCCTTGCCTTGACGGTACGGATCTTGTACTTCTCGTTCGCTCTGCCACTTGCCGAGCAGAAAAACTTTGCCTCGCGCGTGGGAGGCAATTTTCAATACTTGATTAACGTGTTGTTTTTCCATGACCAGAATCAGGTCTGATTCATTGACGATGTCCGGGGTCAGTTGGCGCGCCTTGAACGGTTCGGCGTCGTGCCCCTGCTCTTCAAGAATCTGCCGGGCTGTGGCTTCCATCGATTCGCCGACCCGAGCGGACAGCCCTGCGGAGGACACCGAGATCGCCGAGGGCGCCAGCGCGTTACGCAGCAACAGTTCTGCGGTCGGACTTCGGCATATATTGCCGACGCAGACGACAAGGATCTTTTTAAACAAGGTTTACTTTCCTGTGTAATATCAAACTGCCAACATCTAGAGCGAACTTTAATGAACCCGCTAGATCTTCCTGCACTCAGAAAATAGATTCACCCTGTTAGCACCAGAACACTAAGTACCACAGCGCTTAAAAGCCCCCCAACCAGAATTAGCGGACTAAAAATAACTGTGATTTTCACGCGAATGATTTCCGACAAAAAATAACATTCGCGCACTTCGCGGGTTTGTTAGTTTCAAACAACAGACGTCCAGAGAACTATTCGCCGTTGTCATTCTCATTGGAGAGCAGACATGAAATCAGCCCATCTCAAACGACTCAGTGCCTCGCTGTTATTGGCGCTCAGTGCCGTACCCCAAGTTCATGCCAGTGAACTGTTTCCCAACCTCCCCGCCAAGACCGTCGGCATCCAGGTCAAGATCCAGAACTTCTCCGCCGAGGACGCCGCCCACATCAAAGCCGCAGGCTTCAGTTTTGTGCGCTTGGGCGTATGGAGCGACAGCCTCAGCGCCAAGGCTTATCAGAAGCAGGTCAGCGATGCCTTTGCAGCCGCGCAATCCGCCGGCCTGCCGGTGTTGCTGACGGTGCGCGCGATCAAGCCGTTGACCCCGACACCCGACAACGCCGGTGAACTGACAAAGGCTGGCGAATCGTTCGCCACCGCACTGACAGGTCTGGAGAAAACCTACAGTTCACAACTGGTGGCGATCGAGATCTGGAACGAGCCCGACCTTGAAACCTACTGGCCAACACGCAATTTCGCTACGACGTTCGTGCCGTTCATGAGCGCCGTGTGCAAATCGCTACAGGCCACAGCGCAAACCACGCCAGTGGTCGGCTTCGGTTTTGCCCGGGCACCGACCGCAGGCTCTGCGTCAACGGTGGCGCTTAACAGGATCGTCAGTGAGTACCCGAAATGCCTCGACGCGATTTCCTATCACCCGTACGGCATGACGGCCACACAAATCAGCACCGCACAGTCGTTTATCCAGCAAAACTTTCATCTGCCCGGGGTCATCAGTGAATGGGGCATCTCGGCGCTCAGCTCCAACGGCGGGATCGACGGGCAGGCGAGCAAAGTCAGCGCGTTTATTGCCGATGTGAAAAAACTCAACATCCCGCTGACCTCCATCTACGAATGGCGCAACAGTGACTCGGGCAGTAACGAGCGCGAGAAGAACTTCGGCCTGGTGACCTCGGGCGGGCAACCGAAGCCGGCGAAAATGGCCGCCGCCACCCAGCTGAATACGCAGTAGGCCGCGTGCGACTGATCTGTACGCAGGTCAGTTGCTTTGAACCTGTCAGGGGTTTTGACGTCGTATTCATCGACACCGCGCCCCTCCTTTCAAACAATCGTTTTCAGGTTGTTGCCTCAGGGGCCATCGATCCACGTACGCGCCCTTGAGTGGCTGTCAGCGCTCGGGTAATGTCGTCAGACCCACAGGACAGAGCACACCCATGACTTCCAAGCTGGAACAACTCAAACAATTCACCACCGTCGTTGCCGATACCGGCGACTTCGAAGCGATCTCCCGGGTCAAACCGGTAGACGCCACCACCAACCCTTCCCTGCTGCTCAAAGCGGCGGCCATCCCTGCATACGCCGAGCTGCTGAACGCGTGTGTCAGCGACTGCAAGGGCGATGTTGGCCTGGCCAGCGATCGTTTCGGCGTTGCGGTGGGTCAGGAAATTCTCAAGGTGATCCCGGGCCGTATCTCCACTGAAGTGGATGCGCGCCTGTCGTTCGACAAGGATGCCGTACTCAAGCGTGCGCATCGCCTGATCGAGCTTTACGACAAGGCCGGCATTGGCCGCGACCGCGTGCTGATCAAGATTGCATCGACCTGGGAAGGCATCCGTGCCGCCGAAGTACTGGAGAAGGAAGGCATTCAGACCAACCTGACCTTGCTGTTCTCCTTCGCCCAAGCGGCCGCCTGCGCCGATGCCGGTGTGTTCCTGATCTCGCCGTTCGTGGGCCGCATCTACGACTGGTACAAGAAGGCCAACGGCAACGACTACACCGGCGCCGATGATCCGGGCGTGCAGTCCGTTACGCGCATCTACAACTACTACAAGGCCAATGACTACAAGACCGTGGTCATGGGTGCGAGCTTCCGTAACCTCAACCAGATCGAGCAACTGGCTGGCTGCGACCGCCTGACCATCAGCCCGGACCTGATCGACAAACTGGCGGCCGACACTGGCAAGCTGGAGCGCAAACTGGCGCCAGGACACGCGGGTGAAGCGCGCCTGAGCCTCAACGAAGCGCAGTTCCGCTGGTTGTCCAACGAAGACGCGATGGCCACCGAGAAACTGGCTGAAGGCATTCGTCAGTTTGCCCGTGACCAGGAAAAGCTCGAGGCGTTGCTGCAGGCCAAGCTGTAATCTAGTTCGGCAAATGCAAAAAGGGCGAACCCTGGTGGGTTCGCCCTTTTTTGTGGCTGCTGGATATTAGCGGCGTTCTTGCGAACGCTATCGCGAGCAGGCTCACTCCTACAGGGGATCTGCGGAGTGATCGCGATAGTGAGTTGAAATGAGGACTCTGTAGAAGTGAGCCTGCTCGCGATGGGGCCGGTCCGGCCCCCACCACTCAATGGCGCTCGAGAGCATTCACCAGATCGTGAAACGCTTCACGATTGGAATCATTCAGCCCCATGAGGATCTTGTGCGCTTCCAGCACCTTGATTCGCACCACTTCTTCCGACTGATCCTGATCCGGCAGGTCATCGAGGCACTCCGGGCACGGCACCGGGTGGTTGACGATGTTGAACACCTGCTCAAAACCCATCGATTGCAGCAGACGGGTGATGTCATCGTGGGTGGTGACGACAGTCGGCAGCAAACCAACCTTCTGCCGCGACAGGATCGACAGCTTGGCCAACAGGCCCAACGTCGTGCTGTCGATGCTGCGGGTTTCGGTCAAATCGATCACGATCGCGTTGAAATTCAGCGCGGTGAAGATTTTCTCAATAGTCGCATCCAACGCCGAACACAGGGTCAGGCGAACTTCACCGACGAACTTCAGGACGAAGGTGCCATCCTGCTCGGCGAACTGGATTCTACCGGTACTCATTAAAGATTCCTGCTCAACACCAACAGGGCGATATCATCCGGCATCTCCCCCAGCGTGGCCAATCCAAATACTTGCCGCAGACCATCCAGGCTGCCGCCCGCCGACTTCACCCGTTCAGGCAAAGCGGCTTCTTTTTCCTTGAGCGTAGGTTCTGGCAAAAGATCCAGAATGCCGTCAGACATCAGCGTCAGGCTGAACGTCGGTGGCAGCTCAAGCACGTGATCTTCGTAGGTGGCTTCGTTGAAGAGGCCCACCGGCAGACCGCGCCCTTCAAGATATCGAACACTGTCAGGCGTGTACAACACAGGCAACGGCAGATGGCCGCCGATGCTATAGGTCAACAAACCGGTCTCCTCGTCGATGACTCCACCGACCATTGTGACGTGTTTACCCAGCTTACAACTGATCAGCCCCCGGTTGATATGACCAAGGACTTCCGAAGGCTTGAATTCCGGCAAAGTGCCGTTGCGCTTGGATTCGAACAGCAAGCGCGTGGTCATGAACTTCAGCAGCACGGTGACGAAAGCTGAAGAGGCGCCATGACCCGATACATCCGCCAGATAGAACGCAACCCGGCGCTCGTCGACACGGAAATAGTCGACGAAATCACCCGACAGGTACAACGACGGGATGATCTGGTGGGCAAACTTGAACTCGTCGATGCTCCACGGGCTTTCCGGCAGCATGTTCATCTGCACTTGGCGACCGGCGTTCTGGTCTTCCTGGAGCAGGTTCAGGCTGGCTTCGAGCTCGCGGTTGGCCTTTTCGAGCTTCTCGCGGTAGCGCTGGTTTTCCAGCAGCAGGCGCGCACGATCCAGGGCCCGGCGCACAGAGTGCTCGAGCACAGCCAGATCTTCGAGAGGCTTGATCAGGTAATCCGCCGCGCCCAAGCGCAGCGCCTCGACCGCGTCGTTCATCACGCCGGCACCGGAAACCACGATCACCGGCGTTTGCGGTGACAGCTCGGTGACCTGACGGATGAGTTCGAGACCGCCCATCTGCGGCATGCGCAGATCGCAGATGACCAAGTCGGGCTTGTCTTGCTCGAATACCTGAAGACCCTGTTGGCCGTTGCTGGCCTGCAGGACGCTGAAACCACTGTCTTCCAAATAGGCCGCGAGGCTCGCGCGCACTACTTCGTCATCATCGATTATCAGCAGCGTGGCACTGGTTTTTGGCATGTGGGCAAACGGCGCCAGAATTAGGTTGGCGTAGTTGGCGGGGCAACGGCCCTGCGCAGACTACTGGATTCGCTTTCTAGCCTCTCTGCTGCACCGCTTTCGAGCGTTGGCTCCGTACACGGTTGCACCAGAGGTGCCCTTCTAAGGCGCAGACGGTACTCCCATCCGCGGGGCGTTTCAAGCATGCGCCGATGGTCGCTTGACGACTTTACTTGTCAAATCACCGAGAGTTATAAGAACTGCTCAAACCGTAACCCAATTGAAGGTCAGAACCATGAGTCAAACCGGTCGGGACTACAGCGAAAAGCGCGATTTCATCCGCATGCGTGTCGATGCCGATGTCGTGTTGATTCATGAAGGGGATCAGGTCTCGGCCGTGTGCATCGACCTCTCCAGCAGTGGCATGCAGGTTGAAGCACCGCGTAGCTTCAAGGTCGGTGATCGTTTATACGTGAGCATCGACTCCGAGCATTCGGCACTCAGCGGCCTTGAAGCCGAGACCGAAGTGGTTTGGGTCAAGGCTCAGGAAGGTGACAGCCAAAAGCTTGGCCTGAGCATCCTGAAGATGAAATAAGCGCTCACAAAAAAGGCGACCCGAGGGTCGCCTTCTTTTTTCACCGGTCGAAATCAAAAATCGTCTTCAACCTCGCCATCCTTCACCTTGAACTCGCGATTCTGCAAGTAGGCGTTGCGGATGAAGGTGTACTTGTCGCCGCTGATCAGCTTCTCGCTGGACAGCAGGCTGGCGCGGGTGTCGACGATGTTCAGGCCGAATATCGAGTTACGCACGGGCACATCGTTGATGTAGCGGTACATGCCGGTGAAGCCGTCGACATACTTGGACGGTGCGTCACGCAGGGTGCTCGGGCCCATCAGCGGCAGCATCACGTACGGGCCGCTGCCCACGCCCCAGTAACCGAGGGTCTGACCGAAATCTTCGTCGCTGCGGGTCAGGCCCATTTGGGTGCCGACGTCGAAGAAGCCGAGCAGGCCGAATGTGGTGTTGAAGATCAGGCGCGCTGTGTCGACGCCAGCCGCGGCAGGTTTGGCCTGCAGAATGTTGTTCGCCAGGTTGGTGACGTCACCGACGTTGCGGAACATGTTGTGGATGCCGTCTTCGACAAATTGCGGCGTCACGAACTCATAGCCCTGCGCCAAAGGCTTCAGTGCATAGGTGTCGACGAAGTCGTTGAACTGGAAGATCGGACGGTTGACGCTTTCCCAAGGGTCTTCTTCCGTTGCCGCTTGAGTGGCGAACGGCGCCAGCACCAGGCCGGCATATACACAAAGCTGAGCGAGCGAAGGGCTCCAGCGCATAGAAAAACTCCTTGGATTGGTACTGGCACAGGCATCTCGACCTGAGCGGTAAGGCGGCTAGTATAAGCGCAAAAGTCCTTTTGAGCAGTCCGGGAATGAAGCGACTTGTAGGAGTTTTCCGAGCCCTCGATTCACACCGCTGTCATCCAACTGTCATCGGCAAGTTTTAGCCTGATGGGTATTTCAGGGACGTAGCCATGTCACACGCCGAAACCTTGCCCTTCGCCCCGCCCGGCCTGAACGCCATACTGTTCGGACTCAGTGGTTGCCTGGTGGATTTCGGTGCCCGCGCCCGACAACAGAGCACCGCCCTGCCCGAACATGCCGCGACCACACCGGGCGCGCTCGAAAGTCTGCAAAGCTTGCAGCGTCAGCAAATTCCTTGCGCGTGGCTCGATGACCTGCCCCCTGCCCTTGCGCAACCGCTATCGACGGCCTTACCGGCGTGGATCAAACCTGCGCAACATTCGGCAACAATCAATCCATGGCCCGCCCCCAATGCCTGCTGGCAGGCGCTAATGGACTTGAACGTTGGCAGCCTGGACGGTTGCGTACTGGTCAGCGGCGAGCCGCGATTGCTGCAATCTGGCCTCAATGCCGGGTTATGGACAATCGGCCTGGCATCCTGCGGTTCGCTGTGCGGTCTGGCGCCGGGGGAGTGGCAAGACTTGAGCCAGAACGAACGCGAACAGTTGCGCGGCAAAGCGACGATGCAGCTGTTCGGCCTCGGCGTGCACTCGGTGATCGATCATCTGGGCGAGCTGGAAACTTGCCTTGCGGACATCAGCCTGCGCCGCCTCAAAGGCGAAAAGCCCTGATCGGGATCATGCAGGGTGATCGAGAGTGGATTAATCTAAAGGTCAGCCATAGACCTTTGGCGCGTGGCTGCGGTCAATGCCAGTGCCTCTCGATAAAAAGGAAACCACCATGCCCGCTCAAGAACTTCAAAAACAGCTCGATACCCTGCGCGAGCAGCTGGATCAGAATCCGCCGCTGTCGGAAGCCGAACGGGAAGATCTGCGTGCTCTGATGGTGCAGGTTGAATCTCAAATCCAGCTGGAGGCTGCAACCCAGGACGCCAGCATCGTCGATGGGGTGAATCTGGCAGTCGAGCGTTTCGAAGTCGATCACCCGACCATCGCCGGCACCCTGCGCAACATCGTCAATACGTTGGGCAGCATGGGGATCTGATTCCCCGACGGACAAAAAAGCCCTGCCAGCGATGGCAGGGCTTTTTCATTTTTACAATCCAAAGATCGCAGCCTTCGGCAGCTCCTACAGGTGATCCCATGCAGGAGCTGCCGAAGACTGCGATCTTTTGATCTTTATTGACGAACCAGACGATGGTTCGGCAACTGCACGCTCTCGGTGCTGCGATACGGGTTGATATCCAGCCCACCACGACGCACATACCGCGCAAACACCGTCAACTTCGCAGGTTTCAGCAACCGTTGCAGGTCGAGGAAAATCCGCTCGACGCACTGCTCATGAAAGTCCGAGTGCTGGCGGAAGCTGACGATGTATTCCAGCAGACTGGCGTGATCAAGCGCCGCGCCGCGATACTCCACCACCACACTGCCCCAGTCCGGCTGACTGGTCACCGGGCAATTGGACTTGAGCAGGTGGCTGTGCACGCTCTCCTCGACGACGCGCGAATCATCGCAACGCAGCAGTTCCGGACGCGGATGCTCATAGTTGCTGACGCTGATCTCCAGGTCATCAATGCACACACCCGGCAACGCCACCACACCTTCGGCTTCGACCTCTTTGAGGCTGCGAACCCGCACGCCGACCGGTTTGCCGGCCGCGGCCGACAGATCCTTGACCAACGTCGCTTCCAGCGTGGCGCTATCGGCGAACGGCGTCTGGTTCAGCGAGTTCAGATACAGCTTGAACGACTTGGATTCGATGATATTCGGCGAGTCCGCCGGAATGCTGAATTCGCCGATGGCCACCACCGGTTTGCCCGACGGCAACAGCCACGACAGCTCGAAGCAGTTCCAGAAATCCACGCCTTTATACGGCAGGGTTTCGGCGGTCAGGCCCAGCTCCGCCCATTTCGCGGTGCGCGGAATCGGGAACAGCAAGGACGGCGTGTAGGTGGCGATGTATTCGCTGGATTTGCCCAGCGGCGAGTGTTCGGCTGCGGGATGCATGGCGGAAACCTGACTGAAGAATCAGCGGATTCTACCAGTCTTTGCGCCCGCCTTTGAGTGCTTACTGACTGACAGTCAGTTTGCCGACCATACCGGCCTGATAATGGCCAGGGATGTTGCAGGCAAACTCAAGCCCCGTAGCCTTGCTGAAGGTCCAGGTCAACTCAGCGGTTTTACCCGGTTCGACCAGCACACTGTTCGGGTCGTCATGCTTCATGCCATGGCCCATCGCCGCGTGATCCATACCCGCCATGTCGTGGGACATTTCCTTGATGGCGGTAGGCGTGAGCATCCCGCTCTGCTGCATCTGCAACATTTCCTTCTGGTGACTGGCATGCATCGCCGCGTCACCGAGGTTGAATTCGTGCAGTAACTGGCCTTTATTCACCAGCACAAAGCGAACGGTCTCACCGGCCTCGACCTTGATAGCCTTCGGTTCGAACGACATATCGCCCATCACCACTTCAATACTGCGGGTGGCTTTGCTTGCCGCGGCCGGTTGACCGAAATCGTAGGTGTGCCCTGGCGCGGCCGACACTGGCGCGCTCAATGCCAATAAACAGGCGGTCAACACCAGGGATTTACGCAAAAACATGGTCGTACTCCAACAAGATAAGGTTCAGCTTGTGGGAAACTCTAACCGGCCTGCGCTGGCATCTACCTGACAGGCAGATTACAACTTTGTCAGGTTGGCGGATGCCGCCTGCTGTCACGGTATAAAGCTTTCGTTGCTACACACCGAATCACATTGAATCAGCCCGAGTCGCCCATGAAACTGTTGATCGTCGAAGACCAAGCGAAAACCGGCCAATACCTGCGTCAGGGCCTGACCGAGGCCGGCTTCAACACCGAACTGGTGGCCGACGGCGACAGCGGTCAGCAACTGGCCTTGAGCGGTGATTACGCATTGCTGATCCTCGACGTGATGCTGCCCGGGCGCAATGGCTGGCAGATCCTGCAAGCAGTGCGCAGTGCTGGCCTGGATACGCCGGTACTTTTTCTGACGGCCAAAGATGCGGTGGAGGACAGAGTCCACGGCCTCGAACTTGGTGCCGACGACTACCTGGTCAAACCGTTCGCCTTCTCCGAACTTCTGGCCCGGGTGCGTAGCCTGTTGCGTCGGGGCAGTGCCACACCGCAGGAAACCAGCCTGCAATTGGCCGATCTGCGCCTGGACCTGATCCGCCGCCGAGTCGAACGCCAAGGCCAGCGCATCGACCTGACCGCCAAGGAATTCGCCCTGCTGGAAATGCTTCTGCGCCGCCAGGGGGAAGTGCTGCCCAAATCGCTGATCGCCTCGCAGGTCTGGGACATGAATTTCGACAGCGACACCAACGTCATCGAAGTGGCGATCCGGCGCCTGCGCCTTAAGGTCGACGACGAATTCCCCAACAAACTGATCCACACCGTGCGCGGCATGGGTTATGTGCTTGAAGAGCGCCCAGCCTGATGCGCCGGTTGTCGTTGAGTTCACGCCTGGCATTGTTGTTTGCTGCCTGCACCGCTGTGGTCTCACTGTTTGCCGGGGTGCTGTTCAACCGCGCCAGTGAGGCGCATTTCATTGAGCTCGACCAGCAATTGCTCGACGGCAAACTGATCGGTCTGCGCCGCGCCTTGCAGGATGTTCAGGCCGGTGAAAGTGAGGCGCGACTCGCGGATGAACTCAGCCGTCAGGCCGATCTGTCGTTGCGCATCACCGGCGGTGACGGAAAACGCTGGTACGACAGCTCGATCAAGGTGCCAGATGTCTTGCCGCAACAATCCGGCCTGTCGACCGTGAGCAATAACGACACCGAGTACCGAGTGCTCAATGCCCCGCTCTACCCGGATAAACCCGATTCGCCACAATTGACGCTGTTGTTGGACATCACCCATCACCAGCACTTTCTGCAACGCATGCAACATCTGATCTGGCTGACCGTCGGGCTTTCGGCGCTGGCTACTGCGTTACTCGGTGCCTGGGCAGCGCGCAGCGGCTTGCGTCCATTGCGGCGCATGAGTGCGGTGGCGCGTGGGATTTCGGCGCAATCGCTCAATGCCCGACTGTCGGAAGCGCAAATGCCTCCAGAGCTCGCGGAAATGGCCCACAGCTTCAACGCCATGCTCGCACGCCTCGACGACTCGTTTCAGCGGCTCTCGGCGTTTTCGGCCGACATCGCCCATGAACTGCGCACGCCACTGTCGAACCTGCTGACCCACACCCAGGTCACCCTCACCCGCCCGCGACCGATCGAGGATTACCGCGAAGCGCTGCACAGCAACCTCGAAGAACTGCAATGGATGGCGCAACTGGTCAATGACATGTTGTATCTGGCCAAGGCTGATCACGGTTTGCTGATACCCAAGCGTGAACCACTGGCGTTGGCGGATGAGGCGGATGCGCTGCTGGAGTTTTTTGCGCCACTGGCCGAGGACTGCGCAGTGACGCTGAGCCGTGAAGGCACTGCGCAAATCGAAGGTGACCGCAGTATGTTGCGCCGAGCGCTGTCGAATCTGCTGGATAACGCGCTGCGATTTACACCAGCCTCGGGAGAGGTTCGCTTGGTGATCCAGGACCTGCCGAATGCTGTGCGTGTATCGGTCGAGAACACCGGCGAAGGGATTTCAGCGGAACTGTTGCCGCGATTGTTTGATCGTTTCTATCGGGCCGATCCGGCGCGGCAGGAAGGTAGCAGCGAACATGCGGGCTTGGGATTGGCGATTACTCAATCGATCGTTCGGGCCCATGGTGGGACGATTCATTGCGAATCGGATCGGGGTTGGACGCGGTTTGTGATTGAGTTGCGTAAAGAAGATTGAAACTGTAGGAGCTGCGGCACGCTGCGATCTTTTGATCCTAAAGATCAAGATCAAAAGATCGCAGCGTGCCGCAGCTCCTACAGTATTTCGCGTCAGTGCTTACGAATATCTAAGCGCATGCGCCGGCTCGATCTTCGCCGCCCGCCACGCCGGATACAGGGTCGCCAAAAAGCTCAAGACAAACCCGGCGGAGCAGATCAGCAGCACATCGCCGCCCTGCAATTCAGACGGCAGATTGCTGACGAAATACACATCGGAGCTGAAGATGTGCTGCCCGCTCACTCGCTCGAACCAGCCCACCAGCTCACTGACATTCAGCGCCGCGATCACGCCCAGCACACCACCAATCAGCGTGCCGACAATGCCGATCACCGTGCCCTGCACCATGAAGATCGCCATGATCTGCCGGGGCGTGGCGCCGATGGTGCGCAGGATCGCAATGTCCGCGCCCTTGTCGTTCACCACCATGATCAATGTGGCGATGATGTTGAACGCCGCCACCGCGACGATCATCAGCAGCAACAGGCCGATCATGGTTTTTTCCATCTTCATCGCACTGAACAGACTGCCCTGAGTGTGGGTCCAGTCGTCCGCCTTGAACTCGGCGCCAAGACTGGCGGCGATGTCGGAAGACACTTTCGGCGCGGCGTACAAGTCTTTGACTGCCAGACGCACGCTCTGCACCTGATTCGGCTCCCAGTGCTGCATGGTCGCGGCATCGGCGACGTGGATCAGGCCCATCGAGCCGTCCAGCTCGGCACCTACCTTGAACACGCCGACCACGTTGAGTCGCTGCATGCGCGGGGTAATGCCGCCCGGCGCGGTGCTGACTTCCGGCACGATCAGGGTGATTTTGTCGCCGACATTCAGGCGGAAACGGCGAGCGGTGATTTCACCAATGACCACGCCGAACTCGCCAGGTTTGAGTGCGTCGAGACGGCCCTGCACGATGTGCTGGGCGACGATCGACACTTTGCCTTCCTGGGCCGGATCGACGCCGCTGATCTGGATAGGCTGCATCAACCCCTTGTAGGAGAGCATGCCTTCCATCTCGGTGAACGGCACGGCGGCGGTCACTTCGGGATTTTTCATGGCCGCGGCGGCTACCGGCTGCCAGTCGTCAATCGGCTTCACGCCAACGATGGTCGCGTGCGGCACCATGCCGAGGATGCGCGAGCTCATTTCACGCTGGAAGCCATTCATTACCGACAACACCACGATCATCGCCAGCACGCCAAGGGCGAGGCCGATCATCGAGGTCATCGAAATGAACGAAACGAAGCGATTGCGGCGCTTGGCGCGGGTATAGCGCGTGCCGATAAAGATCGATAACGGTCTGAACATTCGCTGGGGCACCGTATAAAAATAAAAGACCCGACGCCTTTTCAGACGTCGGGTTTCAGCCAATCAGATGGGCGTCAGGCAGCCATTTTGCAAATGCAGAACGCGATCCATCTGGCGAGCCAGGTTCATGTCGTGAGTCACCACCAGGAACGCCGTGCGCATCGAGGTGCTGAGTTCCAGCATCAAATCCTGAATGCCCTGGGCGGTGTGGGAGTCGAGGTTGCCGGTCGGCTCATCGAGCATTACCAGCCCCGGCTTGTTCACCAGTGCCCGGGCAATTGCCACACGCTGGCGTTCACCGCCGGACAGCTCGGAGGGTTTGTGTTCCAGGCGATGGCCCAGCCCCACTCGCTCCAGCAACGCAGTGGCACGCTGACGCGCCTCAGGGATCGACGTCTTGCCGATGAGCAGCGGCATGCAGACGTTTTCCAGTGCGGTGAATTCCGGCAGCAAGTGGTGGAACTGGTAGACGAAGCCCAGCGAACGGTTACGCAGCAGACCGCGTTTCTTCTCGCTCAGCGCCGACAATTCTTCGCCATCGAGCCAGACACTGCCCTTTGTTGGCGTGTCGAGGCCGCCCAGCAGGTTGAGCAAAGTACTTTTGCCCGAGCCCGAGGTGCCGACAATCGCCACACGCTCGCCCGGGTTCAACTCCAGTTGCAGACCGGCCAGCACTTCTACCGATTCCGGGCCTTCCTCGTAGGATTTGCCCAGGTTGCGGCAGCTCAAGATTGCTTTTTCACTCATGCCCGACTCACTCATAACGTAGCGCCTCCGCCGGCTGGGTGCGCGCGGCACGCCAGGCGGGATACAGGGTGGCGAGGAAACTCAAAACCAATGCAGCGGCGCAGACCATGACCACGTCCTGGCTCTGCACCTGCGACGGAAGATAATCAATGAAATACACGTCAGCATTAAGGAACTTGTGCCCGAGCAGCCCTTCGAGGGCCGAGATCGCAGCGCTGACGTTGAGCGCGGCGAGAATCCCGAGCACCGCGCCGATCGCTGTGCCGACCACGCCAATGACCGTGCCTTGCACCATGAATGTGCGCATGATCGTCCCCGGCGTGGCGCCGAGGGTGCGCAGAATGGCGATGTCGCCCTTCTTGTCGTTCACCACCATCACCAGCGTGGAAATGATGTTGAACGCGGCCACCGCAACGATCAGCAGCAACAGCAGACCGATCATGGCTTTTTCCATGCGGATCGCCTGATACAGATTGCCGTGTGTGCGGGTCCAGTCACGGGCGTAGAAACGGTCTTCGCCAAGTTGCTGGGCGATGTTCCATGCCTCACGCGGTGCCTGAAACAAGTCGTCGAACTTCAGACGCAGGCCCTGCACCTGATCAGGCTTCCAGCGATGCATTTTCGCCAGATCCTGCAGATTGGTGACGCCCAGATAACCGTCGAGCTCGCCGGCGCCGACATGGAAAATGCCGACCACGGTGAAGCGCTTCATGCGCGGAAACATACCGGCCGGGGTCACGCTGACCTCCGGGGCGACGAAGGTGACCTTGTCACCCAGACCCACGCCGAGCTTGGTCGCGGCCTTGTCGCCGATGACGATGCCGAAGCTGCCCGGCGTCAGGTCGTCGAGTTTGCCCTGCTTCATGAAGTTGTCGATGATCGACACATTGCGTTCAAGCGCAGGGTCAATGGCGTTGAGCAACACCTTGGAGACCTGACCGTTATTGGTCAGCAGGCCCTGCATCTGGGTGAACGGCGCGACGGCGGCCACCTGCGGGTTCTGCTTGACCTTGGTGGCCAGGCTTTGCCAATCGTTGATCGGATCAGTGGATTCAATGGTCGCGTGGGGCACCATGCCCAGCACGCGGGTGCGCATCTCATGATCGAAGCCATTCATCACCGAGAGCACCACGATCATCACGACTACGCCAAGGGCGAGCCCGATCATCGAAGTCAGGGAAATGAATGACACAAAATGATTGCGACGCTTTGCACGGGTATAACGCGTGCCGATAAATACGAAGAGAGGTCTGAACATGTCGGGGCTTGTTCGGAGGGAAAAGGAACGTCCTTGTGGCGGGGGTCGATAACCAGCTTTACACTCAGACCACCGCCGCTACCATGGGTTCGCCATGTCGACATTAGATGAAGAAGATCGCCGCGAATACTACCGTATCGAGGACACGATCGCACTGGAAATTCGGCCCCTGTCCGCTCCCGAAGCCGCAGGCCAGGAAGTGTTGCAGGATGCTTCCCCTCTATTCAACCTGCTCAGCGAACTGCACCTGAGCGAATTCGAGTCGCAGCACCTGTTGCGCCAGATCAGCGAACGCGATCGGGCCATCGCCGCGTTCCTGAAATCCCAGAACAAGCGCATCGACTTGCTCAGCCAGGTGGTCGCCCTCACCGTGCTCGGCCAGATCGGCGAGCCGCAACCGGTGATCATTTCCGAGGGCGGCATCGACTTCCAGCACCCGACGCCCATCGCCACGGGGGCACACCTGTCGATCAAGCTGGTGCTGATGCCCCAGGCGCTCGGCCTGTTGCTGCGTGCCCGCGTCACCCATTGCGACCGCAAGGGTGAGGGTTATGACGTCGGCACCGAGTTCGAACACTTGACCGATGCCCAGCGCCAGTTGCTTGCCCGCTACATATTGCAGAAGCAGGCCCAGGAACGTCGTCTGGCCCGCGAACAAAACGAATCAGGCATTTAAATTAAGGAAGAACCGTGACCCTCATCTACGGCCACCGCGGCGCCAAGGGCGAAGCACCGGAAAACACCCTGACCAGTTTTCAGGAATGTCTCAAGCACGGCGTGCGCCGCTGCGAACTGGATCTGCACCTGTCAAAGGACGGCGAGCTGATGGTCATCCACGACCCGACCCTCAAGCGCACCACCGACCGTCGCGGCAAGGTCGTCGAGCAGACTGCCGCCGATCTGGTGACGTTTGACGCGCGCAAGGGTGGCCCGGGCTGGATCAAGCCGTGCCCGATTCCGACGCTGGAAGAGTTGTTCGAGAAGTGCGATTTCGAGCACTGGCAGCTTGAAGTCAAAAGCGCTTCACGCACTCGCGCTGCCACCACCGTGTTGGCAATTCGGGAAATGGCGCAACGCCACGGCTTGCTCGACAAGGTGACCATCACCTCGAGCTCGCGGGAAGTGTTGAAGGCGGCGCTGGATCTGGTGCCGGACGTGTCGCGCGGTCTGGTCGCCGAGTATGCCTGGCTCGACCCGTTGAAGGTCGCGCAAAGCTACGGCTGCGAGATTCTGGCGTTGAACTGGACGCTGTGTACGCCTGAGCGCCTGCAAAAAGCCCAGCGTCAGGGCCTGCATGTGTCGGTGTGGACCGTCAACGAGCCTGCGCTGATGCGCAGACTCGCCGACTTCGGCGTTGACAGCCTGATTACAGACTTTCCCGGTTTGGCCACTGCCACCCTCGAGAATTGCTGAAATCGGTCTCCCCGGCCGGCTCAGGCCACCGGCCGGAGCCCGTCAAAAAAGCCGGTTGAGGCCGTCGTACGCCGCTACCCGATAGGCTTCAGCCATGGTCGGGTAGTTGAACGTAGTGTTGACGAAGTACTTCAGCGTGTTCAGCTCGCCCGGCTGGCTCATGATCGCCTGACCGATGTGAACGATCTCCGACGCCTGATAACCGAAGCAGTGAACGCCCAGCACTTCCAGGGTTTCACGGTGGAACAGGATCTTCAGCATGCCTTGCGGTTCGCCGGCAATCTGCGCTCGCGCCATGCTCTTGAAGAATGCCTTGCCGACTTCGTATGGCACTTTGGCCTGAGTCAGCTCCTGCTCGTTCTTGCCGATCGAGCTGATCTCCGGAATGGTGTAGATGCCGGTCGGCACGTCGTTGACGAAGCGCCAGCTATTGTTATCAACAATGCTGCCAGCGGCCGAACGGCCCTGGTCGTGAGCAGCACTGGCCAGGCTCGGCCAGCCGATCACGTCGCCCGCGCCATAGATGTTCGGCACGCAGGTGCGGTAAGCCTCATCGACTTCGATCTGGCCACGGCTGTTGACCTTGACGCCGATGTTTTCCAGACCCAACTGATCAGTGTTGCCGGTACGACCGTTGCACCAGAGCAAGGCATCGGCCTTGATCTTCTTGCCGGACTTCAGATGCAGGATCACGCCGTTGTCGACGCCTTCAACGCGATCGTAATCTTCGTTGTGGCGCACGGTGATGTTGTTGTTGCTGAAGTGGTAGCTCAACGCCTGGGAGATTTCCGAGTCGAGGAAGCTCAGCAACTGACCGCGGTTATCCACCAGTTCAACCAGCACGCCCAGACCACTGAAGATCGACGCGTATTCGCAACCGATCACGCCGGCGCCGTAAACGATCAGTTTGCGCGGGGTGTGGCCGAGGCTGAGGATGGTGTCGCTATCGTAGATACGCGGGTGGTGGAAATCGATGTCCGCCGGGCGATACGGGCGCGAACCGGTAGCGATGATGATGTGCTTGGCCACCAGTTTCTCGACCACGCCATTGGCGCAGACCACTTCGATGGTTTGCTCGTCGGCGAAGCTGCCGGTGCCGAAGAACACGTCGACACGGTTACGGGCGTAGTAGCCAGTACGCGAGGCTACTTGTTTGGAAATGACTTTCTCGGCGCTTTTCAACACGTCCGGGAAGGAGAACCAGCGCGGCTCGCCGATGGCCCGGAACATAGGGTTGGTGTTGAACTGCATGATCTGCCGCACCGAGTGACGCAGTGCCTTGGACGGGATGGTGCCGAGGTGGGTGCAGTTGCCGCCGACCTGGCGACGGCTGTCGACCATCGCGACCTTGCGCCCTGCTTTGGCGGCGTTCATTGCCGCGCCTTCTCCCGCCGGGCCGGAACCCAGCACCACCACGTCGTAGTTGTAGACAGCCATGCATACTCCTCAGAACAGGCCGCAGTGCCAGCAGCACCGGCGGCTAAATCACGCCGAACGGCGGCGTGAAGGAACAATTGGGGGTCAGTAAAGAACCCGGACACAGTCTATAGAAGCGTCAACGCCGCGCACATTAACCCTTGGTCGCGTCGTAGGCTACTTTTGCCTGCACTACAACGCCAGCTTTCGTATTGCTCTCAGTCAATTTTTTGCGCCAGCGAGTCGATCGAAAGCCTTGCTGGTGCGGATGACAAAACCTGTATCGGCACGAATGACAAAGAATGCACCAATGTCATGTTTTTCGGCATAGGCCCACGCCCTTTCAGGCCCGAGAATCAGCAACAGCGTCGATAGTCCATCGGCCATCAACGCTGAAGGATGAATGACCGTGACCGACGCCAGGTCGTGTAGGACGGGCGCGCCACTGCGTGCATCGAAGGTGTGGGAATAACGCCGACCGTCCTGCAGGAAATAGTTGCGGTAGTCACCCGAAGTGGAAACGCCGTAGCCGTCGACATTAATGATGCGCTCGGCGACCTGCTGATCATCGCGAGGCGCTTCCAACGCGATGCGCCATGGCGAACCGTCGAGTTTTTTGCCCTTGGCCTTCAGTTCGCCTGTGGCTTCAACGAGGTAATCGTCGATGCCCATGGCCTCGAGCCGGGTGGCAATCGTGTCGACGGCATAACCGGCGGCGATGCTGTTGAAGTCGACTTCGACGGCGGCGTCCTTGCACAACTGCTCGCCATCGATGCGCAGATGCTGGTGACCGACCCTGCGCAACACCTCAGCCAACGCAGCGGCGCCCGGGACCTTTTCTTCGCGACCTTGCGGGCCGAAACCCCAAAGATTCAGCAGCGGCTCCACGGTCAGGTCGTAGGAACCTTCGCTTTGCTCTGACAGCTGTTCGCCCACGCGGACCAATTCGAGGATAGGCGCGGGCATTCTCTGACACGTATTGGCGGGCAATGCGTTGAAGCGTTCGATGTCCGAGTCACTGCGATACGTGGACATTTGCCGCTCGATTTCACCGAGGATGCCCTCCACTTCGCTGCGCAATCGCGTGGCATCCGCCTGACCTGCATGGCGCACGTACTTGATCGAATACGTGCTGCCCATGGTCGCGCCGCCAAAGTTTTCAAGGCTGTCGCCGTTGCCGCAGCCGGACAAAACAGCGACCAGCACCACAAGCCCTCTGCACCGTCCAGTTAACAAATCTTCATCTCCCTGCAAAACCACGGCGGCCATTATGGGCTACAGAGCGCGATCGCTCCGAAACGGATGCAACGCCTTCATACAAATTCAATAGTGAGTATCTGCAAATGTCCTCGACCACGGGCAACGGCAAAGCGATTTTTCGCGTTGTCAGCGGCAATTTCCTCGAAATGTTCGACTTCATGGTCTACGGCTTCTACGCCACGGCCATCGCCAAAACCTTCTTCCCGGCCGACAGCGCCTTCGCATCCCTGATGCTGTCGCTGGCCACGTTCGGCGCCGGCTTCCTGATGCGTCCATTGGGGGCGATTTTCCTCGGCGCTTACATCGACCGTCATGGCCGGCGCAAAGGCCTGATCATTACCTTGGCAATGATGGCCGCCGGCACCGTGCTGATCGCCTGCGTCCCCGGCTATGCAACGCTTGGCGTGGCAGCACCGTTGCTGGTGCTGTTTGGTCGCCTGTTGCAGGGTTTCTCCGCTGGCGTCGAATTGGGCGGCGTGTCGGTCTACCTGGCCGAAATCTCCACCCCCGGCCGCAAGGGCTTTTTCGTCAGTTGGCAATCTGCCAGCCAGCAGGCTGCCGTGGTATTCGCCGGCCTGCTCGGTGTCGGTCTCAATCACTGGCTGAGCCCGGAGGAGATGGGAGAATGGGGCTGGCGCGTGCCGTTTCTGATCGGCTGCATGATCGTACCGGTGATCTTCGTCATCCGTCGTTCGCTGGAGGAAACCCCGGAATTCCAGGCGCGTAAACATCGCCCTACCCTGCGCGAAATCGTCCGTTCGATCGGTCAGAACTTTGGCATTGTCATCGCCGGCATGGCGCTGGTTGTGATGACCACCGTGTCGTTCTACCTGATCACCGCCTACACCCCGACTTTCGGCAAATCCGAACTGCATCTGTCGGATCTGGACGCCTTGCTGGTGACGGTCTGTATCGGCCTGTCGAACTTCTTCTGGTTGCCGGTAATGGGTGCGGTGTCCGACAAGATCGGACGTAAACCCCTACTGCTCGCGGCGACAATTCTGGCGATTCTGACGGCTTATCCGGCGCTGTCGTGGCTGGTGGCCAATCCGAGTTTCAGCCATCTGCTCATCGTCGAACTGTGGTTGTCGTTCCTGTATGGCTCTTATAACGGTGCGATGGTGGTGGCGCTCACGGAGATCATGCCGGTGGAAGTGCGTACGACAGGATTCTCGCTGGCCTACAGCCTGGCGACGGCAACGTTCGGTGGTTTTACGCCAGCTGCGTGTACTTATTTGATTCATGTGCTGGGTAACAAAGCTGCGCCGGGGCTCTGGCTCACGGGTGCGGCTGCACTTGGGTTGATTGCGACGCTGGTGCTGTTTCGTGGCAACAGGCATGAGCTGCGTACTGCGCAAGCGGCTGTGGTCGGCGGAGCCTGACAGGACGCCATCGCTGGCAAGCCAGCGATGAGGGCATAAAGCAAAGATCGCAGCCTGCGGCAGCTCCTACAGAAATCAAATGCGATCTCCTGTAGGAGCTGCCGCAGGCTGCGATCTTTTGATCTTCCCCAAACAAAAACGCCCCGACACAAGTCGGGGCGTTTTCATGTGCAGCTAAGGCTTAGCGCGGGAACGCTGGCGGGTTTACACCGGCCATGTCTTCCATCACGCGAACCACCTGGCAGCTATAACCGAACTCGTTGTCGTACCAGACGTACAGAACAACGCGGTTGTCCTGAACGATGGTCGCTTCAGCGTCGACCACACCGGCGTGGCGCGAGCCAACGAAGTCGGTCGAAACCACTTCCTGCGAATTGACGAAGTCGATTTGCTTATGCAGATCGGAGTGCAGCGCCATGTAGCGCAGGTACTCGTTCATCTCTTCACGGGTGGCGGCTTTCTCAAGGTTGAGGTTGAGAATGGCCATCGACACGTTCGGCGTTGGCACACGGATCGCGTTACCGGTCAGCTTGCCGGCCAGTTCAGGCAGGGCCTTGGCAGCAGCGGTGGCAGCACCGGTCTCGGTGATAACCATGTTCAGCGCGGCGCTACGGCCACGGCGATCGCCCTTGTGGAAGTTGTCGATCAGGTTCTGGTCGTTGGTGTACGAGTGAACGGTTTCGACGTGACCATTGATGATGCCGAACTTGTCATTCACAGCTTTCAGCACCGGCACGATGGCGTTGGTGGTGCAGGAAGCGGCGGACACGATCTTGTCTTCAGCGGTGATTTCACCGTGGTTGATGCCGTGAACGATGTTCTTCAGCTTGCCTTTACCCGGCGCGGTCAGAACAACGCGGTCGATACCCGGGCACGCAAGGTGTTGACCCAGGCCATCAGCGTCACGCCATACACCAGTGTTGTCCACCAGCAGCGCGTCTTTGATGCCGTACTGGGTGTAATCCACCTCAGTCGGGTTCTTCGCGTAGATCACCTGGATCAGGTTACCGTTGGCGGTGATGGTGTTGTTTTCTTCGTCAATGGTGATGGTGCCGTTGAACGAACCATGGACCGAATCGCGACGCAGCAGGCTGGCGCGTTTGGTCAGGTCGTTGTCGGCGCCTTTACGCACGACGATGGCACGCAGACGCAGACCGTCGCCACCACCGGTTTTTTCGATCAGGATGCGCGCCAGCAGACGGCCGATACGACCGAAGCCGTACAGCACAACGTCAGTGCCTTTGCGGGCCGAGGCGTTTTGCTGGCCAACCACATCAGCCATTTCTTCACGAACGAACTGCTCGGCGCTGCGGCCATTGCCTTCGTTGCGGAATTTGAACGCCAACTTGCCCAGGTCTACTGAAGCCGCGCCGAGCTTGAGCTCGCTCATGGTTTTGAGCAGGGGGAATGTTTCGTGGACGGAGAGTTCGCTGTCGTCGGAAGAACGGTGGCGCGCAAAGCGGTGAGCTTTGAGAATCGCGATGACAGACTGGTTGATCAGGCTGCGGCCATAGATCGAGCTCACCACGTTGTTATTGCGGTAGAGCTGACCGATAAGCGGGATCATCGCTTCTGCGAGTGCTTCACGGTCGATCCATTCACCAAGACACTGGTCGGGCTTCTGAGTCACGGTAACCTTCCACATGTAGGGGCAGAAAAAAGGGGCTACATTATGCCGCTCAGAACCTCTTGTAGCAATGCGCGCTTGTCGCGCAAACGCTAACAAATTTCCGTTCAAAAAAATTACGCCCTTCTCCAGCCCAGTAAATACGCGGCCTCCAGCACAGTCAATTTTTCGACGACTGTTAGACGATGTCTGTAACCCTCCGAAACACCACGCGGTTTCGGCACTACATAACCGCTAAAAAAGTGCTGGTTTTTATGGTTACCACTACATTTCACCCAAACATCGAAGATAGACACAGTCTGCAACTGACAGGCAGCATCGGACGCCGCTACAATTACCGACTTTGTCGCAACGCCTGGAGCTCAACCTTCCGTGCCTGTTCTGCGTCTACCGCAACTCCCTGCCGAGGCAGGTAAACAGCATTGGGGCAATTTGCCCGGTGCCGCCCTGAGCCTGGCGATTGCCGAGGCTGCCAGCGCTGCCAAGCGCTTCACCCTGCTCCTGACCGCCGACAGCCAAAGTGCCGAACGGCTGGAACAGGAGCTGAGTTTCTTCGCCCCGGATTTGCCCGTCCTGCATTTCCCCGACTGGGAAACCCTGCCCTACGATCTGTTCTCGCCGCACCAAGACATCATTTCCCAGCGCATTGCCGCCTTATACAGGTTGCCGGAGCTGGCGCATGGCGTGTTGGTGGTGCCGATCACCACGGCTCTGCATCGTCTGGCGCCGACCAAGTTCCTGCTCGGCAGCAGCCTGGTGCTGGATGTCGGCCAGAAGCTCGACGTCGAGCAAATGCGCTCGCGGCTCGAAGCCAGCGGCTATCGCTATGTAGACACCGTCTACGAGCACGGCGAGTTCACCGTGCGCGGCGCGTTGATCGATTTGTTCCCGATGGGCAGCAAACTGCCCTATCGCATCGACCTGTTCGACGACGAAATCGAAACCCTGCGCACCTTCGATCCGGAAAACCAGCGTTCCATCGACAAGGTCGATTCGGTCAAGCTGCTGCCGGCCCGTGAGTTCCCACTGCAGAAAGACGCGGTCACCCGCTTCAAGGCGCGCTTCCGCGAGCGCTTTGACGTTGATTTCCGTCGCTGCCCGATCTTTCAGGATTTGAGCAGCGGCATCACACCGGCCGGTATCGAGTACTACTTGCCACTGTTCTTTGACGAAACCTCGACCCTGTTCGATTACCTGCCCCAGGACACCCAAGTGTTCTCGCTGCCGGGCATCGAGCAAGCGGCGGAGAATTTCTGGAACGACGTACGCAATCGTTATGAAGAGCGCCGCGTCGATCCTGCTCGTCCTTTATTGCCACCTGCCGAATTGTTCCTGCCGGTGGAAGATTGCTTTGCCAGGCTGAAGAGCTGGCCGCGCGTAGTTGCCAGTCAACAGGACGTGGAAGTCGGTGCCGGTCGCGAGCGCTTCCCGGCACAAGCGCTGCCGAATCTGGCGATCGAAGCCAAGGCCACGCAACCGCTGGCAGCGCTGGCAGGTTTCCTCGATGAATTCCCCGGACGCGTGCTGTTCACGGCAGAATCGGCGGGCCGTCGCGAAGTCCTGCTGGAGTTGCTCGAACGCCTGAAGCTGCGACCGAAAACCGTCGACAGCTGGCCGGATTTCGTCGCAAGCAAGGATCGCCTGGCGATCACCATTGCGCCGCTCGACGAAGGCCTGATGCTCGACGACCCGGCGCTGGCATTGGTCGCCGAAAGTCCGCTGTTCGGTCAGCGAGTCATGCAGCGTCGCCGTCGCGAGAAGCGCGCCGACGGCAACCACGACGCGGTGATCAAGAACCTCACCGAGCTGCGCGAAGGCGCGCCGGTGGTGCACATCGATCACGGTGTCGGCCGCTATCTGGGCCTGACGATTCTGGAAATTGACGATCAGGCTGCCGAATTCCTCACCCTCGAATACGCCGAGAACGCCAAGCTCTACGTGCCGGTGGCCAACCTGCACTTGATCGCCCGCTACACCGGCAGCGACGATGCACTGGCCCCGCTGCATCGCCTCGGCTCGGAAACCTGGCAGAAAGCCAAACGCAAAGCGGCAGAGCAGGTGCGCGACGTTGCCGCCGAATTGCTCGACATCTATGCCCGTCGCGCCGCTCGCGAAGGTTATGCATTCGCCGATCCGAAAGCCGATTACGCGACCTTCAGCGCCGGCTTCCCGTTCGAAGAAACGCCCGACCAGCAAACCACCATCGAAGCAGTGCGCGCCGACATGCTCGCGCCGAAACCGATGGATCGCCTGGTCTGCGGCGACGTGGGTTTCGGCAAGACCGAAGTGGCCATGCGCGCGGCGTTCATCGCCGTGCACGGCGGCCGCCAGGTTGCGATCCTGGTACCGACCACCCTGCTCGCCCAGCAGCATTACAACAGCTTCCGCGACCGCTTCGCCGACTGGCCAGTAAGCGTGGAAGTGATGAGCCGTTTCAAGTCCGCCAAGGAAGTGAACGCGGCGATTGCCGATCTGGCGGAAGGCAAGATCGACATCGTCATCGGCACGCACAAATTGCTGTCCGACGACGTGAAAATCAAAAACCTCGGGCTGGTAATCATCGACGAAGAGCACCGTTTTGGTGTGCGTCAGAAAGAACAGCTCAAGGCCTTGCGCAGCGAAGTCGACATTCTGACCCTGACGGCCACGCCGATTCCGCGCACGCTGAACATGGCGGTGTCGGGCATGCGCGACCTGTCGATCATTGCCACGCCGCCGGCGCGACGCCTGTCGGTGCGCACCTTCGTCATGGAGCAGAACAAGAGCACGGTCAAAGAGGCCCTGCTCCGCGAACTGCTGCGTGGCGGACAGGTTTATTACCTGCACAACGATGTGAAGACCATCGAGAAGTGCGCCGCCGATCTGGCCGAACTGGTGCCGGAAGCACGAATCGCCATCGGCCACGGGCAGATGCGCGAGCGCGAACTCGAACAAGTGATGAGCGACTTCTATCACAAGCGTTTCAACGTGCTGATCGCTTCGACCATCATCGAGACCGGCATCGACGTGCCGAGCGCCAACACCATCATCATCGAGCGCGCCGACAAGTTCGGTCTGGCGCAACTGCATCAGTTGCGCGGACGTGTCGGTCGCAGTCACCACCAGGCTTACGCCTACCTGCTGACGCCGCCGCGCCAGCAAATCACCTCAGACGCAGAAAAGCGTCTGGAGGCGATCGCCAATACTCAGGATCTCGGCGCCGGTTTCGTACTGGCCACCAACGACCTGGAAATCCGCGGCGCCGGCGAACTGCTCGGCGATGGCCAGAGTGGCCAGATTCAAGCCGTGGGCTTCACGCTGTACATGGAAATGCTTGAGCGCGCGGTTAAATCGATCCGCAAGGGCGAGCAACCGAATCTCGATCAACCGCTTGGCGGTGGCCCGGAAGTCAATCTGCGGGTACCGGCGCTGATTCCGGAAGACTATCTGCCGGACGTCCACGCCCGCCTGATCCTGTACAAGCGCATCGCGTCGGCCACCGACGAGGAAGGTTTGAAGGATCTGCAAGTCGAGATGATCGATCGTTTCGGCCTGCTGCCGGAGCCGACCAAGAATCTGGTGCGCATCACAGCCCTGAAGTTGCAAGCTGAAAAGCTGGGCATCAAGAAGGTCGACGGTGGCCCGCAGGGTGGACGCATTGAGTTTGAAGCGCAGACCCCGGTCGACCCGATGACCCTGATCAAACTGATTCAGAGCCAGCCAAAACGCTACAAATTCGAAGGCGCCACGATGTTCAAGTTCCAGGTGCCGATGGAGCGTCCGGAAGAGCGCTTTAATACTGTAGAGGCGCTGTTTGAGCGCCTCATCCCGAAAACTGCTTGAAGGACGCCGCATGCGCCTGTTTCGCTCACTGACTTTGCTACTCACTTTCGTAGCACCCATGGCGTTTGCCGATGACCTGTACCAGGTCGAAATGATCCTGGTGCGCCAGAACGCTGTGCCGGCAATCGTCAGCCGCGCCGCGCCGGAAGACTGGGCGGCCGGCGCCCAGCGTTTGGGCGACGACAGCAAACGTACGCCGGCGCTGAATGACGTCGTCACCAAACTCACTGCCAGCGGCGAGTACAGCGTAGTGATGCACAAGGCCTGGCAGCAAACCCTCGGTGAATCGTCGGTAAAAGTCGCGGTCAGCGAAGGCAACGAGCAATTCGGTCAGTTCCCGATCGAGGGTACGCTTGAGATGAAACTCGGGCGCTTTACCGACGTGGCTGCGGATTTTTGGGTCAATCAGATCGACGCCAATGGCCTGGTCACCGCCAGTGAGCGCCTGAAACAGGACAGCCACACCAAAAACGGCCAGCTCAATTATCTCGACAACGGCCATCTGGCCCTGCTGATCAAGATCACTTCCCTGACCGCGCCTGCGCCACGGGAAGCGCCTGAAGTCGTTCCGGACTGATCGAAGTCCTTATGTCCCCGCCCCTGAGTAAACCGTTGGCACCCTCCTGGGTCAGCCGATTCAAGGAACAGAGCCTGGAGCGTGGTCGCCGCTACGCCCTGGAAAACCGGGTACGCATTGCCCAGGTCGGCGATGCGACCATTACCGCCAGTTGCGAAGGCTCTGGCGGTAACGTCTACCGTCAGACCATTCACCTGCGCGAGTCAGCCAAAGGCACTTTGCTGTTGGTCGACGCCGCGTGCACCTGCCCGGTTCGCAGCAACTGCAAGCATTGCGCAGCGGTGCTGCTGAAAATCCAGGAAACCCTCGAGTACCCCGCCGCCGCAAAAGACGCCGAGCTGCTGGAAAAACTCCAGGCAGTGCTGGAAAACCGTGGCCCGAAGGCGCCACCGCAAGTGCTGGTCGACAACGTGCAACCAATGCCTCGCCTATGGCTGGCCAGCGTCGAGTTCAGCGCATTTGAACCGCGCAACGGCAAGATGCAGCGCTACATTCAGCATCGCGCGGCGTTGTCGTTCAGCTATCTGGACGAATACGTCAGCGGGCAGAAAAACAGCGACATCCTGATCCGCCAGGAAACCCAGACGCTGCGGATAAAACGTCACCCGGAAGTCGAACAGTCCTACCGCGAACAGTTAAGAATTCTCGGCTTTCGTATCGCCACCCGGCAGAGCAAAGCCCTGCCGGAAAGCGCTGGCGAACTGTATGAAATGGTCAATGACAGCGCCTGGCTGACCTTCACCCTCAACGAACTGCCAAAGCTGCGCACCCAAGGCTGGGAATTGCAGATCGATGAAGAGTTCGGCTTCGACCTGACCGCCGTGGATGACTGGTACGCCACGGTTGAACAGGCGCCGGAGCGCGACTGGTTTGACCTGGAACTGGGGATCATCGTCAACGGTGAGCGCCTGAGCTTGCTGCCAATCCTGCTCAACCTGATGCGCTCGCACGCGGAAATCCTCAATCCGGAGCGCCTCGCGCGGCGCCGTGACGACGAGCTGATTCTGGTCAACATTCCACAGCGCAACCTCGAGCACGGACCGTTGCAGGTGGCGCTGCCGCTGGGCCGGCTGAAACCGGTGCTGGCCACGCTCGGCGAGTTTTACTTGCAGGAACCGGGCGAAACCACCCTGCGCCTGAGCAAGGCTGACGCCACGCGACTTAATTCGCTGGAGGGTCTGCCGCTGCTGTGGGAGGGCGGCGAGCAGATCCGCACGTTTGCCCAGCGCCTGCGCGATATCCGTGATTTCAGCATCGAGGCCCCCGAAGGCCTGAACGCAACATTGCGTCCGTACCAACTCGAAGGCTTGAGCTGGATGCAGTCGCTGCGGCAGCTGGAAGTGGGCGGGATACTCGCGGATGACATGGGTTTGGGTAAAACCCTACAGACGCTGGCGCATATTCTCAGCGAAAAAATCGCCGGGCGCCTGGATCGTCCGTGCATGGTGGTGATGCCTACCAGCCTAATCCCGAACTGGCTCGATGAGGCGGCGCATTTCACGCCGCAACTGAAAGTGCTCGCGCTTTATGGCGCCAGTCGCAAAAAGCACTTCGACAACCTGGCTGACTTCGACCTGATCCTCACCACTTATGCGCTGCTGCCCAAGGACATCGAACGTCTGGTGCAACAGCCTTTGCATGTCTTGGTGCTGGACGAGGCGCAGTACATCAAGAACCCCAACAGCAAAGCGGCGCAAGCGGCGCGCGAGTTGAATGCTCGTCAACGCCTGTGCCTGAGCGGTACACCGCTGGAAAACCACCTGGGCGAGCTGTGGTCGCTGTTCCATTTCCTGCTGCCGGGCTGGCTTGGCGACGTCAAAAGCTTCAACGCCGACTACCGTGTGCCGATCGAAAAGCGTGGCAGCGAAGTCAGACTTCAGCACCTCAATGGTCGGATAAAACCGTTTCTGCTGCGTCGTACCAAAGAACAAGTGGCCACCGAGTTGCCGCCCAAAACTGAAATCATTCACTGGGTCGATCTCAACGAAGCACAGCGCGACGTGTACGAAACCATGCGCCTGGCCATGGATAAAAAAGTCCGCGACGAGATCACCCGCAAAGGCGTGGCGCGCAGCCAGATCATCATTCTTGAAGCATTGCTCAAGCTGCGTCAGGTTTGCTGTGATTTGCGCCTGGTCAACGGCGCCACCCTGCCCGCCCGCGGCAGCACTTCCGGCAAGCTCGACAGCCTGATGGAAATGCTCGAAGAGCTATTCGAAGAAGGTCGGCGGATTCTGCTGTTCTCGCAGTTCACTTCGATGCTGTCACTGATCGAGGATGAACTGAAGAAACGTAAAATCTCCTATGCCCTGCTGACCGGCCAGACCCGTGATCGGCGTACACCAGTGAAGGAATTCCAGAGCGGCAATCGTCAGATCTTTCTGATCAGCCTGAAGGCCGGTGGTGTTGGCTTGAACCTGACCGAAGCGGATACGGTGATTCACTACGACCCGTGGTGGAACCCCGCGACCGAAAATCAGGCGACCGATCGCGCGTACCGCATCGGTCAGGAGAAACCGGTGTTCGTTTACAAGATGATTGCCCGAGGCACGGTGGAAGAGAAGATTCAGCACTTGCAGAAAGAGAAGTCTGATCTGGCAGCGGGTGTGCTGGATGGGCGCAAGGCTGGAGACTGGAAGCTGCAGAATGACGATATTGAAGCGTTGTTTGCGCCGTTGCCGGATAAGCTCGACAAGCGTTGAGATCTTCAGCGCCAGTTAGATCGTCATCGCTGGCAAGCCAGCTCCCACAGTGATTTGGGATTGAACACTATTTTGTGAACAATACAAAAACCTGTGGGAGCTGGCTTGCCAGCGATGGAGTCAACTCGCAGGCCTGATCAGCCTTTGAGCACCCGCGCCAACGTCGATTTCACCTTGCCCATGCCGTCATGCAACGCCTGCTCAATCTCGGCCATGGTGATCACTTGCGTGGTCTTGCCCGCCGCCGGGTTCACCACCAGCGCCAGACACGCGTAATCAAGATCCAGCTCGCGAGCCAGCGCTGCTTCCGGCATGCCAGTCATGCCAACAATGTCGCAACCATCTCGCTCCAGACGTACGATCTCGGCGACCGTTTCCAAACGCGGGCCTTGGGTGCAGGCATAAACACCCTGATCGCTGTACTCGCAACCTTCGGCAGCCACTGCCGCAATCAATTGCTGACGCAGCGGCTCGCTGTAGGGAAAGCTGAAATCGATGTGAGTGACCTGTTCCAGGTCATCGGCGAAAAAGGTGTGCTCACGACCGCTGGTGTAGTCGACGATTTGATGTGGTACGCAGAAATGCCCGGTGCCCATCGCCGGATGAATCCCGCCCACGGCGTTGACTGCGATGATCGCTTCGGCGCCGGCCTGCTTCAACGCCCACAGGTTGGCGCGGTAGTTGACCTTGTGCGGTGGAAAGCGATGCGGGTGCCCGTGACGCGCGAGGAACAGCACTTCCTTACCGGCGTATTCGCCAATCTGCACGTCGGCCGAAGGCGCACCATATGGCGTGTCCACTGCCAGCGACTGGCGAATGCTCAAGCCCTCGAGCTGGGTCAGGCCCGTGCCACCGATGATTGCGTAAACCGTCATAACGAAAAATCCTTAGTCGATCAGCTGGGCATCTTTGAGCGCGCCGATAGCGGTGAGCCAGCGCGGATTCTGGCGATAATCGGTACTGGCAAATGCCTGACCGCGCATACGGGCGATCCGGGCGGACGGTTTGACCTTCAGGCGTTGCGCGGCGCTCAAAGCGAGTTCGGCAGCGGCGCGGTCGTTGCACACCAGGCCCATGTCGCAACCGGCAGTCAGCGCAGCTTCGATGCGGCTGGCGGCGTCGCCGACCACGTGAGCGCCGGCCATCGACAGGTCGTCGCTGAAGATCACGCCGTCGAACTGCAACTCGCCGCGCAGGATGTCCTGCAACCAGCGTCGCGAGAATCCTGCGGGCTGCGAATCCACCTGCGGATAGATAACGTGCGCCGGCATGATCGCGGCCAGTTGTTTGCTGAGTTTGGCGAACGGCACGAGATCGTTGGCGCGGATCTCGTCAAGGCTGCGCTCGTCGTTGGGGATCGCAACGTGGGAGTCGGCTTCGGCCCAACCGTGACCGGGGAAATGCTTGCCAGTGGCGGCCATACCGGCACTGTTCATGCCGCGAATAAAGGCGCCAGCGAGCAACGCGGCACGCTGCGGATCACCTTCAAACGAACGAGTGCCGACCACGGCGCTGCGCTGATAATCCAGATCAAGCACCGGCGCGAAGCTCAGGTCGAGGCCCACGGCCAGCACTTCGGTGGCCATGATCCAGCCACATTGCTCAGCCAGGTATTCGGCATTCGGGTTGTCAGCGATGGCGCGCATGGCCGGCAGGCGTACGAAGCCCTGACGCAGACGCTGCACGCGACCGCCCTCTTGATCCACCGCCAGCAGCAAATCCGGGCGAATCGCACGGATCGCCGCGCTGAGCTCACGCACTTGGCGCGGATGCTCGATATTGCGCGCGAAAATGATCAGGCCGCCCACTTCGGGCTGACGCAACAATTGGCGATCTTCGGCCGTCAGCCAGGTACCGGCGACGTCCACCATCAACGAGCCTTGCAGGCCAGCAGTCATAGAGATTCCTTGAAAACGAAAAACCCGATCCGCAACAAATCGCTACCGTGAGCAATGCTCGGCAGGTCAGCAATTTCTTTTAGGATCGGGTTCAGAACGAGAGTCGGCATGGGCGGCTAGCTTAGCGGATACAAGCTGCCGCGCCCACCCGTGCGCGGTTAAACCTTGGCGGCGACCGGCGTTGATTTGCTGCGCGGGCGCAATTGCGCAGTGGCCATGGCAGCGTCGGTGACACCGGAATCGGCGCGCATGCCCGCCGCGAGGAACGGCACCATCAGGCGCATGACCTGCTCGATGGAGGTATTGACGCCGAAATCTGTCTCGGCAATCGCGCGCAACGCCTTGATGCCGGACATGCTGAACGCGGCGGCGCCGAGCATGAAGTGCACGCGCCAGAACAATTCAATCGGGGGAATGTTAGGTGCTGCTTCGTTGACCAGCAGCATGTAGCGACGAAACACCTTGCCGTACATGTCTTCCAGGTAACGGCGCAGGTGACCCTGGCTTTGACTGAACGCGAGACCGAGCAGGCGCATGAAGATCGACAGGTCGTTACCGCTGCGAGGCTGAACCACGAGGGCTTGTTCGACGAGGATTTCCAACAACTCTTCAAGGGTCGGCTTGTTTTCAGGTTTGGCCTGACGGCGTTCCAGCTCTTTATCGAGACTGGCGCAGAAAGGTCCGAGGAAGCGCGAGAACACCGCCTGAATCAGCGCTTTCTTGGAGCCGAAATGATAGTTGACCGCAGCCAGGTTGACGCAAGCCTTGCTGGTGATCAAACGCAACGAGGTTTCAGCGAAACCTTTCTCCGCGAACAACTGCTCGGCAGCATCAAGAATGCGTTCAACGGTTTCCGACTGGGCCATGGCTACTCCGCCTGACAAACACTTGTTTGAAACATACGTTTCAGCCTGTGTCTTGTCAAGCCTGTCGGTTCTTTTTGGGAATGGTCAGTCATCTATTTAACCACACAAGGGCGACGCATTAATAAGCACGTCCACTGACCGTCTGGCGGCAGGTAAAAAAACGGGCATTGCCAAGACCGATTCACTGTATATAATCCCAGTCACTGTATAAAAAGACAGAGCGATCATTATGCTAAAGCTGACGCCACGCCAAGCCGAGATTCTGGCCTTTATCAAACGTTGCCTCGAAGACAACGGTTATCCGCCAACACGTGCGGAGATCGCTCAGGAACTGGGCTTCAAGTCGCCCAACGCGGCAGAAGAACACCTCAAAGCGCTGGCCCGCAAAGGCGCCATCGAGATGACTCCGGGTGCCTCACGCGGTATTCGCATCCCTGGCTTCGAAGCCAAGGCGGATGACTCTACCCTGCCGATCATCGGCCGTGTCGCTGCCGGCGCGCCGATCCTCGCCCAGCAGCACATCGAAGAATCCTGCAACATCAATCCGACCTTCTTCCATCCACGCGCCGATTATTTGCTGCGTGTACACGGCATGAGCATGAAGGACATCGGCATTTTCGACGGTGACCTCCTCGCAGTCCACACCACCCGCGAAGCGCGTAACGGCCAGGTCGTTGTCGCCCGTATCGGCGATGAAGTGACGGTCAAACGCTTCAAGCGCGAAGGCAGCAAGGTCTGGCTGATTGCCGAAAACCCCGAGTTCGCCCCTATCGAAGTCGACCTGAAAGATCAGGAACTGGTGATCGAAGGCTTGAGTGTCGGCGTAATCCGCCGCTAAAGGAGGCTCTATGCAGTTCCCACACACACCTCAGCAAACACAACTGCCTTTATTCGAAGCGTTTCTGGCGCAACCGATGGCGCCGATCCTCAAAGAAGTGGTCGAGCGCGAATGGAATGCCGAACCTGAAGTATTCAGTGAGCTGTCTCTGCGCGGTGCGGCCGGGAACTGCCTGAATCTGCTGGCTCCGATCCTTCGCGAATTGAGCGAGGATCAGGACGCTCGCTGGCTGACGTTGATCGCACCGCCCGCAAGCCTCACGCAGACTTGGCTGCGCGATGCCGGCCTGAACCGCGAACGCATTCTCCTGCTGCAACCGCGCGGCACTCAAAGCGCTCAGCAATTGGCGTGCGAGGCATTACGTCTGGGCCGCAGCCACACAGTCGTTACCTGGCTCAACCCGTTGAACACAAGTTCACGGCAGCAGTTGGTCAGCGCTGCGCGCACGGGCGACGCTCAGAGCCTGAACATTCGATTGGGTTGATTTGCAAGTTACACGCGCTGTGTGAAGCGCAGGGCTTCTCCAAGGATAGAGAAGCCGATCTGAAGCGGTAGTGACAAAAACCAAAAGCCGTCGGGAATCAATGAAGAACCCGCGACCCTTCATCTTTATCAAACTCACCTTCGATCATTCGGCCTGCCATCTGCACGCCAACGCTCAACATCGCTTTTGCGATTTCCACGTGCTGGCCCTGCAGGAATGTCTTGGCGTCCTCGGAGAAATCCAGAGTCACCAGAGACCCCTCGTCCTCAGCCCTGCGCAGTTCGATTCGGCCGTCGGGTAACTCGACAATTTCTAGAAAGGACGTTGGCATATAGGTCTGTTCTCCACGAAAGGCAGGCATTATATAGACATCATTCAGGCTTCGCTCATGATCTTGACCAGCAGCATGTTTCAGATTGCCACCGTGTCAATCATCGTCAGCACTCGTTCAAACCCTCGCGAAAACGAATAGCCAGGCTCTTGAGGTTCTGCCGCCAATCCTCAAGCTCCTCTCGGCTCAACTCTTGCGGCGCCTCTTCTTCATCCAGATTAACGGCCTGAATCAACGGCTGTGTCACATCGCCCTTGGGCTTATGTGGCACGCGAGGCGGTTGGAACAATGCCGAATGCGCTGCCAGCAGTTTTGCCAACCAGGTTTGCGGATTGCCTGCCAGCTCAACCATTTCCGCCAGCTCGGGAATCGCGATCGACTCGAGCACTTCACGCGTCAACAGCATCTCGGCCCGTGGTGCGCTAGCCTGAGGCAGGCGATAGAACCCGGCAATTTCATGGCACAGCCCCAATAGCGCGCCATAGAGGTGGAACAACGCCGACTCACGTCCAGCCTGAATCAGCGCCAGAGAGTTCATCGCCCGCCCTTCTTCAGCTCGAGCCAGGGCTTCCAGCGACAGGCCAGCGAAATAGATTTTCTGATTGGTGCGGGTATAGAGCTCGTGGGCCATGACGGCAGCCTCCACAACGAAATAATTGCTTCACACAGACCGGACAGTGTCGTGGATCAACTGATCACACCGCAAGCACAAAACAAAAAGGCCGCATGAAAACCCGAGGGTTCTCATGCGGCCTTTCAGTATCAGACTAACGCTTACTCAGCCTTGGCCTTCGTAGAGCGCTTGTCTTCAACAGTCCACTTGCCGCCGTCGTAGTAAGCCTTCCAACCGGTAGGCTTGCCATCGACTTCGGTCTGCACGTACTGTTCCTTGGTCTTGCGGCTGTAGCGGATAACCGCTGGCAGACCATCAGGATCCTTCTTCGGCGCTTCACAGAGGAAGTGGTACTTCGGATCGATCTCATCCTTGTGCGGCACAATCTCGATCACCAGCGGAGCGCGAGTCTCGCGGTTTTTCGGGAACTGACTGGCCGCCAGGAACAGACCGGACGCACCGTCGCGCAGGATGTAGGTGTCGTTGACCTTTTCGCATTTCAGCTCAGGCATCTTCACCGGATCCATCTTCGGCGGCGCCGCGTCACCGCTCTTCAGCAGTTTGCGGGTGTTCTTGCACTCCGGGTTGGTGCACCCGAAGAACTTGCCGAAACGGCCGGTCTTGAGCTGCATCTCGCTGCCGCACTTGTCGCACTCCAGGCTCGGACCTTCGTAGCCCTTGATGCGATAACTGCCCTCTTCGATTTCGTAGCCGGCGCAATCCGGGTTGTTACCGCAGATGTGCAGCTTGCGCTTCTCGTCGAGCAGGTAAGCGTCCATCGCCGTGCTGCAGATCGGGCAGCGATGCTTGCCACGCAACACCAGCGACTCCGACTCACCCTCATCGTCCGCAGCGATCTCGTCGCCCGGCACGAGGTTGACGGTGGCCTTGCAGCGCTCTTTCGGCGGCAGGCTGTAGCCCGAGCAACCGAGGAACACGCCGGTCGATGCGGTACGGATCTGCATCGGACGGCCGCAAGTGGTGCACGGAATGTCGGTCATGACCGGCTGGTTGGCACGCATGCCGCTTTCAGGATTCTCGGCTACTTCGAGTTTCTTTTTGAAGTCGCCGTAGAACTCGTCCAGCACGTTCTTCCAGTCGCGCTCGCCTTGGGCCACGTCATCGAGGTTCTCTTCCATGCCGGCTGTGAAGCCGTAGTCCATGAGGTTCGAGAAGCTCTCCGAGAGACGCTCGGTAACGATATCGCCCATCTTTTCCGAATAGAAACGACGGTTGTGCAGGGTCACGTAACCGCGATCCTGGATGGTCGAAATGATCGCAGCGTAAGTCGAAGGACGACCAATGCCGCGTTTTTCCATTTCTTTAACCAGGCTGGCTTCCGAATAACGCGCCGGCGGCTTGGTGAAGTGCTGGGTCGGATCAAGCTTGATCAGCTTCATCACGTCGCCCTGCGCCATATCGGGAAGAACGTCGTCATCGCCAGGTTTGGCAATCTGCGGCATTACACGGGTGTAACCGTCAAACTTCAGGATACGACCCTTGGCGCGCAGCTCGAAATCACCAGCGCCGACACTGACAGTCGTCGACAGGTATTGCGCCGGCAGCATCTGGCAAGCCAGGAACTGACGCCAGATCAGCTCATAGAGACGCTCGGCATCACGCTCCATGCCCGCCAGCTTGCTCGGAATGGTGTTGGCATCGGAGGGACGAATGGCTTCGTGAGCCTCTTGTGCGCCTTCCTTGCTGCTGTAGACGTTCGGCGTTTCCGGCAGGTACTTCTTGCCGAATTCGTCTTCGATGTAAGCACGCGCCATCGTCACGGCGTCTGCCGAGAGGTTGGTCGAGTCGGTACGCATATAAGTGATGTAGCCGGCTTCATACAGACGCTGGGCCATCATCATGGTTTTCTTCACGCCGAAGCCCAGACGGTTGCTCGCCGCCTGCTGCAGGGTGGACGTGATGAACGGCGCCGACGGCTTGCTGCTGGTCGGTTTGTCTTCGCGCTTGACGATGCTGTAGCTGGAGGACTTGAGCTTCTCCAGTGCAGCCATGGCCTGAGCTTCGTTGAGCGGTTTGAAGGCTTCGCCCTTTTCACGCGCTACTTCGAAACGTACGGTCGAGCCTTTGGCGCTGCCAAGATCAGCATGCACTTCCCAGTACTCTTCCGGGTTGAACGCGCGAATTTCACGCTCACGCTCAACCACCAGTTTCACGGCAACCGATTGCACACGACCGGCGGACAGGCCACGGGCGATCTTGGCCCACAGCAGCGGCGAGACCATGTAGCCCACAACGCGGTCGAGGAAGCGGCGCGCCTGCTGAGCGTTGACGCGATCGATGTCCAGCTCACCCGGCTTGGAGAAGGCTTCCTGAATCGCCTTCTTGGTGATTTCGTTGAACACCACGCGCTTGTAGCGGCTGTCGTCACCACCGATGGCTTCGCGCAGGTGCCATGCAATGGCTTCCCCCTCGCGATCCAAGTCGGTTGCGAGATAGATGGTGTCAGCATCCTTGGCGAGCCGGCGCAGCTCTTCGATGACCTTTTCCTTGCCCGGGAGGATCTCGTACTTGGCTTTCCAGCCATGATCGGGATCGACACCCATACGCGAGACCAGCTGCTTGCGCGCTTTCTCTTTCGGCGTGAGCACCGGACCTTCGCCTGCGGCAGCCTTGCCGCGCTTGGCGGCTGGCTCTTTGCTGGCGCTAGCCGAACCGCTGGTGGGCAGGTCTCGGATATGGCCGATACTCGACTTCACCACGTATTGGTTGCCCAGATACTTGTTGATGGTCTTGGCCTTAGCCGGGGATTCCACAATGACCAGCGATTTGCCCATGGATCAGAAAATTCCTGAATTCTAGAAGTGAAAGGCGGTTGGCGCCTGACGCGGCACCGCTATATATAGTTGATACAAGGTGAGGTCAAGCGCAGGGTATTGCGCGCACTCCCCTTATGCCTTGGAAAACAGGCTCGGTTCGGCTTGCACCAAAGCAAAGCGTGGGACCTGCTCGCCGTCAACCTCGACGGACTCCAGAAACATGCTCAAGGGACGCACCCAAAAGCCGTAATCGCCATACAGGGCTTGGTAAAACACCACTTCTTCTTCCGTCTCGGAATGCCGCGCAACATTGAAAACGCGGTACTGCGGACCTTTGTAATGCTGGTAGAGCCCAGGTTGTATCGGCATGGTTTGGCCCTCCCTCAATTTTTTTCAAAATAAAAACAAAATAAATCCGCAAAAACAAAAACCGGGGCACTTGGCCCCGGCTTCCATCGACGAGACGCTTAGACGCGTTCGAAGACGGTGGAGATGCCTTGGCCGAGACCAATGCACATAGTGGCCACCCCGAAGGTGCCGCTATTCTGCTTCATCACGTTCAGCAAAGTGCCGGAAATCCGAGCACCGGAGCAACCGAACGGGTGACCCAGGGCGATCGCGCCGCCGTGCAGGTTAACCTTCTCGTTCATCTTGTCGAGCACTTTCAGATCTTTCAGCACTGGCAGAGCCTGTGCGGCGAAAGCTTCGTTGAGCTCGAAGAAGTCGATATCGTTGATGCCAAGGCCCGCACGCTTCAGGGCTTTTTGTGTTGCCGGAACTGGACCATAGCCCATGATTGCCGGATCCACACCCGCCACTGCCATCGAACGGATCACTGCCATAGGCTGAATGCCCAGGTCCTGAGCACGCTGCGCCGACATCACGATCATGCACGAGGCACCATCGGTGATCTGCGACGAAGTACCGGCTGTCACGGTGCCGCCCTTTGGATTGAAGGCCGGCTTGAGGGCCGCCAGACTTTCCAGGGTGGTTTCCGGACGAATGGTTTCGTCGTAGTCGAACAGTTTCAGGAAACCGTTCTCGTCATAACCCTGCATCGGGATGATTTCGTCTTTGAACTTGCCTTCCAGAGTCGCCTTGTGGGCGAGCTGGTGGGAGCGCACGCCAAAAGCGTCCTGCTGTTCGCGAGTGATGCCGTGCATCTTGCCAAGCATTTCAGCGGTCAGGCCCATCATGCCCGAGGCTTTCGCCGCGTACAGCGACATGTGCGGGTTCGGATCGACACCGTGCATCATGCTCACGTGGCCCATATGCTCGACGCCACCGACGACGAACACGTCACCGTTACCGGTCATGATCGCTTGCGCAGCAGTGTGCAGCGCGCTCATCGACGAGCCACACAGGCGGCTGACAGTCTGACCGGCAGCCGTGTGCGGGATCTGGGTCATCAGCGACGCCATGCGCGCGATGTTCCAGCCCTGCTCCAGGGTCTGGTTGACGCAGCCCCAGATCACGTCTTCGACTTCGTTCGGATCAACCTTGACGTTGCGTTCCAGCAATTTGCTGATCAGGTGCGCCGACATGTCTTCGGCGCGGGTGTTGCGGTGCATGCCGCCCTTGGAGCGGCCCATCGGAGTACGACCGAAGTCGACAATCACGACGTCTCTTGGATTCAAGCTCATAAAATTTCACTCTCGCTCAAAAGTTGGGACGCTTAACCGAAGAACCGTTGGCCGGTTTTGGCCATTTCACGCAGTTTCGCGGTCGGGTGGTACAGCGCGCCCAAATCAGCGTACTGGTCAGCCAGGGCAACGAACTCGGCAACACCGATCGAATCGATGTAGCGCAGCGCACCGCCACGGAATGGAGGGAAACCGATACCGTAGACCAGACCCATGTCGGCTTCGGCGGCGGTTTCAACAATGCCGTCTTCCAGGCAACGCACGGTTTCCAGGCAGAGCGGGATCATCATCCAGTTGATGATGTCTTCGTCAGTGACTTCGCGCTGCTCGTAAACGATCGGCTTGAGCACTTCCAGTACCGACGGGTCGGCAACTTTCTTCTGCTTGCCCTTCTTGTCGGTCTCGTAGGCGTAGAAACCCTTGCCGTTCTTCTGGCCCAGACGCTTGGCTTCGTAAAGCACGTCAATGGCCGAGCGGCGGTCATCTTTCATGCGGTCCGGGAAGCCTTCAGCCATGACGTCACGACCGTGGTGACCGGTGTCGATGCCGACCACGTCCATCAGGTATGCCGGGCCCATCGGCCAGCCGAATTTTTCCATGACCTTGTCAATACGGACGAAGTCCACACCGGCGCTGACCAGTTTGGCGAAACCACCGAAGTACGGGAACAGTACGCGGTTGACCAGGAAGCCCGGGCAGTCGTTGACGACGATCGGGTTCTTGCCCATTTTCTTGGCGTAGGCAACGGTGGTGGCAACAGCCAGCTCGCTGGACTTCTCGCCACGGATCACTTCCACCAGCGGCATCATGTGCACCGGGTTGAAGAAGTGCATGCCGACGAAGTTTTCCGGACGCTTGAGGGCCTTGGCCAACAGGCTGATGGAAATGGTCGAAGTGTTGGACGCGAGGATGGTGTCCTCTTTGACCTTGTCTTCAACTTCAGCCAGCACGGCTTGCTTGACCTTCGGGTTCTCGACCACGGCTTCAACAACCAGATCGACGTGACCGAAATCACCGTAGGACAGGGTCGGACGAATGCCGTTGAGCACCTCAGCCATTTTTGCAGGGGTCATGCGACCTTTATCAACGCGGCCAACCAGCAGTTTGGCGGCTTCGGCCAGACCCTGCTCGATACCGTGCTCGTTGATGTCCTTCATCAGGATCGGCGTGCCTTTGGAGGCCGACTGATAAGCGATACCGCCACCCATGATGCCGGCGCCCAGTACAGCGGCCTGCTTCACGTCTTTGGCGATTTCGTCGTAGGCCTTGGCCTTTTTCTTCAGTTCCTGATCGTTCAGGAACAAACCGATCAAGCTCTGCGCGGCAGAGGTCTTGGCCAGTTTGACGAAACCGGCGGCTTCAACTTCCAGCGCCTTGTCGCGACCGAAGTTCGCAGCTTTCTGGATAGTCTTGATGGCTTCAACCGGCGCCGGATAGTTCGGGCCAGCCTGACCGGCCACGAAACCTTTGGCGGTTTCGAAAGCCATCATTTGTTCGATAGCGTTCAGCTTGAGCTTTTCCAGCTTCGGCTGGCGCTTGGCCTTGTAGTCGAACTCGCCGGAAATGGCGCGTTTGATCAGCTCAAGGGCAGCTTCCTGCAGCTTCTCTGGAGCAACCACGGCATCGACGGCGCTGACTTTCAGCGCGTCTTCCGGGCGGTTTTCCTTGCCGGAGGCAATCCACTCGATGGCGTTGTCGGCACCGATCAGGCGCGGCAGACGTACGGTGCCGCCGAAGCCTGGGTAGATGCCCAGTTTGACTTCCGGCAAACCGATCTTGGCCTTGGTGGACATGACGCGATAGTCAGCCGCCAGACACATTTCCAGACCGCCACCCAGGGCGATGCCATTGATCGCGGCGACAGTCGGAACGTTGAGGTCTTCGAAATCGCTGAAGATCTTGTTGGCTTCGAGATTGCCAGCAACCAGCTCCGCATCCGGCAGCTTGAAGTTCTCGACAAATTCGGTGATGTCGGCGCCGACGATGAACACGTCCTTGCCACTGCTGACGATCACGCCTTTGATCGAAGCATCTGCCTTGATGGTGTCTACGGCCTGACGCAGTTCGTTCAGGGTTAGACGGTTGAACTTGTTGACGGACTCACCCTTGAGGTCGAATTTCAATTCGACGATGCCACTTTCAAGAGCTTTAACCGTGATGGCTTTACCTTCGTAAATCATCAACTGATCTCCACGATATGGAAGCTGAACAGTACACGTCGGACGCAGGCGAATGGCTAGGCAGGACGCTTTTTCGTCGATGCTGACACCAATTCACCCGGCACACCCGCCAACGCGATAGTCGGGATTCTGTAGGAGCGGTCTGTAAGACAAACGCTCAATTCATACGCCCGTTTGATTTGGGTACGTCACCTTCACGGAATTTCCAACAATTGTCAATCGCCCAAAATGCGGGTTGAAATGCGACTTTGCGGTCATTTCCGTACCACACAGATCCACAACACGCGCCTGCATGTGGAGCTATTCATAGAATCAATAGTTAGAAAAGTCGCCCTAATTCGCAGCGAGCCCTGTTTAAAAGTCTACGCTCACGGGACGATAGATAAATGCGCTGCCCGTTTGAAGCCGGGGTCAGTGGTAAAAAAGTTTCCGGCCTGCCTGGCCAACCCCGCCCGATGAATCATGTCGGGCTTTTTATTGCTCGTCTGCCGGACGTTTCGCACCGTTGCAGTGCGAAAAATCCCTGAGTTACGCCAGCGCTTTCAGAGTGGCGTCGATATCCAGCAAAACCGTGGCTTCGCCCTTCTCGCCCCAGTACAAGGCGATCATCTGCTTATCCGCCTCAATCTTGTAGACGTTGCCTGGCAACTTTTCGAAATGATTGAGCAGCGCCCGATCCTCGCAGACTTCCTGCCACTGATTGACCCACACGCCTGGCGATTTTTGCCAGTACGTCCAGCATGCCGGCTGACTACCGCGACGCGGCCGATGGTACTGCGCACACGGATTCGGCGGCTCTTGAGACAGCCAGTGCGGCCACTCCTGAGGCGCCAGCTGCATGGCCAGGCCAATACGACGCGCCTCCATACGCAGAGCGATTCGACCGCTCTGCGCGCGCGATGGGCGCAACCATGCCAGTGGGCTCAATACCACCAACAGGATTGACACCACTATCCAGACCGTCATATCTGTACTCCCGTTTTCTGATGAGCCCATTGCGTCACTTTGGAACCAATGCGCTTGAAACCAGCCATACTTACCAATATTGAAACCTTACGAGGAGCGCCTCATGCCCTACCACCACATCCTGGTCGCCGTAGATCTGACTGAAGAGTGCGACCCCGTCATCCACCGCGCCCGCGAGCTGTCGGTGAGCAACGGCGCCAAGCTGTCGCTGGTGCATATTGTCGAACCGATGGCTATGGCTTTTGGCGGCGACGTGCCGATGGACCTGTCACAACTGCAACAGCAGCAGTTCGATCAGGCCAAGGAACGCCTTGAGCGCCTGAAGCTCAAGTACACCGAACTTGAAGGCGCCAACTGCCACTTGACCTACGGCCAGCCGCGTCAGGAAATCCATCACTTCGCCAAGGAACAGCAATGCGATCTGATCGTGGTCGGCAGCCATGGCCGTCATGGTCTGGCGCTGTTACTGGGCTCGACAGCCAATGATGTGCTGCACGGCGCGCCTTGCGATGTGCTGGCGGTGCATCTGGTCAAACGCTGATAACACCGACCCATGTAGGAGTGAGCCTGCTACACATGAAAAGCCCGGCGCTCATCACTGAGCGCCGGGCTTTTTATTGGCTCAAGCAATCAGGCATCCAGCTCGGCCCAACGCTCCACCAACGCTTCCAGTTCCGCCTGCAATTGCTCGAGCGAGGCGATGACCTTGGCAGTCTCTGCCGCAGGACGCTGATAGAAACCGCTGTCGGCCATTTCAGCCTCAACGGCAGCGATCTGCTGTTCCTTGGCATCGATATCGCCCGGCAACGCTTCCAGCTCGCGCTGCAGCTTGTAGCTCAGCTTCTTCTTGGCAGCTGGAGCAGCAACTGGCGCAGCAGCGGCCGGCGCAGCCGTAACCACGGCCGAGTTCAGGTCAGCCTTGCCCGACTTGCTCTCGGTCACGCCCAACAGACGCGGCGAGCCGCCCTGACGGATCCAGTCCTGATAACCGCCGACGTATTCACGCACCTTGCCTTCACCTTCGAAGACCAGGGTGCTGGTGACCACGTTGTCGAGGAAGGCCCGGTCGTGGCTGACCATCAGCACAGTGCCGTTGAATGTCAGCAGCACTTCTTCGAGCAGCTCGAGGGTTTCCACGTCGAGGTCGTTGGTCGGTTCGTCGAGTACCAGCAGGTTCGCCGGCTTGCTGAACAGTTTGGCCAGCAACAGACGCGCACGCTCACCACCCGACAGCGCCTTGACCGGCGTGCGAGCACGCTGCGGGCTGAACAGGAAGTCACCGAGGTAGCTCAGCACGTGGCGGCTCTGACCGTCGATGTCGATAAAGTCGCGACCTTCGGCGACGTTGTCGATCACGGTTTTTTCCAGATCCAGCTGATGGCGCAACTGGTCGAAGTACGCCACGTCGATCCGCGTGCCCTCTTCCACTTTGCCGCTGGTTGGCTGCAAGCCGTTGAGCATCAGCTTCAACAGGGTGGTCTTGCCGGTACCGTTGGCGCCAAGCAGACCGATACGGTCGCCGCGCTGCAGAACCATCGAGAAATCCTTGATCAGGAACGGGCCGCCCGGATGAGCAAAGCTCACGTTCTCGAGCACCATCACCTGCTTGCCGGACTTGTCGGCGGTGTCCAGCTGAATATTGGCCTTGCCGGTACGTTCACGACGCTCGCTGCGCTCAACGCGCAAAGCTTTCAAGGCGCGCACGCGGCCTTCGTTACGGGTACGACGGGCCTTGATGCCCTGACGGATCCACACTTCTTCCTGGGCCAGACGCTTGTCGAACAGCGCGTTGGCAGTGGCTTCGGCAGCGAGCTCGGCTTCTTTGTGCACGAGGAAGCTGGCGTAGTCGCCGTTCCAGTCGATCAGGCCGCCGCGATCCAGTTCCAGGATGCGCGTGGCGAGGTTTTGCAGGAAGGAACGGTCGTGCGTGATGAACAGCACGGCGCCCTGGAAATCTTTCAGCGCTTCTTCAAGCCAGGCAATCGCACCGATGTCCAGGTGGTTGGTTGGCTCGTCGAGCAGCAGCAGATCTGGCTCGGACACCAGCGCCTGCGCCAGCAGCACGCGACGACGCCAGCCGCCGGACAACTCGGCGAGGGTCTTGTCGGCCGGCAGTTGCAGGCGGCTGAGGGTGCTGTCGACCAGCGTCTGCAAGCGCCAGCCATCACGGGCTTCGAGGTCGTGCTGAACGTGCATGAGCTTGTCCAGATCGGCATCGGTGACGATGTTCTGGCTCAGGTGATGGTATTCGGCGAGCAACGCGCCAACGCCGTCGAGGCCTTCAGCCACGACGTCGAAGACTGTCCGCTCGTCGGCCACGGGCAATTCTTGCGGCAGTTCGCCGATTTTCAGACCGGGGGCACGCCACACCGAGCCGTCATCAGGCTTCTGGTCGCCCTTGACCAGTTTCATCATGCTGGACTTGCCAGTGCCGTTGCGGCCGATGATGCACACCCGCTCACCACGGGCGATCTGCCAGGACACCTTGTCCAACAACGGCATAGCGCCGAACGCAAGGGACACATCGCTGAATTTGAGCAGGGTCATGAGCTTCTCCAAAAACCGGGGGCGCATTCTACCTGACTTGAGGCTTCAGCAGGCCGGCAATTTGTCTGTCGAAGCACTCTGCACAACATTTGTTGCGAACTTGTGCCACACGGCTTGCAAAGCTTTCGCCGCTTGCTGGCAAAAGGCTAAGCTACAGACAATTCAGTGCTGATCGATGTCGGCACTTGTCATGATTTCTCTGCCCGGATGTCTCATGCGCAGTCGCCTCTTCAGTGTTTTGTCCTGTTTGCTACTCTCCGCCGCTGCCGTTCAATCCGCCCAGGCGGTGGACCTGTCCACCCAGCGTCAGTATTACGATGAAGCCAAACGCGCGTTGGCCAAGGGCGATACCGGCCCCTATATGCGCTACAGCCAGGCGCTGGCCGATTACCCGCTGGAACCGTATCTGGCTTACGACGAGCTGACCGCACGCCTGAAAAGTGCGAGTAATGCGGAAATAGAGAAATTCCTCGCCGAGCACGGTGACCTGCCCCAGGCCAACTGGATGAAGCTGCGCTGGTTGCGCTGGCTGGCCGATCGCGGCGACTGGGCGACCTTCGTCAAGTATTACGATCCCAAGCTCAATTTCACCGAACTGGACTGCCTCAACGCGCAGTATCAGATCAGCCACAACAAAAAGACCGAAGGTTACGCCGCCACCGAAAAACTTTGGCTGACCGGCAAGTCGCAGCCCGCCGCGTGCGATGCGCTCTTCGGCATGTGGGCCGCCGAGGGTCAGCTGACAGAACAGAAACGCTGGGAACGCACCAAGCTCGCCGCCCAGGCGCGCAACTATCCGCTGGCCAACAGCCTGATCAATGGCCTGACTACCCTCGCCCCCCGTGGTCGCCTGTTGGTGGATGTGGCGCAGAAACCAGAACTGCTCAACCAGCCGTCGCGCTTTACTCCGGCCGATGAGCCGATGTCCGATGTGGTCAGCCTCGGCCTGCGCCGTCTCGCCCGCCAGGATCCGGACAAAGCCATGGCGCTGCTCGACGGTTACGCCAGCAGTATGCATTTCTCCCGAGATGAGAAAGTCGCGATTGCCCGGGAAATCGGCCTGACGCTGGCCCGCCGCTTCGACAGCCGCGCACTGGACGTGATGACCAAATACGACCCGGAACTGCGTGACAACACCGTTTCCGAATGGCGTCTGCGTCTGCTACTGCGCCTGGCGCGCTGGGACGATGCTTATCAACTGACCCGCCGTCTGCCGCAGGATCTGGCCACCACCAACCGCTGGCGCTACTGGCAGGCACGCAGTCTCGAGCTGGCGCAACCGCAGAACCCGGAAGCGCAGGCCCTGTACAAAAATCTGTCCCGCGAGCGTGACTTCTACGGCTTCCTCGCCGCTGACCGTTCGCAATCTCCGTACTCGTTGAACAATAAACCGCTGGTGCTTAGCCAGGCGCTGATCAACAAGGTACGCAACACGCCCGGCGTGCGCCGCGCACTTGAGTTCCATGCACGCGGGCAAATCGTCGACGGACGCCGCGAGTGGTACCACGTCAGCCGTCACTTCAACCGCGACGAAATGGTTGCCCAGGCCAAACTCGCCTACGACCTGAAGTGGTATTTCCCGGCGATCCGCACCATCAGTCAGGCGCAATACTGGGACGATCTGGACATCCGCTTCCCGATGGCCCACCGCGATACCCTTGTGCGTGAAGCCAAGGTTCGCGGTCTGCATTCGAGCTGGGTGTTCGCCATCACCCGTCAGGAAAGCGCGTTCATGGACGACGCCCGCTCCGGCGTTGGCGCCAGCGGCCTGATGCAACTGATGCCCGGCACCGCCAAGGAAACTTCGCGCAAGTTCAACATCCCCCTGGCCTCGCCGCAGCAAGTGCTGAACCCGGACAAGAACATCCAGCTCGGCGCCGCGTACCTGAGCCAGGTGCACAGTCAGTTCAATGGCAACCGTGTCCTCGCCTCCGCCGCCTACAACGCCGGCCCCGGACGCGTGCGTCAATGGCTGCGCGGCGCCGATCACCTGAGCTTCGACGTGTGGGTGGAAAGCATCCCGTTCGACGAAACCCGCCAGTACGTGCAAAACGTGCTGTCCTATTCGGTGATCTACGGCCAGAAACTCAACTCACCGCAGCCGCTGGTGGATTGGCATGAACGTTACTTCGATGATCAGTGAACAACAGGGCTGACGCCGAGTAATAAAAAATGCCCGTATCGCGAGATACGGGCATTTTTTTGAACGAGCCGATCAGTGTTTACGTTTTGCCAGTAGCCTCGCTACTAGGCCGGTTACTGGGTCGGTTACTAGGTCGGTCACCTGTAGGAGCTGCCGCAGGCTGCGATCTTTTGACCTTGATCCTCGACAATAAAAAATGCGCGCATCCAGGAGTGCGGGCATTTTTTGTAACGTGCAAAGATCAACAGATCGCAGCCTGCGGCAGCTCCTACACAACGACCGCGTGTCCATCACTGAACTGCAACGCCGCCAGCCGCGCGTACAACGGATTGCTCGCAATCAATTCCTGATGTGTACCCACCGCGACCAATTTGCCCTGATCCATCACCGCGATCCGGTCGGCGTTTTTCACTGTGGCCAGGCGATGGGCGATCACCAGTGTGGTGCGGTTTTGCATCAGGTTCGGCAAGGCTTGCTGGATCAGATGTTCGCTTTGCGCATCGAGGGCGCTGGTGGCTTCGTCCAGCAACAGGATCGGCGCGTCGACCAGCAACGCCCGAGCGATGGCCAGACGCTGACGCTGGCCGCCGGAGAGTCCCAGTCCGCCGTCACCCAAATGTGTCTGGTAGCCGTCAGGCATTTGCTCGATGAAGTCGTGGGCGTGGGCGATTCTCGCCGCCTCCTTGACCTGCTCAAGCGTGGCCGTTGGGCAGCCATAGCGAATGTTCTCCTCCACGCTGCCGAAAAACAGTGCTGGCGTTTGTGAAACCAGGGCAAAACAACGGCGCAGATCCAGCGGGTCGAGGCTGGTCAGTGGCACGCCATCCAGCAGAATCCGGCCCTCGCGAGGATCGTAAAAGCGCAGCAGCAAGTCATACACCGTGGATTTACCCGCGCCGGACGGTCCTACCAGCGCCAGGGTTTCGCCGGCCCTGACCGTGAGATTCAAGCCATCAACGGCGAAGCTTTCTGGACGCGAGGGGTAGGAAAAGCGCACATCCTGCAACTCCAGCTCACCGCGCACGCGCGCAGGCAATGTCACTAATCCAGTCTTCGGTGGCTGGATGATGTTTTCCGAACGCAGCAATTCAGCAATCCGCTCGGCGGCACCCGCAGCGCGCTGAAGCTCGCCGATCACCTCACTCAGCGTGCCAAACGCGCTGCCGACGATCAGGCTGTAGAATACAAATGCCGCCAGCTCACCGGCAGAAATCCGCCCGGCGATCACGTCCATGCCACCGACCCACAACATCACCGCGACAGCGCCAAGCACCAGCACGATCACCAATGTAATCAGCCACGCACGCTGGAAGATCCGTTTGCGTGCGGTCTCGAAAGCCTGCTCGACCGTTGAGGCAAAACGTTGCTCGTCCTGTATTTGATGGTTGTACGCCTGCACGGTTTTGATCTGGCCGAGGGTTTCGGACACATAGCTGCCAATGTCGGCGATCCGGTCCTGGCTCTGTCGCGACAGATTGCGTACGCGTCGACCGAAAATCAGGATCGGCGCAATCACCAGCGGTAGCGCGATCACCACGATGCTGGTGAGTTTGGGATTGGTGATGAACAGCAGAACGATGCCGCCGATCACCATCAACAGATTGCGTAGAAACAGCGAAAGCGACGAGCCGATCACCGATTGCAGCAATGTCGTATCCGCTGTCAGGCGCGACTGGATTTCCGAGCTGCGGTTGTCTTCGTAAAACCCGGGATGCAGGTACACCAGGTGGTTGAACACCTGTCGGCGGATGTCGGCGACGACACGTTCGCCGATCCAGGAGACCAGGTAAAACCGGGCGAAGGTGCCGACCGCGAGGCCCAGGACCAAGAACATGAACAGCCCGATGGATTGGTTGAGCAAGTCCGCCGACTGGGTCATGAAGCCCTGATCAACCAACAACTTGATGCCCTGCCCCATCGATAAGGTGATGCCGGCAGTGACAATCAATGCGAGCAACGCACCGAAGGCCTGCCAGCGATAAGGCACGAGGAAATGACTGGTCAGGCGCAAGGCGCGTCGGTGTCGCGAGGAAAGCATCGAGATCATTCGGATTCACATTTGCGCTGATGGATAGGGCCAGCCTACACACTCAAATGGGGGGGAACTCTGTAAATCACAATGAGTCAGGTTAAATATGCCCGTGACGACTAGACCCTAGAGGCTATTGGTCTAAAGTCCCGGTTGAGACGAGCGGTCATTTCTGTTTGAGTAGAGATGCCGCCGCCGACAGACCGCAGGGAGTTGTCATAGCCCGGTCACGTGGCGGTTTTAATCTAGGCGTACAACCTGATGAGGAGACAGGCCATGTCCTTGCAACACAGCAGCGAAGACAAGATTGAAGTGATCCGCACCAAGCCCGGCCAGACTCTGGGTTGCTCGATTATTGATGCACAAGGGCGCGAAGTACCGATCACTGAAGACATGATCCAGGACGCTTGCCGCGAACTGGAGAAGCGATTGGTCAAGCCTGCCGAACAAGAGTGATATAGCCACCGTCTTCCTGACCCGGCCCATTGGCCGGGTTTTTTATGCCTGTTTCCCCACGTAGGAGCTGCCGCAGGCTGCGATCTTTTGATCTTGATCTGCTTAAAAGCCAGATCAAAAGATCGCAGCCTGCGGCAGCTCCTACAGGGGGATTGACTACGTAGCTACTGCTCCGAGCGCTGTCACGATCTGGCGCAACTTTGGCGAATGCCCTTCGATCCGTACTTTCAACCCTTCGATCTCGCGCCGAACCGGATACTGCTTACGCAACACATCGAACGCCGCACGCTGCTCGCCGACATTACCTACAAGGCTGCGGCGAAAATCCGCGTCATCCCGGCGCGGGTCATACACGCCACGGCACATCATCGCCAAAGCCCAGGCCGGATCACTGTCGGCATGCAAGGTTACTTCCGACAACCACGGCGCCGGCAGCAGATCACTGAGCTGGATGTTCGCAGGCTGATCGATGAACTCGCAGTACGCCTGATAAATCTGCGCCGTACCGCGCTGTTTGCCATCAAGGCTGTAACCGGCAATGTGCGGCGTGGCCAGCACGCAGAGTTCGGCCAGGGCTACATCGACCTCGGGTTCGGCCTCCCAGACGTCGAGTACTGCTTGCAGGTCTTCGCGTTCCAGAAGCACTTCGCGCAGCGCGGCGTTATCCACCACCGGCCCCCGCGCTGCGTTGATCAGCCAGGCGCCGGGTTTGAGTTGCTGCAAACGTTGTTGATCGAACAGATGCCAGGTCGCACCGTCACCGCTGCGGGTCAACGGTGTGTGCAGGCTGATCACGTCGCACTGTTCGATGATTTGCTCAAGGCTGAGGTAATCACCGCCCTCTGCACTTTGGCGTGGCGGATCGCAGACTTTCACGTTCCAGCCCAAGCCCTTCAGAACAGTGATCAGGCGTCCACCGACCTCTCCGGCGCCGACGACACCATAAGTACGCTGAGTCAGATCAACACCCTCGATCTCGGCGAGGGTCATCAGGCTGCCGAGCACATAGTCGACCACACCACGGGCATTGCAGCCGGGTGCGCTCGACCAGGCGATGCCCGCCTCGTTGAAATACTCGAGATCCAGATGGTCAGTACCGATAGTGCAGGTGCCGACGAAGCGAACCTTGCTGCCCTCGAGCAGCGCGCGGTTGACGCTGGTCACCGAACGCACCAGTAACACGTCGGCCTGCTCGACCGTCGCACGGTCGATGGAACGGCCAGGCACTCGGCGGATCTCGCCAAAACCGGCAAAAAAAGCATCGAGCAGCGGGATATTTTCGTCAGCAACAATCAGCATGGCGGGCTCCTTGGGCGGATCGGCAGTTTAACTGTAGGAGCTGCCGCAGGTTGCGATCTTTTGATTTGGATCTTGATAAAGCCGGATCAAGAGATCGCAACCTGCGCCAGCTCCTGCAAATTACAAATCCGCAACACAGGATTTTTCCTGACCAACACGTCAGCGGCGTAGAATGCGCCGCCTTGCGCATCAACATCTGTGGACGCTTTGCCTGTGAATCCTGTAACTGACCAACCTGTCGCCGTCTCCCTCACCCGCCCCGCGCGGATTCGCCTGGAGTTCAAGACTCTGCTCGCCCTGGCGGTGCCGATCATCATCGCGCAACTGGCAACCACGGCCATGGGCTTTGTCGATGCGGTGATGGCCGGGCGCGTCGGCCCCAATGATCTGGCGGCGGTAGCGTTGGGCAACTCGATCTGGGTGCCGGTTTTTCTGTTGATGACCGGTACTCTGCTGGCCACCACACCTAAAGTTGCCCAGCGCTACGGCGCCGGCACCCACAGCGAAATCGGTCCGATCGTGCGCCAGGCGTTGTGGCTGGCACTCGTAGTGGGTTTGATCGCTACCGCGATGCTGGTTGCCGCCGAGCCGATTCTGCACCTGATGAAAGTCGACCCCGAACTGATCGGCCCGTGCATGCAGTACTTGCATGGCATCGCCAGCGGTTTGCCGGCGGTGGCGTTCTATCATGTGCTGCGTTGTTTCAGTGACGGCCTCGGCCGTACCCGCCCGGCGATGGTGCTGGGCCTGTGCGGGCTGGCGCTGAATATCCCGCTGAACTACATCTTCATCTATGGCCACTTAGGCGTGCCGGCCATGGGCGGCGTCGGTTGCGGCTGGGCCACGGCGATTGTGATGTGGGTAATGGCGCTGGGACTGGCCGGTTATGAGCGCTGGGCTCCGGCGTATCGTTCGAGCGAGTTGTTCAGCCGTTTCGATTGGCCGCAGTGGGCGGTGATCAAGCGTCTGCTGGCCATCGGTTTGCCGATCGGCATTGCGGTGTTTGCCGAGTCGAGCATCTTCGCAGTGATCGCGCTGTTGATCGGCAGCCTTGGCGCGACCGTGGTCGCCGGGCACCAGATTGCGCTGAACGTCAGCTCACTGGTGTTCATGATTCCTTATTCGCTGGGCATGGCCGTGACCGTGCGCGTCGGTCAAGCACTAGGCCGTGAGGAACCACGCGAGGCGCGTTTTGCCGCTGGCGTCGGCATGGGCACTGCACTGGCCTACGCGTGCCTGTCGGCGAGCATGATGTTGCTGCTGCGCGAGCCGATTGCAGCGATTTACACGGCTGACCCGACGGTGATTCACATCGCGGCGATGCTGATTGTGTACTCGGCGCTGTTCCAGTTCTCCGACGCGATCCAGGTGACCGCTGCCGGTGCGTTGCGCGGTTATCAGGACACGCGAGTGACGATGATCCTGACACTGTTCGCCTATTGGGGCATCGGCCTGCCAGTGGGTTACGCGCTCGGCCTGACCGACTGGCTCGGCGAGCCGCGTGGCCCGAGCGGGTTGTGGCAGGGTCTGATCGTCGGCCTGAGCTGCGCCGCGCTTATGCTGTCTATCCGCCTGACTCGCAGCGCGCGCAAGCGCATTCGGATCAGCCGTTCGCTGGGCTGAAACTCTTTACGCAAGACAAAAAAATGTGGGAGCCAGCCTGCTGGCGATTACGGTGAGTCAGTCATGATTCATCGTTATCGTCAGCAGGCTGGCTCCCACAGTTGTTTTTGCGCTTGCCTGAGGCTCAGGCCTGTTTCTTGCGAATCCAGTACAGGTAAGTACCGGCCTCTTCGTGCTGGCCGACCAGTTCGTGGTCGAGAAACACGCAGAACTTGGGAATGTCGCGGCGGGTCGAGGGATCCGTGGCGATCACCTTGAGCAGGCCACCCGGCACCAGGTCACGGATGTGCTGGTGCAACATCATCACCGGTTCCGGGCAATTGAGTCCGGTAGCGTCGAGGGTGCCGTCGACCGGGGTATCGATCATTTCACTCATGATTAACTCCTGAAACTGGCCGGCATTGTCGCGCATTGCCGGGTGCTCGGTCATCTGTGGCTTTACACCAATTCCCTGTAGGAGCTGCCGAAGGCTGCGATCTTTGCTTTTTGAAAGATCAAAAAATTGCAGCCTGCGGCAGCTAGCACAGGGAGGACGTGTGCATTTAGCGGGATCTGGGTTTCTTCACGTCGTGCCGGCGCAGATGGCAGGTCACTTCCTCGCGGTCGTGATACAGCTGCTTGCAGCCGATATCGACCTTGATGCCGCGGGCCTTGAACCCATCGGCAATGCGCTCAAGCAAACGCTTCACTTCGGCATAACGCTGCTTCATCGGCAGTTTCAGGTTGACCACCGCCTCGCGGCAATGCCCTTCGCCGATCCACTCTTCGAGCATTGCCGCGTTACGCGCCGGTTTCTCGACGATGTCGCAGACCATCCAGTCCACCGGCTGCTTGGGCTTGAAGGTAAAACCGTCCGCCATCAAGTGCTGCACCAGGCCGGTGTCCATCAGACTTTCGGCCATCGGGCCGTTGTCGATAGCGGTCACGAGCATGCCGCGGTTGACCAGTTGCCAGGTCCAGCCACCCGGCGCTGCGCCAAGGTCAACGCCGGTCATGTCGCTGTGCAAACGATCTTCCCACTGATCACGCGGGATGAAGTGGTGCCAGGCCTCTTCCAGCTTCAACGTCGACCGGCTCGGGGCCTCACGCGGAAACTTCAGGCGCGGAATGCCCATCGGCCACATCGCCGAGTTACCGGCATCAGCCATACCCAGAAATACTTCGCGGCCGCTTTTGAACGTCAGCAACAGACGCGGTTTGCTCGCGTCTTCCACCAGTTTGCCGGCGCCCGTCAGCGCCTTGCGCAGCGGGCCTTCGAATTTTTTGCAAAAGTTCGACAGCTCTTTGCCGTCGTTGGTGTCGACGACTTCCAGCCACAGACTGCCGCACACCGGGAATTCGGCCATGTGCGCGAGGATCACGCTGATGCGGTCGGTTTCCGGCAGATCAATGAAAACACCGCGCGCCCATTGGCGCGGGAAGATCAGCTCGGCGAAACGCTGACCGCGCATCAGGCGCTCGGCGCCGTCTTCTTCGGTGCAGACAAACTCGGCGCACGCAGTGGCGGTTTTCGCCTTGGCGTAACCGGACACGTTCAACTGGGCAGCGAGGTCGGAAATCTCCGAGCAGACTTCGCCTTCGAAGCCTGGCCGACAATGCATGAATAGGGTGTTCATTCTTACTCCTGAGCAGCGGGCGATCATTCGGCCCCTGCGCGATGCTCAGGCCTTGCTTTGAAGCAAAGCCTGTCACGAAAACCGGCGCATGATAGCCGATGTCGGAACCTTGGTTCTCTCCATAGAGTCCAGTTATTAGCCAGCTAATGAAAACAGGGCTACGTTGATAGCTCTGCCCGTCCCCTCAATCCGTAGCAGTGCGGATTCAAAGGAGTGATTGCAATGCCGTCCCTAGATAGCCTGAAGACCCTTAAAACACTAAAAATCGACGACAAAACCTACCACTATTTCAGTTTGCCGGATGCTGCCAAAAGCCTGGGTAATATCGACAAACTGCCAATGTCGCTGAAAGTCCTGCTGGAAAACCTGCTGCGCTGGGAAGATGAAAAAACTGTCACCGGCGCCGACCTCAAGGCAATTGCTGCGTGGCTCAAGGAGCGTCGCTCCGACCGGGAAATCCAGTACCGCCCTGCCCGCGTATTGATGCAGGATTTTACCGGCGTCCCCGCCGTGGTCGACCTCGCGGCGATGCGCGCCGCCATGGCCAAGGCCGGCGGCGATCCACAGCGAATCAATCCGCTATCCCCGGTCGATCTGGTGATCGACCACTCGGTGATGGTCGACAAGTTCGCCACGCCCAGCGCATTTGAGCAGAACGTCGACATCGAGATGCAGCGCAACGGCGAACGCTACGCCTTCCTGCGCTGGGGCCAAAGTGCCTTTGACAACTTCAGCGTAGTACCGCCGGGCACCGGGATCTGCCACCAGGTCAACCTCGAATACCTCGGCCGCACCGTGTGGACCAAGGATGAAGACGGCCGCACCTACGCCTTTCCCGACACGCTGGTTGGCACCGACTCCCACACCACCATGATCAACGGCCTCGGCGTACTCGGCTGGGGTGTCGGCGGGATCGAGGCGGAAGCGGCGATGCTCGGGCAACCGGTGTCGATGCTGATTCCGGAAGTGATTGGCTTCAAACTCAGCGGCAAACTCAAGGAAGGCATCACCGCCACCGACCTGGTGCTGACCGTTACGCAGATGCTGCGCAAGAAAGGCGTGGTCGGCAAATTTGTCGAATTTTACGGTGATGGCCTCGCCGACCTGCCGCTGGCTGACCGCGCGACCATCGCCAACATGGCCCCGGAATACGGCGCGACGTGCGGCTTCTTCCCGGTCGATGACGTGACGCTGGAGTACCTGCGTCTGTCCGGACGGCCGACGGAAGTGGTGAAACTGGTCGAGGCGTATACCAAGGCCCAGGGGTTGTGGCGCCTGCCCGGTCAGGAACCGGTGTTCACCGACAGTCTGGCGCTGGACATGGGCAGCGTCGAGGCCAGTCTTGCCGGGCCAAAACGCCCGCAAGACCGAGTTTCGCTGCCGAATGTCGCGCAAGCCTTCAGCGACTTCCTCGACTTGCAATTCAAACCGACGAGCAAGGAAGAAGGCCGTCTGGAAAGCGAGGGCGGTGGCGGCGTCGCGGTGGGCAACGCCGATCTGGTCGGAGAAACGGAATATGAATACGACGGCCACACCTATCGCCTGAAAAACGGTGCGGTGGTCATCGCTGCAATTACGTCGTGTACCAACACTTCCAACCCGAGCGTGATGATGGCCGCCGGGCTCTTGGCGAAAAAAGCCGTGGAGAAAGGCCTGACGCGCAAACCGTGGGTAAAGAGTTCGTTGGCGCCGGGTTCGAAAGTAGTCACCGATTACTACAAGGCGGCGGGGCTGACGCAATACCTCGACCAGCTCGGTTTTTCGCTGGTCGGCTATGGCTGCACGACCTGCATCGGCAACTCCGGGCCATTGCCGGAACCGATCGAAAAAGCCATCCAGAAAGCTGACCTCGCCGTCGCCTCGGTGCTGTCCGGCAACCGCAACTTTGAAGGTCGCGTGCACCCACTGGTGAAAACCAACTGGCTGGCCTCGCCACCGCTGGTAGTGGCTTATGCCTTGGCTGGCACGGTTCGTACCGACATCAGTAGCGAACCGCTGGGCAGTGACCAACAGGGCAATCCGGTTTACCTGCGTGACATCTGGCCAAGCAGCCAGGAAATCGCCGACGCGGTGAGTCAGGTCAGCACTGCCATGTTCCACAAGGAATACGCCGAAGTGTTCGCCGGTGACGAACAGTGGCAAGCCATCGAGGTGCCACAAGCCGCCACCTACGTGTGGCAGGACGATTCGACTTACATCCAACATCCACCGTTTTTCGACGACATTTCCGGCCCGTTGCCAGAGATCAAGGATGTAAAGGGCGCGCGGGTGTTGGCGCTGCTCGGCGACTCGGTGACCACTGACCATATTTCCCCTGCCGGCAACATCAAGACTGACAGTCCGGCCGGGCGTTATCTGCGCGAAAAAGGTGTCGAGCCGAGGGACTTCAACTCTTACGGTTCGCGTCGCGGCAACCACGAAGTGATGATGCGCGGCACCTTTGCCAATATTCGTATACGCAACGAGATGCTCAGCGGTGAAGAAGGTGGCAACACGATCTACATTCCGACCGGTGAGAAACTGCCGATTTACGATGCGGCCATGCGCTATCAAGCGTCCGGAACACCGCTGGTGGTGATTGCCGGCCAAGAATACGGCACCGGCTCCAGTCGCGATTGGGCGGCCAAAGGCACCAACCTGCTGGGCGTCAAAGCAGTGATCGCCGAGAGCTTCGAGCGCATTCACCGTTCCAATCTGGTGGGCATGGGCGTGTTGCCGCTGCAATTCAAACTCGATCAGAACCGCAAGAGTCTGAATCTTACCGGTAAGGAAACCTTCGAGATTCAAGGCCTGACCGGCGTATCCCTGTCACCGCGCATGAACCTGCCTCTGGTGATCACCCGTGAAGACGGGCGACAGGAGAAAATCGAAGTGCTGTGCCGGATCGACACCGTGAACGAGGTTGAGTACTTCAAGTCGGGGGGGATTCTGCATTATGTGTTGCGGCAGTTGATCGCTTCATAAACGCACAACCGTGTAGGAGCTGCCGAAGGCTGCGATCTTTTGATCTTGTTTTGTAAGATCAGGATCAAAGATCGCAACCTTCGGCAGCTCCTACAGGATTTTGTACTTTTCTCCGGGCAAAAAAAAACCCGCCGAAGCGGGTTTTTCCCAAGACCATTATCGACTCCCTGTCGGCAGCGATCCTTGCAATGGTCGATCATCCGTGATCCTGAAGTACTCCCTGTGCTTCAGTTGATGGGTGTAGATTACGTGGTGGATCCAATCGGCAATAGTCGTAAAAGCTACCATCGCGTGTAAGACATTCGCCATAGAGGCACTTCCGAAAACCCTTAGAAGGGTCAGGCGTTGAGCATGCCAGCCGCGATTTGCGCGACTTTCAACTGCCCTGAGTCCTGCGTCTGCGGGTCAACCTGCAGAGCCTATCAGCCCCGATCAAGCTCACGCGCCCTGGCGCTTTCCGCGAGAAACTGCTCAAGCCTGCTCAACTGTTCTTCCCAGCCACGACTGTCCATGTAATAGGCCTCTTTCTGGCGGATGTCGGGAATGTGCGCGAAACCGGACTCAGACACCTTGAGCAACGTCCCACCCTCGAAATCTTCCAGCTCGAACCTGACCAGCGTTGTCGGCTCCTGGGAATAGTCGATCTTCGGATTGACCGCATACGGATGCCAACGGAACGAGAACAATTGCTGCGGCTCGACCCGCTCGATCAGCACGTTCCACAACACATGTTCATAACCCGGATACGTGACCTGCCCTTGCGTCCATTCTCCGGCAATAAAACGCCTTCCCTCCAGCGCCACGCCAAACCACTGGCCAAACGCCTCGGCATCGACCAATGCACGCCAGACATGTGAACGCGACGCCTTGAGCGTGATTTTTCGTTCGAAACTATTGGGTACTGGTTTCATACGTCACCTCCTGTTCTGAACAGTAGGCTTGTATGACCACATGTCCAAGGTGAAGTTGTATCAAAGCGGTTCCTCTGTGCAAAAGGCAGGAAACATCCGGCTGCATTTTCCGTTGATGATTCGAGCTATTTACAGCACAACCCAGCGAATGAACCTGCTACCTTTTCCATCGATGCTGAACCGGACAAGGACGAATCATGCAGCCATCCCTCCCCGAACGTTATCGCGGCGCCCTGCTAGGTCTGGCTTGCGGCGACGCGGTCGGCACCACGGTAGAGTTCAAGCCACGCAACTCATTCCAACCATTGACTGACATGGTCGGCGGCGGCCCTTTCCACCTCAAGCCTGGACAGTGGACGGATGACACCTCAATGGCCCTGTGCCTGGCGGAAAGCCTGCTGATCAAGAACGGCTTCGACGCCACAGACCAAATGGGGCGCTACCTCAACTGGTGGAAATGGGGTTACCTGAGTGCGACCGGCGAATGCTTCGATATCGGCATGACCGTCAGTCAGGCGCTGTCGCAATACCAGCAAACAGGTGAGCCCTTTGCGGGGTCGACCGAGCCGGATACCGCTGGCAACGGTTCTCTGATGCGACTGGCACCGGTGGTGCTGTTTTACTTTCCAGACGCCCGGAAAGTCAGACATTTCTCCAGCGAAAGCTCGCGAACTACCCACGCAGCACCCGAGGCAATCGAATGCTGCCAACTGTTGGCTGAGCTGATCAACAAAGCTCTGCTTGGAGCGTCCAAAACAGAACTGCGCTTTTTGCCAGCCTCAACCTTCAGCCAACCGAAAGTCGCGGAGATAGCTCGATGTGACTATTTCACGAAATCAATAGATGAAATCCGTGGTAGCGGCTACTGCGTCCAATCGCTGGAAGCAGCGCTTTGGTGTTTTCAGCACACCGACAGTTTTGCAGCGGCAATCCTGCAAGCCGCCAATCTGGGTGATGACGCCGATACCACGGCAGCGATTGTCGGCCAGCTGGCCGGCGCCCACTATGGCGTGCGAGCCATTCCCGCCAACTGGCTGGACCTGCTGCATGATGGTGAAGAGATTGCGGCTACAGCGGATCGCTTGCTGGAAGCCTCAAGACAACAAGTACCTGAATAGAATCTGTGCAATCACTACACTGCCTGCACTTTCATTCGACACAGCGAGTATCTCCATGTCCCCACGTCTGCTACTGGCCCTGACGCCTTTGCTATTCACCACCCTCAGCCACGCCGCCGTTGACTGCGCCAACGCCAGCGATCAGGCGACGATGAATCAGTGTGCCGGGCAGGATTACAAAGCTGCCGACAAAGAGTTGAACGCGGTGTATCAGCAGGTCACCGGGCGTTTGAAGGGCAACCCTGATGGCAAGAAGCTGTTGGTCAGTGCGCAACGCGCATGGATCGGTTTTCGTGATGCCGAGTGCAAGTTTTCGTCTTCGGGCGTGACGGGCGGGAGTGTGTATCCGCTGATCTATAGCAACTGCATGACCGCTGTGACCAAGGTGCGGGTTGAAACGCTGAAGCAGTACTTGAAGTGTGAAGAAGGTGACATGAGTTGCCCGGTGCCGGGGGCCTGATTGCTCAAGGCCATATCGCTGGCAAGCCAGCGCTCACAGGTATTTCATTGCGATCACTTCAGGTGTGAACACTCAATAACCTTGTGAGAGCTGGCTTGCCAGCAATGGCGGCAGTGCGGTTGCTGCATGAAACTGTGACGTTCAACAACTTCAGGCACGCTCAGCCCCGCGTAAGACCGTGCTGTGAAGCTGTTATCGGTTACACGTGCGGATCACCCGGCGCTTTCGACGGCGCCGCATACTGCGGCTTGAGATGGCCGTCCTGATCGAGTAGCCAGGCGTCCATAATCTGCCGCACCACCGGCCCGGCGACACGACCACCGGCCTCACCGTTTTCTATCATCACCGAAATCGCAATTTTCGGGTGCTCAGCCGGAGCGAAGCCGACGAACAAGGCGTTATCACGGTGGCGCTCAAGCGTCTTCGCGCGGTTGTAGCGTTCACCCTGCTTGATCGCCACCACTTGCGCCGTACCACTTTTACCAGCGATACGGTATTGCGCCCCCGCCGCTGCCGCACGGGCAATGCCGCGGGCATCGTGCATAACCATCTGCATGCCATGGTTGACCTGCTCCCAATCGCGCGGATCCTTAAGCAGGATGTTCGGCATCGGATGCTCGTCGACCGGCGCCATGCCATCAACAGTCTTGGCCAGGTGTGGGCGGTTCCACACTCCTTTGTTGGCGATCAGTGCGGTGGCCTGAGCCAGTTGCAGCGGCGTTACCTGCATGTAGCCCTGACCAATACCGAGAATCACCGTTTCCCCCGGGAACCACGCTTGTCGACGTGTGGTGCGTTTCCAGGCTTGAGATGGCATCAGGCCGGGAGACTCTTCAAACATGTCCAGCGAGACTTTTTCGCCGAGACCGAACATGGCCATGTAGTCGTGCAGGCGATCAATGCCAAGCTTGTGCGCCAGGTCATAGAAGTAGGTGTCATTGGAACGCATGATCGCAGCGTCCATATCCACCCAGCCGTCGCCGCTGTGGTTCCAGTTACGGTACTTGTGATCGAAGTCCGGGAGTTGGTAGTAACCCGGATCGAAGACTCGGGTCTGCGGTGTGACAACGCCTGCGTCGAGGCCCGCAATCGCCACCTCTGGCTTGATGGTCGAGCCCGGTGCGTACAAGCCGCGCAGCACGCGGTTGAACAGTGGCCGGTCGATAGAATCACGCAGCGCCGAATACTCTTTGGAGCTGATACCAGTGACGAACAGATTGGGATCGAAACTCGGGTTGCTGACCATCGCCAGCACTTCCCCAGTGGACGGATCCAGCGCCACGACCGAACCACGACGACCACCCAAGGCAGCTTCGGCGGCCTCTTGCAGTTTCACGTCGAGGCTCAGAACGATGTTTTTGCCGGGTACAGGGTCAGTGTGCTTCAGCACACGCAGTACTCTGCCCTGGGCATTGGTTTCAACCTCCTCGTAACCGACATGGCCGTGCAACTGCGCTTCGTAGAAGCGTTCGATGCCAGTCTTGCCGACGGACTGAGTGCCGCGGTACTCCACCGAGTCGAGGGTTTTGGATTCTTTTTCGTTGATCCGACCGACATAGCCGATCGAGTGAGCGAAGTGCATGCCAAGCGGATAATGTCGAACGAACTGTGGCTCGACATCCAGCCCAGGCAAACGGAACTCGTTGACCGCCAAGACCGCAATCTGCTCTTCGGTCAATTCATAAAACAGCGTTACCGGCGTGAATGGATGACGGGACTGTTTCATGGCTTTGTCGAACACTGTTCGGTCTTCGACGGGGAGGTGCAGGAGATCTATGACCTCGTCCAGTTCCTGATTGACATCGGTGGCGCGCTCGCGGGTGATGGTCAGGTTGTAGCTGGGACGATTATCTGCCAGCAGCACACCGTTGCGGTCGTAGATCAGTCCGCGTGTTGGCGGGATCGGCAGGACATGGACACGGTTGTTTTCGGAAATGGTCGAGTGGTAGTCGAACTCCACCACTTGCAGAATGTAAAGACGTGCTACCAGGGCGCAGCTCACTGCGAAGACGAACAAAGCGCAGGCGATCAACCGCTTGTTGACCAGACGCGTCTCTTTCTCGTGATCCTTGATAGGGATAGGTTCAGGCATTTCTGCAGCAACTCTTTGGCATAAGTGAGCGCCTATCCTTTGGCGTGACATCAGTCCATGAAAAAACGAGCTGCACCATACCAAAAACTACGCGGTCACTTAAGAAGGTTTTTACCCAGTGGCGATTCTTGCGAAAGTTGGGGTTCGATTCGCCTGAAAACTTTTTCGCGGGCAAAACAAAACCCCAACTGCTTTCGCAATTGGGGTTTCGGAATTTAATCTTGACGATGACCTACTCTCACATGGGGAAACCCCACACTACCATCGGCGATGCATCGTTTCACTGCTGAGTTCGGGATGGGATCAGGTGGTTCCAACGCTCTATGGTCGTCAAGAAATTCGGGTACTGAGTCGTGACCAGTTGGTCTCGCTTCAGCAAATTGGGTATGTGATAGCTTTCGGTGTTTTGTGAACATCGAACTTTCGGTTCGTTTCGTCTTCACACACCGCAATCTGATGCTCTTTCGAGTAGTCAAATTGCTTGGGTGTTATATGGTCAAGCCTCACG